>CAVRVJ010000001.1:0-941425 GCA_963724645.1 uncultured Acidobacteriota bacterium
GTAAACTAGAGACTCCGAGTTTTCCCTCCTGCTGTTCCCACGCCGGATAGGATACTGAGCTTTGTGCAAGTAGCCGGAGGTGGTGTCTGAAAGGTGGGAGGGTTTGCCGGGGCTAAAGTCCCATCTTCTAGCGGTTGATTGCGGCACGACTAAAGTCGTGCCCCGACACGAATCAGTCGCGAAGCGAGTTTCCGCACACTGCGGGCCGTGGACCCACAATTGGTAATCGAAGGCAACCATGGTCCTCCCATGAAGGAACCAAGGAGTCGTTTTGAGCAAGAGCTTACGCAATATCGCCATCATCGCGCACGTTGACCACGGCAAGACCACGCTGGTGGACGCCATGCTGAACCAGAGCGGCACCTGGCGCTCCAATGAAGCGCATGCCGAGCGCGTGATGGACTCCAACGAACTGGAACGCGAGCGCGGCATCACCATCCTGGCCAAGAACACCGCGATTTTCTATCACGACATCAAGATCAACATCGTCGATACGCCGGGCCACAGCGATTTCGGCGGCGAAGTGGAGCGCGCGCTCAAGATGGTCGACGGCGTGATGCTGCTGGTCGATGCCTCGGAAGGCCCGCTGCCGCAGACGCGTTACGTGCTGAGCAAGGCGCTGGAAGCCAAGCTGCCTGCCGATCCTGGTCATCAACAAGATCGACCGTCCCGATGCGCGCGCGCAGGAAGTGCTGAACGAGGTCTATGACCTGTTCATCGATCTTGATGCGGGCGAAGACCAGATCGATTTTCCGGTGCTGTACACCAACGCGAAGTCGGGCACGGCGACCACCGATATCGACAAGCCGGGCGAGAACTTGCAGCCGCTGTTCGAGGCGATCGTGAAGACGATTCCGCATCCCACGGGCGACGCCGACGGGCCATTGCAGGTGCTGGTGGCGAACCTCGACTACAGCGACTACCTCGGACGGATGGCCATTGCGCGCGTCTTCAACGGCACGCTGCGCGCGGGCGAAGATGTTGCCATCGCCAAGCGCGACGGCTCGATGCAACCGACCAAGATCACCAAGATGTTCACTTTCGCCGGGCTGAAGCGCACCGACATCACCGCGACCGAGCTGGGCGATATCGTTGCGGTTGCCGGAGTCGAAGGCATCAACATCGGCGAGACCATCACCGATGTGGAGAATCCGTCGCCGCTGCCGGTGATCACCATCGACGAGCCGACCATCGCCATCCAGTTCATGGTGAATACTTCGCCGTTCGCGGGACGCGAAGGACAGTACGTGACCTCGCGCAATTTGCGCGATCGCCTGGCGAAAGAGTTGCTGACCAACGTTTCGCTGCGCGTGGAAGAGACCGAAGCGACCGACTCATTCAAGGTGATGGGACGCGGCGAACTGCAACTGGCCATTCTGATCGAAATGATGCGGCGCGAAGGATTCGAGCTTGCTGTCGGCAAGCCGGAAATCGTCACCAAGCACATCGACGGCAAGCTGATGGAGCCGGTCGAGCGCCTGACCATCGACGTGCCCGAAGGCTTTGTGGGCGTGGTGATCGAGAAGCTCGGCGTGCGCAAGGCGCAGATGCAGAAGATGCACAACCACGGTTACGGGCGTGTGCGCATGGAGTTCACGGTGCCCAGCCGCGGACTGATCGGGCTGCGCAGCGAAATGCTGACCGACACGCGCGGCACCGTGGTGATGAACTCGCTGTTCGAGGGATACACCGAGTGGCAGGGCGAGATTCCGCATCGCGTCACCGGAGCGCTGGTGTCTGACCGCAACGGTTCGACCACCGCTTACGCGCTGTGGGGCTTGCAGGAGCGCGGCGAGCTGTTCGTCGGGCCTGGCGAAGAAGTGTACGAAGGCATGGTGGTTGGCGAGAATGCGCGCGACAACGATCTCGACGTGAACATCGTGCGCGAGAAGAAGCTCACCAACATGCGCTCGTCCACGGCGGACGAGGCCATCCGGCTGGTGCCGTTCAAGAACCTGAACCTGGAGCAGGCCATCGAGTTCATCGCCGACGATGAGCTGGTGGAGGTGACGCCGAAGACGCTGCGGTTGCGGAAGAAGATCCTGCAGCAGAACCGGCGTCCCAAGCGAAATCAGCAGCCTAAGGAAGTGGAAGTGGAGTAGGGATGTTCGGCCGCGGATTTGCGCGGACTATCACGGATGAACCTCAGAGTTGGAACCCCACAATTGTCAACAGCAGGCAATTGTTGACTACCCGGCTGCGGCCAACGGTTCGATCCGGCCTGCGGGAGCAAAAAAACGGGGAGCTAGACGCTCCCCGAAGTCGAGACAGAAATTCCTAAGCTAGATTAGCCAATCAGCTTGCGACGGGCGATGCCGGCAAAACCCAACAGGCTCGACCCTAGCAGAACGATTGTTCCAGGCTCCGGAACTGATGATGTTGTGAAGTCAAGTCCAGTGGTGCCGCCATCCAGCCAGCTCACCGATCCGCCGCCAAAGGGCACAGTATTCTGCAGCACCAACTCGACCTGGTAGCCGCCGCTCACGGGTGCGATGCCGGCGAAAGTCACGCTGCCGGTCACCGTCAAGATGTCGCCGTTGAAGGCATCATCCGGCAATGTTGCCGAAGCCACGCTGACGCCGTTGATGAACACCGCCCAGGTCTCGGTATTGCCGTCACCCAGGAAGTCCGCGAACAGCCAATTCGCGGTAAGGCCGGTTACGCTGGTCGAGTTGGGAATGACGAAGATCGACGATAAAACGAAGTCGCCTGTCGTCCACTGGAAGTCAGTGCCGCCGCCGGAGGGAATGTTGCCGCAGCCGTTGGTAGCGCTGCAGTACGCATCGCCCGCGGTGGGGAATGGCACGGTAACGGTGCCGTTCTTGATGGATACATTGTTTGAGAGTGACTGCAGCGAGATAACACTGGCGCTGCCAGTTCCAACCAGCACCAAGCAGAGCGCCAGAAGGGCAGCGACGCTGAGAACAGATAGTTTCTTCATCGATAGTCCTCCGCAGGGACAACAGCCTGCGTAATTTGAAAGTGACGGTCGGCCTGGAAATCCAAGCTCGACTCAGTTAACCGTCGGGTGCAACCGCCGAGGGAAGAAGCGGCGCTGGCACAGCAAAGTGACAGCGCCGAATTTCCTAGTGGCAGGTTGGAACCTTCAGCGAAGCTACGCGCGTGGCCCAAGCGAAGGTGACGTTGGGGGTCACGTAATACTCATCCGTGTACCACATCGTACATCCATCGTTGTCGATGGACATACTGGTGTAGTCGCCCCAGCGGTTGGAAGTAGCGCGCTGCGATCCGGTTCCTGCAAAGAGCAGGCTCTCGGTTCCGAGCGTGCCCAGTGCATCGGTGGGGGCCCGGCTAGCGAAGTTGATGGACGGGAACACAGTGCTGCTGGAGGTGCTGTAGCCGAGGATGATGTTGCCGGTCTTGTCCATGGCAAGCGAGCCCATCCAGCGATTGGTGGCGTCGGGGTTGTAAGTACCCTGTTGGAAGACGGAAAGCGCCGTCAGGTTGCTGTTCGGTGCGCGGAATTCGTACCAACGCTCCGCGATAGGAACGCCGCCGCTGGTGCCCAGACCGATGGAGTGGCTGACGAGGTAATGGTTCACCGGAACGTTCGCGCTGTTTACTGTGCGGCGGAACGCTAACCGGTACATCAGGCGATCAGCCAGGGAGTCAAGGCGAGTGGCTGTGCCCTGCTGCGGAATGCAGGCGCCGCCAAAGTTGCACGCGCCGATAAAGGAGTTGACGGTAATCGGGTTGGCGCCGTTTGTGCCCGTGAAAACTGCGGTACCGGCGACGAAGTCGGGCTTCATCGTGTACTCGTAGACGTGCGTTTCACTGGCGAAATTGTCAATACTTCCGAGGAAGACTTCCGGTGTTCCGGCAGGCGGCAACAATTCGGGCGAATCGATGTCGGCAGGCAGGAAGCCGTCGTCAAACAGAGTTCCGTTGGAGGTGTCGAATACGCAGATCATCTTGGCGGTCGAATCGCCGACGAGCAACTTGGCCTTCTCGAAAGCGCAAGGTTCCACACCTAGGTAAGCGGTGCCGGAGTTGTTGAAGATGTTCTGCGTGGTGTAATAACCGTCGATCCAGACACCCAATTTCGGGTAGTCGGGGAAACCGTTGATCTGCGGGAATGCGAAGCGGTAGTAGGTGCCGGTGGCATCGGCAGTAGTGGAAACCGCGATGCAACTGAAGAACGGAGCGGTGAACACGGGCTGCATCAATACCCAGCGATGCGCAATCTTGTCCCACTGTGCGACAGGGTCGCCGCTATTGCGGGTTTGGCACTGACCGCCGAATCCCGCCCACAGGGTGTTGCCGAGAAACGGACCGGCAATTGTGGCACCCGTGGTCTTGTCGAAGATGGCGAAAGAAGAGTTCACCCACTGCACAACTTGGGTGTCACCCACAGCGAGGTTCGGGTCCGGCGGGGCTCCGGCAATCGTGAAACCAGGAAAGCCAACACCCAGTCCAAGGACGTTCACGCCTACGGTGGCGGTAGTGGGATAGAGAGCAGCGTTCTGCACGCCAACGTTCGCAACTTTCGTGTTCAGGCCGTTGGTAGCGTGAAGAGCGGCCTTTGGGCGCAGGGCAGGCTCGCTTTCCTTCTGCTGGAAAATTGAGGTGGGCTGGTTCTTAATCATTTCGCTCAGCGGCGCTGAGATATCGAATTTCACTGCACGAGTGGTGTGGGTTGTTACTCCGGCCTGGGATGTTGCTACCTGCGCGAACGATGGGGCACCTCGGGTCAGCAGGGAACATGCCAAGGCGGATAGTGGGAGACATTTTTTTAGATTCATGTGTTTCGCTCTCTCTCCGTCTGGAAGGTTAGTCATCAGAATGGGTTACCGCCGAAACGACCCTCGGCAGTGAATGAAGGGATATCACGCAGGAGAGGGAAAAGCAACTATATTCGTAGTACGCAGCGATAGTGAACAAAACTATGACTTTGGGTTAGTTAGTTGGATAATTGCAGAGGTGACGATGTGTGCATTATTTTGCACATATTAGTAACTAGGTGGTGGGTTACGGAAGAGCCATTAACTAGCAGTTAACTGCTTGAGGCAAAGCAAGTTACTAGACTTTGGTGGCAAAGGGACTTCACACCTAGTGGCCAACGCTGGACCAAGGAACTGCGGGTGACAATGGCACGGCAGGAGCCTACTTCTTAGCCACTGGGTACTGCTGGAATAATTTCTCGACCGTGGTGTTGACCTGATCCATGAGCTTCTCGCGCTTCTCGCTGAGTTTTTGAACGGCGACGCCGCGCCAGATGAGCTTCTTCTGCTTGGCGTCGATGATGTCGATGACCATCTCGCCTTTGTGGACTATCACGCTAGTGACCGTGCCAGGAATCGCGTACCACATGGTGATGCCGTAGTTCATGGGCGGGATGCCGGTTCCGTAAATAGGGTCCATATAGCTGAAGCTGGTATCAGAGTCGATGGAGCCGTACATCTGCACGTAGATGTCGGGATCGCTGGCAACCTTGGTGAGGCCGCGCTTGGCGAGGTCGTCCTGGATGGCGGCTTGGATCGCCAGCCGCAAACCCGGACGGGCCGCGTTCTCCTTGGGATCAATGGCGTAAGTCTTGAATTTCGAGAAATCGAGAGACTTGTCGTACTCGACCTTGATCTTCTGAGCGTGGGCGGCGGCGCAAGCAAACACTAATGCAAGTCCAAGCAGCGAAGCGAGACGAACACGGAACGTAGACCCAGACGGCATGAATTCTCCCGACGTTGAGGCAATGAATTGAAGGTTAGGAGAATTAGAACACATTAAGGATGCGACGCAGCGCGCACCGAGAAACGGAGGGCGAAGCCGCTGAATCTTTTTCGTTTACCGTTCCGTATCAATTTTGGCGGCATGTATTGGCACGAGTTTTGCCGAAACCCCACGAAATGCTGGATGAACCGCACCTGTCGGCGTCCGGAGACTGTTAAACTGAAAAGGCTTTCCTGCCTAATAAGGTTGCATGAATATCACTGAGGCAATTCGCATCGCTCTGCTCTCGCTGTGGGCCAACAAGCTCAGGTCAGTGCTAACGCTGCTGGGCGTGGTCATCGGCGTGGCGGCGGTGATTGCAGTGGTGACGTTCGTCAACGGCATTAATGGTTACGTTGCCGAGAAGGTGTTCAACCTCGGTGCCGACGTCTTTATCGTCAGCAAGATGCCCAACGTCATTACTGACGCCGACCAGTTCATCGAGGGCAACAAGCGCAAAGACATCACGATGGAGCACTACCAGGCCATCGTGGATGAGTGCTCGGCCTGCAAGACTGTGGGCGCGGCGGTGCGTAATTTCACGGGCACAGTGGTGTACGGCACGGAGAACAGCAAAGACTCGATTGTGCGCGGCTGGACTCCGACGATGCAGCCGATTTACGACCTCGACGTGGTGATGGGACGGCCGTTGAACGATGCGGACCAGAATAACGGGTCGCGCGTCGTGATCATTGGCCAGGACATTCGCGAGAACCTGATGGCCGGGACTGACCCGATCGGCAAGCTGATCAAAGTGGACGGCCACGAGTACACGATCATCGGCGTGGGCAAGAAGGAAGGCAAGACGCTGGGGCAGAGCCGCGACAATTACGTGATCATGCCGATCAGTACATGGTTCAAGGCGTACGGCTCGCACAACAGCGCAAATATCTGGGCCAAGGGCTACGACGTGGGATTGCCCATGCAGCAGGCCATTGACCAGGCACGAGTGATCTTGCGCGCGCGGCGCCACGATGTGCTGGGCGAGAAAGACAGCTTCGTTATTGAAACCAATGACAGCTTCCTGTCACTCTGGGCGGACCTGAGCGGAACGTTCTTCATTGTGATGATTGTGATTGCCTCGATTTCGCTGATCGTTGGCGGCATCGTCATTATGAATATCATGCTGGTGTCGGTGACGGAACGAACGCGGGAGATCGGCATTCGCAAGGCGCTAGGTGCGCGACCGCGCGACGTGATGCGGCAGTTCCTGATTGAGTCGAGCACGATGGCAATCATCGGCGGACTGGTCGGCGTGCTCTTCGGCATTGCCATCGCGGAGGGCGTCACGGCTGCGATCGGTATGCCGTCGGCCATCAAGCTGTGGGCGATCGCCGCGGGACTGCTGGTGTCGGCGAGCGTGGGAATTTTCTTTGGCGTGTATCCGGCGCGGAAAGCGGCCAAGCTGGATCCGATCGTGGCGCTTGAGGTTTGAGCTATGAGCATGCGTCGCGGCGACTACAAGGAAATTCTGCGCATGGCGTTGGAGACCATCGCCAAGAACAAGATGCGCTCGGGCCTGACCGTGCTTGGAATCGTCATCGGCGTGATGATGGTGATTCTGATTTCTTCCGTGGTACGCGGCCTCAACAGCAATGTCGAGAACATGGTGAAAGACATGGGTTCCGACATCATCTTTGCGTTTCACATTGACGTGTTTCAGTTCGGGCGGCCCACTACGGAAATGCTGACGCGCAAAGAACTGACGATGGAAGATGCCATCGCCATGCGCGACCTGCCGCATGTGAAAGCCGTGACCGACGGCGTACGGCTACAGTTGCCGCAGTTCGGGACCGGCTCGTATTCGGTGAAATATAAGGACCGCAAGACCAAGAACACCATCCTCGACGGCGACCTGCCCGACACCATGAACGTGTTCGACCTGAAGCTCGACAAGGGCCGCTGGTTCACCGAGACCGACAACGAGCGCCGCAGTCCGGTAATTGTGCTGGGCTATGACACCAGCGAGAAGTTGTTTGAGAACGAACAGCCGCTGGGCAAGGAAATCAACATCGAGGGCCAGTTGTTCACCGTGATTGGAGTGCTCTCGAAGCGCAAGGCGGCGTTTGGCAACGGCTCCAATCCGGAAGACAACCTGGTGTATTTTCCGATTGCGACGCTGCATAAGCTGCATCCCGAGCTGAAGCAGCACTGGATCAGCGTGAAGGCGACGTCGCATGACGACATGCCACTGGCCATGGACGAGATGCGCGGATTGCTGCGTCGTCGTCGTCACCTGGCGCCGAATCAGCCGGACAATTTCGCAGTGTTCAGCCAGGACGCGCTGAGCGATACGTGGAACCAGCTGACGGGCGGGATCTTCGTGTTCATGTTCGCCGTATCGAGCGTGGCGCTGATCGTGGGTGGCGTGGGCGTGATGAATATCATGCTGGTGTCGGTGACGGAGCGAACCCGTGAGATTGGCGTACGCAAAGCCATAGGTGCGCGCAAAAGCGATGTGCTGCTGCAATTCACGCTGGAGGCGATCACTCTTACCGGGCTGGGCGGCATCCTTGGCATTCTTCTCGGTGGATTTCTGACGCTGATGGTTCCGCTGGCGTTTCCCTCGCTCCCGGCGAGCATGTCGTTGTCGTGGGTGCTGACAGCGACCATGGTGTCGGTCGCGATCGGATTGATCTTCGGGATCTATCCCGCGTACAAGGCGGCCAACCTCGATCCCATCGAGGCGCTGCGCTACGAGTAGCGCGCTGGTCTGCTAATCTGAACAGCTTGCCATGCAATTCCTTCTCTCCCTGATCGCGGCATGTGTGCGCTGCTAGCGCTGGCGGGCGCGGCGTACTTCGGACTGTGCACGTGGGCTGCGGGACGTTCCGCCGGCAGGCGAAGTCGGTTGTGCATGGGGATTTTGCTCCGCCCGTGAGCATGTTGAAGTCGCTGAAGGGACTCGATCCGCAAATGTACGCAGCTTTCCGCAGCCACTGTGTGTTCGACTATCCCGAGTACGAGTTGCTGTTCGGCGCGAGCGATCCCGAACGAGCCTGCATTGGCGCTGGTGACGCGATTGCAGCAGGAGTTTCCGCAGCGGCAGATTCGCATTGTTCCTTGTCCCAAGAACCTGGGCCTGAACGGCAAGGTCAGCACGTTGGCGCAGATGTTGCCGAGGCGAAGTACGAGCACATCCTCATCAACGACAGCGACATCGTGGCGCCATCCAGACTACCTGCGCCGCGTGATGAGCGGGTTGGCCGATGAGCGAGTCGGCATGGTGACGTCGCTATATCGCGGGCTCGCGGGCAAGACGCTGCCGTCGCGGATCGAGGCCCTGGGCCTGAGCACCGACTTCATGGGTGGCGTGCTGGTGGCGCGCGAGATGGAAAGCGGCGTCCGCTTCGCGCTGGGTGCCACGATGGCGACAACGAAAGAGGTGCTTGCGCGAGATCGGCGGGCTCGAAGCGCTGGTCGATTATCTGGGCGACGACTATGAACTGGGAGCGCGAACGGCCGCGGCGGGCTACAACGGTCAACTGGCCGACGTGGTGGTGGAGACCGCGCTGCCCGATTACACGTGGGGCGAGTTCTGGTCGCATCAACTGCGGTGGGCGCGCAATGTTCGGGACCGTCGCTCGGCCCAGTATTTCGGTTTGATCGTGACTTTCGGGCTGGCTTGGGGAATTCTTGCGGTCCTGGCGAGTCCGCGAGCATGGTGGACGTGGACGGCGTTGGCAGTGGTTGCGTTGTCGCGCATTGTGGCGGCGTTTGCGATTGGGCGCGGTGTGCTCGCCGATCCAGGCGTCCCGCGGGACCTGTGGCTGCTGCCGTTGCGAGATTTCGTGGCGCTCGCGGTTTGGATCGCGAGCTTTGCCAGCGACGAAGTCGAGTGGCGCGGGATGAAGTTCAGGGTGAGAGATGGGAAGCTGGAGAAGCGATGACTACGGCCCTGTCTGACATTGGCGTCGCGAAAGGGGTCCTTCGCCTTCGCTCCCCACGGTCGCTGGGCTCAGGATAACAACAAAGACAAACTACTTCTTCCCCTGCACAGCATCGAGGCAGCGGCCGTAAAGATCCAGCAGATGCTGGGCGTACTCTTCGGCGGCCTTGGTCGAGACGCTGCCCTGGAAGCCCACACCCGCTGCTCCTGCCTTGCCGTAACTCGTGGTCGAAGCGATGAACTTCATCATGTCGAGCGCAATATCTTCATTGCGTCGTGAGCCTAATGTGCTGTTGATCGGTATCTCCATAAGTGCATTCTCCAATATGGCAGTCAACGCCGATGTGACCGAATCATAGCAAAGCTCTGCCGGTTACAGCGGTACGCGGGCGATTGCGACAGTGCGACCCTGGCCGAGCGCTTGCCGTCAGACTTCTACGGCGACGTGGCATACGCGGCCAACAATGTAATCCGCGAAACCCTTTGCCCATTGCGATTTCCGCCAGTTCGACAGGCCACTGTTCGTTGTGAGGCCTCAGAATGATGCGCCGCGGCGCAATAGCAACGTAGCGGATGACACACTGCGTCCCAAATCGCACGGCGTAGAGGTTCTGCATGCCGCGATGATAGGCGCCGAGCGAGTTGTAGTGCCGGTCGAGGAGCAAGACTGCGCCCGCGGCGAGACGCGGCGCCATGGCGCGCGCACTGTCGGGGTCGCACTTTACCATGACAAAGCGCAGCCATTCACTACGGTCACCAATAACGTCGGGCTTCAGGCGACTCAGGAAGCGCTTGCGGAACTTGAATGAGTCGAGCACCTGCCGCGTTGGAATCCGAGGCGCGAAAGCGGCATCCTGCAACGTCACGAGGGGCACACTGTCGAACGACGATGTGCGCTCGGGGCGCTGCAGGGCACGCATGCGCAGCTCCTCGGGATCGGCAAGGTCGAGCACGTCAACCTTTAGAACATCGAGGAGGCGGTCAATGGCTTCGGGGCTAAGGCCGCGACGGGCGTTGAGGAAGTTCGACATGTGGGCCTGCTGAAAACCGGCGTCGCGAGAAAGTCCAGAACCGGTCAATTCTCCACGGTGGATGCGGGCCCAGATATGGGCGCGCAGGTTGGCTTCAAGGTCAGAGATTCGCATAGTATTGCTTAAAGCTATACAAGTACTTTCGTAATATGCCTATAGCAATAAAGTCATTGACCTGTGGTTACCGGAGTGCCATATTGAGACTGTTCCCAGGGTAGGAATCTGGCCGAGGGGAAATGATGAATTACATGGACAAAGAAGACCGGGCGTTTCAGGAACTTCGTCGCAAGATCAGAGAAGCCAAGGTGCTTTGCCCGACCGTAGAATCGCTGCTCGAAGGAGTGCGATTCACGGGGAGGCTGAGTGTCGTGGTGCAGAACGGGAGAATACTGAAGTCGGGCTACGAGGAAGGCTATTTTACCCGCAGGCAAGACGATCGCATGGTCGGCTGATGCGGGATATGCAGCAATGACGCAATAGCAGAAGTAGATCGAAAAATCAGGTTATCGTAACAGAAACGAGCCCTGTAGACGCTTCCCGGACAGTGAGGGGAGTGCGTCGCAGGGCTCGGGCTTTTTTTGTGAGTCAAATTTAAAGCGCCGAGGACGTTAGATGGAATGCATTCATTATGAACTGAAGTATTGCGAAGGATGTGGGACGCTGAAGTTGCGTCCGATCAAGTCTGCCATGGAACCCTGCTCGGTATGCGAACGCATGCTGGCGCGCTTCCGTTTTCCGCGCAAGGCATGGGCGCGGAAGTACGCTGGCTTCCCGGTCGCGGCGGTGCCGCGGCAAACAGCGCCTGCAGTGTGCGGCGCGATGCCGGGCGGGAGGACAGCATGAGCGCCGCTCGGGTTGTCTCGCAGATGCCGCGGCCACTAGTGGGGTGTGGACGGAAGACGCGCTACGAGGAGGAATACGACGGCGCGCGTGCCGACGTTCTGTTCTATCGCTCGCAGGCTCTCGGAATCGTCCGTCACTTCTTTGAAATCGCCAGCCAGATCGGACGGCTGCCTTCGATCATGGGGCGTGAGTTCTTCCGGGCCAAGGTGTCGCACCATGCGATCCCCAGCTTCGAGGAGCAGGCGGTCTTCGTCCTCGACGTGGAGGCCGCGTTGGCGCGGTTGAACGAACGGGACGGGGAGTTGGTCGCGCTGGTGGGACTGTTCCATTATTCAATGGATGACGTGGCGGCGATGCTGGGGCGAAGCCGCAGCTACGTCGCGCAACATTTTGCGGACTCGGTGGATCAGTTGGCGACGATCTTCCTGGAGACAGGACTGCTAAAGGAAGACCGCCCCGATCGCCGGCTGCTTTACTTTAGTGGCCGGAAAGCGCGAGACAACGAAGCGGGTGGTTGCCGCCGAAGAAGCCACCGATTTCCGTTGCCGCGGAAGAGTATCGCGCGGTAGGAGCGGGAGCGGCGGGCTATTCGTTCGCCGCGAGTGCGTGCAAGGGATAGCGGAGCGTCGCAGTTGCGCGGCGGCTGGAGTTGTATCAGTAGCCGGCGGGCGCCGAGGTTTGTACGGCGAGCGGAGGCAAGCCGAGGCGTTGGCGGCAGTCGTTGAGCATCTCGGCGGTGCGCGTGGCCCCGGCGCGAGTGACGCCGAGAGCGCGTACTTCGAGAAGCGCATCGAGGGTGCGGATTCCGCCCGCCGCTTTCACTTGTACCGAAGGTGGCGAGTGGCGGCGCATGAGTGCGAGGTCGGCGTGGGTTGCTCCACTGGAGGCGTAGCCGGTGGAGGTCTTGACCCAGTCCACGCCGATCTCGCCGCAGATTTCGCAGAGGCGAATTTTGGCAGCGTCATCGAGGTATGCGTTCTCAAAGATCACTTTGATCTTTGCGCCGCTAGCATGCGTGGTCTCGGTGAGCAGGCGAATCTCGCTGGCGACGTAATCCCAGTTGCCGCTGCGTGCCTGGCTGATGTTGATGACCATGTCGAGCTCGGTGGCGCCGTCTTTCAGGGCTTGCTTTACCTCGGCGAGTTTGACCGCGGTAGTGTGACCGCCATGGGGAAAGCCGATCGTGGTGCTGGGTTGCACGGTGCTTCCCTCGAGCATCTGCGCACAGCGTGCGGCGTAGTACGGCAGGATGCAGACGCTGGCAACGTCGTAGAGCAGAGCGAGCTGGCATCCGGCTTCGAGCTCGGGCACGGTGAGCGACGGATTCAGCAGCGAGTGGTCGATCATCTTGGCGATCTCGGTAAAGGTGTAATCAGTATTCATGGTGAAGCGCCATGGGAGAAATTCGCCCGCAGGGTGACCCTGCGGGCGACCAACACCAGATTACGCTGGAATCTTGAGTTGCTGTCCAGCTTTGATTTTGTCGGGATTGTCGAGGCCGTTTGCCTTGGCAATGTCCATGTACTTATTGGCATTGCCGTAAAAGTACTTGCTGATTTTCGAGAGATTGTCACCCGACTGAACGGTATACACCTGCTCACCGGCAACTACCTGAATATCGTGCTTGAGATCTGCGAATGTAGGATCAACGGACTTGATGCTATCCCAGACACGGTTCTTGCTGGCTTCTGAAACCACGGTAGCACTGAGCGCAAGTTGTTCTCCCGAGAGGCTGAGGTCCGTTACGTGGGCCCCCTCAATTTCAAGGGTGTGCAATACCGGTGCATATTTTTGTTTGAGTTGGCCAAGGTCTGCCATCGGTTCTCCTTTTGTGGTGGGTGGATTGTGTTTCGGAGGGGCGCACGCTCAATTGTATTTCCATGGCGAGAGAGCTGCCGTGCAAAGTCGGTTAAATTCGAAAGAATTTGCGTCCGTCCTCGCCGGATTGAGCAGCGAGTGATCGATCATCTTGGCGATGCCTGAGTAGGCGTAGGACATGGCAGCTAATCCCAAAGGCGGTGTAACGAAAAATGCCGGAGCCTCGCGGCTCCGGCATGGAATAGGGAAGATTAGGCGGACCCGGCGGGAGACGAACAAAAAACTCCGGAGTTCCGAAGCCCATATTCGGGCGACGGAACTCCGGAAAGTAGAGGGTTTAGTGGGACTGGGCCTAGGCTACGGCGCCGCTCGCCATGGCAACACCGTATCCGCCATTGGCATCAGGGCCGACGGCCATGTTGTCCAATGCGGACTTGATCATCGCAGTCTTGACCTGCGCAGGCGTGTAGCTCGGGCGTGCCTGAACGACAAGGGCCGCGATGCCAGCCGCGTGCGGCGACGACGCCGAGGTTCCGAAGAACGGCAGGAAGCCCGGCGTCTTGGTGAAGACACCATCGGCCGCCGTAATGTCAGGCTTCAGCAGTGTAGTGCCGCCATTGGTAGCGAACAGGTAGTTGCCGGGAGTGATGGCGCTGCCGTCCGGGTTGAAGAAGATCTTGCGAGGACCGTCGGAGCTGAAGGGCTCCACAGGATTGGCCATGCCGGTGAACGGAACCACGCCCAGGTGAGCGCTGCCATAATACGTCGCCGCCATGGAGATGGTGTTCTTTCCAGCGTTGTGGCCGTAGGTGTTGCCGCTGGTGCGGATTTGCAGGACCGAGCCCCATCCGTTGACGTGCAGGGCGCGTGGCTGGCCGTTGAAGAGCACGGCGTAAATCCGGTCGTTGGTTGCGGGGTTGTTGTAAACGGCTTCCTCGTCGGGAGTCTGACCGATGGAACAATCCTGGACGCTGGCCGAAACGGCCTTAAGGACGGTACCAGCCGAGTTGGTGACATACAGATCGTAGTCGTCGCAGGGGAAGTTCCAAGGATCGGACCACTGGAGAAGGACGACGCCCGAAGGACTGGCGGCCACGCGGTCGAAGTTCTGGCCGCCAAAGTTGTGAACGTTGCCGGCGCCAGCCAGAATTCCGGTGGCAGGACCGCCGTCGACGAAGTCGCCTTCCCAGGCTTCTGAGTTATCGTTCAGTGCGCTGCCGCTGTTGCCTGCCGAGGAGAAGTAGGTCGTACCGCCGGCAACAACCGTATTTACAGCGTCCGCAATGATGGTGTCCTGGAAGACGCCTTCATCGGAGTAGGTGACGTCGTCAGCAATGACTTTGCAGCCAGCGGCTGCGAGGTCAATGATGTTGTCGAGCAAAGCTGGCCGGGCTGGTGAACGCCGTGGCGAAGATCGGGGTCGATCCGGGAGCCATGTCGTAGACGATTTCCATCATGGCCGTGCCTTCATCCGACGCCGCTGGACCATCCTGCCCGGGCAGCACATAAGACGACGACGGGCAGGTCGCCCGAAGCCTTCAGAGCGGCAATGCGGGCAGCCGAAGCGCTGTCCGAAAGGACACCGACGTTGACGCCGGCGCCGGTGATTCCGCCGGTGACAACCTGCTTCGCGCGATGGGCGACATAACCCTGGCTGGTGGTGGCGCCGACACTGGTGCGTGCCAACGCTGCCCTAGCAACGCGGGTTACATCCGAGCGCGCGGCGATGGATTCGACACTTGCCAGCGGCAACGCCGCACGAATCGCATTGAAGCGGGTGGACTGGTAAATGACGTCGCCGCCGGCAGCTTTGATCGCCTGCGCCAATGCGGGTGAAGCCTGTCCTGTAATGTCTACAAGGACCTTACCAGCGGGGCCAGCCAGCTGAGGCATGACAGACGAGAAGGAACTTACAGCGGCGGGGTTCTTCTGGCCAACGGCCGCGAAAGCCAGGGCGGAATCCATCTTCTTCTGGGCAGGAGTCAGGTTCTGTTTGACTTGCTGGATGGCAGCAATCTGTGCGCTGACCACCTTGCTGGGGCCGGACTGTGCAACCGCCGACAGGGACAGCGACAAGATCACCGCGATTGCGGCCAGTACGGGCAAACGCATCGTACGAATACGGTTCGATGTCATTTCTTGGATCTCCTCAAGTGTATTGCGTGACCGGTAAGCGAAAGTGGCAGTCCGATCTCCGCAGGAAACGATCTTCAGCGCGGACCTATAAGGGCCGGGCCATGAACGGTCTTGTGTCGAAGCGGACTAGCCGAGGTTCATCTTGCGGCGAATCACACCAGCGATTCCGAGAACTCCAGAGCCAAGCAGCAACATGCTCGAGGGCTCGGGCGTCGGAGTGAACTGATCGTCAATGAAACCCTGCACAGTAATCGTGAATGGCTGACCGATTCCCGCGTTGGAAGAGGTGTTGACCACGATCAAGAAGTTCGTATGGATCGGAACATAGACCTCAAAGCTGACGGGGTCGATGCCAAAATAGTTGCCTGAGCTGCCCGCATCACCGATGTAGTTAAGGGCCAGGTTGGTGGGGTCGTAGCTGGGCAGGTACGCGGAGGCAAAGGTGTTCGCCGGTACGGAATCCATTGTGATGAAGATGTACGGCGTGACGCCCGAGTTAATCGTGTAGGTGTGGTAGTTATAGGTCGTCGTCGGGTTAATTACCCCGGGAAACGCCTTCACGGCTGGACCAGTCACTCGGAATGCCATTGCGGCTAATTCGGCCGAGTTGCGTCGGGTCATTCGCCGCGATTGAGGTTGTGAATGTTGTGAGCAAATCTGCCTGTGCGACGGAAGCCAGCAGCAGAGTACCCAGAAGAACAATTGAAATCTTTGACAGCTTCTTCATCATTAATCACCTGTGGAATTGTTTTGTAGGGTTGAACGACTGGGCGCCACTCGAGCAGCCAGCCGTGGTTACTGAACCACACAGAATCCGGGCAGACGTACTGCCCCGTTTGCGTGAACAGGTAATGTAAACGCCCTCAGCGTGCGGGCGTCAGACTTGCCGTTTTACACGCAGCGAAAATCGCAGAAGAAACGAAATGGGGATCTGCCAGCTGCCGTGCCAGCATAGGTGCCCAAAATCTACGGTGCAAATAGTACGTACTGGTAGTTACTGAATCTTCCTGGGGATGTGAAGCTTGCATGGGTATTCGGCGGGTTGGGCTATAATTCGCCAACGAATGGCACTATCCCCAGGTACAAAATTAGGTCCTTACGAAATCCTTTCTCCGCTGGGCGCCGGTGGCATGGGAGAGGTGTACCGCGCGCGCGATACCCGCCTTGAGCGGGAAGTCGCGCGTCAAGATCCTTCCTGAACATCTTGGCCAAGACCCGGAGGCCAGGCAGCGCTTCGACCGCGAGGCGCGCACCATCTCGTCGGTAAACTGTCCCAACATTTGCACGCTCTACGACGTGGGGCAGCAAGACGGCACCCACTACCTGGTGATGGAACTGCTGCAAGGTGAGACGCTGGCAGACCGACTGCGCAAAGGGCCGCTTCCGGTTGAGCAGGTCCTGAAATATGGAATCGACATTTGCGATGGCCTGGAGAAGGCGCATCGCTGCGGCGTGGTGCATCGCGACCTGAAGCCCGGCAACATCATGCTGACCAAGTCAGGCGCCAAGCTGATGGACTTTGGTCTGGCCAAGGAATCGGCGGTGGTGGCGAACCCGGCGTCGGGGCTTTCAGTGACGCTGACGACTCCGGCAAACAGCCATCCCTTGACGGCGCAGGGATCCGTGGTGGGAACGTTTCAGTACATGTCTCCCGAGCAGGTACAGGGGATCGAGGCCGACGCGCGTTCCGACATTTTTGCGTTCGGGGCGGTGCTATACGAGATGGTCACCGGCAAGCGGGCCTTCGAAGGCAAGACGGCAGCCAGCGCAATGGCCGCGGTGCTCGAACGCGAGCCTGTTTCAATCTGTTCGTTGCAACCGCTGACGCCTCCTGCGCTGGAGCGGCTGGTGAAGACTTGCCTGGCCAAAGACCCTGACGACCGCTGGCAGACGGCGCACGACGTAAAGCTGCAGTTGAAGCAAATTGCGGAGGGTGGATCGCAAGCCAGCGCGCAGGCAATAGCGCTGCCACCTCATCGCAAGCGCGGAAACTGGTTCGCGTGGGGCGTGGCAGCGATCCTCGGCTTGATTGCCGTGGGGGCGTTGGCGTGGGCTTACCTGTCGAACCAAAAGGACGAACAGATCGTTCGGATGGAGATCAACCCGCCGGAGAAATTGCAGTTCAACCTGTCGGGCGACAACAGTGGCCCTGCGATGCTCTCGCCGGACGGCCGCTACCTGGTGTTCTCAGCCAACGGTGAAGAAGGAACCAAGCTTTATCTGCGCCCGATGGATACGCTTACCTCGCGTCCGCTGCAGGGAACGGAAAACGGTAGGTTTCCATTCTGGTCGCCAGACAGCCGTTCAATCGGGTTCTTCACTGAAGACAAGTTGAAGCGCGTCGAGATTAGCGGTGGAGAGCCGGTCATGATCTGCGCCTCGACGCTCGGTCGCGGTGCGAGCTGGAATCAGAATGGCGAGATCGTTGTTGCGACGGCGTACAACAGCGGCATCTCTCGGGTGTCGGCGAGCGGTGGAACGCCTACGGCGATCACTGAGGCGAACAACACGACGTACTCGTCGCATCGCTGGCCGTCATTTCTGCCGGATGGCAAACACTTCCTGTATGTTGCCGTGAACCACAACTCTCCCAACAGCCCAGACACGGGGGTGTTTTTCGCTTCGCTCGACGGCAAGGAGAACCGGCTGCTCTTTCACGGTTTCTCCAATGCCATCTACGTTTCCGGGCACTTACTGTATCAGCACGACAATTCGCTGGTGGCTCAGGCGTTCGATCCGGCGGCTGGCAAATTTATCGGCGAACCGCAAACGCTGGCAGAGAACGTGCAGTACGACGTCGGCATGTGGCGAATGAACCTAAGCGCGTCGAATACCGGGATGATGGTGTACGCATCCGGACCGGCGTCTGGGACGGAGATCCTGGCGTGGCTCGATCGCAGTGGAAAGCGGCTGGGTACGGTGGGTGAGCAGGGCGCGTTTTTTGACTTGGACTTGTCTCCCGACGAAAAGAAGGTCGCCGTTACGGAATTGAACACAGCGGTAGCCTCCACCTGGATTTACGACGTGGAAAACAAAGTGAAGTCGCGGCTGAGCTTCACCGGCGGCGCGCACATGACTCCCACGTTCTCGCCTGACGGAAAAGAAGTCGCATTTACCGCTAATCAGCAGGCGGCGATATCGGTAAAGGCGTTGGGCAGCAGCACTCCTGATCGGGAGTTGCTGACCGATCCGAAGCCCGTATTCCAGGCTGTAACGGACTGGTCGCGCGATGGCCGCTACCTGATGTACTCGAGGGGCCTCGACCTTAACCTGCAGCTTTGGATCCTGCCGCTGTTCGGCGACCGCAAGCCATTCACCTACACGCAATCGACAACTACGGTGCAGGAGCGTGGCGGAGTATTCTCGCCCGATGGAAAGTGGGTCGCCTACATGTCGGACGAGGGTGGCCGGCCCGAGTTGTTCGTCGCTCCGTTCCCGTGGACAGGTGCGAAGTGGCAAGTCTCGAATGGTGGCGGCGTCGATCCCCATTGGCGTCAGGACGGGAAGGAACTTTACTACTTCAACTTCACCGGGATTGCCGCCGCGGCAGTGGATGGTTCCGGTCCGGCATTCCAAGTCGGCGCCAGTAAGCTGTTGTTTCGCGTTCCGGTGCGCGGCATCGGCAGGGAATTCGTGCCCAGCCACGATGGCCAGAAGTTCCTGGCTATCGTACCCAACAGCGGAACCTCGCAGTTGCTGACGCTGGTGCAGAACTGGCCGGCAGAGCTCAAGAAGAAATAGCGCACCCCGCGTCCCTTATTACTCGCTCGCAGTCGCGACGGATTTGGCTACTCAATCCCTTCCGTGCCAGATAACAGGAACGCGTGACATTGCCGCCAGCTTTCGATAACGTTAGTTTCTTGCCGGAAGGGTTGCTCCGGCATCCGATTCCGTAATCAGGTTGACGGACGCGAGGTGCCTGCAAAGGTGGCCTCCGCGTTCGCCGACATGCGCCAGCATAGCGAACTTACATCCAGCCCGATTGCGATCAGGCTGCGGAGGCTTCATGCGTCGAATGGTCCTTGCTTTTCTCCTCCTGTACGGCTGCGCGGCATTTGCCCAACAACCCGCCGATTCATCGGCCCCCGCCGGACTGCGCCTGCGCGCGCAAGCAACCGTCAGCAGTCCGGCACCGTAACGCAAACGGCTGCTAAGCCGGAGCCGTGCAGAAGCCGACGTTTTGGGTGCCGGCCCCAGAAGAGCGCTGGTGGCTTCCCAAGGGCAACTGGATTTATGGCTATGCGCAATTCGATCTCGCGCCGCCGCACAACGAGCCTGATCCTAATTTATGCGCCGCCAACTCCGGCGACTTCGGCGGAGCCAACGCAACGTGCAACGCATTCGCGCGCTACTTGATTCCTGCCGAGGTCACAGTGCGTCCGTTTGGAAAGACGGCGCTGCGCAGGGTCAAGATTTTCTACAACGGTACGTTTGTCTTCGGAAACAACGTTCCTCATATCTCTATACATGGTCATTCGACGGAATCGGCTGGGAGAAATCCTGGGGAGCGGACGTCTATCTTGGTCGCCGGTTCGATCTGCGCGTGACGCAGCATTTTCTGTTTCAGCGCTTCGGTTCCACTCCGCTTGGCCCGGGTTACCTGGGGCCGAATGGCCCGTGGGGACGCTACTTCACCGTGGGCGTACGAAAATACTTTGGAAATCCCAGAGTGCTCGACGACGGGGCCAAGTAGGCAAACCGTGGATGCGCACCCTCTGGACCGGGCGGTTGCCTGGTGGTCGCGCAACTCGCGTCTGTTCTCGCCGGGATGGGGCGACGAAGCGCGTGCTCGCCGAGTTCTCGGACCGCGAGCGATACTTCGCGCGACCCGGCCGATCGCCATCGAATGGACACCATCCACTACGGCCGGGAACCTGCACGTCGGGACGGCACGTTTCGTTCTCCACTCGTCGAGCTTCCCCCGCGGTTGCAACAGCCCACTTGCGAGCGTGGAGACGCGCCGGCAATCCCGCCGCGTGTGTAGTTCTTGCGGCCTCCCGCGACGAGGGTTACTGGATTCGCGAGCAGGTGTTTCTTCCGCTGACGTCGCGCGGCATCGACTTGTTCCTGCTGGAAAGCCCGTATTACGGATTGCGCCGCGATGGCCGAAGTCCGTCAGAGATTACCGTGGCCGATCACGGACTGATGGCGCTGGGCATGGTGCTGGAAGCGCGGGCGTTGCTCGATCACTTGAAACCCCGATACCGCAAGCTTGCCATCGCCGGGCTACAGCATGGGAGGCCACATGGCTGCGCTCACGGCGGCCGTTTCGCCGCTAGCCAGTCGCGTGCGCGGCATTGGCTACGGGAGCGTCGGCTAGCGCCATCTACACGCGCGGGCTACTGTCGTGGAGTGTGGACTTCAAAACCCTGGGCGGCGATCCGGCGCGCGAGCGGTTGCGCAAGCTGTTCGATACTGCCGACATCACGAACTTCCGTCCCCCGGTACGGGCGGACGCCGCTGTGGTGTCAGGCTGCAGAAGAGATGGCTATGTTTTGCATAGTGAAACCGAGCGGCTGCATCGGCATTGGAAGCACAGCGAACTGCGCTGGATCGAGGCGGGACACTTTTCGGCGCTGATCACACAACGCAGGGCGTTGCAGGCATGTGTCGAACTTGCAGTGGACAGACTCTGAGCGGGCTTACACCCGTACCGCTAGCCGGGTCGAGTCGATCCCGCGGGCTCGCGCCCGCGGGGAACTCAAATGCCGCCAGCCTGTCGGTGGCGGGTCCTACGACGACGCAGTCGAACGCTTATAGAAGTGGTAGATTCCCAGCAAAATCAGCGCTCCGACGAGCGACATGAGGAATCCTGCGGACTCACCTTCCCCGTAATGCCCCACCATTCGCCCGATCCAGGTGCCGAGGAACGAGCCGGCAATACCAATCAACATGGTGATCCAGATGCCGCCCGGGTCTTTGCCCGGCATGAGGAACTTGGCAATTGCACCAACGACCAGTCCAATCAGGGCCGTCCACAGAATATGCATCATACGCGCTCCTTTGAGGGTGAATGACTGCGTTGACGTTTGGCGGAATGCACCCTGTTGCGCCTCCCGCAAGTTTGCGCTGGCGCCCGTACCGCGGCGCCGCAACGTGTTTGCCTACGACTTCTCGAACATTCCACCAGCCATGCCCTTGACCTTGTCGAGCAGGCCGCCGGTGTCTCCGCCTGCGGCTGTGAGGCCGTCGAGATGCTGCGAGAGTCCCTCTGGCAGTTTTCCCTTTACCTGGGCGAGAACAAAATCCACGATCTGCTGCGCTGTCTCCGGTGAAAGGTTGAATTTCTGGGCTACCATCTGCACGATTTCATTCATGAGAAACTCCTTCGTTGAATTCGGACTTTATAGAGGAAGCAGCGCCGGCCAGTGCCTTGTTTTAAGTGGCTCCAGGAATACGCGCATCTGGGGGAGTCCAGTCTAATGGCTCAGGCGAATGCCGCAATGGCACGAAAGTGACTACGTCGTGAATTTAATGAACTTGTGTGTACGAACAGCCGGATCAGCCGTGCACGACGTCGCGATAGACCTCGAGCATGTGGCGAACGCTTTCGTCCCAGGAGAAGCGCTGCGCCTGGAGCGCACCGCGGGCTTTGAGCTTCTCGCGCACTGGCTGGTCAACCAGCACTTTGTGCAACGCATGCATGATCTCGAAGACGTTTTCGGGATTGACCATGACTGCAGCATTGCCGACGACTTCCGGGATGGAAGAAGTGTTGCTGGTCACAACCGGCGTGCCATGCGCCATGGCTTCGAGCGGCGGCAACCCGAACCCTTCATAGAGCGATGGAAAGACGAAGACCTTGGCGAGATCGTAGAAGATGCGCAGTACGCCGATGGGCACGAAGCCGAGGAATCGCACCTCGTTCTGCATGCGGGTCTTGATGACCGTCCGGCGAAGGTCAGGATGCTTGGCGAGTTCGTCGCCGATGATGATGAGCTTCAGGTCGGGGTATTGGCCATCCTTCTCCAATTCGGCCTTGAGCGCGGCGAACGCCTCGATGATGCGGACGATGTTCTTGTGCGGGCTGATGCGTCCTGCGTACAGCAGGAACGGATACGTTACCTGGTAACGTTCGGCGATGAGCTTACGATCGGCGTCGGTGGCGTGGCCCTGGCGGAAGCGGTCGTCGAGCGCGTTGTAGATGACTTCGATCTTTTCGCCCGGCACCTGGAATAGGCGCTCTGTATCTTTCTTGGAGAAATTGGAGACGGCAAAGATGCGAGCCGCGCGATGCAGCACGCGCTTGGTGAGCTCGAAATGCACGTTGCGCTTGACCCAGGAATCGCTGTTGAGCTTGTACAGGTGGTCGAGCAGGTCGTGCACCGTAACCACGTAGGGGCACGGGTACGGCTTGCGGCTTCCAGAACAGATGAGGCACATGCAGCAGGTCCACCTTGTGGTGGCGCAGAATGCGGTTCAGCTCGAAGTAGCTGTTGAGCGAAAAATCGTTGGGATGCGTCGGAACCGTAATGAAGTTGGGAGGAAGCGGCTCGATGTCGCCCAGCTTTGCCGGGAATTCCGAGCAGGAAGTACTCCGTGCCATGGTCGAGCCGGGCGAGCGTGCGAATGGCGTTGCGAGTGTAAGTTCCCACACCGAATTCGTTGATCCGCCGAATGTCGATAGCGACGCGCACAGTCTAGTGTAAACCGGGGAGCAACGCGCCGAGATTGTTCGCGCAGACAACCGCCGCGAGGAATAAACCACTATCCGGTCGAGAGCGAAAGCCATGCCGCCCGACCGTCTGAGTGCGGGCCTTCAAAGCCATCCTCAATGAGCCAGCCTTTTTCGACAAATAGTGCCTCGAAGGGATGGGCCCGGGGTTCATTCGGCTTCCAGCCACCATTATGACAATGACTTTTGAAGATTCCGTCTGGACTCAGACGATCCGCCAACGCGTCCAAGGCGGAGCTACGTTCGTCGGGCGGGAAGAGTTGCAGGGTGCAGCGTTCAATGACCACGTCAAATGGTCCCGGACAAACTGAACGATCGCGAAGGTCCCCGACAACGAATTCCACCGAGCCGCCGGGTGCTCTGAGTTCCGGGGAGAAGAATCGACCTAGCTGTTCGGAACCCAACTGGAAATCCTGAGCAATTGCGACCGCCAGCTGGCGACAAGTCGAGCGCGGTTACTTTGAGTCCCGCCTCAGCTAGTGCACGCGGTTCCTGCGAGATGCCGTTACCTGCACACAGCACCGTCAACATCCCACGTCGCCGCATCACCGAAATCAGCACTTGCTCGTCGCAGAACAGGTCGAAAATCCCAGGTCCCAAGCCATGGGAAATTTGATCCTGCCAGTGCTGATCCCATGCAGCGGCCGAGTGAATGTCGGTAGGGGGCCATAGCCAATCGAAGTCATCCCTCGAATCAGGGCCCTACTGATGGTTCTTCGGCGTCTTCGCCCTTCAACCATCGCCAGATCCACTGCAGGAATGAGCCTTTCACATTTACCCTGCTCTCGACAGTTCGAGCCGCTATTACGCCTTCACCGCCTCCAGGTGCTTCGCCCGCCGCGACGCGTACAGCGGGAACTGCTCGGCCAGCTCCAGCACTTCGCCGCGAATCTTGCTCAGCATCGCTTTGTCGGTGCGATTGTTCAGGGCTTCGGCAATAAACTTTCCGACCTGCCGCATCTCCGGCTTCTTTCATGCCGCGCGTGGTGAGAGCGGGCGTGCCGATGCGAATGCCGCTCGGCTTCATCGGCGGATTGGTGTCGAACGGAATCGCGTTCTTGTTCACCGTGATGCCGGCTTCGTGCAGCGCATTCTCGGCTTCGCTGCCCAGCATGCCCTTGGCGAACACGTCGACCAGCATCAGGTGAGTGTCGGTGCCGCCCGAAATGATGCGGAAGCCTTCGTCGGCCAGCGTCTGCGCCAGCACCTTCGCGTTGGCGACAACCTGCCGCGCGTAGTCCTTGAAGTTCGGGCTGCAACGCTTCGCGGAAGCAGACCGCCTTGGCCGCGATGATGTGCACCAGCGGGCCGCCCTGCATGCCGGGGAAGACGACCTTGTCGATGGCGGCCGCGTGCTCCTGCCGCGAGAGAATCAGGCCGGCGCGCGGGCCGCGCAGTGTCTTGTGCGTGGTGGTGGTGACGATGTGGCAATGCGGCACCGGCGAAGGATGCGCGCCGCCGGCGACCAGTCCGGCGAAGTGCGCCATGTCCACCAGGTAGAACGCGCCGACTTTGTCGGCGATCTGCCGCATGCGCGCGAAGTCGATGATGCGCGGATAGGCGCTGCCGCCGCCGATGATCATCTGCGGCCGATGCTCCATCGCCAGCTTCTCCACTTCGTCGTAGTCGATGGTCTCGGTTTCCTTGGTCACGCCGTAGGGAACGATCTTGTAGGTCTTGCCGGAGAAGTTCAGCGGATGCCCGTGCGTCAGATGTCCGCCGTGCGCGAGGTTCAGTCCGAGGATCGTGTCGCCGGGCTTGATCAGCGCCGCGTAGGCGGCCATGTTGGCGGTCGAGCCGGAGTGCGGCTGCACGTTCGCGTGCTCGGCGCCGAAGAGCTGCTTGGCGCGATCGCGCGCCAGGTTCTCCACCACGTCGGTGAATTCGCATCCGCCGTAATAGCGCTTGCCGGGATAGCCTTCGGCATACTTGTTGGTGAACACCGAGCCCGCGGCTTCGAGCACCGCTTCGCTGACGAAGTTTTCCGAGGCGATCAGCTCAAGCCCTTCGTGCTGGCGGCGCTCTTCGTTGGCGATGGCTTCTGCAATGTGCGGGATCGATTTCAGAGATGGGAAGTTCCCGGGGATTGGTCGGCATGATGGCGTCCTCGCGTAGTGCTAAGCCAACATTGTAGCGCGGGAAAGTCGCAGACAGATAAAGAGGGATTTCACCACAGAGACACTGAGGCACAGAGTAAAGATTAATCTCACAAAAGCTGTATGTGCTGCGGTCACGGCTACGAAGAAGCAGTCGTTAGCGCAGTCAAGGCTGTGTAACACCGAGGTCATGAATTCAAAAACTCTGTGCCTCTGTGTCTCTGTGGTGAGATGTTCTTACCCCGCAAACGCCTTCGACAGGAACCGCGAGATGTGCCACGCGTCCATGTATTTGTAGGGCGTCTCGCCGAGCGAGTAGTGGCCGCAGGGCAGCGCCTTCACCGTGGTGTCGATGCCGCGCTTGAGGAATTCGCTGGCGGCCTGCATGGAGAACTCAGGCAGGAACGTCAGGTCGTAGCGGCCGTAAATCATCAGCGACTTCTTCGGCCGGCGCTGGAACTTGTCAAAGTACACGATAGGGCTGATCGCCATCCAGACATTGCGCAACTCGTCTTGCGTGAGCACGCTTTCCATGCTCTCGCGAATGTGGCGAGTGGACTGGCCCGTCCACACCACGTCGCCAAACGTGGTGGAAGCGTGATTGAAGACGTTCACGCTGATGCGCGGGTCGTGCGCTGCGGCGATGAACGCGTAACACGAGCCCAGGCTGGTGCCGACCAGGCCGAGCTTGGTGTAGCCGCGCTGCTGCAGCCAGTCGAGGCAGGAGCGGATGTCGGCAATGCCCTGCCGCACCGAATCAATCGTGCGCCCGATGTTGGCCGACACCGCATAGTCGGCGCGCGTGAGCCCGTGCGGGACGGCGAATGTCGTGATACGGCATGCTCATGCGCAACGCCGAGATGCCTAGCATGTTGAAGATCTGGCACAGGCCGTTGTGGCTGATGGCGTCGGCGTTCCACTGCGGCATCACAATGACCGCGCGGTGCCCCTTCGCCGGGAACCAGCGCGCATTCATCAGGTTGTTTTCGGGATACGGCGACTCCACCGCCGAGGTGAAGCGCAGGAACTGTCCGTACGATTCTTTCAGTTGCTTCTTGGGCGGCTCGCTGCCGGTGTGAAAGAGTTCGACGCGGCGATGCTCCAGTCGAAAATCCGTCGGCACCTTGTACGCGTAAAAGTCGTCGCTCGCGGCCACGATGCGGTCGTTCACCGCCGTCCAGAACTCCATCATGGCGCGCGTGTCGGTCTCGTCCTTTCGGCGGTTGCATGTCGGCGACCACCGGCCAGCGCTGCACGAACTCCGAACCCCACTCAAACGGACGCACCACGCGGTTGTTGTCGCGCGAGGTCATGCGGGTTTCCCAGTCGTGCATCCAGCGGCGGTAAGACTCTTTCATCGGTGCTTCAATGATAGCGGAAGCCGCAGCTAGCCGTGAGCCAAAGCCAATGAATGCAAGGGGTTGTGCAGTGAACGGTAGTGGCGGGAGGGTGAGCGGAGCGACCGTCTGGGCTCCCTTATCTCTCTGCGCAGACATCGCGCCGCTGCGTCGGCTCTACGTCTCGACCTCTATCTTTTTCACCGCGAGTTCGAGAGACTCAACTTCCACCTCGGGCTTTTTCTCCTGCAGTATGTCGCAGTCTCAGCATTGTCAATAACAAAACGACCATGTGTCTCGATAAGGTTCTTTGACTGATGATGTGCAACCTGCTTTTCGCGAACCCGCCTCCTAGAACGCCGGCATAGCGGACGGAAATAAGCTCGCGCAATTTTGCCTTCACCGAGCTTCGTGTTATTTAATGGAATAGAAGTAGCTGTATTTGTTGCTGTAAGATTTTTCCGCCTCGTCCGCGACTCTCGTCATACCTTCTGGCGCGGAACTGTCCTGATGGCAGCATTCGGATGTACGATTAGGCAAAGTACCAATTACCACAGGGTCCGATGCACTGTGGCAGGCTCCTTCCGCGTTCGTGGGTGAAGTGCCTGACTGACAAAGTCCCTATGAAAACATCGTCTCTAGCCGTCGTGGATTGCCCGAGAGGCATGCGCGGCGGATTCGCTCTACGCGCCTGCTGCTTCCTGGTTCTTCTGTCATCGTTCACGGTTGGTGTGGTGCTGGCACAATCGGCGCCCACCGAGCCAAGCAAGCCAGTGCCCGCGACTCCCCAGGAATCCGCTGCCAACGTGCCCGAGTTGAGCACTCAGGAAGAAATACAGACGTTTCAGGTAAAGGTAAACCTGGTGGACATGCGCGTGGTAGTGCGCGACGCACAGGGCAAGCCGGTCGGGAACCTGAAGCAAGACGACTTTCTGTTGTTCGACGACAACAAGCCGCAAACGATCACCAAGTTTTCCGTGCTAAATCTGGGGACCAGTGATGCGCCAGCCGCCGGTGCAACGAGTGTAGACGCACAGGGCACGGAGTCTCCGGCGGAGAGCTTGAAAGTGAAGGCTCCGATCCATCGGATAGCGTATCTGTTTGACGACGTCAATTCGACGGCGAACGATCTTGTGCAGGCGCGGAATGCAGTCGAAAAGCGGGTCAGTACAATTCAACCCGGTGAATCCCTGGCCATTTTTACAATTTCGGGGCAGGGCACTCAGGATTTCACCAGCGATCAGGACAGGCTGCGCGCCGCGCTGGCGCAACTCAAGGCCAGGCCACCGAGCGTGGGCTTGGTGGGCGATTGTCCGCCCATTGATTACTACATCGCCAATCAGGTGGCAGCCAATCACGACCCGCAGCCTTTGAGGTGGTTCTGCAGGAAGTCATTGGCTGCATGTATGACGGCAACACCAATCCTGCGTTACTTGCGGTACAGGAGGCGGCAACGCGCGAGGCGGCTGATCGCGTTCTTCGTGCCGGTGAGACACAATTGCAGATCACTCTGCATACGTTGGGCGACGTGATACGCATCGTTCGGATGCTTCCCGGCCAACACACGATAGTCTTCCTCACTCCGGGTTTCATCATCGCTCAACAGCAGGCCCAGTTGACCGATATTCTGGATCACGCCATTCGCGCAGGGGTCGTAATCAATACACTTGACATCAAGGGCGTGTTCACGCAGTCACCCACGGGCACCGATATCAGTCAAAAGTCGTATGGGACACCGTATTTGGGCCGGCAATGCTGCGTTACAAGACGGCGTCGGACACTTGCGCAAGCTGATACCATCATGCAGATCGCGAATGCCACGGGCGGCACGTTTTTTCACAACAACAATGATTTGACGGCGGGAGTCGAACGACTGGGCGCGCCGCCGGCATTCACCTACCTGCTGGCATTTACGCCCCAGGGTCTGAAGAACGACGGTAAGTTCCACAATATTAAAGTTGAACTGAAACAAAGCAAGGGCATGACATTACAGGCGCGCAAGGGTTATTACGCGCCTATGGCGGGCAATTCCAATGAGGAAGCCCAGCGCGAGATTGCGGACGAGGTCTTTGCGCAAAACGAGGTGCAGGAACTGCCGCTGCAAACCCAGACGCAGTACTACCTTGGGGGCGACGATAAAGCCCACATCAATGTTGTAGTTCGTGTCGATGTGAAACGCATGGCCTTCAAGAAGTCAGACGGGCGCAACCTGAATGACCTGACAGTGGTCACGGCATTGTTCGACCGTAATGCGAACTTCATATCGGCCAAGAGCAACACCGTGAAGATGCACATCAAAGATGAGACCCTGGCCACCAAACTGAACTCGGGTATCACGCTGAAAAGCAACTTCGAAGTGAGCTCGGGTAGCTACGTAATTCGAGTGGTGGCACGTGATGGACAGGGCAAGCTCTCGGCGCAAAATAGCCCGATAGAAATTCCCTAGTTGTTGGAGGTGCGTGTGAATTACCGGCGATATTTCTCGATTGCGAGTTTGGCATTTGTGGCGGCTTGCGTGCTGGGTGGACGCAGCAGCATGACGTACTTCACGGCCCACGCACAACAG
Organism: uncultured Acidobacteriota bacterium; assembly: GCA_963724645.1. Taxonomy (GTDB): domain Bacteria; phylum Acidobacteriota; class Vicinamibacteria; order Vicinamibacterales; family SCN-69-37; genus CAVXSP01. Next base: position 29,119 of record CAVRVJ010000001.1, read on the forward strand.
ACGAGCGAGACCTCCGGGGCAGCCACGACTACGATTAAGGCCGAGTCGCGATTGGTTTTAGTGGATGTGGTGGTGACTGACAAGAAGGGTAATTACATTCCAGACCTTACGGAGAAGGACTTCCGTGTGTGGGAAGACGACCAGGAGCAGAAAGTCACGAGCTTCTCGTCGGAGGTGGCTGGAACGACGGGCGATTCGCAGAAGCGACACCTGGTTTTGTTCTTTGATGACGATTCGATGCAGCCGGCGGACCAAGGGCGCGCGCGCGCCGCTGCGGGCCAATTCGTGGAGGCGCACTCGGGCCCCAGCGAGTACATCGCCGTCAATCGACTACGCGGGAACCATGCGGGTGACTCAGAATTTCACAAACGACAGCGCCCGGTTGAAGAAAGCTGTTGGAACCTCGAAAATGTCGACCGGTGAACCGACCAGCGCGTCGCTGGGATCGCCGGCGTTTAACAGCTTCGCCTCGTATTCGGACCGGAACTCGTTGCTGGCCCTCCGAAGCATTGCGCGGAGCCTGGGGTCCATCCCTGGACGAAAAACCTTGATTTGGCTGACAGTCCGGGTTTCCACTCACTCCTGGCATGGAAGCTGAAATGACGGCGGTGATCAATACCTGCAACAAAGCGAATGTCGCAGTTTATGCGGTCGATGTGCGGGGACTCGCAGGCGCGGTGTCGACCACCGGAAGTCTGTGGGCGACTCCCGATTACGCGGATGCAAAGCTTGAATACGCGTCTTATTCAGAACCCATGGGCAAGGGTAGTGCGAACACTCCGCACCTGGTGTATGTTGCTCAAGCCAAGCCACCGGCCGGAAATCCCGGTGGATCGCGGCCACCCGCTACCGGTGGCACAACAGGCGCCCGGCCTGCAACCAGGCCCCAACCATCAATTTACACACAACCCGGCTGGAACCAGCCCCGGACCATCGTTCCTCCGCCGATTCCTTCCACCGGAGTGAACCAACAGGTGCTGTATGCGATTGCTACCGGAACAGGTGGATTCGTCATCAGCAACAACAACGACTTGCTTGCGGCATTGGAGAAAGTCGCGAAAGATCAGGCCCAGTACTACCTTGTCGGCTACGCTCCATCCGATAAAAGCGACGGGGCATGTCACACACTGCGCGTGAAAGTTGAACGGTCAGGCGCCCAGGTGCGCGCCCGCAGTGGATACTGCGCCACGAAACCAGTCGATTTCCTGGCGGGAAAACCGATCTCGAAACAGCTCGAAGAGCGAGCCATGGGAAGCCAGGCGGGCGATATTTCGGGGTTCGTTGCGACGCCGTTCTTCTACACGTCGCCGGAAACCGCGCGCGTGAACCTCGCCATGGAAATTCCTGGAAAAGCGATTCAGCTGGATAAGGTCAAAGGCAAATATCACGGTGTCGTGAACGTACTAGGCATGGCGTTGAAGCCTGACGGCACGGTGGCAGCCCGCTTCAGCGACACTGCTGAAATCGATTTGGAAAAGGGCGACGTGGACGACTTCACCAGCCATCCGTATCACTACGAGAACCAGTTCTACATTGCCGGGGGGCAGTACACGCTGAGGCTCGCCGTCAGTTCGGGCGAGAAATACGGAAAGTTCGAAATGCCGCTGATTGTGGACCACTACGATCCAAAGAAATTCGGGATCAGCGAGCTGGCGCTGAGCAAACAGTTCTACAAAGTGTCGGAAATGTCGACGGCGTTAGACGAGCAATTGCTGCAAGACCGGACGCCCCTTGTTACTCAAGGCCTGCAAATGGTGCCGTCGGGCACGAACCGCTTCAAGACCTCCGAGCGGGTTGCCATCTATCTGGAAGTCTACGAACCGCTGATCGCGGACGAGAAAGCGCCGAAAGTCGGGCTCAAGATGCGGATTGTTGACGAGAAAACAGGGAAAGCCCAACTCGAAGCGGGCGTGCCGGACACAGGGTCGTCAGTGATTCCTGGGAACCCGGTGATTCCGATGGGCGTGCCCTTGCCGGTGGACCATCTGCAACCGGGAAACTATGTGGTCGAACTGGTGGCTACGGATTCCGCTGGTCACGCGTCTGCAACCCGAAAGGCTGTATTCTCGGTTGAGTAGTAAAACAAGGGGAGAAGCGTCGTCACCCACCGACGAATTCGGAACCTATTGATAGTGGAGTCAAGTCCGGAACTCGAGTAGCACAACCACATCCCCGTATTTGCCGCGAACCGGGCTTCGTGGGCAATCGGAAGATAGATGCTCTGAGGAGTTGAAATCAGCGTTGAGCGACAACATCATCTCTTATTTTGAAATGTGTGGGCGAGAGGGTGTCAGCCTTCAACGTGGCATGAACTTTAGAGTCGGGGGTAACCACTGCGTCATTCTGATGTCATTGCGCCCCAACGCACCATATCGATGACCGATTGGAAGATAATGGAACTACTCTAATATACGAAGGCCATGATCATCCCAAGACGTCCGAGTGTCCAGAGCCCAAAATTGTAGACCAACCCGAGCGGAATGCCTCTGGTCGGCTAACTGAAAACGGGAAATTTAACCAAGTCGCACAGGAAACCAAGAAGGAAGGCAGGCCTCCCGAGCGAGTTCGAGTATACGAAAAGATTCGCGATGGTATCTGGGCATATAACGGTGTCTTTCATTTACTAGATTCGTGGACCGAACGAGACAATTATCGATCTGTCTTTAAGTTTCGCTTGGTTGCCGTGGAAGGTGACGAAGACTTTGATTCAACACCAAAGGTCAGCGCGCCACGTCGGCGGATAATTCCTACCGCTGTAAAACTTGCCGTTTGGAAACGTGATAACGGAAAGTGCGTGATATGTGGCTCATCAAATGAGCTGCACTTTGATCATGATCTGCCATGGTCAAAAGGTGGAACATCCATTACGGAGGCGAACGTTCAGTTACTGTGCGCCAGGCACAATTTGCAGAAGCACGACAGTATAGTCTGAAAACTGATAATGGTAGACGTCCTCCGCCAGCTGTTCGAGAAGCATTTTCGCGCGCCAGCCACCCGGATGTTGCCGCTACAAGGGCAACTGGGTGGGTCGGGGCGCAACATCATTCGTCTCGCCAACGACGACAACACGGCGATTGGGATTTTGTACGGCGTGCGCGAGGAGAACGCAGCTTTCGTCGAGTTCTCGCGGGCGTTTCGGCGCAACGGGCTGCCGGTGCCGCAGATTTATGCGGAGGCGCTCGACAGGGCGCGTACCTCGAAGAAGACCTGGGCGACCTGACGCTCTTTCAGTTCTTGTCGCAAAACCGCAAGGGTGACGAGATCGCGCCCGAGGTTGTGGAGGCGTATCGCAAGGTGGTGACAATTCTGCCGCGCTTCCAAGTGGAGATGCGCGACAAGATCGACTACAGCGTGTGCTATCCGCGAGCGAGCTTCGACCGGCAGTCGATTGCCTGGGACCTGAACTATTTCAAGTATCATTTTCTGCGGCTGGCGGGAGTTTCGTTCAGCGAACAGGCTCTGGAGGATGACTTTGCGCGGCTGACAGAGTTCCTTGCTGGAGGCTGACAGCAACTACTTTCTGTATCGCGATTTTCAGTCGCGCAACGTGATGCTGGTAGAGGGGAGTCCTTACTTCCTCGACTATCAGGGAGGGCGCAAGGGGCGCTGCAATACGACATTGCGTCGATTCTGTTTGATGCCAAGGCCGATCTGCCGCCGGCATTGCGCCAGCAATTGCTGGAGCATTACCTGGACACCTTGGCGACGTTTCTCCCGCTCGATCGCGAAGAGTTCATGCGCTATTACTACGCGTTCGTTTATGTGCGCGTGATGCAGGCGTTGGGAGCCTACGGGTTCCGTGGATTTTTCGAACGTAAGCCGGTGTTTCTGCAAAGCGTCCCGTACGCGCTCAAGAACATTCGATGGCTGCTGCACAACGTGAAGCTGCCGGTGGAGTTGCCGGCACTGATGGAAGTCTTCACCGCCATGCTGGGGTCGGAGAAACTGCAGGGCTTTACACCCGAGCCCGAGAAACTCACGGTGCGCGTTACAAGCTTTTCGTTTCATCGCGGTCTGCCCAGCGACGATACAGGACATGGTGGCGGGTTTGTCTTTGATGCGACGAAGCCTGCCGAATCCGGGGCGCGAGGAGCAGTACAAGCCACTCACCGGCAAGAGATGCGCCGGTCGCCGATTATCTGAACCAGCTAGGAGAGCGTGCATCAGTACTTCTCCAATGTGAAGTCGCTGGTGGATGCCAGCGTGAGCAGCTACCAGTCGCGAGGTTTCAAGAATCTGGCCGTATCGTTCGGTTGCACCGGCGGGCAGCATCGTTCGGTTTATCTGGCCGAGCAGATGGCGAAGCACCTGCGCGAGCGCGGTGTAGAGGTCGTGCTGCGGCATCGGGAACTGGAAGGCGCGAGCCGATGAAGGCCATGGTGCTGGCGGCTGGGATGGGCACGCGCTGCGTCCGCTGACCGATTCCCATCCGAAGGCGCTGGTCGAAATCAACGGCCGGACTCTGCTGGAAATCACATTCAGCCCGTCTGCGTGAGTTCGGAGTGACGGACGTCATTGTCAACGTGCATCATTTCGCGGATCTTGTGGTGCCGTACCTCGCCGGGAAGGACAACTTCGGCATGCAACGTCGAGATTTCGCGCGAAGATGTGTTGCTCGATACTGGCGGTGGGTTGAAGAAGGCCGCGTGGTTCTTTCTAGGAGGACGGAGCGACGAGCCGTTCCTGCTGCACAACGTGGACGTGATCAGTGATATTGATCTGGCGCGAATGGTGGAATTTCACCGCTCGCAGCGAGCGCTGGCGACGCTGGCAGTGCAGGAGCGGAAGAGTTCGCGACAACTCCTGTTTGACCAAGAGGGTCTGCTGTGTGGGCGGCGATTCGTGAACGAAGACCGCACGGAACTGGTGCGGCAGGCTGAGCCGCTGTGCCCGCTGGCGTTTTGCGGAGTGCATGTGATTTCGCCGCGAATGCTGGAAATGATGTCCGAAGACGGGGCGTTCTCGATCATCGAGAGCTATCTGCGGCTGGCGAGCGAAGGCGAGAGGTTCGTGGCGTTTCGAGCGGATGGGGCGTACTGGCGGGACTTGGGGACGGTGGAGAGCCTTGAGCAGGCGGCGAAGGAAACCGGGCACCTCGGCAGCTAACGCCTTCCACAGTCTGCCGATTTAAACTGCAAATATGAAGAAGATCCGCGTGGGCGTGTTGTTTGGCGGGCGCAGTGGCGAGCACGAGGTGTCGCTGCTGTCGGCGGCTTCGGTGCTGAATGCCATCGACAAGAAGAAATACGAAGTGGTGCCCATTGGCATCACCAAGGAAGGCCGCTGGGTAACGGCGGCGCATGCCGAGCGCCTGCTCAAGGGCGACGAGGCTGCGGAGACTGAGTCACGACATCTGCGAGCGGGTGATCCGCAAGCGACCTCGGCGGCAGCCGTGCTTGGCGAAGGGTGAAGGTGTGGTGGTTCCTCCGATGCCAGGACATGATCACTCGTCGCTGATGCCATTTGAGAGCGACGCTCCAGAAACTCATGCGGCAGCGAACTCCATCAACGTGGATGTCATCTTTCCAGTGCTGCACGGGACGTTTGGCGAAGACGGAACTATCCAGGGCCTGCTGGAGCTGGCGGACATTCCATATGTTGGCGCGGGCGTGCTGGGCTCGGCAGCCGGCATGGACAAGGATGTGATGAAGCGGCTGTTCCGCGATGCTGGGCTGCCCATCGTGAAGCACGTGACGGTGCTGCGCAGTCTGTGGCGCGAACAGCCGAAGAAGGCCCGCAAGCTGATTGAGGGGGCGCTGAAATATCCGGTGTTCGTGAAGCCGGCGAATTTGGGATCGTCGGTGGGCATCAGCAAGGTGCATGGGCCGTCAGAACTGACGGAGGCGATGGACGAGGCGGCGCGATTCGATCGCAAGCTGGTGATCGAGCAGGGAGTTGGCGGAGACAAGGCCAAGGCGCGCGAGATTGAGTGTTCGGTGCTTGGAAATGACAACCCAATCGCCTCGGTTCCGGGTGAGATCGTTCCGATCAAGGAATTCTACGATTACGACGCGAAGTACCTGGTAGAAGGGTCGCGGCCGATCATTCCCGCGCAGTTACCTAAGGGAAAGCTGAAAGAAGTGCAGAAGCTGGCCATCGCAGCATTCCAGGCGGTGGACTGCGCAGGGCTGGCTCGCGTGGACTTCCTGATGGACCCGCGTTCCGGAAAGATGTACGTCAACGAAATCAACACCATGCCAGGGTTCACGTCGATCAGCATGTATCCGAAGCTGTGGGAGGCAAGCGGGCTGAAGTATCCCGAGCTGATCGACCGGCTTATCCAGTTTGGATTGGAACGCCACGCCGAGAAGCGGCAGAACGAATACGGCCGATGAGCAGAGCGATGAGGGTCTGTGTGATTGGCATGACGGCGCTATTGTGCGCGATGGCGATGGCAGCGCAACAGCAGGCGACCGTTTCGCCTGGCTTGTATTCAGGTATTGTGGGCGAATGGGTTGGACAGCTTGAGTACCGCGACTACAGCGATAACGAGCGGGTGTTCCTGCCAACGTGGCTTACAGTGAAGCCCGGTGCGGACGGCAAGTCCGCGCAGTTTACGTACACCTACGATGACGGGCCGAACAAGACGGTGAAAGAGTTGTCCACGGTTGTGCTTGAAGCCTCGGCGGGAACGGCGACGATCACGTCAGACCGGGATCATTCCAGCGACACTTACAAAGTGGAGGGGCTGGCGGAGTTTGCCAAGACTGGTCGAGGGAAGTTGTTACTGACGGGTACCGGAACAGAGAACGATAAGAAAGTGGATGTGCGCATCAGCATCGTGGTGCGACGGAATTTGTACACTTATCAGAAAGAAACGCGATTGTCCGGCGGCGGAGTTTTTGTTTCGCGATGGGTACACATTTACGCGGAAAGAGGTGCCGCAGTAGAGGGTGGCAAGCGATTACCGCAGCGGCTGAAACGAAGGCCTATGGCGACGGTAAATGCACCGCTGAAGCGGTGCCACAGTTCGGACGAAACCCCCACTCAAGCGGCCAAAGGCGGGCCGCTTGAATGCGGCACCCGACTCGCCTTATCAGCGCGAGATCCAACTCTAGGCGAGGCGAATGACTCCGTCGAGGTTGCGCTCGAGCAGTGGGTCGTAGGTGCGTCCGACGGCGGTGCCCTTCATGACATTCTGGAAGGCCACCTGGAACTGCTCCATCTCGGCTTGTGTGCCCACGGTGATGCGGACCCAGTCGGGCATGGAGGGCCAGGGGCGTCCGATGAAGACCTTCTGGTGGGCCATGGCGGCGATGACTTCTTTCGCCGGTTTGTTTGCCTTCAGCATGAAGCAATTTGAGACTGACGGCGAGTACTGGTAGCCGTTGCGATCGAGCCATCCGAAGGTCATCTGACGGACCTCTGTATTCGAGGCCTTGCGCTGTGCGATGAGGGTGGCATCTTTGAGGCTGGCGATGGCCGCAGCATTGGCGGTCACGGGCATCGGATCCATTCCGCCGTAGGCGTCAATCTTCTTCAGCAGGTCGGGGCGCGCGATGGCAAATCCGCAGCGCAATCCGGCCATGCCGTAGAGTTTGGAGAAGGTACGCAGAACCACAACATCTTTGCCCGCCTTGACCATGTCGATGCAGGAAGGCGCGTCGCTGAAGTGAATGTAGGCCTCGTCGACCATCACAATGGAACCTTTGGGCTTGTTCTCGACCAGATACTCAATGTCTTCGTGGCTGGTGAGCGTGCCTGTCGGATTGTTGGGCGTGCAGATGTAGAAGAGTCCGGCATCGGGAGCGGCAGCGAGCATGGCCTTTACGTCATGCGACCAGGCCTTCGTGAGTGGTACGCTCACGACGCGCGCGCCGACAGCCTTCGCCGCGCCTGCGCCAGCTTCATAGCCAGGTTCTGCGGTAACGAATGCCGCCTTCGGAGAAGTGAAAGCCGCAACGGTGTAGTAAAGGCCCGGCGTCGAGCCCGGAAACGGCATGACAAGCTCGGGCTTAAGTCCCTGCTGGTCGGCAAAGGTCTTGACCAATTCTTCGGTGAGGTTGAAGTGGTAGCGTCCGCCCTCGGGCGTGATAGCGATGACGGCTTCGCGCGCAGCCTTGCAAGGGCCCAGCGGGTTCTCATTGGCATTGATACGGATGGCGCCATCGGGAAACGCGACCTGTCCGCGCGCCACCTGGGCGAGAAGCGGTTCGCTCAGCATGCCGTAGGCCAGCGCGGCGGAGGAAGCCTGCAAGAAATATCCCGACAGCCTGTTGCCCGACCCACTTTCCCCGGTGATGAAGGAACCTTGGCGTCGGAGCGGGCCACGCGCTCGACCTCGGCTTTCAATTCCGAGATGGCGCGGCTGGTCCCGATCAGTTGAACGTGTCCGTCTTGTCGAATCGTTGCCACAATGCCCAGCTTCGGGTGCAAGAGAATCACCACCGCCGCCGCGAGGCCGAGCCCGGAGGTATCGCCTGCGGATAGAGAGGTTTAGGTGAGATTCCCCCGCGGAAACGGTGGCCGGCGGCGGAAAAAAGGTTTCGCCACGACGGACTTCAGTCAAGAAAAGTCAACGAAAGAAGGGACTTTTTGCGAACCGGCCAGGTTGAATTCGAGGCCATCAGGCCCCGGAAATCACAACCCTGAAATCCGCTAACTCTCTGAGTCCACAGCCGATACCACACCAAAGTTTTAGAGGCACTACGACCTTAGTGGTTTGACGGGGGTGCGAGGTACCAGTAGTATCTGGCCTCCGAGACCTTTGTCGCCCCAACGGAAGGAACCCGCACCTTGTCGGTCATTGCAAGACAGAAGGAAGTGATGGCTCGTCGGGCAGAGCGATGCCATCCGCCTGGTTGAATCCGAGGCGGACGTCGCCGCCCGCTCCGATGCCAAGGTCCTGATTACGGGTGAAACCGGTGTCGGCAAGGAGGTGGTGGCGCGGCTGATTCATCACCGCAGCACGCGGGCCTCGGCGCCGCTCGTCACGCTCAATTGCGCCGGCCTCCCCGACTCGCTCCTCGAATCCGAGCTGTTCGGCCACGTCCGTGGAAGCTTCACGGGCGCCTACCGTGACAAGCCCGGACTGCTGGAAATGGCGCCGAACGGCACCCTGTTTCTGGATGAGGTCGGCGAGATGAGCCCGCGGATGCAGGCCGTGCTCCTCCGCTTCCTCGAATCCGGTGAGATTCAGCGCGTCGGCGCCGATCGGTCGCACACGCGGGTGAACGTGCGCCTGGTCACCGCGACCAACCGCGACCTCGAGGCTGAGGTGGCCAACGGAAAGTTCCGGGAAGATCTCTACTTCCGGTTGAACGTGATTCGCCTGTCAATCCCGCCGCTGCGGGAACGCACCGGCGGACATCCCGCTTCTGGTGAATTACTTCCTCCACTCCTATCGGCAGGTGCACCAGACGCCGCCAGCGAGCTCTCGCCCGAAGCCATGGATGCCCTGGTGGCGCATCGCTGGCCTGGCAATGTGCGGAGCTGAAGAACGTCGTGGAGCGGATCGTGCTGAAGGCAACGGCCCGGTCGTGGAGCTCGCCGACCTGCCGGCCGAAGTCAGGCGGCCGCCGGCATTCCAACGGCCACGCTGCCGGCCCCGCGGCGGGGCTCCCCACGCAAACACCCAGGCCCAGGGATTGGCGTCGCTGATGCTCGACCGCGGCGAATCGTTCTGGTCGGCCGTGTATCCGCTGTTATGTCGCGCGCGACCTGACGCGCGCGGACCTGCGAAAGGTCATCCAGACGGGCCTCGAACGGGACGAACGGCAATTACCGGATGCTGGTCGAAACTGTTCAACATGCCGTCCGGCGACTACAAGCGCTTCCTGAGTTTTCTCCGCAAGCACGATTGCCATCTGCCGTTCCAGCGCTTCCGCGCCGTGCCGGCGAGACTGCAGTCACCTCAGCCCGCCCGCGCCACCAAGGCGAAACACGAAGACATCACGAGTCGAGACTGCGGGTGACCGTCTTGTCAGGGGAAGACGAGGCCTCCCCAGACCGACGCGTTCGATGACCGACGCGCACAATCAGCGCCAGCGCCCGGCCCAGGTCGTACACGACCGCAACCGGAAACGCCTGACCCAGGTGAACCGGGGTGCTGCGTAGGCAGTCGCCCAGGCGCCGTGCGTCGTTGCGCACGGGAATCACGAACGAGACCGATGGGAGGGTCCTTGGTTGAGCCATGACGGCCTGGACTAGCTTAGCGCGCCCGCGGGAACGCCCGCACGCATCGAACCGCCTTGCATCGCCGCGGCATCGGCGCGACGATATGCGGAAGACTTGGAGGTTCCGATGGATGCGCCACCTGCCGCCAAACCGGGTACGGGAGATGTCGGTCACGCCTGGGAGGACTTCGTCGTCCAGCAGGTCTATCCGGACCCGGGCAAGAAGGCCCGCTCCGAGTATCGTAACTACGACTCCCCCGCGCGCGAATCGGTGCGCCGATTCTACGAAGAGAATCATCGGCACCAGACGTACGACTTCGTGCGGGCCAAGCGGGCGGAGTTTCTGCCGCTGCAGCGCCGCCGCATGAGCGTGTTCGAGGCCCTCGACTATCTCAACACGCTCGTCGATGACTCGGATCCGGATATCGCGCTGGATCAGCTGCAACATCTGTTGCAGACCTCGGAGGCCATTCGCGCCGATGGCCACGAGGACTGGTTCGTCCTCGTGGGACTGCTCCACGATTTGGGAAAGGTGCTCTGTCTGTACGGCGAGCCGCAGTGGGCGGTCGTCGGCGACACGTTCCCGGTCGGCTGCCGGTTCAGCGACCGCATCGTCTATCCCGAATTCTTCGCGGCAAATCCTGATTCGAATGATCCGCGATACAACACGCGGCTCGGCGTGTACGAAGAACACTGTGGACTCGATCGGGTGCTCCTCTCCTGGGGGCACGACGAGTATCTCTACCATGTGCTCAAGCCGTATCTGCCCCAACCCGCGCTGAGTATGATCCGGTATCACTCGTTCTATGCGTGGCACCGTGAGGGCGAGTACGACTGGTTGTGCAACGACCATGATCGGGAAATGCTCACATGGGTGCGGAAGTTCAACCCCTACGATCTCTATTCAAAGTCGCCGCAGCCGCCGGACTGGCGCGCCTTGCGTCCCTACTACGAGGCCCTCATCGCGAAATACCTTCCGTCGAAACTGGCATTCTGAAACACGGGCGGCGCCTTGCCCTCGATGGCCGATGGCCCACGCACGTCCTGTCGAGCCATAAATAGGTGTTACCGAACGGCGTCTCGTCGCGCCATAAATGGTGCTGGGCCGACGATCGAAACGATCCGCGGAAGGCGTAGAATCCGGGCATGAGCATCGACGAACTGGAAGCCGAAGCCCTCAAGCTTGCGCCGCAGGCGCGGGCGCGCTTGGCCGAGCGGCTGCTGGCCAGCCTCGAGAGCCTCTCCGATGAGGAGAACGAGCAACTCTGGGGCGAAGAGGCGGAGCGCCGGGACGCGGCGTGGGATTCGACGGTTGGATCCGGACGACCCGCGGCAGACGTGTTCCGGGACGCGAAGGCGCGGCTTTCGTGAATGGTCCTCTCCTTTCACGAGTTTGCTGAGCGTGAGCTCAACGATGCGGCGCAGGTACTACGACCGAGAACAGGCTGGGCTTGGCGCGGCGTTCCTCGCTGACGTCCAGCGTTGCACCGACGCCATCCTCGAACATCCGGAAGCCGGCCCCGTAATTCGGGGCCGCGTCCGACGCCGCCTGTGCCGACGGTTTCGTTACGGGGTCTTGTATACGATCCAGCCCGAGACGGTGCGGGTTCTGGCAGTAATGAATCTGCGACGCCGCCCGACTTACTGGGTGGGCCGTTCATGAACATGCGGCCCGACACGCGCTGCACCCGACGTGCGCGTCGCGATCGTGAGCGCTCGCGGGTGAGCGCGGGCGTTACCGAAGACCAGGGGTTTTGATCTTCGGGGCCGCCGCGCCCCCGCCATCGCGATCGGGCGGCCACGCCGCACGCGGGCGAGGGCGTAGACGCGCTCGAGTTTGCGATCGATCCGCGCCGCCAGAGCGAATGGATCGAGGCGATCGCGTAACGCGACCAGCGCGGCGACTTTCGCGCGGTCGGCCTGCGGACAGGCCCGCACCCGATCCAGGGGTGTGCACGGCGGCCCGTAGCGGCGTCGCAGCCGCGCACCAACCCGTTCCTTGGTCTGCAGCTTCACCGACGGCAAGAACAGGTTCTCCAAGAGCCGCAGATCGGCATAGACCTCGTTCATCGCCACGACCGCCGCCTCCGTGTCGTAGGGGAGGTAGCCCATGTGCTTCCGCACGTGGGTCCAGTTCTTCTGTTCGACGTGCGCGTTGTCGTCTTTCTTATACGGGCGCCCGCGCGTGAATTGAATGTCATGCACTTTGCAGTAGCCGTGGAGATGCGCGTTGATGAATTCGGACCCATAGTACCTTCACCCAACGAGGTCAGGGCCAGTCAAGTGCTTCTCTAGAATGGGTTTGCCACAACTCAGACCAGAGGAGACGACCAGCCATGACCCCACATGTTTCTACCACGGCCCACTGCGTGTGGGTCGCGATTGACGTGGCGAAAGCGCAGCATCAGGTGTTGATCGAAATGGCGGAGCACCAGCGCCACGTGCTCAGAGTGCCCAACACCCGGCCGGACATCGACCGATTCGTTCAGCGGTTGCGCGACCTCAAGCGACCCTGCGAGATCGCGTTCGAACCGACCGGCGACTATCACCGGCCGATCGCGTTCTGGCTGGGAGACGCCGGCTTTCGGTTGCACCAAGTCTCTTCCCTGGCCGTCGCACGCACACGCGAGGCGTTGTACAACTCGTGGGACAAGAACGACCCGAAGGACGCGCAGGTGATCCTGCATTTGCTCAAGACGGGGGCCACTCAGCGGTTTGTCGATCCGATGGCCACTGGCTACCTGGACCTGCAGGAAATGGCCAACACCTATCAGCAGGTCTCCCTCCGGAAAGTCCGGGTGTACCACAGCCTGGTGACGCACCATCTCCCGTTGTTCTTTCCCGAGGCCGAGCCGTACCTGCACAGCTCCCGCGCTGAGTGGTTCACCGATGTCCTCCGACTGACGCCCTGCCCGGCCGCGGTACGGCAGTATTCCAAAGCCGCATTTGTCGCGGCGGCGCTCAAGGCGGTGAGCGGTCACAAGGCGGACAAGCGCCGGTGGCTGGCGGATTTCTACGACACCGCGCAGACCAGCGCCGGCCTCCCGGTGGCGGAGGATTCTGAGGCCATGCGCCTGTTTCGGATCGTCCTCGTGGAATACCAGCAGCTCTGCCGCTTGCGGAAGCGCCTCGAGACCGACGCCGTCGAGCGACTGCGCGAGCACCCGGATTTCATCCGCCTGCAGACCCTGCCCGGCGTGGGCCCGATTCTCGCCATGCTGATTCTGGCCGAGGCCCGCGATCTCCGGCGCTTCGGGCACGTCCGGCAATTTCTCAAGTACTGCGGCTTCGATCTCTGCACGGAGCAATCCGGGCAATTCCGCGGGACCACGCATCTCTCCAAGCGCGGCAATGCGCGCCTGCGCTACGCTTTCTGGATGGCCGGCACCGTCGCCATCCGCATGCAACAAAACAGTTTCCGCCGGAAGTTTGAAGATTACATTCGACCCGATCCGAAGAACCCGGATCGGCGTCGGAAGGCCTACAGCGCCGTGGCCGCGAAGGTCGCCCGCGTCGCCTACGCCATGATCACCACCGGCACCGACTATCGTCGCTTCCCGGAAGCCACGAGACCAAGCGGCAGGATCCCTTCGCCCAGGGCCGTCGAGGCGTCGACCTCGTAGATAATGCTCGGACCTTCCGCCTGGACCCCAACGTTGTGTGAAGCTCAGTCGCAGCCACCGATGGACTGCGTGTGACTATGGTGAACGTGACGTCTGCAAGAGGCGGAATCCGCTTGACGCGATGCGTATGAACATTGCTGGCGAATTGCCAGATCAGAGAAGATCTGTACGCTTGACAGCCGCGGTAGCTCGTTATCCGAATCGATCCCACGCAGGGAAAACGGCAACTGGGTCCGCAAGCAGTCGAGCGCTTCCTGCACACGCACCTGGCTTTTGCCCAGCACGGCGCGGGTTTCAGCGACAGCCGCTTGCGCGCCCAGGGCAACCACAGCGGCAGCAGCGCCTTCAATCGCGCCGACCAGGGATAGCCGGCGGCCACCCAGATCAGCTTCAACGCGCGGATCACCGCCGGTCCATAGCGCCGCGCCCGGCCCCGCCGTCGGCGCCCTCGCTCGGCCCGCTCGGGTCGCCGCCACGCGCGGATGAGCGCCTTGCGGTGGTAGCCCGTCACGCTCATCGCCTCCCGCAGCAACCGCCCCTTCTCCGTTCGACTCTTGGCCCGGAGATACCGATCTCGGGTCAGTGCCAGATACTCCGATTTCGCCTGTGGCCCCACGCCGGTGCCCTCCCGTGGCACACCGGCTTCGGTAACACCATTTATGGCGCGACGATTGGTCCTTCGATAACAGTTAGCACGGCGCGATACGCGCGCTTGATTGCACCCAAGTTATTCAGTAAGATGCCGGCAAAGAGGATCTGACAGGTAGAACTTGTCATTCGTTGCTGCATTGCATCACGTTTGTCTCGGTCGCAACGTCCCCAGCATTGACCCGCTCGTCGCACCCTCGATCAAAGTGTTGACAATGGCTCTAACGAGCCACTGAAGTGCCGGCGCCACCGGACGATAGGGCGACCATGAAGCTGCAACGCTTCCGACCGTTCATTTCCATGTGCCTGGGGCTACTCTGCGGATGGCTCATCGGCGGGACCGTGACACTTATGGCGCGTGGCGTCGACGCCGGGCGACCTTCGCAGAGCGACACGCAACCGTGTCCCGCGATGGCGCTGGATGCGCCGGTGTCGCTCGCGATCGTGGGGTCGGCATTCTACGCAGCGGGCTGGGCGATCGATCTCGGCGCGGACAGCGGCACAGGCGTGGATGGGGTGCAGGTCTGGGCGTACCCCAATCCCGGGTCCGGCGACCCGGCCGTGTTTCTGGGTGAGGCCACTTATGGCGGCGCGCGGAGCGATGTCGGCGCGGCGTTCGGTGAGCCGTTCACAAACTCCGGCTTCCTTCTGCAGATTGTGAGTCTGTCGCCAGGGACCTATCGGATTGCGGCGTTCGCGCACAGCACGGTGACCGGCACATTCGACGTGCGGACGGCGGACGTGACAGTGGGCGGTCCGCTCATGGCAATCGACGCGCCAGCCCCGGGCGCCTGGCAATCTGGACCGTTCGTGGTGTCAGGGTGGGCACTCGACCTGAGTGCCGCAAGCGACACGGGCGTCGATGCGATCAACATCTGGGCATTTCCGGTAAGCGGAGGGCCGCCGATCTTCGTCGGCAGCGGCGGTTACGGGGCGCCGCGCCCGGACGTCGGCGCGATTTTCGGGAGCCAGTTCACCAATGCCGGCTATAGCACATCGGTGGCACTCCCGGCCGGCACGCCCAGCGCTGAATATGATCTCGTCGTTTACGCGCACAGCTCGATTACAAATACCTTCAGTCAATCCCGCACGGTGCGCATCACCTTCGCCTTGCGCGCTCGTGACGGACGCGATGCGGCATCAACCTTCGGCCAGTGAACAGCCAATCGCCGGACCGCTCGACTGAGTGCCCGGGGATTCTCCCGTCGCCTAGTCAGAACAAGCGGCCCGGTGGAAGATGGAGCGCGCTTGATCGGATTTTCAGCGCTTGCCGCGGCGGGCGACGAGGCCCGCGAGGCCGAGGCCCAGGAACGACAGTGTCGCGGGTTCCGGGATCGCCACAGGTCCATCGCTCAGGCTGACCCGGTTGATCGCGAAGTCGCCGACCGTTCCAAGGGCCGCGCTGTCCAGGCTGAACACAAGTTTGTCGATGTTCGCCGTGTCACTCAGGATGCCGATGAAGATGGCGCTGTTGTCACCGGAGGCGTCCGCTGTCCCGGCTTCAATAAATGACGCGATGGGGTTGCCTAACCCGTCGAGCGCAGTGATTCGAGCAGTAAACGCGCCACGGAAATCGGCCTGAATCTGGGCGCCGCCGCCGAACACTAGCGAATTGAAGTCCAGCGTGATGGCGTTGGCGCTCGTCGAACCGACTTCTTGGGGCACCAGCAGGTGATCGCCGGGGGCGAAGTTTCCCAGCCAGCCGTTGCCCTCGTCAAGTCGCTCGAAGGGTCCGCTCAGTGTCTGACTGACGCTGAAGCCGACGCCGAGATTAGTCGTGCCGGTCGACGGATTTGCGGGGATAGTGAAGGCTGCCCCGAAGCTGCCCCAGTCGATAAAGTCGTTCGCCAACATGCCTGCCCGGGTCGTCACCAGGATCGCCGAGGCGTCCGCGCGCGGCGCCACCAACAGAACCAGCGTACCTACCGACAGGACTATCGCAATCGTTTTAAGACGTTTCATTGTGGACACATCTCCTGGGGAAGAGGGCTCGGCGAGAAGAGAACGGTAAGCAATCGCCGCGCCACTACGGACTCGTGCCCGGGCCGGCGAAATGGCTCATTCAGTCAGCCGCCGGATCCGTGTCGGAGGACTTCTGTCTGCGTCGCAGCAATTGCCGCGGAGCGCCTCGATCACGCTTTCGTTTACGGCGGCCGCCGGCGCCACGCTCATCAGCGCCTTGCGGTGATACCCGGTCACGCTGATCGCTTCCGCCAACAGCCGGCCCTTCTCCGCCGGGTCTTCGCCCGCACGTACCGAACCCGGGTCTGCGCCGGATAACTCCGATTTCGCCTGGGGCCCCACGCCGGTGCCCTCTCCAGACACACCAGCTCGGTAACACCACTTATGGCGCGACGATACGTCCTTCGGTAACACTTGGCATGGCGCGATACGCACGCGCGATGCGGACGTTTGACAACCCGCGACCGCCAACTTAGACTTCGGGGGCTTCCCTCCCGGGTTCCGCGAGGAAGACATTTCACATGGTCGGCCAGAACGTCGGCAAATACAGGGTCCTGGACAAGATCGGACGAGGCGGAATGGGCACGGTCTACCGCGCCCATGACGAGACGTTGGATCGGGATGTTGCGATCAAGGTCCTCAATCCCGAGTTGAACGATCCCGAAGTCGTCCAGCGCTTCCGCGCCGAGGCCGTGACCGTCGCGCGGCTGAACGATCCCGGCATCGCCACGATCTACGAACTGCTGCAGCACGACGACCAGTGGCTGATGGTCATGGAGTTCGTGCGCGGCGAAACGCTCGAGCGCCTGATCGACAGGGCGGGCGCGCTTGCGCCCGAGCGCGCGGCCGACTTGTGCACACAGGCCCTGACCGCGCTTGGCCACGCGCATCGCATGGGCGTCGTCCACCGCGACCTCAAACCGGCGAACCTGATGATGACCGAATCGGGCATCATCAAGATCATGGACTTCGGCATTGCGCGCGTCGCCGGCACCGACCACATCACCAACGCCGGGTTCATGATGGGTACTCCGGCTTACATGGCGCCCGAGCAGGTGCTCGGACAGGAGGTCGATGCGCGGACCGACCTGTACGCGATGGGAGTCGTGCTGTACCGCCTGGTGACAGGCAAACTGCCTTTCAGAGGCGATACGCCCTTTGCCGTCGCGCAATCACAGGTGAAGGATTTGCCGACGCCCGTCCGGCTTGCGAGAGAGGGCGCGCCAGTCTGGCTCGAAATGGTGACCGCGCGGGCGCTGGCGAAATTGCCGGCTGCCCGGTTTCAGACGGCCGAGGAGTTCTCCCAGGCGCTGCGAAGTGGGGTCTCGGGGTTTCCACTCGACGCGGTCACAACCGCCGGCGTACCAAGCGACCGGCCGGCGACGACGCTCGCCGTCGACATCGAAGCCCCGACCGTCGCATCCGCACGGCCGGCACCAGCATCGAGCGCCGTCACCGAGCACTCGAAAGGACCCGCAACGATCACGTTGAAGAGAAGCAATCTCACCGCGCTCGTCGCTGGTGGGGCACTGATCGTGCTGCTGCTCATCGGCGTCGGAGGGTATTTGATAAGGTCGCGGACGCCCGCCGCCGCGCCGGCGTCTGTACCGGGCACCGCACCCGCGGCTGCCGCTCCAGCGCCGGCCGTCGCACCACCACCTCAGCCCGCCTCCGCCCCACCGGCCCAGGCGGCCCCGGCAGTTAAGACGCCGGAGACAGTGCCCTCGACGACTGCCGCGAAGACAGCGTCATCCCAGGCATCGTCCCCGGGTCCGGTGACGACGACTGCCGCGCCAACGCGCGGCCGGGAGCTCAGCGCCGGAGCGGCGCGGCTACTGGGGCGCCGACAGCCGTCGGCGGCACATCTTCCGCAGCCGGTGGACCGCCTTCGGTGGCCGGCGCGACGTCTCCGCCTCGCGGCCGGGCCAATCCTGCCGTCGCAACAGATCCGCCGGTCGCGTTCGTCAATGTGAAGATGTTGGAAGTCAAGGGGACCAAGGCGGATGACCAGGAAGTCGTGCTGAATCTGGCCGCCGGCCAGATGAGCCTCGTCCCCAAGAAGGGCGGCACTGCCCTGCGGTCGATCTCGTATGGGCATCTGGTGCGCGGCACTTACAGCCGCTCGAAGGATCCGCAGTGGGATCCTTCGCTCAGTTCGCCGCCCGAAAAGCTCGACATCCCGGGCATGTTCAGATCATCCCGACATTGGCTGACGCTGCAGACCAGCACTGACTACCTGGTCCTGCAGCTCGCAGACGAGAACTGGGCCGGCATTCTCCAGACGATTGAATCGCGAACCGGGTTGACGATCGACAGGCGCCCAAGCAAGTAAGCACAACAAAGCACACTGTCCTGGCTTTACGTGATGCTCGCCCGTGGGGATCTCGATTCGCACCCCCTCCCGTTCCTGCCTGGCGAGCGATTTCCGCGTTCACTTCGACTTACCCTGTCGTAGACAGTGATGGCGCACCACCCTGGATTGATTGAAGGTGTTCGTAATCGAGCTGTGCACATAGACGACGAAATCATAGGCGCCGCTCGGCGTGCCGTCCGGGAGTCTCACCCAGGTGTTATAGCCGGCATTGGTGAACTGGCTCCCGAAGATCGCGCCGACGTCCGGGCGCGGCGCCCCGTAGACGCCGCTTCCCGCGAAGATCGGCGGCCCGCCGCCCACCGGAAACGCCCAGACGTGGATCGCATCGACGCCCAGACCGCTCGCGGCACTCAGATCGAGCGCCCACCCAGACACCACGAACGGCCCCGACCGCACTGCGCCTGAATCCGGCGCGTCGATCGCCATGAGAGGACCGCTGACTGTCACGTCCGCCGTGCGCACGCTGTTGAAGGTTCCACTCACCGTGCTGTGCGCGAACGCCTCAATCCGGTAACTCCCGGGCGAGAGACTCGAAATCGGCAAGAAGAAACCCGAGTACGTGAACGCCGCACCGAACACGGCACCGACGTCGGTCCGCTCGCCGCCATACGAGGCCACACCCAGGAACACGGGCGGCTGGTCGGACCCCGGATCGGGTACGCCCACACATGCACCGCATCCACCCCCGTACCGCTGTCCGCGCCGAGATCGATCGCCCAGCCTGCCGCGTAGAATGCCGAACCCACGGTCGCGGACGACGCTGGCGCATCCAGGCTCATCGCGGGAGCCGTGAGGGGACCGGCGACTGTTATTTCCGCCGTCCGAACCTTGTTGAAGGTCCCGGTCACGGTGCTGTGCGCGAACGCCTCAATCCGGTAACTCCCGGGCGAGAGACTCGAAACCGGCAAGAAGAAACCCGAGGACGTGAACGACGCACCGAACGCGGCACCGACGTCGGCCCGCTCGCCGCCATACGACGCCACACCCAGGAACACGGGCGGCTGGTCGGACCCCGGATCGGGGTACGCCCATACATGCACCGCGTCCACCCCCGTACCGCTGTCCGCGCCGAGATCGATCGCCCAGCCTGCCGCGTAGAATGTCGAACCCACGGTCGCGGACGACGCTGGCGCATCCAGGCTCATCGCGGGACACGACTGCGTGTCGGCCGTCTGGGAAGGAAACCCGGCGCCGACGCTACTCGCCAGAAGCGTC
Organism: uncultured Acidobacteriota bacterium; assembly: GCA_963724645.1. Classification (GTDB taxonomy): domain Bacteria; phylum Acidobacteriota; class Vicinamibacteria; order Vicinamibacterales; family SCN-69-37; genus CAVXSP01. Next base: position 49,056 of record CAVRVJ010000001.1, read on the forward strand.
ACGGCGCCGCCGACGAGCCATCCGCACAGCCAGCCCGACGCACGTGGAAATGAACGGTCGGACGCATTGCAGTTTCATGGTCGCCCTTCGTCTGGTGGCGCCGGCGCTGTTGCGGCTCGTAGAGCCACTGTCAGGACTGTGATCGAGCGTGCGACGCGGCGTGGGTCAAGGCTGGGGGGCGTTGCGGCGGAGACAAGCGCGATGCGACTGCAGCAACGAGTTGACAAGTCTACCGGTCGGGTCCTCTTTGTGCTGCATCCTACAGGAATTACCCGACATGTATCAAGTCACAGTTCAGTAACACACTTAAATTTATGGCCCAACAGGGGCGTGACGCCGGGCCAAAGGCATATGGTACCGTACTGCCTGGAGTGGCGCGTTCAGAAAGTCCGCGATGAAGAAAGATAAATCGCTGCGGGGGCGCGTTTATTAAGCAGGCCAAGAGTGCCGCCGATCGATCTCCGCGACGAATTTTCGGCCGCCCGGTGGTTCTCCCTGACTCTTCCAAGCCAGGACGTAGCTGACGCAGCTCATCGCGAATGACCTGCGCCCACGTTCCCGGTGGCCGCGGTCCATGGCGTTGTTCGTCCGTCTTCCTGGTTGCTGTCGTGGCCCTTCAGGTTTGGATGGGGGCCTATCAATTCCCTTCGAGATGCCGTCTGGTGGGGGGTACTCACGGCGCTGGCCTGCGACGAAATGTAATGGCGTATCGCTCGTGTTGATGCCGCTCATTCTGATGCTGATCACGGCTCGCTTCGAATTGCTGCGCCCGCCACACCTCTATGCGGCGGCCGCCATCGTCGTCATGTTCGCCGGCCCGGCGAAGAGCCTGCGGGTCAATCTCGACGGTACCATCGGGCGCACACTGTCGCGGTGACGATCTGGCTGCGCTCTGGGGGGCGCGTGCTACGATCTGGCCTCTTCCCGGAGGCCCCATGGCGAGACCCGCGAATAGCCTCTCCCTCGTCGGTTTCCTCGTCGCCTCAATCGCCGCCGTCGTCATCAGCGCACAGACGAAGGCGCCACAGGCTACTGTCACGCCGGCGTCCGGCGACTCGCCCACCGCGCGTTTCGTCAACCGCACGATCGACACCGGACTCTCAGGCGGCTACCAGGTCGTCGTCGCCGATCTCAACCATGACGGGAAGCCGGACATCATCGCGCTGGCCAGTGGCCTCACGGAGCTTCGGTGGTACGAGAATCCCGGCTGGGAGAGACATGTCCTGGTCACCGGGATCAACCAGCCGATCAACGCCGCGGCCTATGACGTCGACGGCGATGGGATTCCCGAGGTCGCGCTCGCGCACGAGTTTTCGAACGTGTACGCGAGAAGCCTCGGCGTCGTGTCCATCCTGACGCACCAGGGGGATCCCAGGGGCCTGTGGTCGATCAAGGAGATCGATCGCGTGCCGACTTCGCACCGGCTGCGGTTCGCCGACATCGAAGGCACGGGCCAGAACGTGCTGGTGAACTTTCCACTCACGGGATCGCGGGCGGTCTCGCCCGATTATCGAGATCGCGTCTCACTGTTCATGTACCGCCCAGGTGAGTGGAGGCGTGAACTGATCACCGACGCGGAAGAGGGGGTCGTGCACGGCATCCTCCCGGCCGCATGGGACGGCGGGAGACGTGAGTCGCTGTTGAGCGCGAGCTTTCTCGGCGTCCATCTGCTGCAGTTCGACAAGGGCCAGTGGACGCGCACGCTCGTCGTGAAGGGCGATCCGGCCGACTGGCCGAAGAGCGGATCGAGCGACGTCACCGTTGGACACCTCGGACGCGAGCGCTTTCTCGCCACGATAGAGCCGTGGCACGGCAACAACCTCGTGATCTACCGGCAGACCACGGGTCCGTGGCGGCGACACGTCATCGACGAAACAATCAGCGACGGTCACACGATCGTTGCGGGCGATTTCGACGGCGACGGTCAGGACGAGCTCGTCGTCGGCGAGCGGCAGGGCAAGCGTAGCGCCTATCTGTACCACCTGACGGATTCCAAAGACGACGCCTGGTCGAAGCACCCACTCGACGATGGGAACATGGCGGCGGCGGGATGCGCGGTGGCGGATCTGAATGCCGACAAACGCCCTGATGTCGTCTGCATCGGCTCGGCGACCGCGAACTTGAAGTGGTACGAGAATGTCAGCGCGACGGCGACGGGGCGCTCCGGTACTTGGTGACGGCCCCGGTGATCCGCGTGCTCTGTGCTCACGTTTTCGTAATCAATGCCCGTGTGTTCACACGGCCGTGATGTTCGCCTGCTAGAATCTGGCCTTTATGCCTCGCGCCATCGTCACAGAGGGTCCCCCAGGTCCGGCCGGCGGGGTCAACCTCGCCGATCCTGCGCTCTACATCAATCGAGAGCTGAGCTGGATTGCGTTCAACCGCCGGGTGCTTACGCAGGCGGAGGACGAGCGACACCCGCTGCTCGAGCGGGTGAAATTTCTCGCCATCACCGCGACCAATCTCGACGAATTCTTCATGATTCGCGCGGCGGCCCTCTTGCGGAAGCGGCGCACAAGGACTCAGGACACTTCCCCGGACGGCCTCTCGGCATCGGAGCAATTGGCGGTCGTCCGCCGCGAGGCCGCTGACATGCTGGCCCGCCAGGCGCATTGCTGGACGAGCGTCCTTCGCCCCGCGCTGGCGGAGCACGGCGTGCATGTGCTCGATCCGGCGGACTATTCGCCCGGCGTCACCCGCTATCTGGAAACCTATTGCGCGCGCGAAGTACTGCCGGTGCTGACGCCGCTGGCATTCGATCCCGGCCATCCGTTCCCGCACATTTCGAATCTCAGCAAGAATCTGGCGGTCGTCGTCAAACATGGCGGCCGGACGAAATTCGCGCGTGTGAAGTTGCCCGACGTGCTGCCGCGGTTCCTGCTGCTGCCGCCGCACCTCTCGCCGGACGGCCAGACCTTCGTCTGGCTTGAAGACGCGGTGCGGGCCAACGTGCAGGCGCTGTTTCCCGGTACCTATGTGAAAGGCGCCTACCTCTTTCGCGTGATCCGCGATGCCGACCTCGTCATCCAGGAAGACGAAGCCGACGATCTGCTCGAGTCGGTGGACGAGGGGCTCCGCCAGCGCCGGCACGGCGCGCTGGCGATGCTGCAGGCTGAGTCCGCGATGCCGAGGCGCGTGCTGAACATCCTGATCGACAACTTTGAGATCGAGGAGGACACGGTCCTTCGGTTCGCGGACCGGCTCGGCCTTGGCGATTGGATGGAGCTCGCGAGCCTCCCGCGGCCGGAGCTCAAGTACCCGTCCTTTGCGTCGCAGTCGATCTGGCCCGTCGCCGCCGTCGACCAGGTCTTCGAGGAAATCCGGCACCACGACCGGCTCATCCATCACCCGTTTCAATCGTTCTCGGCCGTCGAGACCCTTCTTCGGGCGGCCGTCGCCGATCCGCACGTCATCGGCATCAAGATGACCCTCTATCGGATCGGCGCGGATTCGCCGATGGTCGATCTGCTCGTCGAAGCCGCCGAACTGGGCAAACAAGTCGCGGTGCTGGTCGAGCTCAAAGCCCGGTTCGACGAGCGCAACAATATCAAGTGGGCGAACCGCCTCGAGGAGGCCGGCATCCATGTCGTGTACGGCCTCGTCAACCTGAAGACCCACTGCAAGCTGTGTCTCGTCGTCCGCAAAGAGGCCGACGGCATCCGCCGGTACGTGCACACGGGCACCGGCAACTACAATCCTCAGACCGCCAGGCTCTACACCGACCTCGGCCTCTTCACTTCGCGACCCGAGATCGTCGAGGATGTCTCCGCGCTTTTCAACTATCTGACCGGTTACTCGAACCAGCGCAGAGTACCGGGATCTTCTCGTGGCACCCGTGAACCTTCGGAACGGCCTCACGGCGCTGATCGAGCGCGAGGCCGCCCTTGCGCTGTCGGGCCGCGCCGGGCGAATCGTCATCAAAGTCAATGCGGTGACCGATCCGGAAGTGATCCGCTCGCTTTACCGGGCATCACAAGCCGGCGTCGATATCGATCTCATCGTCCGCGGCGTCTGCTCCCTTCGACCGGGGATCCCTGGCGTGAGCGACCGCATCGCCGTTCGTTCGATTGTCGGACGATTCCTGGAGCACTCGCGGATCTTCTGGTTCGGCAACGACGGCGATCCGCTCGTCTATATCGGCAGTGCCGATCTCATGGAGCGCAATCTGGACCGTCGCGTGGAGGTGCTCGCGCCGGTACGCGATCGACGTCTGGCCGATCATCTCCGCGCGGTCGTCCTCGGCGCTTGCCTGCGAGACACGGACCGCGCGACCGTATTGACGGCCGGGGGAGAGTACGTCTCCGCGTCCGAGCCGGAAGCCGACTCGCGCGGCGGCCTCAATGCCCAGGACCTGCTCCTCGAGTGGCACCTGGCGGATGCGCGGCCTCGGGATTGACCTGGGGAAAACGCTCTACCGCCGCGGCCCTTTCCGCTCGCTGACTTCGTCCCGTTCGTCGTCATTCAGGTCGACGGCAAATGGAGTGAACACGGCTTTCCGGACGGTCGGGTAGGCCGGGGCCCAGCCTCGCGCCATTCCCCACAGAATGCGGTTCAGGCGATCGGCCGGTGCGGCGTCGGGCACATCAAACCGCATCTTCATCGACGCGCGGGCCGCGTCACGTAGCGGCCCCTGAGTATCCTTCAGCTTCGGATTCAGCTCGAACAGCGACTGTTGCGGCTGCACCGCCGTGTACGGCCGCGTGTCGGCTGTCGTGGTGAAGCTGGCGCGCATATCGGTCGCGATCAAATCGAACAAAGACATCGTCGGGAGTCCCAGCATCAGCTCGATGGTCTTGACCATGCTCTGATGCGCGTAGAACGTCGAATCGACCGCGCCGCGCCGGACGTACGGCGAGATGGCGAGCGCGACGGTGCGGTGCCCATCGACATGGTCGACGCCGTTCTGGGCGTCGTCCTCGACGACGAAAATCGTCATCCTGGGCCAGAACGGCGTCCTGGTCAGCGCCTCGACCATCTGTCCCAGCGCCAGGTCGTTGTCCGCGAGGTGCGCCTGGGGCGAGGACTGCTCTGGCGTCGCGCCTCTGGTGTGATCGCACGGCAACTGCACAATGACGAGATTCGGCATGGCGCCGTCCTTGACCCATTGCGCGACGTCCTTCACGAAGATCTGCGTGCGCACCACGTCAGGAATCGCCTGCGAATAGGACGGGTAGTTCTTTGCGAGCACGCGATTGAGCGGAGCGAGCGGCGCGGTGATGTTCCAGTCGCGGGAGAAGTCGTCACCGTTCCGCCAGCGCTCGAGCAGCCGCGTGCGCTGGGCCGCGTCCGATTCCGGCAGGTGTCCGGCGAACTCACCGTACACCCGGACCGTGCGCTTGCGAGCGAGCGCCAGGTCCCACAGGAAGCCGCTGCTGGCATACGCCAGTGGATCCGTGCCGTCGTACGGGTAGCTGCGTCCCGCGTACCCCGGCCAGAGCGCGTAGCTGGTCTCGCTGGCCTGGGTGACCCATTGATGACCGTCTCCCGAGTTGCCGCCGGTCGCATAGAAGTTGTCGAGCAGGACGAATTCCGAGGCCAGCGCGCGATGGTTCGGCGTGCTGTTGCCGCCGAACATCACGAACGACGGCTCGCCGTTGCCCCTGGGCAGATCCCCGAACAGCTGATCGTACGTTCGGTTCTCCTTGATGATGTAAACGACGTGCTCGATGAGCGACGGATCGCCCGCGCGGGCCGGCACGGGCAGAGGCGGCGCACTCGAGCGATTCCCGGAATCCTGCGTCGACGTGGACGCGAGCGAGTCGCGCGCCGTGGCAATGTGGTTGTTCTCCGCGACGGCCGTCGAGTAGCTCGCGAGCTCATGATCGTCCGGCACCGGCAGAACGTTGACCGTTCCTCGGTACGAGTGAACATAGCGGCGGTCCGGTGTGTTCTGCCATCCTGAGCCCACACCGAGCAGTGTCGCGACGGCGAGTTGCTTCCCGTCGCCGCTCAACGCGAGGTGGTTCGGATACCAGGCCGTCGGAACATAGCCGCGCACGGAGCGCTGGGGAACGTCCACGACCGCCACCGCGTTCAACCCGCCGAGCGCCACGAAGAGCCGGTTTCCGTCCGGGGCGACGGCGATCGCCGACGGCGCGATGCCCTTGAGTTGGAGGCCAAACGGCCTGATCGGCAGCGTCTCGATGACGCGCGCGCGCTCCGTGTCGACGATCGACACCGAATCGGTGTTGGCATTCGCGACGTAGAGCCGCTGCCGCGGCTCGTCCCACACGATGGCCGTCGGATGGAGGCCGACGTCCACCGAGTGCGTGACCTTCAGCGCGTCAAGGTCGATGCGGACGACGGTGCCCGTCGAAGCAATACCGCGGTCATCCACCACGACGCGGTCGGCCTTGGGATCGAGGCCGGTCGGCAACGTGACGTCCCCATCGCGCGGCAACCGGCCGCCCCAATTGCTGACCCAGGCGGTGCGGCCATCCCGGGCGATGGCCGCGGCAAACGGCGCGATGCCGGTCGTGGACACGCGGCCACGCACCTTGCCGGTCTGCGCATCGACGACCGCAAGCGCATCGTCGAACACGAGCGGGACGACGGCCGTGCCGCTGGATGGAGCCCGCGCGAGCGCCGGCGCACCAGCAAGATATCGCCCGAGGTCGGCGGCGAGCGGCGAGAACGCCCTGCCGTCATGGCGAAGGAGTTGGACGGCCCCGCCCGGGCGATTGCCGACCGCCTTCGCCGGGATGGTCACCCCGACCAGCGGCGTGTCGGTGGACGGATCGATTACCAGTCCTTGGAGGGCTGCCGATCCCGGCATCGGCCAGCGGTCGAGCACGCGGTTTTCCTGCCAGTCTGCCTGGTAAAGGGAGGGGTTGCCCTCACGCGTGCCGGCCAGCACCCAGATCTGTTTCGCTGACGAGCCAAACGCGATTCCGTACACCCGGCCGTCGAACACGGTCTGGACACCCGCGGGGGTAATCGTCTGGCGCGTCGTGATCACGCCAGGATCGGTGACGCCTCTGACCGGCCGGGCTGCGCTCTGTGCCTCGAGAGTCGCGACGATGCATGACAGAGCGAGCAAGGTGGACGAGACCAGCGTGTGTGCTCGCATGGATGGACCTCCTGGACGGACGCCGGACGGGCGCGTGTTGACACCTTGGCTCACGCATGCGCCATCGGCAAGGCAAATCGATGTAACCAGCGGACGTGACGTATGTCCAGGGCGAAAGTCACGCGGCCGTCACACTGGTGGGCCAACTGAGACGCCAGTGCATTCCGCGAATCCGATAGGCGTCATCGTGACATGCCGAACATGGCCCCAACGGAAGCTCGCTGAAGTGCTGACCAAGCGTGAGACTGAGCGAGGCGGCTTCGACGGCCGCCTCTCGAAAGTCCCAGTCGAAGCGCGATCGAACGAACACCCCGTCATTTCGATGGCCGAGCACCGAAAGGGCGGCCGCAGCCCGTATCCGGTCCAGCGCTCGGCTCTGATCCTCGCCGCGGGGACGAAGCACGGCATGGAAGTCGAGCCGATGATTCTCGTCGGTGACGGAGAAGTGTTCTCCGCTCCAGCTCATTGTCGCGAGGCGCTTCTGGAAGCCGTAGTAGAAGTTGCCGTTCCAAACGGCTGGCCAGAAGTCGCAGGTCATTCCAGAAACGAACAGGTGCTCGCCGGCGGCTCCTGCCCACCGCACGAATGGTATCGCCACCATCAGTTCGTGATATCGGATGCCCCATGGTACGGACAGTCCACCAAAGAACGTGGTCCCTTCCATTTGCTCACCGAAGACGAGAAGGCAGGGATACGTGCTCGAATCGCTTTGCGGCAGGGCGACGGATGGTGGCAACTTGGATACAAGAACCTGGCGGGCGACGGCGATTGTGGAGATGCAGCCCGCAAAGGTCGCTTGACCCGCGGCTGCGGCAGGTGCGAGACGCGTGTGTTCCGTGCGCGTCCCCCGTCTGTGGTTGTCCATGGGACGTCGGCCGCCATGATAACATCCCGCTCCTTTGATCCCGGAGGTCACTTGACTTGACGCGGTAGCAGCGCACGCTTGTGAGCGCGCTGGCGTTTACCACGTCAAGTCAAGTGAACTTCCGTGTGGAGCAGGATGACGTCCGATCCCCTGTTGATCTATGGGGCGACCGGCTACACGGGTGCGCTCGTCGTCGAGGCTGCGCTCGCGCGCGGCCTGCGCCCGATTCTTGCGGGTCGGAACAAGGTTCGACTCGAACAACTGGCGCGCGTTCGCGGCCTCGAGTTCCGCGCGGCGCCACTCAGCGACGCCAGCGCCTTGGCGCAGCTCCTGACGGACGTCAACGTCGTGCTCCTGGCCGCCGGTCCTTTCTCCGAAACGGCCGTTCCGATGGTAGACGCCTGCCTGCGCAGGGGGATTCACTACCTCGACCTGACCGGGGAATGCGCTGTCATCGCAACCCTGTCGCACCGGGGAGAAGAAGCGAGACGGCGCGCATGCATGGTGATGCCAGGTTGTGGATTCGACGTCGTCGCCTCGGACTGTCTTGCGAGCCACGTGAGCACCAGGCTGCGCCGCGCGTCCCGTCTCGCAATCGGGCTCTCAGGACTGGTGACTCCGACGCGGGGCTCGCTGCGGACGATGGCCGAGCAGGCGGGACTCGCCGTTCGGACGTTGCGGGACGGGAAGTTCTTTTCAATTCCGCCCGCTACGCTGCGGCGCCGCTTCGACTACGGACGTGGAGACGGCTGGAGCACCGCTGTCAGCTGGGGCGACATCGCGACGGCGTATCACACCACGGGCATACCAAATGTGGAGGTGTACTTCGAAGAAACGGCAACGTTTCGCACGATGCTCCTTGCCGGGCGCACATTCGGCCCATTACTTCAACTGCCGCTGGCACAGGCCTACATGAAGGCTCATGCGCCACTATTTCCAGAGGGACCGACGGCCGCTGAGCGCGCCGTTCACAAGTGTGTGATCGTGGCGGAAGCCAGCGCACCTAGAGGGGAACAGGTCACCTCACGACTCCGCACTCCGGAGGCGTACCTCCATGAGTGCGCAGACGGCCGCCGCGATCGCGCAGCGGGCACTTCGCAGCGATGTGGAGCCCGGGTTCCAGACGCCAGCGCGCGTGTTCGGGAGCGACTTCATCCTCCAATTCCCGGGTGTGACTCGAGAGGATCTCGACCACTCGAGTTGATACCCGGGACGCCGCACGTCGAATTGAACGAGTCGAATCAAAGGGACGGTCCAGGACGTGGCAACCGACAAGATCAAAGTAGCCGTAATTGGCGGCGGGTGCGCGGCGTTGACCGCGGCCTTCGAACTCACACGACCGGTGCATCGTGGACGCTACGAGGTGACCGTCTACCAGCAGGGGTGGCGCCTTGGTGGAAAAGGGGCGTCCGGCCGCGGACCATCCGGACGGATCGAGGAGCACGGGCTCCATCTTTGGATGGGATGGTACGAGAACGCCTTTCGCGTCATGCGGTTGTGCTACGACGAACTGAGCCGCGATCCCGCGCGCTATCGGATTGCCACCTGGCAGGATGCATTCAAGCCTGACCCCTTCGTCGGCGCCATGGAGGAGACGTCGAACGGCGCATGGTCCTGCTGGCGCGCTGTTCTGCCGACAGCGCCCGGATTACCAGGGGATTCGCATGACAGCGCACCGCGCTGGACCGTCGCGGACTATATGATCCGCGCCGCTGCGCTCCTGCGGACGCTCCTTGCGAGCCTCACCACTGGCCTCGGCAAGGGCGAGGCGTCAGGATCCGGGCCTGGGACACACCGGCAAGCTGAGCCGGGTCAGTCAGGCATGGATGGGATTGGCGCCCTCATTCGCCTTGCACAACTCGGAACGCTCGCCGGGTTGATCCAAGGCGTCGAGTTGCTCGGTACGGTAGTGGGGGGAGTCTCACCAGAGGGCGAGCGTTTACTGCTCCCCTTTGTCGATGCCATTGCTTCGAGCGCGAGGACGCAACTCCAAGCCGTGATCTCGGGTGACGATGAGTCGCGCCGACTCTGGACGATCATGGATCTAACGCTTGCGACGATGCGTGGCATCCTTCGTCACAACCTCATGACCCATCCTCGTGGCTTCGAGGTGATCGACGACTACGACTGCCGCGAGTGGCTGCTCCTCAACGGTGCCTCACAGCAGTCGGTCGCCTCCGGCTACTTGCGCTCCCTGTACGACCTTGGCTTTGCGTATGAAGATGGCGATCCGCAGCGTCCGCGTCTGGCGGCAGGCCAGGCGCTCCGGTCGATGTTGCGAGCGTTTTTCACCTATCGAGGTGCCTTCTTCTGGAAAATGCAGTCCGGCATGGGAGACATCGTCTTCGCGCCTCTCTACGAGGTGCTTCGCCGCCGGGGAGTACGGTTCGAGTTCTTCCACCGGCTGGAGAACGTCGCGGTCGATTGGGACGACGGGCCGCATGTGAAGTCTCTGGAATTCGACGTGCAGGCGCGAACGCTGTCGGGTGCTCCATACGAGCCGCTGATTGACGCGCAGGGTCTGCCGTCCTGGCCAAGCCAGCCGTTGTGGGACCAGCTCGAACACTCGCACGAACTTCAGCGGGAAGGCCGGGATTTCGAGAGGTTCTTTGATCCCCGCTCTGATGACCGCCGTGTCCTGCGCGTCGAGGCGGACTTCGATCTCGTGGTCCTCGGCGTAGGGCTGGGGGCGATTCCACACGTCTGTCGTGAAATCGTGGAGCGCGATCCCCGCTGGCGTTCCATGGTCGATCATGTGAAGACCGTCGCGACGCAGGCGATGCAGCTATGGCTGAGGGCCGACATGCGAGAGCTTGGGTGGGAGGATCGGCCGATCAGCGTTTCGGGGTTCATCGAGCCCTTTGACACATGGGCTGATATGACGCACCTGGCGAACGAAGAGTGCTGGGAGGAGAAACCACGCGCCATCGCCTATTTCTGCAACGCCCTGCCGGATCTCGAAGCGATTCCAGACCGCGATCGGATTGACTGGCCCCTGGTCAATCAGGAGCGAGTCCGTCGGAACGCCATCGATTTTCTCAATCGAGGCATTGCCCATCTCTGGCCGAGGGCGACCGGGCCTGACGGCGGTTTCCGTTGGGATCTTCTGGCTGACCCGCGGCAGGAAAACGGGAGTCCGGGCTTGGCTGGTGAGCGCCGATTCGACACGCAGTTCTGGCTTGGCAGCGTCAATCCGAGTGATCGGTACACCCTCTCGCTGCCGGGCAGCCTGATCTATCGCATTTCTCCTCTCGATCGCACCTACGACAATCTGACGATCGCCGGGGATTGGACCGACTGCGGCTTCAATGCCGGTTGCGTCGAGGCGGCCGTGATGTCGGGTATGCTGGCCGGGCACGCGATTTCACAGCTGCCTGCACTGGACGAGATCATTGGTTACGACCACCCGTAACTATACGGAAAGTCACTTGACTTGACGTGGTAGGTTGCGCCCGCGCCCTCGCGGGCGCGCGACGATACCACGTCAAGTCAAGTGCTTTCCGGGATTAGGAAGCGAGGATTCCGTGGCGCGCGTGAAGCGACCGATGCCGGACCGGGAGGCTCCCATGCGGAGTTGGGCCTCGGCGGTGAGCCCAGTTCGGCAACGCGCGGACCCGGAGACCTCTGGCGCAGGCCCCTCAGCACCGTCCGATGGTCCGGACCCGATTACTCGCGGTGTGGTCGCAGGAGGTCGTGTGGTCGAGGAATGGATCCGCCAGGCGCAGCAGACGGCGCGTCTGCTCGGTGGATCAGGTGCCACCGCTGGATGGGCCGATGGGAGCGGCCGGATGATAAAGACTGCCTCCGATATCATGGCGGCATGGTGGTCTCTGTGGGGCATGCCCCAGCCGGGCGACGGTGCCGGATTCGGCAGCCGGCGGCAGGGCTCGACAAGCCACGAGTCAGCCTGGTCCGCGAGCGCTTCGGCAGATCCGATGGTCCGCGAACCTGGGCCGCCGGCTTCGGCCCACACGGAGCCATCGCAATTCCTCGCCGGGCCTTGTGTCCGGCTTGAGATTGCCAGCCGGCGCCCTGTGGACGTGACCGTCGATTTGCGCAGGCGCGGTGTCGCGCACTTCAGGGTTCTCGATCTTCGTGCGGAACAGGGAGAAGCCCCGCGCATCCAGGGGACCACGCTCGAAGCGTGGGAGTCCGATGGGGTTCGCCTGCGTCTTACCGTACCGGATGATCAGCCGCCCGGGACCTATCACGCGGTCATCCTCGATCCCGTCCAGGACTCCGCCGTCGGAACCGTCACCCTGAAGATTCCCGATTAATCGTCGTGCCGCCCGACGACGCTGAGCTCGTGGCGGAGATGCTCGACGATTACGGCAGCCGTGTCCGCGTGGCCATGGCCGAGTATCTGCGGCCGCGCGAGCCTCGTCGTTACCTCTACAACCTGGTCGGCGACTATCCGCGGCGCGGCGGCCGCATGCTGCGTCCCAGCCTCTGCCTCGCAACGGCGCGAGCATTTGGAGCCGCCGAAGACGACGCGTTGCGCACAGCCGTGGCCATCGAAATGCTGCACAACGCATTTCTCGTGCACGACGATGTCGAGGACGAAAGTGACACGCGACGAGGAAGGCCGACCCTGAACGCGCTGCATGGGTCGCCGGTTGCGGTGAACGTCGGCGACGCGCTGATTTTCGTGGGTTTGAAGGCGCTCCTCGACAATACGGAGCCGCTGGGTCTGCCCCTTGCCATGCGCATTCTGGTCGACGCCGAACAGATGGTCCGGGAGACCGTCGAAGGACAGTCGATCGAGCTTGGGTGGCGCCGGGACAACGCCATCCACCTGGGCGAGTCGGACTACCTCAACATGATTCTGAAGAAGACCTGCTGGTACACGACGATCTTCCCCATGCGTGCGGGCGCCTTGATCGGCTCGAGGGGTGATGTGGACCTCGATCGCTTCATCCGATTCGGGTTTTTCGCCGGTGCGGCGTTCCAGATCCAGGATGACCTCCTCAACCTGATCGGTGATCCAGCCAAGTACGGCAAGGAACTCAATGGGGATATCCAGGAAGGCAAACGCACGCTCGTGCTGATCCACCTGCTCGAGCACGTCTCTCCGGAGGAACGGTTGAGGCTTGCGGACATCCTCTCGCGCACACGGCACGAGCGGAGCGAGGCCGATATCCGCTGGGTTCGCGAGCGCATGGATGCCTATATGTCGATTCCGCATGCACAGCGCGTCGCTCATGGGCTGGCTGGTGCGGCGCAGCATGCCTTTGACGAGGTCTTTCGGGACGTTCCGGATTCTCGCGCCCGGCGTTTCGTCCGCGGGATCGTACGTTGGGTTCTGGCCCGAACCTGAGGCCGGCCTCGACCGATCACGCAATCGTGTTCAGCAACTGGCGGGCCTTCACGACGTCACCCACGTCAAGGCCCTCGGAGATGCCAGACAGCACCGACTCGAGCACCTGACGAGCCCGATCGCTTCTTCCCTGCTCGATCAAGAGACGCCCCAGACTCTCCGCAGCTCGAACGGCAAAGAATGTCGCCGCTTGACGGCGGGCGAGACCGATCGCGTGGGTGAGGCTGCTCTCAGCGGACGCCATATCGCCGAGTCGCGCCTGGGCCTCCGCCTGGAGTCTGAGGAGCTCAGCCTCGCAGAAGCGATCGAGGATCGTTTCGCACATCGCGAGGCCGCGCTGCGCCGTGGCCAGTGCCTGAGAGAAATCACCGGCCATGAGCAGGGCCTCCGCGAGGCCGCCGAGCTGGTAGGCGTACGTTCGCGCGAAGACCAACAGCGTCGAGGTAGTACAGACCGAGGTTGATCTCGGCGATCCCATCAGTGACCTCACCAAGGCAAACCCGCGCCCACCCTTTCGAGCAGTGCGCGGGTCCCTCCCAGAACGGAAGCATCTGGCGCTGCGTGTATTCGATCTGGCGGTCCGCGAGGTCGAGCGTGTGCCCGGGATCGCGACGGTCCCGGGCCAGGTTGATCAGGTAGCCACCAGCGATGGCCATGCCGTAGGGGTTGCCCGCTTGCTGCGCGAGCGTCTGCAGCTCCTTCGCGGCTGCCGTGGCTTGATCTGAGCGTCCCAGGATCGACAGCGCCCACATCCGCCAGGCGAACGGATATAAACCGCCGCCGTAGCCGTGCCTCCTGAGAAATTCACTGTGCTCGGTCGTGGCGTACCACTGCGTGGCCTGGGTCATCTCGGCGAGACATCGTTCGAAGTCGCCCGAGAAGAACGCATACACGCCGGCATTGGCATGAGCCGTCAGCAACGCGACCGGGTCCCCGGACCTGGCGAGATCCTGGAACCGCGGGAGGAGGGCCTCGACGGCCTCTCGATTGCTGCGAGTGATGTGCACGACCCAGAGTCCGTACAGCACACGAAGGGGTGGGGCGCTCCCCTCCCGCTCGCAAAGCGACGACGCATGAGCGAATGTGCGTTCAACATCCGGGTGCGCGTAGCCCAGCATGGAGAAGAGCGCGGTGCCTTTGGATTCGGTGAGCTCGATCTCATGGCGCAGGCGCGAGCCGTCGTTCGCGATTTGAGGCAGAAGTTCCAACCCGTGGTCGAAATGCTTGACCGCCTCCTGATAGGCGCCTCTGGCAACGGCGCCATCTCCTGCATGTCGCCAGTACTCGATGGCCATCTCGGGCCTGCCGGCCTCGCCGAAATGATGCGCGAGGAGCTCCGGACGCCCCGTAGCAAGGGCCGGAAGGGCCTCGGTGAGGCGATGGGCGATCTGCTCGTGCAGGCGCCGGCGGTCCGAACGCAGGATCGAGTCGTAGGCGGCATCCGCTACAAGAGCGTGCTTGAACGCATAGGTCTCGCTCTCGATTCCCCGTTCCCGGTAGACAAGACCGGCTCCAATGAGCTCCTTGAGATCTTCCGCGCAGCGCCTCGGTCGTTTTCTCAGACACACTCGCGAGAAGATCGAAAGGAAACTCACGACTGAACGCCGACGCGAGGTGGATCGTTTCGAGGGCCCCCTGGGAGAGTCGATCGAGACGGGAGGCCAGAAGACCTCGCAGCGTGCTTGGAATGACCGAGGAGGCGTGTCCGGGGCCCTCGGCCGTCCGGTCAAGGACGGTGCGGGTCAGCTCCTCCAGGAAGAGCGGGATGCCGTCCGCCTTCGACAGCAGCTCATCGCGCACAGCGGACGGCACCGGGCGGGAGCCGACCAGCGCATCGAACAACTCGCCGCACTGGCTCAGCGTCAGCGGATCGAGATTCAGCGCGTGGACGTGTTCGGCCCCGCCCCATGGCGCGACGAAGATGGGCGGCGCGGAAGTCAGGAAGTCCGGTCGAAACGTGAGCAGCAGCAGCAGTGGCACATCGGAGGAACGCTGGATGAGCCGGCTGAGAAGGTCGATCGTCGACGGATCCGCCCAGTGCAGGTCCTCCACGACCATGACGCTGGGGTGGCTGCGCGCTTGCGCGAGGGCCAGATCCACCAGCACGTTCAGCGTGCGGGACCGGCGCACCGTCGGCGTTTCCTGGGCCGTCCTCTCCCGCTCGGGTGATCCCGGGAACACTATCTCGCTGATGAGATTCGACGCCTCGACCAGATCCCATTCTCCTTGGAGGGCCAGCTCGGTTGCGGTCAGCAGCGCGTGGACGCGAGATTCAATCTGGTCGCGCGATGCGCCACGCTCCAGGCCCAGACGATGTTCCAGGCTTTCGACGATCGGATGGAAAGCCGTACCGGTATGGAAGGGTGAGCAACGCCACTCCAACGTGGGTCCTTCACCGGCCTCCGTGACCAACTCCAGGAAGCGGCGCACCAGCCGTGACTTGCCGATTCCCGCCTCACCGGAAATCAGTGCGACCTGCCCGCGGCCGAGCCGGGCTTGTTGCCAGTGCCCGCGCAGGTCTGCAAGTTCCCGCTCTCTCCCGATCAACCCGGTCGAGTAGCTCGGATGCGCTGCAAGGCGGCCTCGCACACCGGTGCTTTCCAGGATCTTCCACGCGTGAACAGACTCCTCGATGCCCTTGAGCCGCAGGGCCCCGAGGTCTTCACTGCGGAACATTCCAGGCACGAGTCGTTTCGTGGCGTCACTCACGACCACAGACCCGGGCTGCGCGGCGCTCTGGAGACGGGCGGCGACGTTCAACGTGGGGCCCAGAGGCTGCTTGTCGCCCCGCTCATCGCTCCCGAGCTCCCCCACGACGACGGGTCCTGTGTGGATACCGACTCGTACGGCGAGCGCGGACAGGGCGTGCCCGGCCTGCGGCGTCTCCTTCGGATCGGCCGCGCCGAGCGCCCGCACGATCTCCAGACCGGCGCGCACGGCGCGTTCTGCATCGTCCTCGTGCGCCTGCGGGTACCC
Source organism: uncultured Acidobacteriota bacterium (assembly GCA_963724645.1). Taxonomy (GTDB): domain Bacteria; phylum Acidobacteriota; class Vicinamibacteria; order Vicinamibacterales; family SCN-69-37; genus CAVXSP01. Next base: position 65,283 of record CAVRVJ010000001.1, read on the forward strand.
GAAGTAGGCGCTCACGCCATCACCGGCATAGAACTCGACATGGCCGCCCCACCGCACGATCACGTCGGACACCGTCCGTCGATACGCGCGCACGACTTCATGCAACCCCTCCTCTTCGTCGAGGAGCCGGGAGAGTGGCGTGTACTCGACGATGTCGCAGAACAGGGCGGTGAGCTGGCGCCGTTCGCCGGCCTGCGTTGTGGTCGCTTGGAGTGCGGCTCCGCAAGCGTCGCAGAATCGCGCGTCCGCGCGGTTCTCACGCCTGCACTGGGGGCAGGTCATCGGGCGTGACTCACTCGGACAAAACCATCGTCGTTGACGGCGCCGCCGCGCTCACCGGAAGTTTGCGCGGTGCTCGCCAAGCTGTGCCAGCCGCACTTTCAAATGGGACTGTTAAGGAACACGATCAGCACGGTGGCGATCACCTGGCGTGGCGGCGGGTTCGAGGGAACCGTAATCGGTTTTGCTGGATCGCCGGCCTTTGACTCGTAGATCACGGAGAGATAGGGGCCTGGCTGCGGTGCAGGGTCCGGTACCCTGAGACGAATCTCGATGCGGTCATCGACGGGCCATAACAGAATCAGTTGTGCGGCGAGAGTCGGATGGCCATCCTGCGCGAGCGAAACGGGCGCCGTTGCGACAAGCTTCGTCGGGTCGACCCCTGGTGGCAGGGGGACGGTTTGAGGCTGCGCGTCCGTCTCGGCGGACCGATCGATGACGAAGGTAACGAACGGCGAGCCCGCGCAGGCGCTCCCACCCATGTGGCCCATGTAGACGCCGCAGATGTCCTGGGCACTGGCGCTCCAGGCCTGCGCGAGCCTGCTCCAAGCCTTCGGCCACTCCGAGACCGCGGCGTCCGCGCTGGTGGCGCCGGCCCAGGCGTCATTGAGGGCCTGGATGTGCCGGCCCCACGCCGAGGCGTACGCCGAGATGAGGTCACTCATCATCGACAGGCCTGGCATTCCTGGCTGACTTGCGTTGCGCTGGTCGCGGTCCGACATGCGAAGCTCCTTCTACCGACTAGCGAATTCGCGCGCGTGGAACGAAGCGGGGCAGGCAGCTCTACGCGCACGCTCCTTCGAACACCAAGGTCGTCATCAACGCGGCAAGGCACAGGGGTGCAAAGTAATTCAGTTCCCTCCCAAACGGAAATCCGAATACCTCGCGTTCTGCGAAACGGGCCACTTTGGTGCCGGACACGCGCGCAAAACCGCCGCCTACGTCCGTCGTAAGAAACTTCCCACTGTCCACATCGAGGCCCCCGCGCTCGAACGATATGCCAAGGAGCGTCTCGAGGCTTGCCTGCAGCGATACGCCGAACGTCGGGGACGGAGCCGTCGGGTCGCAATACACCGCCAGCACGTTGACCGCGTCGATCGGGGACCCTGGCGAAAACCCGAGCGACACATGCTCAAGAAGCAGCCCGACGTAGTGTCGATCGCCTAGAGGGAACTGCAAAGGCACGCTCGAAAAGTCGCCATCCAACAGATGGCAGATTTTGGACTCCTTGAAGAACAACGGCGCGTTGACTTCCCACCCGCGCGGGTCGGCGATCGGCCGAAACTGAGCGGCCGGCCGCTTCACTTCGACCGACGCCTCGACGTTCGTCACGAGCGTGTACGGATTGAACTTAACATTGAGTCGATAATTCTGCCGCTCGCAGCTGGTGCGGAGGAAATGCTGGCAGGCAAAAGCGAAGCGTGTCTCGGTCCCCGGTTCCAACGGCGCACCGAACGAAACGCTCCCAGGCCTGTCGTGGAAGTCGAGTGCTACCTCGGTTTGCAGCAGCTGGGTCGCATATGGTTCCAGCACCTTGGCCGTAAGGGGATTGTCGAGCAGCCAGCACCCCGCGTACCTGCCTGCGGCGGTGCCACGCAGCACCTCGACGATACGTTCGAGGGGCATCGCCCTTAGAAAGGGAGGTAGTTCCCCTTCGGGCCACTTGTCCCGATGCGCGTGGCAGACGGCGCTGATGAGTGCGGAGCGCGTCTCGTCGATCGGGTTCGTTTCCCCAGGACCGCGGCGCCTGCCTGACGGCCGGCCGGAATCAGATCTCAGAGTGGGTCTGCTCACGTGTCCCCCTACCCCTTTGACGAGAACTGATGATGATCGCGGTTGCGGATATTACCATGGCGGCCATTTCACGAAGCCTCATGGCTGCCATTGCCAGCGGACACCCGCGCTGACCTTTCGTCGAACTGTGTCCCCAAAGACGTGGCTCTTGATCTTCTCATCGAGCAGGTCGGTCGCGCTGAGCCACAATTCCCACGACCGATGCGGCAGATGATAGCTCACGCGCGCGTTCACGCCGGAATAGGCGTCTGTATAGCCCCAGAATGGCTCCGTCAGCACATCCGCCCAAAACGCCCGACCTGTATAGTGCACGTCGGCCGCGGCTGTCCATTGACTGAGCCTGTAGGTCAGACCGACACCGCCTTGATGGCGCGGAGGCCGGTTGATCTGCAGTGGCAGGTCCGTTCCGCTGTCCAGGGCGGGAACCGCCTGAAATGTGTAGGACCCCTGGATTGAGACCGGTGCCCATTCGAACCTGCCGGCCAACTCTACGCCGCGGTCGCGGACCTGCCCGAGATTGAGAAAGCTGAACACTTTTGGCAAGACAGGCACGGTACTGGGATCGCCGGGCCATCCGGGTGGAGGTGCCCCGGGACCGTAGAAACTCACGGGCAGGAACCAGACGTTGTTCGAAATGCGTTGGTCGTACACCGTCGCGGATACCGTGGTGTGTGTGCGAAACACGCCGGTATATCCAATCTCGACCGCGTCCTGCTTCTCCATCTTGAGGTCAGGCGCGCCGAGACTCAGCTGCGAATAGTAGAAGGGAGGATCGACCGGCACCACGGCCGGGAGCGTCACGTTGAGGAAGTTCTCGAGAAGTGACGGAGCCCGATAGGCTCGATTGTATGCCACTCGAAACGCGTGTGCCGGCTTCGGGCTCAGCATCAGGCTGAGACGCGGTGCGAAGACGATGTCCGTGGTGTTGAACTTGTCGAGGCGGCCGCCAACCACCACAGACACCGTCTTGCTCACGCTCACCTGGTCCTCGAGGAACGCGGCGCCGTCCAGCCGGTGGCGTTGGTCCGGAGCTATCGTGACATCGAACCGGTCCAGCCTCAGCGAGCCGCCGACCGTAAAATTGTGGCGGTTGCCGACCTTCAGCCCGCGGTTGATGTCGAACGCGTAGGTATCGTTCGTGGCGTGCTCGGCCAGGTCGTACAGGACGATCGTGAACGGCGACTCCAGTCGATTCCAATACATCTTGAACTCGAGATTCTCACTGGTGCGTCCGAGCTCAACGTAGCTGGAATACGAGCCAGACCCGAACTCGCCTGGACCGAGGGCCGATTGGGTCAGGCCGTAGGCGCCAGCCAGGCCGCCTCGAAGGGACCACACGCGACTTCGGTCGGCGTCCCAGTCGACACGCGCGTCGAACTTCGGTTGTCGGGTCCCGCGATTCTCGTACAGGACCACGGCCGGCATCGGACTGCCGTTCGGCAGGCGATTGTCCCGCTCCCACGGATCCTGCTCGAAGTAGCTGGCCGACAGCTTGTAGCTCAGCGTATCCCCCGCGTCTGCCCACGTCATATCAGCAGACTTCGTGCCGCGTTCACCAAAGGCAAGGTCGCCACGCAGTCCCGTCATTTGTCGTGGTGATTTGGTCCTGATGTTCACCACGCCGTTCAGGGCATTCGCGCCCCATATGGCGGAGGCGGGAGTCCGCAGCACCTCAATCTGGCTGATCTCATCCTTCGTGACGGTCATCAGATCCCAATAGACGGCACCATACAGAGGCTGAAAGAACGAGCGTCCGTCGACCATGACCAGCATTGAATTGGACAGGATTCCAGTGGAGCTGCGCGCATTGATGTCCAGGTCGCGCGCATTGAATTGCGTAAAGTTCAAGCCTGGCACCCCACGCAGCAAATCCGGCACGTTCTCCGCTGCGGAGGCCTCGATTTGCTCGCTGCCGACAAAACTGACAGCAGCCGGGGCGGAGATCAGGGAGTGTTCGCCACTACGAGCGGCCGTCACAATCCGGGTATAGACGAACTCAGGCTGCAGCTCGAAGTTGACATTCAAGACGGCCCCGGGCTTGAGGACCACACTCTGGGTCGATTCATAGTGGTGCTCCCCCTTGGCATTCAACTGGTAGCTGCCCGGAGGGATTCCCTCGATCTGAAATCCGCCGTTCTGGTCCGTGACCGCCGTCCGCGTGTCGGCGCCACCGATAAGGGAAACCACGATCCCCTCGAGGGGCGAACCGACAGGGTCTGCCACCGAGCCTTTCACTTCGGCGGCCGGCTGCTGGGAGGCCGCCGGCAGGGCCTGCGTCAGCAGGACCAGTGTCATCACGAGGAGCTTCATCACGGCCTTCCGCTCTTTTCAGAGCGAGGCGCCGTGGGCGGACCTGCGAATCCCATCTCCTTCAGCAGCGTCCTGAATCCTGGCTCCCCGCGCAGGCTCGCGAACACCGGGCGGACATTGAGCCAGGCCAGATCGGCCGCTCGCTCCGCATGCGCCTCCTCCAATCGCTGGAGCGCCTCCATGCGTTCCCCGAGGCCGACGTGTACCTGGGCAAGTCTCGCCGGCGAGACGTACCGCTCGTTTGTGAGCCGACGGAGCTCGTCCAGGACGCCCCGCGCCGCGGTGACGTCGCCAGAGACTCCGTGGACGTAGCCGAGGGCCGCCAGGATTTCCGGGGTGCGTCCGGAGAGATGAATCGCCGTCTCCAGCTCTGCAAGGGCCTCGGGATATCTCGACAGCTCGGTATAGGTCGCCCCAAGAAAGAAGTGAGCCATGCCGAAGCTTTCGTCGAGCTCGATGGTCTTTGCCAGCGCTCGCACGGCGTCGTCGTATTGGCCGGCAAAATAGCACTTCATGCCTACGCTGGTCTTGATGGCGAGCGCGAGCGGGTCGAGCTCCAAGGCACGGCGCAGCTCTTCGGTGGCTTCGTCGAACCGTCCTACCGGTACGAGGTGGTTGATGGCGTACCAGTGGTGCGCCGTTGGATAAGATGGCTTGAGCTCGATCGCGCGCCGAAAATCCTGCTCGGCGTCCGACCAGGACCAGTCGTAGACGGCACGCACGCACCCGCGGCAGGCATAGGCCTCGGCGAGACCAGCGTCGAGCGACAGCGCACGCTCGACAGCGCGTGTCGCAGCAGGCATAGCGTCCTTGGCGGCCATGCGGCCGTAGGTGCCGAGCGTGACGTACGCGTCCGCCATCCCCGCATAGGCCGGCGCGAAGTCCGGGTCCCGATCGATCGCCCGTTCGAAGCACAACACGCTCTTCTTGAGCTCCTCTTCGGTCCGCTTGTTCCAGTGATAGCGTCCCTCGAGATAAGACTCGTAGGCAGCGAGATCCATGCTGCGCGGCGCCACGGCGGCGGCGCTCGTGCCGGCCGCCAGCTTGCCTTTGAGCGTACCGACGACCGAAGCGGCGATCTCATCCTGCACGGCGAAGACGTCCTCCAGACTGCGGTCGAAGCGCTGCGACCAGAGGTGATACCCGTCCGCCGATCCGATCAACTCAACTGTGATCCGCAGCCGGTTGCCGTCCTTTCTCACGCTCCCGTCCAGGACCGTCGCCACATTGAGTACGTCGCCGATGTGACGGACATCTCGAGCCTGCCCTTTGAACTGAAAAGCCGACGTCCGTGCGGCCACGTGCAGTCCCGAGATCTGCGTCAGCGCGTTGATGATCTCCTCCGTCATGCCATCGCAGAAGAATTCCTGATCCTTCGCGGCACTCATATCGCTGAACGGCAGCACGGCGACCGATGGAATGCCCGGATCGCGCCCACGGGCCACGTGCCCGGCGCCGCGCGGCTTCGCCCTCGGTGCGGTGGTCCTGATTCTCGGCGCCGACGTCCTGTTCGTGCTCGAACCGAGGAACTGCGCGAGTGACGTCTCCAACCGGCCTGCTGTGGTGAACCGCCTTGCCGGGTCGCGATCGGTCGCTTGCTCGACGACGCGAACGAAGGCTCTCGGGAGATCGGACCGCACATCCGTGCAGGGGGACGGCCTTACCGCGTGCGTGGGCGCTGACCAGTTCGCCGAGCGTGGCGCCCTTCACGGGAAAGTCGCCGGTCACCAGGTGGTACAGCAACACCCCGAGGCTGTAGATGTCGCTTCTGACCGTCGCCTCGGCGCCGGTCAGGATCTCCGGCGCCAGATACAAGGGTGTGCCCACGACTCGCCCGCCCGTGCCCGTCTCGGACAGTCTCTGGCCCGCACCGAAGTCCATGAGAACCAGCCGTCCGCCCTCCTCGCGCATGACGTTTTGCGCTTTGACGTCTCGATGGACCAAACCCGCATAGTGAACGGCAGCCAACGCCCCACAGAGCTCGTACCCGACGAGTCCAGCCTCGCCGGCGCTGAACGGCCCGTGGTTGACCAGCATCTGCTCGAGCGTCAGACCGCGAACAAACTCCATGCAAAGACCGACTTGATCTTCATGTTCTTCGGCCCTGTACACCTTGACGACGTTGGGATGTTTCACACGAGCCAGCGCTCGCCCTTCGTTCAGTAGCGTGGATGCAAGCTGCCCATCGTCCGATCCGGAAGAGGTGCGCCGCAGGAGCTTCACCGCGACAGGCCGATCGAGCTGCGGGTCGTAGGCGCGATACACGGTTCCGTACGAGCCGCGGCCGACTTCCTCGATCAGGATGAGTCCGCCCCACCGCCCGAGATCACGGCCTGTCGTCGCGAGGTCGTCGTTTCGCGTCGTCCGTGGAAGCGGTTTCTGCTGATTGCCAGCCGGCGCTCGCGGCTCGTCCTGGCTTCGCTGCATTCCGGCGATCCTTGCTATGTCGCGAAGTTCCTCGACGAGGCTCCGCTGTTCGGACTCCGGCGTTTGTCCCGTCACCTGGTCCCAGTCGACCGTGGACCCGTCCGCGATGGCGCCGGCCAGGCCGAGGAGCGCACCTGGGTCAGATCCCATTCCCAGCCGAACCTCGCCGGCGGCGATGGCCCATTTCGTCGGCCAGCCGCACGATCGCCCGAGTGACCGCCATCCGCGCGGCGTCGGCGCTGGGCTTTCCGAGGTGGCCCGCAATTTCGTCGTAGTCGAGCCCGAACTCGATGCGAAGCACGATCGCCTGGCGCTCCTCTTTCTTCAAGGAACCGAGCGCACGTTCGTATCGTTCGAGCGTTTCGGCTTCGATCGCGGCTTCCTGTGGCGAGGTGCCGCGAGCCGGGGCATCCTCCGGGATCTCCTGGCGAGCCGGACGATGGCGGGCACGCTTGTGGAGATCGATGACGCGATTCCTCACCGCCTGTTTCAGATAGAACAGCAGGGCGTGCTCGTTTCGAATCTCCAGCCCATTGAGGTGCGGCAGGGCGTGGATGATGGCTTCCTGGACCAGGTCGCCGGTGTCCAACATCGTCCGGAGGCCCCAGGGCAGCCGCCCGCTGGCCCAACGCCGCAGTCGTGGCAAATAGCGGGCAAGCAGGCGATTGAGCGCGTCGTCATCACCAGATTTGGCCCTCAGCAGCAAGTCCACGGATGAATCGCCCTTGGCCTCCAGCATGGCGTAGTTGGTGAGGATCATACGTCCTTCCTCAATTTGCGGGCCAGGATTCAGTCATCCTCCAGACAGCCTGCGCCTGCACTCTCGCCGCAAGCAGGACTCGCGCGAGGTACCTATGACAACGACAATCCGGGGGAATACGAACACCTCGCCTGGCAGCGAGGCGGGCGGATCGCGAAGAGGACCGCCCGGACCACATCCGGGCGGTCCTCCGTGTCGAGTGCCGCGTTCACGCGCGATGGAGAAAGCGGTGGATCATCGCGAGCGACATCAGCGAGGGCTGCGGAGACTTGAGGCCGACATCGGCCGGGGCTGCTCCGCCCACGGCCTCCTCGACCGTGTCGCAGGCATCGAACACCGTGAGCAGGCGCGCGATCACAACCAGATCGTGGATGCGTTTTGTGATGCAGGCGAGTTTGAAGACGGCACCGGCCTGACGCAGCGCCATATGGGCGTCGACGAGCGCCCCGAGTCCGGCCAGGTCCACGGAGGGCACGCGGCTGAGGTTTGCCACAACCTGCTGGACACCCTCCGCACAAAGCCCGCGCATCGTGGACTCCAGCGTCTCGACCGCCTTCCTCCCCGCGACTGGACCATGAAAGTCCAGAACAACCACATCGCCGAACTGACGTTTCGTGATTCGCATGCGCCTGCTCCCTTCGGTATTCGTCGCTGAAAGCAACGACACTTCAGGTAACGACGCCGCGCGTGAAGCTGAACAAGTGGACGCGAGAAGCGCCTCAGAGGCAGTGAGAACGGCCCTAGCCTGCGGCCGTCCGCGGGTACGATTTCCTGGGACGGACACGTCTCACGGGCGCCCCCTCCTCATCCTCTTCCTCTTGCCCTTCCGGGCCGGCGCTCGCGGCGGGCTCCTCCGTGGCCCGCTCCTCGAGGAGCTCGCGCTCTGCCTGGAGCCAATCCTCGAGGTGGAATCCGTCGACGGCGCCGCGCGCCTGGAATCGGAAGTACGCGCGTTCGGCGATGTCCTGCTGGGACGGGAGTGCGGTGATCATGAGGTCCTCCGTTCGATGAGCGAGCATGCACTTCTGAACGTACGCCCTCCACGTGTCGAGTCCGTGACGGCCTGGTAAAGCTTCTGATCCGGACCAGAGTTTTCAGCATGTTGTCGGTCTCGTTACCGAGATGTCATGGCCGGACGCTACGCTACGAAAGGTCTGCTTCCGTCAGGACTCGACGGTGGGCGGTTGGGGATGTTGGCGCGCCGCGGACGGGATCGTTCACGCCGCATCGATTGCACGACCTCAACCGGCCAACCGGCGAGTCCGGCGTCCGTTCGTCGCGCCACACCTCACAGCCCCTCGTTCCTTCTCGCCTCGTGACGGGGCAAGCCCGTCGATTTGACCCGAGTGAAACGTTGCGCTCGTGAAATCGTTACGTTCGCCGTGCACACTGTGCGTGGATGCCTACCACAAGGGCGGGACTCGCGTAGATGCCGCGGCGGTGCTGGTCAATCCCGTGCAGGCGTTCCATCCCAACTCGCCGCCGCCCAACGAACGCCATTCTGCTGACGAGCGACGCACGGACGGCCAGCGAATCGAGCCGGCCGTACGCCGCGTGGCTGCGCGAACTCGCGGCCGTATGCCGGACGTGCGGAGTGCCCTTGATCCTTGACGAGGTCTACACGGGATTCCGCCTGGTCCCGCGAAGCGCGCAGGAGTTCTTCGATGTCCGCGCAGACATGGTCGTATACGGCAAGACTGTGGCGGGCGGCATGCCGATCGGCGTGGTCTGCGGGACTTCCGGGGTCAAGTCAAGTGACTTCTGGAATTACTGGAGCGGCTGGATGCGTTCCCACGCGAAGGGTCCGAACGCATTCGAGCCCGCGGGGGCGTTTGCGCGGGGCGTAATGGTCAGACGGAGCCACTCCAGCGGCTCGGTGCTGCCGTGCACGACGACGCGGTGGAAGTTCGGCACGTCGTATCCCGGGTGGTTGTCCCACGCGTCCTGGGTATAGTCGATGGCCGAGGGGATCGAGTTGCACGCCACGGTGCCTGTGCCAGTGCTCGCCTCGAAGACGCAGGGCTGCCCGTGCTTGAGCGGGTTGTCAGAGCGGTAGTGATGCGAGTCGCCGTTGAAGAGCAGCACCGGCTGGCGGAACGCCAGCGTGTGAGCGGCGATGCTCCCGATCAATGACTCGTAGTTCGCGAGGTGCGCGACCGGCTTGCTATCCAGGTCCCACATGTCGGCCTGGAGCTGGATCACGACTCCCTCGACACCGTCTTTCTGCGCCTGCGCGAACGCGGCATTCAGCCAGTCCAGGTCCGCTTGTGTGCGCTGGGCGATCTCGTCGGTTTGAGCCTGGGTGCGAGCTTCACCGAACCAGTTGTCGCTGTCATTATTGGAACCGCCGGGGATGTTGATGGTCACGAACAACACCCCCGACTGCTCCCACATCACGTTTTCGACGTAGTTCGCGTCGGTCGGGTGGGCCCAGTCGTAGCTCTGCGCCTGGGTAATCACCTGCTTCTTGCGGCCGCCAAGGGAATATCCGGGGACGCCGAAGAAAATCGACCGGATGAGATCGAGGTTGGCAATCGGATCGCCGTCCGCGTAGTCGACCTGGAGATGGCCGCCCTCACCCGACTTGTGGCAGTCGGCCCACTCATTGTCCCCGGGCGTGTAGATGAGCGGGTCCTTGAAGGTGGTCCACATATCGAAAATATCGCGATCGTAGGCCTCGGTGCAGTACTGCTTGCCTGAATGAATGTCGCCGACATGGAGGACGAGATCGACCTTGGGGTCGCCATTGATGGCCGCAATGAACGCCAGCGTCTTGTCGGTCTGGGTCGTATCGGTTGGGGTCAGGCCGTACGGCGAGTCGCCGTACACCGCGACGGTCAGCACGTTCTTGGAGTTGGCGTTGATAGGAGTGCCGTTCTGGGCGAGGATTCCCCCGCCGGCGAAGAGACCGGCCGCGAGAACCGCGGCAACTTTTCGTGTGCTGTGCATCATCCATCCCCTTGGAAAGTTTAGACAGTCGGTACTGAAACCGCGAATTAGCGCCAACAGCATGGGTGCTTCTTATAACGACCTCGCTACGGCCATGCAACAAGCGCGTAACATCGCATTTCTCCGGGCGCGCGGGAAAAACATCAGCGTGAGTGAAATTTTCGAGGGCGCCCCGCCCGATCATCCGCGCCACACGCTGACTGCTGACCGCGTGCGCCGCCTCCGTCACGCAGCCGCATGGCGGTATGCGGCTTGCTTCACCCTGCAGGGATGAGCCACGGCAGGAGACTGGTCATGAGTCAGCGATCCGGGAACGAGTTCGGCCGGTTGATCGGCGAGTTCGAGAGCATCCGCGACGACATGCTGCGGATGGTCGAGGAGTCCGCCGACCTGCTCCGCGACGTGCACCCGCAGCACCAACCGAGCGCGCGAAACCTCCTCCACTACCTGGCCCTTCGGAGCTGCGATCTTCGTCCCGTGCAGGCGCGTCTCGCCGCCGCCGGGCTGTCGTCGCTCGGCCGTGCCGAGTCGCACGTCCTGGCCACGGTCGAGAAAGTCCTCTCCGTGCTACGGACCTTGTCCGGCCGCCGGGGCACCGAGGAACCTCACAGCCCAGACGAAGTGGACCAGGCGGCGGGCCGGCGGCTGCTCGACCTGCACACCGAGGCCGTGCTCGGTTCGCGTCCCGCCGGGCGCGGCGTGGCCATCATGGTGACGATGCCGGGCGAAGCCGCCGGCGACTTCACCCTGGTCGCTCAACTGCTGAAGCAGGGCATGGACTGCATGCGGATCAACTGCGCGCACGACAGCGCCGATGAGTGGAGGCGCATGATTGAGCACCTCCGCCGGGCCGAGGAACACAACGGCCGGTCCTGCCGAATCCTGATGGATCTGGCGGGCCCCAAGGTCCGTACGGGCCCGCTGGAGGCGGGCCCCGCGGTGGTCAAGTTTCGCCCGAAGCGCGACCCGTGCGGCCGGGTCCTCGAGCCGGCGCACGTGTGGCTGTTCGACGAAGAGCGACCGCGCACTGCCCCGACGCCGGCCGAGGCCTCGCTGCCAGTACCTGGTGCGTGGCTGCGAGGTCTCGACCGCGGCGACACGATTCAGTTCGTCGACGCGCGCGGCGCTGCCCGCGCCCTTCAGGTCATCGCGGTCAGCGGCGAAGGCTGCTGGGCAGAATCGCTCAAGACCTGTTACGTCGAGCCCGGGACCGTGCTCCGCGTCGACCGCGCCCCGGGCGCCGAGGCTGCCGATCTCCCGGTCCCCGAGGCTCGAGTTGGTGCGCTGCCCGCACGCGAGATGCCGCTCACGCTCGTCAACGGCGATGAACTGATCGTCACACGATCGACGGTCGCGGGCCGCAACGCGGTTCGAGACGAACGCAGCCGTGTGCTGATCCCCGCGTCTATCGGCTGCACGGCCGATCAGATCTTCGAGGACGTGCGCGCAGGCGATCAGATCTGGTTCGACGACGGCAAGATTGGCGGCGTCGTCGATCGTCGCGAACCGGACCGGCTGCACGTCCGCATCACGCGGACGAGGGCCAAAGGGGCCCGGCTGGCAAGTGAAAAAGGCATCAACCTGCCGGACACGGAGCTGAGATTACAGGCGATCACGGCCAAGGATCGCGAAGACCTGGCGTTTGTGAGCCGCCATGCGGACCTGGTCGCGCTGTCGTTCGTCAATTCGGCCGAGGACGTCCGCGAACTCCGGTCACTGCTCGAGCCGCTTGGCGACGCGCAGCCGGCGATCGTGCTCAAGATCGAAACGCGCCGCGGCTTCCAGAATCTCCCGGCGATGCTGCTCGAAGCGATGAAATCGCCCCGCTGCGCCGTCATGATCGCGCGCGGCGACCTCGCCGTTGAATGCGGTTTCGAGCGAATGGCGGAAGTACAGGAAGAGATCTTGTGGCTTTGCGAAGCCGCACACGTGCCGGTGATCTGGGCGACCCAGGTGCTCGAGACCCTCGCCAAGGAAGGCCTGCCATCGCGAGCCGAAGTGACCGATGCCGCCATGGCGCACCGCGCGGAGTGCGTGATGCTGAACAAGGGTCCGTACATTCTGCAGGCGGTGAAAGTGCTCGACGACATTCTGCGCAGAATGCACGGCCATCAGGCCAAGAAAACCTCAATGCTCCGGGAACTGCGACTGGTCTCGAGTTTCCGGAAAGCCCGTCAGGCCGGCCGAGCTCCTGTAGGAGCATGAGCGAGAAATTGGCGCGGGGTTCGACACGCGATCGTTGCATCGATGTAAACGAAAATGTGATTCTGCCGCTACACCACTGCGACATCGGCTCGATATTCTCCGGGGTTGATGCGAGTCGTTTCGATTCGCTCGAGCGGAGGTGTCATGAAGATGTACAGAACACTGTGGACGTGCCTGGCGGCGGCTGGTGCAGTCACCCTTGCCGGAAGCCTCACGACTCTGGCGCAAGGCGGTCACGCTGCCGAGAAGATCGATGAGGGCGTCCCGTATGCAAACCCTCACAATCCGCTGACAATTTTCCCGACGATCGTGGCGCCGGGATTCTCGTTGGCACTCGTCGCGCAAGGCAGCGACGTGCTGGAGAACCCGTGCGGCTCCACGATCACGACATTCGGGTTTCTGGGGAATGGGACCAAGACCGAACCCGATGAGAACACGTACGTCGTCTTCGACCACAACCCCGGCGGCCCGACGCCCGGATACGACTATGGCCGGCGGTTCTTGTATCAGGGACATGAGAACGGCTCGCCGTTCGCGTACATCACGCGCGTCAACCTCGACGTGACGAGTCCCGCGCATCGCATCACGCTCATCCCGCCGGCCAATCCGACGACCTGCCAGACCGGCTTTGGATCAATCGATGGATCGACGTGGAACCCCTTCACGAAGACCCTGCTTTTCACTCAGGAGCGCTCATCATCGTCGTTTGCGCCGGCCGACCTCCCGAGCTGGGGCGGGGTCATTCAAGTCACACCTGACTGGCCGCCCGTCGTCACGACGCTCGACGGGATTCTCGGAAAGGCGGGCTACGAAGGGATCCACCCGGGTGACCGCGGCAACCTGATCCTCATCGAAGACGTCGGTGGGAAGACCGTGCGCGTGGATCCGGCGGATCCGACCAGCCCTTCGGCGGCCCGACAGCCGAATTCCTTCGTCTACAAATTCGTCCCGAACGACGCAGCGGATTTATCGGCCGGCGGCACTCTGTACGCGCTTCAGGTCTCGATCGACGGAACGCCGATCACGTTTCACGGCGGCACCAATCCCAGCGTTGCCGACGCCAACCTGGACATCTTCTCGGACGCTCAATTGAGCCTGCATACCCTCGGGACGTCGTGGCCTGTCGTCTGGGTTCCAATCCACGACACGACGCGGGACGGCGTCGCGCCGTTCAATGCCAACCTTGCAGCGAAGCTGGCCGGCGCCACGCCGTTCAAGCGGCCGGAGAACGCGGAGTTCGTGCCGGGGTCCGGATTCAATTCGTTCGTGTTCGATGCCACTGGCGACACGAATGCCGATTCAGGGAATCGGCAGACGCTCGCGGCGCGCGGGGCGTGGGGCTCGATCTTCCGCGTCGATTTTCACGGGGCAAACCCCATCGGTACGATTGAGATCCTGGTCCTCGGCGACGCTCAGCACGCGGCGTTCGACAACATCGCCTTCACCGACAACCATACGGTGCTGGCGGCCGAGGATCGCGGCGATCAACTGCACGAGCAACTGAACCTGCTGGATTCGATTTGGGCATTCGACATTCGCGGCTTCGCGCCGCGCCGGTTCGTCGCGCTCGGCCGTGACGACATCGCGACGGCTGTCGATGTGGCCGGGGGCGAAGGCGACAATGAACCGACCGGTGTCCACGTGTCCGACGGTGCTTTATCAACACAGCAGCTCATCGGTAAGCCGATTTCACCGGAGGCTGCGCGATGGTTCTTCACGCAGCAGCATGGCCGAAACCAGGTGTTTGAGATCCTGCGTTGAGGACGCGCTCGGGGCCCGTCTCGAGGACGGGCCCCGAGCGCCTGTTTCATGGCCTTCCGCCGCTGTAGACGCGCTATCCCTTCCGCGGCGGGTTTACCGGCCTGCCATCACCGGCTGAGCACCAGCTTCCAACAACAGGGCCACGATCGCGGCCTGTTGCTCCCGGGCCCGTTTCGAGCCGGTCCCGCCACGTCCGGTGTCGTAAACCGCGAGAACGTAAGGAGTTGACCCGTTCTTGTTCCTGGCGTGCACGTCGCTGCCTCCACGCAGCAAGGCTCGGACTGCCGCGGCCGATCGTGTTCGGACGGCCCTGTGCAGCGGCGTCGCGCCGTTCGCATCGACGGCATGCGGATTCGCCCCGGCCGAGAGGAGGCACTTGATCGCCTCGGCCTGCGCCTGGGGATTCCAACGATTGGCGTCCGCAGCGTAGTGAAGCGGCTCGGCGCCCCGCCGATTCTTCGCGTCGAGAGCGGCGCCGCTGCGCACCAGGAGCTCGATGCTCGAGCGGCGAAACGCGGCGGCGGCGACGTGCAGCGCCGTGTCTCCCTGGTAGACATAATGGACAATTTCCCGGCAGAAGAAATCCTGCGCGTGGCGTCGCGTCGCACCAACGCCAAACGCTCGAGTCGCCAGACCCGGGTCGGCCGACAACAGGCGCGAGGCCACGTCGATCTTGCCGTCGATCACCGCGCGGATCAATCTCGAGAAGGTCCCATCCATGGCCGCCTGCGTCGTGTTCAGTATTGGACGGGCGCGCCCCCGAAACAAGCAAGCATCCAAACCACTGCGCGGAGTAAGATCATCGACTCGCAACCACAGGAGGTCCGTTCATGACCACACAGACGATACCCACTCCGAAGGAGCAGTTTCTTGGCGCCTACGATCAGGAACACGCCACGACGATGAAGGTGCTTCGCGCGTACCCCGAGGATAAGTGGGATTCTGCGTCCGCACAAGATGTGCAAGACTGCCCGCGAACTCGCGTGGATGTTCGTATTGGAGCAGGGGTTGTGTGAGAAGGCTCTGACGACCGGCTTCGACTGGTCCGCTGCGCCATCGATGCCGCCGGCGCCTGACTCGACCGACGCGCTGCTGGCGGCGCTCGACCAGGCACACGGCCGGGTCGCCACGCTGGTCCGCAATCTGCCCGACGATCAGTTGTCCAAGACGGTCAAGTTCTTCACGGGACCGAAGACTCTCGGCGACGTCTCACTCATGCCGTTCTTGTGGATGGTCCTCTGCGATCAGATCCACCATCGCGGACAGTTCTCGATCTATCTGCGGATGGCCGACGGCAAAGTCCCGTCCATCTACGGACCAACAGCCGACGAACCCTGGAACTGATCTTCGCGCGTGTGTGAGGACGAAGGTCATGCCCGACACCTCCTCGCCCCTGGTGCCGACGCTGGCGCGCGCCGACCACGTCTTTCCGACGCTGACGCCGGAACAGATCGCGCGCATCGCACCGCACGGGCGCGAGCGCGCGACCCGTACCGGCGAGGTGCTCGTCGAGGCGGGCGACCAGGCCATGCCGTTCTTCGTCGTGACGGCGGGTCAGGTCGAGATTGTCCGGTGGGCCGGCGCGGCTGAGACCGCCATCGTCGTCCACAGGCCCGGTCAGTTCACCGGCGAGGTCAACATGATCTCGGGCCGGCGCGCGCTCTTCCGGATCCGTGTGCGCGAGCCGGGCACGGTGATCGAGCTGCATCGCGAACAGTTGGTGGCGTTGGTGCAGACCGACCCTGAGCTCAGTGAGATCCTGATGCGGGCCTTCATCCTGCGGAGAGTGGAGCTCGTCGCGCGCGGGGTCGGCGATGTCGTGCTCATCGGATCGATGCACTCGCCCGACACGCTGCGCATCAAGGAGTTCCTCACGCGCAACGGCCACCCGCACGCCTACATCGACCTCGACCGCGACGCGGATGTGCAGGCGCTGCTCGATCGTTTCCATGTCAACGTCGCGGACATCCCTGTCTTGATCTGCCGCGACAAGGCCGTGCTGCGCAACCCGAGCAACGCCGACGTCGCGGCCTGTCTCGGGTTCAACGACGCGATCGATCAGTCGCACGTACGCGACGTGGTGATCGTGGGCGCCGGCCCGGCCGGCCTCGCAGCCGCCGTCTACGGCGCATCGGAGGGACTGGACGTCCTGGTCGCTGGAATCAAGCGCGCCAGGGGGGCAAGCCGGCTCGAGCTCGAAAATCGAGAACTACCTCGGCTTCCCCACGGGCATTTCCGGCCAGAACCTCGCGGGCCGCGCCTATACACAGGCCCAGAAGTTCGGGGCCCAGATTCTGATCGCGAAAGGCGCCACTCAAATCGCCTGCGAACGCAAGCCGTACGCCGTCCAGATCGACGCCGGCCCCCGCGTCCCGGCGCGCGCCGTCATCATCGCTACCGGCGCCGAGTACCGGCGGCCGTCGTTCGACAACCTGAAGCAGTTCGAAGGCGCGGGCGTCTACTACGGCGCGACGTTCATCGAGGCCAGGCTCTGCGAAGGAGACGAAGTGGCCGTGGTGGGCGGGGGCAACTCTGCGGGCCAGGCGGCAGTGTTTCTCGCGCAGACGACGAGGCGTGTGCACATGCTCGTTCGATCCAACGGCCTCGCCGACACCATGTCGCGCTACTTGATTCGACGCATCGAAGAGAATCCCGCCATTGTCCTCCACACGCGCACCGAAATCGCCGCGCTCGAGGGAGACGCCTCGCTCGAGCGTGTGCTGTGGCGGGACGCCGGAGGCCCCGCCGAGGCTCACGATATCAAGCACCTGTTCATCATGACCGGGGCGGTGCCGAACACCCGCTGGCTCGACGGCTGTGTCGCGCTCGACGCCAAGGGCTTCATCAAGACGGGATCGGATCTGTCCCCGGACGATCTGGCTCACGCGAACTGGCCACTGGCACGCGCGCCTCACCTGCTCGAAACGAGCCTGCCCGGCGTGTTCGCCGTCGGCGACGTCCGCGCCGGCAACATCAAGCGTGTGGCGTCGGCCGTCGGCGAGGGATCGATTGCTGTCTCCTTCGTGCATCAGGTGCTGCGCGAGTGAAAAGCTCCGCGCGCCGCCTTTGACGCGGGTCGATCGGCGCCAGGCACGCCTCCTCGCGACGCCATTCTGTCGAATCTGGTGCAAAAGCCGAGAACAGGACCCTGGCGACGCGCCGCCGATGACATACTGCCGCGTGATACGTGATGACATCGCCGGGTGAGCCGGACATCCTGAAGGTCAATCACCTGTCGGTGCAGCTGGCCGGCGCGTCCGTCCTGCGCGACCTGAGCTTCGCGGTCCCCCGCGGCACGTCGTTGGCCGTGATTGGGCCGAACGGCGCGGGCAAGACCGGACCGTTTCGTGCGCTGCTCGGGGCGGTACCGTCGACCGGGATCGTCCAATGGGCCTCAGGTGTCCGGATTGGCTACGTCCCGCAGCAACTCGATATCGAACGCGACGTGCCGATCACCGGGCGCGACTTTCTGCGCGCGCGCGCGGCCGTCAGCAACGGGCCCGTGTCGGCCATTCCCGAGGTCCTGGGATTGGTCGGGCTCTCACCCGACGCCGCCAGCAAGCCGATCGGCGCCATCTCGGGCGGCCAGTTTCAGCGACTGCTCGTCGCGTTTGCGCTGCTGGGCCGTCCCACGGTGCTGCTGCTCGACGAACCGACCGCAGGCGTCGATCGGCCGGGCGAGGAGCGGCTCAACGAGTTGCTGCACCGGCTGCAGCGCGATCAAGGGCTCACGATCCTGCTGATTTCACACGAATTGAGCGTCGTGCACGCGCACGCGACCCACGTCTTGTGCCTCGGCGGCGGCCGCGCATGGTTTGGTCCGCCCTCGATCCTGACGCCAGAGCTACTTCGCGACGCCTACGGGTCCCAGGTCGCGGTGCATCTCCATGGCCATTGACGCGATCGTGCTCCCCACGACGATGGCCATCGCGGCCGGGCTGGTTGGTTGTTTCGCCGTGATGCGACGAATGGCGCTCGCGGGCGACGCGCTCTCGCACGTCGCGCTGCCCGGGATCGGCATCGCGCTGGCGCTGCACATCCATCCGCTGGTCGGCGCCGCGGCGATGCTCTTCTTCGGCGGGCTGCTGATCTGGGCCATCGAGGACCGCGCCCGCGTCGCGACCGAAACGCTGATTGGCGTGGCGTTTTCCGCGGCGCTCGCGATTGGCAGCATGCTCACTTCAGGCAACGATCTGATCGAAGCGCTGTTCGGCCGGCCCGGACCGGTTTCTCCGGCCGAGGCCGGCTTCGGCGTCGCCGCCGCGCTGGCGATCATGATCTTCATCGTCGGCCAACGACACCGGTTGATCATCGCCTTGGTATCACAGGATCTGGCGCGGACCGCTGGCATTGACGTCAGGCGACTCGACCTGATCTATCTGCAGCTCTTTGCCCTCACGGTCGCGCTCGGGCTTCGGTATCTGGGCGTGCTCCTGATGGGCTCGCTCATCATCATCCCGGCGGCCACCGCGAAGCGCCTGTCGTCGAACCTGACGCAGATGCTGACGCAGGCGGCCGTGATTGGCGCCGTGGTCACGGCGCTCGGCGCCGGTCTCGGCGTGTGGCTCCATCGCGAACCGGGGCCGATCATCGTCACGATCGGCGCCGGCGGTTTCGTGCTCTCGCTGTTTCGCCGGCCGGCCTGACTCCCTCATTGACACGCTTGGCGACAGCCGGCGGCTACGTCACCGCGGCGCCAGTCGTCCGAAAGCGAAGATCGACATCAGGGCAGCTTTCTGACCGCCTTGGCTTTCACCGCCGCCTTGACGGACGCTCGGCGCTCCGATTCGTCGAGGACCAGCCGGTAGGCAATGTAGTACTTGTAGATGTTCGCGACGTAGGTCACCGTTTCGCGGCCGATCCGCGCGGACGCGATTTGCTCCACGTTGCCGAACCAGACGTTCGGATCGAGCCCGCGCTTCTCGGCCTCCTTCCGCAACTGGCGAATCCGGCCAGGCCCCGCGTTGTAGGCCGCGAAGGTGAACAGCGCCTTGTTCAGGTTGTCCATCGGCTCGTCCTTGAATTGCGTATCTTGGATTCCGCGCATGTATTTGACGCCGGCGTGGATGTTCGGCTCGATCTTCGTAATGTCGCCGACGTTCAGTTCCTTGCCCGTGGCCGGCATCACCTGCATGACGCCGATGGCGCCCACGTGACTCTTGGCGGCCTGGTTGAGCCGCGATTCCTGGTACCCCTGGGCCGCCATGAGCAGGAAGTCCAACTTGTACTGGTCGCTGTACTTCCGGAAGAACTGAACGAGCGTGAGGAACTTCTGGCGCTCGGCTTCGGACGTGGCGCTGTTCACGTAGGTGGTGTTGATCAGGTACTTCCGCTCGATCTGGTTGCCGAAGGCCGTTCCCAGCCCGTACTTGCCCATGAACGTGTTCAAGGCCGCAAGCAGCTGCGGGCTTTCCTTACGGACCGGGACGGCCAGCATGCCGCCCGTGCGGACAGGGACGTCCTCGTGGACGGTGAGGTTCGTAAAGACCTTTCTCCAGAACTTCGCGAGGTAGTCATCGACGACGATGGCGGGCAGCAGGCCTGCGTTCACCATCTCGAGGAGGTCGTCGTCCTCGAGGCTCGGCGGCGCCGCCCGAATGGCCACGGGTGGCTTCCCTTTGGCCTTGAAGCTCTTATTGAGCGCGAGCAGGCTCTCCTCGAAGGTGCTGTGCTCGCGGGCGAATACTTCCTTGCCCGACAGGTCCTCCACCGAGGCAATCGCCGGCGCGCCAGGACCAGTGACCAGGATCTGGTTGACGTTCATCCGGCTGGGATTGCTGAAGGCCACGAGCTTCTCAAGTTCAGGTCTCACCGTGGTCTGCGCCGACACCAGGTCGACCTTGCCATCGACGAGCGCCCTGAGCAGCATGTCGCGCGGCAGCGGCACGTAGACGACGTGGATCTTGTCGTCGAGACCGGTCTTGAAATGTTTGTTTAGCCGCTCCTCGATGAGTTGCCCGTAGTCGTACGACACGCCGCGCTGCTCGCCCTTGTCGACGAAGTAGAACGTGCGATTGAACGTGACGCCAATCCGCACCAGCCTTCGCTTGACCATCTCATCGAGGTCGCCTGTGAACGGCTTCAGAAGGACCTCGCGCACGGCCGGTGGCAGGCGCATCTCGACTTCAGAGGGCGGCAGCGGCGCCTCCCCGGCAGACGACTTCTCGCCCGCGGGCTTGCCGCACCCCGCTGGGACTGTGACGAAGGCGGTGAGCAAGACAATCGTTACGACGATCCGCACTAACTTCGTTTCTCTCATTTCTCTCCTGACAATTTCCTGGGCCCGTCCGCCGAAGCCGAACGAGCCCCGCCGCGGCCCGAGGAAGGCGCGTGTCGGGATGTTGCTCGTTTTCCCTGCCGGGAAAGGCCCAGTCGAGGCGGATGGCACCCCGACCGGAGCGGCGGGCGCCACTCCAGGCTGTCGACTCAAGGTCGCATGTTGGGACCCTATTCTACTGGATCCAATCGACTTCTTGCCTTCGTGCGGATTCTTGCCGAAGTGCCCTGGCGGACATCATCCGCGGCAAGGGCCGGGGCGCCCCGGCGGGCTGGATCGGAATCGTGGCATGGTAGGGACTACACCACTAATCACTCAGGGGGCCCAATGTCACAATCTGCTCGTCTCTTTGCGGTCGCCATCGCCAGCGGCGTCATCGCCGCCGTTGTCGTGGGCATGCTTATGATCGCCCGGCCAGTCAGCGCACAAGCGGGCAGGACCGCCGTGTGCAGTCAGGTAACTGCCGGAATTGCCTTGGACCCGGCACAAGTGAAGCAGCTGATGGACACCTTACTTGCTACCGGCAAGACCAGCGTGCTCATGGTCGGAAGCTCGATCTGCGCTTACTAAGTGCGTGTGCGGGCGCCGCGGAAGGAAGGACGCAAACCCGTGAATAGCTCCACATTCGTGGGGGGCTCTTCGCACTAACTTCCCATTCCCTGATCCACCAATACGGCCGATCCTCTCAAGCGGGGCGGGGCCGATGCGCTCCGGCTGGAGGACTGCGCTGATGAAACGTGCGCTGATCGTGCTCGCTCTCTTCGCGCTGGCCGGTGGTGCTTGTAGCCCCGACCCCACCAAACGCCGCCAACGCCGATGCGAATCCTGCGAAAGGTGAGGCAGCGAACCAACCTCGCAGAGGTCATGTGAAGCGCATCCTGCAATTCCTCTCGAGCATCTTTCAGATCCGCCAGGCGCCGAACTTTGACCGCGAGCAAGTATGGGCGCGGGCCACCCGCCACAGGACGTCTCCGCAAAAACGATGGCACCCGAAACTGGAGCAGGATGGCGGCCAGGACACCGAGCTCTAACTGAACCCATCCAGCCTTGAGGCTGGCCTGCCTATACGGAAAGTCACTTGACTTGACGTGGTAAATTGCGCCCGCGCTCTCGCGGGCGCGCGACGAGACCACGTCAAGTCAAGTGTTTTCCACGATTAAGATGTGATACTTGCGGCGTCTGTCGGCTGCTCTGGTCGGCGTAAGGGTGAATGTGCCTCATTCTGTTGTCGCCTGGAATTCCCGCAGCCTCGTTTCTTGTGCGGCGCTTGCGTGGTCGTTCGCGTACGTATGCCCCGTAGCCGCGTCAGCGCAGCAGCCGGAGGCTCCGGCGCCCGTCGCCTACGCAGTGGCGGCTCCGGTTCAACAAGGCGGCAACCAGGCGCCGGCAGCGGAGCGGTCGTCGTCCTGGCTGCTGGTGCCGGTAGTGTCGTCCAACCCGAAACTAGGCACGTCTTTCGGAGGGATGGGCGCGTACCTCAATAGGTTCGACCCCAGCAGCCGGGTGTCGCTGTTCGGTGTCATCTACCAGTACACGTCGACACACTCCACCGTTGCCGGAGCATTTGCCCGCACTTCGTTTGGCGCCGACCACCACCGCATCGTCGCGCTCGCGGGCTTTCGGGTACATCAAGAACGACTACGAGGACTATCTCGGCTCCGGGCAGCCGCTCAAGACCAACGACGACCTGAAGGCGATCGCGGGCCGGTATGTCTACCGGTTGAAGGGAGACTGGTTCATCGGCGCCCAGGGCAATGCTGCGAACTATCAGGTGCTTGGCGAATCCGCGGAGGACGACCTCGCTCTCGAGACGCTGGGCGTCCGGGGGTTCGAGTCGGCCGCGCTCGGGGCAGTCGTGATTCACGACTCGCGCGACAACGAAGACATGCCGACGCGAGGCTGGCTCCTGAACGTGAACAACCTCGCCTACCGCGAAGCACTCGGCGGGTCGTCATCTTTCGACGCTTACCGCGCTGACCTGCGTGGCTTCTGGCGGCATGGCGGCGGCCACGTTCTCGCGTTCAGGCAGTACAACTGGCTCACGTCCGACGCTCCCGCGAACGCGGAGGCGACCGTCCTGCTGCGCGGCTACAAGCTCGGCGAGTACCTGGCGCCGTATATGTCGTCGTTCGAAGCCGAGGAGCGTCTTTCCTTCGGCGCGCGATGGGGAGCCACGCTCTTCGCCGGCGTAGCGGGCCTGTACGGCGAGAGCGGCTTGATCCTGGCCGACCGGGACTTCTACCCGACCTGTGGCGCCGGCGTTCACTTCGTCATCAAGCCGGCGCAGCGAATGCTGGTGAATTTCGAATACGCGCAGGGCGTCGAGCACAACCGCGGCGTGTTCCTCAAGTTCGGCTACGGTTGGTGACGCGTCCGATCCAGCCACGCGGCGTCGCGCAGAGTGGAGCCGATCGCTTCGGCGTAGTCGGCATAGTCGACCGGTTCGCTGCCGTAGGTTCCCACGTCGACGACCTCGTGATTCGACTCGGCGAGGACCGATTCGATCGCCGTTTTCAGCTCGAAACCGGCGTCGTCGGACCCGATAGCGACTCGCATGAAGCACCTCGTTCTGTGAGCACGCGCCTGGTGTGTCGCGCGATCATCAATTCCTCGTTTGCAGGCAGCACCCAGGCGGTGACGCGACTCCGCGGTGTGCTGATCAATGGCCCGCCGCTCGCATTTGCCGCTTCATCGAGCTCGAGCCCGAGCCAGCTCGCGCCGCGGCAGACACGGGCGCGGATCGTGGCGGCGTGCTCGCCGATGCCGCCGGTGAACACGAGGGCGTCCACCCCGCCCAACGCTGCCGTGAGCGAGCCGAGCTCACGCCCGATGCGGTAGACGAACAGGTCCACGGCTTCCGCGGCCCGGGCATCCTGGCTTGCGAGAAGCTCGCGCATGTCGCTGGAAATCTCCGAGACGCCGAGCAGGCCGGACTCGTCGTAGAGCAGGTGCTCCAGGGCGCGGGGGCTCATGCCATGCTGGTCGATCAGGTAGAGCAGCACGCCCGGATCGATCGCGCCGCAGCGGGTGCCCATCACCAGGCCATCCAGTGCCGTGAAACCCATTGTCGAGGCGACGCTCAGTCCGCGATCCATCGCGCACAGGCTGGCGCCATTGCCCAGGTGCGCCACCACGGTCCGCCCGGCGGCCGCCCGCGGATCGATCGCCGGGAGGGCGGAAGCGACGTACTCATACGACAGCCCATGGAAGCCGTATCGCCGGACGCCATCACGTGTGTAACGGCGGGGTAAAGCAAATGCTTGCGCCACACCCGGTTGCGTCCGGTGAAACGCTGTGTCGAAGCACGCGACCTGTGGCACTTCTGGCGCGATGTCGGCCACGGTCCTGATGGCCGCCACGTTGTGAGGCTGATGCAGCGGCGCCAACGGGATGAGTGCCGCCAATTCGGCAGTCCTGCCAGGATCAAGGCGCACCGGCCCCGTGAACCTCGTCCCGCCGTGCACGACCCGGTGACCGACGCCGCCGATGCGATGGCTGCCGAGCACGCCGCTTCGGCCCCACCCGAAGAGGAACTCGATCGCGCTATGGTGATCGAGCGGCGTGTCCCACGCGTGTTCTCCGACCACACGGTCGCCGCTTTGCGCGACGAAGCGCGGGCGCGTCCCCAACGCATCGACCTGGGCCCGCAGAAGCAGGGTCGGCGGGTCTTCGTCGACGAAGACGGCACACTTCAGGCTCGACGAGCCTGCGTTCAGCACGAGCAGCGCATCAGACATCGTGGCCGCGATGCGGGAGGAGCATCGACCGTACCATCAGGCGATTCCGAAATGTTGAGTGCGTCTTCACGTGTTGAGTGCACCTTCACGACAGGTTGAGAGCTCTTTACGACAGGTTGAGAGGTCTTCACGGGTTTCGCAGAACGGTTCCGGCGGATTCGGGGCCGGTTTCTGGCATGAAAATCTCATTCAGATCTCTCTTCGACGGACCTCCACATCTTGTGTGCCATCGGCGGTAACCTCGATCGGACAGAACCTGATGATCAGCCTGACAGGTATCATGCGGGAGAAAGATGATGAGTGAAGCTGCAATGGCCGAGGCGCCGGCAGGACATCCGCTCAGCGCGGAAGAACTCGGTCTGATCAACGCGTGGTGGCGCGCCTGCAACTACCTGTCGGTCGGCATGATCTACCTGCGCGACAACCCGCTGCTCCGCGAGCCGCTGACGGCCGAACACGTCAAGCTGCGGCTGCTCGGACACTGGGGCGCGAGTCCGGCGCTGTCGTTCGTGTGGGCCCACTTGAACCGCCAGATCGTGAAACACGATCTGGACATGATCTTCGTCGCCGGTCCGGGCCACGGCGCGCCGGGGGTGCTCGGGCCCGCCTACCTCGA
Source organism: uncultured Acidobacteriota bacterium (assembly GCA_963724645.1). Taxonomy (GTDB): domain Bacteria; phylum Acidobacteriota; class Vicinamibacteria; order Vicinamibacterales; family SCN-69-37; genus CAVXSP01. The sequence goes on from CAVRVJ010000001.1 coordinate 90,398, forward strand.
AGGCACCTACTCCGAGGTCTACCCGGACAAGAGCGAGGACGCCGAGGGACTGCAGAAGTTCTTCAAGCAGTTCTCTTTCCCGGACAGATCGGCTCGCACGTGACGCCGGAAACGCCCGGCTCGATCCACGAAGGCGGCGAGCTCGGCTACAGCCTTTCGCACGCTTACGGGATGGTGCTCGACAACCCCGATCTGATCGTCGCCTGCGTCGTCGGCGACGGCGAAGCGGAGACGGGTCCCCTCGCCACGGCCTGGCACTCGAACAAGTTCATCAACCCGATCCGCGACGGCGCGGTCCTGCCGATCCTCAACCTGAACGGCTACAAGATCGCCAACCCGACGATCCTGGCGCGCATCAGCCACGAGGAGCTGGAGTCGCTGTTTGTCGGCTACGGCTACAAGCCGTACTTCGTCGAGGGCAGCGATCCGGACGTCATGCACCAGACGATGGCGGCGACGCTCGAAAAGGCGATCGGCGAGATTCGGGCGCTGCAGCAGCAGGCGCGGACGACGAACACGCCGTTCAGACCGCGCTGGCCGATGATCGTGCTTCCGGTCGCCGAAAGGCTGGACCGGGCCCAAGGAGATCAACGGGCACAAAGCGGAAGGCTCGTGGCGGTCGCACCAGGTGCCGTTCTCGGACGTGCATGACAATCCGGCCCATCTGCAAGCTGCTCGAAGACTGGCTGCGCAGCTACAAGCCCGAAGAGCTCTTCGACGCGACCGGCGCGCTGCGGCCCGAACTCAAGGCGCTCGCGCCGAAGGGCACCCGGCGCATGAGCGCCAACCCGCATGCCAACGGCGGCCTGCTGCGCAAGGATCTCGTCGCTGCCGGACTTCCGCGACTACGCCGTCAAGGTGCCGCACGCGGGCAAGGTGCTGTACGAGAACACCAAGCCGCTCGGCGAGTTCCTGCGCGACATCCTGCGCAGGAACCCGACGACGTTCCGCGTGTTCGGCCCGGACGAGACCGCCTCGAATCGGCTGCAGGCGATCTACGAAGCGAGCAAGAAGACGTGGCTCGCGGACATGCTGCCCGAAGACGCCGACGGCGGCGAGCTCGCGCCCGACGGCCGCGTGATGGAGATGCTCTCCGAGCACACGCTGATCGGCTGGCTCGAAGGCTACCTGCTCACGGGCCGGCACGGGTTCTTCCACACCTACGAAGCATTCGCCCACGTGATCGATTCGATGTTCAACCAGCACGCGAAATGGCTGGACATCTCGAAGAACCACGTGCCGTGGCGCGCCGCCGTGGCGTCGGAGAACATCCTGCTGTCGTCCACGGTGTGGCGGCAGGATCACAACGGCTTCTCGCACCAGGATCCCGGGTTCATCGATCTCGTCACCAACAAGAGCGCGAGCGTCGCCCGCGTGTATCTGCCGCCGGACGCCAACACGCTGCTGTCGGTCGCCGACCATTGCCTGCGCTCGACCGACTACATCAACGTCATCGTCTGCGACAAGCAGAAGCACCTGCAGTTCACGACGATCGACGAGGCGATCGTCCACTGCGCCAAAGGCTTCGGCATCTGGGCGCGGGCGAGCAACGACCAGGGCGCCGAGCCCGACGTCGTGATGGCCTCCTGCGGCGACGTCGCGACGCAGGAAGCGCTCGCGGCCACGGCCATCCTGCGCGAGCGTCTGCCGGAGCTGAAGGTGCGCTTCGTCAACGTGGTGGATCTGTTCAAGCTGCAGCCGGCGACCGAGCACCCGCATGGATCGACAGAGCACGAGTTCGACAGCGTGTTCACGACGAACAAGCCGATCATCTTCAACTTCCACGGGTATCCGTGGCTGATTCACAAGCTCGCGTACCGGTTCAAGGGCCACGAGCACCTGCACGTGCGCGGGTACAAGGAGAAAGGCAACATCAACACGCCGCTCGAGCTGGCGCTGCTGAACGAGACGTCGCGCTTCCACCTGGTCATCGACGTGATCGATCGGGTGCCGGCGCTCGTCGCGAGAGGCCGGGCACCTGCGCGAGGAGATGAAGAACGCGATCGTCGACAACATGCGCTACGCGCACGAGCACGGCGCCGATCGGCCGGAGTTCACCAACTGGGTGTGGCCGCTGTAAGGGCTGCAGGAAAGGACGGGCAACATGGCTCGCAGCGTGTCCTCGACGCCCCCTCACGCACCGAACGTCGCGGGATCATCGGATGACGAGGTCCGCACCGGCATGCGGTCCGATGCCCTGCGCCAGGCGGTGGCCGATCACCTTCGCTACTCGATCGGACGGCTGCCGGCGGTCGCGAGCCGCCACGACTATTACCGCGCGCTGGCACTCGCGGTGCGCGACCGGATGCAGGATCGCTGGACGCGACACGACCCAGACCTACTTCGACCAGGACAGGAAGATCGCCTGCTATCTGTCGGCGGAATTCCTGCTGGGACCGCACCTGGGCAACAACCTGGTCAATCTCGATCTCGAACAGGCGGCGCGCACCGCGATGACCGACCTCGGGCAGGACCTCGACGTCATCCTGGCGTGCGAGGAGGAGCCGGGCCTGGGCAACGGCGGACTCGGACGGCTCGCCGCCTGCTATCTGGATTCGCTGGCGACGCTGCAGCGGCCGGCGATCGGATACGGCATCCGGTACGAGTTCGGCATCTTCGATCAGGAGATCCGCGACGGGTGGCAGGTCGAGGTCACCGACAAGTGGCTGCGCTACGGCAACCCGTGGGAGATCGCCAAGCCCGAGGTCGCGTACTACGTGAACTGGGGCGGCCGCACCGAGTGGTATCGCGACAACGACGGCCGCGATCGCGTGCGCTGGGTGCCGAACCGCGTCGTGAAAGGCACCGCGTACGACACGCCGATCCAGGGCTACCGCGTCACCAACTGCAACACGCTGCGGTTGTGGAGCGCCGAGGCCGTCGAGTCGTTCGATTTCCAGGCCTTCAACGTCGGCGACTACTACCGCGCCGTGGACGAGAAGCTCGTCTCCGAAACCGTCACCAAGGTGCTCTATCCGAACGACGAGCCGGAGATCGGCAAGCGGCTGCGGCTCGCGCAGCAGTATTTCTTCGTGTCCTGTTCGCTGCAGGACATGCTGCACACGCTCGACGCCGCCGGCGTGCCGGTGACGCAGTTCGCCGAGCGCTTCGCCGTCCAGCTCAACGACACGCATCCGTCGATCGGCGTCGCCGAGCTGATGCGTCTGCTGGTGGACGAACGGCGGATCGACTGGGAGACCGCGTGGCGGATCACCGTGGATACCTTCGGCTACACGAACCACACGCTGCTGCCCGAGGCGCTGGAGACGTGGCCGCTGGCCGATGTTCGGCGAACTGCTGCCGCGACACATGGAGATCATCCACGAGATCAACCGGCGCTTCCTCGACGAGGTGCGCGCGCGGTTCCCGGGCGACGATGCACGCGCAAGACGGCTGTCGCTGATCGGCGAAGAAGGCGACAAGTGCGTGCGCATGGCGCATCTCGCGACCGTCGGCAGCCATGCCGTCAACGGCGTCGCGGCCCTGCATTCCGAGCTGCTCAAGGCGAGCGTCCTGAAGGACTTCTACGAGCTCTGGCCGGAGCGCTTCAGCAACAAGACCAACGGGGTGACACCGCGACGTTTCCTCGCGCTCTCGAATCCGGGGCTCCGCGCGCTGCTCAATCGGACGATCGGCGACGAGTGGCCGGCGAATCTGGAATCGTTGCGGAAGCTCGAGCCGTCTGTGGACGACGCGGCGTTCCGCCGCGAGTGGCGCGCGATCAAACTGGCGAACAAGCGAGCGTCTGGCGTCCTACATCCGAGCGCACACGGGCATCGAGCTCGATCCCGAATGGATGTTCGACATCCAGGTCAAGCGCATCCACGAATACAAGCGCCAGCACCTGAACGTGCTGCACATCGTCACGCTGTACCAGCGGCTCAAGAAGAACCCGGCGCTGGCGGTGCCGCCGCGCGCGTTCATCTTCGGCGGGAAGGCGGCGCCCGGCTATCGCATGGCGAAACTCATCATCAAGCTCATCAACGCGGTCGCGGAGACGGTCAACGCCGATCCTGACGTGAACACGCGGATCAAAGTGGCGTTCGTGCCCAATTTCAACGTCCAGAACGCGCACTGCATCTACCCGGCCGCCGATCTGTCGGAGCAGATCTCGACCGCCGGCAAGGAAGCCTCCGGCACCGGCAACATGAAGTTCATGATGAACGGCGCGCTGACGATCGGCACACTCGATGGCGCCAACGTCGAGATGCGCGAGGAAGCGGGCGCGGATAACTTCTTTCTCTTCGGGCTGGCGGCCGAGGAAGTCGAGAGGGTCACCCGTGACGGCTATCGGCCGGCCGACCAGCTCGCGGACAATGCCGAACTCCGCGAGGCGCTCGAGCTGATCGCAAGCGGCCACTTCTCGCGCGGCGATGCGACGGTGTTCGCGCCGCTCGTCGAGAACCTGCGCAACGTCGATCCTTCCTGGTCCTGGCCGACTATGCGGCGTATGTGGCCTGTCAGGAGCAGGTGAGCGCGGCATGGCAGGACGTCGATCGCTGGACGCGCATGTCGATCCTCAACACGGCGCGCAGCGGCAAGTTTTCGTCGGACCGCGCCATCCGCGAGTACTGCGAAGAGATCTGGAACGTGCCCGCGACGCCCGTGACGCCGGGCCGCGGGTGACGAAAGACCGCGCCTCCGGAGGAAGATAGGCGGTGGCAACGCATCCACTCGCAGGACGAGCGGCACCGCCGGAGTTCCTGATCGACCCCGGTCGTGTACGCAACGACTACTACGTGCGACAGCCTGATCCTGCCGACGCCGCACAACGCGTGAGTTTCGGCACCAGTGGACACCGAGGCTCGTCGCTTCGAGGGTCGTTCAACGAAGCGCACGTCCTGGCCATCACCCAGGCCGTGTGCGAGCACCGGCGTCGGCAGGGCATCGACGGTCCGCTCTACATCGGAACAGACACGCATGCGTTGTCGGAGCCGGCGTTCGGCACGGCACTCGAGGTGTTGGCGGCAAACGGCGTCGAAACGCTGGTCGACGCCGCCGGCGGCGCGACGCCCACCCCCGTCGTCTCGCACGCCATCCTCATGCACAACCGCGGCCGGACGTCCGGTCTCGCCGATGGCATCGTGATCACACCGTCGCACAATCCGCCGGAAGACGGCGGTTTCAAGTACGACCCGCCGCACGGCGGGCCGGCCGATGCCGACATCACCCGCTGGATCGAGGAGCGCGCCAACGGGCTGCTGTCGAACGGTGCCGCGGCAGTTTCGAGGATCCCGTACGCGCGCGCGCGCCGTGCGGCCACGACCCACTCTTTCGACTACCTGCGAACCTACGTGGAGGACCTGGCGTCGGTCGTGGACATGGAGGCGATCCGGACCGCCGGGCTCACGATCGGCGTCGATCCGCTCGGCGGGGCGGCCGTCGCCTACTGGCAGCCGATTGCCGAGCGATACGGTCTTCAGCTCGACGTGGTGAACACCACGATCGACCCGATGTTCGGATTCATGCCGCTCGACTGGGATGGCAAGATCCGAATGGACTGCTCGTCGCCATACGCGATGGCGCGGCTCGTCGCGCTCAAGGATCACTTCGACCTCGCGTTCGGCAACGACCCCGACGCAGACCGGCACGGCATCGTCACCCGTAGCGCCGGCCTGATGAACCCCAACCACTACCTCGCGGCCGCGATCGGCTACCTGTTCACTCATCGGCCCGAATGGCGATCGGAGGCCGCCGTCGGCAAGACCGTTGTGAGCAGCAGCCTGATCGATCGCGTGACCGCGAAGGTGGGGCGGCGGCTTGTCGAAGTGCCAGTCGGGTTCAAGTGGTTCGTATCGGGGCTGCTCGATGGATCGCTTGGCTTTGGCGGAGAAGAAAGCGCCGGCGCGTCGTTCCTGCGGCGCGACGGCACAGTCTGGGTGACCGACAAGGACGGCATCGTCATGAATCTCCTCGCCGCCGAGATCCTCGGGGCGACAGGCCGCGATCCGTCCGAGTTGTACGCCGATCTCAGCGGCGAGCTGGGCGCGCCGGCGTACGAGCGCATCGACGCGCCGGCCACGGCGCAACAGAAGTCGGCGCTGCTTGGTCTCTCGGCCGCCGACGTCGATGCCACCGAGCTGGCCGGCGATCCGATCCAGGCGATCCTCACGGTGGCGCCCGGCAACCAGGCTTCAATCGGCGGCCTGAAGGTGGTCACGGCTCAGGGCTGGTTCGCCGCACGTCCGTCCGGCACAGAAGACGTCTACAAGCTGTATGCCGAGAGCTTCCGTGGCGTCGAGCATCTGCGGCGCATTCAGACGGAAGCACAGGCGCTGCTGGCCCGGGCGTTCGCGGCGGCATCTTCGACGCTCGCGAGGGCGATCGCCAAGGAGAGGTGAGAAAAAGAGAACAGCTTCAGTCCGCCCTGAGCGCCGACATCGGCGAGATGCCGGCCGCCCTGGCGGCCGGGATCAACGCGGCCACGAGCGCCGCGATGGCGAGCGCGGTGCTCGCGAATCCCAGCGCCGGCGGATCCCAGAACTTGACGTTGTACAGCTGCCCCGAGATGAACCGCCCGGCCGCGATGGCCAACGGCACGCCGATGACGAGTCCGACCAGCACCCACTTGAACGCGCCGCGGAGCACGTGGCTCATCACGCGCGCCCGGTCGGCGCCGAGCGCCATGCGGACGCCGATTTCGTTCGTCTGCTGCGCGACCGAGTAGGCGGTAACGCTGTACAGGCCGATCGCCGCGAGCAGCAGAGCCACCGATCCGAACAGCGCCGCCAGACCAGCGACCGCGCGCTGCTGGTTGAACGACAGCGCGACCTGTCCCTCCATTGTCCGGACGTACTGAATCGTCAGGTTGGGATCCACCTCGGCAAGCGCCTTGCGCAGCGCCGGCTCGATCGCGCTGAGCGGCTGATGGGTCACGAGCATCATCGCCTGGATCGAGTGCGAGCCGAACTCGAGCCGCTGCATGCCCTGATCGCGATAGTTGACGTACTGCGCGAGCGGGACGAAGAACATCGGGCGCGCGGGCTGGTCGAGCGCAAATCCGGCGAACTTGGCATCGCCGACGATGCCGACGATCTCGAACGTGCCGGCATTTTCCGGCACGTTGAGGCCAAAGTGCATGCCGATGGGATCCTCGTGGCTCGAGAAGAACCGTTTCACGAACGCTTCGTTCACGATGGCCACCGCGGCGGTCGTCTCACGGTCCGACGTGCCGAACGCGCGCCCGCGGATCATCTTCATGCCGAAGTTCTGCATGTAGGTGGCGCTGACCCGATCCCACGACGCACCGGTCGGCGCGCCGGGCTTGGGGGGCGGATGGCCCTGGACGAGGATGCCTTCGCCCCAGTTGTTCGTCAGCGGGTTGTAGAGGGCGAGGCCGGCGCCTTCGACGCCGGGAATCCGCGCCAATCGGTCTTCCATCTGCCGATACATTTCGGCCAGCTTCGGCCACGCGTATTGGGCCGGCGGCCGGTTCATTGACGCCACGACCCGCCCGTTCACCGCATACCCGAACTCCTGCGATTCGAGGTTGTTCAGCGTGCGCGACAGGAGCGTGGCGCCGGTGACGAGGACCACGGACAGCGTCGCCTGGATCACGAGCAGCGTCTTGCGCGCAAGCGACGAGCCGTCCCTCACGCGGCCTGCGCCGCGGAGCGCGTCGATGGGGTCGGTGCGCGTCTGGAACCACGCGGGCGCCGCGCCGAAGATCAGCCCAGTCGCGAGCGCCAGCGCCGTGGCGAAGCCGAGCACCGGCAGCGACGGCGCGGTGCTGATCGGCAGAAACTGCGCGTTTGAGAACGCCAGGGTGAGCAGCAGCCGTGACGCGCCAATCGCCACGAGCAGCCCGGCGGCCGCGCCGCCGAGGGCGAGCACGACGCTCTCGACGAGCGCCTGCAGCACGAGTGTGGCGCGCGAGGCGCCGATGGCGAGCCTGACGGCGGTCTGGGTTCGCCGCGCGACCGCACGCGCGAGCATCAGGTTGGCCACGTTGGCGCAGGCAATGAGCAGCACGACGCCGCAGACGGCCAGCAGGATCTGCAGGCTGCTCCGGTACTGCTCTTTCATGATGCCGATCCCGCCGCCGGCGGGGACCACGGCGATGTACTGCTTCGGCAACTGACGGACGATGTCGGGCATCCAGTTGGCGGGATAGCCGGCGTCGTGCTGCATCCAGTTGCGAAGGAGGCCGGTCAACCGCGGCGCCAGCCCGTCAATCGACGCGCCGGGCCTCAATCTGCCGATCGCTCGGAGCCACGCCCCGCCAGTCTGCCTGAGCAGACTGTTCCCGCCGGCGATCATCGGCTCCTGTTCGATGGGAATCCACACATCTGGCGGATTCCCTTTCAGCGTCTCGCCGAAGAAACCGGGAGGCGACACCCCAATCACCGTGAACGGATGCCCTTCGATCACGAGCGAGGCGCCGACAAGGCCGGCGTCGCTGCCGTAGGCGGTCTGCCAGACATGGTGGCTGAGCACGACCACCGGCGGCGCGCCGGCGGCATCGTCAGCCAACGTCAGCATGCGGCCCCCGAACGCGCCGACGCCGAGTGTCGTGAAGTAGTTGCCAGTGACGTACTCGGCGATGAGCGGTTTGGCCGCCGCGTCCGTCCCCGCGCGCCGCACGCTCAACCGGCCGCTGCCCGCCTGAAACGCGGTGACCTCGTCGAACTCCGGCGCGGCCTCTCGCAGCTTCTTGAACAGGGGATACGAAAACAGTCCCCACTCGTCCTGCGGCCCGCCTTCGACGCAGCAGTCGGTGCCGTCGCCGATGCGATAGAGCTGATCCGGGTCGGCGACCGGCAGCGACTTGAGCATCACGGCGTTGATGAGCGTGAAGATAGCGGTCGTGCCGCCAATGCCGAGCGCGAGCGTCAGGACCGCCGCGGTGGTGAACACGCGTGCAGCGAGCAACTGGCGGACGGCGTAGCGGACGGCGTCCATCAGGTGACTCATGGGGGCTTGGACGGGACGAGCCGGAGAATGGATAGCTGCCGGTGGCCGGACCAACTCTACTCCGACAGCCGGTTTCCAACTTGACATGCTGTGGATCTGCCGCAGAGACTGGCCGTTCGTTTGCCCTTCGACGGTCGCGGCCACGACCGTTGTGACGCCGGCCCCCAGCCGTCCCGGGCTCAGGGAGGTAGCATGGCGATTCTCTACGGCGTCCTCCGCGGACACCCCGACCGCTACAAGCGCGAAGACAACGCGTCCACGCCGCATCTGCAGATTCGCGTGCTCGAGGACGGGGGGCAGCCGTGGCGGATTGCCGTGAACGTGCAATCCGACAGCGGATCGAACGTCGCCTTCTGGGTCGTGGACCCGCTCATCGGCGAGCCGGTGCTGGCGTCGCTCCCGGCGCTCGCCTCGGGATTCAGTACCGCCGCGCTCAATGCCGGCCACGCCCTCGACTACGTCAAGGCGCCGCTCTTCGACTTCACGCTCGGCCGGGTGCTGCCGCCGACCGGACAGGCGAACAGCGACGATTTGCAGGACCTGCTGTCGCTCTACCTCGATCAATGCAAAGCGGCTGGCGGCGAAGTGTATGCGTTCGGCGCCAAGTTCGATCAGAACCTGCACAAGCCTATCGACGCCGAGTTCGGCAACCTCGACGGCCTGCACGGCATTCACGACATTCACATGAATCAGGGCAACGTCGGCCAGCACGCCGGCGACAACGCCGTGTTCCACGATGGTGGAATCATCCTCGAGTTCCCCGACCGTTTCCTCGGGCTGTTCCTCGGCTTCCAGACGCAGTGCGTGCCGACAGACGCTGCAGGCAACGCCGCGGCTGGTTCAACCACCATCGGCCAACTGCTCTCGGGCGGACCGCCGCCACCTCCGGTGACGGCGACGGGCGCGGTCTACATGGCGCACGCGCTGATCAATCCGACCGGCGCCGATCCGGGCAAGGAGATCATCGTGCTCGCGAGTCTGTCGACGACGACGCAGACGATCAGCAACTGGCGGCTGCTCGACAAGAACGGCCGTGTGACGCCGATCGACGCGACGCTCGCCTCAGGTTCGTTTGTGAGTATTGCCCTCGACGGCAACGGTGTGCAGCTCGGCAACCAGGGCGGCAACCTGATCCTGCAGGATCACATGGGCGCGCAGGTAGACGCCGTGACCTACACGGGCGAGGACGCGTCGCCCGAGGATCGCTTCGTCCGCTTCAGGCGCTGAGGTCGCGCGGCGCAATCCAACGCAGCGAGATCTGCGGTGATCGCGGGCGTCAGACCGGGAACCCGGAACCGTCAACGGCCACATTCTGCCCGAGCTGATCGGTGGCTCCGGCCAGGTGTCCGTTCTGATAGCGGTACCTGAGGAACTGCCCTTGGCCGGCGGGTGGCGTCAACAAAAGGCTGACCCGATCGTCGGGTGAGGGCCGCTCGCAGCAGTTGTTGTGTCGCGGCTTGGCGGCCCGACCCCAGGAGTCGTCGCCCACGTACGCGGGGCACGTCTTGGGTAAGTCCCATCTGGGGATCCGTGCGTAATCGACCTCGGTAAAGTAGGCGCCGAAATTCGGGCTGCTCGCGTCTCCATCAGGATCAGGAGTCACGATCGCCTTGAGTTGACTAATTGCGGCGTGCCATCCGTTGAGAGCGTGGTCGTCTCCACTGCCGGTCCGATCGACCGCCGCCGGATGCGCCAGCTTCAAGCCCGGGACGGTTTGCACTGCGGGATTCGATGCCGCCCACAGGTCGTACGCCAGGTGCGCGACGTCCCCAAACGCGACGATGGCCTGGATCGCGCCACCTGCCAGCAGACCGTCGTAGAGCGCATGGCGAGCCGTGCGAATCGCCGCATTCGTCCGCAGGATCTCGAGACCCGCCGTTTTTTCGCTCGGGATCAGCGCGACGGCAAACGCGTTCACGAGCACATACGACCGCGTCAGTCCGAGCTTCGCGAGAAAGCCCTGGGTCTTCTGGCCTGAATCGCCAATGAGCGTGCGACGCGCGAACGGCAGACACTCGGCCGGACCTGGATCGGACGCGATGCACAGGATCCGCGCGCTGCCGTCCAGGCGGCCGCGGTAGAACACCGGGCCAAAGTCGTACCAGAATGTGGAGGCATCGCCAACGGCGGACAGGTAATCGGGCGTCGCCTCCATCACCGCTTTGATCGCGCCGGTCGGCCCAGGATCAGACTGCGCCATCTCGGCGGCCGGAATCGGCCGGAGGATCGCGCGCGCCAACTCCAGCGGCGCGCCGTCCACGGTCCCGTTCAAGTGACTGGGCGTCACAATCGTCAGGTCAACGATGGAGTGAGAGGCCGTGCCATGAAGCGTCTTCGTGGACGGATCTCCTTGAATCGTCCATTGGACGCCACCCAACGCGAGCGTGCCCTGCGTGGCGTTCGTCATCCGGAGAATCGCTTCACCCGCGGGCACGCCTGCACGCGTGGCGGCGAAGTAACCAACGGCACTCACCGTCGATGGGATGGCCATGTTGACCTCTCGTCATTGGGAGAAGTCGTTCAGCCGCATGAGGGGAGCCAGACAGGCGGTTATTGAACGGACATTCGTGGTTGCATTGTCGCGCCGACTCGTTATCCTTGGTGGTGCCCCCCACCGTATCATTTCATGCCGAATGAACGTACCTGGTATCCATTGGCCAGTTCGGGCACGGCTGCGCGCAACCTGGCAGCCACAGCTCCGAGCCCCCACGGACCGATCGACCCGCTCGCCGGGCCCCCGCTCGCCCTTGCAGGCCGCGTCGTCACGATGGATGACACGTTTACCGTCCGACCCGATGCCATCGTGTATGTGGAGAACGGAGGCATCGTCGCGGTCCAGGATCGCGGGCAGCCGGCCCCGGCGCGTTTTGCCGGACTCCCGGTGCTCGAGACTGACGGAACGATCTTTCCCGGCTTGATCGAACTCCACAATCATCTGAGCTACAACGCGCTCCCGCTATGGTCGCCCGTGCCCAGGCGGTTTACGCACCGGGGCGAATGGCCCAATCACCCGGACTACCGGCCGCTCGTGAGCGGCCCCATGACGGTCTTGGGAAAGTATCGAGACGCGCACGGCCAGTACCCACTTTTGCCGCCACTGATCCGCTATGTTGAGTGCAAATGCCTCCTCGGGGGCGTCACGACGAGCCAGGGTGTCAAGCTCGCGAGCAACGCCGGCATTCAACGGTTCTACCGTGGCATCGTGCGCAACGTGGAGCAAACGGATGACCCCGATCTTCCCAGGGCTCAGGCGCGCATTCCCGACCTCGAGGCCAAGGACGCCAGCAGCTTTCTCGCACGTCTCAAGAAGGAAGACAGTTGCTTCCTGCTCCATTTGAGCGAAGGCGTGACCGATCCCAGCCAACCGTTGTCCGCGGCGAGGAAACACTTTCTCGCGCTGGAGGTGGCGCCTGACACATGGGCGCTCGCTAAGGTCTTCACGGGGATCCATGCGGCCGGCCTCCTCCCCGAGGACTTCGACGTCCTCGCGAGTCACGGCAGTTCGATGGTGTGGTCGCCCTTGAGCAATCTGCTCCTGTATGGCGGCACCGCACGCCTGGACGCCGCGAAACGGGCCGGCGTCACGATCGCGCTCGGCAGCGACTGGTCACCGACGGGAAGCAAGAATCTCCTCGGCGAGTTGAAGGTGGCGTGGCTCCACACACAGCAGACACTGAATGGCCTGTTCGCTGCTCGAGACATTGTGGCGATGGCGACACGCAATGCCGCGCAGGTGCTCAAATGGCAGAAGGCGCTCGGCACGATTGAGGCGGGTAAACGGGCGGACCTGCTCGTGATCGGTGGAACCGCGACCGATCCGTATGAAGGTCTCATCCGCGCGAAAGAAACCGATGTCCGGCTCGTCATGATCAACGGCGTGGCCCGGTACGGCGTGCCTGATCTGATGCAATCGCTCGCGCCAGCCAGTCAAGCGGTGTCGATTGGGGGGCAGCTCCGGCGAATCTTTCTGACCCAGGAGACGGCCGATCCCGATGTGGCCCAGGTGCCACTCGACACCGCCACCACGAAGCTTCGCGAAGCCTTCCTCGACATCGTCCGGCTGGCGAAGGAAATCGAACAACCCAGACCGGTGAGCGCGCCTCGGCACGCCCTCGACGCGTCCGTCGCGCCGGTCTGGTCCCTGTCGCTCGATGAGACTGCGGCCATGGGCGTCGAAATGGGACCGCGGTTGCCCTTTGATGGACCGCACGATTTCACGGGCACCGAGCGATCGGCGCAGGTCGCGGCGACGGCTCCCCCACTCTCGACAATCCTGAAACCCGTCGAGCTCGATCCGCTGACGGTGGCCGACGACGACAAGTTCCTCTTGAAGATTGCGGCGCAGCCGAATCTTCCGGAATCTCTCAGAACAGACCTCGCCAACCTCTTTTAGCGCAGCGTCGCAAGCTTCCCGAGGGCGGCGGCGTGGTGCTGCTCAAAGGCCGAGCCCGGCGGTCCAGTTGAGCACGACATGAATGACTGGTGGCGCCGTGTCGGCGACCGTCATGTTCAGCAGGAAACGTCCATCGCTCGCCACGTCGTACTGCGCGGCAAAGCCGACCGAGACCGCCGGCCCGTTGAGCAGCCGTGCCCGGAACAGCGGCACGGCCGCGCGGACAGGTGGCGTCGAACCGGACGAGATCGGCGCCGCCATCAGCTGGCCGTCCGGAGCGTAGTAGAACACCTCGCGCCCGTCGCGACTCCATCGCGGATGCACGCCGCCGTCTCTCGACACCTGGTAGCGGGCGCCAGGCGTGGGAAAGCTCTCGACGAAGACCTCGAATCGTCCGGAGTCATTGGCGTTGTAGGCCAGGAGCCGCCCGTCAGGCGAAACGGTGGCGTTCGCGAGCATGTAGCCGCGCTCTGCGTAGAGATACGAGGTGCCGTCACCCTTCAGCGGGAACACGCCCGTGTTGTAGAAGTTGTTGATCAGATAGCGGTGAAGAACGAACCGGCCGTCGGGCGACCAGGAGTACGGAACGGAGCGTTCGGTGGGAGTCTTCTGCAGGAGCGTCTCTGGCGACGCCATGTCCGTGGCTTTCCGGTAGAGCGTAGTGATGCCGCCGCGCCGATCCGAACCGAAGACGACCGTCGCCCCGTCCGGTGACCACACCGGCATCACGTCGTTGCCGTCATCGAACGTGAACCGCGAGAGCACGTTCCGGGCCAGTTCGAGCAGCCAGATATCCTGGCTGCGCTGGCTCGAGTCGGTCACCTCGACGGCAACGCGGGCATCGTCGCGGGACAGCGCAGGATTGCGATAGTAGCCAGGCTGGCCCGCGACACCGACCACACGGCCGGAGCGATCGACCCACGTTAGCTGCGTGGTCTCGACCAGTCGCCCGGCGCGGTAGGCGAGCTGACCTGACTCGGACAGAGAGAACGCATGATATCCATTCGCATCCGACATCACGGATGCCTCGATGGGCACGGCCTCACCCGACATCACCGCGCGCGCGGCGTCGAACGGCTGGGCGAAGAGCGTCCCCTGGCGAGCGAAGACGATACGGCCGGGCTCGACGAACTGCGCCTGCGAATCGGCGGCGAACAGCGCTCTCGTCTCACCTGAGTCGAGCGAACCCAGCCAGATCTGGTTCAGCGGATACGCCGAGAACAGGAACCGCCGGCCATCTGGCAGGAACGATGGGAATCGATACGACGTCGCCTTCGAAGCCCGATCGAGCCTGGCCAACGGCTCAACCCGGCCACCAGACGCCGGGACACGAGACAGGCCACCGTCCGACCCCCCAAAAACGATCGTCCCGTCGCGACTCCACGCGCCGCCGCCTCCGTCCGTATCACAGATCGGGCGCACCATTACCGCCGGCGACGTCGGCCGCCCTCAACTGACCGTCAGCGAAGAACCCAATCGCGCGGCCGTCGGGCGACCAGAACGGAAGGAACGCACGGTCGGTACCGGCGAGGCGCTCGGCCTCCCGTGCGCTGAAGTCGCGGAGCCAGAGCGCCTGCTGGCCCCCTCGTACCGCCACGAACACGAGCCGTCGTCCGTCGGGAGAGAGGACGGCCGAGATCTGGTTGCCCCCTCCGGTCAACGAGACGGCATCCGGTGGCTGAATCGAGAACCGCGTGGGAACGGACGGCGTCGACTGCCGCGACCGGACGAGGAACGCGCCGCCGAGCACGGCAAGGAGAAGGGCCGAAAGAACCCACGCCACGCTCTCGCGCCGGCGCATCGCGACGATCCGCTGTGGGCCATCAGCGACGGGTGCAGCGGTCAGGTCGTCTAGCAGGAAGCGTGCGTCACCGATGTCGCGGAGCCGGTTTCGACGGTCGCGAGCGAGCGATCGCCGCAGCACGACCGTGACGCCGCTGGACAGTCCGGCGGGCAGCGCGCGCCAGTCGGGATCGCCTCGCAGCACGGCCGCCATCGTGTCGGCGACGTCCTCGCCCTCAAACGCTCGTCTGCCGGTCAGCATCTCGAACAACACGCACCCGAAGGCCCAGATGTCGCTCTGCCGGTCGGCCGGCCTTCCCTTTGCCTGCTCGGGCGACATGTACGCCGCCGTGCCGAGGATCATGCCGGCGCTCGTCAGCATCGCGGGCGACGTGATCGTTGGCGACTGCGACGCGTCGTGGGACGCGCCTGCCGGCTCGAGGGCCTTGGCCAGTCCGAAGTCGAGCACCTTCACGGTGCCATCGGCCCGGACCTTGATGTTGGCGGGCTTCAGGTCGCGGTGAAGGATGCCCTGCTCGTGCGCGGCTTCGAGACCTTCGGCGATCTGCCTCGCGATCGGCAGGGCTTCGTCGAGCGGGACCGCGCCGCGCGCGATACGCTGCGACAGGTCCTCGCCCTCGACCAGTTCCATCACGAGGGCGGTGCCAGTCGCACTCTTCTCCAGGCCGTATATCTGCGCGATGTGGGGATGGTTCAGCGCGGCGAGGACCTCCGCCTCACGCTGGAATCGCGCTAGCCGGTCCGCATCACCGGCTACCAACACCGGCAGCACCTTCAGGGCCACCTGGCGTTTCAGGTTCGTGTCGGTCGCGCGGTAGACCTCGCCCATTCCGCCCGCGCCGATCTGAGCGACAACCTCGTAGGCCCCGATCCGCGTTCCTGGGAGGAGAGACATCTGTTGATGGTGGCGTGTCCGTTCCATTCTATCGTCGCCGGAGCACTATGCCGCTGAACGCTGGATTGCACACGCCGTTGCCGCGACGCGCTCGTTACGCTGACCCGGGCATTCCTGTAGAATCCCTCCTCCACGGACACGCGCGGATCCCTCATGCCTCAACTGTCGTCCGCGTCTCTCCCTCGAATGTCGCCCGCGCGGCTCGCGCCTTCGGCGAGACGGGCGCGGCCGTGGCGTGCGGTGACGGTCGCCGCACTCCTCGTTTTCGCGGCGGCCCTCGCCTCCGCCCAGCAGCCACCCTTCGACGTCCTCGTCCTCGGCGGCCGTCTGATCGACGGCTCCGGCAATCCGTGGCGGCGGGCCGACGTCGGGATCCGAGGTGACCGCATCGTCGCGGTCGGCCGGCTCGCCGGCAGCGCAGCGGCGACCGTGATCGAGGCAAGGGATCGCATCGTCGCGCCGGGATTCATCGACGTCCACTCGCATGCTCTGGCCAGCATCACCACTGCCGGCCTGCGCGAGGCACGCGCGCTGATTGCGCAGGGCGTGACGACCGTCGTCGGCAATCCTGACGGCGGCGGGCCGGTCGATCTGAAGCAGCAGGCAGCGAGTCTCGAGGCCGACGGTGGCATCGGCGTCAACGCCGCGCTTCTCATCGGCCACGCGAGCGTACGCAACGCCGCGGTTCGTCCGCCGACCAAGCGTGACCCGACGGCGGCCGAGCTCGATCAAATGCGGGCCCTGGTGCGCCAGGGCGTGGCGGACGGCGCCTTCGGCCTGTCGAGCGGCCTCTTCTATGTTCCCGGCCGGTACGCGACGACGGAGGAGGTCATCGCGCTTGCGCAGGAGGCCGGCGGCGTCTACACGAGCCACATCCGGGACGAGGGCACGTACGACGCCGGCGTCGTCGCCTCCGTCGATGAAGTGATCCGGATTGCGGAAGAGGCCCGCGTGCGGGGAATCGTCACGCACATGAAGGCGCTCGGACCGGACAGCTGGGGTCTTGGGACGACGCTGGTCGCCCACATCGAAGCCGCGCGGGCACGCGGTGTCGAGGTGTACGCCGATCAGTACCCGTACGACGCGTCATCGACCAGCCTTGCCGCCGCCGTGATGCCGGGCGAGAGCGCTGATGGCGCGCGCGAGGCCATGGCTGCACCGGAGGCGCGCGCCAAATTCCTGGCGATCGTCCGGGACAACATCCGCCGGCGCGGCGGCGCCCATGCCATCGCCATCGCGTCCGGCCGCGGCGCGCCGAACCTCGAGGGCCAGCGTCTCGACGACATCGCCGCCGCCCGCGGTGTCACGCCCGAACAGGCCGCCACGGACATCGTCATCGCCGGCGGCGCGTCGATCGTGTCCTTCAACATGTCCGAGAAGGACATCGAGACGATCATGCGGCAGGCGTGGACGATGGCGTCGAGCGACGGAGGGTTGTCGCTGCCCGGCCCGAGCCTGCCGCACCCGCGCGACAGCGGCGCCTTCGCCCGGCGTCTTGCCGTGTACGTTCGGCGAGCGCGGCGTCATCTCGCTCGATCACGCGATCCGGACGATGACGAGCCTGCCCGCGTCGGTGTTCGGCCTCGATGGGCGCGGGGAGCTGCGGGAAGGGGCGTTCGCGGATCTCGTCGTCTTCGACCCGGCCAAGGTGATCGACCGCGCGACCTACCAGCAGCCGCGCGAGCTCGCGGACGGCATGGACTGGGTCATCGTCAACGGCGCCATCGCGCGCAAGGACGGCGCCTTCACCGGCGTCCGCGCGGGCAAGGTGCTGAAGAAATCGCGGTGACGATTCGCCCGGCTCGCGCACGCGTGGTCCTGGCCGCGGCCATTCTCGCGGCCGGCGTCGTGGCCGCGCGCCCGTCCGCCTCGGCGCCCGCCGAACTCTGGCGTGATGTCGAAGTGATCCGCACCGCGCACGGCGTGCCTCACATCCGCGCCGCCACCCTGCGCGCCGCGGGCTACGCCATGGCCTGGGTCCAGTGCGAAGACTACGGCACGCGGACGCCGATGCAGCTGCTGCAGGCGCGGGGCCAGTCCGCGAGGTTCCTTGGACGCGCCGCCATCGACGCCAACTTCCAGGGACTGCAAAAGCGGGCGCGCGCGGTCGAAACGTACCACCTGCTCGAGCAGGAGACGCGCGACATCTATGACGGGTTTGCGGCCGGCGTAAACCGGTACATCGCGCTGCACGCCGACGAGTTTCCCGAGGGTATGCCCGCGGACTTCTCCGGCTACGACGTCGCCAGTCTTCACATCGGCAATGGGCCGCCCGCCGCCCGCGTGCGGCGGTTCGTTGCGGCCTTGACCGGCGAGTCGCCGCCCGGCGCGATCGACACCGACCCGGCGTTGGAGGGCGAAAGTGACGTGCCGCCCGACGACATCGGATCGAATGCGTGGGCGCTGGCACCAAGCCGAACCCGATCCGGGCGGGCCATCCTGCTCCGCAATCCTCACCTCGCGTGGACGGCCGGTTACTACGAAGCGCACGTGACGGTGCCCGGCGTCCTCGATTTCTACGGCGACATCCGCATCGGCGGTCCGCTCATCGTCGTCGGCGGCTTCAACCGCGATCTCGGTTTCGCGACCACCAACAGCAACAGCGGCGACCTCACGGAAATCTACGCGCTCGACGCCGACCCTGCGGACCGGGGCCGGTATTTGCTCGATGGCGCCTCGCTGCCCGTGATCCACGAATCGCTCACGGTGGAGTTCCTCGACGGCGAGCGCATGGCCCGCGAAACGCGCGACTTCGAGGTCGTGCCGTTCGGCCGCGTGGTGCACCGCGGGCCCGGCAAGATCTACGTCGCGCGAACCGCGGGCGACGGCGAGTTTCGCGCCGGCGAAGAGTATCTGAGAATGATGCGCGCCCATTCGCTGGCCGAATGGAAGGACGCGATGCGTCTGCGCGCGCTCGTGACGGCGAATTTCACGTACGCCGATCGCGCTGGGAACATCTTCTATCTGTGGAACACGTCGCTCCCCTGGCTGCCACACCCCGTCGGCGGCGACCATGCGACGCCGGTCCACGACACGCGGGACATGTGGACGCGCTACATTCCCTTCGATGATCTGCCCCACTTCCTGAATCCGCCCGGCGGCTACCTCACGAACGAGAACGACTCGCCGCACTTCGCGAACGTGCGCGGGCCAATCAATCTCACGAACGCGTACCCGAACATCGAGCCGCCGCTCCTGCGGCTGCGGACCCAGCATGCCATCGCGCTGCTCGACAACCGCCGCAAGTTCACCCTCGAGGACGTCGTCCGCGCGAAACACAGCTACAAGATGCTGCTGGCGGATCGGGTGAAGGACGACCTGGTCAAGGCAGTGGCGGCGACGAAGCCCACGGGCGAGCTGGCCGCCGCGCTGGGGCTGTTGCGCAAATGGGACAACACGGCCGGTCCGGACAGCCGCGGCGCCGTGCTCTTCGAAGTGTGGTGGACGCAGGACCCGCAGGGCCATCCGCGCGGCGGAGCAGTTCGCCTCCGTCTGGGGCGAGACGGATCCGCTGAAGACACCGCGCGGCCTGGCCGTTCCGGGGCGAGCGGTCGAGGCGCTCACGTGGGCGGCCGCGGAAACGAAGAGCCGGTACGGGCGCATGGACGTCGCGTGGGGCGAAATCCATCGCGTGCGGCGCGGCAGTGTGGACGTGCCGGTTGGCGGCTGCTCCGGCACCCTCGGCTGTTTTCGCGTGCTGAACTTCGCGCGCGACCCCACCGACGGCAAGCTTGTCGCCAACTCGGCCGACGCGTGGGTGCTGGCCGTGGAATTCGACGACATCCCGCGCGCGTATTCCGTGCTGGCCTACGGAGAGAGCCCGAACCCCAGCTCTCCCTGGCACGCCGATCAAGCCGAGATGTTCGCGCGCGGCGAACTGAAGAAGGTCGCGTTCACCGCGAAGGACGTGGACGCGGGCGCGGTCCTTCGGTATCGGCCCGGCGCGCCGCGGTGACGCGGGCTCGCGGCACCCGGCGCTCGCGTGACTGAGCCACGATTCCTGACTAGTCCTTCCGCGCGATTCGGCCGACGACGCGCACCCAGCCCACCGCGCCATCCGGCGTCCGGACGAACTCGACCGGATTTCCGGCGATCAGCCCCGGCGAGCACCACGGCGCGATCCGGCGCGTAGAACGCGATCGGGCTCGTGTCCACCATCAGCCGGCCATTCTGCTCGCGCACGGTGACCGTCCCAACAGGCGGCCGGCGATAGATCCCGAGATAAGGCGCGGGATCCGGCTGGGTCGCCAGGATCGGGACGTCCGGCATCGTCTCGTTGACGCCGCGGTGCCCGATAGCCTGCGCCGGATCGAGGGTGAGCCCCTCGAGGAGGGTCAGGGACGCGCGCTCGACGTCCTGGATAAGCCGCCAGCCGTCGGCGTGATTGGTCAGAATTGCGAGCACGAGGCGCCGCTCGGGCACCAGCTCGAGCAGGAGGCAGTGGCCGAGCGTGCCGCCGTGCGCTGCCGTCATCACGCCCCCGACCTTGCGCAGGTGCCACCCGATCCCCATCTCGTCGTCGGTTGGACTCTTGCGCAGGCGCGGCGTGCGCATCTCCTCCAGCGACGCGCGCGTCAGCACTCGCTGACCATTGCGTCCCGTGCCGTCGCCGAGATGAAAGCTGCCGTACGCGAGCACGTCGCTGAGGCTCATCGACACGCCGCCGACCGAAACGGTGCCCGACCGGCTCATCGGCCGGCTGACGACGACCTTGCCGTTCTGCGTGCGATGGGCGACGGAAAACCGGTACGTCGCGACGTCCTCGAGCCGCGTGAAAGCGTGCGTCAGGCCGATCGGCTCGAACACGAGCGTGCGAAACGCGTCGTGAATCGACTGCCCCGTGACGGCCTCGATGACGCGGCCGGCGACCGCAAAGCCCGCGTTGTTGTAGCTCCAGACCTCGCCCGGCGCAGCCAGCTGCGGCAGGTCGCGCATCGTCTCGACGAAATGCGCGAGTGTCTGCGTGCCGCGATCCTCCGGCGTGAGCTGGCCTTCCCAGCCTGGCGTGTGCGTCAGCAGGTGCCAGATCGCCACGTCGCGGCTGGCCGCGTCACTTTGCACCTTGAAATCCGGCAGGTACTTCCGCACGGGCGCCGACAGGTCGATCTTCCCCTGCTCCACCAATCGCATGATGGCGGTGGCCGTCACGGTCTTCGAGATCGACGCCAGCGCGAACACCGTGTCCGGTGTCACCGGCTGCGGCTCGTCCACGTTGGTGACGCCAAACCCGCGCACGGTCGCCTGCCCGTTCTTGACGATGCCGAAGGCAGCGCCAGGGATGGCGTACTCGGCCATCTTCGCCGCGACAAGGGCGGCCAACTGCTCGAACCTGGGATCGGGGTCGGCGACGGCCGGAGGCGCTTGCGCGGACGCGAACGTCACCGCCGCGGCGATCAGCGCCACGGTCAGGAGCTTTCGCATGAGGACGGATCTTATGCCAGTGGTGACGGCGCCACACCGTCGCCCGCGCTGTGCTAGCTGGACGCGGTGGTCCGCGGGACGCGTAGCCGATACTGCCGCCGTGCGGGCCGCCCGCTCGTGTGCCTGATCACCTGATCAGATGACTGCCTCGCCGGCCGCCAGTTATGGCGAGCCTTCCGGGCGCTCCTGGCGGAACGCCTATGCGGCACGCACTGAGGACTCGCCTCGCACCGCGGCGAGCGCCTCGGCCCGCTCCTTGAGGCCGAGTAACGTGCGCCGCGTCATGAGAAATGCCCCAGGCTCGAGCGCAAATACCGCGAACAGCCAAGCCCAGACGGTCTGGGGGCGCACCTGGCTGCGCGCCACGAGCCGTGTTCGTTCCTCGTCCACCGCGTAGAGGCCAAACTGCCAGACCCAATCGAAGCCGCTCATGTTCCGCACATCCAACACCAGCGCGCGACGGGGTTCAGTGGCCGCCACAGGCCATCCGCGGCGGGTGGCACTCGGACGATCCAGAAAGCCGAAGAGGCGGTCGAGCCAGTCGCCGCTGTGGAGCCCGGGACGCTGATAGCCCATCTGCACCAGCCGGGGCCAAATGTGTTCCGGCCGCGCGTTGACGATGATGGCCATCGTGTGTGAAAACGTGGGATTGACGACGAGACTATCGCCCGCCATGACGCGGGTCAGATCAGATGAAGTCGTGGCCCAGCGGGCCATCCAACGTCGAATCGGAAACCAGAACGCAACGGCGAGCGTCAGCGCAAGGACGAGTGTGGGAACCATGAGCTCCCTCCGGATTCAGAGGCAACTGAAGCACCATGCGTGCCATCGGATGCATTCGCGCGCAGGCCGGGAATCCCGGACGCGCGGCGCCGGAGTCCCTTTGGCGGTGTCGAATTCTTCGGGGGCATGAGTGGGATTTCCCGCTCAGGGGCCGGCCAATGAAAGACGGCCGTTGCCGGATGCACGGCGACCTCAGCTCCGGGCCTCGGACGCCGGAAGGGCTCAGCCGGAGCCAGCGGGCGCGGTGCTCGGCGGCCTCACCGGAAATCCTGCGTAGGCGGACAGCGCCAGCCCGACCGGCGCGATCTGCTGCAACGCGGCTTGCACGCTAGTTGATCGCGATCAAGGGATTCGGTATTTGCCAGTCGCGCGGTGAGTGTTCAGCGGCGTCGTGCTATCAACGTAGTCGTGCTCACTCTGACGAGTCTGGTCCCGGCACGCGCGTGGCCGGAATCGTCGTCACGAGGAGTGCGGCGATCGCTATGCACGGGATGGGTCTCTGGATCATGGTTCGAGTCTGGCGTGAAACCGCTATCGTCCGGGCGCCTCCGAGTCAGTTGAACAGATGAACGGCCTCGCGCCACCTGACGTCGCGACCGAACTGCGCGCCATCATCTTGCTGGTCCTCGTAGTCGTCGTGCTTCTGTCTGTCGTCCTGGCGCTCCTGTTCCGCCGCCGGTATGTCGCCGCGGTTGTGCGTCTCCAGGGGCGGAGCCAGATCGAGGCGAAGGAGGTGCCGGCCTCCGCAGGGCCCATCCCGGCGCTGCGCCTCAACGTTGAGGCGCTTGCGGATGTCGCGGGTCCGGATGTCGGCGCCTCGATCTTGAGCCTGAGGCGGAAGGTCCTGACCTCGCAAGTCGTGTGCGACGCCGTGTTCTGGTGCGGGTTCGTGGTGTTGTGTCTCTTCGGCTCGGTGCTGACGTCGACACTTCTGTACGCGATCCGCACCGGCGACACCTCGCTGCTCCGCGCGGTCATCGGCCTCCTCTCGCTCGGCTTCGACAGCAACTTTTCGCTGGTACCCGTCTGGGTCAACGTGCTGTTCAGCATCATGTGGCTCGTCGTGCCGCCGGTCCTCGCGTGCGCGACCCAGACCGCACTCCGGCGGCGCCAGATCTACGTGCCGATTATTCTCGTCGTCGCGGTGTGGCTCGGCGAAACGGTGCATGTCTCGTTCTTCGGTGCGCCGATTGCGGTGGTTGTCGTGATTGCGGCGGTCGGAGGCGCGGTGCTCCTCTTGCATGATCCGCGAGTCCGTGGCGCTGCGTCTCCTCTCATCCTGGCGCTCTCCATCGGCCTGACGGGGTGGACGATCGTCCCTCTCGGTATCGCTCTGCATTTCCCAGGTGCAAGCAGCAACGACACGTCCCTCTCCGTAAGTGACGTGCTCATCCTCGCGGCCTGGCTCCTTCTTGCGGGCGCGACGACGGCTGGCGTCTTGTTTGTTCTTGCGCGCGCCTATCAGCGAAAGCGCTTCAGCGACATTCAACTGGCGGATGTCGCGTTCTGGGTCCTGGCGGCCGCCGCGGCCTTCGGCACCGTGGCGACGGGGGCGGCCAGTCTGCGCGAGCTCGTTGAGCTGGCCATTGCGCTCTCGGCCTGGACCTGTATCGTCATGCTCGTTCGGCGACGATGGCGCCGGCGCGTCGTGCGGGCGGCTCCCCCGCCGGCCGGCGGGCTGCTCATCCTCCGCGTCTTCAAGCGCGCAGCTCAGTCCGAGGTGTTCATCGATCGGTTCTTGTCGCTCTGGCGATTTGCCGGGCCTGTCGATTTCATCGCCGGGCCTGACCTGGCTGGTGCCAGCATCGAGCCCGACGAGTTCTTCGCGTTCATGAGGCGGCGCCTGGCCGATCGATTTGTGCGGACGACGGCCGAGATCGGTCCTGCGATCAGCCATCTCGATCGCGCGCGGGATCCCGACGGCCGCTTCCGCGTCAATGAGCTTTTCTGTGCTGAAAACACGTGGCGAGAGACGGTCGGTCGGCTGATGGGCCAGGCGAGTGTCGTCCTTCTCGATCTGCGCGAGTACACACCGAGCCGCACGGGCACACGCTACGAGATCGATCAATTGATGAATGTGGTCTCTGTAGAGCGCGTCATCGTGCTGCTTGGCCGTGATGACGCTGCCGACGCGATCGCGCCGGAGCTTTCTCGAGCGTGGGCGGCGACGATTGATACTTCACCCAATCACAGGGCTCTCAATAGCGAGCTGCACGTATGCCGGCTGCGGTCCGGATCGGCGGCGGAGGTAAAGAGGCTGTTTCTGCGCACGTATGCGCTTGCGGTGAGGTAGGTGACGCGCCTGGCGGAACCGAAGCGCTGGCGGGCGGTTAAAGGTCGCGTAGGACACGAGCTAGGGAGACGGGTGTGGATCGGGGATTGGAGGCGACATGGCGAAGCGCAGTCGTCTTCGAAGACGACTTTGTCGCCGGGCACGAAGTCTCAGTTCTGGTACGCCTTGAAGTCCTGCGGCGGGAGCATGACGAACGTGAGAAGGATGAGGGTGGGCATGGCGATACAGGATAGTCCAGTCTGATAGAGTGGCCGCCCATGAGCAGCATCATGCGACTCATCGCCCTGATCGCGGCCGTCGTCATGGGCGCGCCGCCCGCCGCGAAGCATCCGATCACGCATGAAAACGTCTTCCTGATGACGCGCACCAGCCGCCCGGTCGTGAGTCCGGACGGCCGGTGGATTCTCTACAACGTCGCTCAGCCCAGCTACGACCCGGCGCAGGCGTCGAGCGATCTGTGGCTCGTCGCGCCCGACGGCGCGTCGGCCCCGCGGCGGCTGACGTCGACGAAGGAG
This sequence comes from uncultured Acidobacteriota bacterium, assembly GCA_963724645.1. Taxonomy (GTDB): domain Bacteria; phylum Acidobacteriota; class Vicinamibacteria; order Vicinamibacterales; family SCN-69-37; genus CAVXSP01. The sequence continues at coordinate 115,414 of CAVRVJ010000001.1, forward strand.
CCGGAGTCGGGTGCGGTCTGGTCGCCGGACTCGCAGCGGATCGCGTTCAGCGCGAAGCGCGAGGGAGACGGCGCGGAGCAGATCTACGTCATCGCTGCGGCGGGCGGAGAAGCGAAGCGGATCACGGCGGCGGCGGCGGACGCGTCGAATCCACGCTGGCGCCCCGACGGCCAGGCGATCCTGTTCGAGAGCGGGGTGAAGAGCGGGCCGGCGGCCGACAGGTCCACCGCGCGCGCGTTCGACGCCATGCCGATCCGCTACTGGAACACCTGGCTCGACGGCGCGAAGCCGCACGTCTTCGTGCAGGAGATCGACGGCCTGCCCGCAGTGGACTGGCTCGCGGGCACGCGGCTCGCGGCACTGCCCGGGTTCGACGGCGTGTTCACCGGCGAGGGCGCGACCCGCACGCTCCAGCCGGTGTGGGCGCCCGACGGGCGGGAGATCGTCTTCGCGGCGGCCGCGAACCGCGACGCTATGATGCGCGAGCAGGTGCCGTCCGCGCTCTACCGCGTCAAATTCGGCGGTGAGCCGGTCGCCTTCACGCCGAAGGGCGCGTCGTTTGGCCAACCGGCGTTCACGCCCGATGGCAGGACGCTCGTCGCGAAGCAGGAGAAGGATTCGGATCCGACGCATCTCTACCACCTGCCGCGCCTCGCGGCGATCGACTGGGCTACGGGGACTGCCCGCGTCCTCACCGGCGGCCTCGATCGCGGCGTCGGCAGCTTCACCATCACGGCCGACGGTGGATCGGTCCTGTTTGATGCGCAGGATGGTGGGTTCACACAGCTCTATCGCGTGCCGATCGCGGGCGGCGAGCCGAAGCGGCTGTTTGACGTGAAGGAAGGCAACTACGGATCGCCCGCCATGGCGGGCGCGACGCTTGTCGGCACCTACGTCGCGAGCACGCAACCGGCCGAGATCGTGCGCATCGATCCCGCATCGGGCACGCACACGCTGCTCACCGATTCGAACCGCGCGGTGCTCGACACGCTCGACCTGCCGAAGCCGGAGCACTTCTGGTTCACGGCGAAGAACGGCAAGCGCCTCCACAACGTGATCTACGTCCCGCCGGGTCTCGATCGCGCGAAGAAGTACCCGCTGATCGTCAATCCGCACGGCGGGCCGAACAGCATGGACAGCGACACGTTCTCGACGCGCTGGAATGCGCATCTGCTCACGGCGCCCGGCTACGTGCTCGTCCAGACCAACTACACGGGATCCACCGGCTTCGGCGAGACGTTCGCGAACGACATCGAGCGCGACGTCCTGCGCGGACCGGCGGAGGAGGTGCTCGAGGGGGCGCAGGAAGCGATCCGACGGTATCCCTTCATCGACGCGTCGCGGCAGTGCGCCGTCGGCGCGAGCTACGGCGGCTACCTCATGAACTGGTTCAACGGCCACACGAACCAGTTCCGCTGCCTCGTGATTCATGCCGGCGCGGCCAACAACGAATCGCAGTACGGCGTGAACGACGGCGGGATCGATCGCGAGCTGCGCATGGGCGGGCCGGTCTGGGAAGCGAAAGGACAGTGGCAGGATCAGAGCCCCTTCCGCTACTCGGCGAACTGGAAGACGCCCTCGCTCATCACGCAGGGCGAGCTCGACTTCCGCGTGCCGATCAACGAGAGCATCACGACGTTCAAGATCCTGCAGCGCCAGAACGTGCCGGCGCGGCTCGTCGAGTTCCCCGACGAGGGCCACTGGATCCTGAAAGGCGAGAACAGCAAGCGGCATCTGTCCGAGATCGCCGCGTGGCTCGCGAAGTACCTGCAGCCGGCGCAGGCGGGACCGATGCGCACGGCCGACAAGACCGGCCACGTCTCGAACTACGACGAGTCGAAGGTTGGCACGTTCACGCTCCCGGATCCGCTGAAGCTCGCGAACGGCAAGCCCGTGCGCGACGCCGTGTCGTGGACGAAGGCGCGCCGCCCCGAGCTGATCGCGATCTACGAGCGCGACATCTGGGGCCCCATCCCGGCGAATACACCGAAGGTCGCGTGGACGGCCGCGCCTGTCGAGACCGCCAATGGCGTCGTCACCAAGCGCAGTGCCGGCGCGATCGGGACGGCCTCCAACGCGCCGCGCATCAATCTCAAGGTCGCGCTGCCCGCGGCGGCGTCGAAGCCGGTGCCGCTCATCCTGCTCGTCCAGTTCGGCGGCGGAGGCGCGCCGGTTCCGGATCCGCCGCTCGCCGCCGAGATCCTCGCGCGCGGCTGGGGCTACGCCACCGTCGGCTACAACGACATCCAGCCCGACAAGGCTGACGCCTTCGACCAGGGCGTCATCGGCGCGACGGGGAAAATGCCAGCCCCCTTGAACGATACCGAATGGGGCGACGTGAGCGCGTGGTCCTGGGGCGTGAGTCGCATCATCGATTACCTCGAGACCGACAAGGCGATCGACGCGAAGCGCATCGCGCTGCACGGACATTCTCGCATCGGCAAGACCGCGCTGTGGGCGTCGGCGCTCGACGAGCGTGTCGCGGCCGTCTACGCAAGCTGTCCGGGGGAAATGGGCGCCGCGCTCTCGCGCCGCGACTACGGCGAGACGGTCGACGACATGGCGCAGCGGTTTCCGTACTGGTTCAACCGCACCTTCCAGAAATGGGCGGGCCGGTGGAACGACATGCCGGTGGACGCGCACATGCTCATCGCGTTGAGCGCGCCGCGCCCGGTGTTCGTCACGGGCGGTACCGACGATCAGTGGGCCGATCCGGTCGGCGAGTTCCAGGCGCTCGTCGCCGCCGGCCCGGTCTATCGCCTGCTCGGCCGGAAGGATCTCGGCACGACGACGCTGCCGCCGCTCGACACGCCGGTCATCGCGGGCGATCTCGGGTGGTACTACCACACGGGTCCGCACGCGGCGACCGCGCAGGATTGGAAGGTGTTTCTGCAGTTCCTCGACAAGTACTTCAAATGACCGTGTTGACGTGACGGCCTGAGCCGCGTCGCGTATTCCCGACGCCGACGTCGCGGGACGGCAGTCCGTGACGGATCTGATGCGCGCGCCCAGTCAGCCAGCGAACGAAATCTTCCACGAGTCTTCGTTTTGGCGCTGAGCCGCAGTCGCCACCCGTTTTCGGCTTTCGCGCTATCTGCTCCATCGGGCGGTTCGACTGGCGCCCTAGCCCTGACGCGGCAGAAGGCCTAGCTCCTGTACCCGCCGGGTTAGGTCCTGATGATCGAGTTGAAAGATGATCTGCAGTTGACTGTCCTGCCGTCGCAGAACATACGTTGCAGCGCCCTCCTCGACGATCGGTCGCGCTGGATTCCTCTCGAACCGAAACGTCCAGTGAACCCGCACCAGAAGATGGTGTTCGTCGAGAGGACTCTCGTCGATGCTACTTACCGTTGTGGCGGCCAAGCCGACCGTCGCGAAAAACGCTCGCCGCTTCGGGACAACCTTTAGGAAGTCGTCTCGCTTGACCGCCTGGACCGTGGCCGGACCCGCGAACATGAACGTCTCACCGTATGCTGTCGCGAAGAATGCGGGATCCGTCGAATCCGTGGCTCTGGCGTACGCCTCGAACAACGCCCTTACAGCGCCACTTGCCTCAGCCATACCACATCCTTTCGGGTCGCACGCCTCGCGAATCGCAGGTGTCCGCCTGACGACTCTTGGAGCAGACGGCGGAGCTTCTCTGCAGCCAACGCCGACGCCTCGCGGGCCGCATTCTAGACGCCACTCCAAGAAGGGGCGCGATGATAGCACTGTCCGTCCGACCGAATCCCGCCGCTGCCACCGTCAGTGGGTCGCCGCGTCCGCCTTGGGCGTACCCGCCAATTTGTCAACCAACCTCGTTTGAGAGCGGCGCCTGGACGCCAACTACGAGTAGTCGCGATCTGGCGACCGATGATTTGTGCCGCACGCTGCGTCTGACGACCGAGCTCCGTCGTGTCTCGCAGCGCAGTATCATCGGCGGATGTCCTCTGAGGTGACAGCCGTGTCCGCCGAGCTACGGACGGAGTTCGGCGAGATTGATATCTATCTGTTCGATCAACTGCTTCGCGGTCGATTCGACCGTCGTCGGCGGGTGCTCGACGCGGGCTGCGGCGCGGGACGCAATCTTCCCTATTTCCTGCGTCGCGGCTTCGACGTGCGAGCGGTGGATGCCGACGCAGCCGCGATTCGTTCCGTCCGCCAACTCGTCGCCACGCTGAACCCGGCGTTACCGCTGGACCAGATTCATTGCGGGTCGCTCGATTCCCTTCCGTGGGACGACGACTCGACTGACGCGGTCATCTGTAGTGCCGTTCTCCACTTCGCGCGTGACGAGCAGGACTTCACGGCGATGCTCAAGGAGATGTGGCGAATTCTGGCATCGGGCGGGTTGTTTTTCGCTCGGTTGGCGACGAGCATAGGCCTCGAGCGACATCTCTCGTCTCCTACGGGACGGGTGCGGCTCCCTGATGGCTCGGAGCGCTTCGTCGTCGACGAGCGGACACTCCTGGGCTGGACGACGACGCTGGGCGGCACGCTCGCCGATCCTCTCAAGACAACGAACGTGCAGAACACGCGGAGCATGACGACCTGGGTCATGGAGAAGTAAGCGCGCCTCGCCCACCGAAGAACGGCTATGGAGGTCGTCTTCTTCGGTGAGTGCTGCGGCGTCAGGCGGCACCTATTCTCGCCCGACCTACGCGTAGTGGGCTACTTTGAATAGCGCTTCGTTTCCTCGCGCAAGACCGCACCAGTTGTCTGACTGGTCGATGTGACACGGACAACGAGGGTTTTTCCGTCCAGTGACATCGCTACCCGCAGAAGGTATGGCCCTCCTTGCTGGACCGAAATGGGGGAGACCGTCACCAGCGTATTGCCCTCCCACGTTGAGGTCGAAATCTGGACGGACTCTTGCGGCGGCTTGCCCCGAACGTTCTTGCTTTCGGAGCCGTCCAACTTGTGGACCCAGCGGAGGCCAGCCTCATCAACCGTTAGGGTGTCCTGGGTTTGGGTGATCGTCAGATTCTCGGTGGGCTCACCGGCGGTGGCCGGAATCTTCGTCCATTTACCCGAGAAGTCAGGACGAGCCTGGTCGAGCCCGGCCGTGAGCAGCGACAGGCAGAGGACAAGCGGCGCAACTACTGGCGTCATGTGGCACCTCGCGCTGCCATACTCTACGCCGCTTTTTTCGATTCCGCTTCGATTAAGAGGTTCACGAGATCGGACACTTCGAACAACCGGTCCACGACGCCAGCGGCCATCGCCGGGGACATGCGGCAGCGTCGTGTGAATCTTGATGAAGCTGTAGTCGCTCGCGATGGCAGCAGGCGTCGCGACGTGCGTATTTGACGTGTCGGATTTGGTCGCCCTGCTCGTGGAATCAGAATCGAAAAAAGCGACGTAGCCGCTACTGAGTCCCGGCAGACGCCAGACACGCAGACACCGAAGGGCACACTAGGAGCGGGGGATTCCAAGCCACTTGGCGACGTCCAGGTCCAAGGTCCAGCCCGCAACGAAGTCCTCAAGCTTCGCTGGGACCGCAACCGGGCACGGCGCATCGTCGCTGGGTGGCGTTTCCCCCTGGCAACGCGTTCCCTGGAGACGCTGCATATTAGGATGAGTCACCACCATGACCGCAGGCTCGGTCGCGGTCGGGAAATACAGGCGACCGTGTTGACTGGCGTCTTCTGGTTTCATCTGCTTCAGGAGGTCGGGGTCGCCAAGAGCGCGAACCAGAGCCGCTCTGTCCTCGAAAGGACCGAGTCCCCAAAAGATCGCCACCTTCAGGTAGGGTCTGCCGTTCAGGCCGGCTGGGGGCGTCCACGTCGTCCGCTGGACATAAGGCATGCCGACTTGCCACCAAAGAAACTCGGTGGACCCGAAGTCTTGTCCTCTGAGAGTGATGGGGTTCTGAAGCCCGTCCCCATAAAACATGATCATCGTTGGGCCAACCGCCCATAGCGGCTTTGAGGCCAAGAGCAACAGCAACGCCACGCCCAGTAGCCAGGAGCGGTACTGCAGGCGATTCATGTGTGCCTCCAGACGCGACGCTTTTTACCGTATTCTAGCAGCGACCGTCGCTTCGATCATCTCGCTCGTCGGCGTCGGGGCACGGCGACCGGCCCGACCTCTTCCAGCGCCGGTCGATGACAACGTCGTTATTCACTCCGATTGCACGACTGCCCGAGGTTCCCAATGTTGAAGCATCGCTCCATGCTCTTTGCATTCATTGGCGTTCTGATTTTCGTCGCCGGGACTCTGATCGGTCGAGCACAGCAACCAAAGTCTGACTTCGAGATCGATGTCTCCACTCCGACGGGACCGATCACGGTGGCTTGCATCCGGGGCTGCCAACTTCAGTGGTCGAACCCGATAGACAATGATTTGAGGAGGAGCATCGGGGTCACGGACACGATCACCTACAGTTGCCCTGGGACGGGGTGTAAAACCCGGCTCAGCGGGATTGTGGTGCCGTTACAGAAGATCACCAACTAGTCGTCGTCGGCGGGGTCGCGCTCCAGGCGGCCAATGGCCTTCCAGTTGCGAGGCGTCAGGCCCTGCTGACGCTCCCACGACCGACCATTTTGGCGACCTTTCCTATCGCGATCAGGTACGCAAGCACTCTGGCGCAGCGCGCCGCCACGTGGAAGGCTGACCTGCGGGCCGAGCCTCGGGTGGCGCGCCACGTCCTGCGTCGTCTGGTCGGGCCGCTGACGCTCTGGGAGGAACCGCCCCGCTGGCAGGCCGAGGCGAAGCCCGAAAGCCTGTCAACGGGATCGTCCATCTTGTGGCGTCCCCAACGGGATTCGAACCCGTGTCTCGGCCTTGAAAGGGCCGCGTCCTGGGCCTCTGGACGATGGGGACCTGCGGGCAGGAAACTGATGGTAACACGGCACTTGTCGCTCGGTACTGGTGCTCCGGGATCGCCACGGTCGTCACGCCCGACACACTGCGCCGATGGCATCGGCAGTCGGGCGCACGGAGGTGCACGTACCCGACGCCCCGGTCGAGTCGACGCGGGGTGCTCGCTGAGATTCGGCGCCTGGTCATGCGGACGGCGAACGAGAACGCCACGTGGAGCAACACGCGGATTCAAGGCGCGTTGAAAAACGTCGGGCATCGCGTCGCTCGACGATCGCTGCTTTCTTACCGGTCGAGGCGATCGAACTGCAGGCCGCTGGCGCCCTCGCCGCGGCCGACCCGCCTGCGGCGGCCGATCCACAGGTACGTGGACCCATCCTGCCAACGCGCGAGCTGGTACGTGCGCGTGACGCGGATCCCCTCCCGCGGCACCTCTTCCTCGTACATGTCGAGGCTCTCAGGCTTCGCGTCGCGATTCAGCACGCGCCCCTGCGCGCGCACGAAGTCGCGCGACCCGTCGATGCGCAGCAACTTGCCACGCCGGAGCCGCACGCCGGCAGCCGTCTGCACCGGCACCAGCGGGATCCAGTTGTCCGGAGTGGTTGTGGCAAGCCGGTAAACCGGCGTCCCGTCCGCCCGTGCGGACCGGGCCGCGGGCGCCGCCTGCTGCTCGAACCGGTTCAGCGGCCGCTCGATCGCACTCTCGACGATGCGCTCGACGCCCCACGCCATGTTCGCCATTTCGTCGCGCAGGAAGAGCACCTCCTCGACCGGGCGGCTCTCGACGCGTGCAGCGAGTCCCGGCGCCAGCAGGAAGAGATCCGGGTCGCCGACCTGCAGCGCATGCCCCGGCGGTGCGATTGACGCGATCTGGAACATGCGCCAGCTCGCGTATCGGGCGCCGGCCGCGCGCGTCGACGGGATCAGGAACTGCTCGCCGAACGTGTTGGTGACGATCAACGAGCGCGTGCGCGAGATCGTGCCGACCGGAAGATCGATCGGGATGACGAACCAGTCGTTGCCATAGCTGATCGCGAATTCGATGAGCAGCATGCGCGCGAGATCCTGCGGCCCCGCGTCCACGGCGCCGAAGTCGACGCGCGCGTCCTCGAACTCCCAGAACCGCTGCGCCGGCATTCCGCGATAGGTCACCGGCGCCGGCACCACGGACCGCACGACGACCGTGCCGCTCCCGTCCGAGCTTGCGCGCAGCGACGCGCCGTCGTTCAGGCTGAAGTCGTGCCAATCGATGCCATCGTTGTAGTACTGCCGCGCCGTCAGCACCTTCTCGCCGTCGGTCATACGAGCCGCGACCGAGAACGCGTACTCCATCCGATTCGATTGCCACGCACTCGGGACCCCGGCGGGCGCCGCGACGAGCGCGTCGAGCCAGCGCAACCACAGGTCCGCCGCGTGCAACACCTCGGCAACATCGCCGAAATCGATCGCGAGTCCGGGCGGCAGCGCCGGCGGAGTTTGCAGGAGCGCCGGCCGCAGCGCGGCCGCGAGCTTCCGCCCGTCGGGGACGCGCGGCAGGACGAGATCGATGAACGCGAGGCTGTCGCGATCCAACTTCGCCCGCTGGTCAGCCGTCGGCGGCGCGAACGGGAACGCCGCGACGACTGTCGCCCCGTAACTGTGCGACACCGCCTGCTGGTCGATCATGCGCAGGAACTGGCGTCCCGTGTCGGAGGCCAGCCGCAGCCGATCGAGCGAGTCGACGAACGCATGAACGGATTCGAACTCGACGAGGGTCTCGAGCGGCGTCAATCCGCCGTTGAACGGGATGCCGTCCGCCGTTGCGCCCGCGGCCAGCGGGCCTGGCGCGTATCGCGTGAACGGCACGTTCTCGCCTTCCCATCGCGCGGCGACCGGCGAGGCGTTGTCTTCCCCCTGGAACTCCCCGAGCTGCCATTGACGCGCCAGGAGCCAGAGCGGGTCGTAGACTCGCGCCTGGAGTCCGTCGTTCATGTCGATGGTCCGGCAGCCCGGCTCGAACCTGACCCAGGTCGTGATCGAAGACATGTGAACCCTCTGTCTGCGCCTACGTGAGCTTGGAGAAATCGGTGGAGACGGTGTCGCCGGCCGCGTTGACCGCGAAGTACGCGGCGGGCAGATAGTGACCGGCTCCTGCAAGCGCATCCGGATCGACCGCGCGAATGCGTGCGAGGTCGAGCGTCTCGAGGAGTACCTGCTGCAGAGACCAGATCGTCCACGGCCGTGTCGGGTCGGGCGGCACCGCAAGCAGAAGGCTCTGCGGCGGCGCGGCGTCCGGCTGATCGAACTGGAAGACCACGCCGGTGGTCTCGCTGGCGCTCGGCACCACCTCGACCCACTCGTCCACGAGCAACCCGGCCATCGGGTGCGCCACGTCGAGATCGGCCGGCGCCTGAACGACAACCGAAAACCGGGATCCGGACATCGTCTGTCCTCTGGCAGCGGGCAGGCCCACCCATCGATCGTTCGCTCGATGCGGCAGCTGCGCGACGCGCAGGTTGGGCCGTTCACCGGTGTCGAGCACTTCGGCGTATCGAAGCGCCGCGTCGAACCGGTCGACGCCGTCGCGCACACGCGCGGCGCGCGTCAGCCACGTCAGCACGGCCAGCGGATCCCCGCCCTGGACCGACGCGCTGTCGCCAAGCGCGGCACCGAATTCCGCCGCGTTGGCCGCCGCAAACCTGGGCAGAACGACGAACGACTCGCCGAACACGGCCTTCAACCTCGCCGTATGGAACGCGCACACATCGTCGGACGCCGTCGCCGCGGCGCCGGGGCCCTGTTCGAGCGCCGCCAGGCGATCGATTCGTACGCCGAGCTCTTTCACGATCGACGCCGCTTGCGCCGCCAGCGCCGACCGCGCGGCCGGCGAATCACCGGTCGCGGACAGCGGCACCGCGCCGGGGATGCCGAGGTGCCCTGCCCGGATGATGTCCGCTCGCAGCGCGTCGAGGCCGGTCGCGGGGGCGGTGAGCGCCGCCGAGAGATCGTTTCGCGCCTGGCGCAGGGCGGCCGCGGCCGTATCGGCGCGGCCCTTCAGCTCGTCGGTGTCGACGCCGGCCGGCTGGTTGACTTCCGGAGTATTCAACTCGCTTCCGTCGAGCGGGCGCGCGCCTGTCACGAGCGCCTGCGCGGCCCGAAGAATCTCCGTCAATTCGCCGAAGCTCACGTCCGATGCGGGCCACTCCGGGCGACGTGCGGCATTCACCTGAAGTACGGCCGCGTCGGCGAACCCGTTCGCCCTCCGCGCGGCGTACAGAATCCGCTGCTCCATCTCAGATGGCTGTCCGTCCGGTGTGCCGCCCGGCGCATAAACCAGGTCGAGTGGTGAGAGCGCGAGCTCGCTCAGCCGCACCTCGACGCTCTGCAGCACCGTGCCGGTCGCCGGATCGAGTGCGTCGATCGCGCATCGCATGCGCGACGGCGCGCCGAGAAGCCGTGCGGCCCACGCGTTCAGTCGCGGCTCGGCGCTCGAGCGGAGCGGCACCGCCGGCGGAGTCCATCCGTCAGGCAGCGCACCGATGTCGGGGAACAGGACGACGAGGCGATGCGTCAGCGCGGCGCCGGTGCGAGGGGTCGAGATGACGTCGAGCTCCGGAGGCGGCGCCTCGCCGTTCGCGATCGCGTCGAGCGTCGCGGCCGTCCGCAGCGGATCGCCCTGCACGGCATGATGAACGGTCTCGGCCAGGAGCGCGTCGCTCAGCGCATCCACGGCGTCGCCGAGCGTATTCAGTTCCGCCTGCAGCACGCCGTGCGCACGGTCCAGCGCGCCGGCGTCGATCTCGATCGAGGCCGGCCCGAACAGCTGGCCGAGCTGCGCCGTCGTCGAGCCCGGCACCATCGTCGTCGCGTTCCATTTCCGCTGCAGCACAAGGCCGTCGACGACGTTGTTGGCGGCGACCGCTTCGACGGCCTGCGTCGGTGGATCGGACGGGCAATCCAGCTTGTTCGCGACGAGCGGCGCGACGGCGCGAAAGTACGGAATGAAGTACGCGAGCTGCGCGTCCTGCAGCCGGCGCTCGAACCGGTAGCCGAGGAGCGCGCCGAGCGGCTGCCCCTGTCGCACGCCGTCGAGCAGCGAGTTCGCGAGCCGCACGCGCTCCGACGAGAGATCGACGGCGAGCGCGTCGGCGGTCAGGTCGCCGGTGTGGGTGATGTGGCCGCTGCGCAGCACGGCGACGGTCGCGGCCTGCGCGAGCGACGGCGCGTGCGTGAACCCGGGATTGTTCGCCGGCTGGAACAGGGGCCCCGGCTGCCCCTCCTTCGCGGGCACCAGCGCCGGCGGCGGCGCTGGCCTCAGGTTCGTGACCCACCCGTACCCGCCGAGGAGCGTCACGCTCGCTCCCGTACTGCGCATCTCGGCGAGGCGCTTGGTCGCAAACGATGTGATCCACGCGTCGAGCCGGTAAGCGCACAGATCCAGCGCGCCGGCGAAAAGCCGCTGCAGGTCCGCCGCGGGCAGCCCCTTCAGGTGTCGGAGACTCTCGCGCAGGTCGAGAAGGCTCGCCACGCGCGCGGCGACCCTCGCGTCCGCGGGCGGCGTCGTCAGGCCGAACAGGTACTTCCATGCCGGATCGCTGCTGACGCCGGCGATCGGTGACGCCAGCAGCTGCCACGGCGTCGCCGCGGGACCGGAAACGACGTCGGCGTCGAGGCTGCCTCCGTCGAGCGGCGCATCCAGGTTCTGCAGATTCGCCGCGGTAGTCCAGTACGTCTGCAACAGCGCATGGCGCAGCACCGCCGACATCAGGCCCTTCGGTGTTCCCGCCGCGAGCACGCCGCGGCGGAGGTTGTCGAGGTCTGATTCGCCCAGCAACCACTCGATGTAGTTCGGCGTGAGCGGCACGCCCTCGACAATCGCACCGGCCTGCACGACCGGCGCGCGAAGCATGCGGCCCCATCCTGAGTACGTCGCGCGCGAGAGCCGCGACTGCCACGCGATCCCGGCCGCGGCGAGCGCCTCCGCCGTCTTCGACTGCTGAACGTTCGACCAGATCGTCTGGTCTCCCGGGACCATCATCGTCCAGAGCTGGCGCTGGTAGACGTCTCCCATCAGGTGACGGATCGCGTAGGTCGACGACAGGCCGTCCATCGTGAAGATATCGGTGAGATCCTTCTCGGGATCGCCGTCGGTGCGGCCGACGCGCGGCACTGCGGGCAGACTCCGGCGCCACATCGTCAACAGCCTCAGCAGCACATCCCGGAGCGCGACGTCGCGCGTGTGCGCGGCCTCCTGACCCGCGGCCGGTTTCCACATCGACAGCGACGTGACCGGCAGAAGTCCGTAGGGCTGCCTGCCGATGCGGATTGCTGGCAACGGCCCGCACGCGCGCACGTACTCCACGAAATGGTTCCGCGCCCACGCGCGGTCGTCGGGCGTCAGCGGTCCGGGCATCATCTCGCGCAGGAAATACCCCCACGTCGCCGGCCACACCGCGCGGTTCATGTGGCGCGCGTCGTGCGGGTCGTGACGGCTCCCGTTCACGACCGACGCGAACGTCTCGACGGTGCGTGGGGGCAGCCCGAGCGCCGTGGCGACAACGTCGGCATTCGATCCGTTTCCAGCCTTGAATGCCGCACCCGCGCGAAACGCGGCGAAGCCGGCGTCGGCGCCAGACTCGGAGGAGTTGAAGCCGGACGGTGCCTCGGCCGTGTTGTTCGACGGCGTACCCTGCGGGATGAAGGCCAGGCCGTCCGTATAATGGTGCGCGTCGAACACCTGCGCGATCGATTGGGTCGTATCGAGCACCGTCGCCGACGACTTCACGCCGAAGACCAGGAGGAAATCCAGTCCGCTGGCCTGCGCGGGGCCCAGCGCGAAGTGCATGCCCATGCCGACCTGCTCCGCCTGCGAGAAGTCGACCATCCACTTCATCCCCGGGTCGATCGGCAGGTCGCCGTCGGCCGCGGGCTCGAAGGTGCTCGTGGGGTCGGGACCGGTGGCGAGCACTTCGGGAATCGGATTGCCCGCGCCGACGAACGCGACCTGCCCGGCCGCGTAGCCGACGGCCCACCAGCGGTTCGGCAGCACGCGCGTCAGGGGCGCTCGCGTCCAGGCGGCGGCCTTCGTCAGTGGTGCGGGGAACTTGATGGGTGTTGGCAGAGACTGGTCGCCGGGCACCGGATGCACGGGCCGATCACCGGGGTTCAGCGGCGTCAGCACGCGCGCGATCCAGGCCGCACGGTTCGCGTCGAAGCGCTCGATCAGTTGACGCCACGCCAGCTTCGCTGCCGTCTCGTCGCCGGCGGCGCGCCACGTCTCCTCCCAGTAGTGCCGGCCCCAGACGATCTCATCGTTCGTGAGGGCGGGTTCGTGCGTGTCGACGTGAACGGTATCGGGATACACGCGCAGATACAGGTCGGTTCCGCCGTTCGAACGGGGAGAGAGCCGCGTTTCGAGACGAACCGGCAACAGCACCAGCGGCTGCGGCGCGGAGGAGAGGATCGTCGAGAGGTTGTCGGCGAGCGGCACGTTCGGAACGTCGACGATCAGATTCGGCAGTGTCATGGCATCTCCGCTCGGCTGTGATCGACGGGCGGCAGCAGATCCGTGGCGTGAATCGCGACGCGGACCGGCCGCTGTTTGGTGATGGACGCCATGTGGGCCGCGTTGCGTCCCCACGCGGCTTTCACGGGTTGCGTCGGCACGAGATGCAGCGGGTTGACCGGGACGTGCGACAGTCGATCGAGGGCGTCTGGCGTGCCGGCCATGTGGGCCCAGTTCAGATCGTTCCAGGTCCTGAGCTCGGGGATCTGCCCCGATTCGCCCACGCCAAACGGATCCGAGTCCAATCCGAACCGTGGTTCGGTCGGCTGCTGCTGCAGCACGAAGAACCAGCCGGTGTCGGCGACCGCCTGGTCGCGGGTCAGGTCGAAGCCGACGAACGTGACGTCGGGATCGAGCGTGCCTCGGAACAGCGGATGCCGCTCGGCAGACGACCGCGCCTCGGCCGGGAAGTCAGTGGCCAGGACGCGCCGGCCGTTGTGCAGGATCGCCTTCACCGCGTAGATCAGCGTGCCTGGATAGCGGCGCAGCAGCTCGCCGCGGACGAGCAGCACGAGCCTGTCGCCGCCGTGTGTCGCGATCGTTCCGAGCGCGCCGGCGCCCCACCGATGGATCGGCGGGATGTCGGGCTGCGCGTCGGTGCCTGCCGGAGCCGGATCCCAGAACTGCTGAAAGTAGGTGCCGCGCTGATCCGTCGGGTACCCGCGCCACAACAACTCGCGCGCCATCTCGTGGTTCAGCCCGACCATGAACGACTCGATGAAGCGCGCGTTCGTCTGCAGCAGGTGGATGCTGTCGGACGGCACCTGCGCCAGATCCGGGAACAGGTAGTCGTTCGACAGCGAGCGAAGCGGTTCGTACATCGCCTGCGGAAAGGACGGCGCATCCATGATCGGCTCAAGCGCGTCGTCGCTTCGCATCGGCGGGCTCGTGATGCGGAGGTTCGCGTGGACGCCGGCGGCGATCGTTGCGTCCGGCGCCATGGCATCGAGCGCGGACGCCATCATCTGCTGCAGCGCGAGCTTCTGACGGCCGTCGCGAAAGACCGCGGTGCTGAACAGATCGGAGAGGTACTGCTGATGCGCGAGCGCAGCCGCTGAAAAATCCGCGGGAACCGATGGCGGCTGCGCCGGCTTGAGCGTCGTCGACCAGAGATGATCGAGACGAAACGCAGCAATCATCGACGGCAGTTCGGCGCGGGGGCGCTCCCAGTGGCCGACGGGAAGAGGATTCCAGACGAGGGTCTCCTCGGTCGGCGGGGTGGTGGTGTGATCGCGGACGATCTCGAACTGGATGTGCTGCGACACCCAGTCGACGGTGACGGCATCGGGATTCCGCCGCGCCGGATCCGGCTGCGACGGCGTGTCCGGCGTGTTGAAGTAGCCGATGATCGCCTGCACGCCGGCGACACCGGCCTGGACGTATTGCCGGTTGATCGCGCCGCGCGGACGCGTGATTCTGCGCACCGCGGCCGACACGGCCGTCGCCGGCACGAACGACTGCGCAATCGTCTTGGACACCAGCACGCGCGGGACGGCGGGCTCGTCCGGCGGTCCGACCGGGATGGCGATGCGCGACTGGGCTGGAGCCACCACACGCATGAATGTTTCGGGCGCGAGGCGCGCGAACATCGTCGCGTGATACCGGCCGTTGATCTCCCGGCTGAGCTGCCCCTGCCGAAGCCGCTGGTTGATCGCGGTGATGTCGCCGAGCTGTGCCCACGCGGCGGCCATCAGCGCCTCCTGGTCCTTCTGCACGACTGCGGCGCCCAGTGCCGCCGCCAGGCGCCGCCGCGGATCGAGGTTCAGTTCGTTCAGCCAGAACGACAGCGCGGGCGGCGTGGCGGCACTCACCGCGTGAAGAGCCGCGTGCCACTCCCCGTAGATCGGCGGCGCGACAATCGGCTCGAGTTGCGGATTCGCCCCCTGGGCCAGCTTCCACGGGGTGTCGAGGATGTCGGCCAGGGCCGTCTGAAACGGGACGCGCCCGGCGTCAGGCCACGGATCGGGGTCCGCATTGGCGACCCGCAATGCACCCTCGAAACCGATCACGCCGCGCGACGCGCCGGCCGCGGGTACGGGCGTGATGACGAACCCGGGGCGGCTGACATCGATCGGTTGCTTGCCGATGCCGGCCGGCAGCGGCAAGGGCTTCAGTCGTCGCACCAGCTCCTCGAAATCGCCTCCGTCTCCAGTGCGAAACGTCCACGAGAGGTACACGGGCAGCTCGATGTCCGAGGGCGACCGGGGGCCGGATTGCCACGCCGGCTGCAGCGTCTCGCCATCGGGAACGGCCAGACCGAGGCCGGCGAGGCGTCCGGCCTCGAATGCCGGCACGACGCAGGCCAGGTACTCCGTATTCGGGCGCAGATGTCGCGGACACACCAATCGCGACAGCGTCCGTGCTGGATCCGAGTCGATCACCTGTTTCAGCCCGGCTGGCGCGGCGCCCGTCACCTGCGCGTGCGCCCAGAAGTGCGACTCCGCAAGATCGGGTAGCTCGTCGCCCGGCGTTGCCGGCGGCTGGATGGTCAGGACGGGCGCGCGTGCACCTTCCCCGGGCCGTAGCTGCACGCCGTCCTGCACACGAATGACGACAAGCGCCAGCCAGGGGCGCAGCCGGCTCTGCGCACCGGCCCTGGCAGGCGTGAAGAGCCACGGAAAATCCGGACGATCGAACTCGATGAACGGGAAGTAGTTCGGCTCGAACGCGCGGGCACGATCCGACGGCTCGAACCGGACGACTTGATCCGGATCGACGCCGGTCACGTCCGCCGGCCCGTACAGCGCCACCACCTGCTGCACGGTGGCGCTGTTCATCGTCAACGCGACGCGCAGAGCGGCCGACGCAGGCTGATCGGAAGACAGCGTGTCGGCGTGCTGATCCGGCAGGGTCGCCAGGGCCTGTGGCTGGACCCATGGCAGAAACACGTGGTTGGCAGTGTCAGTCATCGAGCTCACCTCGCCGGGTGCGTCGTCTCCGGGACGCGCAGCAGCATGGCGCCCGCGGCCGCGGCCGGATTCTGCGCGCCAAGCCCGCGCAGTGCCTGGAATGCCTCGGCGTAGGATCCCTGGCCGTCGCCGGCGAACGTCGAGACGACGGCCGACTGGTCTTCGCGCGAGACGACGGACCAACGGTCCGCCGCGATCGCGTTCTTTGCGCTCGCTGGCTGGTAGCGCGTGGTTGCCGAACGGCGCACCTTGCTGTTCGCGGCGGCGCCGAGCGGCAGATACCGCGTGACGAACTCCGCACCGACCGCGGCGGTTCCCGTTCCCGGGTCGTCCTGTCCGACGATGATCGTCTCGTAGGCGATCGCCTCGTCCTCGAGGATGTCGTCGACGTTCGTGGCAAGCGCGCTGCCTTGCGCGCCGCCGACGCGAACGCCGGCGCTCATCGGCTCGAACGACGGCGCCGCAAGTCTGTCGGCGTCGCTCATGGCGAGGAACTGCGACGGTGCGAAGTTGTCGGTCGTATGAACGAACGGCACCGGCTGATCGTCGACACGCACGCCGGCGATCGTGAAGAAGTCGGCGTCGGCCGGCACGGCGTTCCCGAACCGCGCGATCCGGAGATCCAGTGGCACGACCGCCTGCGAGACGGCGAGCGTGCCGAGTGGATGCAGACGCACTGACGACGCGTCCGCAGTATCGCGAAGCGTCACCAGACGACGGTCACTGTCGGCGAGCTGGCCTCCCCAGTTCCGCGGGTCCCCAAGCGCGGCGACGAGCCGGTCCGTGACGTTCACGGGAGCCGGGCGCGGCGGCGCCTCGCCGCTCACCAGCGTGCGATCGAAGCGCACCGAGAAATCGCACCAGAACACCTCGAAGGTCGCCTTGCCCTTGACGTGCAGCGGCCGCACCCCCGACAGCTCCCCCTCGACCTTGACCTTGAAGAGATTGTGCGAGTGGTATTTCAGCTGCACCGACGCGTAGAAATCGGCGACGAACCGGAAGGGGTCGACCTGGATGAGGACGTCGTAGCCGACGAGGCCCGTGACGCTGAAGCCGCCGCTCGCGGCATACAGGTCGAGCTTCGCGCCGAACTGCAGCGTGTTCGACGTGATCGCGAAGTAGCTTTCGCACCGCAGCCGGAAATCGTCGGCGTTCGCGAACGTGATCGCGAGGCGATCGAGCGCTGGAAAATTCGGCGGCGGCTTGAAGGCCGGGTGAAAGCCGCCGATCGACAACGCGAACACCGGCGTGCGGCCCCAGTTCAGGCGCATCGCCATGCTGCCGGTGATCGGGAATCGTCCGGCGAGCCGCGAGTCGTAGAGCACGGCGTCGAGCGACAGCGAGCTCTGGTTGAAGTCGATGACGCCGAGCGCGTTCATCTGCAGCCGGACGAGATCGTCCTGCTCGGTCGGCATGATCGCGGCGACGCGGCCGAGGATGACGAGACGCGTGCGCAGCCCGAGCTCCAGCACCACCGCAAGATCCATCGTGAGGAGCGGCGGCGTGCCCCACGAGATCTGCACCATCGGCCCGAACAGATAGCTGCCGTGCTGCGGCGGGAACGCGCGATCGTACGTTCCCAGAAGCTGCAGCGCGTTGCGCGCCGGATCCTGCGGGAACATCAGATCGTTGAGCGTGCGGTTCTTCAGGCCGTCACGCAGGACGTCCTCGTTGCACGTGCGATTGACGGCGACGAGGCCGCCGATGCCCGTCAGCATGAAGCCGAGGCCGAGCGGCACCGGCCTGAAGTGCTCCACCGTGATGACGATCAGGAACGAGAACCCGGGGGCGCCGTTCGGCAGGCGCGTCGTGACGAGGCCGATCGCGGCGACGGTGATGCCGCCCTGGAGACTCAGCTGGAGGACGCCGGCGTATTGCCCCGCGTCGGGATCGAAGAAGAGGAATCCGCCGCCGCTGACGCCGGTCGTCTCCACCGTGAGCCCGATTCCGGACGGCGGCTTGAAGCCGATCGACACGTCCGCGAATCCGAAGTTCGCAGGCGTCTTCGCGAAATCGACGTCGAACCGCATGCCGATCCGGTCGACCGTTGCGGTCACAGGTCCGAGCGACAGATCGACGCCGGCTGACGCTTCGAGCTCGAGCACCGGGCGATCGGCGTTTCGCGCGGACGACAGCTGGAGGAGCAGGCGGTGGACCCGAACGGGACCGATCGAGACGTCGACCGGCACGTCGACCTGGAGCTTGGGCGTGCCGCTGAACGCCAGCCCGCTGCGGCTCGACCAGACGACGTCCGGCGAAAACGAGACGTCGATCGCGCTCTGGCCGACCGATTCCTTGATGAAGCTGTCCGCATCGCCTAGCGGAACCACGAGCCGCGCGCCCGGCACGCCGTTCGCACCGGGAGCGCTCACCTCCAGCCTCGCTTCGGGATCGTCGGCGGCGCCGGCAATCGAGAACCGGATCGAGGGGTTGCGCACCTCGATCCGCGACGTGTGGGATGAGCCGACGATGTACCAGGGATCCGGGTCGGTTCGGGCCAGCTCGATGGACGCGCCAATGGCCAGCGGTCCGGTGACCAGATCGGTTTTGTCAGGGAAGATGGCCACGCCGATCGCGCCGCCGGCGTCGGCCGCTGTCTTCCACTTCAGCGCGAGGCCGCGGCCGATGGGCACCGAACCTTCCCCGCTCGCCCGAATCACGGGGCGGAGCACGATACCCGACGCTGCCGGTTCGCCGGCCGCCGCCGCGGGCAGCAGCTCGACGCCGGTCTCCAGCACGGCCTTCTGCTCTCGAAGGACGCCGTAGGTGATCGTCGTCCGCAGCGCGTCGACGTCGTCCTGGATGCGGTAAGGCGAGTTGGCCGCGAGCGGCGCCGACAGCAGGCTGGCGGGGAACCGTTGCGCCGGCAGGCCGACGACGCGCAGGACACGGACGAGCGCGTCGACGAGGCGCGCGTGGTCGAAGGGATGCGCCGCATCACCCCACCGATAGACGGTCTTCAATGCCTTGGGCGGATCCTCGATGAACGCGACGGCTTGCGACCAGTCGAACACCGAACGCGTGTACGGCACGCGGTACGGCCCAGATGGGTCGGCCGACTGGTACTGAATGCAACCGATCGCGGAGAGCACGGCGTAGACGCCCTGGTGATAGACCCGCAGGTACTCTTCCAGCAGATCGTCGAAGAGCTGTTCGGCAACGTTCGCCCAGGTGTCCGCCTTGTCGAGCGGTGAGGGCAGGCCGTCGAGCGACGGCATGCCGAACGTTGCGATCGCCTCGATCAGCGCCGCGCCGGCATCGGCAACGGCGCTCATCTCCTCCGACGAGAGGCTCGCGTCCGGCTGACTGTCGAGTCGATCGCGCAGAGGGCCCGCGATCGCGAGAAAGCGCTCGGTCGCCGTTGTCACCGCGAGCGCCTCGCTGATGCGGGCGAAGGCCGCGTCGTCCAGGCCGACGCGCCACCCGTGGCGATAGAACAGATACTCGAGGTCTTCGAGCGACGACAGCCGCGCGAGCAGCGGCTCGGCGAACTCCTTCAGGGCCAGATAGACGGCGGCGAGCTGACTCGTCATGACGTCGACCGTCTACACTTCCGGCAGCCGATCGAGCAACTGGCGTGCGTACTCACGCAGCACCTGACCGCGCAGCCGGTCGTAGTCGAGCAGCCCCTGCTTGATGAGCGCAGCCACCTTGCAGCTGTCGAGACCGGACTCCAGCAGCAACGTGTCGACCGCCTGGGTGGTCACCTTCTCCATGTCGTCGCCGACCAGCCGCATGGCGCCGAGGCCTTCGTCGAAACCAACTTTCAGGCGCGCCGGATCGAGCCCGAGCGGCCACCACGCGTGCGCGCGGCCCTGGACCTGCTCGTCGTAGTAGCGGCTGACATAGTACGGGTCGACCGTCGACAGCGATACCGTGAGGTCGATGTCGTCCCAGTTGTATGGGAACCCTTCCTCCTTCAGGAACGTGAGATCGATGAGCGCGCGCAGCCACTGGCGCGTCGCGGTGAGCTTGCCGACCAGCTCGATCCGCTTCAGCGCCGCTTCCTGCATCTCCGCGAAGTCTAGCCACATCTCGAACGGCACCATCAGCACGAACTCGTTTTCCATCAGCGCCTCGAGCCAGGCGATCTCGCCGTACTTCCCGATCGTCTCCAGCGCGAGCTTCACTACATCTTTGGTGCTGAGCGGCACTTTCAGGATTTTCAGGAACTTGAACTTCGGCTCCATCTCCACCAGCTTGGACATCTTCTTGATGAAGCTCGCGCCCTTCTTGATGCTCTTGATCACCTCGAAGTAGGTCTTGCCTGACGGCGTTTGCTGCGACTCGAGCAGTTGCCGGATCTGCTCGGGCTCGAAGTCGGCGACTTCCTTCCACCTGAGCATGACGGTCGCGAACTCGCCGCAGTCGGCCTCGTCCTCGTCGGCGGCGTCGAACGAGAACTTGTCGACCGAGACGAGCCGCTGCAGCTTCTGCCGCTCGGCGTCGGTCAGCGCCCGAACCGATGCCGACGGCGAGCTCAAGTCGTCGTTGACCAGCACTTCGCTCCGGTCCACGAGATCGGCGTCGGGGATCCCGAACTTCTTGCCGAGCCGCTCCTCGAGGAACAGGTCCTGCACGACCGGAACGGCCGGCGGGTTTGACGCCTTCACCTCGTGCCAGGTCGCGTCGAAGTCGAACGAGTACGCCAGCGGCAGGTAGTCGTCGCGTTCGCCCAGCGTCAGCTCGGTGTACGGATCGCTCGGAATCGGCGCGTTCAGCGCATCGGGGTAGCGTTGCGCGAGCCAGGTCTGCATCCCTCTCTTGCGAAGCATCGCTTCCTGCGCATGGTGGATGTAGATCGAGTTGCCCGGTTTGAAGGGCGACCGCAACACGTCGACGAAGCTGGCCAGATCGTCGAGCGAGAACCGATCGAGGTAGGCGGCGAGCTCGGGGCCCGGCGTATCGGGATCCGAACCGATGTACGACAGCATCGCCTGCTGCTGCAAGTCCTGCGTCTTCGCATCCCAGTCGTCATAGACGTTCAGGACGTGGGTGACGGCGCCTTGATCCGAGACCGGATGCTCCAGCTTGACGAGGAACCTGTCGTCGCCCTTAACCGACCACGTGATCCGCTGCAGCGGCCCCTTGCCCTCCGTCGACGCCACAGAGATGGGCGGCTGCGGCGGCAGGTCGATATGGCCTATGTCCTTGAACTCGGCCACCAGGTCGAACGCCGCGCTGGGCGTCTGGCCGCTCTTCAGCAGCGCGAGCGCCGCGTCGAACCTCGCTTTGTTGTCCGGGGGATCGCCCGGCGAGTCGGTGTGTTTCGCGAGGATGAAGCGGTGCCCGTTGTACTTGCGGTTCTCCGGCTCGGACAGGAACAGCTGGAGCGGCAGGCTTTCATGTGCCTGCGGCAGGTCGAGATGCGCCTCGGCCCACAACGTCGCCACCAGCGCGCCGAACGGAGCGGTCGTGATAGCGACGTACAGTTGATAGCTGACGTCGTAGGTATCGCCTTCGTGCTGCAGAACGGTGTTCTCGATCTTCCACGCGGCGTCGCGAGACGAGTCATCGCGCGCCGTGGTCTTCTCCGATGCGAACCGCACGACGATGCCGCCGCGCCTGGGCGTGAGAGTGAATCCCTGCTCGGTGAACTTCGCGGCGAGAAGCGGGTGGATGCGCCGCGCGTTCAGCCCGGCCACGATCGCTTCGTAGGCGGAGTCGGATGCGCGCGGGCGTGGATCCACGACCGGAGTCGTCGCGATCTGGAACGGCTCCGAGAACTTGCCCGGGTCGATCATCGCCCGGACGATGGCCTCCCGGCGATCCGGCGTGTGGACGTCCCTGGGCAGGAAGTGCTGCCTGACGAGGTGACGGTGGACGTCGAAGTGCGTCTCGAACCGCGCCCCGTCGCCGAGGACGTGGCGCGCGAACAGTTGGTATTCCGTCGGCGCGTAGACGTTCGCGCGGCCGCCGAAGAACGAGAAGGTAGCGTACAGACCGTTGCGCGAGCTCCCGAAGCGGCAGCCGCGAATGGTCACCCACGACTCGTCGTCCAGGTGCGCGATGACGCGCGCGCGCTTGGCGGCGAAGCCGGGGTACTTGCCGTCGAGGATGTCCTTCTGGAGGCACGCCAGCGAGAACGACCACAGAAACTGGAACTCGGGCAGCGTCGTGTCGCTGATCCCGTTCAGCAGCGGCACCTTCAGCAGTTGCAGGTTCCCGTGCGTCACGATGATGATCTCGCGGATGTGCTTGACACCGTGCTGCGTGACGTCCGTGTCCAGCGTGGTGATCAGATCCTCGAGGCTGCGGGCGTCCGATGCCGTGTGATGCGGGTAGAAGCGGCCGAGGAACGAACGCGCCTCCTTCCCGTAGCCTTCCTCATCCTTGACGAAATGGAAGATGTAGTCTCGCGTGCCGGGCGTTTTCGGAAGGGGATACTCGACCAGGTTGTCGAGGATCTGCCTGCCTCGAGTCAGATCGGCAACGCTGGGTGCCATCAGCGGCGCTCTTGTTTGACGGGTGCACAGCGAAACCGGACTGTCTACCGGAAGCGTGTCCAGATGCGCCGCTTGTCGAAGAGACATCGTCGGTTTCTTGGGGAAAGCAAAGACTGTGCCCCGCCGCCGGAAGTCTCCGTCTGATGGTGTTCGTTCCCTTGTGTCCGAAGCCAGACGCAATCTGCGAAAAACACTTTCGTGAGTCGTAAGTGATCGACGAAAAGGAACCGACTCTTCTGAATCCGTTCCGAAGTTAACGCTTCGTTAATAGACTCGTTACACGAGGGTTACGCTCGCCTTCTAAGCTTCGGCCTCAACCTGAATTTTGGAATCGTTTTCAATCGAGATACGCTCCGGCAAGCGAACTGACCGGCACGGCGAGCACTGGCGCGGGCGCGTGCCGCAACACCCGCTCGCTGTGGCTGCCGCGCAGCCCGTCGAGAAACCCGTTGCGACCGTCGGTGGTCATCACGATCAGATTCGCGGCGGATTTCTGAGCCGTGTCCAGGATTCCGTGGATCACTTCGCCGGTGCGCGTGGCTTTTTTCCACGCCCAACCGGGCACGTCGGGACAGCGGACCGTGGGCATCGTGCCCCGATCCCCGACATGCAGCAGCGTGAAAGTGCCGCGCGGGCAGTTCAAACGAGCCGCCAGCCGGGCGGCTGCCTCGATGGCCGGTTGCGGCCGGGGCGTGACGGCCACTGGAATGAGAATGTGCTCCAATGACACGGAGCCATCCTCGGCCGAGACAAAGCCTGCGCTACCACCGGGAATGAACAATGTCATCTGAGCCGCGCGGCGGGCGATCGGTTCGGCCACCGAATGTCGCAACCAGTGTGCACGGCCTTCGTGCTGTTGCGTGGCGAGGACGATGAGGTCGGCGGAATGGTCGCCCAGGTAGCGAAGCACGGCCTTCACCGGGTCCTTCTGCTGCGCGATGACTTTGCGGACATCGATGCCGAGCTGCGGCACGGCGGAGCGGGGACTGCCCGCAGGCAGCAATCCCCAGCGCTCGAGGGTTTCACGCACGCCAGGGAAGTCCGTCCATTCCGAGTCCGTTCCTGGCGACACGTGGAGGAGCGTGAGTTTCGATTTCGCCCGGAGCGCCGCCTTCAGTGCGTGGTAAAAGGCCACCAGGCTGCCCTCGGTGAAATCCGTGGGGTGCAGGACGCTGTGAATGATTGGGATTGTGTAGTCGTTCTTTTCGTTCATAGGTCTGGAGCCTCCGGACGAGCCTGCGAGGTTCGCAGCATAAGGCCAAACAGGCCTGTCAGCGGCGTCGCCGACTTGCACGATTGACAGCCCCACTGGCCCCGGCAATGATCGCCGCGGCCATGATCTTCGGGAGCCGGTCCGGCGCGGCGCTGTGGCTTCTCACGCTGTCTTTCCCTGTCGCGCTCCTCTCGCACCCTTCCCGCCAACGCGGCCCCGCATTCCAGATCGAAGAAACGACCATCTCACAGGTGCACGCCGCCATGCGCGCGAAGCGGTTGAGCTGCCGCGCCCTGGTTGAGCAGTACCTGACACGGATCGACGCCTACGACAAACGCGGCCCCGCGCTCAACGCCATCGTCGTCATCAACCCAAACGCGCTCGAGCGAGCCGACGAGCTCGACCGCCGGGGAGTGACCGGATCTCTGCATTGCGTCCCCACGATCGTCAAAGACAACTTCGAAACCATCGGACTGCAGAGCGCGGACGGATCCCGATCGCTCGAAAGCTTCATCTCCGGCCGCGACGCGTTCCTGGTGAAGAAGATCAAAGACGCGGGCGCGATCGTGCTCGCCAAGTCGAACATGGCGGAGTTCGCGTTCAGTCCGTACGAGACGCTCAGCTCGATCCAGGGACAGACCAGGAACCCCTATGCGCTGGATCGCGTGCCCGCCGGATCGAGCGGCGGGACCGCCGCCGCAGTCGCGGCCAATTTCGGCCTCGTCGGCCTCGGCAGCGACACGGGCAATTCCATCCGCGGCCCCTCGTCCCACACCGCGCTCGTAGGAATCCGATCGACGATGGGCCTGACGAGCCGGGCCGGCGTGATCCCGCTGAGCTATCTGGCCGACGTCGCGGGTCCGATGGCACGCACCGTCGAAGACGCCGTCGCGGTCCTTCAGGCGATTGTCGGCGAGGATGCGGACGACCCGATGACCGCGCGCAGCCACGGCCGCGCCATTCCGAACTACGCCCGGTCGCTCGTGCGGGATGGCTTGAGAGGCGCCCGGATCGGCGTCCTTCGTCAGGCCTACGAACGCGCGTCGGCCGACGATGAGGTGATCGCGGTCTTCATGAAGGCGCTCGAGGACCTGAGGGTCGCCGGCGCCCTCATCGTCGACCCCGCGGCCGTCGAGCCGGTGCGCCGGCCTCCCGCCGCGAGCACGTGCCGCGGCTTCAAATACGATCTGAATGACTATCTGGCGGCCCGGGGCCAGCGCGCACCGGTTCACAGCCTCGAGGAAATCATTGCATCGGGCCGATTTCATCCGTCGGTCGAATCGCGGCTGCAGTCGGCGCAGCGATCGAACCCTGACGGCCCCGCCAGCGAAGCGTGCCGTGCGGAGGCGGCGTACCGCGAAGCGTTCGGCGCAGCCGTCACGAAGACGATGGACGAGCTGAAGCTGGATGCCCTGGTCTATCCGACCTGGAGCAATCCGCCGAGGCTCATCGGGGATCTCATCGTCACCGGCCGGCGATAACAGCCAGGTCCATGCTCCTGCGTCCGGGTTCCCCGCCATCAACGTCCCGATGGGCTACACGCGCGACGGCCGTCTGCCGGCAGGAATCACCCTTCTTGGCCGGGCATGGAGCGAGGCCGTGCTGATCAGACTCGCGTTTGGCTTCGAGCAAGCCACACGCCACCGGCGTCCGCCCCTGGTGATCCCGGCTGTCAGGTAATCACCGGACAGATATCGGATGTTCGCCTGGGCTCCGCGATCCCGGGTGGAATTTAACGTCAATGAAACATCGCCGATCCCCACGCGTTACACACCCCCTGTACCTTTGCCTCGACAATTGATCAGCCAGCCTTTCCCGTTCCCCCAAGGAGGCATGCTTCGATGCGACGTTTCCTGACTGCCTGTCTGTTCCTCAGCCTGGCAATGGTTCCGCGCCTTGGGTCGGCGCAAATCACACCCGCTGCCGGATCGACGCCGCCGGACGATACCCAGTCGATCAAAGTCGGCGCGGTGATCTACACGGACTACACCTACACGAAGGAGCCGACGACCAAGGATGCCGACGGCAATACGGTCAACCCCAGTGCGTTCAACGTCAGCCGCACGTACATCAACATCACCGGCAACCTCTCGCATACGATCTCGTTCCGCATCACGCCCGACATCGTGCGCGACATGGACGCGGGGTCGCTTACGGGCAACCTCGTCTACCGCATCAAATACGCGTTCGCGCAGGTCAACATGGACGACTGGACCGGCGACTGGAAGGGCTCGTGGGTTCGGCTTGGCATCCAGCAGACACCGTATATCGATTACGCGGAGGGCATTTACCGGTATCGCTTTCAAGGCACCATCATGGTCGAGCGCGACCAGATAGGCGGCAACCTGACGTCGTCGGACGCCGGCGTGTCCTTTCATACCAACCTGCCGAGCAACTTCGGCGAGCTTCACGCGGGGTTCTACAACGGCGAGGGGTACTCCAAGTCCGAAGTGAACAATGAGAAGGCGTTCCAGGTGCGCTTCACCGTGCGGCCGCTGGCCACGAGCGACAGTCTGGCGGCCCGGGGGCTTCGCGTGACGATCTTCTATGACGCGGACAATTACATCAAGGACGGCGAACGGAGACGCCTCGTCGCGAACGTGACGTACGAGCACAGATGGTTCAACACCGGGTACGACTATCTCGACGGCAGTGATCAGACGTTCGGCAAGTGCGGCCGACATCTCGCACAAGGGCTGGTCCTACTGGATCACGCCCTTCGCGAAAGAAAAGGGTAACGGCGTCGAAGGGCTGTTCCGCATCGACCACTTCAAGCCGAACACCACGACGCTGGACGACCAGCAGCGGCAGCGGTTGATTGCGGGCGTGGCGTACTGGTTCCCGCATCCGGGCGGCGCGGCGACCGCGGCGGTTCTGCTCGATTTCGAGCAGCTCAAGTTCCACAACTTCCCGTCTACGGCCACCAACGCTACGCAGCAGAAGATCGCGGTGCACGGGCTGATTAACTTCTAGGCCTCAGGCCTCAGATCCAGTAGAGGGAACGATAGGAGATCTTCTCGGGCCTGGGGGCCTTGGCCCTGGGGCGTTAGCAAAAAGGAGCGATGCCATGACGACATTGACTATGCGCGCAGGACGTGCGGCAATCACCGGAGCGCTCGCGATCGCGCTCGGCGCCGGCGTGTTCGCGCAGAAACTTCAGATCAACGGCGCGGGTGCCACGTTCCCGTATCCGATCTACTCGAAGTGGTTCAGCGAGTACAACAAGCTGCACCCCGACATCGAGATCAACTACCAGTCGATTGGATCGGGCGGCGGTATTCGCCAGCTCACCAACCAGACCGTGTTCTTCGGCGCGACGGACGGGCCGATGACCAAGGATCAGCAGCTCGCGGCGCCGGGATCGATCCTGCACCTGCCGAGCGTCCTGGGCGGCTGCGTGCCCATCTATAACATTCCGGGCGTGACCGCTGCGCTCAAGTTCACCGGGCCGGTCCTGGCCGATATTTTCCTGGGCAAGATCACGAAGTGGAACGACCCGGCCATCGTGAAGAACAATCCTGGCGTGAACCTGCCTGGCACGACGATCACCGTCGTGCACCGGTCGGACGGCAGCGGCACGACGTACATCTGGGTCGACTATCTTGGCAAGATTTCGCCCGAATGGAAGACCAAGGTCGGCATCGCCACCTCCGTCAACTGGCCGGTGGGTCTCGGCGGCCCGGGCAACGAAGGCGTCTCCGGCCTGGTGAAGCAGACGCCGGGCGCCATCGGCTACGTCGAGCTCATCTACGCCTTGCAGAACAAGATCTCCTACGGCTCCGTCCAGAACATGGACGGCACGTTCGTGTCCGCCACCGTCGAGTCGGTGACGGCCGCCGCGACCGCCGCGGCCGGAAAGATGCCGCCGGACTTCCGTGTGTCGATCACGAACGCGCCGGGGAAGGACGCCTACCCGATCTCCTCCTTCACGTGGCTGCTCTTCTACGAGAATCCCAAGGACAAGAGGATGGCCAAGACGATGGTGGAGTTCATGAAGTGGGCGCTGACCGACGGCCAGAAGTTTGCCCCAGAACTCGGCTACGCGCCTCTCCCGCAGGAAGTCGTGAAGCTGGAGATGGCGGCGCTGCAGAAAATCAAAGTACAGTAGCGTCGCAATGAAGCGATTTGGGACCGGCGCGACCGATCTGTCCTTTCGGCTCGGGACAGGGGCGTTCGCGCTGGTTCTCGTCCTGATCGTCGTCGGGATCGCGGCCGTGCTCTGGCACGAGTCGCTGCTCTCGATTCGCACATTCGGCTTCAAGTTCTGGGCCACGAGCACGTGGGATCCAGTTGCGGGTAACTTTGGCGCCCTGCCCTTCATCTGGGGCACGCTGTATTCGTCGATTCTTGCGCTCCTCATCTCGGCGCCGATTGCGATCGGGATCGCGATCTTCCTTTCCGAGCTGTGCCCCGTTGCGTTGCGAACACCGCTCGTCTTCCTGACCGAGCTTCTCGCAGCCATTCCGTCGATCGTCTACGGACTCTGGGGGATCTTCGTGCTCGTGCCGGGGATACGAAGCCTTCAACTGTCGATGCCCGATTGGATGCGGGCGCTCCCGCTCTTCAGCGGGCCGCCGGTGGGCGTCAACATGATGTCCGCATCGGCCGTTCTCGCGATCATGATCATCCCGTACTCGTCGTCGGTCGCCCGTGAGGTGCTGAAGACAGTCCCGGTCGCCCAGCGCGAGGGCGCCTATGCGCTGGGCGCGACGCGATGGGAGGCGACCCTGGTGGCGCTGCACTATGCGCGCGTGGGGATTGTCGGCGCCATCATGCTCGGCTTCGGCCGCGCGCTCGGCGAGACGATGGCCGTGACGATGGTCATCGGGAACAACCCGCAGGCCAAGTGGTCCCTCTTCGAGCCTCAGTACACGATGGCCGCCGTCATCGCCAACGAGTTCCGAGAGGCCGTGGAGCAACTGCACCTCGACGCGTTGGTCGAGATCGGATTGGTGCTCTTTACGATCACGCTCATCGTGAATCTGGCCTCGCGCCTGCTGATCTGGCGGATGACGCGCCAGCCGCTCGCTCGCCGCGTGGAGACGGCCGTCGTCCCCTCTGCGGAGTCGGCCCTGTGATGTCCCGCGATGCCCGCCGCCGGCTGTTCTCCCACGTCATGACCGGCTTGTGCGTCCTCGCCGTCTTCATGGCGCTCGTGCCGGTCGCGATGATCCTGACGTACGTCCTCACGAAGGGCGCCGGCTCGATCAATCTCGACTTCTTCACCCAGTTGCCGAAGCCGGTCGGCGAAACAGGCGGGGGGATGGGGAACGCGATTATCGGGACGCTCGTCATCTGCTCGATCGGCGCCCTGTTCGCCATCCCCATTGGCGTCATGAGCGGGATCTACGTCGCCGAATACAAAGGCACGACGTTCGCCTCGATCGTGCGCTTCGCCGCCGACACCCTCAATGGGGTGCCGTCCATTGTCATCGGCGTCTTCGTCTACGCGCTCGCGGTCATGCCGATCGGGACCTTTACGGCATTCGCGGGCGGTCTCGCCCTTGGCGTGATGATGATTCCAATCATCGCGCGCACGACCGAAGAACTGCTGCGGCTCGTCCCGCAGTCGCTCACGGAAGGCGCACTGGCGCTCGGCGCCACGCGGGCGCGCGCCGTGTTCACCGTCGTGCTTCCCGCGGCCCTGCCGGGCATCATCACCGGCATCGTGCTCGCGCTGGCGCGGATCGCCGGCGAAACGGCGCCCCTGCTGTTCACCTCGTTCAACAATCGATATTGGACGACGAAGTTCAACCAGCCGATTGCGTCGCTCACGGTCCAGATCTACACGTATGCCCAGTCGCCGTACGACGACTGGCACCGGCAGGCCTGGGCCGGCGCGCTCGTGCTTGTCGTGATCGTGCTGCTCTGTTCCATCCTTGCGCGGCTCGCCACGCGACGGGTCGAGCAGTTGAGCGGCGGACGTTAGCCGCCTCACGTATCTTCGGAGTCTCGCTTTACCAGGAAGTGAGGACCGCCCTAGGCCCCTTCCGGCGAACTTCCCTGCCGCTCGAACAATTCGATCGAGCGTTCGACCCGGTGCCAATCCATCTGCCGGGTCACACGAATGAGCCTGCCATCCCGCTCCTCGCGGATTTCCCAGCCTTCTTTCGCCGGCTGAATCGTCAGTCGCGTGGTCTGACCGTCTTCCGTGCGTTGTCTGGTTAGCATGAGACCTCTTCGCAAGAAAACGAGCATATCTCGTGCCGCGGGAGGGCTATGTAAACTTCACGTAACATGCCCACGAGTCTACTTCGTAATCCCCGCCAGAAGCAGCGCCAGTTCGATGATCAGAATGAGTACGATGACGAGTTCGAGGATATTGCCCTGCGACATGGCGGTCTGCTCGACGGCAAACCGGTAGATATCGTCGAGCGTGCTCAGCTTTTCCTCGACGTTTCGCTTCCACCGGTCCAACCCCAGGCGGGCGGACACGATCCCGAACAGACGCGCAGCGTAGATGTCACCCACGAATTTGACCGCATTTTCGATCCGATCGGTCAGCTCGTTGACGTCGATGAAGAGCGAGTGCAGTCGCAACGCCGCCCGGGTGCGCCGGCGGCCGGCGAATTTATCGGTCCAGCGCGGCCGCTGCAGCTCCGCGTAGATCCGCGTGAGCTCGGTGTCCAGCAAATCGTCATGGTACCTGAACTCGAGAAGCTGCGAATTGGCGAATTCAAAGATCTCCATCGTCGCCAGCGCGGCGGGCTCGGCGTCGTACACGAACGCCGCATTCCAGGCGGCGACGACGAGGTCGTCCGCAAGGTACGACAGGCGATTGCGGAGAATCTCGTCGATTTCCTGCCGGCTCAGCGTCTGACGCTCGCCGCGCAGCAGCTGCGCGATATCGGCGCCATGTTCCGCCAGCACGGCGTCGGCGAGTGCCGGCGGATCCAGCGCAGTCACCGCGAACACGAGATAATCTTCCGACAGGAACGAGGTCCGCACGTTCCTGACGACCCCGCGAAGCCGTTCAATGACGGCCCGACATAGATCGCCAGCGCGCCGCTCGAGCGGCTCGCTTTCGACGAGCCCGTGTCCGAGCGCCAGCAGCTCCGCCCACGCTCCCGAAATCGGCCGAGAGAGCATGATCGCCACGACGCCGTAGTCGTAGAACTTCAAACGGACGCGGAAGCCATCAACCTCGGCGGCGTCGAACGCACCGCCGTCGACGATGACCGGCGGCTGGGCGTACTGCACGCGCGTCGGGCCGGCCGACTTGTCGTCGAGCCTGGCGGCCGTTGCGCGGGGACCGAGCTGATCTGTGAGCGCCGCGAGATCGATTGCCTCGCCAACATCGAACAGGTACGACGCGCTGACAAACCCGCCTCGGATCGTGGACATCAGAACCTACGCCAGCGACACGCCGATCAGCCGTCCGATGAGAAACGTGATCGCCGCGGCGCCGAGGCCGATAGCGACCTGACGCATGCCGGAGAACCAGACGCTGCGTCCCGTCAGGATCGTGATCGCGGCACCGATGCCGAAGAGCCCCAGCCCGCTGGCAGCGAGGCTGCCGATGACCGCGGGACGGCCCGACAGCACGAGGAATGGCAGGACGGGGATGATCGCGCCGACCGCGCAGAGGATGAATGACGTGACGGCGGCCTGCAGCGCCGACCCCCCGAGTTCTTTCGGATCGATTCCCAGCTCCTCGCGCGCCAGCGTGTCGAGCGCGGAGCCTTCGGACGCCATCAACCGGCCCGCGACGTCGCGCGCGTGCTCCTCGGACAGGCCCTTCGCCTGATAGATCAGCGCCAGTTCCTCCGCTTCCTCCGCCGGATTCACGAGAATCTCCTGTGCTTCGACCTCGATCTGCTTCTCGTAGAGCTCGCGCGAGCTCTGCACGGACAGCCACTCCCCCAGCGCCATCGAGCACGCGCAGGCGAGGAGCCCGGCCGTGCCGGTGATGAGAATCTCGCGCGACGCCAGGTTCGCGCCGGCGACGCCCATGATGAGGCTGAGGTTCGAGACGAGCCCGTCGTTGGCGCCGAGCACGGCCGCACGGAGCGCGTTGCCGGCGGTCGTTCGGTGGCGGCCTTCGAGCCGCGCGATGAACGGTCCCTCCGCGCCGCCATCGCCGGCAATCGCACGCAGCGCGCGCGCGTGGCCGACCTCGTCGGTCGCCATGCCGGCCGCCCGATCGGGCACATTCGCATACCTCCGCGCGTCGGCCTGTTCCTGATTCGCGATCACCGAGATGACGGTCGAGGCACCGAACCGGCGCGCGAGCCACATCAACGCGGCGGCGCGCCAGCTCGGCCGAAACCGCGGTACCGGATGTCCGGCCTCGCGAAGCTTCGCGATCCAGTGGTCGGCGTGCCGCCGCTCGGTCGCGGCAAGCCGCCGATAGACTTCGGCCAGCCGGCGGTCGGATTCGGCGTTGGCCAGCGTGTCGTACAAGGCCGCCGTGTCCAGTTCATCCTGGATGAATACGAGGGCCTGCCGCGGAGAGGTGGAAGACATCGTCACTGGCGTGCCGTATAGATTACATATGATGACTCCTTGCGCGTATTCTTCCTCACGGTCGGTGCGCTCATCGGCTTCTCGGCCAATTCACTGCTCACACGGTCGGCGTTGGGCGCCGGCAGGCTCGATCCGGCATCCTTCACCGCAGTCCGTCTGATTACCGGCGCTGTGACGCTCGTGCTGGTCGCGCGCCTGCGGACCGCAGGCGTGACGCCCTCCCGCGGCCCTGCCGCCCAGAACGGCTCCTGGCCATCGGCAATCGCCCTGGCCGGCTATGCCATCTTCTTCACGCTGGCGTATGCCCGCATCGGCGCAGCCGTTGGCGCGCTCGTGCTGTTCGGCAGCGTGCAGGTCACGATGATCGGCGCCGGGCTCGTGCAAGGTGAACGGCCGGCGCGGATCGACTGGGCGGGACTTGTGCTCGCGATTGCCGGTCTGCTCACGTTCACACTTCCCGGCGTGATGGCACCGGATCTCATCGGGACTGGACTCATGGCGCTGGCCGGCGTCTCCTGGGGCGCGTATTCGCTCGCCGGTCGCGGCAGCCGAGATCCGCTTGGTGTGACCGCGGGAAATTTTCTGCGTGCGGCGCTATTCGGTCTCCTGTTCTTCGTCGCGGCCGCGCCGATTGGCTGGCATCTGACGCGCTCCGGGATCTGGCTCGCGGCCGCTTCGGGCTCGATCGCCTCCGGTGTCGGCTACACGCTCTGGTATGCGGCACTGCCCGCGCTCGCTGCCTGGCGCGCCGCCGTCATACAGCTCGTCGTCCCGATCCTGACGGCGCTTTGCGCCGCCGTCATGCTGGACGAGGCGCTCACGTTCAGACTCCTTGCCGCCACGACGCTCGTCGCCGCCGGCGTCGGACTGACGATCTGGCCGTCGAAGCATCGCCGCTCGCCCTCTGCATGAGACGGGCCGGCCGTGCCATGTTGCAATCAGGCTTCCCCGTCATGGAAGATCAGGCGCAGGAGAGGTCAGGCATGTCACAGCGCACAGCCGCGGCGCTCGCCACATTGGATGAATTGCTCGCTTCGCTGAAGCGTCTGCCGCCAGGGGCGGCGATGGACCACGTGGTCGCAGACACCGAGGCGCTGCGCCGCGCAGTCGCGGCGTTTCACATGGAAGCCATCCGCTTCCGCATGTTACTCCGTCGATCGCGACCTCAAGATGCTTGGCGACGATCCGGCCGTGCGGCAGATCTACGAGAACGTCCGCCAGGCGCTCGAGAGCGCTGGATTTCACACGCGCTCGCACACCGCTCCCTAGCAGCCAGTGGGTCACGTGCGGCTGCATTCAACCGGCGCTGCATCCTGCCTGGCTGCGTTTCTCCCTCAAATATTGCCCAGTATTCTCGGTCGTCGCGCTGGCCAGCCGGGCGCGTCGCCGGTCTCGGTGCCGCGCCGACTTGCACCACGGGCTGCCAGGCTTGTCTATGAATGACGCCGTCTCTTCGGCTGGGTTGACGATCGCTTTCCTCGTGGCGGCGGCGCTGTACGCGTCGGTCGGCCACGCCGGCGCGTCAGGCTACCTCGCCGCGATGAGTTTCTTTGGGACGCCCACAGCGATCATGCGTCCGACGGCGCTCATCTTGAACCTGCTGGTCGCCTCGATTGCGACCTTTCGATTCAGCCGGGCCGGCCTCTTTTCGTGGGACCTGTTCTGGCCCTTTGCGGTGGGATCGATCCCGCTGGCGTTTGTCGGTGGCGCAGTCGTCCTGCCGGGGCACTGGTACCGCACGCTCGTCGGCATCATCCTGTGGATCTCCGCCTTTCGTCTGTGGCTGGATCTGCGCGTTTCGGCGACGAGGCAGCGTCCACGTCGCCCGGTGGCGATCGTCTGCGGCGCGGCCGTGGGATTGCTGGCGGGGCTCACGGGCACGGGAGGAGGCATCTTCCTGAGTCCCCTGCTCTTGTTCATGGGATGGGCGCAGCCACGGGAGACTGGCGGCGTCGCCGCGGCGTTCATTCTGGTCAATTCGGCGGCAGGCCTGGCAGGCAATCCCGCAAGCGTGCAGCACGTACCGAGTCAACTCCCGCTCTGGGCCGGCGCTGTGCTCGTCGGCGGGCTCATCGGTGCGGACATCGGAAGCCGAAGAATCGGAACGCCGACGTTCAAACGGCTTCTCGGCGTCGTCCTGCTGATCGCAGGAACGAAGTTGATCTTTACCTAAAGGGGGACGGGGGTTCGCGGGGGGGGGACGGGGGTCTAGAGGGAAAAGGGGCGTCGAGGGGGACGGGGGTTCCCGGACCCACCCCCGTCCCCCCTTCTCACAGATTCAGCACGATGTCGAATGTCGCTGTCTTTCCGGCCGGGCCGCCGCTCACCTTCATTACCAGTTCCTCGCGAAACTGTGCGTCCGTTCTGTTCAACGCCTGATCGGGTAAAAACAGCCGGGTCGTGAGGCCGGGCTTCCCGGCCGGCTGCACCTTCACGTGCAGGTGCGGCGCCTCCTTGCCGTGCTGACCCGGCACGATGGTCTCGAGGCGATACCTGCCGTTCGCGTCGGTGAACTCGTGTCCGCGAAGCCGGTAGCCGCTCGCGTCGTACACGCCGCGTGCGTCCGCCTGCCAGAAGTCGAGCCGGGCTCGCTTGATCGGTCCGCACGTCAGCCCGCTGACCGAACCGGTCAGCACGAGCTTCGTGCCGGTCAGGCCTGGTTCGACCAGAGAGGATCGTTCCGGCGCCCCCGGCTTGAAGTCCTGACCTTGGGACGCGGCCGGAGTCGCCTTCTCGTCCGCCTTGCACGGCGGTGGCCCGCCGCCGCTGAATTGTCCCAATCCCTGGCCGGATGCGGTTGACGCGAAGCGATTCGTGACGAGCGCCGCGGGGATCGCCACGCACCACCTCACGAATAGGCGTCTGGACCAATGGGCCATATAATCAATGTATCAAGCTCCATGGAGGACGTCCGATGCCGTATCCCGAATACCTGATTGCCCCAATGCGCGGTGAACTCACGCAGCTTGGCGCGCGTGAATGCCGCACCGTCGCGGAAGTGGACGAGGTTGTGACCTCTCCAGGCGTCGTGATGATGGTAGTCAACTCCGTGTGTGGCTGCGCCGCGGGCAAGGCGCGGCCGGGGATCGCGCAGGCGCTGCAGCATCCGAATCGTCCTGACGTCCTCGCGACCGTCTTTGCCGGCGCGGACATCGATGCCACAGAGCGGGCGCGGCAGTATTTCGCCGGTTTTGCACCGTCCTCGCCATCGATCGGGCTTCTGCGGGACGGCAAGCTGCTCTATATGATCGAGCGCCGCGACATCGAGCAGCGTTCAGCCGACGCCATCGCCGACATGTTGACCATGGCGTTCGACAAGTACTGCGCGGCGCAGACGACCCCCGCCTTCTGAGCGTTCCTGCGCTCCTCCGGGCCTGAAGACCCAGGGTTCCCGGGCCAGGCCCGGGGTTTTGTTCCTCCAGGTAAAATCTGACCGCCGGAGGCTCCACATGAAATGGCGCATCGGACTTGTGGCGGCCATTGCCGCGGCGGCGCTCGGGTTGCCGCTCGCGGCGCGACAGTCGGGCGATCTTTTCAAGACAGTCGTGTACCGCGAGATCGGGCCGACGCGCCAGGGTGGGCGCTTCGTGGACTTCGCCGTCGTCGAGAGCGACTCACGCATCTTCTATGCCGCAACCGCGACGGGCGGGCTCTATAAGACCGAGAGCCACGGCATCAGCTTCGCCTCCGTGTTCGACAATCAGCCCGTCGCATCGCTCGGGGCCGTGGCCGTGTCCGCGTCGAACCCCGGCATCGTTTACGTCGGTACCGGGGAAGGCAACAATTCCCGCAGCAGCTACTGGGGAAACGGCGTGTATGTCTCCCGCGACGCCGGACGGACATGGACCCATGCCGGCCTGACCGACTCGCATCACATCGGACGGATCTTGGTGCACCCGACGGATCCCAACACTGCGTATGTCGCAGCGCTGGGCCATCTGTATTCCGAGAATCAGGAGCGCGGTCTCTTCAAGACGACCGACGGCGGAAGAACATGGACGAAATCGCTGGCTTTGAAGTCCGAGGGCAAGGACGTGGGCGTAGTGGACGTCGCGATGGACCCGAAGAATCCGTCGACACTGTATGCCGCCGCGTACGAGAAGGTCCGACGGCCGTGGACGTTTGGAGAAGGCGGCCCCGGCAGCGGACTCTACAAGAGCGTCGATGCCGGGAAGACATGGACCAGGCTGGCCGGCGGCCTGCCGGCTGGGGTCCTGGGTAGAATCGGCGTCGCTGTCTCCAGGCAGGATCCCAATACGGTGTACGCGATTGTCGAGAACGTGAATCAAACCGGCGTGGACCCGGACACGCTCAGGAGAAAGCTGGCGGAAGGGTTCGGCTCCGAAGGCGGCGGGCAGGCGCAGCTGTATCGCTCTGATGATGCTGGAAGGACCTGGCGTCAGGTCGCGCCTGCACCAGGGGCGACTCCGCCAGCGGGGCGTACCGGCGGCGCAGGGAGCGGAGGGTTCGACGGCGGCAGTCCTGCGTATTACTACGGCCAGGTGCGTGTCGATCCGAACGACAAGGAGCATGTCTTCGTTCTCAGCGTGGGCGCCTCGCAGAGCCGGGACGGCGGCCGCACATGGTCGGGACTCGGTGCTGGCGGCGACAACCACGCCCTCTGGATCGATCCGAAGGACAGCAAGCACATGCTGCTCGGCTACGACCATGGCATGAGCCTGACGTTCGACGGCGGACAGTCCTGGTCGCACGTCGACACGCTCCCGACGGCGCAGGCGTATGCGGTCGGCTTTGACATGGCGACGCCGTACAACGTCTACACAGGTCTTCAAGACAACGGCTCACAGCGGGGACCCAGCACACGCAAGAGCGGCGGGAGCATTCCTTTCGAGGATTGGTCGACGGTCGGCGGCGGCGACGGACAGTACAACGTCGTGGACTGGAAGGACAGCCGCTATCTGTACAACGAGAGCCAGTTCGGCGCCATTGCGCGCACCGACCTGTGGACCGGTCAGACGAAGAACATCCAATATCGTCCGGCTGGCAGGGAGCCGCTTCGTTACAACTGGACGGCGCCGATTCTGGTCTCGCCGCATGATGCCGACACGGTGTACTTCGCCGCGAATGTCGTGCTGCGTTCGATCAACCGGGGCGAAAGCTGGGAGGAGATCAGTCCCGATCTCAGCGTGAACGAAGCTGCCAAACGCGGAGGCGGCGGCAACATCACGTACGCGACGATCACGACACTCGACGAGTCGCCGGTGGTGCCCGGCCTCTTGTGGGCCGGCACCGACGATGGGAACGTCCAGGTCACAAAAGACGGCGGAAAGAGCTGGACGAACGTCAGGGACAGGATTCCGGGACATCCAGGTTACTGGGTTAGCCGCGTTGAAGCGTCGCATCTCAGCGCGAGCACGGCGTACGCCACGATGACGGGCCTTCGGAACGACGATTTCCGCCCTTTCATCTGGAGGACCACGGACTTCGGGCAGAGTTGGACCTCGATCGCCGGAAATCTTCCGGACGAAGCCATCAATGTCGTCCGCGAGGATCCTCGCAACCCGAGCTTGTTGTTTGCCGGCACGGATCTCAGCGTCCAGGTCTCACTTGATGCGGGCAAGTCCTGGTCGGCGCTCAAGGGAAGTGCGGCGCCTCCTGCTCCCGGGGGCGGCGCGCGCGGAGGACGTGGAGGCGCCGCGGCAACGGCCGGTTCTCGCGGCGTCCTGCCGGCCGTTCCGGTGCACGACCTCAAGATTCATCCGCGCGATCGTGAGCTCATCGTCGGCACACACGGCCGCGGTATTTTCATCGCCGACATCTCGCCGTACGAGGAATTGACAGCCGCGGTGCTCGCTTCCGACACATACCTGTTCGAAATCTCGCCAGTGATTCAGTGGATGACCGTCGAGCGCGGCTCGCCGGCGTCAACGAATTTCGCCGGCATGAGCCGGCCGGCGGACATGGGGATCAGCTACTACCTGAAGACCGAGGCGTCCGGCGATGTGAAAGTGCGCGTCTACGATGGCGGTCGAGTCATCGCAGATCTCGACGGCCCCAAAACCCCGGGCGTCAACACAGTTCGATGGAACCTCCAGACGCGACGCGAGCGGATTCCTGGCGAACCGGGCGCCCCAGCCGGCCGGGGAGGACGCGGTGCTGGCGGATTGCCTGGCGCCGGCGCCGCCCAGGCCTGCGATCCCGGCTTCGTGTGCGCGCCTGCTCGACCGGCCGAGTACCGGGTCGAGTTGTCCGCGGGCGGCCGCGACTACGTCCGGCCGGCCAGAATCCTGCCCGATCCCGCAGTGCGTTAGCAGCGGCGCGGCGTCAAGCGAACCAGGCGGCCGCGACCGAATCACTTCTGACGATGGTGTGGTCGCGCTCGGAGCCGGTCGAAATGATCGCCGCCGGAACACCGCTCACTTCTTCAAGTCTGCCGATATAGCGCCGGGCTTCTGGCGGAAGGTCCGCGAAGTTCTTCGCGCCGAGGGTCGGCTGCGCCCATCCTGGCACCGCTTCATAGACAGGCTCGCACAACGCCAGTAGGGCAATATCGCTGGGCATCTCGAGGAGCACTTCGCCACGGTAACGATAGGACGTGCAGATCTGCACCTGGTCGAGGCCATCGAGCACGTCGAGCTTGGTGAGCGCCAGCGCGTCGAGACCGTTGACGCGCGCGGCATAGCGCACCGCGACGGCGTCGAACCAG
This sequence comes from uncultured Acidobacteriota bacterium, assembly GCA_963724645.1. Classification (GTDB taxonomy): domain Bacteria; phylum Acidobacteriota; class Vicinamibacteria; order Vicinamibacterales; family SCN-69-37; genus CAVXSP01. The sequence goes on from CAVRVJ010000001.1 coordinate 154,460, forward strand.
CCGCAACGGCGTGGCCGGCCGGTGGACGCGCCGTACTCCTGCCCCGTTTCGCGCAGCCGCTCCCCCAGCGTCCCCGTCAGCTCGGTCGGCAACGGGCCCTCGCCGACGCGCGTCGTGTACGCCTTGGCGACGCCGAGGACCGCGTTCACGCTGCGCGGGCCAAGCCCAAGCCCTGTGCACGCGCCGCCGGCCGTCGAATTGGAGGAAGTCACGAATGGATACGTCCCGTGGTCGATATCGAGGAGCGTGCCCTGCGCGCCTTCGAACATCACGCGGCGCCCCTCGCGAATTGCGCGATCGAGGTACAGCGACGCGTCGGCGACGAGCGGTTGCAGTCTCGGCCACGCGCGCCGCAAATCGCCAAGCACGTCGGTCCACTTCACATCGCCGCCGCCGACCAGCCGGTTACGCGCCTCGACGTTCTCGCGGATGGCGTTGGCGAGCGGTCCGGCATCCGAGACGTCCGCCAGATCGCCCACGCGCACGCCGCGCCTGCCGATCTTGTCTTCGTATGCCGGGCCAATGCCACGCGAGGTCGTACCGATCTTCCGCTCTCCCCGCCGCGCCTCGGCGAGCACGTCGAGCTCGCGATGGTACGGGAGGATCAAGTGGGCCTTGTCACTGACGAGCAGCCGCCCGGAGACGTCCACGCCCAGCGTCATCAGCTGATCGATCTCTTCGAACAGCGCATGCGGATCGACGACGACCCCGTTGCCGATGACGCAGATGACGCCGGGATGAAGAATTCCCGATGGAATCAGGTGGAGGACGAACTTCTGCCCGCCGACGTAGACCGTGTGTCCGGCGTTGTGGCCGCCTTGATATCGCGCGACCACGCTAAAATGCGGCGTCAGCAGGTCCACGATTTTGCCCTTGCCTTCATCGCCCCACTGAGCCCCGAGCACACAGAGATTCATGCGGCCTGATCATACATCGGCCGCGAACGGCCTTCGCGGGCGGTCAACGCTCGCGCGCGCTGCGGTGCGCCGCGTCGATCCTCAACATGCGGACGCGCCGCCGATCGACGCCGTGCGCGCGCGCGGCCGCGTGCGATCGTCGGCGACACTGACGCTCCAGGACGTCCGCCAGCGCGTCCGGGCCGCGCATAGTGCCTCGTGCGGCCGATCGCCCGTCGTTGGCGCGAATCGAATCACCGCCCGCGGCAGGCGACCGCGAAAAAATTCGGCGCGCCGGTGGAATCGAACTCCGATAAGCTGTCAATCATTGACACGGAGCGGTGCGCGTCTTTAGAGTGACGAGTCCCGGCATGGACGACCACCACACTCGATTGGCGCGCTGGCCTTCCACCAGAACTCCCATGCCCTGTTTGCCGGAGCACGTGCTGTGATCGTCCCGCGCCCGGCGCTGGAGCGGCGCGTGGCCGCGTCACTGGAGGCCTCGCGCATCCCGGTGATGCTGGGCGGCTGCGGCAGCGGCCGCACGTCCCTGCTGATTCGCCTCGCCGAGACGCTTGGATCGGACCGCTGCCAGTACGTGGACGTGTCGGCGGCCGCGACCACTCCCGAGCAATGCCTCCAGGCCGTCGTCGGTGTCTTTCGCTTGAAGCTCCGGAGCGGGCGGCCGCCGTCGCCGCCCAGTTCTCCGCGCGCCGCGTTCGACGCGCTCCTCGCGTTCTTCGACGACGCTGTCGCCACCAATGGCGGCCCCGTGACGTTTCTCCTGGACGAAGTCCTCGACTTTCGGACGTTTGAGAGTTTTCCCGGTCTGCGGCACGTGCAGCGCGAGGTCGTGGCGCGACTGGCCGCCAGTCCGAACCGCTTCGTGCTCGCGTCCCGCTTCACGACGCGTACCCATCGCTTGCTTCGCGACGCACCGGCGCGCTTCGAAGTCGTGCACGTACCGCCGCTCGAAGCCTCCGAGGTTGCCTCGCTGGCGCTGCTTTTCGAAGGCGCCCGCGCCGAATGGACCCGCGCCGTGGCGCCGCTCGTCGCGGCGCTCGTCGGCGGCCGCGCGGCGTACGCACACATCCTTCTGGCGGCTTTGACGCAGATGGGCCAGGCGAGCGATCCTGTCGCCGCGCTCGCCGCGCTGTTCGCCCCGGACGGCCGGCTGACAGCGTTCTGCCGGGCGTGCTACGAATTCCGGCTCCACCGGGCGCGCGGCTACGGCGCGCTGAAAGCCATCCTCGGCGTCCTGGCCGATGCCGAGCCACTCAACCTCACCGAGATCTCCCAGCGGCTGCGCCGCACACCCGGGTCCACGAAGGACTACCTGTCCTGGCTGGAAGACGTCGACCTCGTCACCGTGCAACGCAAGCGCTACGCGTTCGACGACCCCCTGCTGCGCGTGTACGTGCGCCTCTACGGCCGTCCGGTGCCGCCGACTGACGATGAGCTCGTGCGGGAGATCCACGCGTACGCCCACACACGGCTGCCCCGCCTGCCGGAACCCGTGGCGTCGCCGATCATGGCCACGGCAGCCTCAGATGCCCGGCAACCGGGAATTATTGAGATCGACTGATTCCTAATCTTTCCAGCGCGGCCTTCGCCGCTTGCTGCTCGGCTTCCTTCTTCGAGCGGCCCGTGGCACGGCCCGCGGGGCGGCCGTCGACGAGCACTTCGACGTCGAATCGCTTGCGGTGATCGGGGCCCTCGGCCGAAGCGAGCCGGTAATTCGGCAATCCCAGCCCATCCGCCTGCAGCCGCTCCTGCAGCGCCGACTTCCAGTCCTCGGTGAACGACGCCTCGGCCGCCTGGTCGCCCGCGCCGGTCAGCAGCGGACCGAACACCGACACGATGAACTCGCGGGCGGCGTCGATGCCGCCGTCCAGGTAGATGGCAGCGATGACCGCCTCGAAACTGTCGGCGAGGATGGCGTGTTTCCGGCGGCCGCCGGTCTTCTCCTCGCCGCGGCCGAGCAGCACGAAGCGGCCGAGGTCGATCTTCTCGGCGAGCCGGGTCAACGACACCGCCGAGACGATCGACGCTTTCACCTTCGATTTGTAACCTTCGCTGTGCGTCGGGTAGCGCTGAAAGAGCATGTCGGCGATCACAAATCCCAGGACCGCGTCGCCGAGGAACTCGAGGGACTCGTTGTCGATGACGCCGCCGGAGGCGTCCTCGTGGGCGCGCGACCGATGCGTCAGGGCATGCTCGAGCAGGCCGATGTCGCGAAACCAGTACCCGAGCTGATCCTCGAGCGGTCCCACGGTGTCGGTCAACCGCCGCATTTCCGTGGCCGCGGCCTCGTCCAAATGGCTGGCGAGCAGATCGCGGGCCGTGCCAGCCGCGGCGGCGGGCACGCTCACGCGAAATTCCGTCTGGCCGAACCGCACGGGGAACAGCGCCTGGGACAGGGCGGATGACACGCTCGCCTCGATGCCGTGCGCGTCGAGCAACCCGCGCACGACCTCCGTCTCAATCGACGAGTGGCTCCGGAAGATTTCGACCGGCCGCGAATCAGGCATCGTGGATCTTGATCACAACCATGGTCATGTCGTCGTGCGGCTCGGCGCCGCCGACGAACGTATTGACTTCGCGGACGACCCGCTCGCGGATCGCCGCGGCGTCGTGACGGGGGCCGCTGCTCAGGATACGCCCGAGCGCGGCATCCCCGAACAGGTCTCCCTCCACATTCATCGCCTCGGTGATGCCGTCGGTGTACAGCACGATCACGTCCCCGGGAAGCAACGGGCGCGCCTGCTCTTCGAGGAGACTCTCGAATCGCTCGGTCGCGCCCGGCAGCCGCAATCCCAACACCATCCCGTCCGGCACGAGTACATCGCTCCGGCCGCCGGAGACCACAATCAGCGGCGTATGCCCGGCGCGCACGTAGGTCAGGGTCATCAGGTCGAGGTCGATCACCGCGTAGGTGGCCGTGATGAAGCTGCGGTTGTCGAGGTGCTCGGCGAGCAGATGGTTCACGGTCATCAACAGACGCCGGGGCGATCGCTCCGTGTGGCTGAGCGCGAGCATCAGCCCCTTCAGCTCGGCCATGTAGAGCGCCGCCGACGTCCCTTTGCCCGAGACGTCGGCGATCAGCACCCCCAGCTGGCGCGGGCCGAGCTCGAAGAAGTCATAGTAGTCGCCGCCCACCTCGCGCGCAGGCTCGCACAGGTCCGCGATGCTGAGGCCCTCCATCTGCGGCGGCCGCACGGGCAGCAGCGACTTCTGGATCTCCCGCGCGATTCGCAGCTCGTCGTCGAGCCGCTGCTTCTCGCGCTGGACGTGCAGCAGATGTTCGATGCTGCCGCTCATCCGGTTGAACGAGTCCGCCAGGTCGCCGAGCTGATCCTGCGAATCGACCCGGATCCGGTGCGTGAAGTCTCCTTCCCGGACGCGCTCCGTGCCGACGAACAGCTCGTGAACGGCGTAGGTGATCGACCGCGCGAGGGCCGCGCCCATCACGAGCGCCGCGCCTTGGATGATTGCGAACAACCCGGCCAGCACGATGAGAAAGAGCAGCAGGCCGCGGTTGATGTTCGAGCCGAGCTGGGCGGACTGGACTGCGGCAATGCGCTGGGTGAGCTCGGCGATCGGCGCCCCAAGAAGGATCGCCGTCTGCTCTGGCTGGCCCGTCCGCCACGAGCTCACATCCATGAACGCCAGGGTCTTCTGAAAGGGCGCCCCGCCGGCCGGCGCCGCCGGCGCCGAACCGGCCGAAGCGTTGCTGATGGCTTCGATGCGCGCGCCGGTTCGCTCTGCGATCCGCGACGACACGCCGGCATCCGCGGGCAGGTCCACGATGACCATCCGACGGCCGTCGCTTGTCGGCACGGCCGATCGAATCACCAGCCGCGGCTCCCCGGGGGCGTCGACGGTGCCGTCGGCGATCGCCCCGCTGAACCCGTGCGCGGCAACCACCCACGCGGGCACGTCCGGTGGTGGATTGGCATGGTGCCAGGGCCCTGCGGTCAGGATCCGGTCGTCGGCGCCGCGCACCACGACGATCGCGAAAGACAGATTCGGGTAACGAGGCGACCAATTGGCGTACTTGGTGGCCGCGACGCTCTGGGCAATGGCCGGGTTGCGCCCGATCTCCGCCGCGGAGGTTTCCGCGATGGTGTGGACCTCATCGATGATGTCGTTGAGACCCTGTCGAAACAGGTACGCCGCCAGGTTGTCGTACAGGATGACGCCGCCCGCGAGCGCAAACGCGATGACGAGCACGATCGGCACGACGCTGAGAAACAGGTAGGACAGAAGCAGTTTGCGGCGAACGCGCCATAGCAACCGGCCCCGATTCCTCGTGATCACCAGGAGACTGACCCAGCCCGCCGAGAGGATGAGCGCGAGCGCGATTGCTTTGCGAACAAGTTGCACCGCGTCCGGCAGCACGACGGTCTGCTGCGCGACCCACACCGCCAGGAGCAGGCCGGCGGAGATCAGGAGGCAGCGGACGGGCAGGGTCCGAATCAAGGGATCGGGCGGTGGGGAAATCTGCTGGGCCGCTGGCAGGGCATCGGCGGACGCCGTGGCAGGGCGTGCCCGCGTTCGGATCCAGCGTCGCCACGGTGTCACGGGGACCTGAAAATTGAAAAGCGCATCATAACAGACTATCGTGGGAATCACCGTTCCCGGCGTCTGCGCACATCGCATGAAGCTTCAGCCAAACGCCAGATTTGCGACCGTCTGCATTCACGCGGGCCAGGAGCCGGACCCCGCGACCGGCGCGATCATCACGCCGATCTTCCAGACGGCGACTTACGTGCAGGACGAGGTCGGCAAACACAAGGGCTACGAGTACGCGCGCACGCAGAATCCGACCCGAAGCGCTCTCGAAGCCAACCTTGCCGCGATTGAGGGCGGCGCGGGCGCGTGCGCGTTTGCCTCCGGCATGGCCGCGATCGACGCCGTGCTCGCGCGCCTCGGAACCGGCGATCACGTCGTCGTGACCGACAACGTGTACGGCGGGACCTTTCGGCTCTTCGACAAGATTCTGACGCGCTACGGGTTGACCTTCAGCTTCATTGATACGTCCGATCTGACGGCCGTCGAGCGCGCTTTCACGCCCCAGACGCGTTTGCTCTTTCTGGAGACGCCGACCAACCCCGTGCTCCGCGTCAGTGACATCGCCGCCGCCGCCGCACTGGCGCACGCACGCGGAATACGCGTGGCGGTCGACAACACGTTCGCCAGCCCATGTCTGCAGCGGCCGCTCGGCCTCGGCGCGGACATGGTCGTGCACAGCACCACCAAGTATCTCAACGGGCACAGCGATTCGGTCGGCGGCGCCGTCATCGCCGCCCGCGAGAACGACCTCGAGTGGCTCCGATTCGTCCAGAATTCGGCTGGCGCGATCCTCAGTCCCTTCGACAGCTGGCTGGTCCTGCGCGGCACCAAGACCCTCGCCCTCCGCATGGCGCGGCACTCGGTCAATGGCATGGCGCTCGCGCAGTTCCTGCAGGCGCACCCGAAAGTGACGCGCGTCCACTACCCCGGCCTGTCCGATCATCCCCAGCACGCGCTGGCCCGCCGGCAGATGCCCAACGGGTTTGGTGGCATGCTGACCTTCGATGTGGGGTCCTTCGAGAGCGCGCGGCGCGTGCTCAATCGATTCCGGCTGATGGCACTGGCCGAAAGCCTTGGCGGCGTCGAGACGCTGGTCTCGCATCCGGCTACCATGACGCACGCCTCCGTGCCGGCCGATCGCCGCGCTGCCATCGGCCTGACCGACGGAATGATCCGGATCTCAGCCGGGATCGAAGACGTCGAGGATCTTAAAGAGGATCTAAGCCAGGCGCTCGGGTAGAAACGCTCTCCCCCACCCACCGCAAGTAATCGGGATTCCCTTCGACGATCGGCAGGACGACGAATTCGGGCACCTCGTAGGGGTGGCGAGCCTTCAACGCGGTCCACAACGCCGCAACACAGTCGCGAGTCGTCTTGATCACGAGCTGCTGCTCCCGGTCACGCTCGACCTTGCCCTCCCACCTGTACACGGACTCAACACCCGGCAGGATAGTGACGCACGCGGCCAGACCAAGATCGATGAGCTCTGTGGCCAGCACGGCGGCCTCAAACCCGGTCGGCAGCGTGCTCAACGCCAGAACGATTTCGCGCATGGGCCTATTCTCCTCTTGTACTGACTGACGAAAACCTGTTAGAAGGATGTTGCGCATGGCCACGCGCGAAGGCGAGACCCCGACACAACCCAGCCAGCCGTCACGCTCGCGCCGGCGCCCCCGGGGGGGTGCCGACACGCGGAAGCAGCGGCGTCGGGCGGTCGGCTACGTCCTGCTCGCCGGCGCTGTCGTGTTGATGGTCAACGCGCTGGTCGGCGAGAAGGGGTACCTCGCCGGGCTCCGGGCCCGCCGGGACTACAACGCCGCGATGAGCGACCTTATCAGGCTTCGCGTGGAGAACCAGCAGCTGAAAGAACAGGCGCGGCGCCTCAAAGACGATCCGTCGGCGATCGAGGAGTCAGCCCGCCGCGAGCTCGGTCTCATTCGCCCGGGTGAGACGCTCATCATTATCAAGGGCGCGGTCAAAGACGCGGCCAGGAAGGACTCCCGGTAGGTGGACCAATCTGCCTGAACGGGTGTGACAGAATGTCCGCCCGATGTCGTCCGCCCTCGATTTCGTTCTTCACCTCGACTCCCACCTCCTGGATCTCGTTGGAGCCTACGGTCCGTGGATCTACGGACTGCTGTTCGCGATCGTCTTCGCTGAAACAGGGCTGGTGGTCACGCCGTTTCTTCCAGGTGACTCGCTGCTGTTCGCCACCGGCGCCGTGTGCGCGATGGGCCGACTGAATGGCTGGCTGGCGCTTGCGCTGCTGGCCACGGCCGCATTCACCGGCAACGCCGTCAATTACACGATCGGACGGCTGATCGGGCCGCGTGTCTTCCACGCGACGGACGCGTCGGGCATCTCGCATCGACTGCTGAACCGCGACCACCTGCGCCGGGCGCACGCGTTTTTCGAGCGTTATGGCGGCAAAGCCGTCGTCCTGGGGCGGTTCGTGCCAATCGTACGGACATTCGTGCCCTTCGTGGCGGGCGCCGCGCAGATGTCGTCTCCGTCGTTCGTGCTCTACAATTTCATCGGCGCGGTCGCCTGGGTGGTCCTCTGCCTGGGCGCCGGCGTCCTCTGGGGCAATGTGCCGTTCGTGAAGGCGCATTTCTCCGTCGTAACGCTCGGCATCGTCCTGATCTCGATTCTGCCGGTGCTGTTCGAACTGATCCGCCGTCGAAAATAAGGGAGGGGGACGGGGGTCGCCTCCGCGACCCGTCTCCTCCTCATCAGCATGGACACGGTCACTCTCTCGGAAGCGCTCGGCCGACGGGTCAAGGGCGAGGTGCGGTTCGACGCGGGCAGTCGTGCACTGTACGCCACCGACGCGTCCAACTACCGCCAGGTCCCGATCGGCGTCGTCATTCCGCGAGACGTCGACGACATCATCGCGACTGTTGAGGTCTGCCGTAGCTTCGAGGTACCGCTCCTTCCACGTGGAGCCGGCACCAGTCTGTCCGGCCAGTGCTGCAACGTCGCGGTTGTGATCGACATGTCGAAGTACGTCAATCGAATCATCGACATCGATCCCGAGCGCCGGCTCGCGCGCGTGGAACCTGGCGTCATCCTCGACGATCTGCGAGCGGCGGCCGGGCACTACGGCCTGACGTTCGGGCCGGATCCGGCGACACATAACCGCTGCACCGTCGGCGGCATGATTGGCAACAACTCCTGCGGCGTGCATTCGGTCATGGCGGCACTCTATGGGCCCGGCCCGCGGACCTCCGAGAACATCGAGCGTCTCGACGTGCTGCTGTATGACGGGTCACGCTTGCAGGTCGGCTTCGCTCAGGGCGGCGGTTTCACCACCGCGATGAGCGGCGGGCCTCGCGCCTCCGAACTGGCACAACGGCTCGACGCCCTCGTGACGACCCACGGGGAACGCATTCGACGCGAGTTTCCAGACATTCCCCGCCTCGTCTCCGGCTACAACCTTCCGGCGCTACTTCCGGAGCACGGCGGCAGCGTGGCGCAGGCGCTCGCTGGCAGCGAGGGAACGTGTGTGGTCGTGCTGGAGGCCACGCTCCGGTTGATCCCGGCCCAGCCTGGCCGATCGCTGTTGGTCCTGGGATATCCGGATGTCTACGCGGCCGCCGATGATGTGCCCACCGTCCTGGCGCACCAGCCTGTGGGATTGGAAGGCATGGACGACGCGCTGGTGCGCGATGCTAGAGACGCCGGCATTCAACCGGCGGACTCGGTGCTGCCAGCGGGAGGGGGCTGGCTGCTGGCGGAGTTCGGCGGCGCGACCGCGGCGGAGGCCGAGGCGCGGGCACGCGCCGCCATGCTCGACCTGGAAACGCGCGTGCAGCCGTCCCAGGTGAGGTCGATGCGGCTGTGCCTGGCGGCCGAGGCTGACCAAATCTGGCGCGTCCGCGAATCGGCGTTGGCCGTGGCCGCGCGCGTCAGCGACGAGCGCCCGACGTGGGAGGGCTGGGAAGACTCGGCCGTGCCGCCGGAACGTCTCGGCGAGTACCTGCGCGCCTTGCGCGCCCTGCTGGACTCTTACCACTATCACGGCAATTTCTACGGACACTTCGGCCAGGGGTGCGTGCACACGCGGATCGATTTCGACCTGTTCACGGCAGACGGCGTCCGGACGTTCCGACGATTCGTGACCGAGGCGGCAGGCCTGGTCTCGAGTCTCGGCGGCTCCATTTCTGGCGAACATGGCGATGGGCAGGCGCGCGGAGAGCTTCTGGGCCACATGTTCTCGCCCGAGATGCTGGACGTATTCCGCGAGTTCAAGCGCCTCTGGGACCCAGCCGGCCGAATGAACCCTGGCAAACTGATCGACGCGCGACCGCTCGACGCCGACTTGCGCCTTGGCGCCGACTATCATCCGCCGGTCCTCGAGACGCACTTTCGCTTTCCGCGCGATCGCCGTCAGTTCTCGACGTCGACGCTGCGCTGCGTCGGGGTCGGCGCCTGTCGCCAGCTTGACCACGGCACGATGTGTCCCAGCTTCATGGTGACGCGCGAGGAACAACATTCGACTCGCGGCCGCGCCCGGATGCTCTTCGAGATGCTCGAGGGCAATCCGCTCGACGGCCCCTGGCACGAAGATCACGTCAAGGACGCTTTGGATCTCTGCCTCGCCTGCAAGGGCTGCAAGAAGGACTGTCCCGCCTCCGTGGACATGGCCACCTACAAAGCAGAGTTCCTCTCGCACTACTACGAAGGTCGGAAGCGTCCACGACACGCCCACGCCTTCGGACGCATCAACAGGTGGGCGCAACTGGGAAGCGTCGCCCCGAGACTGGTCAACTTCGCTGGCCGCACTCCAGGCCTGCGGGCATTGGCGAAGTGGACCGCAGGGATGTCGCAGAAGCGGGCCATCCCTGCGTTTGCTCCGCGCACGTTCCGCCAGTGGTTCGATGCGCGTCAGGTCCCGCCGGTCCGCAACGGCCGCAGGGTTTTGCTCTGGCCAGACACCTTCACGAATCATTTCTGCCCGGAAGTCGCCAGGGCCGCGGTACGGGTGCTGGAGCACGCGGGCTTCGACGTAACGCTACCACCGGCGGGCCTCTGCTGCGGGCGGCCTCTGTACGACTATGGTCTGCTGGACGCCGCGCGGCGGCAGCTTGCGGACATCATGCTGCGATTGCGGGCTGAGATCGAGGCGGGGCTTCCGATCGTCGGGCTCGAGCCCAGCTGTGTCGCGGTGTTTCGCGATGAGCTGCTCAATCTCTTTCCCGACGATCCACTGGCCGGCCGGCTCGCGCGCCAGACGCGGCTCATCACCGAATTTCTTTCTTCTCAGGCCGGCACCTTCGCATGGCCCGCCCTCGATCGCTCCGCGCTGGTGCACGTGCACTGCCACCACAAGGCGGTTCTCGACGCCGATGCGGACGTTGAGGTGATTCGTCGTCTGGGCGTCAAAGCGCGGGTGCTGGATTCCGGCTGCTGCGGAATGGCCGGTTCATTCGGGTTCGAACAGGATCATTACGATATCTCGGTGCGCATCGGCGAACGCGTGCTTCTGCCCGAAGTGCGTCACGCGGCGGCTGACACGCTTATCGTCGCCGACGGCTTCAGTTGCCGGGAGCAGATTCTGCAGACGACCGGCCGGCAGGCCTGGCATCCGGTGCAGCTCGTCTCGATGGCCATCGATGCCGGCGGCCGCCGTTAAGACCGCAGAACGGCCCTGCCAGCGACACCATGGCGCTCGACGCGCACCGCGAGCCGATCGAAGCCGTCGCGGCCAGACCGGCCTGAACTGACAGCCCGCTGTGAATCGACAACAATAGTGCGGTGACCAACGGACGCGCACTCTTTGCCGATCTGTACGAGCTGACCATGATGGCGGGCTATTACATGTCCGACATGACGGCTCCTGCGACATTCGAGCTGTACGCCCGGGACCTGCCGCCTCATCGAAGTTTTCTGATCGCCGCAGGCCTCGAACAAGCCCTCGAGTATCTCGAGGGCCTCCGCTTCTCAGCTGAAGACATCCGCTACCTTCGTGGCCTGCCCGCGTTTGCCCACGTGCGGAAAGATTTCTTCGACGACTACCTCAAGGATTTCCGGTTCACCGGTGAAGTCTGGGCGGTCGAAGAGGGGACGCCGATTTTTCCGCCCGAGCCGATCCTGCGGGTCACGGCGCCGCTGCCCGAGGCCCAGTTCGTCGAGACTGCGCTGCTCGCCTACGTGTCGTTCCAGACGTCAGTGGCGAGCCGCGCCGCCAGGATGGTCGAAGCCGCCGCAGGACGGCCCGTCGTCGAATTCGGATCACGCCGCGCGCACGGTCTCGACGCCGGAGTCTATGCCGCCCGCGCGGCCTTTCTGGCGGGCTGCGCGGCGACGTCCAACGCCGAGGCCGGCCGCCGGTTCGGGATTCCCGTATCCGGGACGATGGCGCACTCGTGGGTCATGGCGTTCCCGAATGAGATGTCCGCGTTTCGGCGGTATGCGGACATCTTCACGGATAGCGCGGTCATGCTGCTGGATACCTACGACGCCGTCGCAGCGGCGCGATCGCTCGCGGGAAGCGGCCTGCGGCCGAAAAGCGTGAGACTCGACAGCGGAGACATCATCGCCCTGAGCGCCGACGTGCGCGCGATTCTAGACGCCTCCGGACTACAGGACACGACGATCTTCGCCAGCGGCGATCTCGATGAGTGGCGGATCGCGCAGACGGTGCGGGCGGGAGCGCCGATCGATGGCTTCGGCGTCGGCGCGGCGCTGAGCACGTCAAGCGACGCGCCCTCGCTCGGCGCGATCTACAAACTGGTGGAGATCGAGCGGGAAAACCGCGTCGTGCCCATCATGAAGCTCAGCCCGGGAAAGCCGACCTTTCCCGGCCGGAAGCAGGTCTGGAGAAAGGTCACCGGCGGAACGGCGGCAGAGGACATCATGGGACTGGCCGAGGAGTCCGGTGGCTCGCGAGGCCGGCCGCTGCTTCAGCGACTGATGAGCAACGGCCGCCGCGAGCACCCGTGCCCGCCGCTCGATGAAATACGCCGACGCTGCCGTCAGGCGCTCGACGAGGTACCGGCGCCTGTGCGCCGGCTGAGCGATCCAGTTCGTTACCCCGTGCGATTCAGCGAGGCGCTGCAAGCCATGGTCGATCGAACCTCACGCGCGACGTTGTAGGCGCACGCACGTGGCGAGCCAGGGTCGAGACAAGGAGTGCCGTATGGCGTTACAGGTCAAGTCATCCGCCTTCTTCGATGGTCAACCGATCCCGGCGAAATACACCTGCGATGGCGGCAGCGTCTCGCCGCCGCTCGAGTGGACGGGCGCGCCGCCCGCGACGAAGAGCTTCGCGCTGATCTGCGAGGATCCGGATGCGCCCTCGGGCACGTTCACGCACTGGGTCGTCTATGACATCGCGGCAAGTGCCGCCGGCCTCGCCGAGAACGCGCCGAATGGCACCGCCGGCGTCAGCAGCATGAAGACACCGGTTTACGTTGGTCCGTGCCCGCCGCCCGGCGGTCCGCATCGCTATTTCTTTCGAGTCTACGCGCTGGATGTCGCCTCGCTCCGTCGCGGCGGGCTCACCAGTGATGCGGTGCTCGAGGCCATGAAAGGGCACATCGTGGCCGAGGGTCAACTGATGGGCACGTACCGCCGGAGATAGCCTTTCTCTTACGATTTTGGTAAGAAGGGCCCGGCCTGTCTTCCAGTCGGGCAAGGTACTTGCACTTCGATCGGTGGGGGTGCAGTCATGCGCTTCCGGAACAGGGTAGATGCAGGCCGGCAACTTGCGCGGCGATTGTCGCAGTACACCGGTCGATCCGATGTCGTCGGTACTGGCGCTCCCCCGGGGCGGCGTTCCCGTGGCCGCCGAGGTTGCGGCCCAGCTTCGGGTGCCCTTCGACGTCTTCCTCGTGCGAAAGCTTGGTGTGCCAGGACACCCCGAGCTGGCAATGGGGGCGATCGCCGAAGGCGGCGTCGCGGTCCTTAGCGAAGAACTCATCAGATCCCTCGGAATTCCCCATCCCCTCGTCGAGCAGGTCAAGGTTCGAGAGCGACTCGAGCTCGAACGCCGCGACCGGCTGTACCGAGGCAGCCGCAAGCCACCGCTCCTTCGTGACCGCACGGTCATCCTGATCGACGACGGCCTGGCCACGGGCTCCACGATGGAGGCCGCCATCATCGCGCTTCGCAGCCTGTGTCCCGCGCGCATTGTCGTCGCCACACCGGTAGGCGCGCCGGAATCGTGCGAGCGCATCGCGCGATTGGCGGACGAACTGGTGTGTGTCGAAATGCCCGTATGGTTCAACGCGGTCGGCCAGTGGTATGACGACTTCTCGGAGACGAGCGACGATGAAGTGAAGCACCTGCTCGACGGGTCCCCAGGTGGCGCCGACGGCGACACGTGCCGTCGAGGCGCTGGAGTGGACGGCCCGGCGTGACGACAACGTAGAGGAGACATTTCCGTCCGGGCTGTAACGATATGTCAGAGCCTGCCACACGAATCATGGCCGTGCAGGTGCCTGTTGATCACGATTCGCTCGACGGCGATCTTGCGCTGCCGCCGAACCCGGTCGGCGTCGTGCTCTTCGCTCACGGCAGCGGCAGCAGCCGCCACAGCCCGCGCAACCAGTATGTGGCCCGCGCGCTGCAGGCGCGGAGCCTCGCAACGCTGTTGATCGATCTGCTGACGGCCGCCGAAGAGGCAGTGGATCAGCGTACCGCGCATCTTCGATTCAACATTCCCCTGCTGGCCTCGCGGCTCGTCGCCATTGTCGACTGGCTGCACACCGAATCTGAGGCACAGTCGCTGCCCGTCGGGCTGTTTGGCGCCAGCACGGGGGGCGGCGCTGCCCTGGTGGCGGCAGCCAGGCGTCCGGTCGAGGTCTCGGCGGTCGTCTCACGCGGCGGGCGTCCGGACCTGGCGGGCGCCGCCCTGCCGCTCGTCACGGCGCCGACGCTGTTGATTGTCGGCGAGCTCGACGAGCCGGTCATCGAACTGAACGAGGAGGCCATGGCGCGGATGCGCGGCGAGGTCTCCCTCGAGATCGTGCCGGGCGCGACGCATCTGTTCGAGGAACCAGGCACGTTGGAGAAAGTCGCCGGCCTGGCCGGCGACTGGTTCGTCAGCCGCTTGCGCGAGCAAACGCACGCCGGGTGACGCGCGGAGGCCGCTGATCAGGGCCGCCCGGTCAGTTCCCGGATCGCACGCTGCGCCGCGTGGTATCCACACATGCCGTGCACGCCGACGCCTGGCGGAGTCGAGGCCGAACAGAGGTACAGTCCGCGACGGGATGTCGAATAGGTACGCCAGGTCGGCCGCGTGAACAGCTGCGCCAGCGTCAAGGCGCCCATCCCGATATCGCCGCCGACCAGATTCGGGTTGTGCTCCTCGAGCCCGAGTGGCGGCAGCACCGACCGGGCCAGGATCCGGTCGCGAAAGCCGGGAGCGAACCGTTCGATCTGCGACTCGATCCTCGACAGCATGTCGACGTTGCACCCGAGCGGCACATGACAATAGCCCCACGCCGTGTGCCTGCCGGCAGGCGCGCGCGTCGGGTCGAACAGCGTGGACTGAACCAGCAGTACGAACGGCTGATCCGGCACACGCCCTTCCCAGACGCCCCGTTCGCTGCGTGCGATTTCCTCGATGGTCCCCCCGAGATGCACCGTCCCTGCGCGCGCGCATTCAGGAAACCGCCACGGGATTGGGCCGTCGAGCGCCCAGTCGACTTTGAACGCCGCCATGCCATAGCGATAGCGCTCGAGCAGACGGCGATAGGCCGGCGTGAGCCGGTGGCCGGCGATTCGCAGGAACGGTCGCGGCGAAAGATCGCACAGCGTCGCGCGAGATGGAGGAAGGTCGTCGATTGACGCGATCTCCTGCCCGGTCACCACCGTGCCGCCGGCGGACTCGAGGTGCGCAGCGAGCGCGTCCGACAATCGTTGAGCCCCCCCTCGCGGAAACACCCACCCATGCGTGTGCCCGAGGGCACCGAGCGTCAGTGCCACGCCCGCCGAAGGTCGGCGATCGAGCGGCAGCATCCCGTGGGCGGCAATGCCCGCCAGCAGCGCTCTTGCCGGCGCGCCCTCGAACATTCGTGAGAGGCTCGTCATCGATTGCAGGGCGTGCCGTCCAAAACGCGCCAGCGTGAACGGATGCCGCGGAATGGCAGGCGGGCCCATGACCGCCGTTTCCAATCTCGCCCAATCCGACACGATCGGCGCCATCAAGGACCGGTACGCCCTAGCGTCTCGCCCTAGCCGGCCGGCAGTGACATCGATCGACCGTTCGAGCACGGCGACCGTCCCGTCGTCCAGTGGATGCGCGAGAGAGGCGGGCGGCTCGATGTACTCGAGCCCGTACCGCTGGAGCGGCAGCGTGCGAAAAAACGGCGACGCCGCGGCCATGACGTGGACTGTCGAACAGATGTCGTGGATGAATCCAGGAAGCGTCAAGGCCGCGGACCGGGAACCGCCGCCGACCGTCGACCTCGCCTCCAGGACGGTGACCCGTTGCCCGGCCTGCGCCAGGACGATGGCGGCCGAGAGACCGTTGGGGCCAGCGCCGATGATGACCGCGTCGGAATGTGGTGGCATCGGCCGGGTTTCCGCCAGAATGACGCCGGGAGTTATTCTGAGAATAGCAGCCTCTCCGAAACCGGCGCCGCATGGTCGATGCTCCGACGTACTGGCACTCGAGATGGGTCTTCGAGCGCGCGCTGGCGCTCATCTACATCATTGCGTTTCTCGGCGCGGCGAATCAGTTCGTGCCACTGCTCGGAGCGCGCGGACTGCTGCCGGTCACCCGCTTCGTTCAGAGCGTGCCGTTCTCCGCGTCTCCGAGTCTCTTTTACGCTGTTCCAAAGGACGGCGCGTTCCGAGCGGCGGCATGGCTCGGCGTGGCGCTCGCCTGCTTGATCCTGACCGGCCTGCCCCAGCGGACCGGATCGGTGGCCTGCGGCCTCGTCTGGGCACTTCTGTGGGTGCTGTATCTGTCGTTCGTGAACGTCGGCCAGACGTTTTACGGATTCGGATGGGAATCGCTTCTGCTCGAGATGGGGTTCTTTGCGATCTTTCTCGGCGGCGCGGCCACACCTCCGAGTCTGCTGCTCATCTGGATCTGGAGATGGATGCTGTTCCGCCTCATGTTCGGCGCCGGGCTGATCAAGATGCGCGGGGATCCGTGCTGGCGCGATCTCACGTGTCTCGATTACTACTTTCAAACCCAGCCCATGCCCAACCCGTTGAGCTGGTACTTTCACTGGCTGCCGCCGCTGGTGCACCGCGCCGGCGTGGTGTTCAATCATGTCGCGGAACTGATCGCGCCCTTCGGCTATTTCCTGCCGCAGCCATTTGCGTCCATTGCGGGATTGATCACGATAGGTTTCCAGCTCGTGCTGATCGTGAGCGGGAACCTTTCGTGGCTCAACTGGCTGACCGTCGTCCTCTGCATTCCGATGCTCGACGATCGGTGGTGGAACTGGTTGCCGGTGCACCAACCGGCGCCCATGTCCGCCGGCGACGCCTACCGGCTGACGATGTACGTCGTCACGGCCGCCGCCGCGCTCCTGAGCATCGGTCCGGCCGTGAACATGCTGTCGCCCAACCAGTTGATGAACTACTCGTACAACCCGCTGCACCTTGTCAATTGGTACGGCGCCTTCGGGACCGTGACACGCGAACGATACGAAATCGTGATCGAGGGCACGACGGATCAGGCGATCGGTCCCGATACGCGCTGGCTGGAATATGAATTCAGGGGGAAGCCCGGCAGGCCTGCAAGACGGCCACCGCAGGTGGCGCCGTACCATCTGCGGCTGGACTGGCTGATGTGGTTCGCCGCAATGTCTCCGGCGCCCCAGGACGCGTGGCTGCCGCCGCTTTTTCGAGGTCTACTCGAGGCCGATCGCGGGACCGTGAGTCTGCTGCAGACCGATCCCTTCGGTGGCCAACCTCCGCATTATCTGCGGGCGATCTACTATCGGTATCGTTTCACGACCCGCGCGGAGCACGCGAGGACCGGCGACTGGTGGCATCGGGATCCTGTCGGCATCTACGTGCCGCCCATCAGCCTCGGCTCCTTGCAATAAGGCCCGCGGGCCGGCCTCGCCCGACGCTGTCACAGGTGGGCAGTCGTTCTACGTGCGGATATTTTCGGCAGGCGGCCCAGCGAAAACGACGAAGGTCACGAAGAGACCTTACGTCCCTTCGTGACCTTCGTAACCGTCGCGGTGATACCGCTATTCAGAACGAAAACGTGCCGAAGAACCCGGAGTGCTTGTTGGGATCGCTCCACTTGGTACCGAGCGCGTTGCCGTTGAATGCGTTCTCGGCCGTCGTGCCCATCTCGGCGCTGTCGACCGCTGACAGCGGGTGGAACCACTGCTTCCCGCCGCAGGTGGGATCGTGCGTGAGTTCCTTTTGCACCGTGAGGTGGACCGACGTCGTCGCGACGCGGATAGCCTTGCCCTCGTCAACGAACTGAATCGCGCTGGGCGTCAGTTCCACCACCGTGTCCAGAACGCCATTCGACAGCCGCTTGGCCATGGCGACGAGCGCCTTGCGCTGAGTGGGCGTGGCACGCTCATCGACGAAGATCGCCGTCCGCGCCTTGGCCGCCTGGCCGCCGATCTCCCGAATACCGAGATTGGCATCCGCCGCGACGGCCGCGACGACCGCGAGCCCGTTCAGCGCCACGCCGTTGAAGCTGCCGCGCGCGACCTTCCAGGCGAGCAGCGCCTCCCGGCCGGTCGTGCCGGCCTCGCCGTTCATGATGCAGCCACCGGTGAACACCTCTGCCGTGCGCGCTTCGACATATGTGCCCTTGATCGCGGCACCCCTTGCCGCGAGCAGCGGCGCGGCCGCCAGACCAACCAATGTCACCGCGAGGATCGTCTTCTTCATACTTTTTCTCCCAGGGCCTCCGCTCCCGCGGACCCCCTTACGCGCTCACTTGCGGGGACCCTGCTCCCCGCTCCGCTCGCGCGGCTCACTCGCCATGCGCGTTCGCTCCGTGATGTCAGAACTTGCAGCAGCCGCGGCCTCCCTGGCAGGCATCGGGCCGGACGGGCTGACCGTCGGGGCCGAAGCCGCTCTGGGTGGTGACACACCAGTAGGCTGCAGACTCATACTTATCGTAAAACGTCGCCTCGTCCGGGTCCACTATTGCGTTCACGTACATGCTCTTGGTCCGCAGGCGCAGGCAGTGGACGCCAACGATTATTTTCGGTGATGTCAGGGATTCCATTGGGGGCTCCAGCGATCAGACCGTTTTCAACCCGGCCGCGTCCAGGATGGCGCGCTTGACGGCCGTTTTGGCGACCTGGACCTTGTAGGCATTTTGACTCATCGGCCGGGCGTCGCGCACCGCGGCGTCAGCGGCGGCCGCAGCGGTCTGCTCGTTGATCGGCTTGCCGACGAGCGCCTGCTCCGCCGCCTGCGAGCGCCACGGAACCGGCGCTACCGCGCCCATGACCACCCGCGCAGTCGACACAGCGTTGCCGTTCATCGCCACGACGACGGTGGCGAAGGCGATCGGCCAGTCGTGCGACTCCTTGTACCGGACTTCGTAGTGACCGCTCTTGACGTTGCCCGGCGCCGGCAGAATGACGTGCGTCAGCAGCTCGTTCGGCGCGAGCACGTTTTCGCGTTGCACGTTCTGCAGCGTGGGCATCGTGAAGTAGTCCGCCGCCTGCACGATTCGTTCGCCGTTCGGACCGACGAGGCGGAACGTCGCGCCGTAGGCCAACGACGGCACCGCCAGACTGGAGGGATGCACGATGAAGCTTGGGCCGGCGCCGAAAATGGCGTGAAACTGATTCTCGCCCGACGGCGAGAAGCAGGTCGTGCCGCCCTTCTTGAAGCAGACGAACTCCTCATTGCGGAAGTACCAGCACCGAGGCCGCTGGTTCAGGTTGCCGCCGACCGTGCCCTGGTTGCGGATCTGCGGCGTGCCGACCTCGATGGCGGCGCGGGCGATGGCCGGATACATGCGCTTGACCTCCGCATGATCCGCCAGATCGACCAACTTCATCGCCGCGCCGATCTTCAAGCCGCCGCCTGGTGCGGCGGTGACGGTCGCATCGAGCGCGGCCTTGACGTTGACGACCCGGTCCGGCTGCGCGACGTAGTCCTTCAGCCGCGCCAGCAGGTCCTGGCCGCCGGCCAGCGGCATCACCTTGTCCGCGTCCGGACCAAGCGCCGTCACCGCGTCTTTTTCGTTCGTGGGATTGACGTAGGCAAATGCTTTCATGGGTTATGCCTTCTGCTGCTGAAGCGCCTGAAGGATCTTCGCCGGCGTCAGTGGCAAGCTGCGCACCGTGACGCCGATCGCATTCCGTACGCCGTTGGCGATGGCCGCTGCGGTCGAGACCGTCGGAGGCTCGCCGATGCCGATGACACCGCGTTCCGGCTGATCGATCGAGCCGCACGTCGATCTTCGGAATATCGGACATCCCGGCCAGCAGGTACCACTCCATGTTCGGATTGACCATCTGCCCGGTGTTCCGGTCCAGGATGCGATCCTCGAACAACGCGAAGTTCAGCGAGCCGACGACGCCGCCGTAGCACCTGGCTCTCCGCCGTCAGCCGGCTGACGATGAGCCCGCAGTCCTGCAGGGCGAGGACGCGCTTGACCTTCACGATGCCGGTCTCGATGTCGACGGTCACCTCGGCGAACTGCACGCCCGAGGTCGTCACCGACGAGAGCCCCGGCTGCCAGTCGCCGTCCATCGTAGATGGCCTGCGGGCCGATCTGCTTGCAGGCGTCGGCCCAGGACACGCCCTTGGCCGGGTTGTCCTTCACGTGGATGCGCCCGCCTTCGGCGACGAGCAGCGCCGGTTCCACGCCGAGCGCCGGTGCGACCTTCTCTTTCAGCGCGTCGAGGGCGTTCATCGTGGCGATCCGAATCGCGGGGCTGATGCCGGCCGCCGTCGTGCTGCCGCCCGACGCGCCGCTCACGCCGTAGCTCGTATCGCCGATCTCCGGCCGGATCTGGCTCGGCTGCAGCCCGAGCGTCTCGGCGGCGACAACCGCCACGAGCGTCCGTGTGCCGGTGCCGAGATCCTGCGTGCCGATCTTCACGACGACTCCGCCGTCCGAGGCGATCTCGCAGTGCGCCTGCGACGGGCCACGGCCGCCGCCGCCCCACGTGTTGATCGCGACGCCCATGCCGGTCTTGATCGGACCTGGCGTCGTGTCTCCCGTCGGGTGCCGCTTGTCCCAGCCGAACTCCGCTCGCGCCGCGCTTGAGGTAGCTGCCCCACATCGCGTTCGGCGCCTCGGGGGGCAGGTTCTTGATCCGGAACTCGACCGGATCCATCTTCACCTTGTCGGCCAACTCCTCCATCATCACTTCGGTGATGAACGAGCCCTGCGGGTGGCCGGGCGCGCGCATCGGCCGCTGCTGGCCGGTGTTGATGAACACGTCCTTGTGCGCGCGGCGCCGATTGGTGATCTGATAAATGTAGGGCAGCGGGAATCCCGCCGCCGCGCCGGCGCCGCCGGTGCCCCACGATTCGGCGTCGAACGCCGTGATGATGCCGTCCGCGCTCACGCCGGCCTTGATGCGGGCCGCCGCCGACGGCCGGTTGCCCGTCGCAAGGTGCTCTTCCTTGCGGTCGAGCATCAGCTTGACCGGCGCGTTCGCTTCTTTCGCGAGCCTCGCGCAAATCAGCCCCTGCGCGTCCGGTCCCATCTTGCTGCCGAAGCCGCCGCCCATGTACTGCGTGATGACCCGCACGTTGGCCTGCGGAATGCTGAGGCCGCTGGCAAATCCATCGCGCGCGCTGTTGATGCCCTGCGTCGTGACCCAGGCCGTCAGCTTGTCGCCGTCCCACTCACACACCGTGCCGTGCGATTCCATGCAGACGTGCGTGATGACGTGCGTCGCGTACGTCTCTTCGAGCGTGAATGCCGCCGCCTTGAACCCGGCCGCCAGGTCGCCGTTCTCGGCCGTCTGGCCCGGCCTGAAATTGCCGCCCTGGAACACCGCCGGCGCACTGCCGCTCAGCGCCTGGTCGACGACGACCACGTGCGGAAGGACTTCGTAGTCGACTTTGACGAGCCGCGCGGCATCGATGGCGTGCTCCTCCGTGTCGGCGGCGACCGCCGCGACCTCGTCGCCCTGGAACATCACGGTGTTGCGCTGCGCGTTCTCCGGCTCGCGCCACACGAGCGCGGCCTTGACCCCCGGCGCGCGGCGCGCCGCGGACAAGTCGACCGAGACAATCCGGGCATGCGGGTACGGCGACCGCACGATGCGCCCGTAGAGCATGCCGGGCCGATTGATATCGAACGTGTAACGCGCGCGACCAGTGACTTTCTCCGGGCCGTCGAGGCGCTTGACGTGCGTGCCGATGACCGCCGGCTTTGCCGGCCAGTTGAATTTCGGATCGGCCGGCGGCGGCTGTGGCGCGCCGCCGCGTCCACCCTGAGCTGGAGGCTGGATGGTCTTAGCCACGGGTCACCCCCTTGACGCTCGAGACCGCCTCGAAAATCCGCGAGAACGTGCCGCAGCGGCAGATATTCCCGTCGAGGCCCTTCTTGATCTGTTCGGGTGTGGGCGCGGGATTCTTTTCGAGGAGCGCGACGCTGGCCATGATGAAGCCCGGCGTGCAGAACCCGCACATCAGCGCGTCGTGGTCGCAGAACGCCTGCTGCACCGGATGCAGCGTCGAGCCGCTGGCCAGCCCATCGACGTTTCGAATCTGTTTGCCCTGCACCTCGATAGCGAGAGTCGAGCAGGCATACACGGCGCGTCCATCGACGATCATCGTGCACGCGCCACACGCGCCCCGATCGCATCCACGCTTGTTGCCCGTCAAATCCGCGCGCGTGCGCAACGCGTCGAGCAGCGTCACCCGCGGCTCGATCATCAAATTGAGCTGTCGTCCGTTGACCATCAGCCGGACCGGCACCTCGCCGGGACCGGCGGCGGCTGGTCCGGCCTGGGCGGCCTCAGCCTCGGAAGGACTGACCACGGAAGCGGCCAGTCCGACGACGCCTGTCGATTTCAGGAAATTACGGCGGCTGACACTGAAGCCGTCCGGCTTCTCGTCTTTCGGAGCCATTGCACGGACCCCCTTCGCAACGATCAACTACGGAAAGCCGCTTTACTTGACGTGGTAGGCGGAGGGCGTCAAGTCAATCCCTTCCGGCTCTTGATCGGCATGAGTATAGCGAACCCGCCGGCTTCTGGCACCGGGAACTTGACGCAAGTCCTACGAGCCTGGCTCCCGCCATTCCCCCCTACCGCCGCCCCTGTCCGGGGCCCCGGCCCGAATTCACCTCGGCGAACTGAAGGGTACGGCCGGCCGCCGGTCTAATCTGACACGGAAAGTCACTGACTTGACGTGATAGGCCGCGCCCTCGCGGGCGCGCCACGGTACCACGTCAAGTCAAGTGCTTTCCGATTAGGCGAGGCGGACGCTCTCTGCGCGGGGCCCTTTGGGACCCTGCCCGGTGTTGAAGGTCACGGCCTGCCCTTCGCGAAGTTCGTCGAACTGGCAGTCGGCGCAGGCGGACTGATGGAAGAAGTACTCGTTGCCATCGGCCGCTGCGACAAATCCAAACCCCTTTTCACTCACCAACCGCTTGATGTTCCCAGTCATCGTCGTTGTCTCCAGTCGAAGGATCGTTTATGGCCAGCCTGCGGCGCGGACCGAGAGGATGTGTCCCGGCGTTCGCGGATGGTTCACTTTGCGGCAATAAGGGCAGTAATACTCTTGGTCAATCTCGTAGCCCGCCACGCCCGAGATTCCTTCGCACTCGAGCTCGACTGCGCGCGTGCAGCTCGCACACGGCACCACGACGCGGACGGGGGAGGACGTGGCGTTGACGGGCAATGTCGGGCTCAGGCCCCGGCGACCGACGCCAGGTGGCAGCCGTCGCAGCGCAGGTAGACGACGGGAACGGATTCGGACCGCCCGATGATCCGAGCGTCGAAGCGTCCGCATCGGGGGCAGACGACCCGGTCAACGGCCGGCGCCTGGGGGCGGCGGACGGGTGGGGCAGGCGGCGCGAGACGCTTAGCAACTGGTCGGGCCATATGTCAACGATCCTCGAGCCTCTCCGCCCGCCAGCGAGCGTCGGGCGCGGCATCGGCGGCGTAGAGCACTTCCGCCACGGTGGGTGGCGGAGCGCCAAACCCGATGAGCCACAGGACGGCCATGGGCGCCGCGCACACGACGAACAGCAGCGCACTGGTGGACAGGCTTGCGCCGACGGTCATGCTAGTGCCGACAATCACAAGAACCGCGGCGAACCAGCAACTGCCGAGGAACCACATCCGAGATTGGTGGTTCAGCATGATCTCAACCCTCCTCCGGGTCGTCGCCATTCCAGCGGGACACCAGAAGAGCCGACGACGATTGGATCGATTGTCATGAGCCCTCCGATCGCTGCCCGAAGTGGGCCTTGTCGGCGCACACCCTGGGGCCGGGTGCACTCAAACGGGGGCTCAGTGCGGTAGACGAGATCCTCAGTATACAGCATTCTGCGGCCTGGCGTCGTGCCGACCCGCCCGTGGCACGGGCGGGGGTGCTTAACGGTTTTGGGGTACGGCACGCCATGAGGTGAGGACCGTCACGCGTGAGATTCCTCTTGTACGGCACGGAGCCCCAGCGTATGGTCTCCGGCGATGGGAGCGCTCGCGTCGTTGTGGTCGTTGGCGCAGCGGGTCCGGGTCGTCGCCGAGCCGCCGGCGCGGCGGGCGGTGGTCGCGCCGCCGCCGGCGCGGCCACGCCCGACCTCGCGGCGACGGCCTCGCGCTTTGAACGAATTGAGCAGGCCGTCTGGGCGCACTGGCGTCCGCGCGTCTGCGCGGCGGTGATCGCCGTGCTGGCCGACGAGGGCGCGGCGGCGCGCGCGGCCGCCCGCCCGATTTGCTGCGGCCAGCCGATGCGGCGGCACGACGCGCGGCCGGTCGCTGGCTCACGTGGGTCGGCCGCGTGCACGTCACCGTCGATTGCTACCGGTGTCGCATGTGTGGCATCGAGTGCCGCCCGTTGCTGGACCGCTTGGAGGTCGAGCCGGGCCGGGCCAGTGGGGGGCTCGCGCGGCAACTGGCCTTGCTCGGCAGTGTCGTGCCGTTTCCGCTCGCGGCGGCCTTGGCCGAGCCCCTCCTGGGCGTCCGCGCCAACGCGATGATGGTTTGGCGGGCCGTCCAACGGCTCGGCGCGGCAGCGGTCGTGTACACCGACGCGCTCAGCGCGTATCACGCGGCCCCCGACAGCGTCGCGCCGGCCGCGGCGGCCGTGCCGCTGGCGGTGGTCGTGGCCGTCGACGGTTGTGTCGTTGGCGTGCAGCCGCGGGCCACCCGCCGCCGCCGTCCGACGAAAACCACGCCGCTGCCGCCCCTCCCCCCGGTGCTCGACGGGACGTTTCGCGAAGTGAAGACCGGCGTCCTCTTGCAGCCGACCGATCGCGTGGCCTTGCCCGATCGCGCGAGCCTCGTGCGGCGGCTCGTGGTCACGGGACTGGCCGATGCCGACGCGCTCTTCCGCCAAGTCACCGCGCAACTGCGCGAGCGCGGCTGGCTGTCGCCGCAGACCGTCGTGGTGCTGATCGGCGACGGGTCGGACTGGATCTGGCAACGCGCGGCGCTCTTTGCGCATCGCTGCGAGATCCTCGACTTCTGGCACGCGCTGGAGTACGCGTGGGCCTACGCCCGCCTGCAGTTTGGCGAGGGCGCTTGCCGCGCCGACCAGTGGGCCCGCCGCGTCGCCGCGGATCTCAAGGCCGGCCACGTGCACGCCGTGATCGCCCGCCTGCACCAATTGCAGCCCCGCTCGCCTGAAGCGGCGGTCGCGCGCGACGCGGTCCTCCGGTACTACACGACGCACGCACACCGCATGCGCTACGACGAGTATCTGGCCCGCGGCTACGGCATCGGCAGCGGCGCCGTCGAGAGCGCGCACAAACAAGTGGTGCACGCCCGGCTGCGCCAAGCGGGCATGCGCTGGTCGGTGCGGGGCGCGCAGCATGTGCTCGCGTTACGCGCGCTGCTCCTCAACGGCCAGTGGGCGCAGACCGATCGGTTGCGCCTCGCGCGGGCGGCCTGATGCCGCGCGCCGGCGTCCCGGCCGACCTGCGCGCGCGCCTCGAACAGGCGCGGTTGGACACGCTCGCGTTGCTCCGCGCGCTCGATCACGCGCTCGGCTCGCACGCCGCCGCGCCGACAGCGCCACTCGCCATCCTGGCCGAGGCCGATGCCGATTGCGCCGAAGCGCTCTGGGCCCTCGATGAACCGCCCAGCACCCTCGATCTCGGCGCCATGGTCCGCGACACCACCGCCACGCTCGCCACCTGCCCCGCACGCGCCAGCACGTCCGCGAGGCGCTGCCCCCGCAGACGCGCGACCAGGTCATCGGCCTTGAGCGCGACATCCGCGCGACGCTCGACTCGCGTGAGGCCTACAACGACATCCCAGGGAGATACCCCAAAACCGTTAAGCACCCCGCCCGTGGGGTGCTTAACGGTTTTGGGGTACGGCACGCCATGAGGCGAGGACCGTCACGCGTGAGATCCTCGGAACGGCACGGAGCCCCAGCGTATGGTCTCCGGCGATGGGAGCGCTCGCGTCGTTGTGGTCGTTGGCGCAGCGGGTCCGGGTCGTCGCCGAGCCGCCGGCGCGGCGGGCGGTGGTCGCGCCGCCGCCGGCGCGGCCACGCCCGACCCTCGCGGCGACGGCCTCGCGCTTTGAACAGATCGAGCAGGCTGTCTGGGCGCACTGGCGTCCGCGCGTCTGCGCGGCGGTGATCGCCGTGCTGGCCGACGAGGGCGCGGCGGCGCGCGCGGCCGCCCGCCCGATCTGCTGCGGCCAGCCGATGCGGCGGCACGACGCGCGGCCGGTCGCCTGGCTCACGTGGGTCGGCCGCGTGCACGTCACCGTCGATCGCTACCGGTGTCGCATGTGTGGCATCGAGTGCCGCCCGTTGCTGGACCGCTTGGAGGTCGAGCCGGGCCGGGCCAGTGGGGGGCTCGCGCGGCAACTGGCCTTGCTCGGCAGTGTCGTGCCGTTTCCGCTCGCGGCGGCCTTGGCGAGCCCCTCCTGGGCGTCCGCGCCAACGCGATGATGGTTTGGCGGGCCGTCCAACGGCTCGGCGCGGCAGCGGTCGCGTACACCGACGCGCTCAGCGCGTATCACGCGGCCCCCGACAGCGTCGCGCCGGCCGCGGCGGCCGTGCCGCTGGCGGTGGTCGTGGCCGTCGACGGTTGTGTCGTCGGCGTGCAGCCGCGGGCCACCCGCCGCCGCCGTCCGACGAAAACCACGCCGCTGCCGCCCCTCCCCCCGGTGCTCGACGGGACGTTTCGCGAAGTGAAGACCGGCGTCCTCTTGCAGCCGACCAATCGCGTGGCCTTGCCCAATCGCGCGAGCCTCGTGCGGCGGCTCGTGGTCACGGGACTGGCCGATGCCGACGCGCTCTTCCGCCAAGTCACCGCGCAACTGCGCGAGCGCGGCTGGCTGTCGCCGCAGACCGTCGTGGTGCTGATCGGCGACGGGTCGGACTGGATCTGGCAACGCGCGGCGCTCTTTGCGCATCGCTGCGAGATCCTCGACTTCTGGCACGCGCTGGAGTACGCGTGGGCCTACGCCCGCCTGCAGTTTGGCGAGGGCGCTTGCCGCGCCGACCAGTGGGCCCGCCGCGTCGCGCGGATCTCAAGGCCGGCCACGTGCACGCCGTGATCGCCCGCCTGCACCAATTGCAGCCCCGCTCGCCTGAAGCGGCGGTCGCGCGCGACGCGGTATCCGGTACTGCACGACGCACGCACACCGCATGCGCTACGACGAGTATCTGGCCCGCGGCTACGGCATCGGCAGCGGCGCGTCGAGAGCGCGCACAAACAAGTGGTGCACGCCAGGCTGCGCAAGCGGGCATGCGCTGGTCGGTGCGGGGCGCGCAGCATGTGCTCGCGTTACGCGCGCTGCTCCTCAACGGCCAGTGGGCGCAGACGATCGGTTGCGCCTCGCGCGGGCGGCCTGATGCCGCGCGCCGGCGTGGGACCTGCGCGCGCGCCTCGAACAGGCGCGGTTGGACACGCTCGCGTTGCTCCGCGCGCTCGATCACGCGCTCGGCTCGCACGCCGCCGCGCCGACAGCGCCACTCGCCATCCTGGCCGAGGCCGATGCCGATTGCGCCGAAGCGCTCTGGGCCCTCGATCAACCGCCCAGCACCCTCGATCTGGGCGCATGGTCCGCGACACCACCGCCACGCTCGCCCACCTGCCCCGCACGCGCCAGCACGTCCGCGAGGCGCTGCCCCGCAGACGCGCGACCAGGTCATCGGCCTTGAGCGCGACATCCGCGCGACGCTCGACTCGCGTGAGGCCTACAACGACATCCCAGGGACATAATCCCCAAAACCGTTAAGCACCGCCCGTGGCGCCGTCGCACACTAGAGGTGCACTCCGCTTTCCTGAGTTCTGTCCCGCGGCCGTTCCGGCCTTCAGGCCTCACCAAAGCACATCGCGAAGGGACTGAATGCGGATCGCCCTGGTGGCCGCGGCGGCCGCCAGGTGGCTGTGGCGGCGCCCATCCTCGACCGTCGAAAAGCCGCTGCGACAGCTGCTCAGCACCGAGCGGCTACGTTGGCGATCATCGTTACCGGGGCGTGCGCCCATGGGGTGAACATCTCGCCGCACAACGGGTACTGGCGGTTCGCCTGGCTGTCGTGATTGCCGAGCGCCGCGTAGAAGACCACGGCGCGTCGATCAGCCCCTTGTACGGCTGCGCGAACTTCTGGTCGAGGTCGCTCGCGCCCTGCGCGCCATAGATATAGATATAGATGAGGACCTGCTGAAGCACAGCGACATCAGCGTTGACACCGACAAGCACGTCGTGACGCTGAAGGGCACGGTCACGAACGCCGCCGGACGCCGGAGGGCGACTGCCATCGCCAAAGGCACCGAAGGGGTCCACAGCGTCGTCAACCTCCTGACGATCGGACCCAAGAAGATCTGAACACACCGCGTCGTCGCGTTCACCGGGACGCGGTGCCTGGTCGCGACGACGCCGGTCGAGCCGCGCGCCAGCGCCCCGCCGGTCTCGCCCGCATCACGGGAACCGTCGGGATCTCCGCGTGAGCACTTCCGTGAGCTCGTCGAATTGCTGCTGAAGCTTGTTGATCTTCCTGAGCTTCACGTCCTGCTCCGTCCGCATTTCGATCAACAAGGCTTCGATCCGGGAAAGACGCTTGCTGACGGGCTGCACGACGGCTGTGACGATGAGCGGCAGCTTGTGACGGAATGTTTTCTTCATGGGGATAGCCCAAACGGCTCTCTCAGAACAGCGAATGAATGCACGGAATTGCACAGGCGGGCCGCCATCCTCGCGGACCGCGGCCCCCTCTGCCCCAGGTCACATCACAGGCGACCGGTCAGGAACAAGACGACGAGAATCAACAGGATCAGACCCAGGCCCCCGCTCGGCCCGTAGCCCCAGCTACGACTGTGCGGCCACGCCGGCAGCGCACCGAGCAGCATCAGCACCGCGACAACGATCAAAACAGTGATCATGACTTCTCCTTGGCAGTTGTGGACTGCGATCGAAGACTACCCCTCCCGCGGCGACGTGTCTGTTCACTAGTGCACCCGACCCAACGCGAGCGCGGTGTGCCCGGTTTCCCGGGCGTGAACAATGAAGCGATCGGGAGCGGAGCCGAGATAGGCAAAAGGAAAGCACGTGATGAGCGTCAGTGGTGTCTGGGGTTCAATCGCTCGGAGGTCCGGCTCTAGTCGTGCGGCGATGACGGTCAGGAGCGACGGATCGATCGTGAGGCCGTCCGCGTCGTATTCGATGAGACCGAGCTTCCTGGATTGTTGAGGAAGAAGTTCACACGAGACCGCGTGGTCCCGATCGTTTCGGCGAGGGTCTCCTGCGGACACCACAACACAACATGTGTCCACAATGGTACAGCCGCGCCTCATTCATTCTGGGCATGCTGCGTGCCAAAGGAGCCGACCATGACCGACAACACCAAACGGTATGCCGAACTGAGACTGATCCTGACTGAGCGCCGCCGCGAGATGCAGCACGACGTCCAGCAACGCATCCGCGAGGGGCGTGCCGATCGGACAACAGACGTGGGCGACGGCCTCGAACATGCCAACGCTGACCGCCAACGCGACATCGACTCGGCGCTACTCCAGATGCGAGCGGACACGCTCATCCGCGTCGAGCAGGCGCTCGTCCGGCTCGACGCAGACGAGTACGGCCGTTGCTCGGAGTGCGACGACGAGATTCCTGAACGACGGCTGCGCGCGCTGCCGTTCGTTGCCCGCTGTCAGGAGTGTGAAGGGCGACGTGAGCACGCGCAGGAACACGCGCGGCAGCGCACCCGGAGCCAGCTGCGTGGCAACCTGTCGCTGTTCCACGACGCTGCCGGGTTCTGAGTGCGACGCGATGACCAGCCCAAAATCGAAGTCTAGATGCGCTGACATTCGACGACATCCTTGCGTTGACGCGGCACGTCACCGGTCGAGAGCCGACATCGCACGAGATCGAATCGGCGCGGCAGGTCTTCGACCACCGCGGTTATGGGCCCGCGACGTTCAACGCCTCCACCGCGTCGGTGTCGTGCCAGCCAAGCCAGTGCCGGACGACGACCGAACCGACGGCCACGATGGGAACTGCCAGAAACATTCCCGCCACGCCGTCCAACTCTGCACCGGCCAGGACGCCGACGATCACCGCCAGGGGATGAAGGTGGACGGTATGGCGCAGCAGGCGTGGATAGATCACGTAGTCTTCCGCGAGTCGGAGCGCGGCCAGAAACGCGACCGCCCGGACGGCCACGCTCGGGCCATGAAATGCCCCGACAACCGCAGCGACGACCGCGAGCACGAGCGGCCCCAGCAGGGGAATGAATTCCAGGATTCCGGCCAGCACGCCAAGGAGCACCGCATACGGAATCCCGATCAGGGCGAAGCCGATTCCACTCAGGATCCCGACGAGGACGCACGCGAGCAGCTGCGCCCGCATGTAGGCGGCGAGCGTCGCGTTCAGCTCGTCGAACAGCCGATGGCTGCGCAATCGATCGGCATATGGCAGCGTCGTGAGGAGCATGCGCCGGAAGCGCGCCGCGTCCTTCAGGAGAAAGGCCGCAAGGATCGGGATCAATACGAGCCACGGCACATAGGCGAGGCTGCTGACCGCCGCGAGCACCGATTCGCGGGCATACGCGACGGCCGCCGCGCTCACGTCGAGCACGGACTGATCGATACTGTGCCGGAGTTCGATCGGGATCCGCAGGCGCTCGTAGTACCGGGACCAGCCACGCTGCCACGTCAGGAACGACTGCGTGTACGCCGGAGCGCGGGCGACAACCTCACCGACCTGCGTGGAGATTCTTGGTAGCAGGGCCGTGACGGCGGCATACCCGACGCCGGCGATGGCCAGATACACGAGCGCGATCGCGGGCCCGCGTGACAGACGGCGCGCGCGTCCGGCGAGGCGAATCGGACGCTCGGCGAGTTTCACGAGCGGGGCCATGACATAGGCGAGCAGCATCGCCAGAATCAAGATCAGAACCACGCGTTCAAGCCGGTGCAGCGTCCACAGACCCGCGGCCGCCGCCAGAATGATCCCCAGGGTCTGCAGGATGGTGCGAGTCTTCATGCGGCACTCCTCGACCGACGTCATACAGGCGAACACCGGCGCGTACAGCTTGGCCGGCGTCTCGACGCCGGCCGTCGCGATCGTTAAACCGCGCGCGGCGTGGCCGGGTGCCCGTCACCCGTCGAGCGTTTGGTCGTGTCGTGCAGCCGATCCGTTTTAGCGGCGGTCGCGACGCGCTCCACTTCCTGGGCGCCGCGCACAACCGCGTCGGCCATGTCGTCACGCATGTCCTGCCCGGTCCTGGTGAGATCCTCGACCGCTTCATCGACTCGCGTGCTCACCCGATCGTAGCGATCCGAGGCCCGGGCCCGGAGATCGCGGGCGGAGTCGGCCACCCGCTGGCGAAGTTCCGCAGCCAGCCGCGGCGCGAACCAGATCGCCAGGCCGGCGCCGACGAACGTGCCGGTCAATAGTCCCTTCAAAAACCTGTGATCGCGACGACTGGTCATCTCTGTCTTCATGTGCGGTGACTCCTGGTCATTACTTTACGCAGACGCGATCGTGAGTGATGTTCAGAACGGCACAGGCGCGCACGCGTCCGTGCAGCATGCTGCGGAGCACAAGGAACCGCCCATGACCGCTGCCACGACGCGCAGGAGAACCTCCACCGCCGCATCCTCGACCGGCGGACCGACCAACGGAACGATGTGCACGACAAGAATCGAGCGCAGCGACGCCGACCTGTGGGTCGACGTTGAATTTGCGTTGATGCAGATGAAGGCCGAGACCGTGAGCCGCATCAACGAGGACCTCTCGCTTCTCGGAGATCCGTCGGGTACTTGACACACGCGCGGCTACGCGCGCCTGCGCATCCCGGCCACCAGAAGCGCGACCCCTCCCGCCACGGCCGCGATCCCCGCGATCGGCGGAATCGCCAGCGTCCTCTGCCGATCCGCCGTCGCGTGAATGGGGCCGAGATCCACGACCGTCTCGCGGCTCGTGTACGTGATGCCCTGATAGGCGAGGGCCGCCACGCCGAGCACGATCAAGACCAGGCCTGCGATTGAGATTGGCTTCATCACATCCTCCAGCGGCCGGGTCGACGTTCCGACGACCCATTGCCGCGAAACTAGCTATGGCGCAGAAGTGGCGGTGACGATTACTTCACAACGAGCTGGTTGACGACGTGCGTCACCCCTTCGCTTCCTCGCGCGATGACGGCCGCCCGGTTCTTGGCCGCGGCCGAAGTCACGGTGCCCGTCAGGGTCACCACGTGATCGTCTGTGTGCACGGTGATATCGCTACCCTTGAGCAGCGTCTCGTCAACAAACTTCGCCTTCACCTTGGTCGTGATCCAGGCGTCGGTGATCACCTCGCCCGTTGTCGACGTGGCCTCCTTGGTCGTCGTCGCGATGTCGCGGGAAACTTCCTTGGTCTTGTCGGCGGTCTTTCCGGCAACTTCCTTCGTCTGGTCGGCGGCCCGATCTGCTGCGCCTTTCGTGGCGTCCGCGCTCTTCTCGGCGGCTTTCTGTGTCTCGTCGAGCGCGGTCGCCGTGCCCTTCCTGGTCGCGTCAAGGGCTTTGTCGGCGCCCTCCTTCGTCGCGTCCAGCGCCTTATCGACGCCTTTCCTGGTCGCGTCCAGCGCGTTGTCGGCGCCCGCCTTTGTCTTGTCCACGGCCGCGCCAGTGGTGTTCGTCGTCTCGTCGGCGGGCTTCTGTGTGCACGCCGACCCTACAATTGCCAACCCGACGAGAGCGACGAAGATCGCAAATCGAGAACTCCCCATACATCCCCCTTTAGTGCCTCGCACCTTCGGTCCTACGAGGCAGCCTATGCTGGCCGTCTGCTCGCGGCTGTCCAATCCGGAACTGTGCAGTAGTGCACACACAATGCGTGGCAAATCCGATAACTGTGGACAGGGAGCACACGATGAAACCCAGCACAAACGATTGGTTGGCGGGCCAGGTTCATGAAGTGAAAGGCAAAGCCAAAGAGCAGGTCGGCCAGGTCATGGACAACCCCAAACTAGAGAGAGAGGGCCAAGACGAGAAGGTCGCCGGCGCCGTGCAGAAGAAGGTCGGGCAGATCAAGAGGGTCTTCGGGAAGTAGACGTCGGGATGCTGCTGTCGCAGTTCGCGGCCGGAGTGGGGTGGGGCGAGATCCTCAAGCGCACGAGTCGCGCCATCTACGAAGACGACTGTCTCGGATGGGCGGCCGAGCTGGCCTACTTCTGGTTTCTTGCGCTCTTCCCCGCCCTTCTGTTCGTCGCCGCCCTTGCCAGTTACCTTCCAGACGAGCATCTGATCGATGCCGTGATCGCACTGCTCGCGCGCATAGCCCCTGGAGCTGCCCTGGTGATTGTCAGAGAGCAACTCGAGCAGCTCGCTCGAGGTCAGCATGGCGGGCTGCTGACGTTCAGCCTGGTCGCGGCGGTGTGGAGCAGCTCGTCAGGGATGACGGCGATCATCGACACGCTCAATCAGGCGTATCGCGTGAAGGAAGGACGGCCGTGGTGGCGCGTCCGCTCGCTCGCGATCCTTCTGACGGTGTCGCTGGCAGTCTTCACCCTGATCTCCTTTGCGCTCGTGATGCTCGGGCCGATGCTTACGGATTACGTCGGCGGCAGGCTGCACCTGGGTCCGGGATTTGCCTGGACTTGGACCATCGCACAGTGGCTGATCATTTTCGTGCTGTTCGTCACGCCGCTCGGGTGGATCTACTACTTCGCGCCTGACGCGGATCGGCCCTGGATGTGGATCACGCCGGGTTCGATTGCGGCGACGGTGCTGTGGATGCTCGGATCGCTCGGATTCAGGTGGTACGCCGGCCATTTCGGGGAGTATCAAAAGACGTTCGGCACCATCGGAGGCGTAATCGTGACGCTCTTGTGGTTCTACCTGTCCGGCCTGGCGATTCTCATCGGCGCGCAACTGAACGCGACTATCGAACACGCGGCCGCGGACGGAAGGAGCCCGCAGGCCCACGCGCGCTGATCCCGGGACGCCCCCCTAGGCTTCCCCTAGCCTCGCTTGCCCATCCCGGTGCTATCCACGGCCGATGTCCCTCGAGTCCTCAATCGTGCAGGACCACGCTCAACAGCGAGCTGTTGATCTGGACACCGGCTTCGAGGTTGGCGTCGTACTCGATGAACCCGAGTCGCTTGAATTTATTCATGAAGAAATTGACGCGCGATCGCGTGGTGCCGACCATTTCAGAGAGCGTCTCCTGCGAGATCTTCGGGACGATCTGGCGCGGCCTGGCCTGCTTCCCGTAGCGCGCCAGCAGCAGGAGCGCCCGCGCCAGCCGCTTTTCGCTCGAGTTGAAGAGCTGATCGATCAGGTCCTGCTCGATGCGCACATTTCTTGACAGCATGTGCGCGATGAACCGGTCGGAAAGGGCGTGCTGTTTGTGCAGCACCTGGACCATTTGCTTCTTTTCGATCACGAGGATGCGGCTCGGCGTGATCGCGGTCGCGCTTCCGATCCGGAGGATCTGGCCCGCGAGACAACCTTCGCCGAAGAAGTCGCCCGGCCCCAGCATCGCCACCACCGCCTCTCGGCCGGCTTTCGAGACCACGGACAGTTTCACACCGCCCGTTTGGATGTACATGACGCTCTGGCACCCATCGCCCTGCGAGAAGATCGACTCGTCTCTCCCGTACTCCACAATCCTTTTCGAGAGCCCTGCCGAATCGAGAAACGCCTGCGCGTCGAAGTCCTTTGCGCCCTTGCTGTTATCGCCGTTATTGCCCTTATTGCCCACACGGGGATCGTATCAGTCTCATCATGGAATATGTGTGCAGAACAGCACACCGGGACTTCGGCCTCGCCCGTACGATGGAACGGAGGTCAACATGCTAGGGACAATCGCGGCGATCCTTCTGGTCTTATGGCTTCTCGGCATTGTCACGTCCTACACGATGGGGGGATTTATCCACATTCTGGTTGTGGTTGCCATCGTCGTGGTCCTGATTCGGATCATCCAGGGCCGCCGGGTGTTGCCGTAGGCTGTGACACCTCATCAGGCTTGATTCTCAGGCCCGATCGGGCGCACGATTTGGCTCACCGGAGGCAACTGCATGAACCGACGCCATTTCTTGATGGGGACGACGGCCGTTCTGGCCAGCACGGCCGTTCGCGGACTCGCGAGCCCAAACGACACCGTGCGGGTGGGTGTCATCGGGTGCGGCGGCCGTGGCCAAAGCCACGTCGACGCCTGGCCCAAGCTCGCGAACGTCGAAGTCGCGGCGTTGTGCGATGTGGACGAGTCCCACATCGCCGACAAACTGAAAAGCCTGGCGGCCAAGGGCAAGAAGACGCCGGCAACTTACGTCGACGCGCGGAAGCTGCTCGAGGACAAGACGATCGACGCCGTGTCGATCGCCTCGCCGAATCATTGGCACACGCTGCAGACCATCTGGGCGTGTCAGGCGGGAAAGGACGTCTACGTCGAGAAGCCGTGCTCGCACAACGTGTTCGAGTCGCGGCAGATTGTGGCGGCCGCGCGCAAATACAATCGCATCGTGCAGACAGGGCAGCCAGAGCCGCTCGTCTCCCGCGCTTCAGGAAGGCGTCGAGCGGATGCGCAGCGGCGAATTCGGCGAGATCTACATGGCGCGTGGCCTGTGCTTCAAATGGCGCGACACGATCGGGCGCACGCCGGTATCGGCCGTCCCCGCCGGCGTGGACTACGACCTGTGGACCGGCCCGGCGCCGAAGCGGCCGTTCACGAAGAACCGGTTCCACTACAACTGGCACTGGTTCTGGGACACCGGCAACGGCGACCTCGGCAACCAGGGCATCCACGAGGTCGACATCGCGCGATGGGGGCTTGGCGTCACGCATCCCACGAAGATCAGCGCGATCGGCGGCAAGTTCATGTTCGACGACGATCAGGAAACGCCGAACACCCTCACGGCGAGCTGCGAATTCGACGTGAACGGCGGCAAGAAGATGATGACGTTCGACGTGCGCCACTGGATCACCAACCACGAAGCCGGCATCGACGGCGAGAAGCCCGGCAACACGATCGGCAATGAGTTCTACGGCTCCAAAGGGTACCTGGTGATCGACAACTACAACAAGTACTGGACGTTTCTGGGCAAGGACCAGCAGCCGGGGCCGACCGCGATGAAGCCCGACGAGCACTGGGGGAATTTCATCGACGCCGTTCGCAGCCGCCGGCGCGAGGACCTGACCGCGGAGATCGAGGAAGGCGCGCTGTCGTGCGACCTGATGCACCTGGCC
Source organism: uncultured Acidobacteriota bacterium (assembly GCA_963724645.1). Classification (GTDB taxonomy): domain Bacteria; phylum Acidobacteriota; class Vicinamibacteria; order Vicinamibacterales; family SCN-69-37; genus CAVXSP01. The sequence continues at coordinate 190,658 of CAVRVJ010000001.1, forward strand.
AACATCAGCTATCGCGTCGGGCGGACCCTCCATTGGGACGCGAAGACCATGACGTGCGCAGGCGATCCGGAGGCGAACGCCCTGCTGACGCGCGCCTATCGTGCGCCGTTCGTCGTGCCTGGAAAGGTGTGATGCGGATGCGGCGCGCGGCGCTGCTCTGGGTGCTGGCGCTCGCCGCGTGCCGGTCCGATCCGTATCCCGTGCTCGCGCTGGGCGCGCGTGCTCCTGATTTCTCACTGCCCGGCGCCGATGGCCGCGCGCATGCGTTGGGCGACTACGCCGGCAGCCCGGTGCTCGCGATCGTGTTCATGTGCAATCACTGCCCCGCCGCGCAGCTGTACGAGCAGCGGGTTCAGAAGCTGTACGAGGACTATCGCGGAAAAGGGCTCGCGCTGGTCGCGGTCAACCCGGACAATCCCGCTGCGCTTCGCGCGAGCGATCTGGCGTACAGCGACGTCGGCGACACCGCCGCGGACATGAAGACGCGCGCCGCCTATCGCCAGCTTGGGTATCCCTACCTGGCAGACGACCAGACGCAATCCGTGTCGCGGGCGTTCGGGGTCATCGCAACGCCGGAGATCTTCGTGTTCGACCGCGATCGCCGGCTGCGGTACGAAGGCCGCATCGACGACAATGCACGGGAGGCGCTGGTCAAGAGCCGCGACGCTCGCAACGCGATCGATGCACTGCTTGCGGGCCAGCCCGTGCCCATCGGGCGGACGGCCCCCTCGGGTTGCGCGCCCACGTGGCGAGAGCCTTCGACCGAAGGCGACGCCGGGAAGGCCGCGAGCCCGGTCACCGTCGAGATGGCGGGCGCGGACACCTTGAAGAGACTGCGCGCCAACGGCACCGGCAAGCTCCTGATCGTGAATTTCTGGGCGACGTGGTGCGGGCCGTGCGCGGTCGAGTTTCCGGACCTTGTGATGACCCACCAGATGTACCGCGGTCGTCAGGTCGAGCTCGTCAGCGTGTCGGAGAACCAGCCTGAAGAGCGGACTCTTGTTCTCGACTTCCTGAAGAAGAAGGCGGCCTCGAATCGCAATCTCCTTTTCGCGACGCCGGACACCTATGCACTGCAGGCGTCCTTCGACCCTCTCATGCCGGCCGCGGTTCCATTTACCCTGGTGATTGCGCCGAACGGCGATGTCGTGTATCAAGAACTTGGCTCGCTGGACATTCTGAAACTGCGCCGGGCAATTCTGGCGAATCTGCCGGACGATGGCGCACACGCCGGCGTGCAGGCGTACTGGACTGACAACTGACCACGGGCGCGAACGCGTGGGGTGGGGCCCCACGCGCACTCGTCAGCGCCTGCGGCCCGCGCGGAGCCGGGGCCCCCAACGCGGCATCCGCGGTGGGGTGGCCATAGCGAGTCTTCGAGCGCCGGAGCGCGAGCGCGTGGGGGTGGGGCCCCGCGCGCACTAACAAAGGAGACCCCCATGCGACGTTTCGGACTCTTCGCCACCGCTACCGCAGTCGTCAGCGTCTTGACCGCCTTCACGCTCGCGCAGGGCCAGGCGCCCGCCAAAGCGCCGGCGCCGGCGAAGGGTCGGGGGATTCAGGCCGATCTCGACCACCCGATCCTCGCGATTGGCGCGCCCGCGCCCGACTTCGCGCTGCCAGGCGTCGACGGCAAGGTCCACAAGCTCGCCGAATACGCCGGCGCCAGGATTCTTGCCGTCGTCTTCGAGTGCAACCACTGCCCGACGTCGCAGCTCTACGAGAGCCGGATCGAAAAGCTCTACAACGACTACAAAGACAAAGGGCTCACGCTCGTCGCCATCAACCCCAACAATCCCAAATCTGTGCGCTATGACGAGCTGGGCTACACGGACGTGACTGACTCCCTGGCCGAGATGAAAGTCCGCGCGCAGTTCCGGCACTTCAAGTGGCCGTATCTCTACGACGGCGAGACGCAGGCGGTGTCAATCAAGTTCGGGGTCGTCGCAACGCCGCACATCTATCTGTTCGATCAGCAGCGCAAGCTGCAGTATCAGGGACGGCTCGACGACAACCAGCGTGAGGACCTCGTCAAGACGCAGGATGCCCGGGATGCGATCGAGGCGATGCTCGCCGGGAAGCCGGTGCCCGTCGCGACGACTGGCGCGTTCGGCTGCACGACCAAGTGGATGTCGAAAGCGACCGGCGTCGAGGAAGAGATGACGAAGATCGCGGCGACGCCGGTGACCCTCAACGCCGCGACCGCCGACGACGTCAAGAAACTGCGCGCCAACGGCACGGACAAGCCGATGCTGCTGTACGTCTGGTCGCCTGCCTGTGCCAGCTGCGTCGGTCAGTTCCCCGATTTGATGGCAACCTACTGGATGTATCACAAGGAGCGCGGCTTCAATATCGCGACGATCGCCGAGGCGCCCGCAAGCGAGAAGGACGCCGCGCTCGACGTGCTGAAGAAGCAGTACATGGCTGGACCGAACGTGCAATTCGCGGGCGACCATGCGAGCCTGCAGACGGCTCTCGGCGCGACGTGGAAGGCCGGCGCGTCGCTGACAATGGTCGTGGCGCCGGATGGCAAGGTGCTGTTCCAGAAGGAAGGCAAGATCGACATCGTGCCGGTGCGCCGCGTCATCCTCGTGAACTTTCCCGACACGCGCGGCTACATCGGGCAGCAGGCGTACTGGACCGCGGCTGTCGGACCGTCGAAGAAGTAGTCGGCCGGCGCGCATCCCGGTCGCGGCACGCAGATTTCCGCTGCGGCGCGGAATTGTCGCGCCCCTCGATGTGCCCTCGCCGCTATCTCTTTCGCCGCGCCTGGGCCGGCTCTCTGGCGAGCAGTTGGCGCACGCTGGCGCGTGCCCGATTCCGGATGAATTCCGGCAGAGGCGCGGCCCCGGCTTCGCGGCACAACCCGATCGTGCGACGCAGTTCGTCCACAACGGTGCAGCAGTGCGGGCACTCGCGGCAATGGGCTTCAATCACCTGGCATTCGGCCACCTCGAGTTCTCCATCCAGGTAGGCGGAGATCCGCTCGAGCATTTCGCGGCAGGCGGCCGTGGATTCTGTGCTCACACACCCTCCAGCTGATTTCGCAGCATCACGCGGGCGCGATGCAGCCGGGTCTTGACGTTCGCCTCCGAGATCTCCGTGATCGCGGCCACGTCGCGCGTCGACAAGCCTTCAATCTCGCGGAGGACCAGAATCACGCGATGGGACGGCGGCAATGCCGCCAGCGCCTGCCGGAGTCGGCCGCCCAACCAGGAGTCGATCGAGCCGCTGGTCCGCGGGACGGGCGTGGTCTTCGATCTCAACGGGTCCGACCTCCCCGCCGCCAAGCGGCGTCCCCTGCTCGATCGACACCAGCCGCGCTGGCTCGCCGACCCGTCGGCGGCGCTTCATTCTGCAGGCGTTGCGGACCGTTTGATAGAGCCACGTACGAAACGCAGCCGGTTTCCTTATGTGACTGACGTACTGGTACGTCTTCAGCAGCGCTTCCTGCATGACGTCTTCCGCATCCTCTTCATGTCCACACACCAGCAGGCTGAACCGATAGGCCACCTCCTGCGCGCGCACGAGCAGCCGCTCCATCGCACCCGTGTCACCTGCGACAGCGGCGCGCACGAGCGACCCGTACTCGCCGGAACCGGCGCTGCTTTCTACAAGATGCGGATTCGTCGAATTGGTCACAGACAGCGGCCGTCTTTCATTGTACGGAATCTCGACCTGTCACCTTTCCTGGACTTCTGCATCTCTGAGAGGAATGACCCGTTTCCTTCAGTGCATCGTCGCCGTCCTGGTGACCATCATCCCGGGCCGCGCCGCCGCTCAGGACTCGCTGACGCTCGCGCAGGCCGTTCACGAGGCAGTGACCCAGAACGCGTCGATTCGAGCGATCAGGGCCGCGTCGGCCGAGGCCGCCGCGCACGTGACGGAAGCCCACGCAGGTTGGCTGCCGCGGGTCTCGGTCACCGAGTCCTGGCAGCGCGGCGATCAGCCCGTCTTCGTCTTCGGATCGCTCCTTTCGGCCCGACAGTTCTCGAGCGCGAATTTCGCCGTCGACTCGCTGAATCATCCTGACCCCATCGGCTTCTTTCGCACGTCGTTCGGTGTCGAGCAGTTGCTCTTCGACAGCGGACGACAACGGTCAGCAGTAGATCGTGCCGCGCTTCGCCAGGAGAATTCCGGGTTCCTTGTTGACGAAACGTCCGCAGGCGTGGCCTTGGCGGCCACCCAGGCCTTCGGTCGCATCCTCGCGGCCGAATCCGGCCACCGTGCCGCCGTCGTGGCAGTGGACGCCGCCCGGGAAGATCTCGCGCGCGCTCAGCGCCGCCGCGACGCCGGCATGGCCACGGACGCGGATGTCCTCGCCCTCGCGGCGCATGTCGCGGACCTGCAGCAGCGGGTGATCGAATCCGACGGCGAGGCGGCCGTGTCGCGCGCCGAACTGAACCGGCTGATGGGCGCGCCCATCACCCGCAACTACGTCGTCGGTGAATCAGCGGACGTGGAACTGCTGGTGGAAACCGGCGTGAATCTCGACGCGCTGTTCAAGGAAGCGGAGGCGAACAGGCCCGAACTGCGGCGCGCCCTCGTCGCCGAACGACTCGCGGACGCCGAGCGCGGCAATGCTCGAGCCGGATTGCTGCCACAGATCGCGCTCCAGGCCGGCATGGATATCAGCGGCCTTCAGTTCGCCGATCGCACGTCTGCGTGGCTCATTGGAGGCGAGGTGCGCTGGAACCTCTCGCTCGGAGGCGCCGAGCTGGCGCGGATCAAGGCGTCCACGGAGGCTCGCGCGCGCGCAGCCGCGGAAGCCGAAGACGCACGCGCGGCGGTCCAGGTAGAAGTCGTTACCGCGGTGCGCCGCTTGGAGTCGGCGCGCGCGCGACTGACCGCGGGACGCGCCGCGGTGGACGAGGCGCGCGAAACCCAGCGAATCATCCGCGATCGGTTCGACGCCGGCGTCGCGGGCGTCACCGACGTGCTGCGCGCCTCGAGTGCCGTGCTCAACGCCGAAACCCAGCGCGTGTCCGCGAGCGTCGACCGCCTGGTCAGTGTCGCCGCGTTGCAGCGGGCACTCGGCCGCCATCCCTGACCTGTGAGGCAGACGTGAAGACTCTCTATTTATCCTCGATCGCCCTCGCGGCGCTGACGGCGGGCTGCGCCGCCCCTGCTTCACAAGTCGCAGCCAACGCGCCGCCAACGCCGGTCTCGGTGGCCCGCGCGGAGATGGCGGATCTGCGCTCGACGTTCGAAGGCGGTGGTGTGGTGCGCGCGCGGTCCACCGCCGCCATCGGCAGCCGGGTGATGGCGCCCATCCTCGAGGTTCACGTGCGCCCGGGCGATCGGGTTCGCCGGGGCGCGCCGCTTCTCACACTCGACGCGCGCGAGCTTGGCGCCAACCAGGCACGCGCCAAAGCGCTGCTCACCGGCGCCGCGGAAGCCACACTGGCCGCTGAGTCCGACGTCCGCGCGGCCGAGTCGGCCGTCGTGCTGGCACGCGCCACGCGTGACCGCATGTCCACCCTTCACGAAAAACGATCCGCGACAGCGCAGGAGCTCGACCAGGCGGTCGCAGCTCTCGATGCCGCCAACGCGCAGTTGGCCGCTGCGCGAGCGCGCGCAACCGGCGCGGCCGACGCGCACGACGCGGCGCAGGCGGCGGTGGAGGCGGCGACCATCGCCGCCTCCTACGCCGTCCTCACGGCCCCGTTCGATGGAATTGTCACCGAGCGATCCGCGGATCCCGGATCAATGGCCAATCCCGGGGCGACGCTCCTCGCGCTCGACGACGCGAGTGCGTTCCGCCTGGAAGTGGCCCTGGATGAAGGGCGCGCGTCGGCGGCGGCCGTTGGCCAGTCCGTCGATGTGCTCGTCGGCGACACCGCTGAGTCAGCAGATGGATGGATCCCCGCCCGGATTTCGGAAGTGGCGCGTCTGGATCCAGCCGCCCACAGCTTCCTCGTCAAAATCGATCTGCCAGGCAGCGTCAACGTGCGCTCTGGCCTCTTCGGGAGGGCGCGTTTCAGCGGTCCGTCACGCCGCGCCCTGACAGTACCCGGCATCAGCGATTGTGCGGCGCGGTCAGCTGACGTTTGTCTTCACCATCGACGCAGACAACCGCGTCAGGCTCCAGCCCGTCTCGCCCGGCGCGACGGCCGGCGATCGAGTGGAAATCCTTGCGGGGCTTTCCGATGGCCTGCCCGTCGTCAGGCAGCCGCCCACCTCGTTGTCTGATGGCGCGCGCGTCACCGGAGGCCGCCAATGACGCAGCCCACGGGCGTTGCCGGGCGGCTCGCCGCGGCGTTCATTCACTCGAAGTTGACCCCGGTGCTGATCGTCACCGCGCTCCTGCTCGGCGTCTATGCGGTCGTCGCCCTTCCGCGCGAGGAGGAACCGCAAATCATCGTGCCGATGATCGACGTGTTCGTCGAGATGCCCGGTGCGACAGCCACGGAAGTGGAGCAACGCGTCACTCGCCCGCTCGAGCAACTGCTATGGGAAGTCCCAGGCGTCGAGTACCCTGTACTCCACCTCCAGTCCCGGGCGAGCGCTGATCGTCGTCCGGTTCGTCGTCGGCGAGAACGAAGAGCAGGCGCTCGTCCGGCTGAACCAGAAGCTCACGGCAAACGCGTCAGGCCTCCCTGCTGGCGCGGCGCCGCCAGTCGTCCAGGCGCGCGCCATCGACGACGTCCCCGTCATGGCCCTTACTCTGTGGGGCCCCAGTTACGACGACGTGCGCCTGCGGCAGATGGCAGACCAGCTCAGGGAAGCGATCAAGACCGTGCCCGACGTTTCGACGATCACGGTCATCGGCGGCCGGCCACGGCAGGTGACGGTCGCCGTGGATGCCGCCGCCCTGACAGCGCGCGGCCTTGACGTGCTGGCGGTGCAGCAGGCGCTCACGCGCAGCAATGTCCGCTCGGCGGCTGGCGATATCGTCAGCGGCAATCGCGCCATCCGTCTGGAAAGCGGTGGCTGGATCGAGTCGACGTCCGCCCTCGAGCACGTCGTCGTCGGCTTCAGCGGCGGCGCGCCGGTGCACCTGAACGAGGTTGCGTCGGTGACCGATGGCGGCGGCGAACCCGACAGTTACGTCATGCAGTATCCGCGGCCGGGCGAGGCCTTTCCGGCCGTCACGTTGTCGATTGCGAAGCGCAAAGGCACGAACGCGATCGCGTTGACGCGCGCCATCGAACAGAAGGTCGAGACCGTGCGGGGCTATCTGCTGCCCAGAGACCTTCAGGTCTCGGTCACCCGCAACTACGGCGAGACCGCCGCGCAGAAATCGAACGAGCTGCTCTGGCACATGCTGCTGGCGGTCGTCTCAGTGTCGGCGCTGATTTGGGTCACGCTGGGGCGTCGCGAGTCAGCCGTCGTGCTGATCGCGATCCCCGTCACGCTCGCGCTCACGCTCTTCGTCTTCTATCTCTACGGTTACACGCTCAACCGAATCACGCTGTTCGCGTTGATCTTCTCGATCGGGATTCTCGTGGACGACGCGATCGTCGTCGTCGAAAACGTCGTGCGGCACGCGCGACTCGCCCCGGCCGGCTGGACGCTCGAGGCGCTTACCGTCCGCGCTGTCGATGAAGTGGGCAACCCGACGATCCTTGCCACGCTCACCGTGGTCGCGGCGATCCTGCCGATGGCGTTTGTCGGCGGATTGATGGGTCCGTACATGCGGCCGATTCCGGTCGGCGCGACCGCCGCGATGCTCTTTTCCCTGCTCGTGGCCTTCGTCGTGACGCCATGGGCCGCCGTGCGCCTGCTGCGACGATCACCTGCTCACACGACGCAGCGCGAGGATCGATTCACCGCGTTGTACCGCCGTGTGATGGGTCCCTTGATCGCACGGCGGGCGGCTCGGTTCACGTTCCTCACCCTTGTGGCCATTCTCCTGCTTGGCGCGGTGACGCTGGTGCCGCTTGGTCTGGTGACCGTCAAGATGCTGCCGTTCGACAACAAGAGCGAACTCCAGGTGATCGTCCACATGCCGGAGGACGCCGCGCTCGAGGCAACGGCCGGTGTGGCATCGGCGCTCGCCGGCGAAGCGCTGCGCGACACCGCCGTAACGAGCGTGCAGAGCTACACGGGTACGGCCTCGCCGCACACATTCAACGGGCTCGTGCGGCATTACTTCCTCCGCCGCGGGGCGAACCTTGCCGATCTGCAGGTGATGCTCGTGCCGAAAGATGCCCGCAGCGACCAAAGTCATACGATCGCCCGGCGGCTGCGGACACGACTTGATCCAATCGCCGTCCGGCTCGGCGCACGGATCCAGGTCGTCGAAGTGCCGCCGGGCCCACCCGTGCTGCAAACGCTCGTCGCCGAAGTGTACGGGCCGGACCCCGCGAGGCGTCTCGCGCTGGCCCGGACCGTCCGGGGAGTCTTCGAGCAGACGGCTGGCGTGGTGGACGTGGATTGGTACGTCGAGTCGTCCCACTCGAAGTGGCAGCTGGAAGTCGATGGCGAAAAGGCAGCGGCGGCCGGACTGTCCGCGACGCAGATCGCCTCGGTCGCCCGCCTGGCCGGCGCCGGCGCGCCTGCGGGGCTGCTGCACGATCCGCAGGCACGCGAGGAAGTGCCGATTGTCCTCCGTCTGCCGAGGGACCAGCGCGGGTCGCTCGACGCGCTGCGCGCGATCCGGCTGCAGGGACGGCAGCCGGTCGCGATCGGCGAGCTCACTCGGCCGCTGCTGACCGACGACGAGCAGAGCGTGTACCACAAGAACCTGATGCCGGTGACCTACGTCACCGGCGACGTCGCCGGAACGGTGGAAAGTCCGGTCTACGCGATTCTTCAGATGAACCAGGCGCTCTCGACGATCCAGACGCCCGACGGATACGGCCTCGAGATTTTCAACACGCGGCAGCCGTTCGACGGCTCGAAGTACGCCATGAAATGGGACGGCGAGTGGCACATCACGTACGAGGTGTTTCGGGACCTCGGAATCGCGTTTGCCGCGGTGCTCATTCTCATCTACATCCTCGTCGTGGGCTGGTTTCAGTCGTTCGTGACGCCACTCACGATCATGCTGGCGATTCCGTTTTCACTGGCTGGCATCCTTCCCGCGCACGCTTTGCTCGGCGCCTTTTTCACGGCGACATCGATGATTGGCTTCATCGCGGGCGCGGGCATCGTCGTCCGGAACTCGATCATCCTCGTGGATTTCATCGAGTTGCGCGTCAAGGACGGGATGTCGCTCGAGGACGCGGTGGTCGATGCCGGCGCGGTGCGGTTCCGGCCGATGGCGCTGACCGCCGCGGCCGTGATCGCCGGGTCCGCAGTGATCCTCTTCGACCCGATCTTCCAGGGACTCGCGATCTCTCTGATGGCCGGCGAGGTCGCGTCGCTTCTGCTGTCCCGAATGACCGTGCCGCTCACCTACTACATGACTCACCGGCGCGGCGCGGTTCGGCCGGCCGATCCGGTGGCGGCGTAATGCGAAGACGTGTGCAAGGAGTGAACGATGACTCTCGAACCAACGTTGCGTTTGATCGGCGGCGTGTTTGTGACCGCCAGTGTCGTGCTTGGCGTGTACATGAACCCTTACTTCCTGTGGTTCACGGTATTTGTCGGCCTGAACATGGTCCAGTCCGGATTCACGAACTGGTGCCCGATGATGACGATCCTGCGGTGGGCGGGTGTGCGGGAGCACGCGTCGAGCGCCGGCATGGCGTAGCGCCGTCGACGCAGCCGCCAGACGGGCCGGGTCAGGTCGAGCGGATCATCGTCAGCACCATCTTGAACCGCTCGACGGCTCGTACGGCGTGCGGTATGCTGCCCGGAAGAATCAACATGTCGCCGGTCGACACGGCGTGAGGTTCGCCCGAGATGCTGATTTCGGCGCGGCCATCCAGCACGTAGACGAGCGCGTCGTACGGCGTCGTGTGCTCGCTCAAGGCCTGTCCTTGGTCGAACGCGAACACCGTGACCGTGCCGGCGGTCTTCTTGATCAACGTGCGGCTGACCACGGCGCCATCCTGGTAGGCCACCAGAGACGACATCGACTGCACTTTCGGACTGGAATCGGCCCCGGCGGGCGGATTGCCGGCCATCAGACGTCCTCGCGCAAGATGATCACTCGTCTGTATGCTACACCCGCGAGGGTAGATCCTCCTGCGGCCCACGGAGGCGCGGGCCCGAGACCGCGGCGAGTTACTCGAGCAGGCGTGAGAGGATCCGTACGAGCATTCGCTGCTCGCGGACGGAGAGCCGCCGGAGGCTCTCGGGCGGCGTGGTCATGCGCTCGAGCAGAAGGGTGCGCAGCCGGGCGCCGGTCGGCGTGAGATCCAGCACCCGCACGCGACGGTCCTCCGCCGACGGACGCCGGCGCACGAGGCCGCGCGACTCCAGACGATCCACCAGGCCCGTCACGTTCGATGCGTCGCAGGCAAGCGTCTCGGCCAACTGCCCCATCGGAACGGGCCTGCCCGGCTCGATCAGGTGCAGCACGTGACACTGCGCCGGCGAAAGCTCGAGCTCGGCGGCGAGCGGTGGCAGATTCGCGCGCTGGTTGAAGAAGAAGTGCACGAGAAGCTGCCAGGCATCGCAGGCGTGGGGTCCCGTGTGCTTCATCGCCCGGATATTATAGTTCATTGGCTCAATATTTGACATCATCAAGTATCAGGCGTAACCTTGATTCCATGGCAAACCTCAGGCTGGTTTCTATCGAAGATGGCGTGGTGTTCCCCGGCATGCCGGTCACCCTGCCGGCGGACGCCGGCAGCGATGTGCGCGTCCTGCTGATCCCGAGGCACGGCAGTGGCTACGCCAAGGTCGGCGTCGTGGCGGAGGTGTCCGACCGCGCGTCGCTGCGGGGCCGCGACGTGGTGTCGTTCCTGGGACTCCATCGGGGCCTGCCAGGCACGGCGCACACGGACCCGGACGGGGTCCTTCGCGTGAACGTCGACGAGCATACGGATGCGGCGCCACCGCCCAGCCTGACGCGCGATTTGGAGCGCGAGTATCGGGCCGTGGTCGAGGAGATTCTCGAACTGCGCGGCGACGACGGCCGCATCAGCGCCTTCGTCCGTTCGATTACTCACCCGGGCGCGCTCGCGGACACGGCGGGCTATTCTCCGGACTTGAACTTCGACCAGAAGCTGCAGTTGCTGGAAACGCTCGGCGTCGTCGAACGCCTGACCCTCGCCCTGCAGTTTCAACGGGAACGGCTGGCCGAGCTGCGCGTCCGGAAGCGGATCCGGGACGACGTGGAATCGGGCGCCCAGAAGCAGCAGCGCGAGTATCTGCTGCGCCGGCAGATGGACGCCATTCGGAAGGAGCTCGGGGAGAACGAAGGCTCGATTGCGGCGGAATACCGGAAGAAGATCGCGGAGGCCGAGATGCCGGAGGCCGTCCAGCAGCAGGCCGAGCGCGAGCTCGCGCGATTCGAGCGCATGGGCGACTCCAACGCCGAGGCGTCCATGATCCGCACTTATCTCGATTGGCTGCTCGCCGTGCCCTGGTCGAAGCGGTCGGAGGAGCGTCTCGATCCGCAGCAGGCGCGCACGGTGCTCGACGCCGACCACGCCGGTCTCGACGACGTGAAGCAGCGCATCACCGAATACCTGGCGGTCCGTAAGCTGCGCGCGGAGCGGGGACTCACCGATGACCGCCGATCGGGCGCCATCCTGACGCTCATCGGCCCGCCGGGCACCGGCAAGACTTCGATTGGCGAGTCGATCGCCCGGGCAACAGGTCGCCAGTTCGTCCGGATGTCGCTGGGCGGGGTGCGAGACGAGGCCGAGATCCGCGGACACCGCCGCACCTATATTGGTGCGCTGCCCGGCCGGCTCGTGCGGGCGCTGCGGGATGCCGGAACGATGAATCCCGTGATCCTGCTCGACGAGGTCGACAAGCTGGGGGCCGACTGGCGCGGCGATCCGTCGGCGGCGCTGCTCGAGGTGCTCGATCCCGCGCAGAACCATGCGTTTCAAGATCACTACCTCGATGTCGCGCTCGACCTGTCGCACGTGCTCTTCATCGCGACGGCCAACGTTGCCGACACCATCCCGGGGCCGCTGCTCGACCGGATGGAAGTGATTCGATTCGACGGGTACACCACCGACGAGAAAGTCGCCATCGGCCGCGACTACCTGTGGCCGCGCCAGGTCGAACGCAACGGCTTGAGCCCAGACGACGTGACCATCGGCGACGACGTTCTGCGACTGATGGTGTGCGACTACACCCGTGAGGCGGGCGTCCGGCAACTGGAGCGCGAACTGGGAACGGTGCTGCGAAAGGCGGCGACCAGGGTCGTCGCGGGCGATCAGCCGAAGCCGATCGTCATCGATGCTGCGGTCGTGCTGGAGGCGCTCGGACGGCCGAAGTTCTACCGCGAGGCGGCCGCGCGGACCGCAATCCCCGGTGTCGCCACGGGTCTGGCCGTGACCGGTGTCGGCGGCGATGTGCTGTTCGTCGAAGCGGCGTCAATGGCCGGTAAAGGCGGATTGGTGCTGACCGGCCAGCTGGGCGATGTCATGAAGGAGTCCGCGCGGATTGCGCTGACCTACGTGCACAGCCACGCGCCGCAGCTCGGGATCGATGAAGGGACGTTCAAGAGCCGCGAGTTCCACGTGCACGTGCCCGCCGGGGCGGTTCCCAAAGATGGGCCCAGTGCCGGCGTGACAATGGTCACCGCGCTCGCGTCGCTGCTCACGCACCGCGCCGTGAAGAGCACCGTGGGAATGACGGGAGAAGTGACGCTGCAGGGGCGGGTGCTGCCAATCGGCGGCCTGAAGCAGAAGGTGCTGGCGGCGCATGCCGCGGGCTTGACGGAAGTCATCCTCCCCGCGCGCAACGAGCCGGACTTGAACGATGTGCCGTCGGATGTACGCGAACACATGCACTTTCATCCGGTGACGTCGGTGGACGAAGTGCTCGCGCTCGCATTGGAACCGGGCGCGCTCGCGATGGTGGCGTGAGTCCTGCGGCTGGGCCAGGGAGGCGGCGCGGCCGCTCAGGACCCGCTCGGTCTCGACGCGACCCGCACTCCGTCGCGCACCTGATCCGATGGAAAGACCACGAGACGGTCGCCGGGACTGGCGCCGCTGATGATCTCCGCGGCAGTATCCGTGATAGCCCCCACTTGCACCGCTCGCAAGCGCGCGCGTCCCGCCTCGATGCGGTAGACCGCCCAGCCGCCAGCGTTGCGAACCAGCGCACCGACGGGCGCCTGGATTGCCGACGGCTCACGCCGCAGGTACACCCGTCCCCACACACGGTAGCCGGGCGCGAGCCCTGCCCAGCCCGTCGGCGGTCCGGTGAACTGCAGCATGACGAGCACCCGCTGCTCTTCGACGCCCAGAGCGGACACCTTGGTGAAGCCCTGCGGCTCGACACGGCGGACTTCCGCCGGAACGACACACGATCCGCCCCAGTTGTAGATCTCCGCTGGCTGCCCCGGCTGAATCTTGACGGCGTCCTGCGATAGGAATTCGATCTGCGCTTCCAGCCCCGCCGTGTCGCCGATCTCGACCAGCGGGCTTCCTGCAGCAATCGCCCGCTCGCTTTGCTGCTGCACATGTGTGACGACCCCGGAGGCGGGCGAGATCACGGCAATGCTTTGAGGCGCGAGCGCCGACGGTCCGGTCAAGGCCGACTGCGCCGAGACCAGGTCGGCCCTGCGGGCCTCGACGACGGCCTGGGCGGCTCGAACGGCTTGGCGCGCCGCGTTGGCCGCGGCCTGTGCATTGTCGAGGGTCTGCTGCGACTCGACTCCGCGCTTGAACAGCGCGGTGGTCCGCGTCATGTCGCCTTCGGATCGCGCGGCTTCGACCGTCAGGCGGGTGTGATCCGCCTCAGCCGCCGCCAAGGCGGCCCTCGCCGATGCGATCGCCGCGTCGGCCTGCGCGTGGGCGCGTGGATCCAGAAACGCCGCGGCTGTCGGCCGCAGGCGCGCCGCCACGGTCTTGCCCGCGACCACGCGATCGCCGACCTCGAGTTCAATGCGCTCGACGCGACCGGCGACCGGTGCCGAAATGACGTAGGCGCGCCGGACACGGGCAACGCCCTGATCGGCGACCGACTCGGTAATCGGACCGCGTGTGACAACACCCGAATCCACGTCCAGCGGCCTTGGGAGGAACAGAAAGATCAGGATCCCGACGGCCGTCAGGCCGAGGACCGAGAGAATCAACCAACGAATGACAGCTTTGGACGTCATGGCTACTCCCGGGTCTTGAGGACGGCAACGAGATCCAGAGTCCAGATCCGCCGCCCCACGAGGATGGCTGCGACGGCCAGCGTGAGGAGGTACACGCCGATCGAGACGCCGTAGGCGTGGGGGCCCATCATCAGCGGCAGCCGGAGGTCCTCGTGCGCGAACGCCGTTTCCAGCCACATGGCCAGGCCGAGCCCGCCGGCCACGCCGAGCGGGACCGCGAGGAGCGCCAGAATCAGCAGTTCGCCGAGCAGGATGTACGCGCACTCTTTGTGATCGAAGCCGAGGACGTGCAGTGTGGCCAGATCGCGCGCGCGCTCGGACAAGGCCACGCGGCTGACGTTGAACGCGACGCCGAACGCAATGGCCGCCGCAAAGCCGAGGAACAGCGACATTTCGATCGTCATCGTGTCGGCAACGCTCGTGCGAAACTGCCGGATCGTGTCATCGCGCGAGATCGTCGCCACGATCTCCGGCGCTCGAGTGATCGCCCGATAAAAAGCGGGACGCTGGTCGGAGGCGACCAACAAGTGCGCACCGGACACCACATCGCCGTCACCCATCAGCCGATTCAGTTCCGCGCGGGCCATGAACACGCTCCGCCCCGCGTAATCGCGGTCTATCGCCGTCACGGGCAGCAGGACGATGGGACGCCGGCCCTCGGTAATCTCCAGTTCGACCAGTTCGCCAGGTCTGACGCCGATTCGATCCGCCAGCGCATCGGATAAGACCAGGCCTCGTCCTTTGAGCGGAATCGGCTGGCCGGCGACGTCCAGCGGTCGGGCAAACTGCGCATCGGGTTCGATCCCGTTGACGCTTGTCCTTTCCTGCCGGGCATGCGCCCGGATGCGCGCCGCCGTGTTCCGGACGGGTTCCGCGGCGATCACGCCGGGCAACCGGGCCGCGTCGAGCACGGCGCGGATGTCTCGCGCCTCGGCGAAGCCGATCACTTCGGTCCAGCGGCGCGCGCGAAAGTAGGCCTGGTCGATCACCGTGTCGATGCTGCCGAACATGAACTGCGATCCGGTCAGAATCGACAGACTCACGGCGAGGCCGGCGACGGTCAACGCCGCACGCGCCGGAAAACGCTCGAGGTGGCGGACGATCATCCGCGTGGGCTGATCCAGCCTGTGCCAGAACGCCAGGCGCTCGACGACGCCTTTCCGGAACCCGCCTGGCGCCGGCGCCTGCATCGCAACCGCTGGGCTCAGCTGCACGGCGCGCCGGACCGCGAGGAGGGAGCCGGCCAGCGCCGCGCCGACCGAAAACGCCGACGCGACGCCGAACGCGCCCCAGGAGAAGATGACGTCGAGGCGTGGAAAGCGCACGTAGTCCCCGAAGAGCCTCGTCATCGCCGCGCCCAGCCATCCGCCGAAGAGCGCGCCGACCACTGCGCCCGCGATGGCAATGGCGCCTGCCAGCTTCAGATAGATCGACGCGACCCTTGCGTTGCCGTACCCGAACGCCTTCAATAACCCGATCTGCTCCCTTTCGACGTCGACAATCCGTCCGAGGACGACGTGGACAAGAACCGCGGCCACGAGCAGGAACACCGGCGGAATGACGCCGGCGATGATGCCGAGACGCTCGATGTGATCGTCCTGGAACTTGTTCGAGACATGGTCGACGCGCGCGTAGGCGGGCGTGCCGCCATAGGGGGCCAGTAGACGATCGACAGCCGTCAGGACCGCCGGTTTGGCCGCCCCGGCCGCCAGCTTCAACGAGACCACGCTGAACGCGCCGCCGAGGCCTGTCGCCCGCTCGGCCGTGAGCCGGGGCACCCAGAGCACGCCGTGGTGAGCATCGTCCGGGAGGGCCGATGCCGGACTCGGCACGTACGCAAATTCGGGTGACAGGGCGGATCCGACAATGAGGAATTCCATGCGCTTGCCGTTGATCACCGCGGCCAGGCGATCGCCAAGCTGGACGTGCGCCGCGTCGAGAAACGTCTTGAGCCCAACCGCCTCGTCCGTCCGATTGGCGTCCGGCTGGCGTCCTTCCATCACGACGAGTCGGTTGAGCGCCAAGGCGTCGTCGTCGGGAAGCGCCAGCAGACGCACCGTGGCGGGACGGAGCAGACCCGGAACGTCCAGCAATCCTGCCTTCATCGCCCTGGCGTCGACCGACACGACGCCGTCAATCCGGGCGAGGTCGCGCGCGATTGATCGCGGTGCACGTATCGCCGTCGCGAAGACATCGGCGAAGCGCGTTTGCGCGTAGTACCGGCGCTGAGCGATCGCAAGGGCTTCCTGTGTGGAAAACGCCATGACGGCCACCGACACGCCGCAGGCGACGAGCAGGGCAATGGCCGCGGCCTGCCACTTGAGCCGCCAGAGATCCCGGAGCAGTTTGCGGTCAAGCGCGCGCATGAGTCACCAGACCAGCTCGCCCGGCGAGCGGCGCTCCGCGTTCTCGCGGAGATCGACGACTGCGCCATTCGAGAACTTGATAATGCGATCGGCGATGGCAGCGACGACGGCGTTGTGCGTTACGATCATCGTCGTCGCTCCCACCTGCCCGGCCACGTTGACGATCGCCTCGAGCACCTGGACGCCACTCACGCTGTCGAGCGAGCCGGTCGGCTCATCGCAGAACAGAATCGCGGGCCGTTTGGCGATGGCCCGCGCGACGGCGACGCGCTGCTGCTCGCCGCCCGACAGTTCCGACGGGAAGTGATCCATCCGATCCGCCAGGCCGACGAGCGCCAGTGCCTCGTCCGGAGCCATCGGATGGTCGGCGATTTCGGTGACCAGCTCGACGTTCTCGCGTGCCGTCAGGCTCGGCGATAGATTGAAGAACTGAAAGATGAATCCTACGGATTGCCGGCGATAGTCGGTGAGCTCGCGATTCGAGGCGCGTGTCAGGTCGCGATCCTGAAACACGATCTGTCCGCCGGTGGCGCGGTCGAGACCACCGAGGATGTTCAGCAGGGTGGACTTGCCGGAACCGGACGGCCCCAGCAGCACGAGCGTCTCGCCCTGCTTGATATCGAGATCGACGCCTCGCAGCGCGTGCACCTCCCCCGCCGCCGTCCGGTAGGTCTTCGTCAGACCGCGCGTCTCGAACGTCAGGTGATTGGCCGTCGCCATCACCAACGTTCTCAGCACATTCCATACCGGCCGGTGCAGCTGTGGGGTTGGCGCCGCTCTTGCTAGGTCTTCAGTGGGGAGATGGCTCCCTGCGCCCGGCCGCGAAAGTCTCTCGCACGCCCGTTGGAAAATTCCTCAGGCGATGCGAAGAATCCGGCGATGGTCGCGTCACGTGCGAGGACGTGAACTGGAGGACCTGTGACCTTACATGACCCGCTCACGCCCGCCGTCGTCGCCGACGCCATTACCGGTCGACGATCCGTTCGCCACTACTCGCCAGCCCCGGTCAGCGAAGCCTCGGTGCGGACGCTGCTGCGGGCGGCCGTGCAGGCCCCGACGGCCATGCACGCGGAGCCGTGGCTGTTCGCGGTGATTCAGGATCGCGAGATGCTGAAGCGCTATTCGGATCTCGCCAAGGAAGCGCTGCTCAAGGAGATGCAACACCGTCTGCATGATCCCGAGGCGACCCCGACCAGCAGCGGATTCCTGAGGGCCCTCGCCAGGCCGGATTTCAACGTCTTCTATGATGCAGGTACGCTGATTCTCATTTGCGCCCGGCTGACCAGTCCGTTCTCTGCGGCGGACTGCTGGCTGGCGGCCGGAAATCTGATGCTGACGGCGCCCGCGATGGACCTGGGTACGTGCTGCATCGGGTCCGCCCTGCCCGCACTCAACTCACCGGCAATCAAGGCCGAGTTGGCCGTTCCGCCCGATGTAACCGTCGTGGCGGCCATCACCGTCGGCGTCCCCGCGGAAACACCGGCGCCCACCAGCCGCAAGACGCCCGTGATCCTGAGCTGGAAGACAGCTGCGTCTTCAAGATCGGCTTACGCGCCACGCTGATCGAGCGATCCGACACTCACGTCCGCGATCTGGCCACTCACGACGAACAGACCCACTTCTTCAAGCTCGCGCTTGGATTGGGCGGGCGGCTGACGCTACGCGCCTCGCTCACGCCCGCACGGTCAGGACTGGACACCTCGCCTGTCGGATGACTTGATTCGTGGTCGATCCGAACCAGAACTGGCCAACCGGACCGCGCCCGTGCGCGCCCATGACGATGACGTCGTCGTGATCGACGTCGGCACGGTGAACGATCTCCGCATGCGCCTTGCCGTTACGCAACTGCACATCGAGCGTGCACCAATTGCGCACGTCCTGGCGGATCAGGGATTCGAGGCGTTCCCGCGTGCGGATTTCTCGATCGCGGCAGAACTCGGAGAGCACCTCCTGCGCCAGTTGCTTCTTCAACGCCTCGTCGGTGGGCCATTCGAAGACGTGCAGGAGCGTAAGACGGGCGGCCGTTTCCTCCGCGAGCGACACCGCAAGCTGGACAGCGGCGAGCGACGGTTCTGAGAAATCCACGGGACACAGAATCCGCTCGAGCGGCAGCTTCGACGTCGTCGCGACAGGCGGCGGCACCGTCATCACGGGACACGTTGCCTTACGCAGCACTTTCTCGGTGACTGACCCGAGCAGGAGGTGCTCGAAACCCGTCCGGCCGTGGGTGCCCATGACCACCACGTCCGCCGGAAGCGCGGCGGCGCGTTCGAGGATTCCCGCGGCCGGCGTGCCTTTCGTCACCACAATCTGGGTGTCGATGCCCTTTTTCATCGCCGGCGCGAGCCAGTCGCGCAAGTGCGCATCCACCTCCTGTGGCTTCGGCGGCTGGATGGGGACCTCCGGCACGAGCATCGGTGAGATGGTTGCCGTCTCCGGAGATACGTGCAGGGCCACGACCGTTGACCCGTACCACCCGGCAAAGGCGACGGCATGATCCAGGGCGTGGCGTGACGTGTCCGAGAAATCGATCGGGCACAAGATGGTTCGAATCGAGGGCATGGCCACCTCGTTGGGCCCGCTCGCCATGACACGGGCGCGTGCTTCTTCTGCAACGCTCTTGCCGTGGAAAGTCGGCTTGAAACTGCAGTGTTCGAGCGACGCTGCGGTATTTTCAGCGCCAGGATGCGGACGAATGCGCGGGACCCGCGGCCTGACGCCAGGCGGGCGCAAGGTGCCTTCTCAGGCTGCGCTGATCCTCGGCCGCACGCGTGCTACTGCGCCGCGCTGCCATTCACGCAGCCGTTCGGGCGTGCCGAGGTCGGACCAGCCGATCGATGCAGGCCAGACGTAGGTCAACAGGTTGCGCGCGGGCCCCAGCAGGTCGCGCGAGAAATCGAGCGACGGGAGGTGTGGATAGACGTCGGACAGAAACGCCTGACGCGCGGCCGGTGACAGTTGCTGCGCCGCCGCAAACACGCTGGCAAGCTCGGGGAGAAGCTCGACATACAGGGCGTGCAACGCGCTGGCGCGCGCGACGACAACCATGGTGTTCCAGACCGCCCCCGAGGCGAACAGCCCCTCGGCGACCTGCGTCGAAGGCTTCTCGATGAAGGCGGTCACCGGCCGGAGCCGGTGCGAGGACGGCGAGGCGGGCGTTATCCACCCATAGTCATCGCGAGCTCCCGTCGGCTCGACACCGAACACGACGATGCCTCCGTGCGACTGTACGTGGCGCGCCGCCTCGAGGAGGCCTCGCCGAAACCTGTCGTCGTTGACCACGCCATGATCCGCTGGAGTGATCGTAACGATGGCCTCCGGCTCGGTCGCGAGGACGGGTGTCAGCGCCAGCAGGACGCCAGTAGCCGTCCCTCGGTCCTCCGGCTGGAAGACCACTTCCCCGATGCGAGCCGGATCGAGACTGGTGCTCACATGATCGCGGTGGGACTTGTCGACGATGACGACCGTCCGAGAAGGCGGGGCGAGCGCCGCAAACCGGTCGGTCGTGGCCTCGAGCAAAGACTTCCGGTCGCCGGCGCGCCAGAATTGCTTCGGCACGCCGCCAGTCAGTTCCGCCAGCCGCCGTCCAGCACCTGCAGCAAGAACGACTGTCCAGAGTTGAGACGCCATCGCGACCTCCGTATCCGCAGGCGACCTCTACCTCAACTCTCTTTGGTGTGGCCTTGATGACCTTCCCGGCGAGACGAAGCAGGCCGTGTGATATTCAGCTTTGACGCCGTCCGGATGGATCCGGTCGGGCCGTGTTCCTTAGTGAACGGGTGTTCAGGATAGGGCGAGTTGACCCTCATCGCATGATGTGGACCGAACGCGATGTCGCCACCCGTATCAGGGGTATGTGTTCGGCACCATGATTCACGCCAGGCTTCCTGCAGCGGTCCAGCGCATCCGTCGCCGGATGCGTTTCGGAAACGAACAGGATGGGTATCAGAGTAGCCGTGTCACTTGCGCCAGCGTCGATGCGACCAATCGATAAGATCTCAACTCGCCCGTGTGGCCTCAAGCAGGATGAATGCCACGAGGACCGCTCGTGTAAGTGGCGTCCGGCCGCGCTGGTTTCCAAAACTACCAGGTAAATATCCGCGCGATTAGAAAATTCTACGCACCCGCATGGTCAGATCGACGACGTCGAGGCGTTTGCAGCCGCAGTTGAGCACGCGGTTCAGCGGAACGGGAATCGTCAGGTCAATGGACTTGATGTAACGCGACCGTAATCTTTCGTCAGGCAGGATTACACGTCGAGCACGCGTGCTACGATCCGAAACACTTGCTGCGAGCATCGAAATACCTGAGACTAGTGCTCTAGCGCCACTGGAAATGGCTGAAACAGCGGGAACCGAATGGCCTTGCCTAACCGTGACGACGTAGTTGTCCGCCCAAGGCGCGGCACGCGAGCCTACGCTCTGGGCACCCCTTCGTCTCTCGACCAATTCATTTTCCTGACTCGCGAAGAGGCCGACCGGCGCGCTCTCGCCTTTGCCAAGAATCAACACGTGCGCGCCTGGTTTGCGAGCGGCGAGGACGACTTCGTCCTCCTCGGCACGTTCCAACCGGACGAGAAGCCAGACTGAGAGCGCCTTGACGGTTTCGAACACGCTGCGGGGAGTGGCTGTCGTCGCCATCCTGGCGGCGTTGGCCGTGGTGTGGCTCGCCCATCGGACGGTGCAGCGGGCGGAGGAGTCCAACCAGTGGATTGTTCATACGCAAGCCGTCTTGACGGCCATCGATGCGATCAGTGCGCTCGTAGGTGACGCCGACAGCGCCGCGCACAGCTACACGCGGTCGGTTGATGCCCGGAGTCTCGAGCCGCTCGATCGCGCCGAGCGGACCAGCGACGACGCGGTCAGTCGACTGGCGGCGCTGACGACCGACAACCCAAGCCAGCAAGGGCGCATCCCGCAACTTCGTCAAGGTGTGACCCGCTTGCTCGTGGCTCTTCGCCGTCTGACGGACGCGAAGCGAGCCGCGCCCCTGGCCATTCCTGTCGACACGGACCGTGTCCAGGTGTCGCTCGAGGCCGTCCGCGGCACGATTCGGGCGGCTCGCGCCGAAGAGAACGGCCTCATGGCGGATCGCGTGCGCGCCGACCAGGCGGCCATTGCCCGTCTCGAAGGGATCTCCGACGCCCTCATCGTGACGACCGTGGGACTGGCTGGATGGATCCTCTGGCTCACCGCCCGTGGCATCCGCCGCGATCGGCATAGCACCGATTCGCTCCGGCGGGCGAAGAAGCACCTGGAGGGCCAGGTCGACGCGCGATCGGCGGACCTGCGCGAGTCGAACGAGCGGTTGCGATCCATCATCGACTCGGCGGTCGACGGCATCATCGTCATCGACTCCAAGGGAACCATCGAATCGTTCAATCGAGGTGCCGAGCGACTCTTCGGCTATGGCGCGCTCGAAGTGCTTGGCCGCAACGTCAACATGCTCATGCCGTCGCCGTATCACGAGGAGCACGATACTTATCTGACGCGGCACCTCGCGACCGGTGTGCAGAAGATCATCGGCACCGGACGCGAAGTCACGGGTCTCCGCCGGGACGGCACCACGTTCCCCCTGCATCTGTCGGTTGGCAAGTTGACCGTCGGCGGCGAAAGGAAGTTCACCGGAATTCTGCACGACCTGACCGCGCGCGTGCAGATGGAGGAGCAGCTCCGCGAACAGACGTCGCTCGCGAAGCTCGGAGAGATGGCGGCCGTCATCGCCCATGAGGTGAAGAATCCCCTCGCGGGCATGCGGGGCGCCCTGCAGATTATTGGCAGGCGTCTGCCGCAAGGCGGTCAGGAGGCGACGATCGTCGCAGAAATCGTCTCCCGGATCGATACGCTCAGCGATCTGATGAACGACCTGTTGGTCTTCGCCCGCCCTCCGCAGCCGCATCCTGCGCCGATCGATGTCGCAGCACTGGTGACGACCACCGCCGAACTGCTCAGCGGTGATCCGTCCTTCAAGGAGACGGACGTCAAAGTCGACGGGCTTGTGGCGCCGGTCATGGCTGATGCCGACCTCCTCAAGATTGTGTTCGCGAATCTGCTGATCAACGCGTCGCATGCGATGGAGGGACGGGGAAGGATTGAAGTGTCGCTGGCCTCGATCGCCGACATGTGTGAGATTACGGTCGCCGATGAGGGCCCAGGTATCCCATCAGAGACCTTGGGCAAGATCTTCACGCCTTTCTTCACCACGAAGAAGCGCGGGTCCGGTTTGGGCTTGCCGACGGCGAAGCGGATCGTCGAAGCGCACAAAGGCAGGATCGGCGTTGCCTGTCCGCCCAGGGGCGGGACGATCGTGACGGTCCAACTGCCCGCGAAAGGTCCCGCGCGGGTGAACTGACCGGCCGAGCCGGTCAGGACCCACGCGCCCGCGGAGAGCGGCGCTACGGCTGGCTCTTCTGAACTCCACCGCGCCCGCGGCCGCGCCCGGTAGTGCCCGGGGCCGCCGGGTGCGCTCGCGGGCGCCTCGATGTCCGATCCTCCCGGTCCCCGTCCACCTCCGCGCGCGACGACGTTGGCGAGCGTGTCGACCTGTTTCTTTGCCGCCCAGGAGATGCCGCGAAGGATCATCGCCTGGATCGCCGGCTCGGAAAAATTCTTGTACGTGTGTCCCTGCATCCACACGAATGCCCGAGACGGCTGGCCGCCCGGCACGGTGTGCTCGTACGTCCAGATCTGCGGAACGACTTCGCCGGCATGCGCGCCGCCAGGCATCGCCACGGTGGCGAGCACATGAATCTCGGGATTCTTCGCCCACGTCATCATCATGAAGGCCTCGTCGGCGATCGTGAAATCCGACATACCTTGCATGATCGGATCCGCCTTGTCGACCACCGTCGTCTTCAGTTGACCCGCTGAGAAATTCGTCTCGCCATGTTTCTTGGCACCTCCGACAATCGTCGAGAAGTACTCGGGATCCGGGCCGCAAAGCGTGTCATGGAAACTGACGAGGCCGCCGCCACGTTTGACGTACGCGTCGAGGTTGGCCTTCTCCTCGTCGGTCATGTATCCGGCGTCACCTTTGTACATGACGAGCACATCGGTATTCGCCAGATCGGCCGCCGAGGGAAACTGCAGCGCGCCCATGACGCGCGCACCGTGATCCGTCAGCACCTTGCTCCAGTCCGCCAGAAACTGCGGATAGTCGTGCTGGCCTTCGCCGTGGGACTTGAGACCCGCGCGGATGAAGACACGGATGCCGTTGGGATTCGCGACCTGCGGCGCACCACCACCGCCGCCGCGGCGGCCGCCGCCCGCTCCTTGCGCCGGCGCCGCGCCCGGGGCACCGGCGCCAGGGGCCGGCTGCTGCGCGAGCACTGAGACACACAACAGAACTACCGACAATGCGATTACCGTGATGCGATGTCTCATATCTGATCTCCGTCCAAGAAATCTGCGAACCGCGTGGTCCGCGCCACGAATGATGAAGCTCACGGCCGTCCGATTCTGCCCCACGCCGTGCCCGCCAACATTTACGAGAGTCCCTTCCCTGCCGCCGCCGGTCCTGTCACGGGCACCAGACGAATGACCATCCCCGGCGTCGAGGCCGACATCGTGATCCCGACGGAACTGGTCGGGTTCTGACACGCAACATAGAACAGGCCGTCTGGGCCGGTGATGATGTCATGAATGCGGCCGAACTGAGTGAAGATTACTTCCTGGTGCGTCACGGTCTTGTCTTTGATCTCCAGACGACGCAGTTGCTCGCCCACGAGCGCGGCGATGAACAGGCTCGTGTCTTTCCAGCCGGGATACCTGCTCCCGGTGTAGAAGCCGATCCCGCTGGGCCCGATCGCCGGAGTGTAATAGACGATCGGCTGCTCCATGCCTTCGTGGGCACGCTCGGTGATGCCGGCCTGCGTCCCCATCGAGATCACGCCCCACCCGTAGTTGTGGCCGGGCTCAATGATGTTGACTTCATCGCCCCCGGTCGGGCCATGCTCGGTCTCCCACAGACGATCTGGAACGATCGGATCCCAGGCGAATCCCTGCGGATTCCGATGGCCGTAGCTCCACACCGTCGGATCGGCGCCCGGCGTGTTCACGAACGGGTTGTCCTTCGGCACGGTGCCGTCGTCATTGATGCGATGGATCTTGCCGAGTGGCGACTTCAGATCCTGCGCGTTCTGCATCGTGCCGCGCTCACCCAGGGAGAAGAACAGGTGTCCCGTCCCGTCCCAGGTGAAACGCGAGCCGAAGTGCACGCCGCTCGAGACATAAGACTCGATCGGCGATCGAAAAATGACCTGCTGATCGGTCCACTCATTGTTCTTGTTGATCCTGCCGCGGACGATCACGGTGTTCGACGGCGGCTGCGGCGGCCCACCGCGGCCGCGACCTTGCCCGCCACGGCCGGCTGCGCCCGGAGCGTCTTGAGCGGCCGCGGGAGCCGCGTCTCGTGCCGCGGCTGGCGCAGCCTCGGACGCCGGCGTCGACGCGGGAGGCGGCGCGAAGCCCGGCTGCACTTCCGAATACGACAGATAGATCCATCCATTCCGTGCGTACTGCGGATGAACCGAGACGTCGAGATACCCCCCGTCCTGCTGCACGTGCGGCGTGGGTGCGCCCTTGATTGGTTCGGACAACTTGCCTTTGTCGTAGATGCGCAGCCGACCCGGTCGCTCGGTGATCAGCAGCCGTCCGTCGGGCAGAAACGCCAGGCCCCACGGTGTGTCGACGTCCTTGGTCAGCACCTCGACCTTGACCGTCTGTTTCTCTGTGCTGAGGAGCGTGCCGTCGGCCTCCGGCACGAACACCGGTCGCGGCTTCAGCCGGCCCGCCTGCGTGCGGATGAACGCGGTCAACTGGAAGATCTGGTCGTCGGACAGTTGGGTCGCCGGGAACGCTCCCATCTCCGTGTTCGGCACACCCGTGCGAATCGCTTTCGAGATGTTCAGATCCGTGGTTCCGTTCAGCCACTTCTCGTCGAACAGACTTGGCGCGCGACCGGCCTTGCCATCGGTCGTGCCGTGGCAGCCGGCGCACATCTGGTCGTAGATCATCGCGATGGCGCCGCCGCGACCGCCACCGCCAGGGCGCCCTCCACCCGGCGGGCCCTGTGCCGGCCCTGCTCCCTGGGCCGCGGGCGGAGCGCCCTGCGGCGGTGCCGCCGGCGGGTTCTGCGGCTCGGCAGACGCCTGTGCGCCAACGAAAGTCGCAGTCTTCACGACGATCGCCCCATAGAACGCCGCGGCGGCAACTGCGTAGAACTGGTTTCTTGTCAACAGACACCCGTACCACAACGATTTCGGTAATGCTATTTATTATCGAAAATATGTCAAGACATAGAAAATCACGCCAGGCCATGAGCCATGCCGAGTTCGGATCAGCGCCATGGCTGTGCGCGAGTCCAAACTGGAACTGCCCGCGAAGTTCACCACCGAAATAGTCCCAGGGGCCGGTGTTGGGTGGAGGAACCCCGTCACTCGTGGGCACGTCGGCGGCGTTCGCATTCCTCGGTGTCGGCGGCAAGCACGCCGTCGCGTCTCGCCCTACCGAGTAGGTGTACTCTCGCACGGTGTTTTGTGGTAGACCCAATGCCACCTTTGAAGAAGGGCGGAAGGACTCCTCGAGATGCTCAACCGGATCGACGGCGTGCAGGACGCAAGGCTGCAGGACGCGGAGCCTGACGATGACTAGGCAGACCGTGGCGTGTGCCCTCGTCCTGGTGGTCGCGCTCGCGCCGCG
The DNA here is from genome assembly GCA_963724645.1 of uncultured Acidobacteriota bacterium. GTDB lineage: Bacteria > Acidobacteriota > Vicinamibacteria > Vicinamibacterales > SCN-69-37 > CAVXSP01. The sequence continues at coordinate 216,847 of CAVRVJ010000001.1, forward strand.
ACCTTCCAGAGCTCAGCAGCCAACGACACAAGATCCTGCGGCGACGCAAGGCGATTCGGACGAGGGCGCGAAAACGAAGACACCGAAAGAAAAGGCGCCGAAGGAGAAGAAGCCGAAGGAAAAGAAGCCGAAGAAGGGACTGGTGCGCTGGCTGTGGGTCCCGCACCCGGAACTTCGCGTCGGCAAGCAAGTCCGGGTCGACTTCAGGGTGCGGATCCAGGAAGCCAACACGAAGTCGGACGCGGTTGCTGGTGATCAGGCGGAGCTCGACATCGCGCACCGCCGCATCGGGATGGAGGGCGAGCTGCTCGACAAGAAGATCGCCTTCGACATCAGCCGCGAGATGGCGAGCGTCGAGGCGAAGAGCATCGATCCGTGGCGCGACGCGTGGATTGGGTACCAGCAGTTCACGTTCGCCCGCGCGCAGTACGGGATCTTCAAGCTGCCCTTCAGCATCGACGAGAACACGGGCGCGACCAACCTCGACTTCGCATACCGATCGCTGGCGGCCACGACGCTCGCGCCGGGCCGCGACCACGGCGGGATGTTCCACGGGCAGGTGCTCAATCACGCCGTCGGCTACGAGTACGGCGTCTTCGATCACGACGGTCACAACGCGAACGTGGGCATCAACTCGAGTCGCGTCACCGGAGGCGAAACGAAGGTCTGGCGCCTCACCACGCAGCCGCTGCGGCGCGTCAAATCGAAGTGGACCGATCTCGAGGTGGGCTACGCCCAGGCCGACACCACGCTGCCCGAGGGCGAGTCGAGCGTCAAAGGCCGGACGGTCGCAGGATTCGAGTTCTACAAGCCGAAATACCTGGTGGCGGGCGCGCGCAAGCGGACCGGGTTCGAGATGCGATTCCGGCCGGGCCCCTTCTCGCTGAAGGCCGAATACATCACACTGACCGAGGAGCGGCTTGGCGAAAGCGTCGAGGACAAGAACCTCTCCCCGCTCACGGCGAAAGGCTGGTATGTCAGCGGCACGTGGGCGATCACGGGCGAATCGAAGTCCGCGGGGCTCGACGAGGTCAATCGTCCGCTCTTTCAGGGCGGGTTCGGAGCGGTCGAAGTCGGCATGCGCGTCGAGAAGATCGCGTTCAGCAGCGAGGCGACGGACGCGTCGCCGAACGAGCTCGGATCGCGAAGCGTGAGGTCGGACATCGTGCTCAAGAACAGCGATTCGGTGCAGACCTACGGCGTCACGTGGTTTCCGAACCGCTGGGTCAAGGTGCAGCTCAACGTGATCAAAGAAGAGTTGGCGAACCCCGGCGAGGGCCCGTTGCCGCTCCAGCCGTCGTTCTGGAGCCAGGTGGTGCGTGTGCAATTCGGATTCTGAGACATTTCGTGCGAAGACCAACTTTCATTGCGATTTGCATCGCGCTGGCGTCGGCGCTGGGTCCGGGTGTCCGCGCTGCGCGAGCGCAGACCGCCGACGATCTGTTCGACCCCGGCTCCATGCAGGAAATTCGATTCTTCATCAACTCGAAGGACCTCGCGCTCCTGCGTGAGAACTGGCAGGACAACACGAAGTATCCGGCCGACATGACCTGGCGCAATATACGCGTGCGCAATGTCTCGGTCCGGGCGCGCGGGTCGGGGAGCCGCAACCCGCAGAAGCCGGGTCTTCAGGTCAGCTTCGATCACTACACCGACGGCCAGCACTTCCTCGGCCTGTCGACGCTCGTGCTGAAGAACGAATGGCAGGATGCGTCCTTTCTGCGTGAGCGCATTGCGATGGCGTTCTACAACCGCATGGGGTTCGCGGCTCCGCGCGAAGGCTGGGCGCGCGTCTACGTGAACAACGAGGTACTGGGGCCTGTACGGCGTCGTCGAAGACATCAACGCCGACTTTCTCGCGCGCGCGTTCGGCGAAACGCCCCCGACCGGATCGCACACCGAGAAAGGCGGCCCCAAAGCCGGCTATGTCTACGAATTTCAATGGCATGATTACTCGTACTGGCGCGGGGAGTACCTCGGCGACGATCCCGCCAGCTACAAGCCGTTCTTCGGCCCCGTGACGCACGACGAGGATGCCGACAACACGCTGTATCCAGGGTTCCGCGACATGTTCCGCGAGATTAACGGCCCCGGCGACGCGGTCTGGCGCGAACGCGTGGAACAGTACCTCGACCTGCGGCAGTTCATGCAGTACGTCGCGATCGAGGTCTACCTGTCCGAATGGGATGGCATGACCGGCAACTGGGGGATGAACAACTTCTTCATCTACAATCCGGCCGGCGGTCTGAAGCACACCCTCATTCCGTGGGACCGCGACCACGCGATTCTGCAGACGACCGGAGACATGTCGATTTTCCAGCGCGTGTTCGAGAACGTCATCTTCAGCCGCGCGTGGGCGTACGACGATCTGCGGGCGGCGTACCTCGAGGCGCTGAAACAGTGCGCCCAGAGGGCGCTTCAGGACGACTGGTTCTCGGCTGAAGTGGCGCACACCGCGTCCCTCATCTCCGGCCCGGTGTTCGAAGACCCGAAGAAGCAGTTTTCGAACGCAGACTTCGACACCGAGGTCCAGGCGATCATGACCTTCGCCCAGGTTCGGCCGGGGTTCGTGCTGCAGTCCGTCGCGGCCGCGCTGGCCGGCGGCCAGGACTAGTCCGGTGGCCTGTGAGTCAGAGCGCGCCCGAAGCGCACACACTCACGGAAAGTCACTTGACTTGGCGTGGTATCTGCGCCCGCGCCCCCCGCGGGCGCGCCACGGTATTACGTCAAGTCAAGTGCTTTCCGGGACTAACTCAAGTGTCCATTAAGCATGTCGCGGGAGCGACCCCTCGCCCGGGATCGTGGCGGCCATGGCTGGTCGCGGGAATCCTCGCGCTGCTGGCCGCCGGCCCGGCATGCGGCGACCACCCGACATCGCCGAGCAGCCCGCCGGGCGGGGGCACGCCGCCGCCCGGTGGAGGGGGCAATCCGATCGATCCCGGCACCGGCGTCCTCGTCGGCGCCGGCGATATTGCCGCCTGCGATGCCGCGTGGGTGCCTTCGGCCGGCACGGTCGCGACCGGGAAACAACTCGAGGCGCTCTCCGGCACGGTCTTCACGGCCGGCGACAACGCCTACTACCAGGGCAGCCTCGAGCAGTATCAGAAGTGTTACGACCCGTACTGGGGCCGCGTGAAGAGTCGCACCAGACCCTCGCCCGGCAATCATGAATACGAGACGGCCGGCGCGGCGGGGTATTACTCGTACTTCGGCAGCGTGGCGGGTGGAGCGACGGGCCAGGGCTACTACAGCTACACGATCGGCCCGTGGCTGATTCTCTCGCTCAACAGCGAGATTCCGTCAACGGCCGGCTCGGCGCAGGTGCAATGGATTCGTGGCGAAGTGGCGAGCCGAGGCAACCCGAGGTGCACGATGGCCATCTGGCACCGACCCCTTTTTACGTCTGGGCCGAACCGCGACCAGACGGACATGCTCGATCTCTGGAAAGTGCTGTACGAACTGAACGTGGACGTGATCGTCAACGGCCACGATCACTTGTATGAACGCTTCTCGCCGCAGGATCCGGGCGGAAAGCCCGACCCTTCGAAAGGCATCCGCCAATTCACGGTCGGCACCGGCGGCGCCAGTCTCTATGACCCCGTGATGCTGCACTCCAACAGCGAGGTGAGAATCAAGTCGTTTGGCGTGATCCGATTCACGTTGAGCGACGGGGCGTACTTCTGGGAATTCCTCCCCATCGACGCCACTGGCAGCAGCGACAGCGGCGCCGGCCAGTGCCACTGAAAAAAAATGCCGTTGCCTTCTTTTCCTTCAAAAATCAAACGACACTGACAGCAGCAGACGCCGCGGCTGCGCATAGGACACCGGCTGGCCGAAGCGCGTGTTGGTCTGCAGAGTCCCCTGCTGGAACGCGTCCGTGTAGCAGCTCCAGCAGCCGGCTGGCGGCGTTCCCACAATCGTCAGATTGCGTGGATCGAGATAGAGCCGCTGATCGGTGACGAGCGTTGTCTCGCGATTGAACACGTTCAGGAGCCGTGCTTCGAGCCGCACGAACCGTTTCGCCGTGATGTTCAGCGAATACTTCGCCAGCGCGTCGACGTTGGTCCAGAACGGGTTGCGGTGACTCCCGGCCGGCTCGAGGAATCGCAGATAGGTGAGTCCGCTGTCCCACGGCAGGCCGCGCGCTTCCCACGGCGTGCCGCTCTGCCCGCGCACGAACAGCCCGAGACTCAACCGATCGATGGGCTTGGGGCTCCACGTCGCCAGAACCTTGTAGACATGCGTCCGATCCTGGCTGAGCACGCCGTTCCGATAGCGATCGCTCGAAAACGCCCCCGGTCCGTCGTCGAAGAGCGACGACGTGCTGAAGACCGGCACGCCGGTGAAATCCCCCGTGTAATCCAGATCGTAGTTGCCGGCCAGGCGGCTCCACGCGTAGCTCGCGTCGAGAGACCACTGATCCTGCAACCGTCGCCTCAAGCTGAGAGTCAGGGTGCGGTAGGTGCGCGCGGCGTACGGATCGTTCTGAAATTGGAAGTTCGAGAATGGCAGGACGGTCGGAACGTCCTCGATGAAATGACTGCTGCGGCGCGACAGGAAGAAGGCGTCGAACGTCCAGGGACCGCCAAGCGGCGTGGCGTAGCCGGCTACAAACTCGTCGGTCCGCGGCGGGTCGAGATCGGCCGCGACGCTTTTCACGCCTGTATTCGGCGCGACGGCCTGCGCGACAATCGCGGCCGTAGTCGCATCGAAATCGGTGTCGATCGTATACAGCCGGCCGCCCGAGACGGCCCGCGCGCTGCTGATCTGATCCAGCCCGTAATACCGCCCCCAGTTCACGTACGCCTTGTCGCCCTGCCCCTTGCGCAGCTGCACGGTCAGGCCGACGCGCGGCTGAAGCTCGTCGAAGAACCCGAACGTCGGGAAGCTCGAGGCGGCGGCGCCGGACGCCGTCTGCTCGAAGTCGTCGCGATTGGTCAGCACACCGGCGTTGATCGCGATTCTCGATCCAATCGAGATGTCGTCCTGCGCGAAGAGCGTGTATGTGCGGCCCGTGCTGTGCTGCGACGGCTGCTCCGGATACGTCGAGGCGCGGACTCGCAACTGATCGCCGTAGATCACATAGCTGATGTCGCCCCATCCGTTGCTTCGGCGCGTCAAGTCTTCGCGACCTTCGTTCCAGCCGAATCCGATCTTGAGCTGATGGGTCATGCCGTTCATGTCGAAATGACGCGACACGTTCGCCTTGAGCTCGTCTGCCGAGTAGTCCTGACGGTTGAGCTTCAAGGCCGCGGCGCCGAAGCTGATGCCCCCAACGACGACATGGCCGAGGGCGGAGACGTTGTCCTCCTCGAACGGCGGCAGAAAGCCGAGGTCTCTCACCGCGGTGGTTTCGGTACGCTCGATGAGATGAACGTATCGCACGGACACCGTGGTCCGGTTCCCGACGAACCAGTCGTACGAAGCATTCGCCACGCGATTGGTCGTCCGGATGTTGGAGGCGACGTCGGGCGAATCCTGCACGCCGATGCCGGCGAACTCGACGGTCGTCGGCCGGTTGCGGACGCCGCCGGCGATCACGTGCAGGCCGAGGTGCGCGGTGACCTTGCCAAATGACTCGTTGGTGGCCTCCTTCCGATTCGGCAGTGGACCGAACAGGTTGGCGGCCCCCGGAGTGCCCGATCGGAGAATGCTGGCGGAGGCGTAAAAAAACAACCGGCTCTTCACGACAGGGCCGCCAAAACCGAAAGCGTTGGTCCATCGGTCAATCGAGCTGTGCACAACCTTCGCGGACTCCGCGATCAGGCTGCTGGGAATCGCCTCGAATCGATACGCGCCCGCGAACGAGTTGCTGCCGGACTTGATCACGGCGTTGGTGATGAACCCGGTCGATCGGCCGAATTCCGGGCGAAGGGCGCCGCGCTTGACGTCGAACTCGGCGATGTCGAGCTCGTTGATTTCTGTGGACAGGTAGCCGAAGAACGGGTTCGAGATGTGGACGCTGTCGACGAGGAACGCGTTGTCTCGCTGACTGGCGCCGCCATTGGGGGTGAACCCCTGATGTTCGGCGACGCCTGGAATGAGCTGCAGATACCCCAGGTAGCTGCGATCGAGCGGCAGGTCCTGCGTGACCGAACGGCGATAGTTGAACGTCACCTCGGTCGACTTGAGGTCGATGTCGGGCTGGGCCGGCGCCGTCACCGAGACCGGATTCCGCCGTGATCGCGCCGAGCACGATATCCGTGCGTGTTTCGCGCGCGACCTCGACCACCAGGCGGCGAGAAACCTTGCCGACGCCTGTCTTCTCGACGTCGGCAACGTACTCGCCGGGAAGCAGCAGGAAGCCGAACGTGCCTCTGTCGGACGTCGCCATCGTCCGCTCGGCGGGCATGGCTTCGCCAGTGATGCGCACCGTCGCGCCCACCACCGGACGTCCCGTGACGTCGAGGACCGTGCCGGACAGCGACCCGGTCTCCTGGGCCGAGGCCAGCGAAGCTGAAAGGAGCATCGGAGCGGCGAGAAGGGCGATCAGATGGCGCATCGCGAGGGGATGCTATGGCCGAACCTGAGCCCGGTCAAATTCTCAGTTTCGCGCGTTCAGCACGATGCTCGCCGCCGCCCGCTAGAGCCAGCTTGCCCGGATCTTCAGCTGTTCCGGCGTGAGCGGCGTCAGTCCGATGGTCGCCTGTCAGGACATCAGCGCTTCCGGCGGAGCCGACGTGACGCGAACGCAAGGCACACATGTCGCGGAGGACATCATCGGCGATACACCGGCACAACGACTTCCATCGCGCTGATCGCGAAGTTCAACCGGCAGTAGTAGTTCGAAGAAATGGTTGCATCGGCTGCCGTTTGGCCTCATCCTTCTCCGGCTCTCCCAGCACACCGCAAGCCGCCGGCCATGGCGGCAGGAGTCCGTGTCATGGGCGGCGCCGCAGCCACCGGGTCCTCGATGCGACCGACGGTGTGTGTCGATGGCGGCACCGAGACACCACGTCTTCAGATCGAAGAAACCCTGAACGGATTCACGCCCGTCGCTGACGCCCGGCACGCGGGCATCGTGATCCTCGTCGAGTCCGCCAACGAGACGCCCGGCCTCCAGCTCCAGAGAATCGCGACCTGCCGCGCGCAGAATCCCGCCGGCATCATCGTGTTCGTGGCGTGCTCGCCGCAGACGTCCGTCGCAGCGGCGACAGCGTTCCGTGCGCGCATCGACGACTACCTCCACTGGCCGGCCGAACGGGCGCGCCTCGCCTGGTGGTGCGCCCGGCTGACGCGAGAGATCGCACCAGAAACGACGCTCGTGGGATCGAGCCGCGCGATGCAGGACGTCCGCACCGCAGTGAGGCAACTGGCCGCCGTGGATTGCCGCGTGCTGCTGCGCGGCGAGACCGGCACCGGTAAGGAAGTCGCCGCGCGGGCGCTGCACGCGGGGAGCCGCCGCGCCAGCCGGCCCTTCGTGACGATCAACTGCCCTGCCATCCCCGACACGCTCTTCGAAAGCGAACTGTTCGGCTTCGAGCGCGGCGCGTTCTCCGGCGCCGTGCACACCTATCACGGACGCCTCGTCGAGGCCGACCACGGCATCGTGTTTCTCGACGAAGTCGGCGAACTGCCGCTGCCAGTCCAGGCGAAGCTGCTCCGCGCCATGGAGCAGCGCGAAGTGCAGCGGCTGGGCGCCCGCGGGTCGCAGCGCATCGACGTCCGATGGATTGCCGCCACGAATCGCGATCTGCACGCGATGGTCCGCGCCGGAGCGTTCCGGGCCGATCTGTACTACCGGCTGTGCGTCGCCGAAGTCGTGCTGCCGCCACTGCGCGCGCGCAAGGGCGACATCGCCGCGCTGACGCGACACTTCGCCGAATCGGTCGCGGCCGAGATGGACATGCCCCCAGGCGACATCCTGCCCGCCACGATTGCCGCCCTCGAAGCGTACGAGTGGCCAGGCAACCTGCGCGAGCTGAGAAACGCCATCGAGACGTCGCTGATCCGTGCGAGCGGCGCGCCCGTCCACCCATCGCACCTGCCTCCGTCGGTGACGAGCCCGCTCACGGTCACGCCAATCGACGACGAGGAGCGCAGGCGAATCCTCGATGCCCTCGACAAGGTGCACTGGAACAAGAGCCAGGCAGCCAAGAAGCTGCAGTGGTCGCGGATGACGCTGTACCGCAAGCTCGCCTACTACCGCCTTGCGCCGCAGCGGGCCGACGAAGACACGATCGCCGCGGGCTGACGGTCAGGTCACGGTGATCAGGCGCCGCGCGAACCGCAGCTTGGTGGGATCCAGATCCTTCATGAGAATCGTCCGCGGCCCCGTTGCGGTGGCGGCGTCGATCCTGAGCGTGACCTGCGTCGGCGTCGGCGGCTGATTCGGGGAAAGCGTCACACCCGCGCCGCCGTCCTCGAAGCCCATTTGCGTGCCGTCGCTCGATTCCAGCGTGATGTCGCCATCGCGCGCGACGTTGAAGCTCGCCGCGTTCAACTGGAAGTTGGGCTTGAGCGTGAACGTCGCAGTCACCGGCGCCGAGTCGGCGGCACTCGTGCCGACGCGCCAGTTGAACGTCACGACGACGTCCGCCTCCGGCGGCTGTCTGACGTCGAAATTGATCCTGTAGGCCACGCCAACCGGTCCCAGCGCGACGCGCACGGCATCACTGGCCGCCTGATCGACCGCGACCTGCGGCGTGATCACCACCGCGCTCACGAGGGCCGGCGGCGGCGTCTGGAACGGCGGCGCCGGCACGAGCAGGAAGAACTGGTCGCCCGCGTGCACGTCGGTGACCGGCAGTGCGCCGATCGCGCCGCCTATCGCCGTCAACTGATTGCCGATCTCTACTTCGAACCGTCTGACGGCCACGTGCACGGGCGTCGCCAGATGCATCGGCCCGATCCCGACGACGACGTCCGGATTGGCGGTGTCGACGGCATAGAAGCGGCTGATCTCGGCGAAATCGCGCGTCCCGACCGCCGCGTTCGCGATCTGCAACGTCAGCGCATCAGCGGCGACTCTCGCCGCCCGGCCCGGCTGCGACACGGTCATCCGATATTGCCGTTCGCCGCCGGGATCGACCGCCACGCCCGCCGTCTGGAACGGAATGAATTTGACGACGTCGGCCTCGGCGACGGGCGCACCGGCGATGGTGACCGCGACGTCCTTCACGTCGCGTGGAAAGGACACCTGCACGACGCGTTTCGACGGCGGGACTGGCACGATCGGCGATGCCGGGACACCCGACGGTCCCTCGCTTTGCGCGTTTCTCGAGGCGTTGAGGCCGGAGACGCCGCGCGCGTCGATCGTGTGCTGGGCACCCGCCTGCGGGGGCCGCGAGAACGCGACGTAGCTTCCCGACGAGCGTTCGAGCTCCGGGTGCATCGGAATCCATCCCTGCGACCCGACGTCGTCCCAGTCCCGGCCGTTGTTGGTCTTGGCCGCGAAGAGATCGGGTACCGAGTAGCCGGTGTTGGCGGCCGTGCTGACCGACACCTGATGAAACCGCCGCGCGTGGACGCCCGGCGAGTCCTGCCTAGATGTGTCGATCATGTCGGCGATGCCCCCCCGCTGGGCCCCGTCGGCGGTCAGCCAGTACCGGGCAACGTCGCCCACCACGTCGATCGTCCCATGGAGGGTGGCCAACGGACAGTAGGTGTCGCCGCTGCGGAAGCTGGCCTCCTGCTCCATGCCCGACGTCTCCGGGTTGCTCCGGCGGTACGCGTTGTCGTACCAGAAATACCCGGTGAGGAACGGCAGCCCCCACATCTTCGTGCCGAACAGATAGCGCGCCGATCGCGCGAAGATCTTACCGATAGTCGACGTGGGCCGGACGCGGTAGTTGATCTGCCCGTACGGATCGTGCAGGTACTGTAGGAATCCGATATGCATCTTGTCGAGCAGCATCTGATCGAGCCAGCCGAACGGATCGTCAGGACGCAGCTTGGCGATCAGCAGCTCCGTCGAGGCCGAGCCGATGAGCACTGGATCCTCCACCTCCACCGTGCCGTCTTCGTTCCTGGCCGTCACCTTCGTGTTCCGTGATTGGCCGGACGAGTTGCGGATGATGATGCGGTCATCCACGTCGAGCGTCAGGCCGGGCACGCGAATGATCGCAGGCCGGTTGCGATCCTCGGCCGTACCCGGCACGTATTTGTTGCTGTCGCCATGCACAGCGCCCGTCTCTTCATAGATGGCCAGCGCCACGGCTCCGGTCAGCGGAATGGGACGATCGATCGTGATCGCCTGGATCTGGAGGTCGAGGATCTTCCGGAGGTACACCTCGTCGCCCTGCCGGATCGCGATGGTCATGTCCGCGTCGAGCGGCGCGATCGTGACGCCCTCGTCGGCCGTAATCACCGTCGGATTCGTGACGTGCGCGTCGAAGGTGACTTCGCTTTTCGCTTTCATCGCCTGACAGATGCGGAGAATGAGCGCGAAGAGGCCGCCGTAACTCGCGGCCGAGAACACGTTCATCAGGCCGCCAAGCGTCAGCAGTTCGCTCCCCTTCATGAAGTACTCGTAGACTTTGCCGCCCGTGCCGGCGAGCTGTTTGCGGATGCCGACGGTCCCCGCCCGGATCCCCGCCGACGAAAGCGTACTGAGGTCGTCGCGATTGAGACTGAACACGGCTTCGGTGCGGTTGCGCACTTTGATCCGCGCCGGCCGGCCATCCTGCGTGACCTGTACGGTCTCGTTCTTGTCGAGCGAGATCTCGTTGAATGCCGCGATCTCGATGACGGCCTGCTCCTCGCGATACTGCCCTTCGACGGTCTTCGAGTAGTCGGGGTGATCCACGCTGGCCGATGTCGACTCGCCGATGAGTTCGCCCAGCCAGTTCGGGAACCACGTGAAGAGCCATGGTCCGAGCCGGGCGGATTGCAGCGTGTGCGTCAGTTCATGGTCGACGACGGCCTCGCGTCGCGTGTTCTCGATGCGATCGTTCTCGTGGTCGTCCGGCACGCGCACCGATCCGGCCTTCAGCGTGCCCTTGATGAGCGACGCCGGTTCGACGTACGGCACGGCGAGGAACGACGTGCCGCCGGCGACGAACACCTTCGGATCGGTGAACTCGACGTGATTGGCCGCGTCGATCTTGAACTCCGTCGTGAAGCGCGACAGCGGCGCACCCGCGAGGCTCGGCCGCGCCACGGTGACCGGGGCGTTGAGGGTCGTCGCGCTCACCAGGACCAGCGTCAGGTCTCTGGCCCCGATCGGCGCCGCCGGTTTGAAATCGACCCGCCGGGGAACAGGCGCATCGCCGATGATCGCGACGATCTGCTCGTGGCTGAACGCACTCGTGCTCCAGACCGCGAACTCGATCTGGTTCGGCGATGGCGGCGTGCCGGCACGGTGCCCGTCGCGGCCGAGCCGCGCGGTGCCCGTGCCCGGATCGTCTGCCGTGAGCTTGTGCACGAGCAACGGCCCCGCTGCTGGATCGATCGGATTGTCGCCTTCCCCTTCGATCGTCGATCCATCGACCTTCGTAATTCGATAGAAGCGCTCGAGCGCCGGATCGATCGGCGCCGCCGCCCCCCAACTGACACGCACAAGATCGTTGACGACAAACCGCGGGAGATCCACCGGATCGCCATTCAACCTGGGCAGGACGCGCACCGTCCTCAGATTGGCGGGATTGGCGATCTCGCCCGCATACGGCGGCCCCTCCTGCAGCAGCGCGGCTTCGAGATTCGTGTCGCGCCCGGGCACGTTCGTCATGAACCTGACGACTGCGCGCAGTTGTGACACAACCGCCGCCTCGAGCGTCCCGGCGGCCGACAGTACGACCGCGTCGGACACCACGATGCCGGGCACAGCATTGGCGGCGATGCTGCCGGTCAGGTTCTGGCCCGACTTGGCCGTGGCCGTCAGCAGTGTCGCGCCGGCTCCGATGCCCGCACCCACGAACTCCATGACCTGGAGCGCGCGGGTCTTGCTCGCCACCGGCTGACTGAGCACGGCAACGACCGTCGTGGAGATGACGGCATCGTTGATGTCCGGCGTCGCCAGCGGTTTGAACAGTTCGACGCTGTACAGCGCCGCCGGATCCGGCAGATCGGCGCTGACGACGATCCCGTCGAACACGCGCGCCGTCACAACGCGGATGGCGATGTCGCCGCCCGACTCGCACCAGAGGAATCCCGACGCCGGCGCCGTACGAATCGCGACCGGCACGTACGTCACCGTCGGCGTCGCCTCCGCAGCAGCGTCACGCTTGCCGATCTCGTTCTGACCTCTCGTCAGCTTCCGCCAGTTCATTCCACCTGCGGGGCCGATATTCCGGTCGGTGGTCACGGTATTCGTCGTCAGGTCTACGGCCTTGACGACGGCGGGAATCGCACGGACGACTACGCCAGGTGGCAAGTTGAGCAGGTCGTTGTGGTTCGCGGTGAACTGATGGTCGTTGACGACGGTGCCCGGCAGCGTACCGGACTGCGTCGCGCGAAACACGTGAATGTCGCTCGCGAACGTGTTCGGCAGCTCGAGGTCCACGTTCAGGATGGCCTCGAACCGCACGACCGTCGCGCGCTGGACGACGGCGCCGCCCAGCGTGAACCGCAGCACGTCGTCCACGGCGTAGCCCAGGGCGGAGCCGGCGACAACCGTGCTGAGGCTGCGTGCACCTTGTGCGCGGAGGTTCTCTTTCGCCGGTGGATCGGGCAGACCGCGCAGGCGGACGGTCTGACCCTGGACGCTCGCGGCCGGCGTGTCGAAGCTGGCGACCGTGTTGCCGCCGTCCTGCGCGATGTCGGTGATCTTGACGATCTCGACCGCCGTGCCGATGAGCGCGACCACCTGGTCCTTGGCGGCGCCGCGGTTGTCACCCGGCCACGTGCCCTGCGCGCGATTGGTCGTCGCCGTGCCGAGCACCGGCGCCTGCGGCGTCAGCTCGGAGATCGTCGCGCTCTGCGGGCACACGCGATCCGTCTGGACCGACGCGAAGTGCAGCGCACCCTCGGGGAACACGGGCTCGAAGGACCCTGGAAGGGCGGGCTGTGCCTTGCCCCCGTTTCGCGACCACGACGTCAGCACGGCCGAATTGGGTGACGTGCGCTGCCCTCCGAGCACGAACGGCTTGCCGGAGCTCGGGACGCAGTGCAGCACGGTGCCGTACAGCAGGGGCGTGAACGCCGCATCGGGCTGGAAGAGGCGGGCGAACTGCAGCTTCGTCAGGTTCTCGCCCGACTCGTTCACGAGGAACTGGTAGGTCCAGGCCGTGGGCTTCAGCATGTCGAGCAGACCGCCGGCACGCAGCGCGAACGCGCCGAAGTTCTTCGCGCTGAGCAGTTCGACGTCGAAGGCGCCACCGAACCGGCTGTTGCGCAGGTCGTCGATCTGGAACAACGTGAGCAGATTGAGAATGAACCAGATGACTCCAGGCGTGAAGTCGATCGTCAGCCAGAATCCGAAGATGCTGGCCATCGTGTTCTGGTAGGACCAGGTCAGCGAGCTGGGAATGAGCCACCACAGATCCGAGATCGCGCCGGTCGGATCGGCGAGCGACACGGGATCGTTGCGCGCAACGACGTAGGGACCTGCCGCAGGACGCTCGGCCAGGAGCGCGCCCTCATAACCCTTCGCACGACGGGGATCATCCTGGTGCCCGGTGAACGGATCCGGCCGGTCGAAGGAGCCCGTCCGTGGATCCAATCGACGGTACGGCAGCCGGACGAGCAGGCCATCGACCGCACCGCCGTACAGGCCGGGCACGCCGGGCTCGTGAAGCAGCGACTCGCCGAATGCGTCGCGCCACACGTGGCGCACGCCGTGCCGATCGATGACCCGTACCGGAGTGCCGGTCATGTCGAGCGAGAACACGGCCGCGAGCGGTTCGCCGGGAGGGCCATCGATGCGGCCGAAGCACTGGAAGTCGGACCAGAGGTACGTCTCGATCACGCGTCCATCGGCGCCCGTGACCGCCCAACGGCGGCCCAGGTCGTCGCAGTGCCAGCGGCATGGCTGGCTCGATCGCGGCAGCCGCCGGCCCTCATCGTCGTACTCGATGCCGTACTCGCGGGAGCAGCCATTCTGCGCCTCGCGGACGTGCCGTGGCCGCCCGGCCGAATCGCGGACGATCTGACGGAGGCCGCACGGACCGTCGACGACCGTGAGGTGGCCGCCCGAGTAGCCATAGAACCAGGCACCTGCAGGACCGCGACAGGAGAGCACCCGATGCCCGGCGTCCCGTGTCACGAGGACGTCGTCGACCTCGATCATCTGGCGCTCGTCGTTCCAGCGGTACGTCTCGGTCCACCGTTCGCCGTTCACCGTCACGGAACGCAGGAGCGCGTTGGGCGCTTCGACCGATCGCATCGCGACGAACCCGTCATCGAACGACGTACGACCGGGGACGGTGGCATCGAGATAACAGCGATCGTCAGCGGTGATCCGGACGATTTGGCCTTCGGCATCGCGCTCGTAAACGAGCACGCCGCTGGTGCCCGGAACCTGAAAGATCGTCCGGCCGTTCATGGCATTCACCCGACACTCACGCTGGCCGATGCCGAGGCGTTGGCCGTCGCGAACTTCAGCGACTCGAGGAGCGCCACGATTTCGTTCCGGGTGGCGTCGACGAGCGCCTTGAACTCCTCCACCAGCACCGGCGGCAGCGTGTTCACCGAGTCGATGAGCGCGTCGAGGTCGATCGCGGCCAGCCGCTCGCCTACCGGCTTCAACGCGGCGCCGATAGCCTCGAGCCGTTTCGCTGGATTGAGCGCCGCCGCCCGGTCGATCGCCTCCTTCCAGAAATCGAGATTACCAAGCAGCTGCCGCGGATCGAGAGCGCGGATCTGCTGTGCGACGTCGCGCGAGAGCTGCGCGAGATCCCGGGCGAGAATCCGCGGGTCGTACGCGGCGACGGTGTCGCGGATGGCGGCGTGGATCTCGGCCAGCTCGAACGCCAGCCGGCGCGGGTTCAGCACGTCGATCTCCTCGCGAAGCACGTCCAGGACGGTGAGAAACCGCTGCGCGAGCGCCATCGGATTGAAGTCGTTCACGATCGCGCGCAGACGCAGAATCGCCGCTTGCAAATCGTCGCCGAGCGCTTCCAGAAGCGGGCCGGTCTTCTGCACGAGGGCGGCCATGATCGCGTCCATCTCGCGCGCGAGCGGCTCGGGATCCAGAACGACGAGCAGATCGTCGAGGCTGCCGGTGAGCGAAGCGAGCGGCGACGCCTCGAGCGCCGCAGCGGTCCGCTCGAACGCGTCGCGCACGCTTCCGACGGCGGCATGCCCCGACCGGTGCAACACTTGCCGTGTGGACGCAATCGAGTCGTCCAGGTCGATCTGAAGCCGCGCCGGACCGGCCGCGGCCAGCGCCGACAAGTGCACCGTGATGTCCACCGACGGAAAGTGCGCGTGAACGGCCAACTGCGCGCGCGCCTGCGCAGCGGCGACCGGCGCGAGCGTTCGTGCGAGATCCGCGTCGAGCCGCCGCTCGACGTCGGCCATCGCCGCGGAGACGGCACGCAACTGCCGCGCAAGGCCCGCGCAGCACGAGTCGATCTCGCGGAGCACGTCGCCGACGACGCTCGCCTCGAGCGCCTGGAGGGCCTCACGCAGCTTGCCCGGCACGTAGCCGAGCAGCCGGATCGCGTCGCCCGGCCGGATGTCGGCCACGTCCGGCGGAATCTCGATTGGACGTCGCGTATCGGGATCGCCGACCTCGGGTTGCGCCTCCGGGGTCATCCGGCCGACCGGCTCCACCATCGCCCGTCCGGCCACACGGCCGGCGCTGTCGATGGCGTCGCCCAGGCGCTTGGCAGCGGACACAGGATTGGGCTCCGGGATCGCACCAAGGAGCGAGTCGTACGCCTCGATGACCGGCTGCAGCAGCTTCAGCGGATGCGCGCGATCGATCAAATCGAGCACGGTCTGGAACGGCCCGCGAATCGACTCGGCGATGCCTCGCGGGTCGAGCTTCTCGACCGCCGACGCCGCCTCCTCGAGATACGACGACAGGTCCGGCAGCAGGCTCGCCGGATTGAAGCCCTTGATCGACGCGAGCGCTTGAGCCACTTCCTCGGAAATCGAGTCGATCAGTTGCTGCGGAATCAGGTTCTCGATGACACGCCTCGCCTCGTTGAGTCCCGCCTCGACCGCGTCTTTCGCTTCTTCGGGGATCTTGATCCCGGCGGCGACGTCGAGCACTGGCTTCATCAGCTCGTCGAAGTCAATGTCGCGCAGCGTCTCGACGAGCTGATCGACCTGCGGCCGGAGCGATTCAGGGAGCGGCACGCGGCTCAGCAGATCCTCGGCCTTCTTCCTGAGGTTCTGCAGCGCGTCGACGATCTGCTGTTCGCGCTCGTGGAGCCCGAGCCCGTCGATCGCCTTCTGCACGTCGTCGATGGCCGTCTGGAAGGCGATCAGGGCATCGGCAACGCGGCCGAGCACGCCCACGGCGTCGTTGGTCAGCGCGTCGACTTCGTTGGCGATCTCGGTGAGCGGCGCCTCGACCCGATCCAGCACGCCGTGCAATGCCGTGTTCAGCCGTTGCATCTCGGCCTGGACACCGGCAGCGAGCCCGTTGGAAGTCAGGAACTCGCTCGCCTTGGTCAGCGCGCCGTGCGCGGCCCTGGCCGGCCCGTCCAGGTCGGCCTCGTCGATCCGTTGGGCCACCTCGTGCAGGAAGTGAGTGACCTCGGCGCGGTACTCGCGAACCTTCAGCCGGCGGAAGATGTCGCGCAAGGCTTCCTTGGTTCGTGCGACGAGCCCGTCGATGATCGACTCGATCCCGGAGCGCGCCTGCTGCTCGACCAGGTCCGGCAAGTCACGCACGAACGTCCGGACGCGGTCGGTGTCGAGATTGTCGATGTGGAAGTGGATTTCGGCCAGCTCGCGGCCGAAGTCACGCATGAACTCGATCACGCCGTCCCGGCCCGCACGAATCGTGAGCGTGGCTTCGGCAAGCGGATTCAGGATCTCGGGAACGCGGAGGCGCGCCATCTGCTCCGAGACGAAACGCAGGTCGTCCTGAAGCGTGGCGATCGTCTGGAGCCTCGTGCGGTCGAGCTCGCGCAGCGCGGCCTGCAGCCGCGTCATGTCGCCGGTCGCCGCATTGGCCGCGACGAGATCGAACGCCGTCACCAGCCCGGACGTCCTTCCTGCCGGCAGCGCAATCTTCGCCGTGCCGCCAATCACACTCGCTGTTCCGTCGCGCAAGGACGCGAGCGTGTTGCGCGGGAACGGCAGGACGACCTCGAGCGCCAGTTGCGCCACGCCGGAGGCATCGGCCGGCGGATGCTCGATGAGATTCGTGATGCCGGCGAAGGCGTCGGCCGCGCCGCCCAGGTGCTTCGCGACCTCGTTCGCCTTGCCGCCGACGATCTGGAGCGCGTCGCCGAACGACCTGCCGAACGCCTTGCCCCACTCGGCCGGGTGGTCGCCGAAGCCGCTGAGGACCTTGCCGGCGTACGACGCCCCTTCCCGAACGACGTTCGTGAAGTCGCCGAGCGGCAGGTGGCTCGCGTCGAGCCGGGGCGCGAGACTGCCGAGCGCCTCCACGAGCGGCTGGAGCATCGACGCGGAGTCGGGGAAACCGCCCTTCAACGACTCGAGGCTGCGACCGAGGTCGCCCAGCACGCTGGCTGAGTTGCCCTGCTGCGCGATCGCGGCGAGGTCGTCCGTGCGCACCGCCGCCGACACCGACCCGCGCGCGTTGGCAATCCGGCTGACGTCGAGCGCACGGAGTTCGTCGACGAGACTCATCGCACGTACCTCAACGTCAGATCGCCGATCTCGACGGTCAGAAACAGATCGCTCGCGAGAACCGGCGCCGATCCGGCGAACGCCGCCGGCGCAAACGCGTGCTTCGGCAACTCCACGACGGCGGACGCAATCGGGATGCGGTCGGTGCCGACGAGCAGCGGAGCCCCCGCCGGATCCGGATCATGAATCGCCAGCCGAACGATCGGGTGCTCCTCGTTGGCGACCCAGAAGAACGTTCCGCGATTGGCGCGCGCACGAACGCCCACCGGCCCCGCGAGCGATACGCCCGCTGGCACGTTCGCCCAGTGAAGGTCGATCTGTTGCGACGGCGGGACGGCGAGGACGGCGGGCGGACCCAGCGCGTCACCAGGACTCGATCCCACCATGCGGACGAACTCGAGCGAGACCTCGGAGCCCTGCAAGGATCGCCCGGGAACGCCGATGCGCGCGGGCGCGATGCCGCCCAGGGCTTCTGGCGGGAACGCGTGCACAGCCAGCGATGGCCCGACGATGACGCCTTCGGCGGCGACGAAGCCGGACGGCAACTCATCGGACGCTTCGTTCAGGATCCGCATGCCGTCGTACCGCACGGTCACGTCGGCGATCACAGACGACGGCCGCTCGGCGGCAATCGGCGCCGACAGAGGCATCGGACGCGCGATCCCGTCGAGGGTGATCGACGAGATGCCTGGCGCGACGCGCAACAGCGCCCCGCGGACGACGAGCGTCGACAGAAAGGCCCGGCTCGGCGCATCGCCGGCGATGGTGATCGTCGCAGCGGGCTGCGCTTTGGCCGCGACTTGTTTCTTGAACGCGATCTCGATCGGCGTCTTGAGGTCCACGTGCACCGGCGGCGAACCCGCCGGCAACGCCGGCGCCTGCCAGACCGCTGCACCATCAGGACCGAGCACACGCAGGTTGCGTGGCGGCGTCGAGGTCGTCAGGTTCACCTTGGACAAGGTGAACGCCACGGGCGAAAACTCCGTGATCTTGTCGCCGGTCACGACCGACAGACGCAGCGTCGCGGCCGACACAGCGCGCGGAAGGCTGAACACGCCGTTCGACAGACTCGCGCCTTCGGGTGATGCGGGCGCCATGGCGCCGTTCGAGACGGGGCTGCTCGCGAACAACGGCGCCTCCCAGCCGCCTCGCAGGCTGGGCAGTGCCAGCGTGAGACGCTGTCCGGCGAGAAGCGCAACGTTCAGCCCGATCGCCGAGACGCTCCGGCCCTCCGGAACCGTCACAACCCGGTGCGGGCCGTCGTTGGACACAGGCACGTCCGGGAACGTCTCGGCCGCGGCTGCGGTATCGATCGTGAGATCCGCCTGGGCGACCTCGACGTCGGTCGCACCTGGCACGGACGCCCACGCGACGGGGATCTCGAATCCGGGCGCTGAGATATCGCGGGGCGTCTGGAGCCGTCCCGACGCGTCGCGTTCGCCGGCCTCACGCGCGACAGCTACCGTCATCAGGCGCTCCTCACGGTAAGAGCAAGCTGACCGATCTCCTGTCCGTTTCCGCCCTCGCCGTTCTCGAACGAGACGTGCAGGAAGTCGATGCCCGGCCGATCCGGCGGCGTGTACTGAAATGCCGCTGCGCCATCGGCGAGGACGATCCGCCGGCCGGCGTTGGGTCCGTCGGTGCCGCCGGCAAGCACGCCTGCACCCGGCCGTCCGCCGGCATCAGTGAGCCGTAGAATCGCCTCGCCGAACGCGCGCTGATCCACGCCCCCGGCCCGAATCTCCATCGCGTCGCTCGCGCGCAATCGCACCGACAGGTCGATCGCCGGGCCGCCCGCGACCATGCGGGGCGGCGGCGGATTCGAAGAGCAGCGGCTCGACGACGAGCCTCGTCCGGACGCGCTCGATGGGCTCGCCGGTCTCGCCCGCGACGCCAACTGGCCAGAACACACCGACCGCGTCTAGCCCGAGGCTGGCCGGTGGATTGCAGACGCGCACGGTGAGCGCGCTCAGAAGGAATCCGGGATCGGCGGCGCCACCGTCGAGTGCGCGGCCGGTCCGGACGGTCGGACCATCGAGGAAGTACAACAGCGTGTCGAAGGCGGCGAGTTGATCCTGGTGCGTCTGTCCCGCGCGCTGGCGGACGTCGATGGTAACGTCACACATGAGCCGGACGATCCGGCGCGAGGCGTCCACGCCGGGCACGCGTTCGGCGCGTGACGACAAAAAGTCTTCGCGTGCCGGCTCGGCGTGGTGCACCGAGACAACCGCCTGCGACACCGGGTCGCCCGGCAGCACGTCCACCGCTCCCGCCAATGGCGCCGGCAGGCTGGCGCCGAGCACATCGGCCAGCCGTTGCTCCAGTTCGCGCAGCATGACTCACCGATTGAGGATGACGTCCGTCCGGTTGATGAGCACCCCGCCGCCACCAGTCGTCGATCACGGCGCGCACCTCATCGCGAACGAGCAGGCCCGCCTCTTCTTTTGCGACCTGTCGCATCTCGGCCAGCAACTGCGTCCGCGCGTTGCGAGACTCGACCTGCGCCGCGTCCACCGCGGCTGCCTTGGCGCTGTCCATCGCGCTCTTGGTGATGCTGGTGGCCAACCCGTCGAACTGCGTCTTGAACGTCACCTGCATGGTCTGCAGGTTCGTCGTGAGGTCGCGCGAGATGCTGTCGGAGGCCAGCTTGATCTCGCTCTGCAGGAGATCGCGCAGTTCCAGGCGCTGCTTGCCCGCGTCCTGCTGGAGCAGCGCGATGTCGCCGCCCTGGCGGCCGATCGTCGACTCGATCGTACCCGTGCGCGTGCCGAGCACATCGGTCTTCGAACTGAGCGCCGTGATGCTCGACCGGATGTCGCTCAGGGCGGACGGCAGGGCCTGCGCGAGCTGCGCGGTGACCGTCGTCAGGAACGACGCGCGCAGGTCGGCGCCGAGTCGATCGACGTCCGCGCGGATGATGGTCTCGCGCGCGCCGGCCTGATCGGCCGCTTGCTTGACGGCTCCGGCGATCGCGTCCTGTTTCGCGCGGTCGACGACGGTCGTGAGCGAAGCCGTCACCGTCTGCGTGACCCCGGGCAGTGCGTCGTTCAGGCGACTGGTGACGAGATCGCCGACGTGGCTCAGGCTGGCCTGGGTTTCGCTGCGCAGCTGCGCCCCGAACGTGTCGAACGACGCGTTGACCTGGGCGCGCAGCGTGGTGCCCACGCGGTCATCGATGCCGGCGAGCACAGCCGGTGTGAACTCCACCGGCCTGTTGGTCAGCGCATCGTCGAGCTGGGCGTGCAGCACGAACTGATTCCGGTTTTCGGCGAGCCGCTGCTCGATCGCCGACGCGTCGAGCACCTGGCCATTGGCTGCGGTGAAGCCCGACTTGAAGGTCTCGAGCGTGCCGACGCGCGCGACGAGCGAGCCAACGTCAACGGTCTGGCCGTTGACCTGCAGCTTCTGTGCGGCGTCGAGGACCGTCCCCATGTCGTTCTGGACGACGCCCAGCGACTTCCGAAGGTCGAGGATGTCGGTACGGGAGTCACCGAGGCCGGCGACCCTGCGCGTGACGTCGGTGACCGCCGACTCGCGGACGATGTCGCGCGTGGCGATGTCGGTGAGACGTCCGCGCACGCCGGACAGGTCTTCGCGCTGGCCGTCAACCTGCTTCAGCAGCGCCTTGAGCTGCTGCTCGATGGCGAGCAGCCGTGACTGCATGGCCGGGTCGGCCAGCGGGCCACGCTGCAACTGGTCGCGCAACGTCGGCGCGAGCCAGTCTGCGGTCACCTGGTCGAGGTGCGTGTGGGCCGGGACGGTCGCGTCGCTGGCGCGATCCAGCAACGTGCGCGCAAGGGTCATCGTCGCATTCACCAGCCCATTCCACGACTCGGCGCGGATCAGCTCGCCGGCCTGCGCCTGCGCGATGGGCAGCAACTGGTTGAGCAGCGTCTTCAACTGCGCCAGATCTTCCGCGGTTGGCATCGTGGACTCCTTCCTAACGCGCGAGCAGCCTGCCGCGCGTGAGTGCGCTCGTCGAACCGTAGACCTTCAGCTCGTTGTCGGCCTTGGTCTGCGTCCCGGCGGTCGCGTACACCTGCGACACGCCCTGGAGCAGCTTGACGTTCTCGCTGTTGGCGAGGTCGGGTCTGGCCGTGATCAGATCGTTGGCGACGCCCAGCAACCTGTTGCCCGTGAGCGACAGCTCAGTGGTGTACGCCGCCGGATCGGCCTTCAGGCGGTCGGCGAGATTGTCGATTCGGGTCAACACGTCGACGCGCGTCGTGTCGGGCGCCTGCGCTTCGTCGAGGACGCTGGTCACGACGCGACGCAGCAGGTCCGTCTCGATCTCGCGGCGCAGCTCGAGCAGGCTCTTGCCGAACGACTCCATGACGCTCCGGATGTTGTCCTGGACTTCGGCGATCTTGTCGGCGATCTCCGGATGATCGTGTCCGCGCGGCGAGACGAGGTTGGTCAACTGCAGCATGTTGTCGGCCAGGTCGCGCACAGCGCCGGCGAGCGTGTTCCAGTCGGCGGCCCGGATGACTTCGCCGGGCGCTTTCGCCGCGAGCGGCCCAAGCGAGTCGCGGACGACCGTCACCGCCTGCTGCACCGGGCCGAGGTTGGCGTCGGGAACATCGGCGATCGGCGTGTCCTTGAAGACCACCGGCGGGACGGGAATCGGCACGTAGGTCGGCAGTGGTTGCGGGAAGACGCGAATCTTGCCCGTGAAGATCGGCGTCGCGACCAGGTTGGGATGCGTCACCTTGACGTCCCACAGGCCGGCATCCAGATCGCGGACCACGAGCGACCCGTCGAGAAACGGGGTTCGCTTGATCGACTGGCCCGTGGCCTTGTTGACGATTTCGACCTCCGCGTCGCGATTGGCCGCGGGGAAGCCGGACAACTGGAATTGGGCGGTGCCTTTGGTCACGGCGATCCTCCTCTCAGAGCAGCCACTGCAGATCGCCGTACGGGAACCCGACTTCCCAGAACAGCGTCAGTTCGTGATCGGCGGTTTTCTGAATCGGCGCGAACACGACCCGGTTGTAGAGCGTGGCGGTCGTCGCGTTCGCGCGCGCGACGAGCGCCGCCTCGCGAACCGGATCGTCCATGGCCTGGCTGGCCGGGACCGTCGCGCGGACGCGGACGCGCACGACGCGCTTGACCGGATCCGGCGGATCGATCTGAAACGCGTCGGCGGCAATGGGAATCTCGATGGCTCCGGCCAGCGCGGTCGTGCCGAACGTGTCGCCCTCGGGCGCATCGCTCGTGCCGATCGCCATGTGCGTGATGCCGGTGCCCTGCCCGGCGAACAACCTCGCGAGGATGTCGGCGCCGCCGCGCAGCACGGCATTCCTCGCGTCGCGGCTGGCCACCAGGCGTCCGCCGCTCGTTCGCAACTCCACTCGCAACTGGGCGCGCATATCCGCTCCTCGCCGGACAGCCCGGCCTCGCCGGCTCGTCACCGGAACGTCGATTCGCTGAAACTCGTCACGCCGAACATGCCGCCGGCATCCGGCAGGCGCTCGCCGCCGGTCGATCCGGCTTCCCGAATCGTGATTGGCTGCATCCCGGTCAGAAAGTCGGTAGACGTCTGCGTCTCGCTGAATGCGAGCGCCAGCACTTCACTGCGCACGCCGGCCGCGCGCAGGCGGCTGACGCCGGCGCCAGCGCTCGCGGCGAACTGCTCGCGGTCGTGCTCGACGCGTCCGGCCGCAGTCGCGTGCCGCCGGACCAACGCCAGCGGCAGCCGTACCTGCACGCTCGCCGGTTCGGTCTCGATCCACGTCATCCGAAACTGCACGGCCGCGTCCTGGTAGAACAGCGCGTGGTCGAAGCGCCCTTCCTCCCAGCGTGCCTGCTGCAGCGCGAGATCCGCGAGCCCGAGCAGGAACCGGTCGAGGCCCAGCACGTCGAAATGCGCGACGGTCAGGAACCAGAAATCGTTCACGCCCCGGACGAGACGCAGCGCACGGGGCGGATTCACGATCTGGTTCGGGCTCCAGACCGTGCCAGGAACGAGATCGGTCAGCGATCGCACGTTCGACGTCACGTCGTCGCGCTCGAGCCTGGCCAGCAGCGCGCCGTCGGGCCGTGCCTGCAGCCACAACCGCTGGCCGGGCCCGATATTGCCGAGGAACAGCACGCCTTCGCCGGTCGTGAGATTGACGACGACGGCCGCGCTCTCGGGCGCGGCGGCGATGCCCGTCAGCAGCATCGACGCATGCGTCTCGTCGAGGCCCTTCATGTCGATCGAGAACCGGCTGAGGGGCGCGACCCCTCCGACGATCGGCGCGGCCGCATATCTGCGCCGCTGCGGGTACTCGACGATCTCGGGATCGCGATTCTCGAACTCGACGCCGGTCGCATCTTCATAGCCCGCCTGGTACTCCGTCAGGAACCGATCCAGTCCTTCGCGCGTCACGGCTCCGCCGATGAGCGTCGCGTCGCGCTGCGCGTGGAACCATGCCCGGAAGAGGTCGAGCGTCTGCCACGGATCGGGCGCGATGTCGAGGAGCGCGGCCAGGCCCGCCGCCTCGTCCAGCTCGAACGTCTCGTTGAACCAGTGCGCGCGCTGCACGCGCGCCCCGTACTCGTCCACGATCTCGATTTGCACGCCGGGCTGCGCGAGCACTTTTTCCACCGTGGCGCCCTCGCGGTACAGGTGCGGCAGCCGCGCCGCCATGTCGGTGACGCGCTTCATACCTCGCCCTCACGAACGTCGATGGCCACGTCGGATTTCTGCAGGACCTCGCCTGGCCCCGGACGGTATTCGCCGGCGCCGTCGGCAAGCTGTTGGAAGCGCTCGCCGGCCTCGATGGTGATGCGTCCCTCGGCGCGAACGAGCGCGTACCGGCTGTCGTCGCGCACCGCGGCCGCCAGTGAATCGAACGTCAACGGCGCGTCAGGTGCGCGCGTCGACAGGTGCGCGGCCACGGCGTTGCCGATGGCCGTCGCGGCCTCGGTCAGCGTCGTGCCTGCCGTCAGATGCACTGGCAGAAACACGGACACCTGCGCCGTGGTGGTCGCCGACGGCGCTTGCTCGGTCTCGGGCGCGTCGAAGACGACTGGCAGCAACAGCTCGGCCACCGCGCCGCTTTCGAGCGAGAAATCTGGCGCCGACGCGCTCGAGTCCTCGAACTGGAAATCGACGCGTGCGTCGAGGAGGCGCGCGTCTTGCAGCAGGAGGGCGCTCACCCTGGATTGGCGTACCGATCCTCCGGGCCCGAGGCCACCGACGAGCGCGACGAGCGCCTGCTCCACGCCGGCCTCGAGCGTCGTCAACTCGCTGCCGCCGACGCCGGCGCCTGCCAGCGTCAGGTGCACGCGCGCGCGAAGGCGCCGCCGTGCAGCCGATCCGGTCGTGACACGGATACCTGCGGGCCGCACTTGCCGGATTCGCTCGTCAACCTTGCGCTGTGCGTCCGCCGTGTCCACGTTCTGCGCGAACGCGACGTCAACCCGGATTTCGCCCGGTACGCCATTTGGCTCTTCGACGATCGACACGTCGCGGACTTCTTCGAGCGACAGCAGATGGAACCGGATGGCGTCGACGGTGCCGCGGATGGCGCCGTGAAACGCGCCACGCGCACGGCGGCGAAGCTGTTCGTCCGTTTCGGGCTGGCCGAGCCGCTCGGCCGCGCGCGGATTCGTCACCGCGTCGATGCCGACGATGACGATCTCGGGCCGCGTCAGCGTGTTCTCCGCGGCCAGCCTGGTGAGTGGCGATTCGCCGACGGCCACGGTCTCCCGCGCCGATTCACCCGGCTCCAGAATCAACTCTTCCTGCGTGAGGTAGCGGTTGTTGTCGGCATCCGTGACGACCGTCCCCGCAGGAATCGTGACCCGCCCCGGCGCGCCGTCGCGGCGCGAGAACCGCAGCCGCGCAATCGGCGCCCCGCCCGACAACCGGCGCATGCCCACGAGCGCCACGACGCGATCGAGCGAGTCGCCTTCGGCCGTTGCGACAAACGCCGACTTGTAAATCGAATCGAGATGCTGATACGTGAGCGCCAGCTCGTAGGCGACCGTCTCGAGCAGCGTGCGGACGACGCTGCCGGCGCTGAAGTCCGTGAGGAGGAGCGGGTCGTTCTGGACCGGATAGTAATTGATCGTGAGGGCCGTCCCCGGCAGCGGCCGGCGCCCTTTTTCACGGAACCGGATCGCGTCCTTGCCGTTCGGATCGCCACTCGTCGACACCAGCTCGAAGTCGGCATCGGTGAACCGGACGCGCTGCGGCTTCTCCACCGTGCCGATGACGCCTTCGAGGAACGACACGCGCGCCACAGGCCGGTTCTTCAGCTTGTCGGGGACGACGAGGCTGTCGCGCGACGGCGCGGTCAGCGACTCGCCGACGGTCCCACGCGACAACACCGTCAGCGTGTCACGCACGATCTCGTCGTACGCGCGAGGCGTGTAGCTCACAAGCCCAGCTCCAGCGTCACGGCGACGGGATCGCCGCCTGGCGTGATCGTGGTCGTGCTCGGCTGCACGACCACCGTGAAGACGAAGTTGTCCTGCTGCTCGGCAGCCGGATCGAAGTCGAGCCGCACGGCCTTCGGCTCGACGCGCGGTTCCTGCGCGACCGTCTCGAGCACGAAGGCCCGGCAGAGGTGCCGCAGTTCCTCCGTCTTGCGGCGGCCGATCAGCTCCCACAGCCTCGAGCCGTAGTCGGCGTGCCCGAGCGTGGCGAGCGATCCTCGCGGCGTCAGCAGCCGCAGGATCACCGCCTGGGCCAGATTCTCGCGTCCATCCCAGGTCGTCAGATCGAACTCCGACGGGGCGTCACGCGGCGCCCGTGGCACCGGCCGGACGACCGACGACACGTCCAGTTCCGC
Source organism: uncultured Acidobacteriota bacterium (assembly GCA_963724645.1). Classification (GTDB taxonomy): domain Bacteria; phylum Acidobacteriota; class Vicinamibacteria; order Vicinamibacterales; family SCN-69-37; genus CAVXSP01. The sequence goes on from CAVRVJ010000001.1 coordinate 243,285, forward strand.
CGCGTCATGAGCAACGAAGTTCGGCACGACGACGAGATCGGTTCCGTAGTTCCAGCTCATGATGGTCTACCCGATGAGCACAGTGCCAGCAGCAACGATCTGCCCTTTCGGCGCCGTGGGCGCGACGTCGTCGCACGTCGCCACACCGTCGCCGTTGCGCGCCGCCTGCTGGCCGCCGATCGTGACGGTCGCGCTGCCGATCTGTACCGTGCCGCGGTTGGGCGGCGGCGTCTGAAACGACACACCGGGTGGCGTGAATATGTGCGCCGGCTGGTTCGTCGCCGACGATCCGACGACGGCCGCCGGCTGACCGCAGATCTTGACCGTCGGCACCAGACCGCCGTCGAGCCGCCCGCTGAACGCGTGCGGCAGCGGGGTGGGTACTGGCGCCACGGCCGGCACCATGACGATGTGCGTGTCGACGGCGACGACCTGGCTGTTCTGAGCCGCGGCTGGCTGTCCCATGATCAGTTCAACTCCACGGTCGCGCCCTTGACCTTGACGGGCCCGGCCGCCTTCAGCTCGATGCTGCCGTTCGCGTCAAGCTTGAAGTCCGTGCATTTCACCTGAACGCCGCCGTCCTTTTTCAGGGTCATGGACGCGTCGCCCACTTTCACGTCGATGCGCCCGCGCGCGTCGAGCGTGGCCTCGGCCACGTCGGCCTTGAGGTGAATCGTTCCCTTCGTCAACTCGACGGCCACTCCATTCGGCAGCGCGATTTTGATGGTGGCCGGGTCCCCGGCGATCTCGCACGACAGCGCGGGATCGGCCGCACCGGCCGGCAGCCGCAGCACGACCTGCTGCTCCTTGTGCGCCGGTGGATCGACGTCCGATCGATAGAGCGCGCCGATGACGACCGGCGCATGGATGTCGCCATCCGCGAACGCGACGACGACGAGATCGCCGACCGACGGAATCGCGGCAAAGCCGAGGACACCGACGGCCACCGGAACGTGCGGCAGCGCCAACCCGCTCTCGCGCAGCTTGACGGTCACGGCGTGATCCTTGGCGGCGCCATCGGCGGGATAGACGTTGGTGACTTCGCCGATCGCGGCAATCGATCGCGCGTGCGCCTCGTAGCGTGCGATGCGGGCGATGCTGTCGTAGAGCAGCGCGGCGCTCATAGCAGGCTCCCGACGGCCGACAGCGCGGCGCCCACGAGTTGCCCGAGCAACGATTCCGAGTCGGCGTTCTCTGCGTCAATCAACGTGCTGCCGCCCGACGCCGGGTCGAGCCGGTGCGTCACGCGCGTCACGAGCCAGGGTCCGCCGCTGAATTCGTCCGGCAGCGACTGGACTTCGAAGACTTCGCCCGGCCGCAATCCAGGCAGGAGGAAGCACTCGGCGGCGAGCCGCTCGCCGGTCGCGGCCGCCGCTTCCTGAAGGGCCTGCGAAGCATTCGACGCGGCGCCCGCCGTCCGGAGCACTGGCGCGGGCTCACGCACGACACCCGGGCCGCCAGGCTTCGCCGAATCCGGCAGCGAGGTTTTCGTCTGTTTGAGGACATCGGGCGCAGACGTCGATCCGGCCGGTCCGAATCCGATCGCAAACCGCGCTGGATTGGGAACCGACGACCGGGCCGCGCGGTAGTCCGTCAGCTCGCGCCCGTACTTCAGCGCCTTGTCGGGCTGACCGGCCGGACGTTTCACGATCTCGAGCTCGCCGTCGGCGGTCGTTCGCCCAAGCGATCCTCCCAGCCGGCAGAGATAAGCGACGTGCTCGGCGGCAGTCATTCCCGGATGCGCGACATACGCGACGAGATCCAGATCGAAATCGAGCCGTCCGACGCTGACGCCCGCATCGGATGCCAAGCCGCGCACGACGTCGGCCGCCGACTGGTGCTCGAAGGTGACCGACGGACGGTACTCGGCCAGGATGCCTCCGGCATCGTGCAGACGCGCAATGGTCACGTACGGCGTGCGCACGACCTCGCGCACTTTCCCTGTCAGCACGCGTTCGCTGCCTTCGCCCCCATCCACGTCCACCTGCCCGTCGTCTCCCGGGGACGCTTCGAAGCGCGCAGACGCGGGAAGACGTACCTCGACCGAGCCGCCACGCGGCAGCAGGCCGAGACGAGATCTCGAACCGTACGACGTGCGAGTCGTAGCGGAGATTGCCGAGCGTCAGCGTGGCCGACGGTCTGAGGATCACTTGAAGGCGTCTCCCAGCGCCTGCGTTGCTTTCCGGAAGCCTTCGCCGATCGCCGCGGCGCCATCGACAGCGCCCTGGAGCGGATCCATGACGCCGTTGAATCCGTCCACGAGGCCGGCGATGTCGTCGAGCGCTGAAATCGCGCCCATGGCGGTGTCGACGGCGCCGGCGATGTCGCCCGCCAGACCCGCGATCTCGCCGAGAACGCCAGGATCGATCCCGAGGTCGCCCAGGCCGAATCCGTCCAGACCGCCGAACGCGCTGACTTGCGCAGGCGGCGGCAGCGGCGGGCTCTCGCGCAACTCAATCAGGTACCGGTTGCGAACGGGCTCGCCGGCGATCTGCTCGGCATGGAAGGAGCGGATGACCACCCTCTGGAGGTCGAGAGCACTCGTGATGTCGGCCGAAAACGTCAGTTCGGCGCCAGCCTGCGCGGCCGCCTGCAACGTCCCCAACCTGTCCTTCGCGTCGTCGCCGAACAGCACGCCGGCAATCCGGATTTCGTGTGACGGCCGGCCCGCCCGCTGCTGCAACTCGCCTTCGAGTCCGACGACCCGCGAGCCGGCAAATCCCGTGTCGAGAGAGTGTTCGATGCGCTGCACGGACGCGAGCGCGATGTCTCCAAGCAGAGGAATCGGCCGATCGCTCATCGATCCAGTCCTCGCAAGTCGCATTCGGCGGAGAGAGCGCGCGCCATGTGATCCAGCCAGTCGAGCGGACTGGCAGTCGGTCCGACCACATTCGACGGAGTCAGGACGCATGGCGCGGGCGACGGATCCGCCCATCGCACGGGTGGCGTTTCAACGGCGGCTATCTGCGTGCGCGATGCAGCCGAGCGAATGGTTGAGGTCTCGAGCGCGCCACCCGGCAGGTTGCCGGTCGTTGGTGACGCTTGAATCGAGGCCCGGGCCAGCGCTGGCGCCGGCCTCGACGTCAGGGGCTGCGCGAATGCCGGTTCGTTGGGGGCTGCCTCGGTCGCGATGTCGAGCGGTGACGCCGGCGGCGAGGGTTTCGCGGTGCGTTCGGACGCGAACGTCGCTGCGGCCAGAACGCGTCGGCTGCCTTTCGTCCTGTCACGCCCGAGCGCGTGTGACTCGCCCGCCGCTCTGGTCGCGGCCGACCTCGATCTCGTCGTCGACTGGAAATCAGATCCTGCTCGAGCGGCCTTCGCCGCGCGGAGCGGCGCGCGGACTTGTCCGATGCGCGCGCGTGAAGGAGCCTGCTTCATCCGCGCCGATTCCGGCGCGGTCGCAGATTCCACCGCCCGCCGCAGCAGGTTCATGGTCATGGCCCGCGTCACCGTGCTCAAGTCGACAGACTCCAATGAGGGAAACAGGAACGTCGACCATTCGCCCGGAGCTTCCGGCCGATCCGCCGCAACGCGATCGACGTACCAAGCCGGTGCCTCGAGGACCCGATCCCAGCTCCAGCACTGGCGTTCGCAGGCGAGCCTCGCAGCCTCGCCAAACGTCAGGTGCTCTTCACCCCCGCCGGCGAGGGCACAAGAGAGCGCAACCAGGACCTGTTTTTCGAGGCCCGCCGCATCGATCGTCGAATCGCGCTCGATCGACTCGGCCAGCGCCGCGACCGGATCGTCCGCGCCGATTGCCTCCGTCACGAGTTCGCCGCGCCGGGCAAACGTCAGCGCCCGTAACCGTGCGCCGCCAGACGTGCGGATGACATCGGACTCGCCGGCGGTCAGCGCGATGCGCATGCCACCAACGAGCACGTAGCCGCGATCGATCGCGACCTCGACGGACAGGCGGCCCGGCATGGGTGCTAGGCCGCGCGCTCTTCACGAGCGCGTGTCGCAGTGAAGCTGTACACGGACTCGCCGTGACCACCGACGCCCATGTCGAATGACTTCTCCTGCAGGAAGCACTCGTCGAGCGTGACCGTCACCTGCTGGTCGTTGTGCTTCAGCATGGCGCTGACCTGGAAAGATGCGTCCGGCGCCAACTGGTCCAGTACCTGGGCTGTCGAGGCCACGCGCAACTGCCCCTCGAAGACGGCGGCCCCGGACACGACGCCGATGCGCTCGGACGATCCCACGGCGTACACGTTCTCGCGCGCCTGGACGCGCCGGTAGGCCAGTGCCCGCACGCCCTCGACGACGTTGCCGTTGATCATCACGCGGCTTTCGTTGGCTGCAAAAATGGTCGGCACGGTCGGCTCCTTTTTCAGTTCTTCACGCGGATCGTCGCGTAGATGTAATCGATCGCCCGCACCGGCCGCACGGCGATGTCGATGCGCACGATCCCCTGCGCGAAGTCCTGCTGGGTCGAGTAGACGTCCACGGTGAACGCCGGATCCTTCCCGTCCGTCGACGGCACCAGCGCGCCCTCGCGCTCGAGGCGCGTGAATGTGGCCACGATCTGCTGCTTCAGCGAGAGCCGGGCTTCGTCAGTGTTGAGCTGACCGATGAAGTTCTCGGAGATCGCTTTGGTCTCGCGGATGCAGATGTCGGCCACGCGGGTCACGGAGATCTGATCGCCCGACGTGTCGAGCCCGCGGAGCACGACCACACCCCGTCCGACGCGTTCCTGGACGACGAGCAGGTTCGTGGTCGATCCAAGCAGGCGGTTCAACTGGCTCTCGCGATAGCGGGATGCCGCGATGCCGAAAAGCGGTACGGGTTTGAACGTCGGCGAGTCCTGCGGATCGAGCCGGCCGATGAGGCCGGCCACCGCTCCTTCGGCCCCGGGCGGCGCGACCAGAACGAAGCGGCGGCTGCGGACGAGCGCCGAGTGCTCGCGAATGTTGTCGAGCGTGTTGCTCTCGTCGGTCGTCACCGACCCGAACGCGATGCGCGGCGCGGCCGCATCGGCCATCGTCACGGCGTGCGCGGCGAGCGCCTGGTGAATCTGGCGCACCTCGCCCTGCGCGCGGCCGGCCTCGACCGAGGCCAGCACGAGATCGATGCGCGAGTCGTCCGCCAGCCGATCGATCGCCGTCTGGTACTGGGCGACCGTCGGCGACGTGCCACCGGTGAACTCGACCGGCGTCGCGGTGTCGGTGGGCAGGCGGTTCGTGTCGCGCGAACTCAACGGCACGGACCGGATGAAGCGGCTTTCGTTGGCGAGGACGTACGGCAGATAGCGCGGACTGTCAGGGTCCATGACCAGACCCGTGAACTCCTCCTGGGGGCCGCGCTGAGTCACCGTCACGGTGAGCGTCTGGCCGGAGGCGGCGATGCGGACGCTGAGACCGATGGGATCGGCGCCATCGGCCGGCCGCAGCAGCAGCAGGTTGCGTGTCCCCGGCTGGGCCTCGGGAACGGTGATCTGACTGACGGTATCGGAGAACGTGTACGTGCCAGGGGCAGGACGGATCTCGACGAAACCGGGATCGACGGCGATCACGTACGTGGACTGACGATTGACCATCTCGAAGAGATCGTCGGGCGCACCTGGCTCGATCCGCATGTCGGCGAACGTCTCGAGCGTCTGGCCACTGCGAAGCAGACGCAGCGTCACGCGGGCGATGCTGTTGTCGGCGGCGCGGACGGTCCGTACCTCCGCGCGCAGCGCGTTGCCTGCCGCGCCGGCCGATCGGCACCGGAGCATCACGACGCCTTCGGAATTCTGATTGGCGAGCGTGGCCGAGGCGGACGCCCCACCCTCCACTGGCGAAATCACGGCCTCGCTCGCGCCGTTGGCCAGAGCATGCACGGCCTCCGGCATGCTCGCCAGCGTGCCGGGTCCCAGCAGGTCGCGGATCTCGGCCGTCTTCGTGACGCCGATGAGGCCGACCGTCAGCGGGAGCCGATCGACGATTCCGGCCACACCGACAATGCCGGAGGGCGCGGGAAGCGGGGGCAGCACGTCGAAGCGCGCTTCGACGCGAACGCCAGGGACAACCAGTGCCGGCATGATTCCTCCTTCGATCGCTACGTGTCGGATCCGCCGACAAAGTCATCGGCGGCGGGGATGGGGCCGAATCGCTCCTCGTAGGACGTCACGGCCTCGGCCAGCGTCGCGCTGAACGCGCGCGCAAAGGCGGGATTGGTCACGACCTCGAGCAGCGGCCGCGGTTGCTCGTCCCCGCGGGCCTGTGCGAACCGCAGCAGGAACTCGAGCGCGTTGAAGCCGACCTCGAGGTGATTGCTGTAGTGCTGCTCGAGCTCCAGGACGCGCGGCTCCTTCTCAGCGGGCATCGCGCCGTGACGTCAGCACATCACGTGCCGGCTCGACCGGGATCGAGGGCCCGGATTCTGCGGGCATTTCCTGCGGTGGATGGCCCTCCTGTCTCGATCGACCGTCTCAACGCCGTCACATGTCACGGTGACAGCCGGCGGCGCGTGCGAGATCCGGGCGGTCCGGTGGATAATCGCCCGCTGAGGACGAGCGGCGCTGCTCACCCACGCCTGCGCGCGCCCCGGAGGCAGTTGGCACCCATGGCGACCAATTTCACGGTCATCGTCTTCTCGCGGCAACACTTCGGCAACGATCCGGGCACGTTCGACGACGTCGAACCCGACGTCCCATTCGCGGGAGCCGCCAAGGATTTTCCGTTCGACTGCCCCGGCGTGAATCCGGGAGAGACGGCTGTGCTGATGTTTCAGTCACGCGACGTCGACCACGCGAGGAACGTGTTTCAGGTCAACGGCGTGGACGTCTTCGGCGGATTGCCGGTCAGCCCCGGCCGTGACGCGTGGAACAGCAACACGCTGCTCATCGAGCCCCGGCATCAACTCAGAGCGTCGGGCAACGTCCTGCACGTCGAGTCCCGGACGTCGAGCGGAGACACCGCCGGCGACATCGACGACTTCATCCTCGACAACGCCGTCATCCTGTACAAGATGCCGGACGTGGTCTCGACGCTGCCGTCGGCCGCGGGTGATCTCGCAGCCTTCATCAAGTCGGAGATCCTGTCGTCGATCTCGAACGTGCATGGATCCGGCGCGACGGCGGACCCTGCGGACCAGCACAACCAGTACGTGATTCCGACCGCGGCGCAACTGGCAGCGTGGCGTGGCGTGGTCCAGAAAATGCTTGCCGGATCCTGGGAGCAGGCGCACCAGCAGGTGCGCGCGATCAGCTCCACGTACAACATCGTGCAGTACCTGGACACCGCGTCCGGAGAGACGCACTACGTCCTGATGGAGGGCGTCCCGGGCCGAATCCCGGCCGCTGCTGCGCATCCGGCTGGCGTCAGCATCATCGACCCGGCAGATCCGACGCGCCGGGGCTGGGGCACCTGCGTCGTCAACCCGCAGCCGCAGCGCGCGCTGAATGTCTCGGCGCCGCATCCGAAGGACGATCTCGAGACGGAGGACCAGGCACTCGAGGCATACATGACCTTACGAGCACACACATTGCTTCTCGCCGGGACCGACCGGGACCAGAACTCGGCGATCGCGTCCTGCGAGCAGTCGAGCCGTCCGTACCTTGAGGCCGACGTCGGGCACATCGCCGAGTCCGTCTTCCAGATGGCGTTCGAGGAGATCTACGCGAGTGACACCTCGGCGTGGCACATCCAGTTCCACGGGAACTCGACGTGCACCTCCGACGTGTTCTTGAGCAACGGCGTCCTGACGGCACCGCCGCTGTTCCACACGCTCGCGGCCAACATCGAAGCGGCATCGGCCGCCGCCGCCCGCGGCGGATCCGCACTGACCGCAGACGTCTTTGACGCGGCCGGCGACTGCAGTGCCCGCGGGACCGACAACATGCAGATGCGATTCGCGTCCGGCCTGACGCACGAGAACATCTGCCCACAGGGCAACGTCCCGATCGGTCCGTCGCGCTTCATCCACGTGGAGCAGCGGCGAGATGCCCGGCGAGCCCCCGACGATCCGGCGGCCACCCCCGGGCGCAATCGTTCCGTCGTCATCGCCGGGATTCTCGCGACATTCCCGTAGAAGGTCCTATACCTTCGGCAACGTGACGCCGAGCTGCTTGCGCTGTTTCCGGCTCTTGTCCGCCGCTGTTGGTGCAGGCAGAAGGCAAGAGTTGCAACGCGAGGCGTGCTTCTGCCTTTATCTCAGAGTTACAACGACCGGCGAGCCGTCCAGGGGCACGCCGCGCACCACGACGCGCGAGACCTCCAGTCGATCGATCGGCGCGTCGCTGACGGCCGGCAGATCGAAGAACGTGTTGTTCGCCTGAGCGGGAGGCAGCCGCCACAAATGCGAAGAGGTCGCCAGAAACAGGCGACCTCTCGCTGCAAGTTCAAATGGTTGCGGGGCCCGCAACCCGCTGAATTTGGAGTTCGCCTGGGCCGCAGCGTAGGAGGCGAGGCGTTCGATTCCTCGCCTCCCGCCTGTCGGTTACCCTTGAGCTCGTCCTGCATGTTGCTTACAGCGACTTCAAGAAAGCGACGATGTCGGCCCTTTCCTGAGCGGTGAAGTTGAACTGGAACCCCGCCGCTTGATAGGCGTCGATGACGTCTTCGAGCGTTGGGGCCGAGCCATTGTGGAAGTACGGTGCACGTCCCGCCAGACCGCGGAGCGACGGGGCCTTGAACTTGTTCACGCCGGCCCACACACCCGTGATCAGCGCGCGCCCGGGATCGGTCGTCATCCGAATCGCATTCGGGGCTGCCTTCTGCCTGAGCGTGTAGAGTGGCAAGTCTGGAGTACGGAATTCCCCGGCGAGCCCACCCGACGTGAAGTTCCCGATCGAGTTCGCAATGCTGTTGCCAAAGGAGCCGCCATCCTGGAGGACGCTGGTTCGAGGGGCCAGTCAGGCACAGTACGTCTCGACCGGCCACCTTGTTTATGTTGCCGGCGGTGCGCTATGGGCGGTTGGGTTCGATCTGGGAAGCCTCCAGACGACCGGCACCGCGAGTCCCGTCGTCTCTGGCGTGGTGACTTTGCCAACCGGCACGGCGGAGTTCGATATCGCTCGGAATGGAACGTTGGCGTACGTCACTGGCGGTACGGAGGCAGCGCCGCGGACGCTGGTATGGGTCGATCGCCACGGCCAAGAGGAGATGATTGCGGCCCCGGCGCGTCCCTATGTCGCTACGCGCCTGTCGCCGGATGGGCTGCGTGTCGCGCTGGAGATCGAGGACCAGGATCACGACATCTGGGTTTGGGATCTCACGCGCAAAACGCTCACGCGGGTCACGACCGATCCTGGGTCGGACCGATCGCCAGTGTGGATGCCAGATGGACACCGGCTGCTATTCAGTTCACAAGCCGGAAGCGCACTCGGATCCCTGTTCTGGCAGGCAGCAGACGGAACGGGTACGGCGGAGCGGCTACTTATCGACAGCCCGAACGTGCAGCGCCCCTCTTCGGTCGTCGCGGATGGGACACACGTCTTGTTTATGGAAGGCGCCGACTTGATGCTGCTTACGCTGGGCAATGACCGACGCGTGCAACCGGTCCTCCAAACAGCGCAGATCGAACAGAACGGCGCGATTTCACCGGACGGTCGCTGGCTTGCGTACGACTCAAACGACTCGGGACCGTCTCAGATCTTCGTTCGACCGTTTCCGAACGCGAACGAGGGCAAGGCGCAGGTGTCCACCAGCGGAGGCTCGCAGCCGCTCTGGAGTCGGAACGGTCGCGAGCTCTTCTACCTGGCACCGGATGGCACGCTCATGCGTGTATCGGTGCAGCCTGGGCGGAAATGGATCGCGGGTGTGCCCCCAAATACAGATGGTTGCCGGTATGACGGTGAAGCGGCGACGTACGCGGCGTGCACCGATTGTCAGCCGGGGCTCAAGCGGAGACTCAAGCGGAGGCCGCGAGCGACTCCAGCCTCTTGATCGTGTCAGGGTATTTCCGTACCAACCAGATTAAGGCAGCAGCCTGCTCGTTCGGCTTGCTGCGTCCCTGTTCCCACCGCTCGAGCGTCCGGGGGTTCACGCCAATCTTGAACGCGAACACGTGGCGCGACATCCTGAGCGCCTCGCGCGTCTCGCGGACGATGTCCGCGTTGATTGGCGGAACCGTGATCGGCTGCACCTCCCTTGTCTTCAGAGTGAGCCGTCCTTCGCGGTGATCCCGCATAGCTTCCACACCGGACATGAGCTCTCGGAAGAGGCTGCGCTTACTTCGAGTCGCCGGTCGCTTCTTCGCTGCCATAGTTCATTTCCTCCGTAGCCGGCGCCGCGCGGCACGCCGCGCAAGTTCGGCCTCGAGAGCCGCCTTCAAAGCCCGTTTTTCAGTGGCGCTCAGATCGGCCATTTCGTTCTTGTCGTAGAGCGTCATCAGCCAGATCTGAGCATCTGCCGAAAGGTGGTAGTAGATCACTCGGTAGTGTCTTGAGTCTGGTGGGAAAGTAAGAACGCGTCATCATCCGGCGAATTGGAAACCACCAATCGCACCCGCTTGGCGGCGGGTGCCGGAGATGACGCGATCGACGCAGGATACCAGATAACTCGTACGGACGGAAAGCAGAAGATTCTTTTCGCCACGAGCCTCGAGATGGTGATTCGGAGCCGGGCGCGGTCTCGTGGATCAAACAATCATCGAAGACGAATTGGAGAGCGTGCTGGCGGCGAAGCCGTCGGCGCGTGTCGAGGCCGGCGAGGTTAACGCCATGGCACGCGGGAGCGCACGCTGACCACCAGCTTGGGCCCGACAACGATGGCGAAGCCGCGGGTGAGGCTCCACCAGGCCAATGGATCGACCGCGGAATGGCAGAGCTGCTTGCGGCCCTGGTGGAAGCGCAAGGCCAACTTCAATCGTGGCGCTCGCGCTGGCGGTGTCGCCGCTGCCGGCGAGTCTTCGCCGTCGGCGTCGCCCTCTGGCCGGCCTCCAAGCGGGTAATCGACCACGCGAGGCCCGGCCACTCGACACGATCCCCACGCCACAGGAGCTGCTCGGGCTTCAGCTGGCCGCCGAACGCGGCTGGAACGGCCGGTCAACTTGACCTGCGAGTGCGTGGCGGGCGTCTTCTCCGGCCTGTCCGCTGCACGCCACGGACAAACTGTGAAACCGTCGCGCCCGGCCGGACCAACTCCGTTCGCCAAGGGACACGCCAAGACGCCGCTCGCGAATTTTCCAATCGGCCCCGAGGTGCTTTATTGGGCGCCCAAGCATGTGCAGTCGCTGTGGAAAGCCAAGGAGATCTTCATCACCGAGAACGGCTGCGCGGGCGAAGACGTGCTCGCCGAGGATGGCAGGATCTACGACACTGACCGGATCATGTTCGTCCGCGCTTTCCTGACCGGTTGCAACGCGCGACGGCCGATGGGGTGACGGTCAAAGGCTATTTCTACTGGAGCGCGATGGACAACCTCGAGTGGACGCAGGATTAGACAATCGTACGGGATCGTGTACGTGACTTCAAGACGCAGAAGCGGACGCCGAAGATGAGCGCGTCGTTCTTCCGAGAAGTCGCGACGCGCAATGCGGTGGCGTGATCACGGACCCGCCAACTGAAAACGCGACTTGTGTAGAAACTGTGTAAGACGGGATCGAAACCGAGGACGAATACGCGGTTTTACTGCTTCACACCGAGGAACATCATCGGGACGTAAGTCGCTGAATTGATTGCGCGAAGAAGTGTTTTGGTGTTGCTCAGTAGGAGTCGCCGAAATCGCTTTCCAAGCGTGCTCCTTCAACCACTCGGACATCTCTCCGTTTAGAATCAACGACTTGCAGCCGCAGCGAAGAACCAAGACTCTGAATTGTGTCAGACGCTCGAATGTGTCGCGATCACTTGCGCGCATTCCAGTATAGCCGTCACCGCCCGCTCGGTGACGCACCGATGGTCAGGCAGATAGCGCACCCTCAGCCAGGTCGCGGGGCAGGTGCGAGGTCGTCAAAAAAAACCACATGCACCTGCCCGCACTCGAGTCAAACGAAGTCCCCGGGCAATGCGCAACGACTCAGAAGGGGCAGTTACCCGGCGCCGGCGCATCGATCCTCCGCGCAGCAGCGGCCGGAATCAGTTGGACGGTGATGGTTCGCGCCTCAACCGCGCCTTCGTTCCGGATCACGTGAACGTGATCGCCGCCCGCGTCGACAACGCCCATTCCAGCGGTGTAGTAGTGCGGTGTGCAGCTGGCATCGTCACCTTCGTACACGGTGATGGTTCCTGACGTCACGGTAATCAGGCTGTGCCCGGGGTGCGTGTGCCAGCCGGTGGTTCCGCCGGGCACCCACACATTGGACTGCACGTACAAGTCTGACAATCCCTGCGTCTTCTGCCGAGACTGCCAGAAGACTGCAGGCAACGTCTTGTTGTGAACGTCGATCTCGTCGAAGCGACCGAGCGCGATGGTCGAGCTCGTGAACCCGTTGCTGGGCGTCGCCAATACGCTCCCTGCGTAAAGGCTTGCGCTGACGAAGATGCCACCAAGAATCCGCCGAAGTGTTCGTCGCATTTTTTCCTCCGTTGAACAGCACGCTCAGAGTGCCGGCGTGTCTCGATTCCTGAGCCCATGTAGCAAGCGCAACTACTTACGGGATCGCCAGGTGATGTACAAATCGCTTCCCCCGAAACCGAAGCCGTCCGCGCGGTCGGACGTGAACACCAGCGTGCTGCCGTCCGGTGACAGCGCGGCCAGCGAATCGTTGAACGGACCGTTCACGACCGAACCGAGGTTCACCGGCGTCGACCAGACAGCGGTCGGCGTCGCACGGGTTGACGCCCAGAGATCCCGCGCTTGGCTTTCGGGACGGTTCGAATCGAAGATCACCTCGAGGCCATCGAAACGAATCGTTGGCCGGAAGTCGTTCTGTGGCGTACTGAGCTCGGCAACCAACGCTGCAGGTCCAAACGAACCAGCGGCCGTCAACTCGCTGCGATAGATGTCGACACCGCCGACACCGGGCCGACTGCTCGCGAAGAACAGCGTCGGGATCCCGAGGTCGTCGTTCTCGAAGTAACTGGGGCCGAAGTCACCCGCAGGGCTGTTGACACCCGACCCGAGGTGCACGGGCGACTGCCACCCGAAGTCGTCGTGCGTATGGGCGCGCCATGACACCCAGATGTCGAATCCCCCCAGTCCGCCCGGCCGATTGCTCGCGAAGAAGAGCAGGTGGCCGTCACGGGACAGCGCTGGCGAACGCTCGTTGAATGGACCGTTGATCACTGCACCCAGGTTCTCGGCTGGCCCCCACGGATCGGTGGGACTGGCGCGGCGGGATACCCACAAGTCTTCCTCTCCGTACGGCCCAGGCCGATTGGAGGCGAAGTACAGACTGCGCCCGTTCTTCGAGAACTCCGGGAGGAAGTCCTCGAATGCCGAGTTGACGGCCTCACCGAGATTGGCCGGCGCCGACCAGTCGCCGAACGCGCCGGCTGTTTTTACAAACGAGGCTGCAAGACTCGCGATCCCGGCCAGGCAGACCGCGATCCCGATTCGAAATCGCCAGTGATGACGTGCCACGATAGATACCTCCGTGTTGGTCCTCGGCCGAATGCCAGGTCATCGGCTGACGGGGCCAATCGCGTCGATTGGCGCGATCGCATACAGCATTGGGCGCCGACACTCCCTCCTCAAGCTGCAAAGCCGGGCGTCAGGCGTCTTGCAGCGGATTGCCGTTGAATGCCGTGGGGTCACCGGGCAGAATCGGGGAGGGAGACCAGATCGGGAGAGGCACGATGACGCGTGAAGCGTCGAGACATCGCGATGACACGAAGGCTCCGGACGTGACCGACCGGCTCGACTCGTGGAAGGACATCGCGACTTATCTGAAGCGGGATGTCACCACCGTCCAGCGTTGGGAGCGACGCGAGGGGCTGCCGATTCACCGACAGCAGCACGACAAGCTGGGCTCGGTGTACGCGTTTCGACACGAGATCGACGCGTGGCGGGCCGCGCGCTCCCGACGCCTGGAGGCGCCCGGCGATTCCGCGAGCGATCCCGATGCGATACCGGCTTCAGAGCCCGAGACCCGGGTCGAATCGAAACCTTTGGCCGGCCCTGCGACGATTCAATCCAAACGTCGAGTGTGGTTGTTCGCAGCCGCAGGTGTGACCGCCATCGTTGTGACCATGCTCGCCACATGGCTCACCTACCGTCAGACCGGAAGCGGACCAAGTTTGGCGCGTCCAGATATCAGGTCGATTGTCGTCTTGCCGCTCGAGAATCTCTCAGGAGACACCGCGGAGGACTTCTTCGCGGCCGGATTGACCGAGGAGCTCACCGCCCGCCTGGCGCAACTGAAGACGCTACGGGTGATCTCGCGAACCTCTGCGACGAGCCTGCGGGACCGCAAAGTGCCAGTATCGACGATCGCGCGTGAGCTCAGTGTCGATGCCGTGGTCGAGGGAAGCGTCAGGCGGGAAGGCGGGCGCGTACGTATTTCGATTCAACTGATTCATGCTCCAACCGACACCCACCTCTGGGCACGGGATTTCGAGCGCGAGACGGCGGCGACGTGGCCCCTGCAGATCGAAGTCGCCCAGGCCGTGGCAGACGAAATCCGGGTCGAGACCACGCCGGAAGAGCGAGCGCGCCTAGCAGCGACGCCATCCGCCAGTCCAGCGGCCTACGAGGAGTACCTGCTCGGGCGCCACTTGTTGTGGAAGTTCATCGAAGAGGATCGGGTGCGTGCGATCGAGCACTTCAATCGGGCGATTGCACTTGACGCGAAGTACGCGGCACCGTACGCGGCTCTCGCACACGCCTGGTGGATGCAAGGCGTAATCGGTCTTCTCAGCCTCAAAGAGGTTGCCGCGCCGGCTCGCGAGGCCGCTCTGGCGGCACTGGCCCGCGATGAGCGCAACGTGGAGGCGTACGCCGCACTGGCGTACGTGCAAGGGATGTTCGATTGGGACTGGAACCGCGCCCAAGCGACCATTCAACGAGCTGTGACGCTCGAACCCAACAGCGTTGACGCACGTTACGTACACGCGCTGCTGCTCATGGCGATGAGCCGGCTTGACGAAGCGGTGTCGGAGATCGACTACGCCGCACGGCTGGATCCGTTCTCGGCGCAGGTTCAGTCAACCTACGGCCGCGTTCTGTACCGTGCGCGGCGGTTCGACGAGGCTCGCCCGCGCCTTGAGCGAGCCCTCGAACTAGAGCCACGGAACGCCGGGACCTACGGACGGCTCGCGGAAGTTCACGAGCAGTTGGGACGCTACGATGACGCGATTGAGTTGCTGGACAAGATGGACGCGCTCTCGGGGCTTCCCGCGACGCGATTCGCGGTGACACGGGCGCGCATCCTTGCGCATGCTGGGCGTACCAGCGAAGCCCGCAAGCTCCTGGCGAACGTGCCGCCTCAGAGCCCGCAGCGGGCCGAGGTGTTCGCAGCATTGGGCGAGAACGATGCGGCCTTCGCGTCCCTGTTTCGAGCCCTCGACCAGCGCGATTCCTGGTTGCTGTTCATCAAGAGCGATCCGATCTTCGATGGCTTGCATCGCGATCCTCGCTGGGCTGCCGCGCTGCGGCGGATGAACCTCAGTGAGTAAGCCCCTGCATACTGCTCGTACCTCAATCACGAAGGGCTGCCCGCGAGCTTTGCCGAGATCGGCGGCACCGCTCCCATCTCCTGATGAGAGTGCTAAGTGTCAAAACTGGCCGGCGCTGCAAGTGATTCAACAACGAGGACTGGCTCAGCACTACTGGAGCTGACGGATCATGGCGCGACTCGAACGGGAATACGTTTCGACGTCTCGGCGTGCGGGATGCGGCCCGGTGCCTGGTGCGTCCAGACGGCTACATCGCTTTCCGATCTGCCAGACTGACGTTCGAGCCACTCGAGCGGATCTCTCGCAGGCTGATACGTGGCGGCGCCTTAACTCTGTCGTGGCCACTGTTCACCGCTCCGTGAGCGGTCTTTCGTGATCACACCCTGACCCGCACGCCTTGACTGCAAAACGCTGACGAGTGCGGATCTCACGCGAGGCGAGCAGCAGCCTGACGAATCTCCGCCGACAGCGGATGATCGGGAAACTGCAGCGTAAAGAGTCCGCGACTCCCAAGTTCCAGCATCTCGGGCGCCTCGGGAAGAATGCCGATCACCGGTGCTCCATACGCGCGAGTGACTTCTTCGACGAACCCTCGCGCGATCACGCTCGGCATCACCTTATTGAGCACCATGACGAGCTGACGGACCTCGAGCTTCCGGGCGACTTCCACGGTAACGGCTGTTCCTTGAAAGTCCTGTCGATCGGGCCGAAGCAGGACCACGAGGACATCGGAGATGGCAATGCTGAGAAGCGTTTCTTCGTTCAGCCC
The DNA here is from genome assembly GCA_963724645.1 of uncultured Acidobacteriota bacterium. Classification (GTDB taxonomy): domain Bacteria; phylum Acidobacteriota; class Vicinamibacteria; order Vicinamibacterales; family SCN-69-37; genus CAVXSP01. The sequence continues at coordinate 259,532 of CAVRVJ010000001.1, forward strand.
CGGATGGGTGTCGATGAGCAGATAGTCGAGCACGAACTCGTCGATCAAATCCTGGAAACCGTCGTTCATGAGGCCCACGTTGTAGCCTTCACGCAGCACCTTGGCGATCTCTGCGGCATGGAGGCTGGAGGGGACGAGCCAGATGCGTCCCCCGGCCTCCTCGATCCTTTCAGGTGTCACGTCCACGGCCGTCTCTCCAACGCGGCACCGCTCCCACAGGTAGTCATTCAGAGTGCGTCGCTCACTCGTGTCCTCGAGCCCGAATAGCATGTGGATTCCGGGCGATTGGATATCGGTGTCGACCACCGCCACGCGCTTCCCCGCTGCTGCAAGGCACGCGGCCAGGTTGGCCGTGAGATTCGATTTCCCCGTGCCGCCGCGGTACGAGTGAATGGACACGATTTTGGCCACTGGAGTCGGTCAGTCCGATTCGCTGCTGCGGGCGGCGCGCCTCGCTGAAAAGTGACGGGCACGGATCTGGAGATCCCGGAAGTAGTCGGAATCGGTAATCTCCTCGACCTGAGCGGCCTTCTTCCTTTCGTCGATGGCGATGGTCAGTTGCTGGACCTGGTCTTCGAGCCGGCGCTGCCGCGCCGCCACTTCCATTGCCATGCGCCGGAAAAGCCTGGCGAGATTACCAAGGGCGTCGGGCCGTTGAGCAACCTCGTCGAGACTCTCCGCGGCGAAAGTGCCAGACTCGACGGCGAGCGCCGCCGCGGTGACCCTGGCGACGCCCCGCAGATATGCGAGATCGAAGTCGCGGGCCCGCTTCTTCGCCAGGCAGCTGCGAACGCGGACGCCGAGCACCACCGGATCGAAGGGTTTGGGGAGATAGTCGTCGGCGCCGAGTGCAAGACATCGCGCGACGCTCTCCGGGCGATCCACCGCGGTGATGACCAGCACCGGAATCTCTCGCGACGCCTCATTGCTCTTCAGCCTGGCGAGGATCTCGTATCCGCTGGTACCCGGCAGCCAGACGTCGAGTAGGATCACGTCGACCGATTCGCGTGCCACGATCGCCAAGCCGGCCTCACCGGTTGCGGCAACCAGCACAGAGTACCCCTGGCGAATCAGTCGACGAGAGAGCAGAGCCCGGTTCGCTTCCTCGTCGTCGATGATGAGAATCGAGCCGCCGCCCGCCAAGTGGACAGTGGCTTCGATGTCCGCGGCGGTGACGGACACCGACGGTGGCACATCACCCTTAGCGGAGACGAAGGCGTGTTCGATGCCGTCGATGAGCTTGAAGAACCGAACGGCCGCGACGCCGATCCGCCGCAGATCGTCGCCGATCGGAGCGTTCTGGTGCCCCTCGAGCAACGTCTTGATGCAGCCCCGGATCGTCGTCAGCGGGACGCGCGTCGCGTATCGCAGCCGGAAGGCATACTCTTCGATACCATCAGTGACCGCGGCCGGATCCAGCATAGCGCCGATCGTTTGAAGAAGTTGCTTTCCGGCGTCCGCGACACCCTCGAGGTCGTGTCGCTCGGCAACGCTCAACGGCGACGAATCGCCTTCTTCCAACAGCAGTTGACTGTAGCCGAGGATCGTGTTGATCGGGTTGCGCAGCTCATAGCGGATCTGCGCGATGAAGGCGTCGACATCGCCCATCAGCTCACGACCCCGGCGTCACCGCGGCGGTTGCATGAAGCGCCTGGTCGCTGCGCTCGGCGACCGCCCGTGGTTGACGATGGGGCCATTCGCCGCGCTCGATGAACGCCTGGAGCTGGCGCCGATAGGGTCTCAGGTCGACTCTGCGCTGCGCCAGCCACACGTCGTTGTAGTAACTCTGGATGTACCGCTCGCCCGAGTCGCAAATCAACGTGACGACCGAGCCTGTTTCACCGGCAGCCGCCATGTCGGCGATGATTTCGAACGCACCCCAGAGGTTGGTGCCGCTCGACGGCCCGGCGCGTTTGGCCGTGAGCTTGTAGAGAAACATCATCGCGGCATAAGAGGCCGCATCGGGCACCTTGATCATCTGATCGACGACAGAAGGGATGAACGAGGGTTCGACTCGGGGGCGTCCGATACCTTCCACGCCCGAGCCGCGTTCCAGTGTCAGTGAGTGGTCACCCGTTCGAAAGTAATCGAACGTCACAGAGTGCTCGGGATCGACGACGCACAACCGGGTGTCATGTCCCTGATAGCGAATGAACCGACCGACCGTCGAGGCGGTGCCGCCGGTTCCTGCGCCTAGCACGATCCACGTCGGGATCGGATGCGGTTCCTCGCGCATCTGCGCGAAGACCGTCTCCGCGATGTTGTTGTTCCCCCGCCAGTCCGTTGCGCGCTCGGCGTAGGTGAACTGGTCCATGTAGTAACCGCCGGCGTCCGCCGCGAGCTGCGCAGCGACGGCGTAGACCGTACTTGAAGCTTCGACGAGGTGGCAGCGACCGCCTTCCGCCTCGATCAACGCGACCTTCTCCTTCGAGATCGACGTGGGTACCACCGCCACGAACGGCAGCCCGAGCAGACGGGCGAAATAGGCCTCTGAGATCGCCGTGCTGCCGGAGGACGCTTCCACGACGAGGCTGCCTTCCCTCAACTGGCCGTTCACAAGGGCGTAGAGAAACAGCGAACGCGCAAGCCGGTGTTTCAGGCTGCCTGTGACGTGGGTGGATTCGTCTTTGAGGTATAGCTGGATGCCTGGAAACGCGGAGAGTCTCACAGGGAGCAGATGCGTGTCCGAGGATCGGCAAAAGTCCGCGTTAATCCTCTTCATTGCCCACGCGCTCCACTGACGGTCGGCAGGTCGCATCTGCAGGCCGAGCATACCGCAATCGGACACTCACGCGCGCGCGGAGAGCGCCGTTTCCAGCACCGCTCACAGTAAGTCGATAGTATGGTTCAACGGCCTCGGCAGTTCGTCGCGTTGCGCTCGTACTCAGGTCGTGCTCTCCGCTCCGCCAGGGTGGAACCTGTTTGGCGGCGCGGCCATTCGCAAGTTCTCTGGAGGATACGCGTGGCGGTCACACATCGGGCCCGCCGTTTGACTGAGGCGCACGCCTCGCCGCGACACCTGGCCGAAGTTCTCTACCGAATCCGCGGTCTGCGAATGATCGGGCATGTGCTGCACGTCGGCGCACATCCCGACGATGAAGACGCGGGGCTGATGGCCTTCGTGGCCCGAAAGTACGGCGCACGGATGGTGTACTGGTCGGCTACTCGCGGAGAAGCGGGACAGAACCGCATCGGATCCCATTCAGGCGACGCGCTCGGCATCTATCGCACGTGGGAGAGCCTCGCGGCACGTGCGATCGATGGCGGCGAGTCCTGGTACGGTCCGTTCTACGATTTCGGCTACGGCTCCAGCGGACCCGAGGCGGTGGCCAAGTGGGGGTGGGAAGCGCTGGTCCGCGAGATCGTCAGAGCCATCCGGCTCGTGCAACCGCAAGTCCTCGTCGGTCGATACTCCGGTGAAGCATCCGACGGCCATGGTCAGCATCAAGCGATCGGTGCCGCTACAGTGGAGGCATTCGATGCCGCTGCCGATCCGGCGCGCTTCCCTGAGCTGAGTCTTCCCGTCTGGCAAACGTCGAAACTCTATCAGTCCACTGATGGCGACTGGCAGGCTGATGAACAGCACGCCTCGGGGCAACGGCGACCGGAGTTCGAGCGCGACGGGTACCTGCGGATCGACACCGGCGAACACGATCCAATCGCGGGAATGTCATACCAGCAGCAGGCAGTGCTTGCGCTCAACTGCCACCAGACGCAGGCGATTGGTTTCGTCCCCGAAGCCGGCAGCTATTTCTACTATTACAGGCTGAAGAAAAGCCTCGTTCCCACGCCCGCGCGTGAACGATCGTTGTACGACGGACTGGATCCGACCTTGATCGGGCTCGCCAGCTGTCCAGGCGGCGGAACTCCGTCCGATTTCTCTAGGACGCTTGAAACGATCCTCACCAAGGTCGATGCGGCCCTGTTGCACCTTCGTCCGGATAACCCGACGGCGGCCGCGGGTCCGCTCGTCGAAGGGCTGGAGAGACTTCGTCGATTGCGGACACAGGTCGATGACATCCAGGCACTCGGTCGCCAGCTCGATTACAAGATTGCCAGCTTTGAAGACGCGATCCTCGGATGTCTTGGATTGGATGTCGAATGCGTTGCCGAGCGTGCGCATGTCACCCCCGGCGAACGGGTGCGCATCCATGGACGGCTGTTGAATCCGCTCGACGTCCGCATCGACGCAAGTCGCCTCAGCCTCTGCGTGCCAGACGGATGGGAGATCACGCCAGTCTCGACACACGTTCCGGTGCAGCATATGGACTACGACGTCGTGGTGCCGGTCGATGCTCCGGTGTCGGCGCCATTCTGGTTGAGGGAGGCACACGACGCTTACCGGTATAAGGTGGCAGATGAGACTTTCGCCTGTGAAGCGCTCGACGCGCCGCCAGTCGTTCTTCAATGTGACTTCGTTTTTGCAGGACAACGACTGACGGTCCAGCGTCCTGCCACGCGGCGGGAGCGGTTCGCGGGCGGCTATCGAGAGCTTCCGCTCTCCGTGCTCCCCGCGGTTTCCGTTCGACCACAGATTCGCCGGATCTTCCTGCCCGTCGACGCCACTCGCCGCAAGATCGATGTCAACGCTGCGGTGCACCGCCATGTCGACCAACGGTCTCAGACGGACCGTCTGCAGATCGTGACCGCGGAAGGGTGGTCGGTGGATCCGCTCTTCGTAGAGCTTCCGGCCGGTATACAGGGCGATGTCGTGTCGACGCGTTTCCAGATCACGGTTCCTCGTGACACGACCGCGGGACGGTATCGTCTCGAATACTTGCTCGGCGCACGCGACGCGCACCGGGCCGTGACCTTCGAGCCCGTGTGGATGGGTGCGCCAGGGCTGCCGCGCGCACCCGATGCCACGACATGCATCCGCGAAGCGTTTCTGACAACTCCGGCGGCGGTTGACGTGCACGTGATAAGCGCGACCTTCGCGCAACGATTGATCTATGGCTACGTGCGTGGCGCTGCCGAAGGACTCCTCGCTGCGCTCGTCAACCTCGAATTGAATGTTTCTGTGATCAGCGACGAGGAAATGAGCTTCCTCGACCTGTCGATGTTCGATGCCATCGTGGTCGGTCCCAATGCCTACCTGCTCCGCGACGAGTTACGGCGCAACGCCCGTCGATTCCTGGACTACGTCGCCAAGGGTGGCACGTTGATCGTGCAGTATCAGGCATACGGATACGAGCTTCACGAATACGCACCGTATCCATTCGATTACAAGCACCCACACGATCGAATTACAGACCCGGACGCCCTGGTCACGATCCTCGAGCCGCAGCATCCGCTCATGACGCATCCAAACCACATTTCGCACGACGACTTCGGCGGCTGGACTCACGACCGCGGGCTCTACTTCTTTGGGAGCTTCGACGACCGCTACACGCCGATTCTGGGATGCAACGAGCCTGGTGGAGAGCTCAAGCGCGGCGGGCTGGTCATCGCCGGCTACGGCCGTGGGACGTTCGTCTACGTCGGCTACTCTCTGTTCCGTCAGGTGCCTGCCGGAGTGCCCGGTGCGTTCAGGCTTCTCGCCAATCTTCTGGCGCTGCCGGAAGCACTCCTGCTGGAACGCGCGGAACGTCTGCGGACGCTTTCGTTCTTTTCGTTCATGACCGACGAGCAGCTCGTGGCCGTGGCGAGGATTGCGGCAGAGACGTACACGAGCGCCGGAACCTATCTCTGTCGGCAGGGACAGCTGGGTCAGGAACTCTTCATCGTCCTGAAGGGCGAGATTGAGATCATCAGGCGCGTTGAGGGGGGACGCGTGGTGTTGAAAGCGCGCGAGGGACAGGTGGTCGGCGAGTCCGCGATTCTAGCCGACACGCCGCGCACGGCCGACCTGCGGGCCTTGACCAACGTTCACCTCCTTGTGATCTCCGGTGTCCAGTTCCGCGCGTTGATCCGCCAGCACGCGGAAATCGCCGAAAACGTGATCCGGCACCTTGTGACGAAACTCGAGATCAGTTGATGATCGACGCGCGACGTCGACGGTTCCTCGGCACGTTCCGCAGCGGCAGCCAGGCTCGAAGCCACTTTTGCGGCGCGTTTATCAATTGACCGCCGCGGAATTCGAGTCCATGCTCGGGACATTTCCATTGGTGGATCGTGAAGAGCGAGATGCCGCCTTGCGCGTCTTTGCCACCGAAGCGCGGTGAACCCGGTGTTCGAGGCTCAGTTACCTGCGTACCTGCGGTTGAGCGGCAAGCGGATCGGCCTCTTGATCAAGATCAAGCTTAATTCGTCGGCTACTTAAGGCTGTGACCTAACAGACTCGCTGTGCTCTGAAACTCCGTGGCGGAGATCACCGCGTCGAAAACCTGCGCGTCTGCCCCAGATACCGTGTCGCCTTCTCGATCGCTCTTTGTTCGGCCTCGTTACGAGTCGAGCCGTCGGCGCGTGTAATCCGCGCGCCAGGGTCGGCATTGGAGATCGTACAGTGGTACACGTCGCCCAGCCGGTAGCTCTCCACGATGACCGGCCAGCCTGCCAGTTCCAGCTGCTGGCGTGATTGTTCTTCTGGTTTCATACGTTACGGCTTCTCCACCGCCGCTCCGACCAGATTGCCCCACTCAGTCCAGGAGCCGTCGTAGTTCTTCACGTTCTGGAACCCAAGCAGGTATTTCAGGACAAACCACGTGTGGCTGGACCTCTCGCCGATTCGGCAGTACGCAATCACGGGCTTGTCAGCAGTGATTCCTGCTCCTCCGTACAACGCCTGGAGGTCGCCGGCGCTTTTGAACGTCCCATCGTCGTTGCATGCCTTGGCCCAGGGAATGCTCTTCGCTCCCGGAATGTGGCCGCCACGCTGACAGGTCTCCGGAAGCCCAGGGGGAGCGAGGATCTCTCCGGTGAATTCCTGCGGACTCCGCACGTCAACAAGGGCAGCCGACTTTTGTGCCACCGCCTGTTGCACTTCGGGTAGAAACGCCCGAATCGAGAGATCGGGTGCGCTCGCCCTGTAAGTCTTCGGCGGAAAAGACGGCTCGTCGGTGTTCAGTTCCTTCCCTTCGGCGACCCATTTCTTCCGCCCTCCGTCCATGATCCTGACGTCCTCATGGCCGTAGATCTTGAGCTGCCAGAACGCCCAAGCAGCAAACCAGTTGTTATTGTCGCCGTACAAGACGATCGTGGTCTTGTTGTCGATGCCGCTCTTGCCCAGCAACTCCTCGAGCTTCTTGATCGGCACAATGTCGCGGATCAGTGTGTCGCAGAGCTCTGTGGTCCAGTTCCATCCGGCGGCGCCGGGCACGTGGCCTTGGTCGTACGCTGTCGTATCGACATCGACTTCGACGACGCGAACTCCAGTATCAGCTGCGTGCTGTGCCACCCAGTCGGTGGTCACGAGAACGTTGGGGATCGTGGCAGCGGACATCATTGCCTCCTTGCAAAACCGTCATGTTGTCACGAGCACGACCTGCGGTGCCACCGGTTGCCCAGGGATATGGACGCATATAGTTGGTGGTTATGCCTGTTTCGACGAGGCCCTTGTGTAAACGTCCAGATGTCCCTGCACTGAGGACCCGGGGTTCGGCCAGGAACACAGCCGCCCAGTAACGGAGCTGCCAGTCGTGATCAACCAAAACCAGGTCTACATCAACGGCCAGTTCGTGGATGCGATTACAGCCGAGCGGATCGATGTCATCGATCCAGCAACGTCGGACGTCATCGCACGAGTGCCGAATGCCGGCCGAGCTGACGTCCAGAAGGCCGTCGCCGCAGCACGAGCCTCTGCGAAGACTGGGAAGACCTGGCTGAATCGCCGGTGGAGGCTCCAATCTGCGACCCTCCCGTAAACACCGGCGGCTCGTGCATCTGACGGATCAACTGTGATCAATTTCCCCTCTGAGCAGCATAGGAATACCGACGCGTGCATGCGACAACTTCACACCAAGAAAGGGCAAGAAAAGGGCAAGTCAATCGCGAGCACTTCGGCCAAAAACAGCGCTCGTAAATTATTGATTTTGATGAAGTTGGCTCCTCGGGCTGGACTCGAACCAGCAACCCTCCGGTTAACAGCCGAAATCGACGGAGTTTGCCGGAGCTTGCGGCTCTTGGCCGGGTGTTGCTGAAAGTGGCGTGAGACGCGATGAACGCGGTCTCAAGTCGCGGAAAACGTTTGCCGGAGTTTGCCGCGATTGGCCGGCCGTTGTGGCGGCCAAAGGGCAAGAAAAGGGCAAGGTTTCTCCGTCGGCCGAGGACTTGGGCGGCAGCGGGCCGTGGCGCTCCAAGACGCGAGAAAGTGGGCATCGAGTCACTGCGTGACAGATGAGATTCGTCTTCATCCTGATCGAACGCCCTTCTTCGCGAGGAACCTGACCGGGCGGGACTCGCCCGTCCTTCCTTCCTTCGGCCGGCGACAGCGGCGCCCATGCCAGGGACACCACGTCCACCCCGCCCTCGTCAACGTCTCGGCCCGCGTCTGTTCATTGCCGGGTTGAGGTGTCCATTCGTTGCCGGTTTTACGGTGTCCACCGATGCAAAATGCTCCCGGGCGCGCAGCAGCGTCGGGGTTTTGGCGAAGGACAGGTCACGTCCGGCTCGTCGCCGCACACATAAGATGGCGGCGCGATCGGCGGAAGTTGTTCATCGTGACGATAGGGGCTGCGAAGAACGTGGCGGTCTGACGTGAGCGACTCGCAGTGATGTGCTTCTACTTTCCCGACGTCACAAACAAACGCCGAAACCATGACGTGATTTGAGCGCGCCAGTTCGAATCGCGACATACATCTTCACCGATACGATCGTGCAGGAGCGGTGCAGTCAGGGTGTCGGCGTTCGTGATCCGGCGAACGGATGGATCGTGAATGGTGCGTTCGCACACCTCTGCGATGAGCGCAGAAGACTCACGCGGAACCGACCAGCTTATGTCCCACACCCGCGCTGTTCCGTCGAGGGCCCCAGGAGAGCACTCGCAGGCCATCGTCCGCGAAGACTGCGCCACTCACGCCGCCTGGGTGAATCTGGCGAGCGATTTCCGTGCCGACATCGCGTCCCAGACGCGTGCCGTCCCATCGCCGCCCCAGGAGAGCACCCGCCTGCCATCAGCGTCGAACACCGCGCCAACGCTGAGAACCCCGAATTCGTGCATCTGCCGCGCGATATCCTGCTGTGCCCGAGTTGGCGTCCGAGACCCGGGCCGTCCTGTCCGCGCCCCAGGAGAGCACTCGTTGGTCATCGCGGGCGAAGACTGCGCCATTCACGCCGCCGGGGGTGCGTCCGTCCAGCGATTCCTCGTGCCCGACTTCGCGTCCCAGACCCGGGCCGTCCCATCGAATCCCCAGGAGAGCACCCGTCGGCCATCGGCGGCGAAGGCCGCGCGCCCAAAAGAGAAGGACCGCGGTTCGGCGCCGCTGGCGCGCGATCTCCAGGCCCGATGCGGCCTGCCAGACTCGCGCGGTCCCTAGCCCTTCACCGCCCCAGGAGAGTACTCGCAGGCCATCGGCCGCGAAGATTGCGCGTTCAACCCAGTCAGGATATGTCTGGTGCGCGATTCCAGCGCCCGACTTCGCGTCCCAGACTCGCGCGATCCCATCCTTCGAGCCCCAGGAGAGCACTCGTTGGCCGTCTGGCGCGAAAAAACTGCGCCAGTCACGCCACCTTGGTGTATCTGGTGCGCGATCTCGGTCCGGACCTTGCATCCCGATACTTGGGGCTGCGTCGCGGCCCCAAGACAGCACTCGTTCACCATCGGCGGCGAAGACTGCGCGGCCGAGAACCCCGAATTCGTGCATCTGCCGCGCGATTCCTTGCCCGACTTGGCGTCCCAGACGCGGGCCGTCCCATCGACGCCCCAGGAGAGCACTCGCTGGCCATCGGCCGCGAAGACGGCGCCCCTCACGCCGCCTGGGTGTGTCTGGTGCGCGATTATCGGTCCCCGGTTCCCATCCAGACTCGCGCGGTTCCGCTCCCCGGCTCCAAGACAGCACTCGTTCACCATCGGCGGCAAAGACTGCGCCAACGTCGCCGAGAAACCCGCTCTGGTGCAGCTGCCGGGCTATTTCTCCGTGCCCGACTTGGCGTCCCAGACTCGTACCGTCCCATCGAAGCCCCAGGAAAGCACTCGCTGGCCGTCAGGCGCGAACTCTGCCTCAAGCACGTCGCGTTGTGCCAGCCGCGCCATTCCGATTCGACGTCGCATTCCAGACGCGAGCCGTCCCGTCGCGAGCCCAGGAAAGCACCCGCAGGCCATCGGCGGCGAACAGTGCGCCAGCAACGCCGCTTGGGTGTGTCTGGCGCGCGATTTCGGCGCCTGTTGTCGCATCCCAGACCCTAGCCGTCCCGTCGAGGCCCCAGGTGAGCACCCGTTGGCCATCGGCGGCAAACTCAGCGCCAGTACGCTCCGCCCTCGTGCTTCTGACTCGCAAATTCTTCGCCCGTATTCGGATCCCATACCAGGGCCGTCCCATCGCGGGCCCGGAAGACCACCCGGCGGTCACCTGCGGCAAGGACCGCCTCGTCAACGCCGCCGGCGTGTGATTTGCGACCGATCTCGGCGCCCGACTTTGCGTTCCAGATCCGCACTGTCCCGTCGAGGCCCCAGGAGAATAACCCTGCTGGCCGTCGCCGAGAAAGACCGCGCCCATAACGCTGTCTTGGTGTGTCTGGCGCGAGATCTCAGTGCCTGACCTTGCGTTCCAGACCCGCAATGTATGGTCGTAACTCCAGGAAAGCACCCGCTGACCGTCCGCGGCGAAGATCGCGTATTCGACGCCCCCGGCATGAGTCTGCTGTGCGATCTCTGCGCCCGACCTCGCGTCCCAGACGCTGTACCTGGTTGGCGGCCCATGAGAGCACCCGTTGACCATCCGCCGCGAAAACTGCGCCCGTGACACCCAAAATACCCAAAATCTTGTCTTCGTGTGTCTGGCGGGCGATCTCAGCGCCCGACTTTGCGTCCACACCCGCGCCGTTCCATCGACGCCCCAGGAAAGGACCCGTCGCCCATCGGCGGCGAAAACTGCCCCGGCCACGCCGCCCGGATGTGTTTGGCGCGCAATCTCAGCGCCCGACTTCGCGTCCCAGACTCGCGCGATCCCATCCTCACGGCCCCAGGAGAGGTACTCGGCAGGCCATCGGCCGCAAAGATCGCGTCCACCGCCAGACGCCGGCTTCATGCGACTGGCGGGCGATCTCAATGCCCGACTTCGCGTCCCAGACTCGCGCGGTCCCGTCGTCGGCCCGAGAGAGGACCCGCAGGCTGTCTGGCGAACAGACTGCACCCCTGACGACAGCCGAATGTGTCTGACGTGCGATCTCCCTGCCCGATGTCGCGTCCCAGACCCTTGCCGTCCGGTCGTCGCCCCACGAGAGCCACCGTTTGCCGTCAGAGGACTGGGACCAGTGAGCGGATCCCGCGTGCCCGGACAATTCAAACAGCAGCGACGCACGACTGGCCGCACTCGCGAGCGTGGGTGCCGCTCTGGCATCAGCGACCGTGAGCCATCCTTGTCGCGCGGCGATGATCGCGAAACGCGCGCCGCGTTCGGGCTGACCGTCCGCGATCGCCCGTTGCGCGTAGCTGGTCAACAACAGAGAGGTTTCGTGACTTGCGGCCCGCGACTGCGCGATGGCAAAGAAGCTGAAGGCCAGCGCCGCAAGTCCCACCAGCGCGAGCGCACCTGCCGCGCGTCGCTGAAGCCGCCGCTGACGATCGAGCTGTTGACGTTCCCGTTGCAGCCGTTCTTCGAAATCGACGCGCTCACGATCCTCGTGTCCGCGACAGACGGCTAAGAACTACCACGGCTCTCGACGAGCAATAGGGCGTAGTCGGGCCGGTGGAGCAAGCGCTCGGCCTGGGCCAGTCGTTCGCCTCGATGGACAACAAATCTGTGGTGGCCCCTCCTGTTTTAGCCGCACGATCCCACTCGAGCGCTGCGCGACGCACCGCGTCGAGGACGAGCAAATTCGCTCGCTCGTCGTCGATCCAGCCGCTCAATTGGTGCCAGTTTCGCAAGACGGATTCGTGAGATACCTCGAACGTGTGCTTGTCCCCACGCGTGTTCGAAACAAGGAGCCGCTGGTCGACAAAATGGTGCACCAACGGAAGGGTTTGTGCGGGCAAGTCTCCGATTGTCGCCACCCGGCGCTTCGGTACGCCCTCGACATCGTCCACTCTTACGAACCACGGAATGAATGTGACGCGGGCGAGCTCCTCTAGTGCCTTTCTTTCATTCGGCAGCTCGGCATCGGCTGTGGCTGCATCGAACGCCGCATCGACCGCCTTGTTAATCGCCCCTTCCAGACCGCCCAAGCCCTCGGCGTAGTCGTGAAGCCCCACCTCGCCGTGTGCACCGTAGTCGGTTGCCAGTCGCTCCAGCGTAAACGCGAGCAGAGGGAGGGCGTCTGGCTGATCGAGGTCGGCGACGAGTCGTTCGGTGAGGGCCGCCTCGAACACGATCGGCGGCTGCGCCAAGCGGCCCGGTCCTTCGATGACTTGCTTAAACGCCGAGAGCGAGAGCGAGGGGAGATCGAACGGTAGCCGCGGGACCTCAGCCAGGTAACGCTCCGCCTGCAAACTGGCGTAGTTGTCCGAACGGATCGTCAGGACGACGATCACGTTGTCATCAACGGCAAGCGCTGTCCGAATCAGATCGAAGACGGCCTGGCTGTCTGGACTGGCGCCATCGAGGAGTTCTTCTGCTTGATCAATCGGGAGCACGATCGTTGGCGGCCTGATGTGATGGGTCTCGCGCGCCGCGGTGGCGAACCGTTCGAGGCGATCGACTACAGGAACCCGGAGCTCACGCAGGCGGTGCCGGAGGGCGTCAGGCTCTGGGACAACCGGCACATCCAGCGCGTGCAGGAGACCTTGGCGCCCCGTCAACGGTGAACGCCCTGGACGAAGCGTGGGGAGAACAAGAAAGTGCTCCTCATCGCGGCGCAGACGAGCCAGGACACCTGCTCTTAGGAAACTGGACTTACCGGCACCGGACGCACCGAGGATAACGAGCAGACGTTCGGGCGCCCCGTCGCGCATGCGCCGCAGCGTGTCGAGGCCGCGAGTGATTGCCGTGTCGCGGCCAAAAAAAATTCCCGCGTCCGCCTCCTCAAGGCCTCGCAAACCAGGATACGGCCGACGCCCGGGCTCATCCGGAGGTGGCCAAGGAAAGTCACCAGGATGCAGACCGGCACGCTTGAGTCCCCAGCGAAGGCGCTCAAGACCATCACCCCGCGTGACCAGTTCGGAGATATCCGCGATCTGATAGTGCGCCGTGAGTTCGACCGGTAGGTCAGCAAAAGCGGTTGGCGCGACGATAACTCCGAAAACCCGCTTGCCCAACTGTGAAGCAACCAAGAATTCGACTTGACACCATTTGGACGCCACCCAGTCGGGCGAAATGAGCACGACGACCGCTGAGCAACGCTCGCCTGCCTTTTTCAACTCCTCCTGCCAGCGCTGACCTGGCGCGAGGCCTTCCGCCGGATCGAGATCGAGAAAGGTGTCGCGCCACCCGTTCGCGCGTAACCACTCGCGGACCTCGACAGCCTGCGGATTGTTCTTGCTCGAATGGCTGATGAAGATAACGCCCATGTGATCCAGCTCATTCGGAGGAACTGAAGGACTTCAGTTGACAAGAGACCCGACTGATCGGAGCGCCTGATTACCCGTGTGTCCGCACAGCCATGACTGAACGCCGCATCATGCCAGAGACTGACCTCAGATGGAATCGCGTCGCGTGGCCCGGCTCATCACCACCTCGAGCGCGGCGCGCCTTCTCGTGAAGGCGCATGCCGCGTGGGGTCTGCAGCGAAGGCAAAGAGCCCGAATCAGCGACCCTCCGAGTAGACACCGGACGGTCGTGCGTTTAGCGAATCAATTGGGATCGATTTCTCCTCGACCGAGATGCGGAATTGACGAGCAGGTGCCGCCACTTCAGCGACAAGAAAAGGCAAGAAAAGGGCAAAGTCATTCGCGAGACGTGGACCCGAAAAATGGCCCTCATAACTTATTGATTCGAAAGGATTTGGCTCCTCGGGCTGGACTCGAACCAGCAACCCTCCGGTTAACAGCATCCACGGTGCTTGGGCACCGTCGCTGGACACAGAAACTTGTGGAAGGGTCGGCGTGATGCGATTGTACCGACGACCAGGTGCGGCAAGCTACGGCCGAATTTGCATACTGGCGCGCTCCTGCCCGTTTAACAGCATGGCTCCGGTCCCAGCGGTCGCTGATATGGTGGCCGATCCTCGTCGACGGTCGAGAGGATTGTGACCCCGTTGGAGAGACTCACACGCCCACCGCAACCGGGCCGTTCCCTGGTCTGACTCACGACAGGAGGACCACGATGGTCGCGACACCGGCCTCAGGCCTGACTCGGAAACAGCGGAAAGAATTAGCTCGGCGGCTGCGGGTCGAGGACCCGGGCCTCAACGTGATGCATCCCCACGCCGCCGGGATCGACGTCGGCAACAGCGCGCATTACGTCGCGGTCCGGCCGGATCGAGACCCGGACTCGGTCCGTCGGTTTGAATGTTTCACCGCGGACTTGCATCGCCTGGCGGACTGGTTAGAGCACTGTGGCGTGACCACCGTCGCGATGCAATCAACTGGCGTCTACTGGATTCCCCTGTACGAGATCTTGGACGCGAGGGGTCTTGAGGTCTATTTGGTGAACGCGCGACACACGAAGAATCTGCCCGGGCGAAAGAGCGATGTGCAAGAGAGCCAGTGGCTCCTGAAGCTCCACACCTACGGACTGCTCCGGAACTCCTTTCACCCGCCCACCGAGATTCGTGTCGTGCGGACTTACTGGCGCCAACGCGGCGCGCATGTGCACGCGGTCAGCACGTGCATCCAGCGGATGCAAAAGGTGCTGACTCAGATGAACATCCAACTGGCGAATGTCATCAGTGATCTGAGCGGCTGGACGGGGCAGCGGATTGTCCGCGCCATCCTCGCGGGCGAGCGGGATCCCGCGCAGCTCGCCGCCTTGAGCCACCCCGGCATTCACGCCACACGGGACGAGATCACCAAAAGTCTCGAAGGAACGTGGCAACCGGACCTGCTGTTTGTCCTGAAGCAGGAAGTCGACATGTACGATACCTATCAGCAGCGGATTACCGAATGCGATCAGGCGCTCGAACACCACCTGAAGGGGATCGCCGGCAAGGTGACCGACTCGGCCCCCGAGGGCGAGCGGTCCCCCACGGCACTTCAAGCGCGGCGCTCAGGTCCCAAGCGACGGCGGAAAGCGGGCAGTCATGCCCCGCAGTTTGACCTGGGCCGTGAACTGCACCGCATCAGCGGGGTCGACCTCACTCGGATTGACGGCGTCGATGTCGGCGTGGCGCAGACGCTCATCAGCGAAGTCGGTTCGACATGTCGCGCTGGAAGACCGAAGCGCATTTTGCCTCGTGGCTCGGCCTCTGTCCCGACAATCGCATCAGCGGCGACCGCGTCCTGCGGAAAGGGACCCGGCACGTCGTCAATCGAGCCGCCACCGCCTTACGGCTGGCGGCCACCACCTTACTGAGGAGTCAGAGCTACCTGGGTGCCCAATACCGTCGCCTCCGCGCTCGACTCGGCGCGCCGAAAGCCATCACGGCCATGGCCCACAAGCTCGCCCGCTTGGTGTATCGCCTGCTGAAGTGGGGACACGCGTATGTCGATCAGGGTCTGCAGGACTACGAGGCACGACACCGCGAGCACGAGGTGCACCTGCTCAAGAAGAGAGCCGCGACGCTGGGGCTTCAACTCGTCGAACCGCAGACCGGCGCCTGATCTTCTTCAGGACGGTTTCTGGAGAGGGGAAAATCAGGGCACTTGCCGCATGTTGCGTCGGCTTGCCGCGAGTGGCCGGACGCAGCCTGAGAGCCGATAAACATTGGCGCGTTCGCCAAAAAACGTTTGCCGGGCTTTGCCGCGAGTGGCCGGCCGTTGTGGCGTCCAAAGGGCAAGAAAAGGGCAAGGTTTCTTGGCATCGAGCAGGTAGCGGTATCCTATTCTCGTGTCACTTGAGCAGGCGAAGATGGCGAAACCCGTTGAGGTCAAAGCACTGGCGGATTACCGCATCTGGCTGAAGGACGACGACGGAACTGAGGGAGTCGTTGATCTCTCCGACCTGGCCGGCCGGGGCGTGTTCGAGGCTGGCAGGACGCGAGGTTCTTCGAGTCGGTTCGAATTGGATCCCACGGTGCGATCGAGTGGGGGCCCAACTGATGCTTGCCCCGATGCCATGTACATGCGTCTGACGGGAAAGACGCCTGAGGAGGTCTTTCCGACCTTGCGGTCTGTCCACGCGGATGCCTGAGATCTCCCGTTTCTACGGCATCGTAATCAAGATGTACTTTGCGGATCACGCCCCGCCGCACTTTCACGCTGAATACGTTGAGCACGAGGCCAGAATCACGATCAGCAACCTGGCAATCCTTTCAGGCAAGTTACCGCCGCGAGCGCAAGGCTTAGTCGCAGAATGGGCGACACTCCACCAGCAGGAACTCCAAGCCCTCTGGGAGCGCGCGAGCAAACTAGAGACGCTCGGCCGGATCGAACCGGCTGCCGTAGCGAGCGACGCGCGAAGTCGAGCGCAAGTCCGCCTCGCCTTGATCACGTCCCACCGGCGTCTCGCACTTGCCTCTTGGAACCGTTCTCGAACACCAAGGTCGTGGCGGATCGCGTCGAGCGCGAGAGCTTGCCAACCCACAGGAAGCTCAGGACGCACGCTGACGTGTAGGATCACCACCGTGCGCATGACTGGACAGGAGCCGTTTCTGACGCTGCATGTCACGCCGCACGGCCATCTCGTCGCGGCGCCCGAAGACGCCGCGCCGCCGATCGACGCCGCGGCGGCGGAACGTCTCGAGACAGCGTTTGCTGAGGGCGCGGGCCCGGGTCTGCTCCAGCTCGGCGCGTCCGAAGTCCAGACGCCGCTGCCGGCCGTCTTCGCATTCTGGCGCGCCTTTGCGGCTCAGTATGTGACGGCTGTCTGTCATGCGTCGAACGTGGCGGACGAACGGCGATCGCGCCGCCAGCGTCCGACATTCTCTGACAATCGCGGCCGGCGCCCCGCCGATGACCGGCCTCGAGTATCTGAACGCGCAGGTGCTCACCGACTCTGGACGGCGCTCGACACGGCCTTTCACGATGCCCTTGCGGCAGTCGCGACAATCGCTCCAGGCATTCCTTCACGATCGACACCCGGCGTGGAGCGTCGTCGGCCGCGTCCATTTCAATCTCGCGAGTACAAGCTCGATCCGGAAACGCCGTTCGCGTTTCTCGCGTCGTACACGACGTCGCTCTCCGCCTCCGGCGCCGCGCAGCACGCGCCGCTCGGACGCGCGCTCACGGAATACGCGGGCGAGGCGAACCGGTCGAAACTGCTCGCGCTTCTCGTGCCTCTGCAACGCGCCGCCGACGCGTGCGAGTGGCTGAAGAGCGATGGTGGACAGCGGCGACGTCTTCCATCCGCTGCGCTGGACCGCGGCTGACGCGTATCGATTCCTGCAGCGTCCCGCAGTTCGAAGCCGCCGGCCTCATCGTGCGGCTGCCTGCGTCGTGGAAGACGGGCCGGCCGCCGCGTCCGCGGGCGACGGCCACGGTCGGCACGAAAGCGCCGTCGGGTATCGGCGTGAGGCGCTGCTCGACTTCCACATGGACGTCACGCTCGACGGCGAGACGCTGACGAAGCAGGAATCGCATCGCTGCTCTCGGCCGCCGACGGGCTGCATTTCATCCGCGGACGATGGGTCGAAGTAAGCGCGACGCGCTGCAGCGAATGATCGGCGAGTTCGAGCGCATCGAACGGCTGTCGAAAGACACGGCGTCACCTTCGCGGAAGCCATGCGCCTCGTCGCCGGCGCCGGCAGGAGCGAGGATTCGGCCGAGCGCGCGGACGACGCGCGAGTGGTCCGAGGTTGCCGCGGGCACGTGGCTGCGCGAGACGCTCGCCGGACTGCGAAGTCCCGAAGGATCGCGCGACGTCCCGGAGACCGGACCGCGATTCCAGGCGACGCTGCGGCCGTACCAGCAAGTCGGCCTGCGCTGGCTGCATCTGCTCTCGTCGCTCGGGCTTGGCGCGTGTCTCGCTGACGACATGGGCCTCGGCAAGACGGTCCAGGTGCTCGCGCTCATCGTCGGCCGATCCGAGTTCGGCTGACTCGACGAGGCTCATGCCGAGCGAACGTCGCCGCCGACGCTCATCGTCGCGCCGGCTTCGCTCGTCGCCAACTGGACGTCAGAGATGGCGCGGTTCACGCCGCGCTTCGCGTGCTCGTCGCGCATCAGTCGGCGATGCCGCGCGCCGATCTGCTCGCCGTTGATCCGGCTTCGCTGCCACGCAGTACGACGTCGTCCTCACGAGCTACGGCACACTGCTGCGTGTCGCCGTGGATCGCGCCGCGCGCTGGGATCTCGTCGTCCTGGACGAGGCGCAGGCCATCAAGAATCCGGCGGCGCGGCAGACGCGGGCGGCAAAGGCGACTCGAGGCGCGCGCGCGAATCGCGCTGACGGGCACGCCCGTCGAGAACCGTCTGACGGACCTCTGGTCGATCTTCGACTTCGATCAATCCCGGCCTGCTCGGCGCGCATCAGACGTTCGCGCGATGGACGAAGTCGATGGCGGCCGCGCCGCAGCCGACGTTCGGCCCGCTGCGCGAGCTGGTGCGACCGTACATCCTCCGGCGGATGAAGACGGATCCGGAGGTCATCCGCGATCTGCCGACGAAGACGGAGGTGGCGGCGTTTTGCCCGCTGTCGCCGCGGCAGGCCGCGCTGTATCAGCAAGCGGTAGACGAACATGGCGCAGCGGCTCGCGACGCGTGAGGGCGATCGAGCGGCGAGGGCTCGTGCTCGCCTACCTCATGCGGTTCAAGCAGATCTGCAATCACCCGTCGCAATGGCTCGGCGACGGTCGAGTGGAGCGAGACGACAGCGGCAAGTTTCGGCGGCTGCGCGAGATCGCCGAGACGATCGCGGCGCGGCAGGAGAAGGCCTCGTCTTCACGCAGTTCCGCGAGATCACCGCGCGCGCTTGCGGCGCTTCTCGGATCCGTCTTCGGTCGGCCGGGCTCGTGCTCGCACGGCGGCACGCCGGTCGCCGAGCGGCGCACGCTCGTGACGCGATTTCAGGAGGACGAGGCGACGCCGTTCTTCGTGCTGTCGCTCAAGGCCGGCGGCACCGGCCTCAATCTCACGGCCGCGTCGCATGTCATACACTTCGACCGCTGGTGGAATCCGGCGGTCGAGGACCAGGCGACCGATCGGGCGTTTCGGATCGGTCAGACGCAAACCGGTGCTCGTCCACAAGTTCCTGTGCCGCGGCACGGTCGAAGAGAAGATCGACATGCTGATCGCGTCGAAGCGGCGGCTCTCGGACGAGATCCTCGCGGGCGGTCGGCAGCGCCGAACTGGCGCTGACCGAGATGCCAGACGACGAGCTGCTGCGGCTGGTCGCGCTCGACATCCAACGGGCGGCGGCGGAGACGTGAGATGAGGCGAGACGCAGCGTGGCACCGGTGGGCGGACGTTTCATATTCGTACATGTACGGCTTCGCGCCGTACGTCACCGTCGCGTCGCGCCGGGCGCAGGCCGCGCGGCGCCTGGCCCAACTTCGCACAAGGGACGGCCGGTCGCGCCGGTCGTCATCGAAGGGCGCAAGATCGCGACGACGTTCTGGGGCGAGTCGTGGTGCGACAACCTCGAACGGTACAGCGACTTCGCCAACCGGCTGCCGCGCGGTCGCAGCTACGTCCGCAACGGCTCGGTCGTCGATCTTCAGATCGCGCCGGGTGTGGTGACGGCGCTCGTCAGCGGTTCCGATCTCTATGACGTGCCATCACGGTCAGGCCGCTGCCGGCGCCACGATGGCGCGAGTCTGTCGCGACGTGTCGGGCGCCATCGACTCGGTCATCGAGCTGCTGCAGGGACGACTGTCGAGACCGCGTCATGACGCGCTGTGCGCCGAGTGGAACAGGCCTGTTTCCTCGCCGCGGAGATACAGTTCGCCTGCAGTTGCCCGGACGCGGCCTGCATGTGCAAGCACGTCGCGGCGGTGCTGTACGGCGTCGGCGCCCGGCTCGATGTCGAGCCCGGCGCTGCTCTTCAGCTGCGCCAGGTGAAGAGGCGGATCTCGTCGGGAGCGCCGGCGCTCGGCGGCCGCTGCTTCGCTCGTCTCCGGACGCGGCGGCGCTTCGGGCTCGCGCCTCATCGTCGACGAGTCATCGCTGGCGGACGTCTTCGGGATTCGACGTGGCTGTCGGACCACCGACCGAGAAGCCGCCCACGACATCGTCTCCCGCGCGGCCGGGCGGCGCCCGCAGGCGCACCAAGACGTCGTCGGCTCCAAAGACCAGCCGAGGAGACTCGGCGAAGGTGAAACGACTGCCCTCAGAACGTAGTCCCGTCCAGCGACGGACACCCGCGCAGCGCGAACGGCTGCGCAAGGCGTGGGCAGCCCGGCGACGGGCGCTCAAGAAGGACTGAAGGGCGGCGCCGGCCGCCGGTCCCAGAGCGTGTGCTCCCACTCGCGGATCACGCCGTGACGCCACACGCTGGGCAGCGCCGAAGAATCTCGGAAGACCCGGAGATCGAAGCTTCGCGATGAGCTCACCGCGACAACGTTTTGCGACGAGAGCGCCGCCAGCACCAGACGTTGGTGGACAGGAACGCCCTTGGCTTGTGGTCGTTACCCATGCGACAATTGACGTGGAGGCCATCGCCAGCGTGAGCGCCGGTCCGGGCAAATCGGCCAGGTCGTCGTCCTCGCCCAGGTAATGACCCAGATCGATGACGATGCGTTCGGACGCGTCCACATGTAGACCAATGGCTGGCGACTTGGAGCGGGGGCGCAAGGCTCTCAGTCGCTGCGAGGCTCGCTCCAGGACATAAGAGCGAGCAGCGCTCAACGGCGCGGTGTTCGAATCAGCGACCGTCCGGGTAAACTCCGGAGGCTGACGCAACCTGCGAAAGGACAGCGATCAAGTTTCCCCTCTGAGGCGGAGAAAAAACTATACGGATTCGATCGAAATGCTTAACTGAAAAGGGCGAGAAAAGGGCAAAGTCGTTTTCGGCAATCAGCGCGACGAAAATCGGCGCTGAAGTCATTGATTTTGAATGAGTTGGCTCCTCGGGCTGGACTCGAACCAGCAACCCTCCGGTTAACAGCCGGATGCTCTGCCATTGAGCTACCGAGGAACAGGCAGGCGCGCGTTTGGCGGACGATCGAGGCGTTGCCGTCTCCGGGCGACAGCACAGCTTGTCCCGCCGTCGTCGCGCACTCAGGCGGACAAGACCCTCAATTCTAGTGGCGCGGCCGCCCCCGCGCAACCAGCGCCTCGAGCAGCGAGGCTCGGCGATTCGCAGACGCCTCGCCAGCCTCGGACGCCCGCCGCGCCGTGACGCCACGCGGCCTGACGGCTCGAGCGTCTGTATCGTCTCGAATCCCAGGCGTCCGATCGTTGAACAATCCTGAGCGCTGAAGTCCCATTCTGCGCGCCCGGCCACTGGCCCCCACGTTGCACGTGTCTCCTTGGATCATCGCAAGAAAGCAAGAAAGGGGTACAAAGTGGCGACCGCCCTCCAGGGGAAGCGCGTGGCCGCAATCGTCGCGGCGGGATTCGAGCAGATCAAGCTGCTCGAGCCCAAAGACACGCTCGAGGCGCCTGGCGCCAAAGTGGAAGTGATTTCCCCGGAAGATGGCACCGTCCGGGGATGGAACCACACGGACTGGGGCAATAAGATCACGGTCGACCGTCCGCTCGACCAGGCGCGGCCCGACGAGTACGACGCGCTTCTGCTTCCCGGCGGGGTCATGAATCCGGACCGTCTCCGTACGAACGAGAAGGCTATCCGGTTCATCCGGCAGATGTTCGACGCCGGGAAGCCGATTGCCGCGATCTGCCACGGTCCCTGGGCGCTGATCGAAGCAGGCGTCGCGAGGGGCCTGCAGATGACCTCGTACCCGTCAATCAAAACCGACCTGAAGAACGCCGGCGCCACGTGGGTCGACCGCGAAGTCGTCGTCGATCGCGGGCGTCGTGTCGTCGAGGCGCCCGGACGACATCCCCGCGTTCACTCAGAAGATGATCGAAGAGTTCAAGGAATCCGACACGGCGGCGCCGGCAGGCGCGAGTCCGCGCGCGCGAGATGAGATGCGAGGGCTGAACGGGCGGTCTCAATCGTGGGCGCTTGTCGCACGGCTGGCGTGTGTGGCGTGCTTGTCGTTGTCCGCGGCCCGCCCTCAGCGCGCGACGCACGCGAAGATCGAGCTGCTCTCGGAGTCCCTGGCGATTGCGTCGGGCGGCACGAGCACCCTGGGCATCCGGTTCGTGATCGACGACGGCTGGCACATCTATTGGCGCAACCCTGGCGAATCGGGCGGCGCGCCGGCGGTCGTGTGGACCGCGCCGACCGATCTGTCCGTTGGCGACCTTGAATGGCCGATGCCCACGCGCTTCGCCGCGCCCGGCGACACGACCTACGGCTACGAGCATGCGGTCATGCTGCTCGCATCCGTTCGCGTGGCCGAAGGTGGGACGTCGACGGCGCTCGACATTCAAGCGCGCGTCGAGTATCAGGTCTGCAAAGACGTGTGTGTAAAGGAGTCCGCGAGAGTCACGAGAGCGCTCGCGATAGGCATGGACAGCCCGTCAGAGTACGCAGACCTCTTTGCGAACGTGCGCGCAACCCTGCCCGTGGCCATGCCGGCAGTTTGGACCGCCTCCGCCTCGGTTGGACCACAGGAACTGCTCCTCACCGTCGACACGGGGCGGCCGGAAACCGCCGGCGCATTCCTGCCCTATCAACCAGACGTCATCGACGACGGCGCCGCGCAACGGGTCGACCTGCGCCCCAACGGGCTGTCTCTCCATCTGAAGAAATCGAGGACCTTCTCGACCGCCCAGACGTCGCTCGACGGCTTGCTCGTTCGTCCCGGCGAGCGCGCGGTCGAGATCATCGCTGGCGTTCGCTGATGCGGCAACGGGACAATCAAGGAAAGACTGCCCGTTCCCCTTCATCAACTCACACTCGTGACGACCTCGATGTTCAGATTGCCCCTGAGCGCGTTCGAGACCGGGCAGCCCTTCTCCGCGTCCTTCGCAAAGGCGTCGAACGCGCCGGGCTCGATGCCCTTCAAACCCTGCACAGACACATTCAACTTTGACGTGGTGATCTTGATGCCCGCGTCGCTCTTGTCGGCTGTGACCGTGCAGGTGACCGACGTCCGGTCGGTCGATCCCCCCTTCTTCCCGATCGCCCCGGCGATGACCATCGCATAGCAGACCGCGTGGGCTGCCGCAATCAACTCCTCCGGGCTGGTGCCGCCCTCCGGGTCGCCGATGCGGTGCGGAAATGTGACGGGCAGCGAGAAGGCCCCCGTCCCGGCCTTCGCGTCACCGGATCCCTCGAGCAGCGAGCCCTTCCAATCCACAGTGGCATTACGGGAAAACGTGGCCATGGCTTCTCCTTTTGAAATGTAATCGCGCCGGGCCGGCGCTCACGCCTTCTTCGGCGCCGCTTTCTTCGCGCCGCCCAGCCTGGTTGTCGTCGCCAACTGCACGATGGCGCCAAGGAGCGCCAGCGCGAACCAGACGACGTAGATCCACCACTGCGTCGGTGGCGGGCCGAGCGGGTACAACACCCACACGTTGGCCGGCGCGGCGTGGCCCGGCACGCGCTCCCCGGCCAGCGCCAGCGATCCAAGAACCGTCGTCCACGACCCGCCGAGCGCCGTGCCAAACACGACGACGTAGCGCACGATGGAAAGCGCCGCCAGCGCGCCCAGCACGGCGACCACGACGAGCACCACGGTCGGCGGGTCCGCGTGTCGCACGGCGTGCCATCCGGAGTCGAGCGCCAGCGAGGCGAGGCCGGCGCCGATCAATCCCACCCCGACGAAGTACGCGGCGATCATCAGCAGGGCGCCGACGATCCCGCCGACGACCGCCGCCACGACGAGCGCAATCGTGCCGGACGCGCCCCACACAGAAGTGGTGATGGCCGCTCCGAGAATGAATCCGTACAGTCCGAGAACCACGCGGAACAGCCGGTACCCCGCAAAACAGGACAGCAGGCCGCCGACAACGAGAACGACGGCGGCAGGAGTCGTGTACGCGGCAGGAAGCATCAGGGGATTATATGCTGTCGTTTCATGCCGCCCGCCGGGCCGTCGCCGCGACTTGCCACCGGGCGAGTCCTCGTCAGCGCGCTGCTCTTGATCTTCGGCCTGGGATTGCTCGTCTGGCAGATCAAACAGGCTCATCCCGATCAAATCGCGGCGGCGCTGGCGGAAGTCGGCTGGGGATTCCTCGCGATTCTCGCGGCGTCCTTCGTCCGGTTCGGCCTCCGGTCGCTCGCGTGGACGACGTTGATGGGCGGTCGCCTTTCGCTGAAGGGCGCGATCGGCGCAACGATCGCCGGCGACGCGATCGGCAACCTGACGCCGCTCAGCCTGCTGATCAGCGAACCGGCGAAAGCGCTGTACCTTCGCGACGAAGCGCCGGCCGCCCGGTCTCTGGCCGCGCTGACCGCCGAGAATTTCTTCTACAGCCTTTCAGTGGCGATGTTCATCGTCCTGGGCACGATCGCGATGCTCGAGGCGTTTGCCGTTCCCCCGGAGCTGCGCGTGGCCGGGTTCGTATCGCTCGGCCTGATGGCCGGCGTCCTGGCCGGCGCCTTCTGGCTTGCGTGGCGCGAACCGGCCGTGATCAGTGCCACGCTGGCTCGAATGCCTTTTCAGATCTTCCGCGGCCTCGCCGGGCGAGTGCGGCGCTTCGAAACCACCACGTACACGTTCGCCCGTCAGTCGCCTGGACGCCTCGGCGGCGTCCTCGCGTGCGAAAGCGCCTTTCACGTCTTGAGCTTCGCCGAGTCCTACTACACGATCTGGCTGATTACCGGGCGATCGGCGCCGCTGGCGGCGTTCGTCCTCGACACGTTCAACCGTATTGTCAACGTCGTGTTCCGGGCCATGCCGCTCAGGATCGGCGTCGATGAGTCCAGCACGGCCATCGTGGCGCCGGCCGTGGGCTTCACGTCCGCGGTGGGCGTGGCGATCGCGCTGGTGCGAAAAGGGCGCATGCTGGTATGGGCGGCTGTTGGAATCGCCCTCAGCGTTCGAAAAGGTATCCGCGTGCGGGACATGATCGAGACCGGAGAACCATAGCGCGGATGCTGCGCTCTGCCGTTTTCACATCTCTCGCCTACCCTCCATGGCTTTCGACATCGTGAACTCATCGGCGTAGTCGAGGTCGCTGCCGACCGGGACGCCCATCCCGATTCGCGTGACGCGCACGCCGAGCGGCTTGAGCAGCCTGGCCAGATAGAGCGCCGTCGCCTCGCCTTCGACGTTGGGATTGGTTGCGAGAATGATTTCCTCGACGCCGCCTTCGGCCACACGGGCGAGCAGGCTCTTGATCTTCAGATCGTCGGGACCGATGCCGTGCAGCGGCGCGATTGCGCCCATGAGCACGTGATACCGGCCGCGGAACCCTCGAGTCTTTTCCACCGCTGCGATGTTCTCCGGCTGCTCGACGACACAGATCAGGCGGGCGTCGCGATCGGCCGCCGTGCAATACGCGCACGGATCGACATTGGTGATATTGCTGCAGACGGAGCAGTAGGTCACGCGCTCCTTGACGTCCAGCATGGCCTCACAAAGCGCGTCAACTTCTTCGCGCGGGGTCTTGAGCACATGGTACGCAAGCCGCTGTGCGCTGCGAGCGCCGATGCCGGGCAGACGCTGGAGCGCCTCGACCAGCGAGGCGAGCGGATCCGGACGCGCCATTACGTCAGGCCGGGAAGCTTCAAGCCGCCCATCATGCCCTGCATCTGGCTCGCCAGGGCCCCGTCCACCTTCCGATGGGCATCATTGATGGCGGCGACGATCAGATCCTGCAGCATGTCGACGTCGTCCTTCGACACCACTTCCGGATCGATCTTGAGCGACTGCAGCTGCTTGTGGCCATTGATGACGACGCTGACCATGCCGCCGCCGGCGGTCGCCTCCACGCGCATGTCGGCCATCTCGCGCTGCAGCTTTTCCTGCATCTCCTGCGCCTGCTGCATCATTTTCTGAATGTTCATGGTGTCATCTTCTCTTATTCGGAAGGGTTGACTCCTATTTGATCTCCTCTACATCCTCGATGTTTCCACCGAACACGTCGAGCACGGCCTGCACGGACGGTTCAGCTTTGGCCCGGGCGGTCAGATCGGCCTTGCGCCGGGCGGCTGCGTCCGTCTCCGAGGACGCGGACGTGGAGGATGGCTGCCCTTCCCGCGTAATGACATTGAGTTTTCGACCGGCGGCCGCTTGTGCCAGCTCCTCGACGAGCGCGCGCTGGCGCTCGAACTCGGCGCGCAGCGACTTGTGGACAGGCGCGAACGTGAACACGACGCCGTCGGGCTCAACCTCGACGCTCTTCGCCTGCGCCACCACCATGCTGTAGAAGACTTTGTTGCGTTCGCGAATCGCCGACAGAAGGGCGGACTTCGGATCGGACTGAGGCGTGGGGCTCGAGGCGTGGGGCTCGCCCTTCGAGCCTTGAGGCCTTGCTGAAGTCGCCGAGTCTGGCGGGACGGAGGCCTGGACCGGAACCGCCTGGGCCGGAGCCGTGGAACGTCGAGCCCCAACCGTTGCCCCTCGAACGTCCTGGGCCTGAGGCCTGGGGCTGGGGGCCTGTCCTCCTTCGAAAGCTGCGATGAGCTCAGTCAGCGGGGTCAGCTTCCTCAGGTGAATCCACTTCACCAGCGCCATTTCCAGATGATGACGCGGCTGAGACGATCCCTTGATTTCGTACTCGGTCCGCGACAGCAGGTCGAACGACCGCATGAGATCTTCGCGCGAGAATTGGGCCGCCAGAGTCTTCAGGGGCTCGCGCTCTCCCTCGCCGGCGATCTCCGCATCGTCAAGCCGGCTGGGATCGATCTTGACGACCATCAGGTCGCGCATGAGGCGCGCCAGTTCGCGGCAGACGATCCGCAGGTCGAAGCCCGCCTCGACGATCGACCCGGCCAGGGCGAAGACCTCCGCGATGTCCTCCCGCGCCACGGTCTCGACGATCTGAAACTGCAGGTCGCGGCCGATAAGGCCGAGCACGGTGCTTACATCCGAGACCGACACGCGATCGGTCGTGAAGGCCAGGACCTGATCGAGCGCGCTCAGTGCGTCGCGCATGCTGCCTTCGGCCGAGCGCGCGACCAGCGCCAGCGCGCCGTCGTCCACGTGCACCTGCTCGCTGGAGGTGACACGCTTCAACTGCTCGCGTATCGCCATGAACGGCAGGCTCTTCAGCTCGAAGACCTGCGACCGCGACTGGATGGTGGGCGGCACCGAGTGCAGCTCGGTCGTCGCCATCATGAATTTCACGTACGGCGGCGGCTCTTCGATCGACTTCAGCAACGCGTCGAATGCGTGTTTCGACAGGCGGTGTACTTCGTCAATGATGAAAACTTTGAACCGGTCGCGCATGGGCCGCATGCCGAGCGGCTCGACGATGACTTCGCGGACGTCGTCGATGCCGGTATAGGTGGCGGCGTCGATCTCAAAGACGTCGACGTCGCGGCTCTCGGCGATTTCGACGCACGCGTCGCACACTCCGCAGGGCTCAGGCGTCGGACCGTTCACACAGTTGAGAGCGCGCGCAAGGATCCGCGCCGTGGTCGTCTTGCCGACGCCTCGCGGTCCCGCGAAGATGAACGCCTGCGCGAGCCGTCCGGACGTGATGGCGTTCTTGAGCGTCTCTACCGCGCCCCGCTGGCCGATGACGTCTTCGAATCGCTGCGGACGCCACTTGCGGGCGAGGGCTATATGGGACATGGAAGGACCGGGTAACGCTCGTCCGACCGCGGCCCGGAGGGCCTGCGGCACAGCACAGGATCGACTTAGCGCTGCTGCCTTCCGGCCCTGACGCGGTTCGTCGGCTGAACTTGCACAGGATCCGGACCGCGGTCCGACGCGCGGGTTCATCCGCAAGTCTAGCAGAAGCCATTCGCTACGAACGTCACGAGGTACGCATCGCGGCTGAGGATGGCGCGATCGATGATCGGCCGCTCGCCGTTGAACGATCGATCGAAGCCGACAGGTTTTCTGATCCATGGATGCGATCGCAATCCCGGATCCTCTACGCCGGGCACTTGACATCCTTTGGCAACACTGCTACCTTGTTTTGAAAAGGTAGCTTTATTGGGACTTATGGGCGGGAACGAGAAATTCACTGCCATCCGCAAGGGACTGCTCGAGTTCCTCATCCTCAAGATTGTCTCCACCCGCGAGATGTACGTCGCGGACATGCTCGAGCGGCTCGGCACGACGGAGTTCGCGACACAGGAAGGCACGCTCTACCCGCTCCTGAGCAAGCTGCGTCGCGATGGGCTCGTCGACTACGTCTGGAAGGAATCGGACGCAGGGCCGCCGCGCAAGTACTACACCCTCACGTCCAAGGGCAAGGCGCAGCTTGTCGAGTTGTCCGATTACTGGAAGGCCATCAACACGACGATTACTCAGCTGGGAAGGTAGGTATGCAGAAAGTTGTCACGATCAACCTGAACGGCAACGCCTACCAGCTCGACGAGGCCGCGTTCGCGGCGCTGCGCGCGTACCTCGATCACGCGGAGGCGCAGCTGAAAGAAAACGTGGACAGGGCGGAAATCCTCGCCGATCTCGAGCAGGCGATCGCCGAGAAGTGCGGCCGGTTTCTCGGGCCGCACAAGACGGTCATTCTGGCCGCCGAGATGGACCAGGTCGTGAAGGAAATGGGTCCAGTCGAGGCAGCGGACAGCCAGCCGGCCGGCAATGGCGCCCCGGGCAGCGACACCGCGAGACCTGCGGAACGCGTCGGACCGAAGCGACTCTACCGGATCAGAGAAGGCGCCATGTGGGCAGGCGTCTGCAACGGCATCGCGGCGTACATCCACGTGGATGTGGTCTTCGTGCGGATTGCGTTCGTCGTCGTGACCGCGCTCAGCTTCGGTTGGGCCTGCCTTGGATACGTGGCGCTGGCCTTCATCATTCCCGAGGCCCACACCGCTGACGAGCGGGCGGCCGCGCATGGACAGGCGCCGTTCAACGCTCAAGATGTGGTCGACGACGCGAAGAGATTTGCCGCGGATGTTCAGAGCCGCGCGAAGTCCACAAGCCGGCGCTGGCAGCGCGAGATGCGGGAGCGGCGGCGCGAATGGCGGCGGCAGTGGCGCGAGGGCGCCCGGACCCGCCGGTCGTGGGGGCCCGCCATGGCGTCTTCGACCGCGCCCCAATGGGCCGGTCTCATGTTGCCAATCTTCAGCCTCGGGAACCTGGCGCTCTTCATCGTGCTGATCATGACGATTCTGTCGGTCGTCAGCACCGGCGCGGTCTTCGGGCTGCCCTTGCCGGCCGGCATGCCGATGTGGGCCGCATTGCTGATTCTTGTCGTCCTGTTTCAGTTTGTCGCGGCCCCCATTCGTGCCGCCAGGCGCGCTTCCCAGTACGCCTTTGGACATCCGTATGCCTGGTTCGCCATCTGGGACGGGCTCTTCGTCATGGGAATTACCGCGCTTGGGCTCTGGCTCCTCTTTCGCCACATGCCGCCAGTGCACGACCTGAACGAGTTCACCCAGAACCTGCCGGATGCGATCAAAGGCGCGAGCGACGAACTCGTGTTGTGGTTCAGGAACGTGGCCGCTAAGCTGCGGTAGCGCGGGCGCGCGACAGATCGATCGCGCGGATACACCCAACCATAGGGCGTGGCACTCGTCCAATGACGATCGGAGGCGCCAGTGGGTAATCTGCGCGACGCGTGGCGAACGCTCAAGGCGACGCCCGTCGTCACGGCGGTCGCGGTTTTCTCGCTGGCGCTGGGGATCGGCGCGAACACCGCGATCTTTTCAATCGTCAACAGCCTGTTGATCCGGACGCTGCCGGTCCGCGAGCCCGAACGACTCGTCCAGGTACTCAACTCATCCACACCGCAGCGCGGGTCGTCGTGGTCGAATCCGTTGTGGGAGACGCTGCGCGGGCACACGGAGTTGTTCGACAGCGCATGTGCGTGGTCCTCGACCAGCTTCAATCTGGCCGAACGCGGTGAAACGCAGATCGTCCCGGGGATCTGGGCCAGCGGCGATTTCTTCAAGGTCCTTGGCGTCCAGCCGATCCTGGGCCGCACCTTCATGTGGGCGGACGACGCGCGCGGAGGCGGCTCTGAGGGGCCGGTCGCCGTCATCAGCTATCAGTTCTGGCAGCGGCGCTTCGGTGGCGCGGCCGATGCCGTCGGCAAGCGGTTGACCATCGAGCGGGCGGCCTACACGGTCGTCGGCGTCACACCACCCGATTTCTTTGGACCGGAAGTGGGCCGGGTGTTCGACGTCGTCATTCCGATTGGCAACGAGCCGCTCGTCCACCCAGGCGAGAGCTCCCTCGATCGCCGCACGTGGTGGTGGCTGAACGTGATGGCACGCTTGAAGCCCGGGCAGTCGGTCGATGCGGCGACCGCCCAACTGCACGGCATCCAACCGCAGCTTCGCGAGGCCGCGCGACCTCCGGATCAGCGGCCGCGAGACCGCGGCGCGGTTCCTGGCCGATCCATTCAGCGTCCGATCCGCCGCCGCGGGCACATCGTCGCTGCGCGCGCGCTACCAGCAGCCCTTGTACATCCTCATGGGTGTCGTCGGGCTCGTCCTCCTCATCGCGTGCGCGAACATCGCCAACCTGCAGCTCGCGCGCGCGACCGCTCGGCGGCACGAGCTGAGTCTGCGGCTGGCGCTCGGCTCGTCGCGCTGGCGCCTCGCACGGCTCCTGCTTGCAGAGAGTCTGGTGTTGTCGGCCGCCGGCGCGCTCACGGGGTTGATGTTCGCGCGCTGGGGCAGCCGGCTGCTCGTGGCGCAATTGTCGACGCAGAACAACATGGTGTTCCTCGATCTGGGCATTGATTGGCGGGTGCTCGGGTTCACGACGCTGGCCGCGGTCGCGACGACGCTGCTGTTCGGCGTCGCGCCGGCGCTCCAGGCGGTTCGCGTCCAGCCGATGGAATCGCTCAAGGAACAGGGCCGTTTGATTCGAGGCGATTCCCGCTTCGGCGTCGGCAGCGCACTGGTCGCCGCGCAAGTGGCGTTGTCAATCGTGTTGATTGTCGGCGCCGGCTTGTTCGTGCGGACGTTCTCGTCGCTCGCGTCCCTGAAGCTCGGATTCGACCGCGATCCCGTGCTGGTGGTCGACATCAACGCGCGAAGCTACCAGGGTGACCTGGCGTCACGGCTTCTTCTGTACGAGCGCATCCGCCACGCGGCCGCCGCCCTCCCCGGCGTCTCCGCCGCTGCGCTGGCGATCGTCACGCCAGTGAGCGGCAGCACGTGGAACATCTCCCTCGATGTGGTGGACGACCGAAGGTTGCCATCCACCGATCGCGAGATGTACGTGAATCACATCTCGCCCGACTGGTTCAAGACGATGGGCATCCGCCTGGCGGCCGGCCGCGATCTGAACGACCGCGATCGCGCGGGAGCGCCGGAAGTCATCGTGATCAATCAGACGGCGGCCAGGAAGTACCTTGCCGGACAGAACCCCGTTGGCCACACGCTCCGCGAGCTGGGCAATCCCAGCGAGACACTGCCGACGCGCACCGTCGTCGGCGTGGTCGAAGACGCCGTCTATAACAACCTTCGTGCGGCGATCCCGCCGACGATGTACGTACCGGTGGCGCAGTTCGAGCAAAGAGGTGGACTAGGGTTGTCCTCGATCAGCCTGAATGTGCGGTCGGCCTCTGGCTCGCCTGCCCTGCTGACACGTCCAGTAGTCGCCGCGGTTGAAGGCGTGGACAGGAATCTGGCGCTCACGCTGCGGCCGTTGCGCGACTATGTCAACGCGTCGCTGACCCGCGAGCGGCTGCTGGCGATGCTGTCTGGATTCTTCGGCGTCCTCGCGCTGTTGCTCGCTGCCCTCGGCCTTTACGGCGTCATGTCGTACGTGGTCAGCCGGCGCCAGACGGAGATCGGCATCCGGATGGCCCTTGGCGCGACGCCGGCCAGCGTGATCCGGCTGGTGCTTCGTCGTTTGGTTGTCGTGCTGGCTGCCGGCGTCATCGGAGGCGCCGTGCTCAGTTTGTGGCTCGCCGGATTCGTCGGGACGCTGCTCTTCGGCCTCGAGGCGCGCGATCCGGTCACGCTCATCGGCGCCACCGCGGTCCTGGTTTTCGTGAGCGGGCTTGCGACCTGGCTGCCCGCGCGGCGGGCGGCGCGCATCGATCCGACGCAGGCGCTGAGGGAAGGCTGACGTCGCGAGGCGGCTGCCGGTGCAACGCGTCGCCAAGCGCCCGGAACGCCGCCAGCATCTCCGCGTACGAGAAGTTCGCGTTGCGTCCGCTCGGATTGGGCAGCACGAACAAAGACGCACCCTCGAACGTGCCTGGCTGCGGGCCGGGCGCTATCGGGCCTTTGGCGGCGATCACGAATCGGTATAACGACACGCCGACGAAGGCGACGATCGCTGGTTGCCATCGACGGACCTTTCGCCTGAGCAAGCGGAGGCCCGCGACGTACTCCCGCGGCTTCAGGGTGTCGATGCCGGGTGTCGCCCGCGGAACCAGGTTGGTGATCCCCAGTCCCCACTCCGGCAGGCGATCGTCGTCTTCAGTGCCAATCGGCTCCGGCACGATCCGCGCGTCGTGCAGGAGTTTCCAGAAGCGATTCGAGTAGCCCGCGAAGTGATGGCCGATCGCCTCCGAGCGCATCCCCGGATTGATCCCGACAAACAGGAGGCGGACGCCCGGGCCGACGCGGTCACGAAGAGACACAGGTCGATGGTACGGCCCGTGCCGTTCCCGTTACTTGAACGGCACCTCGCGCTCGTACGTCTTGCCGGTCACGTCCTTCGCCGTGACTTTGACGCTTTTCCCTTTGGCGACGTCGCGCCGGAAGGGGCTGCCGTCCGACATCCTGAAGGAGTTGAGCGGGATCGAGCGCTTGCCGCCGCTGGTCAGGTACGTCAGATTCGCGATGTACGGACGCGAGATCCCCAGAGGGATGATGCTGACCTCGCCCTTCGAAAGCGATGTGCCGGTCTTGTTCTCGATCGTGACTTCGTCCTGCGCCACTTCGACGCCGAGCGACGTATCTCCGGAGCCCTGGGCATCGGAGCACGCCGCCACGCCGGCCGACGCGGCGGCCACGGCGATGTACAGGAGAAACCGCCGGATGACGAAGCTTTCGTGGAACGAACGCAGAGAATGCATGCGAACCTCCTTCCAGGCGCGCGGGGAACCCGACACGCGAGGAGAATCACGCGACCTGCCCACAAATCCCGGAACGCCTCTGACCTGAGACAGCGGGCCCTCGCGCCCGCAAGGGCTCCGGCCGTGACCACATCGGACCACGTGGCGTTCCGTCTGGTTTGACTAAGTGGCGGAATTGTAGCCGAAAACCCTAGCAGAGACCACCCTCGCCGGAGGCCGCGCGCTTCAGGAAGTCGGCCGTCATGCGTATTTCGGATCGCGCCGGGATTCAGGGTGGGTCGTCAGCCAGACATCCTGTTCGGCGACGTTCTCCGAAACCGGCACCAGGTCGTTATGGGCACGCCCGACGAATCGTGGGAGCACGGCCACGCCGGCGCCGTCGCGAGCCGCGGACAGCAGCACATGCGTGCTGTTGGTCTCGAGGGCAACCCGGCCCGCGGCGAGCAGCGGTTGCACCCACGGCGCTTCCTGCAGCATGTGGAACGGCGGCGAGTACGCGAGCAGCGGACGATCGCCGAGGTCCTCGAGGCTGGCGATTCGTAGTTTCGGTGCGCCGGCCTTGGCCTTCGAGGCGTAGAGTCCCGTGCTCGTACGCGCAATCCGAACGGCCACCAGTTCCTGCTGTCGCGGCCGTGGTGACTGAATCGACACGTCGGCCTCCCCACGCGAGAGATCACGCTCGCGTGTGCCGACAAGAATCTGCAGCACGATGCGGGGTATTGCGCGCGGAACGCGCTCAGTTTCGGCACCAGCCAATGGGTCGCGAACTCCGGGGCGAGCGCGACGCGGACGAGCCCGGCTGGCTCGCTCGTCTTCTCCCGAGCCCTGGCCGTCACGGCCAGCGCCGCTCGCTCCATGGCTTCGGTGTTCGCCAGCATGTTCTCGCCATGCGGCGTGAGCAGGTATCCGCGGGCGGTGCGGTATCGCGCTGAGGGAAGCACATCGGGTACTCAAGCCAGGCGGCCGTCTGGCGGTCGTCGTCTGGGACGATCCGGCGCGCTGTCCGTTCTTCACGGTGATCGGCGAGGTGGGAACGGCCATGCTGGGTCTGCCGCGACCGCATCCGGGGGACCCTGGGGCGTTCCACCTCGCGTCCGCTGGACGGCTGGAGTCCCTTCTCCAGGCAGCCGGGTTTGCCGACGTTCGGGTCGAAATCCGCTCGATGGTGCTCGAATGCGAGTCAGTGGCCGAATACGTCCAGCTCTTCACGGATCTCGCCTGGAAGTCGAAGATCGCCTCCCTGTCCCAGGGCGACATCCTCCGTTTTCGCGATGCCGTGGCCTGTGCCGCGCGGCCATTCATGGAGGCCGGGCGCCTCCGCTTTACCGCCAGTTCTCGCTGTGCGTCCGCGCTGAAATAGTTCTCTCCGCCATCCTGCATCGCGACTATGTTTAGGGCGCCTCGCCCACTCGATGCGCGAGCTAGGCTCTGCGCTAGGATGGAGCAATGTCAATTGCCGTTGGCACGCCTGCCAATCTGTCTGAATCCCGTCAGCCGCTTCCCCCGCCAGAGGGTAAGCTGATCGTCCTCACGGCGCCGTTCACGGAAACGATCGATCATGCCGGCTACTTCATTCAGATGAGCATGGCGTCGCTTCCGATGTGGCTGGAGGGCATCCTCAACCGCAAGTACCCGAAATGGCGAGAGGTCGAGCACAACAGCGACGGAACGGCTCGCTACGTCCCCGCCGGCCTGCGCGTGCTCGAGGCATCACTCCTTCGGTCATTTCCCGCCGACGATATCGTCGCGTGCTACCCGGACGACCTGGACAACTTCGTTGGGCCCAGAACGCGGGTCGTGGCGATTTCGACCCACAATCCGCTGGGCGTCACCTTTGCAGCCGGCGTGTACACCTCGATCTTCGGCGAATCGAAACAGCCTATCAACTCGCACTACGCCCTCAAGCTGTTCGAGAAGGTGAAGCACAGTCCGTACCGATCGGGCTTCAAGGTGCTGGTCGGCGGATCGGGCGGCTGGCAGATCACCCAGAACAACGCCTGGGACGATCTCAGCGTCGACTGCGTCATCGAAGGGCGGAGCGAGTCGGCGGATACGATGGCGCTCTTCGAGAAAGCGATCCGGGGCGAACCGCTGCCTCGGCAGGTCGAGGTCGGCCATCCCAAAGATCGGGACGCGATTCTCGTGCCGGACAAGCGGACGACGTTCGGGGTCGTGGAGATGACGACCGGGTGCGGCCGCCGCTGCCAGTTCTGCGTGCCGGATCTCAATCCGCAGATCGACGTCCCGAAGGACCGGATCATGCACGGTGTCCTGGCCAACGTTCGCGACGGCAACAAGCAGATCTCGCTGGCGACCGAGGACATGTTCATCTGGGGCCAGGTTCGGACGGAGACGCCGTTCTACTTCCCGAATCGCGAGGCGCTCCTCGACCTGTACGCCACTATCATCAACACACCTGGCGTCCAGGACCACGTGCTGAGCCACGCGACGATCGCGCCCTCTGTCGTCGACCCGGTGCTCATCGAGCGGCTCTCGGCGCTGTGCCTCGACAAGAGCCCGATCCGCCTTCCGTTGCTCAGCACGCATCCGGAGAAGCGCGCACTCGTTCCCCTCATCGGTCTCGAGACAGGATCGGTGCGGCTCGCCAAGCAGATCATGCCGAGCAAGGGCGTGCCGTTCGGTATCGAGGACTGGCCGAGCGTCGTGATCAACGGCCTCACGGTACTCAACCGGAACAACTGGTTCCCTGCGATGACGCTCATCATCGGCAGTCCGGGCGAGACCGAGGATGACACGAGAGCCACACTCGATCTGATTTACGAGGTCGAGCGCCGCGGCCTGTTCGCGTTCTTCATTCCGTCAATCTTCACGCCACTCCATGACACGCGCCTCGAGCAGGCCAAGGGCGTCACCGAGACACGCCAGCTCACGCCGCTGCAGTGGCAGTTGATGATGAAGTGCTGGAAGATGAACCTCCGGCCGGGTCAGGTGAGCTGGTGGGGCCCGGCGGCCTGGCGCGCCGGCGCTATCGGCGTGTGGCTCTGGAGGCTGCGCAAACTGAACGGCCCGAACTTCACCTGGCCGCTGCTCATGTTCGCAAGCGTGCTGCCGGAATCGCTGATGGCGAGGATGGGCAAGACCTACCTGGGCAAGCCGATTACCGTGAAGAGCCGCCGTGAGCTGCTCGCGACGGTTCGGCCGGGCCAGCGGCGGTTCCTCCACCCGGACACGGGCGATGTGCCGGCGATGGACACGCCGGCGCCGGTGCCGCAAGGGGCGATAGCCTAAAGTCCGAGGTCTTTCTCGATCGCCTCCGGCGTGTCGCCTGAACCGTAGCGCGCGATGACGTGGCCGTCAGGGCCGATGAGAAACTTCGAGAAATTCCACTTGATCGAGGCCGTGCCGAAGATGCCCCTCTTCTCGGACTTCAGCCACCGGTACAGCGGATGCGTGTCCGGTCCGTTCACGTCGATCTTCGCGAACAGCGGGAAGGTCACGTCGTAGTTTTCCCGGCAGAAGTCCGCAATCTCGTGTGTCGATCCGGGCTCCTGCCCCCCGAACTGATTGCATGGGAATCCGAGGACGATGAATCCTCGATCCTTGTGCTTGCGATAAAGCGCTTCCAGGCCCCGGTACTGCGGCGTGAAACCGCAGGCACTCGCGACGTTGACGACGAGCACGGTTCTGCCGAGGTACTCGCTCAACCTCTTCGTCTGGCCGTTGATGTCCTCGGCCTCGAAATCAGCGATCGTCATTTCAGCGCCGGTCGACTCAGAAACTCCGAAATGCTCTACACGACGTCCACGGTCATCGCGTGCGGCGCGACGCGATCGTCGTCAACACATCGTCTCTGCCGGGGAGTCGCTCGAGGTGCGGGTATCGCAGGCCGCCGTGATAGTCCACGGTCGCGACCTTGAAATAGCCGGCGTTGTCGACGATGAATTCGAGCGGGGCTTTCGTCTCCTTCGACGCGGCAAGGGCGCGCTTGAGCTCATCGACCGAGAAGCGCCGTCCATTCACCGCGACGATCTTCATACCGTTGGAGATTCCCGCGGCGTAGGCTGGCCGGCCGGGCCACGCATCGTCAACCGTGCCATCAGCCGTCACGTGGATTCCGAGCGATCCGAATGCGGTCAGCCCTCCGTCGAGCGCCCACGGATCGGTGAACAGGTTCGCCGCGTCGTTGTAGATCAGCTTGAAGCCGCCGTTCTCGACGCCGCCGAGTGGAACGTCGGCATTCTTTGACTGCAGCCGCTTCTCGAAGAACGTCTTCCAGTCGTACGGAGCCACGGCATTGAGGACCCGGTATACATCGTCAACTTCGTAGGGCTTCATCCACACCTTGCCGTTGTCGTTCTGACCGAAGAAGGCGGCGCAGAAGTCATCGAGGGTCTTCTGCCCCCTGGTCAGCGTCCGGATGTTGAGGTCCGCTTCGAGCCAGAATCAGCGTGCCCTCGCCATAGAACGCCGGCACGCCGTTCGGCTGCTGTCTGCGCCACCCGGCCCACCCGCCGCCGGCGACATACAGGAAAGGCGCTGCATCGGCGGTGTCCTGGAGGGGCCGCCAGCTCCGGCCGGGCTGGCTCACGAACATCGCGTCAGCGGCAATCTCGTCGAACCACTCCTGCGGCGAAATCAAGCCGGCCCTCGCGCTGAGCAGCTCGCCGTAGTAGTTCGTGAGCCCTTCGTACACCCACAGCAGGTCGTCCTTCATCGGCGCTTCGTAGCCGCCGTTCACGAGACCCGCTGGACGCAGGGCCTTGCCATTCCAGGAGTGAAAGAACTCGTGCGGCAGCAGCAGGCTGCTCCTTTTCGCCGCATCGTCATCGACGAACGTGTCTTCCGCCACGCGATCGTCCGCGCACTCGTGGTGCTCGACGCCAAAGGCTCCGAGGTTATCGCTGAGCGTCAGCAGCCAGTGGTACTTCCGGTAATGGCCGACGCCGCCGAACACCGCCCGCTCTTCGAGGACGAGCCGCTTGTAGATGTCGATGCGCGCCTGCGGGAACTGCAGCGCCCAGTCGCTGTCGGCGACGACATCGATGACGTGCTCGCCGACCGGAGAGTCCGCAGGCCAGAGCGTGATGCTGCGCAAGTGCTCGCCGAGGAGCACCGGGTGATCGTTCAGCATCTCGAGGGACGTCGGCGCGTAGCGGATCGTCGCGCCGTCCACGCCGGCAATATCGAGCGAGCCGCCGTGCTTCCATCCGGCGGGAGCCTTCAGCGTGGCCGTGACAGTGATGACGGCTGGATTCTGGCCCATCGGGTAGAGGCCGACGGTGTACCAGTTGATGACGGCAATCTTCGCGTTAGCCGATGCCGTAGATCCGAATGCGCCGCCTGCCGTCGGCACGACGTAGTCGTATTTCGCGCTGAGGTTCTTCGCGCCCGCCGGAACCGTGATCGCGAATGCGTTCATTTCGATCCGATCGCGGCGCCAGCTGACTTCCGTGCCGTCAGCGAAGATGTGCAGGCCCGTGAGGTTGGCGATCGGCCCCGACGGCATGTGCTCTCCGGGGATCCATTTCGGATAGAAGAGCGTCAATGGGCCGGCCTGAACCGGCATCGACATCGTGGCGTGGAGGATCTTCAGTGGCGCGTCTGTCGCGTCGACGTCAAGAGCAATAGACGTGCGCGTACCGCCCGTGCCCGAGACTTGCGCACTGAGCATCGTAGGATGACCGGCCGAGCCTATCGCAGCCGTCAACAGAAAGGCGGAAAGACTCCCAATCCGTGTCGTCATGTAGACCTCTCGACTCGGGGCCATCCTAATCCCGGAAAGCACTTTCCGATAGCGCGGTTTCAGGAAGGCGTCGTTCCGATACCGACGAGGCTCAGGGGGCGGAGGTCGCCGAGAAACTATGCCGCCTGTTCGACAACGCTGGTTGTGGGTGAAAAGTCAGCGCCGCTGGAATACAAACTTCTTCATGGGCAGGAAGGCAAGCTGATGAAGTGCCGGCGTCACCATCAGCAGCAAGGCCACCCAGAACAGCGGCCAGTTGAACGCCGTCGGCAGCACCCGCAGGACCGCGTCGCGGCCGTCCGGCAGCGCCCGCCAGGCGTCGATCATGAACACGGCGAGCGCCAGCACGATACCGACCCAGCCAAGCGCCCAGGCCCAGCGGGCGCCGGTCGCACCATCACCCGACTGCGTCGCGAGCGTGCCCCACAGCATCATCACCAGCGCGATACTGACTGGCGCGAGCACAGGCCCCCACCATGGAAGGGG
Source organism: uncultured Acidobacteriota bacterium (assembly GCA_963724645.1). Lineage (GTDB taxonomy): Bacteria > Acidobacteriota > Vicinamibacteria > Vicinamibacterales > SCN-69-37 > CAVXSP01. Next base: position 298,867 of record CAVRVJ010000001.1, read on the forward strand.
CAGCAGGAACAGGATGTCCCAGTCCAGCAGCGTCCTCGGCCAACCCGAGATGAGGCGAAGGAAGACGTAATAAAAGATGTCCCAGGCGCCGAATGCAAGCGCCGCGTAACCGGCGCGACGCCGCCACGTGCGCCCCGCGAGCAGTCCCAGCGTGGCGATCATGACCAGCGTGGCCGCCTCGCGCCACAATTCGACGTTGCCCAGCGCTCCGTTCATCGGCAGCGGGTCTGCCTGGTACGGCTCGATCCGATCGACGAGGGCGCGGATGTAAAACACGCTTGCGGCTTCGACCCAGGCCATCGCGATCGCGAAGGCCATGACGATCGCCCAGCGCGTTCGCTCCGAGAGGTGACCGGTCATCGCGGCCCCTCCCCGACGCCCCCGACGCTTCGCGGCATCGAACCATTCGGGGCCTCGACCTGGTGGACTTGCCCCGCCGATTTGTCCGCCGAAGCTGGAGCGGAGGCGGAAGCGTCCGCGCAAAGGGAGATGCGCGCCTCGACGCGATCGATGACGTCGTCTGGCGTCGACGTGCCGGCCGTCAGGCCCACGACGGTCGCCGCATCGAACCATTCGGGGCGGACGTCTGCGTCGGTCTGCACGTGATGCACGCGGGCGCAGTAACGCGCACAGGTCTTTACCAGCTCGCGCGTGTTGTTGCTCGACCGGCCGCCGACCACGACGACGACGTCGGCCTGGCGTGCCATCTCGACCGCCGCGGACTGCCGATCCTTGGTGGGCTTGCAGACCGTGTCGAGGAAGCGCACCTCCGATTGCGGGAATCGCCGTCGGATCAGGTCGACCAGGTGCCGCACCTTCTCTACCGCCTGCGTCGTCTGGGCCGCTACGCCGAGGCGTGGGTGCTCCTCGAGCGCGAGGACGTCGCCGTCCTCGAGCACGACGTCGAAGCGATCGAGATCGCCGGTCAGGCCGCGCACCTCCACGTGGTCGCGTTGCCCGACGATGACGACATGGTAGCCCTCGCGCGCGAGGGCCGCGACGGCGCGGTGCGCGACGTGTACGAGCGGGCACGTGGCTTCGACCACCGTCAGCCCCAGGGCGCGGGTCCGCGCGAGGGTCCGCTCGGACGTGCCGTGGGCCGTCACCATCAGGGTCGGCGTCTTGACGTGTGCGACGTCCTGCGCGACCGCGATGCCCTTCGCCTCGAGGGCGCTCAGGACGGTGGGGTTGTGGACGAGGTCACCGAGGATCGTGAGGGGGCCGGCCTCAGCGTGCTCGAGCGCGAGCGCGATGGCATCGCGAACGCCGAAACACATGCCGAGGTGGGCCGCTCGGAGGATACGCATACTTTACAATGCAAAGTATACTAGGAATACTTTGCGTCGTAAAGATTCACGGGAGAATGGCCGGCGCCAATCGCCTTGCGGCGCGCGCGATGCGCTCGCTGAATCTGGCCATCGTCACCTTATCGGCTGGGCGCTGCCACGAGCAGCTTGGCGAAACGCGTGAGGCGTCATCCCGCTCCAGCGTTTGAATGCACGATGGAACGGAGCCGGTTCCGAGTATCCCAGCAGGTAGGCGATTTCTGCGATGGAGAGCCTGGCCGCCGCGAGATGCTTCTCGGCAAGTTCGCGGCTCGTGCGATCGAAGAGCTCTTGATACGACACGCCTGCAGCCGAGAGCCGCCGCTGAAGCGTGCGCGGAGAGATGGCCAGATCGCGCGCAATGGCCGCGATCGTCGCGTCCCCGCGCGACAGCCGCGCGATGAGCGCACGCCGCACGTCGAACGTCAGCTGATCAGCGGCAGGGGCGCGAGCGGTAAGACCCTCCGCCTGCTGCTCCAGCACCGCGCGCAGAACCTGATCACGGCGACGCATCGGCGCTCGCCACACTTCGCGACTCAACGTGATCCCATCCCAGGACGCCCGAGAGGTCACGCGACAACCCAATACACGTTCAAGCTCGACGGTGTCGTCAGGCTCGTGCGTAAGGCTCACCGAATCGAACCAGAAACGACCTTCGGTTTCTTCACCCAGATGGTGATGCAGCAGCGTGACGTGGTACTCGACATTGAAGCCGTTGTCCTCGGAACGACTGAAATACCGCACTCTAATCGGATCGTCGGCCTCGTCAATCTCAGCCAGTAGCGGCATGTTGATGAGCGGAAAATATCTCGCGAGTTGCTTGAACGTTGCGCCGACGTCGTCGCACGTCACGGCGAGATAGTCAATCAGCGCGAAGGCGCCGATCGGCGTCGCGGTCGCCAGTTGCATCCCGAGATTTCGAAGCGGCCTGGTCTTCAGCGCCGGACAGAAGAATTGACCCCACGTTTCACACGGCAGGTATCGGTCGGGATCGTCGAGATCCGATCGTCGCAGGCCGATGGTTCGCAGCAGCGGCTCGACATCGTATCCGAACCGCTCGAGTGCCTCGACGAACACTCGAAAGTGACAGGCCTGAATCACAGGCGCACGAGCCGCGGCCGGATTGGCGCGAGAAGTCAATTCGTTGGCGCCCGCAGTCATAGGTCCACCAGCTTCCCAGCGACATCATTTTGCCATAGCAACGGTGAATCGGCTCGACCGGCGCCGTGCTGAGTGCACAACACACGAATCGCATTGGAGGAAGCCATGAATCGAAGGATGCTCGCACATAAGCTCAGAACTCACGGCATGCGCGCGCTCGTCAGGACGACGATGTCGATTGGCGCGGGCGTGGCAGTCCTGATCGGATCGGTGAAGGGCCTGGTCTGGGTCCACGCAGCGCTGAGTACCGCACTACTCTCAATGCTGCTCTCGGCACATCCACAGGCTGCAGGTATCAGCGCCGCAGCGGACGTTGATCCTGCCATCGTCAAACTCGGTGTTGGCTATGCGCAGGCCGTTCTTGCGAAGGACGCGGCGACCGCGGCGGCCTACTTCCGCGACGACGGCATGGAATTGCCGTACTGCGCGGCGCCGGTGAAAGGCCGCACCGCGATCGAACAGCGACTCCGCGCACTGTTCAACAGCCCCGTGTCCCTTACGGCGTTCACGATGTCACACCTCGAGACGATGGTTCAGGGGGACACAGGCTACGACGTGGGCACCTATCAGCAACGCTGGATGCTGCCCGACGGGAAATCGGTGAATGACGCCGGCAAGTTCGTGGCGATTTTCAAGCGCACGCAAGGCCAGTGGAAGCTCGCGTATCTGATCTACAACACGGACAGCCTGCCGGCAGTACCGCCGAATCCGACAAACCGATAGCATGTCGGCTGGACGCCGGTTCTTCGAGAACCGGCGTCCGCTGGCGTCGGCACGCCTATCTGCTCTCGTTGCAGTCGCGGCATTGACTATCGCGGCGGTCGTTGGGGCGTTTGCGTTGAATCTGGTGCGCAGGTCTGCGTCAGCCTGACGTGACGCACCAAGAATTCTCGCCTGATCTCGGTGACCGCGCGAACGCCGCGTTCATCGAGCAACGTTACTGAATCACTCTGAACTGCTGGGACGTGTCAACACGAACGGTGGGCGCCCTGGCTGGCCACAAGCCGGAGAGTGCCGAAATCAATATCGCCATCCCCACTCCCGATGTGACGCCAGCGAGCGCGAAGCCGTAGGCCCACGCCAGTCGTGTCCATGGCCAGGTGCGCGGTTTGCGCCAGTCGCGCGCGAACGAGTCTTCAAGCAGCTTCAGGAAGTCGTCGGTGATCCGTCTGGGCGCCGCCGCGCTCCACAGGTCCCACACGAGCCACGCCGCGACGGCCATCAGCAGCAGGCCACACCACATGCTGAGCGCCGCGTTCAGGCCGCCCGCCCGGTACGCGACGCGTTCGCATGGCAGCGCGACGGGCGGAGCGGCATAGCAGTTCGTGAAGTCGAACACGGTGACGATGCTCTGAGGCGCCGAGGCGATCATTTGCATGCCGAGGACAACGACCACATACAAAAGCACACCCATGCCGAATTCCCATGTGCCCAGCCGGACCCACGCGTGAAACGAGTCCGGTGGAATCTTCAGCCCGCGGCGCCGCCACGGGCTGATCTCTTGTGGCGCCCAGCTAGCCACGTCTGTCCTCGATTGAAATCACGGTGTTGCCGCCGCGATTTCCCCATGGCGGCGGCGCGCCGTCGCCGACACGGATAGTGATCACGGGAAACGGAGGCGCATCGTTCGACCATATCGTATGGCAGTCGCTCACAATCACCAGCAGGTCAATCGGATCGTGCGTCCTCTCGATGAACGCGCGCAGCCCCACATCCAGATCCGTGCCGCCGCCGCCGTACAATTCGACCTGCTCGGCTCCAAAAACCTTCCGCACGTCGCGGACCGCGGCATCGCAGCACGCGACGACGACGTCTGCGCCGTACCCGAGTTGGCGGGTCAGGCCCGCCAGCTCCGCCACCGCTCGCGCCAACTGTGAGTCTTCCATCGAGCTGGAGGTATCGATCAGGAATCCCGGCCGCGGCCGCGGCTGGTGGAAGCTCGGCATGAGAAATTCGCCGTAGCACGCCTGCCGTCGGTGCGGCCGCCTGTAGGTGCGGTCGTACCGGCCGAGCGTACTCGCGCGCAAGGCCCTGCGCACCACATGACGGATCGTGGCCAGGTAGTCGACCTTCGGTGCGAGGGTGGCGTGGGCCCACCGGCGCCACGCAGGTGAGACCTCGCCAGCGTGGGGCGAGATCTCGTCGATGCGCCGGGCCACTTCGCGCCGCACGAGCTCGGCCTTCAACCGGTCGACACCAGGTGTCCCTCCCTCGCCTTCATCGTCTGCCGGCAACTCCCAGAATCGCCGCTCGCCGTGGGCGCCAGACCCGCAGTCCTGCCCGGCCTGCCCGCTTTCTTCGGCCGCCTTGCGTTTATCTGCACGAGGCGGCGCCGGCAGCTGCTTGTAGTAAGACTCGGCAGTGGCGCCGCTCTCCAGTCCGTACTTGGCGGGCAGCGGCGGATCGCCTGGCAGCGGCAGGCCCTCGGCGTGGAGATCGTCATTGATCTCGCAGTCGCCGGCCGTGTTCCAGCGCCGATGATCAGTGATGCCGGCGGCCTTCTTTCGCGCCTCGTGGTCGCGCAAGAGGTGCCCCACCTCGTGAATGAGGAGCGTCGCGTTCTCTTCGACCGAGTGCCGCGCTACCCACGTGTCGTTGTAGTACAGGCGCCAGTGCGGGTCGACGGCCATGCTGTCGATGAGGTCGGTGGCGACCGGAATCAAGCTGAAGAGCGCCGGCGCGAAATAGCTGCGTTGATAGGCCGCCCGCACGCGAGCCGCCTGCAGCGCGCGGGGATACCCGTCGGCTTCGTGATCCGAGCGGCGAATCAGATCGCGGACGGTGAACTTCACGGTCAGTCCCGCGGCACGAGCTTCGCCATCTGCATCAGCTCGTAGAACGGACGGCACTCCTCGGGCAGCTTCATCACGCCCTGGGGTCGGTTCCGTTGGTCGCACAACATGCGCGCCGACGATGCCGGAATGTCTGCGTTCTTCCGGCCCGCGACACCGAGCGCGATCATCGCCGCTTCCCAGCGCAGCGGCGTGTTGTTGTTGATGACGGCGCCCGCGAGCGCGTAACACACGGCATACGCGCGATCGACGCGGTCGGGCAGCACGAAGCGCCGGGGATCCTTCAGGATGTCCTCCGGATCCGGCAGATTCAGGGTCTCGCGGTACTCGAGAAACGGCAGCGCCTGGTCGCCCACCAGGCCGGCGAGCGCCGCGCCTTGCAGCACGCGATTGCCCGGCGATACGGCGTCGATCGCCGCGAGGAACCGTGACGCCAGATACCAGGTCCGGCCCGACGGCCACGGACCGCTCCGCCGGGCGGGATCGGCGGGTGGCGCCAGCCAGGCCTCGCGACCGGCGGCCCTCACGTAGGCGGCAATCGTCGCGCGCTGGCCGTGATGGTATCGGGCCAGATAGTCGGCAGGCAGCACGGGCATGCTGGCCGGCGCCGGAAAATCGCTCGCCATCAAGTCGCACCACGTCTCGTGATCCATCGGGAACTCGCCGTGCCACAACCGGTTCGCCATCGGCGCCTGGATTTCCTGTCCGCCGGCGGCCCATTCCACCGCATTGCTCGCGCACAGATACACGACACCGCCCTCTCCCGGCTCGTAGTCCGGCAGCCGCAATTCACCGCAGACGTTCTCGGTCAACAGGCGCAGCATCGCCGCCTGTGTCGTCGGCGGGACAGTGGTGAGCTCGTCGAGGAAGACCACCACCAGGTAGCCGTCTTCGGCAAAGCGCTGCGCGTCGCGCGCCCAGGCCATGGGCAGCAGACGCACGCCGTCCGGCGTCGACACCGGAAAGCCGCCGAAGTCCTGTGGTTCCCGAATCGACCCGACCAGGACCACGACCTTGCACTTGATCCCGACGCGATCGAATCCCACCTCGAGGCTCTTGGCGAACTCCGTCTTGCCCACGCCGGGAAAGCCGGTCACGTGCATCGGGATACGCGCCTGTAACCCGATGGCGATGAGTTGCACGAAATGTCGGAATTCCACGGCCGGACTCCCCCGCTACATAGACACCGTCTTTCACGCGACGGCCCAAGCGCCCCATGGCTCGTCGTACCCGATCGGGCTCCTGTTGCTAACGGTCCGCCATCTGCTTGCCGTGGTGCCGCGTGTGGAGTTCCATGAATCGGACGTATTGCTCCACGGGGACGGCGCCGAAGATGGTCGTTCGGATCCGCTCGCCCCGGGAGGCGGTCTGCCGGCAAGCCTCGTCGAACTTTCGGTGCGCGGTCTCGAGGCGCACGCGTCCCTCGGCAGCCGTCGCGGGTCCGCTCGCGGGATCCATCGCCTTGCTGGTCTTCGCCTTGGGGAACGCGCTCTTCCTCAGCACGCGCCTGAACAGAAGCCCGCGGACGATGGGATGAACGACGCCGGGCAGCTTTGGAAACTTTGAAGGGCGGCCAGCCGCCATGTTGGCTGATTCCTCGAGCGAGCGGGCGACATGCTCCACGATTTGGCTGGGCGACCACTTCCCCGGCGCGCGTGGTGCGGTCCAGGCGGTCGCGGTCCATTCGCCGGCCGCCATCAACTGCTCAATCGCGTCCTTGCTCGCTTCGAGAGCCGTGTTGATGTCCGCCATCGCGTACTTCCTTTCTCCAGTGATGCTGCGCCGATTCTACGCTCCGAACGGGTTCTCATCAGCGCTGGTGATCTCAGACGAGTTTCGCCCCTTGCGGCGGTTTCGGTTCCGCGACGTGCGCGTAGAACCAGATCTCGTCCGTTCGTGAAGGAGGGTCGATTCGCATCGCTGCTTGTCAGAGATCGCGAGCTCGCCGACAGTCTGGCCGACGGCTTCCAGGAGCTCTGGCGCAAAGTCATGAAGTACCTCCGTGAGATCCAGGTCGATCCCCGCGGCCACAAGGACTGAGCGAAGAGCTTGGGCGTCGCGACGACAGCTCAGTCGACCGGCCGGCACCCAAGTGTTATGGGCGGGCCTGAACCGACCACTCCGGAGTCGATCACCGTCGTTCGCGCGTCAACGCCGCGAAGGCCTCGTAGAACACCTTGTCGGGGCACAACTCCGGCGTCAGGATGCGTTGCATCACGAGCCCCTCGATGAGCGCATGCAGCACACGCACGAGCACGTCGGCCGGCATCGGCAGTTCGCTCGCGTCGAACGTGCGCAGCCACTCGGCGCCGATCTCGTAGCTGCCTTTCGTGATCTCGTGAACGCGCGCCCGTAGCTCGGAATTGCTCAGCGTGTAGGCGAGTCCTGTCAATCGTCCAACAGCGACCGGCGCGCGGTCGTGGACCGCTGCGAGCGTCGCCTTGGCGAGCGCGCGCATCGCCTCGGCGAACGTTGCGCCGGGCGCGACCCGGGGAACGACCGGCGCCCAGTACGTCTGCCCGAGCGCGATGAACAGCTCGTCGCGATTCTTGAAGTTCCCATAGATCGCGCCGGTCGTCATGCCGGCGCGCCTGGCCACTTCCTCCATCGTCGTGCGCTCGTATCCCTTCTCCCGAATCAATGCGCGGGCGGCTTCGAGCAGCGCCACTCGCGTGCGCTCGCGCTTGTCGCCCTTCGGCTTATGGCGAGCCGACAGCGTGGGTGCAACTGGCGCGTCTACGCTTGCCATCCATTAGAAAATAGTATATCTATTTTATAAATTCAATATGAAAAGCGAAAACACAGTGGAAAATGCCATCAAGGGGTTCGTCGATGGCGGCCAGCTTGCCGGCGCCGTGGCGCTGGCATGGCGGAATGGCGAGGTCGTCCACTCAGCCGTCGTCGGGCGCCGCGACCTCGCGAATGAGCGTCCAGTCGAGCGCGACACCATCTTCCGCATCGCGTCGATGACCAAGCCGGTGACGACAGTCGCGGCTTTGATGCTGCTCGACGAGGGGCGATTCGCGCTGGACGATTCGATCGCGCTCTGCGCACCGGAGCTCGCGCACCTGCGCGTGTTACGCGATCCGGAAGGACCGCTCGACGCCACCAACGGGGCGATCCGATCGATCACGTTCCGCGATCTGTTGACGCATCGATCGGGGCTGACGTACGGCGAATTTCATCGTGGTCCTGTCGGTCGCGCATACGCCGAGACACTCGGCACCCAGATCGACAACTCGCTCACGCCGGACGAGTGGATCGCGCGCGTCGCGACCCTGCCGCTGATCGATCAACCAGGAGCCGGTTTTCATTACAGCATCTCGACAGACCTTCTCGGTTTGCTCATCGCGCGCCTCGAAGGCGAATCGTTGGGCGAGGTGCTCGCGAGACGAATCTTCGCGCCGCTCGGCATGCGCGACACCGGCTTCGTCGTGTCACGCGAGAAGCGAGATCGCCGTGCCGCGTTGTGTGGCTTCGATGACGAAGGCCGTTTGACGACGTTGACCGCCACGCCAGGTCGTCACGCGCTTGACGAGCGACCGGACGACATGACGTTCGAGTCGGGTGGTCAGGGTTTGTGGTCGACGCTCGACGACTATCTCGTGTTCGCTCGGATGCTGCTCCGTGATCCCGAGGTACCCGCGCTGTTACGGGGAGAGACGCTCGCGATGATGACGTCGAACCAGTTGACGCCCGAGCAACGCGCGTCGGCTCGAATGTTCGGCCGATCGATCTTCGCAGCGGGCCACGGCTACGGCATGGGCGTCGCTGTCGTCCTCGAACCCGAGAAGGCCGACCCGATGCGCTCCCGAGGTGGAATCGGCACGATTGGCTGGCCCGGTGCGTACGGCGGTTGGTGGCAGGCAGATCCGAACGATCGATCGGTGCTGATCTTCCTGTCGCACAACATGCTCGAACTGTCGCAGATGGTGCGTGGGATTGGTCTTGACGTGTGGAGCGCGATCGCCAGCTTTCACGCGATCGCGACGGCGTGAGCCGCTCCCCGAAATGTCCAGGCTTTTTGCCTAAGGGCGTTACCTCCGGGCGTCTCCCTGATCCGCGCGAGCATCTGACCTTTCGCCTTGAGCCGCTGGTGCGAGTAGTGCTCCAGCATCTTCTTGGAGAGCTGGCCGTCACGGCCTGGATAACGTGCTCAGACTCACCGGCCTCGAGCAGATCCGTGACGACCGTGTGGCGTAGGTCGTGGAACCGGAAGCCGGGGAGGCCGGCTGCGTCCCGCAGCGACCGCCAGGCGCCGTCCCACTTTTTCGCCGGCTTGGTCGGGTCGTGGTGGTGGTGCTGGCTGGCGCACCACAGATAATGCTCCGCCTCCGTGTGCCCAAGTTCGTCCGCGCGCTTAAGCATCCGCGTGATCGCGTCGCGGGCCGCGCCATTCAGCGGGATCTTACGCTTGCTCGTCTCGTTCTTGCTGTGCCCGACGTAGAGCACGCCCTTACGGGTGGCGCTCTCGACGTCCCACACCTTCTCCAGGTCAACGTCCTTGCGGCGGACGTGCTTCACCTCGACGCCACGCATCGATGTGTTCGCCGCCAGGACCGCCGCGCAGTAAACGTGCTCCCACTCAGGATTGCTGGCGGCGGTCTCGAGCAGCCGCTTCTGCTCCTCGTTCGTGAGCGCCCGGCCGATGGGCACGCCCTCGGCCTCGCTCAACATCGTGACGTGGTCCTGCAGCCGGCGCCAGTGGCCGTAGCGCTTCAGGACCTTGCGCAGCGTGCCCACGTCCATATTGACCGTGCGGTTGCTGACCCCATCGAGTTTCCGCTTGGCTTGGAAGCCTTCGATCAACTCGCGCGTGATGGTCGACAGCAGCACGTCGCCAATGCGGTCCTTCACGATCGCCAACCGCTCTTCGTCGAACGCGACGGTGCGCTCACGGTTCGCCGTGGCTCGCTTCGCCGCGAGGTAGGCGTCGCACGCGGCGAATAATCGACTCCGCCGGCCGTTGGCAAGACGCACACCAGGCGTTGAACAGGTAAATCCGCTTCGGTCGCCTTATCTAGCTACGCTAACGGACAAGAGCTCGAGAAAATTCAAGTAAATCGACGAGCGGCTGGTTCTTGATCTCCACGCTTACTCCGACGTCCCTGGATCATTGGCCGCTTCCACATCACGCTCGAACGTCTGAACGAGTTGGATATGATCCGCAACTGCCGGAATGCTTTTCAATGCAGCTTCGAGTCGTTCGTCCGAGGTGATCGAGCGCGTGTTGAGTCGAACCGCCAGGGCAACGTACATCGAATGGTACACGGTTCGCCCTGTTGCATTCGCAAGTGTATGTGCGTCCTCCGCCAAGGCCCGGCATGGAACCGTCTCTACCGCGATCTGCCTGATGTCTGCGACGAGCTGCTGCCCTTCTTCAGTAGTCAGCTCCTGGCGCCGGATCTTCTTCCAGATCGTGTTAGCCGTTTCAGCGAAGAGCAGATCCGGCGCGATGTACTCGTGCGGCAACACGAGCAGCCGTCGCGCCGCGTCGCTGTGAATCTCGGGCACGAACCACTTGACGACGACGCTGGCGTCGACGACGAAGACACTCACCGCGTGTCGCGGTCCTCGCGAATCAACGCGGCACTATCGGACTGCGTCGAACCGCGCAGGCGCTTCAGCCAGCGGGCCGACAGCCGTCGCGTTTCGGCGAGACGCCGGGCGCTCGCATTGCGCAGGACTTCATGGATTTCCGCCTGCAGCGAACGGCCATGGGCCTTCGCGGCGGCCTTCAACTCTTGCAAAACAGCGTCGTCCAGATTCCTGACCAAGAGGTTTGCCATAGCAAGCGGACCCTAGAGAGTGGTATCACAATGATACCGCACCACGGCCCCTCCTCGTCCACCCTACGACCACGCGGTCGATCCGTCAAAAATGGAATACATCGGTCCCGGCCTATGCGCTGTGCACGCCGGATGGCTCGGGATCGCCCGTCGCCGGCTAAAATGCGTTGGGAGACGCCGACAGGGTTAGGGCACGATTAGGCACAAATCACTTTCGCGTCGATCACGAGTCCGTAAGTGATTGATTCTAAGAGCGGAGAGATGTCCGAGTGGTTGAAGGAGCGCAGTGTCCGAGTGGTTGAAGGAGCACGCTTGGAAAGCGTGTGTAGGGGAAACTCTACCGTGGGTTCGAATCCCACTCTCTCCGCCAGTTCCAGGTGTGCACATTTCCTCAGCAATTTCGCCAATTCGTTGGCCAAAATAACGACCGCGTGTCATTTCACGTTCCATTCGGATGGGAAATCGAGTCAGATTGACGCGCGTCAGGCGGAATCCCTTGGGAAATCCCTCTGTCCGGCTCAGGTTGTTTGGGCAGAAAAGAGCACGCGTCTCTCCACCACAACTTCACAATTCCCCGAATTGCTGAGGGCTTTCGCGGCGTGACACTCGAAATAAGCGCGAGTGCCATTTTCGTGTGCCATCCGGGCTGACGCAGTAACGGCGGCTCCATTCAGAGTCGCCCTCAGTGTTCCGCGCATCGGGCCTGCGCAATCGCGCGATCCCTTGCCGAGCTATTCGCATCGATTGGGAGCACCGAACTGGCTCGCGCTTCGGACAGCAGGCGATCCGCGTCCGCTTTCAGTAAGAAGTGCTCCCGGACGGCGTCGGCGGCCGCGCGCTGCACGACGCAGACGTAGCCGTCGAGCGTACCGTACCGTTCCTCGATCGATGGCCGCGGATCGTGCGTGGCCGTTCGGTCGGCGTGTGTCCGAGCGAACGGAACGTAGCTCCCCTGAAATCCACAGCCCTGCCCCTTGAAGAACCCCGACGCGGTGACATTCCAGCCGAGGTAGGTACCGAGCGGCGCTTGGTGCAGGACCGACGGCACGCCAGACGTTTCGTTGCCGTCGGCATTCGTGACCGGTACGTAGGTCGGGATGAGGTGCGCGATCCGAGGCGGCAGCAGCGTGATCACACCTGAGAGATCGTTCGCGAGGAACTGGGGCCCAAAATCGTAGTCGAGTACCGGGTTCAGGAGTTGCCCATTGATCGCGAGCCCCGGAATCGCGGGGAAGCCGCGAACCCAAGCGGCGACGGACTCCAGCTCTCCACGGGCTAGCATGGGGTATCGGCTTGGCGGCGGCTCGATGCCATTGGCCACCCAGTCAACGAGCGCAGCCGTCAAGGCTCGCGTCGTGTCGGATTCGGGGTTCGGATTTCCCGGCAGAGCGCAGGCGCCACCGCTGGCTGGCGGATCGACCTGGAATCCGCCTCGGCCACCTCCGTGCGTCGTGCCCGGGTAGTAGTAGCGACGCACGTTGTTAGGCAGCGGAATGTCCGCCTTGGCGTCCGTGCCAATCAGTCCCGGCGACATCCGCAGGCCCCAGAACTCGGTTGAGCCAAAGGCTTCAATCACCTTCGGGCAGGTGTGACTCGCTGAGCAGCGGTCGAGCAAACTCGCTGTCGCGCGTGCGCGCGTCTTGTCGTCGTACCGGGTCCACCAGAGCGCGGGCTCGCTGCCGGGCTCGTACAACGTCGCCGCGCCGCCTGGCAGCGCAAACCTGAAGTTCATCGGCGTCTGCCGGGCCGCGATGCGCGGAAAGACGCCGTCCCAGACGATGTCGCCTCGTAGGTCTTCGTTGAATCCCAGGTGGATCATCGTCTTGATGAAATTGCCGGACTGCGAGTCGCCGATGGCGATCGCGTGCGCGACGCGCCCCGCGACGGGGTTGGGCGTGCCGGCCGAGTCGACTCGAGAATGGCGGAAGAACGCCACGATGTCTCGGGTCGCTGCGAGGCCGATGCCGAGGACAAGCGGATCCTTGGCGGTGTAGACGAGCTCGTACAGCCGCGCCGGGTCGAAGCCATCCTTGAGGCAGACGCGCGCCGGATCGGGCATTCCGGGGAACGGCGTCGTCCGGCAGTCGGCGAATGCCCACGACGTTCTCGGAATCTCAATGACGCCGTTCTTGACGCCCGTCGGCGATTCCGACGCCGCGGAGATGAGCGTCGCGTCGGGCTGGTCCAGGCCGGCCGGCGGGTACGTTGGCGGACTGCCACCCATCGAGCTCAACCGGATCGGCATCGTCGTGGTGTTCGCCGGCACATTCACGAATCTGGCGATCACGGGACCCGTCACCGGGCGCCCGTCTAGCTGACGGGCGATCGGCACTTCGATCGTCTGGGCGGTCGGCGTGGCCACGAGATCACCTTGCCAGCCGCTCACGAGCGAGATGTGGCCCTCTGGGCCCGGCGTCACCGTACCGTTGCCTCGGTTGACGACCGTATAGATCAAAGTCCCTGAGGCCTTCGTCAGATCGATCGGCTTCGCCAGCGCGAAGGTCGCGATGTACTCGACCCGTCCCCGAGCGTTGCGAGGGGCGAGCTGAAGATCCTGAATGATGGCGTTTCGCGGATCGCTGGGATCGACCTCGCCGTGCACGCGGCCGCGCAGGATTTCGTAGGGGCCAGCGGTGCCGAACACCTGGCCGCCGGCAGCAGGCTGGCGAGACTGGATCTCGAGGCGCGTCACCTGGGCGTGAGCGGCTGCGGGGATCGCAAATGGCCCGACCGCCACGGCCAAGATAGCCAACGCCTTCGCGCTCCTGAGTACCCGCATCGTCGGCCTCCAGATCGGGAATCTCCATGTCGAGCAGCAGCGAACTCAGCGATTTGCCGTGGGCGTCGAGGCGCAAGCTGCGCGTGACGCCGCCGCCCAAGGCGCCGTGAATCACGAAATTCAGCGCGCCCAGCGTCGGCAGTGCATAGCGAACGACTTCGCCGTCTGCGATGGCGGCGAAGTGGCGCTTCACTCGATCCGCGGTGACATGCCGCTCCAGGTGCGAATAGCAGACGGGATCGTACGCAATGACCGAAAGGTTGAGGACGTTGCCCTTGTCGCCGGCGCGCGAGTGGGCGACGGCCCTCAGCTTCATGCCTCCTCCAGAAGCATGTCGCAGCGAGCATGCTCGCGATCGATGAAGGTTGAACCGATCGCCAACACTTCCCGCACGGTCTTCGTCGCCCCACCGCCGCCGGCCGGACCGTTCGTATAGAGCGCTTCCACTTCGCGGGCGATTCGCTCGGCATCGCGTCTCGTGCGGCATCGGCCCGCCACGCGCAGGCGGACTTCGTACGGCTCGGACTCGCGGGGCGGCGTGGCTCTCCCGTGTATCGCGTCGCAGCCAAGCAGGTCGCATTGCAGCTCGGACGCCTGGACGCCGATGGCGTCAAGGCGCGCCGTCACGATCGACCGCGCGAGCGACGCCCGCGCGCCCGCGCCAGCGCCCGCGTAGGAAATCTGCCCCTCGCCGATGTAGCCATCACGATAGCCGACTGCAACCTTGAGGAGGCCCGGCCGTGCGCGCCCAGTGGCGCCGTCGACACGAACCCGATCCGGCCCATCGGCGAGAAGCGACACGCCGCTGAAGTCGGCGACGACGTCTGGCGTGACGTATCGCGCGGGGTCGTGTACCTCATAGAGCAGCTGCTCCTTGCAGGTCGCGAGCGTGATCGCGCCACCGGAGCCTGCGACTTTCGTGATCACCGCCGAACCGTCGGCGGCCACTTCGGCGAGCGGAAAGCCCAAGCGATCGAGGCTGGGCACATCCTTGATGCCGGGGTCCGCGAAATAGCCACCCGTGATCTGACCCGCGCACTCGAGCAGGTGTCCGACCAGCGTGCCCCGCCCGAGCATCGGCCAGTCATCGACTGCCCATCCAAATTCCCGAACGAGCGGAGCGACGAACAACGAGGGATCGGCCGCGCGCCCGGTGATTACCACGTCGGCCCCGGCTGTCAGCGCGAGCACAATCGGTTCTGCGCCGATGTAGGCGTTGGCCGATACGAGCGCGTCGCCGAGCGCGCGAACTGGCACGCCGGTTTCGGCGATCGCGAACGCGCCCCTTCGGATCTCGTTCAGCACATCGTCGCCGACGATGGCCGCCACCTTCAGCCCGCGCAGACCTAGTCCCGCGGCCACCCTCCGCACCACCGATGCGGCCGCGGCCGCGTTCGCGCCTCCCATGTTCGTGACGATGCGCGTACCGTGGTGGCGGCACGCGGGCAGGACGGCCTCCATCCGATCGACCAACAGCGGGTCATAGCCGCTATTGGAATCGCTGGCCTTGGCTTGCTGGGCGATGGCGATCGTACGCTCGGCCAGGCACTCGAAGACGAGATAGTCGAGGCGGCCTTTCTCGGCCAGCTCGAGCGCCGGCTCGATCCGGTCGCCCGAGTAGCCGGCGCCGCCGCCAATGCGGATCGTCTTCACCACGAGAACACTCCGAACATCACGCAGGCGAACGTCATCAGCACCGACGCGGCAAACAGGAAGGGCGCCGTGAATCGCTGGTGCTCCGCAAGGTCGATGCCGCACAGTCCGACGACGAGGAACGTCGCGGGCGTCAGCGGGCTTACGGGAAACCCGGTGGTCATCTGGCCGAGCAGCGCGGCCTGACCCATCTGCACCGGCGGAACTCCGAGACCCTGCGCGACCGCCGCCACCACGGGAAGCGCTCCGAGATAGAACGAGTCGGGATCGAAGAGCAGACTGAGCGGCATCGCCACCAGACCGAGCGCGAACGGCAGATGGCCCGCCATTCGCGCGGGCACCACGCGCACCGCCGAGGTCGCCATCGCATCGAGCATGCCGGTGCCCTTCAAGATCCCAGTCAGTGCGCCCGCGGCAAGGACAACCGCAGCCATCAGAATGGCGGCTTTCGCGTGCGCATCCACGCGCACGCGTTGTGCGGCCGGGTCGGGATAGTTAATCACGAGCGCCAGAGCAGCGCCCGTCATGAACATCACGGCCGGATCGATGAATCCCGCCACCATTGTTGCCATGACCACGACGGTCAGCGCCACGTTGAGCCAGAAACGCCGCGGACGGCGAAGTGCGCGTTCGGCGGCCGAGAGGCCACGCACGGCCGGCGCGGCCGCATCGCGTCCGTCGGCAGCTCCGAGCCGTCGCTCCTCGCGTCGTCCCAGCCAGTACGCGATGGTGAACACGAACACGAGGCCGACGAGCTGCACTGGGATCAGTGGCCGGAAGAGGTCCGTCGTCGTCACGTGCAGGGCCGAGGACGCGCGAATGGTGGGACCAGTCCATGGCAGGAAGTTCACGCCCGCCGCCAGTGACGCGACGCACGCGAGCACTCGGGGATCCATACCGAGTCGCAGATAGAGCGGCAACATCGACGGGATCGTGACGAGAAAGGTCACCGCGCCCGATCCGTCGAGGTGCACGAACAGCGCCAGCAGCGCCGAGCCCATCACGATGCGTGTCGGCCGTGTGCCGACGCTGCTGAGCAGGCGATCGACGATGGGATCCAGCATGCCGGCGTCGGTCATGACGCCGAAGAAAAGAATGGCGAACACGAACATCGCCGCCACGCTCGCGGTCGTCTGGATGCCCGAGAGAATGAACCCGCCGGTACGTAGGCCGAAGCCCGTAGCGAACGAGGCCGCCGTCGGAACGAGGATGAGCGCGACGAGTGGAGAGAGCCGTCGGCTCAGGATGAGCGCCAGAAGGATTCCGACGGTGGCGAAGCCGGCCAGCGCGAGCACTGCTAGGGACGACCGCAGCTGAAGTTGTGCGCGTCGTTGATGTCGCCAAATCCCGAGTAGACAGCGACCTGTGGGTACGGACAGAGCGGCCGCGCGCGATCGACCAGACCATTCGCGGAGTGCGACGCCAGAATGGAGTCCGGAGCGGCGCCATGCTCCACCCATCGCTCGAGGGCACCGAGCGCATCGAACGTGTTCGGCCCAGGGCCTCCCATACAGTGGCCCATCCCAGGCACCGGGAAAAACCGGAAGAAGTCCTGGGTCTGCCGCAAACCGCCCATGGCCTTCGAGACGGCGTCGTAATACGCCACGACGGCGGCCGGCGGCACGACTGGGTCGGCGAGACCCGTGTACATGACAATGCGTCCACCGCGCGCCTTGAAGTCCTGCAGATTTGGCGACGTTGCGTTCAGATAGGCGAAGCGACGGTCGACGTCGGCGACATCACGATCCCAATCGAACGTACGCCAGTCCCATGCGGGATTGCCGAACGCAAACGTGCGGAACAACCCGAGGCGCGCCGGCTCTTTCGGATTCAGGAGATAAGTGCCCCATCCTGTTTCGCTGCCGGCGGCCCATCCGGGAAAGATCTGCTCGTGATCACGCGGATTCACGGCGCCGGCGTAGACCTTCTTGACGGCATTGATTTGCGGTTGGGTCAGACATGCGTTGGTCTCGCTTTCGCGGCAGAGCAGCGCCGAGGGGTCGAACGCGCAGCCGTGCGGGTTGGAGATCAGGCCGTCGGTTAGTCCATCCTGTGCGTCGCAGGCGGCAATGGCGGCGTCGGTGATCGCCGGGAGTTTGGCGGCGGGCAGAATGGACTTTCCCGCCTCCTCGTGCAGCGCCATCCACGACCAGAGAAACCCGTAGATGAGGTGCGTGCGATCGTGGCCGGGGTCGCCGACAACGATGCCGTCGTAGTCGCCGGGATAGCGCTGAGCTTCGCTCAGACCCTGCTGACCGCCGGTTGAGCATCCGTCGAAGTACCGAGTAATCAGGAGATCGTCCGCGGGCGTCCCGGATGATGAGCTTGGCGGTCTCAGTCATGACGTGGACCGCGCGATGCGCCCAGTCCACGATCTTTTCAGGATGGCCGAGGCCGAAGTCCATCTGGTCGCCGGTGTGGCCGGCGTCCGTGCCGACTGCCGCGAAGCCTTTGGCGAGCGCGGCCCCCATGTCCGCGGAACTGATGGCGCCGCCGAAGCCGCCGTTCCCGGTGCCCAGCAACCGGCCGTTCCACGCGGCACCCTCGGGAATCCACAGCTCGATCTTGATGTCAGAGTCTGAAGTTGGCGTCGCGGTCGCGGCCACGCGGCACGACGCCGGCAACTGCATCGGTGGTTGACCACGCCGGCCCGTCGCGCCGCCGGCGGGAACAGATGTCGCAGACGTAACGCGGAGCTTTGGGAACGTGAGCGAGGAGAGCTCCTCGCAGGCCTTCACCGCAGTCGACGCCGGCGGTTCGGGCGGCGGTCCGCCACTCCGGCCCTGCTGCACCGTGACGGCGACCGTCAGCGCGAGGGCGGCTCCGGCGAGCAAAGCACTGCGAGACATAGCGGATCACTGCGCCGCCGGCTGAAACATCACCTCCGCGAAGTGCGCCAGGAAGTCGCGCCAGAGGAACCAGTAGTGACGGCCCGGGATCTCGCGGTACGACGTATTGAAGCCGTCCTTCTTCACCAGCTCTGAGAGCGCGACGGTCCCGTCATGCGCCATGTCGGTCGTGCCGGCGCCGAGCCAATAGAACTTCACGCCCGCCTTCTTGACAGCGTCGAGCTGCCGCTGGAACGCCTCGTCGGTCGTTCGGCCGCCGGCGCTGAACACCCCGATGTAGGCGAACTCGCCGGGGTTGTTGTTGGTCGCCGTCACGGTGTGGCCGCCGCCCATCGAGAGACCGGCAATCGCGCGGTCGTCCTTCACCGCGAGGACCCGGTAGCGCTTCTCGACGAACGGAATCACGTCCTTCACCAGACTCTGCGGGTACGAGCCTTCGTACGCTTGCGGCTGTCCGCCGCGTCCGGCACCCGCACGACCTGCGCCCGGAGCCGCGCCAGCCTGCTGCTGCGCCTGCACGGGCGGCGGCGCGGGCGCGACGACCTGTTGACGCGCCGGTGTCGGTCCGAAGCCGAAGCCCTGCGACACCGACTGCGTCGCGTTGCCGTTGGGCATCACGACGATCATCGGACGAGCCTTCCCGGCGGCGATGAGGTTGTCCATGATGATGTTCGCGCGGCCCATGGTCAGCCACGCGTCTTCGTCGCCGCCGCCGCCGTGAAGGAGATACAGAACCGGGTACTTCTGAGTGCTCGTCTCGTACCCGGGCGGCGTGTACACCATCATGCGGCGCTGATCCATTTTCAGTGTCGGCGACGGATACCAGACGGCCTGCACCGTGCCGTGTGGCACGTTCTTGAAGTCCCACCATTCCGAGTCGGGGCCGGAGATCATCAGCAGATTGTCGTAGCGCGAACCGTCGCGCTGCGTCTCACCGTTGTTCGGATCGAGCGCTTTCACGCCGTCGACCAAGAACCAGTAGCCCCAGAGCTGCGGCGCGAGCGGGCCGATCGTCGTCGACCAGACGCCGTTCCCGTCCTTCGTCATCGGCAGGTTCGTGCCGTTGTCCCAGCTGCCGTTCAGCGTGACCTCCTGCGCCTTCGGCGCGTTCAGGCGGAACGTGACGGTGTGATCCGGATGGATTTCGGGAGATTTAAGCGGCGCGGGAGGCGCGGTCTGCTGAACCGGCGCCACGGGCGGTTGTTGCGCGCGCAACGCTGGAGTGACGGCGAGCGCGACGAATGCGGCTGAGACCGATACGAGCGCCATTGAGCGATTCATGATGTGCCTCGATTCATTCCATTCGCAGCGCGCTCAGGGGTCCGATCTGGGTCGCGGGAGGCGAGCGCAACTGCGAACAGCATGATAGCCCCGACGGCCATGGGCGTCACCCGCTTGGCTGACACTAGGCCGAATTCCCAGCCAATCCATACCACGGGCGGAGCCTCCATCACCGGAGCCCGGCCAGACGTCGGCTGAATTCTGAAACACGACGGCCTCTCGGGCAAATTTCGCGCCGTCGCGCTGCACACGCCTGGGCCGCCGACCAGCTCAGCTGCCGACGTGCGGCTCCGAAGCGAGAGCTCTTGCGAGTGCCGCGGTCGCGAGCAGCGCCAACGTACCGACCGTGACATGCGCAACGCCGGTCATCAGCCATGCCTTGACCGATGGCGGGCCGATGAGCAACATCATCAACACCACCACGCCGAGAGAAATCTGAAGGACAATCGCGGCGATCGCCCTCTGAGCGACACGCCGACGGTGCGTGTGAGTTTCAGGGTTGTTCACGATCATCACTGCTGGCACGAGGACCGCGGCGCTCGCCAATCCTGCGCCCATCACGTGCCATTCGAGCCCGATCAGTTGATGGCGAAGAGCAGCGCCGAGCGCGCTTTGCGCCATCAACAGGAGAACGGCACCGCGAGCGAGGAAAACTGCCCACCGACCGACGCGTCCATATTGGGTGGCTCTTGACGGAATCGATGTTCGCCGCATTAACACGCTGAAAAGGCCAAGGGCAGCGATCGGCGCGAGCGCGGCGTGGACGAACGCCATTCGCGGATCGAGTCCTCGCGCAGCCAGCCAACCGCATCCGATCGTCGCCGCGACCAGAAGGACCGCCAGCTCAAGGCGCGGCTCGCGTGAGCGCAGCAGAAAGACGACCGCCAGAGCTCCAACCGCGGCGCCGAGCGCCCAGTGGCTGTTGAAAGCCCACGGTGCGACGTTGAACCACCTTCCCAGCGGCGCACGCAGAACACTCGTCGTCGCAGCGCCCTGCGCGATGACCAGCACCCAGGCGCCGACTATCCACGCCCCATGTCGCATCAGCGGGGCGGCTGCAGCAGAGACGATGCCGACGCGGGCGGCTCTGGCCGATCGAAGTACGCGATCCAGCGGCCCATCGAAATCACGCCGAGCCAGAGCGCAATCGACAGCACACCGGCCAGCTTTGCGCGCGACGGGGTGATCGGGCTCGTCGCCAGCGCCGGGTTGCGATAGACGCTGCGCCGGAACGCGAGACCATGCACCCCGATCGCCAACAGGAGCAGCATCTTGATCTGGAAATACGGATTGGTGACGTACTCGGTCGCTTTGCTGCCGGCGAGCAGAATGCCCATCGTGATCATCAGCACGAATCCGAAGTGCTTCCACGGCCGGAAGGCCCTCATTACTTCGCCGATGGACCGTTCGCGGAGCACCAGGCCAAGCAATCGAAGGTTACCGACGAGAATGAGCCCGCCGAACACGGCGATGCAGGCCAGATGCGTCGAGAGGAATGCCGGGTAGGCGATCTGAGATTCGCGCACGGCTGTAAACAACGACAGCGATTGCACCCACGCGCCAAAAGAAACCGCCATGCGACCACCTCTACGTAAATGCGTAAAACAAGCCGCAGAAGACGACGGACACCCAGAGAGCCAGCGATCCGACGGCGGCGACACGGGCGACCGGCATCGGCGTGGCCGGCTTGAGCGCGACCAGATGGAGCGTGTAGTTATAGAGGAGCCCGAGCGCCAGCAGCTCAATCTTCAGTCGAAACGTCGGGTGGTAGTAATACCGCACCGGATCGGTCGAAAAGATCATCAGGCCCGACGCAATCACCAGCACGAGACCTGCGAGTGTCCACGGCGCCAGCTGACGCGCGAGCGTCTGGGCCGACGTGCCGCGGACGCCGGCGCCGAGCAGCCGGAGATCGAGCACCGCAATCGTCCCGATCGAGAGCGCAAGGGCGGCGATGTGGACGACTTCGGTGAGCCCGTACGCCCACTCGTGCACGTTCAGAAAGTTCGTGTTGATGTCGTACATGCTGCGCGTATCCTTGCCGAAACAGGCGAGGGTGTCGAGCGTTTTCCCCGCGTGCAGGCTGTTGAAACGGGCGTAAGATTCGGCCTCATGATGACTCGCCGTGCGTTCTGCCAGACGGCCGCGTCTGCGGCTGCCGTGCCGTTCATGCCCATGCGCGCTCAGATGAGCCCCACACCTGCCGAGATCGCGACCGTCCGCGGCGTCAGGATTGGCGCCATCACTGGCGTCTATGGGCCCTTTCAGGCGGCGGCCGGTCAGGACGTCGTCGATGTCGTCATCGCGAAGTCCATTGAAGGCGCCATCGGGCACGTCGAGCTCGTCAACACGTTGTTCGAGCCGCGCGTCACCGGCGGCGGCATCGGCGGTCAGGCGCCCGCGGCACCGACGCCGGAATACCAGCAGTCGAGAGAGGCGCTTCGTCAGTGGCGGCTGTCGACGCCCTTGGATCGGTTCGCTGAAATCCGGCGGAAGTTCGATGCGGCAGGGCTCGATCTCTACTCCTGGGTCATGACGATTGGCGACGACTTCACCGACGAGGAGATTAACGCGGTCTTTCGACAGATGCAGGCGCTGAAGGTGGACAAGTTCTGCACCAATCAGACGCGTGTCGGCATGGGCCCGCGGATGGTCCCGTTTGCGGAGAAGTACAACATCCAGCCTGCCTTTCACACGCACGCGCTGTCGCAGGATCCCAAAGAGATTTCGTCGCCGGCCAGCCTCGACCAGGTCCTAGCGATGTCGAAGACGTTCATGGTCAATCTCGATATCGGCCACTTCGCGACCGGCGGGAACGATCCGCTCGCGTACGTGATGGCGCATCACGATCGGATCACGCATCTCCATATCCGCGATCAGAAGCGGGACGGGAGCGCTGCCAATGTCGGCGAGGGAGACCTTCAGGTCGCGCAGATCCTAAAGACGATTCGAGACAATCGCTGGCCGATTGCCTGCATCCTCGAGCAGGGACGCACGGGTTTCAGTTCCTCGCTCGACGCGACTAGAGCCAATCTCGGGTACATGCGCCGCGTGCTCGAATCGTAGGCGGCGATTCGGTGCTGTCGGTAAGCTCCAATGGCCTGGCGCTTCGTGTCACCTGATCTGCTTCGGAGGCACAATCGACTGTTGCTCGATCGGATCGCTGGCGTCGCACCATTCCTCAAGCGCGTACGGCGGGTTACCGGGCGAGCGGTCGAAGTTGTAGTGGTACGTGTGCGGCTGCTCGTAAATCGCGGGATCGTCCCACGTGTACGTAATCGTCATGGTCTTGCCGCCGGGCGCCACTTCGAACCGTTCGATCAGATGCGTCGCGGCGGATCGCATGCCGCCTCCTGGCACGGCGCCAGGCGTGAGACCCACCGTATCGACGACAAGCACGTTGCCTTCCCAATGACCGATGGAGTGGCCAGCGCCGGTTGCCTGAAAGTTCGACGGGTGCTGCCGCCCGTCGATGTAGATGTGCCGTATGCCGCCGCGCTCGCCGGCGAAAATCACTTCGTCTTTCGACGCCACGAGATGCACACCGCCCGAGTCGGGGTTGATCAGCAGCGCGCCGCCGCCGCGGCCGCCGCCTGAGCCGCACGGCTGCGCGACGACGATGTAGGGGTCGCCTTCGGCGTGCGGGCCCGTGTTCGCCGCACCTGCGCCGCGCAGAGGATTGCCGTACTCGTCGACCGGCCCGGCCCCGCGTCCCGCTCGCCCACCACGGCCGCCACCACCGCGGCCGCCTGCGTTCATCGAGACGCCTGCCTTCAGCTTCGCCGGCGGAATGCTGCGGCCGAGTCCGCCGAAACTTCCGGCGCCGTCAGGATCGGTGCGCACCCATGCGCCCTCCAGCAGTGCGGCGGCCGGCATCGTCGGTGCTTGTGACTGCGCCGCCGGCCTGATCGCATAACCCACCATCGCGGCCCAAACCGCGCCGATTGTCAGCAGCGTACGCATCTCACACCTCACTGGCCGGATTTGCCCGGGGCCTTCGCCGGGGCTTTCGGTTGAAGAGGATCGCCGAGAAATTCTGCCCGCACCTGATCGTACGGATCGCACGGCAACGCCGCGCGGGCTTCGTAGCCGGCAGGCAGCCGGTAGTATCGGAATTCGTAGGTCTGCGGCGCCGCAAACACCGTCGGGTCCGTCCACGTGGACCTCACCGACAGCACGTTCCCGTTCTCAATGAGCTTGTATCGTTCGACCAGATGCGACTTGTCGGTTCGATAGCCGCCACCAGGAATGCTGGTCACACCGCGCGTCGGATGGAACCCGATCGTGTCGGCGACCAGCGTGTCGCCTTCCCAGTGCGCGATCGAATCGCCCGACGTCGAGGGATCGAAAATGTCACTCGAGATATGCGTCGTCCGGTTCGTATAGAGATATCGCGGATTCGGCACGTTCTCCGGCGCAATCATGACGACCGTCGGCCCCTCGCGGATGTCAATCGGCCGTCCGGAGTCCATGGCGAACGGCAGCCCCATGAGGTTGCACCAGCGGATCGCATGGGCATCCTGATTGAGGTGCTGTTGAATCTTTGCCGGCGTCACACCCGGCGCCAGCTTCGCCTTCGGCACCTTGCGGCTGTCATAGGACAATTCCCAGTAACCCGAAAGCGTTGGAGGATTCGCGGGCGCGGCAGGCGCGGGCATCTGCCCCGCGCCGCGCACAAGCACGCCAAGTGCGCCCAGGCTCGCGAGAACGAGCCCCCACCGGATCCGTGTGACGGTCATCATGCGGATGCCTGCCTTGTTGGTGACGATAGGGGCATCTTACTGCTCGCCGGGTCCGGCTTCCATGCGGATTTAACTGAGCTACCCTGTAGCCAAAGCTGCCCCGTCGGCGTTAGTATCGCCAGCATACGCGTCAACTGAGCGGCCAATTGGCCCCCGGAGATCGGTTCTGGACGTGAGGGCGATTCTATGAAGCGTGCATTTGCCGTGCTGACACTAGGACTCGCGATGGCGGTGGCGTCGAGGCCTGTCCTGGCCCATCACTCATTTGCGATGTTCGACATGGACAAGAACGTCGAGTACACCGGCGTGATCACCTCGTGGAAATGGCAGAACCCGCACGTGCATTTCGACGTGCTGGTGAAGGCCGGCCCGCCGCAGACGATCGGCACGTGGGACGTCGAGGGCGGATCGGTCAACATCATGACGCGTCAGGGCTGGACGCGCGCCAGCTATAAGCCCGGGGACCCGGTGAAGCTGGTGGGGCATCCGATGAAGGACGGATCGAAAGGTATCTCGCTCTTCTACGCGATCAAACCCGACGGCACGAGGCTGTACCACGACATCGCGCGGCCGGCTGACGATACCAAGGGCGCGAGCCGCTGAGATTGACTCCGAGCCCACGACGCCCGCGCTTCATCGGGCGTCGTGACGGCTGGCGTTGCCATGTCTTTCTTCCGGGCGCTCCAGGACAGCACGTTTACCGACTGGTTCCTCGGATCCGACTCCATCTGGGCGTACCCGACCGTGCTCACGCTGCACACGGTCGGGATGGCCATGCTCGTGGGCGCGAGTATCGTGGTGCACTTGCGCGTCTGGCAGGTCGGCGCAGCCATTCCGATCACGCAGTTCCGTCCGCTCTATCGAATCATCTGGGCCGGCTTCGCGATTAATCTGCTGAGCGGACTCGTGCTGTTCGTCACCGAGGCGGCGGATCGCGTCGTCGATCCCGTGTTCTACATCAAGCTGGGAGCGATCTTCGCCGCGCTGTGGCTCGGCGTCGTCGTGAAGCGGCGCGTGATCGATACCGACCTGCCCACGCAGCCATCGAGCACGGCGCCGGTCCGCTCGCTCTCCGCCGCGTCACTGGCGCTCTGGACCACGGCGATCGTCGCCGGGCGTCTCATGGCCTACCTCACCAAGAAATAGCGAGGCGCTGTGCACGCGTTTTCCATCTGGCTCGAAAGCACTCGCATTTCGAAAGGTCTCTTCGGGATCACCTGGCTCTGGCCAACCTGCGAGTCCCTGCACTTTATCGGCCTGTGCATGTTGATCGGCGGCGCGGGATTGCTCGACCTTCGGCTGATGGGGTTTTTTCGGGGCGCGTCGATTCGGGATGTGAAAGCGTTCATGCCGTGGGCGATTGCGGGCTTCTTCATCAACCTCACCACGGGCCTGCTGTTCGTCACGATGCAGCCTCACCTGTACCTCAGCAGCGCGGTCTGGTGGTGGAAGATCGCGTTTCTCGGCGTCGCAGGGCTGAACGCCACCTTCTTCGAAACGCGGCTTTCGCATAGCGCCCTCGCGCTCGCGCCGGATGCAGACATGCCTCGGACGCTGAAGCTTGTGGGCGGCTTGTCGCTCTTCAGCTGGTTCGCCGTGCTGTACTGCGGCCGCATGCTGCCGTATCTGGGCAGCGGCAACTGAGTCGCCGTCCCTCCCGAAGACCTTTCAAAGGATCAGCCAAGCTGACCTGTCGCGAGGTAAGCGACGAGGCTCGCGACCTGAGCGTCCGTGTAGTTCTCGAGGAGCGCGTTGTGCCGCTGCCTGGCTGGCGCCGTTTTGACGTTCTCGATCGCGGGCGAAGGCTGGTCGGTCAACATCCTCCACATTGACGTGAGCCTCCGCCTTGCCGAGGCATCTTATCTCGCGACGCCCACTCGCGAGCGTCGCTGACTCGTTGGGGTTCCGAACGTTCCGCGCGAAACCGTTAGTGGACTTTTTCGTTCGGCGCCGAAACGCGGCCCTTTGCGATTTCTCGGCCGTTCCCGTTGTAGACTCGCCCCGTCATGAGCCTGCTCGAGCGCGCATTGAGCCATGTGCATGCTTTGACGAACTAAACAACTCTCAGCACGGAGTTCACTATGGTCACGAGACATGCTGGATACGTCGCACTCCTGGTCCTCATCGTCGCCGGAGGAATGACGGCATCTCTGTTCGGCGCGAATGGGAACTTCGTGCCCGACTGGACGTTCAAGGGCTCGAGCCTCACCGAGTGGCAGATGCTCGGCTCGGCCGACTGGCGCGCAGAGAACGGGGAAATCGTCGGCACCCCGAAGACCGCCGAGGGCGGCTGGCTCGTGCTGAACCAGTCGTTCCAGGACGTGCAGGTTGCCGCGTCACTTCGTTGCGCAGCCGCTTGCAAAGCAGGAGTGCTGCTTCGCGCCGAGAAGACGCCTGAAGGTATGAAGGGCATTCTCGTGAGCTACACGCCGGGCGACATCGCGGCCTACGCGGTCAAACTCGACGCGCAGGGACACGAAGTCGAGCCGCGAAAAAATCCGGGCAGGCGGCGGACAGGCGCGTTTCGTGGCGAACGCCGACGGGACCCAGCCGAACGCCGCGCCGGCGGGCGCGGCGCCGGAGCTGCGGCGCGGTGCCAGCACCTGGAGGCGCGCCGTGCGGCCAGGCGGATTTGCAGGCGGCGGACGCGGTGGTCCAGGCGGTGGCCCGGGCGGAGCAGGTGCCGCACGGGCAGGCGGCGGCGGCGGCGCGGGCGTGCCGGTATGCCGGAGGGCTACACGAATCCGTACACGACGCCGACGTTCGAGTTCAAACCGACTGACTGGAACAACGTGGAGGTCGAAGTGGAGGCGAACCTGCTGCGCGGATGGCTGAACGGAGGGCCTGAAGCCGGCGCGGCCAACGGCGCAGCCGACGAAGAACTGGGACGCTACGGTCCGGTCGCCCTGTACGTCGGCGGCGCGGGCGAGGTCCGGTTCAAGGACATCGCGTTCAAAGACCTCGGCCGGCGCGTGACTGCCGCCGGAGCAGGTGTCGCTCGCGCTTCAAGATGCTCCGCTCTGAGCAACTTCACTACTGCGTGGTCAGCCTCCGCGGCCGACATCAATCGCGACGGCATCCTCGACGTCGTCGCGGGCCCGGTCTACTTCCTCGGACCGGACTTCACGGTCATGCGCGAGATCACCCTGAGCCAGACGGTCAATCCCGAGCAACGCCTACGACGAGCGCGATGGTGCACTACGCGTACGACTGGACCGGCGACGGCTGGCCCGACGTGCTCATCGGCCAGACGCTCTACATCAATCCCGGCAAGGAACTGCGACGATGGGACCGCGTGCCGACCGGCATGCTCGCCGGCGGCGAAATCTCCGTGTACAAGGACATCGACGGCGACGGCAAGATCGACGTCGTCAACAGCAGCGCGGCGGGCGTGTCGTATTCGCATCCGGATCCGGCGAACCCGCTCGGCCAGTGGATTTCCGTGAACGTCTCGGGACCGGGGCCGTGGGGCGCGCATGGCGTTGGCGCCGGCGACATCAACGGCGACGGGAAGATGGACATCATCAATCCGTACGGCTGGTGGGAACAGCCGGCGGGCGGCGCGTCGCAGACGCCGTGGAAGTATCACGTCGCGAAGCTGGCTGGCTGGCCGCGCGCGGGCGGCGGGCCCGGGCGGCGCCGAGATGGTCGTCTACGACGTCAACGGCGACGGCAAGAACGACATCGTCACGAGCCTCGGCGGACACGGCTGGGGTCTGGCGTGGTTCGAGCAGAAGCGCGAGCGCCGCCGGTGAGATCTCGTTCGTCGAGCACCAGATCATGGGCGACTACAACGCGAAGAATCCAGGCAACGTGACGTTTTCCGAGCTCCACGGCTTGACCGCGGCCGACATGGACGGCGACGGCATTCCCGACATCGTCGTCGGCAAGCGCTACTGGTCGCACGAAGAGAGCTACGTCGATCCCGATCCGATGGGCGCGCCCGGTGCTCTACATCTTCCGGACCGTCCGCAATCCGAAGGCGCCCGGCGGCGCGGAGTTCGTGCCGGAACTGGTCCACAACCGCTCCGGCGCCGGATCGACGATCCAGGTCGCCGACCTTAACAAGGACGGCGCGATGGACATCATGACGTCCGGGAAGCTCGGAACATTCGTGTTCCTCGGGACGCCACGGCCCGGCGCGAGAGGACGCGCCGCGGCTCCGGCCGCACCGGCAGCGGGACGATCCGGACGATAACTGCCGGATCTAGAGCGGCGGCGCACTCACCAGGCGCGGTGCCGTCCTGTCGACCGCGACAGGATTGCACAGCGCCCGGCCGAACCCGTGGAACTCGACGCGCATCACATCGCGGGCCTGCAAGCGGATGCCGGCGCCGAAGCTGAACGCATCGGCGCCGAAGTAGTGCACGTGCAGATCGCCAGGCCGCCGATGGTTCTCGAACTTGAAATGGTGATGTTCCAGGTTCTCGAGGCTGTGGCACATGGCAGCCTCGCCTGTCCGGATGTCGCGTGACCAAAGAACTTGTCCACCGCGCTCGATGGCGACATTGCCGGCGACATCGCTGAAGTCGGGATTGGACGTGCCCGAAACGAGGGCGGCGTTCGCCAGCGCGAATACGGTCCGCGGGCCCTCCAGCACGCGCAACTGATCGGCCTCGACCACGGCGACGCGACGGTCGCCGCCGGCGTGCAGCAATTGCACGAGTCTCACGCGATCTCCAGCCGGTGCGGACGTGCCATGAAGCCGCGAATGGTATTACCGTTCCGCATTTCTGTCGAGTTGCGCTCGTGAAATCGCGACATCCGATCGTTGCGCTCGACACACGGTGGCAATAGTCATACTATTCGCCGTCCGGTTGAGACGCCGGCGTGCGATTGGAGACTTCCCCCATGAGAGCCACACGCAAACAGCTAGGACGCCGAGGCTTCCTGCAAGCGTTAGCGATTGGCGCCCCTGTCGCGGCTCGGGCCGGCAGCCGACAGGGCGCGCCCGGTGCGCCTTCGGCGACTGGCGCGGCTGCGGGGGCCCCGCCCGCAGCTACTCACGCCGGCAAGGTGCCGCTGGCCGGAGTCGACATGCGCCTGACGTACACCAATCCGATCAATCTGCCCTCGATGGAAGTGCGCAGCGCCCCGAGCGCGATGGCACCGACGGATGCGGCCGTTGGCAATTCCACAGGCATCGCTCCGATTCTCGCCAAGCCTCAGTGGGTGGAAGCGGACGGGCGAACGCTTGTTCGCCAGGCCAAGGCCGGTTTCTCTGTCGTGTCGGAGAACGCGTTCCGTACGGCGGCGGACTTCTCTCCCGTCAACGTCGACGGGACCATCTACCTTTACGCCTCCGGCAGCATGCTCTCGCCGAACGGCAGCCGCACCGTCTGGTCGACGACCGACTACCTCACGTGGACGGCACATGAGATGAACATCGGCGTCACTGCACCGACCGTCGTGAAGATCGGCCGCACGTTCTACATGGCCGGCAACGGCACGCCGATTTTCGTCGCGGACTCGCCGGTTGGACCCTGGACCGAATTCGGAAGGTTCACGAACGCGGACGGCACGGAAATCCGGACGAACGACGTCCAGTTCTTCCTGGACACGGATGGACGCCTGTACCTTTCGTACAATATCGGCGCCCCGATCATGGGCGTCGAGCTCGATCCGAAGGATCCTCGAAAGGTCCTGACCAAGCCGGTCGTGCTCTGGGATTTCGATCCGCTCCAGGAGTGGCAGCACTTCGGCGACAACAAGCAGTCCTTCGCGTGCGGGTACGTGGAAGGCTCCCAGATCTTCAAAGTCGGGAACACGTATTACTTCTCGGTCGCGTCGGGCGGCACCGAGCACACGACGTACGCGACCGGCGTCATGTCATCGAAGAAGCCCCTCGAGGGATACCGCGCGACGCAGTCGAATCCGATCGGCTATGGAATCGAAAGCAACTACCCGAGCGGACTCTATCCCAGCGCCGGGCATGGCAGCTTTGTGGTCGACGCGTCGGGACGATTGATGTTCTTCTACACGTATGTCATTGCATACGAGCAGGGCTTCGAGCGACGGCTGGGCATGGACGTCTGCGACGTAACGCGCGAGGGAATCGTCAGCTGTCGGTTGTCGAATACACCACGGCTGGCCCCGGGCAAGGCCGTCTCCGGCAGGGATGACGTCGGGCTCTACAATCTCAGCACCCTCACATCGGCTTACTGGGCAAGCAGCTATGCCCCAGGACGCACGCCGTACTACGCGGGCGACAGAACGTTATCCACATGGTGGCAACCGGCCGACACTGACACGGCGCCGACGTACATCATGGGATTTGCAAACCCGTACTACATTTCCGCGGCGCAGATTCACTGGAAGGAGCTTGGGCACGCGTTCACAGCGAAGAACGCCGTGAAATACACGCTCGAGTACCGCGACATCGACTCCAACGCATGGCGGCCGCTGGTCGACCGGAGTGGGAACGCCACGCCATACACGGCCGACTACACCACCTTCGACCGGGTGCTGACGCACGCCGTGAGACTGAAGATCCTGGGAACCACCGAAAACGTCAGGGTCGGCGTTCAACAGCTGAATGTCTTTGGCGAGAACTACACCCTTGCCCACGACAAAGGACTCATCAAGTAGGGCACGACTCGTATTACTGTTCCTGAACCCGTGTCGAGTCTGTCCCTCCATCGTCGTCTCGTACAAGGGCTGGGCCGCCGAATCGTGAGCGGCGAGATCCAGCCCGGTGACGCGTTGCCCGGCCCGCGCGGCGTGCGCGTGAGCCGAACGGCGCTCCGCGAGGCGATCAAAGTGCTCATGTCGAAGGGGCTCGTCGAGGCCCGTCCGCGGATCGGCACACGCGTCCGATCGCGCGAGGCCTGGCAGTTGCTCGATCCCGACGTGCTCGCGTGGCAACGCGATGGGCCGCTTCGGAGTGCGTTCCTGAGAAATCTCGCGGAGGTCAGGAGCGTGATCGAGCCGGCGGCTGCGGCGATGGCGGCGCAGCGTGCCAGAGCGTCCGACATCGCGGCCATCTCGGAGGCGTACGGGGCGATGGCGGCCGCCGCGACGGGACCGACGCTCAGCCTCGAACGGTTCGTCGCCGCCGACCAGCGATTTCACGCCGCCATCCTGCGAACGAGCGGTAACAATCTGCTCGAGCAGATGGCGCAGGCGGTATTCTCGGAGCTCACGGCCGGCTTTCTCGTGACGACGTCGCTGCCCGGATCGGCCCGCGCGTCCTTGCCACGTCATCGACGGATTTTCGAGGCGATCCGAAACGGACGGAGCGCGGACGCTCGCCGCGCGATGCTCGCGCTGGTGAATCACAGCGCCCGCGAGTTGCAGAGAGTTGCAGCGCGAACAACCCGGAGAGGCAATCGATGAACAACACGTGGTCCAGGCGGCGTGCACTGTCGTGGCTCGTTGCGTTCGCACTCGTCGCGGCGGCGGGGAGCATGGCGTGCTCGCCAGGCAGCGGCACGGCCGCGCCGCCGGTCATCAAGCTGGCGTTCGTCACCAACAACGCGAGCGAGTTCTGGAAGATCGCCGCGGCCGGCGTGCGCAAGTACGAGGCGGAAGGCCGCGTGCAGGTCGACGTCAAGATGCCGCCGAACGGCACGACGGAAGAGCAGAACCAGATCATCGAGAACCTGGCGAGTCAGGGTTACCAGGCCATCGCGGTCAGCGCCGTCGCGCCGAACGATCAAGTGCCGGTGCTCAACCGTGTGGCGGCAAAGACGACGCTCATCACGTTCGATTCGGATGCACCCGCGTCGAGCCGTCTCCTGTACATCGGCACCAACAACTACGAAGCGGGGCGCGTGCTTGGCGGCGAGATCATCACACTTCTCCCTTCGGGCGGCAACATGGCCGTCTTCGTCGGCACGTTCTCGGCCTACAACGCCACCCAGCGGTTCAACGGCATCCAGGATGCCATTCGCGGCCACAACATCACCGTCGTCGATCGGCGCGAAGACGGCACCGATCGCGCCAAGGCCCGCTCGAACGTCGAGGACATCATTAACGCCCATCGCGATCTCAACCTCGTGGCGGGCCTGTGGTCGTACAACGGGCCCGCGATCGCCTCGGCGATCGAGTCGCTTGGGAAGAAAGGGAAGGTGCTGGCCGCCGTGTTCGACGAGGAGACGGGCACGCTGCAGGCGATCGCCGACGGCACGATTGCCGTCACCGTGGTGCAGAAGCCGTTCGAATTCGGCTATCTCGCGAGCAAGTGGATGCACGAGCTTGCGACGAAGGGCGAATCGGCGCGTGCAGCCATTCCCGCCGGCAAGATGATCGACACGGGCGTCCAGGTGATCACCAAGGCGAACGTGGCGGAGTTCTCGAAACAGCTCACCGCGCTCACGAAGTAGCCGTGCCCGATCCGCAGCTCGAGCCACAGCGTCCTCTGCTGCTCGAGATGCAGGGGATCACCAAGACGTTTCCCGGGGTGACGGCGCTGAACCACGTGTCGCTGCGGCTTCGCGCGGGCGAGGTGCTCGCGCTGATGGGCGAAAACGGCGCCGGCAAGAGCACGTTGATGAAGGTGCTCGGCGGCGCGCATCAGGCCGACGAGGGCGCGATCCTGATCGACGGGCGCGCGGTGACGATCCGGAGCGTGCGTGATGCGCGCAGGCTGGGCATCGCGCTCATTCATCAGGAGCTGATGCTCGCGCCCAACCTCGACATCACCGCGAACATCTTCCTCGGCAACGAAGCCCAGACGCCGCGCCTGCTCGCGCCTCTTCGCACAGTCGATCTCCAGCGGAAAACCGCAGCGCTGCTGGAGCGGGTTGGCCTGCGCGTGCCGGCCGGCAGACTCGTCTCGACGCTCAGCGCCGGCCAGATGCAGATGGTCGAGATCGCCAAAGCGCTGTCGCTCGACGCGCGCATCCTCGTCATGGACGAGCCGACGTCGTCGCTCACGGCCGCGGAATCAGGCCACTTGTTCGAGATTGTCCGGCAGCTGCGCGACGAGGGGCTTGGGATCGTCTACATTTCGCACCGGATGGAAGAGGTTCTCGATCTGGCCGATCGCATCGCCGTCCTGCGTGACGGCCGTACGGTCGGCGATCTCGAGCGGGGCGCCGCGACCCATGAAGCCGTCGTCGCGATGATGGTCGGGCGGGAACTGAGCCGGCACTATTTTCCGGATCGCCACTCGCGTTCAGGCGGCGAGGTGTTGTTCGACCGCCACGGATGTCCTGGTTCCGGGAGCGCCGCAGCCGATCAGCTTCTCCGTGCGACGCGGGGAGATTCTTGGATTCGCGGGACTGATCGGCGCCGGGCGAACGGAGTTGATGCAGACGATCTTCGGCGTCACGCCGGCCCTGGGCGGCGCCATGACGCTTGGCGGCATGCCGTTCGCGCCCGCGACCCCGCGCGACGCGATTGACGCGGGCGTGTTCCTCGTGCCCGAGGACCGCAAACGCCACGGCCTCGTCCTGCCGATGTCTGTCGCGGAGAACGTGACGCTGCCGAATGTGGGCGGCTCGCGCGCTGGGGTGCGCTCGACCGCGGCGACCGAAGGCCGGATAGCCGGCACGCAGGCGGCCCGGCTGCGCATCAAGACCCCGACGACGATCCAGCAGGTGGTGGGGCTCTCGGGCGGCAACCAGCAGAAGGTCGTCCTCGCCAAATGGCTCGCGATGAACCCCCGGGTGCTCATTCTCGACGAGCCGACGCGCGGCATCGACGTGGGCGCAAAGGCGGAGATCTATCAGGAGATTGCCTCGCTGGCCGACAGCGGCATCGCGATCCTGCTGGTCAGCTCCGAACTGGAGGAAGTGATCGGCCTCTGCGATCGTGTCATCGTGCTCCGCGAGGGGCGCATCAGCGGCATCGTGCCCCGCGAGCGACTGACGCAGGAGTACGTGGGCGCGCTCATGACCGGTCAAGCCGCTGGAGGTCCCTCCCATGCGGCGTGAGATCGGAATGTTCGTCGCATTTCTGTGTATGTGCGCGGGGCTGTGGTTCTCGAACCCTGACTTCCTGGGAAGTTCGAACGCCATCAATACGACGCGGCAGATTTCCATGCTCGGCATCTACTCGCTCGGCATGGCCTTCGTCATCATCGCCGGCGGGATCGACCTGTCGATAGGCTCCGTCATCGGCCTGACAGGCGTGCTCATCGCGAAGCTGTCGTCGCCGGCGGCAGGCGGCCTCGGCTACTCGCTGTGGATCGGGATTCCCGTCGCGCTCGGCGCGGTGCTCCTCGTCGGCTTCGTGCAGGGTCTCCTCATCACGCGTCTGAAGCTACAGCCCTTCATCGTCACGCTTGGCGGCATGCTGCTCCTTCGCGGCGTGTCGCAGACGATTGTCGAGGGCGGCACGATCAGCCTCGGCGGCTCCCCGCTGCTTCACCTCGCGAACGGGGGGGCGTTCCACGTCGCCGGCGAGCCGCTCATTTCGTACCCGGTGATCATCTTCGCGGCCGCGGCGCTGGTGGCCACATACGTGCTGCATTTCTCGGTGTTCGGCCGCTACGTGTACGCCATCGGCGGCAACCGCGAGGCCGCCGAGTACTCGGGCATTAACGTGGAGCGTGTCGAGACGATGACGTACGTGATTTCGTCTGGTCTCGGCGGCGTGGCCGGCATCTGCTATGCGGCGTACATCGGACAGATGTCGCAGCAGGTGGGCGTGGCCTACGAGCTTTACGCCATCTCCGCAGTCGTGCTGGGCGGCTGCTCGCTGCGAGGCGGACAGGGCACCGTCCTCGGCATCGTCATCGGCTCGGCCATCATGCGCGTCATCGACAACGGCATAAACATGTTCCAGATTCCGTACGTGGACGAGCAACGTGTCGCGCGGATCTGGCGGCTCAACCCGAACTGGACGTTCGTCATTGTCGGCGCCGTGATCCTGCTGGCCGTCATCCTCGACCAGGTCGTGCACCTGTTGCAGTCGACACGGCGCACGCGCGCGGCGCCGTGAACGGCGACGCGAATAGCCGTCGAGAGAGCGACGAACGCGCTGTCCGCCGGAACGCCGCGCGGGTTTTCCGCAGGGCAGGACACCGTCCAGTGTGTCAGCTGCTAGGACATCTCCGCCGACGAGCGCTTGCTCACGCGCGGCATGGACGAGGTGTACAGAGCGCAGAATACGCGGCTCAATCGCATGGCGCTTGCGACCTAGAAACGCCGAGGGTCTTCGCAGCGTTCCCGTCAGAGGTTTCGGGGGGGGGATCGGCTCACAAGGCCTCTGCGTCGAGTGACATTTCGAGTGACATCGTGCTGGCAGAATCGGCAAACAGACGCAAACCGAAGCAAACGCCGGCAGAAATTAGAAGACGCCAAATCATTGCCGTCGCGAGCGTTGCGCTGAAAATGCCCGTATTCATTGGGGTTCTCGGAAGCGGCGTTCAAAGACTCCCACTCTCCGCCATCCGCCTTCCGCTCGCGGTGAATTCAGGCGAGCTACGGCGCGATGGCTCCGAGTGGTCCCGCCGAAGCTGCGAGCGCAGCGAACGCTCGGAGTAGGCAGCATGCCGTGCGACAGGGTGCTCTCCGTGCCAGAAGTTGAACGTCACGTAGAGATCACTTCCCCTCGGTGACCTGCCGAATCACACGGAGCCAGTTCAAGCCAAGGATCTTTTTGATTCGCTGGTCGCTGTAACCCAGCTTCTGCATCGCGATGGTGATCTGCGGATAGTCGGTGATGTCTGCAATTTCGCGCGGCAGTTCAGGGCCGCCATCGAAATCAGAACCCAGGGCGATATGGTCTTCGCCCACCAGCGAGACACCGTAGTCGATCACCTTGGCGAGCTGGTCGACGTGCATCCAGTATTCATCGGGGATCGTGCCGCGAAAGTTCAGGGGAACGGTTTGGGCCAGCTCCCTGTCTACATCCTCAATCGTCTGCGTCGTGACCTGTGAACTGAAGATCCTCGGCGTCTTAGGCTGTGGAACAGGCTGCGACTTGACGGGATTGTTCGGTTTTTGCCACTCCCAGTATTTCGGATTGTTGAAGAGGCTGCCGAAATGAACCCCGATCACTCCCCCTTTTGCGGCGATCGCTTTCGCCGCTTCGTCACTGATGCAGCGGGGATGATCAACGATCTTATGAAACCCGCCGTGACTATAGATCACCGGGTGGCGGCTCGCCTCGGCCGACTGAAGGATGGCGGCGTTGGATGCGTGCGCGACATTGATCACCATGCCGAGATCGTTCATTTCTCTGATCACCGCTTTCCCGTGATCGTTGATACCGCCCCACGTGTACACGTCGTTGCAGGCGTCGATAAACGCGTTGGTCGTGTTGTGAGCGGTCAGCTGCATAGAGCGGAGGCCAAGCCTGTACAGGGCGCGCAACAGGTGCAAATCGCCATACAGGTCGTAACCGCCTTCCAGGTCCAGGAACGCAGCGATTCTTCCGCTCTTGTTGATCCGTTCGATGTCCGAGGCAGTGAGTGCCAGTCCGATCGCGCTGTTGTTTCTCTTGATCTGATCTCAGGGCGAGCTCAACCACCCGAAGCGTGTTCTTAATCTCAAAGCGGCCGGGATAGTAGTTTTCTGGCGTGTACACCGAGAAGAACATCGCGTCCACGCCGCCTTCCCTGGCTCTTGGCAGATCGACGTTTCCATCCGCATACCGCCGGCCGATATCAGTGTTCAGCAACAGCTCGCGGGTCATGACATGCGTGTGCCCATCCATCACAAACGCCTCACGGTGCAGCGCAGGCATCGGCTTGTTCTGAAGCGTCACGGATGGAGGATTGGATCCGGCCGTCGGAGCGGCTGAGAGGAGGTTCAGGGGGAATACACCGCCAGTGATCGGCAGGAGCGTGAGGCTCTTGATGACGTCTCTGCGTTTCATTGGCCTATGTCTCAAACCCGCGTATGTATGGGATGTTCGGCGGACGCTCCCCTTTCTCGAACATCGGTCCCCGTGTTGTGCGGTATGTCATGTCCATGAACGGCGTCTCGATGCGACGACCAACGGGGGAATAGCGGCCGTTCTCCCAGTTCGAGTCCATGTAATGGTTCACGATGCCGGTGGACAACAGCAGCCGCTCCGCGTTGAACGGTTCCTTCTTGGTCACCATCATCTCGGTGATCCAGTGCGAGTGCGCGTTCGCGGCGTGGTACTGCGAGTATGGGCCGGGCCAGCCAAGCATCGAGACGATTGTCGGCTGTTGTTGTCCTTCAATCTCGCCGGCGTACGTCCAACCCACACCCCGGCCGGAAATCACAGCCGCAGTCGTGCCATCGTTGTACTCCACGATACAGACATTGGCCTGGGCGGTCTCCTGAAAGGCCCCCGGCTTCAGGTCAAAGGCTTGTGCCACTGAATCAAGCAACTTGCCTCCCCAGGGAGTGCGTTCGACCCACTTCCATGTTTCAGGTCCCCGGATGGACTGCACCGATTTGACGCCGGTCTCGCCACCCTTGCGGCGTTCGACAAACGCTTGAAGCACATCAACACAATGGAAAATGGCTCCCTCATCTGCAGTGCCTCCAACCACGATCGAGTGCTTCAGAGGCGTGTCGATAGCAAGATCGATCTCGGGCTTGCGAAAATACGTCGGAATGGAGGACCCACCGGTCAGGGGAAAGTTCAGTTCACGTGACTTGTCGAACATCCACTTGGCATCGTCCCAGTTGTAAGAAAAGTGCTTGTCGTTGAAGACAGGCACCGAGCGCTTGCTTTGCTCGAACACCCTGATCACCTGCTGGTACATCCACCAGCGCGGCAGGAGCCAGTGCCCCTTGAGATCGGTCGGATACTCGCCATGTTCTCCGACGATGACCACACCATCCACCGCAAGTTCCGGCCCTCCAAGCTTGGCGGCCTCACCGACGGTCTTGAAGATCGGGATGTTTTTCGCCTTGCATACTTTCTGGCCCAGTAAGCTCGTTTCAAACTGATGGATGTACACAGAGACCACGTCCACCCGAGAAGACGTGTGGGCGCCCTGCCACCAATACCCGTCCATCAGTTTGTCGATGATCCAGTCCGCATGTGACCCCGGAGCGCCCCAAAAGCTGACACAACAGGCGATACGAGGCCGTGTTTGCTGCGTCTGCGGAACAGCACCGGCTGCGCTCGCGACCAAAGGTGTCATGCCGGGCAACGCCGTCAGACCGGCCATCCCCGCGACGCCCAGCATTTCACGCCGGGTGAAAAGAGGCTGTGCAGTTTCGGTTTGTTTCTTTGCCATGATGTTTCGTGGCATCTTAACGCGGTGCACCCTCACGTGTCTTGCATGCGTCCCTTCACACTCGCGGTCATTCCTCTCTTGTCGCTCCTCGCGACGGGTGCGCGGCAGACCGCGCCCGCGGAGTTCAGGCAGACCTTCGATTCGATGCAAGACGTCGAGGCGGCCTTCACGCTGTCGTCGTGGAGCAATACCAATCGAACGCATTCGCCGGCCAACGTGACGGTCGAGGACGGCGTGCTGGAATTGAAGTTGAGTGGGTCCGCGCCCGGGACGCTTCCCGTCTGTGCCGAGATTGCGTCGCGCCGCAACGACTTCCACTACGGGACATATCGCGCCGCGATCAAGATGTCGAAGGTGCCGGGCGCGGTCGTCGGATGGTTTACGTACCTGGGCCGGCCACTGAACGAAATCGACGTGGAATTCCTGACCCGCGAGCCGCGGCTGGCGCACTTCACGCTGCACCACGTCCAGACCGGCGTCGATCACGGCCGCAAGGAGGTCGCCTTCGACCCCAGTGCCGCGTTTCATGAATATCGATTCGACTGGCACAAGGATCGCGTCGACTACTTCATCGACGGTGAGCCTGCGGCGACGCTCACCAAGCAGATCCCCGACATGCCGTCACGGCTGATGCTGAACCACTGGAGCGGCAATATCCCGACCTTTGGCGGCCCGGCACCCACCGAAGACGCGGTGATGCAGGTGGACTGGGTCTACTACTCGCCAGACTTCACGCCACCCTCTGGTCTCACGGTCTCGACGCGCTGACAGTCGGCGTCCGAGGCCTGAATACTCCCGGACCACCGCCTGAGAAAATAGTGACGCAAGCGTCACCTGGGACGTACTGTCCGGCGATATTCTTCGCCGTGTTCCATGAGTCTCGCGGACTGGTTTCGTCCTCGCCGCCAGGTGCTCCATACCGAGAGGCCTGGTAGGTTCGCAGGCGCGCGCCGCGACCACATTCGGCTGAGCGCGACGCTGCGTAACGGGAGGACCCACGCCCCTCATCCACATTCCTCTAGCGCTGCATCGCATCCGTTTCTCGGCTTGACGCTTCGCAGACCAGCACCCCAACGGCCCTCGGCGTCGACACGACCGGTACCTCGACTTGCACCGCGGCTTGGGACACACTCTGCCAACGCTGACGTCCAACGGCAACCCGCACATCGATAAGAGGAGAGGAAATGGACACCTCAAAGGTTCTCGCGGAATTCCACGGCGACGCGAGTTTCCCGGTTACGTGGGACAACGACGAGGAGAAGCGTCTGTTCTGGTTTCTCGACGACAACCACGTGCCGTTTCCTGTCTCGCCGATGTATTTCAGCCTGCACGGCTGGTGGGGTCCGACGTGCGATTACCTTTTCCGCCG
Organism: uncultured Acidobacteriota bacterium; assembly: GCA_963724645.1. Taxonomy (GTDB): domain Bacteria; phylum Acidobacteriota; class Vicinamibacteria; order Vicinamibacterales; family SCN-69-37; genus CAVXSP01. The sequence continues at coordinate 338,720 of CAVRVJ010000001.1, forward strand.
GTTCGACGTCGACACCGGACTCCATTGGCACGGCAAAGTCATCAACGGATACCTCTACACGGCCATCGAACCCCGCGCGCCCAAGGACGCGGCCGAGGCCCGAGCGTATTACCATTGGATCATGCCGACCTATGCCACGAACTTCCTGGAGTGGTGGGAAAGGCGGTATCTGCCGGAGGTCCTACGCAATTTCGAGTACATCGACACCTTCGATGCGGACACGGCCACGCTGGCCGAGCTGATGATCCATCTGGAGGAAATGATCGACATCCAGGAGCGTCACTTCCGTCTCCATTGGATCCTGAACTGGGCCCAGTTCACCGCGATGATGGGGTTCAACAGCACTGTCAAGGCGCTGATCGACGACGTCGATCGCGACGTGCTGGCAAAAGTCAACGTGTCACGCGTTGACCGCAACTGGGACAGCCTGAAGGCACTCTGGCGTCTCAAGGAGGAAGTCAAAGCCAGCTCCGAGCTGAAAGGGATCTTCCTCGAGACCACGCAACGGGCGGAGCTCGCTCCGAAGCTCGACACCTTCGAGGCCGGCCGCGCCCTGTTTGGCCACGTTGCGGACTATGCGAAGGAGTTCGGCTACAAGGCTGTCTATACGCATGAATACGTGTACCCGCTCTATGTCGAGGATCCCACGCCGATCCTCGAGCAGATTAAGAGCTACCTGGCTTCGGACTTCGACTACAACACGATCTACGACAAATGCATCAGAGAGCAGGACGCTGCCATCGCATCGCTGCGCAACCAGATCGCCAGCAAGAGCGTCAACGACCAGAAGCGATTCGAAGAGGCTCTGGATCTGCACCTGCGCATGTTTCCGTTGACGCCGGACCATCACTTCTATTTCGACCAGGGGACGTTCGCCCGCATGCGTGTGGTGCTGCTGAGGGTCGGGCGCAAACTGCGCAAGGAGCGGCTGCTCGACGATCCGGAGGACATCATGTTCCTCGAATACGAGCAACTGCGCAGGTATGTCGGCAATCCCAGGAACTATCCCGGCCGGGACGTGATCGCCCAGGCGAAGGCGACACGCGAGGCATCACTGAAGATCAAACCGCGCGACTGGGTCGGTACCGTCACGCAGGCGAACATGTATGAAGAGCCGTACCACACGATGTGGGGCTACCCCGAAAAGTTTGAACGCGCGCAGGCTGCGAAGCCGGTCAAGGGGCAGATCGTCGGGCTTGGCGGATCTGCCGGTGTCGTGGAGGGCCATGCACGCGTGGTGAAAACGCCGAAAGAGTTCGACTCCGTCGAACAGGGCGACATCATGGTCTGCATCATGACCAACCCGGCGTGGGTGGTCGTCTTCAGCAAGATTGCCGGCATCGTCACGGATTCGGGCGGTGTGCTGTCCCACTCCGCGACGGTCGCGCGGGAGTTCATGATTCCCGCAGTCGTCGGCTGCGGCAGCGCCACTCGCGAGATCAAGAGCGGCGACCGGATCCGAGTGGATGGCGACAAGGGAATCGTCCACCTCGTCGGATGAGCGACGCAATGGACGGGAATTTGCGGCAAGGCAACTCTCAATGCGCTACGTAAAACCGATCGACGCGATGAGCAAGGCGGAGTTTCAGGAGGCCGGCGGCAAGGCCGCCAATCTGGGGGAACTCTCCCGAAATGGGTTCAGCGTTCCAGGCGGCTTCTGTGTCATCGGCAAGGCTTTGGACTATGTGCTGGACTCCGCTCGCCTCATGCCTGAAATCGTGAGCCGCCTCGCCGGCCTGGATTTCGACGATTACGGTGCGGTCGAGGAAACCTCCGAGACGATCCGCGGCATGATCAAGGAGGCGTCGGTACCAGAGGACCTATTCGCCGAAATCCGAGGGCAGATCCACGTGTTGAAATCGCCGTCCGGTGAAGATCCCTTCGTTGCCGTCCGATCATCGGTGGCGGTCAAGGACAGCGCCATCTCGTCGTTTCCCGGCATGATGGATACGTACCATTTCGTTCGTGGAGAGCAGCAGATTGTTGCCCACATTCGGCAGTGCTGGGCTTCGCTCTATACGGCCCGTGCCGTCACGCGCCGGCATCAGTTACACGTCGAGCAAGACAGGGGTGTGATTGCGCCGGTGGTCCAGCGAATGGTGAACGCCGACGTCGCAGGCGTGCTGTTCAATGCGAATCCCGTGACCAGTGCTCGCGATGAAATGGTCATTGAATCGAATTGGGGGCTTGGGGAATCTGTGGTGTCCGGCGAGGTCAATGCTGATTACTTCGTGGTGGCCCGATCGAATCCTCCAACGATCAAGGAACGGAAGATCCAGAACAAGAGCTTTATGGTCGCTCTCGATCGAGAGCGAGGCATCGGGCGCAAGAAGTACCCGTTGACTGGGAGCCGCGCCACCGAATCGTCTCTGTCCGACGAACAACTCTTCGAGCTGGCCGCATTGGGGGAAAAGATTGAAGCCATCTTCAGACAGCCGCAGGACATCGAGTGGGCGTATGAAGGCGGTTCGCTGTTCGTCCTGCAGAGCCGGAATATCAGGGGACTCCGAAGTACGGGCCCATCGCATGCGTAGCGATTGTATCGGTCCGTTAGCCGTCATCTAATTACGATTGAGGCGAAACTCCCGTGGCCAACGCAACCTCGACAACGCCAGATGCCATGCCCGACGCAACCCTGACAACACAACCAGCCGCGAGTATCCCTCCAACGATGGAGGCGCTCGTTGTCCTGAAGCCCAACCTGTTCGAGATGCAGGAAGTGCCGACGCCCAGACCCGGGCGCAACGAGATCCTCGCGCGGGTTCGCGCGGTGGCGATCTGCGGCACCGACGTGCACCTGGTACAGGGAGACTACCCCGGCTTCTGGCCGCTCAGTTTTCCGTTCACGCCAGGGCACGAGTGGGCCGGTGAGATCGTCGCGCTCGGTCCCGGCGCGGAGCTGCACGGATGGAAGATCGGCGATCGAGTGGCCGGCACCTCGCACGACGCGTGCGGTATCTGCCAGAAGTGCGTGGAGGGCCACTACAACCTCTGCGAGAACTACGGTAAGCCGGGACTGCATCGCCAGTACGGACACAACTACACGGGCGCCGACGCGACATATGTCGTCCATGGCATCAAGTGCATCTTCAAGCTGCCCGACGCGCTGTCATTCGAAGACGGCTCGCTGATCGACCCCGCGTCCATCGCGCTGCATGTCGCGAATCGCGGCGGCATCCAGCCGGGTGACAACGTGGCCATTACCGGACCCGGCGCGATTGGGTTGCTCGCCGGCGACGCCGCGCGGGCGCGCGGCGCGGCGCGCGTCATCATGTGCGGGCGCAGCGTCCGGCGGCTGGACAAGGCTCGACAGATGGGATTCGAGACCGTCGATGTCACCAACGGCGATCCGATCCAGCAGGTCCGAGAAATGACGGGCGGCCTGGGCGCGGATGTCGTCCTGGAGTGCGCCGGGGCGCCGATGGCCGTGCAATGGGGCCTCGGGATGCTTCGCCGCGGTGGGCGCTGCGCGGCCGTGGGTATTCCGACGGAGGGTGTCGAGATCGGAATGCAAAGGATCGTTCTGGATGAACTCGAACTGGTCGGCTCTCGAGCGACGGCTGGCGAGATGCGCCGAGTGATGCCGCTCGTGGCGCAGGGCCGCATCCGGATCCGCGAGATCGTCACGCACCGCTTCGCCCTGAGCGACTACGGAAAGGCCATCGCCACCTTCAAGGACCCCAGCAGCGGCTGCATCAAGATCGTGCTTACTCCTAGTTAGTCCATTTTCGAAAGGACGGTGGCACCGACGATGAACGGCCATGAGTCCCCAGGCGGCATCAGTCGCGAGGAGTTGCTTCTGCTGCAAAGCCGCCGATCGCGGAGTAGCGATGCCCGTCAATACTAGGGAGTGCTCGCTGGTCGAAGAGGCGCAGAAGTGGGTAATGGAGTATTACCCTTTCAATCGACATCATCTCCTTCGCGCGCTCGAATGGCTCGATCGGATTGCCCCTGAATCATCCGACGCTCTCAGGATCGCCACCGTGACGCACGATATGGAGCGGGCGTTCCCGGGACCAGATCAGCCAACGTTTACGAGTCTGGTGGATTCGGACTACCTGCGAGCGCATTCGAAGCGAAGTGCCCGAATCGTCGGCGCATGGCTTCGCGAGCGGCACGCCGATTCCTCGTTGGTGGCAGAGGTGGAGCGCCTCGTCCTCGCGCATGAATTCGGCGGCTGGCGCGAGGCGGATCTCCTGCAGGCGGCGGACAGCCTGAGCTTTCTGGAGACGAATATCGACCTCCTGCTTGGATTCGCTCAGTCGGGCCGGCTCTCCGCCAACGAGGTTCGCAAGAAGTTCGAGTATGCGTACGACCGAATCAGGCCGCCACACTTGAAGGCACTGGCGGCTCCAATGCGAGCTGCCGCCGTCGCTCGATTGGACGCGTGGGAGGCGGGACTGCGAACGTCCTCGACGTGATGCGCGCCTTTCGGTACGGCCCGGCGCAGACCTCACAACGGAGGTCTTCGAACAGGTGTTGTTCGGAGTCGTCCTCGTCGTGTTCCCTCGGTGTCGCGAAACGCGCGACGGGCAGGCTCGCACGTGAGGTAAGGATGGACGCCAAAGGAAAACTAGACAAAGCGTTCGGGTATCAGGGCAACACCCTGAACTTGCCCGTGCGGGACCTCGCCTCCGCGCTGCCGTTTTACGAGACTGTCCTCGGGTTTGAAGTCGCGTCGATGATCGATGCCCCGCAGAAGTCGGCGGTGCTCGAGCGCGATCGAGTCAGAATCGGACTCGTCGAGAACGGCGGTGATCCGACACAGGACGGCTGTGCGTTCCACGTCACCGGATTGGAAGCGTTGGCTATGGAGTTCGAGTCGAACGGCCTCCAGGCGCGCTCGGAGTTCAGCAGCGAGATGCGCGACGGAACACCCTGGAAGGTCTTCTTTGTCGTCGCGCCAGACGGCCTCTGCTACTGGTTCGGCGAGCGCCAGGCTTCGACCGCACATGAGTAGACGACTCCGCTATGGATCGCCGGCCAGGGATTCGATCCGAACAATTACACCGAACCGTGGGAGCTCGAGCCGTACGTGCGGAGTTGCTCGACATCCGGCAGCAGAGGCTTTCGCAAGTTGGGACCTGATCGCCCAGTTGCTGAAACGGATCGACCAGGTGCGCAGCGCTGGCTCTGGAGCTGCGCCGTAACCAGGCCAGCGCGAGCGCCACGGCCGCCCCGCCGACCTGCACCGCCGTCATGAAGACCGTATTGACGACATAGATGAGCATCGCCGCTGCGACCGACAGGAGCGACGATCGGCCGGCCGCCAGAGCTGGCAGGCGAATTTTATGACGAAGCCAACAACCCGTCACTCGAACGGGGAGAGGTCGAATGGCTGTAACCGCGGCGACCATTCTGCGCGATCGCTGGGCAGCTCCGAAAAGATGAATTACTCGTTGCGCATTGCGGTGAGAACATCGATTCTGGTTGCACGACGCGCCGGCAGGATGCACGCCGCAAGCGCCACGGCGACCATCACGAGCACCGCCGCCACGATGTTTGCCACGTCAGCCGCTGTGAGCCCGAACAACAAGTCGGAAATGAAGCTGGCGGTCAGCCGGACGGCGACAATGGCCGCGATGATGCCGGCGGCCAGGCCGGTACCAAACACCTGCATCGTGTCCCGCAAAGACTCGCGAATCACCGACCACCGGCTGGCCCCCAACGCCGTCCGGATCCCCAGTTCAGTGGTCCGCTGCGCGACCGTGAACGAGGCCACGCCGAAGATCCCGATTGATACGAGCAGCAATCCAAGAAGGCTGAAGAACGCGCTGGTCGCGGCGACCATTCGTTCCTTCGCGATGTCCCGGTCGATCTCCTGCCGCATGGTCCTGATATCCACCACCAGCCGCCGGTTGACACGCTGAACCTCCTCTCGAACGGCGGGCGCGATCGCGGCCGTGTCTCCCGCCGTGCGGACTTCCAGAGCCCCGATGCGATCCGGTTCTCGCGGCGCCATGAAATACATCATCGGTCCGCTCTCTGTGCGCAGCGCGGTGAGCCTGGCATCCCGAACGACACCGACGATTTCGGTGTTCGGTGGGTCACCGATCCGCGTGCCGACCGGATCGGCATTCGGGAAGTAACGTTTGGCAAATGACTCGGTGATGATCACGCACCGCCGCTCCTGCGCGAAGTCGGCGGCGGTGAACGCGCGTCCACGTACCACGGAAATGTCCATCGTCTGGAAGAACGAGGGACCCACAGAGGCCAAGCCCCAGGCCTCACCACGATCGAATGAGCGACCGGGGATAGCCATCGTGCCTCGACTGAAATTCCCTCTCATTACGTCATTCCGAATGCCGCTCACCGAAAGGACACCGGGTATGGCGGACACACGCTCGAGCAGCAGGCCGTACAGTGCGCCGACCTGCCCCTCGCGATAACCGCTCCCGCGGGTGTCCAAGGAGACCTGCAATAGGCTTTCGGGATTGAAGCCCACGTCCAGGCGCACCAAGTTCCGTAGCGTCTGGACAAATAATCCGGCGCCGACCAACAGGATCACCGACAAGCTAACCTGGCAGGCAACCAACGTGCGGCCAAGGCGGCGGGTGCGCTTCGTCGAGCTGCTTCCTTGGCGTGATCTCAGGGTGGCCGTGAGATCCACCTGTGCGGCACGCCACGCGGGAGCCAGCCCGAACAGCAGCGCACTCAACAGCGACACTCCGGCGGCAAAGCCCAGGACGCGCGCGTCGACCCGGAACGCCAGGCTTTCAGGCATCACCGACACGGGCAGCATCGACAGGATGATCGACACACCCCATCGCGCGAACATCAGTGCCAGAACGCCGCCCAACGTGGCCAATACGGCGCTCTCGACCAGGTACTGCAGAACCAATCGCGACCGGCGTGCGCCGAGCGCGGCCCGGACGGCCAGCTCACGCCGCCGCGCACTATTTCGCACCATCAGCAAGTTGCCGACATTCGTGCAGGTGATCAGCAGCACCAGGGTGACTAATCCCGTGAGCGCCAGCAGTGGACGTTCATATTGCACACGCAAGGCAGAGAGCCCCTTGCCCGCGGCGAGGAACGCGACATGTGCAGAGGGTTGGCCGGGACGGCTCCCGGCCACGATTCCAGTCTGTTCCTGGGACAGTTGACTGAAGAGCACGTCCAACGCCGCTTGCGCCTGTGAGGCCATGATGCCAGGCTTCAAGTGGCCAATCATCTGCTGGGGTGCGGGCGCACTCGAATGGGCCGAGGAAATCCACAGATCCGGTGAGCTCTCGAGAGAGAGGCCGAGGAACTGCGGTACAGCGACGCCAATCAATGAGTAAGCCTGCCCATCTATCGTCAGGGACCGGCCCAAGGCACTTGAACTGCCATCGAAACGGGCGCGCCACAGGCGGTAGCTGATGACGGCGACTGGTCCATCGGAGGAAGTCGGGGTTCTGCCTAACGCTATCGGCACTCCAAGGTCACGGAAGAAGTTCACCGATACCTGCTCGACCTGACGGGCTAGTTCCGCAATGCCGTCGACCATGACGACCGGTCGATCCAGCGTGTTGAAACCTACGATGTCGGAAAAAACCTGATTGTGCGTTCGGATATAGTCGAACGCCTCTTTTGGGAAGGAGGTGGCGACCTTCGTGATTCCAAAAACCGTCACCGTCTGCCGGACCTGAACGAGGCCGTCCGGCTCGCGTACCGGCAATGAGTGAAGCAGCAGGTCGTCTACGAGACTGAACAGGGCGGTATTGGCACCGATGCCGAGGGCGAGCGAGAGCGTGACGATGCAGGTAAATGCAGGACTCTTCCACAGCATGCGGACGGCATACCGGAGATCCTGCGCGAGCACGTCCAGCACGGGCATCCCCCGGTGCTCGCGGTGCTTCTCGCGGATCGACTCCAGCCCACCGAGTTTCAGGAGTGCTTGACGCCGCGCCTCGGTGTGCGACATGCCTCTGCGGCGGCCTTCGTCGATGAGTAGCTCCAGATGCGTGGTCAACTCTTCGTCGAAGTCGCGGTCCAGACGGTCCTTCCTCACCATAGCCAACGAGCGCGACCAGATTGTGCGGAACCAGTGCGTCATCGGTCGGGCCCTCCAGTCGCGAGGACGCGTCCCATCACCGCCGCGACCCTCTCCCAGTTCTCGGTCTCGGCCACGAGCTGTTTTTCTCCCGCTCTGGTGATGGAGTAGAACCTCGCACGGCGGTTGTTCTCCGAAACGCCCCATTTCGACCGTATCCAGCCTCGCTGCTCGAGCCGTACCAGCGAGGTGTAGATCGTCCCCTGATTCAAAATGACCCGGTCCTCGCTGACCTGCTCGATCCTGCGAGCGATGCCATACCCGTGGAGCGATCCCAAGGTGAACAACGTACACAGCACCATCAGATCGAGGGTGCCCTGGAGAATGTCGAGCTTTGTCTGCACGGAGCCGTCGCTCCTGTCGAAATTCCACATGTAGCATTTCGCAGCTCGTGTGGAATGTCAACAGGAGGCATTCAGAACCGTTCGACGCAGGCGGTCCGGCTCGTTCAGCAGGAAGGAAGATGCGGTCTCCCGAACGAGATCGTCGGCTCTTCCGAAAAAAGCCCCTTGAATCGCACGCGGTCCCCAAGCGACCGGCGCACAGAGCCATTCGTCCTTCGGCACCGTGACCTTGCAGCGACGGTGCTGGGCCTCGGGTCCGTCACTGCACGAAAACGCTCACGTTGCGCGGTTCGATTGACTATTTGGGGTTGAGAGTTCGATCGTTTGGAATCAGCACGTTAGAGCTGGTGAGAGCACGCCGCATCGCCCTCGTCGTGCTGACGGGTAGGATCAAGTGGTCGCTCGTTCGGCGGCATGCCGATCGGATCGCCGCCGCCGTTGCTAGAATCGGCTGAACCATGAGCGTGTGGGCTCCCGCGATTCGACTTGGCCCCTACGAGTTGACCGCTCCGCTGGGCGCGGGCGGGATGGGCGAAGTGTGGAAAGCCCGCGACACGCGAGTCGATCGCGTCGTCGCCATCAAGCGCCTCAAGGCCGAGCACGCCGAGCGATTCAAGCGCGAAGCTCGTGCGATCGCCGCACTCAATCATCCACACATCTGCCAGCTCTATGACGTCGGGCCGGATTACGACATCGGGTCTCACGACGCCGCGATTCGGAGCGACGGCAGCCAGAAGCGACTGCTGTAAATGCTTAACGAGAAACGGGATAGTCGCCGTCGAGGCCGGAGCCGCTGAAGACAGGCGGCCGGCGTTCTTTCCTGCTTGCGCTCGCGCGTGCCAGTCGAAACACGCAGGGCGCAGGCACTACCTGGTGCCTTTCGCGAGTTTCTGCGCTTGCTCGAGGTGACGTTTCAATATTGGGAGTATCTTCTCCGCGAAGGTCTTGACGTCAGAATCCACGTTCGCCGTTGCCGCCATGAACGCGCTCACGGCCTTCGTGTGATCCTCGATCATCATGCTGATGAATGTGCCGTCGAACGTCGCGCCACTGACGGCGTCCAGTTTCTTCATCGTGGCTTGGTCCGTCGATGTCGGGTCAGTGGAGATCGTCACGTTCTTGCTCGTGGCAATCGCCATTAATTCGTCGTTGGCTTTCTGGTGATCGGCGACGAGCATCTGCGCGTATGCCCGCACGTCAGCGCGCATCGCCCGGGTTTGCGCGAGCTTGGCCAATTCGATTTCGACGACGCCATCGTGACCAGCTTCCTTGATGAAGGATATCGCTGCGGGACTTGCGATGTCTTCCTTCGCGGGTGCCTCTTTCGCTGCACCGCCGGAAGGCGGGCCAATCGTGATGGCTGGCGGTCGAGGTGACGTCTTCCCCTGGGGCGGAGGGAAAGGTTTTGCAGGATCTTCTGGCTGTGGCTGAGGCGGGCGCGGCGCCGGCGGCGTCGACTGCGCTGACACACGGGTGGCGCTGACGCCAAGCGCCGCCACCAATCCAGCGAGTACGATGACATGCTTGAGCGACATGGGTAGCTCTCCCTTCGGCTGCATCCGTAGCCGTATAAGGGAGTACTGCAAAACGACTGCCGGTCTCAACCGCGCGAGGGCTGCAATCCCTCGTACCGTGTGTTCACGACGAAAGGACGGTCGCCCGGGGTGCTGTATCAAACCGATACGTCGCGCTGTCACGACTTGCCGACGGGATCAACTTCGCCGTCTGACGAAGATGCTTAGGTTTCTGGCCGCTGCCGATCCCCGACAGGAGGCACGCTGGACGCGGCTACCCCTCGAGGAGCGCCAATAGTTCCCGCCAGCGGCAACGCGATTCTTTCAGCGCGGCTCGTGTTTCCCATGAGCGGTCGCCGTGTTTCAATCGGGCCCGCCGCCATCGCTCCTACCGCACGGCTACCACGGCACATCGCTGCTGATCGTCGACGAAATACAACCAGTTATTCGCCTCGCCCCCTCGCCAGACCAGCACGGCGTCGGTCGGAAACGGGGCGAGCGCTAAACACTGCTGCGTTTCGATGATGGTCTGGTTCCGCCTATCGACGTAGAAGTTCTGGTCCACCTTCTTCACCGACAGCCGATACGTGTCCGCCCGCACACTCGTGACCGCCACCATCACCACGGCGGCCGCCAGCCACCACACATGCTTCACCTTGCACACTCCTCGATGGAAGCCAAACGATTGGCGTGCGAGTGTAACTGGACGGACACGACCGGGCCCTTGATCGGGATCAACTCGTCGGCGAACCTCTGCTGACGGCGAGCGCGCGTGACGGGACGAACGTAGGTGGTTGTTTATCGTCGAGATCACATTCACAGGGCGGAGGGGAATGGTCGAGTCAGAGGCGCGACTTGTCCCGATTCGTGCTTCCCCGTAAGATGTCGTCGGCTCCCCCAATGCCGCTGACACCAGGAGTTCGCCTCGGCGCGTACGGAGTCTCCGCCCCCATCGGCGCTGGCGGCATGGGCGAGGTGTACCGCGCAACCGACACGCGGCTCCATCGCGACGTGGCGATCAAGGTCCTGCCTGAAAGTTTCGCCGCCGATGCTGATCGCCGCGCTCGGTTCGAGCGCGAAGCCCAAGCCATCGCCGCCCTGTCACACCCGAACATTCTGGCCATCCACGACACAGGTATCGCGGAAGGCCGACTGTTTGCCGTCACGGAGTTGCTCGACGGTGAGACTCTGCGCGAGCGGTTGACGGCCGGCGCGCTGCCGGTGCGCAAAGCGATCGAGACCGCGGTGCAAATCGCGCGCGGGCTCGCGGCTGCGCATGACAAAGGCGTGGTCCATCGCGACCTCAAACCCGAGAACGTGTTTCTGCTGAACGACGGCCAGGTGAAGATTCTCGACTTCGGGCTCGCCGCCCGCGCTATCTCGCCGGGTGCGGCAGAAACCGTGGCGGCATTGACCGATCCCGGCACGGTCATGGGCACCGTCGGCTACATGGCGCCCGAACAGGTTCGTGGCCAGACGGTAGATGCTCGGGCGGATCTCTTCGCCCTCGGCGCGATGCTGTACGAGATGCTTTCGGGCCGGCGCGCCTTTCAGCGCGACACCGTCGCCGAGACATTGACGGCGGTTTTGAAGGAGGATCCGCCGGATCTGTCGACGAGCCGCGCCGAGGTCCCTCCGGCGCTCGAGAGCATCGTGAGGCACTGTCTGGAGCGGAATCCGGCAGAGCGGTTCCAGTCGGCCCGCGACCTTGCATTCAACCTGCAAGCCGCGGCGACAGGAAGCGGATCGGTCCAAGGCTCGGTGACGGCGGCAGGGGATCGGTCGCGCTCGAGACCGGGCGCGCGGGAGGCCATCGCGTGGGCGCTCGTCGTAAGCCTCGCTGCCGTGGCCGCGAGTCTGACCTACTTCCGCGTAAGCGCGGCCCCGACGACAGGAGTGAACCCACGGTTCCAGGTCTCGCCTCCGGACAACACGTCCTGGGGAGCGCCACTCGGGGCGCCCGAAGGGTCGAACGGCGGCACCATTTCACCCGACGGCACGATGCTCGCATTCGTCGTCCTCGATGCCACCGGGAAGAGCCAGTTGTGGGTGCGACCGATCGACAGTTTCGTGGCTCGTGCGTTGGCGGGAACGGAAGGAGCGGCCTTTCCGTTCTGGTCGCCCGACAATCGGTCCCTCGCCTTTTTCACGCAGACGCGTTTGAAACGCGTGTCGCTCGAGGGCGGCCCGGTGCAAACGGTCACCGATCTGTCGAGCACGCCGCGAGGCGGGACATGGAGCAGTCGGGGTGTCATTCTGTTTTCGTCGGCGGGTTCTCCGATCTTTCGGGTTTCGGCCGATGGTGGCCAAGCCGCCGCCTTGACCAAGCCGGATGCGCAGAACCCGGGGCATCAGTGGCCCTCCTTTCTCCCCGACGGCGAGCATTTCCTGTACGTGACATCAGGCAGTCGTGACGTCTATCTCGGATCGCTTGGCTCCGACACGGGTAAGCGTCTCTTCAGGAGCGACACTAATGCGATCTTCGCGCCGCCGCGGGACATTCTGTTCGTCCGGGAGGGCACGCTGCTCACGCAGCGATTCGACGCCAATCGCCTCGAGCTCGTCGGAGAACCGGTACCGATCGTGGATCACGTGTCGTGGACGATCGCGCCATGGAACTACGGCGCGTTCTCCGCCTCCTCCACGGGCGCCCTCACATATCGTCGGAGCGGCGGCAACCGGACGCAGTTTGGTTGGTACGACCGCTCCGGCAGGCTGCTCGCGCCCATCGGACCATCCGGTGAGTACCTATCGCCGGCGCTCTCACCGGATGAAACCAGAGTGGTGTTCACGCGGCGGGACGATCAGTCGGCGGGAGATATCTGGACGGTCGACATCTCCCGGCAGACCCTTTCACGCTTCACATTCGATCCGGCCAGCGAGATCTACCCGGTGTGGTCGTCGGACGGGCGGACAATTGTCTATGAATCCACGCAAGACGGACTGCTGGCGCGGAATGCCGACGGCACCGCCGCGCCGAGACCGCTGCTGAAAACGCAATCGAGTGTGATCCCCACGCAGATCGTGCCCAATCCGCCGCGCCTCCTGTTTTTTGGCGACCTCGGGGGCTCGACGGGCTTCGACATCTACCTGCTGTCGTTGGAAGGTGGCGCGAAGCCGGTTCCCATCATCCAGACGCCGATCACCGATGTGGAGCCGGAGTTCTCGCCGGATGGACGATGGCTGGCGTATGCGTCGACGGAAACGGGCAGCTACGAGGTGTTTGTGCAGCCGTATCCCGCGACGGGCGCGCGCTGGCAGATTTCCACCGGCGGCGGCCGTCAGCCTCGATGGCGCGCCGACGGTCGCGAGTTGTTCTTCGTCACGAACGATCGGAAGTTCTACGCCGTCGACGTTCGAGCCAGCACGACGTTCGAGACTGGCGCGCCGCGCCTCCTGTTCAATATTCCCTCGAACACGATCAGTGTCCGGAACAGCTACTCCCCCAGCCGCGACGGTCAGCGGTTTCTCGTGAACGCGGCGCTCGACGTGTCGGTGCCACCAATCAACGTCGATCTCAACTGGGCAGCGGCAATAAAGAGGTAAGACGGATCTTCACCGCTTGAGCGGCATGGGTCGTCTGCCACGCGTTGACAAAGCGGAGCGCGACCTAGGTTTGCCGGGTGTAGGATTCCGGTGGAGCCTCCGCCATGCGAAGAGGTACTGGCCACCGCGTTTGTGCTGACTCTCGCGGTCGCTACGTCCGATCATCCAGCCCGCGCACAGGCGTCGCGCGCGCAGCAGTTCGCGCCGGCGTTCGCGGAAATCGATCAGCTCATGAAGACGTTCGCCGAGCAACAGCACGTGCCGGGCATCGCGTACGGCGTGCTGGTGGACGGTGCGCTCGTACATACCGGCGCCGTCGGCGTCCGTGAAATCGCCGGCAAGACGCCGGTGGATAACGACACGGTCTTCCGCATCGCGTCGATGACGAAGAGCTTCACCGCGCTGTGCATTCTCAAACTGCGCGACGAGGGCAAGCTGTCGCTTGACGATCCGGCTGAGCGCTACGTACCCGAGCTCGCCCGATTGAAGTACCCGACGACGGACTCGCCAAAGCTGACGATTCGTCATCTGATGTCGCACTCGACCGGGTTTCCGGAAGACAACCCGTGGGGCGATCAGCAGCTGTCGAAGACGGACGCGGAGTTCACCGCGATGCTCGCGGCGGGGATCCCGTTTTCGACGTCGCCAGGCACCAACTACGAATACTCCAATTACGGCTTCGCGATTCTCGGCCGCATCGTGGCGCGGGTATCGGGCGTGAAGTACGCGGACTACGTGAGAACCAGCATCCTGCAGCCGCTCGGCATGACCGCGACGACGCTCGAGCCAGCGAGCGTGCCGAAAGACAGGATCGCGCATGGCTACCGTTGGGAAGACAACACATGGAAGGAAGAGCCGCCGCTGCCCGACGGCGCGTTCGGCTCGATGGGCGGCATGCTCACGTCGACGCGCGACCTCGCAAAGTACGTCGGCTTTCTCATGAGCGCGTGGCCGGCGCGCGACGAATCCGAGACCGGCCCGGTGAAGCGCTCGTCACTGAGGGAGATGCAACAGATCCAGCGCCCGAGGCCCGCGACGGCGGCAGGCGGCGGTACCGCGCCGCTGAATCTCAACGCCGGCGGTTATGGCTACGGTCTCGGGATTCGACAGTCCTGCGAGTACCGCTCGATCGTCGCGCACAGCGGCGGATTGCCCGGATTCGGATCGCAGATGCGCTGGCTCACCGACGAAGGCGTCGGCCTGATCGCGATGGGCAACCTGACTTATACGGGCTGGGGCGGCGTGCTCGATCAGGCGACCGCGGCCTTGGCAAAGACCGGTGCCCTCGCGCGCCGGATGCCGGCGCCCAGCAAGGAATTGCTCGCAGCGAAGGATGACGTGACGCGTCTCATCACGAGCTGGGATGACGCGCTCGCAGATCGCATCGCCGCCGTGAACCTGTACCTCGATCAGTCGAAGGATCGTCGCCGACGGCAAATCGAGACATTGAAATCTGACCTCGGTGGTAATTGCCGCGCGGGCGGCCCGTTCGATGTCGAGAACGCCCTACGAGGACAGTGGAACCTGAGATGCGACCGCGGCACGCTGCGCGTCGCGATCACGCTGGCGCCGACGATGCCGCCGAAAGTGCAGGTACTTGAACGTTACACTGACGGGCGTCATGTCGGCGGCGATGCCTGCGCGCCCGTTGCCGTGCGGCGGATAACCCCGCGATTGGGAGTCAGCGTCGCCGTAGGGGCGGCGCTTGCTCCACCCGCCGCTACGGCATCGCGCAGATGAAATTCGCCGCCTCGTCCGTGCTGCCCATGCCCTTGTACTTCGCGACCTGCGGAAACTGGCACAGCGGACGCGTCTTGTCGACTTTGCCGGCGGTCAGGTGCGATGCGACGATCTGCTTGGGCGCGCTGCCGGTCGCGACCCACTGTTCAATCGCACCCATCTTGTCGAACGTGTCCGCGCCTGCGCCGCCGGCGCAGTGATTCATCCCGGGCACCATGTAAAGCGCGATGCCTTTCGCCGCGGCGTCCTTGCCGACTCTCTTCACGACGTTGTCGTAGTAGATCGTGCTCAACTGCGGCGTGACCTGCTGATCCGTCCAGCCGTGATACATGAGCAGTTTGCCGCCGTGATCGAAGAACGGCTTCAGGTTCGGATCGCCCGAGAAGAGCGCGCCGCCGTCCGCTTTCGCCGCTTCCTCGTAGCCCCTGGTGATCTCGAACGTGCGCCAATCCCATTTCGGATCCTTGAAGAGGATGTTCGCGAGCCCGGACACCGAGATCGGCAGCGGCTCCGCCGCGCCGAGCGTCGCCCAGCCCAGTTCGGAGCCCGGCCAGAGATGACGCACGTCGATCACCTTGCCGGTCTTCGAATCGGTGATCGGCGACGTCAGCGCTTTCGCTGACTCCACCTGTCCCTGCGTCAGGCAGTCCGGCCCGTCGGCGCCCTTGCACATCAGCTTCGCGTAGTCGAAGCGGCACTGCAGCGGGTTCTCGATCACGCCGTCCTTCACGCCGTCGAGCGCGTCGCACGCGTCGAGCACGGCGTTGTGGATCATCGGGAACTTGGCCGGCGGAATCACGCCGTCGGGATTGCGCGTGATGAGCTTGGTGAACCCGACGCGGACCGCGTGCATGCGCATGCCGTCCCACGCGGACGCGCCCGCGACGATCGCGTCGAAGTCGTTCGGATAGCGCTGCGCTTCGGTGATGGCCTGACGTCCGCCGGTCGAGCAGCCGTTGAAGAACGAGGTCTTCGGCGCGCTGCCGTAGAACGCGTCGACGACCGGCTTCGCGAACGCGGTCGTTTCGTGGATCGCGCGGTAGCCGAAGTCGATCAGCTTCTCGGGATGGCCGAGCGCGAAGTCCGCGGTGCCGCCCGTGTGGCCCGTGTCCGGTACTCGACGTCGCGTAGCCGGCCGTCACGGCCGCGGCCATCGCGGAATACGAGATCGAGCCGGCCCAGCCGCCGCCGCCGACCGCCTCGTACTTGCCGTTCCAGCCAGACGCCGGCAGCCAGACTTCAGCCTTGATGTCGGAATCAGGGCTTGGCTTCAACGTGGCGGACACGCGGCAGAACGCAGGCACGTTCGCGTAGGGATTCGTGGGCGGACCGCCGCCGCGGCCGGGAAGTCCTCGAGCGGCTCCAGTGGCGCCGCCGGCGCCGCGTCCACTCGGCGCGACGAACGCGCCTGCCGCCACGGGCTCCGCGGAAGTGACCGTCGCATGCGGCAGCGCGAGCGCCGCGAGGTTTTCACACGAAGTGGATGGTGCGGGGGCGGGAGGCGCCGCAGCCGCTGGAATCTGGGTCGCAAGCGTCGCGATCGTCGCCGCGAAAAACGCCGCGCGCAGCATCTTCATACCTGCTCCTTGGAACAAGACGCAAAAACAGCGGCTCAGTGTAACGCGACGCACGACCCGTAGCGCGAGGCGAGAGCCAGGAAGACGCGATAATCGACAGGGCGGTCGAAGAGGCTCAACCCGCTGACGCCCCGATTGAGGACATGGAACACCATCCCGCGAGACCCGCTGGGCAACCGCCGAGGCACGCTGGGATGCCATCAGGACGTGTGCCAAACCGAAACGAGGTCGGGACTCGCTTCCCCGAACACCAGTCAGGTGCCCACCGTCGGCCAAACCCAAGAGGCTTCGGAAACGTGTCCCGACCTTGTTTGCTGATCTTCGCCCTCGCCTTCGGCGCGCTCGTCAGCGACGGCCTGGCGCAACAGGCGGCGGCCAAACGCGAACCCGCCTCGCGCGCGGCCGTGGTGCTGACGTGGAACCAGGCCCAGCGCGAAGCCGGGTTCGCGTCGATGGAGTCGATCTTCCTCACGCGCACCGTGCGCGCCGGGTCGCGTCCGCACCCGCTCGACCCCGGTCGCGCGCTCACGGCATTTGCACTCGGCGGTGCTCGCGCCGCCGAGTTCGACACGTTCGTGACGGAACAAAAAGTCGCGGGCGTGCTGGTCCTGCAGAACGGGCGCGTCCGGCTCGAACGCTATGCGCTCACGGGCGGACCTCGAACACGGTGGCACTCTTTCTCGATCGCCAAATCGATCACGTCCACGCTCGTCGGCGCCGCGATGAAGGACGGCGCGATCAAGAGCCTCGATGACCCGGTCACGCGTTACATCACCGGGCTGCGTGGCAGCGCGTACGAGGGTGTCTCGGTGCGGCAGCTCCTCACGATGACCTCCGGCGTCCGCTGGAACGAGGACTACACCGACCTCAACTCTGACGTGGCGCGCATGTACGCCGTGCCGCCGGACCCGGGATTCGACATGACGGTGAGCTACGTGCGGAAACTGCCGCGCGAGGCGCCGCCCGGCACGAAGTGGGTCTACAAGACGTCCGAGACAAACCTCGTCGGTGTGCTGGTGATGGAAGCGACGAGGAAGCCGCTCGCCGACTATCTCTCGGAAAAAATCTGGCGGCCGTACGGCATGGAGCGCGACGCCGAGTGGATGATCGACGACGTCGGCCACGAGCAGGGCGGCTGCTGTCTGGCCCTGACACTGCGTGACCTGGGGCGGTTCGGTCAGTTCGTCCTCGACGGCGCGCGGATCGCCGGCGTGTCGATCGTGCCGGACACGTGGCTCGCCGAAGCGACGCGCACGCAGGCCGAGACCGGCGCCACCGGCGCCGGATACGGCTACCAGTGGTGGACGCGCGACGACGGCACGTTCGAAGGCCGCGGGATCTTCGGGCAGACGTTGCACATCGATCGGGAGCGGCGCCTCGTCATCGTGATCGACAGTGCTGCCGCGCAGCCGACGGGCCGTGGGCTGGGCCAGGCGCGCCAGGCCTTCATCGCCGCGGTCAAGGCGGAGATCGACGCGGGGAGATGACGCCGGCCCGACGCCGCGCGGAGCTTGACAACAGCGGACGCCTCATAAAAGGAAGGATTAGCGGAGTCAGCAGGTGACATCAGGGCCGTTCTCGGACGCCGAGGGCCGCTTCCAACAGCGCGGCGCCGATCCCAAAAGGCAGCGGCGCAAGCCACTGCCAGCGTTTGGCATGACAGTGGCATGACCTGAAGGTGTGGTGCTGCGCATCCCTCTGCTTCGTCACAAATTGTTGCAGCGCCCGCATACGCCGGGCCAGTGGATCGTCGCCGGATTGCTTGTGTGCCTGATCGGCGCCGGCGTCGCGGCGGTCTGGTGGGCCGGTCGCTATGCGATAGCCATCCATCGACTGACCCGAGGCGTCGGCGACACGGTGTTCTACGGTGCGGACGGCCGGCCATGGTTCCGGATGGACGAGCAGCGCCATGACGTGTCGCTCGACGAGATCACGCCGGATTTGCAGCGCGCCGTCGTCGCCGTCGAGGACCACCGGTTTCTCCACCATGCCGGCATCGATCCGATTGCTGCCGCCCGCGCGCTCTGGCACGACCTCCGGCACGGCGACAAGAGCGAAGGCGGCAGTACGCTGACGCAGCAGCTGGCGCGCACGCTGTTTCTGTCGAACGTGAAGACGGTCGGCCGCAAAGCGAAGGAAGCGACGCTCGCCGCCCTGATCGAAGCGCAACTCACCAAGCGCCAGATTCTGGAGCTCTATCTCAACCGCATCTATCTCAGCGGCGGCGTGTACGGCGTTGAGCCGATGTCGCAGAAGCTGTTCGGCAAACACGCGCGGAATCTGACCTTGGCGGAATCGGCGCTGATTGCCGGCCTGATTCGCGCGCCGTCGGCGCTGTCGCCGTGGTCGAATCTCGAGGGCGCCATCCGCCGAAGCCACACCGTGCTCGGCCGCATGCGCGAGGAAGGGTTCATCTCCGCGGCTCAGGAAGCCCTGGCGCGGCAGGCATCTCTCAAGATCAAGCCGTATCCGTCTTCGCTCGAGAGCCGCGGCGGGTACGCCAAGGACTTCATCCGCCAGGCATTTCGCGATCAGTTCGGCGGCGATCATCCGCCCGACTGGAAGGTCTACACGACGTTCGTACCCGAGATTCAGGAGGCGGCCGACCAGGCCGTCGCCGCAGGGTTGGCCCGGATCGGCAGCCGCGGTCTGCAAGCCGCTCTGGTCGCGATCGAGCCGTCGACTGGGAACGTCATCGCCATGGTCGGCGGCCGCGATTTCCAGCTGTCAGCATACAACCGCGCGACCCGAAGCGAGCGGCAGGCCGGGTCGGCGTTCAAGCCCTTCCTCTTTGCAGCCGCGCTCCAGCACGGCATGTCTCCGGTATCGGTCGTCTCCGGCCTGATGACGCTCAGCCCCAGCGGACCTAACGAGTGGGTGCCGCGCAATGCACACGACGAACGCCGCGAAGCCATGACCTTGCGCGCCGCCTTGCTCGAGTCCAACAATCGAGCCGCCGTCGCGGTCCAGCAGCGCGTCGGAACGACGCCCGTCATTCAATTGGCCAGCGCCGTCGGTCTTCACGACCAGCCGAACGTGCCGTCGCTGCCGCTCGGCACCGGTCTCGTGACGCCGCTCGGACTGACGACGGCGTACGCTGTGTTTCCCAACGGGGGTCTGACGGTCCGCCCGCGCGCGATCCTGCGCGTCGTCGACGGTCTTGGCCGTGACGTGTTCGCGAGCGTGCCCCAGACCTCCCGAGTGCTTCCCGACACCGTCGCGTTCCAGATGGCCAACATGCTGCAGGACGTCGTCGAGCGCGGCACAGGGGCGGGCGCCCGCAGCCTCGGCGTGCGCTTTCCCGCCGGCGGCAAGACGGGCACGACCGACGACTTTCACGACGCGTGGTTCGTCGGCTTCTCGACCGCGCTCGTCTCGGGCGTCTGGGTCGGCTACGACCAGCCCAAGTCGATCGGCCGGGAAGCCTACGGCGCGCAAGTCGCACTGCCAATCTGGGCCGAGTTCATGCGGCGCTCGGCCAACCGCTATCCGCCCCAGGCGTTTCAGCCGCCGGCGGGGCTGACCGCGGTGGAGTTGTGCGCCGTCTCCTACTTGCGGCCCGTCGCCTCATGTCCGACATATGTGGAGTACTTCAAGAGCGGCGATGACATTCCGAGCCGCTTGTGCGATCTACACCAAGGAACGTTCGTTCAGCGCGTTCGTGCCTCGGCGGGCAGCATCTTCGCGGGCTTCGGCAAGAAACTGAAGAAGCTATTTGGCGGCTGAGCCGCCTGTCCGTTTGTCCGCGAGCCTGGACGCGGACGTCGCGAGTCTATCCCGGCGTACTCCGCGGCCTGGTCGTCGAGCGCCGCGCGTTCGGAATCGCCCGCGGCTGCCAGTCTCAGCTCCTCCGAAGAAACTCCGCCAGGACCTCCGCGACGATGGCTTCTCCGACCTCGTTCAAATGGGAATCGTCAGGGAAGTACACGTTCTCGCCATCGTCGACACGAGCCGCGAGCGCATCCGTCACGTCGAGAAATGGAATCTCGCTCTGCTCGCAGAATCGTCGCATCAGCGCATTGAGCGCCAAGCGATTGCGCAACATGCGATCAGGATCGGGGCTCGCCACAAGACCATGGAGCGACACTCGCAAGGCATTGGCGAGCTGCTCTCGTGAGAATGTTCGCTCGAGCAACGGCAGGTACACCTGGCTCTTGAACGGCAGGAAGACGACGACAAATCGGGCGCCCACGGTCCGAGAAACCCGTCGCATTTCCGTCAGACTCTGGCGCGTCAGCGTCCACCCCCGGCGAGCCTCCAGATCGGATTCCGAGAAGTTCAGCAGGTTCAGATAGGGCGGCATGAACGCCCACCGCATGACTCGGCCGTTGAACGGCACCGTGAACAGGCCGCGATCAAAGAACGGCGTGGGCGGCGTGCGCGCCGCCGCAGTCGGCGCAGCGGATAGCTCGGTCGCCGCGGAGCGTACCACCGCGGTCGAGGCCGCCCGAAAGGCACTCATCAGAAACCACGTATCCGCGCGGCTGACGATGTCTTTGATCGGCCACCCGAGTTGGGGATGATCGACGGCCGCATCAGTGCGGCCGGCGAGCTCGAATACCTCCGCGTCCCGAATGTCGTTACCGGCAAAGAACGCCAGCACCACGACTTTGGGCCGGTGACGCACGGCGTAGTCGCTCAGGACGAGCAGCTCTTGCTGCGGTCCAAACCCCGCGGTGCCGTAGTTCTGTACGGCGACACCGAGGCGACGTTCGAGTTGCATCGGCCAGCCGGCGTCGATTGGCAGCGTGAGCGCATCCGTGAACGAATCCCCGAGAGCCGCGATGTCAATGGGATCGCGGGTCGCCGCGTTACGAAACCCCTCCCTGTCGGTTTGAAACGCGAAGCGATGGATGGTGCCGTCCGCGAGGGCCGGCGACAAGAATCCCATCCGGATGATGTCGCCGTCGCGCCAGACATTGCTGCCGTCGAAGTTGGCTGCCAGCCGCGGGCCGTAGCGCGTCGACTGCTGCCAACGCGGATCGGCGGTCGGTTCACCGAGGTCATGGCGTGCGGCGCTGATCGACGGCGAGATCCGTGTGCCGATGGCTTCCAGGGCCACCTCGATCGCGGCACTGGTTACGCCGGTGCTGGCGATGAGGGTCAGGATCCCGCCCCACGCGCGGACGGCACGGGGAGAAACCCGCCAGACCGCCGGATCCGACCATGGCAAGTGGGCGAGCCAAAGCCACAACCCCCCAGCGATCGCCAGTAGCGCCAGCACCACCAGCCCTAATCCAAGCTTGAGCGTGCGATCAATGCGCAGATCGGCCCAGGTGATGTCGCCGCGGACGACAAACTCGAGCGTGCCACTGCCCGAGGGGAATTGACACGCCAGCGGCCCGGGCCGGCTGACCACTCCGGCGCACAGCGTCCGCGCGCCATCGGGTGCTCGTCGCAGCACCTCGGTACTGCGCGAGCCCCTGAGGCCGAACCTCAGCACGGATGACGGAATCGCGGCCGATGGCCGCCCGGAACATGACGCGATCGTCGTGCATGACGATCTGCGGCATCACGTGGCCGTGCTCGAGATCGAAGCGCTGCGTTGCGGTCGACGACGCGCTCGCGTCGATCCGACGGTCGAGGTACAGCCGGTAAGTGGTACCCCACGCCCACTCGCGCACCAGCACCGCGAGCGTGATCAGCGCGCTGGCCATGAGCAGATGCGGCACCAGCCTTGCGCCGATTCGTCGCAGCGGGCCGCCCATGCGTCCCACTGTAGCGGGCGTCCGGCACGGAGCGGGCTGAGGGATTCCCTGCGGCGATCGAAGGAGAAACCCTTACCGCCATTGTGGCGCCCCCGTGGAGGCATGTCCTTACGAACACGTTAGGGGTTTTCCGGCCCGTTCAGGGGGAATCAGCGGATAGACCCGCGCACGGGCCAACAGTAACCTTCGGGTACATGGCGCTTCGCACTCACCGGTGGGACGTGCCCCAGACGCAACATCGTAAGCGAATGCCGGTGGCCGTGGCCGAACCGGTCCAGCAGCCCGTACACTGCACTGGCTGCGCACAACCTCTCACCGCCCCCTACGTACCGAGCGGTCGTGAGCGTCAAGGTGTTCATGCCTCGAGGAGCCTGAAGGCGGAGTCGCTCTGAGGCCAATACGCATTAGTGCATCGCTCGAGGATCATTCCTTTCCATCTCATTTGTGATGCTCAACTACGGACGCACTTTGTGTATGGCTGCAGTCTGTCTTGGATTGTGCGTCTGCCCGGTATCCGCCCAAACCGACAGTCGGCTGGCCATCGGCGCGAGCGTCACGACGCGCGTGACGACCTCGTCTGAGGCAAAAGGCAGCGCCGCGGTCGGTTTTGAGTGGCGGCTCGGTTACGCCACGCCAGGATGGGGCTGGCAGACTTCGCTATTCAGCTGGTTCGACACGGATGTACGGGGTTCGATCGCGATGAGCACGTTCGATCTCGGTCATGTGCGAATCAGACCCATCATGGCGGGGTACGGATACACCTGGGTCCGAGGCCGTACCGCCATCACCGCCGACCTCGTTGGTGGCTACACACTGAATTCATTCAGGCTGGATTCCGCGGCACTCGCAGAGTACGCACGGCGTCTCGGCGCCACCGGCATCGACTCCGAGGCGACCAACGCGTTCGCGGTCAAGCCAGAGGTGCAGGTCTGGTACGACATCAACCGGCGCCTCGGACTGAAAATGAACGGCGGTTATCTGATTGCCCACCCATCGCTGGTTGTTCGAAGCTCGCTCGGCGAGGATGTACGTCCGATTCACGCCGATACGTTCCTGATCACGGCCGGAATCGTGTATTCGCTCTTTTAACGAGTGCCCATCATGCGCCATCCTTGGCGTCTTGCGCTCATCGTCCTCGCCGCGATCGCCGCGGTCGTGGTCGTCGCCCTTGTCGTCATTCGCGCGCGCGTGTCGATCTCGTCCGAGACGGCGCGAGTCAGCGTTATTGCCGCCCTTGCGTCTCAACTCGATGGCGAGGTCGAGTTGGACGAGCTCCAGTTGAGGGTGTTACCACGGCTTCGGGTAGAAGGGCGCGGCCTCAGAATCCGTCACCAGGGCCGCCGCGACGTGCCGCCCTTGATCTCGATTGCGCATTTCTCCGCCGACGGCAGTTTCCTCAGCCTCTACCGGCAGCACGTGAGCCATCTGACCGTTGACGGCCTCGAGATCGAGATTCCCCCAGATCGCAACCGTAGTCCCGGCGAGTCGGATGGCGACCGGGACCGGCACGAATCCGAGCATCCTGCATCCCAACCGGCCGGGGATCGCACGTCGGATCGGCAGCGCGGTGTGGCACGGACCATCATCATCGACGAGATGATTTCCACTGACACCAAGCTGGTCATCATCCCGAAGGAGCAGGGCAAGAATCCGAAGGTATGGGGCATTCACCGGCTTCGGATGCACAACCTCGGTGTCGGTCAGTCCATGCCGTTCGAGGCGACGTTGACCAACGCCGTCCCTCCGGGTGAGATCGAAACAAGTGGAGCGTTCGGCCCCTGGCAGGCTGAGTCCCCGGGGTTGACGCCCCTGGATGGCAAGTTCGTGTTCGACCAGGCCGATCTTGGCGTGTTTCACGGGATCTCCGGCATTCTGTCAGCTCGTGGGACGTTCGGCGGCACACTCAATCGCATCGACGTCCATGGTGAGACGGACACGCCGCAGTTCCGGGTGACCGCCGGCGGCAGCCCGGTCCCGTTGCACGTGGTCTACCACGCGATCGTGGACGGCACCAATGGCAACACGATTCTCGACCCCGTCAATGGATCGTTCTTGAACACGTCGTTGGTGGCCAAGGGTGGCGTGATCGATACGCCGGGAAAAGCCGGACGTGCGGTGACGCTCGATATCACCATGGAGCAGGCGCGACTCGAGGACGTACTGCGGCTGGCCGTCAAGTCAACGAAGCCGCCGATGACAGGCGCGCTTCGGTTGACCACGAAGTTTGTGTTACCGCCGGGCGAGCGTGATGTCGTTCAACGGTTGCGTCTCGACGGCCGGTTTGCCATCGCCGGTACGCGCTTCACGGATCCGGGGATCCAGACGAAAATCAACGAGCTCAGCCATCGGAGCAGAGGGAAGACGTCCGACGAAGACACACAGCATGTGACATCGCAATTTAATGGGACGTTCACACTCGACAATGGGACGTTGACGATTCCGGAAGTCACATTTGATGTGCCGGGTGCTCTCGTGCGGATGTCCGGTACCTACGCGCTCGTGCCGGAGACCCTCGATTTCAGGGGGACGGTGCTGATGGACGCCACAATCTCGCAGATGACGACCGGCATGAAGAGCAAGCTGCTCAAGGTCGTCGATCCGATCTTCGCGAAGAAGGGCGGAGGAGGCACGGCGATCCCGATTACGATCAGTGGAGTCCGCAGCAATCCGTCGTTCGGCCTGGATAAGGCCCGTGTCTTCGAGCGTCGAGGCGACAAATAGACTCAACCCTGGCTCCGCCCGCGCGCCGTGTAGACGACGCCCATGCCGCACTCACCCTGGTCAGTGCCGTGGCTCGCGGACTCTTCGCGCGGGCCTGTCGCGCGTGGCTATTTCTTCCCGCTGCCTCCGGCTCCCGCGCCGGCTCCCCGCTGGTAGTTGGGAAACGCCGGACGCCGCAAGGCCGGAGGGGGATTCTTCTTCAGTTCTTCCAGTGCCACTTCGAACGGCCTTCTCCAGTTGCGGGTCGCGGCCTTTTCGAACCAGCGCGGGATCCTGCTCCACTTCGATATCGGGCGGCACGCCGATGTTCTCCACTTCCCACTCGCCTGTGAGCGGGTTGTAGATGCCGGAACTGGGCGCGCCGACGAAGCCTCCATCCATCAGCGGAGGACCTCCGGCCATTCCGACCAGCCCGCCCCACGTGCGCGTGCCGATCAGCTTGCCCACGCCGGCGCGCTTGAAGTACCAGGGCATGGCGTCGCCGCCCGAGCCGGCGCGCTCGTTGATGATCATCACCTTCGGCCCGAAAATGCCCTGCGGCTGCACCAGGTCGCTGCCCACCCGGTTGGCCGCGGCGCTCATCGGCTTGCGGTTGAGGATCTCGGCGATGTCGGTGGCCAGCAGACCGCCGCGCATTGAATCGCTCGTCCACGATGGCGGCCTGCTTGCCGATCTGCGCGTAGAAGTAGCGGTTGAACGCGGTCAATCCACCGTTGGCGGTGTCCGGCATGTAGATGTAGGCCACTTTGCCGCCGGTCATCTGATCGACTTTGCGCCGGTTCTCCTCGATCCACGCGAGGTTGCGCAGGCGGACTCTCGTCCGCCACGGGAACCACGGTCACTTCGCGCGCTCCGGCGCCGTTCGCATCCGGGCCCACGCGCAGCAACACCGACTTGCCGGCCAGACCTTCGAAGAAGCTGTAGACGTTCTCCGGCGGGCGCACCTCGCGGCCGTTGACCGCCAGCAGATACTCGCCCGCCTTCACGTTCACGCCCGGCTGGGTGAGCGGCGCGCGCAGCTGCGGGTTCCAGTTCTCGCCGTTATAGACCGCGACTGAAGCGGTATCTGTCCGCTGGCGACTTCGTAGTCGGCGCCCAGCAGGCCCGGTCTGCACGCGCTTCACTTCCGGCAGTATCGCCGCCGCCCGTTCCCATGTGGCTGACGGTGATGTTGCCCAGCATTTCCTGGAACAGGTAGGTGAGGTCGTCCCGGGAGGCGACGTTGCGCAGATAGGGCTCGTACTTCTTCTCCGCCGCCTTCAGATCGAGGCCGTGGAGATTGCGGTCGTAGAACCAGTCGCGCTCCACCCGCCACGCCTCGCGGTACATCTGCTTCCATTCCTGCACCGGATCGACCCGGACTTCGATGCCGCTGGTCTTCAGCGCGCCCTGGCCGCCGGCCGGCGGCGTCGGCGGAGTGGCGGTCGCGCCGCCGGGCCCGTTGGCCATCGGCCGGAGAGCGGCGATCATCCAGTTCTCTCCCTGGCGATAGAGCGCCTTCTCGCCGCCCGACGCCATCTGGAAACTGGTGACGCCGCTGAGCGCGCACGTCGCTCTTCCGCGCCTTCAGGTCGTACCGGTGAACGATCATGCCCGGGACCTGCCGGCGGGACCATCCCCGGACGGCGCTTCGAGCGCGAGCAGGGTGCCGGCCTTTCCCACTTGAAGCGCCGTGTATCGCCGCGCCGGCATCGGCACGGACAGGATGCGCTGGTCGATTCCGTCGAGATCGACCTTGATGTCGGCGCGCCGGGTTTCGGCTTGGCGGCTCGGCCGGCTTTCGCCGGCGGCGCTGCGCGCGGCGCGCGTCGGACTGCATCCGCCGGCTTCTTGTCGTCCGCGGCCTTCTCCTCGTCGCTCTCGGGCGCGAACGGGGAGGGCTGCGTCTTGTCCAGAACGGCGAGGTAGATGGAGCTGGTCGACGTGCGGCCCGACCGCGTGAATATCCAAGCCCAGGCTTTCGCCGGAGTTGGTGCTCGCCGTGAAGTAGAGATACTTGCCGTCCTTGTCGAACACGGGATTGGTGGCGTCGCTCAAGCCGTCGGTCACCTGCGTGGATTTTCCGTCGGCGAGCGAATAGAGGTGGATGGCGCTCAGCTCATTCGGCAACACCTTCGAGTAGCCAGCCATTTGCTGTCCGGCGACCATGCGCCGGCAATCTCGCCGGTGCGCATCTGGTACGTGTCCTGCGCCACCTCGCACCTGTTTCCCGGTCTCCAGGTCCACGTACCAAAGCCGCGCGAAGCTGTCCACCAGGGCGATCTTCTTGCTGTCGGGCGAAAACCTCGGCGAGCGGTAGAAGCCGGGCTTCAGCGCGATCTTCTTCACTTCGCCCACGCCGCTCTGAGGGCGGAGATGGAGCGCGTACTCGCCGGATTCATCGGAAAGGTACGCGATGCTCTTGCCGTCCGGCGACCACTGCGGGTCGCGCTCCATCACTCCCGGCGTATTGGTCAGGTTGCGCGGATCGCCCTTCTCCGCGGGTACGGTGATGATCTCGCCGCGGGCGGTAAACACGGCGCGCGCGCCGTTCGGCGAAACGGCCGGCGAGGCCAGCCGCCGCCCGACGTCGACCAACCTCGTGCGCAGTTCCGGCAGATCGCCCTGCACGCGAATCGGCCACGGGCTTCGTCTTGCCGGACTTCAGGTCATAGAGAGAAATCCCGCCGAACTGCTCGTAGACAATCGCATCCGGTCCAAGCGAGGCGGACTTCAGGTCGAGGCCCTGGTTCGGGATCGCTTCGCGCACGGCCTTGGTTTTCACGTCGTAGGAGAAGAGCGTCGACCGGCCCGTTGCGGTCCGAGAGGAAGTAGACGCGGTCTCCCGGCCCACATGGGGTTGAAGTCGTTGGAATTCGTGCGCGGCACCTTGGTGACGGTGCTGTCGGAGAGGCGCGCGAGCCAGATGCGCGCGGTCTGCCCGCCGCGATATCTCTTCCACATCGTGAAGGCCTTCCCGGTCGGCTCGTAGGCGATCGACTGGCCGTCGGCCGACATCGACGCCTCGTAGCCCGTGGGAAGCGGCAGCTTCTCTTCCACGCCGCCTTCGGCCGGGACCGTGAACATCTCGCGCGAAGCGCGAGTACGCGGTTCGCGTCGAACCGAAGATGATCCGCTTGCCGTCGGGCGTCCAGCCCAGGACGCGATCGCGCGCCGGGTGCCAGGTGAGCCTTTTCGGCACGCCGCCCGACGCGGGAACGACGAACGACGTCCACGTTGCCGTCGTACTCGCCGGTGAAGGCGATGCGCGTGCCGTCGGGCGAAAACGCCGGGTCGGTTTCAACTCCGGTTCCGCTGGTCAGGCGCACGGCGTCTCCGCCATCGCGCGGGACACTCCACAGGTCGCCCGCATAGGCGAATACGATATGGGTCTTGCTCAGTGTGGGCTTCTGCAGGAGCAGCGGTTCGTCCGCAGCCGCCGCGATGGCAGTGAAGGCGAAGAAGGCGATCGTAAGGCGCATAGATCCTCCTGGTAACCCAGGCTGGGTGCCACTGATGCTGTCACCAGTTGTGCCGACGTTCCGAGACCGGCGTGGCTCGCGATACTACCACCACGCCCATATAATCCCCAGCAGGACGAGCACGGGCCGGAGCATCCGTCGCAGTGGGCCGCGATTCACGCCCACGCGCCAGTTCTTGCCGAGGAGGGAACTCCCTCGTGCGCGGTCACTGCCTGCAGCACGCGGGCTGCGCGACCAAGAGTGAGGAGGTTTGATGATGCCCAAGTTAAGCGCACGATGGCTGGGTAGCTGCGTTGTTCTGCTCACAGGCTTCGCGCAAGCGGTGTCGGCCGCTGACATTCTTATTGCTGACGCGAAATCGCAGCCTGAAAGTCTCACGGTCGCACCAGGTGGGGTCCTGATCGTCGGCAGTGCCAGCAGTCCGTTGGTCTACAAGGTACGGCCAGGCTCGACTATCGCCGAGAAATTCGTTGATGCCAGTGCTGAAGGTGCTGGTACCTTTTTCTCGGCATGCTTGCGGATGCCGCGACGAATACGCTGTGGACATGTCAGCTGACCCCGGTGCCGAATACCACGCCGGTGAAGCGACACACCGCGCTGAGAAGCTTTGACCTCTCCACGGGTGTCCAAAAGCTCCGTTGGAACCTGCCGGGCGACAACAGCACCTGCAACGATTTCGCGTTGGGACCCGACAAGGCGCTGTACATCAGCGACACCGCCAACAGCAGAATCTACAGGCTGGCTGCTGGCGCGTCCGCAGCCGAGCTGTTCCTCGAGGACCGCGCGCTCTATGGCATCGACGGGATCACCTTCCTGAACGGCACGCTCTATGTGAACAACGTCTTCTCGAATAATCTCTACCGCATCCCCGTCGACGCTGCGGGCAAGGCGGGGCAACCAGTCGATATCTGGATGGATCAACCCGTCAAAGGACCGGATGGCATGCGCGCCGCCAACGGCAAACTCATCCTGGCGGAGAATGGCAGCGGCAAGATTTCCGTGATTACGGTCACTGGCGATAAGGCGAGCGTCACGGTAATCAAGGATGGGCTCAACACTCCGACCGCCGTCGAGCCTGCGGGCGACACGATCTGGATCGCCGAACGCGGCGCCGGCAAGGCCGTGTCGATTCCCATGCCGCGATAATAGAGCGCACACGAAAAAGCGAAGGCCCGGGCCCTAAGAAAAAGATCAGGAGAAATGACGATGCGTTTGGCGAAAACTGTCCTGCTTGTCACCCTGGCGTCGGCGGTGATCCGGGCCCAGGTCAATCTGGGCCAACAGAAGCCCGAGACCGATCTGCCGTTCACCATGACGACGGTGACCACCTTTGAACTACCCTGGCGGTTGGCCTTCCTGCCCGACGGCCGCATGCTGATCACCGAGAAGGTCGGACCCGTCTGGCTCGTGTCGGGGCAGGGTCAGAAGCTCAGCCCCGTGGCCAACACGCCGCCGGTCTATTGGCAAGGTCAGAACGGCATGCACGGCGTGTTCGTGTCGCCCCATTTCGCTACCGACCAGAATATCTATCTCACCTACGCTGAGCCGGGTGACTACGGCGGCGGCCTGGCACTGGCCCGCGCGAAATTGAACGCCACGGCCACCTCAGCGAGACTCGAAAACTTCGAGGTCCTGTGGCGTCAGATGCCCAAGGGTAAGGGCGGCCAGGAAGGCGCGCAGGTGGCCTTCTCGCCTGACGGTCAGTATCTGTTCCTGGCGGTTGGCGAACGCCAGCGCTTCACCCCCGCACAGGACCCGAACCAGCCCGAAGGCAAGATCCTGCGCTTGACGCTTGACGGCAAACCCGCCCCGGGCAATCCCAACTTCGGCCAAACGGGCGCTGCCACGATTCCTCTCATCGATCCGCCAAGTGACACCGAGGCCGCCAAGACCGCGAAGGTGATCAGCACCTACACCTTTCCCGGCGGGAACCTGACGCCCGCTGAAACCTGGGCCAGCGGCGTCCGCACGCCCTATGGCCTGGCGTTTTCACCGACCGGGGAATTGTGGGAGGTCGAGCACGGTCCAGCCGGCGGCGACGAGCTGAACCTGATTGAGAAGGGCAAGAACTATGGTTGGCCGCTCGTGTCCTACGGACAGAACTACAATGGCGTGCCCATCCCCAATCCTGACACGCGTGTCGATCTGGCGAAGCCGCTGCTCTACTGGGTGCCGGTGATCGCACCAGGCAATCTGATGTTCTACAAGGGGACCCAGACCTTCCCGCAATGGAACGGCAGCGGCTTCATCGGAGGCATGTCGACCCAGACGCTCAGCCGCATCATCTTTGACGGCCATGGCGGCGCGAAATCGGCCGAGCGCTGGAGTGTGGGCCATCGCATCCGCGATGTCGAACAAGGCCCCGATGGTTCGCTCTGGATGCTGGAGGACGCCAATCCCGGTGCCCTGATCCATGTGACACCCAAGTGAATCACTTCGCGGTAGGTTGCTCATAGGCGTGACGCCTTCTGCGTTTCGGCGCCTTGGCCCGCTGTCGTCGCGCGCACTTTCAGGTGCCGCACCCTGCTAGGCCTTGCAGGCCTCGATCGCTGTCTGTTCGAATCGGGACCAGGCCCCTACACCGTCACGAGACGCGGATCCTGACCGAACACGTCCGGGTGGGTGGCCGACGCGAGAATCTCCAGGCTGTCCACGATACGGGGGCCGGGGCGATTGAAATACGCGTCGCCGTCGGCGACGTACGCCCGCGCCGCCGGGAATTTGCGGCAGATCTCGTGCACCCGCGCGAGCTCCGCCCATGTGCGATCGACGTCAAAGCCGCACGGTTTGAACACGACGACCTCCGGATCGAGCGCGGCAAGCGCTTCGTCGGAGAGCGTGGGCGCGTGCTGGCCCGGACTCGTGACGAGCGGCGTGCCTCCGGCCAGCTCGACCAGCTCGGGCATCCAGGTTCCGCCCACCATCACTGGCTCGAGCCACTCGATCGTCAGCACCCTGCGACGCGTGAGGCTGGCGGCGCGCGCGCCAACCGCCGCCATACGGGCGTGCAACCCGGCGAGCACCGCACTGGCGTCGAGCCCCAGTGCGTCGCCCACCTTCGCAAGGTCGGTCCAGACATCGGCCAGCCGCGTGGGATGCAGGTTCACGATGCGAAGTTCGGGATTACCGAGCGTCTTCGCCGCCGCACACACGTCGTCGTAGGACACGGCGCACACGTCACACAGGTCCTGCGTGACGATCACGTCGGGACGGACCGCCGCCAGGGCATCGACGTCCACCTCGTAGACGGCGACGGCGCGCGTCAGCAGGTTCCGGATCGACCGATCGATCGCCAGGCTCTCGCGGCCGAGCGACGTGCGGGTTCGCGTGAGGACGGGCAAGCCGACGACGTCCGCGGGCCAGTTGCACTCATGGGACACGCCGACCAGGGTCGCGCGCCCGCCGAGGGCGCAGACGTGCTCAGTGGCGGACGGCAGCAGGGAGACGACGCGCACGCGCTCAACGATACCGCCAGTCGGGCAGCCGCCCGGCGAAATGATAGTCGGCTGCGATCAGTGCTGGATACTGTCAACTCCGATGTCGGCGTCGGCGGTCAGGCCTAGCTGATTCGTGAACGGAAGGTGATCGGCTGCTTCCGCTCTCAGAGCTGTTTGCCGCACTTCCTGCAGAAATCCGAATCCGCAGCGTTCACCGTACCGCAACTCGCGCAAGCGCCGATCTGGGGCGACGAGCTCGGCTCGTCAGCAGAGCCCAGCGCATTCTTGAAGTTCTTGATCGCGCTGCCAACACCCGCCCCGAGCTTGGGAAGGCGACTCGCCCCGAAAATGATTATCACGATGACGAGGATGACCATCAGTTCTGGTAGTCCGACACGGCCCATGGCGATACTCCTCCAGTGCCTGACCGTCCAGAAGAAACAGATTTGTGAACGGAGGTACTAAGGCGATTGTACCTGCGGGCCGTGACTATTACACCCGGCTCGGCCGCGGGCAGGCGCGGGCTCAGGGCCGCCTGGCGCGGAAAGACAGCCACGCGAGGGACGATCGGTAGTGTCTCAGTTTGCGCCAGACGGAAGTAGCCTCAGGACCGCTTGCGCTTCACGAACTCGATTCTTCCTTTGTCCGTATCGATCGTGCCGGACATGCGGTCGCCCGTGATGGTCACTTCGCACTTCGAAAACGCGGCCGTGCGTCCGGTGCGCGGACGCGTTGTCAGAATCAACTGATCGCCTGACACCATTCCCTCGGCGGGCATCATGTCCGTCTCGGCAGGGCCGATCATGCCGGTGACGTTCGTGCCGTCCTGGCTCAGGATCGCGAGTCCCGCCGCCTGACGATCCGCCATCGTAATTGAAACGGTCCACGCGCCTGTCACATCGATCGGCGCGGGCGCAACTTGCCAGCCTCCCGACGCAATCACGAAAGCGAGCACAATCGATCGCAGCATGGCTCGATCCCCCGTCCGATCAATACGCGCAGGAAGAGGCCAGGTTATCAGCCGGATTCAAATTGATACACCGCCCCAACAGTCGGCAGTGTTGACTGGGGCGTCCGGCCGCCGATTGGTACGATCAGCGGGCGTTCACGGCTCGGTCGATTCGGGTGCGTCTCGGTCGACTGGCGAGCCTCGTCGGGTCTCGGCCGAGAGGCGGGTGGCGGTAGGGGGACGGTCGGCCGGTGATTCTTTCATCATCACGTCGAAGATCACTCGTTGAAAGTCCTTCAGAAGAAAGGTTGTAGTCCGATACATTGGGAAGACTCGAATGCGCGCGAAATCGCCGCCGACACGGTGTGCCTGGGTCAACGTCAACCATGTGCTGATGCGTGAATATCATGATCGCGAATGGGGTGTGCCGACGCACGATGACCGCAGGCATTTCGAGTTCCTCGTTCTCGAAGCTGCACAGGCGGGACTGAGTTGGTCGATCGTGCTCAACAAACGCGAGGGCTACCGTCGCGCATTCAGCCAGTTCGATCCGGCAAAGGTCGCGCGATACTCCCAGTCTCGGATTGACACGCTGAGCGGTGATCCAGGGATCGTCCGCAACCGAATGAAAATCGCCGCCGCGGTGAAGAATGCACGAGCGCTTCTTACCGTGCAGGAAGAATTCGGTAGTTTCGACGCGTACTGTTGGCGATTCGTCGGCGGACGGCCACGGCAGAACCGACGGCGATCAACACGCGAGATTCCAGCCACGACGCCTGAGTCTGACGCATTCAGCCGCGATCTCAAACGCCGCGGATTCAGCTTCGTGGGACCGACCGTGATCTACGCACACATGCAGGCGATCGGCATGGTCAACGATCATCTCCTCGAGTGTTTCCGATATCGTGACGTCCGGCGGCTTGCCAAGTAGCCGCGAATTGCCCAGCGGGGCCTGGGAACTCCGCGGCTACTCCAACACAGCAGAGCGTCCCGCCCTGAAGCGAGGGCCGCTGTTGCGGCCCTCGTCGTCCGCGACTAGGCGACCTGCGCTTCTACCTGTTTCACCGCTTCGATCTCGGCCTCGATCTCCACGCGGTCACCGACCATTACGCCGCCGGTTTCCAGCGCCTGGTTCCACGTGAGCCCGAAGTCCTTGCGATCGATCGACGTTTTCGCCGTGAAGGCCGCGCGCACGTTGCCCCATGGATCTTTGGCACGGCCGTGCTGCTCGACGCGGAGGACCACCTCGCGCGTGATCCCCTTGATGGTCAGATCACCCACGACGTCGAGCTCCGCGCCAGATCGCGCCTGTACGCGCGTCCCGACGAAACGCAGTTCGGGATACGTCGCCGCATCGAAAAAGTCGGCCGACTTCAGATGCGCGTCCCGATCCGCAACGCCCGTGTCGATGCTCGACGCGTCGATCGTGATCGCGACCGTCGCCTTCGAGAAGTCGCCGTCCGGCACCTGCACGGTCCCTGACCAGCGCGTAAAGGACCCGCGTACTTTCGCGATCACGAGATGTCTCACTGAAAAGTGCACGCTCGAGTGGCTGCTGTCGATTTCCCAACGCTCGGTTCTCATGGCTCCTCCTGATGTCTGTGTCCATCCTTCGGACGCCTCCTGAGATCGCAATCTGAGTGCCAGAGCGTCGACCGTTTGTTTGCAATGACTTACAGGCCACGTTCGCGCATCAGCACTCGAAGCCCTATCGAAATGATAGGCTTGACTCTCAATTTGATATCTTTCGCGGAGGCCTGATGCGCGCGGCGGACCTCGACATTCATGAGTTGCTCCACCTCTCTCCAGAGAGCGGCGTCATCACCTTCGCCGGCGAGCGCGCGCTGCTGCTTGATGCGGTCGCGCTTGGACTGTTGCGGCGCGAACTCATCCAGACGCTCGGCCTGACCGCGGCGCGAATCGTGCTCGCCAGGTTCGGATATGCGCACGGATGGCGGGTTGCCGAAACGCTGCGCAACGGGTTCCCGTGGGACAGCGAAGACGAGTGGAGGAAGGCCGGCGCGCGGCTTCATACGATGCAGGGCCTCGTACGCGCGGAAGTCACGCGCGCCTCATTCAACAGCGCCATGCCGAGCGCCGAAGGCATCTGGCACGACTCGTACGAGGCCGAACAGCATCTGCTGCATCTCGGCCAGGCGGATGAGCCGGTGTGCTGGACACTGACGGGCTTCGCCAGTGGCTACATGTCGTGCGTCTACGGCAAGGAGGTCATCGCGATTGAAGATCGCTGCCGGGGCAAGGGCGATGCCGTCTGTCGCGCCGTCGTGCGCTCAAAAGAGGAGTGGGGTCCGGAGCTCGCCACGCACCTGCCCTTCTACCAGAAGGAGGCCTGTCTGGATGCAGCACTGACGCAGTTGACGGACACACTCAAAAACAAAGAACGACAGCTTCATTCCCGTCGCGCGCTGCGACAGGCCGATCCGAAGATTCCGGTCGGTCTTGTCGCATCGAGTCCGGCGATGCTGCGGACACTCGATCTCGCGCGGCGCGTCGCGCAAGTCGACTCCACCGTTCTCATTACAGGTGAAAGCGGAGCCGGGAAGGAGCGCATCGCGCGGTTCATCCATGACGAATCGGCGCGGACAGCGGGCCCGTTCCTCGCCATCAATTGCGCGGCCGTGCCCGAGACGCTGTTGGAATCCGAACTCTTCGGACATGCCCGCGGCGCATTCACGGGGGCTTCGCAGGATCGCGCCGGCCTCTTCGAGGCTGCCAATGGCGGCACCCTTCTCCTTGATGAAATCGGCGACGTGCCACCGGCCATGCAGGTGAAGCTGCTCCGCGTACTGCAGGAGCGTGAGGTACGGCGCGTCGGCGAGAACCGCGCGCGGACGATCAACGTTCGTGTGCTGGCGGCGACGAACCGCGATCTGCTCGCGGATGTGCACAGCGCGCGGTTTCGTCAGGATCTCTACTATCGTCTCCGCGTCGTCGAAGTCATCGTGCCGCCGCTGCGGGAGCGGCGCGAAGACATTCTGCCGCTGGCGCGACAGTTGCTCGCCGGAGACGCCAAGCGATTCGGGAAGAAGGCCCCTGCGCTCACACCCGACGCCGCGAATCTGCTGCTGCGGTACGCCTGGCCAGGCAACGTGCGCGAACTGGAGAATGCGTTGGAACGCGCGGTCGCACTGGCGCGGTCTGATCGCATTGGCGTCGATGATCTGCCGCCGGAAGTCGGGGTGGCGCCTCCGGCCGTTCAGGCCACCGGCGACGTTCGCACGCTCGCGGAGGTCGAACGCGACTACATTGCCGCCGCTCTGCGGGCCTCAGGCGACAACCGTGCCAAGGCCGCCGAAAGACTGGGCATCGGCGTGGCGACACTGTACCGGAAGCTGAAACAGGAAGCTTAATCCGAGCAATTCGTATGCTCGTGCCGCGGTAAGCCGTCAGGAGCGGCTACCGTTCCGAGGCCCAGCGAATCGCGTTGAGGAACAACGTCTTGAACGCGTCGTTCTGGAACAGATCGGCCTTGTGTCCGAACTGGAAGTACACGTTTCGCGCTTTGTAGTGCGGATTCGTCCAGATGACGGGGTGATCACCCATCTTCACTGTGCGCGCCGGCTCGTAACTGTTCTCATCGACGTTCGCGAGCACGTGCACGTCGGGCCGAGGTGAGCGATCGTAGGTGTACCATTCGTCGTTCTCGATCTTGAACGACGGCGGCAGTCCTTTGAATACCGGATGCGCTGAGTCTTCGACGCGGACCGTTCCGGTCGCGAAGTCGGGGATGTAGCTCTTGAACACGATGTTGCCCATGAATTGATGGAAGAAGGGCGACATCTCGAAGCCGTCGAACTTGCCGAGCAGCGACGCGTGGTGGAACCCCACCCATCCGATCGTGCCTTGCTCCATCGCCTTCCTGAACGCGGCTTCAGCGATCGGCGTCCAGCGGTACGGCGGATAGTTGACCTGAACGAACAGGTCGTGCGCCGCCAGATACGCCTCGTCGATCGGATCGGTCGTGCGGATGTAATCGACCGTGAATCCTTCCGTCTGCGCCGTCTCCTGCAGCCAGCGCAGCGCGGCGTCGGCGAACGGCTGATGAATCGTCTGGCCCGGTTCGGCCAGCGCGATGATTCGATGGGTGGCCCCGCCGATCTCCGCCTTCGGTTTCTTGACGAATAGATTGTCAACCGGGAGCTTGGCGTCGAACACCAGGTTGAAAAACCCGATCATCATCTCGTCCCAGCTCTGGTCGCCCCACGTCACTTCTTTCGTCGGATCGGCGTTTTCCGGGTTGTTCGGCGAATTGTCGAAGTGCGCGGTGCAATCGATCCTGGTGCCTCTCGGCAACGCGATCGGTTGCTCGAGGTTGTACCAGTTCTGCCAGTGCCAGTCGAAACGGGGCACTTTGAGAAGGATGTCGGTCTTGCCGGAAGGAAACACCGCGCGGTACTCGAAGTCCTTTCCGCGTCCGTGCATGTGCGGATGCAAGCTCGTGAGCTTGACGTCGGTCCCCACTTCGAAGCTTGCATCGACCCGGTAATTCGGATCGCCCGGCGGAATCTTGAACGTGCTGTTGACGGCCGACAGCGTCAGCACGCGCTCCGCCGGCGGCTTCCTGGCGAAGACAATGCCGAGGCGCGACCGGTCGGTCAGCGCGTGGCCGTGCGGCGTGTAGTGCAGCTGGAACACGATGTCGGAGCCGGCCTTGATGAGCTTCGCCTGCCCGGGCCGAAGAATCTCCGCCGGCTGACCCGGCGCATAGCCGACGAGAAAGTCGCTAGGCAGCGCGCCGGCTTCCGTCTCGTCATCCGTGCTGACCTTCGGCGCGGTGAAGAAGACGCCGGCCGGCTGACCGCGGAACCACTTCGATTTCGGCTCACGAATGAAGGCGATGATGTGGTGCACGACCATCCGTTCGGTCGGACGCACTTCCGCCGCCTGGATCCAGCGGTCTTCGGTGAACTGCGTCGGCACGATGATGTGCTGATACTCGACGACGCCGCGCGCGGGGACATCGAACGGCAGCGGCAACTCAAAGACCATGTCCGGCTTGCCGATGCCCCAGCCTTCCACCCATTCCGCTGGCTTCGGCAGATCGCGCGGATTGCCTTCCGGCGCGCCGCCGTCCGCCCACTTCGCGATCGTGTCGATCTCCGACGCGGTCAGGCTCATGCTGTTCGAGAACCTGCCGTAGTGCGGATCAGCAAACCACGGCGGCATTTTTCCGGCAACGACCGACTTCTTGATGGCCCCCGCGCGAGGGCGGGTGTCCTCGTATGTCAGCAGCGAAAACGGTCCGGCTTCACCCGGACGATGGCAGACTTGGCAGTTCTTCTGAAGGATTGGCGCGACGTCCTTCGAGTAGGTGGGGACATCCACCTGCGGAACGGTCGCGGGCGCGCCGGCGACCTTCGCCGAGCTCCCGGCGACGGCCGCCGCTGCCGCCATCACCGCCGAGATCATCACCGCATGTCGCCAGCGACTCGCCATCACTGTCTCCCAGGCATCGTCGCGGGCTTCTCCGCCGCCCACAGGATGGCGTTGCGCAGCAGCGTTCGCACGTTCGGGTCGTTGTAGATCGCGGGTTCGTGCCCGAACCCGGCGTACATCAGGCCGATGAATCCTTTGCCCAGGCGCACGTATTCTTCGAAGGCCGTCTTGCTCGAGTCCGTCCAGGTAAGCGGCGCCGCCATCACCCACACCATCGCGTCGTACGGCGCGAGATAGCTGCCGGTAAAGAGGCCGTAATCCACGCAGACGTCGACGTCATACCGATCGGCGACGGCAAGCTCCCTGATGGCGGTCACGCCCGCGTTGCCGCTGTCGGCGTGATTGACGTCGGGCACATTGACGACGAGAACTTTGGCGCGCTGGCGCTCTTGAGCCAGCGCGCCGGTCGACAGCAGCGTCAGCGCCAGCAGTATGCTCGAGATCTTCACTGGTGCGCGCACGCGTCGGCCAATCAGAAGCTCACGCGCGCGCCCAGTTGAATCTGGCGCATGCTGCCGGCTGAACTGATGCGGCCGAATGACGTCGAATTGAACACGCCGTTCGGGTTGCCGTAGTTCACGCGGTTGAACGCGTTGAACATCTCCGCGCGGAACTGGAACTGCCGGCCGCCGCCGAGCGGGAAGTTCTTCATCAGCGAGAGGTCCGTCACTATCGACTTGGGGCCGCGCAAGACGTTGCGTGGGGCGTTGCCGAACGTAAATGCATCTGGCAGGGCGAACGCCGTCGGATCGAAACAGTTCACCAGCTCGCGGCTGTTCGCGAGCGGCTGGCAATTGAGCGTCGGGACCGGGCCCACCAGATTCGGCCGCTGGAGGCCGCTGATTCCGATGTTGGCCGGGTCGCCGCTGAGCGTGACGTTGACGGTCGATCCGCTCTGCGCCGTCGTGACGCCGCTGATCTCCCAGCCGGCCACCGCGTATTTGAGAAGCGGATGCGTAGAATTCTTGAAGAACGGCAGGTCGTAAATGTAGCTGGCGACCAACCGATGGGGAACATCCCAGTTCGCGCGACCGTAGTCGGCCCAGATGTCGTAGTTGTTCATCGTCTGACCGCCGCCGTTCGAGTTCGTGGCCATGTCCATGGTCTTCGACCAGGTGTAGTGGACGTCCGCCTGGAGGCCGTGACTCATCCGCTTGCGAAAAATCAGACTGACCGCGTCGTAGTCGGCGATCAAGTCGTTCTGGATCATCCGGCGGCTCTTGAATTTCTGCGTCGGCCGGCGGGGATCCACGGCGCCCTGACCCGGCTGCGGCGTATTGTTGAAGAAGCTGCGATCCAGATGCTGCGTGTGCGAGCCGACGTACTGGAAGTCGAGCGCGGTGCCACGCGCGAGCTCTCGCTGCACGTCGAAGCTCCACTGGTCCTTGCGGGCATTCGGAAGATGCCGCGTCGGGGAAATCATGTCGGGCACCACGACGACGCCGACCCCGCCCGTGGGCCGGTCGAACGACAGCATCGTGTCGGGGTTTGAGGGATCGGACGTCAATGTCGAGGCCGCGGCGAGCGGCGGATTGTTGGTCAGGAACGTGAAGCTGTTCAACTGGTTCGGGTTGTAGTAGATCCCGAATGCCGCGCGCAGCACGGTCTGGCCGCCGAGGCGATAGGCCCCGCCAAGTCGGGGCGCGATGTCCTTGTAATTCCCCTCGCTGAACTTGAATCCCTTCGACGGCAGCGTCCCCGGGATGATGGTCTCCAGATCGTCAGCGAGCATCGTGGCCAGCCCTTCATAGGTCTGCACGGGTGTGTTCAGCTCGTACCGCAATCCGAGGCTCAACGTCAGATCGCGCGACGTCTGCCACTCGTCGTTGATGAAGAATCCATTCCGCCATCCGCCGACGTGACCCTGGATCTGATCGGCGGCCGTGACGACCGTTCGCGGCAGGCCCAGCATGAAATCGGCCATCGCGTAACCGGCGATCGCACCGGTGAAGTCGAACCGCCCGCGCGGGTCGTTCGCCGCGCGCCGCCCGGTCGCCATCCGCCTCAGGTCGAACCCTGTGTGAATGTTATGCGAGCCGTGGTTATACGCCAGCACGTCCGACATCTGGAACGTCGTGTCGAATTGATTCCAGTTGGTGCCGCCGGACCCCAGCCCGCTGTAGTTGCTGATGTTGATGCTCGGCAGCCCGGGATTACTGTACTTAACATCGCCGTCGAAGCCGGGGATACCCAGGTCGGCCCCGGCGGTCGGAACGCCATTCACAGAAAAATAGTTCAGCGTGTCGAAGTCGATGCGGTGATAACCGATCCGGAAGTCGTTGAATAGCGCCGACGTGACGGAGTGCGTATAGGACACCAGCGTGTTGTGATTGACGCGCGGCTGAGTGATGCCCTGCACCGGAATCGCGCCGATGTTGCTGTTGTATGTGTCGTACCAGTTGTACCGAACGGACAGACGAATCTTGTTCCCGACGTTTTGATCGCCGCGCGCGATCAGCTGGTTGTTTCGATCGGTGGTGATGCTCGGGCTCTGGAGGTTGTTCACGCCCGGCGTCGTGCCGGCCAGGTTCGGCGCGGGATAGTACTGCAGCAGGTCCAGCGAGACCGCCGATAACATCGACGTCGGAATGATGTTGCCGGGGAAGAACTCAGCCGGCTTCGACGTGCCGGCCCCGGTTCCGGGCATCCGGATTTGCGTGGCGATCTCGGAAAAATTCCCCTGCCGCATCAACGCCGTCGGCACCGAATTGAACGGCGTCGTCTGCGACGTCGAGCGCAGCCCTTCGTACGCGCCCATGAAGAACGTCTTGTTGTGGCCGTTGTAGACACCCGGAATCACCACAGGTCCCTCCACCTGGAAGCCGGTACTGATTCCGCTTGCGCGGGTTCTTGGGTAGCGCTCTGTTCTCGAAGTAGCCGCGCTCGTCGAGGTTGTCGCCCTGGAAATACTCGAACAGCGATCCATGGGAAGTGTTCGTGCCGCTCTTGGTCACCACGTTGATGTAGACGCCCAAGTACCGATCCGTACTCGGCGGACGTGCTGCCGGTCTGCACCTGCACTTCCGTCACGGCGTCTGCGATCGGACGCATGCTGGTCGCGGCGAGCAGATTGGACGAGGCGTTGATGCCATCGAGCGACAGGCTGTTCTGGATCTCGCGCTGACCGGCGCCTCTGAAGCTCAGACCGATGTCGCTGTTGGTCCCGCCGAGAACGCCGGGCGTCGTGCTGGCCAGACCCCACACATTGCGACCGCTCGAAGGCAGATCGACAATCGCTCGTTGGCCGATGGTCTCCGAAATCGTCGCGCGATCCGTGTTCAGCACCGGCGCGGCAGCGCTGACCGTCACCGATTCCGAGACGCCGCCGACTTTCAGAACGGCGTTGGTTCGGACCACCTGATTGCTGGCGACTTCGACGCCGGTCGCCTTGAACACCTGGAAGCTGGAAAGCGTGACCGTGATGTCGTACTTCCCTTCACGAACGAACTGGATGTTGTAATAGCCCTCCGCGTTCGTCGTCGTCCGGTACGTGTCCTGCGTACCGGTGTTGACGGCGACCACCGACGCGCCCGGCACGACCGAGCCGGAACTGTCGCTGACCGTTCCAACAAGCGCAGTCTGCGACGCCAGTTGAGCGGCGGCCGGCGACGCGCAAAACAGGCACACCAGCACCCACAGTGTGAGACGGTTTCTCATCGGCTCCCCCTCCGGGCGACATGACAGCGCTTGTCAACAAAGACTTATTGCATGGGAGCGGCAGCTTTTGTGACAGGAACGTCAGCGGCTAGAGCTTGTAATGCTCGCGATACTCGCGAGGTGTGCGCCCGAATTGCCGCCGGAATTCGCGAGAAAAGTGGCTCTGATCGGCAAAGCCGCATTTCAAGGCGATTTCGGACAACGCGAC
Source organism: uncultured Acidobacteriota bacterium (assembly GCA_963724645.1). Classification (GTDB taxonomy): domain Bacteria; phylum Acidobacteriota; class Vicinamibacteria; order Vicinamibacterales; family SCN-69-37; genus CAVXSP01. The sequence goes on from CAVRVJ010000001.1 coordinate 381,071, forward strand.
ATCCGTGTACATCATGGCGCGGCTCGCGATGCGCAACCGGAGCTTTCGCAGGAATTTCTGCGGAGTCAGATGGAAGGTGGCACGGAACTGCCGTTCGAACGCGCGGAGCGACATATTGGAAATGGAAGCGAGGCGCCGATTGGTGATCTCGTGATGGAAATGGGCGCGCATGTGGGCAAGCGCCGGCTCGAACCCGTGGGCGGTTCCTTCGAGGTTGCCCGCGGCCCCGGCGGCGCGCGTAATCCCGGCAGTGCCAACGATCGCGCCCTTCGCATCGACCACGGGGACTTTGTCGGTAATGTTCCAGACCGTCGTGCTTTGAGACCTTTCTACCCGTTCAATCCGATGAATGCGGTGGCCGGCCTGAACTTGTTCATCATCGTGTCGGTATTGATCGGCCAGGAACGCCGGGGATAGATCGTAGTCAGTCTTGCCCAGAATGTTCTCGACGGTGACAAACTCTTTCCCGCCCGGATGATCCAGAGAGTATTGAATGACGAATGCTCGATTGACCCAAAGATAACGGCCCTCCCGATCCTTCACCCACGCCAGCACGTCTGGAAGAAAATCCAACAGCTCCGCGAAATGAGATGAGATCTCGTCCATCTCCTACCGCGGCTCACCCTTTCGCAGATCGATCGCCGGATTGCGGTTGAAGAAGTTGTGCGGCCGGAGTTTGAACGAGTGCCAGATCGTCGGCATCACCGGCAGATCTTCCGCCCGCGTGAGGTGATGCATCCCCATGTTCACCCAGACCACGATGTCCTGATTGCGGATGGGCCGGTCGCGCGTCGCCCACGCCGCGAGGCCGTCGCTGCCGTCGCTCTGAAACATGTATTCCCCGCCGGCGTAGCGCTCGGACGGTGTGTACGGCGTCACCCAGAGATCGTGCTTGAGGAAACTGGCGCGCTTGGCCGGCCAGTCTTCCGGATCCAGCAGCAGCGTCGCGTGATTGGCGAAGAGCACTTCGTACGAAACGTCGTTGCCGACTCCATTCTTCCGCGCTTCGTTGACCACGCGGAACTTGGACGGCTCGTGCCCGGTGCTGAGTCCCGCCGCTCTCTCCGTGGCCGCGATCGTCGGCTCGACAACGTAGAGACTGCGCCGGGGCGAGCCGGCCGGGAGCGTCACGGGCCGATAGGTGTCCCGGTCGAAGCTATTCGTTGGGCCGTCCACGTCGAGGTCGAGGCGGAAATTGAAGTAATGATCGTGATTGACGGCGACGAGGTTCGGCGCGACGAGCGTGCCGTACCGCGTATCTGACGCGGCCGTGGCGTCCGTCATCGTCCTGGTGGCGACGCCTTTGACGCTGTCGATGCCGGTCGCGCCGACCCGCACGTCGATCTCGGCCGCATCGTTGAACACCCAGTCGAAGAGGTAATCGTAGTTGCCGACGGCCGCGGCCATACGGACGACGAGCTCGACGTTCGGACGTCCTTCGTAGGTCTGATTGAGCGGCTCGGCGTGGCGCCAGATCGGATCGCCGCTGTCGCGCTCGAAAATGCAGAGGGCATTCGGCGTGGTGATCGGCTCGCCCTTGTCGTCGCCAATTGTGGCGGTCAGAAACACCGACGTCGCGGGACAATCCACGCCTGGCTTGAGCGGCGTGGCCATCGTGCCGGCGCCGTACTCGCCCGTGTCGAAATACGTTCGCGAGTACCAGCCGTAGTCGGCATCCATGTACGGGACGAACATCTCGGACAGGTAGCCCTGGTAAAGCACCGGGCGCAGCGTGTTTCCGTCCTGCCAGCGCGCGACAGAGATCACCGTGCCGACACGCCCGTCAACGCGGGCGTGGAAGCGCCAGTTGCCCCAGCTGATCTCGTTGCCGGCGACCGTGAAGTTCGGCCCCTGTGGCTGCGCCACCGCCGTCGGTCTGCGCTCCGGACGCAGCGTGCCCGCCGCGGCCTCGGTGAAGTTCTGCTCGACGTCGGCGATCGGCACGACGCCCGCGTCGGCCACGCTCAAGACTTTGCGTTCGCGCAGGTCCACGATGGCGTACAGCCGTTCGATCGGCCAGCCCCACATGTTCGTCGTCGTCCTTCGGAGGTCGTAGCAGCCAACCTTGACGACGCGCTTGCCGGCGTGCTCGGGAATTCCGAAGTAGCCGGCCGTCATCGGCGAACAGAAAAGCTTCTCCATGTCCGTCACGCCGCGCTTGGCAAGCGCGGCCCGGAACTCCGGATTGGTCAGAACGACTTTCGCGGCCTCGAACTCGGATGCCATCACTGGCGGTTCGACGCCTTTGCGCTCGACGACCGAGACGACGCGCCCGGCGGTGAGATTGGCGACGACTTCGAAGACGCTCGTGGCCGTCATCGCGACCAGGCGGGCCTCGCGTGGCAGCGTCTGGCCAGGCCGCCACGCGTTCACCTGAGCCTTCGCCGGCTCGTTCAGCAAGATGGACGCGAACAGCGCCTGTAACAGCCGCGCATCCATCCGGGCGATGCGGGCGGCGACACGGATTTCGTCAGGCGTCAGGGGATCGAGCGGATGCGCCGACGCGACCGCCGGCACGACACACATCGCGAGCACGAACGCGAGGCCCTTCAGACGTCGCCAAGGCATGGGTCTCCTGTCTATCGCGACAACAGCCATCGCAGGCAGTTGTCGATCATCGCGGGCAGAATCGGCGTCGAGTAGATCTGGTCGCCGTGGCCGTAGTTCAGATACACCATCCGGTACTTGCTGTTGATCCACGCAACCGGGATGTCGCCGCCGTTCAACGTGTTCTTGACGCCGAGCGGAAAATTCGAGGCATCAAGGGTCAGCAACACCTTGACGTCGGGGTTCGCGCGCGGGCTCGGCGTCCACGAGTACCACTCGTTAATCGGCGCGACGAAGCTCGCCGGCATGCCTCTCATGATCGGATGCGTGGGATCGTCCGCATTGACGCGCGCCGGCATCGCCGGCCAGTTGTTCGCGCTGAACTTACCGCCCCCCATGAATTCGGTGAACCACGGCCACGCGTTGGTGCCGAACCCGGACACGTGAAATCCGAGCCAGGCACCGCCGCCCGTCATATACCGCTCGAACGCCTGGCGCTGCCCGGGCGTATGCGGCATGTCGTTCAACCAGATCACGACGCGGACGTCGCGCAGATTGCCATCGTCCAGCGCATCCCAATCGCTCGTCGCGGCAAACGCGTAGCCGCCTGCCGGCCGCGCCGGCGCCGAATGCCCGCATCGCCTGCTGCGCGAAGAGGAAGTGATCGAGCTCGCCGCCTGGCGTCAAGAACGCGAGGACCTTCGGGCGAGCAGCCTCGGGCTGCTGCGCCGCCACGCGAGGCGCCGCGAGAAGGCATGCTGCAGCGCAGCCGATCGCCGGTAAGATTCGCCACATGTCAACGCCGCGACATATTACCCTGCGCCGGCCCGCCCTCGTACTCGCTGCCATCCTTGCCGCGGCCGCCGCGGCTGGCGCCGAGGTCGGCGTCACCGACGGCCCCAAAGGTGTTGTCGTCAACACCAGCAATGGCAAGGCCTATGCGGCGTTTCCGGATCTTGGCGTCGTCAAGATCCTCAAAGGCGCCGCCGGACCGGTGGTCACGCTGAAGACCGGCGCCAACGTCAAGAACCTCACCATCGATCCACGCAACGGCCGCGTCTACGCGATGAACCGCGGGCCGGGCACCATCTCGGTCATCGACCCCGACACCGACGCCATCGTGGACACGCTCAAGGCCGATCGTGGCAGCCTGACGGCGCTGAATCCGCTTACGAACAAGCTGTACGTCTCGGCGAGCACCGGCACGGATCCATCCGTGATCGACCTGGCGACGAAGTCCTCGACGGTCATTCACGCCGGGACGGAGGGCAACGCACTGTCGGTCAACGTCAAGGCGAACAAGATCTACTTCGTTGGCTACGAGGACAACTTCCTGACGGTCGTGGATGGCGTCACCAACGAGCCGGCGCGGATCGAGGTTCCTGGTTTTCATCAGTGGGACTCAGCCTTCAACGAGACGAACGGACTTCTCTATCTGCCGACGCCGAACAACAACGCGATTACGATCATCGACACACGGACCAGCGTGGTCTCGATGGTCGCGACCGGCAGCGTGCCGATGGCGGCGGCCGTCAATGAAGTCACCAATCGCATCTACGTCGTGAACTACGCAAGCAGCGACGTCACCGTCATTGACGGCGCGTCGAACCGGCCGATCGCCACGGTCAGAGTCGGCTTGTGGCCGCAGCAGATCGCCATCAACACGAAGACGAACATGGTTTATGTCGTCAACACACACGCGAACAGTGTGTCCGTGATCGACGGCCGCACGAATACAGTCGCGGCGACGGTGCCCACAGACAAGGGACCATGGGCCGTGGCGGTGAACCCGATGACCAACATGACTTACGTCGCCAATCGCCTGAGCGACAAGGTCACCGTGATCGACGGACGCACGAACAAGGCCGTGCAGCGATAATGGACCTGTAATCCCCTCACCAACTCTGCGCCTTAAAGTAGATTGCGCTACAGTATCTGTGTGGGGCTTGACGGGCAGTCGCGATCCATCACCAGCCGGGCGGCGGACGACCTCACGTTCATCCGGTCGGCAATGGAACGGTCGTCGGCCTTTACGGCCATTTCAGGCGCCGGCGGAGTGGTGACGGGCGCGATTGGGCTGATCGCCGCGGGCGTCGGCGCCAGGCAGCCAAGTCAGGATCGGTGGCTCGAGACCTGGCTTGTCGCTGCGGTGGTTGCCCTGGTCGTCGAGTTGGTGGCGATGCGCTGGAAGGCGCGTCGGGCCGGACTGACGCTCACCGGCGCGAATGCGCGCAGGTTTGCACTCGGCATGGCCGCCCCATTGGTCGCCGGCGCGGTGATCACCTATAAACTCTGGATGGTGCGAGATTTCACGGTCATCGCGCCGGCGTGGTTGTTGTTGTACGGCGCGGGCGTACTCGCCGGCGGGATGTTCAGCGTGGTAGTGGTTCGCGCAATCGGCATCTGCTTCATGGCACTGGGAATCGCAGCCGTGCTGACGCCGCCTGCGTGGGGCAATGTGTGGCTCGCCGTCGGCTTTGGCGGGCTGCACGTCGGATTCGGTGCGTACATCGCGAGGAACCTCGGTGGCTAGGTCAAGCACGGCGCGCCAAATCAACACGAAAGTTCAGCGCGAGAGCTCGACGCGACGACTGCGCCTCGCACCGGCTTCGGCGATCGCGACATCGCTCGATCGACTGCTCCACGACCGCATGCGCCTTGGCATCGTCAGCGCCCTCGCGGCAGCGGACGAGATGTCGTTGTCCTTCACTGAGTTGAGGTCGGCATTGAATGCCACCGACGGCAACCTCGGCGTCCATGCCCGCAAACTCGAAGACGCCGGCTACGTGTCATGTGAGAAGACGTTTTCAGGCCGCACGCCGCGGACTGAATACCGGCTGACCGGTTCGGGCCGACGGGCTCTGGAAAAGTACCTCGATCACATGGGTGCCATCATTCGAGCGGCCCGCAACAATTAACGTCCATCGGCGTCTCCTTCCCGACACCCGCGTCGTCCACCACCGCCTTGCGCGCGCGGGTCTTCGAGACGCCGGCGATGTGCAATTCCATAGGCGTGCCACACCGTCACGGCAAAGCTATTTGTCCTTCGTGAAGACCCTCTCGCCTTGTGGCCGTTTGATCGTCATCGTCCCTTTCGCGACGTCGAACTCGAAGAAGACGCCGGGATCGATCTTGAATTGGTTTTCAGCCGTCGCTTCGAGCGAGACCGCCGAATTGCCCGGCGGCTGAAAGTAGAGCGTGTTGCCGCGCCGGGTGATGGTCCACTTCACGGGAGCCTCCGGCGTCGAATACGTGCCGACGTATCGTTCGAGAATCTCCGGGCTGACCGCGAACGCCTCGAACGTGGGGATCTCGAACGGCCGATTCCAGTAAATGTCGAAGAGGCCTGGCACGATGTCCCTCACGGGATAGATCTTCATGTTCGTCGCATACGCGAAGGCCAGCTTCTCTTCGGGGCAGTAGGTGAGCCACGCTCCGGCGCTGCCGCTCCCGCCCGTGTGCCCGTAGCAGGTCCTGCCGCCGAACGAGTGCAGTTCCATTCCCATGCCCTCGTCGTCCCTCATCGTGGACATCTGCTTGAGGCTGTCGGCGGAAACCAGCTTCAGATCGAACAGGGCCTTGATGAAGGTCGTCATGTCCGTCGGCGTCGCCACGATCGAGCCCGCGGGGCCGGTCACGCTGAAATCCACTTCGGCGGCCTCTTTCCAGGTGTCGAAGTATCCATAAGACACGCTCTCGTTCCTGGCGGGATCCGTGGTTCCGCTGGCGAGATAGTAGGTGTCCTTCAGGCCGATCCTCGAGGTGATTCGGTCCTTGAGCGCGTCCTGATACGGTTTGCCGCCCACCTTCTCGACGATGTGACCGAGCAGGATGTAGCCCGTGTTGCTGTACTCGTGTTTCGCGTCCGGTTCGAAGTGAGGCTGACCCTGGGCGATGCGGGCCACGACTTCGTCCTCGGTTCGCAGCTGTTTTCCCCATGAACCGTCAGGCTGGAGCTCGGGGACACCACTGCGGTGGTGCAGGATCTGCGCGATGGTGATTTTCGTCGCGTTGGGAATCTGCGGATAGAACCGATCGAGCGTGTCGGTGAGCTTGAGCCTTCCCTCTTCGACGAGCTGAAACACCATTACCGCGGTGTACATCTTGGTGATCGAGGCGAGCCGGTATTTCGTCGCCGCGGTCGCCAGTTTCTTTTCAGTCCCGTTGACGTAGCTGTAGCCGAAGGAGTGAGTGTAAAGAACGTTGCCGTCTTTGGCGATGGCCAGGCTCCCCATGCCCTTGTTCTTTTCGGCGAGCCGGTCCAGAAACCGATCGAGTTTGCCTGTGTCCAGCGTCTGCGCGTGGCCTGAGGCAAATAACAACGTCAGCGTCACTGAGATGGCGAATACGATTCTGGTTTTCATTGTTCTACCTGCGCGTGAACGCCTCGGCGACGTGTCGCGCGAACGGGTCAACGCCCGTGGCATTCGTCACGTTGGCTGCGGCGGCAATCGCGAGACCGAGATCCGGGAACGTCAGGAGCGAGACGGTGCCGCCCATCGGACTGCCGCGGTGACTGACCATGCGTGCCGGCTGGCCGGCAAGTTGGACGGTGCTGACCGTCCAGCCCAGCGCGTAGGTCGTGGGCGCTCCGGATACGAGGCGACCGGGCGTTTGGAACGCGGCGCTCGTGTGCGCCTTCAACAGTCCTGGCTTCAGCATCGCCGAGCCGAGTCGCACGAGGTCCGCCGGCGTGGACAGAAACGCGCCAGCGCCCGCTAAACAGGAGTAGTCCGGGCGTTTCGCCTCCTGGATGCCGAGCGGAACGCCAAAGACCAATCTCGGAGCATAGACCGGCATGTCGTCATCACGTCCCTCGGCTTCCGTGACAACGGTACGCGTCATGGCGAGCGGCTCGAACACACTGCGTTGCATGACGCGAGCAAAAGGCTCCCCCGCTGCGCCCTGGACGACCGCACTGACAAGCACCCAGCCCCAGATGGAGTAGCGGTGTTGCGTGCCCGGCTCGAACAGAAGAGGATCGTCGTGAAGCATCGCCACGGCCTCGCCGAGGCTCCGGCAGTGGCTAACAGGCATGGCGTCGTTGTTGTCGCCGCGGATGCGATGGACGCCGGCGACGTCGCCCATCAATTGGCGCGTGGTGATCGTCCATTCCTTCTCGGGTACGCGGGGACATACCGTTGCACCGGTGCATCAAGGTCGAGGCCCCGGCCGTACAGAACGGCGGCCGCAAACGCCGTCAGCGGTTTCGAGAGGGCGCCGAGACGGAAGCGCGTGAGCGGCGTGACTGCCGTGCCGCGAGCGACATCGGTCCAGCCGAACCCTTCGGCCCACACGATTTCGCCATCCACCGCGACGGCCGCCGACAGGCCTGGCAGGTTGTCAACGGCGACCAGTTCACGCGCGAGCAGCTTCGATTTCTCTACGGGACCTGCATAGCGTCCCGTGGGCGCGGCCGCCGCGGTCGACGGCACTTCCACCGCATTCTGGTCAAGCGATGTCGTCGACACCACCCGGTCGGCGACGCCGGCGACCAACGTCGCGACGGCAAGGAACACAGCGACCGTCGCGGAGGCACGCCAATATGCCGGACTCACATTCATAACCTTAAAGAACTTTGCATTGTAAAGCAAGTCATCTGTACGCCGAGCCACGGGCGTGTGCCTGTACAGTCCTGGACGATCTTTACGACTATCCCAACGGTAAGGCCGGCGACGTGCTGACGGTGGAGTTCACGGTTCTTGGTCAGCATTTCGTCGGACTGAACGGCGGCCCCAACTTCACCTTCGACGAGGCGGTCTCGTTCCAGGTGTTCACCGACACGCAGGAGGAAACCGACCGCTACTGGAATGCGATCGTCGGTCGCGGCGGCCAGGAAGGCGTCTGCGGCTGGTGCAAGGACAAGTTCGGATTGAGCTGGCAGATCGTGCCTCGCGCATTGACCGAGGCGATTAACGATCCCGACACCGCCGCCGCCAAGCGCGCGATGGACGCGATGATGACGATGAAGAAGATCGACATCGCCAGGATCGAGGCGGCATTCGCCGATGACGCTCGCGCGGTTCGGCTGGCGTGACCTTCCAGGAGGCGACGGCGCACTGCTGACTCTGGAGCCCTGCAATCCGAGAAGGTGAACTCGATCGCGGATTGATCGCAGGCCTCCGTCTGAACGAACGGCCGCCAACCGAAATCAGCGGTCACCGTTGCTGGGCGCGAAGCCCGCCTCGCGCAGCCGGACGATATCTTTGGTAGGGGCACTCCCGAAGAAGCGGCCGTACTCCCTGCTGAACTGGGACGGACTCACGTAGCCTACGCGGTAGCACGCGTCGCTCGCATCCATCTTCTGAAACAGCATGAGTCGCCGGGCTTCATGCAGCCGGAGAACTTTCTGGTATTGCAGAGGGCTCATCGACGTCACCGCTTTGAACCGCTGGTGGAATGAAGACGCGCTCATGTGGACTGAGGCGGCCATCTCCTCGACGGTGACAGGTTGCGCGAAATGCGCGCGGATCCAGGACACGGCTTTGGCCACCCGGTGCACGCCGGACTTCGGCTCTCCGATCTGGGCGACACGAGGACCAATCGGCGTCAGCAGCAGGCGAATCAGGATCTCGTCGACCACGAGCGGCCCGAGGAGATCCGCGTCCTCCGCCCGGGCCATCAGATCCAGCAAACGCGTCACGGCATCGATGATGGCGTCGGTCGCGTCCCCGACGTAGAGCCCTCGATTGTCCGACCGCTTGGGGATGCCACGCGGGTAGACTCGCGCGGCGAGCTCTGCCACGCGCGCTGGAACCAGATCCAGCCTGAAACCGAGAAACGGATCGCTGCGACTGGCGCGAGTCACCTGTCCGGCGACCGGCAGATCCAGCGCCAGGACGAGCATGCGCGCAGGATCGTATTCGAGCACTTCACTGCCGAGCATCATGACCTTGGCACCCTGTGCCACGATGCACAGCGACGGCCCCAGCGTCGCGTGGAGGGGCTCGGACGTGATTCGTGCACGGCGCAACGCGAACGTCCCGGGAAGCCGAAGAGGGAACACGCCATCGGCCGGAGCGTAGTGCGCGAGTAAAGTGGCCAGTCTTCGAAGCGCCAATCCGGCAGGGGCTGCGAGGCTGATATCGCTAAGGGATGTGCCGGTTGCTGATGGCGCGGAACGCTCCGCCCCGCGGCCACGCCGGAATTCACGCCCATCGTCTCGCACACGTCGCGTGCGTTCCAGCCCTTGGCGAGAAATGGGAATCATGGTGGCAATCGTATAACCAGCGCGACCGCGCCGCTTGCCTAAACCTGCAATGTAATCACGTATCGACCTCCCATTATTGGAGGAATAGGCAATAAATCGTCGCCGGTGCCGGGTAGTGTGACAGCAGGCCCATGAAGACACGCACACTCGGCAACTGCCAGCTCGCGGTCTCTGCCGTCGGCTACGGCTGCATGGGCCTCGGAGCTGTCTACGGCCCCGCGACGGCCCGCCGCGATGGTATCGCGATCATCCGCGCGGCGGCGGAACATGGCGTGACGTTGTTCGATACCGCTGAAGCGTACGGTCCGTTCACGAGTGAAGAACTCGTCGGCGAAGCCCTGGCCCCGATCAGAGATCAGGTCGTGATCGCGACGAAGTTCGGTTTCGGGATCAATCCTGACGGCACGCGCTACGGCCTTGACAGTCGCCCCGATCACATTCGGAGCGTCGTCGACGCCATGCTGAAGCGATTGCAGGTCGCCACGATCGACCTCCTGTACCAGCACCGGGTCGATCCAAGCGTCCCCATCGAGGATGTCGCGGGCACCGTGCGGCTACTGATTCAGCAGGGCAAGGTCCGGCACTTCGGGATGTCTGAAGCCAGTGCGGCGACGATACGACGCGCGCACGCGGTCCAGCCGGTGACCGCGGTGCAAAGCGAGTACTCCCTGTGGACACGCGACGTCGAGCAGAACGGCGTCCTGGCCGCCTGCGAAGACCTGGGCATCGGCTTCGTACCGTGGGGGCCACTCGGCGCAGGCTTCCTCACCGGAACAATTGACACGACGACGACGTTCGCCGTCAACGACTTCCGCAACGCCGTCCCACGCTTCGCGCCAGAAGCCCGCGCGGCAAATCTGGCGCTCGTTGACTTGTTGAAGCGGATCGCCGAGCGAAAGCAGGCGACACCCGCGCAGATCGCGATCGCGTGGCTGCTGGCGCAGAAACCCTGGATCGTGCCGATCCCCGGCACCACGAAACGACATCGCCTCGACGAAAACCTCGGCTCGGTCGACGTGACGCTCACGGCTGCCGACCTCGACGAGATCCAGACCGCCGCCGCGCGCATCCCGATCCAAGGCGCCCGTCTGCCGGAGGCGGTGCTGAAGCACACGAACGGATGAGGCGACGCCTGGGACGTCAACGGATTGCACGGAGGAGATTGCACGTGACAAGAGAGCGATTCTCAATATGGGCTCGATCGATCATTCTGGCCGGTGTCGCCACAGCGGCCGTTTTCGGCACGTCTCACGACGCGATGGCGCAGGCACTCAAGGATCTTCAGACGCCTGACACGCCGTTGGTGCTCAAGGCACAGGGCAGCTTCTTCGTCGGCGGCGAGAAGACTGAACAGACACAAGGTGAATTGGGCGACCTCGGCCCTGGGGGGCACATCACGGTCAATCAGATGTACGTACGGTACATGGTGCCGCAGGGCGGTGACGGCAACGTGGCCGTGGTGATGGTTCATGGCGCGACACTGACGGGCAAGTCCTGGGAGACCACGCCGGATGGTCGAATGGGGTGGGACGAGTACTTCGTGCGCAAGGGCCATCCCGTGTACGTCCCGGACCAGGTCGGACGCGGGCAATCAGGGTTCAATCAAGCCGTTTTCAACGACGTGCGCGCAGGCTCGGCGCCGGCGGGCAACCTTCCTCGCTGGATCCGATTCAGCGACGAGGTCGTCTGGCCGAACTTCCGCTTCGGTTCGAAACCTGACGCTCCTTATGCGGACAGTCAATTCCCGCTGACCGCCGTGGACGAACTGTCGAAGCAGGGTGTCCCCGACGTGAGTTTTGGCGGCGTCCCCACACCGAACCCCACGCTCAAGGCGTTGTCGGATCTTGCCAGTCAAGTGAATGGTGCAGTGCTGATGGGACACTCGCAATCGGGATCGTTTCCCCTGGCAGCCGCGCTGCTGAATCCTGCGGCGGCGAAAGGTCTCGTCCTCGTCGAGCCCGGTGGGTGCCCGACGAACTACACTGACGAGCAGATCAAGACGCTGGCGACGCTTCCCATTCTCGTGGTCTTTGGCGATCACCGCGACACTCCGACAGGAATCGGGATACGGCCCTCGTGGCAGATCTCCTTCGATAGCTGTCAAACACTCATCGGTCGTCTCAAGGCTACCGGCGGGCAGGCCGAGATGCTCGCTCCATCGGAGCGCGGCATTCGCGGCAACAGCCACATGATCATGCAGGACACGAACAACCTGCAGATCGCCGATCTCATCCTCCAGTGGATCGATGAGCGCGTCAGCAAGCGAAGTGGGGGGAACAGGTGAAGAGCTCAGTGATGGTGACGGGCGGCCTGTTGCTGGTCCTGACAGTTGCGCAACCTTACGCCGTGCAGCCGGCGCCACGGCTGGTGCTGGAGCTCCAGGACTATGCCTCGCTGCCGATCACGGCCGACAACACGGACGCAAACACGCGCGCGCAGCTGGCCCGAGTCAATTACCTGCGGGAGGAACCTGGCGGCCGCCGCTTCTTCGTCAACGACCTCAACGGTCCATTGTACATCCTCGACAAGCAAACAAAGGCGGTGACGAAATATCTCGACTTCAATGGCCTCGCCGGCCGGCCGGGCCTGTTTCCCAAGTTCACGTACGCGCGCAACTTCGCGACTGGACTCACCAACGTCATTCTCGATCCCGACTATGCCAGCAATGGCGTGTTCTACACGCTCCACATGGAAGACCCGTCCACACCCGGGCCTGCGGTTCCACGTGGCGGTGTCGTGCCAGGACTCGATCTGTCCGGATACGTGACGACGCCGGCAGTGCAGACTCCGACCGTCAACGGGCAGATCGATCGCGAGGTCGTGCTCGTCGAATGGAAAGATCGGGACGTCGACGAACTCCACGTTCGAAGGCACAGCCCGCGAGCTCCTGCGGGTGCAGTATCCACTGGCTCCGCATCCCCTGGGCGAGATGACGTTCAACCCGATCGCGCGGCCTGGCGATCCGGACTGGCGGGTCATGTATCTTGGGGCCGGCGATTCGCAATCCGGCGAGCAACGCGACGGCCGCCGCCTGAACCCACAGCGACTCGACACCCTGGTCGGCAAGATCCTCCGCATCATCCCCGACCTGCGCGAGCACACGAATACCAGCACCGTCAGCGAGAACGGCCGCTACCGGATCCCGAACGACAACCCGTTCGCGGGCGTCGACGGTGCGCGAAAAGAGATCTGGGCGTACGGTCTGCGTAATCCCCATCGGCTGTCCTGGGACGTGGACCCGGCGAGGCCCAACGCGCCCACGCTGCTCGCGTTCAATATCGGACTCGTCACCTGGGAGGCGGTTGACGTCATCCACAAGGGATCGAACTACGGGTATCCCCTGCGAGAAGGCACGCAGAGCATGTCCTCCATCAATGGGATGGGCCCGTTGCCGGAAAACGACATGATTCCGGTGCAGATCTCGGACACCGTTGTGCGTGGCACGGTGAAGCCGATTTACCCGGTGATCGAGTACCCGCATACTCGGGACGCCGGTGGCGACGCGATCGCCGGCGGTTTCGTCTACCGCGGCAAACTGGTCCCGGTGCTCAGGGACAAACTCGTCTTCGGCGACATCACCACGAGTCGGATCTGGTACGCAAATCGAACCGACGTGCTCGCGGCCGACGACGGGAACCCGATGACGGTTGCACCGATTTACGAGATGGACGCCGACCTGCGTCGACTCACCGAAGAGACCTATCGCAGGCGCGGCGGGACGGGACAGGCGCTCCCTGGCATGGGCGCGGTTGCCGGCCGCGGCCGCGTGGACCTTCGATTCGCGGTCGACAATGACGGCGAGCTGTACATCCTGACCAAGAGCGACGGCATGATCAGGAAAGTGGTCGGCGCCAGCGCTGCGACGGCTCCCGCGCCCGCCGCGAACGTGCCCACCTCGAGTCCCGGTCAGAACGTCACCAATCAGCCTGCCGACAGCCTCGTGAATCCCGTCGCATCCACGCTTGAATCAATTGCCGCCGGCAAACGGGCCTACGACACCAATTGCGCGGCCTGTCACGGGAACGTGGCTCAGGGAGCCGTCAAGGCCGGGATTTCCATCTCCATCATCGAGGAGCAGCGAGGTAAGCAGCCGCCGGATCTCACCGACGATCAATGGGATCACGGCTCGACCGACGGCGAGATCTTCGCCGCCATCAAGCGCGGACTGCCGCCGACGATGATGGCGGGCTTCGATGGACGCATTTCTGACAATGACATCTGGAGCATCGTCAATTACCTTCGCACGCTGCACCCAAGACAGTAGAGTGAGAGACACCACAGGGCAACGAGGCTGGTTGGCCGGTCAGTGGATCGTCGGGATCGCTCGTTGCAATAAGGTCGGAGGCCGATGATGTGGACGAGACCAGCGATATGCCCATGGGCGAGCGTGGTGATCGCCATACTGGCGACCGCATCAGTGGCGCGTGCACAGCCGCCGCCGCCGCCGGCGCAGCCCGCCGGCGGGCGGATGATGTTTACGGAGCCGGCTCCGTTCGACTTCAACGATCACACCGGCTACGTGTCGCTCTTCGACGGTGTCAGCCTCAACGGATGGGACGGCAATCCGAAGTTCTGGCGCGTTGAAAACGGCGCCATCGTTGGCGAATCCACGCCGGCCAATCCAAGCGGCAACAGCTACATCGTCTATCGCGATCTGGTGGCAAAGGACTTCACGTTGAAGTTCGAGATCAAGATCGAAGGGGACGGAGGTAGCGGCATCCAGTACCGAAGCGTGACCGGGCTCCCGTGGCTCGCCCCCATCTCGCCGGCCGTCACCGCCAACGCGGGCCCATTGAACCTCAACTGGATGATGACCGGCCCGCAGGCGGACTTCTGGCCCAGCCGCGTCTACACGGGGCAGTTCTACTCAGAGAACACACCGATGCGCATCCTTGCGTGGCGCGGTCAGGTGGTCGAGGGCTTTGGGTCGCGGACCAAGGCGCTTGTCGGCACGATCGGCGACCGCGCGGCTCTGGGCAACGTCGTCAAGACGAACGACTGGAATCAATACGTCGTCATCGCCCGCGGCGGGACGTTTCTGCACGTTGTGAATGGTCAGCTGATGAGCGTCATGGTCGACGACGATCCGATGTCGTCGAACAATCAGCCTGGAATGTTCGGCATTGAGATCGAGGCGACGACCAAGGTCTCTGTGCGGAACGTCTGGGTAAAGAAGATCAACTGACGCGGCGTCGGAGCGGTACACGCTCCGTAAAACTCTCGACGTCGACTTTCGCGTTTAACGTACAAATCGATCGACGTAGTCTGCGCCCAGTCCGATCCCGGCGTAGTGCGCCCGACACATCGCGATCTTGGTGAACACGTCCTCGTAGCCTACCGCGTGTCCGTCCGGATCGACGTACAGCATGATGCCGTTCACCTGGAACAGCGTGATCATCTCCGGGCAGTCGTCCGGTACGACCAGCGTGTGCGTTTCCCCTGGCGGCTCGTAGACGTAGCCGCCTTCCTCGGCCACCCAGTCGTGCTCGAGATAGTGCCAGCGCCCCTTCAACACGAAGCCGTGCACCGGATTGGTGTGGCGATGGCGCGATAGAATGCCCGCGCGCGTCACCTTGAGCAGATTGACCCAGTAGCCTTGCGACGCCGAAAGACAGAGCGGCCGGAACCAGACGTTCGGCGCCTGCGGCACCCAAATGCGCTCGTCGTCCGGCACGACCGGCGCGACGACGAGATCGCGCGCCATCTCGGCGGGCTGGGGCAGGCGGTATGGAAGACGGGCGGTTGCGGGATCGATCGGCGCCGGCATGCTCGGGTCCTCTCAAGAAAGTCCGGGGGGCTTCGCCCCCGCGGCCCCCCCTTCGCGCTCACTCGCGGGGACCCCTTGATCCCCGCGCGCATGGCAACTTCACATCGCGGAGTAGCCGCCGTCCACTGGCAGCACGGCGCCGGTGACGAAGCGCGCGGCGTCGCTCGCCAGAAACAACGCGGGCCCGACAACCTCGTCGGGGGTGCCCCAGCGGCCCATCGGCGAGCGCTCGAGAATCGCGCGGCGACGCGCCTCGCTCGAGCGCGCCGGTTCCGTGAACTGCGTGTCGATCCAGCCAGGCGCGATCGCGTTCACACGGATGCCGTCGGCCGCCCACGCGATCGCGAGTGACTTCGTGAGCTGGACTACGCCAGCTTTCGACGCGGCGTACGCCGGCGCGTGAGGTGCGCCAAAAAACGAATACATGGACGCGATGTTGACGATCGCGCCCCGCGCGCGCGCCAGCGCCGGCTTGCAGGCGACCGACACGCGCATCGTGCCCGTCAGGTTGACGTCGAGGACCTCGGCAAAGGCGCGCTCATCGGTACTCCTCCTGGCGGCGGACGATCCCGGCGCCGTTGACGAGCACGGCCAGAATGTCGAGCCGATTAGCCAGCGCGGCGACGGCCGCTGCATCGGTGACGTCAAGGAGCGTCACAGCTTCCGCGGATTCTGCGATCGGCGCCGATCACGTCATAGCCCGCGCCGCGAAATCCTGCGACGAGCGCCGCGCCGATGCCGCCGGCGGCGCCGGTAATGAGCGCCAGGGGCTTTGTGCCACGATGCGTCGTCGCCATCGTCATCGCTCACGAAGTCTGCCGCGGCCCCGATGGTGATGGCACTCGCGACGGGCCAGTAGCGCCCGCGCTTCGCGCTGGCCATGAGCACAACGGGCACACCGGATGGCGTGCCCGTGCTCCCTGAATCGACGCGGACCTGGTGACCGAGTCTCTAACCAGCCTCGGTGCCGCCACGACCGCCACGACCGCCAGGCGCCGCACCACCAGTTGGCGGCAACAACGACACGAGCTTGTCGTCGCGGAGCGCGACCGACTCGCTGACCGTGTCGAACACCATCGCCTGCGGGTTTTCCTTCGTATACGGCTTCCACTCGAGTCCCGGCTGGCCAGGATTGCCGGTCTTCGCGAAGTTGATCCACGCCTGCGAGACCTTGTCCTGCAAGGCCATGGCGACCGGACCGCCGCCGGTCGGCGTCCGGATCTGCGGAACGCTCAGCGCGTGGAAGCAGAACGCGAGCTCGGAGCAATGAAAGGACGTGATCCCGCCGTTGATGGGATACTCCCACGCGAAGACGTAGTTGTAGACGGGCGTCTTCGTCTTTTCGAGCTTGCGGTTGAGCAGGTTCTTCACGCCCGGCCGCGACGCGCCCGCGTAGTACAGCGCGTCCTGCACTTTCTTTCGCGGGAACGCCTGCTTGAATTCCGCGACGATGTCGTTCTTGTTGTCGCTAAACGCGGCCGTCAACTGCTCGTCGATTTCTTTCTGCGTCCACTCGTTCTTGCGGCCGTCGCCTCGCGTGAGCGTGCCCTGCATCTCGCTGAAGACGGAGCCGGCCAGCAGTGGAATGCTGTCGGCCCAATCGCAGAACTCGCGCATCACGTACTGATCGTCGGCAATGACTTCCCATGTGAGCGTGGGTCGGCCGACCTCCTGCGCCGCGGACCGCAGCGCAGCCGTGCCGGCGGTGATGAGCGCCGAGTACAGATCGTCTTCAGCTTGTCGACGTCACTGCCCGTGAGGTTCAGGTTCCTGAGGGTGTGGGCGGCGATCGTCTGCTGCACTTTGATGCTCTCGGCCGGATTCGTCGCGCGGTAGGTGTTATTGCCGCCGCTCTGCGCCGCCACCCTGTGGAACAAGCCCTTGGCGACAGGCATGTGCATCATGCGGACGACTTTGCCGCCGCCGCCGGATTGCCCGAAGATCATGACGTTGCCCGGGTCGCCGCCGAAGCGGTCGATGTTGTCCTGCACCCACTGCAGCGCGACGACGAGATCCGCCGTGCCCGTATAGCGCGAGTTCGCGTGCTGTGCGCCGTACGCCGACAGATCGAGTGTGCCCAGAATGTTCAGCCGGTGGTTCAGGCTGACCACGACCACGTCGCCGAATTCGCTGAGCGTTCTGCCGTCGTACGCGTACGACTCCATCGAGGCGCCGTTCGTGAACCCGCCGCCGTGCATCCAAACCATGACCGGCTTCTTCGCGGCCGGGGTGAGGTTCTGCGTCCAGACGTTCAGATACTGGCAGTGCTCGTTGGCAATCCAGTAGCGATGCGGGAAGACAAGCTCATCTGAGCTGACGTTCGCCTGCTCTGGCGCTGGACAGACCGGTCCCCACACCTGCGCGTTCCTGGTACCGTCCCACGGCTGCACCGGCTTGGGCAAGCCAAACCGCTCAGCTTCCGCATAGCGGATGCCGAGAAAGGAGTGCGTCTTGCCTTCCCGGAGGCCTCGGAGCTTGCCGTTCTTCAACTGCACCACCGGCGGCTGCAGATTGGGATTTGCCGCTTGCGCCGTCGGCGTCGAAGCGCCCGAGGTTTTCGATTTCTCCTGTTCGATGGCTTTGGCCTGACGCCGGCGACAGCGCCCCCGAACAGCGCCGTGGCCGTGCCGAGCATCTTCCGGCGATTCATTCGACCCAACAGTCCGTTCGACGATTCCTCGGCCATGTTGCCCTCCTCGCGTTGACTGTGTCGCGCAGTATAGTCCGTCAATGACCCTGTTCAGGGATGTTCGTCTGATCTTCCGGGACCTTCTCAGGCAGCGCGGGTATACGACTGCGGCCGTCGTCACATTGGCCCTGGCGATCGGAGCCAACAGCGCCATCTTCAGCGCGGTGTACGCGGTCCTGCTGAAGCCGTCGGCTATCTTTCAGCCTGGCAATCTGGTGATCTGCTGGGAACGTGATCCCGCGGTCAGTCCCGTCGTTGAGATTTCGTATCGCAACTTCCAGGATTGGGTGGCTCATAGCCAAAGCTTCAGCCAGGCCGCGGCCGTCGGATCGTCAAACTGGCCTGCCATCCTGGACGCGGGTGGCGAATCTGCCCGACTGTCGTCTGCGGGAGTCTCCGCCTCCTTCTTCGATACCCTCGGCGTGGGACCAGAGCTCGGCCGGGTGTTCCGATCCGAAGATGATGCTCCGAACGCGCCGCGTGTGGTCATCCTGAACCACGGAATCTGGATAAGGCGATTTGGAGCGGATCCCGGAGTGATCGGGAGGACGATACAGCTCGGTCAGCCTCATAGGGTTGTCGGGGTGATGCCGGAGGGTTTCGATTTTCCGCGCGGGACAGACGTCTGGCTGCCCGTTGCCCCGATCCTTGCGAATGCAGGTGGCGGGCACGTGCAGTCGCCGCTCGAGAACGTTGGCGTCCTCTTCGTGCTCGGGCGCTTGCGAGGTGATGTGACACCGGGCATGGCGGCCGACGAGCTGGACCGGGTGGCTACGCAGCTCCAGCGAACGGCAGGCACGCATCGGTTCGGTAAGGCCGTCGTCGTGACACCCTTCGTGGACTACGTGATGGGGCCGATGCGCCAGGCACTGTGGGCCTTGTTCGCCGCAGTCGGCGTGCTTCTGCTCATTGGCTGCGTCAACGTCTCCGGACTCATCTTGACGCGCGTATCGCTGCGGCGCCGGGAGCAGGCGATTCGACTGGCGCTCGGAGCCAGCCGAGCAGACCTGGGACGGCAATGGGCGCTGGAGACGCTGATTCTATCCGCGGCGGGTGGCTGTCTCGGCCTCATCGCATCGGGATGGATTGCGCAAGCACTGGTGGCTCTTGGCCCCGAAGACCTGCCGCAATTGTCGGAGGCTTCCATCAATCTGCCGGTCGCGGCGTTCACGCTCGTGGCGGTATTCGTGACGGCGCTTCTCTGTGCGGCACAGCCTGTTCGGGATGCTGGCAGCTCGAATCTGTTGGAGGCGCTCAACGATTCCGCACGTGCCACACCCGGCAGACACGTCCTTCGCACGCGCTCGCTGCTCCTGGTCTTTCAGATCGGCCTCACCGTGGTGCTGCTCGTCGCCGCCGGCCTCGTTGTGCGTAGCTTCGTCAACCTGCGAACGATTCGACCTCGGGTTCGTGCCGTCGAACGTACTCACGATGAACGTTGGACCTCGCGATCCTAAACCTTCCCCCAACGAATGGATGCATGAACTGCTCGCACGTGTGGGTGAGCTGCCGGGTGTCGAAGCCGCGGGCGCCGTGTATCTGCGCCCCCTGGCGCTTGGACCAATCGGTGAGGAATCCACCGTCATTCTTGAGGGACAGCCCACTGGCCCCGATAGCGCGCGCCTCAATCCAGCCCTGAACTATCAGGTCGCGACGCCAGGGTACTTCACGGCGATGGGGATCCAGCTCAGAGGCGGCCGCCTCTTTACCGATCAGGACAACCTCACGTCCGCCAGAGTCGCACTCGTCGGCGAGAGCACGGCACGACGCCTCTGGCGCGGTGAAGATCCGATCGGCAGGCGAATCCTCATGCCGAGCCATACGCCGGATGGCGGTCCGAACGTCTGGCGCACCGTCGTCGGCGTGGTCAGCGACGTCCGCTATCGCGGCATCGACGACGTGCGGCTCGACGTCTACGATGCCGCTCTGCAAGCGCCGTCGACCGCTGCCGACCTCGTACTCCGGACGTCCGGTGATCCGCTCACGGTTGCTGCCGCGGTGCAGGCAGAGGCGCGCCGCCTCGATCCACACGTCATCATCGACCGGCTGACGACGATGGACGCCATTGTTTCGCGTGCGGTCGCGCCCTGGCGCTTCAGCGTATGGATGTTCACGCTGTTTGCCGTGTTGGCATTCGTGCTCGCCACGGTGGGTCTCTTCAGCCTTGTGAGCCTTGACGTCGCACACCGCCGGCACGAGTTCGCCATTCGCCTGGCGCTCGGCGCTCAGCGAGCAGATGTCGGTCGATCCGTGTTCCTGTCGGTACTCTGGCGTGTTGTGCCGGGCGTGACGCTTGGTGTCCTCGCTGCCCTCGTGGCCACGCGTGCCATTCGCCACATTCTGTTTGGTGTGGAGATGCTGGACCGGACGACCTACCTCGCCGTCATCGTGCTCGTCTTTGCCGTGGTCACGGCAGCCTCCTGGCTGCCGGCACGCCGTGCCGCGAATGTCGATCCTCAGGCGCTGCTCAGGCGCGGATGAGACGGTCCGGGCGGCGCGAGGAATCGCGCCGCCCTTCTTTTTCTGATTCTGTTACGCCAGATTCGCGAGGATCGCGTTGTAGACGATCCGGACCGCCGAGTCGTCGTTGACCTCGATGGTGTACCTGCCCTTGTAACCGATTGACTCGGCGTACTTGATCGCCGTACCTGAGATCCCAGGTCGGACTGACACGCGTGTGCATGCCGCCGCTGTTGCGCGAGAGCAGGCCCTTGATCGCGTCGTGCAGCTCCTCCTGGGTATGGAAGCGGGTATCGCCGCCGAAGTCGAGGTTCGTGTAGCCGCCGCTCGCGACGGTGCATTCCCAGAGAATGCCCCACACGTAGCGGAGGCGCTCCTTCTCGGACATGGCCGGCGCGGCCGGCGGCGGGGCCGCGGGCGCGCCGCCTTGGCCGCGATTGCCAGCCGTCGGCACGCCGCTGCCGCGCGTCTCGCCGGAAATCTTGACGCCCTTCGGCGTGGCGTAGTCCTGCAGGTCCTTCCAGAGCGAGGTCACGCCAGCCTTGCTGTCGTCGGTGAGCGCCCCCTGGTTGTGCATCAATATTGTCACGCCGAGGACGGGCGAGAGATCCACCCACTTCTTCGCGCGCGCCAGCCACGCCGCGCGCGCCTCGCCCGCGAGCGCCGCCGCTTTGCCGTCCGGCCCCATCTGGGCCATCGTGCCGATCTCGATGTTGATCTGATGCGCTTTACAACCCGCGGCGTCGAGCTTGGCCTTGAGCTCGCGGATGTACGACAGGTCGGGGTTGTTGTTGTCCTGTGCGACGTCGTTGCTCTGGAACTCGACGTTCCGGACGCCGTACACGTCGACGTAGTACTGCGGCAGGTCGAAGATGTCGAGCGTGCGCTGCGGCGTCGCGTCCTGCCACGGCCGCTTGAGGATGTTGCTGTGGTTCAGCGTCATGATCTCGATGCGCGCCAGCTTTTCCGGCGTCGCGTTGGCGGG
Source organism: uncultured Acidobacteriota bacterium (assembly GCA_963724645.1). GTDB lineage: Bacteria > Acidobacteriota > Vicinamibacteria > Vicinamibacterales > SCN-69-37 > CAVXSP01. Next base: position 402,729 of record CAVRVJ010000001.1, read on the forward strand.
GGGCCCTCCGCGCCCGCGGCCACCTGCCCCGCCGCGTCCACCGCGTCCACCCTCGCGCCCCTGTGCCGGCGCCGGTGCCGGGGCCTGCCCGAATCCTGTCGCGCCCAGGCCGGCGACCGCCGCGGCCCCTGTCAGGAATTCACGTCGATTCATGGTTGTCTCCTCTTAACCCCGGAAAGCTCCGGAAAGCACTTGACTTGAGGTGGTATCGCGGCGCGCCCGCGCGGGCGCAAACCCCCACGTCAAGTCGAGTGACTTTCCGTCTAGCCTACGAGCGTGTTCTTCACGTTCGCCAGGATGATGGCGTAGACCTGCCGCACGGCGGCATGTCCGTTGACTTCGATCGAGTACAGCCCCCGATAGCCAAGTGATTCCGTGTACCGCACGGCCGCGCCGATGTCCCAGTTGGAACTCGACTTGATGTGCATGTTGCCCGACGACGTTGGATAGAGGGCCTTGATCCCGTCGTTCAGTGTCTGCTGGTCCGGTGCGCCGACGTTTCCGATGTCCACGTTGGAGTAGGCGCCGGCGGACTTGATCACCTCGGCCAGCAGGGTGAAGGCGGTCCTGGCCGCGACACGAGGATCCGGGGGCGTGGCCGGCGGCGCCTGCTGGCCGGCCTGGGCGTTGCCGCGCCCGCCGCCAGTGCCCCGCGTCTCGGCCGAGATCTTGATCCCCTTCGGCTTCGCGTAATCCTGAATCTCCTTCCACACCGAGATGCAGTTGGCCTTGTTTTCCTCATTGAGCCCGCTTTGATTCAGCATCAAACGCGTGCAGCCGATGATCGGCGCTGCGTCGACCCACTGCTTGCCGAGCGTCATCCACTTCGCGCGCGCGTCGCCCGCGAGGTTCGGAATCGTGCCGATCTCGATGTTGACCTGCGAGCACGTGACCTTGGCGGCGTCGAGCTTGGCCCGCATCTCACGGAAAAACGCGGCGTCGGGCGCCGTCTGGCCGCCGTTCACGAGATGGCCGTGCTGGAACTCGATGTGGCTGACGCCGTAGACGTCCTGGTACATCTGTCGGCAGATCGAACACGTCGAACGTCTGGTTCTCGTTGGGATTCTGCGTCCACGGGAACTTCAGCATGCTGCTGAAGTTCAGCGTCATGAGCGAGACGCGCGCGAGCTTGGCCGCCGGGACGTTGGCCGGCGAGCCGGCGCCGCGTCCGCCCCCGCCTATCTGGCCTCGACCCTGCGGTGGCGTGGCCGGCGCCGGTGCCTGGCCCTGTCCGAACGCCGCGCCGCCGAGCGCGGCCATGGCCGCCGCCCCCGTGGCCGCGCCTGCGAGAAACTTCCGTCGATTCATGGTTCCTCCCGGAGTGTCATCGAACCCGCCGCCCGTCGTGGATGGCGGGATTATCGCTTAGCGGGCGCCGATACGGTCAAGATAGGCGTTCATGTTCTCGATCGACGGTTTCAGCCAGATGTCGTAGTTTCCAAAGTCCCGATAACCCGGCATGGTGATCGTCGCGATCATGTCGGCGACGCTCTTGTTCTCCCGCCGGGCCTGCAGCACCTGGGCGCGCAGGTTCTCGAGGAACGTGCGATAGCCGACGAGCTCTGCAAGGTTCGACAGGCCGCTATGTCCCGTGGCGAGCAGCGTGAAGTCCATCGTCTCGATCCGGCGGAGCGTGCCGATGATGGTGTCAATCGCGGTTTCGCCGGCCAGGCCGTTGTAGGGCAGACGCTTGCCGCTGAAGATGTCCACGACGAACAGCAGGTGCTCGTCGGGAAAGCGGATGCCCACGAGGTTGTTGGTGTGGCCAGGGCCCAGCTCGACGAGCTCGATGGTCCGGCCGCCGAGCCTGACCTCTGTTCGGCCGCTGAACGTCCGTGTCGGCATCACGCTCACGCGGTCGTCGGCCAGAATGCCCGCCGGCGCGTTCTCGTGCGCGACGATCTCGGTGACCGTATCTTTGAAGACTTCCGCGCCGCCCGAGTGGTCGCCATCGTGATGGCTGTAGACGATAGTCTTGACGACCTTGCCTGGAAAACGCGTCGCCAGCTGCCCTTTGAGCCAGGTGGCCGCTTCCACCGAGATCGGATCGACAAGGACCACGCCGTCGGCGGTGACCGCGAAGATGCCATAGTGACCGACGTTGCGGAACGTGTAGACGTCGCCGGCGATGCGGTCGATTGATCGCACGGGCGCGGTCTGGGCGAATGTGATGGCGCTGACGAGCACGAGTCCCGCCGCCGCGAGCGTGGCAACCAGCAGAATTCTCTTGGACATGCGTGAGAGTGTATACGCGGATCCAAGGACCGCGCGGGACGAATCCGGGCAATTGGTGCGGCTTGTCAACGGGGAGGACGTCACGATCCACGGGGCTCGAGCCGGCCGGTCTGTTTGGCCGGCGTTCCCCGCAATGCTAAGCTCTGGACCAGCCGCGGCCACTCCCGCACGATGCTGTTCCTGCGGCCTCTTCAACCCAACGCGCGTGCCAGGAGAATCCTGGAGGACGCTCGACGAAGATGACCTCGCGCGCGGTACGGTGAACATCGGCATAGTGAGCATCGGCATACGGTGGCCCGTGCTTAGAACCCGGAGGTTGCAAGACATGAAATCTCAATGGATCTGGCTGGGATTGCTCCTAGGCGCGGGCGCTTCGCTCACGGCCCAAACCGCACCGGAACCCGCGCGTGAAGTGCTGTTCAAACCGGTCAAGCTCGACGGCCCGGTGCACGACCCGGCGAAGCACACGTACTGGTTCGGACCTTTTGCGGAATGCTCTTCCGTGCTGGACATCAACGGAGACGGGAAGCTCGATGTGGCGGCAGGCCGCAACTACTACCTCGCGCCGAACTGGACGAAAGTCCCCGATTACCGCGACGGCGCGGCGACGAACGGGCCCGATATCGACGACAACTTCGAAGGGTCCATGGATGTCAACAACGACGGTCGTATGGACGTGCTGAGCTCCGGGTGGATGCTCCGGCAGGGCATCTACTGGTACGAGAATCCGGGCCGGGCTGGACAGAAGTGGGACTCTCACGAAATGTTGAAGGCCGACGGCCTGGAAGGCATGGTGATCGGAAATCTCGCGGGGCGTGGGGCGAAAGACGTGCTGGTGAACTACTACGCGCGCAAACCCGGGAGGAGCCTGATCTGGTTCGAGCATCTCGACCAAGCGCCATGGTTCAAGGAACACGCGCTCGGGCCCGAGAACCTCGGCGTCAGCCACGGCAACGGGATCGGCGATATCAACGGCGATGGCCGGAACGACGTGGTGACCACGTCGGGCTGGTTCGAGTCGCCGGCGCATCCAGCGACCGACGCCTGGATCTGGCATCCGGACTGGTCGTTCACGGCGTACGGCGCCCAGCCTCAGCCGGGTCAGAATCCGGCGGGCGCGGGCCTGCCGATTCTGGTGGCGGACGTCAACGGCGACGGAATGGCCGACGTGATCATGGGTTCAGACCACGGCTACGGGCTGGCGTGGTTCCAGCAGAAGCGCATGAACGGCAAGGCGACGTTCGAGCAACGCTGGATCGAGACGGATACCCCAGTATCCACACCATGACGCTGGCGGATCTGGATGGCGACGGCAAGGTGGAGCTCATCGCCGGCAAGCAGATGTTCGCGCACAACGGGCAGGACGTCGGGTCGTACGATCCGCAGTTCATCTTCTATTACTCGTTCCAGGGCGACCGCGCGCAGCGGCACATCGTCACGTACACGCCGGTGGCGCAGTACTTCGGGCCGGATGCGGATCCGAAGCGCCCGCCGCCCACGGACATCATCGGCCTCGGGATGCGGGTGAACGCGGCGGACATGGATGGTGACGGCAGGAACGACATCATCGTGGCGGCGAAGAGCGGGCTGTACATTTTCTACAACCAGGGTGTGCCGACGCGGGTCCGCGGGTCGATTCCAAGCTTCCTGCCGACTCGAGAGAGTTACCCCGGCAACATCGACTGGACCGCGCCGACGCCCGCCATCAGGCGGAACTGAACGTTCGACGGAGCCGCCCTTTCATCTTCAATCCGTCCCTTACGTTGAGACTCAGGAGCGCGATATTCGTTGCTCCTGCGACAAGCTCGAGACCTTGCACCGCATAGAACGTCGTATCGAAGTCGGTGGCTTTCGCCTTGAATGCGAGGAACAGCGCAGACGGAATGAGCACCAGAATGCCGTTCGCGGCGACGAACGCCATACGCTTCGTCTTCTTCCGGACCAGCCCGCCCCTTCTGCCCTTTCCGAGAGCGACTCCGGACGCACCGGCCGTCATCAATGCCGGAATCAGCAGCAGGAAGCCCCAGGGAATGGCGGTCTTCACGGCGGCAACCGTCGCCTGTGACGCGAACAACTCGGCGCCAGCCGTCGAGAGCCAGAAAAGTGCGATCGTCAGGAGTGCGACGCCTCCAGCGATTGGATGAATGACTTTCATATCTTGCCGCCTCTGGCACGCCCGCCCTTGCCACAGTTGCTTCAGTGATGTCACCTTGGTGCTATCATTACCATATAGGTGTGACATTATGATGTCAAACAAGGCCAATGATGACATTTAAGAAGAGCAAACGAACGGCCGCCGGCGATGCGCTGACCGACGTCATCCTCGACCTGTTCAGGGTCAACAGCCTTCTCCTGACCGCAGGAGATCGATTGGTGGCCCGGCTGGGGTTGACGAGCGCCCGCTGGCAGATTCTCGGCGTCATCGCGGCCGCCAAACACGCACAGCCCGTTGCATGGCTGGCACGCGACATGGGGGCGAGCCGCCAGAACGTGCAGCGGATCGTCAACGACCTGCGCAAGCACGCGCTCGTCGCCTTCCAACCGAACCCGCATCACCGGCGGGCGCAACTCGTCGTGCTCACCGACAAGGGCCGGCGAGCGTTCGACGCGGCCATGCGCCTACAAGCGCCTTGGATCAACAGCGTTGCGGACGGGCTATCGGTGAAGGATATCGAAGTGTTGCACCGCGTCCTGTCAGCGCTGCGCCAGAGACTGGAGCGCAACGATGATCCTGAAATGAAGGCGTGACCATCGTGAGACACGCTAGCCCGGCACGGCCCAGGTCAGGCCGCCGGACGCGCGTGGTGATGTCGTGACGCGCTTTCTTGCCTTCCGCAGGGTCGGGACGTAGGATGGCTTGCCTTCCAGGCAGGGCACACGTGACCGGGGACTTCTCGCACTACCGCATCCATGGCCGCATCGGTCAAGGCGGGATGGGTGAGGTCTACGCCGCCGACGACCGCACTCTCAATCGCAAGGTCGCCATCAAGTTTCTGCTCGCGGCCGAGGCTGCTGACTCGGACGCTGTGGAGGGGCGCCAACGGCTCCTGCATGAGGCGCGGGCCGCCGCCCACCTCGACCACCCATTCATCTGCAAAGTGTACGAAGTCGGCGAGCACGAGAGCCGCGCGTTCCTCGCGATGGAGTTCGTGGAGGGCGTGACCCTGCAGGATCGATTGGCGAGCGGACCGTTGAATGCGGACACCGCCGCGCGGATTGGCGAAGAGATCGCCGACGCCCTTCAGTTCGCTCACCAGCGAGGCGTGGTCCATCGCGATCTCAAGCCGGCCAATGTGATGCTGGGCCCGGACGGACACGCCAAAGTCATGGACTTCGGCGTCGCTAAACAGCTTGCGGTACCGGTGGCCGCAGCAGACGAGACCGTGTCCGCGTCCACGTTCACGACGCCGGGCGAGCTGACGGGGACGCTCGCCTACATGTCGCCCGAGCAGCTGCGCGGCGAGGCCGTCGATCCACGCTCCGATGTCTTCGCGTTCGGCGTCCTGCTTCATGAACTGCTCACCGGGACGCATCCGTTCAAGCGCGCCTCGATGCTCGAAACGGCGCACGCGATCCTGCACGAGGCGCCGCCGGATCTGCAGCAAGAAGCGCCAGGCGCGCCTCCACCCTTGGCGCACATCGTAGGCCGGTGCCTGGAGAAGGAGCGCGATCGCCGGTATCAGTCCCTCGGCGATGTTCGTCTCGATTTGGAGGCAGCAAGACACTCACCGACCTCGGCTGTCCCGCGCCGCGGGAGGAAACGGCTGCGATGGATCTCCGTGGCGGCGGCGATTGTCGTAATCGTCGGTGTGGCGGCGGTCGTGCAGCACGTGTGGCCGCTGCGGTTCCTAGTATCAGCGCCCGCTCTGGCCTTCCAGAAGCGGGACTGGATCATCGTCGCCGACGTCAACAACCTGACGGGCGATCCGGTATTCGATAAATCCCTCCTGCTCGCGCTCGAGGTGGCCATTGGCCAGTCGCAATACGTGAACGTGTATCCGGCGAGCCGCGTGGCGGCAACGCTGCAGCGCATGCAGCGACGGGTCGATCGTTTCGACGAGGCGGCAGCCGCGGAGGTGGCGGTGCGGGAAGGCGTGCGCGGCGTACTGGCCTGCGACATCGCACAACTGGGCAACGTGTACGCGCTTACCGCGAGACTGATCGACCCGAAGACGCGCGCGCCCGCAATGAACGAGTCGATCCGGGCTCAGAGCAAGGACGGCGTTCTGCCCGCCCTCGACGATCTCGCCACCCGCGTGCGACGGAGCCTGGGCGAATCGCTCGCCGGCCTGCCGGCGCAAGCTCGGCCGCTGCCCCAGGTGACGACCTCTTCGCTCGACGCACTCAAGCTCTATTCGGACAGCCTGCAGCTCCAGGTCCGTGATCACCAGGCGTCCGATTCGCTGCTGCAACAAGCGATCGCTCTGGACCCTGACTTCGCGCTGGCACACGCGGAGCTGGGCCGGCGGTACTACCTGTCGAGCGACCGCGCCGTGCGCGAGGAGGGAGAGCGGTCGTTGGCGAAAGCCCTGCAGTTGACCGACCGGCTGAGTCTCCGGGAGCGCCTCTGGATTCAGGCGATCGTCGAAGACTCGCGCGGGAATCGGACCGCGGCCGTGGCTGCCTACAAGACGTACCTCGCGCAGTACCCGGACGACGCTAGTGCGTGGTTTCGCATGGCCTGGACGCAGATGGCGACGCTCGGTCAGGCGGACGAAGCGGTAAGCGGCTTCAAGGAAGTCCTCCGGCTCACGCCAGACGACGCGTCGGCGCACGTGAACCTCGCGAGCGCCTATTCACTGAGGGGAGACTTCGAGGCCGCAATCCCGGCCTATCAGAAAGCGTTTGCCCTGGAACCCTCGATGCTTGTTGGCACGTACGTGAATCACGAGTACGGCTTCACGCTGATCAAGGCCAATCGACCCGACGACGCGGAGGCCGCATTCGAGCGGATGACGAAAGAGGGCGAGCCCGCCGATCGCGCCAAGGGCTATCGGTCACTGGCGTTGCTGCACATGTACCGGGGTCGGTACGCCAGCGCCGTGGCCCCGCTTCGCCAGGCCATCGTGCTCAATCAGACGAACGGGGCGGCGGTCAGCGAGTTTCGCGACCGGATGTACCTGGTCACAGCGTTCCACGCCAGAAACCAGCAGCGCGACACCGACGCTGCGTGGGCCGACACCGACCGGCTGATAGCCCGGCTGTCACTTGCGCCGAGCTGGCTCTGGCAGCCGGTCCAGTTCCTCGCCCGACGCGGACAATTGCGTGATGCACAGCGGCTCTTCGCGCTCATGCAGAAGACCGCAGGGAAGGCGACTGCAGATGCGTCAGTGGCGCACAACACGGAGCTGGATCGCGCGTATGTTGGTCTGGCGCAAGCCGAGATCGAACTGGCGGCCGGACGGCCCGCGCGGGCCGTCGAACTTCTGGAGCCCGCACACATCATCTTGAAGGAAGCGGCGCTCGAATCGCTTGCGGCGGCCTATGCGGCCAGCGGGCGTCTGGCGGATGCCATCGCCCGCTACGAGGAATTCGTCAAGGCGCGGCCGCTTGGCCTTGAGCTCCAGGAGAAGTGGTTTGCGGCCCAGGTCGCGTTGGGGGGGCTGTACGAACGCGTCAACCGTCCGGCCGGGGCGCAGCGTCTGTATGCCGCGTTTCTCGAACGATGGAAGGATGGCGACAGCGACCTGGTCCTGCTGGAAACGGCGCGCACGCGGCTGCGCCTGCTCGAAAAGTCCTCGCGTTGAGCACAGCCCAGGAAGGGTGCGAGCCGAGTTTCTCCCGGCGGTGTCGAATCAGTAGGACACGTGTAAGCCTGGCAAGCGAGGTGCGGCATGAGTAAGCGCCCTGCGTACCGCGAGACGACAAGCCTCGATCCGCTCAGACGGTTCGGCCCTGCATGGCTGGCAGCCTTTCTGGGGCTCGGCACTGATCCTCGGAGTCATCTTTTGGGCGATGATTGCGTTCTCGACGTAGCGCCTCGCCCGACGTCCTGGCCGGCGTTCTTGTCCGGAGGAGCTTCACCGAAGGCGAACGCCGGACAGGTGCGCGAAGGTCGCCGCCCGCGAGCTAGCGCCACTGCTCCGCGCGCGTCCGCCGCGCTACTCAGACCGCCGCGTCAAAGATTCGCGACGATCGTGTTATAGACGATGCCGATCGCGGCGTCCGGATTCACTTCGATCGAGTACAACCCCTTGTAGCCGAGCGACTCCGTGTACCTGATCGCCAGTCCGATGTCCCAGTAGGGGCTCGACTTAATGTGCATGTTGCCCGACGACGTCTTGAACATGCCCTTGATGCAGTCGTGCAGCTGCTGCTGGTCGGTCGCGGCGGCTCCCCCGAGGTCGACGTTCGAGTAGCCGCCCGACGCTTCGATCACTTCCTCGAGCAGCATCCACGCTGGTCGCGCCGGTGCCGACGAGGGCGTCGCCGCGGTTCCACGGCGCCCGCCTCCCCCACCTCGTGTTTCGGCGGAGATCTTGATCCCGTGCGGCCGCGCGTAGTCGGCCAGCGGCTTCCAGGCCGCGATGCAGTTCGCCTTGGTGTCCTCGGCCAGCCCGTCCTGGATCACCATCAGGCGCGTAACGCCGAGAATCGGCGCGAGGTCAACCCATTTCCTGGCTCGCGTCAGCCAGGCCTGTCGGGCCTCGCCCTCGAGGTTACCCATCCCGCCGATCTCCAGATTGATCTGGGAGGCGGACACCCCCGCGGCGTCCAGCTTCGCGCGCATCTGCTTGAAGAACTCCGGATCGGGGAGCGCGCGCTCGGGGTCCTGGGCGAGGTGATCCGTCTGGAACTCCATGTTCGGCACGCGGTACTGGTCCGTGTAGTACTGCGGCAGATCCAGAAGGTCGATCGTCTGCGTCGGGCGCGGATTGGTCGTCCACGGCAGCTTCAGGGCCGAGTTGAAGTTCAGCGTCATCAGCGAGATGCGCGCGAGCTTTTCCGCAGGGATGTTCGCGCCGCGGCCGCCCGCGCGGCCGCCGCGCCCACCCGCTCGCCCTTGGCCAGCACCGGCCGGCGCTTGCGCGGCACCGATAATGCCCGCCGCGACGCCTGCCGCACCACCGACGAGAAACTGACGTCGATTCATGGATTTCCCTCCCCAGGTAAAGCGCGGGAATTATATGCCAGTGCCATTTTCCGTCGTGAGAATCTCGCCGTGGACGGATCGGACCTGCGGGTTCGACTTACGGATTCGCGTTCCTGGACGAGCAGCGGAACGTGCCGCCTGACCTGCTCGATCGCCGAATGCTTACATGAAGCTTCTAAGGGCCATTGGTCACGCTCAGGGCGAGCCAGGAGAATTACTTGTTCACACGGACCGTCCAGTTGACCACCGCGGTCATGCGCGGCGGCAGGGTGCTGCGAAGGGCCTCGACGACGAGAAATCGCTGGCCGTCGGCTGAGACGACGTAGTAATTGCGCCGGGTGGTCCGCTCGAAGTTTGCGCGGAACAACGGTCGAGGCACGCCGGCCTCGATGCCGTTGCCCCGCGCCGTGACCGGCACGGCCATGAGTTGGTCGCCGGCGACATAGAACAACTCGCGGCCGTCGCGCCGCCATCGCGGCTGCTGGCCGCCAGCCGTAGAAATCTGCGACCGGTTCTCCCCCGGCGGAAACGTCTGGACCGCACACGTCGGTGGCGCCGTCGCCTCCAGTTTCCCGATAGGCCAGCCAACGACCGTCGGGCGAGAGCTGCGCCTGATCCTGTCTGAGCTTGCCCGTGGAGAGCGCAGTCGGCGTCGTCGCCCGAAGGGGGCACGCGCCAGATCGCTGAGCTGTTCACGTTGTACAGCAGATCCCGCCCGTCGTGGGACCAATCCTCCAGGTTGTTCTGCACGGGCGATTTCAGGACGAGCTTGGGCTCGCCGACGCCACTCGCCAGCTTCCGGAAGATGTGTCGCGCCGACCCGTCCGTCGACGAATAGGCCACCTCTCTTCCGTCCGGTGACCAGACCGGGTTGAGATCATCGGCGTCGCCGAGCGTCAAACGTGACGCCGCCTTTCGCACGAGGTCGATGACCCACACATCACGCGTGCCCAGGTGCTCGTCGGTCTTGGAGACTGCCAGCCATCGGTCATCCAGCGAGAGCGAAGGGTTGGAATAGACGGCCGGATCGCCAACCGTGCCGAGAGCCTTTCCGGCGCGGTCGTACCACACGAGCTGGGATCGTTCCGGGGGAGCGGTGACGCGATAGGCCAGCACGCCGTTGGTCGACGCAGAGAATGCGGCGGAAGGAAGAGGCGGCCGATTCTCGATCGCCGTCACGATTCGCACCGGCTCGCCCGAGAGCCGCAAAGTGGGAAGGTCGAGCGTCTGGGCCCACAACTCGCCCGCGCGCACGAAGAGCAGTCGGCCGATGCCGTCGGCCGTCCGGGCGTAGGTCGCGTCTCTGACCCCGGTCGTCAGGTCCGTCGTCTCGTTCGAGTCGAGCGCGCGGACGCGGACCGTCGAGCTGTTCACATCGGAGGCGATGGAGACATACATCAGGTGCCGGCCGTCCGGCAGAAAGCAGGGACTGGACTGATACATTTCACCTCGCGCCGTGTCCAGCGGCCCAAGAGGCGTGGGCGCGCCGCCGCCGGATGGAATGCGGTGGAGCCTTCCTTGACCGACGACGACGATCGTTCCGTCCGGTCCCCAGGCGCCGTAGTAGGCCGGCCAGGGCAGGTTCACGCCGGCATCCGGCGCGCCGCCCGATATCGACACGCGCTTGAGCACGGAGTTCGCGCCCACAGAATTCTGGAAGAACGCAATGGTGCGACTGTCCGGCGACCAGAATGGAGACGTGGCAGATGCAATCCCGTCAAACCGCACGGCCTGTGTCGAGTCGATCGCCCTCACGGACAGCCCCTGCGATCCAGAGAGAGCGAAATACCGGCCGTCAGGAGACACGACCGGCGCGTCGAACGTCCGCAGCTCACCGATGGCTTGAGGCGGCGCCAGGTCGAACGCGACGGTGGCCGGGGTTGGGGGCGTTTCCTGTAGATGTCTGACAGCGATCGTCAGACTCGCGAGCAGCGACACGGCGAGCACGGCTGTGGCCGCGATCCATATTCGGAAGTGCGGGGCCACGATGGGCTGTGCCGCAGGGGGTTCGACGGCCGGACTGCCGCTCAGCACTTCATCGATAGCGATCCGCGCTTCGCCGATGGCCTGCAACCGCTGCTTCGGGTCTCGCTCGAGGCAGCGCCGTATCAACGTGTGGAGCGTGGCCGGCAAGTCCTTTGCCAGCGCGTCCCAACGCACGTTCTCCTTCAGCACGCTCGCGAGCGTCGTCGACACGTCCTCGCCTTCGAACGCGCGCCGGCCGGAGAGCATCTCGTAGAGCACGACGCCAAAGGCCCAGATGTCCGCGCGCGTGTCGACCGTCCTGCCGCGCGCCTGTTCGGGCGCCATGTAGGCGGCGGTGCCGAGGATCACGCCCATTTTCGTGGCCCGCGCGGTCAGCGTCGGCGAGTTCATGGCCTCGGTGCCCGAGGCGCCGGCCGGATCCATGGCCTTCGCGAGCCCGAAATCCAACACCTTCACCGTGCCATCGGGACGCACCTTGATGTTGGCCGGCTTCAGGTCGCGATGGATGATCCCCTGCTCGTGCGCGGCTTCGAGCGCCTCGGCGATCTGCTTTGCGATGGGCAGCGCGTCGTCGAGCGGAATCGCCCCGCGCGCAATCCGCTCCCCGAGATCCTCTCCCTCGACCAGTTCCATGACGAGGGCCCGCGCTCCGCCGGTCTCCTCGAGCCCGTGGATGTACGCGATGTTCGGATGATTCAGCGACGCGAGCGTCTGCGCCTCGCGGCTGAACCGCGCGAGCCGTTCAGGATCATTCGCGAACATTTCAGGCAGAACTTTGAGCGCGACGTCACGATTCAGCCTGGTGTCGCGGGCTCGATACACCTGCCCCATCCCACCCTCGCCAATCAGCGAGGTGACTTCATAGACGCCGAGACGGCTTCCGGAAGCAAGGGCCAAGTGCGTGGATTATATCGGCTGAGTCGTGGTGCGAAGGGCGCAGGTCGGTCCGCCGGCGCAAGTGCGATTTTCGCGTGCCATTTTCTCGTTAGATTCACGATCCAGACGCGGACGCATGCCCGACCTCCGCCTGGGTGCGTCATGAACGCACACTACGCGTGGCGATAGACATCCCAGCCTAGGTATTGCTCGAAGGCTTCTACGAGGACATCCGCGGTATGTGAGGCGTTCATCGCCGCGTGGTGCTCGAAACCGCGGCGGCAGATCACGCGCATCAGCTTCTGAAGGTCCGGCACCTCAACGACCGCTCGGGTGCCGAACGTCTTCAACTCATCGTCTGTGAAGCGGCCCTCGCCGGCGTACGCGACGACCCGGCCGTTGCGGTCGTCGGTTGAGATTCTCGCGAACGTCACCGGACCGCTGGGCGTGCGGCCGGAGAGCGCGCCGTAGGTGTTCTGCTCGCCCAGAATCGATCCCAGAATCGGCGCGGTGCCGATCTCGATGTCCGGCAGGAACGCCTTGGCCCAGTTGCCGCAGTGGAAGAAGACGCACTTGTTGGGATCGCTGCCGTAGTTGTTGTTCCAGTCCACCAGCGCGCTCGGCTTGCCGGACGCGAGCTGCAGCGCATACATCGCCACAGTGCCGGCCACGTCCACCTCGCACGCGCTCGGCATGAGCTTGTCGCTCATCATGCTCATGATCGTGCAGCAGTTGACGCCGTAGTTCTGCTGCAGCGAACTCCAGCACTGAATCGCCGATGCGTCGAGGTCGAGCTTCGTCATCCAGTCGCCCACGATGAGGCCGAACTTCGCCATGAGGACGAGCGACGGATTCGGCACGCCGGGTGCCGGGGCATAGCTTTGAATTTCGGCCAGCTTCTGCTTCACCCGCGGGTCATCGTCAGGAATCCTCCGGGCGCCTTCGAGCACTTCGGAGAGGTCGAGCGTGCTGACGCTGATGCCCGTCGCCTCGAGCAGCTTCTCGCTGTAGCGGGTCGTGTTGAAGGCGTTCGGCCGTGCGCCAATCGCGCCGACTCTGGCGCGGCGCATGCCTCGGACGACGCGACAGACGCTCAGGAACTCGAGGAGCTCGCGCTTGAACTCCTCTGACGAGACATAGACCGTGTGCGAGTCTGTGAGGCTGTAGCGAATGCCGTACTGCCGCAGGTTGTTGCAGACGGAGATTTTGCCGCAGAACGCATCGCGCCGCCGTGCGACGTGCAGCTTCTCGAGATCGTCTGGATACGCCTGCACCAGCACGGGCACATCGAGCGCCGCGAGCTTCAACGTGTCGGCGACGCCCTTCTCGTCGCCGAAGTTCGGCAGACACACGAGGACCCCCTCGATGCGGTCGCGGTGGCGACTGAAAAGATCGGCACAAGCCTTCGCGTGCGGCCAGGTCTCGACTGCCCCGAGCTTCGACGCCTGTTCATCGAGCAGCACGCAGTCGATGTCGAGCGACGAACACAGCGCGAGCACGTCGCGACGGGCTTCGCTGACGAGCTGGTCGGGAAAGAAATCCCGATTGCCTATGACGATGCCAATCGTGGCGCGGGCCATCGTGTCGTCTCCTTCTGGGGGGCTTCGCCCCCGCAAACCCCCGACGCGCTCACTCGCGGGGACCCCCTCATCCCCGCTCCGTTCGCGCGGCTCACTCGCTCAGGCTCGTTCGCTACTTCTTCGCGAAGACTCCGAAGGTCTCGGCGTTGGCCGGCGTGACGAGCTCGCAGTCGATCGACTGCTTCTCCGGCTGACCGGTCGACCCGGTCGTGATCAAATGGTGCGCCAGGTCGACCGCCTGCGTCGCGATGAGCGCCGCCGGCTGCAGCACCGTCGCCTTGATCTCACCGGCCTTGATCGACGCAATCGCGTCCGGGCTACCGTCGAAGCCGACGACCATGACTTTAGACAGGCCGGCCGCCTTGAGCGCGGCCATGGCTCCGAGCGCCATCGTGTCGTTGCCGGCAATGACGCCTTTCAGATTGCGACTGGCCTGAATGAGCGTCTCCATCTTCTGAAACGCCTCACGCTGGTCCCAGTTCGCGCTCTGCCGGCCGACCTGCTTGAGGCCGGGATACTTATCGATCACGTCGTGGAAGCCGCGGCTCCGGATGCCGGCGTTGGTGTCCGACTCCTTGCCGACGAGCTCGACATACGCGCCGCTCTCCCCCATCACTCGCACGAACTCCTCGGCGGCAAGCGTCGCGCCCTGGTAGTTGTTCGAGACAATCTGCGCCGCCGCAACGCCGGTCGCATTGATCTCGCGATCGATGAGGATGCTCGGAATCCTGCTCTGCTTCGCTTTCTGAATCGCGGCGATCGACGCGTCGGCCCCGGCGTTGTCGAGGACGATCGCCGACACGCCTCGCGAAATCGCCACGTCAATCAACTGATCCTGCTTGTTCGCATCGTCATCGTGCGAGTTGACGAGCACCTCGTAGCCCAGCTCGCGCGCACGCGACGCCGCTGCGTCCGCTTCGGCCTTGAAGAACGGGTTGTCGTGCGAGGGCGTGATGATCGCGATCCGCTTGGGGCCGGGCGACCCGCCGCCGTTTCCTCCGGTCGACGAGCACGCCGCCGCCAGCGCGGCGATGAGCAGCATCGACGCGATCCTCACGACGCGAAATAGACTCCGCGGCTGGCTCATGACGCTGACCTCTTCTGGAATTGATCGAGGATCACGGCGAGCACGATCACCAGTCCCTTGATGACCATCTGCCAGAATTCCGAGACGCCGAGCAGCACGAGGCCGTCGGCGAGGATGCCGATGACAAAGGCGCCGATGAGCGTGCCGCCAATCGTGCCTCGTCCGCCCATCAGCGACGTGCCGCCGAGGACGACGGCAGCGATCGCGTTCAGCTCAAAGGTCTCGCCGGTCGCCGGATGGGAGGCGCCGAGCTGCGCGGCGATGATAAGTCCGACGAGCGCCGCGCACAATCCGGAGATGACGTATACGCCGAGTTTGACCTGCCGCACGCGAACGCCCGCCAAAAGCGCCGCCCGCTCGTTGCCGCCGATGGCGTACACCTGCCGGCCGAACGGCGTGCGCGTCGCCGCGAAGGCGCCAGTCACCGCCAGTCCGGCCATCAGCCAGATGGGAATTGGCACCCCGAGCATCGCGCCCGCGCCCAGCCACGGGAACCCGGTGTTGCGAAGCGACGCCTGACCGCCGAGGTTGGGGAAGGTCGCCCCGCCGGACGTCAGCATCGCGAGGCCACGCGCGACGTACAGCATGCCGAGGGTCGCGATGAATGGCGCGACGCGAAGCCGCGCGATCAGCGAACCGTTCACGACGCCGAGCAACATACCGGCCGCGAGCGCGATCGCCACGACAAGCCAGGCGTGGAAGTAAATCGTCACGCCTGCCGATTCGAGGGTGACGCCTTTGTTCAGCAGGTAGCCGGCGACCATTCCGCAAAAACCAGCAACCGCGCCCACCGACAAATCGATTCCGCCGCTGAGAATGACGAACGTCATCCCAATCGCGAGGATCGCGTTGATGGCAACGTGCTTGACCAGGATGGAGAGATTTCCGCTCGTCAGAAACTCCGGCGACAGCACGGAGAATGCGATGGCGAGGACGACGAGCGCGATGAGAGCGCGGAGGCGGAGGACGAGGTCAGCCATTCGCAACTCCGGTCGGAAGATCCGCCATCGCTGACGCGGCTGACGCCAACGCCTCGTCGGTTGCATCGGCCGCGGAAACATCGACCGTGATGCGGCCGCGCGCCATCACCAGAATGCGCGTGGCACCGGCGCGGACCTCGGCCAGGTCGGACGAGGCGAACACGATGGCGAGTCCGTCGGCCGCGAGCCGCCTCATGGTCTCGAGGATTTCCGCCTTCGCGCCGACGTCGACGCCGCGTGTGGGTTCGTCCATTAACAGCACGCGGGGCCGGCTCATCGCCGCCCGTGCAATGATGACCTTCTGCTGGTTGCCGCCGCTGAGCAAGCCTATCCAGGCCGCGGGACTCGGCGTCTTGATTCGGAAATCATCGATGAACCGAGTGACGGCCCTGCGCTCACGCGACGGCGCGAGATAGCCCCTTGACGAGAGCTCGTCGAGGCTCGAAAGCGTCATGTTCTGCTCGACCGACAGCGTGCCGATGAAGCCCGAGGCTTTGCGATCCTCGGACACCATCGCGATGCCCGATGCCACGCGATCGCTCACTGGACGCGACTGCACCGGCCGGCCATCCAGACGGACCTCGCCCGACGCGTCGGCGTGAACGCCGAGCACGGATTCGAGCAGCTCAGTTCGGCCGGCGCCCATCAATCCATAGAGGCCCACGATTTCGCCGCCAGCAACCTCGAACGACACGCCGTCGACGGCGTTGCGGCCGGGCCGGGGCGGAACGCAAAGGTTTTTCACCGACAGCAGAGTCTTGCCTCGCCCACCGGCTGTGGGCTCGCGCGGCGCAGTAGATCTCCCGCCGGTCATCCGATCGATGAGCCACTTGACGCCGATGTCTTTCGTCTCCGCCTCGCCAACCACGCGGCCGTCGCGAAGCACGGTGACGACATCGGCGATGGACAGCAGCTCTTCGAGCCGATGCGAGATGTACACAACAGCGACGCCGTGAGCGGCAAGGTCGCGTATCGCCTTGAAGAGGACCGGGACTTCGGCCGCGGACAGCGCCGAGGTGGGCTCGTCCATCATCAGCACGCGCACGTCGCGGACGAGCGCGCGGGCAATCTCGACGATCTGCTGCTGGCCGAGCGGCAGCGTCCCCAGCCGGATTCGCGGATCGATCGGGTGCGCCAGCTTCTGGAGCACCTGCCGCGTGGCGTCAATCTCCGAGCGCCGGTCGAGCGTCGCCCAGCGCGTGCAGCGCTCCCGTCCGACGAACAGATTCTCGGCGACCGTCAAATCCGGAAAGAGCTGCAGCTCCTGGTGAATGACGCCGATGCCCTGGTCGAGGGCGTCGCGCGTAGACGCAAAGCGCGTCGCCTTGCCGTCGAGCCGGAGCTCGCCTGTGGTCGGCTGCTCCACGCCGGCCAGAATGTTCACGAGGGTGGACTTGCCGGCACCGTTCTCGCCGATGAGGGCGCGCACGACGCCTCGATCGAGACGGGCGTCCACGCCGTCGAGCGCGGTCGTGCCCGGGAAGATCTTGCTGATCCCTCGGGCCTCGAGCACCGGCGTCTGCTGCTCGACCGGCGCGCTCATCGCGTGCGTCATCGTTGATCCGGGGGCTTTGCCCCGCGGACCCCCTGCACGCGCTCTCGCTCGGCGCTTTGCCGCCTGGCTCCGAGCGCGTGGCTCGCTCGCTCGCGCTCGCTCGCGTCAGCTGTAACCTCAGCTTTACCGGCACGATCTCGAGAGTCTGCGTGGCCGCCGACATGGGCAGTTGATCCGGGGGCTTTGCCCCGCGGACCCCCTGCACGCGCTCTTGCTCGGCGCTTTGCCGCCTGGCTCCGAGCGCGTGGCTCGCTCGCTCGCGCTCGCTCGCGTCAGCTGTAACCTCGAGCTTTACCGGCACGATCTCGAGAGTCTGCGTGGCCGCCGACATGGGCAGTTGATCCGGGGGCTTTGCCCCGCGGACCCCCTGCACGCGCTCTCGCTCGGCGCTTTGCCGCCTGGCTCCGAGCGCGTGGCTCGCTCGCTCGCGCTCGCTCGCGTCAGCTGTAACCTCGAGCTTTACCGGCACGATCTCGAGAGTCTGCGTGGCCGCCGACATGGGCACCGCGCCGACGAACGTGACTTCGGCTCCGGAAACCACGTCCGGCGCGACTTGGAGAACACCGGTCACGACGTAGTCGTTCAACGCGGTGGCGACGCCCGCGAACTCGAGTTGGTTGACGAAGTCCGTGAAGCGGATGAAATCGAGCGCGTCGCGCACCGCCGTGCCGCGAATGACGGGGCCAATCTGAATGGCGGCCTGGCCAGTCGTCGTCCACGGCAGCGTCAGACGCGCGAGACCGACGCGCGACTTCCGATCGACCTGAGCGACCTTCGCGGAGCCTTTCACGAACACCGCGCGGGCCGTGCCTGCGCTCGCCTTCCCCTTCATGAACGCCTGGAGATCGATCGCCGAACTGTCGGCCGTGGGCAGTACGCGCGAGTTCCATATCGACGTCACGTAACTGGCCGGATCGAACGCCGGCGCACTGGCCGTCTGAATCGGCACGACCGTCCATGGCCGCAGGATCACGAGGGCCGTGGCGACGACGACAACCGCGATGACGCTCTTCACGCCCGGGCTCGCTTGCACGCCTTTGCGATCACGGCATTCGTCTGGAGCAGCCGCTCGGCCGTGCTGCGGTCCGTGATCAACATGTTGATCCAGCCGCCCGCCAAAGCGCCGCGAATTGCCGCGGTTTTGCGCTTGCCGCCCGCAATGCCGATGACGCGCCTGACCAGTTTCAATTGCGCCAGCTCGATGCTGATGACGCGATCGTTGAGCGGCGTCTGGACGGGCACGCCGTCGGCGTCGAAAAAGCGGAGACAAATGTCGCCGACGGCGCCGCGCGCGCTCAACGACTTGAGCTCCTGCGGCGAGAACACGTTGCCGCTCGAGGCCAGCAACTTCGATGGCTCGATCGCGCCGATGCCGACGAGCGCCATCGTCACGGACTTGAACAGCGCGGTCGCTTCCTGGACATAGCGATCCTTGAGCATGACGCGCTTCGCCTCGGCCGACCCGACGGCGCCTGGTGCCGGCAGGAGTGTCGCCGTCCCGGACACGAGGTTCGCGAGTCTCCGCGTCAGATGCGTTGCGTGCACCTCGGCGCCCGGATTGCCGATACCGCCGAGGATCTGGACGACGCGCGCGCCGGCCGCGCGGGGGCTGGGGTGCATCGCCTCTACCATCGCCAGCAGCGACGCGCTCCACGACGAAATGCCGACCACGTCCGCCGGTTTCAACGTCGTCTCGAGATAGAACGCCGCGGCCGCGCCGAGATCGCGCGCGATCTGATCCTCCGAGTCGATCGCGTCGACGACGATGGCTTCTCGAAGGCCGAAGGCGCCCTGGAGCTCGTCCTCGAGCTCAGGGTGGAGACCGGACGGCATGCTGAACGTGATGCGGACGATGCCTTCCTTCTCCGCACGCTTCAGCAGCCGGGACACCGTCGACTGATGCACGTTGAGGCGCTCGGTGATCTCGGACTGCCGCAGGCCCTTGCCGTAGTACAGGCGAGCCACCTTCGCGAGCAGGCGCAGTTCATCGATGCGCGCCACGGTCAGGGTCTCCCGCCGCGCGCGCGGCGAACGGCGTCGATCCAACCAGCGTAGCGGTGATCGCGTTCACTTTGACTCATCGACGGCTCGAATCGATCGACGGTCCGCGGCAGTTCTGCGAGCGCGTCAACCGACGGCCAGATGTTCGCGGCGAGTCCCGCGAGCCAGGCGGCACCGAGCGCCGCGAGATCGGCCGACGAGGCGCGGATGACGGGACAACCGAGCACGTCCGCCTGAAACTGCATCAACCTGTCGTTGCGGCTGGCGCCGCCGTCGGCCAGCAGCGATACGGGCGCCTGTGAGGTGTCCGAGGTCATCGCGTCGAAGACGTCGCGAACCTGATAGGCCACCGACTCGACGGTGGCTTGCGCCACGTGCGCTGCCGTCGTCCCGCGCGTGAGCCCGCAGATCAGCCCGCGCGCGCGGTCGTCCCAATACGGCGCGCCGAGCCCGGCGAACGCAGGTACGACATAGACGCCATCGGAGTCGCTCGCCGTCGCGGCCAGATTGGCAACCGTCGCCGCGCCGTCCGCCGCGCCGAGGAATTGACCGAGCCAGTCGATGGCGCCGCCGGTCATCGTGATGTTGCCCTCGAGGGCGTATACCGTTTCCCCAGGGAGCTGCCACGCCACCGTCGCCGACAACCCGTGCTTCGAATGACTTGGCGAGGGTGTGACGGTCATCAGCGATGAGCCCGTGCCGTAGGTGGCTTTCACCATGCCGGGCTGGAACGCGGCCTGGCCGAAGAGCGCCGCGTGCGAGTCGCCGATGAGAGCCGCGACCGGCAGCCCGTCCGGCAATGAGCCGGCCCGGCGGGTCGTCCCGAACTCCCCACTCGACGGTCGAATCTCCGGCATCACCCGGCGCGGGATGTCGAAGATCTGAAGAAGTTCGTCATCCCACGTGCCGGCAGTCAGGTCGTACAGCTGGGTGCGCGATGCGTTTGTCGGATCGCACGCATGCACCCCACCGCCAGTCAGATGCCAGAGCACCCAGCTGTCCACGGTGCCGGCGCACAACTCGCCGGCCGCCGCGCGCGCGCGGCCGTTCGGAATCGTCTCCAGCAGCCAGCGAATCTTTGACGCGGAGAAGAGCGGATCGATTGTCAGGCCCGTCTTCCGCTCGATCGTCTCCTGGAGCCCGCGCTTCCTGAGTTCGTCGCAGAACGTCGCGGTCCGGCGGCATTGCCAGGTGATGCACGGGCCAAGCGGCCGCCCGGAAGCGCGCTCCCAGACGAGCACCGACTCGCGTTGGTTCGTGACGGCGACAACGTCGGGATTGACGGCCGTCGACGACAGACAGGCCGCGATGCCATCCGTCACGCTGCGCCAGATCCCGACCGGATCCTGCTCGACCCAGCCCGGCTGCGGAAACGCGATCGACACCGGCCGCGACGCCCGCGCCACGACGTGGGCCTCGTCGTCGAACAGCAGCACCTTCGTGTTGGTGGTGCCCTGGTCAATCGCGAGCACGTGCCGGTGTGCCATGAGATCAGATCCGCACGAGCGCGCGGGCCGCGGCCCGGATCCCCTCGGCGTCGAGGCCAAAGTGCGTGAGAAGGAACTGCGCCGAGCCCGTTGGCGCAAACACGCCCGGCACACCGAGCATGCGCATCCGCGTCGGATACGATTCGACGACCACCTCGGCAACGGCGCTGCCGAGGCCGCCAAAGACGGTGTGCTCCTCGACGGTGACGATGGGCCCGCGACGGGCTGCTTCTTCGACGCGCTCGCGATCGAGGGGCCGAATGGTCGACAGGTTCACGACCGCCGCGCTGATTCCGTCCTGCTCGAGCAGGCGCGCGGCCTCGAGCGCGTTCGACACCGTGACGCCGGCGGCGATCACTGTGACGTCCGAGCCGTCGCGCAGCAGAGCGGACTTGCCCACCTCGAATGCACGCGCCTTGTCGCACACGACCGGGACCGGCATCCGGCTCAAACGCAGGAACACGGGACCGTCGACAGCGACGGCAGCGCGAACGGCCCCGGCGGTCTCAACCGGATCGGCCGGCACGATCACCGTCATGTTGGCGATTGCCCGCGTCCATGCGAGGTCTTCAATGGAATGATGCGTGGGCCCAAGCTCCCCGTACGCCATGCCGCTCGAAATCCCGCAGAGCTTCACGTTGTGGCGGCTGTAGGCGAGGTCGGCCTTGATCTGCTCGAGCGCGCGGCCTGTCAGAAAACAGGAGGCCCCGCACGTGAAAGGAATCCTGCCGGCGGCGGCAAGACCCGCGCTGACGCCAACCAGGTTCTGTTCGGCGATGCCAACGTTGATCAATCGGTCCGGAAACCGTTCCCGGAACTTCTTCAGATTCGATGAGCCCACCGAGTCGTTGCAGACGGCGACGATGCGGCTGTCGTGCTCGGCGAGGTCGAGCAGCGTCTCGGCAAACGCGACCCGGCAGTCGAACTTAGTCCGGTCCCCCCCAACGCCGTCGCTCGCGGGGCCCCCGACACCCCGCTCCGCGACGGCCGGCTCGCTCGGCTTCGGTCGCTCGCGCAACGTCATGACGATTCGTCTTCGAGTTCCGCCAGCGCCAGGTCGATTTCGGCGTCCGTCGGCACACGATGGTGCCACTCCGCGCGATCCTCGATGAACGACACGCCTCTCCCTTTCTTGGTTCGCGCGATGACACAGGTTGGCTGGCCGGATGCGAGGGGCACGCGCTCGAGTGTCTCGATGAGCGCGGGAATGTCGTGTCCGTCGAGCTCGGCGACGGCCCAGCCGAACGCGCGCCAGCGGTCGGCGAGCGGCTCCAGGCGAATCGTGCGCTCGGTGAAGTCGCCTTGCTGGAGGCCGTTGCGATCGACGATGACGGTCAGACGATCGAGGCCGAAGTGAGCCCCGGCCATCACCGCTTCCCAGTTGCTGCCTTCCTGCAGTTCGCCGTCGCCGGTCAGCACAAACGTTCGCCATGAGCTGCCGCTGAGCCTGGCGCCCAGGGCCAGACCAACCGCGATCGGCAGCCCATGCCCGAGCGGCCCGGTGTTCGCTTCAACGCCCGGGACTTTGTTTCGATCGGGATGTCCGTTGAGTCTGGACAGCGGCTGCATGTAGGTCGTCAGCCACTCGCTCGGAAAGAACCCCGCCTCGGCGAGCGTCGCGTACAGCGCCGCGGATGCGTGGCCCTTGCTGAGCACGAAGCGGTCGCGCATCGGGTCCGCCGGATTCCGCGGGTCGACGGCGAGGATGCGAAAGTAGAGGGTCGCGAGAATATCGGCCGCCGACAGGTCGCCGCCCGGGTGCCCCATCTTGGCGGCATGCACCATGCGGAGGCTGACGCGGCGGATGTGCTGCGCCCGCTCCGCCACGGCCTCGTGCATAAACATGCATGAGTTGCTCTTCATGCTCACGCCGGTTCATGCTAGCGGCGCCATGCGCCGCTGTCAACGCACACACCTCCTTCCGCGCGTCCTCTCCCTCGTCGTCATCTGCCTCGGCTTCGCCGGCTCGCTCTCGTCGCAAACCGACGCCGCGCGGGTGCGGCCCCGGACGATTGTCACGACCGACCCCGAGCTCGATGACTCGAACTCGCTGGTCCGGTTCCTGCTTTATACGAACGCGGTTACGACGGAGGGCCTCATCTACGCGAGCAGCCAGTTTCACTGGCGCGGCGACGGAAAGGGCACGCGCTTTTCCGTGCCCAATCGCGAGTACTCGCGCGGCGGGCTCAACCTCTGTCCATGCACGTCGTGGCGGTGGAAGCCGGGGGAGCGCTACATCGACGACGCAGTCGAAATCTATGAAAAGGTCTATCCGAATCTGAAGGTGCACGACCCGAACTACCCGACCCCTGGGTACCTCAAGTCGAAGATTCGGGAAGGCAACGTCGAGTTCGAGGGCGATACGTCGAAGGATACGGCGGGCTCCGATCTCATCAAGGAAGTGCTGCTGGACGACAAGGGCAGCCCTGTCTATCTGCAGGCGTGGGGCGGCCAGAGCACCATCGCGCGCGCGCTCAAGGCCATCACGTTGCAATACGGGAGTTCGCCGCAATGGCCGGCGATTCGGGAAAGGATCTCCCAGAAGGCCATCATTCAGGCGTTCGGCGATCAGGACGGCACGAACGCCTCGTATATCAAGCCCGAATGGCCCGGCATCGAGTTTCGGCAGATGTCAACGGCGACGTGGGGCTATGGCGCCCGCGGCGTCGTGCGGCCGGAGTTCGCGCAGTACCTGACGGCGGCGTGGACGCGCGAGAACGTCTCGTCAGTCGGCCCGTTCGGGGCCTTCTATCGCGTGTGGCGCGATGGCAAGCAGATGGCGCCGGGGGACATCTTCGACTATTTCGGCGAGGACGGCACGGCGGAGGAGCTCCGCGCGAAGGGCTTCCAGGTATGGACGCCTCCGCAGGAGAAAGGCGCGTGGATTTCCGAGGGCGACTCGTCCACGTTCATGAACTTGCTCGACAACGGCCTGCGTGCGTACGAAGAAGCGTCCTACGGCGGCTGGGGCGGACGCAGCGCGCCGGATAAGGACGCCACCGGCGCCTCACCGCGGGACTACGCGACGGCGCGCTGGTTCGAGTTCGCCCAGCGCGATTTCGCCGCGCGCCTGAAGTGGACGGTGACGCCGACGTTCGCTGCTGCCAACCACGCGCCCAAGGTCTCGGTGACGAGCGGCTTGAACGTCACTGCCGCTCCGAGCGCGACGGTCAGGCTGACGGCGACTGCGACCGATCCTGATCGCAATGCGCTGACGATCAAGTGGTGGCAGTACGCGGACGCTGATACGTACCCAGGGATGATCGTGTTCTCGGCTGCAGACGCGCTGACGACGACGTTTCAAGTGCCGCCGGATGCGGCAAACGGCCAGACAATCCACGTCGTGCTGCAGATCACGGACAACGGCGCCCCGCCGTTGACGAGCTTTCAGCGCGTGATCGTGACCGTCAACGTGCGGTGACTCGCAGCAGCCCGCTCGGTCGCTTCGGTTTTGAGCGTCACCCGAGAAATCGTTGCGTGATGCGCGCGCTCACCATTGTCGCGATCGCCATCGGCACCGGCTGTGCGCACGGCGCCGCGCCGGCGCCGGCATCGGCGCCTCCGGATTTCGACGCGATCTCCGCCAGGATGGACCCCTACGTCGACAAGCAGCGCGTCGTCGTGCTCACGGATATCGCGAATGAGCCCGATGACCAGATGTCGATGGTTCGCTTTCTTGTCTACTCCAACGAGTTCGACGTCGAAGGCCTGATTGCCGGCACCTCGACCTGGATGCGCAACAAGGTCCGTCCTGATGTCCTCCATACGCTGGTCGGTGCCTATGAAACCGTCAAGCCCACGCTCGACACGCACGCGAAGGGTTACCCGGATCCTGCTGCGCTGCGCGGCGTCATCGCGGCCGGCCAGACGTCGTTCGGGATGGCCGCCGTCGGCAACGACAAGATGACGGAAGGCGCCGAACTGATCCTCCGCGCGACTGACCGAAACGATCTGCGGCCGCTGTGGATTACTGTCTGGGGTGGCGCAAATACGCTGGCCCAGGCGCTGTGGCACGCGCGCGCCGGACGGACGCCGGCGGAGCTCGAGAAGCTGGTGCAGAAGCTGCGCGTGTACTCGATTTCCGATCAGGACGACGCCGGGCCGTGGATCCGGCGGGAGTTCCCCGGACTCTTCTATATCGCGATGCCGTCGACGCCTGATGGCGACCAGTACGCGTCGGCCACGTGGACCGGCATCAGCGGCGACGAGTTCTACAAGAACTCGCCCGGCGCGGACTTCACGACATTCACGAACGCATGGGTCGATGCTAACATCCGCAGCAAAGGGCCGCTGGGCAAGCTGTATCCCTACCCGTGCTGCATTCACGAAGGTGATACGCCCTCGTATCTCGGGCTGATCGATAACGGCCTCGCGAGCGCGATGAGCCCGACCTTCGGCGGCTGGGGCGGCCGGTACGTCTGGCGGCAGTTCTACGGCGAATCACACCCAGGCTGGACGCAGGGCGGCGACGCGTTTCCAGGCCGCGACAGCTCGCGCGATACGGTCACCGGCGTCGACGGAAGGACCTACACGTCCGACCAGGCCTCGATTTGGCGTTGGCGCACGGCGTTTCAGCATGACTTCTCGGCGCGGATGGATTGGACGATTCGGAATGCAAAACAGGCGAACCATAACCCCACGATCGTCGTGAACGGCCAGGCCGGTAAAGCGCCGGTCGTCATCAATGGCCAGATGGGCGTACCCGTCGCGCTCGACGCCTCCGCAAGCGTCGATCCAGATGGCGAGCGGCTGAAATTCCACTGGTTCTTCTATCCAGAAGCCGGTACGGGTATTCCGACCCAGCCCGTGTTTGCAGGCGGGATCGTCGCCCCTGGCGGTGGCGGCGCGGCAGGCGAAGGTGATATTCCGTCGGCGCCTGCCGGCTTGCGTCAGCCTGCGCCCCGCGTCGTCATCGAGCAAGCGGATCGGCCGCGAGCAATGGTGACACCCAGGATCGCAGGGACCGCGCACGTGATTCTCATGGTCGAAGACACGGGCACGCCGACGCTTACGTCGTACAGGCGCATCATCGTTCACATTCGATCCAGTAACTGAGGCTGGCGGTGCGGACGAATGTCTTAGAAGGTCCTCGGTCGCCGCCGAACGTGCCACGCCTTTTAAGCGATGAGCAGCAGCGACAATCATCCGAGTCGTCTGGCGCGAGAACTTCTGCGAGTCCCATTTCACTTGTCGGTGTGGGTGACTAGTCTCTACAATGCAGGCGCATGCGCGCTGTACGGACACGCCGTGAATTCATGGGGCTCGCCGCCGTTGGCGCTGCGGGTACGCTCGCGCGGCGGGTCAATGCGTTTGCGCCAGACCCGGACATGGTTGTTCATAACGCGAAGGTCTACACAGTAGACAGCGCGCTGCCTCGCGCCGAAGGCTTCGCGATCACGGGTGCTCGCTTTACGGCGATCGGCACCAGCGCCGAGATGCGAGCGCTCATTGCCAGCCGGACGCAGACATTCGATGCGAAAGGCATGACCGTCGTCCCTGGGTTCATCGATACGCACAACCACGCCGGCGGCACGATGCTGCTGTACGAAGTCCTGGTCGGCAATCCGTTCGAGGTCGAGTTCGTCACCATCCAGAGCATCATCGATAAACTCAAAGGGAAAGCGCGCGAGCTCCCGCCTGAAACCTGGGTCGAGGGCTATTTTCACGACGACACGAAGATCCAGGAGAAGCGTCCGCTCAACGTGCGCGATCTGGATCAGGTTTCGGCCGAGCATCCCGTCGTCGTCCGCCATCGCGGCGGGCATACGTCGTTCTACAACTCGCGTGCGTTTGCGCTCGCGAAGGTCACGAGGGATACGCCGAATCCCGCGGGTGGGACCTTCGACAAGGACGCAAATGGTGATCTGAATGGCCGCGTCACCGACCTCGCACGCGCCGTGTTTGACAGGGTCGGGACGCGTCCGGCCTACACCGCCGAGCAGCGAGCTAAACGCGAACGCGATGGCGTCGCGTACATGTCGAAGCAGTTCGTCCGATACGGACTCACGAGCGTCCATCATGAAGGCGGTGATTTGGCGGCCATCCAGGATGTCCGTGCCCGCGGCGAGCTGCGGCATCGCGTCAACTATGAGGCCGCCGGCCAGGTGCTCGAGAACATGATTGCGAGTGGAATCGAAACCGGCTTCGGCGACGAGTGGATCAAGTTTGGCGCAACGAGTGAACACACCCTCGACGGTTCGTTTTCCGAGCGCACGATGGCCCTGAGCTTTCCCTACCCGGGCCAGAACGGCTACAAGGGCAACGTCACCGAATCACAAGAGACGTGCAACGCTTGGGTGGAGCGGGTGCACCGCGCAGGCATCCAGGTCAACTGCCACGCGAACGGCGACGTCGCCATCGACCAGTACCTGACGGCGTTCGAGCGGGCGCAGCGGCTATTCGCGCGTGCCGACGCTCGACCGAAGATTACGCATTGCACGTTGATCAACGACGACCTTGTTCGCCGCATCAAGGCGGCGGGCGCGGTGCCGGCGCTGTTCTCGACGTACGCATACTACAACACCGACAAGTTCCCGTTTTACGGCGAAGAGTTCATGAAACGCGCGATGGCGTATCGCACGCTGTTGGACGCCGGCGTTCCCTGCACGGCGGGGAGCGACTTCCAGCCCGGCCCGTTCGCGCCGCTGATGGGCATTCAGGGAATGGTGACGCGAACCGGCTGGGACAACACGACGTGGGGAGCCAACCAGCGAATCACTGTCGACGAGGCGCTCAATGTGAATACGGTGAATGGCGCGTACGCGTCGCGCGAGGAAACGATCAAAGGCACGATCAGCGCCGGCAAGCTGGCCGACTTCGTGGTGCTGGCCGATGATCCGCACACCGTCGAGCCGTCGAAGATCAAGGACATTCAAGTCGTGCGGACAGTCGTCGGGGGCACGACGGTCTATCAGGCGTAGGGCCGGTCCGCGCAGCAACTTCCCGGTGCCAACACCGTCATCGCAGACCGGCTCCGGGATCCAGAGCTGGGCGACATGGAAAGCCGCGCAGACTCCGTGCTCCTGCGGCTTGTGAAAGAGCTTTACGTGGGCATGCCGGAGTGAGGATCCAGAACGACATGGAGGCTTGGACGCCCGGTGCGGCCGTTGGGCCCTACACGCTCGTCGCCCTGATCGGGCGCGGAGGCATGGGCGAAGTGTGGAAGGCCCATGACGCCCGTCTCGGCCGAACCGTCGCCATCAAACGCCTGCTGGCGCCCGGCGACGGCTTCAAGCGCGAGGCGCGTGCGATCGCGGCGCTCAATCACCCGCACATCTGCACCGTCCACGATATCGGCGACGACTACTTCGTCATGGAGTTCATCGAGGGAGAACCGCTCTCCGGACCCGTCGATCCCGGAACGGCCATCGACCTGGCCGGGCAGATTGCCGCCGCCCTTGACGCGGCCCACGGCAAGGGCATCGTCCACCGCGACTTGAAGCCGGCCAATGTGCTCGTCGCACACGGCAGAGTCAAGCTCGTCGACTTCGGGATCGCGCGTTTGTCGGGCAACGCAGGGACGGACACGACCGTCACGGGCGCCCCGATCGTCGGCACGCCCGCCTACATGGCGCCCGAGCAGATCAAGGGCGACGCCGGCGACGCCCGCTCCGACATCTTCAGCTTCGGCGCCGTGCTGTATGAACTCTTGTCTGGCCGGCGGGCCTTCCCCGCTGATTCGGCCGCCGAGACGCTCAGCGCCGTTTTACGCGATCGTCCGTCGCCGTTACAGGCGCCCGGCGCGCTCGGACACATCGTGAGCACCTGCCTGGAAAAGAATCCGGACGCCAGGTACCAGACCGCCGCCGCGCTGCTGCAGGCGTTGAGAGACGCCGCCGCGCAATCGAAGGACGCCGACACACCGTCAATTGCCGTCCTCCCGTTCGCGAACATGAGCTCGGATCCTGAACAGGAGTACTTCAGCGACGGCCTCACCGAAGAAATCATCAACACGCTGGCACGTTTGTCGGGCGTGAAGGTGATCGCGCGTACGTCTTCGTTCGCGTTCAAAGGGCGTCATGTCGATGTCCGCCAGATTGCGGACGCGCTGGGTGTGACGCGGATTCTGGAAGGCAGCGTCCGGAAGGGCGGCAACCGGATCCGCGTGACCGCGCAGTTGATCAAGGTGGACGACGGCTCGCACGTCTGGTCGGAACGATACGATCGCGAGCTTGCCGACATCTTCGCCGTGCAGGACGAGATTGCCACGGCTATCAGCCTCGAGCTGAAGGGCAAGCTGGCCCCGCCGTCGCGATTGCGGCGAGTGCACACACCCCGGCTCGATGCGTACGAGGCGTACTTGATGGCGCGCCATCAGCAATGGGGCCCGGGCGCGCTCGGTCCGGGCGCGCTCGAACGGGTCCGCGCGAGCTACGAGCGAGCGATTGCGTTGGATCCTGCGTTCGCTCTGCCTCACGCGGGGCTCGCCGAGCTCTTCCACATTCTCGGCTCGTGCCGCGGCGGCGAAGCGCAGGGCTGCCGCCAGGGCGTCCGACACTCGGCGGAGCGCGCGCTCGCGCTGGATCCGGATCTTGCCGAAGGGCATGCCTGGCTTGGAGTCCTGGCGACCACCTACGACTACGACTGGACCGAGGCCGATCGGCGCTTTCGCCTGGCCACGACGCAGGACCCGAGACTTCGACACTGGAACGGCTATTTCCACTTGCGATTCATTGGACGGGCGGCCGAGGCCGTCTCGGAACACGAGGCCTCACGGCGCGACGACCCTCTGAGCCTCATTGCGCAGGTCGGCCACGTCATGTCATTGATGTCGGCGGGACGCGCGGATGACGCGGCGAAGGAGTCGCGGCGTCTGATCGAACTCGAACCCAATTTCCCGGCGACCTACACGCTGCTGGCGTTCGACCTCCCCCGCGCAAGCCTTGCCGAAGCCCTGACGTTTGCGGAACGAGGGTTTGCGCTGTCCGCGTCGTCAGCGGGAAGCGCCGGGCTGCTCGCCGGCCTGCTTCGCCGCGCCGGCGACAACGAGCGGGCGGATGCGCTGATGCAGCCGTTTGCGGATTCGTCGGTGTACGGGCACCCCATCGATCTCGCGCTCTTTCATCTCGCCAGCGGCGATGTTGACGGCGCAATCCCCTGGATCGACAACGCGCTCCAACAGCGCCATCCGCTCGCGATGATGACGCTCATCGGCGGTCCCTACAGCCCGCTGATCCGCGCGTCGCCGGGATGGCCCAAGCTCGCGAGACGAATCAATCTGCCCGAGTGATCGCCGCTCCCGCGGCCGCTGATGGCCCTACTTCGGCACCCAATACACGATGCCGGCCCGGACATGCTGAACCTTCACTTCCGGGACAACTGGTCTGAGCCAGTCCGCCATTTCCTGCATGCCCGACTCCTCGGACATGTTGTGACCGATGATGATCCAGCCTTTCGGGACGCCCAGTGTGGCGGCGTCCATGACGTACTCGGGGCTGTCGAACGTCCCTTCGATCTCGCGCTGTTCGCCGCCGATCACGACGTCGACGTCCGCCGAATTGACCGCCGGCGTCGCCATGCCGGCGCCGGTCGCAATGCGGCGGACCTTCGCGCTCGGATCGCCGACGACGCGGATGGCGTCGTCGGCGCGGACCTTCTTCACCCGCGCCGCCAGCTCGCCGAGCGTCGTCTCGGGAATGACGAACCGGTGAGAATTCGGCGCCGTTTCCGTCAGCGGATCGAGGCCCACCTCGCGCGCGGTCCCGGAGAACGTGAAGTCCGGCCGCTGGCGGTGCATGTGATCGTGGATCCGGAAGATCACGATGTTGTTCCTGGCCATGAAGTCGACCTTCGTCTTGTAGACGAGGGTGTCGGCCTCAGCGATCACGGTGTTGTCGGGATCGTTCCAGTACGTGTCCTCGTGCGGAATGATCATGTTGAGGCCCAGCGCGCTGGCTTTGGAGATCGCTTCGAACGTGCCCATGAACGTCGTCGCGATGCCGTTCACGACGGTGTCTGGCCCGCCGAACTTGAAACGATCGCGCGTGGTCGCGTCGCTCCACTGGACGCCCTGCACGGCCATCACCGCCTTGATTCGGTTGACGACTTCGCCCGCAGTCAGCGCGCGCATTAAAGGGGCCTCCAATTTGATCCGGGGGGCTTCGCCCCCGCGGTCCCCCCCACGCGCTCGCTCGCGGGGACCCCACGTTCCCCACTCCGCTCGCGCGGGGCGCGCCGGTGGCGCGCCAAGAACATCGACATTACGGCCTCCAATTTGACCCGGGGCGCTTCGCCCCCGCGGGACCCAGGACGCGCCGGTGGCGCGCCAGGAACATCGACATTACGGCCTCCAGTAGGGATCGCCGGCAGTGATGAACCGGACCGGCACGTCGGAGACGATCGTCTTCAGCCAGTCGGCGCAGACCTGCATCCCCGGAGCTTCGTTGACGACGCGTCCGATCGAAATGAAGCCCTTCTTGATGCCCGCGAACGCGACGTCCTGGGCGTAGGTCGCCGATTCCCATTCCTGCACTTCCCCGGCGAGGATCACGTCCACGGTCGACATCATCGCGATCGATGCCTGAATCAGCGAGTACCCCGGCAACAGGCCGATGCGCCTCACCATCGTGGCCGGGTCGCCGATGGCGCGGATGCCGCCGCGGGTGCCGAGCGCCTTCTTCAGTTGGCTGGCCAGCGCGTCGAGCGTGATCGGCGGCACCTCGTAGCGCAGTACGTCGTCGCCGACTTTGTACTTCGTCCAGCCCATGGCCGCCGCCAGACCCTGGGCGCGTGGATCGGGTTTGCGCTGATTCCAGTGCTGCGTCAGGCGAAAGACGACGAGCTTGTGCTTCGCGATGAAGTCGTTCTTGCCGGCGTAGACGGGATCCGGCGGCGGAGGCGTGGCCGGCGCCGCCGGAGCGGCGGCCCGTCCCGCTGGCACAACTGACTGCGGCATCGGGGGCGCCGGCGGCATCGGCGCAGAGGCGCCGGTGCCTGGCCCGCTCGCCGCGGCCGGTCCCGGCGACGCCGCGGCGGCAGGGCCCGCGCCGCCTCCCGGACCGGCGCCCGCACCCCGCGCGGGGGGCTGGCCGCGGCCAGCAGCGAGGCCCGCGCCGAAGCCGCGGGCACCCGGCGTGCTGACGTCTGCCCTCGAGTAGAACGTCGGCGCCGCGGTGATGACGAGATTCGCGCCGGCCTGCACAGCCTTCTGCAGCACGTCAATCGTCGCCATCGATGTCGTCACGACGCCGGTGACGACCGTCGATGGATCGCCGGCCTTGAACGTATCGACGTCGTCGTTACCCCACTCGACGCCGATGTTCTTTTTGATCCGCTCGATGATCTCGTTGGCGGTGATCGCCGCCGTAGATGGGTGAAGCCCTCGGGCGAATGGCGACGCCACGCGACTGGCCGCCGTGCCCGCGACGGTAAGCGAGACGAATTCGCGTCTCGAAATGTGCTTCATGGTCTCTCCTCGGCAAGCCGGCCGTTCGGCTTGTCGCTTTCTTCGCCAGCGTCCGCTTGATTGCGCCTTTGACCGTCGGCGAGGTCAGCCGTCTGCCCGATGCCCTGCGCGCCTCGGCGAATTGTCCTTTGTCCACGTGCTCAATACCACAAGGTTCTTGCTGGCTCCAACCGCGTGGCGGCCGGCCGGGAACCCACCGTGCGCCCGGCGGTGTCGTAGCGATGTGAGGGCGGGTGGCGTACTGGCGTCTGCCAACCTGCTGGCAGCGGGACGTCAGCGCCTGGGTGCGGATTGTTCGACGCTCCGTTTGATCGAGGCGAGCCCGCTCTCGAGCGACGAGCGGGTCTTGTCGGTGACGATCTTCCGCAGCATCGAGCCCTTCACGCCGGTCAGTCCTTCCTGCTGCGAGCCCTTGAGCGTCAGCAGATAGAAACCGTGCGGACTGACCGCCGCTCCGTCGTCGACGCACACGGACAGGTCGAGCGCGGTATGGAAATAATGCGTGGCGTACAACTGCTTGATCGCCGCGACGCCGAAGTCGCGGCCCTGCGCGCGGCCGCGATAGATGACGGCGTGATTGACGCGAATCGTCGGCTTCAGGCCGAACGCCACTTTCTCCCAGTAGAAGAAGCTGTCGGCGCCGGCGAGGTCGGCCTTGGGGTATTCGAGGAGATAGCGGCGCAGCTCCGGAAGCACGTCGGGCAGGGCCGAGGCGCGGGCCATCATCGCCTCGAACTGGTCCGCAATCCGCGCGGGATGCTCTTTGTCCCGATACTCTCCGAGTGCCTGATTGCCGCCCTGCCGATATGTCTGCGTCAACCGCAGCACCATCGGACGGGCAAGGGCGTTGGCCTGGTCCGCCACATCTGGCCGTGACCAGTTCACGCCGTCGTGAAACGCCTGGATCGCGACCGTCGGCAGCTGCACATCGCACGAGCCTTCGCGGCAGTTCTTGAGGGCCTTCACATCGTCCGGGTCGAGCGCGAGCGCGCGGAGATCCGCGACCGTCGAGTCGTCGCGGATCTCGCCGGCACCCTGGTACCCAGGCGTGCCCTTCAAGCGCTCGATGTCACGCAACGCCGCGAGATACGTCTCGAACGAACCGTCGACGTGCACCGCGCCGAAGACATACACCTCCGATGGGCTGCCCCACGACAGCACCTTCGCGACCGGACGGCCGGCGTCGATGGCCGCGATCTGCTGCGCCGTGAGTCCAAGGTCCGCAAGAACCCTGGGCGGGACGCGAGCGTCAGCGACGCTTGAAATCAGACCGACCGCGAGAAGCATCGTGTAACGGTGCATGCGAACTTCCACTGCATTGCAGTTCACCAGCGCGACCAGCTGACGAGCGATCAACTTAGTATCTCTCCGAACGCGGTCGAAGTTCCATCAGCTCGACAAGAACCCCGCACGATGAGGTATGCCGCGCATACCATGGATCCGTTATGCACGGCTTCCAGACGGCTGCGCTTCTCATCACGATCGCCGCGGCCGCGGGGTTCGTGAACTATCGCCTCCTGCGTCTGCCACAGACGAGCGGCACGCTGGTCGTCGCACTCGTGACGTCGTTGATGATGCTGGCCGTCGATGCCGTGCAGCCGGCATGGGGCTTACGCACGACCGCGATGGACCTCCTCGGTCACGTGGATTTCAATCAGATGCTCATGGGCGGAATGCTGTCCTTTCTGTTGTTTGCGGGCGCGTTGCACCTGAATCTCGACGAGATCGTGGCTCACCGCTGGAGCATCGCCAGTCTCGCCACGGTTGGCGTTGCCGTCTCGACCTGTCTGGTCGGACTGCTGACGTGGTGGGCGTTCGGTTGGCTCGGGGTCACCGCCTCGCTGCCCATCTGGCTGGTGTTCGGTGCGCTGATTTCACCGACAGATCCGATTGCGGTCATGGGCCTGCTGAAAGAGCTGAGGGCGCCGCGCAGCCTCGAGGCGCAGATTGGCGGCGAGTCTCTCTTCAATGACGGCGTTGCGGTCGTCGTCTTCTTTGCGCTGACGGCGGCCGTGGGATTCTCCGAGTCGGCCGGCCCGGTGAACGCCCATCCCCGTGAGCTTGTCGGGGTGTTTCTCGCGGAAGTCGGCGGGGGCGCGCTGCTGGGGCTCGTCGTCGGGTGGATCGGCTACCTGGCCCTTCGCGCCGTCGACGATCATTCGTTGGAGCTCCTGATCACCTTGGCCATCGTCATGCTGGGATACGCGCTGGCACTCCGGCTTCACATCTCCGGGCCGATCGCCGTCGTCTGCTCCGGACTGCTCATCGGCAATCGCGGTCGACGGCTGGCCATGAGCGACCGGACACGCGAGCATCTGGATGGCTTCTGGGAGATGCTCGATGCGGTGCTGAATTCGGTGCTCTTCCTGTTGATCGGCCTCGAAGTCTTCACGCTATCGGCCGGGTGGAAGGGCCTTGCCGCCGCGGTGACGGCGATTCCGATCGGTACTGGCGGCCAGGTGCGTTTCGGGTACTCCCCGTGGCGTTGGTGAAGCCGGCGCGCGGAGTGCCGGGCCTGGTCCCGATCATGACATGGGGCGGGTTGCGAGGTGGGATCTCCGTCGCCATGGCCCTGTCATTGCCGCCGTTCCCTGCGAAAGAGGTCATCATCACCGCGACATATGCGGTTGTGACCTTCTCGATCCTGGCTCAGGGCCTGACGATGCGGCGCCTGCTGACGCGCTATGGGATCGGCGCGCGCCTGCCTGGCGCGCATTGAGCGACTTCCGGTATCGTGCCGTTGGGAGGCCTTATGAGACATCTTCGAGTGATGGTGCTAGCCGTTGTCGCGCTGACCGGCGGTGCCTGGTCGGCGTTCGGTCAGAGTCAGCCGACGCCGGTTGCCGCCACGCCGGAGAACGCGGCGGCATTTCTGGGTGAATGGACGGTGACGGCGACCGGTTCGTACGGGCCGACGACCTTGACGCTGACGCTGAAGGCCGCGGACGCCAAAGTCGCCGGCGAGGTGACATCCGCCAACGGAAAACAGCCGATTACCGAGGTTTCAAGAACCGGCCCGAGCCTCGTCCTCCGGTACGTTTTTGATTACCAGGGAATGCCGATTAACGCCGTGATTACCCTGACGCCCGGCGACAAGCAAATCGACGCTCATCTCGATTTTGCGGACGGCGCCGCACTGTTTGTCGGCACGGCAACCAAGAAGCAATCGTGAATCTCGGCGACCTCCGGGAGATTGATCGTGCCGCGTCTCAGATCACGATCGAAGGTGCGCGGTACCCCGAACACCTGGGGAAACGGACCGGTCTCTGAGCGGCGCGCGCTTCCACAGAGGACTTGACATGGACATCAAAAGAAGCGGCTCCCAGCCTTCCCGCAGAGGCCCGGCTGACTATTTCACCGGCACGGTGCGCGTCGATCCTCTTTTCGAAGCCGCCGATCCGGCGCGCGTCGCCGGCGCGAGCGTGACATTCGAGCCCGGTGCTCGAACGGCATGGCACACGCACCCGCTCG
The DNA here is from genome assembly GCA_963724645.1 of uncultured Acidobacteriota bacterium. Lineage (GTDB taxonomy): Bacteria > Acidobacteriota > Vicinamibacteria > Vicinamibacterales > SCN-69-37 > CAVXSP01. Next base: position 438,484 of record CAVRVJ010000001.1, read on the forward strand.
GCCAGACGTTGATCGTGACGGCTGGCAGCGGGCTCGCCCAGCGCTGGGAAGGACCAATCGAGGAAATTCGACCAGGTGACGTCATCTCGTTCGCGCCGGGTGAGAAGCATTGGCACGGCGCCACGGCCACGACCGCCATGACGCATTTCGCCATTCAGGAGCGGCTCGACGGGAAGACCGTCGACTGGATGGAAAAGGTCAGCGACGAACAGTACCAGGCGCGATGACGTCGTGGCGGCTCCGGTAAACATACAATGGCCAGAATGACGGATCCATCCCATCCGCTGCGCGAACACCTGATTCGCGCGCTCGACTGGGAAGAGGCGCACGTTGCATTCGACAAAGCCATCGAGGGCATTCCTGCAGCGCGGCGCGGCGATCGGCCCGCGGGATTCGGCCACTCGCTCTGGCAGTTGCTCGAGCACATGCGCCTCGCGCAGAAGGACCTGCTCGAGTTCTGTGTCAACCCCCGATACAGCCACACGCTCAACTGGCCGGATGATTACTGGCCGCGCGATCCGACGCCATCCGACGCCGAATGGAACGCAAGCATCGCCGATTTCAAGGCGGACCGGGCGAAGCTTCAGGGGCTTGCCGGTGATGGTTCGCTCGACTTGTTCGCGCTCGTGCCGACCGGCAAGGCGCGCCAGACATATCTGCGAGCGATCCTGCTCGTGATCGATCACAACGCCTACCATCTCGGCCAGTTGATCGCCGTCAGGAGTGCGCTGGGGATCTGGAAGCCCGTCTAGCGTCAACCACGCCTAGGGCTGGGACTTCCGCCGCGCGATTCGGCCGCGGTCCTCATCGTCCACTTGAGCGCCGGCGGCGTTATCAATGTCGTGATGATGACCACGGCGACAATCGCGGGGTCGCCACGCGCGTCGAGAAGTGGTGTCTGGCCGACCTGCAGGGTGCTTCCCAATGCAGCAAACACCAACGTGACCTCGCCGCGCGGGATCATGCCAGCCGCCACCACTCCTTTCCTTATGCCGGCTTTGAGGACTCCGAGCGCGCACAACAACTTTCCGATCACTGCCGCCGCACTGAGGGCGACCGCCAGGATCAGCACGGACGGGCTTCCAAGCGCCGTGATACTCGTCCGAAACCCGACCAGCACGAAGAATAACGGCACGAGGAACGACGTCATGGGTTGGAGCAGTTCCCCTAGCGGTCGTTCGCCTCGCTGGACGAACGCCTCTGAATGGGAGTCTTCGAGCCGATCACGGCGACAAGAGAGGCGGATCTCCAGACCGCAAAGAGATCACGGACCGACTGGGCCAGAGCCTGGAGGTGACCGGTCGCGCACTCTTTGACGAGGCATGATCGGCGCGTTAGAGCGCCCTACAATGCGCATCGTGCGTTACCAGGACCACCACGAAGCCGGCGCAACACCGGTTACGGGGCCCTTTCGTCGGACGTGGCACGTCCCGACGCAAGACGAGTGTTGTAACCTGGGGCTCGATCTGCCCGTAGTATCAGGTGCGCCGGGGTCACGGCGGTGACGCTCGATCAGGAGCGCCAGTCCACGGCCTTGATGCGCCTCGCGCAGACCGGGGATCAGGAGGCGTACGCGTCGCTGCTCGTCCTCTTGACCTCGGTCACGCGACAGTTTGCGCGCGCTCGCCTTGGCGGCGTGGCATGGCTCGACGATGTCGTCCAGGAGACGCTCATCACGATTGATCGGGCGCGCCAGACGTACGACCCGGCGCGGCCGTTCGCACCTTGGTTCTACGCCATCGCCTCCAGCCGGCTGATTGACGCGGTGAGGCGCGAGCGCCGGACGAGCTTGCGCGAGGTCGTTCGCGAAGCGACCTTCGACATGCCGGCCCCCGCGACAACGGACGACGACATTGACGTTGAGGCAATCCGCGCAGCCCTGAAGGCACTGCCGGCGCGTCAGCGGGACATCATCGAGGGACTCAAGTTTCGTGACGAATCCGTCCGGGACATTGCGGGGCGCATGAACATGACGGTGTCTGCCGTCAAGGTCACGGCGCACCGCGGCTACCGCAAGCTGAAACAACTGCTCGGAGGCCCACGTGAAGACTGACGAGCTGATCGTGCAACTCGCCAGGGCGGCGAAACCGGTCACTCCATTGCGGCCGCCGAGCATCAGGCTCGCTCAGTGGATGGCGTGGACGCTCGCCATCGGTGGCCTCGGCGTGCTCCTGATCGGCCCGCGGGCGGATTTGTCATCGGCGATCGGGGCTCCGGCGTACGCATTGTCGCTCGCCCTGCTGCTCGTCACGACGGTCGGCGCGGCAGCAGCCGCGTTCGTGCTGGCCGTGCCAGGCGCCGAACGGTCATGGCTCCAACGCGGGCTGCCGGTTGCCGCTGCGTTGGCCTGGCCGGTGATCTGGGTCGTCGTGATGGTCCGGGCGGCGGGGTCAGGAGCGGCCTCGACGCCGTTCCATTGGGCCTGTGCGATAGAGATTTTCGTGCTCGCCGCGCTGTCCGGCCGGGTGCTCCTCGGCATGATCCGCCGCGCGGCGCCTTTGCGGCCCGCGTGGACGGCGGCGACAGTCAGTCTTGCAGCCGTCGGGAGTGCGGCGGCCGCCACTCAGGTGATCTGCCCGATCAGTGGTCCGGCGCATCAACTGATCGGACACGTCCTTGTCGCCGCGATCATCGGTCTTGCCGGACTCCTGGCCGGCCGGCGGGTCCTCAGCAGCTAACTCAGCCGACGCACGTTCGTGCGCGCCGGGTTGCTGCGGCGACCGCGGTCGGCACACCTGTAACCAAGACTCCGTTCTCTGCGTAGAAACCTTCGACTGGCCGAAAGAAACCAATCGGTCAGGTTGCACACTGCGGATGCGCCCGCCGGCACCGCGACAAACAACTCATCAGGGAGGTCAGTATGTCGAGATCCGTAAGATTCTTCAGCGCCGCGGCTTTGCTTGTATTCGCGATCGGAGCAGCTAACGTTCGGGCTGATCATTCTTCCGTCACGTTCGCCGTCATCATGACCAATGAAACCAGCGGTCCGACGTTCAACCAGATCAAGGTCTACGACGCAGGCACCAAGGCTCTGCTTCAGACGTTATCCACCCAGGGAAAGGGCGGCGCCGGCGGCAACGCCAGAGGCGTCAAGCAGTACAACGGCGAACTCATCGCCGTCGTCAATAACGGATCCAATACGGTGGCTCTGTTCAAGCGCCAGCAAGATGGCCTCAGGTTCGACGGCCTCGTGACGACGACAAGTGCGCCCGTCAGCGTGGATTTTGGCAACGGTCACATGTACGTGGCCGGGGCGACGACTGTCGATTCGTTTGTGCTTCATGGCAATAGCGTGGGATGGCTGGATGGCACGGCTTACCTGGAACTGGCCGGTGGCGGTCCTCCCCCGAGTGGCAGCACCGCGCAGGTGGGGGTTCTCAACGAGCGACAGCTACTCGTGACGTTGAAGACCGATCCAAGTCCGGGCACGGTCGATCTCGTGACGCTGGAGCATGATGGGGCCGTCGCAGGAGCCGCGCCTGCGGCCGTGTCGGCGCCGGCAGGTACGCTCACGCCGTTCGGCTTTTCCGTCTATCCCGATGGAACCGCCGTGATCACGTTGGCGCATTCCAACCAGGATGGTCTCTTCCGAAATGGCGCATTCACGTCAATCATCGCTGCCGGCCAAACCGCCGACTGTTGGATGACCAGGGCCGGTAAGTATGTCTTCACCGCAAACACGGGCAGCAAGACCATCAGCCGGTTGATCGGCACCGGGAACAACGTATTCGTGGACGGTCTGGTCGCAGCCACGATTACGACGGGCGGCGCGCCGTCGGATATCGACGCCGCCAAGGGCGTCCTGGGCGTCATTGATCACGTCTCCGGGCACTCTCATTTGTCGCTGTTCTCCCTCAATGAATTCGGTGAGCTCAGCCCAAGTGGCGCGCCGATTGATCTTGACGTGGCCAATGCCAACGGCGTGGCCATCATGCCACCATCCGAGCGGGATGAGGACTGACTTCCGCTGTTCACCTGCGTGTAGCGGCGCCGGGACGAGGAGCATGGTTCCTCGTCTCGCTCACTTCGATAGAGGGCGTGTAAGCTTGGGGCGTGGCTGGGGGAACCAGGCTGCGCCTCGAGCTACTCGGCGGCTTTCGTGTGCTCATGGGGGGCCGGACCGTTCCCCGGGTGCCGGGTGCGCGTCAACAGCAACTCGTCGCCTATCTCGTGTTGCACGCCCGCCAGGCCGTCCCGCGCCAGCGCGTCGCGGGCATCATCTGGCCGGACTCGACTGACGCCCAGGCGCTGACCAACCTCCGACGCGAACTCCATCATCTTCGAGAGGCGTGGCCTGAGCTCGACAGCCTGATCGACACCGCACCGCGGACGCTCGCGTGGTGCGGTGAGACGGCCGCCGTGGACGTTTCGGCCTTCGAGAGCGCGGCCATTCAGGGTCTCCAAGGCAATCGTGCGGCGTTGGAGGAATCCGCGCACCTTTATGCGGGCGATCTGTTGCCCGACTGCGCGGCAGAGTGGATCGAGCCCGATCGGCAGCGTCTGCAGGACCGCGCACGGACCGTGCTGACGCGTCTCGTCGATCTGCTGGAACGCGACCGCGCGTTCGGCGACGCGATCGAGCGCGCGCAACAACTGTTGCGGCTCGATCCGCTCGACGAACCCGCCTGGTGTGCGCTCATGCGCTGCCATGCGCGCCGGGGTGAGCGCGCGACGGCCCTGCACCTGTACCAGCAGTGCGCGGCACTTGTGAAAAAAGAGCTCGGCGTCCAACCGAGCGCAGCCACGCGTGCAACTTACCGCGAGATTCTCGACCTTGACGCTGATGCGTCGAGCGCCAGCCCGGCTCCGCCGGCGACGACCTACGCACTTGTCGGCCGGGATGCGGAATGGCGCACGCTCGTCCGGGCCTGGCACGCGGCAGAAGCCGGCCGCTCGCAGCTTCTCCTGGTCCGCGGCGAAGCCGGCATCGGCAAGACACGTCTGGTCGAGGAGCTCGTCGATTGGTGTCGCGCGAAGAACATCAACGTGGCGACAACGAGGTGCTACCCGGGCGAAGGCCGGCTCGCATACGCGCCGATCGCCGCGTGGCTCCAGAGCGGGGCGCTGAGCGCCACGCTCGGCACCCTCGACGGCGTCTGGCTCACCGATATTGCACGCCTCCACCCGAAGCTGTTGACGACGCGCCCCGAAGTGGCGCCGCCCGATCGGCAGCTCGAAAGCTGGCAGCGGGTGCGATTCTTCGAGTCTCTGGCGCAGGCCTTCCGCCACGCCGTGCCCCTGCTGCTCGTCGTCGATGACCTCCAGTGGTCGGACACCGAGACGCTCGAGTGGCTTCACTATTTTCTGCGATCGTCCTCGGAGGCCGCCTGCCTGGTCGTGGGTACTGCGCGCGCCGAGGAGGAGCAGGACAACCCTCCGCTCGGACAATTGGTTGCGGATCTCGAACACGATGACCGCGCCATCGTCCTGGCGCTCGGCCGGCTCGATTCGGACGCGACGGCCCGGCTCGCGAGCGAAGTCGCCGAGCATCCGCTGGACGAGGCCGCTCTGTCCCGCACGGTTCAGGAAACCGAAGGGCATCCGTTATTCATCATCGAGCGCGGCCGGATGGAGCGGGCGGAGGCGGGACTGTCCGGGGGCCAGGGACTCCCGCGCGTCCAGTCAGTTGTCGCGGCCCGGCTGGCGTTGTTGTCCGAGCAGGCGCGCGGCACCGCCGAAGTCGCCGCCGCCGTCGGCCGCGATTTCACATTCGCCGTCCTCGCACGCGTAAGCGATCTCGAAGAGGACGCGCTCGTTGCCGCGCTCGACGAACTCTGGCGCCGGCAGATCGTGCGCGCGCAGGCCGGCGAGCGCTGGGATTTCACGCACGATCGGATTCGCGAGGTCGCCTATAACGGGATCGGACCGGCGCGCCGGCGGCTGATCCATCGGCGCATCGCCCAGGCCATGGAGCTGCTTTTTGCGGATCGGCTCGACGAGGTGAGCGCATCGATCGCGATGCATCTCGAGCGCGGAGGCCAACTGGCGCGCGCGATCGTTTTCTTCGCCGGCGCCGCCGACGTGGCGGCGCGTGTCTCCGCGAACGAGGAGGCGATCCGGTGCCTCACGCAAGCGCTGACGCTGCTCGAGCGCGTCCCGCCGGGGCGCGAGCGCGACGACCAGGAGCTTGCGCTCCGTGATCCACTGGCGGCCGCCTTGAATTCCGCGCGTGGCTACTCAGCGCCCGAGGTCGAGCGGAACCTGGAACACGTGTTCGCGCTGCTTCGCACCGATAGCGAACCGCGCGTCGCCGTCCGGTGGTTATGGGCAGGCTTCAGCGTCCGGTTCGTCCTCGGCGACCTGCAGCAGCGCGCGAGATATGGCCGAGCAGGCGCTCGCCCGCGCCGGCGCTGATCCGTTGTCGCTCTGCGAGGCACATCATGCGATGGCCGGAGCGCTCATCAGTCTTAGGTGAGCTCGAGTCCGCGCGCCGCCACTTCGATGCGGCGCTCGATGCGTACGACACGTCGAATCCCCAGCGATCGTCGCTCGGATCGGATCTGGGCGTCTTTGCGCAGGCCTGGTCGTCGCACGCGCTCTGGTTGCTTGGCGAGGAGGATATGGCGATTGAACGCGCCAGCGGCGCGATCGCGCTCGCCGAGCGCCGCGAAGATCCCTACAGCCGTACCCTCGCGCTCGCCTACGCGGCGCTTCTGCATCAGCTGCGGCGCGACGTGGACCGCGTGTTGAGTTGCGCAGGAGCCGCCGCCGATCTCTGCGAGCGGCACGGGTTCGCCTATTACGATGACTGGGCGCAGACGCTCATCGGCTGGGCGCGCGGCCAGACCCGGCCGGCCGAGGGCATCGCCGTCATTCGTTCCGCGCTCGAGCGCCTCGATGCCAGACGCGCGCAAGGACGCCGGCCGTACTACCTGTCGCTGCTTGCCGAGACACTGGCGCGCTCCGGGAACCGGGACGCCGCGGTGGCCACGCTCGACGCCGCGATCGCCATGGCGCTCGACCGCAGAGACGTGTGGTGGCTGCCTGCGCTGTACCTGCAGCAAAGCGAGTTGGCGGCGGCGCCCGCTGCCCGTGAATTGGCGTGGGGGCGCGCGCTGGAACTCGCGAGGGCGCAGCAGAGCCGCGCCCTCGAACAACGGATTCTCGCCGTTGATGCCGGAACGTTCGCGCGAACGCTTGCCGAACGCTCGACCTCGTAAGGTGTCCTCCTCAGGAGGACAGCCATGAGACTTACCCGGTTCGTCGTGTTCATGTTTTCAGGTCTGACGATGGGCGTATTGATCAGCGCAGCCGCCCTCGCGCAGTCGGCGCACGTCATAGTGCCCGCAGACAAGGTGCAATGGGGACCCGCGCCACCCATCCTGCCAGCCGGCGCCCAACTCGCCGTGCTGGAGGGCAATCCGGCCCAGAAAGGTGCTCTCGTGCTGCGGCTGAAAATGCCGGCCAACTACAAGATCCCGGCGCACTGGCACAGCATGGACGAGCGCGTGACGGTGCTTTCGGGAACGTTCAACGTGGGGATGGGCGACAAGCTGTCGGCACCGGATAGCCAGGCGCTGAATCCCGGCGGTTTCGTGTCGCTGCCGGCGAAGATGCACCACTTCGCCTGGACGTCGGCACCGACCGTGGTCCAGATCAATCTCGACGGGCCGTTCGACTTGTTCTACGTCGATCCCAACGACAACCCGCAGGCGGCGAAGAAGCAATAGATCGCTTCCCGTCGCAACAAGCAGGAAGAGACCGACGGTCCTGAGAGGAACCTGCCATGGCCACGCTGCAGATTGATCAGTTGCGCTCCACAATTCGCGGTCAGATTGTCACGCCTGGCGACGCCATGTACGACTCGGTGCGTCAGGTGTACAACGCGATGATCGACAAGCGGCCGGCGCTCATCGTGCGCTGCGTCGATGTCGCGGACGTCATGGCGGCCGTCGATTACGCCCGCGCGAATCGCCTGCTGACGGCGATTCGCGGCGGCGGCCACAACGGCGGCGGTCTGGGCACGTGCGACGACGGCCTCGTCATCGACCTGTCGCTCATGCGCAACGTCCGCGTCGATCCCGGCGCACGGGTCGTGGAGGTCGCCGGCGGGGCCGTCTGGGGCGATGTCGATCACGCCACGCACCCGTTCGGTCTGGCCGTGCCGACCGGCTTCATCTCGACGACCGGCGTGGCCGGACTCACACTCGGCGGGGGCATCGGCTATCTCACCCGCGAGTACGGACTCACGATCGACAGTCTCCTGTCGGCTGACGTCGTCCTTGCCGATGGCACGTTCGTCACCGCGGACGAACGCACGAACGCCGACCTCTTCTGGGCCCTCCGCGGCGGCGGCGGCAACTTCGGCGTGGTCACGTCGTTCCGCTTCCGGGCGCATCCGGTCAAGACGGTGTACGCGGGTCCCACGTTCTGGCCGATGGAGCAGGCGACCGAGGTACTGAGCGCCTATCGCGACTTCATCCTTCGGGCTCCCGAACACGTCAACGGCTTCTTCGCGTTTCTCACGATTCCCCCCGGCGCCGATGTTCCCCGAGCACTTGCACATGAAGAAGGTGTGCGGCGTGATGTGGGTCTGCACGAGTCCAGCGGCGGAGGCCGAGGCCGCAACGAAGCCGATGCGTTCAGTGGGCACACCGCTGCTTGACCATCAGGGCGACATGCCGCTGCCGGCTGCCAACGGTCTCTTCGACGGACTCTATCCGCCCGGGCTGCAGTGGTACTGGCGCGCCGACTTCGTGAAGGAGTTGACCGAGGAGGCCATCGCGGGCCACGCCAGGCATGGCGCCGCGCTGCCATCGATGCACTCGACGATGCATCTGTACGCGATCGATGGCGCGGCGCACCGCGTCGGACGCGACAAGACGGCGTTCAACTACCGCGACGCGAACTGGGCCGAGGTGATCGTCGGCGTCGATCCCGACCCGGCCAACAAGGACGCGATCACGAAGTGGTGCAAGGACTACTTCGATGCGCTGCATCCGTACTCGGCGGGCGGCGGATACGTGAACTTCATGATGGACGAGGGGCAGGAACGGGTTCAGGCCTCGTTCCGGGACAATTACGAGCGGCTGAGTGTGATCAAGGCGAAATACGACCCGACGAACTTCTTCAGGGTCAACCAGAATATTCAACCCGCCCTGGCGCATGCGTAGTGTGCGTCCGGGAGAACCTTCAGCGCGACGGCGCGCGTGACCTCAGCTTCTTGGCGGCTCGCCGTCGTATTCGACAGGAATCCGCACGCGCATGGGCTCTTCTCGCGTGTACTCCTCCATGACCTGCGCCGTCAGGCCGGCGACCCGCCCGAGAATGAAGATGAACTTGCCGAACAGCGGCTGGAATCCGAGGTCGTACAGCACCGCCGCGAGCACGCCGTCGATATTCAGCGGCAACGGCTTGATGAGCTCGGCCGCGGCGCGCTCGACTGCGAGCGCAAAACTGACACCGTCGCCGGCAAGACCGAACTGCCGCGCCTGACCGAAAAGCACGGCAGCCCGAGGGTCCGTCGTCTTGTGCACGCGGTGCCCGAGGCCTGGCAGCCGCGACCTTTGCGCCTTCGACTGCTCGACCGCCTGCCGCGCAGCCTCGGCGATCGAGAGGCCCTCGTCGCGCACGCGCCGCAGGCCCGCCGCGATCATCTCCATGCATTGATACCCGGCGCCGGCGTGAACATCGCCCATGGCCAGAACGCCCGCCGCCACCGCGGCTTCCGGCGCCTGGCGGTTGCCGCTCGCGACGATCCGCGCCGCGGCGGCCGACGGCGATCCGGGACCGTGATCCGCGGCGCCGATCAGAATCGAATCGATGAGCCGGCGTTCGCCCTCAGTCGGCAGGCGTCCCCGATGCAGCAGGAAAATCGTGTCGGAAAACGTGGCGCGGGACATCAATTGCGTGATGTCGTAGCCGCGGAAGCGGATACTTGCTTCGTCGGCGTCGCTGATGGCCGTTCTCCAGGGCTCGAACGGCAGGCGGGAGTCTTCAGCGCTCATGCGTCAACCAGATGCTACTGCGGCTGCCGGATGAATTCGAGGCGATTGCCGGCGATTCGGGGCCAGTGCGCCGCGCGGTCTGGGCCACGCGCCGGCACTGCGTCAGAACCCGCCGCGGCCGCGTCCTGCCGGCAGACTCGCGGCGCTGCCGCGCATCGGGTGAGGCGACACCTCGGCGTCCGTCAGCCCAAGCGCCCACTTCATCGCTTCGAAGTACATCTGCTGAACGTCGCGGAGATCCCACGTCTCGCTGGCGTGCGCAAACGAGCCGAAAAAGACGCGTCCCTTGCCGTACATCTTCGCCCATGCAAGTGGATAGTCGCCGTCCTTCTGATGGAGCGCCGGGTTCGGCTGGACATTGGTCAGATCCAGGCGGAGCAGCACGTCGATCTTCTCACGCGAGTACTCGCTCGGCTGATAGAACTCGTCGCTGAAACTGAACGCGGCGGGAAAATGCTTCGTCGCAGGGAAGCTCGGATTCTCGTTGATCACGATGCCCGGTCCGACGATCGGATGCTGATCGAACCGCGCGCCGACAAGCTCGCCGAACTCGGGCCACGACTCGAACGAGGTCAGCGCCACGTGGGCCGCGACGAACCCGTGGCCGTCTCTCACGAATTGCAGCAGCTCCTCCTTCTGTCCGGCATCAAGCGGAACGTCGCGATGCCCCATATAGAAAATCGCATCGACGTTGTTCAGGCTGGGGCCGCCGCTGGCCGGCGATCCGTCGGTCTTCTTCGGCGCCTTCGACACGATGTTGGAGTCGGTCCGGATGAAGGTGTCCCAAAGACCGGTCTCATAGCCAAGCCGCTCGACGATCGCGAGCGCGTGCCCGACTGACTCGTGCTGAGCCACCCCGTTGCGCGTGTCCGCCCACGCGAGCACACGCTTGCGGGCCGGCGCGCTGCCCGCGCGCCCGCCTCGGCCGCCGCCGCGTCCGCCGCCCTGTGGGGCGCCGGCAGGCTGCTGGACGAAAGCGGCGAGACTGGCCGCGAAGAGTGTCGTTGCCGCCAGTAGAAGAGCAAATCGTCGCATCAGAGATCCTCCCGATCCGTGGCGGCCTACGTTCAAGTCCTCCTGGGCCGCGCCGGTCACTTGCCTTTCGCCGGCAGCGAGAACGCAACGACCGTGTCTGCCGTCGGGCTCCTCAAGAATCCTCCGCCGCCTGCGGGAACGACGACGTATTGTTTGCCGTCGCGACCCATGTAGGTCGACGGAATCGAATGCGCGGGTGCGTCAAGTTTCTCACGCCACAGCTCGGCGCCGTTTCGCGCGTCGATTGCCCGGAAGTAGCCGTCAATCGTCGCGCCGATGAAGACCAGATTGCCGGCCGTCGTGATGCCGCCGCCCAGCATCGGCTGCCCCGTCCTGATGCCTTTTGTCGCGAGTTCGGGGAACTCGCCGATCGGCACACGCCAGGCGACATCGCCGGTGTTCGCGTTCACAGCGACCAGTTCGCCCCACGGCGGCGCGGCGCAGCTGTAATTGTGCGCCGCGTCCCAGAATCGGCCGCCTTCCGGCGTGACCTTGCTCAAACTCCGAACGCCTGGCTGCGTCGGCGCAGCCTCCGGCGGCTCGTCCATTCCTGCATTCGCACCGCCGCGCCGGCCGGCTCGACCCGCCGCATCGTCGGCGCCTCCGCCTTCGCCGGGCGCCGGCCCGCCGCGGCGTCCGGCGCCACGTCCGACTCGCCCGGTGCTTTCTTCAAGATGCCCCCACTGGCCTGCGTTCATGACGTTCGTGATGATCAGCCCGAGCGGACGATTGAACATCACGCCCTGCCAGTTGCCCCCGCCGATCGCTCCAGGAAAAACGACGACGTCCTGCTTCTCACGCCAGGGCGTATACGGCACCGTGTCAGAAAGGTTGTACTTGTCCCAGAGGGCTGCACAGTACGCCTCGAGCTCGGGCGTCACCTTCGCAAGCTCCTCCTTCCTGAGTGAATTGCGCGCCAATGGCGGCGGCTTCAGCGGGAACGGCTGCGTCGGCGAGGTCCATTCGTCTTTCACGGTCGTCTGCGGCACCGGCCGTTCTTCCCAGCCGTACATCGGTTCGCCCGTCTCACGGTTGAAGACGAACAACATTCCCGCCTTCGTGATCTCCGCGACGCCGGGAATCACACGGCCGTTGCGCCGCACTTCGACCAGAGTCGGCTGCGCGGCAGGATCGTAGTCCCAGATGTCGTGGTGCACGAGCTGCTGATACCACTTGATCATCCCGGTATTCACGTCGACCGCGAGAATGCAATCGCTATACAAGTTGTTGCCGTGATGCGGTCCACCGTAATAGTCGTTGCCGACCTTCTCCACAGGCACGAACAGCAGGCCGCGCTCGATGTCGACCGTGAAGATTCCCCACAGGCCGGGTGCGTAGTTCGTCTTCCAGCTGTCGTCGAGCCACGTCGCCTGGTTCGGGTCGCCGGGCTGGGCCTTGAGGTTCAGCGTCCACCGAAGTTCGCCGGTGACCGTGTCCCACGCTTTCACCGACGAGTTGCCCGGGCCCTGCGTCATCAGGACGTTCTTATAGATCGCCGGCGGCGACGAGAGGCGAAGCCCTGTAATCACGCCTTTCTCGCCGAACGTGGCGACAACCGATCCGGTTTTCGGGTCCAGGGCCGTCAGGCCGTTCGCCGTGCCGGTGAAGATTCGCGGCGCCACGCCATTCGTGCCGGCCCAGTACGTGATGCCGCGCCTGGCCGTCCCAGTCGTCCCGTACTTCCACATCTGCTGGCCGGTCACCGCGTCGAGCGCGTACACGCCGTTCGCCGCGCTGAAGTACATCACGCTGTCAATGACGAGCGGTGTGCTCTCGAAGAACCCGGACGTGTCGCCGGTGTGAAACGTCCACGCGCGCGTGAGATCCTTGGCGTTGCTCGTGTTGATTTGCGACAGCGTCGAGAACTTCGTGCCGCCGGGATCCTGTCCGAAGGCGACCCAGTTGTTCTGCCCGATCAGGGACGCCGACAACGTCAACGCGATCGCGGCCGCCACTGTCGACGTGGGTATTCTCATCGTCATTCACCTGAGGAGATCCGCCGGTTCTCTATGGTGAGCTGCACGATAGCACCTCGGCCCCGGTGCGGCGTCCCTGTAACCGTGTCGTTACGGTAAAAACCTCGGCGTTCGGAGTAGCTTATGGGGATAATCCCGGCGTCATGCGACCGGCGCCGGAGGTGAGTTGAACGACATGCCAGCCACTGCGGCCGCACCGCGAGCGCTTACCCCGGACGAACGGAGGGCTGTCGAAGAGCTCGTCGGGCGCGCACGTGCGGCCATGCGCGACGTCGGGCGGTACGATCAAGCGGGCGTCGATCGGCTCTGCCGCGCGGTGGCCTGGGCCGGCGCGAACGAGCCGACCGCAATTCGCCTCGCCAACATGAGCGTCGACGAAAGCGGCATGGGCAGCCGCGAGCCTCGGCGCCGCGCCAAGATCCTCGGCATCCTGCGAGATGCGCTCCGCCAGAAAAGCATGGGCATCATCGAAGAGATCCCGGACAAGGGGATCGTGAAGTACGCCAAGCCGGCGGGCGTGATCGCGTCCCTCATTCCCGTCACGAGCCCGTACGTCACGCCGATTGGCATTGCCATCTACGCGCTCAAGTGCAAGGACGCGGTCATTTTTTCACCGCATCCGGCCAGCCGGAAGACCACCAACGAAGTGGCCCGGCTGATGCGCGCGGCTCTGGTCGAGTTGAATGCTCCCGAGGATCTGCTCCAGTGCGTCGAGCGGCCGAGCATCCCGCTGGCGCGCGAACTCATGGGCGCCTGCGATCTCACCATTGCCACGGGGGGACCGGCGATGGTGAAAGCGGCGTACGGCTCGGGCAAGCCGGCCTACGGCGTCGGCGCCGGCAACGCCACGATGCTGATCGACGAGACCGCCGACGTCGCCGAGGCTGCGCGCAATTCCGCGATTAGCAAGACCAACGACAACGGTTCCGGCTGCTCGGCGGACGGGAATCTCCTGATCGACGCATCGATCTATGACGCGATGGTGAAACAGCTGCAGGCCGAAGGCGGCTACCTGTGCGACGCGCGGGAGAAGGCGCTGCTGCAGGCCGCGTATTGGGATGCGGAGGGACACAGGACGCCGGCCACGATCGCGCGTAACGCTGCGGCCGTCGCGTCAGTTGCCGGCTTCCCGATTCCCGCCGGCACGAAGTTCCTCATGGTCGAAGAGCGCCACATCGGGAAGCAGCACCTCTTCTCCACCGAAAAACTCGGCATTGTCATGGCGCTCTTCAGGTATGAGGGGTTTGAGACGGCCCTCGACATGGTGCGCCGGATCCTCGAAACCGGCGGCCGGGGCCATTCATGCGGCATCTATTCGTTCGATGATGATCACATCAATCGACTGGCCCTCGTCGCGCCCGTGAGCCGCATCATGGTGCGGCAGGTCCAGTCGAGCTCGAATGCCGGCACGTTCACGAACGGCATGCCGATGACCTCGAGCATGGGGTGCGGCGTCTGGGGCGGCAACATCACGAACGAGAACATCTCACTCAAGCACTATATGAACGTGACATGGGTCAGCCGTCCAATCCCCGAAGATCGGCCTTCGGAGCAGGAGCTATTTGGTGAGTTCTATAACAGCAAAATCTTCTGAGCGTCTCGCGGAGCCGGCGGCCTCGTCCGGCAAGCGCATCGCCGCGTATCAGCTCACCGACTATCTCGAGCGCCTCGGCGTCGAGGTCGTGTTCGGCCTCTGCGGTCACACCGTGATCGCCATGCTCGATGCGTTGAGCAGGAGCCGCATTCGCTACATCACGACGCGGCATGAGCAGATCGCCGCACATGCCGCCGACGGCTACGCGCGCGCGACCGGCAAGGTCGGTGTCGTGCTGTCGCACCTCGGCCCCGGGCTGACGAATGCGGCGACCGGCGTGGCGAATGCCGCGCTCGACTCCATTCCGATGGTCGTGATTGCCGGCGATGTGCAGTCGTACTTCTACGGTCGTCATCCACATCAGGAAGTGAACCTGCACAGCGATGCGAGCCAGGCCGAGATCTACCGGCCCTTCTGCAAGCGCGTCTACCGCGTCGATCACGCCGATGATCTCCCGCGCATTGTCGAGCGCGCATTCCATCTGGCGCAGACGGGACGCCCCGGCCCGGTGCTCGTCGACGTGCCGATGGACGTGTTCTCGGCTGAGCTGCCGATTGACGCGTTTCAACAGGCGCCCGCGCCCATCGCGCGTCCGACAATCGATGCCGCAACCGCCGCCAGCATCGTCGCCGCACTGGCGAGCGCCGAGCACCCGGTCCTGTACGCCGGCGGCGGCGTGATTTCTGCGCGCGCCACTCAGGAGTTGGCGGCGTTCGCGGAAGCGCTCGAGCTCCCGGTCGCCCACACGCTGATGGGCAAAGGGTGCATGCACGAGGACCACCCGCTGCTCCTCGGCCAGACCGGATTCTGGGGAGTGCCCGTCGCGAACGACATGTGCCGCAAGGCCGATCTGATTCTCGCGGTCGGCACGCGCCTCGCCGAAGCGAACTCGAGCTCGTGGGACTCACGCTTTACATTCGCGATTCCGCCGACGCGCCTGATTCACATCGACGTCGATCCCGCGGAGATCGGCCGCAATTGTCCGACCGAGCTTGGCGTCGTCGCCGACGCGAAGGCGGCGCTTGGCGCGCTCGTCGAGGCGGCGCGCGGCGTGACGCATCTGGTGCGCTCCTCGCTGCGTGAGCGGATCGCCCGGGGACGCCGCGAGTTCGCCGCCAACTGGAGCGGCCAGTGGAGCTCGAACCAGTTTCCGATGCGCCCCGAACGCATCCTCAGCGAGCTTCGCAACGCCGTCCCCGAGGACGGCTTCATCGTCACCGACGTGGGCTGGAACAAGAACGGCGTCGCGCAGCAGTTCAGATTCACGGTTCCCGGCACGTTCATCACGCCGAGCGGCCTGGCGACGATGGGATTCGGCCCGGCGGCGGTGCTCGGCGTCAAATACGCGTACCCGAATCGCGCGGCGGTCGCCCTCGTGGGCGACGGCGGCTTTGGCGCGAATCCGTCGGTCGTCGCCACCGCGATGGAAGCGGACCTGCCGGTCATCTGGCTCGTGATGGATAACGACGCCTTCGGAACGATCGCCGGGCTCGAGCAGATGCACTACGGGACGAGCTTCGGCTGCACGTTCGAGCGCCGCGGCGCCCGCTATCACGTCGACTACGCCGCGCTGGCGCGATTGTACGGCGCGCGCGGCATCGCGATCACGTCTGCCGATGAGCTCGGACCCGCGTTGAAGGACGCGCTCGAGTCGAGGGTGCCGACGCTGATTCAGGCGCCGATGGAAAATGCGCCGACACCGACGCCGGGCCACTGGGACATCAACGACGTCTACCGCCGCGGCGAGTAGCGGGCGGTACAATGCCGAGGTGACGAGACGATCCCCCGCGGGCCGCGGGTCTGCCGCCCGTACGCCGGAGGTCCGAGTCGACTCGAGCCCGGGCGGAGCGGCGACGCCGCTGCGCGAGCAACTGGACCGCATTCTCAAGAGCGCCACGTTCGAGCAGGCAGATCGGCTCAAACGCTTTCTCACGTTCATCGTGATGGAGGCGGAGGCGGGGCGCGGCGCCGAGCTCAAGGAATATGTGATCGGCGTGCAGGTCTTCCGGAAGGAAGATTCCTTCGACCCGCGCACGGATCCCATCGTGCGCGTGCAGGCACGCCGACTGCGCGCGAAGCTCGTGCGTTACTACCGCGAAGAAGGTCACGCCGACCTGTTAATAATCGAGTTGCCGAAGGGTGGCTACTCGCCCGCCTTCAAGCAGCGGGAGACCCCGGTACTGGTTCGCCGCTCGGTCAGCGCGGCACTTGTCAGCCGGAACACGATTGCGGTCCAGATCTTTTCAGATCACACGGCCGCACATGACCTTCAGTACTTCTGCTCGGGTGCGCGGGACGAAATCGTGCATCGCCTCGCACAGTTGCCCGGGCTGCGGATTCTCGCGGCGCCCGGCCTGGAAACCCAGACCGAGACGGAGTCCGACGGCCAGAGAAGCTCAGCGGCACTGATCATCGATGGCAGCGTGCGTCGAAGCGGCGACCGCGTCCGCACGACTGTGCGTCTCATCGACGGCGCGAGCGGCTGCTATTTGTGGTCGGAAACGGTTGATTCTGTTTTGTCGGACGTCTTTGCCGCGCAGGAGAAGGTGGCCGAGGCGATCTTCGCCAGGCTGCAGCCCGAGTGTCAGGACGGCGCGCACGCCGTGGTGCGCGGCCGGCCGGCAGCAAACCTCGCCGCGCAGAATCTCTATCTCCAGGGCCGTTATCACCTCAATCAGCGCACCGAGGAAGGGCTCCGGAAGGCGCTCGACTTTTTCGAGAAGGCGCTGACCGAGGATGCCCAGTACGCGCTGGCGCACAGCGGACTCACGGACGCGTACGGCTTACTCGCGCATTACGGGGTCCTCGGACCGGCCGAGGTCTGGACCAAAGCCGCGTCGCTGGCCGCGTCGGCTGTGATGCTGGATGACGAATCGGCCGAGGCGCACACGTCCCTGGCGCACGTCAAGGCCACCCAGGACTGGGACTGGCCAGGCGCGGAGCGCGAATTCAGGCGCGCCATCGCGCTCGATCCGCGTTATGCGACCGCCCATCACTGGTACGCCACATCCTGCCTGGCGCCGCTCGGCCGACTCGACGAAGCGCTCGACGAAATGACGGTCGCGCAATCGCTCGATCCGGTGTCGTCGATCGTCGCTCGCGATCTCGCCGTGATGCATTTCTACCGCCGCGATTTCGAGACTGCGCTCGACCGATGCGACCAGACGATCGAGCTGAACCCGCATTTCGCACCGGCCTACTGGATGCTTGGCGTCATCCAGGAGCAGCTGCGCGACTTCGACGAGTCCGCCGCCGCGTTTCAGCGCGCCGTTCATCTGTCGCCGCTGACGCCGCGCATGCACGGTGCACTCGGCCGCACGTACGCGCTCTCCGGGCGCACCGACCGGGCCATCGACGTGCTCCAGAAGCTGGAGGCGTTCGCCGAGGAGCGCTACGTCTCGCCGCTCGAGTTTGCCTGGATTCAGTTCGCGCTCGGCGACCTCGATGTCGGCTTCCGTTGGCTCTCGAAGGCATGCGAGGACCGTTCGTTCGATCTGATCTCGCTGAAAGTCGATCCCCGCTTCGATCCACTGAGAGAAGACCGGCGCTTCGCGCCACTGCTGCGGCAACTCAGGCTCGAGTGACTACGCGTCAGTCGGCACGTCGAGCCGATGGATGTCGCCGAGGATGACGCTGTAGGCGAACGCCCCCACCAGCGCGACGCCGGCGATGTACACCAGGGGCCCGACGAACGACCGGGTCATGTCGTAGGTGATGCCAATCACCAACGGCGTCACGATGCCGGCCAGGTTTGTGCTGAAATTGAAGAGTCCACTCGTCAGGCCAATCAACTTCTTCGGCGCGACGTCGGAAATAACCGTCCATCCGAGGTTCGTCATCCCCTGGCCGAAGAACGCGACCGACATCACGAGGATCACAATGGCGTCCGATCCTGCCGGGACGTAGTTCGCGATGACGATCGTCGACGCCAGGAGCAGGCCGCCGACGACGGGCAGCTTGCGCGCGAGATTCGCCGACCCCGTGCGCTGCAGAATCGTGTCCGACGCCAGGCCGCCGGCGAGCACGCCGATCGACGCGCCGATGAACGGCAGCGACGTCATGAATCCGGCTTTGAGGAATGTCATGCCGCGCGCGGTAACCAGATATGTCGGAAACCACGTGAGGAAGAAGACGAGGGTCGAATTGCCGCCAAACTGGCCAATCGACGCACCGGCGATCTGTCGGTGCTTCAGCAGCGCACCGATATGGCGCCACTTGAAAGGGACACGTGCACCCTGGTACTCGCCTCCGCCGCCGGCCTCGATGTACTCACGCTCCGCGCGATTCGCCCGCACGCTGTCGGAGGGATTCCGGTAGAGCCGCCACCACGCGATTCCGAACAGCACGCCGATGCTGCCGACGAAGAGAAAGAGACCTCGCCAGCCGAAGCGCTGCGTGAGCCAGAACAGAGGGGCGCTCAGGAACCCGAGGCCGACGTACTGGCCGAATGAATACACGGCATTCGCGCGCGCGCGCTCGTGCTGTGGAAACCACGTGGCCAGAACGCGGCTGTTCGCCGGAAAACACGGCGCCTCGAAGAGGCCGACCCCGATGCGCGTCGAGATCAGCCCGAATAGATTGCCGACGCCCGCCATCAGGCCGGTGAACAGGGACCAGAAGACGACGGCAATGAAATAGGTGACGCGCGTGCCGAATCGATCGAGGAAGATGCCGCCGGGAATCTGGAACAGCGCATAGCTCCACGAGAATGCGGAGAACACCACGCCCATCTGCGCGGCGTTCAACTTCAGATCGGCGCTGAGCGACGGCGCGGCAATGCCGAGGACCGTGCGATCCAGGTAGTTGATCATCGTCCCGACGGCGACAAGCGCCAGAATCGGAACCCATCTCGCCTTGGTCGGGCGCGCGGTAATGACTTCTGCCTGGACCATCGGCGGGCGTCGGATGTTAGCACCAGACGGTCCGGCAGGGCCGAGATGGCACGCGATGATACGGTTACACGCTGAACCGCCTCTCGCGCGGTGTCACGGCTTCCGGCACTCGTAGCTCTCCGCCTTCTTGACGTCACCGGCGCCGCGGTAGTGCGGATAGTTCGGATACCGGCACATCGGCAATGACGACCTGAGCGCGAACGGCGGGACGGGATCCATGTCCGTCAGAACCTGTGTGTCGGCGGGCGCCGCCCCTTTCTCGACCCAGTCGTCCACCATCGCAATGAAATCCACAAACGACGGCACCAGTTCGTTCGTCAGCGGGTTGCGGCCGACGTTGCGGTTGTGGAAGATGCCCACAGCGACGTAGAACCGCAGGAACGAGTCCACCGTGCGCTGGCTCATCGTCTCGACCACCTTGTCGTAGTAGGCGAACGACCAGCGCGAGTTGGCGGTGTAGTCGGTCGTGTTCACTTTCATCACGAGCTTGCCGCCGCGGCGCTGAAAGGCGGAGAGGTCCGGGTCGGTCGCATCCGCGAGCGCGGAGAACGCCTGGATCTCCTTCTGATACTTCGCCACGTCCACCGACAGCATCGTCGCGGCTGGGTCCCTGATGAGCAGCGCCATGTTGCCGCTGATGGGGGTTGTCGGCTCGGTGGCGGCGGCCTGGGTCTTCCAGTTGCCGGCCGATTCGGAGCCGGTGGGCCAGCCGGGCATCGACGTCCATCCCTTGTAGAGGGGGAACGGGAAGCGCACCGGCCCGTGAACGGCGTTGGCGCCCGCAATCTGGGCGTCGGACAGGCACGTCTCTCCAGTGTCCTTGCCGTCGGGACAGCGAACCGCGTCGAGCGGACGTGGCGTGATCGACGGATCGAACTTGTTGTTGCAGGCGACGTAGGCACTGATGAGACCGTCCTCGAGGCCGTCGAGCGCGTCGCACTGGCGGCGAACTTCCCTGGCGACGACGGAGACCTTCGCGGCAGGCAGCCAGGCATCGCCCGCTTGAGAGACCGCGCGCGCATGCGGATCGAAAACCGTCAGATTCGCATACGGAAACACGGGCACCTGCACGAAGACGCCGTCATAGTCCTGCGGATACCGCTGCACGACCATGAGCGCTTCGCGGCCGCCTTGCGACGCGCCGAAGTAGTAGCTGTGGCGGATGGGCCGATCGTAGAGAAGTTTCACGAGCACGACCGTCACGTCGTGCGTCTTCTTCATTTGCGCGTACAGGAAGTTGCGCAGCGCCTCGTCATTGGTCATCCATGCTGGCGGGGCGGGCGGTGCCGTGGCCGCTGCCGGCGTTGCGACCGGGCCCCGCGCCGCACCGGGGGCATCGGCCGTACCGCGGCCACGCGCAGCCGCCGGCGCGTTCTGATGCCCCGAGTCGCTGCCGTACGTGACGAACCCCCGCGAAAGGGCGTACGGGGAATTCGGCGGGATCGATTCCGGGCCCCACTGCATGCCCGTGGTGAGCGCGACCGGAATCACGCCGTTCGTTCCGCTGCCGCCGAGTTGCATGATTTTGCCGTTCCAGTCAGTCGGCAAGTTGACCTGGAAGTTGATCATCGGCGCAGCTGGATCGATGGGCACGATGGCGCCGACGACCTTGCAGTACTCTGGAATCGCGAGGACGACGGCAGTGCCCTGCGCCGTCAGCGTCTGCGGTGACGCCGGCACGATCACGGCCGAGGTGATGGTCGCGCCGGAAGTCGGCAGGCCGATGGCTGACGCGGGAATCTGACGATGTTCGAGACTCGCGCACGTTTCCGCCGCAGCAACCGCCGGCGCCGCCTCGACGCCTGACACCTTGTGATGCGCCGCAAACGCCGCAACGAGACCGATGGCCAGCGGCCACGCGAGAAGATGCCGTTCCATGGTGTTCTCCTGGCGCTGAGTGATTGCGGGTAGCGGGCTTCCCGAGGCCCGGCTGCGCCCGTCCGCCGTCGGCGGCCCGACGAGGCAGGCGATCGGCTGTCTCGTCACCGCCCGGCCAGGCCGGGCGGTGGGCGCAGCCGGCGCGTGAGCTTCACGGCCTCCATTCCACGCTACTTCTTCGCCGCTGGCGCCGCCGCAGCGGGCTTGCTGAGAAACACGAACGTGCCGTAGGCGCCGGCCACGGCGATGTCCGGCCGCCCGTCCTTGTTGAGATCGGCGACCTCGAAGGCGGAGCCCACGCCCGATCGGTTGTGTACCAGCTCGGGCACGAACTCGGCGCCGCCGGGCGCCTTGGGATTGCGCACGGTGCGGTAGATGTAGACCACCGCGGGTCCGTAGGGATCAGGGCCGTTGTAGTTTTCGAGGTGCGACCAGTACCGCTTGCCGACGATGAAATCGGGAATCTTGTCGCCGTTCATGTCAGCGAAGCGTGACGCATGCGGCTCAGAGAAGACGACATCGCCTGCGTTCTTCGTCGAAAAGTCGTCCGCGATCTCGTGCTTCTCCCACGTGGACGCGCCGTCCGCGCCCTTCTTCTGTTCAAACCACGCGAGGCCGAAATCGTGCGCGGCCAGACTGGTCACGACGTCGGTCAGTCCGTCTCCGTTGACATCGTACGCGCCGATCTCACCGCCGCCGTTGCCGAACTCCGCGGCGTGGAACGTCCACGGCTGATCCATGCTGCCCGTGGGCGGCTGTTCGTACCAACCGCTCGGCACGACGATGTCCTGGCGGCCGTCGCTGTTGATGTCGCCGACGCCAAGCCCGTGGATGTTCACGCGATCGCCGGTCTTCGAGATGTTATGGGAGGTCCAGACGGCCGTCGGGTTGGCTGGATCGGGATGCGCCCAGGAGTAGGCGCCGCCGCCGCCGAAGATGATCTCCGGCTTTCCGTCGCCATCGAGATCCCGCATCAGCACGAGCTCCGTCGAAATCGTCGGCAGCACACGGAAATGATCCCAGCGCCGGCCCTCGCCTCTCGGATTCACGTAGAGATCCATCGGACGTCCGCCGACCATGTCGGACGCCATGATATCGGGCCAGCCGTCGCCGGTGAAGTCCGCGGCGAAGTTGACCATGTCGGGCGCGTATTCAATGCCGGGGTTGTAGACACGACTCGCCCGGTAGATCCGCCGCTCGGTGAACGACGGCCCGAGGTAGTAGAACGGTCCGGACACGATGTCCATGGTGCCGTCGTGATTGATGTCCGCGGCAGCCGCCGACCACCCATAGTAAAAGTCGCTCACGCGGACCGAGGTGAAGCGACTCGACACCTGCTCCCTGGGTTGAGTCAACGCGTTGAGATCCTTCCAGGCGACGTCCTTGTAGCGCACCTCGCCGGTCCCACCCACGAAGAGCGCAACGGCGCCAAAGCTCTTGGCGCTCGGATCGGCGACCGACCCGCCGCCACCCATCGATGCCCGCAAGGTGTCTTCGGACAGGACGATGTCGAGCGGATTCCATTCGCCGGGCTTGAGCGCGGTGATCGCCGCTCCGCGGCCACGCCCGCCACCGCCACCGCCGCCCGCTGGCGCGCCCGCGCGGCCCCCACCGGCCGCCGGCGCAGCCGCCTGACCGGCCGGGGCGGCATTCGCTCCGCCAGCTCCGCCGGCGTCAGCTCGACCGCCGCCGGGCGCCCCTGCCGCATTGCCTCGACGTCCGCCGCCACCTCCGCCGGCTGGGGCGGCGGCTCCGCCCGCACCACCTCCACCGGCCGGGGCGGCGGCTCCACCTGCGCCGCCGCCGCGCGCTGCCGCGGCGATCCGATCGCGGCTCGTCTCGACGCCCTGTGCATCGAGCGTGACTTTGTACGACGCAAAGTCACCGTCGGTCAGCGACACAAAGAGCCCTTTCATCCCCCCGTCGGGCGTCTTCTCCGCGCGCAGCAGCACGCCGGTCTTACAGGCACCGTCGCACTTGAGGTTGGCGAAGAACA
This sequence comes from uncultured Acidobacteriota bacterium, assembly GCA_963724645.1. GTDB lineage: Bacteria > Acidobacteriota > Vicinamibacteria > Vicinamibacterales > SCN-69-37 > CAVXSP01. The sequence continues at coordinate 461,802 of CAVRVJ010000001.1, forward strand.
TCAGGTCCTGGAATGACTTGTCCATCACGAGCCAACCGCCGTTTCCGCCGGCCGAGGCTCGACCGATCAACTCACCGTTTTCCGCTCGCCATTGCGCCTGGCCGACCGTGTGCCAGCCGGTGAGCGTTGACCCCTTGAAGGTCGCGTCGGGCTTGAAGGCCGGTGGGTCAGCGGCCCGAATGCCGAGCGTGATGGTCGCGATGGCGATCGCGGTGAGGGCCGTAGGATTCAGAAATCTCTTCAGACGTCGCATATGGAATCTCCTGCCGCTCCCTACAATACGCCATCGTGTCACGTGGGTTTACGCGCCCTGGCCCATCAGCCACCGCCAATCAACGCGTCCACTTGAGCACGCTGAACAGGTTGTTGAAGTCATCGGTCCACACCGAGGTGCCCGGTCGAATCTCAGGCGACACCCAGCGTGGATCGGTGGCCAGAGTGCCAAGATCTGCAGTGGTTCGAGCCATGACGGCCCACTGCGACGCCAGCCAGCCTCGATCTTCCTCTGCCTCCGTGAGCTGCTGGTCGTCTCGAGCGCGAAATGCCAGCTTGAGGTCTCTCGCAACGTTGCCAAGAACGGTCTTGAGCTCGACCTGCCGGTTGCTGACGTTCAGCGCGACCATGCCGCCCGGGGCGAGCTTGTCCATGTAGAGTTCGAAGGCCTCTCTGGTAAGGAGGTGAACAGGGATGGCGTCCGAGCTGTACGCATCGATGATGATCAGCGTGTACTCGGACCTGGCCGCGCCGGCCAGCCGGATCCGGGCATCGCCAACCACGATCCGGGCGTCAGGGGCACAGTCCTTCAGGTAGCTGAAGTAGCGGGGTTCGGTCGCGATTCGCACAACGGCCGGATCGATTTCGTAAAAGGTCCACACCTGGCCGGCGGAGCGGTAGCAGGCGACCGATCCAGCGCCCAATCCGACAACGGCCACGTTGTCACCGGCCGGATGCGCGCGCACGGTCTCGATGACATCGCCCAGCGGCCCGCGGGGATGGAAGTACGTCAGCGGTTCCTTTCGCCGCGCGGGCTCCAGACTCTGAGCGCCGTGCAGGGTGTTGCCATGCTCGAGCGTGTGATAACCGCCAGTACTGAAGCGAAGGACGCGATTGACTCCGAAAAACGTTCGGTCCGTGTACAGGTAGGTCCCTTTGCCGTTGTACAACGCACTGCCGAGAACGATGGCCCCCAGGCTCAGCGCGAAGCGGAGGGGCCGGCGGATGAACGCGAGGGAAAGCAGCGCAGGCGCACCGAAGGCGAAGACGCGCGACTCCCACGTCAGCCCCTCGTCGGGCTCCAGCAGACTGATGGTCAGGACGGCGGCCAGTGCGAACGTCGCTGCGGGCAGGAGCACGTCGAGCACCTGGGCTCGTGAAAAACGCATGATGCGCGGCGGCGGCCCGCTCCTCTTGTTGGCCTGCGGTTTCGGACGCCGCTTCTGACGTGATTGCGCGCTGAGCGACGTGGCCGCCTTCGCCACGTGAGGCAGCAACAGCGCCGCCAGGATCAACGTCAGCGGGTACTCCTCGACGTGTTCGAAGATGAGAGGCGCCACGATCGCATTGAAGACTCCGCCCAGGGCGCCTCCGAACGAGATGCAGAAATAAAACTCCGTCAGCCGCCGCGGAGCCGGCCGCCTGCGAGCCAACTCGCCATGTGCGACGAGCGACACGAGAACGAACGTTCCCAGATGCGCGAGGATGAGGGACCAGTTGGTGACGTCCCTGGCGGTCGCCAGCAGAAACGCGAGCAGCACCAGGGCCAGGGGAAGGATGCGAATGAGCAGCTTCGGCGGGACGACTGGCCGGGACGCAAATGTCAGAATGAACGTCAGCAGGTAGAGAGCAAGCGGAATGACCCAGAGCAGCGGAACGGCCGCGATGTCCGTCGAAATGTAGGTCGTCGCACTCAGCATGAAGCTGACAGGTATCGCCGCCAGAGCAATCCAGCGCAATCGATCCCGCCATGTGACTGGCGCCACTTCCGGGGCGACCGCCGCCGGATCGCCGCCATCCGGCATTGCCTTGCCCGTTCGCCAGACAACCGCCGCACAGCCGGCGACCAGCGTCGTGAGTGCCAGGTAGCCCCAGGCCCACCAGTGGCTCTGGTCCCGGACACGCAACCAGCGCTCGACGACCAGCGGGTACGCCAGAAGGGCCAGCAGGCTGCCAAGGTTGCTCGCGGCGTAGAGAAAATACGGATCACGGGCGAACGCGTGGCGGCTTGCGGCGAACCACCGCTGCAGCAATGGCCCGGTGGAGGAGACAACGAAGAACGGGAGTCCGACCCCTACGGCGAGAAGCGACAAGAGCCAGAAGATCGGCTGCTCCGTCGTCGGCGGTTCCCATCCTTCAGGAAGCTCGCTGGGCAGAACGGCAAAAGGCAGCGCGAGGACGCCCACATGCAGCAGCAGTTGCGGGCGAAGGGGCAGCCATCGCGTCACGACGTACGCGTACGCGTAGCCCGCCAGCAGAACCACCTGATAGAAGACGACCGCGGTGGTCCAAACCGCGGGCGATCCACCGAGCAGCGGCAGCACCATGCGGGCGAACATGGGCTGCACCAGAAACAGCAGCGCTGCGCTGACGAGGATCGCCAGGGCGTACAGGCCAACGAGCAGGTTCCCTCGCCGGCCGTGGTCAGTCGTCAAGGCGCTCCCAACAGCCAGGGCCAAAGACGCGATTCTCGGGGGGACTCCACCGAAAACACTGGTGTAGGGTAGGGTACGTGACGCGCGATGACAAGCGCGATCGGCCGCCAATCCGGTCGCGACTTTTCGGTGGGACTACAATGGCCGCGGCTCTCACATGACGCGTGACACGACGATGCGCATCACCTTCACGATCAGACGTGCGCGCCGGATCGCCCTCATCTTGTGCGCACTGCTCGTGCTGGCGCCGGCCTGCTCCGGACGCACCTATGACGTCGTGATCGCGAATGGCCGTGTCATGGATCCTGAAACGGGTCTTGACCGGATCGCCCATGTCGGTATCGTCGGCGGCACGATCGAGGCCGTGAGCGATCGTCCGTTACAGGGTGCGCAGACCATCGATGCCAGCGGATTGATTGTCGCGCCAGGCCTGATCGACATCCACAGCCACGGGGACGACAACCTCAACTACGGCCTTCGGGCCCTGGACGGGATCACCTCGATGCTGGACGCCGAAAAGGGTGCCGTCGATGTGGATCAGTGGTACTCGCAACGGCAAGGCAAGACCCCGGTCAACTACGGCATCTCCGCGGGCCATGGTCCGGCTCGAGTGCAGGTGATGAAGGATGAGTACCACGGGTGGCATTTTTCCGGGCCCGCGCGGACGAAAAGAGCCTCACCGGAGGAAATCGATCAGATGGTGTCGCTCATTCGCAAGGGGCTGGCTCGTGGCGCCGTCGGCGTCGGTGTGACGCTGTTCTACACGCCGGCGGCAACTGAGGAAGAAGTCACACGCGTCTTCGAAGCCGCCGCGGAGGCGCCCGGCACCGCGGTGTATGTGCACTTGCGGTACACCGGACTCGGCACGAAGGACACGCCAAACAGCACGGTCGGCCTGAAGGAAGTCCTGGACATCTCCGAGAAGGCGAAGACGCCGCTGCAGGTCTGCCATGTCAGCACCAGTGGTCTGGCGGACACGCCTCGGCTGCTCGCCATGATAGGCGATGCGAGGAGCAAGGGCCGGGATGTGACCACGGAGTTCTATCCATACACGGCGGCGATGAGCGGCATCAAGTCGACGTGGTTCGACCCGGGCTGGCAGGAACTGCTGGGCATCAGCTACGACAAACTGCAATGGCCGGCCACGGGAGAGTTTTTGACGGAGAAGATGTTTCGCCAATACCAGCGCGAATACCCCGATAAGGAAGTCATCATTCACGCGATACCAGAAGCGGCGCTCGAGGCGGCAGCCAGGAGTCCTTACGCCATGGTCGTCAGTGATGGCCTGGTGTTCCCGGACCTGACCGGACATCCGCGCGGAGTCGGCACGTCTGGTCGGGTGCTTGGGCGTCTGGTGCGAGAAAAGGGATGGCTGACGTTGATGGATGCGCTTCGGAAGATGACGCTCATGCCCGCGCAGCGGCTCGAAGCACGCGTTCCGGCGATGAAGAAGAAGGGCCGCGTCCAGGTCGGCGCCGACGCCGATTTGACCATATTCGACCCGCGACGAGTGGCCGACAGATCCACTTTCGAGCATCCGAGTGAACACTCGGAAGGATTCGAGTACGTCCTGGTCGCCGGTGTGCCGATCGTGGCGAAAGGCGCGCTTCGGAGCGGCGTTGCGCCCGGGCGGCCCATACGGGCACCGATCTCCGAGGACACTCGCGCCAACTGATCGCGCCTGAATGCAAGCCGCAACTGGCGGGGCCATGTGGCCGGGCGACGATCAGCCTGCCCGCCCGGGGATATCGACGAAGCGCCGAAAGACAGGTAGATTTGCGTTCATCGGGGGTGTGTATGAGGAAGCCACACTGGATATTTCTTGCCGCCGGCGCGGCCATGGCGATGCCGATGGTGCTTCAGGGGCAAATCGGCACGTTCGCGCCGGACTGGACCTTCAAAGGATCCGCGCTCACCGGCACGCAGCAGATCGGCCAGGCGACATGGAAGGCAGAAAACGGCGAGATCGTCGCGACGCCAACCTCGCCAGACGGCGGATGGCTGCTGCTCAATGGCGGTTATCAGGACGTGGAGGTCGGCGGAGATTTCAAGTGCGCGGGCGACTGCAAAGTCGGCGTGATGTTGCGATCAGACAAGACCTCCGATGGCACGAAGGGCCTTTACGCTGTTCTCGCTGGCGGCGATCGGGCGGCGCAGGCCGTGACGGTGGACGCGCAGGGCAAGATGGCGAATCATGAACCGCTGACGCGCGCGGCGGCCGGCCAGTACCGGACGGCGCCCCCTGCGCCTGCCGCGGCCGCCGCCGGCGGCGCCGGTCGCGCGGGTGGTGGCGCTCGCCCGGGCGGTGCCGGCGGTGGCGCTCCGGCTGCCGCCGAGCCGGTGTTCACGTCGATGTTTCCGCCCGCGCCGTCGAACGCGTTCAAGCCGAATGACTGGAACAGGTTCGACGCGCTCGTCGACGCCGATATCTTCCGGTTCGGCGTCAACCCGTACCGGCCGGCCGGGTATTTCGACGCGTCGAGCGGCCCCGCGGTTGCGACCGATGGCAAGGGCGGCAACTACGGTCCGGTCGCGCTCTACGTCGGCGGCAGCGGCGAGGTGCGCTTCAGGAACCTCGCGATCAAGGACTTGAACAAACGGATCACGCCGACGGAAAAAGTCTCCACGCGCTTCCGCGCTCAACATATCGAGGACTTCGACTACGGCTGGTCGATGGCGGCCGGCGACTTCAACCACGACGGCGTGCTCGACGTGACGATGGCCAACCGGTACTACCTCGGGCCGAGGTTCGAAGAGTCGCGCGAGCTCTACCTCGGTCAGCCTTACAACCCGGCGAAGGAGTACACGCCGGCGATGGTCAATTTCGCCGCCGATTACACCGGCGACGGCTGGGACGACATCCTCGTCGTCGAGTCGCGGCCGCCGGTGCTGTACGTCAATCCTCGCGGCGAAAACCGCCGTTGGACGCGGTACGCGATCTCGCCCGCCGTCACCTCCGAGTCGATCGCATTCAAGGACGTCGACGGCGACGGCAAACCCGATCCCATCTTCGCCGGCGGCAACGTCGTGCAGTGGATCACGCCGGACAAGGCGAACCCGACGGCGACGTGGAAGGTCTACGCCGTCTCACCACCTGGCCCGGTCGGGGCGAGCATTCATGGCGTCGGCGGCGGCGACGTGAACGGCGACGGCAGGCTGGACATCATCGTGCCGCATGGCTGGTTCGAGCAGCCGGCGAGCGGGCCGACGACCGTGCCCTGGAAATTCCATCAGGCCGCCTTCGGCCGCGCAGGCAACGCCGGCGGCGAATTCGAGGTGTACGACGTCAACGGCGACGGCGTGCCGGACATCGTGACGGCGCTCGCGGCCCACGGGTTCGGGCTCGCGTGGTACGAGCAGAAGAAAGGCGCCAACGGCGCGGAGAGCACCTGGACCGAGCACGTCATCATGAACGACTTCGCGTCGAAGAACCCCGGCGACGTGACGTTCAGTGAGCTGCACGCGCTGACGGTGGCCGACATCGATGGCGACGGGATCAAAGACATCATCACCGGCAAACGACACTGGGCGCATGAAGAGAGCTATACCGATCCCGATCCGATGGGTGCGGCAGTCCTCTACTGGTTCCGCACGATCCGCGATCCCAAAGCGCCAGGCGGCGCGCGCTTCGAGCCGGAGCTGATCCACAACCGCTCGGGCGTCGGGTCGATGGTGCAAGTCGCCGACCTGAACAAGGACGGCGCGCCAGACGTCATCGTCGGCACGAATACCGGGGGCTGGATTTTCTGGAATCGGCCGGCGGCGGGCAGGCGCGGCGCCGCTCCGGCTGCTGCGCCGGCCCGGGGACGCGAGTAGCGCCTGGTCTTCTACCGTCCCGAGCCGGCGGCCATGGCTGCACCGGCCTTTCCGCACTCCTCCGCGACGGTGAAGAATCGCGAGACCGCCGTCTTGCCGATGACGTACGGATGCGGCGTGCCCTGAGCCCGCCCTTGTAACGCGGGAATCTTTGCCTTCGACCCGTCGTAGTTCGTGTGGTTCGACAAGAGGACATCGGCTCCCGCGCGATCCGCGAGGTCGCGGAAACGCTCCGCGGACTTCGTGTAGGTGTCGAACCAGAAGCGAGCCGGACGATCAGGAGTGATGTAGCCGGCTGGACCTCGCATCCAGTTGAAGGCCGTGCCGCCCCAGTACGCGGCGACATGGGTCGTGCGGTTGTCCTTTACCGGAATCAGTGTTGATATCGTACCGAGCGTATGGCCCGGCGTGATGTACAACGTCAGCGTCGTATCGCCAAGCGTGAGCTGCTGTCCATCGATTGCCGCCACGTCGCGTTTCGGCTTGGGAAAGTTCACCTGCGATTGGTCCATCATGTCCCAGTCGGCGGCTGACATGACGATGCGCGCGCCCCGGTCTTGAAGGAAACGCGCGCCACCAACGTGATCGCCGTGCGCGTGACTCACGATCACGTACTTGATCTGTCTGGGATCGAGGCCGAGCTTCGTCAACCCGTTCACCACCTCGTCTTCCACCGAATAATCGAAGATCGCATCCATGACAATGATGCCCGCCGACGTCGTGATCGCCCAGGCTGAGTATTCCGTCTGGCCCACGAAGTAGAGATTGTCGAAGACCTTCGCCGGTTCGGCGTGCCAGGCGGGGCGCCCGGACGGCCCCTGTTGCGGAGCGGCCGCCGGTGTGGTCACCGCGGCGGATGGCTTCACCAGCCCGCAGGTGGTCGCAAAAAGCTCGCCAAAATCCGCGCCTGCGGCGGCGCGCGCCGATGCGAGATGCGCATCAACGGCGCCTTGCGCTTGGCCTGTCGGGGACCCCAGAGCGATCACCACGGCCAAGGCGACGGCGGACCCAAGCGCAGAACCGAAGGTTCTCACTCGATCACCTCCTATCGAACACTGCAGGGTTCCGTCAGCGTGTGAGCTCGAGAACCATCGGCGCCGATCCCGAGCAGAAGCTCCTCGAACGTCTGCAAGGGCACGCGGTTACCGCTCGCGCCGACCGGTGGAATCAACGCCCGGTGTTCCGCCGCAACGTGCGGGTCCGACGACTGTGCGACGACACTGCCCTTGCCATCCTCGACGTGACCGATCGGCACGCATAACTCCGGATGGTCGAACGGCGCGCGCTCGAAGCGCACGCGATCGTCGGTGAATGCCTTCATGAACGCCGGCATGGCGACGCGCTCCGACGCATCGGGGCCCCACCGCCGCAGTGCGCCCGAGAAATAGTCGCCGCCGCCCGTGTAGAAATCGACGATCTGCTCGAGCGTCGACTTGCTGCCTGTGTGGAAATATGGGCCCGTGAGCTCGACGTTCCGCAGGCTGGGAGTCTTGAACAACCCGCGCAGCGACGCCGCAGCCCCGGCATTCACCTGAGCGGTCCTCGAGAAAGGCCGTCCGGACGGATCCGCGCCGGCGATACCGATGTCGTTTGCGGCCGGCTCCACGCCCGTGTAGAAGAAGCCGGCGTCGGGTCCGAGGCCGGCAAAGCCGGCGTTGCCGAAGACACCGCTGTACGTCGCGAGCGTCAACTCGGGGTCCACATGGCATGTCGCGCACGCGCGCCGCTGAAACATCTCGAGGCCGATCTGCTGTGTTGTCGTGAGCGCCTTGCCCTGACCGTCGAGGTAGCGGTCGTACGGAGAGTCGTCGGAAATCAGCGTCGACTCGTACGCCTGGATCGCAAGGCCGAAGAAGAACGGGAAGTTGTATTCGGACTGATAAAAACCGGCTTCGCCAGACTCCCTCAGCCGGCGCCCGAGCGTCACGCCGCCCGGGTCGACCAGCGAGAGAGATCGCCAGTACTCCGGCTGGAACGCCGCGTGAACCAGAGACAAGTACGTATGCTCTGGCGCCAATCCCCGGCCGGCGACGCCGGCATACGGTCCCAGGACGCTGTCGTCAGGCGCCACCCTCTGCAGAGCGAGCGGCCGCGCGCCGATCATTTTCCTGCCGAGCAACGGCCACGTCCGTCCGCCGTACGACATCTCCCCGGCATCGAGCGGCGGACCGACCGCCTGCGACGCCAGGCTGGCATTCTCAATCCGAACCTTGACGCTGACGAGCCCGCGATCGGTGTCGACGAGCACCTGCGCGCGTGGATCGGCGTCGCCGAACGGTGTCCATCCACTGAAGATGTTGCTCGCGCGCCCGTCCCAGAAACTGCGGAACGTGTAAACGGAGTTGATGACACTTGGCGCGTTTCTCCGCGTCACCTGACGAAGATTCAGACCACCGATGCTGGGATACTCCTCGCCCATACGGTCGGCACCCAGGTCCGGCCCGCCGTCGTACGTGAGACCGACGAATTCCCGCGGCGTGACGCCCGCCGACCCGGCCCGATGGCCCGCAGCCATGAAGTTGGCGCCAAAAGGAAAATCGCCGGGGGCCAGAGCCCAATTCAGCGCGACCGGATCCTTCACCGTGGACAGCTGGTTCTGACGGCGATGATCGGCGCCTGCGTGGAAATGGCACGTCGCACAGGCCACACGGTTGTCGCTCGAGAGCTGCACATCCCAGAACAGCGCTTTGCCGAGTGCGACGAGCGCTTTCTCGTCGCGTACGTAGCGACTGAGATCAGGCGGCTTTGGAACCGCGATCGACTTGAGCGAGCGCAGCGGCGAACCGCCTTGCGCCCATACTGAGGCCGACATCAGTCCGAGCACCAGACAGCGCGCGATCAGGCGACGGGCGTCGCGTCCAACCCTCACGGAGTCTCTCGCATCAGGCAATCGGGCACGCGCTTCGCCAACCGGCCCCCCATTATGCCGTATGGCCCACTCAGCCGTGGCAGGCCCAGAAGGCTCTTGATTCAGTCATAATCACGACGGCTCACACAGGCAGTGGCATTTCCGGCGCCGGGGGCTGTCCAGGCGATCGTGGCGCGAAAAGGCCCTCAGCGTCGTTCTTCGTGAGGAACTGATCGTGACCATGACGCGGCGTGACTTCGGCCAGTTGGCCCTGTTCGGCCTTCCCGCAATCGCGGGACTTTCCACCTTTGGTCGATTTGGCGAGGGCCTCCTGGCACAGGCCAACGGGTCCGCCAACCGCTCCAATCGATCGTTCATCGGCGGCGTGCAGTTCGGGCTGCAGCCGTTTTGCTATCACGACCTGGCGATGACGCCAGAGAATCGGGGCACGCTGGTCAAGCGCCTCGTGCAGAACGGCCTCGGCATGGTCGAGCTGCACGCAACCTGGGTTGAGCCGCGCTTTGCCGGCCCGGGCGTAAACGCCCAGGCGGCGCGGGAGCAGCTGCGGGCCTGGCGGCTCAGCAATCCGGTCGATCACTACCGCAGGATCAAGAAGGAGTTCGAGGACGCGGGGATTGCGATCTTCACGTACTACGTCAACATGAACGACAGTTACAGCGACGCCGAAATCGATGCGGTGTTCGAAGGCGCCAGGATGCTCGGTGCCGGAGGCTGTGTCGGCTCCCAGGGCCTCAAGGTCTCCGAGCGGCTCGCCCAATTCCCTGGCAAGCACGGGATGTTCCTTGGCATCCACAACCACGACAATCTGTCGGACCCGGATGCCTTCAACAACGAAGCGAGCTTCGTCAGAGGACTGGCGTTGTCACCCAACGTGAGGGCGACGCTCGACACCCGTCATTTCACGGCGGCCAATGGCGACTGCGTCGCGTTTCTCGAAAAACATCACGACCGCGTGTCGAGCGTGCACCTCGGTGACCGCAAGAAGAACAACGGCCGGAGCACACCGTTCGGCGAGGGCGACGCACCGCTCATCCAGGTGCTGAGGATGATCCGCGACAACGAGTGGCCGATTGTCGCCCTGCTCGAGTTCGAGCACGGCACGTTGCGTCCGGAGGTCGAAGAAGTCCAGTTGATGTTCGACTACTGTAAGCGAGCGGTCCAGTCTTAGACGGAAGTTCACTTGACTTGACGTGGTACACGCCGCCAGCGCGCCCACAGACACGCGAGGCCACCACATCAAGTCAAGTGACTTCCGGGATTGGGAGTCATCAGAAACGACCATGTCGAATCGTTACGTTCCCAGCTTGTTGTTGTGCGGCATGATTCTCACGGCCGGCACCGTCGCCGCCCAATCCGGCGCGTCGCAGGCATCGGCCGGAGCCAGGCCGGGGTATGACATCGACTTCATCGGGCCGCCGTTGGCCGACCCGGCGATGCAGCACGCGAAGGAAACGTACGTGATGTTCGGATGCGCGTACTGCCACGGCATGACGCTCGTTGCGCGGGGCGAAGCTGCAGACCTCATGCACTCGGCGCTGGTCGGCGCCGACGTCAATGGCGACAGCATCGCGGCCCTCCTGCGGTCAGGCATTCCCCAGACCGCCAAACTCTCGCCGATGCCGCAGTTCTCTGATCTCAGCGATCAACAACTGCACGACATCGCGCGCTACATCCACTACGCGCGACAGCAGGGGCGCTACAAGGAAATCATTGAGGCCGGGCTGACGGCCGGAGATGCGGCCGCTGGAAAGTTGTACTTCGATCGGAACTGCGCCTCGTGCCACGCCGCCGATCTCGAGAACATCGCGAAAAAGTACGATGCGACGACCCTCCGGGAGCAGGCGCTCAGGCCGAAAAGCCTCAGCGGTCCGCCGTCGTTCAAGCTCGACGCACTGCACAACACCAGGATGGCGGCTGCCCGCCAGCGTCACAACGCTCTGCTGGAGAACTACACGCCTGCCCAGGTCGCCGACCTCATGGCGTACCTGCGGACGAGATAGACGCGCTGCTCGAAGTCGGAACGAGGCCGAGGCAGGCAGCGAACACCTACTTCTTGAGCAGCGACGTCCAGTTCAGCAGCACCGTGGCCGGCATCGGTGAGGCATCCTTTTCCGGAGCCAGAACCAGGAATCGCTGCCCGTCCCGCGACACTTCGTATTCGGCCAGCGCGCCGCGAATCCAGGTCTCAAAGAGGAGCTTCGGCGGGCTCGGGTTGAGGCCCGCGGCAGCGCTGATTTCCACAGCCATCAGCTTGCCGCCGGGGGCAAGGTAGTAGAGCTCTTTGCCGTCGGCGCGCCACCGTGGCCGATCGCCGCCCTGCGTTGAGATCTGCCATTTGCCGTGCCCTGCAGGGAACGACTGGACGAACACCTGCACGGTCGAGGCTTCGTCGGAGTCGTATGCGACGAATCGCCCATCGGGAGAAAACCGCGCGCCGCGATAGTCGAAGTCCGGAGCGAGGTACGGTTGGGGCTTCTTATCCCCTTCCAGCGGCAGCACCCACAGCCCCTCTTTGCCGGTCGCGGGATCGGCCTCTCCATATAAGAGGAATCGGCCATCCCGGGACCAGTCCATGAGGAACTTGTTCTGGCGGTTCTTCAGAAGCACGGTATCCCCGCCTGGTGTATTCGCCGGCTTCCGGTAGATGTCGTATTCGCCGTCTCGATTCGATCCGAACGCGATCGTGGCCCCATCGGGCGACCACTTCGGAAAATTCCCGGAGGCTTCGCCAAATGTCAGTTGCGTCGTCGTATCCCGGGCCGGCTCGAAGACATAGATTTCGTAATGCGGATCTTTGTTGGAATTCGCATCGGCGGCGACGCGGGTTCCGTCCGGCGACAGCGCCAGGGACCCATACGCGCCAGGGGCGCCGAACGCGCCGAGCGGCGTCCCGCTCCGGTCGAACCAGGTGAGCCGCCACGGGTCGCCCTGCGCGATGTACGCGAGTGTGCCCGTGGTTGACACGGAGAAATCCGCGAAGCCGAGAATGGCGCTGTAGTTCACGTGGTCGACCACGGGAGTGGCCTCGCCACTGAACGTCAGGCGACCCGGGTCGAACGGCTGCGCCAGCACGGTCCCGCCACGCGCAAAGAGCAGGTGACCCGCCGAGTACATGCCCTCCGTAAGGTCCGGGAGCAGCCGCCGCTTCGCCGCGGGATGGGAGATCGACGCCACCCAAAGGCCGCGAGTCTCCGGCTCGGAGCTCGTCACGACATAGGTGAAGTGATCGCCGTCCGGCAGCATGTTGGGGAAGTAATGCCGCGTCTCATGATGGGTGGTGTCGAGGGTGGTCAGCGGCCGCGGCCGGCCCCCCTGGGCCGACACCTGCTGAATCCCGCTCAGCGTCAATGAGAAGAGAATCGTGCCGTCCGGACTCCAGATGCCGCCGTTCGCGGATTCCGTGCCGATGTCCGCAATGATCTGGGCTGGTCCACCGTGAACGTCAATCTTTTTGATCTGCTTGCCGGCAAAGAATCCAAGAAAGCGTCCGTCGGGTGACCAGAACGGGCGATCGCCTTCCTCGGTGCCGTCGAGCGGCCGCGCGGTCAGCGTGTCCAGCGACCGCACCCAGAGCCGCCGCCGGCCGCCCGCTTCCGTGACACGAAACACCAGTTGGCGGCCGTCAGGCGACACGTTGGCGTAGCTGATGGACGATTTGTCCGGCGGCGGCACGTTGAAGGTGACGAGCCGGTCCTCAGGCGGCGCTTCGCGGAAATGAATCGCGGCGATCGCCAGCGACGCGATGGCGCACGCCGTCGCCACTGCCCACGGCATCCACGGAGCTTTCGATCGTGCTCGAGGGGCATCCGCCGTGAGTGCCCGCCCGCTCGATCCGGTGACGTTCTGGAGCGCAAAGGCGAGATCCTTCGCCGATTGGAACCGTTGCGCCGGATCTTTTTCGAGGCATCGGCTGACGATGCGGTCGACAGCCGGCGAGACCTGCGAGCCGGATGGATCGATCTCCGGCGGCGTGTCTTTAAGGATCGCGGTCATGCTTTCCGCCGGCGTGTCGCGTGCGAACGCGCGCCGGCCGCTCAGCATCTCGTAGAGCACGACGCCAAACGCGAAAATGTCCGAGCGATGGTCGGCGGCGCCTCCGCGCACCTGTTCCGGCGACATGTACCCGACGGTTCCCATCACCATGCCCGGCGTCGTGTCCGCCTGCAACATCGTCGTGTCCTCGCCGGTCTTGCCCGGGCGTCCCGGCGCAAGCTTGGCGAGACCGAAGTCGAGGATCTTCACGCGTCCGTCGCGCGTGACGAAAATATTCTCGGGCTTCAGATCGCGGTGCACGATGCCGTGCTCGTGCGCGGCCGCGAGGCCGTTGGCAATCTGCAGCGCGTAGTCGCTGGCCTTGCGCGCGGGCAGGGGGCCTTCGCTCAGGCGAAGCCGCAGGGTGCCGCCATCGAGCAGCTCCGTCACGAGGTACGGAGCGCCCTCATGAATGCCGACGTCGAACACCGCGATGATGCCGGGATGGCTGACCTGCGCAACGGTCCTGGCTTCCTGTTCGAACCGGCGGAGCCGGTCCGCGTCGGCGGCAAACGACGCCGGCAGGACCTTGATGGCGACGTCCCGCTCCAGCCGCGTGTCGCGGGCTCTGTACACCTCGCCCATGCCGCCGGCGCCGATCGCGCCGGTGATCTCGTAGGGACCGATTCGCGTGCCCGCGCCCAGGGCCATCACGGGCGTGAGTATATCGGGTCGCACTGTACCGGCGCGGCTTCCGATGGCCGGCAGCAGGTCCTCTCTGCTATCCCGTCGGCGCGGCGACGTCAAGCGAGTGGCTCTATTCACTCCGGATTCTGATTCCGTAGATCAACCAGAACGCCCAGAGCAGGGCCGTCACGACGGCAACGGTAAGAGGAAACCAGAATGCTATGAGCGCCAGTCCTGAATAGAGTGCGCATGCGAAATACCCACTTCGACGGTTTTCACGCATTGCGACCGTTGATTTGTCATTCCTGGTCAATTGATTTCTAAGGGCTGCGCCACTTACAAGAATCCAGCCAACCGCCTGAACCGCGGCCACGCCGTCATAGATAACGACCGCTGGCGCGGCATGGTCGGTCAGAAGATATTCGCCGAGCAGCGAGGTTGTAAATGGAAGTGCCACAACAGTCAGCAGCAGCAGGCCGTTCGCGTAAACAAACGAGGCCGAGGATCGATTCACCAGTTTGAAGGCGGCATGATGATTGAACCAGGTGATGAGGATGACGGTGAAACTCAAGACAAAAGCAAATATCGACGGAGCAATGTGCCTGAGTGCAAGCCAGAAATCACGAGTGCTGTTAATAGCCGCGGATGACGGCATCCTGACATCGATAATCAGCAACGTCATGGCTATTGCAAATACTCCATCGCAGAAGGCTTCCAGCCGCGAGTTGGGATGTGTTTCTGCCATGTTCGATGAACGAACCCGATCGCCGCTGCTGCTATTGAGATTGCAGAACCGCCGTGATGTTCCGTTTGGGCACCTGTCCTACGGGAATACGAGTGACTTCCCGCATCGTTTGGAGTTCGACGACCGACACCGAATTGGATCCGGCATTTGCCACGTAGGCGGTCTTGCTGTCGGGTGTCAGCGTGACCCAGTCCGGCGCACGGCCGACATCGGCCGTCCCGACGAGCTTCAGGTCGGGAAGCGAATACGAGTAGATCGCGCTGTTGAGCCGGCTGTTGACGACCAGCCTGGTCCCGTCGGATGTCACCGCCAGACCATGGGAAGCGTTGCCGCCTTCGAGGACCGGGCGTCTTCCCGGCGGCGATCTTCGGCAACTCGATGCGGCCGGTCTCCATGCGCGTCGCGAAATCGACGATCGCGAATCCGTTGAGCTCCGTGAGCTGGACGAATATCCGCTTCGTCGAGCCATCCGCGTTCCGTTCGAACGCCATCGGACGCACCCCGAGATCGAAGTTCAGGGTCCAGACCGGCTGCTCGGTGACGGCGTCGATCACCGTCACGTTCTTGCCGACGATCGACCCGGCGACCACGAACTTGCCGTCCGGTGTGACGTAGGTATTGTGGACGGCGCCCTTCACCTCAATCGTTTTCACACGGCGCAGCGACACCGTGTCGATGACGTCAATCGCACCGGGCGCCTGCGAGATCGCCACGTACACGCGGCGCCCATCACGGCCGGCGGCGATGTTGTTCGGGTGGCCACTGAGCGGAATCTTGTTCGTGACCCGGAGCGACGTCGCGTCGACCACATCGAGCGTGCTGTCGGCTTCGTTGCTGATGTAGAGATGGCGGCCATCAGGGGCGGCCGCGGCGCCATGATTCACCTCGATGCCAGTAATCTCGCCCACCACCCGGTTCGTGGCGGGATCGATGACGTGGACGTTGTCTCCCGCGCTGTTCGTCTGAATGATGCGGACCTTGCCGGGCGTCACGGACGTGGAACGTGTGAGCCCCTCGCCCCGCACCCACGCGGCCAGCGTCTGCCACTCCGAATCATCCCTCGATGCCCAATGCTTGCCGCCGTCGTGGTGCGGGTCGCCGCCGGCCGGCTCCGCGAGGGGATGCAGCAGCAACCTGCTGGCGTCTGGATTGCGCGGCACGATCCGCTGGCGCACGACCTCGAAGTTGAGGCGGGAGTCCTCGTCACTCCAGGTCCCGCTTCCCGGCGTGAGCGGCTGCAGACGCATGGGAGTGCCGATGGAATGGCACGAGATGCAGCGTGCGTGGCCGGGACGCTTCGTGGTGAAGATCGGCTGCACACGCGTTTTGAAGAATTCGAAGTCGACGCCGGAAGGAGGCGGCGTGGGTTGTTGAAGGAGCAATCCCGCCAGTACCGAAAGCAAGACGATAGTCGGCATATCCCGCCCTCCTGATGAAACTTTGCCGCCAAGCTTGCCACCTTCGTCCGCACGGAACAAGTTTTGCCGTCACCGCGTGGACTCCGAGGCGAACCGCCACTCCTTTCCGTCCGTCTAAACCCGGAAGTCACCTGACTTGACGTGGTAAACGCCGCCAGCGCGCCTACAGGCGCGCGAGGCTGCCATATCAAGTCGAGTGACTTCCGTGTAACTGTCCACCGTTCTCCACAGGCAACTCACCGGCGGAGGGACGCGCATGACGATGCTGAGAGACGCTCGCTATGGGGTTCGTCTTCTGCGGCGCAGCCCCGGTTTTACGGCTGTCGCGGTCGCGGTGCTCGCGCTCGGCATCGCCGCGAACACTGCGATTTTCAGCGTTGTGTATGCGACGCTGCTCGCACCGCTGCCATTTCCAGAGCCCGACCAGCTCGTCATGGTGTGGTCCCGGATTCAAGAGCACCGCAACGGCGTCTCGGCGGGCGACTTCATCGATTGGCGCGACCAGTCCTCGGTCTTTCAAGGGCTGAACGCGTGGACCGGCCGCAGCCTCAACCTGGCGACCGCCGAAGAGCCCCAGAAAGTTCAGGCCCGCGCCGTGACGCCGGGCTGGCTGTCGATGGTCGGGTACGACTTCGAGCTCGGCCGTAATTTCACGGAGTCGGAGGGTGTGTCCGGACACGACCAGGTCGTGATCCTGAGCAATCGCTTCTGGCGCCAGCATTTCAGCAGCGACCGCCAGGTCGTCGGACGGCCTGTGCGGATCGACAGCAAGCCGTTCACCGTCGTCGGGGTGCTCGCCGCGGGTCCGGCCGATCGGCTGGAGGATCTCGCGTGGGTACCGCTGGCGTTCACTCCCGACCAGCTCAATCACGATTTCCATTGGATTCTCGTGATGGGGCGCCTCAAACGCGGCGTCACGCTGGCGCAGGCGAACGCGAACATGGTCGCGGTGACGAAGCGCATCGCCGAGGTCAATCCGAAATCGAACACCGGCTGGAGCGCGAGCGTCGAGCCGCTCAAGAACAACTTCCTGAGCAAGGACACGATCAGCGGACTCTGGCTGCTGCTCGCCGCCGTTGGATTCGTGCTGCTGATTGCGTGTGCGAATGTGGCCAATCTCCTCCTGGCGCGCGGCATGGCCCGCCAGCGCGAGCTCGCAATCCGCGGCGCGCTGGGCGCGTCGCGCGGCGAGATCGTCCGGCAGTTTCTGACCGAGAGCGTCATCCTCGCGGGACTTGGCGGTCTGGCAGGTGTGGCGCTGGCCGCTGGCCTCCTCGCGGGCATCATGCGGCTGATGCCGCCCTACACGCTGCCGTCGGAGGCCGACGTACGGCTCAGCCTGCCGGTCCTGCTGTTCACGTTCGCCGTGTCGATACTGTCAGGCGTGCTCTTTGGATTGGTCCCAGCCTGGCAGGGCACGCGCGGTGATGTGAGCGCGGCCCTCAAGGACGCCGGCCGTTCCGTCATCGGCCGGCGTCATCGGCTCCAGCAGGTGCTGGTGGTGCTGGAATTCGCGCTTGCCCTGACGCTGCTCACCGGCGGTGGACTCGCGATTCGCGGTCTCGTGACGCTTTCCCACGTGACCCTGGGATTTCAGGCCGAGCACCTGCTGACCTTCAGCCTGCCGGTTCCGCGAGGACGGCTGACGGATACCGGACAGGTCACCAGTTTCTACAGTCAGTTGATCGATCGCATGCGCGCGCTGCCAGGCGCTCGAGCGGTCTCGGTGTCCACGGGGATGCCGGTCCAAGGCACGAGTTTCGGGATGCCGTTCTTCCTTGCCGGACAGCCGCCGAAGGACCGTTCGCAGCGGCAGGGCGCGGGGTTCAACATGGTGAGCCCGGACTATTTTCGGACGTTCGGCATCACGATCACCCGCGGGCGTGCGTTCACCGATCAGGATCGCGCCGGCAGTGAGCCGGTGGCGATCGTGAACCAGACATTCATCACGCGGTATCTCAAGAACGTGGATCCGCTCACGCAACGCGTGGTCGTCGAGCAACTGATCCCCGGGGAGACGCGCCTGGGGCCGCCGGTCGAGTGGCGCATCGTCGGGGTGTACGGTGACGTGCGGAACGCCGGTCCGAGAAACGACGGCTTCCCTGAGATCGACGTGCCATTCCTGCAGAGCCCGTGGCCGGAGGCCGCGATGGCCATTCGAACAGCCGGAGACCCGGAATCGATCGCCCGAAGCGCGGCGGCGGTCGTGCGCTCGCTGGATGCCGATCTGCCGATCGCCGACGTCAAGTCGATGGAGACGCTGGTGAGCGAGTCGATCGCAAACGATCGCTTCAACACGGTGCTCTTCGGCGGCTTCTCGACGGTGGCCCTCCTGCTGGCGGCGTTCGGCATCTACGGCGTCATGTCGTTTGTCGTGGCGCAGCGCACCCATGAAATCGGACTGCGCATGGCGCTCGGTGCCGGACGCCCGCGCGTGCTTCGGCTCGTCCTGGGCGACGGGATGAGAACGGCGATCCTCGGCACCCTGCTCGGATCGATCGGCGCGTATTTCGCCGCCAATGCGATGCGAGGCCTGGTATTCGGCTCGGGCGCGATGGACTGGAGGACGCTGGCTTCCATCGCGCTCACGCTCCTGACGACGGCGCTCATCGCGTGCCTCGCGCCGGCCACCCGGGCGGCTTCCGTCGATCCGCTCGTCGCGCTGCGGCAAGAATAAGGGCGAATCGATCAGGCGACGCCGATCGACACGGCCAGCGCCGCCGCGTCGTCCGCCGTCAAGATCGGGCCGCCGTCAGAACGCGTGAGGTCGAACACCCGGCCGTTCATCCGTGAGCTCTGTTCCGCGACATTGGCCACGAGCAGCGTTTTCCATCCAACCTCGAGGCCGGGCTCGAACGAGGCGCCGGTGGCCACGCACTCGACGAACTCGTGAAGCTCTCCGTCATAGGCGGCGGCGAAGCGGGCGTAGAAATCGGGGTGGGACGGTCCGGGTCGCGTCATCCGTAACTCACGCGCGTCGGTCAAGGTTCCGCGCGGCATCGGCCCGAGGCCCACCCCTCGCCACAACCGCGCAACGATAGGGCCAAAATCCCCGACGAATTCGCCGACGTCGATCCGTCCGCCGGTCCCGATCAGCTTGAATCCGTTGTCGTAGCCGGTCGGGTTACTTCGGGAGCCCCACAGATGGGCAAGCGACCCGTCGGCCCACTGGCAGAACACGTGGACGACGTTCGCACCTTCGCCAGCCCTGTCGTCGTACGGAGGCGCGAGAAACCGCAGTGCCTGGACGCGACGAGGCAGCTCGAAGCCTCTGAAACTCATCGCCTCGAACACGAGATGAATCGCCATGTCAGCGGTGATGCCGCAGCTCTGGTAGCGCTCGGGTGTGGGGTTCTTGTCCTGAAGCACGTGATGCGTCTGTTGCAGGAATCCGATGAGACCCTGCGTGACCCATTCCAGGGCGACGCGTGTCGCGGCGTCGTACCAGCGCTGAAACGCGACCTGCAGGAGGCGATGACCGCTCTCTCCAACCTCCCGCACGAGCGCCGCTGCTTCAACCACTGACCCTGCCAGCGGCTTCTCGACGAGCACAGGGATGTCCCGTCGGGTGAACGCGAGCGCGTCTGTCGCATGATGCTCAGTACGCGAGGCGACGACGACCGCGTCAAGCCCGGCCATCGCCGCCATCTCCTCCGGGTTTGCGAAGCAGGACAAGTTCGAAGCGAAATCAGCGCCCGCCAACTCCGCCGTGAAGGCTCGGGCTGACGCCATCGTCGCGTCGTGCCGATCGCCAATCGCGACGAAGTCCACGCGGCGCTCCCGGTGCAACCGCACGAGCGTCTCCACGTGCACTTGTCCCATGCGACCGACGCCGAACGCGCCGAGTCGAGGCCGCTGAAGGGTCACAGCCACCGACAACTGGCGGAGCGAAGATCGGGGAGCGCGAAGGCAGTCACGGCATCGAGTCTAACGTGGGGTCGGATCGTGTGGACTTTTCCTGGTTGCGACCGGGGACTCTTCGTCACCACGCACGGGCACCCGTCCGCCTGTTCCTGGTTCGTTGGGAAACGTCTGCGGCACGAGGATTGCGTACACGAGCAGGGGTGTGCCATGCAAAGAGTCCTATTCGCGCTTGCTCTCGGGCTCGCGGTTATTACGCTTGGCGCTCAATATGCCGGCCAGCGACCTCCGGTCCCGGTTCCCGAGGGGAACCCGCAGACTGCCGACAAGGTCGCGCTCGGCGCCCAGTTGTACTTCGACACACGCTTGTCGGCCGACAACACCATCAGCTGCGCAACGTGCCACGATCCGTCCGCGGGTTGGGCGAATCACAACGCAACGGACACCGGCATCAAGGGCCAGGTCGGCAACCGAAACTCCGGCACGATCCTCGATGCGGCGTACATGAAGTTCCAGTTCTGGGACGGGCGCGCCGCCTCGCTCGAGGAACAGGCCCTGGGTCCCATCCACAACCCGATTGAGATGGGCGAAACGCTCGAGAATGCGATTCGGAAGTTGAACGCCATTTCGGGCTATCGGAATCAGTTCCGCGCGCTCTTCGGGACGGACGCCACGGAGGATGGCATCGCCAAAGCCATCGCCGCCTTCGAACGTACGGTCGTCACGGGACCCGCCCCCTACGATCGCCACCTGGCGGGCGACACGACGGCCCTGTCGGCGGCAGCCCTGCGCGGACTGGCCGTATTCTCCGGCAAAGGGCGCTGCATGAGGTGCCACAGCGGATCAATGTTGTCGGATCAGTCCTTCCACAACCTCGGCGTGGGCATGAACCAGGAGAAGCCGGACGTGGGTCGCGAGGCCGTGACGAAGTCGCCGCAGGACCGCGGCCGGTTCAAGACCCCGAGCCTGCGCAACGTCGCCTTGACGTGGCCGTACCTGCACGACGGATCGGCGCAGTCGCTCGACGCCGTCCTGGAGCTCTACGATCGCGGAGGCGAGCCCAACGCGAACCTGGATCCACTCATCCGGCCGCTCGGGCTGACCGACGGAGAACAGGCAGACCTGAAGGCATTCCTCGAGGCGCTCACCGGCACCATGCCGTCGATTGCGAAGCCCTCGCGGCCGCCCGACAGAGAGTGAACTTCGTTTGGTTCCTCCTGTAGAGTGGACGCCTATGAATCAACCCGCGGTGAAGAGTCCCGTTCTCCATCATGTGAACCTGAAGACGTGCCGGCTCGACGAGATGATCGAGTGGTACGGGACCGTGCTCGGCATGCGCGTGCAGCACCGCAGCGCGCCCGGCGCCTGGCTCACCAACGACGGCGCCAATCACCGGCTCGCGCTGCTCTGCTCGCCGAAGCTCCGCGACAATCCCGACAAGCTCAGCCACACCGGGCTGCACCACACGGCGTACGAATTCAGCTCCATCGACGATCTGCTGGCCGCCTACGCCCGTCTGAAGGCGCTCGGCATCGTCCCGCACGCCTGCCTCGATCACGGTATGACGATGTCGATGTATTTCGTCGATCCCGACGGCAACAGCCTCGAGCTGCAAGTCGACGTGTTTGGCGACTGGGCGCAGTCAACCGCGTTCATGCACACGGCGGCGTTCGCCCGCGATCCAATCGGCACCAGCTTCGATCCGGACAAGTTGCTCGCCGCGTGGACAGCCGGAGCCACGATGGCCGAGCTGCACGCCCGCGCCCGTGCAGGTGAGTTTGCGCCCAGGACGCCGCTCGATCTGCGATTGCCCTGATCGTTCATGCCGGCGCAAGGGCGCGGCGCAGCCTACCACGTCAAGTCAAGTGACTTTCCGCATATTCAAAGATTGATCGGGAATTCAAGACGACCGTGTGCTAGCGTGGGTCCACACACGTATTCAGACAGAAAGAGGCGCCCGGCCGGAGTGCCCTCTCTTGTCACGGCCTTCGTTGGAGACGACTTATGACTCAACGGATGAATCGTTCCCGGTTGTACTCCCGTCGTGATTTCGGCAGACTCGCTTTCGCGGCCCTGCCAGCCGCGACGCTGATCGGACGAGCCGGGGCGGCGCTCGCCGTACAGGCGAAGCCGAACTCGGTCTGGGGCGGAGTGCCGTTCGGCGTCTTCGCGCCGTATCGCTTCGGTCCCGAGGCGTCGGATCTCGAAGGCGCGCTCAAGGCGCTCGTACGGCTGGGCGTGAGCCAGACCGAGCTGAGCAACGCCGTCGTGGAGCGCTACCTCGGCGCGCCGCAGCCTGCCGCGCGGGCGGGCGGCGCGGGAGCGGCCGCTCAGGCCGGCGGCGGGCCTGGCCGCGCCGCGGCGGGCGCCGCAACGACGTCTCCGGCGCCCGGCGCAATCCCCTGCGAGAACGGCGTACCGTTGGCGCGTGGCGCTGCCCCTGGCGCCGCCGGGGCGGGAGGGGGACGAGCCGCACAAACTCCCGAACAACAGGCGGCGGCGCGCGCTCAGGCCGACACAGTGACGACGTGGCGCACAACCGTGCCGATGACGAGATTTGCCGATGTCCGGCAGAAGTTCGCCGACGCCGGCGTGACGATCTACGCCTACCGGCTGACGCTGACCATGGGCATGCCCGACGCCGAGTACGACTACACGTTCAATGCCGCCAAAGCGCTGGGCGCCACACAGATCACGATGGAGCAGCCGTCGGACCGCGTGCTCTCCAAGCGCATCGGCGACTTCGCGGCGAAGCACGGCGTGAATGTTGGTTACCACCTGCACACGACGGCGACGATCAACGCGTGGGATGAAGTCATGGCCCAGTCGCCGCGGAACGGCCTGCAGCTCGACATCGGCCACTACGTCGCGGGGACGGGCCTCAGTCCGGTGCCGCTGATCGAGAAGCTGCACTCCCGCATCTACAGCATGCACCTCAAGGACCGCAAACGACTCTGCCACGACGGATCCGAGAACATGCCGTGGGGCCAGGGCGACACTCCAATCAAGGAAGTGTTGCAGTTACTGAAAAAGAACAAGTGGGCCATACCCGTCGGCATTGAATTCGAATACAACGTTCCGGCAGGATCCACGTGGGACGCCGAAATCGCAAAGTGCGTCGAGTACGGCAAGGCCGCGCTGCTTACGTAAGCCGACGTGGTAGTCTGCGCCCGCGCCCCTCGCGGGCGCGCCACGATACCACGTCAAGTCAAGTGCTTTCCGGGGCTTTCCGGGATTAGATGACGGCCCCGCGCGCCACACCGCCGTCTCGCGATGAATTGCGGTTGGGCGTGCGGCCCATGCGCCCCGTGGCAGGTCTGGCCTGGGCCATGCTTGCGTGTGCACTGCTGATGTGGCACACGGGGGCTTCGGCGCTGCAGGAGCCGCCGGTGTCCACGTTCCGGTCGGCCGTCGACGTGGTCCAACTCGACGTCTCAGTCCTTGACCGCGACCATCACCCGGTGCGCGGCCTGACGGCGGCGGATTTTACAGTCTTCGAGGACGGCCGACCGCAGACGATCATCGCGTTCCAGGCGTTCGACGTGCCCGATCTCGTCATCCCACGAACGACGTGGATGCGCGAGGTGGCACCCGACGTCACGGACAATCACCCCTTCAACGGCCGGCTCGTGGTCGTCGTCCTCGACGACCTGATCCAGCGTGTCGTCAACCGAAACAGCTACTGGACGGATGTCTGGACCACGGCGACCTCGTCCCGCGTCGTGGAGACGATCATGAACCAGGTCGGTCCGGAGGATCTGGTCTCGGTCGTCTACACCGAGGAGAACGACCGCGCGCAGGACTTCACGGCGGATCGCGCGCGCATCCGGGCGGCGATCAGCTCGTTCGTGGGGCGGCGACCGACGATCTCACTGAATCGCTACAAAGGATCGTGCGGCCCGGTGCCGCCGTCGCCGTCCGTACTCGTGCTCGACGAACTGCTGCGGGTGTCTGCGGCGCTCCAGTCCGAACCGCAGCGGCGCAAGACGATTCTCCTCGTCAGTCCTGGTTTCAGAGTCAGGACGGAGAACGGACGCGCGAACACCTGCGAAGACCTGCTGTCGAAACAGCTGCAGCGCGAGGCGCAGCAGGCCAACATCAACATCTACGGCATTGACCCGGGATCTCCACCCGGCGACGTCGTCGCCCGCCAGGACACTCTGGACGATCTCAAGATGCTCGCGGAGAGTACGGGCGGACGTCTGATTCTCGACACCAAGAACGATGATCCGGAAGCGCGCGTGCCGGGAATCTTCGAAGAGAACAGCTCGTACTACCTGCTCGGATTCCGCTCGAGCGCCGCAAAGGGGGACGGACGGTTCAGACGGCTCGACGTCACAGTGAATCGGCCCGGCGTCGAAGTGCGCACGCGAAGCGGCTATTACGCGGGCGCCTCCGCCAGCAGGTCGGCGTCGAAGCGGCCGGCTGCTCCGGCGTCACCGCTGGACGAGTCGGTGACAGGTCTGCTGCCGATGACGGAGACGCCGCTGCGCGTAAGCGTGGCGCCATTTGCGATCGCCGGCAAGCCGGGCGCCGCGGTCGCGCTCACGATCGGCGTTCAGCAACCGGCCAGCGACGCGCGCGCCGGCGGACCGATGCTGAGCGTTCTGGCCCATGCCTACGATCTCGACGGCAACTCCGTCGCCTCGAAACGAACGACGATGGATCTGGGAAGCGTCTCGAGCACGAACCCCGTCCTGCAGTACGACATCCTGCTGCGGCTGGACGTCCCACCCGGACGATACGAGATACGCGTTGGCACCGAGACGTCGACCAGACGTCGCGGCAGCGTCTACGCCTATGCCGACGTGCCGAATTACACCAAGGAGCCGCTGTCGGTGTCGGGATTAATGCTCGAGCGCACGCCGGCTTCGCCAGCGGCACCCAAAGCCGCGCTTGCGGCGGTGGTGCCTGTCTTGCCGACGACAACTCGCCTGTTTGCGCAGAGTGACGTGGTCCATGCATTCATCCGTGTCTACCAGGGTCGTCGCGGGCCCCTGGCCGCGGCACTGGTTTCGGCGCGCATCGTCAACGATCGCGGCGAAGCGGTGCTTGACGAAGCGACCACATTGAACCCCGGCCGCTTCGACGAGAAACGTGCGGCGGACTACACGCTGAACCTGCCGCTCGCTCGACTGGCGCCCGGGGAATACCTGTTGACGGTCGAGACGACGCTCGATTCACATCGCGAGCGGCGGGACGTCAGATTCACGGTGAAGTAAACGCCGGCCGTTCTCTCTGGCCATGAAGGCGATCTTCACTTCTCCCGCGGCTTGAGTGCGCTGCGGAGCTTGTCGGCGAGCGATCCGAACCCCTCCGCCGGGCCGGCATCCTCGTGTCTGGCGTCCTCGCGCACTTCCTCGACCGAGCCCTCCGGAACGAGCGCGACGCCGATCCGCTTCTTCTCGGGATCGATGCTCAGAATCTCGAATGCCCCCGTCATGCCCGGCGCCACCGACCGCGACCACCCGTCCGGCCGGCTCGCCGGCGCGAACGTGGAGGCATGCGCCAGCCCTTCGACTCCCGGCTCGAGCTCGACGAACGCCCCGAATTCCGCGAGGCGCGTGATGCGGCCCGCTCGCACCTGGCCTACCTCGTACGTGGCCTGGACCCTGGACCACGGGTCGGCCGTGAGCTGCTTCAACCCGAGAGCGATCTGGCGCCCCTCGTCGTCGACGCGCAGGACCTTGACGGTGATTTCCTCGCCGGGCGCGACGACCTGCGACGTATCCGACACACGGGACCATCCCATCTCGGACACGTGGAGCAGACCCTGCACGCCGGCCCCGAGGTCGACGAACGCGCCGAAGTCGCGCACGGAGGTGACGCGCCCAGTGATCACCGCGCCGACGGCGATCGATCGCCGGATCTCGGCGGCGCGCGCCTGCTGCTCCTCCTCCAGAAGCACCCGGCGCGAGACGACGAGGTTCCTGCCGCCTTCCTTGTATTCGATAATCCGGAATGTATAGACGCGCCCCTGGTGCTCGGCCGGGTCCGTGTTCCGGCGCGTGTCGATCTGCGAGATCGGGCAGAAGGCGCGCTGGTGGCCGATGCGGACCTCATATCCGCCCTTCATAGCGCGCTCCACCTTACCTTCCACGGGAAGCCGGGCGTGAAACGCGTCTTCGAGCTGCCGCTCGGTCGCGGCTCCGCGCGCAAGCTTCCGCGAGAGTGTCAGCCCTCCCGCGGTCGACACCACCACCGCCTGGATGCGGTCGCCGACGCCGACTTCGAGCGCGCCATCGGGGTTCTTCAGCTCGTCGATCTCGATCATGGCCTCGCCCTTGCCGCCGACGTTGACGAACGCCACCTCCTGGCCGATCGCGACGATCGTGCCCTCGATCGTCTGACCCTTCTCGAAGCGTTTCGTCTGGAGCGACGCCTCGAACAGCGCGGCGAAATCCTCATCGGGCTCGTTCATGGCGCGCTCCCAATCCCTGACGGCGAAGGACGTTGAAGCATGGTGACGTTGACAGGATCATACATGGACGCTACGTTGCCAATATGGTGACCAGCGGACTGGAAGGAGTCGTCGCCGCGACCACGCAGCTCCGCCAACTTCCTGTACATGCTGAACGGAGAGGTTCCGGATCCGGAGCGGGTCAGAGGGCTGGAGACGTATCTCAATACCGTGATCGATCACGGGCTCAATGCCTCGACATTCACCGCCCGGGTCATTACGTCAACCGGGTCGGATCTGGTGTCCGCCGTCGTCGGCGGACTGGGAGCCCTCAAGGGACCCCTCCACGGCGGAGCGCCCGGGCCGGCGCTGGACATGGTGTTCGAGATCGGAGACGCGTCGCGCGCCGAGAACGTCTTACGCAGGAAGATCGAGGCCGGCGAGAAGTTGATGGGCTTCGGCGCCAGAACGTCGCATACTCGACGCCCAGGTGTTCGGAAGCCTGAAGGAGCCGACGCGTGAAGATCATTCAGGTTCAAGGAGTTCATCACATTACAATTGTCGGTTCGACCAGGCAAAGCGCACTGGATTTCTGGCAGGGTGCGTTGGGGATGCCGTTCGTCCTCGAGCAGCCCAATCTGGGCAAAGCCGATGAGAACCACCTCTACTTCGACCCGGGAGACGGACGTCTGCTCACCGTCTTTACCAACGAGTCCCGTGGAGATGCGGGCCGGCCGGCGCCGCGGGAAGTCGGGTGCGTGGAACACCTGGCGTTCAATGTCTCGAGAGCCACCTTCGCGCAGGCCCCGGCCCGGTTACGCGAGCGCGGCATCGAGTTCATTCAGCGCGATCGCGGCTTCATGGATTCGATCTATCTGACGGATCCCAATGGCTTGAAAGTGGAACTCGCCTGCTACAAGTTCGAGGCCCCCGAAGGCTTCCGCGCCGTCGATGTGCTGATGAAAGCCCAGTTGCTGCGCGTTGAGCGGGGCGATCATCACATTACGGATGAGCACCTCGCGGACGCGATCGAGTTGCTGCTGGCGACCCGAGACCGTTTGCCGGCCGCTGTGGATGCCGGCGTGAGCTAGAGCCCGGCCGACCGGAATTAGTCCGGGACAACGCCGGGCGCGGGTTGCATCGACGCGAAATGTTCTCTCAGAAGATCGTGAATGAACCTGTAGCGTCCGCCAACTCGCTGCAAAAGCATCCTCTCTGTCGCGTAATTCAAGAACCGGATGGTGCGCCAGGGCGCGAGGCCGAAGCACCAGAGGACGAATCGCAGCGTGAAGTGCTGAATGACGGCGGCGCCAGGGACAAGGCCTCCCATCAACCCGAACAACACCGTGGGACCCAGCGCGAAATGCACCCAGTCCAGCGCGTCCGGTGCCACACGCGTCCACGCTGCAGCAACGATCAGGTTCATCAGGCCGTACGGAACGCCGACAATCAGTATGCCCGCGAGCGCAAAGAGTCTCACGTTCGCCGCGGATTGCCGGATACCCTGATTCGGCACAGTCCTTCTCTCGATGTCAGGCCCGGTCAGTCCATGGAGCACACCAAAGAGGGCGCCGAGGAACGCGCCCATCACCATCCCCAACAAGCCAGCGAGCGTTGCTACGAGAAGCGCCCACAAGAGACTACTGATCCATCCCGCGCCGAGTCTTGCACTCATGAGCGCGATACCACGCACGAGCGGTAATCCGCCTGTATGCCGAGCCACATTGGTCATCAATCCGGAGACCGTGGCGATGATGACGCCGATCCCCAACGATTCCATCCCCCTGCGCCCGAGTCCGTTGGCGGGATGCACCGCCGCTGCACGAGGGTTTCTGAACCCGCCCGCCACGCCGACGAACAACGCCGCGGTTGCGGCGACGCCGACACCACCGAGCATCCAGACCGCGACATAGTCGATCAACCCACTCCTGACGCTCTGAGTCGCCCAGGCAATCGCGCCAGCCCCAAACCCACTGATGAGCCCGATGACGAGGGCGTCGGCAAACCTCGCCGCTGACAGCAGGTTCGAAGCGCCGCTGAATCGAACGATGAGCCCGAAACTCAGGCCGGCAGACCCTCCCAGAACCAGACCCATATTGGGCGACGCGCCCGCACACAAGGCGAGTCCGCTCACAATGGCGTCCGCAGCCGATCCGCGCGCAGATGTGTCGGCGCGGCCAACCAACCACGCACTCGGCCGCAACGTCAGCAGAATCGCGACGACCAAAGAAAGCACGGCGACGGCGGCCTCGATGTACCCGGCCACACTGAATCGAGCCAGCTCAGGGCTGCCCTTCTCGGCAGCCCAGATACTCCACAGCATGCCGACACCAGCGAGCAAGCCCGCCACCAGCCCGACATACGCCATTTGGTTGAGCCCGACGAGCGACATCCTGCGCAGCCCGCTCGTCATACCGTGCCAACCTTTCGTCCAGGACCAGACGAGCGTCTCGATTGGCTGGATTGTTTTCCGAAGTGCCACAATCAGTCCGGCCGCGAGTCCGATCACGATGATGGACAGAAGATCGTGTCGCCGCCAGGCGGTCAGTCCCCACGTTTTCGCCGCGACGTTGAGATACTCGAAGCCGACCGCGCCCCTTGGAACCAGCTCGAACAGCCACCCGCCGACCGACGTGACAAGAACGAACACGACGGCAGCGCTCACGAACACCGCTAACCCATAGACGCGCCGCTGGGTTGCCGACGGGAGCCATGTCGGTTGTAGATGTTCAATCAGCAACTCCGCCTCGCCGTGCTCCTTCATCGTCTTCGCGAGCCATCCCAGCCATTCGATCGTTTGGGCTTTCGAGAATTGTTGAGCGGTCGTGTCATCAGACAGCACGCGCCGAATGTAAACGTCGAACAGATGCGCCTGACGTTCGGACGCTGATGCCAGGCGCTGCCATTCCTCGGGCGACGTTTCCTCGTACGCGACGGTGGTCATGCGGAGCAGAAGTGGCGATCGTGCCAGCTCCAACATCTCGTGATCGCCGCTGATGCCCTGCCAGAGAGCCGGCGATTCTGCGCGCAGCAGGTACTGGCGAATCTGGTCGTCGGCCAGGGGCAACAAGCGCACCGCGCCGTTCAATTGCAGCTTGGTTCGATAGTTCTGGTACTCGGCGAGACGACAGCAGACAACGATGTGCTGCGGTCGGAAGTCCTGTTGGAAGCGGTTGATGGCCTGCACGCATGCTTCCTGGTGCTCCGGGGTCACTTCATCAAGGCCGTCGAGGAGCGGCACGAGCAATCGGTCGTTCAGCCATGCGTTGCCGAGATCCTTGCGGACCCCGTATTTCACTTTCAAGTGATCCACCAGCCAGACGGCGAGCCCCTGGCCGTCCTCCCGCCACGAAGACAGGTTGCAGAGGACGGGCATCGGTTCGGCGACGTCCTGTTCCGCCCGCATGATGAGCTCGCGATCGAGCTCGAGCAACGCCGTGGTCTTCCCGGACCCGGGCGCCCCGAGAATCAGTAACTTGCCCCCGACTGCGTCGTCGTCGAAGATCTGCACGATACCTGTGTCGGGCCCGAGCGGAGTCCGTTGCTGATCACGAATCTTGACCTCCGGGTCCCACTGCCGCGTCACCTGTTCGGGTTGTTTTTCCTTGAGGACGTTCAGCATTCCGACGTGAAGCGACTGCGCCAACCGTTCCGCGACTTCGCTCCTGGCTTCGTCCAGAAAGTCCCCCCGATTGCGCAGGTCTCGACCGACCAGTCCGTCCGGTCGATGCCTGCGCGGCTCCCCGTCCTGGGGCCTCGACCGTAAAGCGGCGGCAAGGGCGTCACGACGTGCGTCGGTGTCGTTCGTCGAGGTGAAATCGAGATACTGGATGTTCTGTAGTTGACGGGGAATGTCGCAGGGTTGGTAGAGCACTGGAACGATGGGCTTGGCCAGATTCAAGGCCATGCGCAGTTCGCCCCTCACCTCGGCCGACGCGACCGCGGCGGGCGACAGAACGATCAAGAGATTCGCGCAGGTACAGTAAGTGCTCGTCGATCGTGCTGTCCCAATCCGCAGCGGCCGGAATATCCGCGTCCAGCCACATCAGTATGCCGCGGGCTCTCAGGTCAATCGTCAAGGCGAGGACGAAATCAGAATCCTCCCGCGCGTAGCACACAAACGTGGCGCCGTCCGCCATTGGTCGAGCAGGCTGTTGAGATGCTGCTCCGGCAGCGCGTGCAGAAGTGTCGGGGTGCACCGGTATGTGCGTCTCTTGGCGGGACTGTACCCTGAAAATCGTCGGCCGGAGAGGCCGGATCAGTCCGGTGTCCAGATCCGCGATGGGGGCTGTCCGGCCAGCGTCAGCATCAATTCATTGAGGCGTTTGACGAACGTCGCCGGGTCGTCGATCTGGCCGCCCTCGGCCAGCGTCGCCTGGTCGAACAGGATGTGACTCCAACTGGAGAACCGGCCGCTGTCCGGCTCGCTGCGCAGCCTGGTAATGAGCGGATGCTGGGGATTGATCTCCAGGATGGGTCTGGTGTGTCGCGCCGGCTGCCCCGACGCCTTCAGCATGCGCTCGAGGTTCATGCTCATCGCGTGCTCGGCGCTGACCAGGCACGCCGGTGAATCGGTCAACCGGTGCGTGATGCGTACGTCTCCGGCCCGGTCGCCGAGGGCTTCCCTCATACGGGCGAGCAGATCGGCAACCCAAGCCTGCTCCGCATCCGCCGCCGGCGTCTCGACTTGTGGCGCCAGCGTGCCGAGGTCGAGATCGCCGCGGGCCACCGACCGCAGGGGGGTGCCCTCGAAGTCTTCGAGGAGGGACACGACCCACTCGTCGACGCGATCGTACATCAGCAACACCTCGACGCCCACCTTCCGGAAGACCTCCAGGTGCGGGCTGTTCCGCGCCGCCGGGAAGCTGTCTGCGGTGATGTAGTAGATCACGCCCTGGCCCGCCTTCATCCGGCCGGCGTAGTCGGACAGCGACACGGTCTGCTCCTCCACATCGCCGCGGGTGGACGCGAAGCGCAAGAGCCTGGCCACGCGCGTCCGATTGGCCGCATCTTCGCCCACGCCTTCCTTGAACGTGCGGCCGAATTCCTTCCAGAACGTCGCGTACTTCTCGGGCTGGTGCTCGACCAGATCGTCCAGCAACGAGAGAACCCGTTTCACCGACGCCGCGCGGATGGTCTCCACATCCTTGGACTGCTGCAGGATCTCGCGCGACACGTTGAGCGGCAGATCGGCGGAGTCGATGACACCGCGGACAAACCGGAGATACGCCGGCATCAACTGCTCGGCATCGTCCATGATGAAGACCCTCCGGACGTAGAGCTTGATCCCGTGGCGGTGCTCGCGATCCCAGAGATCGAACGGCGCGTGCCGGGGAATGTAGAGCAGTTGCGTGTACTCGTGCCGGCCTTCCACCTTCGCGTGGCTCTGGGCCAGGGGCGGCTCGAAGTCGTGCGCGACGTGCTTGTAGAACTCGTCGTACTGCGCTTCGGTGATCGCCGACTTCGGGCGCGCCCAGAGCGCCGACGCCTGGTTGACCTGCTCGTCCTCCTCCAGCACGACGTTCATCTTCGCGTCGGCGTCCCACCGTTCCTTCTTCATGACGAGGGGAATCGTGATGTGGTCGGAGTACTTGCGCAGGATCGTGCGGAGTGCCGTCCCCGTGAGTAACGCGTCCTCCGCCGGCCGGAGGTGCAGCGTGACGTCGGTGCCGCGCGCTTCGCGCCCGATCGTCTCGATGCTGTACTCCCCTTCGCCTGCGCTCTCCCATGACACGCCATGCTCAGCCGTCAGCCCGGCCCGGCGGGTTGTCAGCGTCACCCGGTGAGCGACGATGAACGCGGAATAGAAGCCAACCCCAAACTGCCCGATGAGTTGCGCGTCCTTGGCCGTGTCGGCCGTCAGCCTCTTGAAGAACTCCTGTGTGCCGGACTTGGCGATCGTGCCGATGTGATCGATGACTTCCTGCCGCGACATGCCGATGCCGTTGTCCGACACGGTGATCGTACGCGCCGCGGCATCGTAGCTCACCCGGATCTTCATCTCAGGGTCGCCCTCGAGCAGCGCGCTGTCGGCAATCGACTCGAAGCGCAGCTTGTCGCAGGCGTCCGACGCGTTCGACACGAGCTCCCGGAGAAAGATTTCCTTGTTCCCATAGAGGGAGTGGACCATCAGATGGAGAAGTTGGGTGACCTCGGCCTGAAAGCCGAGCGTTTCCCTGGTCGACGTGGCATGCATAGAGGTGCCCTTGATAGCGCCGGAACCGTCCGGCGTCCGCAGCGGACGCGGCCGCTCACTCAATCGTAAACACGACCATCACGTTCGCGCCGGCGGGCGCCTTGAGCTCCGGAAAGAGCTGCGACAAATGGCGCTGGCCGACAGAGGCGCCGCCGGCCGAGACCGCGATGTACTGCCTGCCGTTGACCGCATAGCTGATGGGATAGCCCTCGACCGGGCCATCCATCGGCGCCTCCCACAGCACTTTGCCGGTGTCGGCATCGAAGGCCCGGAAGTACTTGAACAGGTCGCCGGCAAAGACCAATCGCCCGCCCGTTGTCAGCACGGAGCCAATCGGCGCTCGCTGGTCGTACGTCCACATCAACGCGCCCGTGGATGCGCGAACCGCCGCGAGCCGCCCGACGTTGCCGTTCGAACCGGGCATCGGCTCCATGCGATCCCAGTTGAAGCCGGACGAGCTCTTCTCCAGCGGCAGGATCTCGAAGTTGCTGCAGGCCAGACTGACCGCGCTGAACACGGCGTCGCTCTGCGGATTGAACGCTTTGGCCTGGAAGATCTTGCCGCCGCGCATGCCGGGGCACACCAGCTGCGATCCACTCGCCGTCTTCGGAATGATCTCCTCATTGAAGGTGATCGCACCCGTCTGTTCGTCGATGCTCTTGTAGATGTTCTGATACGGCACGACCAGCCGATGCCACAGATGCTCGCCGGTCTGTCGATCGAGCGCCCAGAGCACGGATGGCTTGCCCATTGTGTACACCACCTTACGGGTGGCACCGCGGACGGCGACGTCGGCGAGGATCGGGTTGTCGGCATGGTCGAGGTCGAAGTTGTCGCGCGGCACCAGTTGACGGAACCACGCGATGGCGCCGCTGTCGGCCTTGAGCGACAGGATCGACTGTGTATACAGATTCGAACTGCCCGGCGTGCCCTTCGCCACTTCGGTGTATGGAAAGGCGCTGCCGGTTGTCCAGAAGAGCTGTTTGAGGTCGGCGTCGTAGCTGCCGGCCATCCACATGGACGCTTTCGTCCGGCGCTCGTACGGCAGACCGTTCCAGGTGGCATTGACCGCCGCGGAATCACCCGGTCCGGCCACGGTCTCGCGCCGCCACAATTCCCTGCCGCTGGCTGCATCGTGCGCGCTCACGAAACAGCGCGCCGTGCCGCCGCCGCACGTGAGGCTGGCGAACACGCGCCCGTCTCCCGCGATCGGACCCGCCGTGTAGCTGAAGCCCTGGCTGGCGTCGGCCACAGCGACGTCCCAGACGACGCGCCCGCTCTCGGCGTCGAGCGCGACAAGGTGCGCGTCGCTCGTGCCGAGCAGCACTCTGTCCTGATAGAGCGCAAGATTCCGATGCACGCCCAATCCGCCACGTGCGCCCTGCGGGCGTTCCCGCCGGTACTCCCAAAGAGAGGCACCCGTCCGCGCGTCGATCGCGCGCACGGCATCGCCGGGCTGCGGCAAGTACATGATGCCGCTGTACACGAGCGGCTCGGGCTCGAGCGAACCAGCGTCCATGGCGGCTGTCCACGCCACGTGAAGGCGGCCGACGTTCCCGCCGTTGATCTGATCGAGCGGGCTGTAGCCCGTGGCGCCTCGATCGCGGCGCCACTGGATCCAGTCGGCGGCCTGCGGCGCCCGAAGTATCTGGTCCGTCACGGGAACGAAGCCGGCGCGGGTGGCGCTTGTCACGGCGGCCGTCACTGCGATCGCCAGGCCAGCCAGTGCGGGGCGTCGTATCATTCCGGCATTCTACGCCTCGCTCGAGACGGATCGCCGGCCGGGTCGTCCTACTGCCACACGAACACGCTCAGCAGATTGTTGAAGTCGTCCGTCCACACGGTGGTGCCGGGCCGGGGCGCGGGTTGGACCCAGGTCGGGTTGTCGGCCAGCCCGCCGAGTGCACCTGAAGAGCGCGCGAGAACCGCCCATTGCGACGGCATCATGCCGCGCCCGGCCAGACCCGGATCGATCTGCAGATCGTTGCGTGCCCGGTACGCCAGCCCGGCATCGAGCGCGAGGTTTGCCAGGACCGTCCCCAGGTCGAGATGCCGGTTGCTGATGTTGAACACCAACAGACCGTTTGGCGAGAGCTTGTCGAGATAGAGGCGAATGGCCTCCCGTGTGATCAGGTGAATGGGGATCGCGTCGGAGCTGTAGGCGTCGAGGACGATGAGATCGTACTCGCCTGGCGCCGCCGACTTGAGCGAGAGGCGGGCGTCGCCGACGACGATACGGGCGTCAGGGGCGCAGTCGCGCAGGAACGTGAAGAGCCCGGGGTCGCGCGCAATCTCCACCACCGCCGGATCGATCTCGTAGAACGTCCACGCCTGTCCCGGCTGGCGATAACACGCTGTCGATCCTGCGCCAAGACCGACGACGGCCACTCGCCCGTCCGGGTGTTCCCGGTTGAACGGCGCAAGGATTTCGCCGAGCGGCCCGTTCGTGTCGAAGTAGGTCAGCGGCTCCCTGCGCCGGGCCGGGTCGAGGCTTTGAGCGCCATGCATCGTATTGCCATGACCGAGCACGTGATACCGACCCGACGGCAACAGCATGACGCGATTGAGGCCAAAGAACGTGCGGTCGGCGTAGATGAGGGTCCCTTTGCCCGCGGTGTAGAAGGCGCTCGCCACGACGACAGCGCCCAGGCTCAGCCCGAATCTGATCGGCCGCCGAACGAACGTGAGGCAGATGAGCACCGGCAGACCGAACATCACGGCTCTGATCGACCAGTCCGCCTCCTTGGCCGGATCCTGGAGCGTCCAGACAAGCACGGTTGTCAACGCGAACACGGTCAGCGGCAGCGTGAGGTCGAGGACGAGAGGAATGAGGCGGCTTCGTCGCTGCAGTTCCGCCTCGCGACTCAATCGCCTGGCCCGTCGGCGATTCGCGACCTTGCGCTGGGCGCTTCCTGTACTCGTCGCCGTGCGGGGCGCGACGAGCAGCGCTGTAATCACCAGCGTCAGGGGGTACTCGACGACCTGGTCGAACAAGACGGGTGCGACCAGCGAATTGAACAAGCCGCCGAGCGCGCCGCCGAGCGACACCCACAGGTAAAACTCGGCGACGAACACGGGCGCCGGCCGTCGCCGGGCCAATTCGCCGTGACACGCCATTGCGACGACGAAGAACGACAGAAGGTGGCCCGAGATGAACCACCATTCCGTCGATTCCTGTTTCGTGGCAATGAGGAAGATGAGTCCCGCCAGGCCGAGCGGTGTGAGCACCAGGGACACCGAGTGCGGCACCAGCGGCCGGGACGCAAAGGTCAGGACGAACGTCAGCAGATAGAGCGCCAGCGGGATCACCCAGAGCAGCGGGATCGCCGAGATGTCGGTCGACAAGTACGTCGTCACGCTCAACATCAAGCTGACGGGGGCGGCCGCCAGCCCCAGCCACATCAGTCGCTCGTGAAGCGTGGGCGCCGGCGCCAGTTCCTCATGAGGTGGCGCCGCGGTCGATGAGCGCGCGGCTCGCCTCCAGATGATCGCGACGCAAGCGCCCACAAGTGCCATTAGGAGCAAGTAGCCTCCGGCCCACCAGCGGCCTTGATCGCTGAGGCGCAGCCATCGCTCCACGACCAACGGGTATCCGAGGAGAGACAGCAAGCTTCCGAGATTGCTCGCGCCGTACAGAAAGTACCGGATCCGCGGCGCGAGTGTGCCCGCTCTCGACGAACCAGCGCTGCAAGAGCGGACTCGTGGTGGAGACGACAAAGAACGGGAGCCCGACCGCAATCGAGAGCAACGCCAGGAGCGACAGCACGGGCGCCGCTGTCACGGCCGGCAGCCAGTCCGCCGGGATGTCGATCGGCAGCACCAGCAGGGGCAGCGGCAGGACGGCAAGATGAAGCACAAACTGGCGGCGCAGCGAGATCCAACGCGTGAGGGCGTACGCATAGGCGTAGCCGGCCAGCAGGACGCACTGATAGAAGACGACCGCCGTGTTCCAGACTGCCGCCGATCCCCCCAGGAGCGGCAGCGCCATTCGCGCGAACATCGGCTGCAGCACGAACAACAGGGCTGCGCTGGCGAAGATCGTGAGCGTATAGATCCCCACGATGAGGCGGTGGCTGTCGGCAGACCTCGGCGGTGCCATTCGCGCGCACGATAGTCTCGACACCCGTGGTTCGTCCAGCGCGCGCCACTGGGGTGCCGCCGCCCGATCGCCAAAACGGAAAGACAGGCCGGTCCGGCCACACGAACCTCCAGCGCTTGAAAGTCGCTTGCGGAACCACCGGATATAGGGCGTCCGATGGACCCGGAAATGAGCGCGGCGTGGCAGGAGCGGCCGGGTTAGAATAGCCGTCCGCCAGCGACAGCGGACGTTCTCAGGAGGCGTCACGTGAGAAAGTCTCCCCGGCAGGAAGAGTCACCAGACGTCGATCTGGTCGCTGAGTTTCCGCGGGAACAGACGGACGGGCTGCCACCTCCAGTCGAACGCACGAGCATTTTCACGTACGTGCCCGCCACACCAGCGGACCCAGGCGTGGTGCCCGATGAGCCAGCGACGCGGTGGCTGAAACGGCCACGTCTGCGGGGCGACGACTACCTTCCCCAGGCGTCGTTCCAGTCGATTGACCCACACCAGGCTGCCGGGCCCAACGGTCGCGAGGTGCGCGATAGAGTCTCGACTGGCGGCATCGTGACGTTGCGCGCCTCGTCGGTCTTTGCTGGACGAGCAGCGCTCGACTGGTGGCAACGCGTTGTGGCGGCATCGGTTGATGGCAGCCGCCGGTTCGCGGCCAGGGCGCATGCCTCATGGCGCGATGCTGTCCGGCAGCCATTGCGCGCGGCGCTTTCCACGGTCAGGTTCCGCGAAATCATCTTCTCTTGTGCGGCAGTTGCCCTGGTCGCCGCGCAGACAGGCGGCGTGCAGACGGGAGGTGCGCAAATCGGGGAGATGCACCGCCTCGAATCGCAGCCATCTTCAGTGCGCTCGTTCGGCACGATCGCACGGCCGCCGGATTCCTCGACGCCAAGGCCGATTGAAGTGCCCGTCAGTCCGTCTCTCGCGCCCCCAGTACAGTCGGCGACGAGCGTCGCGACTCCAGCACTGTCGGCGACGCCCATCGCGACGCCAGCCCCGTCGGCGACGCCCGTCGCGTCTCCAACACCGTCGGCGGCGCACGTCGCGGCGTCAGCCCCGCCGGGACGCCCGTCGCGTCTCCAACACCGTCGGCGGCGCACGTCGTGACGTCAGCCCCGCCGGCGACGCCCGTCGCGACGCCAGCCCCGGCGGCGGCGCGCGTCGCGTCTCCAACACCGTCGGCGGCGCGCGTCGTGACGCCAACACCGTCGGCGACGCCGGTCGCGACGCCACCATCGCGCCGCCGCGAGCCGGAGCGGACCCAAGCGCCGCCGTCGGCCGTGTCCGGGGCGACCGGATCGCTGCTCGTCGAGTCCGAACCGAGCGGCGGCCAGGTATTTCTCAATCAGGTCCCGGTGGGAGTGACGCCGCTCAAGCTACCCAATGTCCAGGCGCGCGCGTATGCCTTACGGGTGGACGCCCAGGGGTACTCACGTTGGTCACGTGGGATCTATGTCATCGTCGGCCAGCAGCAGCGGATCACCGCACGGTTGGAACGCGAGCGGTAGTTACTCAAGCCTGCGCTATACAGCCTTGCGGTACGATCCATGCCTTGGGAGATGCCCTCGCTCGATTCAAGGCGGCGCAGGACGATTCTCACAGCGGGTTCGCAGCGGCGCTCCGCGAATTGAGAGTCGGACGGAAGCGCAGCCACTGGATCTGGTACGTCTTCCCGCAGCTTGCCGGGCTGGGCATGTCGCCGATGGCCGTGACCTATGGACTGCGCGATGTCGACGAAGCGATCGCCTACCTGCACGACCCGTTGTTGCGCCAACGGCTGATCGCGGTCACGAGGGCTGCGGCAGAGAAGACCGCGGCGGGTGTGTCCGAACTCATGGGCTCCGAGATCGACGCGCGCAAGCTGGTCTCGTCGATGACGCTGTTCGGGGCGCTTGCGCGGCGCCTGCACGCTCTCGATCCGCACGACGACTATGAGACGCTCGCGGCGGACGCCGACGCGATCCTTCGTGCAGCCGAGCGAGAGGGCCTGCCGGCGTGCGAGTTCACGCGCAAGAGGCTCGGGATCTAACCCGCCTTGATCGCCGCGAGGACGCGCGCCGGCGTCATCGGCAGCTGCCGGAGGCGCGCACCAGTGGCATCGAAGACGGCGTTGGCGAGGACGGCGCCCATCGGCACGACCGACGGCTCGCCGCCGCCCTGGGCCGGCAGGTCGGACTTCACCATCACGGCTTCGAGCGTCGGCATCCACGAGAACCGCGGGAGCTGGTACGTGCCGAAGTTGCGGTCGGTGACCTCGCCGTTCTTGAAGTGCACCTCCTCGGAGAGGCAGTAGCCGAGGCCCTGCATCATGCCGCCGACGATCTGCTGTTCCAGGCCGTCCGGATTGATGATCAGGCCACAGTCCTGCGCACAGACAACGCGCACGACCTGAATGCGGCCGGTGGCCTTGTCGACCTTCACTTCAGCCATGTTCGCGACGTACGCGCCGGCATCTGCGCCGATCGCGACGCCGACGCCACGGCCGCTCGGACCGGCTTTCGGCGTCCAGCCGAACTTTTTCGCCACGGCTTCGAGCGCGCCGCGCGCGCGCTCGTCCTTGAGATTCTTCAGGCGGAATTCCACCGGATCCATTCCGGCTTTCGCCGCCATGATGTCGATCTGCGACTCGCGGCCGAACGCGTTGGCGTTGGCCCCCGGCGCACGCCACGGGCCGACCGCGAACGGATTCATGCCCGGCGTGGCGCCCTGCCAGCCGCCGCGCACGAGCGTCTTGTGGTGCGGGATGTCGTAGAGATGCTCCGCGCCGCGTGAGCCCGCGCCGACAACCGTGTAGTCCCAGAAGGTGATCCGGTTGGCCGCGTCGAGGCCGGAGCGGATCGTCAGCACCGTGGCCGGATCGAACGTGTCGTAGAAGAACTCTTCCTCGCGGCTCCAGAGCACGCGCACCGGCACACCCGCCGCCACGGCGAGTCGTGCGGCTTCGATCGCCTGCCGGCTCGCACTCTTGCCGCCGAATCCGCCGCCCACGTATGGGGTGATCACGCGGACCTTCTCCGGCGGGAAGCCGAGCGCATTCGCGATCTGCGACTTGAGCGGAAACGGCGTCTGCGTGCTCGCCCATACGGTGATCTTGCCGTTTTCGACGGCGGCCACCGCGGCGTGCGGCTCCATCGGGGCGTGGGCGACGTAACCCTTGAGGTACTTCTCGTCGAACACCCTCGTTGCAAGCTTCTGGCCGGCCGCCAGATCGCCGGCACTCGCCAGGACGCTGCCCTCCGGCGCCGCCTTCACGATGTGGTCGAAGATCGTCTGGTCGGTGACGGTCGAGGGCGACGCCGTGAACGTCGCCTTCACGAGGCGCAGCGCCTTCTCGGCCTCGTCACGATGGGCGTGCAGCACGGCGACAATGTCGCGATCGCGCACGACGCGGACGCCGTCTACCTTCTCGGCGGCCGAGGTGTCGACCGACGCGAGCTCGGCGCCGTGCGCGGGCGGCCGCACGAGCCGCGCGTGCAGCGCGCCCGGCGGCGCGATGTCGCCGGCATATCTCGCTGCCCCCGTCACCTTCTCCCGTCCATCGCGCCGCTGTGTCGTCGTGCCGACGATCTCGAATGCCGACGGCGCCTCGAGGGTGGGCTGGACCGAAACCTTGCGCTCGATGCGCTTGCCTTCGGTGAGCTGTCCGTACGTAAGCCGCTTCGTGCGATCCGTCCGGTGCACCACCGTCCCAGCGTCCACGGTCAGCTCGGAGGCCGGCACCTTCAACCGCTCGGCCGCCATGTCGATCAGGACGAGCTTCGCCTCGGCGGCGGCGCGGCGCAGCACGGGACCGAACTGGCGTGTGCTGAGCGACCCGTACGTGCCGCTGTCGAACGGGCACAGGTCCGTGTCGCCCATGACAATGTCGACCGAGGAGAGCGGCACGTCGAGCTCGTCGGCCGCCATCTGGGGAAGCGAGGTCATCACGCCCTGGCCCATTTCGATTTTGCCCACCAGGCACGTCACGCGTCCGTCCGCGCCGATGTGCAGGAAGGCGTTCAGGTCCGTCGCCGCGCTGCCGCCGCGGCCCTGCAGCGGCGCGGCCAGCGACGGCCGGAGGTTGAACATCACGAGCAGGCCGGCGGTGGTGAACTTGAGGAAGTCGCGGCGGTCGAACGTGGGGATGTATCCCCAGCCGTCCGGCACCTCCATGTCGCGATCGAAGTTCTCTTCGTTCTTGACGAGGGCGCTCATCGCACGCCTCCCTTCATCGCGGCCGCCGCGCTCTTGACGGCATCGAGAATCCGCGGATGGGCCCCGCAGCGGCACAAGTGCGACTCGAGTTCGGCGTGCATCACCTCGTCCGGCGTCGCGTTCGGGTTGGTGAGGAAGCTCGCGTAGATGCCCATGATCATGCCGGGCGTGCAGAAGCCGCACTGATAGCCCGCATGGTCGAGGAACGCCTGCTGCACTGGATGGAGCTTGCCGTTCTGCTCCAGGCCCTCGATCGTCGTCACGCTCTTGCCTTCGACGTCGCCAATCCGCGTTGTGCACGCGCGCGCGGAGCCCTTGTCGATGACGACCGCGCACGACCCGCACGTGGCCTGACCGCAGCCGTACTTGGTGCCCGTGAGGTGGAGGTCGTCGCGGAGGACCCAAAGCAACAGGCGGGTCTCGTCGGTCGTGAGCTTGGTGGACTTCCCGTTGAGGGTGAAAGAGACGGTGCGCATGGAGCATATTATGCGCCTGAAACACGGCCTCGGGCCGGTTCGGCCAACAGCCGGCCGGCCCTCCGTCGGCGCGTGTGACGTACGGGCAACTCGATGCCCTCCGACGACCGGCGCCGATCAGGTGGGGGAATCTGGCCACACGCCCGATCTCGGTGGAATGCGCTTCAGAAGCGGTATCTGATGCCCATCGTGAAGGGCATGGCCCAACGCGAGCTGTGATCGTTGATTGTCCCAAGACCGGTTCCGGCCAACTGATCCACTTGCGACATTCCGGAGACATAGCGAATGCCGACTTGAGCAAACGCGTCGACTGCCGGTGTCAGGCCGAATGCCGCTCCGATGTTGCCGGACAGCGTCACCACTGCCGTCGAGTCATAAAAATTCGTCGCGGGGCTCACGTAGTTGATCGAAGGCGCGGCCAGCACGATATCCGTCCTGTCGATGAAGCCCACGCCAATCGTGCCTTCGCCGTATCCGCGAATAGACCCTTTGATCGGAACGTACTGCCGGTACCCGAAGTCCATGCTGAGGTTCTGGTAATCACCGTACTGGGCATACAAGTTGGATACGCCGAGATCGCCCATTCTCGTCAGATCGGCGTCAAGCGATTGAAACGTGAACGTGAGCCGAAGTTCCGAGTTCTCGCTGAGCAGATAGCCGCCGCCAAACCGCAGGTGCAGGCCGGTACCGTAGACGTCCTCGTACTTGTTCCTCAAGATCACCACGGATTGACCGTTGAGCGTGCCGATGGCGCTCGAGTTGATGTTGCCGCTGATCGAGCGGTCCCACCCCATGCCAAAGTCCACGCTCCAGCGATGCTCCAACGAGGTCTGTGCGGATGCGCTCGAAGTGAACGAAAGGGCCGCCGCTGCGAGCATGCCGCAAGTGAGAGTTCTGAACATGTATTGGTGCCTCCGACGCCGTGCAAGGCGAGAGACGTGCCAGG
Organism: uncultured Acidobacteriota bacterium; assembly: GCA_963724645.1. Taxonomy (GTDB): domain Bacteria; phylum Acidobacteriota; class Vicinamibacteria; order Vicinamibacterales; family SCN-69-37; genus CAVXSP01. The sequence goes on from CAVRVJ010000001.1 coordinate 504,120, forward strand.
TCGCCCATCGCGAGTATTCCGCGAGCGGCCGCCGCGCTCACGGCGGGTTGAGGTACTGCCCACGGCCCGCCGTGGATCGGGCTTCGCGAGCGCAAGGATCGCTCGACCGACGTGCTGCTCAGCCTGGAGACGCTGTTTCGAAGGTGGACCAGAACTTCTGCGTCGATAGGCGGAGCCAGACCATCATCGAGACGCAGCAGTGTTTGGCGCTCGCCCCGTTTCCGACCCACGCTGGATCCGTCTGCGCGGCGCTTATCGACGATCCGGAGTATCGCCTGTCTTTCGCCAGACGCCTATCGCGCCAGCAAGCTCGCGCCGGCCGTCGAGCGACATGAGCGCAAGCCTAGGATTGTGCGTCACTGGACGAATGGCACCAGCGATTCACATCCAGCCCGATTCGGCTTGCGCTCCCGATTTGTCGTTCTTGGCCGCCTTGAAGCGACATGGAGAACGTCGGGCTAGAGCCTTAGAACTGTCCCCCGCTGGCCTACGGCTGGCAGCGATCGCTCAGATGTTTCACTGACATCACCCGCAACTGAGGAACGTTGGTCTGCGCGATCTTCTCCGTGGTCTCGACCTTCTGGTCCGGCTGACCCTTCACGTGAGTTTCGGTCTTGGTCTCAATCTTGGTCTTGTCGTCACCGGCCGGGATCAAAATCGCCGTAACTTCGACCCTCCGTCCGACTTCTTTCTGAAAGTCCACCTGGGCCCCCGGGACGAGCACGTACTTACCCGACGTGGTCGTCTTGATCTGATCGCCGGAGCGCTCGATTTTGGTCTCGGTCTTGCCCTCCTTCACCGGAAAGGCGTTCTCGAGAAAGAAACTGTCTGTACTGGCCGCGCTGGTCATGCAACCCGTGTAGGTCACAAGCTGCGCATGTTCTGCCTTGGTCGTCGTTGTCGACTTGACGTCCTGCGCCTGCACTAAAGCCACGCCGGCCGTCGCAACCGTGAACGCCAGAAGTAGGTTCCTCATGGCCTGTCTCCCCTCCATTTACTTCGTAGATGCATGACTTGGGCCATCGCCATCGACCAGGTCTCCGGTTGAAAAGTCCCCTACCCGGTGACCAATTACACTGCAGCAATCTTCAGTTGATCCCAGGGCTCGAAGGTCTAACGTTCCGTGGCCCGAACGTGGGAGATTGCCAACGCGGCTCAATGTTAGAGCGCCGGATCCAGGAAACTGCTTCCGAAGAATCGACACAAAGTCATTCAGTACGAAACCGTGTCTGGGAGCAAAATACTAATCTTTACGTGACAAGCGAACGGGCACCGATCGGCGTTCCGGCGCGGACGCCCGCGTTGACGCCCACGCGGAAATAACGAGGTGGAAACCGGCGGACGATGTGGATGGCTGACCCGCAGTTCTCCAACGAGAAAATACAAACCGGACACGGGCGGACGGGTCAGGTTCGGACTCGTCATCTCCGGGTCCTTGCGGTGACGGGGGCGGGCATCTCGGCCGAAAGTGGCATCCCGACGTTTCGCGGCGCCGGCGGCTACTGGCGCACCTTCGCCGCTGCGGACCTCGCGACCGTCTCGGCGTTCGAGCGGCACCCGGATGTTGTCTGGACGTGGTACCGCGAGCGCCGCGCCCTGGTCCGCAAGGCGCAGCCCAACCCTGCGCACGATGCGCTCGTGAAGCTTGCGTCGCATGTCGGCGATTTCCTGCTGCTCACGCAGAACGTGGATGATCTGCACGCGCGCGCCTCATACGACGGCGTCCATCTCGGCGCCCATCGGATCGTTCAGATCCACGGCGATCTCTTCGTGACACGGTGCTCCCGATGCGACTTCGCCCGGCGCGACGCGCACGAGGACGAACCTGGCGTTCCCGCGTGTCCGCGCTGCGGCGCGCCGATGCGTCCGGGCGTCGTCTGGTTCGACGAAGAACTGGATCCGCGGAATGTCGCGCGCGTGAACGCATTCGTCCTGCCGGCCCGCGCCGACGTCGTATTGGTCGTCGGCACCACCGCGGCGTTCGACTACATCGTCGAATGGACACGGCGAGCGGCGGGATCGACCGGCACAATCGTGGAAATCAATCCCGACGAGACACCGCTCTCGCGAGCAGCCACGAGGACCGTGCGGGAGCCGGCAGCGGTGGCCCTGCCGCGCATTGTCGACGACGTGATCGAAGGCGGAGGGGCGCCGCGGTAAGGGCTGGGAGGCACGGACGCACAGGCACACGAGTGGCTTGCCGCCGCCGGGCGACGAAGTGTATAGGTTCTGCTGCACCCGGCATAGTTCTGGAGGGTCAGTGTGAGACGACTCCGATCATGGCTCGCTGGCACCGCGATCTGTCTGGCCGGCGCCAGTCTTCTGCTGTCTGCGCAGAGTGTCGCAATGCCGGCGGCATGGCCGTATGCGCAGCCGCAGTTGCCGCCTGGCGTGATCCCGCCGCAGGCGGCCGCCCCGCGCATTCCGCCGGCAACCCCGGCGACGCCGCCCGATCCCAACGCACCGCCACCGCCGCTGCGCCAGGCCGCCGGCTCGACGCGTCAGTTCACCCAGCAACAGGTGAGTAGCAGCTACGGTCCGGCCGACTGGTTCCCGGATGAGCACCCGCCTATGCCGGATATCGTCGCGCACGGCAAACCGGGCGTGGCCCGGGCGTGCGGCCTCTGTCACCTTCCAAACGGCCGCGGCCGCCCTGAAAATGCGCCGCTGCAGGGCCTGCCGGCCGACTACATCGCGCAGCAGATCCGCGACTTCCAGGCGGACCGGCGTCACAGCTCCGACCCGCGGAAGGCGAACACCCTCGAGATGGCGAGCATCGCGAAGGCCCTGACAGACGACGAAGTCAAGGCGGCCGCGACCTACTTCGCCAGCATCAAGGTCCAGAAGTACATCCGCGTCGTCGAGTCCGACCTCGTGCCGATCACGCGCATCCAGGGTGAGATTTACTTCGCGACCGATGACGGCCGGAAGGAACCGATCGGCACGCGTGTGATGGAAATTGCGGAGGACGCCACCGAGACGCAGCTGCGCAACCCGAAGTCTGGCTTCGTGGCGTACGCGCCGGTCGGCAGCATCGATCGAGGAAAAGCATTGGCCACGACCGGTGGCAACGGCAAGACGACACCGTGCCTCGTGTGCCACGGCCCGGATCTCAAAGGGCTCGGGCCGGTCCCGAACCTTCCCGGTCGATCGCCCAGCTACCTGGCTCGCCAGATCTACGACATGAAGCTCGGCGCACGGAACGGTCCGATGACGGCCCTGATGAAGGCGGTCGTGGCGAATCTGACGGACAGCGATATCGTCGATCTGGTCGCCTACGTATCGTCGCTGGATCCGCAGTAACCAGCACGCGCGGCTTATACCGCGGGGGTGTGCGCCGATCGTCGACGTGGCACAATCGAACAGGGCGTCATGTGGATGCTCCTTGCAATCGCCGCTGGAATCGTCTTCCTCGCGCATACCGCGCCCACACCATTTCTGCTGGACGCCCTGGCCGGCGACACCGCGGTCTGGCACATGCCGCGAACCGACCCCGCGACCGTCTATCTGACGTATGACGATGGCCCGAATCCCACGACGACGCCGGACCTGCTCGACGCCCTGGCGGCCGAGAGGGTGCACGCGACGTTCTTTCTGATCGATCGACACGTCACCCAGGAAACCGCACCCATCATCCGGCGTCTGTTCGATGACGGGCACAGCGTCGCGCTGCACTCACACACACGAGGCTACATGCTGATGTCGCCGGACCGGTTCGCGGAAACGCTGACCGCGGCTGGCGACCATATCGAACAGCTCGCCGGCCAGCGTCCATGCCGCGCATTCCGTCCGCACGCGGGATGGCGGAGCGAGTCGATGTACCTCGGCCTGAAGAAGATCGACCATCGACTGGTCGGCTGGGGTTGGATGCTGTGGGACTGGAATTGGTTCCGGCGTCGCACCGCCGACGGCGTGGTAGCCCGCCTCCGCGATCGAGTGTCCGCCGGAGACATCATCGTCATGCACGACGGAGACGAGTCGGCGCCGCGAGCCGATCAGCGGCACACCGTCGAGGCGACCGTGCGCCTGATTCCCGCGCTTCGTGCACGAGGCTTTGCGTTCGGCACGGTCTGCACGAACAGTCCTGCGCACAAGGAATCTCAATAGGCACGGCGATCAGTCAGGCCGCGTTCTTCGTTCCACGATGGCGGCTGGGCTGAATAAGTCGTCTCGCAGGTCGTACCCTCGGGTTTCCGGCCCCAGATAGACAGCACATGCCGTGATCGCAGAAAGGACGATCACGTAGCCGGACACCAGATGGGGTGAACCGTGCCCGGCTGCCAGCAACGCGACCGCGACCACGGGAGCAAGCCCACCCGAGATCGGCGAGGTCACTTCGCGCGCGAGCGAGAAGCCCGTGTAGCGAACGCGCGCCGGAAACATTTCCGCCAGCCAGGCGCTTTGTGCGGCCGTCATCATCGTCTTCGCGACGGCGGAGACCAGGCACAACCCCACGGAAATCCAGACCAGGTCCCGGGTCTGCAGGAGGCGGAAGAACGGGAAGACGGCTGCGCCGGAAATGACCGCCCCGGCCAGGTACACCGGCCTCCGGCCCACCTGGTCCGACAGCCAGCCAAAAAACGGAACGGTGACGAATTGCGCCGCGGTGCTGACCATCAGCGCCGACACGATCGCATCGCGGCTGAGGGCGAGTTGCTGCGTCGCATACACGATGACGAACGACTCGTAGATGTACGCCAGCGAGTTGTCACCCAATCGCGCCCCCCACGCGCACAGCATCGGCCGCCACGCGACCCGGAACACTTCTTTGATGGGCGTCTTCGCGATCGTGCGCGTCTGCCTCAATTCGGCAAAGATCGGGGTCTCCTTCAGCGTGCTGCGCAGCACCAGGCCCACGGCGGTCACGGCTGCGCTGAGCAGGAACGGGATTCGCCATCCCCACTCGTCAAACGCCTGTTGTGAGAGCTGCGATGACGCCTTCCACGCCCCCAGCGAGGCCAGGAGACCGAGAGCGACGCCCACGTACGGCAGCGAGCCAAACAGGCCGCGCCGCCCGCTGGGTGCATGCTCAACCACCATCAGGACCGCGCCGGCATACTCCGCGCCGGACCCGAGACCCTGGATCGCGCGCAGGACTGTGAGCAAAACCGGCGCGATGAGGCCGGCCTGCGCGTAGGTCGGCAGCAAGCCGATGGCCGTCGTCGAGCTGCCCATCAAAAGCACGGTGAGGATGAGGACTTTCTTCCGGCCGATTCGATCGCCCAACCGGCCGAACAGCACGCTCCCGAGGGGTCGCACGACGAACCCGACCGCGTACGTACCGAAGGCGAGCAGCGTTCCCGTCAGCCGATCGTACGAGGGAAAAAAGAGTGTGTTGAAAAGCGTCGCGGCCGCGGTGGCGTAGAGATAGAAATCGTACCATTCGACGGCCGTGCCGACGACGGCGCCGACGATGATGTTCCGGATTGATCTCTGCGGGTCGGAGACCGATGACCCGGCGTCAGCCGCCATAGCTGACGCGGTACCTCGCGATGAAGTCTTCGTCCAATTCCCAGCCGAGTCCGGGTCTCCCGCTGAGGGTGATCGAACCACCGACAACCTTCGGCCGATTGGCGATCATGTGTGTCCAGATGGGATCGCGGTCTTCATGCATCGTGTCCGCGAAGGTGCCGTGCGGAATGGACGCCAGCAGATGCGCGCCTATGTGGGCTTCTTCGTGGTGGCACATCCGCACGTCGAAGGCCAGGGCCATCGCAGCCACGCGGCGCCATTCGGTCGGCCCACCCGACCAGGACCCGTCGAAGTTGCAGAAATCGATGGCGGCGTCCACCATCAGATCGCGACAGCCGCCGGCGGAGAGCTCGCTCTGGCCCGCGCAGACTCTGGCGCCCGATCGATAGCGCACGTCGCGCATGGCGCGACGGTCGTTGTGCCATCGGCACGGCTCCTCGAAGTAGAACAGATCGTGATCTTCGACAAGCCGCGCGAAGCGCACAGCCTGATCGGGCGTGTAGCCCTGATTGGCGTCGGCAATCAGCACGAAGTCCGGTCCCGCCGCGCGGCGCGCCTCAATGAACCGTTTCGCGTCGTCGTCGGGACTCAGACCTCCCACTTTGAACTTCATCCCGGCGATGTCGGCTTCGCGGGCGGCGGCCAGCTCGGCGGCAATGGGCAGATCGGTGCCGTAGTACCCGCCGGTCCAGATGCATTGCACGTGGTTCCGGTATCCGCCCCACAGCCGCCACAGCGGCTGCTCCACAGCCTTGCCAATCGCATCCCAGATGGCCGTGTCGACCGCCGCGCAGGCGACGAGTCCGATGCGCCGATCGCGCAGAATGTTGAACGTTGCCGGCCGGGCGAGCTCCCAGCAGCGCTCGACCGCGAACGCGTCCTCGCCCATCAGCTTGCCGGCGATCTCGTCGACGATCGCCCGCTCGATCTGATTGTTGATATGGTCCTCGTCGCCTACGAACGCTTCGCCGACGATGCCAGCCTCCGTGTGCACACGCGTGAGGATCGTCGAGCGATGTGACATCTGGTAATAGCTGCCGCGATAGATCTGCCGCAAGGGCACGCGAATGGGGATGGTTTCGATGCGCCGAATCGTGAGCTGGTTGACCGACACGGTAGGCGCCATTATGTCAAGACCGCAGGTGGAGGGATCACGCAATGAAACCGATGACCACCGGGCGGATCATCTGCGTCACGCACCCGATACCCCGCGCGCCGCAGCTGACCGACGAGATCACACGATGCAGCGGTGTGTCGCGCGGTCAGTGCTGGCCGAATGGCCTCGGTGGAAGGGTTCGAAGATAGGCCCAGAGCGCGCGCATCTCGGTGTCGTTGAGTTTGCCCAGCGCCCCGATCGGCATGAACGGGTTCAGCCGTTCGCCGTTGCGGCGCAATCCCTGGCGGATAACCCGCTCGAATTGTTCGAATGTGCAGTCTTGGAGGCCTGACGGGTCGGGGGTGAGATTCAGCGGGACCGGCAGACTCGCACCCGCTCCCGGGATCGGGCCGCCGCTCAGGTGCGGGCCGTGGCAGCCCTCGCACGCGCGCGCGATGAACGCCCCATACCGTGCGGTCGGCTCGGGGCGCGGCGCCTGCGGCGGGTGCTCATGGTCGATGCGACGTGCGATGTCGATCTGGATCATCCCGAGGCGGTCGAGCACCTTCGCCATCAGCCCCAATTGGAAGTCGGCCGGCTGGCCGTCGACGGGCGGCACCGTCCGCAGGTACGAAATGACCGCGACGACGTCCTCCTGGGGCCACCACGCGAATTCCACGGACGGCATGAAACGGGTGGTCGTCCCGTCGCGCCGGATGCCGTGCCACAGGAGGCGCGCGAGTTCCGCGTCGGTGTACTCGGCGAGGCGTCCTCCGCGGCCGCCCGTGATGTTCGGGTAACGAATCCGGCCGAGCGGCCCGAACTCCTCGACATTACCCCCGCCGAGGTTCCCTCCGTGGCAGCCTTGGCAGGCACCGAGCGACTCCACCAGATGCTGCCCTCGCGCGAGCACTGCGGGATCGCTCGATCGTGTGATCTGCGGGAGCGCGACGTCGTAGTGTTTGGACAGGCTTGATTGGAACTGCGCGACGAGCACCCCCACAACGATGGCGCTGAGACCCACCAGACCGCCGAGCGCGATGCCGCCCCACTTCAGAACCTTCTTGATCACCGTCACCTCTCCTGGCACACACTCGCCGCGTGATCGTCGAGCGACAGGATCCTACCCCACTCGCAAGGTCGCAAAAAAGGACTGCCAGATCTTGGCAACGGACTTGAATTACTTGTCGGCATGAGGGGTCTAACCACCGAAAGCCGCGACTTTGCGGCAGTCGGCCGAGGGTGATGACGCAATTCTTCCCATGACCGGAGAAATACCGCGCAAGCCGACTGTGATGGTCGTGGATGACGAGGCGCTGATTCGGTGGTGTCTGGCGCAGGGATTGTCGGACCACGGCTACGAGGTCCGCCAGGCCGGTTCCGCCGCGGAGGCACGGGCCGCTTTGGCGTCGTCCGCCGGTATTCCGCTGGTCATCGTGCTCGATTTGCGTCTTCCCGACATGACCGATCTGTCGTTGTTGCGCGAAGTCCTGGCGAAACGACCGGACGCGCCCGTCATCATGATGACAGCGCACGGCTCGGAGGAAGACGGCAAAGAGGCCCTCGCGCTCGGGGCCAACCAGTTCATCGGCAAACCATTTGATATATCCGAAGTCTGCGAGAGGGTTGATACCGCCTGGAGGCAGCGGCCGGTTCCTGCCGCCAATCCGGCGTTCTGAGCGGAACACGCGTTGGGCCAGGGATCGCTACAGTTGCCGGATCAGACCACGGCGCTCAGGAAATTCGATCCGATGTTGAGGCAATCGAAGGCGTGCAGCCCGAGCCGCGACGCCAGCTCGACGCAGACTTCAATCCCACGCCGGCTGTTGCCGTGCTCGTCGAGGCGAGGCGAGTACGTCGCGATGCCAATCTGCCGGTTGACGACGGCCATGACGCCGCCGGCGACGCCGCTCTTCGCCGGCACCCCGACGCGATAGGCCCAATGGCCTGAGTAGTCGTACATGCCGCACGTGAACATGATGGACAGCATGTCCTTCACGCAGCGGCTGTCGAACACCTGCGTTCCCGTGACCGGGTTGCGGCCCATGTTGGAGAGCGTCGCCGCCATCATCGCCAGATCCCGGCAGGTGACCAGGATCGAGCACTGACGGAAGTACGTGTCGAGCGCCAATTCCGCTTCGGCGGGCACCATACCGAAGTTCAGGAGGAGATGAACGATAGCCCGGTTTCGATGGCCGGTGCGCCGCTCAGACTCGTACACGGCATTGTCGACGGCAAGCGGCCGGCCCGCGGCGGCGCTCATCCGACGGAGGATCTCGTCCATGGTGCCATCACCGTGGCGGGCGTGCAGCAGCGCCGTCACCGTGATGGCGCCGGTGTTGACCATGGGGTTGAAAGGACGGTTGGTAGGGCTTTGGAGCTCGATCGAGTTGAAGGCGTCCCCGCTCGGCTCCACACCCACATGCTGAGCGACCCTGTCGGCGCCCAGCGCCTCGATGGCCATGCCGTAGGTGAACGGCTTCGAGATGGACTGAATGGTGAAAGGTACGTCGCAGTCGCCGGCCTCGAACACCCGGCCGTCGGGCGTTGCGAGGACGACGCCGAAATGCTCGGGATTGGCCTTGCCGAGTTCGGGGATGTAGGTCGCCACGGCCCCCTCCTGCAGCCCCGCGTACTTGAAGTGCAGGTACTCGATCAGCGTCTGGATTTCGTGCTTCTCTTCGCCGAAGGTGTGCATGGTAAGGGCGAGGAGCAGCAAGACTCGTTCCCCGCGGCGGCGGCCGCCGGAGTCGAGTCAACCCGATGAAATCAATGGAGATGCCACCTGTTTTCAGGCGGGCTCGGGCCGAATGAAGCCAGACAATCTTGTCCGAATCTCGGAAAGCCCCAACACAACTGTCGAGGAATCTTCGACCTCCCCAGTCGAGCGATGATGTGACATGGCGATTATGTTCAACATCGAGCCTGGCTCCGCTCATCCGCTGGGGACCACGACGTACGCCGACGGCGTCAACTTTTCGATTTTCTCGCAAGCCGCGACCGCTGTCCTGCTCCTGCTGTTCGATCACGCTTCGGCGACGAAACCCGCGCAAGTCATTCGGCTGGATCCGTTTCAAAACAAGACGTTTCACTTCTGGCACGTGTTCGTCCGTGGCTGCCGGCCGGGGATCTACTATGCCCTTCGCGTAGACGGACCGTCCGATCCTCGGGAGGGCCACCGGTTCAATCCCAACAAAGTGCTCATCGGCCCGTATGCCAGGGGCATCTGCAGGGACCTGTGGAAGCGTGCGGATGCAGTCAGTCCCGCAGACAACCTGGCCACGTCGATGCGCTGCGCCGTCGTGGATCCGGCGGATTACGACTGGGAAGGCGACCGGCCGCTCAGGCATCCCCTCCACGGGTCCATCATCTACGAGGTGCACGTCGGCGGCTTCACGCGCTCGCCGACCGCCGGCGTGCGCCATCCCGGGACGTTCGCCGGGATGATCGAAAAGATCCCGTATCTCCAAGCGCTCGGTGTTACGGCGGTCGAGCTGCTGCCGGTCTGCGAGTTCGACGACTCGGACGTGTCGCTCAGCCCTGCGGGCGAGGTGCTTCGAAACTACTGGGGCTACAGCACAGTCGGCTTCTTCAGTCCGCACTCCGGCTACTGCGTGAACCGTGACGGTGTGTCGCACATCACCGAGTTCCGCGATCTGGTCAAGGCCATGCACAAAGCCGGCATCGAGGTGATCCTCGATGTCGTGTTCAACCACACGGACGAGGGGAACGAGCTGGGGCCCATGCAATCGTTTCGAGGCATCGACAACCGCACGTTCTATCTCCTCGACCGCGACAACCCGGCCGTGTATGCGAACTACAGCGGCGTCGGCAATACCTTCAATGCGAACCATCCGCTTCCGCAGAAATTCATCGTCGATTGCCTGCGGTTCTGGGTGGAGGAGATGCACGTCGACGGGTTCCGGTTTGATGAGGGCTCGATCCTCGCCCGCGGGGAAGATGGCATCCCGCTCGTCCATCCGCCGGTGATCTGGCAGATCGAGCTCGAGGACGCCCTTGCCGACGCGAAGCTCATCGCGGAGGCCTGGGACGCGGCCGGCCTCTACCAGGTCGGACACTTTCCGGGCGACCGCTGGGCCGAATGGAACGGCCTCTACCGAGACGATGTCCGGCGGTTCGTAAAGGGGGATCCGGGCCTGACGGGGAAGATCGCGTCGCGGCTCGCCGGCAGCGCGGACGTGTATCAACCGCGCGGTCAGACGCCGGAGAACAGCGTCAATTTCATTACGGTCCACGACGGCTTTACGCTCAACGATCTGGTGTCATACAACGACAAACACAATGAGGCGAACGGCGAAGGCAATCGTGACGGCATCAATGAGAATCTGAGCTGGAACTGCGGCAGCGAAGGTCCCACAACCAACGGGGAGATCGTGACGCTGCGGACACAACAGGTCAAGAACTTCGTGACCATCCTGATGCTGTCGCGAGGCGTGCCCATGCTGCTCGGCGGCGACGAGATCCGCCGCTCTCAGGGCGGCAACAACAACGTCTACAACCAGGACAACCCGACGAGTTGGTTCGATTGGACGATGGTCGACTCGAACCATGACGTGCTGCGGTACTTTCAGCGAATAATCGCGTTCCGGAAAGCGCATCCGGCCCTCTGGCAACCCCAGTTCTACACGGGAAGGATCAGCGAACGAGGCCTGGCCGACATCACGTGGCACGGAATGACGCTGGGCAGCCCTGGCTTTGACGATCCGCAGGGGCGAGCGCTCGCGTGCACAATCGCCGGATTTGGTCGTGATGCGGACCTGCACGTCATGATGAACATGTTCTGGGAGGCGCTCGACTTCGAAGTGCCCGTGGATCCCCAACGGGTCTGGCGGGTGGCCATCGACACTTCCGCGCAGAGCCCCCGCGACATTGCGGATGAGGGGCACGAGACGGCGTCGCTTCGCCCCCTGTGCACGGTGCAGGGGAGAAGCATCGTGGTCCTTGTGGGCACCCCTGCGTGATGACACGGCGGTATGCCTGCGGCCCGACCCTCACCCGGCAGCGCTTTTGGCGCTCCTGCTGTTTCTCATGGGCCCGGTTCTCGTCTGGCTGACGAACCCTTGACTGGGACATTCCTCTCGCCCACCAGACGCAACACAGTCCGGCGGAAGTCGTCGTTCAGGAGCGAGTCCGCGGACTGATTGACCGTGATGCGGGAATGGTTCTTGAACGTCACGTTGCCTTCGACCGCCGCTGGATCGAGGCGCACGAGGCGGAGGCCGACAACCACGCCGTCGTGAGGCGAGACGAGCGCCCCGATCGGATCGTCGGTGCGCACCTCCCGCCACTCGATGATGGTGGGAACGAGCAGATGTGTCCCGCCGTGCTGAAACGCGAAGCCGGCGGCGTTGATCTCATTCCGCGTCGCCCGCGACGGCGCGATCGCCTCGATGTACCTCGCCATCGGTTGAAAGGGCGTCTGCCCAGCCGTATCGGCCATCGCCGCGCCGGGGTCGCGTTCCCGCACGATCGCCAAGAGGCGGGTCGCGAAGGCCCGCTCGATGTCGGAGAAGTTACGTCCGACGTTGCCTGTCGCAGGTGAGCCTTCGACGGCGGGCGGCATCAGGAAGATCCGCGCCGCCGACGAATGGTCCCGAGGGGTCGCCGGAAAGGTCCCGATCGTCGTGGCAGCGGAACAGCCGCAGGTGACCCACCCGATGGCGGCTGCAGCCAGCACCGTCGGGAGCCGTTTCGGCCTCAAGCCACGTGCGGCGCCTGCCGCGGCGGTGAGCCACACCGTTCGCATACGCCATCATCACCCGCGTGACGAACGAAAGTCATGAGCGGGCTGTGAGAAATTCGTGAACACTCGGAGTCGCGGCCCGCGGCCGCGAACATCACAGATCGTTCCCCGAGTACGACTGGTTGAAGGATTTATTGCAGAGCGGAAAGTCGGGCACGATGTTCTTCAGCAACGCGTACGACAGCGGCCGCCAGTTGAGAAACGACGGATCCATGACCTTGACTCGAAAGAGCGCGCCGGACGCGTCGGCGATGATCCAGTGCACGATCGCGCCGCGCCAGCCCTCGACGAAACTCCATGCCGGCTCGAACGCCGGCAGCGTGCCGAGCGGCGCCTGCAGGGGACCGCGCGGCAGGCGGTCGAGCGCCTGGCGAATCAACCCGACCGATTCACGCGCCTCGTCCACGCGGACGAGCGCGCGCGCCATGACATCACCGGTCTCGAACACCGGCACGCGGAAGGTCAGGTCGGCATACGCGGCGAAGGGCTGGTCGCGCCTGACGTCGGCATCGATGCCCGACGCGCGCGCGACGTAACCGAGCACACCGTGGTCCTGGGCCGTGCGCGTCGTCAGTCGTCCGGTGCCGTCCAGTCGATCGCGGACGAGCGTGTTGGCCAGCGTTAGGTCGACGATCTCGTTGAAGTCCTCGAGCGCCGCCTGGAGCTCGGTCGCCAGATCAAGGTTGTGCGGCAGGTCGTGTCCGACGCCTCCGGGAACGACGCCGCCTCGCAACAGTCGATTGCCCGTGAGCCGCTTGTTGAGCCGGAACAGCCGCTCACGGATGCGGAAGCAATGCGAATGCGCCACGGCGTAGCCCGTGTCATTGGCAATCATGCCGAAGTCGCCGACGTGGTTGTACAGGCGCTCCATCTCGAGGAGCACCACGCGAAGATACCGGGCGCGATCCGGGACGACAGTTCCGGCCGCGCGCTCCAGCGCCTGACAGAACGCCAGGGCATGTCCGACGGTCGTATCCCCGGAAATCCGCTCCGCCAGCTCGACGCCGTCCGCCGCCGCCCGGCCCTCGAACAGCTTCTCGGTGCCCTTGTGGGTGAAATACAGGCGCGACTTCATATCGATGATGGTCTCGCCCACGACGCTGAAGCGGAAATGGCCCGGCTCGATGATGCCCGCATGCACGGGGCCGACAGGAATTTCGTAGACGCCTTCGCCGCCGACTTCGCCGAACGGAAACGGCCGGCCATCGTCAGTGAATTCACGCGGCGCGGCGTCCCGCCGTAAGGGGAAGTAGTCCTCCGGCCAGAATCCGTGGCGCACGAGCGGTCTGGGATCCGGATGCCCAACCGCCTTGATTCCGAACAGGTCGTACATCTCCCGCTCGAACCGCGAGGCCGGATAGTGAAACGTCGCCAGCGAGCGAATCGCCGGCTCGACGGCGGATGCGGCCGCAGTCGCGTGCAGCGACCAGACCTCCCGCTCCGGTCTGAACAGATAGTGGACCTCGAACACGCCGCGGTCGGCGCGTCGATCCGACGCGGCCATGAATGCCAGCTCGGCGCCAAACTCGACGCGCAGCATGCCTGCCAGCATCGGCACGGTCGCCGCGTCCACCGAGCAATGAAGCTCGTTGGTGCGAACGACGCGCATTTCGGTTACGCGGACGGATGGCGTGTCGGTGAGCGCGTTGGCGAGCTGATCGAGACGAGTCATCGGCCGGCAATCTCCACAATCCGCGACAGCAAGCCCTCGACCGGCCCTGGCAGCGTCAACCCGAGAACGACGAGGCCAAGAACACAGGCGCCGAGCGGAACCAGCGGCCACCTGTTGCGCTCCCCGACCGGGACGCCCGCTGTCGGCATGCCGTACAACATCCGATTCAAGTGGCCGATCATCGAGACAAAAGCCACGGTCAGAAGGGCCAGCACGATCCCCATCAGCCACGGCCGACCGACGGCAAACCCGGCGCGAAAGAGCGCAAACTCCGAGATGAACAGGCCGAACGGCGGCAAGCCGATGACGGCCAGCACGCCCGCCGCGAACAGTCCTCCGGTCCACGGCATCGTCTTGAGCAGGCCCGAGACGCCGATGATTTCCGTGGTCCGGTAGCGCTGCAGCACGCGGCCGGCGAGGAAGAACGTCATTGACTTCGCCAGGGCGTGGTTGAGCACGTGCAACATCGCGGCGAAGGTCCCCAACGGGCCGAGCGCCAGCCCCACGCAGATCAACCCCGTGTGCTCGATGCTCGAGTACGCCAGCATCCGCTTGTAGTTCCGCTGAATGACGAGACTGAACGCCCCGATGCCCAGCGAGAGCAGCCCCATCGCGATGAACAGATCGCTTGTGAAGCTGGCGCCGACCGCGGCATTCACGACGGCTTCCCACCGGACTACGGCGTACAGCGCGACGGCAAGCAGGACGCCAGACATCATCGCGGATAACGGTGCCGGCGCCTCGGAGTGGGCATCGGGCAGCCAGGTGTGCATGGGGGCCAGGCCGGCCTTCGTGCCGTAGCCGACGAGCAGAAAGACGAAGGCCAGCTGAATGACCTGCGGATGCAAGTGGGGCGCGGCGGCCATCAGGACCGTCCAGTTCAGGGCCGATTCCTGCCGGCCGGCGACGCTGACGAAATCGAAATAGCCGAGGGCCGTGCCGCCGAAGGCCAGCGCGATGCCCACCGAGCAGATCAAGATGTACTTCCACGACGCCTCGACGGAGGCCTTGGTCACGTGGAGCGGGATCAGCATCGCCGACGTAATCGTCGTGGCTTCGATCGCGATCCACATGAACCCGACGTTGTTACACACGACCGCGAAGAGCATCGTAAACGTGAAGAGATTGCCGAAAATCCGAAACCGTCGCGTCTCCGCCGCGTCGTACTCCTCGTCGCGCCCGAGCCCGGGGCCCAGCCAGGCCGCCATTCCGCCCACCATACTGACGACGACCGCGAGCAACGTTGACAGCGCGTCGGCCCGCAGAAAGTCGCCAACTCCGGAACGTAATCGCGCCATCGGTGAGGATGTGTCGCCAGAGCCCGATGGCCGGCCCCAATCGCCACAAGCGAAAGCACGCGCTGGTCCACCCGACAAATCGGCGATAGGGCCTGACGACCGCCGCGAGCAGCGCCGCCGCCACCGACGGCGCGAGGAGCATCGTGAAGATGTTCAGCATCAGTGCTTGAGCCGGTTGAGTTGCTCCACGTCGATGGTCTCGAACGTCTCGTGGATTTGATAGATGAAGACCTGCATCACAAGGAAGCCCATGAGCACGTCGAGGAACACGCCGAGCTCGACGATGAGCGGGATGCCGTAGGTCCCGAGGACGGCCAGCAGGGCGAGCCCGTTTTCGAGCATCAGGAACCCGATGATCTGCGTCAGCGCCTTCCGCCGGCTGATCATCACGAAGAGGCTGACGAAGACGAGCCCCATCGCGAGCGGCATTCCGGCGCGCGTCGGCAGCTGACTGAGCGCGACGAGCGGCCGCGTGATGGCATAGCCGAACAGCACGAGCAGCCCCGAGATCACGAGCGAAGTCTCGGTGTTGACGTACGGCTCGAGCTCGCCGCTCCGCCGCGAACCGTCGCACCATTTGCTTCAACAGGCGCGGGATCACCACGGCTTTGAGCAGAAAAAACCCTGCGGCGACCCAGTAGAGCTCACGGTCGTGACCGAAATACGCGATAAGCGCCGTCATCGCGGCCAGGACCACGGATTGCGCCGTGAAGGCGCTGATATAAGCCGGCACGCCCCGGCGCCACAGCAGAATGAGGCCGAAGAGCAGCACCAGGCTCGAGCCAAGCACGGAAAGTTGGGCGAACACGCTGTCCATCGTTACCTCAGAAGAAATGACGACGTCACCGCAAGTAACGCGAGCACGAACGACGCGCTCAGGAGCTCGGGCACGCGAAACAGGCGCAGCTTCGCGACCCGGGTCTCGAGCAGCACCACCGCCGCAGCGAGCACCACGAGTTTCACGAGCAGGCTGACGAGCGCGAGCGCGAGTCCCGCCGGGCTCAAATCGCTCGACACGCCCCATGGCACGAAGAGGTTGCCCAACAACACGAAGAAGATCAGCAGCTTGAGCGACGCTGCCCATTCGACGAGCGCGAGATACCTTCCGGAGTACTCGAGCACCATCGCCTCGTGGATCATCGTCAGCTCGAGGTGGGTTGCCGGGTTGTCGATCGGCAGCCTGCCCGTCTCGGCCAGCGTCACGATGAAGAGCGCGCCGAACGCGAGCAGGTGGCCGGGACTGAGGGCCGCCATCGGCGCCGCCATCGTGCGCGCGACGATCTGGCCGAGGTTGGTGGAGCCGGCACTCAACGCAAGCGCGAAAATCGCGAGCGCCACGGTCGGCTCGGCCAGCGCCGCCACCGTCATCTCGCGGCTCGCCCCCATGCCGCCGAACGGCGACCCGGGATCGAGACCGGCGAGCGCCAGGAAGAAGGTGCCGAGCAGGAGCAGATAGACGACAACCAGAAGGTCGCCGACGCCATCGAACGGCAGCGGCACCGCGAGGACGGGTACGAGAAACGCCACGACGACAGCGCTGGCGAAGACGACGAACGGCGTGGCGCGGAACAACCAGGACGCGTTGTTCGAGATGACGACTTCCTTGCGAAAGAGTTTGGCCAACTCCCCGGTACGGTTGCCAGGCGGGCGCGCCGCGCCGATTCTGCAGCCGTGCTTTCATCCAGCGAATGAGCCCGACAAGGCCAGGCGCCAACAGCAGCGCCAGCGCTGCCTGTACGACTTCGAGCAGATACTCGGTCATCGTTTTGTCATCCGGGGGACTGCGTCCCGCCGGACCCCCTCACGCGCTCGCTCGCGGAGGCCCCTCCAGCCCCCTTCCGCTCGCGCGCGCTCACTCGCCCCCGCTCGTTCGCGACGTCTCGTCATCGCCACCTCGCCATCGTCAACAGCACCAGCAGGACGAACGTCATGTAGAGAAGATAGAGGTGCACGGAGCCGCTCTGGAGCCGGCGGACGTGCGTGGCCGCCCAACGGAAGCCGGACACCAGCGGGTCGTAAAGCACCCGTTCGAACCATGGATGCAGTTCGCTGCGGTACTCGATCGATTGGACGAAATACTTGGAGTCGGGATGGAAGTCGATCGACAGGTCGCTCGACGGCCGGTACAGCTCCGCGAAGACTCGCCGCAGAGGCTCGGCAAAGGCCGTCGCGGTGTACTCCATCCGGGCGGTCTGGCCGATGCGGCCGCAGCCCCAGGTGTCGCTTCGGCGCCAGCGGCGCTCCACGCGCGCGAGCCAGAATCCAACCGGAATCAATCCGATCACGAGCACCAACCCGAGTGCGAGCAGCGGTGTCGACATCCGGCCGACGCTGCCGATCGTGCGAAGCGGCAACTCGAACGTCACCGGGGCGACTGGTGGCGCAAGCCGCCCGAGGTCGTACACGATGCGGCCGAGGACGGGGGCCACGACGGTCGGCGTCAGCCCAAGCACGACGCAGGCCAGCGCAAGCGAGAACATCGCGGCGCGCATGGACCAGGGCGCTTCACGCGCCTGCTCGGCCTGAATGGATCGCGGAATCGCCAGGAACGTGATGCCGAATGCCTTGACGAAACAGGCCGCCGCCAGTCCGCTCGTCAGCGCCAACATGGCGACCGCGATCGGCATGATCACCGCGACTTCGGGCTGCGGGATCGACCAGCCGCCAAACAAGGCCTGAAACACCAGCCATTCGGAGGCGAATCCGTTGAGAGGCGGCAGCGCGGAGATCGCACACGCTCCGACCAGGAAATAGAGCGCAGTTCGCGGCATTCGCTTGATGAGCCCGCCCAGTTCCTCCATGTTCCGCGTGCCGGTCGCGTGCAACACGGATCCGGCACCCAGAAACAGCAGGCCCTTGAAACACGCGTGATTGATCGTGTGATACAGGCCCGCCACGATGCCGAGCGTGGCGAGCGTCACCAGCCCGTAGCTCTGAAACATGAGCCCGGCACCGATTCCGATGAAGATGATGCCGATGTTCTCGACCGAATGAAACGCAAGGAGCCGCTTCAGGTCGTGCTCCATCAGGGCATAGAGCACGCCGAGCAGCGCCGAGACGGTGCCCAGCCCGAGCACCACGCCGCCCCACCAGGCCGGTCCACCAGCGAGCAGATCGACCGCGACACGGAGGAAGCCGTACACGCCCATCTTGATGACGACACCGGACATGAGCGCGGACACGTGGCTGGGCGCAACCGGGTGCGCCATCGGCAGCCACACGTGGAGCGGAACTATCCCAGCCTTGGCGCCGAACCCGAACAGCGCAAGTAGGAAGACGGCGTTGCGCGCACCAGGCGGCAGCGCAAGGACGCGCATCGCGCCGAAGGACGCCGAGAGATTTCCCGCCGACAGGATCAGGAACATCGCGACGAGCGCCACAAATCCGGCATGGGTGACCGCGATGTACCAGTGGCTGGCGCGGATCGTTCCAGGCTGATCGTGCTCGGTCTGTACCATCAAGTACGCAGACAGCGACATCGCTTCCCAGGCGATGAGGTAGGTCAACGCGTTATCCGCCACGACCTGCAGGGTCAGCGAGAGCAGAAGTAGGTTCAGCATTGTGCCGAGCAGCCGCAGCGAATACCGGCCCTGGTAGGCCGCTGAGTAGCCGAAGCCGTACATCGCGGCGGCCGCGCCAACGATGCCGATGACGACGAGAAAGAAGGCGCTGAGGCCGTCGAGGCGAATCGCAAAGCCGGTCAGTGGAAGAAACGGCGCGGTGAAGGTCGCCTGGAGCCCGCCGGCAAGAGTGGCGGCGCCGACGGCCAATCCGAGCAGCGCACCGGCGAGCGCGCATCCGGCGACCATGGCGCGCCCGGCTGCCTTCGGCACCGTCAGCGCAGCGAGCGACCCAGTCCCGTAAGCCGCAAACACGAGTACCAGGGCGAGCGGTTGCGCGGCCACGTCAGGCTTCCCGCGCGAGCAGCATCGTCAGCAACGCGACGAGCGCAATGACGATGTACGTCAGATACAAGTGCGCGGAGCCCGACTGCAGCGAACGGACGCGAACGGCCATCCGCTTGAGCCAGTCGATGATCGGCGCATAGAGATAGCGTTCGAACCACGGGACGATTTCACTTCGATACTCCATCGACTGGATGAAGTACTTCGATTCGGGGTGGAAATCGATCGACAGATCCTGGGTGGGCCGGTAGAGCTCGGCGAACACGCGCCGCAGCGGCTCGGCGAACGCCGTGGAGGTGTACTCCATGCGCGGCGTTTGACCGACGCGGCCGCATCCCCAGGTCTCGGACACACGGACGCGCCGGCCCGAGCCGAGAAGCCGCACCCCCAGCCACACGCCCGCGACCACGACGACCAGGCCCGCGGCCAGCAGCAGCGGCGACATGCGCGCGACGCCGGCCGAGGTCGTGACCTGCAGGCCGCCAGCCAGACGCGGTGCCACCGCCGGAAGGCCGGCGTATCCACCAATGACCGCGCCGAGCGCGGGCAGGACGATCGCCGCCGCGAGAGCGAGGCCGAGACAGGCCGCCGCGAGCAGGCCCATGCCGATGCGCATGCCGATCGGCGCCTCGTGTGCCCGTTCGGCGGCCGATGAACGCGGAATGGCGAGGAAGCTGATCCCGAACGCTTTGACAAAGCCGGCCGCCGTCAGACCGCCGGTGAGCGCGAGAATGCCAATCGCCAATGTCATCAGCGGCGCGACCAGCTTGGCGTGGCTGCCGATGCCCGGCAGCAGCGACTGGAACAGCAGCCACTCGCTGACAAAGCCGTTGAGCGGCGGCAGCCCGGCTATCGCAAGCGATCCGGTCAGGAAACAGAACGCGGTCCACGGCAGCGTGCGAATCAGTCCACCCATCTGATTCATGTCGCGCGTGCGAGCCGCGTGAAGAACGGAGCCCGCTCCAAGGAACAACAAGCCTTTGAAGGCGCTGTGATTCAACGCGTGATACAAGCCCGCGGCGAAGGCCAGGCCGGCGGCCGGCCGCATGCCAAGGCTCAGGAAGAGAAACCCCGAGCCGACGGCAATGAAGATGAGTCCGATATTCTCGACGCTCGAATAGGCGAGCAGCCGCTTGAGGTCGTTCTCCATCAGCGCGTAGAGGACACCGAGGAGCGCGGAGACCGCGCCAAGACCGAGGACGAGGGCGCCCCACCACGCGGGCCCGGCGCCAAGAAGATCCAAGCCGACGCGGAGCAGACCGTACACGCCGAGCTTGATCATCACGCCGGACATCAGCGCCGACACGTGACTGGGCGCGGCCGGATGGGCGCGCGGCAGCCAGACGTGCAGCGGCACGATCCCGGCCTTGGATCCAAATCCGAAAAGGGCGAGCAGAAAGATCAGATTGCGCGTCCCCGGCGGAAGTGGAGCCGCCGCCTCGCGCAGATCGAGAAAGGCGCTGGTGTGCGCTCCGGCCGAAAGCAGCAGGAAGGCGGCCAGGATCAACGCCAACCCGCCGTGCGTCATCGCCAGATACCAGTTGGCGGCGTGAACGGTGTCGGGCTCGTCGCTTTCAGTCAGGACCAGGAAGTAGGACGTGAGCGACATCCCCTCCCACATCAGGAGGAACGTCAGTACATTTCCGGCGCATGGCACCAGGCTCATGCTGACCAGGAACAGGTTGAGCATGGCGCCGAGCAGCCGGAGGGAGTAGCGGCCCTCGTACGCTTTGGAATACGACGCCCCGTAAGTGGCGCAGGCGATCGCGACCATCCCGATCAGGCCCAGGAAGAACGCGCCCAGCATGTCGAGCCTGAAGGCGAGGCCGTCCGCCACTGACAGAAACAGCGGTACCTGGAGCACGAAGGCCGAGCCGCTCATGAACACGCGACCTGCGAGCGCCAGACCGGCGGATGCGCCCACCACCGAGCCGGCGGCGCTCAGCCAGCGCACGGCCCCTCGCGCCGGCGTCAGTATGGCGGCGAGCGCGCCAAACCCGTAGCCGCCGACCATCAAGAAGAAGAACAAACTCATCGGCGGCCAATCGCGGCGAGAATCCCCTGCAGGATCGCAGCCGGGTCTGGCGGGCAGCCGCCGACGAAGGCGTCCACCGGAATGAACTGATCGACGCTGCCGGCCACCGCGTAGCTCCCTTTGAACACGCCGCAGGAGCGCGCGCAATCGCCGACGCCGACGACGAGCTTTGGCGACGGTGTGGCTTCGTACGTCTTCACGAGCGGCACCACCATGTTGCGCGTCACCGGTCCGGTCACCAGAAGCAGGTCGGCGTGGCGCGGCGAGGCGACGAAGTGGACGCCGAACCGTTCGCTGTCGTACACGGGGCCTGTGAGACCGCTGATCTCGACCTCGCAGCCATTGCAGGAGCCGGCGTCCACTTCGCGGATCGCCAGCGCGCGGCCGAACAGGCGCCTGGCGCGCGCGTCCACTTCGTGCAGCAGCCGGATGGCCTCTTCGCCACCCGGAGGCAGCGGCTCGGTGGCCAGGCCGATCTGGAGGATCTTGGAAAACAGGCGCACGTTACTGGCGGCGCGCCTCCCGGCGCAGTTCCCGCAAGGCGCTCTCTGCGCCGATCAGATGATTGTCGAAGATGCGTCGCGTGACCTGGAGCAACTCACCGAGCGAGGCGTCGCGGACCGCATACCGCACGGTCGTCCCTTCCTTGCGCGCTTCGACGATGTTCTTGGCCCTGAGAACCGCGAGCTGCTGGGAGACCGTGGGCTGCCCGGCGCCCACCGCCTTCTGCAGCTCGTGCACGCTCCGCTCGCCGCGCACGAGGATCTCCAGGATATGGATGCGGATCGGATGGGCGAGGGCTTTGAAGAACCCGGCTTTGAAAATCCGGACTTGCGCCCCGCGGTCCGGGACATTCATTTGATATATTGTATATATACATATATTACTATTTGTCAAGAGTCGGCGCCCTTGCCCTGCCGACGCCTACCGTGCCAGACGCCCGATCGCCCGCCGGATTCGCGCGAGATGACATAAGCTGCCGCGAGCACACCGATGCCGCCGCATGGCCGCAACAGACTCAGGCTGCTCCAGTGGATCGTCCCGCTGGGAGTTGGCGGCGCCATCTGGCTGCTGCCCGTGCCGGCGGGTCTGACGCCGGCTGCCTGGCGCTACACAGCGTTGTTCGGCTTCGTCGTCGCCGGACTGGTCGCCGAACCGTTGCCGGCTCCCGTGATCGGTTTCATCGGTCTCAGCGCTGCGGCCGCGTTCCGGCTCGTGAGCGGCACACCGGCCGGATCCGTCCGCTGGGCGCTCTCCGGGTTCAGCAACGACATCGTCTGGCTGATCTTCTCGGCCACGACGTTCGCGCTCGGCTACGAAGTCACCGGGCTCGGACGACGGATCTCGCTGGCCCTCGTGAAAGTGCTTGGCCGAAGCACACTGGGCCTCGGCTATGCCATCGCACTCGCGGATCTGGTGCTTGCGCCGTTCATGCCGTCGAACACCGCTCGCAGCGCAGGCACGATCTTCCCGATCGTGAGAAACATTCCGCCGCTTTACGGTTCTACGCCGGCCGAGCACCCGCGAGCCATCGGCGCGTATCTCTGCTGGACGGCCTTCGCGACGACGACGATCACGAGCGCGATGTTCGTGACCGCGATGGCGCCGAACCTCCTGGCGGCTGAGCTTGCCGGGAAGATCGCGCACGTTGAGATCGGCTGGACCACCTGGATGGCTGGGGCGCTGCCACTCGGCGTGTTCCTGTTCCTGCTCACGCCGGCCCTCACCTACCTGGTTTATCCGCCGACGATTACGCGCGGCTCCGAAGTGGTCGCGTGGTCATGTACCGAGCTCGCAGCGATGGGGCCGGTCTCGCGGAGGGAAGCGACAATGGCCGGACTGGCCGCGATGGCGCTGGCCGGCTGGATCTTCGGAGGCGCCGTCATCGGCCCCGTGATCGTGTCGCTGATCGTGATTTGTCTGATGGTCGTCACCGGCGTGGTGAGCTGGAGCGACATCCTCGGAAACACGCAGGCATGGAACGTCCTCGTGTGGTTTGCGACGCTCGTCGCCCTGGCCGACGGCCTCAGTCAGGTCGGCTTTCTGACCTGGGTCGCCCAGCGCAGCGCCGCCGGCCTGGCGGGCTTTCCGGTCCTGACTGCGGCCGTTCTGTTGATCGCGCTCTTCTTCGTGATGCACTACATGTTCGCCAGCACGACCTCGCATACGACGGCCGTGCTGCCGCCCTTTCTCGCCGTGGTCATCGCCGTCCCCGGGATGCCGGTCAAGGCCGTCGTGCTCACGCTCGTATACTCGGTGGGATTGATGGGGGTGTTGACGCCGTACGGTACTGGACCCGCACCGGTCTGGTTCAGCGCGGGTTACATTTCGACGGGAGACTTCTGGAAGCTCGGCGCCCTGACAGGTACTCTGTACCTCGTCGTGCTGCTCGTCATCGAGCTGCCCTATCTGTTGTTCGTAGCAAAATAGGTCCGTGCGGCGACTACGCCTCAGGAGGATGTATGAAACTCGAGCTCATCGCGCTGCTGCTTCTGGGATTCACGATCCCCGGCCACGCCCAGGCCCCCAGCGCTCAAACGGGGTCGAATTCTCAGAAGACCGCCTGGTACTTCTACCGCGTGAAGTGGGGGTTTCAGAACGAATTCCAGACGCTCCTGGCGCGCAACCATCTTCCGGTTCTGCGTGAGGAAATCAAGACCGGCCGAATCGTCAGCGTCAAGACGTACGTGCCGACGTATCATGGCGACGGCCGCGCCGACTGGACTTTCGCGGTCGCCATCACCTTCAAAGATACGGCGGCCATGGTCGGTCCATCCGACGAAGAGGCGATCCAGAAGCGGCTGTATCCCGACTACGCGAAGTTCCTGAAGGAGGAACAGCGGCGGTTCGAGATTCTGGACGCGCACTGGGACGTGCCGCTCAACGAACTCGATCTGAAGTAGGGCCGCGCTACAATCCTTCGTGCCCGCTCGTCTGCTGTGCGCAGGAGAGGCGTTCGAGGACCTGGTGTTCGTCGGTCTCGATCGCCTGCCGCGCCCGGGTGAAGAAATCCGCACGGACAAGTTCTCCGCCACGATCGGCGGTGGCGCCGTGATTGCCGCCGTCGCTGCGGCGCGCCAAGGCACCGATGTCGCACTGGCGAGCGGGCTGTCGGCCGGCGCGGCGGCGCGCCTGCGTGCCGAGAAGATCCGCGTGACCAACCTCCGAAAGCCCGGCGAGCGGCACGCGGTGACGGCGGCGCTATCCACCAAGACGGAGCGCGCCTTTGTCACGTTCGACGGCGTGAACACCCTGCTGGAATCCAGGCTGGCGCGCGTCATCCGTTCCGCTGCGGCCGCGCATGTGCACATGGCCTTCTATCCGCGCAATACCAGGGCGTGGGTCCTGCACGTGGGAGCGCTCCGCAAGCGGAACGTGACGACGTCGTGGGACTTCGGCTGGAACGATGCCCTTGCTCGCGATCCCGGCCTTCCGGCCCTCATCGATATGCTCAACATCGTCTTCATCAATGAGAGCGAAGCTGCGCTCTACGCGCGTGCGCAGGGCCTCGCGGCCGCGCTGCCCTTCTGGCGGGCCCGCCGGCCGATCGTGGTGATCAAGCTGGGAGCGCGCGGCAGCCGCGCGATGGCACCAGACGGATCGGATTGGTTCGCCTCCGCGCCGGCAGTGGTTCCCGTCGACACGACCGGCGCCGGCGACGCCTTCAACGGAGGGTTTCTCTCAGCCTGGCTTTGCGGCCGCTCGCTCTTACACTCGCTGAGGGCCGGCAACCGGATGGGTGCCGCGTCCACGCGGAAGGCCGGCGGCATCGACGCGCTGCCTGCGCGAGTTCGCAAAGCCCGCCGGAGACTCCAGTGAAAGTCGCGATTGTCGGCGGCGCTGGCGTCCGCGTGCCGCTGCTCGTGCGAGGGTTGGTGCGGGGTGGACTGGGTATTTCCGAGGTTGCACTCTTCGACACGGATCGAACGCGCCTCACCGCCATCTCCAATCTCGCGCGGCGAGCGGCTGACGACGTCCCGGTTTCGTCACACGAGCAGCCCGAGGCCTGCTTCGAAGGGGCCGATTTCGTCATCGCGAGCATCCGCGTGGGCGGGAGCGCCCAACGGGCGCGGGACGAGTCGACGGCCATTGCGCACGGCGTGGTCGGTCAGGAAACGGTCGGGCCCGTCGGCTTTGCGATGGCGCTGCGGGCGATTCCCCCGATGATCGCGTACGCCCGCATGGCGTCGCGTCTGGCGCCGTCGGCGTGGCTCGTCAACTTCACCAACCCCGTCAGCGTCGTGACGCAGGCAATCCACCAGGAAAGCGACGCACGAGTAATCGGCATCTGCGACACGCCGTTCGAGATTTGCGAGGACGCGGCGCATGCGCTCGGCCTGCCGGCAACGGAGTGCGCCTACGACTACTTCGGTCTGAACCATCTCGGGTGGCTCCGCGAGGTCTATCACGACGGCGCGCCGCAGATGCATCGTCTATGGGACGATGTCGCGCGCCTCGCGGCCCTTTATCGCGACCCGCTGTTCGAGGTCGAGCGCCTTCAGCGCCTCCGGCTGCTGCCGACCGAGTACCTGTACTACTACTACCGGCCTGACACCGCGCTCGACCACATGCGACGCGCCGGTACGAGCCGCGGCGTCGTGGTCGCCGAGCTTACGGAGGCCCTGTTCGCCGATCTGGCCAGAGGCGTGGACGATCCGATGACCCGCTACGAGCGGTACCTCGCCGCGCGCGACGCCAGCTACATGCAGGTCGAGACCGGCAGCGCGGCGCCGCGCGTCAAGCCGGCCTGGGCCGATCTCTCCGGCTACGACAAGATCGCGCTCGTGACGATGCGCGGCATCGTCCACAACACGCGTGAGGTCATACCTCTCAACGTCGTGAACCGTGGCAACTTTCCCTTCCTGCGGTCGGACGATGTGATCGAAGTGCCGTCCGTTGTGGACGCGAACGGACCGCGGGCGCTGCACGTGCCACCGGTACCGGAGCACTGCGCCTCGCTCATTGCGGAGGTCAAGCAATACGAGCGCGCGACCGTCAACGCGGCCGTCAGCGGCTCGCGGGCCGATCGCCTGCGCGCGCTGCAGTTGAATCCGCTGGCGGGCGCCCCCGATCGCCTGCCGGCGCTGGCCGATGCGCTGATCTCCGCATGATCGACTCCACGCACGCGGCGCCGGCCCCGACGCTCGACCGCGGGATGGGCCTGCTGCAGGCAACGGCGACCAACGTCATCAGCATGGTGGGCGTCGGCCCGTTCCTCACGATTCCGTTCATGGTGGCGGCCATGCACGGGCCGCACGTCCTTTATGCGTGGCTGGCGGGACTCGTCCTCGCGCTCGCCGATGGCCTCGTGTACGCGCAGCTCGGGGCCGCGCTCCCCGGCAGCGGCGGCGGTTATCTCTACTTGAAGGAAGCGTTCCAGCCGTTCGGCCTGGGCCGGCTGATGGCCTTCCTGTTCATCTTTCAGGTCATCCTCGTCGCCCCGTTGTCGGTGGCCGGCGGAGCGGTCGGCTTCGCGGATTACCTGAAGTTCGTCTGGACCGGGATGCCACGCGTCGCGCATCACCTCGTAGCGGCGGGCGTGTGCGTCGCGATGACCGCCCTGCTCTGGCGCAACATCGAGAGCGTCGGCCGCCTCGCCGTGGTGATGCTGGTCGTCGTGCTCGCGACGATCGGCTGGGTCATCGTCACGGGGCTGTTTCTGTTTTCACCCGCGCAGGCCTTCGATTTTCCGGCCGCCGCGTTCACGCCCGACCGCCGCCTGCTCGCGAGTGTCGGGGCGGCGTCCATTCTGGCGATGTACAGCTACGGCGGCTACAACCAGGTGTGCTACATCGGTGGCGAGATCAAGGACCCCACGCGAACCATTCCGCGGTCGATTGTGCTGTCGACGTGCCTTGTCGCCGCGCTGTACATTGTCATGACCATTGTCATCGTGGGCATCATCCCGTGGCGCGAAGTCATGGAGTCACGGACGGTCGCGTCCGTCTTCATCGCGCGCACGTTCTCGGACGCCGCGACCGGCCGGCTCGCGGGGATCGTGATGACGGCGCTGATCCTGTTTGTCGCCGCCGCCTCGCTCTACGCGACGATCCTCGGCTACTCCAGGATTCCGTACGCCGCCGCGAAGGACGGCAATTTCTTCAGGGCGTTCGGCCACGTCCACGCGACAAAGCACTTTCCCGACCGGTCGCTGGCCATGATCGCCGTCCTGTCGATACCGTTCACTCTCTTCACGCTGGGGCAGCTTCTGAGCTGGCTGATCCAGCTGCAGGTCTTGCTGTGCTTCATCTGGCAGTGCGCGGCGGTCGTGCTCCTGCGGCGATATCGACAGGACGTCCCGCAGCCATTCACGATGTGGCTCTATCCGTGGCCGGCGATCCTCTCCGGCGCGCTGTGGCTGTTCATCTTCTTCACCGGACCGTGGGAGGGCATCATCTTTTCGATCGCCTTTCTTGCGGCCGGCATTGTCGCGTACGCCCTGTTTTCGAAGACTACTTCGGCGTCTTCCCCAACGCGAGGAGGTTCGCGGTGATCCGGTAGGCGCCGGGCACGCCGTACGGAAGCTGCCGGTGCAGCGCATACGCGAAGTAGGTCCAGTGGCCCTTGCCGTACGTCGCCGTGAGCCATCCGCCGGATTGCGGCGCCTGTCCCTTGTCGAAGGTGGAGATCATCGGCGTGTACGCCTTGTCCCACGCTGACCAGAACTTCGACCCACGCTGTTCGACCCAGTCGTTGAAATCGGCCAGCGCGATCTTGTTCGGCCAGGTGAACGACTGCTGGGCCGGGGCCAGGATCGTGATCGGGGAGTCCTCTTCGGACACTTCCTCGGCGCTCGACAGCAATTCGCCCGGATACGGCGCGAACTGGCTGGGGACCAGCTCGAAGGTGTTGTACAGGACAATCATGTTGCCGCCGGCATTCACGTAGTCGAGCAGCCGCTTGTTGTAAGTTTTCAGATCCTCACGCACCGCGTACGCACGGGTGCCCGTCATGATGGTGTCGTAGACGGAGAGGTTCGCGGTCGCGAGATCCCGCTCGGTGAGCAGCGTCACCTGCGCCCCAAGCTGCTGGAGGCCGAGCGGCACCTGGTCGCCGATGCCCATCACGTAGCCGACCTTCAGGTTCGGCACGGCCTGGACATCGATGCCACGCACCTGCGCCGTGGATGGACGGTAGAGATACCGGGCCTCGAGGTCGCGCGGCTCTATCAGCTCGTAGCCCTCGCGATACTGTTTGCCCTCGGCGGTGGCGACGGCCACCACGTCATGCACCTTCGCGTCGATCGCGCTGGCGGTGACTTTGAAGTGATAGCTCGTGCGTTCGCCGGCCCGCTGAAACGCAAACGGCTGCTGCGCCGGTGCCGAAGTCCAGCCCGCGGGAAGTGTCAGCGCCAGCTGGCCGCTTGTTGGCGCGCTGGCGTTGTGAACCAGCGCCACGTCCAAGTCAACGGTGCGGGTCGTCGAATTCAGCGGGATGACCGCGCTCGGCGGCGAAACGCTCACGCCGACGCGCGGCACGGTGCGCACTTCGCGGATGACATTGCCGTAAGGCAGATTGGCGTCGCGCCGTCTCACGACCTCCGTCGCCTCCACGTCGACGCCGTTGACGCTGTAGTGCACGACGGCGATGAGCGGAGCGGGGTTGAAGGGCCGGCCGAAAGAAGCGGCATCGCTGAGCGTGTACCGATTCTCTGTGAACGCCGCCCGGCTGAAATAGGGTTTCGTGCTGATCGGCGCGTCGTCCGCGACGGTCACCGCGAAAAATGACGTCGCCGACTGCTGCTGGCCGAGAACCGCCGGCTGGCCGGCGCCACGGCCGGCGGCACCCACGGAGACCATGGCGGCGATCGGCTCGGCGGGCGTGACGGCGTAGCCCGGCGCCGTTCGCAACTGAATCCCCTGGCCGCCGGCAGGAACTTGAATCGGCACGGGCCCGCGATTGGCCAGCGACACCGACACGCCGAAGGTCTGACCGGGCACCGGCGCCGGCATGGTCGGCGCCGCCGCGAACGCACCGCCGCCCCGGCCACCGCCGCCGGGCTGCGTCGACGCCGACGGTTGAGCCATCGCCGTCACACTCAACCCCAGCGCCGCGGTGATCGCGTCCTGAAACTGCTGCTCCTTGATCTTCAACACGGCGAGGACGTCGGCTTCGGCGGCGCTTCTGCCGATGACCTCACGCGTCAGGCGCAGGCCATCAGCCAGCGCCGGCACGGCGGCCGATGGATCGGTCAACGAGAACGTGGACGCCGCCCTGGCCGCCGCCCGGTCGATGGCCGCGAGCGTCGCATCCAGACCGGCGGGCACCGGCCGGCCGAGCGTCCTGAACAGTCCGGCATAGGTCGTGTCGATGCCGTCAAAGATCGAGTTCTCCTTCTCGGGCGCGGTGACGCGCGACGCCGTGCGCAGGTAGTAGGCGTAGCTCGGACCGACGCTCGGATTGAATCGGCCGCTGTTCTGCGACCGTTGGAAGCTCAGGCCCATGCTCGCAATGTTGGCGTAGGAATCGCCGAGCCATGGGCTGTACTCGCCGCTGTCAATGCGGACCGTCCACTTCTCGTCGACCCGCACGCCGCCCATGTACACCTTCAACGGCGTCCAGGGCCGCAGACCTTCGGTCAGCTGCTCCGGGAATTTGCGCGGGTCGCCCGCAGCTTCCGCCGCCTGCTGCGACAGCAGTCCCGCGGCTTGATGATTGCCGTGTCCGTCCCGCGCGTTGCCCTGGAAGCGCGAGATGATTACCCACGGACGCGTCATGCGGATGACCCGGACGACGTCCCGGAAGGCGTTCTCGAGGCCCCATTTCTCGGTCGTCTCGTCCAGCCGCTTCGAGAATCCATAGTCGATCATCGTCGTGAAGTACTGCTCGTCGACGCCGTAGTACTTGTCGGCCGTCAACAGCTCGTCCGTGCGGATGAGGGCGAGCCCCTCGAACAACTGCGGGCCGATGGCGTTGTCACCGCTTTCGCCTCGCGTGAGCGTCATGAGGATGACCCTCGCACCGTCGCCGCGGCTCAGCTTCGCGAGCACGCCGCCGTTCTCATCGTCGGGGTGCGCGGTGCCGTGCAGCACGCTCGCGGTCGTGCGCACTTTCTGGATCTTCTGCCACGCGCCGGCTGCACCGCTGTCCTGCGGAAGGGACTGCGAGGCGGGTGCAGCCAGAATGCCGAGAGCCAGGATCGACGCGGCTCCGATCGTGCGCATGACAGTCTCCCCAAGCCGCCCGGACGGGGCCGCTGTGCCGAATGGGCTATAGGGTAGACGGCGGCGGGGCCGCCGGCAAGGGCGGTCGCGGGCGCGGCTCTCGCTACAATGGCGCCTTCACAAGAATCAGATGATGCCTGCACCCGCGCAAGATGCTGTTGACCGCCGCGATGCCGCTGGACGATGGTGGCTCGCGGGTTTGCTCGCGAGTGGCATGACGTTCTGCTACGCGCAGCGTGGCACGCTCTCAGTCGCCGCGCCGTTCATGATTCGCGATCTCGGCATCAATACCGAGACGATGGGGCTGATGCTGTCGGCCTTCTCGTGGTGCTACTCCTTCATGCAGGTGCCCGCGGGATGGATCGTGGACCGCTTCGGCGTACGCCGGGCGTACGCGTCCGGGTTCGCCCTGTGGTCGATTGCGTGCGCCCTCACGGGCGTTTTTCGAAACATCGGCGCGATCATGTTCTTCCGGATCGCCGTGGGCGCCGGACAGTCGGTTGCCTTTCCCGCGAGCGCCCGCACGGTGGCCAACTGGTTTCCGGACAGCGAGCGCGGGCTCGTGAACTCCAGCTACCTGGTTGGCGTGCGGCTCGGACAGGCGCTGATCAACGCCGCGGGCGTCGGCCTGATCGCTCTCTACGGCTGGCGGATCCTGTTCGTGATCGGCGGATTGGCGCCGCTGCTCTGGATTCTGCCGTGGCTCTCGCTGCTGCGCCGTTGGGAGGATCCGGGCGATCCGCGGTCCGCCACGCCGGCTCAGCCTGCCGCGTCGACGCGCTTCACGTTCGCCTCGAGCTTCGGGCTGCTGCGGCACCGTACGGTGCTCGGAACGTTCCTCGGCTTCTTTGCCTTCGACTACGTCTGGTTCGTCTTTGTGTACTGGCTGCCGGGCTATCTCCGGTTGGAACGGCATTTCACGCCGGGCCAGATGGCGTTTTATGGGTCGGTGCCGTTTCTGGTGATGTCGATGGTGATTCCGCTCTCTGGGCTGGCCAGCGATCGGCTCATCGCGAGCGGTTTCCACGAACTGCGTGTTCGCAAGACCTTCATCACGATCGGCTTCGCTATCGCGCTGGCGATCGTTCCCGCCGGCCTGGTCGAGGACAACGGCACGTCCGTCTGGCTGCTGCTGACGTCGCTCTGCGGTCTCGGCATCGCCGTGCCCAACACGTGGAGCATCACCCAGGCGTGCTGCTCGAAGCGCCTGGTCGGCACGGTCTCCGGCATTCAGAATTTCGGAGGCAACGTCGGTGGCATCATCGCGCCGTGGCTGACCGGCGCCATCGCCTATCGAAGCGGATCGTTTGCCTCGGCGTTTGTCCTCTGTGGCTTCATCCTCGTGGCCGGCGCCCTGGCGTACTGGCTGCTGATGAACGAGAAGGTCCAGTCTTTGGAGGACGCCGCCCCGTCAGGTTACTGAAGTTCCTTGACGTAGATGTTCCTGAACTGCACGAGCGCCGGAATCCCGGTGTACTTGCCGTCCGGGCCCTTCGGGCCGCCATGGTGCTGCAGGCCCAAGGGACCTTCCGCCGGAAGATCCGGCAGCGTAATGCTCGGAATGACCGTCTTGCCGTTCACGGTGAGAGTCACGGTGTTGCCGCGAACGGTGACGTCGAAGGTATTCCACTGGCCGATGTCGTGATCCGCATTGGTGACTGGCGTGGCCGCAGCCTTGATCGCCGCTGAACTGTCGGCGGCTGTTCGGTAGCCGTACATCTCGCCCGAGCCGACCGGCCAGCACCAGATATTCAGCTGCGCCTTGCCGGAGCCGCGGATCATGAAACCGGAATCGGAATCGGGCGCGGTGATCTTGATCGGCTGACCTTTCGCGTCGAGCTTGTCGTGGCCATCCGGCATCACGATGCGCATGTTGTTGCTGATGTATGGCGTCTCTTTGATCCGCCAATCGACCATGGCCTGAAAATTCTTGAAGGTCTTCGTCGTCCACAGGCTCTTGTCGCCCTTGGACTCACTGCTCGCATCGTAGTCGATGACGCCATCGACGACCTTCCAATGGCCACCGTCTCCTTCGGGAATCTTCCAACCGCTCAGGTCCTTGCCGTTGAACAGCGACACAAACCCGGCAGGGGGACCGCCTTGTGCTTCCGGCTTCGCCATCGCGGGCCCTATCGCCAGCGCCAGCCCCGCCGCGAGAACAGATGCCATCAATTTCATGGTGCCTCCTGGGAAACGTGGACCATCCTCGCTGCCTTTAACGGATGCGTCAAGCCCCTCACAGCGCCGATAGGCAGGCACGCGATCACCAGCCTCCAACGGTGACCGTCACCTGCTGTTGAACACTGAAAGCACCCGTCACCACTGAATGCCCGTACGCCACAAGACGATAAGCGGTCGGACTGAGACCCGAGATGACCGCGCTGAATCCGGCCGAAGAAAACTGCGAGCCGAAGACCGCGCCGACATCCGGGCGGGAACCACCCAGCATCGCGGCCGCTGCGAAAACCGGGGCGCCGCCTGACAGCGGATACGCCCAGACGTGCACTGCGTCAATGCCGCTGCCGGTTGAGGCCGCGGTGTCTATGGCCCATCCTACGATGACGAATTGCGACGAGGTGACCGTCGCGGTGTGCGGAGCGTCGATGGTCAGCCGTGCGGACGGTGCAATTGTCGCGCTGACTTGCCGCTGAATGCTGAACGTGCCCGTCAGCGCGTCATGGGCGGCGACAACCAACATGTATTGACCAGGAGGGATGCGCGAGGACGTGAGCTGGAACCCCGAGAACGTGAATTGCGTTCCAAAGATCGCTCCCAGATCGGGTCGCGCTACGCCGAGAGAGGCGGCGCCGGCAAAGATCGGGGCGCCCCCACCGGCGGGATACGCCCACACGTGAACCGCATCGATGCCGACACCGGCCGTGGCAGCCCGGTCGAGACTCCAGCCGGCCACACTCAAGGGAAACGGGACGACATCGCCCTCCCGTGGCCAGTCGATGACGAGCTGCGCAGGCGCCAGCGCCGTCACCTGAACGGTGCTGACAAGCGAAAACGCTCCCGTCCGAACGCTGCGACCGAACGCGACGAGCTGATAGTCACCCGGGGGCAGGCCGCGGACCGCAACCTGGAATCCTGAGTTCAGGTATTGGGAGCCAAACAGCCCCTCAACATCAACACGTGGTCGGCCATAATCAGCGCCGACGAACACGGGCGCACCACCGCCGGCCGGATACGCCCAGACATGTACCGCATCGACCCCGGGGCCAAGAAAACCGTAGGCATCGACAGCCCACCCGCGCAGTTCGAACGGTTCGATCAGCGGCGAACCGGCAACGGGACTGTCGATGACGATCGAAGCGTGCGGCGTGATGGGCGCGGGTGCGAGCGCCGCAAAACCGAGCGCGTGCGAGGGAATGCCGGAGAGTTGCACCGTGGCGGTCGAGGTATCCACCGTCCACAGCTCAGTTGTCGCATACGTCCTCACCAGCAGCACCGACTCATCGGCGGTCGCCGTGACGTCTGTCGGATCCGGAACGTGCACGCGGTCCAGCAGCGTAAGGGTCTGCAGATCATAGATCTTGACCTCTCCACCGTTGATCGCCACGCACTCTCCCGTGAACAGGTAGAGCCGCCCCCGCGCCAATCCGATAGCCCGTGTTTCGCAAAAGTCCTGAGGTCCCAGATCAACGGTCGTGATGACCTGGTTCGATCCCGTGTCGATCACGGAGACTCGACTGTCCCCTCTTACAAACAGTCTCTTGTTGTCGGCGGCCAGCCGGACCTCGAAAGCGGTGACGGAGATCGTCCTCGCCGGCTCGGATCCAGAGGTGTCTGTACGCGCCTATGTACGTCCCGTGAGCGACGTACACGGTGCGGTTGTCGGCCGTGATTTCCACGTTGAAGTTTGCTGGCGCGCTCACAGGCGAAATGTCTGCGATGGACTGCTCGGTGGCCGTGTCCGCCACTTGAAGAGAACTCCCGAGCAGGAAGAGGCGTGAACCGTCCGGCGACAACTTCATTCCCCTCACGCCACTGCCAACTGGCAGACCGAACGGCCGGGTCGTTCCGGTCGTGGTGTCCATCACGAGCAACGAGACCGCCGAGCCGCTGACTTGTTCGAGCACGTAGAGACGAAGTCCGTCAGGGCTGGCGGCGGTGCCGAGGAACCGACGACCAGCGCTGCCTTGCCACAACGTGAACGTCGACGAGATCGTTCGAGTAGTGGCGTTGAAAAGATGAATCAGCCCTCGCGTGCAGCTCGTTTGCGCCGGATTGGCGCACGTGTCGTTCTCAACGACCGGGACGTAGGCAAAGGACTGCGCGCCGCTGAGCGAGGCACGGGACAGCAGAAGGAACAGCGCACAACCAAACTGGGTTGCTATCTTGCGTCGTGAGTTTCGCATCTGCTTTCTCAACGTGTCATCGACTCAGCCCTCGCCAGGCGGAGCGCCGTCAGGAAGATCAGGTCAGGGCCAGGTATTCATGCGCGAACCGCACCACCATGGATCCCTCGCCCACCGCGGACGCGACCCGGTTCATGGCGTTGGAGCGGACGTCGCCGGCCGCAAACACGCCGGGCACACTGGTCTCGAGGGGCAGCGGTTCGCGGGGCTCCTTCCAGACGCGGGCGTACCCTTCGGCCACCAGCAGGTCGCGGCCCGGTGAGCACGAACCCCTTGGGGTCGCGGAGCACGCTCGCGGGCAGCCAGTCGCTTCGCGGGTGCGTGCCGATGAATATGAACAAGGCGTCGATGTCCTCCACGCTGGCGCGCGCCGGTCTCCAGCGAGCCGAGCGCGACACATTTCACGGAGTCGTCGCCTTCGACACGCTCGACTTCCGTCCGCGTCCGCACCCGGATGTTCGGGGTCTTTTCGATCTGTTCGATGAGGTAATGCGACATCGTGTCGCGCAAGCGATCGCGGCGGACGATGATCTGCACCTCCTTGGCGTAGCGCGCCAGATACATCGCGCCCTGCCCCGCGGAGTTCCCGCCGCCGACGACGAGCACACGCTGGTCGCTGAAGGCCGGCGCCTCAGTCGTGGCGGCGCCGTAGTACACTCCGGCGCCCGTGTGCTCCCGCACGCCCGGCGCGGGATGTTCGCGGTAGGCCATTCCCGTCGCCGCGAGGACCGTTCTCGTCACGACCTCGCGGCCGTCGCTGAGCGTGAGACGCTTGTATCCTGCGTCAATGGACAGCCCGGTCACTTCGATCGGCACAAGGAACTCCGCGCCAAGCCGCTGAGCCTGTGCCACCGCGCGGCGCGTCAGTTCACTGCCGCTGACGCCTTGGGGAAACCCGAGATAGTTCTCGATCCTGGAGCTGCTGCCAGCCTGCCCGCCCGGAGCGTGCCGGTCGAGCAGCAGGGTCCGCAGTCCCTCGGATGCGCCATACACCGCGGCGGCGAGGCCGGCAGGGCCTGCCCCGACAATCACGAGGTCGTACAGATTGAGCGCGGCCTCGAGCGGCCGGCCAAGACGCTCGGCGACTTGACGTGGCTCCGGGTTGCGCAGCACGGAGCCATCTTCGAAGAACAGCGCGGGCAGCTCGCCGGCGCCAACTTCCTGCCGCATCCAGCAGACTGCGCGTGTCCGGATTCCGCGCCACATCGAACCAGCGATAGGGGATGAGATTGCTCGCGAGGAAGTCCTTGATCGCATGCGACCGCGGCGACCACTGGTGCCCGACCAGCCTCAATCCTTTCGCCTCGGGCAGGTACTCGGCCTGCCAGGTGTCGAGCAGATCGTCGATCACTGGAAAGAGCCGTTCTTCGGGCGGATCCCACGGCTTCGACAAGTAGTGATCGAGGTGCGCTTCGTTGATGGCCCTGATGGCCGCGTCGCTGTCCGAGTAGGCCGTGAGCAGCGCCCGGCGGGCGATTGGATAGAGTTTGCGGGACCGCGCGAGCACTTCCGTGCCCTGCATGCCCGGCATCCGCTGGTCGCTGATCAGAATGGCGAGTTCGTCGCCTCGGGCCTTCAGCTCGCGAACGGTGGCAAGCGCCTCTTCGCCCGAGGTCGCGCTGACGACCGTGTAGGAGTCGCGGTACCTGGCTCGAAGGTCACGGCGCACGGCGGCGAGCACCTGGGCGTCGTCGTCGACCACCAGAATCACTGGTTTGGTCATCGGCCTACTCCCGCGTTTTCGATCTCGTCGAGCGGAAGCGAGACCCGGAACTCCGTTCGTCCAGGGCGGGAGTCGAAATCGATCTCGGCGTCGTTGTGGCTGATCAGGCGCCGGACGATATCCAGGCCGAGACCGGTGCCCTGCCCGACTGGCTTCGTCGTGAAGAACGGATCGAACAGACGCTCGCGGACCTCGGCTGAAATGCCCGCGCCGTTGTCGATCACGCGGACCACGACGCGCTGCCGCTCCCGGCCGGCAGTCACCTCGACTCGCCCAGCCTCGGGAGCGGCATCGAGGGCATTGTCGATCAGGTTCCCCCAGATCTGGTTGAGCTCGCCGACAAAGCCGCGAACGCGCGGGAGATCAGGATCCACGTTGACGTCGATGGCGACCGACTTCGACCGCGCCTTCGATCTGTGGACCGCGACCGTGTTGCTCAGGCTCGACGCCAGATCCACAGGCTCCGCGACCGTGGCCTGGTCCATGTGCGTGAAGCCCTTGACCGCCTTGACGAGAGTGGCGATTCGCGTCGCGGCCTCCTGAATTTCCGAGGCGATCACGCGCACTGAGCACCCGGCGGCCGCCCAGCGGAGAGTCGCGTCGAGCGGCGGTCCACTCACCGAGGCGGCAATCTGGTCCAGCGCGTCGAACGTCACGGCGGTTTCAGCGAGCGGTCCGGCCATGGCGGCGTCGACGCCGTGATCCGCCAGCCAATCGGCGATGGCGTCCTCGCGTTCGGCCTGCTGGATTGGAGACAGGACGCCCTGCACACGTTGGGCCACACAGGACGTCCGCATCGCGTCTATGGCGGCCAGTTGGGGATCGGTCAACCTCGAGGCGCCCAGCGCGCGTGCGGCCTTCTCTGCCTCCTCCAGGCGATTCGCGAGCAGCGCCGCACTGCGCTCGATCGCGGATGCCGGGTTGTTCAGCTCGTGAGCCAGCCCGGCCGACAGCTTTCCGAGGGATAACAACTTCTCATCGTGCAGGTCGCTCGACGTGAACAGCCGGGTGCGGTCGAGCATCTTGTGCACGAGGATCGAGGTGACCGAGTGACACTCGCGAATCAGCGCCGGGAAATTGTCGCGATGGATGGCCAGAATGGCCGAGGGCTTTTGGGCGACCGTATCGCCCGGCGGCCCGACGAGACGCGAGTACGGGAGCAAGCCCGTGACGTCACCGCCACACCACTCCATCACCTTGTGACGTCCGGCGCCACGGTCGACGAAAATGGCCAGGCACCCTGAGAGCACGATGAACAGGCCCTCGACGAGTGCGCCCTTCGGCGTCAGAACGTCACCCTCGTTGAGATTCCGAAGGGAGCCGTGAGCGACGAGCCAGGCGAGCTCCTCGCGGGGCGCCGTGCCAAGGGTCGCGTGCTCGGCGAGCCGATCGACGAGATCCGTCGCTGTCACTTGATCGCTCCGTGATGATCCGGTCATGGCTCAGAGGTTGGCGAGCACGGTGTCACGAGTCGCCAGCGTGCCATCGTGGCCGCGGACTTCAATCGAGTACAGCCCCTGGTACCCGAGCGTGACCGTGAAGCGGATCGCGGTTGCCAGGTCCCAGCGCGGACTGGGACGGATGTGCATGTTCCCGACGGTCACCGGGAGCAGCGTCCGCAGCGCCGCGTGCAGTTCCCCTTGATCGGCCGCGCCCACACCGCCGATATCGACGTTGGCGAGGGCGCCGGAATCTTGCAGCACTTCGGCCAGCAACACCCATGTTGGCGGCGCCGTCAGTACGGGCAGTGGCGCGCCGGGGGCCGCGGGCGCAGCCGCGCCGCGGGCCGGCGCGGAACCCGGCGTCGGTGCCGGCACGACCGTGCCGACTACGCCGCGATTGTTCCCGCCGACGCCGCGTGTCTCGACCCCCACCATGACGCTCTTCGACTTGCCGTACTCCACCATCGCCCTCAGCGCGCGGACGGCGTCGAGCTTGTTCTCCGACGTGAGGGCGCCCTGGTTGATCATCACGCGGGGACATCCGAGGACCACGGCGTGGTCGATCCATTGCCGGGTGAGGTCGATGGCTTGGAGCCTCTGCACGGGCTGCGGCGCCGAAATGTTCATCGGCCCGAACTCGAGGTTGATGTTGGACAACCGCGACTGCGCCTTTTCGACCTGGACCCGCAGTTCCCTCAAGAACGAAGGCTCGGTCGAGGCAAAATGCGTGTGCTGGATCTCGATGTTGTGCACCCCGTAGCGATCGGCGAACATCTGCGGCACGTCGAACAGGTTCAGCGTGTCGGTGGGACCTTCCCAGAGGGCGGCTACCCTGAGCATGTTCTCGAAATTCAGGACCATGATCGCGATGCGTGCCAGCTTCGCACCGTCGGCCTGGGTTCCGCTCTGTCCCATGAAAGTGTCTCGACCTGTCACCGGCGCACCCCTTCCCCGCCCGGCGGGGCGATGATACCAGCCAAGCCATGAAGTCCGCCTCAACGGCACAACAGGAAGCAAGCGCCGGCAGAAAACAGAAGACGCTAGACTATAACGCCGCGAGCGTGAGCGAGAACAGAGAGGCATCGCATGACAAGCCGCACAACGGACGCGACGATCGGCCGAAGAGACTTCGCCCGGATGACGCTCGGCACGCTTGGAGCCGCAGCGCTGGCCGGCCCGGCGGGGGCCGGGACGGTGGCCCCAGGAGCGGCGCCGGGGATCAAACTGTGCGTGCAGTCGCCCGCGACGCCCTCCGACGACCAGTTGCTGTTCCTGAAGCAGCTCGGCGCCGGATATGTCAGCGTCGCCTCGACGCCGGAGCTGCGCACGGCCGACGGCTTCCTGCAGATCAAGAAGCGCTACGCCGACGCCGGGATCACGGTGTGGAACATCGGCAACACGAACGTTCACAACATGCCGGAGGTGACGCTCAACCTCGCGGGCCGCGACCAGAAGATCGAAGAGTACAAACAGTACCTGCGCAATCTCGGGACCGCCGGAATCGGCTACACGACCTATGCGCACATGGGCAACGGCATCTGGACCAGCGGGCAGGCCACAATCCGCGGCGCGTCGGCACGCGAGTTTGACCAGAACAGCGCGGCCGCGCGCGGGAACTGGGCAGGCCAGGTCTTCGCCGGGCCGCTCTCCCACGGACGCCAGTTCACCAAGGAAGAGATCTGGGAGAACTACACGTATTTCATCAAGCAGGTGGCTCCGGTCGCCGAAGCGGCGGGGGTGCGGATCGGCATTCACCCGGATGACCCGCCGGTGCCGGTGCTGGCCGGCGTGCCACGCTGCATCTTCAGCAACTTCGAAGGCTACAAGAGGGCGCTGGAGATCGCGAACAGTCCGAACGTGGGGATTTGCCTGTGCTGCGGGACGTGGCTCGAAGGCGGCAAGGCGCTCACCGGCAAGGATCCAGAGGAGATGATTCGGTACTTCGGCGCGAAGAAGATCTGGAAGATCCATTTCCGCAATGTCAGCGCGCCGCTGCCGCACTTCGTCGAGACGTTCATGGACAACGGCTACTACGACATGTGGAAGATCATGAAGGCGCTTCGCGATGTCAACTATGACGGCATTGTGATTCTGGACCACAGTCCGGCCATGGTTGGCGGCAACTACGTCCAGACCGCGTACGGTTTCGCCTATATGAAAGCGTTGCTCAACCGCGCGAACGCCGAAGCGAAGAGCTGATGCGGGAGTCGGGTTTATGAACAGAAGACAGTTCAAGTGGGGGTTGGTGCTGGCGCTGGCTGGCGTAACGGGATGGTCAGTGGCCGGTCAGACGCCGAAGAGCCAGCGCGAGTGGCGCGACTACGCCGGCGGCCCCGACAGCTCGCGGTTCGTCGCCGCAACCGCAGATCACCAGGTCGAATGTGAGCAGGCTGCAGGTCGCGTGGACGTATCCGTCCGGCCAGACCGACTTCAATCCGCTCGTCGTCCGCGGCGTCAGTCTACGGACGCGGCGCGAACAATTCGTTCGTGGCGCTCGATGCGGCCACTGGCAAGCAGATGTGGATTCACGAAGGCGTCGAGGGTTTCAACGCGCGAGGCATCAACTACTGGGAAAGCAAGGACGGCAAAGACCGCCGGCTGATCTTCAGCACGGCCAACCTGCTCCAGGAGATCGACGCGCAGACCGGGCAGACCGTGTCGACGTTCGGCCGTGAGGGCCGCGTGGATTTGCGAGTCGGCCTCGATCGAGATCCGTCGAAGATCAACCAGCAAAGCCGCACGCCGGGCCGCGTGTTCGAGAATCTCATCATCCTCGGATCGGCGACGAACGAGGAGTACGCCTCGGCGCCCGGCGACATCCGCGCGTTCGACGTTCGCACCGGAGCGCTCGTCTGGACGTTTCACACCGTGCCGCGCCCCGGCGAGTTCGGCTACGAGACGTGGCCCAAGGACGCGTGGAAGACCGTCGGCGGCGCCAACA
This sequence comes from uncultured Acidobacteriota bacterium, assembly GCA_963724645.1. Classification (GTDB taxonomy): domain Bacteria; phylum Acidobacteriota; class Vicinamibacteria; order Vicinamibacterales; family SCN-69-37; genus CAVXSP01. The sequence goes on from CAVRVJ010000001.1 coordinate 544,993, forward strand.
ACTGGGGTGAACAGTCGATCGACGAGAAGCGCGGCATCGTCTACGTCCCGACCGGCAGCCCCAAGTACAACTTCTACGGAGGAAACCGCAAGGGCGCCAATCTGTTCGGCGATTGTCTGATCGCCCTCGATGCCAGGACCGGCAAGCGTCTCTGGCATTTCCAGACGGTCCATCACGACATCTGGGACCTCGACAACAATTCGGCGCCGCAATTGACCACCATCCGGCGCAACGGCCGGACCGTCGACGTCGTCGCCATGGCCAGCAAGACCGGCTACCTGTACGTGTTCGATCGCGTCACCGGACAGCCGATCTGGCCCATCGAGGAGCGGCCCGTACCGCAAGGGACCAGCGTTCCCGGCGAGGCGCTGTGGCCGACGCAGCCGTTTCCGACCAACCCGCCGCCGTTCTCCCGTCAGAAGTTCACGGCGGACGACGTGAATCCGTACATCCTCACGCCGGCAGAGCGGGAGCAGTTCAAGCAGCGGATCCTGAAAGCCAGAAACGAAGGACCGTTCACGCCGATTGGGTTCGACGAGGTGATTCACATGCCGGGCAATCAGGGCGGATCGAACTGGGGCAGCACGGCCGCCAATCCGACCGACGGCAGCACGTACGTCATCGGCTTCAACGTTCCGACGATCATGCGACTTTTCAAGGCGGGCGAGACACGCCCCGGCCGGGGCCGTAACGGCGTGCCGGAAGTGGTTGAAGCGGGACGCTACGTCACGGACGGCTTCGGCCTCTATCCAACGATCGTCAATCCGCCGTACACGACTTTGACCGCTTACGATCTCAACAACGGCACGATCAGATGGCAGATCGGCCTCGGCGACGATCTTCGGCTGGCCGCCCAGGGCGTGACGAGACACCGGAACAGCGGGAACAACCAAAGGCGGCATCATTCCCACGGCGACGGGCTTGCTGTTCGTCACGGCGGCTGACCGCAAGGTGCACGTCTACGACAGCGCCACCGGCAAGCAGTTGCACGAGCTGCCACTGGGCGGACCAACCAGTGGCTCACCGGCAATGTACGAGCTTGCCGGGCGGCAGTACCTGCTCGTCACGGCGTCGCCAGCAGGCGGCCGAGGCGGCGGACGCGGGGGCCTCGATCCCGGCCTTGGCGCAGGTCCGACTGGAATTGTGGCGTACGCGTTGCCGCGGAACTGACGCGCGTGGGCCAATTGGGGGTCATCCCCAACGGCCGGCGTCAGCGCGCAACACACGAATCAAACGCTCGCTGAGAAATCCTCGTCGCCTGGATCGACAACGGAATCACGGCCGTGTCACGCTCGTGTAAAAAGACAGCGCTATCAAAAGGACGCACACCAGGAGCCACGCGGCGGTCTCTTTTGTCAACTTCATGAGTCGCACTCCTCCGTCGCGCCAGGACGATCGGCGCTCGTCAAGAGCGATCCTGACGGCTCGAATCGACAACGAGGCTACGGCCCGGTCACGCTTGTGTAAAGAGCACTGGGGATAGGGATATGAGGCGTCGTGGGCAGCACCGGAGGGCTTCAGGCGGGTTTTCCCGGCGGCCACGACGGAATTGTGACCGGCGGTTTGTCGGGCACGCTGTGGGCTGAGCCGTTCCTGCGCTAGAATTTTCCCTTCCCACCACCTGTCTGGAGGCAGCATGGCGAACGATGCGGCGATTTCCGGCTTCAAAACGGTCCTGCGCGGTACGGTGATTCAGCCCGGCGATACCAGCTACGACGCGGCGTGCAAGGTCTACAACGGCATGATCGTCCGTCGGCCCAGGGCGATCGCCCAGTGCGCCGATGTGGCGGACGTCATCACCGCTGTCAACCTCGCCCGCGAACAGAATCTGCTCCTGGCCGTCCGGGGCGGCGGTCACAATGCCGGCGGTCTCGGCGTCTGCGACGACGGCCTCGTGATTGACCTCTCACGGATCAGCTACGTGCACGTCGATCCGGCGAAGAAAACCGTCCGCTGCGGCGGCGGCACGACGTGGGGGCAGGTGGATCACGCCACACATGCCTTCGGTCTGGCAGTGCCGGCCGGCGTCATCGCGTCCACCGGCGTCGGCGGCCTCACGCTCGGCGGCGGCGTCGGCCATCTCACGCGCCAGTGCGGCCTGACGATCGACAACCTGCTCGAGGTGGAGGTCGTCCTGGCCGACGGGCGGGTCGTCACCGCAAACTCGTCGCGCAACGCGGATCTTTTCTGGGCGGTGCGCGGCGGCGGCGGGAACTTCGGTGTCGTCACGTCATTCCTGTTCAAGGCCCATCCCATTCACACGGACTACGCGGGGCCGATGCTGTGGGCGCTCGAAGACACCGCGGAGATGATGCGCTGGTACCGTGATTTCATCGCGAAGGCCCCGCTGACCATCAACGGCTTCTTCGCGCTTCTGACCGTGCCGGCGGGGCCGCCGTTCCCGGCCGAACTGCACAACAAGAAGGTCTGCGGCATCGTCTGGTGCTACACGGGACCGCTCAAGCAGGCCGAGAAAGTCTTCAAGCCGATTCGCGCCTTCAAGAAGCCGATCCTCGACTTCGTCGGTCCGATTCCCCATCCCGCACTTCAGGGCATGTTCGATCCGATCTTCCCTCCCGGGCTGCAGTGGTACTGGAAGGCCGACTTCGTGCGCGAACTGAGCGACGAGGCGATCGCCCTGCATGTGAAGCACGGGGCAAAGATGCCGACCTGGCAGTCGACGATGCACCTGTATCCGATCAATGGCGCCGCCGCGAAGCCGAGTAACACGGCGACGCCCTGGTGCTATCGCGACGCGGTCTTCGCGCAGGTGATGGTGGGCGTCGATGCGGATCCGGCCAACAAGGAGAAGCTGGTCACCTGGGCGCGCGATTACTTCGAAGCGCTCCATCCGCTCTCGGCCGGCGGCGCGTACGTCAACTTCATGATGGAAGAGGGCGACGAGCGCATTCGCGCGACGTACGGAAAGAACTACGCGCGGCTGGCGACCATCAAGAAGAAGTACGACCCGAAGAATCTGTTCCGGGTGAATCAGAACATCAAGCCGGCGAAGTAGAAACACCAGCGGCCGCCCGACGCGGCCGCCATTCAAGGAAGGGCGCGTGATGACAGTTTCAGGATCCGGTACCGCACGGACATTCTCCCTCGGCGCTGCGGCGATGCTCGCGCTGCTGCTGACGGGCCTGATCGTACCCGGCGTGTCAGGCCAGAGCCAGGCCCGGCGCGACTGGGCGGACTACGCCGGCGGTCCGGATGGATCCCGTTTCATTCCGTCGAAGCAGATCACCAGAACCAACGTCGGCCAACTGGACATCGCCTGGTCCTACCCGTACGCGGAGACCGGTTTCAACTCCATCGTCGCGCGCGGCGTCATCTATACGCGCGCCCGGAACAGCTCTCTCGTGGCGCTCGATGCGGCAACCGGCAAGGAGATCTGGATCCACGAGAACCTGCAGGGCATGACCGGTCGCGGTATCAATTATTGGGAAAGCAAAGACGGCGCTGATCGTCGCCTGATCTTCAGCATCAACGACTACCTGCAGGAAATTGACGCGAAGTCAGGACGGTCGATCGTGACCTTCGGCAACGACGGCGTGGTCGATTTGCGCGAGGGCCTCGGCCGCGATCCGAGCACCGTCGGGCGCGTGCAGTCGGGCACGCCCGGCAAAGTCTTCGAAAACCTGATCCTTCTCGGCTCGGCCCCGGGCGAAGGCTACTTCTCGCCGCCCGGCGATCTGCGCGCCTACGATGTCGTGAGCGGCAAGCTCGCGTGGCAGTTCCACACGGTGCCGCATCCGGGTGAGTTCGGCTACGAGACGTGGCCCAAGGATGCCTGGAAGTACATCGGCGGCACGAACACGTGGGGCGAGGTCACGGTCGACGCGCGCCGCGGCATCGCCTACTTCCCCATCGGATCGGCCACGTTCGACTACTACGGCGCGGATCGTGTCGGCGACGATCTATTCGCCAACTGCCTCATCGCCCTCGATGCGCGGACCGGCAAACGCCTCTGGCATTTTCAGACCGTCCATCACGATCTGTGGGATTTCGACAACGTCTCCGGACCGCAGTTGACGACGATCAAGAAGGACGGCAGAACGATCGACGTCGTCGCGCTGGCGGGCAAGACGGGATATCTGTACGTGTTCGATCGCGTGACGGGCGCGCCCGATCTGGCCGATCGAGGAGAAGCCCGTGCCGACGCGGACGGACGTGCCGGGTGAGAAGCTCTCGCCGACGCAGCCCATTCCGACGGTGCCGCCGCCGTTCGGCCGGCAGACGTTCACGGTCAACGACATCAATCCGTACATGCTCACGCCCGAGGAGCGCGAGCAGTTCAAGGTGCGCGTGAGCAAGGCGCGCAACGACGGCCAGTTCACGCCAATCGGCTTCGAAGAAGTCATCCACATGCCCGGGAATCATGGCGGGTCCAACTGGGGCGCGACCTCCGCCAATCCGGGTGACGGCAGCGTGTATGTGATCGCATTCAACGTGCCTGCCATCATGCGGCTGCTCAAGCCGGGAGAGCGCGCCGGCGGGGCGGGTGGCGGACTGGCAGGCGGTGTGGCCGTTTATCAGGCCAACTGCCAGGTCTGCCACGGACAGAACCGGCTTGGCGTCACGCCGTACCCGACGATCGTCGGCGCCACCACGCGTCTGTCGCCCACCGACCTGCGGGCCGTCATCATGAACGGTCGGAACCAGATGCCGGCATTCCATCAGTTGAGCGCGGCCGAACTGGACGGGGTCATCGCCTTTCTCCAGGCCGCCGATGCGGGTTTGGGCGGCGGCATGTTCGGGCCCGGCGCGGCTCCCGTGGCGGCGCTTCCGCCGGGGCCCGTGGTGGAACGCGGTCCGGCAAAGGTTCGCGAGGCCGCGCGCGGAGCGGTCGGTGGCGGCGCGTCGCTGGCAGGCGGGGGCTCATATCCCGAAGGAGTGGATGCGCCGGCCAATCGCCTGGTGATGGAGAGCTACGGCCTGCACCCCACGCTCATCAATCCGCCGTACACGACGCTCACCGCGTACGATCTGAACAAGGGCACGATCAAGTGGCAGATCGGGTTGGGCGACGATTTGCGGCTGCTGCCCCAAGGCATCAGAGGTACGGGCTCGGCGCAACTGTTGAAGGGCTCTGTCATCCCGACCGCAAGCGGCCTGCTGTTCGTCAACACCGCAGATCGCAAAGTGCACGTCTACGACAGCGACACCGGCAAGCAACTTCACGAGATTGCCCTGGGCGCGATGAGCAGCGGCTCGCCGTCGATGTACGAGCTGAACGGCCGCCAGTTTCTGCTCGTCGCGGCATCTGAGGGCGGCGGAGCCTTCCTCGATCCGAAAACACCGCCGCCGACGGGCGGACCGACTGGGCTGATCGCCTACGCACTGCCGAAGAAATAGAAGGGCATCCGGCCGGACGCGCCCATCGGCACGACTATTTCGTCGGCGTCGAGTGGCCCGAGACGAGTTTCCAATCGGCGCCGATCTTCACCCAGACGTCGGTCGACAGAATGGTGCGGACCCGATGCTCGCCCGCGACCGTGCCTTCGTAGCTATCGGTGAAGGTGGCGACGGCCGTCGTACCGTAGACGCGGACCTTGAGGGCGCTGACCTTTTCGCTCTTGTAGTTGTTGTTCTTCGGGTCCGCGAACATCTTGAGGACATCGGCCTTGGTGTACCACTTGCCGCCGCTGTCGCAGCCCATCCAATCGTCGGCGAGATATTTCTCGGACCAGGACTTGTCTTGAGCGAGGTCAGCCTTGACCTGGTCATTCTCGAGTTTGGTGATCGCGGCCACAACATCAGCGTTGGCCTGGACTTTCAACGCGTACACCGGGGCGGCGGCGAGAGCGAGGATCGACAAATACATTCCGGCTTTTGCAAGGGACATGGGGAGCCTCCTGGGGCTGCGCGAACACGTGCAAAGTGATGCAGCGACGCGGGCACGGAGTCTACCACGAGCCCAGTATGACTATCGTGATTTTGCGCCCGGCGCGCCAAATCGCTTGGACGCGTCGTCGAGGACGAGCACCCAGTCGATCATCTCGCCCACATCCGGCGGCGTGAACGTTCGCTCGCCCTTGTTGGGAAACGTGCCGATCGCCGTCGCCTTGCCGGTCCGCGGGTTGAACCACCACGCGGCGACGTTCGGACCCGGCAATCTTGCTCATCCTGACCGTGAACGGGCGCCCGACGGGCGCGTAGACCATCGCGTAACTGCCGCCGGCATCTCGGGTGGCGGCGAAGTGGTAGCGCCCCGCACCGGGCATGCTCGTCGGGACCGGACCCGTGACCAGCACCTCGTCGTCTGGCACGCGCGTGAGAAACGGGCGGGACTCGAGCAGCGCCCGGGCGTGTTGCATCTCGCCCGCCCCAGGCTGATTGATGGCGTCGTACCACGGCATCAGCGGGTTGTTGACGCCCACTCCGTCCGGGCGCCCACATCTGCCAGACGGAATGGTGGCCGTAGGTATGGCCGAACGCGCCGCTGAACAGATCCCAATAGAGCGGGCGCCGCACGTCGCTCGCGATGGAATGGCCGAGGCTGGCGGCATTGAAGGATACCGGATGGTCCTCGTACATCGGTTCGCCATCCACCACCGGTTTCACGGGCGTCCGGTTGTAGTCGGCGCGCGTTTGATCGTAGCGGCCCGTGAACTCTGGCGTATGGCCGTTCTGGCGCATGTTGAAGTCCAGCCAGTCGTCATCGTGGAACCATGCTGAGGATCCACTCCCGCCAGTCGGGTGCAACGTCATCAGATGCGCGCCGCCGTCTCCGGTGCGCAGCCCGCGCGCCATTGCGCGGATGGTCTCCCTCTGCGCGTCCGTCTCGATCGCGCGATCGCCGCCAAGGATCCAGATGATGTTGGGTGTGTCCTTGTATCGCTCGCCGAGCCAGGCGCCGTAGACTCCGGCATTCTGCGGATTGAAGATCTCCGGCCCCGCGCCGCGCTTGATGTTCCATTTGTCTCCCCACGTCGGAAGGAAGCCGATGTACATCCCGAGCGTGCCGGCTTGTTTCACGATGAAGTCCACATGATCCCAGTAGTCGTTGTCCGGCTCCGTCCTTCACGTCCGGGGTCGTTGGATCGTTGTTCAGCAGGGGTCGTTGCCCGTATGGATTGGGATCGTTCAGCCCATTGAGCTCGGCGAGGGCGACGGCTTGAATCACCGTGAAGCGCCGATCGGCCCGGTTGCGCAGGTAGCGGACGGCTTCTTCCCGATTGAGCCGATGAAACAGCTCCCAGGCCGTATCGCCGAGCCAGAAGAACGGCCGGCCATCAGCGGTGACGAGAAAACGCTTGTTATCAGAGACTCTCAGGCGTGGAGGAGGTCCGGCGCTTTGGGAGACAACGCCCGCCGCGTGAGAAGCCAGGCAGAGTATGACCGCGAAGGCCGTACAGGCAGGCCTCACCCGAGCCACTCGGCCACCCATGTCTCGAAACGATCGACCTGTCCCTGCCGAATCGCGGACAACGGCCACGGCAGCGGGCCGGCGTGCAGTCCGCGCGCGCGCAGCACCAGGCGAATTCCCCACGGCGTCGGAAAGGGCGCGAGCTGTTCGGCAAGGTGCGCCAGTTTCGCCTCACACCGAGCGCGCTCGGAGACCTCGCCGCGGGTCACGGCGCGGTGCAGTGCGACCAGCAGTTCGGGACAGCAGGACGCCAGGCCCGAGATCGCGCCGTTCCACCCGGCATCCAGCCCCCGGCCGAGCAGCAGGTCGTCACCTACGAGGAGGGACCAGGAGGCCGCGCCGCGTTCGCGTACCAGCTCGTCCAGCCGTGACGCACTGCCGCTGCTGTCCTTCATGCCGACGATATGCGGCTCGGATCGCAGGAGCGCGACGGCTGTGGCCGTCTCGATCGGATTCGTGAAGGCCGGCAAATCGTACAGCAGGCATGGAGCACGCAGCGTTGAGCTGACGTGGCGGAAGAATGCCTCGAGATCGTGCTGCTGATATCGGAAATAATACGGCGTCGGCAGGAGCAGACCCCGCGCGCCCGCGGCCACGGCGGACCTGCCCAGCTCGAGCACCTGCCTGAGAGACGGAGCGCCGATCCCGACAAGCAGCGTCTTGTGCGGCGGCAGTCGCGCCGCGGCCCGCTCTGCCAGTTTCTGACGCTCGAGCAGGGAGAAATTCGGGAACTCTCCGGTGGCGCCGCCGACACAGATCCCATCGACACCGGATTCCACCAGAAAGTCGACGAGCTTATCGAACGCCGCCAGATCGGGACGTCCAGCGTCATCGACGGGCGTCAAAGCCGCTGCAAAGATCCCTTGGAATAGGGGGGACGGGTCTCGATCTGTGGAAGACTCTGGAAGCCCCATTCCATGAGTCTTCCACAGATCGAGACCCGTCCCCCTCGGGGATACAAATGGTCGGTCGTCGCAATGTTGTGGAGCATTGCCTTCTTCAACTATGCCGACCGCCAGGCGATCTTCTCGGTGTTTCCGCTGCTCGAGCGCGAAATGCGCCTGACGCCTGTCGAGCTGGGACTGCTCGGCTCGGGCTTCGCGTGGGTCTACGGCCTCGGGGCGCCGTTCGCGGGGATGGTGGTTGATCGGATCCGTCGCAAGACGGCCATTCTCGGCGGCCTGCAGGCATGGAGCGTCATCTGCATGGCAACGGCATTGTCACGCACCTTCCGGCACCTCTTCTTGTTTCGCGCCGCGGAGGGGCTTGGCGAGGCGTTTTATTTTCCGGCGTCCACCTCGCTCATCAGCGACTATCACGGCGCGTCGACCCGATCGCGCGCGCTGGGTTTCCATCAGACTGCGGTGTACCTGGGCACGATAGGCGGCGGGTTCTTCGCGGGCCTGATCGGTCAAACCTACGGCTGGCGCCTGTCCTTCGTCGTGTTCGGCGGCCTGGGCGTGGTGCTCGGCTTCGTGCTCAACCGGCTGCTCATCGAACCGGCGCGCGGCGCGGCGGACTTCATAACCGACATGGCCGCACCTGTGCCCTCACCGGAGCCTCAAAGACCTGGTCTCGGCGCCTTCCTTCGGTCGACCGCGCGCACGCCGACGCTGCTCTGTCTCATGGGCGCGTTCATGTGCGCGAACTTCGTGGCCGTTGTGCTGCTGTCGTGGATGCCGAAGTTCCTGTACGACCGCTTTCATATGGGACTGGCGATGGCGGGCCTCACCGCCACGCTCTTCGTTCAGCTCGCGAGCATGGCGGGCGCCACCGCCGGCGGCTGGCTCGCAGACGTCTGGGGCCGTCGATCGCCCCGCGGACGGCTTGCCGTTCAGACCATCGGCGTTCTGGGCGGCGCGCCTTTCGTCGTACTCTGCGGGTTGACCTCGTCGGTCGGCACCGTCATCGCCGCTCTGACGTTCTGGGGGTTCTTCAAGGGCCTGTACGACGCGAACATCTTCGCCTCGGCGTTCGAAGTGGTGCGACCCGAGGCGCGCGGCACCGCCGCCGGTTTCATGAATACCGTCGGCTGGCTGGCGGGCGGAGGCTCGGCGCCTCTCATCATCGGCCTCGTCTCCGAGCGAGGCGGCCTCGGCGTCGCGATCGCGCTGGCGTCACTCGTCTATCTCGCCGCCGGGCTGCTCTTGATCATCGGGATTGTCTGGTTCGTCACCCGCGATGCCGCACGCATGCGCTCTCGAGTGCCTCCCACGAGGACGTGAACCTGGCCCGCCATCTACGTCAGCGGGCCGCGTTTGGGGCGCAGCTTCACTGGCAGACCCGGTACGGTATCTCCTGGAATGGCGGCAGATCGGCCTCAGCAACGATCCGCAGCAGCCCGGTGCGATCGTGAAACTCGCGGTGATCGCGATCGATCACGACCGTGTTGGGGTACTGCGGCGCGAGGCGCCGGAACTCGGCGTCAATCAGGCGGAAGCGCCGGATCATGCCCCCCAGGTCCTCGTGCGGTCGATTGCGCAAACGGATATGTCGCTCGACCGTGTCCGTGCTCGACGTCAGAACAATGATGCGATCGGGATTCCACCCGTCGCCCATCGCGATCACCTTGCGCAGTTCGTCGTGGTGGATCGGAGGATACTCGGCGATGTGCGCCTCGAGCGTAATGCGCGCGCCCTCCAGCAGGATGACCTTGCCTGGACCATCGTGCGCCGCAGCGTCGCGGTAGTTCGCGTCGTAGATCTCAGCGAAATAGGCCGTGACGCCGACGGCGTTGCGGCCGGCGGCGACGTCCTCGAGCATTCGGGGATTCCAGACGCCCTGTTCGCCTTCCCCGTAAGCGCCATTGTGGTAGAGGTCGCCGAGTTGGCGGACCAGCGTGCTCTTGCCGACGCCCGGGCCGCCGACGACTGCCACTCGCATTAATAGAAGATAGACCCTTCAGTGGACGATGGTCTTCTCCGGCAGCCGGTGCTTCGCGAAGAAGTCGAAGACCCTTGGCAGGACCAGCGGCACCATCCCGAGATGCGTTGCCTCGACCTCAAGATAGGTCACGTCGTACTCGCGGGCTTTCAGGTACTGCTGCAGCGCCCGGCTCGATTCGATGGTCCCCGTCGACGCGGTGCCATCCGTGATGAAGATCGGCAGTCCGCGCAGCCGCTCCAGCGCAGCCTCGTCCACGAGCGGACCTGACATCGGCGCGACAGCCGCCCAGCGTGATGGATATTTTGCGGCCAGATGCCACGCGCCGCCGCTTCCCATCGAGTGCCCCGCCAGGTAGATCCGGCGGGCATCGGCGCCGTACTCTTCCATCATGAGGTTCAGCACATTGAGGGCGTCCTGCTCGCTGAGATCGATTTCCCGGTCGCGCGTCAGGTCGCCGGCCAGACTGCCTGAACCGCGAGGCGCCTGCGCGCCAAACGCACGAGCCCTGTTGCCGAACGCGCCGGTGGGCCGATAGCCGAGCGGGCAGACGACGATGTAGCCGCGCTGCTCTGCCAGCTTCGGCAGGGCCCCGTCGTCGTTGTCCATGTTCGTGTTTTCCGTTGCGCCGCCTCCGTGCAGCATGAGCACCAGTGGCAATGCGGTCTTGCCATCCCAGGTGGTCGGCACGTAGATCCGGTACGGCAGGATCTCATCGCCGGCCTCAAAGACGTAGTGACGCGTCCGGTCACCCATGGCCCCCCGCAGCAAATCGCGGCCGGACTCGAGAGCTCCGAGCAGTTCCTCCGATCGCGCGAACTCGTGTTCGAGATCGAAGTGGTCCGCCTGGCCTGGCAAAGGGCGCCGCCCGAGCGCGACGACCCGAAGCAAATCGAACGGATATCGAATTGTCGCCTTCGTCGACTCGTGTCCGGCAATCCCTGCCAGGCGCCGCTCGATCGCGGCGCGGCGCAGTTGGAGATCGGCGAACGGCGCCGTGTTCGCATCGACGCCTCCGGCCGGCGGGACGCCCTGGCCTGCCAGCGAAATTGTCAGCATCGTCGCGGCGCCGAGCCTCGCCAGGAGCATGTGTGAAAGTGTAACGTAATCTGCGCGTTAACCATCCCGCCGCAATTGGCGTCTGATTGTCATGGCATGGGCTGAGCATACGGTTGAGGATCTGCGCCTTGCGCTCCGCGGGTGGCGCAGGACGCCCTGGATCTGGCTGGCTGCCGCCGCGACGCTCGCGCTCGGGATTGGCGCGAACGCGGCGATCTTCAGCGTCGTCAGCGGCGTCCTCCTTCGGCCGCTGCCGTTTCCTCACTCCGACCATCTCGTCGAGCTCTCCGTCAGCAGTCCGGCCAACCCAAGATTGCCGCCGGCGTACGTGACCTCCGGCGATCTGGACACATGGCGGCAGCAGGCGGCGTCATTGCAGCACGTCGCGACGTATTCGACCTTCAGTCAGAATCTGCAGCACGTCTCCGTACCGGAGCAGGTGGCCACGGTTCGCGCCGATCGGGCGCTCTTTGCGACGCTGGGCGTCGACGCGATGCTCGGGCGCGTGTTTCGCGAAGGCGATCCGCCGAACGTCGCAGTCGCGTCGTTCGGGTTCTGGCAGCGTCAGCTTGGCGGCGACCGATCCGCGATCGGGCGCGAGCTGATCCTCGACGGCGAGCCGTTCACGATCGTCGGCGTCATGCCCGGCAGTTTTCAGTTTCCGTATCGTGCGGTCGCCACCGATTTGTGGACTGTCTGGGCGCCGCCCAGCGCGCCCGATGCGCGACTCGATGCTGCCATCGGCCGAATGAAGCCAGGCGCCGGCATCGACGCGGCCCGCAGCGAGCTGACGGCGCTGTCGGTCCGTCTGGCGCCGGGGCGTCGCGCCAACGTGACATTGCTTTCGGACGTCATCGGTGGGCCTGTGCGCACTCCGCTGCTCGTGCTGCTCGGGGCCGTGGGCATGGTGCTCCTGACCGCGTGCGCCAACGTCGCCAACCTGCTGCTCGCGCGAGCCGTGGCACGGCGTCGCGACGTCGCCGTGCGGATGGCGCTCGGTGCCGGACGCGGGCGGCTCATCCGGCAATACCTGGCTGAAAGTCTGGTGCTGGCGGTCTCGGGCGGACTGATCGGGCTGGCGATTGGGCGCTGGGCGACGAACCTCCTTCTGCGCCTGGCGGGAACTCAGATTCCTCGCGCCTGGGAAATCGGATTCGACTGGCGGGTCTTTGCGTTCCTTCTGGCCGTCTGCGTTCTGACCGCCGTTGTGCCTTGGCGTCGTTCCCGCCCTCGACGCGCCGCGCGGAAACGTCCAGAACTCTCTGAGTTCTGGTGCGCGCGCCACTGCGGCCAGCATCCGGCTTGGCCACGCTCTTGTCGTCATCGAAATCGCGCTGGCATTCATCCTGTTGGCCGGCGCAGGCCTGCTGTTGCGGACGTTCCTGAACCTGCGGCAGACGCCATCCGGCTTCGATGCGCAAGGCGTCCTCACGCTGCACATGGTCGTGGCGGACGCCGCTGAATCCAGCGCACTCGAACAACGTGTGACGCGCATCCCCGGCGTTCAGGCGGTGGGCTTCATTTCGCTCCTGCCTCTTCAGCACTCGAACTGGAACGGCCGGTTCGCCGTCGCGGGCCGGCCCGTGGAGGGCTCGGCCGAGTTCCGCTACGTCACGCCGGGATACTTCGAGGCGATGGCGATCCCGGTCCGCCGCGGGCGGGCATTGTCGGGTCGGGACACGGCGGGCGCGCCCAGAGTGCTGCTCGTGAACGAAGCGCTCGCACGCCAGTACTTTCCGAATGAAGATCCCATCGGACGGGAACTGGCAGGCCGGGGAACCATCGTCGGTGTCGTCGGCGACGTCCGCCAGGCGACGTTGGAGCGTCCGGCTGTGCCCGAGCTGTACTACCCCCTCGCGCAGAACTTCGCGCAGTTGCGCAGTGCAGGCTCGTCGATGGTCGTGCGCAGTAACGTGCCGCCCGAGTCGCTCGTCAGCGCCATCCGCGTCGCGATCCGGGAGGTCAACCCCAATCAAGCGACATTCCGCGTCGAGACGATGGACCAGGTGGTCAACGACTCGCTCGGTACGCACGCGCTCTATCTCTGGCTGCTGGGACTGTTTGCGGCAATCGGGACGGCGCTGGCGGCGGTCGGCACCTATGGCGTGATCGCCCACCTCGTCACCCTGCGCACGCGCGAGTTTGGCGTCCGCATGGCCCTGGGCGCCGATTCATGGCGCGTGGTTCGACTGGTCGCGGGCCGCGGCAGCGCGCTCATCGCCTGCGGCCTCGTGATCGGATGCGCCGGTGCGGTCGCGCTCTCGCGGTTCTTGAACAGCGTCCTTTACGGCGTGAGCGCCGCGGACCCTCTCACCTTTATCGCCATGGGCGCGCTCCTGGGGGCCATCGCGCTCGCGGCGTGCGTCGCGCCGGCGCGGCGGGCCGCTCGCGTCGATCCCGCGGTCGCCCTGCGGTCCGAATGATTGCCGCGCAAAAGACGGGCTGAACCGGCGACGCCGCCAACCCGGATCCTGTCACTTGAAAGGACTTACCAGATCTCCGTTGGCGTCCCAGGGTATTTCCATCTCACGCTCGATGGACACCTGCGCGACGTCCGCGATCCACGGCCGCAGGTTCTCGCTCACCCCGAGGCAGTCGAGCGCGAGCGTATTGCGAATCCACCCATATGTCACTTGTGCCGAATCCGGCCTCCCCACCGTGGAGGCCACCCATTCCAGGCACTCTCGATCGGTGGCGAAGTGCATCGGCACCCTGATCCGCGACGGCGCCCCCGCTGACTGCGCGTTCACCATCGTCGGTCTCCAGTCGATCTGACTGACGAGCCGATCCGTCGTCACGTCAGCCATCCCGATGCCGACGGCGTTTCCACCGCTGAGCGGGGTCAGCTGTCGCACGAAGATGCGCTCGACTTTCGGAATGCCAGGCCACGGGTTGTACTCGCTGCGGGTTCCGCGGTTCACGACCTTGGCGTCCATACCGGTGCCGCTGATGTTCTTGCCGATTTCATCGACGATGAGCAGGTCGAGATCGCAGGGGAGCCTGGGCATCCACGATTTCACGAGGGCGAGGTTCGCTTCCTCCCGCTCCTCGAGGGAGCCGGCAGGAACGGCGTCGAGCTTCGCCGTGTTGTGGTGCGCGTCCTCCAGGATCGCCAATCCGCCGAGAATCCTGCCGGATTGCAGCACACGGCGGCCGACCGTGCGGATCACGTGCTCGAGTCCGAGCCGCTGCCCATAAGCGTGATACCTTCGGGCGCCCGCGAACTTGCCGAGACCGATCGCCATCATCTTGAACAGTCCGCTCTCGATGCCGCCAGTGAAGTTGGTGTGCCACTTCACGCGCCCGATGAGCATCACGCCATCGGAGGCGTACGCGGCTTCGTCCATGAACACTTCGATCCCGTCGTCTGTCGGGCCGAGGGAGACGACCTCGAGGCGGCTGACGATCGGGCAGCCCATCGAATGCTCCGTGATGCCGAAGTGCGCCAGCACTTCGGCCTGGCCTTCCGCAGTCGCTGCGCCGTGACTGCCCATCGCCGGAAAAATGAACGGCTGCATACCGGCATCCCGCCAGTAACGCACTGCGCTTTGAACGATGACCGCAATGTTCGCGATCCCGCGGCTGCCGACGCCGACCGCCACCCGCGCGCCCGGCCTCAGGCCGGCGGCCAGACCGCTGCCGGCGAGTTGCCGGTAAGCCTCGCCGGCGACGTCCCGGATGCGGAGATCGGGCAAGTGCTGGCGGATGAGCAACAAGCGGCCAGGGAGCATGGGACAGGGTACGACGGGCCCGCGGAACATGCACCTCTGCCATCTTTTCCTGGGAAAAAGATGGCACGCGCCAGCGCGCTCGTCGTACCCGTCGTACCCGTCGTCCCTGTCTGTACGCGTCGTACCTGATCTACTCTTTGTCCATGCCTCTCTCCCGAAGACGGTTCCTCGGTACCATCGCCGGCGCGGCAGCGGTCGGACCGTGGTTGCTAAGGCACGGGCGTGCGGCCGGGCCGACGGTCCGCCATGCGAGCATCGGCGCCTCCGGCCAGGCGTTCTCGGATATCCGCTCGTTCGCCACGCACCCGGCCTTCGAACTCGTGGCCGTCGCGGATGTCGACCTGGCGCGCATCGAGCCGGTGCAGCGCCGGTTTCCGAACGTGCGCGTTTACCAGGACTGGCGGGAACTGCTGAAACGGGAGAGCGCGCATATTGATTCGGTGAACGTCTCGACACCAGATCACATGCACTGCCTGATCGCGCTCGAAGCCATGAAGCGCGGCAAGGCGGTCTACGTGCAGAAGCCGTTGTGCAACACCGTTCGGGAAACGCGAATCCTGACGGAGGCCGCTCGCCGGCGCGGTGTGCCGACCCAGATGGGCATCCAGATCTCCTCGACGCGCCAGCAGCGGTACGGCGAAGCCCTGGTCCGCAGCGGCATCGTTGGAAAGATTCGCGAGGTGCACACGTTCTCGAACAAGAGCTGGGGCGACCTGGCGCCCCTTGGCGAGGCCTCCGATCCGGTGCCGGCTTCGCTCGATTGGAACGGCTGGCTGGGCGTGAGCGAGCCGCGACCCTTCAAGCGGACGGCGTACCACCCCACCGAGTGGCGCCGCCGCGTCGGGTTCGGCACGGGCACACTCGGCGACATGGGTTGTCACATCTTCAGCCCGCCGTACCGCGCGCTCAAGCTCGCCTCGCCGGTGTCGGTCACATCCTACGGCCCGGCGCCCACCGTCGAGAGCTGGGCGACGAAGGCGCGAATCAGACTCACGTACCCTGGCACGGTCTACACGGCCGACAAGACCATCGACCTCTGGTGGTACGACGGCGGCGAATTGCCGCCCGACGCCATCCGGGATCCGATCGGCGACCGCTGGCCGGAACAAGGCAGCGTTCTCGTCGGCACCGACGGCCTGATCGTGCTGCCGCACATGACGGCGGATGCGTTTCTGCTGCCGCAGTCGAAGATGGCGGACCTGCCGACGATCGACCTGCCCGACCGCGACCACTATCGCGAGTTCGTCGACGTCGTGCTCGCCGGCGGACGCGATCGCTGTTCCACAGATTTCAGCTACGCCGGCCCGCTGACCGAATCCGTCATTATCGGCAACGCCGCGGCGCACTTTCCGGGCGAGACGCTCCGGTTCGACGGCCGGAAGCTGGCGTTTTCGGGAACGCGTGACGCCGACCAGTACCTCACACGCAGCTATCGGCGCGGCTGGAGCCTCTCTTGATCTCGCGCGTCGCCGGCGTCGTCGTGGCGGCTGTGCTGACGGCATCATTCAGTATGCGCGCACAAGACCAACGCTCGACTGACGGCGCCGGCTTCGCGCAGATTCCTGTGGTGGTCGCCGCCGCGATCGCACGGCACGAGTTGCCGGGCGCCGTCGTCCTGATCGGCGACGGCGATCGGGTGATGTACCGCCAGACATTCGGCGAGCGTGCTGTTCTGCCTTCGCGCGAGCCGATGACCGAGGACACGATCTTCGATCTGGCCTCGCTCACCAAGGTGGTGGCCACCACGACGAGCGTGATGCAGCTGGTCGAGCAGGGACGCGTGCGGCTGCGCGATCCGGTGTCGAAATTCATTCCGGCGTTCGCCTCGGGTGGGAAGGCCACGATCACGATTCTTCAGCTGCTCACGCACACCTCGGGACTGCCGCCTGATCTGCCGCTGGAGACGGAATTCACCGGGTCGGACGAGGCGATCCGCCGCGCGGGCGACATCCTCCTGGCGGCGCCGCCGGGCGAGCGCTACATCTACAGCGACATCAATTTCTTTCTGCTCGGCGACATCGTCTCGGGCGTCACCGGCGAGCGGCTGGATCGGTACGCGAAGGCGCACATCTTCGAGCCGCTCAAGATGCGCGACACCGGCTTCGTGCCTCCGGAATCGCTCAGGCCGCGGATCGCGCCGACGGAGCGATGCCGTCCGCTCGGATGGCCTTGTGGTGAGTCGACGGTGCCGTTTCTGCGGGGCATCGTCCACGATCCGACCGCCCGCCGCATGGGCAATATCGCCGGGCACGCGGGTCTGTTCAGCACGGCTGCCGATCTGTCGCGATTCTGCCGGATGCTGTTGAACGGCGGGATGCTGGACGGGGCTCGCGTGCTCTCGCCCGCGACCGTGGACCGCATGATCGCGCCGTCGACACCGCGCGGCGCTGAAGGAGGTCCGTGGCCTCGGGTGGGACATCGATTCCACCGAGTCGTCGAATCGAGGCGACCTGTTTCCAGTCGGCACGTCCTTCGGGCATACGGGCTGGACCGGCACGTCACTCTGGCTCGATCCGCGCGCGAAGAGCTATGTCATCTTTCTCTCGAACCGCGTCCATCCGGACGGGAAGGGCGACGTGATGGCGCTGCGCGGACAGGTCGCGACCATTGCCGCGGCGGCTTTGAGCGAACTGCGCGCCGCCGGCCGCTAGCGGACGAACGCGCGTCATGGCCGCGCGTCGATCGGCACGTACTCGCGTCTCGTGGCGCCGGTGTAGATCTGGCGGGGCCGGACGATGCGCGTGTCCGGATCGCGGCGCATCTCCAGCCACTGCGCGATCCAGCCCGGCAGGCGGCCCAGCGTGAACATCACGGTGAACATGTTCACCGGAATACCGAGTGCCTTGTAG
This sequence comes from uncultured Acidobacteriota bacterium, assembly GCA_963724645.1. Taxonomy (GTDB): domain Bacteria; phylum Acidobacteriota; class Vicinamibacteria; order Vicinamibacterales; family SCN-69-37; genus CAVXSP01. The sequence continues at coordinate 562,887 of CAVRVJ010000001.1, forward strand.
ATGATGCCCGAGTAGAAGTCCACGTTCGGATACAGCTTGTGGCTGATGAAGTAGTCGTCCTTGAGGGCGATCTCTTCGAGCTTCATCGCGATCTCGAGCTGCTTGTTCCTGATGCCGAGCTTCGTCAGCACCTCGGCACAGGAGCGCTTGAGGATCGTCGCTCGCGGATCGTAGTTCTTGTACACGCGATGGCCGAAGCCCATCAGGCGGCTGTTGTCCTTCTTGTCCTTCGCCCGATCGACGAACTTCTGCGCGTCGCCGCCTTCCGCCTCGATCCGATCGAGCATCTCGATGACCTGCTGATTCGCGCCGCCGTGGAGCGGTCCCCAGAGCGCGCTGATGCCGGCGGCGATGCTGGCAAAAAGATTCGCGCGCGAGCTGCCCACGACGCGTACCGTGCTCGTCGAGCAGTTCTGCTCGTGATCGGCGTGCAGGATGAGCAGCAGGTCCACGGCCTTCGCGAGCACCGGGTCCACCTCGTAGTCCTCGCAGGGCGTCGCAAACATCATCCGCAGAAAGTTCGAGCTGTAGTCGAGCGAGTTCTTCGGATAGATGAACGGCTGGCTCAGCGAATGTTTGTACGAGTACGCGGCCAGCGTCGGCATCTTGGCGATGAGCCGCGTCGCCGTATCGCGAATGCTCTGCTCGGTCTCTGGCTGCTGATAGAAGGTGGCGAGGGCGCCGACTGCGGCCGCGCACACCGGCATCGGATGCGCGTCCGTCGGCAGGCCCTCGAAGAAGCGGCCGAAGTTCTCGTTCAGCATCGTGTGATGAGTGACTTCGTGCCGGAACGCATCGAGCTCGGCGCGCGTGGGCAGGTCGCCTTGAAGCAGCAGCCACGCTACCTCGAGGAACGTGCTGCCGGCCGCCAGCTGTTCAATGTCGTAACCCCGGTAACGCAGGATGGCCTGCTCGCCGTCGATGAAGGTGATGGCGCTCTTGCACGCGCCGCTGTTGCCAAAGCCGGGATCGAGCGTGATCATCCCGGTCTTGGCGCGTAACTGCATGATGTCGATGCCGACCTCCCCCTCCGAGCCCCGGACGAGAGGAAGCGTGATGGTCTTGCCGTCGAACTGAAGGGTCACGGTATCGGCCGGTGCGGCAGTCAGCGTTGCCATGTGAAACTCCTGGGCCGGACCGACGGGTCCGGCGCGTTCAGCCAGTGACGTGGTGCAGGAAGCATGCCGCCGCCGCGTCGCGCGGACCGCCCGAAAACGGGCAAAACCAAGCCAATCCGCGCCAGGTCAGCCGACATTGGGATAGCCTACCCGGAGAAATTCAGCACGACGCTGCGAAAATGCCCACCGCCGGATCCGGCCGCCTGGAGTCGATCGATGCCCTCCGGGGCGTGGTCATGATCCTGATGGCGCTGGATCACGTCCGCGATTACTTCGGCTTCCCAGGCGTCAATCCCACAGACCCGGCCAGGACCACCGTGGCCCTCTTCTTCACACGCTGGATTACGCACTTCTGCGCACCGGTGTTCTTCCTGCTGACCGGCACGGGCGCTTTTCTCGCGCTCCGACAGAAGTCCAGGGCGGAACTCTCGCGCTTCCTGTTTACGCGGGGCCTGTGGCTGATCGCCCTGGAACTGACGGTCATGCGGTGCCTCGGGTATCAATTCAACTTTGATTACCACGTGACATTCCTGATCGTGCTCTGGGCGCTGGGCTGGTCGATGATCGTGCTTGCAGCGCTGGTCTATCTGCCGGTGTCGATCGTGACGGCGTTCGGCGTGGCGATGATCGCGTCACACAATCTGTTCGACGGCATCCGTGCGGCCTCGCTTGGCGCGTTCGCGCCGGTCTGGTCGATCCTGCACGCGCCGGGCCTGATCCTCGCGCGGCCGCCACACTTCGTGCTCGTCGCCTATCCGCTGATTCCCTGGGTGGGCGTCACGGCCGCCGGCTACGGCCTCGGCGCGCTGTTCAACCAGCCGCCGGCTCGGCGCCGGACGATGCTCTTGCGCCTCGGATGGGTCTTGACTGCGGCGTTCATCGTGCTGCGCGCAACCAATTTCTATGGAGATCCGTTGCCCTGGACCACCCAGAAATTTTCCGCCTTTACGGCACTCTCGTTTCTGAACGCCACCAAGTATCCGGCGTCGCTGCTGTTTCTCCTGATGACCCTCGGTCCCGCGATGCTCGCGCTCGCATCCCTCGAACAGGCAATTCCCCGGATTCTCGCGCCGGCGCGAGTGTTCGGCAAGGTGCCATTGTTCTATTTCGTCCTGCACATGCCGCTGATTCATCTGCTGGCCCTGTCAGCGTGCGCCATCCGCTATGGCGACGTGCACTGGATGTTCCAATCGAGCCGGCCCGACCAGTTCCCTATCACGCCCCCGCCGGGCTGGGGGTTCCCGCTTCCGGTGGTGTACGCCGTCTGGGCGTTGGTCGTGACGACGATGTATCCGCTGTGCCGCTGGTTTGCGGCAGTGAAACAGCGGCGGCGCAACGCGTGGCTCAGCTATTTGTGATCGGGACGCCCTCAACGCAGCGCCGCGATCTCCTCCGGTGTCGCGAGAGCGTCGGCGTCGCGCTTCCCCGCCCAGGCGATGGCGCGCAGCACAATCGCGCGGACGTGCGGCGAACTGAACGTGCTGAAGTGGTGGCCGAGAAGTGACACCACGGCGCGGTACGGCTGGCCGCCAGGCAGCTGGTTTTCGTAGACCCACATCTGTGGAACGAGTGAGTTCGACGCGTCCCGAGCCAGGTCGGGGGACGCGGCGTCCCGGGCGGGCCTGACGGGCTGCACGGAGGCGGCAAGGATCTGCACGTTGGGCATCAGGTGGAGGTCCCAATACACTTCGTCTGCGATCGTGAAATTTGCCGCGTTCCGCGTGATTGGATGCGAGGGATTCAGATAGTAGTACGTGTTCTCCCCTTCGAAATACTTGGCGACGCGGTCTTCCCAGGCGCCCCCGATGATCGTCTTGAACCAGTGCGGCTCGCGCGCGAGGACGGCGTCGTGCAGGGCGACGATCCCGCCGCCGCGTTTCAGAAACCTTTCGAGGCTTGCGCGCTGGTCGCCCTCGATGGTGCCGGCGTAGGCGGCGAACATTACCAGCACGTCCGTCCGCTCCAACTGCTCGACCGTCGGAAACTCGAGCGCGGCGTCGACCGTCGCGCCCCGGGATGCGAGCAGTGGCCGCCATTCCTTCACGAACGTCGGGCCGTCGTGCTGTCCATTGCCAGCCGGGCCGTGGGTTTTCGGGCCGCCGCGCAGGAAGATTCGAAGGGGTCCGGTCTGGGCGGCGCCGCTGGCCCGGCTGTCCGCGCTCAGTCCGATGGCGATTCCCAGACACAACGACAGCAAGAGAAGTCTTCTCATCAAAGCGCGCCTCGGGGTAACGTCGCCTGAGCTTCATCTTATCCGGTGTCTTCGACCTGGCGGAGAGCCCCTGAAGGGCGTTCCGGGGTTATGCGGAAAGTCACTTGACTTGACGTGGTAGTCTGCGCCCGCGCCCTTCGCGGGCGTACCACGTCAAGTCAAGTGCTTCCGGGGTTAAGATGCGCGACATCGACGCGCCAGGCCGCACATCCTGCGCCGCGGCGCCGAGGAGGCAAGCGTGATGAAGAGCGCTGTACACCGCTGGGCCGCGCTGTCTGCAGTGGCCACAACACCTCCAGCCGCCGGCGGCGGAATCGGCCGTGGCGGACTGCGATGAGCTGTAAATTCTCCGTCAGCACGCTCCTCTGGCAAGTCGACTTCACGCCGGCGGATCTGCCGCTGTTGGCGCGACTGAAAGCGCATGGCTTCGACGGCGTCGATATCGCGGTGTTCGAACCGGCCCGGTTTGATGCGCCGGTCATTCGGAGAGGCCTCGAAGCCAACGGCCTGGAATGTACGGTGTGCTCCGTCATCCCGCGGGGCCTCAGTTTGATCAGCGACGACGCCGCGGTTCGTGCCGGGGCACGGCAGCATCTGCGCGATGTGATCAAAGTGGCGGCCGAAACTGGGGCGCACATCGTCGATGGTCCGCTTTATTGCCCTGTCGGCTACCTTCCAGGACGCCGCCGGACGACCGACGAATGGAAGTGGGCGGTGGACGGGTTGCAATCAGTGACCGGCGACCTGACGTCTCACGACGTCACGCTCGCGATCGAACCGCTCAATCGGTTCGAGACGTTTTTCGTCAATACGTCGGCCGACGTCGCGGCGTTGTGCGACGACGTCGGGCATCCGCGTGTTGGTGTCACCTACGACACGTTTCATTCGAACATCGAGGACAAGGATCTCGGTGCCGCCATCCGCCGAATCGGCCGGCATCTCAAGTTCGTTCAGATGAGCGAAAGCGACCGTGGCACGCCCGGGAGCGGACACGTCGCATGGCCCGAGGTGATCGAGGCGCTGCGTGAAGTCGGTTATGACGGGTGGCTGTCGATCGAGAGCTTCGCCGCGAACCTGGCCGACTTCAGTTCGGCGGTCTGCATCTGGCGTGACATCGAACCGGTCACAGAGTCCATCGCCTTCGACGGCGTCAAGTTTCTGAAGACCCTGGTCGCGTCGGCGCGACCTTGATTGCACCGGGCGCAATCCGCACCATTTTGCCCGGCCACAGGAGTATCATCGTCCCCGATTCCCCTGAACGCGCCAGGGCCTCTTCTTCGGGCACCCCGGAGGCCGGGGCGACAGCGGCAACGAACGAAAGCACAGGGAAAGGGAGCACACGACATGGCATCCGCGGATCAGCATATGGCATCGCCCGCGTCCGGGACTCGGCCTCAATGGGCCAGGCGTGGGGCGTTTTCTTTTGTGGCGGCAGCGCTTCTCGTCGTCGCCGGGCTTGGTGTGCTCATCACGGCCCAGAGCAAGGTGAAGAGCCTGCCAGGACCAGACAGCTCGAATTTCAAGGATCTCGATCAGATCACCAAGGCAAACGTCGGGCAGTTGCAGGTGGCGTGGTTCTATCCGTATGGCGCTCCGACCTTCAGTCCCGTGGAGGTCGACGGTGTGTTGTACGGGTTGGCCCGCAACGCCACAGCACTCGTGGCACTCGACGCGACCACCGGCAAGGAGCTTTGGATTCATGAAGGCCTGAACGGCATCATGAACAAGGGCATGAACTACTGGCAGAGCGAGGATGGCAAGGACAAGCGCCTGATCTTTGCCATCAACAGCTTCCTCCAGGAAATCGACGCGACCACCGGCAAGACGATTCCGACCTTCGGCATCGACGGCGTCGTCGACATGCGGCGCGGCCTCCTGCGGGCGGAGGGGACGAGCCTCCCCGCTTCCACTGGAAGCCCGGGCCGGATCTGGAAGAACACGCTGGTGGTCGGCGGCGCCTCGGGCGAGGCTTACATCACGCCGCCCGGCGACATCCGCGCGTACGACGTGGTGACGGGCAAGCTTCTCTGGCAGTTCCACACGGTGCCCCGGCCCGGTGAGTTCGGTGCCGATACGATCCCGCCGCAAGGCTGGAAATACATCGGCGGCGCGAACAACTGGGGCGAACTGTCGCTCGACGAAGAGCGCGGCATCGTTTACATCCCGACGGGTTCGGCCACCTATGACTTTTACGGCGCCGATCGGCACGGCCAGGATCTCTTCGCCAACAGCCTGATCGCGCTCGATTGCCGGACCGGCAAGCGCCTCTGGCATTTCCAGATGATTCACCACGACCTCTGGGACCTGGACAATGTCTCGGCGCCGCAGCTCGTGACCGTCATGCACAACGGCCGCAAGGTCGACGCGGTCGCGCACGCGGGCAAGACCGGGTTTCTCTTCGTGTTCAACCGCGTGACCGGCGAGCCGCTGTGGCCGATCGAAGAGCGGCCTGTTCCGCAAACGGACGTCCCCGGCGAGCAGTCGTGGCCGACCCAGCCGTTCCCCACGAAGCCGCCGGCGTTCGTGCGACAGTCCTACACCGTCGACGACGTCAACCCCTACCTGCTGTCACCGGAACAGTACCAGGCGATGCGCGAGCGCGTCGCGAAAGCGAAGAACGGCACCGGCCCGCAGGGCGGCATGTACAACCCGCCTGGCATCGGCGTCGACGCCATTTCGATGCCTGGCAATCAGGGCGGGTCGAACTGGGGCACGACCGCCGCAGATCCTCAGAAGGGGATGGTCTTCGTCGTCGGCGTCAATCAAGTGGCGCTTCTGCAACTCTTCGACGTGAAGAAGCGCACGGACGCGGGCCGGGGAGTGTCCTCAGGCGAACAGTTGACTCAGGGCGTGGCGGCGTACAAGCAGTCGTGCCAGTCTTGCCATGGCGCCGATCTGCGCGGGGCTGTGCCCGGCGCGTCGAACCTCGTCAACGTGACGGATCGGATGGACGACGATAACATTCGGTCGGTCGTCAACACCAGCCAGAGTCATCAACCGCGGCTCGCCAGCATGCCGCAGGCTGATTTGACGGCGGTGATTGCGTACCTCACCTATGTCAACCCGACCCGCAGAGGCGGTGGAGGCGGTGCGCGAGGACGGGGTCCCGTCGAGCCGCTCGAGCCTGGACCGGTCGTCGCGCGCGGGGGCGCTCCCATACCGCCGCTGCCGTTGAAGTACAGCGGCCCGTTCTATCCGGGGATCGGCGGGAACGCCGGCAACGTGCCGTGGCCCGAGGACGTCGACGGCATGCCGCCTACGCGCTACATGAGCGACTACGGCGTCATGGCAACGTCGACCAAGCCGCCCTACACGACGCTGACGGCCTACGATCTCAACACGGGCGAGATCAAGTGGCAGGTCGCGCCCGGTGACGATCTGCGGACGATCGCGGCTGGCGGGCCGACCGGCACGGGCGGCGTGGCCGCACGCAACGGGCTGATCGTGACGAAGAGCGGACTGGTGTTTCAGGCCGGCAGCGACGGCAAGGTGCGCGCGTTCGACGAGGACACCGGCAAGGTGTTGTGGACCGGCATCATCGCGGGACAATCGCTTGGCATTCCGGCGATGTATCAGGCGAAGGGCCGTCAGTTCCTCGTGATGATGTCGCCGGCACCGGGAACCGGAACCGGAGCCGCGGCCGCAGCCGAAGCCGGGCCCGATCCGCGGGTGATGGCACCCAACGCGCCCCACGGCTACATCGCGTTCGCGCTGCCGGTGAAATGAGGGGACGGGTCTCGATTTTGTGGGAAACTCGCGCGCCTTCGACGAGTTTTCCACAAATCGAGACCCGTCCCCCTCCTCAAATCACAGATCCGTTCGATCGATGTACGACTTGTCGAGCTGCCGAACGGATCGGCAGCCGAGCAGGGTCAGGGTGCGCTCGAGATCGGCCTTGAGGATGGCGATCGCGCGCGCGACGCCGGGCTGACCCGCGGCCGCCAGCCCGTAAGCGTACGCCCGACCCACCAGCACGGCCGTGGCGCCCATGCAGATCGCCTTGACGATGTGGCTGCCGCGGCGGATGCCGCCATCCACCAGGACCAGCGCGCGCCCGGCAATCGCTTCGAGGACTTCCGGCAACGCGCGTGCCGTCGGATATGAAGTGTCGAGCTGACGTCCGCCATGGTTCGACACGACGACGCCCGCGGCGCCTTCGTCCATTGCCCGCCGCGCATCGTCACCCGTGAGGATACCTTTGAACACGATCGGACCAGGCCAGGCCTCGCGGATCCACGCGACGTCGGACCACTCGATCGCGCCTTTCTCGAGCTGAGTTCTGACGTCGCTCGCCCGCATCGGGCCGCTCGGCAGAATCACGTTCGGGTAATACAGCACCTCCGGACGATCGCCCAGAAAGGCCGCCAGCCAGCCGGGTCGCGCCAGTAGCTGCGGCAGGTAGCGGACCTTCGCGAGAAGGCTGTCGCCGATGAGCTCCGCCGTGCCGTTGTGCAGGTCGCGCTCGCGCATGCCAGGACCGTTGGTGTCGACGGTGATCGCAAGGACTTTGAATCCGGCGTGCCACGCCGCCGCAAGCGACGCTTCGACGACCGTGCGGCCGCCGGCCAGATAGAGCTGGTACCAGAGCGGGCTTTGCGAGGCGGCGGAGATGGCGTCGAACTGATAGCCGCAGAACGTGGACATGACGTAGCCGATCCCGGCCTCGTGCGCGGCGCGCGCCACGCCAAGCTCGCCGTCGGGATGAAACATCCGGCTGTAGCCGACGGGCGCCAGCAGAATCGGACACGACAACTCCGCCCCGAGCACGGTCGTGCGCAGGTCACACGCGCCGACGCGGACCGCCTGATGCGGTCGAAACAGAATGCGATCCCAGGCGCTTCGATTCGCACGAAGCGTCACCTCGTCCTCGGCCCCGCCGTCGATGTAGTCGAAAATGGCTCTCGGCGTCCGTCGCTGTGCGAGCGTCCGCAGGTCGTCAATGTTGACGGCGCGATCGAGAGCGCCGGGCATCGCTACTGGCGTGCCCCGGGGAGCGCGAACGCCATGAGGCTGTCGTCGGTGGTCGGATTGCCGAAGAAGCCGCCGCCAGTCGACGGGATCACGACGTACTGCCGGCCGTCGCGGCCTTCGTAGGTCATCGGCGTGGCTTCCGCGGCGCCGGCGAGCTTGAAGGTCCAGAGTTCCTTGCCGGTCTTCGCGTCGAAGGCACGGAAGCGGCTGTCATCGGTCGCGCCGACGAAGACCAGCCCGCCGGCCGTGGCGATCGTCCCGCCGTTGCCGGGGCGGCCGGTCTTCTGCTTGTCCGGCGGCAGGCTCTCGGTGATGCCGAGCGGCACGCGCCAGGCGAAGGCTCCCGTGTTGACGTTAACCGCGGTCAACTGTCCCCAGGGCGGCTGCTGGCAGAACATGTTGGAGGCGTTGTCCTTGAATCGTCCGCCGCCCTGGCACGCCCTCGTACGGGCCGTTCGGATCGACGCGGTTGCCGACGCCATTCGCGAGCGCGGCGCCGGTCGACTTCGGATCGCGATCTTTCAGACCTGAGAGCTGGCCCATCTCGTTCGTGTTGACGAACAGATACCCGAGCTGCGGATTGAACGACGTGCCGCCCCAGTTGACGCCGCCATGATTGCCGGGGAACTGCACGCGCAAGCGGTTGTACGAGACCGGAAGGTACGGCCCGCCCAATTGCACGCCCTCGATGAGCTTCCGGCAGGCGGCTTCCAGCTCCGGCGTCACGGTCGCGATATCGGCCTCGCTCATCGTCATCCGCGCGAGCGGCGGGGGCTTCAGCGGAAACGGCTGCGTCTTCGAGCTGTGCTCGAGCGGCACTTCGCTTTGCGGCACCGGCCGCTCTTCGACGCCGTAGATCGGCTTGCCCGTTACGCGATCGAAAAGGAACAGCAGACCGGTCTTGTTGATCGCGGCGACGGCAGGGATGGTCCGGCCGCCCTGCTTCACGTCGATGAGCGCCGGCGCACCTGTCAGATCGGCGTCCCAGATGTCGTGATGCACGATCTGGAAGTGCCACAGGTACTTTCCGGTATTCGCGTCCGCCGCCACGAGGCTGGTGCTGAAAAGGTTGTCGCCCGCGCGGTCGCCGCCGTACTGATCGACCGACGGCGCGCCGAACGGCATGTAGACGATGCCGCGCTGTGCGTCGACGGTGAGGAAGCCCCAGACATTCACGCCCGATCGGTTCTTCCAACTGTCGGCGGCCCAGGTGTCGTTGTACTTTTCGCCTGCGCGGGGAATCGAATGGAACGTCCACACCAGCTTGCCGGTGTGCATGTCCCACGCGCGCACGTCGCCGGCCGGGCCCCTTGGGCGGATTCTCCTGCGTCGTTCCGCCGGTGATCACCAGGTTCTTGTAGACGATCGGCGGCGAGCTCAGTCCGTCGCGGCCCGGCAGCCCTTGCAGAATCTCCGGCGTAGTTCAGATTCACCACGCCCTTGCTCGCCGAACGCCTCGTTCGGCTTCCCGGTCTTCGCGTCCAGCGAGTACAGCTTGCCGTCGCTCGAGCCGAAGACGATCTGCGGCGAGCGTTCGCGCGTCGCCAGGCCAGTACTCGACGCCGCGGGTCGACGGTCCTCCGGAGGGCAGTTGAAAGGCCCACACTTCCTTGCCCGTCGTCGGATCCACGGCCACGACGCGGGAGTACGGCGTCGAGAGGTACATCGTGCCGTTGACGACAAGCGGCGTCACCTCGCTCGAGCTGAACCCGGCACCGCCGCGTCCCCGGCCCACGGCGCCGGCTTCCTGGCCGGCGGAGCTCGCAGGCTTCATGTGGTACACCCATGCGACGGCGAGCCGGCCGACGTTCGCCGGCGTGATTTGCGTCAGCGGCGAAAAGCGCATCCCGCCTGGATCGTGACCGTACGTCGGCCACTCGTTCGATGGCGGGATCTCGTTCCCGCTCGACTGGGCGGTCGCGACCAGTGCCGGGGCAGACGACGCCAGGACGGAGGCTGCGCCGATCGCCAGAACCGCGACGGCTGCCAGCCAACGATTCTGGAGGGATCCCCGTTTCAGCATGATCGGCAAAACACTATAAACCCGATTCCTGGTTTCGGCAGGTGAGGACCGGCGATCAGGACCTGATGCTCACGCGCACGGTAACTGGTGGGCGACGGACGCTACGACGTTGGGATCGCCCGCGATGGGACTCGGGCGGCGGTGGTGGATTCTGGCGACGGCGTCAGCTGCCTCGGCGCAGCTGACGTCGGCGCAGGTGTACGGGACGATTCACGACGCCCAGGGGGCGGCGATTCCGGGCGCCACACTCGTGCTCATCAGTGAAAGCCGCGGCACGAGAACTGCGCCGGTTGTGTCGAGTCAGACCGGCGACTTCGTCTTTCCGAGCATGACGCCTGATACGTACACCATCGAGGCGTCGATGAGCGGCTTCAAAACCGTCAAGCGGCCAGGGATCGCCGTCAGCGCGGGCGACCGCGTCGCGGTCCCGACCATCGTGCTCGATGTCGGCGGCCAGAGCGAGACGGTGAACGTCACGGCCGAGTCGCCGACGATTCAGGCGCAGAGCGGTGAGCGGTCCTTCACGATCACGACCGAGCAGGTGCAGAACCTGCCGCTCCAGAGCCGCAGCTTCTTCAACCTCGCCCTCCTGGCGCCGGGTGTCGTCGGCCGCAACAGTCCGACGGCGACGAACATCGCGCGGCTCGGCGGCGGCGGCAGCACGAACTTCCAGATGGACGGCATCGGCATCACCGATACCGGCAGCAACACGATTCAGCTTCCGATGAACATCGACGCGATCGCGGAAGTGAAGGTCATGACCGGCAGCTTCCAGGCCGAGTACGGCCGCGCCAGCGGCATGCAGATCGCGGCAGTCACGAAGAGCGGCACCAACAAGTTCCATGGATCGATCTACGACGTCACGCGCAATTCCGACTGGAACTCGAACAGCTGGGTCAACAAGCGGAACGGCAACCCGAAGAACGTGGTCAAGGAAAGTGACTGGGGCTATACGCTCGGCGGCCCGATCGGCAAACCGGGCGCGTCGAACAAGCTGTTTTTTTTCTTCGCGCAGGAATGGCGTCCGCGCGAGACCTCGGGTAGCATCGCGCGCTTCCGCGTGCCGACACCAGCGGAACGGCAAGGCGACTTCTCGCAGTCGCGCGACAACAACGGCAACATCTACAACCTCATTCGCGACACGAGCACGGGGCTTCCGTGCACCACGACGAACACTTCGGGCTGCTTCCAGGACGGCGGAGTGCTCGGCAAGGTTCCGCAGAACAAACTGAACCAGATCGGTCTGTCCATCCTGAACTTCTATCCGCTGCCCACCAACACGGGGCAGGAGACGACGCAGTTCAACGCGATCAACATCGCGTCCACGGTCAAGCAGCACCAGCGGCAGGACACCTACCGCGTGGACCACCAGGTGTCGCAGGCGCTGCGCGTCAGCGGCAAGATGATCGCGCAGAACAACTCGAAGGAAGCGAACGGCCCGTTCACAGCACCAGGTCGCTTCGGCGTCACGAACGCCAATCTCTTCAACGGCTTCAACGACATGGTCGACTGGGTGCCGCTCATGACGCAGGTCTCGGGTACCGCGACCTACTCACTGAATTCGTCGACCTTCCTGGAAGGATCTTACGGCTACTTCCTGAACGACATCGCGACGACGGCGATCACGCCGGCGAGCAATATCAACAACACGCCGGGTCTTTCAGCGATCCCGATGCTGTTCCCGAATGCCGGCTATCTGGAGCCGAGTTTCTATGCGTATCGGAAGCTGACGAGTCTCGGGCCCGACGCCGCGCCGTTCTTCCGGAACGGCTCGTTCCAGATTCCGCCGTCGTTCTCGTTCGGCACTCGCGGAGGCAACAACCCGGGCATCACGCCGCGCGGCTGCTGCTTCACCGAGAATCTGGTCCACAACGTCAACGTCAGCGTGACGAAGCTCAAGGGACGCCACACCGCCAAGGCCGGCGTGTTCTACGAATATGCTTACAAGCCGCAGGATCCGAACACGAACTATCGGGGATCGCTCAACTTCGGCGAGTCGGCGACGAACCCGCTGGACACGACGTTCGGCTTCGCCAACGCGGCGCTGGGGATCTTCCAGTCCTACCAGCAGGCCAGCCGGTACGTCGAGGGCAAGTACGTCTACACGAACCTCGAGTTCTACCTCCAGGACAACTGGAAGTACAACTCGCGCCTGACACTCGACTACGGCATGCGCTTCGTGCACCAGACCCCGCAGTACGACGCCAAGGGGTTCTTCGCGCAGTTCTTCTCGAACCAGTTCGACGCCGTTAACGCCGCGATGCTGTTCAGGCCGGTCTGTGCGCCGGGCGCGGTCGCGCCTTGCACCGGCAACAACCAGCGCGCCCTGAATCCGGCCACCGGTCAGGTGCTCGGCCCGGGCAGCAATACCGCGGTCGGCAGCCTGGTGCCGGGCGTGGGCAATCGCGAAAACGGCCTGGTGCCGGCGGGGACCGGCGACAATCCGAAGGAGAACTACAAGTGGCCCGCGCTGTTGTTCGCGCCGCGCTTTGGGGCGGCCTACGACCTCAGCGGGAACCAGCGGCTGATCGTCCGCGGCGGTGCGGGGCTCTACTACGACCGCACCGACGGCAATCAGATCTTCCCGATGTCGGTGAATCCACACTCGGTGCAGACCATCACAGTGCCGAACAACACGTTCGCGGAGCTCTCGAACAGCCCGCTGCTCCTCGAATCGCCATCTGGGTTGACGGTGTTCCAGTTCGACTCGAAGATTCCGTCGTCGGCACAGTGGAACGCCGGCATCCAGATGGCGGTTCCCTTGGCGTCTACGATCGACCTCGAGTACGTCGGCAACTACACGTACAACCAGTTGCTCAGCGTGAACATCAATTCGGTGCCGCTCGCCGCGGCGTACCAGCCACAGAATCAGGATCCGACCAAGGTGCAGAGTGTCGCGACGCCCGGATCGGCCGCCTACGACACGAACTTCCTGCGGCCCTTGCAGGGCTATGGCGGGATCACGCGCCGGACGAACTTCGGGAACAACACGTACCATTCGCTCCAGGCGTCGTGGAATCGGCGGTTCCGCAACGGCCTCCAGTTCACGTTCAACTACACGCTCGGCCGCAACGTGGGCTTGAACGGCGGCGGATACTTCACGGTCGACCAGATCCTGACGGGCTCGCCGGACTACGGCGCGCGCATCCTGGTCAACGGCGATCCGGGCAAGGGCTGCTCGAGCGACTACACGAGGCAGTTCAACACGGGCGTGTTCCAGGGCCAGACGACGCACAGCAACGGCCTGGAGTCCGGGCAGAACTTCATGCGCGGCTGTCCGGATCACGTGTGGGATTTCGCGATCGCGCGCAACATCCGGGTGGGCGGGGGCCGATTGCTCCAGCTTCGGCTCGAGATGTTCAACGCGTTCAACGAGGTCATCATCACGGGCCGGAACGCGAATGCGCAGTTCGCGAACCTAGATGATCGGACCACGATCACGAACCTGCCGGGGGTCGACGCGAACGGCAATCCGGTCAGGAACCTCCCGAGCAACGCCGGCTTCGGCGTCGCGAATGGGGCGCAGGACCTGCGTTCGTTCCAGCTGCAGGTGCGATTCTCGTTCTGAGCGCCCCGTAAGAGCGTCGGAGGCCGCGTTCAATCGGGCGTTCAAGTGCGAGCACGGGCTGCCTCCGGCGCGCTACCGGCACGAGAAGCGGGCGCGCGCGCGCATGCGAGCGGCGGTGGGATCCGGCCAGGACCCGCCGTGCCATAATTGCCGCCCATTCAGCCGCACACCTGCCCAACGAGGAGGGACCATGCGCGTGTCTCGTCGAGAACTGGGATGGCTGCTGCCGGCGGCAGCCGCCCTCGCCGCGTCGCCCAGCCGGACGTCGCAGATCACTGCCGCGCGTCAGAAGCTCACGACCAGCCGGATGTACCACAACACGCAGATTCCATACCAGGGGAACGACACGAAGAAGGCCCGGCAGTTCTTCACCGGCGAGACGCACGGTGGCTTCAACCTCGAGGTGCACGAGACCATCCTCGGCCCGGGCATCCAGACACATGATCCGCACAAGCATGTGCACGAGGAGATCATGGTTCTCGTGGACGGGACGCTGGAGACGTACGTCGAAGGGAAGCGGGAGATGGTCGAGACCGGGTCGGTGATCTTCTTCGGCTCGAATCAGATGCACACGGTCCGCAACACGGGCCGGACGCCCGCGCGGTACTGACGTCATCGAGCTGAGGGGCGACGAGGCGTAGCGGGCTGCTAGAAGTCAGCGTCTCCCGGATACGACTACAGCAGCGCCAGCTCGACACGCTTCTCCAGCTCGCCGCGCTTCTCGGCGTGCGCAACGACGTCGAGCGCGGCGGTGATGCCGGCCACGCTGCTGCGGAAGATCTCGCGATCGTGCGCGGTGCTCGGCAGGAACATGCCGCTCACCGTAATGATGCGGTTCTTGAGCAGCTCCTGCATGAAAAGCGTCCGCTTCAGACGGCGCCGCAGCGGATCGGTTTCGTCGAAGACGAAGCTCATCCGGAACGGCGGCCCGGTGCAGCGGCCGCGTACGCCGAGGTTGGCACAGGCCTCGTGAATCGCGGCGCGCAGACGCTCGCCGTAGGTCCAGATGTAGTCGGCGACCGGCTCACGCCGGTAGATCCCGATGGCCGCCTCGGCGGCGGTGAGCGAGTAGACCTCGCCGCGGAACGTCGGACAGAAGTGCGTCTTGTGAAAGTGCTCGAGGAAGATGCGGTACGGCCCGAGCAGCGCCGCCAGCGGCAGTCCTGACGCGAGCGCCTTGCCGAGGCAGGTGAGATCGGGCGTGATGCCGGTCGCTTTCTGCACGCTGCCCTGGCGATAGCGGAAGCCGGTCACGATCTCGTCGAACACGAGCAGCGCGCCGGCGCTGCGCGCCGCCTCTGCGACGGTCGAGAGGAACTGCGGCTCGGGCTCGCCGCCAAGACCGTCTTCCTCGCTGATGAGCGGACCGGCCGGTTCGATGATCACCGCCGCGAGATCGTCGCGGCAGCGCTCGAACAGCTCGAGAAAGCCGGCGCGGTCGTTGAAGCGGAACTTGTGCAGCGTGCGCGACGGACGGTCGGGAATGCCGCAGTCCTCGAACGCGAAGTAGTCGAGTGCGAAGTCCTGCCAGCCGTGGAAGCCGCACGAGAGAATTGTCCGCTTGCGTGTGATCACGCGCGCCAGCCGTGCCGCGATCGTGCAGACGTCGGAGCCGTTCTTCCCGAACACGACCATGTCGTTGCCCGGGAACTCGTCGAGCAGCATGCGCGACACGGTCATCTCGACGGGGTGCGGGAAGGGCAGCACCGCGCCCGTGTCGAGCGACGCGCGCACCGCGGCCTGGATGCGATCGTCCGCGTGGCCGAGGATCGTGCTGCCCCAGCCCATCGTGTAGTCGATGAACTCGTGCCCCTCGACGTCCCACACGCGCGCCCCCTTGCCGCGGGCGATGAAGACGGGGAACGGACGCCCGTCACGGCTCTCGAGGATGCCGGTGAGCGGGTTGTAGTACCAGGGATTGTGCTTGCGCGAGATCTCAGCGAGCCGCCACGACTCGCTGGCGGCGACGGCCGTCACGGCCATCGGGATCGGCCACGCGGCGCCGATCGGCACCGGCCCGCTCGCGGCATGCCGACGCAGCTCGACCCGAATCTCGTGCACGCCAATCGCGTCGTGCGCGCGGAAAGGAAAATGCAGCGTGACCTGCTCGCCAGGCGCGACGACTGGGCGGGGCAGCCCGAGCACGGCCTGGAGCACGCCGTCCATCGTGATCTGCACGTCTACGCGATCGACCGCCGCGTGCGCCTGCCAGACGGCGGTGCCGCTGTTCTCGATCGCCAGGCGCACGCCGTAGGTGACGCCGGCGCGCGCCTCGCCGGGAAACGTATGCTCGACGTGGCGCACGCCGTGCACCGGCTCGGCGGCGATCGTGGCGGTGTGGAACGCTGTGCCGGCAGCGGATGATGGATCGTCGAGCGCCATCAGGCGGAACTCCAGCGTATGGCAGCCGGGAGACGCCGGCGCGGCGAACTCGAAGACGAGCGGCGACACTTCACCGGGGCACACGCTGTTGCGGAGTGGATGGATTGAGAGCCGCGCTTCGCGGCTGAAGACGCCAATTCCCTCCGGCGTCCGCTCCTGCGCGTGCTGCGGCGCGAGCCACATCCGCGACGAGACGTTCTGGACGAGGAAGCGCGCGACGCCCGTGCCGCCGGCCGGGAGCGTCCCCGGCACGTCGGCCGCCTGGACGAGAATCCCGTCCCCCATCGTCTTTGCGACGAAGCCGGCCGACGGCCCTGGATGCTGGTGCGCTGCGGCGAGCGTCTGCATCCGATCGTGAATCCGTGCGAGTGCGCGCGGGATGGCGAGTCCCTGCGGACACGCGCAGCGCTGGTCGTCACAGGTCACGCAGGCGAGCACGGGATCCGGATGCAGGTCGAAGTAGTTCTCCGACGGGTTGGCCATGCTTATTTCGTTGCGCGACGTCCAGATGTAGGCGTCCCGGAACATCGACGGGATCGCCAGCGTGCGCGAGCAGGTCGTCTCGCAGGCGCCGCAGCGGCTGCACAGCGTGGTCCGCATAGCCGCAGCCGCGCGCTCGACGGCGCGCCGCGCCTCGTACGCGACCGTCAGCGGCGCGTGCCCGGCGCGCGCGTTCTCGTCCGCCTCGGCGACTGACGCACTGCCGGGGACCACCGCAGCCACGCCGTCCATTTCGAGGATCATTCTGAGCACCGACGTCGGATCGACGTCTGGGGCGCCGTCAGCGAACCAGTCGTGCGGCGGGAGCGCCTTGCTGCGGCAGAGGAGGCCGCCGGCGAACGGCTTCATCGCCAGGATGCTGACGCCGCGCCGCGCCGCGAGCGGGAAGACGCGGGTGCGGTATTCCTCGAGATCCTCGTAGTCGCGGCCGATCTTCGCGCGCGCCCAGCGATGCGACTGCTGGTGGAAGCCGAGCGGATTCCACGCGAGCATCAGCGCGTCGAAGATCCCCGACTCGACGAGCCGCTCGACGTAATCGGCCGACGCGTGCGTCGAGGCGTAGATCGCGCTGATCCGTCCCTCGGCCTTCTTCGCCTGCAGGAACTCGATCATTCCTCCGGCGCCCCACACGTTCTCGCCGGTCCACTCGAGATCCTCGATGCCGGCCAGGCCATAGAGCGCCAGCCTGCGGGTCTTGTGCACGTGGCAGGTGTCTTCGAAGAACGCCTCGAGATGGGCAAGGTGCGCCGGCGCCGACGACACGACCATCACGTCGCGTCCGGCCTGCTCGATCGCGTTCTGGATCCACGGCCCGATGCCACCGTAGTCGGGGGCAGTGTGCACCCAGTTGACGCCCAGTTCGAAGCCGCGCACGAGCGTTGCGATCGCCTCGCGCTCCGGCATCATCTGCAGTTGCGCGGTGCCGAGGCCGACGACGCTCAGTCCGATGCCGGTGCGGCCGACGCGGCGGTGTTGCATCATGCAGCGGTCACGCCGTGCGCGAGGCGAAGAGACCGGTGACGTCGGGATAACGGTCGCCGAGGTACGGGCAGCGGCGGCACATGTCCGGCGGATCGTGCGCGAGGATGCGCTCGCGCAGCGTGGTGAACTTCTGGCCGAGCCAGATCGCCTCGATCGGCGTCTCGGCGGTGACCTGTCCGTAGGGCGACTCGCCGTGCGCGTGCGGGCACGGCAGCACGTGCCCGCCAGGGCCCATCGTCACATGGAAGAACGGATACGGACAGTAAGGGGTCGGGATGAACGGACGCTCGTTCACCGCCGCTGCCGGTTCCGCCGGCGGCGCGTCGGGATCCGGCAGAGGGAAGAACGCGGGGCGGCTCTGCACCTCGAGCCCGAGGCGCGCGGCCTCCGCAAGCGCGCGTTCGAGACAGTCGTTCGAGAACGCGGGCACGCGTGTCAGTGACTCGCCGTCCATGTCGAGGCCGTCGAACGGCACCATGTGACGAAAGCTGAGCTCCTGCACACCGAGCGACGCGCCAAGGCGGACGATTGCGTCGAGCTCGTGGGCGTTGCGCTGCATCATCACGATGTCGAACCGCACGCGCGGTGTGGCAGAGCCGGCGGCGTTGCGGCGCTCGACGAGCCGCGTCACATTGCGCACCAGCCGATCGAAGTCGCCGTCGCGGCGGATGGCATTGTAAGTCGCCTTCGTCGCCCCCTCCGTCGACACGCACACCTGCGTCACGCCGTAATTGATGATGGCGTCGATCCGCTCGTCGGTGAGCAGCAGCGCGTTGGTGAAGAAGTTGACGTTGGGGACGCGGTACGGGGCCGCCATCCGCAGGATCTCGATGAAGTGCGGCGACATCATCGGCTCGTTGCCAAGCGACAGGCTGAGCCGATGGGCGTGCGGCAGGATCGCCGCCGCCACCGGCGCGAACTCCGCCGGCGTCAGGTTGACCGTGCGTTCGCGCCGCGTCGACTCGAGGCTGTGGAAGCACATCACGCAGCGGATGTTGCACTTGTTGGTGATGTCGAGCTCGAGGTGCATGAAGCGGCCGCCGGGCGAATAGAGCCCCAGCGCCTCCGCGACGCGGGCGAACTCACGCAGCGACGAAGACACGGCCACACGCTCGAGGAGCGCGATCGTCATGTAAACGAGCGCGACTTATAACACTTGCGGTGATAGCATTCAACGCCCATGCCGACCCCGGATGCGGCGCATACGATCGCCGAACTCGAAGAGCAGAAAGCGCGCGGCGCCGCGCTCGTCGTGCGCTGCGACGAGTTGGCCGGCGAGATCGCCCGCCTGCGCCGACGCCTGAGCGACGCTGACGTGGAACGGGTACGTCTCGAGGGCCAGCGCGGCGACCTGGAGGCGCAGCTCGTCGACACGCACGCGCGTCTCGCGGACGCGTACCGGCAACTGGGCCACGCCAACGCCACCATCACTCTGATGGAGCACAGCCGTTTCTGGCAGGCCCGCCGGCTCTGGGTCCGCGTCCGCTCGCTGGCAGCTCCTTTGCTCTAGGCTCCAATCGCGTTCGGCGTCCTGTCCCGGGTCGTGCTCGATCTTCGGTGGTTGGGTGGGAATGTCAGGTGATCCAGGCAGCGAGGATCCCCATTGTCATGTCAAGAACGCTTTGAGCACCGGGACGAGATCTTCGCCCGAGCCCATCGTCTGGATCTTCACGTTCGCGGCGCCGTTGTAGAGACCCTGCGCCGCCGGCCCGGCCGGGTCGCCGAGCGGGCCGGTCGGATTCAGGAGCAGTACCGGACGCGGCGCGACGCCAGCCGCGACATCCGGAAGGTCGAACTCACGTAAGACACCGTACGCGTAGATGCCGAACGGTTGCGTGTACCGCTCGGCGACTGCCAGCGACCGATAGTCGGTCACGCACTGGCGAAGCGCGATGCTGCGAACGCGCGCATCAAGCGCGCCGGCATAGAGCGCGATCACGCCGTGCGGTCCATCGCCCAGCAACGACAGACGATCGGCGCCGAGACCCTGGCGGGTCCGGAGATACTCGAGCACGCGGAGCACGTCGAGCACCTGTCCGCCCAGGAGCGGCCGGCCGAGCATCAGCGTGAACCACGTCAGATACGCTTCGTTCGTAATCCGGTTCGGAAAATAGAAGCGGCCGCGCTGCGGGTACGCGATCGCGCCGTCCCCACGGCCGCGCACGTCGATAACCGCGACGCGGCAGCCGCCGGTCGTGCACAGGCGCTCGAGCACTCCGTCCTCGCCAATCGCGTTCCAGGCGGCGGTCTCGCCGACCACCACGAGCGTCGGCGTCGACGAGCCGGCCGAGTCTGGCGTCAGCAGCCAGCCAGGGATGCGGATCTCGCCCTCCGTCGCGACGTCGAATTGCTCCGCGTGATAGCCAGGCTTTCGAATCGTGGCGAGCGCGCGGCCGAACAGGGGGTCCGGCAGCGCGGACTCGATGCCGAGCACCCGGCGAATGCGATCCTGCAGATTCCGCGCGTCGCCGCCCGTGGGCGTCCGGACAGCGGCGGCCATCTGACGCGTCAGTGACAGCGCCGTCTCGCCGCCGAGCGACGTCGTGACGAAGCCGGTCGCCGTGACGAAGAGCGTCTCGTCGGATTCGACGGGCGCGGCCTCCTCGTTGTCGTCGACGTTTTTCATCTCGAACCAGCGGTTGAGCCAGGCGTACGTCGCCCGACGCATTTCGTAGACGTAGCCGTGGGCCTGCGTCGTGACTTGAAGCGCGACGTGGTCGGCCGCCCCGAGCAGCCCGTAGACGCGCTTGTACTCCTGCAGCAGGTCGACCGAGCTGTCGACGTATTCCGGCGAGTAGGTGTGCCCGGCGTCGTGCAGGGTGACCGTCATCAGGAGCGGCTTGGGCGCGAAGGCGTACAGCAGATCCGCGCGATCGATGCCATGCGCGAGCGCCGGCACGATGTTCTGTTCCGCGTCGTCAGCGGAGCCCGGCGGTTCCACGTCGTCGTGCGCGAGGTTTTCAGTGTTGCCCTCGGACACGACGGCGACGCGGATCCGAGGCTCGAGCGCCGCCAGAAACTGCGTCAACGTGCCGCCGCCCGACTGGCCGCAGCAGCCGATGCGATCCGGATCGACCTCCGGCCGCGTCAAGAGGTAGTCGATGCCGCGGATGCCATCCCACACACGGAACAACCCGAAATTCGCGCCGAGCAGAATGAGCCGGCGGCCGGCGTATTCGTGCTCGCTCGTGCCACCCGTGCCGATGGCGGATTGGCCCGGACGTGCTCCCGGGTACTCGATGCGCTCGCCCTGGCCGAACGGATCGTAGGCGAGCACGACGTAGCCCTTTCGCGCCAGGTTGGCGAACAGCTTCTGATAGCTCGGCCACGCCTTGCCGTTCACCGAATGGCCAAGCGGCCCCAGAATCGCCGGTGCGCGTCCCGCCCGCGCCGGCACGTACAGGTTCGCCGTGACGTAGAGCTTCGGCCGGCTTTCGAAGACGACCTTCTCGATTCGATAGCCCGGCCGGTCGATTCTGCCGGTGACTCGAGGATTGAGCGGCGTCGGCTCGATCGGGCCGCCCAGCATCCTCCAGGTCTCGGCGGTCACCGTCTTCTGTCGATCGACCACTTGCGCCGATGTGGAGATAGGGTCGACGGTTTGTTTTCTGCGAGCTCGGGCTTCGGCCGTCGCGCGGACGAGGTACTTCTCCAGATCGCGCGAGTAGTCGGGGACCGTGGCGCGGCCGAAGCCGAAATCAACACCGGGAGCGCCGGTGAAACCGGATGACGCCGGCGATCGGGCGGCGCAGCCGGCCAGCGGCGCCAGGCCCGCAGCGAACGCGGCTTCGAGAAAGCGGCGGCGTGTGGGCCTCATGTCAGTGACCGAGGGAATAATATGTCGCGATGGCACGCAGCGTCAGCTCGCTCGCCGCGTTCGAAAAGAACATGGCCGGCTTGCGCCGGCCTTTCTGTCGGCCTCGCGCGCCTCAGAACACCAGTTTCCACGCCAGCTGCAGCTCGCGCGGCAGGTTGTTCTGGCTCGTCACTTTGCCGAAGTTCACGTTCGTCGGCGTCGTGTTCGCGTTGTTGTAGAACACCTGGTTGAACGCGTTCAGGATCTCGATGTTGAACTGAGCGCGCACACGCTTGCTGATCGCGATCTGCTTGACGAACGAGATATCCCACGTCTTCAGCACCGGCGATCGGATGCCCTCGATGCGCGACGGGAAGTAGCGGATGTTGCTCGCGAGCTGGATGCGCTGGTCCGCGCGCTGCTTCAGCGGGTCGTCCACGCCGTTGGTCTGCACGGGCGCGTCATGGAAGTAGAACCCGCTCAGATCGAACATCGGCTGGTCCGTGTCGTCCTGGTAGTGCACCTTCAAGCCTGTCGGGTCGCCGTTGTAGTACACATTGCCGAAATCGATCGGCGTGCCGCTCTGCAGCTGCCCGATCGCCTGCGCGCTCCAGTTGCCGACGATCGCGTTGGTCCAGGCGCTGCCGCCGCCCCACCGGCGCCCCTCGCCGAACGGCAGCTCCCAGATGGCGCTGATCGACAGCCGGTGCGGCACGTCGGCCGCCGCCGGCCGCGTTTCGTACGACGCGTCGGTGACGTTGAGCTTCGACACCTGTTCGGTGAATCGGGCCGCGGTGTAGCCGACGAGCAGCGTGTACCCCTTGACAAACCGGTGCTCGAGCTTGACCTGCAGCGACTTGTAATCGGTCGTGCCGTCCGTGGCATTCGTCGTGACGCCGGTGAAGTGCGGGAACGGCTTCAGCAGCTGGCTTCGCGTGATCGAGCCGTTGATGCCCTGGCCGGGCACCAGACCGCGGAACGGATTGGTGACCTGCTGGTTGAGGAAATCGATCGTCGCCTGATCGTGCGTGCGGCTGGTCGAAAGGTACTTCGCGGGCGTCGGGTTGAGATCCAGGTCTGTTGTCTGATCCCAGCCGTGGCTGCCCGTATAGGCGACGTCCACCAGCCACAGCCCCGGCAGCTCGCGCTGCACGCCGATGCTGTAGCGGGCGTTCTGCGGGTTCTTCATGTCGAGCGGAGTGAAGCGCCCCGCCGTCTGGCCGAGGAACGTGTTCGGCCCGGCCGCCGCGCCGACGGGCGTCAGCACTCCGTTCGGGAACGGATTGGCCAGGTTCGCGTTGAACGTCAGCCCGAGGTTGTCGGACGGCACGAGCGCCGTACTCTGTGAGAAGCCGGGCTGCAGGTTGCCGGTGATGATGAGCGGCACGCTGTAGACACCGGCGCCGCCGCGCAGGACCGTCTTGGCGTTGATCGAAAACGCAAACCCCACGCGCGGCTGGACGTTGTTCTTGTCCGTGTTCCAGAAGCCCGGGTTGCTGGCCGAGGCGAACATCAGGCCGCCTTTGGGATCGAACGCGGACACCGGCAGCTCGGCGATCGGTGCCACCGCGTACTGCGCCTTGGCCGCATCCGCAATGCTGATCGGCGCGGTCGGATCGAACCCGCGCACGTTTCGGTTCTCCGCCTCGGTCGTCGCGCCTTCAAGCTCGTACCGCAGTCCGAGGTTCACCATGAGGCGGGGCGTGACCTTCCAGTCGTCCTGGACGAATACGCCGTGATACATCGTGTAATTCAACCGCTCGGCGTTGCGCTCGATCGAGCCGCCGGTCGGCTGCCCGAGCACCAGCGCGGCAATGTCCTGACCGAAGAGCGCCGTCGAGTTGTCCTGCGCGCGCGTGAAGTTGCTGCCGAACGTGTACTCGCGGTCCGATGCGGCCGGGGTTGGTGGCGAACTCACGGTACAGCCGGGCATCGTAACCGGCCCGCAGCGAGTGGCGGCCCATCACGCGCGTCAGCGTGGGCTGGAACGAGTAGATCGAATGGATCGTCGTCGCGGCCAGGTTGTCGCCGATCTGGGACAGCGAGCCCACGCTCATCACCGGAAAGTACATCGCTCCGTTGAACAAGGATGTCACGTTCGACGAAAAGCCGAGCGTCGACGGATCGAAGATCCCTTCGTGCTGCCGCACGTTCGGCTCCTGGAAGCGCTGCCAGCCCGCCCGGATGTCGAGCACGGTCGACGGCGTCATCGAGAAGACGTCGTCGAACGTCACGCCGTCGTTCACACGGTAGAGATAGTTGCCGGTCGGGATGACGCCGTTCACTTCGCCGAAGTAGGCGTTGCGCGATTCACGCCGGTTGTTGCGCGTGTAGCGCAGGAACGCGTGCTGCTTCTGCGTGATCTGGTGATCGAAGCGCGTCGAGATCGAATAGAACGTGTCGGACCGCGGGTTGGTCGAAAAGTAGTTGTCCTGGCCCTGGTTTCCCGCCTGATTCGGCAGCGGGTAGTACTTGAGGATGTTGGCGGCGATGGGGCTGATGCGGTCGGCCGGGATGATGTTCCCCTTGAACGGCTGCCGGACCACGCGCGCGCCCGACTGCACGGCCGTGAGCGGGTCGTAAATGATCACCGGACTGCTGCGCGCCAGCAGCTCCGAGAAGTCGCCGCGCCGCATGGCCTCGCTCGGCACCGTGCGGGGACCGGGCTCGGGGAACTCGTCACGCAGCCACTCGACGGCCGCGAACGCAAACGTGCGGTTCTTCACCACTGGCCCGCCGAGGAAGCCGCCCCACCGGTCGTACGTCACCTTCGGCTTGGCCTGCTTCGCCTTCAACACAAAGAAGTCGGTCGCCTCGAACTTGTCGCGGCGGATGTACTAGTACGCCTCGCCCTTGTATTGATTGGTCCCGCTCTTCAACGTCACGTTCACCAGCGCGCCGGCGGTATGGCCGTCGGCAGCGTCGAAGCTGGCCGTCGACACCTTGAATTCCTGCACCGCGCCGGCCGGTGGCACGAACGCGACGCGCCGGCCGCTCGCCATGTTCGGCGAGCCGTCGAGCGAGAACTCGTTGCCGCCCGTCGACCCGTCCGCGTTGATCGACGACGTGCCCGCGTTGTCGAACGGACGCGAGAACTTCAGGTCGCCGGTGTACGCCACGCCGGGGACCAGGCGCGAGAGCACGAACGGATTGCCGTCCGACAGCGGCAGCAGCGCGATGCGCTTCTCGTCGATGACCTGGCCCGCCGATCCGTGGCCCAGCTCGAGCAGCGGCGCCTCGGCCGTGACGCTCACGACTTCCTCGACGCGGCCGATCTCCAGCTTGAAGTCCAGGTCGATGCGATCGCCGATGCGCAGATCGATGCCGTCGCGGCTGGCGGTCTTGAACCCGGACAACGACGCGGCCACCGCGTACATGCCCGGGTTCAAGTACGGAATCGTGAACGTGCCCTCGGCATTCGTCGTCGTGCTCGACCGCACGTTGGTCGCGGTGTTGGTCGCCGTCACCGTCACGCCCGGCATGGCGCCGCCCGTGTTGTCGATCACACGGCCGGAGATGGTTCCGCGGAATTCCTGCCCCCACGCCGCCGCTGGAAACAGACCCGCGACGAGCAGCCAAAGCGCAGCGAAGCGCGCACGTGCCACAGCCATGGGACCTCCTCAGATGGTTGGAGAACGTCCGATTATGGACACCTCAACGCTCAAGTGAAAGCCTTTTCTTACTCCACTCCAGTACGGGCGGTCGCGGCCGGCTCCGGCGAGGCGCGTACACACCAACGGCCGGCAAGGGCGGGCCGTTGAATGCGCGTGCGAATTGCGTTTCCGTTCAGCGAGCGGAGCACGTAGGTGGACCAAGGTTGGGTCCGCCCTACGTACTCCCGAGGATCGCCCTACGTACGGCGGACTCCCAGGACTCTGCGGGCTCTTGGCACTTTTGAATCAGCTGGCGGCGCTCCGCGCCCCTTTGTCCCACAGCGTGTTGACGACATACAGCAGGACGAGGCCGCTCACAACGAAGACGGCGGTGAGCATCAGCGCCAGCTCCATGCCTGCCGTAGAGGAAGTTCCCGATCGCGAAGAGCGACGACCAGATCGTCAGGCAGCCGGAGATCCAGCCGAGCGTGGCCTTGCCCATGTGGTCGCCGTGGAGCGCGGCTTCGGACAGGCTCACGCCGGCTTCCTTGCGGATCGTCGTCCAGCCGGGACCGGAGGGATGGACTTTCTTGTAGAACGCGATCAAGACGCTCCCGGGTGGTCGGCGGCGTCGACAAAAGCCGTGACCAGCCAGCAGATCGTCGTGAACGCGACGGAATACAGCACGGTCTCGGCGAACGGCAACGGATGCCCGCTCTTCTTCATCGTGAAGAAGATGACCGAAATGGTGAAGCGAGCTCACCATCGCGACGACCTCGCACCAGGCATTGATGCGCCACCAGAACCAGCGCAGCAGGTAGAGCAGGCCCGTGCCGGCGCCGATCGAAATCAGGATTTCGAACGCGTCCTGGGCCGACTCGAGCTGGCGGCTCAGAACGGCCGCGACGATATAGAGACCAACGGTGCAGGCGCGGCCGACGTTGACGTAGTGCTTCTCGACCGGCGTCCGGAGTTGATGAACCGCCGGTAGAAGTCATGCACCAGGTAGGAGGACCCCCAGTTGAGATGCGTCAGGATCGTCGACGAGTTGGCCGCGATGAGGCCGCCCACCATCAGCCCGACAAACCCGACCGGCAGGAATTTCAGCATCGCCGGAAACGCGCTGTCGTGGCCGATGCAGCGTCGGATCGGCGGCGGGAAACGCGGCCTGGATGTCTTTCAACTCCGGGAAGATGATGATCGAGCAGAGCGCCGTGATGATCCACGGCCATGGCCGGAGGACATAGTGCGCGAGGTTGAAGAACAGCGTGCCGCCCGAGCGAGTCCTTCTCGGACTTCGAGGCCAGCATGCGCTGCGCGATGTAGCTGCCGCCGCCCGGCTCCGCGCCGGGATACCAGTTCGCCCACCAGCCGATGGCGATCGGCATGATGAAGATCATCAGCGCCAGTTCGCCCATCGCAGAAGTTCGGCAGGATGTCCAGAATCGGCTGCCCCGTGCCGTCGATGGGCGACAGCACCGGCTGCGCACCCTGCAGATTGACCTGCTGCGGGCCGAGCACCGCGACCAGTTTGTGAAGGCCGGCCAGCGCGCCGTCGCCCACGCCGGTATGCCGCGCGACCTCCTTCAGACGAGAAATAGGCCGCCGCGATGACCGCGGTCATCTTGATGAAGAACTGCACCATGTCGATGACGAGCACGCCCCAGAGGCCGGAGTGGGCGGCGAAGACGACGTTGAGCACGCCGCAGACGAGGATCGTCTGCCACGGCGGCATCCCGAAGAGGATGTTGGCGATCTTGCACGCCGCCAGTGTGACCATCCCCATGATGAAGCAGTTGAAGAACAGGCCGAGATAGACCGCGCGGAAGCCGCGCACGACCGACGCGGCCTTCCCCGAGTACCGCAGTTCGTAGAACTCCAGGTCGGTCATCACACCGGAGCGGCGCCAGAGCCGGGCGAAGAAGAACACCGTCGAGACGCCCGTGAGCACGAACGCCCACCATTGCCAGTTACCCGCCACGCCGTACTGGCGCACCTGCTGCGTGACCCAGTTCGGCGTGTCGCTGCTGAACGTCGTCGCGACCATCGACAGGCCCGCCAGCCACCACGGCACCGATCGGCCGGAGGCGAAGAACTCGGATGTGTTCTTGCCGGCCCGCTTGCCGAAGAACAGGGCGGGAACGAAACAGATCAACAGGGTGAGCAGGACGATCGCCCAATCGAGGGGAAGCAGGCTCATGTCAGATGTGTCCAGTCAGAGGCGAACTCGGCTTGACGCGCAACGGAATACTACACGCTGAGCGGTTGCTCAGCGGCCGGCGGCAGCGGGAGGCTCGAGTCCGGTCTGCCGGATCATAGCGGTGGCCGAGGGCGAGGCCAGGAAGGCGATCAAGGCTTTCGCAGCCTGCGGCGCTTTCGAGCCGGTCACGACGCCCGCAGAAAACACCGTGATCAATTGAGCGCCGGCCGGCAGCGGCCCGACGATCTGGATCCCCGGAATCGGCAGCAGTTCACTGAGCTGCTGGAATCCCACTGCGGCGTCGCCCCGTGCGACGACCTCCCCCACGGGCGTTCCTGCAATCGTCTGGCTCTTGGCCTTCACCTGTTCGGCAATGCCGAGACGAGGGAACAGTGTGCCGGACAGATACACGCCGCTGGCGCTGTCAGAGTAGGCAATCGACGTCGCGTCGATCAGCGCTTGCTTCAGCGCATCGACAGTCGAGATGTCCGGCTTCGCGGCGCCCGCCCGAACGGCCATGGCGATGATCGAGCGCGCGAGGACAGTCTTGCTTCCCGCGACCACCTTCCCTTCCTTGATCAACGCGTCGAGCGCGCCATCGGTCAGGATGACGACATCGAGGGCCTCGCCGCGCTTGAGCCTGTTGGGAATGGCCTCGGGCGTGTCGCCCATCGAGGGGCCCGACACCATCGCAAGGGTGTTGGCCGATCGGCGCTCGTGCTCAGGGGCGAGGAGGCGGTACGCCGCCGCGAACCCGCCGGAGCTTGCGACCCGCAATTCTGTCGCGCCCGCGCTCGCTTCCCGCCTGACGTGCCGTTCCAGCATCTGTCGCCGGACAACGGCGCCGTAGACATTGCCGTGAGCGTCGACTCCAAGGCCCTCGGCGCCCGAATGATCGGGCGCCGTCGATTCCACGTCCTCGATAAACGCCGTGACGGCGCCGGTCCTTGCGTTGCCGATACGAATCCCTTTCTTGATCCCCATCAGCTCGTGCGCGCCGGTATCAGGTCCCGACTCGGAGTCTGCGACGTAGATCGCGTCATCCCTCGTGATGAAGATGCCGCTGGGACGCCCGAACTGCCGCCACTGGTCGAGGTAGCGTCCGTCCTGATCGAAGATCTGAATCCGGTTGTTCTCGCGGTCGCCGACGAACAGGCGCCCGCGAGAGTCGATCGCAATCGTGTGCGGCTCGCTGAACTCGCCAGGTCCCGAGCCCTTGTGGCCCCACGCCTTGATGTATTTCCCGGCCTTCGAGAACTTGACGACGCGATTGTTGAGCCCGTTGCGATGGCTCTCGGTAACGAAGATGTCGCCGTTCGGCGCGACCGCGACGTCAGTGGGTTGCTCGAAGAGGTCCGGGCTGCTTCCGGAGACACCGGCACGGCCAAGGGTCATGAGCACGTTGCCCTGGGGACTGAACTTGAAGACCTGGTGCCCCTTACCGTTCGCTCCACCGGCATCGGCGACCCACAGGTTGCCGTCGCGATCGACCGTGCCGCCGTGCGGGAACACGAACATGTCCTGTCCCCAACTCGCCACAAGCTTTCCGTCCGGCGAGTACTTCAGAATCGGTGGCTCGGCGCGGCCGGTGCACGAGTTGTTGAAGCAGCGCTCGATGACGTAAATCGTGCCGTCCGGCGCAGGCTCGACCGCGGTGACGGCGGGCCAGGTCATGCCCGCCGGCAGTTCGCCCCAGTCACGTACCGTGCGGTACGGTTGCGGGAGATCGTTCCGCGGTCCACCGGCTTGCTGGGCGAGCGGTCCTGCGGCGAGCAGCAGCAAACACACGATGAGTGTCCGGTGATGTCGTGTCATGGAGTCACCTGCGATCAATGCGGTCGCGGCCACGCCACGCCCTGGTCCTTCGGAACGGATTCGATGCCTTTGTAGACGAAGCGCTGGACGCGCGCGCCGGTGTAGGTCTCGGTCGTGTAGATGTCGCCCTTGGAGTCGGTAGCGATGTTGTGCACGCCGAAGAACTGGCCCGGCTGCCGCCCTCCGCCGCCGAATGCCGTCAGTACGGCGAGCGTACTGCGAAGGACGACCCGCACTTGCTCATTCAGTCCGTCAACCATGTAGAGATACGTCTGCCCAGGGTCTCTGGAGAACGCCAGATCCCAGACCGAGCCCGACCGCAGCGTCTGTGTTTCATAGAACGCCTCCTTCACGAACGTGCCGTCTTTCGTGAACACCTGGATTCGATCGTTCACGCGATCGCACACGTACACGAGGCCGTCTTTCGATACCACTGCGCAGTGGACGGTTCGAAACTGTTTCACCGGCGGCGCTCTTGGATCGTAGGCGCCGAGATCCGCGTCGTCGGGCGGCGCGCCGTACGCGCCCCAGTGCCGCTTGTAGGCGCCGGTGTCGGCGTCGAAGACGATGACGCGGTGATTGCCGTAGCCATCAGCGACGTACGCCTCATTAGTGGCGGGATCGACAACGATCTTTGCGGCCCGCCATAGATTTTTCCGGTCGTTGCTGCCGCCGTGCTGACCCTGGCGGCCAATCTGCAGCAGAAAGGCGCCGCTTGGGCTGAACTTGAGGACCTCCGTGTCCGTTTCGTCGTTGCCGCCGATCCAGACGTTGCCTTTGTAGTCGACGGTGATCCCGTGATTCGAGACCGGCCACTCATAGCCTGCGCCCGGACCGCCCCAGTGACCGACCAGGTTGCCCGCAGGGTCGAATTCAAGAACGGGGGGAGCGGGCGTGCAGCACGTGCCGAGCGGCGGCGTGAACGCAGCGGCCTTGAAGTTGTCCTCGACGGTCTGCGGGCGATGGATGATCCAGACGTGATCTTTCGCATCGACCGAGACGCCCACCGTCGATCCCAGCACCCAGTGCTCAGGTAACGGCTTGGGCCACAAAGGGTCGACTTCAAACACCGGAGCCTGGACATGGTCCGGTCCCGGTGCGGCGGCAGGCGGTTCCGGATTCCGGCCGCAGGCTGACAGCGCACCAACGGCGACCGGCGTGATCGCGAGGCAAACGAAGCGAACCACGTTCGGGCGCATCACACGCCTCGTTTCAGGTGCCCGCCGCTCGAGCGAGGTCCGCCGCGTCACGCAGGCCGTCGACATCCCAGCACAACGCGAGAAGGTGTCGGGCCCGTGCGCCCGGCAGCACGCCGTCAACCAGGTCGATGAACTTCGCCTCGAGCCTGGCGTCGTTCATCGGCCGCTCGACGCTGCCGACGGCATGCTCGATGAACTTCTCGAGGCGACGGCCGTCCTTGAGCACGATGGCGGCGCGCACTTGCGCCTCGCCGATTCCTGAATCCACGGTGGCGACGACCCGGTCGCGCAGGGCGACGACCGCAGGGTTGCGCACCCACTCGTCTGTGAACTGCTTCACGCCGGCCGCGCCGGCAGCGATGGCGATGGCAGCCGCGAAGTAGATGCTGAACTTGCCCTCGAGCCCCGTCTGTGGCGTCCGCTTGCCCGTCAACTCGAGAACGAGCGGGTTGACAGAAAGATCGATGCGCGCAATCGATTCTGGTGCGAGACCGTACGCCTCGCGCAGTTGGATGCACGCATCAATCGTCGGGTGCATCACGACGCCGCAGGCGAACGGTTTGTAGGTGTTGAGCAGAAGCTCGAAGCGATCGCCGAGACCGACGGTAATCTCGTCCCACTTCACCTCGGTGCTCAGGACGTGCGCCCAGCCGCTCTTGCCTTCGAGACCGGCGTCGGCGCTCGTGAAGTTCTTCGACGCAAACAGGGCGGCCATCAGGCCGTTTTGCGCGGCCCGGCCCGGGTGGAAACTCTTGGTCATCGTGCCGAACATCTCGCGAAGGCCGACAGGCTGCGTCGCCGCCAACCCCAGCGCCCAGACCATCTGCTGTTCGGAAAGGCCGAGCAGCTTGCCGCTGGCCGCGGCCGCGCCGAACACGCCAGCTGTGCCCGTGATGTGCCAGCCGCGATCGTAGTGGGCGGGGTACACCGCGTTTCCGATGCGGCATTCGACTTCCGCTCCCAGCACCAGCGCGTGCAGCAGGTCCCGGCCGGATACCGGCTGATGCTCGGCGAGGGCGAGGATCGCGGGCGCGACGGGTCCGGCCGGATGGATGACCGTCTTCAGATGCGTGTCATCGAAGTCGAGGACGTGCGAGCTCATGCCGTTCAGGAGCGCGGCGCTGAGAATGTCCATCCGTTCGCGCCGTCCCAGCACGGTTGCCTGGGGCGGCCCCGCATACGGCCCCAGTGCGGCAATCGCGATGTCCAACGTCTGCTGTCGTGATCCCCCGACGGCGCACCCGACCCAGTTGACGACGGTGCGCCGTGCTTCCTTCCAGACGGCCTCCGGAAGATCCTCCGGGCGGGCGCGCACGACGTACCGTGCGAGCTGACTCGTTACGTCGGTCGGGGCCTCAGGGCCGGCTGCGACAGGCCGCGCGACGGGCGGGCTCGATTGGCGGCCAGGCATGAGACCGGCCAGCGCCAGCGAACTCACGAAACGGCGCCGATCGATGTCAGTCATCTGGAGCTTCCTCGTTCATGTCCAGAGGCGCGACGTTCAGCCGGCGTCGCTTTTGGGTTCATCGGTCCCCAGCCTTCCGCACGGAGCCCGTCCTTCTTTCGCTTCATCGGTCCCGGCACGCCGGCGCGAAACGCGGCGGCAAGGAACGGCACCAGAGTCGTCGCTAACTACTGCCAATTCCGCTCAGCACGACCGCATGCGGGCTCCCGGGCGCGTCGTCGACGATCACCAGGGCGCCCGTGCGAGTGCCGGTGGCACTGGGCGTGAACGTCACGGTGATCGTGCAGCTCGATCCCCCGGCGGCAACAGGGCCGGTGCAGTTGTTGGTCGGCGTGAAATCCCCGCTCGCCGTCACGCTGAGAATGGTCACGGACGCGTCGCCGCTGTTGGTGACCGTGACTGTCTGCGCGTCGCTCGTCGTTCCGACTCCTTGACTGACAAACGTCAGAGACGTCGGAGACAAGGAGATCTGGCCGAGCGCGCCCGCGCCCGACATCGTGATTGTCTGGGGGCTGGTCGGCGCATCGTCGATGATCGTCACACGGCCCGTACGCGTGCCGACGGCGGCGGGGGTGAAGCGCAGCACCAGATTGCAGCTCGCACCTGCCGCGATCGAATAGCCGCAGGTGTCCGTTTCGGAGAAGTCACCGTCGACGGTCAGGGAGGCGATGTTGAGTGTCGCCTTTCCGGAATTGGTAATCGACACGGTCTGGGTGTTGCTCGTGGTGCCGAGCCGCACGGCCCCAAACGCCACATTGGATGGCGACAGACTCACGGCTGGCGCGTTCGACCCGCCCGTCCCGGTGCCACTGAGCAGCACGGTGTGGGGGCTGCCGGGCGCCGAGTCCCCGATGGTCAGCGTGCCGGCGCGACTGCCGGCCTCGCGCGGTGTAAAGACCACTTTGATCGCACAGTTCCCGCCAGCGGCGATCGTGGCGCCGCACGCATTCGTCTGGCCGAAGTCGTCGCTCCCCGCAATGCCGGTAATGGCCAGCGGCGCGGCGCCGGTATTGGTCAGCGTCACGGTTTGAGGCGCGCTCGTCGAACCGACCGCCTGATTGGCGAAGCTCACGTTGGGCGGCGACAGGGCGGCCAGCGGTCCCTGTGCGGATGACGAATCCGTCCCCGTGCCCGCCAGCACGATCGTCTGAGCGCCGCCCGGCGCGTTGTCGGTGATCGTTACCGCTCCCGTGCGCGCGCCAGCCGCAGTTGGTGTGAACACCACACTGAGCGTGCAGATGCCGTTCGCCGCGATCGTGGCACCGCACGAGTTGGTCTGCGAGAAATCGCCGCTGGCGACGATGCTGCTAATCGAGAGCGTACCGGTCCCGATGTTCGTGAACTGCACGGTCGACGGCCGGCTGCTCGTACCCACCGCCTGCGGCGGAAATGTCAGCGGGTTCTGGATCAGGAATACGGAAGGCCCCTGCGCCAGGCCCGTACCCGTGAGCGACACGGTGTGAGGACTCCCCGGCGCATCGTCGTTGATCGTAAGGGTGCCCGTCCGGCTGCCGGTCGCGCTCGGCGAAAACTTTACATTGATCAGACAGGTCGATCCGGCGACGACCGATGTGCTGCAGTTGCTGACCTGCGTGAAGTCGCCGCTGGTGGTGACGCCGAACAGGTTCACGGTAGCGCCGCCGCTGTTGCGGATCGTCACCGTCTGCGTGCCGCTCGAGCCCACGACCAGATTCGAGAAACTCAGGGTGGTCGGCGTGAGGGCGATCTGTCCCATTCCGCCCGTCCCGGCGAGCGCGACGACCTGCGGGCTCGTGGACGCGTCATCGGTGATCGTCAGCGCACCAGTGCGCGTGCCGACAGCGCTCGGCGTAAAAATGACCGTCACGGTGCAGGTGGCGCCCGCCGCCAGGCTGCTGCCGCACGTGTTCGTCTGCGAGAAATCGCCGCCGACCGCCACGCCGGAGACGTTGAGCGGCGTAGTCCCGTTGCTGACTGTCACCGTCTGCGAGGCACTGGCGGTGCCGACGGCTTGCGTGTTAAAAGTCAGCGCGGAGACCGACAACGCGACGCCCGGACTAGTCGGGGTGGCCGGAGGAGACGGACTGGTGTTTGTGGAACTTTTTCCGCATGCGACAGCGCCGACCAAGGCGGCCAGCACCGTCGCACGCAGACTCAGGGATCGCACGCAGCTCTCCACGAACGAACGACGGCAGGCGACAACCGTCTAGATATATCGCAGCCAGCCGGCCCAATCAACTCTCCGAGCGGAAACATCCGCCTCGAGGGCCGTTGCGCGACGAATGAGGCCGCATAATGGCCCGACGATGTCGCTTCGCAGGACGTTCGTATTTGCACTGACGCTCGCGGGCGCCGCGGGCTTCGCCTCCCTGGCAATCGAACTGCGCGGCGTGGCTCAGGACACGGCGCAACCCTACATTCGCGCGAACCAACTCGGCTATCTGTCTGACGATCCCAAGATCGCCGTGGTCTTCTCCACGAGCACGCTTCCCGGCCGGTTCGAGGTGGTCGACGAACTCGGCCGCGTGATCGCGAGTGGAGCGCCGCAGCCGCCGGCGAACCAACGCTGGGGTCATTTCACCGCCCACGGCGAGATCGACTTTTCGTCCGTGCGCGCGGCCGGCCGGTACCGCGTTCGAATTCCGGGCACTGGCATCGAATCCCACGCCTTCACCATCGGCGCCGACCCGTTCGCCGAGGCAGCGGATGCCATGCTGGCCTTCATGCGCCAGCAGCGGTGTGGATACAACCCCTACCTCGACGCCGTCTGCCACCGATCTGACGGGCGAACCGCGGACGGCCCTCGTGCCGCCGGCACCTTCCTGCCCGCGCACGGTGGTTGGCATGACGCGGGCGACACGCTCAAGTACCTCATCACATCGAGCAACGCGACGGCGCAGCTCCTGCTCGCCTATACCCTGTCGCCCGGCATGTGGAAGGACCATGTCAACGATCTCGGGCAACCCGGGGCGAACGGCCGCGCCGACGTGCTCGACGAAGCGCGCTGGGGAATCGAATGGCTCCTGCGGCTGCATGCCTCGCGTGACGAGCTGTATCACATGGTCGGCGATGACCGCGATCACAGCGGATGGCGGCTGCCAACCGACGACCAATCGGATTACGGCTGGGGCAAAGGCAGCTATCGCACGCTCTACTTCGCTACAGGCGCGCCGCAAGGGCTCGGCGCGTACAAGAGCGAGTCGACCGGCATCGCGAACATTGCCGGACGGTATGCGGCGGCGATGGCGCTCGCCTACCAGGTCTGGAGAAGCGTGCCGGGCGAAACCGAGTTCGCAAGAACGTGCCTGCGGGCGGGGCGCGAAGTGTACGCGCTCGGCAAGAAACAGGAGGGTGTGCAACAGGGCAACTCGTTCGGGGCGCCGTACCGCTACAACGAGATGACTTGGGCCGACGACATGGAATGGGGCGCAGCCGAGCTGTACCGCGCGACAAGGGAGGCCTCTTTTCTCACAGATGCGCAACGATATGCGCGCGAGATCGGATCGACCTCATGGATGGGACGGCCGACGACGCTCCATTACGAGTTCTATCCCTTCATGAACGCGGGGCATTTCCGGGTCCACGGTCTCACAGGGGCTCCCCTCCGGTTGCGCCGGGAAGTCGCCGCGTTCTATCGCCGGGGACTCGACGACACCCTCGCCGTCGGGCAGCGCAATCCCTGGCAGATCGGCGTGCCGTTCATTTGGTGTTCCAACAACCTGGTCGTCGCGCTGGCGACGCAAGGCGCAATGTTCGAACGGATGACCGGCACGCCGGAATTCCGGCGCTTCACGACACGGCAGCGCGATTGGCTCTTTGGCGTCAACCCGTGGGGCATTTCGATGTTCACGGGACTTGGGATCGTGGCGCCCACGGACGTGCACAGCCCGACAATTCAACTGAAGCGAGTGCCGGTTCCTGGCGGGCTCGTGGATGGTCCCGTGCAGGAGGCAATCTTTCTGTCGCAGAAAGGCGTGGCGCTTTCACACGCCGACGCGTTTGCGCCGTTTCAGAGCCCGGAGGCTGTGTATCACGACGACTGGCAGGACTACGCGACAAACGAGCCGACGATGGATGGCACCGCGTCGGCGATTCTGTTGATGGCCTTGCAGCGGCCGGCGCGCTGAAGGCATGGGCGGGCCGCGCCAGGCCTACTCCTCGAACTTCAACGCGCGCACGTCGCGTTCATGGCCCGTCGGAATTGTGAGCGGTGTATACAGTTCCGGACGCCGGGCCTGCATCCACATCCGGCCGGTCGCGTCGATCAACAGGGCCGGGTTCAGATCGGCGACGACCATCGCGTCCGCCGCCTGCCATGTTTCCGCGAGGACCCGGCCGTACGGATCCAGAATCATCGCGTTCCCCGTGCGGATCTCGTCATCGTCGACGCCGACACCATTGCTGAAGATCACGAACATTCCGTTGTCGTGCGCACGGCTCGGAAGCCAGCGCATCAGCCAGCCGCGCCCCTTGTCGCTCCTGAATTCAGCCTCGATGGCGCCGGGATCGCTCCGTCTGTTGTCCCAGACCTTCCGGTCGATGACGCCCATCAGGTTCGGGTTCTTGCTCCGTACGGCGCCTGTCTGGTGAGGCGCGATCAGGACCTCCGCGCCGCGAAGCGCGGTGATCCGCACGTTCTCGACCAGGTTGCAGTCGTAACAAATCAGCACACCAGCCCGAAAACCGCCCGGCAAGTCGAAGACGGTGTAGGCCGTACCGCTCTGGATCGCCGCGTGCTCGAACGCGTGCAGCTTCCGGTGGCAGTGCACGGTTCCATCCGGCAGGGCCACGACGTAGCTGTTGTGAAAGACACCTGGCGCGCCCGCCTCGATCAGCCCCGCGCCGATCGTCGCGCCATAAGCGCGTGCAAGATCGGTCAGGCAGCGCGTGCTTGGGCCGCCGGGAACAGGCTCGGCCAGGGCGGCAAGTTGCGACTGCGACAGGTGGCGGATGAACCAGTACCCCGTGACGCAGCATTCAGGAAACACGACCAGACGCACGTCCTGATCCACCGCCTGCCGCACGAACCGTTCGATGACCTGCAGGTTTGCGGCTTTGTCGCCGGCGACGCTTTCGAACTGCACCGCGCCCGCGCGAAGGACTGGCCTGTGGGAAAGCGCCTCTCTCGACGAATGGGTCACCGGGTCATCTTGCCACGTGTTCCCCCGTGGCCTTGTCTTGCGAGAGCCGGCGCAAGCTGAGTAGAGTTCGAGGCCACGTGACCGTCCTCCTGACCGCCACCGGCATCACGAAGTCGTTCGCCGGCGTGCGGGCGCTGAAGGGCGTGTCGTTCGACGTCCACGCCGGCGAAGTGCACGCGCTCGTGGGCGAAAACGGGGCGGGCAAATCGACGCTCATCAAGATCATCACGGGAGCGGAAACACCGGACTCAGGCACACTCGCCGTCGATGGCCACCCTGTCGATCGCATGGACCCGGCGGCCTCACGGGCGCTCGGCATCGCCGCAATCTACCAGCAGCCTGCGCTCTTCCCGCACTTGAGTGTGGCCGAAAACATCGCCCTTTCGCTCGAACGGGGACCGGGGATCCGGTGGATTGACTGGCGCGGCCGCCGCGCGCACGCCGCTCAACTGCTCGACCGCATCGGCGCCGACATCGCGCCGAGCCGCCTGGTCGAGACGCTGAGCCTTCCGGAACAGCAACTGGTCGAAATTGCAAAAGCGATTGGAGCGGAGGCGAGGGTCCTGATCATGGACGAGCCCTCGGCGTCGCTGACCGGGCGGGAAGTGGACCGTCTGCTGGACGTGGTGCGCCGGTTGCGTGCGGGCGGCAGCGGCATCGTGTACATCTCACATCGGCTGGAAGAAGTTTGCGCCCTCGCCGATCGAGTCACGGTGCTCCGGGACGGCGAGACCGTGGACACGTTGGCTCGCGATCAGGTCGCCGCGCCCGATCTCATTCGTCTGATGGTCGGCCGCGAACTGTCTGCTGTCTTCCCCAAGCGCGGCGTGACCCCAGGCGATGTCGCGCTGGAAGTCCGCGATCTCTGGAGCGCCGCCGCGGGTGTCCACGGCGTGTCGTTTACTCTCCGGCGCGGCGAGATCCTTGGTCTCGCGGGCCTCGTGGGATCGGGTCGCACGGAGTTGGCGGAGACGCTGTTCGGGTTGACGCCTCTGGATCGAGGGTCGATCGTGCTTGGCGGCGTGCCCGTCCGCGTCACCTCACCTGCAGCGGCCATTGCTTTCGGCATGGCCTACGTCCCCGAAGACCGCCGCCAGCATGGCGTCGTGCTCGAAATGCCGGTCGCGACCAACGCGACCCTGGCGAGCCTTGGCCGGATCTCCCGTCGCGGCCTGCTGAACCACGAGGCCGAACGCGCGCTCGCGCAGCATTATGTCGACCGCCTTCACATCAAAACGTCGTCGGTGTGGGCCGAGACCGGAACACTTTCCGGCGGCAATCAGCAGAAGGTCGCGCTCGCCCGCTGGCTGGCGACGACACCCACGGTGCTGATACTCGACGAGCCGACTCAGGGTGTCGATGTGGGCGCGAAGGCGGAGATTCACGGCCTCATGCAGGACCTTGCCGAGCAGGGGCTGGCGATTCTCATGATCTCGTCCGAGCTCCCGGAGATTCTGGGGATGAGCGACCGCATCGCCGTGATGCGCCACGGCGCCATCGCCGGCGTGCTTTCGCGCACCGAGGCCACGCCGCAGGCCGTGATGAGCCTCGCCCTGGCGTCGACGGTTGCGCAGCCAGCCTGATGCTGACCACGTACCGGCGCGAGTTGTCCGTTGCGGTGGCGATCGTCGCGCTCGCCGCCGCGCTCGTCGTCGTCGCGCCGGGGTACTTCGCCTGGAGCAATCTCGAAGATCTCTTCCTGGCCAATATCCCCGTGCTCATCGCCGCGATCGGGGCGACGATCGTCATTCTCTCGGGCCAGATCGATCTCTCGGTCGGGTCGGTCTTTGCGATCGCCGGCGTCTCGGCAGGCCTGCTCGCCAAAGCCGGCGTTCCTCCGCTGCTTGCCGCGGCGGGCGCGTGTGCGGTGGGAGCGGCGCTCGGCGCGGTGAACGGCGCGCTCGTGGCCTACGGCCGGATTCCCTCGATTGTCGTCACGCTGGCGACGATGATCGCGTGGCGAGACTCGCTCAGGTGGGCGACGCAGGGCGCGTGGGTGCAGGATCTGCCAGCCGGTTTCCAGTGGCTTGGCGTCGGACAGCACGCCTACCCCGGCCTCGCGGCTGCCGTCGCATTCGTCCTCGTGGTGATCAGCGGCGTGGCCCTGTGGCGGTCCGGCGCCGGTCGCGCAGTCTATGCGGTGGGATCGAATCGGGAGGCGGCCCGGCTGGTCGGGATCAGTCCGCCGGCCGTCACCTTCCGCGTCTTCGTGCTTGCCGGGGTCTTCAGCGCGATCGGCGCGGTCCTGAATGCCGTGCGGTTCAATCAGATTCCGCCAAATGCCGGGATCGGTCTCGAGATGCGGGTCATCGCCGCCGTTGTCGTCGGCGGCACCGCCATCACGGGAGGCCGCGGCAGGATCTGGGGAACGCTGCTCGGTGTGGTCCTCCTTGGCGCCATCAGCCCGGCGCTGATCTTCCTTGGTGTAACGGCCTATTGGGAGCGCGCGATTCAAGGCGCGATCATCCTTTCCGCCATCAGCATCGATGCGATCAGGCTTCGCCGCGCGTCGGGCGCGATCGGCCCGGCGGCCTCCGGTTAACCGATGAGCTGGCTCCAGCGCACCTTCGCACGCGGCGAAACCACCCTGCTGCTCCTGCTTGCGGCCGAAGTGGCCGTTTTTGCCGCAATCGGCGAGCGGTTTTTCACGGCAGGCAATCTCCTGGAGCTATTCAGATCGAGCGTCGAGCTTGGTCTGCTCGCGGTGGCGCTCACGCCGATTCTCATCACCGGAGGCATCGATTTGTCGGTCGGCGCGGTTCTGGGCCTGTCGGCAGTCGTGTTCGGCGCGGCGGCGCGCGACTGGCACTTGTCAGCCGCCGTCGCCGCGGCGCTCGCGCTCGGCGTGGGACTCGCCGGTGGATCACTGAATGCGGTGCTCATCACCCGGCTGCGTCTGCCGCCCCTCATTGTCACGCTTGGATCGCTTTCGCTGTTTCGAGGCGTCGCGGAAGCCATGACGCAGGGCGCGGTGAACTACAGTGGGTTCAGCCCGCGCTTTCTCGCTCTGGGACAGGCGTACGTGTCGGGAATAGTACCCGGCGCAGCTGCCTGTGCTTGTCGCGGCCATCGTCGGGTTCGGCGTGCTGCTCCATCGATCCACGATTGGACGGGCGTTATATGCCGTCGGCTGGACGGCGTCGGGAGCCCGGTATGCCGGCATCCCGGTCGAGCGGCGAGTCGGTCTGGTCTACGTGCTTTCCGGCGTCATGTCGAGCGCGGCGGCGATCGTCTACGTCGCGCATCTCGGCCAGGCCAAGTCGGACGCGGGCACCGGGTACGAGCTCGACGCCATCACCGCCGTAGTGCTGGGTGGCACGTCGGTGTTCGGAGGCCGCGGCACGTTGGGAGGCACGATTCTCGGCCTTTTCCTGCTCGCGGTGCTCAAGAACGGACTCCAGCTCGCCGCTCTTCCGACCGAATTCACAGGGGTGCTGACCGGCATGCTGCTCGTCGGATCCATCGCCATCGATGCCTGGCGCCGGCGGCCGCGCGGCGCCCATCCATCAAGAATCGAAGAGGTCACGGACGTGAGAAACAGCCAGCTTGCCATTCTGTGCGGCGCCATCCTGCTCGGGGCCGTCATCACCTCGGGGACCAACGTCTGGCTCGTGCGATCGCTCGAGCGGGCCGGGGCACGCGCCACGCCGTCAGCCGCCAGCCCCGCGCCGGGGACGCGAGTGGTCATCGCGATGATGCCGAAGGCGAAGGGCGATCCCTACTTCGTCAGTTGCCAGGCCGGCGCCGAGGAGGCCGCCAAGGAGCTCGGCGTTGAACTTCTGTGGGACGGTCCGACGGGCCTCGACGCCGCGCGGCAGAATGAAATGGTCGAGAACTGGATTACCAGGGGCGTGAATGCGATCGCCGTCGCAGTCGAGAATCAGGCGAGCATGTCCACGGTTCTTCGCAAGGCGCGCGGCAGGGGGATTGCTGTGCTGACCTGGGACGCGGACGCCGAACCCAACGCGCGCGACTTCTTCGTGAATCAGGCCACACCCGAAGGCATCGGCAACACGCTGACCGACGAGACCGCGCGACTCCTCGGGGGAAAGGGCGACTTTGCCGTCATCACGGGCGCGTTGAGCGCGGCCAACCAGAACGCGTGGATCGCCGCCATCAGGAAACGGGTGGCAGATCGGTACCCGGGATTGACGCTCGCCACGATCAGGCCGAGCGACGACGACCGCGACAAGGCATTCGCGGAGACGCAGACCATCATGCGCGTCTTTCCGAAGGTCCGGCTCGTGATGGCTATTTCCGCGCCAGCGGTCCCGGGCGCCGCCGAGGCGGTTCGACAGGCCGGACGCACGGATCTGAATGTGATCGGCCTCTCGCTGCCGAACATGAACAAGCCGTACGTGCACAGCGGTGTCGTGCAGACGGTAGTGCTGTGGAACACACGCGACCTCGGGTACTTGACCGTTTACGCGGCCGCGCAGGCGGCGCAGCACCTGCTGGGCGCTCAGGCAGCGTCCATGCAGGCCGGACGACTCGGCACGATTGAGATCCGCAACGGTCAGATCCTTCTTGGCGAGCCGGTCCGCTTCACGAAGGCGAACATCGATCGGTTCGATTTCTGAATCGCCACGCCCTCCGGCGCGATGCTCGATGTAACGAGCAAGCCGGACGGGTGTGGTGCGTCCCTGGATGCTAATCTGGCGGCGTTCATGGATGCCGCCGTCGTCACTGCCGGGCTCGGCAAGCGGTATGGACGCGTCACTGCGCTCGACGATCTCTCGCTGCGAGTCGAATTCGGCGAGGTGTTCGGATTCCTCGGGCCCAATGGCGCAGGAAAGACCACGACCATCCGTCTGCTGCTTGGGCTGCTGCGGCCGACGAGCGGGAGGGCGCAGGTTCTGGGACGTCCGGCCGGCGCCGCTGGCACGGCGACCCGCGCGGAGATTGGCTATCTGCCAGGCGAGTTGGGTCTGTGGCCAGGGTTCACGGGCTGGCAGACACTCCTGCTTCTCGAGCAGTTGACACTTCGTCCAGCGACGGACCGCGGGGCGCTGCTCGAACGGCTCGACCTCGGCGACGCGGAACTGAGGCGGCCTGTTCGCACGTACTCCGACGGCATGAAGCGGAAACTGGGACTGGTGCAGGCGCTTCAGTGCCGGCCGCGACTTGCGTTTCTGGATGAGCCGAGCAAGGGCCTCGATCCGCTCGTCCAGCAGGCCTTCTACGACATCGTCGGCGAAGCACGCGCGCGGGGCATG
This sequence comes from uncultured Acidobacteriota bacterium, assembly GCA_963724645.1. Lineage (GTDB taxonomy): Bacteria > Acidobacteriota > Vicinamibacteria > Vicinamibacterales > SCN-69-37 > CAVXSP01. The sequence continues at coordinate 605,047 of CAVRVJ010000001.1, forward strand.
ACGGTGTTTTTCTCGTCGCACATCCTGACAGAGGTTGAGCGCGTGTCCGACCGGGTGGCGATGCTCCGCGCCGGGCGGCTCGTGGCGGTGGGCACCATCGACAGCGTTCTCGGATCACAGCGCCGGCGCGTGCGCGCCACTTTCACGGCGCCGATTGACATGGGAACGCTGGGCCAGTTCGGCGAGGTGACGGCACAGGCCGGCATGACGATCGAGATGCTCGTTGCTCGCGCCAGGGTGCCGGCGTTCGTGCAGCACCTGGGTCCATTGCCCCTCAGCGATCTCACAGTGGAGCCCGCGAACCTCGAGGACGCGTTCCTGGAGCACTATCGGTGAATGTGGGGACGATCGTCACGCTGGTGCGGCACGCCTGGGCGCGACATCGCGTCCCGCTGATCCCCATTAGCGCGGCGATCGGGATCTTCGAGTTCATTCTCACGCGAATGGCGCCGGCCGCCAACGAAGTGAGCTGGATGAGCAGCCTGCTGGCTGCATTTCCGCCTGAACTCCGCACGCTCATCGGTGACGAGATCGCGCTGTCTCCGGGGGGCTTTCTCGCCATTGGCTACGGCCACCCGTTCTTCATCCTCCTCCTGAGCGCGTGGGTCGTCCGCACGTCGAGCGCGGCCGTTGCAGGGGAGGTCGGGCCAGGAACGATGGACTTACTGGCTTCGCGCCCGGTACCGCGCTGGCACTTCGTCGCCGCCGGGATGACGGCAATTGCCGTCGGGCTGACGACCATCGTGGGGGCCGCCTACATCGGAACCGCGATCGGGTTGGGGCTGCGGCCACTCGGCGTCAGACCGGCCGCCTTCGGGCCGCTTGCCGGCGGCGCCTGGCTCCTCTTCGCGGCCCTGGGCGGAGTCGGGTTGCTGATCAGCTCGACCCGGCGCGACGGCGGACAGGCCATCGCCTGGACCACGGCATTCCTCGCGGCATCGTTCGTGCTCGACTATCTGGCGCGTCTCTGGACGCCAATCACTCGGCTCAGATCGTTATCGTTGTTCCGTTATTACGAGCCGCAGGCAATCTTCGCCTCCGGCCTTCCTGTCACGACGATGGTCGTGCTGGCGGCAACGTTGATCCTGACTCTCGCCGGAAGCACCATCGCCGTCAGCCGGCGGGATCTGTGAGGGCGAGTTCCGAGCCAAGGCAGTTCCCAGCCAAGGCGCTTGACCGCGCTCCCGCACGTCCCTATGCTGTCCTCCACATCAATCCGAGAGGTGGCCCGTGCGCAACCGACCGTCTCGCCGTACCGTTCTGAAGGCGGCAGGTACCGCGTTCGTGCTGCCCGCGGCGTCCCGCGCATCCGTGCTTGCGGCGCCGGGCGCCGGCGCCGATCGTTCACGGTTTGAAGGCACGGACACGCCCAAAATCTGTCTCGAGGGCGGGCCCGCTGCGGCGGCCACTCCCGAAGCGGCCGCCGCCGCGCGCGGCATCACGCAGCTTGGTGTGACCCACGTGATCTCCGGCGGCGGAAGGATCCCGTGGGAGGAAGCCGGCCTGAAACAGATGATGGAGCGGCTCCGGGCCAACGGCCTTACGCTCGCCAACCTGATGATCTCCGGTTTCAACGATGCGATCTACAACCGGCCCGGCAAAGACGCCGACATCGAGAAAGTCATCGCGTCGATTCGCGCCGCGGGGAAGGCGGGCCTGCCGGTCGTCGAATACAACTGGTACGCCCATCGCGCGATGGAAGGCTACTTCGAGGAAACCGGCCGCGCCAACGCCGGATGGACGGGTTTTGACTACGCCCGGATGAAAGATCTGCCTCCCCTGCCGGCCGAGGGCGCTCACACCCTGGCCGAAATGTGGACGAACATCACGTACTTCCTGAAAGCGGTCGTGCCGGAGGCCGAGAAGGCGGGTGTGCGTCTGGCGCTGCATCCAAACGATCCGCCGGCGCCAATCAGCCGGGGCTCCGAGCAGATCATGGGCACGGTCGACGGCTGGAAGAAGCTCATCGGCATCGTGAACAGCCCGTCGAACGGCATCACGTTCGATTGCGGCGTGACCCGCGAAATGGGCGGCGATCCGGTCGAGGTGTGCCGCTACTTCGGTTCACGCGATCGCATCAACCACGTGCACTTCCGGAACGTGAAGGTCCAGAAGCCGTACGAGCGCTACACCGAGGTCTTCATCGACGAAGGCGAGAACGACATGTTCGCGGTCATGAAGGAGCTGATCCGGCAGAAGTACACGCGGCTGATTTATCCCGAACATCCGCGCGGCATCGACTACGACCGCGAGCGGCCCAATTTCCGGCCGCAGTATCCCGGCGGCGGCGGATACGCCGCCTTCGCATTCAATGTGGGCTACACGCGCGCCATGATGCAAGCGGCGTTGGTGTCGTAAGAGGCTGCGGGCTGCGGCCTGCAGGCTGGTGGCCCGCGAGAAAGCCCGCGCATTGGACGATGTCCGCCCGAGGAGAGCGAGTCCCGAGCGCCGCAGGGCGGGCGAGCGGGGGTGGGGCCCCGCGAGCAACCAAGTCAAGTTGGCCCCTGCAATGCAATTGAGGTCGCCATGAAGCCGAGAAACACCAGACGTTCCTTTCTGAAGCGCACAGCCGCAGCGGCCGGCGCCTTTGCCGGCCTCAGCGGGCGCGCATCCGCGAACGAAGATCTCGAATCGCTGGCGCAGAACGTCAACACCCGCTCCCGGCCCTCCGACCTTAAGATCACCGACTTGCGCGTGCTCGTGATCGGGCGCGCGCCGATGACATGTCCCCTCATCAGGATCGATACGAACCAGGGCATTTACGGCCTCGGCGAAGTGCGCGACGGCGCCAGCAAGAACTATGCGCTGATGCTGAAGAGCCGGTTGCTCGGGGAAAATCCCTGCAACGTCGACAAGCTCTTCCGCAAGGTCAAGCAGTTCGGCGCGCATTCGCGCCAGGGCGGCGGCGTCTGCGCCGTCGAGATGGCGCTCTGGGATCTGGCAGGCAAGGCGTACAGCGTCCCGGTGTATCAGATGCTTGGCGGCAGGTTCCGCGACCGGGTCCGCTGCTACGCCGACACGACCGAGTCGCCGGATCCAAAGGTGTATGGCGAGCGCCTGAAGGCACGGCGCGACCAGGGGTTCACGTGGCTGAAGATGGACCTCGGCGTGGACCTCGTCGCCGGCGTGCCGGGGGCGGTGACGATGCCCGCGGGCACGAGCCTGGCGTATGGCGATCCCACGCCGGGCCCGTTCACCGGCACCGAGCTCACCGACAAGGGCGTCGCCCTGATGTGCGAATACGTCGCGCACGTCCGGGAGATTGTCGGGATGGACATCCCGCTCAGCGCCGACCATTTCGGCCACATCGGCGTCAACAGCTGCATCCGCCTCGGGAAGGGCCTGGAAAAGTACAACCTCGCGTGGCTCGAGGATATGGTCCCGTGGGAGTACACCGATCTGCTGAAAAAGATCTCGGATGCCGTCGACATTCCCATCCTGACCGGTGAGGATATCTACCTGAAGGAGCCGTTCGTGGAGCTGTGCCGCGCGCATGCGGTCGACATCATCCACCCGGACCTGGCGACGTCCGGCGGCATTCTGGAGACGAAGAAGATCGGCGACGCGGCCCAGGCATTCGGCGTGCCGATGGCGATGCATTTTGCCGGCACGCCAGTCTCCTGCATGGCCAACGTACATTGCGCGGCAGCGACCGAGAACTTTCTCGTCCTGGAGAACCATTCGGTGGACGTGTCATGGTGGGGCGATCTGGTGGAGGGCCCCGAGAAGCCGATCATCAACAAAGGCTTCATCAAAGTCCCGGACACCCCCGGTCTCGGCGTCAGCCTGAACGAGGCTGTCGTCAGGCAGCACCTGCTCGAGCCCGGCTACTTCGAGCCGACTCCGGAATGGAACACGGATCGGACCAATGACCGATGGTGGAGCTAGGCCATTCAGAATTGGAAACCATAGCCATGAGAAAACCGACAAACCTGATTCTGGCACTTGCCGCCGCGGCCGTGTTCGTCCCGTCCGTCGCTCATGCACAGTTGTTCTCGCTGACGAAGGAACAGATGATCGAATGGACCTCGCAGAATCCGTTCGAGCGGTTTCCGGACGGAAGGCCGAAGGTCCCTGACGGCTTGATCGAACGCGCACGTGAGATGTCCGCTGAGGAAGTTCTGGCCATCCTGCCCGGGAAGGGATTTCGCAACCAGTACGAAGACGGTTTTCAAGTCCTGCATCCCGGCAAAACGCTCGTCGGCCGCGCATTCACCGTGCAGTTCATGCCGGTACGGCCGGACCTGGATGGCGTGATCAACGCCAGGGCGCAGGCGGCCGGATTGGGCCGGATGAGCAACCAGGTGCCGATGGACATGCTGCAGCCGGGCGACGTGCTGGTCGTCGATCTGTTCGGGCTCAAGGAGGGCGGAACAATTGTCGGCGACAACCTCTTCTACTACATCTTGAAGGCCACCAAAGGCGCGGGGCTCGTCGTGGACGGCGCCATTCGTGACCTCCAGGGAATTGCCAACATGGATATGCCGGCCTACTTCCGGCAGTCGCACCCGACCGCGATCAGCAACGTGATGATCACCGGCATCAACGTCCCCGTTCGCATCGGCAAGGCCACGGTCATGCCGGGCGACCTCGTGTTCGGCGACCGCGAAGGCGTGTACTTCATTCCGCCCGCGGTCGTGCAGGCGGTCGTCGAGAACGCCGACACCATCCATATTCACGACGAGTGGACGCGGATGAAGTTCGACGAAGGCAAATACAAGTCGCAGGAGATCTACGGCTCGCCGAAGGACCCGGCGCTCAAGAAGGAATACGACGACTATCTGAAGAAACGCCTCGAGGAACTGCGCAAGAAGTACCGAGAAATAGGACGGAACCGGCCGACGACGCCGGCGGACGGTCGAATTATACGGAAAGTCATTTTGCTTTCCGGAATCACGTGATGAGCCCGGTCCTGAATCCCAAGCTCGTGAGCCGGCTGTACGGGCAATCGCAGGCCGGGCGCTGGGGATTGGCCGTCGAGGTGTTTCGCGCCGCGCTCGAGGCGAGCGCCGCCCACGCGTTTGCCGATCGGGCGGCCGGTCCCGCCGAAATCGAGAAATACGTGACTTCCCTCCGCCTGGAGGACCTCGCGCTCGCGTGCGCCTGCGCTGACGGACTTGAATCCGCCTGGGATCATTTCGTGCTCGAGTACCGGCCCGCTCTCTACCGATCGGCCGACGCGATCGATCCGACTGGCGGCGCGCGCGACCTGGCCGACTCGCTCTATGCCGACCTGTTCGGGATGCAGCAGCGACAAGGGGTCCGGCAGTCCCTGTTCCGTTATTTTCACGGTCGAAGCAGCCTGGCCACCTGGCTGCGCGCGGTTCTATCGCAACGACATGTCGATCGCGTGCGAGAGCGGCGCCGCCTCGAGGAACTGCCGGACGAATCCGCGGCCGCCGGAGGCATGCCCAGTGAGTCACCTGACGAGGAACGCGAGCGCTTCGCGAGCGCCATGCGTCAGGCGCTCACCGCCGCGGTCGCGACGCTCGCCCCGCGCGACCGTCTCCGGCTGAACTGCTACTACGTGCAGGATTTGACGCTGGCCGCGATCGGCCGGTTGCTTGGCGAGCACGAGGCAACAGCCTCGCGGCAACTGGCTCGCACGCGGCGGGATATTCGGCAAGAGGTCGAGCGCAGGCTTCGCGCCGACCACGCACTGGACGGACCGGCGATTTCCCAGTGCTTTGCCTCCGTCACCGACGATCCTGGGTCGCTCGATGTGGCGGAGATCATGGGCGCCGGGCTGCAAGAATAGAAGCCGGGATCGTTCAGACTTGTAAGGAGCTCTCTGTGCCGGGCGAATCAGATCGCGATCAATCGATCGAGCGGCTGCTGCGACGTGCCTCGCGCGGCGCGGTGGCCCAGACGCCCACTGGGTGTCCCGACGCCGAGACACTCGCGGCGTGGGCGGATCGCACGCTGTCGTCCGATGAGACCGCGCACGTGGAGCGTCATCTGTCTGATTGCGCGAGGTGCCAGGCGACCCTCGCCGTGTTCGCACGCACGGCGCCGCCCGCGACCACCACCACGAATCGACCGCACTGGCTGCGGTGGATGATCCCCATCGCTGCGGGATCCATCGCGGCCGCCGCTTTGATCTGGATCGCGTGGCCCGAAGCCGCCAATTCGCCGGTGAGTCAGAGCGCGAGAACGGAGCCGCCAGCGGTCCACATCGCCTCAGCAAGGCGGGGCTGCCGCGCTCACGAAACCGGCGTCAACACCCAGCCCGTCCGCGCCTGCCGAGGCGCCTCAATCGCCGCCGCCGGCCACACGTCCTGTCTCGGGAGCGATTGACGCAGTGGCTCCAGTGCAACCAACAGAACCGGTTCCGCCACCACCGCCTGCGCCGTCTCCATCGGCGCAGCGTGCACTGCCGGCCGCATCCGCACCGGTGCCAGCGGCGCCGCCTGCCGCGTACGCCGCGCCCAATGCCTTCAGGGAAAGCCGAGCCGATAAGCCCCTCTCGACACTCGCTCCGCCGGTTGTCGTCAGCGAGTTTGTTGCACGGACTCAGACGCCGGCGGCACGACAGGTCGCCGCGGGCGGACAGAGTCCTGCCGGTGGCGGTCGTGCCCGAGGTTTGGGTATGGGCGTCGGCGCCTCACCTGCCCCGATGGCCGGTCCGTCAGCCGGTCCGGTGCGCTGGCGGATCCTGGCCTCCGGCGGCGTCGAGCGCTCGACGACCGGAGGCGCTGCGTGGGAGATGGTCGCGATCGATTCGCCGGCCTTCATTACCGCCGGCGACGCGCCCGGACCCGCAATCTGCTGGCTGGTCGGTCGCGGCGGTGCTGGTACTGCGGACTACGGATGGTCTTCACTTTGAGCGCTCGAGCGCACCGGATTCCGCGGATCTCGCCTCCGTGCGCGCGTCCGATGCCACGCACGCCAGCGTCACCACCGCCGACGGTCGAGTGCTGGCGACGGCCGACGGCGGATTGACCTGGAAGTAGCACCACCCGCCCGCCTGAAGGCCCCGTCTGCAAGATTTCCGGTCCTCCCCGTTCTAAGGACATTGCCGCCGCACCAGTCCGGCTGCGGCGCGTTCCAGGGTCACCCCAGGGAGGTGGCAATGTCCGCTCGTCTGCACGTTCCTGCTATCGCCTTTTTGATCGTCGGATTGCTGTCGTTCGCGCCGCGGGCCTCGTCCGTAGTCCAACGAAGCTCTGTTTCCCGCGTGACGATCGGCGGCTCCGTCGTCGACGCCATGCTTTCGCCGCTTGCCGGTGTCACGGTCGTCCTCGAGCGCGGGGGCCGCGTGGAGGCAAAGACCACGACCGATGCCAACGGCCAATTCACGTTCACGGATGTCGCACCGGGTGACTATCGCGTCCGCGCCGATCATCCCGGCTTCCCTTCGTACTCGCGCGATCTGCGAGTGCCGGGCAATGATCGACAGGATTCAACTGCCGATCGTGCTGGCGCGGCCCGGTGACGCCCTTCCAAAGGTGGACAACTCGAGCCGCCGAGGACAGGCGACGGGGCTCGGCTCGCCGGCGCCGGCACCTGTCAGCGCCGCGCCAAACGCGCCAAACGCGGGACCTGCGGGCGGCCGAGGAGCCGGAGGTGGCGTAGCGGTCGATGCCATGCGAGAAGCCGGCATGATGGCCAATCAAGCGCCCGGGGGCGCGCGATCGTTCGCCGAATGGCCTCCGGTCTGGCCGGATTATCCCCCGTCGTACCCAAACGAGAGTTACTCCCATCTCGAGCCCAATCGCTTCCATTCCACGATCGATCAGCCGCTCTCGACATTCGGCGCCGACGTCGATACGGCGTCTTACACCAACGTGCGCCGTTTTCTGTCGAGCGGACAACTGCCGCCGCCCGATGCGGTCCGCGTCGAGGAATTCCTGAACTACTTCCGGTTCGCGTACGCCGAGCCGCGCGGAAACCAGCCGATCGGGCTGACGACGGAGATCGGCGAATGTCCCTGGGCGCCGTCACATCGTCTGGTGCTGATTGGCGCGCGCGCCAAGGCAGCGCCGGCTCGCGAAATCGCAGGCCGCAATCTGGTGCTGCTGATCGACGTCTCGGGCTCGATGTCGCCTCCCGACCGTCTGCCGCTCATCAAGAGCGCATTGAGAATGTTCGTCGACACACTCAGACCCGAGGATCGGCTCGCGATCGTGACCTATGCCGGGTCGAGCGGCGTGGCGCTGCCGCCGACTTCGGCGCGTGAAAGAGGCGCCATTCAGGAGTGCGATCGCGGGCCTCTCGGCGCCGGTGGATCGACAAATGGCGGCCAGGGACTGATCATGGCCTACCGCACCGCGCGCGAGGCGTTCATTCCCGGCGGCGTCAATCGCGTCATTCTGGCCACCGACGGCGACTTCAACGTCGGCATCGTCAGCCGCCGCGATCTGCTGCACCTCATCGAGCAGCGAAAAGGATTCCGGTATCTTCCTTTCCGTCTTCGGCGTCGGGCGCGACAACCTCAAGGACTCGACGATGGAGATGCTCGCGGATCGCGGAAACGGCCACTACGCCTATCTCGATTCGCTGCAGGAAGCGCGGCGCGTGCTCGTGCACGAAGGCGACGCCACGCTCGAAACCGTGGCCAAGGACGTCAAGTTTCAGGTGGAGTTCAACCCGACGGTTGTCAGTGCCTGGAAACTTGTCGGCTACGAAGACCGGCGCCTCGCCGCGCCGGATTTCAACGATGACCGGAAGGATGGCGGGGAGATGGGCGCGGGCCATACCGTGACCGTCCTCTACGAAGTCGTGCCCGCCGGCTCGATCGGAGAGACGTTGTGACCAGCCGATCCCGCCGTGGATCCGCTGCGCTATCAATCGGGGACGCCCGTCAAACAGCCGGCGCGCCTTCCGGTCGATCCCAGTCACGCCGGTGAATGGCTGACTGTGAAAGTTCGCTTCAAGGCGCCGGATGGTGATGCCAGCAACCTCCTTACGCAAGCTGTTCGCGCCGGCGGACCGGTCCAGCACCTGCCGTTTGCATCCGCGATTGCCGAGTTCGCTCTGATGCTGCGCAACGCCGCCGCCGGACCTGAACAGTGGGATACGCTGACCGCCGCATCGACCAGGTGCAAGTGCCGACTTCGCTGATCGCGGACAAATCGTCGGTCGCCGAACTTGTCGCGATTGCCGGCGGCTTGTCCCGGCGCCGCTGAAGACAACAAGGGGGACGGAGGTCGGCCCGCGAAGCGGCCTTCGTCCCCTCGAGGCTCCGCGAAAACGACCTCCGTCCCCTATACTGCGGCGACGGATGGGATTCTTTTCCCTCTTCTTTCCGTGGGGCCTGATCCTCCAGGCGTTGGCCGTGACGCACTTCATCCGGCGCCGGCCGGATACGTACTGGCTGTGGGTCATCCTTTTTCTCGGGCCGGTCGGGGCGCTGGTCTACATGTTCGCGGAGGTCGTGCCCGACCTCGCGCTCCTTCGTCAGGCATTCGACGCCGTTCGGACGCCGCCAGCGCATCAGCAGGCTCGAGGCCGTCGTCGTCGAGAACCCGGCGGCCGGGAACTTCGAAGAACTGGGCGAACTGTATCTGGATGAAGGCAGATTCGCGCAGGCGCGCGACGTGCTACAACAAGGCCATCTCGCCTCGGACGACGGACCTCGATCCGATCTACCGCCGAGGCATCGCGGAGATAAACCTTGGCGATTTCGCGGCCGCCGTCGCCGACCTGGAGACCGTCACGGCGCGCGATGGAAAATACGATCTGCACCGGGCCATCGCGCTCCTGGCTCACGCCTACGCGAACAACGGGCAGGCCGACAAAGCCGAGGCGCTCTTTCAGCAGGCCACGCAGATCTCCACCTTGTCGGAGACGTACTACAACTACGCGGCTTTTCTCGCTTCACAGAATCGCCCCGCCGAGTCCCGCGAGTGGGCCGAACGGATTCTGGCGAAGAAACCGACGATGCCGCGTTACCTGCGGCGACGCGAGCGCCCGTGGTTTCGAAAGGCGGCCGCGATGCTGAAGCGGCTGCCGCCGTAAAGAGGCGCGCTACAATCCGTCGGCATGATTCGAAGAGCGTTTCGAATGTCGGTGGATCCCGGCCGGCACGAGGAGTACGCACGCCGGCACGATCCCATCTGGCCGGAGCTCGAGGCGGCGCTCCTTGCGCACGGAGTCACGAGCTACTCGATCTTTCTCGACGAGCAGACGAGCGATCTCTTCGCGTACGTGGAGTTCGAGAGCGAAGCCCGCTGGGCGGCTGTGGCCGGCACGGACGTGTGCCGGCGTTGGTGGCAGATGATGCGCGACGTCATGCCGTCGAATCCGGATGGGAGCCCCGTCGCAAGGGATTTACGGCAGGTGTTTCACTTGTCGGGGCCGGGCGCGTAGCTCCCGCTTCGTGTGCTTCGGGGCGCAAATGGATTACCATCTGCGATGTGCTCGCACCCCGCGTGAATGCACCTATCCCAAGGGACACCTCTATGAAGCGACTTTTCGTCTTGTTGGCCGCCACTCTCGCCGTCCTCAGCCGCGTTGCCGATTGTTCGGGCTCGCGCCCAGGCTCAAGCTCCTGCGCCGGCTCCGGCGGCGGGCCAGGCTCCGGCCCCGGCGCCCGGCGAGCCTGCTCCTGGCAGGGGCCGGGGAGCCGGCCGCGGTCCCCAGACACCGCCCCCGCCGCCTCTGACCTGCACGTCGCCGGCGGCGGCCACCGATAACAAAGTGCCGGCGGCGCTCGCACGCGACGGATTCAAGGCCATCTTCAACGGCAAGGACCTGACCGGCTGGCAGGCGCTCATCGATTCTCGAGAACGGCTCGCTCAAGTTCGGCGCCGGGCTGAATCCCGCCGAGCCGGCGCTCTTGAAACTGTCACCTGCTGAACGTGCCGCGAAGCAGAAGTTCTCGAATGACCGCTACCTGAAGCACTGGTCGGTCGTCGACGGCATCCTCGTGTTCGACGGCGTGGTTGCGGACGATCGCAAACCGCCGCTCCAGCACATCGAGTTCGGCGGCCAGAATCTCCAGACGATCAAGGAATACGGGGACGTCGATCTCTACGTCGACTGGTGCGTCGAGCAGGGCGCCGACAGCGGCGTGTATCTCAAGAACTCGCCGCAGGTGCAGATGTGGTTCAATCCCTCGGGCTCTGGCGGTCTCTTCAACAACGCCCGCGGCACCCCGGGGCAGAGTCCTCTGGTCGTCGCCGACAACCCTGCGGAACACTGGAACACGTTCCACATCATTCAGCGCGACAACGACATGACCACGGTGTGGTTGAACGGTCAGCTCGTCGTCGACAACGTCAAGTGGGACAACTACTGGGATAAGACGAAGCCGCTGCCCAACAAGGGCAACATCGAGCTCCAGTACCACGGGCACAAGCTGTACTGGAAGAACATCTACGTGAAGGAACTGAACTGACGTGCTATGACGGCGCACTGGACTCACTTCCGCCTTCACGCGCTCACGTCCAGCGGTTCGCGCGCGCCTACCTTCATCTTCAGCTTCATCGAGTCGCCCTCGATCTTGCCGGAGTAGTCGATCCGGATGGTGTCGCCGAAGCCGACGCGAATGACGGCGAACGCGATGTCGTCGCCGTTGACCGAGATCTCGTTGAGCGCGATCGATCCCCGGCCGCTCGAGATCGTCCCGGCCAGCTTGCCGCCCTCTTGCGTCACGGTCAGCACGCTCTCCAGCTTGACGCCGTCTTTGGTCGTGTAGGACATCGTCCAGGCGCCGACGACCTCTGCGCGTGCCTGGAGGAACTCAGCGCCGCCCAGGAACAGAATCACCAGGACACTGGCAGCACGTGTGGTTCGAGTCGCCATCATCGGAACTCCAGCGTGGTGTTGGACAGAACGGTCACATAGAGATGGTCACCCTCGCGGCGGACGTACTCGTCGTTCCAGCGATCGGTGAGCTGCTGCGCGGTCCGCTCCGCCAGTTTTCTGCCATTGGCAAACACCGCCGATTGACTCCGGCGCGGTGAAGTCGAGCGTCAGCTGCCGTTGTAGATTTTGCGGATCCAGGTCGTTCGACACGACGAACCGGGCTTTGGTGCCGTTCCCACCCGTCGGCTGCACGTTCCGCACGCTCGTCTTCTCGACGATGGTGTGGAACGCGTAGATCGGCCCCATCGGCACGTACCAGATATCCGGCCGGCGGCTGATGTGCGACAGGTGCTGCTCGTAGAACCCGAACGGTCCGAAATCGAGCGACTGCGGGTGCGACATGAAGTGATAGATGCCGCCCTTGCCGTAGACCTCGTCGAACTTTGCGTTGAGATCGCTCACGTCCGGCTGCACCGGTCCGCCCGCGCGGCCGTTTCCCCTTCTGCACGACCTGCGTGTACGGCGCGTCCATCCAGTTGTCCGCCCACGTCTGCAGGTCCGGCCGCACGTGCTGTCCAAGCGCCTCGCCCGGATAGTTGCGCGCCACGATGTAGCCGGCGTCGGCGATCCGTTTCTGGATGAAATCGAAGGTCGCGCAGTGGCCGCACGGATAGGCCCAGGTCCAGACGTACGGCTGCGTCGTGCGGCTGCAGGATCGTGTCCCGCGATCCCTTGAGCTCCGCGTCGGTGTAGCTCGTCGTGCAGAACGACTTGTAGTCCTCGCTGGTGGTATCAGACTGCGGCCGATGGCACGGATGGGTGATCGCGTGCGCGCCGACCTCGTGGCCGTTCTCGACCGCCTTCTGCATGCGCGGCCACAGCAGCCAGACCTGCAGTTGATTGAAGAACCGCTCTTCGGGCGGCGGATCCTGCTCGGTGCTGATGAAGAACGTGCCTTTGATGTCGTACTTGTCCATGGAATCGGCGATGGTCGCGACGAGCTTGGTCGAGTCGTCGATGCTGTGCACGACCGCCGCGCGCGCGTTGTTCAGGTACTTCGTCTTGCCGACGAAGCGGATGCCGCTGTCCTGCGCCGTCGGGCTCGCCGCGACGACGGCCAGCAGGCTCGCGATCACCGGTCCCAGCAGGCCGATCCAGATGAGGCGTTTCAACATGGTCATCGGCGCTCCTCCGTCAGATGAGCCGCCATCATATGCCGAACGGGGTGTACACTTTGGGCCGCACACAGGAGCCTCCCACATGTCCCGAAATGTCTTTCCTCTCCTGGCCGCGCTCGCGATCTGTTCCGTCACGGCCTCCGCTCAGGCGCCCGCAGGCCAGCGAGGAGGCGGCCGCGGCGGGCCTGCCGTCGTGTCCCCCGAAGTCGGTGCCGACCGCACCATCACCTTCCGGTACCTGGCGCCGAACGCCACCCAGGTCACCGTCACGGACGACACCGAAGGTAAGCCGCACCCGATGACGAAGGATCGCAAGCGGCGTGTGGACGGCCAAGGTCGGTCCGGTCGCGCCGGACATCTACACCTACGCCTTCAACGCGGACGGCATCGTCGCGCTCGACCCGCGCAATACGAACATCAAGATGGGCTACGGCAACTTCGGCCCGGTCAATGTGGTCGAGGTCCCGGGTGACGGGCCGCAGTTCTACGACGTCAAACCCGTCCCGCACGGCGAGGTGCGCATCCGGCCGTACGAGTCGAAGACGCTGGGCCTGAGCCGCGAGATGTGGGTCTACACGCCGCCCGATTACGACAAGGGCAAGGGCTATCCGGTGCTCTATCTGTTCCACGGCGCCGGCGATATCGAGTCGGGCTGGGCGCTGATCGGACGGGCCAACAATATCCTGGACAACCTGATCGCGGAGGGCAAGGCGAAGCCGATGCTGATCGTGATGCCGCTCGGTCACGCGATTCAGAGTTTCTACGCCGGGCCGGCGAAATCGGCACCAGTCACGCCGCCGGCCGCCGGCGTGACACCGGCGCCGTTGACACCGTTTGCCAAGGACCTGCTCGATGACGTGATCCCGCTTGTCGAAAAGACTTATAAGGTCTCGACGAAACCCGACGATCGTGCGATCGGCGGCTTGTCGATGGGCGGCGGCCAGACGATCAACATCGGCTTCACTCATCCGGAATTGTTCCGCTACATCGTCATATCTGAGCGCCGGATCCCAGAACGCCGACCAGGCTTACCCCGGGTTCTTCAAGGATGCGGCGGCCATCAACAAGCAGCTCAAGCTGCTGTGGGTATCCGCGGGCAAAGACGACACCGCGGGCCCGGCCGCCAAGGCGCTCGATGCGACCCTGACAGCCAAAGGCATCACCCACAAGTACGTCGTCACCGAAGGCCGGCACGAGTGGACGGTCTGGCGGCACAACCTCAATGAGTTTGCGCCGCTGCTGTTCAAGTAGTCGCGCAGGGCACCTGCGGTGTCGTTGGAGATGAGGAATGACCCGATTTGCGATTGCCCTGTCCATCGCTTTTCTCGGTGCGGCCTGGGTCGCGGGCCAGGGGACCGGGGCGAAGGCGCTCGAGATCTACGTCGTCGATACCGAGGGCGGCAAAGCCGCGCTGTACATTTCGCCCACCGGTCAGTCGGTGCTCGTCGACAGCGGGAGCGCAGGCGGGCGCGACACCGATCGGCTCATGGTGGCCATCGCGGATGCGGGGCTGAAGCAGATCGACTATCTCATCTCGACGCACTACCACTCCGATCACGTCGGCGGATTGCAGGAACTGGCCAGGCGCATCCCTATCGCACACTTCATCGACCACGGTCCGACGGTGGAGACCGCGCGCGAGCAGGTGGCGGGCTTTCAGCAGATGTACACCGACCTGAGCGCCAAGGCGAAGCACACGGTCGTCAAGGCGGGCGACGTCCTGCCGGTCGGCGGACTCGACTGGCGAATCGTCACCGCGGCTGGCCAGGGACTGAAGTCGCCCTTGCCGGGACAACGGGCCACGCCGAACGCAGTGTGCGCCGGTTTCAAGCCCACGATTGAGGCGTCGACGTGGGGCACACCGGACGATGACCAGTCCGTCGGGAGCGTCATGACGCTCGGAAAGTTCCGCGTGATCGATCTCGGAGATCTGTTGTGGGACCACGCGATGGACCTGACCTGTCCGAATAACCTGATCGGCACGGTCGACCTCTACATGGTCACCGGTCACGGGGCCGAGGTCTGCAGCGCCGCGCCGTTCGTGCAGGCAATTCAACCGCGTGTGGCCATCATGCAGAACGGCACACGCAAAGGCGGCGATCCGCTTTCGATGCAGACGCTTCGTTCCTCGCCGGGCTTCCAGGACTTGTGGCAGCTTCATTGGGCGTACAAGGCCGGGGTCGAGCTGAACAGCCCGGGCGCACTCGTCGCGAACATCGAGGATGCCGCGACGATCGCCGGCGTTCTGGTGCCGCCACCACCGGCGCCGCGGGCAATGGCGACGCCGCCGCCCGCCGGAGCGCCGGCCCAGCCGGTTGCCGCATCTGGCGCCACGCGCGGCCGCGGCAACGCGCCTCCGCCGCACATTCCGGCGTACTGGGTCAGGGTCTCGGCCAGGCCGGACGGATCGTTCACCGTGTCAAACACCCGCAACGGGTTCAGCAAGTCGTACAGCAAGTAGCGTCTTATCTGACAAACGGGATGTACGCGGATACGGTGCTCTGCCACGCCGTGAACCGGTCCCCGAATCGCTCACGCAGCAGCGCGTCTTCGACGCGGACCCGGACTTCCGTACCGGCCACGAAGACCACCAGCGCGATCGGCCAGGCGGGCAGTGTGCCGAGCCACGCGATGACCATCAGCATCATCCACAGCATCGACGAGTAGATCGGATGGCGGACGATGCGGTACGCGCCGGTCATGACGAGTTCGTGATCGGCGTTGAGGCCGGCGTCGAAGCGCCACTGCTTGCCGAGGTTGCCGACCGCTCCCCACACGAGCGCGATCCCGAGCAGAGCGAAGACTGCCCCGATCGCGGCGCGCCACGGCTCGACGGGGGCGGCCCACGCGCGTGGTCCGTGCACATACACGAGAGCGAAGGCAATCATCTCCAGCAGAATGCCCCAGCGGGCACGCGGGTCGACGCGCGCGCTCGCGCGGCGGCCGCTCGTCTTACGGCTTTGGAGCACGAAGGGCAGCCCCCATGCGAGCCACGCCGCTGCCAATGCGATGAGGCGGATCTCGGGGCGCACGATCTGCTGACTCTCGACCGGCGATGGAATCGGCCAGGGCGCGGAGGCCTATTGCGCCCTCGCGATCCGGGCGGGTCCGCCGTTCGGAAGCACGTGATACTGGACGTAGCTGCCGTTTGCGTCCTTGGAGACCGGCAGCTTCTTCGTGTCCTTCCCCTGCGTCACCTGCGCCGACGTCCAGGCCGCCGGCACGGTCGTGCGCGCAGTGAGCGGCACGTCGTAGATCTTCGGATCGAACGCGTTTGTGACGGTCACTTCGATCGCCTGACCGTTCTGTTTCGTGTCGACTTGGCTCTTCATGCGCTCGCGGATGTACTTCGCGCCGTCCTGATAGGTCGCCACCCACAGCATGCCTGAGTCCGAGTTCGCCTTGATGTAATCGAAGTATGCCTTCACGTTCTCGGTCGGCAGCGGCTCGTAGCCAACGCCGTTGATCCCGTGGATGACCAGCACGAGCCAGGTGCCGGTCTTGAATGACGTATCGACCCATCCCTTCATCTCGTCCACGGTCGTCGCGGTCACCGGCCCGCGCTCCCACTCCATGTACGGTTTGGTCGTCTGTGTCGGGTCGCGCCTGTCTCCGCGCATGATGCCGTCCATGAACTCGGCGTCCGAATCGGACACCCAGTTGCGCACGAGCGGGAATCGCGAGATGACTACCTGGCGGGAATGCTCGTCCGAGATGCCGTACGGCGCCTCGAGCGAGAAGAGGTGCTTCTCGCCCATCTGCTGCCGAAGTTCGTCCCGTGCCTTCTCCACTTCATAGAGGATGTTGGCCTCGTCGAGCACGGTCAGCCGGGCATGGGAAATCGCGTGATTCGCGATCTCGTGCCCCTGCGAGGCGACCTTGCGCAGTTCATCCCAACTGAGCCCGCCGGGCCCATCCGCCCGGGGCCGATTGTTCTGGGCCTCCTCCGACCGCACAGGCACGTACGGCACGGCGCCCACGGCATAGGTCTTCCCGGATTCGCGGAGCTTCGTCAGCGCGCTATCGACGCTGGCGAAATTGGTCGGCTGCGTCCGATTCGCCAGGGCGATCTCGTTCCGCTGAATCTCGGCCAGGTACCGCAACATCGAAGTCCGCTCGTAGACGTTGTCCTTGTTCGTCGGAACGGCCACGCTCTCCTTCAGGATGTCCATGATCGGCCGCCCGACAAACGTCGGCATGTTCGTCGACCCGGGAATCTGAGCGGTGATCACGAAGAACGTGCCAACCAGCCCGCGCTCGTTCATGAGCGGGAGCGCAATGCGAAACTGGTTGATGGTCGAGTCGTCGTACGTGATGGCGACGGCGGCCTGCCGGCCGTCCGGCCACTTGGTAATCTCGGTCCGGGGCGGCTGCTGCGCCCCTGCCGACGCCGCCGCGAGCGCGCAGAGAAGAAGACTGACCTGAAGATATTTCATGGCATCATCCTCGCGACTAGAATTCCGCAATCGCCTTGACTTCGGCGGCGGAGAGCTGCTGGATCATCTTGACGACCAGTTTCAGGGCGGCGTCGTAATCGGCGCGATCGATGACGCCGGATTCGCTATGGGCGTACCGCGTCGGCACGCCGATGTTGATGGTGGGCATGCCGGCACCGGATCGTTGAAGCGCGGAGCCGTCCTGTCCATAGGTGCTCACGGCGCTGTACTGAATCGGAATGCCCTCGGCCTTCGCCAGGCGCGTCACCCACTCGACGTACTTGTTGTTGGGGATCATGTCGCCCTGGAAGATGAAGACCGTCGCGCCCTTGCCCAGTGACTCCTGCGACAGCTTTGGCGAGACGCGCAAGGGGAAATCGCCGGCGACGCCAATCTCGAGATTGATCACGATGTCCGGCTTGGTCTGATCGTAGATGACCTGCGCGCCACGCGACCCGAGCTCCTCTTGCACGGTGGCGGCGACCTGCAGCAGGTTCGGGTGCGCCAGCGACTGGAACTGCTGCAGCGTCTGCGTGATGATCGCGCAGCCGACGCGGTCGTCGAAGGCTTTCGCCAGATACCGGTTCGTGCCGCCGTTCAACATCTCGAATTCCGTCCGGTAGGTCATCGGCAGACCCGGACGAACGCCCAGTTTTTCGGCCTCATCCCGGCTCCTGACGCCGAGATCCAGGAACATGTCGGCCACCTGCACCATCGCGTTCCGCTCTTCGGCCGGCACGATGTGTGGTGACTTGACCCCGGTGTAGCCGATCACCGGACCGCGCGCCGTCATGATCGTAAATCGCTGCGTCAGGACCGCCTGATCGATGTTTGTGCCGATCGGATGGAAGAACACGAACCCGTTCGGGTCGATGTAGCGGACCATGAACCCGACTTCGTCCATGTGCGCCATCACGAGCACGCGCGGTGCCTGGCCGGTGCCGGGGAGCGACCCAGCAGGTTCCCCAATCCGTCGGTCCGCAGATCCTTCAGGATTCCTTGCCATTCGCGCTTGAGGATGTCGCGCACGGGGCCTTCGAAGCCTGGCGCCGCATTGGCGTTTGTCAGCTCTTGAAGCAGCTTGACCGTCGCGTCCTGCTGGGCAACCACGCGCCCGCCCGCTGCCAGAGCCACCAGGGCAAGTCCGGCCAGGGCGGCGCGCGCGGCCGGGCGGCGCGCAGAACGTCGGGAATGTCGTGGCATGGATGTCCTGTCGGCGCGCCTCATCTACGTTCGAGTCGCGCGGCGCCGACGTTCGGTACGATGCGATATTGGACGAAGTCGGCTCCCCCTTCGTGGCGCACGGGGATCGTGCGGGTGTCTTTGCCTTGCGTGACCTGCGCCGAAGTCCATTGCGCCGGCACAGGGGTTCGCGCCGTCAGCGGCAGATCGTAGATCTTCTGGTCGAGTGGATGCGTGACCGTCACCTCAATCGCCTGTCCTGCCTGCCGCGTGGTCACGGTGCTTTTGATCCGTTCACGGATGTACTTGGCGCCGTCCTGATACGTCGCTACCCACAGGGCATCGGTGTGGGCCTTGATGTAGTCGAAGTACGCGCGGACGCGATCGGCCTGCAGCGGCGACGACCCCACGCCTTCGATCCCATGAATGACGAGCACGAGCCAGGTGCCGTTCTTGAGGGACGTATCGACCCAGCCGGTCATCTCATCGAGGGTGGTCGCCGGTACGGGTCCGCGCTCCCATTCCATGTACGGCTTCGTCGTCTTCGCGGGATCGCGATTGTCACCGCGCATGATGCCGTCCATGAACTCGGCGTCCGAATCCGAGACCCAGTTGCGGGTGAGTTGAAAGCGATTGATGACAACCTTCCTCACGTTCTCGTCGTCGATGCCGTACGGCACTTCGATCGAGAACAGGTGTTTCTCGCCCATCTCCCGGCGAAGATCCTCCTGCGCCTTGTCCACTTCGTAGAGAATGTTCGCGTCGTCGAAGATGGGCAGATGGCGGTGCGACACGCTGTGATTCGCGATCTCATGGCCCTGCGCGCCGACTTTGCGCATCTCGTCCCAGGTCAACCCGCCCGGCTGATCGCTGCGCGGCCGGCCTTGCTCTTCGGATCGAACGGGTATGTACGGAATCGCGCCGACCGCATACGTCTTGCCGGTCGCGCGCAGCCGCGCCAGGGCCGCGTCGATGCCCGCGAAGTTCCCGGCCTTGATCGCGTTGAGCGGATTGTAGCTCTGAATCCTGTTCGGATTCGCCGTGTCCAGCACGCCGACATCGTCGAGCCGCTGGATTTCCGCGAGATAGCTCAACATCGAGGTCCGCTCGAAAACATTGTCCTTGCTGGTCAGAACCGACTCGCTTTCCTTGAGGATGGTCATGATCGGGCGCCCGACGAACGTCGGCATGTTCTTCGATCCCGGAATCTGTCCCGTAATCACGAAGAACGTCGCGACCAGACCGCGCTCGTTCATCATCGGCAGCGCGATCCTGAACTGATTGATCGTCGAGTCGTCGTATGTGATGGCGACTGCGGCCGCCTTCCCGTCCTGCCACTTCGTGATTTCGGTCTTCGGCGTCTGGGCTGCCTGCGTCATGGCCCAGCAGGCCCCGACAAGTCCTCCGGCCAGCAGAAGGTGAATTCGTCTTGTCATCGGCAAGTCCTGAAAGTCTTGGGCGCCCTTGATCAAAACGCGAAACGTACCTGCACTTGAACCATCCGGGGCGACATCGCGCCCGTCGCGGCCCCGAACCCGGCGCTCTGCGGCTTCAACTTCGTCTGATCGAGCGTCCCGTCAGCCAGGTATTGCGGGTTGCGGACGGTGAGGTTCGAAGGACTCACCCACTGCACCTGGGACGCAACCTGGTTGTAGATCACGAAGTTGAACGCATTGGTCACATCCGCGCGAAACTGGACGTTGCGGGTCCCCCCCAGCCTGATGGTCCGGCTGATGGCAAAATCCACGAGATGGTTCCCGCAGAAGTGCAGGCCATTGAACCGGCCCGACTCGAGGCCGTCGCTGTTGACCTGCGGACCGCTGTAAATCCCGGTGTCGAATTGCTTGTACTGGTTGTCCGAACATCCGCCCGTCGGCTTGCTGTTCAGGATGATCCGCGCGGCGTAATCGGAGGATCCGGTCAACGCCGCGCCGCCGCCGCTCTGATACGAGTACGAGGCGTCGTAGGGCGCGCCGGAATCCACGCGCAGAATAGACGAGAACTGCCAGTCGTTGATCACAGCGGCCACGACTTTGCTGACGGACCCGTCCGCGCTCAACTTCGGCGGAGCCCAGACGACGGTCGAGGTCGCGACGTGTCTGATCAAACCCTCATCCGCGAAGCGCGCTTCGGCCGTCGCTTGATCCGGCCGCACGGTGTACGTGCCGTCCGAACTGTGATTCAGACGGAGCACTGGATTGCCGCCCGGCGGATTCTGGTTGCCCTTGTCGCTCAAGCCGAGCGTCCACGCCACAGTGAATGAGAGACCGTCGCGGAAGCGCCGGTTGAACGTGGTCTGCAGCGAATGGTAGGTCCGGTAGAACTGGCCGCTGTTCTGCTGAATGCTGCCGTATCCCCGGAACGCGCGCAGCAGGCTGTCTGGAAGCACAGTCCCGGGGACCGTCGGATCCTGGCTCGACGCCTTGAACGTCGTGCCCAGATCAATCGCGTTCAGATTGATGGCCTGGTTATCGCCGGCGTTCAGGATGTTGTACGCGTGGTGCGCGACGTAGGAGAAGTCGACCGACGACAACCACGGCAGCGCCACTTGCACGCCGGCGTTCCATTGCGCGTCGGACGGAATATTGTCGTGGAATTCGGTGACGAACAGGTTCGAAACCGGCCCGACCGGAAACTGCGGGTTGCTGATCTGCGTGAGCTGTCCCCACTGAGCGGTCGAGCTTGCGACGACCGGGGGATTGGTCACGTTGGTGAACGCGCGATGGCCATCCGGCCGGTCGTAGAAGATGCCGAACCCCCCGCGGACCACGATCTTCTGGTTGCCTTTGAGATCGTAGGCGGCGCCGACGCGCGGTGCGAGGACGAGGTTCGGGTAGGTGTAGGTCTCAATCGGAATCCCCTTGCCCCCTTGAATGAGGCCGTCCGAGAAGTCGCCGGAGCCCGGAATCGCGGATTCGACGAGCGAGGCGCTCCCGGCGCCCAGCCCGACGTTCGTCTTCGGGTTGACGGCCTGCCGGCTCGCTCCGGTGCAGGTCACCGTAGCGGTCACACACCCCGGCACGTCAGACAGCAGCGGGGCCGTGTCCTTCGACCATTGGTCGGGGAAAAAATTAGCGGCCTGACCGAACGCGTCGTACTGCGGCGTCTGGTGGACGAACCTGATGCCGTAGTCCAGCGTGAGCCGGGGGCTCGTCTTCCAGTTGTCCTGAAGGTACCACTCGATGTTGTTGTAAACGAACTTGCCCTCGATGTACTGGCCGACCTGTCCGTAGGACGAGAAGATCCCCAGCGCCGCGTTGGCAAACGGGAACTGCGCATCGAGCGGGTTGTTCGAGTCGTTTCCAAAGTTCAGATTGCCGTTCGGACTCTGACTGATCGTCGGGCTCTGCACCTTGTAGCTGTGGTTGATGTAGAACCCCGCCTTCGTCGTGTGCCGGCCCATGACCCGCGTCAGGCTGATCGAGACGTCCTGCGTGCGGTTGTAGTTCACGCATCCCGGGAAATCGATCGACGGCGGCGCGCTCCCCACGCGGCCCGTCGTGCCGGCGGCCGACCAGGCCAGCCTTGGCGGCAGTACCCACGATCCGTTCTCGTCGATGTCCAGCGAGCCCTTCAGGGCCGTGGCGGCGAAATACTCGGGATTGAGCGGCGCGTCCGGCAGCGGAAAGGCGATCTTCCCCAACGTGCAATCCGGCACGCTGCTGTTGAGGTTCGGCGGACAGACCACGTTGTTGCGATTGGCGTACGGCGAGGTGTTCGTGTTGCCGAGCGCGTTCTGCGCGGTGCCGTAATCCACTTCGAGGAACATCGTTGGCGTGATCCGGTAGTTGCCCGTCGCCGAGATGGTGTTGACCCACCGGTTGAGCGGGAACCTGTCCGTGTAACCCGGCAGCGAGCCGAAGTTCGTGATCTTGCGGACCGCGCGGCCCGTGAATTTTCCGCTCACTCGTAGACTCGGCGACACCTGATAGTCCATGCGAATGGTCGGGAAGGTGGTCATCGCGTTCGAGGTCGGCGACACCGACGTGTAGTTGAAGTTCGTGCCCGTCGCCTGCGTGAACTGCGGCAGCGGGTACTGGTTGAGCAGCGCCATCCCGGGTCCATACAGCCGGCTCAGTGGGATCCTGCCGACGACGCCACCGTCCTTGAAGCAGGCCGCGGTCGCACCGCCCTGCACGCACTGCGATTTGGGCAAGCCGGTGGACGCATCGTAGATCGCGTTGAACGCCGCGCCGTTCTGGTCGCGGGTCTCCGAAAAGTCGCCGGCGCGCTCGAGCGCCGTCGGGAACCGGAAGTTCGTCGTCGCGCCGGAGTTCGTGCGCGGCTGGAATTCCTGGCCGTAGAAAAAGAACAGACTGTTCTTGCCGCCCGGCCGTCCGACCGGCCCGCCGATCGTGTACCCCCAGTCCGTTTGATCGACGCGCGGCTTTGGCACTCCGTTCTGGATGTTGGCCCACGTGTTCGCATTCCAGCGCGAATCACGCTTCACGCCGTACATCGTGCCGTGGAACCTGTTCGTGCCGCTCTTCGTCACGGCGGAGATCTGCAGCCCGCTCGACCGGCCGAACTCCGCCTGATAGCTCGAGGTTTCGACTTTGACTTCGGCGATCTGATCGACGGGAATGTTCAGGCCGCCCATCAGGCCGTTGTTGCCCGTGTCCATGATGGAGATGCCGTCCATCATGACGTTGTCCATCCCGCCGCCGCCCAGGCGTCCCTGCTGACTCGATCCGCCGGTCGGGCTGACCCCGGGCATCAGATTCGACCAGATCCCGGAACGTCCGCGTCAACGTCGGCAGATTGGCGGCATCCGCCGTGTTGAAGGCAAACGACCGCTCGCCGCTCGCCGCCTGCAGGAGCGGCGCTTCGGCCTTGACGTCGACGGTCTCTGACGTCCCGCCGACTTCGAGCGTCAGACTGCCAACGGCGA
Organism: uncultured Acidobacteriota bacterium; assembly: GCA_963724645.1. Lineage (GTDB taxonomy): Bacteria > Acidobacteriota > Vicinamibacteria > Vicinamibacterales > SCN-69-37 > CAVXSP01. The sequence continues at coordinate 628,485 of CAVRVJ010000001.1, forward strand.
CGCGATCGCCGCCACTCACCGCGACGCCGGTGCGCTTGAGCGCCTTGAACCCGGTCATCGTGACTTCCACCGTGTAGGTGCCGGCCGGGATGCTGGGGAACACGAAATCGCCGTTCTCGTTGGTCACCGTCGGGGCGGTGCGAGTGCCCTGCGATTCGTTGAGCAGGACGATCGTGACCCCGGGCATCACGCCGCCTTGCGCGTCCTTCACCGTCCCCGACACCGTGCCCGTGAACAGCTGGGCCGATGCGACTGCGGCCGTCGCGAGGACCAGAAGGAGTCCCATCAGGATGCGACCAATCTGCCGTCCGATTGCTGTCATGCCAGCTCCTCCATCACATGCCGCTGCGTGCGCCTCGCGCGAACCGGCGCGGTCGCCGGAACAACTAATCCCGGAAAGCACCGGAAAGCGCTTGACTTGACGTGGTATCGTGGCGCGCCCGCAAGGGGCGCGGGCGCGGATTACCACGTCAAGTCAAGTGACTTTCCGCAAGGAAGAGGCGCGATTCTAACTCCAAACGCCGGCGAATTCGCGTTAGAATCGCGGCCAGATCGGGGGGAATCATGGGCTCACACATCTCGAAGGCGTCACGCCGAACGTTTTTGTCGAGCGCGCTCGGAGGTTCCGCACTTTTGTGGATTCCCAAGCCAGTACGCGGCTACACGCCCGCCGAGATGCGCGGCATGGCCGTCGACCAGATCGTCAAGCCCGGCGTCTCCAAGTGGGACCTGGACACGCCGGCGCTCTGCGTCGACCTGGACAAGATGGAGAAGAACATCGCGACGATGCAGGCGACGCTGAAGAAGAACGGCCTGGCGAGCCGGCCGCACGCGAAGACGCACAAGACGGCCGCGATCGCGAAGTACCAGCTCAAGACCGGCTCGATCGGCATCTGCTGCGCGAAACTGACCGAAGCGGAAGCCATGGCCGCCAGCGGCGTCGACAAGATCCTGATGACGACCTCGAACCCGTCGAAGGCCAAGATCCGCCGCGCGATGCAGCTCCGAAAGCTGCACCGCGACTTCATCCAGGCCGTCGACGAGGAACAGAACGCGCGCGACCTGTCCGACGCCGCCAAAGAGGCGGGCGTCGTCGCCGACGTCGTGATCGACGTCGCGGTCGGGATCGCGCAGCGGGATCCCTCCGGGCGAGGGCGCCGTCGCGCTGGCGCAGCTCATCGACAAACTGCCGAGCCTCAAGCTGCGCGGCATCCTGTCGTACGACGGCGGCGGGCAGCACACCAAGGGCTTCGGCGCCCGCAAAGACCGGACTCAGAAGACGCTCGCGCCGAATGTCGAGACGTTCGAGCAGATGAAGAAGTCCGGTCTCGAACCTCGAGATCTTCAGCGGCGGCGGCACGGGCACTTACAACATCATGCAGATGATTCCGGGTTTCACCGACGTGCAGGTGGGCAGCTATGTGTTCATGGACATGCAGTACATGGCGATCGGCGGCGAACACAGCGATGCGGTTTACGACGACTTCGCGCCCTCACTGACGGTGCTCGACCACGGTCATGAACAACCGATTCCCGAACCGGCTGACGACGGACGCCGGGGCGAAGGCCCTCACGCTGAACGTGCCGCCGGCCGGCGTGATCGGCGAGCCTGGCATGACCTACAACGCCGGATCCGACGAGTTCGGCGCCATCGCGTTCACGACCCCGCCGTCGAAGGACTACAAGATCGGCGACAAGTTGGAGCTGATCGTGCCGCACTGCGATCCGGCCATCAACGAGTACGACCAGATGTACGGCATCCGCGGCGACAAGGTCGAGTCGATACTCACGATCACCGCGCGGGGGAAATCACAGTAGGACGGCCCCGCGGTTGACGTGAACGTCGGTGTAACGAACTTAGTCCGTGCGTCCGCGCCCTTCGATCGGCCAGACGTGCTCGACCACGCCATTCCGCACGCCGAAGAAGACGTTGTACAGATTGACCGTCGTGTCGCAATGACCCGGCGTGATCTGGACCTTGTCGCCGACCTTGATGCTGTCGGCGACCGCCGGATCCCGAAAACTGAGCGCGCCGTACTCGTCGCCGGAGCCGCCATAGGTCGCGCCGGACATTTTCAAGGGCTCGGGCGTCGATTCGTCGTTCGACAGCGACTTGATGCCGGCATCAACGACGGCGCGGCCGATGACCGGCCGGGGATCGGCGGGTGCGGCCCCGGCGCGCCCGCCGCCCGCGCGTCCCGCGGCCGCGGGATTGACCCCCACCGCGCGGCTGATCACCGTCGTCAGCACTGACAGGGAATTGCCGAAATCGCTGTAGGTATTCGCCTGGTCCGACCTGCCGCCGATCTTGTTGTAGTGCGAATCCATGAAGATGTACGAGCCGGGCTGAATCTCGGTCACGCCGGAAAAATCCGCGTCGATGTTGTAGCTCCCGGTGCCGCCGACGCTGACGATCTGCACCGGGAAGCCCGCCTTCTCGAGCGCCATGGCGTGCGGTCATCACCTTCTCATTCGACTCGACCTCTCGGGCCTTGCGAGCCTCGAAGCCGACGATGTGCTGATTGTTTCCGCCGTAGCCCTGGAGCCCGAGCAGTTCGAGCCCCTTCTGCTTCGCGATGACCTGCGCCAGTTTCTCCGCATCCGCCGGCTCGACGCCGGTCCGGTTCTGGCCACATTGACGTCGATGAGCACTTTCAGCTTCTTCTTCGCGGCCAACGCGGCCGCGCGACAGGTCGATGGCGTTCTGCTCGTTGTCGACAACCACCTTCACGTCCGGTGTGATCGCGAGCAGATCCATCAGCCGCTTGATCTTGAGCGTTCCGACAACCTCCGCCGGTGATCAGGACGTCCTTGATGCCGCCGCGGATGAGCACGTCGGCCTCGCCGAGCTTCGCGGCGCACAGACCCTTGGCGCCGGACGCCAGTTGCAGCTTGCCGATCGGCCGAGGACTTGTGCGCCTTGCCGTGCGGCCGGAACGTCGCGGCCTTGCCCTTTCATGAAGGCCGCCAGCGCCTGAAGGTTGTGCTCGAAGATGTCGAGATCGACGAGGAGGGCGGGCGTCGGCAGAATCGAGCATGCTCTTTTTGAGGAACCCTCGGTACGGCGGCGCGACGAGCGCGTCCTCTCCCGCCTGAACCGGGGCGGCGGCGCCTCGACGGCCGCCGACCACGCCCAGCGCGCCTGCAGCCGCGGACGTCGCAAAAAATCCACGCCGGCTGACTCTGGTCTTCATTGCAGTCTCCCTTCCTCAGTCCGCGCGTCCGCGGCCGCCGATGGTCCACGCATGCTCGACGATGCCGTTGCGCACGCCGAAGCACACGTCATACAGATTGACCGTCGTGCAGCAGTGTCCCGGCGTCATCTGCAGCCTGATCCCCGACCTTCAAATCGCGGCTCGCGTTCTCGAGCTTGAGGATTCCGTACTCTTCCGCTGAGCTGTAGACCATCCCCGTCTCGTTCATCGGCTCGGGCACGCGCTCGTCCATCGTCAGCGAGGTGATGCCAGCGTCGATCACGGCAACGCCGCGATTGGGGCGGCTGATCACCGTGGACAGGACGGACAGGGAGTTGCCGAAATCGGAGTAGTCGTTCCCCGGCTGATCCTTGCCGCCGATCTTGCTGTAGTGCGTGTCCATGTAGACGTACGAGCCGGGCTGGATTTCGGTCACGCCGGTGTAGTCCGCGTCGATGTTATAGCTGCCGGTTCCGCCCACGCTCACGATCTGGACCGGGAAGCCGGCCTTCTCGAGCGCCTGCCTCGCCGCGACCGCGCGTTCGTTGGCCTGCAGAGACCTCGTCTTGCGGGCCTCGAACCCGACCGTGTGCTGGTTGTTGCCGTGATAACCCTGAATCCCGAGGAGCTCGAGACCCTTCTGCTTGCCGATGAGTTGCGCCAGGGCAACGACGTCCGCCGGCGTCTCGAGACCCGTGCGATTCTGGCCGACGTTCACGTCGATGAGCACCTTCAGCTTGCGCCTGGCGGCGAGCGCGGCCGTCGAGAGATCGATTGCGTTCTGCTCGATTGTCGACGACCGCCTTCACGTCGGGCGCCAGGCGAGGCAAGATCCATCAAGCGCTTGATCTTCAGCGGCCCGACGACCGGCGCGGTGATGAGCACGTCCTTGATGCCGCCGCGGATCAGAGAATCGGCCTCGCCCAGTTTGGCGGCGCACAGCCCTCGGCCGCCCGCGGCCAGCTGCAGCTTGGCGACCTCGAGGCACTTGTGGGACTTGGTGTGCGCGCGGAAACCCACGGGCCTGCCCTTGAGATAGGCGGCGAGCGTCCGAATGTTCTTGTCGAGCAGATCGAGGTCAACGAGCATCGCCGGCGTCGGCAGATCGTGCAGGCTCTTCTTGATGAACCCGCGATACTGCGGAGCGACCTGCGCGTCGTCGCCGGGCACGCGCCGGCGCCGCCTCGGCATCTGCGCGGAGACCTCCGACGAAACCGAACGCACCCACCGCCGCCGATTTGCTAAGGAAGCCCCGTCGCGTCAGATGTTTGTTCATGGCCGTCTCCTGATCGTGTCCTGAGTCTTTCCGGTCGGCTTTGTCGCGAGAAACTTGATCTGGTTCAAGACCTCCGCCTGCGTCGGCAGTTCGGCCTCGCCGGCCGGGAACTTGTTGACGCTCAGCACGTACGTCAGCACGTCCGCAATCTGCTGGCGCGACATCGTGCCCGGATTGTCATCGGGCATCGTCGTGCGCGTGCGGTCGAGCATCTCGCCCAGACTGGCGCCGTTGAAATCCGCCATGAAGCCAGGACCGGTGAGCGCGGTCGCCGTTCCGTCGCCCTGCAGCGCCTCGCCGTGGCAGTTCAGACAATGCGCGGCATAGACCTGCCCGCCGCGTTTGGCTTGCGCGTCGGTGTACACGCCGTCCCACACCGACCGGCCGCCGGACGCGTCCTGCGCGCGCGAGCGCCGCGAGCGCTGCGACGGTGGTCATGGATCACGATGGCCATCGGCAGCATCCGGATCTTCATCTATTTCCACACCACCTCGATCGCCTCGAACGGCGTCGTGCCCGACATTCGTCACATTATGAGTATAGGCCCCGGTGTGCCAGTCGAAGTCGCCGGGTTTCATCGCCCGCGTGGCGGCGGGATAGCCTTGCGCCTCCATTTTCACAGATCCGGCGTGGACGGCGACGAACAGATGCGAGCGTGGATGGGTGTGAGCCGAGGTGGATTGTCCGGGCGCCAGCGTCACGCGGTCGACCCGGACGAGCTCGTTCTCGAAGGCGACCGTGGCGCCCGCGCGCTGGCGCTGGCCATCGTGGACCCGCGTGGCCATGGCCGGCGTGTCGTCACGCCCTTGAATCTGAACGGTGATATTCCGAAACGGCGTCGACGCCGATGTTGCCCACCCGATGCGTGACCACCGGTGAGTAACGGACTTCGCCGTCTTTCAGGATCAGATCGGCGATCTCGCTCGATCCCTCGACCTGCGCCTTCAGCGTCGCGGCGCCAATCGAGACGTACACGTACGGATTCTCGTGAATGTGGTACAGCGTGCCGTCGTATGGCGCGCACGGTCACATCGAGCACGCGGACATACTGGTTCTCGAGCTTGACCGTGTGGTGCGGTTCGCGCGTGGCCGGGACCATGTAGGTCGGCATCGGCGCGCCCTGCGCGATCAGCGCCGACGTCAAGCCAACCGCCGGGACAAGACCCAACAGAACGTCTCGAGAAGCATTACCACCTTGACGCCATGCGTCGGGCCGAGGAAATGGACTGCCGCCTTGGCCGGCGGCTCCGTTTCAATGTCCCGCGGCACTCCGCCGGCAGCTTGAACGCCAGCAGCTCGCCGCTGCACCGTGCCGCCGCTCGTCGCGACGACGATGTACTGCTGACCGTTGAGCATGTAAGTCATCGGCGATCCCGTTTGAGGCGCCGGCATGTACACCGCGCCGACTTCTTTTCCCGTCGCCTTGTCGTACGCGCGCAGCATCGCGCCGCGTATGACCGCTCGGGCGTGGTGAAGAACCCCGGCTCGCCCGCGATCACGAGCGTCTTGGTCACCAGCGTGCCGATGCGGCCGGCGGGGCGGCCGGTTCGCGGAATCGTCAGACCCCTTTGAGCGCGGGGCTGTTCCTGACGGCGTCGGGCGTTTCGCCGTGCGCGACCTGCCACACGATGTCGCCCTTGCCGAGATCGATCGCCGTGATCCGTCCCCATGGCGGCTTGACCAGCGGAAGTCCCTGAACCAGAAGCGGCGTGCCGCCGCCTTCCTCACCGCCGGCCGCTACCGCCGCCGCCGGCTCGTCCGCCCCGCCGCCGCCCGCCGCGCCTCCCGCGCGCGGCGCCCCCGGCGGCGCCGCGCGCGGGCGCCGGCGCGGCCGATGGTGAACGGGCCGTGCCATGCACGTACTCCATGTCCGAGACGGACGGGTCGTGGATCAGCCCATGAGCCGAGATCTGGCGTGAACGAATAAATGTAGAAGATGCCGGTTTCCGGATCGACAGCGCCGCCCGGCCAGTTGGCGCCGCCATTGTTCGACGGGAGAATCAGCGTCGCCAGCGGGCCGTCCCACTTGCTCACCACGGCCGGCGTGTAAATCGGCCCGAGCTTGTAGCGGGATACGAGCTTCACGGCTTCCGCGCGGAGCTCGGGCGTGAAGTCAATCAAATCATCGATCGACACGCCCTGCCGATCGAAGGCCGGCGGCTTCGTCGGGAACGGCTGCGTCGGGCTCGTCTTCTCGAGCGGCGTGTCCGACTGCGGCACAGGCCGCTCCTCGATCGGCCAGAGCGGCGCGCCCGTGACGCGATCGAACAGGAACACCCAGCGCCTGTTTGGTCGGCTGCGCGACGGCCTTGATCGTCCGGCCGTTCATCGTCAGATCGAGCAGGATCGGCGCGCACGGCAGGTCCCAGTCCCAGATGTCGTGATGGACGAGCTGATAGTGCCACTTGCGTTTGCCGGTCTTGAGATCGACGGCGACCAGGCTCTGACTGAACAGATTGTTGCCGGGGCGGTGGCCGCCGTAGAAGTCGCCGGTCGGCCTCTTCCGTCGGCAGATAGACCAGGCCCAGATCCTCGTCCACGCTGATCTGCGCCCAGACGCCGTCGTTGCCGGTGAAGTCGAGCGACGCTTTGTCGTCCCAGGTGTCGGCGCCGAACTCGCCCGGCTTGGGGATCGTGTGGAAAATCCAGAGCCGCTTGCCGGTGCTGCACGTCGAAGGCTCGGACGTAGCCCTTGACGTTCTTCTTGCTCTTCGGGGATGAAGCTCACCAGATGCGCTGCGCCGACGATGACGGTGTTCTTCGCGACGATGGGCGTGGCGTGCAGCCCGATGTCCGCCGTCTCGAGATCCATCTCCTGGTCGTCATCCAGCCTCAAATCGACGACGCCGTGCGTGCCGAAGCCGGGCACGAGGACGCCGGTCTTCGCGTCGAGCGCGATCAACCGGTAGCCCGGGCGTGACGTAGAGAATCCGCTCTTCTTTCCCGTCGGTCCAGTACGCGAGGCCCCGTGCCGGACAGTTTCCTCGGCGCGGCGTCGCCGCGTTTGCCCTCATTCTCGCTGTGCATCCACAGCATCTCGCCCGGTGCCGGCGTCGAGCGCCACGACCGCTCCGGCGCGACCCGGCCGTGGAATAGAGCTTCCCGTTCACCATCAGGGGCGTGCCCTGGAAGTTGTACTCCGGCCGCGGGCCCAGACTGTCCGTCTTGAAGCGCCACGCGACTTCGAGTTGATTGAAGTTGTCGCGGTTGATTTGCGTCGAGCGGCGAGTAGCGCGTGTTGCCGAGGTCGCCGCCGTAGGTGCGCCATTCGCCGTTCTGCGCGCCGGACTGCGCCGGTGACGAGCGACCGTGGCCAAGACGAGGCAACAGATTGAAAGAGTCGTGCGATTCATCTTGATTGCCGCGCCAGGGACGGTTACACAATACCCATCCAGTGAATGGCAAGTCTCATCCTGGAAGGCGCGTTCCGTCAGGAGATGACCAGCATGGCGAGACCGCACCATCGCGTCGTGACTTCCTCGGGGCATCCGCGGCCGTCGCGGCCGCGGTGGCCGGCGGTGACTCGGCTTCGGCGCAGCCGCCCAGGCGCGCCCGTCAGGGCGAATCGCTGCCGACGAGCGGATTCCGGCCCTTGTTCAACGGCCGGGATTTCACCGGATGGCGGCCGATGGACGGGCGACGCGAATACCTGGTCCGTCCGGGACGGGATGATCGTCTGCTCGGGCCATCCGAACGGGCTGATCCGGTCCGACCGGCAGTACGAGAACTTCATCGTGCAGCTCGAATGGATGCACATCGAGCCCGGCGGCAACTCCGGGTTCTACATCTGGACCGACTCGCCGCCGAGCGGGCGGCCGGCTGCCGAAAGGCGTCGAGATCCAGATCCTCGAGCTCGACTGGGTCAAGCTGAACGCCCGGGAAGGCAGCCCGCCGCCGCCGATTGCTTACGTCCACGGCGAGCTGATTCCGGTGAACGGCATGAAGTTCGTGCCCGACACGCCGCGCGGCGTCGCGCAGCATGTCGGTCGAGAATCGCGCGAAGGGCCGCGGCGAGTGGAACAGCTACACGGTCGTCGCGATCGACGGCGTCGTCAAGCTGGCGGTCAACGGCAAGTTCGTCAACGGCCTCAGCCAGGCGTCGCAGAAGAAAGGCTACCTGGGGCTGCAGTCCGAAGGCGCGGAGATCCACTTCCGGAACATTCGGATCATGGAGCTGCCGCCGGCAGTGACGACGGCGGAGCAGACGGCGCCGGAAGTGAAATGACGCCGCGAGTCATTTTCACTTTTCCTGCAGTGCGAAGACGCGCAAGTCCTGCATCGACCACGGCCGGCGCATTTTCGGCCGTCGCCGTGAGGCTCATGCGGATGAACTTCGCGGGCGTCGCCGCGAACGTGATCGTCGTGCCGTTGCCGTTGGCCGCGCCTTCCGCCACAGCTCTTCCATGACGTCCCGTCGGTCGAGACTTCGACCTTGTAGCCGCGCGGGAACCCGAAGCCGGCCGCGCGTCACCATTGGCGCGCCGCCCGACGGCGACGGCCGCGCCACTGCCCGCCGGCGAGGGCGAGAGGAACTGCAGCTCCGTGACCGAACGCGCCGACGGCATCTCGATCTGGAACCACATGCCCGGCCTGTTGCGCCGCGCCGGTGCTCCACGCCGTCAGACTCAGCGCGCCGACGGCCGCTGCGCTGTTGTGGCTCGCCGTCACTTTCCAGCCGTCGGTGAAGAGCAGCGCGGGCAACGAAGCGGTCAGCTCGGGAATCGTCCAGCTCGCCTGGCGATCCGGTCGTCGCGGCGCGCACGCGCGCGACATCCGCGGGCGTGATGAAATCGCCGCGGTTGCCGAAGTTGTTCCGCACGTACGATCCGATGGACGCCACCCACTCGTCGTCGTTCATCGCCCATCGGCAGCATCACGTCCGTGTAAGTCTTGCCGTCCACCGGCCCGGTCAGCCGTGCAGCACCGCTTTCACGATGTACTCGCGGTGGCCGGTCACGCGCTGCGATCCGGCGAGCGGCGGCGCCATCGTCGTCGCCAGCTCCGGCTTCGGCGTGCCGAGACCGTCGTTGCCGTGGCAGGCGAAGCACAGCTCGTTGTAGATCTGCCCGCCGCGGTCGATCAGCTTCTGCTGCTCCGGGCTCAGCGCCGCGCCGCCGCGGCCGCCGCCGGCGGTCGCGGGCGCATTGAGGATCGCGTTCGCCACGACCTGCACGCCTTGCGCCTTGTTGCTGTCCATCGCGGTCTTGATCGCCGTCGGCGGCGTTCGGCACCTTCCAGCGGTTCATCGTCAGCATCGCCTGAAGGGCGACGTCGACGCTCGTGTCCTTGGTCATCCGCTCGTAGTCCTTGGCGAAGGAGCGATCGCCGGCCTTGTAGAGCGTCTCGCTGGCGCGAATGGCCTGGATCCGCATCCGCGGCTCGCGGTCTTCCATCATCTGCCGAGCCATCACGGCCTCCAGCGAGCCCAATCCTTCGAGCGTCCACATGGCGTGGAACCGCGCGAGCAGATTCGGCGACGTCTTCACGATCGCGCGCAGCGCCGGTACGACCGACTTGTCCTGCTTCAGCACGAGCAACTGCTGCGCCGTGTCGCGCCACCAGCCGTTCGGATGCGACAGGTGCAGGACGAGCTGCGCGGGCGTCTCGTTGTTCATGTGCGGCACGCGAAGGTCACGGCGCAGGGCGTCAGACCGGTCAGGCTTCACGCCGTCGTAGACGAGCCGGAAGATGCGGCCGTAGTGAATGATCTTGTCGAGCTCGTACTGCTCGATGCGGGACCGCAGGTACGTACCGGGACGTGCGAAGTTCCCGACCTGGATGATGCCGTGATACATGTCCGTGATGTAGACCGTGCCGTCGGGCGCGGTCGTCACGTCCACGGGGCGGAACAGCGGGTCCAGCGACTTGATGAACTCGTTGTTCGGATAGACGTTGTGGACGACGGTCAGACCTTCCTTGTTTTCCGCGCGGATGCGCCGGACGATCCGGCCGACAGGCTCGCCGTACAGGTAATCGCCGATCAGATCCTTCGGCAGCCGGTGTCCACGATAGATGTCGTTGCCGGCGCTGCCGGTCACGCTTTTCAGCGAACCGTCGGGCATGCGCGTGGCGTTCAGGCCGCCCTGCATATCCGCCACGCGGACGGCCGCACCCCAGGGGATCCGGAAATCCGGCTCGTACGGCGTCCGGCGTCATGAAATTGCCCGGGACGTTGAACCCGTAGACGATCGGAAACTGGAACGACGTCGGCACGCCCGGCGCGCCGCTCTCGAACCAGATCTTCCCGTCGTTGTCCTGCGTGACGCCCCACTCGCCGGCGTTCGGCGCGGTCGGCTCCTTGATCACGCCGTGCGGCGTCCAACGCGCCCGAAACGCGTTGTAGGTGCTGTACATCCAGTTGTCCATCGTCCAGGTCAGGAACGCTTCCTGGCCCTCGATGTTGGCGAGCCGGCCATAGCCCGTGTCGAACAACTCCTTCTTGTCCGCGACGCCGTCACCGTTGGTGTCGGTGTACTTCCAAAGCTCCTGCGCGTTCGATTCCTTGGTCAGAATCACGTTGGGTCCGAACGGCGTGACGAACCGGGGAAACACGAGATGGTCCACGAACACGGTGTGTTTGTCGTACACGCCGTCGTTGTCGGTGTCGACGTGCAGCGAGATGCGGCTGATCGGATCCAACTGGCCCGTCATGTCCGCGTCCATCATGTAGCTGCGATCTTCGACAACGAACATCCGGCCGTTGCCATCGAAGGCAATCGCCGTCGGTTCCTGGATGATCGGATCCGACAGCACGCACTCCAGGCGGTAGCCTGGTTGCAGGATGATTTGCTTCGATCTCTTCGTCCGGCCGTTTGGCTTTGATTGGCGGCTGCTTGGTGAAATCCGGAGCCTCCGCGGCGGCACCGCCGCGGCCACGGCCCGGCCCCCCGGCGCGGGCAGGCTGCGGCGCCGGCTGCTGCGAGGGATCCGGCTGCTGCCCCTGCGACCCGAACACCTGGGGTTGAGGCGGCGGCGCTTGCGGCGCCGGCGGCGTCTGCGCAACGAGCGCGATACCGGCGCCCAATGTCGCGACGGTCCATACCAGCAGCAGCGGGAATCGGCGAGTGCGAGAAAGGCGAATCTTCATAGGATGGGTCCGGCGCCGGCCGATAATGAACCGACGGCAGAATTGTAGTCTACGGAGAGAGCGAGCGGGCAAGCGCCGCGTCCCGCGGGAGACAGGAATGATCAAGCACAAACGCGCCGGTTGGTCTCGCGCAGTGGTCGCGGCCGCTGTCGCCGGTCTCGCACTCTCGAGTGGCCAGGGCGCCACCGGACTCATCGCCGGCCAGCATGAGGAACACGCGCCTCCGACGGCGTTCACCGGGCCCATCGATCTCTATAAGGCCGGGCTGGGTCCGTTTACGCGCAAGATTTCGTCGCAGAATCGAGAGGCTCAGGCCTTTTTCAATCAAGGATTTCAGTTGACCTACGCCTTCGCCAAGCCGGAGGCGGTCCGGTCATTTCGCGAAGCGGAGACGCACGATCCCGTCTGCGCGATCTGTTATTGGGGCGAAGCGTGGGCATGGGGATCGGACTTGAACTGGCCGATGGGCGAGGCGGAGGCGCCGTTTGCCTATGCCGCCATTCAGAAGGCGATGTCACTGGCCGAAACGTACGCCTCGCCGAACGAGCGAGCCTTCATTCAAGCGATGGCCGTCCGGTATGTCGAACATTTCGATCCGGCAAAAAGAGTGGAGCAAGACCGCGCCTATGCGGACGCGATGAAGAAGGTCGTCGACGCGTATCCTGACGACCTCGACGCCGCCACGCTGTACGCCGAGGCCCTGTTTCTTCTCGAGCCGCGCCATGGTCCGAGGGACATCAACAGTCCGAACGTCCAGCGCATCGTCAACGTCCTCGAGCGCGCGCGTGAAGGTCGACATCCACCACCCCGGCGCTTGTCATTTTTACATTCACATCACAGAGACGACGAGCGAACCGGAGCGGGCGACTGCGTGCGCAGAAGTCATCGGCTCGACCATCCCCGGGGCCAGCCACATCAACCATATGCCGGCGCATACCTGGACGCAGGTCGGACGATGGGGCGACGCCGTGCGGGCGAGTCTCAACGCCTGGCATTCCGATCTGAAAGCCGCTTATGGCGAGGGGATCGCGATCTATCCCTGGCACGACCTCGAGATGCTGGTATTCGCGGCGTCCGATGGATGGTCAAGGCGCGATCGCGGTCCAAGCCGGCCGCGACTACGCCAGGATGACCAAGAATCCGATCTATCTGCATCTGGCACTCGTCCGGTTCGGGCGCTTCGAGGACATCCTGGACGAGAACACTCGGCCGCCAGGCGGGCTGTCCGGTCCCGCGTGGGATTTCGCACGGGGCTACGCGGACCTCCGCGCCGGCGATGTCGCAAACGCCAAAGCCAGTCTCGCCCGGCTCCAGACCGCGGCCGACACGTCGACTGCCGCGTTCGGCGCCAACCCGGCGAGGAAGCTCTTCGCCATCCTTGCCGGCATTCTTGGCGGAGAGATTGCGAGAAGCGGAGACGCGCCGGCCGCCCTGGCGGCGTTTGAGAAGGCGGTGGCCATCGAGGACTCGCTGGTCCGCGACGAGCCGGAGCCGCTGCCCTTTACCGTGCGTCATTGGCTCGGCGCGGCGCTCCTCCAGGAGGGCCGTTTCGCCGAAGCCGAGGCGGTCTATCGCGCCGATCTCAAGAAGCACCCACACAACGGCTGGTCGCTGCTCGGGTTGGGGCAGTCGCTCTCCGCTCAGGGGAAACCGACACGTGATGTCGCCGAGGATTTCAATCGCAGTTGGGCCCGATCGGACACCTGGATTCGACTGTCGCGATTCTAGTCCGTACGGCCTCCGCGGACGCGACGCGAGGACGTCACATCGACTGCGAACCGGGATCAGCGGCCCATCCCCAGGCCACTAAACTTCCTCGATCCGGACCTGCCGGACGTAATACCCGCTATCGAGCCGTCGTTGCGGCACAGAAGCATCGGGAACTTTCAGAGCGATGCTGTAGACCCCGGGCGCGGCCGGCTTCCAGCGGTAGGACCACAGCGACCAGATGGCCGCGGTTGTGGGTGCAGGACAAACATCGAATGATGTCCACGGGCCGTCGTTGAAGCGAATCGCGAGCCGGGCGAACGGCTCGCGCTCCACCCCAGACGATGCCGACGACGCGATACTCGAGGCCGGTCGCGCCAAGACGCTTCTCGACCCGCACCGGGGTCGCCGCCGTCTCGATTGCCGGCGGCGTGTAGTCTCGAGCGAGGTTGTGAACCGCCGTCTGGTGGGTCCTCGCCGCGAACTCTTTCATCTGGCTCGTCGCCGGCTCCGATGCATTGACAAGTCGAATCTCGTCCACCCATTTGATCCAGGCGCAGCCGTACCAGCCGGGTACCGCGAGCCGCACGGGGCGTCCGTGATCGGGCGGCAGCTCGCCTCCGTTCATGCGAACCGCGAGAAAAGCGCCGAGCCGGTCGAGCGATGCGAGCGGGAAGACCCAGCTCGCGCCCGCGAGCGAGGTCGTCGACGGCTGGTCGGGATCCACACCGCTGACGAGGACTCCGGTTGCGCCCGACGCCGGCCGCAGGGACTCGACGATGTCGGCGAACGGCACACCGTCCCATTCCGCCACGCTCATCAAACCGAAGTTCGCGGGATTGTTGTTGCCTGAGCACTCGAAAAGGTGGGCGCCCATCGATCGGGCATGCCGCGTCAGGTCGTCAAGCCGCAGCACGCCGGCGCGCGCAATGAGGCCGGACGTCCGGATCGTCCATGGCCCCCGGTGCGCGGCAACGGCTGGCGGACATTCCGTCCGCACGTAGGCCAGCTCGGTCCGCGTGATCAACCTGTCCGGCTGAAGGTTCGACAGATCTGTGTTCAGGCGTGCGTCCAGGCCTGGGCCGCCGATTTTCACGCCGAAGGGCTGGTCGAGGCCGCCCCGGCGGCTCAGGGGCAGCGTGGCAAGCAGCCTGCCCTGGGCGGGTTCGGTCCCACATGGGCGGGTGCCCTGGGCGGCGGCGATGAGGCGCGCCAGGGCAGGACCCGGATCCAGAAGAGCCGTGCCGGCAGCAGCAGCAAGGACGCTCACCACGCGGCGGCGCGAAATGGTGGGTGTGTCGTGGCGACTCACGGAACCTTCATGCCAGCAGTAGCCACTCTAATGTCAGCATTAGCACTGCGCACAGTAGAAATCGTTATAGGATACCTGCTCACGCTCCATATCTTCTTTATCGTGCCTAGTTACGCGGCGTGCGTGGCTGAGCGTATGGAGCATTCGGCAAGCCGGAGGATGAAATTGAGACAAGGTAAGCGGTCTTTACGAATCGGCGCGATGGCATTCGCCGTGGTCTTCACGGTGGCGCTGTCAGCGATGGCCCAAATCACGACCGGCCGTGTGGTCGGAACGGTCAAGGACGCGCAAGGCGGGGTAATCCCCGGGGCGACCGTCACGCTCATCAGCGAAACCAAGGGGACCAGTTCCACGCCTCAGGTCAGCAACGAGACTGGCGACTTCCAGTTCCCGAACACCCCTGTGGACACCTACACCATTCAAATCACGATGCCTTCGTTCAAGACCATGAAGCAGTCCGGCATCGCCGTGAGCCCCGGCATCACGGCGTCGCTCGGGACGCTGGTCTTGCAGGTCGGCGGGACGAGCGAGACCGTCGAGGTTAAGGCCGAAGTGCCGCTGATCCAGGCCACGAGTGGGGAGCGGTCGTTCACCGTGCCGACCGACTCGGTGCAGAACCTGCCGTTCCTGAACCGCGGCTTCACGAGCGTGGCCTCCCTGGCGCCCGGCGTCACGGGGACGGTCGCGCAGGGCACACAGAGCTGCATGTCGAGCAACATCTCCATGGACGGCGTCTCCACCATGGACACCGGCAGCAGCGGCTCCGCTCTGTTCAACATCAACAACGAGTCAATCGCGGAGGTGAAGATCCTCAACTCGGGCTACCAGGCCGAATACGGCCTGCGGAGCGGCCTGCAGGTGATGGCGGTCACCAAGAGCGGGACGAACACGTTCCACGGCTCCCTCTACAACGTGCGCCGTAATTCCAGCTGGAATGCCAACAGTGAGCAGAACATTCAGAACGGCGTGGCCAAGACCCGTTCGAAGTCCCAGGACATCGGGTTCTCGATCGGCGGACCTGTCGGGAAACAGGGCGGCCACAACAAGCTCTTCTTCTTCTTTGCGGAGGAGTTCAACCCCGCGACCGGCCGGCGGCACGCAACAGACGTTCCGCCTGCCGACTGCGCTGGAGCGGAAAGGCGACTTCTCGCAGACCACCGACAACCAGGGCAATCCGTTCCCGTACATCAGGGATCCGCAGTCGAGCGGCACGTGCGCGACGACCGCGACGGGCGATCACAGCGGGTGCTTCGCGGACGGGGGCGTCCTGGGAAAGATTCCGGCGGGCCGGCTGTATCAGTTGGGTCTGAACCTTCTCAACAGTTATCCCATGCCCAACGGGACGAGCAATACCATCGGCACCAATCACCAGTTCATCCAGCCGACGTACGACACCCTGCTCTACCAGCCCGCGCTCAAATTCGACTATCAGCCGATGACGTCGCTGCGGGTCAGTTTCAAGTACCAAGGCAACAACATGTCCAAGCGGGAAACACTCGGCTCGCTGCCTGGCTGGAATGACGCGATCGTTCCGATTCCGAAAAAAGGCACGGAAGCGGTGACGGTCAACTACAACATCAACTCGTCAACCTTTCTCGAAGCCACGTACGGACGCGCCGGAAACCAGTTGGCCGGCTGCGGCGGGCTGCCGGTGAACTCGGTCTCGGACTCGCGGACGACGGGGTTGGACAGCTTTCCGCTGATCTTCCCGGAAGCCAACATCATCAACCCGCAGTACTACGCGTATGAAATACTCCAGTTTCAGCAGCCTCCCTATTGGGACGGCACCCAGATTCATAAGGTGCCGGCCTTCTCGTGGGGCAATCGGATCGTGTCTGGCAGCGCGGGTTCTCCACCGCCGAACGTTGTGTACCCCGGCTTCATCAACATCAACACGACGCAGGACATCGCGATCAACCTGACGAAGGTCAGGGGCTCGCACACCTACAAGGCGGGGTTCTACAACAACCACAGCCTGAAGCGGGAGAACAACGTTCTGGGCGGCACCAACTTCGGGACCGTTAACTTCCAGCAGGACGGCGCGGGTGTGAATCCCTATGACACCGGATTTGGATTCTCCAACGCGGCGATCGGGAGTTTCAGCTCGTTCGTCCAGGCGTCCAAATACGTCGAGGGCACGTTCACGTACGACAACCGCGAGGCGTACGTGCAGGACAACTGGAAGGTGAACCGCAAGTGGACGATCGACTACGGCGTCCGCTTCGTCCACGCGATCCCGCAACACGACAACGTCGAGATCGATTGCGTCACGAGCCCAGGCACGTGCACCCAGAGCGGCAATTTCCTGCCGGATAAGTGGACCCAATCGGCAACGCCCACGCTGTACGTGCCGGGTTGTGTCGGTGGCACGGCCACGTGCACGGGCTCGAACCGATCGGCGGTGAACCCGGCTAACGGCATACCCCTCGGCCCGAACACATCCTTGGCCACCGGCACACTCGTGCCAGCCACGGGCGATATCCGGAACGGCCTGTTCCAATCCGGGAACGGGATCGCCGACACGACCTATCTGTTCCCGAAGCTCAACATTGGCCCGCGCTTCGGCACGGCCTACGATGTGTCCGGCGATCAGAAGCTCGTGCTGCGCGGGGCGCTCGGCCTCTACTTTGACCGGCCGCGCGGAGGAAACGCCCAGGCGCTGGTGGGCAACACGTACGTATCGAGCCTGCAAACCTTGCGTTACTCACAGTTGCAGAGCCTGTCGGGTCTCTCCACGCAGTCGCCCGCACAACTCACGGCCTACCAGTACGACAGTTCGCTGCCCACCTCCACGGAATGGAGCGCCGGCGTGCAGATGCTGATTCCCTGGGCCACGTCGCTCGACGTGGCGTACGTGGGCCACCACAACTACAATGCCGAGCTGACGGCAGGCATAAATAACGTCGACATCGGCACGGGGTTCGATCCGAACAAGCAGGATCCGACGACCACGCCCAATGCGACACCTGGCGCTTCGTCGCTCGCGGCGCTGTATCCTGATCTGGTCCGAGGCTACCAGGGATACACCGCGATCGCCCTGCGAAAGTACAACGGGTGGCGGAAGTACGACGCGATCCAGTTCTCGGTGAACCGGCGCTTCAGGAACGGCGTGTCGTTCGGCTTCAACGACGCCATCACCATAAGGGACATCGCCCTGGTCGCTCCGCGATACGACCACGATGCCTCCGGCCAGCCGGTGGTCCGCGCCGACCAGAGTGCGCTGCAACCGCTTCTCGAGGATCAGCTCCAGCCAAGACACCTCATGAAGGCGACCGCGATCTGGCAGTTGCCGAACATGAAGGCTGACAGCGGCGCGGAGAAAGTCGCGAGCTGGATCCTCAACGACTGGCAGTTGTCGTCCGTGTGGACGGGCTCGACCGGCACGCCCTACTCCGTCGCCTTCAACTACTCGAACAACAACTCGCCCAACGTCAACTTGACCGGGTCGCCAGACTACGGCGCGCGCATCGTGGTCACCGGCGATCCGGGGGCCGGTTGCAGCAGCAATCAATTCGCCCAGTTCAACACCTCGGCGTTCTCGGGCCCGGTCCAGGGCAAGGGCACGGGGTTGGAATCGTCCAACAACTACCTGAAGAGCTGCTTCGCCAGCGTGATCGATCTCTCCCTGGCCCGCAACATCCGCCTCGGCGGAGGCCGGTCGCTCCAGTTCCGCGTCGACATGTTCAATTTCAACAACGGTTCGCAGATCACGGGCCGCGTGTCCACAATGACGATGCCGAATCTGACTGCTAACACGAAAATCTTGAACAACCAGTACAACGCCGACGGCTCGTTGAACGAGACGAGAAGAAAACCAACGAATGCGGGCTTCGGCGCTGCGAACGCCTGGCAGAGTCCGCGCACGCTGCAGGCGTACATCCGGTTCTCGTTCTAGGCCGGCTCCGAAGAGTCGCAAGACACGAAGCGGGTGGGCATGGCCCACCCGCTTTTCTTTTGTACGGCGTATCGCCGGCGGCTTGCGGGAGCGATGCGGGTCGGACCCCTGTGGGCCTTGGGCCTTGGGCCTTGGGCCTTGGGCCTTGATGCCAAGCGTGCTACTTGATGGGCGTCTCCACAATCGGCAGGGTGATCATCGACGGGTGGTCCTTGTCGTGGTAAATCGTCTGATCCGCCACTATCGTCTCGGCGTCCTGGAACAACGGATGTCCCGTATTCGGGTTCCGGTCCCACATCGGCGAACTGCTGCTGGAGATTTCCAGCCGGATCTGGTGGCCGGCCTTGAACAGGTTGCTCGTCGGCCAGACGTGAATCGTGTACCTGTAGATCTTGCCGGGCGTAAGAAGCGTCGGATTCGAATCCGAGTCACGGTACCGCGCCCGCTGGATGCCGTACGCGATGATCATGGACGTTCCGTCCGGATACACGTCGTCGATCTTCGCGGTGAAGTCCGTGTCGGTCGCTGACGACGCAGCATACAGCGTCACGCTGATCGGGCCGGTCACCTCGGTGTCCTTCTGTAGCGCGGGCGTCGTGTAGACCAGCACGTCCTGGCGATTGAGAAGCGGCCGCTGATCCAGCGGTCCTCCCGGCGTCGCGTTCTGGAATCGTCCACCGATGCTCGGCACCGGATCCTTGGGATCGTATTTGTATTTGTCGGCCTGCCCCGCCGTCTCGGCCGGTTTCGTGTTGTCGAGCGTGCCGTTGCCCGAAGATGTGTTGGCGCCGCCTGTGCTGTGCAGGTAGTACTCGCGGAACTGGGTGCCTTCGACCGGCCACTCGTTCGCAGCGCGCCACTTGTTCGCGCCCATCACGAACAGCTTCACCTTCGGCTGCTTGTCCACGCCGTTCTGCTTGCCCTTCAGCCAGTAGTCAAACCAGTCGAACTGCAGCTGCTGGATTGGGTTGGCGGCCTCCGGACCAAAATCAATCGCTCCCTGTCTCTGATTCCAGCCACCCAGGTGCAACCAGGGCCCGACCACCAGGCGCTGCCCGTCGCGCGCCGTCTGCGTCGCGCCATGCTTGCGCATGCCGACAAAGTTCTCGATCCCGCCGTCCACGAAGATGTCGTACCAGCCTTCGAAATTCAGCGCCGGCACCGCGATATTCGACCATTTGCGGCGGATGCTCCACTGCTGCCAGTACGCGTCATCGCTCGGATGCCGCAGCCAATCGAAGAAATACGGCGCGATGCGCGGATCGTCCGGGTGAAGCGGCGGGTAGTCCTTGAGCGGCAGGTACATCTTCCATTTCTCGTTCCAAACGCTGCCTTGCGGCCCCTGCGCCGCGTTGAATTCCGCGTTGAGCGCGGCGCCGTCCGGGAAGCGCCGCACCGCGCTGTTGGCAATGCTGTTCAGCGGCCAGATCGACGTGAATCCGTGCATCAACGCGCCGTGCTCGTACGTCCAGCCCTCACGGTAGTCGGACGACGTCATCGCAGGCACGATCGCCGTCAGATGCGGCGGGCGAATCGTGGCCGGCAGCCACTGCGTCGCGCCCGGATACGAGAAGCCGTACATGCCGACCTTGCCGTTCGACTTCGGCAGCTTTGCCGCCCACTCGATCGTGTCGTAGCCGTCGTTCGCCTCGTTGCGGAAGGGATACCAGGTGCCGTCCGACTTGTACTGCCCGCGCACGTCCTGTTCGACGACGATGTAGCAGCGAACCGCGTAGACCTCGGGGCGGCCGTAGTTGCCGCTGAGGGCGCCATCCTTGTTGTAGGGCACGCGCTGCAGGATGACCGGGAAGGGGCCCGGCTGATCCGGCGTGAAGACATTCGACCGCAGGATAGTGCCGTCTCGCATCTTCGTCTCGACGTCCATCTCCGCCTTCACCGTGCAGTCGCCGACAGGCATCGGCTGCGCCGCGGCGCCGCCCCGGCGGCCGCCGCCCTGCGCGGGCGCGGGCGGCGTGGCGGGCGCGGGAGCGGGAGCCGGCGGCGCCCCCTGCCTGTCCTGAGCCACCACCAAAGCGCCGGTCAGGACCAGCCCGAGGACGAGGGGCAGACCGCAGCGGGTGAGCACCAGAGAGCGCATTGATCTCCTCTCGAAATCGAACGGTTCCAGAAGCGACTACTTGCCTGTCTTGCCCGCCTCGAACAATCGCAGTTGCTGAATCGACCAGCCCGGTGCGTTCTCCGGACTCTCGGTCTCGGTGATGCGCACGAACTTCGCGGACACAGGTTTGAACGCCGCGGTCGTCGTCACGGCGTTCTCCGTGCCCTGAACGCCGGTCCCGCTTGCGGGAATCGCGACGACATCGTGCCACGTGTCCTTGCCCTGCGCCACGGTGGACCACGTGGCGCCGTCGAGCGAGACCTCGACCTTATAGGCGCGCGGAAACCCGGGACTCGGCAGCGGGGGCGGCGGCGGAGCGGCAGCGCCCGGGGCGGCCGCCGCGCCCGGGGCAGCCGCGGCTCCCGTGCCGCGCGCGCCTGCCGGCGGTGCATCCATGTTCAGGATCCGGCCGCGCGTGATCTCGTACGCGCCGACCGTCGACTCGAACTGCAGCTCCATCAGGTTGACGGGTTTCGGCAGCTCGACCTGGAACCACATGCCGGCCTGCTGCGGCACGCCGCTGTTCCACGACTGCAGGCTGAACGCACGGCTGGCGGCGCTGGTGTTGTGGCTCGCCGAGGCCTTCCAGCCGTCCTTCACGAGCGGCACCGGGAGCGCCGCCTGGAGCTCGTCTATGTCCCACTGCGCCGACCGCGCGCCCGTTGTCGCGCGCACGCGGGCGACGTCGCCAGGCGTGACGAATCCGCCGGCGTTGCCGAAGCTGCTGCGCACGTACGACGCCACGGAGGCGACCCATTCATCGGTGTTCGATCCCATCGGGATCATCACGTCCGTGTAGTCCTTGTGATCCACTGCGCCGGTCAGGCCGTACAGGACCACGTTGGTGACGTAATCGCGGTGCCCGTTGACGCGCGGCGACCCGGCCAGCGGCGGCGCCTTGGTCGTCTTGCCGTCGGCGTTCGGCGTGCCCGTGCCGTCCAGGCCGTGACAGCTCATGCACAGGCCGTTGTAGACTTCCCCGCCGCGGGTGAGCAGCGTCTGCTGCTCGGGCGCGAGCGGAATGCCGCCTCGTCCGCGGCCGGCATTCGCAGCTGCGCTGATCATCGTCGAGCCGACGACCTGCACACCGCGCGCCTTGTTGGCGTCCATCGTGGCCTTCAGAGTTTGCTCGGTGTCTGGCACCTTCCAGCGGCCGATCGTCAACATCGCCTGGATCGCGACGTCCACGTTGGCGTCCTTTGTCAAACGCTCGTAATCCTTCGCGAGAGTCTTGTCACCGGCTTTGTAGAGCGTTTCACTCGCGCGGATCGCCTGGATCCGCATGCGCGGCTCGCGGTCTTCCATCATCTGCCGCACGAGCGTCGAGTCCAGCACGCCCAGTCCTTCGAGCGTCCACATCGCGTGGAAGCGCGCGAGCAGGTTGGGCGAGGTCTTGACGATCGACTGCAGCGCCGGCACAACCGTCTTGTCCTGTTTGAGGACGAGAAGCTGCTGCGCCGTATCGCGCCACCAGCCGTTCGGATGAGACAAGTGCGTCACGAGCTGCGCCGCCGTCTCCGTGTTCATGCGCGGGACGGTTGGATCGCGCCGGAGCTGGCCGGCGTGAGTCGGACCCACACCGTCGTAGACGAGCCGCCAGATGCGGCCGAAGTGCACCACTTTGTCGAGGTCGTACTGCTCGATGCGTGCCCGGATGTAGGTGCCGGGACCCGACCACTGCCGCTCCTGCACGATGCCGTGATACATGTCGACGATATAGAGCGTGCCGTCGGGCGCGATCTTCTGATCGACCGGACGGAAGTACGGGTCCTTCGATTTGATGAACTCGTCGTGCGGCGTCACGGTGTGCAGATGCGTCATGCCCTCGCGCTTTTCCGAGTACATGCACCGCACCATCCGGGCCACGGGCTCGCCGTAGCAGTAGTCGCCCTGCAGGTCCTTCGGCAGCCGGTGGCCGCGGATGATCACCCCGCCCGCGCCTGCGGTCGTCTGCGTCGATGAACCGTCGGGCATCCGCACGATGCCCATGCCGCCCTGCATGTCGGCGACGAGGACCGGCGCGCCCCACGGAACGCGCACATCCGGGTCGAGCTCATCCGGGACGCGGTAATTGCCGTAAACGATCGGGAACTGCCAGTAGGTCGGCACGCCGTTCGACCCTTCCAGGTACCACACCTTCCCGTCATCGTCCTGGGTCATACCCCATTCGGCGCCCTGGTTGCTGCCGATCTTTTCCTTGACGACGCCGCTCGGCGTCATGCGAGAGCGGAACGCGTTGAACGTGTCGTACATCCAGTTGTCCATCGCGATCGTCAAGGACGCTTCTTCCTGCTCGACGTTGTCGATGCGGCCGTATCCCGTGCCGAACAACTCCTTCTTGTCCGCGACGCCGTCGCCGTTCGTGTCGGTGTATTTCCATACCTCCGACGCGTTCGACTCCTTGGTGAGAATCGTGTTCGGCCCGTACGGCGTCACAAAACGCGGGAAGACGAGATGATCGACGAAGACGGTGTGCTTGTCATAGACGCCGTCATTGTCGCTGTCGGTCCAGAGCGAAATGCGCCCGACCGGATCGAGCTCCCCTTCGGCTTCCTTGTTCGACATGTAGCCCGGGTTCTCGAGGACGAACATCCGGCCATTGCCGTCGAACATGATCGCGGTGGGATCCTGAATCTGCGGATCGGACAGGACCAGCTCCAGCCGGTAGCCCGGCTGCAGGATGATGTCCTTCAGTTCCTCCGCCGGTGGCCGCGGTAGCACCGACGGTTTCTTCGTCCAATCGACGCCCGCGTTGATCGGCGCATCCTTGCTCGATCCGCCGGGCCCGCGGCCGCCGGTGCGGCCGGCAGGGGCCGCCGGCGCCTGCCCGGCCGGCGCGCCCGGCGCCTGGTTGCCTGGCGCCGGCGCTTGCGCGAACACGGACAGGCCCGCCGTGGCGGCGACCGCCACGAGCGCGATCAGCCGCCAGCGTGGCCGAGGATGCTGATGCACAGGATCGCTCTTCATGCGGTGCCCTTCTGGTTGGGAAAGACAGGAAATGACGAATTCGGATTATACCTGCGCCGTCATTTCAGCGTAGACTTTGCGACGGGCGGGTGTCCATGACGCCGCTCCTGGGAGGACGTATGGGACGACGATATTCGACGGTTGCCGTGCTGGGGATCTGCGCGATGACGCTACTGGCCACGACACTTTTTGGCGTGCTGAAGGCGCAGTCGACGGCGTACGCGACGGATCCGAAATCCGTTCCCGGCGCCAACGGCTCGAGCGGCGCCGATCTCGGATTGGCGTTTTTCGCGACCGCCGACGCCAACGTCGACAATAACGTGTCTCGTGCCGAGCTCAGGACCGTGCTTGAAAAGTTCCTGACGGACGCGGACGCGGCCAAGACCGGCGCGGCGACCTCCGACCAGTTGCAGGCCGCCATCAAGTTCCGCGCGCCGCGCTTGCCCCAGGCCGAACACGTCACGCTGATGGAGGCGGCGCTGCCCGACAAGCCGTTCGCGCAGCCGCTGCGCCAACGACGCGTCCTCGTCATGAACAACTGCGCAGGCTTCATCCATACGCCGATTCCGCTGACCGCCAAGATGATCGAGGAATTCGGCAACAAGAACAAATTGTGGACTACGACGATTACCTGGGATCCAGCGGCGATCAACACGGAGAATCTGAAACAGTACGACGCGATCGTGCTCAACAGCACCACGGGTAAATGGCTGGACGACCCGGATCCGGCGGTCACCGAGGCGCGGCACAAGGCGTTGCTGGACTTCGTGCGCGGCGGGAAGGGCCTGGTCGGCATCCACGGAACCGGTGACTCGTACCACCAGGCGGCCCCGGTACCTGGAGCCGCGCCACGCGCTGGTGGCGCAGGGGGCGGTGGCGGCCGCGCCGCAGGACCCGCGGCGATGATCGCCACACAGCTCGTGGCGGAGGGCGACAAGGACGGCGATCAAAAGGTGAACAAGGCCGAGGTGGACGCCGTCGCCGCCGCGTGGTTCGACAAGCTGGACCAGGACAAGAAGAACAACGTGAATCAGACCGACTTCATCGCGCGGATCACACCAGTCGTCAATCCGAACCCGGCGCCGCGGGGCGGCGGCGCGGGTCGTGGCGGACGCGCCGAGGCGGCCTCGGATCCGATGGCCGGCATGAACATGGCGGCCGGCGCCCGGCCGGCAGGCCAGCCGCAGCCGCAGGGCCGCGACACGCAGAAGAGTCTGTGGCAGGACTACAGCAACGTGATCGGGGGGTTCTTCAAGTTCCACTTCCCCAATACGCTCGTCACCATCAAAGTGGACGACCCGAACAGCCCGCTGACGTCGATGCTGAAGGGACAGCCGCCCCTCCAGTTCTACGGCGAGGTCTACACCTTCGGTATGGACACGTGGTCGCGCGCGAACATGCACGTGCTGACAAGCGTCGACTATTCGAAGGTGAGCGACGAGGACAAAGCCAAGGAGCCCAATCCGCGCAGCGATCACGATTACGGCTTGAGCTGGATCCGGAAAGAGGGAACAGGCCGAGTCTTCTACTTTGCGCTCGGCAACGAGGAACGCGTGTTCTTCTACAAGCCGTTCAATGAGCAGTTTCTGGCCGGCATCCAGTACGCGCTCGGCGATCTGAAGGCCGACGACACGCCCAGTGTGAAGAAATAGTGTCAGAGGGTGAGAGAGTGAGAGGGTGAAAGGGTGAGAGAAAAGCGCTCGTCTTTCACCCTTTCACGCTTTCACTCTCTCACCCTCTGTCTAGTCTGTTCCTTCGCCCTCCTGTCCGCTCAGGACGAGACCGCGATCGACGGCCGGCCGTCACGCGTGCTCGCCAACGATAAGCTCGCGCTGACGGTGCGATCCCTGGGCGGCGTGTTTGCTCAGATTTTCTTGAAAGACGATCCCGATCAGCTGAATCCGCTTCAGGGCCTCGGGCATTTCGTGTGCGTGGACGGCTTCGGTCCGGTGTCGCCGGAAGAGCGAGCCGCGGGCCTCCCAGGCCATGGAGAGGCCCACCGTGTCCCCTGGGACCTCATCGTCTCCGAAAAGCAGGACCGTACCCTGACGGTTGGATTCAGTGCCTCGCTGCCAATCGTCCAGGAAACGTTCCGGCGGACGGTCCGGCTGGTCGACGGCGAGAGCGTGATTTACGTCGACAGTGAGCTCGAGAACCTGCTGGGTTTCGACCGGCCAATCAACTGGGGCGAGCACGCCACGGTCGGCGGGCCATTTCTGGAGCAGGGCAAGACTGTCACCGAGATGTCGGCGAAACGGGCGATGACGCGGTCTTATGAATCAGAGGCGGTCAACCCGCCTCAGAATCACCGGCTGGCGGACTTCAAGGAGTTCAGCTGGCCCATGGCGCCGGCCGCCGCCGGCCCCGACGTAGACGTGCGCACGGCGCCGCTCGTGACGCCCGTGATGGATCAGACAGCGTCGCTGATGGATCCGTCGCGGCGGCTCGTTTTCGTGGCCTCGTTCCACCCGGACAAACGGGTCATCTTCGGCTACGTCTTCCGGCGCGCCGAGTACCCGTGGCTGCAGATCTGGGACAACTACCCTGGCGAGGGACGCGGCTCCTCGCGCGGGATGGAGTTCGCCACCGAGCCCTTCGATCTTCCCCGGCGCGATGTCATCGAGACGCACACGATGTTCGACACCCCGACGTATCGATGGCTGGCGGCGCGATCGAAGATCGGCTCGAGCTTCGTGATGTTCTACACGCGGACGCCGGAGGGATTCGGCAGAATCGACGAGATCACGCTCGAGAACGGACAACTGACGATCGAGGACCGCGCGGCGGCAAAGACGATCGTGCTCGCCGCGTCGCGAGGACTGTAAGAGCTCTCAGGATTTCGCCCTATCTCGCCTTCGGCTGGTAAGTCTTGCTGAAATTGTTGCGCATGTTGGTCACCGTGTAGGTCCCGTCGGCCTGCACGGTGATCTTGACGGAGTACGCCGGCGAATGAGGCGGAACGGCCGGTCCGCGCCCTCCTCCGCCACCGGCCCGCGGCGCCGCAGGCGGTGCACCGGCGGCGCCCGGTGCTGCAGGTGGTGTAGCGGGTGATGCCGTGGCGGCGGGCGCCGGTGGGGCGCCGCCTGCCGGCGGCTGGGCTGGGGCGGCCGCACCAGGTGCAGCTGGAACCCCAGGGGCCCCCGGAGCGGGCGCGCCTCCCGGCCGGCCCGCCGCGCCACCTCCGCCTCCTCGAGGCGCGGGGGGCGGCGCGAGCAAGGCAGCCGCAACCTCCGCGGGGTCGGTGCCGTTGGCGATGAACACGCCTGGGCTGTTCCATTCCAGCCCGGCGCCTCTGCCCCAGTGGAGCTGCCAGAGGTCTTCAAACCCTGGCGACGTCCGAATCACTTCCATCACGATCGGCGCGGCGCCCTTTGTCACGCCGTTCTGCACGATCGCGACGCGCGGCTGAATCGCATGCACGAACTCCTTCGCGCTGTTGTCCGGAAGCCCGTGATCGGAGACGAAATACAGATCGACCGTGCCAATCGGGTTGTTCGGGCACATCAGATCGTGCTCGACGTCCCAGGTCATGTCGCCGAAATCCAGCGTGCGAAACTTGCCGTAGGTGACGACGCTGCCGACCGACGCGCCGTCATCCGGATCGAGCGTGACGGTCCGCCGCTCGGTGCCGGCGCAATATGGATTCGGCTTGCCCGCGCTGGGGCCCCCTCCGGGCAACGCGCTCTTGATGACCTGATGTTTCGAAGTGGCGATGCGCCAGTCGAGGCCCGTGACGGGAAGCTTGTCGCCCGGCTTCACGCTGATGCGCGTGCCCTTGGCGTAAATCGACGGATACAACGCCCAGAACCCGGGAATCTGCTCCCGCTGTCCGGCGACGAGCGGCGCCTCGGTCGTGTCGCCGTGATCCACGAAGTTCGTGATGGGAATCCGTTTGGCGATTTCGTTGAGATTCCCGGCGTGATCGGTGTGATAGTGCGTCGTGATCATGTAGTCGATCTTCGTGACGCCCGCGGCCGTGAGCGTGTCCATGATCCGATTGAGGTCGCGCTCGCCTCCGGTCGCGGTGTCGATGAGGATCGTTCTGGCCCGCAGGCGTGACCCAGAGGTCCGACTTCCCGCCCTCGACGTCGATGACGTAGATCTCGAGCGGCTTCGTCGCCTTGGTTTGCGCGGTCAGCAAGGCGCCGCCAGCCACGAGAAGAGCCGCGAGGTATAGACGCTTCATGTGAAATCCCCCAACCATCCCCAAACCGATCCTATCGCTTTGTATCCGTAATCGGCGTGATCGTCACGCGGCGGTACCACAACTTGCCGTCGTCGCCGACGAGCTGGACGGGTCCAGGCGCCAGCTCGTTCGCGTCGAGCGCGTTGCCGGTGATGCCAGGCAGCGTCGCGTTGTCGTGCACCTTCTTGCCGTTCAGCGTCACGGTGATCCTGTTGCCGACGATGATCCCGTCCATCGTGTTCCATTCGTTGTCGGGCACGCTGGCGTTCACGAGCGGCGCGACGCGGCCGTAGACCGACATGTGGCTCGTCTCAGACGGGGGCGTACCCAAGTCGCCGACCACCTGCATCTCGTACCGGCCGCGCCAGTAAATGCCGCTGTGGCTGCCGGTGTCGAGCTTGTACTCGACGTGAATCCTGTAGTCCTGGAACTTCTGCTTCGAAATCAGATTGCTGCCACGGACGGCCCGCCCGGTGCCAGGATCGGTCGGCAACGAATTCGTCGCGAGACCGTCGACGACGGCCCAGGGCTTGTCGGGATTCACGAGCGTGAACGCGTCCAGGTTCTTGCCGTCGAAGAGCTCGATCGGCGTTCCGAACGTGTGCGGCGCGTTCGCGTCAGACGGCGGAAACGTCGGCGGATGCACGCCGATCAGGGACATCGTCCGCGCGGGCGCGTTGGCCGTCGCGGGGACCCCGATCGTGACCGTCATTTGACTCCCCTGCATCTTTCCGTGCCCTTCGGGACCGGGACCGCCCCGCCGCGCGGCCCCCTGAAACACCAGCTCGCCGTTCTCGACCCTGGCGCCGGCCAGTTTATTCGGCGCGCCGCCGCGGTTGAGAAACGAGCCGCCGAGCTCGTTGCCTTCCTGCGTGATTTCCAGCCAGCCTACCCAGGCCGTATCGGGGCCCGTCCCAGTCAGGTTCCACTTGCCGAGGAAGGGATTCTGCTGCGCCATCGCGCCGGCGGCGACCCAGCCCACCAGGGCGACGAGCAGACCGATCAACCCAATTCGATTTCTCATGCGGTGCCTCGGGATTAACCTTGGAGAAATGAAGACATGAAGGACTGAGCGGCTGACCTCGGGCCCGGCTTTGCCGGGGCTAGCGATGGGTGCGATCCCCGGGAACGAAAGCACGACCCAATCTGCGCGTGCCTTCGTTCCCGGGGGTTGTACCCATCGCGGCCGCCGGAGGCGGCTCCGAGGCCAGCCGATCAGCGCTTCATGCCCTTCAATCCTCCAAGGTGAAAACTCTCCTGGTGCCTTCTCTCATCGGGCCAACACAAAACTGTACAACGTTGGGCCGGCTTCGATCGCCACGTACTGCCGTCCGTCGATCGCGTAGCTCATCGGCGCGGCCGCGTGCGAGGCGCCCGTCTGGTAGTGCCACAGATGCTTGCCGGTCCTGGCGTCGAGCGCGATGAGGTTGCCGTCGCGCGATGAGGCGAACAGAATACCGCCAGCCGTTGCCATCACGCCGTTCGACGACGAGCCCTGATAGAACTTGAAGTCCCACGCCGTCTTGCCGGTCTCGACATCGAGCGCCTTGACCCCGAAGTTCGGCGCCGGTTCATTCGGCTTCCGCACCGCGGGCGTCGCGGCCCGACCGCGTCCCAGATATTCGCGCCCCTTGATGGGCTCCATCGGCGCGCTCACATACTGCGCGCCGTTCTCCGAGTACTCGAGGTAGAAGAACCCGGTCTGCGGACTGTAGGACGGCGACTGCCAGTTCGTGCCGCCGCTGCCCGTCGGATACACAAAGAAGGACTGCCCTCCGGGCTCGAGTTCGAGCCAGGCACCTGCATCGGCCGGCCCTTGGCATCGAACCCGCTGTTCCAGTTCTGATAGATGAAGGGCGTGCCCTGCAGGAACTGCGCCGGTCGTGCGATCGAGCACGTAGAAATGGCCGTTGCGATCGGCGTGCAGCAGCAGTTTCCGGTTCTGGCCGTGCCACATCCGATCGACGAGCATCATGTCCTGCGTGGAGTCCCAGTCGTGGCCGTCGTTCGGCGTGAACTGGTAGTACCACTTCATCTTGCCGGTGTCCGGATCCAGCGCGACGACGCAATCGGTGTACAGGTTGTCGCCGTCGCCGCGCACCGATCGATCGGTCATCGCGGCAGGATTGGCGATTGGCCAGTAGACGGTGTTCAGCTCGGGATCGTAGGTGCCGGTCAGCCACGTGCTGCCGCCGCCGGTCTTCCAACTGTCGCCCTTCCAGGTCTCGTTGCCGGGCTCCCCCGGCGCCGGAATCGTGTAGAACCGCCACAGACGCTTGCCGTTCAAGTCGTACGCGTCGAGATAGCCGCGGATCGCGTACTCGGCGCCCGCGTGGCCGATGAGGATCTTGTCCTTCACGATGAGCGGCGGGCTGGTGATGTTGAAGCCCTCCATGGTGTCGCCAATCTGGACCTCCCACAGCTCGCTGCCGGTCCGCGCGTCCAGGCACACCAGGATGGCGTCGTTGGTCCCGACGAACACGCGCTGGCCGTACACCGCCACGCCTCGATTCACGACATCCGTCTCGCCAGGATTGCGCGTTTTCTGCTGCCGGGTCCAGCGCCAGAGTTGCCGGCCGCTTCGAGCGTCAACGGCGGTCACGCTCTTCTGGTTCGCGCCGGCGGAGGTATACAGCACGCCATCGACGACGATCGGCGTGCTCTCGAACAGGCCGCCGTCGCCGGGATTGGGCATCGACCACGCCGGGCGCAGCAAATGCACGTTCGTGGTGTCGATCTCCTTGAGCGCGGAGTAGTGGGTGCCCTGATAGTCGCCCCAGTACATGAGCCAGTTCTGCGGCTCGGCCTTCGAGTTCCGGTATCCGCTCGTAGGTCGGCCCGCCCGGCGCCGGAGGCGCCAGGGCCGTCTTGCTCAGATCGCGCGCGGCCAGCGTGCGAAGGTAGGCCACGAGGTGGTCGATCTCCGCCGCCGACAAGCGGGTCGCGTAATCACCGGGCATCAGCGACGTGTTCTCGACCGTCACCGAGGCGAGCGTCAGCTTGTCGAGCAGGTGCAGCGTGCCGGCGGCGTCGACCATCTGCAGCGAGAACGTGTCTTCGTTGCGGCGGATGCCGCGAATCTCCTTGCCGTCCCTGGTCTTCGCGACCACCGTCATCGGCGGAGCCGCCCCACCGCCGGCCCGCCCGGCGACGCCGCCGCGTCCGCGCCCGCCAGCAGGGGCCGCAGCGTCAGCGGGCGACAGGTTGTTCGGATCCACGATCTTCTGGCGCAGAGCCGCTGCCGAGAGGCGCCCGGCATCAGACAGGTCGCCTCCGCTCACGCCCCCTCGCCCGTTCACTTCATGACAGGTCGCGCACTGCGCGCGGCCGAAAAACAGCGCCTCGCCGGCGGTCGCATCGCCGGCCACCGCCGCGCCGGCTGCTGGCGGATTCTGGGCAGAGGCGGCGTTCTGCCGCGCACAGAGCACCCCGACGCTGAATGCGGCTGGCGCCAGGACGGCGAGTCACTTTCAAGACGTGCTGGTCATAGAGGACTCCCTCCAGGTGGCGAGCGTAGTGAAATGCGAGACCGGCGGCAAGAGGAATTGCCGGTACGAAAAAACGGGAACGGGCGGATCTGGCCGCCCGTTCCCGGTCTGTGTGTCAGACGAATCCGCTAGAACGAGAAGCGCGCGTTGAGCTGCAGGCTCCGCATCGCCTGCGCGCCGGTCACGGCCCCGAAGCCGGCGTTGCTCGTGAGCAAGCGGTTCGAGTTCAGCGTCGTGCGGCGTCGCGCCGGGCGCGAGCGTCGTATCCCCGGCGTTGACGACGTACTGCGGGTTGCGGACCGTCAAGTCCGACGGGCTGTTGAGCTGAAGCTGCGTCTGGCGCCCGTTGCAGACCACCGCGTTGAACGCGTTGAACACGTCCAGACGGATCATGAACCGCCGGTTGCCGCCGAGGCGGAACGTGCGCTGGATGGCGAGGTCCACCGTGTGGTCGGCGCAGCCGCCCAGGAAGTTGAGGCCCGACTCCATGCCGAGGCTGCCGACCGCTGGACCCGAGAACGCCGAGACATTGAACTGCGCGTACCGGTTGTCGGAGCACCCGGAGCCCGGTATCGCCCGTGTGAGCACGATGCGGGCCGGGTAGCTCGGGCTGCCAGTCAGATTCACCGACGACCCGTTGCTGTTGTAGCTGAACGTCGGCGTGTACCGCGCGCCCGACCCGGCCGAGATGACGCCCGACAACTGCCAGTCGTTCACCACGGCGGCGACGACCTTCATGCCCGTCGCAGTCGGCGGACTTCATCATCGGCAGCGACCAGACGAAGTTGCCCTTGATGAGATGCGGCTTGAGGCCGAGGTTGGCGCCCATCAGGTCTTCGTACGCCTTTTGATCCGAGCGGACGGAGTACGTGCCATCCGCGTTGTGCTGGAGCCGCGCTCTGGATCGGGTTGTTCGACGTGTCCGCCGTCGCCGGTCGTGCCGATGTACCGGATGCCGTAGGTGTAGTTCAACTGCGCCGAGAACCCGTGCGAGAAGCGGTGCGTGAACGAGGTGGAGATGAGCTCCGAGTCGTTCCAGCGGTTCGCTTCGTTCATGAAGATCGGCCCGAGGCCTCGCAGGGGCCGCAGGAGATCGCCGGTGAACGCCGTCGCGCCCTTCACGCTGCTCGACGGCGAGCGTCGGATCCTGGTTCTTCGGGTCAGGAACGCCGCGCCGATGTCCGGGGCGTTCAGGTCCACGCCGCCGCCGGCGCTCGCCTGCAGGCCGCTGTACACGTTGAACGCGTGCTGACCGACAATCGAGATGTCCACCGCAGACTGCCAGGGCAGCGCCATCTGCACGCCGCCGTTCCACTGCACGGACTTCGACAGCGGCGAGTGGTACTGGATGATCGACATGATCGGCGCGCTTTGCGTCGTGAAGCCGCTGTTGAGCGACTGCAGGTTGCCGTAGCGCACCGTCGAGTTGAACGACGCCGGCGGATCGGCGGCGGTGGACTCGAACGAGTTGAGCGACGGCCGGTCGATGAAGAGCCCGGCGCCGCCGCGGACCACGATCTTCTGCTGGCCGCTGACGTCATACGCCATGCCGAAGCGCGGCGCCCACGCCGAGCTTGGGCCACACGGTCGCTTCGTTCGCGATGCCGTGACCCGCCTGGATGATGCCGTTCGTGATGTTGCCGGAGTCCGTCACGATCGTCCCGATCGCCGCCGCGCTGTTGCCGCCGGGCACCGTCACGATCTCGTTCGGTGAGCGGATTCAACGCGTTGCGGTTGTTGCCCGAGCAGGGCGGCGCGCCGATGCACCCCGGCACGTAGAGGTACGGCGCATCGGCGAGCGACCACTGGTCGATGAAGAAGTTCGACGCGTGCAGGAGCACGTCGTGCTGCGGCTGCATGTGCGTGAACCGCAGGCCGTAGTCAAGCGTCAGCTTCGGGCTCACCTTCCAGTTGTCCTGCAGGTACCCCTCGTACGTGTTGTGCACGAAGATGCCTTCGACCAGGATGTTCTGTTGCGCGAACGTGCTGAAGATGCCGAGCGCGGCGTTGGCGAAGCCCACGCCGGTGTCGAGCGGGTTGTTCGTGTCGCGCCCGAAGTTGATGTCGCCCTGCGTCGACGGCGCCTGGCCGGTGTTGATGTTCTCGGCCTTGTAGCTGTGCTGGCTGTAGAAGCCGGCCTTCATCGTGTGGCGCCCCGAGACCTTGGTCAAGCTCAGGACCACGTCCTGGGTCCGGTTGATGTTCAGGAAGCTCGGATAGCCGAGGTTCGGCAGCGTGCTCGGCCCGTTGAGGTTGGGGCCCCACGCAAAGGTCGGCGGCAATTGGGACACGCCATCGACGAAAAATGGCGCGCCGTATTTGTTCAGAATCCCGACCTCGTAATACGACGGATCGAACTTTCCGGAATCCGGATACAGCGTCGGAATCGCGCCGAGCCCGATGTTGTTCTTGTTGTAGTACTGCGTCACGCCCGGCGCCCCAAGCTGGTTCTGCGAGAAGCCGTACGTGCCTTCGAAGAACGTCGTCGGGCTGACCTGGTAGTTCGCCGTCGATCGCCCACGCGTAGATGTACGGCACCGGATTGCGCGTGTCGTTGAATCCGGGAATGATGCCAGGCACCACGTCGGAGTTCCCGATCTGGAACTGGCCCTTGCCGCTCAACCGCATCTTCTGCGAGATCTGATAGTCGAGCCGGAAGGCGGGCTGCGACGTCAGGCTGTTCACGACAGGCGTCAGGAACTGGTAGTTGTAGCTCAAGCCCGGCGTCTGCGCGGTGTTCGCCTGGACCGGATAAATGTTCAGGATGTTCAGGCCGAGCCCGTAGAGCCGGCTCGCCGGAATCTTGCCGAGCACGCCGCCGTCCTGGAAGCAGGCCGCGGTGGCGCCGCCCTGGACGCACTGCGTCTTCGGCAGGCCGCTCTGCACGTCATAGATCGCGTTCAGCAGGTTGCCGTTGTTGTCGCGCGTCTGCGAGAAATCGCCGGCCCGCTCGAGGTCGGTCGGCACGCGGAATCTGCGTCAGCGTGCCACCCCCGTAGCGCGGCCGGAACTCGTCGGAGAAGAAGAAGAACAGCTTGTTCGACTTGCCGGGCTTGCCAATCGGACCGCCGATCGAGAAGCCGCGGTCGTGCTGCTTGCTGACCGTCGGCGGTGAGGCCGGGGGCAGCCCTTGCGAAACGAGGACAGCGTTGTTCTGGACGTCGGCCCAGCTGCGGCCGTCCTTCCAGTTCCACGAGTTGTTGCGATAGATCTCGTACACGCTGCCGTGGAGCTGATTGCTGCCGCTCTTGCTCACGGTCGCGATGTTGAGGCCGGTCGATCGGCCGTACTCCGCCTGGTAGTTCGACGTGAGCACCTTGACCTCGGCGATCGACTCCGGATTCATCTGCAGCAGCTGGCCGTTGCTGCCGGTGTCCATCGTCAGCACGCCGTCCATCGTGTAGGTGTTCTGGCCGTTGCTGCCCTGGCGGGCCGTGCCGTCCACGCCGGGCGCGAACGTCGCGAGCGTCGCATAGTTGCGCTGGCCGTTGACGAACGGAATGTTGTCGATCGTGCTCGTCTCGATGGTGAACGACCGCTCGCCGCTCGCTGCCTGAATGATCGGGGCTTCGCCCACGACTTCGACGGTCTCGGTCGCGCCGCCCACGGAGATGGTCAGCGTGCCGACCGCCACGCGCGCGCCGGCGCTGACAAAGACACCCGACTGCTTCAGCGTCTTGAACGAGGGCATCTCCACCTGGACGGTGTAGGTGTCCGCCGGCACGTTCGGGAACACGAAATCGCCGGTGGCGTTGGTCACGACCGGCGCGGATTTCGTGGCTTGTGTGTCACTGATGAGCGTCACCATCGCGCCTGGAATGACTCCTCCCTGCGCGTCTTTCACGGTGCCGAACACCGTCGCGTTCGCGGCGCCCTGCCCCGCAGCCCGTGGTGCCATCGCGCACACCAGCAGTGCCGCAGCCAGAGCGATCTTCAGACCATGTCTCGACAGCATTGATTGTCTCCCTGAGGCCCTTCTCATCGGTCGGCGCCGGCATCCAGTCCGGCACCCTATCGAACAATCCATCGATATTCGCCGACAGTATAGCTCCGAACAGATCGGCTCACTGCGAAGCAAAACAGGCGCCACGGCACGCACGGCGCGAGCCGAGCGGCCCGTCCGTGTGCGCGATATCGCACACTCGACATTCGTGTCAGTGTCCGGCGCGCAGCCGACGCAAACGTAGGATTCGGGGCGGGCGCGAGGCCTGCCCGCGCGGCGCATGTTGCGTCAGATAGACGCCGGCAGTTCACGCAACGAAGTCGATCTTGAAGATCTGACCGTGCGTCGGGCTGATGTCGTCGGGCCATCCCGGATGGATGCCGGCATCACAACTGTAAAGCGCGCCGTTATACCAGGCGAGCCCGTGGGGATCGCAATCGGTCGCGGCGAAGGCCGCCGTCGCCAGCACGCGACCGCTCACGGCGTCGAACTGGGTCAGGCCCATCGACGCCGCCGTCTGGCTGGTGTCAGCGGGATTGCCGCTCACCATCCACACCGAGTTGTCGCGCGAGTCGTACGCAATGCCATGTGCGCGGTTCACCGAGTACGGAATCAGGAACTCCGGTTGCCACGTCTTCGCGTCCACCCGGAGAATGCCTTTCAACCGCAGCGCGGCAATGTAGATCTTCCCGTTCACGTACGCGGCGCCATGACAGCCGCCGCCATTTTCAGGAGGGCCGAGAGGGATCTGCCGATGCGACACGGTCTTGCCGTTCATGTCTGTCTGGAAGATGCCTTCGGCGGCGGCGGAATTGCCGGCCATCCAGATGTAGCCGTCGCCGTACCCGATGCCGCTGGAATTCTTCGCCTCCGTTTTCACGGTCTTGAGCAGCTTGCCCTTCCAGTCGACGAGTACGGCGTTGTCGCTCTTCTGCTCGCAGATCCACAAGCCCTCGGGCGCGACGGCAATGCCGTTCGGGTAGCCCTCGGGACTCTTGAACAGCGGCGTCGTCTTCACTTTGAGCATCTTCGGGGGAGGGGCCGCGTTCGCGCGGCCGCCGCCCTGCTGTCTGAGAAAATCCGAGTCGCCGCCCTTCGTCGGAGGGGGCGTCTGGGTCTGTGCCTTCAGCATCGCCGCGCCGGCCAGCCCCGCGCCGATCGTGGTCAGAAAAGCTCGTCTCGAGTTCATACCTTCTCCTTAATCCCGGAAAGCATAAATAGAGGTGTGCCGCCGCTTCAGCGGCGAAGTCCGGCCACGCCTCCGGCAAGCCCATACAGCGTCTGAATCTCGCTGTCGGTGAGGGCGCGATTGAAGATGGAGAGCTCGTCGTACAGCCCGGCGTAGTTCACACCAACACGAATCGTCATTCGCGACGGCTCCATCGTGAGCGGCTCGGGGATCGACGGAATCGTGCCCTGGAGCTTGCCGTCGAGATAGAACTTCGCGCTGCCCGGCTGCTGACCGTTGAGACCGGAGAACGTGAACGCGACGTGCGTCCACGTGCCGCGCGCATACGGCGTCGGCGTGACCGCGGCGACATGTCGAAGAAAGGCGGGATTGGTCTGGCCGCTCAACCGCTCGGGGTTCCAGGCGCTCAAGTCGCCGAAGACGCCCAATCGGTTGTGACGCGGCTTGTCGTTCGTGAAGTCCACCCACAGCGCCGCGTTGTTGTAGTCCTTGTCGGTCACCTGAATCGGATCGGCAAATCCGGTCAGATCCTGCTCGGGATCCAGGCTCAACCACAACGAGACGGTGCCGCTCCAGTCGCGCGGACGATAGGCGACGTTCTTGTCCGCCTGATAGTAGATCGCCGCGGTGTTCTTGGTATTGAACTGCAGCGCTGCCCCGTACTTGCCCTTGCCCGGCGCGATGACGACATCCGGATTGTGCAGCCCGGGCTGAGCCGCGTCGAGAGTGCGGTACGACGCGGCGGTGTAGAGGCGCTTGTCACCGGCGGCGAAGTCGGCGTCGGGACCGTTGTCGAAGGACGCGTGAAACGTCAGGGCCGCGCCCAGCCCGGCTTGCGTTGCCGACGGCCGAAATCCCGTCAGTAACAGGGCCGAACAGGCAAGCGAGGCGGCCGCAATCGATCTCCAGCCTATGCTCATTGGTCCTCGCTCCTTTCTCGCATCAGTGGCAGGATCCTACACTCGAAATGACGTTTGAAGCCTCCTTACGTTTTTCGTAAGAAGACTGCCGGCGACTCATCGGTTCACGGCGCGCATGCCCCCTTCGGCGTAGCGATCGCCGGCGACCGCGAGCGCGATCGCGTCCAGGGCGTCGAGTTCGCCGGGGGACAACGCGAGTCCAGTTGCGCGCACGTTCTCTTCCACACGTTCCGCGCGCGTCGAGCCAGGAATTGGCACGATGTCCGGTCCGCGTGACAGCAGCCAGGCCAGCGCCACTTGCGCCGGCGTGTCGCCCTTCGCGCGCGCGACGGCCTCAACCTTCGACACGAGGTCAAGGTTCTTCAGAAAGTTCTCTCCTTGAAAACGCGGGCTGCGTCGCCGCCAGTCGTCCGGCGCCAGATCGTCAGGCGATCGGAGTCGTCCGGTCAGAAAGCCCCGGCCGAGCGGACTGTAGGCCACGAACCCGATACCCAGCTCGCGACACAGGGCCAGCAGTTCGCGCTCGGGGTCGCGACTCCACAGCGAATACTCGGTCTGCAGAACGGTAATCGGATGAACGGCGTGTGCGCGGCGGATTGTCGCAGGCGCCGCCTCGGACAGCCCGAGATATCGCACCTTTCCTGCCTTCACCAGGTCGGCCATCGCGCCGACCGTCTCCTCAATCGGCGTCAGCGGATCGACGCGGTGCTGGTAGTACACATCGATGGACTCCACACCGAGCCGCTGCAGCGATCCCTCACAGGCGCGCCGCACGTACTCGGGCCGGCCGTTGATCCCGACCCAGGTCCCGTCGGCGTGGCGCTCGTTGCCAAACTTCGTCGCCACGAAGACCTCGTCACGACGGCTCTGAATCGCACGTCCGAGCAGGCGCTCGTTCGTGAAGGGGCCGTAGGCGTCCGCGGTATCGAGAAAGTTGACGCCAAGGTCGATCGCGCGGTGAATCGTCGCGATGGAGCGCTCGTCATCGGCAGGACCGTAGAACTCCGACATGCCCATGCAACCGAGACCGATCGCAGAGACGTCCGGGCCGGTGCGTCCGAGGCGGCGGCGTGGCAGTGACATCCTTCGATCCTATCCGGTCACCGGGCCGCCGGTCGATTGGTGGAGCGGACCAGGTTGCCTGGGAGGCTGTCGCGTACCATCAGAAAGTGCTTCGAATTGGTGCGCACATGTCGGTCGCCGGCGGTGTGGCGAAGGCAGTCGAGCGAGCGGCAATCCATGGCTGTGAGGCGCTGCAGATCTTCAGCAAGAACGCGAATCAATGGGTAGGTAAACCTCTCGACCCGGCGGAAGTCCGTGCGTTCCGGCGGCGGCTCGATGAGACGGGCATCGCGCCGGCGGTGTCGCACGCGAGCTATCTGATCAATCTGGCCACGACCCAGCCAGCGCTCCGCGCTCAGTCCATCAACGCGTTCATCGACGAGCTCGATCGCGCGCACGCGCTCGGATTGCTCGGTGTGGTGATTCATCCCGGCACGTGCACGGCGGGCAGCGAAGAGGACGCGCTACGGCTCGTTGGCGACGCCGTGCGAACGGCGTTCCGGGCTCGGCCCCGCCGCACGACGATGGTGCTGTTCGAGCACACGGCCGGGCAGGGGCGCACGCTCGGCTACCGATTCGAGCACCTTGCGGCCATCATCGATCGTCTGGATGGTTCGCCGCGCGCCGGCGTCTGCCTGGATACATGCCACCTGATCGCCTCAGGCTACGACATCGTCAGCGAGGCGGGATACCAGTCGACCTTTGTCGATTTCGATCGCACCGTCCGCCTGCAGCGCCTGAAGCTGTTTCACGGCAACGACTCCAAGAAACCGTGCGGCAGCCGCGTCGATCGACATGAGCACATCGGAGCCGGCTGCCTCGGCATCGAGCCATTCCGGCGGCTGCTGCACGATTCTCGGTTTGCCGGCCTTCCCATCTTGATCGAGACGGAGAAATCGCCCGCGGCCGGCCGGGCGGGCGCCATCAGCCTCGATCCGCTCGATGCGCAGAACCTGGAGACGCTGCGCCGGCTCAGGTCCGTTTGATGACCACGATGCTGAGGTCGTCTGAGGGCGGGCTGAAAGCGCGCAAATCAGCCGTGATCGCCTCGAAGATTTCCCTGGCCGTCAGGTGGTGCACGTGCCGCAGGCGCTCCTCGAGCCGGCCGGGGACGTACGACTCGTTGTCGCGGCTGTGCTCGGCGAGCCCGTCTGTGTGGAGCAGCAGAATGTCGCCGCTTCCCATCAGCAGCCACTCGTTCATTTCGTAGTGGTCCTTGAAACCGAGCAGACTCTTCGTCCGGAGCCGATCGGTCACATCGAGCGAGGGCACGACTCCGATGGGCGGGAACGACACGCGCAGATTCTCGCTCACCTCCATGAATCGGCCGTGTTCCTTCGAAAACACCAGCGGGAACGGCTGCGCGGCGGATAGAAAGCGGAAGTGGGCGTGTTCGGAGATCTCTCCGTAAATCATCGATGCGAACTTGTGGGCGCCCGACGATTGATAAAAGCGGGTGTTCAGGTTCTCGAAGAGCCGGCGGGTGACATGGCCGAACATGTCCAGCTCGTAGATCGCCCCAAGCAGAAACGCCTGGTGCAGCATCGCGGCCACGAGCGCGTCCGTGATCTTGTGCCCCGACACGTCGATGAGGACCACGCCCGCCATCTTCTGA
Organism: uncultured Acidobacteriota bacterium; assembly: GCA_963724645.1. Taxonomy (GTDB): domain Bacteria; phylum Acidobacteriota; class Vicinamibacteria; order Vicinamibacterales; family SCN-69-37; genus CAVXSP01. The sequence goes on from CAVRVJ010000001.1 coordinate 668,445, forward strand.
CAGCGCTTCAGGTTCTCGACCACCTCCGTCCGGCCGGCGGCCGCCGCGTCGGCGATCCGCGCGTCGAGATCGAATCGCTGCTTGAAATCGACGTAAATCAGATGATCGCCGCCGATGCGGCCATTGAGCGCCAAGGTGCCGCCGTACAGATCGATACCCTGCAGCTTCGGGACCTCGCCCGGTTGCGGCAACAGGTACCGGGCGATGTCCTCGAAGTTCTCAATTTCGCCGGTGAGATGTTTCAGTCGATCGGTCTCTTCCAATGAATGCATGATCCTCAATCATCTCATTTCATCATGACGCGGGCCGGCGGATGGGGACGGGTTAGTTTTCCACAGATTCGCGGCAACCGGTGCCAGGCCTGCCGGGGTCTTGCGCTTGGGCCGCGGCACAGCACTCGCGGCTTCGCGGCCGGATGTCGCTTGGGGACCAACGCCTCCCTCTGGAGACCCCGGCAGGCCTGGCACCGGTTGCCGCGAATCTGTGGAAAACTAACCCGTCCCCTAAAACTGCCACTCAATCCGCGTCGACCAGCTGCGCGGCGCGCCGACGGCTGTCCCGGAGAGGAGGCCGGCGAAGTTGATCACGTTCAATCGATTCGCCGCATTGAACACGTCAACGTGCACTCGGATCGCCCGATCGCCGCGCGCCCAGAGAGCGATCGCCAGCGAGAGATCGATCGCGGACGACGGCTTGACGCGGCCGGCCGCGAAGTCGACGCGATCGACAATCGCCGTACCGTATTGGCGGCTGAGCTGAGCGAGATCCGGTTCGCCCTCGAGCTCGACCGGCAATCCGCTGTCCCCACGCGCCGCCGCCATGAGCGTGGCGCGCGTGCCGAACCGGTACGCCACGCGACCGCGCACGGTGTGACGCTGATCCTGGGAGAGCGGGAACGCCTCGTTCGAATTCAGCAAATCCTGCGCGTCTGCTCCAAGGAACAGTCCGCCGGCAATCGGCAACTGGCCCGTGCCAACGGAGAAACTGTGTGAGAACGACGCGGACCAGTGCCCCCAGGCCGGGAGGTCCAGTTTGGTTTCGAACCCGTGCACGCGGCCGCTCGCGAACGCAATCGGGAACGCCACCGCCGTATTCAGCAACAGGTCGTCGTCGGCGAAGTTGGTCGCGCGGCGAACAAAGAAGTTGCCGTCGAGACGAAGGTGCCCGAGAAACAGGCGCGACGCGCCGAACTCGTAGAAACGGCCGCGCGAAGCCAGCAACGGAAGCTCCTGCCCTTCCCCGCCCAGTCGTCCCACGAGATCCGCACTCGAGAGCAGAAGGTTCTCGGTCTCCGGCGTCTGGAACACGCGATCGTACGACGCGCGGATGACGACTCCAGGCGACGAGACATACCAGGACAGCGCGAGCCTGGGGCTCCACGCGTCTTCCGTACGAAAGAGTCGCGAGCGGTCGTACCGCATACCCAGTGAAGCGGTGATCGGTCCGGCGCGCACGAGATCCTGGACGTATGCGGCCGCTTCATGCTGCCGGCGCGCGTCTGCAAACGCAAACTTGACTGGCAGCGCCGGGTCGAAAATCGGCACGCCGTCCACTTCGTAAGCCGTGATCGATGAGGAAAACTGCTCGTCGAGCTGGATCGTGCTGCCTTCAGCGCCCGCCTTGAGCTCGTGCCGCCCGAAGCTGGCGGCCACGCTCCCGTTCATGAACAGCTGGCCCAGCGATCGCTGCTGCGACGGCCGGATCGGCACTGCGAATTCGTTGGCGGTCAACGACGCCGTCGTATGGCGTCCCATGGCGCCCAGTTCCACGAGCACGCGGTCCGACACGAGATGCTGGTGGGTCACCTGGCCGAGTATTTCTTGCGAGCGCCGTTCCTCGAGCTGGCCGGCTTCGTTCTGGAATTCCTCGTTGGGCACATGGAAGGTGGTCTGCTGCCGCTCCGCGTAGACGCGCGTGCGATCGCCATCGCGCCATCGCCTGTCGAAGTGGGCGGAAAAGCCCGTGCCGGAGGCCGTGTTGGTGTGGTTGGCCTCGGTCGGCGGATCAAGATAGCGATCGGTTCTCATCGCCTCGGCCGCGAAGCCTGCGCCCGTCTGCCCCTTGACGTACTGAGCCGAAGCGCTCGCGTCAACGGCAGAGAAGCTGCCGGCTGCGAGCGCCGCTGCCGCGTGCCATCCCGGCCGCGCCTCGCGCCTGGTGGTCACGTCGATCACTCCGCCGAGCTTGCCGCCGTATTCGGCCGGGTAGCCCGCCGTGCGGACGACGATCGATTCGTATTCGTCGGGGCTCATCGCGCGCGAAAACGCCGGCGACCGATTGTCGCGCAGGGGGATGCCGTCCACGACATATTGCACCTGATATTCCGACGCGCGCGGGTGCAGCGTCCCGTTGGCCTCGAGGATCCACCCCGGCTGCGCGTTGACGAGATCGATCAGCGCGCGCCCCGGAGCCGACGCTACGTGGTCCTGGAGCAAATCCGCGCCGATGTAATTGATGGAACCGGCGCCGTGCGGGTCCAGGAGCGTGTCTGCGGCCTCGGAGCGGACCGTGACCGACGTCGAGATCCCGGCCACTTCGAGCTTGATCGGATAGTCGACCGGAACCGGCGATCGCACCTCGACAAGCCCGTCGAACGGCGCGAAACCAGGGAGCCGAACCGCAACGCGATACGTCCCGAACGGCAGATCCCGGACCAGCGCGCTGCCTCTGGCATCCGTCGGGGAGCGCCGCGATGTCTTCGTGCCCTCACTCGATACCGTCACCGTGGCCTGAACGGCCGCGCCCGACGAGTCGGATAGGCGCACGTGCAGTTGACCGACGACAGTCTGAGCCTCCAGCACCGGTACTGAGAGTCCGAGAAGCACCAGACACAGCAGGGCGACCCTGATCATGAAGCCGGTGTCGAGCATACCTTCGCTGCCACGCTACCGCCAGATGTCGTAGCCGGCTCATCGCCGGGTCAGCGCGTGTGTTAGGCTGTCGCCGCTTGGATACCAGCCACCGCGCGCTGCTCGATTCGAGGGAGTTCCGCCATCTCGTTCGGCGCCGGTGGCGCGTGTCGATGATCTTGACCGGACTGCTTTTCGTCCTGTACTACGGCTACATCGTGTTGATCGCGGTCAACCGGCCATTTCTCGCGCAGCGGATCGGCGGCGGCGTCACGACCATCGGCATTCCCCTGGGCATGGCGGTCATCGTCGGATCCTGGGTCCTGACGGCCGCCTACATTGTCTGGGCGAACCGCCACTACGATCCAGAAGTGTCCCGCCTGCGCGAACGCGCCCGCCGCAGCTAGTGCGTTTCGTCGCAGCCGGTTTTTGAAGACCGGCAAAGGCAAGCGTTTTGTGAAACCGGCTGGCTGGATTTTTGACCGGCCTTCAGGACAACAAGTTGGAACGGCACTAGATGCAGACCTCACTCGGGTCCCCGACGATTTCGGCGGTCGCGTTCTTTCTGTTCATCGTCGCGCTGACGCTGGCGGTGACGTACTGGGCGGCGCGGCGCACGCGGTCGACCCGCGAGTTCTACGCCGCCGGCCGATCCGTCAGCCCGTTACAGAACGGCCTCGCGCTCGCGGGTGACTACATGAGCGCGGCTTCGTTCCTCGGCATCGCCGGCCTGGTCGCGCTCAGGGGCTACGACGGGATGATCTACGCAACCGGCTGGCTGGTCGGCTGGCCCGCGCTCATCTTTCTGGTCGCCGAGCCGCTGCGCAATCTCGGGAAGTTCACCTTCGCCGACGTCGTCGCATTCCGGCTGCGCCAGGTACCGGTGCGGATTGCGTCAGCCTTCGGGGGCATCCTCACGCTGCTGTTCTACGTGCTCGCACAGATGGTCGGCGCCGGCAACCTCATCAAGCTCATGTTCGGCCTTCCCTATGAGTGGGCGGTCGCCGGCGTCGGCGTCGTCATGCTCGCCTACGTGCTGTTCGGCGGAATGATTGCGACGACCTGGGTGCAGATCATCAAGGCGATCCTGCTGCTCTTCGGCGTGACCCTGCTCACGGCGTTGGTGCTCCGGCAGTTTCAGTTTTCCCCGCAGGCCCTGTATGCGGCGGTCGCCGCACGCTACGGCCAGGGCGCGCTCGAGCCTGGCGGGCTGGTCACCGATCCCGTCGACGCCATTTCGCTGGGACTCGCACTGATGCTCGGGCTGCTGGGGCTGCCCCACATTCTCATGCGCTTTTACACCGTGCCGGACGCGCGCGCGGCGCGCAGCTCCGTGCTGTACGCCACCGGGTTCGTCGGCTACTTCTACCTGATCATCCCGATTGTCGGGTTCGGCGCGTCGGCCCTGGTCGGACGCGGACATCATCAAAGGCATTGACGCCGGCGGCAACATGGCGGCGCCGCTCGTCGCGGAGCTGCTCGGCGGCACGGCGTTCCTTGGATTCATCGCCGCCGTCGCCTTCGCCACGATCCTCGCGGTCGTGGCCGGCCTGACGCTGGCGGGCGCCAGCGCGCTCTCCCACGACATCTTCACGCACGTCGTCCGCGGCGGCGCGGCCAGCGAGCGGGAGCAGATCCGGGTGGCGCGCGGCGCGACGATCGGATTCGGCCTCCTCGCCGTCCTCCTGGGGATCCTGTTCAAGGGCCAGAACGTCGCCTTCATGGTCGGCCTCGCGTTCGCGGTCGCGGCGAGCGCGAACTTTCCGCCGCTCCTGCTCTCGATTGTCTGGCGGCGGTTCAACACCGCCGGCGCCGTGTGTGCGATTCTGACCGGCGCGGTCCTCTCGGTCGCCCTGATCGTCTTGAGCCCGACCGTCTGGGTCGATCTGCTGCACAAGCCGGACGCCTTGTTCCCGCTGCGCAATCCGGCGATCGTCTCGATGCCCGCCAGCTTCCTTGCCGGCATCGCCGCCTCTCTCCTGACGCGCGAGCCGGAGGCCGAGCGCAAGTTCGACGACGAGAAACTGCGGACCTATCTCGGGATCGGCGCCGAGTAGCAGCAGCCGCGCTCCATTACGTTGTTCTGCGTTATCATTACGCAATACAGCATAATGCCGGAAGGAGGCCGCTGGTGACCGAGGAAAACCCGTTCGTCTACGGCGAGATCGTGCCTGCCTCCGCCTTCGTGGATCGCGAGGCCGAGCTGGCGCGTCTCACGACCGACCTCGCCGACGGGCAGAAGGTCTTCCTCATCTCCCCGCGACGGTACGGCAAGTCCTCGCTCATCCGGCAGGCGCTCGCGGTCCTGGGCAAGCGCCGTATCGCGACCCTCGAGTTGACCGTGAGCAGCTTCAGTTCCTACGTGGGGTTTCTGGAAGGCTACACGAAGGCGCTTGTTGCGCTCGACACACGAACGGCCCGCACGCGATCGTGGCTCCGTGAGCTGTTCACCGGGATCCGGCCGGAAGTCAGCGTCGAAGCCGGCCACGGCGGCGGCGGCCTCCGTCTGTCCTTCCCGACCGTGCGGACCGACCGCGACGCCGCGCGGCTGGCAGAGGAGGTCTTTGCGCTGCCGGCGCGGATTGCGGCGCGCCTGAACCGGCGGCTGGCGATTGCGCTGGACGAGTTTCAGGCGATCGCCAGCTACGACGGCGGCAGCGTCGAACAGACGCTGCGCGCGGCGGTTCAGCAGCAGCGCCGGGTCGGCTATGTGTTCGCCGGCTCCGAGCCGAGCTTGATGGAGCAGATGATTGGCCGCAAACGACCGTTCTACAAGGCCGGGCCCGTCATGCGGCTGGACAAGATTCCGGCGGGTCTGTTTGCGGAGTTCGTCGAGAATCGATTCCGCAAGTCGGGCGTCGCGCCCGAGCGCGGCCTCGGCGCCGCCATCGTCGATCTGTCCGGAAACCTCCCATACGATGTGCAACGTCTCGCCCACGAAATGTGGGACGACGTGCCATACGACCGGCGCCGGGCGGGGCTCGACGATCTGCATGCGACCCTGCGCCGGCTGCTGGCCGAGCAGGACACGCTCTTCGAGGCCATCTGGCAACGGTTGACGCTGGCGCAGCGCGCGGTGCTCCGGGCAGTGGTCATCGAGCAAGGCGTGGAAATTCTTGGCGCCGATGCGCGCGACCGCCATCGGCTCGGCGGCGCGTCCAGCGTCCAGGCGGCGCTTGGCGCCCTGCAGCGGCTCGACTTGATCACCCGCGAGGCAGAAGGGCGTTACGTCGTCATCGATTCGCTGCTTCGCGAGTGGATCGCCCGCCGGACCTTCTAGCCCGGATCAGTCGACCCGCCGCACCTCGCCGTCACTCGCGCCGTGATCTGGCCGCTCGTCGGCGGGTTCTCGCCGAGACCAAGCGCGTGCAGCATCTCGTGAATGACGATCATTTCCCCCTGCATTCCGTTCAGCGAGTACGTCATATCGGCAAAGCGAGTCCCGCAGACGTAGACGACGTAGCCATGGGGGGTAGTGAAGGCCGCCATATTGCCGTTGTCCCGGCACGCATCGCCGTCGCTGGCATCCACCCACCAGAGCTGAGACATGAACTGCACAGGCGTCTGGCCGGCGGCGACCAGCCCGGCGGTGAGGCTGTCGCCGGCGGCATCGCGAAAGTCTGTGAAAATCCGCTCGCAGGTTGGATCGAGCAAACGGCGGCTCGCGCGAGCGACGACCTGGCGGAATACGAATCCCGCGAGGCCGGAGTGAAATTTCAGGTGCGTCGGAAGATGCTCATCGGCCGGTTGAGGACGGACCGGAACGAGGCCCGGAGGATTCTGGAACAGTCTTTGTGGGAATGACGCAAACGTCGCGCGACCTTGCGCCGCCGGGAGGCCAAGCGCGAGAAGCGCGATGGAGAGCGGCCTGATGAGCATCGCTGCCGGTCATCAGCAAAGGCGTTGCCACATTCTTCAGACGCCGCCCGCCGCGGCCGCGCATCGTGCCGGTCGTCCGCCCCGGGAGAATCATCCTTTGCGATCCCTGTGGCCGAACGACAGGCGGAGTCAACGCCCGTCAATTCTGTGGAGGATGTGGGAATGTAAACGACAACGTTGTGGGATCTCGCCGGGCGGGATCCCGTGCCGGTTCCTGGTTGCGAAAAGGGTCCACACAATTGTTGACGACGGCGATTGTCATGACAGCAATTGTGTCGCGCGCTTGCCTGCAGGTCGTCGTCGCAATGGCACCCGCCAGACTACGGAGCCAAACGCATAGTGAATTGATTTAGACGATTTTTCTGTCCGCATCCAAGACATCTCGGGGCCGCGCGGACTGGTCTGGTACTTGCAATTTCACAGGTTGCCGTGGCGCTTTGGGCCGACCCGGCCCCGCCGAACGGCATTTCTTTCTACTTGGGGGAACGCAATGAAAGCACTGAGCTTGCGCATCATCACGTTTGCGGCCGCCGGGGCGCTTGTCGCTGGGCCGGTATCCGCACGGACGACACCAGACACGCAGAGCTACAACGCCAACCCGGCTCCTACCGCGAAGCCTTCGCCGGCCAGGCAGGCCAATCAGGTCGATGACAAGACGCTGGCCGATCGGATCGACGCCAAGGTCAAAGCGGACGCGTCATTGAAGAAGTTCGACATCGATGTGTCGGTGAAAGATGGCGTCGCGACGCTGACCGGTAAAGTGAAGACCGATGCCGAGAAGGTGCGTGCCGGGCGCGACGCACGCGTGCCTGGCATCACCCGCGTGGACAACCGGCTGGTCATCGACAAGGATGCCGGCGCGGACGTGGTCGAGAAGACGAAGGAGGCCTCGGCCGCAGTCGGCGAGAAAGCCAAGTCGACGACTGAAACCGTCGGCGAGAAGACCAAAGAAGGCGTGAGCAAGACCGGCGAGGTGATCACCGACAGCTGGATCACCACGAAGATCCACAGCCGCTTCGTGGACGAAGATCTGCTCAAGGGAAGCGACATCAACGTCGACACGAACAATCATGTTGTCACGCTGAAGGGAACGGTCAAGTCCCAAGCCGGCCGGGCGCGCGCGATGGAAATCGCCAGGACGACTGACGGCGTGGCGAAGGCCGTGGATCATCTTTCGATCAAGTAGGTTCTGGGGTTCTGGGGTTCTGGGGTTCCGGGGTCCGGGGTCCTCACCTGGGAATCCCGGAGCCCTGTGGTTTCGTCCGGCGTCGTGACCGCCCATTGCGGTTGCGCTGACCTTCTTCGTCGCGGGTAAAATCGCAGGCATGCCTTTTCTTGTCAAAGAAGAGCCCGAGAACTACAGCTTCGACGCATTCGTCAAAGACCGGGGAACGACCTGGAGCGGCGTCAGGAATCCGCTCGCGCAGAAGCATCTCCGATCGATCAAGAAGGGCGACCTCGTCTTCTATTACCACACCGGCGCCCAGAAGGCCGTCGTCGGCATCGCGAAAGCCGCGACGGCAGCGTACCCCGACCCGGCCGACCGCACCGGCAAGTCGCACGTCGTCGATCTCGTGCCGATCAAGAAGCTGCCGCGGCCCGTCACGCTGGCTGAGGTCAAGGCCGACCGGCGCTTCAGCGATTTTCCGCTGACTTACATGCCGCGGCTCTCGGTGATGCCCGTTACCGAGACGCAGTGGGAGATGATTCTGAAGATCGCGGGTGAGAAGTAGCTTCGAAGCTCGAAGCTCTACGTTTGACGTTTCAGTATCAGCCCGCCCAATGGCGGGAGCGTGAGCGTCAAGGAGTGCGGGCGCCCGTGCGCCGGGATCGGCGCGCTGGAGGCGCCGCCCTCGTTGCCGATGTTGCCGCCGCCGTAATAGGACGCATCGCTGTTCAGCACCTCGCGGTAGTAGCCGGCCTCGGGTACGCCAACCCGATAGCCCTGCCGCACGACCGGCGTCCAGTTCAGGACCACGACGACCCAGTCCTGTGGATTCCGGCCGCGACGAATGAGCGAGATCACGCTCGATTCGTAGTCATTGCAGTCAATCCATTCAAAGCCGTGCGGTTCGAAATCGACCTCGTACAGCGCCGGTTCGGCCGTGTATACGCGATTCAGCGCCTGGACGAAGCGCTGCAGCCCGCCGTTCGGTTCGGACGCGAGCAGGTGCCAATCCAGCGACGACTCGTGACTCCACTCGCGCCATTGGCCGATTTCGGCGCCCATGAACAGCAGTTTCTTCCCTGGATGCACGTACATGAACGTGTACAGCACCCGGAGCGTCGCGGCGCGCTGCCAGGCATCTCCCGGGACCTTGCTCATCATCGCGCCCTTCCCATACACGACTTCGTCGTGCGAGAACGGCAGCACGAAATTCTCGTTGAAGGCATACAACATCGAGAACGTCAGGTGTTGATGTTCCCAGCGGCGAAAAACGGCGTCCTTGGTGATGTAGGTCAGGATGTCGTGCATCCAGCCCATGTTCCATTTGAACGTGAACCCGAGGCCTCCGACCCAGGTCGGCCGGCTCACCGCGGGAAACGCGGTTGATTCCTCGGCAATCGTCGATGTACCGGGCTGATACGAATGTGTCAGCGAGTTCAGTTCTCGCAGGAAATCGATCGCATCGAGGTTTTCACGGCCGCCGTACTTGTTGGGCAGCCACTCACCGGGCTGGCGTGAGTAGTCCAGATACAACATCGACGCGACGGCGTCGACGCGCAGACCGTCGATGTGAAAGGACTCGAGCCAGTACAGCGCGTTGGCGACCAGAAAGTTGCGGACCTCGTGCCGTCCGTAGTTGAAGATGAGCGTGCCCCACTCCCGATGCTCGCCCAGCCTCGGATCGTCATGCTCGTACAGTGCGGTGCCGTCAAACCACGCCAGACCGTGGGCGTCCTTCGGGAAATGTCCCGGCACCCAGTCGAGAATCACGCCGATGCCGTGGAGATGGCACTCGTCAATCAGGTGGCGGAAATCGTCCGGTGTGCCGTATCGGCTGGTGGTTGCGAAATACCCCGTGACCTGATAGCCCCATGACGGCTCATAGGGATGCTCCATCACCGGCATGAACTCGATGTGCGTGAAGCCCATCTCCTTCACGTAGGGCACGAGCTCCGCGGCCAGTTCGCGCCAGGTCAATTGCCGGTTCGATTCCTCCGGCTTCCGGCGCCATGATCCCGGATGCACCTCGTAGATCGCCATGGGCGCGTCGAGCGTGGTGCCGCGATCGCGGCGCGCCTCCATCCACGTGTGATCACGCCATTCGTGGCGGCCGAGGTGCCACGTGATCGAAGCCGTGCGGGGCGGCAGCTCGGAAAACAGTCCGTAGGGATCGGCCTTCAGAAACGGCGGACCCTGCTCGGACTGGATTTCGAACTTGTAAACCTGCCCCTCCGGCAGCCCGGGAATAAACAGTTCCCACAGCCCGCTGGCTCCGAGGTTCCGCATCGGATGAGCTCGCCCGTCCCACTGGTTGAAGTCTCCGACGACCGACACGCGGCGCGCGTTCGGTGCCCACACCGCAAAGGCATATCCGTGCGCGCCGTCGATCTCGGCTGGACGGGCGCCCATCTTCTCCCACGCCCTGAGCCAATGCCCCTCGCCGAACAGGTAGGCTTCGTAGTCGCTGACAATGCGCGCCGGCGCAGTTCGGTGCGGCTGAGACATCAACACAAGTCCTGGTGCCGGAAATCGCCTGACGTGACGTGGTAAAGTGCCGAGCCCGCAAGGGCGTTGGCGCAGATTACCACGTCAAACAAGCGATCTCCCGGATAGTCCGAGCCGGGAGGACGAAGACCGTCCTCGCGCCCCTCCCCTCCGGGTTACGGGAGGTATAACATCCGCCAAATGAAGACTGCCCTTCGTCCCTTGTTCTTGCTCATCTTTTTACTCATCCTGGGCATCGCGATCGTGCACGCGCAATCGTCCGATCTCGAGAAGCGGCGCCACGTCCTGGATGAGCTGCTGAAGGTGCTGAATCCGAGCCGGCCGCCTGCCGTCGGACGGATCAGCGCGTACGACCGGACGTGGGAGGATTGGGTGCGTCGCACGGGCGAGCTGCCGCCTGACTTCGACGCGATGCCGTCAATGCCGGATCTGCCGGATCCCCTCGTCATCCACGAGAACGGCCGCGCAACGCCGGTGACGACTCCAGCGCTGTGGACGCGGCAGAAACAGCTGCTTCGCGCCGACGTCGAACACTGGATCTTCGGGAGGATGCCGCCCGCGCCGGGCAATCTCCGGACGACCGTGACAGCCACCCATCGACGAAGGCGGCGCCACGGTTCGTGAAGTCCGGCTCGAGTTTGGGCCGGACCGCCGCGCGACGTTGCGTCTGGACGTGATCGTTCCCGATGGCGCCGGTCCCTTCCCGGTGTTTCTGACCAATCACCCTCGCACCGTGCCATGGGTTTACACCGCCGTGCGCCGGGGCTATATCGCGTGCGTCTATCACGCGGCCGACCCTCGGCCCGCCGATCCGGACGACTCGGACGCCTGGATCGAGGTCTATCCCGAGTTCGATTGGTCGTCTCTGGCGCGCCGGGCCTGGGCCGCCTCGCGGGCGGTGGACTACCTGACGACGCTGCCGGAAGTGGACAAGGCGAAGATCGGCCTTGCGGGACATTCGCGCAACGGCAAGCAGGCTCTGCTCGCCGCCGCGGTAGACGAGCGTATCGGCGCCATCATCGCCTCGAGTGGCAACAGCGGCGAAAGCGACCCGTGGCGCTACACGACAGAGCCCTTCGCCAACGAGAGCATCGAGCTGCTCACCGGCGTGCAGCCGCACTGGTTCCATCCGCGGCTGCGCTTCTTCGCCGGTCGCGAAGACAAGCTGCCGATCGATCAGAACACGCTGCTGGCACTCGTCGCGCCGCGCGGTCTGATGATGTACTCCGGCTACGCGGAGTCGGCGGGCAACCCATTCGGCTTCGAGCAGGCCTATCGATCGGCGCGCCGCGTCTATCAATTCCTCGGACGCGATCAGAATATCTGGCTGAACCTTCGGGAGGGCGAGCACGAGACCACGGCCGGCAACGTCGAGGATTTCATGGACTTCCTCGATGCGGTCTTCGGCCGCCGGCCACATGCCAAGGTCGAGACCTGGGTGAACGGGTACACCTTCGACGCGTGGAAGACGCTGTCGGGCGAGACCATCATTCCCGCGTCGTATCCGGTCGCCACGTTTCGGGCGGGTGACGATGCAAGTGCGAGAGCGAAGCGCATTGAGTGGGCCCTCGGCGACACGCCACCGGGAGTGACGCGGCTGGTGGCCACCAGACTGCCGGCCGGCGGCACGGGTGACGGCTGGCTGTCGGGGTTGTTCAAACGCCCCGGCTCGGACGCGACCGCACGAGCGGGACTGGCCAGAAGCGGCATGGGTTGGGCCGAGCTGCCCTTCGGCGACGACCTCAAAGCCGACCTCTTCTACCCGGCTGCCAAGCCGGCCGGCAAATGGCCGGTGATCATCTGGCTTCACGGGTACAGTTATCAGAACGGCTGGTCGGTCGCGTCGCCGTGGCAGCCAACCGGCGCGGACTACCGGCTCGAGCAGCGTCCGTCGATCCCCGATCTCGTCAACCGGGGATTCGCGGTCCTGGCGTTCGATCAAATCGGCTTCGGCGCGCGCGTGCGAGACGCGCGCGACTTCTATCGCCGATATCCCGAAATGGTCGCTGATGGGAAAGATGGTCACCGACACCCGCGCGGCGATCGACGCCGTCACGGCGCTCGACGAGGTCGACGCGTCGCACATCTCGCTGATGGGCTACTCGCTCGGCGCCAAGGTCGGGTTGCTGACGATGGCGCTCGACAGCCGCGTCCATGCGCTCGCGTCGGTTTCGGGTTTCGATCCGCTGCGGCTCGACACGGCGGATCGCGGGGTCGAAGGCATCAGGCACTTCTCGCACCTGCACGGGCTGATGCCGCGGCTGGGCTTTTTCGTCGGCCACGAAGCGCAATTGCCATTCGACTTCGATGACGCGCTCGCATTGAGTGCGCCGAGGCCCGTGCTGCTCATCGCGCCCACCCTTGACCGGTATGCGCGCGTCGCCGACGTGCGCGCCGAAGTCTCGCACGTACCCGGCGTGACGCTCGAGACGCCGGTGGATTTCAACCGCTTTGGAGTGAAGTTTCAGGCGCGGGTCGCCGAGTGGCTGGCGACGGCCGCACGCTGAGATCGCGGATGGACCCGTCGGTTGACGATGGAGTGCCGGCGCGGTCCCTCTGCAGCGCGCGCCCACTGGGCGGTGGTGGGCGCCTACTCGTGCCGAAGAAGAATCATCGGATCGACACGCGCAGCTCGGCGTGCGGGAAGAAACGCCGCCACCCCGGCCGCTGTCAGCATCACGACGGCAACGGCCACGAACAGGCGGGGGGCGCCGACCGGCGCGCCCTGTCCGAACACATCGACTCCCCGCACCACCCTTGAGATCGCCAGGGCGCCCAGCAGGCCGATCACGGCGCCGATCGCCGCGAGCCGCAAGCCCTGACCGAGGATCCGCGCGACAACGCGCCGCGCGTCGGCGCCGAGTGCGATCCGCACGCCCATGTCGCGCATTTGTGACGACACGGAGTACGACAGGACGCCATAGACGCCGATGGCGGCGAGCAGGAGCGCCGCGACCGCAAACGCGCTCAACAGCGCGGCATTGAACCGCGGTCGCGCCACCGCCGCGGCAATCCGGTCGTCCAGCGTGAGCACGTCGTAGATCGGCAGCGCGGCATCGACCGACGCCACCGCCTGCCGCAAGGCGGGCACAAGCGGCGTGGCCGGACCGCGTGCCTTGACGATGATCATCGTGTCCGGAAACGAAAACTGAAGATAAGAGGTGTAAAGGTCTGCGCGGTTGGGGTTGTCCGGTTGGTCAACGCCCCCGTATTTCACGTCCCCGACGACGCCGACGATCTCGACGTCGCGCGTGTGGTCCGAGAACGGGGCGAAGGGGGTATCGAACCAGACACGTTTGCCGATTGGACTCGTGCCCGGCCAGAACCGCCGCGCGCCAGTCTCGTTGACGACGGCGACCAACGGTGAACCGGCGCGATCCGTCGCGCTCAGCGCCCGGCCGGCCAGGACCGGAATCCCGAGCGCGCGAAAATAGTCAGCGGACACGTAGTGCCGTCCGACACCGATCGTGTTGGCCCGATCGGCTGGTCGATCCGGGAACACTAAGGTGCCGCCCGAGCACCCCGTGAACGGTGTGCATCGACTCACCGCCGCCGAACTCGACGCCCGGCACGGACTGCACCCGCGTGAGCAGGCGTTCGACGATCGCCGGCCCTTCGGTGACGGCATAGCGTGAGGTCGGCGGCCGCACCCAGAACGTGAGCACGCGGTCAGAAATAAATCCCGTTTGTCTGTTCTGGATCCGTACGAAGCCTTCCAGAAGCAGTCCCGAGCCGAAAAGCAACAGGGACGCGACACGCCACTTCAGTGACGACGAGCACCGACAGCGTGTGCCCCTGCCGCGCGCTCCCTCTCTCGTGCTCCTTGAGCGCGGTGGTCAGGTCGGCGCGCGACGCCTGGATCGCGGGGACGAGGGCGAACACGACCGTCGTCGCGATGGCGATCAGCAGCGCGAAGAGGAGCACGCTGACGTCGAGCGACGGGCCGCCGAATCGTGGAGGCTGTGAGGTAGTCTGTCCTGCCGCTTGGAATGATGCCGGGCACCGTACGCGCCAGCACGCGGATGCCCCACGCGGCGAGCACCGTTCCCGCGACGCCCGCGAGGACGGCCATCAGGAGCCCTTCCGTCAGCAGTTGTTGAATCAGGCGCCGTCTGCTCGACCCGATCGCCAGGCGGACTGCCATCTCGCGGCGCCGCGCCCGCACGCGGGCCAGAAACAGGCTCGCGACGTTCACACACGCGGTCAAGAGGACACAGCCCGCCGCCCCGATCAGCACGAGCGCCGATCGCCTCACCAGCTGGATCGGCGCGCAGGTCATCGAGCGCTACCGCAACGACGCTCCACGCAGCGCCCGGTGGCGACTCCACGCCCGCGGCCGGGGCGAGCCGCGATCCGATCGCGGCAAGCTCCGCATTGGCCTGCACGAGGCTGACGCCGTCCTTGAGCCTGGCGACGACGCTGATGAAATTCTGCGGCGTCGTCAGATACTCGGCGTACGAGAGCCGCGCCGCCATCGGTGGAGGAATCCACAGCTCGGACTTGCCGCTCAGTCCGGCAAACCCGTCGGGCAGAATACCGACGACGGTGAGCGGCACATCGTTGACGCGTACCGTGCGGCCAACGAGCGCCGGGTCCGCACCGAATCGGTGTCGCCATAACCGCGCGCCTACCATCGCCACCGGCCGGGCGGTCGCGGGCGATGATTCGTCGGCGTCGAACAGACGGCCGGCGATTGGGGTCACGCGCAGGACGCGGAAATATTCTGGCGACACGACCTCGGCGTCGATCTGTTCCGGTTCGCCTTCACCGCCGCTGACGGCCACGAGCGGCGCGGTATGTGCCGCCATGGTCTCGAAGGACGTGGTCGACTTCTGCAACTCGAGAAATCGCGGCCACGACCAGCGGAGGCGCACAAGTCCATCACGCCGTGTCATCTGCGTCGTGAACACCATCGCCAGCCCATCTGCATGGGCGAACGGAAGCGGCCGCAACAGCACCGCGTACACCACGCTGAACATCGTCGTCGTGGCGCCGATGCCGAGCGCAAGGGTCAGCACGGCCGCCACGGCGGCGCCGCGCATGGTGACCATCGCCCGACTGGCGTAACGAAGATCCTGCAGGAATGTCTGCACGGCCTCTATGACGGTCCTGGACCCGTCGGTGTTATCACCAGACTCGAGCACGAGCCTGTCGCGTTGTCTGCGGACCGATTGGGAGCCACGCAGGGTGAGGCGCGTGGACGCTGGGCGATCCCCGGGCCGAAGGCCCAGGGCTCTCCCGCCAATGCCCGAGGATTCTCTACGTCTGATATTCCTTCGCGCTGCCCGGCCATGCCCAGCAGCACTTTTCGATCCGCCACCGCGCGCGTGAGCAGCGCCAGTTCGTCGGCGGGCGCCGTGAGCGGCAGGGCGATCTGGCCGCCCTCGGCGACCGAGCGGCAGAAGGCCATCATGATCTCGAAGCCCTGGTAGGCGCTGGCGAAATTGCACGGGTGCACGCGCGTGCCGTCGAGCCAGTCCGGCGATGTCCTGGATGTACGGCGGCATGTCGAGGTCGTAGTTCATGGACCCCGGACCGGAGGACGAGCCGGTCTTGGTCACCGCGCGCCAGCCGCCGCCGGTCAGCACCTCCGCAAAGCCGTCGGTGCCCTGCGCGCCGATGCGGCACTTGCGCCACCAGGCATCGGCCTCGGGCACGTCCGGCGCGCCGGCGCCACACTCGATGACGCCGTGCACGCCGTTGGCATAGTGGACGAAGCCCGCGATGTAATCCGGCGACGGGTGCACGTCGCCGAACTTGCCGCGGCCGGCGGCCTGCGCCATGACCCACTCCGCGTCGGGATCGCCGGCGTACCAGCGGCGTGTACTCGATCAGATGCGACAGCATGTGCATCATCCAGCCGGTGGCGGTCGCGTAGACGGTGTTGATCCGGCCGAGCGCGCCGCTCGCGATGATCTCACCGACTTTCTGGTAATGCTGACCGTACCGGTGCTGGTGGCTGACCACGACCTTGATGCCGCTCTTCGCGATCAAATCGCGAACCTTGAAGCCTTCCGCGCTCGTCAGCGCAACCGGCTTCTCCATCGCGATCAGCTTGGCGCCGCTGGCGATGCCGATCTCGATCATCGACGTCCGGATGGTCGGCAGCGTGCAGAAGCAGAACACGTCCGGCTTCGCCGCGCGTGCGATCTCCGCAGCGTCGGTGCCCTTCAACGCCACACCCAGCTTGCCCGCCGCGTCGTCGACCCGCTTCTGATCGATGTCACACAGCCCGACGACCTCGAACCGGTCGTTGGCCTGGAACGCGGTGGCATGGTGCATGCCCCGCTTGCCCATGCCGACGACGACGACCTTATATGGTCCGGGGGGCTTCGCCCCCGCGGCCCCCCCAGCGCGCTCACTCGCGGGGGCCCCTTGCCCCGCTCCGTTCGCGCGGGTTCGCTCGCTTTGCTCGCTCACGAGTTCTCTCCGCTCACGCGCCCACCGTGCGGTCCCACTCGAGCGCCTTCGCGATCGAGTAGTCCACTTCTTCCTGCGTCAGTTCGGGGAACATCGGCATGGAAATGCAGCAGGCGGCGTTGCGCTCGGCGTTCGGGATCGGGCCGACGATGCGCGCGCCTTTGCCCCAGGGATAGCCGTCCTGCTGGTGGATCGCGATCGGGTAGTGGGACTTGGCGTCGATGCCGTTCTTGTTGAGGAACTCGAGCATCGGATCGCGGTGCGCCGGGTTCTTCGTCTCGATGACGTACAGATGGAACACGTGGCGGTAGCCCGGCATCTCGTACGGCAGCGTGAAGCTCTTCGCGCCTTTGAGGCCGGCCGTGTAGCGGGCCGCCCACTTGCGGCGCTGGTCGTTGCCGGCGTCGATGTGCTTGAGCTTCGCGCTGAGGACGCCGGCGTGGATGTCGTCGAGCCGGCTGTTGAAGCCGTAGCTGTGGCACGAGCGCTTCTCGGAGCCGTGGTTGCGCAGCCGGCGCACGGCGCGATCGATCGTCTCGTTGTTGGTCACGACCGCGCCGCCGTCGCCGAAGGTGCCCGAGATTCTTCTGGATGATGAAGCTCGTGCACGTGGCGTCGCGACAGCTCGGCAATCTTGAAGCCGTCCCCGTGCGCGCCGAACGCCTGCGCGTTGTCTTCGATCACGAGCAGCTTGTGCTTGTCCGCAATCTTGCGAATCGCCTTCATGTCCGCGCACTGGCCGTAGAGATGCACCGGCACGATGGCCTTGGTCTTCGGCGTGATCGCCGCTTCGATCTTGGCCGGATCGATGCAGTTGGTCTTCGGGTCGGAGTCGACGAACACCGCGGTGGCGCCGGCGATCCAGATGGCCTCGGCCGTGGCAAAGAACGTGTTCGTGTGCGTGATGCACTCGTCGCCGGCCCGATGCCGAGCGCCATGAACGACAGCCAGAGCGCATCGGTGCCGTTGCCGACGCCGATGGCGTACTTGGTGCCGTGATAGGCCGCCAACTCCTGCTCGAAGCGCTTGAGCATCGGCCCCATGACGTACTGGCCGCTCTCGAGCACTTCGGAGATGTTGGCGTCGATTTCCTTCTTGATGTTGTGGTACTGCCGCTGATGACCGTAGAAAGGCACATTCATTCGTCGAAATCTCCCCATGAAATACAGCAGTTTCAGTATATCGCAGCGACCGCGGTGCTCCGGCCCACGCCCACACGTCGATCGACGGCAGAAGAGCCTGTTGATCTGTGGGACCTCGTCCAAGGTTTCCGAACCGATTCGGCCTGGCTGTGAGACTGCCTGACACGATCGCGAGCGTCGCCGAACTGGACGATCTGTCTGAGCGAGCCATCGGCCGCAGACGGTGGACGCGTTGCGCCGCCTGCCGCGGCGACATCGTCGTGCTCGGCGTCGGAGGCAAGATGGGCCCGACGCTCGCCCGGATGGCGAAGCGGGCGTCGGTCTGCGCGGCATCGACCGCCGGGTCATTGGCGTCTCAGGTTCTCTTCGCCAGATCTTCCCCGACAACTGCAGTCATGGGGGATCGAGACGATCCAGGCGGACCTGCTCGACCCCGCGTGTCATGCGGCCTGCCGGACGCGCCGAACGTCGTCTACATGGCCGGCATGAAGTTCGGCACGACTGGACAGGAATCATTGACGTGGGCGATGAATGCGTACCTGCCGGCGCTCGTGTGCCAGCAGGTACGAAGGCAGCCGCATCGCGGCATTCTCGACCGGCAACGTGTATGGCTTGACCGCCGTCCGCGGCGGCGGGTCGCGCGGAGGAAGACCCGTTGAACGCCCGTCGGCGAGTACGCGATGAGCTGTGTCGGGCGCGAGCGGATCTTCGAGCACTTCAGCCGAACCAGTGCACACGCCGGTCGCGCTGCTGCGGCTCAACTACGCCACGGAACTGCGCTACGGCGTGCTCGTCGACATCGCGCAGCGCGTCTACGCAGGGCTGGCCGTGCCACTGCGGATGGGCTATCTGAATGCGATCTGGCAAGGCGACGCGTGCGCCATGAGCCTTCAGTCGCTGGCGCACGCGACGTCGCCGCCCTTCGTGATCAACATCGCGGGTCCTGAGCTGTTGAGCGTCCGGACAGTCGCCGAAGAGTTCGCCGCACGGTTCGGCAAGCCGGTGCTGTTCGACGGCGTCGAAGCAGACGACGCGCTGTTGAGCGACGCGCGACGGTCGCACGACTTGTTCGGACCTCCGCAAGTCACGGCGGATCGATTGATCGCATGGATCGCTCAGTGGATCGGCCGTGGCGGCGAGACGCTCGGCAAGCCCACGCATTTCGAAGATCGCGCGGGTCGCTTCTGATGGCGAACGTGCTGGATCCGGCGGTGCGGGAGCTGCTCGCGCGAGGAATGGTCATTCCCGCGCATCCGCTGGCGCTCACCGCCGCGCGCCGGCTGGACGAACGACGGCAGCGCGCGCTGACGCGGTACTACGCGGCCGCCGGCGCCGGCGGCATCGCCGTCGGCGTGCACACCACCCAGTTTGCGATTCGCGACCCTCGCAGTCGGACTCTTCGATCCGGTGCTTGCGCCTGGCCGCCGAGGAGATGGACCGCGCCGATGCGGATCGGCCGGCGCCGCTCGTTCGCATCGGCGGCATTTGCGGCGACACGGCCCAGGCGGTTCGCGAGGCCGCGCAGTTGGCGGCCCTCCGCTTTCACGCCGGCCTGTTGAGCCTGTCTGCCTTCCGCGACGCCACGGACGCCGAGCTCATCGCGCACTGTCGTGAAGTGGCCGCCGTCATCCCGATCATGGGCTTCTATCTCCAGCCGGCCGTCGGCGGCCGCGTCCTCTCGTACGCGTTCTGGCGAGAGTTCGCCGAGATCGACAACGTCGTCGCGATCAAGATCGCGCCATTCAATCGATATCAGACGCTCGACGTGATCCGCGCGGTCGCCGATTCCGGCCGCGATCTGCCGCTCTACACCGGCAACGACGACAGCATCGTGACGGATCTGCTGACGCCGCGACTCGTCGGCGGCCTGCTCGGCCACTGGGCCGTGTGGACGCGCCGGGCCGTCGAGCTGTGGCAGGACTGCCGCGCCGCCGTTGCGGACGGCGCGGTGCCGCTTCGGCTCATCCAGCTCGCCGCGGAAGTGACCGACGCGAACGCGGCATTCTTTGACGCGGCGCACCAGTTCGCCGGCTGCATCGCCGGCCTCCACGAAGTCCTGCGACGGCAGGGCCTGCTCGAAGGCACGTGGTGCCTGGATCCTCTCGAGACGCTGAGTCCGGGCCAGGCCGCCGAAATCGACCGCGTGTATCGCGCCTATCCTCACTTGAATGACGACGAGTTCGTGCGCGAAGGCCGCGACGAGTGGCTGCAGGCCGTAAGGACTTGCACCATGAGGCACGTTGAATCCGGCCGCTATCCGAACTCGGGTCCCACGATCGCGCCCAGCAGATTCGTCTCCCCAGGGAAACGATTGACGCCGCGGCACATGCGCGTCAGCGGGCGCGACGAGCCGAAACCCACTCGCCTCCGCCAGGCGCGATGACCAGGGATTGTTCGTGAGGCAGTCGACGTAGACGAGCGGTCGATCCGATCGCTCGAGAAATGTCCGCAGCACCTGCTCGCGCGGCCCGCGCGTCGCGCGCCATCCACGGTCCGAGGTGATCGGCGCGGGTGCCACGGCGTCCACACGCGTATCCAATGACGCTCGCCTGTCTGTCCGCAGAACGACGGTCAGGTCCGGCGCCTCGGCGGCCGATCGACCGCAGAAGGTCCGCCGCGATCGGCGCCGAACAGTTGCCGGTCGAGAACGATGATGTCTTCGATGGGCGGCGGCCGCCTGGCCTGGCGTGGTCGTCGCCGGAGGTGGGGACGGCCGCGCAAGCTCCCACCGCTCGAGTGCCTGTTCCACGACGAAGCCGTGCTTTTCGTACAGCGCTCTTCCGTCAGGCGTGGCGTCGAGTTTGACGCACGAGATTCTCAGCGGATCCAGAAACTCGAGGGCGCGGACCAACAGCCGCTGCCCGAGACCCTGCCCGCGATGATCGGCGTCGACGATGAGCATGCCGATCCAGGCGAGCCGCGCGCGTCACGTCGCGGCGACGGCCAGGATTGGCGACTTCATAGACGATCGTGGTCACTGTGCCGACGAGTTGACTCCGACCGAGGCGGCGAAGCAGCCGTCCGGCTGCGCGCGCAGGAATCGCATCCAGTCGGCGGCCGTCTGATTCCAGCCGACCTGGCGCACAACGATCGCCATCGCCGCCGGGGACGTCGGCGGAGACGAGAGGACGAAGGATTGCGGTCAATCGAGAACGCCTCGTGGATCGTGGTGGCCTGTGGCAACGTTCGTCACGGGTTCTTCTCCGTGCTACCTGATCGGCGACTCCAGAATCGGCAGCGTGATGCTGGACGGGATGATCCTTGTCGTGAAAGATCGTCTGATCCGCCACTCGCAGTTCGGCGTCCTGACCGAACGGATGGCCGGTATTCGGGTTCCGATCCCACATCGGAAAGTTGCTGCTCGAGATCTCGAGCCTGTATCGCGTGGCCGGCCTTGAACAGATTGCTCGTCGGCCACACCTGAATCGCGTACTTGTAGATCTGCCCGGGCTTGATGAGCGTCGGATGCGTGCCGGACTCGCGATAGCGCGCGCGCTGGATGCCGTAGTTGAGCACCATCGATCGCCCATCCGGATACACGTCGTCGAGCTTGGCCGTGAAGTCCGTGTCGGTCGCCGACGACGCCGCGTACAGGGACACCGTAATCGGTCCGGTAACTTCGACATCCTTCTCGAGCGGAGCGGTCGTGTAGACGAGCACGTCAGGCCTGGTCAGCACGGGAGCTTGATCGTACGGGCCGCCGGGAAGCACCGACATGAAGCGGCCGCCGATGCTGGGAACGGGATTGGCCGGATCGTATTTGTACCGATCCGGCTGCCCCCGGACGCCTCAGGCTTCCTCGTATCCAGCGAGCCGTTGCCGGACGCGGTGTTCGCGCCGCCCTGGCTGTGCAGGTAGTAGGCGCGAAATGCCGTGCCTTCGACGGGCCAGTCGTTCGCGGTCCGCCACGTGTTCGCGCCCATGACGAACAAACGGACTTTCGGTTCCTTGTCGACGCCGTTCTGAATCCCCTTCAGCCAGTAGTCGTACCAGCGCAGCATCATCTGCTGCATCGGGTTCGCGGCTTCGGGACCGAAGTCCAGCTGGCCCACTTTCGGCACCCAGCTGATGTGGACCCACGGGCCGATGACCAGCCGCTGGCCTTGCCGTGCGATGTCGGACCCGCCGTGCTTGCGCATCCCGGTGAAGTTGTCGACCGCGCCGTTCAGGAAGATGTCGTACCAGCCGTCGAGATTGAGCGCCGGAACGGTGATCTGGTTCCAACGCTCGCGGATGCTCCACTGCCGCCAGTAGTCGTCGTTGTCCGGATGACGCACCCAGTCATAGAAGTAACTGGCGATGCGCGGATCCTCCGGATGCAGGACGGGCCAGTCCTTCAGCGGAAGAAACAGGCTCCACTTGGTCAGGTAGTCTTTTCGCGCGGCCGCGAACTCGGCGCCGAGCGCCGCCCCGTCTGGAAAATGGCGCATCGCGCTGGCCGCAATGCTCTCGGGAGGCCAGTCCTCCGCGAACGCCTGCAGCAGCGCGCCGCCATCGTAATTCCAGTTGTCGTGATAATCCGACGACGTCATCGCCGGTACGATCGCGGCCAGGTGCGGCGGCCGCAGCGTCGCCGGCAGCCATTGCGTCGCGCCCGGGTACGAGCGCCCGTACATGCCGACCTTGCCGCTCGATTTCGGCAGCCGCGCCGCCCACTCGATGGTGTCGTAGCCGTCGGTCGCCTCGCTCCGGAACGGGTACCACGTCCCGTCGGACTTGTACTGTCCCCGCACGTCCTGGGAGACGACGATGTAGCAATGCGACGCGTACACGTCGGGCAGCCCATAGGAATTCGTCATCGGGCGGTCCTTGTTGTACGGCAGCCGAATCATCACCACCGGAAACGGACCGGGCTGATCGGGCGTGAACACGTTCGATCGCAGGATCGTGCCGTCGCGCATGGCGGTCGGCACGTCTGTCTGCGACGTGAACGTGCAGACATCGTCCGGCTTGTCCGCCGGAGCCTGCGGGGCGAGCCTGGGCAAGGAGGAGGCGCGTGGCCAGGGCGAAGCCAAAGATGGAGGCGCCAGCCTTCAGGCCGACGCGCAGCGGGGAACCCGATTGACGCGCTCATGCTAGGCTGCAGATCCATCGTGCCGTTGAGGAACGCATCGTAGGCGCCCAGATCGAAGAGGCCATGTCCCGACAGGTTGAACAGGATCACTTTGGTCTCGCCGGCTTGCCGCGCGGCGAGCGCGTGCTTGATGACGCTGTGGATCGCGTGCGCCGACTCGGGCGCGGGAATCGTGCCCTCACATCGCGCGAACATGACCGCGCTCTCGAACACCTCGCCCTGGTGGTACGCCTCCGCTTCGATCACGCCGGCCGCGAGCAGGTGGCTCACGAGCGGCGCCGAACCGTGATAGCGCAGGCCGCCCGCGTGCAGCGTCGGCGGGATGAAGGTCCGTCCGAGCGAGTGCATCATCATCAGCGGGGTCGTCCCGGCCGTGTCGCCGAAGTCGTAGTCGCGCGTGCCCTGCGTGAGGCTGGCGCACGCGGCCGGCTCGACCGCGATCGCCCGCAAGGCCTTCCGCGTGCCCTCGCAGCTTGTCCCTGAGAAACGGAAACGCGAGGCCTGCGAAATTGCTGCCGCCGCCGTGGCACGCGATGACGAGATCCGGGTAGTCGCCGGCCAGCTCCATCTGCTTCATCGCTTCCTGGCCGATCACCGTCTGGTGCAGCAGCACGTGATTGAGGACGCTGCCGAGCGCGTATTTGGTGTCGTCGCGCCCGGCCGCATCTTCGACCGCTTCGGAGATGGCGATGCCGAGGCTGCCGGTCGAGTCGGGATGCTCGGCGAGGATGCGCGCGCCCGGCGTTGGTCAGCGGCGACGGACTCGGGACGACCTGGCCGCCGTAGGTGTTCATCATGATGCGGCGGTACGGCTTCTGGTCGTAGCTGATCCTGACCATGTAGACCATGCACTCGAGGCCCATCAGCTGGCAGGCGCACGACAGCGCGCTGCCCCACTGCCCGGCGCCGGTCTCGGTGGCCAGCCGCTTCACGCCCTCCTGCTTGTTGACCTAGGCCTGCATGAGCGCGGTGTTGAGCTTGTGGCTGCCGACCGGGCTGACGTGCTCCGACTTGTAGTAGATCCGCGCCGGCGTATCGAGCAGCTTCTCCAGCGCGTGCGCGCGGTACACGGGGGTCGGGCGGTAGAGGCGATAGATGTCGCGCACCTCGTCGGGAATCTCGATCGATCGGCTCCTGCGACACTTCCTGCGCGATGAGGCCCATCGGAAAAATCGGCGCGAGCGCCTCGGGGCCGATTGGCTCGCGGGTGCCGGGATGCAGCGGCGGCGGGAGCGGCGTCGGCAGATCCGGCGCGATGTTGTAGAAGTGGGTCGGGATTTCCGACTCCGGCAGCGTAATCTTGGTGTCGCGCATCGCGGCATGATATGTCACGGCCGTCCGATCCGACAGCCGGGCCGCCCAGGCACCGATACCTTTTCGATCTTCCGCGTCAGATCCGCCGGACGAGAATGTGCTTGTACTCGGTCCACCGGCCCACATCATGGGCCTGCAAGGCGATCGGTCCGGCGTCTCCGATTCGCTCGAGCCGGTCGTACTCGATGACGGTGTCGCCGTTGATCCTGACGAGGCAGGTCGTGTCTTTCACGCGCAGCTGGAACACCCACCACTGCTCCGGCTCGATCCGCGGATATGACCCGCGCTTGACGGAGTACAGCGACCCGGTCGGATAGTGGGCGCCCTCGACGTCATGCAGCTGAATCTCGTAGCGCCGCCCGGGCGCGCCCTGCCCTGGACCGCCGAACACGACGCCGCCGTTGTGATGGCGCACGTGCCGCACGTACATCTGCAGTTCGAAATCGCGGAACGTGTCGTTCGTGGCGAAGTGGCCATCGCCGTCGCCGTGCAGCACGCCGTCCAGCGCCTGGAACGTCGGCTTGCCGTCGAAGATGTGCCACTTGGCCAGATCCTCGGGCGCCTCGTACAGGGGCGTCCAGGTAATCTTCGAGGGCAGTTCGCGCACCCGGAGATTCCGAAAGCGGATCGGATATGACAGCGATTCAAATCCCAGGTACCCGCTGCGCAGCCGATGCCGCAAGTCGGGCACGGTCTCGACGTCCAGGTCCTGAATCATTTCGTCATTGGTCCACACGCGCAGGCGCGGCCAGTCCATCAGGATGCGGAACGTGTTCCACTCGCCCTTGTTCTTCACGTTGACCGTGAGCGGCGGCACGAGCGGGAACACCGAGCCCATCGATTCGGGCGCGGGCGTTCGATCGACCTGGTGGAAGATGTTGATCTTCATCCCGCACCAGATGTTGCGGCCGTGCTCCGGCGCGTGCAGATAGATGCCCGAGTTCATCCAGCCCTGCACGAAGAACTCGCCTTGAAAATCGAAGTTCTCGTACTGCCGTGCGCCGATCGCAGCCACGTCGGGAAGCCCGCGCTCTCGTGCGCGACGATCGCCCCATCCTTCACATAGAACGCCGATTCCGGACCGTCGCGCGACCGACCAGCCGTCCAGCGATTTGCCGTCGAACAGCGGCACGAATCCGGCCTCGTTCGCCGCGCTGGGGTTGTTGCGTTCCTGGGCGGTTGCCAGCAGCGCTGGCGCCAGGCCGGCCGTGGCCAGAAACTCGCGTCGCTTCATGCCGTCAGTCTACGCCAGCGCCAGCCACTGCCGCAGCGCGTCGTCCACCGCGCCGATCTCGGCGTCGTCGCAGCGGCCGACCGGTCCGGCCACCGCCGCTCGGGGAACGCTGACCACTTTGTCGACCATGACCTGCGAGGGCGATCGAAGACCGGTGCGGGTGCCCGGAGGCACTGGGATTCGAAACAGCGCGGCGTCGATGCAGTCAGTCGTGATCGGACAGACGCTTACACTGGCGTGCGTGGGGTTGAACAAGTCGGACTGGACGACGAGCGCCGGACGAGGCTTGCCGGTGTACGCGCCTCTCGTGGCCACGACGACGATATCGCCGCGTCTCACCGCCAGCCTCGCAGATCGGCAGCCGTCGCGATGAAGTCGAGCACATCCCGCTCGGAGACCCGCCTGCTGGCGAGTCGGGATTGGCGCCGGGCCTCCCTCGCCGGGTCGGCCGCCGGGCCGGCGGTCAGCGCCGCTTCAAGAATGGACCGGGCCGTCTCGCTGCGGCTCCGGCGCTGCCGCCGCGCCGCGGCCGCGAGCTGGCGACCGAGATCGGCCGAGACGCGCACGGACACGACCGTAGATGAACCTGGCTTCCTCGGCATGTATACAGTATACAAGCCACCTCCCTGTTTCTGCGCCTCCCAGGGCGCCCGGGGGCTTGATGAGCTCGGGCAGTACGACGACGTCCTCTGCAAATCAATCGCGCCCTGGGCGAATCGGCCGATCGGCCGACGAAGCCGCAGTAAGATACGTCCACGATGAATCTCTCAGACCGTCTCGCGATCTGCAGCTGGTCGCTCGAACCGTCCTCCCCGCGTGATCTCGCCGGCAAGCTCGACACCATCGGCATCCACCGCACGCAGCTCGCCATCGACCCGATTCGCCGGGGCGGTGACTGGGCCGACGGCATCGCGAAGCTCGTCGACCTGGGTGTCACGCGTCCCGAGCGGGATGTTCGCGGCGGTTGGCGAAGACTATTCGACGCTCGAGTCGATCCGCCGGACCGGCGGGATCGTCCCCGACGCCACGTGGCCCGAGACGTTCACGAATTTCAGGCAAATGGTCCCCATCGCGGAACGGGCCGGCCTCGACCAGGTGATGTTCCACGCAGGATTCCTGCCGCACGATCGGCGCGACCCGGACTATGCGAAGCTCGCGGGCCGTCTCGTCCAGGTCGCCGATCTCTTCGCCGACCACGGCCTCACGTGCTGTCTCGAAACCGGCCAGGAGGAGGCAGTCTCTTTGCGCGGCTTTCTCGAGGAACTCGGCAAGCCGAACGTGCGCGTCAACTTCGATCCGGCCAATCTGATCCTGTACGACAAAGGAGATCCGATCGCGGGCCTCAGGACGCTTTTGCCCCATGTCGTGTCGTGTCATGTCAAGGACGCGACCCGCACGAAGACACCTGGCACCTGGGGCAATGAAGTCGTCGTCGGCACAGGCGAAGTCGACTGGCCCGCTTTCTTTGCGACGCTCGGTCAGGGCTTCACGGGCACCCTCGCGCTCGAACGAGAGGCCGGCACACAGCGCGTTGCCGACCTGCAGACCGCGCACAACTTTCTGCGCGGCGTGATTGGAAACTGACATGACGCGCGTCGGCATCATCGGGCTCGGCTTCATGGGGCGGATGCACATCAGCGCCTACGGCAAGGTGGCGGGGGCCAGGATCGTTGCGGTTGCCGATCAGGACGCAAGGCGGGCGAGCGGCGATTTCTCGGGGCAATGGGGCAACATCGCGGGAGCCGCTGAAACACTCGACATGACGGGGATTACGGGGACGACGGATTTCCAAGCCCTCATCCACAATCCCGAGGTCGACATCGTCGACATCTGTGTGCCGACACCGGCACACGAGGCGCTGGCGATCGCCGCACTCGAGGCCGGCAAACACGTGCTGTGCGAGAAACCTCTCGCCCTCGATTCGGCCTCCGCCCAGCGAATCGCCGACGCCGGCCGCGCGCGCCAAAGGCTTTTTCATGCCTGGCATGTGCATCCGCTTCTGGCCGCAGTGGGCGTGGCTGAAGCAAGCCGTCGACGAGCAGCGCTACGGCCGGGTCCTCGGGTCGACCTTCCGGCGCGTCGCGGCGATGCCGCCCGGCTGGTTCGCCGACGGCGCAGTCTCGGGCGGCGGCATCCTTGATCTCCACATCCACGACACGGACTTCGTGTTTCACCTGTTCGGCCAGCCCGATGCCGTCTTCAGCCGCGGCTACACGAAGACGAGCGGCAAGACCGACCACGTCGTAACGGACTACCTGTACGACCGCGGCCCGGCTGTCGTCAGCGCCGAGGGGGCGTGGTGCATGGCCGACGGCTTTTCGTTCACGATGCGCTACACCGTCAACTTCGAGCGGGCGACGGCCGACTTCGAGAGCGGTCGCGAGCCGGCGCTCGTCGTAAGCACCGGCGGCAAGAGCGAGCCTGTCGATCTCCCGGGCGATGGATACCAGGCGGAACTCGCGTATTTTGTCGGATGCGTCCGCGCAGGACAGCGGCCTGCGCGCGTGACTGCCGCTGACGCCGTCGCCGGGCTTCGCATTCTCGAAGCCGAGCAGCGCAGTGTCGATAGCGGAAAGATCGAGCGGCTGGCCTGAGCCGGAGAAACGGAGCGCCCACTATGAGCCGAAGCAGTCGTCGGATGACGCGGCGGGAATTCGTCGGCAGCGCCGTGGCAGCCGTCAGCGCAGTAGCGGCGGCCCCCGCGATCCTGCGCGGGCAGAACCTCAACAACAAGTTGAACCTGGCGATCATCGGCGCCGGCGGCCGCGGCGCCGCCAACCTGAAGGGCGTCGGTTCCGAGAACATCGTCGCGCTCTGCGACGTGAACAGCACCGCGCTTCAGGCGGCCGCCGCGCAATATCCGCAGGCGAAGACGTTCTCCGATTTGCGGAAGGTCTTCGACCACGCCACGCGACTTCGATGCGGTGGTCGTCAGCACCTGCGAGCACACGCACGCGTTCTCGACGATGCTGGCGCTCGATGCCGGCAAGCACGTGTACTGCGAGAAGCCGCTGGCCTACAACATCTGGGAGACGCGCAAGATCCGCGAGAAGGCGGCGACAGCTGAAAGTCGCCACGCAGATGGGCATTCAGATCCACGCCGGCGACAACTACCGGCGTGTCGTCGAGCTCGTGCAGAGCGGATCGATCGGCGCCGTGCGCGAGGCGCACGTCTGGGTCGGACGCGCGTGGGGGCTGCAGAGCAAGGAGGCGGCCGAGCGCAACAAGGACGTGGCATTCGTCACCGAGCGGCCGGAGGCGGAGCCCGTCCCGGCCGGCCTCGACTGGGATCTGTGGCTTGGGCCGGCGCCGGCGCGGCCGTTCAATTCCGTCTACGTGCCCGGACCGAAGTGGTATCGCTGGTGGGACTTCGGCAGCGGCACGATGAGCGATCTCGGCAGCCACTGGAACGATCTGCCCTTCTGGGCGTTGAAGCTCCACGCGCCGCTCACGATCGAGGCCACCGGCGGACCGGCGCACCCGGAGATCGCGCCGGCGACGATGAGCGCGAAGTACGAGTACGGAGCGCGCGGCGACATGCCGCCCGTCACGCTGACGTTTCACCAGGGCGAGGACAAACCGCAGATCTGGCAGGACGGCGGCATCCCGCAGTGGGCGAGCGGCTGTCTGTTCGTCGGCGAGAAGGGCATGATCCTCGCCGACTACACCAAGCACGTCCTGCTGCCCGAGAAGGACTTCGCCGGGTTCGTGCGGCCGCCGCAGACGATCGCGAAGTCGCCCGGGCACTACGAGGAATGGATCAACGCCTGCAAGACGGGCGCGCCGACCGTCTGCGAATTTCGAGTACGCCGGCTGGCTCACCGAAGCCAATCACCTCGGCAACGTCGCGTTCCGCACCGGCAAGAAGCTGCAATGGGATGCGGCCGCAATGAAGGCCACCAACGCGCCCGAGGCCGACAGATTCTTGAAGCGCGAATATCGAAAGGGCTGGACGGGGATTCTGTAGGGATCCGGTAGCTCAATACAGCCACTGGATCCGGGTCAGCCACATCCGGGTGTTGCCGCGAAGCCCGGCCTTGTCGAGATCGGCGTCGCCGTAGGAAGACCCGACCTTCCACTGGGCAGAGGCCCACCAGTTGACGCCAAAGTGCCATTTGTCGAGCACGCCGCCGTCGAGCGTGCCGTCGGTGAGATCGACGCGGGAATACTTCGCCACGAGCTCCACGGCGCCGAAGCGGCGCCTGGGAAGGATTGCGCCGGCATATCCCCCGGCCCGGGCGTAGGGACGGCTCTCGCCGGTCACGATCCACGACCCTGCCAGGTAGTACCCGGAGAAGTGGGGATTGCCCGTTTCCGGAGCATCGACCCACGCTCCGATGTGCTCGCCCAGGACCGAGAACCGCCCATGGGACCAGAGTCCTTCGAGCGACAGTTCGTTGCTTCCGCTGGAGGGGAAATCCTTGGTGTCGGTGAACTTGTCGGCCACGTTCGATTCGGGGCGGCCGGCGAAGCGGATCATGCCGTTGTCAATTCCGCCACTCCGAAATCCGGCGCCCAGATGGACGTATTCTGTCTTGTCTGACGACTCCCACGCGAGAGCGGTCATCCGGCCAGTGTAGTCGGTGGCGTTCCTGCTGAAATCCCTGCCGGTCGTGAGCCAGTCGTTGAATGCGCCGACGGCCCAGGTCATGCGGCCGCCGGCGAGCGGACCTGCGAAGTTCACTCCGATGTTTCTGGTGGGAAAGAAGGGCAGCAGGATGCGCTCCTGCTGCGGCAGCAACGCCGAGATCTCGACAAGCTCGTAGGAGAACGTCTCCTTCTGCTTGCCGATGAAGACATTCGCCGGGCCGAGGGGGATGCCGATTCCCAGGTCGTAGAGCTGGAAAATGGCGTTCTCTCTGGTCCTCGACTCCTGGTAGTCAGCGGTCAGGTAGAAGTGCCACGGCAGCCTGCTCTTCGAGCGAACTGTGACGCCAATGCGTCCGGCGCGCAGTTCCCGCGTGTCGTCCTGTGCACCAACCTGCGAGACGCTGTCGTCGTCCTGCGAGAACGACGTGTAGTCACCGATGATCGCGAACATCGGCTTGATCCAGAAATGTTCGCCGTTCCAGATCAGCGCCTGTCGCGGAACGTCGGGGAAGAAGTAGTCGACGGGCTCGGGATCCTTGGGGGCTTGCGCCGGCGCTGCGTCGGGCCTGGGCTGACGGCGGTGACGGACCGGACACGTTTCCTTGTGGAAGTGGCTGCGCCGCCGCGGTCCGGCATGTCAGCAGGAGGAGCGCCGCACACAGCACCAGTCGTCCGCTGCCGATACTCACCTCGCCTGCATGCGATCAGTCCCCACAACGCCCGGGATGATCGCGAGTGACCACCCCGGGCGCGTAAGAGACGGACAGGTTAACGCTTTGCCGCGTAGGGGTTGCCGCCGAGCGCGTTGGAGATCTGAGCAATCGCACGCTGCGCTCTCACGCTGTTGCCAGCGGCGTCGAGCGGAGGCGACACGACGGCGATCCCGAACTTGCCCGGTGAGACGGCGATGATGCCGCCGCCGACGCCGCTCTTGGCGGGCAGCCCCGTGTGGTACAGCCACTTGCCGGAGTCGTCATACAAGCCCGGCCGTGGCCATGACCGCGAGGACGCCGGGGACCTTCGCGCCGTCCATCACCTGTTTGCTGGTCACCGGATTCTTTCCGCCTGCGGCGAGTGTGGCGGCCATCATCGCCAAGGTCCTTGGCGTTCACACCAATCGAGCACTGGCGCGTGTAGAGATCGACCGCCTGCTGCCAGTTGCTCTTGATATAGCCGTAGGCGAGCATCAGCGCGCCGATCGCCTGGTTGCGCTGGTTGGTGTCGGACTCCGACTTGTAGACGTCCTGCAAAACCGTCAGCGGATGGCCGGCCGCGTCGTTGTGGAAGCCGATGATCTTCTGCCAGACCGCGTCGGCGTTCGCGCCGGTGACCATGCTCGTGGCCGAGATGGCGCCGGGGTTGACGAGCGGATTCATCTCCGGCGCCCCGGTGCCGACGACCGTACGGACGCCCTCGACGGCGATGATCGAATTGAAACGCGCGCCGGTGGCGTCGACGCCGATGCGCTTCTCGATGGCCTCCAGGCCCTGTTCCTGGATCACCTGCGCCATCGTGAACACCTTCGAGATGGACTGGATCGACACCTGCGTGGTGATGTCGCCGGCCGTGTAGACCTTGCCGTCCACCGTCACCAGCGCGATGCCAAACAGATTCGGATCCACCTTGGCGAGGGCCGGAATGTAGTCTGCGTTCTTCCCTTCCTTGAGGTTCTTGAAATCGTTGTACGCGCTATTGACGGCGGTCTGAGGGTCGGCCATCTGCCGGGCCTCGACCACGAGCGCGAGGCCCGCAATCGCGCACCCGGCGGCGATTCCTCCGAGCCACCGACGCCGCTGGACTGAACGTGTGTTTCTGATCATGGCTAGCCTCCCAGCTTGTACGAGAAGTTGTACTTGAACGAGAATTGCACGCGGAAATCGTCGACCGAGAAACCGTCGGAATTGTTCGTGCGGTGCGCCCACTGGAACTCGCCGCCCATCAACACGTTCTTCGCGGGCGTGAGGAGCAGGTTCCCGCTCATGTACTGGCCGTTCTTGTAGGCGTTGGGGGACTGGCCGTCGCTGTTCGTGATATCGACGCGGGAGTAGCCAACCGCGCTCGACAACCGCTCATTCCACGTGTGGTCGAGATAGATCACGAGGCCGAAGTCGTTGAGCGCTTCACCGACGACCGGCGTCGTGGCGTTGGAGGAATTGTTCTTGATCGCGACGTCCACCGGCGCATCGTTGAAATAGTTTTCGACGCCCGCGCCCTCGACGAGCTGGAGGCGCAGCACGTCCTTCGGCCCGGCCTTGACGTTCGAACTGAAGCTGAGACCCCAGCCCCAGACGTGTCCGCTCAGATTCGAACGGGTCGTTGGGGAGGGTGTCGTCGTACGCGAGGTAGCGCAACGCGCCGCCGACCTGTGCGTAGCCCCACTTCTGCGCGAAACGATAGTGGCCCGTGAAATCCGGCGAAGGGAACCGGGCCTTCACGTTCTGCAGTTCCACGCGGTCGGCGAGCACACCGGCGTCGCCGCTCGCGCCAGGATTCTCCACCGCGACCCGCGCGTGCGAGTCGCCGTCACGGTACGGCTCCCAGAACACCTGCACGTTCCGGAAAAAGAGCATGCCGTTCGGCCCCCAGTAGTCGAGCACGTTCGGGAACACGTCAACGTCCATGAACTGGCTGTTCGTCTGACCCGCACCGAACTGCTTCCACTGTCCCCACGCGTGTCGCAAGCGGATCGTCGTCTGACCGGCGCTCGCGCCGACGCCGAACATGTCGAACTCGAACTGCGCCTTGACGGGTCCATCGGCGGTCGGTATCTCGGCTTTCACACCGAGACGGCTCTGGCGCGGGCTCAGATAGAAATGCCCGTCCTGGCCGAATTGGTTGGCGACATTCGGCAGCCGCGAAGGCCGGTTGACGTCGTACCAGTTCGGGTCGTTCTGCTTGAAGTCCGCGATGGCGTCGGCCTGACCGAAGCCGTAGATCTCCAGTGTCCCGTTGGCGTTCTGCGGCGCGGCGGGCGTCTGAGCCCTCGCTACCGCTGGAATACCGGCGAGCAGCAGGAACGTCAGCGTTCCCCATCTCACCAGGTTCCCTATCCTTCGCTCTGTGTGCATTATTGCCGCTCCTTGTTCGTCGATCCGACAGTCCTATTTCAGATTTACCCGTTCCCATTCACGGACGCGCCTGCGTCCTTCGTTGAAGATCCGCTCGTAGTTGCCTTTGCGGACCTTGAAGCTGGCGTCGGCGGTCAACTGCGCCCAGACCGGCGCCCATATGTCGAAGACCGCGAAGTATGCCGCGGCG
Source organism: uncultured Acidobacteriota bacterium (assembly GCA_963724645.1). Lineage (GTDB taxonomy): Bacteria > Acidobacteriota > Vicinamibacteria > Vicinamibacterales > SCN-69-37 > CAVXSP01. The sequence continues at coordinate 701,878 of CAVRVJ010000001.1, forward strand.
CTCGCCGGCGCCACGGTGTCCGTGCCGAACAGGAACCGGTCCGGGTACTTGTTCAGCATCGCGGCCACGCGCGCGATCGACTGCGGCGAGGCGACCGCGTATTTCGCGACCTCGTCCCACGAGATATCGAAGTTCAGATGCTTGAGCGCCGGGTCGGTCAGCATCGCCTCGACGATCTCCACCTGGTTGGGACTGCGTTCCGCCGCCTCGGCCGACACCTGCACGGGGTGCACGATGCGTCCCAGGCCCACGTGCGCCCAGATGATCGACGCCGTCGGATGCCGCTTCAGCAGCGCCTTCATCTGCGTCAGATACACCGGCTCGGCATCCGTCTTCGCGAACGGCATGTCGATGTCGCTGTGGAGGATCACCACGAGGCCCGTTTCGCCCGCGAAGTCGAGGATGCGATCGAGCGCCGGGTTCGTGAGGCTGGCGGTTTCGCCGGAAATCTTCGACGAGACGAATTCCTTGTGGATGCTGAACTCGCCGATCCCGGTGAAGACGCCGGGAAAGACCTGCAGCACCCTTCGGATGTGATCGACGCCGTACATGTCGGCGGGATTGAAGCCCGTGATCATCGGGTCGAAGCGGGCCTGCTCCTCTTTCGTCAGCGAGCGATAGACGCTGGCGATATAGGCGTCGGTGAACGAGTAGTAGTAGAGCGGCGCGTCGCTGTGCAGGTAGTAGGTCGGGGCGAAGTCACCTGAATTGGCGTAGGACCACTGCTGCTGCAGCGGGATCCCGAACAGCGTGGATCGGCCGACGCGCGTCCCCATGATTCCCAGGAAATCCCGGACACTGATGCCCTGCTGGATGTAGTTCGTCAGATGGAAGTGCGAATCGTAAAACTCGTTGGCCGCCCCCTGGCCTTGCGCCACCACCGGACGCGCGAGGACGAACACCAGGAGCGCCAGACCGGCGATCGAAGCCATCAGCACAATCGGGTGTCGCGAGCGTTTGCGGGTCATGTACGTCCTGCCTTCATGAAGTCGGATCCGTCCTGACTTCGATCAGAAGTTCATCTCGAGGTTGACGTGGAACAGGTTGCCGTTGCCTCCGACCGGGAAGGGCACCGCCGAATATCCCACCGGCGACTTGTTCAAATGCATCCATTCCGCGTTCAGTCGCAGACCACGCTGCTTGACGAAATACCAGTTCTCCCCGACCCGCAGATCGGACGCATCGCCGTAGCGGCCGAAGATCTGCGACCCGCTGAGATACACCTGGAGCGATCTTGGGAATGACCATCGCCGAGGATTGCAACTGGTAGCCGTGGTCGCTGATGTCGGCGATGCCACCGGTGTTGGAGCCGGTGAAGCCGCTCAGCCAACGCCGGTAGAACTCCCCCTCCAGCGACAGGCCGTGGTACTTGATGCTGGCGTCGAGGCTCATCATCTGGTAGTCCACCTTGTCCACGCTGATGCCATTGCCGAACAGGTCCGGGGTGAAGATGACGCTGCCATCCGTCAACCGGATCTGGCTGTTTTCGATGGTCTCGCTGCCCGGCTGGCTCTGCTTGTCCTCGAGGCTGTGGGTGTAGTGAAGGCCGATCCTGGTGGCGACCTTCTGGTGATCGTCGTAATCGCCAAAGGTCCCGAAGAGGCCATTCTCACCAGTCGTCGGCAGCCATTGCACCATGAACGATTGCGTGTCGAACTTGTTGTCGAGCTGCGCCGAGCTGACGCCAAGCGTGCTCAGGTTGTTGGCGAACATCGCCATGTACTTGAACTTGGTCTGAGCCTCGCCCTTGAGCCAGACGCCGGTGGTGTATGAGCCCCGGAAGAACTCGTCGGCGATGAGCCGGTTGTCCACGCCGAGCCAATACGGAAACTGTCCCTCGGTGCTCCGCGTGGACGGCAGCGACGTGATCCCGGCGCCTACGGTCGCGAAGCGGTTGAAGGAATAGCTCAGATTCCCGGCGCCCACGACCTGCGCCGGATCGCCCTGCGAGGAGTTCGACGACCAGACATAGAGGTAATACCGGAACTTCGGCGTGAGGAACCATCCCGCGAACGGCGCGAAGAACTTCTGCAGCTGCATGTCCTGACGAAGCTGCACGGAATGCGTCTTGCCAAAGTAGTCGACGTAGGTGGCATCCAGATTCCGCTGGTTCAAGTAACGCGCGTAGCTGAAGAGCCGGAAATAGATCTCGCCCTCGTCGCCCTCGTACAGCAGGAACCCGACGTTGGGGACGTGCTCGAGCGGCTTCACCTTCGTCGTCTGCCCCTGCGCCACCTGACCCACGACGAACTCGCCGGTGCAGCCGTCCGACACCCACACGCCCGTGTCGTCATAACCCCAGGTCTTGCCGAGCAGGCACGCGGCACTCCCGGTCGATCGCGTCAGCGCGACGCCCGCCGATGTGTTCGGCGTCGCAGTGCGTGCGTTGGCCTGCCGTCGACGCGCACGACACGGTGGCCGCGGTCACTTGCGTGGGAGGCGAAGCTGGCGCGGGCGCGCCGCCTGGAGGCGCTCCCTGCGCGTGGACCAGACGAGCGAGAAGAAGAGCCAGCAGCGCCGCCGCTGGGCCGAACACAGCGCCGACTCGGGATCCCGCCCTGTGGATTCGAGTGGAAGACCGTCATCGGATGGCTGCTACCGCAAGAGACGGGCCAGCCTGCGCCAATCGAAGTTTGACCTGAGGCCCAGCAAACAGGGGCAAAAGGACAGCGATCTCGGAGATCCGGCGGCGCGTGTCGCGGCAAATAGGGATCGGAGTCACAGCATGCAGTGACCGGCCGTCGATTCGCACGGGGGGGAGCAGGTGGCGCAGCTCTTGCGGGCGATTGGGGGTGGCGGATGCGCCAAGAGACGTTGATGAGCACTCCTCGTTGCCCACGCCGCTTGCTCACAATCGGCGCGGCGGCCGGCCTGGTATCGTGCGCGGCCCTGGCCGCAGCGCAAACGCCCGTGACGGAGGTCGTCCGCACGGAGTCGCGCGCGGCCGCGTGGGACACCGTGGTCTATCCCCTCGATTGGTGGGTGCCCTACCTGGGCGCGAACATGCAGGTGCCCGGAGAGCCCGGCACCGGCGAACCCCCGCGGGTGGAGACCTCAGGCGGTCTCAACCAGGCGTTCGCCGCCGGGTTTCGACTCGAGCGATGGCGCGTGTCCGTCCAGGCGAACGCGCTGTGGGCGGGCCTCTCCGGCTCGGCAGAAACGCCGCACGCCGAACTCAACGTGGACGCGAGCTACGGCCAGTTGCTGGGTGGCTTCGAAATCCTTCGCGCGATCTACATCGACGGAGGCGTCCGACGCCTTGCCCTGGACATGCGCGCAACGGTCTTTTCATCCCCGGAATTCACGTGGAAGCCGGAATTCTGGGAGCCCGTCGCAGGCGTCACGCTGCGCCCGACGCTTGGCAGGAGCACTCGCCTCATGATCCACGCCGATGTCGGCGGCCTTGGAGATGACAACCACCGATCGGTCGCGTTGAAGGCTCTCATCGAGTGGAAGCCAATCGCTCACTTCTCACTCGGCGGCGGCTGGGGCGTGTTGTATCTCCGGGCGGACGGTCAGGTTCGTACCCAGCCGGTGCACCTGCAGCAGACACTGAACGGCCCCACCCTTACGTTGGGGATACCGTTCTGAAGACCTCACCGTGTGCTGTCACCCGTCTTTCGACGGGCGGTAGCAGCCGGGTCTCGCGTGGTGGCGACCGCGATACCCGCGATCACCACCGTCCCGGCCAATGCGCGTGTGCCGCTACTTCTTGTCCTTCGCCGACGGCGGGAAGTTCTTGAACATCTTCTCCGAGGCCTTCTCCAGCTTCTTCACGTTCTTGTCAGGGTTGTCCGAGAGCTCGTCCTCAGCGATGCCGCGGAACACGAGATTCTTGGACTTCTCCGAGAACATGTCCACCACGAGCGTGCCGACGCGGTACTCGCTCACGACGGTCTGAGACGTGCCCATGCCCATGCCGCCATAGTGATAGCCGTAGCCACCCATGCCGCCGCTGTAGAACGTGCTGGCGGTTCTCTTAGTGTCCGTGGCGCCGTGAAGGACGACGTCGATGTCCGCCTGTCCCAGGGGAGCCTTCTTCCAGCCTTTCGAGGCGACCGCTTCGTCGAACTCTGTGAGGACCCGGCGCTGCGAGAGGTCATTGCCCCAGGTCGTGCCGAGCCTGATCGAATAGGTCTTGACGGTCGAGAAGTCGAAGGCCTTGTCGAAGTCGATTTTGACGTCCTGAGCCAGGGCCAGGGCGGGAGCCATGACGAGCGAACAGGTCAACAACGCGCGAAGTATCTTCATGCGCACCTCCAATGTGCTGCCATTTTACTCGCAAGTAACGGGCCATTCATGTTCGGTGAAGGCCGACGCAAGAATGTCGCGAAAACCGCGGGAATGCGGCTGGTTGGCCGGGAACCCTGCCGAAGTGCGGCTGCCGCCTGACAACGGGCCGTGATCGGCTGCCCCGGGGTTCAGCGACGCGAGGTCGAGGTTCTTACGTCTCAGTGTCCTCCAACCCTGGGGGCGCTCGATCTGTCCGCTTTCGTCCACGATTAGCGAGTTACACAGTTCTCGCCTTCGGGGCGGGTCCGCACGATGGGATTACAGCATGTTGTGACGCCGCTCCCGTCTATCGCGAGGCGCCACACGTGATTTGTGGACATTTCCCCATTTCTGCTCAGCATTTTCAATGGGCTGAGGCCGTTTTTCGCGTCGCGGTGGCTGGTCCATCTCTTGCGAGGAGAGTGGCGGATACAATGGAACGAGCTTCCAGAGTAGGAGTAGACACAATGCGATTTGCCAAGTCCGTCCTCTTCGGCGCCATGATTCTGGCGCTCACCCCGACAGTCAGTAGCGCCCAAGATCAAAAAATCCACGTGAACTTCGGCGGCGGTCCCACGTTCATCAGCGGCGACTTCGGCAGCAAGTTCAATACCGGCTGGGGCCCGGCGATCGGCGTCACGTTCGACGCGAACCAGCACCTCAGCGCCCAGTTCGAATATGCCTATCGCTGGTTCGACGTTAGCAGCGGCACGCTCCCGATCGGGGCGACTGCCTTTGGCGCGAACCACCAGACGCACCAACTGGACTTCAACCTGATCTTCAACCTGTCCCCTTCGGATAGCGCCGTGCGCGTGTACGTCGTCGGCGGACCTGGCGCGTACTACCGCAAGGTGGAGATCACCCATTACGAAGGCACCGGCTACATCTGCGACCCGTTCTGGTACGTCTGCGGTTACTACCCGGTGACCTCGGTGATCGGATCGCGCGGCGGCTGGGACTTCGGGTTCGACATCGGGGGCGGCGTCGGGTTCAAGATCGGCGAGGCGGCGGAATTCTACATCGAGTCGCGGTACCACTACGTCGTCGGGCCCGACATCCAGCCGGCCGCCGGGGTCAACCCGCCGCCGGGACAAACGTTTACTGGCGGCAGCACGAGCGGCAGCTACTATCCGCTCACGTTCGGATTCCGCTTCTGAGCGTGAGTCTGGAGCGCCCACATCAGGAGGGCGCTCCAGACCGTCCGCTTGGTCAGTTCGCTATGGCTGATGGCCGAGACGGCGACTCGTGCAATACATGTCGTTGACGTCGCAGCCTTCGACCTCGACCTGAACGGTCGTGTGCGTAATGTGAAAGCGTTGTTCGATCTCGTGGACGACGGACCGGAGCACCTGCTGGCCCTCCCGGATGCTCTGTTCCGCGACGACGATGTGACAACTGCAGGCGACGACGCCAGGACCGACCATCCAGACATGGAGGTCGTGCACGTCGAGCACGCCAATCACGCCCCGAATCGACGCGATGACGGACTGCATGTCCACACCGGCGGGCGTGCCTTCGAGCAAGACCGTCGCGCTTTCGAGCAGGACGCCGTAACTGCTGTAAAGAATCAGCGCCGCGATGAGCATGGACACCACGGGATCGGCCCATGCGGTGTGCGTCGTCAGAACGATGATGCCGGCGGCGACAACGCCCATGGCCGAGACCGCGTCGCCCATCATGTGAAGATACGCGCTGCGGACGTTGATGTCGTCCTTCGAGCCCCTGCGCAGCCACACCCCGATGAGAAGGTTCACGACGATCGCGGTGGTGGCCACGCCAATCATCAGGATGCCGGAGACGGGTTCCGGTTGCCGGATTCGGTCGATGGCCTCCCATCCAATGAAGATGGCCAGCACCACAAGTGAGATCGCATTCACGAGAGCCGCGACGACTCCGACGCGGTGATAGCCGAACGTCATCCCGTGATGGGAAGGCTTGCGGGCAATCCAGATCGCATACCAGCTGAACCCGAGGGCCGCTGCGTCGGCCAGGTTGTGTCCCGCGTCCGAGATCAGGGCCAGGCTGTGAGCGACCCACCCGCAGAGCGCCTCGACGACCACGAACGTCAGGGTCAACGCGACCGCGGCCGCCATTACCCGGCTCGAGAGGTCCGAGGGACCGTGGGCGTGACCGTGCGTGTGGTCGTGCGTCATGTTGCCCAATGGGTCGAGGCCGCGCTGGACCAGCCTAACGTATGTGACCGGTTCGCGGTCCTGTGCGATACTGCCCGCAGCGTCCCACATACCAGCGGGGTTCATCGTCCGAGTGGAGAGTCAACATGCAAATCAGAACGCGGCTGATCCCGAATTTTCTGCTGACAGCCTTCGCGGTTGCTGTGGCGCTCGCGCCAGCCGCCTCTGTGTCCGGGCAGAACCAGAAAGAGAGTTTCACCGGGTTTGCGATCAACATGAACAGCGGGCCGAATACCGGGACCGTGGACTTCACGTTTGAGCGCTGGTCCACCGACGCCGAGCGCGGACAGTTGCTCAGCATCGTCAAGGAAGAAAAAGACGAGATCCGGATGAACCAGAAGCTGCTGCAGGCGCTGCAGAAGATGCCGAAAACCGGTTACATCAAAACGGGCAACACTCTTGCCTGGGACCTGCGCTTCGCCCGTCAGAGCAAGCTCGAAGACGGCGGTCGCCAGATCGTGCTCGCCACCGATCGGCCGATCGCCTTTGCCGAGACACGCAACCAATCGCGCACGTTGGACTATCCCTTCACGATTGTCGAGATACACCTCGACAAGAACAATCGCGGAGAGGGAAAGATCCTGGTCGGCACGAAGATCGTCGTCGACAAGAACAACAATCTGGTGCTCGAGCACTACGGCCAGCAGCCGGTGGCCTTCAACGACATCAAACCGTTGAAGTAGGTCCTATCTCATCCCGCCTGCGCGCTGTGAGCGAACGCGCCCCGTTTGCCCGACTCGAGGAATCGTTGGGCATCCAGTAGGCCGTTCAGTTGGATGAGCTTGGCCACCAGTCCGGTCCAGCCGGTCTGATGGCTGGCGCCCAGTCCGGCGCCATTGTCGCCGTGAAAGTATTCGTAGAACAGAATGTGGTCGCGCCAGTACTGATCGGTCTGGAACTTCTCCGCGCCGCCATAGACGGGTCGCCGGCCGTGTTCGTCGCGGGTAAAGATCCGCGTGAGCCGATCGGCGATCTCCTTGCTCACCTCGAAGAGATTCATCATCTTCCCTGACCCGGTCGGGCATTCGATCTTGAAGTTGTCGCCGTAGTACAGGTAGAAGTTCTGCAGCGCCCGGATGAGCAGAATGTTCACGGGCATCCAGATCGGACCACGCCAGTTGGAATTGCCGCCGAACATGCCGGTGTTCGATTCGGCCGGCAGGTAGTCGACTTTGTATTCCTGGCCACCCGTGTGGAACACGTAAGGGTGTCGCTCGTGGAACTTGGAGAGCGCGCGGATGCCGTAGGGGCTCAGGAACTCGTTCTCGTCGAGCATCCGCGTCAATATCCGGCGGAGTCGCTCCGGGTTGAGCAGGGCAAGAATCCCTCGCTCGGCCACACCGTAGTGCCCTGGGCCGGTCGGGTGGATGGTCGTCGCGAGTTCGGGTATCCGGCGCAGCCGTTGCTGGATGGCATAGAGTGCGGCGGGGATGCGATCCCGCTGCCACTTCTCGGTCACCGTCGTGGCGCACAAGCGGGAGCAGCCCCACCATCGAGCGCACCTTGAGCCGCGTGGCGCTGCCGTCGGGGAGCCGCAGCAGGTCGTAGTAGAAGCCATCCTCTTCGTCCCACATGCTGTCCGCCCCGGGGCGGTTCATCGCGGAAGCGATGTAGTAGAAGTGCTCGGCGAACTTCACGACCATCTCCTCGTAGGTCGGGTCGTGGGCGGAGAGCTCGAACGCCAGCTCCAGCATGTTCTGCGTGAAAAGAGTCATCCACGCCGTGCCGTCCGCCTGTTCGAGGTGGCCGCCGGTCGGAAGCGGGGCGCTGCGGTCGAACACGCCGATGTTGTCGAGGCCGAGGAAGCCGCCCTCGAACACGTTCTTGCCGAAGCGGTCCTTGCGGTTGATCCACCAGGTGAAGTTCAGGACGAGCTTGTTGAACGCCGATTTGAGGAATTCAACGTCCGTTTCGCCGCGCAGGGCCTGCTCGGTGCGGTGCAGGAAGAGCGTCGCAAAGGCGTGCACAGGGGGATTCACGTCGCTGAAGTTCCACTCATAGGCGGGCATCTGGCCGTTAGGGTGCAGATACCGGTTGCGGAGCATCAGTTTCATCTGGTCCTTGGCGAACTCGGAATCGACGATCGAGAGCGGGAGCGTATGGAAGGCCAGATCCCAGGCCGCGTACCACGGATACTCCCACTTGTCAGGCATCGAAATGATGTCCTGATTCAGCATGTGGTACCACTCCGAGTTCCGGGCATTTCGATATCCGGTATGGAGCGGGTTGGAGTGGTGCTCGTCCAGCCAGTTGTCGCCATCGAAGAAGAAGAACTGCTTGCTCCACAGCATGCCGGCGATGGCCTGGCGCATCACGTTGGCCTCGTCTTTACTCACCGACGCGGGCGTGACCGACTGGTAAAACTCATCGGCTTCACGAAGCCTGTCATCGAAGACTTTGTCGAAGTTCTTGCCAAACGGTTGGCCCTTCTGGTCCCTCTGGTCCTTCTGGTCCGGGGAACTGTTGGAGAGCCGCAGGCGAATCACCTTGGTCTGCCCGGCGCCGATACTGGCCTGGTAGTGCGCCGCGATCTTGGTGCCCTGCTTGTGGGGATTCACGGCCTCTTGCCGGCCCTGCACCACGCAATCGTTGATGCCGTCTTTGACATAGCGGCTCTCGTTCGCGGTCCCCGGGAACAACCGCTCGTGGTTGGTTTCGTTCTCGGTGAAGAGCAACGGCACATCGCCTTCGCACGAGAGGACGAACGCGCCCAGCACAGGATGATCGGCTGCCACCGCCGTGGCACCTGCCGGAGCGTCGATTTGCCTGATGTCTGGTTTCTCGGAAGCTCTGTTCGATTGGGCGATCCACTTCGACCAGTCGTTGCGGAACCACAGCGTCGGCAGGAGATGCAGCTCCGCCGCGTCGGGTCCCCGGTTGACTGCCGTGATGCGCACGAGAATGTCTTCGGCGGCGCCTTTGGCGTACTCGACGAACACGTCGAAATAGCGGTCGTCATTGAAGACGCCCGTGTCGAGGAGCTCATACTCCATCTCGTCGCGGCTGCGCCGGCCGTTGGTGTCCACCAGGTCGCTGTAGGGAAAGGCCGCCTGGGGATACTTGTAGAGGTATTTCATGTACGAGTGCGTCGGCGTGCTGTCGAGGTAGAAGTAGTACTCCTTCACGTCCTCGCCATGGTTCCCCTCGCTGTTGGTCAACCCGAAGAGCCGTTCTTTGAGAATCGGGTCCTTGCCGTTCCAGAGGGCCAGGCTGAAGCACAGGTGTTGCTTGTCATCGGAAATGCCCGCAAGGCCATCTTCGCCCCAGCGGTAGGCGCGCGAGCGGGACTGATCGTGGGTGAAGAAATTCCAGGCGTCACCGTTTTCGCTGTAGTCCTCGCGCACGGTGCCCCACTGTCGCTCGCTGAGGTACGGCCCCCACTTCTTCCAGGCCGCCGTTCCCGTGCGGGCTTCGTCGAGCCGATCCTGTTCGCTGGTCACCACAATTCCCCTTTCCCCTTTTCCGTCAACTGGCAAGGGACGTCCCGTGGGACGACCCTTGCCGTGACAAGAATGGGGGAAAAGGGCGGAGAGGCAATATGCAGTTTCGGCACGGGACGCGTCTGTCGTCTACCGCACCGTCAATACCGCACGGCCTGACCGCCCTCTGGACAATCCAGGCAGCCTCGCCCGGAGAGGTTCGCGTTACTTCGTCAGACCAAAGGCCTGCTGAAGTTTCGCGAGCGACGTGTGCACGGCTTCCCAGTTCGGCTTCGCCGTCGGAGTCGGATGGGCGTCGATGAACTTCTGCACGACGGCCACCTGGGCGACGAGCTGCCGCGCTTCGGCCGTCGCCGGCTTGTGGTCTTCCGTGCGCGACTTGACGGCCTCGGCCCGCTTTTTGAGCAGATCCAGGTCCTTGTCGACGGCGTCCTTGCTCGCCTTCGGAAGCGTGGTGACGGGCACCTTGTCAAACTCGTCCTTCACCTTATCCGCCGCCTCCTCGAGGTCGTTGGCGACGGTCGCAGTTTCTTTATCGTTCATTCGTCGAACTGTCTCCCACTCCTGCAGGGGGAACGAGGCGCCATACGCGACTGCCAGGCGGTGGAGATCCGCGGCGTGGTGTTCCCACTCGCTGCGGCCTTTCTTCACAGTCGAATTTGACTGCATGAACCTCTGGAAATTCCCTGCCTGGGTGAGGACGACCTTCACTTCGGCGCTCGCGGAGTAGTCGTCCGTGAACCGCTCTTTGAGTTTCTTGATGTTGTCCTGATAGTCCTGGAGCCCTGCGGACACCTTCACTTCTCTGGTGGCATCGCGAATAATCGCGTCCTTGAACTGGCCCTCGAGGTTGCCCTCGAACTTGTCACGCCCCTCCTCGATCTGATCGAAAAGGGCCTTCACGTCGTTGTCTGACGGGCGTTCCGAGGTGGCTTGTGCGAGCGCCGGAACGCTCCACAGGGACACCGCGCCCGCCAGAAGAATGACCTGGGCGCGCGCAACGATGCCGATGTGCGGTGTGAATGTGCTTCTCATTTGTCCTCTCCTCTTGCAGTGCAGACGTTCTCGGGCTGCGGAGCCGCCCGATCACGTGAAGCAAGAGTGCCGCCAAGGCACGGCCCAATAGAACGGCATCGGCGACGACGGGCGAGGTGCTGAACTCCCCGTATGCCGTGAACGGCAAGAGGTGGCGGGGTGCGGCCGCCCGTCGCGGAATCACCACGGGCCGTCAGCAGCTAACAGGCGCGCGACTTCAGAGAACCAACTGAAACGGGTCCGTCCAGGGGTAGGACGCCGAGCTGGCATGAAATGCCGTATCTATATGGCATAATTGGCTGTATGAAGAAGACGCTGCACATCGAGGAGAACCTCCTGCGCGACGCGAAGGCCGCTTCGGGAGCGGTCACCGATACCGATACTGTCCGGCTCGGCCTGCAGGCACTGGTCCGGCGTGCCGCGTACCGAACGGCTTCGGGCGCTTCGCGGATCCGAACCGAAAGCCCGCGACGTCCGCCGCCGCCGGGAGCGCGCATCAGCAAAGGGCTCGAACTAGTGGTCCTCGTAGACACCTCCGTATGGATTCGTTTTCTCTCGAACCAGGCGCCCTACTCAGCCGAGCTTGACCGGCTGCTGGGCGATGAGGACGTGAGCGCCCATGACCTCGTCTTCGGCGAGTTGCTTATCGGTGACAAGGGCGGACGCACGAATCTGCTCGCACACTACGAACAGATGCATCAGGCGCCCGTGGTGTCCCCCGGTGAAGTCACGACCTTTGTGCGCGAACGCCGGCTGTACGGCCGGGGCATCGGCTGGATCGATGCGCACCTGCTCGCATCTGCTCTCGTCGGGCGCCTGTGGTTGTGGACGGTGGATCCCAGGGTGAAAGAGGTGGCGAAAGAACTTGGAGTCGCGCACCACTCTGTGTGAGTGCGAAGAATCACCGCAGAACCACGGTTTTTTCCCAAGGCCCAGGGAATCATTCTGCCAATCCGGCATCTATCTGGGGCTTCGCAGAGCTGTTTTCCCGGCACATGAGTTGCATCGCATCACAGCCTCAAGACGGAGGACACATGCGGAAATCACTATTTGTGGGGTTGGGCCTGTTGCTCGCCGCCACGATCGTTCTGGCTCAGGACCACAAGAACACGACCGAGAAGGCGGTGAAGACGAGCATCACGGTGGCATCCGACTTCAAAGTGGGCAACCAGTTACTGAAGGCCGGCGAGTACCAAATCACGTGCGATCGGACGACGATCACCTTCAGCGAAACAACCAACAGGGACCGCGACGCCCATAGCTTCAAGTTCGAGTGCAAGGGCAAGGAGCTGCCCGCGCCCGCCGACCAGACCGTCATCAATACCCAAAGAGGAGCAGACGGCGTGCAGGTGGTGGAGACGTTGTTGTTGAAGGGCAGCAACGTGGAACACGTCTTCAACTGAAGGCCATTTCAGGCGAACACAAGGTCAAAATCCAGGAAGCGGGAACGGGTATGGCTCCGTGAGCCGGCCCGTCCCCGACTTTCCTTGGTGTGCCTTGAGGCCTTGAACGCCCTCGCCGCCCCTCAGTAGACCTCGCGCACGAACTTGCGCCGCTTCAGCGGCGCCTCGTCGTCATACGCGTGCTTGTTCGACCGGTCCGGCAGCTTCACCTTCGGGTGTTCGATCTTCTTGTGCGGGATCGTCCTCAGCACATGCTCGATGATATTGAGGCGCGCACGCCGCTTGTCGTCGGACCTGACGATATACCACGGCGCGAAGCTCGTATCGGTCGCCTTGAGCATGGCGTCGCGCGCCCGCGAGTATTCGTACCACTTGGCGCGAGACGGCAGATCCATCGCGCTCAGCTTCCACTGACGAAGCGGATCGTCCATGCGGGCCCTGAATCTCCGCTCCTGTTCCTTGTTGCCGACCTCGAGCCAGAACTTGATCAGGATGATCCCGCTGACGATCATCTGCTTCTCGAAGGCCGGAGTCAGCTTGAGGAACCGCTCGGTACTGCTCGTCGGTGCAGAATCCCATGACGCGCTCGACGCCGGCCCGGTTATACCAGCTCCGGTCGTAGATGACGATCTCGCCGGCGGCCGGAAAGTGTGCCATGTACCGCTGCGCGTACATCTGGGTCTTCTCGCGATCGGACGGCGCCGGCAAGGCCACGAGACGGAAGATACGTGGGCTCACCCGCTCCGTGATCGCCTTGATCGTGCCGCCCTTCCCGGCCGCGTCGCGGCCTTCGAAGACGATGATGACTTTCATCCCCTTGGCCTGCACCCAACTCTGCAGCGTGCACAGCTTGGCTTGCAGGCGCAGCAGCTCTTTCTCGTACTTCTTCCGCTTCATCTTCTTCTGATCTGTTGGCATCGGTGTCCACCTGTCTGTCACGGTTGCTGCCACCCGCCGCCGAGCGCCCGGTAGAGCTCCGCGCGGGCCCGCAATTCGGCTCCATGCGTCTGCGCGAGCAGCAGCTCCTGTTCGAACAGTTGTTGATCGGCGGTCAGGATCTCGATGTAGCTGGCGAGTCCGGAATCGTACCGCGCACGCGCCAGATCGGACGCATCCCGGAGCGCGGTGACTCCCAACTCCCGATGTCCGCGCTGCTCGGCCAGCTTCTGAATCGTCACCAGCGAGTTGGCGACCTCCCGGTAGCTGTTGAGCGCCGCCTTCTGGTAATCGGCGAGCGCCGCGTCGAACCGCGCCTGCGCCGCCTCGAGATTCCGGCGAATCCGCCCCGCCTGGAAGATCGGCTGGAAGAGGCCAGTGCTCAGGGACCACACCCCCCCGCTTCCGCCCAGGAAGGCGGTGAGATCGCCGCTGACGCCGCCAAGAAACCCCGTCAGGCTGATCGTCGGATAGAAGAGCGACTTCGCGACGCCGATGTCGGCGTTGGACGCGACAAGCACCTGCTCCGCCTCAACGACGTCAGGCCGCCGCTCGAGGAGCGTGGCGGGAAGGCCGGCAGGAATATCCGGCGGCAGCCGTTCGCCAGCCGCCAGCGCGTCGCGCGTGATGGGTCCAGGCGGCCGGCCCAGCAGCAGCGAAACGGCGTTTTCGACAAGAGCAATCTGGCGTTCGATTTCTGGAATCGCCGCGGCTGTCTGCGCGCGATTGGCCTGAATCCGATCGAGCTCCAGACGATTCGACACGCCTCCGTCCAGACGGTTCTGGAAGTACGCGACGGTTTCGTCGTTCAGCCGAAGGGTTTGCCTGGCGATCTCGAGCTGCAGGTCGAGCTCGCGCAGCATGAAGTAGTTCGAGGCGACATCTCCCACCAGGGTCACCAGCACGCCGCGCCGGCCCTGCTCGCTCGCGAGCGCGAGGGCCGTCGCCGATTCCTGCCCGCGGCGCAGCCGGCCGAAGAGGTCAAGCTCCCAGGAGAGGTGAAATCCGTACACGCCGCTCTGATGCGTCGTGTCGTCGTTTTCCTGCGTGGTTGACGCGCCCCGCACGCCGTACGAGGCCGAGCCATTGACCTCGGGGTAGAGGTACGATTTGGCGATCCCCGCCCGGGCACGCGCCTCTTCGACATGCGCCAGGGCCACGCGGAGGTCGAGGTTGCTCGCGATGGCGTCCCGGATCAGCGCCTGGAGGGCCGGGTCGTCGAACACCTGAAACCAGGTCATGTCGGCCAGCGATTGCGCCTGGTCCGGCGCTTGAACGAACCGGAATTGAGGCGGCGTCGGCAACTTGGGCTTCTCGTAGTCCGGGCCGACCGCGCACCCCGCCAGGGCGACCGATGCGGCCAGGGCGAAGAGGCCGGAGCGAGCGATCCGCGCCGTCACCTCAGTGACTCCCCTGCCCGTGGTCCGTGGCCAGCTGCGGTGGTGGCGTCGCCGCAGGCGCCGGCGCGTGGGCGCCACCGACCACCTTCTCGACGGCGACGAACAGCATCGGAATCAGCAGGACGCCGAGGATGGTCGCGACGAGCATGCCGGAGAAAACCGTCATCCCCATCACCTTGCGCGCTTCGGCGCCGGCGCCCGACGCCGTGAGCAGGGGCACGACGCCGAGGATGAACGCGAACGCGGTCATCAGAATCGGCCGGAAGCGAAGCTTGGCGGCGTTGAGCGCCGATTCGACCAGCGGCTTCCCCTGGTCGTGCTCCATTTTCGCGAACTCGACGATCAGAATCGCGTTTTTCGCGGCCAGACCGATCAACATGATCAGTCCGATCTGCGCGAAGATGTTGTTCACGTAGCTCGGCCCCATGTACGTGCGTGCGAGCCAGAGCCCGAGGTACGCCCCGAAGGCGGCGAACGGCGTGCCCAGCAGCACGCTGAACGGCAGGCCCCAGCTCTCGTACTGCGCCGCGAGGATCAGGAACACCAGAAAGATCGCGAGCATGAACACCACGGCCACGCCCGGGGCCTTGCGCTCCTGGTACGACATGTCCGCCCAGTCGAAGCTCATGTCGGGTGGCAGGATCTCACGCGCCGTCGCCTCGAGCGCATCGAGCGTCTGCGTCGAAGAAAAGCCTGGGGCGGGAACGCCGGTCAGCTCGGCCGATCGGAACAGGTTGAAGCGATTCGTGAATTCGGGTCCGGCGCCGGGCCGGGTGGTCACCAGCGTATCGAGCGGCACCATCCCGCCCCCTTTGTTCTTCACGAAGAACAGCCCGAGCTGTTTCGGATCGCTGCGGAACTCCGGCTCGGCCTGCACGTACACCTTGTACACGCGGCCGAACCGGTTGAAATCGTTCACGTAGGAGCTGCCGAGCAGCGCACCGAGCGTGGTGTTGACGTCGTTGAGCTGGACGCCGGACTTCAGTACTTTGCTGCGATCGATGTCGGCGTACACCTGCGGGACGGCGGCCCGGTACAGCGTGCCGATGCGTCCGATCTCCGGCCGCTTCCGCGCCGCCTCCATGAAGCGGCGCGTCTGCTCCGCCAGATAGTCCGGCGAACCGCCGCTGCGATCCTGCAGTTGCATCGTGAAGCCGGCGCCCGTGCCGAGACCCGGGATCGATGGCGGTCCGAACGCGATGACGCCGGCCTCTGGAATCTCCTGCCTGAACGCCTTGTTCAACGCGGCGACGACTCCGTTCGCATGGGACTCTTCGGTATGGCGGTCATGCCACGGCTTGAGCTGCACGAAGAAGAAGCCCATGTTCGAGGAGTACGCGGAGGTGAGCAGCGAGTAGCCGCTGATGGTGTTGAAGCCCTCGACGGCCTCGTTCTTCTCCAGAATCGCTTCCGCCTTCTTCATCACCGCGTCGGTGCGCTCGAGGGAGGCCGCGTCCGGCAGCTGCGCGTTCACCATCATGAAGCCCTGGTCTTCCTCGGGTACGAAGCCGCCGGGAATGTGCCGGACGAGCACGAGGATTACGTACATGAGCACGCCGATGAAGGCGAGGCTCCGGAACATCTTCCTGACCAGGATGCCGGCGAAGCTGACGTACGCATCGGTCGTGCGGCCGAAGACCTTGTTGAACACGTTGTAGAACGGCGTCAGGATCGAGCGCTTGCCTGTCGCCGGCTTGAGCAGCATCGCGGCGAGCGCCGGGCTCAGCGTCAGCGCGTTGATAACCGACAGCAACACGGACAGCGCAATCGTGATCGCGAACTGCTGATAGAGCCGTCCGGTGATGCCGCCCATGAAGCCCACCGGCACGAACACCGCGCTCAGAATCAGCCCGATGGCGACGACAGGACCCGACACTTCCTCCATCGCCTTGATCGTCGCTTCCTTCGGCGCCATCCCATGCTCGATGTGGTGCATGACCGCTTCGACGACCACAATCGCATCGTCCACGACGATGCCGATGGCGAGCACCAGGCCGAGCAGCGAGAGCACGTTGATCGAGAAGCCGAGGAGCGGGAAGAAGATGAACGCGCCGACGAGCGACACGGGCACGGTCATCAACGGAATCAGCGTGGCGCGCCAGTTCTGGAGAAAGATGAAGACCACGATGATGACGAGCCCAACGGCTTCGAACAGTGTGTGAACGATCTCGGTGATGCCCTCGGAGACGGGCAGCGTCGTATCGAGCGAGACCAGGTACTCCATGTCGCGCGGGAAGCGCTTCGACAGGTTGTTCATCTCGGTCTTGATCTGGTCCGCGACGGCCAACGCGTTGGTGCCGGGAATCTGGAACACGGCGATGACCGCGGCGGGCGTGCCGTCATGGCGGCCGACGGCGTTGTAGAGCATCGTGCCCAGTTCGAGCCGCGCGACGTCCTTCAACCGGACTTCGGAACCGTTCGGGTTGGTCCGGATGATGATGTCGCCGAATTCCTCCTCGTTCAGCAGGCGGCCCTGCGTACGAACCGTATAGGTGAACTCGGTGCCTGCGGCGGCCGGCGGACCGCCGATCTGGCCGGCCGGCGTCAACTGGTTCTGCTGGGAGATCGCATTCGCAATGTCGGGGATCGGTCACCCCGAGTCGCCCGATGACGTCGGGCCGCAACCACACGCGCATGGCGTAGTCGCTGCCCCCGAACAGGTTGATCTGCCCCACGCCAGGGATGCGCGCGATCGCGTCGTTGATGTTGATCGTCGTGTAGTTCGACAGGAAGCTGCTGTCGTAGGTGCCCTTGGGCGACTTGATCGAGATGACGAGCAGCGGGAACGCCAGGGCCTTCTTCACGGTGACGCCGTAGTTCTTCACCGACTGCGGCATCTGCGGCATGGCCTCGGACACGCGGTTCTGCGTGAACACGTTGTCCATGTCCGGGTTCGACCCGATTTCGAACGAGACCTTGAGCGTCAGCGTCCCGTCGTTGGCGTTGGTGGACTTCAGGTAAATGCCTTTCTCGACGCCGTTGATCTTCTGTTCGAGCGGCGTGGCGACGGAGGCTTCGACGTCGGTGGCGCTGGCGCCGATGAACGTCGTGGTGACCTGGACCATCGGCGGCACGATTTCTGGATACTGCGCGATCGGCAGGCCCTGCATCGCGACGACGCCGAGCATGACGATGACAATCGACATGACGATCGCGACGATGGGTCGGTTGACGAAGAAACGGGCCATGGCTACTTTCCCTCGCCAGCGGGCTGTGCGCCGCCGGATTCGGGGGCCGGTGCCGGCTTGGCCACGACCGTCATGCCGTCCTGAATCCGCTGCAGGCCTTCCGTCACGACGTGTTCACCGGGCTTGACCCCTTCCTCGATGACCCACAGCGATCCGACGCGCTGGCCGACCTTCACGGTGCGAAACGCCACCTTGTTGCTCGCGTCCACCAGCGCCACGCTGAAGATGCTCTGCAATTCCTGGACGGCTCGCTGGGGGACCAGGAGGGCGCCGGCGTGTGTTTCGAGCAGCAGACGGGCCCGGCCGTACTGGCCGGGCCGCAGCAGCAACTCCTTGTTGGGGAACTCCAACTGGATGCCCAGCGTGCCCGTCGTGGGATCGACCGAGCGATCGACGAGGTTGACACGACCCGTGTGCGCGTACGTGCTGCCGTCGGCCAGCGTGAGCTGAATGCCGCCGGCCGTCGGAGCCGCGCCGGTGCGCGGCGTCTGACGTTTGGAATAGCGCAGGTAGTCGGCCTCGGTCGCCGCCACGCGGAAGAGGATCGGATCGATCTGCGAGATTGTCGTGAGCAGGGTGCTCTCCCCGCGGCCGACGAGATTGCCCGGCTTCACCAGTGTCGTGCCGATGAGGCCGTCGATAGGCGACTCGACACGTGTGTAACTCAGGTCGAGTGTCGCCTTCTCCACGGCCGCTTTCGCCGCTGCCACCTGCGATGTCGCCGCGTCCTGGTCGGCCTTCGCGTTGTCGAGTTCCTGCTGACTGACGGCCTGCTTCGCCACGAGCGGCGTGTAGCGCTTGACGTCGTTGCTGGCCTTCTCGAGTCGCGCCTCGTTGGTGGCCTGATCGGCTTTGGCGGCAGCCAGAATGGCTTCGAGCGGTTTACGATCGATTTCGTAGAGCAGGGCGCCCTTCCGGACGAGTGAGCCCTCCCGGAAGTTCACCGTCTGGAGGAAGCCTTCGACGCGCGCCCGGATCTCCACATCCTGAAATCCCTGGGTTTGACCGACCAGGTCCAGGTAGACCGGCACGTCCTTCTGGATGACGTCAGTGACGTACACCTCGGTGGGAGGAGTCGCCACGGGCGCCGGCTTCTCGCACGCCACGCCCAGCCCGGCCGCCATCATCAGGACGGCGAGCATCGTCCTGCCTGCTTCGGTTCGCATGTTCAAGTCCTCTTCTCCGTCCACTTCCGGCGCCTGTAGTGTAGCCTCACGGTGCCGCCCCTTCTCGCGTCGAGATTCCAGTCCGACTTGGCGCCCTGCCAATAGGCAAAAAGCGGTCCGCCCATTTCCGGCGGATTCTTCGCCAATGGAGGCCACGACTTACAACAGGTTGTGAGGCAGAGCTCGGGTGCGACTTCCTGGACGCGCGCCAGGGCTGGACGGGGGTCCCGGCCCGCTGGCACGCGACATGCTGGCTCCCAGACTTCTCGAGAAGGAGGAGCGGCCGTTGTCTCACCGTGTGCTTGATCCGCTCGACCGGACGTCGGAGATCCTGTTTGGGATCATCATGGTTCTGACCTTCACGGGCTCGATTCGCGTCGCGGAGGCCGGGCAGGAGGACGTGAGAACGGTGCTGGCGGGAGCGATCGGCTGCAATCTGGCCTGGGGAGTGGTTGACGCCGCGATGTATCTGATGGCGACGTTCATGGCACGCGCGCGGCTGGTCGTGGCGCTGAGGGCCATTCGCCGGACTCAGACGCCCGAGACCGCACACCAACTCATCGTGGACCTGCTGCCCTCCGAGTTCTCGTCGGCATTGACGCCCTCCGAGGTCGAGACGCTGCGGCAGCGTCTGAATCAGCAGGCTCTGTCGTCGAGCGCTGCGAAACTCACCAGAGCCGATCTCCTGGGAGCGACTGGCGTGTTCCTGCTGGTGTCTTTGTCGACGTTTCCGGTCATCGTGCCGCTCATCTTCGTGCGTCAACAGCGGTTGGCCCTGGGTCTGTCGAACGCCGTTGCCGTGCTGATGCTGTTCATCCTGGGGTGGTCGCTCGGGCGGCACGCAGAAAGGCCCGCGTGGCGGAGCGGTCTCGGCATGGTGGTGGTGGGGCTTGTCCTCGTGGCGATCACGATGGCCCTGGGCGGGTAGAAACGACGGCCGGCTGGTTTTCCTCATAGCGGGCCGTCACCGCTCACCGCTCGTTGTGATCACGCTTGGGCGCTGGACGCGAGGCCCCCATCTCACCCTCGCGAAATGTGGCAGGAATCCACCGTTCACGATCGGCCCGCTCGTGGTTGTGAATTGGCAGGAGTGCTGCAGTACCCCGGCATCGTGAGGTTCCTCGGGAGAACGCTGCCGGTCTGCGGCCTGGTCCTGATAATCGGACTCGGGACCGTCGTCGCAGCGGCAGAAGAGGAGCACGGCCTGTCGCAGAAGGCGGTCGAGATCGCCCGGCCGTTCGGCTTCCCGATCACCAACTCCATGGTCGTCACCTGGATCGTGACGATTGGCCTCATTGTCGTGGCGCAACTGGCGACCCGGCGCATGAGACAGATTCCCACCGGCCTCCAGAACTTCGTGGAATGGCTCATCGAAGGACTGTACGGCTTCCTTGAAGGCATCATCGGTCCTCATCTCGTCAAGCGGACATTCTGGTTCTTCGCGACAATCTTCATCTTCATTCTTGCCGCCAACTGGGCCGGACTCGTGCCCGGCGTCGGCTCGATTGGCTGGGGACATCAGACGCCGGAGGGGTTCCGGCTCGACGAACCCTTCTTTCGAGGCGCGAATGCCGACGTCAATCTGACGCTGGCCATGGCGCTCGTTTTCTTCGCCGGCTGGATTGTCTGGGGTCTACGCGAATCCGGCCCGGTCGGGTTCTTCAAGGAGTTGTTTGCGCCCAAGGGCTCGACCACCGGCGTCTTGAAGGCGCTCCTGATCGTCGTCTTCTTCGCCGCCGGCTGTCTCGAAGTGGTCTCGATCCTGTTCCGGCCCATCTCCCTCAGTTTCCGGCTCTACGGAAATGTCTTCGCCGGCGAGACGATGCTCGAGACCATGGCGAGGGTTCCCCGCATCGGCTGGCTGGTTCAGGTGCCGTTCTACTGGCTCGAGCTGTTGGTAGGCCTCGTCCAGGCGCTGGTGTTCATGTTGTTGACCGCGGTATTTACACTGCTCATTTGCCAGCATCACGAGGAAGGTTCGGCCGTTGCGCACTAGTCAGGGTCTCGGCGTCTCGACCTCACCCGTCACGACGCGGCGAGCCACCAAAAGGAAGGACAGGAGCACATGATCGGCAATCTGCACATCGGTCTTGCGGCGTTTGGCGCAGCCATCGCCGTCGGCCTCATCGGCATGAAAGCGTCAGAGGCAGTCGGGCGCAATCCCGGCGCGGCGACGCCGGTCCTGGTCCAGTCGATTCTGGCCATCGCGTTCGCCGAAGCCATCGTCTTCTACGCATTGTTCCTTGCGAAGTAGGGGCACGGCGATGGTCATCGAAGGCGGAGGACGGCTATGACTCTCCTCGCGCTGATGGCGCAGGCGAGCAGCGGCAGCCAGGTCGAAGAGATCGCCAGAACCTTCGGTGTGGACTGGCCTCACCTGACGGCCCAGATGGTCAGCTTCGTGATCGTGTGCGCGATGCTGTACTGGCTCGCGTATCAACCGGTGCTGCGCATGCTCGAGGAGCGGCGCCGGCAGATTGCCCTGGGCGTGGCGAACACCGAGAAGATCAACGCAGCGCTCGCCGGAATCGAAGCGCAGCGATCAGGCGTCATCGCCGACGCCCACGCGCAGGGCCAGCAGTTCATCGCCGACGCGCGCGAGGCCGCCAAGCGCCTGCAGGAGCAGGAGGCACAGCGGGCGATTGCGACCGCCGAACAGATTCTGGCCAGGGCGCGCGAAGCGGCGGCCGCCGAGCAGGCACGTATGCTGGCCGAGCTTCGCCGCGAAGTGGGCCGGCTGGTCGTGCAAACGACCTCTGCCGTGATCGGCAAGGTCCTTACACCAGACGATCAGCGCCGGTTGTCAGAAGAGACCGCAAAGCGCCTGACGAGTGCATAGGTTCGAAAGGGATTCCCATGCAGACCAGGAGACACGCGGAGCGTGACGCCAAGGCACTGCTCCGCCTCTGTCTGATCGATGGGGCGCTCGATGAGCCCAGAGTCCGTCAGGTGGTGCAGCAGGTGATCGCAGCGGGCCGGTCCAACGGGCTGGGCGTCCTGTCACGGTTTCAACGCCTTGTGCGCCTCGACAGGGCGAAGCATCGCGCTCAGGTGGAGAGTGCCGTGCCGCTCGCGGCCGATGTGCGGGCAGGCATCGAAGCGGCGCTGCTCCGGTTGTACGGGCCGGACATGACCACATCGTTTGCGGATGACCCGGCGTTGATTGCCGGCGTGCGCATTGCCGTCGGCAGCGACGTCTACGACGGCAGCGTCAAAGGCAACCTGGCGGCGCTCGAATCGCGGTTCTGAGTGAGTCGACAAGCGGTGAGGTGAGCCGATGGCCAACCTGATACAGGATATCGAAGCCCAAATAGCCGGTGCGAAGGCCGCGGTCATCAAGCAGAACGTCGGCATCATTCGCGAAATCGGCGACGGTGTCGCGCGCGTCGAAGGCCTGGGCGACGTGATGCTGAACGAGATGCTCGATCTCGGCCAGGGTGTCACCGGCATCGCGCTGAGCCTCGAAGAGACGGATGTCGGCGTCATCATCCTCGGCGACGACACGCGGCTCCAGGAAGGGGGCGAGGTCCGCGCCACAGGCAAACTGCTGCAGGTCCCGGTCGGCAAGGGGCTGCTCGGTCGAGTCGTCAATACGCTCGGCGAGCCACTGGACGGCAAAGGCCCGATCGTCAGCGATGTCGCCTACCCCGTCGAGAAAGTCGCGCCGGGCATCATGCGGCGGCGGCCGATCAGTCAGCCCGTGCAGACCGGCATCATGGCGATCGACGCGATGATCCCGATCGGCCGCGGCCAGCGCGAGCTGATCATCGGCGACCGGTCGACAGGCAAGACCACCATCTGCGTGGACACGATCATCAGCCAGGCCCGTCTGAACGATGCGGCGGCCGCCGACAAGGATTATCGCCCGCTCTACTGCATCTACGTCGCGATCGGTCAGAAGCAATCGACCATCGCCCAGCTCATCTCGGTGCTGGAGGAAAGCGGGGCGATGCCGTACACGATCGTCGTCGCGGCCCCGGCCGCCGATTCGGCGACGAGCCAGTATCTGGCGCCCTTCGCGGGTGCGGCCATCGGCGAATGGTTCATGGACAACGGCATGGACGCGCTGATCGTCTACGACGACCTGTCCAAGCACGCCGTGGCCTACCGTCAGGTCGCGCTCGTGTTGAAGCGGCCGTCGGGCCGCGAAGCGTATCCCGGCGACGTCTTCTACTTGCACAGCCGACTGCTCGAACGGGCTGCCCGCGTCGGGGAGAACTACGGAAACGGGTCGCTGACGGCCCTCCCGATCATCGAGACGCAGGCCGGAGACGTGTCGGCGTACATCCCGACGAACGTCATCTCGATCACGGACGGACAGATCTTTCTCGAAACCGATTTGTTCTACCAGGGCACGCGGCCGGCGATCTCGGTCGGCATCTCCGTGTCCCGCGTCGGCTCGGCGGCGCAACTGAAGGCGATGAAGCAGGTCGCCGGCCGTCTCAAGGGCGATCTCGCGCAGTTCCGGGAGCTGGCGGCCTTCGCCCAGTTCGGCTCCGATCTGGATGCGGCGACGCAGGCCAAGATCGATCGCGGCAAGCGCATCATCGAGTTGTTCAACCAGCCCCAGCACCACCCGATTCCCGTCGAACTCCAGGTGGCGCTGCTCTGGGTCGTGCAGAACGGGTACGTGGACAAGGTCCCCGTGGAGCGCATGAAGGACTACCAGGCGAAATTGACCGAGTACCTCACGTCGTCCAAGCCGGATCTCCTCACGAAGATTGGGGCGGAGAAAGCGCTCAACGACGCGCTGACCTCCGCGTTGAAGGCCGCTGCTGAAGAGTTCGCGCAGATCTGGAAGTGATCGATGGCCAGCACTCGAGAAATCCGCCGGCGCATCCGCTCGATCAGAAGCACGGCTCAAATCACCCGGGCCATGCAGATGGTCGCGGCGTCGAAGATGCGCAAGGCTCAGCAGGCAGCCATCGAGATCCGGCCGTTCGTCCGGCGGTTGTACCGCATTCAACGCATGGCGACGACGCGCGCCGCCGGCTACACGCATCCGCTGCTCGAAGCGCGTGAGGTCCGGAAGCGGGCCATCATCCTGGTCAGCTCCGACAAGGGCTTGTGCGGTGCGCTCAACAGCAATCTGTTCCGCCTCGTGGGGCGGGAGGACCCGGAGTCGACGGTGTTCATCGCGGCCGGCCGCAAGGGGGCGCAGTTCATCGCCCGCACCCGCCGTCAGCTCATCGCCGAGTTTCCGTACGGAGACACGCCACGGTTCGAAGAATCCCGCGCCATCGCGGCACTGGCTCGCGATCTCTTCCTGAAGGGCGAGGTCGACGAAGTGAAGATCGTCGCGACGCGATTCGTCAACACGCTGATCCAGCAGCCGGTGACCATCGAGTTCCTGCCCATCGCGGACATCAAGGGCATGGAAATCCCCGGCGCGCCGCCGCCGGAGGCGAAAGACGACGGTCTGGAGTTCAGGTTCGAGCCAAGTACCGGCGACGTCATCGAGTATCTGATTGCGCAGTACCTCAACGTCATGGTCCACACCGTGCTGCTGAACGCGAAGGCGAGCGAGCAAAGCGCGCGCATGGTGTCGATGAAGGGCGCCACCGACAACGCGGCCGAGATGATCAAGGACCTGACCCTCGAATACAACAAGCTGCGCCAGGGGCGCATCACGCAGGAGTTGCTGGAGATCGCGGGCGGTCAGGCCGGGTGAGCTCAGGGTTACTTATGAATACTGGCACAGTCGTTCAAGTCGTCGGTCCCGTCGTGGACGTCGAGTTCCCAGACGCGCTTCCCGCTATCTACAGCGCCCTGTCGGTCGAGTTCGCCGTCCAGCAGCAGCCCTTCAAGCTGACGCTGGAGGTCCAGCAGCATCTGGGCGACAAGCGCGTGCGGACGATCTCGATGTCCGGCACCGAAGGCCTCAAGCGCGGGTACAAGGTCACGGACAGCGGCGCGCCGATTTCCATGCCCGTCGGCGATGGCGTCATGGGCCGCGTGTTCGACGTGACCGGCAACCCGGTTGACGAACGCGGGCCCGTCACCGCGGACAAGTACTACCCGATCCACCGCCCGCCACCCTCGCTGGCGGATCAGTCCACGTCGCCCGAGGTGCTCACGACCGGCATCAAGGTCATCGACCTGATTTGTCCGTTCCTCAAGGGCGGCAAGATTGGGGCGTTCGGCGGCGCGGGCGTGGGCAAGACCGTTGTGATCATGGAGCTGATCAACAACATCGCCAAACTGCACGGCGGCGTCTCCGTCTTCGCCGGCGTCGGCGAGCGCACGCGCGAAGGCAACGACCTGTACCACGAAATGGCGCAGGCCGGCGTCATCAACGAGAAGGATTTGGGCGCCTCGAAAATCGCCCTTGTCTACGGTCAGATGAACGAACCGCCCGGCGCCCGTCTCCGTGTCGCACTGTCCGGCCTCGCCATCACGGAGTACTTCCGCGACGAAAAGAACCAGGACGTGCTGCTGTTCATCGACAACATCTTCCGGTTCTCCCAGGCCGGGTCCGAAGTGTCCGCGCTGCTGGGCCGCACGGCGAGCGCCGTGGGGTATCAGCCCACGCTCGCGGCCGAGATGGGAGCCCTGCAGGAGCGCATCACCTCCACCAAGAAGGGCTCCATCACGTCGTTTCAAGCGGTGTACGTTCCGGCCGACGACCTCACCGACCCGGCGCCCGCCACCACGTTCGCTCATCTGGACGCCACCATCGTCCTCGAGCGCTCGATCGCCGAGTTGGGAATCTATCCGGCGGTCGATCCGCTGGCGTCGACCTCGCGCACGCTGGCGCCGGAGATTGTTGGCCAGGACCATTACGACGTCGCGCGCGGCGTCCAGAAGGTGTTGCAGCGCCTCAAGGATCTTCAGGACATCATCGCCATTCTCGGCATGGACGAGTTGTCTCCCGACGACAAGCTGACCGTGTTCCGCGCGCGCAAGATCCAGCGCTTCCTCAGTCAGCCGTTCAGCTCGGCGCAGGCGTTCACCGGGCGTGAAGGCCGGCAGGTCGCCGTCGCCGATACCGTCCGCGGATTCAAGGAAATCCTGGAGGGCAAACACGACGAGGTGCCCGAGGACAACTTCTACATGAAGGGCGGCATCGAAGAAGTCACCGGGAAGCAGTAACCCATGGCCGACACGTTGAAGCTCGAGATCATCACTCCGCAGGCCGTGGTCTATTCGGAGGATGTGTCCATGGTCACGCTGCCTGCCATGGGCGGCCAGATCGGCGTGTACCCGCATCACATTCCGCTCATGACCCGGCTCCAGCCTGGTGAGATCATCGTCCACAGGAATGGCAGCGACGACTTCCTCGCCGTCGGCGAGGGGCTGGTCGAGGTCACTGGCGATTCCGTCGCCATCGTCACGGACATGGCCGTCGCCGCGAAGGACATCGACGAAGCCAAGGCCGAAGAAGCACGCCAGCGGGCGGTAGCCCGGCTGAGCGACAAGGTGTCGGACGAGGAGGTGGCGACCGTCAACGCCGCGCTGGCCAAGTCGCTGGCCCAGTTGCACGTCAAGAAGCGCCGCCGGGTCTAGCGCATGATCTCCGCGCGAGCCTGGCTGGCGTCATACGATCGGACGTGGCTCCGAGGGGACGTCGCCGCCGGGATCACGCTCGCGGCGTACCTGCTGCCGGCCGCCCTTGGCGACGCGTCGCTCGCGGGACTGCCGCCGGAGGCGGGCCTGTACGCCTGCCTGTTCGGCGGCCTCGTGTTCTGGCTGTTCTGCAGTTCGCGCCAGACCTCCATCACCGTCACGTCGGCGATCTCGTTGCTCGTGGGCGCTTCGCTCGCCGAGATCGCTGGCGGCGATCCCGCGCGGCACGCCGCACTCGCGGCGTGCACTGCGCTGCTCGTCGCGGCGCTGGGTTTCGTGGCCTACGCGGTGCGCGCCGGCGCCATCGTCAACTTCTTCTCGGAAACCGTGCTCATCGGCTTCAAGTGCGGTGTGGCGCTGTTTCTGGCGAGCACGCAGCTGCCGAAGTTGTTCGGCTTTGGCGGCAGTCACGGCGATTTCTGGGAGCGCATGGGCCACTTCTTCCATGGCCTGGGCGGCACCAACCCGGCGTCGCTGACGCTGGGTCTGATCGCCCTGTTGTTCCTCCTGCTCGGCAAGACGCTTCTGAAGAACCGGCCCGTGGCGCTTCTTCGTCGTGGTCGGCGGCATCGTCGCCGCGCGTGTGTTGCACCTGGACGAGCGCGGTGTCGCGCTTCTCGGCGCGGTGCCTCAGGGCTTGCCGATGCCAGCGCTGCCCGCGGTCAGCCGGGCGGACCTCCACGAGATCGTGCCGCTGGCCATGGCGTGCTTCATGCTCGCGGCCGTCGAAACGACGGCGATCGGGCGAATGTTCGCCGCCAAGCACGGCTATCGGCTCGATGCGACACAAGAGTTCCTGGCCATCGGCAGCGCCAATCTCATGGCGGGGCTCGGCAGCGGACTGCCGGTGAGCGGCGGCATGTCGCAGTCGCTGGTCAATGAAACAGCCGGCGCAAAAACGCCTCTCTCAGGGCTCGTCGCCGCAGTCATCACGCTCGGCATCGTGCTTTTTTTCACCGGGTTGTTACGCACGCTCCCACAGCCGGTCCTGGCGGCTGTCGTGCTGATGGCGGTGACAGGGCTGATCCAGGTCGACACGCTGCGCCATATCTGGCGTTTCAGCCGGATGGAATTCGCGGTCGCCATGGCCGCGCTCCTCGGCGTTCTCGCGGCTGGACTGCTTCAAGGCGTCCTCATCGGCGTGTCCATTTCGATTCTCTTGCTCATTGGCCGTGCCTCCCGTCCGCGCGTCGTCGAGGTTGCGCGCGTCCCGGGGACGTCCTATTTCGCGGATTTCACGCGCCATCCCGAGAACCAGCGGGAGCCGGGCGTGCTCATCGTCCGGCCCGAGGGCGCGCTCCTGTATTTCAACGTCGATCACGTGCGTGATGCCCTGTCCGAGCTCGTGAGCCAGCGATCCGATCCGTTGCGCCTGGTCATCTTCTTCATGGGCAATGTTCCTCACGTGGACCTCGCGGGCGCCGAATTCCTGGTTGACTCGCGCGCCAAATACGCCGAGCGTGGCATCGAATTCCGGCTCGCGGAGACGCACGGAGAGGTAAACGCGGCGTTACGGCGGCTGAGCCACGCGCCCGGCGCCGATCTCGCCGAAACGAATCAGACAGTCGACGACGTGCTGAACCGGTGGCGGGCACGTGCTGACCGTATTGCGTGATCCCCTGTGCGTCGTATGACCGCCCGTCGTGAGCCCATGACAGTGCATGGTGACCGCGGCGACGAGCAAGTAGCCGAGTGAATGTCGCTTCTGCGACAGGTGGAGGCTGGCATGAACGCTGCAGCAAGACGGGAGTTGGACAGGAGGCCATTATGAAGATGCGGTTGGGCCACATCCCTTTGCTGGCGATCGCTGTCTGGTTGTGGACACCGGCGCCTGCAGCCGCGCAGACACCAGCGCAGGGGAGCTCGCAGACGAAGGAGGAGCCACCTCTTGGCCTGCCACGTGGCGTTGATTGGAAGTTCAATTTCGACGCGAGCTGGGGCACCTTCGGGTTCGCCAACTCCCTGTTTCAGAATCCGAAGGAAGGCGTCCCGGACGACCTCAGCGACCAGTGGCTCGAAGGCGCGATCAAGCCGGCCTTGTCGGGCAGTCACACTCTGGCCAACTCGAGCCAGTTCTACGGGAAGATGAGCGCGGTCGGTGAGCGCACGTACGGGGCGTCGCCCACCATTTTCGGCGGCGACGCTCAGTCATTTCAGGTTGAAGACCTCTCGTTCGGCTGGCGGTCCGGGAAATCCGTGGGATCCGGCGAGAACGTCCTGGACTTCACGGTCGGACGTGCGCCGTTCAACCTCGGCCACGGCCTCCTGCTCTGGGACGGCGCCGCGGAGGGCGGCACCCGCGGTGGCTATTGGAGCAACGCCCGAAAAGCATTTCAGTTCGCCACGATCGGGCGCGTTCACGCCGGCAGCCACAAAGCCGAAGGCTTCTATCTCGACAAGGACGAACTCACGGAAGGCGACTCGGGAACCAGGTTGTGGGGGACGAACTACGAATACGCCCTCGGCGAGCACTCGACCTTCGGCGTGACGTACCTGAAGTTCTTCGCAGATTCCGCCGTGAAGCCCAATCGAGACGGGCTCAACGTCTTCAACCTGCGCGCCTACACGGCGCCCATTCCTTCCACGCCCGATCTCTCGGTCGACTTCGAGTACGTGTCGGAGCGAAACGGCGACCTGCTCAGTTCGAATGCCTGGACGCTGCAGGGCGGGTACGAGTTCAGCAAGGTGTCGTGGAAACCGAAATTCACGTATCGCTACGCGTTCTTCCAGGGCGACGACCCGGCGACGACGCGCAACGAGAATTTCGACCCGCTGCTGACCGGTTTCTACGACTGGGGCTACTGGTGGCAGGGCGAGATCGTCGGCGAGTACATCGCCCTCAACTCCAATCTGGTTTCGAACCTCGTTCGCGTCCACCTCTCCCCCACTGACAAGGTCGGCGGCGGGTTGATGTTCTACAAGTTCACGCTCGATCAGCCCGGCGCGCTGCGGCCCGGCGTCACCGCCAAGGACCTGGCGGGCGAGTTCGATGCGTACATGGACTGGAAGGTCAATAAGAACTTCACCGTCAGCCTCGTGGGTGCGTTTGCCAGCCCTCACACGGCCGCAGAGCAAGCGTTCAATCGCACACAGAACTTCTCGTACGGAATGGTGTTCCTCGCGTACAGCTACTGACCATGGAGAAGCCGATGCAGCCGCTCGGTGTTCATAGTGAAGTCGGCACGTTGCGAACCGTACTGGTCTGCCGGCCCGGCCTGGCGCACCAGCGGTTGACGCCCGGGAACCGGGCCGACCTGCTGTTCGACGATGTGCTGTGGGTGCACGAAGCGCAGAAGGACCACTACGACTTCGTGTTGAAGATGCGTGAGCGGGACGTCGACGTCCTCGAGCTGCACGATCTGCTCGCCGAAACCATGGCCGACAAGGCGGCGCGGGGATGGGTCCTCGATCGACGCATCACGGCCAATGATGTCGGCCCGGGCCTCGCGCCGATCATGCGGGCGTGGCTCTCCGAAATGCCGGCGGCGAAGCTCGCCGACCACCTGATTGGCGGGATTGCGTTCAGCGACCTGCCCAAGTCCGAGCAGACCACGATGCTGGCCGATGCGTACGGCGGGACCGACTTCATCGTCCCACCAGTGCCCAACACGCTGTTCCAGCGCGATCCGTCGTGCTGGATCTACGGCGGCGTCACCTGCAACCCGATGTTCTGGCCTGCGCGAAAGCCGGAAACGCTCCTGCAGCGGGCGGTGTACAAGTTTCATCCGCGCTTCAAGGGCGCGGACTTCGCGATCTGGTGGGGCGACAGCGACGACTCGTTCGGCGCCGCCACCGTCGAGGGCGGCGACGTCATGCCGATCGGCAAAGGGGTCGTGCTGATCGGCATGGGCGAGCGCACCTCGCGGCAGGCCGTGTTCCAGGTGGCCGCCGCACTCTTCAAGCAGAAGGCCGCGACGCGCGTGATTGGCTGCCTGATGCCGAAGAGCCGGGCCGCGATGCATCTGGATACGGTGTTCACGTTCTGCGATCGGGATCTGTGTACCGCGTTCCGGGAGGTCGCCGACCAGGTGCGCTGCTACAGCGCGCGGCCGGACGGCAAGGGTGGCGTCGAGGTGCACGCCGACACCGGGCACCTGTTCGACGTGGTCAAGGAGGCGCTGGGCCTCACCACGCTGCGCGTCGTCGAGACCGGCGGCAACAGCTGGGAGGCGCAGCGCGAGCAGTGGGACGACGGCAACAATGTCGTCGCGCTCGCGCCCGGCGTCGTCGTGGGATACGACCGGAACACGCATACGAACACGCTCTTGCGCAAGGCCGGAATCGAAGTGATCACGGTGCGCGGCGCCGAGCTCGGTCGCGGCCGCGGAGGGGGACACTGCATGACATGCCCGATCTCGCGCGACGCGGCCTATTGATGACGGATACCACGTTCAGGAGAACCGTATGAGCTTCAATCTCCGCAACCGCTCTCTGCTGACAGTCCAGGATTACACGCCGCGCGAATTCCGCTACCTGCTCGACCTCGCGCGCGATCTCAAGCGCGCCAAGTACGCGCGGACCGAGCAGAAGCATCTCGAAGGGAAAGAGATCTGCCTGATCTTCGAGAAGACCTCGACGCGGACGCGCTGTGCGTTCGAGGTGGCCTGCTACGACCAGGGCGCGAACGTGACCTACCTCGACCCGGCCGGATCGCAGATCGGCCACAAGGAATCGTTCAAGGACACGGCGCGAGTCCTCGGCCGCATGTTCGACGCTCTCGAGTACCGAGGCGCCGAACAGAAGGGCGTCGAAGAACTCGCCAAGTATGCCGGCGTGCCGGTCTTCAACGGCCTGACCGCCGAATACCACCCGACCCAGATGATCGCCGACGTGATGACGATGCGCGAGCACAGCGACAAGCCGATCCACGAGATCAAGTACGCGTTCATGGGCGACACGCGCAACAACATGGGGCACTCGCTGATGATCGTGGGCTGCCTGACCGGCATGGACGTCCGCCTCTGCGGCCCCAAGAAGCTGTGGCCCGCCGACGAGTACATCGCGATCGCCCGCAAGCTGCAGGAGCAGTCCGGCGCGAAGCTCACCATCACCGACGATGCACAAAAGGCGGTGGCGGGCGTCGATTTCGTGCACACCGATGTGTGGGTGTCCATGGGCGAGCCGAAGGAAGTCTGGAAAGAGCGCATCGATCTCCTGATGAAGTACCAGGTCAACAAGGAACTCATGAAGGCGGCCGGCAACCCGCAAGTCAAGTTCATGCACTGCCTGCCGGCATTTCACGATACGGAGACCACGCTCGGCAAGCAGATCGCCGAGACCTACGGGGTGAGCAACGGCCTCGAGGTCACGAATGACGTCTTCGAGTCGGAGATGAATCTCGCGTTCGAGCAAGCCGAGAACCGGCTGCACACGATCAAGGCCCTTCTCGTCGCCACCCTGGGAGACTGACATGTTGATCGTCACCGCGTTGGGCGGCAACGCACTCCTCCGCCGCGGCGAGCCGCTGACCGCCGACAATCAGCGCCGCAACATCCGCATCGCCGCGAAGGCGCTGGCCCCCGTGGCGGCAGAGCACCAGATGGTCATCGCGCACGGCAACGGACCGCAGGTCGGCTTGCTCGCACTGGAGGCGGCCGCGTACGTGGAAGAGGAAGATTTCCCCCTCGACGTCATGGACGCGGAGACCGAGGGGTCGATCGGCTACATGATCGAACAGGAGCTCGGCAACCTTCTCCCCTTCGAGCGCCCCTTCGCCACGTTGCTGACGATGATCGAAGTCGATCCGGACGATCCCGCGTTCAGCAATCCCACGAAGTTCATCGGTCCTGTCTACAGCAAGGCCGATGCGGACAAAATGGCCGCCGAAAAACAGTGGGTCGTCAAGCAGGACGGCCAGAAGTGGCGGCGCGTGGTGGCGTCTCCGGAACCCAAGCGGATCTTCGAGCTGCGTCCGATCAAGTGGCTGCTCGAGCGAAACACGATCGTCATTGCGGCTGGCGGCGGCGGCATTCCCACGATGTACGAAAAGGGGAAGGACCGGAAGCTCGCCGGCGTCGAATGCGTGATCGACAAGGACCTGGCGTCGGAACTACTCGCCCGGGAGCTCGATGCCGATCTCTTCCTCATACTGACGGACGCCGATGCGGTCTACGTCGACTATGGCAAACCGACGCAGAAAGCGATCCGGCGCGCCTCGCCGGCCGCCCTCGGCGCGATGACATTCGCCGCCGGATCGATGGGACCGAAAGTGGCCGCCGCGTGCCGCTTCGCCACCGCCACTGGAAAGAAAGCCGCCATTGGAGCGCTCGCGGACCTCAGTAGAATCATTGCGGGCGAAACTGGCACGACGGTGAGCGCGAGGGAGTCCGGCATTGTCTACGGGGCTTGAAGCCACCAAGAGCCTTGGTCTCGGGGCCTGCACCGCCATCGTGGTCGGCAACATGGTGGGATCGGGGTTCTACCTGTCGCCATCGGCGGTGGCGCCCTACGGTTTTCTCGCGATCGTCGCGTGGATCGTCATGGGCATCGGTGCCGTCTGCCTGGGGCTGACCTTTGCGCGGCTGGCCCGTATGGCCCCGGCGACGGGCGGTCCGTACGCGTACACCCGCCAGGGCTACGGCGACTTCGCCGGGTTCATCGTGGCCTGGGGCTACTGGATTTCGATCTGGGCGTCGCTTCCGGTGATCGCGGTGGCGTTCACGGGATCGATCGCCGACTTGATGCCCGCGCTCCAGGGAAACCGGCCGATCGGCGTGGCCATCACGCTCGGCGCGATCTGGCTGGTGACGTTCACCAACCTTCTCGGCGTGAAGGAGGCCGGTGTCTTCGCGGAGGTCACGACGTACACCAAGCTCGTGCCCTTCTTCGCCATCTCGATCATCGGCCTGGCCTTTATTCACCCCGAACATTTCGGCGGCGGCTTCAATCCGAGCGGCAAATCGCTGCTCGACTCGAGCGCGGCTCTCGCGCCACTGACGATGTTCGCGTATCTCGGGCTCGAGTCGGCGACGGTGCCGGCCGGCGACGTGCGCGACCCGGAACGGACAATTCCCCGCTCCACCATGCTTGGAATCTTCGTGGCCGGGCTGCTGTACGTGCTGGGAACGATCGTCGTCATGGGAGTCGTGCCACACGAGCAACTTCTGGCGTCCAAGGCACCCTTTGCCGACGCGGCCCGCCTGATGTGGGGACCGGCTGCCGCCGTCGTGGTCGGGGTCGCCGTGATGGTGTCGTCCCTCGGCGCGCTCAACGGCTGGACGCTGATGATGGGACAGGTGCCCATGGCTGCGGCAGCCGACAGGATGTTCCCCTCGGTGTTCGGCCGACTCTCGTCGCGAGGAGTCCCGGCGGTCGGCCTCATGATCTCGGCCGCGCTCGCGACAGCGCTGGTGCTCGTTCAGGTCTCTGGAACGTCCAAGTTCGCGGCGATCTACAACATGATCGTCAGCCTGAGCACGATGGCCGCCGTCATTCCGTATGTGTTCTGCGCGCTGGCGCCCGGGCTCATCGGGGGGCGCGCCGGAGGCGCAAAGCCGCGCATCGGGGTGGTCGAGGTCGTGGCGTTTGCGTTCGCGCTCTTCACCGTGTACGGGTGCGGCCCGGAGCCGGTCCTGTATGGGTTGATCCTCCTGCTCCTCGGGATTCCGTTCTACGTCTGGCTGAAGCGCGAGAATACCGCTGCCGGCGACACGCAGCGTACAGCGGTTCAACAGGCGCACTAGGACCTTGGCACCGGCAGAGGGGCCGAGCCTTCGGTCCCACCCACTGCTCGACGAGATTCGGCGCAACCCGCTGCTCTGGTTGCTGGCATTCGTGCCTGCGGTGTTCGTCGGGGAGAAACTCGCGGCCGACGCGCACACGCTGCTGTTTGTTCTATCCGTCCTGGCCATCGTGCCGCTGGCGGCGTTGCTCAGTCATGCGACGGAATCCGTCGCGGCCAAGACTGGCGACAGCGTCGGCGGATTGCTCAACGCCACGCTCGGCAACCTCACCGAACTGATCATCGCGCTGACTGCGTTGCGCGCGGGACAGTACACGCTGGTGAAGGCCTCGATTGCCGGCGCGGTCGTCACCAACACGTTGTTCCTGCTGGGCGCCTCATTCCTTCTCGGCGGGCTGAAGCACCACGTGCAGGATTACAACCGGATCAATGCCCGGATGCAGGCGAGCCTGCTCTTCCTGGCCACGGTCGCGTTGTTGATCCCTTCAACGGTCCGTGGGGCCGACCCGGGATCGGCCCCGGCCTTCATGCAGACGTTGAGCGTCGGTCTGTCCTTCCTGCTCATCGTCGCGTACGGAATGGGCATGCTGTTCTCGCTCAAGACACATCGAGAGCTGTTCGGAAGCGAGGGCCATGGCGAGGGCGAGGAAGCTGTCTGGCCGATTGGCCTGGCGATGGCCACGCTCGGCGGTGTCACTGTCCTGGTGGCACTGGTGAGCGAGGTGTTCGTCGAGTCTGTGCAGGAGGCCGCCGTGACGTTCGGGATGACGCCCGCCTTCGTGGGTTTCATCGTCGTGCCGATCGTCGGCGCGGCGGCCGAAATGGCGTCGGCGTTCTCCGGCGCGCGCAAGAACCGCCTGGACCTGAGCGTGGGCATCGCACTGGGGAGCGCCTCCCAGATCGCGTTGTTCGTGGCGCCGGTTCTCGTGCTGCTCAGTTACGTGATCGGCCCAACGCCGATGGACCTGCAATTCTGGCCGGGCGTGGTCGTGATGATCCTCATCGCCACACTCACCGCCTCGCTCGTCACCAACAGCGGCCGATCGGCGTGGTTCGTGGGGGCCCTCGTCCTGATGGTCTACTTGATGTTCGCGATGACGCTCTACCTGTTGCCGCCCGGCTAGTCGGACATCAGGAAGATCAGCGGCCGCACGTCCTGCTCGGGCGTCCAGTCCCAATATCGCAGGAGGATCGCGTAGACCATGAGCCCCGTCTCACCCTCGCCAAACAGCAGGTAGCGGAGCGCCTGTCCCGTCAGGCCGCGCCGTGTCAGGCTGATGAAGATCGAAATGGGGTCGATGGCCTCACTGACGAAGGCGATGGTATTGGCGATCGCCACGGCGCCATAGACCTCCGCCACGTAGTCCCCGTCCTCCTTCTTTACGTCCACGTCAAGCGGGGCCGCGAACTCACTGCGATTGTCGAGTAAGTTGACGTGCACGAACAGAATCGGCCCAACTACCTTGAAGTGTCGAGTGATCTCCATTTTCTTCCTGCGCCGATCCTCCAGCATGGAAGTCTTGATGGGAACCAGATGTACCTTCTTGCCCCGCAGTTCCGGTCCGAGGCGCCAGCTCTCGACGTTCACGAAGAATCCGTACGGGATGCGGATCTCCATCGCCCGCACTGAGCGGCTCACGCCACAGGCCAGCATCAGGAGCACCGTGAAGATGCTGCCGATGATGAGACCGTCCGGCCGTTCGATGCAGTTGTCGATCAGGGTGTACGCGAACACCAGGAACAGGAACCCGGAGTACACGGCGAGCGGGTATCGCCGCTCGTGCCAGAGCGCGAGCGTGGCCGCGAGCGCGGCCGAGAGGATCAACACGAGCACGCCGGTGGCGTAGGCACCGCTTTGCGCCTCCACGTCCGCACGGAAGACCAGCGTGACGATGACGGCCACGATCAACAGCACGAGGACCAGCGGGCGAGAGAGCGCCGCCCAGCGCGGAGCCATCCCGTAACGCGGCAGGTAGCGGGGGATCAGGTGCAGCAGCCCCGCCATCGCCGACGCTCCGGCAAGGCCGAGGATGAAGATCGTCGAGAGATCGTAGACGGTGCCGAAGGCCGGCCCGAGATACCTGTGGGCGAGGAACGCAATCGCGCGCCCGGCCGCCTTGCCGCCCTGCTGGTAGTCTGCCGGTTCGATGAGCAACGTCGTGACCAGGCTCGAGAAGATCAGCATGACGCTCATGATCGTGGCGGCAGTCAGCAGCAGCTTCCGCGCGTTGGCCACACGCCCCTCCGGCGCGCCGGCACGTGGGCCGTGCCCCTTGTCCCGCTCGCCGCCGTCGATGAGCGGCATGACGGAGACACCCGTCTCGAAGCCGCTCAGCCCGAGCGCGAGCTTCGGGAAGACCAGGATGGCGCCCGCGATCATCAGGGATGGATCGCCTTTCGCGGCGAGCGCCGAGCGCCAGTGCGCAACGAGCGCAGGATGCGTGATGACCTCAAAGGCGCCGCGCCCGAGGACGACGAGGTTCAACGCCAGGTACGGCAGCGCCGCGGCTGACGCCAGGCCAATCGCCTCGGAGAAGCCCTTTAGAAACACGACGGCCAGCACGACGAGAATCGCGAGCGTCACGAGGATTTGGTGCTCGCCCAGGACCTGCTGGAGGAACGGGTTCTCGATCGCGTGCTTGGCAGCGTCCGCCCCGGACAGCGTCATCGTGATGACGAAGTCGGTGGCGGCGAAGCCGAGCAGCACGAGCACGAGCGCCTTTCCCTTCCAGCCCGTCAGGAGGTTTTCGAGCAGGGCGATCGATCCCTGCCCGGCATAGCTGCGGCCGGCCACCTGTGCGTAGACCGGCAGCGCGCCGAGCAACGTGACCAGCACGAGAATGACGGTCGCAATTGGCGCTACGGCGCCCGCCGCCAGCAGGGCAATGCCCGGCTGGTAGCCGAGCGTGGAGAAGTAGTCGACGCCGGTCAGCCAGATGACTTTCCACCAGGGATGGGAGCCAATTCCGTCGCCGGGGTGATCGTCGAGCGGTTCACCGCGCGCCAGCCAGCGTCCGATCGGCGACCGGTAATCGAGTGACGGCGCGGGCAGTTGCTCGCGGAACGGAATTCGTAGCGGGCTTGGTGGCTCCCCGGGCC
Source organism: uncultured Acidobacteriota bacterium (assembly GCA_963724645.1). Classification (GTDB taxonomy): domain Bacteria; phylum Acidobacteriota; class Vicinamibacteria; order Vicinamibacterales; family SCN-69-37; genus CAVXSP01. The sequence goes on from CAVRVJ010000001.1 coordinate 739,256, forward strand.
GCTCCGGAGTCACTGTGGACACGCGTCAGACTGCGGCAGACGCGCCCTTCTTCAGGCACTGCACGTAGTAGATCCCGTCCCGGCTTTCCACGCCGTGCGTGTCGTGCCCGAATCCCGGGAAGCGCTTGTCCCACGCCCAGAGGGCACGGAGGTAGCTCAGGTACGGGCCGTCAGCGGGCCCGGTCGTCTCGCCGGGCATCAGCATCGGGATGCCTGGTGGATACGGCACGAGGCTCGTGGCGAGCACGCGGTCGGCCAGATCGTCCAGCGGCACGTGCTCGATCTGATCGCGCACGAGTTGCTGGTAGGCCGCGTGCGGCGTCATCGCCGGCTTGGGCAACGTCGAGAACGCTTCGGCGAGCCAGTGCGTCTGCCGGGCCTGCTTGAGCTGCGAGAACATCTGATCCGCAAGGTCGTGCAGCCCGAGGGAACCGTAGACGTCGGGGTAGCCGGTGGCCAGGCTCGGCAGCACTTCGGCCAACGGCGCGTTGCGGTCGTAGTCGCGCTTGAAGTCGAGCAGCGCGTTCAGCAGCGTTCCCCACTTGCCTTTCGTGATGCCGATCGAAAAGAGGAACAGGATCGTGAAGTCGGTCGTCTTCTCGACCTCGACACCGCGGCGGTGAAGGTATGCCGTGACCAGCGTGGCCGGAATGCCCTGCTTGTCGAGGCCGCCCTTGACGGCAACTCCGGGCGTGACCACCGACACCTTGATCGGATCCAGCATGCAGTAGCCGTCTTCGATGTCGCCGAACCCGTGCCAGTCCGCGCCGGGGTGCAGCACCCAGCAGTCGGCGCGAGTAACCAGCAGTTCCGGCGGTGCATCCTCAAACCGGATGTTCCTGCCGGTCTTCGGGTCCTTCACCGTGTCCGCGTTCCAGGTGTTGAAGAACCAGTCGCGTTTCTTCTCGAACTGACGCTGCACACGACCCATCGTCTGGCGGAACGCGACCGCCTCCTGGATCGACTCGTCGGTGAGGGTGCGGCCGCCCGGCCCCTCCATCATGGCCGCCGTGACGTCGTTCGACACGATGATCGGGTAGAACGGCGACGTCGACGCGTGCATCATGAACGATTCGTTGAACCGTGCATGCGGGATGGAGCTGCGCCCGTCGCGGATATGCAGCAGCGAGGCCTGCGACAGCGCGGCAAGCAGCTTGTGCGTGGAGTGCGTCGCGAACACCGTGGGCCCTTTGTGATCCTTCGGGTCGCCGTGCATGGCGTGGCGGTCGCGGTAGATTGGATTGAACCGTGCGTACGCGTACCACGCCTCGTCGAAGTGGATCCGGTCCACGCTCGGATCGAGCAGTTCCTCCACGCGGCGGGCGTTGTAGCAGAGGCCGTCGTAGGTGGAGTTGGTGACGACCGAGTAGACAGGCCTCGCCTCGGTGCCCTTCGACACGAGCGGGTTCGCCTTGATCGCCGCCTTGATGGCTTCCTTCTTCAGGCGCTCCGGCGGGATGGGCCCGATGATCCCGTAGCGGTTGCGCAGCGGGACCAGGTAGGTGGGGATGCCGCCGGTCAGCACCAGACCATGCTCGATCGACTTGTGGCAGTTGCGATCGCACAGGGCGATCTGGCCTCGTCCGACAGCCGCCGTGAAGATCACGCGGTTGGACGTGGACGTCCCGTTGGTGACGCAGTAGGTGCGATGTGCGCCGAACACGCGGGCTGCGTACTTCTCGTGCGCGCCGATCGGACCGGTGTGGTCCAGCAGCGATCCCAGATCGCCTACGCTGATCGAGAGATCGGAGCGCAGCAGGTTCTCACCGAAGAAGTCGAAGAAGATGCGGCCGACGGGCGACTTGAGGAAGGCCGTGCCGCCCGTGTGTCCGGGCGTGTGCCAGGAATACTCGTACTCCTGGCCGAACTTCATGAGCGCTGCCGCCAGCGGCGGCAGCATCACTTCCAGATAGCGCCGGCTCGCGGCGACCACGCGGCCGCCGACAAACGCCGCCGTGTCCTCGAGCGTCCACACGTACTCGTCGACCATCTCCATGACGTCGATCGGGATCGCCGTCGCCTCGCCCCGTTCGGCCAGCAGGAAGATGGGGATCTTGTCGTTGCGCGACCGCACGAACGTCAGCAGGCCCTTGGCCTTGGCGTGCCCCTTGTCGTCGGCGAGCGTCCAATCCATCAGGATCGTGTGGATGGCGGAGTCGGAGACGATCACGGAGACACCGTCTTCGGCCGAAGCCGCTTCCACGACGTCCATGCCGCGGCCCTGCAGTTCCTCCACGAGCGCCCGAACCGCCCGCCCTTCGGCCGTCGGGCTCGTGAGCTCGTCGTCCACGACGAGCACGCGGGGGTTGATTCGCTTGATGCTTCGTTGAATCATGGCACTGCTCCGGCCCGATCGTCATCGCCGCGCACACGCCGCCGGCATCAATCCGGCAGCGTGTTCCAGCGGAAGAAGGTCATCGCGTTCTCATTCGGCTCGCCGAACCACTTCGCGTACAGGCCGCCGATTTCGCCGGAGCTGTACACGCGGCTCAGGGTGCGGTCCACAAGCAGACGGAAGTCGTCGTCGCCGCGCCGGAAGGACAGCGCCAGTGGTGAGACAGTGAACATCCGATCGATCACCAGCAAGTCGCCCGGCGAGGGGCTTCGCCTGGCGGCGTCGAGAAGAAGGGAGCGCTCGGCGAAGAAGACGTCGGCCTTGCGGTCGCGGACGGCGAGGACGCCCTCGTCGTTGCTGCCCACCGGGGAAATCTTCGCCACGACATTGAGCTCCCTGGCCCGGCCGGCCAACCACTTTTCGGTCGCTGTCCCGGCGACGACGACAAAGTTTCGAGCCTGCAGGCTCTGCGCGGCGTTCGCCCGCCAGACCGGGCCTGCCGGTGGCGTGCGTCCAGAGAGAACCTCGCGCAAGCGGAACGGGGCGTCGGCCCGCAGCAGGGCGCCGACGCCGCCCGGGAAAACCGGAATCGAGTACGACACATCCCGTCTTCCGGTTAGCGTGATCGCGTCCGGCCCGCAGAACAGGTCGACGTCGCCCTGCTGAACGGCGGTGAAGCGCTGATCGATCGCGACCGGAACCCACTCCACCGCCAGCGTGCTGACTCCGGCTTCGGCCTTCACCTCGTCGGCGATCTTCTGGCAGAGCGCCACCGCGTAGCCGGCCGCCTGGCCTGACTCGTCTTTGTAGGAAAACGGCCGCGCGTCGACGCGATAGCCGAGTCTGACGCGGCCGGCGGTGCGGATGTGATCCAGCGTGGCGGTGGACGACGACGCCGCAGGCGCGGCTGCCGGCGGCTTCTGCGCACGTACGAGCGGCGTGGCCATGACCAGGGCGGTTACGCAGGCCGCCATCGCCACTCGATGCCCCCGGATGCCTACCGTTGATACTCGTTGCATGATCGTTCTCCTTTACAACGGCTCAGGCCCGCGCGACCGCGGCCTGTTTCCCGGACGAGAAGCGATACGCGATGAATCCCCAGATGATCAAGCCGATTCCCAGGACCAGCATGCCGCCGAACACGGCATCCTTCCCGGCCGCGAAGATCGCGTAGACGCTGTACAGCATCGCCACCATGGCCACCACCATGGTGTTCCGGTACTTCGAGTCGTCGACTCCGGCGGCCTTCATCATCACCGGCAACGCCGACAGCGCGGCGATGTACGGCAGGACGTTGGTCACGACCGCGAGGTTGACCAGAGCGCTGAACTGATCGCTGAGGTTGGGGGAGATCGTCATCAGCGCCATCAGCGATTGGACGACGCCCATGATGACCATCCCGGCGATCGGCGCGCCGAGGCTGTTCTCCTTTGAGAACACGGCCGGGAACATGCCGTCGTCAGCCGCGGCCTTCCCCGTCTGCGCCAGCGTGAACTGCCAGCCGAGCAGCGAGCCGAGGCACGCCAGCACCGCGAGGACCATCACGACAGACCCGACGGCCGGGCTGAACATCTTGGCGAATGCGAGCCCGAACGGCCCCGTGGATTCGGCCAGCTCAGCGTTGGGCACGATGCCCTGGATGACCGTCGTCGACAGGATGTAGACGACGGCGGCGCCCAGCGTGCCCAGCATGCAGGCCAGCGGCACGTCACGCTTCGGGTTCTCGACAGCGTTGGAGTTCTGTGCCGCCGACTCCAGGCCCAGAAAGGCCCAGAGCGTGAGGGAGATGCTCGAGCCGACGCCTTCGGCCAGGCTGATCCCTTTCGGGTTCCAGGCCGCCGCGAACGTCTCGCTGCTGAACCAGAACCAGCCGGCGAAGGAAATGAATCCTACCGGCAGGATGACGCCCCAGACCGTAATGGCTCCCATGCGGCCCGTCAGCTTCGGACCGCCGAAGTTGGCCACGGTCGTCAGCCACAGCAGCGCGATGACCCCGACGCAGGTCATGACCGGCGTCGAGGTGAGCACTGGTGCGAATGACGACAAGTAGCCGAGCGCGGAGCTGGCGACGGCGACGTTCGCGATCGCCAGAGACACGAAGTAGAGGTAGAAGGTCTGAAAGTAGCCGGCCTTGCCATACGCATCTTCCGCGTAGGCGGCCAGGCCTCCAGGGCGCTGGTTGAAGAGCCCGGCCTGAGCGAATCCCCACGCGAGGGCCAGCGAGCCCAACGCCGTCACGATCCAGGACAGCAGGGATATCGCTCCGACCTTGGCCATATTCGTCGGGAGCATGATGATGCCGGAGCCCATCATGTTGACGGTGACGATGAACGTCAGCTGCATCAGGTTCATCTTCTTTTGTGCTGCCATGATCCCCTCTTGACCGGCGGCGATTCCGCGTGTCACTGACGAACGGCGTACGTGTAGAACTTGATGCGGCCGTCCACGCGTTCCTGGGACACGCCCTGGACCTCGTAGTTGAAGCCCGGGAAGCGGTTGAACGACTCCTGGAACGCGAGGAAGTAGTCGAGCATCGGCTGGGCCCGGTTGTCCCATCGTTCGCCGGGCAGCACGACACCGATCCCCGGAGGATAGATCAAGGCGAGCGTCGCGGAAATGCGGCCCTTGATGCCCTCGAGGGGCAGATAGTCCACGTCGTTGGCGACGAGCGCCTCATAGGCATCCTTCGGCAACATGGCCAGTTCCGGGAAGCTCGAGGCCCGGAAGCACTGTCGCTGCAGATCCTTGACGTTGGCCTGCTTGTAGAACGCGTGCATCTCGTTGCAGATCCGCCGCAGGGTGTAGCCGGCATAGCGATCGGCGTGCGCCGCACTGAGGGTCGGCAGGGCCTCGGCGAGCGGCGCATCGCGATCCCAGAGGTCCTTGAACCGGACGAGCTTCGCGATGAGCGTGTTGAGCTTGCTCTCGTCCTCGGCCGGCGTCATCAGGAACAGGATGCTGTTGAGATCGCACTTCTCCGGCACCACGCTTTGCTCGCGCAGGTAGTTGGCCACGACCGTGGCTGGCACCCCGAAGTCCAGGTACTGCCCGGTCTTGCGGTCGATGCCGGGCGTCACCAGCGTGAGCTTGTTGGGGTCGACCATCGCGTAGCCGTCGGCATAGCCGGCGTACCCGTGCCACGCGCTGCTGGGATGGAAGTTCCAGCATTGCTGTTCGCGCTTGATGACGGCGGTCGGCAGTTCCTCCCAGGCGGCGCCCGTCACGTCCTTCGTGAACGCCGAGCCGCGGATCGTCACCGTATCGGGCACGAAGGGATCGAAGAACCACCGCTCTTCGGGTCCCCTCCCGATCCCCTCGTAGTAGTGGCAGAACTCGCGCAGTTTCTTGCGGACCTCGATGCCGAGCTCGATGCACCGGTCCCACAGCATCTCGCCGGCCTTGCCTTCGTGAATCTTGGCATTCACATCGAGCGACGCGAACAACGGATAGAAGGGCGACGTAGAGGCGTTCATCAGGAACGACTCGTTGAAACGCTTGTGTTCGACGTAGCGCCTCTGGCCGCGGAGATGCGCGTCCTTCTTGTGAATCTGCGAGGCCTGCGAGAAGCCGGCGCCCTGCTTGTGAACCGACTGCGTGGAGAACAGTCCGGGCATCTCCGGCCCGAGCGTCTCCAGCCGCATCGGGCTGTGATCCTCGAAGAGCGGATGGAACGCGTTGTAGCCAATCCACGCCTCGTCCCACAGCACGTAGTCGCACAGGCGCCCTATTTTTTCGAGCACCTTGCGGACGTTGTAGATCGTGCCGTCGTAGGTTGCCAGCTGGATGCATGCCAGACGGAACGGGCGCTCCGCGTCGGCGCGCTTGGGATCGGTCACCAGGGGGTTCGCGCGGATCTGCTCGCGGAGCCTCGCTTCGTCCCAGGCGTCCCAGTCGACGGCGCCGATCATGCCGAAGGGGTTGCGCGCCGTCGGCAGGAAAACCGGAATGGCGCCGGCCTGGACCAGCGCCCCCTGGTGAAGCGACTTGTGGTTGTTGCGATCGAAGAGCACCAGATCGCCCCGCCGCAACACGGCATTGGTGACCACCTTGTTGGACGTGCTCGTGCCGTTCAGCACGAAGTACGTCTTGTCGGCGCCGAACACCTGCGCCGCGTGCTGCTGCGCCCGCGCCGCCGCCCCTTCGTGAATGAGCAGGTCGCCGAGGTCGACATCGGCGTTGCACAGGTCGTTGCGGAAGATGCTCTCTCCGAAATGCTTGAAGAACAGTTGACCCGCGGGGGACTTCCTGTAGAACTGGCCGCCCTGGTGGCCCGGGCAATCGAAGGCGACGTTGGCCTCGGCATCGTAGGCCACGAGCCCGCCAAAGAACGGCGGCAGCAAACTCATCCCGTAATTGATGATGCTCGCCACGACCTGCTTGGCATAGAAGCTCGGGGTTTGTTGCCCGAGGTAGATGTAACCCTCTACCTCCCCAGTCATCGCCAGCACGGCCATGTCCGCGATGCGCGTCGAATCGGCCAGCGCCCAGAGAGGCGTCCGGAAGCCGACGGCCCGCACCTCACGCGCCAGTTGCCTGGCCCGCTCGCGCCAATCGCCGTCGATGAGCGCGATGTAGGCGCCCACGCCGGCGTCCTCGGAGACATCGCGGTCGAAGCTGGCGGTCACCTCGACCTCGAAGCTCTCCGCGGCGATGTCGTCGAGCAGTTGCTTGGTCTGCGCGTCCTTCTCGTCGACGATGGCGACGACTTTCAGCAGCTTGTGAAAGGGGATCGGAATGGTAGGCGTTTTCGCCGAGAACTCAATCATGGCCATGCCCCTGAACCCTCGGATCTGGCGGGACCGACAGCGACCCGGGCTGAGTGCTGCAGAATGAGTGCCAGCCAGCCCAGGTTGCAGGCGCTTCAGCCGCAGTCACGACGCCATTGATAGGCGCGGGGCTCACGACCCGCAGCAAGGAGGTCTCAACATTTGGTGACCGTGTCATCCGGTTCAAATTTTCCTGGCGCGGGCCGTCGGTCTGCGCCATATGCTTCCGTGTCGTGGGAGTGACCTCAATCAGCAGGGCGAGGAAAACACCGAGGTGGCGGACTTGGGCGATCGCCGGCGCGATCGTCGGGTTGACTGCGTCCGGCTGGATGTCGAAGGCAGTGCTGGCCCAGACACTGCAGTCGCTGCAAGCGACCTCTCCCGCCCTGATCACCGAGATCGTCACGAGCGCGCGCCCGGACGTCCCGGTGACGCTCACCCTCGCGAATCGCGACATCGTCCAGCTTCGGGCTTCGGTTCTCGGCCGGAGTTCCGCGGAGCGCGCCCAGGCTGCCGCGCTGCTGCTGCATCAGATCGCCGCAGAAGCAGAGAGCCCCCAAGTGGCGCTGCGACCTGCGGGCGGCGCATCGGTCGTCACCGTCTCCGGACGCGATGTGTTCGTCATCCTGCCCGCCGACGTGGATCAGCTGTCCGGGGAGACGCTGGACTCCAAGGGACAAGCCACGGTCGCACGTCTGCAACAGGCCCTCGACGAGATGGCGGAGGCCAACTCACCGCGGCGGCTCCTGGATGGCACTCTCATGGCGGCGGCGCCGACGCTGGTCTTCGTGGCGATGATCTGGGCCTTGAGGCGGGCGGATCGGAGGGTCGCGGCCTGGCTGGCCGCTACGACCGACCGCCGGCTATCGAAGTCGCAGGCAGCGGCGCTGCTGCGTCAGACACGCCTTGCGCACTACGCGAAGCGCGCCATCGACCTCGCGTCGGTCCTGATCATCCTCATCGTTGGATATGTCTGGCTCGGTTTTGTCCTGCGGCGATTCCCATACACGCGCCCCTGGGGTGATTCGCTCCGCGGCTTCCTCGTCGATCGACTCGAATGGTTCGCGGTCGGCGTCACCCGCGCGTTGCCCGGGCTCATCACCGTGGCCCTGATCGTGATCGCCACGCGATTGCTGATCCGTCTGGAAGCACTGTTTTTCGAGTCGGTGGAACGCGGTCACGTGTCGATACCATGGATCTATCCGGACACTGCCGCGCCGACGCGAAAACTCGTCACCGGATTGCTGTGGCTGTTCGCCCTGGTCGTCGCCTACCCGTTCCTCCCTGGCAGCGGTACCGACGCCTTCAAGGGCGTGAGCGTGTTCGTCGGTCTCATCATCTCGCTCGGGTCGACCGGCATCGTCAACCAGGTGATGAGCGGCCTGACGGTGACCTACTCGCGGGCAGTGCACGTCGGAGATTACGTCCGCGTTGGAGACATCGAGGGGACCGTCACGCACCTCGGCACCTTGTCGACGAAGGTCGAGACGGCATTCCGTGAAGAGGTCACGATTCCCAATGCGGTGCTGATCTCGCGCGAGCTGACCAACTACTCGAAGGACGCGAGCGCGAGCAGGGTGTTCGTGCCCACCTCGGTGACCATCGGCTATGACGCGCCTTGGCGTCAGATCCACTCGCTGCTCTTACTGGCCGCGGAGCGAACCGCTGGACTTCGTCGGGAGCCGGCGCCACTCGTCGTGCAGACCGGACTCGAGGATTTCTACGTCAAATACACACTCATCGTTTGCCTCGAAGACCCGCGCGAACGGGTGCTGACCCTTGCTGCTCTGCACGCCAACATCCAGGACGTCTTCAACGAGTACGGCGTGCAGATCATGTCGCCGCACTACTGGACGGACCCGCAGTCCCCCAAAGTTGTCCCGAAGGAGCGTTGGGCGCCGCCCCCGGCGGGAGCGCCGCCGGCACCTGGCGGGGCGGGCGGAACACGTTAAGAGCGTCCCGTTCGAACTTGCCGGCGCGATGGAACGTGCTCGGAGTCCGAATTCTTCGCGTCCCTTTGTAACGGTGACGCGTCTTTCCAGCGTGAACGCGGTGACGCTGTCAGTGACGGGTCCGGGGAACTCACCGTTCGGTCGGTAGCGACGACGTACCGGTCTCCGGGCCGCTCGCTGAGGTGCTCTGGGCAACGCCCGCGGCGGCCGTTCAGTCCAGATGCCGTCGATGCGGTTGGAATCTCACATTGACGTCCGCGAGCGACTCGCAGACCGCACTCGGCCATTACGTGCTCGAACACTCTTCGTCGAGTACACCCTCGGACAACCCTCCATCACGTTGAGCCGGATGGCGCCGGCCACGCTGAGCACGATACATTGGACGACTGGCGTGACGGGTGCTATCGTCGAGCCCCAACGGTGAGCCCCTTCGGAGAGGATGTATGAATAACTGGCGTGCGATGGCGGTGGCGACGACGGCAGCGTGCGCGCTGTGCGTCATCTCAGTATTCACGGCGGGTCCGACCTTCAGAGCGGACTATCGGTTTACGGGCACGGCCCTGACCGGCTTCAAGCCGATCGGTCAGGCCGAGTGGAAAGTCCAGAACGGCGAGATTGTCGGGACGCCTAAGGACGCGAACGGCGGCTGGCTGCTTGTCGACGGCAAGGAATTTCAAGACACGCAGATGTACGCAAGCGTGAAGTGCGTCGCCGGGTGCAAGGCCGGGTTCCTGATGCGCGCCGAGAAGACGCCCGACGGCGGCATGAAGGGCCTCCTGATGTCGGTGACCGAGAACAATCTTGTGCCGTACATCGTGAAAATCGACGCCAGCGGCAAAGAGCTCAGCCGTGAGCCGCTCCCGGCGCCGGCCGGCCGGGCAGGCGGCGGGGGGCGGGCGGGCGGTGGTGCCGCGGGCGGTGGTGCGGGTGCTGGTGCGGGCGCTGCTCCTGCTGCAGGTGCTGGAGCGGCAGCCCCTGCAGGCGCAGCCGACAGCGCCACGGCCCGTATGACCGCCGCCACGGCCGCGCTCAGCGGTGGCCGCGCGGTCAATGCCGGCCCCGCGCCGCCGATGTCGCCCGAGCTCGCGGCGCAGTATCCGAAGGAGTCCCGCCTGGCCGAGCGTCCGGCGGGCGCCTATGTGCCGAACGACTACAACGCGGTCGAGGTCCTGCTCAGCGAGAACAGCGTGCAACCGAAGTTCAACGGCGGCTCGCTCGGCGGCGCCAACGGCCGAAACATGCCGGACGCCGACAAAGACGGCTACGGCCAGATCGGCTTGTATGTGGGAGGCACCGGCGAAGTCCGCGTCAAGGACTTCATGTACAAGGACATTCTGAACCACGCGTGGGCGCCGGACGACACGGGCAAGAACTTCAAGGAGATCCGCGTCGATCCGCACTACTACTCGTGGAGCACCGCCATCGCGGACTTCAACCATGACAGCAGCCTGGACATCGCCGCCGGGGCGTTCTACTACCTCGGCCCCGACTACAAGGTTGGCAAGCAAATTTACACGCCGGTGTCCTTCAATCCGACGTCCGAGTGGCCGATCCCCGCGATGGTCAACGTCTCGGCGGATTTCACCGGCGATGGTTGGCCGGACGTGCTGCAGATGGCCGGCAACGCGGGCAACGGCACCGGCTTTCTGTTCGTGAATCCGAAAGGGCAGTCGCGCCACTGGGCGAAGTACAACACGATCCAGCCGGTCGGCAACGAAGAGACGCTCTTCAAGGACATCGACGGCGACGGCCGCCCGGATTTGATCCACGCCGGTATGAACCGGCTGCGCTACTCGACGTTCGATCCGAAGAAGTGGGATCCGGCGAATCCGACGGCCTTGTGGACGACGCATGACGTCTCCGAACCGGGACCGTGGGGCGTCAACATCGGCCACGGACTGGGCGTCGCCGACATCAACGGCGACGGCCGCATGGATTTCCTGAACGCGTACGGCTGGTGGGAACAGCCGCCACCGGGCACGACCGGCACCTGGAAGATGCACCCGACCGCGTTCGGCCGGTGGGGCGCGTCGCAAGGTGGGGCCGGCGGCGCGGAGATCTGCGGCTATGACGTCAACGGCGACGGCCTTATCGACGCGGTCGGCCCGATGGAGGGTCACGGGTTCGGCGTCGCGTGGTGGGAGCAGAAGCGCGACGCGAGCAAGACCATCTCGTTTGTCGAGCACCTGGTCATGGACAACTTCATGACCAAGAACGCCGGCGGCGTGATGTTCACCGAGCCGCACGCGGCGACGTGCGCCGACATGGATGGTGACGGCATCCCGGATCTCATCACGGGCAAGCGGTACATGTCGCATTTCGGCTATTCGGATCCGGATCCCTGGAGCGAGCCGGTGCTGTATGTGTTCCACACGGTGCGCGACAAGGCCGCGCCGGGAGGCGCGCGCTTCGAACCGGAGCTCGTCAACAATCGCTCCGGCGTGGGATCGCATTTCGTGGTGGGCGACATGAACGGCGACGGGATGACCGACATCATCACGTCGGCGAACCTTGGCACGTACGTGTTTCTCAATCTGCACAAGAAACCGGCGGCGAAGTAGCTGCGGCATCATGCGGGCTGAGGTCCCGGGGCTCGTTCGTCCCGGGACCTCAGCCCGTCACACCCTGTCCTGAGCAAACGTGGCCACCATGCGGCTCCTTGTGCGGTTTGTCGTGGCCGCCCTCGTCCTTTCGGCTGCTGGATTTTCCCAGGCGCCGTTCGCGATGCGCGTTGTCTCGACGGGCCTCAGTTCGCCGTGGGAAGTGACCTGGGGGCCTGATGGCCGCCTCTGGATCTCCGAACGTACCGCGCGGCGCGTCATCCGCGTCGATCCCGCGACTGGCTCCGTGACGCCGGCCGTCACGATCGACGACAGCTACGATCCCGGCCAGGCCTGGCATGAAGGGCTGCTCGGCCTGGCGTTGCATCCCGAGCTGCTCAAAGGCACCGGCCACGACCACGTGTTTGTTGCATACACCTACGACGCCGACCCGGGACCGGCGATGGCGCGGCGGCTCAAGATTCGGCGGTACACCTACGATGCCGCCGCGCAGAAACTCACGTCACCCGTCGACGTGATCACGAATCTGCCGGCGCACACCGATCACGCTGGCGGCCGGTTGATCGTCGGACCCGGGCAGAAGCTGTACCTGACGCGCGGCGACGGCGGCGCGAACTGGCTGTCGAACTACTGTCTGGCAAACCAGGCACAGAACCTGCCGACCGCCGCACAAGTGGCCGCGCGCGACTGGTCAACCTATCTTGGAAAGATCCTTCGGCTGAATCTCGATGGCAGCGTTCCGGCCGACAATCCGTTGCTGAATGGCGTGCGCAGCCACGTCTACTCGTACGGCCACCGGAATCCGCAGGGACTGCAGGCTGGTCCGAGCGGCCTGCTGTACTCGTCCGAACATGGACCGAGCACCGACGACGAGCTGAATCTGATCGCCGCAGGCGGCAACTACGGCTGGCCGTACGTCGCCGGATATCGCGACGATCGCAGCTACGTCTTCGCGGATTGGTCGCATTCGACCAATCCGCCGTGCACGTCCCTGAAGTTCGACGAATTCAACGTGCCGCCTTCGGTGCCGCGGCAGCGAGAATCGGAATGGCGAGGAACTTTCACACCGCCGCTCCGCACCTTCTTCACCGTGCCGGAGACCTACGATCTCCAGAAGTCCGGAAGTGGCACCATCGCCGCGGGCGGCCTCGAGGTGTACTCGGCGACAACTGGCGTTCCGGGCTGGGCGACGTCGATCCTGCAGACCAGCCTGACGATGGGCCGTGTGTATCGCGTGAAGCTCAGTGCCGACGGCCGGTCAGCGGCAGGGGAGAACGAGGAACTGTTCGCGACGGCCAACCGCTATCGTGATATCGCCGTCGGTCCCGATGCGCGCACGTTCTACCTTGTCACAGACAACAACGGATTCGGCCAGACGCTCGATCCCAGCGGCGCACGTGTCAGCGCGTTCGCAAACCCGGGGTCCCTGCTCGAGTTCAAATACACGGCCGCGCGATGACAGGTTGGCGACTCGCTGCTCTGACTCCGACCTTGTGCGCAAAATGGTCGGTTCCGTTGGCGGAGCGACGGGGCCGACTACCGCCCGCTCGCGTGCCGCAAATCTGCGAGTCGCTGGCGCATGGCCACGAGCACGTTTGCGTAGAACGGCCGTGGCGCCAGGTTGTGCGTCTCGCCCGGATCGTTGAGTTCGTCGAACAGTTCCTCCCCGGCCTTCCCATCGTCCCAGGCAATGTAGCGGTAGAGTTCCGTCCTGATCGTGTAGCCGACGTTGGGTCCCCCGCCAGCGCGATTCGCCTCCGCGGCGTCCGCGTCCGGTCCGGTGAGCGAGCCTCGCTCTGTGCCGCGCCCCCCGGCGCTCGCGTTCGCGGCCACGCCGGCAGCCGCGACCGGCCCAACACCGCGACCACCTCCCGCCCCTCCAATCGAGATCGATCGCCGAACCTGCGAGAGCGCGGGATGGTCCCACGCCACCCGCGGATTGACGAGGAGCGGTTGCAACGATTCGCCCTGCAAGCCCGCCGGCGCGGCGACCCGCGCCAGAGCCGCCAGCGTCGGATAGATGTCGACCAGCTCGACGATGCGGTGCGACAGCTGACCCTTCGCGGTGATGCCCGGACCCGACATCATCATGGGCGTTCGCGTCGCCCGCTCGAACACCGTCTGTTTCATCCAGAGTCCGCCGTGGTCACCCAGGTGATAGCCATGGTCGCTGAGAAAGACAATGATCGTGTTCTGACGAAGGTTCAGCCGGTCAAGCGCGCCGAGAATGCGCCCGACCTGCGCGTCCATGAAGCTGATCGACGCGTAGTAGGCGCGCACCGCCTCCCGTTGCTCCTGCTCGGGCACGTTCCAGCTGATCCCGCGCGCGGCGGTTGGCGACTGGGCCAGCAGCAGCTGCGAGTATTCGGAAACCGGAATCCGGTCGAGCGACGGATATAGATCGAAGTACTTCTTCGGCGCGATGTACGGACAGTGCGGCCGATAGAAACCGGCCGCGATGAAGAACGGGCGGTTACGGTTCTCTTCGAGCAGCTTGATCGTCTCGGCCGCCACCTTGCCGTCGGTATGTTCTTCGTCCTGCGCCGGTGACGCGTAGTAGGCCAGCGACGACCCCAGGGCCCTGGACGGCCCGGCAAACGATAGCTTCGGCTCCTCATCCTTGTCGATACCGCGCGGATTGACGAACTTGTTCCACGAGGGCGGGTCGTCCAGACCACTTGTCCCGATGTCGCCGGGATTCCCATAGTGATAGATCTTGCCGACCCGGGCCGCAAAGTACCCTGCCTTTTGGAACATCTGAGGCAGCGTCACGACGTCGGGCACGGCCGTGCGGAAGTGCGTCGTGAGGTCGTAGACCTTGATGGTGTCCGGGCGCAGGCCCGTCATGAGCGACGCGCGGCTGGGATTGCAGAGCGCATACTGCGTAAACGCGCGATCGAACCGTACGCTCTGCGCCGCCAGCTGATCGATGTTCGGTGTCCGGACGATCGGATGCCCGAACGCTCCCATGTCGTCGTTCAGATCGTCCGACATGATGAAGAGAACATTCGGGCGTCTCGCCTCTGCCCGCTGCTGAGGATCGCCTGCGGCCGTTCCAGTTGGCGACACAGCCCCGGTGACGGCCGCGAGAATTACCGTCGACGACAGCACGAGCCAAGCGCGTTTCCGGCTCATCCATCTCTCCATGCGTGCGCCACCCATTGTCGCATCCTGCCAGCCGTCCCGCCTGATCCGAATCAAGGGGCGCGAACGACTTCGTGACTTACAATACGGCGCTCATGGTTGGTGCCGATACTGGGGACAAGCCACCTCTGAAGATTCTGGTCGTCGAAGATCTCGGCGCATTTCGCCAATTCGTTGCGTCGACGCTTGGCTCCAGGACGGGCGTCGAGATCGCGGAGGCAGCGGACGGCCTCGAGGCGATCCAACAGGCCGAGGCATGGCGGCCGGATCTGATTCTGTTCGACGTCGGTCTCCCCAAGCTGGACGGGCTCGCGGCCGCTCGGCGCGTGCGCCAACTTGTTCCTTCTGCGAAGCTGCTGTTCCTGACACAGGAGACCTCTCCCGAGGTGGTAGGAGCAGCGCTGAGCCTCGGCGCGTCGGGCTACGTCACGAAAGCGCGCGCGGGCAGCGATCTCGGACCGGCGGTCGCGGCCGTCCTGGACGGCAAGCTCTACCTGAGTCCGGGTCTCGAGTTCTCCACTGGTTGGGGCGGACGCGCGTCGCACGACGTGCAGTTCTATTCGGACGACGCCGTGCTTGTCGAAAGTTTCTCTCGTTTCGTCCGCGCAGCCCTGAAGAAGCGGCATGCGGCAATCGTGCTCGCCACCGGCGCGCATCGTGAAGACATTCACGAAAAGCTCGGCCAGGCCGGCATCGACGTGGACGCGCACCTCGAGCGAGGCACGTACGTCGCGCTCGATGCCGCCGACGTGCTGTCAGCGGTCATGGTCGACGGGCAGCCCAGCCGCGATCGGTTCTCGACGGGCCTTGACGAGGCCGTCGCCCGCGCCGCGCGCGCCGCGGGCGTTGAGAATCCTCGTGTGGCGATCTGCGGCGAATGCGCAGGGCTCCTGCACGCCGGCGGGAGGACAGACGCCGCGCTCTGCCTCGAACAGACTGGCAACGACTTGATCGCCTCTCGGAATATCGAGATTCTCTGCGGGTACCCGGTCTCCCACGGCGAGGAAGACGCGCACGCGTTCGCGCAGATCTGTTCGGCGCACACCTCGGCGCACTATCGCTGAGCGGCGCGGGATCGCGGCGCGGTTCGGCTTCGCTGGCGGCCTCACGCAGGTGATCGCCGGTTCAGGCGATCACCAGGAAATGATCACCGAATTACCGAAGGTGGAACCTTGCTGATGCAAGACCTCGGTCGCGCCGGGCGCGGTGAACGACGACCCGCCGCCGCCGCCCCCAGTGCCGGCAGTGCCCCCACCCCCACCGCCGCCCCCGAAGTAGCCGCCACCGCCGCCACCGCCCCCTAGCACGCCCGGCTGGTCGCTGCCCCCCGTTCCACCGGTGCCCGCCATGCCTGCGGTGCCGTTGGTGGCCGTCACGCTGCCGCCGGCGGCGCCTCCAGCGCCGCCTGTCAACTGGTCGCCTCCGCTGCCCGGGCGGCCCCCGATGATGACGGTCGCTCCGTCGCCCCCGATGAGTCCGCCGCCGCGTCCTCCCCTGCCCCCGCCGCCGGCGGAGCCAACGCCGCTGCCCCCGCCGCCGCCTGCAATCACCAGCGGGGTGGCGCCATCATGCACGCTGGTGGCGCCGCCGCCCCCGCCGCCGCCGTTTCCTGTGGTTCCGCCGCCGCCATTGAAGCCCCCGGCCGCCGATGCTGAGCCCGCGCCCGCCTGACCGGCGCCCCCGACGCGCACCGTGAGCACCGTGCCAGGCGCGACGGAGACTCTCGCTACGGCCCGGCCGCCGTCGCCGGCATCGCCGGACGGGAAGCCCCCGCCGCCTTTTGCCCCGACGGCCTCAATCAGGATGCTGACCACGCCGGCCGGCACCGTAAAGGACACCGGACCGCCCGTGGGGCCGAATGTCTGTGAACCGGGCGGCGGCAGACTGATCGTGAAGGGTTCCGCGCCGCTGGTCCCGCCGGCCGTCGTGACCGTCACAATGCGGGGACCTGCCGTGGCGGCCGGATCGAGCACAAAGTTGGCGGTCAACGACGTCCCACTGCCCACCGTGACGTTGGTGACCGTCACGCCGCCACCGAAGACGCCCACCGTCGTGGCGCCGACGACGAAATTGGTGCCTGTCAGCGTGACCGCCACCGTGCTGGCCCGGAGGCCCTGATTCGGTGAGACGCTCGTCAACGTCGGCGCCGGCGGCAGATTGATCGTGAAGGTTTGCGCGCCGCTCGTCCCGCCGCCCGTCGTGACCGTCACCGTGCGGGCGCCAACGGCTGCAGCCGGATCGAGCACGAAGCTCGCCGTGAGCGATGTCCCGCTGGCGACCACGACGTTGGCGACAGTGACGCCGGCACCGCCAACGGTCACCGTCGTGGCGCCGACGACGAAATTGGTGCCCGTCAGCGTGACCACCACCGTGGTGCCCTGGATGCCCTGATTCGGCGAGACGCCTGTCAGCGTCGGTGCCGCCAGATTGATTCTGAAGGCTTGCGGCCCGCTGGTCCCGCCGGCGGTCGTGACCGTCACCAGGCGGGGGCCTTCAGCCGCGGCCGGATCCAGCACAAAGCTGGCGGTCAGCGACGTATTACTGCCCACGATGACGTTGGTCACCGTCGCGCCGCCACCGGCGACGTTCACCGTCGTCGCGCCGACGGCGAAGTTGGTGCCCGTCAGCGTGACCGCCACCGTGGTGCCCCGCATGCCTTGATTCGGCGAGACGGTCGCCAATGTCGGCGTGCCCGGTGGCGGCGGCAGATTGATTGTGAAGGTTTGCGCTCCGCTGGTCCCGGCGGCTGTCGTGACCGTGACCGAGCGGGGACCATCTACCGCGGCCGGATCGAGCACGAAGTCGGCGGTGAGCGACGTCCCATTACTCACGGCGACATTGGTGACCGTCACGCCGCCACCGCCGACGGCAATCGTCGTGGCGCCGACGACGAAGTTGGTGCCCGCCAGCGTGACCGCCACCGTGATGCCGCGGATGCCTTGATTCGGCGTGACGCTGGTGAGCGTCGGCACGCCCGGCACCGCCAGATTGATCGTGAAAATCCGCGCGCCGCTGGTCCCGGCGGCCGTCGTGACCATGACCGTGCGGAAACCATCCGCGGCGGTCGGATCGATCACGAAGTTGGCGGTGAGCGACGTGCCGCTGCCCACGGTGACGTTGGCGACCGTCACTCCGCTCCCGCCGACAGCCACCGTCGTGGCGCCGGCGACGAAATTCGTGCCCGTCAGCGTGACCGCCACCGTGGTGCCCCGGATGCCTTGATTCGGCGAGACGCTCGTCAGCGTCGGCGCGCCCGGCGTCGGCAGGGTGATCGTGAAGGTTTGCGCGCCGCTCGTTCCACCCGCTGTCGTGACCGTCACCGTGCGGGCCCCGGCCGCTGCCGCTGGATCGAGCAGCAGGTTGGCGGTCAGCGACGTACTGCTGCCCACGACGATGCTGTTGACCGTCACGCCGCCACCACTGACGTTCACTGTCGTGGCGCCCGGGACGAAATTGGTGCCCGTCAGGATGACCGCCACCGTGGTGCCCCGGGTGCCTTGATTCGGCGAGACGCCTGTCAGCGTCGGTGCCCCGGGCAGCGGCGGATTGATCGTGAAGGTTTGCGGTCCGCTCGTCCCGCCGGCGGCCGTGACCGTCACCGTGCGGGGACCCTCAGCGGCGGCCAGATCGACCGCAAAATTGGCGGTGAGCGAGGTGTTGCTGCTCACCGTGACGCCCGTGACGGTGATGCCCGTCCCACTCACGGTCACCGTCGTGCCGCCGGCGATGAAGTTGGTGCCCGTCAGCGTCACCGCGACCGTGGTGCCCCGGATGCCTTGATTCGGCGAGAGGCTCGTCAGCGTCGGCGCGCCCGGCCCTGGCGACTGCGCGTCCACGGGTGACGGCGCCACGATCGAGTAGATCACCGGCAGCATCGCCGCGGCCACGCCATGACCAAGCAGCCACCGCCGGGTCGTCGCCGGTCGATCGCCGCGCGAGTCGACCGGCCGCTCCAGCAGGTGCACGCGCGCGAGGTGCCTGAGGGTCAGGTCGACGACCGCCTCGGCCTCGGGGATCCCCAACTCCACGCGCAAGGCCGCCGCGATCGCCTCAGGGCTCGTCGCGCCGTCACACTGCCGCCACACACGCGCCGCGGTCGGGTTGAGGGCGTGCACCTGCGCGCGCGCCCAATCGTAGACCGACGCTTCGTCGCCCAGTTGCTCCGTGTGCGTGGTGGGAGACTGTCGTGGATACATCACATCGGTCCTTGTCCACGTTCGCTGGCGCCTTTGCACGGGCGACGCCGGCAATCATGCGTGCGCGGAGCACTGTAGCATGCGCCCGTGTTACTCCGGCCGGGCAGGGAGACGATCGTGGCAGCCGGTGATGCCCGCCCGCCTGACGGGCGCGACGACGAGGGGTTCCAAGCCGTGCTGTTCGGCAGCGTCAACGAGCCCGACCCACGATGCTACGGCCGCCAAACGCGGTCGGCAGATCTCGCCGTTGCCCATGCCGAAGCGTGTGCACGACGGCGGTCGCGACGGGCGCAGTGAACGACCAGCGCGGCCGAATTAGCGCGGAGTATCGCGCGCAGGTGATCCATCGATTCAGGGATCTACCAGGAAATCGTCACAAAACCGTTGCTGGCTTTGACCCCTTGTTCATGCAGGACACCGGTCGCGCCGGGCGCAGTGAACGACGAGCCACCCCCGCCGCCGCCCCCGCAGCCCGAGTCTATGGATCCGGCGCCGCCGCCGCCGCCGCCGAAGTTGCCCCCGCCACCACCGCCGCCACCAACGACTCCCGGGCTGATGGCGCCACCGACTCCACCCTGATCCGCCGCGCCAGCCGTTCCGTTGGTGCCAATTATGGGGCTGTTGCTGAGGCCCCCGAAGCCACCCGTGTTCTCTCTGCCTCCCCCGCCACCTCCTCCGCCTCCGCTCACGGATCGGCCAAAATTGGCGATGAGACCACCGCCGGCGCCGCCGCCCCCGCGGTCGGTACCCGAGTCGCCTGCGCCCCCGCCCCCTCCGCCGCCGGCAACCACGAGCGGGGCGGCGCCATCACGCACACTCGAGGCACCGCCGCCCCCGCCAGCGTTTCCGGTGCTTCCGCCGCCTCCGTTGAAACCACCGGTCGTCGCAGACGGGGGAGGCGCACCATTTGGGCCGACGCCACCGACACGCACAGTGAGCGACGCGCCCGGCGTGACGGACACGGTCGCCGTCGTCCGACCGCCCAGGCCACCCGCGCCGCCGCTAGCCCCAAACCCGAGACCGCCCTGCGCGCCCGTGGCCAGAATCGTGATGCTGACGACGCCGGCGGGGACAGTAAAGGTCTCCGGACCGCCTGTGTAGTTGAACGTCACGGAGCCGTGCGGGACACTGATCGTGAAGGTTTGCGCGCCGCTTGTCCCGCCGGCCGTCGTGACCATCACTGCTCGGGCGCCAACGGCTGCGGCCGGATCGATCACGAAGCTCGCGGAGAGTGACGTCCCGCTGCCGACTACGATGTTGGTGACCGTCACGCCGGCACCGCTGACGTTCACCGTCGTGGCGCCGACGACGAAGTTGGTGCCCGTCAGCGTGACCGTGACCGTGGTGCCCACAGTTCCTTGATTCGGCGAGACGCTCGTCAGCGTCGGCGGCGGCAGGCTGATCGCGAATGGTTGCGCGCCGCTGGTCCCGCTGGCGGTCGTGACCACCACCGCGCGGGGACCATCAGCGGTCGGATCGAGCACGAAGTTAGCGGTCAGCGACGTACTGCTGCTCACCGTGACGTTGGTGACCGTCACGCCGCGCCCGGCGACCACCGTCGTGGCGCCCACGACGAAATCGGTGCCCGTCAGCGTGACGGCCACGGTGGTGCCCTGGAGTCCGTGATCCGGCGAGACGCTCGTCAGCGTCGGCGGCCCCGGGAGCGGCGGATTGATCGTGAACGGTTCCGCGCCACTCGTCCCGCCGGACGTCGTAACCGTCACGGCGCGCGGACCACCAGCACCCGGATCGAGCACAAAGTTGGCGGTCAACGACGTACTGCTGCTCACGGTCACGTCGGTGACCGTCACGCCGCCACCGGCGACGGCCACCGTCGTGGCGCCGACGACGAAATTGGTCCCCGTCAGCGTGACCGCCACTGTCGTGCCCTGGGTGCCTTGATTGGGAGAAACGCTCGTCAGCGTCGGCGCCCCCGGCGCCGACGGAGTGATCGTGAAGGTTTGCGGTCCGCTCGTCCCGCCGGTGGTCGTGACCGTCACCGTGCGGGGACCCTCCGCGGCGGTCGGATCGAGGACAAAGCTGCCGGTCAGCGACGTCGCGCTGCTCACGATGACGTTGGTGACGGTGATGCCCGTCGCGCTCACGGTCACCGTCGTGCCACCGACGACGAAACTAGTGCCCGTCAGCGTGACCGCCACCGTGGCGCCCCGGATGCCTTGATTCGGCGAGACGCTTGTCAGCGTCGGCGCCCCTGGCGCCGGCAGAGTGATCGTGAACGGTTCCGCGCCGCTGGTCCCGCTGGCCGTCGTGACCGTCACAATGCGGGGACCAGCAGTGGCGGTCGAATCGAGCACGAAGCTGGCCGTGAGCGACGTCCCGCTGCTCACGGTGACGTTGGTGACCGTCACGCCGCCACCGAAGACGCCCACCGTCGTACCGCCGACGACGAAATTGGTGCCCGTCAGCGTGACCGCGACCGTGGTGCCCTGAAGTCCTTGATTCGGCGAGACGCTCGTCAGCGTCGGCGGGGGCAGACTGATCGTAAAGGCTTGCGCTCCGCTGGTCCCGGCGGCCGTCGTGACCGTCACTGTGCGGGCACCACCAGCGGCGGTCGGATCCAGCACAAAGCTGGCCGTGAGCGATGTCCCGCTGCTTACGGTGACGTTGGTGACCGCCACGCCGCCACCGCCGACGGCCACCGTCGTGGCGCCGACGACGAAATTGGTCCCCGTCAGCGTGACCGCGACCGTGGCGCCCTGGAGTCCTTGATTCGGCGAGACGCTCGTTAGCGTCGGTGCCCCCGGCGCCGGCGGGGTGACGGTGAAGGCCAGCGGGTTGCTGGTCCCACCCGCGGTTGTCACGGTGACGTTCCGCGCGCCGAGGGCGGCGGCCGCGTCGATCACGAAATTGGCACCCTGCGAGGTGCTGCGGTTCACGATGACCGTGACGGTGATGCCCGTGCCGCTCACGTTCACCGTCGTGCCACCGGGGACGAAATTGGTGCCCGTCAGCGTGACCGCAACCGTGGCATTCTGGGCTCCCTGCGCCGGCGAGATGGCCGTGAGCGTCGGAGCCGCCGGCGCCGGCGGATTGACCGTAAAGGTTTGTCCTCCGCTCGTCCCGCCGGCAGTCGTGACTGTCACTGTGCGGGCGCCGAGCGCAGCCGTCCCATCGAGCACAAAGCTGGCGGTCAGCGAGGTACTGCTGCCCACGGTGACGTTGGTGACCGTCATGCCGCCCCGCTGACGGTCACCGTCGTGGCGCCGACGACGAAATTGGTGCCCGTCAGCGTGACCGCGACCGTCGTGCCCTGGGTGCCTTGATTCGGCGAGACGCTCGTCAGCGTCGGCGCCCCCGGCGCCGGCGGATTGACGGTGAAGGAAAGCGCGGCGCTGGTCCCACCCGCGGTCGTCACGGTGACGTTCCGGGCGCCGAGGGCGGCGGCCGCGTCGAGCGCGAAATTGGCCGTCAGCGAGGTGTTGCTGCTCACCGTGACGCCCGTGACGGTGATGCCCGTCCCGCTCACGGTCACCGTCGTGCCGCCGGCGATGAAGTTGGTGCCCGTCAGCGTCACCGCGACCGTGGTGCCCCGGATGCCTTGATTCGGCGAGAGGCTCGTCAGCGTCGGCGCGCCCGGCGCCGGCGACTGCGCGTCCACGGCAGACGGCGCCACGATCGAGTAGATCACCGGCAGCATCGCCGCGGCCACGCCACGACCGAGCAGCCACCGCCGGGTCGGGGCCGGTCAATCGCCGCGCAATTCGACCGGCCGCTCCAGCAGGTGCACGCGCGCGAGGTGCCTGAGGGTCAGGTCGACGACCGCCTCGGCCTCGGGGATCCCCAGCTCCACGCGCACGGCCGCCGCGATCGCCTCAGGGCTCGTGGCCCCGTCACACTGCCGCCACACGCGCGCCGCGGTCGGGTTGAGGGCGTGCACCTGCGCACGCGCCCAATCGTAGACCGACGCTTCGTCACCCAGGTGCTCCGTGTGTGTGGTGGGAGACTGTCGCGGATACATCAGATCGCTCCTCGTCGTGCCTGCGCGGACGGCATTGGCGTTCGGACGTGCCTGAGAACCGCAGAAACCAACGGGCGAGCCTCGCCGCGTGGACCGGCGAACGCCATGCCACCGGTCACCGCCTGCTTCAGAATGGGCATCGAGTGCTCCGGGTTCCCGCGAGCGGCGACGGTGTGGCGCATCAGTTCGAGCAGCGTCCGGGCCGCCGTCAAGCGGCGCGGTCGCCACCGAATGCCGGCCCGGTACGAGGTCACAAGGACGAGTCCCACGGGCAGGGGCGTCGTCCCAGTCTCGGCGCCCAGTGACGCGACCGGCACGCGGCGAGTCAACGCTGTCGAGCGGTCTCGAATCGCCAGCGGACGAGCGAACCGATGAACTCTTCCGGCGCGGTCGAGAACCGCGAACTCATCGGAATAGTACGTCGCACCCGCCTCGAGCCATGCCTGTACGAGCGTGGTCTTGCCGGCGAAGCTGGCGCCGGGCATGACGATGGCGCGGCCTTCCCAGCCGACAACACCAGCGTGTACGAAAAGGTGGTCAGGCGCGCGCTCCGCGACGAAGAGCTCCGCGTGTGCTGCCAGCGCCCGCCCTGCGTCCGTCAACGTGCGCACGTCCGCGAGCAGTTTCGTTCCGGCATACACACGGTATGACGGCCACGCTCCACCCGATACACCGGTAAGAAGCTCGTACCGGACGGACACGGGAACATCAGGCTCGTGGTCTTCAACCGCGCGCCAGCCGAACGGCAGGTGCATGCGTACGGGATCCTGTTCGAGAGTGTCGAGTAGCGCCCGGGAGTCGACGCGGAGTCCGATCCGCACGCCGTAAGCGACGAAATGGCGCTCGAACATCCGGTCGCCCCTCATGGCGATACGCCCCATTGAGTTCGGGCATGAAGGCTGTCGCGAAATCCCGTGGCAGTCGCGAACGCTGATGCGCGCGGATTGTACAGGATGGCGGCGTTAGGGTACAGCGGTCAAAACAAAGAGGGGCGTCCGGCGGTCCGATCCGCGCGGCAGGCGGGCTCGAGCGCATCAGGGCGGCGCGTCAGTGGGCTGCGACGCGCCCCGCTGACGTCAGGAGCGGACCGACACTCCGCGAGCCAGCTCCCCCGCGCCCGCGCCCCACTTGGAGATGACCTTCACGGCCTGCGTGAAGGGCACGTCCACGGGATGCACGCGCTCGCGCGGCAGGATGTACAGCGAGCCGGCCGCGGGCGTCGGCACCGAGGGGACGAGCACGGTGTAGCGGCCGTCGTCCAGTTCCTCGATGATGAAGCCGGGCGAGAGCGCATCCTCGATCTCCACCAGGGCCGGCCGGAACGCGCCCTCGCGCTCGTCGCCGGAGACGCGTTCGGCCAGGCCCCGCACCAACGCATAACCCGGGATCCTCTCGAGCACCGAGCGCTCGAGCAGATTCTTGGCGCGAAGGCCGGGGCCGGTGCGGACCACGATCCCGGCCACGAAGCAGACGGCGAGCACTATCAGGATGGCGATGACCTGCCGGAACTGCACGCCGGCCGGGATAGTCGCGGTGACTGGCGACAGCAGCGCGACGACGCCGGACAGCGTCTTCGCCAGCAGCAGGATGGACAGGTAGATCGGCAGCACGACGAGCAGTCCGCCGATCAGCGTCGTCTTGGTGAGTGCGGCCAGGCCCTTCATGCAGCAGTCCTCCTTATGAGTGCTCGATGCGTCAGCCTAGCACTCCTGCGGCCAATCTCGTCGCGCGCCTGATCAGAAACAGTGCCGGAACAAGAACGAGCACGAACGTCGATGGCTCCGGCACTGCGGCGACCGCGCGGACGTCCGTCGACGAGCTGATCGGTCCAACCGGGAGGTCGAGGTACACGAGACCTTGATTCAGATCTGCGCTGTTCCAGGTGACGCCGATCGTCGTCGATCCCGCCTGCAGCGCGTTGAAGTGCAGCGTCGCGAGCGGCAGGGCGCCAGCGAAATCGCCGGGCGCGATCCCCGACGGATTCTGCGCGATGCCGGCGACCGCAGGCGTGCCGAGCGCGAGCGGCAGGAACAGCGGCCCGACAATGGCGTCGACGTACTGAAAGACGGCCGGGTTGCCGACCGTCACGTCGAAACCAAAGCCCACGAGCACATCGCCCAGGGCGCGACCGTTGAAGACGTCGTTGACATTTACCGTCACGTCAAATGGCGAGCCGACAGCCACCGGCGAGGCGACATCAAGAGTGATGCTCCCGGCGAGCGCCGGCGCCGCACCGAATGCGCAGGCAAGAACGAAACACGCGACAATCCGTCGGGCCATGGTGCTTGGTACTCCTACTGAATGAACGAGCGGTAGAGCGCGGTCCAGAGCCGGTAATCGTTCAGGGTAATCTGGCCGTCGCCGTCGAGGTCCATCCGGCGATCGACCGCGGACGTCTTCTTGCCAATCGCCGCCGCCATCAGGCGCTGGTCATTGGTGTCGACGATGCCGTCGTCGTTGAAATCGCCCGCGAGCGTGTTGAACCCGATGACGATCGGATCGTGGTCGGATGCGGCCCATGGGTCGGGCCCGAAGTAGGCGATCTGCGCCTGTGCGCTCTTCAACGACGAGCCGAGCGCCTCGAGTGAGCTGGGCTCGTCCGAGTTGTTGTGCCACTCCGCCAGGTTCTTGACGAGTGCATTCATCGGTGCATTCACCATCGCGTGGTCGAGATATCCGCGCTGGGATCCGAAGCTAAACGAGTATGCGCCGGGGCCGAGGAGCGTCGCGATCAGGTTGGTGAATCCGTGCGAGACGAAATACTGAATCGGATCCTCGCCGAAATAGGCGTTGAAGTCGCCAACGGCCAGAATTCTTCGGCCGGCGCCCGCCGGGTCCGCCGTGGGATTGCCATCGAGCCACGCCACGACGTTTTGCGCCATCAGCAACCGCACGCCGCTGCAGTTACCCTGAAACGCGTCGTCCTGGCCGACGCCGCAGGCGCTGCCTTTCGATCGGAAGTGATTGACGACGACTGTGAACGTCTGCTGTGACGCCTTCGCGCCGGAAAGCGGCATGAACGTCTGCGCGAGCGTCGGCCGGTTCGTGTCGTTCTGGTTGTAAATCGCCGGGCTGCCGACCGGCAGCAGCCGATCCGCGCGGTAGATGATCGCACTGCGAATGGCGTCCGTGCCGTTCGACGCGCCGAGCGGCAGCGTGTCGACGAGCGCGTACGGCATCGGCAGAGGTGCCGCGCAGGTCGGCACGTCGCCCGACTTCCTGCAGTTCAAGCCGTCGACGAGCGACTGCAGGGCGCTGTTCGTGTACGTGCCGCCGTTCGTGTTGCCGTTCGCGAAATTCTGCACTTCGCTGAGGCCGTAGACGTCGGCGTCGAGGGCCCCGAGCTCCTCGATGATCTTGGTCTTCTGATGATCGAACTCGGTCTGATTCGCCGCGCCCCGGCTGCCGAACGTCGTGAAGAAGTTCAGCACGTTCGCGCTCACCGCGCGGAAGCGCCCGCCGACTCCGCCCACGATCGGGGCCAGGTCGGGCCGCGGGTTGGCCGCGTAGAACGTGACCGGCGCCGTTGGCTGGACGCGGAACTCGCCGAAGCGGTCATCGACCACCCCGGCGAGCGGCGTGCTGGTCGCCGTGTTCGGATCGTAGTTGACGAGCGCGCCAACGCGAAGGGTGTTCGCCTCACTCAAGCCACCGGCCGGGAACAGCGTCGGGAACAGGTTGGCATTCGCGAGCGTGCTGCCGTCGTCGAGCGCGATCACGCTGCGGGCGATCAGATCCGTCTGGCTCGCCCACGTCGATTGATCCGGCGAGCTCGTCGGCGTGAAGAGGACCGACGGCGCCAAATCGAGTTGATCGAACGTCCCGAGACTGAAGTTTCCGGTCACCGTGAGCGGCTGGTCGATGCTCACGGCCATGCCCTCGTAGCGCTCGAGATCGTTCGGGCCGTCGGTCGGCAAGCTGACCGGGGTTCGCGCGAATGAATTGCCTGAACTGCAGACCGTCTTGCTCTGGAGGCTCTGGAGCTCCGTGAGCGCGGACGAGCGCGTGACGCCAAGGAACGATCCAGACGACGAAAACTCGTTGACGGTGCCTTTGACACGCACGCGGTCACCGATGTCGACGCTCGGAGCCGCGCCCGCGTCGAAGACGAAGATGCCCTCCGACGTGAGGGGATCCCCGTCCCAGGTCGCGTCTGGCTCCTGCAGATAGAAGCCGCCGAGCTGTCCCGACGCCCGGAAACTGCCGACGACGATGCCTTCGACCTCGACGACCTGGCCCGCCACCGGACTCGACGCGCCAGGTCCCTGAATCGCGTGAATCGGCGTGGACGTTTTCGTGCCCGCCTCGCAGATGAACGGCACGACGACGCCGAGCGCGATCGTAAAGTGACCGGAGCGGCCCTGATCATCGCCGACCGTGCACGGCAGCGAGTAATTCCGGCCTGGCGTGCCGAGCGGCACGGTGTACGACGCGGCATAGGTGTTGACGCCGGTGTTCGGCAGGTCGAACGTGGCGCTGCCGCCAATTGCCGTCAGGTCGCAGGAGACGACGAGTCCCGTGCTGTCCGGACTCAATCCGCCAAACGCGGTAGCGGTGAGCAGCGTAGCGCTGCCCACGGTGACGCTCGGTGGATTGGCCGAACCCTGTCCCGACGGATCGCTCGACTGAATGCCAAGGATCGAGATGTCGTCGACGGCGAGCGCCTGTGCATTGGTGACGGTGTTGCCGGCGGTGACCGAGTAGTTCCACGCGAGATAGAAACTGGTGCCGGGCGGAACGGACACGTTCAACGTGCCGCTGACAGGCATCGTCACGCCAGGCGCGACGGCGAAGCCGCTGTTGTTGGCGTCGGCGCCAAAGGCGGTGGTGAACGCCGGTCCGGCATCGGTCCAGGCCGTGCCGTCGGCCGACCAGAACAACTGGATCCGAAAGCCGTTGGCGTTGGATCCGTTGCGGTACTTCTCGACGTTGTACGAAATCTCGAGGCCGGAGAGCGTCCTGCCGGTGTCGTTCGCAAGCTCGGCGTAGAGATTGCCGCTGGCAGTGGCGGTGCCGGACGCAAGAAAACCGATCGCCCGCTCCGTGCTCGTGCTCGTGGTACCGAAGTTGTAGATGCCGTTCGCGGCCGAGGTCGACAGGTTCGCCGCACCCGCCTGCGTCGTCGTCGTACCGGCCGCGGCCCACGTGCCGACGTGGCGAACGTCCGACGCCGTTGAGGTCAGCGTGCGGTCGACCCTGAAGTCGGCGGGGAGCGTGGCCGTCGGGGACGTGCCGATCCCGTCAAAGCTCTCCGTGAACGGAGTCGACGTCGAGATCGAAATCGCGGCGAACGCGACCAGCGAACCGAGCGCAATCAGGACGGCCGCGAAAACGCCGGCGACGGGCACCGGGCGGACGAATGCGCGCGCGGGGTGTGTGAGGCGCGGAACGGGACGACGGTACGCCATGGGATCCTGCAGGGGGGCGCAAGCACCATATTGCGCCGAGAGCACGGCTTCTTAAACATCGAACAAACACCGTGTAAACACTGCCCCGCCACGCCGCTCGGGCGGGCGGGGGGCCGGAACGGTCTTTCTCAGCTACGCCACGAACGAGCGGGAGTTTGCTCCGGCTGGCAACGGCACTGATGGGCGACGAGCCAGGCAGGATCAGCCCCAAGTGATCCCTACTTGTTGGCGAGCGTCGAAAACCCTTTCCCTCTCAGCAAGTGTTCGTCGTCGGTTACCAGGGTGAGATCGTGGACTTGCGCAGTGGCGGCGAGGAAGCGATCCGCCGGATCCTGATGCGGCACGCGCACTGTCCGGCTGCGCTGGGCCACTTCCCAGGTGAGCGGCGCGTCATGCATTGGTGCGCGCGCCCAGGCGGCGTCAAGCCACTCGCGTGGCGTGTCCTTCAAGACGATACGGCGTTGATCGACGAGCAAGAGGAACTCCCAGACGCTGATCGCCGACAGCCATAGCTCGTTCTTCGGGGACTCGAGGGCCGCGGCGACCGCGGGAACGAGCCGCTCCGGCTGCACGTGGCTCCAAATCCAGATGTGGGTGTCGAGCAGAAGCTTCACTTCGGAAGTTTCCAGCGAGCAAGCTGGCTGCTCGGCACGGCGATGTCGCGGATGATCTTCGCGCTGCCACGAAGCGTCCCTAGCCAGCCTGGCGCCGGGCGGGTGGGCGCGGGCGGCGCGATGTCGGCGACGGGTTTACCGAATCGCGTGACACGCAGCGGCCGGCCGGTGCGGCGGACACGTTCGAGCGTGGCGAGGCAGGTCGCCTTGAACTTGGAAATGGGCATTTCCTCCATTGACTTTTTTTACCATGGTCAAAGACCATGGTCAATTGTTTCTGCCGCCATTGCCGCGCACAAGAAAAGCAACTTCACTGATCTGCTCATGCGTTAACCGCCGAGCGCCTTCTCGACATCGGCGAGTCCGACCATCAGGGTCATCGGATCAATGGGCGACTCGACAAAGCCGTGATGGAGGTAGAAGCGCTTGGCCTCCTCGGAGGTCGCATGTAAGAGAACCGCGCGAATGCCAGCGACTTCAGCAGCGTGTAGTGTTCGAAGAAGGGCGTCCTTCAGCAGGGCGACACCGAGGCCTGTTCCCTGATACTCGCGGTCGACGGCGAGCCGGCCCAGCACCATCACCGGAATCGGATCAGGCATGTTACGACGCACGCGCCGTGCCGCTTCTGCGCGAGAAACCACTCCAGTGGCCAGCGCGTAGTAGCCCACGACACGCCCGTTCGCAATGACGACGAACGTGCGTGAAGCGCGGCTGACCTCGTTCTGGAGAGCTCGGCGCTTGAGCCAGTCGTTTAGCTCCGACACACCGCAGTCGAAGGCCGAGACATCGTGTTCGCTCGTCAAGTGCTCTGGAGCACTGACGGCAGGGCTCATGGTTCCCAGGGAGCTCGCTTGGCGAGCAGCTGCCGAAGGCGCGGGTTGTCGGCCGGCTGGGCGTCAAGCGCCTTCGAGAACCGCCGAAACGCCGCCTCGTCCAATTGAAAAAACTGGCGATCCAAGAGAACCGACTGGGCCTCACGAGTCGCCGCATCCAGCATGAACTCGGTGCGGTCCTTTCCCAACGCCTCGGCGGCGCGATCGATCAACGCGCGACGAGTTTCATCGGTTCGCAAATTGATGACTCGAGTTCGAGGAGCTGTGGCTCGCATGGCCGCCTCCGCCGACGCTGAACTCTCTGGCCCCAAGCGCCGATTTAGACTCTAACTCCACGTATACACATTGTCAACACGCCAGACGACCCGGTTCTCAGTCGCGCCATGAACGCCGGGCTTGCACGCCGAAACAGACGGTCAACGCGGGCAGCGCAATCAAATCATGCCCCCTGAATCGCCGCGAGCAACGGATCGAACGTCGACGGCCGGAAGACCGTATACGTGACCGGCTCGCCGAGCGCGCCGTGGAGGGCGTCGGTAAGCGATCCGAACGCCTCGGCTGAGGAACGGACTTCAAGGCGCTATCCTCCGAACACGCCCACCATGATCGGCCGCGGCGTGTCGGCCGCGTCTTCGATCGTGAGACGAAGCCAGCGCGCGTCGACGGGCGGAAAGCGGTCGAGCTTGCGACAGCCGATCGTCGTGCCACGGGCGAGCGGCTGCCAGTCGCCCGTCGCGCGGCCCTCGAGGACATACCGCGCGACGACCTGCCCGTGGGCGATGTCCTCACGGAGATCGGCGAGGGCGACCTGGGCGACGCGGCCGAGGTCGATCTCGCCGACCGCGCCCCGCGGCCCTGTCGGGCGCCAGCGCCACGCGCGCCCTCGCGCCAGATTGGCCGCGAACATCGCGTCCAGCCGCTGCCGCATCCCGCTGAGGCGTTCGACGTCGACCGGATGGAGCACGCCGTCGCGCGTCGGTGGCACGTTGAGCAGCAGTTTCGAGTTCCGGCCGACCGACGTGAAGTACAGCGACACGAGCTGATCGACGGTTTTCACGCGCTCGTCCTCCTTCGGATGGTGAAACCATCCGGGACGAATCGACACGTCGGTTTCGCCGGGCCGCCAGACGGCGCCCGCCGGATCGCCGTGCTGCAGCATCGGCGTCACGCCCGCGCCGGTCGCGCCCGGGAAAGGCACCGCCTCGGGCACGACCGTCGACCAGTTCGGGTCGCCGGCCACGCCGCGCTCGTTGCCGATCCACCGCACGTCCGGTCCCGCGTCGGAGAAGATCACCGCCTGCGGCTGGAGCCGTTTC
Organism: uncultured Acidobacteriota bacterium; assembly: GCA_963724645.1. Lineage (GTDB taxonomy): Bacteria > Acidobacteriota > Vicinamibacteria > Vicinamibacterales > SCN-69-37 > CAVXSP01. Next base: position 770,360 of record CAVRVJ010000001.1, read on the forward strand.
ACCAGCGTCCAGACGCGCGGCCAGTCGTACTCCTGTTTCCGTCCGTTCGGTCCCTCGCCGTTCGCGCCGTCGAACCAGACCTCGCTGATATGGCCGTACCAGGTGAGGAGTTCCGTGAGCTGCGCGGCGTAGAAATCGTTGTAGCGCGGCGAGTCGCCGTACGACGCTTCGTGCCGATCCCAGGGCGACAGGTAGAGACCCGGCTTCAGATCCTCCGCCCGGCACGCCTCGACGAACTCGCGGACGAGATCGCCGCGCCCGCCGCGCCACGGGCTGGCGGCCACCGAGTGGCGGGTGGTCTTCGTCGGCCAGAGGCAGAAGCCGTCGTGGTGCTTGGCGGTGAGGATCATCGCGCGGAAGCCGGCCACGCGTGCCGCCCGCGCCCACGACCGGGCGTCGAGCGCCGCAGGCGCGAAGAGGGCCGGATCCTCCTGACCGTCACCCCATTCGCGATCGCTGAACGTGTTCATGCCGAAGTGCAGGAACATCGCCAGCTCATCGCGCTGCCAGGCGAGCTGGGCCGGCGAGGGCACGGGCCTTGCGGGTGGCGTCGCACCGGCCCGCCGCGCGAAACCGGCGGCTGTGACGGTCGCCGCCGCCGACGCCAGGAACGCGCGGCGCGTCAGGAAGTGCCCGGGCTTCACGCCCCATGCGGCATCAGGTCGAAGCTGGCCTGGTATCGGCAAGATGGGTCGACACTAGCACAGGCCTGGCCGCCTCGCGGCGCTGTTGGAATCCGCCCCGGCGCAGCTTGGGCTGCCTTACAAGCGGGAACGTAACCGGCGGCGCAGGAACATGCGCCCGCGACCCATTGCGGTGAGCGCCTGACGCCGTTGCCGTCTCGACATAGGCGATGGACGTCGCTCGGCGCGGTTCGCCAAGACAACTGACGCGGGCACTGCGGCTATGAGCAGCGGGGGAGCCAGGCGCGGCATGTGTGCCTCTTCAGAGCGTGGCGTCAATCTGGCGTTGGCCGGTTGTCTGACGAGATCCACGAAATCAGCCGGCGACGTCCTTGCGGCGGAGCCTAGCACGGGCAGCTGCGCCCACCTCTTGACTTCAATCAAGTTACGGTCAGTTCGGTGAGAACTTCTGCAGAAGCTGACGGGTGTCTCCTTCCTAGCGGAGAAAAGTCGGCCTCACTTCAGGTGCTTGATGAGCAGGACCTCGTTGCCGCGCTCGTTGTAGACCAACTCGTCGGCGATCTGCTTGACGAGGAGCATCCCGAATCCGCCGGGCCGGCGACCCGTCTTCTCACGCGTGAGCATGACGTCGATGAGCTCTTCGGGCCGGCCCGTCCTGGCGGCATGCGCGAGGTCGGCGCGATCGAACCCGTTGCCCGGATCGCGGAAGTGATAGACGATCGCGCGCTCGGTGCGCGCGGCAGTGACCTCGATCACCTTTCCCGGATCGAACCCGGCGCCGTGTTCCATCGCGTTCACCAGCATCTCGCGGAACGCCGTCATCAACAGGTTGCGATCCCTCTCGGGCAGCGAGGCTTCGCGCTCGGTCATGAACCGTACCAGCCGCTCCGCGGTGAGCAGATCGCACGACACGCGCAGCGTCATCCAGTACGGCAGGCCCGAAACCACCTCGATGCCGTGTCTCCAGTCCACGGCCTCGAGCGCCGAGAGGCCCATGGCGGCGACTTCGCCAAAGTCGACCGGCGGCGTGAAGCACGCGAACACTTGCGCGCGCAGCGCGGCCACGACATCCTCGTGGGTCGTCGCCGGCGCGAGCATGATGACCTTCACGCCCGGACGGACGACCCGGAGCTCGGAGGCGAGCGCCAGGTCCTCGGCGACTGATGTCGTCGGGTCGGTGATGACGACATCGACGGCGAGATCGCGGAGGCGCTGCACGGCCTCGACGTCGCCTCCCGAGACGACCAGGTCGTGGCCGGCGAGGCCCGCCGAAAGCGCGTTGCGGAGTCCGGGTTCCGGACGGATCGCGAGGAGGCGGCGCATCGCGCCCTTGATCGTAGACGAAATCACACCACCTGTCCGACCTCAGGCCAGGGAGGACCGCTGCAGCCTCGATTCAAGGAACCGCTGTGCGGGGTCCGCGCTGCTGGCACGGCCTGGTCACGAATCTACGGGGTCCAGATCCGCCCGATCACCGTGCTATCGTCATGGCCTGTCCATTCTTCAAGGAGTCTGACTGATGGTGTTCACGAAAGCTGAACTGATTGGATCGCTCGCGCACGAAGTCAACATCCTCCACCACCTCGCGGGCAAGGTCGATGCCCGGTCCATCGACTATCGGCCAACTCCCAAACAGCGCAGCACGATCGAATGGTTGCGCTACCTGACCATCATGGGTCCTGAGTTGATCAAGGCGACGAAGGCCGGCGCCTTTGATCCGGCCGCCTGGACGGCGGAGGAGCAGCGCACCGCGACGCTGACACTCGATCAGCTTAGGGAGGCGCTCGCCGGGCAGCCTGCCGCGATCGCAGCGGAGCTCGAGGGGATGTCGGATACGGACTTTCGCAGCGAGATTGAGATGTTCGGCCGGAAGTCCACGCGCGGCTCGTTCCTCGTGACCCACGTGTTGTGCGGGTACGCTGCCTATCGTGCGCAGATCTTCATCTACCTCAAGACCTGCGGCCGCGAAGAACTCAACACCATGAACCTGTGGGCCGGCGTGGACGGGTCCGCATAGATGTCCATGTCGAAGCCGCTCCTCGCCGTCGCGGCCGCCGCGCTCATGGCGGGCTGCGGGTGTGGCCTCGCGTCGACCGGGCCGACGCAGCACGAAACGGCGAATATCGACCTCGACGCGTCTCAGACCTCGCACGTCGAGGTGCGCATGGGCGCCGGCGAGCTCCACGTCTCGTCGGGTTCCGCGAAGTTCGCCGAGGCCGACTTCACGTATAACGTCGCTGCCTGGAAACCGGAAGTCGTGTACCGCGCGGGGACGCTGACGATCACCCAGCCAGGAGGCGGCGCCGCCTCGGGCCGCACGGAGAACACGTGGCACGTGAAGCTGAACGACCGCCTGCCGCTCGATCTCTCTGCCGCTCTTGGCGCCGGCGAAGCGACGCTGGACCTGGGCACGTTGAATCTGAACCGCGTGCAAGTCGACATCGGCGCCGGCGAGGTCAAGCTGGACCTGCGCGGCGATCCGAAGCACGACTACGACGTGCTGGTGCGCGGCGGCGTCGGCCAGGCGACTGTGTATCTGCCGAAGGACGTGGCGATTGCCGCGACGGCGACGGGCGGCATCGGCGGCGTGTCCGCCACTGGCTTGGAAAAGCGCGGCAACCTCTGGATCAACCCTGATCGGGTGACGGGCCCCGTCACGGTTCGCCTCGACGCCAAAGGCGGCGTCGGCGAGATCCGCCTCGTGCGCTGAGGCTTCTGTTAACTGCGCTGGCCGTACTGGGCCACATTCCGGCGGATCTGCCCAAGGTGCTTCTCGACGTGGTGCACAAGCAAGTCGTCCACAATGAAGGCCGCGGGCTTGACGCCCCAACGGGGATTGCGGCTCTTCGCTTCCTGGCGGAGGTCCTCCTCGCGAAGCCCGGACAGCTTGACGACCGAGTCGGCGATGCCCGCGCGGATCGACGGCACGACGTCGGCGAGTGATCGGGCCGCGGCGGCTGTCACCGCCGACAGTCGGCGCGTGTCGGTGTGATCACGGCCCCAGTCACGTCCGGGATCGTGCACCACACGTAACGTCTCCTCGGTCCAGAACGGGACGAACTCGTCGATGTGGCAGAGGATCTCGAGCACTGACCACACATCCTCGGCTGGTTTCCACGTGACCAACTCAGCAGGCATGCGCTGCACTTCGTCCAGAATCTGATCGCCGGTCTCTTTCAATCTGGCCGCCGACTGCCGCGGCGTCCGCGCTGGCTCGGTCATCGATTCGGTCCCTCCAATGTGGCCTTCATGAAAACGCCTGGACAATATCGCTCCTCATCGACCGCGTAACTTGAAACGTTGAATCTTTCCCGTTGCGGTTGTCGGCAGCGCGTCGACGAACTCGATCCAGCGCGGACGCTTGTACTCCGCCAGGCGTGTCCGGGCAAATTGGTGCAGTTCGGCGTGCAGTTCCGCTCCAGGTGTCACGTCCGCCCGAGCCACAACGTGCGCCATCGGCTTGATGAGACCATCGCGATCTTCGCGTCCCGTGACGCCGCACGCCTCAACCGCCGGGTGCTCGAGCAGCGCGTGTTCGACTTCTGCGGGGCTGACCCAGATCCCCCCGACTTTGAGCATGTCGTCGGATCGGCCCGCAAACCAGAAGAAGCCGTCCTCATCCTGCCGGTACTTGTCGCCGGTCCGGATCCAATGGCCGGAAATCGTGTCCTTCGTCTGCTCGTGCCGATTCCAGTAAAAGGCGCACGTGGAATCGCCCTTGACCAGCAGATCCCCGATCTCGCCGGTCGGGACGGCCCGGCCGTCTTCATCCACCAGGCGCGCTTCATATCCGGGCACGACGACGCCGCTGGATCCCGGGCGAACCTGCCCGGGACGATTCGAAATGAAGATATGCAGGATCTCGGTCGAGCCGATCCCGTCCAGGATCTCGATCCCAAAGCGCCGGCGAAACCGCTCGAACACCGAAGGAGGCAACGCCTCGCCAGCGGACACCGCACATCGAATGCTGGACAGATCGAAATCGCGGCCCGGAACCTCGTGAGCCAGCAGCATCGCGTAGTGTGTGGGCACCGAGAAGAACAGCGTCGGCCGACAACGCTGGATGATGTCGTAGACGGCTATGGTCGTCGCCTGCCCCGGCCACAGAATCGTCGTCGCGCCGACCGACAGCGGGAAGTACATGGCATTCCCGAGCCCGTACGCAAAGAACAGCTTCGCCACGCTGAAACAGCGGTCCGCGGGTTGGATGTCGAGCACCGTCCGCGCGTACGTCTCGGCACACACGGCCATGTCGTGCTGAAGATGGACGCATGCCTTCGGCGCTCCCGTGCTGCCCGAGGAATACAACCAGAAGCACGGGGCGTCCCTGTCCGTCGGCTCCGCCGCCAGCAGTGGCGACGCAGCGCTCGCGAGCGTTTCGAATCGAGGAACTGTGGTTTCACCATCGAAGCCGGCGACGAGCACGTGGCGGACGGCCGGCGCGCGTCGAACAGTTTCGATGACCTGTTCGTGGAGGGGGCTGCTGACAATGATGGCGCGGGCGCCCGAGTCCGCCAAAACGTACTCGTATTCGGCCAGGGTCCAGCGCGTGTTCAGCGGCACGGGCACGGCGCCGATCTTGATTGCGCCGAAGAATGCGTACACGAACTCGGGCACGTCCAGCATGAGCAACAGCACGCGCTGCTCGGGGAGAATGCCCAGATCGTCCTTGAGCAGGTTCCCGGCGCGGTTCACCTCGTCGCGCAGCTGCTGATACGTAATGCGGTGATCGCCGCACTCGATCGCTACGGCGGCACCGCGGCCTTCGTCGAGATGGCGGTCGATGAAGTAACTCGCGGCGTTGAACGTCCTGGAAGCCATCTTCAACCGCGCGGCGTCGGGCCCGCAAACTCCGCCGCCGCGGCGGGTGTCAGGCGGATCTCTTCGAATGGATACTCGCCGCCGACATCGACCAGCCCGTGCTCGACGAGCCATTGAAGCAGGTCGTAGAAATGCCCGACGTCAAGTCCACAGGCCTCCAGGACTTCGGGCGGCGTCGCCACGCCGGGCGGTTTCGGGTGAATCGGGCCATGGTCGGCCTGCCGGACGATCAGCGCGAGCAGCTTCCTCGCCGCCGGTGGAGCGCCGGCGACGATCTCGCGGATAGAACGCTGATCCATCGCTCGTCTCTCCGCTCAGTCGAAGCGCACGTACTGGAAGTCGATCGGTTGATTGTTGATGCCACGCGCGGGCGGGGCGATCCAGCCCGCAAACCGGCCCGGCTCCGCGACGCGTCCCATCAAAGAACTCACAAAGTCGTGGTCGGCATCGGTGGGCAGCCAGCGCGACGACTCCCGCTCCCACGCCTCGGCCGTCAGCACCCGGCCGTCAGGACTCACGTGCCGACCCGCGAAGACGCCGATCTTGCGATGAAAGCCGACGTGCGGCAGGACGAACCGACGGTCGATGCCAAACTTCTCGGGAATCCGGTTCCACCGGGCCATGGCGGCCTCGATCTCGCGCGTGTAATCATCCCGCAGCCGGGCATTGAGGGCGGTCAGTGCAGGGACGTCCCTGGTGACGATCTCGTCGTTGTCGATCTGCGGCACGGCGTACTCCGCCTGCGACAACGCGTGATCGTCGCCGACCCTCGCTTCCTCGTAACGGCCCTTGAGACCGCCGGTATAGACGCTGCCCGCGTTTGACGATATTTCTCCCCCGAACAGATCGAGGGTCACGCTGTAGTGGAAGTTGACGAATCGCTGCAGGGTGTCGATGTCGATCACGCCGTGCCGGCGGACCGTCTCAGCGTCCGCATCCATCAACCGTGCGTCGCGCATCGTCTCGCAGGTTCGCTGAATCACTCGAGCGATGCCTGACTCGCCCACGAACATGTGATGGGCTTCTTCCGTCAGCATGAATCGCGTGGTGCGGGCAAGCGGGTCGAAGGCCGATTCAGCCAACGCCGACAGTTGAAACTTGCCGTCGCGGTCCGTGAAGAACGTGAACATGAAGAATGCCAGCCAGTGGCTGGTCTTTTCGTTGAACGCCGTGAGAATGCGCGGGTTGTTGATGTCGCCCGACCGGCGCTGCAGCAGGGCCTCACCCTCCTCACGCCCCTGCCGCCCAAAGAAGCGATGGAGCAGGTACACCATCGCCCACAGGTGCCGGCCCTCCTCGACGTTCACCTGAAAGAGGTTCCTGAGGTCATAGAGCGACGGACAGGTGGCGCCGAGCAGCCGCTGCTGCTCAACCGACGCGGGCTCCGTGTCGCCCTGGGTGACGATGAGGCGCTGCAGTTGAGAACGGTATTCACCAGGCACTTCTTGCCAGGCGGACTCTCCCTTGTGAGCGCCGAAGTGGATTCGTCGATCTTCCTCGCGAGGCACGAGGAAGATGCCCCAGCGGTAGTCCGGCATCCTGACGTAGTCGAAGTTGGCCCAGCCGTCGCGATCGACGCTGACCGCCGTGCGCAAGTACACCTGGAGCCTCGAGGTGTTGGACGGCCCCGCTTCCTGCCACCAATTGAGGAAGGCCGGCTGCCAGCGCTCGAGGGCGCGCTGCAGCGTGCGATCGCTTGCAAGATCGACGTTGTTGGGGATCCGGTCCGAGTAGTTGATGACGCTCTCGTCGGACATGGCTTACACGCGCTCCTGATCGAACTGGGCTCGCTGGCCCGTGCCGTACACCTTGAGGGCGCCGGACGGTCCGACGGCGTTGGGACGACTGAAGATCCAGTTCTGCCATGCGGACAGACGGCCGAAAATGCGCGAGGCCATCGTTTCGCGCGGGCCAAACCGCAGATTCGCCTCCAGGCCCGTGAGGGCGTCGGGCGACAATGCGACACGTGCTTCGATGGCCACCCGCACTTCGTCGTCCCAGTCGAGATCATCCGGAGCCGACGTGACGAGCCCCAGACGCTCCGCTTCGCGAGCATCGAGCGGCGTACCGACGCGCGCCCGCAGCGTAGCGATCGCCGCAGCATCCTGGTAGAAGCGGGACTCCAGCCGCGTGAGACCGTCGACGGCCGGCAGGCTTCCAAAACTGATGTCGGACAGGATCACCCTGGCGTCGCTGTCGGCCAGCATGTAGACGCGATCGGCGGCCATGGCCAGTTCGAGAAGGCTGCCGGCAAAGCACGAATCCGGCTCGACCAGCGCGAAGATCGACCGCGAGGAAACCTCGAGACGCGCGAACGTCCGCCGCACCATGCCAAGCACTTCGCGAACGAACCAGTGCTCTTGATTTGCCAGGAGCGCCGCATCGCTGGCAAGCACAGCTTGCGCGTCGCCGCGCGTCTTCACGATCCAGAGTCCGATGTTCGCGTGGTTCGTCCGCAACATGAGAATCGCGTCGTCCAACTCACGAGCCATCTGGAGCGGCCACCAGCGCGCGCCGGCCGCGACGATGTTCTCGAGGGCATCGGCCAGGGGCCCTTCGGGGGCGGAGACCGTAAGAGTGGCGACGCCCTTCCCAGCGGCGATCGTCACGTCAACATATTGGTAGTGATAGCCGGCGTCATCGTCGGTTCGCACCAAAGGTGACAGCACGATGCCTCGGGCATCGGCCGGACGGTTGCTCTCGGCAGCGCGCGCACGTGCGCGGCCGGCGACGTACGCGTCAAAGGCGTCCGGCTTGACGACGGCATCGACCAGCCCCCAGCTCTTCGCGCGTTCGCCTTTCACGCCATCAGGCGACGTGCAGAAGATATCCGCCAAATCACGCCGCACGCGCCGCTTGTCGGTCACTCGCGTCAAGCCGCCCGTCCCCGGCAACACGCCGAGCAGAGGCACCTCCGGCAGGCTCACGGCTGACGACCGGTCGTCGACAAAGACGATCTCGTCGCAGGCCAATGCCAGCTCGTACCCGCCTCCGGCGGCCGTCCCCTTGCATGCCGCAATGAACTTCAGGCCGGAATGTCCGCTGGCGTCTTCGATGCCGTTGCGCGTCTCATTCGTAAACTTGCAGAAGTTGACTTTCCAGGTGTGGCTGGAGAGGCCCAGCATGTAGATGTTGGCGCCGGAACAGAACACGCGGGCTTTCGCTGTCCCAATGACGACTGCGCGAACTTCCGGATGCTCAAACAGAATCCGCTGAATGGCGTCGTGCAGCTCGATGTCCACTCCGAGGTCGTACGAGTTGAGTTTCAACTTGTAGCCCGGACGCACCCCACCATCTTCCTGGGTATCCATCAGGAGCGTCGCGATGGGTCCGTCGAACGTGAGCCGCCAGTGGCGATAGCGCTCCGGTTCGGTTCGATAGTCGATCGGACGCACGGCGCCGCTGGCGTCATCCATAGTCACAGCTCATGAAGACATGCAGTATAGTGCACGTCGCATCGCGGTCATGGCCGCGCGTTGTACCCGCGGCTCTTGAGGCCGCCAATGATTGCTCTCGACGTCTGGACGGCCACGCGCTGGTGGTAAAGCCACAACCCGCGAACGCCGCCAAGTTCTTCGCCGCCCCCGGCTCTGCCCGGGCCGCCGTGAGTGCAGGACGGGAGCACGATCCCGTGGCCCGCGTGCGATTCGCCAATCGAGGGATCAACCAGAAGCAGGCGGCCGTGGGTCGATCCCAGGGCAAGCGCGGCCCGGCCGAGGAACTCCGCGTCGTCGCTGAAGACGGAAGCGGCGAGCGAGCCTCCGCCGGCACGCGCCAGCGCATGCATCTCCTCTTCGGAGGAGTACGGCATGGTCGACGCCACTGGTCCGAACACCTCGACTCGATGCGGCGTGCTTGAACGCTCGGACGCTCGCAACAGCGTGGGCAGCACGAACGCGCCACGGTCCGGATTCGCATCAACGAGCGCGCGGGGATCGCCGCGGAATGTGACGTCGCAATCCGCTGACAGCGCAGCGATGCCGTCTTCGACCGCGCCCCGCTGCGCCGGGTTCGCCAGCGGCCCCATGGTGACCGTCGCGTTCACCGGATCGCCGACGATGACGCGTGCCAGTTCCGCGCCGACCGCCTCATCGACGGCAGCCTGCATATCGCGAGGCACCAGAACTCGCCTGATGGCGGTGCACTTCTGGCCCGCCTTTGAGGTCATCTCTCGAACGATTTCGTGGCAGAGGAGGGTGAACGCCGGCGTTCCCACTCGCTGTCCCGGGCCAAGAATGGCCGCATTGACGCTGTCGGTTTCCAGATTGAGTCGCGCTCCCCGCGAAAACGCGGCGTGCGCGCGCAGCCGCTCCGCGGTCGTGGCCGATCCGGTAAACGCGACCACGTCACCAATGCCGACGTGATCAAGCAGGTCAGCGACCGGACCAGCGAGAAGAGACAGGCTGCCAGGTGGAAGGCTGGCCTGGTCGATGACGGAAGCCACCATATCGTGCGCGAGCCATGCCGTCGACGTCGCCGGCTTGGCCAGCACCGGAACACCCGCGAGAAGACTGACCGCGGCCTTCTCCCACAAACCCCATGCCGGGAAATTGAAGGCGTTGATGTGGACGGCCACGCCATCCAGCGGCACGCCGATGTGCAGCGCCTCGAGATTCGGATCCCGCGCAATCCTGCCCGAATCGCCATCGATGAGCAGACGCACATCGCCGATTTGGCTGCCCAGCTTCGCGAAGTACTTCAACGTCGCAAGGGCGCCATCGACATCGATGGCGGCGTCTGCCGCCGTATTCCCGGAATTGATTCGCGCGATCTCGAACCACCGGCTGCGCTCTGCGGTCAGGATCTCGGCAATCCGTCCGATCAGCTGGCCTCGCGCGGCAAACGTGAGCTCGCGAAGGGCGTGGCCACCCTGCTCACGCGCGAATTGCAGAGCCCGAGCGAGGTCGGCTCCTCCGGGACTCAGCTCGGCAACGACGTCGCCGGTCGCCGGGTTGTGGAGCGCGATCGGATCGCCGTCGCCGCGAACCCACTGCCCCGCGAGGAAGCTCTGGAGCAGAACCGAGCCTGGCGGGTGTTGAGGCGCCGATGACTTATAGTGCATCGCGAGACTATAGTGCAGCGCTCGACGGGCGCGTCCCCACAATGCTCATCATGCTTGCGGTCAGCACGAGCTGATCGTGCTGATTCCGGGCCTCGAGCGCTGCGCGCACAGTCCCCCGATCGCCTCGTCTGGACGGTATCACTTCCATGACTTTCACACGGACGCGAATCGTGTCGCCGGGCCGGACGGGATTCGGCCAGCGGATTTCATCGGTGCCCGGCGAAGCCAGACTCGCCACGGCGGACAGGTAATGATCCACGTACAACCGCATCGCGATAGCGACGGTGTGCCAACCCGAAGCGATGAGGCCGGCAAACCGCCCGAGAGCGGCGGCCTCGGGATCGACGTGCATGGGTTGCGGATCCCAGCGCTGCGCGAAGTCGATGATCTCCTCCCGGCTGACCGACATCTCCCCGCATTCATAGACGTCGCCAGGCACATAGTCTTCGAAGTACCGGTCGGTCCGCGGCAGTCGTGTGCGATCCGCCGTCGTCATTTCTTGTCACGCGGACGAGGTGCCGAAGCGCCGTCTCGCGCCGGGAGCTCGCCCAATGCCCGCACGAGCGCCGTCAGACTCTCATCAGGCGACTGGCCCGACGTGTTGAGGTGCGTGTCGGCCCGGCTGTACAGCACCTCGCGCTCGGCCAGGATTCTCGAGAGATCTTTCATCGCGTGGCGGTTGGCCGCCATCGGCCGCAGGTCGCCCTGCGCAAGCACGCGCTGCATGTGTTCCTTGGGGGTCGCGCTCACCCACACGGTGACACAGGTCGATAGCAGGCGTTCGAATGTCCCGGATTCGGACACCAGGCCCCCTCCCGTCGCGAGGACAAATCGATCGTGCTGACGGAGCACGGCCTCGAGACACTGCGACTCGAGGCGCCGGAAACCGGCCTGTCCATGGAAATCGAACACGAGATCCAGCGTCAGGCCGCTCTGCTCTTCGATCAGGCGATCGAGCTCAATAAAGGGAACACCGAGCCGGCCCGCCAACGCGGCGCCCAATGTGGATTTGCCGGCTCCCCGCAGACCGATCAGCGCGATGCGTTCCAGGCGGCCGACAGTGTCTATTTCGCCAAACTCGTGGAACAGGAGCTGCCGCGCTGTCTTCATCTCCTCTGGTGAGAGGCGTCGAAGAAACTCGACGATATGCGCGAACTCGACCGGGGGCTCGTCCCGCTCGAGCAACAGCGCATCCATGGAGACGGCCAGGGCCTGCGCAATCTGCTGGAGCATGATCAGCGACAAGTTGCCGCGTCCGCCTTCGACTTGCGCGAGATAGCGCTCGGAGACTCGCGACTGTGCCGCCAGCACTCGTCGCGGCATTCCGCGTCGAGCCCGAAGCTGACGTACTCTGTCGCCGACCCGCTTGAGCAGGGCCCGGCGCTCTGCGTGGCCCGGCGGCTTTCGTCCCCGGGCCGCCGACCGTAGTTGTCGAACGGCGGTCATCGCAGTCGTAGCATACGATGACGCCCGTTCGGCAAGCAGCCGCTTCGACGGACGGGCGGTGATTGATGAGTTCACCGAGTTGATTAGGCTATTTTGCATGTCCAATCCATCGACGGTCCCGTCGCCCGACCAGACGCCTGCGCGCCTGGCATTCTACGAGCGCATCAGCCAGAAACACCTTACGCCGCTCTGGCTGTCGCTCGCCAATCTCGTGACGCCCGAGCCGGTGAGCGGCTGTCAGCCTGCCGCCTGGTCTTTCGCCGACATCCGCGCCGCGATGATCGAAGCCGGGAGCCTGATCACCGCGAAGGAAGCGGAACGTCGCGTGCTGATCCTCGAGAACCCCGGACTGCGCGGACAGTCGAAGATCACGACCGACCTGTACGCGGGCGTGCAGCCGCGGCCGAACGCGGGTCGGCTCGGACTTCGTCGTCGACTGGCAGCCGCGCGACATCTTCGTCGTGCCGAGCTGGAAGGCGATTGCGCACGAAGCCACGGACGAAGCGGTCCTGTTTTCTTTCTCGGACCGTCCGGTGCAGGAAGCCCTGCATCTCTTTCGCGAGGAGCGCCTGGAACCGCGTTGAAGATTCGAATTGTCGGCGGCGGTCCCGCCGGACTGTTCTTCGCCTTTCGCGGCCGCGTACGAACAATTTCATCCTCGGGTGACCGTCGAATGAACCAACTGCTGGACATGAGGAGGCGTGATTTTCAGCTGGCGGCGCGCGAGCAGCGGCGGCGACCGGATCGAAGGCTCGATCGATGGGATCGGCACGATCGCCTTCGCCATCCACATCAGCGAGCCTGATTGATCCTCCCTTCAACCCGCATCATCGACGTCAGTCACGAGCTCACCGGCGCTACCGTCGGGCCGGTGCATCGCCGGCTTGGCGCGATGATGGCCTTGCTCACGTTCTTCGACGGCTATGACACGTTCAACCCGTCCTACGTGATCCATTTCGTCATGGGGCCCTGGGAACTCTCACCCGGGATGGCAGGTCTGCTCGTCTCGAGCGGTCTCGTCGGGTTCCTCATCGGCGCCGCAGCGCACGGGCCGATTGCCGACCGCTACGGCCGGCGGGTCACTCTGCTTGGAGGACTGTGGATCACCAATGTCTTCACATTGGCCACGCCGCTCTTTGGCGACTCCTTCGTCTCGTTCTGCACAATTCGGGTGTTAACCGGCGTGGGTCTCGGCGTCCTGCTCCCGTTGGCCACAACCTACATCAACGAGTTGGCGCCCGGGCGTGTCGCAAACCGGTTCTCGCTCTGGGGGGTTGCGTTCGGCTGGGCCGCCGGAGGCACGTTCGCGGGACTCGTCGGCGTCTTTCTCACGCCGGTGTTCGGCTGGCAGATCCTGTACTGGATCGGCGCGCTGTCGATTCCACTGACCATCAGCCTCCACTTCGTTCTGCCAGAATCCGTGCGGTTTCTGACCGGCCGAGGCCGCGTCGAGGAAGTTCGGCGACTTCTCTCCCGCCTTCGACCGGACCGTGCGGCGGCCTACGCTGGCGCGGAGCTGCAACTGCCGAGTCTTCCTGCCGCGCACAACCAGATGGCGATCTTGCTCTCGGCGCCATACCGGCGGATCACGCTGAGCCTGTGGTGCGCGGCCTTCTGCAGTCTCTTCTGCGTGTACGGGCTGACGAGCTGGATTCCCACAGTAATGATGCAGCGCGGTGAGACGTTCGCGGTGAGCTTCGGCTTCGGTGCGCTCATGCAGGCGATGTCCTTCCTTGGAGGGCTCGCCTGCGGGTACATCGTCGACCGAGTGGGAACAAACCGATCGGTCCTGTCGATCTGGTGGGCCATCGGCGGCCTGGCCGTGCTGGCACTCATCCCATTCAACCTGCACGCCGTCAACATCGGGTCGGTGGCCGCGGCCGGCTTTTTCATCATCGGCGCGCAATTCGTACTCAACAACTTCACGGCTCGATCGTACGAGACCGAAGTGCGGGCGACCGGCGTCGGCATGATGCTGAGTGTCGGCCGGATTGGGGCGATTCTCGGACCGTTCGTCGCGGGCGAGCTTCAGCAGGCCTTTCATGGGCCGACTCCTATGTTTGTGGCGATGGGCACGGGTGCGATGGTGGCGGCTGGCGCAATGGTCTCACTGGGCGCTCGCCGGCCGGGCGCGGAAGAGTTGATGGGGACAGCGAAATAGGGCGCCGCCACTCTGGAGGACGCGCGCTGTCCCACTGTTCAGCTGCCCGCCGAGTACGAAGAGACAGTTGCATCGTCTTTTCGATTCCGCGAGAGAATAGATGGACGATAGTTCCGGCGGCGAGTCGCAGCGAGGCGGTTATGAACGTTGCAGATTACTTCCACATCGACGAAGGGTTTGACAGTTTTCGACCTGTTGGGAAAGTGTCACTCGAAGAAGGCGCGGCTGCGTGTGTTGAAGCCATCCGGGTGGCGGGGGAACAAGGGATCACGCGGCTCTTGATCAATTTGACAGGGCTGACGGGACTTGGGCCGATAAGCACACTGGATCGTTTTTGGCTGGCGGAACAATATGCCTCCGCAGCCAAGCCAGGGTTCAAACTCGCTGTCGTCGCCAACCCCGATATGATCGATCAACAACACATTGGAGTGATGGTGGCCAGGAATCGGGGTTTGCGAGCCAACGTATTCGCCACTGACGGAGAGGCGCGGGCTTGGCTGTTGTCATACCAACCGTGAAGGAGCCGGCGTAAGCGAATCTACTTGCCCGGCGTCGAGTCGACGAGCACTGCGCGGCCGCCCAGGCTTTGGATGGGCCGGTTCGTGTGGCCAAGATGCTCGAGCGTCGTGAACGCGCCAATCTGCGCCGGCGACATCTCGATCGGGGTCTTGAACACGTACCACGTGAGGCCTTCGGTGCACGGCGGGGTCGTGAGCGATCCCGGATAGGTAAAGAACGTCTTGTCGGCAGGCAGCAGCGCGCGAGCATCGATCATTCCGCCGGCCGGCGCGCTCTTGTCGCCCGACTTGGCGGGCAAACCCTGGAACGCCCTCGCCAACGCGGCGCTTTCCTTGCCGGCCTTGATAAAGACGCCCACTACGGCCACCGGCTTGCCGGCGGCGTCGACGTGGACGAGGTGCGCCTCCATTGGATACGACGCGCCGTCCACGGTGTGCTCGCTTGGGGCATGGAAGTGGAATTGCGCGAGCGTCCACGCGCCCGTGCTTCCCACGCGGGAGAGCGTCGAGCCCGCGTCGTAGGTCATCTGCACGGTGTGCCCGTTGTTGGTCATCGAGAGGCTCGACGGTTTGTAGGCAAAGACCAGATCCGGCAGATCCTGCGGTTTCGCCGCGCCGGCGGCCAGATTGATCGGCGTCTGCTGCTTGCCGGTCGCGCATGCCTCATTGCCTGGCAGCGTGCCCCACTTCGCTGGACCGACCGAATCGCTGCCGTCCTCGTAAGCCCAGTGTTTCGTCTGAGCCGCGAGCGTCACGGCCGCGAGACCGAGTGCCACGACGACTGCGCGGGTGAATCGAGTCATCAGCCTGGCTCCTTGGTGAGAACTCGGCATTATGCTTCAAAGTGGCCGTTTGCTTCACCTTCACTCCCCGTCACTGCCAATCGAGTGGTGTCCGGCGACCACAAGACTTCAGCGTTCAAACCGAAGTCGAGCTTGGCCGGAACTATTCTCAGGATATGCCGACCAGCACCAGCGTCTGGTCATCGCCCGGCTCATGCCCGGCGCCGAAGGCATCGAGCTCGGCGACGAGCGCGTCGACCATCGACGCCGGATCGAGGGCGGCCGCCCTGGCCAGCGCGGCCATCATCTGGTCTTCCTCGTACAACGTTCCACCCGGCGACTCGCGATCCGGGATGCCGTCGGTATAGAACAGCACGCGATCGCCTGCCTGCAGCTGAAACTCCGAGACCGGCACCTCCCGGACGTCCATCAGCAGCAGCGGCACGACGCCGTCGACTGGAAGTCGAGTCACACTCTGTGCCCGGGCCAGCATCGGGCGCGGGTGCCCTGCGCACGACAGCCGCAGCGTTCGCCGCCGCGCGTCGAGCACGCCGTAGATCGCGGTCGCGAAGATTGCAGACTCCCAGAGGTACTGGAAGTGTTGATTGAGCTGGCGCAGGACGGCTGGCGGATCGTCCGGCGCCTGGAGCGTGTGCAGCACCGCCCTGATCATCGCCATGACGATTGCGGCGGGCGCTCCGTGGCCCGAGACGTCGGCCACCATCAGGCCGAAGCGATCGCCACCCAGCTCCAGCACGTCGTAATAGTCGCCGCCCGCGTGCCGGCTCGTGCGGTAGTACGCGGCGAACTCGACCGTCTGATGCGGCGGCATTACGCGCGGCAGCACCCGCTGCTGCATCGCGGCCGCGCTCGCGAGCTCGCGATCGAGCTGGTCGCGGCTTCGGCGAAGCTCGCGTTCGAGATACTGGCGCGACAAGTGCGTCTCGACACGCGCGAGCACCTCCTCGGCCTGGATTGGTTTCGTGATGTAGTCGACGGCACCGAGCTTCAGTCCCGACACTTTGTCGGCGACCTCCCCGAGCGCCGAGAGGAAGATGACGATCGTCTCGGACGTGGCGGCGTCGGCCTTGATCGATCGGCACACCTCGAACCCATCGAGCCCGGGCATCATGACATCGAGCAGCATCAGATCCGGCCTGGCGCGCCGTGCAATCTCGAGCGCCGCGCGGCCGTCCATCGCGGCCAGAATCCGGTGGCCGCTGCCGTCCAGCGTGCGAACGAGGACCTGCAGATTCACGGGATTGTCGTCGACGACGAGAATCGTCGAGCGCGGGAGTGGAAGATTCAGGATGCCCACCGTCAATCGCCAGGACGGTGGCCCGCCCCCTCACCCAGCGCGGCCGCCAGGTCGCGAAGGCCCTCGAAATCGAAAATCGAGACGAGCCGCGCGATGCGCTGGCCGAGCGCCGCCTCCAGCGGATCGGCACCTGCGAGCTCGCGCGCGAGCGCTTCGAGCTCGGACACGTCGCCGATGTCCACCGCCTGACGAAGCCGGGCCGCAAGGTCCGCCCGCCGCCGGGCCTTCAGCCGATCGAGCGCGCCCGTCGAGATATCCATGTCGGATCCGCGGACGAATCGGGCGCCGGCATACGCCTGGAGCGCGCCGAACACCAACTCGGCCCGGACCGGCTTGACGAGGTAGTCGACGCAGCCCGCGTCGAGGGCCGCCTGGCGTTTGTCGCCATACGTGCTCGCCGTCACCGCGATGACCGGTATCGCGGCGGTCGCCGGATCCGCTTTCAGCCGCCGCGTCGCCTCGAGCCCGTCGAGATCGCTCATCTTCAAATCCATGAGGACGACGTCGGGACGGTGCGCTTGCGCCAGCTGGATCGCCTCGAATCCCCCCGCGGCGGTAATGACCCGGACGCCGGCACTTTCGAGCAGCGCCGCCAGGATCCGCCGGCTGACGGTGCTGTCGTCGACCACGAGCGCGGTGAGCTGTTCGCCCGGCGCGAGCCTCGAGTCGAGCGTCGGATCGGTCACTTCGACGTCGCCCTGCGACGCGGCGCCTTCCGCCGGCACCAGCGTCAGCGCGAAGAAGAACCGGCTGCCGCGGCCCGGCGTGCTCTCGACGCGCAGGTCGCCGCCCATGCTCCGGATCAGCTGATCGCTGATGGCCAGGCCGAGGCCCGTGCCACCGGCTCTGGCTCCGGCTTCCGTCTGTGTGAACGCTTCGAAGATCTTCCCGAGCGCTTCGGGTTCGATGCCGATGCCGGTATCCGTCACGGCGAACAGCAGCCGATCGTCGTCGAGCCGGCCGACGTCGAGACGGATCTCGCCCTGCGCGGTGAACTTGATGGCGTTGCCGAGCAAATTCAGGAGCACCTGCCGCACGTGGCGGCCATCGAGCATCACACGACAGGGCACGTCCGCCGCAATGCGCATCGTGAGCGTCAGGCCTTTGCGTCGCGCGGCCTCGCCGAGCACGTACCGCAGGTCCACGCCGAGCTGCCCGAGATCCGTCGGCGTAGGGTCGACGTCGAGCGCGCCGGCTTCGATCTTGGACAGATCGAGGATGTCGTTGATCAGCGCGAGCAGGTGCGATCCGCTGTGCGAGATCGCCTCGAGCGCTTCGCGGTGGGCCGGCGACAGGCTGCGGTCGCGCTGCAGGAGCTGCGCGTATCCGAGCACGCCGTTGAGCGGCGTCCGCAGCTCGTGGCTCATGTTGGCCAGGAATTCGCTCTTCGCGCGGGTGGCGGCCTCGGCCGATTCCTTGGCGCGCCGCAGCTGATCGTCGTGCTCGCGGCGATCGGAGATGTCTCTGAGAAACGCCCCGAAGAAATAGCCGTCCTTCTGCCGCATCGGCGAGGTGATGGTGATCTCGATCGGAAACTCGTGCCCGTCACGATGCAGCGCGGCCAGCTCCAGCCGCTGGTTCACGACCGGCGCCTCGCCCGTCTCGTGGAAGCGCGCCATGCCGCGCGTGTGCGCCTCGCGGAAACTCGGAGGAATGATCGTGTCGACGAGCGTGCGCCCCACGGCCTCCTCGACCGTCCAGCCGAAGGTCTTCTCGGCCTGCGCGTTCCAGGTGACGATCCGGCCGGCCGAATCGACGCCGACGAACGCGTCGTGCGCCGTGTCGACGACGAGGCGGGCGCGCGCGTTGCTCTCCGCCAGCTCGTTGAGCGCCGTGTGCAGCTCGTCGTGGGCCACCGCCACCGCAATCAGGTTGGCGCTGGAGATCGCGAAGTTCTGCTCGTCGACCGTCCAGGTTCTCGGCCCGCCAACGTGTTCGGCGCAGAGCACGCCCACCGTCACGTGGTTCTGCCGCAGCGGCACGTCGAGCATGGCGCCGATGCCGAGGGGTTTCAGGTACGGCTCGAGGAATTCCCGCGTGCGCGGATCGGTGGCGGCATCGCCCGCGGCGATCACCCGCTCGCGCTCGAGCGCGTCGAAGTAGGCGGGGGCGACGCTGCGCGGGAGGATCGCCCCCGACTCGTGGCGGTCGTCGCTGCAGCGATACAGGCCGACGCAACAGATCGCCTTCCGCTCGGCGTCGAAGCGCCACATGCTCAGGCGCTCCGTCTGCAGCGTGCGTGCCGACGTCTTCAGAATGGTGCGCAGCCGCTCGTCGAAGCGAGTGGTCAGGTTGGCGTACTGGGCGGTCAGATCGGTGAGCGCCTCGCTTTGCCCCGCCAGCCGGCGCTCGCTCGCCATCAGCGCCTGCTCGGCGGCGACCTGATTGGTGATGTCGTTGAACACCGTGAGCACGGCCGCTTCGCCCTGGTAGGTGACCAGCCGGGCCGACGCCTGCGACCAGAAGATGCGGCCATCGGGCCGCCGCAGCTGCACCCGCACGTCGTCGGCACGACCGGCGGCCCGCAGCCGATCAATGAGCACCTGACGCTGCGACGGGTCGACGTAGTAATCGGTGATACGCACGCCGATCGCCTTCTCGCGCGGGACGCCGACCAGCTCCGCCGTGCGCGCGTTGATCGCCACGACGGCATGGTCCGACACGCGGCTGACCACGGCGGGAAACGGGCTCAGATCGAAGAGCAGCGCGTCCAGCCGTTCATCGCTGCCCGGCTGGGCGGGAGCGCCAGGCGGCTCGGTGGCGGTGCGGCTTGCCTCTTCCTCGCGGGGGTCGCTCGTGGCCATGGAATTGCGCAGTCAAGGTAGCACGCTGGCCATGTTTTCACGTGCGGCGGTCTGCCGGGTCGCGCTACTCCAGAACGCGGCTTCGATCCGGCCCAGCTCCGCGAAATCCATGCGCACGCGATTGCCCGGCGCAATCGCTACCGGCGCCACGCACGTGCCTGTGATCAAGGCTTCACCCTGAAGGGTGCATACGCGCGGAGTGAAATTCGAGGCACCCGAGATCCTCGAGTTCCCCTGGGGTGACGCCGCGAGGTTTCAGGATCCGGACGGGAATCTGCTTCAAGTGCGAGAAGGTCGCGGGGCATTTCGGTGCTGAAGCCGCGCAGAGCTCCCGCTACCATCAACGGTTTAGCCCAGGCGCCGGTTCAGGACGCCCTGCGCCCGGCGCGCTGCATCGCCTGATGCAGGTCCCAGTCTGCCTGCAGGCGCATCCACAACTGAGGTGAAGTCCTGAGGAACTTCGCCAGCCGCAACGCGGTGTCAGCGGTGACGCCGCGCTTGCCGAGCACGAGTTCGTTCAGCCGGTTCAGGGATACGCCTAGCTTCTGAGCCGCCTCCACCTGTCCCACGCCCATCGGCTTCAGGTACTCCTCGAGAAGCATCTCCCCAGGGTGAATCGCCGGGCCGAGCCAGTTCTCGTCTCTAGTGATAGTCCTCGACGCAGACTTCGTCGGCATAACCGTTCTCCCAGCGAAAAGTGATCCGGTACTGATCGTTCACGCGGATGCTGTGTCGCCCCGCTTGACCTCCCCTTAAGGGCTCGAGCCTGTTGCCAGGCGGGGTGGCGAGATCATCGAGCCTGGCAGCCGCATCCAACAGCTTCAGCTTCCGCTGCACCGTTCTCCAGAGTGCACGCGGGATCCGGCGCGCCATGCGCGTGTTCCGCTCGCGGAACAGGTCGGCCGTCGTCTCGTCGCGAAAAGACCGAATCACCCTACCACACCACACTACACGTGTATCATGTAATTAGTCAAACGGGTGCCCGCAACAAAGGGACGATGTCCGTCGCTGCCGACCCGTCGTAGCGTTCGACGTGGGGCGTTGGTTCCTGCATCGTTTTCGATCGGCTTCGATCAACGCCACCGACGGGATCGCGGTTCAGATCAGGCGTCGAATCGGCTAATCTGCGCTGTGAGGGCGGCCGCCGGTTGGCGTCCTCGCGCGTCTGAGAAACGCACTCACGTCATCCTGCCAGACACGCTGTGCGGCTGTACTCGGCGCGGCAGCGCCTGCATGAATATCGCGCCCCTGTCGACCAGCACCTCGAACGCGCACGGCCGTTGTCGACCGGCGCCTTGGCGGAGACCGTCACGCGCATGATTCAACCCGACGCCCTCACGCACGACACGCCGTGGATTTGGTCGCCCGGAATCGGCACTGACGTGTGGGCGATGTTCTGCGCTTGCCGCGACGGCGATCTCGACACCGTCCGCCGGCTTCTCGCGAAAGATCCGTCGCTCGTGCGCGCGCACTACGAGTACCGCACGCCGCTGTCGTTCGCGGTGCGTGAGAATCGTGTCGAGATCGCCGGGTTCCTGCTCGATCACGGCGCCGAGCCGCTCGCGCTGGGCGACGTGCTCCAGATGGCGCGCGACCGCGACTACCCGGAGATGATTGCGCTCCTCGAGCGCAAGCTCGCGGCGCTTCACGGCGCGTCGGCGGCAGGCGAGCCGATCGCCGCGGCGATCCGCGATCAAGATCTCGCACGCGTGCGCCGGCTGCTCGACCAGACACCGGCGCTCGTCTCGGCCGGCGATGCACGATCGAACCAGCCCATTCACTGGGCAGTCATGACGCGGCAGATCCCGATCATGGACGAGCTGCTGGCGCGCGGCGCCGATATCAACGCGGTTCGCGCCGACGGCGCGCGGCCGCTTCAGCTCACCAACGGCGACTACCATTTCCGCGGCTGGCGGGATGTGCTCGCGAGCGTCATGACGTCGCCCGAGGACGTGTATCGGCATCTGGTCGCGCGCGGTGCGCATGTCGATCTCGGCATGGCCGCCTTCACTGGCGACCTCGCGCGCGTGCGGTGGCTCGTCGACCGCGATCCTGCGAGCGTCAATCGCGTTGACGCGTACAACTCCTACTACGCCGGCTGCGGCGCGCCGCTCAAGAACGCCGTGCTCGGCCGCAGTATCGAGATCGTCCGGTTCCTGCTCGAGCGCGGTGCCGATCCGAATGTCCCTGAGGAGGGCATCGCGCCGCATGGGCACGCGCTCTACTCGGCCGTTGCGCAGCGCGACCTCGAGATGGCGCGACTGCTGCTCGAGCACGGGGCGTATCCGAATCCGGAGGTCGAGAGTTCCGCCGACGCCGTCTCGGTCGCGATCCGCAACGGCGACCTGCCGATGATCGCGCTGCTCGCGTCGTACGGCGCGGTGTGGACGATTCCGACCACGTCCGAGCGTGTGACATACGAGCAAGTGGTGGCGACCGGTCTTCGTCGCGCGATGAACGTGCTCGCGTATTTCGGCGACGTGGCGACCGCCGAGCCGCTCATGGCCGGGAATCCCTGGCTGGCGGACGATCCGGACGCCCTCACGCAAGCCGCCGAGCGTGGCCACGACGCGTTCGTCCGTTTGCTCTTGCAACGTCAACCGAATCTCGCCACGCGAGTCACGATTCCGCACCCGCGGCCGATGGCGGCGATGCTGTTCGAGCGCGGGATGGATCCGAACCGCCGGACGTGGCTCGGCGGCACGCCGCTGCATCGCTTCGCTCGTGAGGGCAACGTCGAAGCGGCAGGGCCCTTCCTCGATCACGGCGCTGATCTCCACGCACGAGACGAAGAGTTCCGATCGACGCCGCTGGCCTGGGCGGCGCGCGAAGGACAGACGCGGATGGCCGAGTTTCTCCTGCGCCGCGGCGCCGACGCGCGCCGGCCGGACGATCCGTCATGGGCGACGCCGCGCGCGTGGGCCGTCAAGCGCGGCCACGACGAGATCGTGCGGCTGCTCGATCGCGCCGAGGCGGAAGGCGTCCGCGCGCTGGCGCCCCAGACGCGCGCTCGGTACGACGCGCTCGTGCGCGATCTCGTCGACGCGTTCGATCGCGGTGACGCGTCTGCGCTCGATCGAGTGGTCAGCTACTTCCGAGCCGAGCGCGGCATCGGATGGGATCGCCCGGCGCAGGACATTCGCATCGCGCGCGTGCGCCAGGCGATCCGCGGGCGGCTGCGCGAGCGTCCGTCGTCAGCGACTACGGAGACGACTCTCTCTCTTGACGACGCGCGCTGGTTGGTGGCGCGGGCGGAAGGGTACGAGGACTGGCCGGCGCTCGCGGCGTCAGTGGCGGGCGGGGCCTAGCACTATGCGGAGATTCGCGCCGATCTGAAGTCGCGAGGCGTGTTGATCGGCGCCAACGGCCTGTTCATCGCCGCCCACGCCCGGTCCCTGGGGTTGACGCTGGTGACGAACAACACAACCGAGTTCGCGCGCGTCAAGGGACTGGCCACGTGATGAGCCCCTGCCACGTTCACACTTCCGTCGTGAGGAAGTCGGCTCCAGCGATGACGCACGCAACCGGCCGCGTACATCGGCACCAACGGCTGGGCGGCTTACTCAACTGCTATCAGCGCGCGGCGTGACCAGTTGGATCGGCTGAGAAATGGAACGCTACGCCCGCCGGGCGGAATCGGCGCGTTTCGCCCTTGGGAAGCACAAGATCCGCTCAAACCCCAATAGCGGGTTCAAAACAGCTACACTCAACAGCATTCCTGGATCGAGACAGCCCCGCCTTGCTCAGGTCGGGCGCGGCCGTGCAATCCATTCCCGATCGCCGGTACCAACGAGCGTGCATGATGGCGGTAGACGATGTCAGCCAGCTGCTCCGGGCCTGGAGCAACGGAGACCACCGCGCGCTCGACGGCCTGACGCCGATCGTCTACGCGGAGCTGCGCCGGCTGGCGCTGAAGGTCTCGCCGGTCACGGTGAGACGCGACTGGAGCAGCGCCAAGATTTGGCTGTATCGCGAGCTCACTGGTGACACCGACGATGGATTGGGATCGCTGGACACAGCTCGATAGCCTGCTCCAGTCCGTGTTGGAGCGTCCGCTCGAGGAGCGCGACGCATTCCTCCGGCGCGCCTGCGCGGGTGACGAGCCGCTGGAACGCCAGGTCCGCGCGTTGATGAGCGCGGAACCAGCCGCGAAGCATTTCCTGGAACGTCCCGCTCTCGATGTGGTCGCGGCCGCGATGGCCCGCGACCAGGACCACACGGCTCCCGGGCGCGCCGATGCCCTGATCGGCCAGACCCTCTCCCACTACCGCATCGTCGAGAGACTCGGCGGCGGCGGCATGGGCATCGTGTACAAGGCGGAGGACACCCGGCTCCATCGCTTCGTCGCGCTGAAGTTCTTGACCGACGATCTGGCGCGCGATCGTGAGGCGTTGAGCCGGTTCCAGCGCGAGGCGCGCACCGCGTCCGCGTTGAATCATCCGAACATCTGCACCATTCATGACGTCGGCGAGCAGGACGGCCGCGCCTTCATCACGATGGAGTATCTGGAGGGCTGCACGCTGAAAGAGACGATCGCCGGGCATCCCGGTCTGAAGATGGACACGGTGCTGGCGCTCGGCATCGAAATCGCCGACGCGTTGGATGCCGCGCACAGCGCCGGCGTCATTCACCGCGATATCAAGCCCGCCAACATTTTCATCAGCCCACGCGGCCACGCCAAGATCCTGGACTTCGGACTGGCCAAGATGGGAAGCGTGCTCGGGCACCCCGCTGATTCACCGACGCTGAGCGCCGCCGCGACGCAAGGCGGCATGGTCCTCGGGACGGCGGCCTACATGGCGCCTGAACAAGCGCGCGGCGAGATGGTCGATCACCGCGCCGATCTCTGGGCGCTGGGTCTCGTGCTCTATGAGATGGCGACAGGCACGCGTCCGATGGCGGCCGTCCGACTCCGGGTCGAGCAGTCCCCGGACCTGGAGCGCATCATCTCGAAGTGTCTGGAGGCAGACCGGGAGCTCCGTTACCAGCACGCGTCGGATATTCGCACCGACCTTCGGCGCCTGAACAGGGACACCGGCTCGGTGCACGTGACGACCGGCCTGACGGCCGCACTCGCCACCGCGTTCGTCACGCGCTGGAAGATGATTCTGCCTGCGGTCGCGGCGGTGCTGACGCTCTCGGTCGCAGGGTACGTCTATCTTCACCGGGCGCCGACGCTCACGGAAAAGGACACGATCGTCCTCGCGGACTTTGAGAATAAGACGGGCGACCCGGTATTTGACGACACGCTGCGCCAGGGACTGTCCGTGGAGCTGCAACAATCGCCGTTCCTCAGCCTGATTTCGGACCAGCAGGTACAGCAAACGCTGGCGCGGATGGGACAGCCGAAGGAGACGCGGCTGACGTCGGAACTCGCTCAGGAAATCTGCGAGCGAACGGCAAGTGTCGTCGTGCTCGAAGGCTCAATCGCCCCCCTTGGGAGCCAATTTGTCTTGGGCCTGCGTGCCAAGAACTGCAATACCGGAAGCATTCTCGATCAGGAGCAGATCCAGGCCGCGACAAGAGAAGATGTCCTGAACTCCCTGAGTGAGATTGTTCGTAAGCTCAGAACCCGGCTCGGTGAATCACGAGCGACCGTGGAAAAACATTCGACGCCGCTTGCCGATGCGACCACTCATTCACTCGAGGCCCTGAAGGTTTACAGCACGGGCCAGAAACTGAACCTAACCTCCGGCGGCGCGGCGGCCATACCCTTGTTTCGTCGGGCGGTCGACATTGACCCCAATTTCGCCTTGGCACATGCGCATCTGGGGCTTAAGTACAGCGAAGTCGGAGCGTCGGTGTTATCAGCCGAGAGCGCGACGAGAGCCTGGCAATTACGGGATCGTGTCAGCGATCGGGAAAGGTTTTTTATTGACTTTATCTACGATCGGGACGCGACGGGAAATCTGGAAAAGGCCTACCAGACCCTCGAGTTGTGGCTTCAGACGTATCCTCGAAGAGGGGAAGCACCATCTCCTCATGGTTTATTGGGCGGCCTTTCCACTCACGGGACCGGCCGATTTGAACGAGCGATTGACGCAGACCGAAAGGAAATCGCGGCGGCTGCCGACGGGATCGGCGGGGCGAGGACGTACGACAGTCTTGCGCAGAGCTATTTCCTGACAGACCGCTTCCCCGAAGCGGAGAGCACGCTTCAGCGCGCCTCAGAGCGCAAGCTGGAAACGCCAAACCTTATAGTCCTGCGATACAACATCGCGCTGCTAAACGGCGACCAGGAGCAGATGGACCGCGCAGTAGGTCTGGCCAAGGGCAAGCAGGGGGCCGAACAGGGAATGGCTCACGCGGAGGCTCTCGCTCTGGCTCGTTCCGGCCGGCTAACGCGGGCCCGGCAGTCATCCAGTCGCGCCATGGATCTGGCTCGGCAGGAGGGGCGAACCGAGTTGGCGGCGACCTACCAGGCCGCACGAGCGGTGTGGGAAGCCGTGTGCGGGAATGCTGACGAAGCGAAAAGGAACGCCATGGCGGCGCTGGCACTTTCGAACGGCCGAGATGTCAAATACATGGCCGCCCTTGCCCTGGCTCTTTCGGGAGACTCCTCTCGATCGCAACCGCTTGCCAATGACCTCGAAGAGCGCTTCCCGGAAGATACGTTCGCCAAATTTACTTACGTTCCGGTTCTTCGCGGGTTATCCGCACTGGACCGCAAGAAGCCCACGAACAGCGTGGAGCAGTTACACATCGCTCTGCCCTATGAGCTGGCGGTGAACGGCCTCAACTTCAATCATTTTTATCTGGGTGGACTGCACTCAGCCTATGTGCGCGGCGAGGCTTTCGTGGCCGCGCACCGGTATGCGGACGCGGCCGCCGAGTTTCAGAAGATTCTCGATCACCGCGGCATCGTGGGCGCGGATCCCATCGGCGCGCTGGCGCACGTGCAGTTGGGCAGAGCGTTCGCTTTATCGGGAGATCAGACCAAGGCGAAGGCTGCCTACCAGGATTTCCTCACCCTGTGGAAAGATGCCGACCCCGACATTCCGATTCTGGTGCAAGCAAAGGCGGAGTACGCCCGGCTGCAATAGCGCCAGTTTCCACACATCCGCTTCGCTGGCGCGTTCTATCGGCAGACGCAGCGGAGCGGGAGCACCGCGCCGCCGCGTCTGCACGCAAGGTGCAATGAGATCAGTGACCCAGGTCAATCGTTCCGTCGATCGTGGCGGAATTGTCGGAAGGCAACGTCGAGAGGGCGCGGATCTGTACAACCGTGAAGGTGCCCGAAGCGTTGGCAAATCGGCCGGTGCCGCCGAGAATCGTGTGGATTTCCGTAAATGTGAGCGTCGCCCGGGACCTTGTAAAGCTCGTGTAAAATTTATCGCCGTTGGCGGCGGTCCATGTGCTGCTGGTCTCTATCGGACCGCCCCCCGCCCCAGTGACCGTCCAATCCGCCGTCGCTGTGAAGCGACCAAGATGAGTCGCGGTGCCTGTCGCCTCGAGATGGTGTTTGCTCGGCACCGTCGGGTCGGGCTCCTTTTCCTCGCCTTCGTAGGTGCCCTTGAACGGTAACTCTGAACCGCCTTGTGCCTGCGTTCCGGTGACTCCCCCGTTGGCGCTCATCGACGATGTTGGTCCGGCGGGTGAGGTACTGCCGCAAGCTGCCGCGAAGACACAGAAAGCCGCTGCTATGGGTCCGATGATTCCTTTCATGTTCTGCCCTCCAATCTCCAGTAGGCGCAGAACGAGGGCAGGAACGCTCATGCGGCGAAGAATTCCGATTCACAGAGTTGATTGGCGGCTCGGCAGGCGTGATCTTCAGGGTGCGTGCAGCCGAGGCCGACGAGTCCCTTCAGGCAGTCATCGCCCGTCGGCATGCACCTTCATGCCGACACAAGGGTGAGGGAACGGCTGAAACCCTCGTCTGAGGGTTGCGCGTGTTCCTCGCTGCCGCTCGAGACGTCCGAGCACGAACTCGACGTGCTTGCACGTGCCCAGCGCATAGGTCGCGAAGTCAGCGCAGGTGCAGTAGTTCTCGCCGGGCCGAACACCCCGGATGGCTACGCGGTACGTGCTGGCACTTTGCGGGTTGCGAACCTCGAAGTCGGAGAACACCTGTTCGGCACCAACGTTTGTCAGCTCAAATCGTTGTTCCCGTCCGAATTGGCGGCGCAGCTCGCGCTGCCAGGTCTCGAGCGACATGTCCGGCGTCTTGCGGCGGTGGGACAAGCTATTTCGGACGACGCTTTAGCGCCGTGGCGACCGTCGCGAGCGGCAAGACCAACTTCAAGGGGTCGTCACGCAGCCGCAGTGCGCCGAAACGCTCGTACCACTGGGCTGCCCGATCGTCCCTTGCGTCGATGGCCAAGGCGACGCCGCCGACCTCCTGGGCAACAGCTAACGACCGTTCGCCGGCGGCGAGCAGGAGTTCCCCGCCCAAACCACGGCCCTGCCGCGCGACCGACACCGCGAGTCTTCCCAACCGAAACACCGGCACGTCATAGCGTCCCATTCTCCTCGTCAGCACATCGGGTGCTTGCGCGAAATCGATCGCCCCGGGACTGATGGTGTAGTAGCCGAGAATCACCTTTGGCTCATCGGGCGCGACGGCCACGAACGTCTTGGCGCCACCGCTCTCGTGATTCTGCCTGGCGTAACGTTGAAGGTAATGGTTAAGGGCCGTCACACCGCAGTCGAAGGCGTCGCGGTCGTGCTGGCGCGTCAGCGGTTCCTCGCGCCACTCGGCACCGCGGCGGCTCACTTGCGGTGTCGGCGCAGTCGCGTGGCCGCCGCAACCAGCGCAGCGGTTGGCTTCGGTGGGCGCTCGAGAAGTTGCAGCACCCGCACGCTGTCACGAGCGCTCAACGTGATGCGCTCGTGCCGGGCGAGGATCTCCTCAGCCGCCGGAAGCGCCGTGCGCATCACAAACGTCGTCAGGTCCAGGCGTTCGTACGCAGCTGCCGCAGCAAGAATGCGCTTCTCTTCGCGAGACGTTCGAAGCTCGATGCGATCGTCGCGAACGGGCGAAGGGGTTGGCACGCTAGACTCCTTGCCCAAAGCATAACGTACGGACGGTGTACGGACAATGACAATGGCTTCTCACTCCACTGGAGCGCCGCCGGCGCGTTGCCGGCCTCAGGCGCTGCCTGGACAATAGCCAACGTGTTTCAGGGGAACGTGACGGTCCAGTCGTGGAGGGAATTGTTTGTAAGGTTTCGACCGCAACTCGCGTTCAGATAAGTAGGAGCCCTTGAGCCGCGTAGCTGGACGTGTGTTTGGCGGAGAGGGTGGGATTCGAACCCACGTGCCCTTGCGGACAAGACGCTTTCGAGGCGCCCCCGTTACGACCACTTCGGTACCTCTCCATGAACTGACCTGTCGTTCCTAATCCTTGATTCCGAATTCTGAATTCCGCCTCCTCGGCGCTCCTGAAAAAACCGCCGCATCATCTCCCTGCACTCTGCCGCCAGCACCCCCGACACGACCACGAGCCGATGGTTGAGGGAGGGGTGCTCGTGCGCTCGCTGAGTCGATTCAATCGCGCCGGCTTTCGGCTCCGTCGTGCCGAATACCAGCGTGCCCACACGCGCGTGGACCATTGCGCCCACGCACATCAGGCACGGCTCAATCGTGACATACAGCCGCGCGTCGGTCAGCCGGTAGTTGCCCGCAGCAGCCGCCGCCGCTCGCAACGCCACGACCTCGGCGTGGGCCGTCGGATTGCAGGCCCCGATCGGGCGGTTGAAGCCGCGCCCTACGATCTCACCGTCGACCACAACGACGGCCCCGACCGGCACCTCGCCCGACGCCCGGGCCTGCTCGGCCAGCCGCAGCGCCTCGCGCATGAATCGCTCGTGCATCGCCGGCCGGAACTTTCGATTATATCCGGTCGGCCGTCGCGCCTTCGCCGGCCGGTTGACGACCCGGGCAGGCGTGCGAGCGTAGAATCGACGCATGCGAACGATGCTGCTGCCACTGCTGATCTGTGCGTGGATAGCGCCGGCGATCGCGCGGGACCAGGCTGGCCGCTCCAACGCCGGCCCCGAGCAATCCGAGTTGAACTCGGCCGACCTCGCCAGGGCGCTGCGCGAGCAGGGGTCGGCCTCCGTACGGAGCATCGTGTTCGACACTGGAAAGGCCACGATCGCACCGGAATCCGCGACGGCCCTCGCGGTCATCGGCGATGTTCTGAAACGCGACGCGTCCTTGACACTGGAAATCCAGGGACACACCGACAACGCTGGCGCCAAGACCGCCAACCTGAGCTTGTCGCTGGCACGGGCGGCGGCCGTGCGCGATTACCTCGTCAAGACCTTCGGCGTGCCAGCTGATCGTCTGATCGCCACGGGACTGGGCGATACGAAACCGGTCGCCGACAACTCAACCGATGAAGGACGCGCGCAGAACCGGCGCATCGAATTGGTGAAGATGACCCCGGGCCTGAAGGCCCCGAGCTCCATCCCGCCAGCTCAGGGCTCGACGCCCGGCGAATGGACCGGACGCGTCACGGCCGGCATGATGGCGATCGGCGGCGAAACGACGGGCATCGTGCTCGTCACCGATCGGGATCAACTGGAGTTGCAGCCGGCCGATTCGGCGATGCGACGGAGATTAGAGGAACTGAACGGCAAGACCGTCACGATCCGTGGGACGCTCGAAACCTTCCGCGGCGTCGAAGTCAGAACGCGGCGGATAATCAAGGTCACGAACATCATTCCAGGTACGACGGGTACGACAGGTACGACAGGTACGACGGGTACGACGGGTACGACGGGTACGACGGGTACGACCAGGTACGAGGAACGCGCTGACGCTGGCCTATCGTTCTTCAAGAGAAATGATTGGCCAGCTTCACGCTCCCGTACCCGTCGTACCCGTTTAGAATCCGACCCCGAACGTCACTCTGAACACACCGCCACCGAGATTCGTTTCGTTGTACGCGAGCGATGCGCCACCGGCGCCGATGACGTTCGGAACGTAGCGATACTGCCCTTCGACGCCGATTCTGACGAACTTCACACCGATCGTCACGCCGCCGAACCCCGCCGCGCCCGTGTCCGTGATGTCGGTGTTGTCGTCCGCGCTCGCGAAGGTCGCGGTCGACGTCTCCTGGTACCGCTGCAGCAGCAACGCGCCTCCGAGATACGGCCTGACCGCGACCGTGCCCTTGGACGTCGAGCCGAAGCGCCAGCCGCCGCCGATTTCAATCGGCGTGATGTCGATCGTCAGCGGAATATTGAGCGAATGGGCCGTCATCGACGAGTCGACGAAGACACGGGTGCCGGCGTTCGACGAATGGGTGTACGCAAAACGCACGAACAGCCCCTTCCACAGGTCCGTGCCTTCGACGCCAAACCCCAGATGACTCAGACATCGCGTTGCTGGTGCCCAACACGGCCTCGAAACTCTGCGACGCCGTCATGGCCTCGCCGTCGGCGATCCCGAACGCATGGATCCCTGGATGTGTCCTGGTCGTCATCCGCGGCCTGGCTCGGGGCTGGACGGCGGGAGCGGGCGGCTCGGCGGCGGGCGGCGCCGGCCGAGCGGCTGACGGTGGCCTCGCGGGTGTGGCCGACCGGCCGCTCGCGTCCGGAGTCGCGAGGATCAGCGCCTCGATCCAGGCTTGCAGCCGGGCATCGCCTGCACGACCGTTTCGCTCACATAGCCGGTCTTGCCGCTGCTCTTCACGCGCACGCGGTACCACGCGCCGGTCGTCTCGAGCACCTCGAGCCGCTCGCCTCTCGTCAACGTCGCCACGGCCGCCGCGTTGAACGAGGGTTTCTCGCGCATCGTCGCCGATTCCACACTGACCACGAGCGTCTGCGGATCTGAGTCGCCTGCGCCGCGGCGAGCGACGCCGACAGCAGGCTCGCCGCGCACAGACCAATCGAGAGCAACATCCTGCGCATGGCTCCTACTTTCTGAGCCCCGAACCGAACAAGGCGGCTCGAGGCTGAATCAGGCCGGCACCAAATAAGAGCTCGCTCCTGACTGGCTCGGTGAAACGCAGGCCGCGGGAGGCGGCAGGTTGGTCGCGACGCAGTCGCTGCCACCGCACGGGCGGGCGGTCTTCTTGATGATCTGCTCGACCAGCGCGGGCGTCGCGCTCGCGCCGAACTGGCTGATGAACAGCGCCGCCATCCCCGCGACGTGCGGCGAGGCCATCGAGGTGCCCTGGGCCGAGGTCTCCTCGAACCGATCGAAGCGAGGAAAAGGATGGTCTCCGGATCCGAGTCCGCTGCCCGGATCGTGGACTGCCAGATGCCGCCGGCGAGGCCCCCTTCAAGCTGGTCACCACCGGGCGCGGCGATCTCGACGTAGGAGCCCGACGTGGAATAGTAGGCGTGCCGAAGCGATCGGCCGACCGATGCGACGGCCATGGCGCCGGCAATCGTCTCGGCGTATCTGGCCGGATAATCCGGGGCGTTTCCCGTATCGTAGGAATTCCCCGCCGACATCGCGACGAACACGCCCTTGCCGACGGCATAGGAAATTGCGTCCCGTAGCAAGGGCGTCTGTCCAGGTCCGCCGATACTGAAGTTGATGACCTTCGCGCCGTTGTCCGCCGCGTACCTGATTCCCGGTTCGTGGCGCTGTCCGGACAACCGCCGGAGTCCAGCGGCGCGCGTCCAGGAATACCCTGCGCCGAGCGCGAAAACTGAATATCCCAATAGCTGACGCACACTTTGACCGGCATGATCCTGGTCTTGTAGGCCATGCCCTGCCAGCATCACCCCGTTGTTCGTCTCCTCGCCAACCGTGCCGCTGACGTGCGTGCCGTGGCCTTCCATGTCGAGAATCGTCGTGCCGTGTCCGCTCACGAAGTCCCTGCGGCAGCACCAGGCGGCTCAACGGCAAGTCGGGATTCACGATGAACGGCACCGGAATACGTCGACGATAGCCGTGCCGTTCCACGTCCGGCGCGACGAATCGTCTGGTTGACGTTCGTCACGCCTGTGTCGACAACAGCGACGATGATGCCGTCGGCGCCGGCATTGATATCCCACGCGCGCGGCATGTCGAGCGCGGCCATGTCCCACTGTTTCGAGGGGTACGACGGATCGTTCGGCACACTGTCGAGGTGCCGCAGGTAATTCGGTTGTGCGTAGGCGACTTCGGGCTGCTCCCGGAGTTGTTCGGCCAGGATGTCCGCGTTCGGTTGACCGAGGTCCGTCACGACCGCGAGGTCGCCGATCCATTCAAGTCGTTGACATCCGGCCGGCTACTGCAGCGCCATCAGCGGCCTTCTGCTGGCCTTCGCGGGCTGACGCCGTCCTTGAACTTCACGAGCACCTGATTCGGAAGGTAGTCGAGGTGCTCACGAGCCGCCTGCTCGTACTCGCCAATCTCGGCGACGGATAGCCCGCCGCTGAACACGATCGCACCGGCCTGCGCCCGGACACGCCATCCCGAGGAACCAAGAGCGACGATGCCAATTATCGCGACCGCCATGCTCACGCGGCCGACGCTGAAGACCTGACGGAACGACGACATTGTCCCTTCCTCTCCTACGCCAAGGGTGCCGGTCGGCCGTCCGGCGCCTGGAAATCGATGCGCTCGAGCGATTTAGACGAGCACTTCTCCCCGCATGACCGTGACCGCCTGGCCGCTCAGGAACACACGGTCGCCGTCGAGCCGCAGTCGCAACTCGCCGCCCCGGCTCGACAATTGCCGCGCCACAAGACGCGTCTTCTGAAGGCGTCGGCTCCAAAACGGCGTCAGACAACAATGTGCCGATCCGGTGACCGGATCCTCGGCGATGCCGGACCCGGGCGCGAAAAAACGCGAGACGAAATCGACGTCCGGGGTCGATGCCGCGCTCGTGATCATCACGCCGCGCACCGGCAGGAGGGCAAGCTTCCCGAAATCGGGTTTCGCGTCGCGGACCGCAGCCTCGCTTTCCACTTCGACCAGATAGTCGAACTTGCTGCGCCCGACGTAGCGCGGCGTCACACCGAGCGCTTCAACCAGACCGGCAGGTGGATCGGATGCCTCCTCGAGGGTCGCCGGAAAATTCAGCTCAATCCATCGGCCGTCACGCACAGCGGTCAACAGGCCGCTTCGAGTGTGAAAGGCCGCTCTCGCGTCGGGCGCCAGCTGGCCGGTTTCCCACAGCGCGTGTGCGCTCGCCAGCGTCGCGTGTCCGCAGAGCGCGACCTCGATCGTCGGCGTAAACCAGCGCAGGTCGTACGATCCGTCGGCGTGCCGACTGGAGGAACGCGGTCTCGGACAGATTCATCTCCTGCGCCACCTGCTGCATCCAGCGGTCGTCGCGCGGGATCGGCAGTACGATCACGGCTGCCGGATTGCCGGAAAACGCCTCGGATGTGAAGGCATCAACCTGGACGAATGGGAGAGGCACTGAGAAACAATATCAAGAAGCCATGGTACTATTCGGCGCGACGGACTTGCGGACCCTTACTTATGGCCGACGAGAAAGACAACCGACACGATCGCGCGCTGGGCATGGACCAGCACATTTCCCGCCGCGACTTCCTGAACTCGACGCTGGTGGCATCCGGCGCCATGCTGGCGCGGCTGAGCCCAGCCGAGCTGCTGGCGCAGGCCGGCATGCCCGGGCGAGGAAACTGGGCGGGACCGGGCGGCGTAGGCGACTACGCCAGTTCAAATGGCAACACACTCGCCGTGCTCGCCGACGGGCACAAGATCCGGGATCATGCCTACGACGCGCTGCCCGCAGGCGTGATTGACACCGGCGAGACGTACGACTGCGTGGTCGTCGGCGGCGGCATCAGTGGCCTCGCGGCCGCGCTCATTTTCACCCGGCGCGCCCGCAACGGGTCGAGCTGCCTGGTGCTCGACAACCATCCGATCTTCGGAGGCGAGGCCAAGCGCAACGAGTTCGACGTCGACGGCCATCGGTTGATTGCTCATCAAGGCTCCGCCTTTTATTTCGTTCCGTATCCCTACAGTTTTCTCGCGCGCTTCTACGAGTCGATTGGCCTCGAGCAGCCGCGGCTCAGCTATCAGACATGGGGCGGCCCGCGGGCCGAGCTCGCGGTCAGCAACACGCCGTACGGCTCGCCCGGCATGGACCGTGGCCAGTACCGGCTACTTCTTCGGCGCCAGGTTCGGGCAGACGCCGGGTCTCTGGGTGATCGACCCGCTGCGTAAGAATCTCGAAGGCGCTCCCATTTCCGCGAACACCCGCGCGGAGGTGATGAAGATCCTACGCGGCGACATGCGTCCCGGATTTCAGCGGCCGGTGCTACGACGGGGATCCGATCTCGCGTCAACTGGACACCCTCACCCTTGAAGACCACTTGATGGATCGGTACGGCATCAGCCGCGAGACCGTGCGGACGTACCTCTCGGACGAGGGCGGCGGCTTTGGTCTTGGGCCCGACGCGCTGTCGGCGTTCACCGCCTACGCGCCGGACATGCTCCATCCGCTCCCGGATCCGGCGGGCGAGCAGATGTTTGCGGACGGCAACGGCGGCTTTGCGCGGATGATCGTCAAGGCCTTGCTCCCGGACGCCATCGCCGGGCCGAATACGCTCGAGGGCGTCACGCGCGGCGCCGTGACACTTCGACGCGCTCGATCGCGGCGGCTCGCCGGCGCGCATCAGGTTGAACTCAACCGCGGTCTGGGTGCAGCACGACGGATCGGCGGACGAAATCCGACACGCTGACGATCGCGTACACGCGTGGCGGCAGCGTGTATCGCGCGAAAGCGCGGTCCGCGATCATGGCAGGCGGCTCGTGGACGTCAAGGCACATCGTGCGCGACCTGCCGGCCGCCCAGCGCGACGCCTACGCGCAGTTCTATCGATCGCCCGCGATGATGGCGAACGTGGCCGTCCGGAACTGGCGGTTCCTCGAGAGGCTCGGGATCAGCGGATGCCGCTGGTTCGACGGTCTCGGCAGTTTCCTGCAGGTCAGGCGCGTCCCTGTCGCCGGCGCCGACTCGCCCACGATCAGCCCGGACCAGCCGATCGTCCTCAACCTGAAGGTGATCTACCCTTCGCCAGGATTGCCGATCGAGCAGCAGGGTCAAATCGGACGCGCGCAGATGCTGTCCACGCCGTTCCGGGACTACGAGCGGCAAATCCGCCAGCAGTTCGTCGACATGTTCGGCCGGGCCGGCTTCGACCCCGTCCGGGATATCGCCGGCATCATGCTCAATCGCTGGGGCCACGCGTACGTCAGCCCGCAGCCTGGCTGGTACTACGGCACCAACGGCAAACCCGCGCCGCGCGACGTCCTGCGCGGAAGCCCCTTCGGCCGGATCGCGTTCGCGAACACCGACCTGTCGGGCAACATGGACCACCGAAGCTCGATCATCGAAGCCGACCGGGCCGTCGGACAGCTATTGGACCAGGTGCTCGTATAAGCCAACACTCAAGGTCCCACCTTGAAGGGCGTCATCGCCGCCGTCTTGTCCCACATGATGGCCAGCTTGCCGCCGGTGTCGGTCATGTCCACGAAATTCCACGTGAGCTGATCCATCGAGAACGGCAGCGTCGACAGCGTCATCGGCGCGCGCACGACGTCCTTGTCAGGCGTGTAGTTGAACGAGCCCCAGAGCGACGTCTTGTTCGCCGGATCGTACGTCGTCTGGTACGGCAACGTGCTGAGGATCAAAGTCCACGCGTTCGGCTTGAGATCGATGAGCACGTCGTATTCGCCGACGGCGATAGTTTTCCCGTTGATGACGAGCGGCACTTCGGTCTTGAGCCGCGTCGTCACGTTTGCGCCGGCGCGCCAGACGGGCGCCCCGCCCAGCACAGTCTTGCCGTAGTCGGCGCCGGAGCCCCACAAATCGCGGCCGCGTTTAATCGGCCGTCCGATAGGCCGCCTGATAGCTCGGCGTCGATCCGCCACTTCTGGCGCCCACCTGGGTCGCCGAGCTGCCGGCAGGACTTGCCGGCCGCCCGCCGCCTTGCGCCGCAAGCAGGACCGTCATCGCGAAGACCACCGCCGCTGACGCCATGAGTCTGCGGGTCATTTCATGCCTCCGTGAACATTCACGCCCCAGGTGGCGTGTACGCCACCTGTTTTTTGGCGGCCGCGTCGATCTCTTCGGCGGAGATCAACGGTGTGGTCGTCATTTCACCGCCCCGCTTGCGCCGACAACGAGCCCGAGGGCCGCGCCCGAGGCCACATCCGGTAGTCGACGACGATCACGACATCGGTGGGACCAAATGCGAAGTAGAACCCTTCAACTTTTCCGCCGAGCCCCGCGATGGCCTTTTCGACGACCGCACGACGCTTCGATCCGCCGTCCTTCAAAAGACCCTTCAAGCCGTCCACCGTATACGTCGCTTGCAACATGATATTTCGGCATTGGTCCCTCCTGGTTCCTGCGCGCTGACAAAACCAGCGTATGCGGGAAGTCACCTGACTTGATGTGGTGGTCTGCGCCCGCGCTCGTCGCGGAGCGCGCCACGATACCACCTCAAGTCGAGCGATTTCCCGATTAGTGTAGACCCTCCGGAGGCATTCGTGCCGGATTCCCTTGTGCAGATCATCTCGGCGCCTCGTACAGCCGCAGGAGCCGCATCGACCAGGCCGGGGCGTCCGGCATGCTCGCCGTCTGGGTCATCCTCACAAACTTCGCGGCGACCGGCGAAAACGCAATGACTGTCGTGCCCGGCATCCCTGCTCCTTCTGCGACAGGGGCGCTCCACGTGGAGCCATCCGTCGACACCTGCACTCGATAACCGCGCGGGAAGGTCCAGACGGGGGGCGATGCCGGCCCGTCCAGCGCTGACGGTCGAAGACGTGAACTGCAACTCGGTCAACGTCGTGACGGCCGGCAGCTCCACTTGAAACCACATGCCGGCCTGCTGCGGCTCACCCGTCGTCCAACCGAGAAAATTGAGCGCGCCGGCGGGCCCGCTCAGGAAGTTGAAACCGCCCTGAGCGTTTGGCTGGGGAGCCGGGCGCGAATCGTGGCTGGCAGTGACAATCCAACCGGCGTCGGGCACGAGCGCACGCGGAAGCGACGCGTCCAGCTCGGGAATCGTCCACGGTCTGTTTCGATCGCCCGTATCGCGCGAACTCGGACGACATCCTGAGCCGTCACCAATCCGCCCGTATTGCCGAAACTGGTCCGCACGTACGACGCGACGTCTGCAATCCACTGGTCTTTGTTCGCGCCCATCGCGACCATCACCTGGGGGTACGTCTTCCCATCAATGGGACCCGACAAACCGTGGAGCATCAACTTGACGACGTAGTCACGATGCCCGTTGACGCGCGCCGACCCTGCGAGTGGCGGGGCCAAGGTCGATACCGTCGAGCCGGGCGTCGGTGTGCCACGTCCGTCGTCCCCGTGACACGTGAAGCACAACTCGCCGAAGATCGCGCGGCCGCGCTCGAGACTGTCCTGCTGCTCGACGGTGAATCCTGCTCCCCCCCGGCCGCCGCCTCGGCCGGCAGTCGGCGGGTTCAGCAGGCGATCGCCGACGAACTGCACGCCACGGGCCTTGCTGGCGTCCATGGCCGTCTTCGCCGTCGCCGCCGCCTCGGTGACCTTCAGAATGTTGAGCGTGAGCATGGCCTGAATCGCCACGTCGGGATCCGTATCCCCGGCCAGCCGGCGATAGTCGCCCGCAAATGACTTGTCGCCCGACTTGAACACGGTCTCGCTGGCACGCATCGCTTGAATACGCATCTGCGGATTCGCGTCGGCGAGCGCCTCGCGCACGAGCGCCGGGTTGAGCGCATCGAGTCCTTCGAGCGCCCAGAGCGCATGAACGCGAGCGAGTCGATTCGTGGAGGTTCGCACGAGCGCCTGCAGCGCCGGCACGATGGACCGATCCTGCTTGAGGACGAGCAGTTGCTGCGCGGTGTCGCGCCACCAGCCGTTCGGATGTGACAAATGCGTCACCAACTGCGCGGCCGTTTCGTTCAGCATCCGCGGCGGCTGGCGATCGCGGTCGAGTCCGTCGTAGGTCAGCCGCCAGATGCGGCCATGGTGCATCACCTTGTCCAGTTGGTACTGGTTGATCTTCTGCCGCAGGTACGTCCCTTCCCTGGCCCATTCGGCGCCTTCCATTATTCCGCGATACATGTCGGCGATGTAGATGGTGCCGTCCGGAGCCGTCGCGATGTCCACAGGACGGAACAGCGGGTCGAGCGAGCGAATGAACTCCGATCGCGGGTAGACATTGCGCAACTGCGTAAGGCCTTCCGACTTCACTGGATGGAGACGTCGAACGATCCGCGCGACAACCTCGCCGTAGAGATAGTCGCCAATCAAGTCTTTGGGCAGGCGATCGCCTCGATAGATGTCGTTCCCCGCAGCGGCCGTGCCGTAGATCAGAGAGCCGTCGGGCATCCGCGTACCGGGAACGCCGGCCTGAATATCGCCAATGAGGATCGGCGCGCCCCACACGATATTCAGATCCGGCTCGAACTGATCAGGCGGAGCGAAGTTGCCGTAATGGACGGGAAACTGGAAGTACCCGGGCATCCCGCTGGCGCCATGCTGAAACCAGACCTTGCCGTCGTTGTCCTGCGTGATGCCCCATTGCGCGCCATTCGGGCCCGTCGGCTCCTTCAGCAGACCATGGGCCGTCCACCGCAGGCGGAACGCGTTCACCGTGCTGTACAGCCAGTTGTCCATCGCCCAGAACAGACTGGACTGTTGTGACTCGACGGTGCCCGCACGGCCGAAGTTCGTGACGAACAGATCCTTGCGATCGGCTACGCCGTCCGCATTTGTGTCGGTGTACTTCCACACCTCATCAGCATTGGTCTCCATCGCCAGGATGCTGTTGGCGCCGAACGGCATCGCGAATCGGGGAAACACCAGTTTGTCGACGAACACGGTGTGATGTTCGTACACGCCGTCGCCGTCCAAATCCTCGTGCCTGGAAATTCGGCCGATCGGCGGGATCAGGTCGATGCCTTCCGGCGTCTCGAAGTAACCGCGCAGCTCGACGACGAACATCCTGCCGTTGCCGTCGAACGTGATTTGCGCAGGGTCTTCGATGATCGGATCGGCGAGCACGGGCGTGAGGCGATACCCTGGCGGAAGCCAGAAGCGCGTGGCCTGCTCGGCCGGACTCAACGCCAGCACCGGCGGCTTGGGCGACAAGTCGGCGTTTGCGTTCGCCGGATCGTTCGCGTCGGGCGCGGCCCCCGGGCCTCGCCCGCCGCCAGGCGTCTGAATCGCGCCTCGCCCGCCCTGCGCGCGCGGCGCGTCGGCGGCCGGCGGGATCGCCAGCGTTATTGCGGCGAGTGCGCCGGCAAGGATGAGGTTGTGGCGAGAGATGCGAACACCCATATTCAGCTCCTGACCCCGAAAAGCACTTTCCGCATCACCTTGGAGGCGTGAAGGACATGGAGATCAGGGGTCGGCTGGCCTGGGCCGCCGCGGGCGGCCTGGCTGAGAAACCGACCGTCTGAAACGAACACGCCGGTTGCGATTCGAGGTGTGTTCGTTTCAGGCGATCGGTTTCTCAGTCACAGCCGATGACGCCCCTTCATGTTCTCCATTTCTCCAAGGTGCCAAACCCGCACGCAGATGACGAGACCGTCACCCGGCCCCGAACACCAGCCGGCAGACGATCACTGAGGCGATAATGCCTGCAAGATCCGCGACGAGTCCTGCCGGGACCGCGTGGCGAGTGCGGTGCACGCCGACCGATCCGAAGTAGATCGCGATGACGTAGAAGGTCGTTTCGGTACTGCCATAGATTGTCGCGGCCATGCGGACGATCAAATTATCAGGCCCGAGCTGTTTCGCAAGGTCACCAAACAAGCCGAGGGTGCCGCTGCCGCTGAGGGGCCGCATCAGCGCCATCGGCAGGAGCTCGGTCGGGAAATGCACGGCGTCGAGCGCCGGCTTCAGCCAGCGCGTCAGGAGATCAATGCCGCCCCCTCCGCGGAACATGCCGATGCCGACGAGGATCGCGACGAGGTACGGAATGATTCTCACGGCGACCGAGAAGCCGTCCTTGGCGCCTTCGACGAATTCTTCGTACACCTTGATGCGGCGAAGGGCGGCGTACAGTGGAAAGAACGCCAGCAGAAACGGAATCGCGAGCAGCGAGATGGCGTTGATGGACCGCACCATCGGGCCTTGACCGGTTTGATCGATCGGCGCGGCCCGACCGGACAATTCAGGAAACCCGAGGACAACGAAGAACCACGCGGCGCAGGCAACCAGTCCGCCGACGAGCAGCCAGCCGGCGGGGGGCATCGGCGCGACGGCCGTCGCGGTCTCGCCTGGTGCGTCGGATCCGTCATTCGCGGCTTTGGCGCCCATGGGTCCGCCGGCGGTCTCTGCGGGACGCACGCGAAACACGCGCCAGCGCTCGAAGAGTTTCACGGCGATGAGCCCGGCAGCCGACGAGCATGTCGTGGCGAGCAGCGCCGTGCCGATGATCGCCGAAGGATTCTTCGAGCCATTTGCCGCAAGCACGGCGATGGCCGTAATCGGAATCAGCTGCACAGACCCAGTGTTGATGGCGAGGAATGTACACATCGCGTTGGTCGCGGTGCCGGGAACCCGATTGAGCGTTTCGAGGTCGCGCATCGCGCGGAGGCCGAGCGGCGTCGCCGCATTGCTGAGGCCGAGCATGTTGGCAGCGATGTTCAGCACCATCGCGCCCATCGCCGGATGATCGGCCGGCACGTCCGGGAAGAGGAACCGCAGGATCGGGCGCAACACATACGCGAGCGATCGAACCAGCCCTGCGCGCTCGGCGAGCCGCATCATTCCGAGCCACAAGGCCATGACGCCAATCAATCCGATCGCCAGGGTCACCGCCGACCCGGCGCCGTTGATCGCGCCGTCGGCCACCTCTTTGAGCCTCTGGCTGAAGCCGCCAACGACGACGCCCAGCAGGATAAGGCCGAGCCAGATGTAGTTCAGCACGGGGGGACGGGTTAGTTTTCCACAGATCTGGGCGGTTCGGTGCCAGGCCTGACGGGGTCTCACTGGCGCGACCGTGCCGTGAAGGGGGAGCGCCGCGTCCGGCGTCACGACTACTCTCTGTGAAGTGGAGACCCCGTCAGGCCTGGCACCGAACCGCCCAGATCTGTGGAAAACTAACCCGTCCCCTATGAATGACAGCGCATTTGAAATGGCCGTGTCGGCGGTCCGGTTCGGGACCGGCGTGACGCGCGAAGTGGGCATGGACCTCGCCGACCTGGGCGTCAGGCGCGTGCTCGTGCTGACCGATCCCAATCTCAGTGGCCTGCCACCGGTGCAGACCGCGCTCGAGGCCCTGGAGACGAGCCGCGTGTCGTTCGTGCTGTACGACCGCGTGCGCGTCGAGCCAAGCGATCAGTCGTTTCTCGACGCCATCGCCTTCGCGCGGCAACATGAATACGACGCCCTGGTGGCGGTCGGCGGCGGATCGACCATCGACACCGCCAAAGCCGTGAACCTGTACACGACCCATCCGCCGAAGGATTTTCTCGACTACGTCAACCCGCCGATCGGCAAAGGCCTTCCGGTGCCGGGCGTCTTGAAGCCGCTGATCGCCATTCCGACGACGGCCGGGACCGGGAGCGAAACGACTGGCGTCAGCATCTTCGACCTCAGCCGTCTGCACGCCAAGACCGGCATCGCCAGCCGTCGGCTGAAGCCGACGCTTGGACTGCTGGATCCGGAGAACACCCGCACGATGCCGCCGCAGGTCGCGGCGTCAACGGGGCTGGACATCCTCAGTCACGCGCTCGAGTCGTACACGGCTCTGCCATTCAGCGCGCGCCCGCGGCCCGAGCGGCCGTCGCTGCGGCCGGCCTATCAGGGCTCCAATCCGATCAGCGACATCTGGTCGCTGCAGGCGCTCCGAATGGTGTCCCAATTCCTCCAGCGCGCCGTCGACGACCCGGCGGATGACGAGGCGCGCGCGAACATGCTCCTCGCGGCGTCGTACGCCGGTATCGGGTTTGGCAACGCCGGCGTGCACCTGCCACACGGCATGTCGTACCCGATCTCCGGCAACGTCAGGGATTATCGCGCGCCTGGATACAAGGTCGATCATCCATTGGTCCCGCACGGCTTCTCGGTCATTCTCAGCGCGCCAGCGGTGTTCCGTTTCACCGCACCAGCCAATCCGCGGCGCCACTTGGAGGCAGCCGAGGCTCTTGGGATCGACATCTCGCGCGCGCCCGCCGAGGACGCCGGGCGGATTCTCGCGGATCGCATCACCTGGTTCATGCAACAACTCGGGGCGCCAAATGGACTGCGCGCGATCGGCTATACGCCGGCCGACATCCCCGCGCTCGTTGAAGGCACGTTGCCTCAGCATCGGGTGACGAAGCTGTCGCCTCGCCCCGCCAGCCCGGAGCAACTGAGCCGGCTCTTCGAGGACGCGATGGTCGCCTGGTGAGGTGACCGCGCACCAGTCGCGACCGATCGCTCAGGCGGCGCTGGCGCGGGCGTGAAGGGCGAGGATCTCGTCGCACGCCGCATTCACGCCACGCTCGGCCTGCAGCATTGCTCCGACGGCTTGCGCGCGATTCGCGTACGTGTCGCGCGTGAGCAGTTCACGCAGTTGCTCTTTCACGCGCGCCGCAGTGTACCGGCTCGGGTACAGGATCCTGGCGACGCCAAGCCGCTTCGCGCGGTACGCGTTGTCCGGCTGGTCATGCGCGAATGGCACGACCAGCATTGGATGCCCCGACCGAAGCGCCTGGCCCGTCGTCCCGACACCGCCGTGATGCACGACCGCCGCCGCGCGCGGAAACAGCAACTCGTGCGGCGCCGAGTCGACGATGAGGACCCCGGCCGATGGCGAGGCCTTTGGCCGGTTTTCGATCAGGCCGCCGCTGAGCAGCACGGCGCGACGACCAAGTGCACAGGCTGCGCTTGCACTCTCGTCGTAGAATCGCCCCGCCGCGCCCACCGCGGAACTGCCGAGCGTAAACACGATTGGTGGCTCTCCGGCATCGAGAAACGTCACCAACTCGGGTGACAGGGCCGCGCGGGGACCGTTGTACCAAATGAATCCCGTCGCTCGTGCGTGGACCGGCCAGTCAGGTTGGGGCGCTCCCAGGAGTGGCGAGAACAAGGCCAGGGTGCCGTACGGCGAAAACTGACCTTCATACAGGGGATCGCCAACGGCGGGGAGACCGCGCT
Source organism: uncultured Acidobacteriota bacterium (assembly GCA_963724645.1). Classification (GTDB taxonomy): domain Bacteria; phylum Acidobacteriota; class Vicinamibacteria; order Vicinamibacterales; family SCN-69-37; genus CAVXSP01. Next base: position 813,935 of record CAVRVJ010000001.1, read on the forward strand.
CCCTGCGAAGGATCTCCACCGATTGCGTCCACTCGCGCGTGACCGACCGTGCGACGCGCTTCAGGAGCCTCGCCGTCCAGGGTCCAAGATGTCGCAGATGGACCGCCCACGGCGCGTTCGGGAGGGCCGGAAAATCGGAAACTGAGAAGAACGACAGGGGTGCGAGCACGGTCGAGAGCCAAGGCACGCGCGCCTCCTCAGCCACGATGCGCGCGGTGAACGTGACCGGATGCGCCACCACGACATCCGCGCCCGGAATGACAGCCTTGAGGTCCTCGTATTGCTGACGCGTTGCGGGCGCGAGCAGTTCTCGAATCACCACTTCAGACCCGCGCGCGGGGTCCATGATCCGGCGAACCAGGCCCTTCGCGTCCGGATCGACGTCCGGATGGAGTGGATGGAATTCGATACCGGCGGCTTCGACCGTGGGCCGATGGAAGGGACAGGTCGCCACCACCGGCGCGTGACCGAGCGCCTTCAAACGCACGGCCAGCCCCAAATATGGATACAAATCCCCGTACGAGCCCCAACTCGTCAGGACGATGCGACACACGGAGGTAGAGTACGTCAGACTCCAGGCCCCAGGTCTCCACGGTCAAAACTGTTGTAATCTTTGCGGCACGGAGGATTCCAGTATGCGCGTTTCGGTGACCGCGTTGGCACTCGTCGTGGGTCTCGTGGGTCTCTCGGCCCAGGCTCAGAACCCGTACCTCGGACGATGGAATATCACGGGCACTGGGCCGGATAAGAATCTGATCTATTTCCTCGAGGTGAAACAGAACGGGGACAAGCTCGAAGGACTGTTCCTGGATCGAACCGCTCACGCAACGCCGGTCTCGTGGATCAAGGTCGAGAACGGCGAGTTGACATGGCAGTACAGGGGCGGGGGTGAAACCTTGCCGAAGCCCGCGTGCGGGCCGACCTATCACGCGAAGCTCGAGGGCGGAAAGCTGATCGGTCATCACGAGACGCCGGGCGATCCCTGCCCGCAGGCGCAGCGCGCCGCGCGGGCCGGTGGAGCAGGTGGTCGCGGCAACGCCGCCGCGGGCGAAGGCGCGGCCGCGGCTCCAGCCGCACCGCCCCCCGCGGCTCCGGCGCCGCCGAAAGCGCCGCCCGCGCCGCGCACGATCAATTGGGTTGGTGTGCGGCAACCGACGTGGCCGCCGTCCAACGCGAACGGCAACCACACCTACGGCAAACCGGTCGTGATCGTCGGACCCGGCGTCGGCAAGGAAGCCTGGAGCGGTTTGACGGCGGACACGTGGCAGACGCCCTGCGAGGATCGCTGGACTATTGCGGATGGTGTGCTGAAGAACGAGACCCCGAAGCCGGCTCAGGCCGGGCAGCCGGCCGAGAAGCCCACATGCAACATCTTCACGAAGGAGAGGTTCAAGGACTTCAAGGTCGACGCCGAAATCAACCTGGCGAGCACGAGTGAGAACAGCGGCTTCTACATTCGCGGTCGATACGAGCTGCAGCTTCAGCTCGCGGCCAATCCCGAGCAGCAGCGTGCGAACTCGACCTATCCAGGTCAGTTGATGGACATCTATGGATGGAAGCGCGCGGACGTCTACGCCGGCAACCCTCCGGGCGAGTGGCAGATTCTGAACGCCGTCGTCGTTGGCAACCACATCACGGCGACGCTCAACGGCAAGCGCGTGCACGACAACGCGGTGCTGCCGGCATTCACCGGCGGCGCGCTCGACAACGACGAACTGGCGCCCGGCCCGATCATGATTCAGGGCGATCACTCGCACGTGAACCTGCGCAAGCTGGTCGTGACGCCGATTACCAAAGCGGGGATGTAGAAGTAGAAAAAGACGCCGGAAGTTTTTCTACGAACTTCGTTGAAAGACGTCCGGCGTCATTTCCGCAGCATCGCCTCGATCGTCTCGCGCGCGGCGTGGAGAGTCGCGACAACGCGAAACGCGCGCGCACGCGATTCCGGCGACGGCGGCTTCAAGTCCGGCACCATGACCGTGGTCATGCCGGCGGCGCAGGCGGCGTGAACGCCGCTGTCGGAGTCCTCCAGCGCCACGCAATCGGCACTCTCCACGCCCAACCGCCGAGCCGCTTCAAGATAGATATCAGGCGCCGGCTTGCCGCGCGCGACCTGATCGCCCGTCACGACAACGCCGAAGCGGTCGCGGATACCGGCCGATCGCAAACTCGATTCGGCAGCCAGCGCGTGGCTCGACGTCGCGACGGCCAGCAGGAGCCGTTGCGCTTCGAGAAATGACAGCAGTTCGAGCAAACCTGGTTTGGCGGCGATACCCGTACCCTCGACCTGCGCCTTCCACAATCGTCGGCGGCGCGTCCGAAATTCGTCCATCGGAAACTCGGCGCCGCATCGCTGAAGCACGAGCGACTCGCAGTCAGTTGTCGTCCGGCCAAGCAGCGATAGATAGAACTCATCGTCGAGCGCGTAACCCAGATCATCGGCCGCGCGCTGCCACGCCATTCGGTTGATGGACTCGGTGTCCAACATCAGACCGTCCATATCGAAGACGACGCCGGAAATCTGCAGCATTTACCCCATTATTCGCGATTTACGCGGTTCGTCGCGCGTTACGCGCTCCGTGCGTCCGCCCCATGCGACTACCAAGCCCTGGCCGGAGGCGGCCGGTCGACAGGGTGGCATGTTGTTTGCTCTAATCCTTGCTTCTGTGGGGCGTTTCATTCTGACGGGGCTTCTTGCGTTCTGGCCGATGGCGGCGTCGGCTCAGGCGACGACCTGGCAGATCGATCCCGGCCATTCGTCGGCGCAGTTCTCCGTCAGACACATGGTCATCGCGACCGTTCACGGCGAGTTCGACGGCCCCACGGGGACGGTCAGTTTCGATCCGAAGGACATTGCCGGCACGCTCAAGGCCGACGCGACGATCAACGCGAAGTCGCTGAACACGCGCAACGCGGAGCGCGACCGCGATCTGAAAAGCGACTTGTTCCTCAATGTCGCGAAGTACCCGACGATCACATTCAAGTCGAAGAAGGCCGCCGCGAGCGGTCCAGGCCGCTTCAGCGTCACCGGCGACCTGACGATTCACGGAGTGACGCGGGAAGTCACGCTCGACGTCGAGGGCCCCACGCCCGCGGTGAAAGACCTCGACGGACTGATGCGCGCGGGCGCTGCGATGACGACGACGCTCAACCGGCGTGCGTTCGGGCTGCAATACAATGTGTTGCTCGAAGCTGGCGGCGCCGTCGTCGCCGACGAGGTGAAGGTGACCATCGACCTCGAATTCACTCACAAGTAGATTGAGGAGGCAGGCTGACATGTTTCGCGTGCTGAAAGCAGTTCTCGCAATGTTCGTCGCCGTCGGACTCTATCAAGTGGCGGTCGCCGCCAACGGCTCTCCGATGCCGGCGCCGTCGATGGGCGGCGCAGCCGCTCCGGCCAAGACACCGGAAGACATGGCCCGCGATGCCTACAACAGCGGCATCGAACACAAGGACAAGGGCGTCAAATACGAAATGGACGCCGAGAAGCAGACCGCCAAGGACCGTGAGAAGACTTTGAACAAGGCCAAGGATGAGTATGGCAAGGCCCTCAAGGACTTCAAGCGCGCGGCCGATCTCGTGCCGACTGCGCCTCAGCCGTACAACGGAATGGGCTTCGCGCTGCGCAAGACCGGCGACGCCGCAAAGGCGCTCGAGATGTACGACAAAGCCCTGCAGATCGCGCCCGGATTTCCGGATGCGATGGAGTACCGCGGCGAGGCGTATCTTGCGCTCAACAAGATCGACGAAGCGAAACAGTCCTACCTGGCGCTGTTCGCGTCCGATCGCACGCAAGCGGACCAGTTGATGAAAGCCATGGAGGCCTGGGTTGCGAGCCATCAAGCCCAGCCGGCCGGGGTCGATCCCGGCCTCGTGTCGTCGCTCGATTCGTGGATCAAGGAGCGCAGCAAGCTCTCCACGTTGACGGCGAACATGGGGCTCAAGAGCAATCAATCGATCTGGAAGTAAAGAACTGTGCAGTGGGGCACGTGAGGCAATGACTTCCTTCATTGCCCTGCTGCCCCATTGCCTGATTGTGTGCGCCCTCGCGTGCGGCTCCGTCGCTTGCCGCCGGACGTCCCCACCCGAGCCGGTCTCCACTCCCGCCACGCCGCCGTCCGGCCCCTACGTGTGGCACCTGCCGGCCGGAATTCCCGTCCCGAGGATCCCGAAGGACAATCCGCTGTCGGCCGCAAAAGTGGAGCTCGGACGCCGGCTCTTCTACGACACCCGGCTTTCGGGTAATCAGTCGGTACTCGTGCGGAAGTTGTCATCAGCAGGCACGCGCTTTCACGGACGGACGAGCCCACGCGATCGGATCGACCGGCGCCAGTCATCCGCGAAGCGCGATGAGCCTGGCGAACGTCGCGTACAACACGTCGTACGGCTGGGCCGATCCGTCGATCCGCACGCTCGAGACGCAGATGGCCGTGCCGATGTTCAACGAGCACCCGGTGGAGCTGGGTCTCGCGGGGCGAGAGGCTGAGGTCGTGGCGCGCTTCAGCCCGCAGGCGGACACACATGCATGGTTTGCTGCGGCCTTTCCTGGCGAGGCCGACCCGCTCACATTCGGGAACATCGTCAAGGCCGTGGCGGCATTCGAGCGGACGCTCGTCTCGGGCAACTCACCGCTCGATCGATACCTCTACCGCGACGATCATGCGGCGCTGTCGGCCGCGGCCGTGCGAGGCATGGAATTGTTTTTCTCGACGCGCCTGCACTGCAGCGAGTGCCACAGCGGATTCAACTTGTCGGGCGCCATGTTGTTCGAAGGATCCGATCCCGCCCAGCCGCTCTTCCACAACACCGGCCTGTACAACATCGACGGCAGGGGATCGTATCCGCCGTCCGACCGCGGGTTGTTCGACAAGACGGGCAGGCGGGCAGACATGGGCCGCTACCGCGCGCCGACCCTTCGCAACATTGCCGTGACCGGCCCTTACATGCACGACGGCAGCGTGCCGACGCTCGAGGCGGCCATCGCACACTACGCATCCGGCGGCAAGCCGAGCCGCTTCCGCAGCAGCCAGGTGACCGGTTTTCGGCTGTCCGCGGCCGAGACGTCGGATCTCATCGAGTTTTTGAAAAGCTTGACGGACCAGACATTCCTGACCGATCCGGCATTCTCGCAGCCGCGGCCGCTGAGCCACTGATCGAATCACGGTAAAGCGTCCACGCCGCCGCCGCCAGCACCAGCACGTTCGCGGCAATGACCGGCGGGGCGCCGATCGAAATGCCGTAAATCGTCCACACTACGGCTGCAGCCATCTGCACCGCCCGCAGGCGTTCCAGCGTCCGGCAGAAGTACGATGCAACGATGACCGACGTGGCGATCCAGCCGAGGCCGTCGATCACACTCATCAGGCCACCACCCGGCCGGAAACCTGCGCGGCCTCGCTGACCGTGATCCGATCGGTCCGCGCCTTTTCCCATTCGTCGAGCGTCAGGCCGTGCGACTCGAACAGGCTCCGAATCGCGCCCGCCCGCCAATCGAGAAGCTGGTCGAGGACCGGCACCAGAATGCTGAACGCGCTGTCGCTCAAAACGGTGCTCTTCGCGATGCTCGCCAGTTGCTTGTTCTCGGAGACCGAGATCGTGAAGCCGTCGCGGCTGTTGACGTGCAGCATCACGTGCACATCGGAGCTGCCGTCTCCGACATAGATCACCCGATCCGGCGCAATGCCCAGCCGGCTTCCGAGCTCCTCGAGAACCGCCACTTTTCCATAGCCGGCGGGCACGCGCACGATCGCCTGCACCTCGCCTGAACCCGGGTCGAAGGCCAACTCGGTGCCGAAGATGTGCTCGGGGTCCACGGCCCCGGCGAGAGCAGATTCGACGACATCGCGAGGCGCCGCGGAGATCACGAAGAATGAGAAGCGATACCCCTCGATTCCCTTGGTGAGGAATTCCACCAGCGCCGGAATCGCCCCTCGAAGGCGCACGCGGCGTCCAACCTCCACGAGGTGCTCACGACGTACGCCGCGGAACTCCGGGTCGTGCCTGATGAGATAGGCCAGCTCCGCACCCTGCTGGACGAGATTGCTGCGCGCCAGCCCCTCGACCTTGGCTGCAAATCCCGAGACGCCCAGGAGCTCGCTGAGGACGAATCCCGAATCGTTGAAGCTCAGCGTCTGATCGAAATCGGACGCTAGAAGAAAGTGCTTCAATGGCGCTGGCATTGATATATCAGCCTCTATTCCGACGATATCAGTGCGACCAGTCTGAATCAACTGACGTAAATGGCGAGTAACATGGCAATTCTGACAAAAATGGCGATCAGCCGATTCCTCCTGGTTCATAATCTGATATATCATTTGTCCAGCATGGATGCAGCCCGGAGCCCGGATCCGAAGCATCGCCAGGTCTACGCGGCGCTGTGCAGGGAGATTCAGTCGGGCCGCTGGAAGCGCGGCGATCGTCTCCCCAGTGAAGCGGCGCTCGTCGAGCGGTTCGGCGTCTCGCGCATCACGATCGGCCGTGCCGTTCGTGACTTGCAGCACCTGGGCCTTGTGGATCGGCGTGCGGGGTCAGGCACGTTCGTCCGGGATGTCACGGCAGCGGGAGCGCTCTCCTTCGGCCTGCTGATTCCCGACCTTGGGGAGACGGACATTTTCGAGCCGATCTGTCAGGGGATGATGGCATCACCACTCGCCCGGCAGCACGCGCTCGTCTGGGGCAGCGGCGTCACAAGCGGCCGGACGAGCGAAGAGCGCGCCTGGCAGCTTTGCCGTCAGTACATCGATCGCCAGGTCTCCGGCGTATTCTTCGCGCCGCTCGAATCGACGCCGGCGGACAACGACATCAACACGCGGATCGGCCGGGCGTTCGACGCGGCTCGCATTCCGATCGTGTTGCTGGATCGGACGCTGCTGCCGTACCCGCAGCCCGGTCATCATGATGTGGTCGGCATCGACAACCGGCACGCGGGCTACGCGGTCACCGAGCACCTGCTGCGGGCCGGTTGCCGCCGCCCTGCCTTCGTTGCGAGCGAGCACGCGGCCACGACTGTCGATGCGCGTGAAGCCGGATATCGCGAGGCGCTCCATCTCGGCGGCCTGCCGCCAGATGGTGCTCTCGCCGTTCGCCTGGATCCGTCCGATGCAATAGCCATCAAGGCGCTCATGGATCGCAAACGGCCGGATGGCCTGGTGTGCGCCAATGACCGCACGGCGGCGCTGCTCATGAAGGCGCTCATCCACCTTGGATATCGCATCCCGGAGGACGTGCGGCTCGTAGGAATCGACGACGTGGCCTATGCACGGCTGCTGCCGGTGCCGCTGACGACCCTTCGGCAGCCGACGCATCAGCTCGGGCAGGTCGCCCTCAGCGTGATGCTCGAACGAGTCCAGCGGCGTGACCTGCCGGCGCGGCATGTGCGGCTGCATTGCGACCTGATCATCCGCGCATCCTGCGGGACGCCGGCCGCGGCGTAGCCCGTGCCGACCTGAGCGTCAGCGTGGCGCTTCCCGGCGCCCGATATGGCGTCGGACGGCCGCGAGCGCTCCGAAGACCGTCAGCATCGCGGCCGCAATCAACTGAAAGAACCGGCCGCTGCCGCCGGATCCCAACGCCCATGCACCCGCGTACGTGCTCAGCACACCGCCGACGCGGCCGACGGCGACGGCCGTTCCGACGCCGGTCGCCCGCACGCCGGTCGGGTACACCTGCGCCGCCAGGGCATACATCGTCGTCTGGACGGCGTTGATGAAGCCGCCGGTGAGCGTGAGCATGCCAATAATCCGCGCGGCAGACGAACTGGGCGCAAAGGTCATCGAAGCCATCACGAGAGCGCTGGCCACGGCGCCTCCTGTCAACACGAGCATCGTCAATCTCGAGCCGGCGCGTCCGATGACGAGCGCGCCCAGGATGGCGCCGATGGCGCCCCCGAGATTGAACGCGAACAGTCCACGGCTGGCGATGGCGGCCTGCCCGGCGCCGGCGAGCAGGGCCGGCAGCCAGTTGAACGCCGAGTAGACCGCGAGGAGGCCGGAAAAGAACGCCAGCCAGAGTGTCAGGGTGTCGCGCCGCAGCGCGGGCTGCAACAGCGCCCCGATTGACGCCCGCGCGACGGACGATTCGGTGGTGTCGATGAACCGGCTTCCGGCAGGCGCGTCATGACCCAACCGGCGAACAAGCGCTGCGAGCTCCAGCCACCGTCCCGGACGGCGAACGAGGTAGCGCGGCGACTCCGGCAGCAAACGAGTGAACGCGACCACAGACGCGAGGGGCGCGACGCCGCCTGTGATGAAGAGGCCGCGCCAGCCCCACGCCGGCAGCAGATGTTCACCGAGCAGGGCGGCCAACATGCCGCCGAGCGGCACGCAGACGATGGCGAGCGTCACGGCAAATGCGCGATGGCGTTTCGGCACGAATTCCGTTGCGAGCGCCGCGGCGTTCGGCATGGCGCCGCCGAGTCCTACGCCCGACACGAATCGCAGCACGCCGACGGTGAACAGGCTCCCCGCGAACGCCGCCGCGAGTGTCAGGGCACCGAACACCGCGACGCTGCCGAGCAGCGCGACTTTGCGCCCGAGGCGATCGCCGGTCACGCCGCCAAATGCTCCGCCGACGACCATGCCGAACAGCCCGCTGGCCAGCACCGGCGCAAAGGCCACGCGCGGCACGGACCAGTCGCGCATCATTGTCGGAATCGCGACGGCGAGCACTTGATTGTCGATGCCATCGAAGACGATCGTCAGGGCGACCAGGAAGACGAACCACTTCTGGACACCGGTCCAGCGGCCGTGGTCGAGCAGGAGACCGATATCGAGATCCGCCACCTCAGCCGCGCCGAAACTCGTCAACGGATTGCGTGACCGATCGCGGCGCCGATTTCCACGGCGGCGTTTTGCAGAACGGGCAGGTACTCGCGCGCCAGCGTCTTCGACTCGACGCGTGCCGCATGCACGCCGACATTAATCGCGGCGACGACAAGGCCGTCCGGCCGCCGGACCGGGACCGCGAGCGATCGCAGGCCGAGCTCGAGCTCCTGGTCGACAATCGTGTAGCCCGCCAACCGCACCCGGTCGAGCTCCGCGCGCAGTTTCACCCTTTCGACAATCGTATGCGGTGTATGCCGAGCGAGCTTCACGCGCGCCAGGTATCGCGTCCGCTCCTGTTCCTCGGCAAACGCCAGGAGCACCCGTCCCATGGAGGTGCAGTCGGCCGGCAACCGGCTGCCGACCGATAATCCAATCGAAAGCAGCCGTCGCGTCGCCGAACGCGCGAGGTAGACGATCTCCTGGCCGTCGAGCACGGCGAGCGACGACGATTCGTGGAGCGTCTCCGAAACGCGCTCGAGCACGGGCTGAGCACATCGCGCCACGGGACTGGAGCCGAGGTACGCGTCCGCGAGCGAGAGGATTCTCGGGAGCAGCTCGTACTTCCCCGCCGTGCCCGTGACGTAGCCCAGACTGGACAGCGTGTAGAGGCACCGCCGGGCCGCCGCGCGCGAGAATCCGGTCGCGCGCGCGACGTCGGCAATCGACAGCGCAGCGCGTCCTTCGCCAAACGTACGAAGGACCTCCAGGCCTCGCGCCAGCGACAGCATGAAGTTCGGGTCCCGGCGCGCGGCGATTGGCGCGAGCGCGGCCGCACCAGCGCGCGGACGGAGCGAAGCCATGGGTTGCGGCCACCTTACCCTAACCGTTCGATTAGCGCACGACAAAACCGATATTCGATTTGACAACCTGAAGGCCGGAGTGGAACCCTAGCAGCCCGTGGCGAAAATCTGCAGTTTGCAAGAGGCCATCGCGGGGGCGGTCCGCGACGGCGACGTGGTCGCCATGGAAGGCTTCACGCACCTCATTCCGTTTGCCGCCGGACATGAGGTCATCCGGCAGGGCCGCCGCAACCTGACGCTCGCCCGCATGACCCCGGACCTGATTTATGACCAGTTGATCGGGGCCGGCTGCGCCGCGAGGCTGATCTTCTCGTGGGGCGGCAACCCCGGAGTCGGATCGCTGCATCGGCTGCGCGACGCCGTGGAGCACGGATGGCCGGGACCGCTGGCGCTCGAGGAATACAGCCATTCAGCGTTGGCGCACGCGTACGAAGCCGGCGCAGCCAACGTCCCGTTCGGAGTGCTGCGCGGACAGCCGGGCGGACTCGCCTCGGTGAATCCGAACATCCGCGCGGTCGCCTGCCCGTTCACGGGCGAGGTGCTGACCGCCGTTCCCGCGCTGCGTCCCGATGTCGCAATCATTCATGCGCAAAGAGCGGATCGCGAAGGCAACGTCCTCGTCGAGGGGATCATCGGCGTCCAGAAGGAAGTCGTCCTGGCCGCCCGGCGATCCGTAGTGACGGTCGAGGAAGTTGTCGAAAGCCTTCGGGGCGGACACCCCAATGGCTGCATTCTTCCTCACTGGACCGTGAACGCGATCGCGGTCGTGCCGGGCGGCGCGTCGCCGTCGTACGCGCACGGCTACTACACCCGCGACAATCGATTCTATGGCGCATGGGATCGAATCTCGCGCACGCGTGAAACCTTCACGGCCTGGATCGACGAACACGTGATGCGTCAAGGACCCGAAGTCTTCGCAGCGCGAGCCCGCGACAGGGAGCTCGCCACGTGAGCGCGTACACGCCGAATGAGCTGATGACCGTGGCGGCAGCCCGCCTGCTCGATGACGCCGACATCTGTTTCGTGGGAATCGGCCTCCCGTCCGCGGCCTGCAACCTCGCGCGGCTGACCCATGCTCCCGGCATCACGCTGATCTACGAGTCGGGCACTATTGACACTCGTCCAACAGTGCTGCCTCTGTCCATCGGCGACGGCGAGTTGTGTGAAACCGCTTTGACGACGGTGAGCGTTCCAGAGTTCTTTCGTTACTGGCTGCAGGGTGGACGGGTCACGGTCGGATTTCTCGGCGCGGCTCAGATCGATCGATTCGCGAACCTGAATTCGACAGTCGTTGGAGCCTACGCACACCCGGCCGTCAGATTGCCGGGCGGCGGCGGGGCGCCGGAGATGGCCGGCGCCTGCGGAGAAATCTTCGTGGTCATGCCCCATTCGCGGCGCGCCTTCGTGCCGCGCGTCGATTTCGTCACAACGATCGGCCACGGCGAAGACGGAACCTATCGGGCGCGGGCCGGCCTGTCCACCAAGGGACCGACGAAAGTGATCACGGATCTCTGCGTCCTCGAGCCGGATCTCGAGACGAAGGAGTTGGTCGTTACGAGCGTGCACCCGGATGTGAGCCGCGCACGTGTGACGGAGGAGACTGGATGGCCCGTGCGCTTTGCCGCCGCAGTCCAGACGACCTCCCCACCCGCGCCGGACGAGTTGGCGGTACTGCGCGAACTGCAGGCCCGCACCGCCGCCGCACACGGGGCGGTGTAGTTCAGATGGAGCCTCCGTTGAGACCCACCCGACGGCCCCCGGAAGGGACGCACCCGCTTCGAGACTTTTCCGGGTACCGATCGACTGCGCTTCGGCATCCGAAGCAGCCGCTCGTGCTGATTCCACAGACGCTGTCGGAACTGACGGGTCCGGTGTACGGCTACGGCAGGATTGGTCCGGTCGACAACGACCTCACCCGCCAGCATGCCGGCGAGCCGCTCGGCGAGCGAATCGTTCTGGAGGGGCGCGTGCTGGACGCCGATGGACGCCCGGTGCCCGGGACCCTGATCGAGTTGTGGCAGGCCAACGCGGCCGGGCGCTACGTGCACAAGATCGATCAGCATCCTGCGCCGCTCGATCAGAATTTCACGGGCGCGGGGCGTGTGCAGACGGATGCGGACGGCCACTATCGGTTCGTGACGATCAAGCCGGGCGCCTATCCATGGCGCAACCACCCGAACGCCTGGAGGCCGGCTCATGTGCATCTGTCGCTGTTCGGCCAGAATTTCACGACCCGGCTTGTGACGCAGATGTATTTTCCGGGGGACCCGCTGCTGCCCTTCGACCCGATTTTCAACTCGGTGCCCGACGCCCGGGCGCGCGAGCGCATGATTTCGAAATTCGATCTCGATCTGACCGAGCCGGACTGGGCGCTCGGCTACCGGTTCGACGTCGTCCTGCGCGGCCGCGACGCCACGCCGTTCGAGCAGGCACGCTGATGGCCGGCGAAACACCTTTCCAGACCGTCGGCCCGTTCTTTGATTTCGCGCTCGACTTTCCGGGCGGAGGCGCGGTGGCCACCGCGGACACACAGGGCGCGCGCGTCTCAATCGAGGGCGCGGTGCTCGATGGCGCCGGCGAGCCGATTCCCGACGCGCTCATCGAGATCTGGCAGGCCAACGCCGCCGGCCGCTATCACCATCCGGACGATGCCCGCGAGTTGCCGGTGGATCCGAACTTTGACGGATTCGGCCGCGTGGCGACCGACGCGGCCGGCCGTTTCTCGTTCGACACGATCAAGCCTGGCCGCGTGCCCGGACCAGGCGGCGGACTTCAGGCGCCGCACATCATTGTGTCGGTGCTCGGACGTGGCATACTCACGCGGCTGGTCACCAGAATCTACTTCGATGACGATCCGGCCGCGAATGGCGAGGACGCGATCCTTGGTCTCGTACCCCCGCATCGGCGCCAGACGCTCCTCGCGCAGACGAAAGGCGATGGCCGCTATCGCTTCGACATCATCGTGCAGGGCGAGAACGAGACCGTGTTCTTCGACGTGTGACGTTCGTACGGCCGGATGACGCTCTATTCCCTTCTCTTCGGCGATTCCGACGTCGCCGCGCATTTTTCCGATGAGGCGCGTGTGCAGGCGATGCTCGATGTCGAGGTCGCCCTCGCGAAAGCTGCAGTACGAGCGGGCGTTCTGCCGGCGTCGTCGCTCCCTGCCATTGTCGAGGCGGCGACATTGGCAGGGCTCGATCTCAACAGCCTCGCGCACAACGCCGCCGGCGCCGGCAACGTCGTGATTCCGCTGGTCCAACAGTTGCGAACCCGGGTCGCAGCGATTGACGCACGCGCCGCGGACCATGTGCACATCGGCGCGACCAGCCAGGACATCATCGATACCGCGCTCGTGCACCAGCTGCGGGCCGCCCTCCCCCCGCTGTCGGCGCAGGTTGAACGCGCGTCGGCGGCAGCGGCCCGACAGGCGCGGGCCTATCGACATACGCCGATGGCCGGGCGGACGTGGCTGCAGCAGGCCACGCCGATCACGTTCGGACTCAAGGCCGCCGGCTGGCTCGAGGCGCTCGAACGCGGACGCGCGGCGATTCACGAGCGGGGCCGAAGCGCATTCGTGCTGCAGTTCGGCGGCGCGTCTGGCACGCTCGCGGCGCTCGGCGCCTCGGCGCCCGCCGTTTCCAAGGCACTGGGAGAGGAACTCGGCCTTCCGGTGCCGGACCTCCCGTGGCACGGCCATCGGGATCGACTGATGAGATTTGCGTGCGAGCTTGCGGTGCTGGCCGGAACAATCGGGAAGATCGCACGGGACCTGGCCCTGCTGTCACAGACCGAAGTCGCCGAAGCGTTCGAAGCGCCCGCACCAGGACGAGGCCAGTCATCCTCGATGCCCCACAAGCGAAATCCGGTGTCCGCGGCGGTAGCGCTCGCAGCCGCCCTGCGCGCGCCCGGCCTCATCGCGTCGCTCCTCGCGGGCATGCCTCAGGAACATGAGCGCGGCCTCGGCGGCTGGCAAGCCGAGTGGGACGTCGTGCCCCAGCTGATGAACGTGACGGCCGGCGCCGCGCGTGCGATTGCTGACGCGCTGGATCATCTGGTGGTCGACGAAGGGCGTATGGCCAGGAACCTCGACGTCACCGACGGGCTCATCCTCGCCGAAGCGATTGTCGTGAGGCTGGCGCCGAGGCTCGGTCATTCAGAGGCGCGCGCCCTCGTGGATGCCGCGTGCACGCTTGCCATCGCCGACAAGCGGCCGCTCGTTGCCGTCCTCTCGGAGGATCCGCGCGTGACGAAGGTCTTGCCACCCGACGCCATCCGCCAGTGCCTGTCGCCCGACGGCTACCTCGGGCAGGCCGAAGCGTTCGTGGATCGCGTCCTTGCCGACTGGGGTCGGAACCATGTCTGAAGTCCTCGTCGACGGCTGCCGCTTGTCGTACGCGGTGGAGGGCCTCGCGCAGGGGCCAGCGCTCCTGTTGTCCAACGCGTTGGGGACGTCGGCTTCATTCTGGGACGACCAGGTACTCGCGTTCACGCGCGCTTTTCGCGTCATCCGCTACGACCAGCGCGGCCACGGGCGCTCGACCGCACCAGCCGGGGATTACACCATCGACCAGCTCGGCCGCGACGCGCTGGCGGTCCTGGACGCTGCCGAGGCGCCGACAGCCTGTGTCTGCGGGCTCTCGCTCGGCGGCCTCACGGCAATGTGGCTGGCCGTCCACGCGTCATCGCGCATCCGCAAGATCGTCGTGGCGAACACAGCAGCGCGAATTGGCACCCGGGCGTTCTGGCAGGAACGCATCGACTTGATTCGAACGCAGGGTCTGGCCCCCGTTGTTGAGACCGGGCCGCTCCGGTGGTTCTCGGACACGTTTCGCGGCCGGCATCCTGAGATCGTCGCGTCGGCTCAGCGCATGCAGGCTGGGTGTTCGCCGGATGGTTATGCCGGCTGCGCAGCCGCCTTGCGGGACGCCGACCTCCGTGACGCAATCGGCGCGATCACGGTACCGGTATTGGTCGTGACCGGCCGGTTCGATCCCGTCACGCCGCCGGGCGATGGGGCCGATATCTGCGCTCGAATCGCGGGCGCCGGCCTCCTGGAACTGGACGCCGCGCACTTCTCGAACATCGAGCAAGCCGCGCGTTTCAATAGCGCGGTCCTGGATTTCCTTTCCGCATGAGGCTCCAATGGACGAAGACGCTCGACGCGAAGCAGGCATGGCGATTCGGCGACGGATGCTCGGAAACCAGCACGTTGACCGCGCCGTGGCAAACACGACTCCGCTGACGGCGGAATTTCAGGATCTCCTGACGCGCTACGCCTGGGGCGAGATCTGGACCAGACCGGGACTCGATCCGCGCACCCGGCGGATCCTGGTCATCGGCACGCTCCTCGCGCTTGGCAAATGGGAGGAGTTCCGGATGCACGCTCGCGCCGCGCTGGCCGAGGGCGGCTTTTCGGCAGACGACTTGAAAGAGATCGTGCTGCAGCAGGCGATCTATTGCGGAATTCCGGCCGCGAATCACGCGTTCCAGGAATTGCGACAGGTGTTGGATCCCAAGACCTAGCGCAGGGAATCATGAGCGACGCCCTCCACGCCGGCCCGACGCGTCGCTATCGGGCGGTCCGTCTCGGCGATCTCACACCACACGCGGCCTGGCGCGACGATGGCACGCTCCTCGTGCGGGCTCGACAGCCGCTCGGACCGTATCCGTCCCGGTTCACCGAGCATCTGACGCGCTGGGCGCTCGTGACGCCCGAGCGCACGCTTCTGTCATGGCGGCAGGGCGAGGAGATCGCGCGCCTGACCTATGGCGACGTACTGGCCGCCACGCGGCGCCTGGGGCAGGCGCTTCTCGATCGCGGTCTGTCGGCCGACAGGCCGCTCGCCATTCTTTCAGGCAACAGCCCTGAGCATCTGCTCCTTGCGCTGGCCGCGCAGCATGTCGGAGTGCCTTTTGCGCCGATTTCGCCGGCCTACTCGCTCGTCTCGCACGACTTCGGCATGTTGAAGCATGCGCTCGGACTGCTGGCGCCCGGGATGGTCTTCGTTTCGGACGTGAGTCGATTCGCGCGCGCACTCGACGCCGCAGTGCCGGCGGACACGGAAGTCTGCTCCGCACGCCCATTCCGCGGCGGCAGAAGCTCGACGCCCTTCGATCGGCTGCTCGACTCGACGCCGACCAGCGACGTCGATCGGGCACACGACGCCGTCTCGCCGGATACGATCGCGAAGATCCTCTTCACGTCCGGATCCACCGGGCTTCCCAAAGGGGTCATCAACACGCACCGCATGCTCTGCAGCAATCAGCAGATGATTCTGCAGACGTTGCCGTTTCTCGGAGATGAGCCGCCGGTGCTGGTCGATTGGCTGCCCTGGCATCACACCTTCGGCGGCAATCACAATATCGGTTTGGTGCTGACGAACGGCGGATCGTTGCACCTGGACGAGGGCCGGCCGATGCCCGAAGCCTTCAATGAGACCGTTCGGAATCTTCGTGAGATCGCGCCGACGGTGTATCTCAACGTCCCGAAAGGATACGAGGAGCTGGCGCGCGCCCTGCGCAGCGATCGGGCGTTGGCGGAGCGGTTTTTCAGCCGGCTGCGGTTGCTATTTTACGCCGCCGCCAGTCTCTCCCAGCATGTGGCGGACGAGATTCAATCGATCGCCGAACGCACGTGCGGCGAGCGGCTGGTTTTCGTCACGGGCCTGGGCTCCACCGAAACTGCACCGATGGCGCTGTGCCGGCCGTGGGGCCAAGAACTGGCGGCCGCCATCGGCCTGCCCGTGCCTGGCCTCGAGGTGAAACTTGTCCCGACCGCGGGCAAGTTCGCGGTTCGCGTGCGCGGACCCAACGTCACGCCGGGATTCTGGCGCCAGGAGGAGCTCACCCGCGCGGCGTTCGATGACGAAGGGTTCTATTCGATGGGTGACGCGGTCCGCTTCGCCGCGCCCGATGACGTGACGCAAGGGTTCGTGTTCGATGGCCGGCTCGCGGAGGACTTCAAACTGGCGAGCGGGACATGGGTGAATGTCGGACCGCTCCGGGCGCGCGTCGTCTCCCATTTCGCGCCGTACATACGCGATGCGGTGATCACCGGCCACGACCTCAACGAGGTCGGCATGCTCATCGTCCCGGACGTGCCCGCGTGCCGGTCCCTCAGCCCGGCGCTCGACCGGGCGACCGACGCGCAAGTGCTGCGCGATGGTCTGGTTCGCGAGCATCTGCTCACGCTGCTCGACGGGTTTGCAGCGCGCGCCACGGGCAGTTCCACGCGAATCGCGCGGGCGATCCTCCTCGAGGAGCCTCCCTCGCTCGACGCCAACGAGATTACCGACAAGGGATCGCTGAACCAGCGCGCGATGCTCGATCGTCGTGCGGCCATCGTACGGGAACTGCACGCGGATGTTCCGCCAGCGCACGTCCTTCTCGCGCGATTTCAATGTCCAGACTTCTGAAGACTCAAGTCGCGATTGTCGGCGCCGGGCCGGCCGGCCTGATGCTGTCTCATCTGCTCCATCGCGAAGGCATCGAGTCCGTCGTGATCGAGCGACGCGGCCGTGACTACGTGACCCACAGGGTGCGCGCCGGCGTGCTCGAACAGGGCACCGTGGATCTGATGATCGCGACCGGTCTGGGCGATCGGCTGCGGAGTGAAGGCCTCGTGCACCATGGGATCGGGATTCGGTTCGAGAGTCAGGAGCACCGGATCGCGCTGAGCGAGCTGACGGGCGGCCGTGCGATCACGATCTACGGGCAGCAGGAGGTCGTCAAGGACCTCATCGACGCAAGGATCGCCGCCGGCGGCCAGGTCTACTTCAACGCCGAGCAGGTGCGCATCGCGGGGGTCGATTCCTCGACGCCGAAGGTGTCGCTGTCACATGCGGGCGAGCAACTCGAGGTCGCTTGTGAGTACGTCGCCGGCTGCGATGGATTCCACGGAATCTCCCGGGAGTCAATCCCTTCTGGCGTGCTCAAGACTTACGAACGCGACTACCCATTCGGATGGGTCGGCATCCTCGCAGCCGTCCCGCCGTCGAGTCACGAGCTGATCTATGCTTTCCACGAACGCGGGTTCGCTCTCCACAGCCTGCGAACTCCAGAGCTGAGCCGCCTGTACGTCCAGTGCGATCCACGCGACACCGTCGAAGCGTGGCCGTCCGCGCGCATCTGGGACGAACTGCATCGCCGATTCGCGATCGACGGCGGCTGGACGCTGCACGAAGGCCCCATCCTCGAGAAGAGCATTACGCCGATGCGGAGCTTCGTCGCGGAGCCGATGCAATACGGACGCCTGTTTCTCGCCGGTGATGCGGCACATATCGTGCCTCCGACGGGCGCGAAAGGCCTGAACCTGGCGATGTCGGACGTTCGTGTCCTGGCCGAGGCGCTGGCGGATCGCTACCAGAGCCATCGCACGTCGTTACTCGACGGATATTCGACGCGATGCCTCCGGCGCGTCTGGAAGGTCCAGCACTTCTGGTACTGGATGACGTCGATGCTCCACCGCTTTCCGGATGACGCCGACGGCTTCCAGCAGCGGCTGCAGCTGGGACAACTGCGGCATCTGGCCGACTCGTGCGCGGCGCAGACGAGCCTGGCTGAGAACTATGTTGGGCTGCCCGAGTAAGGGGCGTGTAGCAGAACCGGGGGCAACTGGCGCGACATTACTTGATCAGCCGCTGGCCAATGACCCCGGCCTGCGTGCGGGTGAAGTACTCGAGTCGTCCAGACCGCAAGTCCCATGTGGCTCGCATGATGCCCTCGGCAGAGTGGCTGTTATACGGCAACAGCAGATGCCCGATCTCGTGGGCCACGGCTTTCCCAAGGAGGCGGGCGACGGCCAGGCCATATCGCGCGGCCGTCTCCTCGACGCGATCGCAGAACGCCCAGGCCATGCGGCCACGTTCGGCGTCACTCGCCGAATTCGACGAGGCAAATCCCAGGGTCCGATCGTCCAGGGCGGCACTCATGATTCGAGTCGACGCGCCGCTGACGAGCATCACGGTCATGTCCAATGGCGGATCGCCGGCAAGACCGGCAGGGCCGGCGTTGAGCCACGCGATCTGCACTCCCGCGGCCGCGTAGATGGCGTCGGCATCCTGCTCGGCGGCGGCAATCATCTCAGGGCGCACGTTGGCGCGATTCAGGACCAGCACGCGAACCACGACGGCCCCTTCGGGTGACGTCGCCTGTGCCGAAGCGCATGTCGCCACACCGGCCGCCAACCCCACCCCCAGCGCCACTGTGCCCAGCCTCCTCCGCATGACCCGCCCTCCCCATCACCAGAGGCGGGAAACAGGGGCGGAAAGTGGCAGGCCAGGGGCGCGGACGGGCCAGAGCCGTTAGAATCCGACCGTCTTGACCTCGACTGTCGATGTAACCGGACTGCTGCTGGCTTGGAACGGAGGGGAGCAGACCGCCCTGGACCGGCTCATTCCCCTTGTCCACGAGGAGTTGCGCCGGATTGCCGGCCGGCAGATGGGGCGGGAGCGCGCAGGCCATAGCCTGCAGCCGACGGCTCTGGTCAATGAGGCCTATCTCCGGCTCGTCGACCTGCGCCGGGTCCAGTGGCAGAACCGGGCGCATTTCTTTGCCATGTCTGCGCACCTCATGCGACGGGTGCTCGTCGACATCGCCCGGGCCAAGGGCTATCAGAAGCGGGGCGGCGGTGCACAGCGCGTCACGTTCATCGAGGAAGTCCTGCCCGGGAAACAGCCCGACATCGACGTGGTCGCCCTTGACGAGGCGCTTACGCGGCGAGCGTTTTCGATTTCTACGTAGCAAGCCGATAGCCGGAATGTCTGACGTAGTTGGCGCATTCGTCGGGCACGAAGAGCCCGAGAGCGGTCGCGATCAACTCGCAGACCTGCTCGAACGTTCGCGGGCGCGCGGCGCGTAAGAACGCCTTCAGTTTGGCGAAGGCCAACTCGATCGGGTTGAAGTCGGGACTGAACGGCGGCAGAAAGCGCAGAAACGCCCCCGCCTGCTCATCGCGTCGCGCACTTCAGGTTGCTTATGCGCGACCAGGTTATCCAGCACCACGACATCGCCCGGCTGCAGCGTGGGCACCAGCACTTGCTCGACGTACGCGCGAAACGTGGCGTTGTCGATGGGGCCATTGAAGACGGCCGGCGCGGTAAGCGCCGTGGAGCGGAGCGCCGCCACCAGCGTGTGCGCCTGCCAGTGGCCACAGGGGGCGTGGTCCCCAATTCGCGTGCCGCACAAGCTGCGGGCGTAGCGACGGATCAGATCGGTGGTCACGCCGGATTCGTCGACGAAGACATACTGCCGCGCATCGTGGAGCGGCTGCGTCTCGTGCCAGTGCCGGCGGGCGGCCGCGACATCAGGGCGTCGCTGTTCGTCGGCGTGGACCGTTTTTTTTAAATGTCACCCCAAGCCGATCGATTTCCAGCCAGAGCGTACTGAGCGCGGCGGTCGTCGGGAGGGCGTCTCGCAGCTCAGCCAACGTCGCATCGGGTCGCGCCAGGATGAGGGCCCGAAGCCGCTCTTCTTTGCCGGCCAAGACACGTGACCGAAACTTCGTGGGTTTCCGCGGCGCAATCGATCCGGTTTCACGCCGCCGCTGCGCCAAGCGATGGACCCACGCCCGGCTGACCGCGAAGGTCGCGGCGACCGCGTCCGCATCGCCGCTCGTATCCCACGCCTGAATCACCCGCTCGCGCAGATCCATCGAATACGGCATCACTACCTCCCAGCGGGGGATACCATGTCTGCGACGACGAAAGTCGAAATGCTCTAGCCGGGCGGGATCCACGAAAGGGTCAGGTCGTGGAAATGCGATTCTTCGGCGGGTTGACCGCAGAGGAGACGGCGGAGGCGCTCGGTGTTTCGCGCGAGACCGTCCTGCGCGATTGGCAGTTTGCCAAAGCCTGGCTCAGCCGGGAGCTACGACGCGGCGACGGATGAGTTCGTCATATGATCGCCGCCGGCATCGACGTGCGGCTGCGCGACTGGTACGCGCAGTAACGTCTACCCTTTCTTCCTGGGCTCGTTGAAGGCGCGTTCGACGCTGTCGTTCGGGTCCGTCGAGACCGGCTGGTCGCGCCAAAGCCACCGCATCATCTCCGGCAGCATCGGCCCGCCCATCCGCTGGCCGTGCGTGTTCAAGCCCCATGCGTAATTGACGTCGTAGCCCTTCTCGGTGAGCGCCGTCATGAGGCGGACATTCTGGAAGAACCAGTCACGTCGCTGATCGTACGCCCCGCCTCGTCCAACACCCCGATTGTCGTTTCGTCCATCCTGCAGAAACACGCGAATCGGCTTGCGCTCGCTTTGCCTCACGATGTCGGCGTAGGCGTCGCCCCCTCGCAGGTTGACGAAGCTGCCGACGATGCTGAGGACCTTGTGAAAGGCGGCAGGCCTCTGCCAGGCGACCGTGAAGGCAGCAATCGCGCCGGAACTGGCGCCTCCAATGCCGTGCTGTTCTGGATCAGCCGAAAGGTTGTAGTCCCTGGAGAGCGCGGGCATCAACTCGTCGACGACCACACGCGCATATTTCTCGTCGAGCGAGTTGTATTCCGTCGGCCGATTCGTCGTCCGATCTCCCCATTCCTGCGGGGTCGGCTCAGGTTGCTCAGGCGTCCGGCCCGGGTTGATGAAGACGGCAATCATCACCGGGATCTCGCGGCGGTAGATCAGATTGTCGAGCACGTTCGGCGCCCGAATCACCCCGTTCATGTCCTTGAAGGCCTGGCCGTCCTGAAACACCATGAGGCTCGCGGGCACCGCGGCGGTCGTACTGCGCCGGCAGGTAGACCCAGAACGTGTGCTGCGTGCCCGGGTAGGCCTGGCTTGGCAGGACGAATGGGCCGCGGACCTCACCCTTCGGCACCCCATCGTGTGCGAGGGAATCCGGGCCGATCTGGTAGTAGGCGTTCATATCAGGACCCGCGACTGGTGCGGCGGCCGGGGCCTGCGGCGCCGTTGGGCTTTGCCAGAGCCTCGTCGCGGAAGCCGTGCCAAGCAGGAACGCACACGTCCATCCGAAGTAGCGCGATGTCATGAAAGCCTCACTTGCGAGCGCGATCGACTGGCCGCCGGGAAGACGCCATGCTATGCCCGCGAGCCATGACGGTCAACGCCGCATGACGCCACGCCGGCCTGTAAAATGGGCGCGTTTCCGCCGATGACTGATCGTTGGCAACACGTCGAAGCGCTCTACCACGCCGCCCGTGAGCGACGGCCCGAGGAGCGCGCAGCATTTCTTCGCGAGGCCTGCGCGTCGGATGAAGCACTTCGTTTGGAAGTTGAGTCGCTGCTCGAGCAGTCCGTGGCCGGCAGCCCCTTGTTCGAATCGCCGCACGGCTTCCCGGGGCAGACGGTCCCGGCCCTTTCGATAGGGACGCACGTAGGCCCCTATCGCATCAATGCGTTTATCGGGGCGGGCGGCATGGACATCTGAGTTGGGCCGTCAAGCATAATGTTTCGCGAGCGATGAGCCGCGGCGCCGCAGGGCGTCGAGGTAGGCCCGTTCGTCATAGCGTCGACGCTCCTTCCAACAGCGAAAGAGAATCCGAATCCATTTATAGGCCAACGCGCGCAAGGCGGCATGGTGGGCATTGCCGCGGGCGCGCTGCTGGTCGTAGTACGCCCGGGCCCACGTCGAGAAGCGAATGGACTGGTCGGCAAATTCGTGGAAGGTTTGTTTCACGAATTTCGGGACACGCCAGCCGGTGATGCACCCAGAGTCGCTCTTGCCGCTCCGCTCGGTGACGGGCGCGATCCCCGAGTGGGCTTGAAGCTCGGCCGCGGAGGTCCACCGAGATCGGTCCGTGCCAAAGGCGGCCGCCAGCCGCGGCGCGCAGACGGCGCCGGCGCCCGGAAAACTGACAAACACGTTGCGATCGGCATGCGCGGCAAACACCTGCGCGATGCGATCGTCGAATCTCTGAATCGCGACGATGCAGCGCGCGCAGTTGGGCAGCATAGGTCTGCACCGACAGGCTGAGGGGCTCGATGACGGCCGCATCGGTGGTGAGCGGCCGCGCGTTGGCGATCGCGGCGAGGCGGTCCTCGATGACGGCGGCCTTGCGGCAGTTGTGTGTCCGATAGAACACCCGGATGCGTGTGGGGTCGCGCGCGTTGAACGGCGGCGAGCGTCGGCCACTGGCTGAGAAAGTCACAGCCCTGCACGGGAGGCGACGTCGCCGATCCACTCGAGCGCCTGTGGAAAGTATTGCTTCAGCAGACTCGTCAGGCGGTTGGTCAACGCCACGCGCTGATTCACCAATTTGCGGCGCTGTTCACAGAGCGACTGCAGCCGGCGACTCTCGACGGTATCGGGCACCCAGGCGTGCAGCTGCGCGCGATGGCGGACGACGAGATCGAGCAGGAGCTCGGAATCGAGCGGGTCGTCCTTGGCGCCGCTCGTGCGGAACGCCTCTCGATAGCGCGCCAGCGCTTTCGGATTGATCGGATAGAGCACGAAACAGTCGTACAGCATCAACGCGTGGATGACCGCGCCTTTGCGTTGCTCGAGCGCGATCGGCCAGCTTCCCGTCCGGGAAACCGCTGCTGCACTGCGCCACCCACTCGTGCAGGACGTCTGGCTTCTGCTCGAGCGCGACGTGCTCGATCGGCCCGTCGGCGGTCTGCAGATGCACCGAGTGCCGCTCGTCACCCCAATCCAAGCCAGATGCAGGCCACGATGTTTGCCATGTCGCTGCGTCTCCTCTCTTCCGGCCACGACGCGCTTGGCTTTGGTCCTGCGCACGCCCTATAGTGGAGTCCTGAGTGGGGTCGTCCACTCGGACGACATCTGAGAAGGCGATGTCGGACCAAAGCGCGTCGTCTCCGCTCGAACGTCCATGCCAAACCGTTGGGACAGTGGGCGAGGTTGATTCGTAGCGGGGACGATGCGCGTCGCTGATCTTCCCCTATCGACACACCCATTCCTACGGGACGATGAGGTCACTCGACCCGAACATCCCGCTCGCCTCGCTCGGGGCGCCTCCGCGCCGCGTGTCCGGCGCAGATCGTTCGACTTCTTGAGCGTGGACTTCTTTTTCGCACCATCTTTTCAAGCGTCGGCCAATATAGGGCGAGGTCTATCGGGCCCACGACACGACGCTCGGCCGCGAAGTGGCGATCAAGGTCCTGCCGGCGTCGCTCGCGGCGGATCGCGATCGGCGCGCGCGGTTCGAGCGCGAAGCCCGTCTGCTCGCCTCGCTCAATCACCCCCACATCGCGCATGTTTTCGGCATCGAGCGGCGCGGCGGCGTCCTGGCACTGGCGATGGAACTGGTGCCGGGCCAGACACTGGCGGATCGGCTCGAACGACGACTGGCGGAGGGCGCGGTCGGGAGCGCGGGGACCCCGCGCGCGTTGAATCTCGGGGACGCGCTTTCCATCGCGCGCCAGATCGTCGACGCGCTCGACGCGGCCCACGAAAAAGGCATCGTTCATCGCGACCTGAAGCCCGCGAACATCAAAGTCATGCCCGATGGCACCGTGAAGGTGCTCGATTTCGGGCTTGCAAAGGCCGTCAGTGCCGCGTCGAGCACCGGCCGGTCGCCGTCAGACGATCCGATCATCGACGACAACGCAAGCGCGACCGGCATAATCCTCGGCACAACCGCATACATGAGCCCCGAACAGGCGCGGGGCCTGACGGTGGACAAACGGACCGACATCTGGGCGTTCGGGTGTGTGCTCTACGAGATGCTCACAGGCCTGCGCCCGTTCGAGGCCGAGACGCAGTCGGACACGCTCGCGCGCGTCCTCGAACGGGAACCCGATTGGGCCGCCGTCCCGGTCGAGACGCCGCCAGGCATCTCCGCGCTGCTGCGCCGCTGCCTCGAAAAGGATCCGCGCAAGCGGCTGCGCGATATCGGCGACGCGGGATACGAGATCGACAGTGCACTGCAGGCGTCCGCCGGCGTGACCGCGGCACAGGCACCGGCGTCGATCCCGCTCGGTGCGGCGCCGTTTCGGCGTGCGCGAATCTGGTGGCTCGCGGCGGCCGTGCTTCCTCTCACGGCGATCGGAGTCTGGTGGCTCTCGACCGTGCAGGGTGGGACGCCGGCGCCGCGCGTGATCCCGCTCACGACGCTGCCCGGCCGTGAGAACTTTTCATCGCTTTCGCCCGATGGCGCGCAAATCGCCTTCGCCTGGGACGGCGGCGCAGGGAATACCGATGACATCTACGTCCAGCGGATCGGCTCTGAATCGCCATCCAGGTTGACCACTGATCCCGGAGCGGATGTCTCGCCGGCGTGGTCGCCCGATGGCAGTCAGATCGCATTCCTGCGGCGCACGTCCGATCGTGACGCGCTGTATCTCATCTCCCCGCCCGGCGGCTCTGAAGTCAAGCTCACGGATTTCGCGAAGTCGGATGAGGTCATCCAAGGCACGGGTACATTGTTCTCGAACCCCTTGCTGTCCTGGCTGCCCGACGGGAAATGGCTGGCCGTCGCTGGGCGGAGAGTCGGCCCGGACACGCCGGCCAATGAGGCGGGCGGGATCGTCCTCGTCGCCGTTGACGGACATGCCCGGCGAACACTTCTGGCCGCCACAGCGCCACTTGTCTACTTCGAGTCGCCTGCATTCTCGGCGGACGGCCGCGAACTGGCGTACGCCGCCTGCGAGGGCGTGCTCCAATGCCGCGTGTATGTCGTCGGCCTGAGCCCCTCGCTCGAGGTCGCAGGCACACCCAGGCGTGTGAGCAATGAGTTCGAAGTGGTGTCCGGAATCGCGTGGAGCGAGGACCAGCGGTCCGTGATCTACGGCGCCGCCTCTGTGTGGCTCAACACATTTCATCTGTGGAAGGCGCCGGCTGCCGGCGACCGCGCACCCGAACGGCTCGATGTGGCGGGGATTGCCGCGATGCCATCGATCTCGACCTCCAGTCACCGGCTGGCGTTCGCCCGCCGGCATTTCGATCTGACCGTGTGGCAGGTGCAGGAAGGCCGGGCACCCTTGCCCATCGTGGCTTCTTCGCAAAGCGACTACGACGCGTACTTCTCTCCGGACGGAAGCCGGATCGCGTTTGTCACCGACCGGCGCGGCGCTGGAAGCGAAGTCTGGACCGCGAACGCGGACGGATCCGGGTTGAAGTCGCTGACGAAGGGCACGCAGCGGACCCTGGGCAGTCCACGATGGTCACCCGAAGGCCGATCGCTCGCGTTCGATGGCAAGGGCGAAGACGGACAGTGGCACATCGCGGTCATCGATGCCGAAGGCGGTGCTCCTCGATGGCCCGCCCCGAAGGGCTTCGCCGGAAGCAGGCCGAGCTGGTCTGCGGACCGACAATGGATCTATTTCGACCGCGGCGCGCCGGCGGCCGTGACCGAGGTCTGGCGTGTCCCGGCGGCCGGCGGCGCACCCGAACAGGTGACCCATGGCGGCGGGAGCGCCCCGCTCGAGTCACCCGATGGGAAGACGTTGTACTTCCTGCGTCGCGGGACGGTTTACGCGATGCCCGTTTCCGGCGGCCCCGAGCGGAAAGTCGTGGACGCGATCAACGGCTGGCAGTACATGCCTCACGGGCATGGGCTGTATTACGTCGCTCCAAGAGAATCGCCCAAGGCCCCGTTCGAGTTGCGTTTCCTGGACCTCGGCGCCGGTAAGACCCGGCTGCTGAACACGATTCAAGCCGAGTACTTCTCAAACGGCCTGAGCGTTTCACCGCAAGGCACCGTCCTTGTGAACGGCGTCACATCGATCGACGTCGATCTGATGTTGGTCGAGCACTTCCGGTAGATCGCCAGGCAACCTCCGTCCGCGTTAGCGTGCGCACGTATACGACGCGGCCGCGCCCGGAGGGCCGGTTACATACCTGGGATATGCCGGATAGGAGCAGAGCGGGAGGCTGGCACGGTCCGCGGTCACCGTCAGCGCCCTGGCCGGCGCGACATTCTTTTCGACCCAGTCGATCAGGACGCCGAAGCGATCGTAATTGTTGGGAATCGGCGCGGGGGCGATCGCATGGCCTTCGCCATCGACGGAATAGCTCGTGCCCGTCAATCCGTGACCCGCTTGCGGGATGACGAACAGCCGTGCGAAGCCATCCACCGCCTGCTGCCCCATCGTGTCGAGAATCGCCTGGTAGTAGTCCAATTGCGCGCCAGGCGAGGCGAGCGTGTCGTTCGTTCCGATCGTGACGATCATCTTGCCGCCACGGCGCGCGAACGCGCTGAGATCAGGATTCGCGGCATCGAGCGACGCGGAGATCTCCACCCGGCGCCCGTTCAGCGGGCCGCCTTCCACATAGTCGAGCGGGTTCGCGCGCAGGTTCCGAAACAGAAAGCCGGTGACGCCGAGGACTCCCAGGTGGGAATGCATCGGCGCCGCGGCGTCAGCCCCTTCCTGGCCTCTGAATCTTGTGTCGGCGATGAGGCCGCTGCCGGCCGGGTCCGTGTTCGGCACCCACATGCCGAATGACCTCACGCCATGGGCGAGCGGCGTCGCGAATCTGTAGCGGGAATACACGAACTCGAGGGTCGCGATCTGGCCACCGGTCAGACAGGCTCCCGCACCGACGTTCGCGGGCGCCGGGTCGACATCATTCGGACAATGCATCGCCATCCAGGGGCGCCGGTAAGGCGCGCCCTCGGTGACGTCGAAGACGGCCCGGCACGCCAGGTAGTTGTTGATCCGGCCATCGACCAGTCCGTCGAGCGCGTCGCACTGACGCATGAACTCGCCGCGGATCGCGTTCACCTTGACCGGCGGCACCCAGTTGGCGACGGCCTTCTCCTGGATCCGGATGAGCTCGGGCGCGAGCATCAGCGTCGAGAAGCTGACGATCGGCACGTTGGCGACGACGCCGTCGTAATCGGCCGGGTACCGCTCAGTGACCATCAACGCCTCGCGGCCCCCTTGCGAGGTGCCGGTAAAGTAATTGAACCGCGGACGTTCGCCGTACATGCGCTCGATGAGCGCCATCGCGGCGTCGTGCGTCTTCTTCATCTGCAAGTAGCCGAGGTTTTTCATGGCCTCGTCATGCAGTGTCCACTCGGCGGATCCGGCAGCCGCGCTGCCGCGGCCGAATGGGCCGCCCTGATGGCCGGAGTCGCTCCCGTACTTCGCGAAGCCGAGGGTAAGGGCCGACGAGCCGCCAATGGGAAACTCGTTGCCCGCTAGATTGGGGATCGTCCCGTTGAAGCCGCTGCCGCCAAGCTGCACGGCGCGATGGCTCCACTCCGCAGGCAGAAGAACGCGGAAGTTGATCGGCGGCGCGCCCGGATCGATCGGCGCCATCGAGCCGTCCACCGCACAATAAGCGGGCGTGCTTCCTGCGGCGGTTATCCAGCGGAGAGTCGCGACTTCGACACCGGAGACCGGCTCGCCAATCGAAGACACCGGAACCGATCCTCCGAGCTTCGTGGTGGAGCAGTCCGCGTCGGTGATGACCGCGGACGGTCCGAGCGCGCGAAGCTGAGGCGGCGGACTCTGCGACCGTGCGGCGAGAGGCGCGGCGCCAGGTGCCCGCGATAGCACGGTGGCCGCGACGCAGCTGAAGAGAATCCTCGCCACGGATTTCATGGGCGCAGCCCGAACAGCCGGATCGCGTTCTCTTTCAGAATCAGCGGCCGCACCTCGTCGCGAATGTCGATCTTCGTGAAGTCCGCCAACCAGCGATCCGGCGTGATCAGCGGGTAGTCCGATCCGAAGAGCACCTTGTGCTTCAAGAGCGTGTTCGCATACTGCACCAGCGTCGGCGAGAAATACTTCGGGGACCAGCCGGACAGGTCGATGTAGACCGCCGGCTTGTGCAGGCAGACCGAGATCGCCTCCTCCTGCCACGGAAACGACGGATGCGCGAGGATGATCGGCATGTCCGGAAAGTCGACGGCCACGTCGTCGATCGGCATCGGATGGCCGTACTTGAGCCGAATGCCGCCGCCTCCAGGCATGCCGGTGCCGATGCCGCTGTGCCCGGTGTGAAAGAGGACGGGCAGCTTCGCCTCGGCAAAGACCTCGTAGAGGGGATAAGCGACCCGATCGTTCGGAAAGAACTGCTGAAGCGGCGGGTGCAGCTTCAGGCCGCGGACCTGCCCGGTTGCAACCAGACGGCGGGCTTCCCGCACACCCGCGGCGCCGCGGGCCGGGTCGATGCTCACAAAGGGAAGGGCGATGTCCGGGTTCGCTGCGGCGAACGCCAGGATGTCGTCGTTCGAGACCGGCGCACGGCCCGTGAGCCGCTCGTCGACTGAAAACACGACGCACGCCATTCGCCGCGAGCGGTAGTACTCGGCCAGGGCCTCGCCGCCCGCCTCGGCGCCGCTCTTGCCGAAATACTTCTCGGCCGCGTCATCCACCGCGGAGGACTCGACCGCGTGCAGATGCACGTGGCTGTCGACCGCGGCAAGGCGCTCGACGTCGATGCTGAACGGCACGGTCATTGTGGCCACACGCGGCGCGCGGTCTCGGCGACCACTGCGAGTTTTCTCCGTTGGTCGTCGGCCGACACGCGATTCCCCTCCGCGGTCGAGGCAAAGCCGCACTGCGGGCTGATCGCGAGGCGGTCGAGCGGCACGACGCGCGCCGCCTCGGCGAGGCGCGCGGCGAGCTCGTCGGCCGTTTCGAGCCGCGGCTTCTTGGAGCTGACAAGTCCCAGCACGACGATGCGGTCCTCGGGGACAAACCTCAGCGGCGCGAAGGTGCCCGACCGGGCGTCATCGTATTCCAGGAGGAAGCGATCGAACCTTGCGCGCGAGAAGACCCGCTCCGCGATGCGGTCGTAGCCGCCCGAGGCGTAAAACATGCTCTGGTAGTTCCCGCGGCAGATGTGGATGCCGAACGTCACGCCAGGATGTCCGTCAATGATCGCATTGTCCAGCTCGACGCAGGCATCGAGGAGCTGGTCGGGATCGCTGCCTCGCTGCCGATATCCTTCGCGGATCTTTTCGTCCAGCAGGGCGGCATATTGCGGCGCGTCGATCTGGATGTACTCGCAGCCCAGGCGCCGCAGCTCCTGGATTTCGCGACGGGTGAAATCGACCAGGTCCGCCAGATAGGCGTCTCGGGTGGCATAGGCCGCGCGCGATTTCTCCGGGTCGTAGTACGCGGCCGCCTGCTGCGCGCTCACCAGCGTAACCTTGACCGGCCGCCGCGTGCGCCCGCGCAGGTAGGTGAACTCCTCGACGCTCATCTGACGCCGCCAGCGGAGCTTCTCCACGACGACCGGGCGTTTCAAGGTGAGCTCCGTGCCCTGCTCATCATGAAACGGAATGGACCATCCGCCCGACTTGTCGAAGCCCTCGAGAGCTTCGATGAGGTGGCCGAAGAACGCATAGCGCCGCAACTCGCCGTCGGTGACGACATCGAGCCCCGCGGTTTCCTGCAGGGCGACGGCCTCGTCAACGGCGCGATCCTCGATCTGCTTGAAGGAACTGGGCGTCAGCCGGCCCTGCTCGAGTTGTTGGCGTGCGTCGAGCAGGTACGCAGGCCTGAGCAGACTACCGATACCTTCGCTGCGAACAATCATTCTCATTCCGGGGGGAACGCGCGCTGCTGCGGTCCCCGCGAGGGAGCCGCAGCGAGAAGCCGATCAGCCAACAGGCAGGCGGGAGGAACGGTCGGGCCCTGCCAGCCGGCGGGATCCCCGATCGATCACGTGCAGTCCGGCCTCAGCGTCGAATTCAGGCACGTCCATGTGGAGCAGAGCCGCGCTGATGGATTTCGCTCGCGCATCCGGCGCCAGCCCGCGTGTGACGCCGTGACCGTCGACCGGCCACAGCATGAACGACAGGGCACCCAGATGCGGCCACGCATACCGGACGACGGTCCGCTGGACCAAGCCGGCGAGGTGCTCGCGGACTCGATCCGCCGTGATCATGCGCTCCAGACGCGGGTAGTCCCTGGCGTCAAGCGCGATGACCGAGACATTCAATAGAACGCCTCTGTCATCCATTCGCGAATGGGCAATGTCGCGAAGCTTCATGTTCGCCCAAGCTCCGACCTGACGCGCCTGTGGGAAGCCAGTTAGGATCGACGCCAGTTCGCCCAAGGTAGGTCACCCGCCGGGTGCTGTCAAGCCGAATAGCGGCGCCCGCGTGCGTTAATCGCACGTCGAGGACTCGCGTCCTGTACGGAAAATCACAAGCGCTTTCCGGCAATCAGAACCGCTTCATGTAGAGCCGGTCGAGCAGCGCGTAGCGGGCCTCGCGCGTCTCGGCTTCGAGCCTCGGCTCGACGTCCAGGCGCATCACGCGTGCGGCGCCGCGATTGACGGGGGTCCATGCCGGAAGTCCCGCCCCATTGGGATCACCGTTCCTCACGAAATTCGAAAAGTAGCCCTGGACCGCCTCTGAGACTTTGTGGTCGTCAGCCGTCCAGGCAAATACTTTGTTGCTCGAGAGGTTGCCCATCGCGTATTCGATTTCGGCGGAGTGCGCCGCGCCGGTCGCAGGAGGCGCCGGGTTGTCGGCGCCGCTCACCGGCGGCCGCGGGCGGGTGTAGAAGTAGCGGTAGACCGGCTTGCCTCCGGTGCGACCGTGAGCGTCCGTCCACTTCCACGTGCTGTACGCGATGAACCGGTCGCTCGCGAGGTCCGTCGCCGATCGGAGGACTTCGTCTGGAGTGCTGCCAGGATACAGCTTCAGGATCTCGCCGGCATCCGCGCCGTACAAACGCTGAAGATTCTTCGAAAAATTCTCAGGTGTCGGAGCATCCGTGCCCAGAATGGCCGCCGCCGGTCCCTCCGCCGAATTCCATCCCGCCAGTAGCGGCACGTGCGCCTGCGTCCCGGCCAGGAAGATATCGGCGACCGGCTTCACAAGAAAGTACCCGTCGATCGTCGCGGACTGAAAGGACGGCGCGCCGGGTGTCGCGGTGGCCTGAAGCAGCGCCTCGGCCGGCATGGCGCGCAGCGCCTGCAGCGACGTCGCGCTGACGCCCGTCGCGAACGCGAGCCCTTTCTTCTCGGCGTCCGCGAGCGAGACCGGCGGCAACGTGGGATTGATCATCGCGCCGCTCTCGCCAATGGCGCCGGCCATCAGGCCCTTTGAAAGCGGCGAGGCCATCAGCGCGCTCACCGAGATCGATCCGGCGGACTCCCCCGCGATGGTCACGCGTCCAGGATCGCCGCCGAACGCGGCGGCATTCTGCTGCACCCAGCGCAGGGCTGCGGCCTGATCGAGAAAGCCGTAGTTGCCGGACGCGTGACGGGAGGATTCGCTGGTCAGCTCCGGATGCGCGAAGAAACCGAACACGTTCAACCGATAGTTGACCGTGAGGGCGACGATGCCTTTGCGCGCCATGGCTTCGCCGTCATAACGCGGCTCAGATCCATCGCCTGCAAGAAAGCCACCCCCGTAGAAGTAGACGAGCACCGGCAGCCGGGCGTTGCCTGAAACCTGCGGCGTCCAGACATTGAGATACAGGCAGTCCTCGCTCATGCCGTTCGAGCGGAACACCATGTCGCTGAAGACGCCGCGCTGCATGCAACGGGGGCCGAATCGATCGGCTTGCCGAACGCCTGTCCAGGACTTAACCGGTTGGGGTGGCTGCCATCGAAGGCTCCCCACTGGAGGCGCCGCGAACGGGATGCCGCGAAATGCATACACGCCGCTTGGTTCCGCCGTTCCCTGGACGGTCCCGCTTGAAGTCTTCGCCAGCGGAGGTGCAATCACGGCTGTTGGAGGCCAGAGATAGGCGAGGAGCGCCAACGCGGACAACGTCGCGGAGTGTGCGAGCGTCACGCGCGCGGCCCTACCGGAACAACTGCGGGGCGACCTCGTTGAGGTGGTGGCGCCAGACCACCCACTCATGCCGGCCCTCGCCGACGATGAATGTGTGCTTGATGCCCTTGGCTGTCAACGCGGCATCAAGAGCCTTGGCTGCCGTTCCGACCAGCGGATCGTCTTTGCCGACGCCCATCCAGAGCAGCTTGATCTTCTTGTTCGTCGTCGCCGCATCCTTGAAGAACTCCGGGTACGTCTGGTCGGGATTCGGTCCGCTGGCGCCGCTCATGACGACGATGTAGTGGAACATGTCGGGGTGTGAGAATCCGATCGCGACGGTCTGGCCGCCGCCCATCGACAGCCCGCCGATGGCGCGGTTGTCAGCCGTGTTCAGCGTTCGGAAATTTTTCTCGACGTACGGCACGAGATCCTCGAGAAAATCTCTGACGAATGGCGTGGTCTGTTGGCCGCCCGCCGCAGGCGCTGCGGGAGCCGCGGCGCCGCCGGCACCAGGCGTTGCAGCCGCGGGCGGTGCGCCCGCCCCGCGCGCGCCCGCCCCTCCGGTGGGCGATACGATGAGGCCGGTCCCGACGCCCGGTGTGTTGTAGCCGTACGGCATGACGAGAATCATCGGCTTGGCTTTACCCTCGGCGATCAGGTTGTCCATGATGTAGTGCGCACGGCCGGTCAGAATCCAGCTCGAATCGATATTGCCCGCGCCATGCAGCAGATAGAAGACGGGATACTTCGTGCTGCTGCGATCGTAGCCCGGCGGCGTGTAGATCCAGACCGTCCGCGGCCCCCCAATCGCCTTCGACTCGTACGTTTCGTATCGCACTGTTCCGTGCGGCACCGGCTTCGCATCGTCGAACACCAGTCCATCGCCGGGCACTTCGACGAGGCTGGCGGGCGGGAATCCGCCGAAGCCCAGCTTGACCGACGGATTCTGCGGATCCATCGCGATCACGCCGCCCTGGCCGTTCACGGCGTCGACGCGAAATTGATAGTTGTAGATGTCGGGCGCGAGCGGACCGATCGTCACGCTCCAGACGCCGTTGTCGTCCTTGGTCATCGGATACGACGGCTTGCCCTCGATCTCGCCGATGACTTCGACCAACTTTGCGTTCGGCGCGCGGAACCGCAGCGTGATGGTCTTGTCAGGATTGACGACCGGCGACGGCGCCGGTGCGCCGCCTCGTCCGCCACCAGCACCGCCGCGACCCTGCGCTGGTGCGGCCGCGCCGGCCTGGCCGGCCGCGGGCGCAGGTGTCTGGGCGTTTGCAGCGAGCGTCGCGACGGCGAACAGGGAAAGATAGAGGGCAATACGGCGAGTCATTGGAAGGTCTCCCTGGAGAATGGCTCGTGGTTGCGGCTGCGGGCGGGGTCTGCCGTTTGCAGGCCGCCACCCGCAGCCAATCGGCGGGCGTTACTTCTTCGTGCTCGGACTGTCGTCGGCCTTCAGATCGCCGAGCGCGTACTGCATGCCGGCGAGCAGGTGCTCCATCATCGGCTTCATCGCGTAGATCCGTTCGCTGTGGCCGAGCGCCATGTAGAACAGGCGGCCCTGGCCGTCCTTGCGGATCCAGCTCAGACCAAAGTCATGATCGGGCCGCGGATTGCTCTCCTTGAGCTTGTCGATGAAGCTCATCCTGTCGTAGTTGATGCTCGTCAACACGTGAACGTTCTCGCGGGAGAAGGAGTTGACGCTGAACGTGTACGTCTCGTCGTTGACGTCGAAGTCCTGGCCGTTGAACATCTTCGTCAGCGGGCTGGCCTTGTCGTCGATCTTGACGGTGATCTTCTGCGGGTCGAGCCAGTGGAACTTGAACCACCCGCCGATCATGTTGTCCCAGTCGGGCCAGGAGCCGCGTCCGTTGTCGCGGCCGGCCGTGCCGATGTACTGGTTGGCCAGCGTGGCCACCGGAACGATTCTGGTCGCGAAATTCGCCTGAGTGACTTTGCCGGCCTTCTCGGTGTCGAGCTCGTTGTACCAGCCGTCGCTCACGGCCTCCATGTCGGCCTTCGTGAGCGTCTGATCGTTCCCCTGGAGCTTCTTGTCGTTCAGCCCCCACGACCAACGCAGGATGACCGACGCGAGCGTCCCGCCAGGTACCGTTGGCGCCCCCGCGTCCGAATCCGCCGCGACCGCCGCCGGCCGCGTCGTCGTTGGGACACGGCGAGTGATACGAATCGCCCGTCGCGTGGATGCCGGCCACGCCCTTGCCGCTCCGTACGAACTGGATGAACGCCGCGCGACGCGCGTCGGTCGTCGCCTTGTCTCCGGCCTTGTCGAGGAAGCAACCGGTCGTGCTCGAAAGGAAAATCGCGTCGTACTGCTT
The DNA here is from genome assembly GCA_963724645.1 of uncultured Acidobacteriota bacterium. Lineage (GTDB taxonomy): Bacteria > Acidobacteriota > Vicinamibacteria > Vicinamibacterales > SCN-69-37 > CAVXSP01. The sequence goes on from CAVRVJ010000001.1 coordinate 848,503, forward strand.
CAAGTTCTCGGTGGTGAAGACCGCCGGATCCCACGACGTGTCGGACGTCCAGGCGCCGGTCTTCTTGCCGAGTTCTTCAACGGCTTTGGCCGCGAGCGGAATCGACGAATGCTGGAAGCCGGCTGACGGGATGCGCGAGAAGATCAGCACCTTGCGCGCCGTCGCCGGTTTGGCGGGTGCCGTCGAGGGCAGCGCGGCCATCATGGCGGTGACGTGGTCGGGACATGCCACGGTCGGCGTCTGACTCCGGCCGCCGCACGGATCGTTCAGCCCGGGCGTCGATGCGCCTGCGACGAATTCCTGGACGGCTCGTCCGCCGCCGCCTCGGGCGCCACCCGGCGCCGCTGGCGCTCCTCCGCCCGGAGGAGCGGCGGCCGCCTCGGGCGCCGGAAACGCGGCATTCAGTGCCTCCGAGAGCTGTGCCTGCGTCGCCGATCCCGCCTTCGCGGTGTCCGCGGCCGCGTACCACGCGTCGAATGTGGCCTTCATCTCGTCGCGCGTCACGGCGCCGTCCTTGTTGGCGTCGAACGCCGTGAAGAGCAGCGCGCCGGTGTTGCTGCCGCCGCGCCCACCCGCACCGCCACCGCGCGCGCCCTGCCCGCCGGCGGCGCCTGCTGCCGGCGGCGCTTGCTGCGCCTTTACGCCGAAGGCCATCGCGACGAGGGCCGCGCTGCACGCGCCGGCCAGCACTCGGCTTTTCCAATTCAGCTTCGCCATGATCCCTCTCCTGATTCCGGCACCTTTATTCTGAATCGCGACCTGTCAATGTTGAATGACGCGCTCTTCACTTCTTCGCCGCGGCGGCCGGTTTCACGCTCGGACTGTCGTCCGCTTTCAGATCGCCCAGCGCGTACTGGATGCCAGCGAGCACGTGCTGGAGGATGTCGGGCATGGCGTAGATCTTCTCGTTGTGGCCGTTCGCCTCGTAGAACACGCGGCCCTGACCTTCGCGGCGGATGTAGCTCAAGGCGTAATCGCCGTCGGTGCGCGCCGTGCCGGCCGGCTCCATGTCCTTGGTAGCCTGCGGCATCTTGTCGTAGTCGACGCTGGTCAGCACGTGCACGTTCTGGCGCGAGAAGGAGTCCTGCGCGAATGTGTACGTCTCGTCAACGATCTCGTAGCCCTTGCCGGCGAACACCTTGGTCAACGGGCTCTTCGGATCGTCGATCTTCACGGGGATGTGCGTGCCGTCCCCCCAGTGGAACTTGAAGTAGCCGCCGATCATCTTGTTGAACTCGGGCCACGAACCCGCGGCCGGCAGTTTCACCGAGCCTCGGGCCACGGGAGGCGCGTCGGCCCCGCCACCTGCGCCACGACCGCCGGCCCGCCCGCCAGGCTGCGCGGTCAGCGGCGCAAACCGCGTCGCGAAATCCGCTTGCGCGATTCGGCCGCTCTTGTCGGTGTCCATCGTGTCGTACCACGCGTTGGCCATCGCATCCAGCTCGACGAGCGTCAGCTTCTGGTCGGTGTTCTTGTCAGCCGCAGCCACGATTGCAAGGCTGAGCTGCCCACCTGGTGTGAAGGCGGCCGCACCGGCCCCTCGTCCGCCGCCGCCGCCGGCGTCCGCCGCCGTCCGCCGGTTGGTCGCTTGGGCACGTACCGTGGTAGGAATCGGTCGCCGCGTGAATCCCCGCGAGCCCTTTGCCGCTGCGCACGAACGCCAGCAGCGCCGCACGCCGCGCGTCGATCTCGGCCTGGCTCGGGACCGGCTGACCAGGCACGGCGTCAAGAAAGCATCCGGTCGTGCTCGAGAGAAACACCGCGTCGTACTGCTTGAGGTTCTCTGTGTTGATGTCGGCCGGGTTGTAGGTGATCGTCGTGGTCCACGTCTTGAGCTTGTTGCCCATTGCTTCCACTGTCGCGCTGGCAAGTGGAATCGACGAATGCACGAAGCCTTGGGCGTTGCCCAGGGCCAGAATCTTGCGCGGCTTGGCGGGCTTTGCCGGCGCCGTGGCCGGAAGCGCCGCCATCATTGCCGCGACATGATCCGGGCACGGAGTCTTCGTCGGACTGTTGCCGCCGCAGGCCGGGCCCGCTCCGCGGCCGCCACCGGCCTGAGGCGCCGGCGCGGGGAACGCCGCAGTCAGCACCGCCGCGAGCTGATCGGGCGTGATCGATCCGGCCTTCGCGCTGTCCGCGTCCATGTACCACTTCTCGAGCGCCGCCATCAGTTCGGCCCGGGTGATGACGCCGTCCTTATTCGTGTCGGCCGCAGTGAACACCGCCGGTCCGACTCCACCGCCGGCACCGCGTCCGCCACCGGCCCGGCCGCCCTGTGCGGCGCCCGGTGCTGCTGGCGCCTGCGCCCGCACGCCTGTAAGGGTGATCGCAAGTGCCAGCGCGGCACACACGCCGATCCAGACCGCCGCCGAATTCCTCATGCGCTCCATCGGCCTCTCCTGTGAAAGATGATGCTGACCCGGTAATGTAATCGAATTCAGACTCAACGAACGGCTATTCTTTTCGGTAATTCTGTACTTTTTCGGTAAACTGTGCCACACCCGCGTCGTCTACTCGTTTCTGAGTCTCGTGGTCCGAAAGGCGAGCCATGTCCAACCTTCGACGTCCCCAAACTCGATTCCTCTGGGCTGTTCTGGTGGCGGTCGCCGCCTGGATGGCGACTTTCTCCATCTCTGCCCAGGGGCAAGGCGCTGGAGCCCAGGGTGCCCCTCCGGCCGGTGGACCGGGGGCTCCGGCGGGCCCTGCCGCCGGACGTGGCCGCGGCATGGCCGATCCTGCCGCCGCCGATTTCTCGCCGAAGCCGCCATACCTTCCGAGGACGCCGGCCGAAGAGGCGAAGGGCTTCATGCTGCCTGCGGGTTACCGGATGGAGCTGGTCGCGTCCGACCCGGAACTCATCAGTCCGACAGTGATCGAGTTCGATGGCAACGGCCGCATGTATGTCGGCGAGATGATCGGCTACATGATGGACGCCGACGCGAGCCGCGAACACGAGCCGGTCAGCCGCATCAGCCGCTGGGAAAGCACCAAGGGCGATGGCCATTTCGACAAACATACGGTGTTCGTCGATCAGCGTGGTCGCGGCCCGCATGATTCTGCCGTTGCAGGACGGCGTGATCTGGACGAGCGAGACCGATTCCGACGACATCGTCCAGTGGACGGACACTAACGGCGACGGCGTCGCCGACAAGCGGCAGGTCGTCTACACGGGCATCGGCCAGAGCGGTGACGCCAACATCGAGCACCAGAAGGCCGGCTTGATGTGGAACATGGACAACTGGCTCTACACGACATACAACGCGTTTCGCATTCGCTGGACGCCGAGCGGCATCCTGCGCGAGCCGACCGGAGCCAACGGCGGCCAATGGGGCCTTTCCCACGATGACGACGGCAAGCCGTGGTTCGTGGACGCCGGCGGCGAGCGCGGGCCGATGAACTTCCAGTATCCGATTCACTACGGCGCGTTCACGCCGTGCGCCCCGGCGGGTGGACTTCGCGGACGCGGCGCCGCGCCGGCCGCTGCCGGCCCGCGCAGGTCCAGGATTCGGCGCGCCGCCCGGCCCCAGACCGATCCCGATTGCCCGACAGGGTTCGAAAGGGACTTCGAAGTCGTCTGGCCCGCGCCCGGCATCGGCGACATGCAGGGCGGCATGGGCCGCATCGCGCATGCCCGGCGCAGAACCTGAATCACTTCACCGCGACGACGGGCCCGGACATCGTGCGTGGCGATCGGGTGCCTGCCGACCTGAAGGGCGACTTGCTCTTTACTGAGCCCGTCGGCCGCCTGATCCGCCGCGCGAAGATCGTGAAGCATCGAGGGCCTGACGCAGTTGCGCAACGCCTATCCCGGGTTCCGAGTTCGTGATCAGCCAGGACCAGCTGTTCCGTCCCGTGAACATCAAGACCGCTCCCGACGGCACGGTGTACGTCGCCGACATGTATCACGGCATCATCCAGGAATATCAGTGGTCCGGACCGGGCTCGTACCTGCGCGCGAAGATCGAGCAGTATCAGCTCGACAAGGTCGCGTCGTACGGCCGGATCTGGCGGCTGCGGTACGACGGGCGGCCGGCCGTGCCGACGACGGCGACCAATCCTGGCCAGGCGGCCATCGCACCGATCGAGCCGGACTTCGCGCCGCCGCGTATGTACACCGAGACGCCGGCGCAGCTCGTGCCGCATTTCACGCATGCGAACGGCTGGTGGCGCGACATGGCGCAGCGCCTGCTGGTGCTGAAACAGGACAAGTCAGTCGTGCCTGCGCTGCAGCAGATGACGCGCGGTTCAGACAATCTCGTCGCGCCGCTTCCATGCGCTGTGGACGCTCGAAGGTCTCGGGCGCGCTCGATGCATCGCTCGTGCGGGAGGAGATGAAGGATCCGAGTCCGAGGATGCGCGTCCAGGCAATTCGCGCGAGCGAGACGCTGTACAAAGCCGGCGACAAGTCGCTTTGCCGACCGACTATCGCGCGCTCGCGAAGGATCCGGACACAGACGTCGTCATTCAAGCGATGCTGACGCTGAACTTGTTCAAGGCGGCGGACCTGTCGGCGATCGTGAAGACGGCGGCAGCCGGCGAACCCGGCGCGCGGCGTGAAGGAAGTCGGCGAGCATCTCCTGGCCCCGGCGGCGGCCGGCGGATTTGGCGGCGGTCGTGGCGGCGCCGCGTTGACGCCCGGAGCAGCAGAACCTGCTGCAGCAGGGCGGCGCAGGTGTTCACGGAACTCTGCTTCACATGCCATGGAGACGATGCGCGAGGCCGCCCGCTGGCGGGTGCCGCGCCGGGCACGACGATGGCGCCGCCGCTGGCGGGATCGCCGCGCGTCAACGGCCATCGCGACTACGTGATCAAAGTGCTGCTTGGCGGACTGACGGGACCGATCGGCGACAAGACGTACACGGAAGTCATGGTGCCGATGGGGGCCAACAAGGACGAGTGGATTGCCGGCGTCGCCTCCTACGTCGAGAACGAATTTCGGCAACAACGGTGGACTCGTCACTCCGGCCGATGTCGCACGAGTGCGCGCCGCGACGGGCTCCCGCAAAGCGCCGTGGACCGTCTCAGAGCTCGAGGCTACGCTGCCGCGGCCGCTCGAAGCGCCGGAGACCTGGAAGCTCACCGCTAGCCATAACGCCGATTCGGCGTCGAATGCGTTGAGTCTCAGGGCGTGGTCGACCGGCGTGCCGCAGACGGCGGACATGTGGTTCCAGGTGGAATTGCCGAAGCCGGCGATGGTGACCGAGATCCAGTTCGACTCGCCGGCCGGACGCGGGGCTGGGGGCGGCGCGCGAGGAGCCGCCGGGGCCGGCCGCGGCGGACGCGGCCCCGCAGCCGGCGCCGCGGCGCCAGTCGCGGGCCCGCCGGCACCAGCCGGATCGGCGCCGGTACCAGGCGCACCCGGTCAAGCCGGTTTCGGCTTCGGGCCTGGCGCCGGCGGACCACCGCCAGTTCCGGGCTCGCCGCATGGCTATCGCGTGCAGGTGTCGATGGACGGAACGAAGTGGGGCCAGCCCATCGTCGAGGGCAAAGGCTCCGGCACGCGGACACTTATCTCATTCAAGCCGGTTCAGGCGAAGTTCATCCGCATCACGCAGACAGACACGGTCGAGAACGCGCCGAACTGGTCGATCAGCGGGTTGCGGATCTACGAAGCGGCGAAGTAACGCGGGACGGTTACAATACAACCCCATGCGCCCCAACTCAGCCAGATCCCCCAACGGCATGTTCCTGCTGCGGCCCGGCGGCGACGCGTCCCGACAGCACGCGCGCGCGCCGCGGCCCAACCGTACGCTGACGTCGGATCTGTTCGATCGGCTGCGGACCGACATCCTGCACTGTCATCTCCGGCCGAACTCGCGGCTCCTGTTTCGCGATCTCCGATCCGCCTATGCGTCGGGTATGAGCCCGATGCGCGAAGCGCTCATGCGCCTGGCGTCGGACGGTCTGGTCGTCCTCGAGGACCACAAGGGATTCCGGGTCGCCCCCGTGTCGCGCGACGAACTGGCGGACATCACGACGACACGGTGCGAGTTGGAAGGCCTGGCCGTGGGCCTCGCCATCGAGAAGGGCGACGACTACTGGGAAGCCAGCATCGTGGCGCGTTTCCACGAAGTGTCGAAGCGGGCGACCTACACCACTGAAGGTGGGCTCGACGCCGAATGGGAGCGCCGGCACGACGCCTTCCATCAGGCGCTCTACAGCGCGTGCGGCTTGTACTGGCTGATTGGGTTCTGCCAGATCCTCGCGGAACGCTCGTTCCGGTATCGTCATCTGCTGCTGGAAGCGGTCGACCGCACACGCGATCACCGGTCCGAGCACGAGGAGATCGTCAGCGCCGTTCTGGGCCGCGACAGGACCCGCGCGGTCGCTCTGCTCCAGCGGCACTACACGCGCACAGCCCAGACACTTCTGGAAAACTGCAAGGAATTGGCGTAAGCGCGGAAGAATCGGCATTGCCGTCAGCGCGCCGGGCGCTGAAAGTTTCGAGAATCGGCCAATGATCGATTATTGTACGGCCACCCCCAACCGGAGATCGTGATGCAGCGGCCCTCTATCCTTAAGTGTGCGGTGCCACTCCTGCTCGGCGCCACCCTGCTGACCGCGCAAACCGCCCCCAGGAAATCGCTCGATATCTATGTGGTCGACACCGAGGGTGGGAAGGCGGACCTCTGGGTCACGCCGACAGGTCAGACGCTGCTCATCGACACCGGGAGTCCGGGTGGCCGGGACACCGACCGCATTCAGGAAGTCATGACCGCGGCTGGCGTTAAGCAGATCGACTACCTGCTCCTGACGCATTACCACGTCGACCATGTCGGCGGGATGCTGGAACTGGTGAAGCGCGTGCCGCCGATCGCGCATTTTCTCGATCACGGCCCGACCGTTGAGGACGGCGTTGAGGGCCATCAGCGTGAGCAGGTCGCCGGGTTTCAGGCCGCCTACGCGGAGCTGTTCGCGAAGGCACAGCACACAATCCTGAAGCCGGGCGATCGGGTGCCGTTGCCGGGCGTCGACTGGCGGATTGCGACCGCGGGGGGCAATGTGATCAAGGCTTCTTTGCCGGGCGGCGGCAAGAGCAACCCCGCGTGCGCGCAGGCGCAGCGCCCGACCGAAGCGCGAGATCCAGAGAACGGGCAATCGGTCGGCAGCGTGATCACCTTTGGATCGTTCCGGGCGCTCGATTTCGGCGACCTGACGCGCGACGTCGAGTTCGATCTGATGTGCCCGAACAATCCGATCGGCACCGTCGATCTGTTCTTCGCCTCCAACCACGGCACGAACAACGCCAACTCGCCGGCCCTCATCCACGGCATCCAGCCGCGCGTGGCGGTCGTGCAGAACGGCTCTGGCAAGGGCGCGTCGGTCGACATGTTTCAAGCGCTGCGATCGTCGCCCGGATTCGAGGACGTCTGGCTGCTTCACTGGGCGAACGGCGCCGGTATCGAACACAACAGTCCCGGCGTATTCATCGCAAATGGCGTCGATCCATCGACCGTTGCCGGCGTGCTGACCGCGCCGCCGCGGGGTGTCGGCGGTGGCAGGCCCGGCGGAGGACCCGCTCAGCCGCCGGCTGGCCAACCCGCCGCCGGCGGGCAGCCCGCACCTCAGTCGCCGCCTCAGCCACCGGCGCAGGCTGCTGCCCCTCAGGCCGCGCCGGCGCCGGCTGCCGACGTGCCTGGCGCGGGCGCACCACGCGGGGCCGGACGCGGAGGGTTTGGCGGTGGCGCAGCCGCCCATTCACCGGCGTATTGGATCAAGATCGCGGTCGAGCCGAATGGCGACTTCACCGTAACGAACAGCCGGAACACGTTCAGTAAGACGTACGTGCATCGCAGCAACGCTCGATGAGGACATGAGGTCATGCATTTAGCCATCAGATTTCTTGCTCCGGTCGTCGTGCTCGCTCTGACGATATCCGTGCACCTCGAATCGCGGCTCAGCGCGCGAGCAGGTCAGAATCCCCCCGCTCCGCAGAACCCCGCCACACCGGCCGCGGGACCCGCCGGTCAACAGCCGCCCGGCGGCGGGCGCGGCGGCGGCCGCGGCAATCCCGGTCTTGCGCTCTACAACGACAAGTGCGCGAGCTGTCACGGCGCTCCTGATGGGCAGCAGGCCGGGCGTGCGCCGAAGTTATTCGATCAGAAATGGATGGACAGCTCGACGGACGATACGCTGACGAAGGCAATTCGCGGCGGCGCGCACGCGCAGGCGGGTCTCGATCCGGCGCAGTTCACCGACGATCAGCTCTTCCAGATGATCTCGTTCATCCGCACGCAAACCGCCAGCATCACGCCGAAACCGGAGTTCGTGGCCAATGCTGATGGTCAGATCATCACGTCTGAAAAGCAGTCGTTCAAGATCGAGGTGCTGACGAAGGAGCTCGAGACGCCGTGGGGACTCGCCTTCCTTCCTGACGGACGCCTCCTCATCACCGAGCGTCCGGGACGACTGCGGATTCTCGACAAGGGCAAGCTGTCCGAGGCGATAAAAGGCACGCCCGTGCCGCACGTTCAACAGGACGGCGGCTACCTGGACGTCACGGTGCACCCGCAGTACGCGCGCAACGGCTGGATCTACCTCTCCTACTCTGAAGTTCAGCCGGGTTTCGTAGCGCCGCCACCATCCGAGACGCCGGCAGCGCCCACACCCCCAGCGGCTGCGCCGCAGGTCGGCGCCGGCGGCCGTCGCGGCGGCGCGGCGGCGCGGGCGGCTTCGGACAGGGCCGCGGGCGCGGACCTCAGATTCCGTCGAACACGGTCATCGTCCGCGGAAAACTCAGCAAGAGCAACGAGTGGACCGATCAGCAGGTGATCTTCCGTTCGCCGAGCGAGCTGTACGTGACGACGGGCGTGCATTTCGGCTCGCGCTTCCTCTGGGACAAGGCGGACCACCTGTTCTTCACACTCGGCGAGCGCGGGACGATGCAGAACGCGCAGGATCTCAAGAATCCGCTCGGCAAGGTCCACCGGGTAAACGATGACGGCTCGATTCCGAAGGACAACCCGTTCGCGAACAAGCCGGACGCACTCGGGTCCGTCTGGAGCTACGGCCATCGGAATCCGCAGGGCCTGGCCTGGGATCCGGTGACCGGCAAGCTCTGGGAGTCGGAGCACGGGCCGAGCGGCGGGGACGAGATCAATATCATCGAGCCTGGCCATAACTACGGCTGGGGCGTGATTTCCATGGGCGCACAGGCGGGCATTACCGAGCGCGCGCACGCGGGCATGGAGCAGCCAATCGTGTATTTCACTCCCTCGATCGGTCCGAGCGGGATCACGTTCTATGCAGGATCCCGCTATCCGGGCTGGAAGAACACGAGCCTGTTCGTCTGCGGTCTCATCGGTCAGCAGCTTCGCCGTCTCGATATCAGCGGCGACAAGGTGACGCATCAGGAAGTGGTGTTCGGCCAGTTCGGCCGTGTCCACGGGATCGTCACCGGGCCTGACGGGTATTTCTACGTGGCGCTGCAGAATCCAACAGCCGGCACAACTGGCATCACGATGTCGGCCTCCACGCCCGGACAACTTGTCCGGCTGATCCCTGTCAGCAAATGAGCGCGCGACATTTCGCTTGTGTGACCCTGCTCGGCGTCGCGCTCGCGCGCTTGAGCGCCTTTCAGACGCCAACGCCGCCCGCGCAGGCGCCACCCGTCGTGATTCCCGCGGCGCCTCCGGCCGCACCGGTGTACTCGAAGTTGCCCGGCAACCCGTGGCCGCCGGTGCGAAAAGCAGACAAGACATCGCCGGCGCTGACCCCGGCCGAGGAAGCGCAGACCTTCTCCGTGCCGCCTGGCTATCATGTCGAGCTCGTCGCCGCCGAGCCGCTGGTCGACTCGCCCATCGCCATGGATTTCGATGCGGACGGCCGGCTGTGGGTGCTGGAGACGCCGGCGTTTCTGCCCGACATGTCCGGCCGCGACTCGCGTGAACCGATCAACCGCGTTGTCGTCCTCGAGGACACGAATGGCGACGGCACCATGGACAAGCGGACCGTGTTCGCGGACGGCCTGGTGATGCCGCGCGCCCTCAAGGTCCTCGATCACGGCCTGGTGCTCGTGGGCGAGCCGCCGAATCTCTGGCTGATGAAGGACACCAACGGCGACTTGAAGTCGGACGCAAAGGATCTCGTCACCAACACGTACGGCAACGCCAACGCAGGGATCGAGCACAACGCGAACAGCTTGTACTGGGCGATGGACAACGTCATGTACTCGTCCGAGCACACATCGAACCTGCGGCTGAAGGGCGGCAAGTTCGAGTCGCTGCCGACGCTCAGCCGCGGTCAATGGCAGATTTCGCAGGACGATGCCGGTCGCATCTATCGGAACGTCAACGACTCGCCGCTGTTTGTCGACTACACGCCGGCGCCGTACTTCCTCAGGAACCCGAACAGCGTCCGCACGCGCGGCGTGTACGAGATCCTCATCGAACAGATGGACGCGACGGTTTACCCGGTGCGCAGCACCCGCGGCGTCAATCGCGGGTACCGCGACGAGTACTTCCGCGCGGATGGCTCATCGATCGTGATTCAGGGTACGGGCGGCCCGATCATCTACCGGGGCGACAAGTACCCCAAAGCGGCTCAGGGCAACGCCTTCATCAGCGACTCGCCGACCAACCTCGTGCACCAGATGGTCATCGTCGATGACGGCACCGGCCGCCTGACGGCGAAGAATGCGTATCCGCGCGGCGAATTCTTCGCGTCTTCGGACGAGCGCTGCCGCCCTGTGAATCTCTACTCCGCCCCGGACGGCAACATGTACATCGTCGACATGTATCGGGGGGTGGTCCAGGCCGGTGGAATCTGGACGGAGTACCTGACGCAGTACATAAAGCAGCACGAGTTGCAGTTGCCGGTCGCGCACGGCCGTATCTGGCGCGTGGTCTACGGCACGGCACCGAATCGTCGCGGTCCCACACCTGCGTTGTCATCGGCCACGCCCGCCCAACTGGTGCAGGCGCTTTCGCACCCGAACGGCTGGTGGCGCGACAAGGCGCAGCAACTGCTCGTGCAGCGCGGCGAGACGTCCGTGGCCCCGGCGCTGAAACAGCTGGCGGGTTCCGCCTCCGATTGGCGGACGAAGCTCCACGCTCTCTGGACGCTCGACGGCCTCGATCAAATCGAGCCCGCCACGGTTGAAAAAGCATTGAGCGACTCGTCCGCTGACGTTCGAGCCGCCGGCGTTCGTCTCTCCGAACGCTGGCTCGGTCAGCCGAATCTGCCGATCGCGGCGTCGGTGCTGAAGCTGGCCAATGACAAGAGCTGGACGGTGCGCCGGCAGCTCGCGGCTTCGATCGGAGAATTGCCTGCTGCGGCGAAGGTCGAGGCGGTGACACCGCTTCTCGTGCGCGATGGGGACGAGCCGATCGTCGTCGACGCGGCGCTGAGCGGACTGAAGGGTCAGGAAGCCGAGATCCTCAACCGCGTGCTCGCGACAAGCCCGGCCGCGCCGGCCACCGAGGCCGTGAGCATGCTCGCGGCCGCTGTCGCCAAGAGCAGCGACGTCGCAAGCGTGCAGCACATCATCGATCTTGCGGCGGACGCATCGCAGCCCTCCTGGGAGCGGACGGCTCTTTTGCGGGGGTTGGATGCCGGATTGCCGGTGCCCGGCGCTACTGCCGGAGGGCGCGGCGGCCGCGGTGGTGGCGGTGGGGCGGCCTCCCGGGGTTGAGCACGCCGGGCGGCCGTGTGACCCTGTCGGCTGGACGCGGCGTCAAGCTCGACCGGGAGCCGTCGGCGTTGATGAGTCTGGCGGCCGGATCGGATCCGATTGCGCCGACGGCGCGAGCGGTGGCCGCGAAGCTGGACTGGACGGGTAAGCCCGCCCCGGCAGGTCCCGCGGTGCCGGCGCTCTCTGCCGACGAACAGAAACGCTTTGACGCCGGCAAGGAAGTCTTTACGAATCTCTGCGCGGGCTGCCACCAGGCGGACGGTCAGGGCAAGGAGAAGGTCGCGCCGAGCCTCGTGACTTCGAAATACGTACAGGCTAACCCGCAGGTCCTGATCCGAATTCTTGTCGGCGGTAAGGAAGGTCCGGTCGGCTTGATGCCCCCGCTGGCCGGCGCGCTTTCCGACGCGCAGATCGCGGCGTCGTTGACCTACATTCGACGGGAATGGGGCCATACTGCCCCGCCGGTGGCCGAAATCGATGTGCGCGAGCTTCGACAGTCCACGTCGTTCCGCAAGACGCCATGGACCGAGGCTGAGTTGTCCGGGATGCTGGCCGGCGGACGGGGCGGCCGCGGCGGCAACTGATTCCGCTTCGCTGAGGAGAACACCATGGATCGTCGTCGAGCCATTCTGGCTGCCGCTCTTGCAGCCGCCTTCGGCATTAGCCTTCTCGCACAAGCGCAGGCGCCCGCGCCGCAGCCTGGCGGCGGGCGAGGTCAAGGCGCCCGGGGTCAGGGCGGCACGCCGGCCATCCCCGGTCAGAACCCGAACGGCATGCACATCTACATTCGATCGGGACTGAAGACCCACGGCCCCGGCAAACACGATTACCCGCAGTTTCTCGCGGACTGGAGCAAGGTGCTGACCGAGCACGGCGCCATCGTGGACGGCTCGTACCATTCGCCGACCGCCGTCGAGCTCGAAAAGACCGACGTCGTCGTCATGTACAAGGGTGACGCCGGTTACATGACTGATACGGAAAAGGCCGACCTCGAGGCCTACGTCAGGCGCGGAGGCGGCCTCGTGACATTCCACGACACCTTGTGCGGTCCCGATCCGGCGTACTACGCGACGCTCGTCGGCGGCGGGAAGAAGCACGGCGAAACCAATTTCACGCTCGAGGCGGAGATCCCGTACACGATCGTCGACAAGGCCAACCCGATCATGCAGGGCATGTCGGATTTCACGCTCAAGGAAGATGAGGCCTTCTACTCGATGACATGGGCGACGGATCCCAAGATCAACGTGCTGGCCAACGCCAGGATTGCGGCAACGCCGAGCGCGGTGACCGCGGGCCATGCCGGGGAAATCGTCCCGCAGATGTGGACGTACGAGCACACGCTTGCCGGCGGAACGACCCCGGCACGCGCGTTCGTGTGGATGCAGGGACACGACTACGTCAACTTTGCGGATCCCCAGCTCCAGCCCATGCTGCTGCGCGGCATCGCCTGGGCGGCCAAGAGGCCGGTGGACGAGCTTGCGAGCTATAAGCCGGCCGCGCGCGGGGGACGGGGCGGACAATAGGCACCTTCGAACTTCAACGTCCAAACTCGAAACTTCGAAGCTTGAACTTTCGTCAGAAGGATCGCGATGAAGCTGTTACGTTACGGCGAAGTGGGCCACGAGAAACCTGGCGTTCTGGACGCGAGCGGCGTAATCCGCGACCTTTCCGGTGTCGTCTCCGATATCGGAGGCCGTGCCCTGCTGCCCGAGTCCATCGAGCGGCTCCGCGGGCTTGACCTGCGCACGCTGCCACGCGTTCCGGGCACTCCGCGGCTCGGCCCTTGCGTCGGCCAGGTGGGAAAGTTCATCGCGATCGGCTTGAACTACTCGGATCATGCGGCCGAATCCGGCATGGCCGTGCCTGCCGAGCCCATCGTGTTCATGAAAGCGACCTCGTGCATCATGGGGCCGAGCGATGACATTGTGATCCCGCGCGGCTCGCAGAAGACCGACTGGGAGGTCGAGCTCGGCATCGTCATCGGCAGACCGGCGAGCTATGTGGACGAGGCCGACGCCTTCGATCACATCGCCGGATATTGCGTCGTCAATGACATCTCGGAGCGGAAATTCCAGCTCGAGGGCACAGGCCAGTGGGTCAAGGGCAAGAGCGCGGATACGTTCGGCCCGATCGGTCCGTGGCTTGTCACGACCGACGAGATTCCCGACTGGCAGAATCTACCCCTTTGGCTGGAGGTCAACGGCCGGCGCCACCAGAACGGCTCGACCAACCGGATGATCTACGGCGTGCCGCATCTGGTCAGTTATCTCAGCCGCTTCATGAGCCTGCAGCCCGGCGACGTGATCGCCACCGGCACGCCGCCAGGCGTTGGTCACGGCATGAAGCCGCCGGTGTACTTGTGTCCCGGCGACACTGTCCGGCTCGGCATCGAAGGATTGGGCGAACAACGCCAGCACGTCGTCGCCTACGACGCCGCCCGGCCGGCGTCGGCTCGGAGCCAGCCGGCGTATCGGTAAAGACGCCGGAGTCTTTTCAGAATCCGCTCGGCCGGATCCAGAAGCTCTCTTGCCAGACTCCGCGTGGCGGAATGCTCTGCAGTTCCTTGTACAGGCCCTTCTGAGCGAGGTTCATCGCGTCGGTGATGCCGGCCATCGGCTCGAAGCAGACGAAGTTTCTCGGCTGCTGGCCGCCGCGGCCGCCCGCGCCGGCGGCCGTCGCGTTCAATCCGGGGTTCGGCGCCCAGATGACCACCGAGCGCCAGTTCGGTCCGAGGGAGACGTGCACTTGCTGGCTGCCGGTGCCCGACACCGTCATGGTCGCGCGCCCCGATGCGTCGCGCACGAGGTCACCATAGACATCGTCGAGATCGTAGTCTTTGAGCGGAATGTTCTGCGGGTCGGGAAACTGCTTCTCAATCGGCTCGGTCTCGCCCGTCGGTACTTTCGTTGCTGCCAGCAGCCAACGGGTCTTCGCGCCAATCGAGATCTTCCAGTCGGGCCGCGGCGTGTCGGTCACCTGAAAGTAGGGGTGAAAGCCAATCGCAACCGGCATCGGGTCGATGCTGTGATTCGTGATTTTCGTCGCCACTTCGAGCACACCGTTTTGCAGCCGATATGTCATCTCGATGGTGTGCGCGAACGGAAACTGCTTCATCCACATCGGGCGAGTGGAAAACTCGAGCCTGCTGGTCACCCAGGCCGAGTTGTTGTCAGCCTTGACCTCCACCACGTCCCATGACACCGGCGCCTGCGCATTGCCGGTGAGAAATCCGTGGATGGGGATCTCGCCGCGAACATTGCCGAGCTGCATGTCGAACGCGTATCGCTTGCCGTTGGCGTAGAACGCCTGCTCGTCGAGACGGTTGGCCCACGGCCCGACGAACGGAATACCGGTCAGGCCTCCCTTGAAGGCCTCGGCAGACGTGCCCGAGAAGACCAGGACGTTGTGGCCCTTGACGAGCATCTCGAATGCGACGTTGCCGGCCGATGGTTTCACCGATACGGTCGTCTGCGCCTTGGCGTCCTGAAGATGAACGATGTCACCGCTCTGCGTCGCGGTGTAACCAGATGGCTGCACGGCGGCCATCATACGTAATCCGATCGGGATCATCAGGACAAACGCGAGCATCTGGCGCATCGGGCTCGCGCCGGCCTCGAGACCGGCGCCTCCGGGATGAACAGTCCCGATACGGAAAGTCACTTGACTTGACGTGGTAGGTTGCGCCCGCGCCCTCGCGGGCGCGCGACGATACCACGTCAAGTCAAGTGCTTTCCGGGATTAGAGACGCGGCCGTCCGTCAAGCCGGCGGCCTGACTTCGTACAACCTCAGTCGCTGAATCGTCCAGGCCGGCGCGCTGGCCGCGCTGCCTGTTTGCGTGATGCGGACGAATCTTGCCTGCACCGGCGTGAAGGTCGCGACCGTGCTGGAGCCCGTCCCCTGCCCTTCAGCGACCGGCGTCCAGTTCGTGCCGTCCATTGAGACCTGCACCTGATACCCAATCGGGAAGCCGATGGGCGGCGGAGGTCCGGCGGGCGCGCCTCGCCCCCCGCCGATGCCCGTGCGTGTCGGCGCACCGGGCTCCACGGGACCTTGCGGCGGAGCCGTCGATTCGAACTGTAGCTCGGTGAGCGAAATCGGCGCCGGCAATTCAACCTGCACCCACATGCCTGGCTGCTGTGGCGTGCCCGACGTCCACGGGTTGATAGTGAGCGCGTTGGCGGCGATGGCGGCGTTGTGGCTCGCCGTTACCTTCCACGTCGGCTGCACGATGGCCTGGCGAGGCAGCGCAGCCGAGATCTCGTCGGCGGTCCACTGCCTGGTGCTGCCCGCTGTTGCCGCGCGCACGCGCGAGACATCAGACGGTGAGATCAGATCCCCGACATTGCCGAAATCATTGCGAATGTACGAACCAATGGCGGCGACCCAGTCATCCGGGTTCTGCCCCATCGGGATCATGACTTCGGTGTACTGCTCGCCGTCGATCGGACCAGTCACGCCATGCAGCAGCGCCCGGATCACGTAGTCGCGATGACCGACGACGCGCGGAGAACCGGCCAGCGGAGGCGCCATCGTCGTGCCGGCGGGCGCTCCGGGCTTCGGGGTGCCTCGCCCGTCGTCGCCGTGGCAGGAGAAGCAGATTTCCGTGTAGATGGCGCGCCCCTTGTCGAGCATCACCATTTCGGACGGCGTTCGCACCGGCGGGTTCGCGCCGAAGATGCCTGCCGTCGGCGCGGCCGTCCCCTTCAAAATCGCGTCCGCCACGAGCTGCACACCTTTCGCCTTGTTCGACGATTGCGTGTCCACAATGGCCGTCTTCGCGTCGGGCACTTTCAGTGTGTTGAGCGTCAGCACGGACTGGATCACGACGTCGGTCTCGGGATCCCTGGCCATGTGCTTGTAGTCGTTCGCAAACGACTTGTCGCCGCTCTTGTACAACGTCTCGCTCGCGCGAATCGCCTGCAGGCGGATCTGCGGATCGCGGTCTTCCATCGCGGCGCGCGCGAGCGGAGCGTCGAGCGAGCCCAGCCCCTCGAGCGTCCAGAGCGCGTGAATCCGCGCCAGCTGATTTGTTGAGGTCCGGACGATCTGCCGGAGCGTGGGGACGACCGATTTGTCCTGCTTCAGCACGAGCAGTTGCTGCGCCATGTCACGCCACCAGCCGTTCGGATGCGATAAATGCGTCACGAGCTGCGCGGCGGTCTCGTTCAACATGCGCGGCGGCGTCGTGTCGCGGGGCGTGCCTTCGTACGTCAGGCGCCAGACGCGGCCGTGGCGCACGACCTTGTCGAGCTGATATTGCTCGACGCGCGCGCGAAGGTAGGTGCCTGGGCCGGACCACTGCGACTCCTGCACGATGCCGCGATACATGTCCGTGATGTACATCGTGCCGTCTGGTGCAGTGGTGAGGTCAGTCGGACGGAACAACGGGTCGGTCGACCGGATGAACTCGGACAGCGGATACGCGTTGCGCAGCTGGGTCAGCCCCTCGGCTTTGATCGGATGAAGCCGCCGGACGATGCGGGCCACGACCTCTCCGTAGAAGTAGTCGCCGATCATGTCTTTCGGCAGCCGGTCGCCGCGATACACGTCGTTGCCGGCGGCGCCTGTTCCGCGTGCGAGCGATCCATCGGGCATGCGGGTGGCGTTGAGGCCGCCCTGCATGTCGGCAATCAGCACCGGGGCGCCCCATGTGATCGTGAGATCGGGCTCGAATTGATCGGGATTCGCGAAGTTGCCGTATTCGATCGGAAACTGAAAGTACCCCGGCATGCCGCTCGCGCCGGCCTGGAACCAGGGCTTGCCGTAATTGTCCTGCGTCACGCCCCACTGGGATCCGTTGGCGCCAGTCGGCTCCCTGATCACGCCGTTGGGCGTCCAGCGGAGACGCACGGCGTTGACCGTGCTGTACAGCCAGTTGTCCATCGACCACATCAGCCCGCTCTCCTGATGCTCGACGTTCGCCAGCCGGCCGAACCCGCTTGCGAACAGATCCTTCTTGTCCGCCACGCCGTCGCCGTTCGTGTCCGTGTATTTCCAGACCTCATCTGCGTTCGATTCCTTCGTCAGAATCGCATTCGCACCGATGGGCATCACGAAACGCGGAAAGCTGAGCTTGTCGACGAACACATGGTGCGTCTCGTAGACGCCGTCGTTGTCGCGATCCTCGTGGACGGAAATGCGGCCGACCGGCAGGAGTTCCCCGCTGCCGTCTTTGTCCTGCATGTAACCTCGCAGCTCGAGCACGAACATCCGGCCGTTGCCGTCGAACGCGATTTGCGCGGACTCTTCGATATCGGGATCCGCCAGCACCGCCTGCAGTTTGAAGCCGGGCGGCATCCAGAGACGCTTTGCTTCTTCCGCCGGCGGGAGCGGCAGCACCGGCGTCCTGGGCGAGAAATCCACGTTCGCATATGCCGGGTCGTCTCGCATCGATCCACCGACATTGACGCCGGTGTTGCCGCGGCCGCCTCGTCCACCAGCCCGGCCAGCGGGGCCGCCTGGCGCGCCGGGGGCCGCCGGCGGCGCGCCCTGGCCGGCGCCCCCTTGTGGCGGCGCACCTTGTTGCGCCAGCAGCGAAAAGCCGGCTGCCGTGATCAACAGAACGACCAGGGAAAGAGAACGGCATGACGAGGAGTGGTGGGACATGGAGACCTCGGAACCGTGAATTCTGTTGTCGTATACTCGCGGACACAATAACAGGATTTTCGAAAATTTCACCTCAGGCTCGAACCGAGAGGCGATTTCCTGAAGGAGCATGGGCCATGCGAAAGAGGCACGTTTTTCTCATCTGTGGGATTGCAGTGGCGGCCGGCGTGATGCCGATGCTGGCGGGACAGGGTGTACCGGGACCGACCGTTCCCACCGGCGGCGTCGTGACGCCTCCGCCGGCACCGGCACCAGCGACTGGCCGACAGGGTGGAACGGCGGTGCCAGGCGGCGTCGCGACCGATCCGGCGAATCCGCGTCCGAACCAGCCGAACTTCATCGGCTTCGAACGGCCGGCGCCGCCGATGAACATTCCGGCGGGCTTCACGCCGCTCTTCAACGGCGAGAACCTCGCGGGCTGGCACGTCAGTCCGATCAATCATCATGGCCACACCCCCGACTTCCACGTGCAGCAGGGCCTGATCGTCGGCACGCAGATGCCGCTCGGGGGCGGCGGCATTCTTCTCACTGACAGGAAGTTCAAGAACTTCGAGCTCTACATGGAAGTGAAGCCGGATTGGGGCTGTGACAGCGGCCTGTTCTTCCGGTCGACTGAATGGGGCGCGGCCTACCAGGTCACGATGGACTACTTGCCCGGCGGCAGCATCGGAGCGGTGATTTGCGAGGGCGGCATGCAGGGATGCGGGCGCGCCGGTGGCGCGGGAGCGGCGCCGGCCGCTCGAGGTCAGACGCCAGGCGGCCCCGCGCCGCCCGGAGGCGCCGCCGCAAATGCACAACCAGGCGGCGCAGCGCGCGGGGCGGGTCCGCGAGGTGCGGGCACGCCGACAATCGTCCCGGGCATTGCGCTCGGCGGTGCCACAGCGGTTGGCGAAAACCCCTGGATGAAAGTCTGGAAACGTGAGGATTGGAACACTGTCCGGATTCGTGTGACCGGCGACGTCCCACACGCGATCGTGTGGCTCAACGACACCCAGATCACGGACTACACAGACACGGCCAATCATGCCGTCGACAACGCGATCGAAGGCCCGATCGCCATCCAGGTGCATGGCGGTCCGCAGCGTTGGGTACCGGGCGGATTCTGGCGATGGCGCGTGATTGCGATTAAGGAACTCTGAGCCCGCTCAGGTTGTGCGAGCGCGCGGATGCGCGCGAGCCCGCGCGAACGGCGCGGGGATCGTGGGGCCCCGCCCTTTTCGAAAATGCGGATCGGTATCGATGACATCGTGCTGGCACTCGCGTCACCCAGCGGGAAAATGTAGATCCTCATACTGAGGACCTGTGAGTACGAGGGAACTGCGTCAACCTGCGCTTTGAGCTCAGGCCGAACTCCCCGCCTGCGCTCGAGCATCTGGACACGTTCTAGTCGTTGTTGGGACCCGTTTGACGCCTCGAGCCGTGACTTACCCACGGAAGGGCGATTATCGAAAATCAGATCTTTTGTCGATACACCCGTGCTAGTATCCGCGAGAACCCATTGATAGCTCGCAGCCCTCTCCCAAAGGGGGCTTCGTCGTTCGGGCGCGCCGCGTGGCGGCCCGGAGGCGGGTGAATAGGCGTGAGTCGTTTCATCGCTTGGAGGAAGGGTTGCTATGGCGAAATGGATCGTGACAGCACTTGCCTCGATACTCGTTGTGCTGCTCGTGGCTGCGTCGCCCGCAAAGGCGCAGATCACGACCGGAGCAGTGACCGGAGTCGTGACAGACGCATCGGGCGGCGTGATCCCCGGTGCGAGCGTTGTGTTGACCAGCGAGACCCAGGGCACCAAGACCGTACCGGTTGTGACCAACGCCGAGGGCAGTTACACCGTGCCGAACGTCAAAGCCGACATGTACACCGTCGAGGTGTCGATGCCATCGTTCAAGCCCCTGTCGCGCAAGGGTGTGAAGGTCAGCGGCGGCGACCGCATCGCCGTCGAAGCGCTGATCTTGCAAGTCGGCGGTCAGACCGAAACGGTAACGGTTCAGGCGGAAGCGCCGGTCATTCAAGCCGCGAGCGGCGAGCGGTCGGGCGTCATCCAGAGCGTGCAGCTCGAAAACCTGCCGAGCGGCACCAGCCATAATTTCACCGAGTTCCTCGCGCTCATCCCCGGCGTGGGCGGCACCGCAAAAATTGGCGGCAGCGGCCAGCAGCAACTTCATGATCGACGGCATCTCGGCCATGGACACCGGCAACAACGGCCTGATGGGCGGGTTGAATCTGCCGATCGATCAGGTATCCGAGGTGAAGGTCATCACGTCCGGGTACAACGCCGAGTACGGCCGGTCGATCGGCCTGCAGGTGTCGGCCGTGACCAAGAGCGGGACCAACCGCTTCCACGGGTCGTTTTACGACTACGAGCGCCATTCCGACTGGAATTCGAACAGCTGGGCGAACCAGCAGAACGGCTCGGCCAAGGCGGTTTCCGATCAGCGCGACTGGGGATACTCGATTGGCGGACCGGTCGGCAAGCCGGGCGGCAACAACAAGCTGTTCTTCTTCTACACGTCGGAGTTCCGCCCGAGGAAGACCGGCAACAACGTGACGCAGCTCAGGCTCCCCACCGCGCTCGAGCGGCGCGGCGATTTCTCCCAATCGGTCGACCAGAATGGCAGGGCGTACAACCTCATCTACAATCCCACCAACGCGGCGGGCCTCGGGCAGAGCGCGTGCGCCGGCAACGACGACCACGGCCTGCTTCGCTGATGGCGGCGTTGTGGGCCGTATCCCGGTGAGTCGTCTGTACGGTCCCGGGATCGCACTGCTGAATCAATATCCGCTTCCGAACTGCCCCGGACCGAGCTGCCCGAACTGGACATCATCGTCCCCGTACAACTGGCA
The DNA here is from genome assembly GCA_963724645.1 of uncultured Acidobacteriota bacterium. GTDB lineage: Bacteria > Acidobacteriota > Vicinamibacteria > Vicinamibacterales > SCN-69-37 > CAVXSP01. Next base: position 869,583 of record CAVRVJ010000001.1, read on the forward strand.
GCATCTCGACTCCGGTGACGAACACGCTGACCTTCGCGCCGACCTATCGCGTCGACTATCAGCTTTCGTCGAACTGGCGTATCAGCGGCAAGTGGAGCGGCCAGACCGCTCGCGTCGTGCCCAACATCGGCACGATTCCTGGCTTCAACGACACGATACAGAAATTCCCGCTGTCGTTCAACTCGTCGGGCACCGTCAACTACAACCTGAATCCGACGACGTTCATCGAGGCGACGTACGGGATGAACCAGAACCGGCTCGGCACGCCGAACATCAACGATCCCTCGAACCGCAACAACGTCGGTGTGTCCGCCTGATCTCAAGGCGGGCCATCGCAGATTGCACGCTCGGCGCGATCGCGTTTCCGTTCACGGGCGATATTCCGGTCAACACGAGTTACTACGAGTACAAGGCGCTTCAGGAGGTCGGCGTGCCGTTCCTCGTCGGCGATACCTTCCAGATGCCCCCGGTCTTTTCCTGGTCGGTGTCCGGGACGACGAGCCGGACCGCCCCGAGCAGCTGCACCGTGAACGGCAGCGCGAGCAGCAATCAGTCGTGCGCGCCGCCGAATCAGAGCTTCCCCGGGTTCATGAACATCAACCGCACGCAGGACTTCAGCATCAGCCTGACCAAGATTCGGAACACGCACACGTTCAAGTTCGGTTTCTACGTCAACCACAGCTACAAGGCGCAAAATTTCGGCGCCGGCGGCAACGGCGCCCCGTCGTTCCAGGGCGCGTTGAACTTCGGAAACGACACGAACAATTCGTTCGATACGGCGTTCCCCTGGGCGAATGCGGCCATCGGCGCCTTTTCGACCTACGGCCAGCAGTCGGCGTTCATCGAGGGCAGCTTCCTCTACAACAACGTCGAGTGGTACCTGCAGGACAACTGGAAGATGAACCGCAAACTGACGCTGGATTACGGCCTCCGTTTCGTCCACCAGACGCCGCAGTACGACCAGTTCAACCAGGTCTCGACATTCCGGCCTGAAACCTCGACATCGCGACCGCGCCATTCCTGTACGTGCCGGGGTGCGTCGGCAACACGGCGACATGTAGCGGCGTCAATCGCGTGGCAAAGGATCCGCGAACCGGACAGTTGCTCGCCCGCCGGGTCGGGGCCACTTGTCGGTAACGTCATTCTCGGCTCTGGCGACGGGGCAGACGGGTCTCACGCAGGCTGGTCATGGGATCGCCAACACCGGCTACATGTGGCCGTGGCTTGGCGTCACGCCTCGGTTTGGGGCGGCGTACGACGTCACCGGCAAGCAAAGGGTCGTGTTCCGCGGATCGCGTCGGCCTCTTCTTCGATCGGCCCGACGGCAACTCGGTGTTCAGCACGGTGGGCAATCCGCCCGTGGCGACGAGCACGCAGTCGCAGTGGGGCTTCCTCCAGACCTTGCAGAACGCGCAGTTCAAGACGGGACCGGTGCCGATCGTCACGTCGCTACGAGTACGACGCGAGACTGCCGAAGGACGTGCAGTGGAACGGCGGCGTACAGATCGCGCTTGCCGTGGGCCTCGGCCGTCGATTTCGAGTACGTCGGCCATCACGCCTAGGACATCCTCAGCGCGAGCGGCGGCGCCAACTCAGCCAACATCAACACGATCGATCTGGGCACGTATCTCCGCGGGATGGCGGCGCCGGCATCGACACGACCTCGACGACGGGCTGCACCGTGAGCAACAATCTGGTCCGCGCGTACCGCGGCTACGGCAACATCAACATCAACATGGGCCGCTACTATCGGACGTTCCATTCCGTGCAGGCGTCGTACAACCGCCGGTTCAGCCACGGAGTATCGTTCGGCGTGAACTGTAACTGGGCCATCTACGACCACAGCAATGCGCTGGGTGTCACCGGATCGACGCCAAACCTGCGAATCAACCACAACCCGGATGGCAGCTATGTCGTTCGGTCCGATCAGGCGACAGCAGAGAGCATGTTCAGCGATCAGGGGCGACACAAGGCACATCGTGAAGGGCAACTTCGTCTGGCAGCTTCCGAGGCTGGTATCGGACAAGCCCGCGCTCAAAGCCGTTGGGCTGGTCATCAACGATTGGCAGCTGTCGGGCATCTTCACGATCGACTCGGGCAGCCCGTACGACATTCGGTACAGCTACCAGAACGGGGGCGGCACGAATCTCACTGGGTCGCCTGATTACACCGCGCGCATCGTGATTCCGAACCTCGGGATCATCGGGTCGGGGTGCTCGGGCGATCAATACTCGCAGTTCAACAACAAGATGGCGAGCGGCGGTTCCAACGCCTCGTTCCCGCTGACGTCTGTGGCGTTCAGCGGCCCGCAGCCGGGCAGTGTCGCGCTCGAGTCCGGAAAGAACCAGTTCGTGGCGTGCGGCGCGCGGAACCTGGACACGGCAATCGCACGCAACATCAAACTGGGCGGCGGCCGTCAGCTCCAGTTGCGGGTGGACGTGTTCAATACCCTGAACCACGTGCAATTCAACGCGCGTCAGACGACGCTTCAGCTCAACTCGCCGACCGATCTGACCGTGCGCAATTCGCAGTACCTCGCGGACGGCTCGATCGATCCCAATAGAGTGAAACCGAACAACGCGGGTTTCGGAGCGGTGACCGGCGCGGGGGCGCTTCGCTCGATCCAGGGCCAGATCCGGTTCTCGTTCTAACGAAGACCAGACACGATTCGACAGAAGGCGGGCGACTGCGTCGCCCGCCTTTTTTTCCGGGCCGAGGACTCGAAACAGGCGCCCACTCCCGGGCTGGCCGACTTGCAGGCTTGGCGGACTCGCGGCTTGTTGGGCCAAGAGCGTGCGTTTTACCTGCCTTGCGCGCTCCCTGAATCAGGTGTAGTCTACGCGCTCAGTCAAGATTTTCGAAAATCTTAGGTCATCACCGCGGATCGCCGTCGTTGCCAGACCGGCGACGGCAGGCAGCCACGAGAGCGGAACGGGAATCGAAGGCCCCGTGAGCGAGAGGGCAGGGGGTCCGCGGGAGAAACCCCCGGATCAAGAAAAAGGAGACAGCCATGGCAAGCAGACGGGAGTTCTTGAAGACGGGCGCGGCCGCACTGACCGTGGCTGCCGCCAGACCATTGTTCGGCTGGCAGGGCGCCAACGACCGCGTCCGCATGGGCGTCATCGGCATGGGGACGCGCGCGGCGCGGGTGTTCGACTCGCTCACGCGCAATCAGGACTGCCAGTTCACATGGGCTGCGAAGTCAACCAGCAGAAGTTGGCGAATTTCCAGTCGGCCAACCGTCCGCTTGCCAAGATCCGCCGATCGTCGGCGACTACCGCAGAGTGCTCGACCGACAACGAGCATCGACGCGGTGCTCATCGCGACGCCCGGATTTCTCGCACAGCAAGATCTTCGTCGACGCGATCGCCGCCGGCAAGCACGTCTACGTCGAGAAGCCGATCTCGAACATCGTCGCGCGCATCAACGCGATGCTCGACGCCTACAACAAGGACCGAACCTCGTCGTCCAGGTCGGCACGCACCAGCGGAGCTGGGATCACTTCATCGAAGCGAAGAAGATGCTGAGAATGCTCGACCCGGTGACGCACGTGCTCATCCAGCAGCCGGGCGCGTACTCCGCGCAGCAGCAGGACCCGGTGCCGGTGCCCACGGAACGCTCGACTGGGACGCGTGGCAGGTGGACGCGCCCAAGAAGGCGTTCAAGCAGGGCTATCTCGGCTTCCGCGGCTGGTGGGAGTACGGCAGCGGCCTGGTGGGCGACTGGGGCGCGCACCACGTCGACGTCGCGAACTGGTTCATGAACGCGGACAGCCAAGGCGCCGCTCAAGACGTCGGCGATCGGGTTCTACTCGACGCCGAACATCGATCCGGAATGCGTCTTCAACACGTTCTCGATCGCGTGGCAGTTCGACACGCACATGATGACGTTCGCCAACAGCGTCTATCCGCGGCCGAACTTCGCCGACGAGAAGACGCCCGACATCGAAGGCTGGGGCGTCTTCTTCTATGCGGGCAACGGCACGCTGCAGGTCAACCGCATGGGCTGGGCGCTGCGGCCGCCGGTCCAGACGACGCGTAACCGGGTCGGTCCGGAGCCGCCGCCGGGAGCGGGCAACGTGCAGTTGGGCACGACGCCGGCGGCGCCAGCGCGCCGGCGCCGGCGGGCGCGGGCGCAGGACGAGGGGGACGCGGACGTGGCGGCGCGGGCGGTCCCGGTCGGGGCGACCTGGTGGCGCGCCCGGCGGGTTGGCGGCCGCGGCGGCGGCAAACCGCCCGTCGAGCTGAACGTCTACGTCAATCCACGCGGGGGCGTCGAAGAGGACTACCCGCTCCACGTGCACACGCGGAATTTCCTCGACTCTCTGAAGGCCAAGAACAGGAAGACCAACGCGCCGCTGGAGAGTCGGCTACAACTCGGCGCTTCCCTGCCTGCTCGCGCTCGAAGCCATGCAGCAGAATAGGGTGCTGGCATGGGACGCGCGGCACGAGGAAATCAAGACCCGTGTAAAGAGCAAAAGGGTGAAAGGGTGAGAGCGTGAAAGGTGCTGAGAGCGAGATCGACGACTCTCGACCCTTTCGCGCATCTCTGTCCTTCGACTCCCCCTTTCACCCTCTAACGCTTTCACCCTCTCACCCTTTGTCCGATGAAGCCCGATCTCCGCGTCGCTCTGCTCGGCACCGGCTTCATGGGCAAGGCGCACTCCAACGCCTACTGCCAGGCCGGGCACTTCTTCGATCTGCCCTACCGGCTTCGGCGCTCGCTGCTGTGCGACGTCGACGAGGCCGCGCTCGCCGGCATGGCCGAACGTTGGGAGTGGGAGGAGACCGCGACCGATTGGCGGGCGGCAATCGATCGCAAGGACATCGATCTCGTCGACATCGCGCTGCCCAATCACCTCCACGCGCCGGCGGCCATCGCGGCCGCACAGGCCGGCAAGATCGTCCTCTGCGAGAAGCCGCTGGCGTTGTCGGTCGCCGAGGCGCGCGCGATGGCTGATGCCGCGCGCTCGGTCCCGAACAAGGTCTGGTTCAACTACCGGCGTCTGCCGGCCATGGCCTTCGCGCAGCAGCTCATTTCAGAAGGACGGCTCGGCACGATCTTCCACTACAACGCGGCCTACATGCAGCAATGGGGCGCGGACACGACGCGGGCGGCTACCTGGCGCATGGACCCGGCGCAGGCCGGATCGGGCGCCGCCGGCGATCTGCTGACGCACTGCCTCGACACAGCCCTGTTTCTCAACGGGCCCGATGACCGACGTCGTCGCTGAGTCCCGCACGCTGATTCCCGGCCGCGGCGTCGACGACGCGTTCATGGCGCTGATGAATTTTCAGAACGGCAGCGCGGGCATGTTCGAGGCGACGCGCTTCGGCATCTGGCTACCGCAACGCGCAGATGTTCCAGATCCACGGCTCCGGCGGCATGCTGCGCTTCAATCTGGAGCGGCTCAACCACCTCGAGTTCTTCGATGCGACGACGGCCTCGACCGAGCAGGGACGCTCGCGACCTGCTCGTGACCGACTTGAAACATCCGGTCTTCGGCAATTTCTGGCGGCCCGGCCACATCATCGGCTACGAACACACGTTCATCGCCTCGCTCGCCGAGTTCCTCGACTGCCTTTCACGCAGGCGAGGACTTTCATCCGAACTTCGCCGACGGAGTCGCCGTGCAGGAGGTGCTCGAGGCGCTGCAACGGTCGGCGAAGACAAGACAATGGACAGACGATTGAATACGCCCGCGGACGGCGCAGCCGCCGCGGCAAGGCCGAAAGGCCGTCGCGCGAAGCGCGTAAGCGCGCGGGGGTGGGGCCCCACGCGCACTAATGAAGAAAGCGATGACAATGACAGCGACCACGATGACGTCCCCGTCGCACGCCGAGTCTGGCCTTTCTTCACGCACCCGCTGGACCATCGTCGCGCTGCTGTCCGCGTCGATCATGATCAACCTGATCGATCGGCAGACACTCTCGCAGCTCGCTACGATCCTGCGAGAGCAGTGGCGGCTGGAGCAACGCGCAGTACGGCTACGTCGCCACGATCTTCAATCTCGGGATGATGCTCGGGCAGATTCCGGCCGGCACGTTCATGGATCGCGTCGGCACGAAGATCGGCCTGGCGACGATCTTCCTCGGGTGGTCGCGTGGTCTGCGCCGCGCACGCGCTTCGCCGGACCGGGCACGGCGATCGAGACGCGTCGCGACCGCGATCTGGTCGGTGATTCCCGGGCATGCCGGCGCTGGGCGCGGGGCTCGCGGGGTTCTTCCTGCTGCGCTTCGTCATGGGCCTGTTCGAGTGCGGCAACTACACCGGCGGGATCAAGGCGCTCGCCGGGTTGTTCCCGAAGGAAACGCGCTCCCGCGCGGGCGGGGTGTTCAACGCGGGCGCGCAGCTCGGATCGGTCATCGCCGGTCCGCTGATCCTGTCGCTTGCTCGTCGCGACGCTTGGTGTCGAGCTGGCGGATGGCATTCGTGATCCCCGCCGTGCTCGGGTCTGCTCTGGCTGATCCCATGGCTGCGCCATCTTTCCGGACAAGGCGACGATGAGCGGCGTGGCGCTCAAACCGGCGCTCGGCGGCTGCCGCCCAACCGGCTGGTGAGGTGCCGCTCGGCCGGCTGCTCGCCAATCATCAAGTGCTCGGGCTGCTTCTCATTCGCGTTTTCTCAGGGCCGATCACGACGTTTTACTGGACATGGCTGCCGCTCTATCTGAGGAACGGCCGTGGCTTGACGCTGTTCGCACGGGGCTCATGGCGTCCGTGCCGCAGGTCTTTGGAATGATGGGCAACGTCTTCGGCGGCATCTTCACCGATCGCTTCGTGAAGGCGATGGGATCCGATCGTGGCCGCAAGCTCGGGTTCGTCTGCGCGTTCAGTCTCGGTGCGCTCAGCATGACGATGCCGTTCGTTTCGAACAACTGCGCTCGCCGTGTTGCTGATGGGCCTGGCGCTGTTCGGCAACCAGTGGTACGCGGCGACCTACATCGGCACGGTCGGCGACATCGTCCCGCAAAACCTCGCCGGCCGCGTCAATGGCATTGCCGGTTTTGGAGACAACGGCGCGGTCACCTTCGCGATTCTCTACACCGGCATCATCGTGGACCAGTACGGCTGGTCGCGCGTGTTCATCGCCGCGGGGATTCTGCCGTTCCTTGCCATGGCGAGCGTGTTCTTCGTCCTGCGCAGGATCGAGCCTGCGCGGTTTGCGCAAGCATCGTAAAGAAAGAATGTGTCCAAGGAGGGTTGACTCCGGTCCACGGCCGGCGTAGAACTTTGCTCGATGCAGCGAATCTTCCTCTGCGGCTTCCTGGGGGCTCTCCTGCTCGTGGCGTACGAGCGCACGGCCGAGACGCAGGGCGGGCCGGTGCGTCAACTGGCGCCCGGCGTCTACTCGCGCCAGGGTGACAAGGACGCCAGGCTTCCCGCCAATACGAGTTGGATTGAGTTCCGCGACTTCGTTGTCATCATCGACGCAAACACGCCGTGGGGCATTCAGGCTGCCCTGCCCGAGATCAAGAAGACGACAACCAAGCCGATTCGATTCGCGTTCGACACCCACTATCACTGGGATCACACGCAGGGCAACAGCATCCTCGCCGACCAGGGCGTCACGGTCGTGTGCTCGCAGGAATGCGCAAGCGAACTGGCCGTGAAGGGTAAAGGCGAGTGGGACTCCATGTCGAAAAACCAGACCTACAGTCTGGCGCCTTACCGCCTGCAACAACCTACCGTCGTGTTCGGCGAGTTCATGGCGATCGACGATGGCGAACGGCGACTGGAGCTGCGACGCGTGGGGCCGGCGCACACGATCGGCGATGCCGTGGCCTGGTTGCCGAAAGAGGGCATCCTCTTTACCGGCGACCTCCTAGTCAACTGGCGGTTCGGCAACAATGTCGGCGACCGCGACGCGGACGTGCCGCACTGGGCACAAGTGCTGCTGGATCTGGCGAAGTGGGACGTGAAGACCGTCGTGCCCGGGCACGGAAGCCTTGGCACGACCGAGACGCTCAGAGCCCAGAGCGCATTTCTCGACGACCTCTGGAAGCAGGTCTCGGCCGGGAAGAAGGCCGGGAAGACCGTCGACCAGTTACTGAAGGACGTCGACCTCTCCAAGCACGGAGACTTCGCTGCCGATCAACAGCAGAATCAATCGGCCATCCGGCAGGTCTTCCGAAAGGCATCGTAAAGCGGGCGGAGGCCCGGCTCTCGCCCCCGGCGAGGTGATCACCCGCGTGAAGAGAAGTCAGCGCCGGTAATCGCTCACGATCTCGCCGGCGGCGCGGGCGCCTTCCTGAGCCGCGCCTTCCATGAAGCCCTGAAAGTTGGTGGAACAGTGCTCTCCGGCGAAATGGCAGCCGCCTGAACGCTCGCCCTCGGAGCCTGCAAAAAGCGTGTACTGGCCGACGAGCCAGCACGAATACGACCCCAGGAAATACGGATTTGTCGCGGGCGTATCGAGCGTCGCGCGGCCATTCCATTGCTGCGTGATGCCTGGATAGACCGGTTCCAGCTGATTGAGGAAATTGTGTGCGTACGCGGCGACCGTGGCCGGATTGCCCCCGCCCGTGAACCCCGCGGCGATCGTGCCGCCGGTATAGTCGACGAGAATGCCGGTCGCGCCGTTCTGCGCGCGTGTCACGTCCCAGGAACACTGGTAGCCCGTGTCGGCGTAGGTGGACCCGTTGCTCGGACCCCACGGTCCGGGCTGGTTCCAGTACCGCGTGTTGAACTGCAGCTGCAGCTTCGTATTGATGCCATATCCCAGCCGCTGAATGGCCATGGTCTTCACCGCGCCGAAACCGGCACGGCGGTAATCAAGCTGCCGCAGGACCGAAAACGGAATCGTGAGGATCACGCGGTCCACGACGACGGTCGTCTTCGCGGATCCGATCCTGAAGTCGAGGGAGTACGTGCCCATCCTGATTGCGTGCGATCGCCGTGAGCGCCGCGCCGAGTTGGATGCTGCTGGCCGGCAGTGCCGCGGCGATCGCGCGCGGCAAGGCCTCATTGCCACCCGCCAGGTGGTACCGCTCGTCCGATCGCCCGAACATCCGGAAGTTCCCGGGCGCGGATTGGTACGCCAGCAGGTAGATCAGGTTGAGCGAGCTCTGGGCCATCGTCTCAGCGCCGTACTCGATGTTGTACGCCACATCCAGAAGCTGCCCCATGAGACTGGCGTGGCCGCCCGGGACGCGCGTTTCGATCCAGTCGTACACGCTCAGGTAGTCCAGGTCGTAAGCTGCCTTGGTGTAGCTCGTGTACAGAGTGGGATAGCCCGCCGCGATGAGATCCTTCTTGACGGCGTGGTACACCGCGTTGAAATCCGCGTTGGCCGCCGTGCGCGAGTAGTACTGGCCGGAGAAGAAGTACGTGTCGGTCGAGTGCACCGGCTCCGCGGACAGTACGTCAGCGACACTGATGTTGAATTGTTTGGCGAGGCCCAGAATCGTCTTGTGGGTACTGTCGATCAGCTCGCCGCAGTGTTCGCTGACCTGTCCGTTCAGCCACGTGGTCGTGTCCGAGTGCATTCGCCCGCCCACACGGGTCGCGGCTTCGTAGATCGTCGAGCGAAGTCCGGCGTCCTGCAGCGCGAGGGCCGCAGTCAAGCCCGCGATGCCTCCACCGACGATCGCGATCCGTGGCGCGGAACCGGCCAGCGTCCGTTTCGGCGAGACAATCGTGCCGGCGGTGCCGGCGGCCGCAATCTTCAGGAAGTCACGGCGACTGGCCCGCACCGGTGTCGTCGCGGTCGCAGGCAGGTCTGTGCCGTCTCTTTCCGCGAAGGCCGCGAAGAGATCCTGCAGTCGAGTGAACAGCGGCGTGCGTGCCATGTCGCCTGCCTTCCCGAGCCGCCCGATAGCATCTCACACTTGACCCGAATCAGGTCACACCGCGCTGGCCTCGCGGCCGGCGGGCGACGTGCCCTACTGAAGTCTCCAGAATTCGTCGAAGAAGCCCTGCGCCTTGACCGAGAGCGGCAACTGACGATTGCCCGGCTCGGTGATGTTCACGACAGCCCAATCCGGCAACTTCGGCGATTGCAGGTCGTTATTCGACTGGTCGTGGAACGTGAACCCGCTATTGACAACGACGTATCGTTTCGGATTCAGCGGATTCGGGAAGATCATTACGGGCGCGTGAGTTGCCGCGGAGAACGTCTCGGACCCCACCGTGATTCCGGCAGGCATCCACTTGATGGGAAGCTGTCTAGCGATCCTTTTGTAGACCGCATTGCTCGACGGATCGCCGAACAGTACGAGGTTGTGTGCCGCGATATCCGCGTCGTTGACCGCGACGTCGTTCTTGACCCGGGGCTCGCCCCGGAAGACGCCTCGCCATTCGCTGACCGCAAACGCGAACTGCTCCTGCTCCCACTGGCCCACGGCGTCGTTGAACGGTTGGCCCGTTGGTCGCACGATCATGAACGAGTCCATGAAGGCATCGTCGATTGGACCCTGAAGGCCGTGGGTCTTTCGCAGGGCGTTGGCGGGAAGCATGCCAAGCCGCCATCGCCCGTTGGTTTTGATCAAGCTGGCAGTCAGGGATTTGTCCGCGGCAACAGCTGGTAGGACCAGTCTTTGTCCGTCGATCTCGAGCGGCAGCTTCCGGCCCGTTGGAGCGGGCGCCTGACCGGTGCCCCAGTCAAGGTGAAGGGCGGAGACGTTGACCGTCGTCATTCGAACGACGTCAGCGCCAGCCCTGGCCTCGACACGCGCCTGCTCCCACTCCCGGTCCATCCCGTCGATCTCGATCCAATAGAGCTTGTTGTAGCGCAGCATCCACGTCGTGAAGCGAATCTCCGCCGGCGACGGATTGCGGCCTTTCGCCGCGAGCTCGTCGAGCCTGGCGATCAACCTGAGTCGCGTCGCCGGCTCATACGCGTGAGCCGTCTTCGGCCCGATCAGGTGCTCGAGCGTCATGCCTTCCGTTTGAATCGCCTTCTCCATCACGTCCGCGGCCTGCTTCTGTGCGTCAATCTCGCCGGAATAGGCGATGATCGGCGTATTGAACGCGTTCAGCGCGTAGTCCTTGACGTCGTACATGTGCCATAACGTCTGCTGGTAGGCGGGCGGCATCGTCTGCGGCGTGAGTTTCAGGAAATCCTTCGTCTCGGTAAATCCGGCACCCGCGGAGACCGCCGCCCATCTGCCGGGGTAATGCACGCCAAACTGCCACGCGGATGCGCCGCCCATCGAGAAACCCGTCATGACGACGCGGTTCTCATCGATCGCGTAGGCCTTCTCGACCGAATCGATCGCCTCGAGCACATCCGTCTCGCCCGCGAACCGGCTGGCGTTGCTGTACCGGCCAAACGGTTGGAGGATGAAGCGGTCCGGTCCGGGACTGAGCGGCATGTTGTTGAAGTTGGTGGTGCTCTTGCCGAACATGAAGTTCAGGTCGTACGTGCCCTCGTCCCGCCCGTGGCAAAAGATGTCGAGCCGATATTTGCGGAGATCGGCGGCATTGAAGTTCGCCGGCACGTTCAGGATGTACGGTTGCGCCGACCCGTCCAGCCGCGAATGGAACCCGCGGATGCCGTTCTGGGTCATCCAGGGCGTCTGGCCGTCCATCAATTGGGTCGCTCGTTCGAGACCCGCCTGCACGGCCCGTTGCGCGCGGACGAGATCAGTGCGCAGATTCTGTTCGATCTGATTGTGGAGGCCTGCCCAGAACACCTCGACGTCCGCGACGCGGGCGTGCATCGGACCGGCCGGGTATTTCGTCTTGAGACGTTGCACCTGGTCCCCGAGCCTTGCCAGGTCCGACTTGAGTGCCGCGATGTCGGCCTCTGAAAGGCCAATCGGGCTCGGAAGGTAGGGATCGATCCGCGGTGCTTGTCCGGCGCCGGTGACCCTTGCCAGCACGATGAGCGTACCGCCGAGTATCGCGAAACACGTGCGCGTTCCTGGTGCGGCCATATGACCTCGCCGGTGGAGTCTACCGCCGTTCGCGGGCCTGGAGATCTCCATAAACCTTGGAGAGATGAAGGGCATGGAGACGGGTGGGGGCACCACCTTGGAGAGATGAAGAGCATGGAGATCGGACGGTCGGCTGGCCTGGGCCGCCTCAGGCGGCTTGACTGAGAAACGGATCGCCGGAAACGAGCACGCCAGGGCGATCCGGAGCATGTTCGTTTCTCGCGGTCCGTTTCTCAGTCGCAGCCCGGCAGCGCCGGGCTGCCCAGGCCAGCCAATGTTCTTCTTCATGCCCTCCATTTCTCCAAGGTTGCAAAGTCCTCCAAGGTTGCAAGAACTGCAATCCATCGCCCATCTCACGGCCGATTCCTTGTCGCTGGACTGGATCGTTCCTTGCCATGCTTGAGCGAATGGCCATCGTCTATCGCAGTCAACTTGCGCAAAGAGTGATCGGATGCGCCATCGAGGTCCACACTCAGCTCGGACCGGGCCTCATGGAATCGACGTACCGCCGATGTCTGGCGCACGAACTGACCGTGTCAGGACTATCGCACCGTTCGGAAGTCATCATTCCGATCGTGTACAAGGGAGTGCAGCTTGACTGTGGGTACCGCGCGGACTTTCTCGTGGAGAACGCACTCCTGCTCGAGATCAAGAGTGTCGATCACCTGCTGCCTGTGCATCTGGCGCAGACGATGACTTACTTGAAGCTCGCAAGAACTCAACAGGCCTTGCTACTGAATTTCAACGTCGCGCGGCTCAAGGAAGGGATGAAGAGTTTTCTCTTCAGGGAGAGAGGGCATGGAGCGTGGGAGAGATGAGGTAACCACCTTGGAGAGATGAAGGACATGGAGATCGGCTGGCCTGGGCCGCCTCAGGCCTTGACTGAGAAACGGCTCGCCAGAAACGAGCACGCCAGGGCGATCCGGAGCGTGTTCGTTTCTCGCGATCCGTTTCTCAGTCACAGCCCGGCAGCGCCGGGCTGCCCAGGCCAGCCAATGACCCTTCCTTCATACCCTTCATTTCTCCAAGGTGGAGGACCTCCAAGGTGGAGGACCTCCAAGGTAGGCGAGCTCCAAGGTGGAGAAGCTCTCCTCAGAACTTCGGTCCGGGCAGCGGCGGCGCCGTGGCCTCGGGCAGCGTCCCACCGATCTTGAACGCCCACAGGTTATCGCCCATCGCAGAGCTCATGTATTGATTGCCCCCCGCCAAAATCGCGACGTACTGTTCGCCGCCCAGTTCGTACGTGGCCACCGGCGCGTCGGCGCCGGCGCCGGTTTGAAATTTCCAGAGCACGTCGCCGGTGACGGCGTCGTGCACGACAAGGTGACCATCGGATTCGCCGTGAAACAGCAACCCCGTTGCCGTGCTCAGGAAGCCGCTTCCCGAACCGCACGGCCACGGCAGGCTCTTTTGCCAGACGATCTTGTTGATGGTCGGATCCATTGCGGTGACCGTGCCGGCGCGCGGCTGCGGCCAGGGCAGCCTGAAGAACCCGCGCCCCGTGCCTGGAGGCGGCGTGAAGAGCTTTCCCGTCGCTTCGTTGAACTCCTGGTGTCTGAACTCGTGGCCGGAGACGTTGATCGTGCCGCAGACGTAAATGAGCTTGGTCTGCGGGCTATAGCTCATCGGCGCCCACGACAAACCGCCGTCGGTACCAGGCGCAATCGCGATCGGCTCCGTGTAGTACGGCGTGAAGATGCAGCCGCTCGGAAAGCCTTCCTGGACGCTGCCGGGCCCGGGGCATGTCGGCACGAACGTGTCGCCGACGGCAAACGGCTGTGTCGCCGCCGTCTTCATGCGCGGCTCCTGCGCGACGCGCCGCTCGTCAATGCCGATGAGCGGGGTGCCGTTCGTGCGGTCCAGGATGTACATCATTCCTGTCTTGCCGCCGTGCATGAGAATCTTCCGCGGGAGCCCGTGATACGTGATGTCGACCAGCACGGGAGCCACTGGACTGTCGTAGTCCCAGATGTCGTGATGAACTTCCTGAAAATGCCACTTGTACTTGCCGGTCTTCAGATCCAGGGCGACGACCGACACCGTGAAGAGATTGTCGCCGCCGCGGCGCGTCCCGTCGTTATCAGGACTGGCATTCCCCGTCGGCACGTACATCATCCCGAGCTCAGGATCGATGGCGGGGTGCGTCCAGACAGGCGCGCCGCCATATTTCCAGGAGTCCCCCTCCCAGGTCTCGAATCCAAGTTCACCCGGACCCGGCACGGTCCAGAATTTCCAGACTTCCCTGCCGGTCTTCGCGTCGTAGGCGCCAATCTGTCCCCGCACGCCTTGCTCGCCGCCGCCAACGCCTATGTAAACCAAGCCGTCGTAATACGTGGCCGGCGCATAGGTCATTCCTCGCGCCGCCAGTTGCGTCTTCCAGACGACGGCGCCCGTGGATTGATCCAGCGCGACGAGTGTGTTGCCGGCGCCGGCCGAGAACACCTTGCCTTCGGCGACGGCCACGCCCCGGTTGAAATTACTGGTGGCGCTGGTAATCGACCCATTCGGGTACCGCCACTTCAGCACGCCGGTGCGCGCGTCCCGCGCCCAGATGTGGCCGGTCGACATATACATCGTCCCGCCAACCACGACGGGCGTACCCTGCATCCACTGGCCGACGGTTCCTTCGGGATGTACCATCCACGTGGCGCCAAGCTGGCCGATGTTGGACTTGCTGATCTGGGTGAGCGTCGAGTACCGGTGGTTGGACAGATTCCCGCCGACTGAAGGAAAGTCGGTGCCAGAATACAGCTTGAACTCGGGCTTCTGGCCGGAGAGAGACGCTGTGAGGCACAGCACTGCCGCAACGTTGGCTGACTGGAGGACGGACCGCAAGCGCATCAGCACCCCTGGGCGAGGGACATCATAAGGCGCCTGTGCGTTTACAGGAACGTCAATTAACGTCCATAGACTCACTGCAACGTGGAAGGGTCATTTTCCGATGAAGGCCGTGTGTGCCGCGTTGGCATTGTTGAGCATCGGGATCGGGACCGCTCAGACGCCGCAGCCACCCCGTCGCAACGTGGTGCTGTTCATCGCCGATGGGCTACGGTATGGGTCCGTCAACAAGGACGACACGCCGGCTCTCTGGACCGTTCGAACCGAAGGTGTCAATTTCGAGAACGGCCATTCGGTCTTCCCGACGTTCACCACCGCCAACGCGTCGGCAATCGCTACTGGACATCAACTCGGCGACACCGGCAATTTCAGCAATACCATCTGGCCCGGGTTCGCCAGCTTCGACACGGGGAACTTCGGATTGGACGCCGGCACGCCTGTGCCGTTCATCGAGAACAACCGCGTGCTGGCGGATCTCAACGATCACTTCGGTGGCAATTACCTGGGTGAAGCGTCCCTGCTGGCCCTTGCCCGTGCGCAGGGGTACAGCACGGCGGCCGTCGGCAAGGTCGGGCCCGTCGGCATCCAGGATCTGACGGCCATCGGACCAGCCAACGGCGCGTTCCCGTCCTTTACGGAGTCCGTCCTCGTCGATGACGCCACTGGATCGGCGGCAGGGCTGCCAGTTCCGCCCACGCTCATCGCCGATCTGCAATCCGCCGGACTTGCGTTCGAACCGCCCACACGCTCGAACGGGTTCGGAGCCACCTCGCCGTACAACAACGGATACGCCGGCGACCGATCGAAAGCCGGCACGCGCAGTGCCAACGTCATTCAACAGCAGTGGTTTGCCGACACCACGACGACGCGGGTGCTGCCGTGGCTCACTCGAGCGGACAAGCCGTTCGTCCTTCTATATTGGTCCCGGGACCCGGACGGAACCCAGCACAACCAGGGCGACAGCCTCAACGCCCTGTGGCCTGGCATCAACGGCGAGACGTCCCGCGCGGCGATACGCAACGCCGATCGCAACCTGCGGCAGATTCTCGATTGGCTCGATGCGCACCCTTCCATCAAGGCGAATACGGACGTGTTCGTGACCTCCGACCATGGCCTGGCCACCGTGGGCCGGCGCGAAATCGACCGGACGGGCACGATCAGTAATAGCGAGTCCGCCAAGCACGAGTACGTGGACGGGGGTGTGATTGATACCCCCGTGGGCAGCCTGCCGACCGGCTTCCTCGCCATTGACCTTGCCTTCGCGATGAGGACCGATCTCTATGATCCAGATCAACGGGTCGAGGCCGGCCGGTCGTTCCGAAAGCTCCGGGTCGATGCCATGGCTTCCGCGTGGGAACATCCGCGGAACGGCAACGGCCTCATCAGCGTGACGCCGCCGAAGCTGGACGCCTCTGATGCGCGCGTCATCGTGGCCGCCAATGGTGGATCGGACTTGCTCTACGTGCCCGACGGCAGCACCGAGGTGGTGCAACGCCTGGTCGAGCTTCTTACGACCTTCGACTACGTCGGCGGTCTGTTCGTGGACGACAAATACGGGCGGGCTCCCCGGTACCCTGCCGCTGAGCGCCATCAATCTGGTCGGCGCGTCGAAAATGCCCAGGCCAGCCATCGCAGTGACCTTCAAAGTCTTCTATCTGAACGCGGCGAACCTTCAGACGGCCGTCCAGTTGTCGGATACGACACTGCAGGAGGGGCAGGGAATGCACGGCGGCTTCGGGCGCGAACAAACGTTCAACAACATGGCGGCGTTCGGGCCGGACTTCAAGACGCGCTTCAGCGACCCGGCTCCCGCAGGCAATGCCGACATCATGCCGACGCTGCTGCACGTCATGGGGCTCACCCCGTCGGCGCACGGGTCGTTGAAGGGACGCGTCCTGGCCGAGGCCCTCGCCGGTGGGGGCGACGCTCGCGCTCCGCAGGTTCAATTCGAGCGGTCAGCCGGCGCAAACGGCCGCGTGACCATCCTTCAGTACCAGGAGTTCGGCGGCGTGCGATACCTCGACGCGGCGTGTTTCGCGGCGGCAACGCAGCGATCGTGCGGCGAGGAATGATGAAGGCGGCATTGCTATTCGGCCGCGGTGAGGTCGGCAGGCCGCGTTACGGCCTGGTCATCTGGTGCGCGTAGAATCATCGCTATATGCCGTTCATTTCTTCGCATCGCATTCTTGGCGCGTGGACTGTTGCT
The DNA here is from genome assembly GCA_963724645.1 of uncultured Acidobacteriota bacterium. Lineage (GTDB taxonomy): Bacteria > Acidobacteriota > Vicinamibacteria > Vicinamibacterales > SCN-69-37 > CAVXSP01. The sequence goes on from CAVRVJ010000001.1 coordinate 886,505, forward strand.
GCGGCCTCGATGGTGTTGTACGTGCCGGCATGGCCAGCCGGCCCGCTGACGACCGTGCGCGGGGTCGTGGCCGGCACACACTTCACGCCGCCGTCCGGGGCCATGCCGTCGAAGACGGTCACCACCTATTTCCGAGGCGCGCGGGTCTGCATGGACGTGAACGACAATGGCGCGTGCGAGCCTGGCGAGGCGACCGCAATCGCTGACGATCGCGGGGCATTCCTGCTCACCGGCGCCGGCCTCCATCCCATCGTCGCGGAGATTCCCTCGCCAGCCGCTTCGTCCGCGGTGCCCGGAGCGGATCGGCTGGTGTTTCGCGCGGCGCCTGACGCGGCCGCGGCCTCCCAGAGCCTCGCGGTGACGCCGCTCTCGACCGAGGTGATCAGAACCATGGAGGCGGACGATGCGCCGTACGCCGTTGCGGCGGGGCAGGTCGCGGCGCGGCTGGGGGTTTCGACAGCCGAGGTGGCCGCCGATCCGGCGAAGGTGACGGCGGGCCCCGCGCGCGCTGCAATTCTCGCGGAGTCGGTCGTCCTCAGCCGCCGTTTCGGGCTTGCCGCACGGATGGTGGACCGGCGCGATGTCTCGCCGTCCGCGCGGGCGAGGAATCCATACGCGATGAGCCCTGCCATCACCATGAGGGAAGCGCAGCAGGCCGCGATGAACCTCGAGGGCATCCCGAGGTACGACCACATTTTCATCATCATGCTCGAGAACAAAGCGACATCCGCGATCAGGAATTCGCCGCTCGCGCCGCGGATCAACGCGTACCTGGACGCCGGCAACCAGTTCACCAGCTACTACTCCACCGGCAATCCGAGCGAGCCGAACCGGATCGCCGTGGCGAGCGGCGACGACTTCGGCGTCACGGACGACAATCAGTGGAATTGCGTGCCCGAGGGAGACACGGCGAACATGCCGGAGGACCCGCTGCCGGAGGGCCGCGACGCCGTGCGTCAACGCGACGAATCACAATCTCAAGCACAAAGCCAATCTGTTCACGGCGATCACGGCCGCCGGCATGACGTGGCGGATGTACAGCGAGTCCATGAATCCAGGCCGCGACTGGCGGCTCAACGGCGTGGCCGACCCGACGCTCGTCGCCGCCGACCACATCTATCCGGCAGGCAGCCCGGTCGGCGCGATCGGCTCGAAGGGGCTTCTGCCTGCCGTTTCCCGCCTCCTTGTACGCCACCAAACACAACGCAACGGTGGCCTTTCAGGACGTCCGCAGCTCGCCGGAGTTCTTCAAGAACAACCGCACGATGGGCGGCGGACAATGGGACGAGGCGATCAGGAAGAGCGCCGCGACGCCGGCCGGCTGGAATGTCGATCAGCTCGGCGCCGACCTGCAGTCCGGCGACGTCGGCCAATTGAACTTCCTCGAGCCGGACCAATGCGACGACATGCACGGCATCCGGGTCTCGGGCACGGTTGAGGGCACGGCCGTCACTGACATTGCCAGCGACTGCAGCGGCGGGCCGGGCATCTACCGCGGCGATCTCTACGTCGATTGGCTCGTCAGGAAGATTCAGGCCTCGCCCGTCTGGACCAACACCGCCAAACGCGTCGCGATCGTGCTGATGTTCGACGAGGGGTCGGCGACGACAGGTTTCAATTCCTGCTGCGGCTGGAACCCGAGTGCAGGTCCGCTCGTGGCCGGCGAGAGCCTGGGCGTGCTGACGAGAGCGGCGGACGGCGCCGTCGCGGTAGACGAATCGATCGCGAACTACAGCCGCGGCAACAGGGGCCATGGCACCAGCGTGTTCGGCGTCTTGACGAATCAGCCGAACGCGCCGAAGCATGTCGTGGACAGCGACGCCTACAGCCATATCTCGTTCGTCCGCACACTGCAGGACATGTTCCAGCTTGCCGACCCCGGCGACGATTGGTCGTATATGAATCGCTCGAAGTACACGGAGCGCTTCATCGCCGCCCATCTGTCGCTGTTGCCGGAATATGCGGACAGCGCAGATCCGCATTTCGACGCCGTGCGTCCGATGAACCACGCGTACGTGATTCCTGCGGGATACGTGCAGAAGAACGGATTTCCCGCACCCCAGGTCGGCCCCGATCAGAATCAACTCAACGCGTGGGCGCTCAGGTAGTCGGCCGTCGGGTGCACCGGCGGCCCGTCTGGCTGCCGCTCGCGATTGGGCTCGCGTTGGCGGGCGACCCTGGTCTCGGTCACACGGCCGGCGCGATGCGCGTGCCGACCGCCGCAGAATCGCTCAGTCCCGCCGCGGACATCGGGCGGCAGATGTTCTTCGACCGGTCGCTGTCGGCGTCCGGAAAGGTCAGCTGCGCCACGTGTCACGACCCGGGCCATGCGTACGCGCCATCGAACGGGCTTGCCGTTCAGCCTGGCGGCGCGACAATGACGGCGGCCGGCACCCGCGCGGTGCCGTCGCTGCGGTATCAGGAATTCACGCCGCCATACAGCGATCTGTCTCGACAATCCGGACGGCGTCAGCGCACCAGGACCCGGAGGTGGGCTCACACACGACGGCCGTGCGGCGACGCTGGCCGAGCAGGCCGAGATCCCGTTGCTTTCCCCGAATGAAATGGCCAATGCCCGGCGCGCCGACGTCGTGGAGCGGATGGCCGCGGCAGCGTACGCGGATCAATTCAAGCGGGTGTTCGGCGAGAGCATCTTCCGCGACAGCGAGGCGGCGTTTCTGCGAGCCGCCCAGGCTCTCCAGGCGTTTCAACTGGAGGACGTCAGTTTCCATCCGTACAGCAGCAAGTACGACCTGTACGCGAGCAACAAGCGCGGCGGTACGTTGTCGCCGGCAGAGCGGCGCGGGTTCGCTGTCTACAACGACCCGGCGAAGGGCAATTGCTTCGCGTGTCACTACAACGGCGCGGGCATGAACGGCAGCGTGCGGCTCTTCACGGATTTCACGTACGCCGCGCTCGGGGTACCGCGCAACCCCGACATTCCCGCGAATCGGGATCCGGGCTACTTCGACCTCGGCATCTGCAGCCGGCCCGACCATCCTCTTCCGGCCAGCGCCCCCTATTGCGGCATGTTCAAGACGCCGACGCTGCGGAACGCCGCGACTCGCCGCGTCTTCTTTCACAACGGGCAGCTCAAGTCGCTGCGAGATGTCATCCGGTTCTACAACACGCGCGACACGGCGCCGGAAGACTGGTATCCGATCGTCAATGGCGTCGTCCAGAAGTTCAACGACTTGCCTCTGGAGTATCGCGGCAATCTCGATACGGCAGGCGCCGCTTGACGGCCGGCCCCTGGGCAGCGCACCCGCCATGTCAGAGCAGGATATGGAGGATCTGGAGGCGTTCCTGAAGACTTTGACCGACGCCGATCAGCCGTTGACGCCGCCGGCCAGAGCGCCGGGCCGCGCAAGCGGTCCGCCGACACTCTTCCCGTCGCCGCAGGCCCGCTACTTCTTCGGCGGGTAACGTTCGAGGATCTTCTGGACGGCTTCGCGCAGAAGGGCCTCGCGCTTGTCCATCTCGAGGCCCATCTTGATCTTGGCCGCGCCGATCCCGCGCCAGACCACTTGTCCTTTGGCGCTCAAGTCGAGGACGAGCGATCCCTCTTCGGCAATCTTGAGCGACGTCGTGGACTCGGTGAAGGGCGGCAGGCCCCATGCCGCGACTGACGGCAGGAACTGGCCCTGCACCTGTGCTGTCTGGCCGATCGTCAGGAGCACATAGTACGTCAGCGTGAGATCGGGCGTGGGGTCGAGCGTCAGACCACGGCGTGGCATCTCCTTGCCGACGACTTCGGTGACGATCGGCTCGACCAACCGCTTGATGGCCGCGGGATCATCGGCGGCTGTTCGCGCCACCATGATGCTTCCGGCGCCCGCCGGGTTCCATCCCCACGCGTGTACCCGCCCAAAGTCAAACGTCTTGTCGAAGCCGGTTTGGACCTTGACGGCTGCGGCGCCTGGATGAACGGCGACAACAACGCTGACCACGGTGACGAAGGCGGTCAGCCTTCCGCGCCAGAGTGTGATGCGGCGATCGACGGGTATGGTCACCATTTCGCTACAGTATCACCATGCCGCCGATGAAAAGCGGCGAGCGAACCCGATCGAGCCCGCCGGAGTGGAGTCGGGATTCATCCGTCCTGCGACGGAACCACGTCAACTCCCAGCGATCGACACCCACGTCGTTCCGCAAAATGTAGCGATCACCTTGCGTATCTTGCACCTTGAAGTACCGGTGGTCGGGTGCCAGCCAGCGGTCGACAACTTCGGAGATTTCGACCCGGCGTTCCCCGAGCCACAACCGTCTTGGCGTCTCCTCGCCACGATAGCCAGCGTGGCACTCGACATCCACGACGGGAAATACGGCCGCTTCTCCTGACATGGTTCGTCTGACTCACCGCGAGGGAGGGCGCTTCGGCGTTGGTTTCGGGCGCGGCGGTCGGCCGCGCACCACATGCAGCGGCTGACGTGGTGGTGAAGGACGTCGAGGCATGGTTACCATTGTCTCAGACGATAGATGCTATGTAGGCACCGACCAGGCGGCTGAAGAGTACGGGCCGCCGCGTTAAGCTCCCCGCCATGTGCTTGTTGGGCACAACAAGGAGGGAGCTCGGATGACCGCAACGACCCGTTCGGCCGAGTGTAACGCAGCTGGTGCGACGTTGATGCTGGCCTTTGATCTGGGGAGTACGAAGTGGACGCTCGGGTTCACCACCGCGCCGGCGCAGCGCCCGCGCATTCGGACGATGCCGGCTGGCGACCTGGGCGCGCTGGTGAAGGAGATTCAACTGGCGAAGGCGCGGTTCGGGTTGCCACTCGGCATCCCGGTGCGCAGTTGTTACGAGGCGGGCCGGGATGGCTTCTGGCTCCACCGGTGGCTGCTCGCGCACGAGGTCGAGAACGTGGTGGTGGATTCCTCGAGCATCGAAGTCAACCGGCGGGCGCGCCGGGCGAAGACGGATCGTCTGGACATGAGCAAGTTATTGGCACTGCTCCTGCGGTGGAACGGGGGAGAACGGAAAGTCTGGAGCGTGGTGCACGTGCCCTCGCCGGAGGCCGAAGCGCACCGGCAGGTGACGCGGGAGATCGCGACGGTGCGCGAGGATCGGAAATGCGTGCGCAATCGGATCCAGGCGTTGCTCGCGACGCAAGGCATCCGGCTGGAACTGGACGCGACGTTCCTGGCGCACCTGGCGACGGCGCAGACCGGCGACGGCCGCGCGCTGCCAACGGCGTTCCGTCTGCGGCTCGAGCGCGAGTGGGCACACCTGGAGGCGATTGACGCCCGGATGACGGCGCTCACGGCGGCCCGTGACGCGGAGATCGAGACGGGCACCGATCGGGTGGCGGCGATCGCGCGGCAGCTCTGCACGATGCGCGGCGTGGCGGAAACCAGTGCGGCGGTGTTCAGCGCGGAGCTCTTCGGCACGCGCACGTTTCAGAACGGCCGGCAAATCGGCGCTGTGATGGGGTTGGTGCCGGTCCCGTATCGGAGCGACCAGCGCGTGCAGGACCAGGGGATCAGCCGAGCTGGCCGCGCGGAGTTGCGGCGGATCGCCCTGCAACTGGCGTGGGGGTGGGTGCGCTGGCAACCGACAAGCGCGTTGACGCAGTGGTTCCTCACGCGCTTTGGCCCGGCGGGCGGCCGGAGTAAACGGATCGGCATCGTGGCACTGGCGCGGAAACTGGCCATCGCGCTGTGGCGCTATGTGGAGCACGGGGTCGTGCCGGAGGGCGCCACGCTGAAGGGGTAGCGGAAGGACGCTGCAGGAGTCACGGATTCGCCGCGCCCGGTCGCGCGTGCATCCACTGGTGGCGAGCCGCTCGCGAATGTTTCGGGTTCCCGTTGACGGGAACCGTTTGATAGATGGAGCGGCTTGCCCCCTCGGTCCAGCGCATGCTTGCAGCTGGTGCGTGATCGCTCATCGCGGTCGCCACGGATAGAAGGTAGTCGGGCAGAGCTCGACGCCACACGGACCGCCAGTGGAACACGAGGTCGACGTGCGCGAGCACAGAGTGTGACTGGATCGACAGAGCCAGGGCTCAATGACACAGGGCATGGAGCGAAGTCTCACGCCGTGCCCAGAGGCTCCGTGTAGCACGCAGGAATGCTGGAGATCACCGGGAGCTTGACAACAACGGGTAGCCTCATAGAAGGAAACATTAGTGCCCTTCGGCGGTTAGCATGACGGTCGTTCTCGGTCCCTCGTCAGCCTCGTCTCAGCCCCTCCTACGACAGCATCCGGGTCGCGCTCGGCGCGACGAGAGTGACCTGCTGCTGCTCGCGATAGCTGCCAGTTATACATCCGCCCGCAGGATCGCCGTGCAGGATCCTTCTGCGGTCCTGCGGCACGAACGACGCCGCGCTACCTGAGGAAGGACTCCACCACCAGCCGGCAGCGGAATGACAACAACGCCGCGCGCGACTCGGACGTGATGCGCTCGCCCGCGCCGTCGCCGGATTCGATCGTGCCGCGCAGACGGATGTCGCCGGGCCGACCGCGGTCCGCCAACGCACCGTCGATGTACAGCCGCTCGCCCCAGATCGGATGGTTCTGAAAACGAATCGCGTGCCCTTTGTACGACACGCTCCACCAGAGCGAGAAACGCAGCGCCAAGGCGACGCCAGCCGCGCCCGCCACCGCGACGCCGATCGCCCAGAGCCTCGGCGTGCCAGGCAGTCGCAACGCAGCTCGCAGTCCGCCGACAATCAGCAGTACCCCCAGAGCGGGTAAGCCGACCTGCACCCAGCGCCGCCCGCGTGCTTCCGCGTCGAGGAGCACCGTCTCCAGCGTCGCCGCGGCCGCGGCCACCGACGCGGGACGCTTCGCCGGATCGCGATCGAGGCAACTCGTGACCGCGCGTTCGATGGACGGATTCAGGGTCCCGACTCGCGCGTTCGGTGACGGCACCACACCGGACGCGTGATGGGTCAGCCAATGCCACCGCGACCGAGCAGGCGCACGATCCGATAGCGATGGTCGAGCAGGACGCCGGGCTCGAGCGGCCGGATATCAACCTCCGTACCGATGCGCGTCGCGTCGTCCACGATCATCGTCGCGGCCGGATCGCTCACGACCGTCTCGGCGTCGGACGCGCCGAGCGACTGACCGCATGACAAACAGAAGCGACTGGTGTCGGGGATCTCCGCGCGGCACGTTGGACACTGCACGCTCGAAATTCTAGAGCCTCAGAGCCGGGAGCTGACGCCCATAGTAGGGCTCCGGAGTACGACTGGTTGGCGTCGGGCGAGGGGCTGGCTTCCATTCGCGCAGATGCCCGATTCGCGCCGTTCCTGGCCAAGTGCGCCAGCACGCCGGTCAGTACAAGGCGCTACCCGTGTCCTTGCCCGACGTCAGCGTCTGTGGTGTCTGGAACTTTCTGACGGTGTCGGGCTGCAGCAGTTTGCCGCCATTGAGCGGACGATAGAAACATCAGCGCTGTTCGACGGTTAGCATAACGCTCCCTCTCGGTCCCTGGTCAGCCCGTCTCAGCCCTTTCCCCCTACGACAGAATCTCCGTCACTGGATCATCGCCCGGCGAACCTTTCTATCGTCCCCGCAGTAAGACAAGGTAGACGACATGCCGGGCGAGCCAGACGTCGACCTTCTCTCCCGGTTTGTCCACGGCGACCAGGCGGCCTTCGAGCAGCTCTTCCGGAGATTCGAGGGTGACGTGTACGGCTGGATCATGCGCATCATCCGCGATCCGGGTGTGGCAGACGACGTCCTGGTCGAAGCATTCTGGCGGGCGTATCGCGGGCGGGCGCAATTTGATCCAGCGAGAAGCTTCGGCGCGTGGATGCGGCGCATCGCGACAAATGCCGCGCTCGATCAGCTCCGATCGAGCCGGCGGCGCGCCTGGCACTCCGCTGACGACACGTTGACGGCGCCGCGAGGACCCGATCGCGACACCCACGATGCGATTGCACTGGCGTTCCGACGGCTGCCGCCGGATCTACAGATTGTCGCTGCGCTCGCGCTGATCGAAGAGGAGCCGTACGCGGACATCGCGGATGCTCTCGGCATTCCCGTCGGCACCGTTAAGTCGAGAGTATTTCGCGCGACGCGCTTTCTGAGGGAGGAGTTGGCCCGCCTGGGCGTGAGGCTATGTTGAACGACGAAGTGAATGATGTCGAACTTGCCAGAACGCTTCGTGCGGCGCTGCCGCGTGCGACGGCGCATCGGCCGCCGCATGATGTGTGGTCCGACGTGATTCGGCGGGCGCAACAACCGCCGCGCTGGTCGCTGGCCGACTGGGGCGCGGCGGCAATCGTGGTCATCACGCTGTTGATGTTTCCGAAGTGGTTTTGGTTTATCGCATTTCACCTGTGAGGTTGTATGAGACCACGTCCTTACCTTCGCGCGTACATGGCCGGCATCATGGTGCCGACGATCGTGCTGCTGCTCATCATGGGCATCGACGCGTATCACCGGTTCTATCTCGAAGTGCCGAGCCAGTTCGTGTTTGGGCTGCCGGCAAAGCCGCTCGAACGCACCATCCTTTTTCCGATGGCGGTCGTACCGAATCTCTGGGGCGCGTGGAACGTACTCTGGATCGCGACCAGGCACCGGACGCATTTGCCGATCGGCGTCCACGGCTCGTTCATTCCTGCACTGCTCGTGCCGGCGGGGATCGTGCTCGCGCGGACGACTGACTTGTTCTATCTGCAGATGGGATACGCCTTGCTCGCCATTCCGGTCGGCATGGCGATGTATTACCTGGCGTGGAAGTTTCTTGTCGGATCGCTGAATGCCGAGCTGGGGATCGGGTGAGACTGGCGCCGTTCTCACTTCCACGCAGGAGGAAACCGCCTCGAAACGCGAGCATCAGTGGGGCGTGGTCGCGTGACGTCACCCCTCGAACGCTAGCTGCCGCTAAGCCCGGCAGGCAGCAGGAAGCCACGCGCCAGGAGGAGGCGAACGGACGCAAGCGCAGGCCCGATCACGTTGTCGACATCGAGATCGTGCTGTGCGGCGACGTCGGCCAGCACCTCGCGAAGCGTCCGCCGGCCATTGCAGCTCGACAGCAACTGGATGCCGAAGCTGTCGATGCTCGTGGGAAACGCCAGATTGCCGGGCACGCGCAGGAGCGAGGCATGCAGATCGTAGCGGCCGCGCTCGAAACGGCGCACCTGCTCGAGCGTGTGGTCGCGGAGTTCGAGACGGCAGTCCAACAGATCGCCGGCGGTCTGGAGATGGTCGGCGCAGTAGTCCTGGATGCGCATGAGCTGGTGCAGCTGCTCGCCGCAGAAGCCGTCGGTGTCTGCACCGATGGAGAACTCCTCGAACCAGTTGCGTCCGCTCCGCTTGCGCACGACGACACCGCCCGCGGCGATCGCCTCGATACCACACGCGCGGTAGTAACTCAGCCATCGATCGAGCGCCTGGCGATACTCGTCCGGATGCGACGCCCAATCCGCGCGGAGCCAGCGCGCGGCATACGTGATCGGATCGTTCACCTCGTGCATGAGCGCCAGCACGTCGCAGCCGCGATCGTGGAGCCAGCGCTGGAGCGGCTCCGTCCAGCCGCCGTCGGGCCGGCAGACCCAATTGGCGAGCACGTGGCCGATGCCGCCCTCGCGCAGATAGCCGGGAAGTCGGGTCAGCAGTTCGGCGCAGATCGCATCAGCCGGCCGATTGCCGTCCCGGTAGAGGTAGCGTCCTTCCGGCGAGATCACAAACGGCGGATTCGCCACGATGACGTCGAATGTCTCGCCGTCGACGGGATCGTAGCAGACTGCCCTGGCGGCATTCGATCCCGTCGACGGCATTGAGGAGCGCGTTGAACGCCGTCATGTTCAAGGCGCGGGGATTGACGTCGGTCGCTACGACATGGCTGGCGTGCCGCGCGGCAAGCAGGGCGTGCGCGCCGTTGCCCGTACACATATCAAGCGCGGTGCCGACCGGGCGTCGAATGGTGATGTGCGCCAGCAACACGGTCGTCGGATTGAGGCCGGTCACGCAGTCGGCCGGCATGGACGACCGGTCGAAGGGCATCCAATCGCTCACGAGCAGCAACTCGTCGAATGGCGCGATCGTGAATGGCGCGGTTACCTCGCCGTCCGCTACTTCGAGCAGGCCCATCGCTTGGACGCGCGCCGGCTCGAGCGGAGCCAGCGCCACGCGGGCCGCTTCGTCCGGAACGCTCTCCCGCAGTTGAAAGAGCCGGGCCAGCGTGGCGAGCGGGCCGCTGTCGCGAAGACGACGCAGACACACGGCCGTGTCCAGGACCGGCACGGGATCCCGATCGGACAGGCCGAACAGGCGCAGCAGATTCGCTGACTGGTAGCCCGCGCGGACGAAGGCGTCGCGCAGCCAGGCGCAGCCGTCAGCATCGTCGAGTCTCAACGGACGGTCGCGATTCGTGGCTGGCGTGGACATGGCGGGATTTAACTTGACATCGTTTTGGCGACTCACCAACATGTAAACTCCGTCTGCAGTTCCAATGTCGCGCCCGAGGTCTTTATGTACAATCTCGGCGAGTTCGAAGATCGCCTGAATCGCGACGCGGCGTTTCGCCAGCAGTTCTTTGACGATCCGGTCACCGTCCTCCGCAAGGAGGGCCTGATACTGTCGCCGGCGCAGGAATCGTCGCTCAAGGACGCAGTCGCCAAGATGAAATCCGGGGCCGGCGGCATCGACGCGCTGAGCCGGCGGACGCTTGGCTTCACGTGGTTCCTGAAGTAGTCGAGCGCTGGTTCTCGCACCCGCGTTCGGCCCTCATCATCGTGCCCCCGTTCGCGGGGCTGGACAAACCTGCGCTTGGCGCCCACTTGCTGCAGGCCTGCGCACGGCAGTCGGGTCTTCACGTCGATGTGCTGTACGCGAACCTGGCGCTGTCTGCCGAAATCGGCGAAGGACCGTACACGACCATCGCGTACTCGGCGACTCGCCAGCTCATGGGGGAGCGGATCTTTGCCGCCGCTGCATACGGAACGCCACCGCTCGGTCGCGACGGGCATCGCATCGAACCGGTGCGCTGGTCCGCGCCGTCCGGGACGCCGCTCACCACCACGGAACTCCGCTCACTCGAGCGTGTCGCCGCGCGATGGATCGACGATTTCGCTCAGGCGGTCGCCGGCCTCGCGTTCGGCGTCGTGGGCTGCACCACGACATTTCAGCAGACGGCCGCCAGTTTTGCCCTGTTGAACCGCGTGAAGTCGCTCCGACCGGCGACCATCACCATACTCGGCGGCGCAAACTGCGAAGGCGAAATGGCCGAAGGCATCGTGTCGCTCGGGTCCGCGGTCGACTTCGTGTTCTCCGGCGAGAGCGACGTTTCGTTTCCGGAATTCCTGCAGGCCGCCCAACGGGGCGCCTTTCCGCACAGCCGGGTGATCCGCACCACGCCGTGCGCTGATCTGGACGCACTGCCGACGCCGGAGTTCACCGAATATTACGAGCAATTCGAGTACTACGCGGCTGACAGCGGGTTGGCGAAGCACATGTCGCTTCCCTACGAGAGCAGCCGCGGCTGCTGGTGGGGCCAGAAGCATCACTGCACGTTCTGCGGTCTGAACGGCGAGACGATGGCCCTCCGCGCGAAGTCCGCACCACGGGTGCTCGCCGACCTGAAGCACCTCCTGAAGCGACATCCGACGACGTTCGTGAGTATGGTCGACAACATCATGCCACATGAATTTTTTCGCACGCTGATTCCCCGTCTGCGGACGGAACTTCCTGGCGTCACCGTCTTCTACGAGCAGAAAGCCAACCTTTCGCTCGCGCGTCTGCTGGCGCTCAAGGACGCCGGCGTGAGCGTGATCCAGCCCGGCATCGAATCTCTGTCGTCCGCAGTCTTGAAGCGCATGGACAAGGGTGTGTCCGCGGTTCAGAACCTTGCGTTGTTGCGGTACGCGCGGGCGGCAGACGTCACCCTCAACTGGAGTCTCTTGTACGGCCTTCCCGGTGACCAGGTGTCTGAGTACGAGCACATGCTCGATCTGCTGCCTTTCCTGGTGCACTTCGATCCGCCCGTGGCGCTGTGCCCGCTGAGCGTCGATCGATTCAGCCCGTACTTCAATCGCCCCGAGCATTACGGCATTGTCCATACGCGGCCGTGGTCGGGTTACGAATCGGTCTTGCCGGAAGGCGCGGACGTTGCCAAGATCGCGTACCACTTCAACGCCGACTATCCCTGCGAGGTGACGGATACATCTGATGTGATCGTCAGGCTCGCGGAGAGCGTCGAGAAGTGGCGGGGCGCGTGGGAGCGGAAGAACGGGCCGCCCGTACTCGCGGTCGCTCCGCTCACCGACGATCAGTTCATGCTGGTCGACACGCGCGGGCTTCCGGCCGCGCACAAAGTCACGTTCCTCACCCGCGCGCAGGCCACCGTCGTGCTCGCCGGAGCTCGTCGAGAAAGGACATCGGACGTCGCCTGGGCTCTCGATCACGGGTACGCGGTCGACGTGGATTCGACCATCGTGCCCCTGGCGACCGCACCGCCCGCCTTGATCCAGGAGTTCGAGACGCACCTGCGATCGCCAGAGACTGCACGAGCGTAACTGCCGGGCGCTCCTCCACCGGCAAATTCCGCCACGGCCCGTGTCGGCAGTGTTTCGCCACAAGCCGGCTTTTGACAATGTGGCTTCTTGAAGCTACATTGACGGGAATGAAAGCCGTCGGCCTGCGCGAGCTCAAGAATCGTCTGAGCGAATATATCCGCGACGTGCGACGCGGTGAGAGCGTTCTCGTCACGGACCGTGGTGAGGTCGTCGCCGAACTCGGGCCGCCGGGACACGGCCCTGCCCAGTCCGACGTCCCGCCCGGGCTGCGGGAGCTTGCGCGGCGGGGATTGGCTACGCTTGGTCGGCCCAACGATCGTCGCGCGTACCGCTACCTTCGGCCGGCTCTCGCGCCCGGACGCGTCGCCGCGCTGCTCGAAGCCGAGCGCGGCGACCGTTGACCCTCTACGCCGAGTCGAGCGCGGTGTTGACGTGGCTGCTCGGCGAACCCCGCGCCCGGGAAGTGCTGAAGTGTCTCCAGTCGACCCAAGTCGTCATCGCGTCCGACCTGACGCTCGTCGAGTGCGATCGCGTGCTCATTCGGGCGGCCGCGCTCGGAGAAATCTCTGAAGTCGAGGCCGCCAAGCGCCGTGCCGAACTGCGCGCGGTCGCGGCACACTGGGTACTGCTGCGGCTCGGGCCGGACGCGGTCGATCGCGCGCGCGCGCCCTTTCCCAAGGAGCCCGTGCGGACCCTCGACGCGCTGCACCTCGCGTGCGCGCTCACTGCGAAGGCCGCTACGCCTGACGTCGTCGTCCTGAGTGTCGATGACCGCGTCCGCGCGAACGCCCGGGCGCTTGGCTTCGAAGTCGAGCCGCCTGATCAGCGGACAGCACCATAGGCGCTTCACGGGTCCGTGCGCCGAAACAGCCGAGGCACGTTCGCGTACTGGTACGCGGTGTCTGGCAGTCGGAGAGTACGCACGGGCAGGCCCCTTTGCGCCGCGAGGGCCGCCCCACCATGGCCTAGTGCCGCCACCGCGAGGGTTGCCTTCATTCCTGAATCCTTGCCGGGCCTGGCTGCCCCGCCCTCAGATTCCAGCGCCGCAAGTAGATTGACCGGCATATTCCGCCTCGTCACGGTGTCAACCGATGTGCCGAGCGCGATGCCCGACACGCGCGGGTACATCGGCTCGAAGGCGTACTGGATGGCCGCGGTCGCCGCGGGCAAAGGACGCAAATAGGCGCTTACTCGAGCTTCAACGCCGTCATCGGCGCGATGCGCGTCGCCCGCGTCGCCGGACGCCAGATGGCCGCAATCGACGCCAGCGTCAACAGAAACGTCGCGCCCGCGAACGCCAGGGGATCCGCCGGGCTCACGCCGGCGACCAGGAACGCCGACAGCGGCATCGTCACCAGCCACGCGAGCAGCAGGCCGACGAGCGCCCCTGCGCCAATCAGCCGTCCCGTGTCTTTCAGCACGAGCCTCAAGACGGCCTGACGCGAAGCGCCAAGCGCCATGCGGATCGCGATTTCGGCCGTGCGGCGGCTGACCGCGAACGAGACGACGCCAAAGAGTCCGACCATCGCGAGGAGCGTGCCGAGCCCGCCAAGCAGGCCGAGCAGGGCCGAGCCCATCTGGCTCGGCAGCATCGCGAAGGCCAGCGCCTGTCGCATCGGCGTCAGCGTCACGGCCGTCGATCCGTCCGCGGCGAGCACAGCCTGGCGCACGGCCGGGCCGATCGTCTCGGGCGCGGCGGCCGTGCGCACCAGGACATGGACGAGTCGATCGGGCGTGCGGTCGGCCAGGAACGGCTCGTAGATGGCCGCATCGTGCGCTTCGGCCAGGCTGCGATACTTGCCGTTCGAGACGATGCCGATGATCTCGTCGCCAGGACCTTTGCGATCCGGTTCGGACACGTGCAGTCCGATCGGATCGACACCCGGGAAGTAGCGCCGCGCGTATTCCTCGTTGATGACGATGACTGGCGCCGCGCCCACCCGATCGGCAGACGTGAAGTCCCGCCCCCGCACGAGTCGAATGCCCATCGTCTTGAAGTAGTCGGGCCCGACCTTGTTGCTGTCGAAGTCCACGCGCGCCCGATCTCGGCGTCCTTCGATCGTGACGAACGTGCCAGTTTGCGAGCCGGAAAAGATCGTCAGCGGCACGCCCTCGCTGAACGCCGCCGCGGCGACGCCAGGAATCGCCCGCACGCGTTCGACGATGTCTTCGACCGACAGCCGACTCGGGAGTCCCTGGCGTCCTTCGACGAAGGACAACTGGGCGACCATCAAGCGATCGACGTCGAAGCCGGGATCAACGGTCGTCGCGCGCGTGAGGCTTCGGACGAACAGCAGCGCCGCGACGAGCAACACCAGCGACACGGCCACCTGGCCGCCGACCAGCAGACTGCGCATTGTCAGGCGACGGACGACGAAGTGCCGTTCGTCGAGCTTGATCGCGGGCAGCAGAGCCGGCCGCGTCGCGTTGAGCGCCGGCGCCAGTCCCGTGACGAATGTGCTGAACACCACCAGGCCGAGCGCCAACGTAATCGTCCGCCAGTCGAGCGCGAAGTGCAGCTCGACGGGAATCGGCAGCGGCAGCGAGATTCGTGACAGCAGCAGGAAGCCGAACGCGGTCACTGCGCCGCCGACGATGGCGCCGGCGATCGTGAGCACGAGGCTCTCGGTGAGCAGTTGCTGGACGAGGCGGCCGCGGCTGGCGCCCAGCGCTATGCGGAGCGCGATTTCACGGCGCCGCGTCAGACCGCGCGCGAGCAGCAAGCCGGCGACATTCGCGCACGCGATCGCCAGGACCAGGCCGGAGACGACGAGCAGCACCAGGAAGAAGAAGCCGACTTCTTTCATCTCGCGCACTTGCGCGATGCCGCCGACGCGGGCGAACTCGCGAATGGACTTGAACTCGGCGTCGCCTTCGGTCTCGCCGACCCGCAACGCCACGGCGCTGATGGCCGCGCGGCCTTCGACCACAGTCTGGCCGGGCCGAAGCCGGCCCACCAATTGCGCCGCTGCCGTGCGCGGTTGATCCAGAGTCCGGACGAGTTCGCGACTGAGCGGCAGATACACCTCTGGCGCGAGCCCGAAGCCCGCGATCGATCGCAGCCCGTCCGGCAGAACGCCGGTCACGGTGTACGCCTCGCCGTTGAGAATCAGCGTTCGGCCGATGACCTGCCGGTCGCGCTGCAATTGCCGTTCCCAGAACTTGTGGCTGACGACGACGAGGCGAGGGTTGCGGTCGGCGTCCGCCTCGGCTGACGTGAATCCGCGTCCCTGCGCTACCGGGACGCGGACGACCTCGAAGAAGTTGGCGGTGACGAGAAACGGCACGAGCGTCACCGACTCGTTGCCGCTGCGCCAGTTGACGCTCTGCTCGAGCCGGTACCCCGCAATCCCTGCGAGCACGCCGCTTTCGTTCAACTGCTGCCACCCGCGATAGGACACGTGGCTGCCGTTGCTCGTGCGGATGGACACGAGCTCCTCGGGTTTGTCGGCCGTCGGCACGACCAGCAGGAGACTGTTGGCGAGCGAGAAGATCGTCAGGTTTGCGCCGACGCCGAGGGCGATTGACGTCGCGGCCGCGGCGATCAAGCCGGGCTGTTTTGCAAGGGTGCGCAGCGCGTACCGCGCGTCGCGCAGCAGGTTGTGGGCCCGGCTCACCTGACGCGTCTCGCGACAGAGCTCTTCGACCGAGGCGACCGAGCCGAACGCCTTGCCGGCGGCTCGCCGGGCATCGTCGCGATTCATTCCGGCCGCGATGTTCGCGGCGATCTCCTCTTCGAGATGCGCGCGCAGCTCGCGCGCGAGGTCACGGTCGGCGCGGCTCGATCGGAACAGCGATCGCAGTCGCATCCGCAGCTTGTCGAATTGGCGAGTCATGGATCAGGCCTCTCGCACGACCAGGTGAATCGCCCCGGACAGCCGGGCCCAGCTGTCGAGCTCCTTCGCGAGCTGCTTCCGGCCGGCCGTGCTGAGCTCGTACGCTTTCGCCTCGCGCCCGGTCTCGGTCGTGATCCAGCGCGCCTTGAGCCAGCCTTGCTGTTCCAGCCGGTGGAGCGCGGGGTAGAGCGACCCCTGCGTGATCTGCAGGACGTCGCCGCTGACCTCCTGAATCCGCCGCCCGATGGCCCAGCCGTGCCGGGGCCCGTTCGCGAGCGTCTTGAGAATCAGCAGGTCCAGCGTGCCTTGAATGAGGTCGGAGGGTTTGCTCATCGTCGTTGCCTAGGTTATCGACAAGTATGCCCAGGTTATCGACAATACGATCGCGCCGCGACAGGAGTTCCCGGTCGCAGTCCGCGACGGTGTCCTTACAAATGTTGACGCTATTCCTGGCGAAGCGCCCGCGTCGGGTCGAGGCGAGCGGCGCGCGTGGCCGGAACTGCGGCGGCCATCAGGCAGGCCGCAACGATGATCAGCAGACTCACGGCGTAGGCGACCGGATCGAAGACGTGGACGATCTCGCCAATGGGGGCGGCGTCCGGCGTGGCCAGGAGCAAGGCGGCCAGTCCGGCGGCTGAACCGCCGCCGACGAGGAGACCAAAGCCGACTGGCCGGATCGACTGCGACAGGATCAAACGCATGACATCGCGAGTGGTCGCGCCGAGCGCCATCCGCACGCCGATTTCCCTGGTGCGCTGCTCCACGAGGTACGACAGCACGCTGAACAAGCCCGACAGCGTCAGCGCCAGGGCCAGCCCGCCGAGGACGACCGTCAGCCAGAACCCGAGCTTCAGCAGGTAGGTCTCCATCCTGGTCACCCACTGGATGGTCCCAACGTCCGTGGCGGGATCGATGCTGGTCAATCGATTGAGCAGCGCTCGCCGCGCGATTTCGAGATCGCCGTGGACGCGTGCGACGAGCGCGGTCTTGGGCATCGCGGCACTCGCCGGCACGTAGACCACGGCTTGGGTGAAGGGCGCGATCCGAAATCCCGGGACGTCCCGGACGACTCCAACCACCGAGAACGTTCGCGAATCGAAGGGCGGCTCGTCGCCCCTCCGTGTCTCGGCCTTCGGATCCGGGTCGACGCGCACGACCTTGCCGATCGCGTCGGCATCCGGCCACAGCGCGAGTGCGGTCGCTTCGGAAACGACGGCCACGGAGAGATTCGGCGCGCGCTCGTCCGGTGCGAACGCTCTCCCCGCACCACCGCGATATCGAGCACGCGGAAGTACTCCGGCGAGACGAACCTGTACGCGACGGCTGCCTTGACGCCCGCGCTCTCCGCAACCGCCGCTCGGGGCGCGGCCAGGGCCGGCCACCATGCGGCCACGGCGGCGACCGACGGTTCGGTCGTGACCGCCTGCACGATCGCGTCGCGGGCTGGCTCGTTCGCGATGTCGACGAGGACGATGTCGGAGATCCGCATTCCAGGATTGAATACGGTCGCGGCCAACGCACTTCTCAAGAACACCGCCGCTGAGATGAGCAGCAGCGCGGACGCGCTCACCTGGAGGCCAATCAGCAGACTCCGTGCCCGTCGTGGCCGCGCGTCTCTGACCACCTCGCCGCGGATCGTCCGGACGGGCTCGATGCGCGTGGCCTGCAGCGCGGGAACGAGCCCAAAGGCCATCGTGGACACTCCGGCGCCGATGGTGAGAAACAGCATCACGCGCCAGTCCGCGCCTGGAACCCGCAATCGGATGTCTCCGATTTCCGGCGGCCAGGTGGCCGCCACCGCGTTGATGATCACCGCGAGCGCCACGCGCGAGATCGCAAAACCGGCCACGGCGGCTGCCAGCGCCAGCAGCAGGCTCTCCGTCAACAACTGGCGGACGATGCGGCGGCGACTGGCGCCAAGTGAGAGCCGGATGCCAATCTCCCGCTGTCGCGCCACCGCCCTGGCGAGGAGCAGGTTGGCGACGTTCGCGCAGCCAATCAACAGGATGAGGCCGAACGCAAAGAACAGCGGCGCAGTCACGAGCACCGCTTCACCGGGCTGAGGGAGGGTGCCGCGTCTCGGGACGAGTGTGACGCCTGAGGCGCTGCGCTCGTCCCTCGACGTTGCTCGGGACGACTGGCGTGTATTCCAGACGGCGAGTTGCGCCTGCGCCGTCTGCGGCGACATGCCAGGCTTCAGGCGTCCCACGATGTCGACGCCGATGTCCGCCTCGCGGCCTTGACGGATCGGACGAACCTGACCGAGCAGCGAGATCGGCGCCCAATAATCGTCCGGTGCGACCTTCAGTCCGCGAAATCCCTCGGGCATCACGCCGACGATCGTGAACGTGACGCCATTGACGAGCACTTGGCGGCCGAGAATGGCCGGGTCGCGCGCAAACCGCCGGTCCCATCCCCGGTGACTGAGCACCATCACCGGTTGTCCCGCGGACGGCTCATCGTCAGCAGGCGTGAGTGCTCGCCCGATCGCGGCGTTGACGCGGACCACCTCGAAGAAGTTGCCCGTGACGAACGTGCCCGAGATCTTGCGCCCGTCGAGTTGGCTGTCGATATCGGAGACCTGCGCGTAGGCGTCGGCGAAGACGGTGGTCTCGCGGCGGAGCGCGTCGAACTGCGCCCGCGCGAAAAACTCGCGCTCGCCGTCGGACGTTCTCGGCCGTTCCACCGCGAACATCTCCTGCACGTCCGGCACCGCATCGACGCGAAACAGCATCGTGTTGAGCAGCGTGAACACCACGGTGACCAGGCCGAGTCCGAGCGCCACCGTGAATACGATCGTGAAGGCGGCGAGAGGTGCGCGCTTGAACGTGCGCAAGGCGTAGAAGATGTCCCGGACCATATCGTCGACGAAGGCCGTACCGCGCGCATCGCGCGATGCCTCCTTGATTTGCTCGACGCCGCCAAACAGCCGGCGTGCCTGAAGGCGCGCCGCCTCGGACGACAAGCCACCCGCCTGCAGCCGCTCGGTTTCCCGTTCGAGATGGAGCTGCAATTCCTCGGTCAGCTCCGATTCGCGACGATCGCGGAACACGAGGGATCGCAGGCGGGTTCGCAGGATGTCCCAGAAGCGCACGGTCAGGTCCTGTGCAGCACGAGATTGACGCCGGCTGAGAGGCGCTCCCACTTCGAGACCTCGACGGCGAGCTGCTTCCGACCGGCCTTGGTCAGCGAGTAGAAGCGGGCGCGACGATTGTTCTCCGACGCGCCCCAGTCGGCGGTGATCCACCCCTGGTGTTCGAGGCGGTGCAGCGCCGGATAGAGCGAGCCCTGCTGGACGCGCAGCAACTCGTCGGATATCTGCTGAATGCGCTGGGCCATCGCCCAGCCGTGCATCGGCTCGAGGGCAATCGTCCTCATGATCAAAAGATCCAGGGTGCCTTGCAGGACGTCGGTCTGGTCGCTCACGCTGTCTGTCTCTTGTAGATTGGCATAAGGAAGAGACGGAGATGCCGGAAAAAGGTTCTCCGGGAGAGGCGTGATCTGCGAGCGTGCATTCGATAAATAACTTTGCAATGCAGAGTCAGCCATGTTTAGATAGCCAAAATATGTTGAGCAATATCTGGAATGACCTGATTCATGCCGCCCGCTCGCTGGCCAAAGCTCGAGCCTTTACGTTCGTGTGCGTCGTGTCGTTGGGAATCGGCATGGCGCCCGTCATCGCGATTCCGTATCTCTCGCGAATACTCACGCTACAGCCGCCCGGCCTGAAAACGGAGGGACTGGTCGAAATCATCACGACGCGAGTGGGCCCGCGCGAGGCGACCGACGCCTGGTCCTATCCGGACTACGCCGATCTTCGCGACGCCAATACCGGAATGGCGCTCGTGGGCTGGACGTACGGGCAAAGCGAAGTCAAGAAAGACTCCGTGCGGGCAATGTTTGTCTCCACGAACTACTTCCAGACGATCGGCGTCACGCTGACGCGCGGACCGGGCTTCAGCGCGACTGCCGAGCCTGCCGTGATTCTGGGATACCGGTACTGGCAGAACCATTTCGCCTCCGATCCGGACATCATCGGCAAGACGCTCAGGCTGGACGACGTCCAACATGTCGTGGCGGGCATCGCTCCGGAAGGATTTGATGGCCACGTCACTGGGAACGGAGTCGTAGCTGTCTTTCTTCCGCTCGAACGTCAGCCGCGTTTTCGTACCGCCGGTACCGACCGAAGCAAAGAGTGGGTGCTTATCCACGGACGCCTGATGCCCGGAGTCAGCGTGGAGCAGGCGAGTGCCGCAGTTTCCGCGGTCACATCGTCGTTGGCCAAACAGTATCCGTCGACAAACGAGAACAGGTCCGGCATCGCCGCCCCGTATGACGCATACGGCAATCTCGTGAAGTCGCGGCTTGCCGTCATTCAAGCGCTCGGGCTGACGCTGACCGGAATGGTGTTGCTGGTCGTGTGCCTGAATATCTCAGGTATGGTGCAGGTTCGCAGCGCGATCCGCGAGCGGGAACTGTCCATCCGTCAAGCGATCGGTGCCACGCGCCGGCAGTTGATCCAATATCTGTTGAGCGAAGCGATCATCATGGCCGGTCTTGGAGCGATCCTCGCGTTGCTCGTCTTGTTCAACCTTCCGTCGCTACGGTCACGGTTAACCGACGACCCGCTTCCGCCACAGGTACAACAGGTACTGAAAGTGAATCTGCCGACGATCGGGATCGCTGTGGGACTCTGCCTCCTGACCAGCCTGGTGTTCGGATTGTTGCCGGCCGTTCGCTTCAGTCGCCCGGTGATCCTCTCTGCCTTGAAAGACGATGTGGGCGTCGGGGGGCGGCGGGTAGGTCGAGTTCAACGCGTGACCGCGGCGTTGCAGTTTGCGATCGCGGTGCCGTTGATCGTGATGAGCGGTATTTCGCTCGATCGCGTCCGTGCCACGGCAACCGCTGACCTCGGATTCGCAGCCGACCTCTTGTACGCCGTGCCGTTGAAGGTCGACGACGCCAAGATCGTGAACGCGGATTCCCGAATCCGCAGCGTCCGTGACACTCTCGCCAGGGCAACCGGTATCGCCGGCGCAACTCTCGCGGACGGCCTGCCTCTGGACTACCGCGGTCACGGCGCGCGCACCGCGTTGCAGCCGCAAGTGAACGAGGCGCCGAAGTTCGTTCAAATTTCCGCCACGCGTGTGGACAATGACTATCTGAACACGATGGGCATCCCGCTTTGGGGTGGCCGCGGTTTCTCGGCAGATGATCGTGCGGGCACGGAACTCGTCACCGTTATTTCAAAGACGCTCGCCGAGAAACTTTTGCCGAATGCTGAAGCCGGCCAAGCGATCGGCAAGCACTTGATCTTCGGCAACGATGAAAAGACGACGCACACGCTAACCGTTGTGGGTATCAGCGGCGATTTCCCCACCGCGCAAATGAACTCGCCGCGAGAGCAGTTGCTATTGTCGCTCGCGCAGCAACCGTCTCAGGAGCTGTTCCTGATTGCGCGCAGCACGCCTGGCGAACCGCCACAGAAAATGGCCTCGACGCTTGAAAACGCGGAGCGCGATTTCAATCCGGAGAACCGCGGCTTCGGGTACGGCGACGGGGCGGCTTACCCCACTGTGGTTACGGGAGCGTGGCTGCGGAAGAACAGCATGGATGACTTCCTGAAGGGGTCGGCCGTCGCGGCTGGCGCAGGCAGCATAATCCTGACGCTGTCGGCGCTTGGAATTTACGGCGTCGTCGGGTTGATGGTCGCGACACGTACGCGCGAGCTCGCGGTGCGCAGCGCGCTGGGCGCCTCGCGACGCCGCGTGCTTGGCATGGTCTTGGTCGACGTCGTGAAACTCGTGCTGCCCGGCGTGGTCGTCGGACTCATTCTCACGGCCGCGTTCATCCGCCTCAACGGCGAAAACATGGGCCTCCCGCTCAGCAACGTGGAGTACCTGTCGTACGTCGTGGGCGCCGCGGTTGCCGTGCTCGTCGCGGTCGTCGCGAGCCTCGCTCCGGCGCGCCGCGCCGCCTCAGTCCAACCAATGGTCGCCATGCGCGCGGAATAGAAGGAGACGGAAGTACATATCCAACGTAGCTCGACTCCTGAGGTTCCTGCGGCGGATCGAGCGCACCCGCAGAATCGGGGAGTAAGCGGTTCCGGTGGGTCGGTAGAGACGCCTAGAGGTTCATCCTCTTCAGCACGTCCGGCCACGCGGCCGACTGGCGGAAGAGTGGCTCGAACGGTCGCAGAACGATCGGGATGAACGTCGGGAAGCGCAGCTCGGCCGCCTTCGCTGCCCACTCAACGGCAGCCTCGATGTTGCCTCGACACAGCCAGTACAGCACCAGACCGACCGGTCCTCCGTTGGAATCATCTTTCAACGTCAGAAGCAGTCGCTCGGCCTCGTCTGTCTGTCCCATGTTCGCGAGTACCCCGGCCATCGGGCCGATGCTGTACGGAGACCAGGGGGCGCGCGCCATCGCCATCTCCGCGTGCTGTCTGGCCTGGTCGTGTTGGCCGCGCCTCGTGGACAACGTGCCGAGCATCGCCGATCCGACCCAGAAGTCTGGATCGAGCTCCAGGGCCTTGCGAACCCCATCGCACGCGGCATCGTCCCGTCCCAGACCCAGCAGGACATTCGACCGCATGAAGTGCCACATTTGACACAGGGGGTCCTCGTCGAGCACGCGCGACACCTGGAGCAGAGCTTCCTCGGCGCGACCGGTCGAGAAGAGCCAGAAGGTGGCATACCACTGACGCAGGTGCGGCGAGAGCGGCTCGCGCTTCACCGCCTGGCTGAACCGGCGCTCGGCTTCGCTCCAGTCGTAGTCGTAGTGGCCAGCCACGATGCCGAGCATGGCGTGCGCTTCCGGCAGCTCGGGATCGAGGTCGTGGGCGCGCTGGGCGAGTTCCCGCGCCCGCGGCATGGCTTCACTGGACGGGATGCCGCCAACGGCCGCGAAGGCCAGGTGGTGATCGGCCAGCCCCACGTAGGGCAGCGCGAAATCCGGATCGAGCGCGAGCGCCTCTTCCAGGCATTCGCGGCTGCGCAGAGATGCCTCGCGAGTGAAATGCCACTGATAGGAGCGGTACTTGAGATATGCCTCGTACGCCGGCAAACTGGGCAGCCGGCGCTCCGCCGCCGGCACCAGCTTCAATTTCAGCGCGCCCGCAATTGCCGCGGCAATCTCGTCCTGGACCGCGAAGATGTCCGACAGCTCACGGTCGTAGCGCTGCGACCACAGGTGGGTGCCGTCGGCGGCGTGAATGAGCTGCGCGGTCACGCGAATGCGGCTGCCGGCCCGGCGAACACTGCCCTCCAGGATGCTCGTCACGCCGAGTGTGTCGGCGATCTTCCGGATGTCGTCGTTCTTCCCCTTGAACGCGAACGACGATGTCCGGGCGATCACCTTCAGGCCTGGCATCTGCGCGAGCGCGTTGATGATCTCTTCCGCGAGGCCGTCGCTGAAGTACTCATCGTCAGCGTCGCGGCTCATGTTGGCGAACGGGAGCACGGCAATGGAAGGCGTCGCGGCCAGCGCCGGCGACTTCCCGGCCTGCAGTTGCCGCAGCGCCGCTTTCAGTTCGCCCATGGTCTGAAACCGGTCGGACGCCTGCTTCGCCAGACATCGCCTGACGATGTCGGCGGCAGGCGATTCCAGCGCCGGCGGCGCGTCGCGCACGACCGCGTTCAGCGTGTCCAGCATCGAGTCGCGCTCGAAGACACGCCTGCCCGACAGCAGTTCGTACAGCACGGCGCCGAGACTGAACACGTCAGATCGCGCGTCGACCGGCCTTCCCTGCGCCTGTTCCGGCGACATATAGGCCGCGGTGCCGATCACGGTTCCGGTCATCGTGCCCGTCGCGTCCTCTGCACTCTCAGCCGCCGCCATCTTTGCCACCCCGAAATCGAGCAGCTTCGCCCCGTCCCGCGTCAGCATGATGTTCGCGGGCTTCAAATCGCGATGCAGGATGCCCTGTCCGTGCGCCAGTTCCAGCGCGTCGACCACCTCCGAGACGACGCGCACGGCCTCGTCCATGGGCAGCGGCCCCTGAACCGTCGTGCCCTCCAGGTACTCCATGACGAGATAGTCGGGGCCGACGTCGTGCAGCACGCAGATGTGCGGATGGTTCAACGCCGCGATGGCGCGAGCCTCCTGGTGGAAACGCTGCGCGTGCGCGCTCTTGAGCATCTTGATCGCCACCGTACGGCCCAGGCGCGTGTCGACGGCCTTGTACACCTCACCCATGCCACCCACACCCAAGGTGGACACAATTTCATACGGGCCGAGACGGGTACCGGCGGTTAGAGCCATCGTAGGGAACTGCATTATAGCGACAGGTCCGCCCTCGCCCGCTTCGCGGACTTCGGCGGAACAGAATTCGCATAATCGAACGCGAGGGCACCCGAACATGAAGCCAAAGAATACGATCTGCCTCTGGTTCGACAAGGACGCGCACGCGGCGGCGCGCTTCTACGCCGCCACGTTTCCAAACAGTGAAGTGACCGCTGTTCACAAGGCGCCGGGCGACTACCCGGGCGGCAAGGAGGGTGAAGTCCTGATGGTGGAGTTCACCGTGCTGGGTATTCCCTGTCTCGGTCTCAACGGCGGCCCGACGTTCAAGCACAGCGAAGCCTTTTCCTTCCAGGTCGCGACGGACACACAGGAAGAGACGGACCGCTACTGGAACGCGATCGTCGGCAATGGCGGCCAGGAAAGCCAGTGCGGCTGGTGCAAGGACCGATGGGGCCTCTCCTGGCAGATCACCCCGCGCACGCTCACCGACGCGCTGGCGGCCGGCGGCGATGAGGCCAAGCGCGTGTTCGCGGCGATGATGCCGATGCAGAAGATCGACATCGCCACGATCGAAAAGGCGCGGCGGGGCTGACGGGAAATCCTATAGCGATCGCATGGCCACCATCGGCTGAACCGGGGCGGCGCGGCGTGCAGGGGCGAGGCTGGCGAGGACACGCGCGCTCATGTTCATAGCCCCCGCTGAACCCACCCTCTTACGTCGGCCCAACGCCGCGGATCAGCTACGAGCGGTTCACGTCGCGTTAGTTTTCCGAGAGTTTTGCTTGTTCTTTCCACTTTCCAACATCCACCCCCTTCACGGTCAGCCACAGCGCAAGCGATAGCTCCGCGACGAAGATGGGGACGAAGAGCGCTGGGAAGAGTGTGGCGGCGAACGCAGGAGGCTGATGCTGACAACAGCGAGGATGAGATCGCACGCAAACCTCATGAGCGCCGCCAGCAAGGAGATGTTCCGGTCGACTGGTCTCAACAACGCGTACAGAATCACGGCGACCGCGACGTCGAACCCAATATGCAAGAGCTCACCGGAGAAGCCGAACCGGAACAAGGATTCGCTGGCCATGATGTTTCTGGCAGTGGCCGCGGCGTCTGCAGGCACGACGAGCCTCGACCTGACGAAGAGTTCGGCAAAAATGCCCGCCACGATGATGTACAGATACAGCACGCCGCAGGTCCTGGCGTAGTGTTGTGGCGATATTCGGCTCCGCGCGGTCATTGCAAGACGATAGGCAACATGAGTGCCGTTCGGGTTAGCATAACGCTCGTTCTCGGTCCCCCCGTCTCAGCCCCTTCCCCTTACAACAGAGGACATGGGGTCCATTACGGTGGCGGACCAGGGGATCGGATTTGATCCTGCCAGTCGACGGCTAACGCGCTGGCGAACGAACCCCACAACACGAACTACTCCTGCCGCAGCGCTTCAATCGGATCTGCCTGCGTCGCGCGCCGCGCGGGCACGTAACAGGCCAGCGCACCAACGGTGATCAGCAGCGCAATCACGACGGTGAACGTCACGGGATCGGTCGCGGTGACGCCGAACAGCAGACTCTCCAGCGTGCGCGTCAACCCAAACGCCGCGATGATGCCGAACGTCACGCCCACAGCGGTGGTGGTCAAGGCTGGACTCGGCGACGCGGGACAACGGCGAGGCCGTTGGAGCGTACGTCGCATCGCGGTCGCTGACACGGCCAGCTGGATTCAGGCGTGCGCCGAGTCCGATCTGATCTGGGTGGAGTCGCCCTCCAACCCGCTGCTGGCGGTGGCGGAGCTGGACACGATCTGCGCGGCGCCGCGCAAGCGCGGGCGCGATCCTCGGCGTGGACAACACCTTCGCCACGCCGTTGAACCAGCGGCCGATGGCGCTCGGCGCCGACGTCGTCGGTGGAGTCGGTGACCAAGTTCATCGGCGGGCACTCGGACCTGCTCGGCGGCGTCGTCACTGTCCGGGATGCGGCGCTGCTGGCCGCGTTGCGGCAGACGCGGGAATTGGCCGGCGCGACACCAGGCACGCTGGAAACGTTTCTCGCGGTCCGGGGCGCGCGAACGCTGGCCGTGCGGCTGGAGCGCGCGCAGCAGAATGCCATGGTCCTCGCTCGGCGTCTGGCCGATCATCCGGACGTGACGGTCACGCGCTACCCGGGGTTGGCCAGCCATCCGACGCACGAGGCGGCTCGCCGCCAGCTAAAAGGCTTCGGGACGATCATCTCGTTCGACGTCCGTGGAGGCGCCGAGGCGGCCGACGCGGTCTGCGCCCGGCTTCAGCTGATTCAACATGCCACCAGCCTCGGCGCGGTGGAGTCCACCATCGAGCGCCGCGCCAGCGTGCCAGGGCAGGAGCACCTGCCGCCTTCTCTTCTGCGGCTGAGCGTTGGCATCGAGGACCTCGAGGACCTCTGGGATGATCTTGACCGGGCGCTACGCATCGCAGTCAATACGTAGCTTTGCGACGTGATGCGCCGCGGCCCGCGCCCGAAGTCGACGACTGTACTCAAATCAGCGAACAGCCCGAAAAACTCGCGGGCATCGCGCCGACGACGGTGTACACGCGGCCTTCGATGCGCAGGTGAATTCCCCAGAGCGGTTCCGCCGATCGCAGCGATTGCGCCCAGTATCGATGGCTCACGACAGCCACAGGCGCGGCGCCGACATGCGCATCGTCCGCTGTGAACGCGCGGCCAAGTGCCGGTTGCACGCCGAGAACCGTGAAGAAATCCTTGGTGACGGTCGCCATCCGCGTACGCGTGGGCTCGGCTGGACCAGCCACCGACGTCACATCATCCGCAAAGCGCGTCATCATGGCGAACGTGTGGTTGCGATCCCGGAAGTCATCGAAGTTCGGGTCCGAAAGCCGCGAGTACGTCCGGTGGTGGTTCACTTCCCAGATCGCCATCAGACGGTGCGAGGCCGGGTACGGCAGCGGCCGCAGCAGCACGCCGTAGACGACGCTGAATACCGCCGTCGTCGCGCCGCGAGGTCTTCGGACGATCGTGGACCGTGCTTGAAGCGATTCAACACGTCGCGAGGAAAATTGCTCCGCGATACGTTTACGATTCGCGGATTCAAGTAGACGCCGTTGCGCGTAGTATCGACGTGGGCAGCAGACGCCGATATTTCGATCGAGCGCCACAGGTCGGCCGGAACCACTGAGGGAGTTGGTGATGAGATCAATCAAAAATGACAACCAGGCCGGCATCGTGCTGGTAATCGTGTTGGTGATGCTCACACTCTTCGGCGTTGTGGGACTGACATTTACCTTTTACGCCTCTGAGAAAATGTGTGAACAGAATCCCACGGCAGAACTCAGAGACGGCACATGTTTCATGACCATAGGAACGGATCGTCGGTGATTGGGCTGTTCGACGTCGGCGGGACGATAGGCAACATTGGTGCCGTTCGGGTTAACCTAACGCTCGTTCTCGGTCCCTGGTCAGCCCCGTCTCATCCCCTTCCCCCTACGACAGTGCGGATAAACGCGCTGTCTGCAGCCAATTCTCGTTAGGTACCGCTGCGCGAAGAGGGGTGTCGGCGCAGGGCGCCGTTTCTCTTTCCCGCCGGTCATTTCCCTTGCTACTCTCCGACCAGCAGGAAGGGGTGCCCAACATCGCGACCGAGCAGACGCGAGCGAGTCCGCGCGAACGGAGCGAGGCGTCGAAGCGCCGAGCGAGTGAGCGCGTAAGGGGGGTCTGGCGGGGACGAAGTCCCCCCAGATAATGTTGGCGCCGCACTCCCCGTCCCGAGTGCCACCGTGCAGATCACGGCCGCGATGCCAATCGTGATGCCGAGCATCGTGAGGGCCGAGCGCATCCGATTGCGGCGGAGGGCCTTCAGCGCGGCGACGATCGTCAGATGAAATCGCATGCCACGACCGATCAGTGCTCAGTTTCGGACCTCGTAGATGCGAATCTCGGCCTTTTGCGATCCACGGTGCGGGACTGCCAGGTACAGTCTGCTCAGTTCAGGGACGTACAACGATGTCCGCGCGCCGGCAGCGGTCGGCAAATGGAGCATGCGGCCAAACGTCGCGCCACGTTCCTCGAAAACGTCGACGCGATTTTCGCTGCGCCAGTCTCCACGCGGCGCGCGTCTGCTGGGAGATCGGCGGCATGGGAGGGATCGAAGGGACGCCGGCCACGCTCCTAATCGATGCCTTTGCCGCCGCCGTCATCGTGATCAACACCGACGTCAGCGCAATAGAACCTGCACGTGCACCGGTCATGGTGTGTATGCTCCTGGATTCATCGGAATACAAGGATTGGTGAAAGACCGGACTTGCTTCACGCGACCAGACGCCAGAGGACGCCGCTCCATCCTGTAACCTTTTAGCAGGAAATACGAACGGGCGCCGAACCTGTCGGAAAATTCAGGAACTCTTAAAGAGGGCACGCCGCCCGAGCCTATGCTCGAAGGCGGACCAAGGGGTACAGCCGTGGGCACAAGAGTCCTCGTGGTCGAGGATGAAACGAAGATCGCCCGAGCGATTCGCGAGGGCCTGAGCGCGGAGCACTATGACGTCGCCGTCGCAGCCACGGGAGAAGGACGAATTTTACCGTGCCACGACGAGCCGTTCGATGTGGTGATTCTCGACGTGATGCTGCCGCAGAGGAATGGCCTGGAGATCTTGACGAGTCTTCGACAACGCGGGATTCGAACGCCCGTCCTAGCCCTCACCGCACGAGACACTGTCGAGGATCGGGTCCTCGGGCGAGACGCCGGGGCAGACGACTATCTCATCAAACCGTTTGCGTTTCCTGAGTTGCTCGCTCGCGTGCGGGCCTTGCTTCGGCGCGGTCAGGGATGGAGGCCATTCGATTTTCGGTGGCCGATCTCGAGTTAGATATCGCCACGCGGACCGTCCGTCGCGGCGGTATCCCGCTCGAGCTGACGTCCCGCGAATTTGAACTGATCGAGTATTTGCTTCGCCACGTCGGGCAGCTCGTGTCCCGCGAAATGCTCGCGAGGGACGTCTGGAAGGAACCCGGCCGCGCCGCCTCACTCGATAATGTCATCGACGTCCACATTGCTCGTGTCCGGAAGAAGGTCGACGCCGACTCGCGCGTGAAGTTGATTTCAGACCGTGCGCGGCGTGGGATTCATCCTGCGCGAGGGCGATCAGTGACAGGGGCGGGTTGGGGCGACTCAGAATCCGCGCTCGCCTTACGCTGTCGTATACCGCCGCGTTCGCCGTTCTGCTCGCCGTGTACGCAGGCGGCGTGTTTCTTTTCTTTCGTGATGGGCTTCATATGAACTGACCGGCAACTCTATGAGGAGATCGAACTCGCCGAAGACATGTTGAAATGGGCGCCGGACGCCCGCCATGTGACGTGGCCCGCGGTCGGGCACGATGACGGTGACAGGCGAGTCGATCCGTGGTTGGAGGTCTGGAGTCCCGACGGCTGATTGTTGTACCGCAGTGCACTCGCTGCCCGTCAGCCGATCGAGCCCGTCCGTCCAGCGCAAGACCTGGCACATGCGACGACCGCACGTGGCCTGGGACAAGTGTTCCGTGTGCAGGAGCGACACGCCATGGTTGAAGGGCGCCCGGTGTTGATGCGGGCGGCCCGTTCCGAGAGCGAGGCGCACGCCGAACTCGCGCGGATCGCGTGGATTCTGGGTCTTGGCCTTCCCCTCGGCGCGGTCGTTGCGGCGGCGGCCGGATATAGCCTCGCGCGACGGGCACTCGCACCGGTCGATCGCCTCGCGGCACGGGCCAGCGCGATCACCGCTGATCGACTGGGTGAGCGGCTGCCCGTCGAGACACCGGATGACGAACTCGGCCGGCTCACGCAGGCCTTCAACGTCACACTGGCTCGACTTGAACAGTCCTTCAGTCAAATGCGCCGATTTACATCGGACGCATCCCACGAGTTACGGATGCCGCTCACGGCGGTCCGTAGCGTCGGCGAAGTTGGACTGCAAGAACCCCGTTCGCCGGAGGGTTATCGCGAAATCATCGGCAGCATGTTGGAGGAAGTCGATCGGCTCAATCAGCTCGTCGAGTCGTTGCTGACCCTCTCGCGAGCGGACGCCGGGCATATGAGATTGGCGCAGCAGCGCGTCGACTTCGCTTCGCTGATCGATGACACTGTTGGGCAGCTTCAAGTCTTGGCGGAGGAGAAAGGTCAACGGGTCACGACCGAACTCGACCGTCCGCTGCCGCTGTCGGCCGACCCCGTGCTCTTACGGCGCGCGGTGGTGAATCTGCTGGACAACGCCATCAAATTCTCACCGCCTGGCAGCACGATTCGAGTGAGGGCATCCGCCTCCGCTCGACAAGCCGAGCTCAGCATTCAGGACCAAGGACCCGGGATTTCGACAGCGGATCAGGCGCACGTTTTCGATCGCTTCTTCCGCGTCGACCGCGCGCGCTCGCGCGAGACTGATGGCGTCGGACTCGGCCTCGCGATCGCGCGATGGGTCGTCGACGCCCATTGTGGACAGATCGCGGTGGAATCCAAGGAAGGGAACGGCAGCACGTTCCGGATCACGCTGCCGCTGTCATAAGAACGAGGTGTCGCGTTCATGCATGTATGTCGTCTGATGTCTTCCTGGTCGCGCAAGCTCTGGTTCGCGGTTTCGCTCGTCGCGGGATTGCTCGCTCCGGCTGCCGCGCGTGCGCAAGCCTCAAGTCCGGCGCCGGTGACGCTGAACGATGCGGTGCAACTCGCGCTCAAGAACTATCCCGCGATAGCCGAGAGTCGCGCCCGGGCTGCGGCCGCGGATGCCGGCGTGGCGGTTGCGAAAACAGCCAACCTCCCACGGTTGGATGCGATCTGGCAGGAGAACCGGGCGACCGCGAACAACATCTTCGGGCTGATGCTGCCGCAGGCGGTCATCCCTCCTATTTCCGGGCCCGTGCTCGCCTCCCACTCCTATGACGGTGTCTGGAGCAGCGCGGCTGGCCTGCTGATGTCCTGGGATGCCGTCGATTTCGGCCTGCGGAAGGCGGGTGAGGAGGTGGCGCGCGCGCAGAGCGATTTCGCTCAGGCACGACGGAGCCTCACGGAACTCGAAGTCGCCGCCGCCGCGGCCGACGCCTATCTGTCGGTGCTGGCAGCGGATGAAGCGGTTCGCGCCGCGCAGGCCAACGTGGATCGTCTCCAAGTCTTCGGGAATTCCGTCCGCACGCTCGTGGTCAACCAGTTGCGCCCGGGCGCGGATCAGTCGCGAGCCGACGCCGAGCTGGCGATTGCCAGAAATCAGCTCAGTCAAGCCGTTCAAGTCGCCGACATCGCTCGGGCAATGCTGGGCGAGGCGATTGGCGCAGCTGGGACGACACCGCAACTGTCGCCGGGCGGATTGACGACGGCGCCAGACCTGACGGCTCCTGTTGCTTCCGACGTCAAAATGCATCCTGCCGCTCGGCTGGATTTTGCAGCGATCGAAGCGGAACGCGCACGCGAACGCGTGCTCGATCGCTCGCTCCAGCCCAGGATCACACTGCAATCGTCGCTCTTTGGCCGCGGCAGCGGCGCCGACGCTCCTGGCGTCCCGTCGCTCGGCAGTGGCCTGTTGCCGCAGGTACCCAATTGGGCCATCGGCGCCTCGATCACCTTCCCATTGATGGAGAGTTTCAACGTCAAGCCGCGCCAGCGTGTCGAGGCGGCGAACGAGGCCGCGGAGTCGGCGCGATATCAGCAGACACTCCAGCGCCTGACCACGCAGGAGGCTCGTGCGCGCGCGCTGATGAAAGCGGCCACCGAGATCGCGCGCAACACGCCGGTGGAGCGGCAAGCCGCGACCGACGCGGAAAGCCGCGCGCGCGCGCGCTATGAGAGCGGCCTGGCGACCATCATCGAAGTGGCCGAGTCGCAGCGACTACTCGCGCAAGCGGAAGTCGATGACGCACTTGCGCGGCTGGGGTTGTGGCGGGCGCTGTTGGCCGAGGCCCAGGTCCGCGGCGATCTGACGTCGTTTCTGAACCAGGTCAAGTAACCGTCATTCGAGGGACTCATCGCTCATGTGGTTCATTCATTGGTCGCTGCGCCGCGGACTGACGGTCATCGTCGCGGTTGTCGGATTGGCGCTGATGGGCTACTTCGCGTTTCTGCGGATGCCCGTCGACATTTTCCCGAATCTCAATCTGCCGGTGATCATCGTCGCGCAACCGTACGGCGGGATGGACCCGGCGCAGATGGAAGGGTTCCTCGTCTATTACTACGAGTACCACTTCCTGTACATTACGGGCATCGATCACGTCGAGTCGAAGTCGATCCAGAACGTCGGCCTCGTGAAGCTCTACTTCCAGCCGGGCACGGACATGAGCCAGGCGCTGGCACAAACCGTGTCCTACGTCGATCGCGCGCGGGCGTTCATGCCGCCTGGTACCGTTGCGCCGTTCGTCGTGCGCTTTGACGCGGGCACGGTACCGGTAGGCCAGCTCATTTTTTCGAGTGACACACGAAGCGTCGGCGAGATCCAGGACCTCGCGCTCAATCGGGTACGGCCGACGTTCGCGACGCTCCCAGGCGTTTCAGCGCCTCCGCCATTCGGCGCCAGCCAACGGACGGTCGTCATCCGTGTCGATCCCGATCGCCTTCGGGCGATGCGGATGTCTCCAGACGAGGTCATGCGTGCGGTCGCCTCCGGCAACGCGATCCTGCCCGGCGGGAATGTCCGCGTCGGCGATCTGAATCGGATCGCCGTCTTGAATTCGCCGGTGCCGCGCGTTCAGGACCTCGAGAATCTGCCCGTGCGTGTGGGCAGCGGCCCGACCGTGTACCTGCACGATATCGCAACCATCAACGACAGCAGCGACATCTTGACGGGATACGCCCTCGTCAACGGCCGGCGGACGGTCTACATCCCGGTCACCAAACGGGCTGATGCTTCGACGCTCGATGTGGTGCGCCGCGTCAAGAGTGCGTTGCCCCAGATGCAGGCGCTGGTTCCGGACGACATAAAAGTGGAGTTCCAGTTTGACCAATCCACATACGTCACGAACGCGCTGAGGGGCCTCGCCACTGAGGGCGCTCTAGGAGCGCTCCTGACGGGCCTCATGGTCTGGTTGTTCCTTGGCAATCTGCGCAGCGCGGTGATCGTCGTCATCACGATCCCATTCGCGCTCCTTGGTGCGGTCGTCGGCCTGTGGCTCACCGGCGAGACGATCAACATCATGACGCTTGGCGGCCTGGCGCTCGCGATCGGCATCCTGGTCGACGAGGCGACGGTCATCATCGAGAACATTCACACCCATCTCTCAGTAGGCGAGCCAATCGGACGAGCCGTGCTGAACGCGGGTCGAGAAACGTTCGCACCGCGACTGCTCGCGATGCTCTCGATTCTGGCCGTCTTCCTTCCCGCGTTTTTCATGGTCGGTGTGGCACGGTCGTTGTTCATCCCGCTGTCGCTGGCCGTCGGCTTCGCGATGCTCGCGTCGTTTCTCCTGTCGAACACCTTGGTGCCCGTGCTCGCGACTCGGATCCTGCGTCGGTCCGGCGGACACGAACGACATCGGCTCCTCGATCGGCTGCACGGCGCCCATGAGCGCTTTGTGCGAATGCTCTTACCCTTGCGGTGGGCCGTCCTTGTCGCATACCTCGGGGTCACGGTCGGCGGCGTCTGGGCCCTGACGCCGCACCTCGGCACGGATCTATTTCCCCCCGTCGACACTGGCCAATTCGTCCTGCGCCTGCGCGCGCCCACCGGTACGCGCGTCGAACGGACAGAGGACATCGCGCTGAAGGCCCTCGGCGTGATCCGTGCGGAAACCGGAGAGCGGAATGTCGACATCTCGCTCGTGTTTGTGGGCACACCGCCCGCGACCTACCCGATCAACAGCATCTATCTCTGGTCGAGCGGACCGCACGAGGCGCTCATTACCGTTGCGCTGAAACCGAAGTCTGGCGTGCGTCTGAATGTGCTCAAGGAGCGCCTTCGGCAGCGACTGCCCGAGGCGCTGCCGGATACGAGTGTGTCGTTCGAAGCGGGCGACGTGGTCAGTCAGATCATGAACTTCGGGGCACCGACGCCGATCGAAGTGGCGGTCAGCGGCGCAGATCTGACCGCCGATCGCGCGTTCGCTGGAAAAGTGTTGACGGAGCTGCGCACAATCGCGGCGCTGCGCGATCTTCAGTTCAGTCAACCGCTGGACTATCCGACGGTCGATATTCGCATCGATCGCGAACGAGCCGGTCAGTTGGACGTGAGCGCCGAACAAATCGGACGCTCGCTCGCCGCCGCGACATCGTCGAGCCGGTACGTCGTGCCAACCTACTGGCGCGATCCCGGCACCGGGATTGCGTATCAGGTTCAGGTCGAGATTCCGCAGGCGCGGATTGCCTCCAGCGAGGACGTCGGGGCGGTTCCGGTCATGCCGGCGGGCGCCACGCGTCCGTTACTCCAGGACGTGGCACAAGTCGGGTTCGGCACGATGCCTGGCGAATACGACCGGTACAACCAGCGGCGAATGGTGACGATCACGGCGAACATTGCGAGCATGGATCTCGGAGGCGCCGCCCGACTTGTGCGCGCGGCCATCGCTCGCGCCGGCGCGCCACCTCGCGGCGTGTTTGTGAACGTTCGAGGCCAGATCACGCCAATGGAAGACACGCTGGCCGGTCTGCAGACAGGTCTGTTCGTCGCGATCATCGCGATCTTCCTGCTCATGGTCGGCAGTTTTCTCTCGGTCCGGCTTGGCGTCGTCGTGCTCTCCACGGTTCCAGCGGTTCTTCTTGGAGTCGCCGTAGCACTTCTCGTGACCGGAACGACGCTCAACGTGCAGTCCTACATGGGGGCGATCATGGCGACGGGCGTGTCGGTGGCGAACGCGATTCTGCTCGTGACATTTGCGGAGCACGGGCGGCGCGATGGACGCGATGCCGACGCGGCGGGAATGGCGGGCGCACAGGTTCGGATGCGGCCGATTCTGATGACCTCCTTCGCGATGATCGCCGGGATGTTGCCGATGGCCCTCGCGCTTGGAGAGGGTGGCGATCAAACAGCGCCGCTCGCACGAGCCGTGATCGGCGGGCTTGTCGCGTCGACGATCGCAGTGCTCGTCATTCTGCCGCTGGTCTTTGGCGCCGCTCAACGGACGGCGCGCAGAGACTCTGGCTCGCAGCACCCTGACGATGAGGCGGCGACGGCACGAGCGTGAGTTGATGAACCTTGAGAGGAGCGTTCTCCCGATGCGAACGATGAATGCGGTCTCCCTTGGAGTGGTGATGAGCGCGGTCGTCGCGATCGGCGTCCCGCTGTCGCCAACTCTGCGCGCCCAGGGCGGCTCGGGGTCACCTGCCGTGACTGGCAGCAAACCAGTCGTCACGGTCGCACGAGTGGTGTCCCAGTCGCTCGATCGGCCTGTGGTGCTGCCAGGCGACCTCATGGCCTTCCAGGATGTCGAGCTTCGCGCCCGCGTCCCTGGTTTCGTCGAGTCGATCGCCGTCGATCGCGGATCGACGGTAAAGAAGGGCGCATTGCTGGCACAAATTGTGGCGCCTGAACTCAAGGCGCAGCGCAGTGAAGCCGACGCCAAGGTACAGAGCGCGCAGTCGCAGCGAGTCGAGGCCGAAGCCAAGCTTGCCTCAGATGAAACGACGTTCCAGCGGCTGAAGACGGCATCGGCGACGCCGGGCGTGGTCGCCGGGAACGATCTCGATATCGCCGCGAAGGCGGTCGACGCCGATCGCGCTCGGGTCGAGACAGGGAAACAAAACGAGCAGGCCGCCGGCGATGCCGCGGGGGCGCTGCGCGAGATCGAATCGTACCTGCGCATCACCGCGCCCTTTGATGGCGTCATCACGGAGCGCAACGTCCACGTCGGCAGCCTCGTGGGTCCTTCGTCCTCAGCATTGCTGCGTATTCAACAGATCTCGACGCTGCGGCTCGTCGTGAGCGTCCCTGAAGACGCAGTCGCAAGCGTGCAGACTGGACAGACAGCCAGCTTCACGGTAGCCGCCTACCCGGGCCGAACATTCACCGGTAAGGTCGCTCGAGTAGCGCATTCGATCGACCTAAAGACTCGCACGATGCCTGTCGAATTGGACGTGGAAAACTCCGTGGGCGATCTGTCCCCCGGCATGTTTGCGCAGGTCGCGTGGTCGGTACATCGCGGAACACCTTCGCTCTTTGTCCCTGCCACGGCCGTGGCGACGACAACCGAGCGGACGTTCGTCGTCCGCGTCCGCAACGGCCAGGTCGAGTGGGTCGACGTGAAGCGTGGCGCGCCGATGAAACAGCTCGTCGAAGTGTTCGGCGCGTTGGCCGAAGGTGATCAGGTCGCCGTTCGTGGGACAGACGAGCTGCGTCCGGGCACCGCCGTTCAGGCGAAGCTGGCCTCACCGAGCCAATGAACTGGAAGACACGTCCGGGCAACGCCAGGTCGGGCGGCAACGGAAGCGTCGTGGTTCTGTGGTGAGCGTGGAGGGCCTATGAAACTCATCGTGCTGTGGTCCATCGCCGCACTTGCCGCGGCGCCCGAGATCGTCAACTTTGACGCGGCCACGGTCGGTCAGCCGCCCGCTGGCTGGACCGCTACGCAAACCGGAAGTGGCGCGGCCAAATGGACCGTTCAGCAGGATGACACGGCGCCGAGCAAACCGAACGTATTGAAGCAGGCCGGCGTGGCGACCTATCCGCTGTGATTCAAGAACGACACGAACGTGAAGGACGGCTTCGTCGAAGTCAAGTTCAAGCCGATTGCAGGCAAGGAAGACGAGGCTGGCGGCGTGGTGTGGCGCCTCAAGGACGCGAACAATTACTACGCCGCCCGCGCCAACGCGCTCGAAGACAACGTGACGATTTATCACACCATCAACGGGCGACGGACTGAGAAGAAGCGGACCAGCATCGCGTGGCGTGTCCGTGGCTCGTCAAGAGATTCGTCGATCACGACGCGGAATTCCTGTTCGTGCCCGCAAGCTACTGGGCGCGGCCGCTCGCGAGCGACAAGACATGAAAACAATCAGCATCGCAATCGTGTCGATCGTAATGCGCGCTTCGTCGCTGGTCGCGGGAACTCCGCAAAACGCCGGCGGTACCCTTGACACAGCGGCCATAGAGAACGCGCTCGGCCGATTCGACACGACGTGACCGTGTGACGGGTTGGGCGGAAAAAATTCCCCAGGGCGGGCAGGAATGGTGGCCGACCGACAAAGCCGTCCGTCGCCACGTTTAGCGGAAAAGTCATCACCCGAGTCTGCCGTTCGGCCGCCGCTGTTGCAATCTCCTTGCAAAGCGCCCGAGATCGCCAATGGCAGAATGTGCGAAAACCCTCGATTCTATTGGCGCGCCCTGCAGGACTCGAACCTGCGACCTCCTGGTTCGTAGGCTAATGCAGGTGCATTATCTCGTTGGTTCTTCGTGGGTTTAGCTCGGGCGGGATCACGGTGTTGTGGGGTGTTCGGGAGCAAATTGTTCACAGATTGATCACAACTGGGACGCGGTCAGGCGGCGAACATTTTGCGCGCGCCGTTCGGCGGTTCGCATAACGCTCGTTCTCGGTCCCTGGTCAGCCTCGTCTCAGCCCCCTCCCCCATGACAGCCGGGGTGGAGATCGAAACGACGAGCCCCAGCGACAGCGCGCGTGCACGAGTCACCTTATTGGGTTTCATCCTTGAAAGGTCCCTCTGCTATCGCGATGCTGGAGCGCGTCCGGGTTGACTGCGCTGGCGTACCTGCCGTCGAGATACGCCTCTATGATTTCGACAACGGCCTGCGCGAAGGTACGGTAGGTCAGATCCGCGAGCCAACCGAGATGCGAGGTCAGCACGACGTTGTCGAGCCGTCGGAGTGGCGAATCGGGAGCGAGAGGCTCTTCCGCGAATACATCCAGCCCCGCCGCCCCAAGCGCTCCCTCGGCGAGGACACGCGCCAGCGCTCCCTCGTCCACAATGGCGCCGCGCGCCGTGTTGATGAGCACGCCGTCCGGTCCGATACGGCGCAGTCTTTGCTCGTTCAGCAGCCCGCGGCTGTCCTCGGAAAGCTTGAGCTGCACGGTGACGATGTCGGCCTCCTCGAGCAACGCATCGAGCTCCAGGAAGGTCGCGCCGGAGCGCATGGCACGTTCGCCGGTGAGTGTGGGCCCCCAAGCCAAGACCTGCATGCGGAACGCTTGCGCGAGCTGGGCGATCTCCCGGCCGATCCGCCCCAACCCGAGGATCCCCAGCTTCTTCCCCGCGAGGGTTCGGCCCGCGAAGGAGGGCCATTCACCCCGGCGCATGGCTTGATCGGTCTGCGGTATGCGCCGGAGAACGGCCAGCATCAGGCCGAAGGTCAGCTCGATGGTGGAGCGGGCGATGAAGCCCATCGTTTCGATGTCAGACGATGCCATCCCCACGAGGACGCCCGCCTTGGTAGCGGCGGCCATGTCGACGTGGTACGCGTGGTTGCCGGTCTGCGCGATCAGCTCCAGCCCCGGCAAGGACTCGAAGAACGCTGCATCGAAGCGGGTGCGCTCGCGCAGCGCGATCAGTATCGGGTAGCCCCGCAGCCGCCCGGGCGGGAGTTTCTCCGTGTACACGTCGACCGGGAGCCGGCGGCGCAGACGTTCTATCGCCGGGTCGGCCCCGAAGGCGTGATGATAGTCATCCAGCACTGCAACCCGCATGACGTGCTCACTCTTCCTTCCTTGATCAGGCTCGAGAAGCTCAATCCCTTGTCGATCTTGGCGATCTCTTCCATGACTTTGCTCGACAAGGCCGCCGACCTCGTCGACCACAGTCCGCGAGGCCCGGCGACGACGAAGCGCGGCCTTGGCGAGTGCGGTCGTAGAGACTCGCCCCGTGTACCCCTCACGTGAGTCCGACGAGTCGGGCGCCCCTGCGAAAGAGTGTCTGGCCGTCACGGTCGAAGGGGAACGCCGTGAAAAAGTCCGCCAAGCAGTAGCGCGGCGAGGCGTGCCGCACGGCGGCAACGTGTGCGCGCGCTTGCTCGAGCGACCCCGCCAGTGCCAGGCAACACGCGGCGATCGCGTGGATGTGAGGAAATGCATTGGGGCGCGCAGCCGCTTTGACGGCCCAGCTCGCGCCCTCTTCGAAGTGCCCCAGGCGGACAAGTGCTACCGCCCGCGTGGCGAGCATGCCGAGCAGCATCGGGTCGAACGGGCTGAGGTGGCGCGAGTAGTCGGCCGCGCTGATGGCCGCGCGGGCGTCTCCGACAATGGAGTGAACGAAGGAGAGGTAATAGTGACCGAGCGCGAAGTTCGGGCTCAGTTCGATCGACAGCGTAAGGGCGCTGATCGATTCGTCGGGCTGCCCCCGCAGCATGAGCGCCCGGCCCATCGCCCAGTGGACGGCAGGGTCGCGCTCGTCGGCCATGAGCCCCTGCGCCGCGGCTCGATACGCCTGCTCCATGCCCGCTGCCCGGTCGTTCCAGTTCTGGAAAGCATCCTGATAATACGTGAACGAGAGTCCCGCGTAGGCGCGTGAGAACGTCGGATCCAGGCGAAGCGCCATCTCGAAGAAGTGTCGGGCGTGCTCGTTGTCGGCCCGGCGGAGCTGGTACATGTGCCAGAGGCCCCGATGGTGTGCGCCCCACGCATCCAACGAGCTGGGTGGCTTCAGGATGGCGCGATGGCGTTCGAGGGTTTCGATCTCGCCGGCGATCGACGCGACAATGCGATTGCCGATCTCGTCGAGGACCACAAAGGCATCGTCGAATGTGAGGTTGAAGATCTCGGCCCAGACGATCCTGGCGCTACGCGTTTCGGCCAGCTCGACGGTCACCGTCAGTCGTGTCCCCTGCACGCGGGTCGAGCCGCTCACGACGTAGTCCACATTCAGGAGGCGACCCGCCTCCTCTGCGCCGATGCTTCGCTCGTGAAGGGCGAAGACCGTGCCCTGCGCAATCACGAACAGGCTGCGCAGCTTGGCTAGCCGGGTGATCACGTCATGCGCGAGGGCATCGGCTGCGCCACCGCGAGCTTGCGGGGCCGATGAGCGGTCGATGAACGGCATGACCGCAATGGAGGCGCGACCACGACCAGCGGTGTCGGTGCCAGGTTCGTTCGGCTCCTGAATCGCAATGCCCGTCGCCGTGCGCGCGGTACGCCAGGCGGTGCGAATCGACGTGCTCTCGAGGCCTTCGCGTTCGAACAGATCGATGGTCGTCGCCAGGTGGGCTTCGGCTTCGCGAATCTTGCCTCGTCGCGCGAGCGCCCTGAAGAGGCACTCGTGCGCCCGCTGATCGAACGGCGCGAGCTCGAGCCACGTGTCGAGGTACACGAGCGCCTGGTCATCCGGGCCGCGCATGACGAGCTGCTCGAGCACCGCAGTGCGACAGCTGCGAAGCCGACGACGCTGTGCAGTCAGCCAGGCGGTAAACACGGGACTGCCGTCAATCGCCAGACTGTCGAGAAATTCCCCCTCGAAAGATGCTGCGAGCGCCCCGAGTCGCTCCGGAGATAACGTCTCGATCCCGGCCTCGGCGGCCCGCAGGACGTCGAGCACGTCGACCGGACACTGCGACAGATCCAGCTGAACGGTGTCCCCATGCGTGTGCACTCGCCGGCAGGCACGGTCGTCGAGCAGGCCACGGATCTTGCTCAGGCACCAACGCAGTTCGCCGCGCGGATCGTTGGGGATGTCCCACAACAGTTCACACAACGGGCCTCTGGCGACGGGCTTCGGCGCCAGCGCCAGGTACGCGAGTAGCGCGCGCACCTTGCGCGAGGGCGGAAGCGCGACGGGGCGGCCTCGTCGAGACAGCCGCAACGGGCCGAGCATGTGGATTTCGAGCGGGGCTCCGCCGCGTTGGATTGCTGCGCGCTGTGTACCGCCCGAGACGCCCATGTTGAAGCACTCACGCGTCGCCGCCCGCGTCAGGCGGCCCGTTTTGGGGCAGGGTGCGGCCAGCGCCGACTCACGACGCCGTGATTGTGCCCTGACGGTCGACGGATCGACAAGGGCGGTCTGAAGTCCGTCCGTCATCAGATTCCACGCGCGATTCCACGCCGGCTCCCACGCCCGCTTCCACGTGAGCGCCGTAGAGTCGTCCTATCGCGCCGGCTGGCCGCGCACAACACCAGCCCGTGGACGCGGGTCGGCCCATGGTGGGACGAGTCTCGTCCGCGCATTTACGGGAAGGAGCGCCGATCTCCGGCGCTCCGGTAGGAGGACACGTTGAAGACCTTCGCTTCTGTGATTATCGTCGCCGGCTTGTTCCTGACCGCTGCCAGTGTGGCCATTCGCGCTGACCATCCACACGCCGGTCAAAACCTCAAGGACGCGAAATGGAGCCCCGCGCCGCCGCTGCTCCCGAAGGGAGCCGAGATCGCCGTGCTCGATGGCGATCCGACGAAGCCGGTGCTCTATGCCGTCCGTTTGAAGTTCCCCGCCCACTACGCGATTCCGGCCCACTCACACCCCACCGACGAGCACGTCGTCGTCACCTCGGGCGCGCTCGTGTTCGGGATGGGAGACGTGCTCGACAAACGCTCGAGCACCAACACGAAGCTGACCGTCGGCGGGTTCGTCGATGCGTCGGCCAACGTGAA
Source organism: uncultured Acidobacteriota bacterium (assembly GCA_963724645.1). Lineage (GTDB taxonomy): Bacteria > Acidobacteriota > Vicinamibacteria > Vicinamibacterales > SCN-69-37 > CAVXSP01. The sequence goes on from CAVRVJ010000001.1 coordinate 928,508, forward strand.
TCATTTCGCGTTCACCCGCGATGAAGAGACCACCATCGTGCTGTACGGAGAGGGACCCGTGGAGTTCAAGTACGTCAACCCAAATGATGACCCGCGTAACCAACCCAACGCCGTGAGGCGTCAGTAGGCGTCGGCGATACCAGAGGGTCGCCGGCTTGTTCCTGACCACCCGGCAGACCGCCGCACGTGAACACATGACCAGCGTGCTACCTTGACGGCCCCCTCCATGGCCACGAGCGACCCCCGCGGGGGAGAGGCCGGCCGCACCGCCGCCGAGCCGCCTGGCGCGCCCGCCCAGCCGGGCAGCGATGCACGGCTGGATGCGCTGCTCTTCGATCTGAGCCCGTTTCCCGCCGTGGTCAGCCGCGTGGCGGACCATGCCGTCGTGGCGATCAACGCGCGCACGGCGGAGCTGGTCGGCGTCCCGCGCGAGAAGGCGATCGGCGTGCGGATCACCGATTACTACGTCGACCCGTCGCAGCGTCAGGTGCTCATTGATCGGCTGCGGGCCGCCGGCCGTGCCGATGACGTGCGGGTGCAGCTGCGGCGGCCCGATGGCCGCATCTTCTGGTCGCAGGCGTCGGCCCGGCTGGTCACCTACCAGGGCGAAGCGGCCGTGCTCACGGTGTTCAACGACATCACCAATCAGGTCGCCGCCGAGCAGGCGCTGATGGCGAGCGAGCGCCGGCTGGCGGGGCAAAGCGAGGCGCTCACCGATCTGACCGCCCAGTACGCCAACCTGACCACTCACTTCGACGAGCGGCTGCGCACCATTCTGAAGACGTCGGCACGCACGCTGCAGACGGAGCGCCTGAGCATGTGGCGCTTCGACGCCGAGCGGAAGGCCATCTGTTGCGTCGGACTGTATCGCTGCAGCGACGACCGCCACGAGTCGGGGGCGATCCTCCCGCGCAGCGTCGCCCCCGCCTACTTCGACGCGCTCGAGCGCGAGCGGGTGATCGCCGCGGGCGATGCCGCCACCGATCCGCGCACGCGGGAATTCCTCGAGCCGTACCTGAGACCCCTCGGCATCGGCGCCATGCTCGACGTGCCGCTGCGGCAGAACCACGTGACGGTGGGCGTGCTCTGCGCCGAACACGTCGGCGGGCCGAGACCCTGGACGGTCGACGAGCAGAACTTCGCGATCTCCAGCGCCAACCTGATTGCGGTGGCGGTGGCCCACGACGAGCTGCACACGGCGCTCAACGAGCTGGCGGAGAGCAACGCGCGCGCCCGCCTCGTCGTCGACACGGCGCACGACGCGTTCATCGGCGTCGATTCGGCCGGCCGGATCGTCACCTGGAACGCGCAGGCCGAGAGGACCTTCGGCTGGACGGTCGAGGAGGCCGTGGGGCGCACGCTCGTCGACACGATCATTCCTCCGGACTTCCGCGAGGCGCACACGCGCGGCATGGCGCGCTTCCACGAGACGGGCGAGGCGCCGGTCGTGAACACAGCGGCTGGAGCTGGCGGCGCTGCATCGTGACGGGCACGAGTTTCCGATCGAGATCACGATCACCTCGCCGATGCGGCAGAAGGACGGCTATTTCTTCGGGGCGTTCCTCAGAGACATCTCCGATCGCCGCGAGCACGACGATCAGCTGCGGCGCGCCAAGGAATCGGCCGAGGCCGCCACCCGCGCGAAGAGCGAATTTCTGGCCAACATGAGCCACGAGCTGCGGACGCCGCTCAACGGCGTGCTCGGGTATGCCCAGCTCCTGCAGCGCGACCGCAGCCTGTCGCCGGCCCACCGCGACGCGCTCGAGGCGATCTCGCACAGCGGATCGCACCTGCTCGCGCTGATCAACGACATCCTCGATCTGTCCAAGATCGAAGCCGGCGCGCTCGACGTCGACCCCACGCCGACGGATCTCGGGCAGCTCGGCGTGGACCTGCGGTACGTGCTCGGCGAGGCCGCGCGACGCAAAGGCCTGACGCTCACGATGCGCATTGCGGCGGACGTGCCCTGTCGTGTGATGCTCGATGGCCGCCACGTGCGGCAGGTGCTCCTGAACTTGCTCGGCAATGCCATCAAGTTCACCGCGCAGGGCGAGATCCGTCTCGACGTCGGCCGGCTCGACGGCGATCGGCTGCTGTTCGCCGTGACGGATCCCGGCATCGGCATCGAACCCGACGCGCTCGGGAAGATCTTCGAAGCGTTCACGCAGACGGACGCCGGAGCCAGAGCCGGTGGCACGGGCCTCGGCCTGGCCATCAGCGATCAGCTGATCCGGAGCATGGGCGGCGACCTGCGCGTCGAGAGCACGCCGGGCCGCGGCAGCCGGTTCTTCTTCGCACTGACGCTGGTGCCGGCGGAAGGCGCCGCGTCGCAGGGCGACGTCGACGTGACCGATCCGACGCTCGACTCGAGGCTCGCGCCGGGCGAACAGCTCACCGCGCTCGTGGTCGACGACAGCACCGTCAGCCGACGGATCCTGGCGGCGCTGCTCGAAAGTGCCGGCATCCGGGTCATTACCGCCGCGGGGGGATTCGAGGCGATCCAACTGGCGCAAGCGCACCGTCCCGACGTCGTCCTCATGGATTTGAAGATGAGCGATCTCGACGGGCTCGAGGCGACGCGGCGGCTGAAAGCGGATCCGGCCACCGCCGCGATCCCGGTCATCGCGGTGACGGCGAGCACGGATGGCGACAAACGCCAGGCGGCCCGCGACGCGGGCTGCGTCGACTACCTCGTCAAGCCGGTCCGGGCCGAGTTGGTGTTCGGCGCGCTCCAGGCGTATGCCGGCGCCCGATTCGTCCGCGGATCCGACATGGATATCTCGACGGGCGCGCTCGATGGGCTGAAGGCCCGGCGGCGGGCGGACCTTGCGGCCCGGCTGCGTCAGGCGATGGACATCGGCGACGTGTCCGAGCTCCAGGCGCTCGCGCGCGAGCTCGCCGGTGCCGATCCGCTGGAGGCGGCGCTCGGCCGGCGCATCGCGCGGCTTGTCTCGATCTTCGATTTCGAGGGCCTTCGCGACCTGGCGGCCGCGCTGGGTGAAGGGGCAAGCCCCCGTCCCGGCGATTGACGGTGAACTTCCGTCGTAAAGAAGTCCGCCCCAGCGATCACGCCCCAATGCGCCGTCAAGAACGTCTGCCACGAGGTCGGGCGCTGCGGGACCGGGGGGCAGGCCGGCCCCTTTCAGAATCCGTCGAATGGTCGAGCGGCCCACGCGGTGGCCGAGATTCTCGAGCGCGCCTTGGATGCGCGTGTAGCGCCACATCGGATTCTCTTCCACCATTCGCACGACCGATCGCCGAATCTCGAGAAGGACGCTGCACCGACCGGGTTGCCGAGCGTACGTCCACTTCCGTGCAATGAGCTGCCGATGCCAGCGCAGCAACGTGTCCGGCGTCGCGATCGTGGCGATCTTGCGCAGAGCCGTACGCCCACCCGGCCCCGGAGCCGCCAGCCGGCGGCGATCATCGTCGGTGAGACGCAGCCGCCGGATCCCAAGCTGGCGCCGCAGGAGCCGGTTCTCCTCGATCAGGTAGGCGATCGCCCCTCGCTCCCGGCGCTCGAGCCGGCCGGTCAGCACGCCCAGCACCATCTGCAGCGCCGCAGGGTCGCTTTGACCAGATCTGGAATGGACGCCATGAGCATGAACGCCGTCATCAGTCCTGTCACGCTCCAATAGAGTTTGTTCGTGTGCTTCATTGCCGTGCTCCCAGCCCCGCATGTGGGGCAGTCGACGGCTCAATGTGCCCGGGCTCCCGCGTTATTCCGCCACACCCCCGGAATAAATCCGGGACAGGCCGGTATCATCCTCGTACGCTCCCGCGAGTTCCGCGACGTGGCTGATCACCAACGCGCTTCCTCGACGCCCGACGTGTGGCCGGCTTTCCAGGCGGAGGTCATGCCGCACGTCGATCGCTTGTCTCGCCTCGCGATGTGGATGGAGCGGGACCGGCAGGAGGCTGAGGACCTGGTCCAGGAAACGCTGCTGCAGGCGCTCCGGTCGTTCGGCCGATTTACGCCGGGCACGAACTGCCGAGCCTGGTTGATCACGATTCTGCAGCACGTGCGCAGCAATAAGCGCCGCGCCAGGTTTCGTCGCGATGCGGTCGAGAGCCCCGACGATCGGCTCGCCGAGACCGTCGCGTTCGTGCCGCCCGTCCCGACACACCTGACCGACGAAGAGATCCTGGCCGCGCTTCGCGGAATACCCGAGGCCTATCAGGACATCATCGTGCTGAGCGACGTCGAGGAGCTGAGCTACAAGGAGATCGCCGACGCGCTCGCCATTCCGATGGGCACAGTCATGTCGCGCCTGCATCGTGGTCGCGCGTTGTTGCGGAAGGCGCTCGTGGCCGGTGGGGTCGCGGGCGTTCGGGCCAGAGGCGCATAACTACGCACAAGGGAGAGCGAGGACCAATGGAGTGCCGGGAGGTTCGCGAGTTGGCCGACGCGTACGTCAGCGATCAGGTCCTCGTCGAAACCGCGCAGGCGATCGTGACCCATCTGGACCGTTGCTCCGCCTGTCAGGCCGAAGTGGAAGGCCTGCGGCGGTTGCGTGCGTCGGTGCGCTCGGCCTATCTCGGCTCGACAGATCTCTCCCCGCGTCCGGAGTTCGTCGGGGCCGTGAGCGCGCGACTCCGGTCGGAGGCCGGGAGCAGCCACGCCGTGTCGTCCTGGCGCCGGAACTGGTTGGCGCTCGCCGCCACGCTGGTGTTGATCCTCGGCGGCGGATTCGGGCTTCGCGAGCTCGGCGTGTCGGGATTCACTGCGATTGTGCTCGCGGCCGTGGGTGATCACCGCTTCTGTGCCGTGGCGTTCAAGCTGACCGAACGGCCCATCTCCCTCGAACAGGCGGCACAGGTCTACGACGATCCGGTCGATCGATCGCTCCAGACCGTCGAACTGCAGCAAACCCAGCTCAGCGGCGGGCCGGTCCGTATCCTCGAGCGACACTCGTGTGTGTTCGAGGGTCGTCGCTTCGCGCATTTGGTTCTGCGATACAAACGCGCGCTGGTCTCGCTCGTCGTGACGCCCGATGAGCGGCTGCTGCGCAATCTGCCTGGCGCGTCGCCCCCGTCCGATGGCTCGACGGTTCGTCTGCGTCCGGTTGACGGCTTCCAGGTGGCCGCCTTCCGCGGTCCGCATCACGTCGTCTTCCTGATCTCGTCGCTCAGCGACGACGACTTGCGCGAGGTGAGCGAATCCATGGCGCCATCGGTGGTACAGGCGCTGAAGGGAGCGCACTAGTGACCTGGACAATGAGAACGGCCGTCGCCGCGTCGTTCGTCGCGGCACTGGCGGCCGCATCTACAGCCGCAACGTCGGGTGGCGCTTCGAGCGAGCCCGCGGTGCGAGCCGTGGTCGTCGCAGAGCTGTTCACTTCGGAAGGTTGTTCCAGCTGTCCGCCTGCGGATGCGCTACTTCGACAGCTTCTGAGCACCCAGCCGATCGAGGGCGTGGAGATCGTGGGGTTGGGCAGCCACGTGGACTACTGGGACCATCTCGGCTGGCGCGATCCGTTTTCGTCAGCGCTGTTCTCCCAGCGCCAGTCGTCGTACGGTGCCGCTGTCTTCCGCTCCCGTCAGATCTACACGCCGCAACTTGTCGTGGACGGCGCGCTGGAATGCCTGGCGAGCGATCCGGCGGCCGTGCGGCGGACGATTCTGGAGGCCGCGAAAGCTCTCAAGGGCACGATGTCGGTGACCGCGGCGCCGACCTCGGGAACAGGCGCCGCCCTCGCGATTCACGGACAGCTTCCATCCGCGCGTCGTCGCACTGGCAACGCCGACGTCGTCGTGGCGATCACGCAAGATGGATTGGTGACCCGCGTCCAGCGTGGCGAGAATCATGGCCGCACGCTCTCACACAGCGCGGTCGTGCGGTCGCTCGCGTCCGTCGGACATCTAAACCCGCGGCAGTTCGACGTGAATCTGTCGACGACCATTCGCCTCGATCCCGGCTGGGAATCGGGAACGCTACGGATCGTGGCGTTCGTGCAGGAAGCGACGAGCCGGCGGATCATCGCGGCGGGATCCGCGCTGCTCCTCCCTGGTCACCTCGACCCGCGCTAACGAGGCATCATGGCCGACCGCCTTCAAGGCGTCACCCGCCGCGAGCTGCTCAAGCTGAGCCCGCTCCTTGGGTTCGGGGCCTTCCTCGTGCCGTCATGGCGCGATCGGTTGCTCGAGGCCGGTGTCTCGTGGAGTGACGAGGCGTCTCGGCTGCTGTTTCGCCGAGACCATTCAGTGCTTTCTCGTCCGGCGGCGGACGTCGTGCCCTTCGATCAATTTCCATACAACTACTACGACGTGCTGGAGCCGGACGTAGACCTCAACACGTGGGCATTGAAGGTCGGCGGCGCGGTCGCTCGTCCAGGTTCGTACCCGCTCGATCAGATTCGTGCGCTGCCGAAGGTCACGCAGAACACGCGCCACGTCTGCGTCGAAGGCTGGGACGTCGTGGGCCGATTCGGCGGCGCCAGACTCTCCGATGTTCTCGCGATGGTCGGCGCGGACCCGAGTGCTCGATTTCTGACGGTGACGTGCGCGGACGCTTACTACGAATCGCTCGACATCGAGACTGCGCGTCATCCGCAGTCGCTGCTGTGCTACGAGATGTACGATCGCCCGCTCACCCGGGGGCACGGCGCGCCGCTTCGACTCAGCCTCCCCACCAAGGTCGGCTACAAACACGCGAAGTACCTTCTGACGCTCGACGTCGCGCACGTGCTGCCCGCGCGGCGGAGCTACTGGGCCGATCAGGGCTACAGCTGGTACGCAGGATTGTAATGGTCATGGGCGAGACGGCCGCGCGCACTCCGGTCTACGAGCATCCCTGGGCGGTGCGGTTCTGCCATTGGGCAAACGCCGTGAGCCTGGTGGTGCTGGCCATGAGCGGCCTGCAGATCTTCACCGCGTTCCCCAGCTTCGGCGCAAAGGTTCCTCAAGCGAACCTGATCGATGCCGTGCCCGAAGCGCTGAGAATCGGCGGCTGGCTCGGCGGGGCGCTGCAGTGGCACTTCACATTCATGTGGATCTTTGCCGGCACGGCCATCGTGTACGTCACCTACCAGATCGTGTCCGGTCACTACCGCACGGTGCTCTTCACTGTCCGCGACATGCCGGGCGTGGGGCCAATGGCCCGGCACTACTTCTTCTTCGGACCGAAGCCCCTGGTTACTGGCCAGTACAACGCACTGCAAAAGCTCGCCTACACGAGCACGATTGGCCTCGGCGCGCTCTCGATTGTCACGGGGCTGGTGATGTACAAGCCGGTGCAGTTCTCGGCCTTGGCCTGGCTCGTCGGCGGGTTTCACACGGCACGGCTGCTCCATTTTCTGGCGATGTGCGGGGTGCTGGCGTTCATCCCTGGCCACCTCATCATGGTGGCGCTGCACGGCTGGGACAACTTCATGTCGATGATCAGCGGCTGGAAGCGACGTCCCGATTACGCCGGGCGGGAAAGGGAGCAGTGAGTTCCTGCATGCGCGATCGGACCGGCCGCGCGTCGGCCGGTCCGGCGCCTTTGTGCTGAAACCGTCGCTTACTGGCAGGACGAACCAATCATCTTGAGGGTCTTGATCGTAAAGGCTGGAGCCTCAGCCTGCATGCCCATGGAGTCCTTGGCCTTGGCGTCCGTCTTGACGGCTGCGCCGCTGACCTCGACCTTGTGGCCGACGTGCTTGCTGAGATCGACGGCTTTGCTGGAGATAACGAGGGTCGTCGGACGCATGGCGCCGTGGCTCATGCCCATCGAGTCCTTGGCCATCGCGTCCTTCCCCATGTGATCTTCTGTCGCCGCGACGTGGGTCAGCACGTACGTGCGCGACGCCTTCCCGGCCTCGACGCAGCCGGTGTACGACTGGTCGTGCTTCTCCATCTTGCTCATCTGGTCCGGGCCCATCTTGTCCTGGGCGTTGATTCCGATCACGGCCGCCGTACACAGCGCGGCGACACTTGTAACAACGAACTTCATGGACACCTCCCGCCGGCGGCTGACGATCTGCACTTGCAGGCGCTGCGCCGTCTGAGGCTCCTATGTCGCCCGCGGCGAAAATATTCCGAGCTACGCGACTCCCCGCGAGTCTGGGGGCAGAGACCTCGCTAGGACAGCTTCGCGGCCAGAACGTCAACGCGTTCAATCGTCGGCGACTTGGCCAGCAGCTCCGACGCCTGCTCGCCAAGGGCCGCTGCGACGCGACCCGCGAGGTGCGCGTCCCTGCCGGCCTCGTCGGCAAACGCGTCGAAGATGCCGAACGTCGACGGCCCGAGTCGAATCGCGAACCACACAATGGTCGCCGGCTCTGCTTGAACCAGCGACAGACCGCCGCGGAGAAAAGCGTCGACGTCCCCTTCCTTCCCCGGCTTCGCTTCCAGGCGGACCAACAATCCATACTTGACCATCGTTGAACTCCGTTTCTGCAGAGCGTCTGCTGTTGCCTCACGTGATCATGTCGGAACCGACCTCAGACATTCCAGCCGACGGCGGAATATTTGCGACGGCTGCGAACATTTCAAACGAGACAGGACGTGACATGTCCTGTCCACGGCGAATGGGGTCGCGATTGTGTCCGAGAAGTAGGCATGACTATCAGTCGGCGAGAGTTCGTGGTCCTTGCGGGCGGAGGCGTCGCGCACGGCCCGCTTGGATGGGGGCGCCCATCGGCCCGGGGCTGGCGATCACCAGCGCTGAGATTTCGCGCGGCCGCCTTTGATGCGTTCACGGTATTCGATCCCCGGTCCGTGTCTCGTCTCGCGGACGAAATGTTTCCAGGCACGGGTCTCAGCGAGGAGTGGCGCACGCGTCAGTTTGAATACAGCTGGCTGAGGGTGGCCGCCGGGCAGTACGTCGATTTCTGGCAAGTCACGGAAGAGGCGTTAGCATTCTCGGCCAGGAGGTTGAAGCTCGATCTCGATGCGGCCACCCGATCCCGGCTGATGAACGCATATCTTGAGCTCAAGACCTGGCCGGACGTGTTTCCAGCCCTCAACATACTGAGAGACGCGGGCCTTCGTCTCGCGTTCCTCTCGAATTTCACACCGGGCATGCTCGACGCCAACATCAAGAGCGCGGGGCTCGTCGGAGTGTTCGAGGATGTGCTCAGCACCGATCGGAGCAGGACCTACAAGCCTGATCCTCGCGCCTATCGATTGGCCATTGACGCGTTGCGAGTAACACGCGAAGAGATTCTCTTCGTGGCCTTCGCCGGGTGGGATGCCGCGGGCGCGGAGATGTTCGGCTATCCAACATACTGGGTAAACCGCCAGCGGCTCCCTGCGGAAGAGCTGGGCGTTCTCCCAGACGGGTCTGGCGAGACGTTGAGCGATCTCGTGGACTTTCTCGGCATCTCCAGAAGGACGACGTATCAACAAGGGTGGAAGCGATGAAGGCAAGGTCGGTCAGTGTGCGACAGTCCGCGCGCGCGATCGCCGGCACGACCAGCCGCATCGCGCGCGGCGGGTGGGCGGCGGTTCCTGTGCGTCTCCTCGCGGGATTCGGCTTCATGGCGCATGGCTACGCCAAGGTCGCGAACGGGCCCGACCATTTTGTCGGCATCCTGCGTGCTCTCGGCGTTCCGGCGCCTGCGTTGATGGGTTGGGCGACGATCCTGACTGAGCTCGTCGGAGGGCTGGCCGTATTCGTAGGCGCGCTTGTGCCGCTCGTCAGTATTCCCTTGGCGGCGATTCTGGTCGTCGCCACGTTTTCTGTGCATCTTCGTTACGGCTTCAGCTCCATCAAGCTCCAGGCGGTGACGGCGGCTGGGCCTCAATTCGGTCCTCCGGGCTATGAGACAGACCTGCTGTACATCGCGGCGCTGGCGACGCTGGTCCTCGGCGGATCCGGCCCCCTCGCCCTCAATGCGCGGCTGCCGCGTTTCCGCTGGAGCGGACGGGTGGACGGTCAATGACATCGGTCGCTGTCGTCGACCGTTTGTTCGAGGCGCACCTGATCGTCGCCGACCTCGACGTGTCGATTGCGTTCTATCGGGACCGTCTCGGATTTGAACTGGCGCACGAGATACCTGCGCGTCGAGCGGCATTTTTCTGGATCGGCTCGAAAGGCACCTCGATGCTGGGACTGTGGCAAGCCGGTGCGGGTCCTCAGAAGACGACGTCGCACATCGCCTTCGCTGCGGCCGCTGATGACGTGATCGCAGCACCGGGGAGACTTCAGTCAGCGGGCATCGTCGCGCTCGACTTCAACGGGCAACCAACAGACGACGTTGTCGTCCTGGCCTGGATGCCGGCGTTGGCGGTGTATTTCCTCGACCCTGATGGCCACCTGTTGGAATACATCGCGATGCTCGAGGGTGAACCCCGCCCCGACGAAGGTGTCGTGGCGTGGCGCGCGTGGACGCTCGCGGGCCATCCGTTGAAGGCGCGCGGGTAGGTCCGGAGGCGCACTCGCATCTGCTGCGTCGGGTATGAGTCACTGATGGGCGACACAGCTATCGTTCGAGTTCTTGCCATTTCCGGCAGCCTTCGCAGGGCATCGTCGAACAGCGCGCTCGTCTCTGCTGCCGTTCGTGTGGCGCCAGTCGGAGTCGAAGTGTCAACCTACGACGAGCTCGCGAGCGTTCCACCGTTCAACCCGGATCTGGATACCGATACGGCACCGACCGGAGTCGTCAGGTTTCGAGCGGCCCTTGAGGCCTGCGACGCGATCCTGATTTGCAGTCCCGAATACGCTCACGGTGTGTCCGGCGTGCTGAAGAACGCGCTGGACTGGGTCGTCAGCAGCGGAGAACTGATGGACAAGCCCATCGCGCTGATCAACGCCTCGACACGTGCCACGCACGCCTATGCGTCCCTTCAGGAGACGCTCACGACGATGTCGGGACGCGTGAGTGAGGACGCGTCAGTCACGATCCCGCTTGACGGCTTGAGGGGCGATGCCAACAGCATTGCCCAGGACGTTCGTTTCTCGGGATTACTGAAGGCATCGCTCGCCGCGTTGGCTCAAGTCGCACGGGTTGGTGCGGGCGATAGCGACGCTCCAGGAGTCGCGTCGGAATATTTCTGTCGCGTACGGGTATTTCTGACGTTCGAGGAGAACGTCATGTCCAGACGAAACGTGTTAGGTGTGATCGTCGCCTTCCTTGCATTCGCTGCAGGCGGCGCCGGAATTCACGCGAGCGGCGGCCAGGGACGCACGCTCGTCGTCACGATGACCAACGACCCGAATGCAAATCAGCTCAGGGTCTACGATGCCCAAAGCCATGTCTTGCTCCAGACACTGTCCACTCACGGCAAAGGCGGTGTCGGAGGCAACGCACGGGGCATCAAGCAGCACGACGGCAGACTCGTCGCCGTGGTCAACAACGGATCGAACAGTGTTGCGCTTTTCAGACGCGATGGGGATCGTGCTGAAGTTTGAAAAGGTCGTGTCGACGACCAGCGCTCCGGTGAGCGTGGATTTTGGCAACGATCATCTGTACGTCGCCGGCGCCACGACGGTCGACTCGTACGTGCTTCATCAGAATTCAGTGGAGTGGCTGGACGGCACGACCGATCTCGCGCTCGCGGGCGGAGGGGCTCCGCCCGCAGGCAGCACGGCCCAAGTCGGCGTGATCGGCGAGAGACAGCTGCTCGTCACGCTGAAGACGGATCCAGATCCCGGCACGGTCGATATCATCGCGCTGGATCGAGGCAGAGTCAGCGGATCGGCGCCGACCGCCGTCTCAGCTCCAGATGGCACGCTGGCACCATTCGGATTCGCCACGTACCCTGACGGTACGGCACTGATCACGCTGGCGCACTCGAATCAGGATGGCCTGTTTCGGGACGGCTCGTTTGCGTCCGTCATTGCCGCCGGGCAGGCGGCGTCGTGCTGGATGACGAGAGCCGGAAAGTACGTCTTCGTCGCCAATACCGGCAGTCGGTCCATCAGCCGCTTGGTAGGAACGGGCACCAACGTGTTCGTCGACGGTCTGGTCGCCGCTCAGATTCCGACAGGGGCACCGGCCGACATCGATGCGGATTCCGGCGTCCTCGGCGTCATCGATCACGGAGCTGGCCAGTCGCACCTTTCGGTGTTCACCTACAACCGGTTTGGTGAGCTCGCGGCGACGGGCACGACGATCACGGTCGGGGTCGCCGACGCGAATGGCGTGGCGATTCTCTCGCCGCGCGACGACGACCGGAACTGAGTGCTGACGATGAAGGCTCGCATCTGGATTGGGTGGGCGGTCACGGGATTGATGGCCGCGTTGATGCTGCTGTCCGCTGTACCGGACGTTCTTCGGATTCCTGATGCGCTGGCCGTGTTCAGGCATCTCGGTTATCCACCGTACTTGTTGGTGTTCCTGGGAACGGCCAAGATACTCGGCGTCGGGGCCGTGCTTTCTCCCGCTGTTCCGAGGCTCAAGGAGTGGGCGTTCGCCGGCCTGACGTTCGATCTGACCGGTGCGCTGTACTCGCATCTGTCGGTCGGCGATCCGCCGAGTGTCTGGATGCCGGCCGCCATCGGCCTGGCGTTGATGACCAGCTCGTATGTCGCCTACCGGACGCGACCGAGCCAAGCCAACGCCTCTCAGAATCGTCGGATCTGCATTGAGGGAACAGCGACAGGCCACCAATTGGGTTGAGCGCGTGATCCCGAGGTACACGATCGCGGCGGCCCGCCTGGAGGATCTCACGCGGCTGGCAGCGATTGAGCTGGCAGCCGCGCGGCTCCTCGCGGGACACGCGCCCGAGCCCGTCCTGAACGCAACGACGAGCCTGGAGGGGCTGGAAGAGGCTCAGCGCGCGGGACATTTGTGGGTCGTCTTGGCCGACGACCTCCCTGTAGCCTTTGCGCACGTTGAGTTGATCGAACACGACGCGGTGCATCTCGAGGAGATCGACGTTCATCCCGACCACGGCCGCCCTGGCCTCGGAGCGAAACTGGTCCTGGAAGTGTGTCATTGGGCCGCGACGAACGGGTACGGCGCCGTGACGTTAACAACGTTTCGAGACGTC
>CAVRVJ010000002.1:0-482556 GCA_963724645.1 uncultured Acidobacteriota bacterium
CAAGAGCGATCCGATCTTCGATGGCTTGCATCGCGATCCTCGCTGGGCTGCCGCGCTGCGGCGGATGAACCTCAGTGAGTAAGCCCCTGCATACTGCTGGTACCTCAATCACGAAGGGCTGCCCGCGAGCTTTGCCGAGATCGGCCCGGGCACCGCTCCCATCTCCTGATGAGAGTGCTAAGTGTCAAAACTGGCCGGCGCTGCAAGTGATTCAACAACGAGGACTTAGGGAATGGCTCGCCGTACTGGACGATTTCCGCAACTGGCTCATCCGCGAGGCGGCCTGAAGGGGGTGGGTGTTCTGGGTCTCACGAGTTCCAGACACGCGGCGTCGCAGCGCTCGCACCCGAATCGCCAGCCACGCGATAACGTTGTTGACACAAGGCTACCCGACCGGTCTACCGTTTCTAAGCGAGCGATGACGGACCTCGCGACATTGCGGCGTGGGCGGAAGTCGTTCGAGCAGCGGGCGTGGGCCGAATCGCATCGGCTACTGCAAGCCGCTGATCGCGACGCACCGCTCGACGCCGAAGACCTCGAGCGACTGGCGATTGCGGCCCACCTGGTGGGCCGGGATGACGAGTGCGAGACCGTCACCGCACGCGCGCATCAGGCCTTCCTCGATCGCGGAGACCGTGAAGGGGCCGCTCGAGCGGCGTTCTGGCTCGGTTTTTCTCTCATGGAACGGGGCGCTATCGCTCCCGCATCCGGCTGGTTCGTAAGAGCCGGCCGCCTGTTGGATGAGGGGCAGTTGACTGCGCCGTCCGAGGCTATCTGCTGATCCCGGTCGCCATCAACTGCATCGTGCAGGGTGATCCTTCTGCGGCGCACGCCACATTCAGCCAGGCGGCGGAGATCGCTCGCCGCTTTGCCGATCGCGATCTGGCGTCGGTCGCCTGCCACGGACGTGGTCGCGCGCTCATCCGCCTCGGACGTATTGCCGAAGGTGTCGCGCTCCTCGATGAAGCGATGGCTTCGGTGATCGCAGGTGAGGTGACCCCCCTCGTGGCCGGCGATGTCTACTGCAGCGTGCTGGAAGGCTGTCGGGAGACGTTCGATCTGCGGCGCGCGTATGAATGGACGGCCTCGCTTGCGCAGTGGTGCGCGACGCAGCCCGATCTCGTGCGTTATCGCGGCGAATGTCTGCTCTACCGCGCCGAAGTCCTGCAGCTGCGGGGCCAGTGGAACGAGGCCGCGCGCGACGCACAGGGCGCGTGTGAGCTCCTGATCTCGCGGGCGGCGGCGGGAGCGGCGTTCTATCGGTGCGGCGAAATCCATCGACTTCGAGGCGACTTCACCAAGGCGGAAGAGGCCTACACGCGTGCGCACGAGCGCGGACGTAAGCCGCAGCCAGGATTATCGCTGCTCCGTCTAGTGCAGGGTCAGATCGACGCGGCGGCCGCGTCGATCAGAAGCGCTCTCCTCGATACACAGGGACAGATTAGTCGCGCCAGAATGCTGCCTGCAGCCGTCGAGATTCTGCTGGCCGCTGATGATCTTGCTGCCGCGCGCGCGGCTTCCGCAGAGTTGTCGGAGATCGCCCTCGCCTTCGGCGCGCCGCTGCTGGACGCAGCGTCCGCGCACGCCGCCGGCGCGGTGCGCCTTGCGGACGGCGACATCGAAGCGGCCTCGACGATCGCTGCGGCAGGCGTGCGAGACCTGGCGCGAGCTGGAGATGCCGTACGAAGAGGCGCATACCTGCCTGCTGTTGGCCGCCGTCTGTGAACAGCGAGGCGATCAGGACGGCCGCCGTCTCGAGCTCGAAACCGCGCGACGACGGTTCAAGCAGCTCGACGCCGTGCCGTGGCTCGCGCGCATCGCCGAGCAATCGGAGCGCGCCTCGCATCAGCGAATCGGCTCGCTCAGCGAACGCGAGGCGCAGGTGCTTCGGCTGCTGGCGGCCGGCAAGACCAATCGCGCCATCGCCGACGAGCTCTTCATCAGCGAAAAGACCGTCGCCCGGCACGTGAGCAACATCTTCGACAAGCTTGGCGTGTCGAGCCGGTACTGGCGCGACCGCCTGGGCGTTCCAGCACAACCTCATCTGAGGCGTACGCAGAAATACCCAATTTCAAAGCCTTCGCGAATTTTGGGTATTCCGTCTGATGTCAGCGCCTCCGGCCTCCGGTAACGTCAGTGTCGACGCGGAGGCTCAGATGTACGATGCCATCATCGTCGGCGCGCGGTGTGCGGGCTCGCCGACCGCCATGCTCCTGGCGCGACAGGGGTTCAAGGTCCTGCTCGTCGACCGAGCAACCTTTCCGAGCGACACGATCTCGACGCACATCCTCTGGCCCCACGGCGCCGAGATCCTGGCGCGGTGGGGTCTCCTCGACGCGCTGGCGGCGACAGGGGCTCCGCCGATCTGCCGGCACATGACGTTCGATGTCGGCCCGTTCGCGCTTCGCGGTGCCATTCCCGACGCCAACGATGGCATGGGCGGATTCTGTCCGCGTCGCACGGTGCTCGACAGCCTCCTGGTGAATGCGGCGGCTGAAGCCGGCGTCGACGTTCGGGAGGGCTTCACCGTCGACGAGCTGCTGGTGGCCGGCGACAGCGTCGTTGGCGTTCGAGGCCATGGAAGGGATGCGAAAGCGTGTCGAGGAGCGCGCGCGAATTGTGATCGGCGCCGACGGCGTGCACTCCTTCGTCGCACGAGCAGTGCAAGCTGCGGAGTACGACGTTCGACCGGTCGCGGCCTGCGGCTACTACTCGTACTTCAGCGGCGTCAGGCAAGACGATATCGAGCTGTACGTCCGGGACCACCACGCTTTCGGTGGCGCGCCAACCAACGATGGTCTTCACCTCGTGATGGTGAACTGGCCGGCCAGGGACTTTCCGGCCGTGCGCGCCGACATTGAGGGGCACGTCTGGCGGGCGCTCGAGTCCGCGCCCGACTTCGCTGCTCGCGTGCGCGAGGGCCGTCGAGAGGAAAAGTGGTACGGCACGGCGGGCGTGCCCGGCTACTTCCGCAAGCCGTATGGCAACGGATGGGCGCTCGTCGGCGACGCGAGCTACAACAGAGATCCGATTACCGCGCAAGGCATCAGCGACGCATTCATCGAGGCCGAGATGCTTGCGACGAATCTCAGCACGGTGTGGTCGGGCGTCGGTACGCTCGAAGACGGATTGGCGGCCCACGAAGCGGCGCGCAACGAACGCGTTCGACCGATGTATGAGTTCACCAGTCAGCTCGCGGCACTCGAGCCGCCTCCGCCCGAGATGCGGGCTCTCTTCGGCGCGCTGCATGGCAACCAAGACGCCACCAACGCCTTCTTATCTGCGATCACCGGCGCCATTCCGCTGCCCGATTTCATGTCGAACGAGAATCTCGGCCGCATCATGGCTGCCGCGAAGAGATGTGGAGTTCCACAGATAAACGACGATGTGAGAGGAGTGATGTCATGTACGTGATCCGTGAGGTCCTCAACTGCAAACCCGGGAAGGTCCGCCAGATGGTTGAGAAGTTCCGGAGCATCTCAACGGTCTTGAAAGAAATGGGGCAGGAACCCCTTCGCGTGCTCACCGATGTCACGGGTGAGCCCTACTGGACCATCGTCGCCGAGGCGAAGGTCGAGAAGATCGACGATTTCTTCGCCATGGAGCAAAAGCTCATGACCAATGAGACGCTTCGCAAGACCATGGCTGACTATCACGACCTCGTCGACCGCGGTCGGCGTGAAATCTATCGACTCGAGAGCTGATCCCCTTTTCTTCGGCTGCTTCCGCAGAGAGGAAGGGAGGCCTTTGATGGCGAAGGTAGAGTCAACGGTCACGATCGCGCGGTGGTGCGGTCATGGTCTTCACCGCCACCGGGCTTGGCCTCATCGTCTTCTCACGACGGATGATCGCCGATCCACGGTGGCGCGACCTGGCGACCTACACGATGCTCATAGGGATCGCCGTCCTCCTCGCGTTCGTCGCTGTCGGGTTCTTTGCCATCGATGATCGTGCGCCGCTGCACGCGTGGGCCGGCCTTCTGCAGCGCGTTTTGTGTGCCGTGTGGTTTACGTGCTTGATCGTGCTCGCCTTACGCCTTCGTAGCGGCCGACGTGAACCTACTGAAATCGGGAACTGACGTCCCGATAGGCGGTGGCCGAATGAGCGATCGTCAGTTCGGAACCGTGGTCATCGGCGGAAGCCAGGCGGGTCTGGCGGTCGGCTATTACCTCAAGCAACATGGCCTGCCGTTCGTGATCCTGGACGAGAACGACCGGATCGGCGATGCCTGGCGGAAGAGGTGGGATTCGCTGCGGCTGTTTACGCCGGGCCGTTACGACGCGTTGCCGGGGATGCCGTTTCCGGGATCGCCCTCCTCGTATCCCACCAAGGACGAGACCGCCGACTATCTCGAAGCTTATGCCCGCGAGTTCGAGCTCCCTTTCCGAACGGGAGTCAAAGTCGACAGACTGTCCAAAGCCGGGGATCGATTCGAGGTGGGCTGGGGCGAGCACACGCTATTCGCCGAGAACGTCGTCGTGGCGACCGGCGCGTTCAACACTCCGAGGGTTCCGGGATTCGCACGCGAGCTGGACAACAGCATCGTGCAGCTCCACTCCAAGGAGTACCGCAACCCGTCCCAAATTCAGAAGGGAGGAGTGCTGGTAGTGGGCGCGGGCAACTCAGGGGCGGAGATCGCGATCGAGCTCGCTCCCCATCACGAGATATGGCTGTCCGGCCCGGACACGGGAGAGGAACCCGCCCGCGCCGGAAGCCGTCTCGATCACCTCGTCACGCCCCTCATGTGGTTCGTAGCGACGCGGTTGACGGTAAAGACGGCGCTTGGACGGAAGCTCCGCGATCACTTTGTCGACCCCCCGCGTGGAATCCCTCTGGGGCGGGTGCGACGAAAGGATTTTGCCCCCGCAGGCATCGAACGAGTGCCGCGCATGACTGCCGTGAGGAATGGATATCCCGTCCTGGAGAATGGAAGGGTCCTCGAGGTATCGAACGTCGTTTGGTGCACCGGATACGCACCCCATTACGACTGGATCGATCTCCCGCTGCGAACCCACAATGGCCTTCCCATTCACGATCGGGGCGACGAGGTAGCCGCGAGGACTCGCTGCAGTCTTTGCAACTGCTCCGCGACCAATGTCCGCGCCCTGCCGGCGACAATCCGCCTGGCGACGCCTCCAAACACACCGTCGAATAGATCGATTCGCGATCGATTCAAATAGACGACGTAGGTAGCCGGAGATGGAACCGTGCGATCGGGCACCAGGAGCGTCAGTCCAAGTGAAGCGTCGTAGTAGTGCATCGCGTAAATCTGCTTCGAGCCAATCGCGTAGGCCACCGGTGAATCGTCGATGGCCGCCGCGGTGGCGACGTGCGTGATGCTGATGACCGGCCGGCCGCGGACGAGCTCCTTCGACCAGTAGACGAAGTCCGTCAGCTTGTCCGCTGAAGATTTTGGATACTCGAGCAGATGGCGGCGCAGGCGCGGCGCGTAGGCCGAGGTGATCGTGTCGGCGTCGATCAGCGAGGCGAATTCACGGCCGACATGGAGGCGCGGCGCGCGATCCGCGTATCCATCGCCGCTTCCATTCCGCTCTGACGATAACGGGCGACATAGTCGACGAGCAGTTGCCGCACAAGGCTGCCCGCGTTCCAGGACGCGTCAAGTGAGCGCCAGTCGATCTCCCGCCGGATGCGTTCGATGGCGTCTGCACTGAGACGAACGTCGCAGTCCTCGACGCGACATTCGCGGAGCCGCTTCAGATCGCCCTCGTCGACGTTCAGCGACGCGACGTCTCGCAGCTGCGGAGGATTGCCGAACGTCCCGATCTGCAGCACGTCGGGGGTCCGCTTGAACGAGGTGATGTCCGAGAGACGCTCGACGTAGGTCGACGGCGACGTCCTGATGCGGATGATACCAAGCGTCGCCACCTCGCGCCGGTTCTTGACCTCGAGCGTCCGCGAGACGACCTGACCACCGTCGAGGCGTTCGATGTCCGCCGCCGACAGATGGAAGGCGTTCGTCAGAAATGCTCGTGCCGGATCGAACGTCGCGGCGCCGGGCGCAGCCAGCAGCGTGAGCAGCACTATCGTCGCGCCGAGTCTGAGTCGCATTCGGCCCCCTCAGGAAACGGTCACAACGGGAATGCGCTTGTCGCTTGCGCCGGGCAGGCGACGCGGCTCACGCAGCGCAGGCATCGGGTCGGACGCGAAGAGACGGTGGGCGAACCGCGCCAGCCACCGCGCCCACAGCGCCGAGCGCCGGACGCGGGCGCTATCGGTGGCGATGCCCGTATTGGCATACATCTGGCGATACAGCTTGGAGATGAGCACGAAAGCCAGTCTGGCCCGCAGGCTCTTCAGGAAACGCGAGCGCTGCCAGACCAGAGTCAACGCGTAGAAACGATCCCAGACTGCTTGCGTCCGCGACCGCAGTTCGTCAGCAGTCATCCTCGGGTGCGGCGTGTACACGCGTGGACGCCGCTCCGGCGGGATCAGCCAATACCGCGTCAGCGGCACGCCGTCGACGCTCGGCACGTCCGTCGCCTCACGCTCCCATTTGCCGAAATCGACGGTCCCAGGAAGGGGCTGCAGCATGACGAACTGCGCGAACGAGACACCCGCGCGCTGCGCGAGATCCGCCGTCGCGGCGAAGGTCTCGGGCGTGTCGGTGGGCAGGCCGAAGATGAACGAGCCCAGGACGTGGACGTCCGCCTGCCTGAACGCCTGCAGCCGTTTGACGAGACCTTCGCCCGCCTCGTTGAAATCCTTGAAGACGGCCTTCAGGCCCTCGGGTGTCACCGACTCGACGCCAACGAGCGCTCCGCGGATACGTGCGCGCGGCGCATCGCCGCCAGAAACTCCGGATCCTCCGCCGCTTCCATGGTGATCTGCGTGTAGAACACCATGTCGTCGGGTAGCTGCTCAAGACGCGCCATCAGCTCGAACCGTTCTTCACGGAGCCTCGTCAGCGTAGCGTGCTGGCTCTTGTCGGCGCGGCGGTCGTGCCGCCGCGAGGTCCGCCAGCGTGACGGGGTAAAAGTTGTCGTCGGCCAGCACGATGAAGCGGAAGCCCTGGCGGCGCAGCTGCACGATCTCGCGCACGACGAGGTTCACGTCGCGCTGGCGCGGCTTCTGCCCATCGGTGCGCCAGACGGAACAGAACGAACAGTGCTTCGGGCAGCCGCGGACGGTCTGCACCGAGGCCCACATGTAGCGATCTTTCGGCAGCAGATCCCATCGCGCGGGAGAGAACGAATCGCCGTCGATCCGCCCGCCGGCGTAGAGCGGCTGCGGGTTGCCGGCGTCGCAGTCGTCGAGGACCGTCGGCCAGATGAGATCGCCGTCGCCGGTGACGACGGCGTGGGCGGCGCCATGTTCGCGCACTTCCTCCGGGAAGAGCGTAGCGTGAATGCCGCCATAGACGACGTAGGCGCCTCGGGCCCGCGCCATTTGGCCGATGCGATAGCCGCGCAGTGCATTCCCCGTGTGGATGCCGATGCCGATCACGTCGCCCGCCTGGATCGAGTCTTCCTCGATCGGGTCCAGCGTTTCGTCGACCAGCAGGGGTGTTCCGTGACAGGCCGGCGTGGCCGCGGCGAGGACGTACTGCCACCGCGGCGTGATCACGGCGGTACCGAAAGACACGTCGCTTGGATTGACGAGGTGAATGCGCATCGCTGCCCCCTAGAACGAGCCGGCGACGCGGCGGGCGAACCGGGTGAAGAAGCCGGCGGTCGCGACACCAGCGTCTTTGGATTTTCGTCCGATGGCGACGCCGCCGGCCGCCGCTGCGGTCCACGGAGATCGGAGCGGCTCCGCGGTCACCAGAGGCGCCTGGTGAGTGTGCGGCACGCTCGGCAGGTCGGGCGTGACAGTCGCTCCGGGCTCGGAATCGGCTGCTGCCGGGCGAGTCACATCCACCGCCTTCGGCTGCTGGGCGGTCGGAGTCGCGGTCGGTTCTGGCGCGCGTTGGGGAACGGGTGAAGGCTGTTCTTTGTTTGGACCGTGAGGCGAAGACGATCGCGCTGGGACTCGACGACGTGCACGTTCCGTCGTCGTGTCCGACGCGAGTGGAGGCGCGACAGGAACGTGCGGGTCGGATGAGAGGTTCGGCGTGACCGCGCGAGCCGACGCCAACGGCTGCGCGAATGCTGTCGCCTCGACAAGCGTCAGGCCCCCGACCGCAACCGATGCCAAGCACAAGAGGCGACGATCGTCAGTGCGGCGAGCGTGGCAGACCACCGCGGCGCGATAAACGGGTGCGGCGACACGATCTTGACGACACGCGCGCGCAGACCGGACGGCGTGAATACGGCTGGCGCGGTCTCCATGGGCCGGGGTGTGCCTCTCGGCGTCGAGAGTTTCAGCAGACACTCCGCGTACGATCTTCGGCGAGCCCGTGATCGCGACGGTCATCTCGTCGCAGGCGATCTCACGTTCGAGGTGGAGACGACGATCGATCCACCAGAGCGCCGGGTGCCACCCGGCCATCGATGCGGACCGCGACCTGCAGGACGTTCATGACGTCGTCACGCCGCTGGACATGCGCCCACTCGTGGATCAGGACGCGGTCCAAGTCGTCGGGGTCGAGTGTCCTCACGAGCGACGGCGCGACGGCGATCATCGGCGCTCCCCATCCGAGGACGGCCGCGCTCGTCACCGAGTTGGACAGCACGAGCGTGGCGCGCCGCCCCTCGGAACGGATGCGGCTCCAGTGCGGCAGGCCTGACTCGAGGTGCGGCGGGAACCGGCGACTGCGCGCGCGCGCACGGCGGATCGCGGCGATCGCCGACACGAATCTAACGAGTTGGATACTCGCCCACACCATCCACGCGGCGAGGATCACGAGCGTCGACGTCCACCAGGCGTCGGGCAGCGAGACAATCGCATCGGTCTCCGTTGGAAGGAACGCGCCGGCTGCGGCGTCGTGGATGAGAGCAATGGAACCGCGGGCAGGGCGACGACCAGCAGCAACGCGGCCCAACAGACGGCGGAGCGCACGTTGGCACCGGCACGTTGAAGCGCGAAGAGCATCACGAACGACGCCCCGCTACCACACCACCCTGCCATAGCCAGTTCAGCACAGCGTCCATGTCGGGCCCCTATGCGCGTTCGATCAGTTTCCGGAGCTGTTCGCGTTCCGACGGATCGAGGTCCTCGTCCTCGAGCACGTTCAGGACGAGCAGGCTCGGGGATCCGTCGAACAGGCGCCTGACCAGATGGCGGAGCGCACGACGGCGCGCCTGACGTTCGTCGATCACGGGCCTATAGACGAAGGCGCGGGCGACCTTGTCGTGCGTCAGGTAGCCCTTCGTTTCCAGGATTCTGAGCATCGTCTGAACGGTGCTGTACGTGACTGCGCGGGTCTCGTTCATCGCCGTGACGACGTCGTTGACCGATGCCCGGCGCAACCGCCAGAGGATGGCCATCACTTCGGATTCGGCGTCGGTCAGCCCAGCTGATGGTTTTCTCGCCATGCGACCGCTCTAACTCTTAAAGAATTCAGATTTCACGAGAGCACTCTAGCTGCACGTGCGAACCGTGTCAATTAAAGAATTAAGACTTCGCGTCGACCGCTATCGAATCCTTCGAAGATCGAGGCTTTGTGCGGGTGACGAAGGTGCTGGAACAGGTGCTCGAGAAGGGCACGTTAGATCTCCCAATCCTCGCAGAGCCCGCCTTGTTGGTACCGGAAACGATGACGCTGATGCAGCTGCTCGAGCAGTTCAAACGCACGCACCTGCCGCTCGCGCTAGTGGTCGACGAGTTCGGCGATATCGCAGGTCTGGTCAGCCTGACCGACGTCATTTCCGCAATCGTCGGCGACCTGCCTTCAGCGCCAGGCGAGGAACCAGCGATCGTGCGACGGGAAGATGGAAGCTGGTTGATGGACGGGGCGCTCGACGTCGACACTGTGGGTCGAACAGTCGGCGCAGGGTCGTTGGTCAGCGACGAGGATCGGCAGCACTACCACACCTTGGGCGGTTTGACGATGTTGGCGCTCGGACGTGTTCCACGGACCGGGGATGTGTTTCAGCGAGGCGACTATCGCTTCGAGATCGTCGATATGGACGGTAATCGCGTCGATCGGGTCCTCGTCAGCCGCGTGCCAGCGGCGCCGCCGATTTCCTCGAAGACGCCGTCGGATTAGTGCGGCTGCTGGCGAAGCCTCATGGTTGAGGAACCGCTTTCGGTGTCGCCGCGTTGCCCGACAAGCTGCTGGCAGCCCTTGCGCGACCATATATGCCCCAGTGACCTGCTGGGGTTTCCGGAGGTCCCCGTCGTCGGCCAAGTTTCGGTGGGCGGCGGCGCCCGTTTGGGACGTAATAGGTACGCGGCCCAGAAATCGCGAATTTTGCTGAGGGAAAAAATGGTTGCGGGGGGGGGATTTGAACCCCCGACCTTTGGGTTATGAGCCCAACGAGCTACCGGACTGCTCCACCCCGCGACAGGACATGATCTCGATCGGACGTCAAACACTCATCGTAGCGTGCGCGCGCAGTCGCGTCAAATCGGGCGGGGCCGTTCCCGCGCTCCTACTTGCCCTTTTGGCGATTCG
This sequence comes from uncultured Acidobacteriota bacterium, assembly GCA_963724645.1. Classification (GTDB taxonomy): domain Bacteria; phylum Acidobacteriota; class Vicinamibacteria; order Vicinamibacterales; family SCN-69-37; genus CAVXSP01. The sequence continues at coordinate 10,520 of CAVRVJ010000002.1, forward strand.
ACCAGCGCGCCTGCGCCGCCTTGAGCGCCACTCCGCGGTCGGCCTTCCGCGTGTCCGCCTTCGACAGGACCGGCTGGCCTGCGCGCCTCTGGTCGCCCACCGGCGGGAGGTATCGGCAACGCCGCCAGGCTGAAGCGGATCGCCCGCTCCGATGCTCAGCCTGACGATCCGATCAGACGCCTTCGACTTTCTCGGACGCCTAGCCGCCGGAGTCCGCGTCTTGCGCGGTTTGGGCATGTCCCCATTGTGGCACGTCGAGCCCGATCGTGATCGTCGCGGTGAGCGGCGGCCGGTCGCAGGCGTCGATGCTCCCTCATCAGATCTTCGGCAGCGTCACCCCTCGCTGCTTCAAGTACTTGCCGCTCTTGTCGGCGTAGGACCGTTCGCACGACGTCATCGCTTTGAAAGAAGATGACCTGCGCGATCCCCTCGTTGGCGTAAATCTTGGCGGGCAGCGGGGTCGTGTTTGAAATCTCGAGCGTGACGGTCCCCTCCCACTCGGGCTCGAACGGCGTGACGTTGACGATGATGCCGCAGCGGGCATACGTCGACTTGCCGAGGCAGACCGTCAGCACGTCGCGGGGAATGCGGAAGTATTCGACCGTGTGCGCCAGAGCGAACGAGTTCGGCGGCACGATGCAGACATCGGCTTTCACATCGACGAACGACCGCGGATCGAAGTTCTTCGGGTCGATCACCGTCGTGTTGATGTTGGTAAAGACCTTGAACTCGTCGGCGACCCGGATGTCGTAGCCGTACGATGACAGCCCGTACGAGACGACCCCGGCGCGGACCTGAGCGTCCACGAATGGCTCAATCATGCCGTGCTCGAGGGCCATCTTGCGGATCCACTTATCGGGTCTGATGGACATAATTTCTTGGGTGCACGGGGTTCCGAGGTTCCGCTCCTCGCGACTCCTCGGGGCGCCCTGAGCCTCGTCGAGAGGGCGGGGCCGCGGTTTCAGCGCCTATCTTACCGTCGAAGCAAGAGACCCAGAACGGACAGGATGACGCTGATCACCAGACAGGTCACCACGGGGAAGTAGAACGTCGCACCGCCGCGGCGGATTATCACGTCGCCCGGTAAGCGCCCGAGCGGCAGCCCCGCCCGCACCAGCAGCCCGACGACGATCAGCACGACGCCGGCGACGATCAGGAACCGGGACATGGAAGAACCGCCGAACTTCGAGGTCTACCTGAGCTCCATGCCGCGGAAGAAATACCCGAGCTCGAAGGCGGCGGTTTCCGGGGCGTCGGAGCCGTGCGTCGCGTTGTGTTCGATCGACGCGCCAAAGTCCTTGCGCAGGGTGCCCGGCTCGGCCTTGGCGGGATCGGTCGCGCCCATCAGCCCCCGCCACTTCCTGATCGCATCCGGCGCCTCGAGCGCCAGCACGACACACGGCCCTGAGGACATGAAGTCGGTCAGACTGGCAAAAAACGGCCTCGCGCGGTGCACGGCGTAAAAGCCCTCCGCCTCCGGCTTCGTGAGATGCACGAGCCGCATGCACCGAATGACGAATCCCGCCTCTTCGATCCTCGCGAGGATCCGGCCGGCGACCTGGGCCTTCACAGCGTCAGGTTTGATAATCGCAAACGTCCGCTCAGACATATCCGGGGGATCTTATCTCACGCGGTTCCGGGTTTCTGCGGTCCCGGCATGTTCCGAGCAGGCCCGGTCCGCCGTTCCCGCCTTCCCAGGGGCACCGACAGGTGCGCGCAGTGTTGATTCCCTACTGTGGCCAGGCACCGTTCGCGATGGGTGTCAGCCTCAGCTTCGCCGGATCGATTACCACGTGTTTGATGCGTGTGCGATGCCAGGTGTAGGTCGCGTGAACCAGCCCATCGGCGGTTTGAATCACCGCCGGATAGGAAAACTCCTGGCCGGGCTCGTCCTCCAGCACGAGCGCCGCGTCCCACACTTTGCCGTCGCGTGACACGGCGACGTTGAGCGGACTGCGGCCGTTCGTGGTGTGGTTGTAGACGAGCAGCGAGCGGCCGTCGCGGAGCATGACGGCGTCGATGCCGGAATTCGGATTCGGCAGCGGCAGCAGGGAAAGCGGGCCCCAGGTCCTGCCCTGGTCTTCCGACCAGACCTCGAACAGCTTCCCGAGGCGCGTGCGACCCACCGCCTGCAAGCGCCCATCCGTGTGCACGAGCACACTCGGTTGAATCGCGGGCACCTGCCGGCCGTCGTTCAGCGGCGGCGTGGCGGTCCAACTCCTGCCGCGATCGGTCGAGCGCTCGAAATGCAGCTGCCATCCGTTGTTCTCCGTGCTGGAGCCGGCCAGCAGAGTCTCCGTTCGCCAGCTGCACCGGCTTGTTCTTGATCGGGCCAAGAATGCCGTTCGCAAGGCGCTGCGGCGAGGTCCACGTGCGACCGCCGTCCCCTGACGTCGTCGCCATCCCCCACCACTCGCTGGGGCTGGGTCCAGCTTTGTAGAAGAGCCAGAGCGGCCCCGTGTCGGGCTGAAACAGGACGGGGTTCCAGGTGGGATAACGCAATTGCGGGCTCTGTACGCCGTTGGCGACCTCGACGGGCGCGGTCCAGGCGCCGCCGGTCAGGCGCGAGACCCAGATTCCGACGTCGGGGTTCTTCTCGGCCGTGCCGCCGAACCAGGCGGCGACGAGCCCGCCGCGCATCTCCACGATCGTCGACGCGTGACAGGATGGAACGGGCGCGGTCTGGAAAACGAATTCCGCTTTCACGAGGCCTGGCTGCCCGGCCGGCCCCTGAAACGTCGCCGCCGACAGCGCGGCCAACCCGAACAGACTCAGGATTCTCACAATGCCGGAAGTGTAGCAGTTGGCGAGCCGCCCGTCTCGAGTCCGGAACCAGTCCCGAAAGTCAGCGCAGGCTGTCCATCATCTCGTCCAGCGCCGCCTTGGGGGGCCGCACCTTCTCGGGTGGCAGGAAGGCGAGGGGCGTCTCGACAAGATTCAGCGTGTCGATGAAGTCGTCTTTGTCCGGCTCGATGTAGAGGATGCCCGTGGCAAATTCGCCCCGGCGAGCGGTTTCGTGCAGCAACCGGACGGCGGCCATCTTGTCCGACGGGTTGTAGTCCTCGGCGACCTTCCGGAGCATCAGATGCGATCCGTCATGCATCCGGACCGACGTTGTGGAGCCCGCGTCGTACTCCACATTGATGTCCTCGAAGTACGGGCACGAAATTGATTTCGCCGAGCGGCTCGTCGTGATCCTTCACGTACGCATAGCTCTTGGTCGAGCCGTCGTGGTCGTTGAACGTCACGCACGGTGAGATGACGTCGATCATCGAGGTGCCGCGATGGGCAATGGCCACTTTCAGCACGTTCAGCAGCTGCTTCTTGTCGCCCGAGAACGACCGCGCTACCAGCGACGCGCCCAGCTCGATTGCCAGCGTGCAGATGTCGATCGGCGCCAGGTCGTTGACAACGCCGTTCTTGGCCTTCGATCCGAAGTCGGCCGTCGGCGAGAACTGGCCCTTGGTCAGGCCGTAGCAACCGTTGTCCTCGACGATGTAGATGAGGGGCAGATTGCGACGCATCAGATGAACAAACTGGCCGATGCCGATCGCGCCGGTATCGCCGTCCCCGCTGACGCCAATCGCCAGCATCGTCTTGTTGGCGAGCATGGCGCCTGTCGCGACCGACGGCATGCGACCGTGCACCGCATTGAACCCATGCGACTGGTTCAGAAAATACGCCGGACTCTTGCTCGAGCAGCCGATGCCCGACAGCTTGAGCACCCGCTTTGGATCGACGCCCATCTCGAAGAAGGCGTCGATGATCCGCTCGGTGATGGCGTTGTGTCCGCACCCCGCGCACAGCGTCGTCTTGCTGCCGCGGTAGGTCGAAAGGTCGAGGCCGAGACGGTTCAGCTTTCTGCCCGGAGGCGGAGCGGGGACGGTGGCGTCACTCATAAGGGCTCATCCCTTCCTGTCTCAGGATCTCGTCCGTGATGCTGCGCGCGTCGATCGGGAGGCCGTTGAAATGCAGGACGCGTCGCAGGCGTCCGGCGAACGCGGTGTCGCCGTCCATCAGCAGCAAGCTCGAGCATCTGCGCGTCGCGGTTCTGCTCCACCACGTAAATCCGATCGTGCCGGCGGATGAAGTCGTCCACTTCCGGCGTAAACGGATAAGCACGCAGCCGCAGGTAGGAGGTCTTGAGGCCCGATTCCTCGCGCAATTGGTCGCGGGCTTCCTCGACCGCCCAGTGGCTCGAGCCGAACGCGATGATGCCGACCTTCGTATCGGCCGCAGGCTGAACGACCGGCCGGGGAACCATCGTCCTGGCGGTATCGAACTTCTTTGAAAGACGTGTGAGGTTCCTGACGTAGTCGTCCGGCCGCTCGGTGTATTGGGCCATCTCGTTGTGACCGGAGCCGCGCGTGAAATAGGCCGGTGTTGCGTTCCCGGGCACGCTGCGCCAGGGGATGCCGTCGCCGTCCACGTCCTTGTACCGGCCCCACGACGCCCCGAGCTCGCGGACTTTGGCCTCGTCGAGCACCTTGCCGCGGTCGATCGGTTTTTCGGGATAGGAAAACGGCCTGGCCATCCAGGTGTTCATCCCGAGATCGAGGTCGCTCAGGACGAAGACGACTGTCTGAAGCCGCTCGGCCAGGTCGAACGCTTCCATGGCCATCTCGTAGCACTCTTCCACTGAGCCCGGCAGCAGCATGACATGGCGGGTGTCCCCGTGCGAGTTGACGGCGGCAAACAGCAAGTCGCCTTGCGCGGTGCGGGTCGGCAGGCCGGTGGACGGCCCGACACGCTGGATGTCGAACACAACCGCCGGAACTTCCGTGTAGTACGCGAGGCCGGTGAACTCGGACATCAGCGAGATGCCCGGTCCGGAGGTCGAGGTCATCGCGCGCGCACCCGCCCAGCCGGCGCCGACGACCATGCCGAGCGCCGCAATCTCATCTTCGGCCTGAACGATCGCGAACGTCGCCTTGCCGGTCTCGGGATCCATCCGGTACTTCCGCATGTAGCCGATGAGCGCCTCGGGCAGCGAGGAGGACGGCGTGATGGGGTACCAGGCCACGACGGTGACGCCGGCAAACAGACAGCCCATGGCCGCGGCCGCGTTGCCTTCGACCAGGACATGGCCGGATGTCTTGTCCATGCGCGAGATGCGATACGGATCGCGTTTGGGCAGATGCTCCGCCGCGTAACTGGCGCCGGCCTCGAGCGCGGACATATTGAGGGCCATCGCCTTCGGCTTCTTGCCGAGCTGCTTGTGCAGCGCCCGCTCCATCTCGTTCAGATCGATTGAGAGAAGATGGGCCAGGATCCCGTCGTAGATCATGTTGCGCACGAGACGCCGCAGCTTGGCGTCGGGACAAACCCCGGCGATGATCTTGTCGAACGGGACGGGATAGAAGATCAGGTCGTCCCGCAGCGCCTCGAGCTTCAAGGGCGCGTCGTACACGACGGCGCGGCCCGGCTCGAGCGACAGGACGTCCTCGTTGGCCGTCTCCTGATTCATCGCGACCAGGAAGTCGATTTCCTTCTTCCGGCTGATGTAGCCTCGATGATTCGCGCGGATCGTGAACCAGGTCGGCAGACCCGCGATATTGGACGGAAAGAGGTTCTTGCCCGAGACGGGCACGCCCATTTGGAAAATCGACCGCAGCAGGACCAGGTTGGCCGTCTGGCTGCCCGATCCGTTGACCGTGGCGACCTGTATGCTGAAATCGTTAGCGACGGACGATTGAGGCGAAACAGCTGCCGCTTCTGCGGCTGGAAGGGTAGAACTCATTCTCAAATCATAAGTATATCGTGTCAGGCGTGTTTGAGGAGGTCGCCCACAGCCCGCCCGAGGTCGGCCGGACTCTTCACGACACGGACGCCGGCCTCCGATAGTGCCTGCATTTTCTCGGCCGCGGTCCCTTTGCCCCCTGCGATGATGGCGCCGGCATGTCCCATGCGGCGTCCGGGAGGCGCCGTCTGACCGGCGATGAATCCGACGACCGGCTTCCTGAACGACGATTTGATGAAGGCAGCGGCGTCTTCTTCGGCGCTGCCGCCGATTTCCCCGATGAGTGCCACGGCCTCGGTTTCAGGATCCTCGGCAAACAGCTTCAGCGCGTCGATGAACGACGTGCCGATGAGCGGATCGCCGCCTATCCCGATGCAGGTGGTCTGGCCGAGCCCCAACGCTGTGAGCTGGTGGATCGCTTCGTAGGTCAGCGTGCCGCTCTTGGACACAATGCCCACGCGCCCTTCCTTGCAGATGTGCCCGGGAATGATGCCCGCCTTGGCGCGGCCGGCGGAAATCAGACCGGGACAGTTCGGACCGATGAGCCGCGTCTTCGTGTCCTTGAGGAACGCCAGCGCCCGCATCATGTCCATCGTCGGAATGCCTTCCGTGATGCAGACCGCCAGCGGGAGTCCCGCGGCCGCCGCCTCCATGACCGCATCGGCGCCGCCCGGCGGCGGCACGAAAATCACCGACGCATTGGCGCCCGTCTCGGCAACGGCGTCGGCGACCGTATTGAACACGGGCCACCCTTCATGCGTCGTGCCGCCCTTCCCGGGAGTCACGCCGCCGACGACGTTGGTGCCATACGCCTGCGCCTGCTTCGCGTGAAACGTCCCCTCGCGGCCTGTCAGGCCCTGGACGAGGAGACGAGTGGATTTGTCGATAAGAACGGACATTCTTGGATACCTAGGATGAAGGCCTCAGGCCCCGGGCCCAAGGCCCCAGTAAAGATGGCACATCGCGCTCGGCAGTCGACGCGGCCAGAAACGCTCTTTCTAAGGCCTGGGGCCAATGGCCTGGGGCCTTGCGAGCTTCACCACTTTCTCCGCCGCGTCCCCCATGCCATCGGCCGTCGTGAAGTTGAGGCCGCTGTCTTTGAGGATCTGTTTGCCTGCCTCGACATTCGTGCCTTCCATGCGGATGACAATCGGGACGCGCACGCCCAGGTCCTTCACGGCGGCGATGACGCCCTGCGCCAGCACATCGCAGCGCAGAATCCCGCCGAAGATATTGATGAGCACGGCTTTGACCGCGTGATCGGACATCAGAATCCGAAAGGCGTTTTTGATCTGCTCAGCGGTCGCGCCTCCGCCGACATCCAGGAAGTTGGCCGGCTCGCCGCCCGCCAGCTTGATGATGTCCATCGTCGCCATCGCCAGGCCGGCGCCGTTGACCATGCAGCCAATCGTGCCGTCGAGCTTGATGTAGTTGAGCGAGAACTTCGACGCCTCGATCTCGAGCGGGTCCTCTTCCCCGAGATCCCGCAACTCCCTCACGTCGGGGTGCCGAAAAAGCGCATTGTCGTCGAAGTTCACCTTCGCGTCGAGCGCGATGATGTCCCCGGTCGCGGTCACGATCAGCGGATTGATTTCGAGCAGCGATGCGTCGCTCGCGACGAACGCGTGATAGACGGCCGACATCATGCGCACCGCCTTGCCGATCTGGTCGCCGGTCAGGCCGAGCCGAAACGCGAGCGCCCGCGCCTGGAACGGCTGCAGTCCGAGAGCTGGATGAATGGCGACCTTGAAGATGCGCTCGGGCGTCTCGGCCGCGACCTTTTCGATGTCGACTCCGCCGTCCGGGCTCACCATCAGCACGGCTCGCTGAGTCGATCGATCGATGACGAGTCCCAAATACAGCTCGCGCTTGATCTGGAGCCCTTCCTCGATCAGGACGCGGGAGACGGTGCGCCCGGCCGGACCGGTCTGGTGGGTGACGAGACACATCCCGAGCATCCGTCGCGCAATCTCCTCCGCCTCGGCGGCGCTTCGTGCGATCTTCACGCCGCCGCCCTTGCCGCGGCCGCCGGCGTGAATCTGGGCCTTGACGACCACAAGGTCGCCGCCAAGGCTGCCGGCAACTCCGCGGGCGTCCTCCGGCGTGAACGCGACTTCGCCGCGCGGAACAGGCACACCGTACCGCGCCAGGATCGCCTTCCCCTGATACTCGTGAATTTTCATCGCGGGCGGCAGTGTATCAAACAGCAGGCTGCGCTCGCGGGCTTGCAGGTGTGCCGACTTGCAGTCTTGCGCTCACACGCCGATGACTGTCGTCAGTTCCTTGACGGCCGCGGCGGATTTCTGGAACGCGGCCTGCTCGTCCGGCGTGAGCTTGATCTGGATAATCTCTTCGACTCCGCGCTTGCCGAGCTTCACGGGGACGCCGACAAACAGATCCTTCACCCCATATTCGCCCTGCAGCAGCACCGAGCACGGCATGATCTGCTTCTTGTCCTTCAGGATCGCCTCGACCATCTCGGCCGCCGCGGCGCCTGGGGCGTACCAGGCGCTGGTCCCGACGAGCTTCGTGATCTCCGCGCCGCCATTGGCGGTCCGGGAGCAGATGGCGTCGATTCTCTCCTTCGGGAGCAACTCGGTGATCGGAATGCCCGCTACCGTCGAATACCTCGGCAGAGGGCACCATCGTATCGCCATGGCCGCCCAGCACGAAGGCGTGAATATTCTCGACCGAGACGTTCAATTCCGCCGCGATGAACGTGCGCATCCGAGCCGAGTCGAGGACGCCCGCCATGCCGATAACCCGCTCGCGCGGGAACCCGCTGAGCCGGTAGACCGCCTGACACATGGCATCGAGCGGATTGGCCACTGGGACGATGATGCAGTCTGGCGAATGCTTGACGACCTGCTCTGTAACGGCCTGCATGATCTTGTAGTTGACCTGCAGCAGGTCGTCGCGGCTCATGCCAGGCTTCCGCGGCACGCCGGACGTGATGACCACAACATCGGAGCCAGCCGTCGCCGCGTAGTCGGCGGTGCCGATCAACCGCGTGTCAGACCCGTCAATCGGACACGCCTGGCAAATGTCGAGCGCGATACCGGCCGCCTTGTCGGCAGCAATGTCGACGATGACGACGTCCGCCAATTCCTTGACAGCAATGGCACGGGCCACCGTTGCGCCAACATTTCCCGCTCCCCCTACGACTGTGACCTTTCGATTCATCGAATCCCTCACTAATCAGTAGTCAGTGCGCGCGAGGCTCGACCCAGGCGCGAGCCACTACATGTTCTTGATCATCTCGTCCGCAAACTCCGACGTCTTCAACTCGGTCGAGCCAGCGATCAGCCTCGCCAGATCGTAAGTGACCTTCTTGTCAGCGATCGCTCTTTCGAGAGACTCGATCACCATATCGGCCGCCTCGGTCCAGCCCATGTAGCGCAGCATCATCTCGCCTGACAGGATGACCGACCCAGGATTGACCTTGTCAAGGTCGGCGTACTTGGGTGCCGTACCGTGGGTGGCTTCGAACACTGCATGGCCGGTGTCGTAGTTGACGTTTCCGCCCGGCGCAATACCGATGCCGCCGACCTGGGCGGCAAGCGCGTCGGAGATGTAATCGCCGTTGAGATTGGGCGTGGCGATGACGTCGTATTCGGCCGGCCGTGTCAGAATCTGCTGCAGGAACGCGTCCGCGATGACATCTTTGACGATCGTTCCATTCGGCAGCTTGCACCAGGGTCCGCCGTCAAACTCTTGAGCGCCGAATTCACGCTTGGCAAGCTCGAACCCCCAATCACGGAACGCTCCTTCCGTGAACTTCATGATGTTGCCCTTGTGCACCAGCGTGAGGCTCTTACGGCCGTGACTCAGCGTGTACTGCAGGGCCGCGCGGACCAGCCGCTCGGTGCCCTCTCGCGAGATGGGCTTGATCCCGACAGCGGTCGTATCAGGAAATCGAATCTTCTTGTAGAGCTTCGGAAATGAGGCGCTGAAGAGCTTCTTGAACTCCTTGACCTCCTCACTTCCCTCGGCAAATTCGATGCCGGCATAGATGTCTTCTGTATTTTCGCGAAAGATCACCATGTCGACGAGGTCCGGCCGCCTGACGGGCGTTTCCATGCCGGCGAAGTAGCGCACGGGTCTGAGGCAGACGTAGAGATCCAGTTCCTGCCGAAGCGCGACGTTCAACGATCGGATGCCGCCGCCGACCGGCGTCGTCAGCGGTCCCTTGATGCCGACAAGGTATTGACGGAATGCATCGAGCGTCTCGGAAGGGAGCCACGTCTTCGTCTGCTTGAAGGCTTTTTCACCCGCCAGCACTTCGAGCCAGACGATCCGGCGGCGGCCTTCGTACGCTTTTTGTACCGGCAGCGTCGAACACTCGCACGCTGGCGCGCCAGATGTCGCGACCGGTGCCGTCCCCTTCGATGAAGGGAACGATCGGCCGTTCGGGGACGACCAGCGCCCCGTCTTTTCGTTCGATGGCCTGACCCGCTTGTTCAGTCACCTGGTTTCCTTTGACTCGACGCTTCGACGTTGCGGGTTTGACGTCCACAACCTTTAGGTCACGTCCCTCAATCGCGCTCCAGAATATTCCGCAGAATCTGTGGAAAACTTTGTGGAAAAGCTCCTGACTCCAGTCAATTAGCCGCGACTTTATTGAGGGTGCAGCGGATTGCACTAACTTAGTGCGGCTACGCGCCAGACATTATAGCTGCACACGATCGTTGGGTTCCGAGGTTCCGAGGTTCCGTGGTTCCGGGGTGCGAAAGAGGCGGCGCTACTGAAGAGAAATCTTGAATGTTGAACCGGTCGCAGGATCTGCCAACTCGACGCCGTCGCTGTTGATCGCGCGGACGACGAACTTCGAGTATGTCTCTCCGGCCTTCACGATCTGCAAATCGTCGCCCAAGGCGAGCACTGCTGTGCGTACTGGATTTCCATCAGCGGCGTCCGTGGCAATCGCAATCAAGTGCGGCAGAACGGGCGCGGGGCTGAGCGGCCGCGCGGCGACGGCCGGCGCAGGCGTCTTCGACGGAGCCGGCTCGGCGCGTTGACCAAACCGGAAGGGATCGCGCACGGGCGGCGGATACGCCGGCGGGCGTGCCAGACGCTCGCGCAGCCGATCGACCTGCGCATCCACCTGCTCGACGACGGGCTTGTCCTGAATGATGGCGGCAAGATCGGCGGGCTTCAGTCCGGGCGCCGGCGGCGGCGCCGCGGCTGGCGCAAGAATGTGCGTCGAGATAAGCACGGCGCCGGCAAACAGCACGATTGCTCCCAGGCGTTTCATTTGCGATAACCGCGGCAGGATCGTAGCACGGAGACGAGTGACGTGCTAAGATTTGACGTGCCCGTCGTTGTTGCTGCTGGGCTCCCGCATTCCATCCGTTCTGCTCGAATCGTCGCCATCATCCCTGCGAGATATCGATCGACGCGCCTTCCCGGAAAACCGCTCGCCCTTCTCGATACGAGAACGATGGTGGAGCACGTATACCGCCGGGCCGAACAGGCGCACGGCGTCGATGCGGTGCTCGTGGCAACCGATGACGAACGTATTGCGAAGGCGGTCGCGGACTTCGGCGGCACGGCCGTCATGACGAGCGGGGCCCATCCGACCGGCACCGACCGTCTCGCAGAAGTGGCCCGCGCTCTCGAAGGCGACATCATCGTGAACGTGCAGGGAGACGAACCATTGATCGCGCCCGAGGCGATCAGCGAAGCGATTCGGCCGCTGCTCGACCGGTCCGATGAAATCGTCGGAACCTTGCGCCGAAGAATCGACGATCCCGCCGATCTGGACAATCCAAGCGTGGTCAAAGTCGTCGTCGACATGGCAGGGTATGCCCTCTATTTCAGCCGCGCCCCGATCCCGTTCGTCCGCACGGGCCTGACGCCTCCGGTCGCCTGGCGACACATTGGCCTGTACGCCTATCGACGCACCTTCCTGCTGACATTAGCCTCGCTGCCGCAGACCCCGCTCGAGCGGGCCGAGGGACTGGAGCAGTTGCGCGTGCTCGAACACGGCCACCGGATCCGCACCGTCGAGACCACGTCTGACACCATCGGCGTGGATACGCCAGAGGATCTGGAACGCGTCAGGCAACTTATGGAAATGACGCAGGGAGTTTCTTTACGTAATTCGTAAACGGACTTGCCGGCGAATTTTTTTTCGGGGACCGACATGCCGCACAACGACCGGGAAAGACCTGTGAAGTACATCTTCGTGACCGGCGGCGTCGTGTCGTCGCTCGGGAAGGGGCTCGCGGCGGCCTCGATCGGATGCCTGCTCGAAGGACACGGCTACAAGATCGCGCTGCAGAAGCTGGACCCCTACATCAACGTCGACCCCGGGACGATGAGTCCGTACCAGCACGGCGAGGTCTACGTCACCGACGACGGCGCGGAGACCGACCTGGATCTCGGCCACTACGAGCGGTTTACGAACATGGTGGCCACCAAGAACAACAATTGGACGACCGGCAAGATCTACCTGTCGGTCATCCAGAAAGAGCGCCGCGGCGACTATCTCGGCAGCACCGTCCAGGTGATTCCGCACATCACCAACGAAATCAAGGACAGCATTCGCTCCGCCGCACAGGGCGTCGACGTGCTACTCGTCGAGATCGGCGGCACGGTCGGCGATATCGAGAGCCAGCCCTTCCTGGAGGCCATTCGCCAACTCCGGCAGGATGTCGGCCGCGAGAACACGCTCTACATCCACCTCACGCTCGTGCCGTTCATCCCATCCGCCCACGAATTGAAGACCAAGCCAACACAGCACAGTGTCCGGGACTTGCGGTCCATTGGAATCCAGCCCGACGTGCTGCTCTGCCGCACCGACCGGCCGCTCGATCGCGATATGAAGCGAAAGATCGCGCTGTTTTGCGATGTGGACGAGGAAGCCGTGATCACGGCGCGCGACGTGTCGAGCATTTACGAGGTTCCGCTCAACCTTGCGGGCGAGGGACTCGATCGCATCCTCCTTCATCGTCTGCATCTGCCGGAGACCGAACGCCAGATGGACGCCTGGACGGATCTGGTCGAGCGTATTCAACAGCCGAAGGATGAGGTCACCCTCCACTTTGTCGGGAAATATGTCGAATACGCGGATTCGTACAAGAGCATCAACGAGGCGCTGCATCACGGCGGGTTTCGCCATCGCCTGAAGGTCAATCTGAAGTACGTCGAGGCCGAAGCTCTCGAGGGCGCGGACGGGATGCGGCTGCTCGACGATGCGGCCGGCATCGTGGTCGGTCCCGGATTCGGCGAGCGTGGGAGCCGGGGCATGATGGCGGCCGCCGAGCACGCGCGGCGCGAGCGGATTCCCTATTTCGGTATCTGCTACGGATTTCAGTGGGCGGTCGTCGAATTTGCGAGAAATGTCGCTGGACTCGACCGACGCCGACTCGACGGAGGTCGCCGAGGAACCCGCCCACAAGATCATCTATAAGCTGCGCGAGCTGCTTGGCGTGGACGACATGGGCGGGACGATGCGGCTGGGCAGCTATGCGTGCCGCCTCGTGCCCGATTCGCTCGCCTTCCGGCTCTACGGCGAGGAAATCATCCACGAGCGCCATCGCCATCGGTACGAGTTCAATTGCTTGTACGAGCAGCAGCTAGTCGAGCACGGCTTGCGCATCGTCGGCCGGTCGCTCGACGGGAAGTTCGTTGAAATCGTGGAGCTGCCGGGGCACCCGTGGTACCTGGCCGTGCAGTTCCACCCGGAGTTCAAGTCGAAGCCCCTCCGCCCGCATCCGCTGTTTGCGGGCTTCGTCGAAGCCGCCTACAAACGGAAGATGTCTCTGCAGGGCATTGCCACGAACGTGACGGCGATCGGGGATCGGCGAAGAGGATAGCGTTTGAGGCGTGAGGCTACGGGTCTCGAGCCCCGAGCCCCACCGCCTCATATAATGACCGCGTGATCGAAGCCGGAACGCCGAGTGTCCGCGCCGTGCACATCGCCGACGGCGTGGTCTTCGGACACCAGTCCCTTGTCCTCATCGCCGGCCCGTGCGTCATCGAGAGCGAGCTTCACGCCGTCGATCTCGGCAGGGCCATCGCGGAGGTCGCCCGGCGTGCCGGCATGCCGTACATCTTCAAAGCCTCATTCGACAAAGCGAACAGGACGTCGGGCCATTCATTCCGCGGTCCCGGGCCTGGAGGGAGGACTGTCGACCCTGGCGCGGGTCCGGCGCGAAGTCGGCGCCCCGGTGCTGACCGATATTCACGAACCGTGGCAGGCGGAGCGCGTCGCCGAGGTCGCGGACATCCTGCAGATCCCCGCGTTTCTGTGCCGGCAGACGGACTTGATCGTCGCCGCCGCGCGGACCGGCAAGGCCGTCAACATCAAGAAGGGCCAGTTTCTCGCGCCGCTCGACATGCGCCATGCCATCCAGAAGGTCCGCGAGCGCCGGCAACGAGCGCGTCTTCGTCACCGAACGCGGCGCTTCGTTCGGCTACAACAACCTCGTCGTGGACATGCGGGCGCTTCCGATCATGCGCGCCCTGGGCGCGCCGGTCGTTTTTGACGTGACCCACAGCCTCCAGCTCCCTGGAGGCGGCGACGGCGTCACGGCCGGCCAGGCCGAGTACATCGAGCCGCTGGCCAGCGCCGGAGTCGCCGCCGGTGTCGACGGCGTGTTCCTCGAGGTGCACGAGGATCCTGCAAAAGCGAAAAGCGACGCGGAGAACGCGCTTGCCGCTTGCCCGTCTGGCGGCCTTCTGGATCGGCTCGTCCGGATCAACGCGATCGTGAAGGCCGATCCGGCCGTGGCCCGGTGATCCATGGCGAAGACGGAACGTCCCACCGGTCCGGCGCCGCGACTGCCACAGTGGACACCGACCTAGCGCGCCGAGTGCTCGAGACCGAAGCCCACGCCATCCTGGGTCTGATTCCCCAACTCGATGGGGCATTCAGTCAGGCCATCGATCTTCTCGCGGGTTGTGCCGGGCAGGGTCATCGTGACCGGAATGGGCAAGTCCGGCATCATCGCCCGGAAGATCTCAGCGACCTTTTCCAGCACCGGCACGTCCGCGTTCTTTCTTCACCCGGCGGAAGCGATTCATGGCGATCTTGGCGTCATTCGGCCCGACGATGTCGTGGTCGCGCTGTCCTACAGCGGCGAAACGGAGGAGCTGGTCCGGTTGCTGGAAGCGATTCGACGGACAGGCGCGCGGCTCATCACGCTGAGCGGCAATCCGACGGTCGACGCTCGGCGGCGCTGCTGACGTGGCGCTCAGCTGCCAGGTACGGGAAGAGGCGTGCCCGATGAATCTGGCGCCGACGGCCAGCACGACGGCATCGCTTGCCCTGGGCGACGCGCTGGCCATGGCGCTGTCGAGCCGCAAGGGGTTCCGCGAGGAGCAGTTCGCGAATTTGCATCCCGGCGGGCGTCTCGGCAAGAAGCTGATGCGCGTCGGTGCCCTCATGCATGCCGATGACGCGATTCCGCGCGTCCGCCCGAACACTCCGATGACGCAGGTCGTCGCCGAGATGTCGATCAAAGGCCTCGGCATGACGTGCGTCGTCGATGAGGCGGGCCGGCTCGAGGGCATCCTGACCGATGGCGACCTTCGTCGGCATCTGATCGCGGATCGAACGTGCTGGACCGGACGCCGCCGACGTAATGACCTGCCGGCCGGCAACGATCGGCCGGAACTATCTGGCGGTCGAAGCGCTTCGTCTGATGGAAGAACGAAAAATCACGTCAGTGGTCGTCGTCGAATCCGGACACACGCGTCGTCGAGGGCGTCGTGCACCTTCACGACCTGTGGCGGACGCAGATGATCTAGGCCCCTGGCCTCGGCCCAGGCCTCAGTGAAGAGCTCAAGATGCCCCTCTCCCCTTCTGCCATCGAAGCTCGAGCCCGCAGCCTGCGCCTGCTGCTGCTGGACGTTGACGGCGTGCTGACCGACGGGATCGGTAACGTGCATGGCGACGGATCGGAGGCCAAGGCGTTCTTCATTCGCGACGGACTCGCGCTGATCTGGGCCAGGCGCGCGGGACTGCAGGTCGGCCTGCTCAGCGGGCGCCGATCGGAGGCCACGACCAGGCGGGCGGCGGAGCTTGGAATTTCCCTTCTCGTCCAGGGTGAAACGGACAAGCGGGCGGCGTACAGTCAGATCGTCGCCAGCCAACAGCTCGAGGACGAGCAGGTAGCCTACATGGGGGACGACTTGCTGGATCTGCCGGTATTGACGCGCGTGGGGCTGTCGGCCGCGCCGGCGGACGCCGTTGAGGAAGTCCTCGCGCAGGTGCACTGGCAGAGCCGGTTCGCCGGCGGCCGGGGTGCGGTGCGGGAATTGGTTGAAGTCCTGTTGCGGGCGCGCGGCCAGTGGGACACGCTCGTGCGATCGTTTGCCTGACCATGCGGGGATCTCTCGTCTTACTCGCGTCGCTGCTCGCGCTGTTGATTGGGCTTGCGGCCGGCAAGGCGTGGGAGCGCTACAAACTCGTCGAAGGGCGGTGGATCGACCGCCGCCGGGTGCGTCAATCGCCCTTCTTCATCCTGGGACTCAATCATCTGGTCGCGGGACAGGTCGACCTGGCGATCGAAGCGCTCGAGAAGGCCTCGAGTCTCGATCCTGGCGCCCTCGAACTCCGGCTGGTGCTCGGCAACCTGTACCGGGAAAAAGGGCAAGTGGGACGGGCTATCGGCGAGCATCAGTCGCTCTTGCAGCGGCCGCGGCTGAACCGCATCGAACAAGCCAACGTCCTGCTCTGTCTTGGACTCGACTACCGCCGCGGCGGATTCGTGGATCGGGCCGTCGCCATGTTTTCGGACGTGCTGAAGCTCGATCCCGAGAATGAGGCGGCGCTGCTCAACCTGGAGAAACTCCAGGAAGATCAGCACCAGTGGCAGGAGGCTTACGTGACACGCCGGCGCCTGGCCCAGCTGGCCGGGCTGCCTGGCCAGCCGAACTCGCAGTCGATCCTGGCGTTCCTCGAAAACGAGCTCGGGATGCAGGCGATGAAACAGAACGACCTGGCGGAAGCGACAAAACGCTTCGAGGCGGCCATGGAAGCCGACCCGACTGTCATCCCCGCGTACCTGCACCTGGGCGAAGTGTTCGCGCGGCAAGGCGATCTGGCCAGAGCGGCCGCGATCTGGGAGAAGGCGATCGACGTGTCGCCCGACCGCTCCTATCTCGCGCTCGACCGTCTCGAGCAGGCCTACGCGACGCTAGGCGCGCCGCGCCGCTTCGCCGATTTGTGCCGCCGGCTGTTCGCGGCGACGCCGCGCGACTGGCGTGCGCGCATGGCGCTCGCGCGGCACATCTCATCCGCCGGCCAGCAGGCCGCTGCGCTGGACCTGCTGTTCGAGGCACTCGAACACAACCCGCACGCCCTGGCGATTCATCAGGCTATCTGGAACACACTCTCGGTGCTCGGCCTGCCCGGCCCCCTGGTAGCCCGGTACATCGACCTCACGCGCCGGTCGGTCTTCTATCTTGATCCGCACGTCTGCGTGCGCTGCCGGTACCGCAGCACCGAACTGCTCTGGCAATGCCCCCATTGCCACGAATGGAACACGTTCGTGGAAGAACGGATTACGCCGGCGAGCGACACGGAAGCCGAGATTCCCGCCGGACTGGTGCAGTGAGAGGTTCAGACGGCATCTCCCCTCAGCTTCTCCAATACCTCGATCACCTGCCGATCGGTATTCGCTTTCGTGCCGGACGTGTCGATCACGTAATCGGCCCTGCGCCGCTTTTCGTCGATCGGGAGTTGCGCGGCGATTCGCTGTCGCGCCTCCCGCTCCGACAGGCCGCGCGCGAGGAGCCGCTCGAGCTGCTGGGCAGGGGTGCAAGCCGCCACGAGCACGCGGTGGAAGTCGCGCTCGTGCCCGCTTTCAAAGAGAAGCGGCACGTCGGCGACAGCGACGTTGTCGCTGTCCGACGCGGCGAACCAGTCTTCAATGCGTTGATAGACCAGAGGATGGACGATGGACTCGAGAGCCAGCCTGGCGGCCGGGTCGGCAAACACGCGTTGTCCGAGCGCTGATCGGTCGAGCATGCCGGCGGCCGTGAGGACTGACGGACCGAAACGATCGACGATCGCCGATAGGCCGGGCGTTCCAGGCGCCACGACTTCGCGAGCGAGGACGTCGGCGTCGATCACGGGGATGCCGAGCCTGGAGAGCCGCGAAAGGCAGTAGGATTTCCCGGTCCCAATCCCACCGGTCAGCGCGACGCGAAGTCTGCCCAACCGAGTCCCTTAGGCGCCAGCCCGAGCGCGGCGTTCCGCGGCAGTCAACGTGTTCTTCAGGAGCATGGCGATGGTGAGCGGGCCCACGCCGCCGGGCACGGGCGTGAGCGCGCCGGCGACCGTCGCGACGCCAGGGTGAATGTCTCCCACGAGCAGGCTGCCCTTTCGGTCGAACTCGGCGAGGCGCGGGCTGTCCGGGCCGAAGAGATCGGCCGCGCGCGCGCGGCTCTCGAGACGGTTGATGCCGACGTCGATCACAGTCGCGCCCGGCTTGACGAAGTCAGCCGTCACAAACCCCGGCCGGCCGATTGCCGCGACAAGCAGATCCGCCCGCGACGCGACGGCCGGCAGATTCCTGGTCTTGGAGTGGCAAATCGTCACGGTCGCATCGCGCTCGAGCAACAGCAGCGCCATCGGTTTGCCGACGATCTCGCTTCGGCCAATCACAGCGGCGTGCACACCGGCGATCGGGATCCGCTCATGTTGGAGGAGCGCGATGATGCCCGAGGGCGTGCAAGGCGCAAGGGGCGCCCGGCCCTGTACCAGCAATCCGACATTGTATGGATGGAACCCGTCTACGTCCTTCGCGGGATCGACTGCGTCAAACACGTCCCGCGCGGCGGCCTTGCCGATCGCCGGAGGCAGTGGAGACTGCACGAGAATCCCGTCGCACGCCGGGTCCGCGTTCAGTTCCTGGACGAGCGCCTTGATCGACCCCGCCGGGGTGTCAGCGGGCAGTTTGTGAACGGTGACTCGCAGCCCGGTGTCGACGCCGGCCCGCTCCTTGTTGCGGACGTACACGTGCGAGGCCTGGTCGTCCCCGGCCAGGATAATCGCCAGCGCCGGCGACCGTCCGTAGGTCGCGGCAAATGCGCCGACCTTTGGCGTCAGTTCTGCCCGGAACGCGGCCGCTGCTGCGACACCATCCAGACGCCGTGCTGTCATCTTGCGGGGGCCCCACGATCCCCGCGCCGCGCGCGTGGCTCACTCGCCCAGGCTCGCTCGCGTCGCCGCTTCAACCTCATCCACGCACGGCGTCTTATTTGTCCGGGGGACTTCGTCCCCGCGGACCCCCTCACACGCGCGCTTGCGGGGGCCCCACGATCCCCGCGCCGCGCGCGTGGCTCACTCGCCCAGGCTCGCTCGCGTCGCCGCTTCAACCTCATCCACGCACGGCGTCTTATTTGTCCGGGGACTTCGTCCCCGCGGACCCCCTCACACGCGCGCTTGCGGGGGCCCCACGATCCCCGCGCCGCGCGCGTGGCTCACTCGCCCAGGCTCGCTCGCGTCGCCGCTTCAACCTCATCGCACGCACGGCGTCGAGGCGGCTGTGGCGCCTGCCGTAGGCGAAATAGAAGACCAGGCCGATTACCAGCCAGACGATCAACCGCATCCAGTTCGTCCAACCCAGGCCGTAAATCATCAACCCGCACACGACGATGCCGAGGACCGAAACCACGGGCAGCGCGGGCACTCTGAACGCGCGCTCCAAGTCCGGCCGCCGGGTTCGCAGAATCCAGACGCCCGCGCAGACGAGGATGAACGCGAAGAGCGTCCCGATGCTGGTCATCTCGCCGACGATGTCCTCCGGAATGAACGCCGCGAACAGGCCCGTGAACACGAAAAACAGCATGTTCGACTTGTGCGGCGTTCGATACACGGGATGGACCTCGGAGAACACTTTACGGCACGAGCCCATCGCGGCTCATCGAATAGAACACGCGCGACTGGCCGAGCAGCATCACGAGGATGACAGAGGAGAACCCCGCCAGGATCGCGACGGTGACAGATCTCGAGAGCCACTCGAAACCGGGCATGTAGGTCGAAATCGCATAGGCGACAGACGCCTCGCGGCCGTGAGACCGGAAGTCCTCAACGGGGGCGATCCCGCTGAGCACATAGGCAAACAGCACGTAGAGGACGGTGCAAATCACCAGTGACCCCAGAATGCCAATCGGCATATCGCGCTTCGGGTTCCTCGCTTCCTGGGCCGCCGTGGAGACCGCGTCGAAGCCGATGTAGGCAAAGAACACCACCCCGGCTGCCCCGAGGATGCCCATGATGCCGCCGTAATCATGCGTGACGCCTTGTGGGGTCGTATACAGCGTCGGTTCAGGAACGAGCGGCGTGTGGAAGGCCGGATTGATGTAGCTCCAGCCGAGTGCGATGACAAGGATGACGATGCTGACCTTGAGGACGACGATGAGCCCGTTGACCAGGGCGGATTCCTTCGTGCCACGAATCAGCAGAGCGGTCAGGAGCAGCAGGATGAATACCGCGGGGATGTTCATGATTCCGTGCGCGCCGGTCGCGCTGGCTTCAAACGGCGAGTGAGACCACTCGTACGGGATCCGCATCCCGAACCAGTCGAGCACGCGGTTACAGTATTCGCTCCAGGCGATGGCCACGGTCGCGGCGCCAACGGCGTACTCGAGCACGAGGTCCCAGCCGATGATCCAGGCCATGAACTCGCCCATCGTGGCGTAGGAGTACGTGTAGGCACTGCCGGCGACCGGAATCATCGACGCGAACTCGGCGTAGCAGAGCCCGGCAAACGCGCAGCCGATGCCCGCAACCATGAAGGCCAGGGTCACCGACGGGCCCGCCCGATCGGCGATGGCCGCCGCCGTGCGGACGAACAAACCTGCGCCGATGATCGCGCCAATGCCCAGGGCCACGAGCGCCCACGGTCCCAGGGTCCGCTTCAGCGCGTGTTCGCCCGTCTCCTGGGCATCGGCCATCAGCCGGTCGATTGACTTGGTACGGAACAGTGAGCCAGCCACAATACGCCCTCTCAGGTTTTGTTTTTTTGTCCGGAGGATTCGACCCCCGGGCTCCCTTACACGCTCGCTCGCGGGGGTCCCTCGGCCCCGCGCCGCTCGCGTGGCTCACTCGCACCCGCTCGCTCGCTTGTCCGCAGAACGCGTCCCCCGAACGGGAAAGGACGCGATCATAAGGGGTCGCGCGTCCAAACCGGCCAGAAATCTTCACGCGAGGGTCTGCAGGAAGCTCCTCGCTCGATCCGCCGGATCGCCAGCCAGCAGATCCGAGATGACCGCAACGGCGTCGGCCCCGGCGTTCAACACCGCCGGAGCTGTCGCCAGCGTGATTCCGCCGATCGCCACGAGCGGAATGGCCGCGCGATGCGTGCGTGCCGCTGCCCGCCCGACACCGTCGAGGGCCACGCACGGGTCCGGGCGATCTTTGGTGGCCGTCGCGAACACGGGCCCGATCGCCAGGTACGTCACCGGCTCGAGGCATCCGGCCTCGATCTGGACGTCGGTATGCGTGGAGAGCCCGACCCAGGCCGCCTCGCCGACGAGCGACCGGACAGCCCCGGGCGGCAGATCGTCCTGCCCGACATGGACTCCGTCCGCGCCGGCCATCGCCGCCAGATCGGCGCGATCGTTCATGATGAAGCGCGCGCCCGCCGCGCGGCAGCGGCCGGCCATCTCATCGGCGAGCACGAGGCATCGCGCCGGCCGCGCCCGTCTTCGCGCGCAGTTGCACGAGCCGCACGCCGGCGTCGAGCCACGCGTCCAGCACATCAAGCGGCTGCCGTCCAATCGCGCGAACGACGTCAAGGTCCAGGATGGCGTAAAGACGGGAGGGTAGAGAAAGCACTGGGAGCTTGGGGTTTGGGCTTGGGACCTGGGCACAAGCCTCAAGCCCGGATCGCCCAGCCGGTCCTATGCTGACTCCGCGAGCTTGTCTGCCGGCTTCTTCTCCTTCATGAAACGATCCATGAAAGAAGTGTTCAGGCGGCCTGCGACGAAGTCAGGTTCGCTCAAGATCCGCAGATGCAGCGGGATCGAGGTTTTGATCCCGTCAACTACGGTCATCTCGAGCGTCCGCCGCATCCGGGCGATCGCTTCGGAGCGGTCGCGCCCGTATGTGATGATTTTGGCGATCAGCGAATCGTAGTAGGGCGACACCGTGCAATCCGAGTGCGCGTAAGTGTCGACGCGCACGCCGGGACCGCCGGGGACGCTGAACGCGTGAATCACGCCGGGACTCGGAACGAACGTCTCCGGGTCCTCGGCGTTCACGCGGCATTCAATCGAATGTCCGCGGATCTGGATATCGTGCTGCCGGACCGTGAGCCGGCGTCCGGCGGCCACCCGGATCTGCTCCTTCACAATGTCGAGGCCAGTGACGAACTCGGTCACCGGGTGCTCGACCTGCAGCCGCGTGTTCACTTCCAGGAAATAGAAGTGCCCCGTGCTGTCCATCAGGAACTCGAACGTGCCCGCATTCGTGTACTGGACGGCCTTCGCCGCGTCGACGACGGTCGCGCCGAGCCGCTTCCGCTGCTTGTCGGTCAGGGCGATCGACGGAGCCTCTTCGATCAGTTTCTGATGGCGCCGCTGGATCGAGCACTCACGCTCGCCCAGATGGACCACGTTGCCGTGATGGTCGCCGAGTACCTGAATCTCGATATGCCGCGGAGATTCGACGTACTTCTCGAGGTAGACGTCGCCGACGCCGAACGCCGCTTCCGCTTCGCGCTGGGCCGTTTTCAGCGACGGACCAAGCTCCTCGGGTGCCCGCACGATGCGCATACCACGGCCGCCGCCGCCGGCGACCGCCTTGATGATGACCGGATAGCCGAGATCCTTGGCGACCTTGGTCGCCTGCTCCTCTCCCTGGACCGGACCGTCGCTGCCCGGCAGCACCGGCACGCCGGCCTTCTTCATCGCCCGGCGCGCCCGCGCCTTGTCACCGAGCAGGCGGATGACATTCGGGTACGGCCCGATGAACTTGATATGGCAGGCTTCGCAGACTTCCGCGAGATACGCGCTTTCCGACAGGAACCCATAGCCCGGATGGATGGCGTCGGCGCCGGTAATCTCGGCCGCACTGATAATCGCCGGGACGCTGAGATAACTGTCGATGCTGCGCGCCGGACCGATGCAGACGTCCTCGTCGGCGAACCGGACGTGCAGCGCGTGCTCGTCGGCCTCCGAATAGACCGCCACCGTCTTGATGCCGAGCTCGCGACAGGCGCAGATGATGCGCAGGGCGATCTCGCCGCGGTTCGCGATCAAAATCTTGTTGAACATCCTATCGGTGGACCTCGTCCGCCGAACTCCTTGTCGCCGTCGCTCGCGGAGGCCCCCGGCTCCTCCGCTCCGCTCCGGCGGGTTCCCTGGCTGCTAGCCGATCTTGATCGCAAACAACCGATCGCCGAACTGCACGGGCTGGCCGTTCTCCACGTACACCGCCGCCACTTCGCCGTCGCGATCGCTTTCGATCTCGTTCATGAGTTTCATCGCTTCGATGATGCAGAGCACCTGGCCCTTCTTGATCATCGTCCCGACCTCTACGAAAGGCGGGGCGCCCGGTTCGGACGAGCGGTACAGCGTGCCGACAATCGGAGACTTGATCACCGCGAGCTCGACGCCTTCGACCGGCGCCGGCTCGGCGGGCGCTGCAGGAGACGCTCCGCCTGCCGCCAGGGTCATCGAAGGGCTGATGGGCCTGACGGCGGCATCATCACGACGTGCTGCCCCTGCGGCGCGGCGGAGGCTTTTCGAATGCGAACCTTCAGGCCGTCGCGTTCGATCTCGAGCTCCGCCAGGTCATGCTTTTGGACGAGGTCGAGGATCTGTTTGATGTCGTCGAGATCCATAGTCGCTCAGACCATGAGCAGGTCACGAGGTGCGTCTGTCAGCAGCTCCGACCCGTCATTCGTCACGACAACATCGTCCTCCAACCGCACGCCTCCCAGCCCTTCAACATACGCGCCAGGCTCGATCGTGCAGACCATCCCGGCTTCGAGCGTGTCGCCTGCCAAGGCCGTCGTCCGGGCCAGCCTCGGCGCTTCGTGGACTTCGAGGCCCAGCCCGTGCCCGGTTCCGTGTACAAACGCCGCCCCGAGGCCGTTCGATTCGAGGACCTGCCGAGCTGCGGCGTCCACATCCGACCCGAGGACCCCGGCTCGAACGGCTTCGAGAGCTGCAACCTGCGCGTCACGGACCGAGCTGTACAGCCGCTCGGCCGCCGACCCGATCTGTCCGATTCCGGCCATCCGGGTCAAATCGACGCAGTATCCGTCTAACACCCCGCCGAAGTCCAGCACGACCAGGTCACCACGTGCCAGGCGCCGATCTGTTGGCCGCGCATGGGGATAGGCGCTGTTCGGGCCAGAGGCCACAATCGTGTCAAAGGCCAGCCGCTCGAAGCCGACGCGCTCGATGGCCTGGTCGATGTCGCGCGCCAGTTCGCGCTCGGTCAGGCCTTCGCGCACCCATGATCCCAGCCGGCTGGCGACATCCGCGAGGGCACGACCACCCCGCCGAAGGGCCGCCAGTTCCCAGTCATCCTTGATCAGGCGCATCCGCTCGACCACCTGGTCCATGGGACGCCACGTTGTCTGACCCGCGAGTTCCTGCCACCGGCGAAGCGAGGCCACCGTGACGTGGTCAGCTTCCAGCCCGACCTGGCGGGCTCCCATTCGTGCCAGACGAGCAGCCAGGGTCAGGTCGTACCGAGCCTCAACGCGCTCCACGTCGAGGGATGCCACAGTCCCCGCGCGCATCCAATCTCGCACCTGGCCCTCATAGCGGCCGTCAGTGATGAGACAGTGGCCTCGAGGCGCGCAAACGAGCAGGCCGGTTGAGCCATTGAAGCCGCTGAGATACTTCAGGTTGATTGGCGACGAGACAACGAAGGCGTCGAGCTGCTGAGCCGCGCAGAGCTCCTCAATCTTCTTGAGCCGTCCGATCCAATCGGGCATCAACGGATCGTACGGGACAGTGCGACAAGGGACAAGTCACAATGACGAACCCCCGAAGCACCTCGCTCTGTCACTTTCCCGGCGACGTGACGGCTACCTGCAATGACTTCGACGCGACGCCCTTCCGTCCAGTGCTGTCCGTGACCGTGAGGACGATCGTGTAGGTGAAAGCCTTGCCGAACTTGTGCGTTACGTTTTTGCCGCTGCCAAACGATCCGTCGCCGAAGTCCCAGTCGTATCCATCGATCGAGCGTCCGGCCGGCACAGTCGACAGGGATCCATCGAAATGGACGTCGTCACTGACGGCAGGGTTGCCGGGTGAAACCGTGAATGAGGCCACCGGATCGGGCGCGATGATGACACCGACTGGCTGTGGCGGCGACGACGCCTGGACGCCATGCGTGTCGGCGAGCGTCAGCGTCACGTTGTAGACGCCGGCGACTGCGTAGGAATGGGTCGGGCGCGAGCCGGTCCCCGAGGTGCCGTCGCCGAAATTCCATGCGTAGGACACGATCGCGCCGGTCGACGCCGACGCGTCGAACCGCACCTGCTCGTTTTCGTGGGGCTGCGCCGGCGAGAAGAAGAAGCTCGGGACGAGCGGCGGATTCGGCGGCAGGATCACACCCGGCCGGGCCAGGTGGATGCTCACGAACCTCGGGTCCGTGTTCGCAAAATTGCTGCCGGTCGGCAGCACCTGGATATCGACGGTCTTGTCGCTCGTGACTGTGAGCGGCGGTGGCATCGGCGCCGTGTAGATGGCGCTGGCGTATCCGGTGTTGTCGGTCGAGATGGTCTTGCTCGAGAGTGTGCCGTAGTCGACGTTGGCGGCGTCGACGAACATCGCCAGCCGCAACGTGATGCCGCGCAGCGGCTGCCCGTGCACGTCCCGGGCCACTACCGTCACCATCGACTGCGACTGCCCGTCCTGCGTCAGGAGGTCGGGTGACGCGGTGACGGCCAGCGCCAGCGCGAATTCGGTAGGCCCGGTCATGCTGCGGCGCGTCCTGCTTTGACAGGGAGCACCCCGCGAGTACGATCGCGGCCACGGCGGCGTGAGGTCGCTTCGTCACTATTCCGTCCTCAACAATCCGGATCGGCCCAATCGGAGAAATCGACATTGATGTGTCCTGTGACGGCCACGGCATGTCCGGCCTGATCCATCCCGTAGAACGTCACTTCCGCGATGGTGGAAATGGTCACTGCGCCGCCGCCGCCGGCCAGCGCCTTGAGCGGCGCCTCTTCCTTGGCCTGCAGTCGGACGACGATGAGCTGTCCGATGGAGACGTTGGCGCTGCTGACGCTCACCGTCATCCCACCGTCAAACCCATAGGGCACGTCGACC
Source organism: uncultured Acidobacteriota bacterium (assembly GCA_963724645.1). Lineage (GTDB taxonomy): Bacteria > Acidobacteriota > Vicinamibacteria > Vicinamibacterales > SCN-69-37 > CAVXSP01. The sequence goes on from CAVRVJ010000002.1 coordinate 36,513, forward strand.
CCCTCGGTATGGCGGCCATCTGCACGCACGTACGTCACGTGATAGCGGGTGAAGTTGATGGTATTGGCCGGCGAAGGAATCGTCGGCGTGGCGTCGCTGCCGGGATCCTTCAACCCGAGGTGAAACGTCGCGCGGCCGGCGTCCTCGTACACCGTCGGCACGCAGACCTGCTGGTTGTTGATGCTCTTCTTGACGAACGTCAGCACGTCGGACGCCAGATACCCGTTGAATTCCGTCGGTTTCGCACCCGCGGCCGCCGAGAGCTGATCGAGCACCGCGTAGGCGGGCGATTGCCCTTCGAGCTGCGCGCTCGTGCAGCCCGCGAACGCGAGCAACGCAGCCAGCCCCGCCGCTCCGCTGAGGCGGATGGCGATCCGCGAGTACCGCGGCGTGACCCTGCCGTGCCGAGTGCCGGGTATCCAGGGCCTGCTTGTCATGGCCCGACCCGAAGAATGCGCGGCGTGATGAAGATCAGAAGTTCCTGGCTCTCCGAGGAGGTCTCGTTCCGCCGGAACAGCCAGCCCAGCAGCGGCACGTTCGACACACCAGGCGTCGCGTCGTTCTTGACCTGTTCCTTACTCTGCACGATCCCGCCGATCACGGTCGTCACGCCGTCGGCCACCTGGACTTCGGTGATCGCTCGTTGCGTGTTGATCGAAGGATTGCCGTTCACCGCGCGGCTGAAGTCGGGGAAATCATTCGAGAGTCCGATCTTCATGATGACGGTCCCGGCCGCGGTGACTTGCGGCGTCACCGCCAGCTTCAGCGCGGCATCCCGGAATTGAATGACGACCGTGTTGTTCGACACCGTCTGGAACGGCACCTGAAACCCGGTCGTGACTTCCGCTTCCTTGTTGTTCTGCGTGGTGACTTTCGGCGTAGACAGAATCTTGAGGCGACCCTTGTGCTCGAGCGCAGTCAGCGCCACGTCGAGGCTGAACGCGCCGTTGATGGCGCCCAGCGTGAGGCCGACGGCGGAAGTGGCGCCCGTCGCCGGCAGATTGACGGCCGTACTGCTCGCCTCCAGGGCGCTGGCGCGCGGGTCGGAGCCTTTGTTCGAGGCGGCCCCGGCGCCCTGCTGCGCGCCCGTGCGGCCGCTGAGCGTGCCGCTGTTCGGGAACCCGAGTCCGGTCGTGTTCCCCAGTTCAGGCGTCGCGCGGCCGTTGAATCCCCACTGAATGCCGAGCGCGCGCGCCGAATCGTGGTCCGTTTCGATGATCTGCGCCTCGATCTCGACCTGCGGCTCTGGCAAATCGAGCGCGCGTACCAGATCCCGGACGTCCTGCAGATTCCGCGCGACGTCTTTGACGATGAGGGTGTTGGTGCGAAGGTCAATATCGACGGTGCCGCGCTCGGAAATGATGCGCCCCTGCTTGAGCAGTTCCTTTATTGCGGCGGCCGAGGCGTAGTTCAGACGGACCTGCAGCTTCTCCAAGTCGGGAAGCTGCTCGCTCGCTCGCCGCTGCCTGGTCTCTTCGTCGAGTTCCTTGGTCCGCGCATCCCTGGTGAGGACGCGGATGACATTGCCGTCAGCGATACAGGTGAGCAGATTCGCCTTGAGCAGCACGTCGAGCACCTGATCCCAGGGCACCTGCGTCAGCTTGATGTCGACGCGCGCGTTGGTGGGGACGCTGGGGTCGAGCACGAGGTTGATGCCGCCCGTGTCCGCGAGCAGCCGCAGGGTCGTTCGGAGATCGCTGCCTTGAAAATCGACATCGACCGGAGCGCCGGCGAAGAGTCGCGTCTGTCCGCACGGACCCGCCAAGGCTGCAGGCGACGGCGGCGTCTGCCTGTGGAGCGGCACCGTTCCCGACAGCCCGCATCGAGATGAACGCCAGTATGACGAGTGCGATCGACAGCCTGCCGCGCGTCATCGGTCCCCTTCCTCATTCAGCCGCAGCGATTTGCGCACGTCGCGCATCCGCACCGCCCCGACGGCATCGACGACCCGTTCAACGAACACCACACCGTCCGCATCGATGGCTTTCACGGTGGCGTCCTGCAGGCGATCCTTGTTGTGCGCCACGAAGGACTTGCCGCCCGGTCCCTCGAGCACGGCCAGGGTCGCCGCACCGTTCTGAATGATGCCTTTCACCGCGACGTCGGCGACGGCCACATCCGCCAGGCCCACCACGGGACGGATCAGCGGCGAGGTCGCGGCCTTCTTCTGGACCAGCAGACTCACGAAAGGATCGCGCCGGCCGCCTTCGTCGTAGACGGCACCCTTGGATCCAGGGATTGCGACGGCGCTTCCGACGTGCGTGCCAAGCGGGAGTCGCTCCTGCGCCAGCGCGGGCCCGGCGAGACCGACGATGACGATGACAAAAATCGTCCGGTTCATTGCGTACCTCCAGGCATGATCGCGCGCGCGAAAGTGGCCGGCGTGCCCGGCGCGATGTCTTTCTTGAACACAAAGGTCGTCGCGACGCACGTCGCCGTGATGGTGTTCTTCGGGCTCGGCTTCGCATTCACCTTGATGCGCAGGTCGGCCACCGACATCAGACGCGACATCGACCCGACGCGGTCGAAGAAGCGGCCCAGGTCGTGGTACCCGCCCTGCAGCCCGATCTCGATCGGCCACTCCGAGGTACTGCGTCCTGGTCACGATCGCCTTCGGCGTGAAGCTGCTCAGATCCAGCGCCGCTTCGCTTGCCAGCTCATGCAGGTTCCGCAGCACGTCCTGCGGATCCTTTTCGTCCGGCAGGATGGCGGTCGTCTGTCGCAAGGAAATTTCCAGAGCCCGCACCTCGCGCTCGAACACTCCCAGCTTCGCGGCCGTGGCCTGCGCCCTGGCGAGCTCGCCTTGGAGGAAACCGATCCGGGCCTGACGAGTCGCGAGATCCATGCGGGCTGGCCCGAGCAGGAGCTGCCAGGCGCCAACCACGGCTGTGATGCACAGCAACGCAAAGATGGTCAGTTGAACGCGCGACGAGAGTTCGCTGAACCTTTTCGCCACGGCTCAGTCACCCTTCCTGACGTTGGCGGGCGCCGCGGCGGCGGCCGCAGCAGCGGCGGCAGTGCCGGCTGTCTGCGCCTTGACGGCGAATCGGACCACCGACATCTCCTCCAGCGCTTCCATGCTCGTGGTGACGATCTCCACGGGCCGATCGAAGATCCCGGAACTCTGCAACCGCTCGACGAAGTCGGTAATCGCGGTGAGCGACGTCGCGCGGCCTTCCAGTTGGACCACGGCGCCCCGCTGATTGAGCTCAATGAGCCACAGTCCGTCGGTCAGGCTGCGGCTCACCGCCGCCAGCAGATTCACCGGCCCATGCTGCGCGGTTCGCAACCGCTCGATGAGCGCGAGTTTCTCGGACAATTCCGCTTTGCGCGCGATCGCGCGATCGACCAGTTTCGCGGCCTGCTTCAGGCGGCCGAGATCGTTCTCGCTCCGGGCGATCCGGACGTCCAGAGCGGCCGCCTGCCGTCCCAGCTGCCACCACCAGACGCCGACGCCAGTGACGGTCACGAGCAGCATCAGGACGCCGGCGACGGCCGATTGGTGCGGAGACGAAACAGCCGCGTGATTCCCCAGCTGGCCGGCGGTGAGCAGATTCACGCGAATCATCGGTCGCCCTCCCGCCGCATCGCCAGACCCACGGCGACCGCATAGGGCGGACCGGCGGCGTCCGCCGCAGCCGAGCCCTTCGGACGCGTGACGCGGCGGAACGGATCGAAGATCTCGATCGACACGCCAAACTCTACGGTCAGCAAGTCGGCGAGACCCTCGGCCTCGCAGGCGCCTCCTGACAGCACCATGCGGCTGAGCTTCTCGATGGGCGCCGTGGCGCGATGGAAATCGACAGTCTTGCGGATCTCGACAATGAGCTGGCTGGTGGTATCGCGCAGCACGCTCGCCGCCTGCTCCTGGTTCACGTCCGATGGCACGTGGCCGCGCTGCATTCGCTGGGCCGTCGTTTCGTCGACGCCGAGCTCGCGCTGCAGCGCCTCGATGTAGAGCCTGGCGCCGAGGGAAATGTCGCGCGTATACACGAGCTGCCCGTGCTCGAGCAGGCAGGCGATCGTGACGCTGTGCCCGACGTGGATGAGCGCGGCGAGCGGGTCGACCCGCTCCGGGTAGTTCATCTGATAGGCATTGGCGAGCGCAAAGGCTTCGAGATCGAGGACCACGGCCGGCCGGCCCGACTGCGCGACGACCGCCGCACGCTCGTCGATCCGTTCTCTCTTGGCGGCGACGAGGAGGATGTCGAGCGTGGACCTGGCGGTCTCGCTATCGGTGTTGACGACCTGATAGTCGAGTTGGACATCGGCCAGGTCGAAGGGGATGTATTGTTCGGCTTCCCACGGAATGGCTTCAGCCAACTCCCCTCGCGTCATGGCCGGCAGCGACAAGCGCTTGACGATGACGGCGTGGCCCGAGAGCGCGGCCGCGACTCGCAGGCGGCGCATCCCAAGACCATCAAGCACCTGGCGAACCGCGGCGCTGACCTCCGCAGGCCCCGTCGCCTCGGTACCGCCGACCCGTGGCATCGCCACCTGCCCCGCTCCGGTCAGCAACCAGCCGGCACGGCTGCGCCTCAGCGCGACGGCCTTGATGCCGCTCGTGCCGATATCGAGACCGACCATCGGGGGGCGAAATACAGCCGCAAGCGACATTGCGCGGCCGACTAGCGCAAGCCTGATGCCAAGAGCCGCGTCACCATTGTGTTCTCGACGGTTCCGGTGAGAAGCGCCGGAGGCGGGGGTCCGGAAGTGCCACTGTGAAATACGGTTTAGGAGGATCTCCAATAGAAGTGCGATGATCGAATCCTGGACCGCTCTACTGTGCGCCGGCCCCCCGCGTAATTGACATTTTTGCACCCGACCCCTATGATCTAGGTTTGCCGTTCTGTTGATCCGGCTGGAAGGGATACATGGGCACGTTCGCGCCCTCGGCTCCAAAGATTGCGAGGCAGTGGCACGTCATCGACGCCAAGAACCAGGTGTTGGGGCGGGTGGCGACGGCGGCCGCGCGTCTGCTGCAAGGCAAGCACAAACCGACGTGGGCGCCGTTTCTGGACACGGGCGACTTTGTCGTGATCGTCAACGCCTCGCACGTGCGGCTCACCGGAAACAAAGAGGAGCAGAAGATCTACCGGTACCACAGCGGCTATGAAGGCGGCCTTCGCGAGGAGCGCGCCAAGATCGTGCGCCAGAAGGCTCCGACGCGGATTGTGGAGGAGGCCGTCTACGGCATGCTGCCGAAAACGAAGCTGGGCCGCGCGATGTATCGTAAGTTGAAGGTCTACGCGCGGGCCGACCATCCGCATGCCGCGCAGCAGCCCCACACCCTCGAGGTCGCGTAACTTGGCAACGATTCAGTATTACGGCACCGGGCGGCGCAAGACATCGACCGCCCGCGTGTTCCTCCGGCCCGGCAAGGGCACGATTACCATCAACAAGAGTCCGCTCGAAAGAAGCTTCCCCACTCCGATCCTGCAGCTGGTGATCCGCCAGCCGCTGGTGCTGACCGAGACCCTCGAGCGCTTTGACGTGCTGGCGACGACGGCCGGCGGCGGCGTTGCCGGGCAGGCCGGCGCGCTGCGGCTGGGCATCGCACGCGCCCTCGTCGAGTACGACGCAGAGCTGCGGTCGCGCCTGCGCAAGGCGGGCCTGATGACGCGCGATCCGCGCGCCAAGGAACGGAAAAAATACGGCATGGCTGGCGCGCGCAAGCGCTTCCAGTTCAGCAAGCGGTAGACGGAACTTCGAACTTCGAGGGCCGCCCTTCGGGTTAGACGGGAGCAAATCTCAGCTTGAGCGCGATCGCGATGAAAGATCTCCTAGAGGCAGGCGTCCACTTCGGACACCAGACGAAGCGCTGGAATCCGAAGATGAAGCCGTTCATCTTCGGCGAACGGAACGGCATCTACATCATCGACCTGGGCCGGACCGCGAGGCACTACCAGGAGGCGGCGACGTTCATCACGGACGTGGCGGCGCGCGGCGGCACGCTGCTCTTCGTCGGGACCAAGCGGCAGGCGCAGGACGCAATCGCCGAAGAAGCACAGCGCTGCGGCATGTTTCACGTGAATCAGCGGTGGCTCGGCGGCCTGCTCACCAACTTCAGTACCGATTCAGCGCAGCCTGGCGCGGCTCCGTGAACTCGAAGCGATGACCACCGACGGCCGCTACGAGACGCTGTCCAAGAAGGAGATCGCACGGTTCGACAAGGAACGCCGGAAGCTGTCGAAGAACCTCGATGGCATTCGCGGCATGAACCGCCTGCCCGACGCGGTCTTCATCGTCGACACCCGCCACGAGCAGATTGCGGTCGACGAGGCGCGCAAACTGAAGATTCCGGTGATTGGCGTCGTGGACACCAACTGCGATCCGGATGAAGTGGACTACGTGATCCCGGGTAACGACGATGCCCTGCGGTCGATCCGGCTCTTTGCGGCCGGCATCGCCGACGCCGTCCTCGCTGGTCGCGGCCTTGCCGAAGCGGCCGCCACCGCCGCCGAGGCCGCGGTCGATGCCAAGGTCAAGGCGCGGAGCGAAGCGCGCTCGACGACCCCGGCGTCAGTCTGATTCGTCACATTTTCACTACGAAGGGCGCGACGGCTGCGAAGAATGCCCGGATCTCTTCGTGGGCGCCGTGTTTTCACGGTCAAAGGCTGATATGAGCGAAATCTCCGCGCAGCTCGTCAAACAACTCCGCGACCAGACCGGCGCCGGCATGATGGAGTGCAAGGCAGCCCTCAAGGAGGCGGACGGCAATCTGGAAGAGGCCAATACGATTCTCCGGAAACGGGGCCTCGCGCAGGCCGCCAGGAAGTCCGGCCGCTCGACCAGTGAAGGGCTGATCGGCTCCTACATCCACCTGGGCGGCAAGATCGGCGTCCTGGTGGAGATCAATTGCGAGTCGGATTTCGTCGCCCGCACCGACGATTTTCAGACGCTGCTGAAGGAAGTGGCGCTGCAGGTCGCGGCCGCCAACCCGCAGTACGTGCGGCGCGAGGACGTCCCGGCGGACGTGCTGGAGCGCGAGCGCGGCATCTATCGCGCGCAAATGGAATCCTCCGGCAAGCCGGCGAACGTGATCGACAAGATCGTCGAAGGCAAGCTCGGCAGTTTCTACGAGCAAGTCGTGCTGCTGGACCAGGCATCCATCCGGGACCCGAAGACAACCGTCGGGCAGCTCGTTCAGGCCGCGATCGCCAAGCTCGGCGAAAACATCAGCATCGCGCGCTTCGTGCGATTCAAGGTGGGCGACGCGAGCTGAAGGAAGACGAGCCCGAGTCCCATCCTGCGAGCCCCAAGCCGTCCTATAATCGAGCTTCGTGCCCTCGAAGCCGGTCTACTCGCGCATTCTGCTGAAACTCTCGGGTGAAGCCCTCATGGGGGATCAGCCCTTCGGAATCGATCCCGCCGTCACGACGCAGCTGGCACGAGAAATAGGTGAAATCCAGCAGCTCGGCGTCGAGACCGGCGTGGTCATCGGCGGAGGGAACCTGTTTCGCGGCCTGGCGGCCAGCGCGAAGGGCATGGATCGATCGACAGCGGATTACATGGGCATGCTGGCGACGATTATCAACGCGCTCGCGCTCCAGGACGCGCTCGAGAAAGTCCGCATCCCGACGCGGGTCGCCACGGCCATCGAGATGCGCGCCGTCGCGGAGCCGTTCATCCGGCGCCGGGCCATCCGCCACCTTGAGAAGGGCCGAGTGGTCATCTTTGCGGCCGGCACAGGCAATCCATACTTCACGACCGACACGGCGGCGGCGCTCAGGGCCATGGAGATGCGCGCCGAGGTGATTCTCAAGGCGACGAAAGTTGACGGCGTCTACTCCGCCGATCCGATGCTTGACAAGTCCGCCCAGCGGTATTCGTCGATCTCGTATTTGCAAGTCCTGGAGCGCGGGCTCAAGGTCATGGACGCCACGGCGATTTCACTCTGCATGGACAACAAACTGCCAATCATCGTGTACAACCTGCGTGAGCCGGGCAACCTCCGCCGCGTCGTCTGCGGCGAGGCGGTCGGGACGACCGTGACGGCATGAAAATGACGCCTCTCGCGGCGTCTTCTTGTAGGTGACAACCATGGATGTCAGCGACATTAAGGGTCTGAACGCGGAAGTGAAGAAACGCATGGACGGCGCAATCGAGCACGTCCGCAAGGAATTGTCAGGTCTCCGATCGGGGCGAGCCTCGGTGTCGATTCTGGACCCCGTGCAAGTCGAGGCGTACGGCTCGACAATGGCGCTCAATCAGGTGGCGGCGATGTCCATTCCCGAGCCCACGGTCATCGTGGCGCAGCCGTTCGATCCCACGCTCCTGACAGCGATCGAGCGCGCGATCCAGAAGGCGAACCTCGGGCTCAATCCGGCCTCGGACGGCAAGATCATCCGCATCCCGATTCCTCCGCTGACGGAGGAACGCCGCAAGGAGATGTCACGGCTAGTCCATAAGTACGCTGAGGAGGCGAGGAACTCCGTTCGCCAGGTGCGTCGCGACGCCAACGACCGACTGAAGAAGCTGCTCAAGGACCACAAGATCTCGGAGGACGACGAGCGGAGGGCGCTCGAGGACGTGCAGCGGATCACCGACCAGCACGTCACGTTCATCGACGATATTCAGAAAAAGAAGGACGCGGAGTTGCTGGGCAAGTGAGCTCGTAATTCCGATGTCCGCCTTTTCCCACCTCGACTGCTCCGCTCCTTGCGGGGCCGCGCCGTTCGATCCGCACCAGCCCCATCACCTCTGCGACTGCGGTGCGCCGTTGCTGGCGCGCTACAACCTCGCCTCGCTCAGCAACTGGCGGCGTGAGTCGCTCGCCGGCCGAGAGGCCTCGATGTGGCGATACCGTGAGGTCATGCCGCTGTTCGACGGCGAGGCGCCCGTCTCGCTTGGCGAAGGATGGACGCCGCTCTTGCGGGCGCCCCGATTGGGCCAGTCGCTCGGCATGGATCGGCTCTACATCAAGGACGAGTCGCTCAACCCGACGAACTCCTTCAAGGCGCGCGGGCTGTCGGCCGCCGTGACGCGGGCCAGCTATCTGGGTGCCCGCGTGTTGTCGGTGCCGACCGCCGGGAATGCCGGCAACGCCACGGCCGCGTATGCCGCCCGCGCCGGCCTTCAGGCCAAGGTCTTCATGCCTCGCGATGTAAAACGGCCGTTCGTGCAGGAGTGCAAGCTATACGGTGCGGAAGTCACGCTCGTCGACGGTCTGATTACCGACGCCGGGCGCTTCGCGGCGGAACTCGGCGCGCCACTGGGCTGGTACGACATGTCGACGCTGAAAGAGCCGTACCGCATCGAAGGCAAGAAGACGATGGGCTACGAAGTGGCCGAGCAGCTCGACTGGACGCTCCCGGATTGGATCATCTACCCAACGGGCGGCGGCACGGGGATGGTGGGGATGTGGAAGGCGTTCGACGAGATGTCCAGCCTCGGCTGGATCGATCCCGGGAAACGGCCGCGGATGGTGACCGTGCAGGCTGAGAATTGCGCGCCGATCGTCCGCGCCTTCAACACCGGTGCCGAGCGATCGGAACTCTGGCAGGGCGCGACGACGATCGCCGACGGGCTGCGGGTGCCGAAGGCGGTCGGCGATTTCCTGGTCCTGCGCGCGGTCCGCGAAAGCCACGGAGCCGCGGTCGCCGTGGCCGACGAGGACATGGTCGCCGGTATGCAGGACCTCGGCCGCCTCGAAGGCGTCAGCGCCGCGCCCGAGGGCGGAGCTGCCCTGCACGCGGTCCGCGTCCTCATGGCGGACGGCCGCATCAAGCCCACCGACTCAGTAGTGGTCTTCAATACCGGCGGCGCCTTGAAGTACCTCGACGTAATTCAAGATTAAGACCTTATTCCGTTCCCTTCGATGGCAGCGCTTGACCCGACAGGCGATCGTCAACGTCACGGCGGCGGCTTGAGGGATCGGCGCGCCGGCTGGTGACGAATGGGCCAATCGGGACGGCGCTGGCCGCGGGCATTCGCACTGGTCATCACCTGCGCCGGCGCAGGTCTGCTGCTCTACTTCTGGCGCGTGGCGCGGCCGTTCTGGCTCGACGAGGAAATGATCGCGCTCAACGTCCGCGACCGGCATTTCTCCCAGCTCGCGGGTCCATTGTGGCTCGGCCAGGCGGCGCCACTCGGCTGGCTGGGTCTCGTGCGGGCGTCGTTGCTCGCACTCGGCACGAGCGAACGCGCGTTGCGCCTGGTGCCCGTGCTCCTCGGCGTCGGTACGCTCGTCACGGCGTGGTGGGTCGGACGCCGATGGCTGACGCCGATCGGTGCGGCCATCCTTGCCCTTCTTTGCGCCTTCGGCGATCACCTGTGGTTTTTCTCGCTGGAGCTGAAGCATTACTCGGCCGATGCGTGCGGCGCGCTGTTCCTCGTCGCGCTCGCGGCCTGGGCCATTGAAGCACCCGACGACGACGCGTTGAAGAAAATGCGCCGGGCGGACCGATGGTGGTGCGTCGCCGCGCTGGTTCAGTGGTTTGGATACGGCGCGCTCTTCGTCGTGCCGGGTGCGGCGGTGTCCATGACACTGGCCGCGCGGCGCCGGAATGGCTGGTCTGGCGCGCGGCGAAGCGCACGCCTCGCGTGGGTCTGGGTGGTATGCGCCGCGCTCCACTATGCTCTGTCCATCCGCTATGCGATCGGCAGCGAGTACCCTGCAAAGTACCTGGGCCTCGGCATTCCCTCAGCACTCTGTCGGTATGCTGGGCGGGCTCGGCTGGCTTGTGGATCAACTCGAGCCATTGGCGATCAATCCAGGTGGCACCGAGCTGTGGATCCCGTTCTGGATCCTCGCCGCCAGCGGTCTGGCGATCGGCGTTGTCATGCGCCCTGCGTTGGGCCCGATCGCCGCCAGCGTTCCGGTGACCGCGTTTGCATTAGCGGCGTTACGTCTGGTGCCCCTGTCCGGGCGGCTCTCGCTGTGGATGACCCCGGCGCTGTATCTCGGCATCGCGTTCGTCGCCGACGCGAGCGTGACGCTGTGGCGCGCGCCTCCGTGGCGCCGCAGATGGATCGGCCGCACGGCGGCCGTCATCTGCGCGGCGCTGGTGGCGCGGGTATCTGTGGACGTGGTTCACACCGGCGTCATGGACATGGCCAACCGCCCGGCTGGCTCGCACGAACTCGACGACCGCGCGGCGGTGCGCTGGCTGATGCGACAACGCCATCCCGGCGACGCCGTCTTGTCCAACCACTTCGCGCTGCCCGCCGTCTGGTGGTACGGAAGTGTCGACTTGTCGGCGTCGGGCTCGCAGCTCGCGGATGGGAGTGCCATCTTCGAGATAGGGCGGGACGAAAAGCCTACGGACTGTCCGCCCGACGAGCTGCCGTCGGCGGTGCGCGGCATCAACGGCGCGGCGATCTATCTGGGATTCCTCATGCCGGCAGGCTTCGACTCGCTGGCGCTGAGTCGCCTTGGCGAGATCGGCGCCGTGACAACCTACCGCCGATTCGACGAGGCGAGCCACGTCGCGCTCGTGAACTTCCGGCTTCCACCGACGGGACCGATCGTGGTTCCTCATCCTCGTGGAGTCGAGCCCGGCCCACCCGCGACGGGCTGCGTCGGCATTCGCCGCGCGGAACGCTGGTAGGCATCCCTGTCCTGCGGCGAGTACCCGCGTGCCGCCACATCTGGTTGAAATTGACGGCTAGAATTGAGTCCGAGAATCGGCGGTTGCACAGGTCGCCTCCGTACCCCACTGAGGAACTATTCATGACTGAAACGTTGTCCCACTACATCAACGGCCAGCAAGTGCCTGGCGCAGGCGGCCGATTCGCGGACGTCTTCAACCCCGCGCTGGGGACGGTGCAGTCTCGCGTGCCGCTGGCGAGCCGGGAGGAGATCGACCGCGTGGTCGCCGCCGCGAAGGCCGCCTTTCCGGCATGGGCCGCAGCCACTCCACTCAAGCGCTCGCGCGTCATGTCGAAGTTCAAGGAGCTCGTGGAAAGTCACGCTTCCGAGTTGGCGGCCATCATCACCAATGAGCACGGCAAGGTCCGTGACGACGCCCTCGGCGAGGTGACGCGCGGCCTGGAGGTGGTGGAGTTCGCTTGCGGCGGTCCGCATCTATTGAAGGGCGAAGTCACGGAAAACGTGGGCACCAATGTCGACAGCCACTCGCTGCGCCAGCCGTTGGGTGTCGTGGCCGGCATCACCCCGTTCAATTTCCCGGTCATGGTGCCCATGTGGATGTTTCCCGTGGCGATTGCCTGCGGCAATACCTTCATTCTGAAGCCTTCCGAGCGCGATCCGTCCGCCTCTCTACTGCTGGCCGATCTCTTCAAGCGGGCGGGCCTGCCCGACGGCGTATTCAACATCGTCCACGGCGATAAGGAAGCGGTCGATGGGCTTCTGACGCATCCGGACACCCAGGCGGTGAGCTTCGTGGGGTCGACGCCGATCGCCCGCTACGTGTATTCCACCGGCGCGGCCCACGGAAAGCGGGTGCAGGCCCTGGGCGGTGCCAAGAACCACATGGTTGTCATGCCGGACGCTGACCTCGACAAGACTGTCGATGCGCTCATCGGCGCGGCCTACGGTTCAGCGGGCGAGCGCTGCATGGCGATCTCGATCGCAGTGGCCGTGACCGACGCCATCGGTGACGCGTTGGTGAAGCGGTTGGTGCCTCGCATCGAGGCGCTGCGGATTGGTCCCGGCAATGTTCCCCGGATGGAGATGGGGCCGCTGGTGACCCGCGAGCACCGCGACAGGGTCCGCGGCTATGTCGATATCGGCGTGGCAGAAGGTGCGAGGCTCGTCGTTGATGGCCGCGGCTTTCGGCATGCCGATCATCCCGACGGTTTCTTCCTGGGCGGTTCGCTGTTCGATCAGGTCAAGCCCGACATGCGCGTCTACAAGGAGGAAATCTTCGGCCCAGTCCTCGGCATCACGCGCGTCAAGGACTATCGCGAGGCGGTGAACTTGATCAATGCGAACGAGTTCGGCAACGGGACCGCGATCTTCACCCGCGATGGCGACAGCGCACGCACGTTCGCCCAGGAGGTGCAGGTGGGCATGGTCGGCATCAACGTGCCCATTCCGGTACCGATGGCGTTCCACAGTTTCGGCGGCTGGAAGAACTCCCTTTTCGGGGACCACCACATGCACGGGCCCGAGGGCGTGCGCTTCTACACGCGGCTCAAGACCATCACGACGCGCTGGCCGACGGGCATCCGTGCAGGCGCAGACTTCGTCATGCCGACGATGGGCTGAGGCCCGTCCGCCGTCTCTCGGCCGGCACAAAGCGACCGCAAGTCGGTGACAGGTGTGACGAGCGGGCGGGAGCCGGTTCACGGCGCTCCTCTCAAGGTTGAAGCACGGAGACGAGCGACCAGGCACCGACCGCCACGATGACGCCGAGCGCTGAATCCACAAGGTAGTGATATCGGCCCAGGACGCTGGCTGCGACGATGCTGGCTGCGACCACCAGGAACAGCAGCCCGGTCCCGGGCATCGGGCCGCAAACCGCGAGCGCCACGGCCGCGGCGCCAGCGGCGTGTCCGCTCGGGATTGTATTGACTTGAATGCTGCCCCTGTTCAGCACCGCGAGGTTGAACCGCTTGATGAAGGTCGGTTCGGGCGCGCTCCCATGGACGTCGAGGACACGGGGAGGGCGTGTCTGCAGCCACGGCAACATCCCATAGCTGACGAACTCAGCGAGGAGAACAATGGCCCAAAACCGAGGCACGGCATCCGCGTGTCCACTGAGCAGCAGGGCCGCCGCACCAGCCGGGACCACCGCATAAACAAGGAGGTACGCGAGCTCGAAGTACTCGCGCACGAAGCGCGGTCCGCTCCCATAGGCCGAGAGGATCCCGGGCCGCCCGAGCAGCCGCTCGTCGACGCGAAGGAGCCACTCTTCGACCTTGCGCATTGGGCGGATAAAAAACAGGCCAGAAAGCCAGTAACCCACCAAGAGAAGAGGTGCCGGCACGAAGGCCTCGATCACCGGTCCAGCGCCCATCAGTCGCAGCCCAGCGAGCACGGCCAAGCAGAACGCTGTTGCCGCAAGACTCGGCCATCGCGCCCGAGCGAAGCGGCTACCCGTCAGCGCGACGATAGCCAGGTACACGAAGTACCCGACGGCAATCCACTCCCACAGCGCCAGATGCATGTCCTTTTCTTCAATCCGTGGGCGGAGCGGCCAGCACCGAACACGCCCGTCAGCCGTCCAGCGCGCCGGATCCGTGCGCAAGGAGTTTTACACACGCCAGCCGACAATTGGTCAAGCCGTCTCTACGGAAAGTCCTCAGCCAGCACACCATCCGAAAGGAGTAAGATCGGGGCGACCCCTGTTCGCGGCCGCAAAAGTACGCGTCGTGCGTAACTTCATCCATCACAACCTGATGGGTGGGTTGGGGTACGGCGCGGCGATCAGCAACGGTGCGTTCCCATCGATCGAGGGCAACACCTTTCTGGCGAATCGGCACGCCGTCTCCGGCGATGCCTCGGACTGGAGCGGGTATCGAGCCGACTTCAATCTGGTGCAGTTTCAGGCGCCGGGCTACGGCGCAGGCGGAAGTTGAATGCGGTTGTCGCCGAGGAACGTGTTTCCGCCGAAGTCGATATAGGCTCGATGCCGATGGACGCACGGACGTCTTCACCCAGCACGGACGAGACTGGCTGGTCTCTTGGGGTGGAGCGTCGTCATGGGAAACAGAGACACAGCAACCAGGACATGCGCTGAGACCTCTCGCAGGGCGTGCGGCGCTGGCCGTCTTGCCTCACAATAGGAACATGATCAAGATCAAGATTTCACGGCTTCCTCGTCGTCCGCAGACCCGACACGGTCTCGCTTCTGTATTTGTCCTGGGGCTGGCAATGGTCACCACCGGGGTGCTCAGCCCCAGTGGCGTCGACGGCACCGTCTCGGCCCAGGCCCTGAACCCGTGCGCGCTGCTCACGTCCGACGACATTCAGCCACTAGCGGCGAACGCGAACGTCGCCGACGGTGTCTCGAGCTCTCTCCCGGCATTCGGTTCCGTGACCTGTCGATATGCGTGGGGTGTCGGTACCAACCGCTTCCAACTCGCCGTCATTGTCAACGAGGCATCCCGGATGTTTCCCGGCATGAATCCCGACCAGGTCAGGCAGCGGCTCCTGGAGTCGGTCAAAGCGGGCACGACTGATGCGGTCATCTCGGACATCGGCGAAGCCGCCGTGTTCAAGTCCGACTCGCCTTACTATGCCACTGCAACCGCGCTCCTGAAGGGCCACGTCCTGGAGGTGCACTTCGACGGACTCGTCGCGCGAGAGAAGAAGGGTCAAGCCATTGAGCTGCTGAAGGCGGCTGCGTCGCGGCTCTAATCCCGGAAAGCACTTGACTTGAAACGCTGTGTGATCTCCGGCTCTTCCAGGTGACGGTTGGAGGGGTCGTTTCGCCTGGACTCAGGCGACATCTGCGAGCGGCCTGATCGTCCGACATCGGAAAACAAGCACAAGACGACGAGGCCGCTGACGACGACGCGTCGACCGCCTCAGAAATCGCGGAAATGCCCAGGGAAAGTGCTGTGGCCTTGGGCCCTGGACCTGAGGCCTGTGACCCTTCGCGGTTCCCCACCTGCCAACCGTTTCGCCTGAACGTCTGTCTATATACTATCTGCCTATGACCGACATCGACACCCGCGCCCTGGATCGCGAGCTCAAGAAGGGCTCCGCCGAGCTGCTCATCCTCTCGCTCCTCGACGCGCGCCCGCGTCACGGCTACGAGTTGAGCAAGCTGATCCGTTCGCGATCGAACGGCCGGCTGACCTTCCACATCGACTCGCTGTATCCGCTGCTCTATCGACTCGAGGAGCGGGCCTGGATCAAGGGCACCTGGGTCGAAAAGCCCGGCGAGCGCCGGCGGCGGTTCTACAAGGTGACCGCCGAGGGCCGGCGGGTGCTCGCGCACCAGCGCAAGACGTGGGCCGCGTTCGTCGAGGCCGTTCGGCTGGTGACCGGAGCGGAACATGCCTGAATGGGCATCTGATATCCGCGCGCGGCTCGCGTCGGTGAACCTCGCGCCGCCGCGCGAGGCCGAGATCGTCGAAGAGTTGTCGCTGCACCTCGAGGACCGCTGGCGCGAGCTCGTCGCCGGCGGCGTTGATCCCGCCGAGGCGACGCGTCTCGCGCTGCATACGCTTGGCGAGCACGACGTGCTGTCCCGGTACCTCAAACCGCTTCGACAAGCCCAGTGGACCGATCCGGCGCCACCGGTCCGCTCGTCGTGGCCGTTGCGGTGGCTGGACTCCCTCCGGCAGGACCTCGCGTACGCCGTCCGCCTTCTCAAGAAGAGCCCGGGCTTCACGGCGGCCGTCACGTTGTCGCTGGCCCTCGGCATCGGCGCCAACACCGCGATCTTCAGTCTGATGGATGCGGTCATGTGGCGCACGCTGCCGGTACGGGATCCCGGCGCGCTGTGGCTCGTCGATCCGGGCCTGACCTATCCGCAGTTCCGGGCGTTGAGCGGCAGGCCGCAGGCCGATCTCGCCGGCTTCTCGCCCGTGCGCCTGAACGTCAGCATCAACGGCCATGTCGAACCGACGATTCAGGGACAGCTGGTGTCGGGCACATTCTTCTCGCTGCTCGGCGTGAGCCCGTCCATCGGCCGCTCGATTGGTCCTGACGATGACCGCGTGCCGAACGGGCACCCGATCGCGATGATCAGCGACGGTTACTGGAAGCGCCGGTTCAACCTGACGCCCGCGATCGTCGGTCAGCCGCTCACCATTTCTGGCGTCCGGTTCACGATCATCGGCGTGACGCCTCCGGAGTTCTTCGGTGTCGAAGTCGGCATGAATCCGGATATCTACGTGCCGATCGCGATGCAGCCCACCGCGATGCCCGCGTCGGAGAACCTGCTCGAGAATCCGATTATCTATAGCTCGTGGATCACGGCGCTCGCGCGGTTGAAGTCAGGCGTCGACGCGCCGGCCGCGGCCATGGCCCTGCATGCGGTCTGGGCGCCACTGCTGCCATCGGGTCCGAAGTTCGGCCCTCCCCCGGCTCCGCTGACGCTCCAGCCCGCCGCGACCGGGCTGTCGAGCCTGCGCGCGCAGTTTTCGCAGCCGCTCGCCGTCCTCATGGCGGTCGTCGGCGTGGTGCTGCTCATCGCGTGTGCGAACACCGCCAACCTGCTGCTGGCGCGCGCGGCCGCGCGCCGGCAGGAACTGGCCACGCGCCTCGCGCTCGGCGCTGCCCGCTGGCGCGTGACGCGGCAGCTGCTGGTCGACAGCGTGCTGCTGGCCATGCTCGGCGGCGTGAGCGGTGTACTCCGGCCGGCTGGTCGACGCGCGTCCTCGTCGCGTTCATCTCCTCCGGCCGGGCGCCTATCGCGTTGGACCTGGCGCCGAACGGCCGGGTGCTGGCCTTCACCGCGGGGCGTCTCGATGCTGACCGGCATCGTGTTTGGCCTCGCGCCGGCCTGGCGTGCGACTCGCATCGACGTGTGGCCCACGTTGAAGAACCTCGGCGGTTCCGCGACGAAGGCGTTGGGCGGGCTGCGACCAGGCAAAGTGCTCGCCGTAGCGCAGGTCGCGCTGTCCCTGCTCTTGATCGTCGGCGCCGGACTTTTCGTCCGAAGCCTCGCTGCCATGAGCGGCGACAACTTCGGTACGCCCAGGCACTCGGTGCTCGTCGTGCCTGTGCAGCCGCGGGGCAGCGACCAGCGCAACATTCCCGGCACAACCGCGCGCCTCGATCAGGCGTACCGCGATCTCCTCACGCGCGCGCGCACCCTTCCCGGCGTCCTGTCAGCGAGCGTCGGCCAACCGACGCCGACGACGCCGTCGTGCGGGCGCCGGCGCGATGATGCCGCTCGCATCCGGTGAGTCGGCGCGCGTGCCGCTCACCATGCTCTACGCCGGCTATTTCTCGACGATCGGCGTGCCGCTCGCGGCCGGCCGTGATTTCACGGACAGCGATCTCTCCGAGGACGCGGCGTCGGTCTGCATCGTCAACGAGGCGTTCGTGCGAGCTGTGTATCCCGGTCAGAATGCGATTGGGAAGACGTGCTTCAACGGCCGCCGGCCCAACGTGCGAGACATCAACGGACAACGCTATTCACGACCGGCCGAGGACTTTCAGATCATTGGCGTCGTCAAGAACGCCCGGTACAGCAATCCTCGCACGAGGCGCAGCCCGTCATCTTCACAACGTTCGTGCAGACGCCGACGGGCCGAGGCCAGATGGTGCTGTACGTGCGCGTCGCGGGCGATGCCGGCGCGGTGCAGGCGCGCGTGAGGGAGGAGGTGTTGCGTCTCGATCCCACGCTGCCGCTCTTCGATATCCACACGCTGCAGGAAGAGATGGATGCTGCGCTCGTGCAGCAGCGGCTCATCGCCTTGCTCTCGACGCTGTTCGGTGTCCTGGCGCTGCTCCTCGCCAGCGTCGGCCTCTACGGGCTGCTGGCCTTTGGCGTCGTCCAGCGCCGCCGCGAGCTCGGGATTCGCCTCGCCCTTGGCGCCGGGCGTCTCAGCGTCGTCTGGCTCGTACTTCGTGAGGCGATGGGGCTGGCCGTTGTCGGCGTGGCCATCGGCCTGCCGCTCGCCTTCGCAGGCGCACGACTCGCGGAAGCCGCATCGCCGGCCTCCTGTTCGGTCTCACGGCCACCGATCCGCCGACGCTCGCCGGCGCGGCGCTGCTCCTGCTCGTCGTCGCGGCTGTGGCAGCCTACCTGCCGGCGCGCCGCGCGTCACAGGTGGATCCGATGGTGACACTACGAAACGAATAGCGAGGAAATCATGCCGGACTGGAAATCCTACGTTCGCGCGAACCTCCACACCCTGTCGATCGCGCCGCCGCGCGAGGCCGAGATCGTCGAAGAGTTGTCGCTGCACCTCGAGGACCGCTGGCGCGAGCTCGTCGCTGGCGGCGCCGATCCGGCCGAGGCCGAGCGGCTCACACGCGCGGAGTTTCGAGACGGCAACATCCTGGCCCGCTATCTCGCGCCGCTGCGTCAGGCCCGCTGGATCGACCCGGCGCCGCCGTCGCCGCGCCGGTGGTACGCATTCGGCGGGTTGCGCACGGACCTGCGCGATGCGATGCGCTCGCTGCGCGGCGCGCCCGGCTTTACGGCTGTCGCGCTCATCGTCCTGACGCTGGGCATCGGCGCCACCACGGCCATCTTCTCTGTCGTCGACGCCGTCGCGCTCCGGCCGCTGCCGTTCTCAGAACCGGATCGGCTGGTGGCGGTCGGTGAAGCGTGGCCGCCTGGCGGCCCGAAAGGCCCGCTGCCGCCGGGATTCGATCCTGCCGCGCTGCGAATCGTCCAGCCGCAGAACTACATCGACTGGGCCGCCCAACAACAGGTGTTCAGCGGCATCGCGGCGATCGCCAGCAATGAGGTGACCTACTTTCCTCAGGGCGGCGGGCCCGAGACGCTGAACGCGCTGCGAGTGACCGGGCAGTTCTTCGACGTGCTGCGCGTCCGCGCGGCGGTCGGCCGCACGTTCGGGCCCGAAGCCGAAGTCGACGGGCAGCACCGGGTGGCGGTGCTGAGCCATGCGTGGTGGAGGGCGCGGTTCGGCGGCGATCCCGCCGTGATCGGCCGCCGGATTTCGTTCGAGCGGCGACACCTACGAGGTCGTCGGCGTGCTCCCGGAGAACGTGAGTTACCCGGTGGGCGCGTCGGCGGCGACCGATGTGTGGCTCCCGTGCGTGTTCACCCCCGGAGAGCACGTGCGCGGCCGCGGCCACAGCATGTATCTGCAAGTGATCGCGCGACTCAAGCCGGGCGTGTCCCTCGCACAGGCGGGCGCCGGCATGGATCAGATTTCCGCCGGCATCGAGCACGCGTACCCGGACTGGAATCGGAAAATGGGCGTCGGCGTGCGGCCGCTGAAAGACCACGTGGTCGGGGCCAGCATCCGGTCATGGATGTTGATGCTGCTCGCCGCCGTGGGCATCGTGCTCCTGATTGCCTGCGCGAATGTCGCCAATCTCATGCTGGCGCGCGCCAGCGCGCGCGAAACAGAAGTCGGCATCCGCACGGCGCTCGGGGCGGGCCGCTGGCGCCTGATTCGCCAGTTCATCGTCGAAAGCCTGGTGCTGTCTGCCGCCGGCACGATTCTCGCGGTGATCGTCGCGAGCTGGGCGGTCGAGGTCCTGCAGAACGGCGATGCCTGAAGGCATCCCGCGCGTAACGGCGATCGGGCTCGACCTGCGCGTGCTCGCCGCCGCGGCGACCGTGTCGATGCTGTCCGGCCTGTTCGTCGGCGTGCTGCCGGCGCTGCAGGTGTCGAGGCCGGACATCATCACGTCGCTCAGCGCCGCCGGGCGCGGCGCGAGCGCAAGCCGGCGCCGGCAGCTGTTGCGACGCGCAATCGTCGTCGCGGAGATCGCGTTGAGCGTCGTACTTCTGGTCGGTGCCGTGTTGTTCATCGGCAGTTTCATCCGGCTCATGCGAGTGGACACCGGCATCAACGTCGATCGCGTCATGACGGTCCGGCTGCTGGAACAGCAGGGACCTGGCCAGGGACCTGGCCAGCCTCGCGCCGACTGGCGGATGGCGTTCGCGGACATTCTGCAGCGGCTTCAACGGACCGATGGCGTGGCGTCGGCCTCGGCCGTCTGGCCCGCGATTCCGTTCAGGCCCTATCAGCAAGTCTCCGGCCTTGCGCCCGCCGGTCGATCGATCGAGCGTGACAGCGGCGTCAGCGTCAAGGTGATCACGAGCGACTACCACCGCGGCATGGGCATCCCGCTCAAACAGGGACGGCTCTTCGACGACACCGACCGCGATGGCGGCCAGCCGGTCATCATCGTCAGCGAATCAGCGGCGCGGCACTTCTACGGCAACACCTCACCGGTCGGGCAGATGGTGTCGCTCGAAGACGGCAGCGAGCGAACGATCGTCGGCGTCGTGGGCGACGTGCGTCAGGGAACGCTCGAAGGAGAAACGCTGCCGGAGATCTATCTGCCGATGACGCAGCGGCCGGTCAACGCCGGATATCTGGTCATTCGCACGTCTGGAGATCCGCATCAGGTGTTGCCGGCCGTGAAGGCGGCCGTTGGCAGCGTGCTGCCGGCCATTCCCCTTCGCGATACTGCGACGATGGACGAGCGGTTGGCGCGTCAGACCGCGCTTCGTCGCCTGAACATGCTGATGCTCGGCTTGTTCGGCCTGCTCGGCCTGGTGATCTCAGCAGTCGGGCTCTACGGCGTCATGGCCTATCTCGTCGCACAGCGCACGCGCGAGATCGGTGTGAGGATGGCGATGGGCGCGACGCAGGCCCAGGTGATTCTGATGGTGCTTAGAGGCGCGACCGTGCTCCTCGTGGCGGGTCTGGCGATTGGCTCCATGGGCGCCTGGTATCTGGATCAGGCCGCCAGCCAGTTTCTGTTCAACCCCCAGGAACACGACGTGCGGGCGTTCGCGGCGGCGCTGGCCGTGGTGACGGCCGCGTGTCTCATCGCGACGCTGGTGCCGGCACGGCGGGCGGCGCGAGTGGATCCCACGGTGGCGCTGCGCAGCGAGTAGGACGTAGCGCGCCGAGCGCATCCGCACAGGAACAGGAATCCCGGACCGTACTGATACGGTTACAGCTTTGACACCGTCGGCGGACGACGCGGCCGGCGACCTGACGAGCGAGGATCCCTCCATGTTGGAAGCGCGCCATCTGGTGAAGCGATTTTCCGGCACGACGGTCGTTGATGACGTCAGCTTCGTCGTGCATCCCGGCGAGGTCGTCGGGTATCTGGGCCCGAACGGGTCAGGCAAGACGACCACGGGCCGAATCCTGACGGGACTCATCGACGCGTCGGAAGGCACGGTCCTCTTCGACGGGGGCGAGATCCAACGCGACCTGGTCGCTTATCGCCGGCGGCTGGGGTACGTGCCCGAGGAACCCCATCTCTATCCATTCCTCTCGGGACGCGAACATCTGGAGCTCATCGGCAGGCTCCGTCAGATGCCCGAGGCGTTGCTCGCGCGCAAGACTGGCGCCTTGCTCGAGCTGTTCGGACTCGCCGAGGCAGCCGAGCAGCGCATCAACTTCTATTCCAAGGGGATGAAGCAACGCCTCCTCATCATCGCCGCGCTGCTCCACGATCCGGACGTCCTGATCCTGGACGAACCCGACGCAGGTCTCGACGTCACCAGCATGCTGATCCTCCGGCGCCTCGTGCGGCGCCTCGCCCAGCGGGGCAAGGCCGTGCTGTACAGCTCGCACGTCCTCGAGGTCGTCGAGAAGCTCTGCAGCCGGGTCATCGTCCTGCATCGCGGCCGCGTGGTCGCGGACGATTCGGTTGAGCACCTGGAGCACATCATGGCGCAGCGTTCGCTGGAGGACGTCTTCTCCCAGCTGGTGCTGCGGATCAATCCCGAACAGGCGGCAGATGACATCGCCGACGTCGTAGGGCTCCATGCGTGAACGCCTGCTGACCCGGCATTTTGTTCAGCGGTTCGTCGACAACGACTTGATCTCGCCGCAGGCCGATCGCCACCAGGTCCTGAGCGTGGCCGCCGCGGCGCTCGTGACGTCCAGCCTGATGTTCACGGTGTTCCTGTCGGCGAAGTACCCTCATCGTGTCCTTTCAAACACCCGGCCAGACCGCCATGGGCGCCTTGGGCGATCGGTTTTTCTTTCTTGGCCTGTCGTCGCTCGCCATGGCGCTCGCAGCGGTCGTGGTCTGGAATGGGATCAGTCTGGACGAACGCGACGCGTTGATTCTTGGCCCGCTGCCGATCTCGCGCGCGCTCGTGATTCGCGCCAGATCAAAGCGGTCGCGATTTTCGCGTCGCTCTTTGCGCTCGCGCTGAATGCCATCTCGAGCATCGGCTACCCGGTGGCCGTTTCGAACACGCTGCCGGTGGGGTTCGGCGGTCTCGCGACGCTGGTCGCGGCGCAATTCGTGACGACCATGGCCGCCGCTTTCTTTGGGTTCGTCGCGGTGATCGCGCTGCGCGAGTCGATCCGGTTGCTGTTGGGCCGGGGCCTGTTTGCTCGCATGTCCGCCGCGTTACAAGCGGGCTTCGTCATGGTGCTGGGCGCCCTGCTGCTCCTGCTGCCCGGCTCGACCTCTCGCGTGTCAGGCTGGCTGTCCGCGTCTAGTGGCCATCCGTACGCGAATCCTGCACTCTGGTTTCTCGGGCTGCACGAGCGGCTGGCGGGTCACGTGTTCGTCGGCCTGCCTCACAGACCGTACCCCGACGCCGTGGCCGCGCTCGAGACCTCGGCCACCACGACGTACGCGTCGTTCGAGTCCCTGTTCCGGGGGCTGTCGATGAGCGCAGTCCTGGCGCTTGGGATCGCGCTCGTGCTTGCGGGCGTCACGTACACATGGAACAGTCGCCGCCTCCCGTTAGGGGCGTCGCCCAATCAACGACGGCAACGGGATCCGCTCGCAGGCTGGGTCGACATACTCGCATGTCTTTTTGTCCGCACGCCAGAGGGCCGCGCCGGTTTTTTCTTCGCCCTCAAAGCGCTGTGGAGAAGCGCGCCTCAACGTCTGTCGCTCGCCGCCTCGTCTGGCACGGGATTCGCCGCGGCGATGGTCCTGCTGCAGGGCGTGCCGTTCAGTCCGCCGGCTGACATCACATCCGTCCCGCTTCGCGCCCTCAGCGTGCAGTTGGTGCTGATCGGTATCGTCGTCCTCGGATTCCGTCAGGCCGTTCGCGTGCCGGCCGAGCTGCGCGCGAACTGGACCTTTCACCTCTGCTGGCCGGGCGACGGCTATACGTACTTCTCGGGCGTCAAGCTTGCCGGACTGTTCTCGCTCGCAGTGCCGCTGGTAACGGGGATGTTCTTCCTTGCCGTGCCGATGCTGGGCTGGCACGCGGCCATCGGTCACATGGTGTTCGGCCTGGCCCTGTCGATGCTGCTCGTCGAGCTCAGCCTGTTCCGCTTGGGGAAATGGCCGTTCGCATCGACCTACGCCTCGGAAGACAACCTGAAAGCCCTCGCGTCCATTTATGCCGTCCTGTTCATTCTCGTGACTGCGACGATCGCGTGGATCGAGCGGGAGGCGCTGGCGAGCGTCGCTGGAACTTCCTGGCTCGTCGGGACGACCCTCGCGCTCTTCATCCTGGTGCGATGGATCGACTCACGCCCGCACCCGAGCCGAACGGCCGTCGCGTGGAGCGAGACGTTGGTCGAAGGTGCGCACGTCGATCTGAGCGGAGTGGAGTGGTGAGAGCGGCGTAGACTGCGGCAAGTGGCTCGTTAACACCTGGGGCCCGCTTGTCGTCTTACGTGGCCATGGATGGCATTTGGCGGGACGCGCGATTTGCGCTGCGGGGACTGCTTCGGACGCCCGCGTTCACCTTCACCACGTTCTGTTCACTCGCGCTCGGCCTCGCGCTGACCGCCTCGACGATCTCCGTCGTCAACGCGTATTCGATGCGCTCGATGCCGTATGAAGCGATCGACCGGATCTATCACGTGATGTACGCGCCGCCCGGGCCGTGGGAACCGCGCGGCGTGACGGAGCTCGATTGGACCTCGCTCGCCGACGTCGTCGAGCATCCGATCGGGGCGTCCAACGACAACTTCGGTCTCGACGGCGGCGGATATGCCATTTCCGTGCGAGGCCTGCGGACCAGGCCCGGATTCATCGAGGGGCTCGGCGTGCGCGTCGTCGCGGGCCGACTGCTCGACCAGAGTGATTTCGTTCGTGGATCGGAACACGCGGCGCTGATCGGCTATGCCCTCTGGCGCGATCGTTTTGGATCCGATCCTGGGATCGTCGGCCGGGTCATCCGAGGCGAGCCGGATTCGCGGCCCGGATCAGCGGAAACGCTGCACGTCGTTGGCGTGCTGCCGCGAGGATTCTTTTTCGGACGCGACAGCACAGCGACGGTCGATCTTCTGATCCCGGAACCGTCGGCGGCCCGTGTGTACATGGTGCGGCTGCGAGCGGGCGTCGGACCTCAGGCGGCCGAGCGACGGATCACCGAGGTTGTCCGCGCCGCCGCCACCGCACCGATCCCCGCCGACTGGCCTGGCGTCCGGCTCGAGTCCGCGTACGAACGCTATGCCGGTGCGATGCGGCCGGTGCTCACGGGCGTGACGATTGCGGTGGGCCTCGTGCTCGTGATCGTGAGCGCGAACGTGATGGTGTTGATGCTGCTGCGATCGCTGCAGCAGCAGAAAGACACCGCCGTCCGGGTGGCGCTCGGCGCGAGCCGCGTGCACCTGGCGCGTCTGCTCCTGATGGAAATGGCGATCGTGGTCGTGGGCGCGCTCGCGGCGGGCGTGACGTTGAGTGCGTGGACGCTCCGGATCCTGGCGCCGCTGATCGAGCAGCAGCTCGGCCGTCCGGCGCCGCGCGCCGCGGGCATTGGCGTCGACGCGACGGTGCTCGGGGTCGTCGCCGGGGCCGGCACGATCATCGTGATCCTGATCGCCCTGGCGCCGCTGATGGGCTGGGGGCGGCGCCTGATGCACGCGCTCCGCCAGGATGGGCGCGTGGCGACCGACGCGGCGCCGATGCGGCGCGTGCGCCACGCGTTGATCGCGTTCGAGGTCGCCGGATCGCTCGTGCTGCTCATCGCCTGCGGTTTGATGGTTCGCAGCGTCAGCGAGATGATGACCACCGACATCGGCTTTCAACCTGCGGGACTGAGTCGATCGCGGGTCATGCTGAAAGCCAGGAAATACGCGGACGCGGCGGCCTTCACCGGCTTTCACGAGGCCTTTGCGACTCGCGCGGCGGAACGGACCGGCTCCGCCGTGGCATTCAGCAGTTGGCCGCCATTCGTGGAGGCGCCCTCTCAACGGATCGAGACCGACGCCGGGTGGGCGCAAGGCGGAAGCATCGCGGTATCCGCCGGATATTTCGCGCTCTTCAAGATCGCCATGCGTCAAGGTCGCGCGTTCGAACCGGCCGACATGTCGCCGGCCGCGTCGACCGCCGTCGTCAGCGAAACGCTCGCGCGCCGGTTATGGCCGAACGGCCAGGCGCTCGGCCGGCGCGTGCGTCTGATCGAACAGACATCGGCCGGACCCGAGCCAGGCTTGTGGCGAACGGTGGTCGGCGTCGCCGCCGATGTGCGCCAGTCGTACGACGATCCCGATCGCGGCGATCTCTACACGCCTAAACTGCCAGACATTCGGTTCGGCACGTTCTACGTCCGCTCCGCGAAGCCGTCCTCACTGCTCTTCGGCGATCTTCGAGCCGCGGCGGGCGCAATCGATCCGGAGGCGGTCATCAACGAGCCGCGATCGGTCGCCGACGACGACCAGCGCCTGGCCGGCACGACGTTCATGACCACGCTGCTCGGCGGTCTTGGGGCGGTCGCAGCTTTTCTCGCCATGCTCGGCATGTACGGCGTCACGGCCTATGCCGTGCAGCAACGCCGGAAGGAAGTGGCGATTCGCATGGCTCTTGGCGCGTCCGAACGCGCCATCGTCGGCATGTTTCTGCGCCGAGGGGCGCTTCTGCTCCTCGTGGGTGCGACGATGGGGCTCGCTGGAGGAATGGCGCTGTCGAACGTGCTGGCGCACCAGATGTTCGGAGTGCGCCGCCTCGATGTCGCGACGTTCGCGATCGCGTCGGCGCTCCTGCTCTCGTCTGGTCTGGCGGCGACGTGGTGGCCGGCTCGACGCGCCGCCGCCGCTCGGCCGGTCGACGCCTTGAACGCCAACTGAATCTCGGCCTACAAGGGCGGCCGGCTTCCCCGCACCCGCCGGGCCGCCGCCGCTTCTTTACATCCAACCGCCACAGTGAACCGTAGAACAAGTGTCCCGATTCATGGCTGCCGACGCGGTGCGCCGGCACGCGTGAGCGCGGCGGAGGAGGTCTGAGTATGAAGCGCATGAGATGGGTGGCTGTCGCGCTGCTGGCGACCGCCGGAGTGGTCCTGCAAGCATCCAGCCATCGGGAGGCGCCCGGCATTGCCGGATCGCCGAGGCTGGACGGCACGGATTTCTACATGTTCAGGAGCTACGAGACGGGTCGGGAAGACTATGTGACCTTCCTGGCAAACTACGTCCCCTTGCAAGACGCCTACGGCGGTCCCAATTTCTTCCGGCTGGATGACAACGGGCTGTACGAGATCAAGATCGACAACGACGGCGATGCGCGCGAGGACATCACCTTTCAGTTCCAGTTCACGAACACGGTGAAAAACTTCGCCCTGCCGATTGGCGGCAACAACGTCGCGGTGCCGCTCATCAACGTCGGTCCGATCGGTCCCGGCGCGAACCAGACCGCCAATCTGAATGTGATCGAAAGCTACACGCTGACCATCGTCCGCGACCACGCTCAACCCAGGCGCGACGCGATCACCAATGCCCCCGATGGCAGCGAGACCTTCCTCAAGCCGGTCGACCGGATCGGGGACAAGTCCTTCGGCGGCAACGCATCCGCCTACGACGTGTACGCGAACAACCACATCTTCCAGATCGACATTCCCGGGTGTGCGTCCGGCGGCCGCGTCTTCGTCGGACAACGGCGTGATGGCTTCGTGGTCAACCTGGCGGAAACCTTCGATCTCGATCAACACGAACCCGCTCGGACCGGTCGACGGCGAGGAGAATTCACTGGCCGACAAGAACATCACGACGATCGCGCTCGAAGTGCCGGCGAGCTGTCTCGTTTCGAGCGATCCGGTCATCGGCGCCTGGACGACCGCCAGCAAGGGCAAGGACGACAAAGGCAAGGGCCCGAATGGCCCGTTCACGCAGGTGTCCCGGCTGGCGGCTCCCTTGGTGAATGAGGTGGTGATCGGCCTCAAGGACAAGGACCGGTTCAACGGCTCCGATCCGAAGGACGATGCTCAATTCGCCGACTATGTCTTGTATCCGACGTTGCCCGCACTGATTGAAGCTCTCTTCGGGGTGTCGGCGCCGGCCACGCCGCGCAACGATCTGGTGCAGGTGTTTCTGACCGGCGTTCCCGGTCTCAACCAGCCGGGCTCCGTCAAGCCGGCCGAGATCCTACGCCTGAACACGACAATCCCGGCAATCGCGGCGGCCTCGCAGAATCCGCTGGGCGCGCTTGGGAACGATCTGGCCGGCTTCCCCAACGGACGCCGCCCGGGTGACGACGTCGTTGACATCGCCCTCCGTGCGGTCGAAGGGATTCTGTTGTCGCCCGACCCGGCCTCGTTCCCGAAGTTGACCGACGGCGCGTTCGTCAGCGCAACGGTTGGCTATTCACCCGAGGGAGGGTTGAGTAGCCTCCCGGTGGACCGCCTGTTCCGTGACACGTTCCCGTATCTGCAGGGCCCGATCTCCGGATCACCGACGCCGTCGCATCGGTAACGCACGAGGTCATCCCGTAGCCGTGACGCCGGCATCGAACCGGCGTCACGGCGCCGGATCCATCCAGGACATCAACATCCAGGGAATCTGACCGCCATGTCCCATCAATTCATCTCGCCGAGCGCACACCGTCTGGCCATCGTCATCGTCGCTGTCGTCACGCTGCACAGCGCCGCCGTGGGCGCGCACGACCTCTGGATCGAGCCGACGCACTTCATGCCGGAGGCGGGGAAGCTGATCGGCGTGCGTTTGCTGGTCGGCGTCGACATGCAGGGCGATCCGCTGCCACGCGATCCGGCGCTCATCGATCAGTTCGTCGTCGTGGACGGATCAGGCCGCAAGCCCATCGTCGGACGCGATGGCTCCGACCCCGCCGGTCTGCTGCGCACCACGACGCCCGGGTTGCTCGTCGTCGGGTACTTCAGCCGGCCGAGTCCCATCGTCCTGTCGGCGGAGAAATTCAATGAGTACGTCAAGGAGGAAGGACTCGACACTATTGCGGCGCTGCGCGCGAGTCGCCACCAGACGGCCGCGGAGGCCCATGAGGTCTTCGTGCGGTGCGCGAAGAGCCTGCTCTTGTCGGGACCGGCGGAGCCTGTGCAGGCCGATCGCGCGCTTGGCTTCATGCTCGAGCTCGTCGCGGAGCGCAACCCGTACAGGCTCGGCGCAGGCCAGCAGCTTCCGGTCCGGTTGACCTACGAAGGCCGGCCCCTGGCCGGGACACTCGTGATGGCGATCAATCGCGCCAATCCCAAGGTGAAGCTATCGATGCGGTCCGACAAGGACGGGCGGGTGGCGTTCAAGCTGCCGCAGGACGGGATGTGGCTGATCAAGGCCGTTCACATGATCGAGGCGCCGGCCGGCTCGGGCGCCCAGTGGGCCAGTTTCTGGGCGTCGTTGACGTTCGAGTTGAATCGTCCCGCGCCGCAGGGCGCCGCCAGGTAGCGAGGTCGCGCCCAGACCTGTCCCCAAGAGCCCATCTCTGTGGAAAAGCGACCCGTCCTTCTCTTTCTGCTGCTCGCGTTATGTGCGAGCGTGACAGCGCAGGCCCACGAAATCGGCACAACGCGAGTGGCGGTTTCGCTCGATCCGGACCGGACCTATCGGGTCGAAGTCGTCACCGACGCCGCGTCGCTCGTGGCCAAACTGCTGGCGGCCGGGGCCGAGTCTGCGGCGCCCGTCGGGGCCGAGGATCTACAGAACAGACTCCGCGGACTGGATGAAGTGTTTCGACGCAAACTGACGCTGGCGTTCGACGGCACGAGCGTCCGTCCCGTCATTGCGTACTCCGTCGCCTCTCCCTCGCCATCCGCGACCGATGTGTTGTCGTCACCGGTGGCGACGATCGTGTTGACCGGTGAACTGCCCCGCGGCGCAGCGCGCCTCACCTGGACCTACGGATGGACGTTCGCGTCCTATGCATTGAGTGTGCGGCAGGCTACCGCCCGGGAGCCAGCCGTCGCATGGCTCGAGGGCGGACAGACGAGCCAGCCGTTCTCGATCACGGGCCCGGCGTCTCCGATGGGGCGCTTCGAGATTGCCATCCGCTACCTGAGTCTCGGCTTCACGCACATTCTGCCGAAGGGACTCGATCACATGCTCTTCGTGCTGGGCCTTTTCCTGCTCAGCCGCCGTCTGCGCCAGGTGCTGTGGCAGGTCAGCGCGTTCACGGTGGCGCACTCGATCACGCTGGGGCTGAGCATCTACGGAGTCATCTCGGTGCCGGCCGTCGTGGTCGAGCCGCTGATCGCCCTCTCGATCGCGTACGTCGCCATCGAGAACCTCTTCGTGGCGGAAGTGCGCGCGCGTCGGATCGCGCTGGTGTTCCTTTTCGGCCTGCTCCACGGCATGGGCTTCGCGGGCGCGCTCAGGGAAGTGGGCCTGCCGCGCTCGGAATTCGTGACGGCGCTCGTGACGTTCAATCTCGGCGTCGAGGGAGGACAGCTCGCCGTCATCGGCATCGCGTTCCTTCTGGTCGGCTGGTACTGCAGCCGTCACGCCTGGTACCACCGCCGGATCGTCATGCCCGCGTCTGCGATCATGGCGTGCATCGCCGTGTATTGGACGCTGCAGCGGCTACCCTTCTAATCCAGATCCAAGGCCGCAACGCGATAATAGGCGGCAGGAATTCGCACCTTCTAACCGAGCGAATCCATCGGCTCTGGCGTTCGCGCCCGACGCCCCGGTTGCCGTGCCCGCAGTTCAACTACGATGAGGCCCATGGACCACCGCATCCGTTGGGGCCGCATCGTCCTCTCGGCGTTCCTGCTCGAGGTGGCGATTACGGCGTTCGTCACGCCATTCGGACTGATATACGGCAACCCCTTGAACGCGACGTCCGGCCAGCCCATGAATACGACGCCATATTTCGTGTCGGCGGCCGTCGGCTGCGCCGGATTGGGGTTTCTCTTCGGCCGCTGGACCGCGCGTAAGGCGTCCTCACGCCCCGGGCTGCACGGGCTGCTCACCGGAATCGTCGCCACGGTGATCTACCTCGGTCTGTGTTCGCTCGCGCCCGGCGGACTGCCGGCGGTCATTGCTGCCTACAGCCCTGCGATCTACGGTCTGTTGAACGTGCTGCGGACGCTCGGCTGCTGGATGGGCGGGGTGTACGCCGACCGCTGGCGGCCCACAGCAACGCGCGTGAACTGAAGCGCGCCGCAAGACTTCGCCAATCCGTTTCCGTCTAATCCCGGAAAGCACTTGACTTGACGTGGTATCGTGGCGCGCCCGCGAGGGGCGCGGGCGCAGACTACCACGTCAAGTCAAGTGACTTACCGTATAAGCCAGAGAAGCGGTGTCGAACGCGCCATCGTTCGGGGAGGACATGATGAGCTGGTTCGTAAGCGAGTGGGGACGAGACCTGCGGCACGCGGCGCGCGCTCTCAGGCGGGCGCCCGGCTTCGCGGTGATGGCGATCGGCACGCTCGGCCTGGCGATCGGCGCCATGGCGGGCATGTTCAGCGTAGTCGATAAAGTCCTTCTGGCGCCGCTGCCCTACGCGCACGCCGATCGCCTCGTCCACATCGTCGCGACGGCGCCTGGCTCGGATTACCCGCCGGAGTTCGGCGTGGCCGCCGAGTTTTTCCTGCAATACAAAGAGCAATCGCGGCTGCTCGAGGATGTCTCCACCTACAATTCGTTCACGTCCACGCTTCGCGTCGGCGACCGCGTCGAGCGGATCCGGATGTCGGCGCCGACGACTTCGCTGTTCACCACGCTCGGCGCGCGTCCGATCCTGGGTCGCCTGCCGGTGCCGGACGACGAAGAACGCGTGTTGGTCATCAGCTACGCGCTCTGGCAGTCGTGGTTCGGCGGCGACTCGGGCGTCGTGAACCGCGTCTGCTACGTCGCGGGATCCGATCGCACGATCGTCGGCGTGATGGGCCCGGATTTTCGTTTTCCAGACGACGAGACGCAGTTGTGGATGTCGACGCGGATTCGCCCTGACGGCATCGAGCCCGGCCGCTTCGGCCAGCCGCTGGTCGCCCGGATGGGGCCTGGCGCCACGCCTGAGGCCGTCGCTCAGGAATTGACGGCTCTGGCGCGGAAGCTGCCGGAGCGGTTTGGCGGCACGCCGGCATACGTCCGTCTGATCGGCCAGCACCGCGCCGTCGTGCGTCCGATGGTGGAGCAAATGTTCGGGCGCGTCGCGCGTCCGCTCTGGGTGCTCATGGCCGCGGCCGCTGTGGTCCTGCTCATCGCCTGCGGCAACGTCGCCAACCTCTTCATGGTGCGCGCGGAAGCGCGCCAGCGGGATCTCGTCGTGCGCCGCGCGATCGGCGCCGGACGCGCGCAGCTCGTCCGCCACCAGATGGCGGAAGTTCTGCTGGTCGCCGCGCTGGCCGGCGTGCTCGCGGTCGGTCTGGCCGCGTTGACACTGCCGCTGTTCCTTCGCGCCGCGCCGGCCGGCATCCCGCGCATCGGCGACGTCGCGATTGGCGGCGCGATGCTGGCGTTCACCGCCGGCGTCGCCCTGCTCGCGGCGCTGCTCTGTGGCGCGATCCCGGCCGTTCGCGCGACGAAGCCGGACTTCACGCGTCTTCGAGATGGCGGGCGCGGCCTGACGACGCGCCGCCGATGGCTCCGCGACGGGCTCGTCGCGGCGCAGACCGCGCTGGGGCTCGTCCTGCTCATCGGCGCCGGCCTGCTGATGAAGAGCTTCTGGCAGCTGCGCCATGTGAATCCGGGCTACGACACCCGGGACGTTTTCACGTTTCAGATCGCGCCCGAAGGGCCGGGCTGATCGACGGGCCGTCGTACGCGCGGTTCGACCTGACCTTCATGGATCGGCTGCGCGCCCTGCCGGGCGTCCAGCTCGTCGGTCTGGTTGAGAACATTCCGTTGAACGAAGGCACCGCGGCGACGCGCTTCCGGGGAGATCGGCAGAGCCGACGCCGGGCCGCTCCTCCAGTACACGTTCGCCGCCGGCGACTACTTCAAGGCCATGGGCATCCGGCAGCTCTCAGGCCGGCCGTTTGACTCGAACGATCACTTCACAGCCGCTGCCAACGTCGTCATCAGCCGCTCGGCCGCGGCGACCTGCTCTGGCCGGGGGAAAGCGCTCTGGGCCGCCGGCTTCGGCCCGAGCGCCTGGCCGCCACGTTCACGGTCGTCGGCGTCGTGGATGACGTCAAGCAGGACAACTTCCGCGAGGCCGCGCTGCCGCTGGTTTATTTCCCGCTCGTCGGGCCAACGCCGCGCGAATGGGTGATCTCGTCGCCGGCCTACGTCGTCAAGACGCCGCGCGCCGAGACAGATCGCGCCGGAGATCCGTGCGCTCGTGCACGAAATGGCGCCCGATGGCGCCGATGTATCGCGTCTACACGATGGCCGGACTCGAGCGCGACTCCATGGTGGACCTCTCGTTCACGATGCTGACGCTGGCGTCGCGTCGTCGCTGGCGCTCGTCCTGGGCGCCGTCGGGCTCTACGGCATGTTGTCGTACGTCGTCGCCGAACGCACGCGCGAGATCGGCGTGCGCATGGCGCTTGGCGCGCGCACGGATCAGGTGCGCCGGATGGTCGTCTTCCAGGGCGTGCGGGTGGTCGGTGCCGGCGTTGCGCTGGGGGCGGTCGTCGCCGCGCTCTCGACCGGCGCGCTCCGCAGCCTGCTCTTCGAGGTGCGGACGATGGACGCGGCGACGTTCGCGGCGATGTCGGCGGCGATGCTCGCGATCGGGTTTGTCGCAAGCTACCTGCCTGCTCGCCGCGCGTCGCGGATCGATCCCGTCGTCTCGCTGCGCGGCGACTGAGACGGGCGCCGTGTTACTTCCTGCTCATTCCGGAGGTCGGCATCCCAGTGGTCGGCGCCAGGGAGGGTTCGAAATTGTATTTCTGGAGGAAGCCGTTCAGGGCGGCAAAATAGTCGGTCCCGTTCACTACCGCTGAATTCTCATGCCCTCCGCCTGCTATCAACGCCAGCTGCTTCGGATCGGGTGCCGCGTCATAGAGCTGCTGCGCCATTCGCGGTGGCATCATGGCGTCCGCCTGACCGTGGAGAATGAGTTTGGGCAGATGGATCGACATGATTTTTGAAATGGAATCGAAGCGCTCGGTCAGAATCAGTCGGATCGGCAAGTAGCTGTAGAAGTGTCCCTCGCATGCGCGGGCCACCGAGGTGAACGTGCTCTCGGTAACCAGCGCTCCTGCCTCGGGATGTTTGCTCGCAAGATCGATGGCGATGGCGCCGCCGAGCGAATGCCCGTAGATCGCGATGTCACCCGGCGGAATCTTGCGCTCCCCTACCAGATACCTCCAGGCCCGCTCAGCGTCCTCATAGACGAACTTCTCCCGTGGAGGTCCGCCCGTGCTGTCACCGTATCCGCGGTAGTCGAAGATGAAGACGTTCAATCCGGTGCCGTAGAGGCGCACGACGTGCTCGGCATTGGCTGCCACGTTGCCTGCGTTGCCATGCAGGTAGAGCAGCGTCCTGGCCTGCGGATCTTTCGATCGCACCCACCAACCAGCCAGTTGATCGCCTCCGAGCGGCAATATCACCTTCTCGAACGTCACGCCGAGGTCGCCCGGCGTGACGTCGACGATTCTGGACGGGCTGGAAGATGATCTTCGCCTGCGCGTACCAGATGGCGCCAACAACGAGGATGTACGCACCGGCGATCACCGCAAGCAGGCCGCGGACCAGCCGAAAGGCGAGCGATCGTGCTTTTCCCTCGGTCAAAGCACTCAATTGAGCCATCGATGTTCTCAGGCTAGCGCTTGATCCATCCGCCGACGCGTCCGGACGCGCAGCGCGAGGTCCCCGAGTTGCTGCACGAGTAGGTGAACGTCGTCAGATTCGGGGTCACCGTCCCTGGAACCATTCGTTCAATCCACGCGAGCTGGCAGCCTCGGACACATTCAACGTTGGTTCGACCTTCCGGCGCATCGATGCGTATTTCAAAGTCGGGCAGGGACCCCTGCGCGCGTCCGACGGCCCACCCGAATCCGATTAACCCGACGGCCAGGAGTAGTCGCGCCGTGATCCGTTTCATGGTCCCTCCGCGTGCTGTTTGTGGAAGTCGATCTTAGCAGTGGCGCGTTTCTTCTGGCCCGGACTTCGCCAGCAGCGCGTGTTCACTCAAAAGAGCTGGCGGACGAGGAGCTTGACGAAGATCGATCGCCCCGGCTGCGGAATGCTCGACGCGAAGCGGATGTTGTCGGCTGTCCGTACGCCTGGATCGGAATACGTGGCGTTGAAGATGTTGTTGATCACCAGTTGCGCGGTGAAGCCGGGCAGGAAGTCGACATAGCCCACCGCAACGTTCGCGACGGTGTAGCTCGGGATCTCTCCCAGGGGATTGGACGAGACGGTCGGACGCGCGCCGACGAAGTTGAGGCGCCCGCTCACATCGAGCTGTCGCCAGCGCTGCTGCACGCCGGCATTGACGTGGTGGCTGGCGATGTCGCCCAGCCGGTCCGAGTCCTTCACGGCGAGCTCCTTCGCCGCCTGCGTGAAAATCGGACTGGTGTAGGTGTAGTTGCCGAACAAATCGGTGTTGCCGAACGTGAAGGAGGCGTTGGCCTGAATCCCCCGGACGCGAAGGGCGCCGGCGTTTTCGAACTTGTGAACGAAAATCGGGTCGTCGACGATCTTCCTGATCACCTTTGGCGGCAGGCCCCGAATAGCGCCCGGAATCGCCGCTGCGACGGCGTCGAAGTAGTCAAAGGATTCGAAGATGTTCTTGAAGTCCGTGGGTGGCTGTCCCAGACGGGCTCTGAGAGCGTCCACGAAGGGTATGACCTCAGGATCGGAGACCAGAGAGTGAGGGGCGAGCGTCACCAGGTTGCTGTAGTTGGTCTGGTACGCCTGGGCGTCCGCGCTGAACCGGCCCCACTGGCGTCCGACGCTCAGCTCGACGTTTCGCGCCCGCTCCGGCTGTAACGCCTGTTCGGGAACGTCGAGCACTCCGGGGAGCGTCGTGAACCTCTCGAGGTTGGAAGGATCCTTGAACGCCTCCGCATAGATACCCTTGGTGACAAAGCCGCCGCGCGAATAGATGATCCCGAGGCGCGGCGTGAAGACGGTGCCGTAGCCCGAGTCCCGTGTAACGTTGACGTGATCGTTGTCAACCCGCCAGCCGCCCACGAGCTTGAGCGATCGAATCGGTTTGTACGAAGCCTGCGCGAACGCGCCGATGTCGCGAACCGCGAAGTGCTCGCCCCCCGACGCCGGCAGCGAAGCCGGTTTGCCCGTCGGATCGCAGCGAAGCCAGACACCGCCTTTCGGCTGATCCGAAGAGGGCGCCAGCAGCTGAAGCACCCGGCTGACGACGGCGTCGGAGGTGCTGTAGCGCTGCACGCCGTCGAGCAGCTCGTCGTCGTCGAACTTCGAGAACAGCGCAAACGGAGTGCAGTCGCTTCCCTTCACGTAGTCGGCTTGAATCGATCCGTTGCGGAGATCCACGCCACCGACGATATTGAACGCGTTCGTGGGACGGTAGACGAGATTCAGCTCGTTCCGAATCTGACTCGATGACTGGGCAACCAGCGATTGAGTCCAGAACGGCTCAGTTGCAGGTGTGAAGAGATCTAACGTGTCTAAAGGGCCATTCAAGTAAGTATTCAACGAGAATACGGATGATCCTTCGCCCACGCTGTGAACCTTGGCCTGCCCGAAATAGCTGAAGCTCAAGGTGCCGGACAGTGGCTCCGCATATCTGACAAAAAACGACGTCTCACGAGCAGTCCAAATGTTGCCATTGAGGGCACCCGGGACTTCCATGTCGGTCCCCTCGCCCGTGGCGCCCTCTCGTCGCTTCCAGGCTTGGAGCCCGACCGTGAAGTTCTTCAGCTTCAATCTGCCCGAGAGCATCCAGTCGTCTGTGAGGTCTGAATACGCGATCGGTCTGCCGTTTCTGTCGGCCTTCAATGCCGACTGATCGAGTGGAATCGGATCGCTCAGGCCGAACAGTCCAACGAACGGCTTTACGAGCGATCCGATACCTGAGCCGAAGAGGATCCGATTGTACTGGTCCCGCGACGCCTCAGAACTGAAGTCGGCCGGGTCGTAGTTCCAGTTGTCGTATCGTGAAAGATCCCACTCGTCGGATTTGTACACGCGACCAGTCAGGGACAAGGTCGCGCCACGATACCGCCCAGCGATGGTGGCGTCAACAAATCCCGTCTTCCACGCGCCACCGCCGACCTGCACCTCCGTGCCGATCTGCTTTCCCTCCGCAATCACATCGTCGGGATCCTTCGTGATCACGTTGATGACGCCGAGAAACGCGTTCGCGCCGTACATCGTCGACGCCGGCCCGTAGACGACCTCGACACGATCGATATTGCTGAGCGGGAACTGCCTCGAGATGTGGGCGGTGTCGGAGTGGAGGTCGTTCTGCTCCACGCCATCCACCAGGAACAGCGTGCGGCTCGTCGTGTCCGAGCGGAAGCCGCGTTGGTAGACGTTCGAGTAGCTGTAGCCGTTGCTCCTCGAGATGTCGAACCCGGGCAGGTCGTGTAGCACGGCCTCGAGATCCAGATAGCCGCGCCGGCGGATTTGCTCGGCTGTCACGACGATGACGGTCGCCGGCGCCTCCATCAGACTCTCGTTCATCTTCGAGACCGAGCTCGTGGTGGTTCTCGACAGCTCCCGCTTCAACTGCCCGACCATCCGCACGAAGCGCGGCGGATCTTCCAGGCCTGGCGAGAAGTCCGGCATGACGCCCAGCAGCGCAGTCACCGCCTGTTGCGCGGCATCCATGTCGTCGGTGGCGAGCGCGAGCTTGGCGCGGAGCGCGTACGCCTGGATTCGTTCTTCCTCCGTGGGACGGCCGGCAAGGCATGCGGCAATCAGCTGCGCCGTCTGGTCGAAGGCTCCTGCGGCGTACGCGCGCGACGCCTCATCAAGCTGGCACTTCTGTTGCGCGAGCGCTGTGTGACCGAACGCGACGACGAGTGCCAAGAACAGCGACAGTCGGATCATCGAGCGGCTGGGCGAGCGGTACGGTTGGGGCATGATGGCTGGTACGCAAGGGTGTCGGACACGTACTCGTTCCACTCCTCGGGTGTGAGGTTCGCAGACACATGACGGCAGATCTCGTCGGCCAGCGAAGCCGTTCGTGTCATCCGCGATTGAACTCTGCGATCCGCTGCGGCCGAAAAGACACGATCATCGGCCGGGCTGAGCATGACCGCCCAGATCCAGGCTCCGCGGTCGGAAAGGACGATGGGCCGGTCGAGGTCCAGGCCAGACTCAGCACGCCAGAGCTTGACCGTGCCATCCAGGCTCGAGGACGCGAGCAGCGTCCGGCCGAAACTCAGTCCCGTGACGCGGGCCGTGTGCGCTGCGGCGGCCTTCAGAGGTTGACGCGCCTGCCGCGCGGCGTCCCACGTGAGGATTCGGCCGTCCTCCGTGCCGCCGACGACCAGCCGGCCGTCGCGGCTGAACGCGACCGCCGAGACGCGCCGCTCGCCCTCGAGCGTGAGCGGCGGTGTCGAGGGTTCGCGGAGATCGAAGATCTGGAGTCCGCCGCCATCGCTGCCTGCGGCCAGAGTATTCCCGTCCGGGCTGAGCGCCATTGAAAGAATGCGAGTGCTGGCGGGGAGGGGCGTTCCCGGTCCGCTCAGTTCCTTCTGCCAGATCTCTGATTCGGCCGTCGAGCCCCGCCGATACGAGCCGGCCCCTGGAATCGAAGACCAGTGCGCTCGTCGCGGCGGTGTGCCCCGCGACCGTAACCGGCGGCGCCTTGGGCTGCCGGAGATCCCAAAGGCGGATGGTTCCGTCGAGCCCGCCAGCCGCCAGCAGGTTGCCGGTTGAATCGACGGCCAACGATCGCACGGGACTCCCGAGGGCGCCAAGAACCGTGGCTGCGCCTTCCGAGCCGCCCACCGCGAACAGGCGCACCTTGCCGTCGTCGCTGCCCGTGGCTAGACGTGTACCATCGGCTGTGAGTTGGATCGCCCGAACCGCGTCCTCGTGACCTTGAAAGCTCTTGTCGGAGCTCGGCGCCAATAAACTGAGCGACGTCCGCAGCGCCGAGTAAATGTCGGTATCGTCGGGATCGCCGCCGTTGTCCCTGGTCAAGAGGAAGGCCTGTCGCGCCAGGAGCGCGGCGAGCTGCTGTTGGCCGGCCTCCCACGGACCGACGACCCTGGCGGCGAGCGCGCGTGCAAGAGCCAGGTGTGCCAGCCGCTCGGACTCGGTGCGCGCCCGGTCGGCCTGCGCCTTCTCCTGGACGGCGCGAGTGGATTGCTGTTCGGCCTCGCGCCGCGCCGTTTCGGCGCGCGACTCCGCCGCGAGCGCTTCGGCCTGTCGCATCTGCGCTTCGCTGGTCTTTGCTTCGGCGATGCCGCGCTGATCGAAAGCCACGCGCGCCTGCCGTTTGGCCTCCGTCTCTTGGGCGGTCGCTCGAACCGCCTCGGATTGGGCGAGCCTCTGCTGCTTGAGCGCTTCCTCTTTCGCGCTGTCGGCCTCCTGTTTTCGCGTCTCGGCGTTCTGTCGCTCGGCGTCGGCGACCTTCTGAGACCGAACGGCCGCGTCCTGCATGCGCCGCGCCTCCGTTGATGCGGCCACCGCGCGCTGAGCCGATGCTTCCGCGTCCGCCCGCTTCTTGAAGGCGTAGATCCCGCTCCCCACGGCTATCACACAGAGCGCGGCGAGCGCCGCTGCGACTCGCCGGGTCCAAACGAGTTGTCGCTCTTTGTCGGCGACCTCGCGGTCGTGCGCCTTCTGACTTTCGGCGAGGAACGCGACCGCCTCGTCGAACGCTGGCGCGTATCGCTGCGCCCACGCGGCGGTTGGATGGTGTGCCTGCCGCCAGTTCACCGCCACCTGCAGTTCCGGATCGCGCCAGAGCCCAGCCTCGCCCTGTCGATGCAATCGGGCGGCCTGGCTCAGGCGTTTGTAGATCTCCGCCGAGCGGACCTCCTCATATGTCCAGCCGATCAGGCGCGTCCAGCTGCGCATCAGGCTCTCGTGCGACAAGTCGATGATCGATCGATCGTCGAGCGCAACAGCCATCGGGGGCATCAGGAAGGATCGGCCGGGCGCCCGAAATCGGTCGATCACGCTGACGATCTCGCTCCTGGTCGCGTCTGCGATCTGACAGAGTTCCCCGACGCTGCATGGACGCCGCAGGCCGGCCGCTTCGGCGTTGCTTTCGGTCAGCGCCCTGAAGATGCGCTCGGCGATCTGCCGGCTGCGCTCCGTTGCCAGCTCGCCATATGCCTCTTCGGCGTGTCGCGAGAGGGCGTCGGCCATGGTGCCGATGGACTCATAGTCCTGCAGATCGATAGGCCGCCCTTCGGGCTGGTGTTGCTCCCAGTAATCCCAGGTGCGCATCAGTGCGTGCTGGAGAATCGGAAGCTGGTCGGCCTGATCGCCGACATCGTTGAGCACGCGCGTGACCAGGCGCGCTGCGATCTCACCGCCCCCGACTGCGACAGGGCCGGTGATGGCGAGTCGCACCTCGTCGCGCGTCATCCGCGGAATCGAGGTACTGGCCCTCGTTTGCGGCCTCGGCCAGGCCTGGGAATTCGGTGCAGTGGCCGATGAACTCCGACCGCATGGTCAGAACCACGTAGACCCGGTAGTCGCTCTGTCGAGCGCCTTCGAGGAGCAGCTTGACGAACGCGACCGACTCGTCTCGCGCCGTGGCCTCTGCCGCCGCGTGTCTGAAGCGAAACAGTTCTTCGAACTGATCCACGACGAGAAGGATGTTGTCCTCGGCAGGAACACGAGCGAGCTTGACGCTGTCGCTCAGGCCGAGCGCGCTGCGACGGAGGGTCGCTTCGATGAACGCGCGGCTCATTCCGCCAGCCGCCGCGGAACGGAGCACGCCGGGCGCATCCAGCGCGGCGGCGAGATTTCCGATCGGATCCCCACCGGGGCGGAGCAGCGCCACGCGCCACGTCGATCCCGCCTGCACCATGTAGCCGCCGTACAGCGACGGAATCAAGCCGGAGCGGACGAGCGACGATTTCCCGGTGCCCGACGCGCCCACGACGCTCAGGAAGCGCGTATGCCTCAGGCGCCTGAGGAGTTCCTCGATCTGCTTCTCTCGACCGAAGAACAGATGCTCTTCATCCGGCTCGAAGCTGCGAAGGCCGGGAAATGGATTGAACCTGTCTGCGCCGGTCATCACAACGCGCTCACGCCTGTTTCAACCGGCTGACGAACGGTTCGAGCGCCGCGTACGCAAACGCGCCTCCAGGATTGATGACGATCGCCTCGTGCGTGCGGAATCGTTGCTTATCGGCCGATTCCGGCGGCGCGACATACACGGCTTTCGCGAGCATCGGCTTCGAACGGCCGTATCCCGCGATCTTTTTCAACTCCCTCAGCTTGCTCCGGAGCCAGAGCTCATTGCCGGCGCCGTAATAAATCAACGCCGCGTCGCATTCCGCGAGGCTCGCTTCGTGTTCGTGGCGCACCTGCTCTTCGTCGCCCTCGAACACGGGCAGAGTGACCTCGAAGTCATTGAACAGCGACTCGGCAAGCGGCTGCACCTGATCGATGTCGCGGCTGTCGCAGATCAGGTAGATGCGCTTCAACGCGTCCTGTTCGGGGATCGTCTTACCGCGATCCAGGCTCGGCGCCTCGGACTGCGTGAGGCGGACGTGCAGGACGCTCTTGAAATCCTCGAGCGCCGTCTTCAGGATATCGGCGCCGGCCTGAAGCCTCGAATCGGTCTGGAGGCGTTCGATGAACTTCTGCTGTCGTTCATCGTCGGTCGTGAGATCGGGCGGCATCCAGATCAGGCGGCAGAAATCTCCGGCCGCGGCGCGCTCGATCGCCAGCTCGTGCTGGAGGACCACGATCGAGTCTGTCGAGTCCTCCGGCACCACGCCGTAGTTCTCACCGACCACGTGCACCGACAACCGGCAGTGCGAGAGCTGTTCGCGAACGAAGGCTGCGCAGTCCGCGCCTACGAGGGGAAGGGGCTGATCCGGCAGAACCGTGTACCCGTGTCCCAGCAATTCACGTCTGATCGAATCGCGGCGATCCTTGACGTCAGAGCTCGTCTCCGCGAGGTAGACGGTGCCCCTGCTCGCGACGGGCGACGGCGCCGTTCCGGATGTCTGGCCTTCCAGGATGGTCAGCAGGTCTGCGATGTCGTGCGCGAGGTCGTCGAGCTTGACCCAATACAGCCGTTGAGCGTCCGGCGGCGACATCGGACCCAGTTCGCGCTGCCGGCCGCTCGCCTGCTCGAGCGTGTAGAACTCGTAGCCGAGCGCCGTCTGCAGATACTGCGGCTGCAGCTCCCGCGGAAACGGCGTCTTGACGACTTTGAAGACCCGCAGCTTGTCCGCCACGCGCGCGCCGCCCGTGGCCTCCGCCGCTTTGAGGAACTCGTTCAGCTCGCGCTGACACCACTCCGATTTGACGTATCGCGGCGAGAGCACCGACACGAGCACGGCGACCTTCGGAAGCCGATCGACGAGGCGGTCGGTGACGATGTCGTTCCCCTGGAGCTTCGGGTCGCGCCAGATCTTTGTTTCTTTTCCGAGCAGCTGTTCGAGACGAACCTGCAGGGATTCGTGCAGGCTCGAGATCCAGCCCTTCTGCCCTTCGGCCAGAGCCTGGTCGTCGATATGCGCGTAGCTGACGAAGACGTCGTTTTCAAATTCCATTTGGCCAGTTGGAGGAGCGCTGCTCGGGGTGAGGATACACGGGCTTATGTGGGATTTTGCAAAAAAATATCGCCTCACCATGGCCGGCCCCGCCGGGATGGTCCGGCCGCAGTCGATCGAAATCGGCGGCTGCTAGAATCGGCTCGGAACGTGGCCGCCTCGCCTGAACCGGTCGCGCTTCAACTCCCCTGCCCGCCCTGCGGCTCGCGCGGTCGTCGGTCACGCGCCGGATCGCGTGGCGACTCCCCGATACAGAAACCCGCCGAACTTTGGTGCGCCTTGCAGGTAGCCGGTCTCC
Organism: uncultured Acidobacteriota bacterium; assembly: GCA_963724645.1. GTDB lineage: Bacteria > Acidobacteriota > Vicinamibacteria > Vicinamibacterales > SCN-69-37 > CAVXSP01. The sequence goes on from CAVRVJ010000002.1 coordinate 79,035, forward strand.
AGCCGCTCTATGGCGAAACCCGCTTGCTCGATCAAGACCGAGATGGGCCGGTTCAAGTGGCATCCGCCACAGATCCGTCGCTGCACCGGATTCAAGCGCTCCTGCCACCGTCGGACGGTGAGATCTTCCGCCCGGCCATGTTCGACGAAATGGAAGCGTCCTCCGGGACGCAGCACCCGCCGGACCTCGCGGAGCGCACTCGTGACGTCGGGGATCGTGCAAAGCGTGAACGTGCTGACGATCGACTCGAAGCTGGCATCGGCCACCGGGATCTTCTCCGCCGAGAGGCCCACAATCTCGACCGGAAACCGCACGGCCGCGATGCGCTTGTGCGCGAGTTTCGCGGATGTCTCCGAGGGATCGACCCCCACGACTTTGGTGACCGTCCGTGGATAATGCGGAAGGTTGAGGCCCGTTCCGAAGCCGATCTCAAGAACCTGCCCCGCACGCCCTCGAGGCAGCGCCTTCGCTCCTCCTCATCGCCTTGGTGTTCATGGCGACGTTGAGGATGTGCGGAAGAATGCGGGTTTCGTAGAAGCCCATGATTCAGCACCGTCAGCGCCGCACATATTATCGCCGACGCGATTGAGACGCTTGGTCTGCTCGCGGCCATGGCGTCGATTGCCGTCACCGCGATGCCTTTACCGCTCGGCTGGACGCCCGGCCGTCTCTCATTGGCCGTGTCGATCGGGCCTTTCAGACAAGTGCAGGGTTCCGTATGAACACCTCAAAGTGGTGGCGCTGGAACGCGCGGCGTCAACGCCCAGCCATCGCAATGAACTTATCGATCTGTTCAGTCAGTAAGTCGAGCGGGAGGCGGCCGTTGGCGATGACGGCGTCATTGAAGTCGCGGACATCGAACTTGCTGCCGAGCTGCTGTTCGGCCTTTGTGCGAAGGGCGCGGATGCGCAGTTCGCCCATCTTGTAGGACAGGGCCTGCCCGGGCCAGGAAATGTAGCGATCAATCTCGGCCAGCGACGTTTCCGGGGAATGGATGTTGAAGTAATCGACCGCCTGCTGGCGCGTCCAGCCGAGATCGTGGATACCGGTATCCACAACCAACCGCGCCGCACGAAACCGTTCGCTCGCGAGTCGGCCGAAGCGGCTGTAGGGATCCTTGTAGAGGCCAAGGCGGTCGCCCAACGACTCGGCGTACAGCGCCCAGCCTTCTCCGAAGGCACTGTTGGTGTAATAGCGGCGGAGATCCGGAAGGTCGCCTTGCTGTAACGCGACGGCGCCCTGGAAGATATGGCCTGGGACGGCTTCATGAAGGACCAGCGCTTCCTGGTCATATCTCACCTGCTTCTCCGGTTGGTAGGTGTTCAGGTTGAACCAGCCGGGCCTGGAAAGGTCCGCGGCGGCGCCCTGCGCATTCGTCGCGCTGGCGGCTTCCCGGTCGGGTGGGATCGCGCGGACGCCGTATACGAGCGCCGGAATGTGACGGAACTGGTTGGGCAGCTCGGGTTCGATGATCTTCGCGATGTTGCGGGCATTGGCCAGCATCTCTTCTTTCGACTTGAAGTGCTGGGCGGGATCGTCCTTCATCTTCTTTTCGAACTCGGAGAGGGAGCCCTGAAACCCCGTCTCCTTCAACACGGCCAGCATCGCGCCTTCGATCCGCGCGACCTCCTGTTCGCCAAGCTTGTGAATATCGGCCGCCGGCGTCGTCGTCGTGGTGAGACGGTGGATGAGAATCGCGTACGCGGCACGCCCGCCAGGTATCGATGACACGCTGTCGGCGGGACGCACATGTGGCAGATACGACGCGAGCATGTAGGCGTGCAGCTGGCGCCAGGCCGGAAGAAACTGCTGAGCGTACGCGTCTTGCGCCGCGCCGCGCAGCCGCTGCTGGTCCGCCTCCGGGACGGCGGCTGGAAACGCTCGAAAGGCTTTCAGCAACTCCGTGTGATCCGCGTCCTGCCCCAGTTGCGCGTCGATCTGCTGAATGACGAGATCTGCGACGACGCGCGGCTGCATCAGGCCGGCCGCCACGCACTCGTCGAGGATGTCGATGTTCTGATCGACAAAAGCCGGGGTGGCGCGAAGCCGGGCGATGATGTTTTCGTAGTCGTGGACGGTGCGCGCCGGCATCCGGTCGATCACGTCGTAGACAGCGTTGTGAAATCCATAGAGCTGGCCGACCCGGAGCAGGTGCGTCTCGAGCTCCCACGCTTCGAGACGGGATTCGAAGTCATAACGCACGACGCGTCTGGTGAGGGCGTCCTGTGCGGAGTCGCCGGCAGGCATGGCCGCAAGCTGGGCGAGCCGCTGCGTCAGGAACTGGCGCCGGCGATCGCGCCCGGCTTTCGACCAGTCGGTCCAATGGTCATCGGTACTCATGACGGCCGGCGCCGGTGGCGAACTCCGGGTCGTTGCGCAGCAGTTGTTCGAACGTGTCTTTGAAAAACGCCGAGGACGTCTGGCTGTGGACCAGCGGCGCGGAGAGGAAGATGCCGAGCACAATGGCGACGCGCACGAGGCTGGTCTGTTTCATGACCGGGAAATGTACACCAGTCGCTCGAGGATAAACGATGTTCGCAGCCGAGCACGACGCGCGGCCGCCGCCGATATCGTCTGCGCCGGGTCTGGGGCCGCACGTTCAGCGAGCTTGGCAGCGCCAGTCAGGCCGACATCGGCTCAAAAGCTCGACAGCTTTCGCAGCGGTTCGAGCCATCCGAACAGCGTTCCACCGATCTCCGGAAACAACGACGCGATGACGACCAGGAGCGGCAGCACCCCATATATTGCGATGCGCTTGATGAAATCCCAATTGATGTCGACCCGCCCCGGCGTCGTGGACCTCAATTGACTGAGCACGTGATCACGTTCCATATCAACGAGGATCCAGACGGCCGACAGCGCTGCACCAGCCACCGCGAGCAGGTCGACCGTCAGTATCGAAGCGCGCCCGTTGAACGAGTAGAGCAGGTGAGAGGCGGTCAGGAGCGTCAGGCTCAACATCGCCGAAAAGAGGCAGGCGATCGTTCGTACAACGATATCGCGCAGGACGAACGCCATCTGGAACGCGACGAACTGCTCACAGCGCACTAACCAGCCATCTCGTCTGGCTGTGTCCGGCATTCCGGGTCCGACGGTCTTGCCATGGTCCTCGCCGATCGGCGTTTCCGGTCGATCGGCCCATCCTGCCCAACGATCCAGGGATGCGGGTCGCCAGGCCCGCGACCCTGAGCCCGCGCCTGCCCCGACTGGTTCCGCTACTTCGATCGGCGCCTCGGCAGGCTTCGTGCGGCACCAGTACGTGTTCTCCATAAGACTGACGAGGGCATCCGACAGACGCCACAGTCCAAACCAGCTCGTGCTCTGAATCAACGCCGCGTGTTGCCGTGTGATCATTTCCGCGCGCAGGCTCTCGACATGGGACGGCGCCCCGAATAATGGGTCGAATTCCGCGGTGTCAGCTTCCCGGACTCCCATGCCCCGTTCCGCATCCACGCGACACCTCAAGAAGTCGTCGAGCTTGCGACGAATGTCCTTTCCGTCTCGCTCGAACGAAAGGCTCAGGCTCATGCCTCGCAAGTCGCGCATCAGGTTGTCAGCCGTTCGCGCGACGGGCACAAGTTCCGTCAACCGCGGGGGGGCGAGCGAGATCTCCCACGGCACGTGCGAGGCGATCTCTTTGAAATGCGGCTCGAGCGGAGACTGTTCGAGCCTTTTCAGGTGAGACCTCGCGGCAGTCCAGGTCGCGAGGCCCTGCGCGAGGAGCAGCAAGCCGAGGCCGAGCGCGGTCAACGACCCAATCCTCACGAACCACGAGAACATTCGGCCTTCGATCGTCGAGACGTTCCACGCGCCGATCCACGCGATGGTCAGAGCGAGCAGAACCACCAGGGGATAGATGGCAGGCAGATTCTGCGCTGGCATGTCGAGCATCGCGGCCAGGGAGGACTCTTTGGCCGGGGTGCCTTTCGCAGCCGGCGCTGCGCCTGTCAAGAGCGCGAAGGTACGCGAGCGTTCACTGAGCTGCTTGTAGCCGCGTCCGACCAGCGACAGGCGCCGGATGCCCATAAACACCACGGTGTATAGGGCCGCGATCAAGCTCACGGTGACCGCTGCTGGAGATACGATGCCACCACCAACCACGCGCGCGAGGACGACGGAACCCCCGCGGCCGCCTGTGCTTTCTCTGATCAACAGGATCGTCACCGCGGCAAACAGTCCCATCGTCACGATCATTCCGCCGAGAAGCAGCCAGCCGGTGAAGGCACCGACGCTGGGCTGAGGCCTTCGAATTCTCGTGAGGTTGGTTGCATCGTCCGCTCGCACGGTTCTGGAGGCAACGGGTGGCGTCGAGGGGCCGTACAACTTGATGCTGGCAACGACTATGCCGCCGAACACCAAGGCTGAAAGATAGGGCACGAGAAAACTTGCAAGACCGCCGGACGACAAAAGGGGAAGAGCCACCGCGACCGTCCATGCGGCGAGAAAGGCCAGGAGAACGAAACAGATCGTGAATGCCAAGCGATGATAGCGCGCCGCCATCTCATCGGCCTGCGGCGGGGCCAGGACGCGGACGAAAGGCAGTTCGAGAAAGGGGTGCGTGTCAGTCTTCTTCCCCAGCTCGCGGCGGATCAGATACAGCACCACGAGATGCCCCAGCACAAGGACGCCGATCAATCCTGAGCCGATGATCATTCGGCGGGGCAGAGGCGGCAGGGCATATACCTTCGGCGCCGGCGGCGCGGGCACTTGCTGCATTGTGCTGGTGCCGTCATTCGTCGGCGTGGCGGCTACTGGTCTCGTTGGCAGAGTCCAGTAGCCATCCTCGCCGATTACATTGATCGAGACTGGGGCCACGGGCACGCACTCCGTCTTACGTTGTTCATCACAGTACTGCCCCCATGTCGAGAGCAGCGCCTGTGTCGCGCGAAAGATGCCCTCCGCGCTCATGCTTGGAAACGGCTCGCGCGAACTCTGGGACGGGTCGCCGGTGTCCTGGTTCGCCAGGGAAGGCGAGTACGACGACGCCACAAGCGTGCCGCGAAGATATGGAACATAGTCCGGGTGCAGGTATAAAGCATGGGTGCCGAACAGGAACAACTGCACGTCCGGCGACGTACGTTTCACCTCGCGTGCCAGGAACAACACGTCCCGGTTGTCCGTGGCGATGATGCCGACCGCGGTCCGTTTTTCGTGACGGATCGCGTCGAGCATTGAATCGACCGTCGCTTCGACCACCGGGGATGTCATCTGGGGCCGCAGCGCCGGAATGAGGTCGGTGGGCGGTGAAGGCTCACGCATGTTGAGCGGAACCATCGCAGACGGGAGAAGGGCCGCACCGGGCTGAGTGACTGCAGGAGCGTCGTTCCTGAGTTGCGCGACGTGCAGGGGGAAAGAGAACCGGGCTGCCTTCGGCAGCGGATCGACTTGACTCGCGTCGCCGCCGTAGGCGGTGTTGCTTTCACTGAGCAGGGCGATGTGGCCACCGTCCTTCCAGTCCGCGTTCATCGACTCGAGAAATGTCGCCATCTGCTTCATCAGCACCGATTTGGGCTGAATGGTTGCGAGGTAGATCGCCCCTCCGCTGAAGTTGTCCATCTGCCGAAGGTTCTCATCCGCGTTCGCGGATCCAGTGATGACAAGGCGTGTCGGGAACCACTCTCTGGTCGCTCTCTCGCCCAGCACAGTTGCGAGCGACACAGTCGAACCGGAGAAGGTCGGCCCCAACACGCGCAGCGCACGAGGGACGGCGCCAGTGCACGCATTCCACGCGCGCACGAACCTCACACTGTTGCGAAGCGCGGTCTGGTGAACACCAGCGGTCGGCGTTTCAAGTACCAGCAGCACGACCTGCAGGTGCACCCCTCGCCCTTCCTTGTCATCGTCATCGTCATCCACTCGACGGAAGATGAGCGCTCCTGGTTGCCGCTCGTGCAGACGGCTGCCCGACACGGTGACGGCAGAACTGGCTGCAGCGCGAGACCAGTCGATCAGCTTCACCCGGTCGAGGATGTACTGACTGCGAATCAGTCCGGACTGAATTGCGGCCAGATTCTGGTCGGCCAGCCAGCCGCTGTTCGAGTCGACATAGTCGGGAATTGTCGCGACGATAAAGTCCGTGTGATAGTGGGGACCCGCGCTGCCTTCGCTGTCGTGAACACCGCTGGCAAGTCTCAGGAGCAGGCGCCAGTTCCGATACTCATCTAGAAGTGCGTTCGCGGCCTCCCTCCGGGTTTTCGCATCGCTGTCATTGTCGGCCAGGAAAGACGCGCCGACCACTTCAGCGGCTTTATTGATCTGCGGTACTTCGGCGCAGGTGAACCCACTGCGGTCATCCAAGACCGTTCGCAGGCCTGTGCGCAAGTCGCTCATCGCCGTAAGAATCTGACGGTCTCGTGCATCGCCTGCCTTTTCCAACGTGACGTCGGACGCGTGGGCCAGAACCTGCGACTCGAGATCCATGGGATCGATGCCGAGTGCCGCGGCCATGCTGTCCATCGCGGGGCGGAGATCCGAGACCCAGGGAGCAGTCGGAGGCGGGAAATCCGCCTTGTCGGCACCGCCTGCGGGTCCCTCTGACTTTCCCGCATCTGCTGGAGGCGCGGAACGCCAGAGGCCGCCGGAGAGGATTCCCGCCACGAGCACAGCGGGTAGCATCGAATTGCTGTTGAAATTGGCCCTCGCCATTCCGTCACCTCTACGTGTCTAGAACGCTGAAGAGCCCGGTTTCGAACAGCCAGGCGAATGCCGTCGTAGCAGCAGCCCCGGACTGTCCCTGGGGTGCAATTTATCCAGATCTCGAACCAGCCGAACGGGCGCGACGGGATCCGCGACGAGGTTGGTGTCGCCACAATCCGTGAAGACCCCTGCCGCGCTGACCGTTCGGGACGAGCGCCAAATGAGTCGTGATCCGCAGCCGCTCCAGCTGATTCGACGCTGGTCGTGCTGAGGTACCAACGCCGCGTCAGCGCTCAGGCCAGCGAACCTGCGTGTGGGGGGACGGTTCCTCGAACAGCCCAGGCGCGCGCGTGAAGCTCGATTTGTCGATCGGGCCCGTCGCCAATCAAGCGCCCGAGCAATCTAAGGCGGAGTTGCTCGCGGTCCGTCTCCGGGAGTGTCGTCACGTATGCGCCGGCCGGGCCTTGCCCTTCGAGGAACGGGACCCAGTAGTCGTCGAAGGACGAGAACCTCGTCTCAATCGTCAGCGCCGTGGACGAGACATCTTGCAGCCGGAGCTTGCGCCAAAGGTCTGCAAGATCGCTGCTCCTGGCGAATGGCATGTGTCGCTCGTCCTTGGCGTCCATGTCGGGTCGAACGGCAATCGCTTCGTCCCAGAAGACCCGGAGCATTTCCATCCCCTCGCCGTAATCCCACACCGCCGCAGCGACCGTGCCGCCGAGTCGCGTCACGCGGACCATCTCCTTCAGCGCTTTCTCGGGATCGGGAATGAAATTCAGAATCAGCAGCGACAGCGTCCGATCGAAGCTGCCATCCGCGACGGGAAGCTGTTGCGCATCCCCAACCTCGAACTGGACCAGTCGCCGTGGATGACGCGCTTGCGCAAAGGCCACAAATGCTGCGGACGGATCAATGCCGACAATGCGACTGGAGGGAGCGACCGCAGCGACGGCCGCGGTCAGGGCACCCGTTCCCGAACCGACATCCAGCACGGCGTCCCGGTCGCGAACGCCGGCGAACTGCACCAGAAGCGGGGCCAAGGCGCGGCTCCATCGGCCCATGAACCGCTCGTAAGCCTCGCCGGCTGAAAACACTGAGCGATCGTAACGCTCCCGGTCGACGCGGCCCAACCCGTCTCGTCACGCGGAGCATGTGTCAAGCCGACGAGTGCTCAGGCCTATTGCCCGTCGATGCTGAATGCGTAGAGCCGGTTGTTTCCGCTGCCTTCCACGCCGGACCGTCGGTAGCCCGATCCCCAGTAGACCGTGCCGTTCACGACGGCTGGGCCGGAGTTGACTGAGCTGCCGGCCATAAACTGCCAAAGGATGTCGCCGGTCGCTGCGTCGAGCGCGAACATCTGGTTCTGAGTCGCAGCTTTGGCCATCGACGCGGCGTAGACGACGCCGTTCGCCGCCGAGACAGGCGCCAGGTCCCACACGCCGATCACGCCGTTCTCCGTCAGTTTGTAGGGGATGTGGTGATGGTCCGTGATCGAGGCGTAAATGCGGTCGCCGTCGAACGCCGTGCCGCATGACGCTACGCGAGCAGGTATTCTGAGGGCGTCCACGCTTCAGCTTCAGCTGTCGTGTCAATGCGAGGCGTGGCGCATCAGGTCTTGCGGCTCCGCTCGAACTCGGCGATGGCGGCCAGGATGTGCATTTGCAGTTTGCCCGCGGGCGTGGTCGGCCAGGTCGAGGCGCAGGCAGGTCCGGCGGTCGTCAGCGTTACTCGCCACTTGGCGGTCGTTTGTTACTTGACGCCGCCGGGGGGAGGGGGACCGCTAGACTCATCTGTTCTGGCCGGGCTTTTGTCCTGTAGGATTTTCCTCGGAGGCTCGCTCAGGCGGACGCGAGGCGTAGCGGAGATCGCCGCCGATCACAAGGGGATCGCGGATGAGTACGGCGAACGAACACGCGGAATCGGAAGCTAAGGAGTATGAGCATGAGTCGTCGGGCTGAATTACTTGCCGGCCGCATCGAGGAAGGTGCGGCGGGCTTGGCCGCCTTCGCTGAGGGGCTGACGGACGCCGAGTGGGGAATCACTACTTCCCCAACGGACCCGCGGACGGTGGGCCAAATCGTGAATCACGTCGCGCTCGTCTACCCCATCGAGGTCGAGCTGGCTCGCGCCATTGCCAGCGGGAATGCGGTGACCGACGTGACGTGGCAGGTCGTCGCCGAGTTGAATGCTGGCCACGCCCGCGAGTATGCCGAGGTCATGAAGGCGGAGGCGCTCGAATTGCTGCGCAAGAATAGTCGACAGGCGGCTGAGACAGTTCGCGCTTTCAGCGATGAGGAATTGGATCGGGCGGCGCCGTTCTCGCTGAGCTTCGGTGCCCCCGTCACCGCGCAGTTCGTTATTGAGGACCACGCCGTCCGACACAGCTGGCACCACCTCGCCCGCATCCGCAAGGCCTTGGCTCGCTGACGAAACGCCAGCCGCCGTGAAAATTCCGTGACATTCGTGCGAGTGTCCCCGCTGCATGGCCATGAGTGGCACGATTCGCCGTCACGGGGCGATTATCCCTAGCCTCGCCCGAGGAGTCACGCGGCCTTTGTCGATTCCGACTCCACGAGCAGGGCGGGCAGATCCGACGCGTCGAATAGGCGCGTGGTGACGCCTGCGGGCAGGCACAGGCGCGTGGTCACCCCCGCCGTCATTGCGGGCCGCCTTCGTGCAATGATCTGAGACGCGCGTCTCCGAGAGACTCAAGGAGGCCCCGTGATTCGGACCTCTCTGTATCGACTGGCAGGAGTCGCGAGCCCCATCGCCCTCGTTGCCAACGTATGCGACGCTGCTTGAAATCAATCCGTCTGCCCGGAGGTGCTTTCGATGGGCGCATCATTCCTTCGCAGAAGGCCGCTGTTGGCGGCCAGTGGTGTCTTACTCGCGGTCGGCGTCGTGCGGGCCCAGTTCTGGCCACAATGGGCCCTCAATCCGCAGCATACAGGTCAGGTGAGCGTGAGCGGCCAGCCGCTCAACCGCATCCTGGCGAGCGTCGTCTACGATCCACTCGTCGCCGATGAGATGGCGGCCAACGGAGGCGACCTGCAGGCCCACTATCAGGTGCCGCTCATCGACGGCACGCGCGTGTTCATGGAGTTCAAGGGAGGCGTCTACAACAAGAACACGTACGCGACCGAGACGTGGGGCGAAGACGGGTTTGAGTGGCAGAACGGACAATTGACACGAGTGTGGAGGGTCACGAGCGACTGGACCGCGCCGGGATCACAGGCGGATTTCTGGGAGCCCGTCTTCCACGCTGTGCTGGCCAACAACTTCGTCTACATGCCCGGCGCCGGCGGCACACTTTTGAAAGTCGATGAAGCGACGGGCGCGGTCTTGAGCCGGATTAACCCGTTTGCTGCGAAGATCGACTCGTCCATCATTGTCGCCAGCGTGCTTACGGCCGACGGCAACGGCGACATCTATTACAACGCCATTCAACAGCACAACGCGGGCAACGGGGTCAGCTTCTATCAGCACGATATCGTGGACTCGTGGCTGGTGAAGGTGACGCCTGGTGATGCCGTGGCGAAGGTCAGCTATTCCGTGCTCGTCGGTAGCACGGCCCCAGGAAGCCTGTCATCGCCGGGCCCCACTGATCCGTGTCTGACGGTGTTCGCGGAGAGCCAGTTGCCGTTTCCGCCCAGTCCCACGGCGCTGCCGCCCACGAGCGCCTGCGGTTCCATGCGCCCGGGGTTGAACGCGGCGCCGGCGATTGCGCCTGACGGCACGATCTACACCGTCACCCGCACGCACCTGCTCGGCGGCGTCAGCCGCTACGGCGGAATCGCGGCGGTCAATCCGGACTTGACCCCGAAGTGGTGGACGTCCCTGCGCGATCGACTCAACGACGGCTGCAACAACGACACGGGCACCTTCCCCGGCGCGCTCCTGCCCGCGAACGGGACTCCTGGCGGTTGCCGGCTCGGCTCGACACCCGGTGTCGACCCGGCTCAGAACACGCGGCCTGCCGCCAGAGTCCTCGACGACTCCTCGTCGTCGATCACGGTGGCGCCCGACGGCAGCATTCTGTACGGCGCATTCACCCGCTATGACTTCCAGCGGGGGCACCTGATGAAGTTCAGCGCGGCCGGTGCGTTTCTTGGCGCGTACAGCTTCGGCTGGGATTCGACCCCCGCCATTTACCAGCACGACGGCACCTACTCGATTGTGATCAAAGACAACGAGTATGGCGGCGGACCTAACTTCGGTTCCTATTGCAACGTGGACAGCGTCTGTCCGCCGCGCCAGAACGGGCCGTTCTTCATCACTCAGCTCGATCCGAACTTGAACGTCCAATGGAAGTTCCAGAACACGAACAATCAGAAGTGCACGCGCAATGTCGACGGCTCGATCACGTGCGTGCCCAATACCTCGGGAAATCAATGGCCGACCGTGGGCTTCGAGTGGTGTATCAACGCGCCTGTCGTGGACGCGAATGGCGTGGTGTACGCGACCAGCGAGGATGGAAATCTGTACGCCATCCTTCAGGGCGGCACGCTGAAAGCCAACATCTTCCTCGACTCGGCGCTGGGCGCCCCGTACACACCGCTGGCGATCGGCCCTGATGGCAAGATTTACGCGGAGAACCAGGGGACGCTGTTTGCAATTGGCCAATGACAAGATGTGCGGAGATTCTGGGCCCGCCCCGACGCTTCTACTCGCTGACGCGATGACCCGCGCCGCGGCCGCCGACAAGCACGCCGACGACGCCCACGAACGGCATGAACAGCATGAGGAAATCGGATTCCTTCCGTTCGTGACAATCTCAGCCTGAAAGCGACGCAGAGCATCGCGCGCCAGCTCGCGATGGCGCGCGTTCTCGCGCCACTGTTCTCCCGCCAGCCCGAGGAACACGCCCGTGGCGATGAGCCCGATCTCCAGGGCAATCTTCAGGAGCGACCTGCCGCGACGTGCGCGGAACTCCTTCGGTTCGTCCTCGTCGTCCTCGAGTTGCGGTCGATGCACCTCCGGCATGAGACCTCAGGGTTTGACGATCTTGGCGACGTAGTCGCTGACCGGCGTCGACACTTCCTTGAACCAGTGCGGTATGCCGGCAGAGACGATGATCATGTCTTCCTCGTCGATCTTTTCACCCAGCACGGCGGGCATCTTACCCGAGTCCTGCCGCCGAAACACGTGGTGCCCGGACAACGATTCGTCCACTCGGTTCGGGTCGGCGCCAGCGTGCATCACTGTGTCCTGCGACGAGCCGGGCTCTGCGAAGAACCGCTCCAATCGTGCCGCCCGTCCGCTCGCCGGTTATATGCTGGCATCACCTCTGACGAAAGCGCCCGCATGCGCCCACGCAACCGGCGTGGGGTCCGCGGGGTCCCCGATGGTGCGCGTGTAAGCGGGGCCCGCCGAGGACGAGGTCGCCGCGGAGAAGATTCGCCATGGCCGATTCCACGCGACAGGGTTCCGACTGCTGGGGCCGCCTCAACGAGGTGGCCGACATCCGTCCTATCCTCACGATTCTCGACACACTACCTGAGGGGTTCCGCGAAGCGCGGCGAACGCTGCTTGGGCATCTCGGTTTGCGCGGTACCAGTGAAGTGCTCGAAGCCGGTTCTGGGCCCGGCACGGCGCTGACCGATCTGCTGGAGTGGGTGGGCCCGGGTGGGCGCATCGTCGGCATCGATCCAACGCGAGCGCTCGTCGCGCAGGCGCAGGAGCGAGCGCGCGAGGCTCGAGCCCCGCAGGCCACCTACGATGTCGGGGACATCCGACAGATTGACTGGCCCGACAACACCTTTGATGCCGCCTTTTGCGACAAGATTCTCGTGCATGTGGAGCCTGTCTCGCAGGCGATCGCCGAGCTCGTTCGTGTCACGCGCGTCGGCGGACGCGTTGGCGCGGTCGAGTGGTTCTCGCAAGGCATGGCGATCGCCGCCGATTACGCCCTCACACGGCGGGTGCTCGATGGCTCCGCGCCGGCTGGCGCGCTCAATCCGATGGTGCCGCTCGAACTCGAGCACCTGCTCGGCGAGGCCGGGCTGCGGCAAATCCACGCTGGGTCGGTCATCGCCGAGTCCCGCCGATACCTCCCCAGCCTGAGGGTCATGCTCCAGCGACGAGTGCAGCAGGCCGTTGATCTCGGCGCGATTTCGATGGAGGCCGGTACCGCATGGCTTCAGGAACTCGAGTCGCGCGATGCTCGCGGGCAGTTCTACTGGGCGGCACTCGTGCGGTGGGCGGCAGGCTCGAAGAGGGCCGGAGGAGCGACATCATGAAGAACCATGGGTCGCTGGTCTCGGCGCCGCCATCGTCGCATGGGCGCGCGCTTATCGACGGTCCAGTTGTCGATGTCGCACTCCGAACATCGACGTGGCCCTGCTCGTGGAGTCGGGAGCCAGGAAAGCCGCGTAGGGCGTACAGTCAGCGGCATGACTGACAGGCCTTCGTGGGCTGCCCGGATCGGTCCCCCAATGAGGATGGCGGCGTTGGTCGTCGCCCTCTTCACCGTTGTTGTCGGCGTGTTAGGCCTCGTTTCACCGGCTATCCTGACCGCGGTTCGCCGACAGGTACTTTGCGACGCCGACCGGACTCTACATGGCCGCCGCTGTCCGTTTGGCGATGGGACTCGTGGTGATCCTCTGCGCCACGGCCTCTCGTGCGCCAAAGACTCTGCGCTTGTTAGGCGCCCTCATGTGCATGCAAGGACTCTCGGCCACGATCCTTGGGCCTGAACATGCGCGAACGGTCCTTGAATGGGAGACCACGCGTCCCGCACTCCTGCGTGCGGGGGCGATCGTGGCTCTCGCTAGCGGTGTCTTCATGGTGTTTGCGGTGACAACTGACCGCCGTCCTACCGTGATTCCCTGACGGCCGCCTCCCCGCGCTCGACCGAGCCGACGTAGTTCTGGTGCCGACTCGGCGACGGCCATATACTGCGGCGTCGGGGAGTTGCTGAATTGGCGGGTCCAGAAGTTGATACTGCGAAGGACATGGCAATGACGGTGCCGTCGAAGATCGCGATCGTCACCGGCGCGGGCAGCGGTATCGGCCGCGCGGTCGCCCTGGCGCTGCTCGAGAACGGTTATGCCGTGGCCCTCGCCGGGCGGCGCAAGGACAAGCTCGAGGAAACGGCGCGGCAGGCCGCCGCCGGATCCCGGACGCTGGTCGTGCCGACGGATGTGAGCGATGCGTCTTCCGTCAGCGCGTTGTTTCAGGCGACGAAGCACGCGTTCGGGCGCCTCGATCTGTTGTTCAACAACGCCGGCCTGGCCGCCCCCGGCGTGCCGCTCGAGGACCTGACCGTGGAGCAGTGGAAGCGTGTCGTGGACGTGAATCTCACGGGGGCGTTCCTGTGCACCCAGGAAGCATTCAGGATCATGAAGGCGCAGCAGCCCCGGGGCGGGCGCATCGTCAACAACGGCTCAATCTCGGCCTACGTGCCGCGACCGAATTCGGCGCCGTACACCGCGACGAAACACGCGATCACGGGACTGACGCGATCGACCTCGCTCGATGGGCGCAATTACGATATCGCGTGCGGCCAGCTCGACATCGGAAATGCTGCGACGCCGCTCACCGAAAAGATGAAACAGGGCGTGCCCCAGGCCAACGGCACCATCGCCCCCGAACCGACCATCGACCCGCGTGACGTCGGCAGGGCCGTCGTCTACATGGCGAGTCTGCCGCTCGACGCGAACGTGCAGTTCATGACCCTGATGGCCACCAAGATGCCGTTTATCGGGCGCGGGTAGCGCCGGCCCACGCTCTCCGTCGTCAGACGACCGCGTTCAACAACAGAATGAGCACGAGCGCGACGACGGAGATGACCGTCTCGACGACGGACCAGGTTTTCAGGGTCTGGGCGACGCTCATGCCGAGGTATTCCTTCACGAGCCAGAAACCGCTGTCGTTGACGTGTGAAAAGATCACCGATCCGGCGCCCATCGCCAGCACCATGAGTTCGATGTTCACGCCAGGCATGACCGTGAGCATCGGCGCGACAATTCCCGCCGCCGTCGTGATCGAGACCGTGGCAGAGCCGGTCGCCAGCCGGATCAGCGCGGCGATCAGCCATCCCAGCAGCAGGGGCGGGATGTGCGAATGCGCCGTCAGCCCGGCGACCGCATCGCCGACGCCACTGTAGGAGAGCACGCGGCTGAAGCCCCCGCCGGCCCCGATGATCAACAGTACGCCGGCAATCGGGGCCAGGCAGTCTTCGGTGAACTTCAGAATCTCGGTCTTGCTGAAGCCCCGCGCGAAGCCCAGCGAGTAGAACGAGAACAGCGCCGCGATCAGCATCGCAGGAATGGGATCGCCGATGAAATCGATGACGCGGCGCGGGCCGTTTCCGGCGGGCACCAGCAGGTCCACGGCCGTCGCCAGAAGCATCAGCAGCACAGGCAAGAGCACTGTGAAGACGGTGATGGCGAAGCCCGGGAGATGGCCGTGATCCGCCTTTTCCGTGAATTGCGCCGCCAGGGCGCCGGTCGGCTCGAACGGCACCCGGCGCGCGATGAGCGGCGCCAGCAGCGGCCCGGCGACGATCGCCGTCGGAAATCCAACGATCAGTGCGTAGAAGATCGTCTTACCGACATTCGCTTTGAGGACTTCGATCGCGGCCATCGGGCCGGGATGGGGTGGCACCAGGCCGTGCATGACCGACAGGCCTGCCAGCAGCGGCACCGCGATGTACAGCACCGGCGTCCTCGTCTGCTTCGCCAGCAGAAACATCAAGGGAATCAGCAGCACGAACCCGACCTGAAAGAACACGGGCACGCCGACGATGCAGGCGATGAGCATCATCGCCCAGTGCACGCGCCGTTCGCCGAGGGCGGCGACAAGCGTGCTGGCAATCCGGTCCGCGCCTCCGGATTCGGCCAGCATCTTTCCCAGCATGTTGCCGAGCCCGATGATCATCGCGATCGAGCCCAGCACGTTGCCGACACCTTCCCTGAACGCTTTCAGGAGCAGTGCCGGGTCCATCCTTGCGCACAGCCCGATGAACAAGGACGCGATCACCAGCGCCACGACCGAGTTCATCTTGAACCGCGCGATGAGGACGATCAGCCCGACGACGGTCAGCACCGTGTACAGGAGCAGGATGGTGCTGTGGACTTCGCCCGGCACAGGAGTCATCTTGTCGGTTGGGAGTTTGGCGGACCATAATACCGACTTTCAGGAGGCCTCATGAAACCCGCTGTGCTGCTTGCCGCACTGCTGACCGTCGCCACGAACGCGCTGGCCCAGACTCCCGCAATTGACGTGCCCTGGAACCCGGCCATTCCGCCGGGCACCGCCGAGCACGCCACCAGAAAGCTGAAGGAGTCCCCCCGGCATGGCGAGTGGGTCGACATCAAGTTGAAGGACGGCACGGCCCTCAAATCGTGGGTCGTGTATCCCGAGCGCTCCACCAAGACCGGCGTCGTGCTCGTCATTCACGACATCTTCGGCATGCGCGACCTGGCGCGCGCGCTGGGCGATCAATTGGCACAGGAGGGTTTCATCGCGATCGTGCCGGACTTTCTCTCCGGTAAGGGACCGAACGGCGGCGGGAGCGACTCGCTCGGCTCGGGGGTGGGTCAGGCGATCCAGGGCTTGACGCCGGCTGACGTGAACGACCGGCTGGACGCGGCGATGGCCTACGGCAAGGACCAGCCGGCCTCGAATGGGAAAACCGGCGTCATAGGCTTCTGCTGGGGTGGCGCGAAGAGTTTTGCCTTCGCGGCGCATCAACCGAATCTCAATGCCGCCGTCGTGTACTACGGCGAAGCTCCGGGATCCAACTCGCAGGGTGCCACGGAAGACAGCGTGGCCGCCCTGCTCGCCAACCTCAAGGCACCCGTGCTCGGCAACTACGCGGGCGATGACGCGCGGATCGGGGCCACGGTGCCGGTCACCGTCGCGGCGATGAAGAAGCTTGGAAAGAGCTACGACGTCCATACGTACGAGGGCGCCGGTCACGGCTTCGTGTTCGCGCAGGCCGGCAGGGCCGCCAACCTGAAGGCGGCCGCGGACTCCTGGCCGATCGTCGTCCAGTTCTTCACCGGGAATCTGAAGTAGTCACGCAAAGCCCACAGCAAGGAGGACCCATGTTTCTGGTTCGCGATCTGATGTACTGCAAGCCCGGCAAGGCGCGTCCGATGGTCGAGAAATTCCTCGCCCTCGCGAAACTGAGCGAGAAGATGGGCTTCGGATCCATGCGCGTCATGACCGACGTCAGCGCCGAGCGGTACTGGACGGTGGTTTCGGAGATTGAAGTCCCGAGCCTCGAGGCCTACGCGGAGACGTCGCGCAAGTCCATGGAGAACAAGGAATTCCAGGACGCCATGAGCGGCTACCATGACCTGGTCGATCACGGCCGGCGCGAGATCTACATGATCGAGAAATAGCCGGAACGGATGCCGAAAAAAGTTGTCGTCCGCCGTCTCCGCAAGAGCTACGGAAGCGTGCAGGCTGCGCGGGACGTGAGCTTTGAGATCGAGGACGGAGAGATCTTCGGACTCCTCGGACCGAACGGCGCCGGCAAGACGACGACCGTCGAATGCGTCATCGGGCTCAGAGAGCCCGATGACGGGTCGATAGAAGTCTGCGGCATCGACGCGCGACGCCGGCGGCGGGACGTCAAGCAGAAGATTGGCGCGGCTCTGCAGAGCACGGCCCTGCAGGACAAGATCACGCCCCTCGAGGCCCTCGAGCTGTTCGCGGCCTTCTACGCGCGTCACGCGGAGCCTCGGCGGCTGCTGGCACGATTCGCGCTCGAGGACAAAGCCGACGTCCCTTTTGACACGCTGTCGGGCGGTCAACGCCAGCGGCTCGCCCTGGCGCTCGCGTTCGTCAATGAGCCGGAGCTCGTCTTCCTCGACGAGCCGACCGCCGGCCTCGATCCGCAATCCCGCCGCGAGCTCCACGGCGAGATCTTCAAAATGAAACAGGAAGGGCACACCGTCCTGCTGACAACGCACTACATCGAGGAAGCCGAGGCGCTGTGCGATCGCATCGCAATCATCGACCGCGGCGGCATCATCGCGACCGGCAGTCCCCGCGAGCTGATCGCACGGTCGAGCGCCAGGCAATCCATCTCGGTGTCAGCGGCCGCGCCCCTCGACGGTGCGTCGTTGGCACGCCTGCCGGGCGCCCAGGACGTCGAGTGCGACGGGATGACCGCGCGCCTGCACACGACAGAGGTCCAGGGCACGCTGGCGGCACTCATGGCGTTGCTGGCAGAGCACCACATCGAACTTGTCGAGTTGCACGTCCAGAAGGCCAGGCTTGAGGATGTCTTTCTGGAGCTGACCGGCGGGGGCGCACGGACATGAACGGACTGCTGCAGCACCTCCGGATCAGTCTGCGCCTGCACTTCAGGAACAAGATGGCGCTCATCTACGGCTATTTGTTTCCGGTCATTTTCCTGATCGCGTTCTGGGTGCTGTATCGATACGAGCGGGTCCCGCTTGCCCGCCACATGGGCGAACTGCTGACCGTGACCATTCTCGGGGGCGCGTGCTTTGGCCTGCCGACCACCATGGTCAGTGAGCGCGAACGCGGCGTGTGGCGGCGCTTCCGGCTCGCGCCGATCGCGACGGGCGCGCTCATCATGAGCACTGTGGCCGCCCGGTATGTCGCGGTCATCTCCGCCGGCCTCTTGCAGCTCGCCATCGCCATGGGGGTCGGCATGCCGCTGCCCAGACACCCCCTCGAACTCTGGGTCGCGTTCACGTTCGTGACGTTTGCGTTTCTGGGCCTCGGTCTCGTGATCGCCATGCTCGCCGACAACGTTCCGGCGGTGCAGGCGCTCGGTCAGTGCATTTTTCTGCCGATGTTGATCATCGGCGGCGTAGCCGTCCAGTTGTCGAGCCTTCCCGACTGGGCGCTCCATGTCTCGGCGTTCTTCCCGGGCCGTTATGCGGTGGAGGCGATGCAGGCGTGTGTGACCGGGAGCGGGCTCGCCCCCGTCCGTTTCAGCCTGCTCGCGCTCACGCTGATCGGCGTTGCCGGCTGTCTGGCGGGCGCCAAGATGTTCCGCTGGGACGCGCAACAGCGATTTGCCGCCCGCAGCGGCAAGGGGTGGGTGGCTGTCGCGATCGGCGCCTGGTTCGCGGTGGGCTTCCTCGCTGAATGGCGCGGGCACATCGGCTACAGCGCTCCGCCCGAACAAGCCGCTGCGTCGACCGGGACGGCAGCGATACCGCGGTTCCGGCGCAATGTGCTGGTCACACCCAAGCTGAGCGATGCGGAACGCGCGGCAGCTTCTCCGTCGACACCTGGAAAGGCCGAGGCGCCCACCGGGGCGGTGGCGCCCGCGCGCAGCGGGACCGAAACGCCAGCCAAGACGGTCACTCCTCCGCCAGCCACCACCCCCAAGGCCATCCCCTCGCCTCCTCAGGCGGCCTCCGCACCGAACCCGCCTCCGCTGCCGGCGGCTGCCGGAAGTCAGCCGACGTTATGCCCTTCGGCACCAGGGTCCTGGCAAGCGGTGACGCCCAAGAACATCGACGACGACCTGACGTTTGACAAGGGCCTTCCGCCGGACAGCAGTATCGTCACGCCCATCGCCCGCGATGATCAGCAACCGGATCCCGACGTTGCGGACAAGCTGCAGACCCTCGTGGATGCCCTGCCCCGCTGGAACCCCGGCAAGGTGATCGATCCGGTGCAAAAGGTGCGCAACTATCTCTATGCGGCGGCCGTGCCAGATGTCTTTCAGCTTGACGTCGAGCGGTTCGTCCCATGGTACGTGTTTGATCAAATCGTCCAGGAGATTCCAAAGGACGATCTGGTGAAGATTCTCTACTGGATTGCCTGCACACCGGACCGCGGCGCCGATCCCGCCGCCGAAGACATGCGCGCGCTCGGCCTGCCGGGCCTGCCCGGCGACATGGAAGAAATCCGGAATCGGGCGGCGATCTACGGTGTGAAGCTGCTGGGCCGCGTGCTCGGCAAGATCAAGTAACAACGCACCGGCGTCTCGAAACACGACGCAGATACTTCTCGACCTGCCCGAAAAGACATCATTTGTTGAACGCGCCTCGGTGGCGCGGCTGGCACAGGACTTGAACACATCCCGGAAAACCGCGGACGCCGATGCCGCGATTAAGGAGGCGCGCATGAACGACGATTCGCGACTCATGCCGGCGATGATCGCCGGTGCGGTGCTGGGCGCCCTCGTCGGCTACCTCTTTTTCACCGAGCGGGGCCGCGCCCTGAGGCGCCAAATGGAACCGGCACTCGAGGATTTCGCGCAGGAGTTGACCGCCTTCCGGGGCACCGTCCAGCGGGCAGTCGGTGTGGCTACCGAGGGGTGGAACCTGCGCAACGAAGGCGGCGACCGGCTCGGGCGACCGGGAAGTATTCACTGATCACGGACTGACGCATTTCCAAGGAGGCTCCATGGCGGACATTTACGATCGCGGCGGCAACAGCGGAGGCGCGGGTTTCATGATGGGGCTCATTGCGGGCGCCGCGATCGGCGCGGGCCTCGGGTTGCTGTTTGCGCCGAGATCGGGCGCTGAACTGCGGAGTCAGTTGGGTAAGCGCGCGGGCGATCTGGCGGACACCGCGTCGGATGCGTATGAGCGGGCGGCCGACAGCGCGAGCGACCTCGCCGACCGTGGTCGCGAGATGTTCGACCGCACTCGCGACGTCGTCGCGCGAACCGCAGACGAAGCGGAGCGATATGCCCGCGATCTCAAAGAGACGGCCTCGACCGCGGTGTCCGACGTCACGCGGCGGGGATAGGGGCGCTTCGCGGAACTTCCCCTGAAGGCCGATCGGCTCCCAGCCGAGCGCTCCGGGCCTGAAGGCCTGGGGCTCCGAGCGCGGGCGTGGGGCCGAACTTCGAGGTTTACGTTCGAAAGTTCGAACTTCTCCCTGAGTACTGGCACAATCGGCCCCATGACCAGGATGCGAGTCTTCGCCGTGGCGGCCTCGGTATTCGTGTGCGCCGTTGCGGGCGCGCTGGCCCAGCGCCGCGCAGGCCCGCCGGCGAAGGCGCAAGCCGCCTCCGTGGACACGGCGGCGGCGCTGCGGTCGGTGACGCCCGATCTCGATCGGCGCCTGGCGCAATTCAAGCAGGTGCAGATGCCGTTCAACGCGGCCGCCTTGAGCGCCCGCGAACAGCAATTGGTGAACGAGCTCGTCGCCGCCAATCAGGCGCTCGAGCGCGCGTACTGGCGCCAGAGCGACCCTCCCGGGCTCGCGCTGTACAACGCGCTCGAGGGTGACGCGTCACCGCTTGCCTCCAAGGTACGCCGATATCTGTTCATCAACGGCAGCCGGTTCGATCTGGTGGACGAGAACAAGCCGTTCATCGGGTCGATGCCGATGCCTCCCGGCCACGCGCTGTATCCGGCGGATCTCACGCGCGCCCAAATCGAGGCGTACACGGCAGCGCACCCGGCCAGGAAAGCTGAGTTGTACAGCGGCCAAACGGTAGTGTATCGACAGGGCGCTGACCTGATCGGACGGCCGTATCACGAGGAATTCCACGAGTTCGTGGCGCCCGCGGCCGAGGCGCTCCGCCGGGCCGCCGCCCTTTCGGACGACGCGGCGTTCGCGAGCTTTCTGCGCCTGCGCGCCGACGCCCTTCTCTCCGACGACTACTACAAGAGCGATCTGGCGTGGCTGGATTTGAAGGACCCGAAATTCGACGTCATTTTCGCGCCGTACCAGACATATCTCGACGGCCTGCTCGGCGTAAAGACCTCGTACGGCGGCGCCGTGCTCATCCGGAACGAAGCCGAAAGCCGAAAGCTGGCCGTTTACCAGCAGTACATCGCCGACCTGCAGGACGCCCTGCCACTTGCGCCGCAGGACCGGCCGTCCGTTCGCGGCCATGCCACTCCCATGGAGGTGATGGACGCCCCGTTCCGATCGGGCGACCTGCGGCACGGCTATCAGGCCGTGGCCGACAACCTGCCGAACGACCCGCGCATCCATCAGGAGAAAGGCACGAAGAAGATCTTCTTCAAGAACTTCATGGACGCGCGCGTGCGCGAAATCATCCTCCCGCTCGCGGCCCGCGTCCTCGAGCCCGGCCAGGCGCAGCGCGCCTCTGCCGAGGGCTATCTCGCGATGACGCTGATGCACGAGATCTGCCACGGCCTCGGCCCGGCGTTCTCCCGTCGTGACGGCAGGCAGGTCGATATTCGCGAGGCGATTGGCGGTGCGTTCGGCGCCCTCGAGGAGGCGAAAGCGGATGTCGTCGGCATGCACGGACTGAAGTGGCTGGTCGACCGCGGCGTGCTCCAGAAGGATCGGCTGGAGGAGTATTACGCGTCGTACGTGGCCGGGATCTTCCGCACGGTCCGCTTCGGCACCGGAGAGGCGCATGGTCGTGCGGAGATGATGGAGTTCAATTTTCTCGCCGAGCGGGGCGCGATCTCGAAGGCCGGCACCCGCTACCGGATCGACTACGCGAAGATCCCTCCGGCACTCGCCGCGTTGACCAAAGAACTGCTCGAACAGGAAGCCGCAGGAGATCGTGCCCGCACCGAAACGTGGTTCGCGAAATACGACAAGATGCCGGCCGACTTGAAGACGGCCCTCTCGAGCGCGCGCGACGTTCCGATCGACGTCGACCCGGTGTTCGCGTTTCCTGAGCCGGTCAAGTAGCGGCGTCGGGTCGCACCCATGCGCGTGCACACTTGTGGCGCAACGCTGACCGCGATTCTCCTGACCTTCGGCTGCTCGGACAGGTCATCCACACCCATGCCACAGTCACCTGCACGGCTGACGAGGACTTCCTTTGGCGCCACCGCTGACGGGCGCGCGATCGATCTCATCGCGCTGCGCAATGCGAACGGCATGGAAGTCCGCGCGATGACGTACGGCGGAATCATCGTGTCTGTGAAGGTGCCGGACCGCGCGGGTCACTTCGACGATGTCGTCCTTGGGCATGACGACGCCGCCGGCTATTTCACGAACCCCCCGTACTTCGGCGCCATCATCGGACGCTACGGCAACCGAATCGCGCGAGGCACGTTCACGCTGGACGGCAGGCACTATGCGCTCGCCACCAACAACGGGCCCAACCATCTCCATGGCGGTCTGAAGGGCTGGGATCAGGCGGTCTGGACCGCGGCGCCGTTCCAGGATCAGCGCGGCGCCGGCATCGTGTTCACCCATACGAGCGCCGATGGGGACGAAGGTTATCCGGGCACGGTCCAGGCGACCGTGACCTACACGCTGACCGATGCCAATGAGCTCAGGATCGACTACGGTGCGAGAACCGACAAGGCCACGGTCATCAACCTCACGCAGCACAGCTACTTCAACCTGGCCGGGTCGATGGCGACGGACATCCTCTCCCACCAGCTGATGATCGCCGCTGACCGTTACACGCCGGTGGACGCCGGATTGATTCCGACGGGCGAGCTTGCGAGCGTGGAAGGAACGCCGTTCGATTTTCGGCAGATGACGCCGATTGGGGCTCGCATCAACCAGAAGGATGCGCAGCTCGAGCGCGGCAACGGCTACGACCACAATTTCGCTCTCAATCGACAGGACAGCGGCATGGTCCTTGCGGCGCGGGTCTCGGAACCCGTCACGGGCCGTACCCTCGAGGTCTCCACCACCGAACCAGGCCTTCAGTTCTATTCCGGTAACTTTCTGGACGGGACGATCACTGGAAAAGGCGGCGTGAAATACGGCCGTCGCGCAGGATTCTGTCTCGAGACTCAGCACTATCCGGACTCGCCGAACCACGCGACCTTCCCATCGACGGTGCTGCGGCCAGGACAGGAATACCGGACGACCACCGTCTTCAAGTTCGCCGCGCAGTAAGCGAGATGGTGAGACTCGTTCAGCTGCAACAGGGCACGACGCGTCGCGTCGCGGTCGTCGAAGAGCCGCACTTGCGCCTGATGACCGCTTGCGACTGCGTCTACGGCCTGGTCTCCGCGGCCCTCTCGTCGGACACCTCGCTCGCCGCGCTCCTTCAGCGCGACATGGGCGGCGAGAAGCTCTCCTACGACGAGGTGTACGACGGGCGATCCGGATGGCGGTTGCTGGTTCCAATCGATCACCCGGTGGATGCTGCGCGCTGTCTGGTCTCCGGTACGGGGTTGACGCACTTGGGCAGCGCGGAGAACCGCCATGCCATGCACGGCAGGAGCGACGCGGACCTGACAGACAGCATGAAGATGTTTCGGGCCGGCCTCGAGGGTGGGCGGCCCGCCCCCGGCCGCGTCGGCACACCTCCGGAATGGTTCTACAAGGGCAACGGCGCCATTCTGCGCGCGCACGCCGAGCCGCTTGACGTGCCGCCCTTTTCGGATGACGGCGGCGAGGAAGCCGAGATTGCCGGGGTCTATGTGATCGACACCGAGGGCTGGCCGCGCAGAGTCGGCATGACCGCCGGCAACGAGTTCTCCGATCATGTCTTCGAACGGACGAATTATCTCAACCTCGCGGCCTCGAAGCTGCGAACCTGCGCTATCGGCCCGGAGCTTGTCCTGGATCCTGACTTCGAATCAGTGCCGGGCCGGGTCACGATCGAGCGGGCAGGGCATCCGATCTGGGCCAAGGCGATTGCGACCGGCGCGGCCGAGATGTGTCACAGCGTCGCGAACATCGAGCACCACCATTTCAAGTTCGACGCCCATCGGCGGCCAGGCGACGTGCACGTGCACTTTTTCGGCGCCCACAGCCTGAGCTACGCAGATGGCATACGGCTCGCCGACGCAGACGTCATGGTGATTCAGTTCGAGGGATTCGGGCGGCCGTTGCGTAATCCCCTCAGGTCGCAGGCACGCGGCGATCAGGAACTCCTTCGCGCGTCGCTGCCGATGTAGGTCACGGCCGCGCCCACTTCCTCATCCATCCGAGCCCCTCTTCCGTGCGGCCGCGCGGGCGGTACTCACAACCGATCCAGCCCGCATAGCCCAGATCGTCAACGAGCTGCAGCAGGTAGTCGTAGTTGACCTCGCCTTCATCCGGCTCGTGCCGATCGGGGACACCGGCAATCTGGACGTGGCTGACGCCGCTGAGGTACTTGCGAAGCTTCGTCGCCAGGTCGCCTTCCATGATCTGTGCATGGTACAGGTCCATTTGCATGAGGAGATTGGCGGCGCCGACCTCATGGCAAATCGCCTGTGCCTCGGCCTGGGTCGTGAGCAGAAATCCCGGCATGTCGCGTGTGTTGATCGGCTCGATGACGAGCGTCAGGCTATGTGCAGCCAGTTCGCTGGCGGCGTAGCGGAGGTTGCGGACGAAGACTTCGCGGCACGCCGTCCGATCGGCGTGAGGCGGCTGGATCCCGGCCATTGCGTGTACGCGTGGCGTGCCTAGATGCCGCGCGTACTCGATTCCACGCGCAACCGCCTCGCGAAATTCCGCCTCTCGTCCGGGGACGGCGGCCAATCCACGATCGCCGGCGGCAAAGTTCCCGGGGGGCAGGTTGAAGAGCACGTTCTCGAGTCGATGCTGCCGCAGCCAGCCGGCCAGATCCTCGGGTGGGTACTCGGTACGGAAAAAGGAACTCCACGGCTCTGAATCCCGCGCGTGCCGCGGCGGCGAACCGCTCAGGGAACGGCACTTCATTGAACATCATCGTGAGGTTGGCAGCGAATCTCGGCATCGGCTCTCCCCGTGAAGGTCCTGGTCCCGGAAAGCACTTGACTTGACATGGTATTGTTGCGCGCCCGCGAGGGCGCGGGCGCAACCTTCCGTATTAAGGTATCGATATGCGCCGCAGCTTGATGACGGTCTGGCTCGTGCTCGGCATGACGATTGGGCTGCGTGCACAGCAACCACCCGGAGGCGCGCCTCCGCCGGCCCCGGGCGGTCCCGGGCAAGGGCGCGGCGCCGGCGGCCGCGGCGCACCGGTCCTCGACCCCGCGGCGATCGGGCGCGGGCAGCAGATCTACGCTCAGAACTGCATCACCTGCCATGGTCCAACCGGCCGCGGCGGCGCCGAAGCGGCAGCCGACTTGTCGACGTCGGCGATCGCCCTTGCCAACGACGGCGGAAGGCAGCTCGCGGAATTCTTGAAAGTCGGCCGGCCTGAGCGGCGGATGCCAGCCGTCGCGCTGGCGGACGCCGATGTCGCCGATCTCTCCGTGTTTCTGCGATCGCTCTTCCCGCCAGGCCGTGGCGCGGGCGGCCGCGGCCAGATCACCGCGGTCGTGGTTGGAGACGCCAAGGCCGGCGAAGCCTACTTCAACGGCGCCGGCGGATGCACGAAATGCCACTCGGCGACCGGCGATCTGAAAGGCATCGGATCGCGGCTGCCGGTCGCAGCCATTCAGGGCCGGATCGTGCTGCCACGCGGCAGCGGCGGCTACCCGCCCTCCTTCAATTCGCCACCCGATCCGAACGAAGCGCCGAAGAGGGTCACCATCACGCCCGCGACCGGAGCGCCGATCTCGGGGACGCTGCTGTGGGTCACGGACTTCTACGTCACGCTGCGGGACAGCCAGGGCGTCCAGCGCACGGTCGCCCGCAACGGCGACCAGCCGAAGGTCGAGATCATGGACCCGCTCCAGGGGCACCTCGACCTCATGCGCACCTTGACCGACAACGCGATGCACGACCTGACGGCATATCTGGTCACGTTGAAGTGATGCGTGACGCCGATTCACCAGGAGCCGTTTCATGAGCCGCCGTTCACTGCTGGTCGTTCTCCTCGCTGCCCTGACGCTGCCAGTGTGGCTCGCCGCGCAAGGGCCGCTCGATTCCGCGCTCCTCACGAGACCTCCGACGGACGCCTGGCCGACCTATCACGGTGACTACTCGGGCCGTCATTACAGTCCGCTCGATCAGGTCACGGCCGCGAACGTGAAGAACCTGTCGCTCGCGTGGATCTACCACACGACATCCAGTACGACCGGCGCCGTGATGGGCGGCCCGCCGGGCGGCCCGACGCCGGCGGGACCCGGCGGACCCGCGGCCGCCGCCGCGGCGCCAATCATCAAGGCGATGCCGCTGATGGTGAACGGCATGCTGTACCTTTCGGCGCCGAATCACGTGTATGCGGTCGACGCCCGCACCGGGCGCCAGGTGTGGCACTACGTGTGGCGGGGCCGCAATGCGATCGGCAATCGCGGCGTCGGTATGCTCGGCAACGCGATTTTCATTGTCAATCCGGACAACAGCGTGGTCTCGCTCGACGCGACGAACGGCAAGGAACGTTGGAGCCGCAAGCTCACCGCCGCGGACGCGACCAACTGGTCCACGGCCGCGCCCATCGTCATCAAGAATCACGTGCTCGTTGGCATCGGCGGTGACTCCGGTGGAAGCGTGGGCTTCCTCGAATCGCTGGACCCGGAGACAGGTGCGTCGCAGTGGAAGTGGGTGAGCACGCCCGCGGCCGGTGAGCCGGGCATCGAGACGTGGCCCAACCCACAGGCTGCGGCGATCGGCGCCGGCGCTCCCTGGCAGCCGCCTACCTACGACCCCGAGTTGAACCTCGTGTATGTGCCAACCGGCCAGGCCACACCGACCTACAACGGCAAGAGCCGCGAAGGCGCCAACCTGTACACGTGCTCGATCGTCGCGCTGAATCTCGACACCGGCAAGATGGCGTGGTACTACCAGACGTCGCCGCACGATACGCACGACTGGGACGCGACCGAAGTGCCGATCCTCGTCGACGGCACGATCGACGGACGCCCGCGCAAGCTTCTCGCGCAGACGAACCGGAACGGCTACTACTTCCTGCTCGATCGCACCAGCGGCAAGCCGCTGGTCGTCAAGCCCTTCGCGCTGTCGAACTCCTACCTGGGCGTGGACAACGGGCAGCTCGTCCCGAACCCGGCCAAGGAGGGATCGCCCGGAGGGACGCTCGTGTTTCCGACGTCGGATGGCGCGGTCAATTTTCCCGCGCAGGCGTTCAGTCCGAAGACGGGATTGCTCTACGTCAACGCCACCGATGCCGGCAGCATTTTCTATCTCTCTCCGGATGCCAACGACCCGACCGGGTACGGCCGCGGTCAGGAGTGGCACGGCGGCATGTTCGAGTCCAGGCTGATGGCCATCGACTATCGGACTGGCGAGCCCAAATGGGTTCACAAGTACGCGCAGCGCGGCTGGGGATCCAGCCAGCAGCCCGGAGTCCTCAGCACGGGAGGCGGCCTGGTCTTTTCGGGCGACCCATCGGGCAATTTCATCGCGTTCGACGCGATGACCGGAAGGATTCTCTGGCACGCGCAGCTCGGGGCGCAGCTCACCAACAGTCCAGCAACCTACCTGCTCGACGGCCGGCAGTATGTGGTGGTGGCCGCGGCTGAGAGCCTGTTCGCGTTCTACCTGCAGTAGGACGACCATGGCGGCTGATGCGACAATGGACCCATGAAGCGTATTGAGGTCCTCGACACGACGCTGCGCGATGGCGAACAGGCGGAAGGGGTGTCGCTGACCGCGACCGAGAAGCTGACGATTGCCAGACGCCTGCTCGAGCGTGTCAAGGTCGATCGCATTGAGGTGGCCTCGGCGCG
Organism: uncultured Acidobacteriota bacterium; assembly: GCA_963724645.1. Classification (GTDB taxonomy): domain Bacteria; phylum Acidobacteriota; class Vicinamibacteria; order Vicinamibacterales; family SCN-69-37; genus CAVXSP01. The sequence continues at coordinate 107,066 of CAVRVJ010000002.1, forward strand.
AACAAGCGAGGGTGAGCGCGCCGCGCTGAAGGGCGTCATCGAATGGGCGGAACGCGAAGAGTTGACGGATCGCGTCGAGGTGCTCGGATTCGTCGACACCAACCAGTCGATCGACTGGATGCGCAGCGCCGGCGCGAACGTCGTCAACCTGCTCACGAAGGGATCGCTGCGGCATTGCCGCGAGCAGCTGCGACGCACGCCAGAGCAGCACCTGGATGACATCCGCCGCACGGTCGACTACGGGACGAAACGCGGCGTGAAGTTCAACGTGTACCTCGAGGACTGGTCGGGCGGCATGATTGGCTCGCCGGACTACGTCATGGCGCATCTCGGCGGGCTCGTCGAGCTGCCGGTGGACCGCATCATGGTCTGCGACACGCTGGGAATCCTCAGTCCCGCCCAGGTCCGCGAGTTCGTCACTCGAATTGTCTCGGCGTTCCCTCGCCAGCACTTCGACTACCATGGGCACAACGACTACGGACTCGGCACCGCGAACACGCTGGAAGCCGCAATCGCCGGCGCGCGCGGCGTCCATTGCACGGTGAACGGCATGGGCGAGCGTGCCGGCAACGCGTCGCTCGACGAGGTCGTCGTGGCGCTTCGGGATCATGCCGGGCTCAGCACGCGCGTCAACGAGCGCGCGCTGGCCGACATCAGCAATCTGGTCGAAGTCTTCTCGGGCCGCCGGATCGCCGTGAACAAGCCCATCGTCGGCGAGAACGTCTTCACCCAGGCGGCGGGCATCCATGCCGACGGCGACATGAAGGGCCGGCTGTACGAAAGCCGTCTCGGACCGTCACGATTCGGGCTCCATCGCACCTATGCGATGGGCAAGTTGATGGGCAAGGCCAGCCTGGAGTTCAACCTCGAGCGGCTGAACATTACCCTGACCGCAGAGCAGAAGCAGCAAGCTGCTTCAGCGGATCGTCGAGCTGGGCGATCAGAAGAAGCACGTCACTACGGCCGACCTGCCCTTTCTGATCTCGGAGTTGCTCGAAACGCCGCAGCTTCGCGTCTTCGAGGTCAAGGACTACTCGGTCGTGAGCAACAGCGGGCTTCATCCCGTGGCGACGATTCTCGTGCGCTGCCGGGACAGGGAAATCCAGGCGACCGCGACCGGCGACGGCGGGTACCACGCGTTCATGCAGGCGCTCAAGAGCATCGAGCCTCAGCTGGGTATCCGGATCCCGAAGCTGCTCGATTACGAAGTGCACATCCCGCCGGGCGGCAAGACCGACGCGCTTGTGGAGACGACGATCAAGTGGGAGCACGGGCTCAAGACGCGTGGCGTCGATTCCGACCAGCTTGCGGCGGCGATTCAGGCCACCGAGCACGCCCTCAACCTGCTGGCGCTCGGGTCCGTCATGCGGACTCGAACAGCGGCTCCCAAGGGCCCTCGCAAGGCCACACCGGCGCGGGGCAAAGCCGCGGTGTAGATGCAGGTGAGCGCCGGGTCTCGAGGCCCGGCGCTCGTCTCATCCGGAAAGTCACTTGACGTGACGTGCTAGGCTGGGCGCGCCGCCACGGCGCGCCGCTTCGATACCAGGTCAAGTCAAGTGCTTTCCGGATTAGTTGAACCGAATGCCGAAGAAGATCGCGACCGTGTGCGCGTTCAGCTTCCCTCCCAGCTCGAGCTCGTTCGTGGCGATGTTTCGCAGACCTCGCGTGTAACGCCCCTCGATGAGGAAGCGCGTGATTTCAATACCGGCGCCGGCCGCGAAGCCGATGTCCGCGCCGGCCGTCTGGTCGGTCAGACTTTCGCCGGTGTTCAATTTCGCCTTGAGCCGGATATCGAAGGACGGGCCGGCAACGCCGTAAATGTTGACTCCGTTCAGGCTGTTGGAGCCTATGTTAATCCGCAGCAGAAGAGGTATCTCGAAGTAGTCAATCGTGACCGATTGCGACGAGTTCGGATCGTTCGCGCCTTTCCGCGCGTACAGCAGCTCCATGGCAGCGCCGAGCACACCGGGTCGGTTCCCGCCGATGAACAGCCCGCCAATCCACCCGGTTCTGTTATCGAATTCGTTGCCGGAAACATTCGAGCTCAGCGAGGAGAACAGCGGCCCGGATTTGATGCCAATGCCGATGCCTTCATGGCGAGGCTGGTACGTCTGAGCCTCGGCTGATGCGACTCCCCACAGCGAGCCGACGACCACCGCAGTAATTGCCAACACCAGAATCCTGACACGCGCAGACATACGGACTCCCACTGGATTGACGCCCGCGAAGGAACGCGCCGGCGGGATGATTGAAGTGCTGAAAAAAGAATAACGGCCTCGGGCACGACGGACCAACCCGAGGCGCGGGGAGGAATTTGCCTGAGGGGGCGGAGCCTGAGTCCCGGGCTCCGCCCCTTCCAGCCTTTAGTTACCCGACCGTCAGCGTCCCCTTCATGGTCGCAAAATGTCCAGGGAAGCTGCAGATGAAGTCGTAGGTGCCCGGCGCGGTTGGCGCCTTGAAGTCGACCTCGACCGTCTCTCCCGGCCCGGCCATCTTCGTGGACGCAATGATCTGATCCTTGAACTTGGCCGGGATGTAGTCAGTCGCGCCGGCCATCACCGCCGCGGTGGTGAAGGCGTTCATGTCAGTGCCCTTCTTGAGCAGGACGAAGTTGTGGGCGGCTGCCATCTTCGGCATCGTGCCCTTGTTGGTCAGCTTGATGTGCAGGGCCTCACCCGGTTTGGCCTTGATGGCGGTCACGTTGTACTTCATCGTGTCGTCGCCGGTGAGCTCGATCGTCCTGCCACCCTCCGCCTTCTTGGCGGCCGGCTCGGCTTTCTTGGCCGGAGCGGTCTTCTCCTGAGCCGCCAGCGTGGTCGCCGCGCACGCGGCACCCACAATCGCCGCCGTCATCATCGTCGTCGCAAACAAGCGCTTAACGTTCATCCCATGTCTCCTGTGAATAATGTCCGTCCCCTATTCTTTCATGAGTGGCCCGCCTCTGCGAGGCCGGCCCTGGAGCCATTCCAGACTCGCTTTGGATGTCCCCCGACAACGCCGGCGCCGGCGCCTTCTCGCCCTGGCGTGGGCAATATTTGAGGGAGGAGCAACGCCGCCAGGCGGGATGCAGCGCCGGTCGAATGCAGCCGCACTTGCACCACGGGCTGCCAGTGAAGCTGCGCCTCAAACCGTCGAGTGAAGAGCGCATGGTGGTTTGAGGCGCAGCTTCACTGGGAATAAAGCGTTGGCGCCGACGTCAGGGACCTCGGCGTACTCCCGCGTGGAGTAGCATCGGGCGATTTCCTCGCCAAAGGAGCTGCTGATGCCCAACGTCCACGAGCTTATTCGCGACCACGTGACGCTGTCCATCCGCTGCCTCGATCGTCTCTACCTCCATGCCTACATGCCGAAGCTGCAGACGTCCGGTGGGCTGTGCTACTTCCTCCGCGATCACTTGGGCCACCCGATCCCCTCGCCGGCATTGTTCACGCCCATCCACGATCGGTTGTCGTCGGCGCGATCAAGACGTACGCGACGACGCAGGAGGTGCCACTGATCGCGTTCGAGCGCGGCCAACGGAAAGATGAGGTGGTGGCCGAGCTATCGCGCGCGTCGGCCGATGGCCGAGGGAGTCGTCGTGATCGGGGTGGCGCAAGAGAAGATGCGGGCGTTCAAGGCGCACAAGCGATCGGGGCCGCAGGGCGGCGTCACGTTCGACTTCTCGCGGCAGTCGGTCGCCGTCAATCATTACTACTTCTACGTCCAGGATCCCGAGTGGGGCCCGGCGTTTCTCAAGCTCGGGACCTATCTGCCGTACCCGATCAAGCTCTGTCTGAACGGGCACGAATGGGTGAAACAGCAACTCCGTCGCGCGCGACATCGGCTTCGAGAGTCTCGACAACGGGTTTCTCGCGTGTGCGGACCCGACGCGCCTCCAGACGATCTGCGATCGGCTCGGGCCGGCCGATGTGCAGGCCTTCTTTGATCGCTGGGCGGCGCGGCTGCCGTCGCCGGTGACCGCGGCCGATCGCGCGGCCGGCTACACGCATCGGCTCGCGCTGCAGCAAGTGGAGGTCAGCCTGACGCAAGTGTTTGCGCGGCCGGTGCAAGGCCGCCACTTCTTCGAGGCCGTCATTCGCGAGAATCTCGATCTCGGGCGGCCTGACCGCGTAGGCCTGTTGTTTCCACGACGCACTGACGAAAGCCACGCCCCCGCCGGCCTGGGGCTATCGCACGCGCGTCATCACCGACGGGGTCGAGCCGAGTCTGCATGTCGAGTACAAGTCGTCGCACGTCAAGCAGTACTTCAAAGAGCAGCGCGCGTTGCGCACCGAGACCACCATCAACAACCCGAAGGATTTCTATGTCGCGAAGGCGGTGCCCAATTTGTCCCACCTGCGGCGACCTGGGCGACCAGGCCAATCGCAAACTGCTCGAGGTCGAACGGGTGAGCCACCAGTGCGTGCTCACGCAGGACGCGCTCGATCGGCTCCAACAACCGACCGTTGAGCGCGGGCAGCGCGTCTCGGCGCTGCGCTTTGGCGATCCCCGTGTCATGGCGCTCTTTCAAGCCATCACCGGCCTTCACCCATCTGCCGCGCGGCTTCCGGAATCGCGATCTCCGCCCGTCCGTCGCCGCCCTCCTCGGGCGCCCCTATTCCGCCGCGCAGATGACCTATGACCTCCGGCGCCTCCGGCTCAAAGGCCTCATCCACCGGATTCCCCAGACCCACCGCTACACCGCCACGACGTACGGGCTGAAGGTGGCCTTCTTCTCCGCCAAGCTCTATCTCCGCATCCTGCGGCCTGCGTGGCCCGCCTTGCTCTCCCCGAACGACCAGCTGCCGCGTCCGCTGCGGGCCGCGCTCGACGAGCTTGACACCCAGATTCGAAAGATCCACGAGGAGGCCGCGCTTGCCGCGTGACAAACTTGCTTCAACCGTTACGATCTCTTTCTTAGAAAGTGTCTAGAGCCGTTCTCACTTCCTCGTAACAGGAAACCGCCCCTAGCCGCGAGCATTCCGGCGGCATTTGGCAGGATTGCCCGCTACAGGAAAGGGAGAACGGCCCTAGTCTGCATCGAACGCCTCTTTCGTGCTCCGTTTCAGGGCGGGATCCTGCTCGGTCTTGACCAGGTAGAGGTTTCCGACGGCCAGCGCATCCAGCTCGCAGCCCATGAAACAGCGGAACGCGTCCTCGGGTGTGCAGACGATGGGCTCGCCGCGGACGTTGAAACTGGTATTCACCAGCACCGGGCACCCCGTGCGCGCCTCGAACGCACGCAGCAGCGCATGATATCGCGGATTGGTCTCCGCATGCACCGTTTGAATGCGCGCAGAGTAGTCGACGTGCGTGACCGCGGGGATTTCCGAACGGGCCACGTTCAGCTTGTCGAGACCGAACCGCGATTGCTCCTCGGCGGTCACTGGTCGACGCCGGGACGCCGCCACGCCGGCGACCAGCATCATGTATGGACTTTCGATATCGAGATCGAACCAGTCCGCGACGCGTTCGGCGAGCACGGACGGGGCAAAGGGCCGGAAACTCTCGCGGTACTTGATCTTCAAGTTCAACACCGACTGCATGGTCACCGACCGGGCATCCGCCAGGATCGACCGGTTGCCGAGCGCGCGCGGCCCGAACTCCATGCCGGCCTTGACACCAGCCAAGGGCGAGTCCGGCCGCCAGGTCCGACGACGCGCGATCGATGAGCTCAGCATCCGACAGGCGCCGAAAGCGCGCGCCGGCCGTCGCTCAGCCGAGCGGCCGCGTCATCGTCGGTGAACGCCGGTCCGAGAAAGGCGCCGCTCATGCGCGTCCAGGCCGCGTGCTCGAGCTGCCGGGGCTGTTCGAGGTGCCCGTGGCAGGCGGCAAGGGCCGCGCCGACCGCGCCGCCGGCGTCTCCCGCCGCGGGCTGGATCCAGATCCGCTCGAAGCGGCCGTCGCGCCAGACGCGCCCATTCGCGACGCAGTTCAGCGCGACGCCGCCGGCCAGGCACAGATGCTCGCGCCCCGGTCTCCTGTGCGATCGCGCGCGTCAACCGCAGCACGATCTCCTCGGTCACGGCCTGCACCGACGCGGCCAGGTCCATGTGGCGCTGCGTGAGTCGCTCGTCCGGCGCGCGGGCGGGTCCGCCGAACAGCGCGTCGAATCGTGCGTTGGTCATCGTGAGCCCGGTGCAGTAGTCGAAGTAACGCTGATCGAGCAGGAATGTGCCGTCCGGCTTCAGATCGACGAGGTGATCGAGGATCAGCCGGGCGAATCGAGGCTCGCCGTAGGGCGCCAGGCCCATCACCTTGTACTCGCCGGAGTTCACGCGGAAGCCGGTGTAGTAGGTGAAAGCGGAATACAGCAGCCCGAGTGAGTGGGGAAAGTGCAGCTCGCGCAGCAGCTCGATCGTCGGGCCGCGTCCCATCGCGAGCGACGTCGTCGCCCACTCGCCCACGCCGTCCATCGTCAGGATCACCGCTGACTCGAACGGAGAGGGAAAGAATGCCGACGCGGCGTGGCTCTGGTGATGCTCGGCGAAGAGCAGTCTCCGATCGGCGTCAAACGCCGGATCGAACACGCGCAGCTCGTCGCGCAACAACTTCTTCTGGAACAGCTTTTCTTTCAGCCAGAGCGGCAGCGCCATGCGAAAGGAGCGAAACCCTTTCGGCGCCGACGCCAGGTAGGTTTCGAGCAGACGCTCGAACTTCAGCCAGGGCTTGTCGTAGAAGGCGACGTAATCGACGGCATCGAGGCGGATCCCGGCGGACTGGAGGCAGAACGCGACCGCGTTGGCCGGAAAACGGGCATCGTGCTTCCGCCGCGAGAAGCGCTCTTCCTGCGCGGCGGCCGTGACGCGGCCGTCTTCGACGAGCGCAGCGGCACTATCGTGGTAGAAGGCGGACAGACCGAGAATTCGCACGCCGATGGAGTGATCCGGGTCAGAAGATCGTGTAGATGAACGGCGCGATGGCCGATCCCTGCGTCAGAACGATCAGCGCGCCGACGGCGAGCAGCACGACGACGAGCGGCAGCAGCCAGAACTTCTTGCGGATTCGGAGGAACGCCCACAGCTCGCCGACCAGGGACATGGGACCTCTGTCAGAACTGTCGCGCTCATCGAGCTCTCGCTCGAAGGCCGGGGCAGCCAGTAGCTGGCGGCCGCGGGCTTGCGAGTCCGTCTCAAGCGGGTCGTGTCCCAACGCGCGCATCAGCAGACCCGTCGGCACGACCGCCAGATAGAACACCAGCGCCGAGGATGACTGGACTCGTGATCCGATTGAGCATCAACCCCAGCGCCGTCCAGGCGACGTTCAACGGCCGCAGCAACTGAGGCCGCGCGATCGCGAGGATCGCCAGCGGCACGGCGACGAACAGTCCCCACCACCGAGGTTCTCGATGACGCAGCCACGGCGCCACCGTGACCAGCAGGAAGCCGGCGGCAACGATCAGGCCGAACGACCGTTCGGACCCCATCTTCACCTGATGGCGCCGGCTGTAGTCTTCGTGCACGCCTGAAGTGTATCAGCGGCGTCCGGTCCAGCCAGGTCCGCGAAGCGCGCGTCCAGGCCGTGCGTCCGTGACGGTGCCGTCGCGCACGACACGGCGCCGTTGACGAGCACGGCGCGCATTCCGGCCGAGTAGTGGGTCGGATCGGCGTACGTCGCGACGTCGTGAATCGTGGCCGGGTCGAACACCGCGATATCGGCCATCATGCCGGGCCGCAGGATGCCGCGATCGGCCAATCCGACGCGAGCGGCCGGTCGCGACGTCATCTTGCGAATCGCCTCCTCGAGCGCGAGCAGGTGCTCGTCACGGACGTAGGTGCCGAGAATCCTGGGAAAGGATCCCCACCCGCGCGGATGGGACTTGCTCACGGACAGCGGTCCGTCTTCGGCGAGGGCCGCCGAGTCCGTGCCGACCGACACGAGGGGATCCTTGAGCGCGGCCCGCACGTCGTCTTCCGACATGATCGAGATGATCACGCTCGTCTGCGCGCGATCGGCGACGACCAGATCCATCACCGCGTCGCGCGGATCCTTGCCCATGATCTGTCCCGATCTCGGCGAGGGTCTTGCCCTCATATTTTCGCAGATCCGGTCTGATGACCGACGCGACCATGACTCCTTCGGCGCCGCCGGAGCCAATCCACTGGTTCTCCCACGCGGTCGCCGTGCCGTCGCTCATCTCGCGCTTGATGCGCTCGCGCTGAGCCGGATCGTTCAGTCTGGCGATCATCTTGTCGGTGCCGCCTTCGCGAGCCCACAGCGGCAGACAGGCGTCGAGGGCGTTCGAGGCCCGCGTGTAGGGATACTGATCCGCCGTGATGTCCAGCCCACGCGCACGCGCTGCACGAATCCGGCTCAGCACCTCGGGCATCTTGCCGAAGTTGGGCGCGTAGGCCGTCTTCAGATGAAAGATCTCCGCCGGAATCTTCGCGCGCTCGGCGATCGCGAACACTTCGTCGAGCGACTCGAACAGACGGCCGCTCTCGGACCGCTGATGCGTGATGTAAATGCCGCCGTACTTCGCGGCCACGCGTCGCCAGCTCGACCAGTTCGTCGGTCGTGGCAAAACGATCGGGCACGTACTGCAGCGAGGAACTGAGCCCGAACGCACCCTGCTCCATCGCGTCGGCGACGAGTTGTTTCATCTGCGCCAGTTCCGCCGGGTTCGGGGGACGGTCGTCCTTGCCCATGACATACGTGCGGACTCCCCCGGCGCCGACGAACGACCCGAGGTTGATCGCCGGGTGCGTCCGCTCGTCCAGCCGCTTCAAATAGTCGCCAAGCGTGCGCCAGTCCGCGACGATGCCGAAGTGCTCGTAGGTGGGAATGTCATCTGCGTGCACGCGATCGTTCAGCGGCCCGATCGAGCTGCCTTCGCCGGTCAGCTCGGTCGTCACGCCCTGCAGCAGCTTGCTTGCGGCCCGGTTGTCCACCAGCAGATTGAATTCCGACTGGCCGAGCATATCGATGAAGCCGGGCGCGACGACAAGACCCGTGGCGTCGATGCGAGTGCGCGCCGCCTGGTCCGACAATCGGCCGATCCGCACGATGCGATCGCCTGCGATGCCGACATCGGCGCGGTACCAGGGCGAGCCCGTGCCGTCGACGATGGTGCCGCCGGTGATCAGGACGTCGAACCCTGCCGGCGGAGGAGTCTGCGCCGACCCATGCAGCATCCAGGCGAGCGCCGCGATGCTCGTGAGAAAGCGTTTCACGTTCTACTTCCTCGCGATGACCAATCGGGCCCGCCTACTGTGGGCCCCGCCCGCGGCCTCTCATCATGTCTTCCTTCTGGAATCCGGCCGGCACTTCGAACAGCGAGTCGGCGAACGTCTGATGGCTGACGTCTGTCAGCTCGATGGTCACTTGTTGGCCGGCGACGGTTTTGATCGACCTGACCGGCACGCCGATGAAGCGCAGGATCGTTGGGTTGCCCGAGGTCGAACATTGCGGTTACCTGTGACGCAATCTGCTTGAAACTGGCCGAGTTGCCGCATGACGTCGACATCGGCCGCCGAGAGGCCAAGCGCCGCCACGCTGACCGTGCAGACCTCAGAGGCCTTCTGCCCGTCCCCATAGACGTCGTACTTGTCGCAGGTCCACTTGGCGACGCGGTCGGTGCCCGTCTTGCGATACTCGGTCTTGACCGGCGCCGGCGCCGCGCCGGCCATGCCGCGGCCGGCCATCATCGCCTCCATCTGGGCGCGCTGAGCCGGAGGCATGTTCGCCATCGTCCTGCATCTGCACATCATCTGCTGCATTTGCCGCATCAATCTCGGCTTTGGTCACTTCCGTGTACGTCTTGCGATCGGCATTGACGATGTCGATGACCTGCTTCGTCGCGTCGAAGATAACCACCTGGGTCGCGCCGGTCGTCTCTGATCCTGCCGCATACGATCCTTCGCAATCTGCATCTGATCGGTCCGCGTGCCGCTTCCGGTCGTCGTGCGCTGCACGATCAGCACGCCGTCCGCGGCACGGACGGATCCACCCATCAGGCACAACACGGCCGCGCACGCAGCACCTCGTCACGATGAATTTCACAGTCCCTCCTTGGGATCACCAACTCCGCGTATTATCGCGCCCTACAGTCCACCCGCCGCCGCGATCTTCCGCAAGACGCGATCCTGCATCCACTTCGGGTCCCACCACTCGACGGGGTTCACCGGATGGCCTTCCACGAGCATCGTGAAGTGCAGGTGGTCGCCGGCGGCGAGACCCGTCATCCCGCTGCGGCCCATCACTTGCCCCTTGTTCACGGTGTCGCCGACTTTCACATCAATCGACGACAAATGGCCGTAGAGCGACTGCACGCCCAGCCCGTGATCGAGAACGATGCAGTTACCGTAAATGCCGAGGTCACGCGCATACACGACGACACCGTGGTTGGCCGCGACGACCGGGATGTGCGCGGTCACGGCAAGATCGAACCCCAGATGCACCTGATGATCGATCTCCTTCCCCTGATAGAGATACGTCCGGCTGTCGGCAAACTTCGCCTCGACCTTCGCGTTCCCGAGCGGCTGGAAAGCCTCCTTCCACAACATCTCGGGCGAGCTCTTCCTGGAGAGATCGACGATGGTCTGGCTGTTGCGGCCGCGCAGGTCCCCGTTGATCTTGAGGAACGACACGAGGATATCCTGGGGCGCAGTCGAGAGGGCCATGTCGGGCGTGGCGGCGGCAATGGCCGGCACAACCCGCTGCAGGAAGGGATCCTCGATCTCGATCCGGCTGTGCGCGAACGGCTTTGGAAACACCCGGTGGTCGAGCGGCGCAACGGCTTCATTGCCGGCGGCGTCGCGCGCGTAGACCGTGATGGGGACCTTCGGATCCTGATCGTGTAACAACGCAAAGAAAGCCACGTGGGTGTCGACGGCCTTGACTCCCGCCCCGGTACCGGGGAAGCCCGCGTACGTCAGATCCCCGACTTTCACTCCCGACTCGACGTCCGATGGCGTCGCACGATAGACCACGAACTCGGCGCCACCCTGGTTGATGTAGTGGAAGGTCGAAAGCACTTCGATACGCGGCGGCTCCAGCCGCACGGTCATATCGCGGACGACCTCCGTCGCGGCCTGCCGCAGACCGTACAGCACGGGCCGGGACGCCTCGACCACCAGCCGAGCCGCACCGGGCTGAAGGGCAGGGATCTCGCGCTTGCCGACCCTCCCCGTCATCGATACGCGGTCGACGCCGTCATGCCGCACTCCCGCCGGCGGCTGTTCCGCCGGCGAAAGCTTGAAGACGTTGAAGCGTTGACCGTTTTGCTCGAGCGACACGTCCAGTCGGGAGAGCCGGCCGCCAGGCGACGTCACCGTGATCTCGAGCGGTGACGACTGGCCGATGAATTTCGCGGGCTGCTGGACTTGAACTTGCGGACCCGCCGCTCGGCCGGCGCTCCACCAGACGCCACACAAGGCCAAGAGGAGGACCACGACAACGGTGAGAAACCAACGCATCAGGGGATCATAGCGGAGCGAGGCTCCGGCGCCGGCACGGGGCCAATTTGAACGGGCCCCGTGCCCCATGTTCCAAGGTCCGGCTGCTTAGCCGGCCGACCGGAACCCCAGCGCGTCGCCGGTTCAGACCACGGTCGCGGCGGGCGCGATCGAGAGCGCCGGCTGGCTTGGCATGATGAACCACGCCACGAAGTAGGCGACGATGCCGAGCACGATGCCGCCGGGCACGACGGCAAGAATCGCCCAGACGACGCGTACGACGGTCGGGTCGAGACTGAAGTACTCGGCCAGGCCGCCGCAGACGCCGGCGATCTTGCGGTCCGACGTCGACCTCGCCAGACGGCGGGCGCCAGCATCCACCACGGGACCGGTGGCGTCCGGCATGATGATCCAGGCGACTAGATAGGCGATCACGCCACCCACAAAGCCTCCCGGAACGATCGACAGCACGATCCAAAGCAGTCGAACCAACGTGACGTCAGCGTCCAGGTATTCCGCGATACCGGCACACACGCCGCCGAGCCGGCCGGAAGACGACCGTCGAAACAGACGCTTTGGCGCAGTCATGGCCACCTCCTGCTGATCACGGTCAGTTAGACGCGCCCGGCCCGGTCGAAGTTCGAGGCCGTGAACTCGGACCCACGAACCATTGCTGGGGTACGATTCCGCTGTGGCTGCACAGGCGTCGTTTGACATCACCTCGGGCGTGGACCTCCAGGAGGTCGACAACGCCGTCAATCAGGCCAGGAAGGAAATCGGCCAGCGCTACGATTTCAAGGGATCGAAATCGTCGATTGACTTCAAACGTGGCGAGAACCTTATCGAACTCGTCGCCGACAGCAACTTCAAGATGGACGCGGTCTGGGAGATTCTTCAAACGCGCATGGTGAGGCGCAGCGTACCCACCAAGAACCTGACCTTGTCCGAGCCCGAAACGATGACGGGCGGACTCGTTAAACGCAAAGTGTCCCTTCAACAAGGCGTGTCTGCGGAGGCCGCGAGGTCGATCGTGAAATGCCTCAAGGACCAGAAGCTGAAGGTGCAGGCGGCGATTCAAGGCGACCAGTTACGTGTCTCGTCCTCGTCGAAGGACGAGCTGCAACGCGCGATTGCCGCGCTGAAAGGGCAGGACTTCGGGCTCGAGCTGCAGTTCGGAAACTACCGCTGAACGACCGCCAATCAGGCGAGCGCGGCGGCGAGACGCGCCGCGGAGACCGGCTTCGCCAGATAGACGTCGAACCCCGCGTCAGTGGCTTTCGACCGATCCTCGGCTCCTGAGCGCCCCGTCAGGGCGACCAGCCGGATCGCGCGGCCGCAACTCTCGCGCAACTGACGCGCCACTTCGTATCCGTCACACCCAGGCAGTCCGATATCGATGAACGCCGTGTCTGGCCTGTGGGCAAGTGCCACGCGCACCGCCGAGGGTCCATCCGCCGCCTCGAAGACCTGGTGACCCGCGAGCTCGAACGCCACTCGGAGCATCCGGCGGAGGTCGGCCTGGTCGTCGGCGACCAGGATGCGGCGTGGGGCGGATTGGGCGGATGTCGCCATGGGCGGCACGCGAAAATGAGGCCCGGCCTTATTCTCGCCGGCTCCGAATGATAATGGCCCTATGCCAGCCTTGATTGAAGCGATTGAGCTCAAGCGGAAGATGTATTTCGAGTACGACGCGGCGCCCTACCACTGCCTCGACGTGGACGTGTCGACGCCCACAGCGCGCGGAGGCCAGACACTCGTCCGGGTAAAAATGCGCAACCTGCTGACGCGCGCCGTGTTCGACAAAACCTTCAAGGCAGGCGAGAAGTTCAAGGAGCCCGACCTCGAAGTCGTCCCCGCGTCCTTTCTCTACTCGGGCGGTGACGGGTGCCACTTCATGGACCAGGAGAGCTTCGAGACTCTGACGCTGCAGCCGCAGATGCTCGGCGACGACCGTCAGCTCCTGGTGGAAAACGTCATCGTTCAAGTCCAGAAGTACAACGGCCGGCCGATCGGCCTTCAGTTCCCTCCGCACGTTGAGCTGACCGTGACCGACACCGAGCCGGCCGTCCGCGGCGACACGACGAGCGGCAACGTGACCAAGCGGGCCACGCTCGAAACCGGCCTGGAAATCCGGGTACCGCTCTTCATCAAGGCAGGCGAGCGGATCAAAGTCCACACGGACACGCGGGAGTTCGCGGGGCGCGCGTAGGGCTCGAGTTCCGACGCCCGAACTCCGAAGTCAGGCCGTCGACGGTTTCACCGGAAGATCCGGAACAGATTGTGGTCGTCGTCTGTCCACAGGCGCAGCTTCGGAATCACTTTCGGCGCCTCGGTGATCGCCTTGACGGCCTCGTTCTCGAGCACCGTCGAGTTATTGGTCACGAGCACCCAGTCTGATTTCGAAAACTCCGCGTCGTCCGGGTTGTCGACCAGCAGCGCCGACGAGAAGCCGTGCGCCTCGGCGATCGCCCTGACCACCGGCGGGAGGTCGAAGAATCGATTCGAGACGTGGAACGCGATCACCCCATCCGGCCGCATGTGCTTCAGGTAAACGGTCATGGCCTCGGTGGTGAGCAGATGGATCGGGATGGAGTCGCTCGAGAAGGCGTCGATGGCCAGCAAGTCGAATCCCTGCGCCGGCTGGCGTTCGAGCGTGAGGCGCGCGTCGCCCAGCGTCACCTCGATCATCGCGCGGCTGTCGCGCAGAAACGTGAACTCGGTACGCGCGAGGTCGACGACCTGGGGGTTGATGTCGTAGAAGTGAAACGTGTCGCCCGGCCGGCCTGTACGCGGCCAACGACCCCGTGCCGAGCCCGATCACGCCGACCCGACGGCCAGGACGGCCCATCACGGTCAAGGCGAGTCCGATGCCGCTCGTCGGGCCGTAGTAACTGGTCGGCTCGCGGCGGCGTTCCGGCGACAGGAACTGCTCGCCGTGGAGGATCACGCCGTTGATCAACTGTCGCTTACTGTTGGCGGAATCCGGACTGCCGGTGTCCTCCGTGCGCAGGGTCCCGTAGAAATTCCGCTCGAGCACACGCGCGCTCGCGCGCTGGGCCTCAATCTGGCGGTACGAGTAGTAGCCGCACGTGATCGCGATGCCGAGCGCCGCCAGCGGGACGAGCACGAACAGCCGGCCCAGCGCAATCACGGCAAGCAACGCGGTCAGCGTCAATCCAATGCCGAGTTCGTACGACGAGACGAGAATCCGCGGCGCCACCAGACCGACGGCCAGGCCGCCTAGGGCGCCGCCGGCTGCGATCATGAGGTAGTACGTCGTCAGATCGCGCGACGCCGGCTTGCGCCGCGCCAGTTCGCCGTGACAAAAAATGCACCAGGCGAACAGCCCGCCGGCATACAACGGCACCGCGATCTTGACGTTCAGCGTCACGTCCTCGCTCTGGAGCCCGTACGCGGCCACAGCCAGCGTGGCCAGCGCCGGCGCGACCCAGACGCCGCGATGGTACCAGCGCTCGTGATCGAAGCAGATGATGAACGTCGCGAGATACAGCGTCAGCGGCAGCATCCATAGGAACGGGATCGAGGCGATGTTCTGGGTAATGTGATTGGTGACGCCGAGCAGCAGCCAGGTGCCCATCGCCGGCAGCGCCAGCCAGAGCGCAATCGCGCGCCAACCCGGTCGCGGCAACGCCATCTCGGGTGTCGCTTCCAGTTGCTCGTCTGCCGGCGCCTGGCTGCCAGGGATGTGCGGAGGGTGATGCCACAACCCCGGCACTGCGGCGCCGATACAGAGCAGCGTGAAGATGCCGTACCCGGCCGACCAGAGTTGCGCCTGCCGGGTGGTCGTCACCCAGGGCTCGATGGCGAACGGATACGACGCGAGCGCCGCCAGCGCCGCCAGGTTCGACAGCGCGAACAGACGATAGACCTTTCGATCGGGAAACGCGCGCGCGAACCACGCCTGGACCAGCGGGCCGGTCGTGCAGAGCACGAAGTACGGCAAACCGATCGTGGCCAGCAGCAATCCAAGAATCCGCCACGTCGGCTCGCCCTCGCCCAACGGCTTCCAGCCGGGTGACGCGACGATCGGCAACGACATCGCGCTCGCGACGAGCAGCCCGATGTGCAGGCCAGCCTGCGCGCGCTGGGCTGAGGCGGCGAGTCGTCCAGTTGGAGTACGCGTATCCGGCCACCAGCCCGAGCTGAAAAAACATCAGACAGGTCGTCCACACGCCCGCGCTGCCGCCAAACCACGGAAGGATCTGGCGCGCGATCAGAGGCTGGACGATGAAGAGCAGGAAGCCGCTGGCAAAGATCGTGACGGCGTAGAGCAGTCTGGATGGCGTCGTCAGTTCATCCTCCCTCGTACCCCTTGCGCGCGCGGACATCGTAGTTCCGACGCCCGGTGGTCTTCACGACGATCTCGTGCCACCCCTCGCGCGGAACGCCGCGCGGCGTGTATCTGAGGACGTAGCTCGTGCGGAACTCGTCCAGCACCTTCCGGAACGTCGCCGGCAGCCCCGAGGCGCCCTCATAGAGCGCACCACCAGTGCGCCGCACCGCGACCTGCAGCGCGTCGAGGTGCGGCACTTTGTAGTACTTCGGCTGAATCAGTCGCACACTGGTCAGACCCCCCGGCACGGCCAGCGCCGGCACGAGCGCGACGTACATCGAGGCGCTCGAGTACTCGGCCACTCCGGCCAGACGGCTTGCATCCAGAAAGCTGGCGTTGTCCAGGCCGTCGCTGAATCCGAAGATCAATTGCGGCCGATCGGGGTCCGGCGCGAGCATCAGCGCAGCGGCCAGGGCGTTGTAGAACGACGTGGCACCGCCCGCGGAAATGCGATCGAGGGGCAAACGGGAGCTGCCAGGCTGCAGACCGAAGGCATCGACCGCACTGGCGGCGAACGTGATCAGTCGAATCCGATCGCTCGCCAGCAACAGGTCCGACATCTTCTGAATGTCGGCCTTGAGTTGATCGAGCGCGGCGCCTCGCAGGCTGCCGCTCGTGTCGAGCACGACGGTGACGTCCACGGGAAGCGCCTCGGCCGTCGTCGACGTAATCTCCTGGAGGACGCCGCTGTCGAACAACTGAAAATCGACGGCTCGGAGCCCCTGGACCGGCCGGTTTCCCTCCCGGACCGAGACCTGTACCGACACGACGTCGATGCGGCCGTGGAACACGAATGGCGGCTCTTGTCCCGCCGCGTCAACACAGAGGCATGCGGCCACGCCGAGAACCGCCAGGGGGCGCATCATTGGGCAATCGTCTTCATGAGGTCGGCCATGATGCCGGGCCAGAACCGTCCGTCCGGAGTGGCGTAGTAGATCCACGGATCGATTCGCTGATCGCCCACGCTTAGACTTCTGGACACGATTGCCGCGGCTTCGGCCGGTCGATGGTGGCTGACCAGGGCCGCCGACAGGGCCAGCGCGGCGGATTGCGCGAACGGCGCCATGTCCATCGCGAGCCGATAGGATGCGACCGCATCATCGAGCCGATTCATCTGCTCGAAGGCGCGGCCTTTGAACAGCAACAGCCAGAAACGGACGATCGCGTCGTCGGGCGTCCCGGCACGGTCGAAATGCAGCAGCGCTGCATCGCTCCGGCCTTGCGCCAGCTCGAAGTATCCCCAGCGAACCTCGGCTTCCTGGCGGACCGACTGGTGAATCCCCGCCGCTTCGTAGCGCACCGCGACGCTGGCCTGCATCTTTGCCGTGACCACGAGCGAATCGCCGCTCCTGGGCCCGGCCCAGGCGCGCTGCTCTTCCACCACTGCGCGCAGGAGCGCCCAGCGGCCCTGCCCGGGGAACCGCGCCTCCGCGTGGGCCAGGTGGCGGAGAATCAAGTCCGGCGGCGCGGCGCGCTCGAGCAGGCTCAAGCCAGCCGCGTACCAGCCAAGCTCCACCGGCATGGAGGGCGCCTCACGAAGAAACGCGCACGCCCATTCAAGCAACGTGGACGCGGCTTGCGTGTCTTGCCAGAGAAAACTGTCCTCCACATTGCTGAGGACCCAAAGAGCGTAGGTCGCCACCGCCAGGCGACGCCGCAGAACGCCGGCCGAGCCCTTCTCGGCGATCCATTTCGCCGCGTGCGTGCGAAGGTCGGCGCTGATCAGCGCCAGTTGCCGTTCGGAGAAAGGCGCACCGGTCTCCCCGCTGCCGTGTTCAAACCGATCCAGCGCGGCGAAAATCGCCGACTGAGGTTCGGGTGGCGCTGCCTGGAAGGGTGACGGCGATTGCGTCGCACCGGCGGCTTCAGCCCCCGCAGGTGCGAGCAGACTGCCGGCCAGCATGGCCGCCGCGCAGACAAGCCAACGAATGTGGCGCATGGCGTTTTCGGTGCCGGTGCCGCGATGATAGCGTACCCATCTCTATGGCCCCGCTCATCGAATGCCGCGACGTCACCGTCTATCGCGGCGGGATTCGCGCGCTCAATCACCTGACGTTGTCCATCCAGTCCGGTGAGCACGTCGCGATTCTGGGGCCGAACGGCTGCGGCAAGTCCACGTTCATCAAGACGCTGACGCGGGAGTGCTATCCGGCGATTGAGGACCCGCCGTCCACGCTGCACATCATGGGCCGCGACCGCTGGGACGTCTCGCTGCTGCGATCCCTGCTCGGCATCGTGACGCAGGATCTCATCACCGACTGCACGCGCGGGATGTCGAGCGACTTCGCCGAATTCCCGCGACGCGTCACGGGACGGGACACGGTGCTGTCCGGCTTCTTCTCGAGCATTGGAGTCTGGAAACACCATCACGTCACACCAGAGATGGCGCGCAAGGCCGACGCGATTCTCGATCGACTCGAGATCGCGCACCTGGCCGATCGACGGCTCCACGAGCTGTCATCCGGCGAAGCCAGGCGCCTTGTCATCGGCCGCGCGCTCGTGCACGATCCGGCGGCGCTCGTGCTGGACGAGGTGGCCAACAGCCTGGACCTTCGGGCGGCCCATCAGCTCCGCGAGATGACGCGCGCAATCGCGCGGGCCGGCACGGCCATCGTCATCGTCACGCACCACCTGCCGGAAATCATTCCGGAGATCGATCGCGTCATCCTCATGAGCCACGGCCGGGTCGTCCAGGACGGCCCGAAAACCGCGATCCTGACGTCGGAGGCGCTATCGAGCGTCTTCGGGACGCGGATCGACGTCGGACGGCGCGACGGCTATTTTCATGCGTGGTGAGGCCTGATTACTACTTGAAGACCCCCGCCGCTTTGAAATCGCCCGCCTTGACGATCGACACGCCGTTCGGATCGATGTGCTTCCGGAACGCGGCATTCACCTGATCCACAGTGAGAGCGTCGATCTTGCGCTCCAGGTCCGCGTCCCAGGTGAACGGCCGATCCAGTTGTTCGTGCGAGAGGAGCAGCGTGAGCAGCGCCGAATCGGTCGATCGGCCCACCATCCTGGAATCGAGGTACGCCTTCTTCGCGCTGGCGACCTCAGCGGCCGTGAAACCGTCCCGATACACGTTCTGCAGCTCGTCCATGAAGCTGGCTTCCACTTTCGGTCCGAACGCGGGATTCAAGCTGACGGTGCCGGAAAGCACGGCGGCATCGCCCTCCGCCGGGACCGTTATTCTGGCGTTCGCGGCATAGCTCAGGCCTTCCCGGTTGCGGATGCGATCGGCAATGCGCGAGGTAATCGGCTCGCCGAACATGTAGCTCGCCAGGACGATGGCCGGGTAGTCGGGATCGTTCTGCGACAACTGAAACCGTTCGCCGGCGCGGAACTCAGCATTGGCCTTGTCGGGCGTCTCGATCTTCTCGTTGATTGGCGCCACCTTCTTGAACGGCATGACGAGCGGCTTGTAAGCCTTCGCAGTGTTCCAGCCTCCGAGCAACTCCGTCGTGGCCTTCTGCACGTCCGCCAGCGCGATCGGGCCGACCACGGCAACCACACCGTAGTTGGCGCCGTAGAACTGATCGTGAAACGTCCTGGCGGCGGCCAGAGTGGCCTTCTGCACGAGCGGCAATTGCTCTTCGCGCGTGGGCGCATACTGGGCGTCGGAAGAAGTCAGCGGGCTCAGGTGCCGGTTCAGTTTTTCGGTCGCGAGCTGGGTGGGCTCGGTCGGCGTCTGCTCGAGGGCGCGCACCCGCTGCGTCTTCAGGCGATCGAACTCGTCCTCGGAAACGCCGGGTCCTTCAGGATTTCGACGGCGAGCCGCATCGCGGCGACGAAGTTCGCGGCCGGCGCCGTGATGGTGGCCACGGCGCTCGACACCGCGGACGCCGCGCCGGGCGCCCCGCCGCCCCGCCCGCCACGCTGCACCGCCACCGCCGCCGCCTGAGACATTGACTTGCGCGTTCAGTTTCCGGAATTCCTCCTGGAGCTGCTGCCGTGTGTGGCTCTTCGTGCCGGCCATCAGCAGAGCGCCCGCCAGCGCGGCCGCTTCGCGCTCGTTGGTCAGCGACTTCTGATCCCCGAAACGAAGTTCAATCGTGCCGGTCACGATGTTGTTGGCCGTCTGCTTCGACAGCACCGCGAGGCGGATCCCGTTCGGCAGTTTCTCTCGCACGACGCGACCGTCGATGTTCGCGATGGTCGGATCGAAGGTCTCGCCGCGAACGACCGTCACCGTGCTCTTGTAGTTTCTGAGCGTCACCGCCAGGTCCGGAGTTGCAGGGACGACTGTTCGATCCGGCGCCATGTCCGGGACGAAGTACCCGACCGTCCGGTTCGAGGGCTTCAGGTAGGTTTTCGCGACGCGCACGAGATCGCCCGGCTGCACGTCGGTGAGCAAATCGTGCTGCAGGAACATCAGACCGCCAGTCCCCCTGCGCGATCGCCGTGTTGAGGGCGCCGGTAGCGATCGATTGCGCGTTCGACAGGCTGTTCTCGAGTCCCCGCAGTACCTGGCTTCGCACGCGCTCGACTTCGTCCGGTGTCGGCGGATTGTTCACAATGTCTTCGAGGGCTTTGTACAAGGCATCACGCGCCGCGTCGAGCGACTGGTCCTTCGTCAACGTGGCCGAGATCTCGATCAGACCGGGGTCGTGAAGCTGCCGGAAGCCCATGCTCGCCGACTGCGCGAGTTTCGGCTGGACGAGAGCTTTCGCCAGCCGCCCCTGCGCGCCTCCGCCGCCGCGACCGCCGCCACCGCCGTTCATCACGCCCGCCAGCAACTGGATCGCCACCGCATCCGGGTGGCCGGCCGCCACGGCGTGGTACGCCACGATGAGATTCTGTCCCTGTCCGACGCGTCGCAGCGTCACGAACCGCTCGCCATCCTGCGCCGGCTCAACCGTGTAAGTCTGATCGAGGACCCGCGTGGGACGCGGCAGCTTTCCCATCGAGGCAGCCACCATCTCGAGCGTCTTCGCTTCGTCGATCCGTCCCGTGATCACCAGGACGGCGTCGTCAGGCTGATAGTACTTCCGGTAAAACTCTTCGAGTCGGTTCACGGGCACTTTCTCGAGGTCGTCTTTCGATCCAATGGTCGATTTGCCGTAGTTGTGCCAGAGGAACGCGGTGGAGGCCACGCGCTCGCTCAGAATCGAGGCCGGATTGTTCTCTCCGCGCTCGAATTCGTTGCGGACGACGGTCATCTCCGTGTCGAGGATCTCTTTGGTGAACTTCACGTGGGCCATGCGATCGGTCTCGAGGCCGAGCGCCCACCTCAGGTTGTCGTCAGTGGCCGTGAACGTCTCGTAGTAGTTGGTCCGGTCGTCCGACGTCGTGCCGTTCCAGCTCGCACCGTGGCCGACCAGCTCGTCCTTGATCTTCCTGCCCGTGGTGGTCTCGATGAAGTCCATGTGCTCGAGCAGGTGCGCCATGCCGGTTTCGCCATAGCCTTCGTGGCGCGAGCCGACGAGATAGGTCACGTTTACGGTGATCTTCGGTTCCGCCGGATCGGGGAACAGCAGCACCTTGAGGCCGTTCGGAAAGTCGTACTCGGTGATGCCGCCCATCGAAGCCATCTTCTGGACACCAGGCGGCAGCGTCTGCGCCACGGCCGCCGCAAAGGCGCAGGCGACCAGAACGCCAATCAAGGCCAGTTTTCGAGACATACGCTCCCCCCGGACGGTGCATCATACCAAGGCTGTCTTTCTCGACGGAAAGTCGCTCGACGTCACGTGGTAATAGTTAGTCGGCCCGGACGGGCGCGGCCACTTATGGAGCGTGTATGACCCTGACGAGATCCCTGGGAGTTCTGGTGACGCTGGGTGTCAGCGTTCTTTGCGCCGCCGTTGTGGCGCAGCAATCAGCACAGCTTCCGGAGCCGTTCGCCTCGCCATCGACCAGCAATCAGTCGAGCATCGTCCCGAGGCCGGCGGGCGCCGAGTTGCAAGTGCCGACCGGATTTAGCGTCAGCGTCTACGCCGAAGGCCTGGCCAAGCCTCGAATGATGGTCTTCGCCCCGAACGGCGACCTGTTCGTGGCGCAGTCCAACACAGGATCGATTCTGGTGATGCGCGATACGAACAAGGACGGCGTGCCGGACCTGAAGACCGAGTACGTCGCCGGCCTCCAGAATCCGTTCGGGATGGCATTTCACAACGGGTATTTCTACGTCGGCGAGACCACGCGCCTGGTCCGGTTCACTTACCAGCCGGGCGACACGAAAGCATCGGGCGCACCGGAGAAGCTCGTGGACTTTCCGGGCAGCGGCCACTCGACGCGGAATGTGCTCTTCAGCCGCGACGGCAGCAAGATGTACGTCGCGGTCGGATCGCTCTCGAACAAGAGCGCCGGTGAGCCCGACGTGCGCGCGGCCGTGAACGAGTACAACCCGGACGGCAGCGGCCATCGCATCTACGCGTCGGGCCTGCGCAATCCGGTCGGCATCACTCTGCAGCCGGGCACCGACACGATCTGGGTTTCCGTCAACGAGCGCGATACGCTCGGCGATGATCTGGTGCCCGACTACATCACGTCGGTCAAGGATGGCGGCTTCTACGGATGGCCGTACTCGTACATCGGCAGCCATCAGGATCCGGAGCACAAAGGTGAAATGCCGGAACTGGTGGCGCGTGCGATTGTGCCGGACGTGTTGATTCCCGCGCACTCCGCAGCCGTGAGCCTCGCGTTCTACACCGGCACTCAGTTCCCCGCGCGGTATCGCAACGGCGTGTTTGTCGGCCTGCATGGATCCTGGAACCGGTCGAGAGCCAGCGGCTACAAGGTCGCCTTCGTGCCGTTTCAGAACGGCAAGCCCGCTGGTCCACCGGAGGATTTCCTCACCGGATTTGTGGTGAGCGCGGGACCCGGCCCGATCACGGCATGGGGCCGTCCCGTGGGGGTTACCGTGGAGGCGGATGGATCCCTGCTCGTCGCCGACGACAGCGGCAACCGCATCTTTCGCGTGCGCTATAGCGGATAGTCGGGCTGCCGCTTCGCGCGATTCGTGCGAGGCGAGCGGAAGACACGACGCGGTTGGGGCGACACATCCTGGTGCAGGCGGTGTTCGTCGCAGGTGCTGCCACGCGCATCGATTGACTCGATGACTGTTCCCGCGTACGTCTCGTACACACCGACGAGGCAGCCACACCGAAGGACCCGACCCGTCAACCCTCGAAGTAATCGCACGTTCCCTCCCCCTGCCCGGCGCGCACGCGTGGCACGAGATACAGCAATGACTGTGCCAGGCTGAGGGCGCGGCACTGCCTGGCAGCGCGGCGCCTGCAACTCGATGACCGAGGCGGAGTGGCCCGATGTCTCCCTGAACTGTCCGGCCGCGGTGACAGTCATCCGATGCCACAAATCCGTCGCGGCTTACCGTATTCCGTATATTGTGTCGGCATGCAGCGCAGAACATTTCTCGGGACCGTCGCGGCCTCGCTCGTCGCCGCGCGCCGGCGTTGGCCCAGGACGCGCCGCAGTCACGCCGCCGGTGCGCAAGGGCCGCATCAAACAGGGCGTCACGCGCGGCGTCTTCGCGCGCGCGGCATGCGCTCGAGGACTGCTGCCGCGAGGCGGCGCGGCTGGGGATCAAGGGCTTCGATCTGATCGGCCCGGCCGACTGGCCGACGCTCAAGAAGTACGGCCTCGTGCCCTCGATGTACCCGCGGCGGCCCGGCGGCACCATTCCGGACGCGCTCAACACAGGTCGCGAACCACGCCCGGCTCGAAGCCGTCGCTGCACGCGGCCATCGACGAAGCCGCCGCCAACGGCGTGCCCAACATCATCACGTTCTCCGGCAACCGCGACGGCATGGCCGATCGGGAGGGCGCCGACAACTGCGTCGCGTTCCTCAACACGGTCAAGGCGCACGCCGAGGACAAGGGCGTGACGATCTGCATGGAGTACCTGAACAGCAAGGTCAATCACAAGGACTACATGTTCGATCACATCGCCTGGGGCGTCGACGTGATGAAGCGCGTCAACTCGCCGCGCGTGAAGATCCTGTTCGACATCTACCACGCGCAGATCATGGACGGCGACATCGTCCGCAACATCCGCGACAACTTCCAGTGGATCGGGCACTTCCACACCGGCGGCAATCCCGGCCGCCACGACATCGACGACACCCAGGAGCTGAACTACCGTTTCATCATGCAGGCCATCGCCGAGCTCGGCTACACCGGCTTCGTGTCGCACGAGTACTCGCCGACGGCCGGGCACGATCCGATCGAGACGCTGAACAAGGCGATTGAGATGTGCGATGTATGAGACGCTGGAGAGAGAACAATGACGATGATCCTCGCGCTCGCGCTCTCGTTCGGCATCGGCGCCGGCATCCGGCGTTGGTGGGCGCTGTTGCTGCCAGCGTCGGTCGGCGCCGTGATCTCGGCCGCGATTTCGCTGAGCGGCCACGGGTTGGGAGACACGCCAATCCCGTTTGCCGTAGTCGCCGCAACCGGGGCTGTGGGCCTCGGTATCCTCCTGACTCGTCAACTGCGCTCGGCCTGAGCGGGGAACGTTCCGCGATCGACCTCCGGGTCACCCGCACACATGTGCGCCCGATGGCTCACGGTGTGTGCACCCATGGCGTCAGATCCCGCTCCGCGACCAGTGCCGATACACCGGCAGGCCCAGCAGCATCAGCGTGAGGCCGATGAGCGTTTGGACCGGCGCCGTGATCAACGTGTTCACGAGCAGCCAGGCGGTCACGAGCAGGAACACGGCTGGCACCACCGGATACCCCCACGTTCGATACAGCCCAGTCGGCGCCCGGCCGCCGTCGGCGAAACACGAAGACGGACGCGGTCGCGAGGCCGTAGAACACCCAGAACGCGAAGATCGCATAATCGGTCAACTGATCGAACGACCCTGAAAGCGCGAGCAGAGACGACCACACGCCCATGGCGATCAGCGCCCGCACCGGCACGCGCGTGCGCGGCGAGAGGGCCGAGAGACTCTTGAAAAACAGGCCGTCGCGCGCCATCGCGTACGGGAATCTCGCGCTCGCGAGCACGGACGTGTGCAGCGCGCCGAACGACGACGTCATGAGCGCCACAGCCATCAGGGTCACCGCCGTCGCGCCCATGAAGCGGCTCGCCACTTCAGTCGCGACCGACGATGACAGCGAGACGCTGGCGATTTCCGTGGGCGTCAGCACGTAGTAGTAGGCCACGTTCGCAAACACATACAGGGCGGCGACGATGGCCATGCCGGCCAGAAACGCGCGCGGCAGGTTCCGTTGGGGATCGCGCACTTCCTCGGCGAGCGGCGCGACGTTGTTCCAGCCGTCGTACGCCCAGAGCGCTCCCAGCATCGCCGCGCCGAAACCGGCAAGTCCGCCGCGCGCCGATGGGCTGACACCCACGCACGTCGCCGCCGGCGTTGGCGAGCGCGAAGTGCGCCCAGTCGCCCCGGGCAAATACCAGCGCACCGAGGCCCACCGTGGCCACCAGGCCGATCTTGACGACCGTCAGCCACGACGCCACGCGCCCGCTGAGCGTGATCGCGCCGCAGTTGATGAGCGTCGTCACCGCCAGCGTCGCCAGTGCCACGACCTGGAGGTGGCCAAACGGAATTGCGTGCCCGAACGGGTGCAGTGTGAAGTAGACGGCATCCAACGCTCCGCCGGTCAGGATGTTGAGAAAGATCGCAAACCCCACGGCGAGCGCGGCCTGCGACGCCGTGCGCGCGATGAGGCACTGCGTCCAGCCGAACAGGAACGCCCACCGCCGGCCGTAGGCCTCGCGGAGGTAGACGTACTCCCCGCCGGCCTCCGGCATCATCGCCGCCAACTCGGCGTAAGTCAGAGCGCCCGGCAAACGCCAGCAGACCCGCGGCGACCCACACGGTCAGCACAAGGCCCGGCGTGCCGACGTTGCACGTCATCACGCGCGTCTTGAGAAAGACGCCCGTGCCGATCATGTTCGCGATGTTGACCGACGTCGCCGCCGTGAGACCCAGGCCGCGCACGAGTGTCGCATTACTGGACGACATCCGGTCTCCCTCGACTGCGCGCCGGCTGGTACCTGACGATAGGTACCCGCGCGCCCGGCCCTCGACGCGACGGCGGTCACTTCATGAAGTGAGCCGGCCAGGCACGCGTCCCGGCAAGACTGTACACTGATGCGTGTGCCCCACAGGTGGGTCCTTCGCCGTTCCCGATTGAGCGTGAGCGCCGCATGCGTTGTCATCGGCCTCAGCGTGGTGATGTCCGCGAGCGCGCTGTCGATGCAGGGCCGGCGAGGCGGTCGCGGGTTCGGCCGACAAGCGCCGATCAACAACACCTGGATTTACGACGGGTCGTTCGTATTCTGCCGGATCGCGTTTCGGCAGAATCCGTACGGTGACGGAGGCGGGTGGTCGGTCGATTACCCTCGCGCAGACCTGAACCTGCCGTTCCGCATGGGCCAGTTGACGACCGTGCCGATCAGCCGCGACAGCAGCGGGGAGCCTAATCACGTCGTCATCACGCTCACCGACCCGCACCTGTTTCAATGTCCGTTCATCATGATGACGGAGGTGGGCAGGCTCTATATGGATAGCGATGAAGCCGCGCAGCTCCGCACGTATCTGGAAAAGGGCGGATTCCTGTGGGCTGACGACTTCTGGGGTGAGTACGCGTGGAAGGTCTGGGAGAACGAGATCCGGAAGGCGCTGCCCGCCAATCGAGTTCCCGATGGCCGATGTGCCGCTGGATCACCCGCTGTTTCACACCGTCTACAACGTGAAGTACATCCCGCAGATTCCCTCAATCGATTTCTGGTTCGGCAGCGGGTTCCAGACGTCGGAGCGGGGGGCCGACAGCGCCCAGCCGCACGTCCGCGCCATCCGGGATTCGACCGGCCGGATCCTGGTGGTCATCACCCACAACACCGATTTTGGCGATGCCTTTGAACGGGAAGGCGACGATCGCCGCTACTTCGATCGCTTTGCCGCAGAAGGTTATGCGTTCGGCATCAACGTCTTCGTCTACGCGATGACACACTAACCAGGTACGACGGGTACGACAGGTACGACAGGTACGACAGGTACGACAGGTACGACAGGTCCACGGAACGCACTGCGCTGGTCTGCGTCTTTCCGGCTGAAAGATGGCAGGGATGCAGGTTCCGCGTACCCGTCGTACCCGTCGTACCCGGCTCTCATCTCGGCCTGACCACCAGTCGTTCCAGGACGGCGCGATGCGGGAGGTCGATCGCGAACCAGACGCAGTCGGCGACATCTTCGGGCTGGAGCATGCCTGCGCGGTCGTCGGCGCTCGGAGGCGCGGCGCGCTGGTCGAGAAGGGGCGTGTCGATGTCGCCGGGAAAAATGGCGCAGGCCCTGATGCCCTGCCGGCGCAACTCCGCGTTGATCGTGTCTGTCAGCCCCGTCGCACCGAACTTCGAGGCGACATAGGCCGCGCCGGCCTTTTCGCTGGCCAGCAGGCCGGCGTCCGACACGATGGTCACGAACGTGGCGCGATCGCGACCGCGCATGAGCGGCAGGAACGCGTGGGCGACGTGAAACACGCCGCGCAGATTCACGTCGATCACTCGCGCAAAGTCCTCGGTTGACAACTCGGTCAGCCCCCGCCGGGGAATGTTGACGCCGGCAGAGGCCACGACCGCGTCAACGGCTCCCCAATCGGCCCGGATGCGGTCTCGGACCGCCTCCACCGCCTGCGTATCGGTCACGTCGCATGCTTCAAGCCGGATCTCACCCCCCGGCGCCAGCCATGCCGTTTCGCGCAGGGCGTCGAGGCGTCGCCCGATTGCGGCGACCCTCCAACCCTCGCTGGCGAGTCGAACCGCGACCGCGCGGCCGACGCCGCTTCCCGCGCCCGTGACAATGGCGTATCGAGACATGACCCGCAATCTATCATTTCCCCTGTGCGTGCCTCCGAGACGATCGCCTTCGGAGACCGCGTCACCATACGGAAAGTCATTTGACTTGACGTGGCAGGTTGCGCCCGAGCCCTCGCGAGCGCGCGACGATACCGCGTCAAGTTAAGTGCCTTCCGGAGCCTTCCGGGATTAGTCCTGCGCGTTGACCGTCCGCCGCCCTGTCGATATCCTTGCCGGCATGACAACTCGCCTCTCGCATGAGTCGTCTGGGCACCGAAACCGCGTTCGAAGTGCTCGCGCGGGCACGCGCGCTCGAGGCGCAGGGCCGCCACGTCGTGCACCTCGAGATCGGCGAGCCGGATTTCGACACGCCCGCCAACATCGTCCGCGCCGGTCAGGAGGCGCTCGCGAAGGGGTTCACCCACTACGGGCCGTCGGCGGGACTCCCGGTCGCTGCGCGAGGCGATCGCGGCGGACTACAGCCGGCGGCGCGGCGTGGCCGATTCAGCCGGAGCAGGTCGTCGTCTTTCCGGGCGGCAAGCCGGTCATGTTCTTCATGTTCCTGGCGCTGCTCGAGGAGGGCGACGAGGCGATCTATCCCAATCCCGGGTTCCCGATCTACGAGTCGATGATTCAGTACGTCGGCGCGAAGGCCGTGCCGCTGCCGCTGCGCATCGAGAACGGGTTCCGTGCCGACGTCGACGGAGCTGGCGCGCCTGGTGACGCCGCGCACGAAGGTGATCGTCATCAACTCGCCCCAGAACCCGACCGGATCGATGCTGACGACGGAGGATCTGAAGGCCATCGGCAA
Source organism: uncultured Acidobacteriota bacterium (assembly GCA_963724645.1). Classification (GTDB taxonomy): domain Bacteria; phylum Acidobacteriota; class Vicinamibacteria; order Vicinamibacterales; family SCN-69-37; genus CAVXSP01. Next base: position 135,390 of record CAVRVJ010000002.1, read on the forward strand.
GCTGGCCGCCGATCGCGGCTTGTGGATCCTGACCGACGAGATTTACTCACGCATCACGTACGGCGCGGCGCACGACACCGTGCTGCGCTACGGCGACCCGTCGCGCATCGTCGTGCTCGACGGATTCAGCAAGACGTATGCGATGACGGGCTGGCGGCTGGGCTACGGCATCATGCCGGCGGAATTCACGCCCGTGATGGCGCGGCTTCAGACCAACGCCACGAGCTGCACGGCCGCCATGACGCAGATGGCGGGCGTGGAGGCGCTGACGGGCCCGCAGGACAGCGTCGATCGGATGGTCGCGGAATTCCGCACGCGGCGCGACGCGATCGTCTCCGGCCTCAACGCGCTCGACGGCGTGCGCTGCCTGACGCCGGAGGGCGCCTTCTACGCATTTCCCGACATCCGCGGCACCGGATTCTCGAGCAAGGACCTCGAGCATCGCCTGCTGGCCGAGGCGGGCGTCGCCTGCCTGTCGGGGACGGCGTTTGGCGAGTACGGCGACGGCTTCCTCCGCTTCAGCTACGCGAACTCCGTCGAGAACATCCGCGAGGCCCTGAGCCGGTTCGCGGGGTTCCTGGCAGAGAACGGCTGCACCGGCCAAGGCGTAACGAGCGGATATGCCATCACGACGGCCATTGCCTACTGAGTTTCCGATCACCGTGATCATCATCCTTGCGTCCCAAATCCTGTGGATTGTCGTGTCCGTGGGCGGGGGCGAGACGCGCATGTAGACGATTCTAATTTCTAGGGCAGCACGATGCGCAGGCCGACGCGCAGCATGCGAGGCCAGCCGATCTTCGTCACCGGCGTGCGCCCGGTCTGAATTTCGGTGTCGAACAGGTTCTCGACGGCGACAAACGCCTGAAGCCCGCCGGACACCGGCCGGCTGAACGACACGTCGACCACCCTGAACGGCGTCAGCACGAGCGTGTTCAGATCGTCTTCATACTGCTGCCCCGCCGCGCGCACTTGCGCGGCCAGGATCCCCATTCTCGGCTCCGAATACGCCATGCTCAGCGCCGCCTGGTAGAACGGAATCTGCGGTACCTGATGGCCTTCGAGCGCCGGCAGCTTGATTTCGTTCCGATAGCGCGACGACGTCAGCACGACGGACCCGCCGATCGTCAACGTGGGGTACGGCCGGTAATCCGCTTCGATCTCCAGGCCCTTCGCCCTCACCGTGTCGGAGTTCTGCTTCTGCTTGGTAATGACCGCCGGCGTCGTGACTCAACGTGATGTTGGTGATCGCGTCGGTCAGGTTGTTCCAGAACCCGGTGATCCGGTGTCGAGACACGTGAGGCCGTGAACAGCGCACCAGCCTCCAGACCGGTGAGAACTTCCGGGTTGAGCATCGTGTTGCTCAATGTCATCGTGTTCCCGACCTGCGAGGTGCGGTGAAGCTCGTCAAGGGTCGGGGTCCGATATGCGTGCGTCACCGACGCCCGCAGCGCGACGCCGGCCGCATCTGCCAGCCCACCGACAGCGCGCGGGCTGAAGAAATTCACGGCGTGCAATGGCGCCCCGTCTTCGCGGGGCGTGGATCGCCAGAAGTCGCCCCGCGCGCCGAGGACGAGCGACACTGACGACTGGCGGCAATCGCGGCTCGGCCGTATATGGACGATGCCCGCTCCGTCCCGCCCGAAATGAACGGACCGGAGCGCGCGCCGCCGATCGCGAATCGGTACTCGTTGACGTCCGCGTCGGTCTGCTTGCCCTCTCCGCCGGCCAGAAACACCACCGATCTCCACGGGCGTCGCCATTGCGCGCCGGCGGTCCAAAACGTGCTGGGAACCCACTGCTCGCTCGTCACGCGCTCGGTGGCGCGGCTGGCGGGCACCGAAGAGAAGTTGTTGTAGTAGTGCTGCCGGCCCTGCGCCGCCTGCAGCGTCAGCGTGCCGCCGCCCAGATCTCCCGACAAGTCGCCCGAGTACTGGCGCCAGTCCGTGCTGTTGACCACGAGCGGCGTGCCATTGCCACGGTGCTCGATGTACGCGGCTGCGCGGGCTCGCGCCGTCCAGCGGCGCCCCGCGTACCGCCGGTGACGAATCCTGTGCGGTAGTTGCTCGTCGCGTTGACGTCCACCTTGCCGCGTTCGGCCGCGGCGACGACCGGCACGCCATCGGTGGCGACCCATTCACCGGCCACCGATCCCTCCCATGGCCCGGCCTTGTGCGCGCCGAACAGCGAGCCTCTCGACGTCTGCGGCGAGGCCATGTCCACGGTGCCACGGAACCGGGAGCGGCTGGGCGGGAACGACGAAGACTGGATCACGCCGCTCACCGCGTCGCCGCCATACAAATCGCCGGTCGCGCCGCGTACGACCTCGATGCGCTCGATCGCGGCCTCCGGGATGCGATTCCGGTACACCCAGCCACCAAATTGATCGTTCAGCGGAAGACCATCGCCAAGCACGAGCGTGCGGCTCCGCCGCATTTCCCGGCAGGCCCCGCATCGACACGCCTTGCGTCGACGGGTTGGCCACGCGAGAGGAGGAGCGACGCGTGAGGCCGAATCCCGGCGTGTTCCGGAGGGTGTCGTCGACAGCGCCCGCCGCGGAGTTCGCCAGGTCCGCTGACGTCAGCGCTACGGTGCTGGCCGGTGTGGCCAGTTCGTCGACTCCCACGGGAGGCAGTCACCGAGACCGACTCGTGGAACGCCGCTGGCTGCAGCACGACATGAACCAGGTCGTTTGTCGTGGCCTCCAACGCTGTTAGTCCCGCACGTCCGAGAATGCTGGGGGCAGTGATCGTCAGCACTTCTCTGGGGCTGCTCTGGAAGGCCTGCAGACCTCGTGGAGAACGCCGCCTCCGCTGAGCGTCTGAAGCCCGTCGATGGTGATTCGGGTGCCGTCTGACGTCGACGTGCACCACAACTCATCGACCGGCGCCCCCGACGCGTCGACCACAACTCCCGTCAGTTGGCCTGGCTCCCTGAGCGATGGGTGCCGCCGTGAAGGAAGTGAGAGCCAATAGAAGAGTCGTGAAGGCGCTCGTGAGCACGGGTCACCCCTTCCGGGGCCAGATGACGGCCCCGGATTGCGCCAAGGCTGGCGCGTCCCCGCCCACCGAGTTACTTAGAAGGTGCATTAACCGTGCCGCAGCGGCCGAGGCGTTTGAATGCCTCAACGCGGGCACGAGCGATGGCAGACGTTGGCGAATTCCACCCGGCCGAGGAAATGCTCCGCCTCGGCTCGAGGGCCCGAGGTTGCAGGGAGCGGCGAGCGGGCGAGCACGCCCGGCGTTCGAGTTCCGTCCGCCGGAGCCCCAACGGACCCGACGCGCGTGCCGTCCGAGGGCCGGCGACACGCGTCAGCAGGAAACGCGAGACATCAGGGCTTGACGCCTTTGACGACGAAGTAGCTGATGTTCGGCGAGACCTGCTTGAACCAGTGCGGAGTCCCGGCCGGAATGACGATGACGTCGCCTTTGGTCAACTGACGAGTCTCGCCGCCCGTGATGTCGGTCCCGAGCCACTGGCCGGGGCGGCTGACCTTGCCGCCGACCATCTTGCCGCCGGTGACGAATGTCGCCGCGCCGTCCACGATATACAGCACGTCCGTCTCTTTGTCGTGCACCTCTACCTGTCCCGCCACGTCGCGATGGCTGCCCTGCACGATGAGATTCCGGAGCTGTCACCAGAGGGCCGCCTTTCGCAAGCACGCCGGCGACGGTCGCGTGATCGAAGAACATGACCTTGGTCACCGGGGTCGGCGCCGGAGTGGCGGCAGGCGGCGTCTTGGGCGCTGCCGGTTGGGGGCTCTGAGCATCGCCGACAACGGTCAGGACCGCGACGGCCATCAACGCGAGCAGGAACTTCATGCAACTTCTCCTTGTGTGGATGGACAGGCGCGCATCTTAGCAAAAAGGAACCCACGAGCCCGCGATTTGAGGCCCCAGGGGTACAATCCCGGCCCCGGAGGCATTCCGATGCGGGCCGTTCTATTCCTCCCTGCTGGCCATCACATTCATCGCCGCCGCTCCCGTGGCACAGACGAGCGCGTCCGGCAGGTTGACCGTGTACATCGTGGACGTGGAAGGAGGCAACGCCACGCTACTCGTGTCGCCATCCCGCCAGTCGCTCCTCATCGATACCGGGAATCCCGGCGCACGCGACGCGGACCGGATCCTGACCGCGGCCAGGGACGCGGGGCTGACACAGATCGACGCGCTGATCACAACCCACTATCACGGCGACCACGTCGGCGGGGTCGTCGATACTTGCCTCCCGGATCCCGATTCGACGGTTCGTCGACCACGGCCCTAGCGTGGAATCGGACCCCGGTACCAGCAAGATCCTTCGAGCATACGCCGGGCTCTACGGCAAGGCGGCGCATACGGTGGCGAAGGCTGGCGACACCATCCCGATCGCGGACCTGGACGTGCGCGTGGCCGCCTCGGCGGGAGAAACGATCAAGAAGGCGCTGCCCGGCGGCGGCGGATCAGAATCCCTACTGCGCGTCATTTGCTCCGAAGGAGGCCGACACGAGTGAGAACGCCCAATCGCTCGGCAGCGTGATCACCTTCGGGAAATTCCGGATGGTCCATCTTGGGGACCTGACCTGGAATAAAGAATTCGAGCTGACGTGCCCGGCCAACCCGATCGGGAAAGTCGATTTGCTGATGGTGTCGCACCACGGATTCAAACACGTCAAACTCCGAAGTGCTCGTCCACAGCCTGGAGCCGCGGGTGGCGATCATGAACAACGGCATCCGGAAGGGCGGCACGCCGGACACGATGCGGATCATCTACTCGTCACCGAACCTCGAGGATCTCTGGCAGCTTCATTTCTCGCAACTGGGGGGCCAGGAGTACGCCGTGCCCGGGCTGTTCATCGCCAACGAACTCGCCGATGCCGCGGTCGCCGTCGCTCCGCTCGCGCCTCAGCCGACCGCCCCCGGCACACCGCCCACGCCGGCGCCCGCGCACGACGGGTGGCCTATTGGATCAAGGTGTCGGCACAGGCGACCGGCGCCTTCACGGTAGCCAACAGCCGCAACGGCTTCAGCAAGACGTACGCAGCGCGAACCGGCCGGTAGGAGCCGCGGATCTACCGCAGGTCGACGCGCCTGATGCCCGACCTGAAGGTCGGCCACTCGGGAAATTCTGTCAGTTCGCGAAGAGATGCTTCGCCAGCAGTGCGTGCACGCCTTTCTTGCCGTCGACGAGCTGGGTGATGCGCAGGTCAACGGCGTCGCTCGTCAGGATGTACGCGTCCGATCGCGTCAGATGTTTTTCGTTGACCAGTAAGTCCAGCATGTCTTCGACCGCCAGCCTGGCCGCCGCCTCCAGGTTCTCGTGGAACCCCATCGTCATGAAGTGCGTCGGAGTTTCTGCGCGTGGCCAACGAAGCTTCAGGTCCTTCCGCACCGTCAACTGAAAGTTGCCGCGGAGCGAAGTCTCCATCGCCGTGACGCAGACTTCCCCGTCACCCTGGGCCGCGTGGCCGTCTCCGACCGAGAACAGCGCGCCGGGCACGTGCACGGGCATCAGGAGCGTCGTCCCGGCGACCAGTTCCTTGTTGTCCATGTTGCCGCTGTGGATCCAGGGCGGGCCGCTGCTGATGCGGCCGGTGACCAGCGGCGGAGCGACGCCAAGCACGCCAAAGAACGGGTGCAGGGGAACGGTCACGCCGGGCGCAAAGGCCGCGGTCTTCCGCGCGATATCGAGCGGTGTCGTCTTCGCCACCGCATAAGGAAATCGTCGGGAAGAAAGCCCCGGCCCGGCATGACAAAATTCACGGCGTAGGGAACGGTGAGATCGACCGACAGAATCTTGACCTCCAGCGCGTCGCCGGGCTGCGGCGCCCTCCACATAGATCGGTCCGGTCAGAATATGTGGCACCTCACCGCGGTCCGTGACGGCGCGATCGATTTCGAGAAGCGCCGGCTGGATCTGGTCGCGCCGGACGCCGCGGCCAACTCGAGCAGCGCGGGCGGGGCGGCCACGAGCGATTCGATGTCGACGGTGTCGCCCGATTGCACGCGCAGGGCCGGCGGTGTCTTGGCATCGAAATAACCCCACGTGACGGTCTTCGAGGTGGGCGCGAGCCGGTGCGTGGCCCTCGCCGCCTGCGGGGATACGCTCGGCCAGAATGTCAGACCAGCCCGAGCCGCGCGACTCGGCCAATTGATTCTCATCGACCCCTCCGCAATCCAACGGTGTGAAGTCCAGATACTACCTCCGCGGGCGCGGTAGACTAGCGGGCTATGACGACATCCAAGGTCTCGCTTGCCCTTGTCACGTTCGCGGGGATCTGCGCCGTCGCCGTTTCGGCGGCCACCGCGCAGCGCCAGGGTGCGCCGCCTGCGTCCGCGCCGGTGGCGGCGTCCGGCGTCCTGACGCGAACAGTGGCGGCCGCCAACGCCTTCCTGGAACGGCTGGACGCGGATCAGCGCGCCAGGGCGCTGTTTCCATTCGACAGCCCCCAGAAGATCAACTGGTCCAATCTTCCCAGCGGGATCTTTCAGCGCAAGAGCTTGCGGCTGGGCGACATGACCGCCGCCCAGCGCGAGGCCGCGCTCACGCTGATGTCCACGGTGCTCAGCCGAGACGGCTACGACAAGATCACCAAGATCATGAACGGTGACGAGGTGCTCAAGAATCAGGGAGGCGGGCGGACCGGCGGCCGTCCGGGCGCCGCGCCCGGAGGAGGCGGCGGAGCGGCGCGTGGCGGACGCGGAGGCGGGGTTGTCTTCGGAAAGGACGAGTACTACCTGGCGATCCTGGGCACGCCATCCGCGTCGACCCCGTGGATGATCCAGTTCGGCGGACACCATCTGGGGATCAACGTCACGATCGCCGGTGCGCACAGCGTCATGACGCCCAGCCTCCCGGCAGCCCAGCCGGCCACGTACACGCTCAACGGCGAAACCATCCGCCCGCTCGGGCGCGAGAACGACAAGGGCTTTGCGCTCATCAACGCCCTCGATGCCACTCAGCGGCCACTGGCGATCCTGCCCTATCAGGTCAATGACCTCGTGCTGGGCCCGTTGCAGGACGGCAAGGTCATCCAACCTGAGGGCGTCCTCGCGTCGGCCTTGAACGCCAGCCAGCAGACGATGCTGCTGGATCTCGCGCACGAGTGGGTCGGCATCCTGAACGACGAAGGGGCGGCGGAACGGATGGCGGAGATTCGCGCGAACCTGCCGAAGACCTACTTCGCCTGGAGCGGCGCGACCACGAACGGTGGTCTCGCCTACTACCGCATCCAGGGTCCGACGCTGGTCATCGAGTACGCGCCGCAACAGGGCGACGTCGATCACGTTCACACAATTTATCGGGACCCGACCAACGATTACGGCGCGAAACTGGTCGCGAAATGAAACGGGCGTCTGCGATTCTCGCCGTGTGGCTGATCTGGCCGGCGGCAGCCGGCGCGCATCGGCTCGACGAATATCTTCAGGCGTCGCGGCTCGGCATCGATCGCGACGGCGTAAAGATGGAGATCGATCTCACACCCGGTGTGAGCGTCGCGGACCAGGTGTTTGGGTGGATTGACACGGATCGGAATGGCCGGATCTCGGCCGAGGAGGCCGACGCGTACGCGCGCAGCGTCCTCGAGGCGATCACGCTCGAGGTCGATGGACGGCGTCAGTCGATCGCGCTCGTCGATTGCCAGACGCCCGGCGTGCTCGACATGCGTCAGGGGATCGGGACCATCCGACTGCGGGCGACCGCAGCGGCACCGCGAACGTCGACAGGCTCCCACCGCCTCGTCTATCGAAATCTGCACCGCCCGGACGTCAGCGTGTATCTCGTGAACGCGCTGCTTCCCGACAGCCGGACGCTGGCGATCACGGCCCAGCACCGGGACGTGCAGCAGCATGAATTGCGTGTGGAGTACCAGGTCGCGGCGTCAGCGGAACCGTGGCTGCCCTTGCGGCGGCTTGGTGCCGGCGCCGCGGCAGCGAGCGTGCTCACCGCGCTGGTCTGGGGCCGGCGGCGGATGTACGGCCTCGCGTCACCTATACGGAAAGTCACTTGACTTGACGTGGTAGGCCCCGGCCTGAAGGTCCGGGGTTCCGTCCAGCGCATGCAGCCTCGGAGCCGCCTTCGTGATGGCCTCACCGGCTTGATCGACGGCTTGTCGCGTCGCCTCGTCGAGGATCGCGCTGGCTGAACCCGATCGGGAGTCCGAAAACCCGCCGGCGAGTGGCGCCCCGTGAATCACAGCGAGCCCGCCACCGGCGCGATCGGCTCGCGACGCGATCCCCTCGCCGGTGGCAATCGTCATGACTTCCCCCGTGCGGACGTCGATCATGCGGACGGACACGCCGATGATCGATTGCGTCTGCGTCAAATGGCCGGCGGCTCCGGCGACCGGAACATGGAAGCGAGCGCCCGCGAGTAACTGAAGAATCCCCGTGGCCCCGCCCCCCGCGCGGCGCCGCTCTTCCTTCGAGTACCGCGTCATCGATCCGACCAGCAGATACGACGCGCCAGCCCGCGCCGCGCGCTCCCGCCAACTCTGAAGGGAAGCCGACGCCCCATTCCCGGCGGCACCGCTCTCTCCGGTCAGGAGCTCGGAATCGAGCAGGCGGTACTGCCCCGACTCGACCAGCCGCTGGCCGAGCCGCTCCGCCATGATCTGACCAAACCCGGAGGGCGGCACCCAGCCCGTGCGACCGGTGTCAAATGGCACAATCGTCACCACCGGCCGGGCGGTTCCGCCATCCTGCGCAAAGACAGGCTTCGCCACCAGGTCCGTTACGACGACCAACAACCTGACCGACGTTGATTTGAAGATCACGTGAACCCCCTCTTTCCCGTCAAGATAGGAGGACTGCCGGCGCCAAGTCGTGAGAGGGAAGTGAAGAAATCGTGAGGAAACGACATGCTCCATGAAGCAGAACGTCAAGCGATCGCCCGGTTATGGGAAGACAAGCTGGCACAGGACGATCGCCAGGTCGCCCAGTCGGAGAGACACCGGAACCTGGAGCCCGAGTCTGCGGAGTTCCTTAGCGCTCTGGCGGCCGGATGCCGGGCACGGCGCCTGCTCGAGATCGGTGGATCCAGCGGCCTCTCCACGATTGCCCTTGCGTCAGCTGCGCGCTCGACGTCAGGCCGGCTCGTCTCGATTGAAATCGAGCCACGGCGCCAGGAACAGGCCAGGCTGACGCTGGAAATGCTTGGACTGGACGGCCCCGTGGACTTCGTGCTGGCCGACGCCGGCGACGTCCTGCACCGATACTCGGAGCTCGACTTCGTGCTGATCGACTGCGAGAAGGACGACTACATTCGATTTTTCGACCTGCTGCCGCTGGCACCAGGCGCGATCGTCGTCGCCGACAACATCCTGTCGCACGGGCTCTCGGACTACGTCCGTCACGTTCGCAGCCGGCCAGGGGCGGAGTCGATCACTCTTCCTGTCGGCAAGGGTCTCGAAGTGACACGCGTTTGACCCCGGAAGTCACTTGATTTGAGTCGCGCCAGTCTCCGCGCGGCCCGTCCGGCTTTACTTGATAAAGCCGCTGGCCCGCAGCCAATTCGCCAGCACCTTCGGCCATTCGGAGAGCGCTGGATCCTGAAGTGCCAGGCCCGCGCCGTGCGCGCCGTCCTTGAAGATGTGCAGTTCGGCGGGGACGCCTGCTTTGCGCAGCGCCTGGAAGTACTGAACGCTGTTCTCGACCGGCACGGTCGTGTCGGCGTTGGTGTGGAACAGAAAAGTCGGCGGCGTCGTGGGCGTAACCTGCGTCTCGTTGGAGAGGCTGCGCACAAGGGCCGGATCCGGCGTCGCGCCGAGCAGCGCCGTCTTCGACCCCTGATGCGTCCACGACTCGATGAACGTGATGACGGGGTATCCCAGGATCGCAAAGTCGGGCCGGCTGCCTGCGCGATCGATTGGATCGGCCGCGGATGGGCTGCCCGCGTCGAAGTGGGTCGACGCCGTCGAGGCCAGATGTCCTCCCGCCGAGAAACCCATGATCCCGATGCGGTCCGGCGCAACGTGCCATTCGGTCGATCGCGCGCGCACCATTCGAATGGCGCGCTGGGCGTCGCCGAGCTCGATTGGGTGGTGGTAGCGCGGTCCGAGCCGGTACTTCAGGACGAAGGCCGCCACGCCGAGGGTGTTCAAATAGTTCGCGGGCTGGCGGCCTTCGTGGTTCATCGCAAGATTCGTGTACCCGCCACCCGGTGCGACGATCACCGCCGTCATCGGTCCGGTCGTGTTCCGCGGCATGTAGATCGTGAGCGTCGGCACATCCGCATCCTCGTCGCCCTGGGCACCCGGCGCGCGGTCCGGCCACAGACGTACCGTCTCCGGCTCCTGGATGATCGACCCGGCGCCTCGCTGACCGTGAAGTCCAGCGGCTGCCGACAGGACCGTCAGGAGCACGAGCAGCCACAGCCGACGAAGGATTGGGTTCATCGAGTCCGCTTGTCGAGCAGCCGCTCGATCTCGTCCATCACGCGATTCATGGCCTTGATCGTCAGGTCCAGCGGCTCGTCGGTCGTCATGTCGACGCCGGCGTCCTTCAGCAGGTCGATCGGATATTTGGATCCGCCCGCCTTCAAGAACGCCAGGTACCGATCCCTGGCCGTGACGTCGCCCGTCTTCACTTTCTCGGCCAGCGCTGACGACGCGGTGAAAGAGGTCGCGTACTGGAAGACGTAGAAGTCCCGGTAGAAGTGCGGGATATAGCTCCACTCGTGGGCGATGTAGTCGTCCACGACGCACACCCCCTGATCGTGTCCGTAATAGCGTCTGGTGATGTCCAGATACAGCTTCGCGAGTGCATCGCCGACGATGGGCTGTCCTTTCTGCGCCATTTCGTGCATGCGCAGCTCGAACTCGGCGAATTGCGTCTGCCGGAACACCGTCCCTTTGATGTTCTCGAGATAGTTGCCGAGGAGCGACAGCCGGGTGTCGTCGTCCTTGACCGTCTTGAGCATCTGATCGATGAGCAGTGACTCGTTGAACGTTGACGCCACTTCGGCCACGAAGATCGGATAGGACGCCAGCGGGTAGGGCTGCGTCTTGTTGGACAAGTAGCTCTGCATCGTGTGCCCCAGCTCGTGCGCGAGCGTGCTCACATCGTTGTACTTGCCGTTGAAATTGATGAGCATGTACGGGTGCACGTCGTAGGAGGAATTCGAGTACGCGCCTGACGCCTTCCCTTCGGCCGGCAGGAGGTCAATCCAGCGCCCATCGAACGCTCGCCGAATCACCGCAGTGTAGTCAGGGCCGAGAGGCGCTACTGCGGACAGCACGAGCGCCTGGGCCTCCTCAGGCGTGTAGTCGAGCTTCGCCGACGCCACGAGCGGAGCGTACAGATCGTAGTAATGCAGCTCGTCGAGCTTGAGAATCCGCTTTCGGAGCTTGAGATACCGATGGAACGCCGGCAGTTGGCGGTTCACGCCGTCGATCAGCCGCATGTACACCGACGTCGGAATGTTCGCGCCGTCGAGCGACGCCTCGAGCGCCGAGCCGTACTTCCGGGCATTTGCGACGAAGCGGACCTTCTGCACCTCCCCGTCCATCGTGGTGCCAAACGTACGGCTGAAGCTTCCGAGCGCGGGGAAGAACGCAGCCATCACCTTTTGGCGATCGGCGCGATTCGGCAGCGCGCGCAGCGCCGCGAAGGCGGCCTGATCGAGCTTCACCGATTGGCCGTCGCTCAACGTGACGGTCGGATACGGAAAGTCGGCGTTGGTCAGGATGTTGTACGCGTTCGACGGAACCTGGGCCACCGGTCCGCTGCTGGCCAGCAGCGCCTCTTCGCCCTCGGTGAGCGTGTGGGCCCGGCGCCGGGCAATGTCGTCGAGATAGAACCGGTAGGTCTTCAGCCGTGGCTCGGTTGCAACAAATCGATCGATGGTCGTCTTGCCCGCCTTCAGAACTTCGGGCTCGACGAAGGCTTCGTGTTCGGCAAATGTCGCGGCCAACTGCGCCATCTCCTGCTTCATGCCTTGATGCGCGCTATCGCGCGTGTCTTGATCGGCGATGAGGCCCGCGTAGACGTCCAGCCGGCCGAGGGTCCGGTCAAGGGCGAACATTTTGTCGAGCGCGTCGGCGAGCACGGTGGCGGATGACGCCAGCCGGCCCTGAAACGGCTTCAGTTGCGGCAACTCGGCCGCGAAGCGGTCCTTCTCCGCGCGCCACGCGGCATCGGACGCATAGAGATCCGCAAGATTCCATTTGTACTTGTCAGGAATCCTGGCGCGGTCGCGCTCCTGCGCCCTTCCGAGGAGACCGGCGGCCAGCAAGGCGGCAATCACCGCCACCGTTCGAATTCGCACGAAGGGGAAATCCCGCATGGGCCTTATTGTAGCGGCCAACTCGCCCGGCCAGGCGCGCCGCTGAAGCGTGAGGCGCGTGCCATCACACGGCTCCGAGTCCTGGACCCACAAGCTGACCGGTCTTCATCACGCCATCGTGGATCGTGAACAGTCCCGGGAATCTCGGCTCCCATACCTGATTGGCGCTCGGCACAAATTGACGGGCGTTCGCCTCGATACCCGCGTTGCCCGGCACGCGCGCCGCAATGCCGGCCGAGTGAATCAGCGACGCCCCTGGACAGGTCAGATCCTGCACGCACACGAACATCCCGAATTTTCGCGCAGCCGCGGCCATCAGCATCGCTTGCGTCTGGCCCTTGCAGGCCTTCAGCGCGACGCCCGTATAGCCCATCTCCCGTGCCAGAGTCAGCATGTCCAGGCCCGTCAACGACTCGTCGATAACCACCGGGCGCACTCTGGCCGCCTGGTGCATGACATTCGCACGATCCGCGGCCAGGTCACGCGCCGTGGGCTGCTCGATGTACAGAATCCGATCGAAACCGGTGGGCGTGGCTTTGCGCACGCGGCCAAGGAATTCGAGCAGATAGGCCACGTTGGGACACCCCTCGTTGAAATCGAGCGAGTACTTCCAGTCCGCAATCCCCCGCGCCTCCTGCGAGCGGCTCACGACCCGATCGATGCGCACGACGCGTTCGAAATCGGCATCGAGATTTCCGCCATTCAGTTTGATCTTGAACCGAATCAGGCCGTCGCGCGGAATCCATTCTTCCAAGGAGTTCGGCAACCCGTCGTCAATCCGCTCGCGCACGTCGTCGGCCTCGAGCGGGTCGCCCGCACCGACGGAATGAAAGACCGCCATGAGCGGCTGCGGCGACAGCGGAATGTACCGGTCCAGGTACTCGCCTTTGAACGCTGGGCCGAGATCGATGGACAGGTCGCTCTTCATGAAGGATGGTCCGTACGTCGCGTAGCAGCTCACGCCGAAGACCTTGCCGTATGCGTCGTGAATCGCCGCGTCGAACGCACTGGCCACGACGAGCGTGCACAGCTTCGGAATGGGAACGGCGAGCCCGCGCGCCCTGGAGACATCCACAGCCGCGCGCAGATATTGCGGCTCCAGCGATCGAAAGAGATCGATTGGATGGCCGGCCTCATCACACGCGGCCGTTTGCGCGCGAAGCTCGCCGGCCAGCGCCATCATCGCGCCCAGGCCGGTCTCCTGAGGCGCGGCCGGAAAGGCCCAGGCATTGCCGAGGGTCATGGATCCAAATCCCCACGCCTCCTTGCCGCCGCCGGTCTGCACCCGGCAGTGGACGTTCAGGAGAGTGACGCGATCGACCGATCGCCCGCCGAATTGATAGGGAGTGCGGTAGTGGAACTCCTCGAACCGATGATTCACCTCGAGAATACGAACGTCGGTGGGGCGGGAGACGTTCACCGCCGGCGCACCCTTCGAGGCGCACGCGGCCAGCGAGGCCGCCGGCGCAATGGCCGCGGCCTTCAACAGCGAACGGCGGGAGATTCGCGACCCCGGTCGGAACGTCAAAGCCATTCTCTCCACACCCCGGTCTCGCCCACCACCCGTCCCTGGGCGTGTTTCAGCGGCGGAACCTGAATAAGCGTATGCTGGGAGTGCTTTCCTGAGTCCGGTTCTCACCAAAGCTTCAAATCCACCAGTTTCATGGCCGGCGATCCGGTCCGACAGGGGCTTGTCAATGATCAGTCGGCCGAAGGACGCGAATCCGTTTGAGTTCGTCATCGTCGCGGCGCTGCGCGCCAAGCAACTCATGCGCGGCTGCACGCCGCGAGTTCCCGGCGTGCACAAGCGAACGACGATCGCTCAGCTCGAAATCGTCGCCGGAAAGATCGGCGCATCCGACGTTCGAACGCCGTAAGGCACGCACGAGCGGGTTACTTCACGACAATCCCTTCGATATCGACCGGCATGATCGGTGCGATCCCGGTCGCTTTCAACGGGGCCTCGATGCTGGCGCGATCGCCGACGATCACGATGGCGAGATGATCGAGATCGATGTACTGCTTCGCGACGCGAACGACATCATCCTTCGTAATCGCGGCGATCTTCTTCGCGTACTGCTGGTAGTAGTCGTCCGGCAGTCCCTGCGTCCACAGCAACGTGATCGCGCTGTTGATGCCCGACACGGATCCAAAAGTGCCGGGCAGCCGCTGGACGAGCGCGTCCTTGGCCATCGTGAGCTCTTCATCGGTGATCGGACGGGCGCCGCCGATGCCGCGCAGCTCCTTCATGAACTCGACCAGCGCGGCGTCGGACTTCGCCGAGACGATGTCACCGCCCGCCTTGAAGGGCCCGGGCCCCTTGCCGTACGCGAAACTCGAGCTGACACCGTAGCTGTAGCCCTTCTCCTCACGAATGTTGAGGTTCAGGCGCGACGTGAACGTGCCGCCCAGGATGATATTCATCACCTGAAGGGCGTAGTAGTCCGGCGTGCTGCGCGGCGGGCCGGGATTGCCGATGGCGAAGGTCGACTGCGCCGCCCCCGGCTTGTCGACTAGATAGATCGTCGTCGGACGCGTGGCCGGAAGCGGCGGGTACGAGAACGACGGCTTCGCGCCGCCCCGCGCCCATCCACCGAAAGCCCGATCGACCGCGGCCTTGACGCCCGCCGGCGACACGTCCCCGACGACCGTCACGAGCGCCCGCCCGGGCTGAAAATACGCCTTGTGGAACGCGAGCACGTCGGCATGCGTGATCGCCTTCATCGACGACTCGGTGGCTTGTTGTCCGAACGGGTGCACGTCGCCGTACATCAGCCGGGGAAATACCCGCGCCGCGATTGCGGCGGGTTGGGACTTCGCCTGGGTCAGCGCGACCAGCCGCTGCCCGCGCAGACGTTCGAGCGCGTCGGCCGGAAACGTCGGGTTGACGAGCATGTCGGCGAGGATCTCCAGCGCCTGCGGAAACTTCGCCGATGTCGACTGAAAACCGATCGAGCCGCTCTCGGCGCCGACCGACACCTGCACGTTCGTGCCGAGCAACTGCAGCGCATTCGACAGCGCCTCGCCGTCGCGGGTCTTGGTGCCCTCGCTCATCATCGCGGCGGTGAGGCTGGCGACGCCGCGCTTGTCCGCCGGCTCGAACTGGTCGGCGCCGCCCATGAACGTCAGGGTCAGCGACACGAGCGGCAAATCGTGCTTCTCGGACAGCATCAGCTCCGCGCCGTTTGCGAGCGTGGACGTGGTCCAGACCGGCACGGTGAGGGCCGGGGGCTTGCCCGCGCGGTGGGATCCTGTTGCGGTCGAGCGCCTGCTGGGTGACCGACGCCGGTCGCGATCGCGATCGCGATGATCACGGCCTTCATCAACGCACCTCACCTCCCACCTTCTTGCTCTCGCCGGGCTTCGAGGCCTGATCGAGTTTGCCCTGCGGAACGACGCTCAGGACGACGCGCCCTCTGGTCAGATACTTGTTCGCGACGCGCTTCACGTCGGCGGGCGTGACGGCCAGCAGTTTCTGGTGCTCGATCTGGAAGTATCCGGCGTTGTTGATGAAAGCCGACGCCGTCGGCGAGCGTGAACGCTTTGTTGAGGTTCGACTGCAGTCCGTTCACAAAGCTGAATTCCAGTCCGGCTGTCGCCCGCTGGAGTTCCTCGGCGGTCGGTCCTTCCTGCTTGAGGGGCTCGAGAAGCGCATCGACGGCCGCTTCAAGGTCGGTCAGCGCATGCCCGGGCCGGGGTGTCACCGTGATCAGGAATTCGCCGACGTCCTCGTTCGAGTTCTGGCTGGTGCCGACCGACGCCGCCGCCTGCTGATCGTAGACCAGCGCCTTGGTCAGGCGCGTCGTCCGCGGTCCGGCCGTGATGGCGTCGAGCACCTGCAGCGCGAAGCGATCGTCGCTTTTCTCGCCCACAGTCGGCCACTGAATATAGAGTCGCGGCACCTGGACGCTGTCCTCGAAGACGAGGCGCTGCTCCCGGTCGAGCGTCACCGGCGCCACCGACGGACGCGTGATGGCCTTGCCGCGCGGAAGGTCGGCAAAGTACTTGGCGATCCACGCCTTGGTCTGGGCCACGTCGAAGTCGCCGACGATGGCGAGGATCGCGTTGTTCGGCGCGTAGTACAGGCGGAAGAAATTCTTCACGTCTTCTTCCGACGCCGCGGACAGATCGGCCATGCTGCCGATGACGTCCCACGAATACGGATGCGTCGGCGGATAGGTGGCCCGCGCCAGAATCTCCTCTGCGCGCCCGTACGGCTGGTTGTCGACGCGCTGCCGTCGCTCGTTCTTCACGATGTCCCGCTGCGCATTCAGTTTCGCGATGTCGAGCGTGTCGAGCAGGAAACCCATGCGATCGGATTCGAGCCAGATCTGGTCCTCGAGATAGTTCGACGGCACCGTCTCGAAGTACGTCGTGCGATCGTTCGACGTCGTCCCGTTGTTGGAGCCGCCGATCCCACCCGTCAGCTTGTCGTGCACGCCATAGGGCGCGTGGCCTGACCCGGTGAACATCACGTGCTCGAACAAGTGCGCGAACCCGGTGCGTCCCGGCAGTTCGTTCTTCGAGCCAACGTGATACCAGACGTCCACGGCGACAGTCGGAGTCGTGTGATCGGGCGACAGGATGACCGACAGACCGTTCGACAGGGTGTACGTTTCAAACGGCAGCTTGATGACGCCAGCCTGAGGCGAACGCTGCGCCGCCGCGCCGCAGACCGACAGGATCAGGAGCGAGCAGCGTCATCCGTCGGGCGAAGGTCAGCATGATTCTTAGAAGCGCGTCACAGCTTCGCCGGATTGTCGACGAGGATCTTCCGCCGGAGCGCCGCGTCGGGCGCCCAGACCGCCAGTTGGTTCAGCAGCCGGCCGTCGTCGATGCGCAGATGCGGCAGCATCTCGCTGAACGACTGACCCGGTCCCGGCGTGGAGTTGACGTGCGGCCAGTCGGTTCCCCACAGGATCCGGTCCGGATTAGCGGCGATCAGGGCCTTGGCCAGCGGCACGACATCCGCGTAATCCGGTCCCTGTGTGGAGACGCGGTAGGCCCCGGAAATCTTCACGTACGCGCGTCCCGACTTTACCAGACGCAGCAGGGCCTGAAAGCCCGGTTGATCGATTCCACCGGCAGGCTGCGTCCCGCCGAAATGATCGAAGACCAGTGGTATTCGACCGGCTTGAGCCAAATCCTCGATGCGCTCGATCACCGACGGCCTTGTGAAGATCTGAATGTGCCAGTTGCGCCGGTCGAGGCGCGCTCGCCGCTGCCTGAACCGTTGTCTGGCGACGTTTGGATCGGTCTGACCGGCTGTCTCGAGATTAATGCGGATGCCGCGCACGCCGGCGCGATCCATGCCGTCGAGCGACGAGTCCGGCGTCTTGTCATCGATCACGGCGACGCCGCGCGCGCTCGATCCAAGCTGCGCCAGCCCATCCAGCATGCAGGAGTTGTCCGTGCCGTAGACGCTCGGCTGCACGACTACCGTTCTGGTGGTGCCAGCGCGCGATGGAACGCGATGGCGTCGGTCACGAGGGCCTGCGCCGGCGTGTAGACCCGTTCCGACGCGAACGGAAAGCGCCGCGTGTCTCCGATCACGTGAATGTGGCAGTCGCACGCACCGGCCGGGACATCGATCTGGAGACGCGTCAACTGGCCGCCACGCGCGGCGGCACGCCATCCGCGGGCCAGGCCCAGGCCACCCCACGCCGAACCGAGCAGGACATCGCGTCTCGACAGCATCGCTACGGCCTGCCTCGCTGCTCGCGGACATAACGGGCGACCGTGCCGACCGGCGCGATCCACACGCCGTGGGCTGGATCGGCGGCATACGCACAAAGCTTTTCCAGCATCGCCAGCCGGGTCGTCTGCGGTCCGTCGCGGCCCATGTCGTGGCCCGCGAGCACGACCCACAGGCCGGTCTTGGCGGCGTTCTCGATGATGGGAAGGATTTGCTCGAAGTCCTTGCCGTCGGACTCGATTCCCGTCAGTTGCGCGAAGATCGACATACGCGGGATCGTTCGGCGCCTCGTCGAGCCATCCGCGCGAGGTCACGAACAAGCTGGCGGCGACCGGCACGTAGCTCCTGCGTCTCGATTCCCCGGCCGACGAACCGCTGACCGCAGGGATAGGCGAACGACTCCGGCGTCACGCCGAGCAACTCTGAGATCCGCCGGTTAGCGTCGACCATCTCCGCGCGGATGCGCTCCAGCGTGTAGTCCTCGAGCGCCTTCGATCGCGACCAGTCGAAGTTGCCGGAGCACGGATGGTTCATGGTGTGATTCGCCATCTCGTGCCCGTTGGCGACCGCCTGCTTCCACCCGCCAACCGGCGCTCGATGCTCGACGCCGTGAGATAGAACGTCGCTTTGACGCCGAATCGATCGAGCAGCGCCGTTCCGCCCTCCACCTGACTGGCGCGTGCGTCGTCAAAGCTCAGGCTGAGCGCGACCCGTTTGCCATTCGGCCAGCGGAACGCCGGTGCGGTTTGCGGCGCGACGTGAACCCAGACGTGCGCGGTGGCGGTGAACCCGCGCCCATCGGTCCGGCTGACGCCGGCCACGTAGTCGCCCGCCTTCGCAAAGCGGTGATCGGTCACCGCGAAGCCGTTGGGATCGTGCATGTTCACGTTGCCGTCCGACTTGACCGTCACCGGCGGGCTGCCGTCCCCGAAGTCCCACGTTTCCGCGCCATCAGTCGTGCGGAAGGTGCGCGTCTTGAACGTCACCGGATCTCCGGCCTTGATGTTCATCGTCGGCGCATACGCGGCCTGAATGGAGGGGGGCAGCGCGTCAGGTGCTCCCGGGTCGATCACTTGAACGACGGCGAAGTCGTACGCCGTCTGGCCGGAACGGGTCGTCACTTTCAGGATCTCGCTGTACGTGCCGGCACGATCGTACCGGCGGAGCAGTCGCGCGCCGGAGTCGGTCTTCCCGTTCGACAGGACCCACTCCTCGCGCAGCGGCGCCCCCGCGGCCGACCAGGAGCGCGAGCCATCGAGCGGCACGAGGTCGCCGACTGCGGCGATCTGGTGCGGCCGGGCGACGGCGATGACGGCCGGCTTGAACTCCGCGATGTACGATTCCCAGAGAAAAGCGTAGCCGTCCTCCGTCCCCCATTTGCCCGACGGCTGGCGGCTCTTGATCTCGAAATGAAGGTGCGACCAGCCTCCGCTGCCGCCCTCCTTGCCGAGCAGGCCGATCTTCTGCCCCATCTTGACGGTCGCGCCCGGCTTGATCGCCGCGTCGATCACTTTCAAGTGGCTGTATCGGTAATACCACCCGCGACTGTCCAGAAGGTAGACGACGTCGTAGCGAGGCGCGACGGGCGTGTTCTCGTGGCCGGCGAGTCGATCCGTGCCGGACGACACGACGAGTCCGCTGGTCGCGGCGACCACGTCCACGAGCCCTTCCGCACCACCTATGTCGAGTCCGCTGTGGTAGTAGATCTTCTTGTCCGCCGGCACTTCACCGCCGTCCACATGGGTTGGCTCGTTGGACATCTGCGTGCCGCTCGCGAACCATTTCTGCCGAGCGGGATAGAGGAATGTTCCGGGTTCGATCCACGGCGATGCGCCCGGCCACACGCGCAGGCGGACGGCCTTGTCCAGGCCCCAGGAATCTTCGGTCGAATTCGACACGAGGCCATGCGACGCGGGACAGTCGATTTGGATGCCGCCCGCCTTCACGGGCAGGCGATAATTGCCGCAGACGAGTTCGATTCTCGCGGCGTTGGCTTCGACGGTGACGCGCGCCTCGCGCACGGCCTGACGAAAGCCGTCTCGCGCTTCGCTCAGGTCGAGCACGCGGATAGACGCCCGCGATCCATCGCCCAGCGTCAGCGTGACTTGCTCACCAATATTGAGATCGACGCTCTGGTGCGAGGCGCGGTGGACGGCCTGGGAAGGCGGAGGCCATCCCAGAAACGCCAGGACCAGAGTCAACAGCCACATGACAGCGGCGCGATTCTAGCACTGCGTCCGATCCGACACGGAAAGTCACTTGACTCGACGTGGTACATTGCGGCCGCGCCCCCGGGGGCCCCGCGACGATACCACATCAAGTCAAGTGCTTTCCGGGCTTTCCGGGATTAGGACACGCCGGCTCACGTTCAACTTTGACTGCAGTCTGGCGCCCGCGTCTGAAGCCCACCGAAGCTGGCGCCCTGGGCGGTCATCGCCGTTGGCCGCCTCGTCCGGCGCCAGGCAGCATCGACATCAGCTCGTCGTTCGTCCACGGGCGCGTTCGACCCGCAGTTTCCGCTCGGACCGTTTTCACGGTCGATGAGTCGACAGGCGTACCCGTTTGCCCCCACTCGCGCCGGATGTACGTCAGGACGCCCGCCACCTGATCGTCGCTGAGCGTCATGCCTATTGGCGGCATGAGCCCGATCGATCCTTCCTTGCCGTTCAAGACGATGCGCGCGGTGATCGCGGCCGGCGCAAGCGCGAGCGTCGATCCCAGGAGGCTCGGCGCCACGCGGTCCTGTCCGCGGCCGTCAGGCTGATGGCACGTCTGACAGATATTCTTGTAGACCTCGCGGCCGAATTCGAACCGCTGTTGTTCGTCGGCACTCATCGGCTGCACGGGCGCGATCGCGCCCGGCTTTCCGGGCCACTCGAGATGGTCGAGCACGTTCGCCGCCCGCGGAGCGAGGTCGCCGCCGCGCGCCGCCATCGCGGAGAACGCCGTCGGCTCGCGATTGAGTCGAAGCCGCGGACCAGCGCTCCCCCGCCCACCGGCGCCGCGCGCCACGAGGATGCCGGTCACCGGACCCGGCGGCGGCACGACACTGCCTCTCGCGTCGTCGAACGCGTAGCCGCCACCCGGACCCGCTCGCCCGCCGGGGCACGTCGGGCATGGCGCGCCTTGCGTGGCGGCCGCCGCAGCGGAGGCCGTCAGCGTCGTACCTCGGCCCGTCGCGCCTGGCATGGCGGCGTTCAGCAGCACGATCTCGGCGCCGCGCATCAGCGCCGACCGCTGCCAGGCTGCTCGACCGTCCTCGGCCGCGAGCGCCAGGACCCGCTGAACGGGCGCGTCCTGCGCGCCCTGGACGATCACCGCCGACAGCATCGTGATGGCCGCATCGAGCTGAGGAGCCTCGGCGCGCCCCCGCGAAAGGAGCATCTCGAGGACGGCCGGTTCGCTGCCCCGCAATCCGCTCAGGGCTGCATCCAGCGTGACGGGATCGTCGCCGTGCTTCTCGAGCAGCGAGGCCAGGGCCGATTCGCGTGCACCAGCCGGCAGGGTACCGAGCGAGGCCGCCAGTTGCTCGCGCACCTCCCAATCCGAGTCATCCAGATGCTTCAGGACGGCCGCCTGAATGGGATGATTCGCTTCCCCCAGCCAGCGTTCGGCCAGACGGATTGCCGACATCCGCACATCGCGCGAGCTGTCGTCGAGGGCGTGAGTCACCGTGGCCACATCGATGCTGTCGTTGCCATCCAGCGTCCAGAGCGCGTGCAGCCTGGTGCGCGGGTCCTTCGCCGACATGGCGAGCGACTTCAGCGTGCCGACGACGGACTTGCCGCCGCGCTCGACCAGGAGGCGCTGGGCAGTGTCGCGCCACCAGCCGTTCGGATGCGACAGGGCTTGCACGAGCTGGGCCGGCGACGCCTTCGACAGCGCGGGCTTGGGTCCGCGCCGCGTGGTCTCGTGCATGACGCGATAGATCCGGCCCCGATCGATCGGCTGCTCCAGCTTGTGTTTGGCGATGTAGTCGCGAAGATACACGGTCGTCGAGGCGCGGTCCTCGATGATCCCTCGGTACATGTCCACAACGTACAGCGTGCCGTCGGGCGCGTTGGCGAGATACACGGGCCTGAAACGCTCGTCGGTCGACGCGAGAAACTCGGCGTTTGCGTACGCCTTCCGCGCGTGCATCGCTTTCCCATCGTCCTCGAGAACGATGCGGCTCACGAGATTGGCCGCGGGTTCCGCCACGAACACATTGCCGTACAGCTCGGCCGGCAGCCGGTCACCGCGATAGACGAGCGGCGCGCACACCGCCGTGAACTGCGCCGTGGTGCCATCCGGCCGATCCACTCCGTACTGATACGCGCGGTTGGTACCGGGATTCGGGCGCACGGGCCAGATATCGTTGACGTTGCTCGTGTCGTTGCCGAGCGCGTCGTAACTGCCGCGCGTCCGACGAAGGTTCGGATTTCGCGCGAAATACGGCGTCGGCACCGAATCCATGTGGAGAGCCGACTCGTTCGTGTTGCGATATGTGCGTCCGCCATCGTCCTGCGTGACGCCCCACTCGCCGCGCGCGAGCGTGGGCCGGCGCTCGAATTTGCCGTCCTTCAGGCGCAGCACGAAGTTGACTTCGACACCGGCCGAATGGATCCAGTTATCCAGGCCCCACAAGAAGCCGTTGGCGTTGCCTTCGACGTTGCCCTCGCGCCGCCCGTAGCCGGTCGTGACCAGTTCCTTGGTGTCGGCCTTGAGGTCGCCGTTGGTGTCGCGCATGAGCCACACGTTGGGCGGCTCGCCGACCAGGACTCCGTGGTCGAGCACCTTCAAGGCGCGTGCCTGGACGAGTCCGTCGGCAAACACCGTTCGCCTGTCCATCTTCCCGTCGTTGTTCGTGTCCTCCAGCACGACGACCCGGCCGATCGGATCCAGATTCGGCTCCGGGGCTTGCAGGCTGGGGACGAACTCCGGCATCTCGACCGCCCACAGGCGGCCATCGGCGTCCCAATCGATGGCCACTGGAACTTGAACCAGCGGCTCCGCGGCGACGAGCTCGAGGTGATAGCCCGGCGGCATGTAGAACGTCTTCACCGCCTCGGCCGGCGCCAACGGTGGCGCTTCCTCCTGGACCTTCTGCACGCCCGGCGGCCACGGTCGATTCGCCGTGGAGCTCTGGTAGCCGGATGCCGTCAGCGCGACGGCGAACACGACGATCGCGATGGATTCACAGCCGAAACAGTTTCTTCGCATTTTCGTACAGGAGTTTCCGCTCGATGCGTTTGCTCGGCGCCAGCCGGCGGACGGCGGTCAGAATCAGCGCGCCCTGGCATTTCGCGCCCGCGCCGTCGAGATCGTTGCAATCGCTCCCGAACAGCAGCTTGTCCTGGTGCCGCGTCAGGAAATCGCGGGTAAACGCCTCGTCCCGCGTCAACGCGTTGAGTCCGGAGCCGGCGGACAGATCTCCGAACATGTTGGCGTAGTCACTGAGGTACCGATCCGTCAGGCCGCCCGTCGTCACGGGACCCGGGGGGTACATCACGCTCTGGTCCTGATTGTTCCGGTCGATGTTGGCCCACCACGTTTGTGCGTGGCCGATGAAGCTGACCCGGGGATACTTCTCGAGCATCTTGTAGAACCGCTCGAACCCGTAGTTGTACATCTTGAACTGCCAGTGCATCAGCACCGGCACGTGAGCCGCTTGCGCCAGCTCGTAGATCTTCTGCATCTCCGGCGCGTCGCATTCGACGCCGAATTTCTGTTCGGCGATGACGACGGCGCCTCGCTTCAGATAGCGGTCGATCTCCTGCACGGCCCCATCGACGTCCGGCACTTCATTCGCGCCGAACAGAAATGCCTTGGGATGCGCGATGGCAAATGCAACGCACGCGTCATTGCCGAGACACTGGGCCTGGAGCCCGTTCGACAGACCGCCGTGAGTGGATAACGAGCTCACCGGCCGCCCGGCCGGCAGCAGAATCGTCGTGGTCGCGCCCATCGTGCGCTGGTGCGCGAGGAGCACGTCATCGGACCGGCCGTTGTAGCCGACATGCTGATGAATATCGATGACGGGCTCGTCAGGAGCGGCGGCGCCGGCCTCTTCGCCGCCCACGACGGCGCCGGCGAGCACGGCGCCGGACAGGCGCAGGAACTCACGCCGAGATCGTCTCGTCGCCATCGGCGCATCTTAATCCCGGAACGCCCTTGACTTGACATGGTATTGTCGCGCGTCAACACAGCCGAAAAAACAAACGGCCTGCCCGATCTTCCGGGCCGGCCGTTCGTTCAAAGCGGTCCCGCCCGCCTTTCGGCGAGCGGGGCCAGACCTCTCCAACTGCGTCAGGTACCGATAGTGCTCCGGCTTGTACGGACCGTCGACCGACACGCCGAGGTACTTCGCCTGCTCCGGGCTGAGCGTGGTCAGCCTCACGCCGAGCTTCGCGAGGTGCAGCCGCGCCACTTCCTCGTCGAGTTTCTTCGGCAGCATCAACACCTGCTTGCCGATCTTCTCCGCGTTGGCGTGCAGCTCGATCTGAGCCAGCACCTGGTTGGTGAACGAGGCCGACATGACGAACGACGGATGGCCCGTCGCGCAGCCGAGGTTCAGCAACCGGCCCTCGGCGAGCACGAGCACGCTGTGGCCGTCGGGGAACTGCCACTCGTCGTACTGCGGCTTGATGTTCACCTTCTTGATCCCCGGCACCTTCTTCAGGCCGGCCATGTCGATCTCGTTGTCGAAGTGACCGATGTTGCCGATGATCGCCTTGTCCTTCATGCGCGCCATGTGCTCGACGGTCAGGATGTTGAAGTTGCCCGTCGCCGTGATGAAGATGTCGGCCTTGTCCACGACGTCGTCAATCGTCACGACCTCGTAGCCTTCCATCGCCGCCTGCAGTGCGCAGATAGGGTCGATCTCGGTGATGACGACCCGCGCGCCCTGGCCGCGCAGGGCCTGTGCGCAGCCCTTGCCCACCTCGCCGTAGCCGAACACTACCGCAAGCTTGCCGCCGATCATGACGTCGGTCGCGCGCGCCAGGCCGTCCGGCAGCGAGTGCCGGCATCCGTAGATGTTGTCGAACTTGCTCTTCGTGACCGAGTCGTTGACGTTGATGGCCGGAAACAGGAGCGTGCCCGCGTTCATCATTTCGTACAGCCGATGCACACCCGTCGTGGTCTCCTCCGAGACGCCGCGAATGCCGCGGGCGACCTTCGTCCAGACGCCCGGACGCGCCTTCAGTTCCTTGCGCGCCGTCTCCAGAATGACGCCCCACTCTTCGGGATCGTTCGCTTCGTCAAAGGCCGGGACCTTTCCGGCTTGCTCGAACTCGTACGCCTTGTGCACGAAGAGCGTTGCGTCGCCGCCGTCATCCACGATCAGGCTCGGCCCGCCGTTGTCCGGCCACACGAGCGCTTCGGTCGTGCACCACCAGTACTCTTCGAGCGTCTCGCCCTTCCAGGCAAACACCGGCGTGCCGCGCGGCCTCTCCGGCGTGCCGCCGCTCTCGGGCGGGCCGACGACGACCGCGGCGGCCGCATGGTCCTGCGTCGAGAAGATATTGCAGGACACCCATCGCACGTCGGCGCCCAGATCCACGAGTGTTTCGATCAGCACCGCGGTCTGAATCGTCATGTGCAGCGAGCCCATCACGCGCGCGCCGGCGAGCGGCTTCTTGCCCGCGTAGCGCTGCCGAAGCGCCATCAGGCCGGGCATCTCCTGCTCGGCGAGGCGCATTTCCTTGCGGCCCCATTCGGCGAGCGCGAGATCAAGGACTTTATACGGCAGACGACCCGTCTTGCGGGCCAGATCAAATGGATGTTCTGTGGCTACAGCGACGGACATTTTGTGGCTCCTTGTAGTCTTGAGTTTCTAAGTTCCAGGTTTCTCGCACGTCGCGGCAAATAACGCCGGACCGCGGGCTTCCGTGACCGCCGGCAACGCCTGCACGTCGGCGCTCGCGAACCCCGCCTGGCCAATCAAGCGCCGAATCTGTTCTTCGGAGAACCCCAGCCAGACATGGCCCATCTGGCGACGATACTCTTCCCGCTCGTGGGGCGCCATGTCCACGATAAGCAGCCGGCCGCCGGGCTTCAGGACCCGGAAGGCTTCCGACAGGGCCATGGCCGGCGCGGCCAGGTGATGCAACACCAGCACGAGGGTGGCGGCATCGAGCATCGAGTCTTCGAGCGGCAATGCCTCGAGGACGCCCTGACGCAACTCGACGTTCTTGAAGGCCGGGGAACCGTACTCGAGCCGCTCGGCCGCAGCTTTCAGCATCTCATCGGAGGCGTCGACCCCGATCACCGAACGGACATGCGGAGCGAGCGCCGCGACGATCGCGCCGGTGCCGCAGCCGAGGTCACCGACGATCCATGACGCCGGCACAAGCCCCAGCAACGCGCGTAAATAGAAATCTCCACCGAACAGCTCGTCGCGCAGTCGATCCCACTGACCGGCCGATGTCGCGAAAAACTGCTGAGACGTCGCGCGCCGCGCCGCCAGTACCCGCGCGAGACGCCGGCCGTCCTGCGTCGCCGCCGGGCGATCCAGAAATTCGCGCCGCGTCAACTCCCACAGCGCCGCGTGCGGCTGGTCGAGCGCCGGCGTGTAGTAACTTGCTCGTCCCGTCGCGCCGCGAACTCACCAATCCGGCGTCCGACAGCAGCTTCAAATGCCGGCTCACGGTCGATTGCGGGAGCTGCAGAACCACACACAACTCAGAAACGGTCAGTTCCTGCTGCTCGAGGACGAGAAGCAGGCGACATCTCGTCGTGTCGGCGAGCGCCGAGAGTGAATCGAGCAACGGCACGGAGTCCAAAGGCATTAATCCGTTAATCCGGATTTAATGATACATCATCATGGGTCCTTCGGCAAGCGGGGCGGGGAGCGGCCCTGTTTCTAGATCGTCGCTTTCAGCCAATACCTGACAATCGTGGCTCACTGCGCAATCAGTCGCTCAGGATGCGCGATGAGATTCTCGATGAAGAACTCCATCATCCGCTGAGGATTGACGGCACTGTGCGGCTGATCGGGCCCGACCTGCAGCTCGTAGTTCTTGTTCGCCTGCTGCAGCGCTCGAATGAGCTGCATCGAGTTGTTCGGGTGCACATTGTTGTCCGCCGTCGCGTAGTAGATCAGCAGCCTGCCCTTGAGGTTCGCGGCGTACGTCATCACGCTGCCAGCGTTGTAGCCTTCCATGTTCTCCTCGGGCAGCCCCATATATCGCTCGGTGTAGATCGAGTCGTAGTTCCGCCAGTCGGTGACACTGGATGAGGCGGACGCGGCGCTGAAGACCTCCGGATGCCGCATGATCTCCATGGCCGCCGTGTACCCGCCATAGGACGTGCCGTAGATGCCCACGCGCGACTTGTCGAAGTACGGGCGATCCCAGAGCGCCTTGATGCCCGCAGCCATGTCATCCATCTCTGTCTGGCCGAGCTTCATGTACAGCGCGTCGGCCGCGCGCTTGCCGGTGCCTGGCACGCCCCGGTAGCCAACGCTGATCACCAGAAAGCCATACTCGGTGTTCGAAACCGGCGGCATGAAGTTCTCGGTCGGCACGCTGCTCACAAGCGAAGGGCCTGCCGTACACGGGCACGAGCGAAGGGTACTTCTTCGACGGATCGAAACTCGACGGAAAGCTGATCTGCCCGTACAGGGTTGTCTGGCCGTCAGCCGCTTTGTAGCTGAATTGTTCGGCCTTCTTGAACCCGATCTGCTGGTATCGGGTCAAGTCGCTCTTTGTCACCTGCGCGATCACGCGGCCGGAGGCGTCCAGGACCTGAGTCGCCGGGGGCACGTCGTGCCGCTGGTACACGTCGACGATGAAGCTGTTGTCGGGGGCAATCCCGCAGCCGGTGACCGCGGGTGCCGGGCAGACGCCGACCGCGTGCGTGAAGCCGGGATCGGTGAGCCGCAGATCACCCTTGCCGTCGAGTCCGACACGATGCAACTGGACCTTGAGGTAGTTGTCGCCGTCGCGCGCCGTGTAGAACATCACTCCCGCGGCCTCATCGACCTTCACGATGTTCACTGCCTCGAACGCATTGGACGTGAGCGGCGCGATGAGTCTTCCGCTGATGTCATACAGGTAGTAGTTCTTCCATCCGGTCCGCTCGGACTCCCAGATGAATCGTCTGGCGTCGGAGAGCCAGCGGGGCGTCGGCGACGGGCTGAGGCGCGGATCGCTGTCGGTGTTCAGCCACCCGGTCGGCCATTCCTCGTGAACGACAATGCGGCATTTGCCTGTCGTGGCGCTGCAGGCGTCCAGCTCGAGCACTTGCTGGCGCCGATTCGAGCGATTGATCAACAGCTCGCGGCTGTCGGGCAGCCAGCGGATGTTGGAGACGTAGTACCCGAGAACGCTGTCGTCGAAAGGTTTGCCGTCCCGCACGTCGACTGTCACCGTGCGGCCGCTCGCGATGTCATACACGAGCACATCGGCCTTGGGGTTCGGCGTCCCGGCTTTCGGATAAGCCTCGATATCAATCGAGTCCTGCACCCGCGTCTGGTCGATCTGCAGGTAGTAGTCCCTCACCTGGCTTTCGTCGAATCTATAGAATCCGACCTTCGTGCTGTCCGGCGACCACCAGATGGCTGTGGTCTGACCCAGCTCCTCCCCGTAAACCCAGCTGGCCGTGCCGTACTTGATCCGCGTCTTGTCGCTGCCGTCGGTCGTCAGCGCCCGCTCGTTCGAGCCGTCGAAGCTGGCGAGCCACACATTGCGATCCCGATAGAACGCCTTGAGTCTGCGATCCGGAGACACCACGCAGTCAGCCTGCCGGCCTCGCGCCACGGAGATGGGCGGACACCCGGCGGTGCGATCGGTCATCTCGGTCTGTCCGCCGTTCTGCGGAACAAAGCCGCGACCGGCAAGTGGAGTCTCTTGTGCGGACGCCGCACCGCGCCCGCTGCGCGCGGCCTGGCCCCCACCAGGCGCGGCCGCAATCGTCTGACCGGATTCAACCGCCGCCATCGTGGCGAGGTCGAATTGGTACGCTTTCCCGTCGAATGAGTAGGCGAACGATCGGCTGTTGGCGTTCCATCGAGGCACGATCGCGCCCGACACCCAGGACCCGGCAATCTGCGGCGCCATTCTTTGATACTGGTCGTAGCCCGGCATCGAGCGCAGGCGGTCCTGCGCAGCGAGTGCGCAAATCGCGATGGCCAGGAAAACTGCGATCAGCGCCGGTTTCATCGGCAAAGTCTACATCGGGCAGCAGGCGCGTCCCCGGGCCGAGCGCTCACTCGCCTCTCAACGCAATCGCGGGATCGACTTTCATGGCGCGGCGCGCAGGCACATAGCTGGCCAGAAACGCGACGCCAAGGAGAACGGCGCAGACGACGCCGAAGCTGATCGGATCGAACGGCGAGACGCCGTAGAACTGCGAGCGGCCGAACCAGGTGCCAGCCGGGCCCAGGACGAGTCCGGCAGCCACGCCAATGCCGGCCAGCAGGAGTCCCTGGCTGACGATGAGCTTCAGGACATCCTGGCGGCGCGCACCGAGCGCCATGCGAACGCCAATCTCCTGGGTTCGCTGAGACACGGAGTACGACATCACGCCGTACACGCCGACCGACGCCAGGATCAGCCCGACGATTCCGATGCTGCCGAAGATCCACCCGAACAGTCCGAATTGCCAGAAGCTCAGCCGTCGGACATCTTCCATCGTCTGGACGAGCGCGATCGGCAGGTTGGGATCCGACGCGCGAATCTGCGCGCGCGCGGCGGTCGTGATCGAGGCCGGATCGCCGGCAGCGACCCGGATCGTCAGACCGGTGCTCAACGTCTGTTGATAAGCGTAGGAACATAGGCGGCCGGGCGCGGCTGCGAGTTTCCGGGATTGATGCCGTCCTGCTTGATGTCGGGCGCGATGCCGATCACGGTGAACCAGTCCGGTGCGTTCGCGGATTGTCGAGCATCCGGAATCGGCCGCCCAGCGCGATCGGCGTTGGGCCACATGCGCTTCGCCATCGTCTCGTTGATGATCGCGACCGGCGTGCGCACGCCCGCAGCGGTCTCGGCGTCAGAAAAGTTCCGCCCGCGCAGTAAACCAATCCCGAGCGTCTGACAGAAGTGCGGCGTCACGCCAGTGAAGCTGATCCCAGGCTCGCGGCCCGGCTCGACGGGGCGTCCCTCGATCGTCGACCTTTCCGCCGCCGCCGCCGCCGCCGATGGGAATCAGGTTGGACGCGAAGGCCGCCTGCACGCCGGGCATCGCTTCGATGCGCGCGAGGATGTCCTGCACCCGCTGGGCCTTCGCATCCCGTGGCGTCGTAGACCTCACCCGGCAGATACACGCGCATCGTCATCAGCGGCTTGGGATCGAACCCAAGCCGATACCCGTCGAGATTCTGGAACGACCGCACGAACAGCAGGGCGCCGACGAGCGCCACGAGGGCGAGTGAGATTTGAATGACGACGAGACTGCTGCGCAGGAGCGAGCGGCTCACGCTGTTGCCGCGCGTACCCTTCCTTGAGGCTCTCGTGCAGGTTGCCGCGCGAGGCCTGGAGCGCCGGGAACAGGCCGAAGAGCACCGCGGTGGCGGTCGCGATCCCCAGCGTGTAGGCGAGCGCCCGCCAGTCGACCTCCCAATGGATGTAGTACGGGACCGAGTCGACCGGCATATCCGACGCGATCAGCCGCGTCCCGATTTCCGCCAGTCCGACGCCGAGCGGCACGCTCACAACGGACAGCACGATGGCTTCAGTGAGGAGCTGGCGCACGATGCGCCCGCGCCCGGCGCCGAGCGCGGCGCGAACCGACAGCTCCCGCCGCCGGCCCGTCGCGCGCGCCAGCAACAGGTTCGCGACGTTCGAGCAGGCGATGAACAGCACGAGCGTGACGCCGGTCATCATCATCCAGATGATTTGCGAGATGTCGGGCGGAATGAAGATCTGGCGCAGCGTGTAGACCGCGGCCTCCTGGCCTTTCTCTGCCTGCGGATAGGCTGTCGCGAGTCGAGCGGCAATACCGCGCGCGTCCTGGAGAGCCCGCGCCATGGTCACGCCGGGCTTCATCCGCCCGAAGACCAGCAGACTTCTGAAGTCGCGCGGGTCCTTGGCGGCTGTCGGACCGAGCGGAATCCACAACTGCTGATTGCTTGGAAACTGAAAACCTGGCGGCATGACGCCGACGATCACGCGGGACACGGCGTTGACGTCAACCCGGCGCCCGAGTACTCCGGGATCGGCCAGGTAGCGGCTCCGCCACAGGCTGTCGCTCAGCAGAACCGCTTCCCCGCCGCTGGGCCCATCTTCCTCTGAGCCGTGAAGGTTCGACCCATCGCCGGCGCGATCCCCAGGACCGGAAACAGGTCTGCCGAGATCGCCGCGCCGATGTAGCGGGCGGGTTCGCCGGTTCCGTCCACCAGGGTCAGGCTCCGGCCTTGAACCGCGCCCATTCCCGCGAAGCTGCTGCTCGCCTCACGCCAGTCCTTCAGATCCAGGTACGACAACGCCGGATCGTCGTCGGAATGCTCTTGCACCATGCCGATGCTGACGAGCCGCTCCGGGTCGGCGTACGGAAACGGCTTCAGCAGCACGCCGTCGACGATGCTGAAGATCGTCGTGTTGACGCCGATGCCGAATCCCAGGCAGAGGATGGCGACGATCGCGAATCCCTTGCTGTGCCACAGCCCTCGAAGCGCGTAGCGGATGTCTTGAAGGAGCATGGGAAATTAGACGGATTGAAGAGCGATCATGGTTTCAGGCGCTCGGCACAAGGCACTTGGCATCAGGCACTGGGCACCAGGCCCTCAGGTAGTCGGCGCGAGCAACGAACCTCCCAGCGGCCAGTGCCGAGTGCCCGGTGCCGAGTGCCTAATGCCCAGAGCCAACCCCTGCCCCGTCTCCGGCCCCCCATGATAGTCCTCGGGCATGGTCTGGTCGGCGGCTGAGTCACGCCCATGGCGTTCAGCAGCACGGCACAGCCGCGGCGACGGCGAGGTTCACGATCAGACGAATAGAACGCCGCGTAGCCTGGAACGGTGAAGCCGCCAAGGTGCAGCGGATAGGTCGAGGTCGCGAAGTGCAGCGACGCGACCATCGCGGTCCCGGCGGTCATGCCCGCGAGCCAGCCCAGCGGTCAGCGCGCGGCCGTGAAACCAGCGCGTGAACAGCCCGATGACCACCGCCGGCAGCGTCTGGATGATCCAGACGCCGCCGAGCAGCTGAAGCTGGATGGCGTACTGCGTCGGCAGAAAGATGATGAAGGCCAGCGCGCCGACTTTGATGACGAGCGACACGCGCTTCGCGGCGGTCGCCTCGGCGGCGCCGCTGAGCGATCGATGGAACAGGTCGCGATAGACATTTCGCGTGAACAGATTCGCGGCGGCGATGGACATGATCGCCGCCGGGCACGAGCGCGCCGATTGCGATCGCCGCAAACGCGACGCCGACGAACCAGTCGGGAAACTGGTCGAGATACAGCGCGGGCACGGCGAAGTTCGGGCCGTAGCGCGCGAAGCCGGCGGCGTAGGCAGGCTTGGCCTGGACATTCGCCGGCGAGGCGCCATGAACCCGAGCGCGGCCAGCAGCGCCAGCGCGACCGAGTACGCGGGCAGCAGCGCCGCGTTCCGCTTGATGACGTTGCGGCTGCCGGCGCTCAGCAGGCCAGTAATCGCGTGCGGATACAGGAACAGCGCCAGCGCCGATCCAAGCGCCAGCGTCGCGTAGGCGGAATACTGCCCGAGGTTCCCGCCCTGCGGCGGCTTGAGCAGCAGGCGGTCCGGCGGAATGCGGCGGACGATCTCGGCGTACCCGCCGAGGTGCATCGGGATGACGACGATCGCGGCGATGACCGTGACGTAGATCAGCAGGTCCTTGACGAGCGCGATCAGCGCCGGCGCGCGGAGACCGCTGTTGTACGTATAGGCGGCGAGGATGACGAACGCGATGATGAGCGGCAGATCGCCCATCAGACCGGTCGCTGTGAACCCCATCGCCGCCAGCACGACCTCGATGCCGACGAGCTGCAGCGCGATGTACGGCATCGTCGCGAGAATGCCCGTGACCGCGACCGCGAGCGCCAGCGAGCGGCTGCCGAACCGGCCGGTGATGAAATCCGAGGCCGTGATGTAGCCGTGCTTGTGCGCGACGGACCAGAGCCGCGGAAACACGAGGAACACGAACGGATAGATCAGCAGCGTGTACGGCACGGCGAAGAAGCCGATCGCGCCGGCGCCGTAGACGAGCGCCGGAACCGCGACGAACGTGTAAGCCGTGTACAGGTCGCCGCCAAGCAGAAACCAGGTCACGATCGTGCCGAAGCGGCGGCCCGCCAGGCCCCATTCGTCCAGCCGATCGAGATCGCCCCGCCGCCACCTCGACGCCATGAAGCCGACGACGGTGACGAGCAGGAACAGGACGGCGAAGACCGCCGCGGCAATCCAGTGCATGGGACCAGGCGGCTACAGCTTCAAGCGGTACGCAAGCACGGTCACGACCGCCGCCATGACAATCCATGCCATCTGAAACCAGTAGAAGAACGGAATGCCGTGCCACGAGGGCTCGATGCGGTTATAGAGCGGGACCCAGAGCGTCACGACGACAATGACGACAAAAAGCGCGCCGACGATCACGCGCGCGAGCGGTGTGGGCCGTTTTACGTCCAGAGGCATCGAAGAGGTGGATTATACGGGCTGGTGAGAGCGTCGGCCGGCATCAGAAGGAATCTTGCGCATGCGCCCATTGTCGAACAATCCGGCCTCATGCGCACCGACCTCACCCAAGGTCACCGCGCACGAGGCGTCAAGTCCCATCGGACTTCCCCTTCCCATTTCGAGACGACGGCAGTGGCCAGGCAGTTGCCGACCACGTTGGTCATGGTGCGTCCCATATCCATCAGCGTGTCCACGCCAAGAATCGTCGTCACACCCTCGAGCGGCAGTCCGTAGGACGCGAGCGTGCCGGTCAGGATCACCAGCGCGGACGCGGGGAACGCCGGCGACGCCTTTGCTCGTCAGCATGAGCGTCAGCATCATCGTGATCTGTTGCCCGATCGCTCAGGTGAACGCCCGCGGCCTGCGCGACGAAAATCGCGGCCATCGATAGATACAGCGTCGAGCCATCGAGGTTGAACGTGTAGCCCAGCGGCAGCACAAACGCGACAATGCGGCGTGGGCAGCCCAGGTCCTCCATGACTTCCATCGCGCGCGGCAAGGCCGCCTCGCTCGACGTCGTCGAAAACGCGATGAGCGCAGGTTCCCGGACGGCGCGGAGGAATCTGCCGATTGGAATCTTGAAGAGCCAGCAGACCGGCACCAGGACGGCCAGGTAGAAGACGACGCAGAGCCAGGTAGAGGGTCCCCACGAGCCGTCCGAGCCCCAGCAGCGTGTTCGAGTCCGCCGGTGCCGACCGTATACGCCATGGCGGCCGCGACGCCGATTGGCGCGTAATACATGATGATGTTCGTGAATCTGAACATCGTCTCGGCAATCGCCTCGCACAGATGAATGACCGGCTGGCCCTTTCGCACCGAGCATGCCGAGGGCGATGGCGAAAATGATGCTGAACACGACGATCTGCAGCACGTCGCCCCTGGCCATCGCGTCGATCACGGAGGTCGGCACCGCGTGGACCAGGATCTGATCCCACGTCTGCCCCGTGCTGGCGACGTCCGCCGGACGAGCCGCGAGCGCGACGCCCTCG
This sequence comes from uncultured Acidobacteriota bacterium, assembly GCA_963724645.1. Classification (GTDB taxonomy): domain Bacteria; phylum Acidobacteriota; class Vicinamibacteria; order Vicinamibacterales; family SCN-69-37; genus CAVXSP01. The sequence goes on from CAVRVJ010000002.1 coordinate 169,945, forward strand.
CCGGGCCGTAACAGGTTGACCGTCACCAGACCGATCAGCAGCGCGAGCGTCGTGACGACTTCGAAATAGATGACAGCGCGCAGGCCCATCCGCCCGACGGTCTTGACGTGCCCCGCGCCCGCGATGCCGGCCACGAGCGTGGCGAAAATCAGCGGCGCAATGACCATCTTGATCAGGTTGAGGAAGATGGTGCTGAACGGCCTGACCGCGTTCGCCATCTTCAGCGCCGTGGCTGGGTCGTGGTGGTGATGGATGAAGATGCCCGCCAGCACGCCCGACGACGAGCCCAATGAAAATCTGACGGGCGAGGCTCAGGCGGCGGCGTGGTCGCGCAGATGGTCGAATCTGTCATACCTATGAGGGACGTGGGGCGCGATGATACTGCGAATGTCCCTCACGGGCTGGGCAGTTATGGTTTAATCGTCGCGGCGGAGGCTTTACATGCGTCGAGTGCAGACCCATAGAAGTTTTCTTCTTCTCTTGTTGGCCGCCGGCCTGGCTGGGTGGACCGGTGCCGCGCGCGCGCAGCAGCCCGCCGGAGGGGCCGCGCCAACCCGCCGTCACGTGGCCTGCTGGCCCGACGGCGGCTGAAAAGTACAAGAACATCCAGGTTCTAAAGGATGCCCCGGCCAATCAGATCGAGGCCACGATGCATTTCATGGAGGCCGCGACCGGCCTTCGCTGCGTCGACTGCCACGTCCAGGAGCCTACTGGCCAGTTCTCGTTCGACAAGGACGAGAAGCGGCCGAAGGAAACCGCCCGCGAGATGATCAAGATCGTGAAGACCGTCAACGACGAGTTCTTCAAGGGCAACGTGAACGTCACCTGCGCGACCTGCCATCGGGGCGCTCGACCTCAAGGACAACCGGCGTTGGCGCAGCTGCTCACGCCCGAACAGGTGGCCGCGATGGCGGCGCAAGCCGCCCGTGGCGCCGCGCGCGGCCCAGCCGGAGGTCAGCAGGGTGGCGGCCCGGCCGGCGGGCGCGGTCAGGGCGCGACCAGGCGGACCGGGCGGACAGGCGGGCCAGGGCGGCGGGCGCGGACCCGGCATTCCCAACGTACCGATCGACGAGGTGCTGGACAAGTACATGACCGCGATTGGCGGACGCGCCTCCGTCGCCAGACTCCAGAGCCTCGTGATGTCCGGGACGGTCACCAACCGTGCCGGCGAGAATCTGTCGTTCACCATCGAGGAAAAGGGACCGGATAGGTACCGGGAGACCGTTCAGTCCCAGTCCGCGGCCGTGACCCACGCGTTTGACGGGACGGCCGGCTGGCTGCAGTCGGGTCAGGCGCTCTCCAACCTGGCCGGCTTTCGTCTGCAGGAGTCGCTCCGCATTGCCGACCTCGGCATGCCCCTGACGATCAAGGAGCAGATATCGCGGGCTCCGTGGTGCACGGCCTCCCCAGATCGACGGCAAGACCACGATCGCGATGACAGGCGATCTGGCGGCCAACATCAGCGAGACGCTGATTTTCGATCCGGCGAGCGGATTGCTGCTGCGGCGGACGGTCGTGACGAAGACGCCGGTGGGCAACCTGCCGGAGCAGATTGACTACAGCGACTATCGCGACGTGGCCGGCGTGAAGCTGCCGTTCCAGATCAAGCGCGCGACCTGGGAAGCGCTGGATAACTTCAAGGTCGTGGACGTCAAGCCGAACGCGCAAATCGACGACGCGCGGTTCGCCAAGCCCAAGATGTAGGCGCAGGAGGCAAGGGATTGCTGACAAGCCCATCGAGCCAGGACCCAGCCAGCGAGGGCATGACCGAATTCAGGATCGCGACCGCCACCAGTCCGGATCGCGAATGGGCCGCGCAGTTGATGGTGCGATCGGAGCCATGGACGACGCTGCGGAGGCCGCTGGAGGCGTGCCGGGCCGTGCTCAACGACCCGGAGTTTCAGGTGTACGTCGGACGGGTCGGCCGCGAGCGCGCGGGATTCCTCGTGCTCGATCCCCGAGGCGTGGCCGGCGCGCCGTATCTGAAGTCGATCGCCGTCGCACCGGAATTTCGCGGATCGGGTCTCGGCACGCGGTTCGTGTCGTTCGCGGAGGATTTCTTCCGGCCCGGCTCGCGGCATCTGTTCCTGTGCGTGTCCTCTTTCAACGATCGAGCGAGGGGGCTGTACGAACGCCTCGGCTACGAGCCGATCGGCTCCGTGAAGGACCTGGCGATTGAGGGCGCCTCCGAGCTGCTGATGTGCAAGCGGCTGCGCTGAAGGAAGGACATCCATGACGCGGATCACCCGCAGAAGCGCGCTGGTCGCCGGAGCGGCCACGCTGGCGACCGGCCTCGCCCGATCGTCGAGCGCTCAGACGCCGCCGGCGCCCTCCGCCAGCGAGCAGGCGCGCGTGGTGAAGAAAGGCCGCGTGAAGCAGTCGGTGTCCCGCTGGTGCTACCAGCGGATTCCGATGCCCGACTTCTGCAAAGCCGTAGCGGCCATGGGGCTGACGGCGGTCGATCTCCTGCAGCCGAACGAGTGGGAGCAGGTGGAGCCATTCGGCCTGATCTGCTCGCTGGGCTACGCTGGCGGCGGAACGATTCCGAAGGGTCTCAACGACAAGGCCAACCACGACGGCATCGTCAAAGGCTTCGAGCAGAACATTCCGCTCGCGGCAAAGCACAAGGTGCCGAACGTCATCACGTTTTTCGGCAACGTGCAACCGGGCATGAGCCAGGCGGAGGCGATCGAGAACTGCGTGGTCGGGCTGAATCGCGTCAAGAAGATCGCCGAGGACAACGGCGTGACGATTTGCGTGGAACTGCTCAACAGCAAGGTCGATCACAAGGGCTATCAGGGGGACCACACCGCTTTTGGCGTGGAGATCGTCAAGGCCGTCGCCTCACCGCGCGTGAAGCTGCTGTATGACATCTACCACATGCAGATCATGGAGGGCGACGTCATCCGCACGATCCGCGACAACAAGGACCACCTCGCCCACTTCCACACCGGCGGCGTGCCCGGACGCCACGAACTGGACGGCACCCAGGAGTTGAACTGGGCCGCCGTCTGCGCCGCGATCGCCGACACCGGCTATCAAGGCTATGTCGCGCACGAGTTCGTGCCCACCCGGGATCCGTTGACGTCGCTGCGCGAAGCCGTGGCTCTGTGCGACGTGTAAGGTTCGCGCGAGATCCAGGTCTCACTGGCCTGCGAACACCGGCCGCTTTTTCCCCAGGCTCGAGAGCCCTTCGTAGGCGTCCTTCGTCGAGAAGATCTCCACAAGATGCGCAAGCTCGAGGTCGAGAGCCTGCTGAAGCGGCAGGTCCACCCCGCGATCGATCAGATCGGCCGCCATTCGCAGCGCGATCGGCGCTTTAGTGGCGAGACGCTTACGGGCCTGTGCGACGAGCGGGTCCTCGGGACGCCCCGAGTCAGTCGAGGGGCTGAGCCCTGTGTCGTCCCCGGGCCTGTAGTCCGCGAACCACTCCGCGACCGCGCGGTACCGCGCGGGGACATCCTTCGAACGCGGCGAAGGCCTTTGAAGCCCATCGGAAATGGCCTCGGCGATCGCCGAGTCCAATTCTTCATGCGATACGACGCGATCGACGAGCCGGATCGCGAGAGCCTCGACGGCGTCGAGCGTCTCGCCTGTGAGGACAAGCCACTTTGCCAGTCCCTTGCCGACTCGACGTGGCGTTCGCTGCGTCCCGCCAAGCCCGGGATAGATGCCGATGCCGGTTTCCGGAAATGCCATCGAGGCCTTCGGGGTGGCGACAATCGCATGGCAGGCGAGCGCCAACTCGAGGCCGCCGCCGAGCGCCATGCCGTGAAGCCGCGCCACGACGGGCTTCTGGCACGCGCTGATTTCCCGAAACAGATCCTGAGCCTCGCGCGTGAACCGGACGATGCGATCGAAGTCGCGCGCGTCGATGTTTCGCAGGAAGAAGCGGATGTCCGCGCCGGCGATGAACGCCTTTCCACGGCCGGCGATCACAATCCCGCGAACCGCCGGATCGCCCGCCGCACGACGGAACGCGCCAGCCAACTGCGCGATCACCGCCTCATTCAACGCGTTCATCGCGTCTGGACGGTTGATCGTGAGCGTCGCGATCCCGTCGGCGATCTCTGATCGCACGAGCTCGAACAAGAACGGCTTGGCGCTCCGCCGCTGCCGCGTCAGGACTTCCGGCACGGCGACATCCCACGCCGCCGCAAATTGCTCCGCGACCGCGGTCGACGCCTCAATGCCGCGCTGGTTCATCAGCTCGAACGGCCCGCGCCGCCAGCGCAAGCCCACGCGCGCGCCGATATCGGTGTCCTCGATGGTCCCCACGCCCTCATCGACGAGTGCCGCCGCGACGTGAAACGTCGCGGCCATCAAGCGCTCGGCGACGACGGCGAACTTGCCTGGATCCGCCGTCCCACCGAGATTCCACAGCTCCCGCTCGTCCACGTGGTGTTTCAGCAGGGCCGGCGGCTCGTAGACTCGTCCGAAGGCGCGCCCGAGCGTGGTCGACGCATGAAGCGCGATGGGCAGGCCCGTGACATTCATCAACTCGAACGGTCCCATCCCGATGCCAAAGGCCTGCTTCGCCGCCTCGTCAATCGTCGCGACCGTGGCGACGCCCTCCTCCAGCAAGCGCACGCTGTGCATCAGCCACGGCACGAAGAACCGATTGACAATGAAGCCGTAGGAGTCCCTGGAGGCGATGGGGGTCTTGCCGAGCACTTCCTGGAGGCGCCACGCGCGCATGAAGATTGCAGGGTCGGTGCGCGCGCCCGCGACGACCTCGACCAGCCGGTTCTTCGCCGGGTGGAAAAAGTAATGAAGCCCAAGCACACGCGCCGGGTTGGCAGTTGACGCAGCGATCTCCGAGACGGCGAACGAAGACGTGTTCGTCGCCAGAATGGCGTCCGGACGGCAGATTCGATCCAGCCGGCCGAACACCTCCTTCTTCACGCCAAGCTCCTCGAAGACCGCCTCGATCACGAGCGCCGCAGCCCCTAAATCCTCGAGGTTGGATGTGCCGCGGATGCGGCCGCGAATCACCCGCGCCGCGTCGCTTGTGAGAATTCGGCGTTCCACGCCTTCGGCGAGCGTCGCGTCGATGATGCCCAGCCCGCGCGCAACTTTCTGATCGTCCGTGTCCACGAGGATCACGGCGAATCCTTCGGTTGCCAGTTTCTGGGCGATCCCGCTCCCCATGTTGCCCGCACCGACGACACCAAGCGACTCCATGAACCCCCCGAAAAGTACCCCGGCGCCATTTCACCACAGGAAGAGCCGACGGACGGCGCCTCAGGTGAATCAGGTATCATCCGACTCCGAGCACGTGACTGACCGGATCTCCATCATCGTCCCGGTGTTCAATGAAGCCCGCACAGTCGCCGCCGTCGTTGAGCGGCTGCTGACCATCGACCTTCCGGCGTCACGCGAAATCATTGTGGTCAATGACGGGTCGAGGGACGGCACGCGCAGTGTGCTGGACGGTCTCGGGGAGCGGCCGAATCTGACGATTGTCCATTCGGATGAAAATTGTGGAAAGGGTCATGCTGTCCGGCTCGGCATCAGCCGCGCTCGAGGGACGATCGTGGCGATCCAGGACGCGGATCTCGAGCTGGATCCCGCCCAATTGGGGGCGCTCGTGTTGCCGCTCATCCGCCGGGAGCAGGAGGTGGTGTACGGGTCGCGCTTCCTCGCGGACCGCTCGCCGGCGTCATCTCTGACCTACGCGGCCAACAGGGCGCTGACGACCTTGACGAACGTGCTGTACGGCGCCTCGCTCACTGACATGGAGACCTGTTACAAGGTCATGCGGACCGACGTGGCGCGGTCGCTCGGCCTGTCCGCGAATCGATTCGACATCGAGCCGGAAATCACAGCCAAGCTTCTGCGGGCCGGCCATCGCATCGTCGAGTTGCCCGTGCGATTCTCGCCGCGGTCGCGGGCGGCCGGCAAGAAGATTGGCTGGAAGGACGGATTGATCGCGATTGCCACGCTCGTGCGATGCCGCCTGACACGCCCGCCGCACGCGGACTGACGCCATCTTGCGCGCAAGACTTGCTCGACTCCTCGGGCTTCTTTCGGCGCTGAGTGTTGCCTGGGCCTGCGCCACCTGGCTGACGGGGGGATTCGCGTTCACAGTGCTTGGGACGCGCGTCAGTTCCTACGACGTCTGGCGCCCGATTATTGCCGGAGGTCTGGCTGCGGCTGGACTGTTCTGGCTTGGCGGCCCAAGAGCCGCGCTTGACCAGATCGAGCACCTGGGCCGGTGGCTCTCGGCGGCCCGGCTGTCGGCCGGTTTCGCGTGCCTCGTACTTCTCGTGGGCGTGCGGTTCGGAACCTGGACGGCCAGCGGTCCGGATCCGTTTGCCTACGTGAGCCAGGCCACCCTGTGGCGAAGCGGCCATCTGGAGGTTCCTGTGCCGCTCGCGAGCGGTGCACCCTGGCCGCAGGCCGCGGAGACACTCACACCGTGGGGCTACCGCGCCGCCCAGGCCGGCGCACCAGCGCTCGTGCCCATCACCGCGCCGGGACTTCCGATGCTCATGGCGGCCGCGCAACTCATGGGCGGCTACCCGGCGGCGTTTCTGATCACGCCGATCTCCGGCGCGGTTCTGGTCTGGCTGACTTTTGCAATCGGACGGAAGGCGCGGTCGGCATCGACGGGCGCCATCGCGGCGTGGCTCGTCGCCACCAGTCCCGCGGTGTTGTTCATGGTGATGTGGCCGATGACCGACGTTCCTGCCGCGGCCTGCGCGGCGCTGATGATCTGGCTGCTCCTCAAGACGTCGAACGGCACTGCCGCCATCGCAGGCCTCGCTGCCTCAGCTGGAATCCTGCTGAGACCCACGTTTGCCGCGCTGGCCATCGGCGGGATCGTCTGGCTCGCAATCGAGCGTTTGCGTAGGGGCGGCTTCGACCGCTGGCGCATTGCCGCCTTTTGCGCGGGTCTCGCGCCCGGGTTCGCCGTTACCGCCGCGCTGAATGCGAGATGGTACGGATCTCCACTCCGATCAGGGTACGGCTCGACGGGAGATCTGATGGCTCTCTCTCACGCAGGGCCTAACGCCCTTCGGTACTTGGGCTGGCTCATCGAGACCTCGCCCCTGGCGATCGCCGGCCTCGTCGCCCTGCTGTGGTTCGTGGCGTATTCTCGCCGGCCGGCGTCAGCGCGGGCGTTGCTGCTTCTGGCCATCGTGGCCGTTGCTGCATGGCTGCCCTATCTGTTGTACGCAGGTTTCGACGAATGGTGGTACCTGCGTTTTCTGCTGCCGGCCTGGCCGGCCATGTTCGTCGCTGTTGCTGCGGTGGTGGATACGATACGCGGGCGCGGACTTGTCGGCGCGATCGTCGTGGTGCTCGTCGTGACAGGCGCGGGCGTCGCCGGGCTCGTGGTCAGCCAGCGGCGAGGCGTCTTCACGCTGAACGAGCGGCGGTACGCGACAGTCGCGCGGCTGGTGGCCAGCGTGACCGACCCTTCGGCGGTCATCCTCACCGTGCAGCACTCCGGCACAGTCCGGTTCTACGCCGGCCGCCAGACGTTGCGGTGGGACGCGCTCGATCCCGCGTGGCTCGATCGGACGTTGTCCTGGCTGTCGGCGCAGGGACGGCATCCGTATCTGCTCGTCGAAGACTGGGAGGAGCCCCATTTCGAGGCCAGGTTTGCGGCGGCGAATCAGAACGGCCGGCTGTCGTTCTCCCCGGTCGTGGCCTGGCAGTCGGTCCGGACAGCCGGGTGGATCTTCCTGTTCGATCCGCTCGGTCGCGGCGCCACGATGTGGACTCCTGGACCCGAATTCGAGGACGCCGAGCCGTTCTGCGCCCTGCCCGCGCCGAATCCGTGGCCTAGGTGAGCTTGAGCACTTCCCGGTTCAGCACGTCCATGCGGTCGAAGTCGCCTCGCTCGCCCATCTCGACGTTCGCGACGGCTCGCGCCGCCATGGCTCGATTCGCTTCGGTGGTATTGCTGCCGCTGTGCGGGGTCAGAATCACGTTGGGAAGGGCGCGGAGATCGTGCGACGAGTCGACCGGCTCGTACGGCTCGCGCTCGAAAACATCGAGCGCCGCACCGGCGATTTGTCCGGCGGCCAGCGCGTCGTAGAGCGCGACTTCGTCCACGACGGCGCCTCGCGCCGTGTTGATCAACCAGGCGTGCGGCCGGAGAGCGCCGAGGCGATCCCGGTTGAGAAAGCGCCTGTTCTCCGCCGACGCGGGCATGTGCAGGCTGACGAAGTCGGCGTCTTTGACTGCGGCCGAGAAATCATCGGTCATGGCGGCGAACGGCGGCTCGGCCGCCGCGCCCGCGGATCGGCGGCAGCCGATCACGCGCATCTGGAAGCCGCCGGCGGCGATGCGCGCAACCGCCCGTCCGATGCGGCCGCTGCCGATGATCGCCAGCGTCTTGCCGGTCAGCTCGACGCCGGTCCTCGGCGACCACTCGCGCTCGCGCATCCTGCCGGTGATCGTCGTGAAATGGCGAGCGGCCGCCGCGATGAGCAGCATCGTGAGCTCGGCGACGGATTGATCCAGCACGCCGGGCGTGTTCGTGCACACGAGACCGGCTGCCGTGGCGCGCACAAGATCGAGGCTTTCGTAGCCGACGCCGAAGCGAGCCAGCACCGCGCCCCGCGACAGCGACTCGTACAGTTGCTGGCGGTACGGAAGGTGGCCGATGATCGCGTGGCGGGCGCGGCGGCCCACAATCGCGGCCGCGAGATCGGCCTCTCCGGACGGGGCTTCGACGCATTCGATCGTCGAAGCAGACAGGAATATGTCCGGGGCCTTCCGGAATTCCGGTTCCGTGACGAGCACGAGGGGGCGCGGCATGCGGAGATCATACCGAACCCCCGGGGAAACGCGGAACCTCGGAACCTGCGCTACTACCTCTGCGCCGCCCGAAACAGCGCCGCGCTGCCCCCGCCGATGGCCGCGCCAATCAACGCGCCCTTCCCGCCTCCGACCAGACTTCCGATCCCGGCGCCGGCGCCGGCCAATCCGCCAACAACAAGGACGTCCTTGCGCCAGTCGTGCGCTCGCGCCGCCTGGCGGGTCGCGGTCCGGCGCGAGGCGCGGGGGGCGCGGAACGTCTGCACGGGCGCCGGCGCGACGGCGGGGGACACGACGTTCACCGGTCTGACGCTGGTGGACGTCGGCATGGGCTGGTCGAGATCCGCGCGGTAGACCGTGCCATTCACCATCGTGCCCGTGCTGCATTCGACACTGACGTTCAACTCACCGTTCACCACGCTCTGCCGGACGAGTGCCTGCTGATTCGGCGCGCAATTCATCGCCACGTTCGAGGTCTTTCCGCGCGCCTGGCCGGACCACGGCGTCCACAACGCCAGGGTCGTGCCAAGGGCCGCGAGGCCTGCTGCGCCGAACCAATGATTGGGCCGAAGACTGGTGGAAAACATGACACCCTCCAAACGTCCGGATGCCCACCAAGCCTCCAAGGTTCATGCCAGAGGGGGACGGGTCAGATTTCCACAGATTTGCCCCAAAGGGGGACGGGTGTCGCCAGGGGTCGTCCTCTAAACCTGGCGACACCCGTCCCCCTTTGGGCAAATCTGTGGAAATCTGACCCGTCCCCTAGTGCGACTCGCGCGTCGGAGGGGTACCGCGGCAGCCGACGAGAAAATCGAAGTCGCAGCCGCGATCGGCCTGCTGCACGTGGTCGATGAACAGACTCGCGTAGCCGCCCGGAGGCACCGGCGAGGCGGGAGCGCGCCACGCGGCGCGGCGCCGCGCCATCTCGGCGTCGCTCACGTCGAGGTGCAACCGGCGCGCCTCGATGTCCAGCTCGATTTAGTCGCCATCCTTGACGAGGGCGAGCGGTCCGCCCGCCGCCGCTTCGGGCGAGACGTGCAGCACGACTGTGCCGTAGGCCGTCCCACTCATTCGCGCATCGGAGATCCGGACCATGTCGGTGATGCCCTGCTGCAGCAGCTTCGGGGGCAGGCCCATGTTGCCGACCTCCGCCATCCCCGGGTATCCCTTCGGGCCCGCAGTGCTTCAGCACGAGGACCGACGTCGCGTCCACATCCAGCGCCGGGTCAACGATGCGTTCCTTGTAGTGCTCGATGTTCTCGAACACCACCGCGCGGCCACGATGTTTCATGAGGTGCGGTGAGGCCGCGGATGGCTTGAGCACCGCGCCGTCCGGCGCGAGATTCCCCCGCACGACGGCGATGCCGCCATGGGCCGCCAGTGCGCGCTCGATTGGCCGGATGACCTCGTCGTTCCAGGTCCTGGCCTCGCCGCAGTTCTCCCAAATCGTCCTGCCGTTCACGGTCAATGCATCGCGGTTCAGCAGGCCGCTCTCGCCAAGCGTCCGAACCACCGCCGGCACGCCGCCAGCGTAGAAGAAGTCCTCCATCATGAACTTCCCGGAAGGCGCGATGTCGACAATCGTCGGGACGTTGCGGCCGAACTCGTCCCAGTCGGCGAGCGATAACGGCACGCCGACGCGCCCCGCGATCGCGAGCAAGTGAATCACGGCGTTGGTCGATCCGCCGACCGCGCCGTTGACGCGTATCGCATTCTCGAAGGCATCACGCTTCAGGATCTTCGAGATCCGCAGGTCCTGCTCGACCATCTCGACGATGCGGCGGCCGGCGACATGCGCCTGGGCGTAGCGGCGCGAATCGACCGCTGGAATCGCGGCGTCGCCCGGCAGGGTCAAACCGAGCGCCTCGACCATCGTCGCCATTGTGGCTGCGGTCCCCATGGCCGCGCAGACACCGGTCGAGCGGGACATGCAGGGCTCGGCGTCCATGAATTCCTGGAGCGTCATCTTTCCGGCCTTGACCGCCTCGCTGAACTGCCATACCTGGCTCACGCCGATCGTCTGACCGCGGTAGTTGCCGTTCAACATCGCGCCGCCAGGCACGACCAGCGCCGGCACATCGCAGCTCGCCGCGCCCATGACGAGCGACGGCGTGGTTTTGTCGCAGCCACAGAGCAGGACGACGCCATCGATCGGATTGCCGCGAATCGACTCTTCGACATCCATGCTGGCGAGATTCCGAAACAGCATGGCCGTCGGCCGCAAGCTCGTCTCGCCCAGCGAGGTGACCGGAAACTCGAACGGGACGCCGCCGGCTTCCCAGACCCCGCGTTTGACGTGGTCGGCCAGCTCCCGGAAGTGCGCGTTGCAGGGCGTCAGCTCGGAGAACGTGTTGCAGATGCCGATGAGCGGACGGCCGTCGAACACATCGCGCGGTAACCCCCGGCCGACCCAGCTGCGATGTATGAAGCCGTCCTTATCGCGCTTGGCGAACCAGCTGGCGGAGCGGAATCCGCGGCGTCTTTGTTCGGTCACTCTGACTCCCAATTTGCAGGCTCGTGCCTGATCGGACGTGTCTCTTGACTATCTCGCCGTCCATCCTCCATCAACGAACAGCGAGCTGCCCGTGACGTAACGAGGACGCGTCGGAGGCGAGGAACACGACGGCGCCACTCAACTCGTGGAGCTCGCCGAAGCGGCCCATGGGAATCTGACGGCAGAAATCAGCGTATTTCACAGGATCGTCCATGATCGATCGGTTCATATCCGTGCCGAACGGGCCCGGGCAGATCGCGTTGGCCGTCACGCCGGTTCCCGCCCATTCAAGCGCGAGCACGCGCGTCAGGTTGACGACGCCCGGCCTTGGCCGACGCGTAGGGCGCGCGGCCCGGCAGAGCGATCACGGACAGGATCGATCCCATGTTGATGACGCGGCCCCATCCGCGCTTCACCATGCGCGGGCCCGACCGACCGCGAGCACAGGAACGTGCCCTTGAGGTTGATGTCGATCACCATGTCCCAGTCAGCCTCCGAGAGCTGGTCAATCTGTCCGCGAACGTTGACGCCCGCGCTATTGATCAGGATGTCGACGGGGCCGAGCGCGCCTCGACTTCCGACGCCATCCGCTCGACGTCATTGAGCTGGGTGACATCGGCGGTGAACGCCTTCGCGCGGCGGCCGGTCGCGGAGGCGATCGCCGCGGCCGCCTTTTCCGCGCCGGCAAGCGAGCGGCCCGCGATGGCGACATCCGCGCCGACCTCCGCCAGCGCGGTCGCCATCGAGTAGCCGAGGCCGCGAGCGCCTCCCGTGACGAGGGCGGTCTTACCGTCGAGCCGAAACCGATCGAGCACACCTTGTTGCGGCACGGCGACAATCTCTCTCATCCTGTACGCACGCCAATCCACGACGCGCACGCATTGTAATCAATCCGCGGCGCTGTCATATACTCACCGCTGTGCGTGAATCACGATGAGGACGCCCGGATTCGGCATCACCATTCGCAGCCTCGACGCCAGCGACATCAGGTTCCCGACCTCCCGCAATCTCGACGGCAGCGATGCCATGCACCGGGACCCCGATTATTCGGCCGCTTATGTCGTCCTCAAGACCGACAGCGAATTTCGAAGGGCACGGCTTCACGTTCACACTGGGACGAGGCAACGAGCTGTGCGTCGCCGCAATTCGCGCGCTCGAGCCGCTCGTGACCGGACGATCGCTCGCCGATATCGTGGCCGACCCGGCAGGGTTCTGGCGTTCACTCGCTTCCGACACGCAGCTCCGCTGGGTGGGGCCCGAGAAAGGGGTCATGCATCTCGCGCTCGCGGCCATCGTCAACGCCGTCTGGGATTTGTGGGCGAAGGTCGCGGAAAGACCGGTGTGGAAGCTTCTGGCCGACATGTCGCCGCGCGAGCTGGTCCGGTGCATCGATTTTCGCTACATCACCGACGCGCTGACGCCCGACGAGGCGATCGAGCTGCTCGAGCGGCAGGCGATGCCAGAAGGCTGAACGGGAGGCCCGCCTGCTTCATGAGGGCTATCCCGCGTACACGACCTCGACCGGCTGGATCGGATATTCAGACGATGCGGTGAGACAGATTGTGCCGTGAAGCGCTCGCGGAAGGTTGGACGGACTTCAAGGTCAAGGTCGGAGGAGCCCCGGAAGACGACGCCCGGCGGCTGGCGCTCGTGCGCGAAGAGATCGGGCCGTCCTGCCGGCTGATGATCGACGCCAATCAGAAATGGGACGTCGGCGAAGCGATCGCGCGCGTGCGCGAGCTGGCGCGTTTCGACCTCTGGTGGATGGAGGAGCCGACCAGCCCGGACGACATCCTCGGCCACGCCGCGATCGCGGCGGCGATCAAGCCGATCGGCGTCGCCACCGGCGAGAACTGCGCCAATCGCGTGCTCTTCAAGCAACTGTTCCAGGCCCACGCGATCAGCTTCTGCCAGATCGACAGCTGCCGCCTCGGCGGCGTGAACGAGAACCTCGCGGTAATTCTGATGGCGGCCAAGTTCGGCGTGCCGATCTGCCCGCACGCCGGCGGCGTCGGGTTGTGCGAGCTCGTGCAGCACCTGTCGATGTTCGATTTCGTCGCCGTCTCCGGCCGCATGGACGACCGCGTGATCGAGTTCGTCGATCACCTGCACGAGCATCTCGTCTATCCCGTCTCGATGCGCAGGGGCAGGTATCTCGCGCCGGCAGCGCCCGGCTACAGCACGGAAATCCGCGCGGAATCGCGACGGGAGTTCGCGTATCCCGGTGGCCCGGCCTGGGCACGCTAGGCGCGCCGGCACCATGGACTCCGCCATTGGCGTCACCAACGCGCGCCGGTGGGCCGTCGTCGGCCTGCTGTTCACGGCGTCGCTCATCAATTACTTCGACCGCGCGACCATCTCCTTCGCGCTGCCTCTCATCTCGAAAGACCTGAATCTGGGGCCCGAACAGAAGGGACTGTTGCTGTCCGCGTTTGCCTGGTCCTACACGACCATGCAGATTCCGATGGGCATCCTTGCCGATCGCGTCAATCTTCGGTGGCTCTACGCCGGAGCCTTCACCCTCTGGTCGCTTGCGCAGGGATTGATCGGTTTCGCGGAGAGTCTGCCGGCGCTGATGGCGTTTCGCTTCGTCCTCGGGATTGGCGAAGCGGTCTATCTGCCCGGCGGATCAAGATCGTCAGTCTCCTCTTCGAGCCAGCCCAGCGCGGACTGCCCTCCGGTCTGTTCGACGCCGGCACGCGCAGCGGATTGGTGCTGGAAGGTCTGATCGTGCCGTGGATGCTCGTGCAGTTCGGCTGGCGCACCAGTTTTACGATCGTCGGGTTCACCGCCTTGATCTGGCTGTTGCCATGGCTGCTGGTCGCGCCGGCCGGCCTGCGATCGTCGGCGTACCATGCGTCCGGCCACAGGCGCGGGTTTTCCAAGACCGTGGTGATGCTCGTAACGAACCGCAACCTGCTCGGCGTCTGCCTGGCGTTCTTCTGTTTCGACTATTACTGGTATTTCCTGGTGGGCTGGCTTCCGGACTATCTCGTCACCGCGCGCGGCCTCACCATTCTGAAGGCGGGGTTGTCTGCGTCGCTGCCGTACTTCGTGTTCGGGGCCAGTGAGCCGATCGGCGGCTGGATCGCCGACCGGTTCGTGAAAATGGGCTGGACTGAGACTCAGGCCCGTAAGCGTGTCATCACGTTCGCGTTCATGACCGGCCTGCTGTTGATTCCTGCGGCTCGAGTCAACAGCTCGCTGGCCGCCGTCGCGCTGATCATCGGCGGGTGTCTCGTTGGGCTCGCCACAGGCAATCTGCTGGTCGCACTGCAAAGCTGCGCGCCGAAGGCCGAAGTCGGGCTGTGGACCGGCGTTTACAACTTCGTCGGCAACATCGCGGGCATTCTGTCTCCGCTTATGACGGGATTCCTGATTGCGAAAACCGGCTCGTACTCGCCAGCCTTCGCGCTCGCCGCCGGCATGATTGCCGTCGGGCCGGTCGCGCTGTGGTTCATCACCGGCGAGCTCGGCGTCGTGGACGACGAACGGAGCGTTACGACGCAGACCTAGTCGGCCCGCTCAACGGCTCCAGCGGCTCACGTCGTCTGGCGGGAATCCAGCTCATCCCAGCGGCGATAGATTGCCTCGAGCTCGTCTCGAATCTGTTCCAGGCGGGAAAGCACGCCTGCGATCGCGGCTGCGGGCTCCTTGTAGAATTCGACGCCGGATATGCGCGCATCGAGGGCGGTCTGTTCGGCCTCGAGTGCCGCAATACGCTCCGGCAGCTGCTCCAGCTCCAACTTCTCCTTGTACGAGAGTCTGGGACGCCCGTTAGAGGCGAGCCGGGCGATCGGCTTCGGCGCGCGAGGCGTGGGGCTTCGTTCCAGGGGCTCCGCGCCAGGCGGTGGCCTGCGCTGCCGGATCCAATCGTCGTACCCGCCGACATATTCGCGGACTACCCCGTCGCCTTCAAACGCGAGCGTACTCGTCACGACGTTGTTCAGAAATCTGCGATCGTGACTGACGACGAGAAGGGTACCGGGAAATTCGGCGAGCTCGGCCTCGACGAGCTCCAGCGTCTCGATATCAAGGTCGTTGGTCGGTTCGTCGAGCACGAGCACGTTGGCAGGCCGTGTGAGCAGGCGCGCGAGCAACAGCCGGTTGCGTTCGCCGCCCGACAGCGATTTGACCGGCGACCTGGCCCGTTCCGGTGGAAACAGGAAATCCTCGAGGTAGCCGTATACGTGCCGCGTGACGCCGCCCACGGTCACGGTGTCGTTGCCCTCGGCTACGGTGTCGACGACCGTCCGCTCCGGATCGAGCTGCTCGCGCTGCTGGTCGAAATAGGCGATCTGCACATTGGCGCCGCGCCGGATCTCGCCGTGGTCTGGCGCGAGGTCGCCCACCAGCAGCCGAAGCAGTGTCGTCTTGCCGGCGCCGTTCGGGCCGATCAGCCCGATCCGATCGCCGCGCATGATGCGAACCGATAAATCGCGCACGACCACGGCGCTGTCGTAGCACTTCGTCACATCCCTGGCTTCGAGAACGAGCCGTCCGGATTTTTCCGCAACGTCCACCTGCAGGCTCACCGTGCCCACTTGCGTGCGCCGCGCCGCGCGCTCTTCACGCATGGCCATCAGCCGCCGCACACGTCCTTCGTCTCTCGTGCGCCGGGCTTTGACGCCTCGCCGAAGCCACGCTTCCTCCTGCGCGAGCCGCTTGTCGAACCGCTCCGCCGCCCGACTTTCGTTGGAAAGCCATGCGTCCTTCTGTTGCAGGAAAGTCGTGTAGTTGCCGGGCCATGACGTGAGACGACCGCGATCGAGCTCCACGATGCGGGTCGCGAGCCGCTCGAGGAACGCGCGGTCGTGTGTGACGAACACAATCGCGCCTGCATAGCCGGTCAGAAACTGCTCGAGCCATTCAATCGACTCGATATCCAGATGGTTGGTCGGCTCGTCCAGGAGGAGCAACGTGGGCTGGGCAACGAGCGCGCGCGCCAGCAGCACCCGCCGGCGCCAGCCGCCCGACAATGTGTTGACGAGCACATCGGGCTGCAGATCGAGGTGC
Source organism: uncultured Acidobacteriota bacterium (assembly GCA_963724645.1). Lineage (GTDB taxonomy): Bacteria > Acidobacteriota > Vicinamibacteria > Vicinamibacterales > SCN-69-37 > CAVXSP01. The sequence goes on from CAVRVJ010000002.1 coordinate 186,230, forward strand.
GAGAGCACCAGCTCGACGCGTTGCTCGAGGCTCCATCCGTCGCGTTCTTCCAGCTCGTGCTGAAGCCGGCCCAGCTCGGCCAGGGCCCGAGACGTGCTGTCGTCGGCTACCCTGACGGCCGCGTGATGGTAGGCCGCCACCAGTTCACCGAGATCGCCGAGCCCTTCCGACACGGTGTCGAAGACCGATTGCGTGCTGGACGCTTCCGCGTCCTGCACGAGCCGGGCGACACGCAGTTCGGGGGCCCGCCAGATGCTTCCCGCATCGGGAATGAGCTCGCCCGAAAGGATTCTCAGGAGCGTCGACTTGCCGGTGCCGTTCCGACCGATCACCGCGATCCGTTCGCCGGCATCGACCAACAGGCTGGCGGCGTCGAGGAGCGGCACGTGGCCGAACGCCATCGACACGCCATCGAGGGTGATGTACGGCATGTGTCGAAAGTACCACGGGGCAGAGCGAGACCCACGCCACGGACGGCCGCTGCTCACGACAATTCACGCTTTTCTCATTCCGGCGACAGGACTTCAGGCCGACGCCGCTCTAGCCTGTCGGCATGTGGTTCCAGATCGCCGTGGCCGGCGGGCTGGTCGCGGGTCTTCTCAGCGGCGACATCGGCCAACGTGACGCAGCCGGCTCCACGGCAGCGGCCGCCCGCGCGTCCGATCTTCGCGCGAGAGCCGTGGAGTCTGGATTCAACCTCGATTACGACGAGGCGATGGCGACCTTCGAAACCGCGATTGCCGCCGATCCCACCAGCTCGGCCGGGTATCGCCTGGCCGCCGCTGCGGCCTGGACTGCCATCCTGTTCGAGCGGGGCGCCGTCACGGTTGACGACTACCTTGGCGCAGCGCGGGCCAAGGGAGCTCGTCCGGCGCCCGTCGCGCGGTTCGATGCCGCCTTCCATGACTACATAGGGCGGGCGCTGACGCTCAGCGAGCAGCGCCTGCGCCAGTACCCGGACGACCCCGACGCGCATTTCGACGCCGGAGCCGCGTTCGGCCTCCTCGCGTGCTACATGGGCACGGTGGAAGGGGCCGTGCTGAAAAGCATGGGGCCCGGACGCCGGGCCTATCGAGAACACGAGCGGGTCATACAGCTCGATCCCACCCGGCGGGATGCGGGTCTGATCGTCGGTCTGTACCGCTATATCGTGTCCGCCCTGCCCCTACCGGCAAGGATGATGGCCCACCTGATGGGCTTCAGCGGTGGGCGCGTCGAAGGGCTTCGTCTGGTCGAAGCCGCCGCCTCTCACACCGGAGAGAGCCAACCGAGCGCGCTCTTCATGCTGGTCCTCCTTTACAACCGCGAGGGTCGTTACGACGACGCGCTGAGGACGATTGACGAGCTGCAGCGGAGATTCCCGCGCAATCGGTTGCTCTGGCTCGAAGCCGGCGCGACCGCCCTCAGGGCGGGCCGGCTGGGGCAGGCCAGGTCGCTTCTCGACGAAGGTCTCGCGCGATTGGCTCGCGATCCGCGGCCTCATGCACCTGGTGAAGACGCGCGCTGGAAGACGGCATACGACGCGGCCCTGAGGGCTCCAGGCCAGGACGAGGCGGAGGAGTGAGGTGATCATGTGGAACCGGCGTCGAATTCTGATTGCAAGCGTCGTTGGAGTGGTATCAGTGCTCGTGAATGCGTCCCTGCGGACACGCGCTTCGACCGCGCCATTGACCCGCGATCACCTCGCGTCGACGTTCGACGTCGGGATTCGACACCTGGCGTTCGAATGGGATCCGAACGACCCTCGGCCGGAGGCCGAACGCCGGCGGGCGCTCTTTGACTTCATGTACCAGACGTACGACGCATCGGCGTGGATACCTCAGGCGCTCTTCGACCGCACCCTCGTTGCTCAGGCCATCGTCGGCGACGTCGACACGATTGTCGGCGACAAAGCCGGGCTGGTGCTGTGGCGCGACAACAAACAGGTGCCGGCGTTCGGCATGGCGCCCAACACCGACCCGACCCAACCGCTGAAGTGGACGGTCAACTGTCTTGTCTGTCACATGGCCGAGATCGACGGTGTGGCCTATCTGGGCGCAGGGACCAAGACCTTCGACGAACTGTGGCTGGGCGAGGCGCTCAAGCGCCTCACCGGCGAGACCTGGCGGCGCACGCTGTCGCGCGACTCGGGCGACTATCAGTCGGCCGCCGAGGCGAACCGGATTCTCAACAGCCACCACCACGACAAGATTGATTCCACCACCCGTGCCCGATCGACGGCTTTTGCAGCGTCGCATGTCGAGATGTACATGCGCGTCCACAACGGCGCGATGCCGGGCGTGCAAGACGTCGGACGCGGCGACGTCAAGACCCCGCCCCTCTGGCACACCGCCGCCAAGATGCCGGTCGGCCGCTGGTATGTGGACGGTAGCTTCCACGGGCCCTACCCCCTGATGGCCTCGTCGATGGAGCTGGAGAAGGACCGATCGTTCGACGCGCTGGCTCGGATTGTCGTGCCGAGAATCAAGGAGGAGTTCGACACCGTCGTGCGCCACCTCCGGCCGCCGCGCTATCCGTACGAGATCGACTGGGCGCTGGCCGCGCGCGGGCGGAAACTGTTCAACTCACATCAGATCGGCTGCGCTGAGTGTCACGGCACCTACGATGGTCTGGGTAACGTCGACTGGCCCGGCCGGCATGACGACGTCGGAACGGATCGTGGACGGCTCGAGATAGTGACGGAGCAGTTCGTTGACTCGTTCAACCGCAGTCCGCTCGCGGCCGAGGGATCCCTGAAGAAGAGCCGGGGCTACGCCGCGACCCCCTTGACTGGTGTTTGGGCGAACTTTCCGTACCTGCACAACGGCAGCGTGCCCACACTGCACTATCTGCTCGGACCGGTGGGGGAACGTCCCAGAATCTTTCAAGTAGCCGCGGCTCGACATTTCGATCGTGATCGAGTGGGACAGCAGCTCTATCTCGACCCGAACGACGGGCGAACGGGAGACGACCTGTTGCTCCGCCGCCACGGCAGCGACCGCGACTGGTTCAGCACCGAGCGCGCGGGGGCGCGAAATGTCGGCCACGACCTCTGGCCGCGCATCAAGACCGATGCAAACCGGAAGGCGCTGATCGAGTACCTCAAGACCTTGTAGCGAGAGATTCCACAGGGGGTCGCATGAAACTCATCGTTATTGCAGGTGTTGGTCTCGTTGCCCTCGCGGCCGCGCGTCCCGCAGCGGCGCGGCAGGCGAGCTCGAGCGACGCGAACGCGGCATCCGGACGCCCGGCGCACACGATCGCCGTCGAGGCCGGCGCCGTCATGGGAATCATCGCGCAGCCGTACGCGAGCGCCGGAATCGTCGTGGACGGCTGGTCAGGACGGGTGTCGGGCATCGCTCGCGGCGACTTCGGGCACGGCGTGCAAGTCAACGTCGGCCGTGTGATCCGCGACGAAGGCAATGCCAAGCACACGCTCGGCCTGGTGTGGGCGCGGTTTGCCGGCGAGCGGTGGCTCAAACCACGACGCGGTGAATACGTCGCGATCGCCTACACCTTTCAAGTGAAGGGCTTCTTCGTCGAAGTCGGACCGGGTCTGGGCGCGCGCAACCCGTTCGCGCTTGAAACAGCGATCAGTCATGTCTACGGCCAGACGGGCTTCGTGTACCGGTTCGGCAAGAAATATGAGGAGTAGGGTTCTCTTTCTCGGTCATCGGATGGAAGTGAGCACGAACGAGCCCGCGCCCGTGAGACCCAGAGCGATCGACCCGACCCAGATGAGGCGCTGGCGCGTCAACGCGGAAACGGCGGCCAGCGCAATGGACACCTGGATCAGCGCGACGCTGTTCGCGTAACGGTGATGCCGCTCCATCAACCGGTCGGCTTCCGCCGACTTCTCGTCGCGCTCGCGCTCCTTCTCGTGCGCGGTCTTCTCGATGTCCTGCTGATCGGCCGCGTACTGTTCGAATCTTCTTTTCGACGTCGGGCGGCACCGGCTTGCCCGCTGCCGTCCACGTGGTGCGCAGCGATTCCTGGACCGCGGCCTTGATCCCTTTGGCCTGGTAATACGCCCACTGGTCGGACGCCTCAGCCTGAAGCCGTGTCGCCTCGGTCTTGAGGACGAGCGCCTCGTTCGCGGTGCCGCCGGCGCGTAGTGCCGACACGGCGCCCAAGGCGGCAAACAGCGCGGTCGTCAACGCGATGGTGCGCAGCAGTGAGCCGCTCGGCGGCTCATGAATAGTCTCGCGCAGTCCTTCCGTCTCGATCTCGGGTCCTTCGGGCACAGGTTGTAGTCTAGTAGAAGATAGTGGCGATGCTGTCAACGTCCGGTCGCGATCGCTCGCTGTTCAGTGTCATTCATCGGCTCGACGCCCGCCTCATGGCCGTCCCGCGCGGCCTTCAGCGCCTGTTCATCGTCCTGACTGCGGTCGTCATGGTCTGCGAGAGCCTCCCGTACGTGCCTCGCACATACGCCGACTACTCGACTGTGCCCTTCCTCAATCGCATCAAGCAGCCCGAGGGTTTTGGCACCGACACGATTTCAGAAATGTACGAGGCGAAGGTCATTCTGAACGATCCAAGCGACATGTACACCAAGGCCAGGCTCGATCAGACGCCCCAGGAGGCGGCCGCCTGGTCGAAGGCCGGTTCGGCGCCCTACCCTCCGGCCGTCCTGCTCGCCGATGCGGGCCTGTACCTTCTGGGCGAGCGCACAGGGCTCAAGTTCTACGGGATGATCGTGCTGCTTGCGTGCGTGTTCCTGGGCCTGTCGGCCTGGTACCTCTCGAAAACCCGCTGGTATCTCTTCCCGCTGCTCTATCTCAACTTCGTGTATCTCGCCTACAGATTCGTCTACGTGCAGGACGATTCCTATCTGGTGATGCTCGTGGTCGTCATCGTCGCGCTGCTGGCGGCGCGTGCCCGGCGCCCCGCGGCGCACCTCCTGATGGCGCTCGCGATCGACATGAAGATCGTACCGCTGTACTACGCGCACAACGTCGTCGCCATGAAGCGCACCATCGCCGTGCTGTTTGCCGTGATTCTCCTGGCGGGGCTCGTGTTGCCGTATTTCATCTGGGACAACTACTTCTACATCTTCCGCTTCCAGGCGGCGTTGAAAGGCGACCGGTACGGAATGATCGCCGCCCTCGGATACGGCATTCCCTTCGCCGCCCTCGTCTGGTACATCGAGGTCAAACTGGGATTCGACATGGAGGATCGCATCGGCTGGGGCATGGTGCCCTTTGCGATCTTCCTCGCGATGAAGATGAACGTGCCCAGACACCTGCTGATGGCTCTGCTCATCCCCGACAAACGCGGCCTGCGCAACATCGCGGCCGCGGTCCCGCTTGCCCTCAACCTGCTGCTCCCTGGAGTTTTTCGATTCGGATCGGTGCTGTCGATCGCGACCGTCCTGTTGTTCGGGATCGTGATCTACTATCTGCGCGCGATCGGCTGGGAGACGGTACTCGATGACTTCAGGCACCCGATCCGAACCGCGCGGGATATGCTTGCCGCGGAAAGTCGCCTGGCGTTCGTCACGGAATCATGACCCCGCGCTCCAGTCGAAGCTTGAGCTTCCTCAGTTGTTCCTCCAGGCCGCTCTTCGCGCGCCGCTCGACGATGGCCCGCCGCAGTCCTGCGAACGTCCCCTTCAAGGCGCTGGCGCGTGATCGATTCACGTACACCAGATAAAAGGCGGAGGGTGTGCGTGCGGCGTCGCTCGCCACAGTCAGCGTCAGCGATGCGTCGAAATACCTGCTCGAATAGATGTCCTTGGACGCGATGACCGAGCTCGTCGATCCGGCCGGCGCAATCGTCACCTGGGTCACCGTGACAAATGGCGTCAGGCCGAATTTTTCCTTCGACCAGTAGAGAAAGTCCTCAGCACCCGGAAGGGGCCGCGCCGGATAGTGCAGCAGATGTTCCGACAACCCAGGCACGAGCGATCCCACATAGGGTGAGTTCTTCATGAGTCCGGCGAAGTCCTCCACCGGCCGCACGATCCGCTTCTCATCGTCATACTCGGTCATGCGACCCGGCTCACCGAAGACGTACGCGCGGACGTGCTCCAGGAGCACTTCCTTGAACAGGGCGGCCGCATGCCCCTCGGCGTCCTCACGCTTCCAGTCGATTTCCTTCTGGAACCTGACAATGACTTGTGCGGGCAGCCGGATGTCGCAGTCCGCGACGCGGCAATCGTGAAGGTCCACATCCTGGTGGGTCAGCGTCAGCGGTCCGAGGTCGGACAGGGTCGGGGGACTGCTGAACCGGCCAATCTCCAGGATTTCGGGACCTCGTTTGAAGTTCTCGATGTCGCGATACCGGCTGAGAAAGACATCGCGCGGCACGTTGATCCGGATCGCGCCAAGGGCGGCCACCTCCCCCGGGACGCTGCCCGACAGCCCGCGCGTCACCGCCCGCCCGGCCTCGAGGTCAGCCACGTCCTGGCTGGACAGTTTCAACTCGCCGGAAACGAGATTCAGGAAGTCGGGCTGAAGATCGGAGGCGGGCGCAGTCCTTACCGCGGCCAGGCCGCCTGCCAGCGCGAGGACGATGCTCAACTGTCTGATCACGAGCAGCACCCGCTGCCGCTCCCGGCCGAGGGCGCGGCCTCATGTCCAGTGTAAACGAACCTTCACCACGTAGCCATGGAGAGCGCGGCGCTCCCCATCTGCCTTCGTGACCGCCGCCCGATGCCACGACCGGCATCCGTTACCAGCCCGAGTCGCTGACCGCCAGCCGGCGACTCGGTCGTGCGCGTGAATCAGGATCTGTTTCCCCACACAGTGACATCAAGAGCGGGCGCGCGGCGTCCTCGGCGGCCCGTGTCGAACGGCTTCGATCGAGTACAATCGGTCTTCGATCGGAATCGGTCCATGACTCGCTTCGGCCGTCACCTGCTCGATCGCTGGATGCTGGATCCGGAGATCACCTATCTCAATCACGGCACCGTCGGCGCCGTGCCGCGTCAGGTTCTTGCGGCCCAAGCGGCAATTCGTGACGAGATGGAGCGTCAGCCCTCGCGTTTTCTGCTGCGCGAAGTGTTTCCGCTGGTCGGCCTCCCGAGGCCGGAGCCGAGCCGCATGCGCCAGGCCGCTGCGGCCGTGGGCGCGTTCATCGGTGTCCGGGGCGACGATCTCGTGTTCGTCGACAACGCGACCGGCGGCGTCAGCGCCGTACTCCGCTCGCTGACGTTCGGGGCCGGCGACGAGATTCTCGTGACCGATCACAGTTATCCAACCACAGGAAGGCTCGCGGAATTTGTCGCCGCGGGATGGGGTGCACATGTACGCACCGTCCGCGTGCCCTATCCGCGCTTCGATCGCGCGGTTCTCGTCGAGCGGCTCGCCGCCGCGATCACACCACGAACGCGGGTTGCCGTCCTCGATCACGTCACGTCGGAAAGCGCGCTCGTTTTTCCGCTCGCGGAGATGGCGGCGGTGTGCCGGAGCCGCGGCGTCGCGGTCCTGGCCGACGCCGCGCATGCGCCCGGCATGTTGCCGCTCGACGTGCCGGCGATTGGCGTCGACTGGTACGTGGCCAATCTGCACAAGTGGGCGCACGCGCCGCGAAGCTGCGGCGTGCTGTGGGCGCCCCCCAATCGACAGGCCGGCCTCCATCCGCCGGTGCTTTCGTGGGGGCTCGACAAGGGGTTTACCGCGGAGTTCGACTGGGTCGGCACGCGCGATCCGACGCCGTGGCTGGCGGCCCCGGCCGGCATCGCGTTCATGGAGAACCTTGGTATCTCGGCGGCCCGGCAGTACAACCACGAGCTGGCATGGCGCGCCGCGCAGGAACTGACGGCCCGCTGGGGTACGACGCCTCGAGCGCGACGAGACCAGCGTCGGCTCGATGGTCACCCTGCCGCTGCCCGAGGTGCTCGGGTCAACGGCCGACGCCGCGTCGCACCTTCGGGATCTCCTGCTGATAGAGGATCACATCGAAGTCCAGATCTATGCTGGTCACGGCCGGCTCTGGGTAAGGATTTCAGCGCAGGTCTACAACGACTGGAGCGACATGGATCGGCTCGGCACCGCCGTCGAGCGGCGCGCAGGTTCCACCCAAGCACACCCATGACATGGCTTCCCATCCTCATCGCTCTGGCGCTGGGCGGTCGACGCGCGGGTGCCGGCAGCCTGCGTTCGGCCAGTCTGCGGTCTGATTCTCGAATTGCACGGCGATTTCATATTCACGCGGCGTGTGCCGCCTGCAGCCACTTCATCATTTCTGACGCCGGCGCCACGCCAGCCTGCTGAAGCACCACGCGCCCGCTCTTGAGCACGACGAAATTCGGAATCCCCTCAACGCGATAGCGCGCGGCGAGCTCGGGATGCTTCTCGGTATCGACCTTCAGCACCAGCGCCCGGCCGGCCATCTCATGGGCGACCCGCTTCACTTCGGGCGCCGCCATGCGGCATGGGCCACACCAGGCGGCCCAGAAATCGACGAGGACAGGCATTGTCTGCTGCAGGGCTTCGTCGAAGAGCGACTGGGTCGGCGTCGAGCGGCTCGCCGATCGGCGCGATCGACGTCTTGCAGGCGCCGCAGCGCACCTGCCGATTCAGATTCGCGGCCGCCACGCGATTCCTGCGGCCGCAGTTTGAACAAGCGATGACCATTGCTGACTCCGAGGGTTCTGAGGTTCTGGGGTTCTGAGGTTCTGAGGTTCTGAGGTTCCGAGGTTCCGAGGTTCTGAGGTTCTGAGGTTCACCCGGAACCTCAGAACCCCAGAACCTCAGAACCCCAGAACCGCGTAGGTCATTTTCCTATCTCAACCAGCCCGACCTTGTTCACGCCGCTCTCCGCAATCACGATGTTTCCTTCCTTCGTCGGCATCATGTTGCGAATCACGCCACCTCCGCCGGGAACAACCCAGGTCTGGAACTTCTCGGTCTTCGGGTCGAACCGCACGAGCGTGTTCGGGCGGACCGCCGATTCGCTGTACCAGATGACGTCGTTCACCGCGGTAATCCCGTACGGCTGCGATTTCGGCCCGCCCGGAGACGGCCACTCAGTCACCTTGCCGGTCTTCGTGTCCAGCCGGCCGAGGTAGCCTCTTGAATAATCGCCGTACCACACGGCATCGTCACTCGTGATCGCAATGCGCCGCGGGCGAGTCTCCGGATTCGACAGCGTCCATTCCTTGATTTCCATCGTCAGCGGATCGATCGCCAGAATCTTGTTCGATCCAAACTCGCAGCACGATCGGCATCCCCTTGGAACTGAAGACGACCCCATACGGGTTGGAGCGGGGCGTCGGAGACGGCACGACCTTGATCTCGCCGCGTCTTCGGATCGAGGCGGCCGACCAGGTTCGAGCCCTGCACGCTGAACCACAGGATGCCTTGCGGATCGAACAGCGGCGTGTGCGGATCGCGGGCGGCCTCCGGCAACTGATATTCCTTGACGTCGCCGGTCTTCGGATCCAGCTTGCCGATGTAACCCTTGGAGTTCGCGGTAAACCAGACGTTCCCGTCTTTGTCGGCCGTCAGCCCGTGCGGGCCGGATTGTGGCGTCGGCAAAGGGAATTCCTTGATTTGTCCGGTCTTGACGTCAACACGGCCGAGAAGGTTGGCAAACATCCCCGTGTACCACAGCGAGCCGTCCGCCGTGGCGAGCGGATCGTGGGGCCGCGAGCCAAGCGTCGGCAGGTTCCACTCCTTGAACGAGACGGTCACGCTCCCCGGTACCAGGACGGCGGGAGGCCGCGGTTGTTCTGGAAAATTCTTCGCAAGGTACTCGGCGAGCACGGCGGCCTGTTCCTTCGGCACCGCGACCATCGTGCTGAAAAGCTGTTCCCAGCCCTCACGCGTGTATCCACCGGAATTGACGATGAGGCCAAGCGCGTGGCACTTGGAACAGTACGCTTCGATGGAGGCTTTGCCCGCACCGTCGGGCAATGTCACCGTGCCTCCGCGGCCACCGCCGCGACCCTGAGGGGCGGGCCCCTGCGCGTGTGCGGAAAATACAAGAGCGACCGTCAAGAGCGATGTCGATGCCCAGAGACACATCTTCGTCATAGCCCAGCCTCCCTCTGCAGATTCTTACATGGTGCCCCCGGTCCTGTGCCAGCAGCCCCGGGCCCCGGGGCATCCCGGGCCCCTACCAGGGCGTCGCAATACCCAGCGCCCTGGCGAGTTCGTCTAACCGTTGGCGATGGTCCGGGCCGACTGGAATCCCTTCGGTCCGATACTCGAGCTCGCGTTCCGCCTCGATGCCGCCCGGCATCAGCGAACGATCGAAACCAGCCAGCGGTCGCAGGTCCCGGACGCGTCGCACGAATGCGTCCATCTGCGCCTTGAACGCGTCCGCGTCGGAAAACAGATCGATCCGCAGGCAAATGACGAGCGCCCCCTGGTTGGCGCCCGGCCAGCTCCAGCGCGGCGGATCGGAGTCGATCCGAAGACCGGACAGGAGACCGCCCCACGCCTGGCAGATCTCGCCGAGCCCGATCGATCGGAGCACCAGTCCCGGCGCGAGCGCGGCAAGCTCATCGCGGGGTGGACCATATAGATCATGCATCGCCCCAAAGTCGAGCACGACCGGATCTTCCGCGGCGGTGGGAGCGCTGAACGCCATCGGAGAGCCACCAGCCGCGTCGTAGATAGGCTGGCCGGGGGTCAGGTTGAGCTGATGCCCGGACGTCACGTAACACAGGAGATCGTGCCCGAGGGTCATTCGCGCGTAGATTCCCGCGGCGCCGAAATGTCCGTGATTGCGGCTGAGCATTGCGGCGATGCCGGCCTGCTTCGCCTTGGCAATCACCTGCTGAGTGCCCTCGTGCGACGGAAAGTAGCCGAGCCCGCCGTCGCCGTCCACGATCAGGCTGACGGGCGTTTCTTTGATCACGCGGACGTCCGGCTTCGGATTGAGTTTGCCGTCCCGCATCAGCACCGCGTAGGTGGCGATCTGGCGCGTGCCGTGACTGAACACGCCGCGCAGATCGTTGTCCACGAGCAACATCGCCAGCAGCTCGGCCTTGTCGAACGGCAGGCCGACCTGCTGCCCGGCCGAGGACACGAAGCTCCGAAGCCTGTCCTTCGGCACACGGATGAATTCCCTGGGCGGCTGGTTCATGGGGACGGGTCAGTTTTCCACAGAATCAGGCAATTGGGGGACGGGTCTCGGCGGTTTTGTTCGGTCAATCAGCCGAACGAAACTGCCGAGACCCGTCCCCCAATTGCCTGATTCTGTGGAAAACTGACCCGTCCCCCTACAACGCGTCGAGCACGATGTTGTAGATGTTCCTGACAGCGTCGTGCCCATTGGTTTCGATCGAGAAGAGTCCCGTATAGCCGAGATCCTGGGTCATGAACTTGACCACCGTCGCCAGGTCCCAATACTGGTTTACGCGCGTGTGCGTGTTGCCGGTCGTCAGCGGAATCAGCGTGCGCAAGGCGGCAAACAACTCGCCTTCGGACTGGGCCGCGACGTTGCCCATGTCGACGTTTGCGTAAGTGCCTGAATCCCGGATCACTTCCGAGAGCAGTACCCAGGCCGGAATGACCGTCAGCGCGGGGGGCCGGGGAATCGTACCGCGCCCGCCGCCACCACCGCCGCCACCTCGCGCAGCGGCCGCGCCAGCGGGGGCGGCGCCCGCCCCGGCCGGGGCCGGGGCCGGCTGAGCGGGGGGCGCCGCGCCGGCTGCCGCAGGAGCAGGAGCGGCCGCGGCGCCGCGCCCTCCGCCGGGATTCCCGTTGCCGCGCGTCTCGACGCCGACCCGAACCCCTTTCGATCGCCCGTACTCTCCCATCAGCCGCAGCGCGTCAATGGCGTAACGCTTGTTCTCGTGCGACAACTGTCCCTGATTGATCATCACACGCGGGGAACCGAGCACGACCGCGTGATCGACCCAGCGCTTCGTGAGATCGACCGCCTGGATGCGCAGCGCCGGATCCTCCGCCGAACAGGTCATCGCCCCGAACTCGAGGTTGATGTTCGTCACCCGCGATTGGGTCTTGTCGAACCGCGCGCGCAGCTCCTTCAGATAGGACGTCCTCGGTCGAGATGATGTGGCTGTGCTGAAACTCGACGTTGTGCACGCCGTACGTGTCGGCGTACATCTGCGCGATGTCGAAGACCTCCAGCGTGCCGTTCGCATTGGTGGGAAGCTTCAGCATGTTGCCGAAGTCGAGCGTCATGATGGCGATACGCGCCAGCTTGGCGGGATCGGCTTGTCGTGCAGTCTGCATGACGGAGACTATTGGACAACGTCCCCCCAGTGTCAAGCGCCCTGAGGGACGCGCGGGAGCTCGATCAGGCCGAATAGATGGCGGCGACCTCGTAGTCGACGACGCGGGGAATGGTGAACGAGACGGCGCCGCCGGCGACTTGAAACGGCACGTCGGCCTCCGCCTTCAGCAGTGCGACGCGGCTCACGCGGCGATTGGACGGCAGGACCATGCGCACCTGCTGCGCCCCGATCGGATGGAAATCGCGAAGCCAGCCACGATATGCGGCCGGGTTCGTGTAATTGAGCACGTGGACCGCAAAACCTGCCTGAGTCTCCCAGGCAAACGTTTCGATCAGGCCGTCGCCGGCAACCGTGACGGGCGCGTCGGCGCCAGCGACCCAGCGGATGGCGTTCTGCAGCAGCCGCGACAGATCCGTGTGTCCGGTTCGCCAGAGCGTCCGTTCGATGTCTCCGGGGAAATACACGAGCCGGCTCTTGCCGTTTTCACGCGCGATCAGCGCAGGCTCAGTCGTGCGTGAGGGCTCGGGATACGAGAGTTCGGGCGGATAGGCCACGTACCCGGGCACGACCGTCAGCAACGCTCCCTCGACCGGCGCGAGGGGCAGACCGATACTCGGCACCTGGCAACACGGCCGTGCCGGTAAAGCCGTCGAGGATCGCATGCGGTTTTTCGATGCGCGCCAGGTAGGCGTTCCCGGTGGTCCCGACGGGATCGCCGGTCGCGCGGATGCCGAACAGATCGCCGAGGCCGAAATCGGGTCGCCGGTCGTTGCGTTCCGTGTACAGGCTCGTCTGAAACGTCGCGAGCAGCGATCCGCCGGAAGCGAGCGAACGCGCGCAAGTGGCCGCATTGCTCGTCGCTCAGCAGCGCCACGTCCGGCAACACCAGCGCCGAGTATTTCGACAACTCCTGGGGCGTCAGTTTCTCTTCGTGAACGAAATCAAAAAGGAACCGGCCCTCGAGCAGCGCCTGGTACATCCCTTCGACATGCTGCTGCATCGTTGCGCCGCGCGGCGGCGTGTGGAAGAGATGGGTGCGTTGGCCCATCACGACGCCGATGTGAGCAATCGACCGCTTGTTGACGAAGTGCGGCTCGTGCCGCGCCATCCAGTTGAAGTACTGATGCGCCGGCTCGAGCAGCCGTCGATCCTCGCCCAGCCCCGCCTCGCCACCGATGATGTGGTGGTACGGCACCATGCCGGCGGCCAGGGTCTCATTCATCCACATCTGCGCCTCTTGAGGCGACTTGTGGACGTTGCGCCAGCGCGGGGCGCCCGTCGACCACGGCGCCCGTGACGTTGGTCGCCATCTTGCCGGCCTGCACGGCGTTGCATACGCGACCCTGCAGCGTGACGCCCCAGATCGGCGTCAGGTCTCCGCCGCGCCCCTGGTTGTCGCACTGAAACCACTCACAGACTTTCCCGAGCTCCACGAGATTAGCGGTCGATCGAATGCCTCCGCCAAGATTTGCGAAAAAGAAGTTCGACGGATTCTTTTCCTTTGCGATGCCGTCGTACAGCTTCCACAGGGACATCGTTCGCTCGTTGAACTTCTCCCAGTAGGCCAGCGATCCAGACGGCGGCAGCTTCCTGCACTCGTTGCAGGAACAGGTCGGCATCGAGCCGAGCGGCGGCCACGCATTCGTGAACAGCCCGTCCACGTCGTAGTTGGCGTTGATCTCCTTCATGATCGCCGTCATGTACTCGGTCATGTAGGTCGAGAACATGCACGTCCGAAAGAGCCGCTGGATCTTCCGTGTGCCGGATGGTGTTCCCCTGCGCGTTGCGCTGAAACCACTCGGGATGCGCCTGCACGGCGTCTTCCCAGTTGAGATCGGGACTCATGCGCGCGATGACGTGGATGCCGCGTTTCTTGGCTGCGCTGCAGCAGTCACCGAAGAAGTCCCTCGTGCCGAGATACTTTCCCTTCCGATGAAACGGAACCTTCGTCTGATAGAACGCGAGAATGCCGGTGACGCTGACGAGCAGGGCATCCACTTTCAGACTGGCCCAGTAGTCCGCCCACTGCTCCACATCGAGCACGACCGGATCGTGCTCGGTCATGTTGAGCTGGCCGAGCCGGCGGATCTTGCGCGCCCATGGGACGGCGGCGGTGGCCGGAGGCGTCTGCCCCGCAGCCGGAATCGACGCCGCCAGCGCCGCGGCTGCCGGCAGTTTGAGAATGTCTCGGCGTGTCAGATCCATAAAGCGCCTCCAAGAACATCTACGGGTGGCCGATAGCTACTCCGCACGCAGCGCCTCGATCGGATCGACGGCCGCCGCGCGCCGAGCAGGAAGCCAGGCGGCGGCGAGACTGATGACGAAGAGTCCACACGCGCTGGCGACGAACGTGAACGGATCGTGTGGACTGACGTCGGTCAACGCGCTCGTGAGCCATCTGCCCGCCATCCAGGCGGCGGGCAAGCCTAGCGCCAATCCCAGCACCGCCATGCGAATGGCCTGCGCGAGGACCATCCGCCGCAGCGTCAACCGGCGTGCGCCGAGCGCCGCGCGGATCCCGATCTCGCGCGTTCTCGAGGCCACCATCGACCCGATCACACCCGACAGGCCGATCGCAACGAGCGCGGCGGCCATCACGCCAAAGATGTCCGCGCCTTCGGCGAGCAGACGCTCGCGAATCAGCGAATGCTCGATCTGATCGCCGAGCGTGCGCTGGCCCGTCACGTAGTCCTGTCCGAGCGATTCGATCGCCTTGCGAATCGCGGGCTGCAGCGCAGCCCACGCCCCGCTCACGCGAAGGACCACTGCCGAAGGCGTCTGGGCGCCGGGCGAACCCTGCAGCAGCGGCAGGAACACAAACCTCGGCTCCTTCGTGTGCAGGTCGGACAGACGCGCATCGGCTGAGATCCCCACAATCTCTATGTGTTGGAAGCGCGCCTCACTGCCGAGGCGAATCTGGCGTCCCAGCAGCTGTCCAGATCCAAACAGCTTCCCGGCGAGCGCCGCTGACACAATCGCAACTCGCGGGCGGGTGCTGTCGTCCGTCGTGCCGAAATCGCGCCCGCCGCGAATGGGAATGCCCAGGGTGCGGAAGAAGTTCGGAGACACGGCGACGAGTGTCGCCTGCACATTGCCCGCATCCAGCGGACTGTCCGCGGGCGCAATCGGCTCCTTCCAATCCGCGGCCTCGATACCCCCCAAAGGGCTGTCGAAGGCAAATGCGACCGACCGTACGCCCGGCACGGCCACCAACCGATCGGCGAGCCGCGTCGAGTACGCCACCGGATCGAGCGCCGGATCGCGCGCCGGATGCCGGCCCAGTTCGACGAAGGCCGTGCCATCGATGGCCATGCCAGTATCGACAGCCCGAAGCTTCGCCAGGCTCTTCGAAAACACGCCGGCACCGACGAGCAGCGCGACGGCGAGCGCCAGCTGCACGATCAAGAGCCGCTCCGCCCACCGCGACACCAGAAGCGAAGTGGCCCGGCTGCCGTGAAGACTCGCGTGCAACTCGCGGTGGCCCGACTGCAAGGCTGGCGCGATTCCGGTCGCGACGCCGGTCAGGACCGCCGAACCCACGACCATGATGACGACGCGCCAATTGTGTCCAAGCGTGAGCGCGGTGGTGTAGGCGTCCTGCCAGAAGAACAGGCTCGGACCAATCGCGCGAACGCCCCACCACGCCAGTGGCAAGGCGAGCGCGGTGCCCGTCCCGGAGAGCAGCAGGCTTTGCACCAGCTCTTGCTGCACGAGCCGCCAGCGCGAGGCCCCAAGGGCCGAGCGCACGATCATCTCAGGCCGTCGTCTGATGGCGCGGGCCGTCGCGAGGCTGGCCAGATTCATACAGGCGATCAGCAGCATCCAACCGGTGGCGCCGGCGAGCAATCCCAGCGGGCCGGTCCACAACTCGCGCATGAACGAAAAGCCGCGCGCGGCCGAGCTCACATTGAGGCCAAGCGTCAGAAATTGGGTGCGTTCTTCGGGGGTCCCCTTCGATGGCACGTTGGCCTCACGAACGGCCGGCCACATCGCCGCGAGTTGTGCTCTCGCCTCGTCGATCCCTATGCCCGGTGCGAGCCGGCCAAACGCGTTCCAGAACTGAATCGGCCTGTCGTCCGGTTCGCCGAACGCACGCTCGATCAGCGTCGAGGTCGTCAGCGGAACCACGAAGGCGTACGCCGCGTCGGCTATGACTCCAGCGAACCCGCGAGCGGAGATGCCGACGACGGTGAATGGGACGCCTTGAAGCTTGACGATGCTGCCGAGCACCAGCGGATCGCGCGCGTACCGCTGCTGCCAGTACGTGTCGGTCATCACCGCCACAGGCGCCGCAGTCTTCACGTCGCCGACGGTCAGCAACCGGCCCAATTGGGGGCCGACCTGGAAGACGTCGAAGAATCGTTCGCTGACGAACGAGACGCCGACATTCGTCAGAACCCCATCCGCCTCCACCGTCGGACCGGCCGAGGCGTACGCCGCGACCGCCGTGAACACGGTCTGGCGGCGCTCGATATCCGCAAGCGCCGAGTACGGCAGTTCCGGCCGCTCATCCGGTTGCTTGGGATCTCTCACCTCGATCGAGACGAGCCGCTCGGGCTCGGGCACGGGCAGCGGCCGGAGCACGAGCGCGTCGAACAGCCCGAAAATCGCCAGGTTCGCGCCGATGCCAAGACCCAGGACCAGCAGCGCCACGATCGTGAATCCGGGCGCAAGCCGCCACTGGCGAAACGCGTGGCGCGCGTCGATCCGCAGGCCATCGATGAACATCCTCGCGCGATTCATGAGGAAGCCCGAGCCTACGTCCGTCGCGGCCGATGCGTCAAATACAGAAGAAGACGCCTGCAGGCGTCTCACCTACTCACTCATAGTGCAGTGCGTAGACGGGATCGAGGCGGGCGGCCCGCACGGCGGGATAGAGGCCGAAGACGATGCCGACCGTGACCGACACGACGCAGGCGACGATGACGGACATCGCCGTGATGATCGTGGACCAGCCCGCCAGGTAGGCGACCAACTGCGAGAGCAGCACGCCGACAATCGTCCCGGCAAACCCGCCGGACACGGTGATCAGCGTGGTCTCGATCAGGAACTGCCGGATGATGTCCCACTTCGTGGCGCCGACGGCGCGGCGTACGCCGATTTCGCGCGTCCGCTCCATGACGCTGGCGAGCATGATGTTCATGATCCCGATGCCGCCCACCAGCAGCGAGATCGACGCGATCGCGACCATCACGAACTCGAACAGCCGCTTGGTCCGTTCCTGTTCGGCAAGCAGCTCGGCCGGCACCACGACGCTGAAGTCGCCCGCGCCCCGATGCGAGGCGTCGAGCAGACTCCGGACGGTTTCACCGGTCGCCGTCACGCCGGCCTCCGGCGACAGGTTCAGGTAGATTCCGTCGATCTCGTCCTTCAGGTAGCTCTGCGAATCTTCGAGCCGCAGGATCGCCGCCATCAACGGCACGAAGACGACATTGTTGCGATCCTGGGCGGGCAGCCCGCCGATGTCGTTTTCCGCGACCAGCTGCGGTCCGGCCACTCCGATGACCCGGAACCACTGCTGGTTGACCTTGACGAACTGCCCGATGGGATCGTCGATGCCAAAGAGCGACGCCGCCGCACCCTGCCCAAGCACCGCGATAGCTGCGGCGGTCTGATCTTCCCGGTCGGTGAAGAAACGGCCGCGCGTCGTGACCAATCCGGCGATCTTCTGGTACACGCTCGAGACGCCGTACACTGTCGGTACGTCGGCTTGCGGTTTCGGCCGGACCTGCGTCGGCACGAGGCGCTTGCGCGCGGTCGATGCGGTCAGTCCCGCGATGTTGGCCTGGATCGCCCGCAGGTCCTGAAACGACAGCCCGGCCGACAGCTTCCGCACGCGCTGCAGCGACTGGTACTCGGGGGCCTCACGGGCTTCCACGATGATGTTGCGCACGCCAAGCTGCTCGATGAACGCGATCATCTTCTGTTGTGCGCCGGCGCCGATCGAGAGCATGGCAATCACGGCGGCGACGCCGAAAATCATTCCGAGCATCGTCAGAAGGGATCGCAGTTTGTGCGCGCGAAGGTTGTCGAGGCCGTGCCCGAGCTCCGGCCACATCTCGATGCGGCGGCGCTGCCGCACCGGCACGCCGGCGCCAGGCGTCATTTCGGCACTCCGGCCGTGGGCGACGGCGTTGACGCCGTCTTCGGCTTCGCGGCCTCAGGATTGACGAGCGCCACCTCGGTGCCTTCGGCCAACCCTTCGACAGCCACCCGGCTTTCAGTCCGGTGAGTCGGCTTGACGGCGCGGGCCTCGAAGCGGTCACCGACGCGGACGTACACGACGGGCTTGCCGCTCTTCTCGAAGATCGCCTGACGCGGCACGTGCAGTACGTTGTCGACGCGGGTGCCGGCCAGCAGCAATTGCACGGAGATGCCGGGCCGCAGCCGCGGGTCCGCCTGATCGATCTTGAGCGTCACATCGAAGTCGCGGAGGGGGCCCGACGGTCCCCACCAGTCCGACTGGGCCAGTCCGGCGACGGCGCTCACGCGCGCGGTCAGTTTCACTTCGCGGCAGCGCCGCCGACTCGACGGTGGCTTTTTGTCCCGCGGCGACGTTGTTGCGCTGCTGCTCGTTGACCTTCGCGCGGATCTCCATCTGGGAAATGTCGAACACGTCGGCCACCGGCCGGCCCGGGAAGACGTTATCGCCCGCGCGGTATTCAGGCAGCGTCATGCCTGAATAGAAGATGCCGCTGTTCGCGTCGCGGTTTTCGCGAGCCACCACGAAGCCGTCGATCGGCGCCTTCACGGTCAAGCTCTCGATGTTCTGTTGCGCACGCTGGGCCGCCAGCGTGGCCTTCGTGCGCGCCTCTTCGGCGACCGCAAGCGCGGCCCGGCTCGTCTCCGCGCGCGATTTCCCGCCTTCTTCGACCTGGGCCAGCCGCCGCTTGGCCTCCTCCAGAGAAAGCTGCCGCTTCTGGTATTCGCTCGCGGCCACCAGATCGCGATCGAGCCTGGCGTCGAGCTCCGCGCGCCGTACGTCGAACTGCGCCGTCAGCAGGTCCACGCGATCCTGCGCCGCCTGCACGTCACGATCCGCCTTGAGCTTGGTGACCTGCTGCTCCGCCTCGGCCACCTGGGACTGCGCCTGCTCGAGGGAATACTGCTGCTCGGTCGGGTCGAATTCCAGGATGACCTCGCCCGAGTGAACGGACGATCCGGTCTCGGCCATCTTCACCAGCCTGAGCAGGCCTCCGCCTACAGCCGGCGCCTGCAGGTTCACGGATTTCGACGCGCGCAGGTCGCCGACGGTGTGCACGCTCAACTCGAGCGGTCCCCGCACGACGCGTGTCGTGGGCACCGACGGCTCGGCTGACGACAGCACGGTCGCTGCCGAACCCCTGACAAACCACGCCGTCGCGCCGAGGGCCGCCACAACGCCGGCAGCCGCGCCGAAGGCGAAGCGGCGGCGGCGAGTCATCGCGCGGTCCTCGACACTTCAGCATCCGGCCTCGTCAGCGCAACGCGGTCCCCGGCCCGGATCGCGCCCTTGATCGCGACCTGCTCCTTGCTCCGCTTGACGACCTCGACCGGCGTCGCGACAAACATGCGACGATCCAGACGATAGACGACGGCGCGACCGTCCACCAGAAAGACGGCCTGCGGCGACACGAGATACATGTCCGGCAGCCGCCCGACCACGACGCGCGCCATCGCGCTCATGCCCGGCCGCAGCCGGGCGTCCGCGTCCTTGAACGTCAACTTCAGGTCGAAGTTCTTGACCGGCGGCCAGCTCGAAAAATCCACGCGCGCGAGGACCGACAGGTCGGTGACCTCGGCCTGATAGTCGTGGTCCGGAATGGCATCGACGCGGATCGTCGCGCGCTGCCCCTGCTGAAGGCGGCCGCGATCGGACTCGTCCAGCCGGGCCGCGAGGTGAACGGATGAGAGATCCGGGAGTTCGAGCACCGACGCGCCCGGCCAGGCGCGATCGCCGGCGCGGAATTCCTGCGCCGCCCCCATTGGCGAGCTGGCGCGGTAGTTCGGCAGGATGCTGACAACGCCATCGGCGGGCGCCTTGACCTGAAGCGCGGTCAGCGCCCGCTCCGCGCGCTCGAGGTCGGCGCGGACCTTGGCGATCTTGCTTTCCTGTGCGGTGAACCCCGAGGAGCTCGCCTGTCGATTGGCGCCCTCCTTGACCTCCGACTCCTTCAGCCGCTGCTCGGCGTCGGCGAGCGCAAGCTTGGACTTATCGGCATCGACTTTCGAGACAATCCCGCCCTCGGTTGTCCCCGGATCCAATTTGGCGCGATCGACGTCGTAGCGGGAATGCAGGAGCGCCGTGGTGTCCTTCCCGTTCGTGATCCTGGCCTCCGCCTTGGCCTGATCCAGCTCATCGAGCGCCTGCCGGAGCTCCGACTGGCGTTCCTGAATCGTACGCTGCAGTGTGGAACCGTCGAACTGCAACACGGAATCGCCGGCCTTCACGGTCGATCCATTGGCCGCGAGCGTCAAGATCTGCAGATCGCCGGCTTGCATCGGCGCGTTGATGACGACAGACCTCCGCGGACGGATCTCGCCGCGGATATCCACGATGTCCAGATAGTCCCCGCGCGTGATCTCGGCGGTTGCGACTGGCGGCGGCGCCGCGCGCCATCGCATCGCCGCGACCAGTGCCGCGGCCGCAGCGAGCACGCCGAGAGCCAGCAGGATCTTCGCGCGACTCGACGTGAAGGGGACGTTCATTTCGACGGCTTCGCGTGCGCCGCGGTCACGACCTGGGGCGGTGGAGATTCGAGATCCACCGAGGCCGTCAGATCCGGCATCAGCCTGGGATGCATGCCCTGAATCGAGACGAGCGCCGTAAACGTGTGCACCGTGGCGGTCATCGAGCTCGTCACGCCGAGCGGTGCGACGACGTCGACCCGTCCATTGAATTTTAGTTCCGGATACGCGTCGAGGCGGATCGTGGCCGTGCGCCCGGTCTCGATCATCCCGACGTCCGCCTGATTCACCCGCGCTCGCACCCGCATCGCCGTCGGATCGACGATGTCCAGGATGGGCAGGCCCGGACGGACCTCATCGCCCTCCTGGACTTCGGCGAGCGAGTTGCCCTTGAAGATCGACTTGATCACAGCGATCCCTGCGAACGCCGCGTGCACGCTCATCAGCTTGGCATTGCTCTCGGCGTAGTGAAGCGCGCGGTCCGATCGCTCCCGGCGAATTTCGAGGATGCGGATGTCCGCGTTGGCCGCCGTCCGCTTCAGCGCGGCCGCAGCCCGAAGCTGCGCAAGCTTGGCCGTCGCCTGTTCGAACGCGAGACGGTTCTTCTCCGCCTCGACACTCGGTATGAAGTCGTTCTTGATCAGATCGAGCCGGGTGCGCTCGAGGTCGTGCTCGGCCTGCGCGAGCGCGGTGTCATCGGCGGCAAACGCAATCGCCTGCTCGGCCTGCTTCTTGTGGATCTGGCCGTCGAGGTCGACGACTTCCGCGCGTCGATCCATCGCGTTGCGCGTCTGCTCTTGAGGATCGAACTCGACGAGCAGATCGCCAGGCGCGACCCTGCTGCCCGCGGCGATGAGGTGGGTAATGACGAGCGTGTTCGTCGACTGACCCGCCAGGCGAGGCACCATGACGGAGGCCGCCCGAACCGCCTCGACCGTGCCCGACAACCGGAGGGCGCCCGCACGGTCCCCTCCTGGCGCGACAGCGACTGCCGTTCCGGCCGTCGGGGGAGCAGGACGCGTGCGGCAGCCCGCGAGGCAGAGCCCAACGAGCAGGGCCATGCTCGCCGGGACGAGGACAAGTCGCTCACACCTCATGCTGGAATCCGAGAAAGACGAGCGTCAGTGTGTCTCGATGCGTTCAGATTAGACACCACGACCATGCGAATGGTCTGATCGAATCCTGCGGCGGCGGTCGATTCTGACCCCCCTTGCCACGAAACTACATTTGTAGTAGATCTAACGTCAAGACAGGAGCTGCCCCCCAGTGTCCACACCCAGGCTGACCAGACTCGAGTTGCGGATCATGGAGGCGCTGTGGGAAGGCGGCCCCGTGTCCATCCGCGAGATTCAGGAGCGCCTTCCGGCCGCGGAACGACCCGCGTACACGACGGTCCAGACCGTCGTCTATCGTCTCGAATCGAAGAGGGCCATCCGCCGCGTCAGGAAGATCGGCAACGCACACCTGTTCGAGGCCGTCATCTCCCGGACCGCGGCTCAACGTCGGCTGATTGATGAGTTGCTGGCCTTCTTCGGTGGCCGGACCCAACCGGTAGTGGCCCACTTGATCGAGTCCGGCAAGCTGACCCGGGACGACCTGCGCGAAGCCGAGAAGACTCTTCGGCGGCTGACGCGAAAGGAGAAGCCATCATGATCGGTGCGGCGCTCGCCAACCACCTGTGGCAGTCGACGTTGTGCGTCGGCGCGGCAGCCGTGCTGGCCTGGATGCTGAGGCATCACGCGGCCAGGTTCCGCTACCGCGTTTGGCTGTTGGCATCGCTCAAGTTTCTTCTTCCTTTTTCGCTGTTGATCGGACTCGGACGCCACCTGCCGGCCGTGCATCTGGCCGCTCGGCCGACGCCCCTCGTCTCGGTGGCGGTCCGCGTCATCGGAGAACCCTTCGCGCCGAATGGCGAAGACGGACAGGCGACGGTCGACACCCAGCGTGCCGAATCTCCGCTCGGCGGCCCATCACCAGGCGCCACGGACTCGCGCACGTCTCGCCTGGTGTGGTTTTTCGGGATCGCCTGGGCTATCGGCTCGCTCGTGCTCCTGGTTTCCCGCTGGGCGTCGTGGCGCCGGTTGATGAAGGCCGCCTGGGGTTCGCCGTCGCTACACACCGGCCGCGAAGCCGACGCCCTCGACCGGGCGCGCGCACGGCTTCGGTACGCCGAACCCATCGATCTCCGCTCGTCGCGGTCGCTGTTGGAGCCAGGAGTGATCGGCACGACCCACCCGATCATCCTCTGGCCTGCCTCGTTGACAACCCGCCTCACCGACGCGGAACTGGACGCAATTTTCGTTCACGAACTCTCGCACGTGCGGCGCCGAGACAATCTCGCGGCGGGTCTTCATGCGCTGCTCGAGACCGTCCTCTGGTTCCATCCGATTGTGTGGTGGTTGGGTGCCAGACTTGTCGCGGAGCGCGAGCGTGCGTGCGACGAGGAAGTCCTGCGGGTCGGAAGCGAGCGGCAGGCTTATGCCGCGAGCATC
The DNA here is from genome assembly GCA_963724645.1 of uncultured Acidobacteriota bacterium. Lineage (GTDB taxonomy): Bacteria > Acidobacteriota > Vicinamibacteria > Vicinamibacterales > SCN-69-37 > CAVXSP01. The sequence goes on from CAVRVJ010000002.1 coordinate 209,525, forward strand.
CTGAAGGTGTGTGATTTTTGTCTGCAGTCACCCGTTTCCTGGGTCGCCGGAGTCACAGGTGCCCATCTGAAGGCACGCGTGGAGGAGATCATGACGTACGAGAAGACACGTTCATTACGTCGCGGACACCGGGCGCTGCTGGCGATGACGGCGCTGCTGCTCGTCGGCGTCCCGGTAGGCCTCGGGGCGCTGCGCGATTTGCCGTCTGCGGCGACGACGATCACGGGCCGCGCGATGCCTTCGCCCGCGATCGAACCCGTCGCGCGCATCGAACCGGCTCAGGCCGCGACCGGAGGCGTCACAGGAGTGATTACCGACCCATCGGGCGGATTGCTGATTGGTGCGCTGGTCACGATCGCCGGGACTCAGCGGACGGCCGTCACGGACGCGGACGGACGGTACATCCTGACGAACCTGACGCCCGGCCAGTACGCAATGCTCGTTCAACTGCCTGGTTTCAAGACGAGTAAGACGCTCCTTCGGATCGAACCGGGGAGTGACGTGACCCAGGACGTGCGGCTCGTCCTTGGGACCGTGGCGGAGACCCTCACAATCACCGGGAGTGGAAAGCCGGGCGCAGTCCCGATCGACCGTCAAGTCGAAGGTGACACGCCTCCGGCGACGCAGAACGCTCCCGATCTCGCCCCGGCACCGCCTCCGCCGTCAGAGGGCCCAGTGCGTGTCGGCGGAGACATCAGGGAGCCGAAGAAGATTCGCGACGTGAAACCGGCGTATCCGCCCGACGCGCTCGCGGCGGGTGTGCAGGGGATCGTCATCATGGAAGCCGTCATTGCCACCGATGGAACGGTGAAGGATGTTCAGATTCTTCGCAGCGTGCCCGGCCTGGATCAGGCGGCGGTCGACGCCGTCCGGCAGTGGATGTTCGTGCCGACGACGTTGAATGGCGTTCCAGTTGAAGTCCTGATGACCGTAACGGTGAACTTCACGCTGCAGTGATCTATCTCTCTTTCGCCGCCAGCCGCAGCACGGCGGCATGCGCCAGGACGATCTCCGGCGTTTCCTGAAGAGAGCGGTGGTATTCGCGGCGGAAGTCCGGGCCGCCCAGGTCGCGCTGCAACAGGCCGAGGACCTGCGTGGCGTACGCGTCCGCTTCGGTCGTTGTGATCGCCTGATCGGTGTCGAGACGTTCGTCTGCCTGGACGATCAATTCGGCGATCGGACGCAGCCACGCGAACCACGGGTCGCGCAGCACGAGCTGGAGCAACTGGTGGGGACTGTCGACCGGGCCGTGCGCCCGCGCGTAGCGCCCCCGCTCGGCGTCGATCAACGCCTTGTGGAGGACGAGCAGCGCGGTCCGGACGGCTCGGAGTCTGGCGGCCGCGAGCGCGGCAACAATGTCCGACGCCTTCGAGTGCCCGGCCATGTGCTGCGCCGCGCCGAAACAGTCAGCCCGAGCGGTTCACGGACCCGAGGGCCGCGAGGCGTCCATCGAGATCGGCGATGGCTTGCGCGATTGACGCGCGGCGGGGCTCATTTGGCGTCGCGTCGAATTGGCGCTGCAGATCAGCGCGGGCCAGCTTGAGCGACTCGACGGCCTGCACGGTCCCGGCAGGCGTGGCCTGCACTTGCGACCGCTCGGCGCGCGCCCGTGCCAGCTCGTCCATGCGCTCTTGGATGCGCGACTCGGAATCGATCAGTCCTTCGCCGGAATCACCCATGAATCCATTCTAAACCGCTGGTGCCGCGTCAGGACGGAATCATGGGTGATCTGCGGTGGACCAGCTGCACCGGCATGCCCCACGGATCGCGCAGCATGGCGAGATGATCGCCCGCGTCGGTGACCTGCACGTCGCCCTCCGCCGTCGCACCAGCGGCGAGCAGTGCTCGCCGCGTCTCGGCGACATCGTCGACGCTGAACGCGATGTGCAGGATGAGGGGATCGATGCTGCGATAGTCCGGCACCGGGACTTTCGGGTGATTGTAGAGCTCGAGCATGACCGCGCCGGCGCCGTCAGCGAGAAACTGGCCGAACGGCCGCTCCGGCTGTGCGCGCTTCACGCTCATCCCCAGATATTTGACGTACCAGTCCGCCGCGGCGACCGGATCCTGGACTTGATACGCGGCGTGTTCAATCCTCATGGCAAGAGTCTAAATCAACCGGCCGACGCGCGCGTGGGGTCTTCCCCTTTGCAGCGCCGGCCGTTCGTATTTTCACGTGCACCTGCGCGACTACGTTCATGAATCCGCCGAACAACCGATACCGGTCGTCCGCTGCAATCTTCACGTGCGACAACGACCCGTCACGGTCGCCGAGAGCCTCCAGGTAGAGGCCGACATACAAATGCGCGTAGAACTGCGCGATCGGGTAGCTGGCTTCCGCCAGGTCGATGAAGTCCTTGGGGCTCAGCGCGCCACGCAACAGGTCGTACACTTGCGCGCGCATGATGCGCGGATCCGGGCCCGCCTGAAGGAGCTCGCGCCTCGCTCGTTCGATCGAGCTCCCGCGCGCCACACAGAAGAAATGCCACGCAGCGTCCTCGACGTCCCCGGGATCGACGGCATGAAAGGACGCAAACTGCGCCGCGCACTCGTCATACCGGCCGAGATAGTACAGCGCGACGCCACGCTGCCACAGTTCCGGCGCGATGCTCGGAATCAACGCGGCAAGCCGATCGTAGTCGGCGACTGATTCGGCCAGCTTGCCCTGCGCAAAGTCGGCCTCAGCACGGTCGGCGAGGTCCGCCGGCGTCTGCGCCCGGGCGCCGGCGGAGCCGAAGATGGCCAGGAGCAGGAGCCAGCCCACGGGCGTGCTACTTCTTCGGCAAGGCGTACGCGATCAGCCCTGTGGGACCGGACGACGGCGGGGCGGCCGGGGCCTCGTCACCACCGGCGCCTCGTCCGGCAATCATCACGACGAACTGGCGCCCCTGCGCCTCGAACGACACTGGCACGCCCGGCGCGTTGCCCGAAAACAGACCCGTCCACAGCACCTTGCCGGTGTCTTCGTCGTAGGCGCGGAACTTGCCGTCACCTCCAGCGTGAAACACCAGCCCGCCTTTGGTGACTATCATGCCGTTGCGCGCGCCGAGTCCGCCGGTGTTCTGCGGGCCGCCCGCGGCGATGGTCGGCGCGTGATCGCCGTTGGGGACCTGCCACTTGATCTCGCCGGTGTTGAGGTCGTACGCCGTCAATGTCGTGTACGGCGGCTTGGTCGCCGATGCCATCACACCGTAGTCGCTCATATAGCGGTTCGGCGGGACGTTGACGCCCTCCGGATAGGCGAGATTGCCGGCGTTGCCGCCGACACCGGGGTAGTACGGTCCAAGCGCGCGCGCCGGGAGCGGCGGCTGCGGCGCGCCGCCGCGCGCGACGACGGGGCCTGGCGGCAGCGCGGGCGCGGGACCCACGGGACGCCCCGATCCGAACGGGCTTCTGACGGCGAGGAACGCGATCACGTTCGACAGGTCCGTCGCCGACAAGTCGGGTACCGACCGCATGAGCCCGCGGCCTCCGGTGATAATCGCGCGGATGGCGTCGTCCGCCATGCGATTGGTGACGCCGACGAGCGAAGGCACGCCCGGCGCCGCCCCCGCGAGGTCGGCGCCGTGGCACGCCACGCAGTTCGCCTGAAAGACGCGCGCGCCCTGCTGCGCTGCCCCGCCGTACGCACCGCCTTCGCCGCGTCCGGCCGCGCGCGTCGTCACATCCTCCAGCTTGAGGAGCGCGACCTGGTTCACGTTGACCACGAACACCATCCCCTTCTGGGGATCGGCCGCCGTCGTGCCAAAGTTCGAGCCGCCCTGATTCCCCGGCATCGAGATCGTGTCCGTGAATCCGGGCGGCGTGAACATCCCTTCGTTGCGCGCCTTGGCGACGCGATCGCGCATCTTCTGATACTCATCCGGCTTCAGGAGCCACGGGTTGACGTCGTCGACGGTGAACGTCTGCTTGGCGAACGGCGCCGGCCTGGTCGGGAACGGCTGAGTCGGCCAGGTCTGCTCGCCGGGAATTTCGCTCTTCGGCACCGGGCGCTCCTCAATCGGCCACAGGGGCTCGCCGGTCACGCGATTGAAGACGTACATGAAGCCGGTCTTACCCGCGTGAGCCACGGCGTCCACACGCTGGCCGTCGTGGCGGACGGTGACGAGCATCGGCGCCGAGACGTTGTCGAGATCCCACAGATCGTGGTGCACCGTCTGGAAGTGCCACAGGCGCTTCCCGGTACCGCGCGTCGATCGCGATCAGGCAATTCGCGAACAAGTCCTGTCCGACGCGATCGGCCCCATAGAAGTCGTAGGTCGCGGATCCGGTGGGGACATAGACGATTCCGCGCTCGTCGTCCACGGACATCGAGCCCCAGTTGTTGGCGGCGCCCGAGTACTTGTAGGCCTCCGCAGGCCACGTCTCGTATCCGAACTCGCCCGGCCGTGGAATCGTGTGGAATTGCCAGGCCATCTTGCCGGTGATCACGTCGTAGGCGCGGATGTCACCGGGCGGCGACATGAACGCCTCGCCCACGGTGGATCCGATGATGAGCAGGTTCTTCCAGATCTTGCCTGGGCTGTTCGGGTTCCATCCCATGTTCTCGCCGCGCGGCAACCCCTGCCGGAGGTCCACCGTGCCGTCCAGGCCGAAGGTCGAGATGGATTTGCCGGTGTTCGCGTCGATCTCCTGCAGGAAGTTGTTGATCCAGAACAGCAGACGCTTGTCTTTCCCGTCCTCACTCTGCCAGAAGTTCGCACCGCGCCCGGTCATGCCGGTCAGTCCTTCGTGAATCCAGATTTCCTTTCCGGTCGTCGCATTCAGGGCGATGAGCGATCCGTTGCGGCCCGACGTATAGATCACATCGTCGACCACAACCGGGTTGAAGCCCGGCGACGCGTAGGGATAGGTCCACGCGACTTCCAGTTGCTGCACGTTCGACTTCTTGATCTGATCGAGGTCCGCGTACGCCGAACTGTCGGGACCGCCCAGGTTATCCGGCCACCACTTCGCGCTGCGCGCGGCGAGCAGTACGCCCGTCGCCACCACCGCGAGCAGCGCTGCGGCAACCACGCCGAACCATCCCCGGGCCTTCACGTTACCCACGAACGACATTCGTCTACTCCTTGCTAGTGAAACCAACGCCGGAAGCGTCTTGACCCGAACCGGTGACAAGACTCCCGGATCCATTATTTCAACGGACTATAATCGGTCGCGATCATGAACTCGTTGGTCACAGTCACGCTGACGTTCATTTCGGTGCGGACCTTGACCCAGTCCGGATCGCTTTGGAACGCCGCCCAGGCAGCATCGCGCGCCGCGGCATCTTTGTAGGCCAGCATGTAGACGATCGTGTTCGGCTTGGTCACCGGAATCCAGAATCCGACCATCGTCATGCCGTGTTTCTTGAAGAACCCGACAGTGTGGTCACGGAATCGCTTGTTAAGAAGATCGGGATCGCCGGGCCCGCCGGGATTGACGACGTAGGTCCGCAGCTCGAAGCACCGCGAATCCTTCGCCACGTTCTTCATCTCTGCCGGCGGATTCGGCCCGCACGACGTCGGGGTCGGCGCGGCACCGCGGCCCCCTCGACCCTGCGCCGCCGGTGCGGGTGCGGCCTGTCCCGCCGGGGGATTCTGGGCGGCCACGGAGGCCGCCATGACGCCCACGAAGACTGCGAAACCAGCAACGGCAAGTGCGTTTCTCATCATTCTCTCCTGCTCTCCTGAGTACTCGTCACACTTCGTCCGCGGAACGCCGTGCACGCACGGTCGCGCCCCTGGGATGGCTCGGGACGCCCGAACTCGTCCTCACGAAGCGGCCGCTCGACCGCAGGCGTCATAGTACGACGGTTGTGATGAAATAGATCTGCGCCTGCCCGGGAGCTATCAATATGGGCCGTCTCTTCGCTTCCTGGGTTCTCGCCGCGAGCCTTGCCACGGCTCAGGCCGGTCCACAGAGTTCGGTATTTCGCGGCGGGGCAGATAACGTCCCGGTCTTTGTCACGGTGACCGACAAGTCCGGCCGGCTGGTGCCCGATCTTGCGCGGACGGATTTTCAGATTCTCGACAATGGCAAAGCCCAGCCGCTCACCGTCTTCGACAATTCAGCCCAGCCGGTTCGACTCATCGTACTGGTCGACGTCAGCGGCAGCATGTCGGGGAATCTGGCCCTCCTGCGCGCCGCCTGCGGTGAACTGATCGCGCAATTGGGACCGGCGAGACCTCGCGCGGGTCGGCACGTTCGGGGCGACGATCGACATCAGCCCGACCTTCACGAACCGCGCGTCCGAGCTTCTCGACGCCCTGCCGACATCGACACCACGGAATGCGCCAACGCCGCTCTGGACCACGATCGATCGCGCCATCGGCGAATTCGCGACCACCGAGGGACGGCGAGTCGTGCTCGTCATGAGCGACGGAAAGGACAGCGGCCCGCGGTTCGGCCAGAAATGGGTCTCCGAGCCCGACGTCGCGGACCGGGCGCAGCGTGAGGACGTAATGATCTACGGCATCGGCCTGCAGAGCCGTGAGGCGATGCCGAGCATGGCCGGCAATATCCGAGACAGGCTCGTCGCCAATCTTCCTGATCCGGGGCTCGGGAGACTCGCCGAAGAAACGGGCGGTGGATACTTCGAGTTACGTCCCCGCGAGGATCTCGGCGCCGCGTTCGCCCGCGTCGCCGATGAGTTGCATCATCAGTACCTCCTCGGTTTCGCGCCGTCCAGCCGTGACGGCAAGGGACACAAGATCGAGGTCAAGGTGACGCGCAAAGACATGAAGCCGCGCGCGCGACAGAGTTACCGGGCTCCGGCCGCCGCTGGAAAGCTCATGTAGGCTCGACGAAGTAACGGAGAGAGGCTCGATCACCGTGCCTCCACCTTGGAGACGTGAAGAGCATGAAGGCTGACCTGGGCGCCGCCCTCGGCGGCGGCGATCGGAGAGGTACTCGAATACGAAAACAGGAGAACCAAGACCCTGCCGGCTTTCGTATTCGAGTACCTCTCCGATCGCCAAGCCCGGCGTGGCCGGGCCCCAGGTCAGCCCTCCATGTCCTTCATGTCTCCAAGGTAAAGTCTCCAAGGTCAAGGCTTCTGATTTGCGGAGGCGCGCGCGATCCCTGCGTGCATGGGCAATGCCGGCGTGCGGCCGACTCTCCATTCCTGCTGATAGTCGCCGAGCCGCGTGAAACTCGCGCCGGCGTGGCCGGCGACGTAGTCGATGAACTGCTCCAGAAAGAGCATCCGATGGCCGCGGCCGATGACCTGGGGATGCATCGTGATAGTCATGAGGCCCTGACCGATGCGATCGTACAGGTAGTCGAACTCGCCCTTCCAAATCTCCCAGGCCATTGTCGTCGACCGCGTGGCGTTCAGGATCCCGGCCGGCGTCGCGACGAATTCGAACTGGATGAAGTCATCGAGGTGCCAGGCGACCGGCAGCTCGACGAGGTTCACCGGCGTGCCCCAGACGAATTCCTCGGTCGTCGAGCATTGGTCGCCCACGCGACACCAGTACGGCTCGAAGTCCGATCCCATCAAGCTGCTCTCGTACTCAAACCCGAATTCCAACAGGAGTGGCACGGTGGAGGGACTGTTGTCCCAACCCGGCGACCGGTAGCCAGACGGCCGCACTCCGGCGACGGCGTCAAGGGCCTCGAGCCCCTTCTCGAGCACGCGACGCTCGGCGTCAGGCGACAACAGCACGGGGTTTTCGTGCACCCATCCGTGATGGCCGATCTCGTGACCGGCCTCGTCGATCGCCTTGACCGTATCCGGGTAGGCGCGGGCGGTGTGGCCGGGCACGAAGAACGTGCTCTTGATCCGCCGGTTCTCGAGCAGCGCCAGGATCCGCGTGAGGGCGATGGGACCGAACTCGCCGCGCGAGATCATGCCGGGCGACTTGCCGCCCGACGTGTTGATCCAATTGCTCATCGCGTCGTAATCGAAGGTGAGCGCTACGCGAACGTCTTTCATGCAGATCCCTGCGGAATCCAACGCCGAGGGCACGAAACCCACGAAGGTGTTCTTGACCGAACCTTCGTGGGCTCCGTGTGCGTCGTAGTGAAGCTTAGAGCGTCATTTGGGCAAGGCGAACGCGATATAGCCGCGCGGGGTGTCCGGCGGCGACCGGCGCCGCCGGCGCGGCCGCGCGTCCACCACGGCCTCCGCCTGGTATCGATGCAATCACGACGTACTGCCGGCCTTTGGATTCATAGATCACGGGCACGCCTCGCGACCCGCCGGGCAGCGTGCCGGTCCACAGGACTTTGCCGTCGTCTTCGTCATAGGCCCGGACCTTGCCGTCGCCGCCGGCGAGGAACACGAGTCCGGACTTCGTCGGCATGATGCCGGTCCGCAGTCCCACGGCGCCTGTGCTGGGCGGCCCGCCGCGGGCAATCGTATTCAGATCGTCGCCCACGGGAATCTGCCACTTGATCGTGCCGGTGTTCAGATCGTAGGCCGTGAGTCTCGAGTACGGCGGCCTGGTTGACGTCCCCATGACGTTGTAGCCGGTCGAGTACCGAGCGGCCGGCGCGGCCGCGTCTTCCGGGTAGGCCACATTGCCGCCGGTCGGGCCGGCCCCGCCGAACAACGGGCCCCCACGCGTGGGAATCGTCGGCACCGGCGCGCTGCCGGTCGCGACGATGGGCCGGGAGGAAATTCCCCGGCCGCGCCCGCGCCGCGTCCACCGCGCGCGCCCTGCGCGACCGCCGCCTCCGGCAGGAAACGCGATGACGGCGTTGATCTCGAGGTCCGTGATGCCCGGAGACCGGGCGCATGTTGCCGCGCCCCGACGTCACCGCCTCCCGAATGACATCTTCGGCCAGCCGGGTCGTGACGCCAGTGAGGTTGGGCACGCCCGGCAACGGATTCTGAAGATTGATGCCGTGGCACGCCGACAGTACTGCGCGTATCCATTGGGCCCGGCCTGATTCGCGCCTCCGCGGCCGTTCAATGTTGTGTCCTTCACGTTCTGAAGTTTGAGAATCGCGACCTCATCGATCCCCAACACGTACACAATCCCTTTGTCGGGATTGGCCGCCGTCGTGCCCCAATTCGATCCGCCCTGGTTGCCCGGCATGGAGATCGAATCCTCGCCGACGGCGGGCGGGATGAAGATTCCACCCTGGGGACCCGTGCCGTTGCGCGCTTTCGCGACGCGCTCGCGGAGCGCGGCCTGCTCCTCAGGCGTCAACAGCCATGGATTGACGTCGTCCACGGTGAAGGACTGCCGCGCGAACGCGGGCGGCTTTGTCGGAAATGGCTGCGTCGGCCAGCTCTGCTCGCCTGGCACGTCGCTCTTCGGCACCGGCCGTTCTTCGATCGGCCACAGCGGTTCGCCCGTGACGCGGTTGAACACGTACAGAAAGCCCGTCTTGCCTGCGTGCGCAACCGCGTCAACCTTCTGACCGTTGTGCATGACCGTCACGAGCTGCGGCGCCGAAACGTTGTCGAGGTCCCAGAGATCGTGATGAACCGTCTGGAAATGCCACAGCCGCTTGCCGGTGCGCGCGTCAAGAGCGATCAGGCAATTGGCGAACAGGTCCGTGCCGATTCGATCGGCGCCGTAGAAATCGTAGGTGGCCGAGCCCGTCGGCAGGTAGACGATGCCCCGCCCTTCGTCGATCGACATCTCGCCCCAGTTGTTGCTGCCGCCGACGTACTTGTAGGCGTCCTTGGGCATCGTCTCGTAACCAAACTCTCCCGGAACCGGCACCGTGTGGAACTGCCACAGCCGGTTGCCGGTGATCACGTCGTACGCGCGGATGTCGCCGGGCGGCGAGACCCAGCCTTCGCCGGTCGCCATGCCAAGGATGATGCGATTCTCGAAGACCTTGCCGGGATTGGGCACTCTGAACCCATACTCCCCGCGTGCCAGGCCTTCCCGCAGATCGACCGCGCCATCGCGGCCAAACGTCGGAATCGACTTGCCGGTCTTCGCGTCGATCTCCTGGAGGAAGACGCCGAGATTGAAGATGATCCGCTTGTCTTTGCCGTCCTTGCTCTGCCAGAAGTTGATGCCGCGGGCCGACAGCCCGGTGAGGCCGTCGTGGATCCACAGCTCTTTGCCGGTCGTCGCGTCGAGCGCGATGAGCGAGTCGTTCCGGCCGCTCACATACAGCACGTCATCGACCACGATCGGATTGAAGGAGGTGTTGCCGTGCGGGTAGAACCACGCAACCTGGAGCTGCTTCACGTTCGACTTGTTGATCTCGATCGAGGCTCGAGAAATGGGAGCTGCTCGGTCCGCCCAGATTGTCCGTCCACCATTGGTCGCCGCCTGCCGCGGCCAACCCCGCCGCGACGGCTGCCACCAGACCCGTGGCGATCAGCCAGAACCTTCGGTTTCCCATCGTCATCACTTGCATCTCCAGGCCGCCGTGGAGAGAGACCACGGATGCCCGCGAAGTATGTGCCGAAACGCCTCGGTCACGCCAGCCGGATAGAGTCGCACTAGGCCTGCCTGAACCGGAGAATTCAGCAGCATGTGGAAGGAATCCGCAGGCTGCGGCAGGCTCGGACTACTCGACCCGATGTGCGCCATCGTGGGGCCGCGCTCTGGCTGGAATCAGTCCGCGGCACGTCAGTTGCATTGACTGACTACTCGGAGGTCGGCAAACATGCGCAACGCGTTTCTGCTCGGACTGGCCGTCGTGCTCACCGCGGCCGTCGTCCTGGCTCAGGATCATAAGAACACCAATGAGAAGACCGTGAAGGAGACCATCACGCTGGCGGCCGATACGATGGTCGGCACCACGTTGCTGAAGGCTGGTGATTACCGAGTCACGTGCGATCGGGAAACGATCAGCTTCCGTAACAACGGCGGCAAGACGGTGCTGCAGACGAAGTGCAAGGGCGCGGAACTCAGCGCTCCGAGCGACCATGTCGAGCTCCACACGACAAACCAGAATGGTGTTCTCGTGTTGACGAAGCTGGTGCTGACCGGCAGCAACGTCGAACACGAGTTCAACTAACTAACCTAACGGTTAGACGGAAAGTCACTTGACCTGACGTGGCAGGTTGCGCCCGCGCCTCGCGGGCGCGCGGTAATCCACGTCAAGTCAAGTGCTTTCCGGGATCAGGTGCAGGATTGGCGGAGGGCGGACGTTCGGGTCCGTCAGCCGGCCCGGGCCTGAAAGTCCAGGGCTTTAGATGGGCTGGGGCAGCATGCCCACGGCCGCCGCCCAGAAGAAAACCTGCTTCAGGCCGCCGTCCTCGAGTCCGTGGAGGCATTGGGAGTGCGATTGGACCCGGCGGCCAGGTTCTGGAGCACCGCATCCAGGCTCTTCTTGGCGTCGCCGAACAGCATCCGCGTGTTGTCCTTGAAGAACAACGGATTTTCCACACCCGCGTAGCCGGTCGCCATGCTGCGTTTCAGGACGATGGTTGTCTTGCTCTTCCACACCTGGAGGACCGGCATGCCGGCAATCGGACTTCCCGGCTCGTCCTCGGCCGACGGATTGACGATGTCGTTGGCGCCGATGACAACCGACACGTCCACCTTCGGGAAGTCGGCGTTGATTTCGTCCATTTCCATCACGATGTCGTACGGCACTTTGGCTTCCGCGAGCAGCACGTTCATATGGCCGGGCATGCGGCCCGCGACCGGGTGAATCGCGAACCGGACGTTGATGCCGCGATCGCGGAGGATCTTGGTGATCTGGTACACCACGTGCTGCGCCTGCGCCACCGCCATCCCGTAGCCCGGCACGATCACGACCTCTCGCGCCTCGGCGAGGAGCGCGGCCGCCTCGTCGGCGTCGATCGCGATCACCTCGCCCTGCTGCGCGGCGGCGGCCGGACCTTTCTGCTCGCCGGTGCCAAATCCTCCAGCGATGACCGACAGGAACTTGCGATTCATCGCGCGGCACATGATGAAGCTCAGGATGGCGCCGCTGCTGCCCACGAGCGCGCCGGTGACAATCAGCAGGTCGTCGTTGAGCATGAACCCAGTGGCCGCGGCGGCCCACCCGGAATAACTGTTCAGCATCGAGACCACGACCGGCATGTCCGCTCCGCCGATCGCCATCACCATGTGGATGCCGAACAACAGCGCCACGACGGTGATCGCGAGAAGCGGCACGAGGCCGTCGCCGGCCGCCGGGCGCGCGACGAACTGCGCGCCGAACCACACCGCCACGAGCAGGAGACCAAGGTTCAGCCAGTGGCGTGCCGGCAACGTGAGCGGCTTGCCTCCGATCTTCCCGCTCAGTTTGCCGAACGCGATCGAGCGATCCAGAGAGCGTCACGGCTCCGATCAGCACGCCGAGGCAGGTTTCGACGTCGTGAATGGTCTGTCTCGACGCCGGTCAAATGACTCGAGGCATCCAGCAAGTTGGCGAACCCGACCAGCACCGCGCCAAGCCCGACCAGGCTGTGGAGGATCGCGACGAGCTCCGGCATCTGCGTCATCTGCACACGCCGTGCGAGCACGAGTCCGATCGCGCCTCCGAGCACGAGGGCGGCCGCCAGCACGAGGTAGTTCGCGGTCACCGCGCTCGCAATTGTCGCCAGCAAGGCGATCGCCATGCCGAGCATGCCGTACAGATTGCCCTGACGGGCGGTGTCCTGACGGCTCAAACCGCCGAGGGCAAGGATGAAAAGAACAGCGGCGCCGAGGTACGCGATCGTGACGAGTCCTGGTGGCATGGGCCTCCTACTTCCGGAACATTTCGAGCATGCGGCGGGTCACCGCAAATCCGCCGGCGATATTGATGCTGGTAATGCCAATCGTGACACCTGCGATCGCGGCAATTCCGCTGCTGGGCGAGCTCACCTGCAGGAGCGCGCCGATGATGATGATGCTGCTGATCGCGTTCGTGAGACTCATCAGCGGCGTGTGCAGCGCAGGCGTAACGTTCCAAATCACCATGTAGCCGATGAAACACGCCAGCACGAAAACCGTGAAATGCGCCATGAACGCCGCCGGCGCGACCAGTCCCAGCCCGGCGAGCGCCAGCGCGGCGATGGCCCCGATCACGAGGGTCGCCGCCGATCTCGTCGTCCGCGCCGGTTCCTTCGATAGCACGACGGGCGGCGCGTCCGGCGCGGCCGGCTTGGCGGGCGCGACCGACAGCGTGGGGGCCGGCGGCGGCCAGGTGATCTGCCCGCCGTTGACCACGGTGGCGCCGCGGACGATCTCGTCGGTCATGTCCACCGTCAGCACCCCGTCTTTCGCCGGACACATCTGCGCGAGCAGGTAGCGGAGATTCGTTCCGTACAGCTGGCTCGCCTGCGCCGCCAGGCGGCTCGGCAGGTTCGTGTATCCGATCACGGTCACGCCGTGCTTTTTCACGACCTGGTCGGGCTCGGTCAATGCGCAATTGCCGCCCTGCTCCGCGGCGAGATCGACGATGACGCTTCCCGGCTTCATCGACTGCACCATCTCCGCGGTGATCAGTCTGGGCGCCGGCTTTCCCGGAATCAGCGCGGTCGTAATGATGATGTCGACGTCGGTCGCCTGCCTCGCAAACAGGGCCATTTCCGCGCGGATGAACTCCTCGCTCATCACCTTCGCGTAGCCGCCCTGGCCCGACCCGTCCTCCTTGAAATCAAGCATCAGGAATTCGCCGCCGAGGCTCTCCACCTGTTCCTTCACCTGAGGGCGCGTATCAAACGCGCGGACGATCGCCCCCAGCCCGCGGGCAGTGCCGATCGCTGCCAGGCCCGCCACACCGGCCCCGATCACCAGCACCTTGGCCGGCGGCACCCGCCCGGCGGCGGTGATCTGGCCCGTGAAGAACCGGCCGAAATGCTGCGCCGCCTCAATCACGGCGCGATAGCCGGCAATGTTGGCCATCGAGCTCAGCGCGTCCATTTTCTGGGCGCGCGAAATGCGCGGGATGCTGTCGACCGCAAGCGCCGTGACGCCTTTCTGCGACAACTGCTGCAGCAGGCGCGGATTCTGCGCGGGCCAGAGAAAGCAGATCAGCACCTGGCCGGCGCGAAGCAAGTCCACTTCATTCGCGCCGATGCCCGGATGCATCTCCGGTGCGCGCACTTTCAGAATCACGTCGCTCATCGACCAGATCGACCGGGCGTCGCCGACGATGCTGGCGCCCGCCTGCTGGTAGGCCGCGTCGCTGAAGCTGGCGCCCGCCCCCGCACCCGATTCGATCGTCACCGCGAAACCCAGTTTCGCGAGCTGCACGACGACTTCCGGCGTCGCGGCAACGCGCTGCTCGCCGTCGTGGATTTCAGTGGGGATGCCGATATTCATTCCGACTCCATGAGACATCACAAATGACAACGGAAATCGCGCGAGCCGCTGGCAGGTCCCAAGACGTGGACGACGGCTGCAAAGACTGCACCAAGGACGCCGGCTGACGGGACCCGGTCGCGTGCCACATAAACGATGTTAACCCGAGCGTCTGCGGCATTTTCCGCGACGCAGCGGGATTGTCCGCAACCTGCCGCGACCGACCCGCGACGCACTTCTCTCAGATGCACCCGGCCGATACCGCACGCGGTCGGCACTCTTTCTGCAGAGCTTCCCATTACCCGGAAGTCCGGCACCTTGCCATGCGCCATTCGTCGTCATCGTTCGAGATTGTGGCTCGCGAGGATTTCTCCGACGTCACCTACCTGCTCGAAGTCTCTCACCCGCTGCTCGCGCGCGCCGCCCGACCGGGTCAGTTTGTGATGGTGATGTCCCACGATCGCGGCGAGCGGATTCCCCTCACCCTGGCGGACTTCGATCCCGACGCCGGCACGATCACCCTCGTCATTCAGGCAGTTGGCAAGACGACCAGGGAGATGCAGCAGACCTGCCAGGTTGGCACGACACTGCACGGTGTGGTTGGTCCAATGGGAATCCCGAGCGCGCTCGGCCACGCGAAAAAGGTCTTGTGCGTCGGCGGTGGACTTGGCGTGGCGCCGATTTTTCCCCAGGCGCGCGGCTTCAAGCAGCACGGGGCCTTTGTGATCGGCGTCCTCGGGTTCCGGTACGCGCGATCTGGTGTTCTGGGAAGACAAGTTCAAGTCGTGCTGCGATGAGATTCTGCTCTGCACAGACGACGGCTCGGCCGGTCTGAAGGGCAATGTCACGGCCGGCATCGCGAAGGCCATCGAGCGTCATCCCGACATCGACGAATGCGTGGCGATCGGGCCTCCCGTCATGATGAGGGGCAGCGCCGAGGCGACACGACCCCATCGCATCAAGACCACCGTCAGTCTCAATCCCTTGATGGTCGATGGGACCGGGATGTGCGGCGGCTGCCGGGTCAAGGTCGGCGGTCGCGTGAAGTTTGCCTGCGTGGACGGCCCCGACTTCAACGCTCATGAGGTGGACTTCGACGACCTCATGCTGCGCCTCCGCCGCTTTTCGAACGAAGAGAAGATCGCCTCTGACCGATGGGCGGAGTCCTGCCGGCTGCGCGGGCCGATCGCCGCTGGAGGCCCGGCCGCATGATGGCGCCCAAAGCGAAAAAGCGGACGATCCGCACGATCCCACAACAGCGCACGCCCGTGCGCGAGCAGGATCCGCGCGCGCGCGTCAAGAACTTTTCCGAAGTCTCGCACGGCTACCGCGAGGAAGACGCGCTGCTGGAAGCGGAACGCTGCCTGTTGTGCCCCGATCAGCCCTGTGTGGGCGGCTGCCCCGTCAACATCAACATTCCCGGATTCATTCAGAAGATCGGCCAGAGAGATTTTCGCGGCGCCTATGACGTGATCGCGGCCACGAATCTCCTGCCGGCGGTATGTGGCCGGGTGTGTCCCCAGGAAGCACAGTGCGAGGGCGTCTGCACCGTTGGCGAATCGCTGGAGCCGGTGGCCATCGGCCGTCTCGAGCGCTGGGTGGGCGACCGCGCGATCGCCGAGGGGTGGACGAACGTCCCCTACATCGAGCCGGCGCCCTTCAAGGTCGGGATCGTCGGATCCGGTCCGGCCGGGATGGCGTGCGCGGCCGACATGGCCAAAGCCGGCTGTGACGTCACGGTGTATGAGGCGTTCCAGGCGCCTGGCGGCGTACTGCGCTACGGCATTCCCGATTTCCGCCTTCCCAATGACGTCGTCGACGCCGAGATCGCCAACCTCGCGAAGCTTGGCGTGGCGTTCGAATGCAACACGCTCGTCGGACGGTTATTCACGCTCGAGGAGATGATCGACGATCTCGGATTCCACGCGGTCTTCGTTGGCACCGGCGCCGGCTACCCGGCGATGCTCGGCATCCCGGGCGACTCATTGAACGGCGTGCTCTCGGCCAACGAATTGCTGACGCGCTGCAATCTGATGCGTGCCAGGGACTTTCCGGACTACGACACGCCGCTGCCGCTCGGCCGGCGCGTCGCCGTCATCGGCGCTGGCAATACCGCGATGGATGCCATGCGGGTGTGCCTCCGGCTCGGCGCGGAACGTGTCGCGTGTATCTATCGCCGCAGCAAGACCGAGTGTCCCGCGCGCGCCGAAGAAGTGCACCACGCCGAACAGGAAGGCGTGGAGTTTCACTGGCTCACGGATCCGACGGCCATTCTCGACGACGGCCAGGGCGGCGTGCGCGCTATGCGGTGTCTTCGGATGGAGCTCGGCGAGCCGGACGCGTCCGGCCGCCGTCGGCCCGTCGCCATCGCCGGCAGCGATCACGAGGTCGAGGCCGATCTGGTCGTCTTTGCCATCGGCACGAACGCGAACCCGATCATGGGCCAGACGTCGCGGCTCCGGCTCAATGCGCGCGGCTACATCGAGACGGACGCGAGCCTTGCGACTTCCATGGCCGGGGTGTTCGCCGGCGGCGACATCGTCACCGGGGCGGCCACCGTCATCAAAGCGATGGGCGCCGGCCGCAAAGCGGCGCGGAGCATGAAGGCGTACCTGGGCATCCGGGACTTCGAGGCCCCGTACCGCGCGGGTGCGTCCGACGCCGACGACCGGCTGTTCGGCCTCGACCCCAGGGAGCGAAATTTCGTGCGCGTTCGGGAGCAGGCCTTGTAGAGCGGCCAACACCATGGACAACACCGACGCCCCGGTCCGGATTTTTCCCACGCTGAGCGCGCGGCGGCCTTCCGAGCGCCCGCGATCGATCAACACGGTCACTCAGCACGTCGTCGAGATCATCAGCGACTCTGGAGAAGGCGCGCAGCGCTGCGGACAGGCCTTGGGAGCAATCGCCGCGCGCGCGGGCAACGGCGTGTGGACCGTGGAGATCATTCCGGCGGAAATCCGTCCGCCGGCGCGAAGCGTCGCGGGCGCGAGCGGCAATCGGATCCGGTTGGGGTCGGGGCCCGTGACCAACGGCGGCGATCAGACGGATCTGGTGGTCGCCTTCAACGAGCAAGTGCTGCTCGGGCGGGTGCGCGCCGGCGAGCTGAAGCCGGGCTGCAAGATCCTGCTGGAGAGTTTGTGGCGAGACCATCCGGACACGGCCATCCGATCGTCGTACAGCGAAACCGTTGACGGCCTCGTCGCGGCCGGGTACGACGTGCGAGAACTGGCGATGGATCTGGAGTGCCGCAAGCTCGTCGCCGATCCCAAGCGCGGGAAAAACATGTTCGCATTGGGCATCCTCTGCAGCGTGTACAGCTTCGACCTGGACCTGGCTCGCGATCAGATGGCGCTGACGTTCGGGAAGAAGGCCGTGAACGTGATCGAGACCAACGTCCGGTTGCTCGAGGCCGGCTACCACTGGGCCGCGGAGAATCTCGATTTCGCGTTCGAAATTCCCGCCACGCCGGCGGCCGAGCCCCAAGTCGTGCTCAACGGCAACACGGCGCTGGCCCTGGGGGTGCTGGCGTCGGGGATGGAAATCTGCGCGATGTACCCCATTACCCCGGCGACGTCCGCGTCGCACTATTTGTCAGACGTGTTCGAGAAGATCGGGGGGCTCGTCCATCAGGCTGAAGACGAAATCGCGGCGTGTGCGTTTGCCATCGGCGCCTCCTACGCGGGCAAGTGCGCGGTCACGATCACGTCCGGACCCGGCTACTCCCTCAAGCAGGAGGGCATCGGGCTCGCGGTCATGGCCGAGATCCCCCTGGTCGTTGTCAACGTCCAGCGCGGCGGCCCGAGCACGGGGCAGCCGACGAAGACCGAACAGGGCGATCTGCTGACCGCCATGTTCGGCAGCCACGGCGACGCGCCAAAAGTCGTCATGGCGCCGAGCACGGTCGAAGATTGCTTCTACTCGATCATCACAGCGCGGAAGATTGCGGAAACGTTCAACATGGTAGTGGTCGTGCTGTCGGATGCCAGCCTCGCCACATCGCAGACGCTCTTCCCCCGGCCAGCGTTCGCGGAAGGCTGGATGGCGCCCCCAGTGGATCAGAGTCCGATTCCGGCGGGCGCGAAGCCGTACGACTGGAATGCCACCACCGGTCTGGCTCGCCGGTTCATCCCCGGCCAGCCCGGCGGCATGCACACCGTCACCGGCCTGGCGCACGATCGGGCCAGCCACGTGGCGTACGACCCGGAGGTCAATGCCGAGAGCCTGCACGCGCGCAGTCTCAAACTGGCGGCGCTCCAGAAAACGCTGAAGAGCCCGCCAGTGTTCGGCGACGCGTCCGGTGACGTGCTGGTCATCGGCTGGGGCAGCACCAAAGGGGCGATTGAGGAAGCTGTCCAGCGGCTGCGCCCCGAGGGACTGCGGGTCTCCTCCCTTCATCTGCGGTTCCTCCAGCCGCTCGCGCCCGGGCTCAAGGAAATCATGGCGAAGTTCCGCCGCGTCATGACTGTCGAGAGCAACTGGTCGGATCGACCCGAGGACCCCATCATCGACGAGAACAACCGGCGGTATTCGGCGCTCGCGATGTTGCTGCGGGCGCGCTATCTCGTCGATGTGGATTGCTGGAGCGACGTCAGCGGCCAGCCGCTCAAGCCTGCCGCCATTTGCCGCGCTATTCGCGAAAAGCTGGGAAAGACGGAACATGCCCACCGCCGCCACTGACTGCCTGCTGCGGATGTACGACGAGCACCACGAGCTGGAAGACTACCAGCGTGGCGTGCCGCGCTGGTGCACCGGCTGCGGCGACAACGCGATCCTGGCCGCGGTGCAGCGGCTCTGCCGGGACGAGCAGCTGCGCCCCGAGAAGACGGTGTTCGTGTCCGGCATCGGCTGTTCGAGCCGCTTTCCCCACTACATGCGGACGTACGGCTTCCATAGCATCCACGGGCGGGCCCTGCCGATCGCCGAGGGCATCCGTATCGCACGGCCGGATCTCCACGTGTTCGTCAACACCGGAGACGGCGACTGCTGCAGCATTGGCGCCGCGCACTGGATTCATGCCATCCGCTACAACATGAATCTGACCGTCTTCCTGCACGACAATCAGATCTACGGCCTGACCAAGATGCAGGCCTCGCCGACCTCGCCCAAGGGCTTGAAGAGCAATACGACTCCGCGCGGCGCCTATCTGGACGCGCTGCACCCGCTGACGGTCACGCTCGGCGTTCAGAATGTCTCGTTCGTCGCGCAGGCGGTCGACTGGATTCCCGAGGTCCTCTACGACATCGTGTCCGCCGCGTTCCATCACAAGGGCTTGTCATTCGTCCGCATCATCCAGCGCTGCCCGGAATGGCTCCCGAAGCTGCAGGAGCCGTTCGTGCACGACCCGGACAAGATCATGCTGCTCCGCCACGAGACCGGGTTGCGCATCAGCCCGGCGATGGCTTCGGTGTACCGCCGTCAGTCGGAACACGACCCGTCCAACCTGGCCGCGGCGCGCGAGATCGCGGGCAGTCTCGATCCCATTCCCGTCGGCATCCTCTACCGGAACCCGGAGGTGCCTTGCTACGAAGATCTCCGTCGCGCGAGTGTCCTGCGAACGCCGGATCTGGTCAAAGCGGGACTGGAAGCCGAGCTCGACAAATTCACGATCTGGCCGCACCACAGGGAACGGCGCTGACATGGATGCCGCACTGCACGCGCATTTGACGTTTCATCTCAGGGGCTGGCAGCCGAACGACGAGCTCGCTCCGATCGACAGCTCCACGTCGCGCCCCGCACTGCTTGCGCGCTATCAGGATCTTGCCGCGCTTCGCTACGACTTTCCGATCGTGCTCGCCGACACGGGCGAGGTGCAGGCGCTGGCGGCGATCGTCGACGGTCTTCTGGGGGAAGTGGCCGCTGGCGAGGACGCCGCGCGGCTCAGCCGCCACGTGCTCCGGCTCGAGCGCCGCATTCGTGAACTCGTCGCTGAAGGCGCGGAAGGCCGGCTGTCCCACCTTTGGAGTCTGGCCGCCGGCCAACTGCAGGCGGCCAGCGACGGGAGTGTGACAGACAGCCTGGATCGGGCTCGGCGCGCCTTGAAGGTTGAAGGGACGGTCGCAGACTGCAACGAGGCACTGGCCGGACGCCTGCTCCGCCACTTGTGGCGGGCCACACACGACTCGAGGGCCCGCCAATTCCATCAAGACGTCGACGTGCTGGTCCAGAAGCTGTCGGACATCCTCGGCGCAGACCTCGCGGTGTCGACCGCCGGACGCACGGCCGAGCAGCTGCAAGGAGCGGTTGGGCCGCTCGACGCGGCAGGCTTCGATTTTCAGGCAATGTCGGACATGCTGCGCAAGGTCGCGCCCCAGGCGACGCTCTCCGAGAGCCGGCGGCAGCGGATCCAATCGGCCTTGAGGACTCTCCGTGACCAGCGCTTCTTCTCGAAAGCCGGCGACGGCTATTCGTACGCGTTCACCAGCTGCGCCGCGGCGCTTGAAGCGTTCTGGGCGCGGCGCGTCCAGATGGACGATCTGATTCGCGCGATCGAGGTGGCGCGCCTCGAGATCGACGGTGTCTATCAGGAAGACAAACACGACGCGCTCTTTGGGAACGTCGGTTCCAGCGCCGATCTTCGAACGCCGGACCTGTTTCCCGACTATCTGGTTGAGATGGAGGCCGGTCAGCTGGATTCGGCCGAGTACGCGGCCGTCACTGACGGCCTCGCCGCTGGACTCCCGCTGAAAGTGCTCGTCCAGACGAACGACATCCTCGACCCGCCCCCGTTCGGACCGACGCACTTCGGGTTCGGCCAGCGGGGCCGTCAGCTCGCCAACATCGCCATCGGTCTGAGCGATGTGTACGTCCTGCAGGCGCCCGGCTCGCACCTCCTGAAACTCTCGGATCGCCTTCAGTCCGGCCTGCAGTATCGGGGCCCGGCCTTCTTCAATGTGTTCTCCGGTGCGACCGGACACGCCGGGAATCTTCCGCCGTACCTGGTCGCCGCGGCCGCTCTTGAAGCGCGCGCGTTCCCGGCGTTCGTCTACGATCCGTCTGCCGGAGACGACTGGGCGTCGCGGTTCTCGCTCGCCGCCAATCCGCAGGTGGCCGCCGACTGGCCGGTGCATCGATTCACGTACGAGACCGCGGACCATCAGACGGGATCGAACGACCTCGCGTTCACGCTCGTCGACTTCGTGGCGTGTGACGCGCGCTACGCCGGGCACTTCGCAAGAGTCGACCGGACCAATTGGCACGATCGAATGGTCACGGTGCAGGACGCCCTGGCGCCCGATCGGCCTGACCGGTGGGATCGTGTCCCCTGCCTGGCT
Source organism: uncultured Acidobacteriota bacterium (assembly GCA_963724645.1). Lineage (GTDB taxonomy): Bacteria > Acidobacteriota > Vicinamibacteria > Vicinamibacterales > SCN-69-37 > CAVXSP01. The sequence continues at coordinate 230,943 of CAVRVJ010000002.1, forward strand.
GTGGTGGATGGCGCGAATCGACTGGGCCGGGTGCTCGTCGAGGACATCCTCGTGCGCGAGGCGCGCCGGTGCCGGGACCTCTGGCACAGCCTGCAGGAGCTCGGCGGCGTGCACAACTCGCATGCGCGCCGGTTGCTCGAACAGGAGCGCGCGCAGGCGGCACGAACCGCGCCGGCCGGGACCGTCGAGATCCCGGCGTCGATTCCAGCGGTCGCCGCGGCCGACGCCCCCGCCGCCGATGCGCCAGCTCCCGAACGGCCCGTCGATGATCCGTACATCGAGACGCCGCGCTGCTCGACCTGCAACGAATGCACCCAAATCAACAACAGGATGTTTGCCTACAACGAGAACAAGCAGGCGTTCATCGCGGATCCTGCGGCCGGCACCTACCGTCAGCTCGTCGAGGCGGCGGAAAGCTGTCAGGTTTCGATCATCCATCCTGGCAAGCCGCGCAATCCGAATGAGCCGGGCCTGGAGGAACTCCTCAAGCGCGCCGAGGCGTTTCGCTGACCCCCGAAGACGGCTTCATTCCGGCGCTACAGACGATCTGTCGAAGGCCAGAACGCCAGGATCGTTATCATCGGATCTGACAGAAACGTGCGGCTGGTGATCCCCGATGCCGACAAAGAATAAGGCTGCCTCAAGGCGTGGGACCGCCAGGGCCGCTCGCCACGCGCCGAGCGCCTCCTATTCCTTCACGATGCGCGTCCGGCTGCCGTCCATTCCGGGCATGTTCGCCCTGTTGGCCGGCATCATCGGCAAGGCCGGCGGCGACATGGGCGCGATCGACCTCGTGTCGGCCGATCGGAAATACAAGCTGCGCGACGTCACCGTCTCCGCCGCCGACGACGCGCACGCCCAGCGCATCATCGCGGCGGTCCGCGCCGCGCCGCAATTCGAAGTGCGCAGCGTCTCCGACCGGACCTTCCTGCTGCACCTGGGCGGCAAAATCAGCGTCGAGAACCGGATGTCGCTGAAAACGCGCGATGACCTCTCGATGGCCTACACGCCCGGTGTCGCGCGCGTGTCGCTGGCGATCCAGCGGGACCCGAAGGCGGCCTGGTCGCTGACGATCAAGGGTTCGACGGTCGCCATCGTCTCGGACGGCACAGCCGTTCTCGGACTGGGCGACATCGGCCCGGAAGCCGCCATGCCGGTGATGGAAGGCAAGGCGATGCTCTTCAGGGAATTCGGCGGAATCAACGCGTTCCCCATCTGCCTGGGCACGAAAGACGTCGACACCATTGTCGACACGGTGGTCGCCCTCTCGCCAGGCTTCGGCGGCATCAACCTCGAAGACATCGCGGCGCCGCGATGCTTCGAGATCGAACGGCGCCTCAAGGCGCGCCTGGACATTCCCGTGTTCCACGACGACCAGCACGGCACCGCGGTCGTGATGCTCGCCGCCCTGCACAACGCCTGCAAGCTGCTGAAGCGTCCGATTGACACGCTGAAGGTCGTGGTGAGCGGCGTGGGCGCGGCCGGCATGGCGTGCACCAAGATCCTTCGCCGCGCTGGCGTCCGTCGCATTATCGGCTTCGACACGGCCGGCGCCCTCTATCGCGGACGGACCGAGCACATGAATCCGTCGAAGCAGCAATTTGCGGCGATGACCAATCCGTCGAACTACCGGGGCGACCTCGCCGGCGCGCTCAAAGGCGCGAACTTGTTTCTGGGCCTGTCCGGTCCCGACACGATCGATCCCACGTGGCTGAAGGGCATGGCCAGGCGGGCCATGGTGTTCGCGATGGCCAATCCGACGCCGGAAGTGACGCCCGAATCGGTGCCGGCCAACGTCAGCATCATCGCCACCGGGCGCAGCGACTACCCCAATCAGATCAACAACGTCCTGTGCTTTCCCGGCATCTTCAAAGGGGCGCTGTCCGTCCATGCGCGCGAGATCAACGAGTCGATGAAGCTGGCGGCGGCCAGGGCCATTGCGTCCGTCGTCAAACACGACGAACTCTCGGTCGAGTACATCATTCCGAGCGTGTTCGATCGGCGCGTGGCAGCCGTCGTCGCGAGGGCCGTGGCGAAGGCGGCCGTTCGGACCGGCGTGGCGCGACGCGTGCCGAAGTCGTTGACCGCACCGATCGCCGATGTCTGAACGATCCTTTCTGTGAGCACGCTGCACAACAGCGGATGGAAGCCGGGCCTTCAGGTTGGTCCGCGGCGTTTGTTATCGGGGGGCGGGCGGAGCATAATCCCGCTCTCAGACATATTGACCGGAGGGGTCCCATGAAACGTCGAGAATTCCTGGTGGGAACGGCGGCCGGCGCTGCGGCCTTGGCGGGATTGAGCAATTCGAGCTGGGCGCAGGGCGGACAGGCCCCGGCGGCGCCTGCACCTGGGGCGCCCGGCCGAGGACGGCAGGCAGGGCCCGGCCGGGGCGGGCCGGCGCAGGTTCCGCCCGAACGACTGGCGCGCGTGTCGTTGATGACGCTGAACTTCGGCGCCTACATGATTCCAGCCAGTGGAACGCCAACAACGCCCGATCAGACGCTCACGGTGTTCGATCTGCCGAAGATGTATGTGGACATGTACGGCGTACACAACATCGAGTACCAGCACAGCGCCATCGTGAAGTCGGAGACCGATCCGGCGTTCATCAAGGAGCTGAAAGCGAAGCTCGATGAAAACAAGATGACGATGACCCAGATCAATCTGGAGTTCGGGATGGAGAATATTTCCACGACCGATGAGGCCTTGCGTCAGAAGGCGATCGACCACACGAAGCAGTGGGTCGACATCGCGGTCCAGTATGGCTGCCCGCGCGTGATGATCAACCAGCAGCAGGCCAACATCACCCCGGAGACCCGGGCTCACACAGTCGCGGCCTGGAAGACGATGGCCGACTACGGCAAGAGCAAGAACGTGAAGGTCTCCGCCGAGACACGCGGCGCGGGCACGCCGGAGCAGGTGCAAAAGCTCGGCATGAAGACGTGGCAGTACATGGCCGGCATCATCGAGGCTGCTGGCGCGGCATCGAACGTGGACATCGGCAACGTCGCCGCGGCGAACCAGCAGGAGTTGCACGACTGCATCAAGGCGTGGTTCCCCTTCTCGTCAGGCAACATGCACATCAAGTCGAGTCCCAACTGGAATATCGGAGCTGCGGTGAAGTTCACCGAGAGCCTGGGGTACAAGGGCTTGTATTCGATTGAGGTGAGCACGCATCCGGCGGTGCGGATCGTGTACAACGAGATCCTCGCGGCGCTCGCCTGATTCAGGGAGCCCCAGGAGTTCGGGACGCCCGGGGACTCAGGTCCCCGGGCCCCGTTGTTCCGCTAGTACCGACTCGCAGCGATCCGACAGGTTCTTGACCGAAACCACGCGAAGCTGCGGCCAATCCTTCTGGGCCACTTTCTCGGCAGTCTCCGTCTTCTGAGTGGACTTGCCCTCGACTTCCGTCTTCGTCTGCGTTTCGATCTTCGAGTGGTCGTCGCCCGCCGGGATCGCTATCGCGGTGACCTCCACCTTGTGACCGACGTTCTGCGTGAAGTCCACCTTTTCACCCGGAACGAGCACGTAACTCGTGGTCGTGGTCGTCTTGGTCTCGGGCATGCCCTCCTTGCCGATATTCGTCTCGGTCTTGGTCTCCTTCACCGGAATCGCATTCTGAAGCACGAAGCTCTTCGTCTCGGTTCCGGTCTGCATGCAGCCAGAAAACACAACAGTCTTGGCGTCGTCAGCCTTAACGGTCGTCGTCGACTTCACTTCCTGCGCCTGCAGGACGGCCGCGCCGGCCAGGGCGACGCTGAACGCGACAATGAATCGTTTCATGGAACCTCCTCGGTTGCGGTCAAACGGGGACTCTCCATCCTGACTGCATGAGTCGCGCCAGTGCGTCATCGCGCCAATGCGTGTCGCACCCGATCCTGGGATGAGGGAGCGGTATTCACGGCCGACACAGGGGCGTGTCGAAAGTTCCTGTACTAGAGCCGGACACTCTCAGAAGCGGCGGAATCTTTCTGGTTGGTAGAAAGGCCGGTTTTCGCGTAACTTCTCAGGCACGCAGCCGGCCTTCGGACCGGAACCCGTAAACGAATTCAACACCAACGACACACGAGGCAACTGTCATGGTTCAACTCTCCCGTCGGATCCGGAGCTATGTCATCGTCGGGCTGCTCGCCGCTGGCGGGCTGGGCGCGGCCGTGGGAGTCGCGCAGCAGCGGGCGGCCGCGGCCATGGCGACGTCGGCTGAAATGTTCCTCGCGAGCCTGACGCCCGACCAGAAGCAGAAAGCGGTCTTTTCGCTCGGGTCCGATGAATGGACCCGTTGGCACTTCATCCCCGTGAGCATGTTTCCGCGACACGGCTTGCCCCTCAAGGAAATGTCCGAACCGCAGCGTCAGCGCGCGCACGACCTGCTGAAGGCCAGCCTCAGCCAGGCCGGCTTTAAGACTGCGACTTCCACCATGGCCAATGAGACCTTGCTTGGGGCCATCGAGGCCGCCGCACGGACTGCGGCTGCGGCCAGCGGCGGGCGCGGTCCGGCCATGATCCCGAGAGAGCCCGATAACTACTTTTTCAGCGTCTTTGGAGAGCCCTCCGCAAAATCGCGGTGGGGCTGGCGCCTCGAAGGCCACCACGTCTCGCTGCACTTCGCGATCGACGGCGCCAGGATGGTCGTGACGAGCACACCGCTCTTCTTTGGCGCGAACCCCGCGGAAGTCCGGGAAGGTCCGGACAAGGGCCTTCGGATTCTCGGTGCTCAGGAAGACACGGCCCGTGCCCTGCTCGCGTCGCTCGATTCGACGCAGCGAGCCACGGCGATCATCCAGCCCACGGCGCCCGGCGACATCATCACGACGACGACGGTAAAGGTGGACCCGCTGAATCCGTCGGGATTGGGCGCGGCGCAGATGGCTCCCGCTCAGCGCGATTTGCTCACGAAAATCCTGGACGCCTACAGCAGCCAGATGCTCGCCGAGGTCGCCGCCGAGCGAATGGCGAAGATCAAGGAGGCGGGGCTCGAGAAGGTTTCGTTCGCCTGGTTCGGTCCGGTCGAGAAGGGGCAGAAATACTACTATCGCGTGCAGGGCCCGACGTTCCTGATCGAGCACAACAACACGCAGGATAACGGCAACCACATCCACTCCGTCTGGCGCGATTTCAACGGCGATTTCGGCCGCGACCTCCTCGCCGAGCACATGGCCGCTTTTCCACACTGAGGAAAAGGGTGAGAGGGTGAGTTCACGCTTTCACCCTCTTGATCTCTGTCGCGGGGAGGTCATTATGAGGAAGCTTGCGGCATTGGCGATCGTTCTCTCGGCCGCGGCCGCACTGCACGCGTCGGGCGCGGTTCCGGGCCCGAACCAGGAGCCCGCGCCGGGACGCACGATGGCACCGAGCACCGACGGCAAACTCAACATCATCGCGTTTGGCGCCCACCCGGACGACTGCGACCAGGGTGCCGGCGGGACGGCGGCCATCCTCGCCGCGCTCGGGCACCGGGTCCGGTTCGTCTCGGTGACCAACGGCGACGCGGGCCACCAGACCGAAGGCGGCGGGGCACTCGCGGCGCGCCGGCGGGCCGAGGCGCGCGAGGCGGGGCGCCGGATCGGCATCGACTACATCACGCTCGACAATCACGACGGACAGTTGCTGCCGACGGTCGAGGTTCGGGAGCAGGTGATTCGACAGATCCGGTTGTGGAACGCAGACCTCGTGCTGGCGCCGCGCCCCAACGACTACCATCCCGATCATCGCTATACAGGTGTGCTCGTGCAGGACGCCGCCTACATGGTCGTGGTTCCCAACATCACACCGGACACGCCGGCACTGCGGAAGAATCCCGTGTTCATGTATTTCCAGGATCGCTTTCAGGACCCGAAGCCCTTCAGGCCGGACGTGGCGGTGTCCATCGACAGTGTGATCGACAAGAAGATCGACATGCTGGACGCACACGTGTCGCAGATGTACGAGTGGCTGCCCTGGGTTGACGGCATCCTGAGCACCGTGCCGAAGGATCCCGCTGCGCGCAAACGCTGGCTCAAGGACACTCGCGCCGTGGCGCCTACGCCGGCGGTGAGAAGCGCGCTCGTGAAATGGTACGGATCGACGTCGGGCAACGCGACGCATTACGCCGAGGCCTTCCAGATCTGCGAATACGGCACGCAGCCGGACGAGGCGACCATCCGGAAACTGTTTCCGTTCCTGCCCAAGAGCTAGGCGTGAATGTTAAAGACGTTGTTCATGGTTCGAGGCAACCCGTGGCCACCTTGGAGCACTGAAGGACGTGAAGAAGGACCGGCGGCGCTGGCCGCCTGTGGCGGCCCGACGAGGACCGCCGATCGAAGGAGACGAGCCCGCTCCTGTCGTGCCCTGGCGGGTTCGTCTCCGCCGATCGACGGCCCTCGTCACCGCCCGGCCCCGCCGGGCGGGGCGCGCCGCCGGCGTGAACGCTCCATGCGCTCCATCTCTCCAAGGTCGAGCTTTCGGCCGCTCCGCATGAACGACGCGTAGCATTCACAGCTAGAGCCTGTCTCATCCATGCCGCCAAGCACCGAGGGCGTCGTGATCCGTCGCCCCTGGGCGCTGGTGGCGCTGCTGTCGGCGACAGCGACCGCCAGCTACCTGTGCCGCGTGAACGTGTCAGTCGCGGGCGAGCAGATCATGAAGGAATTCGGCCTGACGCAGCCGCAGATGGGGCGCGTCTTCAGCGCCTTCCTGTTCGGCTACGCGCTGTGCATGGTCCCGGGCGGGATGTTGGCGGACCGCTTCGGCGCTCCGCGCGTCCTGGCGGCTTCAGCGTTCTGGTGGGCCGCCGGCACGGCCCTGATGGCGGCCATCGGCTGGGGCCCGATAGGCTCGAGTAGCGCGGCGACGATTTCGGCTCTGCTGATCCTGAGGTTCATCATCGGTGTCGGTGAAGCTCCGACCTTCCCTGCGGCGGCTCGAGGCGTCCAAGGCTGGATACCGCCGGAACAGCAGGGGCGGGCCAACGGTCTCATTCTGGCCGCCATCGGCCTGGGCTCGGCGCTCGCGCCTCTCCTCCTGACCTCGGTCATCGTCAGGTCAGGCTGGCGTGCCGCGTTGCTGGTCTCCGGAATTCCTGCCCTCGTCGTGGGTCTGGCCTGGCTGCGAGCGCGAGAACCGCAACAGCGGCAGGCGCAGGCTCTCACGAGTCAGCCGCCTAGAGCCGATCGGACCTACCTCAAATCGCGCAGCTTCATGCTGCTGACGGCCAGCTACACGTTGCAAGGGTACGTCGGCTATATCTTCGTCTTCTGGTTCTATCTCTACCTCGTCCAGGTGCGGCATCTCGACCTGATGCAGAGCGCGCTTCTGAGCAGTTTGCCGTGGATCCTGACGATCGTCACCATCCCTCTGGGTGGATGGGTGTCTGATCGCCTCGTGGCGGGGAAGCTGGGATTCTCCAGAGGACGCCGCGTCGTCCCGATGGTCGGACTGGGACTTGCCGGCATCTTCCTGGCCGTTGGCGCCCACGTCAGCAATGTCTATGTCGCGGTCGTCTACCTGACACTTTCGACGGGCCTCGTCCTGAGTGTCGAGGCGCCCTTCTGGGCCACGATGATGGCGATCGCGGGCGACAGCAGCGGGGCCGGGGGAGGAGTCATGAACATGGGGAGCAACCTAGGAGGTATGGTCTCGCCGTGGCTGACCCCCGTCATTGCGGCTTCTCTGGGATGGGAACAGGCCCTCTACGTTGCGGCTGCGCTGTCCATCATCGCGGCCACTCTGTGGCTCGGCGTGTCAACGCCCCAGGCTCCATCTGCCGCTACTTCACCACCCGAAATGCCACCAGGCGCCGCTCGATCTGGCCGCCCGCTCCAGCGGTGAGTTCGATCACGTAGTCACCTTCGGCCAGAGGCGCCAACATCAGATCGACGCTGACGTTCTTCAGTGCGAGTGGGGCTCCACCTCCACTCGCTCGCGCTCCGGCGAGCGACACTTCGTTGGCGCGGGGCCCCTCCCCCGCGCCGGCCGCGGGCGCTGAATCGGTCTCCTCGCGCGGGGCGCTCTCTGTGACGGTCGCGTTGAGCGCGAGCGGCTGGCCTTTTCGATCGAGAACGCGCGCGCTCCGCTGATCCAGTGGCTTCAGCACCGGCCACTCGATCCGGAGACGCTCGCTGCGGCGGAACTGAAAATCCGCCACGGGACGCAGCGGGATGCGGCTCGACGCGGTCCCGCGAAAGACGAGAGGCGAACCGACAAGGGTCGACGGCGCGGGCACAGGGATTTCGGCGCGATCCTCCAGCGAATCCGCGCCATGTGACACGCGTACCGTGACGAGCCACGGGCCCATGTCAGTTTTGGCCAGGGGCAGCTGCACCACGGCGCCGCGCGCGGCCGGCTCGATCCGTCCGGCCGCGGCAATATTCTCGCCGCTCGATCCGCTGAAGACGACGCGGACGTCCGCGCCGGAGTTCCAGCGGCCGCGCGCCATTTCCTGCGGCGAGATTTCCGCGACGACCTCGAGTCCCGTGGCCGATCGCACACCGTAGGTCAGCAACTCGTTGTCCAACCGCAGACGCGACAGGCGCGCCAGTTCGTCGGCAATCGTCGCGGGGACCGCGGCGGCCGCGGCCGTCGCCGAAGCGGCCGCACGGGTCTCGGCGCTCGGCGCCAGATAGCCGTGCCGCGCGGTCACTGAGACGCCCGGTCGACTGACCTTGACCTTGATCTCCCGATACTTGCCGTCAAGCTTCTGGTTCGTCGACGAGTAGCCGAGCAGGTAGTACGCAGACAGGTCGTCGGCGATCCGGCGGAACCCGGCGTTCAGATCATTGTTGTTCACGACGGCCAGGCCGTCGGTGTTTTCGGCCAGTGTGCGCAGCGTGTTGACGGAACCGTTGAGCGGGCTGGAGACCCTCAGTCCGCCGACGTCGACGGGATAGAACGCCACGTTGGCCTGGTTGGCCAACTTCAGCAGGTCGCGGAAGCGCTGCTCCCAATCGATCGAAGCGAGATGACCGGCTTGCTGGTTGCACCAGCTGTGATCGATGGTGCCAGGCTGCGGCACACCGACGCCCAGGCGGCCGGTTCCTGGACCCGGTCCGATTCGCGGCGGGCCCGTCGATTGAACGATTTTCAGCAGCATTTCGGCCGGCTTTCCCGGAACCCAGCCTTCAGTCACGAGGACGAGGTTCTTGCGTTCGTCGCGGAGTCCCCGAAGGTAGACCATCAGGTCTTCCAGGCCCGTCCACATCACGTCTTCCCGGAAATAGTGAACGAGCGCCTTGGCGAGAGGTTCGTCCAACGTGCACGTCATCAGCTGGAACTCGATCGGCGTCTCTCTCGTCACGGCGAGCCATTCTTCCACCCAGCGTCTGAGGTCGGCCTCGAGCGTATCGGTCTTTCTCGCGAGTACGAGCTGGCTCACCGGGCTCGGCGCCCGCGGCGTGACGACGCCGAACAGGTCGGTGGGCCCGATTGCGCGGCCGAGGAACTCGACAATCGGCCCGCGAACGATCCCAGGGTCGCCGAAGTTCATGTGAAACAGGTCCAGATAGAAGACGAACACGCGATTGTGCGGATCCGCGGCGAGCTTGTCGCCTTCCTCTTTCGTGTTTGGATCGCGACGGTCGGCATCCGGCGCGTTCGGCGCGATGCGAATGAACTCGAACGCGTCGATCTTCTGCGGCTTGCCGTCCTCAAGGACCTCGAAGTCCTCCGCACGCAAGCCTTCCACCAGCCGGCCATCCCGGCGCGGATACACGTCCACGTTGACGAACGTGACGCCGCCGCGAAATACCGGTTCCTGCGGATTTTGGGGGACGGCTGCAGGGAGGACGACGCCCGTCAGGCAAACCGCAGCCAGACATCCGAGGGAGCAGAGTCGGCGCAACATAGCATCCCGTCCGGCGCTGGCAGCGCGAGCGTTCAGCAGACTTCGAACTCGAACTTACTTCTTCTGCAACTCGTGCTGGATGCCCAGCTCGAGGTAATGCAGCGGAATCATCTTTCCTTCCTGGTCGACGGTTCGGACGCCGTTGATGAAGTAGGTCGGCGTGGAATTCACGTTGACCGCCACGCCGTCCGAGACGTCTTTGCGGATGTCCGGAAGCTTCGCGGTATAGGCGGCGACAAAATCCTTGATGCCCAGGACGTCGGAAGCGTGAGTTTTGACCTCATCGAGCATCAGCTTGCCCTGCGGCGCGCTTTGTGGCTGGTGCGCGTACAGCCATTCGGCCATCACCTCGCGCTTGCCGCGATCGGCCGCCAGCCGGACGGCGGCGGCCGCGGCGCACGACGCCTCGTGGCCGGGAATCGTCTGCTTCAGCGCGGCATTGCAGCCGGAGTTCCAGGGAAAGTCCTTCTCCACGTACCGGATCGCGCCGGGCGCCGCCTGATACTTCGCCAGCACCGGTTTCAGCGTGTCGTACCAGTACTTGCAGCCCGGACACATCCAGTCGTTGAACTTGACGATCACGACCTTGGCGGCCGGGCCAGGCGCGACGGCGATCGTCGCGCGCGGCTGCCGATCCCATTCCTCCAGGAATCGTTTGTCCAGGTCGCTCTGGATCTGCGCGCCGCGCGCAAAGAGAAACGCCGGGGCCAGCGCGAGCACGGTCCCCAAGCAGACTGTCAGCCACATCACGCGAACTCGAGCACCCATATCCGAACAGTATAATCGCCGAAGTGTCTCCCTCCCCGCGCATCTGCAACACGATTCTCGATGCCATCGGCCACACGCCGATGGTGCGCATCCACGGCATTACCAGGGGCCTGATTGATGCCGAGGTGCTCGTCAAGCTCGAGCCCTTCAACCCCGGCAACTCGATCAAGGACCGCATGGCGCTCAAGATGATCGAGGTGGCCGAGCGGGCCGGCCTCCTGAAGCCAGGCGGCACGATCATCGAGGGGACATCGGGCAACACTGGCATGGGGCTGGCGATGGCCGCCGTCGTGAAGGGCTACCGGTGCATCTTCACGACCACCGACAAGCAATCCAAGGAGAAGATCGACGCGCTGAAGGCGTTCGGGGCCGAGGTCATCGTCTGTCCGACCAACGTCGATCCCGAAGATCCGCGGTCTTACTATTCCGTCTCATCGCGGCTGGAAAAAGAGACACCTGGCGCCTGGAAGGCCAATCAGTACGACAACCTGGCGAACTCGCTGGCGAATTACGAGCAGACCGGACCGGAAATCTGGGAGCAGACGGAGGGACGGATCACGCATCTGGTCTGCGGCGTCGGCACGGGCGGCACGATCAGCGGCACCGGCCGGTTCCTCAAGGAGAGGAACCCGCAGATTCGCCTGTGGGGTATCGACACCTACGGATCGGTCTTCAAGAAGTACAAGGAAACCGGCATCTTCGACAAAAACGAGATCTATCCGTACATCACCGAAGGGATCGGCGAGGATTTTCTGCCGAGGAACGTCGACTTCGATCTGATCGACGGATTCGAGAAGGTGACCGACAAGGACGCCGCGATCATGACCCGCCGGATCGCGCGCGAGGAAGGGATCTTCGCGGGCAATTCAGCGGGCGCGGCCATGGCCGGCCTGCTTCAACTGCGCGATCGGTTCACGAAGAGCGACGTCGTCGTCGTGATCTTTCATGACCACGGCACCCGCTATCTCGGCAAGATGTACAACGACGACTGGATGCGCGAGAAGGGCTTTCTCGAGAAGACCGGGCTGGTCGCGCGCGATCTGGTGGCGACCAAGCAGACCGTGCCGGTCGTGACGCTGGACCGCGCCGATACGGTCGCTCACGCGGCTCAGGTGATGACGGAGCACGGGTTCTCGCAGCTTCCGATCACGGCGGAAGGCCGCGTGATCGGTTCCATCAACGAGTCACATCTCTACACGGAGCTGGTGAGGCACCCCGAGATCCGGACCCAGTTGATCGAAACGATCATGCAGCCGGCTTTTTCGTTCGCGGACATCTCGACCGGAATCGAGGCGCTGGCGCGGATGCTCACGCCCGAGCATCCGGCGGTACTGGTGCGGGATTTCAAGAGCGAAGAGACCTACATCATCACCAGAACGGACGTGATGAAGGCGCTCAGCTGACCTGGAATTTCATCGGCTCGATCGTGCCGAGAGCTCGTTCATGAGTTGCTTGACGCCCTTCAGCATGTCCTCCTGCCGAAGGTTCACGAAGCGAATCACGCCGTCCTCGTCGATGAGATACGTCGTAGGCCAGCCGGTGATCGCCCAGGCACTGGCGATCGGACCGCCAGTGTTCTTCTCGGCAAAGCCGTCCCACCAGGAACGGTACAGTCAGACCCCGATCCGCCTTGGCCTGCTTGGCCACTTTCGGATCCCGGTCGCTGTTCACACTCAAGATCGTGAGCGGCCGATCTTTGTACAGATCAATCAGCAGCTTCTGATATGGATACTCGAGGCGGCAGGCGCCGCACCACTCGCCGGAGAATGCGAGCACGACGACCCGACCGCGATAATCGCTGAGGCGAAGCTCCTGGCCGTCGAGGTCCTTGGCGACAATGTCGGGCGCCACCTTCCCGACCGTCAGGCTGCTCACGACGTAGCGGTACTTCGTGATCACGCTGGCGTCGTCTGGATGCTGCCGCGCGATCGCGTCCAGATGCGCTTCGACCCGGGCTTCCTGCGCCGCTGTCAGCGCGCCGTTCTGCAGGCGTTCGACAAAACTCCAGAGATGGTGCCCCGCATCCAGGCCCCACTGATCGGGGTCCGTCTGGTACTGAAGCAGGCCGTCGAGTGTCGCGACCAAGGCATCGACGTCGCGATCGGCAAACGGCGCCTCCACGATCAGCCGAGGCGGCAGGTCCTGGAACCGCGGCGTATCATGCGCGCCGAGGGGCGCAGTTGGTACGATCAAGGCAATCAGCGGAAGAACGAGCCAGTAAGTCCGGGCGAGTCTCATACGGGATCTTTTCTCGGCCTCTCAGGTTATAACCTTAGAGTACGGGACGACCCAGGCCTTGAAAAGCACCTAAAGTTCCCGCGCCGTCGAAAATTCGCGGCTATTTTCTTATTGTTTCAGAACGCGCGCTTCACCACGTCGCCGAGAACGCGGACCGCCCCGGCGACGGAGTTGCCGGCCTTACCTATCGACGTGCTGACGGACGAGCTGGTTCTTTTCAGCATCCCGGAGAAGAACCGTTCATCCGATCGCTCATCCGGCACAGCTATGGGCGGGAGGACCGGCTGCCATGTGTCGACAACCGGCAATGGAACCGACAAGGCGGCCAGGGCGACCACTGGTTCAACTGCTTCGGCCGCTGGCGTCACCGGCAGCTGATTAGGACCGCTATCGATGAAGTCGTTGGCGGGCGCAAACGCCGTTTCGGCCGCCGTGTCGTGATTCGATGCACGAGAGGTCAAACCAGAAGACGGGCGCGGCCTGGCCTGATGCGCCGGCGTGGCGGGCGAGGAGTCAGGCAGCGTCAGCGCGACCTGAACCGCAGGCGTCGTGACGCCGAGCACCGGTGCGGGAACTGCTGGAAACTCCGCCATCCAACGGTCTGCAACCACCGCGGACAGGCCCAGCAATCCCAAGCTAGTCAGCGCCAGGGACCGGGCGACAGAATCCAAGCGGAAATTGCCTCTCACAACGCTCCCATTGTAGCGCCGGATATTACGGACCTCTCGTCGACTCGCCCCCTCGGCTGCCAGGAAAAGGGGGCGGTTCAGGCCACCTGACGGACAATCAAGGGTCTGACCAGGGCCATAACAATAAGCATCCCGCCGAACGTGCAGACGATCGTCGCGCCGGTCGGCAGGTCCCAGAGGACGGAGAAATACATCCCGAGGATTGAGACGCCCGTTCCCATGACCCATCCGATGGCGAGCCGCGGCCCGATGTGTTTCGCCCAGAGCATGGCGCCGACGGACGGCACGATCAGGTAGCAGAACACCAGCAGGACCCCGGCGATGGCGACCGACCTCGTCACGACGAAACCGAAGGAGGCGTAGAAAAGGAAATCCCAGAAACGCACGGAGATGCCGCGCGCCGCGACGGCCTTGGCATCGAGGGAGATCTCCAGGAACCGCCGGCGAAACACCCAATGAAAGAGGCCGATGGCCAGGTAGATTCCGCCCGTGAGCCACACCTCCGGCCACTGAACCGACAGGATGTTGCCGACGAGCATGTCCCTGAGATGCTCGGCTTCGCCGGTCGCCTTGCTCATCGTCAGAATGACGGCGGCGGACGCCACGGCGTAGGTGATGCCGATGATGGCTTCCTGTGGGATTTGCGCCTCATGGCCCTTGATCATGGCGAAGATCAGGGCGCCGAGCAGCGTGAAGGCGAGACTCATCCAGTAGATCGTCGGCTCGTGCGGATCGAAACCCTGCCAGACCGCGATGGCTGCGCCGAGCGACGCAATCTGCGCCAGCGAGAGGTCGACGAAGATCACGCCCCGTTCCACGACGTGCAGGCCAAGGTAGGCGTGGATCCCGGCGATGATCAGTGTCGCCGCGATCGCGGGCAGCAGAAAGTGAAAGATCGACCAGTCCATTGGCGCTACTTTCCGGTGGTCCGCTTGAGGCCCGCAGCCAGGGTATTCACGTCGTACTCGAACAGCTGAATGTAGTCGGTCGCTTCCTTGGTGCCGCCGACCGACGGCGCCAGCCTCATGACTTCCCCGCCGACCTGTTTCGCGATTGACAGCGGCGTCTTTTCGTCGAAGTACGGCTCGACGACGATGAGCCTGGCGCCCTGGCGTTTCATCTCATCGATCAATTCCACCGTGTGCGACGTCGTCGGCGGAATGCCGGGCTTCGGTTCAACATAGCCGATGACGTCCAATCCCCAGCGCTCCATGAAGTTGGGCCAGGAGCGGTGATAGGTCACGAGCTTCGCGCCCTTGTAGGGCGCCAGCGTGGCGTCCCACCGCTTCTCGGCCGCGGCCAGGCGTTTGTCGAAGTCGGCGTACCGCTGCTCGAAATAAGCGCGGTCGGCCGTGTCGAGCTGGCTCAGCTTGTCCTTGATCGCCTGCGCGATGCGGCGCCCGTTGCCCGGCTCGAGCCAGTAGTGCGGGTTGCCGAGGGGGTGAACGTCGCCCATGGCGCGGGTGATCTGCCCCGTTGGGATCTCGAGAATCTTGACGTTGAGCGACGCGTCCAGATATCCATTCGCGCCGGGCATGATCTTCCCGTTGCGGCTGCTGTTGACAAGCGGCGGCAGCCAGCCGATTTCGAGTTCGCGGCCGACCACAATCAACATGTCGGCACGGCTGACTTCCAGGATGAAGCTCGGCTTCGGATCGACGAAGTGCGGATCCTGGTAGCCCTTGGCCAGCGCCACGACAGTGATCTTGTCGCCGCCGACTTCCCGCGCCAGCGCGGCGAGATCCTCCGTCGTCGCCACGACTCTGAGGCCCGCCGCCGACAACGGGTGGACGATTGCCGCGACGAGCGCGGCGGTCATGAGAAGGAAAAGCAGACGAAGACGTGCACGCATGATGAACTCCCCACTCGGCAACCCGGGTCGAAGGCCCGGGGCTCCGTATCTCACCCAGGACATAAAGTGCCCTGGGCTCCATTTCAGTACCTAGAACACGTGCGCGCCGTGCGCGCCGATAGCGAAATTGAACTGGAACAGTACTTCGTTCGCGACGACCCCCTCGCCGTACGTGGTCCGGCGATACTGCCCGCGAATCTGGCTGAATTCGCTCGGCCAGAACGTCAGGTACGCCGACCCGCCGGTATCGATCAGATCGCTCTGGATGCGCCCGGAGCGATCGAGCCGCACCCCTACGTACCACCGCCGCGCGAACTGGTAGTCAGCGCTGCCATAGACACCGAACGCTTTCTGTTGCGGCGCGGACGGCATGTCGTGGCGGCTCCAGACCAGCTCGGTTCGGCCGACGAACCGATGATAGATGGCCCGGCGCAGCGGACGATAGTGGAACGTCGCGTCGATCCCAATCAGGTCCTTGTTGAAATCGGGCGACGAGGCGCTCGGACCTGACGCGAACGAGAAGCCGAGGTCCAGGTTCGTGCCCTCGGTCAGATCGCGGTAGCCGCGCAGATGACCGACATATTCGAGCTTCGATCGCTCGTCGCTCTTGAAGACGTCGGAGTCCGGATGAAAAATCTCGCCGGTGGCCTCGAGAAAGATGAGGTCGTTCGGGATCAACTTCGACACGGACACGCCGCCATCGTTGATGCCATCCTCGCCGCCGAGGAGGTTCTCTGTCACGAGCGGCCGATCGGCGAACGACAGCGCATGGGTGTGCATCGTGTTCACCTTGCCGAACTGCGCGCGCATCTTCCCGACTTTCAGCAGGAGGCCCGCCGGCAGCGACGTGAACGTCAGGTAGCTCTCCTCAACGCTCAAACCCTCGGGACTTGCGGAGAGGAAAAAGTCTGCCCTCGCGTAGGGATCGACAACGGCCTGGAACGCGAGTTCGACCTCGCTCATTTCCATCGAGGGCTGGCTGCTCTGCGGATTCTCTCCAGCCACACCAACGAAGTTGCCAATTACCGACATGTCGGGATTGAACACCTTGGAGGTACCCGGCGAGACCTGACTGCCAGCAGACAGGGCCGGTGGCTCCTGGCCGGCCGGCGGCCCGGGCGGAGCGGGAGGAGCCGGCTGCTGCGAATTCTGCGCGCTGGCCACGATCTCCGGTTTCTCGACGACATTCGGGCCCGAGGACAATCCTCCCAGACGCTGTTCGAGCAGCGTGATCCGCTGGTCGTACTCCTGGCGCACCGTGTCGAATTCCTTCTTCAGCCGATCCAGCTCGTCGCGCACCTGCTGCACCTGAGCCGCGGTGGGCGGCGATGGGGCCGAGGATTGAGCCAGCGCGGACGGAACGCCAAGCCCCGTCAGCATCACGCAGCCGAATGCGATCGTGCCAAGACGTCTCATACACAGACCTCAAAGAACAAGCACCTGTTGAAAAGACGGGAGTATTGAAAGGCCGCGATCGCCGCCCCGGAGGGCAGGCGCGTGCGGCAGGCGGACGCACCCGAAGGTCCGCCCCCCGTCAGACTGTGCCTTTGTTAGATCTGTGCCGGAGGTCCCCGGGACGGACGGCCGTCGAGGGCATCTGGTTGGCCGGCACGCGACTCGGGCGGAATCACGCGTGCGAGCGGCTCGAGGTGGAAGAATCCGGTATTGGTAGCCGCGAGGCTGGCGCCGCTGACGACTCGTTGCCAGTGGCAGAATGGGCAGTGAGCCGCGGGGACTGCCAGTTTGACAGCCTCGAACTGCACACGCGGGTGGCCGTTCACCACCCCGGACTGCCCGCACGCCGCATCGTCCTCCGGGCCCGAGTGGCCAAGCGTCATCGCCCCGAACCCGAAGGTGACCGTGAAGGTCAGAAGGGCGACCCAGGCACAAAGTGACCTGCGCGGAGACATTGCTGGTGTCACTGTAGCGGGCGCACCCGGGGTGGTCAACTGCGCTGGACCGCTCGTCCCTGGTTTTAGCTCGCCTAACTACCTGTTTACGCCGTTCGCTTAAGTATTGTTGACAGCTCCAGGCACCCCCTACAAGTGCAACAGCCGCCCGCGCAGCAGCCGTGACTGGATCCGGCTGACGTCAAGCTCCTGGCCGTTGTGTAGTTTGACGGTGTAGACACCACCGGGCATGGGCGTCACCCGGGCGATGTAATCGATATTCGCGAGCGCACCGCGACTGAGGCGAATGAACCTGGCCGGATCCAGCCGCGCCTCCAAATCTTTCAAGCGGTACGAGATCGTATGGCGTTCCTGCCGCGCCGTCGTGATGTGCAGCAGCTCCCCATCGGCCACGACGGCGGCGATTTGAGCGACTGGCACCAGGACGATGTCGTCCTTGCGCCGCACGGGAATCCGCTCGAGCCTCGGCACGGTCGCGAGGTGGTCGTAGGCCGCCAGGGCGTCGCGCACCTCGGTCGCCGCGCGCTCGCGCAGATCGGTCCGCTCGAGCCGCTCCTGCGCGCGTCGGATCGCGTCGCGCAGCCGCGCTTCGCTGACCGGTTTGGTCAGGTAGTCGACGGCGTTCAATTCGAACGCCTTCACGGCGTGGTCGTCGTACGCCGTCACAAAGATGATGAGCGGGAGATACCGGCGCTTCAGCAGGCGGACGACGCTCAAGCCATCGACCTCGGGCATCTGGAGGTCGAGCAGCGCGAGATCCGGCCGGTGCCGCTCGATTTGTTGAATGGCTTCCGCTCCGTTGGCGGCCTGAGCGACCACCTCGACGTCATCGAGGGAACGCAGCAACGCGGCCAGAAACGACCTCGCCGGACGTTCGTCATCGGCGAGAACGACCCGAATCTTTGTCGCGCTCACCCGACTCTCCGGCGAAGCTGCGGGTTCTTCGTGATCGGGAGATCGATCTCGATAGAGGCGCCCTCTCCGGTGGCGCTGTGGATGTGCAGCGACGCCGCGTCGGCGTAATGCGCGCGCAGGCGCTCGGCAACGCTCCGCAGCCCCACACCCGAGCCAGTTCGAGCGGCAGTGGGATCGAAGCCGATCCCCGAATCCTCGATGACGACGTGCAGCAGGCCGTCCCGCTCGCACGCGGCGATGCGCACCGCGCCGCCGGCCCGCAGCGGCGCGATGCCATGCTTCACGGCATTCTCCACGAGCGGCTGCAGCAGGAGCGTCGGGATCATGGTCTGGCGAACGGAGGGCGACACCTCAATCGCGACCTGCAGTCGCTCCTCGTACCGGGCGTGCTCGATGTCGAGATACGACGTCACGAGATCCAGTTCCTCGTCCAGTGTCGAGAACTCGGCGCTCGATCTTCGGAGCACGCCGCGCAGCAGGCTTGTCAACCGGAGCAGCGTCTCGAGCGCGCGGGGAGGAGCGTTCTGGATCAAGTAGCCGATCGTCGTCAGCGCATTGAACAAGAAATGTGGGTTGAGCTGCGCGCGCAGCGCCCGGAGCTCCGCCTCGGTCGCGAGGCGTTGCATCTGTTGCTCGCGAAGATTGCGGGCGATGCGCTCCTGCGCCACGCGCAGCGAGTCGATGCGGCGGGCGGCCAGTCCAGAAATTGCCTCGAACAGCCGTACGTCGTCTGAGAGGAGCCGCCTGCCAGCGGCCAGCGGACCCAAAGCAATGGCGATGTGTGGCGGCTCCACGGTGCGCAGCCGGAGCAGGAGCGCACAGGCCACGTGGGATACCGAGGACTTCAATTCCGGTCCGGTGATCAGGACGCGGCGATCATTCTCCGAGAGCGGATCGTCGATCGTCCTCGCCTCGGACACGCCGAGCGCGACGCGCGCTGCAGCGGTCACCTCAGTGGCGACTGTCTCGTCAGACTCGGCTGACTCCAGTCCTCGGGCCAGTTCCGAGAGGGTCACCTCGTAGTCGGGACGCCGCAGGACGACGCGATCGACGAGGCGCTCCGCAAGCCGCCGCAGGAATGGGAACGTCAGGGCGGTGCCCATCCACACGACCAGAAACACCACCGCCGCCGCGGGATCCAAGGCTCCGCCGGGGCCCTGCCACCGCGTCAACGGACCCATGGCGGTCGAGAAGGCAGCCAGCGAGATCCCCATGAACAGCAAAAGAGCGATCGCGTTCTTGAGAAACAGATCAGCGAACGCGAATCGATAGTCTTGATGAAGGATCGCCAACGCCAGTAAGAGCGATGCGTGATGGCCGATGAGATCCACCCACCAGGACTCGTTGCCGACGTGCCGGCCGAAATGAAGCGCGGAGACGGCGAAAATCGACAGGGCCGCGACCCAGACGCCGCGACGGCCGATGGGTTGCTCGCGGGTGATGACCAGAAGGACCGCCGTCAGCATGGTGAAGCCACCGGTGAGCAGCCACAGCGCCGGTCGCGATGGCGCCGCGGAGCCCTCGAGCGCTGTGGACACCAGCATGGCGGCCGCGGCGGCGCTGAGGCCGTAGGCCGTGGCGATCGTCAGTCGACTGAAACGGCGTCCGGCGGCGGTCTCGCGGCCTTCGAGCAATGAGTGGACGACCACTGCCGGCAGGAAGCCGAGCGCGCTGAACGCGATGCCGATGACAATCGGCACCGGCTTGGCCCGGCCAGCGAACTGCGTGGCGAATGATGCGAGCGCGCCAAGATTCCACAGCAGCCCGCACACACCGGTCAGCAGCGGCAGCCGTCCGCGGCGAGCGAAGAGCGGCATGCCCTCGACGACTCGCTCGCGCCACACCATGGCGACGAGCATCACGTAGAGCACGACACCCGTAAGAAATCCCAACAGGTCGACGATCAGCCCTGTCCCGGGCGGCGCCACGCCGGCCATTGTAGTGAGACTGACCGGGAGAAGGGAGTTTGGATTGCGCTTCTCGTCTATTCAACCGATGAATGGTCGATTTTGACCAATGAATGGCGGGCAGACCCGGTGGTCGGCACCGCTGCCGCTCACTGCCCCGCCCGCGCCACTGGTCGGCTGCGACGCGCCACTCATCTTTGAACCATCGTCAGACCGCGCGCCCGTTGCTACGGTGAAAAGGCTCGGGCCCGGCACGATCTTGCCGGTTGCGACGCGGCCCGTCAGGAGCGGTTCATGACTCATGTAGTTCGATTGATCGCGGCCTCCTTGTTCCTTCTTTCGATCGTCTCGATCACCGCCGCCCAGGGTCTGGGCGGCGCGGGCACCGTACAAGGCGTCGTCAAGGATCCCACCGGCGGCGTGATGGTTTCCGTTCCCGTTGAAATCTCCAATCCCGTCAGCGGCTTCAAGAAGTCCACGACGACCGACGAAACCGGTAGGTACAGCTTCACCAATCTGCCGCCGAATCCGTACCACGTCGCGGTGACGACCCAGGGATTTTCCCCATTCGAAGGCGACGTGGATGTTCGCAGCGGCGTCCCGATCACGTTCGACATCGCCCTCAAGTTGGCCGGCGCCACGACCACGGTTCAGGTATCAGGCCACGCCGAGGATGTCCTGGAACGGGATCCCACCGCGCATACCGACGTCGATCAGAGCCTGATTGCGAGGATGGCGCTCGATTCCGGTTCAGGCCTCAACCAGGTCGTCACCCTGGCCTCGCCCGGCGTCGTTGCCGATTCCAATGGCTTCTTCCATCCCGTGGGCGACCATGCGCAGACGCAGTTCTCCATCGACAATCAGCCCATCACGGATCAGCAGAGTCGGGTGTACTCCAACCAGATTTCACAGGAGGCCGTGGAGTCGATGGAGATCATCACCGGCATACCACCGGCCGAATACGGCGATAAGAGCAGTCTCGTGGTGCACATCGTCACGAAGTCGGGTCTCAATCAGCCGAAGCCCACCGGAAACGTGTCATTTGGTTACGGTTCGTTCACCAGCCCGTCAGGGGCACTGAACCTGGGCATGGGGTCGAAGAAGGTCGGCAACTTTCTCACGCTTGACGGACTGAGCACCGAGCGGTTCCTCGATCCGCCGGAGCTCACGGCGCTGCACGACAAGGGCACGAGGCAGTCCTTCTTCGATCGGCTCGACGTGCATGCGAGCGACAAGGACACGTTCCACCTGAATATCCAGGCGGCGCGATCCGACTTCGATGTCCCCAACACGTACGACCAACAGGACCTCGGCCAGGCCCAGCACCAGACCATCAACAGCTTCAACTTTGCCCCCGGTTATGTTCGTCTCCTGGGCACGAAGATGGTGCTCATGGCTAATGGCTTCGTGCGGCGAGACCATGTGACCTACACGCCGAGCGCGGATCCCTTCGCCGACACACCGGGAAGCGTCAGCCAGGATCGGAAGTTGATGAATTTCGGCGCCAAGGTCGACGTCGAGTACGCATCAGGCCCCCACGACCTGAAGGTCGGTGGGACGATCAGCGCGACGAAGCTGGAGGAGAACTTCGGCATTGGCTTCACCGATCCGACGTTCAATTCGCCATGCCTCGATGGCAACGGCAGTCCGTCCGACCGGACGGACCTGACGACGCCCGACCAGTGCAGCGGCGTCGGCGGCGCTCAATTCGTGCCGAATCCCGACTTCTCGTCCGATCTGCTCGCGTTCGATCTGACCCGCGGCGGCCAGCCGTTCCAGTTCAGCGGCTCGGACACCATCAAACAGCAGGCCTTCTATATCCAGGACACGATCAGAGCCGCCCACGCCACGTTCAACCTGGGCCTCCGCTTCGACCACTATGACGGTCTGACCAGCGAATCCCTGGCGGAGCCGCGCCTGGGCGTCTCGTACCTCTTCCCGCAGACCGGGACGGTGCTGCGTGCATCCTGGGGCCGTACGCTGGAGACACCGTACAACGAGAACCTCCTGCTCTCAGCGGGCACTGGATCGAGCGCGGCGCTTGTTGGCGAGGGCGCACCGCCACCGCCGGGGCGACGGAACGAAGGCGAGCTCGGCATCCAGCAAGGATTTGGACGCTGGGTGGTCGTGGATTTCGGGTATTTCAACAAGCACACCGTCAACGCCTATGATTTCGGCGTCCTCTTCGATACGCCGATAGCCTTTCCTGTGGCATGGGACCACTCGAGGCTGAACGGGTTCACCGGACGGATCAATTTCCTCGAGCGCCAGCGGTTTCAGCGCGTTCGTCGTCATGGCCCACACGAACGCGATCTTTTCTCCGCCCGCTACAGGCGGCGTCCTGCTCGAGGAGGCGACCGGGGACTTCCGCATCGACCACGATCAGAAGTTCAATGCCACCACGAACCTGCAGTACATCTTCGCCAAGGCCCTCGGCGCCTGGGCCGCGCTCAGTTGGCGGTACGATTCCGGTCTCGTGGCCGGCTCGGTGCCGGACTACGCCACGGCCTTGACGCTGACGCCCGACCAGCAAGCGGCCATCGGACTGTTCTGCGGAAGCACGTTCGCCACTCGCGGTGCGCCGATTACCGACTGCTCCGACCCGAACCGCGGCGCGACCCGCCTGGTCATTCCTGCCGACGGGACGGTGGACGACGTCGCGAATCCGCCCCGCATTGCGCCTCGCCATCTGTTCGATCTCGGTCTGGGCGTGGACAATTTACTGCACGGGACCAGGGCCAAGGTGAAGCTGCGCTTCAGCGTGGTCAATCTGACCAACAAAGACGCCCTCTACAACTTCCTCTCCACATTCAGCGGCACGCACTTCGTGACGCCGCGCGCGTATCAGGTCCAGCTCGGCGTGTCGTTCTAGATTCGCTCTGAATTCTGAATTCTGGATTCTGGATTACGAGGTTCTATGGAACACTAGCTCCTCGCATGGGCTTCTCGACGCTCGATTACCTGGTCCTGCTGGTCTACCTGGTCGGCATCACGGTGTTCGGGATGCAGTTCCGCCGGTCCCAGCGAACCGTCAAGGACTACTTCCTCGGCAACCGCACGACCTCCTGGTGGGTCATCTCCCTGTCGATCGTGGCCACGGAAACCAGCACGTTGACGCTCATCGGCGTGCCGGCGCTCGTCTACGCCTCGTACGCGCGGCCGGAACAGGGCGGATCGTTCACCTACCTCCAGGTCGTGATCGGATACCTGATTGGCCGCCTGGTGATCAGCGCGCTGCTGCTGCCGGCCTATTTCGCGCGCGACCTGCTGACCGCCTACGCCCTGCTCGAGCGGCGGTTCGGGACCGCGACGAAACACTTCGCGGCCTCGCTCTTCCTGATCATGCGTGCGCTGGCCGAAGGGGTGCGCGTCTTCGCCGCTTCGCTCGTGCTGAGCGCCGTGCTCTCGACCAGCGTCGGCCAGCTCCCCCATTTGTGGCTCTGGTCGATCATCATCGTCGGCCTGCTCACGCTGGTGTACACATTCGAAGGCGGGATCGGCGCGGTGATCTGGACCGATCTCATTCAGTTCGTCATCTACATCGGCGGCTCACTGCTCGCAGGCTACGAGCTGCTTCATCTGACGCCGGGCGGCTGGCACGCGATCGTCGAGGCTGGACGGGCGGCCGGCAAGCTGCAGACGTTCTCGTTTTCCTGGGACCTGCACGTGCCCTTCACGTTCTGGGCCGGTGTCGTCGGCGGCGCGTTCCTCACCACCGCGAGCCATGGCACCGATCAACTGCTGGTGCAGCGTCTGCTGACATGCCGCAACCTGCGCGACAGCCAGCGCGCGCTGATCATGAGCGGCGTGATTGTTCTGCTGCAGTTCGTGTTGTTCCTCGGCGTCGGCCTGATGCTGTTCGCCTACTACCAAGCGACGACCCCGCCGGTGCTGACGACCAACGACGAAGTTTTTCCGACGTTCATCGTGCAGCACCTGCCACACGGCGTCTCCGGGCTCGTGATCGCGGCGATCTTTGCGGCGGCCATGTCAAACCTGAGCGGGTCGCTGAACTCCCTGGCCTCGACGACGATCATCGATTTCTATCAGCCGCTGCTGGCGCCCCATGCGACCGACCATCAAATACTGGCGGTGTCGCGCTGGTGCACCGCCGCGTGGGGACTGGTCCTGATCGGGATTGCGATTCTCGCGCGCAGTTGGGGCTCCGTATTCACATCGGGCCTGACCATCGCGTCGCTCGTCTATGGCCCGATGCTCGGCGCGTTCCTGCTCGGCGTTCTGACGCGGCGCGCGACTCAACAGAGCGTGATGATCGGCATGACGGTCTCGCTCGCCTGCATGCTCGCCATCAAGTTCTACTCGACCCCGCCTCACATGGAAATCAATCTGGCCTGGACCTGGTACGTCCTGGTCGGCGCCGTAGTCTGCTGCGTGGTCGGTTACGTTGGGGGACGGGTCAGTTTTCCACAGAAACCGTCGATTGGGGGACGGGTCTGACGGGGGGCTAGAAACGCGTCAATTGGCATCGGCATTGCGTCAGTGGACACCTGACTATGCCAAGACGCCAGCGCCGTGCAGTTTCTGCAACCCTGTACCACGTGATGAATCGCAGTTGCCGCAAGGTTCCGCTGTTCTCGCACGTGCGCGACTACCAACTCTTCCTGAACGTCCTGACGGAGGCTCTCGATGAGTTTCAGGTCGAGCTTCTGGCCTTCTGCGTCATGCCGAATCACTGGCACCTGGCCCTGCGAGTCGAGAGCACGACTGAGCTCTCGAGGTTCATGCACTGGCTGACGACGACGCACGCCGTGCGCTGGCGGCGGCGGAGCGCCACCGTTGGATTCGGTCCGGTCTACAAAAGTCGATTCCTGGCCGTCGCACTCGAAACCGAAGTGGATGTGATCCGGGTTTGCAGGTATGTCGAAAGAAATCCCCTCCGTGCCGGCTTGGTCCGAAAGGCGCAACACTGGCGGTGGTCCAGCCTCGCAGAGAGGATGCGCGGCAAGCGGCGAATCCCACTCCTTACGGCGCCTTTTCTCGAGAGCGTCGCGTGGGCCGACTATGTCAATGAGGCACGCGTCACCTCCGAACTCGTAGCCATGGAGCGTCTCGAGGCATGGGAAGCCGTCGCGCCTGCGCTCAACCCATCGGATGCGCGTCCCGCTCCTCCAGTAGATAGGTCGAGCGCAGGTCGCGCGCGCCGCATCAGCCAACGCGATTTCCCGTAGGCAAATCCAAAGCTGCCGATCGGCAGAGCACCGCCAAGAGACGCGCCGGCTCAACGGGCCGCCCGCCAGAGACGGCAGGGCGCGAACAGCAGAGCCGTGCCCTCGCGCGCGGCAGACCCCCCGGCAGGCCTGTCCCCAAGAACGCTGTTTCTGTGGAAAACAGACCCGTCCCCTACCGCTGGTAGTAAGGGCGGATCGTACATACAGTGGCCACGAAGTGACCGCAACCTCGCTTGAAGTCCGTCATCTCACCAAGACATACGGCGCGCTGACGGCGCTCAGCGATCGCGCGAAGCCATTCATGATCGACCGCGCCGCGTGGCACGAACTGAAGCTCACCGTCAACGGTCCGAGCCTGACGACGACGCTGGACGGGACAGTCGCGCTCGAATACACGCTCGGCACCGTACCTGGACCGGGCCGCAACGGCGCAGCGCCAAATCCAGATTTGCTGCCGGCGAACAACCCGGTGCTGCGGCCGCCGGTGGCAGGCGGGATCGGGTTGTGGGCCAAGACCGACAGCACCAGCTACTTCAAGGATTACGTGGTGACGACGGGGAAATGAGAGGGAACTGGGGGTGTGAGGCTTGGGAAAAGACACTCGATGAAGACCCGGATCGCGGCGGCTGCTGGACTGCTCCTCTGGAGCATCGCTGCACCCGCGGCTGCGCAGTCACCCAACACAGCCGCAATTCTGGTCTCGGTCGTCGATCAGACCGGCGGCCTTGTCCCAGGCGCCAGCGTGTCAGTGGTCAACGCGCAGACCGGCGCGAGGCGGGAGGCCACGACGAATACGACCGGCTCGGCGACCTTCTCGGCGCTGCCGCTGACGGGCGAGTACCGCGTCAACGTGTCGAGGCCCGGGTTCGCGGACGAGGAACTGCCGCCAATCACCTTGCGCGCCGGGGAAACCGCCACGCTGAAAATCAAGCTGGTGGCGACCGGCGGCACGAGCGCGGTGACGGTGTACGGCACGACCGAGGGCGTGCGCAGCGATCCGCAGATCGGCCGCCGGGTCGATGACCAGACAATCGACGAGATACCGATCCTCGGGCGCAAGGTGACGTCGCTGCCGTTGCTCAATGCCGCCTTCCGGCAGGCCAAGGGCACGGGGGACCTGTTCGTCAACGCCACGTACTTTGTCACGGGCGCCGGCGGACGCCGCGAGACAACGGTCGCGCTCGACGGCGCGAGCGACGACGAAGGGTGGGGTCGTCAGACGGCCCTGATCACACGTGCCGATCGGCGCCGTCCAGGAAATGTCTGCCCTGTCGAACGCGTTCTCCGCCGAGTACCGGCTGGACGGCGGGCCCGGCGCTCAACATCGTCACCAAGTCAGGCACGAACGCGCTTCATGGCGCGGGTCTGTTCATGAGCCGACCCGGCAGCCTGCAGGCGAAGACGTTCTCCACCCAGGGCTTCTGCGCCCCGTCCATCTCAACGTGTGCAACGCCACCCACTCTCGGCGCCATCAACCCGGCGGACGTGCCGGATGCGCTGGACCAGGTTTCCGGATCGATCGGCGGACGGCTCGTCCAGGACAAGACGTTTTTTTTCGCCGCGGCTGACTACACGCGCCAGGACCGGACGACGTTCCTTTCCAGCACGCTGCCAGCGTTCGTGCTGCCGGCAGACGGGAACCTCGCGTACACGGGTCATTATCGGCAGACGCTCATCAACGTCCGGCTCGATCACAAGTTCAGCCCGAGCCAGAGTTTGATGGTGCGCGTGAACGAAGATCGGTTCTACGACGACAACCCGCAGGATGCCGTGGGCGGCACGAACGCGCCAAGCGTCGCGCGCAAGTACTCGCGACGCGGCTGGTCGGCCCAGGCCAATCACACGTCGATTATCCGCTCGAGTCTCCTCAACGAGGCGCGACTTGACTTCCTGATCGGCGACCCGGTCACGCTCTGGGAAGCGCAGACGCTCTCGACAACCTACACGCGCGCCGGGTCAGTGCCTTTCACGGTAGGACAGTCGCGGTTGTCCAACCTCTTCAGCCGGCAGGGACAGTTGTCGGACACGCTGACGTGGGCGCATGGCAAACAGACCGTGCACTTCGGCGGCAGTCTGGCCCGTCACAGCTCCGGCGGGACAGGCGGCGAGCCTGGCACGGCGGTCCTGGGCACGTTCACCTTTCGCAACACGACGACGGCGCCGCTCGATCAACTGACGCTGGCCGACGTGCAGCAATACACGCAACCGATCAGCTTCGGGATTTCGAGCTACAACTTGAACCAGTGGCTCATTACCGGGTACGTCCAGGACAGCATTCGCGCGAACAACGACCTCACAGTCGACCTCGGAGTCCGTTACGACCGGCAGACCCTGACCGACGCGAACAGTAATGTCGCGCCGCGCGTCGGCTTGGGCTGGCATCCGAACGGCGATTCGCGCCTGGCGATTCGGGCCGGCTACGGCATGTACTACACCCAGATCCGATCGAACGTGGTCGCGTCCGCCCTGACCAGTGGACTGACCGGGCTGACGACCTACACCGCCACTCCCGGACAACTCGGCTTTCCAACCTGCCTGACGGCACCCTGTGTCCCGTTGTCGTTCGACCCGAGCCTGCTGCCGCCCTCGCAACTGCCGGCCCGCGATATCACGATCAAGCCAGGACAGCGGGCCTTTTACGAGGCGCAATTCGCACGAAACGGGCTGAACTTCGATCTGCTGCCGAACTACCCGGACAAATTGGTGAATCCGCGCAGTCAGGTGGTGTCCATCGGCGCCGAGCGCGAGGTTGCAAGGGGCCTGTTCGTCGGAGCGGACTACGTGCGTCAGCACTGGACGAACATCGACCGCACGGTCGACCTGAATGCGCCGTCGGTGTTCTATCGCACGGCACCGGGCCAGGTCCGGAGCGTCGCGTCGGCCAACGCTACCCGGCCCATCCTCCCGGTGAATGGCGGCGTGCGTCAGGTCAGCGTGCTGATGAACCTCGGCGTCGCCGATTACGACGGCTTGCAGACACAGATCAGCTACCGCGGCCACTCGCGGTTGTATGCCGGCATCAGCTATACGATGTCGAAAGCGACCAACACCACTGAGCCGGACGGCAATGGCATCAACCCGGACCAGGGCAACATCGAGCGGCTCGGCGAGACCGAGCGCGGGCCCAGCCTGCTCGATCAACGCCACCGTGCCGTGATCACGCTCATGTATCAGTTCCCGTGGAATATCACGGCCGGCACAGTGACATACCTGGCGTCCGCGCGTCCGTTCAACGCCACGACGGGTGTGGACAACAACGGCGACGGCGCAAACAACGACCGCCCGATCATCGATGGCAAGGTCGTGAGCAAATCAGCGTTCCGCGGAACGTCAACCGAAGATGCCTCGTTCTTCGTCGAGGGGCGCATCAAGCGCGGCGGCCACGCGATCCTGCTGAGGCTGGAGGGCTTCAACCTCTTCAACCACGCGAACATCCTCGGGCGCGCGCAGACGACGTATGGGGACACTACGACGGTCAATCCGACGTTCGGTCAGCTCGTCAGCGTCGGCACGGCCACGAATGCCCTGCCGGCGCTCGCCAACATCGACCCGCCGCGCATGTTCCAGCTTCAGATTAAGTACGTGTTCTAATCCAGTTTCATCGGAAAGTCACCAGCAGGGGCTCGGCCGTCGTACCTGTCGTACCATCCCAGCATGAGCCGCCGAACGGTCGCGGGCCTTGCGCCGATGCCGCGCGACCAGCCGACGCTCCGGGCCCTGGGCGACATGGCGTTCAGCCGGGCGGCCGGGGCGCCGCTGGTCGGCGGCAACAGGGTGCGCGTGCTTCGCAACGCCGCCGAGAACTATCCGGCCTGGGAGCGGGCGATCCGGAGTGCGACGAGCACGATCCACATCGAGATGTACATCGTCCACCGCGACTCGGTGGGCCGACATTTCGTGGAACTCCTGGCAGAAAAGGCGCGCGCGGGCGTGAAGGTCAGGCTGCTCTACGACTGGTTCGGTTGCGGCTGGGCTCCGCTGTTTGGCCTGTTTCGCCCGCTGGCCGCCGCCGGGGCCGAGATCCGATCTTTCAATCCGCCCTCTGTCACCGCCATCTTCGGCTGGACGCACCGAAACCATCGCAAACTGATTACCGTGGATCGGCAGGTTTCGTTCGTCTCCGGCTTGTGCCTCGGCGAAGACTGGACCGGGCGGCCCGATCGACACCGCCCGCCGTGGCGCGACACCGGAGTCGAAATCGTCGGACCCGCCGTCGCGCACGCCGAGGCGGCCTTCGCAGAGACCTGGCGATTCGCCGGGCCCAAAGCCGATCCGCCGATCCTCAATCGCGACGCGCCGGAGATTCCACGGGCGGGTGATGTGAGTC
The DNA here is from genome assembly GCA_963724645.1 of uncultured Acidobacteriota bacterium. GTDB lineage: Bacteria > Acidobacteriota > Vicinamibacteria > Vicinamibacterales > SCN-69-37 > CAVXSP01. Next base: position 260,555 of record CAVRVJ010000002.1, read on the forward strand.
TTCGGCTGATCCCAACCGAGCCCTTCGCCTGGAGCATGTTGCAGCTCGACTTGCTCGTCACTGCAATGGCGCGCCGAACGCTCTGGGTCACGGACGCCTATTTTCTGGGCCACGGACCGTATGTCGAAGCCCTGCGACGCGCGGCCGACGACGGTGTTGACGTTCGCCTGCTCCTGCCGCAGGGCAGCGACGTCGGATGGACCGTTCCCGCCTCGCGGACGCTCTATCGATCACTCCTCGAAGCCGGCGTGCGCATCTTCGAGTGGAACGGGCCGATGATTCACGCCAAGACTGCCGTCGCCGACTCGCGCTGGGGCCGGATTGGCTCGACCAACCTCAACTTGTCGAGCTGGTTCGGCAACTGGGAGCTGGACGTCGCGATTGAGGACGAGGACATCGCGCGGACACTCGAGACGCACTACGAGGACGACCTCGCCGGCTCGACCGAGATTGTGCTGGGGCGCCGCGGCAGAGCCACGGGACTTCCCATGAATGCGCGCGATCGGGCACGGCGGTCGGCGCGGCGCGTGATGCGAACGATGTCTGGCATCGGCCGCAGTATCGGAGCCGCCGTCACAGGCAACCGCCGCCTCGAAGAGTTCGAGTATGCTCCGCTCTTTACGTTCGGCGCGCTGCTGAGCACCTGCTCCGTACTTGCCATCACTTACCCGCGGGTGGTCGCGTGGCCTCTGGCGCTCCTGGCCGGCTGGACGGGCGCAAGCCTTGTGATCGAGGCAGCCGCCTTGTGGCGGAGACGTCGTACGAGATGAGCGAACGTGCGTCAGGTTCAACGTCTATGCCGGAGCGGAGCGGCTGCGATAGACTTCTGCCCGATCGCCGCGTATGAACCTTCTTTCTCGCTTCATTCGGATTCGCAAACAGGGAGAGCCCTTTGGCCCGCTGGAATGGCGCGTGCTCGAAGCGCTGTGGGCCCGCTCTCACGCGGCCTCCGTGCGCGACCTGCAGGCGTCGTTTCCAGAGGCGGCCTACACCACGCTCATGACGACGCTTGACCGGCTGCACCGGAAAGGGGCGCTGACGCGAACGAAGCAGGGCCGTGCCTTCTACTATCAGCCGTCCATGACGCGGGCGGAATTCGATTCGGCTCGCGCGGCCGACGCGCTCCAAACCGCGCTGGCGAGCGATCCGGCGGCTCTCGGACCGCTCATGTCGTTCTTCGTGGATGCCGTCAGCGATCGGGATCGTGAACTCCTCGACGATCTCGAAGCGCTCGTGCGATCCCGGCGCGCAGGGCTCGAGAACAAGCGGCCATGACATTTCTGCCGCGCCTCATTGTGATCGCGCTGGCCGCTTACGGCGCGGCGAGCCTGGCCGCCTCGGCGATCGTGATCCTCTGCTGGCGCCGGGTCGCGGCAGCCGATCGATCCAACGCCGATCGCTTGTTCAAGTGGCGGGTCGCCCCGGCCGCCGGGGCATGCGCCGTCTCGCTGCTGACAGTCTTCGCGTTCGCTCGCTTCGAGCCGCGGGCCGGCCTGGAACGCACCGGATTCCTGCTGTTGGCGATGGCGGTGATCGCCATCGCGGTCCTGATCACCGCCGCCGTGAGACTCGCCGCCGGCCACCTGCTCACGCGACGCGCGCTCCGCGCCTGGCTGGTGTCTGCAGAACCGGCTGTCCTGCCCGGCGTTCCGATCCCGGCGTCGATCGTGGCGTCGCACTTCCCAATCGTGGCGATCGTCGGAATCCTGCGGCCGCGGATGATCATCGCCCGTTCTGTCATGGACGCCTGTTCGCCGAACGAGTTGTGCGCGATCGTGGCGCACGAACGGTGGCACCTGCGACGCCGTGACAATGCCCGCCGCGCGCTGCTGGCCGCCGTGCCGGACGCCGTCGCGTGGCTGCCGTTTTCGCGGCGGGCCAGCCTGCAATGGCACGTCGCCGCCGAACGGGCCGCGGATGACGCCGCTGTCGCGTCGATGCCAGCAGGACGGGTCCACCTGGCGAGCGCGCTCTTGCGAGTGGCGCGGCTGGCGCCGCCGAACCAGCGGGCCGTCGTGCCAGTCAGCGCCCTCTATCGGGGCGAGAACATCCAGGCGCGCATCCGCCGCATCTTCGACGATTCACCAGCGTCCGTTGCGGCGCGACCGCCGGGGCGGCTGCTGATTTCCGCTGCGCTGTTGATCGGGTTGAGTCTTCTGGCGCTGCATCCGATCCATGAGCTCATCGAGACGGCGGTCGGCTTCCTGCCGTAGTCGCCAATCGTCAAAGGGGGCAAGGCAGTGTCCGTTCGATTAGGTTCGGACGCGCTCTTTGACAGCGGGCAACTCCGCGGCCGCACGATCGGCCTGGTCGCCAACCCCGCGTCGGTGGACGCCGAACTGCGTCATGCGACCGACCGGGCCGAGGCCGCCGGAGTGGGCGTCGGCGCCATCTTCGGACCGCAGCACGGTTTTCGATCCGACGTCCAGGACAACATGATCGAGACGCCGCACGCGAACGACCTCCGGCGTCGGGTGCCCGTCTATTCGCTGTACAGCGACACTCGTGAGCCGACCGCCGCCATGCTGCACGGTCTGGACGCGCTCGTCATCGAACTGCAGGACGTCGGCACGCGCATCTACACCTACGCGTACACGATGGCCAACTGCCTGAAGGCCGCGCGCACCCACGGCCTGCCGGTCATCGTCTGCGACCGCCCTAACCCGATCGGCGGCACCGCCGTCGAGGGCCCTCTGCTCGACGAACGCTTCACGTCCTTCGTGGGGCAGTATCCCATTCCGATGCGTCACGGCATGACGCTGGGCGAGCTGGCGCGGCTCTTCAACGATCACTTCGGCATAGGCGCCGCGCTCGAAGTCGTCAAGATGTCCGACTGGCGGCGCGAGCTGTATTTCGACCAGACCGGGCTGCCCTGGGTGCTGCCGTCGCCGAACCTGCCGACGCTCGACAGCACGATCGTGTACCCCGGCACAGTGCTGTTCGAAGGCACGAATGTGTCTGAAGGACGAGGGACCACGCGGCCATTCGAGCTGATCGGCGCACCGTGGGTAGAGCCGGAAACGTTCGCGTCGCGCATGAATGCACGCGGTCTGGCCGGGGTCCATTTCCGCCCCGCCGTCTTCGAACCGACGTTTCAAAAGCACGCGAAGACCGCGTGCGGCGGCTGCCAGGTGCATGTCAGGGATCGCGCGGCGTTTCAACCGGTCGCCACAGGCGTCGCGCTGATTGAAGCCTTTCGAGAGGCCGGGGCCGACCGCTTCGGCTGGCGCCAGCCGCCGTACGAATACGAGCACACCAAAATGCCGATCGACATCCTGTACGGGTCTGCCGAGCTCCGCGAAGGCCTCGACCTCGGCCGTCGGGCCGAGGAACTGATTCGCGGATGGAGCGATGAGATGGCTGAATTCCTCGAGATTCGCGAAAAGCTCCTGATGTATTGATGGGCCCCGCGCCCTCGGCCTCGGAGAGAGGCGGCCTACGCGGCGGACCCTGGCCCGCCTGAGCTGGTCTTGGCAATCGTCTGGCACCGGAGCCTCATGAGGCGCCTTCGGCGTCAAGTAGTACGTTTCGAGGTGCTTCTTCAAGTGCTCGAAGGCCTCGTCAGGCGAATCGCAGAAGGTCAGGCATCTGAGGTCCGCGGGTGCAATCGCTTCCCAGGTGACCATCGGCTTGAAGTCCAGCAACTCCCGCCAGTACGCAGATCCGTACATCACCACCAGGAGCTCGCGTGACAGCTTCTGCGTCTGCGACAGCGTCAGGAACTCGAACAGCTCGTCCAGCGTGCCGAAGCCGCCCGGAAATATCACGAGCGCCTTCGCCAGGTACGCAAACCAGAACTTGCGCATGAAGAAGTAGTGAAAATCAAAGCCCAGGCCCGGCGTGACGTAGCGGTTGGTGCCTTGCTCGTGGGGCAGCTGGATGTTCAGGCCGATCGTCTTGCCCCCGGCTTCGTACGCGCCGCGATTGGCCGCCTCCATGATGCCGGGACCGCCGCCGGAGCAGACGACGAACCGATGCGGCGGCGCGTCGAGCGTCAGCGACCAGGTGGTCAACTGACGCGCTACGTCGCGCGCGTCCTCGTAGAACCGCGACCATTGGACGGCGCGCTGCCATCGGTGCAGCTCCGCTTTGGCTGCCTGCTGACGGCCGGCCAGGCGCGCGCGCGCGAGTCGCTGCTGCGCCCAGTCCCGGCTGTGCACCCGGGCGGATCCGAAAAACACGACGGTGTCCTGAATCTGCTGGTCGCGAAAGCGCCGCATCGGCTCGAAATACTCGGCAAGAATCCGGATTGGCCGCGCTTCATCGCTCTCGAGAAACTCCCGCAGGAGAAACGCCGGCCGCGTCTCAGACGCGGCTCTCGGCCGATTGGATCGGCCTTTCCGTCGCCTGACGGCCTGACTCTTCCGTGCTGCCATGTTCTGTCACACTATTATGTGCTCCCGCGCGGGGCGATCCGTGTCCTCGTCACCGGAAAAACCGGGCGAACGCTTCGAACAAAGCCTGACAATCGCGGCGCCGCCGACGATCGTCTACAACTGCTTCTTCGCGCCGGACGCGCTGCGGGCCTGGTGGCAGGCCCTGCGATCGGTCACTACGCCTGTGCCGTTCGGGGTGTACGCCATCGAGTGGCTGACGACGTCCTATCGCGACGATGTGCTGGGTCCCCTTGGCGGCGTCTTTCATGGGACTGTGATCGACGCGCGGCCCGGGCGGCAGTTGCTGCTCGCGGACTGCTGGTGGGTACCACCGGAAGGCCGTCCCATAGGCCCGATGGCGCTGCACGTGTACGTCGAAGCCGAGGGCGGCGGCTGCAAACTCACTGTGCGCCAGGACGGATATGAGCCCTCGCCGCGCTGGCGGCGTTATTACGCAGTCGTCTCGCGCAACTGGCAGATTTCGCTCGCGGCGCTGAAGCGGTACGCTGAGACCGAGGAGTTGGCACCGGGCGTGTCGCGCGGAGATCGCACACGGCCGTGAAGCCCAACAGGCGCCTCACCGCACATGTACAATGAACGCGCGTTGACCCCCGGATCCCTCTTTCCTGCGAGGACGCGTGACTGATCCGACCGTACCGGAACCGGGCAAACCGGACGTGGCCCCCAGGTTGCCGGACCTCCGCGCGCGCATGCGTGTCGTGACGGTGGCGGCGGTGCTGGCGCTGGTCATTGCCGTCGCCACCTGGCTTCTGGCGTCGCGGCAGATCGAAGATCTTCGCGAGCAGTTGGCGAATCTTCAGGACGCGCACCGGGAGCTGGCGCTTCAGGTGACGCAGGGGCGCAAAGGCCCCGGCGGCACCGCCGCAGGTCAAATGATCGACATCGCGGGCGCGCCGGCCCTGGGCCGCGCCGACGCGGTGGTCACGCTCGTGGAGTTCTCTGATTACGAATGCCCTTTCTGCATCCGCCACTTTCAGCAGACCATGCCGCTCCTCGATCAGAACTACGTGAAGCCCGGCAAGATCCGGTACGTGTTCCGCGACTTCCCCATCGATCAGAATCACCCCCAGGCGATTCTGGCGCACGAGGCCGCGCGCTGCGCGCTCGAGCAGAACAAGTTCTGGGATCTCCACCCGCGGCTGTTCAGCCCGCCCGGCACGCACACACCGGCGACCCTCGAGGCGCGCGCGGAAGACGCGGGCTTGAACGAGTCGGAGTTCCGCACCTGCATCGCCAGCGGCCGCACGACCAGGGATATCCGCGCGACCGCGAGCATCGCCAACTCGCTCGGCGCGACCGGCACGCCATGGTTCTTCGTCGGGATCCGCGAACTCAAGGCCGACAAAGTTCGCGTGCTGAAGCCCATTGGCGGCGCGCAGCCGTACGAGCAATTTGTCACTGCACTCGACGCCGCCCTGAAGGACGCCGGGACTCAATAAGCCGCCTGCTCCCGATGTCGATTGAGACGATCACTGCTGCTGCAGCCGCCCTGCGCTCCCGCGCCACGACCGCCGTCGACCTCGTCGAGGCGAGCCTGCAGGCGATCGACAAGAACAATCGCCGGACCAACGCCTTCATCCGGGTGGACGCCGATGAGGCACGCGCGGCCGCGCGCGCCGCCGACGAGGCGCGCGCACAGGGCAGCGACAAAGGGCCCTTGCACGGTGTGCCGATCTCGCTGAAGGACCTGATCAACGTGGCTGGTCAGCCGACGACGGCCGCGTCCCGGGTGCTGAAGGGCGGCATCGCCGTTCGTGACGCACCGGTAGTAACCAGGCTCCGCCAGGCCGGCGCGATTCTCATCGGCAAGACCAACATGCACGAATTCGCTCTCGGGACGACGAGCGAGGACTCGGCGTTTGGGGCGGTCAGGCATCCGCGCGACGCGGCCCGGTCGCCGGGTGGATCGAGCGGCGGATCCGCGGCAGCGGTCGCCACCGGGATGGGTCTGGGGTCGATCGGGACCGATACGGGCGGCTCGGTCCGGATTCCGGCGGCTGCCTGCGGAGTCGTCGGACTGAAGCCCTCCCTCGGCGAAGTTCCGACGCAAGGGGTGATTCCCCTGAGCTTCTCTCTGGATCACGTCGGACCACTCGGCCGGACGGTCCAGGACGCCGCGTGGCTGTGGGCGGCCATGGCAGGCCGTCCGCTGGATCGGCTGGTCGTTCCTGAACCGACCACGATCCGATTGTGCCAACTGGGTGCGTACTTTGCCTTGGCGACTGGCGAGGTACGCGCAGCCTTCGAACGCGCCGTGGACGATCTGCGCGCACGCGGGGTGACGATTACGGAGAAGGTCCTGCCTGGCACCTCGACCATCGCCCAGGTCTATGTGCACGTGGCGCTTCCGGAGGCCGCGGCCTGGCATGCGCGCTACCTCGAGACGCGATCGGCGGACTACACACCCAACGTCCGCGCCCGGCTCGAAAGCGGGCGCCCGATCTCGGCGGTCGACTACCTCAAGGCCCGGGCGGCCAGGCGGGCATTGCGGCATGTCGTGGACGCGGCTCTCGCAGACTGTGATGCGCTCATGGTTCCCACGCTGCCGTTCGTGGCGCCGCTCATCGGCGCGACCGGGGTCACCGTGGACAGCGACACTGGCGAATCGCTGCCCATCCGTGCGGGAATGCTTCGCCAGACGCAGTTGTTCAACCTGACCGGGCATCCGGCGATTTCGATCCCGCTGCGCACACCCGGCCTGCCGGTCGGTCTTCAACTTGTCGGCGCACGGGATCAGACGGCCGGCCTGCTGGCCGTGGCTGCCGCCGTCGAGAAGATTGTGTCTCCTGCCGTCCAGTGATCACACGGATCTTTCACGCCTGGGAACAGCGCCTGGCCACGATTGATACCAATCGCGTCGTCCGTCCCTTCGAATGGGGATTGGAGTGGCTGGGCCTCGATTCTGCCGGCCCGGATCCGCAGGGCCGCCTGGCAGCCTGGGCGCGCGCCGCGGTGGAACAGAGCGAGGAGCTGTACGACACGCCGCTGGTGGGGACGTACGAGCAGCGCGGCGACGAACTGCGGTTTCCGAGCGCGCTCGTGACGCCGTTTCCCGACAACAATCTCGTGCGCGCGCGCGTGTTCCAACCGCGGGAACGGCGCCCGGGACAGCCCAGGCGCGCGGTGATCGTCATTCCGCAGTGGAACGCGGACGAGAACGGCCACGTCGGCCTCTGCCGTCTGTTCGCGCGGTTCGGCTTGACGGCGCTGCGGGTCAGTCTCCCGTATCACGATGCCCGGCGGCCGCCGGAGCTCCAGCGCGCCGACTACATCGTCTCGGCCAACGTCGGGCGCACGCTGCAGGCGAACCGACAGGCGGTGCTCGATATCAAGCGCACGGTCGATTGGCTGGCGCGCGAGGGCTTCGAACGAATCGGCATCGTCGGCACGAGCCTCGGATCCTGCCTTTCGATGCTCGCGATGGCGCACGACGAGCGCGTGCGCGCGGGGGCCTTCAATCACGTGTCGCCGTTCTTCGCCGATGTCGTCTGGCGCGGCCTGTCGACGCGCCATGTGCACGATGGCCTCGAGGGACACATTTCTCTGGACGATCTGCGCGAGTGCTGGATGCCGATCAGCCCGTGGCCGTTCATTTCGCGCGTCCGGGGGCGCCGCGTGCTGCTGATCTATGCGCGGTACGATCTGACGTTCCCGGTCGATCTCTCCCGGCGATTCATCACCGAATTCGAACGCCTCCGCGTGACCCACGAGCTCGGGGTCCTGCCGTGCGGTCACTACACCACGGGCAAGGCGCCGTTCAGCTATCTCGACGGTTTCTATCTGACCAGGTTCTTTGTCAAGAACTTGTGACAGGTACGACACCTGTCAAAGGAATTTGAACAACCCCTTGAGCGCGTCGAAGATGACCGCGCCGATGGCCTGCATGATGGGGGTGACGTCACCGGTGGACACAGCGTTGGCGACGCTGACCGGGTCGCTGACGATCAGCCAGATCGCGGCGCCCGCGACGGTCGCCGCCAGCACGCCGATCACGGCCACGAGGCTGACGCTCCACCTGGCCAGGTTCATGATATTGAAAGTCTAGCACCGGAAAATGACGATCATGCGCGCGAGACGGCGCTGCCGCGGCGATGTCCATTTTAGAACTCTGGTGTCACATCCACGATCTCGCGCCTCGATCGTGCCAGGTCCGTGCGGCACCGTTCGGCATCGCCCACGATAGCCGCCACTGCGTCCTCGGGCCGCACGTTTCCTCGCGCGGCCTCGAGTACCGCGGCGTCGGTGACAGCGGCGACCGTCGGCACGAACCGGTCGAACGTGTCATCGGGCAGCGAGAACCTGACCAGTTCGGCGGCCGCCCGCACCAGGTGGGCCGGGGTCTCGAAATGCCGGACGTACCCGCGGGTCAGCGCGCTCTGTGCGCGCGCCAGCTCATCGCCCGCGACCGGCCGGGAGGCGCGCACGGCATCAAACTCCGCGAGGATGTCCTCAATGGCGCTGGCGGTCGCGTCGCTCTGCACGCTGGTGTCGCAGGTAATGGTGCTGCACGTGCGGCGGAAGTCGACGCTCGTTCTCGCGCCGTACGTGTAGCCTTTGGCTTCACGCAGGAGCTGGTTGATGCGGCTCGTAAACTGACCGCCCAGGGCCGCGTTCAGTGTCACCAGCGCGTGATAAGCCGGCGATTGGCGCGGTGGCCCAAGGTGACCGACGCGCAACTCGGATTGCGGGGCGCCGGGCCGATCAATCAGCAGGAGCTTCGGCGTCGCCCGCGCGGCCGGAGCGATGGCCCGGCGCGGTTCCCGTCCACCGCCGGCGCGCCAAGGCGCGAAGTGCAGGCGCGCGCCAGCCTCGACAGCGGCCGGCTTGAGATCGCCGGCCACGATCAGCGTCGCGCCTCTGGGCGCGAACATCGTCGCGTGAAACTGCCGCGCGTCGTCCAGCGCCATTCGACGAAGCGCCTGCGTCGTCCCGAGCGTGCCGTGGCCGTACGGATGCGATCCAAACACGCCCGCCAGAAACGCGCGATCCGCGGCCGCGCTGGCCGACGTGCTCAACTGACGAAGGCGACTCAGGCGAAGATCCCGAATCCGTTGAAAATCTGCCGCGGCCAGATGCGGACGGATGACGACATCTGCGAGTAGCGCCAGCGCCGGATCGAGGTTGCGTGAGAGTGTCGTGAACGAGAGCGAGGCGTTGTCCTGCCCGACGTCGATTTCAAGATGCGTCCCCAGGCGTGCGAACGCATCGGACAGCTGCATCGTGTCGCGCCCCGCGGCGCCCTCGTCGACAAGGTCCGCCGTCAGCGCCGCCAGGCCGGGAGCCGCGGCCGGGTCCTCCGCCGCTCCCACGTCGAGCAATAGCGCGACGGTCACGACCGGCACGACGTGCCAGGGCAGGAACCACACCCGCAGACCAGACGACAGCTCCTCGCGCGCAACGGACGGGAAACGCGCCGGCGTCGCCGGTCCGACGATGGGAGGAAGCTCACGCAAAAGCGTCACTGAGACCTCGGCTTCAACAAGTTCACGATGTCCGTAGTCAGTGCCCCTCGGCCTCTCATCCAACAAATGCCGCACGTGAACCCGGGAGTGCGAGGTCCGTGTGGCCGGCGGGCACGACGCTCAAAGCGATCGCGCGCGCGGGGTCGAGCGCACGCGCAGCGTCGGCGAGATCGGGTCCCGTGACGCCCAGATACCGCTCTAGATCTTCGTCGAAGTAGTCCGGTGTCCCACGGTAGACGTTGTAGGCATTCAGTTGATCGGCACGGCCGCCGAATCCGCCGAGCGTCTGCAGACGATAGATGAACGACGCCTCCGCCTGCCGGCGGCCCCGCTCGAGTTCCTCCGGTGTTGGTCCGCCAGCGGCGGCCTGGCGGAGCTCTTCGCCGATAATCGCCTCGAGTTCGCCAAGAGTACGTCCCGGCGCCGCAGTCGCGACCACTTGAAACGAACTTCCCAGTTCCCGGGATCCCTGGCTGGCAGCGACGTCGGCCGCCACCGGCTCATCGTGGATGAGCCGACGGTACAAGCGGGATGCGCGCCCGTTGGCGAGCACGTCACTCAGCAGATCGAGCGCGGCGTCGCCGCGCGCAAATAGGGGCGGCGTCGGCCAGGCCAGATAGAGGCGCGGCAATTCAACGCGATCCTCGAGCACGATTCGGGCGCCGGCCGGCGTCGCCGCCGGTGCCTGCACCGGTCCGACAGCGGGCCCCGCTGGAATCTCCGCAAACCATCGACTCGCAAGCCGAAGGGCCTCGGCCGTCTCGATGTCGCCGGCAATCGCCAGAGAGGCATTCGCGGGGTGATAGAACCGCCCAAAGAAATCACGCACGTCGTCAAGGCCCGCCCTGCGCAAATCCGCCGGATCGCCGATGGTCGGCCATCGATACGGATGCCCCGGCGGATAGAGCGCCTCGTGCAGCGCAAACTGCGCCAACCCGTACGGCCGGTTTTCATAATTCTGACGCCGTTCGTTGAGGACGACCTCGCGCTGCGTGTTGAACCGGGCCTCAGTCAGCGCCGGTAGCAGCCAGCCCATCCGGTCGGATTCCATCCACAGCGCCAGCTCGGTCGCGTCGGTCGGGACGACCTCCCAGTAGTTGGTCCGGTCCGCGCTGGTCGAGCCGTTTACCGCCGCACCCGCCTGCTGCAGCGGCTCGAAATACCCGTGCGGCTGGTGCGCTGACCCCTCGAACATCAGATGCTCGAACAGATGCGCGAAGCCGGTCAGTCCCGGTCGTTCGTTCTTCGATCCGACGTGATACCAGACGCTGACCGCGACGAGGGGCGCGTGATGGTCCTCATGGACGATGACGTCGAGGCCGTTGGACAGGGTCTGTTTGGTGAAGGGAATCTTCACGGATGGGGACGGGATTCCAATTCTGAATGTCACCCGATTGGCGTCAGCGGTATCGGTCCTCGCGCGAACGAGGCGATCGAGACCTGCTGGGCGACGCGCTCGGCCGCCGCGATCAGGGCGCGCGACGCGGGCGATGCCGGTTCTCCGATGACGATGGGCACGCCGGTATCTCCGCCGCTCCGCACGGGCTCGTACAGCGGAATCCGGCCGAGGAACGGCACCGACAACTCGGCCGCGAGCTGCTCGCCGCCGCCTTTGCCGAAGATGTCGCTTTCGTGTCCGCAGTCCGGGCATACGAAATGGCTCATGTTCTCGATGAGCCCGAGGACCGGAATATTGAGTTTGCGGTACATCAGCACGGCCCGCCGTGTGTCCGCAATGGACACCGACTGCGGGGTTGTCACGACAACGGCGCCGGCGACCGGCACGCTCTGGCTGAGGCTCAACGCGATGTCGCCGGTGCCGGGGGGCATATCGACGACGAGGTAATCCACGTCCGTCCAGCGGACGTCGCGGAAGAACTGTGTCACTGCCCCGTGCAGCATCGGACCGCGCCAGATCACCGGCGCGTCATCGGGTGTGAGGAAGCCGAGCGAGACCGTCTGCAGCCCGTATCGCTCCGCCGGCACGATCTTCTTGCCGTCCGTCTCGAGCTGTGCGTGCAACCCCAGCATGATGGGCACGTTCGGCCCGTACATGTCCGCGTCGAGCAGCGCGACCCGGCTGCCGCGCCGCGCCAGCGCGACGGCCAGATTGACAGCGACGGTCGTCTTGCCCACGCCGCCCTTGCCGGCGCCGACCGCGATGATGTTCTTCACGCCCTCGACCGGCGCGAGTTTCGCGTCCGGCCGGACCGCCGCGCGCACCTGCGCGGTCATCTCGACGTCTACGTCTGTCGCGCCAAGCCCGGTCAGGATAGCGCGCGCCTGATCGCGCATCAGGTCTTTAACGGGGCAGGCCGGCGTGGTCAGCTCGATCGTCAGCGCCACGCGGCTGCCGTCGATGCGCACGTTCTTGACAAATCCCAACGCCACGATGTCCTTGTGCAGATCCGGATCCTTGATCGCACGCAGCGCGTCAAGGACGACCTCGTCGGTCAGTGTGGCCATATGGTCATTCTATCGCGCAGACGGACCTCCTCCGGGCGCCGGCGCGCGCAGCGGCCTGCCGAATTCACGACGCGCGTCGTCATTGAGCAGAACCCAGAGCGTGTAGACCCCGAGGGCCGTGCCGAAGGGCACGACGATCAGGTTGAGAATGGCCAGAAAGAGCGCGGCAGACCGACCAGAAACGTGACGGCGCTTCAGTCCGCGCGCGACGAGAAATGCGCCGGCGGCGCCCGTGGCCAGCATCGCCGCGCAGGCGGCGAGCAGCCAGACGGCGCCCACCTCCGCGCGGCCGACTGAACCCGATTCGGCGAGAGCGGCTTCGGCGCCGGCCGCCAGCACGACGAGCGCGACCGCGGTAATGGCCCCGAATGCGCCCCAGATGCGCTGCAGCAGGACAAGGGCTTCGAGGTGGAGCCGCATGAACGGTCAGATGCAAGCGAAGGCGTCGCGGTTGGCTCAGGCGAAGAATGTGGCGCGGATGGCGTCGACGAACGCGCCCGCGTCCACGAAGTCGATCGCGGCATCCGACAAATCGCGGGTGACCGGCACACTCTTACTCAGCTTCGCGCCGGCCCGACGGGGGGCCGTCACGACATCGCCGTCCCAGACGTCCGGGTGCGTGGCGTGCGCAGAGCGGCAGCAGGCACGCCGAATCTCACTCGGCCGCGCATCCCGCGAGACGCCAAGTATCTCGAAATAGTCGTGCACGAGACGTACGATACCCGAAAACTGGTAGGAACGCGTCCCCGCGTGACTGGCTAGAGCCGGTCTCACCTCCTCGTAGCAGGAAACCGCCCCCAACCGCGAGCATTCCGGCGGGATTTTGGCAGGATTGCCCGCTACAGGAAAGTGAGAACGGCTCTAGCGGACGCCCAGCGTGATCATCAACTCGCGACGGGACGCTTCATCGAGGATATCGAGATCGAGCGTGGAGTCACATTCGTCGCACAGCAGCTCGACGAGCGCTGGCCGACCCTCTTCGAGCGGAGGCTGAAGCTGGCCCTCGAAGACCCGCAACAGGTGCATTTGCAACGTCTTGACCAGGAAATTTTCGGCATTCCCGCAATTCGGACACGTCAGCGACAAGTCTGCACTCCGTTCGGGCCGGCCCCTGAAGCCCGGCAGGCCCGGAAGAGTGTACCTCACTCTTCGCCCTCCTCACCGAGGAGATCAGAGACCGCGCCAAGTTCTAGCACGCGTCCCTGCAGATGGACCAGATTCGGACAGTGCGGACCCTTGGCCTCAAGGGAGACCACTGCCAGGTCCCAGGGCATGGCGCGATAGGCGGCCGCCACACAGCCGCACGGCAGATTGTCGAGCGCGACCAACTCCAGCAGCGCGGGCGCGCGGCCGGCCTTCGGCACCGTCGTCGTTTGCGTCTGCGGCCTCGGCGTTGGGACCATTGGGCACCTTCCTCCGTTCCTCCCCGGCTACCCCCCGTATTGCAAATGCATCGCCAACTTCCCCGCCTCGGACAGAGACGGTACCGCCTGCGAATCGCGTAAAAAGCGGGCCGGATTGACGCACCTTGAGACAATCGTGTCCTGTTTTGGCGAAGTGCCCGAACGACGCCAGATTCATTTTTCTGGCGGGATTGGAAAGAATTTGGCTGGCCTGCGGGCGACTTCTACGGGTAGACCAGGCGGACATCAATGTCGCGCCCAGGCATCGCGGCTCGAAGGGCGTCGCCGTAAATGCTTGCCTGCAACTGGTGTTCGGGGCGAGGGCGTCCCGTCTTGAACTCGACGATCGTGATCCGCCCATCAGGGCGCACCACCAGGCAATCGATGCGACCGCGTACGATCACACCTTCCGTTCGGGCCGGCTGAAACGAGAATGGGACTTCGTAGTGACATGTCCCCTGGGTCAGCAACTGGACGACTTCTTCTCGCCGCCGCAGCCGGAGATAGGTGGTGGCGACCTCGCGACTCAGGGCTTCCATATCGGCCACCTCCGCCGATTCCTCCGATCGCAATAGCGACCGGACAAGGCTGGCGACGGCGGACTGAGGCAGCTTCGGGTCAAGCTGACGCTGAAACAGACGGTGGACCATCGTGCCTTGCAGGCGATCGGACGGCGCCGGTGGATTCAGGTCGAGAGCCGGCAACGCGGTCATGACGCCGGCTCCTGCCGTCGCTGCAACGACCACCGGGTCCAAAGCCGAAACGGGTGTCACATCCGCCTCGAACGACTCCGGTTCCCGATCGAGCTCGGGTGCCGGCTCGCCCCGATCGGCGTCCGGTCGGCACACGCGGAAGGCGAACGCGCCTGATGCCGTGACCCAATTGACGTCGCCGGCCGGCGTCGCCGCGTTGAACAAGTCGCCAAGGCTGGCAGGCAGCAACGCGGCCAGGCTCCGCGCACCCCGCTGCAGCCGGCCCCGCGTGTCGTCGACCTCGGCGGCCAGATAGAGCCGGTCGCGCGCGCGCGTGACCGAAACGTATAGTAGACGCCGGAGTTCCTCCCGCTCGCGGAGATCCTCGAGCCTCGTGGCATCCGACGATCCGAACGCCACCTCCGGTTCGCCGTCGGGACCGCGCTCAATCACGGAGAACGCCGACGATCGGCCTCTGCCTGGCACGTGGAGATTGACGACGAACACAATCGGGAACTCGAGGCCTTTCGCGGCGTGAATCGTCATCAGGTTCACGCAGCCAGCGGCTTCGACGATGGCATGGGATTCGTCGCCGGCGCGGAGCGTCTCGAAATACTCGGCGATGCGGCCGAGCGTCGCATAACCCCGGTTTTCGATCCGCCGCACGAGGGCGCGGACTTTCTTGATGTTCTCGCGAGCCTGGCCGAGCCGCCGGCCCCGCAGCTCGAACGCATACGCGGAGTCCCTCAGGATCGTGTCGACCAACGTGCTCGGACTCACACGATCGGCCAGCCGGAGCCAGCGTGCCACGGACGGGCGAAGGTGCGTCAGGAGCGCTTGATCGTCAGCGTCTAAGCCGAAAGGCGCCAGGTCGGCATTCGGCGATCGAAGCACCTCAGCAAAGGCCGGGCCGTGCGAACCGCCTGACGAATCCGGGCCACCGGGACGCGCCAGCCGCGCCAGACCGACGTCCGAGATGCGTACCAGGCGCGAGCGCAGAAACTCCGCCGCGCGCAGGTCGCTTTCCGGCTGGGCGAGATACCTCAGGATCGCCTGGAGGTCCTGGACTTCCGGAGCATCGAAGAATCCGAGTCCCTTGTAGACGTACGTCCGGATCCCGCGGGCCTCGAGTGCCGACTCGAAGAACTGATGGCCCGTGCGCGCACGGAACAGAACGGCGATGTCATCGGGCCGCGCCGGTCTCGTGCCCTGCGGATCGCGCACCATTGTGCCGTCCAGCAGACGTGCGACTTCAGCTGCGAGCGCCCGTGCGCAGGCGTCCATCGAGGGCTCGGCGATGAGACCGAGCACCGGCACTCCGTCACGCCGGGCGTCGGCGCCGATGTCGGGCACGGGGAAGCGATCCGTGTCGCCGTAGGTGAAGCGTTCATCGAGATCCTCGGTGCCGAGCACCTCGGCCGACAGGGCGTTGACAAATGCCAGCAGTTCGGGCACGGCGCGAAAGCTGTGCGTGATCGCCTGCCGGACCGTGCGGCCGGGTCGCAGCGCGGCGACCTTCCGCGCGACCTCGTCGAGCAGCGTGACCTCCGCGTGTCGGAACCGATAGATCGATTGCTTGCGATCGCCGACGACAAAGATCGAGGTTGGCGCGTCCTGAGCCCCTTCGCCCTCGCCCCAGGCGTCAATCAACCGCTCGACGAGCTGCCATTGCAGGCGGTTGGTGTCCTGAAATTCGTCGACCAGCACGTGGTGATAGCGCGACTGCAATTTCAGGCGGCTGCGCGCGAACTCCTCCTGCTGGCTGAGCAGGGCCACGGCCTTCGCCAGCATTCCGGCAAAATCGAGCACGGCGTGCTCATCGAGGAGCCGGTCGTACCTGTCGACCGCGATGGCGAGCACTCTCTGGACGCCGCGCGCGAGCAATCCCCGCACGTCGGAGACCAGGGTGTCGAGCTCCGCCGCGATCTCGGGCGCGATGGCCCTGATCGCCGCGTCGTGCCGCCGCCTGGCCTCGGCGGATGCGAACAGATCTTTCGTGAAACGTCGTGCCACCTGCGCCCGTGGCTTGCCATCGCCGGTGATGAAGTACCGTTGCAGCCGCCGCTGGAACTGCTGGACCCGGCCGGGATCATCGCCAGGAAAATCCGCGAGTTGTTGCAGGTCGCCAAGGAGCCAGCGGAATTCCGGCGAGTCGATCGGCCCGTCGGCCAGGATGGCCCCGGCGTGCGGCGATCGATCGAACAGATCGCTGAGGCGCCGCAAAAACGCGGCGCCGGCCTCCGACGCGCTGTTGAACCGGACGTGTTCCGAGACAAACCGCGCCACGGCGGGCAGGGCGATATGACGCCGGTCGAGCAATGACTGAATCGCGTCGCGCAGCGGCCCAAGCTTGACGCGGGCGAACAGGAGCCGGACGTTCTCATCGGTCGCCACGAGGCCGCGGGCGGCCCGCAAGGTGAGATCCATCGCCTCCCCGCCGAACCTGGCCATCTCGGTTTCGTCGGCGATCTCGAACGCCGGATCGACACGGCCCTCGAGAGGGAACTCTCGCAACAGTGAAAAGCAGAACGCGTCAATTGTGGAGATCTGAATGTCGGCGATCCGTTCGCGCAGCTCGCGCCAGCGGTCCGACAGCCGCTGCTCGGTCTCCGCGCGCTGGCGCAGGGCCGCGAGGATCCGGTCGCGCATCTCGGCTGCCGCCTTCCGCGTGAACGTCACGGCGAGAATGTGGCGCGGATCGACGCCGGCGTCGATCAATCGGATGTACCGATCGACGAGCACACGCGTCTTGCCGGTGCCGGCGGACGCTTCGAGCACGACGTCGTTGGCCGGATCCACCGCGAAGTCGCGCGCCGCCTGGTCCGGCGGCCGCGCGTCGTCCACGAGCGTGTCAAACAGACTCGGCTGCATATTCCTTGCGGCACACGCCCGCGTACCGGCACCACTGGCAGTCGCCAGGACGCAGCGGCTTCGGCGGAAACCGGCCGGACTCAATCTGATCGATCACACCCGCGAACGCCGACGCCCTCGCCTCCACAGCCATCATCGTCGACGGCCCTCGCGCCGCCAGCTTGCCTTCCGTCTTGCCCTCGTCGCCGAACGCGAGGTACATCGCCTCGATCAC
Source organism: uncultured Acidobacteriota bacterium (assembly GCA_963724645.1). Lineage (GTDB taxonomy): Bacteria > Acidobacteriota > Vicinamibacteria > Vicinamibacterales > SCN-69-37 > CAVXSP01. The sequence continues at coordinate 278,060 of CAVRVJ010000002.1, forward strand.
TTGATGCGCACGTCCGTCGCGCGCCTCCAGCGCCTGGCGCGCCGCGTGCGCATATACGGCGATCTGGATGGAGCTATCGACGTCGGGCAGCCGGCTGAGCTTGTAATCGACCACGCGGAGATCGCCGCTCGCGAAGACGTCGATGCGGTCGGCCTTCCCGCGGATGTCGACTATCCGTTCCTCGAGGCCGTTCAGCTTCGGAAACGTGAACGGGCCGCGCAGCTCGAACTCCACCAGGCGATCGACAATATCACCGCCGGCATTCGCCTCGAGCTCGAACACACGCTCGGCCATGCCTCGCGCGACGATCGAGCCCAGCAAGCGCGTCTCCTCGAGCGCGCGGTCCGCTTCCGGCAGCCGCGACAACGCGTCGCGGGTGAGGCGGGCGAACAGCTCGAGGGCCTCGGTCAGCGTGGCCGGCGTGATCGTTCCCCGGCCTTCCTGCTGCCACGCGCGATAGAACTGCTCGAACAGCGTGTGCACCAGGGTTCCGCGCTCGAGCGGCGACAGCCCGGAGAACTCGTCCCGCTCTTCCGGCAGTCCGAGCACATTCTCGGCGAAGTATTTGAACGGACAGTCGATGTAGTGATCGACGCGGCTGACACGATAGGCCTGCGCCGCCTGCGAGCCGACCAAGCCGCTGTACCGGGGCTCCGCCAGCGGCGGGCGCGCGGCACGCAAGCGCAGCCACTCCGTCGCCGTCGCGTCCAGCCCGATCGCCGCCGGCGTTCCGGTCGCCAGCAGTTCGTCGGCGAACACTCGTCGATCGGTCTGCACCGCGTCCTGCCTGCTGGGCATCCCTCGCGCCAGATCCATCAGGGGCGAGAGCGCGACGATGGCATCGCCCTCGAGCTGAAACGCGTGAAGGCGCAGCGTGCGGGACGGGAGCGCGATCAAATCGCGGAACGCCGCCTGCTGCGAGCGAACCTGGTCATTCTCCTGAGGCCAGCCGAGCGACTTCAACAGGCCGCTCGAATAAAAAATGCTGCGTCGCGGACGCTCGGGCCACTCCGTCTCCACAAGGCCCACCAGATGCAGGTGATCGACTTCGCTGAACCGGATCGCGACGGCGTCCACCAGCCGTACGCCGCCCGGTCCGCGCTCGGGTGCGAAGGTCTGTCGCTCGATCCAGTGATGAAGGACACCGGCCAGCCGCTCGGCCGGACGCGGGCGATCGTCGTAGCGCCGGCACGCCTCCGCAAACCCGTCCAGCAGCGCGACCACGGCCCCTCGCGCGCGCAGGTAGGGCTCACGCCATGAATCGTCAGTATCCGGCCCCCGCTCGTGCCGCCTAAGAAAGGCCGATACGGCGCCGACCTGCGCCGAGGCGGTTTCCGCCTCGCGAAACACCCTGAGCGCGGCACCGGCTGCAGCCGCGGCATTCGCGCCCCGTTCGGCACGTGCCGCATCGATTCCGTTTCGCGTCGTGCGGCCGGCGAAATAACCGGCGACTTCATCCGGATACGTCTCGGCTTCGCCCGACGCCCGCCGTTCCCGGAGCACGGCATCCAGGGCGGCGGCATCATCGTGGTCGACGAGGGTTCGGGCGGTATGAAACTGCATCAACGGTGAGCGCAGCAGCGCCACGACCGCCTCGCGGGTGCCGCCGGTGCACGCGACTTCCAGCACCAGGTCGAGCAGGGCGGCGTACGGCTCGCCCGCCAGCGGCAACGCGTCCAGCGCCTGAAACGGCACCCGCGCGTCGCCGAGTACCTGCTGTGCGAGGTACAGGTACGGTAGCGGGCGCTGAAACACGATCGCCGTCGATTCGCGGAGCCTGTAGTCCTGCGTTTCAACCTGACGCCGAATCATCCGCGCAACGGTTCGCAGCTCTTCCTCGCGATCGCGATCGACAAAGCAGAGTCGCTCCGAATCGTCCGACGCCGGCCGGATGAGGAGTGCTGGCGCGACGGTCTCCCCACGCGCGGGCGACTGCGGATCCATCCGTGTCTCCTCGATTCCGGGCAGTTCCTGTTCCAGTCGATCGCGAAACCCCGCGTCGTGCACCTCATCGGTTACGACGACGTCGAGCTCGAGCACGCCGCTGACGCGGCTCAACAGGTCGAAGTCGGCGGGCCACAGGCCGCGTGGATCCGACGGATGGTCAGCGACCGCCACGACGATGTGATCGAAGGGAAAGCGGGCGTCTGAGCCTGCGAGGCGGCGCCGCAGCTCGTGTTCGTCGATGGCGCCGCTTTCGGCCATGGCGCGCTCGTACGCCAGGAACGAGAACGCGAGAAAAGATGTCTGGTGAATCAGGCTCTCGCTGCCTCGATCGGTGCCGCGCTCGACGCCCAGTTCCGCGAAGAGCGCGCCGGCAAAGCGCCGGACCGTGCGCCGCCGACGGCGCAGCTCGTCGTAGAACAAGAGCATCTCGGCGACGAGACCCGGCCGGATCTCGAACGGTGGACCCGGCATCCGCTTGCGCCTCGCGGCTTCACGCGCCGAGCGTTCCATGAGAATTTCTCGCTCGAAGCGGGTCAGCAGCGGCGGCGCTCCAGGGAGGCTCTGGTGCAGACGGCTCATCCACTCATCGCGTGTCACGAGCGCTGGCAGGACGATCGCGGCGCCGCCGGCGCTCGCAGCGGCCTTTTCCAGCGTCTGACGAAACAGCTCGATCGACGCGCGGGTCGGAAGGATCAGGGCCCGCCGGACCGCAGAGAGGGCGTCATCGGAAACGGCGAGCTTGACAAGGGCCTGTCGAAAGCCGGACAGATCGCGCGTCCGAACCAGGCGCCGGCGCTGCAGGCGGGTCTGTGGACGGGTCACTGCACCCCTTGCCGTCGAACGCGCGCAGGGACGCTGACGTGTGCCTCGAGCGGCCGCGCGCTGCCCCGCTTCGCGCCGATCGACGCGACGAAAGCGGCGATGATGGCGGGACAGCCCTTCACGACGACCGGCCTGTGGAAAACCTGTGGAAGAAAGGTTGAAGACCTGTGCACGCCCCGCCAGTCGAGATTTTTTTTGTCCTAGCTGCCAAGCAAATCACGCACGTCGCTCGTTCCTGGTGCAGCTTCGCACCGCGCTTCGCTTGCGCGGCGCGGCCCAACGATTACAATCCGTATCCGCGTGAACATCGTCCGCATTCAAGAAACCATTCATGGTCGATCTTACGTGATCGAGGTGCTCCCGGTTGGTCAGGACCGATGGCGCGCGCAAATCGCGGGACAGCCGGGCGGGACAACCGCGCTCATGCCGTTTTACGGCACGACGCCCGATGCGGCCGCGAGGCTCCTCAGCAGTTGGCTCACCCGCGCCGGAGAGTCGAGAAGCCAATAAAGCCTGCAGCCCGGCAACGCGCCAATGGACGGCCATACGCCGTCAAGGTACCGCGGATCGCTCTTCAAGTCAGACGGCTTGTCTCATATATCGCGTGGCGTCGTCCGCTGAAGTTGGTGGATCATGCCGATTCGAGTCAGACCGTCCTCTGACTGCGCGGCATTGCGGAGCTTCGCGGCTGGATGACGGTGACAACGGACCGGCGAAGCTGATCACGTTCGGAATGCCTGCCGCTTCATCGCACCCCATCCGCCCTTTCCGGTCAACGCCTTGACGGTTCCGAGGCACCCCCACATGGCATTCACCTGGCGATAGCCGAAGCTTTCAAGGATGCCGACGACCACGAGGAGCGTCAGATCGCGCCCTCCGACGTAACGTCGCGACGTGACATCGCTCTGCAGAACCGCCAGGAGCGTAACCGCGACGCCGAGCAACACCGAGACGACGATCATCAGGCGGAAGTACTCCCAGTCGATGTAGCCGAGGGCCGCGGCCACGAACGTGATGAGATAGCCGGCGCCCTCGAGCAGAGGTCCCAATCCCTCGAAAAAGGCCAGGTACGGCAGCGATCCGACTCCCACAAGGCCGAAACGCGGGTTGCCGATCATCCGGCGGTACCGCCACAGCGTCTGGAGCAATCCACGGCGCCAGCGGTAACGCTGTGACCGCAACGACTGCCAGTCCTCGGGCGCCTGTGTCCAGCAAAGCGGGTTGGGGTCGAATGCAATGCGCATCGGCTGGCGGCGCTCGCGGAAGTGCCGCTGCAGGCGGATGGTGAGGTCCATGTCTTCGCCGATTGCGGTCTGGTCGAAGCCGCCGACGGCGATCACCGCGTCGCGGCGGAACAGGCCAAATGCACCGGAGATGAGCACCAGAGCATTCTGCGATGCGCTGGCGAGCCGGAACAGCAGAAACGCGCGCATGTACTCGATGACCTGGAAGCGCGCGAGCCAGCTGCGCGGCAGCGCGATCTCGACGACGCGGCCGCGTTCGATGTGACACCCGTTGGCGATCCCGACATTGCCGCCGGTCGCCACCGTCGTCGGGTCTTCGAGGAAGGGCAGCACGGCGCGGCTCAGCGCGTCGGTCTCGAGCACGGTGTCGGCATCGATGATCAGCACCAGGACGCCTGACGCCGCATTGATGCCGGCGTTGATCGCATCCGATTTTCCCGCCGTTCTCCTTGTCCACAACCACGAGATCGGGCTCGCTGACCGACCTGTAGATGCCGCGTACCGGCTCCGAACGAAGCGGCTGGGCGAATGCCAGGGGTGCGGGCACAAGCGCAAAGGTCTGCTGCAGGAGCTCCAACGTGCCATCCTTGGATCCATCGTTGATGACCACGAGCTCGCGAGGCTGGTAGTCGAGCGCGAGCAGGGCGCGCAGACTCTCGACAATCGTCAGCTCTTCGTTGTGGGCAGGCACGACAATCGAAACCAGCGGCGGAACAGCGACACCCGCGGGCAGGCGCCGGGCGCGCCGCGTGTGCCGGTGTCGATGCCGCCACAACGTCACTGCCGCGACCGGGCCCATGGCCATCTGCGACACGTTCCACAGGACAAAGTAGGCGGAGATCAAAAGCGAGAGGGCGACGCACGCGTCGCTCAGAAAGGAAATCATCGGTGAGCGCTCGGCTGCCACAGCATCTGGCGCGCGAGCAGGCCGCTGATGTCCTGGCGCGAGGCCCGGGCCTGCAACTCGACGACGCCGGCATGGCCCATCGACCGAAGCGTTCGCGCGGCCCTCACGGCGACCGCCCACGTATCGTCGAGATGGCGCGCGAGGCGGGCGGCCGCATCGCCCGAGCCCCGCCAGCCGCGCAGCGCGTAGGCCGCCATCGCCCTGACTGGCGGGTCGGCGCTGTCCAACCCCTCTATGGCGACCCGTGCGGCGTCATCGTCAAGTCCCACGTACGCAAGTGCTTCAAATGCCGCTGCGCGTACCTCGACGCGGGCGTCGCGAGTCCAGCGGCATAGGACCTCCCGTGACCGGGCAGTGCCACAGATGGCTAGAGCGTGGATGTAGTTCAGCCGGTTTGCCGGATCGACCTCCGACCACTCCAGCAGGAATGGCTCGCAGTCGGATCCGAACGCCCTGAGCACTGCGCCGCGCCGGCCACGGTGCAACGTGGTGTCGTGCAGCCGCACGACGATGGCCTGCAGCGTCGCCAGATCGTGCAGATCCGTCAGCCCGTCGAGCGCGGCGGCCCGTACGTCCGGATGTGGATCGTCGAGCGCGGCGATGAGCTGAGCGGTGTGGTCCCTGGCCTGTACGAGCCCCAGCGCGCGCAGCGCGAGCGCGCGCCGCCACCAGAACTGGCTACGGAGGTAACGGTCGGCCAGATGGATCACCGACATCCCCTGCGCGATCGCGCGAGTCCTGATGATTCGCTCCGGGTCGCGATCCTCGATCAGTGGTTCGATCAGCAGCCGCGCGATCCCGAGCCGATGTCTCGCGGGACTGGTCAAGAGCTCGCGTCGCGCCGTTTCGTCTCCCTGAAGTGCACGCTGCACAAGGGGGCCGTACTGCTGCGTGAGCCGGCGTCTCCGCGCTTGCTGTAAGCCGAACACCGCCCTCTCCACGACGACCGCGGCAGCCATCGTGGCCGCGGACACGACCGACGCCCTGACCACGAGCGGCGCATAGCGGGAAAGTTCGAGAAGCGTGCTGTTCATCGAAATCCCTGCACGATCGTCACGGTCAGCCGGTCGAGCCTCGTATCGTTCGACCGCCATTGGCGCTCCCACGTGGTGGCCACCGACGTGAGCGATGGCAGGCGGAGCCGCAGCGTGCCCGCGATGGTGTTCGCGCCCAGGTTCTCAAGCCGATCGGCCGTCAGATCCTCGAAGTTTTCGATGCCGTACGCGTAGGTGACGGTCGTGTCCACTCGGCGCCAGCTGCGAAACGTTTCGCGAACCAGCACGGAGTGGTCACCGGAGGACTCGCCGGTGGTACGGAATGATGACCAGGAGTACGTGTAGCGCGCGGCGAGTCGCCAGCGCTCACCCGTATCCCACGCCAGCAGCGGTGATGCCGCAGTGACGCCGACGTCAGAGAACGACAGATAACGGACGATGCCGCCAATCTCGATCGCCCCGCGGTAATGCCTGACCTCCGCCATCAGGTCGCCGTTCGGCAGCGAGGTGTTGCCCACGCCTCCCACGCCGCGAATGGCCAGGTTGGTCGAGCGATTGATTCGCCAGATGCCGCCGCCGCCGACCAGCGTGTCCGACGATCCATTCCGGTTCTGCACGCGCGCGCTGCCCTCGATCTCCAGCCGCGGCAGGACGCGGACGTCTGCGGTCATCGAGGCTGACCGCGCGTCGCTCACCCCTCCCTCGGCGATTCCTTCGACCACGATCGATGAGCCGTACGCTTGCAGTGTAGCTTCGTACCCCTCGACCAGGTCCGGATCACCCGTCGCGAGAGCCATCGCCCGCCGGTAGTACTCGAGGGCGCGGCGGTCGTCACCGGCGCGCCGGTAGGCGCGGGCGAGCGCGGCGAACAGGTCGGCGTTGTTACCGGCGTCCCTTTCCGTGTCGAGCAGAATCGCCAGGGCTTCCTTCCAGGCGTCTCTCCGTGTCAGGGCTGCGCCCAGCCCGATGCGCGCGTCGACGTTGGAAGGATGCTCGAGCACGACGGCGCGGAATCCGGCCTCGGCTTCTTCCGGGCGTCCCGTGCGGAGCTGCAGCAACGCGATCCACAGCCGGACCTCAACATCGGCGGGATTCTGGGCGACGATCCGTTCGAAGATGGCCAGCGCTTCGACGCTTCGTCCTGACCGCGCCAGTTGTTCGGCGAGGTCCCGATCCGTCGACGGCGACTGGCACGTCATGGACAGGACGAGCGCTGCGGCGAGAGGCACGAGCATGGAACCTGGTTTGTGCCGGGCGATCGCAAGGCCCGCGTGCTACAGATACCACGCCAGAGCAGATGAGGGGTGTTCGACCTGCACGGTCCGTGCGGACGCGCCCTCGAGCGCTGATAACCCGAATGACGGGGCGCCACGCGGACGGACGCACTGCTTCTCGTGCTCGTCACGCGTCGCCGGCGCGTTCGCGCCGTTTCGAGCCTTGACGTGGATTGGTGTGGCGTCCCTGGCCGATCCTGCCTCCCGTCGAAGTCGAAGCGATTGCTGTCCTCGACTGACCTCGCGTAAACTGAGGCCTCATGGCGTCGGTTTCCTAGCCGACCTTCGGTGACGCGCCTTGCGGCAGCGTCCTCGAGTGTCGGCCCTCCTCGAATCCCTTTCACAACCGGTCATCAACCAGGCGCAGTTGTCGTGTGTGCACCGACACGGTTGCATCGCGACGCGCCCGGACCCATGCGGTCCATCGAGAAGAAACCATGCACATTCGTTTCGAACGGCGCGAGGACGCGCCGCGCATCCATGACCTGCACCGGGCGGCGTTCGGCTCGACACTCGAAGGCGACATCGTCGACGCGTTGCGCACTGCCGGCGTCGCACTCATCTCTCTCGTCGCCGTCGACGAGGGGGAAATCGTCGGGCACATTCTGTTCTCACCGGTCACGATCACCGGCGCGGACGGCATGCGGATCGTTGCGCTGGGGCCGATGGCGGCGCTCCCGGATCGGCAACGCCGTGGGATCGGTTCATCGCTCGTCAATGCGGGGATCGAGGAGTGCCGAAGAAGTGGCGCGCAGGCGGTGTTCGTCGTCGGCCACGCCGAGTACTACCCGCGCTTCGGTTTCGTCCAGGCCGCGAGGTTCGGGATCTCGTGCGAGTTCGAGGTGCCTGATGACGTCTTTATGGTTCTCGAACTCGTCGAGGGTGCGTTGCAAGGCAGGGCAGGCGTGGTCCACTTTCATGAGGCGTTCCAGATGTCGTAAGTGGACCGTCAAGGCACCCGTCGGGGACCGGACGGTGAGCAGAGATTCCAAGAACAAGCGGGAAACGACAACTTGGCGAGCCATGCGCCCCTGAGTCCGTCCAAGAACCCGAACCGGAACCCATATCGAAACTAGCCGCCGAAGCCGCGCACGTATTCCTTGTAGGTCACCTTGGTGACGTTCGGGGCTCCGCCGTTGCGCGCTGGCGCCGATGTTTCGACGACGAGATAGTCGCCGTCCATCGAGAACGTGCGCTTCTCTTCACCGGCACCCGTCGTGGTAGTCACGACGAGTTTGTTGCCAGCCCACATCGCTTTGGAGACCTGCTCGGCCGGCGCGCCGCCGCCGCGGCCGGTCACGATGTTCTTGCTCACCGAGCCATCGAGCTTGTAGGTGAGCTTCACCGGCGCTGGCGTCTGGCCGCCGCCCCTGTATTCAACAGTCATCGCGGTGGCGACCTGCGTGATGGTCAGGTCCACCCCGGGAACGCCCTGACCCCGGCCACCGTCCGGAGGAACAATCTTCCACTCGCCAGCGAAGCTGGGCTTCGCCTGTGCGACCAAACCGGCCGCCATCAAGACGACCGCCGCCACGCTCAGAATTGATGTAATACGTCGCATCAGTTGGCACTCCCTCATAAAATCGGGCCAGCTCGACGCCGCTCCGACACGCTTTGATGGCTATTCCGCGCGCAGCGCGGCCCACGGGTCGATTCTTGTCGCGCGACGCGCGGGCAGCCACGCCGCCATCAGTCCCACCGCCAATAGCAGCAGCGTGACGGCCGTGAACACGAGCGGATCGGTTGGCGTCACCCCGAACAGGAACGTCTGCAGGACGCGCGTCACGCCGGCGGCCCCCGCGAGGCCGACGATCAGGCCGGCAACGACGATGCGGAGCGCGCGCGTGAGCACGAGGCGGAGCACGTCGCGGCGATCGGCGCCGAGCGCCATCCGCACACCGATTTCGCGGCGGCGCTGCGTCACGGCGTAGGCCATCAATCCGTAAAGGCCGCACGTCGCGATCAACGTCGCGGTCATCGCGAACAGCCCCACCAGCACCGTTCGGAAACGCGGCTGCGCCACCGACGCCGCCACCGCTTCGTCCATCGTCACCGTGCTCTGGATCGGCAGATCGGGCGCGGCGCGGCGAATTTCCGCGCGGATGCCATCGGCTGCGCTGCCGGGCGTCGCCGTGCGGACGACGAACGACACGAACCGCAGGAACCCGCTGCGATCCTGCTGGAACGGCGCGTAGATCAGCGGCTGCACTTCCTGAGCGAGACTCCTCTGACGGATGTCCGCGACGACCCCCACCACCGTCAGCCATTCGCCACGATCGATCACGCTCAAGCGCACGCGCCGGCCGAGCGCCTCGCGCGGCCCGCCCGGACAGCATTCGCGCACGATGCGTTCGCTGACGATCGCCACTTTCGGCGCTGCCGCCGTGTCCTGTGCGGTGAACTCGCGTCCCGCCAGCAGCGGAATCCCCATGGTCTTGAAATAGCCCGCGTCGATCTTCGGCGTGCCGGCCATGAGCGTCGGCTTCGGCTGACCCTCGATCTCGAAGTTGCCCTGGATGAACATCATTTGGAACGGCGCCGAGTTAATCAGGCTCGCGGACTTTACGCCCGGCAGGTACTGGATGCGATCGAGCACGTCCCGCGCGAACGCATGGATGCGGTCGGGCCCGTCGTAGAGGCGTTCGGGCAACGTCACCCTGACGGTCTGCACGACGCCGTCGCGGCCGCTCGATTCGAAGCCCGTCGACACCGACGTGAGACGCACGAAGCTGTGAATCAGCAGGCCCGCGCCGATCAGGAGGACGAGCGTCATCGCGATCTGCCCGGCGACCAGCAGCGTCCGCAGCCGCTCGCCCTGATGATCGCCCGCGGTGCGCGCGCCGCCGGCGTGCAGAGCGAGGCCTTCGCCAAACGCGGCCCCGCTGACGCGCAGCGCCGGCAGGAGGCCGATTAGCAGCGTCGAGACCAGCGTCAAGCCGAGGCAGAACACCATCACGCGGCCGTCGATCACGATGCCGCCAATGCCTGGGAGCATGGATCGCGGCACGAGCGGCAGGGTGGCGTCGATCGCGAGCCACGCGAGCATCACGCCGAGCGCCGCGCCCAGCAGCGACAACACGACCGCTTCCGTCAGCAGTTGACGCACGATCCGCCGGCGTCCTGCGCCGAGGGCCATGCGGACGGACAGTTCGCCGCGGCGCGCGCTGAGGCGCGCCATCTGCAGGTTCGCGACGTTCACGCAGGCGATCAGGAGCACGAACGACACCGCCCCGAGCAGGATCAGCAGCAGCGGCCGCGCCGACTCCGTGCCTTGCTCCTGCAAGCCGGCCGCGCGCGCGAGCGTGCGGGCGTTCGAGGAGAATCTGCCGGCCATCGTGAGTGCGCCGGTGGGCGCGATCGACGGATCGTTCACCAGCGCCGTCAATTCCGCTTCCGCGCGTTCCTGCGTCACGCCTGGCTTCAGGCGGCCCAGCAGGAAGAGAGACGCATTACTGCCGGTGTCGCCGGCCCAGCGATTGGGCAGGAAGATGTCCGCGTCCGGCAGCGCGCCGAGCCGCGGGATCACCAGTTTGAAGGTAAAGTCCGGCGGCAGCACGCCGACGACGGTACGGGGAACGCCGTCGATGGTGATGGACTGTCCGACGATCGCCGGATCGCCTTTGAGCGACGTTCGCCACAGCCGATCGCTGACAATCGTGGCGCGATCGTCGTCTGGCGCTGCGGCGCCGGTGAGGAACGCGCGGCCGCGCGCGGGACTCACGCCCAGCGTGGTGAAGAAATTCGGACTCACGTCGAGCGCGGGCACCTGCAGCGGCTCGCCGCGTCCGGTGAGCTGCACGTCGATCGAGTTGTAAGCCGCGAGGTGATCGAGCGTGGTGACGCGCGCGCGCAGCCCCTCGTACGTCACGGGCGGCCAGGTCGAGAACGTCCTGACGCCGGTCCCGGTCTGCTGCGCTGACGAGACGAGGACGAGGCGATCGGGATGGGGATACGGCAGCGGACGCCAGAGCACCCCGTAGGCGACGGAGAAAATCGCGGTGTTGAGGCCGATGCCGAGCGCGAGCGTGGCGAGGGCGGTGACGGTGAACGCCGGATCGCTGCGCATCAATCGCAGCGCGTGACGCACGTCCTGCGTGAATGTTTCGACCGTCGCGAAGGTCCACGGTTCGCGCGACTGGCTACTCATGTCTTCTCCCCACGTGTTGTGTTGGCGTTGACACCGGTTCCATGCCGAGCGCTGGTCGCTGCTGCATCCTTGGATCGTGCGTAGGGTCGGCGTACCTGCGAGGACAACTGTAATCGATGGCTTCGGGACGCAGTTCATAGTGCCAGCGTTCGTTGCTGTAGATCCGGCATAGCCCGTACTTGGCGCCGTGTTTGGATAGCCACGCCGTGGCATCGAAGGGCCCAATGTCGACGGCGTCCCCCGACACGTGAGCAGACGTGTTGGAGGTGGCCACCCATCGGGCAACTTCCTTTTCTGAGCCGTACTTCCGGACCGCCCCATGGAGTAGTTGTTCCTGGTATTCCGGGGAACGCCACCCACTATTGACAAAGAGCTCGACCCCGTCTTCCGCGGCATCAGTTGCCGCTTGGCGCAGGGCACCGAGGAGAGCTGGATCAAGGTTGGCTACACCCGGAATCTCGTCATCAAAGACCGTCGTGCCGTCGGGGACGGCACCGTCAGCCTCGCCAAGCGCACCGTGGGCTGCGGTGATCGCCGCGATGACGACCATCAGGGCGGCGACAAGGATCCTGCGAATCCGACGGGTCATTGTTCGTGCTGGTGCGCTGAAGGTCACGCTTCCATTCAAGGCAGGGTGCTGTTGCCAGCACGTATGTCGTTTTCGATATGCGAACGATATGCGCCAGCTCGGTAGTCTAGGATCGGAGCATGCGTGTGTTGATCGTGGAGGACGAGCCCTATATGGCAGAAGCCATCCGCGATGGCCTACGCCTGGAAGCGATCGCGGCAGACATCGCCGGTGACGGCGACACCGCTCTGGAGCTGCTGAGCGTCAACGCCTACGACATCGCCGTCCTCGACCGCGATATCCCCGGCCCCTCCGGCGACGAGATCGCCAAACGCATCGTCGCCTCCGGCCGCGGCATGCCTATCCTCATGCTCACCGCTGCCGACCGGCTCGACGACAAGGCCTCCGGGTTCGAGCTCGGCGCCGACGACTACCTCACGAAGCCGTTCGAACTCCGAGAACTCGTGCTCAGGCTCAGAGCACTCAACCGCAGGCGTGCCCACAACAGGCCGCCTGTGCGAGAGATCGCGGGTCTGCGGCTTGATCCGTTCCGCCGAGAGGTCTACCGGGACGGCCGCTACGTCGCGCTGACCAGGAAGCAGTTCGCCGTGCTCGAAGTCCTCGTCGCTGCCGAAGGCGGTATCGTCAGCGCCGAAGAGCTACTGGAACGGGCGTGGGATGAGAACGCAGACCCGTTCACCAACGCCGTGCGCATCACGGTCTCGGGATTGCGCAAACGGCTTGGCGAACCCTGGATCATCGCCACCGTGGCCGGCGTCGGGTACCGCATCGACACTCAACCAGACACCGGGCGAGAGGGAGGAGACCGTGGATAGAGCCCCTGGTTTGAGCGTTCGCCTCAAACTCACCCTCAGCTACGCCGGGTTCCTCATGCTGGCAGGTTTCTTGATGCTGGTGGCCGCATGGCTCGCCGGCCGCCCTGGGCAATCGTTCGACTTCCTCCTGCGATACGTACCCGACGATGTGATCAGCACGCTCGGTGGCTTAGTGCCCGGGCACCGCTCCTACCTCCTGCGCGCTCTCGCTCCGGCCGCGGCCATCGTTCTGGCATTCCTGCTGGTGTTCGGTCTCGTCGGAGGGTGGATTCTCGCCGGCCGCATGTTCGCCCCGCTGACTCGCATCACAGACGCGACACGCATGGCCACGAACGGATCGCTCTCTCACCGAATCCGGCTCCCGGGCCGCAGAGATGAGTTCCGCGAGCTCGCCGACGCCTTCGACACCATGCTCGCGCGGCTCGAGGCACACATCGCCGAACAGCAGAGATTCGCAGCCAACGCCTCCCACGAACTGCGCACCCCGCTCGCGATCACGCAGACACTTCTCGACGTGGCCCGCAACGATCTGAACCGCGACACCGGCGAACTTGTCGACCGCCTCCACGCCGTCAACACCCGAGCGATCAACCTCACTGAAGCATTGCTCCTGCTCAGCCGCGCCGACCGACGGTCGTTCACCCGAGAACACGTCGACCTGTCCCTCATAGCGGAAGAAGCCAGTGAAACGCTCCTCCCCCTCGCAGGAAAACGCGGCCTCACCATCGAGACCTCCGGCGACATGACCCCCACCATCGGCTCACACGCGCTCCTGCTGCAGTTGATTACGAATCTCGTGCACAACGCGATCGTCCACAATCTGCCTGAACAGGGCAGTGTTTGGGTCACGACCAGCGTCCACCCCAAGAGTGTGGTGCTCACTGTCGAGAACACTGGCGAGAAGCTCACCCCACAGGTTGTCTCGACACTCACCGAACCGTTTCAGCGCGGCACCGAACGCATACGCACCGACCACGCAGGTGTCGGCCTCGGCCTGGCAATCGTCAAGAGCATCACCCAAGCACACGACGGAACCCTCACCCTCACCCCTCGAGCCGCTGGGGGGCTATGCGTCACGGTGCAACTACCTGCCGCGCCACGCACACTCGCAGGTGACGATCAGGGGAACTGCCGCACGACCGAGTCGTGAGGAATAGTCAAGGCCTGTGAATCAGCGTGTCATCGCCGTTCTCGAACTTCGCGCCGGCTCTGACCAGCGCGTTGCGAGCCACGCTGCCGAAGACGACCACTGCTCGAGGGGCCATCGAGCGGCTACGAACAATCCAGTCCGCAAAGGCGTGCCAGGCCCGCGTAGGCGCGATCAGTCTGAAGAATAATAATGGCCAGGCGAACGACACGACTCCCCCACTGCCCCCCGCTTTCGCCTCCGAACCGCCGTTTCCCGGTGACAATTCCTCGTATGAGCGCTGCGGTCCTCAGTCTGCGCCTATAGGAGATGAGGAACATCACAACGCCTCGAGACAACCTCGAGGCGGCAAACAACTTGTTGAGACGGGCTTCCGAGACGGAATCCCGCTGGGAGGCAACACATGCGATACGTAGTCATTGGTTTCTGTGTCTTCGCCGCAGCCTGCACGGGCGCGGCGCCTACTGCACCGACGTCCTCTGCGACGACGTCCTCCTCGATCCCGAGCACGTTCTCTGCTGAAACCCAAGCCCGTGTGCCGCCGGCGACGGTGAGCTGCACGGTGGATATCGGCAGTACAGTGCATTCACTCCCGCTGATCCACCTCATCCAAGCATGGCTGAACATCTCGATCCACAACGCTGCGTCGAGCCTGAACTGCGGTCAGGTCGAGTCGCTGAATGCAAAGCTCAATGTGGTTACCGAAAAGGTCGATCAGGACCCGCCAAATTCTGACGCGGCGTGTGGCGCATCGACCGCATTGGTGAACGAGTTTCAATCGTTAGTGGAAGCTGGCCGGCTTGCGACGCCGACCTTGCCGCCGCCGCTTCCAGGAGGACCGACAAATGTGCTGATGGCTGCGGAGGCCTTAAAGGAACACTGGTGTGATGCCGCTCATGGCGGTTTGACTGGTCCGCGGTCCTAATCCCGGAAAGGACTTGACTTGACGTGGTATCGTGGCGCGCCCGCGAGCGGCGCGGGCGCGGCTTACCACGTCAAGTCAATGACTTTCCGTATAGAAGACGCGCGAACAAGCGACGGCAATGCGCCCGGTTCTCTTGAGTATCGCAATCGAGCGTACTCAGCCTTCGCTTGTTCGAGAACGGATATCCGAGTCGGCGTTCGCCCAAACGGTAAGAGCCTGTATCAAACCCTGGAACGCACGCTCTGCAGGCAGGCGCCGACTTCTTCCTTGGACATCTTCTTCAACCAGCTGGAGGATCGCGTGGAGCTAAATCCTAAAACTACTGCACCTTGGCGTATTCTGCGTTCGCTTGCCTAAGAATCGGGATGTCGGGGTCTGCGTCTTTCCAGAGCGTGAGGAAATCCTGGTAGGCAGCCTTCGCCTTGATCTTCTCTCCCGACAAAACGAACGCCCGTCCCAATTGCACGTGCGCCAGTGCGCCGATAGGATCCGCGCCCACGATTCCGCGATGATCGAGAATCTTCTGAAATTCGGCTGCCGCTTCGGCGTATCGGTGCGTGGCACTCAAAGCCTCGCCACGCACGTAGGCCGAGTACAAACCGCCAAGAAGATGACTGTAGTTGACGCCATTCACAGCCAGTTCGTAGGGCAGAGCGATTTGCAACTGCTCCACGCTGTCCGCCGGCTTGCCTCGCCCCAGTGCGGCTAGCGCGCGAAGAACCGGTGCGTAGGTAAATTTCACAAACGTGTCTTCCGGGAAGCCCTTTTCCAAATCGCCGGCGAGCGCCTCTGATCGAGAAGAGTCTCCCGAAAGAGCCAGGCCAAGGCCAACGGCGTATTGGACGTCCCGGCCTTTCGAAACCTCGAGCGCCGCCATGGCGTTCTTTTTCCCTTCAGCAACATTCCCGCAAGCAGCTTCCCACACCCCTCGTGCGGCCTGGTAACTCGCTGCCGCCTCACGGTCACCCGCTTGCACGGCGAGATCCTGGGCCCGGCTCGATGACAGCCGGGCCGCTTGCAGGCGGCCGGAACGGGCCAGCGCAAGAGCCTCCGCGTGCGCCATCCGATGTTCCGCCCCACGCTTGCCTGTGGCCCGAGCCATTGCCCGATCCATCTGGTCCTTGTCAGCCGTTAACAGCGCGATGTTGTATCGCAACACCAGATGATTAGCGTTCTCAAGCTTACGTTCATAAGCTTGCTGAAGAGTGCGCTCGGCTTCGGAAAAGTGGTCAAGATAGAAATAGGCCAACGCAAGATTGCCGTACCCGAAGGCAACGTCGGGACGGGTCGCGATATATTTCCGGGATGTCTCAATCGCTCTTTCAAATCGGCCTGTCCCCTGGGCGGAAAGGCCTCCTAGTAAGTCGTGGGGACTTGGTGGCTCGTCCCCGCGAGGATAGGTCTGAAGCCACGACTCGAGGGTTTGGTAGGCTCTTTCCAGATTTCCCGTGACCTGCCGGTCGTAGGTAAAGTCGATGAAAAACTTCTCACGGTCGCTGGCTCGTCCCTTGAGTTGCCAGGCTTTTGTGGCGCTCTCAGCCGACAACACCGACGCTCCCGCGCCGTAGCCGAATCCCAAATTCGCGTAGGCGATCGCGAATTGGGGATCGATTTCGATAGCACGGCGGAAGAAAGGGATGCCCTCCGCACTGCCGACGGATAAGCTCACCTTTATTCCGGTGCTGTAGGCCTTGAGAGCTTCGAGTGACGGTGTCGTAGCCTCGGCAAGCGGCATCGAATGCTTTTCCACGGTCGCTCGTGATTCACCCAGCCGAATTCTGAGTTTACGAACGATCTCACTCAGGGAGTTCAGGACGTCTTCTCTCTTCGCCGCCTGGATCTGCTGCTGATCGAGAATGCAGCCCGTGCTGCAGTTCCTGGCGCGCAGGCCCAATACATATTGGCTTCCAAGGCTTGCGATCGAGCCTTCCAGCACGGCGGCGCTTCCTGTCCGCTCACAGACCTGCTGCGCGATCTCAGCGGTCAGCCGCGCATCCTTCGGCTTGTCCCATCCGCGCCAGCGTTTGCTGAACCTGCCGGTCCGAAATCAGGCTGAGGAACGGCGATTGCTGGAGCTCCACGGACAGTCCCTGGCGCAGCGTGTCGTCAAAGACCGGATCGCCCGTGCGGTTCTCGAAATCGGCGAGGACGATCGTGTCCTTTTCCGTGAGCGTCGGCGCCCGGTGAAAATAGAAATACCCTGCGGCCAGGAGCGTCAGCACCGCTGTCGTCGCAGCGGCAAGAACCATCTTCCAGCGTGTCGGCCGCGTGGCGGTGAGGCTGGGCGCCGTGTGTAGAGCCCGAGTCCCTTCTCAGGCGCTGAAGGTCGGTGCGAATGTCCGACGCGTGCTGGTAGCGGAGCTCGCGGTCTGCCTCCAGACACTTCGAGATGATGCGCTCCAGGTCCGGGCGACTGCTCGACCCGGAGCCGGACGGCCGCCATCGGACGCGTGCCCGTCGCCATCTCATAGAGCACGAGACCCAACGCCCAGAGGTCGGCGCGGTGATCGACCATCTCGCCGCGCGCTTGTTCGGGCGCCATGTAGGCCGCCGTCCCGAGGACCATGCCGCCTTGCGTCGCGGCGGAGCTCAGCGTCGGTGAATCAGCGGCGTGCGCGATCGGGCTTCCCATCTTGGCCAGCCCGAAGTCGAGGATCTTGGCGTGGCCGCGTGGGCTGATGAAGATGTTGGCGGGCTTGATATCGCGGTGAATGACGCCGGCGCTATGCGCGGCATCCAACGCATCGGCGATTTCGATGCCGAGCGCCAGCACCGTGTCCATCTTCAGACCGGGACGCCCGGCGATCGTCTCTTTCAGCGTGCAGCCCTCCAGATACTCCATGGTGATGAAGGCGCGGCCGTCCTGCTCGCCGACGTCATGAATGGTGCAGATGTTGGGGTGATTCAGCGCGGACGCGGTTCGCGCCTCGCGCTGGAACCGGCTCAACGCCTCACGATCGCGCGCCAGATCGTCGGTCAAGAACTTCAGCGCGACGAAGCGATGGAGCCGGGTGTCCTCCGCCTTGTACACGATGCCCATGCCGCCGCCGCCGAGCTCTCTCGACGATGCGGTAGTGGGAGAGGGTCTGGCCGATCAGGGAATCGGCGCGCTCGGGAGCCGTGTGGTCCTGGTCGCGGGCCATCGCGGCCGCGACCACATCGATAGCGGGGCGTTCCAGGAAATGCTTCGCTGCTGGTTCCGCGCTCATCAACGCGCGGACCTGGCGTTCCAGCGGCTCGTCACCCGCGCAGGCGCGCCGGAGGAATGCGTCGCGCTCCTCGAGCGGACGCTCCAACACGGACTGGAGCAGGCTATCGAGCTGTGTCCAGCGATCCCAATCCATCGTCGGTGTCACCAGTGAGCTCGCGATACAGCCAAATCTTGGCGCTGCTCCAGTCGCGTCTCACCGTGACCGGCGAGACCTTCAGCACCGTCGCGGTCTCTTCGACGCTGAGGCCGCCGAAAAAGCGCATCTCGACGACGCGTACTTTGCGAGGATCCGCGCGCGAGAGTGCGTTCAGCGCGTCATCGAGGGCCACGAGGTCGACGCCGGGATCTTCGCTCACGACCACGGCGTCCTCCAGGGAGACATGCCGGACACCCCGTCCGCGTTTCAGGTTGTGACGGCGTGCATGCTCGACGAGGATGCGGCGCATCACCTGCGCCGACACCGCGAAGAAGTGGGCGCGATTCTGCCACTGCATGCGTTTGTAGTCCACCAGGCGGATGTAGGCTTCATTGACCAGCGCGGTCGTTTGCAGGCTGTGGCCGCGGCGCTCACGTCGCATGTAGCGGTGCGCCAGCCGGCGGAGCTCCGCGTAGACGATCGGCGTCAGGCCGTCGAGCGCGCGGTGGTCTCCGTTGCTCCAGGCCCGGAGTAGCTGGCTGACGTCGTCTACCGCCATCATGCACGCTCGTTGGTACCGGCGATCGGGAATGGATTGCACGGCCGCGCCCGACCTGAGCAAGGCGGGGCTGTCTCGATCCAGGAATGCTGTTGAGTGTAGCTGTTTTGAACCCGCTATTGGGGTTTGAGCGGATCTTGGTTCATTGCGTCGGGGCTAGCGGAGATCGCGAACTTCGTCCGGGCAGCGATCCGCTGAGCGTCGTGCGCTCAGTGCAGCGCCTGGGAGGGGGAACAGGAAGGGGAACAGGGCGTCGCGCGGGTGTTCCCCTTGTCCGTGTTCTTACCTGCGGCGATTCTGACCAATGATCGCCTGCGACCGAACACCTTGGGGGCCTTCAACGTGTCGAATTATACGGCTCGATTGATCGTCCCAATCTCCCGTCGAACCGCTACATGCGGCTACTCAAAGAGTCCGTGCTGCAGATCTGGAAGGCCAGGAAGGTAGCCGTCCGCGAGGAGCTTGCGAACGCCGAGCGAGCCGCGAAGGCATTCAAGACAAGCTGGACCGTCTGGACGAGGCGTTCCTCTTCGAACACTCGATCCGACATCGAGACCTACGACCGTCACGCCGAGAAATTGCGCGAGGAACTCACGCTCGCGCGGATCGACCGCCATTCTGGCCAGCTCGAAGAACTCGACGTGGAAGGCATCCTGGCGTTCGCAGAACGTGTGCTGCCGCGTGCCGCCGACCTGTGGGTGCAGGCGTCACTCGACCAGCGGCAGCGGTTCCAACAACTGTTTTTTCCCGAGGGAATCGCGTTCGACGGAAAAAGCTTTGTTGGAACCCGCCTAACCGCACCGGCCTTCAGCTACTTGCGGCCGATTGAGGCTCGGCATGAAGGTTTGGTGGCCCAGATTTGTCCCAGATGGAACCCACCGACCAGCTGGATGCGCCAAATCGAAGACTTCCAGAGAGCTGCGTAGGGCGGCTCAACGCCGATCAGCATTTCGGCCATCGCCGTTTTTCTTCGCAAATCCTCGCTCTTCAATCACTCCCTCGATCGAGCGATCTGGCTGCTGTTGGCTCCGGAAGCCCTGTCTTGGGAGCTGGCATGGACAATTTCGGGGACTGCTCGGTCGTCGTACGTGGTGCGTCTATTTCAAAGATCGAGAGTCTCCGCTATCGCGTCTCGCTCGCGACGCGAGGGCTGACTCACATGAATTGTCTCGCTCACGCCAAGAGCTCGAACGTCTCGTGAACGAAAGGGTTGCGAGAAGTCTCCACCAAACCGCCAGCGAAGCCGTGCGTGAGGCACTCCGGCTCTTGAAAGAACGGGACCAGTCACGGGACAGGTTCGCGCCGCTGTGCAGGCGGGCTTGGGCCAGTTGGCTCGGAGTGGGGCCGCGCATACAAGTCGGCAACTCGCCGAACGCATCAGGTCTCGCGCTCGTGCGCCTCGCACCAGCGTCGTCAGGGTGCGGCCTGTTTGAGGATCGCCTCGGCCTCTCGATTTCTTGAACGGCGCCCTGGACTCTGCGGGGTGCTATCCTCAGAGGTCGATCCTCAACATGGCCTCAGTCGTTCCAGGGTCCGGGAAGATCAAGACCTTTTTCACTGAAGCGGCATTCGAATCCTGGATGCGCAGGAACCATGCACGTGAGCGTGAAGTGTGGCTGCGCATCTACAAGAAGGGCTCCGCCGTGCCGTCGATCACGATTGCGGAAGCGCTCGACGTCGTGCTGTGTTGGGGATGGATCGATGGCATCCGCAAGGCATTCGATGAACGCTCCTATCTGCAGCGATACACGCCGCGCCGGGCGAAGAGCATCTGGAGTCAGATCAACCGCGAGCACGTCGCGCGGTTGACGAAGGCCGGGCGCATGACGCCGCACGGACAGCGGCAAGTGGACGCGGCGAAGGCCGATGGCCGTTGGAACCGGGCGTACGCGCCGATGCGCGGCGCGTTAGACGCCAATTTCCCCGCCGATCTGCGAAAAGCGATCGACGCCAGCCCGCGCGCACGGAAGACGTTTCAGTCGCTGGGGCGGCAGAACCTTTATGCACTCGCGTTTCGCACCACCAACATGAAGACACCGGCTGGACGTGCGAGGAAAATCGCCGCACTGGTCGATATGTTGGAACGCGGTGAAACGCCTTACCCCGAGCGTCGCTGAGTTCGCTTGTCTCGCGAAGATGGCGACCCTTCTGCGCCAGCGCGGACTTCAGAATCCCGAAGCGCCTTTGGCCCATGCCGTGTAGCGCGCGCAATTCCGCCTCCGAACGCCGCGTGAGTTGAGCCATGCAGCCAATGTCGGCATGCGCCAGTGCGCGAAGCGCAGGCTTACTTCTTCCGCCACGGGGCCAGCAACTGCTGCAGGCCCGCGGCGACACGCTGGCGCGTGTCTCGCGTGGCTTCGTGAGTCCCCTCGATCACCGACACGGCTATCGCACCCGCGTTCACGACGTTTTGGTCGGAGTCGGGGTCGTCGTCAGGGAGCGACGACAAGCCCAGCGGAAAGGGGGCGCCTGAGGGCACGATCGACACGCCCGCCAGCTTGGGTGGATTCGGAACGGCGCAGGCGCCGCCGATCAGCGGCCCGGCAATCGGATCGCCGCACATGTCGGCCAGAAACACCGGCGTCGCACCCGACCTTGATCGCACGCCGCGGCACTAATCCAGGCGTCGTTGGAGCAACGGCAGCGGCTTCAGCGACTGTTTTTTCCGGAAGGTGTGGCGTTCAGCGGAAAAGCGTTCGATCGAACCGTCGTAACATCTTCTCTCTTCGAGTACTTACGGCCGCCCGATGTGCCGAATGAAAATTTGGTGGACCAGACCGGGATCGAACCGGTGACCTCATGAATGCCATTCATGCGCGCTCCCAACTGCGCTACTGGCCCCCACGTGTGCGCGGACAATCCTCAATTATAAGGGAAGCGGCCCATTCTTGACTTGGTGCAAGCTTAATGCCTAGACTGGCCTCGGCTCAATCCACGCACGTCACACGAGACAGTTTGTCTCTCGGAAGGATCAATCATGCCCAGTGGCACGATTGCACGCTTATTAATTGACAAGGGGTTCGGGTTCATTCGCGACGAGAGCGGCGTCGAACACTTCTTCCATCGCTCTTCGGTCCGCGGCGCGGTGTTCGAGTTGCTGAGGGAGGGTCAGCGCGTCGAGTTCACGACCGAGGACTCACCCAAAGGCCCGCGAGCCGCGGAAGTTCGTCTGGTCGACGGCTAGGCCTGCCCCGACATTCAAGTGAATGACCGCGGGGGTCATTTTGCCGGTCGGGACCGCAGGATGACCCCCGAACTCTTTCACTCGAATGACTCCGCGCCCCGTCCCCTGCCCCGTTCGCGCCTCACTTTCCGAATCGTCTCCAGCGCCTCAGCCCTCCTGGTCGGAGCGGCCTTCCTGCTGTCTCTCGGGCGGATCGTCACGTCCACGGATCCGCTCCAACCGGCGGACGTCATTTACGTGCTCGGCGGCTCCAGGGTCAATCGGGCGCTCGAAGCGGCGCGTCTGTATCGCGAAGGCCTCGCGCCGCGGATTGTGCTGAGCTTGGGCACGACGGAGAACGGCGAAAAGGAACTGGAGCGCCAGGGCATCCATGTCGCCAGCGAGGCGGAGATCAGCCGGGACGTGCTGACGAAACTTGGCGTGCCGGCGAGCGCTGTCGTGATTCTGTCTCGAATCGTCGACAACACGGCGCAGGAGGCCGAGGCCATCAGGCCGCTTGTCGAGGCCAGTCATTGGACGCGGCTCATCGTAATCACGGACCGCGAGTCGACCCGCCGGGCCGGCTACGCCTTTCGACGCGCGCTTGGCGGCCTCGCCACCGTCACCGCGGCGTGCAGCCGCGAGGATGACTTCAATCCCAACCGATGGTGGGCAACGAGACGGAGCATCCGCTCGACGTTCTACGAAGCGCCGAAGCTGTTTGCCTACTGGCTGGGATTGAAGGGATAGGAATTGAAAGCTCAAACTCAAGACTTGAGAATGCTCTGTCATGAATCATGAATAATGAAGCGAAGCGTGATTTGAGCCTTGAGTCTTGAGTTCTGCCAACTGGAAGCCAACGAGGCCCGGTGGCCTTCCCGGTCTTCAAAACCGGCCGCTTCCCGCTTGACGCGGGAAGGGTGGGTTCGACTCCCACGGGCTTCCGCCAGCCTTCGCTCGCCTACGGCGAGCTTCGGCTCGGCGAGCCAGCGAGCCTCCGACACGCGAAGGCTGTCGCGCCGTAGACGCGAAGCGGCGAAGGCGAACCTCGCCGCTCCAGAGCCGCGCCGCTAACCGCGATCCGACAACCACTCGATCAGCCGATCGGTTGGCTCGAGCGTGTCGACGGTCAGATCGGCGCCGGCTTGTTCGAGGGCGGACCGGCTGAACGGCCCGGTCGCCACGCCGATCGCACGCGCGCCGCTGGCCTTCGCGCAGTCGATGTCGCGCGGGGTGTCGCCGATGATGACGATCCGTTCCGCCGGCACGTGGGCGCCGGCCGCCTCCGCCCGCTCGACGGCGACTGACACCAGTGCTCGCCGATCGACGTGGTCATCGCCAAACGCTCCGAACGCAAACCGCTGCCACAGCGCGAAGTGACCGAGCTTGACGGACGCGCCACGCTGAAAATTACCGGTCAAGAGCGCGCTGACGGTCCCCTCCTGGCGGTCGAGGGCGTCGAGCAACGCCGTCACACCGGGCAGCACGAGACTTGGATGCCCCGGCGCGGGACGATGGATTTCCACAGCCAGTATCTCGATGTACGCATCGCGCAGGGCGCCGATGGCGTCCTCGGTGGGCTCGACGCCGATGCCGCGCAGGGCGTCGATCACAATCGCCCTGTCCGTGCGGCCGGCGATGGGCACGTCATCGAGCGCCCTGTCGCGTCCGTGCAGCCGTCCGAAGGCGAGATTCATGCCCCGCACGCCGGCGCGGCCGGTCAGCACGAGCGTGCCATCGATGTCGAAGAGGATCAGCCGGGAGACAGCCGCGTGAAGACCCGCGGCGCGGACGGCACGATCGGCCCGCGCCGCAGGAGGCGTTGCGCTCATTTGACGGTAATCGTGATCTTCTCCGACATCACCGGCTTGTCGTGCGGAATGTGCAGGGCGTCGCCGAGCAGCAGTTGCAGCGTGTGCTTGCCGGCCGGCAGCGTCAGCTCCGTTTCCGTCTGGCCCGCGCCGAAATGCTTGATGTGATCGGTCATCGGCAATGGCACGTTCATGTCCGGCATTTGATCGAGATCGACCAGCAGATGATGGTGCCCCGTATTCGGGTTGGTCACGCCGGCCGGGGCCACGCCCATGCCCTTCAGCCCGAATTGCACGGTAAACGGCGAACTGACGGTCTCGCCGTCCTTCGGCGAGATGATGTAGGACTTCGCCCCGTCAGGCGACTTCGTTTTCATCACCTGCGCGGCGACGACACCCGCCAGGCACAACACCGCGAGACTGCCACCTAAAATACGTACCTTCAAGCTCATAGTCCTCCTCCCCGCTTGTGGAGATCTTACACGGGAACGGAGGCCGGTCAGTGTGTTACCAGCCGATCCGCCGCCAGAATGTGTCCTCGAGCAATCTTCCGCTCTTCACGTCGAGCCGGAGGCGCCGGCCGCCCGCCGCGCGCGCGAACCCCTCGTCTTCCGTCAGCGCGACCCAGCCGAGCTGCCTGGCCGTCGAGACCTCCTTCAGGGTCGATCCGACGGACTGCGCCTCGTGCGTCGAAAGACGCGCGGTCGGATGCTCGAGCAGGAGCACTTGCGGATCGGGCCCAAGCGCCCGCGCGAGATGCGCGCGCACGCGCTCCTCCGCCGAAAGCGTCGCCGCCGGCGCCACGAGACGCCCCTGGGCCAGCCCCACCGCCTCGGCCAGCGCATTCACGCGCGCACGAATATCCTCGGGCATAGGATCGATTGCCAGCGTCAGCGGCAGCGCCAGATTGGACGCGAGGCTCAGACCCTCGAGCAACACTGCGCGCTCGGTGACGATGCCGAAGCGATCGAGCGAGGCCAGCCACTCCGTGTCGGTGGCGATGTCGCGCGTATTTCTGCCGGCGATGCGGACGTCGCCCTCATCGGGCACCGCGGCGCCGGTCACAAGGTTGACGAATAACTCAGCCGCCGCCGCGTCGAAGCCAGCCAGGGCGAGGCGATCGCCTGGCTGCACGATCAGGCGCGAGATTCGGAGCGGCTGAGGCGCCTGATAGCGTTTGGCGACCGCGATGATCTCAATCGCCGCCGCCTCGGTCACGTCGAACCGCCCGTCCAGCCTGCGCGATCCGCCAGCCGCGCGAAGTCGTCACGCGCCAACGTGACGCGCCCCAACCCGGCGGCGCGGCCGCTGCCGGGTCCATGGTAATCGGAGCCGCCGGTCACGAGCAGACCATACGTCTCCGCGATGCGTTGGTACCGGCGTACGTCGGTCGGATCGTGATCGGGGTGGACGACCTCGATGGCGGCAAGGCCCGCCTCGACGAGCTCGGGAATGATCTCGTCCCGGTGAAGCTTGCCCGGATGCGCCAGTGACGTCAGGCCGCCGGCGCCCGCAACCAGGGCGAGCACCTGCTGCGGCGACGCGCCTCGTCGAGCCACGTACGCCGGCCGGCCTTCTCCCAGAAACCGATCGAACGCCTCGGCGATCGATCGCACGTGTCCGGCGCGCATCAGCGCCTCGGCCAGCATCGGCCGACCGAGCGCACGGCCAGACTCCCCGGCCGCCCGCTCGTGGATGGCTGTCTGGTCGACCGAGAGCCCCAGACGCTCCAATGCGTCCAGCATCGTGAGCACGCGACGCCGGCGGTCCTCGCGCTGGCGCGTCAGGAACTCCGCGAGCTCCCCGGCGTCAGGATCCAGAAAGTAGCCGAGCATGTGGAGGTCGCGTCCGCCGTGAACGGCCGTGATTTCAATGCCCGCCACGCTCTCGAGGCCCAGCTCCCGCGAGAGCGCCATCACCGCGGAGACCGCCGCGGTCGTATCGTGATCGGTCACGGCGATTGTGGTCAGGCCGGCGTCGAGCGCTTCGCGGACGAGTTGTTCTGGAGAAGACCGCCCGTCCGAGGCGGTGGTGTGCAGGTGCAGGTCGATCACGCCGGCCGCCCTCCGTGGCGGACCGGATCGACACGGAGGTTCACGTCGCTACGCGCTGAAGGAGGATCCGCAGCCGCACGTGGACTTGGCGTTCGGGTTCTTGATCGTGAAGCCGCCGCCCATGTTGTTGTCGACGAAATCCACCTCGGCGCCTTTCAGGTAGCGCAGGCTGATCGGATCGACGAACAGGCGCACGCCGTGCACTTCGAACACCTGATCGGCCTCCTGGTTGCCTTCGCCCTCATCGATCATGAGGCCGTACTGGAAGCCCGAGCAGCCTCCGCCCTGCACGAACACACGCAGGCCCGCTCCAAGCTTGTTCTCCTCGGCCAGCAGCTCGTGGATCTTGCCGGCGGCCGTTTCAGTCACATTAATCATGTATTAATTATACCCATGTCCCTGTTGCAGAGGCTCGTCTCCGAGCGTGTCGCATCGCGCATCTGGCGGCGGGACACGTCCGTGTTTCTTCCGGCCTCGGCTCCCGCGGGCATCCATGCCGCCATGGCAAACCGGCTCGGCTGGCTCGACGCACCGGACAGGATGAACGGAGAACTGGCCGTCCTGCGCGCGTTCGGCGAGGCCGCCTCCGCTGACGGCTTGTCGGACGTGCACCTGCTCGGCATGGGAGGCAGCAGCCTTTGCGCCGAAGTGATGCGGGAGACGTCTTCGCCGGACTTGCGCCACGGCTCGGTGACTGTCCTCGACACGACGGATGAGCGCGCGATCGACAGGGCCAGTGCGTCGCTGAATCCGGCGAGAGCGCTGTTTCTGGTCGCAAGCAAGAGCGGCACGACCATCGAGGTGACATCACTCGAACGCCACTTCGGCTCGCTGATGACCCGCGCCCTGGGCCCTGACGCCGGTCGACATTTCGTGGCAATCACGGATCCGGGAACGCCGCTCGTGTCGCATGCGGCGGATCACCAGTATCGCCACACGTTCGTCAATCCCGCAGACATCGGCGGACGGTACTCCGCGTTGTCCTTGTTCGGGCTGGTCCCGGCCACACTCCTCGGCCGCGACGCCGGCGCGCTCCTGGCCGCAGGACGGGCCATGGCAGATCAGTGCCGCACGGATCAGACCGACAATCCAGGGCTGGCCCTGGGCGCCTTCATGGCCGAGGCTGCCGCCGCCGGCCGCGACAAACTCACCATCCTCCTGCCGCCCGATCTGGCGCCTCTGGGTCAGTGGATCGAGCAATTGATCGCGGAGAGCACCGGCAAGGAAGGACGAGGCGTGCTGCCGGTGGTCGACGAACCGGTCGCTTCCGCGTCCGACTATGGCGGCGACCGCGCGTTTGTCATCGTGCATTCGGCGGCGTCAGGCGAGGGTGACGGAACGGGGGCGGCGCTGGCAGCCGCCGGTCATCCGGTCTTTCAATTCGACGCCGCGGCGGAAGGGCTTGGCGCCGAGTTCTTTCGCTGGGAGTTTGCGACGGCGGTGGCCGGCGCAGGCCTTGGCATCAATCCGTTTGACGAGCCGAATGTCCGCGAGGCGAAGGCCAGGACGCAGAACCTGCTGGAAACGTTTCGCGCCACCGGCGCCCTTCGAGTCGACCCGCCGCTGAAGCCCGTCGAGCGAATTCCCGGGTGCCTCGTGCGCGAACATCGAACCGGCGCGGCGCGGCCTGCGCAAGGCCGCTACGTCGCCCTGCTCGACTACCTGTCCGCCGACGGCGGCCGCGCCACGACCGTCAGCCGGCTTCGCCGGCACATCCGCGGCGTCACGCGCGCGGCCACCACGCACGGATTCGGCCCGCGCTATCTGCACTCGACCGGCCAGTACCACAAGGGTGGGCCCAACACGGGCCTCTTCCTCCTGCTGACGGCGCCGGACGAGACGACCACCGCCGTACCCGGCACCGATTATTCATTCAGCGTGCTGAAGCAGGCGCAGGCGCTCGGCGATTTCGAAGCGCTCGTCGCGGCCGGCCGCGACGTCGCGCATTTCCATTTCGATGGTCCGTCAGCGGATCTCTCCAGCGTCATGGAACGAGTGCTCTGGAATCAGCCCGACTGGTCCTGATCCTGCCAGCCATGCGAATGCTTCTGAGCGCGGGGATGATCACGGCGGCGATGGCGCTCGTCGGCCAGCAGCCGCAGCGGCCGCAGAGCCGCGTCTTTCCGCCGGAGGAACTCGGGCGGTTGGCGCCGCCCGATCGCGACGAATGGCAGCAGCCGGACAGGATCATGGATGCCCTGGGGATTTATGACGGGAATCGGGTCGCCGATGTCGCCGCAGGCGGCGGCTGGTTCACCATTCGACTGGCGCGCCGGGTCGGCCCCAACGGCCGCGTGTATGCGGAAGACATCAATCCGCTGATGATCGAATCCATTCAGCACGCGACGGAGCGCGAAGGGCTGCAGAATGTCGAGAGGATCCTCGGCAAGACCAGCGATCCGCGCCTGCCTCCCGGGCTGCAGGCCGCATTGATTGTCGATTCCTATTTTTATCTGGAGGATCCGATCGGCGTGCTGCGCAACACGGCGAGCGCGCTGGCTCCGAACGGCCGGCTGGGCATCGTCGACTTCAAGAAGGACGGCGCGGGCGGACCCGGTCCCGAGCTTGACCGCCGGATCGATCCGGAGGTCATCGTGCGCGCCGCCGCGGCCGCCGGCCTGAAGCTGCGCAGTCACGAGACGTTTCTCCGGTATCAGTATTTGCTGGTGTTCGGAAAATGAGGGAAATGACGCCAGGCGCCATTCCTCGCGGCCTTATTTCAGGAGCTTCCACGCTTGAGGCAGAATCATCGCGCCGGCCATGATCTTCAGCACGTCGAGGACGATGAACCAGCGCAGCCCCGCGGAGATCGCGAGAGCGACCGAATGTGTGACGGTCACGGCGAGCCATGAAACGCCGCCGGCAAAGATAATCGCCAGGCCGGCAAGCATGGCGGCAAGCGATGTCCAGTACCGGCGATCCCATCCTCGTTCCGCAAGGTAGCCGGTGACGAAGGCGGCAATCGGATACGCCATGAGATATCCACCCGTCGGCCCGATCAGGCGGAGGGCGCCAGGCGGAAGCTGGATCGAGGGCGCAAACACCGGGAGCCCGACGATGCCGGCGATGAGGTACGCGACCTGCGCCATCGCCCCGAGCCTGGCCCCGAGAGCCGATGCCGAGACCAGTACAGCGAGCGGCGTCAGCACGAGTGGCACTGGCGTGAACGGCAACGGCACCGAGACCTGGGCGGCCGCCGCAGTGACGATGGCGGCCAGCGCCACTCCGCCAGCGCGAATGGCCGGCGCCAGCGAGGAGTCGGACACCGTGGCGTTCAGAAGTGATTCGGAGCGCGCAATCCCCTGCATGTGCTCAGATTCTAGCGCGGACGACGCCGGTCGTCGAAAGACCGACCCGCGACGCCGTCCGCCGAGGGCATAGATGCGGACTGTCTTGACGATTGCCGGCAGCGACTCGAGCGGAGGCGCCGGCATTCAGGCGGACCTGAAGACTTTCGCCGCCCACGGTGTCTTCGGCCTGTCGGCAATCACAGCCGTCACGGCCCAGAACACGCAGCGGGTGATTGCCACCGCGCCGGTGCCGCCGGGAATGATCGCCGCGCAAGTGGAAGCGGTCGCCACCGACTTCAGTGTGGATGCCACGAAGATCGGGATGCTGGCGACGTCCGCGATAGCCGAGGAAGTGGCCGAGGTCGTCGCCCGCCTCGAGCTGAAGAATGTCGTCCTGGATCCGGTGTTGGCCGCCACAACCGGCACGCCGTTGCTGGACGCCGGCGGGCTGGCCGTAATTCAAACGCGTCTCCTGCCGCTCGCCTCAGTGATCACGCCGAACACGCTCGAAGCCGAAGCGCTGACCGGACTGACGATCAGGACGATCGCGGAGGCCCGTCGAGCCGCCGAACAGCTCACGAAGCGCGGCGCGCGTGCCGTGATCATCAAGGGCGGCCATCTGGCCGGGCCGCCGACCGACCTGGTGTACGAGGGAGGCACCTTCACGGAACTGGCTGGAGAGCGGCTCGATGTCCGGCAGATGCATGGAACAGGCTGTACGTTCTCGTCGGCCATCGCGGCACGCCTGGCCCTCGGTGACGCGCTGGTCCCGGCCGCACGCGCCGCAAAGGCCTACGTGGTCCTCGCGATCCAGCGCGCGCCGGGCCTTGGGCGCGGATCGGGGCCGCTGGGGCACTTTTGAAATGTGGCAATGGGTCCCGATGCAGCCGCACTTGCACCACGGGCCGCCATGTCTCGTTGCCCATTTGCCCGGGTCTATACTCAAATGATGTCCCTGCCCCGATTGGCAATCGTCCATGAGCCGCTGTCGCTCGATGCGCTCGCCGCCGACGTGGAGCGGCTCGCACGCAAGAGCGCGGAGGGGTGCGGTGCGGTCGCGACGTTTCTCGGAGTCGTTCGCGGCACGCACAAGGGACGGCCGGTCCAGTATCTGGAGTACGAAGCGTACGAGCCACTGGCGATGAAAGCGTTCGCCCGGATCGCGACGGAAATCGAGGAGCAATGGCCGGGTGCCGTGCTGGGCCTCTGGCATCGCGTCGGGCGACTCTCGATTGGCGAGGCGAGCGTCGTGATTGCCGTCGCCACGGCTCACCGCGCCGAAGCGTTCCAAGCCTGCCGCTATGCGATTGAGCGGGTAAAACAGATCGCGCCGGTCTGGAAGCACGAGTTTTTCGAGGACGGCGACGCATGGGTCGAAGGGGCGCTGGCCGATCCCGCCGACTCTGACGCGCGGCGTGAGGCGCTGATGCGGGCATGCGTGTGACGGTCCGGCTGTTCGCCCGGCTCAAAGACGAAGCCGGCACCAGCGCCTGGGAATGCGACCTCGCGCCGGGCGCATCGGTGCGCGACGTCTGGCGGGCCGTGACGTCGCGTTATCCGTCGCTGGAGTCATTTGGCGGATCGGTCACGAGCGCCGTCAACGCGGACTTTGCCAGGCAGAACGTCGAAGTTCACGACGGGGACGAAATCGCGTTTCTCCCGCCAGTGTCGGGAGGCGCACATACGATATGACTCCTCAAGTTCTCGAGAAACTCAAGACGACGGCGGCGCGGTACGACGAACTGGCCCGCCTGCTGAGCGACCCGGCCGTGCAGTCCGACGCCGCGGCGTACCGGACGCACGCTAAAGCGCTCGCGGAAGTGGAGCCGCTGGTCGAGCAGTATCACGAGCAGCGGCGCGCTGAGGCGCAACTGGCCGAGGCGCGCGAAATGGCGGCGTCCGGCGACCCGGAGTTGAGGGCGCTGGCGCAGGAGGAAATCGCGCAGTTGGAGAAGACGCTGGCCCGCATCGCCGACGAAGTGCGGGTACTGCTGATTCCGAAGGATCCCAACGACGACCGCAATATTCTGCTTGAAATCCGCGCCGGCACAGGGGGAGACGAGGCGGCCCTGTTCGCGGCGGATCTCTTTCGGATGTACTCGCGATACGCCGAGCGGCGCGGCTGGAAAGTCGACGTGCTCTCCACCAGCGAGACGGGCGTGGGCGGGCTGAAGGAAGTGATCGCCTCCATTGAAGGCAAAGGCGTCTACGGCCGCTTCAAGCACGAGAGCGGCGTGCACCGCGTGCAGCGCGTGCCCCGCACGGAAGCCAGCGGCCGCATCCATACGTCGACGTCGACCGTGGCCGTCCTGCCGGAGGCCGAAGAGGTCGACGTGCAGATCGATCCGAAAGATCTGCGCGTCGACACGTTCTGCTCGAGCGGGCCCGGCGGCCAGAGCGTGAATACGACCTACTCGGCGGTCCGTATCACCCATTTGCCGACCAACACCGTCGTCTCCCAGCAGGACGAGAAGTCGCAGGTCAAGAACCGCCAGAAGGCGATGAAGGTGCTGCGCTCGCGTCTGTACGAGATGGAGATGCGCAAGCAGCAGGAGGCGATCGCGAAGGAGCGCCGCGGCCAGGTGGGCACAGGCGAGCGGTCGGAGAAGATTCGGACCTACAACTTCAAGGAAAACCGCATCACGGATCACCGCGTGAACTTCACGATGCATCAGTTGCAGGACGCGCTCGAAGGTGATCTCGACGCGCTGATCGACCGGATGGTCGCCTACACGCAAGCCGAGCAGCTCAAACAGGCCACTGAGCCGGAAGCGGCGGCGGCGCCGTAAGGCGATGCGCGACGTCGCGGCCGCCGTCGCGCGCGGCCGGCGGATCCTCGAAAGCGCAGGGCTGGCGGCCGAAGACGCCCGGCGGGATGCCGCGCTGCTGGCCCGATGGGTGCTCGGCTGGGACGCAGCCACATGGCTCCTCCGGTCGCGCGAAACAGCGCCACCGGGTTTTCTCGACAGGTTCTTTCCGCTCATCGAGCGGCGCACGCGCCACGAGCCCATCGCCTACATCGTCGGTGAGCGCGAGTTTTTTGGACGCGCGTTCCTCGTCAGCCGCGATGTGCTCATCCCTCGCCCGGAAACCGAGTTCGTGATCGAAGAGGCGCTGGCGGTGCTGGACAAAGCAGCAGATCGCGCCTTTCAGCCGCCGGCCATCGTCGACGTCGGCACCGGCAGTGGCTGCCTGGCTGTTACCTTGGCGCTCGAGCGACCCGACGCGCGCGTCATCGCCACGGACATCTCGGAACCGGCCCTGGTGATCGCCACGCGGAACGCACGCCGGCTGGGCGCCGCCGATCGCGTAATCTTCCTGCACGGCGCCTTTCTCGCGCAGGCCGCTGGGCCCTTCGATCTGATTGTGGCGAATCCCCCGTACGTGTCGGACGAGGACCGCGACTGCCTTCCGATCGAGGTGGAGCGCTTCGAGCCGCCAGAGGCGCTCTTCGCCGGACGCGACGGACTGCGCGCGATTCGCGCCCTCCTCCCGCTGGCATCGGCCGCGCTGGCAACGGACGGCCGGCTCATCATGGAAATCGGTCAGGGGCAACTGGCCGCGGTGCACAGCCTCATCGACCAGACGCCTGGTCTTACCCTTGACCACTTCAGAAGCGATTTGCAGGGGATCCCCCGCGTAGTCGTCGCCAGAAGGGTGGCTACCCCTGTCCCCAATGTGGCCGAATCTGTGGAAAACTAACCCGTCCCCATGAGTTGCCTGTTCTGCAGAATCGTCGCGGGTGAGATCCCGGCCTCCAAAGTGTACGAGGATGACCGGATCATCGCATTCAACGACATCAATCCTCAGGCGCCCATGCACGTGCTCGTGGTCCCACGCGAGCACATCGAGACGTTGAATGTGCTGGCGCCGGAACACGACGCGCTGGTTGGCGAAATGACGCGGCGGGCAGCCGCCCTGGCGGCCGAGCGCGGCTTCGCAGCATCAGGCTACCGCACGGTCTTCAATTGCAATGCCGACGCCGGCCAGGCGGTCTTTCACATCCATCTCCACGTGCTGGGCGGGCGCACGCTGGGCTGGCCGCCGGGCTAGGCGATACCGCCAGCGTCAGTCCCATAGGGCCGGTAGCTCATCCAGCGATCGAATCACGGCAATTCGCGGATCGACCGCATCCGGCGGGCCGGCGCGGGCAAGCAGGACGCCTTGCAGACCCGCCTGCGTGGCGCCGACGGCGTCATGCAGCAGGCTGTCGCCGACCATCACCGCCTCGGACGGCTGAACGCTCACGATCTCGAGCGCCGCGCGGAAGATGCTCGGGTGCGGTTTCATGAACCCGTGGTCGGCTGATGAGATGGTGAGGTTGATCAGGCCGTCGAGGTCGAAATGTGATTCAAACGACCTCAAACACCGGTGAGTATTGGAGATGAGGCCGATGCGGATGCCGAGCCTGGCGATTTGCCGCAGGGCCTCCGGAACGTCCGGGTAGAGCGCAAAATGGCGATGCTCAGCCCACTCCAGGGAAATCTCGCAGGCGGCCACCGCTACGCCCCGCCCTGTGCCCCCCATCGACTCGATGATCCGTTGCGTGTAGCTCTCGAAGATCTGTCCGTCGTAGACGTGATCGTCCGATTCCAGAAGCGGCGCGGCGGCGGCCACGGCGTCTTCGAACCTTGCCGGATCGACCGTCACGCCATGCTTCGCGCAGGTGTCCTGGTACCCGCGGGCCTGAAAACGGGGGCCCGGATGGATCAGCGTGAAGTCGACGTCGAAGAAGACGGCGGCGGGCAGCGTCACTCCGCCGATTATAGAATGTAGGTTTCCGCGAGCAGGTCGGGCTGCAGGAGGCGCCGACGTTCAGATGAGGGACTGGAAAGAGACACTCAATCTCCCGCGGACCGACTTCCCCATGAAGGCGAATCTGCCGGCCACCGAGCCGGGCATGATCGCCAAATGGGATGAGGTCGATCTCTATGGGCAGATCCGCGCGCGACGTGCCGGCGCGCCGCGCTTCGTACTGCACGACGGCCCGCCATACGCCAATGGCGAGATTCACATCGGCCACGCGCTGAACAAGATTCTGAAGGACTTCATCGTCAAGTGCCGCACGATGGCGGGATTTGACGCCCCGTACGTGCCCGGATGGGATTGTCATGGGCTGCCGATCGAGCTGAATGTGGAGCGCGATCTCGGCGGACGCGCCAAGACAGGGGCCCCGGCCGAGTTTCGCCGCGCGTGCCGCGAATATGTGGAGCGCTTCTACCGGTCGCAGCGCGACGACTTCAAGCGCCTCGGCGTCCTCGGCGACTGGGAACATCCCTATCTGACGATGGCGCCGGCCTATCAGGCGGCGATCCTGCGGGCACTCGGAAAGTTCGTGGCTCGCGGCCTCGTGTACAAGGGGAAGAAACCGGTCCACTGGTGCCTCCGCGACCGGACGGCGCTCGCCGAGGCGGAGGTCGAGTACGAAGACCACTCGTCGCCGTCGATCTACGTCGAGTTTCCGCTGTCGGCGCGTGACGCGGGCATGCTGGCCTCTCGAGTGCCGGCCCTGGCCGGGCGCGAAGTGTCCGTCCTCATCTGGACGACGACCCCGTGGACGATTCCGTCGAACCTGGCCGTCGCCTTCCATCCGGATTACGTGTATGGCGCCTACGAATACGAGCATCGCGCGGTGATCGTCGCCGAAGCGCTCGTCGACGCCGTCTCGGCGGCGACCGGCCGCCAGCTCGGCGCCCGAATCGCGTCCTTCAAGGGCGAGGCGATCGAGCTGGTCAAGTTTCAGCACCCGCTCTACGACCGCGACTCGCCCGCTGTTCTCGCCGACTACGTGACGTTGGAACAGGGCACGGGAGCGGTCCACACGGCGCCCGGCCACGGCGCGGACGACTTCCGCACTGGCCTGCGATACGGTCTCGAGATCTACGCGCCGATCGGCGAAGACGGCCGCTTTCTGCCCGAGGTCGGCATCGTCGGAGGGTTGCGGGTCTTTGACGCGAATCCGGTCGTGGAGGCAGCGCTCGGGTCGAATGGCTGGCTGTGGCACAGCGCCAAGGTGTCCCATTCCTATCCACACTGTTGGCGCTGTCACCAACCCGTGATCTTTCTGGCGACATCGCAATGGTTCATCGGGATGGACGCGCTGCGCGACGCAGCAATCGCAGAATGCGACGCGATACGGTGGATTCCAGCCTGGGGCCGCGAGCGAATGACGGGGATGTTTGTCAACCGGCCGGACTGGTGCATTTCCCGCCAGCGCGCCTGGGGCGTGCCGATTCCCGCCCTGGCGTGCACCTCCTGCAGCGCCTCGATTCTGACGCCCGCCCTCGTCGACCAGGCCGCGAGCGTGTTCGAGGAACACAGCGCCGACTCGTGGTACGAGCTGCCGATCGACCGGTTCGTGCCGGAAGGTCTGGCGTGCCGTGACTGCGGCGGGACGTCGTTCGAGCGCGAGCACGACATCCTGGACGTCTGGTTCGACTCCGGATCCAGCCATGAAGCGGTACTGGCGAAGCGGCCCGAGCTGACCTGGCCGGCCGATCTGTACCTCGAAGGCACGGATCAGTACCGCGGCTGGTTTCAATCGTCGCTGGTCATCGGCCTGGGGACGCGCGACAAGGCGCCGTACCGTGGCGTCCTGACGCACGGGTTCGTCGTCAACGAACAGGGGCACAAGATGTCCAAGTCGTTGGGCAACGACGTGCCGCCTCAACGCGTGATCAAGGAAAGCGGTGCTGACGTCCTGCGGCTGTGGGTGTCGATGGTCGACTACCGCGACGAAGTGCGGCTCGGCACGGCGGTGCTGGCGCGCACGGTCGAAGCCTACCGGAAGATTCGCAACACGTTCCGGTACCTGATCTCGAACCTCTACGACTTCGACCCGGCAACGCATCTGCTGCCGATGGGGGGATTGCTCGAGGTCGATCGATTTGCCATCATCCGCTACGCGCGCCTCGTGCGCAAAGTCCTCGACGCGTACGAGGCATACGACTTTCAGGCCATCTTCCACGCGCTGAACGAATTCGTCACTGTGGATCTCAGCGCATTCTACGTGGACGTGTCCAAAGATCGTCTCTACACGTTCCGGGCGGACTCGCGCGATCGGCGATCCGCCCAGACGGCGCTGTACCTCATCGCCGACGGGCTGACAAGGCTCGTTGCGCCGATCCTGTCCGTGACGGCGGACGAGATCTGGGCGTACCTGCCGGGGCGCCGGGAGGCGTCCGTGCATCTCACGGACTTCCCATCAGGGACGGACGCCTGGATCGACCCGGCACTGGAAGCGCGCTGGTCGGCGCTTCTCGAGATTCGATCCGCCGTCAACGCTGCGCTCGAACTCGCGCGGGCCGAGAAGACGATCGGCGCGCCGCTGACCGCCCACGTCTCGGTCACGCGCGCCGGCTGACACGTACGATCTGCTGGCACGCTACGAGCCGGATCTCCCGATGCTCTTCATCGTGTCCTCCGTCGCGATCACGCGCGGCGGTTCGTCCGCGGCCATCCAGCCGTCGGTGACGCGCGCCGCCGGCGAGAAGTGTCCGCGCTGCTGGCGCTTCGTGACCGAGATTGTCTCGGACGGCGAAACAGCCGGGGTATGTCTGCGTTGCGCCGATGCGGTGGGAGACGCGGTTGCCGCCACTTCCTGATCCGCCTGATCCGCCGCCTATCGAAGTCCCTGCGGCCGGCCGTTCCTGGCCCCGAGGTAGCGCCGCGCCGCCCGCGGCTCGGGTTGTCCCTCTGGCTCTGTGCGGCAGTCATCGTCATCGACCAGGTCACCAAGGCGGTCGTGCGGTCGACCCTCGCGCCGTTCGAGAGCCGCTCGGTCATCCCCGGGCTGCTCGATTTCATCCACGTGCAGAACGCCGGCGTGGCGTTCGGCATTCTGAACGAATCGCCGATGAACCATCAGCTCAAGGCGGTCCTGACGACGGCGCTCGCTGGGCTCGCGCTGCTCGGGATCGGGTTCTACGCGCGGCAGGTGCACCATCACGAGAAAATGGCGCGGTTTGGGCTGTCGCTGATTCTGGGCGGAGCAATCGGCAACCTGCTCGATCGCGTGCGCCTGGGCTACGTGTTGGATTACGTGGACGTGTACTGGCGCGGGTGGCATTTCTGGGCGTTCAATGTCGCCGACGCGTCGATTACGATCGGCGCCGTGCTGGTGTTCCTCGATCTCTTACTGGTGACCCGACATGCATCCCATCCTGTTTAGAATCGGCACGTGGCCGGTGTACTGGTACGGCGTCCTGCTGGCGCTCGCCTATCTCGGCGGTCTTCAACTGGCCGTCGTGCGCGCCCGAAAAGCGGGGCTCGACGGCGCGCGCGTGATGGACCTCGGCATCTACCTCATCATCGCGGCCCTCGTCGGCGCGAAGCTCATGCTCATCGCGGTCGATTTCGACTACTTCCGCCACCAGCCAGGCGAACTCCTGTCGCTCGTGCGCGCCGGCGGCGTGTTCTATGGCGGCCTGCTTGCGGCATTCTTCGTGGGCATCTGGCTCATCGGGCGCTACGGTCTGCCGCTGTGGACGACGGGCGACCTCATCGCGCCTGGCATCGCGCTCGGCCACATCATCGGGCGATTCGGCTGCCTGCTGGCGGGCTGCTGTTACGGCCGCCCGACCGACGTCCGCTGGGCCATCACGTTCACCGATCCCGTCGCGGCAGCCAACGTCGGCACGCCGCTCCAAATCCCGCTCCACCCGACGCAGTTGTACGACGCCGGCGCCGAGATGCTGATTCTCCTCATTCTGCTGCTCACCGAACGGCGCGGCCGCGGATTTCCCGGCCGCACCTTCTGGCTCTACATGCTGCTGTACGCCATCTCGCGTTTCGTCATCGAGATCTATCGCGGCGACGAGCGCGGGCACGATCGCCGGCATGTCGACATCGCAGTTTGTCTCGGTGATCATCGTGCCGATCAGCCTGTTCATGTTGTGGCGCCTGAAGAGCCGCGGGCGGTACGAGTCGGCCAGTGGGCGCGGCACTGGGCACTAGGCACTCGGCACTAGAACGTCCCCGCCCGGGCAGCAACGCGCCACGACCAAGAATACTGAGCGACCCTTCCA
Organism: uncultured Acidobacteriota bacterium; assembly: GCA_963724645.1. Taxonomy (GTDB): domain Bacteria; phylum Acidobacteriota; class Vicinamibacteria; order Vicinamibacterales; family SCN-69-37; genus CAVXSP01. Next base: position 316,122 of record CAVRVJ010000002.1, read on the forward strand.
TGCACTTCGCTGTTCTTCCAGCAGACGCCGGGCAGCGACTCGATCAGTTCCTGGCGCTCGAAGCTGACCGGGCGTGTCGCGTTCGCAAATCCAACGCCTGATCCGGAGCGGCTGTGTGCGGCTGAGCGCCGGCCAGGTCAAGCCCGGGCTGGTCGTCGGGCAGGGACTCGAAGGTCGAGGTCGACGATTCCGCCGGCGGCGCCGGCCACGCCCGACGCCCGAACCGCTTCCGCTGGCGGTCATCTACGACGACGCGGACATTGTCGTCGTGGACAAGCCGGCGGGAATGGTCGTCCATCCAGCGGCCGGCCATAGGACGGGCACGCTCGTCAATGCCCTGCTGCATCACGTGCGAGGGTTGAGCGGCATCGGCGGCACCGAGCGGCCCGGCATCGTGCATCGCCTCGATCGCGGGACGTCGGGAGTGATGATCGTCGCGAAACACGACAGGGCGCATCGCGAACTGGCGCGGCAGTTTCACGATCGCGAGGTCGAGAAGGAATACGTGGCCCTCGTCTGGGGCAGGGTCCGCGCAGGAGAGCGGCTCGACGAGCCGATCGGCCGCGACCGGCGCCACCGGCAGAAGATGTCGAGCCGCAGCGGGCGCGCCAGGCCAGCGGTGACACTGATCACGAGCGTCGAGGCGCTCCGGGGCGTGTCGCTGGCACGTATTCGTCTCGGGACCGGCCGCACGCATCAGATCCGCGTGCACCTCAGCGAGCATGGCCATCCCGTCGTCGGCGACGCGCTGTACGGCGGGACACGCAGCAAGGTTGCCGCGCATCTGGCTGTCACCGCCCATCTGGGCCGTCCGTTTCTGCACGCGGCTCGGCTCAGCCTCACGCATCCGATCACCGGGCTGCCGATGACCTTCGAGGCTCCCCTGCCGCGGGACCTCGTCGCCGTGCTGGAAAAGCTGCGACAATCTCAGTCCTGAGCGGCATGCCCCGACCCACTCGACCTCGCCTTCTCAAACGGCGGGTTATCTACAACGGCCGCATTTTTCGTGTGGAACTCGACAGCGTGCAGCTGGCGAACGGCCGGACGGCTGCGCTGGAAGCCGTCCGCCATCGGGGCTCGGTCGTGCTGCTGGCTCAGCCGTCGCCGGACCGCATCATCCTGGTCCGCCAGTATCGCTACGTGATCGATCGGTGGATCTGGGAGCTTCCAGCGGGCTCTCGCGAGCCTGGCGAGCGCTCCGGCCGCGTGCGCGCGTCGCGAGTGCGAGGAAGAAATCGGCCTGACGCCGCACAAGGTCCGCCGGCTGGCGGCCCTGTACCCGACCCCCGGCTTCTGCGACGAGGAGATGGCCTTCTATCGCTGCACCGATTTGCGCGCCCCCGAGCGCGCGACGTCGAGCGGGATGTAGACGAACAGCTCGAGCCGCGCGTATTTACCTCTAGCGGCCGTGCGGTCGCTCTTGGCCAGGGGGCAGATCATCGACATGAAAACGGTTGTCGGGTTACGCTTGATTGGGTCCTGAGCCAGGCTCGTGTCGAGCTCTCGATCCCTCCTTAGTCCGGGCCTGAGGTGAAATACCTGCTGTGAGAATTCCGACTGGCCGCAACTGCTTGCGATCTATCAACGTCTTGTCTCTGTTGGTCTTTCCGGCATTACTCCTCCTGACCTCCTGTAATCGTGGTGGGCAGGCCGCGCGCGGGATCCGATGCCGGGGCCGTGGTGCCGCAGGCCCCACGGCGACGGCACAGGACCCGTCCGCGTCGCGGCCGGGCCGGACGTGGTGGGGGACGCGGCGGCCGCGGCGATGCCAGCGGCGCGCCGGTCCCGGTCACGACCGCGACGGGTCCTGGAACTGTCGCTGCCGGTGTATCGTGCAAGGGGTCGGGAACGTCGAGGCGTTCACGACCGTCGAGATCCGGACGCAGGTTACCGGTCCACTGCTCACAGTGAACTTCACGGAAGGCCAGGACGTCGAAGAGGGCCAGCTTGCTCTTTACGATAGACCCGCGGCCGTTCGAGCTGATGGTCAAGCAGGCGGAGGCCCAGCTGGCCAAGGACAGCGGTCAGTCCAAGACGCAGGAACTGCAGCGCGCGCGCTACGCGAATTTGAACAAGCAGGGGCTGGTCTCGCAGGCTGATTTCGACACGGTCTCGGCGCAGGCCAACTCGCTGCAGTCGACGCTCGCGCTCGACCAGGTCGCGATCGAGAACGCCAAGCTGCAGCTGCAGTACACGAAGATTCTGGCGCCCGTCGCCGGGCGGACCGGCGCGCTCCAGGTGCACGTCGGGATCGCTCGTGCGCACGGCCGATGCGACGCCGATGGTCGTCATCAATCAGATCACGCCCGTGCGCGTGACCTTCTCGCTTCCGGCCATCCAATCTGCCGGCGGTTCGCGCCGGACAGGCGCGTGCGGCGCTCCTGACCGAGGCGTCGGCCTCGGGCGACACGGCCGATACCGCTTCGACCGGCTCGCTGACGTTCATCGACAACGTCGTCGATCCGACCACCGCTGCCATCAGGTTGAAGGCGACCTTCCCGAACCGCGATCGCAAGCTGTGGCCTGGCGAATTCGTGCAGGTGCGGCTGCGCGTCTCGGTGGACCCGCACGCGCTCGTCGTGCCGGCCGCCGCGGTGCAGAACGGCCCGCAGGGACAGTACGTCTATGTCGTCGGCCCGAACCGGACTGCCGTAGTCCGGCCGGTGAAGATCGTCCGAGCGCAAGAGGCAACAACGCCGTCATCGCCAGACGGCCTTCGGGCCGGATGAGGAAGTCGTCACCGACGGCCAGCTGCGGCTTGACGCCCGGCGCGCGCGTCTCGGTGAAGGAGGCCGCCACGGGGGGGCAATGACATGAATCTCTCCGGACTCTTCATCCGTCGGCCGGTCACGACGACGCTGATTCAGCTCGCGATCATCATCTTCGGCATCGTCGGCTACCGGGCGCTGCCGGTGAGCGACCTGCCGCCGATCGACTTCCCCACCGTGCAGGTGAACGCGAGTCTGCCGGGCGCCAGCCCGGAGACGATGGCCGCCGTCGGTCGCGACGCCGCTCGAAAAGCAGTTCTCGACGATTCCGGGCATTACGCAGATCACCTCGACGAGCGGGCAAGGCAGCACGAACATCACGCTGCAGTTCGATCTCGATCGCAACATCGACGCGGCGGCGCAGGACGTCCAGACGGCGATCTCGCGGACGAGCCGGCAGCTGCCGCCCGGGATGCCCGCCCCGCCGTCGTTCCAGAAGGTGAATCCGGCCGATCAGCCCGTCTTCTTCCTGACGCTCAGCTCCGACACGCTGCCCGCTGTCCGTCGTCGACGAGTACGGCGAGACGACGATGGCGCAGCGCATTTCGATGGTGGAACGGCGTCGCGCAGGTGAACGTCTTCGGCGCGCAGAAGTTCGCGGTGCGCGTCGATCTCGATCCGGCGGCCATGGCGACGCGCGGCATCGGCATCGACGACAGTCGCGACCGCGATCCAGCGCGGCAGCTCAACCGGCCGACCGGCACGCTGTACGGACGCGATCGGAACTTCATCGTCCAGCCGAGCAACGGCCAGCTGTTCAAGGCCGAGGAGTTCCGGCCGCTCGTGGTGGCGTACCGCAACGGCACGCCGATCCGGCTCGAAGGAGATCGCGCACGTCTACGACGGCGTGGAGAACGACAAGACCGGCAGCTGGTTCAGCGACGCCAACGGGACGCGCCAGATCATCTACCTCTCGATTCAGAAGCAGCCGGGCACGAACGTCGTCCAGGTCGTCGATGCGATCAAGGCGTTTCTGCCGCAGCTGCAGGCCGAGTTGCCGCCGGCCATCAAGGTCCGCATCCGCGGCGATCGATCGCTGTCGATCCGCGATTCGGTGCACGACGTCAAGTTCACGCTCGTGCTGACGGTCGTGCTCGTCGTCCTGGTGATCTTCCTGTTCCTGAGGAACGTCTCGGCCACGATCATTCCCAGTCTCGCGCTGCCGGCGTCGATCATCGGCACGTTCGCCGCGATGTACATGCTCGGCTATAGCCTCGACAACCTGTCGCTGATGGCGCTGACGCTCGCCGTCGGGTTCGTCGTCGACGACGCGATCGTCATGCTCGAGAACATCGTCCGGCACCTCGAAATGGGCAAGAGCGCCGATGGAAGCCGCGCTGGAAGGATTCGAGGGAAGTCGCGTTCACGATTCTGTCGATGACCCTGTCGCTCGTCGCGGTGTTCATTCCGGTCCTGTTCATGGGCGGCATCGTCGGCCGGCTGCTGCACGAGTTCGCGGTCACGATGGCGGTCGCGATTCTCGTGTCGGGATTCGTGTCGATCACCCTCACGCCGATGCTGTCCGCGCGCTGGCTGCGGCCCGGCACCCACTTGCAGCACGGGCGCATGTACATGGCGCTGGAGAGCGTGTTCGAGTGGGGCCGGCGGTCTACGGCTGGACGCTCCGCGCGACGATGCGCCACCGCGCGCATCACGATGCTCGTCTCCGGCGTGTTGCTGGCCGCGACGGTGTACGCGTTCCAGGTCATCCCGAAGGGCTTCATCCCCAGCGTCGACACGGGCCAGATTCAGGGCCAGATCGAGATGCTGCAGGGGCATCGGCTACGAATCGGCCGTCGCGCACGTCGAGCCAGGTCGTCGACATCGTTCGCCGGGATCCCAACGTGCTGGTCGTGACGTCGAACGTCGGCTTCGGCGGCGGTGGCGCGTCCACGAGCACGACGTCACTGTTGAACGTCGAGCTGAAGCCGCGCGCCCAACGCCAGGTCTCGGCGGATGATGTCATCAGCGAGCTCTGCGGGGCAAGTTGAACGGCATCCCGGGCGTGCGCGTCTTCCTGACCAATCCGCCGGCGATCCGGATCGGCGGCGTGCAGGGCCGCAGCGCCTACCAGTACACCCTGCAGGGCGCGAGCACCGCCGAGCTCTACGAAGCCGCGCCGAAGCTCGAGGCCGAGCTGCACACGATCCCGCAGCTGGTCGACATCACGAGCGACCTCCAGCTCGCGAATCCGCAGGTGAGCGTCACGCTCGATCGCGATCGGATCGCCGCGCTCGGCCTCACCGTCGACCAGGTCGAGAGCGCGATGACCGGCGCGTACTCGTCGAGCCAGGTCGGGCAAATCTACGCGCCCACGAATCAGTACCAGATCATCATGCGCGTCGTCGCCCGAATTCCAGGACCGGCCCGACGCGCTGTCGCTGCTCTACGTGCGATCGCCGTCCAGCGGCAAGCTGATCCCGCTCAACACGCTCGCGAGCTTCACGCAGGGCGTGGGTCCGCAGAGCGGTCAGCCATACCGGCCAACTGCCGTCCGTGACGTTGTCGTTCTCGCTGGCGCCCGGTGTGGCGCTCGGCGACGCGCTGACGCTGGTGGATCGCGCCGCCAGGAACACGCTGCCGTCGACGATCCTCGGCAGTGCCCAGGGCACGGCGCAGGCGTTCCAGGAATCCCTCACGGGGCTCGGGCGTCATTCTGGTGATGGCGATCTTCGTGATCTACATCGTGCTGGGCATCCTGTACGAAAGCTTCATCCATCCGATCACGATCCTTTCGGGCCTGCCGGCCGCCGGATCTGGGCGCCCTCCTGACGCTGATGATCTTCCGCGTGGACCTGAATCTCTACGCCTTCGTCGGCGTCATCATGCTGGTCGGTCTGGTGAAGAAGAACGGCATCATGATGATCGACTTCGCGCATCGAGGCGCAGCGCGGCGGACAGACAGTCGCCGACCGATGCGATCTACGAGGCGTGCATGGTCCGGTTCCGGCCGATCATGATGACGACGATGGCGGCGCTGGTCGGGACGCTCCCGATCGCGCTGGGCTTGGGCGCGGGCGCCGAAGCGCGCCGGCCGCTGGGCCTGGCCGTCGTCGGCGGGCTGCTCGTCTCGCAGACGCTGACGCTCTTCATCACGCCGGTCTTCTACATCTACCTCGAAGCCGCGGGGCGTCGCCTGACCCGGCGCAAGCGGCCGGTGCCCGTGCGGAAGCCCGCGGCCAGCGCGGCGTAGGCGCTGGCGGCGTCACGCGATCGATAGCCGCGTCCGTGGCGGCTCCTGCGGCCGGGTCGCGTCGGCGGCCGTCTCGGTGAGGGCGAGTCTAAGCACTTCGTCCATTTCTTCGACGTAGTGCACGTTGAGCGTGCGGCGCAGCTCCTCCGTCAAGTCCTCCTTGACGTTCTTTTCGTTCTGCCGCGGCATGATGATCTCGTTGATCCCGTTGCGCCGCGCGGCGAGCACCTTCTCCTTGATGCCGCCGACCGGCAACACGCGCCCGGACAGCGTGATTTCGCCTGTCATCGCCACGGGCCGCACGGGCCGCCCCGACAGCGCAGAGGCCAGCGCAGCGACCATGGTGACGCCCGCCGATGGGCCGTCCTTCGGAATCGCGCCCTGCGGCACGTGCAGATGGATCTCCGAGTCCTTGTAGAAGGCCGGGTCGACGCCGTACGACCGCGCGTTGGCGCGGAACCATGACAGCGCGATACGCGCCGACTCCTTCATGACATCGCCGAGCTGACCGGTCAACGTCAACTGGCTCGAGCCCGTCATCCGCGAGGCCTCGACAAACAGCACGTCACCCCCGACCGGCGTCCAGGCCAGGCCGATCGCGACCCCCGGCTCCTTCGTGCGGCCGGCGAGCTCTTCGTCGAGATGGCGCGGCGCGCCCAGCATCTGCTCGACCACCTGGGGCGTGACCGTGATCAGCTCGGTCTGTCCCTCCACCCGGCTCCGCGCGACCTTGCGGCAGATCGATCCGATCTCGCGCTCGAGATTCCGCACGCCGGCCTCGCGCGTGTAGCCGCGGATGATGGCGCCGAGCGCCTCGTCTGTGAAAACGACATGACCGGACGTAAGCCCGTGGTTGGCCACTTGCCGATCGACCAGATGGTCCCGGGCGATCCGGAGCTTCTCCTCTTCCGTGTAGCCGGGCAGCTCGATGACTTCCATCCGATCGCGCAGCGGCGCGGGAATCGTATCCAGGACGTTGGCGGTCGTAATGAACAGCACCTCCGAAAGGTCGAACGGCACGTCCAGATAGTGATCCCGGAACGTGTTGTTCTGCTCGGGGTCGAGAACCTCGAGCAGCGCCGAGGCCGGATCGCCCCGGAAGTCGGCGCCGAGTTTGTCGATTTCGTCCAGGATGAAGACAGGGTTCCTGGATTCGGCCCGCCTGAGCCCCTGTATCACCTGTCCCGGCAGGGCCCCGATGTACGTCCGGCGGTGTCCGCGGATCTCCGCCTCATCGCGCATGCCGCCAAGAGACACACGCACGAACTTGCGGTCGAGCGAAGTGGCAATCGATTTCGCGAGCGACGTCTTGCCCACGCCGGGAGGACCGACGAAGCAGAGGATCGGTCCTTTCAGATCCGGCTTCAGTTTCCGGACGGCCAGGTACTCGAGGATGCGATCCTTGACGCGGTCCAGCCCCGAGTGATCGGCGTCGAGGACCCCCTTCGTGCGCGGCAGGTCGATGATTTCCTCGGTGCGCTTGGCCCAGGGCAGCGCGATGAGCCAGTCGATGTACGTCCGGGCGACGGTGTACTCCGCCGCCGCCGCCGGCATCTTGGACAGCCGGTCGAGCTCCCGCATGGCCTCCTTCTTGACGTCTTCCGGCATGCCAGCGGCTTCGATCTTCTCGCGGAGCTCGTCCAGTTCCTTGGCCTGCTCGTCGCCTTCGCCAAGCTCCTTCTGGATGGCCTTCATCTGCTCGCGCAGGAAGTATTCGCGCTGGTTCTTGCCGACTTCCGACTGAACCTGCGACTGGATCTTGGAGCCGAGCTCGAGCACTTCGAGCTCCTTGGTCAGGATGCGGTTCAGCTCGTCCATCCGGGCGCGCACATCCAGCATCTCGAGCAACTGTTGTTTGGCGGGCGTCGTGATCGTCGTCAGGCTCGACGCGATGAAATCGGCCAGCCTGGCGGGATCGGCGATGTTGGCCGCCAGCGCAATCAGATCGTCGGACAGCACCGGTGAAAGCTGCACGACCTGCTGGAAGTTCGATCGGACGTTGCGCTGCAAGGCGTCGATCTCGATCGCATCCTCGTCCTTCAACGCTTCGACCGCTTCGCTGACCTCTGCCCGCAGGTACGGTTTGACCGCGACCGTGCGATCGAATCGCAGCCGGGTGAGCCCCTGCACAATCAGGCGCAGACTGCCGTCCGGCAGCTTGAACATCTTGTGGATGTGCGTCAGGGTGCCGATCGGGTACAGGTCGGCCTGCGCGGGCTCCTCCTGGGTCGGCTCCCGCTGAGTGAACACGCCAACGAGCTTGCCGCCCGCGATGGCTTCGTCGATCAGTTTGATCGAGCTCTCGCGGGCCACGGCGAGCGGCATGAAGGAGTTGGGAAAGAGGACGGTGTCGCGCAGCGGCAGGACGGGCACGTCCGTCGGAACGATATATGACCGTTCTGCGGAACCCTGCTGGGCACGGGTCGTCTGGTCGGTCATGGGAACCTCTGCGTACGGGGGCGGGACCGCCGCGCCTGCGCCGCCCGCCCATTATCCACTCAACGGCGGAACACGCTTGACCTGATGCGCGCCACGGTGACGCGCGCCACGTTGCAGCCGCGTCAAGTGCCCCGCCTAACCTAATCGGAACGCACTTGAACTTGACGTGGTATCGTCTCGCGCCCGCGAGGGCGCGGGCGCAACCTACCACAAGTCACGTGACGTTCCGTATAGTTAGGACGCAGGATAGCCGGTGGTGGGTTCGTGCAGGCCCAACCCGCCGGCGCGGAGCCGCACGACTCAATTCGAAAGGGACAGAGGTTGCTCCGCGAAAGAGCGACCTCCATCCCCCAAGACCGTCAGTTCAAATCGATCAGGAAACCCGCCGAGCGCCGCTGTGACAACTGCCGCTCGCGCCGTTCCGCCAGCTCGCGTGCCTCTTCGCAGTCCTTGCAGCGGACCGCAAAGGGCAGCGCCCGGAGCCGCCGCTCGGAAATCTCGTCGCCACATTCGAAGCAGTTGCCGTATGTGCCCTCTTCGAGGCGCGCCAAGGCTTCCTCAATCTTGTGCAACGTCTCCGACTTCATCTGGATCAGGGCAAACTCGATGTCGTCCTGAATATCAGCTTCCGAGGATTCCGCCGCATCCAGCACGCCCTGACTCTCGCCCGAGGCGCCCTCCGCGCGCACGTCCCGCATCTTGACCTGCACCTGGTTCAAGATTTCGCGACGGCGCTCTTCCAATATGCGCTTCAGCTCGGCATACCGATCCCGCGCACCTTCGGCTCGGGCGCTCGCCTTCTTTGGGTTAACACGCGCGCTCATGACCTTCTCCCTTCTCTCCACTCGTCTCTCTCCACTCCATGGCTCGTTGGCCACGTATGACGCTAAGCAATATGGATGCCAAATCAAGTCGTCCACGAAACGCCTCGGAACGCTCGTTGCCCTGTCCGGTCTGACGAAGGAGTGTCGTTTTTTCCTCCTTCGCCCCTGCCCGCCGTCGCTAGCCCGGCCCCATTCCAGCTAATCCCATTATCTACAATGACTTACGCGGCTAGTTGCACGGCGACGATACTAATGCCCTGGCGCTAGGTCTTTAGACGATCCGAGGGGCCCTTTCAGTTCGCCGCGGCTGTCCTCGAGTGCGGACGCCATCCGAATCCAATAAATAGAATTTTGCTCACGATCAACACAACCACGGGGGCCCTGGTCAATGCCGAGTTGGACCGCGCTGGCGTGGCCTTGGTTTGGTCGCTCATGCGAGGCAAGCGTAGAGCGAGGCGACTGGGTCGAAAACCGGGTCGATACCGGAGGCCGGACCGGGATTCTCCTGTCAGTTTGTTATACTCGGTGGTTCAGGAGTTGCCCGGGGACTCCATAAGGACGGAAATGGCCAAGCATTGCGCAATCTGCGGCAAGACACCGGTCGTCGGCCGGATCCACAGCCACGCCAATAACGTCCGGGCGAGGCGGTTCGAACCGAACCTTCAGCGAATCCGGGCGAGCATCAACGGAGGCATTCGTCGCATCCGGGTGTGCACGCGTTGCATCAGGTCGAATAAGGTCACCAAGGCGGCTTGAGGCCGTCGTTCTACCGGCTCGCCCTCTCCACGGCGAGCACGCCCTCAATACTCTTGAGCGATTTCATCACCCGCTCGAGGTGTTTGACGTCACTGATTTCCACCGTCATGCGGATGGATCCGCGGTGGTCGTTGCCGACTGTCGCGTCGACGTCCCGAATATTGGTGTTGATGTCCGCGATGCGCGAACTGACGTCGGCGAGAATGCCCTTCCGATCTTCGACGCTGATCTTCAACCGGACCGTGTAGGGCAGCACGTCCTTGCCCTTATCCCACTCAACCTCGATGCGCCGCTCGGGATCGTAGAGCAAGTTGACGACATTGGGACAACTGACCGTGTGCACCGAGACGCCCTTCCCGCGCGTGATGTAGCCGACGATACGCTCCCCGCGAATCGGATTGCAGCACCGCGCGAGCACGACCATGAGGTCGTCCATGCCCGTGACCTTGATCTTCTGCTCGCCGCCACCGCCGAGGGCGCGTTTCACGGCGCTGGTCATGCTGGTCAGGCTCGAGAGAGCCCCGTCGGAGGCCTTCTCCCGCAGGGCGTCGGGCCCGACGAGTTTGCCGAGCACGGCACGAGCCGTGGTCTTGCCGTAGCCGATCGCGGCGAGCACGTCGTCGGCGCGCACCGCGCCGAGCTCCGGCGCCAGCCTGGCGAGCGCGCCGTCGTCCACCAGCACCCGCTCGATGTTGAACCGCCGCACTTCCTTCTCGAAGAGCCGGCGGCCGAGCTCGATGCTGCGCGTTTTTTCCTCCGCGTGGATGAAGTGCCGGATCTTGCTGCGGGCGCGCGACGTCACGACGAAATTGAGCCAGTCGCGGCTGGGTTTGTGGCCGCCCTGCGTCACGATCTCCACAATGTCGCCGTTCTGCAACCGGGTTCGAAGAGGCATCATCCGGCCGTTGACCCGCGCGCCCGTGCACTGATTGCCCACGTCCGTGTGGACGGAATATGCGAAGTCGACCGGCGTCGCGCCGCGCGGCAGCGCCTTCACCTCGCCCTTTGGCGTGAAGATATAGACATCGTCCGGATAGAGCTCGATGCGGAGGTTCTGCATGAACTCATGCGGATCCCGGACCTCCTGCTGCAGCTCGAGCAGGCGACGCAGCCAGTTGAAGGACTGCTCGTCGGGCGTCGCGCCGACCCGTCCTTCTTTGTACTTCCAGTGCGCGGCAATGCCCTCCTCGGCGACGCGATGCATGGCGTCCGTGCGGATTTGAATCTCGAACGGCATCCCCAGCTCGCTGACGACCGACGTGTGGAGAGCCTGGTACCCGTTCGGGCGGGGCATGGCGATGAAGTCCTTGAACCGGCCGGGCACGGGCGACCACATCTGGTGGATGATGCCGAGCACCGCGTAGCAGTCCTTGGGACTCTGCGTGATCACCCGAAGCGCGATGAAGTCATAGATCTGATCCAGGCTGACCTTCTGCCGCTGCAGCTTCTGATGGATCGACCACAGACGCTTGATCCGTCCGTCGATCGAGACGACCGGAATCTGCGCCTCGCGCAGCTTCGCGTCGAACTGCTGCTTCAGCGTTTCGATTAGTCCTTCAGTGGCCTGCCGCTTGGCCTCCACCTGGGCCCGGAGCGTCTGGTACGCGACGGGCTCCAGGTAACGGAAGGCCAATTCTTCCAGCTCGTTCTTGAGCTTGCTCATTCCCAGACGGTTGGCGATGGGCGCGTAGATGTCGCGGGTTTCCTGCGCGATGCGCGTCCGCCGCTCCTCGGGAAGGTAGTGCAGCGTGCGCATGTTGTGCAGCCGGTCCGCCAGCTTCACCAGGATGACCCGGATGTCATCCACCATCGCCAGCAGCATCTTGCGGAAACTTTCGGCCTGTCGTTCTTCGCTGGACGAGAATTGGAGGCTGCTCAACTTGGTGACGCCTTCGACCACGTGAGCGACATCCTGTCCGAACAGCTCCCGGACCTTCTCAATCGTGTTGGGCGTGTCTTCGACGATGTCGTGCAGCAGGCCGGCGGCGATCGCGACGACGTCCAGCCGAAGGTCCGCCAGGATCTCCGCGACCTCGAGCGGGTGGACGAGGTAGGGCTCGCCCGATCGACGGACCTGTCCCTTGTGCTCGTAGGCCGAAAACACATAGGCCTTGCGGAGCAATTCGGTGTCGGCGTCGGGATTGGCACCCCGCACCCTCTCGAGCAGGTCCTCGAACCGGATCATAGTGGCCGGTGTCTAATCCAGGAAAGTACTCGACCTGGCGTGGCAGCCTCGCGCGCCCATGGCCGGTGTCACCACGCCAGCTCAAAAGTGGCTTTCCGCGTTCGAACAGTGGCAGGGGCGGCGGCCGGCGGTCGCCGTCCGTCTCATGATACCGGAAAGCCGGTCGAACGCCGCTTGACGGGGTTTTTTCGGGTTCACTATACTGGCCGGGCTTTGAACAGGTCTGTGCCGGCAGAGGCATGGGGCACAAGCGCTTAGACGCAGCCGCGGCCTCTGCCTTTTGACTTTGAGAGGGGTTTTCTCCATGAGATCGCAATTCACCCGGGTGCTCGTCCTGGCCGTGGGGCTGGGGTTGGCTGCGGCGGGCTGTGGCAAGTATTCCATCAACAATCTGCGCGCAACCCAGGCATTTCAGACCGGAAACGAGCAGTACAAGAAGGGCGAATGGAAGCAGGCGGTCCAGGAATACAGCCGGGCGGTGTCGTTCAACCCCGACCTGGGCTACGCGTATTTCTTCCTCGGGAACAGCTACGACAATCTGTACAAGCCGACGAAGAGGGGCGACCCCGAGAACGACGCTAATCTCACCAAGGCGGTGGAGAACTACAAGCTCGCGATCGACAAGCTCAAGGGCAACCACGAGCCGCAGGCACCGAAGATCCTGAAGCTGTCGTTCGAGTACCTCGATCGCCGCCTACGGCGCCGAGAAGCTCAACGACATCGAAAAGGCCGTCCCGATTGCGCAGGAGCTCATCGCGGCCGAGCCGAGTGAACCGACCAACTATCAGGCGCTCGGCAAGCTCTACGAAGAAAACGGACGGTACGACGAGGCCGAGGCCATGTTCAGGAAGGCCATTGAGGTGAAGCCGAACGACCCGCTCGCGTACGAGGTGCTGGCCGGCTACTTCAACCGCCAGGGCGAGTTCGACAAGACCATGGAATCGTTCGAGAAGCGGGCGAGCATGGAACCGAACAACCCGGAGGCCTGGCACACGATGGGGCCGTACTACTCCGAGAAGGCCATGAAAGACTCCAAGCTGTCGAAGGACGTGGCGAAGAAATACGTCACGCGCGGCCTGGAGGTCGAGGACAAGGCGCTGGCCATCAATCCCGATTACTACGAGGCGCTCGCGTTCAAGAACATCCTGCTCAGGCAGCAGGCCAACTACGAGAAAGACCCCGCCGTTCAGAAGCGGCTTCTCAGTCAGGCGGACGAGGTCAAGGCCAAGTCGGTCGAACTGCAGAAGAGACAGAACGCCGAAGCGGCTGCCGGGAGCAAGAAGAAGGGCAAGGACTAGGACCGTTCTCACGTCCTCGTAGCAAGAAACCGCCCCCAGCGCGAGCATTCCGGCGGGGTTGGCAGGCTTGCCGGCTACAGGAAAGTGAGAACGGCTCCAGACCAGGGACGGTACAAAAATACAAAGGGCGCGGCTGGGTTTCCCATCCGCGCCCTTCCTTTTGTGCCGAAGGAATCTACAATACAGAATCTGAAACTGTAAGGTTCCTCAGTTCCCGCCAACTCCGCTTGCCTCGCGCCGCATACCCTCGGTCACGATGCCGACCTTGGTCACTCCGGCGCCCATGGCTGCGTCGATCACCTTCATGATTTCGCCGTAGCGGACCGCCGGGGCGCCGATCACGAACAGCGTCTTCTCGCGGCGGGACTCGAACAGCGTGCGGAAGCGATCCTCGGCCTCGGACAGGGCGACGTCCTGGTGGTTGATCGTCAGCCGGTGGTCGGCCGTGTACTCGGCGACGATCTGGCCGAGCTCGACTCGACCTGCTTCGCGTTGGGATTGACCTCGAGCGGCAGATTGACGTCGACGCCCTTCTGCGACAGCGGCAGCGTGGCCATGAAGATGACGAGCAACACCAGCAGGACGTCGATGAGCGGCGTGACGTTCATGTCGCAGGAGGCCGTCAACCCGGCGCCCCTGAAGACCTTCTCCGCGCCGTGGTGCTTGTGCGCGTGGGCCATTAGTTACCTCCCTGCGGCTTGCCTTTTTTGCGCTCGGTGATGAGTGCCACGGTGTCGATCTGCGCTTTCCGAAGCGCGTCCATGATGTCCATGATGGCGCCGTAGGGCGCGTCCGTGTCGCCCTTCAGAAACACGATCTTCTGGCCCTTCTGCTCGAAGATGTCCTGCAGCCGCTTCGGCACGTCGTCCTTGGAGATCGGCCCGACGGCATTGACGTAGAAGTAGCCGGAGGAGTCGACCGAGACGACGGTCTGATCGGACGTATCGGGCTTCGGCGACGCGTTGTCGGCCTCGGGCAGGGTCAGCGGCACGCCTTGATTCAGCATCGGCGCGACGACCATCATGATGATGAGCAGCACCAGCATGACGTCGACGAGCGGCGTGACGTTGATGTCGGACTTGACGCCACCTTTTGCGCCGCCAACATCCATTGCCATAGGAATTCTCCTTCGCTGGCGGTTCCGGGGTTCCGCGGTTCCGAGGTTCCGAGGTTGAGCCGAACCTCGAAACCGCGGGACCGTGGAACCTCGGAACCGGACGAGCCTCTTACGGCCGTCTTCTTGATGAAGTAGTCGACCAGCTCCGACGACGAGTTGTCCATCTCGACGTTGAAGTACTCCAGGCGGCCGGTGAAATAGTTGTAGATCCAGACGGCCGGGATGGCGACCACGAGGCCGAGCGCGGTTTCGACGAGCGCTTCCGAAATACCGGCCGACACCGCACCGAGACCGCCCGAGCCGGTCGTCGCGATGCCGTGGAACGCGTTGATGACGCCGACGACCGTGCCGAGCAGTCCGACGAAGGGCGCCGTCGAGCCGATCGTGGCGAGCGACGGAATTCCCTTCTTGAGGTCGTTGGCCGTCAAGGCCGACGCGCGCTGAATGGCGCGTCGCACGGTGTCGACCAGATCCTCGCGGCTCATCGTCCCGCCGCCGTCATGCTGGAACTGGTACTCCTGCAGGCCGGCCAGGACCACCTTGGCCAGGTGGCTGTACTGATACGTCTTCGACTGCGACACGGAGAGGGCGTCCTTCAGGCGGCCCTCCTTGAGATGCTTGGCCACTTGAGGCGCGTACAGCTTCGACTGCTTTCGTGCCTGCATGAAGGTGTAGTAGCGCTCAATCGCCACTCCAAAGGACCACATGGACATGATCACCAAGATGCCTGCGACGCCTTTGGCAATCGGGCTCATGTTGCCCCACATCTCGACCAGATTCAACCCGCCACCCTGCGCAATGACCACCATTCGAGCCTCCGAAAAACAGTCCGAGTTACTGAGTGCGTGAACGAATGAAGATGGCCCGACCCGCCCAACCAGGCGCGTCGGGCCCCGCGACCTCGCAAGCGCTTGCTAATCCTATGCTGCTGCGGCCTTTTCGAGAAGTCCTACTTCTTCCCCAGCTGTCACGCGCGGTTTAGTGCAGCGTGAAGTTCACGGTGACCGTCATCAAGACTTCCACCGGCTGACCATTCAGCGTGGTCGGCGTGAATTTCCACTCCTTGACGGCGTCCATCGCCGCCTGGTCGAGCAGCGGCACGTGCCGCAGGATCTTCGCGTCCTGCACGCTGCCGTCCTTGCCTATGGTCGCCTCGATGATGACCATGCCCTCCACCTTGGCCGCCATGGCGACCTGGGGATAGACCGGTTTGGCGTCCTTGATCTTCTTCGGCTCCTTGATGTCACCGCCCACCCTGACCGGCTCGGCCTTCGGAGGTGGAGGCGGCGCGGACATCCCGAGGACCGAACTGCCTGTGCCGCCGGGAATTCCTCCCACGACCCCCTGGACCTGCGAGCTCAAGGGACGGGGCGGCGGCTCGGGGGCAATCACCCGGGCGCCTCAACAGGTGCGGCGTTCGGATTAGAGACTGGCACGGGCGGCGTCGGCACCGTCGGCGTAGGGGGCGGCGGTGGAGGCGGCGGCGGGGGCGGCGGGGGCGGCGTCACGACGAACGCCATCACCGACTCCGGCGTCGGCAGCATGTCTGTCGCCATCAGCGGGATGACGACCAGGGCAAACAGGGCAGCTACGTGGGCCAGGATGGACAGCGGCACCGTGTACCACTGTTTCGTGCCCACTATGGTGGTCGGCTCGGCGATCTCCCCGAACATTTCACGTGGCACGTTTCACCCTCCCCCGTTCCTGCCGGCCGCTATAGCGGGCCGGATTATAGTCAGAGCCAAAAAACTGTGTCAACAAGGCGGCGTACTGATTTTGACACCGATTGGCCAGAATTGGCTCACAGGCCCCCAATGCGCATCCCGTAAAACGACCGGTGCACGAAAAACACCGACACCGCGAAAAACGCCGCAGACAACCCGTAGGTCACGGCCGGGCCGCTCTGCGCCACCATGCTCACCGCCAGGTCGACAGCCAGGAGTCCGAACAGGGTCGTGAACTTGATGACCGGGTTCATCGCGACCGACGACGTGTCCTTGAACGGATCGCCGACTGTGTCGCCGACGACGGTGGCGTCGTGCAGCGCGGATCCTTTCTCCTTCAGCTCGACTTCGACGATTTTCTTCGCATTATCCCAGGCGCCGCCGGCATTCGCCATGAAAATAGCTTGATAGAGCCCGAAGAGCGCAATGGACACGAGGTAGCCGATGAAGAAGAACGGCTCGAAGAAGGCAAACGCCAGCGTCCCGAAGAACACGGCCAGAAAGATATTGAACATGCCCTTCTGGGCATAACGCGTGCAGATTTCCACGACCTTCTTCGAGTCCTCGACCGATGCCCTCGTCACCCCTTCGAGGCGGATGTTCGCTTTGATGAACTCCACGGCGCGGTAGGCTCCGGTCGTGACCGCCTGCGTCGACGCGCCCGTGAACCAGTAGATCATCGCGCCGCCCGTAATCAGCCCGAGCAGGAAGGGAGGGTGCAGCAGCGACAGGTTCGCCACGAGTTCCGGCTTCAAACCGTCGGTGAGACGGATGATGATCGAGAAGATCATGGTCGTCGCGCCAACCACGGCGGTGCCGATGAGCACGGGCTTGGCGGTCGCTTTGAAGGTGTTGCCGGCGCCGTCGTTCTCCTCGAGGTTGTGCTTCGCCAGCTCGAAGTCGACGTCGAAGCCGTGGGTCCTCTTGAGCTCGGCCTTGATGCCCGGTATCTGCTCGATCGTCGACAGCTCGTAGACCGACTGCGCGTTGTCGGTTACGGGCCCGTAGGAGTCGACGGCAATGGTCACCGGCCCCATCCCGAGAAATCCGAACGCGACAAGACCGAACGCGAAGACCGCCGGCGCCATCGGCAACACGAGCGAGAGCCCGGTCGTGCTGATGCCGTAGGCCACCGCCATCAGGACCATGATCGCCATTCCGAGCCAGTACGCACTGAAATTGCCCGCGACGAAGCCCGAGAGGATGTTCAGGGACGCCCCGCCCTCGCGCGAGGAGGTAACGACGTCGCGGACGTGCGATGAATCGGTCGAGGTGAACACCTTGACCAGCTCGGGAATGATCGCCCCCGCCAGCGTACCGCACGTAATGATGCTCGAAAGCTTCCACCACATCGTGCCGTCGCCCAGGTGCGCAATCAGGACGTACGACGCGAGGTAGGTCAACACGATCGAAATCGCTGAAGTCATCCAGACCAGCCGCGTCAGCGGATGTTCGTAGTTCATCTTCTGGGCGTGCTGGTACTGGGCGCGGGCAAGGGCCTCATTGAGGAGATAGGAGACGCCGGACGCGACCACCATGACGATGCGCATGGCGAAAATCCAGACGAGCAGTTGAATCTGGACCGTCCTGTCGGACACCGCCAGCAGGATGAATGAAATGAGCGCGACGCCCGTGACGCCGTACGTCTCGAAGCCGTCGGCCGAAGGTCCGACCGAGTCGCCCGCGTTGTCGCCCGTGCAGTCCGCAATGACGCCAGGATTCCGGGCGTCGTCCTCCTTGATCTTGAAGACGATCTTCATCAGGTCCGAGCCGATGTCCGCGATCTTCGTGAAGATGCCGCCCGCGATGCGCAGCGCCGACGCGCCGAGCGACTCCCCGATCGCGAACCCGATGAAGCAGGGGCCGGCATAATCGCCCGGAATGAAGAGCAGAATCAGCAGCATGATCACGAGCTCGACGCTGATGAGCAGCATGCCGATGCTCATTCCCGCTTTCAGCGGAATGGCATAACAGGGGTAGGGTTTTCCGGCGAGCGCCGCAAACGCCGTCCGCGAATTGGCGAACGTGTTGACGCGGATGCCGAACCACGCGACGCCGTAGCTGCCCGCAATCCCGACGAGACTGAAGAAGAGAATGATCGCGACGCGCGCGGCCGGAAAATGCTGCAGGACGCCGAAATAGAAGGCGATGATGACGCCGATGAAGAGCTCGAGAATCAGCAGGAATTTCCCCTGGGTCACCAGATAGGTCTTGCACGTCTCGTAAATCAGCTCGGAGATCTCCCGCATCGACTGATGCACGGGGAGATTCTTGAGCTGCGTGTAAATCACCAGACCGAAGAGCAGTCCCAGCACGCAAACGAGGATGCCGCCGAGCAGCAGCGTGTGCCCGTCGATGCCGTGAAAGGAGACCAGGCCGAGATCCGGCAGGATGAGTCCCGCTTCCCCGCTGGGACGTTCCGGGGCGGCCGGCGCCTGCGCCAGAAGCGGCACCGCGCCTGCGGCGAACAGCAGCGTCACACCAGCCAGAATGATGCCGCGGATCGCCGCGCGCACGTGTCGGGTTCTCATCCTCACCGTCAGTCTCTCCTGTTGATTTTCACGTGCCCACTCGCGGGCGCCCTTGGCCGCGCGCGTGCGACTCTCTCCGCGCCGTCCGCTCGTCTTCGGCCGCTCATCATCTCATAAGCGGCCGGCCTGGACGTGTTCGCATCGGCGTTTGTTCACCGTGTCCCGCCGGATGTGCGGGCCGTTCCAGGAACGTCGCGGCTGGCCCGGAGCTCAGGCGGCAGCGCCATGCCGCCGGTCAGAAAGATCCTGATGCCCTGCTCAACCGTCAGATCGGGAAACGAGACGCGATCTCGCGAGCACACCACGAGACTGCCGAGATAGAGCTGGTTAGTCGGGACGTACACGGCCAGCAGCGCTTCCGGACCGTCTCCTCGATCGGCGACAAACTCCTTTGTCAGAAACCCGAGCGCCCACCCTCGCGGCGTCTGCTCGATCAGCACGACGCGCTTGAACCCGAACTCGCTGTCCGGCGAAAACGCTTCAGTCAGCTGCTTGAGCGGGCCGTAGATCGTGCGAAACACCGGCACGTGCAGCAGCAGCGCCTCCGCCTGCTGCAGCAGACGACGTCCAAGGACATTCGTGGCGACGATGCCGGCCAGGAGCACGATCAGGCCCGTGACGATGATTCCCAGCCCCGGTACGTAGCGGCCAATCAGACGCTCCGAGAGGCCGCTGGTCAGGCCATCCACGGCGCGGAAGACCCAGACGAGGGCCACCACGCTCACGACGAGCGGGACCGTCACGAAAAACCCTGCAATAAGACGCCGACGCAGCCATTTCGTCATTACTAGACGGGGGACTTCGTCCCCCGTACCCCCTCACGCCGTCGCTTGCGGGGCCCCTCGCGCCCCGCGCCGCTCCGGCGGCTCACTCGCTTCCGCTCGCTCCGTCTCCGTCCGCGACTCCCCTCACGCCGTCGCTTGCGGGCCCCTCGCGCCCCGCGCCGCTCCGGCGGCTCACTCGCTTCCGCTCCTTCGCTCCGTCTCCGTCCCGCGACTTCGTGGTAGTCCATGTCTCATCCACTCGCGGCGTTCAGCGCGCGAGGAGCAGCACGATGAGTACAGCCGCCAGCGCGAGCCGGTACCAGGCAAAAACGTCCAGCCGGTGATTGGCCAGGAACCCGATAAAGAAGCGGATCGCGAGATAGCCGACGATCGCCGACGTGGCGAGGCCGATCACCACATCGAGCGTGAAGACGTGACGCTCCTCGCTCGAAAGGGTGAGATGGCGCAATTCGAGTCCGTTCTTGGCCGCCGCCGCCAGAATCGCGGGGATGCTCAGCAGGAACGTGAATCGCGCGATGTCGCGCCGGCGGTAACCGAGAAGCATGCCCGTCCCGATCGTCACTCCCGATCGCGAGACGCCCGGCACGAGCGCCACTGACTGCGCGATGCCGACCACGATGGCGTCGCGGGTCGTCAGTTCAGCCTCGCGACGGGGATGCGCGACGACCCGTTCAGCAGCGAACAGCAGGATCGCGCCGAGGCAGAGGCTCGTCGCGGCGACCGCCGGCGTGCGAAGCGTATCCTCGATCGCGGCGCCGCCCAGCGCTCCGACGATGACGATGGGGATCGTGCCGACGGCGATCAGCCAGATCCGGCGCGCGTCGATGTCAGGCGTCCGCTGAAAGACGCGCGGCAGCGCGCGCAACATGGCGACGAGTTCCGCCCGGAAGAACGCGACAACCGCCAGCAGCGTGCCGACATGGCATGCGACGTCGAACGCGAGGTCCAGATGCTCGCTCAGTCGAACGCCGAAGAAATCGCGCGCGATGATGAGATGAGCCGAGCTCGAGACCGGCAGAAACTCGGTGAGACCCTGAACGATGCCGAGCAGCACGGCCGCGAGGGGGACATCGACGAAACTGGAAATCTACGATTCAAAATTCAAAACTGGATCGGCTCCTGATTTTGAATTCTGCATGTTGAACTGAAAACTGGTCACGCCCTCTTCGCCTTCGGCTGCCCTTGCGTCCGCGCCTGGACCTGGGCAGCGACCTGGCCGCCGGCTGAGAATGATGGCGATGGCTGCGGCGATGAACACGGTCGAATACGTTCCGGTCACGACGCCCACCAGCATCGTGAACGCGAACCCGCGGAGCACTTCGCCGCCAAACACGTATAGCGAAAGGACCGCGAGAAACGTCACGCCCGACGTGATGATCGTCCGGCCGAGCGTCTGGTTGACGCTCTTGTTCACGACCTGGTCGAGCGGTTCGCGGCGCATCTGGCGCTGGTTCTCGCGAACCCGGTCGAACACGACGATCGTGTCGTTGACCGAGTAGCCGGTGATCGTCAGCAGGCCGGCGATGATGTTGAGCGAGAGGTCGTAGCCGAACCAGGTCAGGAAGACGAGCGTGATGAGAATGTCGTGGAACGCCGCCACGATGGCGCCGACCGCGAACGTGAACCGGAATCGGAACCCGACGTACACGAGAATGCCGCCGAGCGCGGCGACCGTGGCCCAGATCCCCTTGCTCTGATAGTCCTTGCCCATGACGGGGCCGATGCTGTCCTTGCTCCGCACTTCGAACGACCCGACATTCGCCGCCCGCAGCGCGTCTTCGACTCTCTTGGCGTCGGCCTCGAGGCTGGCGCCTGCTTCCGGGGCCTTCATGATCGGCAGCCGCACGACGATCTCGTGGTCTGCGAGGCGTCGCCGTACTGTTGCACGACGGCTTCCTTGGAGACGGCGTCGACGGCCTTCCGGACCACATCCTCGCCGACCGGCTGCGGAAACTTCAGCACGACCGCCGTGCCGCCGGTGAACTCGATCCCGAGCGGCACGCCGCCTTTCAGGTAGATCGTGCCCACGCCGGCCCAGATCAGCACGAGCGAGAGGATCAGGGCGTGCCAGCGCCACCGAATGAAGTTGTAGTTCGCGTTCGAGAAAATCCGCATCAAATACTCACTTTGGACGTCGCGCCCGCGGGACGTTGCGACAGGATGAACTCGAACAGCGTGCGCGAGACGAAGACCGCGGTGAAGACGTTCGAAATCAACCCGAAGAAGAGCGTCGTCGCAAACCCGCGAATGGGCCCGGTGCCGAACTGGAAGAGGAAGGCCGCCGCGATCAGCGAGGACGCATGTGCGTGTCGACGATCGTGATGAACACGCGATCGAAGCCGGCCGCGATCGCCTGCCGCGCGCCCTTCTTTGTGTCCAGTTCCTCGCGGATGCGCTCGAAGATCAGCACGTTCGAGTCGACGCCCATGCCGATCGTCAGGATGAAGCCGGCGATGCCCGGCAGCGTCATGACGGCGCCGAGATAGGACATGAACCCGAGAAGAATGAGCAGGTTCAGCGCGATGGAGACGAACGCATTGATGCCGGCGAGCCGGTAATACGCCAGCATGAACAACGTCACCAGCCCGAGGCCGATGACCGACGCCATGAATCCCGGCGCGGACGGAGTCCTTGCCGAGCGTCGGGCCGACTTCGCGCTGGTCGAGGTAGGTCAACTCGGCGGGCAGGGCGCCCGACCGCAGCACGAGCGCCAGGTCGTCGGCTTCCTGCGGCGTGAATCGTCCCGTGATGCGCGCTTCCGGCTGATTGATCGGGCCGTCGATGCGCGGCGCGGACACGACATGGTCGTCGAGGATGATCGCGAGATAGCGTCCGACGTTGGCACCGGTCACGCGGCTGAACTTCGTCACGCCCTCACCGTTGAGCGTGAAGCTGACCGCGGGCTGATTGAACTCGTCCGTCGTCTGCCTCGCCGTGCGCAGGTCTTTTCCGGTGACCGCCGGCACCTTGTGCACCAGATAGAAGGACGGCGTCGGATCGGTTCGTGACACCGAGCCGCCGAACCACGCTCATGTCGGGCGGCACCTGTCCCTGCGTATTTCGAGAGCAGCGTCTGCTGATCGACCGCCGGGCCGTCCTCGACGAGGTTCAGCGTCAGAAACGCCGTCTTGCCGATGATGTCCTTGGCGCGCGCCGTGTTCGAGACGCCCGGCAGCTCGACGACGATCTCGTCGCCGGTCGACCCGTACGGGCCGACGTTCGGCTCCGAGACGCCGAGCTCGTTGACACGCTTGTCGATCGTCATGATCGCCTGCGTCACGGCCTCGGCCCGCCGCTGCACCTGGATGTTCTGGCGCATGCGGAACGTGTAGGTCCCGCCGACGACCTCGCGGTCGAAGTCGACGAGCTGCTGATCGGCGATCGTCCGGACCTGCTGGTCGGCGGCGGCCGGGACGCCCTCGACGACGAAGTCCGTGTTGTTGAGCACTTTCGGTGCGCCGACCGTGATCTTCGCCGTCTTCAGCGCCTCGTAGAACTGCTCCGCCGACGTTTCCGTCTCGACCCGCAGGGCATCGTCGGTCTTGACCTTGAGGACCATGTGAATGCCGCCCTGCAGGTCGAGACCCAGATGCACCTTCTTGGACGGCGGCACGATTGCCGCGACGGCAAGGCCTGTCACGATCAGGATGGCGATGGTTTTCCAGCGAAGGTTTTTTTGCATGGGCTACAGACTGCTCGATTCCTGCTGCACGACCGGCTCCTGACCCTGGTAGCCGCCGACCGACGCCCGCGCCACCTCGATCCGGACCTTGTCGGCAATCTGCAGCTGCACGGTGGCGTCGGTGACGCGCATCACCTGGCCGTAGATGCCGCCGGTCGTGATGACGCGATCGCCGACCTTGAGGGCGGCCTGAAACTCCTGCACTTTCTTCTGCCGTTTGCGCATGGGCATCAGCACCAGGAGATAGAAGATGCCCGAGCATCAGCGCGAACGGAAAGATCTGGACGAGCGCGCTGCCGGAGCCCTGACCCGGCTGGGCCATTGCTATGACAGAAGGAAGATACGTCATGTCGATCATCTACATCTATTTATGCCGGCGGCGGGACGGATATGGTGTGAAGGAACTCTCGTTTGAGCGCGTCGAATGTTCCGAACTCAATAGCCTTCCTAATCCGCCTCATGGTGTCAAGGTAAAACTGCAGATTATGCAAGCTGTTCAGCGTGGCGGCGCCCATCTCTCCGGCCAGGAACAGGTGCCGTAAGTATGCCCGGGAATGCCGCCGGCACGTCGGGCATCGACAGCCGGGATCGGGCGGCCCGAAGTCCTCAGCATAGCGCGCGTTCTTGATGGAGATGACTCCCACGCGACGTGAAGAGCTGGCCGTTGCGCCCATTCCGCGTCGGCAGCACGCAATCGAACAGATCGATGCCGCGCGCCACGCTCTCGAACCAGGTCGGCCGGCGTGCCCGTGCCCATCAGGTAGCGCGGACGGGTCTCGGGAAGCTGCGCCGCCGTATGGGCGACGACGTCGTACATCGTCTGCACCGGCTCGCCCACCGACAAGCCCGCCGATCGCGTAGCCGTCGAACCCGACCTCAAGCGTGCCGGCGACGCTCTCGTCGCGAAGATCGGTGAACGTGCCGCCTTGCACGATGCCGAACTGGACCTGGCCGGCGGTCGTTGGCGACACGCCGGCCGTCGACCCGGCGGCGAGCGCAAGGAACCGATCGCGCCCGCGGCGCGCCCATCGCAGCGTGCGGCGCATCGACGCCGCGGCCTCGACGTGCGTCGCGGGCCAGCACGTGCATTCGTCGAACATCATCGCGATGTCGGGACCGAGCCGCGCCTGGATGTCGACTGCGGATTCCGGCGACAGCACGTGCTGCCGGCCGTCGAGATGCGAATGGAAGGTCACGCCCTGTTCGTCGAGCGTGCGCCGAGCGGCAAGACTGAAGACCTGGTAGCCCCCGGAGTCGGTCAAGCAGCGGGCCGTCCCATCCCATGAAGGC
This sequence comes from uncultured Acidobacteriota bacterium, assembly GCA_963724645.1. GTDB lineage: Bacteria > Acidobacteriota > Vicinamibacteria > Vicinamibacterales > SCN-69-37 > CAVXSP01. The sequence goes on from CAVRVJ010000002.1 coordinate 340,714, forward strand.
ATGCAGCCCGCCGGCACGCGCGATCAGCTCGTCGCCGGGCCGGAGGTGAAGGTGATAGGTATTCGCCAGCAGGATCTCGGCGCCAAGCGCGTGCAGCTGATCGACGGTGACGCCCTTGACCGCCGCGCGCGTGCCGACCGGCATGAACGCCGGCGTTTCGACGATGCCGTGCGGGAGCTGCAGTCGCCCGCGACGCGCGCCGCCGGAGCGGTGAGTGATCTCGAATCTGCACCCTGTCACCCTCTCACCCTCTCACGCCTCTCACCCTTTGTCCTTAGCCTATAATGCCGGCTGGCGTCGTGCTGTGTGCGACGTCGTCTTCTGCAGTTCCCACGTGAAGCGTCTGCGTGTCGGCATTCTCTATGGCGGGCGATCCGGTGAGCACGAAGTGTCGCTGGCGTCGGCCGCGGCCGTCTTCGCGAACATCGATCGCGCGCGGTACGAGCCGATCGCCATCCGCATCGAGAAAGACGGACGCTGGGTGCTCGCCGATCGGCCGCCGTCTGCGGCGTCCGCCGCCGAGGTCATCGATCAGATGAAGAGCGACGCGGCGCGCCTGCGGGCGGGCGCGGGAAGTGTTTCTGCCGCCGCGGCCCGGCGACGACACGCTGGTGCTGGTCGATCGTCGCAGCGCGCGCGACGGCGATGCCGAGACCACCGCGTCGCTGACCGGCCTCGGGCTCGACGTGATGTTTCCGGTCCTGCACGGTCCGTACGGCGAGGACGGCACGATTCAAGGGCTGCTGGAGCTGGCCAACATCGCCTACGTCGGCTGCGGCGTGCTCGCCTCGGCCGTCGGCATGGACAAGGCGTCATGAAGGTGCTGTTCGGGGCCAGAGGGCTTGCGGGTCAGCCGAGTGGCGCACGGTCTTCGCGGCGCGATTGGCGGCGCGATCGCGGCAGCGTCGTGTCCGACCTCGAAGCGCGCGCTCGGCTACCCGATGTTCGTCAAGCCCGCGAATCTCGGGTTCGAGCGTCGGCATCTCGAAGGTGCATGACGCGAGCCGAACTCGGCCCGGCGATCGATCTGGCGGCGGAGTTCGATCGCAAGATCGTCGTCGAGGAGGCCGTGCCCGAAGCGCGCGAGATCGAGTGCGCGGTGCTCGGCAACGAGGACGCCCGAGGCGTCGGTGCCGGGCGAAATGGTGCCGTCACGCGAGTTCTACGACTACGAGGCGAAGTACATCGACAGCGGATCGCGCATCGAGATTCCCGCCGCGCTGACGCGACGAGCAGACGCGAAGAAGTGCGGCGCCAGGCGATCGCGGCGTTTCAGGCGATCGACGGCGCCGGACTCGCGCGCGTCGATTTTCTCATGACGCGATCAACCGGCGAGCTGTTCGTCAACGAGATCAACACGATTCCCGGATTCACGACGATCAGCATGTTCGCGAAGTTGTGGGCCGCGAGCGGCGTCGACTACCCCGCGCTCGTCGATCGGCTGATCGCGCTGGCGATCGAGCGTCACGCAGAGAAACAGGAACTGAAGACGAGCGCGTTCTGAACTGCGCGATCGCGACGGCATGCTTTTTGACATCGACGCTGCATTTTGTGCTTGACACTCCTTTCGTTCCGTCCATAATCTACATCTTGCGTGCGAATGACTAGCTCAGCCCACTTATTGGGTACGACGCTCAACGCTGAGCTGGTGATGCGGGGTGCGGCCTGCACGAGATGACGGCCGGACCCTTTTTTTTTGCGCACGCGCAACTTCGAACTTCGAAGTTCCAACTGTTGAGGTTCAGTGACATGTCGGGCTCCCGCTCGCCAAGAGCGTGAGGAGCTGGCAGCGAAGCACCGGCGCCACACGTGCGAGTCTGCGTGCCAGGCGGCAGCGACATCGCGGTGCGGTTGGAGCCGGCGCACCAGACCACCGTGAAGGGGGGGACCACGATAATGGCAAAGAAAGCAGCGAAGGGCGGGAAGAAAAAGGGCGGCAAGAAGCGCTAGCCCGCACCCGACTCGTTCGTAAAAGGGGGCGACAGTCGCCCCCTTTTTTTATGGACGCTCATCCGAAGGTGGGAGGGTGAAAGGGTGAGAGGGTTCACCCTTTCACCCTCTGACTTTCATTGAAAGTTCACGCCGTCCCAGATCCGGATCCGATCGATCACGTCCCACTGCGAGAGTCGATCGAGCAGCTCCTCGCCCCTGACGACTTGGCCGAACACCGTGTACTTCGCGTCGAGGTGCGGCTGCGGCGAGACCGTGATGAAGAACTGGCTGCCGCCGGTGTCGCGCCAGTCGAGCGCCATCCCGAGCGTGCCGCGCACGTACGGCAGCGGGCTCAGCTCGTCCATCAACGTGAACCCCGGCCCGCCTTCGCCGTCGCCGCGCGGATCGCCCGCCTGAACGACGAAGTTCGGCACGAGCCGATGCACCTTCATGCCGTTGAAGAATCCGGCCCGCGCCAGATCGACGAATGCCTGGGACGTCACGGGCGCCTCGACCACGATTCAACTCGAGCTCGATCGTGCCCTGGTGGGTCTCGATGAAGGCGTGGGGAGAAAAGGTCGGGTGCAGGAGCGCCGGCGAGTCGAAGAACGACGCCGGCTGTCGGAGCGGCGCCGGCACGGCCGGCGCCGCGTCCGCCTCGCCCAGCCCGCGCAGCCATTCGGCGGCGCGCCGACGCACCGGCCACGCCTTGTCGGCCAGCGCCCGCCGGAGTACGTCCTTGGCTTCCTCGCTCGCCGTACTTGGCCAGCGCCCCGAGCGCCGACGCCCGCGCGGCGTAGGCCGCGTCGCTTTCGCCGCGCGCGTACGCCGCGGTCAACCGCTCGACGCCTCCGGCCGGCTTGCCCTCGCCGATCAAGTCCGCGGCCGTCGCGCGGACGACGAAGTCGCTGGCGTCGAGCGCATCGAACAGCCGCTTGGGCAGGTCGGGCGAGCCGACCTTCGCGAGCGCCCGGAGCGCCGGGCCGCGCACCCGGGCGTCGGCGTCGGTCGTGAGATCGGCGATCGCGCCACGCACTTGATCGGCCGGAAGCGTGCCGAGCACCTCGGCCAGCGCGGCGCGCACGGACCAGTCGCGGATCCGGCGGCAGGCCGGAGGCGACCAGCAGAAAGCCGTCCGGATTGATCTTCGCCGCCGACGCCAGCGCGGCAGCGCGCATGGCCGGCCAGGGATCCGTGAGCAGATCCAGCAAGCGGATCGAACGCGCGACGGGTCAGCCAGGCCGCCGAGCGCAGTCACGGCCTCGAGCGCAAGATTGCGCGGGCTGTTCTTGTCCGCCACGAGTCTGCAGCAGCGGGTCGACGCTGGCGGCGCCGCCGATCTGGCCCAGCGTGCGAATGGCCAGCGACGCGCAGCCGAACATCGGCGGTGGCGACTGGTCGCCAGCGCAAGCGCGACGGGCCCCGCCCGAGTCTCGCCGACCGCGCCGAGACCCCGTAGCGCGAACGCCGGCGTGTAGACGCCATGCGCTCGACGCCAGCGTGAGCAGCGCCGGCGCCGCGCGCTTGTCGCCGATTCGTTGCAGCGCAAACGCCACCGGCCACCACGACGACACCGGCTGTCCCGCCTGATCGAGCGCGACGCGGGCCAGCGGCTCGTACTGCTTGAGTCGCACAAGTGAGAACAACGCCAGCCGGCAGAGTTCGACCTCCGGCCTCTGCGGCGACGGCTCATCGTCTGCGGTCAGATCCGGCCAGCGTGTCGTGGCAGCCGGCCGCGGCGTCGGCCACGGCTGGCGCGGCCGACGCCTGGCCGATGAGCCCGAGCCCTTCGGCCGCGCGGGCCCGGACGAGCGGCGACGGATCCTTCAGCGCGGCTTGGAGCGGGTCGACTCCTGCTGCTGCGCCAATCAAGCCGAGCGCGAACGCCGCGCTCGCGCGTACGTCCTCTTCCGCGTCAGTCAGCGCGCTCGACCAGCGCCGGCACGCCCTCGGGCCGCGCGACGCGGCCGATCGCCAGCGCGGCGCGGCGTCGCACGGCCGGCTCGGTGTCCGCGAGGAGCGCCGCCAGGTCGGGCGTCCGCGCCGGGGCCAGCGCCCTCGGGCCGGCGGCCTCCGCCTGCGGGGCGTCGAGATCCGCGTCGCGCAGCACGCGTTGCTGCTCCAGCCGGAGGATCCAGGACACTTTCGTGTCGAGCGGCAGGGGCGGCGGTGGCCGGCGGCGGCGTCGCAATCGGCGCGGGCGCGGACTTGCACGCGGCGAACAAGCCGGCGAACAGGACCGCCGCCATCGCGGAACGAAGACGGGGCACCACGAACGCAACCATGCTTTGAAGCATAAGGGATTTCGAGCAGGACCCCGAGGCTTCGATATACTGGCGCGCCAGTTGGATTTTCGCTATCTCGCCATCGAGGGCCCCATCGGCCTGGGAAAGACCGCTCTGGCGGAGCGGCTGGGCGCGCGGCTCGACGCGACGGTCGTGCTGGACGAAGCGGAAAACCCGTTTCTCGCGGACTTCTACGGCGGCCGGGCTGGCAGCGCGTTTCAGGCGCAACTGTTCTTCACGCTCTCGCGTCATCGCCAGCAGATGGCGCTGCGGCAGGGCGACCTCTTCAGTCAGACGACGATCTGCGATTACCTATTCGAGCGCGACCGCGTCTACGCGTTCCTGAACCTGGACGACAACGAGCTGTTCATCTACCAGCGGCTGTTCGAGCTGCTCGCGCGCGACCTGCCCGCGCCCGACCTCGTCGTCTATCTCCAGTCACCCGGCCGACCTGCTGAAGCGCCGGCTTCGCGATCGCATGCGCCGCGCGGAATCGGACGAGGTGCTGCCGACGGAGGACTACTTGACCGAGGTCAACGAGGCGTACAACCATTTCTTCTTTCACTACACGGCGACGCCGCTGCTGGTCGTGGAGACCTCGCACGTCGATCTCTCGTGGGGAGACGAGGCGATTGACGATCTGCTCCGGCAGATCCGATCGATGACAAAGGGCACGCAGTACTACGTTCCAAGGACGGGGTAACTCGGAATCCTGAATTCAGAATTCTGAAGTACGGTGTTCTGCTAAAGTCCCCCCATGGCGTGGTTCAAGAAGAGCCGCAGACACATCGCGCGCACACCGCCGTCGGCGAGCCGGATTCCGGAAGGCTTGTGGGTGAAGTGCCCCTCGTGCGCGCAAGCCATCTACAACAAGGAGCTCGCGACGTCGCTGCAGGTCTGTCCGAAGTGTGCGCATCACTTCCGCATGAGCGCCGCCGAGCGGCTGGCGATGCTGTTCGACGCCGGCGACTGGACCGAGCTGGACACCGGGCTGCGTTCGACCGATCCACTCGGCTTCAAGGGCCTGAAGGTGTACCGGGACCAGCTCGAGGCGAGCATCAAGGCGACCGGCCTCAATGACGCCGTGATCTGCGCGGCCGGATCGCTCGAACAACTGCCCGTCGTCATTGCCGCGATGGAGTACGCGTTCATCGGCGGGAGCATGAATGCCGTTGTCGGCGAGAAGATCACCCGCGCCGCCGAGCGGGCGCTCGAGACCCGTGCGCCGCTCATCGTGGTGTCGTGCTCGGGCGGCGCGCGCATGATGGAAGGCGCGTTCTCCTTGATGCAGATGGCCAAGATCAGCGCCGCGCTCGCGCGGCTGGATCGCGCCGGCGTGCCGTACATCTCGGTGCTGACCGACCCCACGACCGGTGGCGTCACCGCGAGCTTCGCCATGCTGGGCGACCTGAACATCGCCGAGCCGAAGGCGCTCATCGGCTTTGCCGGTCCGCGCGTCATCGAGGAGACGATTCGGCAGCGCCTCCCGCCGGGGTTTCAGCGCAGCGAATTCCTGCTCGAACACGGGATGATCGACGCGGTCGTCGACCGCCGTGAGCTGAAGACGACGGTCGGGCGCGCGCTCCGCATCCTGCAGAGCCTGGAGGGATGACCTCACGCGACTATCTTTTCTCTCTCGAGCAGTTCGGCATCAAGCTCGGGCTGGATCAGATCCGCGCGCTGCTGGCGGCGCTCGGCCGCCCGGACCAGTCCGGCCGCTACATCGTCGTGGCCGGCACCAACGGCAAGGGATCGGTCACCGCCATGGTGGAGCGCGGCCTTCGGGCCGCCGGCTACCGGACCGGACGATACACGTCGCCGCACCTGACGAGAGTTGAGGAGCGGATAGCGGTCGACGGCCGGCCGATCGCGCCGGAGGCGTTCGATCGGCTCGCGGATCGCGTGCGCGACGCGGCGGATCGACTCCCGGCGCCACCGAGCTTTTTCGAGGCAACCACCGCTCTTGCCCTGGAGGCGTTTCGCGAGGCCGGCGTCGAAATCGGCGTCTGCGAGGTGGGATTGGGCGGCCGGCTTGACGCGACCAACGTCCTATCGGCCGTGGGGGTCGCGATCACGCTCGATCGATTTCGATCACGAGCAGTACCTCGGCCATACGATTGAGGCCATTACGGTGGAAAAGGCCGGCGTGATCAAACCCGGCAGCTTCTGCGTGCTCGCGGCCAACCCTCCCGTTGTCCGAGATCTCGTTGAGGGCGCCTGCCGGGCGGCGGGCGCGGACTTCGTCTGGGCCCCGGAAGGTGTCGGAGTCGTCGCGGAGATGATCGGCGGCCGCACGCGTTTGCAGCTCCGCACCGCCCTGGCGGACTACGGCGCCGTCACCTTGAGCCTGAGAGGACGTCACCAGATCGACAACGCGGTGACGGCGGTCCGCGTGTTGGAGGAGCTGGCGCGGCGGGATCTTGCGCGTGTCCCGGCCAGGGCCGTTCGCGCGGCGCTCGAGGACGTGGAATGGCCGGGACGACTCGAGCTTCGCCGCCGGCAGGGTCGTGACGTATTGATCGACGGCGCGCACAACCCGGCAGGCGCGCACGCGCTCTGCGCCTTCCTGCAGGAAGCCTACGGAGGCAGGCTGCCGATTGTCGTCGGCGCGATGCGCGAAAAGAACATACGGCGAATGCTCGAGGAGCTCGCGCCAACCGCGTCGTGCTTCGTCTGCACCGCTCCGCGATCTCCGCGCGCGGTTCCGGCGGATACACTCGCGGCCATCGCGCGTGAAGTCGCGCCGTCCATCGACGTCATGGAGGTGACGCCGGCCATTGCCGCGCTCGACCGCGCGGCGGCACGCGGCGAACCGGCCGTCGTCGCCGGATCTGCTGTATCTGGCCGGCGAGATTCGGGCGGAACTCTCGTGATACCCTTCTCCATTACTCACGGTTCGACCCGCAATCTCCGCCCACCGTCGTCGACGATGTGTCGTCCGATCGTTCTGTTGTTCGTTGGTTTCGCCATCGGCGTGTTGTGGCCGGAAGCCGCCCGCGCGCAAGGCAATCCGCTCGCGTCGTGCAAGTACTCGCTCGTCGAGCGCGAACAGTTCAGCTATCCCCTGGTCGCCGGCAGCGACACCGTGCATGAGGGCCGGCTGAGCGGGCGAGTGCGCATCATCTGCGACGACCTCACGCTCCAGGCCGAAGAGATCCACTGGCGCGAAGACTCCGACATGATCTACGCGAGCGGCGATGTCTTTTTTCAGCAGCTGGGCACCCAGATTTCCGCGGAGACGGCGGAAATGGATCGGCGCACGCATCTGGGCACGTTCCATCAGGCATCGGGCTGGCTCGAGCTGCAGGCCCAGACGCCGGACTTGACGCTTTTTGGAACGCAGGAGCCGTACGCCGTGTTCCAGGGGGAAGAGCTCGAAAAGATCGGCGACAAGCTGTACAAGCTGACTCGCGGCTCGTTCACAACCTGCCGCCAGCCGACCCCGAGGTGGGAAATGACCGCCTCGACCGTGATTCTGGCGACGGGGCGACACGCGACACTCAAGAACATGGTGCTGCGCGTCAAGGATGTGCCGATCTTCTACCTGCCGGCGTTGTACTACCCCATCAACAAGGAGGACCGGGCGACCGGCTTTCTCCTGCCGAACTACGGCGTCTCATCGGTCAAGGGATTTACCTTGAACAACGCGTTCTTCTGGGCGGTCAACCGCAGTCAGGACGCAACCTTCTACTACGATTATTTCGCGAAGGCCGGACAAGGTTCGGGTGGCGAGTACCGGTACGTGCGAGAGGCCGGCTCGCAGGGTAACGGGCGGATATACATGCTCAACGAACACGAGCAATTGGGCGACGATGGGACGGTCGTGCGGCCGGCGCATCGCTCGTTCGACATGCGGGGCAGCATGAACCAGGCCCTCACCCAGACGATGCGCATGACGGGTCATATCAACTACTTCACCGACATCTCGACCCAGCAGATCTATCAGCAGAACATCTACGACCTCTCACTCCGCACGCGATCGTACGGCGCCTCGGTCTCGGCCGGAACCGGCCGCTACCGGTTCAGCGGCCAGTACGACAAGACAGATGTCTTCACCGGCACGTCAGCGTCGCGTGTGGGCGAGGGACCTTTCGGCAACTTTTCGATCGCGGAGAAGCCGATCGGCCAATCGCTCGTGTACTTCGGCGCCACGGCCAACGGCGGATATCTGATCCGTCAGGATGACATTGACAATCCACTGACGAATCGAGGCCTCTGGCGGTTCGACACCTTACCGCGAGTCAGCCTGCCCATCAGCAATCTCTCGGCGTTGACGGTCACCACATCGGCAGCCTGGCGCTACACGTTCTGGACCGCCAGCCTCGATCCCACGATCGGGCGGGTCCCCGACGCCATCTCCAGACAGGTGGTCCAGCTTCAAACGCGCATCGTCGGGCCCGTGTTCTCGCGCATCTGGCACACGCCAGACAACCACTATGCCGACGGATTCAAGCATCTGATCGAGCCATCCCTCACGGTCGACCGGCTCTCGGCCTTCAAGGATGCCGGGAAAATCGTGCAGTTGGACGGCACGGACACGCTGGTGACGGGAACCACCACGGTCACCTACGGGCTGACCAACCGGGTCCTGGCGAAACGGCGCACGGGCGCGGCGCCGGGCGTCGCCGGGCAGGCGGGCAGCGTGCGGGAGATTCTGACGGTAGCCATCACGCAGACCTACTACACCAACTCGCTCGCGGCCAAGTACGACCCGCAGTATCAGTCGTCATACGCCGGCCTCTATTCGTATACCCCGCCGGCGAGCCCGTTTTCCCCGATTCTGGTGTCCGCAACGACCCGCCCGAGCGATACGACGAGCGCGCAGTTTCGGATGGAGTACGACGCCAAGTACAATGCCGTGCGAACCTACAACGCCGCGGGAACGATCAGCGAGCCTCGGGCGGAAATCACCGCCGGGTGGTCGAAGCGGGAGGTGATTCCCGGCCTGGAGGGCTTCAGCGATCCGCAGAATGCCGATCACTTTCTGAACGCGCACATCACGTTGAAGAGGCCCGACCATCATTTCGGCGGCACCTACGCTTTCAACTATGATGTTCTGCGCGGCTACTTTCTGCAGCGCCGCTATCAGATCTTTTACAACACCCAGTGCTGCGGACTGGCATTCGATTACCAGACGGTGGATCTGTCTCACGTCAGCGGCTCGTCGTACCCCGGCAACGACCGGCGGATGTCCATCGCATTCACGCTGGCAGGCATTGGCACGTTCTCCAATCCGCTGGGCTCGTTTGGCAGCGGCAGCGGGTCACGGTGAGCCGCCGGTGACACGAGCAGCCTGACCTCTAGAGGGTTCCTTTCCATGACTAATGTCCTTGTCACCGGCGGAGCCGGATTCATCGGTTCGAACTTCGTTCGATGGGCGCACGAGGCGCATGCCGATTGGCGCATCACGACTCTCGACAAACTGACATACGCCGGGCGGCGCGAGAACCTCAGCGAGCTCGACGACAGCGCGCGGCATCGCTTCGTTCAGGGGGACATCGCCGACGCCGCCGTGGCAGGCCCCCTGGTCCGCGAGTCGGACATCGTCGTCCACTTCGCGGCCGAGACCCACGTCGACCGTTCGCTGCTGGCGGCCGGCGAATTCATTCAGACCGATGTCTTCGGGACGTTCGTGCTGCTCGAGGCCGCGCGGCAGGCGCCGCAGCTTCGACGCTTCGTCCAGATTTCCACCGACGAGGTGTACGGCAGCGTGCCGAGCGGCCACAGCACGGAGACCGACGAGCTGCGGCCGCGCAATCCGTACTCTGCCAGCAAGGCGGGCGCCGATCGCCTGGCCTACAGCTACTTCGCCACCTACGGCGTTCCGGTGATCGTCACCCGGGCGTCGAACAACTACGGGCCGAATCAGTTTCCCGAGAAAGTCATCCCGCTGTTCATCACCAATGCGATTGACGGTCTGCCGCTGCCGCTCTACGGGGACGGCCTCAACGTTCGTGACTGGCTGCACGTGCTCGATCACTGTCGCGCGGTCGATCTGCTGATCGCGGGCGGAGAATCGGGCGAGGTGTACAACATCGGTGGCGGCAACGAGGTCAAGAACGTCGACCTGACGCACCGGATTCTCGAGCTCACCGGCCGGCCGGCGTCGCTCATCCAGCCGGTGGCCGACCGGTTGGGTCACGATCGCCGTTACGCGCTCGACACCGGCAAACTCCGGGCGCTCGGCTGGGCGCCCGAAGTGTCCTTCGACGCCGGGCTGGCCGCGACCGTGGAGTGGTACCGCGCCAACGAACGGTGGTGGCGGCCGATCAAGGAACAGGATCCGGCGTTTCGAGCGTACTACCAGACGCAGTACGGGAACCGCGCCGAAGCCAAATAGTGAAGCCCGCCCCGATGTCCAACTGATGTCCGCGAGCCTCGTCACCGGCGCGGGCGGATTTGCCGGGAGCCACCTGCTCGATCGACTCGCTGGCCGCGAGCCCGTTGTCGCGTGGCACCGGCCGGGGAAGACGCCCGGGCCGGCGGCCGCCGGCGTGACGTGGCAGGCAGTCGACTTGCTCGACCGGAGCGGCGTGGCGCGAGCCATTCGGAATCTGCGTCCCTCGCGCGTGTACCACCTGGCCGGCGCGGCCCGTCTCGACACTTCCTGGCAGAGCGTCGTACCCCACCTCGAGACCAACGTCCTCGGCACGCACCACCTGCTCGACGCGGTGCGCGAGGCGAACCGCGCCTGCCGCGTGCTCGTCGTGACGTCGGCGATGGTCTATCGCGTCGTCGACTCGCCCCTCGATGAAGAGACGCCGCTCGTCCCGGCCAGTCCGTACGGCCTGTCCAAACTTGCCCAGGATCATCTCGCGCTTCGGGCCGTCGAGCAGGACGGTCTCGATGTCGTGGTGGCGCGTCCGTTCAATCACATCGGCCCGCGCCAGGATGCCGGGTTTTCGGTACCCAGCTTCGCGCGCCAGATCGCGCTCAGCGAGGCGGGCCGGGCGAAGCCGATCGTGCACGTGGGGAATCTCGATGCGCAGCGGGACCTGAGCGACGTGCGAGACGTGGTGAACGCTTATGCACAGCTCATGGACCGGGCGCCGAGCGGCCGTCCGTACAATATCTGTTCGGGGCACGCTGTGCGGATGGGCGACGTGCTCGACGAACTCATCGGCCAATCCAGCATGCGCGTCGAGTTGGTTCGCGACCAGGCACGACTTCGTCCGAACGACATGCCGGTCATTGTCGGAAACGCGGCGCGCATCCGCGAAGAAATCGGGTGGATCCCTCGATACGAGCTCACCGTCACGTTGCGCGACACGCTCGACTATTGGCGCCGCCAGGTCGAGCGTGACTTTCGCTGAATTTTCGCTATACTGGGGCCGGTCATGGGCTCCAGTCAACTGCCGCTATTCGCGGAGATCGGCCGTCCCACACTTCGCGACGTCGCCGATGCGGTGCGCGACGCCGGACTGGACGGTCTGCCGGGCGCGCAACGAAGGGCCGACCAGGCTCGCTATCAGGAAGTGCACGTGCGATCGGCGCTGGCCCGCGCAGTGGGCATGCCCTTCACGTGGACGCTCAATCCCTACCGTGGTTGCACGCATGCCTGCGAGTACTGCTACGCGAGGAAGTACCAGCGCCACCTGGAGCTGGGCGCGGGCGACGAATTCTCGTCGGTCATTCTCGTCAAGACAAACCTGGTCGAAGCGCTGCGGCGCGAAGTCACGCGCCCAGCGTGGGCACGCGAGACCGTGGCGGTCGGGACCGCCACCGATCCGTATCAGCCGATCGAAGGGCATTACCGTCTGACACGGCGCTCGCTCGAGGTGCTCGCGGCCACCCGCACGCCGGCGTCGATTGTCACCAAAGGCCCCATGATCGTTCGAGACATCGACGTGCTGCGTGACGTTGCGCGCCAGGCCGACTGTCACGTCTATCTCAGCATTCCGTCAGTGGATCAAGACGCGTGGGGGAAGCTGGAGCCGGGCACGGCCTCGCCGATGCAGCGGCTTCGGGCGGTGCGCGAGCTCGCCGACGCCGGCATCACGGCTGGCGTGCTGATGATGCCCCTCGTTCCGGGCATCACGACCTCCCGCTCATCGGTGGAGCGGACGTTACACGCCATTGCCGACGCGGGTGCGCGGTTCGTCGGGACGTGCATCGCGCGGCTTGATCCAGGCGTGCGCGAGCACTTTTTCGGATTCCTGGAGCGCGAGTACCCCTCGCTCGTGGAAGGGTACGGCCGTCTCTACGCCCGAAGCCGCGCCGAGCCCGCGTACGCGCGGGAGGTCAAGGCCATGGTCGAGGTGTTGGCGAGAAAGACGGCGGTCGACAGGCCGTGAGGCGCTCAGCCCCGCATCTCCATCAACGCGCGAACCCTCTCCTCGGTCGGTGGGTGGCTCGAGAAGAGCGACATCAGACCTCCACCTGAAAACGGCTTCATGATGAACAAGTGCGCCGTCGCGGGATTCGCGGGGAGCGGAATCTGCTTCGACCCCGCCTCGATGCGCCGCAACGCGCTCGCGAGCCCGGCGGGCGTGCCGGCGATCTGCGCGCCCCCGCGGTCGGCTGCGAACTCCCGCTGTCTCGAGATGGCGGCCTGAATCAGCGTCGCAGCCAGCGGCGCAAGAATCGCCATGGCCAGAAGGGCAATCGGGTTGGTGCCGTCCCGATCATCGCGCGACCCGCCGCCGAAGAACGCGGCGAACCGCAGCATGCTGGCAAGCAGCATGATCGCACCGGCAATCGTCGCCGCGACGCTGCTGATGAGAATATCCCGGTGCGCCACGTGCGTCAGCTCGTGAGCGATGACACCTTCCAGCTCCGCCTCCGGAAGCAGTTGAAGGATGCCCTCGGTGGCGGCCACGGCGGCGTGATGCGGGTCGCGGCCCGTCGCGAAGGCGTTCGGCGAAGGCTGCGGGATGACGTACACGCGCGGCATCGGCAATCCCGCCTTCTGGGCCAGGCGCGCGGTGACGCGATAGAGCAGATGATCCGGCCCGACCTCGGTCGCGCCGTACATCTTGAGCACAATCTTGTCCGAGAACCAGTAGCTGGCGATGTTCATGATGGCGGCCACCACGAACGCGAACACCAGCCCGGTCTGGCCGCCAGTCAGCCCGCCAATCAACATCAGCAGTCCGGTCAGACTGCCAAGCAGAACGACCGTCTTCACTCCACTCGTCATGATCTCTCCTGGAGACGCGTCCCCCACGGCGTCGCGGTTCGGCCGGGTGGCAGGGGACGGCGTCTATAATACTGACGTGCCTCGAGCCTCTCAGGTTCTTTTCGCGACGCTGGTGCTGGCGGCTCTGACATTTCCGCTCGCGGCGCAACAGCCACCGGCACCGCAGCCATTTCCGCGGTCCGGCGGGAGCCAGCCGCCACCGCCGGCGCCGCCCTCACCAGCTGTGCCTCCCCCGCCAGCGACGGCCCCTGTCGCGGCCGCCCCGGCGTCCGGCCCGCCAACCGATGCGGCGCTCGGCATTCCCGGCATCATTTACCCTACCGCGGCTTTCCTCCAGTCGTTCGAGGTCGGCCGCGGGCAGCGATGCTATCTCTTCGGCACCAACGCGACCTTTGTCGAGATGGTGTCGTACTACCGTCAGGTCCTCAAGGACGGCGGGCGAGAACTCTTCAAGGCTCCGGCGATGCAGCAATTCGATCTCGGCAAGTTTCAGGACCAGACAATGGCCTATCCGCCGAGCGTCGTGGTGAAAGACTATGCCGGCACGCCCGAAGGCTACCTCCACGTCGACGGCACCCGGCAGCAGCGGTTCAAGACCGTGATTCAGATCGTGCCGATGCCGGGGAAGTAGTGACCTGGGCCTGTCTGTACTCTGCCGCCTTCTCCGCAAGGCCCGTCTCGATCGCTTGCGAGACTGACACGCCCTGCTGATCGGCAAACTCCCGAATCTGTTGAGTGATTTCCATGCTGCAGAACTTCGGCCCGCACATCGAGCAGAAGTGAGCGAGCTTGGCGCCGTCGGCGGGCAGCGTCTGGTCGTGATAGGCGAGCGCCGTGACGGGATCGAGCGACAGGTTGAACTGGTCCTGCCACCGGAACTCGAATCGCGCCTTTGACAATGCGTCGTCCCACACCTGCGCCCGCGGATGGCCTTTCGCCAGATCGGCGGCGTGCGCCGCGATCTTGTACGCAATGACGCCGGCCTTGACGTCGTCGCGGTTCGGCAGACCGAGGTGTTCCTTCGGCGTCACATAGCAGAGCATCGCGGTGCCGTACCAGCCGATCATCGCGGCGCCAATGGCGGAAGTGATGTGGTCGTACCCGGGAGCGATGTCCGTCGTCAGCGGTCCCAGTGTGTAGAAGGGCGCCTCGCCGCACCAGTCGAGTTGCTTTTCCATGTTCTCGCGAATCAAATGCATGGGCACGTGGCCGGGTCCTTCGTTCATGACCTGCACGTCGTACTCCCAGGCAATCTTCGTGAGCTCGCCCTGCGTCTTGAGCTCTGCGAATTGGGCTTCGTCGTTGGCGTCGGCGATCGACCCCGGCCGCAGGCCGTCGCCGAGCGAGAACGAGACGTCGTAGGCCTGCATGATCTCGCAGATTTCCCGGAAGTGCGTGTAGAGAAAGCTTTCCTGGTGATGCGCCAGGCACCATTTCGCGACGATCGATCCTCCACGTGACACGATGCCCGTCACGCGCCGCGCGGTCAGCGGGATATAGCGCAGCAGGACGCCCGCATGGACGGTGAAATAGTCCACACCCTGCTCGGCCTGCTCGATGAGCGTGTCGCGGTAGATCTCCCAGGTCAGCTCTTCCGGCCGGCCACCGACCTTCTCGAGCGCCTGGTACATCGGCACGGTGCCAATCGGGACGGCCGAGTTGCGCACAATCCATTCGCGCGTGTCGTGAATGTCCTTGCCGGTTGACAGGTCCATGACCGTGTCGGCGCCCCACAGAGTGGCCCACCGCAGTTTGTCGACCTCTTCCGCCACCGACGATCCGACTGCGGAGTTTCCGATGTTCGCGTTGATCTTCACCAGGAAGTTCCGGCCGATGATCATCGGCTCGAGTTCCGGATGATTCACGTTGGCCGGGATGATCGCGCGGCCCCGCGCGACCTCCGATCGCACAAACTCCGCGTCCAGTCCCTCGCGGATCGCGATGAATTCCATCTCAGCCGTGACGATGCCCTGGCGGGCGTAGCGAAGCTGCGTCGGCGCGCAGCCAGGCCGGGCCCGAAGAACCCCGGAACCCCGGGGTCCCGGAGCATCGGAACCGGAGCCGTTTCGACGTCACCCCTTGCCAGAATCCAATCACGGCGAAGGGCCGGCAAGCCGACATGCACGTCGAAGCCGCGAGGGCCACTCGTGTCATAGACGCGCAGCGGCGCTTCGCCGCCCGAGAGCGCGATTTCGCGCATCGGCACGCGGACTCCGAGCGGGCCGTCCACATGAACTTTGCGCGACGAGGGAAACGCAGCGTGAAAGTCGGTCTCGGTCAGGGGCTTGTACGCGGCGGTGGTCATGATGATCTTTCATGACCGGCTGGAGGTGATGGCGTGCGACCGCGCTCCCTCCGCCGGTCTCAACCGGATCAGGTTCCAAGGGTTCCATCTCAATCTTGCCGACGCTGGCCGTCGTGTGGCGCGGTGCACGCCAGACGACCGCGGAGCGAAAGGCAGATGCCCCTGGCGGCTCCTGCGACTATAGCATTCCGGCTTGGGGCCTGGGACCTGGCACTCGGAATCCGCTGGCCCCGAGCCTCACGCCAGTTTCCTCAGTATCAGGCACTTCAGGTAGTACGTCTCGGGCACGTTGAGCAGCACCGGATGATCGCGCGCCTGCAAGCGTTTCTCCACCAGCGACACGGTCACGTGGGCGTCCCGGGCGGCCTCGCCGACGATTTCCACGAACATGCCTTCGGTCACGTGATAGGAGCAACTGCACGTGATCAGGTGGCCGCGCGCGGTGAGGAGTTTCAGGGCCCGGAGGTTGATTTCCTTGTATCCCGCGGCGGCGCGCTCGATTGCCGCGCGGTTCTTGGCGAAGGCCGGGGGATCCAGCACGATCGTGTCGAACCGCTCGCCGCTCACCTCGAGCTCCCGCAGTTCGTCGAACACGTTCGCTTCCCGCAGCTCGAGGTTGGAGAGCCCGTTGAGCGTCGCGTTCTCCTGCGTCAGCGCGAGCGCCTGCGGGGACGAGTCGAGGGCCAGCACCGAGTCGCACCGTCGAGCCATCGGCAGGGCAAACCCGCCGTTGTAGGTGAAGGCATCGAGCGCCCGGCCGCGCGCGTACTGCGACGCGGCCTGGTGATTCTCGCGCTGATCGAGAAACAGGCCGGTCTTCTGTCCGAGCCGGAGGTCGACGCCGAACAGGATGCCGCCCTCGCGCACCTCAATCCGCTCCGGCACCTCGCCGTACCGCACTTCGACGCGTTCGTCCAGCCCTTCCAGCCTCCGGACCTTCGCGTCGTTGCGCGCCAGAATGCCGCGCGGCTGCCCCAACTCGACCAGCAGCTCGGTCAGCAGGTCGATCCGCCGGTCTGTGGCTTGCGACAGCGTCTGGATCACGAGCCAGTCGGCATAACGATCGACGACCAGCCCTGGCAGTCGATCGGCTTCGCCGTGTACGAGCCGGCAGGCATCACCGTCGATCGCGATCGACGCGCGATACTCCATGGCGGCTGCAAGCCGCTGCCGCAGAAGGGCACGCTCGTCGGCGACCGATTCGGTCCCGACGAATCGCAGCGCGATCTGCGACGTACTGCTCCAGAACGCATACCCCAGCCGGCGATCGCGCTCGCCGACAACCTGTACGAGATCACCGGGCGCGGCCTCCACCTTCAGGACGTCTGACTGGTAAATCCAGGGATGGCCGGCGCGAAGGCGCTCCGCGCCGCGGCGGGAGACAAGGGCCGTCGGTACCGTCAAGACTCAACCTCTTCCAGTCCTCGAACCGCTCGACCCGTGGCATCGCACGCCACCGCCGTCCAGTCGAGCGGGTTCCTGAATAGGTCATAATATCCGCGCATGAGAATTGCGATCGGCGCCGATCACGCGGGATTCGTCCTGAAGCGGCAGTTGATCGCCGTCTTGCGCGAACTCGGACACGAGGTCGACGATCACGGGACGCACGACGACCGGCCGACCGACTATCCGCCGATCTGCGCGGCGGTGGCCCGCGCCGTCGTCAACGGACGCGCCGACCGCGGCATCGTGGTTGGCGGCAGCGGACAAGGCGAGCAGATGGCCGCGAACAAGATTCCGGGAGTCCGTGCCGCCCTCTGCAACGAGCTGTACACCGCGCGTCTGTCGCGCGCCCATAACGACGCCAACGTGCTGGCGATGGGAAGCCGCGTGGTCGCGGCGGAGCTCGCACAGGCCATCATCAAGCTGTGGCTGGAGACGCCGTTCGAGGGCGGCCGGCACCAGCGACGCCTCGATCAGATTCACGAGCTGGAGCGCGAGCGCGCACGGACATGAGACACCTTTCCACGATCGATCCCGATGTCGCTGGCGCCATTCGCCACGAAGTCCGCCGCCAACAGGAAGGCCTCGAGCTCATCGCCTCCGAGAACTTCGTGAGTCTGGCGGTCATGGAGGCGACCGGCAGCGTGATGACGAACAAGTACGCCGAAGGCTATCCGGGCCGGCGGTACTACGGCGGCTGCGAGTTCGTCGACGTCGCCGAATCGCTGGCGATCGCCCGCGCGAAGGAGCTCTTTGGCGCCGACCACGTGAACGTCCAGCCGCATTCCGGCGCGCAGGCCAACATGGCCGTCTACATGTCGGCCCTGAAACCGGGCGATACGATCCTGGGCATGAATCTGTCGCACGGCGGGCATCTCACGCACGGCCATCCGCTCAATTTTTCCGGGAAATACTTCACGATCGTCCCCTACGGCGTCCGCAAGGAAGACGA
This sequence comes from uncultured Acidobacteriota bacterium, assembly GCA_963724645.1. Lineage (GTDB taxonomy): Bacteria > Acidobacteriota > Vicinamibacteria > Vicinamibacterales > SCN-69-37 > CAVXSP01. The sequence continues at coordinate 358,770 of CAVRVJ010000002.1, forward strand.
ACGCATCGACTACGAGGAGATGGACCGACTCGCCCTCGACCATCGACCCAAGATGATCGTCATCGGCGCCAGCGCCTATCCGCGCGTCATCGACTTCGCACGCATCCGATCGATCGCCGACGCCGCCGGAGCGCTCGTGATGACCGACATGGCGCACATCGCGGGACTGGTCGCGGCGGGCGTGCACCCGAGCCCCGTCCCCTACTCGCATTTCGTCACGACGACAACGCACAAGACGCTGCGCGGTCCGCGCGGCGGAATGATTCTTTGCCAGGCCCAGTTTGCCAAGGACCTCGACCGGACGGTGTTCCCGGGCGTCCAAGGGGGGCCGCTGATGCACGTCATCGCGGGCAAGGCGGTCTGCTTCAAAGAAGCGCTCACGCCGGAATTCCGGGCGTATCAACTCCAGATCGTGAAGAACGCGGCCCGTCTCGCGGCCGGCCTGTCGGCGGCCGGCTTTCGCCTGGTGAGCGGCGGCACCGACAACCACCTCATGCTCGTGGACGTGTTCTCGCGCGGGATCACGGGCAAAGTCGCCGAGGCCGCGCTCGGCCGCGCGGCGATCACCGTCAACAAGAACACGATCCCGTTCGATCAACATCCGCCGTTGACCGCCAGTGGCATCCGGATCGGCACACCCGCCGTCACGACCCGCGGCATGCGCGAAGCGGAGATGGACGCCATCGCCGGCTTCATCGGCCGGGTCCTCGCGGCACCGGACGACGAGCGGGTCGCCGCACGCGTCCGCGCGGATGTCGAAGCGCTGTGTCGGCAGTACCCGTTGTATCCCGAACTGGATCACTGAATGTCCTGGAGTCGGGACTCGCGCATGCGATGAATCACGATTCCAGGACCCTGCGGGAGCGCGTCGACCTCGCATTCGCCGAGGACGGCCCCCTCGCCGCCGCATTCGACGGGTTCGAAGCGCGGCCGGGCCAGCGGCGATTGGCCGCCGAAGTCTCGCGCGTGTTCACCGACGGCGGAACGCTGGTCGCTGAAGCCGGGACGGGCACCGGGAAGACCCTTGCGTATCTCGTCCCCGCCGTCCTCGCCGGACGCCGGGTTCTGATCTCGACCGGCACCCGCACCCTGCAGGATCAGGTCTTCTACAAGGACGTGCCGGCCCTTGGCCGCGCCCTCGGCCTCGACATTCGCGCGGCGTACATGAAGGGCCGGACGAATTACCTCTGTCTGCACCGGTTCGATCGCCTCCGCGAAGCCGAGGCCGGGCTGAGTCGCGAGGAACGGCAGTGGCTGGCTCGCGTGTCGGAATGGGCCGCGGCAACGCCGACCGGCGATCGCGCGGAGATCGAGGACCTGCCCGACGACTTTCCCATGTGGAGCGAGTTGAGCGCGACGAGCGAGCAGTGCCTGGGCCGTGACTGTCCGCAGTACGCCGACTGCCACATCACCCGCATGCGCGACCGGGCGGCCAGCGCCAGCATCGTCGTCGTCAACCATCATCTGCTGTGCGCGGACGCGTCGGTCCGGCAAGGGGCGTTCGGCGAGGTGATTCCGGAATGCGATCTCGCGATCATCGACGAGGCGCATCAACTCGAGGATGTGGTCACGCAGTACTTCGGCGTGTCGATCAGCACGTATCGGATCGACGAATTCGTCCGCGACGCGGACCGCGGGGTCGGCAGCCTGGCGGGCACCGATGGAAGGTTCGCGGTCGCCGTCGCGGAAGCCATTCGAACCGTGCAGGCGACCGGTCGCGCCTGGCTGGACGTGGCGCGCGTGGAATCGCGATCCAGCGGCAGCGGCGGGGATCGCACCATCATGACGGCCGAGATCGCCGGGCGTCTTGCGGGTCCCGGCATGCAGTTTCGCGAGTCGCTCGAGCGCCTCGGATCCCTGATCCGGCAGCGCAGCGAGATTCCCGCCGACCTTGCGGGCATGATCGCGCGGAGCCAGGGCCTGGCCGATGACGTCACAACCCTGACGTCGCTCGAGGCGGGGCGTTTCGTCCACTTCATCGAGATCAGGGGGCGCGGCCTGTTCGTTCGCGCCGCGCCTATCGACGTCGCCGACATCGTTCGCGACGCCGTGCTGGGGACGCGCGCCGCCACGGTGTTGACGTCCGCGACGCTGACCGTCGAATCGAAGTTCGACTATCTGCTGGGCCGCCTCGGACTGCCCGATGCGTCGACGCTTGCGCTGCCGGCGGAGTTCGATTTCGGGACGCAGGCGATTCTGTACCTGCCGGCGGGCATGCCCGATCCCCGCTCCCTCGAGTTCAACCAAGCGGCCGCAGACGCGATCGCCGCACTGCTCGACTGTACGAGGGGGCGCGCGTTCGTGCTGTTCACATCCTACGCGGCCATGCGCGACGTCTGCGCGATGGTCGCTCCCCGCATCGACTGGCCCGTGCTGATGCAGGGTTCGGCGCCAAGAACGGCGCTGTTGCGCGACTTCCGGGCGACGCCGCATGCGGTGCTTTTTGCGACGTCAAGCTTCTGGCAGGGCGTCGATGTGGCCGGAGAGGCGCTCAGTTGTGTCATCGTCGATCGGCTCCCGTTCGCCTCGCCCGCCGATCCCCTGGTCGCGGCGCGCATTGCCTCGGTCCACGCGCGCGGTGGAAATGCTTTTCAGGAGTACCAGGTGCCCCTTGCCACCCTGACGCTTCTTCAAGGACTGGGACGGCTCATCCGGACAAAAACCGATCGCGGGGTGCTGGCGGTGCTCGACCCGCGACTGACACGGATGCCCTACGGCCGCCGCTTTCTCGCGTCGATGCCGCCGGCCCCGATCACCAGGGATCTGTCGGCGGTCGAGCGGTTCCTTGGGAGGGTTTGAGGTAAACTGATTTGTCAGTTTCTCGCTTCGGAAGGTGGAGGCTTTATGAGGATTCGAACGTTACACGCCTGGGTCATGGCGGCCAGTGTGGCGCTCGCGCTCACCGCGCTGCCGGCGCCGGCAGCGGCCCAGACGGGCGGCGTGAGTGGCAAGGTCGATGAGGGCGGGAAGCCGGCCGCCGATGTGGATATCGTGCTGACCAACCCCGAGGGCAGCCTGGCGCCGGTCAAGATGAAGACCAACGCCAAAGGGGAGTACCAAGGCATCGGGATCCGCCCCGGGAACTACCAAATCAGAGCGACCAAGGGCGATATGTCTGTTACGAGTCCCGTCATCCACATAGGGATGGGCGGCGTCATGGATCTCCCGACGTTGCACCTGACCAAGGGCGGCGGCGGCGCGCCGGTGTCCGAAGAGGCGGCGAAGAAGCAGGCGGCACTCGCCGCCGCGTTCAAGTCCGCTCAGGCGGCCGCCGATGCCGGCAACTACGACGATGCGGTGGCGCAGTTCACCAAAGTCGCGGCAGACATGCCGAAGTGCACGGCCTGCTACATCTCGATTGGCCGGGCCCTTGAAAAGAAAGGAGACGCTGCCGGCGCGGAAGCGGCGTACAAGCAGGCGATCGACACCGATCCGACGAAGGCGGACGCCTACGTCGACCTGGCATCGTTCTATAACGCCCAGAAGAAGTTCGACGAGGCCAACAAGGCCAGCGCGAAAGCCAACGAACTGATGGCGGCTTCTGGCAGCTCGGATCCAGTCGCCATCTTTAATCAGGGCATCATCCTCTGGAATCAGGGCAAAGGTCCTGAAGCGCAGGCCCAGTTCGAAAAGGCGGCACAACTCGATCCCAAGATGGCAGATGCGCAGTATTTCCTGGGCATGACGCTCGTCAACCAGGGGAAGCTGCCGGAGGCGAAAAAGGCCTTCGAGACCTATCTCAGTCTGGCGCCGACCGGCCAGCGCGCGGATGAAGTCAAGGGACTGTTGCAAGTCATCAAGTAGACGCCGGCGTCCGTCGACTAATTCCGGAAAGCACTTGACTTGACGTGGTATCGCTGCGCGCCCGCGAGCGTGCTGGCGCAACCTACCACGTCAAGTCGAGTGACTTTCCGTATAGCTCCCGGAGCGAACAGCGGGTCGAAGGATGCCTGACGCCGACATTGCCGATCGCCTCGCGTCCGTTCGGCGCCGCATCGCGGCGGCGGCCGAACGGGCCAATCGCTCTCCCGCCGACATCCTGCTCGTCGCCGTCTCGAAGACATTTCCCGCGGGCGACGTGCGCGCGGCAGCCTCGGCCGGACACCGGGAATTCGGCGAGAACCGAGTCCAGGAGGGTCTCGACAAAGTTGACGCGCTGAAGTCGCTTGCCCTCAATTGGCACCTCATCGGATACCTGCAGTCCAACAAGGCCCGGAAGGCCGCCGCGGCGTTTGCGTGGATCCATTCCATCGATCGACTCGAGCTGCTCAAAAAGCTCGATGCCTGTGCGCTCGAGTTGGGCATCCGGCCGCGCATCCTTCTGCAGGTGGATTTGGCGCATGAGGCGACGAAGCATGGCGCCGATGAAGCGGGAGTGGCCGATCTGGCGTCGGCGGCCCTGGAGGCGCGAGGCGTCGACCTGCGGGGCCTGATGATCGTTCCACCGTTCCCGGCGGTGCCCGAGGATTCGCGACCCTGGTTCCGGCGGCTGCGCGAGCTGCGTGAGGCCCTGGTCGCCTCCGGATTGCCAGCCGAGCGGTTGCGGGAGTTGTCGATGGGAATGAGCCACGACTTCGAGATTGCGATCGAAGAAGGCGCCACGATGGTGCGAATCGGCACGTCCATTTTCGGGCGCCGGGCGCCCGCGTCGATCGCCTGACGATGGCGCCGCCGGCCATTCGTGCCACGCCGACCGGCGTGCGGGTGGAAGCACGGGTCATTCCCCGGGCGCCTCGAAACGAGGTCGGAGATGTGCGCGACGGGCGGATCCTGATCAGGATCACTGCCCCGCCGGTCGATCAGGCGGCCAACAGCGCCGTCGTCGCTTTTCTGGCGAGGACCCTGCACCTCCCGAAGCGCGCCGTCCGCATCGTGGCCGGCGAAACGGCGAGAAACAAGTCGATCGAAATCGACGGTCTGAGCGCGCAAGAACTGCGTGAGCGTTTGGACGGGTGAAGTTGCCCGATTTCGTGGACTCTGACACCCTGACGGGCGCCCGTCAGTTGCTCGCCGGCGCCCGCGCCTTCAAGTCCGCGACCCAGTTCAGCACGACGTTCAGGCTGGCGCCGGACCGCTCCTTCACGAGAACGAAGCGATCGCCATCGGCCGACACGGTGAAGTTCGGAATCGTCAGACCGCCTCCATAGGCGTACCGTCCGGAGAACAAGGCGGCGGGAGGCGCGAGCACCGGCCCCGCCGCCGCAACCGTCATCCGCACTGACATGACCTTGTCCCCGTTCCGGTAGAAGATTTCTCCGCCCTTCGGATTCCACACCGGGTGCACACCGCCCGATGCCGAGACTTGATACCGCTGGTTGAGCGCCGGGTACGGCTGCAGGAAAATCTCGCTGGGACCCAGTTCGTTGGACACATAAATGATCCAGTGTCCGTCCGGTGAAATCGCACCGCCGCCTTCGTACGCCGCCGTGGCAAGGAGTACCCGCGGTTGTCCACCCGCGAGTGGCATCACGAACAGGTCGCCGCCCGTGGTCGGAGAAATCTTCGTGAAGATCAGCTCGGTGCCATCGGGCGATACCGAGTTCGGGTACTCGTTGGCCTGCGAGCCCTCGATCTGCACGGGCTTCGCGCCGCCGTCGAGCGGCTGCGTGAACAGGCCATTCTGCGACCGAAACACCGCGCGGCGCCCGTCGCGCGTGAAGATCGGAAACGCCGCCAGCGTGGCGCCGTCAGTGAGTCTTGCCAGCGTGTGTCGTTCGAGGTCGACCGTCCACAGCCCCCCGCCCATTTCCTCGAACACCAGGTGGCGCCCGTCAGGGGTGAGGCGAGGATTGGACGCCGCAAGCTCCGTGGTGAGAATCGTCCGTTCGTCACCACTGCGCGAGACGGACACCACGTCGCCTTGAATCGCGCTCTTCGTGGAGGCATAGACGAGCGTCCCGGTGGCCGACACAGTCGCAATCGCCGACAGGCCGCGATTCCGCACGACCGTCACGTCAGGCAGCACGGGGACGGCCTCCCCGGTGATCTTCAGGGCGGCATGGTCGAACGGTGCGGCGAGCAACGTGCCATCTCGCAGGAACAGAAGATGCCCCGTCGGCGTCATCAACGGGTTCGAGGCGCGCTCGACGACGACCGTTCGGTGATGGTCGGACAGGCTGAGCGCCTCGATGCGGCTGCGGTCGAGCGCGTCAGGGCGACCCGACACGAACAGCACCGCATCGGCGCCAGGTACGGGGACCGGCTGCGACTCGACGTCGCTCGAACCAGCGCTCTCCTCGGTGAGTTGCGTCATCGGCGAACCCGAGGCGACGGCCGCCATCCACAGGCGGCTGCCCTTCGTGAAGACGACGCGGTCATTCGACAGCCAGCCGCCAAGGTACTCGCTCGTGTTCGGCGCGACCATCTCCACGAGGCCGTCCACGAGCCGGACGCGGCGAATCGACGTGTCGGCCGCGCCGACGAGCAACTCGCGCCCGTCGGGCGAGAAGAGGCATGACACGGCGGACTCGGTGCCGCGAATCGGCGTCATGTCGAATGCGTCGAGACGCCGCAAGAACACCTGTCTCACGCCGGATCTGACGCCCACGAACGCGAGCGTCGTGCCATCCGGCGACAGGCTGATCGCGGCGCCTACTGCCGAGTACAACTCGAAACCGGACGGCAGCGCGATTTGAAGGCGGGTGGTCGTTGCCGGGAGCGTCGCGGCGCCACGATCGCGGATCGACACGAAGATCAGCGCCGCCAGCAGGCTCGCCGCAAGAGCCCACGGCACGACGGATCGCCATCGCGGGGCGACGATCCCCATGGTCACGATACCCGTGGCCGTCGTCGATCCGTGCGCCAGTTCGCGCGCGACCTCATCGAGGGCGACCCGCGCTTCCCCGATATCGCGCAGCCGCTGCTTGGGATCCTTCAGCAGGCAGCGCGCGATCAGGCGGCGCAGGCTCGGCGTCGTCCCGGCCGGCAGCTTCGAGAGATCGGGCTCGCGTTCAAGGACTTTCGCGATCACCTCGGTCACGTCGTCGCCGGAGAATGCGCGCTGGCCCGTCAGCATCTCGACGAGAACGACGCCGAAGGCCCAGATGTCGGCACGGCGATCGACCGGCCTGCCCCGCGCCTGTTCGGGCGCCATATAAGCGGCGGTGCCGAGAATCATGCCCAGTCCGGTCGCGTGCGCCGTGAGCGTTGGCGAGTTGAAAGGATCGCGGCCGCCCGGCCCGCCCGCCGCATCCATGGCCTTGGCGAGCCCGAAGTCGAGCACTTTCACGGTGCCGTCGGCACCGACCTTGATGTTCGCTGGCTTGAGATCGCGATGGACGATGCCGTGGTCGTGAGCGGCCTCGAGGGCCAAGGCGATCTGGCGGGCGATCGGCAGCGCGTCGGCAAGCGGCAGCGGTCCGCGCGCGATGAGCAGCGACAGGTCGTCGCCGGCGACCAGCTCCATCACCAGGGCGCGAACGTGCTGGCCCGAGCCGGTCCCTTGCTCGGGGCGCGGGACCGATTCCTCCAGGCCGTGGACGTGCGCAATGTTCGGGTGGTTCAGCGACGCGAGGGTCTGGGCTTCGCGAGTGAAGCGCGCCAGCCGTTCCGCATCGCCCGCGAACGCCTCGGGCAGCACCTTGATCGCGACCTCGCGATCGAGCTTCGTGTCTCTCGCTCGATAGACCTCGCCCATGCCACCGGCGCCGATGGCGTCAGTGATTTCGTACGGGCCGAGGCGAGTGCCTGGGGTCAGGGCCAAACGTACGTGATTATACGGGCGGCGTTCACTTCTTGGGCTCTGAGGAACGTCGACTCCCTCGGTCCGCCTTATCGCCAGCGAAACAAATTCAGCGCGGCGATGAACGCGACCACGAACCACGCGAACAGCGTCGCCACCTGAGCCCAGACATCCGCGAGGGTCAGGCCCTGCAGCTGGATCGCCCGCAGCGCATCGATCAGCGCCGTCAGCGGCAACACTTTGATTGCCGGCTGCAGAAGCGCGGGAAACCGCTGCGCGGAGAAGAACACTCCAGAGACCACCCACATCGGCATGACCACGAGGTTCATGATGCCGGAGAGACCTTCGATCGTCCGTGCCCGGCTGGCCACCAGGACGCCGATCGCGCTGAAGGCGAGGGAACCGAGCAGCGACAACGCAAGAATGCTCAGCCAGGTACCTCGCACGGGCACGCCGAAGGCGACCGCCCCGAAGACGATCGGGATCACGACTTCCACCGGCAGCAGAATCAGGCGCCAGAGCAGATAGGACGTCAGATACAGCGACCGCGACATCGGCGTGGCGAGCAACCGCTTGATCAGCTTCCGGCGGCGGTAATCGACGATGGAGAACCCCAGGCCCCAGACGGCGTTGCTCATGATCCCGAGCCCAACGAGGCCCGGCACCAGGAAGTCCACGTAGCGGGAGCCTGGATCGCGTGTGAACTGGTCGTGAATCGTCACTGGATCAACCCGGCCAGCGGCGCGCTGGACCGCGCCACTCGCGAGGGCACGCGCCGCCCGTCCTTCAGGATTCGTGTCGTCATACCGGAGCAGGATGTCACCGTGCTCGTCACGCTCGGCGTCGAGCGCCACCTTCCCGTCGCGCAGGGCCCGACGCGCGGCCTCTGGACTGAGCTCCAGCACCTCGAGCCCTGCTTCTTTCCGAAGCGCCTGCGCGATGGACGGCTCTGCGGCGACCTTGAGCACCGCCTCCGGCCGGGCGCGAAACGCGAAGCCGAGGCCGACGATGAGCGCGATAGGAAACATGACGGCCCAGAAGACGGCCTCCGGCTCGCGCAGGAATTCGCGCGCGCGCGCGAGTGTGAGCTGGACGAGCGGCTGTCGATCCATCGGCCTATTCATCGCGCAGGTGCCTGCCGGTCAGTGCGACAAACACATCTTCGAGCGTCGCGGCATGAGGCCGCGGTTCTTTCGCCGGCATATCGATCGACGCCATCAACTCCAACGGTGTGCCAAGGGCGATGACCCGTCCGTGGTCGACGATCGCGACACGATCACACAGGACCTCCGCCTCGTCCATGTAATGGGTCGTCAGCACGGTCGTCCGTCCGGCGCGTTTGAACTCGAGAATCAGATCCCAGAGCTGCCGTCGCGCCTGCGGATCGAGTCCGGTGGTCGGTTCGTCGAGAAACAAAACCTCCGGATCTCCCACGATCGCGCAGGCGAGCGCCAGCCGCTGCTTCTGACCACCGGAGAGCACGCCGACACGCGCGGCGTATTTGTCGCGGAGCTGGACGAGATCGATGATCTCGTCGACCGCCGGTCCCTGGCGGTAGAAGCTCCGGAACAGGCGCAACGTCTCGGAGACCGTCAGCTTGTCTGACAGCAGTGTCTCCTGCAGCTGGATCCCCAGGCGTTGGCGGAGATCGGCCGCCCCCGAGGTCCAGGGCCGGCCGAGCACTTCGACCTCGCCCGAGTCCGGTTCGCTCAGTCCCTCACAGATTTCGAGCGTGGTAGTCTTGCCCGCGCCGTTCGGGCCCAGGAGACCAAAGCACTCGCCGCGCCGGACCTCGAGGTCGAGCCCATCCACGGCGACGACGTCCTTGTACGCTTTGCGAAGCTGCCGTACCCGCAGCGCCGGCGACTGGGGATCGGACATGGGGATTCATTATCGTCGTCCGAGCAGTCCGTCGTGAAAGTCAGCCTGCACCCCGCCCGGTGCGACGGTTTCGCAGCCAGAATCGTCGGAACACAGAAGCGGTGTCAGGCGTCTTATAGAACGCCAATGCTGTGGATGGACTCGGCGTTCCTGAACCTCACCGAAGGCTTTTGTCGCCGGTTTCAGGTCCTGACCGGCCGGACCAACGTGTGGCTCGCCTTCCAGTTGACGAACCTTAGCATCGTCGTCTACTTCCTCTGGGCGGGCATTTCGTTCTGGAGCACCGTGCCGCGTGCAGCGCTGGCGGTCTTTTGCGGCCTGCTCTTGTCCTTGCTGGCGCAAACGATCTTCAAGGTGCCGATCGGGACGTTGGAAGAGAGCGCCTATCGGCGGGTCGCGAAAGGGCTCAGAAATCCCAGGCGCGTCCGTGACGCACCTTTGCGAATTCCGTTCCTGACACTCTCGCTGGTGTTCTGTCCGCTGCTCTTCCTCCGCGGCGACCTCGAGCCATTCGCAGCGCGTATTTCACCGTCGTTATATCGTTCGGCGCTGCTCGGCTACTCGCTCATTGTGCTGACGACGATCGTGCTCTATCTCCTGGCCTGCGATCCACTGTCGCCACGCGCCGCGCGGCTGACGGCGTGGTTGCGAGCATTGATTCCCGCATCCGTGCGAAGCTCCGAGTCCGCCTCATCTCTCGTCTGACCGATAACCGCGCTTCTCAAGACCGACCGTCTTCCGGGGCCGGGCTCGCCCGCTCCCCTTCTCGGTCCGGGTGATTGGTGATCCCGACCGCCGAGACCACGCCGCCTGCAAAAAGCAGCGCGGCGATGAACCACAAGGCCGCATGAAATCCCGCAACTGTGAGCTTCGAACCGACAATGATGCCGATGACGGCTATCGCGACGAGCCCGGCCAGCCGGGACGCCGCGTTGTTGACGGCCGAGGCGATGCCCGACTGCTGCTTGTCGACGGCACCGAGAATCGCCGTCGTCAGCGGCGCGACCGTGAGCGCAAGGCCCAGGCCAAGAAGCAACAGCCCGGGAAAGAGGTCGGTCCAATAGCGTGCGGCTTCGTCCAGGCGGAGCATCAGGAGGAAGCCTGCCCCCGCGGCCATGGGCCCCACGGCCATGAACAATCGCGGTCCGTACCTTCCGGCAAGCTTCCCGACGTACGACGACAGAAGAACTATCAGGGCGGTAACGGGAAGAAACGTGAGCCCGGCGGCCAATGCGGAATAGCCGCCGATCTCTTGAACGAAGATCATGACGAGAAACGTCGAGACGGACAGGCCGCCGTAGATGAAGACGGTCGCGATATTGCCGACGCGAAAATTGCGATTGGCAAACAGCGCCAGCGGAAACATCGGCTGCGTCGCGCGATGCTCGTACCAGATGAAGACACCGAGTGCCAGGAGACCGAGGAAGAACGACGGGACGATCAACGGGTTCGCCCAACCCCGATGAGGCTGCTCGATGAGGGCGTACATGACCGCCCCCAGGCCGAGCGCACCCAGGAGCGCACCGGTCCCATCCACGGAACTCCGCTCTTTCGCGTGCGGTGCCGGCTCGAGCCGGCGCATGAGCCAAAGAACGAGCCCGATAGGCAGCACGTTGATGCCGAAGATAGACCGCCACGAGATGGCATCCACCAGAAATCCTCCGAGCAACGGACCGATCACCGCCGCGACGACCGTCCAGGATGTCCACGTGCCGATGGCCGATCCCTCCTCGGCGCCGGAGAAGTTCGCCATGATCAGCGCGAGGGAGCTTGGCACGAGAAGTGCGCCGGCGGCACCCTGAAACGCCCGCATGACCTCGAGAAATACGGCGTTCGGTGCCAGCGCGCACAACATCGACACCGCGCCGAATCCGATCAGGCCGATGGTGAGAATGCGTTCGCGCCCAAAAATGTCCGAAAGGGACCCGGCCAGGAGCATGAGTGCCCCGAGTGTCAGAAGGTACGCATTCACGATCCACTGCTGCGCAGTCAACCCGCCGCCCAGGTCCCGCGCAATCGCCGGCAGAGCAACGTTGACAATGAATCCGTCCAGAAACGACACAAACGAAGCCAGAATGCTCACAAGCAGCACGCGCTTCTGTCTCGATGAATAGGAACTCACGGGCGTCCTCGTCCCCAGTGAGGATGCCACAGCATTTGCAGAATTTCGTGCGAGTGCGGTCGCGGCCCGAGCCGCCGCATTCTAACGACCCGCGCAGTATATCGAGCGCGTGTGTCGCGCCCGTAGCGCGATGCGCATGCTATCGTGTGCGCCTGTCATGACCCACCTCGTCCTGTCTCTTGCGCTCTTCCTGCAGGCGGCGCCGGGTCGCGTCGAACGCGACATCACCGTCTCGTCGACGAGCGAAGCGGTCGCGGCAATCACGGCCGCGTGCAGCTCGTGCGACTGGAAGGCCGCGGGACGCGAAGCAGCGCTGGTCGAGATCACCATCGACGGCCACTACTCGCAGCACGTCGCGCTGACGCGCGGCTCGGAGCCGGCCGAGTACAGGGTGATGCTCGGAAGGCTCGCTCCCGGCGTGCATCACCTCGTCCTCGCGCGCGACGACAAGCGCTCGGCCCCTGGCGCGGGCGCGGCGCTCTTCCACCGCATCGACGTGCGCACAGTCGACGAGCGCAGTCCGGAGTTCGCCTGGCTGTCGCGCGCGCCGATCCTGCGCGCCCGTCCAGGGACGGTCGAGACGTTCAGCGACTTCCCGCTGGTGATGTACGCGGAACGCAACGTCACCGGCGAGAGCGGCAGCCGCTATCAGCTGCAGTACACGGTGATCTTCACCAACGAGGACGGCGGCACGCCGACCGATCGCCTGATGGCGACGTGGGGGCGCACGACCGACATCGAGTTCATCTACGGACTGACGGAGCCCGCGCCGGGATCGCCGGCCCGCGAGGAACTCCAGGGGGCTGGACACAAGTGGCTTCCCTTCCAGGGGCCCCGTGAGGGCATGCATCCTATCCTCTGGGTGGCGACCGAGAACAACATGGTGGCGGATCACGGCGCCGACGATCTGATCCGCTTTGCGCCCGCGCCTGAGCTCGTCTCGCTCGACCACACGTCGCGCGAGTCGGTCATGGACGCCAATCCCTGGATGTACGCGGTGACCTCCGCGGAGATGGTGCGCGAGCACCGCGTCGATCCCGCCGCCACGCCGGGGTCCGGGAAGATCGTCGATCCGCGACGCTACATGACACTCGAGGCGTGCGGCCACGTGAAGGACGCGACGTTCGCGTTCGACGTCGGCGTCCGCAGTAGCGACGGCGCGATCGCCTGGCTGCCGACGGACACCGACCCCCGCTTCCGGATCGCGCGCGGCGGCTGCTTCCGCGGCGGCACGCCGATGCCCGCGGGCGTCACCGGCGCGGACATGGCCGGCTTGCGCATTCGCGCCTACGCGCGGCCCTCGCCCGGAGAAGAGACGTCCTCACCGATCACCCCTTCGGTCGTGCTCGAGGCGGTGACAAAGGTGTTCATGCTCGATGACAACTACGTCCCCAGTGTGCAGCCGATGTCGTGGCAGGGCTCGCTGGAGGTGAAGACGGACGGCACGCCCGTGGCGATTCCGATTGTCCGGGGACGATAGACGACACGACGAACTGGTGCGAGAGTGAGGTGATGTCGGCGACGCGAAACCGTACACGTGTGCGACATTCGTCACGCCAATTCTTACGCGCCCTGTGAATCCCTTGCCGCCAACGTTTTCTGGAATCACGTCAAACGCCGCGAGCCGGTGGCACCGATCTTGATGTCACCTTGTTAGTCTCATTGCGGATCCCGTCCTCAGCCAGGAGACTGACATGAATATCCACGAACCACTCTTCCCGCAGCCAGACGGGTTTTCGATGCTCGACCAACAGCCAGGAAGCTCAGCCATCCGGGCAATCGCGACACAAGATCACGCGGTCATTCAGGCGTGGGCGGCGCGCCATCACGCGGAACCGGCGATCCTCGACGACCCGACGTCTGGCGCGGCCACTCCTCAGGTGAGCGACGGCGGCACGATTGTCAGATTCAACTTTCCGGCTGCCGGGCGGTTTCAACCCGTGAGCTGGGAGAAATGGTTCGAGCATTTCGACCGACTTCGGCTGATGTTCGTCTATGAGGAAGAAGTCGTCGATCGTGCCTATGAACTATGGCAGGCTGGCGGCAAAACACACGGACACGATCTGGACGACTGGCTCGAGGCCAAGCACCAATTGGAAGGACCGGCGGGTCCGCCGAGTGCGCGCTACCGTTTCGTCACGCAAGAGAAGTGAGCTCGGCGCACGCCTCGATTGGCATTCGCTTCGCTCGGGCGGCTCCGTCAGCCCCCAAGTCCTTCACGTTAGCGAAGCGCGCCCGCCGGATCCTGGCAAGAAGTGCTGTCCGCCAGGCTGGCCGACCGAATGTCGTCGAAGAGATCCGGCAGCGGCCAGTGCGGCACCGCACCACGCGTGCCGGCGAGCAAGAAGGCCTCGCGCTCGAACGCCGGTCGAAACGCCCGCAACATTCCTTCCGCTGGCGGGGGCGGATTCCGCAACATCTCCAGCGTCAAGCCGAACGCCGAGCGGTGTGCGGCCATTGCCGACAGCTTTCTGTCCATGTGGGGCCTGGCGTCGAACGCGTACGCGATCGTCGCCGGCGAGGCGCCGAAGACGTCCGGGTCGAGGTCGTCCACGACACCGTGTCCCCGGCTCGCTTCGGCTAACTTCCGGAACGCGTCGATCGTCAGGATGCCGTAGAACAGGCGCGCTGGCGCCTCGTCGCCCATCATCCCGGCACTCCAGAACGCTGCTGTTGCCGCGCGATGCACCGCAACGTGATCGGCATGGTAGTAGCTACCGTGCGGATCGAACGTGATGATCACGTGAGGCTTCACCTCGAGAATGACTTTTCTGATCGCCGCTTCGACAGCGAGCATGTCCGCGTTCATCAGTGCGCGCGGGTCATCGCGCCGCAGCCGCTCGCGGCGTCCCGAGTCGTGGAAACCGAGCATCACCGGCGGCTCGATGCCGAGCCGTGCGCACGAGACGCGCAGCTCTTCAGCGCGGAGAGCGCCGAGGTCCGTGACGCCGCCGATCGACGGGTGCGCCTTGCCGGCCTCGCCACTCGTGGCGCAGGCGAGCGTGACGCGTGCGCCACGCTCGCTCAGATTGGAGAGAAGCCCTCCGCAGAAGATCTCGTCGTCCGGGTGGGCGAAGACGGCCAGGAGAGACGCGCGACGTGTTGAAGACATAACGCCTCCTTTGAGCCCGCCGGCTCACTCAACGCGAACGGCCTTGATCGTCACGGGCACCGGGATCGGACCGTTCTGATCCCGCACGGTCGTGACCTGGATGGTGTTGCCCTCGAGCTTGTAGGAGAAGACGGTGTAGAAGCCGCCGGCCGCTGCCGGATTCTTCGCCACGATCGGCCGCATCGTCATTTCGTTGGTACCCGTGAGCTCGTACGTGCCCGCCTCGGCGAAGAACGGGCCCCACGTGGCGCGCAGCTCATCGGCGGTGGCCTTCCCGACGTCGGCGATCAGTGGACGCGGGCTGTCCGAGTGGACCTCGACGCGTGCGTAGTGGCTGCCCGTGAGGATGGTGAGATTCGGTTGCACGTTCGTAAATGTTTGAGACGCCGGTCCGGCGACCGTGACCTCGACCGTCTTCCACGCGCCTTGAATGGCGGATGCACTCCCGTCGCCAGCAGGGCTGGCGCTGGGGAGCAGAGCGACGGCGAACAGCGAGACGAGAACTCTGGACGTCATGACGCACCTCCCTGAATTCATGCCGAATCAAATCGCTGGGGGCTGATTCGCAGTCTGCGACCGTGATGTTCCGCGCTCAAGCGCAACGACGTGCCAACAGGGCGAAGGCGTCTTTTGGCGCATGTGTGGGCTATTCTGATCCCTGGGCACGGCCATGAAGTCCGGAGACAGCGAGCAGGGCCGCGATGCCGGTCGCCCTGTCCGGGACCGGCTGGACTCCTGGAAGGAGATCGCGTCGTATCTCGACCGCGGGATTCGCACGGTCCAGCGCTGGGAGCGGGAAGAGGGGTTGCCCGTCCATCGCCTGGCACACGCGAAGCGGGGCAGTGTGTACGCCGATCGCGCGGAACTCGCGGCGTGGTGGGAGAGTCGCCGGCTGACGATCACGCCGGCGCCTGCGGCCCCGATCGTCACCCTGCCGCCCGCCGAGCCGCGGCTCGAGCGGATCACCAACACGTCCGCCACGACCTATTTTCCCGCGCTGTCCTCTGACGCCCGTTTGATCGCGTTCATTTCAGACAGCGGCGAGGACGGCCAGCCGCCACAAGTCTGGGTCCAGCAGGTTGGTGGCCAGGCAATCCGCCTCACGACCAACCAGCGTGAATGCCTGGACGTGTCGTTTTCGCAGGACGACACGCGCATTCTTTTCACTGCTCGAGGAGACAACACTCGCAATGTCTACGATGTGCCCACGCTCGGCGGGCCGCCGCGTCTGCTGAAGCGCGGCGCACGCGGCGCACGGATGTCGCGCGACGGGACCTGGCTTGCGTATCTCTCTCTCGAAGCGCCGGCCGGCCTGAGAGTTTCGCGGATCGACACCACCGAAGAGCGCGCGCTCATACCTGAATTCGTCGAAGTATCGACCGCCACATGGTTGCCGGACGACAAGCATCTTCTGGTCCAGGCTCGGATCGATCAGAAGGCCGAGCCGGAGTACTGGGTCGTGCCGATCGACGGCAGGCCCGCCGTCAGCACCGGTCTCACGCAGAGTCTTCGCCGGCAGGGATTCCTGGTCTTTCCTCCATTGCCAACCGATTGGGTGCGCGACGCGCTGATCTTCTCAGCGGCGACGCGGGACGGCATCGGCGTCTGGCGGCACCGGCTCTCGCTGGAGACGTTCGCGCCCGTCGGCGCGCCGGAACGCCTGACGCGTGGAACCGAGCTCGGATGGTTTTCTTCGGTCGCGGCCGGCCGCCTCGCGTTCGTCAGCACGCGTTCGGACATGAACCTGTGGTCCATCGGTCTTGACGAAGCGACAGGCATGACGGTCGGGCCGCTGCGACGACTCTCGCGCGGGCCTGGCATTCTGCAGTTCCTCTCGATGACCGCGGATGGCCGTATCCTCGCGTACTTCTCGGTGCGGGCTGGCGCGCCCGACGTGTTTCTCCGCAATCTCGAAGACGGATCCGAGACGGTGCTTGCGAGGGAGCTCGGGCAACCCGGCAAGTCACACCCTGCGATCTCGCCAAGCGGCAGGCAACTGGCCTATGCGACCAGAAGCACCGGCCCGCAGGCGCTGCGCCCCGTGTCGGTCGCTTCCCTGTCTGACGGCACTGCCCGGCAACTGTGCGAAGACTGCGGAGGCCGGCCGCGCCAGTGGTTCGACGAGCGATTCCTGCTGATCGAGACGTTCGGCGCCAGGCTGAACACGTTCCTCGTCCTCGACACCGGGACTGGCGAGTCACGGGAGCTGCTGGCCGGCGGCGAGCGATCCGTGACGAATCCCCGCATTTCGCCAGACGGCGGCTGGGTCGCGTTCGATGCGGCTTGCCCTGGCGCCCCGCCAGCGGTCTTCGTCGCGCCGCTGGGGACGCGCACGCCGATTGCGGAGTCCACGTGGATTCCGATCGACCGGTCGGCGAGCCATCCGTTCTGGTCGCGCGACGGACGCCTGCTGTACTACGTGACAACCACGCCTTTCACCGAGTTTCGACGCGAAATTCGAGCGCGCAGGCTCGCCGCCGACTCGAAGCAGCCGGCAGGCGAGCCGTTCCTCGTCCTGCACTTCGACGAGGTGATGATGCCGACGTTCCTGGCCGGTACCGCGCCCATCGCGGCGCCCGATCAGATCGTGTTCGTGCTCGGCGATTTTCACGGAGACATCTGGACGACCGACATCTGACGGCTGGTGTCTCGCAAGGCAGACACCTTCTCAGCACCCGTATTGGCATCGCGCGATTCATAGGCAGTTCGTCCTGAGTTCGGCGATCGCGGCAAGGGACTGCGTCGTGGGGATGCCTGAACACTCAGAAGGATTCGGTATACTGCCGCCCGATGACGGCCGCCCGCCTTGTCGTCAACGATGAGACAGGCGGCTCCGTCGGCGGCCACCGCGGAACGTCTCACACGTGACCTCAACTCAAACGAGGGATCCGTTCACTTGGGTGCCTTTTGCCGTGGCCGCGGCCGCCGCCTTGATGATTGGCATGGGCGGGATGCAGTGGCATGGGACCATCCAGCTGCGCCCTGTGTGGCAGGCCGCCCTGCGGCACCTCGAGGCCGTGCAGTGGATCATCGGTGCCCTCACCGTCGTCTTCTTGCTGCTTGGGACCGTGAGGTCACCCACCAGACTGTCCCAGAGGCTGGGCGGCGGCGGCCGAGCTGTGCGTTGGCGCATCGGCCCACCGAAACCACCCTGGTGGCGCTGGTTCCTGGTTGGCGGGCTGGTCTTGCTCTTCGTGGTGCTGAGCTGGGGCGACAACAAGACCCGGTTACGGGAAACGGGTCTCACCTACCCCGCGCCGATGTGTGCTCGACCATCCAATGACACGCTCGTGCTGTTCGTCCACGGCTGGCGTGGCGACGACACCACGTGGCAGGACTTTCCGCGGATGGTCTGCACCGACCCACGATTCGCGAAGGCCGATGTCACCGTCGTGAACTATCCCACGTTCATGGCGGACGTGAACCTCAACATCACGCAAATCGCCGACTGGATTTTTCGAAACGGGCAGACCGGTGACTACGCCAAGTATCGCCACCTGGCGATCGTGGCCCACAGTATGGGCGGACTGGTCAGCCGCCAGCTCGTGATCCTCTACGTGCTCGCCAGACGCGGGGACGAGGTATCAGGCCTGGTGGAGGTCGCGACGCCCCATGAGGGTGGGCGCGCGGCAGATATCGCGGCGGCCCTCGGACTGAGCCGCCCGTACACCGAGGAGATGACCGCAGGGTCGAGCTTTTTGACGACGGAGAGGACGTTGTGGGGAAACATTCAGCCGCCGCCGCGGTCCGAGTGCTTCACCAGCCCGCAGGATCTTTTGGTTCCAGAAGGAAGTGCCGGCGCCCAGTGTACCCACGTGTTCGCTTATCCTCAGGGAGGCCATACCGACCTGGTGAAGCCGAGCAGTCCGTCAGACCAGCGCTACGTCCTTCCCACGGCTGAACTGGTCAAGTTTCTGGCGCCTGAGCTGGGCCAGTAGGGATGAGAGCTTCACCCGGCTACCAGGTGTCTTGTCGCGGGTGACGCTGTTCAGCCGTTGCTCAGAGGCTTTCTGGCGATCACTTGATGCATCCGGCAGTGTGCGACAAGCGTGTCAGGCGACGCGTCCGCTTCGTTCATTCCTGCGACAAGTTCTTCCAGGCGCCGTTCGGTAAGCTTTCCCTCATCTATCAATCCAAGGGCGGCGGCGCGTAGCGTCCAGTTCCAGAATCCCTTGTGTTCGCCCGTCAGGTAGTGCGGGTGATAGGCGTCCACATGAACGACCTCAAAACCCGCTTCCTTCGCCCATGAATGGGTGCGGCGGCCGCCGGAATAGTCGACGCCCCGCTGGCGGCCTGCCTCCAGGCAGATCTCACGTAATTCGACATAGGCGGCAGAGTCTGGCTCGGCATAGACCGCGCTCACGTCCGCCTCCTCGCACACCATGACACCGCCCGGCTTCAGCGCGGTATGGATGGCTCGCATCGCCTCCACTGGCCTGTTGAGATGCACCATCAACCACCGCGAATAGGCCATATCCATGCTGTCAGGCTCGAGCCCTGGTTCATACACACTGCCCAGACGCAACTGCGCAGTTGGCAGTCCGGCTTCGCGTGCCAGGTCATCGGCGACGGCCACCTGCTCAGGGTTCAGATCAATTCCAGTGGCGTGGGCTCCCTGGCCTGCTGCCCACCGTGTCACGTAGCCCAGCCCACAGCCAAACTCCACGAACCGATGCCCCGGACCGAACCGGGCGCGCAGCAGCAATTCGCGAGTTCGGCCATCGTGAATTTCGCTGATGACGCGCAACCGCTCGTGGTCGCTTCGTCCAGAGCCAGTGAGAATGTATTTGTCTCCGATCGTTGGCATGGAGCGAAAGCATACATGTTTTAGGCATCCTCGATCGCATCGTGCAGGAGCGCGGCAACGTACAGACCCCTACTGCGCCTGTCGCACATTCGTGCCGGCCCGCCGATTGATCCGGATCAAGATCCTCATCACTGGCTCGACCGGCACGACTCGGATCGCCAGCTCGCGCAGATAGCAGCCGACCGGATTCGTCATCCGCATCAACGAGCTCGTCAAGCCGAAGGTCGTCCGTGGCTGACGTGATCGTCCGGAAGGTGCCATCAAATCGCGGCGCCACGTGCGCGATCACAGTTGCAGGATCGCGTATCTCGCTCGGCACGAGCGACGCGGCGATTGACAAAGATCTTGACGTGCCAACCGGTGCGCCGAAGCGCGATGCCAGTAGACAGACCGCCGATCCCGGCGCCGACGATCAGGGCGGTGCGAGGCATGACGCGGTGGCAATTCTATGGAAAACGTGGCAAGCGAGCGTTGAAGGTGGAATTGGAGAAGTCGAAATCGGGCTGATTGATACAGTGTCCGCATGCGATTCAACCGCTCCGTGCCCCCTTGCACTGTGATCCCCGTCCTGATCTATCCGGATCCCGGCATCGCTGCCGAGTGGCTCTCGAAGGCCTTCGGGTTCACAGTTCGCCTGCGCATCGCCAATCACCGCATCCAGATGAGAGCCTGGGAAGGCTGCGTCACCATTGCCGAAGGCCGCGTGACGCCCAACAAATCCCACATCATTCAGGTTCGCGTGGAGGACGCCAACAGCCACTGCGAACGCGCGCGCCAGCACGGCGCCATCATCCTCACCGAGCCCACAGATCACCCATACGGCGAGCGCCAGTACAATGCGCAGGACTTCTATGGCCACCGCTGGGACTTCACGCAAACCATCGCCGATGTGGCGCCCGAAGACTGGAGCGGCGGCGCGTTCCATCTCGAGTAACCTGTGTGTCAGATCAAGGGTACCGGGCATCGTGAAGCGACTGGCGGAGGGCTCGCAACAGCGATCGAACGAATTGCGCTGTAAAACGCGACGCAAATTTTCGAGGTCTACTACCGGGACATCTCGTTCCGATCGATCACGGCGATTCCGGCGGAATACGCCTGACGGAACCTCCCGTGTTACTTCCACCCGCCGCCGAGGGCCCGATAGAGGCTGACGAACGAGTTCAGCTCATCGAGCCGCGCCTCGGCCGAGCCGAGCTCCGCGGCAAACAGCCGCGTGTCGGCGTCGAGCACTTCGAGATAACTCGTGACGCCGCCCTGATAGCGCACCTCCGCGAGCCGGCGCGCGTCGCGTGCCGACGCCTCGAGCAGCTCTTCCTGCTCGCGGAACTCGCGATCCCGCCGGTACGACACGAGCGCGTCGTCCACTTCACGAAACGCCTCGCGGACGGTCGATTCGTAGGTCAGCACCACTTCTTCGCGCCGGGCCTGGGCCAGGTCGAACGCCGATTGCCGGCGGCCGTTGTCGACGAGCGGCTCGGCAGCCGTGAAGACAATCGACCAGAGCGCGGCGCCTCCGGTCACGAGCGAGGACAGCGCGGTGCTCGCGACGCCGCCTGCGCCCGTTAACGTGATGTGCGGGAAGAAGGCCGCGCGCGCGGAGGCAAGATCGGCCGACGCGGCATCCACGAGCTGACCGGCGCGCTGCACGTCGGGACGGTTGAGCAGGAGATCGGAAGGCAGACCCGCCGGCACATCCGGCAGATGCGGCTGATCGGCCAGCGCCAGCCCGCGCGGAATGCTGATTGACGTCTGACCGAGCAGGATGCTGAGCGCGTGTTCGGTCAGACTGATGCGGCGCTGCAAATCCGCGATGACCGCGCTGGCGCCGTAGACGAGCTGTTCGGCCTGCCGCACGTCGAGGAGCGACGCCGCGCCGCCCTGCTCGCGCACGCGCGCCAGGTCGAGCGACGCCTGCCGGGACACGAGCGTCCGTTGCGCGATGTCGAGCTGCAGGTCGAGCGCGCGCAGCTGGAAGTACGAGCTGGCGACGTCGCCGATGAGATCCGTGATGACCGCGCGCCGCGCCCATTCGGCCGCGAGCACGTCGGCGCGCGCGGCGGCCGTTAACTGGGCGAGCCGGCCCCAGAAATCGAGATCCCACGCGCCCGTCAGTTCCGCCGCGACAGCGCCCGCCGTTCTCGCGGGCGTTGTGCCCAGTTCGGGCGTGCGCTGGCCGCCCGCCGACACGCTGGCGCCGAGCGAGGGCCGCTGATCGGCGCGCGCCAGGCCCACCTGCGCGCGCGCCTCGAGCACGCGCGCGGCGGCGATTCGGATGTCGGTGTTGCCGGTGAGCGCCGTGCCGACGAGCGTCCGCAGTTCGGCATCCTGGAACACGTCGGACCAGACCAGATTTGCGAGCGACGGACCGGTCAATGACGCGCTGGAAAACGTCTGGGGCAGCGGCGCCTGCGGCTGGCGCGGCTCGCTCTTCGGAAGAGCGCAGCCCGCCAGGCCAATTCCCGCGGCCAGCACGACCACGCACGCACGGACCTTCACGGGACCACCTCCGGCTCAATCTCCGTCCGCACCGCCGCGCGCCGGTCCCGCGCGAACAGCCGTTCGACGGTGACGAAGAGCATCGGGATGAAGAGCACGGCCACGAGCGTCGCGGCGAGCATGCCGGCGACGACCGCGGTGCCGAGAAGCTGACGCGACGCCGCGCCCGCGCCTTTCGCGATCACGAGCGGCGCGCACCCGAAAATGAACGCCAGCGACGTCATGACAATCGGCCGCAGCCGGACTTGTGCGCCCTCGAGCGCGGCCTCGGTCAGCGTGCGCCCGTGCTCGTAGCGCACCTTCGCGAATTCGACGATGAGGATCGCGTTCTTCGCCGCGAGGCCGACGAGCATGATGAGGCCGATCTGCCCGTAGACGTTCAGATCGAAGTGGCGCATCGCCAATCCGCCGAACGCGCCGACCATCGCCACCGGCACCGACAGCAGCACCGAGAATGGCGTGGACCAGCTCTCGTAGAGCGCCGCGAGCACCAGAAATACCACGAGCAGCGACAGCGCGAACATCGGCGCCGCCGAGCCGGAAGCCTTCCGCTCCTGATAAGACAGATCACCCCAGTCGTAGCCGATCTCGGATGGCAGCGTGTCGTGCGCGACCGCCTCGAGCGCGTCCAGCGCCTGGCCCGAGCTGTAGCCGGGTGCCGCGGTGCCGATCACCTGCACGGCGCGATAGACGTTGAATCGATTCGTGTACTGCGGCCCGGTCGTCGGCCTCGTCGTCTCGAGCGTGGAAAGCGGCACCATGGCGCCGTCGTTGTTGCGAACGTAGAACTGGCCGATCCGCGTCGGATCGGTGCGCTCGGCGCCTTCGGCCTGGAGGAACACGCGCCACTGCCGGCCGAAGCGGTTGAACTGGTTGACGTACAGGCCTCCGAGAAACGCCTGAATGGTCTGGTAGACATCGCCAAGCGCGATCCCCTGCTTCAGCGCCTTGTCGCGATCGACCTCGACGAAAATCTGCGGAATCGCGGCGCTGAACGGACTGCCCACGTTCGCGAGCTCCGGCCGCTGCCGCGCCGCCGTGAGGAACCGCTGCAAGTGGCCGTCGAGGAAATCGATCGTGCCGCCGCTCCGGTCCTGCAGCCACATGGTGAAGCCGCCCTGCGATCCGAGGCCGGGAATCGACGGCGGCATCGCCGCGGCGGCGGCGCCTTCCGGCAGCTCGCGGCGCATTCGGGCATTCAGACGATTGAGGATCGTCCGCGCGTCGAGTCCGAGCGGCGTCCGCTCCGTCCACGGCTTCAGGCCGATGAAGTAGAACGCGTTGTTGCTGGCGGTGACTCGCGTGAGCAGGCTGAAGCCGACAATCGTCGCGTACCCCTGCACGCCCGGCGTCGTGGCCAGGATCCGGTCGACGTCGCGGCACACGGTGTCCGTCCGTTCCAGCGATGCCGCAGGCGGAAGCGTGACGTTCAGCAGCATGTAGCCGTAGTCTTCCTCGGGCACGAAGCTGGTCGGCAGCCGCCGGCCGAGCCCGGCCGCCGCCACGAAGAAGACGGCCAGCGCCAGCACGCCGACCACGGCTTTTCTGATGAGGAACGCGCTGCCGCGCAGGTACGCGCTGGCGGAGCGATCGAAGCCGCGGTTGAAGAGCGCGAAGAGCCGCCCGCTCAGACGCTTGTGCGTGCGCGGGCGCAGCATCATCGCCGAGAGCGCGGGCGAGAGCGTCAGCGCGTTGAAGGCGGAAATCAGCACGGAGATCGCGATCGTCATCGCGAACTGCTGGTTCAGCCGGCCCTGAATTCCGTGCATGAAGCCGACCGGCACAAAGACCGCCGCGAGGATCACCGCGATGCTGACGACAGGCCCGGCGACCTCGCGCATCGCCGTGAGCGTCGCCTCGCGCGGCGCCATGCCTTGTTCGACGTGATGCTCGACCGCCTCGACCACGACGATCGCGTCGTCGACGACAAGGCCGATCGCGAGGATGAGGCCGAAGAGCGACAGCGTGTTGACGGAGAAGCCGAGCATCGGGAAGAACGCAAATGTCCCGATGAGCGAGACCGGCACGGCGACCATGGGAATGAGCGTCGCGCGCCAGTTCTGCAGAAACAGATAGACGACCAGGACGACCAGCAGCATGGCCTCGCCGAGCGTCCAGAGAATTTCGCGGATGCCTTCGGAGACGGCCAGCGTCGTGTCGAGCGCGTACCAGGTACTTGAGATCCGGCGGCAGCCGCTGATCGAGCTCGGCCATCGTCCGCTTCACGCCCGCGGCGACGTCGAGCGCGTTCGAGCCGGGCGCCTGGAAGACGCCGATCGCGCAGCCGGGCTCGCCGTTGACGCGGCCGATCTGCTGGTAGTTGACGGCGCCGAGCTCGATCCGCGCGACGTCCGACAGGCGGACGGCCGCGCCGCCCGGCGTGGCGCGCACGATAATGCGGCCAAATTCCTCGGCCGTCTGCAGCCGTCCTTGCGCCCGCACCGTGTAGGTCATCTCCTGACCCGTCGGCGCCGGCGGCGATCCGATCTGCCCCGAAGGATTGACCGTGCTCTGCTGCGCAATCGCGCGGGTCAGATCCGGAATCGTCAGGCCGAGCCGGGCGAGCTCGACCGGACGCACCCAGATGCGCATCGCATAATCGCCGGCCCCGAAGACGCGCACTTCGCCGACGCCCGGCACGCGGTAGAGCGCATCAACGATATTGATGTTCGCGTAGTTGGCCTGAAAGAGCGCCGAGTAGGTGTGGCCGGGCGACGACAGGCCGATGATGAGCATCGGCAGCCCCACCGACTTTCTCATCGTCATGCCGAACTGATTGACCTCCGGCGGGAGGTTCGGCTGCGCCTGGGCCATCCGGTTCTGAACGTTCACCTGGTCGATGTTGGGATCGGTCTCGACGTCGAAGGTGACCGTCAGCGTCATCGTGCCGTCGTTCGCGTTGGTCGACTGCATGTAGAGCATGTTGTCGGCGCCGTTGACCTGCTGCTCGAGCGGGGTGGCGACCGACTGCTCGATGGTCGAGGCGTCGGCTCCGGTGTAGACGGCCGTGACGAGGATCTGCGGCGGGACGATCTGCGGGAACTGCGCGATCGGCAGCCCGCGGAGCGCCACCAGCCCGATGAGGACCGTGAGAATCGCGATGACGATCGCGACGATCGGGCGGTGGATGAAGAAGCGCGACATCTTTATTGTCCGGAGGGCTGCGCCCCCGCGGCTCCGGCATACGGCTTGGGCGCGACGACCGTGCCGTCCTTCACCGCGGGACCTTCGACGATGACGCGATCGCCGGATCGAAGACCGCTCGTCACGATCCAGCGGTTGCCGATCCGGTCGCCGAGCGTGACCGGGCGCGTGGACACGCGGTTGTCGGCGCCGACGAGATGCACGAGGGAGTTGCCCTGCAGCTCGAACACGGCACGCTGCGGGATGACGAGCGCGGCGTCGAGCACCTGCGTATCAGCACGCACGCGGCCGAACAGGCCTGGACGGAGCGTCCGGTCCGGATTGGGAAATGTCGCGCTCACGCGAATCGTGCCGGTCTTCGCGTCGATCTCACGATCAGCGGCAAGAAAGGTGCCGCGGTGCGGATATTCCGTGCCGTCGGCCAGCGCGAGCGTGAGCTTGCCGGCCCACGGCTGCGCGCCGCCGGGCTTGTTGAGCGCACGCGCGAGGTGCAGGTACTCGGATTCGCTGAGCGGGAAATAGGCCTTGATGGGATCGACCTGCGACACGGTCGTCAGGAGCGTCGTCGGACTCACGAGATCGCCGATCTGAGCGGTCGCGATCGCCGCGACGCCGTCGATGAGCGACGTCACCTTCGTGAATTCGAGGTTGAGCTCCGCGGATTGCTGGGCGGCCTCGGCCGACTGCACCGCCGCCTGCGCGGCGTTCCGGGCTTCGATGTCGTTGTCGACCTGGCTCTGGGCGATGGCATGCTGCTCGGCCAGCGGCGTGTCGCGTTTCACATCGCGCTCCGCCTTGCTCAGTTGCGCCTTGGCTTCGGCCAGGCGCGCCTTGACCTGATCGAGCGCCATCTGAAACGGCCGCGCGTCGATCTCGAAGAGCACCTGGCCTTTGCGCACGAAGCTGCCTTCGGTGTACGGGCGCGAGACGAGATACCCGGAGACCTGCGGGCCGGATCTGCGCGTTCGTGAGGCCGTCGAGCGTCGCGATCCATTCGGACGTGAGGGCCACCCGCTCGGGCCCGATGTCCATGACGGCCACAACGGGAGGCGGCGGCGGCGCGGCCGTCGTCTGGCCGGACGAGCAGGCGCCAAATGCCAGCGCGGTGCCGAGGAGCGTGAGCGGAAGCTTTCCGAACGAGTACGTCATAAACACATCCGTCCTACCGTCCGCCCGCGGCGCCGAGCGGCCGCGGCGCCGATGGAGCAGCCGCGGACGTCGCGCGCGCGCCCGCGAGCGCCAGGTCGACCACGCGTACGACCCAACTGTGCTGGAGCGGACCGAGGCGGCACCGGACGCGCGTGAGAACGGTGGAGGTCATGACGTCGAGCAGGAGATCGACGTCGATGTCGGGAGGCATCTGGCCGCGCGTGATCGCGCGTTCAAGAAGCCGGCGGCGGGGCGTGCGATACCGCTGACGGACGCCGCGCGCGAGCGCGTCCACCTCCGGATCGGCGCGCTCGGCCGTGAGGATACGCAGCGCGCCACGGCCCTGCTTCGTGGCCCAGCGGCGCATCGTGGCATGGAAGCTCTCGATGAGGTCGGCGCGGACGTCGCCGGTGTCGATCTCCTCCGGCACGCCGCCAATCGTGAGCAGCGCGGCGCGCACGAGCTCGCGCTTGGCTGACCAGCGGCGATAGATCGTCGTCTTGTTGACGCCGGATCGGCTGGCGACGTCGTCAACCCGCAGGCGGGCGAAGCCGACGCGGCCGAGCTCCTCGAGCGTCGCCGTCATCACGGCCGACACGACGCGGCTGCTGCGTCCGCCGGGGCGCCTTCCGCCGACGAGGGGCCGGAGAGCCATCCCCGCAGTCTATCGTGTCAGTGCACAAAAGCAACGACTTGTTGCGTTTGCCAGGGGCCGGCGAAAGCCGATCCCGTAGAAGCGCCGAGACGTCGATTAACGGGCCCGAGTCAATCTCACGGCGCCGGAGAGCTCTCGCCTACTGCGCCTGTCGCACGTCTGTGCCGGCCCGCCGATTGATCCGGATCAAGATCCTCATCACTGGCTCGACCGGCACGAGTCGGATCGCCAGCTCGCGCAGATAGCAGCCGACCGGATTCGTCATCCGCATCACGCGCGCTGTCCGGCGGCCCTGCGCCACGAGCGCGGCGGTCTTCGGAAGGCGCTCGGCTTCGTAGGCGCGTCGCGCGGCCTCGATGTCGGCCGTTTGCTGCAGGGCCTTCGCGAGCGCCACGGCATCAACGATGGCCTGCGCGGCGCCCTGCCCAGTGTGCGGCAGCATGGGATGCGCGGCGTCACCCACGAGGGTCACAACGCCCTTGCCCCAAAATGGCAACGGATCGCGATCCACGAGCTCGTCAAGCCGCAGGTCGTCCGTGCCTGACGTGATCGTCCGGAAGGTGCTATCAAATCGCGGCGCCACGTGCGCGATCACAGTTGCAGGATCGCGTATCTCGCTCGGCACGAGAGACGCGGCGATTGACACGAACCAATAGATCCCAGTCTCACTCGCACGTATGATCATCGACTCGACACCAGGGCCGAGATAATAGATGCCGATGTTGCCACGCAGATGTTCGACCATGCCCTCGACGGCACCACGCACCGCGACGATTCCGCTGGATCTCGGTGGAGCTTCAGTCTGATGTAATAGGCGACGCACGGTCGAGCCGAGACCGTCGGCCCCCACGAGCAAGTCGCCTTCCACGGATGAGCCGTTGGCGAGGTGCGCGACCAGGCCGCCGCTCGTCTCGATGAAGCCTGTGACTTCACTGGACGTGTAAACCACGTCGGAACCGACGGCGTCCAGCAGCGCACCGTGAATCGCCGGTCGCAGGGTGATCACCATCGTGCCGCCGAACGCTTCGCGAAATGGGACCTCCGCGCGCTTGAGCAGGGTGCCGTCCATGCGACGCAGTTCCCCCACGCCGATCGTCGGCGCATGGCCCCGCGCGATGATCGTGTCGGCGACGCCAAGTTCGCGCAATGCCGCGACGGCATTCGGCGCTAAACCCAGGCCGAATCCGAGTTCGCGCGGCGATGCGGCCCGTTCAAAGATCTTGACGTGCCAACCGGTGCGCCGAAGCGCGATGCCAGTAGACAGACCGCCGATCCCGGCGCCGACGATCAGGGCGGTGCGAGGCATGACGCGGTGGCAATTCTATGGAAAACGTGGCAAGCGAGCGTTGAAGGTGGAATTGGAGAAGTCGAAATCGGGCTGATTGATACAGTGTCCGCATGCGATTCAACCGCTCCGTGCCCCCTTGCACTGTGATCCCCGTCCTGATCTATCCGGATCCCGGCATCGCTGCCGAGTGGCTCTCGAAGGCCTTCGGGTTCACAGTTCGCCTGCGCATCGCCAATCACCGCATCCAGATGAGAGCCTGGGAAGGCTGCGTCACCATTGCCGAAGGCCGCGTGACGCCCAACAAATCCCACATCATTCAGGTTCGCGTGGAGGACGCCAACAGCCACTGCGAACGCGCGCGCCAGCACGGCGCCATCATCCTCACCGAGCCCACAGATCACCCATACGGCGAGCGCCAGTACAATGCGCAGGACTTCTATGGCCACCGCTGGGACTTCACGCAAACCATCGCCGATGTGGCGCCCGAAGACTGGAGCGGCGGCGCGTTCCATCTCGAGTAACCTGTGTGTCAGATCAAGCGCGCCCGCCAGGATTTGAACCTGGGACCCTCGGCTTAATCCATGTCGCCCCGCACTGGTTCAGGCTTCGTCCTGCGCGAGCTGGTGCACGCGTTGATGGGACAGCCCGAGCAATTGTGCGGCGTCCCGCCCGCTCATCTTCAGCTGGCCTTGACGGAGGATACGAACGGCGCGTCGCGCAGCGACGACGGCTCGGCGATCCTGTTCTCTGGCCTTCTTTCGCAGCGACGCGTACTCGCGGACGGCCTTGGCCGCCCTGGCGGGCAGTCGGACGTGGTCCACGAGTCGCGCAGACCCAGCGTCCTCCACAAACAGCCCCAGCGCTTCTCTCAGTCGGCGACGCGCTTCGTCAACCGTTCTTCCCTGGGTGTGGCAGCCGCGAATGCGGCGTACGGAGGCCACCCACCAACCCGCGGTATCGCGTTCGTAGACGACGTGATACGTCTTCATCCGCCTTCAAGTATTGACTCTCTCCGGTCAATCTGTCTAGTCTCCTAGACACATCAACCGCGGCCGACCCGGGTTTCGCGTGCGAGGCGCCGGGCTGACCTGAGCCGGGCGATTTGGCGCGCCCGCCAGGATTTGAACCTGGGACCCTCGGCTTAGAAGGCCGATGCTCTATCCCCTGAGCTACGGGCGCGTAATGGGGAGAAGCTCCAGTGTAATAGGTCCTTCCACCAATTTCCGCATGGGCGTAGTACGCCGCCGTCGCTCAACTCGCGGGCAGGCGCGCCCGCTGGCCAAGAAACCGCGCGCCGCTCGTCATTCGCGCCGGGCGGCGTGCGAGCAGCCCGTGGTGCAAGTCGGCGCGGCACCGAGACCGGCGATGCGCCCGGCTGGCCAGGCGCGACGACCGAGAATATTGGCAATATTTGAGGGAGGAGCAACGCCGCCAGACGGGATGCAGCGCCGGTCGAATGCAGCCGCACTTGCACCACGGGCTGCTACACCCATGCGGAAATTGCAATAGCCGGTTCAGTCTTCCAAGTCGTTGCTGACAGACCGTTGGCCTCTTGTCTAAATCCCATCGGTTTGCCGTTGAAGTGACGCCTGCGGCCGACTCGGACCCACGCGAGAATCGACAGCGCGAAACCGCGCCAAAACGAGCGATGGATTGCCCGCGCCGAGGTCCGCCGTGTGCGGACCGGCGCGGTTGGCGTCAGTGCGCAATCTGAGCGAGTGGCGGCGCAGTTTCGAGCGTGACGTCCGCGGAGGCCACAGGAAGTCACTTCAACGGCAAACCGGCTTCAGAACGTCATTCGGAACCCGAATCGAGCGGTGCGTTCGCCAAAGCTGGTCGTAATCCGCCCGAAGTTCGCGTTGCCGAACGCGCCATTCGGGTTGTTGTACTGCCTGGTGTTCGGCAGATTGAAGATATCCACGCGGAACTCGCCTCTCACGCCGTGCTGGAAGGAGAACAGTTTCGCAATCGTGGTGTCGAGATTCACGAATTTGGGCCCGTCGATCACGCCGTTGCGCGCCGCGTTGCCCCACGTGTTGTTCGGCGGCTGGGAGAACACGGACGTATCAAACCACAACTGATCCGAGCCGATGCCGCCGAGCACGGCCGGCGTGCCGCTGACGTTCGGCCGCCACGTGTTACCCGGCGCGTTGAGGTTGGCGCCGCTGTTCATGGTGATCCCAATCGGCGATCCGGACTGCGCCGTGAAGAAGCCGCTCACCTGCCAGCCGCCAAGGATGTGCGCGAGGGCGCCCTCACGCAACCATTTTTTATCGGGCCCGACCGGGATTTGATAGACGAAGCTCGAGACGAAGCTGTGCAGCCGATCCTGATCGGTGCGCGCCCAGCTCCGCGAGATGTCGGCGGGTGTCGAAATCCCGCTGTTGCTGTCGCCGTTGATGTAGCTCCAGCCGCGCCCGAGCGTGTACGCCGTGGTGACGAGCAGGCCACCCGAGAAGCGCCGGTCGAACTTGACCTGCAGCGAGTTGTACGTCGAGTCGGTCGGGATCCACGTCGTCACGGCGGCGGTCTTGCCGAACGGGCCGAACAACGGCAAGCCTGCGTTGCCCAACCCGATGACGCTCGCCGCGTTCTCGTTGAACTGGGTCTGCACGTCGCGACCGCGATTGCCGACGTAGGCCACATCGAGGACGAACCTGGCTGGCAGCTGCTGCTGGAAGGCGAGGTTGAAGGAGTGCAAGGCCCCTTCGTGCATGTCGGGCTTGACGTGGAAGTAACTGGCCTGCCTCAACGCCGTCGGGCTCGCGTCGATGATGCCATTGGACGGGATCTGGACGAACGCCGGTTCGGGAAATCCATTCTTCATCGAGCCCGCCACGGCGAACGAGTTGGCCGTGTTGAAGACATTGTTCTGCTTGACCGGGTAGTTGAAGGCGTAGGCGTTGTCGGGGAAGGGCGTCGTGCTCCCGCCGTAGCCGCCTCGAACGACCGTCTTGTTCAGCGAGACGATAGGAGAACCCAGTCGCGGCCCGAAGTTGTTGAAGTCGCTCTTGACGCCGAGACTGGCCGCGATGCTCCCGTACCCCGCGACCTGCAGCGTGTTGGTCGCCGGGTCGTAGTTGGACAGTCTGCCCTCGTTGGTCATGCCGATAAACGGCGTGTAGTACTCGTGCCGCAACCCGAGGTCGAGCGTCAATTTCGGCGTCACCGCCCATTTGTCGCTGGATGAACGTGAAGAACGCCCAGTAAGCGGACGCCGGGTTATCGAGTGACCTTGATCGCGCGCGCGAGTGCTCGGCAGGTCGAGCAGGAAGGTCGCGAAGGCGTTCGCGATGCCGTTGTGGCGGCGCGTGTCCGCCGTTGAGCGCCGGTTGCGGCGCCGCTGAACTGAAATTGTCCGCGCGGGTCCGCCGTTGTCCTGCGTCTGCAGCAGCAAATCGCGTGTTATGCCGGAAATCGCCACCGAATTTGATCGTGTGGTTGCCCTTCAGCTTCGTGAACTCGGTCGCGAACTCAACCGTGCCCTCCGTAGCGGTCCCACGGCAGGCTGGCCGAATAGCCGACGAACTCGTTGGTTGCTGACCCTTGTTGATCTTGATCTGCGTCATGCCGCTCGTCCAGGTATCGAGGTTCGCGCCCGGGATGCCCAGCTCAGTTGCTGTCGCCTGGCCGTCGCCGCTCGTGACCGCCAGGTTGTGGTAGTAGCTGACGCCGCCGCGTGCCTCCATCAGGAACGTGTTGCGTCCAGCGTGCTGCGTCCAGTTCACCGCCGGTGCTGTATGTCTTGTTGGTGCCGGTCGCCGGATGAAGCCGCCGCCAGCCGGCCGCCCCAGATCGCCGTAGATCCGGCGGATCGGTACTGGTCCGGGCGCATGGAAGCTGAACCGCACTGCGAGCTGATCGTTGCCGGCCGAGCTGCTAGTTGAACTTGGTGTCGAACGAATCCGTGGTTCTCGCCCGGATGGTGTTGAGCTGGTAGTTGTCTGGCCGATGGCCACGCCCGCGATGTTCGGCAGCGGAATGTGCGAGAGGATGTCCTTCGCGATCGGGCTGATCCGGAAGCCGGGAATGAGTTGTTCTGGAACTGCGTGCGGCCGGTCCCGATCCGCGTCGCCGGTGGCGGGATCGTAGATCTTGGTGGCCGCCCCGCTGAAATCGCCGTTCCGGAACGGCGTCGGCGCGGATGATCGCGCGCTGCGTCTGTCCACGATGTCCCGCGTGTACTGATAGTCGCCGAAAAAGAACACCTTGTTCTTCCTGACCGGGCCGCCGAGCGTGAATCCCGCCTGGTCGTAGGTGGTCGGCGGCTTGGTCGTTCGCGAAATCGATGCGGCGCGTTGGTCGCTCGTTGTTGCCGAACACGAAGGCGCTGCCCTTCATCGTGTTCGTGCCCGAGCTGCAGCGTGACGTTCGTCATCACACCGCCAGCGCGGCCGAACTCCGCGTCGAAGTTGCTGGTGCTGATACTGACCTGCTCAATCGCCTCGGCCGGCGGAATGAGGACCGTCAGCAGGCCGGTGCGGTGGTTGTCGTCGATGCCTTCGATCTGCACGTTGTTGGCCATCCGCGACTGGCCGTTCACATCGGTCGACAGGCTGTCCTGCGAGTTGAAGAACTCGGAGTGCGGGCGCTGCAATCTGAGCGCACCTGGCGGGCACCTGCCATCATGCCCTGAAAGTTGCGGTTGAATGCGAGCGGCACTTCTTCCAGATGCAGGCTTTCGATGGTCCGGCCGGTGTCCGCGCGATCCGTCTGCAGCACCGGCGTTTCTCCCGTCACCGTCACCGACTCGGTCACGGCGCCAATCTCCATCCTGAGATCGATGCGAACCGTCGCGTTCACTTGCACCGCCACGTCCTCGCGGATGGCTTTCTTGAACCCGGTCAGCTCGGCGGTCACACGGTACACGCCGTCCTTCAGGTTCGAGAAGATGTAGTAGCCCGACTCGTTCGTGACCGTGGAATAGCTGATATTGGTGTTCGTTTCGGTGGTCGTCACCGTGGCCCCGGGCAGCGCCAGACCACTCTGGTCCGTAAGGTTGCCGAGCAACTCGCCCTTGACCGCCTGTGCGGGCGCGGCGGCGGGCAGCAGCAGCACCAGAAGACTCCCGGCCATGGCCGGCACGAGACCGGCGCTGCACTTTCGCCAGAGACCCATCATTCCGCGGCCTGCTGCGCGTGTCCAGATTACAGTGGGTGTCATCCCGTCCTCCTGGAGTGGGTGGAATGCTTGAATCCATGCGCCCAACTTGATCGATCCACAAGGGTTTACACGGTGTATAACCGTGTGCACCGGATCATCCGCATGAGTGGCGTACCCTCCTGAAACAGAGAGGGATTTGACGCCCAAGGAGGGCGCTGTGCGTCTCGAGTCCCCAGTCGTTGACGAAACGACCGAGGCGGCCGTCGAGCCAGGCCGCATTCGGCTGCATCTGAGAAAGGTGTTGCTCAGCCCGGCCTTCCGGACCAGCCCCCGATGCCAGACCTTTCTCGCGTATCTCGTGGAGAAAAGTCTCGACGGCCAGGCCGGCAGCCTCAAGGAGCGAATGCTGGCCGTCGAGGTGTTCGGCCAATCCGCCGAGGCGAATCTCGCCGAGGACACGATCGTGCGGGTCAGCGCCCGGGAGGTCCGGCGCCGGCTGGCGCAGTACCTACTCGACGCCCGAGGCGGCCGCGGACGACGTTCGGATCGACCTGCCGACGGGCTCATACGTGCCCGTCGTGCATCCGGTCACCGGCCACGGGACGGAGCCGGCCCGGCCGCGCGCCGCGATCACGACCACGCGGTTTTCGTGGTTCCGCCCATTCAGGGTGTGGACCGCCGTGGCCGCGCTGGGGGCGCTGTCGGTACTTCGCCGCCGCGCCGCTGCTGGGCGTCAGTGCGTTCGACGCGTTCTGGAGTCCCCTGCTCGGCGCCAGAACCGTGCTACTCGTCGTCGGCACCCCGGTCGTCTATCAGGCGTCGGACCGCGCGCGGCGGTTGAACGACGAGCGCGCCGGCGTCCCGCCTCCGTTGCTGGACATGCCGATCGATGTGCCCCCGGACAAGCTGGATGGCTCGGACATGATCCCCGTCCTCGACAAACACGTCGGCGTCGGCAATCTGCTCGCCTCGACCGATCTCGTCAACTTCTTCGCGCGCCGTGACAAGACCGCACGCGTGCGGATCGCCAACCACGTCGAGTTCCTCGATCTGGCCGAGTGTCCGACGATTCTCATCGGCGCGTTCTCAAATCGGTGGACCGTAGAACTGAATGAGCACCTTCATTTCCGGTTCGCGTGGGCGCCGGGACGCATACCGGAAATTGTCGAGGCCGGCGGCAAGCGCATCTGGACGCTGACGTCGTCGCCGCCGCCGCCAGACGGCAGCGCGGAAGAGGATTTTGTCCTCGTCAGCCGGCTCCTCGATGCGACGGTTCGTCAGCCAACGCTCATCGTGGCGGGCATCAAGCAATTCGGCACGGGTGCCGGAGGCCGGCTCGTCGTGGATCCGACGTCGCTGAGTGGCGTACTGAACCAGCTTCCGCCGGGATGGCAGGGGAAAAGCCTGCAACTGCTCCTGCGGGCCCGGGTCATCGGCGTCGGTCCCACCACGCCGGAGTTAGTCGCCAGCTACGTGTGGTAGACACGGGACGAAGACGCGACCGTCTCACATGCGTCGGCCGTCCCTGGAACATGGGCCGCCAGGGAACCACTGGGCCGGTTCCGTTCCAAGAAAGAAACCCAGCGAACCGTGAGTCCAGACATCTGCTGGATCTCGCGGCCCGCTGGGATTGGGTCGACGAGTGGGAGATCTGCGTCGACTCGAGACTAGCTCCTGGCCTGGCGCGCCTGCTTCAGCCGCCTGGCCGCCAGCACGAAACCCGACCCGACGAGCATCAGCGATGCGGGTTCGGGTACGGCCGCCTCCGCCGTGTTGGTCGTGATCGTGCCCTCGAACTCGTACGATCCTCCTCCTTCTGGGCCCGTCTGGAACCTCGCGGGGATCGGCGAGAACGTCACGCCGTTCGAGAACGGGCCGTCGAAATGGATCGACATGCCGCCGGCCATCGACTGACCCTGATTGAGCCCGCCGCTGCCGCCACCCGAGCAGTTGTTGCCCGCGTAACCACACGCGTCCACGCTGCCGAAATTCGGGAAGTTCGTAAAGCCCCAGGAGAAGACGGAGCCGTTCACCACGTTGCTGTAATTGAGGAAGTTAGGACTCAGACCGAAGCCGAAGCTGGTCAGGCGCGCGTTGATGTTCGGGGAAACCAGCGTGGAGTTCATGATCTGGTCCACGAGCAGATCAAACCCACCGGTGGTTAAATTCGAGATCGTGAACCGCGCGCTGCCGGACAAATCCGGATCCGTCACGGGGTTCGACCAGTTCACGATGAACGAAGTATCGCTTGTCACATTGATCGTCGTTGCATAGGCCGGACGCGCCATCAATGCCAGCATCGCCGCACCCAAAACCACAAACCGTTTCATTTGCATCTCCCATTAAGCCCTGCGCCAATCCGCCGGCCGTTCGGCTGCTTACAGAGCAAGGGCCATGCCGGGGATGGATCGGGATTCGATCAATGAAAATGGCCTGAAACGCGTCTCTCAAGACGCGGAGGCGGGCGGAAGTCTGGCCGGGACCAACCGAAAGTTCTGGCCAGGACCAGCGTAAAGTCTAGGAGCGCCCTGTGGCGCTCTCGGCGTCAGATCCGATCACTGCCAGTTGATCGGACCTGAGGCCTTTGACCGCCGAGAGCGGGACCGTGCGATCGAACGTGGCGAGCGCGCCGCCCATCTTTCGAATGAGTCCCAGCAGGTACATGTCGGTCAGCTGGCGGTGGCCGCGAGCCGCGTCCACCACGAACAACGCCTCGTCTCGAAGGGAAATCGTCGCGGGCCAGAAATGGTGCTGGCCACTGGCGCAGAACCGGCGGAGGTGTCCGATCAGGACGCTCGGTCGCGAGGCGTCCGATCGATAGCGCGGGTTGGACAGCACGCGGACAAAGCCGTTTTCCGTGATGGGACAGGTGGCCCAGCCGGCAGCCCGGTTCTCCGCAAACCAGTCGTGCGCCCGCTCATGGTGGACAGGATCGGGGTCGAACAGCGCCACCAGCACGTTGACGTCGAGCAGAGCGATGCGAGCCACTGACACTATCCCCGGTTCGCAG
Organism: uncultured Acidobacteriota bacterium; assembly: GCA_963724645.1. GTDB lineage: Bacteria > Acidobacteriota > Vicinamibacteria > Vicinamibacterales > SCN-69-37 > CAVXSP01. The sequence continues at coordinate 395,218 of CAVRVJ010000002.1, forward strand.
TTGATGTGACGTGCTCGGCCGACTCGGACCGACGCGACGAGCGACAACACGAAACCGCGCCGAAAGAAGCGACGGATTGCCCGCGCCGCCGTCCGCACACTTGCGGACCGGCGCGGCCAATCGACCCTTGCAATCCGAGCGAATGGAGGCAGCGGTTTCGAGCGTCGCGTCCGCGGAGATGAGATGAAGCGGCTGGCTGTCCTGGAGGTGGTAGCGTTTCCGCTCCACATTCAGATGACGCGCTCGAGAGGCGCAAAGGAGCAGCCAGCCATGGAGTATGGTGCCATTGATCTCCACAAAGTGAAGAGCCAAATTCGGATCGTGCGCGAGGACGGGTCTGTCGTCCACGAGTCGCGCGTGATGACGAGCCGGTCGGAATTCGGTCGAGTGTTTGGGGGCCGGCCGCGCATGCCGATCCTGCTCGAGAGCAGCACCGAAAGTGAGTGGGTCGCTCAGGAACTGGAAGGCCTGGGCCACGAGGCGATCGTGGCGGACCCGAATTACCTGCCGATGTACGGATCACGGTCGCGCAAGATCAAGACCGATCGGCGCGATGTGGCGGCGCTGGGGGAGGCGTGTCGCACCAGTCAATATCGGCGTGCACATCGCGTGTCGGCCGAGGCGCGGGATCTGCGTCGGACCCTGCGGGTACGCCAGCAGTTGGTCCGGGCCCGCAGCGGCGCAATCTGTCTCGTGAGATCGATGGTGCGACAAGAGGGACTGCGGCTCCCGAGCGGATCCGCGGTGACGGTGCTTGATCGGCTCGCCCGCCTGACGCTGCCGGCGTCGCTGACCGCAATTGTGGAGCCGGTCCGGCAATTGATCGCGCAGCTGAATGGGCTCCTGTTGGAGACCGACGCCCACCTGACGGTGCGGGCGCGCCAGGACACGCGGGTGCGGCGGCTGATGACGGCGCCAGGTGTCGGGTCAATCGTGGCATTGAGCTTCACCGCCGTACTCGATGATCCGGCGCGGTTCGGTGGGAGCGCTGCGCGGGCGAGCGCCTTTCTCGGCTTGGTGCCCGCGGAAGACAGTTCGGCGGAGCGGCGGCACAAAGGGCACATCACGAAGACGGGGCCGCGCGATCTACGGGCGCTCCTCGTGCAATCGAGTTGGGCCATCTGGCGCAGCCGGAATGCCGAGGGATTCGCCTTGCGCGCCTGGGCGCATGCGCTGGCCGCCCGTCGCGGCCGCCGCATCGCGGTCGTGGCCCTCGCGCGACGGCTCAGTCGGATTCTGTATGCGCTCTGGCGCGACCAGACGACATTTCGCATCCGGCTGACCGGCAATACGGTGGCGTAACCGCAGCGATCAGGAGGTCTCAATCACCGGATGGCGTGAGCCGACAGTCGGAGAGGTAAGCACGGCCTGCGGCCCGGCCGCACTTGAGAACCGTCGCGGAGATAGTGCCGCCTCTCCACCGCATCACATACTGCGCGGCGAATGACGATCGCCGATGACTAACGCGAATAGAAGGCTGAGGAGCTCGCCACTGTGCCGCTCCTTCAGGCGATGTGACCGCCGGCGCACAAAACGAACGGAAAGAGCAGGCTAAGAATAAAGAGCTTTACATTAACGGGGCCTTGATTTCAGCGGCCGCTTCATAGAAGGCCGCAGGACGTCACATCAAACTGCGAACCGGGATTAGGGCTCGTCGCGCAGATCGTTGACGAGCTTCATCGTGGGCCGCGGCGCCCCGGAAGGACGACGCGGCAGGAGCGGCACGCCGTTGCGGACCCGGCCGGTCCTGGGCGAGGCGAGGCCCTTTCGCGCCAGCTCTGACAGCACCTTGCCCGCCGTGCTTCCCCGCGCGGCGGCCAGTTCCTTCGCTGCCTGCAGAATGTCGGGATCGAGGTCGAGCGTGGTGCGCATAGTCGATCAACCATCACGCATCTGATGTCTACCGGCGCCCGGCTCCGGCAGCCCGATCGACGCCAGTGCCGCCGCGAGATAGCACGCGCGCCGAGGATCATCGGCGATGTGGAACCGGGTAGGATCGCCCCTTTGGCGCGTCTCGCCCGAGCACGGCGAGCTCCACAGCCCACTGGAAGCCGAAGATGAAGTCTTTCCTCTCTCCCCTGCTGCGATCGGGCGGATCGTCGCTCGCGCTGAGGAACACCCGCCATCATCGGATCGTCGCGCGGACGCTGCTGACGGCGTTCGATTCGAAAAGCCGCCGGACAGGCCTGCTCGAGCACGATTCCTTGCCCGAAGGCAGTGCGCTCATCATCGCCCCGAGCCAGGCCATTCACACCTTCTCCATGCGCTTTTCGATCGACGTGGCGTTTGTCGCCAAGGATGGCCTGGTGCTCAAGGTACGTCAGGCGGTACCGCCCCGGCGCATCGCTGTGTCGTTGCGCGCCTTTGCGGTCATCGAGCTGCCGGCCGGAGCACTCGAGGCCAGCGATACGAAGCCCGGGGACAGACTGCAACTTGAGGGCACGTAAGGACAGCCGATCGCACCGCTTACGGAGAACGTCTGGTCCCAGCCAGACGGATCGATTGGCCAGGATCAGACAAACTTCCGGCCACGCCGCCAGGTCGTGCGCCTCGCACGCCAAATCGTTCGCCCCGATCGCGCCAACCGCCCGCTTCGGCACTGTCATTGCTCTACAGCCGGCATGTCCGACCGACGACGGCACAGCAGATTCAGGTTGACGGAAGCAGCCGAATCAACCGCGCGGATGTATCTCGACGTGATCGCGGAACCGCACGGAAATGACGAGTGGATTGCCACGGGCCGCGAGCCAGCGGTTCCCGGCGAGACGCTGATCCTCGACATCGTCGTGCTCGACACGGACGAGGGTGAGCTGCGCCAACGGCTTCCGGTGTGCGTGATCGACAGCCGCCCGATCATTCTCGACGGCGACATGCGACATCGGATCCGCCTGCACCGTGGCGACCTGGCCCCGGTGCTGCTCGAGGGACCGATCCGGCCGTGTTGATGACCCAGAACAGCTGCGATAGCCCGTCAACCCTGACACGTGAGCTTGACGTGAGGATCGTCGACGTCAGCGCCTCGGGCTGCCTCATCGAAACGCGCCAGCGGCTGGGAGTTGGTACGGTTGGCAAGCTGACGCTGAAAACCGCGGGCGCCGAATACGAAGGGGACATCGAAGTCGTCCGTTGTCAGCCCATCGACAGCGCGTCGTCTGTCTACCACATCGGCGTGCGCTTCCTCCAGCGAACCGGGCGCGAGATTCATTGAGGCGCGATTCAACGGGGCATGATGAGCGGAATCACCTGCCTCCCGTGCTTCCGGTACACCTTGAAATCGCGATCCAAGGTCAAAACCGTGCTGTGAATGGTGACTTCCGCCAGTCGCACCAGGCAGGCGTCCGCGAGCGACATCGGCACATCGGCGTACTTCCGCATCAGGGCCCGGACAGTGCGGCCATGATCCTCCAGTCGGAACGGCAGGCTCAGGACCTTTCGTGCCAGCATTTCCAGCACCGGTGCGCCGCCGGTCCGTGTCTGCGCGAGGAGGAAGCACGCTTCTGAAATCACGCTTTCGCAGGTGATGAGCGGCGGCTCGATCTGGCTCCATTGATCGACCGTCCAGCCATGGTCCTGGTCGCGCGCGTCGACCAGCGCCACGAGCGGCCCGGTGTCGAGAATGACCGCCCGCCTCACCGTCCGTAGCCGCGCAGATGTTTCTTGTTCGAGGCGAGGTCGCCGGGCCCTTTCGCGCGGCCCACGAGGTCGCGGACCAGATCGAGGCACGAGACCTCTGAGCCGCCTTGACCGTCGAGGTATTTCGCCAGCGCCTCGCGCGTCAGCGCCGACTTACTCCTTCCAATCGCCTTGGCCCGCGCCTCGAGCCGGGCATCGACGTCATCTGGCAGCTTCAGCGAGATGGTCTTCATGGGTTGGATAATACCACGGCGCCATTTCGGTAGTTCGACGCGAGCACTCGAGGTGAGGAACACACCGTTTCCCCCGTCGCAAAGTTACCGCCCCGGCGCAAATCGGTGTCGTTGCGCGCCTTTGGGACATCGAGCTGCCGGCCGGAGCACTCGAGGCCAGCGATACGAAGCCCGGGGACAGATTGCAACTTGAGGGCAGGTAAGGACAGCCCCTGGCGGAGCGCTTGCGAAAACGTCTGGTCCCAGCCAGACGGATCGATTGGCCAGGATCAGATAACCTTCCGGCCACGCCGTGCGCTCGCACGACTCTTCACGCAAAAACATTAGGGATTCACACCGATCGCACCAACCAGCCGCCTCGGCACCGGCATTGCTCTAGAAGCGGCATGTCCGATCGACTGCAGGTCATTGGCTTTGTCGCGATGCAACGCATCGTGAACATCGAGATCTGACTTTGGTTGTTTCACTTGTCCCATCGCATGCCGGTGCTCCTCTGGAGCAGACAAGCTTCGTCGTCGCCAGCCGTGCGATGACGGAACTGCTCGCCATGGCCAAGGGCGCAGCAGAGAGTCCTGCCACGGTCCTGATCACCGGCGAGAGCGGTGTGGGCAAGGACCTGGTTGCGCGATATATCCACAGCCAGTCCAGCCGCCGGCTGGCGCCGTTCGTGGCGGTGAACTGCGCTGGCCTCACCGAAGCGCTCCTCGAATCGGAGCTTTTCGGACACGTCAATGGAAATATGGCCGGCGCGTGGCGCGAGAAGCGCGGCAAGCTCCGGATGGCGCACGGTGGTACTCTGTTTCTCGACCAGGCCGGCGACATGATCCTGCGCATGCAGGCGTGGCTGTTGCGGTTTCTCGAGACCGGCGAGAGCCAGGCCGGCGGCTCGGACCAATCGCAGGCGCGTGTCGACGTTCGCGTGGTCGCCGCCACCAATCACAATCTGGACAACCTCGTCGCCGCCGGCCAGTTCCGCGAGGACCTCTTGTACCGGCTGCGCGTCATTCACCTCCACGTGCCGCCCCTCCGGGAACGGGCCGACGACGTTCACGCCTTGATGACGCATTTCCTCGCGCTCTCCCAGCGGGATCTGAGCTTCACTGGCGATGCGCTTCGAGCTCTTCGGAATCACAGGTGGCCGGGCAATGTCCGCGAGCTCCGGAACGTCGTCGAACAGCTGGTCTGGTTGTCAGCGGGGGGAGTCGTCGGGGTCGAGCACCTTCCTGTCTCGATCCGTAGCGGACCCGGCCTGTTGACGCCGGTCGACAATGGTCGCCGCCAGATCCGTGGGCTGCGTACCCCTGACGCAGACGTCAGTACGTCCGCTCTCTCCTCCGCGACGGCGGATTGGGAGGAAAAGCTCACACCGCGATCGAAATTAGGCCCTGACTAATCCCGGCGTTCCTGGCGTCGTTTCCGGCGCTGCGTGCGAGTTGCCGCGCGGACCGATCTTCGCTGACTAGTCATGTGACGATAAATCGTCATATGTCAAGCCGAACGAGTTCGTCTGACCGTTATTTTACAATAACTTACAGCTACCAATAGGCGGCACTGGCTTTGCGATCTCAAGCGGCGTGAGCCAAGGCGTCGCGTTTTGCGCATGCCGGGCTCGCGGGAGGTCGAACGCAAGCCATGCACGCCATCTCAGCATCCCCCTCGCGCGCCGGCGCTGCTCCGGAGGAGACACGCTTCGTCGTCGCCAGCCGTGCCATGACGGAACTGCTCGCCATGGCCGCGCGCGCGGCAGAGAGTCCTGCAAAGGTCCTGATCACCGGCGAGAGCGGTGTGGGCAAGGATGTGGTCGCGCGATATATCCATAGCCAGTCCAGCCGCAGGCTTGCGCCGTTCGTGGCGGTGAACTGCGCCGGCGTCACCGAAACGCTCCTCGAGTCGGAGCTCTTCGGACACGTCAAGGGCAGTTTTACCGGCGCCTGGCGCGACAAGCGCGGCAAGCTCCAGCTCGCGCATCGCGGCACGCTGTTTCTCGACGAAGTCGGCGACATGAGCCTGCGCATGCAAGCCCTGCTGCTGCGGTTTCTCGAGAACGGCGAGATCCAGGCCGTCGGCTCGGACCAATCGCAGGCGCGGGTCGACGTCCGGGTGCTCGCCGCCACCAATCGCAATCTGGACGACCTTGTCACCGCCGGCCAGTTCCGCGAGGACCTCTTGTACCGGTTGCGCGTCATCCACCTCCACGTGCCGCCGCTCCGGGAGCGGGTCGAGGACGTTCACGCGCTGATGCGCCACTTTCTCGGGGTCGCCGAGCGAGATCTCAGCTTCACGGACGATGCGCTTCGGGTATTTCTGAAATACCGGTGGCCAGGCAACGTCCGCGAGCTCCGGAACGTCGTCGAACAACTGGTCTGGTTGTCGGCGGGGGAGGTCGTCGGGGTCGAGCACCTTCCCGTCTCGATGCGCAGCGAGCCCGGGCTGCTCACGCCGACCGCCGAAACCCGCAGGCGGGTCGCCGACGAGTTGTACGACGCGCTCGTCAAGCAAGGCGCGTCATTCTGGGAGCACGTCTATCCGATGTTTCTGGCTCGCGACATCACGCGCCACGATCTTCGCGAGCTCGTCCGGCGCGGCCTGCAGGAGTCGCGGGGCCGGTACAAGGCGGTGCTGACGCTGTTCGGGGTGTCGAGCCGCGACTATCGCCGCTTCATGAACTTCCTGGCGGCACACGGCTGCAAAGTCGAATTCCGCGAATTCCGTGAGACCGCCTCGTCCTCTCAGGCCCCTGCGGAAATGCCGTCGGTGTACTCCGTTCCTGGGGATGCGCCGGTGAACCTCGCCGCACGATCGCTCTAGTGGCCGATATCGGAGGATTGACGCAAATGGCTCTGATAAGAGAACTCGCGCACGCGTTGCCGATGTTGGTGGCTAGTCCGTATCCACGTGTTCAGTAGGACGGCCGCTGAATGCCCAGCCGCTGCATCTTCGAGTGCAGGGTGGTGCGGTTGAGCCCCAGCCGCGCGGCCGCGCCGGTCGGGCCGCCGATGACGCCGCCCGATTCCCTCAACGCGCGGAGAATCGCATCTCGTTCGGCCTCGTGGAACGTCGCGGCAGGTTTCACGCTCGGGACGGCACGCCGCGCCATCGGCTGAACGTCCTGCGGCGGGAGCACGAGCGCTCGGGCCCGACAGGATCACGGCCCGCTCGATGACATTCTGCAGCTCCCGGATGTTGCCCGGCCAGCTCCATCGCTTCAGCGCGTCCATCACCTTCTCCGGGATGGATGGAACCGCGCGCCCCATGCGCCGGGCACACAGCCGCGCGAAATGCAGCGCCAGCGCGGGAATGTCGTCGACACGCTCGCGCAATGGCGGGATCGTCATCGGAAAGACATTCAGGCGGTAGTAGAGATCGGCTCGGAACGATCCGTCTTCGACCATCTGCACGAGATCGCGGTTCGTTGCCGCGACGATCCGCACGTCCACCCGCTGGGTTCGCGTGCTGCCGAGGCGTTCGAACTCACGCTCCTGCAGGACGCGTAGCAGCTTGGGCTGTATTTCCGCCGGGATATCGCCGACCTCGTCCAGGAACAGCGTGCCCTGGTGCGCGAGCTCGAGACGACCGGTTCGCCTCGCCGTGGCGCCGGTAAACGCGCCCTTCTCGTGTCCGAACAGCTCGCTCTCGAGCAGGCCAGCCGGCATCGCCGCCACGCTCATCCGGACGAACGTCCGGTCGCGCCGCGGGCTCAGGTTGTGGATCGCGTGCGCGATCAGTTCCTTGCCGGTGCCCGTCTCTCCAAGGAGCAGCACGGTGCTGTCGGCAGCCGCGACGGTCTTGACGGACTTCAGCACTCTCCGCAGGGCCACGCTCGTGCCGATGATCTCGGCGAACTCGTTGTTGAGCTCGCGTTCGAGGTACTGCTTTTCGTCGATCAACTGCGCGTTGCGGTCGGTGACTTCCTCGTACGCGCGGGCATTTTCGAGAGCAATGGCGATCTGCGCCGACGTGTGCCCGAGCAGCGTGACGTCCTTCTCCGAGAAGGCATCCGGTCGGGCGCTCCCGACATACAGGGCTCCAAGCGGGCCATTTCGCGTGACGAGCGGCACGCAGCACACCGACTCGATCCCGTGCTCCTTCATCAACGACGCACCTTCCCACCCGCGGTCTTCGAGCTCGGGCCGGAGGAACACCCCGGCCGCGCCTCGCTCGATGGTCAGGCCCGCCATCGATCGATCCAGTGGAAACATGAGATCGGGCCTGCTGAAGCCGCCCGTCTTGTTGTAGACAAAATCCAGCCGCACCTGGCCGGATTCCCGGGCGCACAGCCCCACGCCGATGTGGTCGGCGTCGATGACACGCTTGACGGCTTCACAGATCGCTTCGAGCAGCGACCGGTGGTCGAGATGTGAAACAAGCAGGTTGTTGACGTCGAGCAGGAACCGCAGGCGGTCCCGCTCATCGAGAAGCTCGCGCTCGTACCGTTGCGCCTGATCCCAGTTGATGCCGTTGTCCACGGCGATGGCCACAATGGCCGCGATCTGGGTCATGAACGCGGCGATGTCGTCAGTGTAGGGCACCGGAAAACGGCTGCCGAACGCCAGAACGCCGACGCGCCGGTGCGCGGTCGTCAGTGGCAGCCAGCACGCCACCTTTCGCCCCTGGCTGCGCAGGAACGCGGGACCAGGGGGTAACGGGCCTTCCTCCGGGATCACCATCACGGTTCCCTGCTGCGTCTCCCAGACCACTGCCGCCGGACCCTGCTCGGCCAACGGCACCGAGGCGAACGGAAGCATCATGTCGGGCGGCTCCAGCACGCCGAGCCGCATTTCGCCAGTCGGTTCGTCGTGCAGCAGGAGTGCCAGGTAGTCGAAGGGGACGACCGCGTGCAGGTGATCGGCCAGCACCTCGAACAGCTCGGCCATGGTTTTGTGGCCGGAAAGCGTCTTCGAGATGCGCAGCAGCGCGTCGTAGCGCGAGAGGTTCATTGCGGCGATCGCGTCTGCGTGTTTCATGACTGGATGGCCACGTCCGAGCCACCAATGGTGCGATCGCCGGAAAGGGGTGTCAAGTTTCCGCCAGGCCCTCGAACTTCGCCGGATTTGAGGCTCGCTCTTGATCTTGATTCAGAACGGTCTGGTCGGCCGCGACACGCCGGTCGCCCGCATCAGGACGCGACCGGGTTGGTCCACGTCAGCCCCGCGAATCGAGAGAAGTCGCGGTCGGTCGTGCAGAGTGTCGCGCCGTGTTCGATGGCAATGGCCGCGAGCGCGGCGTCCATGACCAACGGTCCGGCGGTCTGGCCAGACCGGGTGAGGTCGCGCAGGATCTCGCCAGTGCCGCTCGCCCGGTTCGAGGATCCCGACCGCAGGTTGCGCCAGCCACGACGCCACATGCTCCTCGGCTTCCGCCATCGACAAGGGCCGCTCAAACACGCGCGGGTTGGTGGAGATGCGGAGAAATGCCCAGAGCGTCAGCCAGGAGAACCGCACGAGTGGCGGCCCTGCCAGCACGGCTTCCAGCCACGTCCGGCTGGCCTCGTGCCGGACGGCCTGCGGGTCGTAGGCGTACAGGAGCAGGTTCGCATCGACCAGGATCATCGGTGAAGCGGGCCTTCGACCTGTTCGAGCAGATCGGCAATGTTATCCAGACTGACTCCGGGCCGCAGTCGTCCGAGGTCACGCGCCCGAACCTTGAACGGCGTTCGCCCGGTGGCGTGGGAGGGGGTGACCAGGCCCCGGCGCAGCGTCTCGTTGACGACCTCCCGGAACGGCCGGCCCGACCGGCGGGCCTGCGACTTCAGCTTCGCCGCCACATCTTCATCCAGCGTCAGCGTTGTGCGCACATCATGATGCTAGTGCAAGAACATCATGATGTCAAGGCCGCCGGGTGCGATCCGTCTGCGCTTCCAGTCGGCACCTGTGTACCATGGGCCGTCCTGCTGGCCCCATTCTGATCTGCCGGTGCGCACACAATGCGCCGGCGAAGCGAGGGACATTCGCCCATGAACCAAGGAGCCTGAATGGAGCTTTCGCAAACGAAATCGAAAGACGGAACCACGATCGCCTACCAGAAAACCGGTCACGGACCGCCCCTCCTGCTCGTCCATGGAACCGGCGCAGATCACACGCGATGGGCTCCCCTGCTTCCACGTCTCGGCGAACATTTCACCGTTTACGCAATGGACCGCCGCGGGCCGGGGAGGAAGTGGCGATGCTCCGACGTATGCCATCGATCGCGAATTCGAAGACGTGGCGGCAGTCGTAGAAGCAGCAGGCGAGCCGGTGTCCTTGCTCGGTCATTCGTTCGGGGCTGTCTGCTCGCTCGAGGCCATGCGCCTGACCGACCGGGTGACGCGCGCGGTGCTGTACGAACCTCCGCTGCCGCTCGGAACCGTCATCGTCGATGCACCCCTGGTCGACAAGCTCGAGGCGCTCCTTCGCAACGGAGATCGGCAAGGGATACTCGAGACGTTCTACCGCGACGTCGTCCGGGTACCGCCGTCGGAACTGGCGATGATGCAGTCGCTCCCGGCGTGGCAAGGACGCCTCGCAGCGGCGCACACCATTCCGCGCGAGGAGCGCCTGTAAGTGCTTGGTGCGCCGGAACAATACCAGTTTCGTGCGGAGCGCTTCGCATCGGTACGCGTGAAGACGCTTCTCCTCCTCGGCGGGCGCTAGCCCCGCATTTTTCAAGTCCTCGATCGAGGCGGTCAAGCGTGCCCTGCCCGACAGCCGCATCGGTCGTGATGCCCGGCCAACAGCACACGGCCATGAATACGGCTCCCGAACTCTTCTTGCACGAGGTTCTCTCGTTCTTGACTCACGATAGCGACGAGGCCGCGGGGGGCCCAGCCATACCGAAACGCCTTCCTTGACGATCGAACCAGCTCAGCTGCGATCCAGGCGTCAATCGCCCGGTGGGCGAGGACCGAAACTGCTCTCTGCGAAAAAGTCCAGGGGCAGCTTGGCTTCGGCAGGATGTGTCACAATGTGCACATGAAGACGATCTCTATCCGTGAGCTACACCTCCAGACCGGCCGCTGGGTTCGTCACGCTGCCAGCCGGGGTCCCGTCGTGGTCACTGATCGCGGTCGTCGCGTCGCGGCGCTTCAGCCGTTTGATCCGACTGCCACAGGCCGGCCTCTCCCCAATCGCGAGGCGACCATCCTCAAGCGATCCAGGGTGCCCGTCGATTCCGTCGTGTCCAGGCCGAGTTGCGTGAGGATCGGTGATCTATTTCGACGCGGCGTACATCGCCAAGTGCTACCTCAAGACCAGGTGCGGATCGAGTCCGCGCCGTGGCTTATGCTGCCGGCGGTCTCGCTTCGTGTGAAATGGCCCGCCTGGAGTTTGCATCGATCCTCAAGCGACACGTCAGAGAAGACCATGTGACTCGCCGGGAGATGACGGCGATTGAAGGAGTTCGAAGAGGACGAGAAGCAGGGTGTGTGGCAGTGGTTTGGTTGTCTCTGAGTTGATGGAAACGGCCCGCAGGGTCATTCTCGATCTTCGGGCCACGTGTTCGTCCGGACCGGTGATGCGCTACATCTGGCTTGCGCCGAGGAGCATGGATTCACAGAGGTCTACACCAACGATCGGCACATGATGCAGGCGGCTGGCATTTTCACCTGAGCGGAGTGGATGTCCTCAGCGACAACGCTTGACGCGCTCGACGACATCAACGCCGGAGTTCCTTTTCGGATCCGTGACTCGTCAGATGACGACATTTCGTCGTATGGCCTGTGGCCTGGTCGATGTGCGCCTTATTAATCAATAGCTTACAGGCCAACGTCAGCGGAAGGGGATTTGCCTAGTAAACCATTGGAGAAAATCCAATGAACACTCGCCCTCTTGTGATGCTCGCCACCGTCGCTGTTCTCGTCGCCGTTTACATGGCCCGCCGACGGAAGCGGCAGAGCCAGGAAAACTAACCCACTTAACCGGGGGCACCGGTTTCACTCGCGGTAACGCTGCTGTCAGGGTGCGCGATTCGTCAATCGCGCACTCCCCACCTTACGTCCTCAATCGCCGTGATCCCGGCCGGCTTGGAAGGCCGATGCTCTACCTCTGAGGTAACGGGCGCAGGAAAGGTACTGAACGTCGGAGACTGCATGAAGACGCCAGGGTTGGCCGGAGCCGAGGCCGGCGGTCTGCCGGGACCGCGCGCTCGCCGGTCATGAGAATCCTGATAGCCGACGACGACCCGATCTCGCGCCGGCTGCTCGAGGAGACGCTCGTCCGGCTCGGGCACGAGGTCATGGCCGTTGCCGACGGCAAGGCGGCGCTGGCGGCCGTGCTGGCGTCCGACGGCCCGCGCCTGGCGATCCTCGACTGGATGATGCCGGATGCCGACGGCCTCGAAGTCTGCCGCCGCGCGCGCACCGAGGGCAAGCACTACGTCTACGTGATCCTGCTGACCTCGCGCGATCGCCGTGAAGACCGCATGGCCGGCCTCGACGCCGGCGCCGACGACTTCCTGATCAAGCCGCTCGACGTCGTCGAACTGCGCGCGCGCCTGCGATCGGGCGAGCGCGTCGTGACGCTGCAGCAGCGGCTGCTCGATATGCAGGAGGCGCTCCGGCACGAGGCGACCCACGACCATCTCACCGGCCTGTGGAACCGGCGAATGATGCTCGACCATCTGGACCGCGAGCGAAACCGCGCCCGGCGCGCACAACGGCCCCTCGCGGTCGCCGTCGCCGACTTGGATCACTTCAAGCAGATCAACGATCGGCACGGCCACGCGGTCGGCGACGCCGTGCTGAAGGCCGCGGCGACCCGCATGCGAGCCGTCCTCCGGGACTACGACGCGATCGGCCGGTACGGCGGCGAGGAGTTTCTGATCGTCATGACGGAACGCACCGCGTCCGAGGCCCGCGGCATCGTCGACCGCGCGCGGAAGGCCGTGGGCGCCGAGCCGATCGACTTCGGCGACGCGCAGCGTGCGGGTCAGCCTCAGCGTCGGCGTGGCCTGGAGCGGGACCGCGGCCGAAGGCGGGCGCCGCGCTCATCCACGCGGCCGACGAAGCACTTTACCGCGCGAAGGCCGGCGGCCGGAATCGCATCGAAGTGCAGACGCTCACTTGACGCCGAGGCTACCTTGCCTGGAGCTGCGCCGCGGCGGCGCGCGCCACCTGCTCGTGCGTCGCGAACCACACGCCAGGCTTGGTCTTCATGTACGCGACCAGACGCTCGAGCACGGCGATTCTCGAGCGATGGCCGCGTGATCTGCGGGTGCATCGTCAGAAGAAACAGCGTGCCTTCCTCATACGCCTTGTCGAACTCTGCTTTGTACACCTCGAAGACGTCGTTGTCGCCGACGCGGAAGTACGCCGACGTCGGCCGGTCGTAGCTGTAGTACGCGAAGTCATCGAGAATCCATTCGACCGGCAACTCGACGATGCCGGTGGGCTGGCCGTCGGCGACGATTTCATACGGGCGGTCGTCGGCCATGAGGCTCGAGTCGTAGAGGAAGCCAAGCTCGCGAAGCAGCGGCAGCGTGTCTTTCGTGAAATCCCACGACGGACAACGGATGCCGATCGGTTTGTGACCGAGGCGCCGCGTCCAGAAGTCGAACGCGCGGTGCGTGAGATCCCGCTCCTCGTTGCCCGTCAGGCTGCTCAGCACTTCGTGCACCCAACCGTGCACGCCGATCTCGTGCTTGAGGGGCGACTTGAGGATGCTGTCCACCTCCTGCGCGTGCAGCTCGGCGCTGACCATCGGGATGAAGAAACTCGCGGGAATGCGCTGTTTCTCGAGCAACTGCAGGATGCGCGGCATCGCCGCCCGTGCGCCGTACTCGCCGCGCGAGAGCGGCTGCGGCGACAACTGGCCGGCGCGCAGAAACAGCGTCTCCGTGTCGAAGTCGAAGGACAGGGCGACGGCGACGCGTCCGCCATTCGGCCACTTCTTCGGTGTGAGGTCGCGCCCGGCCCGGACCTTGTTGACCGTCGCCGCAATCTGCGGGTAGTCCCACTGCCACACCGGGGGCGGCTGCTGCGCGGCGACGCCGCGCCCGCCAGGACAGCCGCCGCGAGCACGGTCACGGCCCAGGCGAGGATCCGGAAGCGAAGACGGCGAACGGCTGCGTCCTGAGATGGATTCATGACCGGTAAGATACACGACCGCGCGGCCGGCACAGGTTACTGGGCCCCAGCATGTCAGGCCCGCACCCGAGGCGATGATGAGTCTGAGTAATCTGGGCGTCCTTCCACCCATCGAGTACCCGCTGAACATGACACGTCGCGTTCGCACGACAGCCCTGCTCTGGCTCGCCCTCACGGTCCTTGCCGTGGCGACGGCGGCCGCACAGGATCCCGTCCCGGCTCCCGCTCCAGTCGCCACGACCGATGTGGGTGACCTCGTGGCGCATGGCCCGCGCGCCGGCCGGAGACCGATGGCTCCGCCGGCGCACCAGCGTTATCTCGTTGCCGCGCCGTCGATTGGATCGAAGCCGTCAACCGGTCTCAACGCGGGCATTTCGAGCAGCATGGCGTTCTACGCGGGGGAGCCGAAGACGACGCACATCTCGTCGTTTTCGGCGGGCATGAAGGTTTCGCAGAAGAGACAGACGAATGTCGGCAGCCGGGTGGCGATCTTCACCAGCCAGGACCGCTGGTTTCTGCTCGGCGACAATCGCATGGCGTGGACGTCCCAGAACACATACGATCTGGGCACGGACGCGCCGATCACGTCGGGCGCAAACGCGAAGTTCGACTCAGTCCGCTTGTACGAGAGCGCCTACCGCTCGGTCGGACACCGCATGTTCGTCGGCGGCGGACTGAATATCAGCAGGCACTCCGACGTGCGGGCGGGCCACACCAGCACCATCGCCTGGAACAATTCCTCCTACGTCGCGTACGCGGAAGCCAACGGGTTCTCCGTCGATAGTCAGAAGTCCGGCGGGACCAGCATGGGGTTTCGTTTCGACACGCGCGACAACGCCATCAATCCGGAGCGAGGATGGCTGAGCGCCACGACGTACCGCACCTTTTTCAAGGGCTTTCTCGGCGGCGACTCGAACTGGCAGGAGCTGTCCCTCGACGTTCGGACCTACAGGAAGATTGGCGAGCAGCGGCCGGCAGAAACTGGCGTTCTGGTTCCTCGGAGACCTCGTCACGGGAGGACGCGCGCCGTTCTTCGATCTACCCACCACCGGCGCCGACGGCCGCTCGGCGCGCGGGTACAGCGAGGGACGCTATCGCGGCGACCGCCTGCTGTACGGCGAGACGGAATATCGGGGCACGCTGACGTCGAACGGCCTGATCGGATTCGTCGCGTTCGCCAACGCCACCACCGTCAGCGACACCATGGGGGGGACGAGGCTGTTCGACAGCGTCGCGCCCGCGGGCGGTTCGGCATGCGGGTGCTGCTGAACAAACGATCGAAAACGAACCTGTGCACCGACTACGGCTGGGGCCGAGGCGGCGCGCGCGGCTTCTATCTGTCGATTCAGGAAGCGTTCTGACGAAAAGACGCGGGCCCGCCCCTCGCGGGCGCACGTGATACCACGTCAAGTCAGGTGACTTCCGGGATTAATCGACGCGTCCAGCAGCTTGCATCGTGTGCAGAACGGTGATCGGCTGGCCCGTGCGCGCGAGGGCGGACTGGATCTGCAGCAGGCACCCAGGGTTGCCGGTGGCGACGACGTCGGGCCTGAGCGGCGCGATGAAGCCGGCCTTGCGATCCCCCAGCTCGGCAGCTGTCTCCGGCTGCACGAGGTTGTAGATGCCGGCCGAGCCGCAGCAGATGGCGGCCTCCGGGATTTCGACGAGCTCGAGCTCCGGAATCTGCGACAGCAGGGCGCGCGGCTGCGCGCGCACGCCCTGCGCGTGCTGCAGGTGGCAGGCGTCGTGATAGGCGACGCGCAGCCGCAGCGGATGCCGCACGGCTCTCGGCTCCGACCGTGGCGAGCAATTCGGTCACGTCGCGGCACTTCTCCGAAAACCGCCGCGCGCGATCCGCGTACTCGGGATCGTCGCGCAGCAGGTGGCCGTATTCCTTCATCGCCGACCCGCAGCCGCCGGCGTTGATGACGATCGTCTCGACGTTCGGCGCGATCGAAGACGTCGATCATGCGCCTGGCCAGCGCCAGCGCGCCCGCTTCTTCGCCGGCGTGCGTCAAAGCGCGCCGCAGCACGGCTGTTCCGCCGGCGCGACGACCTCGTAGCCTTCCGCGGCGAGCACACGCGCGGTCGCGGCGTTGACCGGAGACAGGAACTCGCGCTGCACGCATCCGAGCAGCATGCCGACGCGCTGGCGCTTCGTGCCCTCGGCCGGGGTCAGGCGGCGCGGTCGGCTCGTGCCGCGCCGAGCGGCGGCATCAGCGCTTCCATCGTCCGCATGGACGTGGGCAGCCACTTCAGCAGGCCGACTCCGGCGGACGAGCGCCTGCGCGCCGCGTGCGCTGATAGGACGCCAGCGGCCACCGCAGCCATCGCAGGCGCTCCGGCTGCGGCAACGTCGCAAAGAGCCATCGAGCGGTACCAGCGCTCCGCCCGCGATCGCGTGTATCGCCGCTCGATCTGTGCGCGCGTCGCTTCGATCAGCTTGCCGTAGTCGACGCCGGACGGGCACGCCGGCATGCACGCCATGCAGCCGAGACACGTATCGAAGTGCTGGACCCACTGCGGCGTCATCGACAGCACGCCGTCGCTCGCCATCTGCATCAGATAGATCCGCCCGCGCGGCGAGTCCATCTCCTGCCCCCACAGCACGTAGGTGGGGCAGGTCGGCAGGCAGAACCCGCAATGCACGCACTTGTCGAGCAGTTCCTGGGTCGGGCGGATGATGCGAATCGAAGACAGGGCCCATCAGATGCCGCCAACGAACCGTCCGGGATTCAGCGTGCCCTTCGGGTCGAACTCGTGTTTCACGGCCGCCATCAGCGGCTGCGCGTCGCCCGCGTCTGCCCAACTGTCAGACGGGATCGTCGGCACCGGCGGCCGAAGCACGGTCACCGAGCCATCCACGGACGTCCGCAACTGCCGCAGCAACTCCGCCCAGCGCTCACCCGCGTCGCCGAACCGCACCCAGCCGATGCCCGTGGCCTGAAACACCGCCGCCCAGCCGACGCCGACGTCGCTGGCGAGACGTCTGAATGTGCTCGAGTGCCTTCGAGAGTTCAGCCGGCAGCGTGCTGACCTTCACCACCGGTCCAGTACCGACCCAGAGGTCCTGCCGAGCCTGCCACGCCACTGGCGCTGCATCTTCGAGCGGCACGATCCCGCAAGCGTCTGAGCCTGCCGGACCTGCGCGTCGATGCCCGCGGTGCGTCCTTCGAAGAGGATATCTACGATGGGCGCCGTGCGAGTCGGAGGCGCGCGCCTGCAACGAGGAATGCGCCAACTTCGAGTCCTGCAGAGCGTCGATCAACTGCTGCATCACGCCGACGCTGCCAGTGGAGACCGACAGTGTCCGGCTCTGCTGCGGCAAGCGGGTGCAGCCGGAAGATCGCGCGTCGTGATCACGCCGAGCGTGCCGAGCGCGCCGGTGGCCAGCTTGGACAGATCGTAGCCGGCGACGTTCTTCACGACCTTGCCGCCCGAGCTGGCCAGCGTGCCGTCCGGCAGCGCAAGCGTGATGCCGATGATCAGGTCGCGCAGCCCGCCGAAGCGCAGCCGCAGCGCGCCGCTGTCGTTGGTCGACAGCACGCCGCCGACGGTCGCGCGCTCGGGCCAGAGGGGATCGACCGCGATGCGCTGCCCGCGCGTGCGCAGCGCGTCCTGCAAGCGTCTGCGATGGTGCAGCCGGCTTGGACGGTGACCGTCAGATCGGCCCAGGCGTGCTCGAGGATCGCGATCGAGACGCGCGCGTCGACAGGACGACGTCGGCGCGCCGGGGACGGTTGCCCCAGTCGAGCTTCGTCCCGCCGCCGCGCGGGACGACCGCAAGGCCCTGCGCGGCTGGCGGCCGCAAGGACCGCGCCGAGTTGCTGCGCATCGGCCGGGGCCACGCACGATCCGCGGGCACGACGCCTCGCACTGCGTCGCCGGCCGAGGCCGGTCGCGCACGTGATCGGCCCCGACAATCGCCCGCATCGTCGTCGATCAAAATCGGTCCGCGTTTCCCGCAGTCTCCAGCGGATGCGGCACGTACTCGCCGGGACGATCGCCGCACAGGCGCGGCCGCGGGAAGACCTTGGTCGGATTCGACAGTCCGAGCGGATCGAACGCGCAGCGCACGCGCTGCATCGTCTCCAGGTCGGGCTCGGCGAACATCCGGCCCATCATGATCTTCTTCTCTTCGCCGACGCCATGCTCGCCGGTGATCGATCCGCCCTTCTCGACGCACAACTCCAGAATCCGGAACGACAGCTTCTCGGCTGCGTGCTGCTGCCCGGGCACGTGGCGGTCGTACAAGACCAGCGGATGCAGATTGCCGTCGCCGGCGTGAAAGACGTTCGCCACGCGCAGGCCGGCCTCCTCGCTCAGACGCTCGATGTCGCGCATCATCTCGGGCAGCGCCGTGCGCGGGATCACGCCGTCCTGCACGATGTAGTTCGGCGCGATGCGGCCCATCGCCGCGAACGCCGCCTTGCGGCCCTTCCAGAACAGCGCCCGCTCGGCCTCGGACTGCGCCAGCCGGAATTCCGACGCGCCATGCGTCTCGGCAGATGCGCGCGCACCGCGGCGCTCTCCTGCTCCACTTCGGCGGTCGGCCCGTCGAGCTCGACCAGCAGCAGCCCGCCGCACGCTGGATAGCCGGCGTGCACGGCCGCTTCCGCGGCCTGGATCGCCAGCTCGTCCATGATCTCCATCGCCGAGGCGAGAATGCCGGCCGCGATGATCTCGCTGACCGCGGCGCTCGCGTCCGCGACTGAAGGAAACGCCGCGAGCAGCGTCTGCACGCATTCCGGCCGCTTCACGATCCGGAGGATGACCTTCGTGGCGATCCCGAGCGTGCCTTCCGATCCGACGAACACGCCCGTCAGGTCGTAGCCCGGCGCGTCGAGCGCCTTGCCGCCGAGGTGCACGAGACGAGCCGTCGGGCAGCACCACCTCCAGCCCGAGCACGTGCGTCGTCGTGAAGCCGTACTTCAGACAATGCGCGCCGCCGGAGTTCTCCGCGACGTTGCCGCCGATGCTGCACACGGATTGCGACGACGGATCCGGCGCGTAGAAGAAGTCGCGGCTGCTCACGCGGCCGGTCACATCGAGGTTGATCACGCCCGGCTCGACGACGACGCGCGCGTTCGCGAAATCGACCTCGAGAATGCGGTTCATCCGCGCCAGGCTGATGACGACACCCTGCTCGACCGGCAGCGCGCCGCCACTGAGACCCGTGCCGGCCCCGCGGGCGACAAACGGAATCCGCTCCCGATGGCAGACGCGCACGATGGCCTGCACCTGTTCGGTCGAGGCGGGCAGCAGCACGGCCAGCGGCAGCGCGCGCATGTTGGTCAGCGCGTCGCATTCGTAGGTACGGAGCTCTTCGGGCTCGCAGAGGAACCCGCCCTTCCCGACGATCGCTGCGGAACTCGGCGATGAGCGCTGCCGGCAGACTCATGACACCTCGCGGGTCCGGGCAAAGTTGAGCGCGTCAATCGCCGCGCCCCTCGCCCCCGCCGTATCGCCGTTGGGCATGACGATGGATCGGGATGTCGGCCTGCTCCTGCCGCTGTGGCGGCATGCCGGCGCGCACTTCGTCGAGAAACCAGCGCTGAAACGCCTCGCCCGTCTCCAGCGCACCGCCGCCGACGATGAGCGCGTCGGGGTCGAACGTGTTGATCATCTCGTCAAAGAACAGCCCGAGCGCGTGCGCCTGCACGCGAAAGATCTCGCGGCACATCGCGTCCCCGCGCTCCGCGAGGCCTCTCACCCGCTTGGCGGCTTCACGCAGATCGCCGACGCGCCCCAGTTCATGGTCGGGATACCGCTCGAGAAAGTATGGCAGGAGCGTGTTGCCGATCGCCGTCAGCGAGCACAGCGACTCGAGGTCACCGGTGCGTCCGCAATTGCAGCGCGCCACCAGCCCCTCCGTGCCGCGGATATCGTGCGCCGGGATCAGCACATGGCCCAGCTCGCCGCCAAAGCCGCTGCGTCCCTTGACCACGTGGCCGTTGGTGATGACGCCGCCGCCCAGACCGGTTCCGATCACGGTCGTAATCGACGTCTTGGGGTCGCGCGAACCGAAAATCGTGAAGTGTCCCCAGAGCGCGCCCGCCGTGCCGTCATTCAGGTATGTCACCGGCGTGCCGAGCGCGTGCGCGAGGGCGCCCCGAATATCGAAGCCGGACCAGCCGGGATGCAGAAAATTCGTGGATCCTTCCGCGCTCAGCACGCCGACGGCGCTTGCCGGGCCCGGCGTGTCCAATCCCACGACGGCAATATCCGCGACGGAGACGCCGGCCCGGCTCGCGGCGACCCTCAGTCCCTCCGCGATCTGGCCCAGGCAGACGTCCGGGCCCTCCTGCGATCGGGCCGGGTACTCGCAGAGCGAGTCGATCAGAAATCGTTCGCTCCCGTCCACGAACGTGTAGTTGATGGCCGTGCCGCCCAGGTCGATCCCCGCCGCCAGAGGTGGTTGAAAAGCCATGCGCGAGCCATTTTATGCCGACGGCTGCCTGCGTGGCCGCGACGCGGAGTATCCTCTGTGCATGACGCGTCTCGGCCGCCGATCGGCCAGCGCTGTGCCGCTTCTCGCAGTCGCCGCGATGACCCTTGCGCGCGTGCACGTGCCGGCGCAAGGGCGCGGCGTCGATCCCGTGACGACGGATGTGCAGGCGCTCGAGGCCGACGGCCGCCCGGTCCGCGATCTGAAGCCGGAAGATCTGACCGTCAAGATGGACGGCAAGACCCGGACGCTGCGGTCTCTGCAGCTCGTTCCAGTCGGCGACGCGCCGGGCAGCGGCGTTCGCTCTGGCGCCGTCGACGTGCCGCCGCCCTTCGATACCAACGTCCTGTCGCGCGTCGGCCGCGGCATCATGCTGGTCGTCGACAATGAGTCACTGCCGGTGGGGGGCGAGCGGCCGATCAAGCAGGCGATCGCCCAGATGGCCAGCGAACTGTCGCCGACCGACCGCGTCGCAGTGGCGACCGTGCCGCACGGCGGCCTCCAGCTCGACTTCACGACCGACCGGGCCGGGCTTCAGCAGGCCCTGGCGCCAGTCGTGGGACAGTCGCGCAACGCCATGACCGATCAGGAAGCGTCGTGTCAGACACGCATGGTCCTGGAACAGACCATCGGCATATTGAATGGCCTCGATCCGGCGGCCGGACCGACCGTGTTCATCCTGTTCTCCGGGTGGCTTGTCGGTCCGCGCAGCGACACATTTCGTGCCGGCCAGCAGGTCGGCTCCTGCGAGTTGACCCCCGACAACTTTCAGCAGCTCGGCAACGCAGCCGCCGAGGCCCGCACCGAGTTCTATCTGGTTCAGCCCGAGCACGACTCGTCCCCGGCCGGCGGCAGCGTCAGCACCGCGCTCTTCGGCGGGAATCGCAACCCCCAGGTCGGCCTGGAAAACGTGGCGGGCGTGACGGGCGGGCAGCTCCTGCACCTGGCGAGCGGCGGCGACAACATTCTGACGCGCATCGCACGCGAGACCTCCGCGCACTATCTCCTGACGTTCGACATCGACCCCGCAGACCGCAGCGTGCCTGGCCACCGGCTCGAGGTCAGGACGTCTCGCGCCGGTGTGGGGCTGCGCGCGCGGCCGCTGGTGATGATGCCGAAAGGCGACGCGGCGAAAGGCGCGCCGGCGAAGACCGCTAGAGAGACACTGCGGGACGTCCGGGCGTACCGCGATCTTCCCCTGCGATCGACCTCCTTTTTCGCCCGCGGCGCCGACCAGAAACTGACGGTCGGCGCGCTCGTCGAACCGCTGGATCCCGCGGTCACACTGACGTCGGTCGTTGCGGGCCTGTACGCCGGATCGAAGCTCGTGTCCGAGTGGGTGTCCAAGCCTGAGGATCTCGCGATCCTGCCTGTCAAGGCCGGGCTGCTCGCCGCGCCTGGCGCGTACCGGTTGCGTGTCGCCGCCAGCGACACAGCGGGGCACGTCGGCGTCGTCGATGCGTCGCTCAACACCGAACTGGCGGCAGCCGGATCTCTGAAGCTCAGTTCGCTCGTGCTCGGCGTCCCGAACGCGGCCGGCGCATTCGTGCCGCGGCTATCCTTTTCCAGCGAGCCAATGGCGATGGTCTATTTTGAACTGTACGGCGGCCGCGCGAACATGCAGATCGGGGCGTCGATCGAACTGGCCGCCAGCGTCAACGGCCCGGCGCTGGCCACGGCGCCGCCCAAATGGGGCGGCACGTCAGAGGCCGATCGGTTTTCCGGCACGGCGCAGATCCCTATCGACGGCCTTCCGCCTGGCGACTACGTCGTGAGAGCGATCGTCGGCCTCGATGGCCAGCCGGAGGGACGGATTCTTCGCACGCTGCGGAAACGTTGATTCAGAGGAGGTCCGGGGCGACGGCTCCCGGGTGATGTTTGCATCAGAAGTCGACGCTGCTGTCCTGGATCGTCTTTCTCAAAGTGGTCAAGTCGCTTTCCCTTGCGGCCCTGGCCATTGTCCTCCTGGGTTTTCTGCATCGGGATCCCGTTGAGCTCGTGGTCAATCTCGCGAATGCGGTCAATCTGCCGTCGACCTCGACCGTCTTCACGCACGCAGTGTCATTGGCCATGGGATTGACGGTGCGCAAGGAGATCGCGCTCGCAGCAACCGCGTTCGGTTACTCCGTGCTGCTCGCAATCGAAGCGGTCGGCCTGGCGCGCCGCCTCGCCTGGGCCCGTTGGTTCACGATTGGCATCACGGCCTCGCTCCTGCCGTTCGAGGTCTACGAAATCGTGCACCGCCCGGGCGAGCCGCTGCGGATGGGCACGTTCGTCCTCAATGTCGCGATCGTCATCTATCTGTACAAGCGGAAGGACGTGTTCGAGCCTCCCGGTCACTGACGCAGCATGCCCTCAGCGCCAGGTGCGCTCGATCTCGTGTCGAAGCATCAGGTTCTGCTGAACGGCTGATCGTGATCAATCATTTGTGAGCATTGTTCGTGCTTCAAGGCGGAGTGATCCCTGATTCGGAGGAGTCGTTCAGATGAGACGGACCTTTGTGCTGAGTGTGTTCGCAGCGACGTGGTGCCTGGGTTCATCAGCCGCGGCGCAAACCCCGGTCGCCCCGGCGGCTCAGCCCCAAGCCGCGTCGAGCCCCGCCAAAGGGACAGGCTTCTACATCAGTGGCAACGCGGGCATCGCGTCCGTGGAGCACGTGGGCGGCATGGCCGGCGGCGAGGCGGGATTTCGCCTCTCTGACAGGCTGGAGATCTTCGGCGAAGGCGTCTGGATGGAGGACGTCGTGACCCGGCGGCGTCTCGAGCACGCCAATACGGTGGCCGCCTACCTCCAGGCTTCGCAGGGCAAGCCGGCGACCGGCACCGTCATCGCCCCGGCGTCCTACGGAGGCGGCGGCGTTCGTTTCATGTTCATGACGAGCGGCAGCGTCCGCCCGTACGCGACGTTGAGCGTCGGCGGCGCGCACATTGCGCTGCAGCCGGTGTTCACCCTCAACGGCACCGACGTGACGTCGTCGATCGGGCAGTACGGCGTCACGCTCGGAAGCGATTTGACCGGAGAGGTCAACAAGCCCGCGTTCGGGGGCGGCGGCGGGGTGCGGTTCGCGCTGACGCGTTGGTACATGGATGGTGGAGTTCGTGTGATCAGCATCCGGACTTCCGATCAGACAACGAACGTACTGGGCGTGAGCGCGACGGCCGGCATCAAGTTCTAGCGCCGCCGAGGCCAAGTGACTCGTGCTACATTCAAGGGTCCTCGTGTGGTGGGCGTAGTTCAGTGGCAGAACGCCTGACTGTGGCTCAGGAGGTCGCGGGTTCGATACCCGTCGCCCACCCCATCATTTTTTACCTCACAACGACTTGATCGATCGGTCACCTTCCGTTGCCACGAGTTGCCACGGCTGGTTGACACCCCGGGACAATCCAGCAGCCGAATCGCGTTGCGCGCACACATGCCGACTCGGCTCACTATAGTGGCGACCACTATAGTGTCTGACAACCCGCTGATCGTGGAGTCCGTCTAATGAATCGCATGACAGACGACGCAAGCCTGAGGCCGGCCCTCACCGATCTGGCGTTTCACATCGTCATCGCGTTGGGCAAAGGACCTGCGCACGGAAATACTTCAAGCTGACTGACCGTGGCAGACGGGCAGCTGAGGCCGAGCGGGCCTGATCGGGTGGCTGCTATCGGAGCGGTGGAGCCCACACGCGCGGCTCCGGTGGCAGCGGCAACGAATACATTCGAGAGGGAAGGCAGGACGTATGGATGCAGTCGGACGCGAGATTCGGCACGCGGCACGGCGGTTGGTCGGGAGCCCGGCATTCACGCTAGCCACCGTGCTGACCTTGGCGCTGGCCGTTGGCGCAAACGCTGCGATTTTCGCCGTGGTGTATCGAGTCGTCTTGAACCCGCTCCCATACCAGGACTCGAATCGGCTGATCGCGCTCGACTACGGCCTTCCCACGCGACACGTCAACTCCGGCGTGAAATACATGAGCTGGCAGCTCTATTACCAGCTCGCCGATCGCGCGCACACGCTCGAGAGAGTAGCGGTTTACAACATCTCGGGCGTCACGCTCACGGATACTGAAGGCAATCCCGAGCGGATTCAGATATCCCGCGCGACGCCGTCGCTGGCGTCCGTGCTCCACGTCCAGCCAGCCCTGGGCCGTTGGTTTACCGATCAGGAAGGCGTGCCGGGCAGCCCGCCGCCTGTCGTGCTTTCGCATGGGCTGTGGGTCCGGCGCTACGGACGCGACCCCGGCATCGTCGGCCGATCGCTCACGATCGACGGACTACCCACGACCGTCGTCGGCGTGATGCCCTTGTCATTTACCTTTCCCGACGCCCGTACGGATGCCTGGATCGGCTGCCCAGTCCACACGCGCGACGGCGTCCAGTCTGTTTACGGTCATGGGCGTCGCGCGGTTGCGTGATGGTATGACGCTCGCGAGCGCTCAGGCCGAGACGACCCAGCTCCTGACGGACCTCTCGCGCGTGTCTCCCAATCATCGTGGGTGGATCTCCACGGCGATGCCGCTGCAGGACGCCGTCGTCGGCCAGATTGCTCGCACGCTGTGGATCCTGCTGGGGTCGGTCGGACTCGTGTTACTCGTCGCGTGTGCGAACGTCGCGAACCTCTTTCTCGTGCGCTCCGATGCACGACGGCGTGAGGTGGCCGTGCGCCAGGCGCTTGGGGCCGGCAACCGCGCGCTCGCCGGCTACTTTCTCGCCGAGAGCGTGCTGCTCTCCATCGCCGGAAGTGTGATCGGGCTCGGCCTGTCCTGGGGCGCGGTGCGAATGCTCGTCGCCTTCGCTCCCGTCAACCTCCCTCGGCTGGAAGAAGTGCGTCTGGACGCGCCCGTGGTTGCGTTCGCGCTGGCGTTGAGCCTGCTCACCGCCATCGCGTTCGGCGCGATCCCCTGGCTGCGTCTCGCGGCGCTCACGGTCGTCATTGCACGAGAGTGGTCGCAGCAATACCGCAAGCCGTGGCCGCTACCGCGCGCGTCATCTGTTGATGGGCGGACAGGTGGCCCTCGCACTCGTCCTCGTCGTCTTCTCGGGTCTGATGCTCCGCAGCCTCCAGAAGCTTCGCGCCGTCGATCCCGGCTTCGACGCCAGATCGGCACTCACTCTTAGCATCGCACTGCCCGATCGCGAATACGCGAGCCGCCGCTCAGCAGTCGCCACGCACCGCGCGATCTTGGATCGCCTGAGCGCGATACCGGGCGTCACCGCTGCGTCCGCGTCCACCTGCCTGCCTCTTTCGACTTTTTGTCTTGAGCACATGGTGGTGCCGGAAGGCGTCGTCGACGACGGCACGCTTCGGCCAAGGGCCTTGTTCTACGCTGTCGCCAGCGGCTACTTCGAGGCGACGGGCATCCGATTGCTCCGCGGCCGGTTCATCGACCGCGGGGACGTGGAGCGTGGCGAACCGGTTGCTGTCGTGAACACCGCGCTGGCCGATGCGCTCTTCCCGAATCAGGATCCACTCGGCAAGCGTTTCAGATCTTCGGGCCGACCGACCTCATCACCCAACGCCCCGCCGTGGCTGGAGATTGTCGGTGTCGTCTCGAATACGCCCGTCGCATCGCTCGCGGAGCGGACGCCGGTGGCCCAACTCTACATGCCGATGTCCATCGCCGGCGGTCCAGACATTCCCGTCGAGACAATGCTTGGACCGAGCGTCTCCAAGATGAGCTACGCCGTGCGCGCGGCGACGCCGCCCTCCACCCTTGTCGCCGCCGTGCGTACCGCGGTCGGCGAGATCGATCCGAACTTGGCAGTGTCCGACGTGCGGTCACTGGAAGACATTCTTGATCGTGCGGCTGCGCAGATGGCGTTCACGACGACGCTGATCATCATCGCTGCGAGCGTCGCATTGATGCTCGGCGTGATCGGCATCTACGGCGTCATGTCCTACATCGTAAGTCAGCGGACGGGCGAGATCGGCGTCCGCCTGGCCCTCGGGGCAGAGCCTGGCCAAGTTGCGGGCATGATCATCAGACAGGGGGGATTTGTCGCGTTCGCTGGCGTCATCGTCGGCCTCGGCCTCGCATACGCCGGTAGCCGACTTCTCGCGTCGCTGCTCTACGGCGTCAGCGCTCGTGACCCCGTTGTGTTTGCGGCGACAACGGTCCTGTTGTTGGCCGTCGCGCTCGTGGCATGCTGGCTCCCTGCGCGACGTGGCGCTCGCCTCAGTCCTCTGGAGGCTCTACGGACCGAGTAGAGATCGGAGGACCGCCGCGCCAGATCCGCGAACCGCATTCACGCATCTCACGCCGCTTCATTGCAAGCCGACTACAACCCCAGCAGGGCTCTGAGTCGCTCGCGCACGTCAGTGAGCACATCGACCGAAGCCTTCGCCTCGAATACGACGCGACGCGCCTGCCAGTCAAGGTTTTTGACGTGATCTGCCAACACGACGCCGGTGATCTTCGCGCCGGGAGGGAGCGTCACCTCAAACGGATAGCCTTTCACGTGGCTGGTGATTGGACAGGCGATTGCGAGTCGTGCCTTCTCGTTGTAGGCGCGCGCTGAAAGGATCAGTGCGGGGCGACGCCCGCGCTGCTCGTGCCCCGCCTGGGGATCGAACGTCAGCCAAACAAGGTCCCCCGCATCGGGGACATAGCTGCGGGCTACCACGCCTCATGCCCGACCGGAGCGCCCCAGTCGCTCTCATGATGGCGATTACGCGCCGTGATGCGGCCGACGAGCTCGTCAAGCGAATACCGCGGCCGACTCGCTCGGATCACGATCGCTCCGTTGTCGACCGACACATCGACAGTGTCGCCGTCATCGAGGCGCGCTTCACGGGCGACGGACTTCGGCAGCCGCAATCCGAGGCTGTTGCCCCACTTGGAGACCTGAGTGGTCGTTGCCATGTATCTACATTGAATATACACCCGCACTGCGGCGGGGTCAAAGGGCGCGGCTTCTTTGCGCTCGGATCAGGCAGAACATCAATCGAACCGAGGTCGCGTCGAGCGTCTCACGCCGACGCCAGAGGGAGCCGCCCTCATGTATAGTGTATCTATATAGGTAGCAGGGCAACATGCCACCTCAGTCGCCAAAACCGCCCAAACCCCTGTCGCTGAGCGCGGTCGCCGTTCTCGACGCCATCGCCAGGCGGATCCGGCACGGCTTCGACATCATGGACGCGACCGGTCTCCCGAGCGGCACCGTCTACCCCATCCTCGGCCGGCTCGAGCGCGACGGCTATGTCCGGTCCCGGTGGGAGCCGCAGGCCACCGCCTTGCGCGAGAAACGCCCGCCGCGTCGGTACTACGAGGTCACTGCCAGCGGCGCGAAGACGCTCGCCCACTCCATCGAGCATTACCGCACGCTGGGCGGTCGTGCGGCACTCGCGGCGCCACGCGCGCCGCTCCCGGAATGAGCACGGCCGCCGGGCCCTCGCACGCGGCTCGCGCGACCTACCGGCGAGCCATCGGCATCGTCCGAGCCGCGAGCCTCATCGTCCCGGCCTCCCGCCGGCGCGACTGGCTCCGCGAATGGGACGGTGAACTCTCGTACCGGATCTTTGCGCTCGATCGCGCGGGCCGCCTCGACGCCCGCGCAGCCGCCGCGATGCTCTGTCGCACGCTGGGGGCGTTCCCGCACGCCCTCTGGCTTCTTCGCAACGAAACGAGGCTCGACACCATGCTTCACGACATCCGATACGCGCTGCGCCTCTCGCTCCGCCGTCCGGCATTCGCCATTCTCGTCGTGCTCACGCTGGGCGTCGGAATCGGCGCCAACAGCGCGATGTTCAGCATCGTCAACTCGGTGCTCCTGCAGCCGCTTCCCTACGAGCGGTCCGAGGAGCTGGTGTACATGTTCGGTGCGTTCAGAGGGGGCAACCAGGCGTCGATTTCGCCGCCGGACTTCCTCGACTACCGCGAGCGACAGACCGTCTTCTCGTCGCTCGCCGCGCGAACGCTGTTCGGCTACGCCGTGATCGGCGGAGGGGACAGGCCGGAGCGCGTCCCGGCGTCGATCGCCACTGCCAACTTCTTCTCGACCCTCGGCGTTCAGCCGATCCTGGGACGAGCGTTCCGGCCCGACGAGGAGCAGGGCGCTCACGACGTCGTCATCATCTCGAACGGACTCTGGCAACAGCGCTTCGGGGAGAACTCCGGCGTCCTCGGCACCAGCGTCTCCATCGACGGACGCCCGCACACCGTCGTCGGCGTCCTGCCACCGCTCCTCGACCGCATGATCAACGTCCAGGTGTGGCGGCCGGTCCCGTTCGGCACGGGCGACACGGCCGTGCGCCGCTTCCACTTCCTGCGCGGTCTCGGCCGCCTGGCGCCCGGCGTCACGGTTGCGCAGGCGCAGCGTGAAATGGACAACATCGCGCGACAGCTCGAGCAGACGTACCCGGAGAACGAATCGTGGAAGCTCCGGCTGGTGCCGTACCGCGAGGTCGTCGTCGGAGACGTCGGCCGCACGCTCATCGTGCTTCTGGGCGCGGTCGGGCTCGTGCTACTCATCGCTTGCGGCAACGTCGCGAGCTTGCTGCTTGCGCGCGCGACGGCGCGCAGCGGCGAGATGGCGATCCGCACGGCGCTCGGTGCGTCACGTCCGCGACTCGTCAGGCAGCTGCTCACCGAGAGCCTCGTCCTGGGACTTGCAGCCGGGACGGTCGGGCTCGGGCTCGCCTATTACCTCGTGCAGGGCGTCCGCACCGCCGGTGTGGGCATCCTGCCGCGGCTCTCCGAGCTCGCCCTCGACCAGACGGCGCTGTTCTTCACGTTCGCGCTGTCGCTCGCCACCAGCCTCGTCTTCGGGCTGGCGCCGGCGCTCCACGCGGCGAAGGGCGGCATGTCGGCCATCCTGACGTCGCTCGGAAGGGGATCAGGCGGCAGAACCGGCGCACGCACGCGCGACGTGCTCGTCGTCGTCCAGGTGGCGGTGTCGTTCGTGATGCTGATCGTCGCCGGCCTGCTGATCCGAAGCCTCTGGCAGATTCAGCGCGTGGACCCGGCGTTCGATCCTCGCGGCGTGTTCACGGCCGAGATCGCGCTGCCGGAGATCAAGTACCCGGTGCGTGCGGATGCCGATCGATTCTGGTCCACGCTCACCGACCGCGTGCGGTCGATCCCGGGTGTCGAGACGGCCGCGGGCACGAACCTGCTTCCCCTCCGAGGCGGCGGCGACACCTACTTCTACGTCGACGGCCGCCCGCCCGCGACCGACGCCGACAAGTTGAACGCGACGGTCTCGGTCGTGACGGATGACTACTTCGAGACGATGCGGATCCCCGTGAGAAGCGGGCGCACGTTCACCGGAACCGATCGCGCCGACGGTCCGGGCGTGATGCTGATCAACGAGGGACTGGCGAGGCGGCTCTTCCCCGGTAGAAACGCTGTGGGCGCACGCCTCGTCGTCGACTTCGGCAAGCCGTTTCGCGGGGAGATCGTCGGCGTGGTGAGCGATGTGCGCCTCTACGGGCAGGCCAACGAGGTGCCCGATCAAATGTACTTCTCGATCCGCCAGCCCGGAGCCGGGTTCGGCGCCACGCGGATGCGGCTCGTTGCCCGCGTGCAGGGAGACCCCACAGCCATCACGCCCCAGGTGCGCGCCGGTACTCCGCGAGCTCGATCCTGATGTGCCGCTGGCGTCGGTGGAGCCGATGGAGGACATCCTATCCGGCTCGATCCGCGACGTCCGGTTCCGTGCCGGGCTCCTGGCGGGATTCGCCGGAGCGGCCTTCCTTCTGGCTGTGATCGGTCTCTACGGCGTACTCGCGTACTCGGTCACGCGGCGGTCACGAGAGCTCGGGATCCGGATTGCGCTCGGCGCGCGATCGGCCGAAGTGTTCCGGCTCGTGGTGCGGGAGGGGATGCTGCTCGTGGCGCTCGGCGTCGCGCTGGGCCTCGCCGGCTCGTTCGCCGCCACGCGGTTCGTTTCGGGCATGCTGTTCGACGTCGCCAGCACCGACCCGAACGTGTTCGTCGCTGTGACGTTGGCCCTCCTCGGCTCCGGGCTCGCCGCCTGCGTGCTGCCCGCGCGGCGGGCGACGAGGGTGGACGCGATGGAGGCGCTTCGGACCGAGTAGGACTGATGCCGGCGGTCAAGTCTTACTCCGCCAGCGCAGCAACCGGATCGATCCGGCTGGCGCGCCGTGCGGGTACCACGCAGGCCAGGACGGCGACAGCGGCGAGCGCTGCGGTGACGACAATAAGGACGACTGGATCCGTCGCCGCGATGCCGAACAACTGGCTCTGCAGCAGCCGGCGGAACACGGCGATGACGGTGGCGCCACCGACGACGCCAAGAGCGGTCGCCGAAAGTCCCTCCCGCACGATCAGCCGGAATACCGCCGGGCCGGTGGCCCCCAATGCCATCCGAATCGCAACCTCCTTTCGGCGATACGCGACCAGGTACGCGAGCAGCCCGTAAATCCCGACAGCGGCAAGAAACAGGGCGACCGAGCTGAACGTCAGCGAAAGCAGCATCGCGAGACGGCGACTGGCAATCGATTTCGTCGTCCATCGGTCCATCGGCTGAAGGTCGAATACCGCCAGCTCCGGATCGAGCGATCGAATGGCGGTGCGAACGCCGGCCGATGCGAGCATCGGATCGACGCCGGTGTGGATGGCGAACGTCAGCAGGCGCGACGGCTGCTGCGACAGCGGGAAGTAGTACGCCCCGGCCGACGGCTGGGTGTCGACGAGTGACTGCAGCTTGATCGGCGCGATCACACCGACGACCGTGAATCGCAGACGTCGTCGGCGTGACAGCAAGCAGGTTGTTCGGATCGTCCGGTCGATACAACCGGCGACCGATCGGACTCGTCCCCGGCCAGAACCTGTCCGCGAGCGTCTGGTCGACGATCGCGACGTTCGCTGCGGTTTCCACGTCGCGGCTGTCGAACAAACGGCCGGCGAGCAGCCGCGAGCCCATCGCCTCCAGATAACCAGGCGAGACGACGACGCGCGCCGGCGACACGAACGATTCGCCGGGCCGGACCTGAAATCCTTCACCCATCATGAGGCTGTTGGTGTGATTGATCCCAAATGGAATCGTGTCCGTGGCGCCGGCGGCCGTGACCGACGGCAACGCGCGGAAGCGAGCCAGTGACTCGCCGGCGAAACGCCGCACCTCTGCTGGAGTCCGATAGCGTGTGTCCGGCAGTGAAACCGACGCGGTCAGCACGCCGTCGGAACGGAAGCCCGGATCGATTGAGAGCACTCGTTTGAAGCTCGCGAACAGAAGACCGGCGCCGGCCATCAGCACGAGCGTAAACGCCACCTGGGCAATCACCAGTCCGCGCGTGAGATGCCGGGTCCGAGGCCCGGCCGTTGTCTGTCTTCCCTCCTCGTGCAGAAAAGTGCTCGGAGCCGTCGTCCGCGTGGCCATCAGCGGAGCCGCGCCGAAAATGACGCCCGCGACGGCGCCTATGGCGAGCGTGAACACGACAGTCGTCGCATCGAACGCGATTTGAGAGCCGCGCGGCAGGTCGGCCACATCGAGCGCGATGAGCGCGCGAAGCGCCAGCCACCCGATGGCGAGTCCGCCCGCCGCCGCGCTCATGGAGAGCACCACGCTCTCGGTAGTGAGTTGAGCGAACAGCCTTCCGCGGCCGGCGCCAAGCGCGATGCGCGTTGCGAGTTCTTTCGCGCGCGTTCGGGAGCGCGCAACCACCAGGTTCACCACGTTCAGGCAGCCGATGAGCAAGAGGAACAGACCGCCTCCCCACACGAGCCGAAGCGCGGGCTTCACGTCGTTGACAAGCGAATCCTGCAGGCCTTCGACCACGGTGTGGAACCCGGTGTCGACAATGGCCTGCTTGAACTGCGGAACGCGATCCAGGTTGGCCCGATTGATCGCGTCAATTTCGGCTTGCGCCTGCCCGATGGTCGACCCGGACGTCAGCCGTGCGATGTACCCCCAGTTGTCGTTGTAATGCTGCTGCTTTTCGGCTGTTGTGAGCGCGAGCGGTCTCCACACCGGCACATCGGAAACGACGAGATCGAATCCTCTCGGCATCACCCCGACAATCGTGTAAGGGCGGCCATCGATTCGCACGTTCCGCCCGAGCACGGTCGCGTCGCCGCCGAACTGGCTGGTCCACAGGTCGAAGGAGAGAACGGCTTTCAGCTCGCGGCCAGGTTCAGCCTCGTCGTCGAGGAATGTGCGACCGAGGTGTGGCGCAACACCCGCGAGCCGGAAAAACGACGGCGTCACGCTCATGACGGCAATCCGAACCGGCACACCGCTCTCGTCGACGGCTTGATTGCCAAGCTTGAACAGCGCCTGCTCCTCGAACACATCGGTCTGGCTTAAACGGTCGATGTAATCTGCGGCGCTCGTGCTGTAGCCGGTGTCGACACCGGCTTTGGGATAGCGGTTGCCGGTGATGACGATCCGATCGGGTGCGGCGACCGGCAGCGGACGCAGCAGCACGTGGTCGACAACGGCGAACAACGCGGCGTTGGCGCCGAGACAGACGGCCAGCGTCGCGCCGACGGCGAAAGTGAACGCCGGCGCTTGGGCGAGCATTCGGCAGCCGTGGCGAATGTCGCGGGCGAGATCCTCCAGTCGCGGGAACCCGCGCTGATCGCGCACCTGTTCCATCGCCTGCGCCAGGCCACCGGCCTGCAGGCGCGCGGTTCGTCCGGCCTGTTCTGAAGACACGCTTCGACGCTGCGCCTCCTCTGCGGCGAGGTCGATATGCAGCTGGAGTTCCTCCTGCAGGTCCGCATCCGTTCGCTTCATCCGGAGCGCACCGGCGACGCGGTTGATCCATTCGCGAACCGAAGCCATTTGAACCTCCCGGTCGGGCCTATTCCTGCAGCAGCGCACGCATGATCGTCACCGTGCGATCCCAGTCCGCTTTCTCGGTCGCAAGCTGCCGGCGTCCCGCAGCGCTGATGGAGTAATAGCGGGCCTTGCGGTTGTTGTCGGTCACGCCCCACTTCCCGCGCACGAGTCCTCGC
The DNA here is from genome assembly GCA_963724645.1 of uncultured Acidobacteriota bacterium. Classification (GTDB taxonomy): domain Bacteria; phylum Acidobacteriota; class Vicinamibacteria; order Vicinamibacterales; family SCN-69-37; genus CAVXSP01. The sequence goes on from CAVRVJ010000002.1 coordinate 428,496, forward strand.
TGCTCGAGACGCATCAGCCCCGGATACAGCGTCCCCATGTTGAGCTGCACGGCGCCCCCGGAGATCTGCTCGAGCCGAGCCGCAATCGCGTAGCCATGAAGGGGACCCATCGTCACGAGAATCTGCAGCACCATGAGGTCCAGCGTGCCCTGCAGGATCTCCGTCCTGCGCGTTTCTCCATTAGGCATACAAATAGAGGCTATGCGTGTTTCAGTTGAATGTCAAATGGAGGTGTCATGATCGTCATGGCAATTGTTGTTCTCTTCTTCAGCGCACGGCCGTAGAATCCAAGAACTCCCTACGCCCGTCTCGGAGGAGCCATGAAAAAAGACCTTCGGATGAACGCCAAGTCGCCGGATCCGGACGATCTGGCCCGCGAGGAACTGCCGGAGCCAGACGTCCAGGAGATGGATCCGCACAAACGCCGGGCCGAGCGCTTCCAGACAGATCGATCCGCGCCGCACATCCCGCCTTTGGAGAGGGGAAAGATCACCGGCGAGTGACACGCGGTTGCGCCGCGACGGGGCCCTGCGAGCGGGGCCGGTGCTTCGATCAAGCTCGGGAGTCGCAGGTGGAAAGCGAAGCTCGTGCGCTCGAAACCGAGATGCATGAACGGCGTTGCCGACAGGTATCGGCCAAAATTGGTGTGTGATTTGGGCTAATGTGTACTCGAGGTCCCGATGAAACAGCTCCTGGTGGTGTCGGCATTCATCGTCCTCGGTGCGCTCGGAGCTGCCGCCGAGGACCTGACCGGTAAGTGGTCCGGAGCCTTCAGCGGCATCGGTCCCGATGGCAATCAAGCGACGGAAAGCCTGTACTTCGATCTTGTCCAGCAAGGTACGAATCTCACCGGAACCGCCGGGCCGTCTGTCGAGCGGCAGTGGCAGATTAAGAACGGAAAAATTGACGGCGACAAGACCGTGTTTGACGTTCAGGGCGGTGGCGATATGCAGAACGCTCCCGTTCTGCATTTTTCGCTCGCCTTCGCTGACGGTCACTTGAAGGGCGACGTCCAGGTGCAGCACGGCGAGATGAAGCTTTCAGGGAAAGTTGACGTCGCGCGCGTGAATTTGATTCCGAATGGGCGACGGTCCCCGTCGAGCCGAGGGCGAGGCCCCTTCGAGTTCGCTCTCTATTCTCGGCCGCGCGTGCGCACGCGACCACACGTCCCCGGGGAGGTTCTAGGTCAGTGTCACCACCGACACTCGATCGTCCCACCGCCGTCGGCTTGGAAGTTTCGTTTGAGTGTGGAGGCTTCCACCCTCACGTCGCAATTAGGTAAACAGCGGCTGCTGTCGATCAAGAGCGTTCTCGACGGCAGTAAGAGACTCTACAGTGGCGTTTCGATCAAAGACGGTCAGGGCACGGCCTGGGACGGAAAGATTACTCCGGCAAATCTCAAATCGACCCTCGGGCAAACCCTCCGCCTCACCGCGCTCGATTGCTTCGAGGAAGGGAGCCAGACCTTCTGCGCGGCAGCCTGGGTGGAGAATCCAACCTCAATTCAATGGAACTGGGGAGTCGACCTCACCGCCAACGATCTTGATAAGAGGCTCGAAAAGGACAATGGAAAACTGATCAGCATTCGCGCATACAACACCACGTTGGCGGGGCAGCTCAACCCAGCCGCGATTCGCTACTGCGCGATCTGGGTGAAGGACGATGGCGTGGAATGGGGTTGGATTCCCGACGCGGTGGCTGATTCCATCGACGACACGCTGGACCTGAACGTCGGCCGGCTGATTTCCGTCGACAACCTCGACAACACCAGCTGGCTTGGCGACAACGAACATTTCTGCGCGGTCTGGTACAAGAACGTCACCGGCCAGGTCTGGTTCTGGAATATCGGGCTGAGCAAGACGGCACTGCCCAAAGAGCCCCCAAAGTTCTGCTCCTGGGGCCTCGATGTGAGTCATTGCACCAAGGATCGCTTCGTCAGTCTGATAGAGCAATTCCCCAAGCCGGCCGATCCGAATCTTGCCAGCCTCATGACGATGGGCGGCAGCGCCATCGCGACGTTTCGGGCTGATCTCTGGCAGGACATCCAGTGGGCGCTCCAGGAACAGAGTCTCGCCGTCGAGATGGTGACCTTGGAAAGTGCCTTCATCTTCGCGGCGGCGGAAGGGGGCTGGAGTTGGTGGTCCGGGAATTTCACCAATCCGGCGGGCCAGTCCCTTATGGGCCTGCCGCTCATCCTCAACCCGTCCGAGAGCAAGAACGCATCGTCGCCCTGGTCTGTCTCGAATGCGCCGAAGTTTGGAATCTTTCCGCTCAAGGCCGTGGCCGCGTCCGGCAAGCACCAGTATCTCCTGTCGCAAGCGCCGATCACCCAGACGGGGTTTTCGACGCCGGCGCTGCTGCCGGTGACCTGGCCGGTGTTCCTGGGAATTCAAGCTCCGGTCGAAATCGTCAAGCTCACCAACGGAAAACTCTGGGGCACCGTCGCGGCCCAGATCATCAACGGAACCGGCACGAGCCTCGACGTGACGAACGCTTCGGTAAAACTGAAGGACCAGAACAACGTGACGGTTCACAAGGCGAATCTCACGACCAAGATGCGTATCGATCTTGACGTGTTGGGGAAGGCGGTCGATCCTCCGCTCAGCGGCCTGGTCACGAACAGCGACGCGCCCCTGCCGAAGTTCTATGACGGATTCGAAGTGCCGCGCGCGTTCGAGAAGGGAATGGTGAAGATCCAGGCGAACGTGAAATTCAAGAGCGGCGAACTCGATTGTTACGGCGACGCCCGCTCCTTACCGGTGACGCTCGCGCCTGTCACGGTGATGAGTCAACTGCCCTACGGCGTGCCGGTGATCGACGGGGTGCAGAATCCGGCATTCCGCTGGCATTGGGGCAGCGGCATCGGCGGGACAAGTTTCAACGTGCATTCCTATCCCGAGCATCGCTATTCGTACGACATCGGGATCTTCGACGCGGGCAATCAGACGTTCAAGGACGCGGCGAAGCTGGATCAGAACGACAACTACTACGACTGGGGCCAGGACATTCTGGCGATGAGCGACGGGTACCGTGATTTTTGTCGACGATCATTTCGAGGACAACTTCGGCAACGTCGCGAATCCGAATTCGACAGGCGCCAACATGGTGGTGATCCAGAACCAGACGTTGAACTGCTATCACATTTACGTGCACCTTCAGCAGAACTCGATCGTGGTCGGTGTCGGGGATCTGATCAACCCCGGCGACAAACTCGGGCTGCTGGGAAATTCCGGCAGCAGCACCGAACCGCACCTGCACCTGGGAATCAGCCGGCGCGACAGTGAAGGATTCCTTCGCTCCTTACCGATGACGTTTCAAAAGATCAAGAATGGCGCGAACCAAACGGTAACGGGCGTGCCGGTGGATGGGGAATTCTACAGCTGACCTCCTCGGGCTCCGCCGCCAGGCCGTCATAGCGGGATGCCCGCGCCTTTAATCGCTCCGCAGCACCACGTTCGGATCGAGGCGGGACGCCCGTCGCGCCGGCAGCCAGCAGGCGGCGAGTGCGACGGCAAGCATCGTGACGATGACCACGACCATCGTGGCGGGGTCGCCAGGACCGACGCCGAACAGCAGCGTCGCCATGAGCCGGCTGACCGCCAGCGCGCCGGCGACGCCGATGGCCATGCCCAGCATGGCCGCGCGGAGGCCCTGTTTCATGATCATGGCGACGACACCGGCGCGGCCGGCGCCGAGCGCCATGCGGATCCCGATCTCCCGGCGGCGCTCGGCGACCAGGTACGACAGCACGCCGTACGTGCCGACGGCGGCCAGCAGCAGCGCGAGGCCCGCGAAACTGCCGAGCAACTGCGCGAGCAGGCGCGGACGCTGAATCGACTCCGCGAAGACCGCGTCCATGTCGCGGAGCCGCACGACGGGCACCGACGGATCCTCGTCGCGCACGGCGGACTGAATGGATGACGCGAGCGACGCGGCCGGCCGCGTGGTCCTTAGCGCGACATGCATGGACGCACCATGGACAGATGGTATCGCGTCCTCGGTCCGCTGGTGATCAGTGGCCGATTGGGATGACTTCTATGCGGTGATCGGACGCCTTACATAACAGGGGTCCGCTGCCATAGCCCAGGCGGTACTCGCCGTTGAAGGTCGCCACGATCTTGCCGTTCTCGATTGTTCCCATGGCGGTTCCGAAATAACCCATGTCCCCGACTCCCGGGATCCGCTCGATCATGGCGTATTCCGCGTTGAGATCATCGGTGATGTCGAAACGCACGGTGTTTCCGTCACGTTTCCCAGTGAATCCGTCGTCGTTTGCCCACCCAACCATGATGTCCGGGCTATTCACTACCCACACGACGAGGTCGCCACCAGGCTTCTCGAAGAACTGCGCGGGGTACGTCCTCTTCTTGGCTACGTCGGGGAGCGCCGTACAGGATGGCGAGGCCGTGATCACCAGTGTGTGAGTTGCCACCGGCGGCGGCGTGTTCGTTCCATCTCCAACCATCGGCATTGTGTTCGTGCCGCTGGTTTGGTCGCTGGTGACTGTCAGAGTGCCGCTGTATGTTTGAGCTGCAGTCGGCGAGAATCGCATTGTTACCTGCTGGGAACCGCCAGCGGCAATTGTTCCACTCACCCAACTCGACACGCTGACACTGCTCATCCCGCCAGAAATCGTCATACCAGTAATTGTCAAAGTGGCGTTGCCAGTGTTCGAGATCGTGAGAGTTAATGACCTGCTGCCGCCAACTTGAACCAAGCCGAAGGAGAGACTTCCGCTCAAGCCGATGATGCGTGTCGAGCCAGTCTGTGGTGGCGTCGGCGACGTCGGCGTGTTGCTATTGTCTGCACAGGCTGCGAGAAGTACACAGAGAATCACGCCAGGGAGTCTCGTTCTCATTTCGTCGTCTCCCCTCTGGAGTCCGCTGAATGGCCGGAACTTCATCCATCGTTGCTGGGTGGGGCGCGGCGTGGTGCCCAACCGGTTCACGCATGCAATTGCCGAGCCTTGCGACGAAACGTGGCCGGCCGGGAATTGACGACTCCGATTGGTCACATCGTCGCGAGATTTCCAGGAGTGTGGGGAATTTGCCCGCGCCTGACGCCACGACGCGTCGCGCCCGCGCGTGAAGCGCTTCGAGGAGCCGCGGTCCCTTTGGGGAAACAAGAGGAAGGTTCGTCGGCCGCCGTCGTCAGACTCTGTCTGGCATCACCGACGCATCAGCGTCCTTTCGAGAACACCGACACGCCAGCAGCAATCCAGCCGGCTCCCGCCTCGGACATCACCGACCGCCCTACTGCGCCGAACAGGGAGACGCTGGGTGTCATAGCCGTGGTGACGCCAATGCCGAAATCGGTGCGATGCCGGCCGGCCGAAACGAGCGACGGATCGCCGTCAGTCGAGTAGGTGTGGCCGATGGTTCCAGTGACGGTAAACCTGCGGGAGGCCGAGATTTCGAGGGCGCCAGATTCAAACAGGGCTCCGCGCGAGAAATAGCCGGCCGACCCGTACACGCGCATTCCTCCGTGACGCACCTCGAGGCTGATCGGCGTCCCGACGCTGACCTGCTGCGAGCCGTCGAGCTCCGAGCGAGATATCTCTACCACCGGCGTAATCGCGATGCCGAGTCGATCGGCCGCGCGCGACGCGTCGCGGAGCAGCAATTTCGCGTAGACGAACACCTGATCGGCCGAGTTCGTCGTGTCCGATCCCTGAGCGACATGCGAGACCAACACGCTGATTCCCGCCTGGCTACGAGGTGTCGTGCCGATCGCCATGTCCAGGACCGGAAAGGCGACCGTCCCGCCGGCCCGTCCGACCGACATCGCCGCCCAGACGGCGCTTCGCCCCACGACGGAGGCGTCGTCGAGCCACGAGCCGAGGTACACCGTGTGTGAGTCCGGCGTCGCGGGCGAGCCCGTGACTTGCGCCGAAGCGGCCGCCGCGCCGACCGCCGACAGCCATCCGGCCAGGAGGACCGCGCGCAGGCCAGCCGGCTGCGCCGTCACGTTATCGTTCCCTCAAGTCGTCCCGCGCCTCGAGCTCGGCCCGGCGCACGACTATCTCGACATCGGCCGCTGGCTTCAGTTGCTGAATGGCCTGCCCGAGTGACACCGGCTGCGGACCGGTCATCCTGGCCTTCAATTGGTCAAACGGAATGCCGAGGTTGCGCGAGACGTGAACCGCCGCGACGAACTGGCCGAAATTTCTGAAGCCGGCCGCCGCGTTCGCCACGGTCGTGCCCGGCGGTAGTAGTGGACTGATTTTCGCGGCGAACTCCGGATGTCGGGTGAGCACCTCCGGCCCGCTCAGCGCGGGCTTGACGGCGGTCGTCCCCGCCTTCGGCCTGGTCGACGTCGAGCTCGGCTTCACCGAGTGCGCAGTTGCCGCTGCGGCTGGTGCGTGGCCGGTGTGAATTGTCGCGGGCTTCGTCGCGTGCGTGACCGGCGCGGCGTGGACGGGTGCGGGTTTTGGGGTATGGGTCGCCGGGGCCGGATGAACGGCCGCTGGTTTCGGCGCCTGCGCCGCGACCGGCGGATGCGGTGTGGGCGCTTTGTCGGGGCCATGGCCGCGCCCCTGAGCCACGGCCGCCACCGGGCTGGTGGTCAGAGCCGTGATCGCCAGCGCGGCAGTCCCCAGAGCAAGAGTGACTCGCATGCAGGCCTCCTGCTCGTTCGGACGTACGGCAAAGGAGGCAGGTCGTCAGGCACAAACCTGAAAGGCGGCCGGAAATCCAACGACTGCGGGCGGGGGAAACGGCCGAGGTCCGCCTATTCGCGTCCGCGGCCGGCAGGCGCAGGCGCATCGGGCCGGTAGGGGTCGCTGAGCAGGCCGTTCGTGTCGTACACGACTTTGCCGTCCCGGAGCGTGGCTTCGCACGCGAGCCGCTGGGTGCCCTCGACCCGCAGGCCCAGCTGATCCAGGAACCCGAACTTTCCATTATCGAGGCGCAGCACCGCGACGTCGGCCGGCGCGCCGACGGAAAGATGCCCGACCTGGTCGAGATGGATTTCCCGGGCGGGATTCGACGTCGATTGGAGGATCACGTCGTCGAGCGTCTCCCCCATCAACAGAAACTTGCTCATCACGTCGAGCATGCTCTTCATGCCGGCGTTCATGCTGCTCGCGTGGAGGTCGGTCGAAATCGAATCGGGGGTGAAGCCCGCCTTCATCATCGGGATGGCGGCCGACCAGCTGAAAGCTTCCGCCGCCATGGCCGACGTCGAGAATCACGCCCTTCTTGCGGCCGTCGATGAACGCCTGGCTCGGGCCCTTGGTGTCCGGATCCTGCTCGCCCCGGACGCCGCCGTACATGTGCGTGAAGATGTCGCCGGGCCGGAAGTACTTGGTGAAGAGCTCGCCGATCGTCCGGTTGTTGCGAACATTGCCGCCGAAATCGACCATCACCGGGATGCCCGCCATCTTGCCGACCGCCTCTGCTTTTTCATACGGCCCCCAGCCGGGTCCACTGTAGTGCGCGCTCTTGATTCCGACGATGACGCCCTTGTACTTCATCGCCATCTCCGCGGTCGGCTGCACTTCCATGTCGGCTTCGTTCTGCTCGAGCTGCCCCTCGCGCATGCCGACGCCGACGATGTTCAGAAAGGCCGTCACGCGCGTCTTCGAACGATCGATGATCCGTTTCTTGAAATCCTCGAATGTGCGCCAGCCGGAGCTGCCGGCGTCGGCGACCGTCGTCACGCAGCTGCGCAGCGTAAAGCCATCGGGCGGGAGCCCGAGGTCGCCGCCGGCGTACGTGGCCGGCTTCTCGCCGGGGTACACGTGGACGTGAATGTCGACGAGGCCAGGCGTGACATACAACCCGGATACATCAACGGTTTTCTTGGCCTGCGACGCCGGAATGCTGGCCGCGACCGCGGCGACGCGATCTCCGGTGATGGCGACGTCGCGAATCGCGCTGAGGCCGTTGCGGCCGTCGATGACGTGGCCGCCCTTGAGCAGCAGGTCGTACGCCGGCGCCTGCGCCCGGCCCGCCAGCCCGGTTACGACGGTCAACAGCAGCAGGGCCGCCCACGTCACGAAGTTTGCACGCGTCACGTCAGCCTCCGGTGGAAGGGACCGGATGGTAGCACACGGCCGTCATTCCACGCGAAACAGATCGCTGGTCCACATGGCCACGAGCGCGGCGCCGACCCAGAGGACGAGTTGGACCACAAACCTTGCCAGGACCCCGAACCGCCGCTGCCAGCCGCCTTCCACCGTCACGACCCACACGCTGCAGGCCACGGCCCAGCCGAGCACCCGCGCGACCGGCATCGAAAGACGCGGCTCCAGTGTGTCGGGCACGACGACCAGGATTGCCACCATCAGCAGCCAGACGACGACATTCATGAGTACGAAGCGCCACGTGGACCCACGCGGCCCGGTTTCGGGAGTCATCGTCAGAAGTCTTCCACAGATCGGAGTCCACGCCGTTTTTTGTCCGTATAATCCGGGTGTGCGGCCGCCGGTCTTGCCCACTGCCTCCGAAGAACCCCTTTACGAGGCGTTCTACGGCCTGCGCGAACAGCCGTTCGCACTCTCCACCGATCCGCGCTTTCTCTTTTTGAGCGCGTCACACCGGCGGGCCTATGACGAGCTGCTGACCGGCCTCCGGCGCCGCGAAGGGATCCTGTTGTTCACGGGCGAGACCGGCACGGGCAAGACGACGATGTGCCGGGCCGTCGTCGATGCCCTGGGGCATCGCACCTTCTCCGCGCTGATTCTCAACCCCTACATGTCGGACGCGGAAGTGCTTCGCGTCATCCTCCGCGACTTCGGGCTGGTGTCGCGGGACGAAATCCGGCGTGGCGCGCTCGCGAAGAGCGGATACGCCGCAGTTGCTCGATACGCTCGAGGGTTTTCTGCGTTCGCTGCTGCCGCTGAGTTCGTACGCCGTGGTGATCATCGACGAAGCCCAGAGCCTCGCGCCGCGGGTGCTCGATCAGATTCGCGTGCTCGGGGAATTACGAGCAGGACGGCCAGCGCCTGCTGCAGATCGTGCTCGTTGGACAGCCCAATCTCACGGAGATAATCCAGACCGAGCCGCTTCGCGCGCTCAACGAGCGCATCACGCGGCGGATCGGGCTGATGCCGCTGACGGCTCAGGAAATCAACGAGTACATCCGCCACCGGCTCGACATCGCCGGCGGGCGGGGCCAGGTGGAATTCCTGCCGGGCGCCGTGACGTTGATCGGCGACCTCTCGCGCGGCCTGCCGCGGCGGGTCAACCTGCTGTGCGACCGCGCGCTCGAGGAAGGGCGCCTTGCGGGCGTGACGCGGATTGACACCGACATGATCAGGCGGGCAGCGCGCGCGATCGCCGGCGCCGAGCCGCTGGCGCCCTCCGCCCGTCGCGAGCTCGAGCTCCCGGTCGCGGTCGACCAGCCTGAGCCGCCGGAGCGCGAGATGACGCTGACGCTGGGACAGCAGCCGGCGCGCCGCAGGGGTCCCGGGTTGCTCGTCGGCCTCTCGCTGCTCCTGGCCGCAGCGGCCCTCGCGGCGGGCGCGTACACGTGGACAATTGTCTCGAGCGAGCCGGGCCTGCCTTCTCCCGCGGCGCCCAAACTCGACGTCGGCCAGCCGCCGCCGGCGATTCCGGTGCCGAGCGAGGAAGAGATCAAGTCGGGCCTGACGCCCGGCGGCCCGCCTACTTGAGGGTCTGCAGATAGGCGACGAGCGCTTCGATGTCGGCGTCCTTCAGCTTCATCTCCCCGATCTTGGACGACATCTTCACTTTGGGCTTGTGGTCGAGCGTCTTCTCCATCTCGGCTGGATTGGTGAGCCATTTGTGCATGTCCGCGGCGCTGACCTTGGCCGCGATGCCGTCCAGCTTCCCGATCTTGTTGCCCTTGCCGGCGATCATGTGGCACTTGCTGCATTCTTTGGCCGAATACAACTGCTTGCCCGCCTCGATCTTCTTCGCGTCCTGCGCCGCGAGTGATGCCCCGGCCAGAAACGCCGCCCCCACCAGTCCAATCACAAACGATTTCATGCGTGCTGCTCCTTAATTAGTCTCTTTCACGGTCTACGACCCTCGCGACAATCCAGCTACTCAGCAGAACGGATGCCATCAACGAACCACCGGTGCTCGCAAGGATCAGCGAGTTTCCATAGCAACCGCGTGCGAGCGTCTGCCGATTTGTCAGACGCCAACTGCCGGAACGTCAGTCGGCGGGCGGCGCCTCGGCAAGCTCCCACACGATGGCGACCAGGTCGACTGAGACACCGCCGCGTTTCGGACCGACGGTCACGGTCTCAGGCGGATCTTGCCTGGTCGTGAGCTCGACGCGCTGCGTTCGCGCGACCCATCGATCGAACGCCTTCGCCCAGCGCGTGAAGGTTGTCACCTGCGTCGCGGCGTCGGGCAGCGCCAAGTAACTGGCGCGCGCGGGCGGGTCCTTCAGCAGCTGCTCCGGCATGACCTCGGACGGCCGGGCAGAATCCCAATCGAGCGTACGGCCCGCCGGATTGATCGTCGCGAGGAACGCCACGCGGCGCCTTTCTTCGAGGCCGCGTTTGCGCTCGGCAAATTGGATGCGGGCAGCACCATACACCCGAGGAGCATAGGCGCCACTCTTCAGCCCGCCTCCGGGCAAATAGAACTGCGGGATGTCAGGCGCCCCAAGAGGGCGGCTCGGGGCAGGTTCGGGTTTGGACGCCACGGGGGTACTGCCGATGCTAGGACGTGCGAGGCCTCGTTGTCACCCTGAGGCCACGCGGCCTCACCCTCTGGCGCGTTTTTTTTCACTCCGATTTCGGCCATTTTCCGCCGATTTCTGCCCGCCGACCTCGATTTTGGCCGCCTTCTTTTTCGTGGTGGAGACGCGTTCGAGACTCTGGCGCAGCGCCTCCATGAGGTTCACGACCTTGGGCGGCGCTTCCTCCTGCGGGGTTGCGACCTCCTCGCCGGCGATCTTCGCGTCGATCACCTTGCGCAGCGCCTCCTGGTAGTCGTCCTTGTACTGCGTGAGGTCGCCCTCAGTCTCGAAGTTGCCGATGACCTGACGGGCGAGCTTCACTTCGTCAGGTTTGATCTTCGCCGGCACCACGTTCAGCTCGTCGATGGCGCCCATCGACCGCACCTCGCTCGCATGCCGCAGCGTGTACATCACGAGGCCTTTCTCGCGCGGCTGGATGGCGACCAGATACTCGCGGCCGTACAGCGCGAGCTTTCCGATCGCCGCCTTGCCTTGCATCCCCTCGCGCATCACCGCAAACGCCTCGGCCGCGACGTTGCCGTCCGGCGCGAGGTAGTACGGGCGCTCGACATACACCGGATCGATCATCGCGGCGTCGGCAAACTGCATGACATTGATGACACGCGTCGATTCCGGACGCACTTTGGCGATGTCCTCGTCGTCGAGGACGGCATAGCGGCCTTTTTCGAATTCATACCCTTTCACCAGGTCCGAGTGTGGCCACTTCCTTCTCGCAGGTCGGGCACCATTTCTTCTGCTGGATCCGGGTGCGGCATTCGCGATGCAGTTGATTGAAGCTGATTGTCGCGGCGGCATCCGTGGCGGGAAACACCCGGACCGGAATGTTGACGAGACTGATCTTGAGATAGCCTTTCCACGTCGGGCGCGCGGCCATAGGTGAGGGCTCCTGCAATTGAGGATTATCGGTGCGGGCGGGCACTCCCTGCAATATGCCCCAAGTGCACGGAAATGCACAGAGAGCAGGCACTCGGCACTGGGCACTAGGCACTAGGCACTGGGACTGGTGCTGGCGGAACCTCCGAGTGCCGAGTGCCTAGTTTCTAGTGCCTCGTGCCGAGTGCCGGTTCCTCTACGCCAGCTCGTATTCCCTCAGCTTCCGGTACAGGTTCCTCTCGCTGATGCCGAGCAGCTTCGCCGTCTGGCTGCGATGGCCCGCTGTCGTCCTCAAGGCCAGCTCGATATGGGTCCGCTCGAGTGATTCGAGCGTCTGCAGCGACGCGTGGCCGCCCGTGTCCGCCACGCGCTGCGGATCGACAGCCGAGCCTTCGGCTGCGCGGACAGCCGCCGGGAGATGCTCCGGACGGATCTCCAGGCCTTCGCAGACGACCATCGCGCCTTCGATCGCGTGCAGCAGTTCGCGTACGTTCCCCGGCCAATCGTGGCGCTCGAGCAGCCGACGGGCTTCCGCGCTCAGGCGCTTGGCGCTGCCGAATCGCTCGTTCAGACGCGCGACGAAATGGTCGGCCAGCAACTCGATATCCGGCGCGGCGCTCGCGCAGCGATGGCAGGTGCAGCGTAATCGCGCTGAGCCGGTAGTAGAGGTCCTCCCGAAACAGCCGTTGACGGACCATCGCCTCGAGATCGCGGTTGGTCGCGGCGATCAGGCGGACGTTGACCTGGATCTCGGAAGTCGCGCCGACGCGGCGGAACGTCGACGTGTCGAGGACGCGGAGCAGCTTGACCTGCGTCGCCAGGCTGATCTCGCCGATTTCGTCGAGAAAGATCGTGCCGCCGTGCGCGACTTCGAACAGGCCAGGTTTGGCGCGGTCGGCGCCGGTAAAGGCGCCCCGCTCGTGTCCGAACAGCTCACTCTGCAGCAGGCTTTCCTGCAGAGCCCCGCAGTCGACGACGACGAACGGGCGCTGACGCCGCGGACTGCGCGCGTGCAGGAGCTTGGCGACCATTTCCTTTCCCGCCCCGGTCTCGCCAACGATCAACACGGCCGAATCGGCCGGGCCCACCCGTTCGATCAACGCGAGCAGACGGCGGAATTCCGGGCTCTCGCCGACGAACGAGCTTCCCAGATCCGGCGGCGTGAGACCGCGCTCGAGCAACGACGCGCGCTTACGCAGCGTCTGGCGCTCGATCGCGCGCTGAATGCGCACCTCGAGCTCGTCGATCGGGCACGGCTTCCCGACATAGTCGAACGCCCCAATCCGGATGGACTCGATGGCCGTATCGATCGAGCCGTGACCGGTGAGCACGATGACGTCAATCGAGGGGTGGCGGTCCCGGATCGCCTTCAGCGTGTCCAGACCGCTCATGCCCGGCAGGTTCAGGTCGAGGAGGACGACGTCCGGCTCTGAGGCAGCCATACGGCTCAGTGCCTCCTCGCCGGAGCCTGCCGACGTCACGACAAAGCGAAGGCGTTCGAGCTCGCGGGCGAGCGCGCCTCGAAAGGCCTGGTCATCGTCCACGACGAGCAGTGACGTGGGTTTCATGCGGTCTTCCTCTCCTCCACCGGCCCGGCGGCCGGCATCACGATCTCGAACGTGGCGCCCGCGCCGGTCTGACTGGACACCGTGATGTCGCCGCCCCATCGGCGGATGAAGTTCAGCGACAGGAACAGCCCCAGTCCGGTGCCGCCCTCGCGAAGCCCGAAGAACGGCTCGAAGATCCGCGCCTGGTGCTGGGCCGGAATCCCGCAGCCGTGATCAATGACGCGGATCCGCATCGGATCGCCGCCCGCGAGCTCGATCCTGACGCTGGCCGCCCTCGGGGCTGGCCTGAATCGCGTTCAACAGCAAGTTGATAATCACGTGCTGCAGCTCGGCTTCGTTCGCCCGGACGTGGAGTCCCGCGAACGCGGCCGGCAGGACGATGCGCACGGAATGAGCCCGCGCGGTTGGATCGATCAGGCGGGCCGCCGCGATCACCGAGTCGTGCAGATCGACGATATCGGGCGTCGAGTTCTGGCCGCGCGACATCTTCAGGAAGTGCTGCGTGATGCCGCGGCAACGCAGCAGTTGCTCGCGGGCGGTCGCCGCGCGCTGGGCCACCTGCGACCATTCCGGCGAGCTGGCGGCGTCGCCCTGCGACTCGCGCAGGATGCCTTCGACGCACATGAGCACCGTCGCCAGCGGCGTGTTCAGTTCGTGCGAGAAGCCCGACGCGAGCAGCCCGAGCGACGCCAGCCGGTGCGACTCGGCGAGCCGCGCCTCTGCCGCGCGCCGATCGGAGATGTCGCGCCAGACCTCGACCACCTGCAGCAGCTCGCCCGCGGCGCCCACGATCGGAGAGGCGTGCACTTCCTCCCAACGGATAGTGCCGTCGGGCATCCGCCGCTCGCAAATGCGAACCTGCCGGTGGCGGGACTCCGCGCACGCGATCGTGGGACAGTCGCCTGGCGAACAGGCGCCCGGACCGACGTCCAGACACGAGCAACCCAACACCCGCTCGCGGGCGATGCCCCGTCCGCCGCAGAAACGCGTCATTGGCCGCGATCACCTTTCGCTGCGGGATCCAGCACGACAATCCCGTCGTCGATGCTGTTGATGACGGTCTCGAGACGCTCCTGCTCCCCGTTGACCTGGTCGAGCAGATGCGTCATCGAGTCGGCCATCGTGTTGAACTCCCTGGCGAGCCAGGTAATGGTGTCGGAGCCGGCCGACGGCACGCGCTGGGCGAGATCGCCGCTGGCAATCGCCCGTGCCGTGACCTCGAATCGCTGCAGGCGGCGGAGCACCACGACGCGCACGATCACGGCGATCGCCGCGATGAGCAACAGGGTGACGGCGGCGGTCACCGCGACCATCCATCGCACGTCCCTGTCCATGCCCGCGCGAATCGTCTTCATGTTGAAGTCGAACATGAGCACACCGTTGATCTTGTCGTCCGGGTCGTGACACTCATGGCACTCCGGCTTGTTTCTGATCGGCACGACGGTGCGCAGAAACGCGCCGCCATCCGTCTCGATCACGCGGCTGTCCATCCGCTGCGCGGCGGGATACTGATGGCAGGCCCTGCAGGTCGAGGAATCCGGCGTGAAGTCGGCCGAGCCAGGCGGGGTGCTCGAGAACTGCACCGTCCCTTCCCGATCGAGCAGTGCGACGCGCTCGGCGTTCGGCTGGCGGCCGAAGGTTTCGATCATCTGGGCGATGAGCGTCCGGTCGTCCAGCAGCATCTGATACTCGAGCCCCGACCGGATCAGCTCGGCCTGGGTCTTCGCCGTCTCGCGGGCGTTTTCCAGAAGGCTCTGCGAATGTCGGAGCGAATAGAGGTACCCGCCGGCGCTCGCGGCCAGGACGACCGCCAGCGTCGTGCCGATCGCCAGCCCCGCCGTCATGCTCGACAGCCGCGGTGTCAGACGCACGGCCCGACCTCGTGTCGCCGGGGTCCAGAGGCTGAGGCCGCTGCCGTCAGACCTGACGGAACGGCAGACGCGGTCTGACAGACCGGCAGTTCCTGGGCTGGTACCGCAAAAAATCCCCCATTTCTCTGCTGGTTTTTCGACGGTCGTCCTGGCACCAAACCTGCCTCGTTGTGGGGCATGGAGATGTTCCTTACCGTTTTCGCACTCAGCCTGCTGGCCGTCCTCGTGAGCGGCGTGCTGTTCGTCGCTGCGACCCGCCAGTTGCCCACCGACAGCTTACGGCCGGATGAACGGCTTCTGAAGCTGCCGTCCCGTTTCTTTGCCGACGACCGGGCACCCAGCTCGGCATCAGTAGTGCCAATTGAGGTGCTGCTGCTGCAAATCGAGCGCCACGTCCGGCTCGAGCAGGCTGCGGCCGAGGCATTCCGGGATCGCCCCACAGCCGAGGCGCTCCAGATGCCGACGACGTCGCCGCTGCGGCACTGAGCGGTTCGTCGGGGCGCCCTGAGAGGGGTCTCGAAGGGCGCCAGCGCACCAGGAGTCCAACGGGACAAAGTCCCCTGGGAAACGACAGGAGGTTGGTATGGACCTGAGTCGCACGGAACTGGTCTCCGGACTTGCTCCGGCAGACGCGGAAGAGGTGATGCGGCTGGGAACGCCGATGCACGTCCCCAGCGGCACCACCCTCTTTCACCTCGGCGAGCTTGCCGATCGCGTGTTTGTCATCGAGCGCGGGCGGATCGCCTTGACGATGCCGATGCAAGTGCGGCAGCAGGAGGAAGCGGTGCTGGTCGAAGAGCGCCTGCCCGGCGAGACGGTGGGCTGGTCGGCGTTGATTCCGCCGCACCGCTTCACCCTGAACGCCACCGCGCCGCTCGAGACCGACGTCATCGTCATTCCCACGACGGCGCTGCTCGAGCATCTGGTCGCGCATCCGGACGTCGGCTACGTCCTGACGCGCAACATTGCGGAAATCATGGGCCAGCGCCTGCAGGTGTTTCAGGCGATGTGGCTGCGGGAGATGCAGCGGACGATCGAGCTGCGCGCGCAGCCGGCGCGAGGCGTGGCATGAGCGCGCGCGGGCTGGCAGGCGCGCTTCTCGTCGTGCCGGCGTTGATGCTCGCCGGTGGACAGACTCGCCCGCCGGTGGCGCCGGCGCCGCCGCCCGAGGCCGCGCCAGCCGTGGCGACGCGTCCCTCCGAGCACCTCGAGGTGCCGCCGCCTCCTTTCTCGGAAGGCATCTATCCGTGCACGTTCTGTCACGACAACAAGGATCTCAAACCAGATCTCAAGCGACGGGCGCTGCCGGACGACCACTCGGAGATCAAGCTGAAGCATGACGAGCAGAATCGCTGGTGCCTGGACTGCCACGACGCGAACAACCGGGACGTCCTGCACCTGGCGAGCGGCGAGGCGCTCCCGTTCACTGAGTCGTACCGGTTGTGCGGCCAGTGTCACGGCGAGAAGTATCGCGACTGGAAAGCCGGCGTGCACGGCCGGCGCACGGGTGAATGGAACGGCCAGAAGGGCTACCTGCTGTGCGTCAACTGCCACAGCCCGCATGAGCCGCATTTCAAGCCGATGGCGCCCAAGCCGGCACCGGTGCGGCCGTCGCGCCCGAAGTAGGAGCCAACACCATGGCCGCAACGACCAAAACCACGATCCCCTCCGCGAGCGAGCGAATGCGAACGAGCCCGCGCGAACGGAGCGGGGATCCCGGGGTCCCCGCGAGTGAGCGCGTCGGGGGGGCCGCGGGGGCGAAGCCCCCCGGAGATGCGAACGAGCGACCGCGAGTGAGCCCGCGCGAACGGAGCGGGGATCACGGGGTCCCCGCGAGTGAGCGCGTCGGGGGGGCCGCGGGGGCGAAGCCCCCCGGTCCAAATATGTCGCGTCGGGAGTTCGCGTCGGTCGCCGCCGCTGCGGCGGCTGGGTTTCTCATGACGGCTTGCGGCCCCCGCCGGCTGCACGACATTCCGCGCGATCGGCTGCGCATCGCGATCAAGGAGTGGGAGCGCGAGTACAAAGAAAAATACGGCAAGACTGTCACGGTCTCGGACGCCGGGCCCAAGCCAGGCGTGCTCTTTGCCTACGCGCTGGATCTCTCGCGGTGCAACGGCAACCGCGCCTGCGTCGAGGCGTGCGTGACGGAGAACAATCAGTCGCGCGATCCGCAGGTGCAGTGGATTCGCGTGCTGTCCATGGACAAGGACAAGGGCATCGATTTCGCGGACGCCGACCCGTACTACTCGCCGGCGGAAGTCCCTGAGCCCGGCCGCTTCTACGTGCCGACCGCGTGCCAGCACTGCCGCAATGCGCCCTGCACGAAAGTCTGCCCGGTCGGCGCGACGTGGACTGAACCCGACGGCATCGTGGTGATCGACTACGACTGGTGCATCGGCTGCCGCTGCTGCATGGCGGCATGCCCATACGGCGCGCGGCATTTCAACTGGTCCGCGCCGTCGCTCCCCGCAAGCGATGTGAACCCGAACATGCACTATCTCGGCAACCGCCCGCGGCCGCGAGGCGTCGTGGAGAAGTGCACGTTCTGCATCCAGCGGACGCGCGCGGGACGCTACCCGGCCTGCGTCGAGGCCTGCCCGACCGGCGCCCGCAAGTTCGGGAATCTGCTCGATCCCGACAGCGAGATTCGCTACATCCTGGAAAACAAGCGCGTGGTCCTGCTCAAGCAGGAACTGAACACCATGCCGAAGTTCTTCTACTTCTACGGAACGTGAGGCGCCTGTGGTTGTGATTCGACGATTCTTTCGGTTTGTCGCCGGCAGCACGACGCTCGTCAGCCAGGGCGACCGCCTGTATTGGAGCTGGCTCACGCTGCTCGGCGTGCTGATTCTGTCCGGCGTGCTGGCCTACGTCCGTCAAGCCACCCAAGGTCTCGTCGTGACGGCGATGCGCGATCAGGTGAGCTGGGGCTTCTACATCGGGAACTTCACATTCCTGGTCGGCGTCGCCGCGGCGGCGGTCGTGCTCGTCATCCCTGCCTACGTGTACCACTGGAAGCCGATTCGAGAAATCGTGATCTTCGGCGAATTACTCGCGGTCAGCGCCATTGTCATGTGCATGCTGTTTGTCACGGCCGATATCGGCCACCCCGAACGAGTCTGGCACATGATCCCGATCACGGGCATCGGGTTTCTGAATTTCCCCCGATCGCTCCTCGCGTGGGACGTCGTCGTGCTCAATATCTACTTCGTGATCAACTTCATCGTGGTCACGCACATTCTGTACCGCGCGTTCCACGGCCGGCCGTACTCCCCCCGCCTGGTCTACCCGCTCGTGCTGTTCTCGATTCCGATGGCCGTGAGCATTCATACGGTGACGGCCTTTCTCTACAACGGCCTGGTCGCCCGCCCATATTGGAACTCGTCGATCCTCGCGCCGCAGTTTCTGGCGTCCGCGTTCTGCTCCGGCCCCGCCATCCTGCTCTTCGCCGTGCAGCTGCTGCGCCGGCTGAGCCGCTTCGAGATTCAGGACGCCGCGATCTGGAAGATCGCCGAGTTGATGGCCTACGCGATCTTCGTGAACCTGTTCCTGCACGGCGCGGAGGCGTTCAAAGAGTTCTACTCGAACAGCGAACACGTGCTCTATACCCGCTACTGGTTCGAGGGCATCCGGGGACATCACACCCTCGTGCCCTACGCGTGGACGGCCGTCGCGCTGAACGTGCTGTCGTTCGTGCTGTTGGTGATACCAAAGTTCCGGAAGAGCTTCATCTTGCTGAACGTGGGGTGCTTCGCCACCTACGCCGGCTGCTACATCGACAAAGGCATGGGGCTGATCATCCCGGGGTTGACCCCGGACACCCTGGGCGAGATCTACGAGTACTACCCGACGCTGAACGAGGTGCGCGTGGCCGCCGGGATCTTCGCGATCGGATTCCTGGTCTTCACCTTGATGCTCAAGGTGGCCGTGCCGATCTCTGCTCGGAGAGTATCAGGCGGAACCCGACGCAGACGCGGCGTCGCGCGAGCGGCTGCTACAGCCGTCGGTTGTCCGGCCGAGTGCATCGTAGCCTCCGGCCCTGCGAGCCGAGCCGTCCGGCGGGGCGAACGGCGGGGCCTTCGAAGAGTGCCCTATGCGAGTGCTGGTCGTCGAAGATGAGCTCAAAGTCGCGCACGCCATTTGCCAGGCGCTCGGCGAAGAGTCGTTCGCCGTGGATGTGGCGCACGACGGCCTGCGCGCGCTGCAATTGGCGTTCGAGCACCAGCATGACGCGATCGTGCTGGATATCATGCTGCCAGGTCTCGACGGTCTCGACGCTCTGCCGCCGCGTCCGCGAGGCGCGTGCGAACGACGCCAATCCTCATGCTGTCGGCACGCGACATGGTGGAGGACCGCGTGCGCGGCCTGGACGCGGGCGCCGACGACTATCTCGTGAAGCCCTTCGCCATCGAAGAGCTGCTCGCCCGCGTGCGGGCGCTGCTGCGGCGTCAATCCCGCAGCGGCCAGCCAGTCCTCAGCGTCGGCAGTCTCCAGCTCGAGCGGGAGACGCGCACGGTGTCCTGCGGCACGCGGCAGGTGGCTCTGACCGCCCGGGAGTTCGCGTTGCTCGAGTATCTCATGCACCGCCCGGGCATCGTGCACACGCGAACGATGCTGGCCGAGCACGTCTGGGAGTTCCCGTTCGATCACGCGAGCAACGTCGTCGATGTCTACGTGAAACACCTCCGGGACAAGATTGACGAACCAGGCCAGTCGAGCTTCATCCAGGCCGTCCGAGGCGTCGGCTATGTTCTCAGCGATCCGAAGTCGTCTTCGACCCCATAGCGTTCGTGCCAGGCTGACATTTTGGTACCTGCTCACGCTGGGCGCGAGCCTGTCGGCGTTCGCCATCATCGTGTTCGTCATCCGCGCAAACAGCCTGTACCGGGAGATGGACGCTTCGCTGGACGTGCACGTGCACGAACTGGCGACCGATCTGCGACCCGCGCTGTTCGCGCTGGACGTCGGCGGCGAGCTCGTCACCAGCGATCCCGCCCGCAACTCGGAGCTGCTGGTGCGGGAAGTCCCGGGCGCGCTCCTGTTTCGCTCCCCGTCGTTCCCGGACATGGCCTGGGCGTCCGAGGGCGCGTTGACGCGCGCGGCGCTCGGCGGAGACCCGCCGGTGACGCTCACCGGCCTGTCTGGTGCGTCCGTGCGGATCGCCACGCTCAAGGTGGAGCGCCCCGGCGCGGCCACCCTCGCGTTGCAACTCGGCACGCCCCTTCAGCCGGTCTATCAGACGCTCGAACAGCTCGCCGGCGCGATGCTGATCGGCATCGTGATCGTGCTGGGCGCCGCCAGCTACGGCTCCGGCATCACCGCACGGCGCGCCCTCGCGCCGGTTGACGCCATCGTGGCCCACGCCCGCCGCATCCAAACGGGTCAACTCGGTGAGCGCCTGGACGTTCATGCCGGCAGCGCCGAATTGGACCGTCTGGTCGCCACGCTCAATGACATGCTCGATCGCCTCGAAGCGTCGATGCGGACCGCCCGCCGCTTTGCCGCGGATGCCTCACACGAGCTGCAGACGCCACTCGCGGTCATGCGCGGTCTGGTCGACGCGTGCGTCCGGAAGACCCCGGACACGGGCGACTACGAGGCGATGGCGTCCGACCTGCTGGCCGAGATTGATCGGTGCTCGCGGCTCGTGCGCGACTTGCGGCTGTTGGCGCTGGCCGAGGCCGGACAGGTCGTCACTGCGGCAGAGCGGTTCGACGTGAGCACGGTGACTCGCGAGTGCAGTGAAATCGCCCGGGCCATTGCGGAGGATAAAGAAATCCACGTCCAGCTGGAAACACGTATCGATCAGGACCCCGTCATCGTCGGCAGCGCGCTGCATCTCAGGCGGGTCATTCTGAATCTGACCGACAACGCAATCCGGTACTCCCCACGAGGATCGACGATTGAGGTACGAGTCATGACGAGCGGGCCGTCGGCCCGCGTGTCCGTGCGCGATTACGGGTGCGGGATCGACGCCGCTGACCTGCCCCACATCTTCGAGCCGTTCTACCGCGCCGATCCGGCACGAGCCCGAGACACGGGGGGCACGGGGCTCGGCCTCGCCATCGCCGACCAGATCGCGCGAGCCCACGGCGGGGCCATCTCGGTCTCCAGTCAGCCCGGCATCGGCTCGACTTCACCCTGAACCTGCCGCTCGCGCCCTCTCTCCCGCCGGCGCAGGCCGCCGCGTCCGCCTGATTCGGATCGCCCGAGCGCCTTTCGATGAAAGTCCTTTCACCGGACTTTCATGGCCGCGTCATTCTCAACCCGCATAGTGCGTTCATGGCCTGCGAACGCCGCCGCGTCTGTGCACGAGTACGCATTCGCGCACGCGTGGCAAGAGCGATCGGTTCGTTACGGCCGCGGGAGGAAGCGATGAAGCGCTTGCTGCGACGACCAGGCGTCTGGGCGTTTCTGTTGCTATGCGGCTACGCGTGTGTCCTCGGCGCGAAAGCCGCGCCGACAGGCGGTCGCGCGCAGGCCCGTCGGCGCCACCCGCGGGTGGCCAAACCGCACCAGTGCCCTCGGGAAGCCAGGCGGCCCCGGCCGTGTATCAGCAGGATGCCGTGGACACCTGTCTCAAGCAGTGCCACAACCAGGAGCCCCAGACACTCATCCTGCAGACGCCGCACGGGGTGAAAGCCGACAGCCGCACGCCGTTCGCCCAGCACCAGTGCGAGTCGTGCCACGGCGCGAGCCCGGAACATGTCGATGTCTCGAGCAATCCGGTGGCGGTGGTCTACAAGGGCCCGAAGACGTCGCCGGTCGCCGAACGCAACGCCAAGTGCCTGTCCTGTCACGAGCTCGGTCTCCGCACGCATTGGACCGGCAGCCAGCATGAAAGCCGCGGCGTCGCGTGCAACGACTGCCACAACATCCACACCACCGAGCAGAAGGTGCTGAGCAAGGCGACCCAGGCCGAGGTCTGCTACACGTGCCACAAGGAGCAGCGGGCCCAGGCCCGCCGAATCTCCACCCATCCGCTGACGATCACGAGTTTGGCCGGCACAGCCAAGATGGCCTGTTCGGACTGCCACAACCCGCACGGATCGACCGGCCCGACGCTGCTCATCAAGAATTCGGTCAACGAAACCTGTTACACGTGCCACGCGGAGAAGCGGGGACCGTTCCTGTGGGACCATGCGCCGGTCCGTGACAGTTGCGTCAACTGCCACACCCCGCACGGCTCGAACAACGCGCCCTTGTTGAAGACGCGCGCGCCGTGGCTCTGCCAGGAGTGCCACACCGGTGACCACGGCGCACAGGTCAATAGCGCCGCCAACCTGGCCGGCGGCAATGTGACCACGGTCAATGGAATGCAGCAACCGGGCGCGGCCACGCCACGCGTTCAAGCGAGCGCGCGCGCCTGCGTGAACTGCCACGTGCTGGTCCACGGGTCGAATCACCCGGCCGGCGCGAAGTTCCAGCGCTGACCCTCTTCAATCAGGGGAATCGCCATGACCACGAATCCGAATCGATTCACTTCCCTGGCTGCGGCGGTGATCGCGCGCGGCGGACTCATCGTGATGGCGCTCGGGGCCTGCCCGGGCTGGGCCGTCGCGCAAGAGACCGAGCCACAAACGGATGCCGGTCAGCACGATCGACCTCGGCCTGGGTCCCGTCAGCGACGGGTCGTACAAGGCCGGCGAATACAACGGGCTCGAAAAGTCGGGCGCCTTCGCTCATCGGGAACGTGGACTTGCGCAGCCACGCCGCCTTCGACAGCACCAGCGCGTTGCGATGGCGCGTCAAGGGCACCGATCTCGGGCTCAAGTCGCGCGGCCTGACCGCGCAGATCGGCGTGCAGGGCCGGTACCGGGTCATGTTTGGCTTCGACGAGCTGCTGAGAAACCGATCGGACACGTTTCAAACGCCGTACAACGGTGCCGGGTCCACGGTCCTCACGTTGCCGGCCGGTTGGCTGGTGCCGACAGTGGCCGCCAGCGGAGGCGCCAACTCGGCCAGCGCCCGAGGCCTGGTGCAGGCGATCGGCACCGCGCCGTACATCAGTACGACGGGGGCGACCAACGGTGCCGTGGTCAGTGCGACCCGTCGCAGATCGGCGCTGGTCGACGCCGCCGTCGCGGCGCCGACATGCCGCGTTCCACAACGTCAATCTGCAGACCACCCGCACGCGCTACGACGCGGGCTTCAACTACATCTTCGATTCGCGGTGGACGCTCGACGCCAACTTCCGCCCAGAGCACAAGGACGGATTGAAGCCGATGGGGACCGTCTCTCGAAATACCGGAGGTGACATTTCCACCGTCATTCCGGATCGGATCGACACCCAGACGAATCAAATCAACGCGAGCCTGGCGTTCAAGGGCAAGAAGAGTTTCGCGCAGGCCGGGTACTACGGATCGTTTTTCACCAACAGCGTCCCTTCCATGTCATGGCAGAACTGGGCGGCCTTGCCGGGGTGCCGAATGCCAACACCATCAGCAGCACCCCGGACAACAGCTTCAACCAGTTCAGCGCGACGGGCGGCGTCAACCTGTCGTCCACCACCAAGCTGGTCGCCACCGGATCGTATGCCCGCAATACGCAGAACGTCGCGTTCATCCGGACGCCAGCACGCCCGTGGTGCCCGGTCAGTTCGCTGAACGGCCTCATGGTGAACACGTCGTTCAGCGCAAAACTGACCAGCCAAGCCGGCGAAGAAGTTGAACACCAGCATCGGGTATCGCTACGACGAACCGCGACAACCGGACGCCGGTCAACATCTACCAGTACGCGGACGCCAACGAACCGCTGCCCGCGCGCCGAACACGCTGATTTCCCGCTGGCCCAAACAATCCGCTGGGCGCCATCGTCAGCGCAGAACGCGAACGCCAACCGGCCCTACAGCCGGCGGATGAATCAGTTCGACGCCGAAGCCGACTTCGCGGTGGCAGCGCGGCAGCAGATCAAGGCGAGCTACGGCTTCGAGAAACTCGACTACTCCTGCCCCGGTTCGTGGGTCAACTGCGCCGATGCGCCGACGACCCACGAGCAGACGCTGCGCGCCGAATGGCGGACGGGATATCAGCGAGAGCCTGACCGCGCAGGATCAGCTACGCGTACGCCCAGCGCCGGGCGCCGGATTACAACGAGAACGCGTTTCTTGCGCTGGTGCCCTACGCGAATGTGAGCCCCTCAACGGCAACCGGCGGCGCGACCGCGCTGTCTTTCATGACTGCGAACGGATGGACGGGCTACGGGCCCGCGCTCGGCTTCGCCGCCACGACCGGTAACATGAGCAGTTCTTCCCGATCAACAACGCGCTGGCAAACGCGATGTACGCCAACACATCAACCGCATCAGCGAACTGCCGGGGATGCGACGGTACTACGTTTCCGACCGCAATCGTGGCAAGATCCGCACGCTGCTCACCTGGCAGGCCACCGATCAGCTGACATTCCAGGCCGGCGTCGATCTGAACAAGGACGCGTACCCCGGCGCGTTCTATGGCCTGCAGGACGCCAAGAGCTGGGCGGTCGATCTCGACGGCACGTACGCGCTGGGGGAGAAGACGAGCGTCAACGTGTTCTACACCTACGACGACGGGCGGTCTCTCATGCGCGGGCAACACGTACACCGCCAACAACAACACGAGCGCGATTGCCAACAGCCAGCCGGGCGTCGTGGGTCTCTCCGGGAACAGTTGTAACGGCTACACGACGCTCCAGCAACGGAACAACAACAACAAGGTGGATCCCTGCCTGAACTGGTCCGCCGACCGACTCGAGAAAGCCCATACGGCTGGGCTCGGGTTGAGCGAAAAGGCCGGCAAGCTGAACGCTCACGGGCAATTTCATCGCGATGTGGGCGCACTGGGACAACAACGTGACCGGCGGAAGCTGGGCGAACAACCTGCTCACCGGTCCGGCGGCCGCGCCGACAACCATCGCCGCCTTCTTCATCCCCGCGACGCCCTTGCCGACCATGACCTCGGACACGACTGAAGTGCGCTTGAACGGCAAGTACATGTTCAGCGGCGGGCAGGCCGGCAAGGGTCAGGCGCTGCATGTCGCATACGCGTACCTGCATTCGCGAAACCGCGGACTGGATGTACGAAGGGATGCAGTTCGGCTCGCTCAGCACGCAACTGCCGACCAACGAGCAGCCATTCAAGTACACGGTGCATGTCTCTGGGCCTGTCCTACGTCTTGAGCTTCTGATCGATTAAAGAACCTTCATCGGACTTTCATCACGAACTCATTCACGGAGCGCAGAGTAGACGTATGGGGCGTTGGGCAAGTTCGTGGCAGGTGCGGTCGTGGTGCTCGTGGCCGGTCGCGTCTACGGCCGGCTGCCCGCGCCCGAGTCCATCCGCATCGTCAGGCCATCGGTGCCCGACACCGCGGCGGCGCGCGGGCGCCTGGTCTACGAGCGCTACGGCTGCCGGATGTGTCATGGCGACGACGGCAAGGGCGGCTTTGCGAATCCGAACGCGGAGACCGAGGGCAAGGTGCCGAACATCACGATGGTGAAGGAAGGCTACACGCCCGCCGAGATTGCCGGGCTGATTCGCAAGGGCAACGCGAACATCGGGCTCGCGGATGCGAAGGGGCCGACGCCGCCGTTCCGTATGCCGTCGTGGGGCGACCGGATGAGCGCGCAGGAGGTCAACGACCTCGTGCAGTACCTGCTGAGCCTCTATCCGAAATCCGCGGAGAAGAGTTGGCGCTGAAGGCCACTGGGACCGGACGTTCTGAGACATCAAGGAGCACATCATGAATGGCAACCGCACGCGCAAGCGCTTGCAGGCCCTGCTGCTGGTTTCTGCCGCGAGCCTCTGGGCGTTTGCCGCCCTGTCGGCGGATCTGCGCGGCCAGGCCACGAGCCCGGCCAAGAAAGAGCCCCTCGATCCGCGAATTGCGGCCTACGACAAGGGGCCGAACAAGATCGATGTCTCGAAGTACCCCAAGGACATGCAGGACGCCTACAAGGTGTTCAGCGTCAAGTGCGTCAAGTGCCACACGCTCGCCCGGCCTATCAATTGCGACTTCGCGCTCGAGGACGAATGGGAGCGCTATGTCAAACGGATGATGAACAAGGCGGGCACCTGGATCAACGCTGATCAGGGCCACCAAATCTACGAGTTCCTCGTCTACGACTCGAAGACCCGCAAGAAGGATACTGTACGAGAAGAAGCTCAAAGAAGGCCGGGGCGGGATCGCAGCATCTTCGCACTGAGGCAGTGACGTATGGTCCGGCCTTTCATCCTCGGAGCCACGGCGCTCGCGGTCGCGGCCGCCTGGGTCCTGGTGTTGCCGGTGGGCGCCTTGACCCAGCCGCTCGCCTTCAACCACGCCAAGCACGGCAACGTGGCGTGCGCGACCTGCCATGCCGGCGTGGAGACGAGTGCCCACGCCACGTTCCCCTCAGGCGCGACCTGCGCGAAATGCCATGCCTCGCCTCCGCGATCGGTCAGTCAGAAGGACTGGGATGCGATCCAGCGACCGAACCCCGCCCGTTGGCTGCCGGTCACGCATCTGCCGGACTACGTCACGTTCTCGCACCGCCGCCACGTGACGCTTGGCGGACTCGACTGCAAGTCTTGCCACGCGGACATCGGACAGCGGACCGCACCGCCTCCGCGCGCGCCGGTGCGACTGAAGATGGATGCCTGTCTCGGGTGCCACCAACGGGAGGGCGCCAGCGCCGACTGCGCGGCGTGTCACCGATAACGCGATGGCGACCAACCTGACCAGGCGAGACTTTCTCCTCTACAGCGGCGCCGCCGTCGCGGGCGTCACGCTCGGCGAACTCGGGCGCCGCGCGCTCTCGCGGCGCCGACGAGCGCGCCGCCACCTGGCACGGCGGCGCCCCCGAGCGGTGGGCCACGTCGGCGTGCCGCGCGTGCCCCGCCGCCTGCGGACTGCGCGTGCGCCTCGTCAATGACGTCCCGGTCAAGCTCGAAGGCAATCCGCTCTGCCCCATCAGCCGGGGTCGACTCTGTGCGAAAGGGCAGGCGGCGCTCGAGTCGTACTTCGATCCGGACCGGCTGACGGGTCCCGCGCGCCGGACAGGCACGGGCCGGAAGGGCGAGTGGCAGCGGATCGAATGGGACGCCGCAATCGCCCTGCTCGCCTCGAAGCTGCAGCCCGCCGCCAGTCCAGGCCGGATTCTCGCCGTCGCATCTGAAGAGCACGGGCCGCTGGCCGACGCCTGGACCCACTTCTGGACAGCCGCGGGCGCGCGGCTTCGGTGGACGCCGGCCGCGGCTGCACCGC
The DNA here is from genome assembly GCA_963724645.1 of uncultured Acidobacteriota bacterium. Taxonomy (GTDB): domain Bacteria; phylum Acidobacteriota; class Vicinamibacteria; order Vicinamibacterales; family SCN-69-37; genus CAVXSP01. The sequence continues at coordinate 455,709 of CAVRVJ010000002.1, forward strand.
GCCTGCGCGATGCGTTCGCCTCACTGACCGGTGTTGACGCCGATCCGCTGTTCGATCTGGAACACGCCACCTACGTGCTGTCGTTCGGGGCGCCGATCACCGAGGACTGGCTCTCGCCCGTCTGGACACAGCGCTCGTACGGACGACTGCGCCGAGGCTCCCCGCAGGAGCGCGGTCGGCTCGTGCAGATCGACGCGCGCCGTTCGATGACTGCCAGGAAAGCAGACGAGTGGTTGGCTATGCCGGCCGATCGGCAGGCGGCCCTCGCCTATGGCATCGCCGCAGTGCTGCTCCGCGAAGGCCGCACGGCCCGCGACACGTTTGGCGCCTCGATCGGCAACATCCCCGACTTCGAGCGATCCGTCGTTGCGCGCTACACGCCCGACGATGTCGCGGCGGTCACCGGCGTGCCGGTCGTCACCGTGCTGCGTCTGGCGCGGGATCTGGTGGCGAGTCCGCGCCCGCTCGTCACGGTCGCGACCGATGCCGATCCGTCGCTCATCGAGGCCGTCATGTCACTCAATACCCTCGTGGGCGCGCTCGACCGGCCGGGCGGGTTGTTCGCCGCGGTGGGTCCCAAGGCGACGACTGAGCCCGATCGAGCACAGGCCAGCCAGGAGGATTTGTCGTCGACGCGTGTGGTCGCGCTGCGGGACGCCTCGCGCGCTGCGTTCGCTGTCGACGCCGGCCGCCCTGTTCGAGGCCGTGGAGCGCGCGGAATTCGTGGTGAGCTTTTCGCCGTATCTCGACGAGGCCGCCCAGGCCGCCGACCTCTTGATGCCCATGCACACGCCGCTCGAGAGCTGGCACGCCGTCGTGCCGCCCGCGGCCATCCGAGGCGAGCAGATCGCCTTGTCCCGGCCCGCCGCCCCTGCGCGACTGGATACACGCGATGCGGGCGCGCTGCTGAAGATGATCGCCACCGCAGTCGGCCGGGATGTCGCGGCGTCGTGCAACTGGAACACGTCGGAAGACCTCGTCAACGCCGAAGTCGCGCGACTCGGACATGAACGGCGTGGGACACCGTACGCGACTCCCTACGAGACGGAGTGGGTCGGACAGTTGGAACACGGGGGCTGGTGGATTCAGGCCGCGAACTCGCCTGGATCCTTCGCGACGGCCGTCCTCGACGCAGGAGGCTGGCTGGATCCGGCGTTCGAGCCGGGGCGAGATCCTGACGACCCTCGAAGGGCGTGACGGGCCGTCGTTGAGTCTGCCGGCCACCAGCGCGGCGCGCAAAGACGAACTCTCGCCGCAGAACGAGTATCCGCTTCGCGCGACCGCATTCACCCCGGCCGTGGTCGACCTCATGGGCGGCCAGAATCAGCCCGCGCTGTTCGAGTTGCTGGGCCAGCCGGACGGGTCGCCCTGGCGGGTCTGGGTGGAGATCAGCCCGGACACCGCGCACGCCCTGAAGATTGAGCAAGGGACCTGGGTGCGGGTGAGCTCGCCCTACGGAGCGATTGAAGCTGTGGCGGTTCTGGCCGACGGCGCCGCGCTGGATAGCGTGGCCATCGCCCATGTGCCGTTCATGCCGGGTGGCGGCCGTTGGGCGCGCACACCTGCGGCGGATGTGAGGCGGCTTTGGCCGCGCGGGCGGTCGGCCCTCGGAACGGTGCCGGCCAACGTGACGCGGGTGTAGGGGCCTATGGCGAGATGGGGCATGGTCATCGATCTCGACCGGTGCACGGGGTGCCAGGCGTGTGTCGTCGCCTGCAAGCACGAGAACAACGTGCCGTTTTCGACGCCGGAGACGGCGTCTTCTGGCCGGCTCATGTCCTGGATCCAACTCGAGCCGGTCGAAACCGCCGGGCAGCGCGAACGGACGCCGATGCCGGTCATGTGCCAGCACTGCGATCGTCCGCCCTGCATCGACGTCTGTCCGACGAGTGCGACGTACATCAATCCAGAGGGCATCGTCGCGCAGATCTATCCGCGGTGCATTGGCTGCCGGTATTGCGCCAATGCCTGTCCCTATGCCGTGAAAGTGTTCAACTGGACGAGCCCGGACTGGCCGGACTCCATGGCGGGCATGCACAACCCCGACGTCTCGCTCCGCCCGCGCGGCGTGATCGAGAAGTGCACGTTTTGCCATCACCGGCTGCAGCAAGCGCGCGAACGGGTGAAGGCCGAGGGGCGCGAGTTGACCTCGACCGACTACGTGCCTGCCTGCGTGCAGACGTGCCCATCCGAGGCGATGGTGTTCGGCGATCTCGACGATCCTCACAGCGCGGTCTCGTCGCTCGCCGCCAACTCACGCGCCTTCCGGTGGATGAACGAGGAACTCGGCACGCGTCCGAAAGTGATCTACTTGCGAGGGAATGAGTGATGACGCAGCCCGCCGTTCACGCCGACGCCTTCGACGTCGAGCCAATCATCACCCCCATATTCACCGTTGGCCCGAGCTTCCGCCGCTGGGCGACAGCGCTCGGCGGGGTGGTCGCGTGGGCGGCGTTCGCCTGGGCGTGGCAACTGAGCCACGGCCTCGGGACCACGCACCTCGGTCGACCGGTGTACTGGGGGCTCTACATCACGAACTTCGTGTTCTTCATCGGCGTGTCTCATGCCGGCACGCTGATCTCGGCGATCTTGCGTATCGTGGACGCCGAGTGGCGGCGGCCGATTACGCGCATGGCCGAGGTCATCACCGTGCTCGTGCTCTTCTTCGGCGTCGGCAACGTGATCCTCGACCTTGGCCGGCCGGATCGGGCGCTCTTCGTCATCCTTCATCCCCACTTCTCTTCGCCGCTCCTCTGGGATATCTCGAGCATCAGCGTCTATCTGACGGCGAGCACCACATACCTGTACCTCCCGCTCATTCCGGATATCGCGATCCTGCGCGACCGCACGACGGGTTGGCGGAAACGCCTGTACAGCCGGCTGGCGCTCGGCTGGACCGGCACCGAGCGGCAGCACCATCGTCTCGAGCGGATCATCGGCATCATGGCGATCGTCGTCATTCCGATCGCCGTCTCCGTGCACACGGTCGTGTCGTGGGTGTTCGCGATGACGATTCAGCCGATGTGGCACTCGAGCATCTTCGGCCCGTATTTCGTGGTCGGGGCGATTTTCTCCGGCATCGCCGCCATCATCGTCGCGATGGCCATCGTGCGGAGGGTCTACAGTCTCGAGCGATACCTGCTGCCCATTCATTTCAACAACCTCGGCCTGCTGCTCCTGGTCTTCGCGTGCCTCTGGCTCTACTTCACGTTTGCCGAGCATCTCACCGCCTGGTACGGCCAGGGCCCGATGGAAGTCACCGTCCTGAATGAGAAATTGTTCGGTCGGTTCGCGCCGTACTTCTGGACGATGATCGCCAGTTGTTTTGTCATTCCGTTCGGAATCCTGGCCAACTCCAGAACGCGCACCATCACCGGCACCGTCGTCGCGTCCGTGTTCGTGAATATCGGGATGTGGCTCGAGCGGTTCACCATCGTCGTGCCGACACTGTCGAATCCACGCGCGCCGGTCCACGGCTTCTCGTACTGGCCGAGCTGGGTCGAATGGTCGCTCATGGCCGGTTGTTTCGCGGCGTTCACGCTGCTCTATATGGGATTCACGAAACTCTTCCCGATTGTGTCGATTTGGGAACTGCAGGAGGAGGCGGCGGCGCGGGCGCCCAAGGCCGCCGTCCCCGTTGCACTGGAAGCCTGATGCGCACCCTGACACTCCTCGTCTCGTTGCTGCTCGTCGCCGCCATCGCGGGCAAGGCGCAGACCCAGGCGCCCGGCCGGCCCGCGTCGGGTCCAACTCCCGGCCGTCCTGGGGCGGCCGTGGCCCCCGTCCGCCCTGCGACAGCGGGGGCGGTCGTCCGCCTTCCGGTCGAGCTGCCAGATAACCCGGCGGCAGGAGCCCGGTTGTTCGCTGAGAAGCGTTGTGTACAATGCCACGCGCTCGGCGCGAGCGAGAGCCGGGTCGGTCCCGACCTTGGTCGCATCGTGTTTCCCGGGACTGTCCTCGACCTGGCGGGCGCGTTCTGGAACCACGGCGCGGTCATGCGCGAGAAAATGCATGACCTGAAGGTGCCGATTCCCGTGCTCGAGAGCCGCCAGATGGCCGATTTGCTGGCCTTCCTGACAGCCTATCGCTACTACCTGGCACAGGTCGGTGAGCCCGGAAGCCCGGTGCGCGGACGCCAGCTCTTCAACGCGAAGAGTTGCGACATCTGCCACGGCACTCCCGCCGACTTCAAGAAGGCCGGGCCCAGTTTGGAAACCTACCGTGGCAACTTCTCCGCCATCTACATCGCGCAATCCATGTGGAACCACGGCGACAAGATGGCTGAAGTCATGCGGGGCGCCGGGGTCGCCTGGCCGCAGTTCCAGGGTAATGAGATGGGTGACCTCCTCGCGTACCTGCAGACCGGGAACAACGCGAACAGCGCCGATCGCGTGTATTACGAGCCGGGGAGCCCTCGTCGTGGCGCTGATCTATTCACGAGCAAGCGTTGCCGCGACTGCCACGCGATCGGCGGCATCGGCGGCCGGGTGGGGCCCGACCTTGGGGCGCGCAGCCGCGACTTCTTGGGCCCCATCGCGTCAGTGGCCGGCCTGATGTGGAACCACAGTCATAAGATGACCGCGGAATTCCAGAAGCGCGGTATTCCTCGCGTTAGTTTCTCCGGCCAGGAGATGGCCGACATCATCGCCTACCTCTATTTCGTCAGTTACGCCACTGTCTATGCCGCGCCCGACCGCGGCGAGAAGATCTTCGCCGACAAGTGCTCGACGTGCCACACGATCGGCGGAGGCAGGAAGACGGGGCCGGATTTGAAGACCGTGCCGAATCTGGACGATCCCACGGCCATCATCACCGCGATGTGGAATCACGCCGAGGGGATGGAGGACAAGCTGCGGCGGTCGGGCACGATCTGGCCGCAGTTCGCTTCAGGCGAGGTTGCGGATCTGTCGGCGTTTCTCCTCGTCAAACGAGGTTGGGTGCCGCCGCCCGCGGTGCGCACGAACAGCGTCGCGGCCCCGAAGTGACGATTCGACCATTGACGCCCTGACCCCAGGTCAGCTCCCGATTCGTTCCTAGCGCTCCAGCGTGCTTCACGTTGGGGCGGCGGAGTCTCATACAATGAAGGTCGATGACACAGCCCCTATCGCGCCGTGAATGGTTGAGGCGGCTCGCGGCGATCACCTCGGCGGCAGTGGCCTGGCGCGCCCATGCGCGGGCGCAGGCCGGAATTCCCCTTGTCGTCTACAAGGACCCGAGCTGCGGGTGCTGCGAGGCCTGGATCGCCCACATGAAGGCCAATGGGTTCGCGCCCGCGGTCACGAACACGCGCGACACCGACGCCGTGAAACGCGCGCGCGGCGTGCCCGAGGCGCTCGCCAGTTGTCATACGGCGCTCGCCGGCGGATACGTCATCGAAGGGCACGTGCCGGCGGCCGACGTGAAGAAGCTGCTGGCCCAGAAACCCCAGGGCATCACCGGCTTGACCATTCCCGGGATGCCCTCCAGCGCGCCAGGCATGGACATGCAGCCATTTCAGCCGTACACGGTCTTGAGGTTCAACGCCAAGGGGCAGACGACGGTGTTTGCGGTGCACAAGAGCTAGAGCCCAAGGCCCCAGGCCCAAGGCCCAAGGCCCCAGACCCGGCATTTCGCTTTCACTAGCGCCTGGGGCCTAGGGCCTGAGGCCTACAATCAATCCGTGCCTTGGCGCGAAGATCCAGCGGACGTCCGCCCGATGCTGGCCTCGCTGGCGGATCCACCGATTGCGCAGCGAGGCCTGGCGTACGAGCCCAAGTACGACGGCATCCGCGCGCTGATCGACATTCAACCCGGCGGCGGTCGAGGCCGCGATCCGCGGATCGCCATCTACTCACGCAACGGCAACAACAAGAGCGCGCAGTTTCCCGAGATCGTCCGCGCACTCGCCTCGGTGTCGCGGAATCTCCGCGCGCCGGTCCTGCTCGACGGCGAAATCGTCGCGACGAATGAAGCGGCGACCCCGCTCGGCTTTCAGCACCTCCAGGGCCGCATCCATCGCAGCAGCCCGGCGGACATCGCCCACGCCGCGCAGCAGCAGCCGGCGGCGCTCATTCTGTTCGACCTCCTCCGTGACGGCAGCGAGGATCTGCGCGGACGTCCCATGGCCGAGCGGCGGATGCGGCTGCAGGAGCGCGTGCAGCCCGGCGGCGTCGATCGGCGCATCGTACGGCTCAGTGAAATCGCGCTCGACGATGGCCGGCCGCTGCTGAGGCGCGCGCGGCGCGAAGGCTGGGAAGGGCTCATCGTCAAGGACGTCAACGCGGTCTACCACAGTGGCCGCCGCACACCGGCGTGGCGGAAGATGAAGCTCCTCAAACAGCAGGAATTCGTTGTCGGCGGGTGGACCGAGCCGCGTCAGTCGCGACAGCACTTCGGCGCGCTTCTCGTCGGCTACTACGATGATGCCGGCGCCCTGCGATGGGCAGGCAGCGTGGGCACCGGATTCGACCAGGAGGAGCTCGACCGTGTCGCGGCGTTGCTGCGCAAGATCGAGATCCCGAAGTCGCCGTTCGCCGACGCGTTCAAGACATCGGAACGGCCGCACTGGGTGAAGCCTGAACTCGTGGCCGAGCTGCGCTTCACCGAGTGGACGAGCGACGGCGTTCTACGTCAACCTGTGTACCTCGGTATGCGGACCGACAAGAAAGCGAGGGCGGTCAGGCGCGAGGACCGGACGCGGCCGGCCAAGCCAGCGCTTCCGGCGCCGTCGATGTGGAAGAGGAACAGGCGGACCTCAGGCCCTAGGCCCCAGGCCCCAGGCCCCAGGCCCCAGGCCTCGAGGTCCAAGCCGGCGGATCTCTCCCCGCTCCTCGAGCAACTGTCCACGCTCGAACACAACAAGAAGGACGGCGATCTCGCGCTGCCTGACGGCAGCACGCTGCGAGTCACGAATCTGGCGAAGCTGTTCTGGCCGAAACTCGGCCTGACGAAGGGCGACCTGCTGCGGTACTACGTCGAGGTCTCGCCGTATCTGTTGCCGGCCGTGGACGATCGGCCGCTCGTGATGAAGCGCTTCCCGAACGGAGTCAGCAAACCGGCCTTCTATCAACAGCGCCATCCCGAGCAGGTGCCGCCGGGGGTGCGGCGCGAGATCCTGCCGAAGGATGTCGAGCCGACCACGGAGGAAGGACCGCGCGATCGGCTCATCGGCGGATCGCTGACGACGCTGGTGTACATGACGCAGCTGGCAGCGATCTCGCAGGATCCGTGGTTCTCGCGCGTGGCCGATCCGCTGCATGCGGATCAGGCCGCGATCGATCTCGATCCGGGCGACGAGGCGACGTTTGCCAACGTGCTGGACGTCGCGCGATGGGTCCGGGACGAGATCGATCGACTCGGTATCCCGGGCGTGCCGAAGACCTCCGGCGCGAGCGGCCTGCACATCTATGTCCCGCTGCCCAAGGACACCACCTACGACACCGGTCAGGTGCTCTGTCAGATCGTCGCGACCATCGTGGCGGCGAAGCATCCGCGCGTCGCCACCGTGGAGCGCATGGTCAAGAAGCGGCCACGAGGCACCGTCTACATCGACTATCTGCAGAACATCCTCGGCAAGACGCTGGCCACGGCATATTCCGCGAGAGCCAGCGATTACGCGGGCGTCTCGACGCCTCTGACCTGGAAGGAGATCGACGCCGGCGTCGATCCGCACGACTTCACGATTCGGACCGCCCCGGCGCGGTTTCGGTCGGTCGGCGATCTATGGGCCACCTTGCGGACCGGTAAACCGGTGGACTTGAAAGCGGTCTTGAAGAAGAAGACCGCTACGGGATGACGACTTTGGTGAACCCGGTGGCGGCCCAGAAGTAGGCCGTCTTTGGCTGGCCGCAGCGGTAAACAGCCAGCGTATCTGCCGGGAAGAAGTCCTCGACGCCGACGTTCGAGGCCTTGAATTTGGTCCCGCGCTTCTCGATCCCCAGATACCCGCCCGCCGCGCCGCGGCCAAGCGAGTCGACGTCCATCAGCGTGCTCTCTTCCATGCGCGCGACAATCACGATCAGGCGGACTTCATCGCCGACTTTCAGGGCGAGAGCAATGTCCTGCTGGCCGTCGCTGTTGAAGTCCGCCTGCACGATGGCCGGCGACTCCTCCCCGTCGCGGCGGCACGCAATCGCCTGAGGATCGACCGACGCCACCTCCCAGCGCTTGAAACGATCGTCGAGCGCTTCCTTGACGGCCTTCGGCAGCGCCTGACCACCTGGAAGCTCCGCCTTCTTTTGCGCAAGGAGAGGCGCCCCGGCCGCTGCCGCGGCCAGCGTCATCAGCACCAGAGCCCGACGACACAACGGAGCCATGGTCTTTCGATCAAATCACATTCTACGGGTACCGTGATCCGAAAGCGATCCTGCCAGAGATACTGGAGGGCAGATGATGTGTGCGGCGGCGCGCGAAATCGAGTTGCCTCGATCCCGCGCGCCGTTGATCGCCGACATGGCCGCGACCAGGCATCACACTCGTCGTGCGGCGCCCAGACCGAGCACCAATAGCACCAGAAAGAGAACGACGAACAGGCCGGCCAGGAACTTCGCGATGCCGAGCGACGCGCCTGCCACAGTAGTGAAACCGAAGAGCGCGGCAATGACGCCAATCACCAGGAAGACGAACGCCCAATACAACATGGCAGTCTCCTACGGGGAAGATCAACCCTGTGCCACCGTCCCCCGAACGCGGTGGCTGACACCGGATGAGGGAGCAAAGGCCGTGCCGTAGTTCCTTCGTGTGGGCAACAGGAAATTGGCCCAGCGCGACTGTCTCAGGCTGCGACAGTCATCGTACGGAACGCGACGCCGCTGCAGGAACGCGCGCCCGACTTTCTCAAGCGAGAGTTTCGAGATCGGTCCGCAGGCGCGTGGCGACGGCCCAGACCGGCCGGCTACTCGGAAGCTTCGGTGTCCGGCAGCGTCCTTGTCACGGCGCGACGCTTCTTTCTGTCGCCCCATTTCGGCACGGTCCACACATGCCCGCACCGATCGCACCGGTAGTAGTCGACCTGGCAGTAGAGACTCACCGCGTGCAGCAGCCGAGCCTCACGGGCGTTACACACGTCGCAGTTGTCACCTGACATGAACGCCTCCGGCACATCCTTCAGGAAGAATCGTGCCGGGCGTCTCGGGGGAGGATCGCGGGGACGAGTGTACGGCTCGCGGACACTGGCACGCGAAACTTACTCGGTGCCGGAACCCCTTACAAGATTTCCGTCAGGTTTCCTCGACGAGCTTGTGATTGACCGCGAACAGCGCCAGCTCGAGCCGGCTCGACACGCCGACTTTGTCGAAGATGTTCGTCAGGTGATGTTTGACCGTGTCCTCGCTGATCTTGAACTCGCGTGCGATGTCCTTGTTCGAGGAGCCGGCGACGATCGTTCCGATGATCTGGAACTCGCGCTTGGTCAAGCCGAATGTCTTCTTCGCCGCTGGCTGGCCGCTGGTGGCCATCATCTTTCGCAGCGTCTGCACAAGGTTGCCGACGGCTTCTCGACCCACCCAATACTGTCCGTCTATCACGCTCCGGATGCTCCTGAACAGGATCTGAGTCGCCGCGTCCTTCATCACGACGCCGCGAGCGCCGAGCTGGAGCGCGGTGACCATGTCCTCTTCGCCGATCGAGGCCGTCAGGAGAATCGTCCGCACGACATCTCCGGAATTCGCCAGTTCCTGAAGCGCGAGAAGGCCGGTCACGCGCGGCATCGACATGTCCAGCAGCAGGACGTCGGGCCGGAGCTTCCTCGTCAGCTGGACGGCCTCCGCGCCGTCCTGCGCCTCACCCACAACCTCGAAGCCCGGCTCGGACTCCAGGAGCAGGCGCAGGCCGTCCCGGAAGATCGGGTGATCGTCAGCGATCAGCACGCGGATGACGCGATGTTCGCCGCTATCCATGAACCTCCTGGGGGACGAGCACCTCGAGGCGTGCGCCGCGCCCCGGCGCGGTCTCAATACTGAGCTGCCCGCCGATCGAGCGGACGCGCTCCTTGATGATAGTCGGACCGACCCGCCGTGCGTCCAAATCGTCCTGCTTGAGGCGCCCCTGGAAGGGGAACCCACGTCCGTCATCGTCGATGTCCAGAATCCAGAAGCCACCCCGCGCACTGAAGCGGACCAGCACGCTGCGCGCTGCACTGTGCTTGCGCACGTTCACCAGTCCTTCCTGCACGATGCGGGTGAGCTCGAAGCACACGTTGCGCGCAAGGTCGACTTCCTTCAGGTCGGTCGCGAAGCGCGCCGTGATGCCCGTGTCCCGGCCGAAGCGCTGCACCATGTCCGCCAGGTGGTCGAGCATCTCCTCGGGATCGAACTCGAGCGGCCGCATCTGCTGCATGAGCTCGCGCAGGTTGAGCACCTCGTCTCGTACCATTGTCTGCAGGCGCGCCAGTTCGCCGCCGGCAGGCATCGAGCGTAAAGGCTCCTGACCGCGGAGCACCTCGAGCCGCATCTCGATGCCGATGAGCGATTGAATTACACCGTCGTGCAGCTCGCGGGCGACGCGCGCGCGCTCAATGGCGCCGGCTCGAGCCCGCAGCCGGCCGAGCAAATACACATTGAAGATGGCCGGGCCCACCTGGTGCACGAGCGTCTGGAGAAAGCGCGCGAGCGCGACGCGGCGCACGCCGAGTCGAGGGTCGAGCACGAACACCCGGCCTACCCAGTCGTCCCCGAACCTCACCGGCGCCGCGATGAGTTGTCGAAACGGGTGCGCCGCCATGAGCGAATCGGGCATCGCGACGTGAACCGCGTACTTCGTCTGTCCCACCGAATCGAGGGCCGTCGTCTGGTAGGGCGACCGCAAGGACCATGGCCATGGCCGGCGCGCCAGGGCGAGACTCAGGTCGCCGAACGCCGTCAAATAGCGCTGGCGGTCGGTCTCGAGGGAATCACCGGCAGTGACGGTCGGCGTGCTCCACCCAACGGACGTGTCCCAGCGCAACAGCCGTTGGTTGGCCAGGTCTTCAACGACGAGCAGGACGCGAGACGCGTTGAATAGCATCACCATCTCATGAGTGACGGTGCCGAGGGTCTGCGTCATGCCGGCATCAAGTCTGATCTTGCCGAGCAGCGTCACAATGGCGGTGGTCTCCGCCCGAAGCAGCCGCGTCTCCTCGGCCAGGTAGCCCAACAGCAGACCCATCATCGCCAGATACGTCGCGCGCACGACGATGCGGTCCGCATCGTAGTGACCGTAGAGACTGAGGACGGGGACCGCCTGCGCGAGTCTTGCGTGCAGCAGCACGAGCGCGACGGCCGCGACGGTTGTCAACAACGTCTCGCGGAATCCCCACCGGAACGCCGCTGCGGCCAGGACGAACAGAAAGAACGTGAAAAAAGAGTTGTTCGGCCCGGCCATCGGCAACGTGAGGGTCGCGAGAAGCAGGTCGACGCTGTGCGTCGTCAACGCGAATGCCAACGTCGTCTTCCCTCGCGTCCGCAGCACGAAGAGCGCCGAAAGGCTGTGTGCCGTGAAAACAATCAGCAGGACGTACGCAATGGGCGCGTACTGGATGGGCTCGATCGGCTCTAACTCAATGGCGATAAACGCGATCGCCGTCAAGAAGAGCCGCGAGACTGCGATGACGCGTTCGATGCGCAGCGACTCGGCTGGCGTCCCGAGCGCCGTCAGCGGCGAGGACCTCGAGAAGCGGCCAGGCCGCCTCTTCGGCGAATCCGACGTGGGTGTCATCCGGCGCATCGCGTCTATCGGGCGACCGACCCATCATTATGCCGCGAGGAAGCGGCCGCAATGAGACGGCGTATTGGCCGTTTGTGCCAGCGGCCTCTGTCACCCGGCGTACTCCGCCGGGATCGCATTTATCGGCCGAATGGTCACGTCGCGATAGAACACCTCCGCGCCCTCTGACTGCAGGATGATCGCGCCAGATGTGATCGGCGTCGGAAGAGCGCCGTCAATCCTGGTCGGGCCGTGCAGGCGCATCACCACTTTGCCGTTCACGATGTGGAGACAATCCTGGCCGAGACAGACCAGCTCGACAGTGTTCCATTCGCCGGTCGGTCGCTCGTTGTCCGGCTGCTTGATGCACCGGCCGGACTGACCCGGGATTTGCGAAAAATACGTCCACACGCCTGTGGGGTCGTAGATGTACTCCGCCGGCTGCGAGCCAGGCCGCACCTTGGCGCGAACGGCGATCGCCGACCCGACCGCGTACAGGTCGCCGACGTCGCGTTCCTGTATCTGCAGCTCGATCGAGCGGGCCCAGGTGCGACCCTCGGCCCCGGGAGCCGCGTGCACGTGATAGAGCAGCCCGCTGTCGCGCTGTGTGGTGGCGCCGTCGCGCGGCGGCCACTTCCGCTCGCCCCATTTGAACTGCAGCTTCAGGTGGTAGTCGTTGAAGACGCGAGTCGTGCGCAATTCACCGAAGACCTCGCCCGAGATCCTGATGGCCGGCCGGCCATCGACGTTCGACGCCACGGTGAAGACCTCGAGCGGATCGCGGCCTGATCCGATCGGCTCCGTGTACTGTCTGTTCGCGCCCCGCGCCAGCCCCGGCACCTCCGACGTCGGCTCGGGCCGCTGCATCCATGTCGTCCAGCCGTCGAGATCCTTCCCGTTCCAGAGGTTCGTCCAGCTGTCCTGGGTCGCCGTTCTGGCGAACGCGGCGGCGCCCAGTGTGCCGAGCGTCACGGCGCCGAAGTCCCGCCGCCCCATTGGTCCCGGTGTCATCGCGTACCTCCAGGCTCTTGGACGTTACGCCAATGCGAGCTTCACGTAGTCCACGCACTTCTGCACTTCGTCGACCGAGCTGCCCGTGCCGGGATAATCACAATCGATGCGGGCGCGCACGGGCGATCGCTTCTGTTTGAGGAACTGCAGCACTTCCTTCATCTGGGAATCGCCTTGACCGAACGGGACGCTCGCGCCCTTGAACTTGCAGTCCTTGAGGTGAATATCGACGAGCCGATCGTGGTAGTCCCGGACGATCTTGAACGCATCGTTGCCGGCACGCGTCGCGTCGCCGATATCGAAACACAAACGGAAATACCGCGACAGCGCCAGGATCTCGGGGTTGGGCTGGGTAATCGCCACGGGCATCTTGTGCTTCTCGGCCAGGCGCGCCACGCGCGCCGCGACTGCCGGCTGCAGTCCCGTATTCAGCGTCTTCGCGCCGAGGGCCTTCGCGAAGTCGAACACGCGGTCGATCTCCTCGTCGGTGGCCATGTTGACCCGCGGGTTGTACGCGTTGATCTCGATGCCGGCGCGGTTGAACTTCCTGCGGATGTTCTTGAAGTAGTCCAATGATACGCTCAGCCGCCACTTGGCGAGGTCGGGCACTTCAGCGGCAGACGGCTCCGCGTGCGGCTGAAACAGCTCACACTCGGTCAAGCCGACCCTCGTCATCGCCGCAATCAACGCGTCCTGGACGCCTTCGTGCGGCAGCGCACGCAGGCTGTACGTCTGGATTCCGATGTAGACGCCGCCGAACCGTGACTCGCTTTTCGCGGACAAGCGGGACGAAACGAGAGACCATCCGATGCACGTCAAGGCCGCGTGGCCGAACTCACGTCGTGAATACATGCGCGTCTCTGCCTCAACCCTGGCGGCTGGCCTTTGGGTCATCCGTTCGTCGAGTGGTCTGTTATACACCCGCCCGGCCTGAACGCAGCAAACCGAAGGCCATCGAATGCAAGTGTCAACGCGTGGGCCTGCCAGCCAAGAAATTGCTTCGCGCGGCGCAGGGCAATTCCCGCGCCAGCGCGCTAACAATTTCTCGTTCCCAGCAGTGTAACGTTGCCCCACGAGGGTGACATCCCTTCCCCCCACCATTGTGCTAATGTGCCGCCCGCGTGTGCGCCTTACGCTGACTTCATGTTCCATTTCCTACGCGGCGTGTTCTCCTGCCGCCATGACACTCCGATCCGCGAGCATCGAGAGGACGGTTGGTATTGGGTCTGTTCGTCGTGCGGCCGGGCCGGGTTGCTCAACCCACGGGAGCGCGAAATGCCGAAGGCGGTGGGCCAGTACGATGAGCATAAGGCGTTGGCCGGGAAGGCGCGCGCCGAGAAAGTGACGGCGCAGCGGCAAAAGACGGCTGCACGCCTGGCCGCGCCGACCTCGTCGCGCAAGGCGACGACGAACGTCCTGCCGATGCGACGAGCGAAGTAGGCGGCACGCGGCAAGCGTGAGGACCGCGAGGCGCCGTCATCTTCCCCCGGACAGATGCTTCCAGGCGAAAGCCACCAGCACGAGCAACGGGGTAAGCGAGGCTACTACGATGTATTGGTCAAGGCCAGGATCCCCATCGCCATTCCAATCCCGATGGCAGTCATGTGCCCGATTGAGATGCCGCGCTCGGCAGCGATCCCCTAGTTCAACCGCTACAACCGTCAACCACAGGAACATGGCGAGTGACAGGACGCCATCCAGCAGGTTCCCCATATACATGACGAACAACGGATGGAACGCCAGCAGAGCTGTTGCGAGGAGCGCCGGTGTCTCCGAGCGAAACACGAGTTTGCCCAGCCGGTGAATCGCTGAAGCAATCGCACCGAAAAAACAGGGCGTTGAGCAACACGAGGACAGTCACTGCTGTCGGCGACTCGACGCCGAAGAGCTGGTACGCGGTCGCGATGATGACGGGATAGAGCCGGAGGGCTCCACGCGGTTGGCGGTATGGGTGCCGGCGACGGGTCCATCGGGCTATCTGGTACCCATGCCCGTTGGCAAGGTGTATGGCGATGTTGGCTTCTTCGCCGGAGGGAATGCGATCCCGATACCCATGAACACTCATAAGAGACCGGCCGCCCAAGCCGTCGCGGCGAGGCCAATCAGAAGTGACCTCGCCGTGCGATGTGACATAGGTCAAGACCCTACCATCCACACAGGGTGAATCCAACCTTCGTGCAGACGAGACAGTTTGCTGACGAAATGATCACGCCCCAGGCCGCCACCGTGGCGCTGGTCGGCAGCCTGATGCGGTCGCCTGAATTCAGCCAAGGACTGGCCGAGCTCGAACGCAGTAGCAGAAATTGTGCGCACGGTAGCCGCTCCGGTGGGCGGCGTCTGATTTCGCGACACAAAAAAGGTGACATACGCCCGCTGTAACCCAGCGCAGCTCTTCGATCCAGTGTGCTTTTGGCCCAGGCTGCGAGGTTCCGGCGACGGCACAGTGGTTGCACAAGAGAGCAGGAGGGAATTTCATATGCGCCGTGTCATCGCGACGACGCTGTTGCTGTTTTTGATGTCGATGGGCCTGGGATCGAGCGTCAATGCTCAAGTCTCTTTCAGCATCAGGATCGGTCCGCCGCCCCCGCCTCGCGTCGTGCACGTCGTGCCGCCGCCTCCAGGCCCGAGCTTCGTCTGGATCGAGGGCTACTGGTACCCCGTCGCGACCCACTACGCGTGGCACAACGGCTATTGGACGCGCGCGCCGTATGAGGGCGCGTATTGGGTCCGGCCCCGCTATGACGGTCAGCGGTACTACGCCGGCTACTGGGCAGGCGGACGTGGACGGGTCGAGCACGACCACAGGTGGGATGGCACCAAGGAGAGGGATTTCGAACACAGCCACGGCCGCGCGCGGGGCCATGGCTGATAGCCGATTCAAGCGAGGTCAACGTTTCGGCTTCCAATTAAGGATGACCGTGATTGGAGAGGCGGTGACTTCTCCGACAGCGGAATTCATCACGAACGACTGGCCGTCCTGCGCGACCATATACTGTTGCCTGTTCGTGTTCAGGGCGCCGCTGCCCACGTTCGTGACGAACAATCCGCGCGGCGTGCCGAGTTCGACCGTCTTTCCGTTTGACACGAACCGTATCGGGACCGCCATGAGCCGGTCATCTGGCGCAATGTAGAACAATTCCTTGCCGTTGGGGTTCCAGCGCACTTGAGCGCCTGCCGATCTTCTCCAGACATCTCCGCAACAGTTGTCCAATCCCCGGCGGCGTGTCGGCTGGGAGCGCGCTCCAGTCCGGCTCGCGCTGGAGAATCGCGGCAATGGTGTCCGAGATCGTCGCGCCCGCGAACACGACACGTCCTGTCAACATCTCGAACAGCACGCACCCGAACGCCCAGATGTCGGTTCGCTTGTCGATGGCTTGACCACGAGCCTGCTCCGGACTCATGTAGGCGGGCGTGCCGACGATGGCGCCTGGGTGCAGGTCCGTGGCCGTGATGGTGGGCTGATTCGAGAGGTCATTGTTGGCGCCGTCGCTCGAAAATGCCTTGGCCAGGCCGAAGTCGAGCACCTTGACCTGACCGTCGTGAGTGAGCCTGATGTTGGCTGGCTTCAAGTCGCGGTGGATGACACCTTTCTCGTGAGCCGCCTCGAGCGCCTCGGCGATCTGCCCGGCGATTCTCAGCGTGTCAGCTAACGGTAGGCCGTTCTTCACCCTGCGCCCGGCGTCCGGCGCCAGTTTTTCGGAGAGCGTCGGCCCTTCGACGAGCTCCATCACGATCGCGCGCACGCCGTCAGCTTCTTCGAGCCCATGGATTGCCGCGATATGAGGATGACTCACCGACGCCAGCAGCCGTGCCTCACGCGAAAGTCGGGCGAGGCGATCGGGATCGTTCACGAACAGCGGCGGCAGAACCTTGATCGCGACGTCCCGTCCCAGCTTCGTGTCGCGCGCGCGATAGACCTCCCCCATCCCGCCGGTTCCCAGCAGCGAGACGATCCGGTAGGCGCCGATCTGTCTCCCGATCATCGATGGGCCTGGCTGGTCACGCATGAGGGTCGCCAAGTTCTCCGCATCATTATTCATTCGCGGTATGTGCACCGGACGGGAGGGCGAAACTGAGTAGGCGTCAGCGCAGGCGCTTCAGCGCCTGACCGGGAGGACGACGGAATATTTCGCCTGGAGTGGAGAGAGCGCCTGGCTCGATCGCTCCGTTGCGCCCCGACAGCGGCGCGCACCAACCAGACAACAGACCGCAGGTTACCTGCACGACCCTATATAGTCGCACGTCCCCTGGGCACAATGGCCTTGGTGAGCCGGCCAGGCACTGGCGTCGATGGTGATCGTGTGCCGCGCGTTGTAGTTGCCGGGCGGGATGTGGCAAATCGTCATCTGTCCCGCCGGCGCCGGCGCCGGCGGCGTTGGAGTTGGAGTGACGCCCAGATAGTGGCTGGGGTCCGAGTCGTTAACGGCACCAGACGCCGAGACGGCTGTCACCTTCCCGACGTTGCTGTACTGTCCCAGGGTCGCGACTCCAGCCCCGGTACACGTCATCGCCTGCCCGGCTGAAAGAGTCGTCTGACCGTTACAGTTGACCGACACACCGCGATCATCGACCACGACGATGCCGGTCAGGTTGATCGTGCCGGTATTGGTCACGACGTAACGCCAGCTCACGGCATCCCCGACCGGGATGCTTGGACCCGGCGCGTTGTCCGCATCTTCGCCGTTTGTGGATTTCTTGATCTTCACCGCCGGTCCAACGGGCTTGCAGCTCGCGTCGAACACCTGCCTCTGGGTCCCTGGGACAGGCTCGCCAACCTTGGCGTCTCCGTGGGCCCGGTGCGCCGGTTCCGCGTTCACACTGACGTCAATCAGCTGATACTCGCCGCTGTCGGTGTGGTGGCAAAGCGATACCTTTCCGCTCGACCGGTTTTCGTTCACGATCGTGGCGCTGCCGCCGTTGATCTGCACCTGGATCTCTATGAACTCGTCCTGAGCCACGTTGGAGAGCTGTGTGGTGGCGTTGACCGTCGCGTCCCCAAAATTCAACTGAACACTGCCCGAAGGCACCCGGGCGATTTGGAAGGAGCCCGAACTGTCAACGACGGCCGACAGGTCCGTGCCGACAACGGACACTTTCAGGCCGAGCGGGTTTGTCGAGCGCTTCACGGTTCCCGCGATGGTTGCGCCGGCGCCGGCAGCAGGCGCGCCGGGGCTGCCCGAGGCGACAGCAGGCGCGGCGGGGTTGCCCGAGCCGCCGGTGCAGGCAGTCATAACCGCAAGCGCCAGATACGAAAGGACGAATTGAGTGCGGAATGCGGTGGGCATGATGACCTCTACGGTTCGAATCAGCCCGATTGACGGAGCAAAGCGCGTACCTCACGCGCTGATCGACAAGTTATTTGGCATCAACACTTTAGATGGCCGCCGACTTATCCGAGCTGACATCGACGCCTGCAATTGAGGCCAGATTTACACACTTGGCGTGCATTCCCGTCCTTTTTGTCCATCTTCCGACCATCGTTGCGCCACCCGAAGAGGAGCTGACGAGGCGTCTATGAGAAGGAGCTACATCGTGAGCCCGGCGTGTCAAGTCGGGACTGAGTGAAGGAGACGTGAGCGCTGCGTGCGTTACCAGGGCGGTTCACAGCCTGCTGTGGGTACGGCCCGCACCAATTCCGCGCGACGGTTCATGGCACGGCCGGTGGCAGTGTTCCCGAAATCGAGTGGCCGCACCGCACCGCAGCCTCTGGGAATCAGGCGCTGCCTGTCGACCCCGCGTGCCGCGAGCCAGTCGACGACAAGCGCCGCGCGTTCTGTCGAGAGAGCCGCCGGGTCGGACTCCGCTTGATCAGCAAACGCTTTTACCAGCAGTCTCAATCCACGATCGCGCCGCAGCTCCTTCAACACGGTCAGCAGCGGTTCATCCGCACCTGCGGCGAATACGGCACGGTTCTCCTCAAACCGAATCTTCGCTCCGCGGAATGCCAACGTCGTCCGGGCGAGCGCCCGTCTTCGCGCCAGCTCGAGTTCATACATCGGGTCGAGCGCTGCCGACTCCGAGGGCTGGGGCGGCGCGGCCGTCAACACGAGAAGCGCATCAACATCATTCTCGACGACACCCATTGAGAGCGTGAACCCGATCTGCTCAACGTTCACCTTGCCCAACCATGTGTCTCGCACGGCGACGCCGGCCGGCAGCGTCCATCCCTGAAGTCGGGTTCTGATGTCGGGATCTACCCGTCCGAAATCGAGGATTCCCACCACCCAGGTCTGACCGGGAAACCGCGAATCCAGCAAGTGAATGAGGCTATTCGGAAATACGACCTTGCGGCTGATGTGTGCGCCGCCGACCAGGATCAGCGCTCGTTCGTGCTGACGCACGACTTGACGATCGATGACCGACGCAAAATGGGCATCGCGCCAGTCGTTCATGTCCTCGTCCGCAGGGCTGGTGACGGTGCTCCAGTCGATCGGTGGGTCGCCGAGCAGGACGCGAATGCGGAGCGCGTCTGCCAGCCCTGCATTCACGGAACGCACGTCAGCGAGCATTTGCTCATACATCGGCAGCGACCAGATTCCACTGACTTGGGTCGTGTCCTCCCAGACTCGCCGCAGTTCATCCCGCATGACTGGCTGGCCCGAGACATAGCGGTCCATCGTCTCCTGGTAGCGGGCATTGCCGAATTCGATGACGATGTTCCTGACGGTGCGGGGAAAGCGGCTGTCGCGGATCAGGGTGGCAAAAAAAGTGCGGGTTTCGAGTTGGCCGTGTCCGGCGCCCTCGCCAAGGGCTACGAGCGGGTAATGCTCAAACGCACTGAGAATCAGATCGACCGCCGGTCGCGTGCGCAGGTCAGCATCGGTCGCGCCGTCATTTGCTGAAATGCAGCCGGCGAAGGCGACAGCGAACGCAGCAATGAATGATGTGGCCGCATTCATCGGGGACCACCCAGCGCATTCTACTTTCCCACGCGGCCCCACGGAGTGGTAGAAGGCGTTCATGCCAGGCTATGCATCCGCCCAAGATCGGTCCCGTCGCGCGCAATTCAGGGACGTTGCCGGTTGAGATCACCCGTCTATCCGGCGCTTGCAGCCGACGACGGCCGGTGAAATCATGAGCCGTCGCGGCTGAAGCCGCGCGTTATGCCGCTCGGTTAGCCGGGCTCTGGAGGTAGCGCGATGGCGACCGTCAAATCGATCCCCGATGGCGTGCAGGCCGTGTTCCCCATGTTGGTCTGCCAGAGCCCTGAAGCCGAGATGAGCTTCTGCGCGGCAGCGTTTGGAGCAGTCGAGCAGGTGCGGCGGCCGGGCCCGGATGGCTCGCCAATTCACATAGCAATGCGTATCAACGATGCGTTCCTCGTCGTTCAATCGGAGTTTCCGGACATGGTTGCCAGTCGCACGCCCAGTCCAGACGGGAGCTCGCCCGTCGTCATCTTCGTGTACGTGGCAGACGTAGATCGGGCCGTCGAGCGTGCAGTCGCGAAGGGCGCAAAGGTCCTCATGCCTGCACAGAATCAATTCTGGGGTGACCGGACGGCGCGGATTATGGACCCATCCGGCCATGTATGGACTGTTGCATCACGGATCGAAGAGACCACTGAGGAACAGCGGGAAAAGCGCTGGTCGGACATTCGCGAAGAGCGTTGAGGAACCTGGAACGACGGAGCGGACGATAGCGCGACGGAAGTCACCGGTTTGTGTCGAGCGCGGCGAGCGCCTGTTTCAGGGCTGCTAACGCTTGTCGGTCCGTCGTCTTCTCGACCAGGTGTTGCAGCGCGACCCGCTGGGCTGTTGACAGGGCGTCTTTCTCCGGCCCTTTGATATCAGGCGCTATTCCCGTGCCTTCCCAGTTGGTCCTGGTGACAGGATTCAATAATCGTCCCATGGGCATCGCGGCGAAAAAGTGGTCACCAATACGGTAGGGACCGCCTCCGTTAGCACCTCCCCCCGTTCTCTCTCCCACAACCGTCGCGCGCTTCAGAGACTGAAGGGCGTCGGTGAATGCCTCCGCGACGGAAAACGTGCGCTGACTGGTCAGGATGTAAACCTCCTTATCGACGTATCGCTGGCCCGACACGTAGGGCAGGGTCCACGTCTGCGTGACGGTGTAATCTCTCGTTCCCGCGATACGGAAGGCGAAGTCATTCACATGCACGGGACCAGTGAAAAAATACGAGGCGAGCAAAGCGAACATGGATAGTCCGCCTCCGTGATTGTCCCGGAGGTCGATGATGAGCGCGTTCGTATTGGCGAGGAACACCATCGCCCCTGCCGCCACCGCATCGCCCCCGTCCGCATCGGTAAAGCTGTTGAACTTCACATAACCGACGTTCCCGCCGAGGCGTTCTACTCTGTCGAACCCGTAGTTGCCGGCTCGTGCCTGACGCAGTTCGCAAGCGGCGCAAGGAGAAGGTGGCGGTTCTCCCGTTCTGGAAACAGGCAAAGGGGGAAGCACCCCCGAACTGTAGACCAGGTTGAGGTGCTTATCGTGGGCGACTTCGGACATCTGCGTCGTCAGAAGGTCGCTGAACGCTTTGGCACTCGTGACGGCGCTGTATTCTCCGCGCGCGTTCCGTTCCTCGAGCATCTTCGCGACGGCATCACCCACATCGGGGAATACGTATGCTGCCCTCATACCTTTCGCCAGCGAGGTAATCGTGTCCGCCCGCGTCTTCGCATCCATGGACATGTCGGGTTGGTTTGGGTTCGGTTGGGCTGCGACTGTCGCAGGAACGCCAACCGTTGCCGCCAGGAGAACGACAAGAAAGGGAGTTCGAGCCACGGGTTCCTCACTTTTGGAAGGCGACTGGACGATACCTTGCCGGGATGAGCTCTTGGGCTATTTGACACCGGGCGAGTGAGAATGTGCCGCGGTCGTGAAGGCGGATCCGCCAGCGAGATGAGTATCGATGGCGGAGCCAATCCTCGGCTCGATCACTTCTTGACCGCGGGATTCCAGTTCTGCAGCACGGTGATCGGCGCGGCGGAGCTGTCCAGTTCCGTGTTAATCAGGAAGCGCCCATCGGGGGCCACGTCGTATTGCCAACCCTGCTGCACGTCCACCGCTCAGAGTCACTTCGCCGTGTGGAACCAGATCGTGAACGAGCCCATGCGGCCGCTTCGCACGATCGTTCCGGACATCGACGACCAGAATCCATGTCAGTCAGCGTCGGAGCCGATAGGTCTAGCGGGCGAGATTCATCAACACGATGTCGGCGTGATTTCGCAGTCGATCGAACACGATCCGCTTGCCGTCGGGCGAGATGTCGAAGTTTTGAACCACCGAGCCGCTCTTCAGGCCGAAGCTGGTGAGCTGACGTTGCTCGCCGGTCTCGAGATCCAGACGGAAAAAGTTCTGATTAGGAGCCGTGCCCTGAAGAGTGATGAGCGTCTTTCCGCCCGGCATGAAACGATACGGCGTCCCAGACGCCAGGGGAAGACGCGAACCCAACGACGCCACCGCGGGCTCAACAACTGGCGCGCCGTCAGGGGTCATCGTCTTGAGGTCGAAGCTGGCGCTTGCCTGCTGCTCGGAATAGACGATGAACCGGTCATCGGGAGACCAGACGGGATTGAACGACAACGTATCCCGCAACCGGACAGGCGGACCCCCGTCGAGCGGAATCTTGAACACGCGCGTCCCTTCGCCCTGAGTCGCAGCAACCGCCACCCATTTGCCATCCGGTGACCAGGACGCGGCGCTTTGCACCTCAATGGACTTCGCCAATGTCGTGAGACCCGTGCCGTTGGCGTTGATCACGTACAGTTGGGCACGTCCCTGTTTGCGGTACGAGAAACAGATTTGATTTCCATCAGGTGAGATCGCCGGAGCCGCGACAACGCCGCCGTCGCCGCCCTTCCAGAGTTCCACTGCCGAGCCCCTGTTGTCGAGCTTCCAGAGTCCGTCAGCGCCACCCTTGGATGAAAGGAACGCGAGATAGTCGCCGGCATACCGCGGACTCAATGCGCGCGTATTGGCTGCCTGAATCGGCTTGACGGCGCTTTCTGGTTGGATGTCATTCGTAATCGGCACGGTCCACAAGCCGGCTGTGGGATTCGCGACCGTTGCGACGAGATGGTGCGGCTGGACCTGGTCGACCGCGACAGAAAGATATTGCTCTGCAATGCCCGAGCTTACGCGGTGAGGAATGCGATGCTCGACGTCAATCGCGTAGAGCCACCGCCCCGATCCGTCGTCGGCCGTTGCCGAGTAAATCAAGGTGCGGGCATCGAGCCACGCCGGGTAACCCACCCACGCATGATGAAACGTGATCGGCTCCGGGTTACCGCCCCGGGCGGGGATTCGCCAGATATCCATATCGGTCGTCGGCGTTCCCTTCACGAAATAGATAAAGCGGCCGTCAGGCGACCAGATCAGAAAGTGACAATGCACGCCCGGTTCTCCGGAGAAGATTCTCTGGGGATTGCTCGCGTTCTTGTCCGCGATGAAGATCGGATCGCCGGGATCCTGCGTGCGGTACGCGAGCGTCTTCCCGTCCGGCGACCAGGTTGGATTCGACCCATGGTCAAGGAAGAGCTTCGGAATGCCTCCCATCGTGGGTCCCATCAGCGTCGAAAAGTCCGTCGGCGATCCCGGGTGTTGGCCCTGCGTGAAGAACCAGACCTGCTCTCCGTCTCCAGAGAACCCGGTTTCGCGGACCATCCCCCACGTCGGCGGCCGAAAGCCTCCTTTCGTCAGGTTGGTGAACGCCCCGCTACCGATCTGACTGACGAAGACATCGAGCGGTCCATCGCGGTTCGAGAGAAAAACCATGAACTTGCCGTCCGGCGAGATCGCGGCGTCGACCTCCTCGCCCTCGAAGTCGGTCAGATGCGCGGGGCGCGCGTCAGCGAGCGGATTCTGCCAGAAGTAGTCGGTGACCCACAGGCGCCAGATGATGCCCACCGCGGACGCGAGGACAATCGCGGCGATCCAGCCGATTGGTGCCCAGCGGCGTGAACCGTCCCGCGGCCTCCGATTGGATACGCTCGGCGTGCGGTGTGTCGGCGCCGTCTGCGCGGCGATCGCATCGTCGATCTCGATTCGCGCATCAGCGATGTCACGCAGGCGCCGCCGGACATCTTTTCGAAGACAGCGTTCGAGCAGGCGGCGAACGACTTCGGGAGTGGTCTCCGGCAGCGCGCGCCAGTCGGGCTCGCGCTCGATCACGTGCGCGAGCGTGTCGGTCGGCGAGTCGCCTGCGAACGCCCGACGGCCGGTCAGCATCTCATAGAGCACGCAGCCGAACGCCCAGATGTCCGTGCGCTTGTCGACCGGCTGGCCCCGCGCCTGTTCCGGACTCATGTACGTCGCGGTCCCCAGAATGACGCCCTGGTTCGTGCTCTCGGCCGTCCTGGTTGGCAGATGCGCCGCATTGACGAACGCGCTCGCGCTCGCTTTCGCCAATCCGAAGTCCAGCACTTTCACGACGCCATCGGGAGTCATCTTGATATTGGCGGGTTTCAGATCGCGATGAACGATCCCTTTCTCGTGCGCGGCCTCGAGCGCATCGCAGATCTGGCGCGCGATGGCCATCGTGTGCGCGGGCCTGAGGCCTGGGGCCTGAATGATCGTGTCGAGTGTCTCGCCTGGCACCAGCTCCATCACCAGCGCCGCGATCCCTTCGGACTCTTCGAAGCCGTACACCTGGGCGATATGGGGATGATTGAGCGACGCGAGCAGACGCGCTTCGCGCTCGAATCGCGCGCGGCGATCGGCGCTGCGGGTGAATTCGGGCGGCAGAACTTTGATCGCGACGTCGCGCCCGAGCTTTGTGTCCCGCGCGCGATAGACCTCGCCCATCCCGCCGGCGCCGATCCGCGCCTCGATCTGGTAGACACCCAGACGGCGTCCTGCCAAGTCCACGTTCGACTCGGGATGGCTGTTCACCAGGCGCGCGACCTCCTCGACCGCGGGCCGCTCGAGAAAGCGGTCGCCGGCGTCCTCATAGCGCAGCAGCGATTCGACCTCCTCCCGGAGTGCCTCGTCACCCGCACATGCCTCACGAAGGAACGCTGCGCGATCCGATGCGTTGCGCTCGAGCGCTGCATGGCAGAGCTGCGTGATCTGGCGCTGGCGGTCGGCCGACATCTGGGTTCGCGCCTCGCGCTTTCCGTTGGAAGCCCCATTCTACGCCAGCGGCTCCGATGCTTCTGGTGAGATGTGCCTTTTCCGCTCGCGTTCGCGCCTCTCTTGACGAACGGGTCGGTGAGTGCCACGGCCCGCAACTTCAACATCGCGCCGCAGGCGATGAGTCTGCGGCGCCAGAGGAGGCTTCTATGCGAGACGTGTCAATTGAAAGACTCCGGGCCGGCATGACCGCCGCGCTCATCGGCGCCGCGATGACAGTCTTTGCGCCGCGCGCTGCGGCTCAAAACATCGTCGTCGACTGGAACGCGATCGCCATCACGGCCGCCGGTGCAGCCGGCCAGAACGGCTCGCTGCAGGAGAGGTCGATGGCCATCACCAGCGTCGCCGTCAGCGACGCCGTGAATGCGGTCAGCCACGAGTTCACCCGCTACGGGTCAAAACAGACGCCCCCGGCTGGTGCCTCGACGACGGCGGCGGCAGTCGGCGCCGCGTATCGTGCGCTGACGCAGCTTTTGCCGTCGCAAACGCAATTTCTCGACACCATGCTGGCCCAGTCGCTCGCGAAGTTTGGTGTAAGCCCGGGCGACCAGGGGTTCATCTTTGGCGAGGCGGTCGCCGACGAGATCGTCGCGATGCGCGCAGCCGACGGCGCGGCGCTGGCTCAGTATCCGTACACACCTCCGAACGCCGGCGCGCCCGGTGTGTGGGTGCCGACGCCACCCGCCTTTGCGGCGGCGCTGCTGCCGGGCTGGGGATTCGTGCAGCCATGGGTGCTCGAGTCGGGCGCCCAGTTCAGGCCCGACGAGAGTCCCGACCTGACGAGCGATCGCTATGCCCGAGACGTGAACGAGGTGAAGGAAATCGGCGCGCTGAACAGCGCGACCCGGACCGCCGAGCAGACGAACATTGCGAGATTCTGGCTGGCGCCGGCCGCGGTGATTTGGAACGGCGTGCTCCGTCAGGTCGCGCTCGGACTCGGCCTCGACGAGTCGGAGGCGGCTCGTGATTTCGCGCTCATGAACGTCGCCGGCGCTGACGCGCGGATCGCGTGTTGGGACGCGAAGTATACCTTCAATTTCTGGCGTCCGGTGACCGCGATCCAGGGCGCCGACGAGGATGGCAATCCCGCGACGGAGGCCGATCCAGGCTGGACACCGCTCATCGCCACGCCGAACTTTCCCGAGTACGTGTCCGCGCACACGACCGTGAGCAGTGCAATGGCGACCGTTCTCAGACTGCTCTTCGACGACGACCCCGGCGTGGCGTTTATCGCCACGAGCCCGACGAATCCAGGTTACGAGCGCCATTGGACAACCTTCAGCGCAGGCGTTCGCGAAGTCATTGACGCCCGCGTCTATTCCGGGATTCATTTTCGATCGTCCGACGAGCGCGGCGCCAAGCTCGGGCGACAGGTCGCCAGGTTTGCCGCGACGCATGTACCTCAGACACACGCACCGCAAATAGGTCGAGGAAGGGCCCGCGACCGACGCGGGCCCTTCGTCCGAGCCGGTGTCACTTGCGCAAACGCCGCAGAAGCCACATCTTCGCGAACTTCCAGTCGCGCTTGACTGTCTCACGCGAAACGTTCAAGACCTCGGCCGTCTCCTCGACGCTCAGCCCACCGAAGAAGCGCAACTCGACGACCCGGCTCTTGCGCTCGTCGACATGAGCCAACGCCTCGAGCGCGTCGTTGAGCGCCACCACGTCTGTCGGCTGGCCCTCGGCGACCGCCAACGCCTCGGTGAACGAGACGTGCGTCGCGCCGCCCCCGCGTTTCTGGTAGCCGCGCGATCGCGCGAAGTCCACGAGAATGCGCCGCATCAGTCGGGCGGCCATCGCAAAAAAATGGGCGCGGTTCTGCCATTGCATCTGCTTGAGATTGACCAGCCGCAGGTATGCTTCGTTGACGAGCGCTGTTGGCTGAAGCGTGTGGCCTGGCCCCTCCCCCGCCATCTGTCGCTGCGCCAACCTTCGCAGCTCCGCGTGGACGATCGGAAGGAGCTGCTGCAGCGCGGCCTCGTCGCCGTCTTTCCATCTGGCGAGGAGACGCGTGACGGCATGGCTGGGCACATCGGCCACGGGGATCAGCCTCGCATCGTCCGGGGAAACGCATTCTACAGCACGA
>CAVRVJ010000003.1:0-560000 GCA_963724645.1 uncultured Acidobacteriota bacterium
CGGGTGGGAGTCAACTCACATCTGGCCCGGTCTGGCCGAACCACCGGGCACGGTCGCGTCTGGAGCACCGGCGTCGAGTGTCTTCGACGCGTGGCCTCCATCGTCGACGATCCGGGTGACCACACCTCGACCCCGCCCCCCGATGTTTGGCTGACAGATGGACATTCCGACGCAACGAGCCGTCCCTGAACCCATCGTTACTCTCGTTCACGAAGCCCGCTGGGTCGAGCCAGATTTGGCCGCCGATGTCGATCCGGCATTCTTATCGGCCATCGCGCCGACTACGGCACAAGCGGTGCGGCAGGCGACACGCGTGCTCACACATTCCTTTGCGTCGGCTCGCAATATCGCCCAGCTTGGCGTCAGCGCCGATTGCATTGACGTGGTGCCACCCGGCGTCGACTTGAACATCTTTCAACCTGGCCTCACCGGCGGCCGTGAGTTGGTGGCGGCGCGGACGAACGACGATCGACCGTACATTATTGCCGTCGCGTCGCTGTTTCGAGGCAAGAACCTTCCGTTGCTTCAGCGCGCGAGTAGCTCGGCTCGCTTCCCGCGGCTTTCCGCATCGATTGGTGCTCGTCACGCAAAGGCCTGGAGATGGAATCGATTCGACTCAAGTGCTTGCCGAATTAAGGACGAGCGCGGAGCCTCGGCCGGAGGTTTTCGAGGACGTAACTGACAGGGAACTGGCCGCGCTCATGGCTTCGTCCACGGCGTTCTGTCTGCCCAGCCGCTTTGAGGGCTTTGGTCTGCCGGCCTTGGAAGCCTGGCGTGCGGGGTGCCGGTCATCGTTTCCAACGGGGGCGCCCTGCCCGAGGTTGTTGCGGACGCGGGACTGATCGTGGTGCCCGAGCTGGACATGATTGAGCGGGCTCTGGTGACGGTCATAGAAGATACACACTCGCCCGGACCCTGGCTCTAAAAGGCCGACAGAGAGCAGAAACATTTACATGGGAAAGGACCACAGAAGGGTGGATGCGCGCGCTGACCCGAGCGGCCGAGGCCGGCCATAGCCGCACACTCACCCGTGGCGTTGCTCAGCGGCCTTAGACAGCGCGATTTCCGTGGCGATCATCGGAGGGTAGTGATCGAGATCAAATGTCAGCCCGCCTAATACAGGCGGCCCCTCGCAGTCGCGACACGAAGGCGTTCCAGGTTTAGACCTATCCCTAGGAAAACGGCGTTTGCCAAGTGTCCACGAGGTGGGGGTGGACCCAAGCCGGTCGTCCGACACCGGAGCTCTTCAGTTCCGCACTGTGACAATCAGTCATGGCCGGGAGCTCCCGTGGAGGGCGGCGTGGGCCGGGTCCGAGCCGGCGCGACCGTGGTCCGCACATCACCGGCCGAGGCCGGAATGGTTCGCGGGCGGCGCCGACGAGGTCTCGACGGGCGCGCGACGCGAAAGTGACCCCCGGGGTAATGCCGGACGAAGACGTCGCGGGTCCGCGAGTGCGGTCCCACCTGATGTTCATGTTCAACTTCGGCGACGAAGTCGGCGGCGCGTGACGGGAAGGCGATAGATTAACTACGGCCACAGGCGAAACGGCCGGCCGTTCACTTGCCGCATCACGTCGAAGTGTCGCCGATCCAGGGTCAGGATGTCGCGTGCACCGTGGCGGGCGACGAGGACCACGAGCGACGCGTCGGCCAGCCCTAGTGAATGCTCTGGACAGTGCGAATGACCGGCTCGCGGTCTCGACATCGTCCGCATCGAACGCCTCGAGGCCGCGCGCGCCCGTACCGCCCACCAGCGATAGCTTCTTCAGGATGTCGTTGGTGACCGTGATGATGTGGCAACCGATCTCGTGGGCCTGAAAGACGTTGAGGAGTTCTCGGGGCTCGCCCAAATCAGCTCTGCCCGCGGCTCGACCGACAGGATCTCGAGAGCCGCCTTCATGTGCGGGACAGGGTCGCGGCCGGTGTCGGCAATCCGGCCGGCAAACACGGACACGTTCGAGGGCGCGCCTCCCTTGAGCGCGTCCACGATCGCCCTCACCTGTTCGAGCGTCATGATTGCGGTCACGTTCAGCTTGACCCCGGCGTGTGACAACCGTCGCACCAGGTCTGCAGGCTCCCGACGCGTGTTGGTGACCGGGATCTTGACGTAGCGTGCTCGCCCCCGTGGCCATTTCCCCCGCCCCCCCCTCCCTTCCCCGCATCGTCCCCGAAAACCTCAACTGTATATTTCTCTCTCGGGACCCCCCCCCCGCCCCCCCCGCCCCGACGCCCGGACGCCCGCCCCCTTTTCATCAGCGTCGGGTTGGTGGTAAACCCTTTGATGTGCGGTTCACGGTACATCGCCAGCATTCCGGAAAGTTCGGCGCCGTCGGCGTAGATCTTCGTCCGGAGATCGGTCAGTTTCATGTTTGTCTCTGCTTCAAAAGTGTCGCACTCGTCACGCCCGATCGCTGCGGGCAATCAACCAGTCGGCCGCCTCGGCCAGCGACCGAACACGCACAGTCGGCGCTGCTCTTGTGGGCTCCTCGTAGCCGTAATCGATGAGGATTGTCGCACCACACCCGGCCGCGTGTCCGGCTTCGATGTCACGCCACCTGTCGCCCACCATGACGCTGGCTGGCATGTCATGCGCCGGTTCCTGCAGCAGAAGTCCCGGCTTCGGTTTCCGACACACACAGCGGTCTGGGTCGTCGTGCGGGCACATCCGGATTTCATCGAGCGGAAGGAGGGCCCGCAGCCGCGCGTTGATGCGCTCGACCGCGGCCATCGACGTGCTGCCCCGGGCGATATCCGGCTGATTGGTCACGACGACGAGCGCATAGCCGGCAGCCTTGAGGCGCTGCAGTGCTTCAGGCACCCCCGCCAGGATCTCGAGCTCGTCCGCCGAACTCGGGGGATATGGCTTACCCTGCCGGACCAGCGCCCGATTGATCACTCCGTCACGGTCGAGGAAGACCGCTGGGCGCGTCACCGCGTCGATTCCCACTTGGTCGCGTTCGCCTTCAACGCCGGATGCGACACGAGCAAGTGCCAGACGACAGCCTGAAACGCCTCGCTATGAGGCGTGACGGTCTCCGGATTCACCGTCGGGACAATGGCGCATGCATCGGCAACCGTCGCCGTGTATCCCCCATCGCGACCAACCACGCCGACGATCGCCGCGCCGACCTCTTTGGCAAGCTGCAGTGCGTGCACAAGGTTGGGACTGATGTTCTTTTCGAGGCTGCCGCCGCCAACCGAGAACACAAAGACGGCGTCTTCCTTCCGTAGCCGGCTTCCTTTCAGCCATGCCGAGAACACGGTGGCTCTGCATCAGGGCCCCGAAGCCGCCCATGTCGCCCTTCATCAGCGCATCGCGGGAGCGGAGTCCGAGTTCCTTCACGTCGTGAAGATTGGCGAGCATCTCCGCATCGTGTGTCTCGCTGCGCTTCTTCTGGTCGGCCAGGATGCTGCCCGCGCTCCTGGAGAAGCCGGTGAAGAACAGCAGCAGGTTGTCCTCGAGATTGAACAGCGCGTCCATGGGCATCCTGAGCGGTTCGGCCTGCACGCTGCCGTCGCCGCCGAAAGTGAAGCAGGTCACGCCACCGAACGCCGCGATGTACTGATCCTGCTTCCCAACCGGCTCGGCGAGGCGGTTGATCTCGATGTCGCACGCCAGTTCGGCGAGTTCGTTGGGATGGAGCAGGCGGCGCCTATGCGCGTACAGCGCTTTCAGGAGCGCTGTCGTGAAACTGCCCGACGAGCCGAGACCCGTTCCTGCCGGAATGTCGGCGAGCGTCGTGATCTCGATTTGCGGAGTCCTGAAGTCGAGTTCGAGCAGCGCCTCGCGAATGAGCCGGTGCTGCACGTCATCGATCCGCTCGACGTGCTCCAGGTGCGAATACTTCAGGAAAATGCCCGGCGTGAAGGGCCGCATCACGGTGACGTAGACGTACTTGTCAATCGCGGCTGCGACGAGGAACCCGCCGTGGTCCTTGTAGTAGGACGGGAGGTCGGTGCCGCCGCCACCGAGCGTGATCCGAAGGGGGCCGTGTCTGTCAACTGGTGGAAAAGCGTGAACGCGTCATCATGCTGATTGAGCTACGCCGCCTTCACCTGCGTGCATCTCTTGCCAGCCATCGATCTTCCGACAGCTTTACTTGTCCGGATCGCAACAAGCCAAAGAGCAACAGCAACACCGCGTCCTGGCTCGGCAGGCTGCGCTTGCGTCTTGGTCCGACGTCGGAATTCCCCGTTGATGCGCTCGAGGGCGTTGGTTGTGCGCAGAGCCTTCCACTGCGCCTTCGGAAAGCGCCAGGAACGTGAATAGATCGTCGCCGGCCTCGGCTCGAAGCACTCGATCGACCGCCGGACACCGCAGCTTCCATTTGCGGACGAAGCGGGTCCGCGCTTGCTCCACCGACGGTCCGGCTCTCGGCGTAGATCATGCGGCGGTAATCTTCCGCCAACTCTTCGCGCAGCCGGACGGGCGTTTTGGCTTCGAGGTTCCGCAGCTTGTGGGTGGTGCAGCGTTGAATGGGCAGCGTCGGCCATTGCTCGCGCAGGGCCGCGGCCAGTCCGGCGCTGCCATCGATGATCGCCAACGGCGGCGTGCCGACGTGGCGCTCGACGAGGCGGCGAATGACATCGCGCCAGGCGGCCGTGCTTTCATCGCCGGCGAGCCGGACGTCGAGAATGACGCGCTCGCCATCGGCGCGCACGCCCAGCGTGACCAGCACTGGCACGCGCACCCGCCGCTTCCCGATCCGTACCTTGGGAAACCAGCCGTCCAGGATCAGATACTGAATCGCGTCGTTCGGCCAGATCGCGCGACCGCCACGTCTCGAAGTCCTCGGCCAGGCGACCCGCGAGCCGCGAGACGGCATCTTTCGACAGCGGGCCCCCGCGCAACAGCGGCGCCAATGCGCCTTTGATCCGACGCGTGTTGGTGCCGCTCAAGTACACGCCGAGCACGGCTTCATCGACGAGCTCCGTGCGGCGCTGGTACCGCTGGTACGGCCGTGGCTGTGCCATTCGGTCGGTCGTGCCATCCGGCCCCTGCAAGCGCGCCCGGGGCATCGCAATCGTCGTGGGTCCGAGGCTGGTCGTCAGCGTTCGTTCGCGCGTGCCATGCCGATAGCCCGCGGCGCGCGTCGATCCGCGCCGACGGCTTCGCCGCGAGCACTTCCTCGAGCTCGTCTTCAATGATCGTTTCGATCCACGTCCGCGCGCGCGCTCCGAATCACCATCTCAAGGCTCGTGGGGCTGGCGAGAATCTTCCGACTTTGTGTCCGTACGGGTTCTTGGTATCCTGCGTCATCGCGTCATCTCCGGCACCCGCCGCCAAGCGGGTGCGATTGGTGGCTTCCAATTGCCGGATGATGACGCGTTCTTTACTTTTCCACCAGACTCAAGACACTACCCTCCGAAGAGGACTGCGGGTGATAATCATCGTTGCACCGCCACTCGGTGAGGATTCAGGCAGTCGCATAACCCGAACGTCTGTAGATGGTCCCGACGGCTTCCAGGGCCGCTTTTGCGTCCTGTAGCCCGGGGTCCGGTTCGCGGCCTTCGTGAATGTCCTTCACGAACTCGCGGAATTCGATCGCCCAGGACTGGTCGCCTCGCGGAAACTCCCAGCTGACCGTGTCCGGCGGACCCATCTCGGGCAGCATCTGGTACCAGGTGATGCGCTCCACGCCGTAGCTGCCGCCCAGCCCGTCGATGGCCAGCTTTCCTGTCCGCCCGTAGATCTCCAGTGAGAACAGGTT
The DNA here is from genome assembly GCA_963724645.1 of uncultured Acidobacteriota bacterium. GTDB lineage: Bacteria > Acidobacteriota > Vicinamibacteria > Vicinamibacterales > SCN-69-37 > CAVXSP01. Next base: position 5,712 of record CAVRVJ010000003.1, read on the forward strand.
CTTCCACTCGCTGCAGCTGACGTGCAGAAACGCACACTGCCCGCCGGCCGTGCGGAGCGTCAGAAACGCGTTGTCATCGACCGGCATGTCCCAGAAGTAGGTCGCGGCAAACCCTTCCACCGTCGTGAACGGACCGAGGAACCAGCGGGCGAGGTCGATGAGATGAACCCCCTGATCAATCAACTCGCCGCCGCCGGAAAGCGCCGGGTTCGCGCGCCACTCGCGGTCGTAGCCGACGCGGCCGCCGTGCCCGTAACGTCCGCGCATGAACATGAGCGGCCCGAGCGCGCCGCTGTCGACGATCTCGCGCGCCTTCTGCAGCGCCGGATGATAACGATGGTTGAAACCAACGCGAACGCGCACTCCCTTCGCCGACGCGGTCGCAATCAGCGGTTCGAGTTCGGCCACATTACGGGCGGCCGGCTTCTCGACGAGCACGTGCTTCCCGGCGTTGAGTGCCTCCTGCGTCACGGCTGCCAGCGCGTCGTTCGTCGTCGCCACGACGACGACGTCCACGCCGGGATGTGCGACGGCATCCTGCCAGCGCGTCACGGCTTCGGCGCCGGCGGCTCTTGCGAGCGCCTCGGCGCGGTCATGCGCCAGGTCCGCGCACGCCACGACGCGCCCGCCAGGCAGCGCCGCCGCCCGCTTGCGGCCGATCAGTCCACATCCCACGATGGCGACGCCAAGATTCATCCGCAGATTGTTCTCGGAACACTCAATTCTACGCTCGGCGCCCTGGAAAGGCGCTACTTGTCGCCCCATTCGTGGCCGCGATCTTCGGGAACGATGCGCCGCAGGGTGTAGATATCGGATGGATCGAGCGCCGCGCGATGCTGCTGCAGCCGCTGCCACGGATCCCACGGCGCAGAGATCAGGCGACCGGTGATGCCGTCACTGTCGGCAGAGCCCAGGAAGACCGCGAGAGCGGCACCGACCTCGAGCGGGGTCGTTCCGCCTTCGGCCATTGCGGCCATCCGCTTGTAGAAAGCTTCACCCACGGCCTCGACGCCAGCCGCGAGCAACTGCCCCATCATGCGCGTGTTGAGGGCACCTGGCGCGACGCAGTTGATGTCGATGCCGAAGTCCTTGACATCGATGGCCACGCTCTCTGCCAGCCGAACAATCGCTGCCTTCGACGCAGCGTAGGCCGTAATGCGGGGCAGGGGGTTGGTCGCTCCGCCGCCGGACAGCTGGACGATCTTGCCGTAGCGCTGTCGCTTGAAGTGAGGCAGCACCGCCCGCATCGGGAGCACCGAGCCGTTGATGTTGATGTCCATCGCGCGTGTGAACTCGTCCCAGTCGATCTCCTCGATCGGTCCCATCGGGCCGTACACGCCGGCGTTGTTGACGAGCACCTGGAGCCCGCCGAGCCGCTCGAGCGTCGCTTCGATGAGTGCGATGACATCGGACTGCACCGATACGTCCGCGCGCATCGCGAACACCCGCTGGCCCGGCGCAGCCTGCGCCGCGACTTCGTCGCGCGCCTGGGCGAGGCGGGCTTCGTCTCTCGCGCACAGCATGACCGAGGCGCCGGCCTGCACGTACGCCCTGGCGATCGCGAGGCCCAGCCCCTGGTTGGCGCCGGTGATGAGCGCGCAGCGTCCGGAAAGTGAGTAGCCCGTCGTCATATTCACGAACCGGCGGCGCCCACCGACACCAGTCGAAATCGTGCGTCGCGGCCAATCGTGTTACCGAGGAATCTGTTCCCGTCGATCACGACCCGTCCGCTCATTGCGGTCGCCAGGATGTCCAGGTCAATGGACCTGTAGTCGGGCCATTCTGTCGCCACGACGAGGGCATCGGCGCCAGTTGCCGCGTCCTCGGGCGAGCCTGCGCGCGTGACGGCCCCGAGATCGTCGGGCAACGCTCTGGCCGCCGGGTCGTGAGCGCGCACGTGCACACCCTGCTGCACCAGCCATCGACACAGTTCAACGGCGGTGGACCGGCGAAGCGTGTCGGTCCCGGGCTTGTAGGTAAGCCCCCACACCGCAACGGTCTTCCCCGCCAGTGGCGACACCACCGACTCGAGCCGACGACGCGCCCAGTTGCGGTGCTCGCGGTTGGAGACCTCGACGCCTTCCATGAGCGGCGTCGGGCGGCTTACCGCCCGACCCAGTTCGCGGAGGAAGACCACGTCTCTCGCCAGCGTGCCTCCGGCAAACGCTGTCCCGGGACCGAGATACGCATACGGACCGATGCGCTTCTCGGTCTTGAGGCCACGCTCGACTTCCTTGGCGTCGGCGCCCGCCTGCTCGCAGAGCGCCGCAATCTCGTTGATGAAGGTGACCGACGTGGCCAGAAAGGCGTTAATCGCGTGCTTGGTCATCTCAGCCGATTCGACCGACATCCATTCGAGATGGTCGGTGATCGGTTGAAAGAGGGCTGTCAACACTGCCTTCGCACCGTCATCCCGCACGCCAATGATGACCCGGTCGGGATGCGTGAAGACATCGATCGCTTTGCCGAGCCGCAGGTTCTCGGGAGAACACGCGAACGAGACGCGACGGCCGCCGCCGTCTCGGCAAAGGCACGTTCGAGGCGTGCGACGCTGCCGACAGGCAGCTGGGACGAACTGAGGACTACCGCGCCGTCCTTCAGGTGAGGGAACGCCTCAGCAACCTGTCGCATGACGTAGTTGACGTCGGCGCGATCCTCGTCGTCGACAGGAGTGTCGAACGTGATCCAGACGACCTCGGCGTCGCCGACGGCGCTCCTTGCGTCGCCGGTGAAACGAAGGTGGCCAGACATCAGCCCCGATGCCACCAGTGCGTCGAGGCCCGGCTCTGCGATCGGGGCGCGTCCGGCGTTCAGCGCGCCAATCGTGTCGGCATCAGGATCCCAGCCGGTGACCTGATGACCGGCTGCGGCGGCGCAGGCCGCCGTCACCGACCCCAGGTGCCACAGTCCGAGCACGGCGACCTTCATGCGCGCGCCTCGAGAATCGCGGGATTCGCCTGCAGGTATTCGAGCGTGCGGATGATGCCGTCGCGGATCGTGAGCTTCGGCTGCCATTCGAGCGAACGGATCTTCGCCGTGTCGAGGAAGATAAACGGATTGTCCCCGATCCAGCCACGGTCACCGCCGGTGTACTCGCGAACGGGACTCACGCCGAGACGTTCGCAGATCCAGCCGATGGAATCGTTGACCTCACAGTACTCGTTCGTTCCAAGGTTGAAGACTTCAATAGCCCCGCGCACCTTCGACATCGCCAGCAGCATCGCGTCGAGGCAGTCGCCGATGTACAGATAGGACTTCCTCTGCTTGCCGTTCCCCAGCACTTTCAGGCGGGTTGGGTCCATTCGCAGGCTCTTGTAGAAGTCGAACACGTGTCCGTGTGTGTAGCGCTCCCCGAGAATCGACACGAACCTGAAGATGCAGCCCTCGAAGCCGAAGCCGCTGCCGTACGCAGCGATGAGCCCCTCGCCCGCAAGCTTCGACGCCCCATACAGCGACGTCTGGACAGGAAACGGCGCGTCCTCCGGCGTCGGAAAGACCGCGGCTTCGCCATAGACCGACCCCGTCGATGAAAAGGCGATGCGCCTGATGCGATTGGTACGCATGGCCTCGAGCACATTGAAGGTCGCAATCGTGTTCTGCTCGAGGTCCTTCTTCGGATGCTCCGTGCCGAATCGGACGTCGGCATTGGCCGCAAGGTGAAACACGACATCACAGCCATTCATGGCACGCGTGAGCGCAGCAAGGTCGAGCGTGTCGCCCTCGATGAGCGTGAAGCGCGGATTCGAAACGGCGCTGGCGAGAAACCGATGGAGGCCGGTTGAGAAGTTGTCGAAAGCCGTGACGTTGTGCCCGTCCGAGAGGAGCCTATCCACGAGGGAGCTGCCGATGAACCCGGCGCCCCCGGTGACAAATGCGTGCATGCGGGTGAGATCATAACGCACCGGGCTGCCGCGCCGCTGCGCTCCGCACGACGACGGCGCGCGCTATCGACCTGCCCGTTCGCCTTTCGTATACTTCGTCTGCACCCATGTGGATAGCGCGCGCCGTCCTCGCTTTCCTCCTGGCGGCGCCCTACGCCCTCTGGACCGAGGTCGCACCCGCAGTAGGCAGCAGGGAGCGCTACTCCCTTCGAGTCAGCATGGCAGCACCCGTGCCGACCGTCGGCGAAGTCTTCTTAAACACCGGCAAGGGCTTTCGTGTAGAGGACTCCTCACACCGCCCTGTCTCGGGTGGGATGAGGAGCTACGACTTCCGTATGTCGAGTGACGCGCTTCCGATCGAGAGCAACACGGCGGCGAGCCGTTTGGAGGCCCGGTTTCCCTAAGGCTTGGCGGTGCTTCGGTATCACGACGACGCCACGGGCGCCCTGGTGCTCGACCACACAAAGGTTCCACCGCTCCTCCGGCATCGCGGCATCGCCACACGCCTAGCGCGGACGGCGCTCGGATTTGCGAGAGATTATTCGCGTTCTGGACAGGGCCCGGGCCAATCGGCCGGGAGTAAAGCAACACGCGGATCGGTATTGCAACTCGGTGACATGCGTATGTTCGCGTTCCATGAAATCCACGCCCCCATGCGCACCCTGAAATTCATCCGCCAACTCTTGTGGGAGCACCCGCTGTTCTGGCTGGTGCTGGTACTCCGCTCTTTGTACACCTTTTCCGCATTGCCCTTAAACAGCTGGAACGTTGAAATGCTGATCGCGCGCAACATTCTGGACGGTTTTGGCTTTGTCGATACGCCGCTCGATCCGCCTGCGTTGTGGAGGCCGCCTCTCGCGGTTGGCGTTCTGATTCCGATTGAAAGATTCCTCAAGGATCCTGAGGTTGTCTACTCCATCTTCTGCACACTCACAATGGTTGGCTTTCTCGTTGCTGTGTTTTATCTGATGAAGTTTATTGGAGGCAACGTCGCAGCGCACTTTTCGCAACTGGTCCTTCTCACCATTCCTGCGTTTACCGGTCCGGTTGGCCATCAGCTACAGCTTCTCAGCTATATCCTGGTTTTCAGTGTGGGGACACTCGCTGTCTTCTTGACTCTCAGGTCATGGCAGCGCGCGAGTTGGAACGCGGGATCTGCTTGCAGGTCTTTGCTGGGGAACCACGTTTCTGGCGCGCCCGGAAGCCATTCCCTTGTTCGCGGTCAGTCTGCTGGCCGGATTGATTTTCTATAAGATGGCTGGGAACTTCCGAACGTTCGGCGGGATTACGATTCATCGTGCAATTGGCGGGATTTCTGGCAATTTACCTACCCGCCGTGCAAATTTTCACTGCAACCCAAAGCCGGTATAACCTCGTTGGGCAAGTGCCCCTGATGACTTTTTATGCGGGAGCGCGTTTCGCCAATAACCAGCTCAAGGGAGATCCCGACGGTGCGGGATACATGGAAAGCGTTGCCCAATTCGGAAACCCGGAAAAATATCAAAACAGTTTCGTTCGCTTCATGATCTCCAATCCACGGGCGATCTATGTCCGAATGGGAAAAAACCTGAGAAATTTTGAAAACCTGGTGAATTCGGGCACGATCCTGAACCTATGGGACTACGTCATGCTGCTGGCCTTCAGTTCACTTTTGCTGTTGGCCAGACCCCCATCTCTACCAACGATTCCACTTTTTGGTTACATGACTCTCCTGCTCATGGCTTCGCCATATTTCATCGTATTTCATCTGGATCTCCGTTACTCCCTGATGTTCGTTCTGATGTTGGTGCTGTGGACGGTGGTTGCAACTCTGTTGTTTTGGACTTGGGTTGGAAAGGAACTGCAGATCGGCCCAATGTGGAAAATTCTCTGCATCCTGCCAGCGATCGGACTCATCATCCTGTGCCACGCAAGAGTGGAGTCCGCTCTTTCCACGGCGAAGAGCGATAAAGTCAACCTGCTGCCCTGGCGTCAACTTGCGAATAGTTTTCGCGCGAACGTCGGTCCGGGAGGAACTCCGGTCGTGGCATGGATTTCTGCAGATGGAACGGTGTATTCCGGCGGTGACTTTCTCTGGTTTTCCTACTTCGCTCGTACAGCGGTGCCCTGGTGTGGAGACCCAAACTGCTACGCCGGGAACCTGTTTCCACGCGATCGAATTTATTCTTTTAAGGGAAAAGCTCTGGAGTATCTCTGGGTCCCGGACGAACGGGTACGGCGATTACTACACCGAACGAGGTGCTTGTACAGCACGTGCCAATTGCTATCATGGGGCTGTATTCCCTGTTGCGCGTGCCGATCACCCAAACGCCGAAAACAAGTACACCGCAAAGGTGAAAAGCGAGATGTATCGGTAAGTGGTCGGGCTCCTCGTGCGAACGCGCCTGGTTCCAGACGGGTCGCACGGGAGCGTATGGGAGGAGGGAGGAGGCGTGGATCGAATCGGCGGGAGAATCTGGATGCGCGAGATAGGGACCAACGCGTGGCGTTACCGCCCACCGTCCAAGCGGTTTAGTCCAACGGCCCTTATGTCACTCCGGATCGGACCAATGCTTCCTGCTGTGAGGCTACGCGTTGTTGTCAAGTACATCGTTATGACCGCTCACGAAGAGAGATTGCGCGCGACATCCACAGTCGAAAACACCTGTCTTTTCACCTCCCGGCGGTCTTGTTGTTACTCACTGTGCTCGGCGCCGGATGCAATTCCAATGAACCTAAGCCGAACCAATCGCCAGTTCCGCAACAACCCGCGCTGAAGGAAGCGTCGGCCGCTCCACAGTCTGCAGGCGCGACCATCGGGATATTCAGACCCAGTGCCGCCGCCTTCGCCCTATCGGTCACTTTCGACGCGGGTTTTGCCCACAACACGGTGCGATTCGGCGCTGAGGAAGATCTGCCCGTCGCCGGAGATTGGGACGGAAAGGGATCCGCCAAGGTCGGAGTGTTTCGGCCGAGCGACGCGACGTTTCGACTCCCTCGATAGGAACGTCACGAGTGGTGACGCTCCTATGACCCCCAGCATCACTGTGCAGTTTGGGATGAAGGGAGATATTCCTGTTGCTGGAGATTGGGATCGAAATCACACAGCCACGATCGGCGTGTACAGGCCGCAGGCTGCCACGTTCTACTTGCGCAACACCAATGCGCCGGGTAAGCCCGACGTCACCGTGGCTTTCGGACAGAAGGGAAATGTCCCGGTCGTCGGCGACTGGGATGGAAACGGAACATGGACGATCGGCGTGTACAGGCCGAGTGACTCCACGTTCTATTTGCGTAACAGCAACACTCCCGGTATGCCCGATTTAACTGTTCCATTTGGAGCAGCGGGAGACACTCCAGTGGTTGGCGACTGGGACGGCAACGGTTCGACCACGATCGGTGTGCGTCACGGGATTACATTCATGCTGCGCAATCAAAACTCAGCGGGCGATGCGGACATTACGTTCGCGTTCGCGAGCGCGGACGACAGACCCATCGCCGGAAAATGGAGCCGCGATTGATCGTCGGGCAAGGCGAGGGGCTCCCGTCGGTTTGTCCTCTGTGGCCCCGAGAAGATTCGGGCCTACCAGGCCTACCTTGACCAACGAGAAGCAGTTGGTCCCGCGCCCCACGAAATGATTGGACAGCCCTTTGGACACGAGAAGCAGTTGGCCCCTGCGTCGATCGTCATCACCGTGGCCACGTTGCGCTTTCTCTACAGGATCACGCTCCAGGAGCCTGGCCGGTCCAGGCCGTGATTCCGGCAGCCAAGATGCCACAGACCTTGCCCCGTCGTGCTCAGCCCGGCCGAAGTGGTCCAGTTTCATGACGGCGTGAAGACCCCCAGCAGCGGGTCATTCTCACAACCTGCTACGCCGCCGGCCTGCGGGTTTTCTGAAGCCGTCAACCTGACGATTCCGGCGATCGATAGTCAACGGATGTGGCCTTGCTCGACGCGGAGCTTGCAATCGACTGGCAATCAAACCGAGGTAGCGCTGGACTGATGTGGCGGCCTTTAGTTGCGCAACTCTTTCGTTCGCTGCGCATCTCCGTTCCCAGAAAATAATCCGGGCCGTAGATCGATGCGGGAACATCGTCGGTCGGCTGAGCATGAAAGAATTCCGCTCTGCAGCACATGAAGACGGGATATGCGTCCTTCCTAAACAAGAATCTCGTATGTTTGCGGCGGCCCGGCCAAACCGTTCGTTGTCCACCGCGAACGTGCGTCGCAGCAGCGCGCCGGGGAGCCAGACGATCTGCGCGAGTGCGAGGAGCCCGAGGACGAACATGGCGTGATCACGCGTCTGAGTCTTAGTCTATGCGCATTTTGCGTAGAATCGTCGCCAGGCCGGCCATCCGGCACTCATCCGTAATCCTTGTAATGACGAGCCCCGCAGCCGGCGGCCACGACCGGCGCGACCGCCACGTCACGGCCTGGCTTCTGTTCGCCGGCCTGTTCGCCTGCTACTTCGCGCTGCATTCGGGATCGATGGCGGGCCAGGGCTACACCGGCGAGGAGATCGCATCGGGCGTCCGCATGCTCGACGTGGTCGACGCCTGGTGGCACGGACGCACGGTGCCGTTCTGGCAGTGGTCGCGTCACGGTTCGCTGCCGGTGCTGTTCGACTTGCCGTTCATCGCGGCCGGCCGGTCGCTCGTGTCGGTCGAGTTCGGCGTGTCGATGCAGCCGATCCTCCTGACGGCGGCGATTCTGGCGGTGCTGTATCTCTGGTTGCGTGCGGTGGCGACGCCGGCGGTGAGCTTGCTCGTGACGATCGTCTTCGCCTTCGGCACGATGTTCTGGCCGTACGCCTACATTGGCCTCGAGACGAAGCAGGCGTTCGCGCTGACCGTGGCGGGTTACCTCGCGCTATCGGGCGGCCGGTCCGATCCTGGCCGCGAATCCTCGCGTTGGCATTCGCCAGCGCGCTGGCCGTCTCACTGAAGTCGACGGGGCTCACTCTGGTGCCGGCGGTGCTGTATCTGGTCTACGTGCAGTTTCGGACCGACTGGCGGCGGCACGTCGCCGTGCTCGGCGTCATGCTCGGGACGATCGCCCTGATGTTCGTGGCCGCGGCGCACGGCCGGAACTTGTACTGGGGGCCGCTCGGCGGCCTCTTCACAGCCTGGGCCCCGCTTCCTCATCGGCTCCACGGTGGATCTGTTCACGAACATCATCGGCATCTTCGGATCGCCGACCAAGGGCCTGTTCGTCTACGCGCCAGTGCTCCTCGCGACGATCTACGCGGTGCCCGTCGCGTTCCGCCGGCACCGCGACATCACGATCTTCGCGTGCTCGTGACCGCGGGCCGGTCGCGTTCGCCTCCGTGATGAGATTCCCGGCCGACGAGGTGTGGGGGTCGCGCTATCTGCACGTCGCGATGGCGCCGCTCGCTGTCGTGATCGGCGCGGCGTGGCCGGCGTTCGACTGGAGGCGGCACCTGCCGATCGCGGCACTCGGCGCCATCGGCGTCCCGGTGGCGTTCCTCGGCGCGTTCTTCTACTACGGCAATCTGGTCGCCGCCGGCGCGGCGGGGGGGCAGAATACGATGGAGTGGATGACAGAAGACCACGTCTGAAATCCGATCGCACTGGACGCCAGGCTCTTTACCGCGTGGTACAAAGGCGGGACCGGGCCGTGATGTGGACGCCGTCGCATTTTTGGATGTGGGCGCCGCCAGTCGGTGGGGATCCGACGAAGCGCGCGATCGACATCCGTCCCTACAGCCAGCCGCAGTCCTTCCTGGTGCGTTTCTGGCGGGTTCCCGTCACGGGCACCGCCCATACGATCTTCCGCACCGCCCAGATCACGCTGGTCCTCGGACCGCTGCTCCTGATCTGGGCCGCGATTCAGACGCGCAGGGAGCGGGAGTAATGCCTCCTCGTGTGCATGGCGGAGCAGGTCTGCTCCACTAGGCTCAGGGTCGGCCCAGTCAGCGCGGCAGGCACGAGCGCCGACGCTGGCGGCGTTTGCCCGCTCTGCGACAGCCGCCACCTCTACTACGCCTTTTCCCATCAGGGTTACCGGGTGGTGCGCTGCGCCGCGTGCAGCCTGCTCCTGCTCAATCCGCAGCCGAGCGAGCGAGGAACTTGCCGGCGATCTACACGGCCGCCGTCATTTTCTGGGTGACGACACGCCCGAGGGCCATGCCCGCGTCGCCGAGATGGATCCGCCGCGGCCCGCGGGTCCCTCCAGAGATCTCGGGCGGTACCCGGGGAGCGCGCGCGGGGCGCCTCCTCAGGTCGGCTGCGGCAGGAGCGATTGCTGGTGGAGGCGCCGGAAGGGGCCCGGCTACGACGTCACCGGCCTCGAGGTGTCGTCATCGGGCGTGCCACGGCCAACGATCGGCTGAGTAGCAGCATCATCCAGGCGGCCTCGATGCCCGCCGGCTTCGAGGCCGGACGATTCGACGTGTGCGTTCGCTCCGACGTGATCGAGCACTCCGCGATCCGGTCGCCGGCCTGCGCACTCATCCGCACGTGCTGGCGCCCGGCGGCGCCCTCTTCATCGCGACGCCCTCACTCGACTCCTGGTCCGCGCCGTTTGCTGGGGCGGAGCTGGATGGAGTACAAGGCGGAGCACCTCTTCTATTTCAACCGGCAGACCATCCAGAGCGCTTTGCACCAGACGGGTTTCCACCAAGCCATCGTGGGACCGGGCTGGAAGGTCCTGAACGCTCGACTACATCGCGCCGCCATTTCAACCGCTATCCCGGTGCCCTCTCACGCCGTTAGTGCGGGCAGTATCACGCGTCTCGCGCCGACGCGCCCTGCGCGACGGGGTTCCCGGTCGTGGCGAGCGGAATCACGTGATTGCGCGACCGGCGACGATCCGACCTCGCCAGCGACTCTCCGTCATTCGTGCCCGCCTTCAACGAGACACGCGACCTTCCGACACGCTGATGGACCGCTTCTCGCGAAGGCGAATCCCCGGCCTGGACATCGAGATCGTCATCGTCGAGAGCAACTCGACCGACGGCACCCGGGAGGTCGGCGCTGCGCTAGCGCGACCATCCGCGCGTGACGCTCGATCCTCGAGGATCGCCCGCGCGGCAAGGGCCACGCCGTGCGCACGGGCTTCGAGCACGCCACCGGCGATTTCATCCTCATCCAGGACGCCGATCTCGAGTACGACCTCGAGGACTACGACGCGCTCCTCGAGCCGCTTCGTCGCGGCGCGAAGCGTTCGTGCTGGGATCGCGGCACGGCGGCAAGCCGCCTGGAAGATGCGCCGCTTCACCGAGTCAGCGCTGCTTAGCCTGGCGCTGAATCGTCGGCCACTGGTTCTTCACGACGCTGGTCAACGTGCTCTTCGGCCAGCGCCTCCGGGACCCGTTCACGATGTTCAAGGTGTTCCGGCGCGATTGCCTGTATGGGCTTGAGTTCGAGTGCAATCGGTTCGACTTCGACTACGAACTGCTGATCAAGCTCGTCCGCAAGAGGATACCGGCCGATCGAGATCCCGGTGAACTACCGATCGCGCTCGTTCCGGAGGGCAAGAAGGTGTCGATGTGCGCGATCCCGCTGACCTGGCTCCGCGCGTGCTGAGCGCGGCTGCGGGGCTTCACACGTCGATCCCCTGCGGGGATGCGCGAAGAGAGGCGGAACGGGAGCTGATGCGCTACTTTTCATCACCGGCGCGCGCAGATCTTCACTGCGGCCAGAACACCACAACGAAATCGATCGAAGCAGTCCGTGTCGCCGCTTGTGGTGGACGGCTCTGAAAGCCCAGGGCAGGCCGGAACACATTTGCCGGCCGACAGCTTTCGTGGCCGAAGTGACCGATGCATTGCCGAAACGCAGGCGGCAGAGTCAATCCGATCGAAGCAGATCTTTATCGCAGACGTGTGCCCGGACTGGTTGAGTCACGCAGCCTCGCGGCAGGACAGGTGAACCAGTGGGCTCGTACGAAGACGGACTTGCACGCGTCGCAAGCGTGTGGGCTGAGCAGGCGTCAAGCTGGCACGTCGGCCGCGGCGTACACTGGGTAGAACATCAGCTGGTGCAGGAGCGCATCAACCTCAAGGTGGTCGGCGGACCCGGAATGGATCGCTATCGAGTACTTCGTGAAGAAGTACTTTTCTGGAAAGGTGCCCGTCGAGCGGGTGTTGACGCTCGGGTGCGGCGCCGGTGAATTCAAGCGGGGCCTCGCGTCGTACAACTTCTGCCGACATCACGACGCTATCGACATCTCTGACGGCGCCATCGAGCAGGCGATCGCCGCGGCGCGGTCTGCCGGCCTGACTCACATCGGCTATCGCGTCGACGATCTCAACCGAATCGTCATTGAACCGAATTCATACGACGTGATCTTCGGCATCTCGTCAGTGCATCACGTTGCGGCGCTCGAGCGTCTGTTCGAGCAGATTGTGGCAGGGCTGAAGCCGGACGGATACTTCTTCCTGGACGAATTCATCGGTCCGAGCCAGTTCCAGTGGACCGATGCCCAGCTTGAAATATCGAACCGCGAGCTTGGCAGATGCCGGTCGCTTTGACCCGCAGCGTCACGAGTCCCGGGACGACGAAGGAACCGATCGGTCGACCAACAATTGCAGTTCATGAACGGAGTCCGATCCGTCGGAAGCGATCAGATCGGCCGAGATTGTGCCCCTGCTCCCGAAGTACTTTGACATCATGGAAATGAAGGGTCAGGGCGGATCCCTGCTCCATCTGCTGCTCAGCGACATCGCCGGCAACTTCAACGAGCAAAACGAAGGCTCGATCGCCAATCTGAAGGGCTTGTTCCAGCTCGAGGATCGGCTCATCAACGAGGGTGTACTGCGGGACGACTTTGCGACGATTATCACGCGGAAGAGATCGCTTTCTCCCTCAAAGACGTGCCGGTGGGTGCGGTCCACGCTCAGCTAGCGCCGTTCATCGCCTCGAGACGGGGTTCCCGTCCCCGTCGCGGTGAGCCGTTGGATTCATGGGCGCCCGTCGCGCCGGCCTGCCACCATCCGGACGATCGCTCTGGCAGGTCCATACACCAGTGGCACGCGCTTCAATTGGACGATCACTTTTTCTACCAGCCGGAATCCTGCGGAGTTGGCGTATGTCGTCAGCGCACTCAGCGAAGCCTCCAGTTCTCGCTGATGTGACGGGAGGTTGTCGCGTTGCGCGGTGAGATCCCGCTGATGCATGTGACAGGAGGTTGTCGCGTTGCGCAGCCCGTGATGCATCGCTTCTCTGATCCGCTGATGAGACAGGAGGTTGTCGCGTTGCGCGGTGAGATCCGCCATGACGCCGTGTGTCGCCAGGATTTCAGCTCGCAGGTCCGTGATGAACGCCTCTTTGACCGCCACGTCAGACTTGCAGTGTCTCAAGTCGCGCTGCATTTCGTGGGCTTCAGCCATCCGTCGGCCAAGCTCCTCGCGGAGTTCATCGCGCTCGGCCATCCGTCGGCCAAGCTCCTCGCGGAGTTCATCGCGCTCGGACAACACTGCACTCAGGAGCTGCGCGATCGGCCTCGAGGTTCCTGGGCGTACTGTTCGAGCTCCAACAGCTGCTCGCGCAGCGCTTCGTTCTCGCGCTGCAGACGCTCCGAGAGCATCGCTCCATCCGCTATCGATGGGTCATCGGCCGCGCGGCGCGCGACGAAGACGAACTGATAAGTCGTCGAGTCCGGATCACGGGCGAGGATTTCGGCCAGTGACGGAGGGATCTCCTCCTTCGCGACCGGTATTTCAGTTTCCTCGAGACCGCGCTTGACGCGAAGACGCTCCGAAATCACGAGCCCGCCGTCGGCCATCAGCCGCTCGGCGCCGCTCCGATCGAAGAATCGCAGGTGGGTTCGATCGAGAAGCCCAAGCGGCGTGTATTCGAAATGCCCATTGAGCAGACTCAGACGGAGAGCACCGTGTGTGACGTTCGGAAGTGACACAACGACGACACCGGTCGCGTTCAGATGACTCGCGGCGCGTTTCAACACTGGCGCGGGGTTGCGCAGATGCTCAAGTACATCCAGCGCCAGGATCGCGTCAAAGGTCTCGCCTTCGACCGCCTGCCAGACGTCCTCTGTCTCCAGATCGGCGACGACGACGCGATCGCAAACTCTACGCGCCGCCTCCGCCGCTTGTTCGTCGATCTCCACGCCCCAGACTGCACAACCACGCGCCTTCAGAGCGCGTGCCACCGATCCGTCAGCGGCGCCGAGGTCGAGGACGCGACTGCCTGGCCGGACCGACAGCACAGCCAATGAATGAGACGTGTTCAGCTGCTGAACGTCAACGTTGTACGAATAGATCGTGGGTTGCCACGATGTCTCCTTGCCAGTGCCTCGGCGATCACGTCAGACCAGGATCCGGACCTGGCATCGTTCTTCCATCGTTCAAGCAAATCGGCGATCACGCTCCGGCGCGTCTCCCACACTTGCCGGTCGGTCAACAGCTCTATCAGTCGATCGGCGAATTCAAAAGGCGTATCGGCCGTGGCAATGGCATCTAACCCAAACGTGTCGATCCCCTCCGCGCCACACGAGGTCGATACGACCGGCACTCCATACTGCAGCGCTTGCACAGTCTTGACCTTGACACCGGCGCCGAATCGAATCGGAGAAATGACGACGCGGATTCGATCGTAGAACAGAGCCAAATCCTCGACATGCCCTTCGAAGAATAGATTAGGGTCCGGCCAGCGCGAGCAGATCAGCGGGCGGGTTTGCGCCAGTGACGCGAACACGGACCCAGGGAAGCGGTCCCCGCAGCAGGGGGAGTACTTCCGAGACGAACCAGCGGAGCCCGTCGGCGTTGGGTGAATTGCTTCCAGCCAACCAGCCGGCGACGAACGCCACCCCCACCCGTTCCTGGAACCCTTGCGTCCCGAATGCTACAGAGGGCTCTGAAGGAAGGAGCGATTTGAGCGGACAACTCCCCTCGATGGCGGCCAGCAACTCCGCTTCCTCGGTGGAGACAGTGACTGCAAGATCCGCGTCGACGACAATCCGCTCCTCCAGGGTCCGCATGACCTGAGCAGCCTGTTGCAGGTTCCGGCGTTCGGCATCGTCCAACGCGATCCCGGCCTGTCGCTCCATGCGGCGCCAGAACAGCGCCTCGCAATCGTACACAAGGAGAGCCTGCGGTTGAGCCGTGCGGACGATCTTTGCGAAACGCTCGAAATTGTGAGGACGGCTCACAATCACGACGTCGTACAAAACCCATGGACACGTCACGTGACTCCGAATATCGGTCTCACAGATCTCAATTCCTGCGGAGATAAGCGAGTCAGGAACTGCGCTCGCCACTCCGGCAGTCGGGCAGAACGTGACGGCGTAACCGGCCCGGGCGAGTTCCGTAACCGCGACGTGCATCCGCCCAAAGCCCGCGCCGATCGACGGGTTTGGGATACGGTCGTCGACCACCAGAATTCGCCCGATCGCGCCGCGGGCGCGTGACACGGCTCGGGACAACGCCGCGTCGGACCACGGTTGCGGAGGTTCCTGAAACGAGAGCGCATCCGCCCACTTCTGTCGTATTCGGCTTTGGTTCCTGCTGAAGAGAAACTGTTTGAAGCGAGTGTCGGAGCTCGCCGATTCGTGATGCCACACGCGAGAGCGCGGCTCGAGCAGCACGGAATAGTCACGCTCGCGAAGTGCAAGGCACAGGTCAACGTCCTCGTAATACGCCGGGTAGTATTCAGTGTCGAATCCTCCGACCTCCTCCCATGCGCGTCGCCTCACCATCAGGGAGCATGCCGAGACGTAGTCGACCTTGCGTACGAAATGCCAACTCCTGGATTCGCCGGGCAGGTCACGTCCGACGGGCATGGTCGACCCATCCGCCCAGATAACCGATCCCGCCTCCTGGATGCGTCCATCCGGGAACAACACGACACTGCCGACAGCGCCGGCCCGCGGGTTTGAGTCGGCGGTCGACACGAGCCATTCGAGCCAGCCGGGCGCGACGACCGCATCGTCATTGAGCAGCATCAGATACTCGCCACGTGCGACGCTTGCACCGAGGTTGCAGGCACTCGCGAACCCGAGGTTCGCGAATGCTTCGATCAGATGTATGCCGTGCACTCGACTTCTTCAGCGCATCTTTGAGCTGCTGTGGCGCGTCGTTCGACACGACGATCACTTCGTAGTCCACGCGGGCGCTGCAGCACTCAGTGACCGCAGGCAGTTCAGCAACAGATCGATGTGCCGCCACGCGATGAGAATAATCGACACTCGCGGGTGGTCAACTGACGGGAAGGCGAGGCTTGACATCAGGATGTGGCTGTCATGCTGAGGCTACGTGTTCCCGGCGTCGGCGTCCTTGAACTCCCTACAATAATCCAAGGATGGTGCCCCAAACCGATCGTGCCAGATGCAAACCCCGCATTGGTGCTCAAACTCGCCCGTAGCCCGCGCTGAGGCCATGATGAGTGAACACGAGGTGACACGACGCAGCCTGTTCGGCCCAGGCGGATCCTGCAGGCCGGCGCTATGGCGCTGAAGGTCGGCACGCCTCCGCTCTCTCTGACACAACCGCGCGGGCTGGTGCCGCTCGCATGCTCAGGGCGCCGGCCCGCCACGCCGGATGGACCATGTCACCAGGGAAAGCGCGAACAGCATGCCGACAGCCGCACAGATCCAGGCGATTGTCCAGTGGCGCGGGCGGTAAACGAACGTCACGTCCCAGACGCCTGCGGACGGAATGCTCACGCCTTTGAATGCGTGGTTCACCCGGAAGTACGGCACGGGTTTGCCATTGAGCGTGGCGCGGAAGTCGTCCTTCAGGTAGGTCTCCGTCAGAACGGCCACGCCCGCGCTCTCGGCTCGAATCCGGAAGCTGGTGCTGTTGGCCCTGAGGACGTAGTCGGTCGCCGCTGACCTCGTGCGTTCCGGATTCGGTAATCGATAGGTGAATCGCTTAGCGTCAGCTTGTATGCCGGCAAACGGCGCCCCTGCCTCGCGCACGAGGTTCAAGAGGCCGGTACGCGTCCCGTACGTGCGGACGCCGTCAACGAAGAACGCACGTGGCCAGGCGCCCGGTCGCCAGGCGATGTCGATCCAGGGGTCGGGGTCGTCGCCGATTTTGACCAGGTCTGCTGCCAGCTGGTTCTGCGGCGTGATCACGAACTCCACGCCCAGCAGGTCGAGCAGCGGACCCATTCGATCGAGGCGATCCGGCGTGACGAGCGTCAGCCAGGGCCAGTGACGCGGGACGCCCGTGGCGTCGACCAGTTCTTCGTACGGGCCCATCTCGAGCGGGTCGGGACCGCCGATGCCCTCGAGGCCGTATAACGCCTGCGTGCCTTCGAATAGCAGGAAGCCAAGCCCCACCACGCGTGTCGGAGTCGGACCGAAGGAGGCGTTCCGGATCGCAGGTGAATTGGTCGCGAGGTTCACGCGTCGCGCCGGTTGTTCGAGCCACTTGTCGAGGTCGGTTCTGCCGGTCATCAGATGAAGACCGCCCAGTCCACTCAGCACGACGAGGATCGCGAACACGGCCACCTTCGGTAACGCGCGCTCACGGCAACGCGCGACGCTTGCGATCGTGAACGGAGCGCAGATTGCCACAAAGAACACATTGGCCCTGACCCACTGGTCCAATTGCCCGAATGTTGCCTGGGCCCTGGTCGCATAGAAAACCGCTGCCGCCGCGCACAACAGGCCCACGGTGCACACAGTGTTGCTGACGCGCCTCGCCTGGTAGAGCGCGGACACACCGCCTGCCACGAGCACGAGTGTCGGCACCATGAGAGCCGTCATCATGACGTCGCCGAAATGGGAGATGCTGTTGACCAGCGGAACGCGCAGCAGCCACGACACAGGGATGGCCCCGAAGGCCACCGCCGTAAGGCACAGCGCACCAATGGCGCACGCCAGCATCGCCCGTTGCGCCAGAAGGTATGAAGGTGTCAGGAGCGCACAGAGGGCGAGCGCTACCGCCAACGGGTGCAGTCCAGGCTGCAGCACCGTCGGCGTGAGGTTGCCAAGCACGAACGACACTGCTGAGTCGACCGTAGCGAGGGAGACGACGGGGATATCGTAGGCGGTGCGGGCCTCGTGGAGCGTATCCAGGAAGATGAGCCAGTGCGGCGTGGTTGCTAACGCGGTGATGACGCCACCGCCCGTTGCGGCGACGAAGGCGAGGAACCGCTCGCGGGCAGACATTCTAGTCGCCACAAGCGCGATGGCCCCGGTCAGGTGGCAGCCGGCGATCATCATGAGAGCTTCCTTCGGCGGCGACGACACAAGCGTCAGGCTGGTGGCAAGCGCGAGAAGCAGTGCCGCCCCCCATCGTGTTCGCCACGTGGAGGCCTTTACGAGGAGAAACCACGCGACGAGGATCCAAGAGGCGTAGCTTGGGGTGAACGCGGCAGGGTGATTGAACCGGAATGCGTAGAGGCCAGCAAACGGTGTGACGGCGGCCGCCATCGCAGCGGGCACGACGGCGCCAGTGGCCAGCAGGGCCGCCACGCCGACTCCAAACGAAAAGACGAAGCGGTGGGCGATAAACTTCAGGTCCCATCCGAGCGCCGGATCCGATCGAATGAGCGTCAGCCAATGCAGCGGATCCAGCAGGAACGACTGCCCCTGCGCCCACAGGGGCCGTCCGCCGCCGTTCTGCCGGATCCAGAGAGGAAACTCCCCGCCAAGCAGTGCGTCGCGCTGAACTTTCGAATACGGCACGATCGACCACATGAGGGCACCGACGTCGGAACCGCGCGTGTCCTCCACCTCTTCCAGGTCCGAACCCGGTACGAAGGGCGGCCCTTCGTACAACATCAAGACCGGACCGTTGCCCGGCGACACGAGGCTTCGGTGTGCGAACAGCAGCGGATAGGTCGCAGCCGTGGTCGCGATGGCCGCGCTGATGCAAAGGGTCACCATCGGAGACCGATCACCGAATGCCAAACGTCGGAGGCGTACCGCGACTGGCGAGCCGAACCGCCGCGCAAGCTGTTCGATGCCGATGACAACGAGCAATCCGATCAGCCAGTTGGCCACCGACCGGGCCACGAGGTAGAACCTCGTGGCGACGACGGGCTGGAGGACCAGAGGCGATGGCAGGTTGATACAGAAATATGGATCGGCACTCCCGGTCGGACTGTCGAGAACGGCGTGGTAGGCGTCATGTTCGACGACTGCAATCTGATTGAGACACGACAGCGACGCAAGACTGAGCGTCTCGACAACGTTGCCATTCGACCGCAAGACCTCGGGCGACCGGATTGTATAGCGTCCCCCGATGACGCCTGGGTCGAGACGCAAACCTCGGATGGTCGCGCTCGGGATCGCGAATACGTACCGCCGCTCTTTGGCCGATATTGGCACCGTGGCCGAGTCCTGCTCGCGATAGCCGGAGCCGGCGTCGAAGAAGAGCTGACCCAAAGTGGGACCCGGCGCCGCTATTGTGACGCTCAGGACGTACCTCTGCCTTCCAAGAGCGGGCGCCACGATCGCAATCAGCGTATAGGGCGCGACAAGGAGCAGGGCCAGTACGGCGCGGGCGATCCACATGGTGGGAGCTATCTTAGCGAGTTGAGCCGCAGCGGCGCTCATTGCGTCAGGCGGTAGCAGCGCACCTCGCCTCGACGCGCGGAAAACCCGGGAGACTTGTCGCGCCTGCGGCAGAAAAAAAGGGTAAACTTAGGGTCCGAGTTGGCACCATACCACTGTTCTGCGGGTCAGTGCCCAGATCATGACCCGACCTTAATCGTTCCATGAATAGCGCTCTCAGCGCAGCTGGAATGTCAGGCTCCTGGCGCGTGGTCACAACTGCAGACAAGGATCTGCAGCTCATGCTCCCGGAGGCCGACGTCGACGATCCCGAGGTGTCCATCGTCATTCCAGCCCTGAACGAGGCGATCACGATCGGACTCTTCATGGACTGGTGCCAGGAGGGGCTGCGTCGAGCCGGTGTGCGCGGTGAAATCCTCATCATCGATAGCTCCACCGATGGCACCGCCGACATCGCCCTGTCTAAAGGGGCACGGGTCCTCAAGTCGCCCAAGCGGGGTCTCGGGCGAGCCTATATCGACGCGGTGCCCTTCATTCGCGGCGAGTACGTGATCATGGGCGATGCCGATTGCACGTACGACTTCCGCAAGATCGAGCCGTTCATCGAGAGCTTCCGCAGAGGGCATGAGTATGTAATGGGCTCCCGTTTCAAGGGGTTCATCGAGCCCGGCGCAATGCCGACGCTGCACCGGTATTTCGGAACCCCGATCACCACCCGGCTGCTCAACTTCCTTTACCACAGCCATCTTTCCGACATCCACTGCGGAATGCGCGGCATCACGCTCGCGGCGCTGCGCAGGATGGATCTAAATTCGCAGTCGTGGGAATACGCCTCGGAAATGGTTCTCAAGTCGGTTCGCATGAACCTGCGGATCGACGAAGTGCCCGTCCGATTCCTCAAGGATCAGGAAGGTCGATTCAGTCACCACAAACGATCGGGGTGGTTTTCACCCTGGCTCGCAGGCTGGATCAACGTCAAGGCGATGTTCGTTTACGGCGCCGACTTGTTCCTGTTCCGGCCGGGACTGCTGCTGCTGTGCGCAGGCCTGCTGCTGACGCTGCCCATGGCCCTGGGGCCGAGGGCGTTGGGCCCGATCACCTTCTCTCTGAACTCGATGTTCCTGGGCGTCACGCTGACCGTGCTCGGCCTTCACGGGCTCTACATGGGCTCGCTGACCAGAATCCTGTTCGACTACGACGGCACCCTGACGCGGAGCTTGCTCAGGGCGTTCTCGTACACGAGGTCGATTATCGTCAGTCTGGCTCTGTCGCTGACTGGCGGTCTGATGGCGGTCCCCTTGATTCGGCGGTACCTGGATGCCGGGTACCGTTTATCGACGAGCGAACTGTCGCTGAACCACCTTGCGGTGGCCGGGCTTCTGCTGGTCATCATCGGGGCGATGAATTTCACCTTCACGCTCGCAGTGCATGCCGTGGCGGCATATGTCAGGAGAAGATAGCGCGCAGCTTCGGGAGGGTCAGCGCGAGCGCGCGTTCGGTCAGGACTACGAACCGACTATCGTTGACCGGTTCGGCGTCTGGCTCTCGGCCAGGCAGATTCGGCGACACGCGGGAGCGCTCGCCGGCAAGACGCTCGGCGACTTCGGCTGCGGGTTCAACGCCACATTCGTGCGCACGGTCCTGGCGGAATTGAAGCAGGCGGTCCTCGTCGACACAGCGCTCGCCCCGGATCTCAGGAACCACAAACGCGTCACTGCGATCGAGGGCGTGCTGCCAGGCGCACTCGGGCAGCTCGAATCGGACAGCCTCGATATCGTCCTCTGCATCTCCGTGATCGAACACCTCTGGGATCCCGAAACGGCCCTTCGGCACTGCCATCGGATCGTGAAGCCCGGAGGGGTCTGTATGTTCAACGTGCCTTCCTGGCGCGGCAGGCGTTTCCTGGAGCTGTCGGCCTTCCGCTTGGGCCTGAGCCCGAAAGACGAGATGGATGATCACAAGAACTACTATGACGTGAAGGACTTCTGGCCGCTGCTGGTTCGCGCCGGCTTCGTGCCGAGCCGGATTCACTGCGTCTCCCACAAGTTCGGGCTGAACACATTCGCTGTCTGCACGAGATGACCGACAACACGCGCTACTTCATCGTCGGCGGTGCGGGCTTCATTGGAAGCCACTTCACCGATCGGCTCTTGGCTGATACCGCTGTGACGGGCGTCACGCTGTATGACAACTTCTCTTCGGGCCGCGAGTGGCACTACGAAAGGCATCTCAACGATTCGCGACTTCGCGTCGTACGCGGCGACGTGAAGGACATCGACACGCTCATGGCCGCGATGAAGGGCCACGACATCGTGATTCACCTCGCGTCGAACCCTGACATCGCGCGGGCGGCGTCGGAGCCGGACATCGACTTTCGCGAGGGCACGAACCTGACGAACAACGTCGTCGAGGCCATGCGGCGGACCGGCACGACGACGATTCTCTATGCGTCGGGCAGCGGCGTCTACGGTGACCTCGGCGAACTGGAGATCTCAGAGGACTACGGGCCGCTGACTCCAATCTCGACTTACGGGGCGAGCAAGCTCGCCGGAGAGGCGTTGATTACTGCCTACTGCCACATGTTCGACTTCACCGGTCGCGCTTTCCGGTTTGGCAACGTTGTCGGCCCTCGGCAGACGCACGGTGTGGGCTTCGATTTTCTGCGGCAGTTGGTGAAAGATCCGCGCACTCTGAAGGTTCTCGGAGACGGCACTCAGAGCAAGTCCTACATACACGTTCACGACGTCGTGGAGGCCGTGTTGCTTGGCGCGTCGAGGTCCACGGATCGCTACGCCGTCTACAACGTGTCAACCGACTACGTGACGGTGACCGAAATCGGACGCCTTGCGGCGAAATGCGCCGGGCTCGATCCGGCAACGGTCGAGTTCCAGTACACGGGTGGCGACCGCGGATGGAAGGGCGATATTCCGGTCGTCCGTTTGAATGCCTCACGTATCCGCCGCCTGGGATGGACGTCTCAGCGCGGATCGAGGGAGGCACTGCGCGATTCGATGCTGGCGATGCTTCCCGACATCAGGGCGGGTCGGCTGTGACAGCACTGAAGGAGGACGCGAGGCGCCCGGCTGCCGCCGGCGTGGATCGGGACGACTGGGATCGTCACTGGGACCAGTTCAAAGACATTGCGGAGAACAATCCGGCGCAGCACTATCGGCGCGAGATGATCCTCGCATCGCTGGGCGTGAACGGCACTGGTCAGGGTGCCAGGATCCTGGACATTGGGAGCGGGCAGGGCGACATGGCCAGCGTCGTTCGCCTCCGCTTCCCGGCGTCCTCGATTACCGGGCTCGAGCTGAGTAGTTCCGGCGTGGCGATCTCACGTGGCAAGGTCCCGACCGCGCAGTTCCTCCAGTGCAACCTCCTCGAGGACGCCCGGCCGCCCGATTCGCTGCGCGGATGGGCGACGCATGCCATCTGCTCCGAGGTGTTGGAGCATCTCGATCGCCCGGATGTGCTGTTGAAGAACGCCGCCCGCTATATGGCCGAGGGCTGTCGACTCGTTGTGACAGTGCCTGGCGGGCCAATGTCGGCGTTCGACAGACACATCGGTCACCGGAAGCACTGGCGGGCGGACGAACTTGCCGGACTCATGCGCGACGCGGGCTATGCGACCGAAAGCGCGACCGGCGTCGGCTTCCCGTTTTTCAACCTGTACCGCTGTGTGGTCATCCTGCGGGGTGAACGCGCTTAGTGGACGACGTGAGCGGTCGCGCGAGGCAATCTGCATCTCTGCCCGCCCGGCTGGCGATGTCGGCGTTCCGGGCGCTGATTCGGCCGGCATTCAACTCCTCGCGTTCCGGCTGGCAGGTCATCGCCACGGGACGGCTCGCATCACGTCCTTCATGACGTCGCATCGCAGAAGACGACTCTCATGATCATCACGCGCAGTCCGCTTCGGATCACGCTCGGGGGAGGTGGGACGGACCTGCCCTCGGTACTACGAGAAGTACGGCGGGTTCCTCGTTGCCGCTGGCATCGACAAGTACGTCTACGTCACGGTCACACGCCCGTTCACCCAGGGCATCTTCCTGAAGTACTCGCATCTGGAGCACGTGGCGAGCATCGACGACGTACAGCATCGTCTCATTCGCGAAGCGCTTCGCGAGCTGAACTTCAAGACGCCTCAGATCGAGATCACGACGCTCGCCGACATCCCTGCCGGAACGGGACTCGGATCTTCGGGGAGTTTCACCACCGCACTGTTGAGAGCGCTCTACGCTCACCGGCGCCGCTTCCTTCACCCGAACGAGCTCGCCGAGCTGGCGTGCGATATCGAGATCAACCGTCTCGCCGAACCGGTGGGAAAGCAGGACCAATACATAGCCGCCTTTGGTGGTGTGACTTGCTTCACGTTCAACCCCGATGGCAGCGTAGTAGCCGAGCCGCTTCGCATGCCGATGGATGCGCTGTTCAATCTGGAGGACAACCTGCTATTGTTCTTTACCGGGTTTTCGAGGAGCGCCGGCAACATACTGGCCGACCAGAAGAAGCGCAGCGAGACAGACGACGCCGGAATGCTCGCCAACCTCCACGATGTGAAGGAACTTGGGCTCCGCTCACGCGATGCGCTCGTGAAGGGTGACATGGGCGGATTCGGCGCGTTGATGCATGAGCAGTGGGAGCAGAAGAAGCGCCGCTCCAGAGGCATGAGCAATTCGCACATCGACGAGTGGTATGAGCTCGGATTGAAAAGCGGCGCGATTGGAGGAAAGCTCGTCGGCGCCGGCGGCGGGGGCTTTCTGCTGTTCTACTCGGAAGACCATCGACGGCTGCGCGCCGCGATGGGCAAGGTCGGTCTCGAGGAAGTGCGGTTCCGCTTCGATTTCGAGGGCACGAAGGTCCTGCTGGCGTGAGTCTTCCGGTCGCCATTCTCGCCGGAGGCCTGGCCACGCGGCTTCGGCCCGTCATTGAGTCCATGCCGAAGGCGCTCGTCGAAGTTGCCGACCGGCCATTCGCGGTTCATCAGGTGGAACTGCTCCGTGCGCACGGGATCCTCGACGTGGTGTGGCTCGTGTGCTACCGCGCCGACCAGATCGAAAACGCGCTCGGCGACGGCAGCAGGTGGGACATGCGTTTCACCTACGTTCGTGATGGCCCCGTGCTTCTGGGCACCGGAGGCGCGATTCGTCGCGCGCTGCCGCACCTTGGACCGGCGTTCTTCGTCATGTACGGCGATTCGTACCTGGAATGCGATTTCGCCGATGTGGAGCGGGCGTTTGTCGAGAGCGGGCGGCTGGCGTTGATGACCGTCTACCGGAACGAAGGCCAGTTCGACGTCAGCAACGTGGAGTTCGAGAGCGGCCGCATCGTGCGGTACGACAAGAAGGTTCCGACGGCGAAGATGCACCACATCGACTGGGGACTCGGCCTGTTCAAGGCTGCCGCGTTCACCGTGTACCCTGAGGATCAGCCCTTCGATCTGGCAGCCGTTTACCAGAACCTGCTGGCCTCCGGCCAGCTCGCCGGCTATGAAGTGCCGAATCGCTTTTATGAAATCGGATCTCCCGCGGGCATCGCCGACACCGACGCCTACCTGAGGCGAAAGGCGCACCGACAGTGACGATGACGTACACCGACAGGCACCTGCAGGAAGCGGCGCAGATCCTTCAGCAGATCGATCACGCCGCCATCGAGCGGATGGCCGACATCCTGGCCGGCGTGCGGGCGCGCGGCGGACGGCTCTTCTTCCTGGGCGTCGGCGGCAGCGCCGGGAACTGCGGACACGCCGTGAACGACTTCCGGAAGCTGGCCGGTTTTGAGGCGTACGCGCCGACCGACAACGTGTCGGAACTGACCGCCCGCACCAACGACGAAGGGTGGGACACCGTCTTCGTGGCATGGCTGAAGGGAAGCCGGCTGCGGCAGGAGGACGGCGTGTTCGTGTTTTCGGTCGGGGGTGGCAGCCTCGACAAGAACATCAGCCCGAACCTCGTGAGGGCGCTGCAACATGCGAAAGAAGTTGGTGCCGCGATTGTCGGAGTGGTCGGCCGCGACGGCGGATATACGGCGAAGGTCGCTGATGCCTGCGCGCTCATCCCGACGGTCAACCCCGAGACCGTAACTCCTCACAGCGAGGCCTTTCAGGCGGTCGTGTGGCACCTGCTCGTATCGCACCCCGCGCTGAAGGCCAACGCCACGAAGTGGGAATCCACGCGGTGAGGCGACCCGCCGTCTTCCTCGATCGCGACGGCGTGATCAACCGCGCCCTTGTGCGAGACGGGAAGTCGTACCCTCCGGGTTCGGTGGAAGAACTGGAGATTCTCCCCGGTGTACTCGAGGCCCTTCGGCGTCTTCAGGCGGCCGGCTACGACCTCGTGGTTGTAACCAATCAGCCTGATATCGCACGCGGCACCACGACCCCAGGGGAGGTGGAGCGCATCAACGCACGCCTGCGCGCGCTCCTCCCGCTCGATGACATCCGCATGTGCCCGCACGACAATGCCGACAACTGCTCGTGCCGGAAGCCGAAGCCCGGACTCCTTCTGCAGGAACCGGCGCACGACATGGCATCCAGCGTGATGGTCGGCGATCGGTGGCGCGACATCGAGGCCGGCCGCGCAGCCGGATGCGGCGCGACGATCCTCGTCGACTACGGATACGACGAGCGAACACCCGACGAACCAACCGTACGCGTCCGCTCGCTGGCGGAAGCCGCGGACTGGCTGCTCGCCCGTCGGCAAGCGATGAGCTGACCACTGTCACTTGAAATAGAGAACGCTTATGAAACTGTCCGATCTCCGCACGAAGATCTACGCCGACGGCGCCGAACTCGCCGGCATGTTGTCGATGTACCGGGAGCCGCACATCAAGGGCTTCACGACCAATCCCACGTTGATGCGCAAGGCGGGAATCGCCGACTACCGCGGCGTTCGCCCATGACGTGCTCGCGGCCATTCCCGATCGCCCGATTTCCTTCGAAGTGTTCTCGGACGAATTCGCCGACATGGAGCGCCAGGCGCGAGAGATTGCCACATGGGGCGAGCACGTCTACGTGAAGATTCCGGTCACCAACACGCGTCGTGAGCCCGCCTACGACCTCGTGCGTCGGCTGTCGCATGCAGGCGTGAAGCTGAACGTGACGGCGATCATGACGCTCGATCAGGTGAAGGCCGTCGTCGACGCACTGAAGGGCGGGGCTCCGTCGAACGTGTCGGTGTTTGCCGGCCGGATTGCCGACACGGGTCGTGACCCGGTGCCGCACATGAAGGCGGCGCTCGACATCATGGCGGTGGAACCGCGAGCCGAGCTGATCTGGGCGAGCCCGCGCGAGCTGCTGAACGTGTTCCAGGCGCACGAGATCGGCTGCCACATCATCACCGTCACCAACGACATCCTCAAGAAGCTGTCGCTGGTCGGCAAGGATCTGGGTGACTACTCGCTCGACACGGTGAAGATGTTCTACGACGACGCGGCCGCCGCCGGATTTCGCATCTGATGTCCCGGCGTGCTCAGGCGAGTTTCAGCACGAGCGCCTGGCCCGTCGGCAGGTAGATGGGTTTTTCCCGGCGCAACGCAAAGGCGCGATCCGCTGCTTCTCTGGCGCGCGAGCAGCTCGGGAACCCGTAGTCGTCGAACATCAGGATACCGCCCGGCACCAGCTTCGGGTAGACGTACTCGACGCAGTCGAGGACGCTTTGGTACAGGTCGACGTCCACATGCGCGTACGCGAGCTGATCGATCCTGGCGTGCGCGAACGTGTCAGGAATGTACCCTGGGTGGAACACGACGTTCGCACCTGTCGGGGACACAAGTGCGCGGACGGCCGCCTCCGACGTGCGCGAGAAGTCGCCCTTCTGAAAGGCTTCTCCCGTCGACGTCTGGGGCATGCCGGCAAAGCTGTCGAACAGGTGGAGGGCGCGCCGGTCGTCGGCCTGGCGCAACAATTCGGCCGCGAGCAGGGCGGTGCCTCCTCGAAACACACCAAACTCCGCGAAGTCTCCAGGCAGCTGGCGCGCGTGCTGGAGAAATCTAAGGAGGATCCAAACCCTGTCGGGACTGACGAGCGTGTGCGGCCGCACCAGATCGTAGTACCGCTTGAATTCCTCCTGACCCTCCCACGGTGCAAAGAGCGGCCTGTAGAGATCGAGGTCGGGGACGTCGGCCCCCTTTGCGGCGAGGCGCGTCCGAAATCGGAAATACCCGATCGAAGCCAGCGCCTTCTTTCCGAGGCCCTGCGGAACACTGAGTTCCAGCGGTAGCAGCGAACGCAGGTGGCTAAAAAAAGTCATCACCGTCAAAGTACCGTTAGTTCGGCTTCTGTCGAAACGTGTCAGCAGCGTTCGGGCGCAAGCTGGGGCCAAATTGAAATCGCATCGCGGTCGCGCTCGGACAACTGCACCCACCAGGGCGTATCCCAATTGACGGCGCCTCCACCCGACAGCACCGTGGAGAGCCACGTCACGTCAATCAACCGGCATCCGGCTGCGCGAAGCCGAATTCCCAGGAGGTGCTCGTTCAGAATCGTCCGCGCCTTCTGCTCGAACATCTCGAGGCCTGCCTCGTCAAGCACCAGGGTCCGGTGCCACGTCACCCCCTGACCGATGTCCTTTCCGAGCAGCCAGTCCAGCAAATACTGCCGGTAGGTCGCGCAAAGCGGCGCATCGGGCGCAAACGGATCCTCGGCTCTACCACTGAACCAGGGCGCGCGACCTCCGGCGGAGACAAACGACCCAAGCACAAGCAACTCAGTGACGGGCAGCATCAGGAAACAGCTCCGCAGCCAATGCTGACTGCGATATGACAGGATCCTGATAGCGGATTTGTAGCAGTCGATATGGCCGAGACAAACTCGGGCGCCGCTGATGGCCATCAACACTTCCGGCCGAAACCGCTCGAGATAGGCTGTGTAGAGCTGCTCGAATGCCGAGGTGACGACGTTCACGAGATCGTACTGCCAAAGGGCGGCGCCAACGTGCCGCACTGCTACGTCCACTCCCGAGAACTCCCAAGCGCGGTTATCACCGCCGACCACCACGCGCCCGGCTGATCGCTCATGAATGCCCGCGGGCAACAGATTGTCCACGACCACCACATCGCGGGAAATGCCTGGAAACTGAGTGGCAAAAAGAGTGTTGAGCCGTTCCTCGGCGTCTGCGTACGTAGCCGTTCCTGCGCGTACGAACACTGTAAGTATGCGAAGCGGCGCTGCGATCAAACTTCCTCCCACCAGATCTTTGGCCCGGCCAGTAGACTGTCCACGTCTGCTGGTGTCAGTCTCCTCAGGCGTTCAGTTCCGTCGTAACACTCCCTGACCGATCGCTCGGGCAGTAATTCGTCGCCGATTCCGTTCCGGACAAAAAACGCATTGAATCCGAGGGACTGCACGCCAACGAGCCGGTAGCCCCTGGCGCGGGCCACCTTGACGAACGCCGGCAACGACGCGCCGCAACGATATGGCTGGACGGTGTAGTCGAGCCGAAAGTCAGGTTGATAGGACATGGTGACGCTCACGTCAGGCCCACAGCCGGCGTTGAACTCGAGCACGACGACTCGAGGCATCACGCAGTCGAGCGCCTTCCAAATCCAATAGTCATTGCCATCAACGTCGAGCGAGAGGAGATCGATAGGCCCGCTGAAACCGTGATCGGCAACCAGCCCATTCACCACATCGGCCGTGATCCAGGCGTTGACGAACGTCGGCGGTGCCACCCAGGTGTTCCGGCAGTTCGCGTAAAAAGTCCTGCCGCGCGCGACCTGCTCGGCGTCGCCGTCGAGCAAGAGCCCACACCAACCATGATTGACGAGAAGATTCGCGGCGTTGCACTCGATCCCATCGCCTGCACAAATCTCGACCACCTTCCGATTCGTCGTCCCGAGCAATGCGAAGATGTACAGAAGAATGCCGTCCTCGCCGTTCTGCGAGTGACAGCGAAACTCGACGTCTTCCAATGTCGGCAGATCGACCCCCCGACGCGCGAGATCCTGATACTGCAACCGAAGCAGGATCTGTCCGATCTGAGCGCTGGGATCAGGGTAGTGTGGCGTCGACATGATCAGAGTCTACATGGTCGGACTGCGCATCGATCTCGTATGAGCCACCTTGCAGTTAACGTTCCCGACGGCGATACAGTCCTACATTCACTCGGCAAGGGCGTTAAATCACGCTGACTCGACATGTCGTTCGATATCAGTCCTGCTGGCGACCGGCAAGTGACGAAAACACGGCATGGTATAGTTGCGCACCATGTCCTCAGACGCAGCTGCGGCCATGGACGCTTCGCTCATTCCGCCCGTCGAGATGCTTTTCGACGGGTCCTCGTCCGTCGAGCAGTTCGTGGCGTTCGGCGAGGGATTCGTCCGCGACATCCTCATCCCCCGCGCGGGTCTGCTGCCATCGGACGTCTTCCTTGATCTCGGGTGCGGCAACGGGTCGGTGGCCCGCGCGCTCACGCCGTACCTGCAGCTGCCCGGCCGATACGAGGGGCTCGACATTCACGGCGACAGCGTGAAGTGGCTGCAGGAGCACTATGCCGGGTGGCCAGCGTTCCGCTTCACCCACGCCAGCGTCTTCAACAAGATGTACAACCCCGGCGCGACGGTCACCGCTGCGGAGTACCGCCTCCCGTACGAGGACGGAACCTTCACCCAGGCGCTGCTGAAGTCGGTGTTCACCCACATGCACCCGCGGGACATGCGGCACTACCTGCGGGAGCTCGGCCGCGTCATCAAACCGGGCGGCCGCGCCGTCGTCACCTATTTCCTGCTGAACGACGAGTCGCGCACCCTCGTGGCGAAGGACATGGACGTCATCAAGATGAAGGTGGACTGGGACGGCGACCCGCTGTGTCGCGTGGCGGACCTCGAGGTCCCCGAGCACGCCACGGCGCACGACGAGGCCCGTGTCCGCGCTTACACCGCGGAAGCCGGCTTCAGCGTCGGTGAGATCACGTTCGGCAACTGGTGCGGGCGCCCGGGCGCCGGCCTGCAGGACGTCATGGTGCTCACGCGCACTCCGATCTCGTGGCTCAAGCCCGCGACGATTTCAGCGTCGTCGTGACGTCGACTCCGATTTTCCGAGGTCGGCTGCAATCCGCTTTCACTGATTCCAGCTTCCAGGATTAGGACCTTGCACCCAGCAGACGCGCGGCGACCGATCTGAAACGGTCGTGGTGACGACTGGTCACGAATATCCATCGCAGAAGACGCACGCTGACGGGCGCCTGCCGGTCGGACGCCAACATCTCGTCAATCGCCTTCATCGGATCTGTGCGGATGCGGTCGAGGAGCGCCACGCGATGCACGCACGAGACCGTGCAATACGACGAGCAAGGCTTTTCGCTCGTGCTCTCTCGTTCGACATCGGCGATCGTATAGTTCGCAAGCGGCACGCCAGGATAGCCTCGCTGTTGCGAGCACCAATGCACCAGGCCGTCTTCGCAGATATAGAGATAGCGCCCACCAGCCCCACACTGCCACGTGTTCGGCCGCCCGTCCGCGAGATGTCGCTGGAAGTCGTTCTGATTCTGCACCGAGTAGAAGGGAGCGGTGATCGCCCTGATCGCTTCGTAGACCCGGCGCTGTTCCGGAGTGAGCGGAACCAACCGGCCGCGCCCGTTGTGAATGAGGCCGACGGTCGCCGTCAGGCCGAGTTCGATCGCGCGCTCGGCGATGGTCAGTGCGTCCTCCGGGCGGTCGAGATCCCCGCCCAATACCGAATTGATGTTGACGGCGAACGAGGCACGCCGTGCGAGCATCTCCAGTTTGGCGTCGAGCACCTTCAGGCTCTTCCGCGAGGTGGCGTTCGGAATGACGTTGTCGATGCTGATCTGGAGATGATCCAGTCCGACTTCGTTGAATCGCTCGATGCGCTTCCGGGTCAGCAGATAGCCGTTCGTGATCACACCGGCGAGCGCGCCTGAGCGACGGATGTGCCCGATGATGCCATCGAGATCGGGATGCAGCAACGGTTCACCGCCACTGATCTCGATGTTGGCCGTGCGGAGACGGGCGAGGTGGTCGACCCGTTCGCGCATCGTGGCGAACGGGACGGGGGCGGAATGATTGTCGAACTCGTTGCAGTAGGTGCAGGCGAGATTGCAGCGTCGAATTGGCACGATCTGCGCGAGGATCGGATGACTCGCGGACTGGAAGCCGCGCGCCACCATCCTGGCCTCGCGCCACTTCCGTGACGACCGTCGAACGAAATGCTGAGGCCCGTGCACAGCAAACCATGATACCGCGCGCCCTTTCCCGAACAGATCGCCAGACGGACGACCGTGGTCGTCACGTCGTCGAGCGGCGGCCGATCGTGAAAAACAGGCCGCCTTCGTGCGCGAGCGCGTGCATCCAGCCAAGCTGTGCCAGCCAGCCTTCCGGCCGCCAGTCGTCCGCGGCCGCGCACGAATAACTCCCCAGGCTCATCGCCAAGCACCGCGCTCGGGTAGGCGCGCAGGTACTCCACGCCGTTCTCCGCGAACCAGCCCTGCACCTCGCGCGAGCGTGTGGCGGTGTTCTTCGGGATGTTGGTACTGATCGCGCAGCCACGCGTCGCGCCGCGCCGGCTCATTCCTGCGATCGCGCAGCACCGGATCGAAAGGGATGCACCGGAAGCCCGACAGCCGCGCCACCAAACGCCGCACCCGCAGGGGAATGCGCGCGAACGCGTTGTACACGCCCGAGCACGATCGTCCCGCCGGGCCGCGCGAGCCGAACCAGCTGCGCAAACGCCTGGCGCGGATTGGGCGTGTGGTGCAAGACGCCGGACGAGTACACCACGTCGAACGCCCCCGGCTTTCAGACCCGGAGGCGCGAAGATTGGTCTCGACGAACTGCACCCGGCCGAGCCCGAAGCGCCGCGCCGCGTCGGCGCCCAGCCGGAGCGCCGCACGCGTCAAGTCCGCCCCGATGACGAGCCGGTCTGCACGCGCGAGGTACAGACACATCTGCCCCGTTCCGCAGCCGACGTCGACGATCCGCGCATCGCCTGGAATCGCCTGATTCAACATGCCCGCGAACGGGCTCCGCTCGGCGCGCGCGTGCAGCGCCAGCAGATTGTCGCGCGGCGGATAGCCGGGAAACGGTGCGCGCTCGTAGAACCGGCGCACGGCCTCCGTGCGATCGTCGCAGGGACGCCGCAAGTTCGGAATGCCCTCCGACACCTCGAAGCGGGCGCCGCAGCCACGGCACACCCAGTCGGCCGCGAGCGCGTGACCACACGCCGGGCAGGCGAGCAGGTCCAGAAATTCGTCCACGTCAGGAAGTCACGGCGTTCACGGATCAGAAGATCGCGTAAATAAAGGGAGCGAGCGCTTCGACGGTCGTCGCGAGAATCAGAAGCAGGCCAAACAGACAGAGAAAGACGGCCAACGGCAACAGCCAGCGTCGTCCCGATTCGCGCCGCCACATGCCGCGCGCGAGATCCGCGATCGATCCGCCGGCGCTCCCGAGAATGATCAACCGCCGCCGCATGCCACCGCGCCTCTTGATCATGCGACGGCCTCCCGGGCGCCGGCCGGACGTGCCTGCTTCGTGACGAGCGTCGACCCGGCCACGAGCGCGTCCATGCCACAGCGCCGGAACGTCGAGTAGCCCTCCAGCGCGCGGTTGACGATCGGTTCGCCGGCCACGTTGAACGATGTGTTGAGCAGCACCGGAATGCCGCTGCGGCGCCCGTACGCCTCGAGCAGGGCATGCATGCGCGGCGCCATGTCGCGCTCGAGCGTCTGCAGGCGGGCCGATCCATCGACGTGCGTGATCGCGGCAAGCCTGGATCGCCACTCCGGCCGGACTGGAAACACGCCGGACATGAAGCGCGCCAGACGCCCGCCGCCGGGCGGCAGATCGAAGTAGCTGATCGCCGCCTCAACGGGCACGATCGGCGCAAACGGCCGGAACTCCTCGCGATACTTGATGTCGCGGTTGAGCCGGTCACGCATTTCGACCGAATGGGGTGCGGCCAGGATACTGCGGTGGCCGAGCGCGCGAGGACCGAACTCGGACGCGCCATCCATCCAGCCGACGATCCGGCCGGCGGCGAGAAGGTCGGCCACGCGCTCCATCAGCACCGCGTCGTCGAACTCCTCGACGAGCTGATCGTCTTCGCGCGCCGCTCGCGCCAGCTCTCGCCCGTCGACTTCCGGTCCCCAGAACGGATGATCGGGCACGTCTCGATCAGGGTTGCCGAGGTAAATGCGATCGGCGTAAAGCGCCGCGCCCAATGCGCAACCCGCGTCGCCCGGGGCGGATGGGACGAACACGCGCTCGAATCCGGACTCGGCGAGAATCCGCGCGTTCGCGACGCCGTTGAGCGCCACGCCGCCGGCCAGACACAGATCCTGTAGCCCGGTTTCCTCCTGCAGCGCGCGCGCGATGTCCACGAGCGTGTCCTCGAGCACCCGCTGGACGCTCGCCGCGCAATCGGCGAACCGCCGGCCGTCAGACGTCTCGAGGTCGATCGGCTCGTGCGGATTGCGAGGGCGGCCGAACAGATCGACAAAGCGCTGCGAATACGATCGCGCCGCCGTCGTCTGGTACTCGAAGTAGTCCATGTCGAGCGTGAACGCCCCGTCGGGCGTGCGCCGGATCAGTTTTCGCACGGCGTCTGTCAGTGTTGGACGTCCGTAGGCCGCGAGCCCCATCACTTTGTACTCGTCCTCGTTCACCGAGAAGCCCAGGTACGCCGTGAAGGTCGAGTACAGCAGGCCCAGCGAGTGCGGATACCTCACTTCACGAACCAGCGTCAGCTCTGCGCCACCGCCGCGGCGCCGCCTCCCGTGGCCAACCGTGAGCGTCGACCACTCCCCGACACCGTCGGCCGTGAGGATCGCGGCGCGCTCGGTCGGCGCGGTGAACAGCGCCGACGCCGCGTGCGAATGATGATGGCCGGCAAACAGAATCTTCGATCGCTTCACATCGAGATACGACGAGATGATGCCGCGCGCCCAGACTTTTTCGCCGAGCGAGTTCTTGATGGCCCCGGGAAACGATCGCCAGGAGTGCGGAAACGTCCGCAGCGCGCTCGTCAGGATGCGATCGAATTTCCGCATGCTGCGCTCGTAAAAGACGACGGCATCGAGGTCGTCCGGCTCGAGCCCGGCATGCTCCAGGCACCATTCAATGGCGCCGATGGGAAACGTCGCGTCGTTCTTGTGCCGCGACAGGCGCTCTTCCTGCACGGCGCAGTCGGGCACGCCGTCGACGACGAGCGCGGCGGCTGAATCGTGATAGTGGGCGGAGATGCCGAGGATCTTCATCTCAGTATTGGCTCGTCGGCCGATGGTTGCGGTCCGCGGGAATGGGCGTCCAGCCGACGGGCTCCCGGCGCTCGGCGCGTTTCGCCAGCAAGGCGAAGGGCGCAAGCACCACGAAATACAGGACCGTGAGCATGACGACGCCGATCACGCTGGCGGTGACGGCCGCGAGGCGCAGGTACCTCTTCCACAGACGGCTCGCCCGCGCCTGCCACACCTGTCGGCGGTACCCTTTCGGCCGGATGCGCGCAAGCTGCGTGTAGGTGTAGTTCATGTGGAACACTTCATCGCGGAGAATCTCCTCGAAGATCGCTTTCGTCGGCGGGATCGTCGTCCACGACTTCGCGATAGATTTCGAAACGGCCCGCGGCCGCCTTCTCCGCCACGTGCAGAAAGGCGAGAAGCCGGTAGTCCGGCTGGCCTTTGATCGTGAGATCGTCGAGCCCGTGGCCGCCGGGAAGCGGGTTGGTATTGAACAGCGCGGTCGATCGGGTCGCGCGCAATTGCAGGAGCGCCGCGCCTCGGTGGCGGAAGAGATCTGCATGCCGCAGTTCGTCGATCGCATGCTCCAGATACAGCCGGCGCAGCAGCGGATCCGGCGTGAGTTCCGCAGCGCGCAGGATGTCGCGCCCGCCATCGCCCTCAACTTTCGAAAACGCGATCAGCTTGCGGACGCGCCGGTCGAAATCGCCCCACACCCACCGATGAAGCGGCCACAGTATCCGATCCAGACGCGCCGTTTGTCGAAGAGACATCGTCGGTTGCCTGAGGGCGATAAAGCAAAGGCTGTACCCCGCCGCCGGAGGTCGTCGTCTGATTGTGTTCGTCCATTATGTCCGAAGACAGACGACTGCTGCGAAACGGCACACAGGACTGACATATTCTGAATCCGCCGTGAACGCAATCGGCCGAGCGAGTGAACCGGCGCGGTCTGTCGCGGCTCAGGCACTCGAAACCGCGGTCGCCGCCGTTGGCGTCGGCCTCGTGGTCGGCGCCATCCTCGCGAACCAGCAATGGCTCGATCGGCATTTCATGCCGTCGTGGTTCGTGCCGCACCGATGGTATGTGGCGATCGAATCGTCCGTTCGAGTGATGGTCGGCGGCGCGGGCATCTGGCTCGCTCTGTACCTTCGTCAGCGAGTCGGCCGGGTTCTCCTGTCCTCCGCCTCACGCGTGCTGTCTCTCGCCGTGGCGGCCGTGCTGGCGCTCGGCTGCCGCCGAACTGGTGATCGGCCGCATGCATCCCCGCGCGGCGGAATGGCTGGCGCCGGGCGAAGAGCCGCTGCGCCGCGTCGACGCGCGACTGGGGTGGACCCTCGTCCCCGCTCGTACCGGACGGAACGCCATTGGCGGACGTGTGATCGACTACTCGATCGATTCGGCAGGGTATCGTGTCCGCCGCGTCGACGAGCCGGTCGATCCGTCGAAGCCTACGGTCGTGTTCGTCGGCGAGTCGGTGATGTTTGGCGAAGGGTTGACGTGGGAAGAGAGCATCCCGGCGCAGGTCGGCGAGCTGACGAAGATTCAGAGTGCGAATCTCGAGCGTGCACGGCTTCGGGACTGACCAGGCCTATCTGCGGCTCGAGGCCGAACTGCCCCATTTTCGCCGGCCCGTGGCGGTCCTCTCGCTCTTCATGACCGCTCTCTTCGGAAGAAATCTGGACGACGACCGTCCACATCTCGGGCCGGGGCTTGTGTGGCTTCCAGCCAGACAGCACGGACGACTGGCATCGCTCGCGAAGTTGCTCGTGCCGTACCGGACCGCCGAGACCGTCGAGCGCGGCATCGTCATGACGCGCGAGGCGCTCGGCGCCACCGTGAATCTGGCGCGCGCCCGCGGCGCAACGCCGCTGATTGTCGTCCCGCACTTCGGTCTCGAAGAATCGGCGGAACAGACGCTGCGGCGCCGAATCCTCGACGACGTCGGCTTGCCGTATGTCTGGATCGAGATAAACGATGCATGGCGGCTGCCGTGGGATCGGCATCCGAACGCGCGCGCCGCTCACGAGATCGCCGTTGCGGTCGCGGCCCGGCTCAAACGTGACGCTGGAACGGCGAGTCTTCCGGTGCCGGACCCTTACAGGTTCCGAAAGGCGTTTCGCCTGCCGTAATTGGTCCGCGCGGCTCGCGCCCCGAAGGGCCGGTCCGCTGGATGGCTTCGCGACACTTCGAGTGGATCGTGCGAACCTCGCGGTTGGCAGGTTTCTTGCCATGAAACCAGCAGGGGGCTTACGCATGACCGTGAAAGATCTTGCGACGATCCTGCTCGTCGCCGTGCCGCTGACGTGGCGCGCGCCGGCCGGCCTCGAGACATTCAACATCGAGCCGTCCATGAGCCACGCGGCCGTGCAGGTCGGCAAGGCCGGTCTGTTCAGCTTTGCTGCCGGCCACTTGCACGAGATCAGCGTTCCGATCGACGCCGGCTCCGTCGATCTGGATCCTGGCGATCTCGCACGCTCACGCATTCGCTTGACGATCAAGGCGTGGGCGCTGGCCGTCGTTCCAAAGGGCGAGCCGCCAAACGACGTGCCCAAAGTTCAGGAAGCGATGCAAAGCGAGAAGGTGCTTGACGCCGCGCGGTATCCGACAATCGCCTTCGAGAGCACCGCGGTGAGCGTCACAAGCCGAGCCGGCTCCACAGTCGACCTCGCTGTCGCAGGGCGGCTGACCATTCGATCCGCGACGCAACCGGTGACCGTGCCGGTCCACGTCACCCTCACGGCGGACGCGCTGACGGCGACGGGCAAGTTCGCGGTCAAACAAACGGCGTTCGGCATCACGCCGATCAGCGTCGCCGGCGTGGTTGTGGTCAAAGATGCGCTCGACATCAGCTTCACGATCGTTGCGCATCGATGAGCACAGATCTTTTATCCGCGCCCAGCAGTGAGCCCCGGCAGCCCCATTGCCCCCAACCTACCGGAAACGGAGCGGCTGGACAGGAACGGGACGTACAAAGCGCGGACCCGTGAACGCTTCGTGAACGACGGCCGTGCCGGGACCTCCGGCCGCGGGCTCCGTCAGATCGTAAAGATGCACGCGCGACGCGCCGTCGTACAACACCAGTTCCCGCCCATCGAGCCCGCTTCGCTGCTGTCCACGAAAATGCTGCTGGAAATCCGCGACCTCCGGGTCCTCGAGCACGAGATACGTTCGAACACCTTGGCTGGCCAGCCAGTCGACGCTCCGGTCCAGCCATACCGGATCGAGCGAATCCCAACGCATCGTGGTCCGGCCACCGTAAAACCTCAGACTGCCGCCGTGCTGAACGGCCATGACCACGCAATTGGCCGGCGTCCGGTGACGAACGAGCTCGCCGACCGCCGGATACTTGTACTCGGCCTTCCAGACGTCACGCGCGCCTCGAACGATCGCCAGGTGAAACGTCCAGAGACCCAGCGCGACAATGGCCATCGCGATCGGGCCGGCGAGATGAGGGACGCGCCTGACCGCGATGAGAGCGAGGGTCCCGGTCCCCAGCATGATGGCGGGCCAGGATGAGAGGACGTAGCGCAGATACCACCACGCATCCAGGATCTGAAACGCGCCGAATTGGATCCAGACAGACACGAGCAACGCCCCCAGGGTCGCGACCATCGGACCGGCGTGGCGTGTCCGGCCAGAGGATTCGCAGGGGCAAGACCACCGCCGCCATGCCGAGCCATGCGAGCCATGTCTGCGTTTCGGCAAGCCACCGCAGGTACCTCGGCACCATCACGCCGATGTTGGCGACCGTGTAGATCTCGGACAGCGGGGCGTACCCGCTCTGGATCGGCGAGCCGAACAACCAGACGTAGCTGCCCGCCAGAGCGCCGATCGACGGGAGGAACCCAATCAGGAACGCCCAAAGCCGGCGCCGGTGGAGCGACCGATCGTCATCCGCGATCCAGATCGACCAGGCCAGCCACAGCGCCATGATGAGGGCCGATGGGACGAGGTTGGGGCGAATCAGCGTCGCCACCCCTGCGGCGGCTCCAGCGCCGAAGGCCGACCGGGGAGACTTGCCGAAAAGGGCATAGCACGCGAGCGCCCATGCGGCGGCAGGAGGCACGTCGGTCATCGGCACGAGCATTTGAAAGATGAGAGTTGGACTGGTGGCCGTCAGCCAGGCCGCGACAAGTCCCACCCCACCTGATCCAAGTCGCCGGCCGAGGCCATACGTCGCCAGCACGAGGATTCCAGCGGAAAGCGGGCCGATCGCGAACATCGCGCGGTAACCGGCGATCGCCTGGATGGCCGCCATGAGGAGCGGCAGGCCCGGCGAGTAGATCGGCGCCAGGCGCGTTCCGTCTCCAACAGGCTTGTACCCAAGCGGACTGAACGTGTCAGGTGCGGAGGGCCACGGCACGTCCTTGACCCACGGCTGGTCGACGAACGGATACCACTGCAGCCAGAGGTTGACCTGGCTGACGTAGCCAAACGAGTCGGCGCCGCCCGCCACAGGCGCCACGTGGATCGCGGCGAACGACACGAGGCCGAAGGCCAGGAGACAAGCGATGAGGCGATCGCCGAGCCCGCGGCGGATCCGGTGTGGAATCGCCCAGAGATCTCTCCAGGCGTCGCGGAACCCCTCGAGCCACCAGACGATGCCAAACGCGGCAATCGCGATGATCCACGGCTTGGTCGGATCGTTCGAGCGGATCCTGACGCCGAACAACACGCTGTCGAACCCGCGGTCCAGAATGCCGAGACCGATCGCCCAGCCGAGCGCTCCGACGACCACGACAAGCGCAACGCGTGACAGCCGGCGGCGCACGTCGGGATTCTACCTAACGTAAACCAGCCGGCTGTATCAGTGGGAGGCTGTGTCAGAGAGGGCCGCGGCCAGGTCTGAGAAAGTCATGGTTCGGCAACACGCAGTCAACTGGTCCTTGACCTTGATCAATTCCAACGAGCCTCCTGGCACTCCGCTTGCCGCGTGTGGCGAAATGCATGTAAGCTTCGCCGCGCGATATCTCTCGGAAAGGACTGGACAAAACCATGGGACTCCCCAGCCGTGGCGTTCTCTTTGTGTGCCTCCAAACGTGTCTCCTGACGTCTACGCCGGCCTTCGCACAGAACTGGAGCTTCGACGCCCGCAACGTCGGCATGGGCGGCGTCGGTTCCACCAGCAATGTCGCCGTGGACATGGTCGACGAACAGCGGCCGTATCGGCCGATCGTGCTGCCGTTCGGGCTGTTTCCAGGTGCTGCCGAACCTGCCCAAGCTCGACCCGACGAAGCGACGAATTCGATCTCGTCCGCACGATCGAGTACAGCCGCGAGCCCGATCCACTTCATCGTCGGCCGAGACGACACGAGCACCGCATCGGTGTTCATCACCGACCTGCGCAACGGCGAGCTCAACAGGGATCTCAATGCCTACCGGGGTTTCTCGCCCGCCACGAGCGTGTCGGCCGAGGGCCTTGCGTCGCCAAACTGGGGCCACACGTTCAAGCTCAAGAAGGACGGTAACGGACCGTTTCAGGGGATCTACGCCGGCGCGGGCGTCTACTTCTCGATGAAGACCGCCGCCGAGATCGATCCCGCGCTGGCCGCGGTATTCGCGAGCCCGACGCCGGTGTACATGCCGAACACCAGCTTCTACATGTCGAACGACACGGAAAGCCAGTTCGCGATGGCCATCACCGGCGGGTACCGCGCTCGTTTCGCGTGGCCCGACTGGATCCCCGGCGGCGGGGTCGCGGGCGGTGGCGGCCATCGGGCGCGGAAGGCCTGTACGTCGGCGCGAACTATCACTTTCTGCGCGGATTCAACTATGAGCACTTCGAGCCGAACGCCCGGCTCGACACCAACGCCCAGGGGCTTCTGTTCGTGAACCCCTCCAAGGGCTTGCCCGTCACGATCGACCGAAGCACGTCGACCAGCGGAACCGGCTTCGCGGTTGATGCAGGGATCGCGGCCGTCGTCGGCCGGTGGGAGGTCGGGGTTGGCGTCAACGGCATCGGCAACCGTATCAACTGGACCAGCGCGGAGCGAACGAACTACGTGCTCGACAGCCTGTTCACCGGCGGCGAGTTCAACGACCTGCCGACGGTCCCGGTCGGACGATATTCGCGTGGAGCTGCCGGTCGACGTCCGAGCGAACGGCACGTACAACGCCGACCGCTGGACGGCCACCACGGAGGTCGGGCACGGCTTCAACGGCACCACCGTCCGCGGCGGGTTCGAGCAACGCCTCAATCGCTTCCAGTTCCGCGGCGGCGCCCGGTACATCAAGGAGCGGTGGGAGCCGACGGGAGGCGCCGGGTACAACTTCTCGGATCAGTTCGGCGTCGATGTTGGACTGTTCAGCACGAGCGCGAACCTCGAACGGCAGCGTCACCTCGCCATCGCGGTCTCGCTGCGGTTCATGGCCGGCAACCAGTAACGCGGCGACAAATCGGCGCCGTTGACATATCGGAGCCTGGCCGGTGACAGGTCGAGGCTAAGTGCTCCATTTCGGAATTACGGCCAGGCACCGAGGCCGTCGAGGCGCCCGCCCCGCAAGGCGCGAGGAGGGAAAATGCCCAGTGCATTTGACCGACGAGCGAACGCCGCGGGGCGGGGTGTGCCTCGGCGGCCGAATGCGGCCGTAATTCCGAAATGGAGCACTAAGGGTGGACAACAGGCTCGTCGATGGCTTTGTCTTCAAGCACTCCCGCCGGCACCTGCCACCGCGCGTCCTTGTCCGCGAAATTCACCAGGACCATGGAGTCGTTCTTCTTGAGAATCGTCACCGCGGGGATACACCTTGTAAACGGTGAGTCCGTCCGTCTTGTAGACGTACACGCTTTCTTAACACGCCATCGGTTTGCTCCTTGTGGGTCACTTTCGAGACAGTCGTAAGTAGGCTTCGTCGCTCCGCAGGGCCTGCAGCCACGGGGAGCGTTCGACTTTCGTGCGCGGACATTCCGGCCTTGAGCGGCCTTCTCCAACCATTCGAGCGCCTTCGGGCGATCGCCGAGTTCCTCGAATGTCGTCGCAAGCGTAAGGAGATCCTCCGGCTTTTGCGGCGGTTGCTCGCTCCAGTCGCCGCGAGAAGCGTCCGTGCGTCGCTCCTGTGCTGCTCGGCCGCGGAACCGCGAGTGAGCAGCCCGAGCACTGCATGGGCATCGGCAAGGTCATGTAAGAAGGGATACGTATCCTTCGGTTTGTCCTGTCGTTCACGCTCACCATCGCTGCAGCGCGGTTTCGTAAGCCACTTTGGCCTGGTCGCGCAAACCCGGGCGCCCAATACCGCGCGGCGCCCAGGTAGCTCCAGTGGATCCGATGTCGCATCGGGTTGCCTCGTGGCTTTCTCGTACTGTTCGGCGGCATCGGCATATCGGCCATCGTT
Source organism: uncultured Acidobacteriota bacterium (assembly GCA_963724645.1). Taxonomy (GTDB): domain Bacteria; phylum Acidobacteriota; class Vicinamibacteria; order Vicinamibacterales; family SCN-69-37; genus CAVXSP01. Next base: position 47,540 of record CAVRVJ010000003.1, read on the forward strand.
GTAATAGGTGGTGCCCAGGTTCGAATAGGCGGTCGCGTTCTGCACGATCTGTGCGGAACGTTCGTAATACCCTCTGGCCTCGGCGAACTTCTCGAGACCCGAGTAACGCGGAGCCAAGATTGTTGTAGGCCTTTACGTTATTTGGCGCTGAATTGAGCATGCGCTGAAACTCGGCAGCGGCCTCTTCCAGGCGGTGTTCCGATAGTAGAGCGCGCCCAGCCATTGTGAGCGGTCCAATCATCCGGACCAAGTTTCACAGCGTTGAGGAGCGCCTTCTGGGCTTCGTCCAGCCGGGCGAGCCGGACATACGCGCGGCCGAGCTCGCGCCAGGCCTCGCTGCTCTTGCCATTCAGCGCGATCGCGCGCTGTGCCTCGCCGACCGCGCCCTCAATCAAGCCCTGGCCAAGGTCGATCATCGCCCACACGACGTGTGTCGGCGCGTCCTGCTCGTTCAGATTCTGCGCGGCCCGCGCCGCCTCCTTGGCTCGAGTGATGGACGCATCGTCTCTCCTGATCTCCCACCTCCGGAAGTACCCTTCCGCCAGGGTCACTCGCGCGGCCTGATCGGAAGGACTCGCCGCGACGAGAGGCTCGAGCAGGGCGATCGCGCGGTCCACGTTCGCGGCCTGGTCGTACCGGTGAACCAGCCGGCGAGCCTCCTCCAGTGCGGCTGGTCGATGCAGGAGTGCGAACGCAATTGCTGCGACGGCCGCAAGAACGGCGAGAGGCGCCACTACCCAGCGTGTGCGCAAGCGCGACGGGTGAAGTTTTGTCGGGGCGCTGGAACGCGGGGTCGGCGACGCGATCGCGCGCCCGACATCACGTAGATCCCTGGCCAGGTCCGACGTTGACGCGTAGCGGTTCGCCGGATTCTTGGCAAGACAGCGCTCGACGATCGTGATGAGCTCAATCGGCGCGTCGGGACACTGGTCGCCGATCGGTTCAGGCTCGGCGTCGAGAATCGCCGCCATCGTCTGGACCGCCGTGTCGCGCCTGAACGCGCGGCGGCCGGTCAGCATTTCGTACATGATCACGCCGAGCGCGAATTGATCGGCGCGAAAGTCGATCGGCTGGTTCGCAACCTGCTCCGGCGACATGTATCCGGCTGTGCCGACGATGGCGTGCGTGTCCGTGAGGCCGAGGCTCTGCACCGTCAGATCGTCGGCGCCGGGCAGCGGCGCGTGAACCTTGCCGACGCCGAAATCCACGATCTTCGCGCGGCCATCGTCCGGTCAACATGATGTTGCGCGGCTTGAGATCGCGATGGACGACACCCGCCGAATGAACAGCCGCCAACCCGTCGGCCACCTGGCAGGCAATGTCGACGACGCGCGCGACTTTCAACCGACCGGACGCCAGCACCGCATGAAGCGACTGGCCGGCGACGAGCTCCATCACGATGAAGGGCCGGCCGCTCTTCTCGCCAATGTCGTGAACCGTGACGATGTTCGGATGATTGAGCGAGGAAGTCAGCCGAGCCTCACGCGCCAGCCGCTCGGCCGCGGTCGCGTCGGCAGCGAGTTCATTCGAGACAAACTTGATGGCGACCAGACGGCCCAGGCGAGTGTCGCGCGCCTGATAGACCTCTCCCATGCCCCCGGCTCCAAGGGGGCCGACAATCTCATAGGCGCCGATACGGTCCCCAGCCTGCAGCATGGCGGCGGCCGGAGGATACACCGGTTCATGGGGCCCGCGCGCCCGCCATCCGGGCGTTGGACGCGTCCGCCGCCGCCACGCGGCTCCCGCGCTCAGGGCACCCAGACGACGTAGACGCCGCGCGATCGACGATGTAGCTCTCCACAAAGGAGTTCAACAGGATGGGACGTGACTCACACGCGCGTCGCGGTGCAGTAGCTGAGGCGCGTCTGTCGCCGGACGTCCGTCACACGGTCGTAATAGTTCTGCGGTAAGGTTGGCGAGACCTGAGAGGTGCCCCATGAAGCGTCTGGTCTACGTCCTCATTCTCGTCCTGCTTGGCGGCGGCGTCTGGAGCGCCGTCGGGAGCTTCCGCATCAAACATCCCGTCTCAGGTCAGGAAGTGACGGTGCCCGGGCAGGAGGGGTCCAACGCCATGCTCGTGAGTGGCTGGAAGACCACTCCCGCCGGGCCGACAGCTCGCGTCTGGCGACATGATTCTCAGCGGACAGGTCAGCCCCGACGGCAAGCTCTTCGCCTTCACGAACACCGGCTACACGCACCACGCCCTGCACATCGTCGACCTCGCGACAGAGAAAGAGATCGCCACGTTTCCGATGGAGCAAGCGTGGAGCGGGCTCGCCTTTGCCCCCGACGGCAAACGAGTCTTCGTCTCGAGCGGCGCCGGCTATCCGCTCAGCGACATTCAGTATTTCGATCGCTGGGACAAGGAAGGCTGGAAGGAAGGGCGCACCGGCTACACGCTCTACGGCGCGGTCAAGGACAAGACCGCGGTTTCCTCGCTCAACATCTCGGCTGACGGCAAGCTCCTCTACGCGATCAACAACTCGGACGACACGCTGTACATCCTCGAGATCCACGGCGGGCGCGCCGTCGGCCGAGTGAAGGTCGGGCGATCATCCGCTGTCCGCGAGGCTGTCGAAGGACGGCAAGACGCTGTACGTCGCGAACCTCGGCAGCGCCAGCGTGTCGATCGTCGATGTCAGCGACCCGAGCGATCCGACGGTCGCGAGCACGCTGCCGACCGATCCGCATCCCAACGACCTCGTCCTCACCGCCGACGGGCGCCTGTTCGTGTCGTGCGGCAACACCAACAACGTGATCTCGTTCGATCTCAAGACCGGGCAGCGCCTCGAAGTGATCAGCACGGCTCTTGGTCCGAAGGCGCCGGCCGGCAGCACGCCGAACTCGCTCGCGCTGTCGCCCGACGGCGAAGACGCTGTACGTGGCCGACGCCGACAACAATTCGGTGGCGGTCATCGACGTCGAGGAGCGCGGCAAGAGCAAGCCGCTCGGCTTCCTCCCCACGGGCTGGTATCCGACGTTCGTCACGACCTCCGCCGGACGGCAAGCGCGTCATCGTCGCCAGCAGCAAGGGCAACGGCACCGGGCCCGAATCGCGTCAAGCGCCCGATCGATCCGATCGCGCCGGCGCTCAGCTTCCAGCACCACGGCAACCAGCTGAACGGCCTCGTCTCGTTCATCGACACGCCCGACGCGAAGAAGCTCGCCGGACCTCACCAAGCAGGTCTACGACAACGCGCTCTACCGCGACACGCTGCTCGAGACCTCCGGCGCGGGCGGCGAGACGGTGATCCCCGCCAGGGTCGGCGAGGCGTCGCCGATCAAGCACGTGCTCTTCATCATGAAAGAGAACCGCACCTACGACCAGGTGTTCGGCGATCTGAAGCAGGGCAACGGCGATCCCAGCGCTGACGCTGTTCGGCCGCGACGTCACGCCGAACCAGCACGCGCTGGCGGAGCAGTTCGTGCTGCTCGACAATCTCTATTGCAGCGGCGAAGTCTCGCAGGACGGCCAGCCGTGGACGACGTCGGCGTATGCGAACGAGTTCACGCAGCGCGCCTGGACGCTCAGCTACTCGAAGCATGGCAGCGTCGACACCGGTGACGGCATTGCCGAGCAGTCCACGCCCTACATCTGGGAGCTCGCCCGCACGCACGGCCTGAAGGTCGAGACGTTCGGGATGGGCAACCGCCGCGGCGTCGCCGAAGTTCGCAGCGTTCGCTTCGAGCAGCGTGCCTCGGATCCGCAGGCCGAGCAGCGCACCGCTGAAGATGAGTCGCAGCGCGGCCGCGACTATGTGCGCGCCGATCGCTTCGTCGCGGAGTTCCAGGACATGGATCGCGCCGGCACGGTGCCGAACTTCATGTTCATGTCGCTCGGCGAGAACCACACGAGCGGCACCACGCCGGGCGCCTATACGCCGAAGGCGCAGGTGGCCTCGAACGACGTCGCCGTCGGCAAGATCGTGGAAGCCATCACGAAGAGCAAGGTCTGGAACGAGTTCGCCATCTTCATCATCGAGGACGACGCGCAGAACGGCCCCGACCATGTCGACTCGCACCGGACGGCCGGTCTCGTCATCAGCCCGTACGTCAAGACGGAAGGTCGTCGACAGCACGATGTACTCCACGGTCAGCATGCTGCGCACCGTCGAGTTGCTGCTCGGGCTGCCGCCGATGACCCAGCACGACGCCGCCGCGCCGCCGATGGTCAACAGTTTCATGGCGAAGCCCGATCTCTCGGGCTTCACGGCGCTCCCTGCCAGAATCGATCTGATGGCGAAGAACCCGCCACAAGGCTACGGCGCCGCCGCATCCGCGCGCATGGACTTCAGTGAGTACGACCGGATCGACGAGGACGCCTTGAACCGGATCCTCTGGCACAGCATCAAGGGCGCCGGCGTGGCGTATCCCGCTCCGACGCGTCGTGCGCTGCCGACGCCGTACGGGTTGTTCCGGTTCCCGAAGGCCGACGACTGATGACGAGGGCCAGGGAGTTCCACCGCGAATTCACTCCGGGCGCGGAGGACCGTCCGTCCTCCGCGCCGGTCAGCTCATGATGTAGCTTTCCAGTTGCTTGATCACGAACTCCTGCTCGGAGAGCGTCGCCTTCACCAGGTCGCCGATGGAGAGCACTCCAACCAGCCGTTCACTGTCCATGACCGGCAAGTGGCGGATGTGCCTGCCGGTCATCAGGGCCATGCACTCCTCGACCGTCTGTGTCGGACCCACGTAAAGCACCTTGTCGGTCATGATCTCCGCGACCGTGATTTCCTTCGACGACTTATGGTGCAGGATGACCTTCCTCGCATAATCACGTTCCGACATGATGCCGACAACCCGGCGGTCGCGCGTAACCACAACGGCGCCGATATCCTTGTCCGCCATCAACTCGAGCGCTTCGAACACCGAGGCTTCCGGGCCGATCGTCACCACGCCGGCAGGCTTCGACTCCAGGAGTTGCTTCACGGTTTTCATGGCTTTGCTCCCTCGAGGCCGCTTCAATCCGCACGGCTCCAGTCGTCCCCATGTTACGCCTGCGGGGCCGGATCGGCATCGCGTGGATCGTGGTGCGCGCCACCCGCGCGTATAGTGCTTCTGCGCGGCGATCTCTCTGCCCCTCCCGCTCGTCGTCGGCGCGGCTGCACTATCATTCCCTCGTTGAATCCAATTCCCGTCCCCTCGAGGCGCTCCAGGCTCGCGCTGCTCTGCATCGTCGCCCTCGGCTTCACGCTGCGTCTGTGGACAATCGGAATCGGCGTCCCGCACAACCTCGAGGATGACGAGCCGGTGATCATCGAGAAGGCGCTGCACATGATGAAATCGGGCGATTTGAACCCGCATTTCTTCGACTACGGCGGCTTCACGATTTATCTGCATCTGGGCGTTGCGAGCGCCAGGTTCATCAGCGGCGCCATGAACAAGGAATGGTCTTCCCTCGACCACGTCTGGGAAGGCGATTTCATGCTGTGGACCCGAACCGTCACGGCCCTGCTCGGAACCCTGCTGATCTACGTCATGTACCGCGTCGGGTTGCGCTGGGGCGTGGCCGTCGCGTTGAGCACGGCCCTGCTCGTCGCCGTGCATCCACACCTTGTCCGATCGTCGCACTTCGCGCTGACGGACATCCCTCTCACGCTGCTGGTGGCGCTCACGCTGTCGAGCTCGCTGACGGCGGCCGACGACGGCCGCCTCCGATGGTTTCTGATCGCCGGCTTGATGGCGGGATTGGCCACCGCCACGAAGTACCCTGGCGCCCTCGCTCTGCTCATGCCGTGGGCCGCCGCGATGACGAGCCCGGCGGTGCGGTCGCGTGCGGCCGCCGGAATCGCCGCCACGGGCGCCATGCTCGGAGGATTCCTGATCGCCGCACCATACTCCCTCCTCGCTCTGCCTGAATTCCTGAACAACTTCGGGACTCTGGCCCAGCACTACAACCAGCCAAGGCCTGCGATGGAGGTGGCCGACCAGTACCTCACTTACCTCCGGAACTCGTTCAGTCTCGCCCTCGGAGGCTGGTGGAACCTGCTCGGCTGGCCCGCCCTGCTTCTATCAGTGTCGGGGTTGATCTTGTTGATTGGAAAGTCGAGGTCGCGGGTCGACTGGACCGCCACTGTGGTTCTGCTGATTTTTCCGATCGCCTACTTCTGGCTGATCAGTCATCAATCGCTGGTGTTCGCTAGATACGCGCTGCCGATGATCCCGATGCTCTGCTTCGGCATCGCGTTCGCCCTCGACGGGCTGCGGCACGCAATTGCGTGGCGTCCGTTCCCTGCCGTGGCCCTGCTGCTCGTCGTCGTGCAGCCCGCGGTGCAAGCCGCCTGGTGGGACTTCGACCATCGCAGGGTCGCCACCGAGGAACTGGTCGCGCGCTGGCTCGAGCACAACGTCCCGCCTGGCGATCGGATTCTGCTCGAAACGCCGAGGATCCGGTTGCGGCCGGAGTTCCACTACGACTACACGCCGCGCCTGATTCACGAGCCGCTGGAGAGCTACCGGGATCGCGGGGTGAGGTACCTGGTCGCTTCGTCGGAGAGGTTCAACCCGGCGACGGGCCCCGCGGGCATCGCCCCGCAGGATTTTGCGGCCTACCAGCACCTCTTCTCATCGACGGAGATCGTAGAGATAGTTCAACCGGACCGGGATCATCCCGGACCTCGCTTCACGATTCTCAAGCTGTCGTCGAGGTAGCGCTGCCAATCTCGGGTCCCACTTGTGAGACCGTGAGCCTCACGTCGCAACGCTCGTGCTGTTGATCAGGTTCCACAGCGCATCGAGGCTGACCGGCTTGACGAGATGGTAGTCGAAGCCGGCGCGCTGCGACCGGCCGCGCGCCTCGGGCAGACCGTAGCCCGTTAGCGCGACAAGGAGAACTCCATCGCTGCCGGGCTCGGCGCGGAAGCGCTCCGCCACTTCGTAGCCGTTCAATTCCGGCAGGCCGATGTCGATGATCGCAATGTCCGGGCGCGCTGATTTCAACATCTCGAGCCCGCGACGTCCGTCGGCCGCCTCGAGAACGTCGTGGCCAGCGAGCTCGAGCATTACCCGGAGCGTCTCGCGCGCGTCCTTGTTGTCTTCGACCACCAACACGCGCCGTTTGGCGGTAACTGATGGAGTCGTTGCTGCCGTCGCCTTCTCCACTGACGCCGCGATGCTCGGCAGCACGACGGTTACAGATGTGCCGTGGCCCAGACCCTCGCTGAACGCCGAGACGGTCCCGCCATGCAGCTCGACGAGGCGGCGGACGAGGGTCAGACCGATGCCGAGGCCGCCTTGCGCGCGATCGATCGTTTGCTCCGCCTGCACGAACGCATCAAAGATTCGAGGCAGCAGACCGGGCGGCACGCCGGCGCCCGTGTCGGCGACGACGAGACGCGCCTCTACCCCCTCGGCGGTCAGGTGCACACGGATCGTTCCGCCCGCCGGCGTGTACTTGACGGCATTGCCGACGATGTTGGTGACAACCTGATCGAGCCTGACCGGATCGCCGTTGACCCAGACCGGGCAGGTGGTCACGTCGAAAATCAGGTCGGCCTGTCGTTCCGCGAAGATCGCGACGCTCCGCATCACCAGAGCGGAGAAATCGAGCGGCCGCCGATCGAGTGCGATCTTGCCCGTGACGACCCGTCCGACGTCGAGCAAATCCTCCACCATCCGGGACAGGTGCCGCACCTGGCGGACGATGACCGCCCGGGCGTGCGCGGCGTGCGAATCGCTGCCGTTGAAGGCTTCGAGCACCTGGACGGCGCTGCCGATGGCGCTGAGAGGATTTCTGAGCTCGTGCGCCAGCATGGCCATGAACTCGTCCTTCGCCTGGCTTTCCTGTTCCGCACGGTCGCGGCCGGCCTGCGCGTCGACCAGGGCACTGAGATCCGCAACAATGAGATTGTGGCGGATCGTCTCGTCGGCCGCCGAGGTGGTCATGGACAGGTAGACGTCGAACGCGCGGCCATCCGCCGGCTTCCAGCAGCTGCGGATCCTGCCCGTGCCCAAGGCCAACAAGGAGGCAAATGCCTGGTGATCCGCGTCATCGATGAACGGCATCACCGGCCCGCCGATGACATCTTCGAGTGGCATGCCGGTGAGCTGCGCAAACCACCGGTTGCAGTACAAGATGTCGCCGTCGGCTGACAGGATTGCAGCGCCTTCGCCCATCTGCTCGACGAGCGTGCGGTACGGATGAATCGGCGCTTCGCAGCGTATAGATCTGCTCGCCCGTCGCCCCCTGCACCACCAGCGCATCGACTTCGCCGGCTCGAATCGCACGGAGCAGCTCCTCGGATTCGGCCAGCCGCGCCCGCAGCGCCTTCAGCTCGTCGAGATCGATCGAAACTTCCGGCACGGCGTCACCTCCGGAGCTGGAGGTCCAGGCCGACCAGCATGCGCTCCTCGTTGGACATGTCGCCGATGATGCGGCGCAGCGGCGCCGGCAGCTCCTTGATGAGCGTAGGCGCCGCGATGATCTGCTCGCGGCTGGCGAGCTCCGGCTGCTGGTAGATGTCGATGACCTGGAGCTCGTAGCGTCCTTCGAGGTGCCTTTCGCAGATCGCGCGCAGGTTCTCGAGCGCGCGGGCGCACCTGGGTGTCATCCCGGTGATGAACAGCCGCAGGACATAGTGCCCGGCTTGATTCTCTGTATGTCTTGTCATTGCTTTCTACGGCGTGGCCGGCCGGAGGTCGAGGCCCACGAGCACACGCTCGGCATTCGACAGGTCGCCGATGATTTTCTTCATGGGTTCCGGAAGTCGCCGGACCAGCGTCGGCACGGCCAGAATCTGATCGCCGCGGGCCAACTGGGGGTTCTCGAGCAGATCCACCATCTCGATCCGGTACCGGTTGGCGAGGTGCTCCTCGCAGATGCGCTTCAGATTGGCGTAGGCGCGCACGCATTTCGGCGTCTGGCCCGCGACATACAGGCGCAGCAGAAATGTCTCCGGCCGGAGGGAAGCGGAGACGGCGAGGAGTTCCATGGTCAATCTCCTGAGGCCGTCATCGCCCGGACCCTGTCGTCGGCTTGACGCACGCGCAGACCATCGTCGCCGAGCACGAACTCGCGGATTTCATTCGAATGAGCCATGCCTCTCGACTTCAACACGCTGAGCAGGCGCCGCCGCTCGTGGCCAATGGGTTCGGCCACCAGGGAAATCCACGTGTCCATCAACGACGAGATCGCCGTCGCGGTCTGCTCCATCTCCCGCAGACCAGGGGTCAGGCTGGTGAAGAGCGCGATAATGCCTTCCGTCTTGAAGTGGTCGATGAGCCGCGTGAGCATCGCGCGCACATCGGTCTGGGTGCCGGCCGTGAGGAGATTGGTCACCGGATCGACGACAGCCACCTGCGGCGCGAATTCGCGCACCGCGTGGTACATCGTGGCCAGGTGGGTTTCGAGGCCGAACCGCGAGGGCCGCTGGGCATGAAACTGCAGCAGCCCGCGCGCGACCCAGGGATCGAGATCGATACCTATGGATCGCATGTTGCGGACGAGTTGTTGGGGCGATTCCTCGAAGAGGAAATACAGGCAGCGCTCGCCCCGACGGCACGCCGCGTCTACGAAGTGCGCGGCCAGGCTGGTCTTGCCGGTGCCGGCCGTGCCAGAGACGAGCACGGTGCTGCCGCGGTAGTAGCCTTTGTCCCCCAGCATGGCGTCAAGCTCCGCGACGCCAGTCGACACGCGGCTGGTCGGGGCCTCGTGGTCGAGCCCATCCCTGTGACCGGCAGGACGGAGATGCCGTCGCGGTCGATCAGGAACGGGTACTCGTTCGTGCCGTGGTGCGAGCCGCGGTATTTGACGACACGCAAGCGCCGCGTCGAGACCTGATCCTGGACCCGGTGGTCCAGCAGGATGACCGCGTCGGACACGTACTCCTCGAGCCCCTGGCGCGTCAGGCGGTTGTCGCCTCGCTCGCCGGTGATGATCGCCGTGAGCCCGCGATCCTTCAGCCACCGGAACAGGCGGCGCAGCTCGGCGCGAAGAATCGTCGGCGTTCGACAGCCCGGCAAACAGCGACTCGATGGTGTCGAGCACGACGCGCTTGGCGCCGATCGTGTCGGACCGCCAAGTCGAGCCGGACGAAGAGCCCTTCCAGGTCGTACTCGCCGGTTTCCTCGATCTCGCTGCGCTCGATGCGGACGTAGTCGACGAGAATCTTGCGGTCCTCGATGAGCTGCGCGATATCGAAGCCCAGCGACGCGGCGTCGGTCGCCAGTTCCTCGGCGTTCTCCTCGAACGTCATCAGCACGCCCGGCTCGTGTACCGGCGCGCGCCGTTCGCCAGAAAACTCAAGGCCGAGAAGGGTCTTGCCCGAGCCCGGGCCGCCGCAAACCAGCGTAGGGCGGCCGTGGGGCAGGCCGCCCGCGGTGACCTCATCCAATCCGTCAATGCCGGTCGGAGATTTGGCCAACTGTGGCGATCGGGTCGTGCCAAGCCGCTGCATGGGTGTACGACACCGTATCTACGATGGCCAATCCCCTCAATCGGTGAAAACCCCCATCGTGTACAGATTTGCACCCAAGTCAGACATTAAAGTGACCATGCCCACGGAGGGCCGGCGCGTGATTGAGGGGCGCAGGCGAAGAGTGACCTCGCCGGACCGCGCCGGCGAGGCCACGTGTCCACTAGCTGTGTGCGGCGAACTGCTTCATCCAGTCGGCCTGCCGCTGCTCCATTTCCTGCGGCGACAGATCTTCCTTGCGGGTCGCGATCGTCCAGCGTGTAGCCGTGCGGATCGGTGAACGTTCCGCAGCGATCGCCCCAGAACTGGTCCGCCATCGTCCCCATGGGGCCGGTCGGTGACCTGGCCGCCCGCGGCGACGGCGCGGTTGAAGAGCGCGTCGCAGTCCTCGACATAGACCCAGAGCGACGCGGGTGAGCCGCCCATCGCTTTCGGGGCCTTTGCCGCCCATCATGGCGTCGTTGAGCATGATGAGCGAGTCGCCGATGCGTAGCTCCGCGTGGATGATTTTGCCGTCGGGACCGGTCGCGCGCCCCTTCTCCTCCGCGCCGAGCGCCTTCTTGTACCACTCGATGGCCTGCGGCAGCGTTCTCGAGGGTGAGCTGCGGCGTGACCGTGTGGAACCCTTCCGGAATGGCTTTCTTCGCTTTCGCCATCTCGACCTCCTGTTGCTTGAAACCACCGGAATCGCGGTGTGACGCGACCTTTCCAGCGTAACGCCTGACGTCGGCATTGGTAGTGTCGTGGTTTGAACATCGACCCACCGTTGCGTCGCGCTGTCGTCAAAGAAGGCACACGTACGTCCCTGTGCTAGCATCCGCGGCGGTAAAGACGAGGCAGAGCGGGTCCGGGTCGCAGCTGCGATACCGCAGTGCGAGCATCTCGCGGCGGAGTTGTTGACATGGCGCCGGCGAAAGGACGTGATCGTGAGTAGCAGAAATCGCTCCGATACTCGTGGCAGGCGGCACCTGGCAGACGAGAGTGCTCTTCTGCCTGATCGCCGTGTGTGTCATCGCCGGCTCTCCGCGTAGTCACGCCCAGACGCCGCCCGCAGCCGCGACGTCGGCGTCAGCGGACCCGCGCGGCAAGCTCGACGAAGCCCTTCGTCTGGCCAGCGAGCTGAAGTACGACGCGGCGATCACTGTCTTCGAAGAGGTGAAGTCGCAGCATCCTGAGGCGATCACCGGTCTGGACGGGCTCAAGATGGTCGTGGTCTATGCCGAGGTGGGCAACGCCGCGAAGCACGAGGAGCTGACACGCTGGCTCGTGGAGCGTTATCGGACGCCCAGGACGGCGACCGAGGCGGAGCGGGCTGTCAAAGGCTACTCGTCTTCCACGGCGCGAAGGATCCGGCGTTGCTCGCGCGCAGTGCCGAGATGACGACCTATGCCAGCGATCATGCCGCGGCGGACGGCGAAGGTCAGTACCAGGGGTTTTTCGACACGTCGCGCGGCATCGCTCAGTTCCGGACGGGACACTTCGCCGACGCGGCCAACTGGTTTCCGAAGTCGATCGATCACCCAAGCTCTGTATGTGCGGAGTCTCTCCCTGGCCTTCTTCGCCATGACCGAGCTGGCGCGGGGCAACCGCGCGCACGCGCAAGAGTTGTACGCACGGACCCTCACAACCGCCGCGGATCTGCCGACGCCCGGCACGCCGGAGTACGGCGTTGAGTGGACTGACATCCTGATCGCGCGCATGGCGCTGCAGGAGGCGAAGGCCGCCTTCGGAAAGTAAGCATGTGCCCGCCTGCGTGCCGCCCGCGTGAGCTACTGCCAGACGGCCGGCACGTCCTCTCCGTGCGATGCCAACTGGCGCAGCACCATGTCGTAGTAGACCCCCCTGCGCGCATGAGCTCCTCGTGCGTGCCTCGTTCGATGACCCGCCCGTCGTCCATCAGAAGAATCAGCTCCGCGCGGCGGATGGTCGACAGCCGATGCGCGATCACAAAGGTCGTCCGGTCGGCAAGCAGCGTCGCCATCGACGGCCTGAATCAACTGCTCGCTCTCTGTATCCAGATTGCTCGTGGCTTCGTCGAGGATCAGAATCTGGGGCGACGCGAGGATCGCTCTGGCGATGGCCAGCCGTTGCTGCTGCCCGCCTGACAGTTTGACGCCGCGCTCGCCGATGAATGTCTCGTACTGTTCGGGAAGCTTGACAATGAACTCGTGCGCGTTCGCCCGGCGGGCGGCGTCTTCGACTTCCGCATCCGTGGCCGTGCGGCCGCCGTACGCGATGTTGTCCCTCACCGACCCGTCGAAGAGGAACACATCCTGCTGCACGAGCGCCAGGAGATCGCGATAGCTGCGCAGCCGAAAATCCCGCACATCCACGCCATTGAGCAGAATGCGGCCCCTGGTCGGATCGTGGAACCGCGCCACCAGATCGGTCACCGTCGTCTTGCCGGCCCCGCTGCGGCCGACGAGCGCCACGACGGTTCCACCCGGGACGGTCACGTTGAAGTCGCGCACGACGGGCTGCCCTTCTCTGTAGGCGAACTCGACGTCTTCAAAACGTATTTCCCGGACGATGTTCGGCGCGGCGATGGCGTCCAGCTTGTCTGGTTTATCGTGGTCCATCGCCAGGACCTCGAACACGCGCTCCATGGCGGCGAGGGAACGCTGAAGCTCCGAGAAGGAATTCACCAGATTCCAGACGGGATTCAGCAGCAGGAACGTGTACCACTGGAACGCCATGATGTCGCCGATCGAGGCGCCGCCGTTGATGTTCAGATAGCCGCCGTACCAGATGATGACCAGATTCACGATCGCCAGCAGCAGGCTCCACGATGTCCAGAGCACCAGCTCGCGCCGCTGCGCAAACAACTCTTTGCGAAGGACCGTGTGGCGGCCGAGCATGTAGTCGAGCAGCTCGCGCGTTTCCCGACGGAAGGCCCGGACGACGCGGATCCCGGAGAACGTCTCGCCCACGCGCCCGTCGATGCGCTCGACGTCCTTGCGAACGGATCGGTAGATGGGCCTGATCCGCCGGGCGAACACAAAGCTCAGCAGCATTACGCCCGGGATGATCGTCAGGGCCGTCAGCGCCAGGCGCCAGTTCAATGTCAGAAGAACGACAACGGCGACGGTCAGGCGGACGATCGAGATCGCGGGCGACACGATGGCCATCTGCAGAAGGCCGGTGGTCGTGTCGACGTCACCGGTGAGGCGGGACAGGATGCCGCCCGTCTTCATGTCCCAGAGCTTCGCCAACGGCAGGTGCAGCAGCCGATAAAACAACGATCGGCGGAGCGACAGCATGACCCGCACGTTGAGCAGCCGCTGTCGATAGTCCTTCGCGACGCGGATCACGCTGGAGGCCAGAATCACGCCGGCAAACACCGCGCCCGCCAGGTTCAGGCGCGAGAGTCTGGCGGCGCGATCCAATCCGGCGCGCAGGAGGACGCGATCGATGATGAACCGCAGGAACAACGGTTCCAGGAGCTCGAGTCCCGCCGCCAGCAGCGCCAGCAGAAAGAACGTGCCGACGGCATACCGGTGCGGCCGGAGCCAGCGCAGGTAATCGCGCAGGTATTGCCGGCGCCAGGCGCGAGGCTGGCCGGCCTCGGCCTGAGGCTCAGACGCCTTGTCGAGACTCTCCCCGGAATCGTCCAGCCGCTGGGCCTTGTACATCCTGGCGGAAAACTCGATAACGCTGGCGCGAAGATCGGGCCGGACTCATTGGATGAGTCCTGCTATTGTGCCGGATCCAGCCGGGACCGGTTCAGCGGGGATAGAATACGCCGCGTGAAGAGCGGTGTGCGGATCTTGGTGGTGGCCATCGGCGCGATCGCGATCGGTGGGTGGGGATCCCCAAGAGCCGACAAGTCGTCGTTCAAGGTGATCGGCTATTACTCGCTGCGCGCGGCCATGACCGCCGACCCGGCTGCCGTACCATTCGATCGACTGACTCACATCAACCTGTCGTTTCTGAACCCCGACGCCGGCGGCGAATTTGCTCAGGACTATTCCGCGCTCGCGCCGTTCGTCGACGCCGCCCACCGGCACGCCGTGCAGGTGCTCGCCTCGATCGGCGGGGGCGGCCGTCATCCCTATTATCACGACCTCTTGAATGACGGACCGCGAACCGCGTTCGTCGAGCATCTGCTGACGGCTGTCCAGCGGTACGAGCTTCGACGGAATCGACGTCGACCTGGAAGGAAGCGACATCGATCAGCACTACGAGCCGTTCGTCACGGAACTGGCCAGGGCCCTGAGAGACCGGAAGAAGCTCATCACGTCCGCGATTGCGGTCTTCTATAAGGACTCGCTCAGCGACACTGCGCTCGCGCAGTACGATTTCGTCAACATCATGAGCTACGACCATACGGGTCCATGGCGGCCGGAGAAGCCCGGGCCGCACGCCCCATACGAAGAGGCTCAAGCCGCGCTCGCCTACTTCGGGGTCGACCGGAAGATTCCGAAGGACAAGCTGGTGCTCGGCGTGCCGTTCTACGGGTACGGCTTCGGCCCCGAATCTCACGTCGCCGGCGGTCACGATGCCGTTCGCGCAAATCGCGTCGACGTTTCCGGGATCGGAGCTGGCTGATCAGTGGGACATGGCGGGCGGGAAGACCATCTATTACAACGGCATCCCCACCATCAAGCGCAAGACCCTGCTCGCGAAGGAAAAAGCGTCGGGGATCATGATCTGGCAGATTCTCGGCGACGCGCCAGGCGACAAGTCACTCCTGGCCGCGATCAACGAAGTCGCGTACGGCAAGTAGCGCGATCCCGCGTCAGATGTTCGCGAGCACCACGTCGTAGACCTTCTGGACGTTCTCGTACGAATCGCCGGGCTGCTCGTTCTCGATGGAATACAGGCCCTTGTAGCCGAGCTCCTTCGTGAGCTGAATCGCCGCCGCCAGATCGTAGGTCGGCGGGTTCAGCAACTTCATGTGGCAGTTGCCGTCGGTGTAGGGGAACATCGCCCGAATCCCGGCATGCTGATTGGCCTGGTCGCCGCCGAAGTTGCCGACGTCGGGGTTCGTGTACGCGCCGCCGGCCCGCACGACTTCCGTCAGCAGCGTGAAGTTGTCCCCTCTCGGCTCGGCGCCGACCATGATGCTCTTCGTCTTCCCGTACTCGGTCATCTGCTTCAACGTCTCGATGGCCGCCTGCTTGTTCTCCGGCGTCAGTTTCCCCTGGTTGATCATGACCCGGGGAGAGCCGAGCACGACTGCGTGATCGATCCAGGCCCTGGTCAGATCGACCGCCTGCGCCCGGAGGATTGGATCGGGCGAGGCAATGTTCATCGTCCCCAGCTCCAGGTTGATGTTGCTCACGCGCGATTTCGCCTTGGCGCATCGGGCCAGGAAATCCTTGAGATAGGGCACATCGGTCGACTCGAAGTAGTTGTGCTGGACCTCGACGTTGTGGACCTTGTAGCGGTCGGCGAACATGTCGGGGATGTCGAAAAAGTCCAGCGTGCGCTCGGGAGCCGCGGGGCGGCCCGGCAGCTTGAGGACGCGCACGAAGCTGTAGGCCATGATGGCAATGCGGTCTGCTTTCGAGACGCCGGCGGTCTGCGCCGCCCGTCCCGCCTGGGCCAACACTCGCCCGGCGGCGCCCGCCCCCACCGTCATCGCTGAACCGATCAGAAATTCACGTCGTTTCATGACATCTCCTCGAGTGTCACTATTGTGATCGGGCGGGGGTCCCCTGGATCAAGAATTTTTCGACCATCCCAGACCGCCTGTCGATCCGGCTCGCCCTCGTTCGACGTCTATACAGGAGGCAACGACAATGCGATTCATGGTCATGGTTCCGGCGAACAAGGAGTCCGAGGCGGGGGTCCTCCCGGACAAGGCGATCCTCACGCAGATGGGCAAATTCAACGAAGAGATGGTCAAGGCCGGCGTGATGCTGGCGGGCGAGGGGCTGCATCCGACCTCGAAGGGCGCCCGAATCAAGTTTTCCGGCGGGAAAACGACCGTCATCGACGGGCCGTTCACGGAGTCGAAGGAGCTGATCGCCGGCTTCTGGCTGATTCAAGTCAAGTCTCGCGACGAGGCGATCGCCTGGATGCGCCGCGCGCCGTTCGGCGAGGGCGTGGTGCTCGAGATCCGCCAGGTGTTCGAGACGGAGGACTTCGGCGCCGAGTTCACGCCGGAGCTCCGCGAGCAGGAAGCGCGGATGCGGGCGCAGATCGACTCCAAGAAGTAGCCGACGGCGGCAGCGAGAAAGGAGAGCGACATGAAGTGCAATGCCCCAGGGGCTTTTTCGTGACGCTGGCGGTTGAAAGGGTCAACGACGCCGAGCGCATCTTCACGACGTTGGCCGAAGGAGGCAAGGTGACGATGCCCTTCACGGAGACGTTCTGGGCGGCCCGCTTCGGCATGGTGACTGACCGCTTCGGGATTCCCTGGATCGTCAACGGCGAGCAACGCGTATGAAGTACATCTGCCTTGTGTACATGGAGCAGAAGGATCTCAGAGCGGTGCCCGATCGCGAGTGCGCGGCCTGCGGCGCGGCGTTGCGGACCAGCGGACAGCTCGTCGCCGCGGAGGCCCTCCAGCCTGTAACGGCCGCGAAGACACTGCGAGTTCGAAACGGCAGGGCCTCCGTCACGGACGGTCCATTCACGGAGACAAAGGAACAGCTGGCCGGCTTCTACCTGATCGACGCCAGGGATTTCGACGAGGCGCTCGAGATCGCATCGACGATTCCGCCGGCACGGGCCGGCAGCATCGAGGTGAGGCCGGTCAGGGAGTTGGAAGTCTGACGTCCGCCCGGCGCTGAAAGCTGGCGAGCGTCGTCCGGCGCTCCCGGGCCCGTCAGGAGGTGCAGGGGACAAGTCCCCCGACTAATATCAACTCTATGGACGCGCCCGAGACGCACCGGGCGATCGACGCGGTGTGGCGCATCGAGTCCGCCCGCTTGATCGCGGCCCTCACGCGGGTCGTCCGTGATGTGGGTCTGGCCGAGGATCTGGCGCACGACGCACTCGTCGCAGCCCTCGAGCAATGGCCGGCGTCGGGGATCCCGAACAACCCGGGCGCGTGGCTCATGGCGACGGCCAAGCATCGCGCCATCGATCACTTCCGACGGAACAAGCTGCTCGAACGGAAGCACGAGGAGATCGGCCGCGATCTCGAGGCCGACCAGCGGCAGGTCGCGGCTGATCTCGAAGCGGCGCTGGACGATGACGTGGGCGACGATCTCCTTCGGCTGATGTTCATCGCCTGCCATCCCGTGCTGCCCACGGAGGCCCGTGTCGGGCTCACGCTGCGGCTGCTCGGCGGTCTGACGACCGAAGAGATCGCGCGCGCGTTTCTCGTGTCCGAGCCGACGATCGCCCAGCGCATCGTGCGCGCCAAACGCACCCTGGCCAGGGAGCAGGTGACTTTCGAAGTTCCGCGCGGGGCCGAACTCGCCAACCGGTTGTCATCCGTGCTCGAAGTGGTCTACCTCGTCTTCAACGAAGGCTACTCGGCCACGGCCGGAGACGACTGGCTGCGGCCGGCGCTTTGCGAGGATGCGCTTCGTCTCGGCCGCATCCTCGCGGAATTGATGCCTGATGAGGCCGAGGTGCATGGCCTGGTCGCGCTGATGGAGATTCAGGCGTCGCGATCGAGGGCGCGCGTGGGGCCGGCGGGGGAACCGATCCTGTTACCGGACCAGGATCGATCGCGGTGGGACCGCCTGCTGATCGGTCGCGGACTCGCCGCGCTTGCGCGCGCGGAAGCGCTTGGCGGCACGCTTGGGCCGTACACGTTGCAGGCCGCCATCGCCGCCTGTCACGCGCGGGCCCGCGCGCCCGAAGAGACTGACTGGCCGCGCATCGCCACGCTCTACGCGGACCTGGCGCAGCTCATGCCGTCACCCGTCGTGGAGCTCAACCGCGCCGTGGCGGTCGCGATGGCGTCAGGCGCGGCGGCTGGCCTGGCGATCGCCGACACGCTCCAGTCGGAGCCGTCGCTGAAGACGTACCACCTGCTGCCGAGCGTCCGCGCCGACCTGCTGTTCAAGCTTGGCCGGCTGGACGAAGCACACCGCGAATTCGAGCGAGCGGCAGCGCTCACCCGGAACATGCGCCAGCGCGAGTCTCTCCTGGAGCGAGCGGCAGCCTGTCTGGAAAAATAGAGCCTTGGCGGAGGCATCGTCACCTCACGATTTCAGCAGACCAAGCGGGCCGGACGGCTAACCCATCAATCAGGGCACGCTTGTCCTGAGGGGCGCCACGGGTCACGGTCCGCACCTGATCGGGCGAGAGCAGATCGGTCAGCGGCGGCATCAGACGACGGATCGCCTGCTGTCGATCGTCCAGCTCCTTCTTGCGGATGTTGGCCGCCTCCTGGACCCACTCCTCCGGCAGTCCCAACAGCGCCTGCTCCGGCACGCCCGCCATCACGAGTCGGCGGACATCGGGGCTCAAGGCCGCGAGCGCGGCCCGGCGCTCGTCCTGGGAGCCGCTCATGATTTGGCTCCTCTGCGGCGTCGTCAAGGACGCAAGCGCCGATGCCGACGCCGGCCTTGCCACGGGATTCGCAACCGTGTACCTGGACAGGATCTCCCACGTCGGCAGCGAGAGCGTCTGAAGGGAATTCAACCTGGGGCCCAGGAGTGGATTTTCGGGGATGCGATCGGAATGCAGCTGCAGGTCGAGCCATTTCGCGACGCCGAGCCGGCGCACGGCGGCCGCGTCTCCCGGCCGCGGGCCGAACGTCAAACGGCTCAGCACATGGGCGACCCGCTTATCGGCCGGGAGCTTCTGGTCGAATCGACCGGCGGCGCGCCCGGCAAGCGCGAACGACGCGATCGCGATCGCCGACATGCCCACGGCGCATCCAAAGCGTTTCATGGGAGTGACCTTGGTTCGCTGAGGTCTACATTACAACTGAACGCACTTTGGACCGTTCTCGCGCGCGGAAAGTTGGGCGCGCCCGGCGCGCCGGAAGGACGCGGTAAGATCCAGTGGTCATGACGCGGGTGTCACCGTTCATTCGCCCTCTCGTTCGCGCCATGCACCCGTACGTGCCGGGCGAGCAGCCAAAGATTCGCGGTCTGGTCAAGCTGAACACGAACGAGAACCCCTACGCGCCGTCGCCGAAGGTACTGCGCGCAGTGCGGAAGGCCGTCGACGGACGCTTGCGGCTGTACCCAATCCGACGTCGCAGCTCCTCGCGGGAACGGTTGGCCCGCCTGCATGGGTGCGCGCCGAGCCAGATCTTCGTGGGCAATGGATCGGACGAATGTCTCGCGCTGGCCGTCCGCGCGTTCGTCGAGCCGAAGACGGGGCGTCCCAACGGACGGGTCGATGCACGGACCCTGGTGCAGTACTTCACGCCGAGTTACTCGCTCTACCCCGTGCTGGCCGAAGCGCACGGAGCCGCTGCCCAGGCCGTGCCGCTCGGGGAGGATTTCGATCTGCCGGGCGTACAGGCGCTGCGCCGTTCACGGTGGCGATTCGACGCGGCACTCACGTTCATCACCACGCCCAACGCGCCGAGCGGCCGGGGATATTCGACCCGCGCGCTCGACGCGCTCTGCCGCGCGCAGCGAGGCGTCACCGTCCTCGATGAGGCCTACGTGGACTTTGCGAACGAGCACGCGATGACGCTCGCGCTGGCGCATCCGCACGTGCTCGTCGCCCGGACGTTCTCCAAGGCGTACTCGCTCTGTTTTCTGCGCGTGGGCTACTACGTCGGGCATCCCGCGCTGATTGCCGCTCTCGACACAATCCGGGACAGCTACAACGTGAATGGACTCGGACAGACGGCGGCACTCGCCGCGCTCCGCGACCTGCCCTACTACCGCGCGCACTTCCGGCGGATCATCCGGACGCGCGCGCGGCTTACGAAACAGCTCACGGCGCTCGGATTCGACGTGCGGCCGAGCCAGACGAACTTCATCCTCACACGGCCGCCGATTCTTCCGGCCAGGGTCTGGTTGTCGAAGTTGCGCGACCGTCGAGTCCTGGTGCGCTGGTTCGATGTGCCGGGTGTGCGTGACTACCTGCGCATCACGGTTGGCACTGATCGGGAGGCGGCGGCGCTTGTCCGCGCGGCGCGGCAGGTCCTCGAGGCCTGATTCAACTCACGACGACGAAGCCCTTGATGCCAGGGCCGCTTTCACGCGCTCGGGCGTGAACGGCACTTCCCGTATGCGTGCGCCCGTGGCGTCGAAGATCGCGTTGCCGACGGCGGCGGCGACGATGGTGATCGCCGTCTCACCCGCCCCCGTCGCCTCGGCGTCCGTCTTGTTGATCAGCACGCTCTCGATGACGGGCGCGTCGAACCCGAGCGTCTGGCTGTGGTAGGTTCGCCAGTCGATCGAAGTGACCTGGCGATCGTCCCAGGTGACTTCTTCACCGAGGGCCCGGCTGAGGCCCTGGAGCGCGCCGCCTTCGATTTGACTGCGCATGCCGTCCGGATTCGAGATGGGCCCGCAATCCTGCGCGACGACGAATCGCTTGACCGCAATCGCTCCGGTCGCCTGATCGACCTCGACCTCTGCAACCATCGCGACGTAGCCGTTGTCTCCCTCATACACCACACAGCCGATTCCGCGGCCGGCGGCCACGCCGGTCCTGCGCAGGCTGGGCGCCGGCGATGGGCGCGCGCGCCAATTGGCGGCCTTCGCCGCCGCCGCGACGACGTCTTTCAGCCTCTGGTCGCCGATATGCCGCAGGCGATAGGCGACCGGATCCGCCTTCACGTGCGCGGCCACCTCATCGAAGAGGCATTCGTGGGCGAAGGTGTTCTGTAACCGCGAGGGCGAGCGGAGCGGTCCGGTGAAAAACGGCGACAGTACGGTGTGTGTCAGGACGCGCTCGCTCGCGATCGTTCCCGCCCCTCCGGCCCGCTGGCCAACCCGCCCCACGACGTAGGACGAGGCGGCGTTGCTGCCGTTGTTGAACGTTCCGCCGGGTTCGGACGCCTGACGAGGCGCGAATGGCGCGGGCGCGAGGCCGGCGAGCATGCCGGTGACGACGTTCCCAGGCGTGTTGTCACCCGGCCGTCCTCCGAGGGACGCGAACCACGCCTCGTAATCCCACGCGATGATGGCGCCGTCGGCGCCGACTCCGACACGCTGATCGATGACGTATGGGAAGCCGTAGTTCTCCCACGCCATTTCATCCTTACGCGAGAGCTGCACGCGCACGGGTTTTCCGACAGCTTGCGACAGCAACGCCGCATCGTACGACACGGTATCGGCGCCGTTGAGGCCGTAACAGCCGGCGCCTCTGGTGAAGATGACGCGCACGCTGTCCGGGGGCATGCCCAGCAGCAGCGCGATGCCGTTGCGCGCCGGATACGCAGACTGCGTGGGCGACCAGATCGTCGCCTGGCTCCCCTGCACGTCGGCAACCGCACACGACGTCCCCATCGACCCGTGCATCTGATACGGATGCCGATAGGTGGCCTTGATGATCGACACGGCCTTCGCCAGCGTCTGATCGACGTCTCGCGAGTTGACGACGAAGGCATCACGCGAGGGCTGCTTGCGCAGGTACTCGTACAGCTCGCGTTGCGGCGGCAGGCCGCTGCCGCCGGTCCACGTGGCGCTCAACTTCGCCGCGGCCTGCATCGCCTGCCAGGGCTTCTGGGCCACAACGCCGACGAAGTTCTTCTTCACGACCACTTTCACAACGCCGTCCATGCCCCGCACGGATCCCTCGTCGACACTCACGAGCGTGGCGCCGACCGCAGGCGGCCGCACAACGGCGCCGTGCAGCATCCCCGGCACACGCACGTTGTGCACGAACTCGTACTGGCCCGTGGCCATGGCCGTCATATCCAGGCGCGGCACCGGCGTGCCCAGCACTTTCCACGCGCTGGCAGGTTTCCGCCTGGCGCTGCCATCCATCGCAACATTGAACTTCCGGCCGGCCACGAGCTCGCCATACGTGACGCGTTTGGACGGATCGGTTGTCGCGGCGATCGCGCCATCCGCGGCGACCAGCTGCGCCGCCGGCACGCCCAGACGCGCCGACGCGAGGCGCAGCAACGTCTCGCGGGCCGTGGCGCCGGCCTGCGCAAGGTTGGCCTCATTGAAGTTGGTCGGCGTTGACTGACTGCCGGAAGTCGTCCCCTGGTCCGGGCACACCGACGTATCGCAGATGACCATCTTGACCCGGTCGATCGGCACGGAGAGCTCCTCCGCGACGAGCTGCGTCTGCGCCGTGAGCATGCCCTGGCCGAGTTCGGCCTTCCCCGTGTACGCCGTGACCATGCCATCGGCGCCGACCGCGATCCACGAATCGAGCTGCTTTGGATCGATGTGCGACGCGCGCGTCCCGAACTGCCCCTGCGCCGCTCCGACAGATTCCAGAACCCTCGCGGTGCTGAAGGTGACCACAAGCGCGCCTGACGTCTTCAAGAACGCGCGCCGGGAGAATCCGGCACGCGTGAAAGCGGCCCTGGCTTCGCGCGTCATGTCGCACCTCCCGCTGCCCGCGCGCCCTGCTGTCGGGCGTACCGCGTGATCGCGCGCAGCATCCGCGTGTGGGCGAAGCAGCGGCACAGCACACCCGACATCGCCTGCCGGATTTGCGCGTCGGTCGCGCGAGGATTCTGGTCCACGAACGCCTTGGCCGTCAGCACGACGCCGCTCAGGCAGAACCCGCATTGCGCCGCCTGCTCGTCGATGAACGCCTGCTGGAGCGGGTGTGGACGATCGGCGGTGCCGAGGCCTTCGAGCGTCGTGATCTCGGCGCCGTTGACGGTGCTTACAGGCGTCACACAAGATCGGACCGCGCGATTCTGGATGAGCACCGTACATGCCCCGCACTGGCCCAGCCCACAGCCGAACTTCGGTCCTCGAAGGGCAAGGTCGTCGCCCAGCACATACAGCAGGGGGGTCGCGGGGTCGACATCAACCGTGTGCGACTGGCCGTTGACTCGGAGAGAGATCACGCTCATGGAAATGCCCTCGGCAGATCGGATTCAGCCTACGACCGGCATGCGGGAGTGTCAACGAAACTGATGGCGCTACCCCGGAAACAACGTGACGCCGCCGTCGACGCGGAGCACCTGCCCGTGAATGAAGCGCGCGGCTGGTGTGCACAGAAACGCCACCGCGTTCGCCTGGTCTCTCGGCGCGCCGTACCGCACGAGCGTGTGGTCATCGACCAGCATCGCGGCATCGATCGGCCGGGTCTTCTTGAACCGCGCCGTGGCCGTGGCGCCGGGACTGACGCAGTTCACGCGGACGTTATGGTCGCGCGTTTCTGCCGCGAGGCACCTGGTGTAGTGAATGATCGCGGCCTTGATCGTCGAATATGCGACCTCGGGTGACACGCCGAAGTGGCCGGCCGCCGAGGCGATGTTGACCACCGCGCCGGCGCGCCGCTCAATCATGCCGGGCACGAGAGCACGACAGACAAGCATCGTGCCGATGAGATTGCGATCCAGCAGGGCCCGCACGTCCTCCATCTTGATGTCGAGCGCGTTGTTCGGCTGCGGTTTGCCGCCTGCTTTCGCGATATCCCCGCCGGCCGCGTTGACGAGAATCGTGACCGGTCCCAACGCCGCTTCGACGTCGCGTGCCATCGCCATGACGGCTGTCTCGTCGCCGATGTCGGCGGCCGCCACGCACGTCCGGGTCCCGCGGCTCCGGATGTCGGCGTGCGACGCCGCGAGATCGGTGAATTCGCCGAACTCGGCCGGGGCTTGCTCGTGCTGATCGTGCACCGCGACGTCAGCACCCAGTTCCGCCAGCCGCGCGGCGATCGCATGGCCGAGTCCACGGCCCGAGCCGGTCACCAGCGCCACGTGCCCTTTCAGCGAGAATTCCGCGTCGATCACAGCTCCTCCGTCATGCGGCAGTTACGTCAGTGCCTTCCGGACAAGGTTGTCCGCGCTTCGGCGGATCTGCTTCATCTCGTACTCGACCAGGTCCGCGCCTGCCGCCCCACGCTCCCACGGCGTCATGTAGGGCTCGTCGTCGGTCAGGCGCGCACGCCGCAGGCGCCCGAGCGCAATTCCCAGTTCCTGTCCCTGGCGCGACGGATAGCCGGGCCACCAATCGGCGGCGAAGAGTCGAATGTGCCGCGCCTCGAGCGCGCCGGGTTCAATCGAGGCCGTGAGCGATGAGTGATGCGCACGCAGCGTATCGGCGATTTCAGCGAAGGGCACTGACCCGTCGCCAATCGCGCATCGGACCAGGCGGTAGCCCTCGTTGGTGAACTGCGCACGGTAGTCTTTGAGATGGACGTGGCGGATCCGGTGCGCTGCTCGCCCCGCGAAGGCCACCGGATCTTCGCCGACCGCGAAGGCATTTCCGGTGTCGAACGCAATGCCGACCGACGGACCAGCGGCCTCCGCCATCGCGACGAGCTCTTCGCTGCCGAAGTCCTGATGGTTCTCGATCGCGACGATGACTCCGGCCTCTGTCGCCCGAGGCGCCTCGGCCACGAGGGTTGCTCCGGCATGGCGGGCCATGTCGAGCCATCGTACGCCCCATTTCGCGCGCGCTCCCTCGAGCACGGGCGACAGTCCGACACGAACAATCGGCGCGCGCAGCCGCCGGGCGCAGCGAATCGGCTGCTCGAGCGTCTCGCCGGTCTCTTGCGACAGGCCGTGGCTGACGATGGGCGTCATGTCCAGGCCAGTCAGCTCGTCCCGGAGGCGGTCGAGATCCGAGTCGCGCATGGCGGCGAGCCAGGGGCCGTGAAGCTCGATGGCGCGTGCGCCGATTTCGCGCGCGAGGTCGATGAAGCCACGCATGCCAATGGGCGCAGGATTCGCGCGCGGCGTCCCTGCGCCCTGCAGTCCGACCGTGTATGTCAGCCCGTAGGGATTCAGACCGATGCGAAACATGGGGACGGGTTAGATTTCCACAGATTTGGGCCGAATGGGGACAGGCCTGACGGGGTCTGATGGGGTCTCCCGGGCTGAGAGACCCCGGCAGGCCTGTCCCCATTCGGCCCAAATCTGTGGAAATCTAACCCGTCCCCAGCCGGACGACTTTGTATCCGCCGCGCACCCGAAAGTACAGCCACAGGGCCGCAAAGATCACCGCCAGGATTGCGCCGAGCCACGAGATCATCTGCAGGGCCGCACCGCCGCCATAGCGATCGATCCTGGCGCCCATGAGCGGGAGGGCAAAGGCCACCGACAGCATGCCCGCGCCGCCCATCAGGGACATCAGCAGCGCGCCGCCGCGCGGCAACTGCTCTGAGGTCATCCCGAGCATCGTGGGCACGAAGTACGTCTTGCCGACGCCGAAGATCGTCGCGGCCAGAAACGCCAGGGCCGCGCTGTCGCCGGGCTTGAGGCCGCCCAGCCAGAACAGGCCGGTAAACGTGAGGACCGAACAACCAATCAACGTGCCGAGCGGCGACTTCTGAGACACGTCGCCGACAAACGTCCGAAGCACGAACATCAGCCCCGCGGTGTAGACGAGAAATAGCACGCCCTGCAATTGAGGCACGAGGTCGCCCATGACTTTCGGGAACCACTGATCCGGCGCCAGCTCGGCGGCCGAGGTCATGCCGTTGCAGAAAAAGAACAGG
Organism: uncultured Acidobacteriota bacterium; assembly: GCA_963724645.1. Lineage (GTDB taxonomy): Bacteria > Acidobacteriota > Vicinamibacteria > Vicinamibacterales > SCN-69-37 > CAVXSP01. The sequence goes on from CAVRVJ010000003.1 coordinate 73,411, forward strand.
ATGAACATGGGCCGCGCGGCCTCACGCCACATCGCGGCGGTCGACACGTTCGAGGCGACGCGCTCCGTTAGCGGATACCGCTGCGACATCGCCATCACCAGATAGATCACAGCCGGCAGTAGAATCGTCGACAACTTCAACTGCCAGCTCGCATCCATCGCGCTCGTCATGGCCACGACGAGAAGACCGCCGATAATCTGTCCGCCCGGCCACCAGGCATGAAGCGCGGCCAGGCGCCGGATCTTCTGGCCGCTGTAAATCGTCACCGTGAGCGGGTTGATGATGGCCTCCACCAGCCCTTGCGAGAGGCCCATGATCAAGAACCCCGAGTACAGCATCGTCGTACCGGCGTTGTCGAAGAGCGACACGACCGGGCCGGTCGGGTGGGGCGCCAGAATCACCATCAGCACGCCGCCGATGTAGCCAACGGCCGAGAGCGCGTGCAGCGTGCGCATGCCGACGAGATCGACGAGCGCGCCACCCGCGACGATGGCGACCGTGAACGCCCAGAAGGCGGGACTGAACACCAGCCCCAACTGCTCGTTGGTGATATGAAACGCAGCGGCGATCGGATCGGCGACCGCGCCGCGGATCGCAAACGACATCGATGTCGTGACGAGCGACACGCAGCACGTGACGAACAACGCCCGCGTGTTCGTGATTCCCCGCTGGAGCTCAGCGGCTGCCACTGGCATACTTTCGGCCGGAGTCTATCAGAGGGCGGCCGGCCTCCCGGGCCTGATGACCGGGGCTCCATGAGTGCCGGCGGCCGGGAGCAGGCCAACGAGCCCACGAGAGTATGCGAACGAGCGATCACCAAGTGAGCCCGCGCGAACGGCGCGGGGATTCGAGGGATCCTCGCGGCGTGAGCACGTGAGGGATTCCGTGTGGACGTAACCCGCAGAGATCAAATGCCGCCTCTTGGCCTCGACACCTTCAGCCTGCGCTCGCAAGGCTGGACGCCCTTTCAGTTCCTGGACTTCGCCGCGCAGTGGGGCGTGCAGGTGGTCCATTACAGCGAAGTCCGCCTGATCGGCGGGCTGGACCCCGAGCACCTCCGCCGCGTTCGGACGCACGCGGACGCGCTGGGGATTTCGATCGAGCTCGGCATGTTGTCGATGTGCCCCAGTTCCGTGATCTTCAAGGTCGCCGACGGCCCCGCCGAGGATCAGGTGCTCCGCATGCTCGATGCGGCGCGCCTCCTCGGATCGCCGTTCGTCCGCTGCGTCGTGGGGTTCATCGACGACCGGCGCCGCCCAGGCGGGATTGAGCGCCGAATCGACGACACCCTCGCGGTGCTGAAGAACGTCCGCTCGCGCGTGATGGACGCGGGACTGATGTTGGCGATCGAGAACCATGCCGGCGATTTGCAGGCGCGCGAATTGCGGGGACTGGTCGAAGCCGCCGGCACCGATTTCGTCGGCGTCTGCATCGATGCCGGCAACGCTGTCTGGGCCATTGAAGACCCGCATCTCGCGCTCGAGATCCTGGCGCCGTACGTGCTCACCAGCCACACGCGCGACAGCGCCGTGTGGCCTGTTCCCGAAGGCGCCGCCGTGGCCTGGACGCGCATGGGCGACGGCAATGTGGACATCGCCGCATACCTGCGCACCTTCATCGCGAAATGTCCCGGCCGTCCGCTCTCGCTCGAGATCATCGTCACGCCGGAGCCGCGGATCATGCGCTATCGCGACCCGGCGTTCTGGGATGCCTACCGGCAGACGCCCGCGTGGGAATTCACCCGGTTTCTCGCGCTCGTGGAGCGCGGCGTGCCGGTGACCATTCCATCCGGCGACGATCCGGTCGTGCGTGAACGGGAAGATGTCGAGGCGAGCCTGCGCTGGACGAAGGCTCTGCTTTCAACGCTGGAGACAGAGGGTTGAGCACGCGTTGGCGCCTTATGCGGAAAGTCACTTGACTTGACGTGGTAGTCTGCGCCCGCGCCGCTCGCGGGCGCGCCACGATACCACGTCAAGTCAAGTGCTTTCCGGGATTACGTCGCCCTCGGCGGCTGCGTGAACAGACCGCCGTCAACCGCCAGCGTCTGGCCGGTGATGAACTCCGACGAGGCGCTCGCGAAGAACACCACCGCCTCGGCAATATCCTCAGGTGTGCCGACCCGGCCGAGCGGCGTGATTCGCCGCATGGTGCCGGCGTAGTCGGGCAGCTCGAGGCGCGTGCGCTCAATTTCCACGGCGCCCGGCGCCACGCAGTTCACGCGAATCCCGTACGGGGCCAGCTCGAGTGCAGCGACTTTCGTCAGCATCTCAATGCCGCCCTTGCTCGCCGTGTAGGCCACGAGGCCCGGGAAGGGAACCTTGTTGGATCCGGATCCGATGTTGATGATCGCGCCGCTGCCCTGCGCCTTCATCCGTCGCGCCGCGGACTGCGTGCAGAGGAAGCAACCCTTGAGGTTCGTATCGATCACGAGGTCCCATTCGTCCTCGGTGACGTCGAGCAACGCCTTGAGTGTCTGCACGCCGGCGTTATTGACGAGGATGTCAAGGCGCCCGAAGCGTTCGGCTGCCGCCTGGACCATGGCGTTCACTTCGGCGGCGGCCCGCACGTCGGCGCGAAGCGCAACGGCGTCGACGTTGCCTGGGCCGATAGCCTGAATTTCCACGACGACGGCGTCGGCCCGCTCGCGCGTCCCGAAGTAGTTCACGGCCACCCTACAGCCGGAGCGCGCCAGCGCGAGCGCGATGCCACGGCCAATCCCACGGTCGGCACCGGTGACGAGCGCCGCGAGGCCCGTCAGCGAGTGCCGTCGGTCCGGCTGCGTGTTCACTTGCCTGAGCTCGGCCGCGGCGTCTGATAGAACTCGTACGCGATGCGCCACGAAAACTCCTGGCCGGGGTCCGCACGCACATCGATGAACGCCTCGGGACAAACCGTGGTGCGCGGCGACCACAGATTGAACTTGGACATCGGTCGATCCCCCGTCTGTCGCACACCGGCGCCGGTCTTCCGATTCTCGACACGGAAGTCGTAGTCTTTGGCGGTTGCGCCGAATCCGGTCAGCTCGGTCTGAAGCGACTGCCCGGTCTGCAATTCCTGCACGTACACAAAGTCCTTGCCGCGGATTTCAGCGAGGCCTTTGAGCGGAGCCACAGCCTTCGGCTCGAACGGGAACCTCACGACGAAGTCCGGCCCGGTCGGCTGGCCATCCAGCATGAGGAAGTCGTGATCGTACGCAGTCGTTCTGATCGGTTTCCGTCCGGTGTTCTTCAAGTGATGCTCGAGGATCAATTTGTCGCCCTCCAGCCTGGCCTTCTTGCGATAGACGTACCCATAGCCGGCGGCGCTGCGCAGGACATGAACAAACTCGATCCAATCCGAGCCCCGGTCGATCGTCCATTGACCCGGGTCCAGGATGTCGTAGGTCGCGAATTGCCGGTAGCGCGGCTCGTCCGGCTTGCGGACCTCGCCAACGCCAATCCTGACGAAGCTCTCTCCCGGCTTCGCCTCGTCGTACCCGAGGCCATCGAACTCCTCGACCGGACCGGTGATCGCGTCGTGAACTTTGGGATCGTGGCGTTGGAACCATTCGCCGAAATAGCTGTGCTGGTTCCATTCCAGCGCCGCGACCACGCCGGACCAATCGAATCGCGTGGCCCGGTAGTACCCGGATTGTGGATCGGGCGGGTAGAACGTCGCGTGAATGTGTCGATTCGAAATCCCGGCTTGCGGAAATGCCGATTGTGCTGCCGGCAGGGCCAACACAAGCCCGAGGATGACGACCGAAAGCTTCAAGCTTTCCTCACTTGCTCGCGGGGCCCGACATCTTTGACGGCGCTGGGGCCCCACCCCCAGCGGCCGGCTCAGGGCTGTCGCTCGCCCGCCCTGCGGCGCTCGCCGACTCGCTCTCCTCGGGCGGTCTTCTATTTGATCCCGAACGCGAGGATATTCGATCCCGCCTCCACGGCGACGTACTGCTTGCCGTCGAGCGAGTAGGTCATCGGCGAGGCGTGCCAGCTCTGGTTCGTCGGAAAACTCCACAACGGCTTGCCGGTGACCGCATCGGCCGCCATCAGGGCGCCGCCCTCTTCCCCGAAGATGACCAGGCCCGTGGCCGTGCTCAGCGTGCCGCCCCACGAGGTGCCCGGCCCGGGCTGCGGCAGTTCCCATCGAATCGCCCCCGTCTGGATGTCAATCGCCTTCAGCACGCGCATCGGCACCGGATCGGGCGACGTACGCTGGGTTCCTCCGAGGTACGACTTGCCGGCTTCCCACTCGCCGCCCTCACGCTTCGTGTAGATGCTGCATTTCTCGAACGTCTGCAGGTAGTAGAGGCCGGTCGCCGGATTGAACGACGGAGAGAACCAGTTGGTTGCGCCATCCTGCGAGGGACACACCTTCGTGCCCGCGGTTGTGGGCTCCTGACCGGGCAGCCGGATCGGACGGCCGTCGGCCCCAATCCCGCTGGCCCACGTGAGGTTCCGCACAAAGGGCTTCGCCAGCAGCAGCGTCCCGTTCGCGCGATCGAAAACGTAGAAGAACCCGTTGCGGCTGGCATGGAGCATCAGCTTGCGCGGCTGGCCGTTCCAATTCGCGTCCACCAGGACGGACGTCTGCGTGGCGTCCCAGTCCCACAGATCGTGCGGCGTGAACTGGTAGTACCACTTGAGCGCTCCGGTCCTGCGGTCGAGGGCCAGAATGGAGTTCGCATACAGGTTGTCGCCCTGGCGATCGTCGCCGTTGTACTCCTTGCTGGGATTGCCGACGGGCCAGTAGACGACGTCGAGATCAGGATCGTAGCTGCCGGTGAACCAGGTAGGCGCGCCGCCATGGTCAACGTCCTTGCCCTGCCACGTCTCCGACCCAGGCTGACCGCGCGCCGGCACCGTCGAGAACCGCCAGGCCTCTTTTCCTGATTCCTGATCGTGCGCCGCGAGAAATCCATTCGCCCCGTGCTCCCCGCCCGACACGCCCGAGATCACCAGATTCCCCGCGGGCAGGGGCGCCGACGACGCCGCGTAGTTCTGCTGCCAGTCGGCAAGGGCGGTCTCCCACAAAAGGTTGCCGGTGAACCGGTTGAGCGCGATCACGTGCGCGTGATCGGTTTCCATGAAGACACGATCGCCCGCCACGCTCGCGCCGCGGTTCGCTGACCCCTGGGTCACCCCTTGTGTGCGCGGGCGCTGGTAATGCCAGATCTGGCGGCCGGTGCCGGCGTCGAGCGCGAAGCACTCGTTGGGAGCCGTCACGTACATGATGCCGTCGACGACCACCGGCGTGCCCTGCAGGCTCCGCGCGTTCGGCATCGTGAACATCCACAGCGGGGCAAGGCGCGACACCGTCGTCTTGTCAATCTGCGTGAGCGCCGTGTAGCGATTGCCGCGCGGATCGCCGTTGTAGGTGGGCCACGCGATGCCCGGCGCCGCCTCTCGAACGCGATCGCCCTCGCGACGCAGCAGGTGTACGCGCTGGTCGGCCGTCCGCAGCTGGATGTCATCGAAACCTTCGCCGACCACGAGTCCTTCGAGACGCGTCCCGTCGACCGTCAGAAAGCTCTTTATCGTTGAGCCGGGCGGCTGGCGTTGAAGCGTCCGCAGGAATTTCACGAGCGCCGACATTTCAGGGTCGGCGATCGGCTGCGCTGGCATGCCGCCGTCAGGAAAGCCCTGGCGGACGATCGTCGCAAGCTGCGTGTCGTCGCGGGTCGCCAGGCGCTCGGCAATCGAAGGCCCCATCGGGCCGCCCGTGCCGTCGCCGCCATGGCACCTGGCGCACCGCGCCTCGAACGCCTGCCGCCCGGGGTCGATCGTCTGCGCGCTCCCGGACATCGACGCGAACAGGGCCAGAGCCGCGCCGGCGAAGAAGCGAACGTGCATTCGCGCGCTCACAGACTCGCGAAAACCTTTTCCAGGAATTCCCGGTTGGCGCGGGCGTTCGCGATCGTCTCCTCGAGCGTCGCCGCCACCGCCGTACCCTCGACCATTGTCGGTCCGTTGAATCCAGCGGCCTTCAGCACCCTGTACAGTGCGGCAAAATCAACCTTGCCCGTGCCGAACTGGATCATGACTTCCGGATTCCCCGCGCCGGTCACGGCCGGCCCGAGCGGCGGGGCGCTCACCTCGCGCTCCATGAAATGCGGGGCGTTGCAGTCCTTCGCGACGACGCCGGCGACGTGCGGGGCGATGAGCGCGACCTGCTTTACCGGGTCCTTGCCCGTGTAATACACGATGTTGCCCGGATCGACGAACAGCCCGAAGTTCGGATGGTTCACCTGCTTCGTCCAGGCGAGCAGATCCAACGACGTGTTGTTCATACCGTGATGGTGCTTCACGACGACTTTCACGCCGCGCTCCTGCCCGAACGCCGCGGCGTCAGCCAGGACCTTGCACCAGTCGATCCAGTACTCCTCGTCTTCCGTGCCCAGATTCAGGGCGAACTTCTGCCCGAGGTCGTGGGCGTTGGCAATTACCGCGCGGGCGGCCGCGATGGCGTCTGGGAGCGCCACCCCTTTGACTGCCGTTGGCAGACTCGCGATGTTCGACTTCAAGCCGCGTGCGTCGAGTTTCTGCTTCATGGCCGCAGTCATCTCTGGGGTCACGGGCGGCCCGCCCCGGCGGGGCGCGGCGGCGGCGCCTCCTGGCGGTGTGGTCCCGCGGGCGGGCGCCGGCGGCGCGGCCGAGATCATGTCGGAGTACTGGTAGCCGGCGGCCTTGACGGCATCGAGGATGTAGTCGGGATTAGCGGCCTGACTCGCGCGGAACCCGGCGAACGGCCGCGTGTGACAGCCAATCGGCCAGCGCGGCGCGCCAGCGCCCGGCGCGCCGGCGCCGCGCTGCGCCCCGGCGAGCGTCGAAAGCGGAAGCACCGCCGCCGCACCGGCGGCCGACGTCACGGTCAGGAAATCACGACGACTGAGAGACTTCGGGCTCATGGTCCTACCTCGGGATTGAAGTGACGCGTGGCGATTACGATACCACTGCCATGCCCCCGGACCTGGACCTGGGGCTTCATCGCTCAGCAGTTTCGGGCACGAAGGGCTTGACGTCTCAGAACATCGGGATCGTGATCCGCTCCCCACCCTTCATCGCCGACTGGTGCGCGCAGATTCCGACGAGCGTCCAGTTGACGGACGTCTCGGCGTCGGGCATGGCGGGCCGCTCACCACGGCACGCCATCAGGAAGTTGTGGACCAGGTGCGGGTGGGATCCGCCATGGCCGCCGCCCTGGAGAAACGACAGATGCTCGGCGTCCTGAATCGCCGCGGGCTGCGTGAAGCGCTGAATCGGCTCCGGCAGGAGGTGCGCGTAGTCCGGCACCTGGACGCGGCGCGGGATCTCGGCTTCGGTCAGCGGGCGTGCCTTCGTGCTCCTGGTGTGAATCACCGGCGCCTCGCCTTCGACCTGCTGCCACTCGAACGACTGCCGGGACCCGAACGCATCGAAGCTCTCGCGATATTGCCGCGCCGTATCAAACAGGCTCCGCGTCACCTCGGCGCACACATCCGAGTCCCGCAGTTTGAACGTCGCAGTTTCAATCGCAAACGGACTGCCGTACTTCGCAATCAGCGCTTCCTCGATGCGTCCCGATCCGTGACAGACGACGTGCTCCGCGTGCTTGCCGAGAAGCGCCAGGCAGGGACTGACGCAGTGCGTCGCGTAGTGCATGGGCGGAAACCCTTCCCAATATCCGGGCCAGCCTTCCATGTCCTGCTGGTGGCTGCCGCGCAGAAACTGAACGCGGCCCAGCTCGCCCTTGTCGTACAGCTCTTTCACAAAGAGGTACTCGCGGCTGTAGACGACGGTCTCCATCATCATGTAGACGCATCCGCTCCGACGCTGGACCTCGACAATCTCGCGGCACTCGTCGACCGTCGTAGCGGCGGGCACCGGTACTGGCGACGTGCTTACCCGCCTTGAGCGCCGCGATGGCCTGCGGCGCGTGGTCCTGAATCGGCGAGTTGATGTGCACGGCGTCGATATTCGGATCGCGCAGCATTTCTTCGTAGCTGGTGTACCGCGTTGCCACACCGAAGCGATCGCCGCAGGCGTTCAGCTCGGCGGGGTGGCGGCGGCAAATGGCGTACATCTCCGCATCGGGATGGCGTTGATAGATCGGAATGAACTCGGCCCCGAATCCCAGACCGACAATGCCGACACGAATTCTCTCCAAGGTGCCCATCGTGAATGCTCCGTCAATCCTTCCAGATCCAGCGCAGGATGTCGGGCAGGATCGATCCGCCATGAACATCCGAGTGCGCGCCGTCGCCCCATTCGTGGCGCACCTGATAACGCGGACCCGGCGCGTTGCGCGTATCGGCCGCGCTGTTGGCGTACTCAAGGGCCGACAGCATCTGCTGATTGGCGAGGAACCAGTTGCCGTGGTCGTTGTTCAGATCGTTCGATCCGTCCTGCAGGAAAATCCTGATCGGCTTGATCGGGTTCTTGCGAATCAGCGTCGGATACAGATCCCCGCCCGGCACCATCGGCTGGCCGTCGCGCGCGGGGCGATACCCGATCGAGGTGTAGCTGCCAATCATGCTGATGACGTTCCGGAACTGATCCGGCCGGTGCCAGGCCACGGTGAACGCGCAGATCGCGCCGCTGCTGGTGCCACCAATCGCGCGTGCGGCAGGGTCCGACGTCAGGTGGTAGATCTTCCCGACCTCGGGCAGCATCTCTTCGACGATGAATCGCGTGTAGGCATCGGTCAGCGAATCGGTACTCGGCAGCCCGGTTGTTCGGGTTGCCCGTACCGAGCTCGTCCGGGTAGGTGTCGCCACGCTGGCCCGGCGTGATGAAAATGCCGATCGTGACGGGGATATCTTTCGCGGCGACGAGATTCTCGAGAACCTGCGGGACTCGCAGCGGACCCGTGGGATTGATCGCCCGCTGGCCGTCCTGGAACACGAGGACGTTCGCCGGCGAGGCCGGCTGGTATTGTGCCGGCACGTAGATCCAATACCGGCGAACGGTGTTCGCGATGATCCGGCTCCTGAACAGAAACGGGCCGTCCAGGCGGCCCTTCGGAACGCCGCTTCGGGGCAGCGAATCAGGTCCGAGTGTGTACTCGCCGGGCTGCCGCGGCGCCGATGGCGGAGGCTGCGCCGAGGATTGGGCGGCGGGCCGCGACGTCAGAATGGCGCAGATGAGCAGCGCGACCGAGGCGGCGATTCGGGTTCGCGGCGGCATGGGGCGTAGTGTATGCGACGTCGCGCGACATTACCTGAGCTTGACGATCAGCGGCGCGAGCCTGGCGCACCTGCGTTCTGGCGTCCACGACGACGTCGCGGGTGACGGGCACATAGAGGGGGGAATCGAACGTGATTCGATAGCGGCCGGGCACGAGCCAGGGAAAGGCGAAATAGCCGCCGGTTCCGGAGGATATGGTCGCGACGTCGCCGCGGTCCAGCGACTCGGCGGTGATCGTCAGGTGCTCGAGCGGCGTGGCTGCCGGCAATGCCGGCGGCGCGGCGCCCTCGAGGACGCGCAAACTGCCTTCTACTGCCGCGCCGGTCGTCCTGAGAGCAAGCTCGCGAAGCGTGAGCGTTTCGGGATCGTCAGCGTCGACGCGGCGAGTTCGCGTGCAGGCCACGGATGAAATGCCGCGGGTCGACGTGGTCTGCGCATATACCAGCACAGTCTCGCCCTGCGTGAACACCCGCTCATCCGGCGTCGCGATGTTGAACGTCAGCGTGAGATAGCCCGACATCGCGCCTTTGAAGCCATCGAGCACGTTGAACCCGATGGTCTGAGGACGGACCGGCGCGCTCTGGCCTGCCGTCGCCTCCGGCGTCACGCTCTCGACTTCGCCTACGAACACAAGCGCCGCCTTGTCGAAATCGGCGCAGATCGAGCCGGCCTCGCCGCATTCGCGCCTGGCGTCGGACGCCGGGGCGGTCGACACCGCGAAGACGACCACCGCCGCCGGCCACCGAATCGGGAACGCCATCGCAACCTTCAGACTGAGCCGCGGCGGCTCTGGTTTGGCGGCCATCGCAGGATCGGCATGGGCGGCTTACCCTCCCGCGATCGCGCCAATGATGAGAAAGGGCTCAGCGCCGGTGGCGACCGCGTCTGGCAGCGGGGCGTCCGGCGACGCGTTCGAGAAATCTTCCTCGCACGCGAAGAATCGGACCAGCGGCCGGCGCCGGCCGGTCACGCAATCGCGGATCGTGCCGCGCAGCATCGGGTAGCTTTCCTCCAGGGCGTCCAGGATGGACCTTTGCGTCACGGGCGCGCGGACGTCGATCAGAAGGTCGCCTTTCACGCGCCCCAGCGACCGCAGGTGCGACGGCAACTCGACTCGGACATTCATGGCTCGGCGGTCAGAGCGTCTGCACTTCCACGGACAGAACGGCCGGCAGATCGCGGACGATCGGCGCCCACTTGTCGCCGCCGTTGGCGGACGCATACACCTGGCCGCCCGTCGTCCCGAAGTAGATCCCGCAGGAATCGAGCGAGTCGACGGCCATCGCATCGCGCAGAACGTTGACGTAGCAATCGCGCTGCGGCAGGCCGTTCGTGAGCGCCTCCCAGTCGGTGCCCCCGGTGCGGCTGCGGTAGACGCGCAGCCTCCCGTCCGACACGTAGTGCTCGGAATCGCTCTTGATCGGGACGACGTAGACAGTCTCCGGCTCGTGCGCGTGCACGTCGATCGTGAAGCCGAAGTCGGTCGGCAGATCGCCGCTCACTTCCCGCCACGAATCTCCGGCATCGTCGGTACGCATGACGTCCCAGTGCTTCTGCATGAACAGCACATCGGGACGCGACCGATGCATCGCCAACCGATGGACGCAGTGGCCGACCTCGGCGGTCGGATCGGGGATGTGCTGAGACCGGAGGCCGCGGTTGATCGGCCGCCACGTCACGCCGGCGTCATCGCTGCGAAACGCGCCGGCGGCCGAGATCGCGATGAACATGCGGCCGCGATGAATCGGGTCCAGGAGGATCGTGTGCAGGCACAGCCCGCCGGCGCCGGGCTGCCAGCCATCGCCCGTCTGGTGCCGGCGGAGCCCGGGCAATTCTTCCCAGGTCTGGCCGCCATCGGTTGTTCTGAACATCGCCGCGTCCTCCACGCCTGCGTACACCGTGTCCGGATCGTCGAGCGATGGCTCGAGATGCCAGACGCGCTTGAACTCCCACGGACGGGACGAGCCGTCGTACCACTTGTGCGTGCCGGGAACGCCGTCGTACACGAATTTGTTCCCGACCGGCTCCCACGTCTTGCCACCGTCATTCGAGCGCTGTATGACCTGGCCGAACCAGCTGCTGGTCTGCGACGCATACAAGCGATTCGGATCGGCCGCCGATCCCTTCAGATGGTAGATCTCCCATCCACCAAAATGCGGACCGTTCACGTCCCACTGCGCGCGCGCGCCATCCGATGTCAGAATGAACGCGCCCTTCCTGGTCCCAACCAGCACTCGCACTCCAGCCATGGTTTTCTCCGAGCCGTAGAGATTACACCCAGGGTCACGAAGTTCTCGAGCTCCGGATTCTATCGAATCATTTTTCCACGTCCGCGCCCAGCGGAAAAAACTGCAGCTCGCCTAAGTCGCCCGCGAGCAGGGCGTCCTTTCGAGCCGGCACCGACGCCAGCTCATTGCCGCGACGGAGCGCCTCGTCAAGAAACTGCCGATAGAGCGCCTGCCGGTCGGCCGAGCTCCGGGCGGTGACGTCGACGCGCGGCGCATTCAACGCGGCGTCGAGAGACAGATGGACCGCCTCGTCCACGGCGTTCACGTGGGTCCAGGCTCCTGACGCCAGGTCGAAGCGGTACACCGGCAGAAACTCGTGGCCGTGCCGGCCGATGAACTCGACGGCCTCGATGATGAACTCCGCCTCGGCGTCGTCCATCGTGAAGTGGAAGCCGAGGCGGCACCACCCAGGCTTGATCCCGCCGTATCCGGCGACCACACACTGCCGGTACCGGCTCGAACGATCGGCGTCGATGTGGAGCAGCCGGTGCCCGTACGGCCCTGCGCAGGAACAACCGGCGCGGGACTGGATCCCGAACAGATCGTTGAGCAGCGCAGTGACGAACTTCGGATGCAGGAACCGGCCCGCGTCGTCTTTGACGTTGAACGACACGATCGCGACACGCCGCTCGGGGTCCGGGTTGCCAAGGATCTCGATGTTCGGCGCCTGCTGCCAGCGCGCCATCGCCCGGCAGAGCAGCTCGTGCTCGCGCGCCTCGATCTGCGCGGGCGTCAGCCATTCTTTCACGCCAATCGCCAGCGCGGCCTTGATCACCTGCAGCGTCCCGGGCGTGCCCGCCCTCTCGCGCTCCTCGATGTCGGCAATGAAGTCCTGGGCCGTCTCGCTGACGTAATCCACCGTACCGCCAGCGGCGACGGTAGGCGGCAAGTCTTCCTGATACAGGCGCTTGTTGAACACCAGGATGCCGCTCGAGCCGGGCCCGCCGAGAAACTTGTGCGGCGATACGAAGATGGCGTCGAGCGACGGATCGCCCTCATCGTCGGGTGGCGGGTTCATGTCGATTGGCACGTACGGCGCGCTGGCCGCGTAATCGAAACAGGCGATCGCGTCATGGCGGTGCAACATTCGTGCGATCGCGTGGACCGGCGCCTTCATGCCGGTCACATTCGAGGCAGCGGAGAACGACCCGATCCGCATCCGATCCCGATACTCCGGCTCGCGCAGCAAGGCCTCGAGATGCGTGAGATCGATGCCGCCGTCCTCATCGAGTCGCACTTCGACGACGGTCGCGAGGCCCTGGCGCCACGACACTTCATTCGAGTGATGCTCGAACGGACCGACGAACACCACCGGCTGATGCGCGCGCAGGTACGCTTCGAGCTCATCGTGGCCGGCCTTGCCGAGAAATGCCTCGCCGTCGCGGGCCAGGCGCGCGCGCGTCGCGGGCGGACAGTACACCCCGAGAATCTGCTGCAGCTTGTTGATCGCCCCGGTCGCCCCGGTGCCGGCGGCGATGATCCGTCCGTCCGGACCGGCGTTGACCGCGGCCTTGATCGCCGCCTCGGCCTCATGCAGCAATTGGGTCATGTTTCGGCCCGTCGTGTCGTCTTCGGTATGAGTGTTCGCGTACGTGCGCTGCAGGATCTGCAGATAGTTCTCGACGAACAGCAGACAGCGCCCCGACGCGGTGTAGTCGCCGTAGACCATCAGACGCTCGCCGAACGGCGTCGTGAGAGTCGCGTCGGCGCCGATGATCTGATCGCGCAGGAAGGCGAAACGGGAGGTCACGCTGCGATCTTAGCTTGCCTCAGACGCCTCAGTTCTCTTCGCTCAACCGCCGGGCCACATCCATGGCATGCTCGGGCGTGCTCGACGTGCCCATCTCGGTGTCAAGATAGCCCTTGTAGCCGAGCCGGCGCAGTTCTTTGAAGATGAACGCGTAGTTGATCTCGCCGGTCCCGGGCTCCAGCCGGCCGGGGTTGTCGCCGATCTGAACGAGTTTGATCAAACCATCCTGAAGGCCGGTCCTGAGGTTCACGACCAGGTTCCCCTCCGTGCGCTGCAGATGGTAGAGATCGAAGCAGACCTTGATGTTCGGATGGGCGACCTCTTTGATCACCGGAAAGCACTCAATGGCGCGGTCGAGGGCTCTTCGCGGCTGACCGGGATTGACGCTGAGCGGCTCCACGATAATCGACACGTTGCCGGCCGCGGCGATGTCGCCGGCGCGCTTGAGCCCTTCCACGATCGTCGCCCGCTGTGTGTCCCATGGCACGTCGGTTTGCAGCTGGCCAACGAAACTGATCAGATCGGGTGTGCCGAACTCCTTGGCAATCTCGACGTGTTCGCGGAACTCAGTGAGCAACGCCTCCTGGGCCCCCGGGCGCGTGAACCCCGTGGTCCCGCCCGCATTGCCCGTTCCGACAATGCTCACGCACTTCAACCCCGTTGCCTGCTGGGCCTTGACCATTTCCTTTCGTTCATCGGGCTGTGCACTCCAGAAGCTGTACGCCTTGAAGCCCTGGGCCGCCACGGCCCTGATTCGATCCGGCCTCGACATGGTGCGCGGGAACATGATCTCGATATTGATCGAGAGGGTGTAGGGAGGAGGCGCGAGGGCCGCGGCCGCGTCGCCGCCGAGCGACGCGAACGCCAGCGGCACGGCCGCGCCGGCTCGCAGCAGATCACGCCGATTCACGCCTGGCAGTCCGTTATCTTGCGGCATGGAAATCCCCTGTCAGATTAGGTTCAAGGAGCATGACGCTTGACCGAGTGGAGCATACGCCATAGCCTCTGCGGAGATCCAGACTCCATGCCAGGAAGCCAGCGAGACTTCTCGAGGCTCGAACGGAGGAGCGAATGAGGACGTTGAGCGGGCTGGCCCGCGCGGGGTTAGCCGCCGCGGCGATCGGTCTTGCCGCGTTTTTCGTTGTCTCGGTCGATACATACCCGGCTGCCGGGACGCAGGCGTTACGCCAGGTCGCGGCGGCCAGGGAAACGGCGCTGGATCGTTACGTGCATGCGACTGACCCGAGCTACACATTCGAGCGCGTGAGCACGATTGCCGCCCCTGGTTACACCGCCGACGTCCTCAATCTCACGTCGCAAACCTGGGCGCCGCCGACAATCCCCGATCGGACGATCTGGAAGCACTGGCTGATCGTCGCGCGACCGGAGCGCGTGAGCTCGACGACGGCCTTTCTCTATATCACCGGCGGATCGAACAACGACAAGGCGCCCGAGAAGGTCGATCCGCTGATTAGCGAGCTCGCCCTGACGACGCACACCGTTGTGGCCGAGCTGCATATGGTTCCGAATCAGCCGCTCGATTTTCCCGATGCGACCGCGCGCGATCTCGTCGAGGACCAGTTCATCGCGTATACCTGGGACAAGTTTCTGCGCACGGGGAACGATCTGTGGCCTGCGCGTCTGCCGATGACCAAGAGTGCGGTGAAGGCAATGGATGCCGTACAGGCGTTCCTGAAATCGGACGCGGGCGGCCGGATCAATGTCGAACGCTTCGTGGTCGCCGGAGCCTCGAAACGCGGCTGGACGACGTGGACGACCGCCGCGGTCGATCCGCGCGTCGTGGCGATCGCGCCGCTCGTGATCGATCTCCTCAACACGGAGAAGTCGTTCGAGCACCACTATCGCGCGTACGGCTTCTATTCGCCGGCCGTCAAGGACTACGAAGATCTCGGCATCATGAAATGGCAGGGCACGCCGCCATTCCGCCGCCTCATGCAAATCGAGGAGCCGTACGAATATCGCGACCGTCTGACTTTGCCCAAGTACATCGTCAACGCGGCCGGCGATCAGTACTTCCTGCCGGATTCGTCGCGCTTCTATTTCGACGATCTGAAGGGCGAGAAGCACCTGCGGTACGTGCCGAACACCGATCATTCCTTGCGCAACTCGGACGCCCGGGAAGGACTGATCGCTTTCTACGATGCCATCGTGCGAAAACAGGACAGGCCGAAATTGTCCTGGACGTTCGAGGCGGACGGCTCCATCCGGGTCGCCACGTCAGCCAGGCCCCTCGAGGTGACGCTCTGGCAAGCCGTGAACCTCGAGCGCCGCGATTTTCGTCTTGAATCGATCGGCCCGGCCTACCGGCCCGTGCACCTTGTCCCGCGGCAGGATGGAGCCTACGTCGCGACGATCGAGAAGCCGCCCAGCGGCTGGACGGCAGCGTTCGTCGAGGTGACGTATACGAGCGGCGGCAAGTATCCGTTCAAATTCACGACGAGCGTGCGTGTGATTCCGGAGACCCTGCCCTTCGAGGCACCAAAACACCAGGATGGATCGGTCGCGGGCCGGTAGCGACCGTTACTGGCACTCCGGATGCCCGCAGCGGCAGCGGAGCTCCGTCATCTTGCTCTTTTCCCGGCAATCCTCACAGCAGTATTTCCCGAAGGGGCCGTCCTTCGGCACCATGCACTGACAGGCGGGATGCGCGCACTTGGTCAGGTCTGCCACGGCAACCTCCTTCTTACCCCGGGGGACTGCGTCCCCCGGACCCCCTTACACGCTCACTCGCGGGGGCCCCTTGCTCCCCGCTCCGTTCGCGTGGCTCGCTCGCGAGGCCGCTGTCACTTCGCCAGCGGATCCGGACGAAGCTGGAAGTGCAGTACTTTGCTCGTCGTGCCCTTGCCGGTCTCGAGATGGAAGGGCGCGCGCGTACCGATCGTCGCGTAGATGCCCCGGCCTTTCCAGCCGGTGGTCGGATCGTCGATGCGGCCGTCCATCCATTTCGCGTAGAACCCGGTCGGATATGGAACGCGCAGCACCACCCACTTGCCGTCCTTCATGGCCAGCAGGCCCTCCGACGCGTTGCCCGTGTCGATCGGCGTGTTCTTGCCGAGCCCGAGCGTGTCGAATTGATCGACCCACGTGAAGTAGCTCGCCTCCGCACTGCCCGGCTCGCTCACTCCCTTGAGCTGCGGCAGCGGCTCGGGATACAACGTCCAGCCTTCCGGGCAGTGCTGCCCCGTCGCCTTTGGACCGTTCAACGGCCCCTTGCATTTGCGGCGATCGAAGCTGCCCATGTGCCCGCTCGCCAACGCGACCCAATACACGCCGTTGCGATCGACGTCGCCGCCGCGCGGCGAGTAGCCGGGAAGCGGCGGCTCGTAGACCTCGGCGAGCGCCGTCTCCGGCGGCTGCGCCCCGGGATTCAACCGCACGATGGCGCCCGGATAGCCGAGTACGGTTCCCCACACTGATCCGTCGGGCGCCGGCGCCACCGCGTACAGGCCGCCCCCGAACCGCTTGTCCTTCGCCGGATCGACCGGCTGGTTCGGCTCGACGTAGTCGTCGCGTTTGCCATTGCCGTTCGTGTCGAGGATGAGCGCAGTCCAGCCCTGCGACTTCGCTTCGTCATGCGTCTCATCGAACATCTTCGTGTTCAGCCAGCCGACCACGGAGCCGCCGCCGCTGGTCCACAGCGTGTTGTTCGCGTCCTCGGCAAACATCAGGTGATGCGTTCCGAAGCACGTGCTCACATGCGTGAGCTGCTTCGTCTGCGGATCGTAGACCGCCAGGTGGCGTCCGGCGTTGGCGACTGGAGACAGCCTGGAAGACGGATTCGATCCGTCCTTGCAGTAATCGGGATTAGGCGACGGCCGGATGGTCGAGGTCAGCCAGACGCGCCCCTTCTGATCGAGCATCGGATTGTGGACGTTGGTCTGGCTGTTCCACATGATCTCGTTGCCCCAGTACGCCGACGGCTGAATCATGAACGGCGCGGCGGCCGGGGACGTGTTCGGATCGCGCGGCTTGAGACGCACCTCGCTTTTCGCGTGATGCGCGGGATCGAGGACCGGCATGTAGTCGGCGCTCAGCTCCATCGATCCGTAAATCGGTCCGTTGGCATTGATCATCGGATTGCGCCGATCGGTCGACACCTCGTCGTGCAGGTAGACCGTCGGCTCCGCCCAATCCCACTCGGTGATTACGACGTTGCGTTCGATCCCCTGCGGCCGCGGCGGAGCCGGCGGCACCTCGCCGGCGGCAATGCGATCGGTCCAGTCGGCGAACATCGCGATCGCGCGATCCTTGCCGAAGCCGTTCATCGCGGTGACCATGTTGCTGCCGGCCTGCCCGGACTGGATGCGGCGTTCCCAGGCAGCTTTCGACGACGACAGCGAGCGGAACGCGTCAGGCATCTCGCGCGTGCCTTTCGTGCCTAATTGATGGCAGGCCGTGCAGCCGCCGGACTTGAGCGTCCGGATCCAGTCCTCCTGCGTCTTCAGACTTGTCGAGATGCCGTTGCCGCTCGGCCCGGTGCCGGGAAACTCGCTCTTCTCCGGCACGTGCATCAGCGAGAGCCACGAGCCGGCCGGGTAGTACTCCGCAGCCGCGCGCGGCGTTGGGGCGATCACCGCCGTGAGATTGAGCAGCTTCCCAGGCGCGCTTTGAACCTTCGGCGAATCGACCAGGCCGTACCCGCGCACCCAGACGTTGTAGGTCGCTTTCGGCAGGTCCGGCAGCAGGTACCGGCCGCGATCGTCGGTCACGACGATCCTGGTGAACCTCGTCGGCAGGCCGGTCGTTTCCGCGATGACCCAGACGCCCGCCTCGGGCCCCGCCGGACCCGTTACGACGCCTCCAAGATCGTCCGCGTCGACGCCGATGGCCTCTGTGGCCGGACGCGGGCCCTGCCCGGAAAGTGAAGCCGCCAACCCAATCGCGAGGCCGAGCGTCGCCAGAACGGCAACAGATACGCGAATGGACTTCATGAGTCCCTCCTTCTCAGGACGTGGGGTGCCTGGATGCTGGATCCCCAAGAGTGTAGATCAACCGCCGGCGGTCGGCTACGCGGCAAGGCAACGGCGCCGTCGAGCGTCGACCGCAGCGGCCAATGGTAGGGTGATCCCCACGGCGCTGAGGTACGCAGACCAGGGTAGACGCGGAACCTGCATTTCTGGCCATCTTGATTCAAGTGAGAAAGGATGGCGAGCGCCAGAGCGTTCCTCGTACCCGTCGTACCCGTCGTACCTGTCGTACCTGTCGTACCCGTTGCTGCGGTGTCAGCGAGCCTCGAACGCCCAATCGCCGGCCCGCATCACCGGCTCGATGACGCCATCGGCGCGTACACCGTCGACATCCAGCGCCGCGGATCCGATCATGAAATCCACGTGCGCCGCGCTCTGGTTGCCGCCGGCCCGACCGAACGCGTCGTCGTCCATCGCTTCCCCGCCGTCGAGCGTGAACTTGTACGCCGATCCAAGGGCGATATGGCTTGCCGCGTTTTCATCGAACAGCGTGTTGTAGAACAACAGTCCCGACCGCGAGATTGGTGAATCGTCCGTCACGAGCGCAATCTCGCCCAATCGCGCGGCACCCGCGTCGGTCTCGATGAGCTGTCGCAGAACCGATTCTCCGCGGTCCGCGCGGACATCAACAATCCGTCCCTCCGAAAACGTCATGCTGAATTCTTCGATCAGCATGCCGCCGTGGCTGATCGGCTTCGAGCCACGAACCGTCCCGTTGACCCGGTCCTTGTGCGGCATCGTAAAGACTTCCTCGGTTGGAATATTTGCGGTGAAGGAAATGCCCTGGCGGCTGACGGACCGCGCGCTGACCCAGAGATGCCCGTCGGGCAGACCGATCGTGAGATCGGTGCCGGGACCGCGGTACCGCAGCGTTGAATAGCGCTTGCTGTTGAGGTAATCCCGCCGGCCGGCCAGCGCATCGATGTGGCGGCGCCACGCCTCAATCGGATCGGGTCCATCGAGCCGGCACAGGCGCACGATGGCCTCCCACAGCGCCGCGACCTGCTCGTCGGCGGGCCGGTCGGGAAAGACGCGCGCCGCCCAGTTCGCTGTCGCGGAGGCGACGACGCTCCAATTCGTGTGATTGCGGGAGATGGAGTTGCGAAACGGCCGGACGCTCCGAGCGACCGTCTGCTGCAGCACCCCAACAAGCTCGGGCGGTTCCTGCTTCAGCAGGTCCGGATCGTTCCCGTAGACGGAGATGACCGCGCCGCCCGCATCGACATGCGAGGCGAGCGCCTCGGGCAGCCAGGCGGAGCACTCGTTGAACGAGTCGCGGGCGGCGTGGCGGAAGCGAGTCAGCATCAGCGCCTCATCGCCCCAGAGGACCTCGACAAGGCGCGCGCCGGCCTTGTAGGCGCTGGCGGCAATCTGGCGGACGAGCGGCGCCGTGTCGAGCGACGCGCCGCCGTTGGCGACCGGCCCGACCACCAGCAGGCGCTGGCCCGGCTGAAGATTGAGCCCGACGCTAACGGCGAGATTGCCGTACACCTCAAGCGTGCGATCAAGATCCTGCTTCGTCGGACTGTTCACGTCTCATCACTCCAACCCACATGGTATCGTCGGTCGCTCCGAGGTGTGCTTCATGTTGAACGTTCCGTTCGCCGTGCTCGAGAACAGCGGCTCGATCAGCGTGCTCCGGCGTGACCCACCCCGGTGAAACCGAGTTGGCGTAGTCTTTCGATGCGCCGGCCGTTCGTGACAAAGGAGGAACCCGTGAAGCCTTCGCTCCTCGCTGTTGTGTGTGTGACTCTTGGCGCCGGCACCTTCTGGGCCCAGTCGCCAGGCGCACCCCCTTCGCCGCCGGTGCAAGCGCCGGCCCCCGCGCCAACCGCCGATCCTTATGCCAACACCGCGGCGCCCGGCACGACAACGTTTCCGTTGGCCGCTCCGGCGGGCAAAGACAGTAATGCCCTTCAGACCGCGCCTCCCGGAGCCGTGAATCAGGGCCCTTTCAATGCCGCCGCCTGGAAGTACGGCCCGGCGTTCGCGCCGCCCGCTGGGACAAAGCTGTGGAACCCGGTCAAATTGAAGATGATGCAGGGCGGCAAGGTCACCGGCGGCACGCTGCTGAGCGCGACCGACGCGACCACGTACTGCGCGATGGCCAACGCCGGCTACGACTTCATCTGGACGGAAATGCAGCACGATCAGCGCGACTGGCAGGCCGTCGAGACGATGTGGCGTACGTGTCCGCGCGCGAAGGCCGTCCCGGGGGTGCGCGTCGCGTACACCGACGAGCGCGAGATCCAGCATGCGATGGACGCCGGCGCGCTCGTGCTGGTCGTGCCGACCGTCGACACCGTCGAGGAAGCAACGGCCGCGCGCGATTGGGCGTACTTCCCGCCGATCGGCAAGCGAAGCCAGGGCGGCGGCTCAGCCTTCAGCCCCGACATGTGGGGCAGCGTGCCGGGCGGGTATCGCAACACAATCAATGACAACCTCGTGTTGATCCTCATGATCGAGACGCTCGAAGGCCTGAAGAACGCCGACGCGATCGCCAAGGTGCCGGGCGTGACCGCGGTGTTTGCCGCCAGCACGGACCTCGGCAACTTCTCGGGCTATCGGCAGGGCAGCCCGGACTACGAACGCGCGATCAACATCGTCCATGACGCCGCCATCAAGGCGGGCGTGCGCCTCTGCGGGCCGATCGCCTGGCGCGATCGCCCGGACTTCACCTGCTTTCAGGCGGGCAGTGAGACGGCCGCCATCGCGCGCGGCGTGGCGGCTGAGCTGGGTCCCTTGGCCAACACACAAGGCAAACCGGAGGCGGGGCCGCTCGCGGCGCCGGCCTCGCCGGGAAGAGGGCGATAGACTCACTCGCCCTCATCGCCACGGCAGCTGACTCCGGCGAGTCCAATATCGATCCGCCGGCTCCGCGACGGCCGCGAGCGCCGCGAGATGTCCCGCCTCGAGGCGAATGTCCAGGCTCCGCGCATTGCTGACAACTTGTGCCTCGGTCACGGCGCCCGACAGCACGACGTCCACCCAGGGCTGGGCGAGCGCCGTGGCCATCGCGAGCGCATCGAGGCCGACGTCGAATTCCTCAGCGATCCGCCGCAGCACGGAGGGCCGATCCACGCCTTCCAGGATCGCCAGTCTGCCGTTCGCGAGACTCTCCTTCACGATGACGCCCCAGCCGTGGCGGTGCGCTTCATCCAGAGCAGGAGCGGCCGACGGTTCGAGCAGATTCCATGTCGCCTGCACACACCGGAACGGATTCACGCCGTCAACAGCCGACTCGAGTGCGCGCCTGATGGTCTCCGCCTGCCGCGGCCCGCTGACTGTCAACCCGATCGTAAGTCCCTCACTCGCCAGTCGCACAAGCTTCGCGAGTACGCGTCGATCCTCGAGTACGCCGCTTTCCAGCGTGGCCGAGTGAATCTGGTACAGGGACAGGCAGTCGCCGAGCTCCGTTCGACTTTCCGCGATCTGCCGCTCGAGTGTTTCGACCGACAGGTCTTTGACCTCGTGGACCCGCGCGTTCGGCTTCCAGTCAGCGGTGTAGGTGTAGCCCCATTTGGATCCCACGGTCACGTCGGTCCGTGACGGATCGCGCGTGCGGAGCCAGCGGCCGAGGAACGCTTCGGCCAGGCCGTACGAGCGCGCCGCGTCGAAGTACCGGATCCCGTCCGCGTACGCCGCATCCAACACCGAGTGGCAGCGGCGCTCCATGGCGTCCACGCCACGATCTGCCGGCAGGTCCGCGCCGCGGCCGAGGTTGATGTACGCCGGCCGGCCAAGCGCGGCGAGTCCCAGACCAATCCGCGTGACCTCCAGGCCGGTCCCGCCAAGCAGTGACATTCCCGTTACTTTATGCTCGCCCTGTGCGTCCCGTTGATCTGCAACCGGTCGGCGTCAGCGATCAAGTTCAGCGCCCGCTGGACCTCTTCCTGATTTTCGCCGGCGCGAACATCGTGGCGACGACACTTCAGGCGGGCGCGAGCCTGCCGGGATCGTACAGCCTCGGCGCGGCGCTGCTGGTGATCGGCTGTGGGGCGATCGTCGGAGCGCTCTTCACCGCCGTCCTCGCGCCGATCGGACCGGCACTCGGCGTGCCATCCATTGTCGCCACACGAGCGGTGCTTGGCCTGAATGGCGCGCAGGCCCTGGCGCTGCTGCTCTTTGTCACGAATTTCGCGTGGATTGCGCTCAACAACGTCATCGCCGCGTCGATTTGCGTCAAGCTGGCCGGAGGCGGCAGCGAGGCCGCGTGGGCGATCGGCCTGGGTTTGGCAGCCACCCTCGTTGTGCTGGGCGGGCCGCGCCTGGCCGCCTATACCGATCGGGCCGCGGTACCGCTGCTGTTCGTGTCGGGAGTTGTGTTCACCGCGGCTTGTCTCCGCGCGCCAGCGCCCGCCCTGCCGATCGAACGGCTCGAGCACCACGACCTCCTGCGCGGGTTCGACATCGTCGCCGGGTATCAGGTGTCGTGGCTGTTGATGTTCGCCGACTATCCGCGATACGTGCGTTCGGGACGCTCCGCTGCGGTGGCCACCTTCCTCGGGTTGGCGCTCACGGCGTTGTGGTTCATGCCATTGGGGTTTGTGGCTTCGTCGGTCGCGCATTCGTCCGACCCGGGCGCGATGGTCGCGGCGCTGGGCATCGGCTGGTGGGGCGGACTGCTCATCACCCTGGCCACGTTGACGACCAACTTCGTGAACATCTACATGTCGGCCCTGGCGTTCAAGAGCCTGCGGCCGGCCATGCCCGATCGCGCGAACATCTGGATGATCGGCGGTATCGGCGCCGCGCTCGGTTTGTTGTCGCAGACCTGGATCGATCAGTTTGCGTCGTTCACGCTTCTGATCGCGGGTTCGTTCGTGCCAGTCGGCGGCATGCTGATTGCGCACTACGTGATCGCCAGGACCCCGGTGCACGTGCCGGATCTGTACGACGCGGCCGGTCCGTACAGGCCGCTTTGCAGGCTGGGTAGTGCCAGGAGTTGTCGCGTGGGGGCTGGGCGCCGTCACGTTTTATGTGGCGACTCCTATTGGGGGCACTCTGCCGAGTCTGGCCGTCTCGGTGGCGGCGTACGCCACGCTGCATCACATGGGGCTGCGTCGTCGCGCGTAGTTCTTACTTGTCATTTGTCGGGCACTCGCGTCGGGGCCAGCAGCGACACACCCTTGCGGCTGACGGACACGCTCAGTCGGTCGGCGGGTTTGACGCCATCCGGCAACGTATACGTGAGCATCAACTGGCTCAAGAGCGTATCTGCGATCTTCAGCGCTCCTGGCGCAATGCCCGGGCCAGCCAACACCTCGTCGAAGCGTCCGCCGGACTGCTTGCTGCCGTCGCCGGTGACCTGGCCGCTGGCCGCGCCGGTGATGTGCATGACGTTCAGCGAGGCGCTGCTGCTCTTCAACTGACTGAGGATCACTTCAGGGTCGACGGCCTGATGGGATTCTCCGTAGACCGTGAAGACGACAATCACGGGGCGATCGGCTTTGTGCTGCTGCAGTTCCCTGGCCGCTTCCCCGATCGCTTCGATCACCTGGTCGCCATCCGGTTGCACGCGGCCGCGCTGGCCCATCTTCATGAGCGCTGTTTTCAGGGCGTCCGCATCGTTCGTGTAATCGACGAGGCGCAGGGCCTGCGTGTTGACCAGCCGGATTGAGAACACCGCGCGGTCCAGGAGCTTGTTCAGAAATTGCAGTGTCGCTGCCTGGAAGGCCCCGGTCCCACCGTCATCGATGATCATCGCGATCTGCATGGGCCCTCTCGCCGGCTGCACGGCGGTGACCGGGCGCTCCTTCCCGCCTTCCTTGACCGTCAACTCCGCCGGGGTGAGGTCGGTGACGGGAGCGCCTTTGCTGTCAGTTGCGGAAAAATAGATCGTCCGGATCACAGCGACGCGCGCGCTCGACGTCGCGCCAAGAAACGCGGCCATGACGGCCGCTGCGGCGAACGGCAGCAGTCTCGGCGCATGTCGCATAAGACCTCCAGAATCCGCCAGACCGGCACCATCCTGCGGCCTTCGATGCGCGAGCGCAAGGTCAATCTCCCATTTCGATACATTGAGCTCACTTGGAAGGACGCATGCCCATGCGGCACTCAGCGATATTGACGGTAGAGGCCCGCTTGCTGCATACTAGTCTGTGTTACAGACTTGTTTGCTATGTAGTCAATCCAGAAAGGACGGCTCCCGTGACCGGGTCTCCTGATCTTCGAAGCATCGAGCGGCGACCGACGAAGTACTGGGATATCGACGGCCTGCCGGAACTGGTGATGGGCGCGATGTGGATCGTCTGGGGCGGCGCCATGCTGCTCGGGCAAAGACTGCCCCGAGGCGCGGTCTGGAACGCCTACTGGACGTGCGTGCCGGCCTTTCTCGCCCTGAGCGGCATCGGTGTCACGTGGGCCATAAAACAGCTCAAGGGCCGAATTACCTTCCCACGGACCGGCTATGTCGCCTGGAAAGGGCCGACGCAGGCGGTGCGGTTCACGGCCGCCGGCACCGCCCTCGTCACGGCTGTCGTGCTGGTCTTGCTCGTAACCAGGAGCCGCGAGCGCGGCATCGACCAGGTCGTGGCGCCCGGTCTGGGGGTCCTGCTGAGCCTCGCGTTCGTGGTCGCCGGCGTGCGCCAGCGTGCGCCAC
The DNA here is from genome assembly GCA_963724645.1 of uncultured Acidobacteriota bacterium. Lineage (GTDB taxonomy): Bacteria > Acidobacteriota > Vicinamibacteria > Vicinamibacterales > SCN-69-37 > CAVXSP01. The sequence goes on from CAVRVJ010000003.1 coordinate 98,184, forward strand.
ATATGCTGCTGTTGGCCGGTGTCGCGCTCGCCTTGGGCCTGGCGTTCGGCGCGTTGGCGACCGGGTGGGACGCCGCGAATTGGCTTCTCGTGGGGCTCGGCGCCGCGGCCGTGCTCATCGGCGCCATTCGGCTGCGCGCCTTTCTCAGACAGCACCCGCTCGGGGCGCACGCGTGACGGATCTGGACCGCGTCATTCACGAGCCGGCGCGGCTGCTCCTGGTCGCGCTTCTCGCGAGCGTGAAGGAAGCCGATTTCCTGTGGCTGCAGCATGAAAGCGAGCTGACCAAGGGCAACCTTTCGAGCCATCTCATGAAGCTGGAAGAGGTGGGCTATATCGCCGTCGAGAAGACGTTCAGAGGCAAGGTGCCTCTCACGATCCTGCGACTCACGCCCGCCGGCCGAACGGCGTTCGATAGATACAAGAAGGCCATGAACGGCATGCTCCGAACCGCGCGCCGATAGACCAGTAGCCCATCCGCGGGCCACTAGATTCGCCGCACCAACCGGCGCGTGGTCGCGCTCGTGTTGCGCATGAGGATCAGCACGGCGACCACGGCCACGAGGGGGATGAGGCTCGCCGCGACCAGCACCGGCCCGAACGAGTACCGATCCGAAATCGCTCCAGTGAGATAGGTCGCGCAGATTGTCACCGCGCCGGCCGCGGCCCCACCCATGCCGCTGACCGTTGCGACCGACGCGGGCCAGTACACGTCCGCGGGCAGGTTCAGCACCATCGTCGACGCGGCGGCGTAGGCGCAGGTCGAGACGGCGAATACTGCGGTCAACAGGAACAGGTCGTGAATGAAGAGGCTGAGCATCAGACAGCTCATGCCGGCGCCGCCAGCGGCGAAGACCCACTTGCGGGCCCGACCGATCGACATGCCGCGGCGGATGAGCGCGCTCGAGATCCCGCCGCCGATGAAGTTACCCGCGTCCGCGGCGATGAACGGCACCCAGAACGCCAGCAGCGTCTCCTCGAGCTTGAACCCGCGCGCCAGCAGGAGCAGCGCGAACCAGTCGGTGATCAGAAACCACACGGGGTCGGTCAAGGCCTTGCCGATAATGACGCCCCAGGTCTGCGGAAGCTTCAGCAGGTCGCGGTATCTGACTGGCGGCCGGACGGCCGCGTCCTCGCCCAACGGACTCAGCACCTCCCGATCGGCAAGAATCTCCTGGCGCTCCTGCTCGGAAATCGAGGGATGGTCCTCAGGGCCGCGGTAGAACCGGCGGAAGAGCAGGAGCCAGAGGAATCCGAGCGAGCCGATGATGACGAACGCCGGCCGCCAGGTCCCGAACGTCCGATAGATTCCCCACACCAGAAGCGGGGCGATCGCAGCTCCGATCGACGACCCGCTATCGAACAGCGCCACCGCCCATCCACTCTCGCGCCGGGGGAACCACTCGGCGACCGCCTTGGTAGCGCCGGGCCAGTTGGCCGCCTCACCAAGGCCGAGCAGGAAGCGAAAGCCCGCGAACGATCGAAGGCCTCCGGCGAGCGACGTGAGAACCGCAACCGTCGAATAGAAAGCGACTGTGAGACTCAACCCGACTCGAGTACCCACGCGATCCAGAAAGGGGCCGGCGCCAAGTTGCCCCACGGCGTACGCGACACGAAACGCGATGATGACGAAGGCGTAGTCGGTGTTCGTCCAGCGATACTCGCCCTTGAGGATTGGAGCCAGGACACTGAGCGTCTGCCGATCCAGATAGTTGATGACCGTGGACAGGAAGAGCAGGCCGCCGATGTACCAGCGAAGGTGTCCGAGTGTACGTGCTGGCGGAGGCATCGCGGCTGCGGGTCAACCCAGGCCGGCAGTGTGCTCAAGCATAGACGACCCGTGCCAACATACGAGCATGTCTGTGATCCGAACCTATCGCGCCGGTGCCTCCATCGAAGACTTCTGCCGGGCGTGCAAGATGGATCGCGTCCACACGGTGATTGCCGCCAGTCCGGCCGGCGAGCCACTGCGCGTCGCGTGCGGCTACTGTCGCAGCGAGCACAACTACCGCGGCGGCCCGAGGACGGCCGTATCGGGTTCGACCTCTTCCACGCCCGACGATGCGGCCTTGCCCTCGGGGCGTCACGAAAACAGGGAGGCTCGCCGGATGCCATCCCGCGAGCCACTTCCCATCGTCAGCGATCGAGAAAGGACGGCGCCGCCCATCATGCTGCCGAACGAAAACGCCAACGACCTCGAACTGCTCTTGCGCCGCATCATCCGCGAAGAAGCGGGAATCACCGCCGTCGCGCCTGCTGAAAAGTGGCGCGGCGGGACGCTGGTCCTCCGGCCGGGCACGGAAGGCCTGCAGGAGAAGAGCTGGCCGATCGAGACGTTCTTTCACAAAGTCGTCATGCTGCGGAACCGGCTGCGCACGCTCGAGCAGCAGGTGAACGCGTCCGAATTGCCCGACGACGTGAAGGTCAAACTTCAGGGGTACGTCAGCGGCTGCTATGGCTCGCTGACGAGCTTCAACATTCTCTTCGCGGAGGACGCCGACGGGTTCAAGGGAAGCGGCGAATAAAGCGATCCCACGTGGATCATGGGAAGAGCGGCTGCAGCCTGCGCCCTGGGCCGTCAAATCAGCCGGTCGCGAATCTCCGGCGGCGGAATCTGGCAGGCATTTGACCGGCCCGCGATGCGATGTCGAATCGCGGTCACGACGCGGTACACCGCGTCGCGTACGGGCGCAGGCACGAACAGAAACACGCGGAGCAGCGACCACGGAAACGACAGCCGGCTCGCGATCCGGAGTGACGCGGTCGATCGCAGGTACACCCGGCCGCCCTCGATCAGGATGATGCTGCGCGCGGTTGCCCGCGTGACACCGTGCCGTGCAAGGAGCGCCTCGGCCTGCGGGGTCTGCGACGCACCGAACCGGAAGTACGCGGAAGGGTCCCGCTTCGCCATGAAGATGACCGAACGCTCGCAGAACGCGCAGGTGCCATCGAACAACACGATGCCATGGTTCCCTGAATCCATTCGCGGCCTCGATTATCTCTCCGCGGGATAGGATTGACGCGAGCCACTCGAGCCTTAATGAAGAACGAGCGAAATGACGCCACCTGCGTGCTGAGTTGCGGCGGATCCGTAGTCTCCGGTGCGTCCCGATCGAGGCGCACTCGTGTCGCGGCTCAACGTGCGCGGCGTCGATGTCCTGTACCTGGAGGAGGCGACGCTGGATCTGCCATCCGGGGCGGTCCGGGGCGGTGTGCCGCTCCTGTTCCCGTTTGCTGGAGAGCTGCTGAATGGCCGCCTGCTGGCGGCCGGCACCGAGATGCCGCGCCACGGGTTCGCGCGCCGCAAGGCCTGGCAAGTGGCGGACCGCACCGCCAGCGCAATCACGCATGCGGCTCGACCCCGATGCCGAGACGCGGATTGGTTACCCGTTCGAGTTTCAAGCGGCCCAGATCGTGACGGCGACCCCAGGCGGCGTGCGGATCGATCTCCATGTCGAGAATCGCGATGCGCGGCCGCTTCCGATCGCGCCTGGCTGGCACCCCTATTTTCCGTGCCCTTCTTACGAGAAGCTCGACTGTCTCCGCCAGGTGCTGACGGCGAACGACCTCCCGTCATCCGAGCCCGTCGCCTGCGATGTCAACATTCCGGCGCCCGCCGATCGGCCGGGTGGACTTCGATCTGCCGGGGGTCGGACGCATCTCCTTGACGTTCGGCCCGGAGCTGAAGACGCTCGAAGTCTGGACGCTGTCCGGCAAGGATTTTGTGTGTATCGAGCCGTGGACGGGCCCGTCGAATGTCATCAACACGAGCGACGGCCTGAGCGTCGCTCCGGGCGAACGGATGCAGTTCTGGATGGCGATCGAGGCACGTCCGTAGGGTGTCCCGGGATTTTCTTTTCGAGTGTCGATCCGGGCACCCGTCATTCGACGAGAGAGTGAGGAGGCCTGAATGCCGAAGATCACCCCGTTCCTGTGGTTCAACGACAACGCCGAGGAGGCGATGAATTTCTACGTGTCCATCTTCAAGGACTCGAAAACCGTCAGCGTCAGCCGGTACGGCGAGGCGGGGCCCGGGCCCAAGGGATCGGTCATGACGGCTTCGTTTCAGCTCGCCGGGCAGAACTTCGTCGCGCTCAACGGCGGTCCGAAGTACAAGTTTACGCCCGCGATCTCGTTCGTCGTGAACTGCGAATCCCAGCAGGAAGTCGACCACTTCTGGGAGAAGCTCTCGGCGGGCGGCAGAGAAGACCAATGCGGCTGGCTGACGGACAAGTTCGGCCTGTCCTGGCAAATCGTGCCAACGGTGCTGATGAATCTGCTGCAGGACAAGGACGCGGCCAGGGCAAAGCGCGTCATGAGCGCCATGCTTCAGATGAAAAAGATCGACATCGCCGCGTTGAAGCGGGCCGCCGACCAGACGGCGTAGGCACTACTGTCGGCTTTTCACGAGTCATGGTCACCTTGGAGGGATGAAGGGCATGAAGGCGGCGGCCGGCCTGAGACCGAGAAACAGATGCCAGAAACGAGCACGCCAAAGGTGCTTCACGGCGTGTTCGTTTCCGGGGATCTGTTTCTCAGTCAGGCCGCCAGAGGCGGCCCAGGCCGGCCGTCTGCCCACTCCATGTCCTTCAACTCTCCAAGGTGGGAATCTTCAGCGTGCGACTGCTGTCAGACCCTTCATGTACAGAAGGGCCTGGCGCACCAGGTCGTCGATGTGGGACATCGGCGCCAGTTCCAGATCATGGCCGAGATGTACAGGGCCGCACACGGGATACACCAGGTAGCCCGAGTACCCGGCCGCCTTCAGCGCACAGACGAAAGACCGATGATCCACGTGGCCCTGTCCGAGCGGACAGAATTCCCAATCGGTGTACTTGATCCACCCTTTGGGGTTGAAGAACTCCAGATGAGACGCAAGCGTGCGGAAGTCTTCCAGATGGGAATGCACCAGCAAGGGGCCGCAGTCGCGAACGGCTTGTTCCATGGGCTCGTCGGCCCACCACAAGCAATGGGGATCGATGCAGGCCTTCAGCGCCGGTGAGGCGACCTCCTGGATCATCTCGAGCACGTTGCGGTAGGAGTGCATGATGGGCGCGTGATTCTGCAGCGCGAGCACCACGCCGGCCTGTTCCGCCGCGCCCGACGCGCGCTTCAATGCCTCCTTGGCCCAGTTCCACTGCTGCAGATAGCTGGCATCCGTGCGCATGCTCTCGAAGCCGTTGGCGAACACGCGGACGATCGGCGCGCCAACGTCCTTCGCCAGCTGAATCGTCTCCACAAGATGCAGCAGGCACCATTCCCGGATGCGGGCGTCGGGAAACGAAAAATCGGTCTGCCCGCCGATGGCGGCAATCTCGATGCGTTCTGCTTCGGCGAGACGACGCACTCGAATCCGTGCCTCGCGATCCATCTCCAACGGGCTGGCATGGGGCGCCCTGCCAAGGAGCTCGAGGCCGTCGAATCCCAGGGCGGCGGCCTTCGGAAGCATTTCTTCTATCGTCAGCGCCCTGCCGGAGTAAAAGAACCCGGCATAGGTCACGCTCATCAATCCCAGTTTCATAAGGAGAAGGACAGACGGGAGATGGGGCGACGGCAGCCGGGCACGACCGCCGCCGCTCCTTGGACCGCTGGGGCTAGGCCAACACGGCCCTGCAGAACTCGACGCTCTTCTTTACTTCCTGCACGGCGTCCGATGCCGCCGGGATGGGTGACTCGAGCTCGATGCTCGCCGGGAATTTCCACTTGTTCTTCTTCAACGTCAGCAGAATGTCCTTGATCTGGCCGTCGCCCGTGCCAAACGGCACGGTCAGCGAGCAGTGTTCCGGGAGTGTCCGATCCTTCAGATGGAAGCTCGCGATCCGATCGTGAAACTTCTCGAGGAACTGAATTGGCGTCCCGCCCTTGTTACCTGCCGCGACGTAGTGGCCAAGGTCGACATTCGACATGTTCCACTTCGACATCGCCAGCGCTTCGTCGAAGATCGACATGCTGCCCTGGGCATGTGTGTGGTAGGCGACGTACAGCTTGTGCTTCTCAGCGAACTGCGCCATGCGCTTGAGCATGGCCGTGCCGTCCGGCCCCGGGTTCGGCAGCTCCATCGTCGTGTGCGTGGCCCCGAGCGTTGACGCGACGTTGAACAAATAGTCCAGCTCCTCGTCGGATGTCTGCAGGTTCTTCTGCATGCCGTCCGATTTGTAGGCGTAGATCGTCACGCCGGCGGCGTTGTACATCTTGCGGAGCGCCTTGAACTTGTCCATCGACACGGACGTGCGCCATTTCTTCAGGGCGTCCTGGTACGCCTGCTGTTCGGGCGACGCCTGACCGCGACCGCCGCCACCACCGCCGCCACGGCGCGCCGCCGCGTCAGCACCGCCGGCCGCCGCGGCGCCGCCCGCCGCAGCGCCGGGAGCGCCACCAGGCGCGCCAGGCGCAGCGGCTCTCGCGCCTCGGCCGCCAGGGCAGGGCTGACCGTTGAACGACGGTTGACCAGGTTCCAGAGGCGGTGGAGCCGGTACCGCACCCGCTGCGGCGGCGGCTTCAGGAGCGCCGCCTCGTGCGCGTCCACCACCGCCGGGACCTGCAGCGCCGCCGGGGCCCCCGCCACGCGGCGGCGCTTCTGGCGCGCCGGCGAATTTCTCCGCGGGACCGTCCATCAGCTCGATCCCGCTGATTCCAGAATCAAGCACGTACTTGAGCGTGGCTTCGCCGCTCTGATCCGGCATCGATCGATAGCTGTAGGTGATGACGCCGATCTGGACGCCGCTGAACTTGGAGTTCGGCTTCGCCTGGAACAAAGACGACCCGAACAGGGGCGTTTCGAGAAGCGCCGCAGCAGGTAGACCGGCGAGCGCCAGCTTTCCGAAGTCACGTCTTGTGTAGTTCATATGCCCTCCAGGCACTTGCCGAGACCCTTCCTGGACACGGTCCGACGGCTGCAATCGATTGCCACGCGACCGTAGCCCATCGAAACAGCAGAAGTCAAATGTCGCGCCGGTCGGTTCAGCGTCGTTCGAAGGCCTGCGCGGATCTACAGGCCGAGGAGCTTACGCAGGCGCGGTCGGGCACGATGCCAGGCCTTGGAGAAGTGCGCGTCCATGCGCCGCTCGGCCAGCCACGATCCACCGTAGGCCAGCACCAGTCCAGTCAGAATAACGGGCCAATGCGCGCTGAGCACGTTGAAGCTGGCGTCGAACAGCGCCCGCCGCGACGGGATGATGTCAAAGTACTGGGCCGTCTCGACCGCGCGCTTCTCAAATCCCCACCGCTCACGAGCCACCGCGATCGCAAAGAACAGCACTGTTGCCAGAAACGTGTAGTACGAGGCCAGGGCGACGCCAATCCATCTCTGCACCCCAGCGGTGAGCGGAGCGGATCCGCGTGCGACTTCACGCGTCAGCTCTGGAATCTCGGCGAGCCCCGGGAACGGGTGGGTCGTGTACACGGCCTGACAGCCAGGCGGGATATTGCCAGGAGCGTAACCGGCCGTTCCGCGGGAGCAGCGCTCGAACACGCTCGCGTGGATCTTGGGCGCCATGTGGTGTGACTGACAGAGCTCGGCGATGTTCCTCGGCTTCCAGCGATAGAAGACCGCGACGCCCGCCCGGGAGTTGTAGAGTTCGTCATCCACCGAGTGACATTGCCGGTAGTACAGCCGCTCGCTCGGTACGAAGCGCAGGCCGGCTCGTTCCGCGTGCATCATCATCCAGTCCAGGGCCACCAGGGACATCCCCTGTTTCGGGTACCCGCCCCCCACGTTGGAATGGACGCCCGCGAACCACACTTGCTGAATCCGGCGGTCGCCTTCCGGCTCGTCCCACAACACGGGCATGAAACTCTCGCGTTGCTCATCAATCGCCAGTGCGTGGCAGGCGCGCTTCACACGGGGGTTGAGCGTCAGGTCTGTGAACTTGAACCGGTGGACAAAAGAGTTCCAGAAGTCGCCAATGTGAAACGGCAGTCCAACGGCGTCCACGGTGTCCCAGACGCCGACGAACTCAACGCCGACCCTTCCGTCCGGCGAGAGCTGGGGATGCCTGACCGCGTGCGCAGTCCTGAACCCGTCTCCGACCACTCGCTTCCCAAACAACACCCGCGACAGCACGACCTGATACTTCCGGCGGTACTCCGTGTACGCCTGTGACACCTTCCGTTGCAGGTCCGCCTCCGAGTCGCATTTCGCAACGTCGACAAGGCCGCACGTGTCGATCAGCCCGGCGAGCGTTCTGACCGTGAACGCGCCACGACTGAAACCGAAGAAGAACAACTTGTCGCCCGGCTCATAGATCCTGGAAATCGCCGCATAGATCTGCCGCACGTTCCGGGCAAGCCCCCACCCCGTCGCGCCCGTAAAGGCGCGCCACCATTTCAGGCTTTCAGTTCCGACGCCGTCGTGATAGCCGGCGACCTGCGGCGTCAGCGCCGCATTCACACGATGGCCGTTCTGATCGACCGCCTCGTACAGACTTGAAGACGTTCGTGCCCCTCCCTTTGATGGCGGAATTCCCGGTGCCGTCCGCGCACACCACGATGTGTTTCAACATACGGGCTCGCTCGATGCCGCCGCTCCCGGCAGGGAGAACATCGACGCCTGGGCGCGCGTCGAACGTCTTCGCCGTCAGGGGCAGGTGCGTGGCCGCGCCGGACCGCTGGAGATCGACAAGGCGGTCGACAAGACTGCGGGACCGGGGAGGGCTGCGCGCGTCCAGCGCTCGCTTCCTCTACACGGGCGCCGAATGGATGTCCATGTTACATCGGTGGAAGGGGGCTCCAGTGACTGGACTCACGACGACGCATGTTCCATTTCGGTTTCAGCGTCGAGGCTGACCAGGTCTCGTCCGATCGTCGCGACGGCCAGTTTGCGGCCCGCGCGGAAGAACGTCACCGCGCAATCCTGGTCGTCGAGCCGGCCGTCAATCCGAATGTTGTCCCATGACGAGGCGTGGCCGACATAGTTGATCGGCGTGTCGTAGTGCTGACTCCAGAAGAAAGGCACCGCGTCGCAACGCACCCGCTGTCCCAGCATGTTGCGCGCGGCGATCTGGCCCTGCCGTTCGGCAACGACCCAATGCTCGACGCGGATGCGCTCGCCTGAATAGGCATCCGGCCAGTTCGCGACGTCACCGGCGGCGAACACGTGGCCGGCCGTCGTCTGGAGGAATTCGTTGACCAGAATCCCGTTGTCGACCGGCAGGCCGGCCTGCTCGGCCAGTGACACCCGCGGGCGAACGCCGATGCCGACGACGACGAGGTCAGCGTCAAGGCTCGACCGGTCATTCAGGGTCACCCGGCCGCCATCCAGGTGCGCGACCTGCCGCCCAAGGTGAAACCTCACGCCCTGCGATTCATGCATCCGCTGGATCCAGGCGCCGACTTCCGCTCCAAAGACGCGCTCCATCGGCCGCTGCTCCGGCGACACGACATCGACCTCCATGCCTCGGGCGCGCAGTGAGGCCGCGACTTCGAGTCCGATGAAACTCGCGCCTATGACGAGCGCCCGCGTGCCGGACGCGGCGGCGGCGATGATGCGGTTGCTGTCGGCGAGAGACCGCAGATAGTGCACGGCCGGCCCTTCCGCGCCGGGAACCGTCAGCCGCACCGGCTCGGCGCCGGTGGCAATCAGCAGCGCCCCGAACGAGAACGAGCGCCCGTCGGCAAGCTGCGCGCGGCGCGCAGCGACGTCCAGCGCGGCGACGCGCGCGTTGAGGACGAGATTGATCTGCTGGTCCTTGTAGAACTCGGGCGGTCGCAGCGGAATCCAATCTTCCTGCGCCTTGCCGGCGAGATAGTCTTTCGAAAGGTTCGGCCGGTCGCAAGGCGGCGAGTCGTCATCGCTCAATATCGTGATCGGACGGTCGTAGCCTTCGCGGCGGAGCACGTCTGCCGCCGCAAACCCTGCGGCCCCGCCGCCGACGATGACGACCGACTCGGGCCATCCAGCCGCGCGTGTGCTTGTTCGTCGAGGAGGCGCGGGCGGCGACATCTGTTCGCGGACGAACAGCCACTCGCCCTGGCGCTCCACCCTCCAACAGACGATCGGGTCGAGGGCGGGAGCGCGCGGTGCGCCGGTCCTCAGATCGAAGCACGCGTGATGCCAGGGACAGTGGATCGTCTCGCCGACAACGCGACCCTCCGCGAGCGGTCCATGGTAATGGGTACAGTGCGCGCCGACAGCGAAGAAATCCTGGCTGCGGCGGACAATCAGCACGTCCTCTCCGCCGACCCGGCCCAGGAGCATGCCGCCGTCCGGCAGACTCGCGGCCGGGATTCCCAAGGTCAAATCCGGCTTCTCTGTGTCGTCAGCCATCGGCCGCCTCAGTGTGTCGGACCTTGCCGGGCGACTCTGCCGTAATCGGGCATGAACGTTCGCAGGCCGCCGCCTGGCGTGTTCTTCGAGTATCCCGCGACAAGCTGTGTCTGGTACCGCGCTGGAAAAAAATCGAACGGGTCACTCGGCTCAGTGTCAATCAGTTGCAGGTCGGCATCGGTCATCGTCAGCTTGCCGAATCGCAGCGTCGAACCGGAAAAGTAGATGTAGTTGCGCGCGGGAGAGTCTTTGGGGGCGAGCGTACCGAGCTTCGGGCGTTCCGAACACCTCATGAAGACGGTCGCCCTCAATCGTGACGTGGGTCAGCCGGCCCACCAGACGTGGGGGCGGGAGGAGCTTCGCCAGGTCCAGGTCAATGTCGTCCCCGGCAACCGCAACGCCGCGGTCGGGGTCCAGGTGAACAAGGTTCTGCACCTTGAGGCCGAACAGGTGCAGCAGACCGGTGGCGCCGATGCCCAGGGCCTTTTCCGACTCGACATGCAAACGCAGCTTCCCTTCAGTGGTCGTGGTCACGCTCGCCGTCATTGCCACCGGCACGCGCACGCCTTTGTGGAGGACCGCCCTCTGTTCCAGCCGTCCGCTCGCGGTGGTGCGAACGGAGATGCCTGACAATGGCGCGCCCTTGTAGGCAAACACGTGACGATTCATCAACTCGGTCAGACTCGCCATGTCCATCCACATCTCGGCTGACTGAACGTAGAGCGCATACGAGCGGGGATCATCGAAGTCAGGCGGTTCTCCTTCCACGAGACTGCGCATGTCCCCACGCAGCCGGACGATCTGAGCGACGACGCCCTCCTCGAGATGCAGGTGGACGTTCCGCATTTCAATTTGTACGGGCGGCATGTGAGGCGGATGAGTGTGAGCGGGCGCGGCACGGCTCCCGGCACCCAGTATGCCGAGGAACGCGACCACCGCCAGCGCCCGTGGATTCATTCTGGTCAGCCAGGCTCCCGCCGCTCCTGAATCACCTCGCGCGGTGACGTCAATTGAGGCAGCGCGGGCCAAGAATAGGTAACAGATTACGGAACTGTGCAATACCCATACCGCAACCGCAGGCGTGGAGGGTCGCGAACCGGTGCGCGGCTGGCCTTCGTGGCGGGGGGATTTAGATCAGGAATTCGCCACAATCTCGTCGAGACGATTCTGGTCCACGACATGGACCATGCTGCGGCCGTCAAAGGCCAGAACGCCCGACCAGACGAGGCGTCTAGTGGCTCGGCTCACCGCTTCTGGAGAGAGCGCCAGATAGTCGGCGATTTCCGACCGCTTCATTGGCAGAGAGATGTGTCCGGGCTTCGCCTGCAGCGACAGGTGCTGCTGCAGAGTGGTCACGAATGTCGCCACCCGGCCGATGGCATCCCGGCGCCCCACGGTCAGGGCGCTACGTTGCGCCACTCGAAGCTCGTGAGTGAGCTTGCAGACAAACTTGAACTCGAGCTCCGCATCGCGTCGCAGCAAGTCCACCAGGACCGTTCGCGAAATGCGATAAACCGATGCGGCCGTGATGGCCTGTATGGTATTCAGATAGCCGTGCTGGTCAGCCAGGCCGAAAAGATCAGACGGAAAAAGGAACGCGGTGATGCGCCGCGCGCCGCTGCGCATTTCGCGAAAGGACTTGAGGACGCCCTCATGGCAAATGAAGACGTCCGTGGCCGCCGCACGCGCGCGGTAGATGATCGCCCGCGCGCAGACTTCCTCATGTACGGCGATGCGCAGCAACTGCTCCCGTTGGTGGTCGGTCAGCAACTGAGCCGTTCCACCGGCGCTCGCGAGGGGCAACCCGCGCAGCGTCGGTCCCGGCAAGTCCGCCTTCCCTTCTTGCCGCCGCTGCTTGTCGTCTTTCACGTAGTCTCCTCCCTGACGGCCGGCGCCGTCGCGCTGTGGGCATCTTACGCCTGCTTGCGACTCGGTGCCTGACATCCTGCCGAATGACCAGTCCTCTGCCCGTGGTCCCGCGTCCGGGCGGACATCGCCGGGCTCGCTCCGGGGACGCGCTGGCCGCGCTAAAATCGCTTATCCTCTGAAACGTATTGCGGAGTGTTCGCACAACCCATGCGGCCAATCGTCCGACTCGGTCTCCTGTCGATCTCAGTCGTCCTGCTCGTTGCTGGCCTCGTCCCGATCGCTCCGGTGCGGGCGGGCCAGCAGTCGACAGTGTTTTACGCCGGAACGCAGACGGTCCCGCTGTTCACCACGGTCGTCGGTCCGGACGGCCGACTCGTGACGGATCTGACGAAGGACGATTTCGAGGTCTACGATGACGGCGTTCCGCAGCCGATCACGGTGTTCGGCAACGCCATCCAGCCAATCAACATCGTCGTGCTGCTCGACGCGAGCGACAGCATGGTCGGAACGCTCGAAACGCTGAAAGATGCCAGCGTCGAGCTGTTCGCGCATTTGCTTCCCGACGACAAGGCACGGGTTGGCAGCTTCGGCAACCAGATCTCGGTGAGTCCCCGGTTGACCAACGATCGGAACGAGCTCGTTCGCTGGGTGTGGACGGAGGTCGCGAGCGGCGGCCCGACGCCGTTGTGGGGCGCGGTGAACGTCGGCATGACCGCGCTTCAGCAAATCGACGGCCGTCGGGTCGTGCTCGTCTTTACCGACGGCTACAACTCGTCAGGCCGCGACGCGGTGACCCTGCGGGACATCACGTCGCGCGCGCAGTCCGAGCAGTTCATGATCTACAGCGTCGGCCTGTGGAGCCGGACGACCGGCCAGTGGCACACGCGCAACAAGGACGGTTTGGTCCTGCGGGGGCTGCCGCCCGATCCCGGCCTGAAGGCCTTGAGCGAGGAGACTGGTGGCGGCTACTTCGAGCTGTTGGACTCGAACAACCTGGGCCTGACCTTCACCCGCGTGGCCGACGAACTGCACCATCAGTATCTATTGGGATTCGATGCCGCGCGGCTCGACGGCAGGCTGCACAAGCTGGACGTCCGCGTCAGGCGGCCGGCGATGAGCGCGCGCGCCCGAAAGAGCTACGTTGCCAAGGGAACGGCGCCGTGACGTGCGCGGGCGTTCCTATTTGCCGACCGCGATCGGCTCGCCAGTCACCGCCGCGTGGCGTCCTTTCAGCCTGCGCTGCAGCTGCGCCATGTAGGTGAAGAACACCGGGGTCAGGTACAGCGTCACGAGCTGCGAGAAGATCAGCCCGCCGACCACGACCAGGCCGAGCGGCTGCCTGGCCTCACCGCCGGCGCCGTAGCCGAAGGCAATCGGCACCGCGCCAAGCAGCGCCGCCATTGTCGTCATCATGATCGGACGGAACCGGATCAGGCAGCCTTGATAGATCGCCTGCTCCGACGACATTCCGCTTCGCTCGGCTTCGAGGGCGAAGTCGATCTGCATGATGGCGTTCTTCTCGACAATCCCGATCAACATGATCATGCCGACGAAGGCATAGATGTTCAGGTCCATGTGAAAGGCGAGCAGCGTGAGCAGCGCACCGAACGCGGCCGAGGGCAATCCGGACAGAATCGTGAGCGGATGGATGTAGCTCTCGTAGAGGATGCCGAGCACGATGTAGACCACGAGCACCGCGATGACGAGCAGCACGGCGAGATTCGACAGGGCGCCTTCGAACGCGGCGGCGGCGCCCTGAAACTGGCCGGTCACGCCGCCGGTGACCGTGCGTGCAGTGACCTCGCGCACCCGGCTCAGGACGTCCCCGAGCGACGCGCCCGGCGCCAGACCGAACGACACGGTCACGGCGGGCAGCTGGCCATAATGGTTGACGGTCTGCGGGCCGATCTGTTGCTTGAGCGTCGCCAGCGTGTCCAGTGGTACGACCGTGCTGTTTGGGCCGGTGCCTTTGAAGTACAGCATCGACAGCGCGCTCGGATCCCGCTGGAATTCCGGCGCCAGCTCGAGCAGCACCTTGTACTCGTTGACCGATCCGTAAATCGTCGACACCCAGCGCGGGCCGTAGGCATCGTAGAACGCGTTTTCGATCTGGCTGGCGGTGACGCCGAGCGCCGCGGCTTTGTCGCGATCGATGTCAACGCTGACCTGCGGGCTGGTTACCTGCAGGTCGCTGGTCACGTCCTGCAATCCGGGCAGTTCCTCGAGCGCCGACGTAAGGTTGCGAGCCGTCGCATAGAGGGCCGTCTTGTCCGGCGACTGCATGGAGTACTGATACAGGCTCTTGCTCACCTGCGAGCCGATGCGGATCGTCGGCGGATTCTGCAGGAAGACCCACATGCCGGTGACCTGGTCGACCTGCGGCCGGAGCTTTTCAATCACCTGCTCGACCGATTCCCTCCGCTCGCTCCGAGGTTTCAACGTCACGACGATTTGGCCGAGGTTCGGACCGCCTAGAGTCATCGAGGCGCTGCCGCCAATCGTCGACACGAGCCCGGCGACGTTGGGATCCCGCCTGATGATGTCCGCCACGCGGTCCTGATACTCGACGAGCTTCTCGTACGCCGTCCCCTGCGCCGCCTCCGTGATGACCGCAATCTGGGACGCGTCCTGGTCGGGAATGAAGCCTTTTGGCACGATGACGAACAGGCCGGCAGTCGACAACAGCAGGAGCACGAACGCGACCATCGTCGCCCGGCGATGCCGCATGACCACCTGCAGCGTGCGGTCATAGGCGGCGAGCCACTGCTGGAACGCCCGCTCGGTCATGGCGTAGATCCGCCAGTGCCCGCCAGCCTCGCCGTGCGCCCGCGGCTTCTTCAAGAAGCGGCTGCACAGCATGGGCGTCAACGTCACCGAGACGACGCCGGAAATGAGAATGGCGACGCAGATCGTCACGGAAAACTCGCGGAACAGCCGGCCGAGCACGCCGCCCATGAACAGCACGGGAATGAAGACGGCGGCGAGGGACAATGTCATCGAGACGATCGTGAAGCCGATTTCACGCGAGCCGACGAGCGAAGCCTGAAGCGGATCCTCGCCCATCTCGACGTGCCTGAAGATGTTCTCCAGCATCACGATCGCGTCGTCGACGACGAACCCGACCGAGAGGATGAGCGCCATCATCGACAGGTTGTCGAGGCTGTAGTCGAGGAAATACATCACCGAGAACGTGCCGATAATCGAGAACGGCAGCGCGAGGCTGGGAATGACCGTCGCCCAGACATTGCGCAGAAAGACGAAGATCACGAGGATGACAAGCGCGAGCGTGAGCGCCATCGTGAACTGCACGTCGTGGTACGACTCGCGGATCGTGTCGGAGCGGTCGTACAGCAGGTCCATGTGGACGCTGGCCGGGAGCTCGGCGCGGAACTGCGGCATCAGGCCCTTGACCGCATCGGCCACCGCGATGGTGTTGGTCCCGGGCTGGCGCTGGATTCCCAGCGTGATCGCCCGCTGTTTCGTCTCGCCGGAATAGAACCACGACGCCGTGCGCGGATCCTCGACGCCGTCGACAATCGTCCCGAGCTGTTCGAGCCGCACCGGCGAGTTGTTGCGATAGGAGATGATCTGCTTGCGGTACTCGTCGGCGTTCATGAGCTGCCCGCTCGCCTGCAGCGTGAACACCTGATGCGGGCCGACGATGGAGCCGGTCGGAACGTTGACGTTCCAGTTCCGCAGCGCGGCTTCGACTTCGTTGATGCCGATTTGCCGGGCGGCCAGCGCGTGCGGATCGAGCTGCGCGTGCATGGCGTACTTCTGACCACCGAAGATCTGCACCTGTGCGACCCCCGAGACCTGTGAGATCCGCTGGGCGATGCGCGTCTCGGCATACTCGTCGAGCGTCCACGGCGGCAGGGTCGTCGACGTCATCACGAGGTACAGGATCGGCTGATCGGCAGGATTCACCTTCGTGAACACGGGAGGCGTGGGCATGCCCTGCGGCAGGAGACGCGAGGCCTGGGTAATGGCGCCCTGCACGTCCACCGCCGCGCCGTCGAGGCTGCGGTTGAGCGCGAATTCCAGCGTGACCTGCGTCGAACCGAGCGAGTTGACCGACGTCATCTGCTCGAGACCGGAAATGGTCGAAAACTGGTTTTCGAGGGGCGTCGCGACCGAAGCGCCCATGGTCTCGGGGCTGGCGCCGGGCAGCTGCGCCGTGACGAGCAGCGTCGGAAAGTCGACGTTGGGCAGGTCGCTCACGGGCAATTCCTGGTAGGCCACCATGCCGAACAGGGCGATTGCCGCCATCAGCAGGCTGGTGGCAATCGGACGCTTGATGAATCCCTCGGAGATATTCATGCGAATAGAACCTCAGTCTGCGAGGGCCTCAGCCGGCACCCCCGACCCGCTCACCAGCGGGGATCCCGTCGTCCCCGCTCCGTTCGCGCGGGTTCGCTCACGCTCGCTCGCAAGTGGAACCCCGGGTCGTCAGGCCCGGGGAAGCGCCGCTATCCGCCGACCTGAACGTCGTGGGCTCCCCCAATCGCCCCAGGCGTCGTCGAGTCGATCGCCGGAATCTTGCGCGTTTTGACCCAGGTGGCCATGAACGTATAGACGACAGGCGTGAGATAGAGCGTGATGATCTGCGAGACGACCAGGCCGCCAACGACGGCGAGACCCAGCGGCCGGCGCGCTTCGCCGCCGGAGCCGAACCCGAGCGCGATCGGCACGGCGCCCAGCATCGCAGCCATCCGGGTCATCATGATCGGACGGAACCGGACGAGACAGCCCTCGTAGATCGCTTCGGTCGGCGTCTTGTTTTGCTGGCGTTCGGCATCGAGCGCGAAGTCGATCTGCATGATCGCGTTCTTCATCACCAGGCCGATCAACAGAATCAAGCCAACGAACGAGTAAATGTTGAGCTCGTTGCCGAACAGCCACAGCGTCACGAGGCCGCCGAGCGCGGCGGAGGGGAGTCCGGAAAGAATCGTGATCGGATGGATGTAGCTCTCGTACAGCATGCCGAGCACGATGTACACGACACCGACCGCGATGAAGAACAGGAGGCTGAGATTGGACAACGAGTCCTGAAACACCTTGGCCGATCCTTGAAGACTCGTCGTCACGGTCGCCGGCAGCACGCGTCTGGCGGCCTGATTGATGTGATCGATCGCCGCCCCCAGCGACGCGCCCGGCTTCAGCCCGAATGAGATGCTGACCGCCGGCAACTGGCCGTAGTGGTTGACAGTTTGCGGCCCGACGTCTTCCTTGATGTTCATGACCTCTTCGAGCGGGACCAGCCCACCCTGCGGGGTTCTGAACGAGATCTTCTTCAGCGACTCCGGCCGCTCCTGGTATCTCGGATCGACTTCCAGGAGCACGCGAAACTGGGCCCGTTCGCCATAAATGGTCCCGACGAGCCGCTGGCCGAAACCGGCAGACAGCGTTTGCGTAATCTGGGTGGCGTTCAATCCGACCGCGGCCGCCTTGTCGCGATCGATCGTCATGTTTACGCGCGGGCTCTTGAGCTCCATGTTGTCGGAGACATCCTGAACCTCGGGCACCTCACGCCATCGCCTCCTCCAGCCGCGGCGCCCAGATATAGAGCTCGTCGTAGTTGAGGCTTTGAACGTTGATGTTGAAGTTGCTGTTGCCCCGGAACCCGCCAATCTGCAGCGCCGCCGGCACGTTGACCGTAGCGCGGAATCCGGGGAACCGCCCCAGGGGCCCGCGCAGCTGCTGCGCGATCTGCTGGGCCGTCAGCGGGCGGGTCGCGCGCGGGGTCAGTTGCACGTTGAACTGGCCGCCCCCGCCGGGCCCGCCGGGCCCGCCGCCGCCAACGTTGACCATCATCGCGTCGACATACGGGTTCTGTTTCACCACGTCGATGACGCGCTGCGCGTAGCCCACCGACTCGTAATAAGAGGTCCCCTGGGCCGCTTGCACGTTGACGTTCAAGGAATCATTGTCGGTGTCGGGAATGAAGCCTTTGGGAACCTGGCCGAACATGCCGACCGTCGCGGCAATCACGGCGAGGAACACCACGAGCATCACCTGGCGGTGGGCGAGGACCAGCCGCAGACTCCATCCGTAGCCGGCACGCAGCCGATCGAACGCCCGATCCATGAATCCCTTGAACCCGGACTTGGTGTGGACGACGCGCAGAAAGCGGCTGCACAGCATCGGCGTGAGCGTGATCGAGACGAGACCGGAGATGAGCACGGTGGTCGTAATCGTCACGGCAAATTCGCGGAAGAGCCGGCCGAGAATCCCTCCCATGAACAGGAGCGGGATGAAGACTGCCGCCAGCGAGACCGTCATCGTGATGATCGTGAATCCAATCTCTTTCGAGCCCTTCAGCGCCGCGTCGAACGGCGACTCGCCGGCTTCCATGTGCCGCACGGCGTTCTCCAGCATGACGATCGCGTCATCGACCACGAACCCCACGCACAGGATGAGCGCCATCATCGACAGATTGTCGAGGCTGTAGTGCATCACCTGCATGACGGCAAACGTGCCCAGAATGGAGAACGGCAGGGCCAGCGCCGGGATGAGCGTGGCCGACCCGTTGTGCAGGAACAGATAGATCACGCCCACGACCAGGACGAGCGTGATGAGCATCGTCAGCCGGATGTCGCTGAAGGCCTGGCGGATGTTCGTCGAGCGATCCTGGCGGATGCCGAGGTGCACCGACGGCGGCAACTGCTTCTCGAGCTCCGGCAGCACGGCGCGGACGGCGTCTGCCACTTCGATCACGTTCGTGCCCGGCTGCTTCTGCACCTGGAGCGTGATCGCGCGGCGTTGAAAATCCTTCGTGACGTACCAGGCGCGCTGCGTGACCGACTGCACGCTGTCGAGGACGTTCGCCACCTGGTCGAGCTTCACCGGCCGCCCGCGGCGGTACGCGACGACGATCTGGCGAAATTCGTCGGCGTTATTGAGCTGCCCCTTGGTCACGATGCTGTAGGTCGCCAGTGGGCCGAACAACTGGCCGGTCGGCTGGGTCACATTCCAGTTCGCCAGCGCCGTCTCGACCTCGTTGAATCCGATCTTCTGCGACTCCAGCCGCTCCGGATCGACCTGCACCCGCACCGCATACCTGGCCGCGCCCTGCACGGTGACCTGCGCCACGCCGTCCACCATCGAGATGCGAGGCGCCAGCACATCCTCCGCGTACTCGTCCACCTTCGTCATATCGACGGTGTCCGAGGTCAGGTTGATTTGCAGGATGGGAAAGTCGGCCGGGTTCTGCTTGCGGAACGACGGCGGCGCCGTCAGCGTCGCGGGCAGAAGGGGCATCGCTGCCGAGATCGCCGTCTGCACGTCGGTGATCGCGCTGTCCATGTCACGGCCCAGGTCGAACGTCAGGGTGACGTTCGAACTGCCCGTGCCGCTGCGCGAGGTCATCTCGTCGACGCCGGCAATCGTCGTGAACTGCCGCTCGAGCGGGCTCGCCACCGACGCCGCCATGATGACCGGGTCGCCGCCAGGCAGACTGGCCATGACGCTGATCGTCGGGTACTCGACGGCCGGCAGATCGCTGATGGGCAGGGCGCGGTACGCGACCACGCCGAAGAGAGCGATCGCCGCCATCAGCAGGCTGGTGGCGATGGGACGCCGGATGAAGGTCTCAGAAATGTTCACTGACCGCCTCGTCGGCCTCGTCCGCCTCTCCGTCCACCTTCTCCGGCTGGACCAGGCTGCCCCCCCTGGCCGCCCTGGTCAGCACGACCGCCCTGTCCCACCTGACTGCCCTGCTCTACTTGACCGCCCTGTCCCGCCTGACCGCGCGGACCGGCCTGACCGCCCTGAGCAGGTTGGCCGGCTTGTCCGCCCGGATCGCCCTGCCCAGCTTCAGCGCCCTGCCCACCTTGGCCGCCTTGCCCACGACCTCCACGGCCTCCGCGGCCACCTCGCCCACGGCCGCCTCGCGCGCCATCAGCCGTCCCGTTGGTGTCCCCCGCTTGAACGCGCGTGCCCTGCTCCAGGCGAAGCTGCCCTTCTGTGACGATTGTTTCGCCGGGGCTGAGGCCCTTGTTGATGACGACAAGTTCACCCATTCGTTGTGCAACGGTGACGGGCCGCTGGTCGACCGTGGAATCAGCTTTGACGACAAAGACGAACTGTCCCTCCTGCCCGACTTGAACGGCCTGGCTCGGGATCACCGTCGCGTTCGGGATCGTCGTCAGTCGCAGGCTCACCCGCGTGAACTGCCCCGGCCACAGCCGGAGATCCTTGTTCGGAAACGTCGCCTTCAGCTTGATGGTGTCGGTCGTGGCGTCGACGAGGTTGTCGACAAACGTGAGCTGGCCCTCGACGGGCTGAGGATTGCCGTCCTGCGGAGTCGCCACTACCGGCAGCGCCTCTCCCTCGATCTGATGTTTGACGGACGGCAGGTGCGTCGCCGGCACCGCGAACGTGACATAGATCGGCTGCAGTTGGGCGATTGTCACGAGCTCCGCGCCGTTTGCGGTGACGAGGTTGCCCTCCTTGACCGTGTTGTTGCCCGTGCGGCCATCGATCGTGGACCGGATGATGGCGTAGCTCAGTTGGACCTTGGCGTTCTCGACAACCGACCGCTGGACCGCTAATTGCTCTTTCGCGCTCTGGATCGCCGCCTTGTCGGCATTGGTCGTCGACGCGATCGAGTCGGCGGCCGCGCGCGACTGCTCAACAGCCTCCTTCGACACGAGGCCCGCGGCGGCCAGCGCGGCCTGTCGTTTGGCTGCGGCCTCCTGGTACTGCGCGTTGGCCGAGTCGCGATCGAGCTGCGCTTCAGCCTGCTTCAAGAGCGACTCATCCCGCGCGAGATTGGCTTCGGCCTGCTGCAGCGCCGCTTCGAGCGGCCGCGAATCGATCGCGAAGAGCTTGTCGCCCTTTTTGACGATGTCGCCCTCGTGGAAGAATGTCTGCTGCAACTGGCCGGTCACCTGCGACCGGACGGAGACGCTGGTGTACGCCTCGACGTTTCCGACCGCCGCGATATCAACCGGCACGTCCCGCTGTGTGACCCTGGTGGTGACCACCGGCTGGGCGCCGCCCCGGCCGCCACCCCGGCCGCCTCGTCCACCCCGACCGCCGCCGGCTGCTGGATCCGAGGCCGCCGGCCGTGAGCAGTCAGCGGCCGCCAGCACCGCCATCAGAACGACGCAGGCAAGGCTCACCCGGCCGAGCCGACGAACACCACGCAGAACGGTCATCACCACAGTAGGCTCCAGAGAATCCGAAGCGGAGCGCGCGCTCAGAACGATACCCGACTCAGAGTGTGAGCGCCGGACAGAGTCCGAGGGCCCGTCGAAGGAGTCGGTCGTTCCGCACGCCTCCCCCAGCTCAGACGATCCGCCCCGGAGTCTGTAAGAGATCGATCTCCTCGGCCACCGGCAGAGCACGAAGATTACTAGCGAGGCCCGCCATCACGTCAGGGAATGTGCGCGGCACTCGCCGATCGGGGCCTCGGAGACGGATTCAGGCGTCCACGCACACCCCCACCTACGGACTGGCAACGGGTACATACGGCCGGTGGCGGCCGATCGCTTACCGGAGAGCGGGGCCGCCGAGGGGGGTCGCGAGGGTAGATTCAGCGCTTCCGCGCAACGTGCTCGGAGGTGCCACCTTTCCGCCTGGCGGGCCGGTCCGTCCGGTCCCCGCCGGCAGCGCGCGATGGCCTGGTCTGTGCCGACACGTCCTGCTCCTCGACTTCGCGGGCGACCATAACCTCTGTGGCCTTGACAATCGCGACTGCGTCGTCGCCACGGCGAAGGTTCAGCTCGCGCAGGGCATCGCTCGTGACGACGGCCGTCAGCAACTGGTCGCCAATCCTCAGCCGGACCTGCCCGATCAGTCCGTCCAGGCGCACCTCCTCGACGAACCCCCGCAACCGGTTTCGGCCGCTCAACGCCACGATGATTCCCGAGTGCCGCCGGTCACGGGCGGGCGTCCGCGGCGTTGCCGGCCCGCGGCGGGCGAGGAGGCGATCAATCTCCGCCTCGGACACGCGGTGATGGCCGCCGGCCGTCCGTGTCGTGCGGATCTTGCCGTGATGAATCCACTGCTTGAGCGTCGAGTACCCGACGCCCATGCGGTCAGCGGCAGCGCGCACGGTCAAGAGCGACATCCGAACGGCCTCCTGGACCTTCCATCATATCTCTTGCAGTCGATTTCAACCATTTCAAGTCGAATTGAGTAGCAGTTCGATCTGATCTACAGTGGCTGCCAATTCGCCGAGGTGATATGCCGGGCCGGTCAGTGCGTGGGATTTGTCTGGTTCTTTTCGTGATCGCGGCGTCTGGCGCCAGCGTGGTGTCGCTGCACGCCCAGGTGGCCGCCGGCGAGATCACGGGACTCGTGCACGACGCCGGCGGCGCGGTCGTGCCCGGAGCGACGGTGACGGTCACCAACGTGGCGACGAATCAACAGCGCGTGGTGACATCGACGGCGGACGGGGTCTACACCGCCGCCAGCCTGGCGCCCGGCGCGTACCGGATTGACGTGGCGCTGTCCGGATTCAAGGAGATCCGGCGCGAAGGCATACACGTCGCGACGGGGGAAAAGGCCCGCGTGGACTTCGAGCTTGCGGTGGGCGATTTCCGGGAAGCGGTCACGGTCAGGGCCGACGCCCCCGTTCTTCGGTCGGAGACCGCGAGCCTGGGGACGGTCGTCGGCCACGAGCGCGTGGCGCAACTGCCGCTGAACGGGCGGTCTTTCATTACCCTCACGTCACTCGCCCCTGGTGTCGCGCTCCCGCCGAACTCCACGCTGCCGCGCATCAACGGCGGCCGCCCGCGCACGAACGAGTACCTCTTCGACGGCATCACCGTGCTGCAGCCGGAGCCCGGCCAGGTCGCCTACTTCCCCGTCATTGACGCGATCCAGGAGTTCAAGATCGAAAGCAACAGCCCACCCGCCGAGTTCGGCCGGTTCAATGGCGGCGTGATCAATCTGACGACGAAATCCGGCGCGAACACGCTCAGCGGGAGCGCGTTCGAGTTTCTTCGCAATGAGGGTCTCAACGCGAGGAACTACTTTCAGCAGGCGAATGCGGCGAGCCCGGCGTACCGGCGGAATCAGTACGGTGGAACGTTGGGCGGCGCGGTCATCAGGGACCGCACGTTCTTCTTCGTCGACTATCAGGCACAGCGCCAATCGATCGCGCGGACGGTCACATCGATCGTGCCGACGCTGCTGCAGCGGCAGGGTATTTTCACAGAGCCGATCGCCGGCCGCGTGCCCGTCATCTATGATCCGTCTACGACCGTCGGCTCCGTGCGCACGCCCTTTCCGGACAACACTATTCCGGCGGCGCGCGTGGACCCCGTCGCACGCACGCTCCTGGAGCGCTATCCCCTGCCGACGGTTTCGGGCACGGCGAACAACTTCAGCCGCACGGGCAACGAGGTCGACGACCAGGACCAGTGGGACGCACGCGTCGATCACCGGTTCGGGTCGAGCCGCGACCACATCTTCGCTCGAGTCTCCAATTTCCGGGACGGCTTCGTGCCGGTGACCCCCCTGCCGGAAGGGAGCGGCATCGCGACAGGCGCCCTGGGGCCGCAAGACACGAACGCCTGGGCATTTGCGTCGAACTATCAACACACGTTTTCGAGCAATGTGCTCAACGAGCTGCGCATCGGCGACACGCGGCGGTCCGTGACGCGAACGGCCGTCCAGCTCGCGACGTCCGCCAGCGCAGCGCTGAATCTTCCCGGCATTCCGTCGACCGCCCAATTCCCGAATACGCTGCCGACGTTTCTGATCGCGGGCTATACGCAATTGGGTTCGCCGCCCAACGCGGCGAGCGACTTCAACACGAGCGTGTCCGAAGTTGCGGACTCGTTGACCTGGCTGAAGGGACGCCACAGCGTGAAGATGGGTCTCGACTGGCGGTGGGAGCGGCTCAACGTCGTGCAACCGCCATCCCCGACCGGATCCTTCACGTTCAACGCGTTCGGAAGTGATCAGCCGAACGTCTCGAATACGGGAACCCCGTTCGCCAGCTTCCTGCTGGGCCAGGTCCAGACCTTTTCGATTGACCTGCAGACGTCCCAGATTCGGGAACGAGCGCACATCCAGGAGTACTTCATTCAGGACGACTGGAAGGTCAACACCCGTCTCACGGTCAATCCCGGTCTACGTTACACGCTGAATTTCCCTTCAACCGAAATCAAGGGTCAGACCGCCGTATTCAATCTGCAGACACAGCAATTGGAGTATCCAGGAACGAACCCCGTTCGCGAGTTGAAGAAGAACAACTTCGGCCCTCGTCTGGGAGCCGTGTTCCGGCTGACCGACAAGACGGTGGCCAGCGCCGGCTACGGTCTCGTCTGGATCGAGATGGCCGGCATCACGACACCGTTCACCACGCCCACGTTTCCGTTTCTCCAAACAGTCTCCGAGCGGACGCTCGACAACATCTCGCCGGCATTCATCCTCCACGACGGCCCGACCGTGGCGCCGATCGCACCCACAGCGACGGCAGGCCTCGGCCAGGGGGTCTTTGCCGTCGATCCCGGTGTCCCGTCGGGTCATGTCCAGCAGTGGAACGCCTCCGTGCAGCGAGAGCTGTCGACGAACACGACGCTCGAGATGGCGTATGTCGGTTCCCGTATCACGCACGTCGGGGTGCCGGACACGAATCTCAATCAGTTGACCGTCAGCCAGCTCTCGATCGGACAGCCGCTGCTCGCGAAGGTATCCAATCCCTTCTTCGGCACCATTCCACGCTCCTCGTCGCTTGGCGATGAACAGATCACCGTCGCGCAACTCATGAAACCGTACGCGAAATACACGACCGTGAGTCTGTATCGCAACAACGTGGGCACAACGAGCTATCAAGGCCTTGAAGTCAGTCTTCGACAGCGGCTGGCGCACGGCCTGTCGTATTCCATCGCCTACACCCGCTCCAAGCTGATTGACGACGCCTCGTCGGTGTTCGACGCGTCGATTCTGACGGGCCCGATTGCGAACTATCCCGTCGCCGACAGCTTCAACCGGGCCGGCGAACGCGACTATTCGAACGGCGACACTCCGCACGTGCTCGTCTCGTCAGTTGTGTGGCATCTGCCGGCCGGCACCGGCCGGGCGCGAGAACTGCATGGCGTGTCCGGCGCCCTTGCCAACGATTGGACCCTGACCTCGCTCGTCACCCTCCAGTCGGGCATGCCGGTGGCCGTCACCCAAACCCCCAACGCCAACGCCTTTGCGGGGTTCGGCGTGCAGCGGCCGAATCTGGTCGGCAATCCCACCCTGCCGGCCGGACAACGGACGGCGAATCAGTGGTTCAACACCAAAGCCTTTGCCCTCGCGCCGCCGTTCACGCTCGGCACAGCGACGCGCAATCCGGTGCGGGGTCCGTCGTATCGCGATGTGGATCTCGCCGTGACGCGCAGGATTCCGATCGGCCGGCGCCAGGCCGTGGAGGTGCGCGTCGAAATATTCAACCTGCTCAACACGGTGAACCTTGGCGCGCCGGGCGCGATCTTCGGCGCCCCGAATTTCGGCACGATCACCACGGCGCTCGACCCACGCGTCGTCCAGGTCGCCGTCAAGTTCGTCTTCTAATCCAGGAAAGCACCTGACTTTCCGTATAACACGAGCCGGCGAGGCTCGATGGATTCCGCCGGCCGGGATCAATCGCCCTCGGGTAGGATAGGCGCCGAGGGAAGCCACTATGCGACTCAACAGCCTCCGACGCTTCGTCCTGCTTTTCGCGCTCGGCGTCATCTGCGCCGCCGTTGTCCACGCGCAGAATCGCGACGCCGGCACTTGCGCCTGCCAGATTCCTGACGGGCCGCCGAACCCGCACCCGTACCTGGTCGGCTACCTTGGCGTCTACAAGAATGCCGACTGGAATGCCGTCGCCAGGACCCTCGACTTCAACAAGATGACGCACCTCAACCTCGCGTTCATCAACCCGCCCCTCTGCGCCGGCCCCTGCACCGCGCAAAGTGACATGACGCTCGCGGGCAACAAGTCGCTCACCGACGAGGCGCTCAAGGCGATCGTCGACGCCGCCCATGCGCACGGCACCAAGGTCCTCATCTCCATCGGCGGCGCCGGAGGCGACAGGAACATCATGCAGTTCTACAACGCCGGCCTCTCCGCGGAGCTCACCGCCGCGATCGACGCCTACCTCAAGGCGCACGACATCGACGGCGTCGATGTTGACGTCGAGCAGCCCAAGCAGATGGGCGTACCATTCACGAACTTCGTGAACACGCTGGTCGCCAGGCTCCGCCCCCAAGGCAAGCTCATCACGGCCGCCGTTGCGCAGTACATCCAGGCGGGTGCGCAGGACGAGGTCCTGCCGCTCTTCGACATCGTCAACGTGATGATCTACGGCGACTACCAGCGGAGCGTCACCGACATGGCGTACTGGGCCAACACCAAGCACGTGCCGAAGGAGAAACTCACGCTCGGCATCGGCTTCCACAACTACAGCACGATCCTCGCCAACTACCCGAACGCCTGGGCGGTCGACTCGGTCGGCGGCGGCACGTACCGGGACGGCGCCGTGATCACCTACCAGGGTGAGAACACCGTCGCCCGCGAGACGCAACTCAGCGCCCAGTACGGCGGCGCCATGATCTGGGAGCTCACTCAGGACGACCCCAGCTCTCCGCACTCGCTGCTCAAAGTCATACAGAAGAACCTGGACCCCGCCGCCCCGCGCATCCCCGAACCCACTCCCCGCCGGAACGGCGGCGACT
The DNA here is from genome assembly GCA_963724645.1 of uncultured Acidobacteriota bacterium. Lineage (GTDB taxonomy): Bacteria > Acidobacteriota > Vicinamibacteria > Vicinamibacterales > SCN-69-37 > CAVXSP01. The sequence goes on from CAVRVJ010000003.1 coordinate 124,982, forward strand.
GACGGCCGGAGGGATGGCATGCCCCGCCGCGCCCGACGGACCATGGTGCATACGTGAGCCTTCAGCGGCAGCTCGAAGAGCAGATCGCGGGCGAGGTCCGGTTCGACGCCGTCTCGCGGGCGCTCTACTCCACCGACGCGAGCGTCTACCAGATCCACCCGCTCGGCGTCGTCATCGTCAAGTCGCGTGACGACATCATTCGCACGGTCAACCTCGCGAGAGCGCATGGTGTGTCGATTACGGCCCGCGGCGGCGGCACTTCGCAGGCCGGGCAGGCGGTCGGGGAAGGCCTGCAGCTCGACACGTCGAAATACTTCAATCGCATCGTCGAACTGAACATCCCGGAGCGCTGGGCGATTGTCGAGCCCGGCATCGTCCTCGACGACTTGAACGCGCAGCTGTCATCACACGGCGTGCGGTTCGCGCCTGATATTTCCACGGCGAGCCGCGCCACGATCGGCGGAATGATCAGTAACAATTCCTCCGGCGCGAGGTCCGTGCTCTACGGCAAGACGATCGATCACGTCCTGGCGCTCGATGTCGTTCTGTCCGACGGATCGCAGGCGCATCTTCGGCCGCTGACCCGCGCGGAGCTGGATTCGGCGTGCGCTGGCGACACGCTGGCGGCGACGTGCCACCGGACGGTCCGCCGGGTCGCGACGGAGTGTGCGGGCGCGGTCGAGAAGCATTGCCCGAAAGTGCTCCGCCGTGTCGGCGGCTACAACCTCGACGAATTCGTTGACGAGACCAGGCCGTTCAATCTCTCGAAGATCATCGTCGGTTCCGAGGGGACGCTCGCGATGATCGCCGAGGCGAAGATCAATCTCGTGCCGCTGCCGAAGGCGAAGGCGGTGCTGGCGATCGAGTTCGAGGAGTTGCTCGACGCCCTCGGCGCCACACCCGTCATCCTCGGGCACCAGCCGTCGGCGATCGAAGTCATGGACGGGTTCATTCTGAACCACGCGCGGGAGAACCCCGCGATGGATCGGATGCGGCGCGAGATCCTGCAGACCAACGACCCTGGCGCCCTGCTGTGCGTCGAGTTGTACGCGGACATGGCGAGCGACCTGGCACCGCGTCTCGACGCCATCGAGCGCGACCTCGCGGCGTTTCGCTGCGTGTATCGACGCGCGGTGAGCGCCCCGGACCAGGCGCGGATCTGGCGCTTCCGCGAGGCGTCCCTCGGTCTGTCGATGGCGATGAAGGGGGATGAAAAGTCGCTGTCGTTCGTGGAGGACACCGCCGTGCGGCCCGAGGTGCTGCGCGAGTACATCGACGAGTTCCTGCAGATGATCCGCCGGAACGGCAGCTCGTCCGGTGTCTACGCGCACGCCTCCGTCGGCTGTCTGCACGTCCGGCCCGTCGTGAACATGAAGACCGTCGAAGGGATCGCGCGCTTCGAGGCCATCGCCAGCCAGAGCGCCGATCTCGTCCTGAAGTATGGCGGAGCGCTGGCGGGTGAGCACGGCGACGGCCTGGTCCGCAGCCCGTTCATGGAAAAGATGTTCGGGCACGAGCTGTACCAGGCCTTCCGGACCGTCAAACACGCGTTTGATCCGAGCGGCGTCTTCAATCCAGGAAAGGTGGTCGATTCGCCGCCGCTGACCGCAAATCTGCGCTACGGCCCGAGCTATCGAACGCCCGACCCACCGACGTTCTTCGACTATTCCGAGTACGGAGGCTTCGGCCGGGCCGTCGAGATGTGCAGCGGCGTGGGGGCCTGCCGCAAGACGCTCGAAGGGACGATGTGCCCGTCGTACATGGCGACACGGGACGAAAAGGACACCACGCGCGGGCGGGCGAATACGCTGCGGCTTGCGCTGACGGGCCGGCTCGCCGAGGCTGGTCTCGACGACAAGGGTGTGCTCGACGTGCTCGATCTGTGTCTGGAATGTCGAGCGTGCAAGGCCGAGTGCCCCGTGGGCGTGGATGTCGCGCGTTTCAAGAGCGAATCTCTCGCCAGGCACTGGCGGACGCACGGCATCCCGCTCGGCAAGCGGGTGCTCGGCAACGTGCACCTGCTCTCGAAGGCAGGCAGCCGTCTTGCCCCAATCTCGAACGTTGTGGCAGCAAGCGCCCCCGGCCGCTGGATGGGCGAGAAACTCTTCGGCATCGATCGGCGTCGGCCGCTTCCGGCATGGGCCGGCGAGACATTTGCCGAGAAGTTCAGGAATCGCAGGCCGGGGAACGTCCGCACCGCGGATGCCCGCAGCGTTGTGCTCTTCAACGACACGTTCACCAACTACCACGAGCCTGAGATCGGCATGGCGGCGGCGAGGGTGCTCGAGCACGCCGGCGCCGGCGTGCGCCTGGCGACGCACAGGTGTTGCGGCCGGCCGCTCATTTCCACGGGTCAGCTCGATCAGGCGCGCGCGCTGGCGCAGTTCAACGCGGACCTGCTGTTCGACACCGCGTCACGTGGTGAGCCGATCCTGTTCCTCGAGCCAAGTTGTCTGTCGGCCGTCCGCGAAGACGCGCCCGCGCTGCTGCGCGACGAGGCCCAACGCCGGGCGCGGGTCGTCGGCGATGCCTGCGTCCTGTTCGAGGACTACCTCGAGCGGGAGTGCGTGGCGGGGCGGCTGTCGCTCCATCTCAAGGACGGTCCCTCCCGTGTCGTGCTGCACGGCCACTGTCATCAGCGGGCGATGGGCCTCGTGCCCTCGGCGCGAGCGCTGCTGTCGCGCATCCCGAAGTGCACGGTCGTCGATCTCGATTCGGGCTGCTGCGGCCTGGCGGGGTCGTTCGGCTACACCAGGGACCACTATGAGATCTCGCGGCAGGTTGGCGAGCGGCGGCTGCTTCCGGCTGCGCGCGATCTGAAGCCGGAAGACGTGCTGGCGGCCGCGGGTACGTCGTGCCGCCACCAGGTTGCGCATTTCACCGGCGTCGAGGCGCGGCACCCAGCCGTCCTGTTGTATTCGCTCATTGGCTGAGATCCCCGCCGTGGCCGAATCCTCCCTGCGTCCGCGCGTCATCCCGGCGACCACGACTGTCCTCGCGCTCCTCTGCGCGATGTACTTCATCAACTACATCGTCCGGGTCAACGTCAGCACCGCGGCCGCGGTGTTCCAGCCCGAGTTGCATCTGACCAACACGCAGGTCGGTCTGATCTTCTCCGCGTTCGCCTATCCGTATCTCGCCTTCCAGATTGCCGGCGGGTGGGTGGCGGACAAGTTCGGCGCCCGCCGCGCGCTCACGGTCTTCGCCGTGATCTGGTCGTTGGCCACGGTGCTCATGGGACTGGCCAACAGCCTGCCGACGATGATCGTCGGCCGCGTGTTGCTGGGCATTGGCGTGTCGGCGCTGCCCGTCGCCACGCGCGCGATGTCGGCCTGGACGCCGGCCGAGAGGCGCGGGTTCGCGCAGGGAATCACGCATGCGTTTGCGCGGCTCGGCAACGCGTTGACGCCGCCGCTCGTGGCCTGGCTGATCGTGCTCGTGACCTGGCGGGGATCGTTCGTCGTCATTGGCACGGTGAGCTTCGTCTGGGCCGTCGTCTGGGCGATCTATTTCCGCGATGATCCCGCGGAGCATCCCGCCATCACGGCGAGCGACCTCGCGCGGCTTCCGGCGAAACGCGCGAAGAAGGTCGCGCGGGTGCCGCTCGCGCGCCTCGCCGCGACGGATGATGCCGGTGACGCTCGTCTACTTCTGCTACGGTTGGACGCTCTGGTTCTTCCTGGCCTGGATCCCTTCCTATTTCCTGCACGGCTACCAATTGAAGTTGAGCAGCACGGCGCTGTTCGCGTCTGGAGTGTTCCTGGCCGGCACGTGCGGCGACTTTCTGGGGGGCATCGTCAGCGATCGCATCTTCGAGCGGACGCGCAGCCGGACGAAGGCGCGGCGCAACATCATCATTTTCGGCTTCCTGGCCTCGACCATCTTCACGCTGCCCGTTCTGACGGTGCACAATCTGACGGCCATCGCGCTGTCGCTGAGCCTGGCATTCTTCTTCGCCGAGCTCACGGTCGGGGCCTTCTGGGCGATTCCGATGGACATTGCGCCGGCCTACTCCGGGTTCGCGAGCGGCTTCATGAACTCCGGCTCTGCGCTGGCCGCCATCGTCTCGCCGCTCATCGGCGGCTACATCGTCGACAGGACGGGCCGATGGGAGCTGACCTTTGTCGCCGGCATCGGACTCCTGCTGACGGGCGCGGGACTGGCGTTCTGGATGAAGCCCGATGAGGAGTTGGACGATTCGCCGGCACACGCAGGAGAGCCGCGACACGCGACCGGGCCGACGGCCGGACCCTCAGCTTCAGTATAGTGTTCCTCCATGGCCTACCCGGTTTCCGTCAGTCTCGAGCCGTCGCTCACGAATCGGAACAGGTTGACGACGGCCTTCCGGCTGATTCTGGCGATCCCGCATCTGATCCTCGTCGGCGGCATTGATTTCGGTATTGCCTCGCACGGCGACAGCCGGACGACGGTCGGCGCCGAGGGCCTCCTCGGAGCCGTCGCTATTTTTCTCGCCATCGTGAGCTGGTTTACCATCGTCGTCGCCGGCACACATATCGTCGGTATCCGGCAATTCACGTTGTTCTTCATGCGTTGGCGCGTCCGCGCGATCGCGTATTTCATGCTGCTCGAGGATGCGTATCCTCCGTTTGGAGACGCGCCGTATCCAGCATCGATTGAAATCGCCGAGCCGGTGGGTCCGCGCGATCGCCTTGCCGTGGCTCTGAGGATTCTCCTCGCGATTCCTCACTTCGTCCTGCTGTTCTTCGTGCTTCTGGCGTGGTGCGTCACAACAATCGTGGCGTGGTTCAGCATTCTGTTCACAGGGAATTATCCGCAGGGCCTGTACGACTTCGGCGTCGGGGCCCTCCGTTGGCGGCTCCGCGTCGAGGCATACCTGCTGCTGATGGTTGATGAGTATCCGCCGTTTTCCCTGCAGTAGTCGGGATAGTCCGACTCCGGCGGCACTTGTCACGGTCCGGAGAAAGTATTGCGGCTACGTCCCCGTCCACTGCGGCCGCCGCTTCGACAGGAATGCGCTGACGCCCTCCTTGAAGTCGGCGCTCATGTAGCACATCTCGATGAGGTCCGCGTCGCTCTCGGTGGAACGGCGAGCGGCGAGGATGCGGCGCGTCATTTCCTTGGTTGCGCGGATCGTGAGCGGCGCATTGGCGGCGATCTCGCGCGAGAGGGCCAGCACTTCGTCTTCGAGCGACGCCTTCGGCACCACGCGGTTCACCAGGCCGATGGCGGCCGCTTCGGCGGCCGGGATCAAGCGTCCGGTGTAGAGCATGTCTTTCGCGCGGGCCGGCCCCACCAGATCCACGAGTCGGGTGAAGGTATCGGTGGACACACAGTTCCCGAGCGTACGGGCGATCGGAATCCCGATCGACGAGCTCTCAGCGGCAACGCGGAGATCGCAGGTCGCCGCGATCCCGCAACCGGCGCCAGCCGCCGCGCCGTCGATCTGCGCGATCGTCGGCACGGCGACCCGCTCGAGTCTCCCCAGCACGGCGCCGATCTTCTTCTCGTACTCGATGGCGTCGTTGGGATCGCGAAAGCTCCGGAACTGCGAGATGTCGGTGCCCGACACGAAGGCCTTGCCGCCCGCTCCGCGCAGGATGAACACGCGCACGTGCGGGTCGGCGTCAACGCTGACACAGGCGGCGACGAGCGCGTCGTACATGGCCCAGGTCATCGCGTTGCGCGCCTCAGGGCGGTTGAAGGTCAGGAACGCGAAGGGGGGATCGATCTGAAGGATCGTTTCGGCAGCGGACAAAGTTGTCCTCCAGACGTAATTATGCGTCGTGCGCTTCATGATCTTCGTGGTTGAATAGACGGCCGTGCACCCGCTTCGCTCGCGCGGCGCCCTCGACGGATTGCGTGTCATCGACGTGACGCAAGTCATGGCCGGTCCCTTCTGCACGATGGTGCTGGCCGATCTCGGCGCCGATGTGATCAAGATCGAGCCGCCGGCCGGCGACTCGACCCGCGCCATGCCGGGCGCCGTCGGCACCGACAGCCCCAGCTTCAACGCCGTCAATCGAGGCAAGCGCAGCATCGTCGTCAACCTCAAGGCCCCAGAGGGACTTGCGGTGTTGAAGCGTCTCGTGGGGACTGCTGACATCCTGGTCGAGAACTACCGGCCAGGCGTCATGGCGGCGCTGGGCCTGGACTACGCGAGCCTGGCGGCACTCAATCCGCGGCTGATTTACGCCTCGATCTCCGGATACGGGCAGTCAGGTCCGATGAAGAGCAAGGGCGGGTTCGACCTGGTCGCGCAGGGCGTCTCAGGCATCATGTCCGTCACCGGCGAACCGGGCGGCGCACCAGTCAAGTGTGGCGTCCCGCTGACCGATCTGGGCGCTGCGCTATTCGCGCTCGTTGGAATCCTTGCCGCGCTCGAATGTCGCCACCGCACGGGGGCGGGACAGCACATCGACACCTCCCTGCTCGACGCAGGCGTCGCTCTCTCGGTGTGGGAGGCAACGCAGTACTTCTCCGGACGAGGCATCCCCGAGCGCCTCGGATCCGCACATCGCATGAGCGCGCCGTACCAGGCATTTCGATGCTCGGACGGGTTCATCACGATCGGCGCCGCCAACGACCGGACGTTCGTCCGCCTGTGCGAGGTGCTGGGCCATCCCGAGTGGACGCAGGCGTCCGAGTTCAAGACCGACGGCCTGCGGACGCGCCATCGCGCGGACCTGACCGAGAGAATCGAGTCGATCACGAGCACCACGCCGCGCAGCCACTGGCTGGCGCTCTTTGACGCGAACAACATTCCCTGCGGTCCGATCAACGATTACGCGCAGGTGTTCGACGATCCACAAGTGCTGGCGCGCGACCTGGTCGTCGAGGTGGACCACCCGTCGCTCGGCCTGATGCGTGCGCTCGGGTCGCCGATCAAGATGAGCGCGACGCCGCCCGACGCGCTGCGTCGAGCGCCGCTGCTCGGTGAGCACTCCGGCGAGATCCTGCGCGAGGCAGGATTCAGCGAGGCAGAGATCGCGGACTTGACTTGACGTGGGATTGTCGCGTGCCCGCGAGGGCGCGGTCGCAACCTACGGGAATCAGGAAGCAGGCGTCAGCGACGCGCTCGTCAGCGATTCGAGCGCCGCGAGAACGCCGCCGGCCTCGTGCGGCACGCCGGCCAGCGCCAGTCCCATCTCGACGCCGCTCAGTGTGCCCGCCAGCATCAGATCGTTGAAGTCGCCGAGGTGACCGATTCTGAAAATCCTGCCCTTCAGTTTGCCGAGCCCTGTGCCAAGCGACATGTCGAACCGCTCCAGGACGACCTTGCGGAAGGCATCGGCGTCGCATCCCGCCGGTAGCATCACCGCCGTCAGGACGCCGCTGTATTCCGTGGGGTCCTGGCAGACGATGTCGAGGCCCCAGGCGTTCACGGCGGCGCGGGTCGCGCGGCCGAAGCGCTCGTGGCGCGCGAACACGTTCTGCAGCCCTTCGTCCACGAGCATCGTGAGGGCCTCGCGGAGGCCGTAGAGCAGGTTCGTCGACGGTGTGTACGGAAAGAAGCCTGCCGCGTTGTCGCGGATCATCGGATCCCAGTCCCAGTACGCGCGCGGCAGGCCCGCGGACCTCGACACCGCGAGCGCCTTATCGCTGATTGCGTTGAAGCCGAGCCCCGGCGGCAGCATGAGGCCCTTCTGGGAGCAACCGACGGCGACATCGATGCCCCAGTCGTCATGGCGGTACTCAATCGAGCCGAGAGAGGAAATCGTATCGACCAGCAGCAGGGCGGGATGACGCGCGGCATCGATCTGCCGGCGGACCTCGGCGATGCGGCTCACGACGCCCGTGGACGTCTCGTTGTGGACGACGCCTACGGCTTTGATCTGATGACGATGATCGTCCGCAAGCTTCGCGTAGACGACCGCCGGATCGGCGCCATGCCGCCAATCCCCAGGGACGAAATCGACCTGCAGGCCCAGGCGCGTCGCCATCTCTTTCCAAAGCGTGGCGAAATGGCCCGTCTCGAACATCAGGACCCTGTCTCCCGGCGAGAGCGTATTGACGAGCGACGCTTCCCACGCCCCGGTTCCCGACGAGGGATAGATCACCACACGCGACTTCGTCATGAAGATGTGCTGCAGGCCGACCAGTATTTCCCGCGCCAGCCTCGCGAACGCCGGGCCACGATGGTCCATCGTCGGCTGCGCCAGCGCGCGGAGAACCCGATCGGGAACGTTGGTTGGTCCCGGGATCTGAAGGAAGTGACGTCCGCTCTTCGAGCGCATTTGACGACCTCTAATTCGGAAAGCACTTGATTTGACGTGCTATCGTCGCCGATTTTGTCCGTGTTTTGAAAGCGCCAGGTGGCCCGATATCGCATAAGATCACGAACCTTTGGTCAGGGCGACCGTACAATTGGCACGCTCCCGTTTCTGAGAGCGCAGCGGGTTCGACGCCGGAGAGGAAACGAGAATGGTCCGAATTGGGCACGCATCGAGGATATGCGTCGTCGCCTTGGCGATCGTCGAAGCAAGCTGTGGAAAATCCAGCGGTCCCCTTCCCGGTCCTAGCCCCGGCGGAACGTGCCGGACCTACCCGATTGCTGCGACGGTCGCGACCACATCCTCCGGCGCCACGATAAGCGCACAGATGACCGGAAAATTCGATTCCCCGACGAACACGTCCACGGTCGTCAGCCTGTTGTCGAGCGGCGCGCCGTGTTCGACTACGGTCACCAGCTACAATTCGGTTGCTGACTTCGTCGACGAAGTGCGCGTGATCCCCGGCGTCACGCTGGCCATCGGCAACCTCACCACGAACTCGGGACCGTGCGGCCCGTCGATCGCATCAGTCGCCTTCAGCTATGACACCCAACGCAGGCTTGTCCAGTCGACAGGGGTCGAAGGAACGACGACGTATACGGCGTGGGATGGTTCCGGCCGGCCGACCGCCGGCGGGACCAGCACCGGCATTTCAATTTCGAACGTCTACGACAATACTGCGCGGACGGTGACGCAGACGGCCGCCGCAAATGGCACCGAGAAGGTGAGCACGACGACATACGACGGGAACGGCAACCAGACGCAGGTGGTCATCCGCGAGGCGGGCACTACCACGAGTACGACGACGTTCACCAATGGTTTGACCGCCATGGTTTGCAAGTAGGCCTTTCTGCCTGCCTGCGCTCGCGGCGACGCTCGCTCGACGGCCCGACCTTGAACCCAGAGATTGACAAGGAACTCGCGTTCTATCGTACGTGCCACGTGCCAACGCTTGTACCGATAAGAGGATCGCCGGCGCACTGCCTCTGAGTATCGCGTGCGCCGACGGCAAATGTAGATTGTCGTAAACAATTATCGCCGTCAGTCAGTCTAAGAAAGAGCAGCGTCAACGGTTTGCCGCTGTCCTGACGCCGCGCGACGGCGGACGATATCACCAGTCAGGCTACGGAAACGGGCTTCACGACGCAGGCAGGATTCATGGCAAAGAAGCACCTCGGCGACCCGGAAACAGATGAGGACTCTGTCCGACGCCCACTGGCCCCGCCGTCGTCGGACATGAACGTCACGCCGCTCATCGACGTGCTGCTCGTGCTCCTCGTGATTTTCATGGCGACGCTCCCTCTCAACCAGCGCGGGATGGACATCAACCTGCCCCTCGAGGTGACTCACTCGACGGTGCCGCAGGAACAAGTCGGGCAGGTCATCGCCGAGTACACGGCCAATCATCGGCTGTCGATCAACAAGCAGGAGACCCCGATGGAGGGGCTCGAATCGAGGTTGCACGACCTGTTTGCGACCCACGTCGACAAGACCCTGTTCCTGATTGGCGATCGATCGGTGCACTACGGCGAGGTCGTGCCGATCATCGACGCGGCGATTGGCGCCGGAGCCAAGGTGGCTATCGTGACCGAAGGTATGAAAAACGAAGCCCGACAACGTCCGTAGCCGGGCGTCGCTCGAGTGCTCCGGAGGCCATGAATGCGGGTGACCACGCCGCACAGTCTCGCAAGGGAGCACCGCGCGCCGCAGCCCAGGGCCTGGGTCGGTGCATCGGCGATGGCCTGCCTGGCCATCACGTTCGCGCTCGACCGATCGACGGGCGCCGCGCCGGTGCAACACCTGTACTACCTGCCGATTGTTCTTGCCGGAGCCGCCGCTGGTTACTGGGGAGGGTTGGCGGCTGCCTTGACGGCGATTGTCCTGTATCACCTCGCCAACCCACACCTGCTTGCGTTTCGATACGACCAGATGGATGTGGTCCAGGTCACTTTGTTCATTGCGGTTGGACTGCTGGGCGCAAAGCTTGCGGACGACAGACGCCGCTTGCGGGCGCTCGCGATGACCGACGACTTGACCGGCTTGCATAACCTGCGGTCGTTCGAATCGAGGCTCGCGAAACTGGTCATGGAGTCTGAACGGACCGGCATTCCCCTTGCCGTGTTCGTGCTCGACGTCGATCGCCTCAAATCGCTGAATGACGTCTACGGTCACCTGGCCGGTTCCGCGGCCGTGCGAACGGTCGGACACCTGATTCAGTTGCAGTTGCCCCCCGGGACGACGGCGTGCCGGTTCGGCGGGGACGAGTTCGTGGTGGCCATACCCCGGTGCGATCGCACAACGGCGCGACGTCTGGCAGACCGCCTTCGGGCAGGCGTGCTCGCACTCTCGCCGACGTTGAACGGAACGTCGTTTCCCGCCGGCACCTTGTCGGTCAGCATCGGCATTGCCTGCGGCTCACCAACGGGGGGCTTGCGAGACCCGAGGGGTGCCGGTGAGCGGCTGTTCGCCGAGGCCGACGGCGCATTGTACGCGGCGAAGGCCAGCGGCCGGGATCGCGTCCACCTCGCGAGCGGCGCTCCGGCCACGCTGACCGTCGTCCCGCCGGCCGCGAATCGCACGACCTGACACTCGCACTGAAACGCGCCCGCACGCGCGGCTCGACTCACCCGGATGGATCGCCTGCGCGGCGAGTGAACGTTACCTGCTGCCTGACACTTTCCGAATCCACTCCGTGATCACCTGAAGCGCCGCAGGCGCGATGGTTTCCTCGATGCGCGTGTACTCCGCCGGCGACCCGGTCGCCGCCGTCTGAAACAGGTGGTTGAGGCCGGGCAGGTGGACGAGCGTGACGTTGGTGTTGCCGCCCATTCTGAGCGCCGTGCCGATCGCGTCGAGGTTCTGCATGAAGGGCACTTGCAGGTCGAGTTCGCCGTTGATCGCCAGCACGGGACATTTCACCTTCGACAAGGCGGGGCGCGGATCGTACGACAGGAAGTAGCGGAACCACGGGGTGTTCACCTGGTCGATCTGCGCCTGCATCATTGCGCCCATCGCCTGCTTCTGCGCCTCGGGGGCCGCAGCCACAACTTCGTCGAGCACCTGCTTCAGTTGTGCGCGTGCCGCAACCGGGTCCTTCTCGGTCTTCAGGATCGCGAAGACGCGCTCCTGGGCGGTCCGATTCGCGGCCATGGCCGCGTCGCTCGCGCCGCCCGCCTTGGCAATCGCCGCACCCTGCAGGTAGAGAATCTCGTCGCCCCGCAGCCCCGGACCGGCCATCAGCACGATGAACGCGACATCGGACGAGCGTGAGGCGGTGATTGGCGCGATCAGTCCCCCCTCGCTGTGACCGATCAGGCCGATGCGCTTCGGATCGATCTCGCGGCGTGTTTTCAGATACTCGATCCCCGCAGCCACGTCGCCGGCGAAGTCCTCGGACGTCGCATCCTCAACCTTCCCCGACGATCCGCCGACGCCGCGATCGTCGACGCGCAGCACCGCGATGCCGCTGCGGGTCAGGTGATCGGCGAGGACGAGAAACGGCTTGTGGCCGAACACCGCTTCGTTGCGATCCTCGGCGCCCGACCCCGTGATGAGGATCACGGCCGGCGCGGCCGCCGTCCCACGCGGCAGCGTGAGCGTGCCGGCGAGCGTGATGCCGGCGGTGATGTTCCGGTACGTGACGTCTTCGTCGTTGTAGGGATAGGGCCGCGCGGGCTCCTGCGGCCGCTTCGTCGGTTCGGCCTTGCCGCGGCTCAGCACGAGGGGCAGCGACGCGCTCCCTTGCGTCCACGCGCCGTTGATCTGCGACCGGTCGGCTGACAGCCGTCCCTCAAACGCCGCCAGCGGCGCCTTCAGTTCGAAGCGAACGACATCGCCCGTCACGTTGACGGTCTCGATCTTCAGCCCCAGGGCGCCTTGATCGAGGCTGTCCATGGTGCCGGCCAGTCGGCCCGCGGGGTCGCGCGTGACATGAAACGCAAGCCGCAAACTTGCCACGCCGGCGGTCAGCGTGCCGATCCAATCTCCTTCGACCGTACTGGGCGGCGGTGCCGCCTGGAAGGGCGCGGTGAGCCACAACAGCAGCAGCGGCATTAGAAGTGACATGACGTGCTGAATTCTACGCCCGGCCCGCTAGCGAACCGTGCCGAGTGCTTTCGCGAGGTTGGCCTGAGCCTGCGCAAGCCCCGGGTTGATGCGCAGCGCCTCGCGGAAGTGCTGGACGGCTTCGTCGCGATGGCCCTGCCTGGCCAAGGCGACGCCCAGGTCGTTGTGGATCGCACCGAGGTCCAGGCCGGATCCCTTTTCGACCGCGATCCGCAGTTCGGCGACCGCCTCGTCAAGGCGCTGCATCTGCTGCAGCGCATTCCCCAGGTTGTCGTGAGCGACCGCGTCATCCGGCCGTAGCGCGAGCGCCCGCCGCAGATAGCGCTCGGCTTCGTCGAACCGACCCGCGCTGACGAGCGCGTGTCCAAGGTTCTTCAGCGTGTCCACCGAATTCGGGTTTACCTTCAATGCCTCTTGGTACTGAGCGATGGCCTCGGCGGTCCGGCCCAGCCGCTGCAGGGCATCGCCTGTAGCAGTGTGATCCTGGGTGGCCGACGCATCAGGTTGAGCCGCCCGTTGCAGTTGCTGATCCGCTTCGGCAGACCGGCCCGTCGCCTGCAGCGCGGCGCCCAGGCCGTAGCGCGCGGAGCTCATATCGGGATCGAGATGAAGGGCGTGACGGTACGCTTCCGCCGCTTGAGCGAACTGGCCGAGTCTTTCCAGATCGTGGCCCAGGTTCGCGTACGCGACCGCGTAGGCCGGGTTGAGCCGCGCGGCTTCGCGGTGGTGCACGGCCGCCTCTGCAAATCGGTCCATCTGGAAAAACGCAGTGCCGACATTGTTCTGGACCTCAGGCTCCGCCGGGTTCGTCGCCATAGCGGCATTCAGATGCACAAACGCCTTCTGCAGATCGGGCGACGAGGCATCCAGGTAGAGCAGGGCGAGGTTGTTGCGCGCGAGCCAGGCTCGCGGATTGACCTCGACCGTGCGGGCGTACAGCGTCTCGGCACTCGCGTACAAATGACTCTGTCCCCAGGTGATCGTTCCCAGCACGACGACCACAGCGGCTCCCGTGGCCGCGGAAGCCAACGGCCGGACGCTTGTGATCCGGTCCAGGCCCGCCGCGGCGACGGCCGCCACGGCGAGGACGGCGATGTACTGATAGTGATCGGCCACGAGCGAGTACCGCATGAAGTAGACGTCTTTGAAGCCCAACACCGGCACAAGGGCGAGCAGCACGAAGATCCACGCACACAAGAGCGCGCGGATCCAGGCCCGGCGACGCTGCCGCCACAGGAACATCGTCACGCCGATCGCCGCTGTCAGCGGCAGCCACCAGCGAACGTCCGCAGCCCGAATGCTCCATTGCGGGTAGATGAACATCAGGTTGACGGGCAGCACGGCCTTATACAAATAAAACCAGGTCACGGCGCCGGCGCCGAGGAGGCGTTGAAGCCACGTGACGTCTCGAACAACGGCCGCCCCGTGCCGCGCCTGGAACCAGATGTTGACCAGTGTCAACGCGACCCCCACCGCAAAGAATGGCGCCGTCCGCATCACATCGGTTCGCCGGATCGCCCTTCGCGACCACCAGATGAGGAGCAGCAACATCGCGGGCAGCGTCGCGACCGAGGCCTTGCTCAACATTGCCGCCGTAAACGCCGAAAAGCTGAACCAATACCACCGGCCGGCACCCGGCGTGACGTCCGACTTCAGGTAGCAGAAGATCGACAAGAGAAGAAACACCATCGACAGCGTGTTCTTCCTCTGCGCGATCCAGGCGACGGATTCGACGTTGACCGGATGAACCACGAAGAGCAGGGCGGCCAGCAGCGCGCCAGGGATCGCCAGGCGCCGGAGAATCGCCCAGAGCAGCAGGGCGCTGCAGACATGCAGCAGCAGATTCGTGACGTGATACCCGGCCGGCTGCAAGCCCCACAGCCGCCATTCCAGCCAGAAGGAGGAGTTGGTCAGCGGCCAGTAATCGATAGGCTGAGTCGTGAACCACATGCGATAGAGTCCGTCGCCGGCTTTTACGAGCGCGCTCCCCGTCAGCAGCGGCTCGTCGTCAAACAGAAAGCCTCCGGTCAGCGCCGGCCAATAAACGATGAAGGCCGCGATGACGAGAAGGGCGACTCCAATTGGGATGCGCGACGCCAGTCTCGTGGGCGCGGAGTTGGGCGCTGTATCGCGGGAACGGCGGGAATCACGGCGTGCCACGGAACGCCCATTCTACGCGTGGCCGACATCGGGCCCATATCGACCTACACCGAAAGTCACTTGACTTGACGTGGTAAATTGCGCCTGCGCCCTCGCGGGCGCGCAACGCTACCACGTCAAGTCAAGTGACTTTCGGGGGACCGAATCCGTGCTATTCCTTTGCACCATGCGCGCGCTGGCGATCGTCGGTAGCGCTTGCTTGCTGGTCCTGGCCGCCGCCGGCGGCGAGGCCGCGGCTCAATGTCTGCCCATTGTCATCGGCAATGCCGAAGGCAACTACATCGTGCCGGAGAGTACAGGGCGGCATTGTTTATGCGCGCGTGGACGGCCAGGCGTTGTCGATGGACGCTTACGTGCAGCAGCGCGGTACGAGTCGCCCGGCTGTTGTGATCGTGCACGGTGGAACTTGGGACACCGGCGGCCGGACGGCGTTTACGGGTCAGTTTCAGGAACTGCTCACCCGCTCCGGCTACAACTGGTTCGCCGTCGATTACAGGCTGGGCGGGCTGGCCCGTTTCGGCGATGCGGTCGATGACTTGAGGGCGGCGGTTCAATTCGTGCGGTGTCACGCCCGCGACTTTCGGATCAATCCTGAGACCATTGCGCTTCTGGGTGAAGACGCGGGCGCGCATCTTGCGCTGATGCTCGCTGCCGAGGCGCCGGCTGGTGTCAAGGCCGTGGTCAGCGTGGGCGGCTTCTATGATTTGGCCAACGTCTCGAGCATCAAGTCTCGGTACCCGGCGGACCTTCTGGCTGCCGCCTCACCCGTCAGACAGACGCTGACGAGGATGCCCCCCGTGTTCGTAATCCATGGCGGAAACGACACCGAAGTGCCGCCCGGACAAGCCGATGCGTTCTGCACGACGATGCGGTCCGCCGGCGGTTCGTGCACCCTGACGATGGTCGATGGCGCGATTCATCGGCCCGAGAACTGGTGGCCCTCGCAGTGGGGCTACAAGGCCCAACTGAGCACATGGCTCGGCGCCCGGTTGCGACTTGCGGCACCGGATCACCAGCCGTACACGACGGCGCTCGTGAAGGACATCGTGTACAGCCCGGCTCGCGGGCTCGCGATGGACGCCTTTGCGCCGCAAGGCGCTGGTCCCTTTCCAGCGGTCATCGTCGCCCACGGCGGCGGCTGGGAGGCTGGCGACAAGGTCACGTACGTCACGCCGCTGTTCGAGCCGCTGTCCCGTGCCGGCTTCGCCTGGTTTTCAATTGACTACCGCCTGACGCCGCAGTTCCGCAATCCCGATCAGCTCGAGGACATTCGTGACGCCGTCCGGTTCATCCGGACGAACGCCAGGCGTTTCCGCATCGATCCGGACCGCATCGCGTTGCTGGGAGAATCCTCGAGCGGGCAACTCGTCGCGCAACTGGCCACCGAAGGCCTTCCCGGCGTGGCTGCGGTCGTATCGTTTTACGGGGTCTACGACTTTCTGCAGATGATGCCGAGCACGGGCCCGCGATCGCCGCTCGTGCGGCTGTTCGGCCTCACGGAGATGAATGACGCCGCACGGGAAGTCCTCACGCGTTTCTCGCCCCTGTTTCAAGTGCAACGCGGCATGCCGCCCCTGCTCCTGATTCAGGGCACGGCCGACCGTCTGCATGCCCAGGCGGTCGTCTTCTCCGAACGGCTGGATGCGATCGGTGCGGAGTACGAACAGCACGACGTCGCCGGGGCGCCGCACGGGGTTGAGAACTGGGAGGGTCATGCCGACTGGCTCGGGTACAAGCGCGTACTCGTGGAGTGGCTGCACAAGACGCTCACGGCGCGGCCCGCGACCCGCAGCGACAGCCCTCCGCGCGAACGGCGCTAGTCGGTGAACGGAAAAATCGGACGAAGATTGAAGAGCGCCTCCGTCAGGAAAAACTCATTCAGGGCATGAAAGCCGTGCCGCTTCGCGCTGGCGACGATGCCGGTGACCAGTCGAATGACCGACTCGCGCGCGGCAAGCAGGTCGGCGTCGTTCTTGACCAGGGGAATACGGCCTTCAATAAGCGTCATCAACGCCTCCCGCACACCGTCCAGCGGAAAGTCCACCGCCCTCGCCTGCGCTTCTGCCACGCTCGCAAGCACTTTGACGCGGTTCAGGAATTCCGGAGGCAGGAGGGTCAGGCCATCGACACCGACCGCCAACGCGGCCTGTTCGTCCTGCAGGCTTTCGACAGGGCAGGTGTCGGGTGGATTCCGCCAATCAGCGGAAGGCGCGATTGAATAGTGGCGGCGGTCCACGGCGGACACCAGCCGGACGTCCAGCTTCAGCGGCGCGGCGGGGTGCGGGAGGGTGGCCGGGTCCGGCTGCAAGGCTGCAATATCCTCGGCGGCAATTGGCAGCCCGGCCGCACGTGCCTTGCTCATCATCCATTTCAACGTGATGTCGTTCAGCCCGCGATTGGTATTACCGCCGCCGATGTCGGAGTGCACGCCGCGAAACCAGACCTCCCAGGCGCCGGGGAGCCGTGTCGGCAGAAATGACGGCCGCCGCTCGTCGATCGCAAGCGCGTGAAAGGCATACTGCAGATCCGCTTTGGGCAACGTCAGATGGTGCCCGATATTCAGATCGGTCGCGCCGAGGTTGGCCAGCCCGAACGCGGCCACGACATCCCAGACGCCGAGGAAACGAATCCTGGGCTTCGCTTCAACGACCACGTCTGTTCCCGGCTTGCGGATCTTCCGCTCCTGAATGAGGTGACAGAAATCGAGCGTCGTGGCTGCGCCTCGACTGAATCCGACGATGTCGATGGTCGTGTCCCCATCCGCCCATCTTGCACAGAGGTGGTCATAGGCCTCGTTCAGCCTTGGCAACTCCCCCAGGCCGAACACGCCCCCAGCCACACGGCCGATGACGTCGAAGCGTGTGCCAACGCCGGCGCGATAAAGATTCTTTGTGCCCGCGTGCTTGTCGTAGGCTTTGAAAAAGCGGACGACGTTCGTGTTCTGGTACTGCGGATCTTCGTTGTCTTTGACCGTGTTCCAGGTTCCATCGAAGGCGTAAAGCGCCATAACGTCTCTCCGTGGGGACGCCGCGGGCGCTATTCTGCCACCTTCTGCACGGAATTCGGCATCCGCCCGCGAATCCTCAGTTGATCGGCGGTGGGCCGGTATAATCCGCGCAGCCCGGTCTCCGTCCCGAGACACTCACGCTGGTGGATTCACATGAGCGATGCCATTTCCTACCTGGAAGTGCTCGACGATGAGTACCTGGGAGCTGTCGGGTCAGACACGCCCCGACTCGTCGACAAAGATTCGGGAAGCCTACGTGAAGGCACGGAGCCAGGGTGGGCTCGAGCTGATCCGGGCCGAGTCCGCCTTCCGGCATGACGTGATTACTCGGTTGCACCAAGCCGGGCGGTCGGGCCTGTGCTTTTCCGGCGGCGGAATACGAAGCGCCACGTTCGGCCTGGGAGTCCTGCAGGGTCTGGCCGGCCGCGCCGCCGAAGGCGACACCAGGCCCAAGCTGCTTGGTGAGTTCGATTTCCTGTCGACAGTTTCCGGCGGCGGCTACCTTGGCTCCTGGTTTTCCGGGTGGGCCACTCGAAGGGCTCGGCCATCTCAGGTGGCCTTCCGCGAGCGAGAGCTTGACGAATGCGATGGACCGGCCCAGGTGATCCGTGAGCTCGCGAAGAATCCGGACGTCGGATTCGATCCTGAGCCCATGACGGTCAGGCACCTCCGCGCGTTCAGCAACTACATCACACCGCGCCTGGGCCTGTCGGCGGACACCGGCGCCATTGCCGCGACCGTCGTGCGGAACATGTTCCTCAACTGGCTGGTGCTGGTCCCCATCCTTGCGGCCTTTCTGCTGGTGCCCGTCGGGGTTCAGCGGATGCTCGAGGCACGGCTGGGCGACACACCGCAGGCGATCTTCCTCTATGCCGGATTTCTGTTCGGCGTCCTCGCCACCGGCTACGTCGGATTCGATCTGCCGAGCGCGGGCAACGCGCGACAAGGGGGCGCCAGGTACCTCCTGTTCGGCCTCCTGCCGCTTCTCTTGTCCGCCTCCCTGCTCAACACGTACTGGGGATGGCGCACCATGACCAGCCTCGGCGTGGCCCTGCCGGTTCAGCGGTTTGCGTGGTTCGGGGCCGCGATGCACGGTGGCGGCATGCTGGCGGGCATCCTGGTTGCCATGATCTACTTCCGGCGGCCGGCGCCAAAAACCGGCATCTACGCCACGCTCGCTGCCGCGTTCACAGGCGCCGTGGCGGGGGCGATCGCGTTCTTCGTGACGAAAATGGTAGGTCCTATCGACGTCGACCACCTCACGGCGGGCACCGTTCGGTACGCGTGTATTGCGTTCCCCCTGGCGATGGCGATCTTTGTCATGGCTGGCACTCTGCTCGTCGGGCTGACGAGCTATATCACCGAGGACAAGGACCGCGAATGGTGGGCACGAGCAGGTGGAATGCTGCTCGGCGCCACGCTTTGCTGGCCCGTCTTCGCTTCGCTGGTGCTCTACGCGAACACCATTCTCAACTCTGTCGCGATGATGAGCAGCGCGGCGGTCTCCGCGGTTACCGCCGGCTGGGCGACCGCCAGTCTCGGCGGCGGCGCCCTGACGGCGTCGGGCCGTCGCGACGACCGCGGCATCATCGACTGGATCAGCCTCCAGGGAATCCAGGAGCTGGCGTCTCGGCTGGCCTTGCCGGTGTTTCTCGGCCTGTTGACGCTGCTGCTTGCGTGTCTCAATGCGCAACTTATCGTGTCGTTCGACGGCTACTTGCAGCTCAGTCGCATTGCGGCGGACGGTTCGTTCGCCCTGCTGGTTCGTTCCGCCGGAGTGGTGATCGCGCTCGCGTGCGCCTATCTCCTCCTGGGCGTGGGCTCGTCGTTCTTCATAAACGTCAACACCTTTTCGCTGCATGCGATGTACAAACAAAGGCTCATCCGGGCCTACCTGGGCGCGTCGAACTCCAATCGCCGGCCGCATCTCTTCACGGGATTTGACGAAGACGACAACATGCCGATCTGCGCGTTGACCACCCATAAGCCGCTGCACGTGGTCAACATGGCCCTCAATCTGGTCGGCGGCAAGAATCTCGCGTGGCAGCAGCGAAAGGCGGAATCGTTCACGTCGACTCGTCTTCACACGGGCAGTTCTCGCGTAGGGTATCGTCCTTCGACCGAGTACGGCGGAAGTACACCGCGCGGACGACCAAGACCGCGATCTCGCTCGGCACGGCGATGACGATTTCGGGGGCCGCCGCCAGCCCCAACATGGGCTACAACTCGTCGCCGCTGCTGACCGTCGTCATGACCCTGTTCAACGCCCGGCTCGGCTGGTGGCTTGGCAATCCGTCCTCGCCAGGCGACACGTGGAAGATGCCGGGTCCGCGGTTCGGGATTCGTGCCTTTTTCGATGAGATGCTCGGGCTGACAGACGATCAGAACACCTGGATCTATCTGTCCGACGGCGGTCATTTTGAGAACCTGGGCCTGTACGAGCTCCTTCTCAGGCGCTGCTCCGCCATCGTCGTGTCCGACGCCGGGGCAGACCCCGGCTTCACGTATGAGGATCTTGGCAACGCCGTGCGCAAGATCCGCGTCGACCTCGGCATTCCAATCGAATTCGACACGCCGATGCCGATGTCGCCGGCCGGCAGACGCACGGCCGACTTCGCCGGGCACCACTGCGCGATTGGCCGGATCCGGTACAGCGCTGTCGATGAGGCTTCTCCCCATGACGATGGTGTGCTGATCTATCTGAAGCCCTCGCTGACGGGCGACGAGCCGGCAGACGTCCTGCACTACGCGTCGCAGGACAAACACTTCCCTCATCAAGCCACGACCGATCAGTCGTTCGATGAGGCCCAATTCGAAAGTTACAGGCGGCTCGGATTGCACGTCATCGAACGGATTTGCCGGGAAGGGGGCCAGGCGGATCCACGAGCGGACCGCATCGATCTCTCGGAGTTCATCAGGCGGGTCAGGCGCTATGTCGCGTCTCCAGAACCGTGATCGCGACTCCGCCGTCTGTCGCGATCGGACCCGCCGTCAATGGAGTTATGAGTAATGTCAAAGCGCGTCTTCATTGTGCGGCCGTTCGGGACGCGCGAAGGAATCGACTTCGATGCCGTGGAGGCCAAGCTCATTCAGCCCGCACTGAGCCGGGTCAAGGGATCGACGCTGGAAGGCGCGACGACACTGCCGATCCTCGAGCAAGGGAATATCCGCGAGGACATGTTCCGTGAGCTCGTCACCTCCGACCTGGTGATCGCGGACCTCTCGATCCACAACGCGAACGTCTTCTACGAGCTTGGCATTCGTCATGGGCTGCGGCCGAACGCGACGTTCCTTCTGCGGGCCGATGCCAGCGCCATCCCGTTCGATCTCCAGACAGATCGATACCTGAAGTACGACGCGGCCAGGCCCGAAGAGGCGGTCGATCGGCTGGCGGAAAGGCTCGACGCCACGCTGAATTCGGCCCGGATCGACAGCCCCGTCTATCAGCTGCTGCCTGGCCTCCGTCCGCCGGATCCAGCCGTGCTTCGCGTCGTGCCGCGTGAATTCGGCGAGGCGGTTGACCGGGCGCGCGTGGCCGGGCTGCGCGGCGATCTCAGATTGCTGGCGTACGAGGCTCGAAACCTTCCGTGGGCTTCCGAAGGCCTGCGGACGGTCGGCCGGGCGCAGTTCGCGCTGAAAGCCTTTCGTGGCGCGACTGAGACGTTCGAGTGGCTGCGCGAGCTGCGGCCCGAGGACGTGGAAGCCAATCAGCGATTGGCCACGACGTACCAGCGCCTCGCCAAGGAAGAGGCGAATCATGAAGAGTACCTCGCGCGATCGACCGCCGCGATCCAGCGCGTGATCGACTCGCCCGTGCCGAATTCGTGGGACATTGCCGAGGCCTACGCACTGAAGGCCAGGAACATCAAGGCCCGCTGGCTCGGGGTCGTCAAGGCCCGGACGGGAATCGAGGGGCAACGCGAGGCCCTTCGCGCCGCCGAACTGGAGGCTGCTCTCGAGAGCTATGCCTCCGGCTTTACACAGGATCTGAATCACTTCTATTCCGGACTGAACGGGCTCGCGCTCCTGCGCATCCGCATCGATCTGGCGCACCTGCACCCCGACACCTGGGCCTCATGGTTCGATTCAGACGACGCCGCGCGCCAGTCCCTCGAGGAGGCCGAGGCGCGATTTCAACAACTCGCCGGAGCGGTGAAGCTGGCGATTGAGGCCAGTCTGATCGCGCTTGGCCGCCAGCAAACCGGTGACTCCGAGAAGAAGCTCTGGACCGACATCAGCGCCGCAGACCTGGCGTTCGTGACGGGTGTCCGGCCCACGGCGGTGGCGCAACGCTATCGCAAGGCGCTTTCAGGCGCGCCTGCGTTCGCGGTCAGCACCGTCCGTGACCAAGTCGAGATCTTCCAGCGCCTCGATCTGCGGACCCCCTTCGTGACGGAAACCCTGACCGTGCTCACCGACCTGGAGGCAGCCGGAGCGCCGTCTCCCGCCGCGCCGGCAAAGCTCGGGCGGGTCCTGTTCTTCACTGGACACATGGTGGACGCGCCCGCGCGCCCCGAGCCGCGGTTCCCTCCGGGACCGAAGGCCGAGGCCGAAGCCAGACGACTCATCAAGGAGGCCGTTGTCACGGAGCGCGAGCGCGAACCGGGCTCGGTCGTCGGCGTCGCCGCCGGGGCCTGCGGCGGCGACATCCTGTTCCACGAGATCTGCGCGGAACTGGGCATTCCAACCAGACTCTTCCTCGCGCTTCCGAAGGACGAGTTCTCCAGAGAGTCCGTCCAGCAAGGCGGGCCGCAATGGGTAGAACGATTCCATCGGCTGTGCGAGAGACTTCCGCCGCGCGTGCTGGCCGACAGCAAGATGTTGCCAGGATGGCTTCGGGGACAGAAGGATTACAACATCTGGCAGCGGAACAACTTGTGGATGCTCTTCAACGCCCTGGCATTGGAGCCGCAGCAACTCACGCTGATTGCCCTGTGGGACGAGGGACGCGCCGACGGACCAGGCGGCACGGAGGATCTCGTGGCGCAGGTCCGCGCGCGGGGGTACAAAGTCGAGCGGCTGCCGGCCGAGCGGCTGAAGCAATTGGGATGACGTCGTCCTGGAAAAGCACCTGAGGGAGGCCATGAGTTATCTGACCAAAGTCCACAGCCCCGCGCCGCACAAGCTGCTGGCCTGTGATGGCGGCGGCATCCGCGGGATCATCTCGGTCGAGATCCTCGCACGGATCGAGCGGGAACTGCGCGCCTCGAGCGGCAACCACGATCTCGTGCTCGGCGACTACTTCGATTACGTCGCTGGAACCAGCACAGGCGCGATTATCGCCACGCTGGTGGCGCTCGGCTTCAGCGTCGATCGCATTCGCGATTTCTATCTTCAAAGCGGTCCGGAAATGTTCGAGCGTGCGCGCCTGTGGGAGCGCTACCGCACGAAGTTTCGCAATGATTCGCTCTCGGCCATGCTCAGGAACGTGATCGGCGAGCATACGACGTTCGATTCCGACACGCTCCGCACGCTCCTGATGATTGTCCTTCGCAACGCCACGACCGATTCGCCGTGGCCCCTGTCCAATAATCCGCTCGCCAAATACAACCAGTCCGATCGGCCGGATTGCAATCTGCGGCTGCCGCTCTGGCAGCTCGTGCGTGCGAGCACGGCCGCCCCCACGTATTTCCCGCCGGAAATCATCGACATCGGCCAGCGCCAGTTCATCTTCGTTGATGGCGGGGTGACCATGTACAACAACCCCGCGTTCAGCCTGTTCCTGATGGCGACGAGTGAGCCTTATCGCCTCAACTGGCCGACCGGAGAAACCAGGATGCTGCTCGTCTCCGTTGGGACGGGCGCGAGCGCCAATCCGAATGCCAACCTCAGCCCTGAGGAAATGCATCTGCTCTACAACGCCGGGACGATTCCGTCCGCGCTCATGGCGGCCGCGTTGCACGAGCAGGATTTTCTTTGCCGGATTTTTGGCAGGTGCCTCGAAGGCGACACGCTCGATCGCGAAGTCGGCACCGTCATCGGCCAGGGCATCAAGGACGTGCCGAAGCTGTTCACGTACGCGCGCTACAATGCCGAGCTCTCGCGTGAAGGCCTCGATGCCCTCGGGCTGGTCGGGATTCAGCCGGCACACGTTCAGCAGATGGACTCGGTCGAGCACCTCACGGAAATGCAGGACGTAGGCAAAGCCGTCGCGGAGCGAAGAGTCCGCGCGGAGCACTTCGCCGGATTTCCTGCCTGAGAACGACGTCTACGGCGGGCGGGGCCGGCTCACCGTGCGTCAGAACGAATACCGGTATTCGAGCCTGAAGATGTCGTCGTACCAACTGGCCGTTGTCAGCGCGTGTCCCCAGCCGGCGTAGACCGAGCTCTGCGCGTCCCAGGCGATGCGCCCGCCAAACTTCAGATTGACGATATTGGTGCCGGTGGCGTCGGCGGGCGGCGTCTGAAATCCACCCTGCACGTGCCAGCCCACGAGCTCGACAACCGGCGCAATCCGCAGCCCGCCTTTCCGATACACCTCGAAGGACGGACCGATCCCGTAGAAGATCACGTCGCCGGCGAACTTGTCGTTCGTGGAGCTCGTGGAACTCGTGGAGCTCAATGACGAAGGTGGCAAACCCACCGAGCCGCCGATCGGATGCCACCACCCGATCTGCGATTCGATGACGAGTCGATCCGTCACGCCGTTGTACAGAAGGAGCGCCGGCTCGACGCTCGTGTGGTGAGTGCCCATCCCCTTGTCCGCGGTGCCGCTGGGCACGTAGACCTGTACCTGGACGGTCGCGATCTGATCCGGCTTGGCCAGGAGCGCGACCTTCCCGCCGAGCCGTATGTCTCCGATGCCTGACTGCTTCTCGAAGGTTCCCAAATCGGGCACAAACTCTTTTGGCTGGATCCAGCGGGTGGGCAGTTCGCCGAACACGGACACCCGCCTGCTGCCGTACTCCCCCTGGAGGTAGATCTGCTGAAAGTTCAGATCCGTCACGATCCCCGGGGCCGGACCGGGCGCGTCCGGATCATTCAGTGCGGCGTCCGGGATGGTTCGATAGCAGCCGCACTTGGCGTAGAAGAACTCGGCTCGATCCGGAACGTGATTGTGGAAGCCCGTCTCGAACCGCATACGGAATTTCGATCCGACGACTGCGTCGTCGATGTACCCGACCATGCTCCCACGGCGCTGCGGCTCCGGGACGAAGACCGTGGGCGTGGGCACCGGCTGCTGCCCGACGCCGGCGGGGTCCGCGTTGCCGGGCGCCACGGCTGCCGACAGCGTGGGCTCGCGATTGGCTCCCGGACGCTGGCCCGTGACGAGCCGATCCGGGTCTTGCGCCAACGCGAGAGCGGGAACAAGTGCCAGTACCAGCACGACCATCACACGCCTCATTGTCTGCTCCTGTCGCTCTGCTGGGGATACAACCGTTATCTATCGGCCTTTCGAGCCTCCGACTGTTTCCTGCAACTTCTGGATTGGTGCCGCCACCGGCGCATCGGGCCCGGTGAGACCCGGCAGGAGGGGCACCAGGTTGTCGAGTACCCGCTGGGCCTCGGCACGCCTGCCCAACGAGGCCGCCTGCTGGCCCGCTGCCGCATAGAAGGAAACGGCATCGGACAGGACCTGCCGCGCGCCGTTATCCTCACGGTGCGCCTGCAGCATGGCGGCCAAGTTTAGCAGAAGATCTCCGAACCGCATGTGAAAGTCCGAGCGGCTTCCGTCGTCGAGCGCTTTCGCGACGCTCTTGTATACATCCAACGATGTGCGGTACTCGTCCACGGCACCCGGCGATCCTCGCGCCTGCAGGATGCGTCCGCTGCAGATTATGGGCGTCGGCGAGCTCGATTCCGAGGGCGGATCTGGGCCGCGCCAGTTCGTTGATCAGATCGATCGCCCGGCTGTTGTGCCGGGCGGCGGAATCGAAATCCTTCTCGCTGCGAAGCAGATCCGACAGATTGTCGGAGAACTTCGCGAGCTCGAGCTTGTATTCGCGGTTGTCCGGATCCTGCGCCACGAGGCCCTCGTGAGTTTGTATGGCACGCTCGTAGAGATGCCTGGCTTCCGGCAGCCGGCTGGCATCCTGCTGCAGGAGAGTGGCGAGGTTGTTGGACGCACGCGCCAGATCCTGCGAGAGCTGTGGAGTCGGATGAGCGCGCACCAGCGGCTCGAGCAGCGCGATGGCCGCCCGAAAATCGGCGTCCGACCGCTCGAAGTCCGCATCGCCGAGGGCGGCGATGCTGCCGTACAAGATGCCGCGATTGTAGTGTGTGCGAGCCAGCGCCTGCTGGTATCCGAGGTTGCCGGGATCGGCGCGGACCAGGGCGTCCTGGAGGCGCAGCGCGTTGTCGAAAGCGTTTTGGGCCTCCGCGCGACCCTCGGGAAGCGGCCGGAGCGTTTCGCCCAGCCAGTTGTACGTGCTGGCAAGCGACTCGCGGTATGCCGGCGTGCCGGGCGCCGCGCGCGCAAGATCGTCGAACTGGCGGATCGCCTCCTTGTACTCCTGCGCGGCGTGTTGGGTATCGCCGAGCATGCGATAAATGTCGCCAAGCCGGAAGTTCGCGTCCGCGCGCTCGGCGAGGAACGCCGGGTTGGTCGGGTCTGTCTTGCGAAGCTGCTGGTAAAAGTCGCTGCGCCCGCTGGAGGAGGTCCCGCCGCAGGCGTTGCGCATCCGGCGATTCGGCGGCCACGAGTTCGGGCGGGCGATCGGTGGCCGCCAGCGTCTCGGTGACGGCCGAGTTGGCAATCCCGAGGCTGTCCTCGGCGCGTTTACGCTCGTACTCGGCACGTTTACGCTCGTACCGGGCGCTCGCGAACAGATAGACGAACACGAGCGTCATGACCAGCAGGACGGCGGCCGATCCCCACGCCAGCTCGAGATATCGGATCCGCCGCCGCCGCCGTTCGGCCCGCTGTCGATCGCGCTCCTCCTCGCTCAGGTCGAGGAATTGCATCGCCCGGTCGAACGCCTCGTCGTATCGTCTCGCCCACGCCGCGGTCGGCCGGCTCTCGCGCCTCCAACGAAGCGCCAGTTCGAGCTCCGGATCGCCCCACAGTCCGGCCGCGCCCTGGTCGAACCACGACGCCTCGCGCGACAGACGCACGTACTGTGCGGCCGACGCCCGCTCTTCCTGCGCCCAGCCGATCAGCCGCTCCCAGCAGCGCATCAGGCTCTCGTGCGAGACGTCGACGATGACCGGCGAGGTCAACGCCACGGGCACGGGCGGCATCAGGAACGATCGGCCGGGACGGCGGAAGATCTCGACGATCTCGGCGACACTGGCTTCAGGCGCCTCGCAGATCGCCGCGAGATCCGCGATCGACGTCGGGCGCCTGACGCCCCTGGGATCTGAGAAGGTGTCCGTCAAAGCCTTGAAGATGCCGGCGGTCAGACGCTTGCGATCGTCCGAGCCGGTTTCCTCGTAGGCCTCTTCGGCATGCTGCGAGAGCGCGTGGCGGAGCGTGCCGATGGCCTCGTAGTCGGAGATATCAATGGGCTCATCGCCGTTCCGGTGAGCCGCCCAGTGATCCCACGCCCGCATGAGCACGTGCTGCACCAGGGGCAGCTGGTCCTGATCGTCGCCGGCCTCGTTCAGCAGTCGCACCACAAGGCGGGGCGCAATCCTCCCACCGGCCACGGCGACCGGCCCCGTGATCGCGGAGCGAAGCTCGTCGCGAGTCATCCGCGGCACCAGGTACTGGCTCTCGTTGACGGCCTCGGGCAGCCCGGGATAGTCCATGCAATCCCCGATGAAATCCGACCGCATCGTCAGCACGACGTATATCGGAACGTCGGTCTGCTTGGCCGCTTCCAGGAGGAGTTTGACGAAGGCAACGGCCTCCTCCCTGGAGCTCTCGGGCTGACGGCCCCGCCGGAACCGGAACAGCTCCTCGAACTGATCGACCAGGATGAGCACGTTGTCGTTGGCCGGGATGCGCGCGAATCGCACGGCGTTGGCCAGCCCGAGGGCGCCGCGCCGGAGCGTGGCCTCCAGCAGCACGCGGTTCGTGCCGGCCAGCGCCTCTTCCGCCACGCCGATCACGTCCGGACGATCGAGCGCCTCGGCCAGGCGGCCGATCGGGTCCTCGCCTGGCCGGAAGATCGACACGCGCCAGCGCGAGCCGGCGGTCACCATGAAACCGCTCTCGAGCGAGGGAATCAGTCCGGAGCGAACGAGCGAGGACTTGCCGCTGCCCGATGTCCCGACGACCGATAGAAACCGGTGCGAGCGCAGGCGGCGGACGAGGTCATCCGTCTCCTTTTCCC
Source organism: uncultured Acidobacteriota bacterium (assembly GCA_963724645.1). Lineage (GTDB taxonomy): Bacteria > Acidobacteriota > Vicinamibacteria > Vicinamibacterales > SCN-69-37 > CAVXSP01. The sequence goes on from CAVRVJ010000003.1 coordinate 152,683, forward strand.
GTCCGAAGAAGAGGTGATCCTCGTCCGGCTCGTAGGGACGCAGCCCCGGGAACGGATTAACCATGGGTTGCGCCGGATCAGCCGTCGGAGGGCGGTCCGCCGGCCTTCAGCGCATCGACGAACGGTCGCATGCTATCGGGCGCGACGCCGTCCCACTGGGCGATGACGATCGCCTCGTGCGTGCGATAGCGCTCCTTCTCCGGGGTCTTCGGGCCAATCAGACAGATGCCGACCGGCGGGGCTGCCTTGGTGCGGCCATAGCCGGCGCTCTTCTGCACTTCGCGCAGCTTGCGCCGCAGCCAGCAGTCATTGCTCGATCCGTAGAAGATCAGCACGCCGTCGCAATTGCGGAGGTTCTCTTCATGGTCCTCGCGAAGCTCGGCTTCGTCGCCACCGAACGCCGGGTGGATGACTTCGAAGTCCTTGAACAGGAAGTCGGCGTACGGAGCAACCGCGTCGGCATCCGGTTTCTCGTAGATGAGATAGAGCTTCGGGAGCCCGGAGGCCGCGACGGCGCGTGACGTCTCCGACTGCGGCTTCTGCTCCTTGCTGAAGCAGGCGGTAATCGCAGTCCGCAGATCCTCGAGCGGTCGCTCGAGGAAATCCCTGCCGGCGGTACTGCGCGAGTCGCCGCGCAGCCGATCGATGAGCTGCTGTTGCCGCTCGTCCTTCACCTGCAGGCCCGGCGGAATCCAGAGCAGCTGCGAGAATGCGCTCGTTCTTCGCCCGCTCGACCGCCAGCTCGTTCTGGATTTCGATCACTGAAGCCAGCCCGCCTTCCGGCACCAGGCTGTACGTGCCGCCGACCATGTGGATCGACATCCGGCAGCGGGCGAGGTCCTCGCGGACGGCGGCCTCGAGCTCCGTCGCCGTCGACGGCAGGGGACGGTCCGGCAGCACGGGATGTCCGTGCTGTTCGAGGTCGCGCTTGATCGCCTCGCGCTGGTCCTTGAGGTCCGCGGTGGTGACAGCGAGATACACGGCCTCGCCACCGGCCGGCGCCGCCGCCTCCGGCTTGTCACTCTCGAGCATCTCGAGCAGACCGGACATGTCGTGCGCGAGATCGTCGAGCTTGAGCCAGAAATCCCGCTGTGCCTCGGGCCCGAAGATCTCGTCCAGCTCGCGCACCCTGCCGGTTTCCGGATCCACTTTGAAGAACTCGTACCCGAGCAGAGACTGCAGCTCGGGTGGATGCTGCTCGGGCGGCACCGGGTGTCTTCAGCACCTTGAAAATGCGTGCCTTGTCCCCCACACGAATGCCGCCTTGCTGCAGCGGCCGCCTGGCAGAAGGCCTCGATTTCCTTTCGTCCCCATTCCGACTTGACGTAGCGAGGGGATATGACCGTCACGAGCGCCGCGACCCGCTGGAGACGCTCGACGAGCGTGACGGCGAAGTAGTCGTTCCCCTGGAGCTTGGGGTCCCACCAGATGGCCGCGTCTCTTGCCAAGGAGCTGCGCGAGGCGCGCCTGGAGCGCCCGTTGCAGATTCGCAACCCACCCCTTGTGACCCTCGATCAGCTCGACGTTGTCGAGATGGGCGTAACTGATGAACGCATTTCCTTCAAAACGCATGGCATAACGGCTTGGGGGGCAACGTATTCTAGCAGCAGGCGCGGGCCGGCGAACCTGGACGCGTCCCCTTGGCGGGAGCGACGTCCGCCGCGACCGTCCCGGGCATGCCCTGAGGTGAGGCCAAATGGTGAACCTGGCGCTCGACGCAGCTGAGCAATCCATTACCGTGACCGCAGGCGACACGATAACCGTCACCGTCGCTGAAAACCCGACGGCGGGTTTTCAGTGGACCATGGAGCATCTCACCGGCCCGATGACGCTGGCCTCGTCGGCATTCGAGGCGCCGCCAGACGCGAAACCCGGCGCGGGCGGTCGGCGCACGTTCGTTCTGCACGCCGACGGACGGGGCGTTGCTGAACTGCGCCTGAGGTACGCACGGCGCTGGGATGCCGAAGGCGAAGGCAGCCAGCGTCGCACGCTGCACGTCACGATCGCCTAGGCGGAATCCGGCTCCCGGGCCCGGAGTTCCCGGATGCCTGCGCCTCCAAAGCGCGGCACCCGGGAACTTCAACAGGCGTTCTTACACTCGCCTGATCGTCCAGAAATCGTCGGCCAGGTTGTCGTCCAGGAGGTACGCGTACGGCATCGTGAAGTAGCCGGCCATCCCCCACTTCGGCCCCCACGAGTTGCGGACAAGGAACCGCTCGGACGCGTCGTCGTACCCCACCGCAAGCACGGCGTGGCCGCCCAACTGCTGCTCCCTCGGGTCGGGCATGGGGACGGTGCCGTTCTTCGAGACGGCGGCGCTCTCGAAGCTCTCGTAGACGGCGAATCCGAAAACGAACGGATATCCCGAGGCAAGGCAGCCTTTGAACTGCGTCGCCACCGCTGTCAGGCGTTGGTACTGGACAGCGCGATGTTTCGCCCCGTCCTTGTAGGCCGCGTCGCTGGGCTTCGTCGTGAACTTCGCGATGTTATAAGGCCAGAGTGACTCGTGCGGCGCCCCCTCCTTGGAGACGGTCTTGATGCCGTCCCGGATCATCGCGCCGGAGTCCTCGTTCACCGTGTTCTCCATCGCGCGCTCGTTGTAGTAGATGAACAACCGCGACGGCGGGAACACGTCGCGCTCCCGTTGCTTGATCTGATCGAATTGCAGCGCGGCAGCGATGGCATTGGCAGTGCAACTGCCCAGCTGGCCCTGGTCGTAGACCGGCGGACAGCCGCTGCGCAAATCGACGCTCGGGGGAAGCGCTTCGGCTCTGGCAATCGGCGCGGAGTAGATGTGGTCGCGATGATCCGGAAGATCCGGTACCCACCCGTACCACTGGACGCTGCGCCGACGCACAAGACGTGAACCCTTCGACGCTCGACGCGTCGTTTTCTTCTTGGCCATACGATTGTCCCTCCTGTGGCTGGGGGCAGGCGGCATCATAACGTAGTCTTTGTTTCGTGGGACACCTGCGGATTCCGCGACACCTACCTTCCCGCCGCGGCTGCCGCGATGACGTCCGCGGCTTTCTCACCGATCATGTAGACCGCGCTCACGATGAAGAGTCCGGGCACTCTGGGGAACACGGATGCATCAACGACCCTGAGACCCGTGGTGCCGTGAACGCGGAAGTCACTCGACAGCACGCCTCCGTCCTCCTGCCGTCCGATGCGGCAGGTGCAGGACGCGTGGTGCCCCCACGCCTGATCACGCACGAACTGTCGAAGCTTGTCGTCCGTGTCAACCGCCTCGCCGGGCACTTCTTCCTTCGCGATGAGCCCCTGATCCTTGAGCCGCCGGGTGAGCCGGCGCGCGAGCTTGAGGCCCTCGACCGTCGCTTGCAGGTCGTCGCCCGTCGCGTCGCTGCCTTCGTCGAAATACCGGAAGTTAATGCGTGGCGGGTCGCGCGGATCCGCCGACCGCAGCGTCACCTGCCCCGCGACGTTGTTTGTATGGCCTTTGAGAACGACCCATGTCAGGTAATTGGGATGCTGAGGCAGCAACTGCGAGTAGCCGGGAAAATACCCGGAGAAGTCCGCGAGCAGCGCGTAACAGAACAGGTCCGGCGACGGTCGTCCCGCGCGTGAGGAGGCGACGACCGAGAGGGGCGAGCCGTTCGTCGCGTACACGCCCTTCCGTCCGCTGGCCCATTCGCGGTACTGCGCATCGCCGTGCGCGAACGCTGCTCCGCTCAGTGTTTTCCAGGCGTCGAAGGCCATCCGATTCACGACGGCGACTTCATAGCGATCCTGGAGTTGAGTGCCCACACCGGGCAAATCGACCCGGACGGGAATGGCCAGACGCTCGAGCACGGCCCGCGGACCGATCCCGGACAGCATCAGTAACTGAGGCGTATTGAACGCCCCGCCAGCCAGGATGACTTCCCTGCCGGCATGGCTCTGATGCAGTTCAGCGGGCGCGCCGTTTGGCTCGGCATGCGCCCGGTACAGCCGCTCGCCCTTTAGGTACTCGACCCCCACGGCGCGATTGCTGTCGTCGAACAGCACCCGCGTGACGAGCGCGTGCATCTCGATCTTCAAGCGATCGGGGTACCGCCGCTGGACGTCGAGCAATCGCTCGCGCGCGCCGACGCGCACGTGATCGCGGGTCGTCACCGGCGTGTACCGCAAGCCCACCGCCGCATCAGCGACCGACCGCGCATCGTTCGGGTCGGCCTGACCCTCCAGGCGCGTCCGCTCGCCAAGCGCCGAGCCGAATTCGCTCACCGCCGATCGCGCCGCGTCCAGGATCGCTGCTCGAAGGTCGCGATCGCGAAAGGCCGCCTCCGGCACCGTGTGCTCCGTGTCGAGCCAGCCGGACCAGCCGTGCCCGCTCGGATTGCTGCCGAAGCGGCTGCGCCACCGCTCCCACCGGCGGTGGTGACAGTTCTCGATCCGCTGGAAGTACGCGCGCATCCGCGAGGCTTCCCACGACGGATCGCCGGTGAGATCCGCCAGCTCATTCCAATCGGCATCGTGCGGATAGACCAGGATCAGCGCGTTGTGAGCGGTGCAGCCACCCAGCGTGCCCGCGCGCGGATACCAGACGCCATCGGTCGGCGTGTTCTTCCAGGTCTCGTAGTACTTCGGATCGCGCCGCTGTTGTGCGTCGTTCGCGTAGTGACGAACCCAGAAATCCCAGCGCATGGCTGGGTTCTCCGTGGCAAACGGGTGAAAGGCCGGCACGTCATAGTCGTCGGGACGGGCGTTGGCGGCTGCGCGCGGATCCCCCCCGGCTTCGAACAGCAGAACCCGGAAGCCTGTCTCCGCGAGCCGTGCGGCCACGGTCCCGCCCCCGGCGCCCGATCCAACGACGATGAAGTCGGCGTCCGCGACAGGGGTGTTCTGCCGGGCCGGAGACGCCGCGGCGCGGTTGGAGGGATCCTTCTTCGCGTCGTCCGGACCGGACGCGCGACGCGTCGCGGCGGCGGTCCCGCGGACGGACGCACCCACCCCGGCAATGACGCCGAGCTTCAGCAGATCACGACGCCTCACTCGCACCTCCGATGCGTGCCGACGCCCGACTCAGAAAGTCTTGAGGAACGCGATCACCGCCCGTTTGTCGGGGTCGTTGAGCGGGACTTCGTCAGGTTGCAGGGCCGTCCCGAAGTAGTGTCCCTTGTTGACGACGAAATCCGGGCATTTGCTCATCGTCATCAGCCCGCTGATGAGCGCAGGGTTGGTGAAGATGTCCTTGCCATCCTTCAGATCGCGCTTCAGCACTTTGAGGAGATCGACCAACTGCTCCCTGTGCTCCGCGCGCGCTTGAGCGGTTGGCAGATCGGCTCCCGCGAGATCGGCATTGGCCAGCAGACTCACCGGAAAGCCCTGCGGGATCGGTCCGATCTGAAGATCGCCGTTGGGGAAGAGGAAGGGGAACGCCCGCCGGCTGACGCTGATCAGCGGGCGCAGCGGATCGGGCACGTAGCCGGCCGGGACCCATACCACGCTCGGGACCGTCGTCCGGTCGATCACGCCGACACCGGGGCCGTTGTCGTTGGCGAAGATCGGATCCTTTTCGCGCCGCTCCGGCCACAAGAGCTTCTCGATTGCGTCCTGGAAGGCCTGCATGCGCGCCTCCACTGACGGACTGGGATCGAATTGGCCGAGACTGTTGTTCTGGAGAAACGGCGCCGTCGACCATACGCTCACCAGCGAGGGCGGTCGGGTGAAGCCCCGCCCCCCGCCGGGCAGCGTGAAATCGGACGCGACGCCCGTCACCGGATGCCGCACCTTGACGCTCCCGACCGACGGCAGGTCCTTGTAGGACTGCGACGAAAAATTGTCCCAGACATTCCCCGCGATCGCGTTGGTCGCGATCGGACTGCAGATATTGGTCTGCAGCAAGGTGGACGGCACGCGAAATTCAGTCGACAGGTAGTTGGCGTCCAGGAAATCGTTCCGCAGCACGATCTGCGTCATGCGGGTCTTGAAGTCGTCGGTCTTCGTCCACGCCCAGTACCGATCCCAGCACGACAGGTAGTTCTTGCCGTTGCAGTTCTGGAGATCGAGGCCGGCCGGAAGGTCCGGCACCTTACTCGAATGACATCTCGCGCAGTACCTGGGCGAAGACCTCCTTGCCGCGACCCAGCGTGGCCGCATCCTCTGTCAGGTACGCCGCTCCCCCCGGCGCATCCCGCAAGTGATGGGGATCGGTCGTCTTCAGGAAGAAGGAGGCCATATTGACGGTCTGGGCTTCGGTCGCCTGCCAGTAGGCCGAGTTCTTCTGCGCGACCGCAATCTCAATGGGCGTGATCGGCATGCCGCCAATGAGCGCGCGGAAGTGCAGGAGCCATTCCTCACTGAAGAGGCCGATGTTGAGGTACACGCGATTGAGGGCCCCGAGCGCGCCCACCGAGTCCGAGCCGTCCTTCAACACGCGCGGCGTCCAGACGGTGTCCGGTTTCTGGAAGAACTGCGACAGCGGATCGGCCGGCGGCACGTAGTCGTTGAATTGCTTGTTGTTCAACCCGCCGCCGGCGAGCGTCTCCTTGCCCCACATCTTCGCCACGGCCATCCGCGGTCCGAACGCGTAGACGGCATTCATCGTTCGCGGGTTGTTGATGTTGTCGGTCGAGATCAAGGACGTATCGAGCGTTCCCGGGCGCGACGAGTGGAGCAGTTGAAAGAAGAAGCTGCCGTTGTCGTCGTCGCCTTTCCAGTTGAGGATCCGATCGACCCAGAAGTATTGGGCGCCCACGTTCGAGCCCAGGTTGGCCCACAAGGGGTGCTCCGGGTCGGCTGGCGGCTTGATCGGATTTGGGCCGATGTGACAGAAGCCACAGGACATCCCCACGCGGTACGGCTTGATCAGGTCCTTGGAGAGGTAGTAGCTCGGGTCGCCGTAGTAACGTTCCACATTCCACTTGCGCTTCGCGCCATCATCGAACGCCGGGTTGGGGAAAAGCCGGAGACCGACGATCCCGGTGGGTTCGCCGTAGTACGAACCGACAGGCACCGTCTTGCCGCGCGCGCCGATCACGACGCCCTTGTACTTCTCCGCGTTCGCAAACGGATCGGGCGGGCAGTTTGGATCGCGTTGATCGAGCCAGAGCCCGAAGTGATTCGGATCCGGGCCGGTGGCCTTCGTAAAGCACGGCTCGTTGACCAGGCCGAGGTAAAGCCACCGCGAGTCGCGTCCGTACTTCATGGACGGATGGGACGAGATTGTCTTCAGGAAATCGACCGTGCCCAGACTGGTCGTGGAGAGGGCGTCCCAGAAGCGATCGTTGCCGCCGGTCCAGACATTCCACATGTTCCGCCCCATGATCTCCTGGCGCGACAGCGCCACGCCGCCATCCATGTCGTGGAAGTAATCCTCATCGGCCGGCCCCAACGAGTCGGCGGTGCGGTGGGCACGCATCGCTTCATCCAGAACCTGACCCGGCTTCCCCTTCGGGCCGCAGCCGGCCAGACCACACGCGAGAACAGCGAGCAAGGACAGGAGTGCAAGCGAGGTTCGGGAAGGTGTCGACATGTCGGATGATCCCTCCTAATCCCGGAAGGTACGCGACTTAACGTGGTATCGTCGCGCGCCGCGAGTGCGCGGGCGCAGGCGACCTCGTCAAGTCACGTGGCCTTCCGTCTAAGCAAAGACCGCGGGCGCGTCGGTGAGCCACGGGGTCGCGCGGACCAGCGTGCGGCGGTTCGCGGTGGATCGAGCGGCCGGGCTCCCCGGTCCGTACCTGGCGCGCCACGAGCGTACGGACGGTGGGCGCATCCATGAGTCCAGTCATGTCCAGAGCCTGGGCCGTTTGAAAATGCCGCAACGCATCCGCCGTGCGGGGACCAAGTACACCGCAGGCTGACGCGAGCAAGGTGGGGAGCCCTTGGTAGCCGTGCCCGAGCAAGAGCGACTGCACGGCGGCGACGGCTTCGCGAGCGTCAGTCTGAATCGGCGGCGCGGCGGCATCGCTCAATACGCGATCGAGGGCCTCGATTCCGCATCGCACGTGTCGGCGTAGCTTAACATGCGAATCCGCTTGTCCCGCGACAATCGCTTGTGATTGAATGAGCGCCGCTCTCCCGCAAGCCCTGTACCAACGAGGTGGCCCGAGTGCCGCAGAGCGGCCTCCGTCTGCGCAATGGCCCGATCGCGGGGCTGGGTACCGTCGCGTTCATTGCGACGACACTCGCCGTACTGTTGCGACTGCCGACGGCGCCTCTCGAAGCACGCGGCGCAGCCGTTCAAGGATCACCAGGAAGTGTGTCATACGACGAAGGCGCGCGCGGCCTGACCGACGAACAGCGGCTGGGGCGGGACACGTGGTATTTCTGGACAGCCGGCGACGAGTCCTTCTGGCGCCGCCTGGCCATACTCACCGGCGGCAACGTCGACTTGCTGATGTACGTGGACTCGCGACGCCACCATCAACGGTTCGAAACTCTCGGCGTCATCAACGATCCGGGATGCGTGGGGGCTGCCGCGCCCGATCGCTATGGGTTTTGGCTGGACGATTGCTCGCATGCGGAGACGGTCGCGTCGATGCCGGGCGTCCCGGCCGGCGTCGTCGGGCTCAGGCGCTTCCCCAACCCCGCCTTCGACGCCGCCAGATGGGATCTTGCACGGTACCTGCGCGACCGGTCGGCGGTCGAGCCGCCGTACCGAATCGGCATGGCGTGCGGGTTTTGTCACATCGGCTTCAGTCCGACTCATCCGCCGGCGGATCCGAATCGCGCGACCTGGGCGGATCTGGCGCCAACCATCGGGAACCAGTACTTCCAGGAGGGCAAGCTCTTCAGCATGAGCTTGACGCCCGCTGATTTTCGATGGCATGTGGCGAACCGCCAGCCGCCGGGAACCTCCGACACGTCCCGATTTGCGACCGATCACATCAACAACCCGAGCGCGATCAACACGATTTTCAACCTCGCGTATCGTCCGGCCTATCCCGAACGGATGGCGGACGGGTCGATGCGCCAGGTGAATCGCATCCTGAAGGACGGCGCCGACTCGATCGGCCTCGCCGGAGCCGCCCTGCGCGTGTATTTCAACATCGGCATGTGCAGTGAGTACTCCACGACGCTGCACGATCCCGTGAACGGCGTGAAGCAGCGCCAGCAGCCTCTGGACATCGCGCATGCGCGGACGACGTGCGAGGCGTTCCGCGCCACCGAGGCGCGAATGGACGCGGCCGCCGCGTTCCTGCGGACGCTCGTGCCTCTACACCTGGCCGACGCGCCGGGGGGCGCGGAACATCTGAGGCAGGATCCCGAGTTGCTCCGGCGCGGCAAGTTGGCGTTCGCGGACGAGTGCGCTTCCTGTCATTCGAGCAAGCAGCCGCCGCCTGGCGCCTCGGACACGACGCAGTGGTACCGCGATTCGGTGCTGGCCGACGACTTCCTCGCGAACAACTTTCTATCCGATGACCAGCGGTATCCGGCGGACCTGATCGGCACCAACATCGGCCGCGCGGTGGCCAGCAACGCGACGCGGGGGCATCTCTGGGAACAGTTCTCGTCCGAGACGTACAAGAATCTGCCATCGGCGGGAACGTTGACGGGGCTCTACAATCCGCGCAACCCGCAGCAACCCATTACGTTTGCGCTGCCGGCAGGCGGGCGCGGGTACTACCGCCCCCCCTCGCTCACCAGCGTGTGGGCGACGGCACCTTATCTGCACAACAACTCGGTCGGCACGTTCGTGAAGGACCCGTCGGTTGCCGGACGCCTCGTGGCATTCGAGGACGGCATGGAGAAACTGCTCTGGCCGGAACGGCGGCTCGGCGTTCAGTCCATTCCCGTCACGACGACCGACAGCACGGTGACGCTGACCGGCACGACGCGCGTGCTGCGGGTGCCCCTGGGCACGCCCGTTGACTACGTCGCGCGAGTGGACCCGACGGAAGTCGCCCGCCTGGCGGCCGAGTTTCCTGCGGTCAACCTGGCGCTGCGACTGACGCCTGACGACGTGATCCTGTCCGGCCTGCTCAAACGCAATCTCGCCCCGGATTTCGTGCTCGACCGGGGACACACGTTCGGATCGGACCTGCCTGACGAAGACAAGCGCGCACTGATCGAGTTTCTCAAGAGGTTCTAACGATGCCTGGCACCCTGTTTCAGCCCCTGAGTTTCAGGAATCTGACGGTGAAGAACCGCGTGTTCCGCTCGAACATCTCGGGCCGCCTCGACAACTACGACGGGTCCGGCAATCAGGCCCGCATCAACTGGGAAGTCAAGTTCGCCAAGGGCGGCGTGGGCGCGATCATCTCGTCGTTCGTTCCGGTGCTGATCCGCGGCCGGATCATGCCGAACTACGCGACGATCGATACCGACGAGCGCATTCCGTTCTGGCGCGCCGTCGGCGAGGCCGTTCACGCCTACGACTGCAAGTACATCCTTCAATTGAGCCACGGCGGACGCCAGCGCGACGTGCCCGGCATCGAGTTTCCGATGGGCCTGAGTTCCACCGATCGGAAGGACCCCTTGCACGGCTTCGAGTGCCAGCGGATGACGGCGGCCGATATCAAGGAGACGGTGGCGGCGTTCGCCGAAGGCGCCCGGCGGGCGCGAGAGGCGGGCCTCGACGGCGTCGAGCTGCACGGGGCCAACGGCTACCTCATCACGCAGTTTCTCAGCTCCGGGATCAACGATCGGAAGGACGAATACGGGGGGCCCCTCGAGAATCGCGCGCGCTTCGTGGTCGAGATCGTCAAGGCCATCCGTGCGCGCGTGGGCCGCGACTTCCATTTGCAGATGAAGATCAGCGCCACCGATCACAACAACGCGCTGCTCGCGCTCCGGCTCGAGCGGCCCGGCAACGTCGTCGCCGACTCGATCCAGGTGTGCAAGTGGTTGATTGAGGCCGGCGTCGACAGCGTGCACGTGTCGACGGGCAGCTCGTTCCCGCATCCGAGGAATCCGGCCGGGACCGACCTGCCGGTCGACATCCTCGCGGGCACGTATGAACAGCTGGCGTCGAGCGGGCTGTCCACGTTCCGCAATTTCCTGATCTTCCACAACGAGCTGACGGCCGAAGCGTTCAGGAAGCAGTGGCTCGACGCGGGGGTGCCGCCGGATCAGATCGAAGGGCTCTCGCTGCCGGACGCGCGCGCCATCAAGGAGCAGGTCAGCGTGCCGGTGATCTGCACGGGAGGGTTCCAGACCGCATCGGTCATCAACGCCGCCATCTCGCGGGGCGATTGCGATGCCGTGAGCATTGCGCGTCCGCTCGTCGCCAACAACGACCTGGTCCAGCAGTTCGCGGCGGGCCGCGACCGCGCTGAGAGGCCCTGCACCTACTGCAACAAGTGTCTCGCGCACGTCGTCGAACATCCGATTGGCTGCTACGAGCTCAGCCGCTTTGCCAGCCGCGAGGCAATGCTCCAGGAGATCATGTCCGTCTTTCATCCCCCGGCCTTCTCATGATCGGGACCGGTGCGGACGGATCGACAGGTACCTGGTGGTCCTTGATCCGTCGTCTGGCTGGTTGGACCGTCGCAGTCGTGCTCGCCCTGATCCTCCTGGCCGGGATCTGGGCACTGGCGTCGGTGCGCGCCGATCGCCCGGTCACCTACGATGAGATCACCGAACACTTCAAATACGGATCCATCGGCAGCGAGCCCGGCGGGTCTCTGCTGCAACCCGTCGGCGGCATTCTGCCGCCCTATTGGGTGTTCCGCGCGTTGCCGTCGGTCTGCAGCGACAAGCTACCCGGCGGATACGCCTCACTTGGCTTCGTATTCGAGGCGGGCAAAGACCTCCCAATCGGTCTGTCCCGGCGGCGGCGCCTCGGCATCGATCAGGTCGGTCTCAATTGCGCCATCTGCCATACCAACACAGTCCGCGATTCGCCGGGCGCCACGCCGCGGGTCGTGCTGGGCATGCCGGCCAACAGCCTGGATCTGCAAAAGTTCGTGCAGTTCATCCTGGACTGCACGCTCGACAACCGCCTGACGGCCGATGCCGTGCGAGGACGGCTGCCAAAATCCGGCGGGCCCTCTCTCTTCGAGCGCGTGTTGCTTCGGACGGGGCTGCTCGATCGCCTGAAGCTCCAGACTCTGGAGCTGCGGAATCGCATCGAGCCGATTCTCACGCCACAGGTTCCGGACTGGGGTCGTGGACGCGTCGACACGTTCAACCCGTACAAGGCGATCCAGTTCAACTGGCACCTGCGGGACCTCTCGACCGATGAGCGAATCGGCGCGTCGGATTATCCGTCGCTCTGGAATCAGCGGCCCCGCGAAGGGCTGCATCTGCACTGGGACGGCGACAACGATTCGGTCGACGAGCGCAACCTGAGCGCGTCGCTCGGCGCGGGTGTGACGCCCGTGACCGTCGACCACGCCGCGTTGAAGCGCATCCGTGACTGGATCTGGACCCTGCCGGCTCCGCGGTACCCGTATTCCATTGACGAAGCGATGGCCTCGCGGGGCTCGATCGTCTATCAGCAGGTACCTGCCTCGACTGTCACGCAGACCATCGCTTCCGTGACGGCGTCAAGACCGGCACCCGCGTCGGCACCGTCGAGCCGATTGCGGCGATCGACACCGACCGTCATCGTCTCGACTCCTATACCGCCGAGTTCGCGGCCAATCAGGACGGGCTCTACCCGGAATCCGAGTATCGGTTCAGCCACTTCCGGAAGACCAACGGCTACGCGAATCAGCCGCTCGACGGCATCTGGGCTCGCGCGCCTTACCTCCACAATGGCTCCGTGCCAACGCTGCGCGATCTGCTCGAGCCGCCCGAGCGACGGCCGACGGTGTTCTATCGGGGCGACGATGTGTTCGACCAGGAGAAGGTCGGCTTCGAATCGACCGTGGCGGCCGCCCGCGGCCAGACATTCTTCAAGTACGACACATCGCTCCCGGGCAACAGCAATCGCGGCCACGCATACGGCACGGCGCTCGGGGACGCGGACAAACGCGCGCTCGTCGAATACTTGAAGAAATTCTGATGACGGCACGGGAGGTGGCGTGACGGCACCCAATACGGCTCTGCAATGGTTCCGGCGCGTCGTGTGGCTGGGCATCGCGGCCAACTGCGCGCTGGCCGTTCCGACGCTTCTCGCGCCAGACCGGCTGCTCGCCATGACCGCGCTGCCGCCCGCTTCGCCGCTCGTGTGGCCGCAGTTCTCCGCTCTGCTGCTGATCCTGCTGTCGGTGTTCTATATTCCGGCGGGAATCGATCCGGTGCGGTATCGCGCGACCGCCTGGTCGGCCGTCGGCGCCCGGCTGGCAGGCGTGATTTTCTTTGTCGGCTTCCAGCAAGCGGAGTACCACATGCTGGGATTCTTCGACCTGGCCTTCTTCGTGCCCGAGGCGCTGCTCCTGCCGTTCGCGCTTCGAGCCGTGACCACCACGGCGACCGAACCGAAGGGACTCCCGCTATGACGACACGCCGGAAGTGGATTGTTGGAGGAGTCGTCGCATTGCTCGCGCTGGCGGGCGGCCTGTTCGCGTACCAGAAGTTCTTCCGCGAGGAACCGGCGCCGTTCTTCGCCTCGGACGAGGACCACTTTCTGTTCGGATCGATCGGCACCGAGGCCGAGCAGGGCATCCCCTACTGGATCTGGCTCGTCCTGCCGCGGGTGTTCCCCGAGTATCTGCCTGGGCCGGGCGGATACGCGTCGCTCGGCATCCTCGGGAAGGACGGCCATGAGATGCCCATCGGTTTCTCAAAGGTGACGATCGGCTTTCCGCGCGTCGGCATCAACTGCGCGATGTGCCACACGGCCAGCCTTCGGGCCCAGCCTGGCGATCCGCCCACAATCATCGCCGCCGGCCCTTCGCACCAGACGGCCGAACAGCAGTACTCTGCGATTCCTTTTCGCGTGCGCCTCCGATCCGCGGTTCACCGCAGACACACTCCTGGCGGAGATCGCCAGGAACTATCAATTGTCAACGGTGGACCGGCTGCTCTATCGGTTCCTGATCATTCCTCGAACGCGCCAGGGGGTGCTCGATCTGCAGAATCGAGACGCCTGGATGCGAGACCGGCCGGACTGGGGACGAGGCCGGATCGACCCTTTCAATCCCGTCAAATACACCGTTCTCAAGCAACCGATCGACAGCACGATCGGGAATTCCGACATGGTGCCGCTCTGGAACCTCAAACGGCATGAGGGATACGCCTACCACTGGGACGGCCTGAACACGACGCTTCCCGAGGTGGTGTTGTCCTCGGCAATCGGCGATGGCGCGACCGTCAAGTGGGTCGACCGCGACTACGCGAACTGGAACAACACGGATCCGCGAACCATGTCGAGCCTGCGGCGCATCCAGAATTACATCAGCGACACGAAGCCTCCCGCGTATCCCTTCCCCATCGATCAGGCGCTTGCCGCGACGGGGGCCGGCGTGTACCAGACGGAGTGCGCCGGCTGCCACGCGTTCGGCGGCAGGAGGGCGGGCACGGTTATTCCTGTGGCGGAGGTCGGCACCGATCGCCATCGGCTCGACATGTGGACGCCCGGTTCAGCCGCGGCCTATAACGACTACGGCAACGGACATTCCTGGAAGTTCTCACATTTCCGGACCACGACTGGCTACGTGGCGGTGTCGCACGACGGACTGTGGCTTCGCGGTCCCTACCTACACAACGGCTCCGTGCCGACGCTGAAGGATCTTCTCAATCCGGTCGAGTTGAGACCGGCGCGTTTCTGGCGAGGCGACGACGTGTTCGACCAGGCGGGTGTGGGGTTCGTTTCCGACGGACCGGACGCCCAGCGCCGCGGCACGCTGTTCGATACGAGCCTGCCAGGAAACAGCCGCGCGGGCCACCTGTACGGCACGGCGCTTTCGCCGGAACAAAAGCGCGCGCTTCTCGAGTATCTGAAGACACTTTGACGGGCAAAGAAGAGGCACGAAGCAAAAGGGGCGGAACCAATGGCTCTTTATGCGTTCGACGGCACAAACGACGACGATAGCAGCAACACCAATGTCTGGCGGTTCTACTCGAACTATGACGCCCAGACGCGGCGCGAGGGTATCTCGAACATCTACGTTCCCGGCGTCGGCACGAGGTTCGGGCCCATCGGGAAAGTTGTCGGGGGCGCGGTCGGTGCCGGGTGGCTCGACAGGATCATGGCGACCTACGAGTCGTTGTGCGCGGCCTACGCGGGCGGAGACAAGATCATCGACGTCGTGGGATTCAGCCGCGGCTCGGCGATCGCCCTCGATTTCGTCAACAAGGTGGCCTCTGACGGCATTCGGCACAACGGCGCCGTCATCGAGGCCCATCCTGCCATCCGCTTCCTGGGCCTCTTCGACGTCGTCGCCGCGTTTGGCGTGGCGAATCTCGGCTTCGTGTTTGCGAAGATCGACATCGGCCACCGCCTGTCATTGCCCGCCAACGTCAAGCATTGTTTCCACGCGATGGCGCTCGACGAGAAGCGGCCGCAGTTCGCCCAGACGCGCGTGAGGAATGGGTACGAGGTCTGGTTCCGTGGGGTGCACTCGGATATCGGCGGCGGCAACGGCAACACGGGACTCAACAATGTCGCGCTGCGATGGATGTATCGAAAGGCCCTCGCCGCGGGACTGCCCATCGCGATGGACATTGAGGATGCGGCAGTGAAGCCGGACGCGGCGATCGATCCGAACTTCTTCGACAAGCTGAGCGTGACCTGGCGCCCGGTCGACCAGTCCGAGACCGTGCATTACACGGTCGCCGAACGGGACCGTTGCAACAGGTACCCAGCGAACTGCCCTGTGGAAAGCCACGACTTCGAGCAACATCGGCTTGCGAAGCCTCAGGCCTGATCGGAAAACCACTTCCCGGTCCAGAGACGGAGGTCCGATGTCCGATCCAGATTTCGGGATGGAAGAGTTCACCGACGAGGATCGCGGATACGCTGGCTCCCGGTTCCGTGACGTCGTCAATGCGCTTTTCGCCAATCCGTACCAGCGGGTGTGGGGAGGTGCGGGTGAGGCGGCGCTGCCTGTCTACGACGTCACCCTCGCCAGCGTCTCGGGAGGAACTTTCCGTCACGCGACTGCGCGGGCGGTCGATTCCTGCGCCGACTTGCGTTGGGGCCCGGATCGGCGGGGCTTTCGTCGCCTTCTGCACCCGAACGGCGTGTGCCTGACCGGAATGTGGCGAATCACCGAGGACAACTCGTACTCCGGGTATTTCGTCAAGGGCTGCGCGGCACTCGCCATCGGACGGTACTCGACGTGCTGCGCCGAAACGCGCCGCGGGCAGACGCGCTCGCTGGCGTTGGTCGGCAAACTCTTTCCAACGACGGACCCGGACCACACCACGCCGCTGCGGACCGCGAACTTCATCACGCAGGAGGATATCGGTGGGACAGACACCGCGTTCATCAACGACGCCGAACTTCGGAATGCGCCCGATTCGACCGCCTCGCGCCGCGGGAGTGGACTCCCGATTCTGCTCGTGACCGGTGCGGTCTTCAATGAAATCGACAAGCAGCCAGGCATCCGTCAGTTGTATCAGGTGGCGGAATTAGGGAAGCGCGAGGGACAGCCGACGCGGGCTCCTGAGTTCATGCGGTTACGCGTGGCGCCGAGCCAGCCCAGGATCGCAGGTGCCGATCTCGACTTCCGCGACGAAGTGATGGCCCACATCTTCGACGCCGGTAATCCCGCGCCGCAACGCACACTGACATTCACCATCGAGGTCACTGATGAGGGCTCGGTCGCCGGTCCCATTTCCCAGCTGCGATGGACCTTCCATCACTGGCGGTCGATCGGGACGCTCACGTTCGATAACGCCGTGGTGTTGTACAACGGCGACCGCGTGATCCACTTCAATCACCCGACGTGGCGCGAAGATCGGAACGACGCGAACACGGCGACCCGGGCGGACGGCCGGAAGGTGCGATAGACGGGCCACCCGGCAAGGTGCCGGGAGGGTCGATCGGCTTTAGGATCGGCACATGGCTGCACGCGGAAGCGGTCGTGCGCACAGTTCTCCCAAACGCCGGGACTGGCAGGTGGAGTACGCCGACCTGCTGGCCCGCGATCGCCGGGAAGTGCTCGGGGCGCCCGACCTCGAACGCCTTGCCCTGGCCGTGTACCTCACTGGCCGCGAGTCCGACAGCCTCGACATCCTCACGCGCGCGCACAGCGTCGCGTTAGAACACGGCGACTCGCGGCAGGCCGCACGGTCAGCGGTGTGGATTGTGTTCGTGCTCATCGGCACGCGCGAGTTGACGCGCGCCGCCGGCTGGGCGGCGCGTGCCCGGCGTCTGCTGGAGGACGCTGGTCACGATTGCGTCGAGGGCGGCTATGTCTTACTGCCGCAGGCGCTCGACCAGGCCGGCGCGGGCGATCTGGCCGGCGCGGAGGCCACATTTGCCGCCATCGAGCGGATTGGCGAGCGCTTCAATGATCCCGATCTGATGAGTCTGGCGCGCCAGGGACGCGGCCGGGTGCTCGTCTCCATCGGCAGAGTGGCTGAAGGGGTGCGCCTGTTCGACGAAGCTATGGTGGCCGTCACGACCGGCGAGTTGACGCCCCTCATCGCCGGCGTAGTCTACTGCAGCGTGATTTCGGCCTGTTTCGAAATGCTCGATATCCGGCGCGCGCAGGAGTGGACCGCGGCGCTGAACGACTGGTGCGGGGACAATCCGGGCCTGGTGCCATACCGGGGCGAGTGTCACGTCCACCGCGCCGAAATCCTCCGGCTGCGAGGCCGATGGGCAGAGGCCCTCGACGAAGCGCATCGTGCGTGCAACGCGCTGCTGGCTTCGAAGCGGACGGGGCGCGGAACGGCAGCCTACGCCCTCGCGGAGCTGCACCGCATGCGCGGCGACGTTGCGGCAGCGGAAGACGCCTATCGCCAGGCGAGCGAGCACGGACGAGCGCCTTACCCGGGGCTGGCGCTGCTTCGTCTCGCGCAGGGACAGCATGATGCGGCGCGCGCCGCGATCGACCGCGTCATGGCCGAGCCCACGCGCGGACGGCGGCGCGCCGATATTCTCGTCGCCGGCGTCGAGATCTTCCTGGCGGTCGGCGACGTTGCCGCCGCTCGACGATCCGCTGACGAGCTGGCGGCCATCGCCGGAACGCTGAACTCCGAGTGGCTGCGCGCGATGGCGGCGTCCGTGGAGGGCGCCGTGCGATCTTGCAGACGGTCAACCGCGCCAGGCCCTCGGCCCCCTCAGGCTGGCGCTGACGACCTGGGACGATCTCGAGGCGCCCTATGAGGCGGCATGCGTCAAGGTCCTCCTTGGCCGTGCGTGTCACGCGATCGGCGACGCGGATGGCGCGAGGATGGAGTGGGACTCCGCGGCGCGCGTGTTCCGTCAATTCATGGCCGCGCCCGCGCTCGCAGAGGTCGAGGCCCTCGCAACACGGCCGGCCCGCCGCCGCGCACAGGGACGCCGGCGGGCTGACGTCGCGGGAAATTGAGGTGCTTCGCCTGATTGCGCACGGCAAGACGAACCGCGCCATCGCCGAAGCGCTCGAAATCAGCGAGAAGACAGTGGCCCGCCACGTGAGCAATATCTTTGTCAAGCTCGATCTCGCGTCGAGAGCCGCCGCCACGGCCTATGCGTTCACTCATGGCCTGATGACTCCGGGCGGGCGACTACATAGGAATACCCACTCCGCTGCGGCGCGGTGTCTGCACAGTTCAGTCGATGCGGCGTGACTTCCTCGCATGGCTACGATCGATCGCGAGGTGAAGCATGGACAACAACCGGACGTGCGAGCGTGTGCAGGTCGTCGTGATCGGCGGCGGCCAGGCCGGGTTATCGGTCGGCTACTGCCTGGCGCAGCGTGGGCTGTCCTTCGTCATTCTCGAGGGCCAATCCCCGCGTCGGCGACTCGTGGCGCAAGCGCTGGGACTCGCTGCGCCTGTTCACCCCTGCAAAATACGACGGGCTCATCGGTTTGCCGTTCCCTGCTCCACCCTTCAGCTTTCCGACGAAGGACCAGATGGCCGACTATCTCGAGGCCTACGCGCAGCATTTCGATCTGCCGGTGCAGACGGGGGTCAGGGTCGATCGTCTATGGCGCGAGGGCGCGCGGTACATCGTCGAGGCTGGCGACCGGCGCTTCGAAGCCGATCACGTCGTGGTCGCGATGGCCACCTACCAGGACGCCGCGCGTGCCGGAATTCGCGCGGGACCTCGATCCCGGCATCGTGCAGCTGCACTCGCGCGACTACAGCAATCCCGGCCAACTGAGGACCGGTGACGTGCTCCTCGTCGGCGCGGGCAATTCCGGTGCGGACATTGCGTTCGACGTGGCGCGGTCGCATCGAGTCGTGGCTGGCGGGGCGGCATCCCGGCAACGTGCCGTTCCGCATCGAGAGCCGGATCGCGCGCCTGCATCCTTCCGGTGCTCTTCCGTCTCGTTTTTCACCGGATTCTCACCGTCGACACGCCGATGGGCCGGCGGGCGCGTCGAGGCGTCATCTCAAAGGGCGGCGCCGCTGATTCGTGTGAAGCCGGCGGACCTCGTCGGCCGCAGGCGTCCAGCGGGCGCCACGCGTCGACTGGCGTTCGTGACGGCAAGCCGCTCCTGGCCGACGGCCGCGTGCTCGACGTCACCAACGTGGTCTGGTGCACGGGCTTCCACCCGGGGCTCTCGTGGATCGATCTGCCGTCGCCCATCTACGGCGCTGATGGTGAGCCGGTGCACGAGCGGGGCGTCGTGCCCGGCGAGCCCGGGTTCTACTTCGTCGGCCTCCATTTCCTTTATTCGTTCTCGTCGACGATGATTCATGGCGTCGCGCGGGACGCGGAGCGCATTGCGGACGACGATCCAGAGCCGCGTGCGACAGCGCGCGATAGTCCCGGCGGGCGCGTCGAATAGAGGCGCTCTCACTGGGGCCCGTGGCGAGCGTCACGCTGAATCCCGGCCGAACGTGGCTTGACGCATGCGGCGTGGCCGCGGCCATCGCCTCGTCGCATGATCCTGGCCTCCCACCCCCTGCACCGGATGGCTCTTCAGGTACGAGCATTTCACTCGAACGCGCGACCCCACCCGAGCTCGAGCGTCGAGGCGAATCAGGCGATCACGAACCATGCGACCTCCTGTCGCAACCGCGGGCGCGGATGGCAGAATAGTGGGACGGAACGAGCGGTGGCTCGATGACCGCGCGCGCCAATCCATTGGCCGAACGCGTCACGCAGCAGGCTCGGGAATCCGGTTCTACTGGGGGTCGCCATGTCTGACGATGACATCGGATCGGAACAATTCACCGACGAAGACCGCGCGTACTCCGGGTCGCGCTTCCGGGACGTCGTCGATGCGCTGTTCGCGAATCCGTATCAAAAGGTGTGGGGCCGCGAAGGCGAACCGCCGCTGCCGGTTCAGGAACGTGACGATCAGGAGCGTCTTCGGCGGACTGCTCTCGCTCGGCAAGCCGCCCCGTTTCGAGCGCGCGTCCGAGCGGACGCTCGACTCCGGCGCCGACCTTCGCTGGGGGCCGGATCGGAAAGGCTTCACGCGGCTGCTTCATCCCAACGGCGTCTGCCTCGTCGGGCGCTGGCAGATCACCGAAGACACGCCGTATTCCGGGTATTTCGCTCGCGGCAGCACGGCGCTCGTGGTCGCCCGGTACTCGAGCGGGGCGGGCGGCAAGCGGCGCGGTCAGATCCGATCGCTGGCGCTGGTCGGCAAGCTCTTTCCCACGATGGACCCGGACCACGCCGATGCCGCTGCGAACCGCGAACTTCATCACGCAGGAGGACATCGGCGGGGCGCGAACCGAGTCGATCAACGCCGCCGAACTGCGGAACGCGCCAGACGTGACCGTCTTCCGCCGCGGCCCCGCCGGGACGCTGCTGATCAAGGTCGCGGCCGTGTTCCGGCGGGTGGACAAGCAGCCCACCATCCGCCAGCTCTATCCGATTGCGGAGCTGGGGAAACCAGCCGGGCGAGCCGACGCAGAGCGCCGGCGTTCATGCGGCTGCTCGTCGCACCCGGGCAACCGGTGATCCCCGGTGCGGACCTCGACGTCCGCGACGAAGTCATGGCCCAGATCTTCGATCGGGGCGATCCGGTGCCGAAGCGGACGCTGACGTTCACGATCGAGGTCACCGACGAGGGCACCACGTCGGGCACGCCGTTCCGCGTGCGCCGCACGTTCCGGAACTGGCGGCGGATCGGCGCGCTGGTGTTCGACAACGCCGTCGTGTCGTACAACGGCGACGCCGTCATTCATTTTCCGCATCCGACCTGGCGGCAGGATCGCAACGATCCGGCGACCGCCACGCGCGTCAACGGCGTGAAAGTCCGGTAGTGGAGATCATTTCGCCGGCGTGACGGCCACATTCGCAAACTGGCCGTCGGAGTTGTTCCCCACCCACACACCAACCCATCCCGTCTTGCGGTCGCTCAACTGCTTGACTTCCATGACGGGTGTCCCTGCGCCGTTCACGAACACCTGCACTGACGGATACGCGATCACCAGGCGAACGTGGAACCACTCATTCGGATCGGGCGGCGCGGCAATAGCGCGCTCGTACTGATCGGGATGATCCGCACGGAGCCTGTCCCACGTAAACCCTGGATGCGATTCGTATTGCACGGAGTGCGTTCTGCGTGCGGCCTCGGCGGCTTTGAAGTTGAACGGCCGGAAGTAGACGTTGTCAAACGTCTTGTCGTCAACGCCGTGAAATGCGACGCCGAGGAAACTCGCCTGCTGCACATCTTTGCCACGCAACTCGAGCTCGATGGTGCAATCGCCGAAGACGGCGTCGGGCCACCACGCAAGGCCCTCGCCCTCATGGGCGTCGAGACGGACGCCGTGGCGGGTCCCGTCGACGAGCGGCTGCATCTGCCGATTCACGATCTTTGCCGGCATCGCGGAGGTCAGCGTCCGCGGCGCCTGGAATGCGACGAGCCCGCCGACCCGCGTGACTGTCATCAGAAACAACGCACCGATTACCGGAATCCGACTATTCATGGCGCACCGCCAGTAAGGGATCGACCAACGACGCGCGCCGCGCCGGCACATAACTGGCCGCCATCGTCAGACCGATCAGCAGGACAGGAACAACCATATACGCCGGCTGGCTCGGCTCTGCGAGGCCGGCCAGGGCCGCCGTCAGCAGCCGGCCAGCGGCGAGGCTGCCGATCACACCAAACGCGACGCCTGTCATCGACAGCGTGAATCCCTGGCGCATCACCATTTTGAGCACATCCGATCGAGCGGCGCCGATGGCCATCCGGATTCCAATCTCTTTCGTCCGGCACGCCACTGAGTACGCCACAAGCCCGTAGAGCCCGATGAGCGCGAGGATCAGCCCGAAGACGCCCATCGTCGCGACAACCTGGAAGAGCCGGCGCGGGACTGCCAGGGCGCGCTGCTGGTAGAACGACGAGAGCGTCCGGACGTTGTAGATCGGCTGCGTGGGATCCAGATCTCTCACCACACCGCGCAGCGGCCCGGCCAACGCCGAGACGTCGGCGCTGGCCGATTCGACGAGCAGCGACATCCGCGATCGTTCGTGCTGCGAGAAGGGCAGATAGACAAACGGCCGCGGCAGCTCGCCGATGAAGACATACTTTCCGGTCTTCGCGACGCCGACCACCTCCATCCAGGGGCTGCCGTCGGTGTGCAACCGCAACCGTTTGCCAATCGGATCCTGAGCCGGCCAGTACAGCCTCGCGAACTCTTCGTTCACGATGACGACCGGGCGGGCCGTGTTCCGGTCCTCGGCAAGGAACGCGCGGCCCCGGACAATCTGCGCCCTGACCGCGGCGAAGTAATGCTCGTCCACGGTGGCCGACAGCACGGGCACGCTTTCCTGGCCCGCCGGGAACTGGTGGCCCTCGGGGACGACGTTCTCGCCCTCGCTGCTTGGATCGAGCGGCACCGCACCCGTCATCGCCACGGAGACGACCCCCGGCAGTTCCTTGACGCGATCGATCAGATTCCGGTAGAACGCGTGCGTCTCCGCAGCGCTGTTACCGGCCAGCGATGTGTCGAGCGTCATGGTCAACAGGTGATCGGTGCGGAAGCCGGGATTCATGACGACCGACTTGCGGAATCCCTCCAGGACGATTCCCGTCGCCACGAGCAGCACCATGGAAAGGGCGACCTGAACGACGACGAGGACATTGCGGCCGGTCGTCCGGTGACGGGCCGTGTCCCCGCGTTCGGAGCCCTTGAGGGCCGGGACCAGATCGGTCCGCACGCTTCGCCACGCCGGCGCGAGGCCGAACAACAGCGCGCTGACTCCCGCCGCGGCGAGGCTGAATACCAGCACCCGCCGATCCAACTGCGGCGCGATGACCACCGGAAGGTCAGTCGGTATCTGAATGTCGAGCAGGAAGCGAATTGCCAGCGACGCGAGCCCGATGCCGAGGCCACAACCGGCGATGGCGAGCAGGACACTCTCGGTGAGCAACTGGCGAAGCAGACGCAAGCGGCTGACGCCCAGCGCCAGGCGGATGGCAATCTCCCGCGATCGCGCGCGGGCCCGGCCGAGTAGCAGATTCGCGACATTCGCGCACGCGATCGCCAGCACCAGGGCGACGAGCGCCAGCAGCATCACCATCATCATGGCGTCTTCGGGTGAGGCTCGAATGCGCGCGTCGAGATCAGTGCGGAGCGCGATCGCACGATTTCGATTGGCATCCGGATACTGTGCGACGAGTCCGGTCCAGACCGCAGCCGCTTCCGCCTGCGCGGCGGCCAGCGAGACGTGCGGCTTCAGCCGGGCGCGCATGTCGAACGCCCGGGCCGTCCGGTCTTCGACGAGGTTCTCGCCGGTCCGGCTCAACCGCTGCGCGAGCATCGCCGGCACGAAGAAGGCGGGGCGGATGTACTGATCCATGCCGGCGAAACGCTCCGGGGTCACGCCGATGACCTTGAGCGCGAGGCCGTTGACCCAGACGTCGCGGCCGACGATCGACGGATCGCCGCCGAGGGCTCCCTGCCAGAAGTCGTGGCCCAGCACAAGCACCGCATCGCGATCGGCGACTTTGCCCTCGTCGACCGAGAAGGTCCGTCCTAGCGCCGGAGGAACGCCGAGCGCGCTGAAGAAGTTGTCGCTCACCGTCATCCCCATGCGCATCTCGGGAACGGCGTCGCGCGCGGACGCGAAGCTGAACGTCGCCAACTGGTAGGCAACGAGACCATCGAACGCACGGACGCGCCCGCGAAGGTCGCGATAGTTCGGATAGGAGACCGAACCGGTGTCACCCGCTTCGCCTTGACGCGCGATCCCGACAGCGACGACCGAATCCGGATCGCGGATGCCGAGCGGCCGGAACAGCAGGGCGTCGGCGACACTGAAAATCGAGGCGTTGGCGCTGATGCCCATGGCGATCGACAGCAGCGCGATCGCCGTGAAGCCCGGGCTGGCCGCGAACATCCGTAGCGCGTGGCGGAGATCCTGCCGAAGCTCGCCGAGCACGCGGAATCCCCACGCCTCTCGGGTCCGCTCGAGACAATTCTCGACGCCGCCAAATTCGACGCGCGCGAGCCTGCGCGCCTCGGCCGGCGCGATGCCCCGCCGCTCGAAGTCGTGCGTCCGCGCCTCCAGATGAAATGCGAACTCGTCGCGCGCCTCGCGCTCGAGCCGCGCGCGGCGAAATGTGTTGGCGACGCCGGTCGTGAGCCAGGCCAACCACCGCATGTCAGCCCTCCTGATCCCGGAAAGCACTCACTTGACGTGGTCTCGTCGCGCGTCCGCGAGGGCGCGGGCGCAACCCACACCACGTCAAGTCAAGTGATCTCCCGAGTCCTGGATCGCAGCGCGGCGGTCATGGCATTGACCACCCGCTCCCAGCCATTCAGTTCCTCGCGCAGCCGGCGCCAGCCCGCTGCGGTCAGCCGGTAGAACTTCGCGCGCCTGTTGTTCTCAGAGACGCCCCACTCGGCGTCGAGCAGGCGCTGGCGTTCCAGACGGGCCAGAGCCGGATAGAGCGCGCCCTGCTCGATCGTGAGCGCACCGCCGGAAATTTGCTCGATTCGCAGCAGGATGCCGTAGCCGTGTAAAGGGCCCAGGGAGACCGCTTTCAGGATCAGCAGGTCGAGTGTGCCAGGCAGCAGCTCGGCGGGACCAGCCATCTTCTATTCCTAAGTCACTTAGGAGAGTAAGGCACACGCTTCTGAGAAGTCAAGTTGTGCTGGTGTGGCGCTCACGCCCTTGGCAGAAGCCCGTATCGCCGCATCCGCGTCCGAAGCTGCTCGCGGCTGATCTTCAACAGATGAGCAGCGCGGGTTTGATTCTGGCCGGTGCGTTCGAGCGCCTGCACCAGCAAGGTGTGCTCCTGTTCCCAGAGTGAAAGGTCGTCGATCGCGGGAGCCGCCGGCGTCTCCACGGCATGAGACGCAAGCGCCGGCGCGTCCGGCAACAGGCCCGCGAGCTCGCCGGCGCTGATGGGCTGCTCGTCACCGAGAACGAGAAGTCGCTCGACGAGATTCTCGAGCTCGCGCACGTTGCCCGGCCACCGATGGGCGCGCAGTCGCGCGAGCCCCTCGGGCGTGATGCCGCGCGCCGAACGGCCCAACTCGCGGGCGAAGCGATTCAGAAAGAACATCACGAACGGCTCGACGTCTTCCAAACGCTCCCGCAGCGGGGGCAGGCGGATGGGCACAACGTGGAGTCGATAGAAGAGATCCTCCCGAAAACGCCCCTCGCTTACCTCGGCCGCCAGGTCGCGATGTGTCGCGGCGATCAACCGGACGTTCACGCGGATCGCCTGCGTGCCGCCGACCCGGCTGATCTCGCGTTCCTGAAGCACGCGCAGGAGCTTGACCTGTGCCGGTGGCGGCAGGTCGCCGATTTCATCGAGGAAGAGCGTGCCGCCGTCGGCCAGCTCGAATCGGCCGATGTGGCGTCGATCCGCGCCGGTGAACGCGCCCTTCTCGTGACCGAAAAGCTCGCTCTCCAGTAATCCTTCCGGAAGGGCCCCGCAATCGATCGCGACAAACGGTCCCGTGGCGCGTGGCGAACGTTCGTGAATGTGGCGGGCGACCTGTTCCTTGCCGGTGCCCGTCTCTCCAACCAGGAGAATTGTCGTTCGGCCTGTGGCGCCCCGCTCCGCCTCGGTGAGGGCCCGGCGCATCGCCGGACTTTCAGCAATCAAGGGGCGGGCCCGATCGTCTTGTGATCGTCTGACAATCTCGGCGGCCTTGTCGAGCCGTCGATAGAGACTCGCGTTCTCGAGGGCGACCGCGATGAGCCCGCAGCCGCTCTCGAGCCGCTCGAGATCGGCCGCGGCAAACTCCCCGCCGCCAATCCGGCTCGTCGTCTCGACGACGCCGATGACCCGATCGCCGATGCTCAGGGGCGCCGCCATGACCGCGTGAGTGCCGGTGCCTGGGGCGAGGTGCGGCTGGCGCGATTTCAGGACCGCACCCGGGATGCCGGTGGCTTCAGGGAATCGCCGGCCACGGAGGTGGTCGGCCGCTGGTCCGGTCGCGGCGGCGACGACGAACTCGTGCGCCTCGACATCGTGCAGGAGGATGCGGCTTCCCTCCGCTCCGGCCGATTCCGATGCGTAGGTCAGGGCGCGGCGCAAAGTGTCATCGAGGTCGAGAAACGCCGTGAGGGCGGCGTCGGCGCTTGCCGATCGCCGCCCTTCGTCGGAATCTGGACGGGGCACGGAGGAATTCTAGCGCGTCGTCCGCGGCTAGGCGTTACATCGCCGAGATGACCACTCGCTCGGCCGGCGCGTTTGTCGCATGGCGCTTGTCCTTGGCACCCTGCGGCCGCGGTATCTCGCGCCCGAGGCCATTGCCGGTCCAGGCTTCGATCATCTCGTAGTTGTCACCGATCTTCAGAAAGACCACGGCCAATCCGGCCTGCGCTCGTGAGTCAACCGGTTTGGTCACCGCCAGGGCTGACTGGCTGGGGCCGCTCACCAACAGGAAGGCCTCGCGCGTAGAAAGCGTGTAGAACCCGGGCGCCAGGGTCCTGCCGTTGACGGTGAAGCTGAATGGAATGTGGCAGGTCAACTCCGATGCCGATGCAGTCACGAACATGGGAGTGAACAGGGTCAGAGCCGCCGTTACCGCAACGCTGGAGAGAATGTGTTTCATGACTCCTCCTTGGCCTCTTGGATCATCTTGGCGCTCCACACTTGTGCAGGTTGCGTGCCGTCGGAATCGCTGCATCTATCAGCGAAATGGCGTTCGGCGAATCAGGATGTGTGTTTCTCTCGTCAGCGCGGCTGTGCCAATCTGCACAACGGTGTGTGGCATGACACAGCGCCCTGCCTGATGGCTCAGGCGGCCGCCCATCGCGCGGCTCTTCAATGGCTCACGAATACCTTCGTCACCTCATGGCCGGCGGCTTGGGACTGCAAGGTCAGCGACGACGCCTTGCCCGCGCGCGCCGGCCCGCCGGCGCCCGCCACCAGCGCGTCGAACACCGCGAACGTGGTGTTCACGGATTCGCCGAAGTCATCCAGCACTCTGAGGGCATCGCCAATCCGGCCCAGCGCATTTTCGAACGCGTGCGGAGACATCTTTTCCCCATGGCCGCTTTTCGCAATAAGCCCCTGCAAGGTCGTCAGGCCATCGACGAGGCCATCCTCAATCAGGTAGAGGGCGTTGAGGACGTTCTGCTGGGCTGGCTGAACAACCGCGCTGGCAGGCGCCGGCAAGCCTGCGAAGGGCGACTCCGAGATCGGTTTGAACTCCCGCGCCGATGGTCGCGGGAACGACGCCGGACCCTCTTGCTTCCAGATGTCCGTGTAGACGCCTGGAGTCCAATACGCCCAGCCCGCACTTGCCAGCACGCCGCCCTGGTGCAAATACTGGCTCAGGATCACCTTCCGCATCAGGCTCCTGATCACGTCCGCCCTCAGCGGCTGCCCGAACAGCGCCTTCAGGCCGGATTCCCGATATCGCACGCTGTACGTCGCGCTCATGGGGCCGTAGTTGTCGGCTCCTTGAGGCGGTAGCAGCGGGACGATCGCGGTCGTTTGAAGAGCCGCGCCGGTCAGTCCGAAATCTCTCGCGAAGCTGAGGTAGTAGGCGAGGTCCTGCAGACGCGTCCGATCCCCCTGGAATCCCAGTTCGTACTCGGCACTCATGCGCGTTATGGCATCAACGAGGTAGGCGACGTTTTCCGGGTCCTGCGTGATGACGCCCGAAGACTCGCCCAGAAACCTCAGGAGGAAGTTCGTAAAGGTCCGGCGATGAGTTGCGCTGTTCTGTTTGTCGGTCTGCTTCCGAAGATCCGTCGCCGTGTAGACTGTCAGCCCGCCCCGATCGCCCGGCACGATCTGCTGGTCGGTGCGCAGGACCAGCTTTTCGAGGCTCTGGTAATGCCAGCCCGCGTGCCACCCGACGACGTTGATCTTGAGGGCGCTCTGTTCGACCAGTTCGTGGGTCAGCCGTCCCCGATTCAGCCGGACGAGGCCAGGCCGGGTTTCCGACAACGCACGCCGGAAATCACCTGAGGCGGCATCTCGAATCAGCGCCAGACCCTCCGGGGTTGCCATGTTGATGTCCATGTCGATGAGCGCCTCGTTGTTCTCGGCCTTCGAGGTACTCGGCATGGAGGTTGAACGTGAGCGTGTGCTTTGCGGCCTCCTTGAATTGCGCGTAGGCCCGCTCCTCGAACTTGCCAGCGGCATCAAGCAGCTGACGTATGCGCGTCACCAACCCGCCGAGCTGCGTGTTGCTGAGCTTCTTCAAGTCCTCGCCGAGCAGCCGCTCAACCAGGCCGTCGAGCCGTCTGCCGCCCTGTGTCTTCAAGTCAGCAACGGTGCCGATCTTCGCAAGCTCATCGAACAGTGGCGTGAGGCCGAATTCCTTCTTGATGAGGCTGACGGCCGCGTGCAAATCGGCATGCGCATCGGCGTTTCCCAGGTCGAGCACACCCTCGGCTCGCTTCTGCAGGCCGCCGACGGCCTTGCCGACGACCCAGCCGAGAGGGTCGCCATCGGTCAACTCGTTGACCAACTTCCACACGAGCGGATTGACCTCTCCTTCGAGGGCGCTCCACGACGGCAGATGCGCGACCTTGGTGAGCGCGGCGGCGAGGTCCTTGCCGGCCTCGGGATCGGTGAGCTTGTCGAAGTATCTGTCGAACGCCGACACGACAGCCGGGTCGAACGCCCTGTGATCACTTGCGATCCGGCCGGCCTTTGCGACGAGTTCGGTGAACGTTCCGGAACCAGGCTCCTTGCCGAGCAACGCCTTGAGGTAATCGATCGCGAGCGGATCGAGCCTCGACACGAGGTCGTCCCATGACTTCGCACGTCCCACATCATCGAGAAGGTTGAGCCAGTTCTTGACGTTGACGCCAAGCAACGCGCCGAGAAACTCGTTCGGCTGGTCCGGCGCTCCTTCAAGGTCAGACATCATCCCAACCGACGCGTCCGCGGCGGCCGTGAACTCGGACGCCCGGGTCTTTCGCACGACTACGTTCGTCCACGCCGGGCGATCGCTTGCGCGGGTCTCGACACTGAAAAACCCGCCGAGCCGCGCGGTAAAATTCAGTTTGCCGATGACACTCAGATCGTAGTGCTCGGATAGGACGAGGTCGCTGATGGCCGCCGACGGCGTTCCGTCGATCTCATAGCCGGCGCCCAGGCCGCCGCCGAAATTCAAGTAGCCGCCGTATTCGAATTTGACAAGTTCTCCGGCAGGAGGAGCAGCGGACAGCGTGGCCGGAAGCCGCACGCGACCGAAGAAATCCTCAATCATCGCGCCGGCTGGCGTGTCGGCGGGGTACGGATAGCAGAACACAAAGCTCAGATCTCCGCCTGCCGCAACGTTGGCTGATGCGGTAAGTACGGAGTATCGGAACTGCCCTTCGAATGTGCCCTCGGCGCTGGCGCCGACGGTCAACACGAGCCCGACGGTGTCTGGATTTGCCGCGAAGTGCTGCTCGAGGCGGTACTGAGCCGCAGCCTTTTCGTTGGCTGGCCAGACGGGCAGCAGCCTCACCGCATCGGAGGACTTGACCGACAGCGTCCAGGATCCCTCGCCGCCAAGCGCCATTGGCTGACTGCCGCTGGCCGTCGCTTCGACATCCAGGATGGTCTCCACATCAGCAGGAAACCTCTCATTGAGCTTGAGTTTGCCCGCGTGTACGGTAAATGTTCCTGTCCCACGCAGAACGAATGGCAGCTTGGGACCGTTCAGTACCGATGTCAGCCATGGGTCAGTCCTCGCCGGATGCCGGGTACTCACCGGTCACTTCACCACAATATGTCCGGTCATGTGTGGATGAAGCGAGCAGAAGTATCTATACATCCCGGAGGCATCAAATGTGTGCGAGAACCGCTGATCGGTGTCGAGCACGGGCGACTTGAATTCGTGCTCCGTCCCCACGACAGCGTGCGGGACGTCGTCGTGGTTCGTCCAGGTCACCGTGGTACCGGCGGTTACGGCCGCCGCCGCCGGACTGAAACTGAAATTGTCGATGGCGATGTCGTGCGTGTCCATCGACGTCTGAGGTCCGTCGTCGAGGGCCACGTCGGTGATCGCAATCGGATGGTGGACGTCGTGGAACGACATACGCGACAAGCCAAGCATCTTCTTCAGCCGATCCGCTTCGACCTTCATCGGCCCCGGTGACGGCGCGCCGCCGGGCGCCGGCTGCGGAAACGCTGTCGACATGGCGGTGTGGAAGGTGACGTGGCCCTCGACCTTTTGCATCACCTGGTGGATGTGGCCATTCAACACCGACACCGATCCGAACCGCTTCAGATACGAGAGCGCGCGGGCGCTGTCGTCGGTACCCCAGCCCCACTCCGGGTAGACCGACCACAGCGGGATGTGAGCAAACACGACGATCGGCGTGCTGCTCTTGAGGTGTTTGACGTCCTTCTCCAGCCAGGCGAGCTGCTCGGTGCCAAGCGTGCCCAAGCCACCAGCCTTCAAATTGACGACGTTGACAAGGCCGATGAAGTGCACGCTGCCTTGATCGAAGCTGTACCATCCTGCGCCCTGAGTGCCTTTGCCGAATCGCTGCAGGTAGCTTTTCCCGTCATCCTCGAGGACGTCGTGCTCACCGGGAACGTAGAACACCGGCAGCGACAAGTCCGTCAACACCTGTTGCAGCGTGTCGAACTCGGACGGCTTCGACAAGTGCGTCAGATCGCCCGTGTGCAGCACGAAAGACGGCTGTTCGGGCGCGCCCTTGATCTTCGCGACGGCGGCACGGAGCGTCGCCGTCACGTCGGCGTTCGCCGCCTTGTCGAAGCCGATGTGGCTGTCGCTGATTTGGACGAAACGAAGACCGCCCATCGGGGCGACCGTGCCCGCTGCCCCA
The DNA here is from genome assembly GCA_963724645.1 of uncultured Acidobacteriota bacterium. Classification (GTDB taxonomy): domain Bacteria; phylum Acidobacteriota; class Vicinamibacteria; order Vicinamibacterales; family SCN-69-37; genus CAVXSP01. Next base: position 183,794 of record CAVRVJ010000003.1, read on the forward strand.
CGAGCAGTACCCTCAATCGGCGCGCCCCTGAGGACGCCATTCGCAAGGGTCCACATCGCGCCGGTACCGGCCCACGCCATGCACTTCAGAAACCCACGCCGATCCCAGTCCTTTTCATCGTCATTCTGCTTCACGTTGCCTCCCTTGATTGCGGTGAATGCCACCGCTACCTGGATAGACTCGGGAGCGTGCCGATCTATTCCCCGGGGCGGAAGGCCCGGGCTCCAGGCGCCGCCACGCGGCCGGGTTGAGCGCTGGAATAAAACGTCGAGAGAATCAGTCCTACTACCGGAAGGCGCTTGAAGTGCTTTGCGTGTAAAAGGAGACGATGCCCCGCCGGGACTTTGAGCACGTCGTCGTGCCTCATCTGGATGCCGCGTTCAACTACGCGCGGTGGCTGACGAAGAACGACGCCGACGCCGAGGACGTCGTGCAGGATGCGGCGATCAGGGCCCTGCGCTTCTTCTCCAACTTGCGGAACGAGGACGCGCGCGCCTGGTTGCTGGCGATCGTTCGAAACACGTGGTACGGGCGTCTGGCGCAAACGGGCAGCACACATCGATCCGGGGTGTACGACGAGATGACGGACGATCGGCGCGACCAGGGACTGGGGCCGGAAGAACTGGCCCTCCAGCGGCAGACGGTCGAGCAGGTGCAGCACGCCATCGAGGCACTGCCGGTCGACTTTCGTGAAGTTGTTGTGCTCCGTGAGCTCGAGGGACTGTCCTACAAGGAAATCGCCGCGATCATCGATGCCCCGATTGGGACCGTAATGTCACGTCTGTCGCGGGCCCGCGAGCGGCTGCTGGCAGTCCTGCGGCCCGAACTGTCGACTGGAGGCACGGCATGAACTGCCACGAGGCGAGCCGTCTACTCGACGCGTACCTCGATGTTGAACTGCCGCCGGGCGAGGCGAGATCGGTGGCTGAGCATGTCGACGGCTGCCTGGAGTGCCGGCAGCGCCTCGCGGCCCTCCAATCACTCGGGCGGTTGATCCGCAGTGTTCCTTATCATCCTGCACCAGGCCGGCTTCGGGCGACGGTCGCCAGGACGTCGAGGACCACGCGCATCACGCCCGCGAGGCTCGCATGGGCGGCGGTCGTGACCCTCGCCGTGGCGGTTCCCGGGCTGGTGTTTTTCCAGGCGAGTCGAACCGCGCGTGCGACCTCCATCGTCGCGGAGGACGTTGTCAATCGGCACGTGCGCGCGCTGATGAGCGATCGTTTGTTCGAGGTGCGTTCGTCGAACCAGCACACGGTCAAGCCCTGGTTTCAGGGGAAGCTGGATTTCTCGCCGCCGGTCGTCGACCTTGCCGCGGCCGACTTTCCGCTCATCGGCGGGCGGGTGGATACCGTCGCGGGCCGACCCGTCGCCGCGATCGTGTATCAGCGCCGCGCCCACATGATCAATGTATTTGTCCGGCCGGCGACGGATGGCACGGCCAGGAGCGACGCGCGATCGATTCGGGGTTTTCAGGAACGACATTGGATTCAGGGGGACATGTCGCTTTGGGTCGTGTCCGATCTGAACGATCGAGAACTCACGGAGTTCGAACAGGCGTTTCAGGCGGCCACTCGGTAGACGAGCGGCCGCGGTGGTCCGTGAATCGAGCCTACTGCGTGCAGGCGAGCGCCTGGCTGTTGGAATAGATGTGGCCTGCGGCGAAGGCTTGCAGAAATGAGCCAATCGGACAGAGCGGCCGGGCCGGACCGCCGCGCATGGAGTAGGGCCGGATGAAGACGGACTCCGGCGTGATGGGCAGCGCCTCACGTTGTCGAAGAACGCCTTCTGCTTGCCGTCCTGGAAGAGATACTGTTCCACGTTCGAGACGTAGAAGCCGCTCACTGTCGCGTGCCGCTCGCGCAAATAGGCGCCAATCGCGCGAATGGTCTTCGGGCCGCCGAAGTCGCCGCTCGCCGGCACGACCAGGTTCTTCTCCTGAAGCGTCTTGACGTACCGGTAATTGTCTTCTGTCGAGAGAAAGCTCTGCGGCACGCCGGCGTCGTCGGTCACGCGTCCCGTGAGGTCGGCAAAAGTCCAGCTGTTGCCGCCGATCCGCCGCGCGCCGCCACGCGTCGTGATGGACGGACCGTACGACCTGAAAGGCGTCGAACACCGACTCGAGCTGCGAGGACTCGTCAGCGGTGAAGCGGAATCCATGTGTCTTCGTCAGCAATCTCGACGACACGCGCATACGTGCGCCGGCCGGCGGCGGGATCGGTCGCGAACGGATGTGAACGCCTCCCAGATCTTCTGAATCGGGCGCCCGCATCGAGTCCGGCGGGGCGCGGCTTCGAGAACAGCAGTGGCAATGAAATCGGCCCGGTCCTCCGCCATTTCGAAGATGGCCTTGAACATCAGGTGCTGCACCACCGCCTGCCGCCGGATGTCGACGATGAACGCCATGACTGGACGGATGGCCGCAATGTACGTGAAGTTCTGCTCCGGTCCGACGCCGAGGAAGACTCCGCCGTTCACGTGTGGATCGCGGAGCATGGTCGGGAGGGCCGATTTCGCGTTCGTTCGACGTGAAGTTGTCGGTGATCCGGAAGTAGCCGCCGGGTTCGGAGATCTCGCCGATCAGGGCCCAGAAGTCGGCATCCGAGAGCCGCGTGGCCAGCGATTGGCCCGAGGCGTCTTGCACGACGAACGGCGTCGCCGACCACAGGCTCGGGCGTACCGCGCCGGCAAGCAGGAGCGCCGTCAGGGCCACCCCTACGCGAATCGTCAAACGCCTCATCTCCACCCGTCCCCTCTTTGATTCGGCCAGCCAGGTAAAGAGAACAAGGACGTACTCTGACACACGAGAGCGCAGTCGGAGCTGCCTGCGAGCCCGGCGTCTAAGCCGCGCCCCGCCCGCGCGCGGGTGGCGGCACCGGCACGCCGTCGGGCAGCGGCGAAACGTTCGGCGGCAACTGCGTCGCCGGTGGACGAAGGTTCTTCCCGGCGCGATTGTCAAGCCATCGCCCAGATCCTCGCGGGCGCGCTCGACGTATCTCATCAACCGCTTCACGACGTCCGCGTGCGGCGCGGCGACGTTGGTCGTCTCGCCGATGTCCGCGTCGAGATCGAAGAGCGACACGGCAGGTCGAGCGTCTCCGGGTTCCTCGCTCGCCGCCCCGTCCGCCGCACCGCATGAAACGTCCGATGCGGGAGCGTGAGCTTCCACTGGCCGGATTCACGGCGTTCAGGTCCCTGCCGTTGTGAGCGAAGAAATACAGCGCCTCGTGCGGTTCTCCCGATGTCCGGCGGCCGGAGAGCCAGGGCCAGATATCGCGTCCATCGATGATCCGGTCGGCCGGAACCTCCGCGCCCGCGAGTTTGACGAGCGTCGGAAAAATGTCGAACGACATGACCCGGCTGCGCACAACCGTGTCCGGCCGGATGTGGCCGGGCCACCGCGCGATGAACGGCTCCCGGAGCCCGCCCTCGAACGTCGTCTGTTTACCTTCGCGCAGCGGACCCGCCGACCCGGCGTGATCGCCGTAGATCAACCAGGGGCCGTTATCCGACGCGAACATGATGAGCGTGTCATCGTCCAGGCCGTTGCGCTTGACGGCATCGACGATCTGGCCGACCGACCAATCGAGCTCGAGCATGACGTCGCCGTAAAGCCGTCCGGTCTTGCCCTTGAACCTCGCTCGACACGGCCAGCGGGACATGCGGCATGTGATGCGGAACGTACAAGAAAAAAGGTCCGGCCCGATGCCGATCGATGAAGCTCACGGCTCTTTCGGTGAGAAGCGTCGTGAGATTGTCGCGATCCTCCTGCGACACTTCCCGCAGCGCCTTCTCGCCTTCCATCAGGATCGCCGGGGTCATGTCATTGGAGAACGGGATGCCGGCGTACTCGTCGAAGCCGTGCCGCGTCGGCAGGAACTGGGGCGCGGCGCCCAGATGCCACTTGCCGAAAATCGCCGTGGCGTAGCCCCGCGCCTTGAGCACTTAGGCAGCAGCCGCTCGGAGTCGCTGATCCCGACCCGGCTGGTCGAGGGCAGCGCGCCGTTGATTCCGACGCGGTTGGGGTAGCTCCCGGTCAGCAACGCCGCGCGCGACGCCGAGCAGATGGCCTGGGGCACGTGGAAGTTGACGAAGCGGACCCCCTCCCGGGCCAGCGCGTCGATATGGGGCGTCGTCCATTCCTGGCCGCCGTAGATGCTGGTGTCGCCGTACCCGGAATCGTCCAGGAAGATGAAGACGAAATTGGGGAGCCGAGTCTGCGCAGCCGTCACGCGGGGCCCGCCCGCACCGGCCGCGAGCGCCGACAAAATCAGAATCGCCGCTGCCACGGGCCGTCCAGTCATCACATCCTCCTACTTGCCTTCGAGCGCGCGCAGTTGCGCCGCATATTCCCGAGCGTCCTTTGTGCGGCCGGCCTCATCCGAATACATCACCAGCGCCGACAGTATCTCCCGATCGGACGAATGGGACGCGAGAGCTTTCCCGAGCACCCCGATCGCCTGGGCCACCTCGCCCGTATCGTGCAGGGCCACGGCGTACACATACGCGTACCGTGCCGCCCGGGGGTCGAGCCGCACGGCCGCGGCCAGTTCGACCAAAGCCTCGCGTCTGCGCTGCTGGCGCACAAGCGACAGTCCCAGTGCGTGGTGCGCGTCAGCGGACGCACGGTTGACCTCAATCGCCTGGCGCAGGATCTTCTCGGCCGACACCTCGTCCCCGCGCGACCGATACACGTCGCCAAGGTTCACGTACACGGGCACGAACGTCTTGTCGAGTCGAATGGCCTCGCGCAGCGCGGCGATGGCCGCGTCGGTCTGCCCGCGGCCGGCGAGCGCGGTGCCAAGACTGGTCTGAGCCTCGGGACGGTCCGCGTTGAAACGCATTTCGGCGAGGTACTCGTCGAACGCCGCGCGGAACGCGATCGGAAGTTGTGCGTCTGTGAAGTCAGCCAGGGAGATCGCGGCCTGAGTTCGCACCGTGCGGACCGGATCGGTGAGCAACGGCGGAACGAGCCGCAAGCGGGTAGCCGAATCAACGTGTTGGAGCGCGCTGATCGCCGCGCGCCGCACGAGCGGGCTCGGGTCTCCCAACGCCACTGTCACCGCAGCAGAGTCGGGCGTCATCTCGCCCGACACGAATCGCTCCCAGGCGCTCGCGCGGACGACTGCCGGTTGTGTTCCGTCCTGCACGATGGCCAGTAGCGCGCCGGCCGCGCCAGGCCCACCGAGATCGGCCGCATGGAAGGCTTCTGCGAATCGCTGAAATCCTGAAGGCGTGTGGCCCAGGCGACGCGCCACTTCCGCCGCGGCCCACGCCGCGGACCGCTCGCGGTGACAGGCGGCCGTGCAGGCGTTCGGTACTCCGAGCGTGCCGGTCTGATCCGGCCGCGGAACCCGAAAGCTATGGTCGTGCCTCGGATCGATCGTCATGTAAGTCGTCACCGGCATGTGGCACGTCACGCAAGAAGCCGCGGGACTCCCCGGCTGATGGAAGTGGTGGGATGCGCTCTCGTACTTGGCCGGCAGGTGGCATTGCGAACACGTCGCGCCTCCCGGGCGTCGCAAGGTGCCGGCATGCGGATCGTGGCAGTCGCTGCAGGTGACGCCACGGGCGTACATCCTGCTCTGCAGAAATGATGCGTAGTTGTAGACCTCGTCTTTCGGCTGGCCGTCGGCGAAATACAGTGCAGGCTCCAGCAAAGCGGGCCTGAACCCGTTCTCGAACAGATCCCCCGCCTCGGCGGCGTCCGTCAACTGGCCTCGACGCGCGTGGCATCGCCCGCAGACTTCGATCTCCTCGTCGCTCTTCCGCGGCTCGCTCCGGGACGGACGCGCCGTGGCCGGATCGATCGTCCAGGCGCCGCGCGCGCGTTGGTTGAGCGGCGCCGTCAGGTACCGCGCCGCGTCCGCGCCGGTACGGCCTGGCGCACCGCGGGCCCACGTCACGTGGAGCGATCCGGGGCCGTGGCACGACTCGCAGCCCACGCCAAGTTCCGACCACGTCGTCTCGAACCCGTGCGTCGCCGGGTCGTAGCCTTTTCGCAGGTTGGTCGTATGGCAGTCGAGGCACATGAAGTTCGCGTTCTGCAGAAGACCGGTCCAATGCAGCGGATCGCCCGCTTTGATCGCATCACGCGGATACAGGTGGAACCAGCGCTGTCCGCCGGCCGAGGCGGAGCGGGCGTCCCAGGCGATGCTGAGGGCCTGCAGGCGGCCCCCCGGCAGCTCCAGAAGGTACTGCTGCAGCGGCGCGACACCGATGGTGTATTTGATTTCGAAATCGGCGACCTGGCCATCTGCCCCGTCGGTGCGCGCGTAAAACTTGCCTCCGCGTCGAAAGAGAGTGGACGTGACGCCTGCGTAGCGGAACGGTGCGCCGTCGAACCGGCCCAGCACCGTGCGATCGGTGGCCTCAGCCATCGCGGCGCCATGCTGAGATTGCCGCCAGCCCGCCGCTTCCGCGGCATGGCAGGTCGCGCACGCGCTGCTGCCGACATAGGTCCGCGGGGCCGCCGTGCCGCTCGGGCCGGGAGGGGCTGGGAACGCGTGCTGATGGCGCCAGACCAGTGCCGTCACGGCTGCTCCGGCGAGCGTGAGGACTCCGACGAGGAACACGCGCTTCATGGTGGACGCTCGTTCAGTTGCTGGTAACCTACTCTGGCCAATCACTGAATTCCAATCGCAGCGAGGGCGCCGGTCCCGGCCCGCGCGCTGTAGAATCCGCCCATGCGCGTGGCGATCCTCACCCTCTTCCTGTCGGCTTTCGCGATGCAGGCTCCAGCGCCCGCCGCCGATCGTCCCAACATCCTTTTCATCATGTCCGACGACCACGCGGCGCACGCGATCAGCGCGTACGGGTCGCGGGTCAACGCGACGCCCAACATCGACCGCCTCGCGCGCGAAGGCGCGCTGCTGACGGAACGTGTTCGCGACCAACTCGATCTGCACGCCGAGCCGCGCGACGATCCTGACCGGGCAGTACTCGCACATCAACGGCGTGCCGGTCTTCAACCGCTTCGACGGCTCGCAGCCGACGGTGGCGAGGCTGCTGCAGGCGGCGGCTACTACACCGGCATGATCGGCAAGTGGCACCTGGGCAGCGACCCGACCGGCTTCGATCAGTGGGAGATCCTGCCGGGGCAGGGCGTCTATTTCGATCCCGTGCTGTACACGGCAACCGGCGAGAAGACGTACACGGGCCGCTACGTGACCGACGTCATCACCGACCTGGCCATGGATTTCGTCAAGAACCGGCCCAAGGACAAGCCGTTCTTCCTGATGTGCATCACAAGGCGCCGCACCGGCCGTGGGAGCCGGACGAGAAGCACACGGCGCAGTTCGCGGACCGCTGGATTCCCGAGCCCGAGACGCTGTGGGACGACTACGCGACCCGCACCGACGCGCTCCACGAGAACCAGCAGAGCGTGGCCGCCGACCTCACGCGGCGCGACCTCAAGCTCGCGCCGCCGGCGGCGCTGGCCGGCGCGGCGCTCAACGCACTGGCTGGCGGCCAAGCCCGACACGGTTACGACGATCGAGCGTGGACGGCAAGACGGTCACGCTGACCGGCGAAGCGCTGGCGCGATGGAAGTACCAGCGCTACATGCAGGACTATCTGGCGACGATCCAGTCGGTCGACGACAACGTGGGCCGCTTGCTCGACTTCCTGGACGCAGCGGGCTCGACGCAAGAACACGATGGTGATCTACACCAGCGACCAGGGCTTCTTCCTGGGCGACCACGGGCTGTTCGACAAGCGTTTCATGTATGAGGAAGCGCTGCGGATGCCGTTCCTGGTCCGCTGGCCGGCCGCCATCAAGGCCGGCGCGCGCACGACGCGATGGCGATCAATGTGGATTTCGCGCCGACGTTCCTGGACGCCGCCGGGCGTCGCAGGTCCCGGCCGACATGCAGGGGCGCAGCCTGGTGCCGGTGCTGCGAGGGCGAGCGCCGGCCGATTGGCGCACCTCGATGTATTACCGCTACTACCACGACCCGGGCGACCACAACACGCGCGCCCACTACGGCGTCCGCACGCAGACGCACAAGCTGATCTACTTCTGGAAGAAGGATCAGTGGGAGCTGTTCGACCTGGCGAACGATCCGCACGAGCTTCACAACCTGTACGGACACGCCCGGACACGAGCAAATCACGACAACGCTCAAGGCGGAGCTGCTGCGGCTGAAACAGGCCGTGCGCGACGAGGATCAGTTCGCGAACGAGCAACCCCCAAACGGCGTGGACGGCACAGTGGCTCGTCTGCGCGGAAAATAGAGCGCTAGAATGCCTGCAATGAACAAGCCGATACTCCTGCTCTGGCTGCTCGGTACGTTTGTGCTCGGGTTGAGCTCAGCCGCCGCTCGTGGCCAGACGGCGCCTCCGACCGTCGCCGGCAAGTGGTCGCTCACGAGCGATGCCTCGAGCAACGGGCCGAGTACCCTGGAGTTGAAGATCGACGGCACCAAGATCACGGGCACCCTCAGCGGACCGTCGGGGACGTTCGCCGTCGCAGGCGAATACAAGGAAGGCACGCTGACATTCGCGATGGATTACCAGGGACAACTGACCGTCGCGTTCACGGGCAAGCTCCAGGAAGACGGCAGTCTCGCCGGCACGATGGACTACGGCCAGGGACCGTTCGCCTGGAGAGCCGTGCGCGTGAAGGACGGTCAGGAGAATTCGCGCTAACGCCGCGCCGGCCGGATCTCGAGGGGCGAGAGGAACTGTTGCGCGCCGGCCTCGAACAAAGCGAGATCGGAGGGCGCCTGAAGGAACAGAAAGCCTTGCTCGACATATCGTTTCGTCTGCCCGGCCGTCCCTGCCGGACGCCCTGCAACTTTGTCATGCCGCCTCGCCGCGTCGAGTACGGCTTCCGCTGCTTCTTCGATCCGCGGGTGGTCCTGCTGCCCTCTCAACCCGAACGAGAATGACAAATCGCCGGTGCCGATGAAGATCACGTCCACGCCCGGCGTGGCCGCAATCTCGTCGAGATGAGCGAGCGCTGACGCCTCCTCAACGACAACCACGACCATCACGTTACGATCGACGGAGTCATAGTAGCCGTAGGGCTCCGGCCAGGAAGCGGTCGCAAGGCCAGCTCCGGAGCCACGACGACCCGCGGGCGGATAGCGACAGGCGTCCGCCGCTTGTCTGGCGAGGGCCGGCGTGCTGACGAAGGGAAAGACGACGCCGTGGACTCCGGCGTCGAGCACGCGCTTGGCCGTCCAGGCCTCCGTGACCGGCAGGCGCGCGAACGGCACGGCCGGAAGGCCGCGAGTCGCCAGCACGATATTGCGCACGGTCTCGAGCGTCAGCGGTGAATGTTCCAGCTCGAGCCACAGGAAATGAAACCCGGCCGTCGCGGCTCGAGCCGCCACGTCGAGGCTGGCCGTCGTGAGCGTGCACCCGAAGACCGGCTGCCCTTCACGCAGCCGGCGCCTGACAGGACTTTCCCAGGCGGCGTCCATCACTTCCTCATCAGCCACACTTCGGCGACCTGGTTCCCGTGCCCGCCGCCGCCCGTGCCAGGAGGCCCGGTGAAGGTCAACGTCAGATCGCCGCCGCGCGTCGCCTCGACGGGGATATCGAACTCCACCGGCTTGATCGGCGACGGTTTCTTCATCGACGCGTGGATCTCGTACTTCTGGTTGGCGACGAGCCTGATGGGGGTGTTCACACCTGACACATCTCCCGCGTAGACCACGCGGACGCGGTAGGGCGCTGCCGGATCGAGTCCGGCGTAGTGCATCTCCAGCGGCGTGTCCCAAATCGATTCGGCGTGGGTCATCCACGACAGGCGCCACTCGGGACGATAGACAAACCCGGTCATCGTCGACTGAAAGCGGCCCGGGTCTTCTTCGAACGGGAGCCCGCGCACGAGGTGCGGCTGCTCCGCTGGGTTGCCAAGGTCGTCGTAATACCCGCCCGGCCCCGGATCCGTCCATCGGACGATGCGATTGATGGCGGCGAGCCGGTCTTCCTCCTTGTCGAGCGCGTTCGCCTCGGCGAAGCGCGCTCGGAGCCAGCCGTCGTTGTTCAGCGGCGTTTCGAAACTGTCGAGCGTCGCCCCGCGGTCCACGGCGATCGCGCGGTAGCGTTCAACGCTGAGCTGTTGCCGGATGCTTTGGAAGAGCGCTTCGGCGAGGCGAGTACACGCGAAGCCGCCACTCGGCGGCTGGCCGTTCCCGCGCCTCTCCGAGGATGCGCTCGGCGTCGGCAAGGGCCTGGCGTGATTCACCGCGGCGTGCGCCGCGAAGCCGCTCGAGCGCCCGCTCCTCGATGGCGGTCTCGAACAGCAGCCGGGCGCGGACGTGTGCGTCGTAATACGCCCGGTACAGCGCCTGCTGGAAGCGCCAGTTGTGCAGATCGCGCGGCGCCGCGGCGCGCTCCATCGACTGGAACTGCTCGAGGGTCGTGTTCACCCCTCGTGTTTGCCGCGAGCGGCCCTCGCCAGTTGCGCTCGAGGGCGAGCAGACCCTGCGCGAAGGAATCGGCGTAGCCGTCGCCGATGAAATACCGGCTGTACTCCCGCAGGATCTGCAGCACGTCCGTCTTCGGGTCCCACCCCAGACCGCTCCAGACGAACTTGTTCACGTCGTCATTTGCCCCTTCCGAGTACGTGATGAAGTCCGCCGCATGCGGCAGCAGGGAGCGGTAGATGACGGCCTCGTCCACGGGACGCGGATTGATCTGCTCGCGGCTCGAGGTCAGCGCATGCGCGATGTCCCAATCCTGCACCGGGTACTGGCTCCTCAGGCTGTGAGTGATGTCCGGATACAGCCGGATGCGATACCGTTTCGGCGTGTTCGCGCGCAGGACGGGCAGACTGTCGCGGACCTGAGGTCCGAAGACGACGCCGGTGAGCCACGCCGGTTCGGCCTTCAGGATCCCGTAGAACTCGTCCATCCATTCCTTCGTGAAGCCTTGCGGCGACATCCACATCTGCGCGTTCGGGTGGTACTTGTGGAGGTTCGCTGTCTGCCGCTCGAGCAGCGCCATCATGTGCTTCGGCTGCGTGTGGCCCGGGTCGCCGCCGGGGACGAAGATGGCGTCGATCCTCGGAAGTTTCGCGAACACCTCCCCCCATTCCTTCAGGGCGAACTCCACCTGCTTCGGATCGCCGTAGTCCGGGTCGAGGGCCGGGTACCAGATCCAGACGTCCAGCCCGTACTCGTCGGCGATACGGGACATCTCCACCATCATGTCGATCTGTCGGCAACGGGAAGTGAGGACTGTCGGGCGCGTCGTCCGAACGGGGCGGGATCAGCTCGATGGCGTTCGTCCCGAAGACGGCCAGATCGCGGATGTATTGCTCCCACATCGGAACATCCCACGCGTCGTACGCGTTCGTCTTCGGGCGATAGCCAAGCTGATGGCCGCGCAGGGCCGACTGCGGTGCCGAGACAATCGCCAGCGATGCGGGGATCCGCAGCGACCCGCGGTTCATGCGCAGTTCGCGAAGCAGCCGTCCTGCGCCGAAGAGCACGCCGCGCGGATCGCTCCCCAGCACGAGCACGGTGGGGGCGCTGCGCGCGGTGCCGTTGACGGCAACACGATAGCCTTCGCGGCCCGGGCCGGCGGCAGGTGGCGCCCCGCGCAAGCCGGCGCCCGCCCACGTGCCGGCCGTGGCCAGCGGACCGACGGCAATCACGGGACGACTGTCGGCCGGCCACTGCGAGGACACTGCCAGATGGACGTTCGTGCGTTTTGATACTTCCTCGACCAGCATCCGCACGGCCGTACGCTCTTGAACGGACACCGACGCCGGCGTTACGACGGCCGCATCGGTGAGGTCCACGAACGAGACATCGCCGGCGCTCGGCGCCTCAGGCGACGCGGCCGGCCGCTGCAGCGCGGCGGGACCAGTGCCGTACGCGAGACAGACGAGCACGGTGGCGATCATGCGAACGAACCAGTTGTTCATGACGGTCTTCCTTCTATCGCCGGGCGCGACGCGCGCGGCGGGCTCCCGATGCCTCCGCCCGCATAAAGCACCTGGCCATCCTTTGAGCGCACCTGGTGCGTGTTCCGAACGAACTTCTGGCCAAGCGTCCATTCGAAGTGCTGGGTGTCAGTGGCCTGCCCGCCTGGAAAATCGGCAACCCAATCCGTGCCAATCAAGGGCGCAAGAACATTGAGAGGATTGGTCTGCTGCTGGACGCCCTTTGCGGCAAGCGCCGACGCGGTCGACCGCGGCAGCGCGGCGGAATCCGAGGCGCCTGCCAGACAGACAAGCACGGTGGTTATCAGTTGAGTGGGCCAGGGCTTCGGAAGAAGAGGGCGCATCGGTCGGCCTCCCGGCGGCGAGTGACAGGTGAATGCGGCTCCTTACAATACGCCTCGCCTCGAGCGATGCGGCGCCCGGCCGCGAATGGGACAGGTTTTTGCGTGACCACCGGCGCTGCGGCATTCCTGACAGCAAGTTCGGTGGTGGTCAGTTTGAACCAGCCCTGCATAAGACGTAAAGTGCCTGGAGGGGCCTGCCCATGACTCCAGTTCTATTGATCGCTGGGATCATCGCCGTTCTCGTCGGCGCGGATTACTACCTCTACAGGGCAGGCGGCAGGCGCCGATGGAATCCGCTCTGGACGGCGTTCACACTGACGGCTGTGGCGTTGCTCTATTCCGGCGCTGGAGTGCTCGGTTACTCTGTCCCAAAGCACAATCCATTCATCGGCCAGCGTGCCGTCTGGGTTGGACACGTTGTCTGGTCTCAAGTGGTGTTTGGATCGCTGTTTGGGCTTGTCTCTATCTTCTTCTGGCGAGTGGGCTTGAAGCGGCTCTGAGCCCTCATCCGCACGTCGTCACGCATTCGACTGACGACGGAACAGTGGCTATTGGACGAGCGGAATGCCTGCGGCCAGCTCGTAGCGCACGAGCGCGCGAATCTTGCTCTCGATCTGCATGTAGCGCGCCGCCTTCGTGGCGGGAAGCGCCGCTAGAATCTTCGGCACGGTCGCGGTCTTCAGCTTCGCCTCGGCGTCATCGATCGCCAGCGCCTCGTCGAGCAGCTTCTTCGCCGCCTCGTTCGTGACCGGTCCCTTGTTGTAGGCGTCGGCGTAGGCCAGAATCATCGCGGTCAAGCGTTGGTTGATCTGCTCCAGGTCTTTCTGGTACGCGTCGTACACCGGCCAGAACGCGGTCCCTTCGGCCTCGGTGAGATTCAGGTTCTGGGCGACCACCAGCTTCTTGTCCGCCTTGATCTTCTGGCGAAGAATCTCCATGTTGCTGTTCGGCCCTGTGCTCTGGGCCATCGCGGGCGCCGAAAAAGCGGCTCCGATTGCAAGCGCCGTCACTAGTCGCTTCATCATCACAGTGCTCCGCAGTCTGTCCTGTTGCTTCAGTGGGTCTACTTGTTGATCTTCTTCCAGCGGCCAATGGACGCCGGATTGCCGGCGTCGTCCTTCGTGGTCAGTGTCAGGATGTCACCTTCGACCTGCCAGTAGCGTGGGCGGTTCATCGCCAGCGGGCCTGCGCCCGGGGCCTGGCCCTCGAGCACATACGTCAGCGTCCGATTCTGCATGTCGACGGCTGTCCGGCCGCTCGACGAGATTGCGCCGTCCCGGAGCTCGATACCCATTGGTCTCAGTAGATCGGATGTCGCCTGATCGACCCGGATCTCCATCGCGAGGTTGCCAAAGTCGTCGTAGGTCAGCAACCCGGTGGCTTTCGGCGTGACGGCGGGCTTTCCGGGCGGACGAATCTCAAAGGACTCGAGCGTCCATTGTCCCTCGAGATACTTTCGCGCCTGCGTCAGCGACCCAGGGCCCGTGTCCACCGCTCCGAGCTTGATCGGCTTCTTGCTCGGGGCGGCCGCACAGGCCGGCAGACTGATAAGGAAGGCGGCCAGCAGCGCAGGCGCCAATGCCAATCGGATCATAGTCGTAGTTTAGGAGCCGCCTCGCCTGGGCGCAATGCAGTTTCGGCAATTGACTATGCGCCAGCGCCCACAGGCGCGCGAGGCTACCACGTCAAGTCAAGTGACTTCCCTACCCGAGCGTCTTCTTCCCTGCCTTCTTCGCTGCCGCCCATCGCGCTTTCGCGGCGGCGCGAAGCTTCGCCCGTGCCGCCCGCGAGAATCGGCGCTTCACCTGCCTGAAGGCTCTGACTGCCTGCCTCTCTCTCCGGCCGGCCTTGATGGTGGCCGACCGGCCCAGGTTGTCGAGCAGCTTCTCCACCTGTCTCAAATAGTCGGCCAGTTGGTGAGCCAGCTCGTCTCGCTGGCGGACAAGCGCGTCATACTTTGCCGCCAGGCGGCCAAGCCCCGTCCCGATACCTTCAGCCGCTGCGTTCAGTCGAGTTCCCCGTCGTCCTCGTTTAGCCATCCCGTGAGTATATGAAAAACGGGCTCGTTCGGAGCCGTACGGCATTGAAGCATGTTGAGGCGCGCCGTCAGGGCGAATTAACTCGGAGGCGCCTCCGCCGGCGGGATCGGATCGGGCACATGATTCTTGATCGGCGGAATGGTGCCAAGGTACGCCCAGATCGCCTTGAGGTCGTCGTCGCTCAACTGCCCGATAAAATTCCACGGCATCGGTGGCAGGATGTCGCGTGCGGTCCCCATGTGCTTACCGGTTCTGAGCGCCTTGATGAAGAGCGCTTCCGTCCAGACGCCGCTCCGCAGCCCGGTGAGGGTGTCCGGCGTCAGGTTCGCCGTGAAGGACACGCCCCATGGTCCACTCCAGGCGGTAAGGCCGTCGGTCGTCGCGATGGCCCACGGACTGCTCGAGGCAGACCTGTAAGGCGCAGGGACGTTAATGCCCTCCGGATGACCCGACAGCATCTTATCCATGTCCGGCTCCGGGCCCTTCGGACCAAGCTTCTTCGGGGTGTGGCAATCGTGGCAAAGGCCTCCGATGACCAGCATCCTGCCGCGCTCGACGCCTGTCTGCGCCGCGGCCGTAGCCGGCACGGCCGGCGGCGCCGGAGGTGACTGATTGCAGGCGGCGAGCGGGAGCGTCAGCAGCAGGCTTGCAACCACGAGGGAAATGCGATGCAGGAAGATGCGTGACGATTTCGTCTTCTGGGCGAATCTGGAACTCATCTGAGAACAACCTCCATAGGTGCCAGCCTGGGGATTTGCGGTGGACGTTTCGTGGCGGCAGTCTATCTCTGTCGGGCCCGGCCAACCAATCCGACGGGGCCGGCGCCCGGCGCGCGTAGGGCGCAGCCGGCACCCGCGCTCCAATCTCACTCTGGTGCCGCTGCCGGCAGCACGAGCCGGAATGTGGATCCGCGCCCTGGTTCGCTCGTGACGTCCGCGCGGCCGCCGTGCGCTGCCGCGATCGCGCGCACCAGGCTCAGCCCAAGGCCGAGACCCGGCTCGGACCGGTTGGCGTCGGCTCGATAGAGCCGATCCCAGATCCGCGACAGATCGTCGGCCGCGATGCCAACGCCCGTGTCCGTCACCGTGATCGCGACGTCGCCGGCGGCGGTTCGCTCGGTGTTCAGCGCCACCTTGCCGCCTCGCCCGGTGTATTTCAGCGCATTATCCACGAGGTTCGCGAGCGCCTGGCGCAGGCGCTGCCGGTCGGCCTGCACGAAGATGTCATCGGATACCTGCGACGTGAGGACGATGCCGCGATCGTCGGCCGTGTCCTCGTACAGATCGACCGTTTCGTCCGCGACCTCCTTCACCGGGATCCGCTCGAGCAACAGGCGCATCGTGCCCGTCTCTGCCTCGGAGATGTCCATCAGCGTCGAGAGGAGCGCGATGACGCGATCGGCCTCCTCGACGCAGTCGGCCAGCGCGGCCCGCGCGGCGCCGGCGTCGGCGTCGGCAGGAGCGGACAGCGCGGCTTCCGCCCTCGCGCGGAGCCGTGCGATGGGCGTCCGAAGGTCGTGCGCGACGTTGTCGAGCGCGCCGCGCATGCCGTCCACGAGCGTCTCGATGCGCGCCAGCATCTCGTTGAACACCTGGCCCAGCTCGTCCACCAGGTCGCCGTCGGGACCGGCGGCCACGCGGACTCTGAGCTGGCCCGTGCGGGCAATCGTCCGCACCGCGTTGCGCAACTCGCGCAGGGGCCGGAGCGCCTGGTGCGTGAGGGCTGCGCCGCCAGCCAGTCCGATCCCCACCACCACGACCAGCAGCAGCCCGAACAAGTCCCGGACGTCGGCGAGCAGCCGGTCACGACCGATGGTGGTGCGGCCTACCTGAATCAGCGTACCGTCGAACACCCTCCGCGAGACGAGCTCCAGGTTCACGTGATCTGACGCAGACGGCACGGTCAGCCACGCCTCGGTAGCCGAGATCAACCCTTCGTCCAGCCGGCCGAACTGAAAGGCCGGCCAGCCTGGCGGAGCGCTCACGAGCAGCACCTCGGCATTCGGCGCCAGCAGCCGGACGAGGACCGAATCGGGATCGCCCGACATGCGCTCGGCGCTGACCGCCTGCGACAGCGCGCGAAGCCCGCCGGCGTCGTATCGCGCCGAATACTCGGCGAGCTTCACCCGCAGCAGATCGTGATCGCGGCGCTCGAGCGAGTAGACGAGCAACTGGTAGGCAATGACGCCGACGAGAACCGCCGAGACCGCGAAGAGGACGGCGTACCAGACAGCCACGCGCAGGCCGACCGCGCGCGCGAGCCTCTGCCGCCAGCCCGTCGCCACGCCACTCATCCTTCCGGCACGGGCTGGGCCGAGAGCACGTACCCGATGCCTCGGCGTGTCTGCAGAAGCTTCGGCTCGAAGTCGCGGTCGATCTTCTCGCGCAGCCGGCACACGAGCACGTCAACGACATTGGTGCGCGGGTCGAAGCTGTAGTTCCAGATACGCGACAGGATCATCGTCTTGGACACGACCTGTCCCGCGTGGCGGGCCAGGTACTCGAGCAGCGCAAACTCCCGCGGCCGGAGGTCGATCGGAGTACCGGCCCGCGTCACCTGACGCGAGAGCAGATCGATGTGCAGATCGCCGACGTCAAGCTGCGCGGGCTCGGCCGACGCCGTGGCGCGGCGCAGCAGCGCACGCACGCGCGCCAGCAGCTCAGCGAACGCAAATGGCTTGGTGAGGTAGTCGTCGCCGCCGATCTGCAGACCCTTCACGCGGTCGTCCACCGAGCGCTTCGCGCTGAGAATGATGACGGGAATCTGCAGTCCGCGGCGCCGGACCGCTTCGACGACGGCGAAGCCATCCATTCCGGGCAGCATGATGTCGACAATCGCCAGATCGGGCCGGCGCTCGACGGCCAGGTCGAGGCCGCGTGGGCCATCGGCTGCGACGTCCACCACGTACCCGGCCTCGCGCAGTCCCTTGGCCACAAACGCGGCCAAGGTCGGGTCGTCTTCAACGACCAGAATACGCATCGCGACTTTCGCGTCAGTCATTGCGGCGCTTCCCAAGGTCGTACACCGCAAGGAGCCGACGCCGCCATTGTAAGCTGCGGCGCCGGCTCCGCAGTGCGCGCGGGGCAGGACGTCAGTCGGTGGTCGGCAGGGCGACGAACAGCTTCTGTCCGGAGCGCACCACGACCGCGAGCGCGGGGCGCGTGCGATGGCCGGCGAGCGCACTGCGGACCTGTTCAGGCGTGCGCACTGGATGGCCGTCGATCTCGCTCAACACATCGCCCGATCGGATGCCGGCGCGCGCGGCGGCGCTCGCTTCATCGACGTTCGTGACCGCGACGCCGGTCGTGCCACTGGGCACATTGAGGCTCTCGGCAAGCGAGGGCGTCAACGGCTGCAGCGTCATGCCGAAGTTCGTGGACTCGGATGCCTGGCTGCTCTTCGCGAGCGTGCCAGCCGGCATCTCACCCAGGTTGACCGTCAGCGTCTTCGCGCTTCCGTGGCGGAACACGTTCAGCGTCACGGTCAATCCAGGCGCCATTGCGCTCACTTGATTGCGCAGCCCGTTCGAGTCGTCGACCGGGTGGCCGTTGACACTCAGAATCACGTCGCCTTGCTCGATGCCGGCCTTTGCCGCGGGGCCGCCGGCCGTGACATCGTCCACGAGGGCGCCGTGCACCGAGGCGAGGCCGAGACTCTTGGCCAGGTCCGACGTCACGCCCTGCACGGTCACACCCAACATGCCGCGGCGGACGTGGCCCGTGGACGCGAGCTGCGTCATGACGTTCCTGGCCATGTTGGACGGAATCGCAAAACCAATCCCGATACTGCCGCCTGACGGCGACATGATCTGGGAGTTGATGCCGACGAGCTCACCAGTCGTGGTGACGAGCGCGCCCCCGAGTTGCCGCGGTTGATGGGCGCGTCCGTCTGGATGAAATCCTCGTACGACGCGTTGTCGCCAAGATCCGTCACCCGGCCTTTCGCGCTCACGATACCCATCGTGACGGTCTGGCCGATGCCGAGCGGGTTTCCGACGGCCAGGACGACGTCGCCGACGCGCACGCGATCCGAGTCAGCCATGGCAATGGTCGGCAGCCCGGTGGCGTCGATGTGAATCACCGCGAGATCGGTGGGCGGATCGGTGCCGACGACCTTGGCCGGGAACTCACGGCCGTCGGTCAAACGCACCGACACGCGATCGGCGCCGTCGACGACGTGGTTGTTGGTCACGATGTCGCCATGGGCGCTCATGATGACGCCGGAGCCGAGACCCCGCTCCATGGGCGCGGGCCCTCGCCGGCCGTTCTGCATGTTCGGCATGTTCGGCCCGAAGAAACGCTGAAAGAACTGGTCGTCGGGAGCGAACCCGGCCGGCCCGGCCTGGCCGCGCTTCTGAACTTCAATGGTAACGACGGCCGGCGCCACGCGGGTGACGGCATCAGCGTAGGACGTGGTGGCCAGCGGCGCCACCACCGGCGTCGCTGGGGCGCCCGCGGGGCTGGGGGCGCCGAGCGAGGCAGCGCGCGGCAACCCGCCGGAATACGTCAGGGCCGAGATCAGTGCGGCGGCGCCGACGATCATTGGCGTGCCGAGGCCCTGGCGGCGAAAGAACGATTGGAACCTCATGGTCAAATGCCTCCCAAGGCGCGTCTCCGATGCGCCGTTTCTGTCTATTGAGACGAAGGACGGCATTTCAGGATCCTTGCAGGAGCATGACAACGGTGTAAGGTTCGACACAAAGGCAGGCGCACAGACTCAACGACTCGCCCTTCAACCGCGCTGCGGGAGCGGCGCAAGGACGCTCTCGCGGAGGTCGCGGATGACTCGCGCGAAGACGCTGGTGTTGCCCGTGCCGGCGCACACAACGAGAGCGCCCTCGATGCGGACTACCAGATCTTCCGCGCGGAGCCGCGCGACTGCGCGCGGCAGTCCCGACTCGACGCCGAGCGCTTCGACCGCATCGATCCAGGTATTGAAGGCGCCGGCAAGGGGCCGTCGAAAACGCCGGGCGTCGACGCTGGCACACAGGCGCTCGAGCAGGCACGCTTTCTTCCCGCCCTCGTAGAATTTGTCGATCGTGTCGAGCATCCGATCGAGCTTCTTTCTGGGCGTTCCGGACGACCGCATGGGCTCGAAGAGCGCCCGCCCGAGCTGTTCCTCGAGATGCGCCAGCACCTGCAGCGCGATTTCCTCCTTGCCGTTCGGAAAGTGGTGATACAGGCTCGACTTTCCAAGGCCCGTCGTTTCGGAAATATCGGACAGCGACGCGCCGTCGAATCCCTTCTCGCGGAAGAGATCCATCAGGCGTCCAAGCATATCGGGCCTGGTCAGGAGAGGCGCGGGCATCGGCCGGGACCTTACCATTATTTCCGCGACGCTGGCGGATTGAAGGGTGACGGATCGAGCAGCTCCCAGCGCAGGGCGCAGGGCAACTCGAACTGAACCCACTCTCGCACGGCCAGATCCCAGTACCGGCCAGTGCCGCCCGTCTGGCGCTGCGGGTCATCCTCCCCGAAACGGAGATGCGCGGAGCCAGAAAAGGAGACGACCTGGCCGCCTTCGAAATCGAGCACGGCCAGGCTCGCGCGTGAATCGACCTCGAAGTTGCCGAGCGTCATGAACATGCTGTTCCCAGGATAGTCAGGCACGCGGAGGGTCGTCGCGTCGACAACCTGGATGAATCCTGGCACTCCGCCCCGGTGCGACGCATCCACCCCTCGTGCCGGATGAAGGCTTCCCACGAAGGCCGTGTCCGCGCGCTCGAGCAACACGCGCCGTTCCTCATCCACGGTGCGTCCGGATGCGCCGGGTCCTTGGCTCGCTGGCGCCGTCGAGAGATTCGTGTGAATGGCGCCGCTGGATGTACTTCGGGCAGTTGGGAACGCTTTCGCGGACGAGGACGCCGATTTCCTCAGGCGAGATCCTCTCGACCGGCCCGTTGATTCGGAGGCGGCGCCGCGATGCGAGCTCGATGGCGAGGATGCCCAGGTCGCGCCCGATGCCCAGGCGGCGCAGCACGGGATCGTCGGGAGACGCCGCCATCAACGAAGGCAGGATGCTCACGCGCTGACCATCCTCGCTTCGCACGAAGCCGGGCTGGCCACACCACACAGACGCCCACAGGTGCCCGTCGTCTCCGGCGGCAGACACGGCCAGGAGGCGCTGCCGCGCCAGAAACGACAGGGCACCGGGGATGATCCGCGACGAGATGGCCGCGCCGTGCCGGCGCGCAAGGTCACGCTCGCCGGCGCGCTCCTGCACGGCGATTTCGCCGTCATGAAACGGCTGGTCGGACACGTGGTCGTCTCCCGGATTGGTCATGGCGTCAGAACGTCAGAATGGTGTAGCCGTCCGAGGCGTAGGTCGCGAGGCTCGGCAGTCCGGACGTTCCTGGAACCGCGTTGTTCGTGATCATCGAGAAGCCGTTGAGTTCGGCGTCGTGGCGGGCACCGAAGACGTCGGCGCATCCGGACGACACGCCGGCGACCTTGTCTTCGACGGCCTTGTACAACGCGTGCGCCGGGTGGTCGGCCCTGGTCAGCAATCCCGCCCACCGGGTTCCGGTCCCCTGGAAGACCAGTTGGACGTCGTGATGCTTCTGCTTGAAATCGTACGCCGCGGCCAACGCGTTGAAGAGGCGGCCGAGCGCTTCCTCCCCTGCCTGGGGATCTGAAAGAACGACGATGGCGGTTTTTGTCGAAGACATGAGTGACTCCTGCCGGCCAGAGTGACGAACGGGTCCGGTACGGCCTCGTGTACTGAACGTTCGGTACAATAGCGTCAACCGGCACACATGTCAAGCGCGATGATCAGGCTGGCGATCGAACGAATCGCCCCGCGGGGGCCCGAGAGCGTCACCCCGACACCGAAGTCGGACGCGGTCCCAGCCCACAACGCGAGGCCGCGCTCCTCGACGAGAGGAGAAGACTGCAGAACGGTGTTGGCTTGGCTCCGCTCAGGTGTCGGAGATATGAACGAGCGATGGCGTCTGGGCGAACGCGCTGACCGTGGCACATGCGCTCAGTGTGGAGGTCAGCCCCGCGGATCGTAAGAAGCACAACATCGCATCTCCCAGCGATGACGGCAACACGTTCCGTTGAACGACGAACACGTTCAAAGGATGCGCTTGGGGTGTGACTAGGTACGTAACGATCCGGAAAAGAGCGCGTAAAGTTTTCGGCTGTGAGACTGCCGCAGAACGCGTCGGCTCGGTGTATCGCAGGCATGCACGCGGGTTGACAGGGGGGATGGCCATTTGCGCGGCCAATGGTCAATCACACGTCGCAAGCACGTTCAGTCCTGACGCAGCGCGACAATCGGATTGATTCGGGCGGCGCGACGAGCGGGCCAGACGCAGCCTTGCAGGCCGGCCAGGAGAAGGAGGGCCGACACGCCGCTGAACGTCAGCGCGTCGAACGTTGACGCCTTCCAGACGTACGCGGCAAGGAGCTGCGCCGAAAACCCAGCCCCCAGCAGTCCCAATGCGATGCCTGCACCGAGTAATCGCGCGCCCCGCGCGACCACCATTGCGAACACCGAGCCTGGGCTGGCGCCAATCGCCATGCGCACCCCTACCTCGTGAACCTGCTGAGCGACTGAGCTCGACATCACGCCGTACACGCCGACGACAGAAAGTGCCAGTCCGATCGCCGCGAACACTGAAAACAGAACGAGGTTGAACCGCGGGCCAGCGAACGCGCCGTCGCGCAGGAGGCTGTCCATGGTTTGTACGTCGGTCGCCGGCTGCTCCGGATCGATGGCGTAGATCTGCGCGAGCGTTGCTTTCGTGATGCCGCCAGCGTCGTCGCGGGCGAGCACCGCGAGCTGTTGAGCAAACCCGGCGACCGTGTACGGCACGTACACCTCCGGCTGCACGTCGTCGCTGATACCGCGATTCACCGTGTTCTTGACGACGCCGATGATCTCGAACGTGTCCTTGGGACTGTTGAAGGGCGGCTGGGTGAGCCGCGGGATGCGCACGAGACGGCCGATCGGTGACCTTCCGTCCTCCATCCGCAGTTGGACGAACGCCTGATTGACGACGGCCAGCGGCTCGCGCCGATCGACGTCGCTGTCCGTAAAAGCGCGACCTTCGAGGAGAGGTATGCCGAGCACCCTCGTGTACCCGGCGTTCGTCTGATGAATCTGCGCCGACGCCGCGGCGTGACTGTCGCCTGGAACTTGGACGGCCGTCGTCAGATTGCCTGCGGGGTGAATGCTTGTGTTCAAGCCCACGGCCTCGATGCCTGGCGTCCGGGCAAGACGCCGCAGCAAGTCGTCGAAGAACGCGATGCGTCGCTCGGGATTCGGATAACGAGCCTCCGACAGCGGGACACGGAGCGTCAGCACGCGATCCGGCCGGAAGCCGAGGTCGACGTCCTCCATAGCAATCACCGTACGAATCATCAAGCCGGCGGCGGCGAGCAGCATCAGGGCGAGCGCCACCTCCACCACGACGAGGGTCTTTCGAAAGAGCACGTGCAAACGGCCACCGGTGAGGCTCCGGCCCGTCTCGCGCAGCGAGGCCGCGATGTCACGTGACGTCGCATGGAGCGCCGGCGCGAGACCGAAGATGAGACTGGTCACGGCGCAGACGGCGAGCGTGAAGAGAAGGACCGGTGTATTCAGCGTGATGTCGGATTCGTCGGGGATCGTGTTCGGAGGCACGAGCGCGAGGAGCCCGCGTAGTCCGAGTGCTGCCAGGATGATGCCAAGGACGCCTGCGACGCCTGCGACCAGCAGGCTCTCGATCAGGAGTTGCCGCACGATACCCGTTCGGCCCGCGCCGAGCGCGGCGCGCACGGTCATCTCCTTTTGCCGCTCGGTGGCCTTCGACAGCAGAAGGTTCGAGACATTCGCGCACGCGATGAGCAGCAGCAGGCCGACTGCGCCGAACAGGATCCACAGGTTCTGGCGGATGCTGCTCGGAAACGTCTCCTTGAACGACTGGAGTCCCACACGCCATTTCGGCGGAAACTGCGACGGCTCCCGCCGCTGTAGGTCTTCGATGATCGGGCGCAGATCGGCCTCCGCATGCGCGTCGGTGACGTGCGGTTTGAGGCGTCCCAGCAGGTGGACGTTGCGCACGCCCTCGACGACCTCTCCGCGACGCAGCACGATCGGCAGGTAGACGTCCGCCCCGCGCCACATGAACCGCTTCGGCATCACGCCGACGACGGTTCTCGCCTTGCCGTTCAACCGAAGGCTCCGGCCGACGACGCTCGGATCGCCGCCGAACTGGCGCTGCCAGAACCGGTAGCCGAGGACGGCGACCGGCGGAGCGTCAGGCGCGGCATCGGCGGGCCCGAACGGGCGCCCGAGAAGCGGCGCCACGCCCATAACGACAAAGGTGTCCGGCGTCCCGTAGTTGCCCTGGATGCGCTGCGGCTCGGTGCTGTCGGTCCAGAGCACGTCGCTGATCGTCGAGGCGATGACACCGTCGAAGATCGTGGCGCGCTCGGCGATCTCGAGGAATTGGTCGGTCGAGTACCCGGTCCGGCCGCCCCGCTGACCCACACTCGAGACCCGGACGCTCATCAGCGAGTCGACGTCTTTGTAGGGAAAGGGATCGAGAACGACCGCGTGCACGACGCTATAGATCGCCGTGGTCGCCATCATTCCGAGCGCCAGTGACAGGACCGCGATCGACATGGTGCCGGCGTTCCTGGCGAGATAGCGAGCGGCGAACCTGACGTCCCGCAGCATGGCTCCGGTACCTCCCGCGCTTCTCGGGATTGGACGTGCGCCGTGGGTACGGCGTTTGGCGACCTGCGCCGTCGCTAGGGCCGTTCTCACCTCCTCGTAGCAGGAAACCGCCCCCAGCCGCGAGCATTCCGGCGGGATTTGGCAGGTTTGCCCGCTAGCAGGAAAGTGAGAACGGCTCTAAGGTTAGGCCAAATTCGCCAGGATCGTGTTGTAGACGATCCGTATCGCCTGGTCAGGATTCACTTCGATCGTATACAGCCCCTTGTAGCCAATGGACTCCGAATATCTGACGGCCGAGCCGATGTCCCAATCCGGACTCGACTTGATGTGCATCTGGCCCGAGCTGCTCTTGAGCATCCCCTTGATGGCGTCGTGCAGCTCCTGCTGGTTGAGGAAGCGTCCGGCCCCGCCCCAATCGAGGTTCGAGTAGCCGCCTGCCGCCTCGATGCACTCTTCGAGCACGCCCCACACCAATCGCAGGCGCGCAGCGTTGGAGATTGGCGGTGCGGGCGGAGCGCCACCGGCTGGCGCTCCGGCTTCACGGCCTCGAAGCCCGCCGACCGGGACGCCGTTGCCGCGCGTTTCGGCCGAGATCTTGATCCCTTTCGGTTTGGCGTAATCCTGGATTTCCTTCCAGATCGAGATCACGCCGGCCTTGTTCTCGTCGTCCAGTCCCGTCTGGTTCAGCATCAGCCGCGTGACACCGAGGACGGGCGCGGCGTCGACCCATTTCCTCGCGAGCGCGAGCCATTCCGCCCGCGCCTCGGGGGTCAGATTGGTGATCACGCCGATCTCGATATTGATCTGGTTGGCCTTGGAGCCGGCCTGGTCGAGCTTCGCCCGGAGTTCTCGGAAGAAAGCCGGGTCCGGAGCCGTCTTGGTGCCGTTGACCAGATGCGTGTGCTGGAACTCGACGTTTCGGACGCCGTACGTATCGATGTAGTACTGCGGCAGATCCATCAGGGCGAGCGTCTGGTTCTCGGTCGGCGTCGTATTCCACGGGAGCTTCAAGATGCTTCCGTGATCCAGCGACATGATCGCAATACGCGCGAGCTTTTCCGCGGGCACCTGCGCTGGCGCGCCTCGTCCGCGGCCGGCGGCCGCGCCCTGACGCTGGCCACCCGCTGGCGGCGTCTGACCTGCCGCCGGCGCCTGTCCCTGCGCACCGGCCCCGGCGATACCTGCAATGGCCGCGGCGCCTGCGGCCGCGGTTCCTACGAGAAATTCTCGTCGTTTCATGGCTCGCTCCCGTGAATTCAGCCGAGGAGCCGTCCCTGAAGACCCCGTGATGAGGTCAGACGGAACCTCGGTTCGTGGATTGGCGGGATTATGCTCCCTGCGCAGTGCGCAAGGCAAACAGGGCTACGCGACGGAACGTTCCGTCGTCCTGCTGCGATCGTCGGCCCGTGTCTTCTTCAGGAAGTCGAGGACCCGGGCATCCACGACCAGGTGTTGACTGAAGCACATGTCATGACTGGACTGCGGCACCAGTTCGGCCTGGACGTCAGGAAACAGCCCACGCGCCCGAGCCAATGCTGTTGCCGGGTCGCAGATGACCTCGTGATCGCCCACGAGCAGCAATGTGGGGACGCGCATCGCCCGCAGTTGGTCGTCAGAGAACATGACGGGCATGACCCGCAACGTCTCTACCGGAACTCGAAAATGTTTCAGACCGAGATACATCAAATCAAAGACGCGCCGATCCTCCGTGTCGCCGTGACGATCCCTGAAGCCCAGCCAGCGCATGAACGAGTTCACGGTGAAGCGTGTCGGGAACCACAGCATCAGCATGCCCGCGCAGGCCGAACTGCCTGGCCATCGGAACGAAGCCTCCGCCGGGAGACAGCAGCACCAGCCTCCGAACGCGCCCGGGTGCGGCAATCGCGAAGTTGAGGGCCAGCCACCCGCCGTACGACATGCCCACAAGAGAGATGCGATCGAGGTGCAGTCCGTCCAGGGTCGCGGTCAGCCACGCGGCGTAATCTGCCGCATTTCGTATCGGCTCCTTGGGAATGCTCTTGCTTGGCTGGCCCATGACATCGATGGCATAGACTCGATAGTCCCTGCTGAAATCGGCAATATTGCGCGACCACATCGTCGACGTCGCCATGTACCCGTGCAACAGCACCAGCGGCGGGGCATCCTTCGGACCGCTGACGACCACATGCGTCATCCCAAACCGACTTGGAAGATCCAGCTCTTCATATGGAACAGGCCACAATTTCATTGCGGCGTCATACTCGGCCAGGAATGCGGTTTCACCTTCGGGAGTCCTGAAGACAGATGGGTGAGACGCTGCGAGCGCTTCGGCCCGCTGCTTGAGGCCGAGCAACATGCGCCGCGTCATGAGAAATCCCGCAGGCTCGAGCGCCAGAACATTGAACAGCCAAGCCAAGGCGGTCTGCGGGCGCACGTGGCTGCGCGAAACGAGTCGCGTTCGTTTCTCGTCGACCGTGTAGAGGCCGAACTGCCACACCCAATCGAAGCCGCTCATGTTCCTCATGTCCAGGACGAGAGCGCGACAGGGTTCAATGGCCGCCACCGGCCATCCCAGGCCCCGCGGGAGCGGAATCTTGTCACCTGCGGCCAGGTGCTGAAACTCGGGGAGGATGCGTGTGGCGCTGGGACGATCCAGGAAGCCGAAGAGGCGGTCGAGCCAGTCATAGCTGTATAGCCCGCCGCGCTGATAGCCCATCTGCACCAGCCAGGGCCAAATGTGTTCCGGTCGCGCGTTGATGACGACGGCCGTCGTGCATGAAAACGTCGGATCGACGATGAGGCCGTCGCCGGCCATGGCGCGGTTCAGATCAGACGACGCGGCGCCCCAGCGGCCCATCCAACGTCGAACCGGAAACCAGTACGCAACGCTGAGCGTGAGCGCAATGACGAGTGCTGGAATCATGGACTCCCTCCGGGATTCAGCGGTAACCGTGGCAATGTTCGTGCCCGCGGCGCGTTACCGCGCTCGCTCGACCTCAGACTGGCCTGCCCGGGAAAAACGAGTGATACGAAGAGGTTGCGCCGTCCTCCGAACCAGGCGACGGCGGCGCGCTGTCAACTCAGCAGCCGATCACGCGGAATTCTCCGCGAGCCTGGCGGAAATTTCGGGGCCAAAATCATACGGTGTCCCGCACCCTTCGGATCTCGAACAGCAGCCAATCAGCTGGCATGTAGTTCACTCGCATTCAAGGAGCTGAACACCTGTGCTGACTGGAAGATCTTCTGTGACGCGTCTTATCGTCGGAGTCTTGGGCCTGGGCCTGTCACTGCTCGTGTTGCGGGCTCAGGACGATACGGATCCGCGGAAACCAGCGTGGGCCTACGCCGTCTCGCCAGGGGCGCCGATCGCCGCGGCGCGCGGTCCTCAGCCGCGCGCGGCGGGCACCGCAGGCGGCGGCGCGAACGGCCAGCCCGGCGCCCGTCGGGGCGGCGGCGGACCGCCCGATCCGACGCTCTATTCGGTGCCTGGATCCAAGTTCCAGTTCACGATGGCGCAGATCAGAAGCACGACCGAGCCGATCGGCAACGGCATCGGCACGATTCCCGGTCTCGCCAACCGTGGGCCGAGCTATCTCGCCCGGCAGTTGTACGATTTCCAAACGGGCGCGAGAAACGGTTCGCTCGCGCCGCTCATGAAAGCAGTCGCCGTCAATCTGACGTCCGAGGACATGGTGAATATCCTGGCGTACGTCTCGTCCAGGAAACCGTAGCACTGGGCGCGCACCCGGCCCGTTGGCGAGCAGATCGAACGGCGCGCCGTCGTGGACGGCACGGTTTTAGTCGCCCGCGCGCTGGGCTTGATTGGCGAGATAGTTTTCGAGACCCATGTGCAGAATCTGGGTCCGCTGGATCTCCGCCCAGTCGACGTGCCCCTCCTCCATCTTCAGGATCTTTGTGAGCAAATCAGCCGTGGACTGGTCGGCCACGTCGCGGGCTACCGCGATCGCCTGGTTGTAGGCCTTCACCGCCCTGTCCTCTGCTGCCTCGTCATGGCCCACGATCTCAGGGACGTCCTTGCCGATTTCCATGGGATTGAGTCTTGAGACCACCGGCGTCCCGTCTAGAAACAGGATCCGTTGGATGAGCCATTCGGCGTGGTGCATCTCATCCTTGGCCTGCTTCTCGATTGCGCTGTGAAGCTTGCCGTACCCCCAGTTCTCGCACATTTCCGAATGGACCATGTACTGACTTATGGCGGTGAGTTCATCCGCCAGAAGTTCGTTCAGCACCTCAATGAGCCTGGCATTCCCCTTCATCGCTCCTCCTCAATTGCGTGACCTGGTCCATGGCAGCGTCGACACCAATTCATCGCGGCCGCGCTGGCCACGAACAGCGTGTCCTCCTCTTCTCCGCGCACATCTTTCGATTCAGGCAAGCGCCATACCAGACTCGCCGCACGCCGTGCATCGGGGATCCAGAGCAATGACCGGGGATGACTGGCAGGCGGTGCGAAGTAGTTCCCGACGATGCGGAAAGATTCCCCGTTGGGCGCCGCTGCGTAACAGGTTGATGACGCGGGCTCGCGATGCGCCGACGTCCAATTGCGCTACACTCGGCCCGCTCGTTCAACTCTTTGCTTCCCGGAGGGGACCATGACTTCACAGAAGTTCATGCTTGGCACGATCGTCGGCGGCGTGGTGTTGTTTATCCTCGGGTACGTCGCGTACGGGCTTGTCCTTGCGAGTTTTTTGGACGCCAACAGCACGACAAAGATGCTCCAGGTCCCCGTCTTCTGGTCGCTGATTCTCGGGCAGTTGGGCCTGGCCGCGCTCTTGACTTACGTCATCGGGATATCCGGCGGCGTCGGGCTGGGCGAAGGACTCCGGGTCGGCCTCGTCGTTGGCCTGTTCGTTGTGATCGGTTTTGACTTCACGCTGTACGGCACCCAGCCGATCATGAACCTGGCGGCAACCATCTGTGACGTCGTCGTTTTCACGATTCTGATGGGCATCGCTGGCGCGACGATCGGTGCGGTTGCCTCGCGTGGCGCGCAGACGCGATGAGGGCCTCGCGCACACACCACGCCGCTTGTCAGACCTGATTTATTGTCGAACCACGAAACGCGAGAGTCGAGGCACTTCGCCCATGAACGAGCGCGGCGAGCCGAGTACGCGCATGTCCGGACACGGCGTGCAATACTTGACAGGCCCTCCTGAACGGGTCGCTCAGTTTTCAACTGCTTCAGGACGATACAAAACTGGACATGACACACAGCAACCGTACGGCTTTCGATGGACGTATTTTGATGTTGGGCTGCGGATCCGTTGGCCAGTGCACGCTGCCGCTCATTCGCCGCCATGTCGACATGCCGGCCGACCGTATTACGGTCATGGACTTC
This sequence comes from uncultured Acidobacteriota bacterium, assembly GCA_963724645.1. Classification (GTDB taxonomy): domain Bacteria; phylum Acidobacteriota; class Vicinamibacteria; order Vicinamibacterales; family SCN-69-37; genus CAVXSP01. The sequence goes on from CAVRVJ010000003.1 coordinate 213,083, forward strand.
GCGGACGTGCGCCCGCGGATCGAGGACTCCTTGCAGGCCGGCGTGGGATTCAAGCAGACTCGACTGACAGCGGACAACTATGCGGCGACGCTGGGCGCACTCGTCGGCGCCGGCGACATCATCGTCGATCTCTCCTGGAACGTCGAGACGTTCGACATGCTGACGTGGTGCGCCGATCATAATGTCCGTTTCATCAACACCTCCCTCGAGGAATGGGACCCCTACAGCGACGTCGAGAATAAGTCGCCCTACGAACGCAGTCTCTACTCGCGCCAGATGCGGATCCGACAGCTGAGAGACCGGCTCAACTCGCAGACCAGCCCGAGCGCGACAGCGATTATGGACCACGGCGCGAATCCTGGCCTCGTCAGCCATTTCACGAAGCGAGCGTTGCTCGAGATATCAGCCACCATGCTGCAGGAGGGCCTGCCGGCGGCGACTGGCATCAACCGGCGCGAGTTTGAAAGGCTCGTGGCCGCCGCCGAAGGACAGGCCGAGGGAGCGTTTGCCCGGCTCAGCCAGGCGACCGGCACGAAGGTGATCCACATCGCTGAGCGCGACACGCAGATCTCATCCCGGCCCAAGGAAGTGGACGAGTTCGTCAATACGTGGTCGATTGAAGGCTTCTATGAGGAAGGCACGGCGCCCGCCGAGCTGGGATGGGGAACCCACGAGCGCCGGCTGCCGCCGCATGCGCACACACCCATCGGGGGTCCCGGCAATCAGATCTTCCTCGCACAGCCGGGGATTCGGACGTTCGTGCATTCGTGGGTTCCCGCCGGCGGGCCGATCATCGGAATGGTCGTGCGCCACGCCGAGTCCTTCACCATCAGCGATTACCTGACGGCGTGGGAGGACACGATCGAGGGGCGGCGTGCGGTCTACCGTCCGACGGTGCACTACGCCTACATGCCCTGCGACAATGCGATTCTCAGCCTGTACGAGCTGACCATGCACAACTTCCGGCTCCAGCCGAGGCTGAGAATCATGTCGGACGAGATCACCGGCGGCATGGACGAGCTCGGGGTCCTTCTGATGGGCCATGGTCTCACCACGTGGTGGACCGGTTCGCAACTGGATATCCATGAGACACGGCGACTGGTTCCCGGCCAGAACGCGACGACGCTTCAGGTGGCGGCCGCGGTGCTGGGCGGGTTGATCTTCATGATCGGAAACCCTCACAAGGGCATCCTCGTGCCGGACGATCTGCCCTTCAAGGAGATTCTCGAAGTCGCCGGCGACTACCTGGGCACCTGTCCGTCGGTCCGAACAGACTGGACACCCCTCGAGAGTCGATCGCGCCTGTTCGGGAAGTGGGGCGCCCGCTCGATCGATGACGCCGACCTCTGGCAGTTCGCGAGTTTTGCCGTGGAACCGTGAAATCGCGACAACTTCGTTACTTGACAGAGACGGCTTGAGCGAGGATACGCTTTCCTCTGGATCCGATGACGTGCCACGGCAGCTGAAAACGTGAAACCAACCGATCTGCGTGGCATCCTGCAGTACATTCCGCAATTCCGCGAAAGAACGTTCATCCTGGCGATCGATGGCGCCATCGTCACCGATGACAACTTCGCCACGCTGCTGCTGGACGTGGCACTCCTCTGGTCGTTGAACATCCGCGTCGTGCTGGTTCACGGGGCAGCCGCCCAGATCAAGTCGCTTGGTGAACAGCGCCAGGTCAGACCGTCAGACCTCGATGGCGCTGGTGTCACGGACGCGGCGACGCTCGACCTGGCGCTCACGGCCGCCAACCGGCTGACGCACGAGATTCTCGAGGGCCTTTCGGCGCACGACCTTCGCGCCGCCTGCGCGAACGTGATCACCGCCCATCCCCTCGGCATCATCCAGGGCGTGGATCATCTGTTCACGGGCAAGGTGGAACGCGTAGATGCCGATCTGCTTCAGTCCCTCCTCGGGCACGGCGTCATTCCGGTTCTGCCTCCGCTCGGTTTCGACGGCGACGGCAAGACCTATCGGGTGAACTCTGACAGCGTGGCCCTCGCCGTGGCGGAGCAGTTGAAGGCCATCAAGCTGATTTTCGTGACGCCTGAGGATGGATTGCGGCACCACGGGCAGCTGATTCGACAGATGCTGGTAGCGGAACTGGGCGAGCTCATCCAGCATGACGCCGCGGGCTTTGCGACGGAGATGCTCTCGAGGGCGCAGCACGCGGTCGCGGCGTGCAACGCCGGCGTTCCGCGCGTGCATGTCATCAATGGCACGCTGGATGAAGGCTTGCTGGGAGAAGTGTTCTCGAACCATGGCCTGGGCACGTTGATCTACGCGAACGAGTACGAGCACATCAGGCCGGCGATGAAGAAGGACGTGCGCGCGATTCAGTCACTGATCAGGCAGTCGGTCGAGGCGGACGAGTTGCTGAAGCGCACCAGAGCGATGATTGAGAAGAGCCTCAACGATTACTTCATTTTCGAGATCGACAAGAATCCGGTTGCCTGCGTCGCTCTGCACCCGTACCCCGACCGGGGCCAGGGCGAGCTGGCGTGCCTGTATGTGAGTACATCGCACGAGAATCAGGGCATCGGCCGCAAGCTCATCCGGTTCGTGGAAATGAAGGCGCGCGAACAGGGCTTGAGGGAACTGCTCGCGCTCTCGACCCAGGCCTTCACCTATTTCCAGTCCAAGGGAGGCTTCGTGGAGGGCAGTCCCGACAACTTGCCGCCCGGGCGGCGGGAGAAATACGAACAGAGCGGCCGCAACTCCAAAGTCCTGCTGAAGGAGCTCAGTTGACGAACTCTCCATTTGCTCACCGAATCCTGTTTGTCGGCTTTGGAGCCGTCGCTCGGTGCACGCTGCCCATTCTGGTGAGACACATCAAGGTCGATCCGAAACACATCACCATCATGGACTTCGAATCGGACGAGACCGTACTGCGACCGTGGATCGAGCAGGGCGTCACGTTCGTCAGGAACCGCATCACGCCAGAGAACATGGGGGCGTGTTTGAGCCAATACCTGTCGGCCGGCGATCTCCTCATCGATCTGGCGTGGAACATCGATTGCGGCGAGATTGTGCAATGGTGCCACGACCGGGGAGTGCTGTACGTCAACACGTCCGTGGAGGTCTGGGATCCGTACGCCGGAGCGGAAAACAAGCACCCCACGGAGCGAACGCTGTACCTGGCGTCACATGAACCTGAGGCGCATGGTCGCCTCATGGACACGGCGTGGACCGACCGCCGTGCTCGAGCACGGCGCCAATCCCGGCCTGATCAGCCATTTCACCAAGCAGGCCCTCCTGGACATCGCTGACCGGGCGCTGGAGGAACGAGCGTTCGACGGCGCTCAGGCCGAAGCAGTGGCCCACCACGCCGCCGCCCGGGAGTTCAATCACCTGGCCCATGGCCTGGGCGTCAAGGTCATTCACTGCAGCGAGCGTGACACGCAAATCACCGATCGGCCAAAGGAAGTCAACGAGTTCGTCAACACCTGGAGTGTCGAGGGCTTTCGGGAAGAGGGGACCACGACGGCCGAGATGGGCTGGGGCACCCATGAGAAGGAACTGCCGGCGCTCGCGTTCGAGCATGCGGACGGACCGAAGAGCCAGATCTGCCTCGCTCGCATGGGGATAAACACGTTCGTGGCGAGCTGGGTGCCGCCCGATCACCATATTGTCGGCATGGTCGTCCGTCACGGCGAAGCGTTCACCATTACGGAGAAGCTGACCGTCTGGAAGGACGGCGCGGCGCTGTACCGTCCCACGGTGCACTACGCGTATTGTCCGTGCGACTGCGCGATCGCGTCCCTCCACGAGCTGCGCGGCCTCGACTACACCCTGCAGCCGCGGATCCGCATCATGACCGACGAGATCACGAGCGGGGCGGATATCCTTGGCGCGCTCGTCATGGGACATCCCTATCAGTCGTGGTGGTACGGCACGGATCTCGACATCGAGGAGGCGCGGCGCCTGGTGCCCCATCAGAATGCCACGACGATGCAAGTGGCGGTCTCGGTCGTGGCGGCTTGTCTTTGGATGCTCGACAACCCGGAACGTGGTGTGTGCGTGCCCGACGACCTGCCTCACGACTTTGTCCTCGAGATGAGCAAGCCCTATCTGGGCAAGATCGTCTCGGTGGCTTCGGACTGGAACCCGCTGAAGCACTACTCCAACGTGTTCCACGGCTTCAATCGACCTCAACTGGATCGCTCCGACCCATGGCAGTTCAAGAACTTTCTGATCGCCGAGGGTGACTGATGGACGAGAAGACGCTCCTTCGGCTGGCGAAGGCACACGGCACACCGCTCGTCGTCGTCGACCACAAGGCATTGCGTGAGAACTATGGACAGTTCCGCAAGTACCTGCCGCGCGTCCAGGTCTACTACGCCGTCAAGGCCAACTGCGCTCCGGAGATCGTGCGAACCTTCTACCAGGCAGGCTCGAGCTTCGACGTCGCAAGCCTGGCCGAGTTTCTGATGGTTCACGAGAACGTGAAGGATCTGTCGGAGGAAGAACGACAGGCCTTCATCTGGGATCGCATCATCTATGCCAATCCCATCAAGGCCACCGGAACGCTCGCCGAGCTCGACCCGTACAAGCCGCTCGTGACGTACGACAACGTTGAGGAAGTGATCAAGGTGGCTCGCCACGCGCCGCACGCCGGCCTCGTGCTGCGCCTGCGGGTGCCGAATACCGGGTCGATGGTAGAGCTGTCGAGCAAGTTCGGGGCGCTGCCGGGCGAGGCCGTGGATCTGATCGCCTTCGCACACAACAACAAGTTAGAGGTCGAGGGATTGAGCTTTCACGTCGGCAGCCAGTGCACCAACGTGCAGAACTACGTTCAGGCGTTGCACCTGGCCTCTGGCGTCTTCTCAGAGGCCAGAGCGCGCGGCTTCGACCTCAAGCTCCTTGACATCGGGGGCGGCTTCCCGGCGCACTACGACGACACCGTCCCCGCCTTCAAGAATCTGGCCCGCACGATCAACTCGGAGCTCGATCGCCTTTTTCCCGCGCCGATCGAGATTCTCGCGGAGCCGGGGCGATTCTTGGTGGCTTCGGCAGCCACCGCCATCGCCCAAATCATCGGGAAGGCCGTTCGCGACGGCAAACTCTGCTATTACGTCGACGACGGCGTCTACCACACGTTCAGCGGGGTGATTTTCGACCACTGCCGCTACCCGCTGAAGAGTTTCAAGAAAGGTCCGACACAGCTCTGCTCCGTTTTCGGACCAACTTGCGACGCTCTCGACACGATCGGCCTGGCCGAGGAACTGCCCGACCTCGAGCTTGGCGAGTACGTCTATGCGCCGAACATCGGCGCGTACTCAGCGGCCAGCAGCACGTCCTTCAACGGCTTTCCCCCGGCGCGTGTCGTGCACGTGAACGAATGAGGCCGCATCGGCCTAATCTTTCCTGGTCTCACCACTTCGACGCGGCCCGGCTGTAGCGTACCAATTGCGCCCGTCGCGAGCGAGCAGGTCCGCGGCCGCCTCCGGACCCCAGGAACCGGCGGCATAGTTGGGGAACTCGCGCGGATCGAGCGCGCCCCAGACGTTCTGAATCGGTGCGACGACTCTCCAGGCCGCTTCGAGCACGTCGGATCGCTGAAACAACGTGGCGTCGCCGAGCATGCAGTCGTACAGCAGGCGCTCGTAGCCGGTCTGCGGCGTCGCGTGGAAATAGTCGGCGTAGTTGAACGACATCTCGACGCCGCCGAGCCGGACGACGGGCCCTGGAAACTTGGCGCCAAAACTCAACGAGATGCCTTCGTCCGGCTGCAGGTGCAGCACGAGTCGATTGGGCTCGAGTCGATCGACGGCCGTCTTCCGGAAGAGCACGAACGGCGCGCGCTTGAACTGAACGACAATCTGCGTCGCGCGCCTGGCAAGCCGTTTGCCGGTGCGGACATAGAAGGGGACATCGGCCCAGCGCCAGTTGTCGATCGACAACTTGAGCGCGACATACGTCTCCGTCCTCGAGGTCTCCGACACCTTCGGCTCCTGGCGGTATCCGGCCACACCGTCAGGCGTCGGCCCGTACTGTCCGCGCACGGCGCGCAGCAACACATCCCGGTCGTCGAACACCTGCATGGCCTTGAGAATCTTGGCTTGCTCGTCCCGAACGACGTCGGCGTCGAATGACACCGGCGGCTCCATCGCGGTCAGGCAGAGCAGTTGAAAGATGTGATTCGGGACCATGTCTCTCAACGTTCCAGCGCTCTCGTAGTAGCCGCCGCGTCGCTCCACGCCGACCGTCTCGGCGACCGTAATCTGCACGTGGTCGACGTAGTTGCGGTTCCAGACCGGCTCGAAGATGCCGTTGGAAAAGCGAAAGGCCAGAATGTTCTGAACGGTCTCCTTCCCAAGGTAGTGATCGATGCGATAGATCTGCCGCTCCTGCAGGACCTGCCGGATGTCGGCGTTCAATGCTCGAGCCGACTCGAAATCACGTCCAAAAGGCTTTTCAATGATGACGCGCCGCCATTGGCCGTTGTCCTCGGCCGCCAGGCCAAGGTCGCCCACACGATGGACACACTTCGCGAAAAACTCCGGCGCTGTGGCCAGGTAGTACAGATAGTTGCCCCGCGTGCCGTGCTCGCCGTCGATCTCGCCAAGCAGCGTCTTCAGGTCCCGAAATGCCGCTTCATCCGCGAAGTCGCCGCGGACGTAGTACAGGCGCCGCGCGAACCAGTGCCACACATCGGGATCGATCGGGTCGGTGCCGAATTGCCTGACTTCCTCGCCGCATCTGTCGCGGAACTGCTCGTGGCTCATCTCGGGACGAGCGAAACCGATGAGCGCAAACTCGCGAGAAAGCAGGTTGTCCTTGGCCAGGTTGTAGAGCGCCGGAATCAACTTGCGTTTCGTGAGATCCCCTGAGGCACCGAAGATCACCATGACGCACGGGTTGCCGGGTTCACCAGTCACTCTGGCGCTGCTGAGAGCGTTGTCCGTTTCCATCTGGCTCCGAACCTGCCAACACCAGCAGCAGGACAATGAGTCGGCGGATCGCTGCAGGCCGCGACACGGCGCTGCCGTCAGCCCGCGCGTCGGAGCGGCCGAGGGCCGCTCCGACGGGTGCTTCAGGATCTTACTGCGCGTTCGCCGGGACGAGCCGCCCTTCGAATCGAAACATGTCGCCGGGCACGAGCGCCACCTGTCCCGGGAAGGCGATCGAACGTCGCAATCCGAGCGGATGGAGGCAGCGGTTTCGAGCGTCGCGTCCACGGAGGTCGCGAGACATCACATCAACTGCGAGCGGGCACTCGGTCGGCGGACATGCGCGGTGCACCGAAGAGCACGACCCTGTCTACACTCTCGCCGCCCTCAGCGCCGCGAGCACTCGAGTATCGCGGAAGGGCACGCGTCGCAGGCGAACGCCGGTGGCGTCGAAGATCGCGTTCGCAATCGCCGCGAGCGTCGGCTTGCAGACGGTTTCGCCCGCGCCGTAGTGCGGCAGGTCCGGCCGCTTCGGGTTCGGATCGCCGTTCACGAGGATGACCTCGAGCGACTCCGGTGTGTCGAGATGCGTCATCGTCGGGTACGAGGCCCAGTTCACGCTCGTCACCTTCTCGGTGTCGAACTGCACCTCCTCGTGCAGCGCGCGGCTGAGAGAGTGGAGCATCCCGTTCTCGGCCGTACGGCGCAGCGCTTCCGGATTGACCACCAGACCGCAGTCGTACGCACAGATCATGCGTTTCACCCAGACGTGACCTGTCCGCCGGTTGACCTCGACCTCGGCGATCTCCGCAACCACCGTCTGGCTCCGATAGGCGTAGGCGATCCCTCGGCCGGTAAGGATGTCACCGGCGCCGAGCGGCTTCGGTGACGGCCGGCTGTCCCACTTGAACGCATCCGCCGCCGCCTTGATGCACGCGATCGATCTCGCGCGCTTGAACCCGCTGTCGTCGTCAGCGCTCGCCGTCAGAAGCTTCAGCCTGAACTGCACCGGGTCAGTGCTCGCCGCCGCGGCCAGCTCGTCGATGAACGACTCCGACGCGAACGTGGCTTGCGGCCCGTTTGGGTCGCGCAGGTTGCCTGTCCGCAGCGGCGTCTCCCACACGAGTGGCAGGCTCACCACATGGGTCGCCATGCGCCGGTTGGGAATGACGTACATCTCGCTCGGCGTCGAAGCGCTGCCTCGCGCCGGCGTGGCACGACGTACGCCCATCAGCTGGGCAATCAGCACGGTGTCCGGCTCGTTGTAGCCGAGGTGGTTGAAGTCCGCGGCTCGGGCGTCGTAGTCGAGCGCGAGGAGGTTTCCCTGCGCGTCCAGCCCACCGCGCACTTTGACGGCAAACGCCGGCGCCTTGGAGTCCCAGCCGGTCTCCTCTTCCCTCATCCACTGCACGCGCACGGGACGTCCCATTTCTTTCGCCAGAAACGCCGCCTCGAACCCCGCATCGTCGGCGGCCGTACGTCCATAGCCCTGGGGCCCATCCATCCACACGACGCGAACACGATCGCGGGGGATCTGAAGGAACGTGGCGACACCGTCGCGCAGCAGGTACGACTTCATGTCGTTCGAGTAGATCGTCAACTGATCGTTGGACGGATCCGCCATCGCGTGGGCGGGTCCGATGGACGAGTGTCCCTGGAACGGGATCTCGTAGTCGGCTTCGACGATCTTCGCGGCATCCTTCATCGCGGCGTCCACGTTGCCGCGAACGCTCGGCGGCGTGCTGGAGGCCGGCGTCACGCCGCGCATGTAGGTGAAGAGATCCTCGGACGACGGGAACGCCGCGATGGCCGGCTTGCTCCAGTTGACCTTGAGCTGCTGCGCTGCCTGAATCGCCTGCTCTTCGCGTTCGCACACGACCGCAACGTAGTTGCCCTTGCTCACCACCTTCAGGAATCCCGGGAGGCTTTTGACCGACGACTCGTCGATGCTCATCAGCTTGGCGCCCGCAACCGGCGGCTTCACGTTGCGCGCGTGTACCATGCCGGGCACCTTCACATCGACCGCCCATTTCAGCGAGCCGTCCACCTTGGCGGGGATGTCGTAGCGCTTCGGAGAGGTACCGACGATCTTGAACTGTTGCACGTCCTTCAGCTTTGCCACGCCGGTCGTCGCGTCGACGTTGTTGCCAGTCAGCGTGACGTTGAACTTCCGCCCGCCGATCAGCTCTCCGTACGTGACCCGCTTCGACGGATCCGCGGCGACGGATACGACCCCGTCGCTCACTGCGAGCTGGGCCACAGGCACGCCAAACCGCGTCGACGCCATCTCGAGCAGCACGCGCCGGGCCTCGGCGGCGACGCGACGCATCGGATAGCCATCGGTCTGGAGCGCGTCCGACCCTCCCGATCCGCCCTGATCCACGGTGATGTCGGTCGCCGCCCATCACGCAGGTCGTGCGGTCGTAGGGCATGTCGAGCTCGTCGGCCATCACCTGCCGGAACGCCGTGCCGGTTCCCTGACCGAGATCGGTCTTGCCGACGAAGAACGTCGCCGTGTTGTCCTGGCGGATCACGATCCAGGAGTCGAGCTTCCTGAAATCCACGTCCGGATACGGACCAGCGCCTGGGCCCTGCGCCACGAGCGGAAGATCGACACCGGCCAGGCTGAAACCGACGACGAGAAAGCCAGAGGTCTTGATGAAGTCTCGTCGGGTGGTCATGCGATCACCTCACTGCTCGCCGTCCCGGCGGATGCGATCGTCTTCGACGCGCGCTTGATGGCGGACTGAATGCGGTAGTACGTCATGCAGCGGCACAGGACGCCCGCCATGCCCTGCCGGATCTGCGTGTCTGTGGGCGTCGGGTTCTTGTCCAGCAGCGCTTTCGCGGTCAGGATCTGGCCGTTCTGGCAGTAACCACATGCCGGCACCTGCTCGTCGATCCACGCCTGCTGAAGCGGGTGGAGCTTGCCGTCGACAGACAACCCCTCGAGCGTGGTGACCTCGGCGCCCTGTGCGGCAGAGACCGGGAGACTGCAGGAGCGCACCGCATCGCCCTTGAGGATCACGGTGCAGACGCCGCACTGGGCGAGGCCGCAGCCGAACCGCGGGCCGTGCAGATCGAGATCGTTGCGGAGGACGTACAGGAGCGGCGTCGCGGGATCGACGTCGACGCTGTGCGCCCGGCCATTCACGTTGAGTCTGATGATCGCCATCGGTTCGACCTCCTCGTCCTCGCAACACTGGGCTCACGACACCACCGCGCAACGACAAACGTCACGGGTCCCGCTTACAGGATGTTAACCGCCCGGGCGGCCAGGAGAGCCAGGACGGTCAGCGAGATGATTGACTGCAACATCATCAGCCCTTTAGCCCATCGGGCCAGCGGTGGCGTGTCCGTGGGCGAAAACGCGGTGCTCGTGTTGAACGCCAGAAACAGGTAATCGGCGAAGTTCGGAGACCAGATCGGCTGATCCCCCAGCTGCGCGTCCTCCATCGTCATTTGAGGAAACAGAAACGAGCCGCTTATGTGGCCTTGCCGCAGATCCCGGCCGTGCGGCCCCCCTGCATCCAAGCGCCAGTACCAGAGCGCAAAGACGAGAATGTTCGTCAACCAGACTGAGGTTGCCGACAGGAGGAGGGCCGACGGCGATTCCCGGTGTTGTGGTAAGGCCAGAATCAGAAGAATCACCGCCGCGACAAGCCCCAGCGTCACCCAACCATTGACGATGAAGCCGAAGATCCGATTGACATGATGTTTCCCAGCGCGGTGCGACATCACGGTGGGCACCAGCAATGCGCCGGAAATCGCCGGGAACAACCAGGGTGGTCCGAGTGTCAGGTAGGGCGGCAGAGCCAATGCCAGGCCTGCGACCGCCACAACAGCGACCAATGCGGGCCATCGAGGCTCCGGATCCCACCGATCCGAGTTCGACGTTCTCGAATCTGAGGGTTGCGGGACGATCCGCGTCATCGGGAGGTACTCGTTAGTGCGAGCCTCTCTTTCGCCAGGGCATCCCGCACGGGAGATGAATCGCCACACGGCTCGTCTCACGTGCCAGCATCACGCACGGGAAGGCAGACCCGGAACTCCGTTCGGCCGGGTCGCGTGTCCACATCAATCTGTCCTTCGAGCGTGCGCACGACGCGGCGCGCGATATCGAGACCAAGCCCGGACCCCTCGCCCACCTCCTTGGTGGTGAAGAAGGGATCGAACATTCGCTGCTGCACCTCCGGCGGGATCCCAGGACCGTCGTCAATCACGCGCACCACGATCGCCCCATCCTGGCGCGCGGCGTCGACGCGGACCGCGCCAGATGGCGGCGCCGCGTCGAGCGCGTTTTCGAGCAGATTCGACCAGACCTGATTGAGCGCCGCACAATTGGCCAGCACGGGCGGAAGGTCCGGGGCGACGTCCAGCGTGACGCGGATGGACTTCTCCCGGGCCTTCGCCGCGAGCACCGCCACGGTATTGCTCAGCGCCGATCCGATGTCAGTCGGCTCCGGCGCCCCGCCGCGATCCACGTAGCTGAATCGTTTCACGGCCGACACGAGCTCATGAATCCGGCTGGCGGACCGTTCGACATTGGCCGCCAGTTCTGCACCGGTGTTCGCTGCGCCGATCCAACGCACCGCCGTGGCAAGCAGCGTGCCGGGAAGCGCGGCTGCGAGGCCATCAAGGGCTGCGACGGTGAGCCCATGCTCGGCGAACGCCGCCGCGGGGGCGGCGTCGGCGCCGTGAGTCTCGAGCCAATTCGCCAGCGCGTCCTCGCGAGCCGAGCGCTCCAGCGGAGAGAGCACGCCGGCGGGCGCTGCACCGAGCGACTCGTCGACGAGCGCGGCGATCCGCGCGCGCTCCTCCGGCGTCGGCTGCGCGGCGCTCAACGCGAACGCCGCATCGCCGAGCTCCCGCAGCGCGGCGTTCAAAAGCTTGGCGCTTCGCGCCGCAGCTGAGGCCGGGTTGTCCAGCTCATGCGCCAGGCCAGCGGCCAGCCGGCCGAGCGAGAGCAGCTTCTCATCCTGCCAGTTGATGCCGGCGAAGACGCGGGTGCGATCCACCATCGCGTGCACGAGTCTGGTCGTGAGGGTCGGACACTCGCGAATCACCTCAGGAAGTTGATCGCGGTCGATCACCAGGGCGTCGGTCTCCTCCTCGCTCACCACCTCACCCAGCGCGAGCGTCAGCCGTGAATACGGGAGCACGCCGGTCAGGGCGCCGGCCGTCGATTCGATCGCGTGTCGATGACCTGTGCCATGCTCGAATCTGACCACAATTCTACCGGTCAGGATGATGATCATCTCCCGTGCTTCCGCACCCTTGTGAAGAATGATCTCCCCGCGTGCGAAGCGACGGAGTTCGCCGGCGGCGACCAGCCATTGAATCTCCGTGCCGGGGATGCCCGCCATCGAATTGAAGGCCGTCAGCCGATCGACAAGATCCGGTGGCTTGGAAAGCACAACAGGCATACGGAGCCGGGCGGTCCGTTCATCATGATCGGATCACCGCCAACGAATCGTAATCATATGTCCTTGCGTGGGCTCGAGCGAAGATTGTCGTGCCTTCATCCGGCAGGCCGGGCGTTATCGGCAGACCGCCGCTGAGACGCCACTATTCCGGCGGCCATTCCACCGACGACTGCCGCTACCACAACTTGCACTGCTGCGCGGGAGGCCGGACCATCGGATCGCCGAGCTGGCAGTTGAAGGCGCGGTGGAACTCCGGCATGTTCTGCAGCGTCGCGTTCGCGCGGTACTTCGCCAGAGGATGCGGGTTGGTGGCGAGCTGCAGGCGCACCGCCTCGGGCCGGAACGCGGTCCTCCAGGTTCGAGCGAACGCGAGAAAGAAACGCTGATCCGCCGTGTAACCGTCCATCGGCGCGGGCTCCGGTCGGCCGGCGAGCGATCGCCGATAGGCGCGATAGGCTATCGTCACCCCTCCAAGGTCGCCGAGAGCTTCGCCCAGCACGAGCCGGCCGTTGTGATGCTGACCTTCACCCACGTCGATGCCGTTGAACTGATCCACGATGCAATTCGCGCGCGCGTCGAACTTGGCGCGATCCGACGGCGTCCACCAGTCGGCGCGCGCCCCGGTCGCGTCGTACTTCGAGCCGTTGTCGTCGAACTGATGCCCCATCTCGCGGCCGACGACCGCGCCAATCGCGCCGTAGTTCGCGGCGTCGTCTGCATTCAAGTCGAAGAGCGGCGGCTGAAGAATGCCGGCTGGAAACACGATTTCGACGCCGGAGGCATTCGAATAGGCATTCACGGTCGGCGGCGTCATGTTCCAGTCACCGCGGCCTGCGCAATTGACGACAGGAACAGTGTGACAAACAGCGCGAAGCGGCGCATGCGAGTCTCCCAGGCAGCGAGTTTATTACACGGAAAGTCATTTGGCTTGAAGTGGTACTTGCGGTTGGACACCCTAGCCTGCGAGCGGAGGTGACCACCTGCGCCGTTTGCACGTGCGCTGAGATGTGAATAGCATCGTCGGCCGATTGCAGAGGCACGACGAGTTCAGCGGTGGCGTGTCGGAAGAGACCGTCTACAAGGTCTTCGGCAACAAGGTCGCGCTCGTGCGAGCGATCCGGGACCAGGCCCTGGCGGGCGACAGTCCGATGCACGCCGCGGCGAGCGATCCGGAATTGCGGACCGGTCTCACCCTCGCCCGAGCTCTACGAACTGCTCGTCCTCCGACGGGGCTGGTCCATCGAACGGTACGGACGGTTCATCGCAGACGCGATGATCGCAGCGCTTCTGCCCCGCTGATCCCTCGCAACTCTGCCACCGACTGGAAGCGATCTTCGCCTGCGGCCTGCTCTACGTCGACGCTGGGGTTGCTCGAGGAGTGCTGCGCGGCCTGGACATCCCGTCAATGCTGCGATGGCGATGAGCCCGCAGGCCACCGCTCGACCTGCACTTCGGGGAAATCGGCCGCTTGCCGATCCAGCAGCGTGTCTTCCCGGCCGGCCAGATGGCGATCGAGAAACGCGACGGCGTACCGGCGGATGACCTGCATGCGCCGCTCGTGGGCGGCTGCGCCGTTCGCGCCTGTGAGCGCGCCGATGATGAACGGATCGTCGGTGAAACTTTGATGAGACGCGCCCTCGATCGTGACGCGGTACGCGCCGCCAGTGGCATGGCCGAACATCGACCGATCGGCGGCGGCGCGCTTGCCGGCCCACTCGTCTCGTGTCAAGTGCCACTCGGCGAGATTCTGGGGACTCGGCACGAAGGGCTTCGTCATCAGCTCGATCGTTCGCGGCGCAAGCGCGCGCGGTTTGGCGGCCAGGGCGATCAGACCCACGCATGGAATCGCGACGGCCAGCACAAGGACCATCCGAGCTCGCAGATTCGTCATGATGGGCTTTGACGAGACACGCATGACCTTGGTTATCCGTTTGACCAAGCGCGCGTTATCGTCCCGCGTTGGGTGCTTTGTCGCCGTTTGGGACAGCTGTGAGCAGGACGATGAGCGCCGTATCGCCTTGCAGCCGCGACGTGCCCACGACGACGGTTTCGCCGATCTTCATCCGGAAGGATGTGTCGATCAGCGGGTGCGCGAGAGACCATGCCGACGCCGCGTTGCCGTGGAAACCACTGAACAGATTGTTTTGCGACGCCTCTGACGATCGCCCGGCCGCGATCGGTACTGGCGGACGCCTCACTCAACGCGAATCTGGAAATCGTGATCGATGCGGGATCGCCAAAGCCAAGGTCGTCCGCGTGCGTGACCTCCAGCGCATAGCTCTTGCCTTCGGTGCCGCGGAGCTCGCCCGTCATCCGCCCCGACCCCATCGTCCATTGCGTGTCAAGCAGGCGAAAACTCTTGTAGGGTAAGAAATCTTTCAGATCGGCGAGCGCCTTCGCGGCGGCCGGTGGAAGAGACAGACTCTCCGTCGTGGGACCTGTCCGCAGGTTGCCTTCTACCAGCACCACGCTGAACCCGCGCAGGGCCGACGGTCGATTCGCTTGCGTGAGGGGTCCGCCGCCGGACGACGTTTGTGCGTGGGCCGACGTGCTCACGAAGACGCTGACCGCGATCAATATTGTCCTGACGTTGCCGTTCATGTGACCTCACTTCGACTGGACACGCACGTCCATCACCCAGATGACTTGCGTCCCACCGGGGGTGACGAACTGCAATTGACGCCGGCCCGTGTCAACGAGGGTGGGGTCACCTAACCCGTTGACGCTCGGTGACGGCCATGCCGAGGTCCACCGCTGGGTCACCCACGGGTGCAGCCACAGGCCCAGACTCGCGACACACGCCAGCGCGATCCACATCCTCTGAGCCGTCCAGAGCGGCCGTCTCACTGGAAGCGTGATCTGACGCAGCCGGTCGCGAAGACCTTCCACATCCTCCGGCGACAGTTCCGGCTCCTCGTGCAGCGGATCGCCGGCTCGTAATCGGGCTCGTACAGCGTTCATGGTCGAGGCTCGCTCCTGATGATGCGTTCGAGTTCCCGCCGACCCATCGACAGATGCCATCGCACGGTCGCGCTCGTCACGCCTAACAGTGCGGCGATGTCCTTCAGGTCGACACCTTCAAGCTCGTACAGCACGACGACGGCCCGGCGGCGTGGCGTGAGGGCCCGAAGGGCGCGCCAGACGGTATCGTGCGCAATGAGTGACCGCTCCGCATGCGGCGTAGTGTGGTCGCGGCCGAGGGCGTGCTGCTGAATGAACCGGCGCCGAACCGAGCGCCGTCGCCACCGATCGCGACAGAGGTTGACGAGCACCCGAACCAGCCAGGCTTCTTCTTTCGCGATGTCCGGCGGTGCTGTGCGCCACGTCTGCGCAGCTCGCACGAAGGTGTCCTGCACGAGATCCCGGGCCTCATCGCTCGTGGCTACAAGGCGGCGCGCCAGCCGATACAGCCGCTGATGGTGCGCGTCAAACAGCGCGTGCAGCCGCCGTTCGGGCACATCGGCGCCGCAGTCGTCCGACGCCGCCACGCCGAGCGCTCCCTCGGTCACGTCCATATAGACGCACAGCTCTGACAAGATGTTGGAGACCTCATGCCGGTTCAACAGGCGTCCGATGCCGGCCACTCACGGACGTTGCCCATGGATGGCGCCAGAAGCTTGCAGGCCGTTCTTCAGCTCGAGCAGGATGGCTTTGGGACTGGCTGTGTGCCCCGAGGGATCTTATGCAACCGCCCGTTTTACACTGACACATGACTCGCCCGCGACTGGTGACGCTCGCTGCCGCAGCCGCACTTGTGATCGCCGCGGTCTCGATCGGCATCGCTCAAACGATCCAGCTTCCGGGTATTCTGATCTCGCGCCAGCTCGCGGAAGCGCGCGGGCTCCGCGCTGGCGACACCGTCCGTCTCTCGACCGTACCCACAGCCGAGCGCGCGCGTGAATTCCGTGTCGATGGCGTCTACGAGCCGATTCCAGATCCAATGCGCTTCGCCGAGGCGCACTTCGAAACGCGCGTTCACCTGGCCGATCTGCTGGACCTGACGACGGATCCGTCTGATGCCGCCGCGCGTGAGACGGTCGGCAGCATCAACGTCGCGCTTGTCGACCCCGCCCGCGCCGACGCGTTCGCACGCGATCTGTCGACGCGGTTCCCGGTGCTTGTCGCGCGAGCCACCGCGGCACCGAACGAGAGGACCAGCACATTCGTCGTCATCGAGCGGTTTCATCTCGCCATCGCCATCGTGACCGTGCTCGGCAGCGCAGTGTTCTTACTGGCCCTGATGGTGATGCTGGTAGACGAACGGCGCGAAGTCGTCGGAACGCTTCGCCTCATCGGCCTCACCCGCCGGCGAATCCTGATGCAGGTCCTGGTCGAGGGGACGCTCATCGCCGCAGCGGGCACCGTGTTCGGCCTGCTCTTCGCGCTCGCCGCACAGCGGTGGTTCAACCGCCTCTTCCAGTGGCGGTACGACACGGCGTTGGTGTTCCTGCGGATCACGCCGGCGGTGGCGTTGCAGTCAGTCACCCTCGCGCTGCCTCTTGGTGTTGTCGCAAGTCTTGTCGCGTCCTGGACATTACTTCGCCGTCATGTCCTCGCGCTCATCCGACGATGATCGGCCGTGCGTTGCAATCCGCATGGGTCAGCAGCGTCCGGCAACCGGCGCGTACAGGGCTTGGCGTGCTTGGCGTCGTGGCCATTGGTGCGCTGCTGTTTGACATGCTGCTCCTTTCGCGCGGGTTGGTCCTGTCATTCCGCGACTTGCTCGATCGCGCAGGATTCGACGTGCGTGTGCTGGCGACCGATGCGCGGCCGTTCGCCGGGCCGTCAATCGAACTCGGCGAGGCGGCGGCACGCCGGATCGCGACACTCCCCGAGGTTGAGGCAGTGCTCCAGGTGCGCGTCGGTCAGACCGAAATCGAGACGCCCGGCGCGAGCGCCGGCAACGAAGGCGAGCAGATTCGCTTCATCGGAACGGATCCTGCCGGACGGCCAATGTGGTCGATGCTCGAGGGCCGTGATCTCCCGAGTGAGTCCGGGGCCGAGGAGCCGTTGGTCATCAACCGCAATCTGTCCCGGACTCTTGGCCTCGCTGTGGGATCGAGACTGCAACTGCACGGCGTCTGCGCAAATGAGTCGAACGTGCTCCCCTCGCTGACGTTCACCATCTCGGGGATCGCCGAGTTTCCCTTCGACGACACAACGGCCAGGACGGCGGCCGGCCGCCTTGACGGCCTGCGGCGCCTGTGCGGCCGTGAGTCCGAAGGAGCCGACATGCTGATGGTCCGATCGCGGCAGGACGTCGGCGCGGTCGCCGCCGCTGCCGCAATTCGCCGGTTGGGGCTGGGTCTTCACGTGGTGACGAATGAGGACCTCCTGGAGCGATTCAGCCGCGTCGAGTTTTGGTACTTTCGTCAGATCTCATCCGTGCTGGCGACGGTCACGCTCTTCTTCGGCTTCCTGCTGATTACCGTGCTGTTGACCGTGTCGGTCAATGGGCGGCTCGGCGACATCGCCATGCTTCGCGCCATCGGGCTCTCGCGAGGCCGTGTGGTCACCGGCGTCCTTTTCGAATCGGTGCTCCTGGTGGGCGCCGGCGCCATCCTCGCTGTGCCCGTTGGACTCGCATTGTCGATCTGGCTGGATCACATCCTTCGCGAGCTGCCCGGCATCCCTGTCGGCGTGCACTTCTTCGTGTTCGAGCCACATGTGCTCCTGACGTACGGGTGGCTCCTCACCGCTGCGGCCATCGGCGCGGCGTTTTATCCGATGCGAATCATCGCGGTATTGCCGATCGCCGCCACACTGCGCCGCGAGGTCGTGTCGTGACCGACGCGATCGTCGAGGCGCGACAGCTTTCGCGTATTTTTCCGATGCCGGCGGGTCCGGTCGTGGCGCTGAACGATGTGTCGCTGGCGATAGCGCGCGGCGAGTACGTCGGGGTCGTCGGCCCCTCTGGCTGCGGTAAATCGACGCTGCTGCACCTGCTCGGCGGCGTTGACGTGCCGACTTCCGGCGAGGTGTGGTTTTGCGATCGCGAGATCGGATCGCTGCGGGATGCGGAGCGCAGCCGCCTGCGGCTGCGCGACATCGGGTTCGTTTTTCAGCGCTTCTTTCTGCTTCCCATGCTCACGGCGTGGGAAAACGTGGAGCTTCCGCAGGCGGAAGCGGGTGTCGGGCGCGCCGCACGTCGAACGCGCACGCGTGAGCTGCTGGAGTTTGTCGGACTGGCCGAGCGAGTCGACCATCGGCCGCCCGAGCTGTCCGGCGGTGAGATGCAGCGCGTGGCGATTGCACGCGCGCTCGCGAACCGGCCGCGGCTTCTGCTCGCCGACGAGCCGACCGGGGAGCTGGATCAGGTGACGGGCGAGCAAATCATCGCCTTGTTCGACGCGCTGCACGCGGACGGCACCGCGGTGGTCGTGGTCACACACGATCCTGCGGTGGCGGGCCGCGCGGCGCGGCTCGTCAAGATGCGGGACGGGCGCATCGTGGAGGACTCGAGGCAATGATCGTGACGCTCGCGATTCGATCGCTCGTTGCGCAACCGCTCCGCACGATTGTCCTGTCAATCGGATTCGGCCTCGGCGTCGCCGTGATGGCGGCCCTGCTCGGCATCGGGGCGGTCATCCTCGATCAAGCGCGCGCGCCCGCGCTCGACGGTGGGGGCGACGTCGTCGTCCGTGGCGACACCGGTCGTCTTGCGAATGCGAAGTTCGTGATCTCCGACGTGTTTCATGCCGGTCCGCTCGCGCCGCAGGTTGCCGTCGCCGCGCCCTTCGACCAGGCGGCTTTGTATCTGATCGATGCGCACGGAGCGACGCCGGTCAGAGCTCGCGGCGGGATTCCGAGCCTCGAACGTGCGTTGGGCGATCCCGAGACGGCCGCGACCAAGGCCTGGATCGACACGCCGGCCGACCGCGCGTGGGTCGCACCGAATCCAGAACGGGTCCTTCGCGCGATCGATCGGTTCCATTCGATTCCCGACGTGCCGGCCCGTTCGTCCTCGTGGGCCGAATGGCTCTATTTCAACGGGCGCGCGGCGTCAGGACGTTTCTATGTGAGTTTCATCGCCGGGCCTCGCCTGGCATCCGGCCGCCGGCCGATCGGTGTTCGCCTGCAGCTGGAGCACGCGGGGGTCATGACGTCGTTCTCGGATGACGGAGAGCTCGACGAGACCGCGCTGCTTGCCTCCGCTCCCGATTTGACGATTGGACGGACCAGTGTCCGGCTGATCGGCCGTGAATACCACCTCAGCATCGATCTGCCGGCCGAAGGACAGAAGGGCCGTGCAACCGGTGATCTCGTGATTGCCGCGACGCCAGGCCACGCGCTGCCCCCGTTGGCCATTCATGGGGCGCGCGGCTGGGTGTCGGGCTACGTTGTTCCGGCGATGTCCGGGACGCTCAGCGGATCGATCCATACGAACAGCACCAGCATCGATTTCAACGGCGGGGCCGGTTATCACGACCATAACTGGGGATTCTGGGACGGCGTGTCGTGGCAGTGGGGGCAAGTGCAGGGCGATGGCCTGTCATTCGTCTACGGCCGCGTGCATCCGCCTGCCGACGTCGCCGACGCGAGCAGGATTCCCGGTTTTCTCATGGCCATCGGTCCGGATGGGCCGGTCGGTTACGCGACCAACGTCAGGATTGAGGAGGTCAACGAGGCAGGCACCAATCGGCCGAAGCAGATTCTCGTGCGGGCGCGTGGCGCGTCACTTGAACTCAGTATGGATCTTGCCGTGGTGCAGACCACCGTCACTGGACAGCACCAGCGATTCGGTGGGCGGATGGATTTCTTACAGTTGCGCGCGCAGTTCCACATCACAGGTCGCGTCGCTGGCAGGACGATCGACGTTCACGCGCCGGGGAGTGCTGAAACGTTTCGCGGACGATAGCTGCGCGTTCCAGGAACGCGTTCAATAGGCCGGTACCTGCTGACAGCCTGTCGCGATCCTGGCACACTTGAACACAGGGCCATGGCAGAAACCGCGCATGGCCCGATGGCGTCAGTCTTGCCTCCTCAGCACGTCAGCTGGATCGGAATCGTCCGGGAAATCGACCGCCGAATCGTGCGTGTCGCTGGCCAGTTGACCGCGGCCCGGATTCACGACACGCGGTGAGAGCGACGCCCGTGGACGTCGCGTGATGTTCGCGCGGTCGGAGGAGACAACATGCACAGACTATGGTTTGGCGTACTCATCACCGTCGCCGTCGTGATGGCGCTTCAGCCCGGATCGGCGCAGGTTCGCGCCATCGACGCCGAGCGCCTTCTGGCCGAACGCTTTGGCTTCACGCCGGCCGAGCTCGAGCAGGTCCGGGGCGGGAAATCGGTCGCGAAGCTGCTTCCGTCGAACGACAGCACGGAGGTTGGCGTGCTCGCCGCCGTCAAGATGAACGCCAAGGCCGACCGGCTGGTCTACTGGTTCCAGGAGATCGCCAGCTTTCGGAAGGCCGCCGAGCTTGGTCTGTCCCGCCGGATCAGCGATACGCCCCAAATCGGCGACTTCGCCGACCTTTCCCTTGACGCCGCTGAGCTCGCGGCCGTGCGGAAGTGCCGCCCGGGAAGCTGTGATCTCCTGCTGGGCGATCCGGCGATTCAGCGTTTCCAGACCGATGTGGATTGGAACGCGCCGGATGCCGCCAAACGCGCCAATCTCTTCATGCGGGAGCTGATGCTCTCGCATGCGCAGGCGTATCTCAGAGGCGGCGACCAGGCGCTCGGATCGACCCACAACGACAAGCCGCCCCGCCTCCGCGCCGACGACTTCCATCAGCTTTTGTACCAGTCGCGGGAGCTCTATGGCGTGGCTCCGGCTCTAGCCGCCTACCTGGAGGGGTTTCCGTCGGCGCGACTTCCGGAATCACAGCAGTTCCTGTACCGGGGGAAAGGCGGCGCAGGGCCTGACGCGTCAATTTCGCTGCATCAGTTGGTCATTTACCAACCCACGGGTGGAGACGTTTTCATTGCGGACAAGCAGCTCTACGCCAGCCGCTACGTCGATGCAGAACTCACCGTGGTGTCACTGGCGTCGGCGCCGAACGGCCAGGGGTTCTACGCCATCGTCGGCGCGCGCGCACGGTCCTCGATGCTGAGCGGGATGGCCACGCGCCTGCTGCGCGGCAAGGTGGAAAAAGCCACCCGCGACACCGCCGCGATGTATCTGGACTGGATCAGAGCCAGCCTGAGCGCCGGCTGAAACACCCGCACCGCAGCCGCGGCGCTCAGCACTGTGACGGAAGGCGTTCGGGAAGGATCGCTCCGGTAACCTCAACGCCACGTCCGCGTATTGTTCCCCAGAGTGGATGACGTCGACTTCAGAACGGTGTACGAGCGTTACGCGGCCGACGTCTACCGCTTTGCCTGCTACCTGTCTGGTGACGCCGCCCTCGCGCAGGATGTCACTGCCGAAACGTTCGCGCGTGCCTGGGCCGCGCGGGGACGGATTCGCGTCGACAGCGTCAAGGCGTATTTGCTGATGATCGCGCGGAACGTGTGCCGCGACGCGAAGCGACAGCCACGTGACGCCAGCCTGCCGGACGGCCATGACGCCCCGGATCCGGCCGCGAGTCCTGAGGCGACGGCGCAGTCCCGTCACGAACTTCGGCGCGTGTTGCGCGCCCTGCGCCAGCTCTCCGAAAGCGATCGCGCCGTGCTCCTCATGGCGACCGTCGAAGGGCTGAGCCATCAGACGATCGCGTCGATGCTTGGACTGTCCGTGACCGCCGTCAAGGTGCGTGTGTATCGCGCGCGCGTGCGCCTCAATGCGGCGTGTGGAAATGGAGGGAACGAGACATGACCGTCACACGACCAGTCATCCTTGATCTATGGCCGATCTATGTGTCTGGCGAGGCCAGCCCGGAAACGCGCGCCTTGATCGACGAGTTCCTGCGATCCGACCCGGAGTTCGCTGGCCAGTTGCAGCGCGATCCGCTGGTGGCCGTCGAAGCGCCGAGCCTGCCTCCCGACGTGGAGATGCACGCGTTCACTCGCGCACGCCGCCGGTTGGGTGGCTATCGCTGGATGTTGCAGATGGCACTCGTGTTCAGCGGGCTCTCCTTCGGACGCATCGTCTCCGACACGTCGTGGGATGTCTCGCCGCGGGCTTTCATCATTACCGCGTCAATCGCCGCGGGGTTCTGGATCGCGTTTCTCGTGACGCTGTGGCGCATGCGGGCCAGAATCATGGTCGTCCCCGGACCATTGGTCCGCCGGCGCGCCGCGCGATGAGGGCCGCAGAATATCTCGCAGGCTGCGGCATATTTCGCCCTCAAGCTTCCGGTGCACACACTTTCTTCAAAATCTGGTGCACCGACTGGGTCTGGCAAACGAGTCCCCCAAAATATTCGACGGCACCATGCTTGCTTTTCGAGCGCTCACAGGTCGACGTCGGGGCAGCCCTCCTCATGAAGCGACGATGAAGATTATGAAAAACACGCGACGGGAATTCCTGAAAGTGGCGGCTACGGCAGGTGTTGGCGCGATGCTCCCGTGGCGACGTGCCTACGCGTCCGCTCAGAGCCCTTCACTCAGAAAATTCATTCAGATGTTGCCGAGTCTGGGTCCGTCCGGCATCCCTGTCGCTACGAGCGTTCCGTATCTGGGCGCTGACTACTACCAGTTGACCGCAGGAGAATACACCCAACAACTGCATCCGCAATTGTCGCCCACTAGATTATGGGGCTATGCCGATACCACAACCGGCGTACACCGGCACCTAGGTCCGGTGATCGTGGCACAGCGGGGGGCACCAGTGCGGCTCACGCTGACCAACCAGTTGCCCCCGATTCACCCGTTGCCGGTTGACGCGAGCCTTCCGGGCGCTGGATTGGCACCCAACCGGACGGCCCTCCACCTGCACGGCGGTCATACCCCGTGGATCAGCGACGGAGGACCGTTTTCCTGGTTGGGTGCCGACGGCACCTACGGGCCAAGCGCGGTGTCGGCGCCGGATATGGGAGTGCCCGCTCCGGGCACGTTCAATTACTACTATCCGAACGACCAGAGCGCGCGCCTGGTCTGGTACCACGATCATGCGTTGGGCATCACGCGTCTGAACGCGTATGCAGGACTCGCATCAGCCTACGTCATACGCGATCTGGAAGAAGCGACACTGATTGCTTCAGGTGCGATTCCATCGAACGAAATTCCCCTCGTCATCCAGGACAAGACGTTCAAGAGTGTGGCGGACCAGTGGGGACAGCCGGGCGATCTCTGGTATCCCAGCGAGTACGATTCGTCGGATCTGGGGCCGTTCGTCGATCCTCTGCCATTCCCTTCCTGCGTTCCCGAGTTCTTCGGCGACACGATGCTGGCGAATGGCCTCGTGTTTCCGACGGCGCATCTGGAGCAACGCAAGTACCGGCTTCGCGTGCTGAACGCGTGCAACGCGCGGTTCTGCACCTTGCGTCTGTTCTATGCGCAGGACACGTCATTTCCGGGCAGTACGGAGGCACACGTGCATCGGCCCGGTCCCCCGTTCGTGCAAATCGCGGCTGAAGGCGGCTTCCTCCCAGATCCGGTCCTCCTCGACGGCAGCAGGGACGCGACGCTGCTGCTCGCTCCCGCAGAACGCGCGGATCTCATCGTCGACTTTTCGGACGTGCCAGCGGGCTCGATTCTGATTCTCTATAACGACGCGCCTGCACCCTTTCCGTCAGGTGACTCCGCGAACGATTACGACGCCGACGACAAGAGGAAATTAACGCAACCACAGCCGGGGTTTGGGCCAAATACTCGAACATTGCTTCAGATTGTTGTGGGGCCGCGAATCGGCGCGAAGGATCCGCACGCGCCATTGAAGCTGCCGCCGTTGGATCCGGCGCCACTCGTCCCACCTGGCGTCACGACCCTGCCGCCTGGTGTTCAGGTGAGAGACCTGACGCTCAACGAGGATTTCGACCGGTTTGGCCGATTGATTCAGCGGCTGGGAACGACACAGCCATTGTACGAAGGGACCTTCGGAAGAAACTACGAGGATGAGCCGACCGAAGTGCCAGTGGCGGGCGCCGTCGAAGCATGGCGCATCTTCAACCTCTCCGGCGACACGCATCCCATCCACTTCCATCTGGTCAACGTGCAGGTCGTCTCGCGACAGGCGTTCGATGTCAAGCGTCTGCGATTTCTTGGCCCACCGAGGCCTCCCGACGCGAACGAGCGTGGCTGGAAGGAAACGGTCCGAATGAACCCCGGCGAGTGCACAACGGTCATCATGAAATTCGATCTCGCGCCTGCACCGTTCTCCGTACCAGCGAGCCCACGCACCGGCGGTCACGAGTACGTGTGGCATTGCCATATTCTCGAGCACGAGGAGCACGACATGATGCGGCCGCTGATAGTCATCTGACGGATGCGACCGCTTCCCTCACGCCGGTGGCGGGCAGAGAGAGCCGCCGTCAGCCAGGCATCGCGACCCACCCGTCGGAACGACGTCTGAGAGACGCTGGTGTCCGGAACTGACGAACCGCCGTCCAGGCCTCTGTCCCCGACACCAAAGGCGCAGGGCTCCATTTCCGCCTAACCTTCCCCGCTTTCTTCCGTCTATCCCTCCATGCCCTCCTTCACCACTGACCTCCGCTACGCCGGGCGCGAGCTGCGCAAACGGCCTGGCTTCGCCCTGACGGCCATCCTGTCCCTCGCGCTCGGCATCGGCGCCACCAGCGCCGTGTTCAGCGTTATCTACGGCATCCTCATCGACCCGTTCCCCTACGTGGGCGCCGACCGCATGATGCAGCTGTCCCTCAAGGACGCACAGGGCCGCCTGCGCTACCCGGGGATGTCCGCCGCCCAGCTCGACCAGCTCCGCCAGGTGAAGGCCGTCGAGAGCGTCGTCGGCGAAGACGGCTGGAACCTGACCACCACCGACGGCGACATCCCCGAAGACGTCGTCGCGTCCTACGTGACGCCCAACCACCCGAATCACTGGGGCGTCACGCCGATCCTCGGCCGCTGGCTCGTGCCCGCCGACGGGCCCGCCGGCCAGGACGCGCAACGCGTGACCGTCCTCGGCTACGCCTTCTGGCAGCGCTACTTCTCCGGCGACCCGAACATCGTCGGCAAAACGATCGAACTCGTCCGCAAGAAATACACGATCGTCGGCGTGATGCCGCCGCGCTTCAAATGGCGCGACCCGGCCGAGATCTACATGCCGCTCGCCGCGAAGTACGCGCCCAACATCTATTACTCGCCGAACATCAAGATTCGTCCGGGCGTGACCGTGGAGCAGGCGAACGCCGAGCTCCTGCCGCTGATGCAGCAGTTCGCGAAGGAAACGCCGGATCGCTACCCGCCCGATGCGTTCAAAGTGAATCTGCGCAGCATCATCGAAATGTACGCCCGGCCGATGGGCCCCCGGCTGTATCTGCTGCTGGGCGCCGTGCTGTCGCTGCTCCTGATTGGCTGCGCCAACGTATCCATCCTTCTTTTGGTGCGGGGGTCGCACCGGCAGCAGGAACTGGCCATTCGCGCCGCCATCGGCGCCGCCCGCCTCCGCATCGTCCGACAACTGTTGACGGAGGCCCTGACGATCGGGGCCGCCGGCGCATCGCTCGGCTTTCTTTTGGCGTGGCAAGGCCTTGACGTCATGAAGGCCTGGATCCCCGCCAACTCGTTCGCCAGCGAATCCGTCATCCGCATGAACGTGCCTGTGCTGCTCTTCAGCATCGCGCTGGCCGTCGTCACCGCGGTGGTGTTCGGCATCTGGCCCGCGCTCCAGCTCTCCAAGCCGAACACGGCGAGCGTGATGCAGGCCAGCTCCCGCCGCGTGATGGGGAGCGCGCAAGGCAAACGTACGCACCGCGCGATGATCGGCGTGCAGGTCGCCTTGACGATGCTGATGCTGACGGCCGCGGGCGCATCCGCCAAGGGCTTCATGAAGATGGCCAACGCCGACCTTGGCTACGACCCGACGAACGCGATGTCGCTGCCGATCCCCGTCCACGACGGGACGTACGGCACGTGGACCGACCGCGCCGTCTACTTCGACAAGCTGCGCGCGGCCGTCGCGTCCATGCCGCAAGTGGAATCCGCCGGCATTTCGACCAACGCGACCCCGCCGGCCAACGGTGGCGACACCCGTATCGACATCTTCGGCGTCAGCTCGCTCGAAAAGCCGATCGTGCGGACGAACTTCGTCAGTTCCGAGTACTTCCCGCTGCTGCGCATTCCAATCGCGCAGGGGCGTTTGTGGAGTTCCGACGAGATACGCCGCGGCGCGGCGATGGCGGTCATCAATCAGTCGATGGCGAAGATGTACTGGCCGAAGGGGGACGCGCTCGGGCGTCAGATCAAGTTCGCCGCGATCAAGGACGAGCTCCCCTACTCGCCCATGGCC
Source organism: uncultured Acidobacteriota bacterium (assembly GCA_963724645.1). Classification (GTDB taxonomy): domain Bacteria; phylum Acidobacteriota; class Vicinamibacteria; order Vicinamibacterales; family SCN-69-37; genus CAVXSP01. The sequence continues at coordinate 239,698 of CAVRVJ010000003.1, forward strand.
GCCGGCGGCGACGGCTGGCTGGAAATCGTGGGCGTCGTCGCCGACGCCAGAAACGACGGCCTGCGCAATCCGATCAAGCCGTCGATGTACGTCCCCTACACGCTGAAGATGCGCATGTTCACGCAGATCCTCGTGCGCACGCGCGTCCCGCCGCTGTCGATCCTGCGCGACGTGCGCGCGCAGATCGCCCGCGTCGATCACGACCAGCAGGTGATGAAGGTGCGCGACCTCGGCGAGTGGATCACCGGCGCGCCCGAGTACGCCCAGATGCGCCTGGTCGCCAACCTCTTCGCGATCTTCTCGGGCCTCGCGCTGGCGCTCTCCGCCATCGGCCTCTATAGCGTTGTGTCCTACGGCGTCGCGACGCGGACGAACGAGTTCGGCATCCGGATGGCCCTGGGCGCCAAAGCCGGCCACATCGTCCGCATGGTCTTGACGTCCACGTCCTGGAATGTGGGTGCGGGGCTCGTCGTCGGCATCGTCCTCTGCGTCGCCCTGGACAGACTGGCGGCGCAGTGGTTGACGGAAAGCTCGAGGGATCCGGGCATCATGGCCGGGGTGACGGCCGTACTGCTCGTCGTGTCGGCGGTTGCGTGTCTGGCGCCGGCGAGACGGGCCGCGTCAATCGACCCCATGGAAGCGGTCAGGCATGACTAGATTGGCATGCGTGCTTCACACTTCGTTCTATCTTTCGTCCTTTTTTGCGCCAAGGATTGTGAGTCCGTTCTTATTGGCCGTGCGCGTGAGGGGCGGGCCCGAGAACTTCGCCATCGTAATCTCGGACACATAGGCCACCTTGCAGCCGTTTTCCAAGTGACCACCGAAGGCACCCTTTTCCGGCGTGGCGAGTGTGATGTGGATGTGGGGCTCTCCGTTGGCGATGATGCCGTTGGCGTTCAGGATCTCCGCCGCACCTCTCTGATTGACGACGACGTCCTCGGCCTTTATCGCCGTGTTCTTCACGTAGTGGTAGCTGCATTCCTGCGTGGCTCCGACGGTTGTCAGGACGGCGCCGTCCTGGATGTTGTGCTCATGAATGGCCTGGTTGATCGCCTCCAGAATCAGGTCATCACGCTCGAGACTGAGGCGATAGATTTCCTGAATCTGTGCACCCCCATACGACTTGGATTGGACCACCGCACGCCCGGCTGTCGCGAGGTCGGTCGTCCCGGTGCACACCACGCACAAGACAGCGACTAGCGTGGCGGCGAACGGAACCGGGCGCAGGCTGAGGAAATGGGTTGTCTTCACGGTGCTCTCCTGATCTACTGACGAACTCGCACACCAGAGACCTTGGGCGGCGGAGCCGAGGTGCGCTGCGAATGTTACATCCAAACGATTCACCGCGCGCCCGCCTCTACTGCTCGTACTTGCGATGCAGGTGTACCGGCGCCCGCCCCTTGCGTATCCGCAGGTTGATGGCCTCGACAAACACGGAGAAGCCCATCGCGAAGTAGATGTAGCCCTTCGAAATGTGCTGGCCGAGCCCATCGGCCATGAGCGAGAGGCCGATCAGCAGCAGGAACGACAGCGCCAGGATCTTCAGCGTCGGGTGGCGTTCGACGACGGCGCTGATCGGCTCGGCGGCGACCAGCATGACGAGCACCGCCAGTACCGACGGCCGCGGCCATCACCCCGAAGTTCTCGGCCATGCCGATTGCCGTGATCACTGAATCGAGCGAGAACACGATGTCGAGCACCATGACCTGGCCGATGACGCTCGCAAACGACGTCGCCGCCCGGCCGGCCCCCTGCTCTTCGCCCTCGAGCTTGTCGTGAATCTCGTAAGTCGCCTTCGCCAGCAGGAACAGCCCGCCGCCGAGCAGAATCAAGTCCCGTCCTGAAAAGCCGCGCCCAAGGACCTTGAACAGCGGCTCGGTGAGCTGCGCGATCCAGACGATGGACCAGAGCAGCACGAGCCGCATCACCATCGCCGCGACGAGCCCGACGCGACGCGCGCGCTTCTGCTCGGCCTGCGGGAGCTTGCCCGACAGAATGGAGATGAAGATGACGTTGTCGACGCCGAGCACCACTTCGAGGAATGTCAGCGTCACGAGCGGAACGATCAGGTCAGTCACCATAGGGTGCGCCTAGCTTAACGTCTTCTTGAATGGCGGGTTCCATTCACGTACCCCGGGGACTCACCCGGACCGTTGAAGTCACGATCTTGTGAATATGCGACGAGCCCGGCACACCCCGACATCGGAGAGTGGCGGCTGGGACCCGTCCACCTACCGGACGCGATGGAACAGTCGATCCCAACGGGTCGCCTTCAGGATCGAGGCGAGCGAGCCGTTGTCGTCGAACGAGTAGTAGATGAAAAGTGCCTTGCCCTTGACGTAGCTCTCCGGCATGAAGCCCCAGTACCGGCTGTCTTCTGAGTTGTCCCGATTGTCGCCCATCATGAAGTACTGGTCGGGAGGAACCGTGATCGGCCCGTACTCCTCGCGCACATCGTCGGTGCGCGGCGGACCGCTCGTGGACGGCGGCTCCAGAAACTGCACGTACGGCTCCTTCAGGGGCTGCCCGTTGATGTAGACAACCTTCCGATGCAGTTCGAGCGTGTCGCCCGGCAACCCGATGGCGCGCTTCACGAAGTCGCGCTCCGGCTCCTTCGGGTACTTGAACACGATCACTTCGCCGCGCCGGATGGCGCGCGTGGGCATGACGGCGCGCTCCAGGCGGGTCGCCGACGGCGCAAAGACCATCTTGTTGACGATCAGATGGTCGCCAATCAGCAGATTCTGCTCCATTGAGCCGGTGGGAATCTTGAACGCCTGAAAGACCCAGGTGCGGACGAAGAGCGCCAGGATCACGGCGATGACGAGCGACTCGAAGTACTCTCTCGGGACGGACTTCTTCATGACGGATCCTGTCTAATCCGGAAAGCACTTGACTTGACGCGGTATCGTCCCGCGCGCGTCATTCCTGTCCGACCTTGAGCACGGCGAGAAACGCTTCCTGCGGGATCTCGACGCGCCCGACCCGCTTCATCCGCTTCTTGCCCTCTTTCTGTTTTTCGAGGAGCTTGCGTTTCCGGCTGATGTCGCCGCCGTAGCACTTGGCAAGCACGTTCTTGCGCATCGCCTTCACGCTCTCGCGCGCGATGATGCGGCTGCCGATCGCCGCCTGAATCGCCACCTCGAACATCTGGCGCGGAATCAACTCCCGCATCTTCGACGCCAGGGCGCGCCCGCGGGGGTAGGCGTTGTCCTCGTGCACAATCACCGACAGGGCGTCGACCGGCTCGTCGTTGACGAGGATGTCGAGCTTGACCAGCGGCGACTCCCGGTACCCGGTCACGTGATAATCGAGCGAGGCGTAGCCGCGCGAGATCGTCTTCAGTCGATCGTAGAAGTCCAGGACGACCTCGTTGAACGGCAGTTCGTAGGTGATGAGGACGCGGCCGGCCGAGACGTACTCCAGGCCCTTTTGCACGCCCCGCTTCTCCTGGCAGAGCGCCAGAATCGGCCCGACGTGCTCGGAGGGGGTGAGCATCGTGGCGGTGATGATCGGCTCCTCGATCTTCTGAATCCGGCCGGTGTCCGGCAGCTTCGACGGACTGTCGATCTCCTGCATGATCCCGTCGGTGGTCGTCACGCGGTACAGCACGCCCGGCGCCGTCGTGATCAGGTCCTGATCGAACTCGCGCTCGAGCCGCTCCTGGACGATCTCCATGTGGAGCAGCCCGAGGAAACCGCAGCGGAATCCGAACCCGAGCGCCGCCGACGTCTCCGGCTCGAAGAAGAACGACGCGTCGTTCAGACGAAGTTTCTCGAGCGCCTCGCGCAGTTCCGAGTACTTCGAGCCCTCGACCGGGTAGAGCCCGGCGAAGACCATCGGCTTCAGCTCCTTGAATCCCGGAAACGGCGTCGCGGTCGGACGCGCGACCTCCGTGATGGTGTCACCAATCTTGGCGTCGGCCACGTTCTTGATGTTGGCGACCATGAAGCCGGCTTCACCGACTCCGAGCGACTGGACCGGCACCGGCTTCGGTGAGAACACGCCCAGTTGCTCGACTTCGTAGTCGTGCCCGGTGACCATCAGCCGGATCTTCTGGCCCGGCCGCATCACGCCGTCGATGACCTTGGTCAGAATCACGACGCCGCGGTACGGGTCGTACCAGGAGTCGAAAATCAACGCCTTGAGCGGCGCGTCGGGATCGCCGGCCGGCGGCGGCAGCCGGTGCACGATCGCCTCGAGGATCTCCTTGACGCCCCAGCCTTCCTTCGCGCTCGCGAGGATCGCGCCGCTGGCATCGAGGCCGATGATGTCCTGAATCTGCCGCCGTGCCTCTTCCGGCTGGGCCCCCGGCAGGTCGATCTTGTTGATGACCGGAATGATTTCGAGGTTGTTTTCGACCGCCAGATAGGCGTTGGCCAGCGTCTGGGCCTCGACGCCCTGCGAGGCATCGACCAACAGCAGGGCGCCTTCGCAGGCCGCGAGCGACCGCGTGACTTCGTACGAGAAATCCACGTGCCCGGGCGTGTCGATCAAGTTGAGGATGTAATCCTGGCCGTCATCCGCCCGGTACGTCAGCCGCACGGCGTGAGCCTTGATCGTGATCCCACGCTCGCGCTCGAGATCCATGCTGTCGAGCACCTGCGCCTCCATTTCGCGCATCTGCAGGGCGCCGGTCATCTCCAGAAACCGGTCCGCAAGCGTCGACTTGCCGTGGTCGATATGCGCGATGACGGAGAAGTTCCGGACGAAACGCTGATCCATGAAGACTAGCGGCTATTCTACGCGGGTACGACCGCGGTACGACGGGTCCGCGGAACCTGCGGGCCAGCGTCAGCTCGTTCCTTGGACCTGTCGTACCCGTCGTACCGGTCGTACCTACCGTTGGTCAATCGGCACGAACTGCTGCGGATATGGCGGCCCGATATAGTCGGTTCTGGGGCGGATGAGGCGGTTGTTGCCGTACTGCTCGAGTACGTGCGCGGTCCAACCGGACATGCGGCTGACCGCGAAAATCGGCGTGTACAGGTCAATCGGAATGCCCAGCGCGTAGTACATCGACGCCGAGTAGAAGTCGACATTCGGATAGAGCTTCTTCTCGCTCAGCACGAGCGCCTCAATCCGCTGCGACATCTCGTGCCATTGCGGCATGCCGGCCTTTTCGCCGAGCGACTTCGAAAACCGGCGCAAATGCGTCGCCCGCGGGTCCTCCGTGCGGTAGACGCGATGGCCGAACCCCGGCACCTTCTCCTTCCGGTCCAGCTTCGCGCGGATGAACCGCTCGGCGCGATCCGGTCCGGCGTCGCGGCCGATTTCCAGCAGCAGCTTCATCACCTCCGCGTTCGCACCGCCGTGCAGCGGTCCCTTCAGCGTGCCGATGGCGGCGACGATGGCCGAGTGGATGTCGGTCAGCGTGGCGGCCGCCACGCGGGCGGCAAACGTCGACGCGTTCAGTTCGTGGTCGGCGTGAAGCACGAGCGCCACGTCAAACGCCCGCGCGGCCAGCTCCGACGGCCGCTGACCGGTGAGCATGTACAGAAAATTTGCCGCGTGCCCGAGTGCGGGATGCGGATCGATCGGGGCGCCGCCGGTCATCACGCGGCCCCAGGCCGCGACAAGCGTCGACACCTGGGCTGTCAGACGCACCGCTTTGCGGGCGTTCGCGTGCGGGGACATGTCGCCAGCGTCCTGATCGTAGTGCCCGAGCATGGACGTCAGCGTTCGCAGGGCATCCATGCCGTCGGCCATTGGCAGCGATCGCATCGCGCGCATCACCGGATCGGGGACGGCGCGGCCGGCCACCAACTGCGTCTGCAGGTCCCCGAGCTCAGCCCGCGTCGGGAGCCGGCCGTGCCAGAGCAGAAAGCAGACTTCCTCGAACGACGCGCCGCGCTCGGCATTCGCCAGGTTGTGGATGTCGTGACCCTGATAAGCCAGCACTCCGCGCGTACCGTCCAGATAACAGATCGCCGACTCGCCGGCGACGACATCTTCCAGGCCGGCTCTTGGTTTCACTTCAACCGACATGCGTTGGGGAATCTTTGACAGAGGGTGAAAGGGTGAAAGCGTAAAAGGGTGAGAGAAGGCGCGAGCCCTTTGTCGAACTTGTCATTTACCGCCGGCAATCTGCGGGGCTTTCACGAGGACGTCGCTGCCGCCTGTCTGCTGGAAGATCGACAGCAGGCCCATATACAGGAACCCGAATTGAAACAGCATCAGGAACGGCAGGGTGCCGTAGATGTCGTGCTGCAGGGCGTAGAAAACGGTGAACGTGAAGTACAGGCCGAGCGCGACTTCGACCAGCGGCTGAATCGCCATCGACTCGTGGTATTTCTTGCCCAGCCACCCGTCCTCCTGCCGCTCGATTCCGTATTTGGGCGTCCGGACAAAGTCGCTCGGCTTGTCCATCAGCGCTTCGATGACGGCGCGGGAATTGTTCACGGCCAGGCCGATCCCGATTGCCATGACCGCCGGCAGATACTTCACCTGCGTCTTCCAGTCGGGGTGCACCTCGCGCTGCGAGACGAAATAGAACCGGAAGACCGAGACGGTCGCCGCCATGAACAGCGGGACGTCGATGAGGAGCATCTCGTTCCATCCCATCGTGTACCGGAAGTACATCGCCGGGAACATCAGGACCGACAGCAGGACCATCAGCAGGTAATTGAAATTCGCCGTCAGGTGGAAGAACGCCTCGGCTTTGACCTTGAGCGGCAGGTCGGACATCAGAATGAGCGGCAGGAGCTTGCGGCAGGTCTGAATCGAGCCCTTCGCCCAGCGAAACTGTTGAGACTTGAAGGCATTCATCTCGACCGGCACTTCGGCCGGCGTCACCAGGTCCGGCAGGAAGAGGAACTGCCACCCGCGAAGCTGCGCGCGATAGCTGAGGTCGAGATCCTCGGTGAGCGTGTCGTGCTGCCAGCCGCCGGCATCGACGATGGCCTCGCGGCGCCACACGCCGGATGTGCCGTTGAAATTGAAGAAGCAGCCGGATCGATTGCGGCCGCCGTGCTCGAGCACAAAATGGCCGTCGAGCATGATCGCCTGGATCTTCGTCAGCAGCGAGTAATCCTGATTGATATGCCCCCAGCGCGCCTGGATCAAGGCGATCCTCGCGTCGCGGAAATACGGAACGGTCTTCATCAGAAAGTCTGCCGGCGGCACGAAATCCGCGTCGAAAATGGCGATGAACTCCCCGCGCGCCAGCCTCAACCCTTCGTCGAGGGCGCCGGCCTTGAAGCCCGTACGGTCGTTGCGGTGCACATACTTGATGTCGAACCCGCGCGCAGCCTGACGCCGGACCGCCAGTTCCGCGATGTCGCGCGTCTCGTCGGTCGAATCGTCGAGCACCTGGATCTCGAGCCGCTCCCGCGGATACACGATCTCGCACACGGCGTCGATCAACCGATCGGCGACATACATTTCGTTGTAAATCGGCAGTTGAATAGTGACCACGGGGGGATCCGGCATTGGCGGCGGCGGCCCGGGTACGCGATCGGCGTTCTTCCGGGTACTCGTAGACAAGGTAGTACCGGTGCCAGCCGTACATGCCGAGGATACTCAGGACGAAGAAGTAGGACACGAGGACGATCGCGTCGGTCGTCATAGAATGGACTGTCTGGGGCCGGACACGACCTTCAATTCTATGGACCGGCTCTTGGCGGAGTCAAACGAAAACCCTTGGGGAATCAAGAACATACGTCCTCTCGCACGCTCGAGTCGCTCCGCGCGCTCTTCGAGGCGGTGCGCGATGGCACGCTCAGTCCCGAAGCCGCCGAGCGCCGGGCGCTCGACCACCGTCTCGCCACGCCGATCCAGGACCTCGGCTTTGCCCGCGTCGATCACGACCGCGCGTACCGGCAAGGTTTTCCCGAGGTCATTTACGGTCAGGGGAAAACACCTGAGCAGATCGCCGACATCGCCAGGGCCATCACTGATCGTGGACATAGCCTGCTCGTGACGCGGACAGATGGCGCCGCCTTCATGGCCGTTGCGAAGGTCGTACCAGGCGTCCGCTTCCACGAACAGGCCCGGATTATCGAGCGCCGTGCAGATTCTCCTCGCGGCCGGGGTGTCGTCCTGGTGACTGCGGCGGGAACTTCTGACATCCCTGTGGCCGAGGAAGCCGCGGTCTCCGCCGAAGTCATGAGCAACGACGTCGATCGGCTATACGATGTAGGGGTCGCGGGCATTCACCGTTTGCTGGCCGAACGCGATCGGCTCCTCGCGGCCCGGGTCGTCATTGTCGTCGCAGGCATGGAGGGCGCGTTGCCCAGCGTAGTCGGCGGTCTCATCCGCGCTCCTGTCGTCGCCGTGCCGACCAGCGTCGGTTACGGAGCGAACCTCGGGGGACTCACGCCGCTTCTCGCGATGCTCAACAGCTGCGCGACCGGGGTTGCGGTCGTCAACATCGACAACGGGTTTGGCGCCGCCGCCATGGCCAGCGCGATCAATCACCTCTCCTGAGAACGATATGGTCAAGAGCCTCGGACGGACGGCGGCCATGGCCTCGCTCCTGCTCCTCGTCACCGCGTCCGCGCTGGCGCAGCGCGGCGGGTACGGAAACTTCTCGCAGCCGGGCAACCCGCGCTACGACGGCCGTTTCATGTTTGCGCGGCTGAAGTACACCGTGGGCCCGGGCGGCTACTACTACCGTGGTCTGCCGTCGTGGGCGCACGGCGAGCCGTACGGCGAAGAGAACTTGATGAAGATCATGGAGTCGATCAGCCTGCTGAATCCGCACGTGGATCAGAGCGTGGTGATGTCGCTCGACGATCCGGACTTGTTCAAGTTCCCGGTGGCCTACATGGTCGAGCCGGGCTTCTGGACGCTGTCCGACAAGGAAGCGGAGTCGTTTCGCGCGTACCTCCAGAAGGGCGGGTTCATCATTTTCGACGACTTCCGCGGGCCCGGGCGGATCTACTGGGGCGGCGGCTGGGATAACTTCGCCTACAACATGCAGCGCATCCTCCCCGGCGCGCAGATCATCAAGCTCGACGCCTCGCATCCCATCTTTCATTGCTTCTTCGACATCAACTCGCTGGACATCGTTCCACAGGCCTACGACTCCGGCATGCCGGAGTTCTTCGGCATCTACGAAGACAACGACCCGCACAAGCGGTTGATGGCCGTGGTCAACTTTCAGACGGACATCTCGGACTTCTGGGAGTTCTCAGGACGCGGCTTCTACCCCGTCGACGCGTCCAACGAAGCCTACAAGCTCGGCGTGAACTACATCATTTACGGGCTGACACACTGACACAGGCGCGCCGTCTCCCGAACCCGTGAACCCCGTGTCATAATTGGCGATTGTCCCATTTGCCGGGACCACCCCCATGCAAGCGGCCGTCCTTCGAGCGCTGGAGTTCGATCGCATCCGGGAGGCGCTGGCGCACGAGGCGCTGACGCCGCTCGGCCGGGAACGGGCCGATCGGCTTGAACCGGCCGTCGAGCCCGCCGACGTCCGGCGCCGGCTCGAGTTGACGACCGAGGCGACCACCTTCACGCGCGGGGGCGGGACGCTCGCCATATCGGCGCCGGAAGGTCTGGCGGCGATTCTGGAGGGCCTCGAATTCGGGCAGCAGCCGCTCGAGCCTCTTCAGTTGCTCGGACTCGCCCGCTTCCTGGAATCTGTCGCGACGGTCGCGGAGGGCATCGAGGGGGACGGAGGTGACCGCCGCCTTCTTGGAGACATCGCCGGCCGGGTCGCGTCCTTCGACGACGAGACTCATGCCGTTCACCGCGCGATTCATTCGTCGGGCGACGTCAACGACGACGCGAGCCCGGCCCTGCGCGACCTGCGCGACAAGCTGCGCCGCCAACGGAGCAAACTGCGATCCGTACTGGACACGCTCACGCGCGGACGCGACACGGCAAAGTATCTCCAGGATCAGATCGTCACCGATCGAAATGGCCGCTACGTGGTCGTCCTGCGGGCGGAGCATCGCGAGGCGATCCCGGGCATCGTGCACGGATCGTCGACGAGCGGCGCGAGTCTGTACCTCGAACCGCTTTCGACGGTCGAGCTCAACAACGAGATCGTCGGCCTCGCGGAGCGGGAGCGCGAGGAAGTCTGGCGCATCCTCCTCGCGCTCACGGACGCTTTTCGTCGCAGACACGAGGAGTTCGAGGCGACCCGGAACGCGGCCGCCGATCTCGACGAGCTTTATGCGAAGACGCAGCTCGGCCGGAGGGTCGACGGAGCGGCTCCCGGGATTGCCACGGACGGCCGGGTCGAGTTTCGCGGAGCACGCCATCCCCTCCTGATCCCCGCCGTCAGGGACATCACGCCGGGCGTGACGTCGGTGGAGCCGGGTGAAGCGGTGCCCGGTCCGATGCCGTCCGGCCCGGCAGTGGTCACCGCGACGGATCTGGTCGTCACGCCTCCCATCTGCGCGCTCGTGATTTCCGGTCCGAATACGGGAGGCAAGACGGTCGCCCTGAAGGCTGCCGGGCTTCTGGCCCTCATGGCGCAGTCGGGGCTGCTGATTCCCGTCGATCCGGGCAGCCAGTTCACGCCGTTCCGATCGATTTTCGCGGACATCGGCGACGACCAGTCGATCGCGGCGAGTCTGAGTACGTTCTCCGCGCGCGTCGCCAATCTGGTGGCCATGGACCGCGCGCTGGCGCTGCCGGCGCTCGTCCTGCTCGACGAAGTCGGCGGCGGCACCGACCCGGCCGAGGGTGGCGCGCTTGGCACGGCGGTCATCGATCATTTTCGCCAGCGTGGCGCGACGGTCATCGCGACAACGCACGACGACGGCATCAAGTCGTATGCCGTCACGACTGACGGCGTGGCGACCGCGGCGTTCGGGTTCGATCCGCAGACGTACGCGCCCACCTACAAACTCATCTACGGCGCACCGGGTCGCAGCCTGGCGCTCGAGATTGCCGAGCGGCTCGGCATGCCGGTTTCAGTCATCGCCGCTGCGCGCGCGCGGCGATCGACTCGCGAAGCCCAGCTCGCCGAGCACCTCGCTCGCGTCGACAGGGAACTGGCGGCGATCGACGCCGAACGCCGGCAACTTGCGGACGACCGCCAGGCGATCGCACTCGAGCGGAAGTCGCTCCTCGAACGCGAGTCGAAACTGGCCGAACGGGAATCGGTCCTCAAGCGGCGAATGGACGACAAGCTCAACGAGCGAGTGCGGGAGGCGCGCGAGGAAGTCGATAGAATTGTCGCCGAGCTGAAGGGGAAGGCGGGATCGCTCGTCAAGCAGGCAGAGCGGCGCACGAAAGCCGACCTCTCGACGGGTGACATCGGTGGCCTGCGCGCCGAGGCTCGATCCGCGCTCGACTCGGTTGCCGGCCGCCTCGACGCGACCGAGACAGCGGCCAAAGAGCCTCAGCGGCTCGACGCACCGCCGGCGCTAGGGGACGCCGTGTTCGTCGCACCGTTCGCCACCGAAGGCATCGTGCGCGCCGTGTCGGGACACCTAATCGACGTGGAGGTGCGGGGAAAGAGGATGCGGGTGTCTCTGAGTGACTTGGGGCGTGTGGCTCGAAGCTTGGGACATGGATCGAGGAATCAGGCCGCCGGCCTGGAGGCCCGGGCCGCGGGCCCGCGCGGCGCCGGGCTCGAAACGACCGCCGCGCGCGAGTTGATGCTCATCGGGTCCACCATCGACGAGGCCGTCGATCGGGCGGAAAAGTTTCTCGACGCCGCGCTGCTGTCCGATGAGCATCGGCTGCGCGTCGTCCACGGCCACGGCACGGGACGCCTGCGGGAGGCGCTGCGCCAGCTCTTCCGGCAACATCCGTTGGTCGCGACGGTGACGCCGGCGCCCGAGAACGAAGGCGGCGACGGGGCGACGATTGTGGAGCTCAAGGACTGATTCTCGTTAGCCCCGCTGTCGCGCTGCCGCATTGTCCCATTGAGGCTGATGGCCCTCTTCCCCCAATCCTTCCTGGACGATCTGAAGTCGCAAATCGACATCGTGTCGGTGATCGGCGATATCGTGCCGCTCAAGAAGGCCGGGGCGACGTGGAAGGGACTCTGTCCGTTTCATCAGGAAAAAACGCCCTCGTTCAACGTCAACCGGGACAAAGGCTTCTTCAAGTGCTTCGGCTGTGGTGTCGGCGGCGATGTCGTCAGTTTCGTCGAGTTGCAGCAGAAGGTGGCATTTCCGGAAGCTGTTCGGTACCTGGCGGAGCGCGCGGGCCTGCAGATTCCGGAATCGCCGGGTGGGTCCGAGGAGCGCGCCGGTGCCGCCGAGCGTGAGACGCTGGTCAGACTGCACGAGCAGGCCGCCGCGTTCTTCCAGGACCAACTGCTGACACCGGCGGGCGCGCGCGCGCGGCGCGAAATCGAGAGCCGTGATCTGACTACCGAAACCCGGCAGGCCTTCGGGTACGGCTATGCCCCGGCCGCCGGACGCGAGACCCTGCATGCCCTCTTCAGCCAGCAGAAGGTGCCTGTCGCGCTCCAGCTCAAAAGCGGCCTGGTGGTCGACCGGGACGGCCGCATCGGCGACCGGTTTCGCAACCGCCTGATGATTCCAATCCGGCGCGATTCGGGGGCGATCGTCGCGTTCGGAGGACGGGCCCTGGATGAGGGACAGGTCCCGAAGTACCTGAATTCCCCGGAGACGTCTATCTATACGAAGGGCCGGACCCTGTATGGGCTGTCGATGGCGAAGGAGGCCATCCGGAAGCACAATTACTGCGTGCTGGTCGAGGGGTATTTCGACCTCGCGCAGGTCTGGCAGGCAGGTGTCCAGTCCGTGGTGGCCTCGTGCGGGACGGCGCTCACAAGCGCCCAGGCGCGTACGCTGAAACGCTTCACGTCAAAAGTCGTCCTGAACTTCGATCCGGATGCCGCCGGACAGGGGGCGGCTGCCCGTTCGTCCGAGCTGATGGTGGCGGAAGGTTTTCAGGTCAATGTCATGCTGCTGCCCGAGGGGGCCGATCCCGATATCTTCATCAGGCATCACGGCGGGCGCGCTTACGTCGAGCGGCTGACGACCTCGCGGCCGTATCTCGACTTCCTGCTGGATCGAGAGGCCGAGCGGCACGATTTGAGCCGGCCGGACAGCCGTCGCACGTTCCTGAACGCCATGCTCAGCGTCGCCGCGGCGATTCCGGACGCGGCGGCGCGCGATCAGTTTGCCGACCGGCTGACGCACAAGGCGCGTATTACGGAAGCGGTCGTTCGCGACGAGATTCGAAAGGCGGCGTCCCAGCGTCGCAAGGAGGCGCCGGCTGTGGCCGTGCCCTTGACCGCTCGGGTCCGGCCGGCCGAGCAAGGGCTGCTTTGGCTGCTGGTGCACCGCCCTATCGAGGGACTGGAGGCCGTCGGGCAACTCGACGAGGCGGACCTGGAAGGGCTGGTGGCGGGGCCCATCTTTGCGCTGGCCGGCAGCCTGGCCGACGTGCCGCCGGATCTGCTGCCTGGCCTGCTGCGGGAGCGGCTCAGTGAGGGTGAGGGGGCGCTGCTCGAGCGGGCGGCCAGCCCTGACGCGGAAACCGCCGCATCGCCCGACTGTGTCCACGCGCTGAAGCGGCTGCGCTACGAGCGGGAACTGGCACAAATTCAGCAGGACATCGAGCGGCTCGACGAGGCCCGTCCGGCCGGGCGTGACCTCGACCGGGAGCTGGCCGCCCTCTGGGAGCGCAAGAAAGAGCTAATTCGACGACTCGAGGCAGCGAATGCGTAGGGCCTGACCCCTGGGTTTGCCGCCCGACCGGCGGCCGGGCCACCGCGGGCGCTATGATTATCGGTTGGTTGGTCAGGGGACCTATGAGGGAGATCGCCATTGTCTATTGAAGAGAAGTACGACGAGATTCGACAGCTGATCACGATCGGCAAGGAGAAGGGGTACCTGCTTTACGACGAGGTCAACGAACTCCTTCCGGCCGATATCACCTCGTCCGAGGAGCTTGACGATCTGTTCAGCACGTTCGGCAGTGCGGGGATCGAAGTCGTCGATTCGGAGAAGACGTACCGCGACGAAAAGCTGCAGGGCGAGGGCGGCGACGAAGGCGACCTCGATCTGACGCCTGGTGCGCTCGACAAGACCAACGATCCGGTGCGGATGTACTTGCGCGAGATGGGCACCGTCCCCCTGCTCACCCGCGAAGGCGAAGTCGCGATCGCAAAGCGAATCGAGCAGGGCAAGCTGGCCGTCATCAAGTCAATCTCCCGGACGCCGAAGATCACGCTGCAGGTCATTGACATGGGCGAGCAGCTCAAACGCGGCGAGCGGACGGTGCGGGAGATCGTCGTCTTCAACGAAGAGGAAATCACCGACGAGAAGCTGGACGCGCGGCGCCGCCAGCTCGAGAAACAGATCGAGCGGGTGCGGCTGGCCCATGACGGGGTCCTGAAGCTCGAAGAGAAGTTCGGCGATGTGCCGAAGAGCGAGAAGAAGAAATACCGTCGCGCGCGTTGGAAGATCGGCCGCGCGCGGGTGGAGCTGTCCCGGGCGATCCGGAAGATCGAATTCACCGAAATGGTCAAGCGCCGGCTGATCGACGGCGTCAAGACTTCCGTGGAGGACATCCAGGCGCGCCAGCGCGACGTGCGCCTCATCGACCAGAAGCTGGATGCCAAGGGCAAGCGGAAGCTGCGCGAGGAAGAGAAGCGGCTCCTGCTCAAGCACAAGGACGAGCTGCGCGCCGAGATCCGCGGCATGGCCAAGAAGCTCGATCAGCCGGTCGAAGAGCTGACCCGGATGCTTCGGACGATTCTCGAAGGCGAGGCCCAGGCCGAACAGGCGAAAAAGGAACTGGTTGAGGCCAACCTTCGCCTGGTCGTGTCGATCGCGAAGAAATACACCAACCGCGGCCTGCAGTTCCTGGATCTGATTCAGGAAGGCAACATCGGCCTCATGAAGGCCGTCGACAAGTTCGAGTACCGCCGGGGCTACAAGTTCTCCACGTACGCAACCTGGTGGATTCGCCAGGCCATCACCCGCGCGATCGCGGATCAGGCACGGACCATCCGCATCCCCGTGCACATGATCGAGACGATCAACAAGCTCATCCGCACGTCCCGCGCGCTGGTCCAGGAACTGGGCCGCGAGCCGACCTCCGAAGAGATCGCGCAGCGGATGGACATCCCCGTGTCGAAGGTCCGGAAGGTGCTCAAGATCGCGCAGGAGCCCATCTCCCTCGAGACCCCCATCGGTGAAGAGGAAGATTCGCATCTGGGGGATTTCATCCCCGACATGAACGTCGTCTCACCGGCCGAAGCCGTGATCAACCTGAACCTGAAGGAACAGACCGACTCGGTGCTGAAAACGCTCACGCCGCGCGAGGAGCGCGTGATCAAGATGCGTTTCGGCGTCGGCGAAGGCTCGGAGCACACGCTCGAGGAGGTGGGACAGAGCTTTGCCGTGACCCGCGAGCGCATTCGCCAGATCGAGGCCAAGGCGCTCCGCAAACTCCGCCACCCGTCCCGCAGCCGGAGACTGAAGCCGTTCCTGGAAGGACGGTAGTGGATAACTTCCGAGTTTGAAGTCTGAAGCTCGGCGCGAGCGCCGTGAGGGCCCCTAGCTCAGCGGTTAGAGCTGCCGGCTCATAACCGGTTGGTCCCAGGTTCGAATCCTGGGGGGCCCACTTACCGTCCTCACCGGGAACGGAATGCGTTACACTTCTTGTCCGCAGCGAAAGACGCGGGCCTGCGTTCCAACTGATGTTGCCTTCTCTGAGCGCCCTGATCTCCCTGCAGTCCATTGACGATGCGGCGGAGGCGTCACGGCGGCGCCTGGCCGAGTTGCCGAAAGCCGAACACGCCATCGACGCGGATATTGCCGCCGCCGCAGCGGAAGTCGAAACGACAAGGATCAGGCTCCATGAGAGCCAGGCGGCCAGGCGCGCCATGGAGAAGGACGTGTCCGCCGTCGACGTCCGCTTGGCGCGGTTTGAGGATCACAAGGCGGCCGTGAAGACCAATCACGAGTACACCGCGCTGTTGCACGAGATTGCGACGGCCAAGGCCGAGAAGGACGGGATCGAAGATCGGATCCTCGTGTTGATGGATGACGCCGATCATCTGGCCGCGGACGTGAAGGCTGCAGAGAGCCGTCTGGCCCAGATGAAACGCGAAGGCGACCGGACCCGCGCCACCCTGGCGTCCGAGCGCACGATGCTGGACGCCGAACTCGCGCGGTTGTCCGCGCGGCGCGCCGATCAGCAGGCGAACACCGAGCCGCGCGCCCTGGCCACCTACGAACAGTTGCTGAAGGGCCGCCGCGGCGTGGCGGTGGCGCAGATGGTCGGGGAAACGTGCATGGCCTGTCACGTCCGGCTTCGCCCGCATGTCGCGCAGCTGATTCGACGCAACGACGAGCTCGTGCAGTGCGAAAGCTGCCAGCGAATCCTGTACCATCAGCCGCCGGCTCAGAACGCGGAAGCTGCGGCACCGCAGGCCTGACGTGGGCGCGTTCGTCGTCCGCATCGACGGAGGATCCAGAGGAAACCCCGGCCCGGCAGGCTGGGGCGCCGTCATCGAAACGCCCGACGGCGAGGTCGTCCGGGAACTGTATGGCTCGATCGGCTCCGCCACCAACAACGTCGCCGAGTACAGCGGCCTGCTGTCGGCCCTGGGCTGGTGCGTCGAGCACGGCGCGTCGAGCGTACGTATATGCTCCGACTCGCTCCTGCTCGTCCAGCAGATGTTGGGCAAATATAAGGTGAAGAACGCCGGCCTCAAGCCGCTTCACGGACAGGCGCGGTTACTCGCATCGCGCGTCGGCCGCGTCAGCTACGAGCACGTGCCGCGCGAACTGAACAAGGAAGCGGACCGGCTCGCGAACCTCGCCATGGACGAAGCTGCCGCAAGAGTAAAAGGGTGAGAGGCTCCCATGTCTGACCGCAAATATCGCCAGCGCGGGTACCAGGACGACGGTCGGCCGGATCGGCCCCCCGCTCAGCCCAAACCGGCTGGGCCGCGCGAACGGCCGGAGGGGCCGCGCACGCCCAATCTCATGGGATTCCGCGAGGTCTTTCGCTGCACCCGCTGTGGTCATCTCGAAAACGTGGACGTGGGGGCGCTGAGCACGTGCGGCAACTGCAGCGTGCCCCTTCATGCCTGCATCCACTGCGAATCGTTCGATCCGGGCGCGCGTTTCGAGTGCCGCGAGGCGATCCCGGCGCGCATCAGCCCGAAGGACGCCAGGAACGACTGCTCCCGGTTCGCTCCCCGCCGGACCGTGGAGAAGGAAACCGGCTCGACTGCCCCGACCAGCGCCCGCAAAGCGTTCGACGACCTGTTCAAGCTTTAGACACGCGCGTGGCAACTGGACTCGCCCGGTTGCTGGCGAACCTCGCGGAGCTCATGCGGAGGACGCAGGAGAAACAGGCGCGCGCCTGATGGCCGCGATCATCCTTCCGGCTCCCGGGCCTTCGGCGCGGTAGGAGAAACAGGTGTCGAGGTGATCCTTCGTGCAGTATCGCGCGACGTGAATCGCCGCCGGCTGGACGCCCGACTCCTCCAGTTGATCGACGTTCGCCCGCCACAGATCGAGCCGCCAGCGGCACTCGTCGTCATCGGTGAACCAGGTGACAGCCCTGGGTGTCATGGGCAGAAACGCGCGACGAACGCGTTCGTCAACCTGATAGCAGCACGGCCCGATGCTGGGACCGATGGCGGCCACGAGGTCCGTGGGTGGGATCCCGAGTCGCCCCATCGCCTCGACCGTCGCCGACGCAACTCCGGCGCACGTGCCGCGCCACCCCGCGTGCACCGCCGCGACCGCGCGCTGCCGGACGTCCGCGAGCAGGATCGGCACACAATCCGCCACGCGCACCGCGATGGCCCGCTCGGGATCGGTCGACACGATGGCGTCGGCTTCAGCGTTGTCGACACGCTCGCCGGGCCGCACGACCAGGACTGCGCGTCCGTGCACCTGCCTGACGAAGACGAGCCGGTCTGACCGAAGACGAAACGACGCGCAGAGCCGGGCATAGTCGGCCTCAGCGTTCGCGCCCCGGAACGAGAGGTCGCGGCTCGTGAAGAGATGGGACGCCAGTGGCTGGAGCGCCGGCGTCTGCAGCGTCCGCCCGGCCGGCGTGGACACCCAGCGAAAGTGCTCGTCAACTGCGGTAGTCATTCGATTTGAGATCCGAAGGCGATTCGGTAACTCCAGGTGTCAACGGTGAATCGTGTACGCCGGGCAGGGCCCTGTCGCTTCGCGCTAAGTCATCCATCGTCTGATAGTTACCATGACGATCCGCCCCGCGCGCCCACTGGCCGTCCCTTTGCTCTGTGCATTGAGCGAACAACCAGACTGGCGGAGGCCAATCATGACCGTGAAATTCTTCCCCAACGACAAGGGCAACCCTCCCGGCAAGCTTGCGGACGCCGAACTGCACTTTTCTGGCGGACCGCTCGACGGATTGAAATTGATCGGATTCACGATTTGGGAGCGCAAGACAGGCGGACGCAACGTCACGTTTCCCGCCCGGCAGTACACGGTCAACGGCGAGCGGCGCAGCTTCGCGCTCTTGCGGCCGATCCTCGACACAAGTTCGCAGGATAAGCTGCGCGACGTCATCCTGGAGGCGTTCAAGGAGCACGAAGCGGCCGTGGCGGAAGCGGTGTAGCTAGAGCGGGAGCTCTGCACGCGCGGGCTGGCGCGTTACGCGTCCTGCTCCAGAAGGCCTGAGGGCCTTGCGGGCTCGCCGGCTTGCGGCCGTGCAGCCTTGTTGGGCAAGGTCCATTCCGCACGCCGACTTTTCTCCAGCTCGCTGCGGAAGAACGCCGACTTCGTGCCGCCGTCGATGATCTGCCACGGCAGGAACGCGTCGCTGGTCTTGTCCCGGTAGAGGTACGCATCGGCATCGATGCCGGCCTCCGCGACCGCGGCGCGCCAGTTGCCGCTGTTTCGCCGGGCGATTTCGATGACGTCCGCGACGCGCCGGTCGCCGAGCGAGAGCAGGCCCTGATAGTACCGAGTGCCTCTCCGATTTGATGTTGAAGTACACGTTGTCGAGGCCGCTGACGAGTGAACGAACCCGGTCGGCTTTTCGATCGATAGTGGCGGCGTCCGTCATCGGCGTCCATTGATAGGTGGTCCCAGGCTTCGGCACGAGCGGGTTCACCGACGCCGCGATTCGCCCCACGGCGCCGCGCGCGCGCGCGTGTCCGAGCATTCGCGCACGGATCTCGATCGTCAGATCCCGAATCGCAACGAGATCGTCGTCTGTTTCGCCTGGGAGGCCGATCATGTAGTAGAGCTTCAGGTTCTCGAGGCCCGACGCGAAGATGAGCTCCGCGCGGTCGAGGATCTGATCGTTCGTGACGGTCTTGTTGATGACGCGCCGCAACCGGTCGGACCCGGTCTCCGGCGCGATGGTAATCGAGCGTTCTCCGCTCTCACGTAGCAACCTGACGATCGGCTCAGTCAGATCGTCAAGCCGAAGGGAGGCCGGACTGATGCCATATCCCATCGCCACCAACCGCTCCAGGATCATGACGATGTCGGGGTGGTCGCAGAGGGCGATGGAGACCAGTCCAATGCGGCTTGCGTGAGCGCGGGCGGCCTCCGCCAGGGCAAGTATCTTCTCGGTCGAGAACGGCCGGACAGGGAGGTAGTTGTAGCCAGCCCAGCAGAAGCGGCAAAGATTGGCGCATCCTCGCACGACCTCGATCAGCAGGCGCGAGCCGAACTCGGTGTCGGGGGTGAAGATGCTGGTACTCGGCGGGTCGAGCCGGTCGGCTGCCTGGACCGCCGCCTTCCGGACAACGGGCGGCGCTCCAGACCCGGGCAGCGGCGAAATGGCGGCGACGCGGCCGGGCCCGTCGTACACGGGCTGATAGAAGCTCGGGATGTAAAACCCGCGCAGGGTAGCGAGCCGGCTGAGGAGCTCCGGCCGGTTCGGTGTGGCGTGCCAGGCGTCAATCAGGCCCGGCACGAGCTGCTCGGCCTCGCCGGCGGCGATCACATCGGCAAACAGTGCAAGCGGTTCGGGATTGACGAACGTCACCGCCCCGCCGATGACCACGAGCGGATCGCGGCGGTCTCGATCGCTCGCCCGGAACTTCAATCCGGCCAGTTCGAGCATCGTCAGGACGTTGGTGTAGTCCCACTCGAACGACACGGAGAAGGCGAAGATGTCGAAGTCCCGCACCGGCGTCTGCGACTCGAGCGTGACGATTCCGGCGCGCCGGCTGACCAGGCCGGCCAGTTCCTGCCTGGCGGGCAGGAACACGCGCTCGCAGACGACGCGCTCGTCGGCGTTGAACAGCCGGTAGACCGTCTGGAGCCCGAGGTTGGACATACCGACGAAGTAGCTGTTCGGGAAGCACAACGCCACGCGCAGACGGCCGCCGTGCGACTTGCGAACGTACCCGACTTCGCGGGCGAGGGTGTCGCGCGCGAGCGCACGCTCGTCAAGGTTCCCGCCGCGGACACCGGTCCGGGCGGGCCTGCCGGGTCTTTCCTGAATTGGCACGTTGAATCAGAGGTGCTGCGTACCCCGCGCCTGAAGCGGCGCCGGGCTCGCGGTCACTGGTACTACCGATTGTATCTTGATTAGTCGGGGGACTTCGTCCCCCGAACCCCCTGACTCGCTCGCTTGCGTGGGCCCCTGCGCCCCACGCCGGTCGCGAGGGCTCGCTTCGCTTCGCTCGCTCGAGCCGGGCGATTCGCGACCGTGCCGTCCTCTCGCTACCCTTCCTGCCTCCGCAGGAACGCCGGCACATCCAGCGGCGAGGGCGCGTCGGCGTCATCAGGAAGGACGTCATCGGCCGGCTGGTCCGCGTCCGCGCCTGCCCCGGCGACGGCAACGGGCAGATCGATGGGCATCCGGCGCGAAAAGGACGTCCGGCTGACGCTGCCGTTGAGGACGATCCGGTCCTCCTGCGCGCGGACCGCGTAGGCATTCAGATCCACCGGCGTATTGACGGTGGACTGCGTCGCCGGCGAGATGGCGGCCCGCGCGCGATCGAAGCCAGTGGCAATCACGGTGATCTTGATCTTTCCTTCCATCTTCGGATCGACGACCGCGCCGAAGATGATGTTCGCGTCCTCGTGGGCCGCACTGTGGATGATCTCGGAAGCCTCGCTGGCTTCGGCCAGTGTCATGTCCGGCCCGCCGGTGATGTTGATGATCACCCCGCGCGCGCCTTGTACCGAGGCGTCTTCGAGCAGCGGGCTCGAGACGGCGCTGGTGGCGGCGGCGCTGGCGCGACCGTCGCCGGACGCGATGCCCGTGCCCATGATGGCGAATCCCATCCGCGACATGATGGTCTTCACGTCGGCGAAGTCGAGATTGATGAGCCCTGGCACCAGGATGAGATCGGAGATGCCCTGAATCGCCTGCCGCAGCACGTCGTCGGCGTATGCGAAGGCTTGCGACAGGCTGGTCCCCTTGTCGACCGTCGCGAGCAGCCGCTCGTTGGGAATGGTGATCATCGTGTCCACGCAATCGGCCAGCTCTTTCAGGCCGCGCTCCGCCTGCGTCTGGCGGTTGCGTCCTTCGAAGCCGAACGGCTTCGTCACGACCGCGATGGTCAGCGCTCCCATCTGGTTGGCCAGGCTGGCGATGACGGGCGCGGCGCCGGTTCCGGTGCCGCCGCCAAGTCCCGTCGTGACGAACACCATGTCGGCGCCGGTGAGCACCTCCAGGAGTTTCTCGGTGTCCTCGAGCGCGGCCGCCCGGCCGATGTTCGGATCGGCTCCGGCGCCCAGCCCTTTGGTGAGCTGCGACCCAATCTGCACCTTGACCTGCGCCGCGTTCGCGATCAGCGCCTGTCGATCGGTGTTGGCCACGATGAACTCGACGTCGGGGAAGCCGGCCTGCACCATGCGATTCACCGCATTGCCGCCGCCGCCGCCGACGCCGATCACCTTGATTCGGGCGCCGTTGCGGCACACATCCTCTTCGAGCAGAATACGAAGCTTCTCGGAACTACCAGTCGGTTGTTGGCGCACTTCCATGGGATCTCCTTCGCGAGAGGCGTCGGGCCCGGAGCCTCGGGCCTCAGCGTGAACAGCTGGGGCCGGAGGCCAGAGGCCTGGGGCCTCGACTAAAAAAACTCCTTGAACAACGTCCGAATCCGTCCAGTGATGCGACCGATCGCGCCGGCGGTCGCGCGCGGCGCATCGTTCTGCAGATTGCGATGAGCGTAGATGACCAGGCCGACCGAAGTCGCGAACGCAGGATTGTTCACGTGGTCCGCCAGACCGCCGACGCCCTCGGGCGAGGCGCGCCGGACGGGCAGATCGAAGATCTGTTCCGCGATTTCCACCATGCCTTCGAGCATGGCGCCGCCGCCCGTGAAGACCATTCCGGAGTTCAGCGACTTCTCATAGCCCGCCTTGCGGATCTCATCCCACAAGAGGTGACAGATCTCCTCGGCCCGCGGCTGCAGGATCTCCGACAGCACCCGCCGGGGCATGACGCGCGCGCGCCGGCCAGCCATGCTGGCGACCTCCATCATCTCGTCTTCGGGCACCAGGGCCGTCAGGGCACAGCCGCTCCGGCGCTTGAGCTTCTCCGCGTCGGGGATCGGCATCCGCAGCCCCACCGCGATGTCATTCGTGCAGTGGTCGCCGCCGACCGCCAGGACGCCCGTATGCCACAGGCTGCCGCGCTCGAAGACCGCGAAATCGGTGGTACCGCCGCCGATGTCGACGAGAGCCACGCCAAGTTCCTTCTCGTCAGCGGTCAGCACGGCCTCGGCGGCGGCGAGTTGCTCGAGCACCGTGTCGACGACCTCCACGCCGGCGCGGTTCACGCACGCCACCATGTTCTGCATCGATGACAGGCTGCCTGTGACGACGTGCACGTTGACCTCGAGGCGGCTGCCGGTCATGCCGACCGGGACGGCAATCCCGTCCTGGTCGTCCACGACGAAGTCCTGTGGAAGCACGTGCAGGATCTCGCGGCCGCCCGGCAGCGCGACCGCGCGCGCGGCATCGATCGCGCGCTTGACGTCCTCGCGCGTGATTTCCCTGTTGCGGCCGGCCACGGCCACCACGCCGCGGCTGTTGAACGCCTTCACGTGTGCGCCCGACAGCGCCAGGTGCACCGTGTCAATCTCGACGCCGGCGGTCAACTCGGCCTCGTCCAGCGCGCGCTTGATCGCCTCGGCCGCCGAGTCGACGTTGTTCACGATGCCGCGCCGGATGCCTTTCGAGTCCGCCAGACCGATGCCGATGATGTCGAGACTGCTATCCTCCATCATCTCGCCGACGATCGCCGCCACTTTGGACGTGCCGACATCGAGTCCGACCAGATAGCGTTCCTTTGCCATGCGATTAACCTCGTCGCTGCGGGCGGTCGCCCCGATCCGCTCCGCTCTTCTTCTTCGCCGCCGTCGCCCCCGGCGTCCTGGACTTCACGTACACACGCTCGTCGAACCGCATATCCACATAATCAATGCTCGGCAGACGGTCCTGCAGCGTCGGCGCGAGCTCTTCGTAGGTCGTCAATCGCTCCAGAAACCTAGTCTCGCCCAGGTGCACGAGCGTGGGATCCCCGGCGAGCAGCAAGACCAGATCATGCACGTCGGACACATCGATCTGCGAGACGCGTTGACGCAGCGCTGGCGCTGGCCGAAGCGCCTCGAGGAATCTCTGTGTCAACTGAGCACGCGCTGCGCTGACCACGGGCGCGCCCGACGGGCTCGAGCGCACCAGCCCGTCGACCACGGGCAGATCGAACTCCCGGTACTGCGGTCCGAACTCATCGACGATCACGCCGGCGTCATCCACCAGGTAGAGACGTCCGTCGACGCGGGTAATCGCCAGGGGCGCGCGCTCGACCAGGCGGACTTCCACGGTGGACGGCAGCAGGCGGCGGAGGCTTGCGCCGGCCACCCAGGGCGAGTCCATGAGCTGGCGGCGGTACTGATCCAGGTCGGCGAGCAGGATGTTCTGGCCTCGAATCCCTTGAATGAGCGCCTCCACTTCGCCCGGTGACAGCCGCTTGTTTCCTCGAACCACGAGGTCGCTCACCGCCAGCATCCGTGACGTCCGTGCCGTCCTGATCGCGGCGTAGCCGACGAGCGCGGCGAGCAGGATGGCGACCGACAGCCTTCCCACGCGCCACAGCCACCACCCGAACGTCCGCCGGGTCCCGGGCGGACGTCCGGACGCCGGAATCGTTTGTCGACCGCTGCCGCGACGCCGGCCGTGGCGGGGAGTCCGCGACGAAGCACCGCGCCCGTTCGAGCCGTCATCGCTGGGACCCCTGCCGGGCCTCGAGCTCCGCGAGAATGCGATCTCCGACCGTGCCGATCGATCCGGCCCCGAGAGTGATCACCAGATCCCCAGGACGCGAAATGTCCGCGACAAAAGGCGGCAGGTCATTCAGATGCGGTACCACGTGCAGGTGTGGCGCGTCGACGCGAACGGCTGCAGCCAATGCCTCCAGGGTCACACCGGTGATCGGCTCCTCACCGGCGGCGTAGATATCGGTCAGAATCACAACGTCCGCCAGACCGAGCGCCGGTCCGAAATCTTCGCGCAGGTCCCGGGTGCGCGAATAGCGGTGCGGCTGAAAGACCGCGACCAGACGCGCCGGCCGGCCGTCGCGCGCCGCGCGCAGGACGGCGGCAATTTCTGCCGGATGGTGCCCGTAGTCGTCCACGACCGTGACGTCCCCGATCCGTCCGCGGATCTGGTAGCGTCGTTCGACACCGCGAAATACCGCCAGCGCCCCGCTGACGCGATCGAACGGCACGCCCAACTCGAGGCCGACGGCGACGGCCGCGAGCGCATTCAGCAGATTGTGGCGGCCCGGCACCTGCAGCATGATCTCGCCCCGGCCGGAGCCTCCCGGCAGGGCGCGAATGTCGAACTCCACGACGCACCGGCCCGTTTGACCGTCGGTCACCGGGTCCCTGCCGCGCACGTCCGCATCCTCCGCGAATCCGTACGTGATCGTGCGTCGCGAGATCTGTCTGAGCATCGCGTGAACGGCCGTGTCGTCGGCGCAGGCGATGACCGCGCCGTAGAACGGCACTTTGCCGGCGAACTCCACAAACGCGTCGACAATCCGCTCGAAGGAGCCATAAGCGTCCATGTGTTCGCAGTCGATGTTGGTCACGACCGCGATCGTGGGCGAGAGCTTCAGGAACGACCGATCGCTCTCGTCCGCCTCCACGACCATGTAATCCCCGCTGCCCAGCCGCGCGTTGCTGCCAAACGCGCTCAGGCGCCCCCCGATCACGGCCGTGGGGTCCAGTCCGGCCTGCTCCAGAACCAGCGCCACCATGGACGTCGTCGTTGTCTTGCCGTGCGCGCCGGCGATCGCAATCCCCACCTTCAGCCGCATCAGTTCGGCGAGCATTTCTGCCCGGGCGATGATCGGGAGATGCCGCCGCTGCGCCTCGAGGATCTCGGGGTTGTCGCGGCCGATCGCTGACGAGAGTACGACGACGTCCGCGTCTCCCACGTGCGCCGCATCGTGGCCGATGCCGACGCGAACGCCGAACGTCGACAACCGCGCCGTCACCTCCGACGCGCGGATGTCGGTGCCGCTGACGGCGTAGCCGAGATTTGCGAGCAGTTCTGCGATTCCGCTCATGCCGATGCCACCGATACCGACAAAGTGCACGCGCCGGGTTCTTCCGAGAAACACACCGGCCGTCACCGCTGACTCGCCCGCCGGGCCCCGCTCGCCGCGCGGGCGGTTCCCGCCAACTCCAGGAGGCGATCCACGATGCGAGCCGCCGCGTCCGGGCGTGCGAATCCGTGCATCGCCTTTCCCATTGTGACAAGGCGCGGGCGATCGTCCAGCAGCCTTCGTACGAGTTCCGCCAGGCGCGTGCCGGACAGCCGCGCCTGATCGATCATTTCGGCGGCACCGCCCTCGACGAGCACCTGTGCGTTCTTGCGCTGGTGATCGTCGGCCGCCGCTGGAAACGGGACGAGAATCGCCGGCCGGCCCGACGCCGCGAGCTCGGCGATTGTCGTCGCGCCCGCCCGACAAATCACCAGATCGGCCGCGGTCATCTCGCCGGCCACAGGGTCCAGGAAGGCTTCCGCCCGGGCGGCGATCCCTCTGGCCCGGTAGCCTTCCCGCACGGTATCCAGGTCCCGCTTTCCCGTCTGGTGGACGAGGTCGAGACCGGCATGCGCCCGCACCAACTCCGGCGCCGCCTCCACCACGGCCACGTTGATTGCGTGCGCCCCCTGGGAGCCGCCAAGGATCAAAACCCTGTCAGGCTTCGAAGTTCGAACTTCGAGGTCTGACGTTTGGAAGAACTCCGGCCGAACTGGATTGCCACTCACGAACCCCTTTCCCCGAAAACACGGCAACGTCTGGTCGTAGGTCACGGCCGCCGCCTGGACCCAGCGCGCGAGCAGTCGATTCGTCAATCCCGGCACAGCGTTCTGTTCCAGGACCATCGTGGGCACGCCACGCCAGGCCGCCGCCAGCACCACGGGCCCGGCGCTGTACCCGCCGACACCGATCACTGCATCCGGACGCCGGCGCGAAATGATCCGCCACGCATCGATCGCGCCAGGGCCGAGCAACATCGCACCTCGCAGGCGCGACGCGATCGACCGCCCCTTCAATCCGGCGCTCCGAATCACGTCTAACTCGAATCCTTCGCGCGGCAAGACGCGCGCCTCCAACCCTCGCGATGTGCCGGCGAACGACACCTGGGCTGTCGGCACGCGCCGGACAATTTCGCGTGCAACCGCGATTCCCGGATAGAGATGTCCGCCCGTGCCGCCGCCGGCGATGACCACGCTGAGCGGCCGGCTCGTCATTGCCCCATTCACCCATTACCTCAATGCGCAATTGCTTCACTGCCCCCTGACGCCACGGTCCGGTTGCCCCATTGCCTCACAGCCCCGCTGCCCCCGTAGCCATGGCTTGCTCGTCGGGCAGCATCGCAGCGGCAGCCGTCGACGAGGCCTGTTGAGAGATATTGAGCAGAATGCCCATCGCGATCAGGTTTACCAGGAGCGACGATCCGCCGTTGCTCACAAATGGCAGTGGGATGCCCTTGGTCGGCAGCAAGCCGATCACCACGCTCATGTTGAACAGCGCTTGCACGGCGACCATCGTCGTAAGGCCCAGCGCGAGCAAGGCGCCGAAGCGATCGGGCGCGACCAGGGCCGTGCGCAATCCACGCCAGGCGATGACGGCAAAACACGACACGACGACAGTCGTGCCGATGAGTCCGAGCTCTTCGCCAATCACGGCGAAGATGTAGTCGGTATGCGGCTCCGGAATATAGAACAGCTTCTGCACGCCACCCATCAGCCCCTTGCCGAGCGGGCCGCCGGACCCCACGGCGATCAGTGACTGGATCGTCTGATAGCCGGCGCCGAGCGGATCCTGCCAGGGGTCCAGAAATGTCATGACGCGCCGCAGCCGGTACGGTTTGCTCAGAATCAGCAGCATCGCGGCAGGCATAAGGATCAGCAGCGCCCCGAACAGATACCGGTAACTCACTCCTGCCCCGAACACGACCGTGGTCACGATGACCACAATCATGAAGGCGGTGCCGAAGTCGGGTTCGAGCACCACAAGCCCGGCCAGAGCTCCCGTGACGATGCCGATCGGCAGCAGCGCGTAGGCCGCGTCGTTCACGCGGTGCATCCGGCGCTCGAGCAGGGCGGCCGAGAAAAAAATCGCGGCCAGCTTGGCCAATTCGGAAGGCTGCATCGAGACGCCGCCAATGGCGACCCAGCGGCGTGCGCCGTTGTTCGGCCCGAAGAGGAAGACACTCAGGAGTCCGACAATCACGACACCGAGGCAGGACCAGATCAGGGCCGGCCGTCGGTACTGGTGGTAATCGACCCTCATCGCGGCCACCAGGAGCCCGAACCCGATAATGCCCCACGACAGTTGTTTGAAGAGGAAGTAGTACGGCCGGTGATATTTCGTGAGCGCCTGAACGGCAGAGGCGCTGTAGACCATGACCACGCTCGCCCCGACGAGCAGCAGGGTGGCCCAGAACAGGAACTTGTCCGACTTCAGCGTTCGTGCCATCAGTGAGAACCCAGAATGCGCCGACCCTAATGCTTTCCCGGCCTCGTCCCGAAACCCTCTGGCGATGCGTTACGGCCGGTGCCCGCGTTAGAATGCGGGTCGCCGGCCGCGCCTCGACGCCTGACCGGTCAGCAGTCATCAGCCGGGCTCTGGATGAGGACACAAGCCTCACAGGCCGGGGCGGCCCATGTTCCCAGCGGTTTGCTCCTCATCGCCAACACCCGAACTGATGACTGCTCACTAGTCACAGGTACGACGGGTACGACGGGTACGACGGGTACCAGGAACGAGCTGTCGCTGGCCATCTTTCTTAAACTTGAAGAAATGATGACCAGCCTCAGGTTCCGCGTACCCGTCGTACCCGGTACGTCGTACCCGTCGTACCTGTCGTACCTGTCACTCCTTCTCCCTCGCCAATCGCGTCACTTCGTCTTTGAACACGTTCCCGCGTTCCGCATAGTCACGGAACATGTCGAAGCTCGAGCACCCTGGCGCGAGCAACACAGTCCCGCCGTACGTCGCGGCGCTGAACGCCACACGCACGGCGGCGGCCATCGTGTCCGCGTCTTCGACACGGACCATGTCGTCGAGCGCTTCGTGAATCAACGGCCGCGATTCGCCAATCGCCACAACCGCGTCGACCCGTCCCGGCACGACGGCTCGCAGGTCCTCGAAGCGTCCGCCTTTGAACCGGCCGCCCATGATGACGACCAGCCCCTGTTCGAAACTCTCGATCGCCTTCTGTGCCGACGCGATGTTCGTGGCCTTCGAATCGTTCACGAATTGCACGCCGTCAATTTCGGTCACGCGTTCGAGGGCGTGCTCCAGCCCGCCAAATCCCTCGACCGCCCGCCGCATCGCAGCCGGCGGCACGCCCGCCAGGCAGCTCACAGCCGTCGCGGCCAGCACATCGCTGAGCAGGTGCCGTCCGGGCAATCTGACGGACGACAAAGGGAGGAGCGGGGCGGCGGCTCCCTCGTCGCGCCGCACGATCGCTTCGCCTTCAATCGTGACGCCGTCCCGCAACACCCCCCGAACGGAGACATCGAACCGCCGCGCGCGCCCACTACGCGCCAGATCGAGCGCCCCGGGGTCGTCGGCGTTGACCACCGCCCAGTCAGCGGCCGTCTGATTGGCAAAGATCCGTCCCTTCGCCGCGCGGTACTCCTCGAATGAGGCATGCCGATCGAGGTGATCCGGCGAGAGATTGAGCAGCACTGCGATCCACGGATGGAACGTGTCAGTCATCTCGAGCTGGAAACTGCTGACTTCGACCACGTGGAGCGAGCCCGGCCGGGATCCGGCCACCTGCGAGCTCAGCGCGTTGCCGAGATTGCCGCCTGCCGTCGTGTCCAGACCGGCTTCCGCCAGCATGCGCGCCGTCAGCGTCGTGGTGGTCGACTTCCCCTTCGTTCCCGTGACGGCGATGATGCGGCCCCCGAGCCAGCGCGAGGCCAATTCCACTTCCCCGATGACCGGCACGCCGGCGCGGCGCGCCTCCTGGATGGGGACCTGCTGCGGCGGGACTCCGGGACTGAGCACGACGAGATCCGCTGTCACGAACTGATCGGAGTGGTGCGGACCGAGCTCCAGCGTCGCGCCCATGCGCGCGAGCAGGGTGGCGCTCGCGAGCGACGGCGACGCGTCCGCCACGGTGACGCGCGCGCCGCGTGCGATCAGGAGCTCGGCCGCTGCGACGCCGCTCCGGACGCCGCCGACGACCACCACCCGCTTGCCGCTCACGCTGAATCCCATGTCCATCACCTCAGCTTCAGCGTGGTGAGACTCAGCAGCGAGAAAATGATCGCGAGGATGAGAAAGCGCGTGATGATCTTCGGCTCGTGCCAGCCGATGAGCTCGAAATGGTGATGGATGGGCGCCATCCTGAAGACGCGCCTGCCCGTCAGCTTGAAGGACGCGACCTGAATGATCACCGACAGGCCCTCGAGCACGAAGACACCGCACACAATCGGCAGCAGCAGCTCCTGTTTGATCAGGATCGCGACCGTCCCGAGCGCACCGCCGAGGGCGAGCGATCCGACGTCGCCCATGAATACGTCGGCTGGATGCGCGTTCCACCAGAGAAACCCGAGGCTCGCGCCGACCAGGGCACCGCAGAAGATCGTCAGCTCGCCGACCGTTGGGAAGTGCACGAGCAACAGATAGCCCGCCAGCACACGATGGCCCACGATGTAGGTCAGCGCCGTGAACGTGGCGGCCGATACAGTGAAGGTGCTGATCGCGAGACCATCCAGGCCATCGGTCAGATTCACCGTGTTGGACATGCTCACCAGCACCAGAATCGTGAAGGGCACGTACATCCAGCCGAGGTCCGGAATCTGGTTCTTGAAGAACGGCGGGATCAACCGCGTGTTGTAGAGCGGCGGGTGATGATGCGCCAGCACGAGCAGAGCGATGCCGACGGCCAGGCTCACCAGAATCTGCGCGGCAAACTTGTAGCGCGCAGACAGTCCGTGATGGCTGTGGCGCGTGACCTTGAGATAGTCGTCCAGAAATCCGATCGCGCCGAAGCCCGACGTCGCAAGCACCGCGATCCAGACGTCCGGGTTGCTCAAATCGGCCCACAAAAGCGTGGGGATGAGGACCGCCGCGAGGATGAGCAGGCCGCCCATCGTGGGAGTACCGGCCTTCGGCCGGTGCGCCGCCGGCACGTCCGAGCGAACGACCTGTCCGATCTGAAAGCGGCGCAGCCGCCGGATGAGCCACGGACCGAACAGAAGGCTCAGCCCGAGCGCCGTGAGGCTCGCGATGGCCGTGCGGAACGTCAGATAGCCGACGAGGCGCAGTACCGACACCTGATCGCGCAGGCCGTAGAGGAAGTAGTACAGCACTACGCTTCCCCCTTCAGCCGGTCGGCGACGAGATCGACCCGCATGCCCCGTGATCCTTTGACCAGCACGAGATCGCCCGCGCGGACCATGTGGGTCACCGCTTCGGCTGCGGGCTCGACGGATGCGAACCGATGGAGGTGCCGGGGGTCGAATCCGGCCTCGATCGCGCCAGCGGACAAGCCATCGGCGTCCGTGCCGCCGATGACCACCAGTTCGTCCACCCTGGCGACGGCCGCCGCGCGTCCGCACTCTCGATGAAGATCGAACGATGAGCTGCCGAGCTCGAGCATCTCACCAAGCACGGCGATTCTTCGTGACGCGCCGGGGGTCGCCTCGAGCGCCGCCAGCATCGCGCGCGTCGCGGACGGACTGGCGTTGTACGAATCGTCGACCAGTCGCGCGCCGTTCTCGAGCGCGACGATGGCGCCCCGGCGAGGCACGGCACGCAAGCGCGCGGTTCTCGTTTCGATCTCCGCCGTGGTCACGTTGAATTCGACCGCCACGGCGGTCGCCGCAAGGACGTTGGAGAGCTGCGCCCGGCCGGCGAGCGGCACCTGAAGGTGCAGGCGCCCCGCCGGCGTGTCGACTTCTGCGGCCGTACCGTCGAATCCGGCGTCGACGATGCGCGTGGCGCGAACGTGGGCGTCCGGCCCCTCGCCAAACGTCAGACGCCTGCCCGGAAAGCGGGCGGCATGCGTCATCACCAGCGGGTCATCCGCGTTGGCCACGAGCAGCGAATCAGGGCCGGCCTCCTCGAGAATCTCGGCCTTCGCCTCCGCGATCGATGCGCGCGACGCAAAATAACCAATATGCGCGTCGCCCACATTGGTCCAGACGCGCACGTCCGGCTTGGCGATCTTCACGAGCGTGCTGATCTCGCCGGCGTGATTCATGCCGAGTTCCACGACCGCGATATCCGGCCCGTGCCGGAGCTCGAGCAGCGACAGCGGCAGCCCGATGTGGTTGTTGAGATTCCCCGGATTGCGAAACACGCGATAGCGGCTCGCCAGAAACTCCGCCGTGATTTCCTTCGTCGTCGTCTTGCCGGCGCTGCCGGTAATCGCGACGACGCGCGCGTGCGACTGCTGACGGACCTCCCGCGCGAGCCGCTGGAGCGCGATCAGGGTGTCATCAACCAGGATCACGGCCGACTGGCCCGGCCAGCGGGGCATGCGAGACACGAGGACGCCGGCGGCGCCCCGCGCAATCACCTCGTCGACGAACCCGTGAGCATCCAACCGGACGCCGATCAGGGCGATGAACAACCCGTCTGGAGCGACCGTGCGGCTGTCGGTCGCGACCGTCCCGAACGGGCGCGAGGCCGGCCCTGCCACGAGCCGGCCGCCGGTCGCGTCGGCCACCATTCCGGCTGTGAGCACAACCGCCGCCATGACCGCTTTCACGCCCGTCCTGCGGCCCGGCGATTGCCGAGGGCCCCCCACGCGACCTCGACATCGTCGAACGGCAACGTCCGCGTGCCGATCACCTGGTACTTCTCGTGTCCTTTGCCCGCGATCAGCACGAGATCGCCCGGCTTCGCCTCGAGAACCGCATATTCGATTGCGGCACGGCGGTCGGTCAGGGTCACAAACGGCGTCCCCGCGCGCTTCGGCGCACCCGGCTGCGCCGGCGGCACGATGCCGCGTTTGATCTCCTCGATGATGCGATCTGGATCTTCCGATCGAGGATTGTCCGACGTCAGGACGACGAGGTCGCTGAGGCGGGCCGCGACGGCGCCCATGAGCGGCCGCTTCGTCCGGTCGCGATCGCCGCCGCAGCCGAAGACCGTGATGACGCGTCCGGTGGCGAGTGAACGCGCGGTCTCCAGCAGATTCTTCAGCGCGTCATCGGTGTGGGCATAATCCACGACGACCCTCACGTCGTCACCCGGTTCCGAAACGACCTGAAACCGTCCGGGCACGCGGTTGAGCCGGGCCAGCCCGGTCTCGATCGCGTCCGTCGGCAGATCGAGCGCGATGGCGGTGGCGACGACCGCCAGAAGGTTGTAGGCATTCGGCCGACCGACGAGCGGCGATTGGATCGTGATTGAGCCTCGCGGCGTCTTCGCCTCGAACAGGAGTCCGTCAAGCGAGGAGTGCAGGGCCCCGGCCTGGACGTCGGCCGGGCGATCGATGGCGTACGTCAGCGCGCGAGGCTGGGTGCGGCTCAACTCCAGGCCGCGCGGATCGTCAACATTGACGATGGCCGGCGCGCCTGCGGGCAGCATCTCGAACAGCCGGCGCTTGGCTTCGAAGTACTGCTGCATGTCGCCGTGAAAGTCGAGATGGTCCCGCGTAAGGTTGGTGAAGATCGCCGCGGCAAACTGCACCGTGGCGACCCGCTGAAGCACGAGCGCGTGCGATGACACCTCCATTGCACATGCCTTGCAACCGCGCTCCGCCATCTCGGCGAGCAGGCGCTGCACTTCGGAGGCCTCTGGGGTGGTGTGGGACGCGTCCTGCTCGTCGCTCGCGCGTGGTCCGACGCGAACGGACACGGTCCCGATGCGCCCGCACGGCAACTGGGCGGCGTCGAAGACCGATGCCATCAGATACGTCACCGTCGTCTTGCCGTTCGTGCCGGTGACGCCAACGACGGTCAGCCGCTCACTTGGATGGCCGTAAAGGATGGCGGCGAGCTCCGCCAGCGCCAGGCGCGCGTCGGTGGTGCGAATCCAGGGAACGGCAACGCTCGCGGGCGCCGGAACTTCTGCAACCACGGCTACCGCACCGCGCGAGATCGCCGCCGCGGCGTACTCGGCGCCGTCGCTTCGCTGCCCGCGGATCGCGACGAACACCGCGCCGGTCGAGGCGGCGCGCGAATCGTGCACGACCCCGCTCACGGGCGCCTGCTGGCGGCCGCTGCGCTCAATCAACGTCCGCGCATCCGGCGCCAGGGTCCGTGCCGAGGCGACGAGCTGGCCCAGCGTCATTGAGTGCCTCGGCGAAGCTCGAGCGCACTCCATGCGCCCGGCTCAATCGCTTCGCCCGGTGTCGGCGTCTGCGCGGTGACCACGCCGGATCCGCTCACGTGGACGAGGAGACCGGCGGCACCCAGCACGCGCAGCGCCTCCCGCACGCTCAGTCCCCGCACGTCGGGCATGACGGCGGGTCCGCCAACGGACACCGGCTCCGGCCGGGCCGCCTGCCCGCTGATCGGGGTCGTGTTCGCATCCATCGTGTTGCTGGCAATGACGACGGGAGGCGGATTGATCGTCGGGGTCACCGCCAACTGGCGCAGGGCCGCATCAGCGATGCGACGGAAGATGGGCGCGGCTACCGTCCGGCCGTAGGGCGATCCATTCCGCGGCGTATCGACGACGACCAGAATCGTCAGTATCGGTTTGCGCGAGGGCACGAAGCCGATGAACGACACGTTGTACTCGGTTGTCGAGTAGTGTCCGTTGACCAGCTTCGACGCGGTTCCCGTCTTGCCCGCCACCTGAAAATCGTCCAGCCTCGCGGTATCGCCGGTTCCGCGCTGCACCACTTCTTCCATGATCGTGGTGAGCGTGGCGGCCGTCTCCGCGCTGACGACGCGCCGCAGCGCTTTGGGCGCGATGGCCTCGCGCCGGCCGTCGCGAACAACCGCCCGCACAAGGTGGGGCTCGAAGAGGGTGCCGCCGTTTGCCACGACGCTGGCAGCGGTCACCATCTGGAGAGGCGTGACCCCCACCTGGTAGCCCATTGACATCGACGCGAGCGCGCTGTCGTTCAGCCCGACGGGATTCCAGATGATGCCGCGGCTCTGGCCCGCCAGATCGGGCAGGAGCGACCTGTCCGAAGCCAAACCGCTGGATGTAGCGGCCCATGCGCTCCGCACCCACCCGCAGGCCAATCTTGCTCGCACCGACGTTGCTGGATCTCACGATGACATCCTCGAATGACAGGACGCCATAGTTGTGTCCCTTGTCCTCTTTGATGACGCGTGGACCGAACGTGAGTCGGCCAGGATTGGTGTCGATGAGATCGGTGATCTTGAAGACGCCTTCCTCGAAGGCCGCCGACGCGGTCACGATCTTGAACGTCGAGCCCGGCTCGTAGACGTCCTGAACCGCCCGGTCGCGCTTCTCGTCGTCTCCGGACTGCTGGACCGCGTTGGGATTGAACGCCGGGTAACTCGCGAGCGCGAGGATTTCTCCCGTGTGCGGATCCATGACGATGGCGGTGCCGCCGGCCGCGCGATTGGCTTCCACACCGGCCGCCAGCTCGCGCTCAGCGATGTGCTGCAGGTACAGATCGAGCGTGAGCTCGACGGTCGCACCCGGGGCCGGCGCCTGTTGAATGCGCGAATCCATGCGCTTTCGGCGCGCGTCCACCTGGAACAACATGCGCCCCGGGCTGCCCCGAATGACGCTGTCGTAAGTACGTTCGATACCGCCGAGCCCTTCATTGTCGATACCGACGAAGCCGAGTACGTGCGCGGCCAGTTCCAGTTTCGGGTAATAGCGGCGCGGCCACGGGATGACGCGAACGCCGGGCAGCTTCAGGGCCTCCAACCGTGGAACCTGGTCGGGCACGACCTGTCGATCGAGATATGCGAATTGACCCTTGCCGCTGAGTTTTCGTTGAATCGCTCCGGCCTTCTCGGCGTTGCAGTTGCCGAGTGCCTGACAGACCTGCGTGACCGTTTCAACCGGATCGTCCACTTCGCCCGGGTCCGCCACGAGGGCATAGCCATCGACGGAGTACGCCAGGATCTGGCCGTTGCGGTCCACGATGTCGCCGCGCGGCGGGAGCAGCGTCATTTCTTTCTTCTGCTGGCGGATCGCCAGCGCCAGCATCTCCTGGTGTCGAAACACCTGAAGGTGCACGAGCCGCGCTTCGACGCAGGCCGTCCAGAGTCCCAGGGCGCACAGCACGATCAGGACGCGGCGCCTCAACTGGCCGCGCCATCGCCCTTCGAAGTGATCGTCCGGGCCCTCGCAGCGTCGGCGAGGGGGATCGATGGGCGCGACGCGGCGGAGCGCGCTGTCGGCCGCCGCCTCGCCCGGGGCTGCGGCGGACTGCCTGCGCCCGAAGCGGAGAAGCCGCGTGAACATCGGAGGACCGTCAGCGGGCGGCGGCGACGACCGCCTGGTCGGGAGCGGACGGTGTCGCCCGTTCGATCACGAGCGTGTCCTTGGACACAGGCGACACCATACGCAGGTCGTGCAGCGCGATGCGCTCGATTCGCTGCGGCGCGCGCAGCATCTCGACTTCGAGGCGAAGCTTGCGGTTGACCGATTCCTCGGCCGCGCGGGCCTGTTGCAGCTTCTGCACTTCGTAGCCGTTCTGCAGAATCTTGAAGTGCTGCCAGGCGGCAAAGAGTCCCATGGCGACGATGAGCAGGGCGATACACGTCGTGCGCAGGAAGTCGCGCTTCTGCTGGACGTCAACCTCGCGCACGACGGGGTTGTTGCGGATGTCCTTCTTGATGGCGTATTCGACGTCGATGCTCATGCGACCTTCTCCACTGCGCGCAGGCGCGCACTGCGTGACCGCGGGTTGCGCCGGACCTCGTCTTCGGCCGCCACGATCGGCCGGCGCGTCACGAGCGTGACAAGCGGATCCGGCCCGGCGCCGGCCAGGCGTCGAAACGTGTGCTTGACCACGCGATCCTCGAGTGAATGAAACGCGATCATCGACCAGCCGCCCGCCGGCTCGCAGCGCATCCACGGCGGTCTCGATGAACAGATCGAGCCCCTCGAGCTCGCGGTTGACCCAGATGCGCAGGGCCTGAAACGTGCGCGTCGCCGGGTCGATGCGCTGCCAGCCGCGGCCTCCCGCCGCGCGCCGGACGACCGACGCCAGCGCGGCCGTCCGCGTCAACGGCTGCTGCGTTCGGGCTTGCACGATCGCTCGGGCGATGCGCCGCGCGTGGCGCTCGTCGCCGAAGCGGAAGATCACATCCGCCAGCGTCGACTCGTCGGTCGTGCGCAGCAGCTCTGCGGCACTCGCTCCGATTGACGGGTTCATCCTCATGTCCAACGGTCCGTCCTGCCGAAAACTGAATCCCCGCGCCGGGTCGTCCAATTGCAGCGACGACACGCCCAAGTCGGCGAGCGCGCCGTCGATGCGCGCCAGCCCGCGATCGCTCAACACCTGCGCCAGCTCGCGGTAGTCGGCCTGCACCAGGTCGACGCGATCCCCGTAAGCGGCCAGCCGCGGCCGCGCAACGGCCAGCGCCGCCGCGTCGCGATCGAGCCCGATCAAGCGGCCGGCGCCAGCCTCCAGCAATGCCTCCGCATGGCCGCCGGGCCCGACGGTGCAATCGACGTAGATGCCGTCGGACCGAGGCCGAATCAAGGACACGGCGTCGCTCGACCAGCACCGGATCGTGCACACCGGTCAGATCCCGAACTCCGCAAGCGCCTTGGCGTCGTCGTCCGTAAACGGCTCGCGCACCAGCTTCTCGAGGAACCGATCGTGATTCCACACCTCGAGGTACGTCGAGCTGGCCGAGCACGTCGACCTCGCCGGCCATCCCCGCCGATTCCCGAAGGCGCGCGGGAATCAGCACCCGTCCCTGTGCGTCGAACTCACTCGTCTGGCCAAAGTAGTTGACGCGATCGAGAAACCGGTTGCGCGCAGGATTGATACTCGGGGCGCGCGCAAGCCGCTCCTCCAGAGCCACCCACACGGGCATGGGGTAAATGCGTACCGAGCCGCCGGTCAGGCTCGTGACGTACAGGGCTGAACCATGCTCGTGTTCCACGAGCGCCCTGAAGGCGTTCGGGATCTTGAGCCGCCCCTTGTCGTCGATCTTGGCGGAATGGTTGCCCCGGAGCACATTTACTCCACTTGACTCCAAATAAGTCCACAGGATGGTAGAAGTACCCCGCACTGGTGTCAATCGCAAACTCCAGAAACTATTGGGCTTACGTCTTACTTTCGCTTCTCGGAAAAGCGAAGATAAAACGAATATTTGAGGGGCGTGCTAGGATAATCGGTCCTCCATGTTGCGTGCCGGGCTGATTGGGCTACCCGCGTCAGGCAAGACCACTCTCTTTCAACTCATGACGAGCGCGCGCGAGGCGCCTCGAACGCACGGCAAGGCCGAGGCGAATGTCGGCGTTTCGCGCGTGCCGGACGGCCGGCTCGACCGGCTCACCACGCTGTTTCAGCCCAAACGGCGTGTCCCCGCGACGGTGGAATTCGCCGATATGGCGGCCGCGCGGTCGGAGGCGAAGAGTCTGCTTGACGTGGTCGCCTATCGAAACGCCGACGCGCTCCTGCATGTGGTGCGTGCGTTTCGCGACCCGTCGGTTCCACATCCCAACGGTTCGGTCAACCCGCTCCGTGACGTCCAGTTGATCGAAGACGAGCTCGTGCTGGCCGACCTCGGCGTCGCCGAGCGCCGGCTCGAGCGGCTTGAAAAAGACCTGAAGAAGACGCCGTCGCCGGATTTGAAGCTCGAGCAATCGTTGCTGGTTCGCTGCCGGACGACCCTCGAAGACGGGCCAGGCTCTTCGCACACTCGATCTGACCGGCGACGATCTCAAGCGGCTGCGTGGCTTCCAGTTTCTGTCAGCCAAGCCGTTGCTCCTCGTCCTCAACATTGACGAGGCGGATCTTCCTTCGCTCGACGAAGCGGTGGCGCGCGCGGGGTTGGGGGGCTGGCTGGAGCCGGCACGCGCAGCGGCGGTGGCAATCTGCGCGAAGATCGAGCTCGAGATCGCGCAGCTTGATCCCGCACGACGCGCAGGCCTTTCTCGGCGATCTCGGCCTGGCCGAGTCGGGGCTCGATCGGGTGATTCGTGCCGCATACGATCTGCTCGGGTACATCTCATTCTTCACGGTTGGCGAAGACGAATGCCGAGCCTGGTCGATTCCTCGGGCGACCCCCGCGCAGGAGGCGGCCGGCGCAATTCACTCCGATATCCAGCGCGGCTTCATTCGCGCGGAAGTCGTGCCCTGGGCGCGGCTGCTGGAACGCGGAACGCTGGCGGCGTGCCGCGATCACGGCGAGCTGAGGCTCGAAGGGAAGGATTATCTGGTCGCCGATGGAGACGTCATCACCTTCCGTCACGCCACGTAAATGCCCAGGGCGAACGAGCGGGCGCGAGTGAGCCGCGCGAACGGCGCGGGGCGCAGGGGTCCCCGCACGAGCGCGCGTGAGGGGGTCCGGGGGACACCGTGCCCCGGCCGAAGATGGGTGAACGCGAACGAGCGGCCGCGAGTGAGCCGCGCGAACGGCGCGGGGCGCTGGGGTCCCCGCAAGAGAGCGCGTGAGGGGGTCCGGGGGACACCCGGCCGAGGATGACCCGCACAATCCTGGTGTGCGAAGCACAGGTGCCGTTCGTGCAGGGCGGCGCCGAGTTTCACGTCAGCGAGCTCGTCCGGCATCTCCGCGACCACGGCTACGAGACCGAAAGCATCAGGCTGCCGTTCAAGTGGTATCCCAAGTCGGAAATCCTCGCGCACGCGGCGGCCTGGCGGCTTCTCGATCTCAGCGAGAGCAACGGCCGTTCGATCGATCTCGTGATCGGCACCAGATTCCCCACTTACTTCGCGCGACATCCGCGCAAGGTCGCCTGGCTGATCCATCAATATCGCGCCGCCTATGAGCTCGCGGGAACGCCCTTCAGTGACTTCCAGCACGTGGAATCGGACGTCGCGCTGCGGGCGCGTCTCGTGTCGCTCGACACGCAGATGCTCGGTGAGTGCCGGCGCCTGTTTACGAATTCAGCGAACACCGCGGCGAGAGTCGAGCGATTCAACGGCCTGTCGGCGGAACCGCTGTATCATCCGCCTCGGCTCGCGGCGCGGCTGCGCGGGGGCCTTGCGGGCGGGTACCTGCTCTCGGTAGGGCGGCTCGAGCATGTGAAGCGCGTCGACCTCGCCATCAAGGCCATGGCAGAGGCGCCGGCGCACCTCGAGTTGCTCGTCGCCGGCACTGGTACGCAGCAGCAGGCACTCGAGGAACTGGCATTCGCGCTCGGCATCGGGGCGCGGGTGAGATTCCTGGGATCGGTAGACGACGATCGGATCATCGAGTTGTACGCGGGGGCGCTCGGGGTTATCTTTGCACCCTACGATGAGGACTACGGGTACGTGACGCTCGAGGCCTTCCTGTCGCACAAGCCGGTCATCACGGCCGAGGATTCGGGCGGCCCGAAGGAGTTCGTAATCGACGGGGTCAATGGCAGCGTCTGTCCGCCCGATCCCGAGCGCAATCGCCGCAGCGATCGCGCGTCTCGACGCCGACCGCCGGCGCGCCGAGACGATGGGGGATGCCGGCTACGAACGGGCCCGCGCGATTACCTGGACCGGCGTCGTCGAGAAACTGGTGGGCGGCGGATGAAGAAGCTCATCATCCAGATTCCGTGCCTGAACGAGGCGGCCACGCTGCCCCAGACCGTGACCGATCTCCCGCGGGAGATTGCGGGCATCGACGTCATTGAAGTCCTGGTGATCGACGACGGGTCGCGCGACGGCACGGCCGAAGTCGCGCGCTCGCTCGGCGTCAGTCAGGTGGTGCGATTCCGCCGGCACAAGGGGCTGGCCGCGGCGTTCACCGCCGGGATCGATGCCTGCCTGAAGCGCGGCGCCGATATCATTGTCAACACCGATGCGGACAATCAGTATGCGGGCCGCGACATTCCACGGCTGATCGAGCCGCTGCTGGCGGGTCGCGCGGACATCGTCATCGGCGATAGGAATATTCGCGACCTGGCCCACATGTCGTGGCCCAAGAAGCTGCTGCAGCGGCTGGGCAGCTGGACGGTCCGCCAGGTTTCGACCACGAATGTGCCGGACACAACAAGCGGTTTTCGCGCGTACACACGCGAGGCCGCCCTGCGAATGACGATCGTGTCGGAGTTCTCGTACACGCTCGAGTCGATCATCCAGGCGGGCAAGAAACGCATGGCGGTCGTGCACGTCGAAGTCAACACCAACCCTGACACGCGAGAGTCACGGCTGTTCAGCAACATGTTCTCGTATATCAAGCAGTCGTCGGCGACGATTGTGAGGATCTACGCGATGTACGAGCCGCTCAAGGTCTTCACGTACATCGGCACGGTGCTCTTCCTCAGCGGGTTTCTCATCTCGCTCCGCTTCGTCTTCGACTACGTCATGAACGGCGGCTTCGGCCACATCCAGTCGCTGATTTTCTCCGCGGTCCTGATGATTGTCGGTTTTCAGGTCGTCCTCATCGGCCTGCTGGCCGACGTCATGTCCGGCACGCGAAAGCTGCTCGAGGACCTGCTGTACCGGGTCCGCGCGATGGAACTGCGCCAACGCAACATCCCCGCCGACGGCGACGGCCCGGAGTCCTGAGCGCGATGGCAGATCCGGGCCTCGTGTCGATCGTCATCCCGGCCTGCAACGAGGCGGACGCGATCGGCGGCGTCGTTCGCGAGCTGGCCGCCCTGGCGCCCTGGCGCCAGATCCTCGTCGTCGACGACGGATCGACGGACGGGACCGCCGAGCTGGCGGAGTCGGCGGGCGCGCACGTGATTCGGCATCCATACAAGAAAGGCAACGGTGCGGCGGTGAAAACCGGCATCAGGGCGGCCGCCGGCGAATACGTCCTCATCATCGACGGCGACGGCCAGCATCCGCCCGCCGATGCCATCCGTCTGACGAATCGGCTCGGCGACTACGACCTCGTCGTCGGCGCGCGCGCGACCGAGACGCACGCGGGATTGGCGCGCCGGGCAGGCAACAACGTGCTGAACCGTCTCGCCAGTTATCTCGCCGACCGCCCGATTCCGGATCTGACGTCCGGCTTCCGGGCCGCGCGGCGCAGCGGCCTGCAGGAATTCATCCATCTGCTGCCCAACGGCTTCTCGACGCCAACAACCACCACGTTGGCGTTTGTCAAGGCCGGGTACAGCGTGGCGTTCGAGCCGATCCATGCGCGCGAGCGCGCGGGCGCCTCCAAGATCCGGCTCGCGCGCGACGGCTTGAAGTTTCTGCTCATCGTCCTGCGAGTGATCACGATCTACAGTCCGTTCAAGGTGTTTCTGCCAATCGCCGTAGCCTCCTTTGTCCTGGGGATCGCCTACGCAGCCTGGACGATTCCCACGCAGGCGCACATCACGCCGACCTCAGTGCTGCTGATCTCGCTCGGTGTGATGGTGTTTCTGGTCGGCCTGATTTCCGAGCAGATCTCTGCCCTTCGTTTCGAGGGAAGGAAGTGACGACGAGTGACGCCGGGAGTCTTTTTGCGAAAAACGCAAAAGGACTCCCGGCATCATTTCTTGGCAGCGCCGCTCTGCTCGGCCTCCTCCTTCGCCTGCTCTTCTCATTCGGTTATTGGACCGGACAGCCGCTCACGCGCGATGAGCGGGAGTACTTGTCGCTCGCGCGCAGCCTGACGACGGGACAAGGATTCGTCTATGACGCCGCTTTGCTCGCCGACGACCCGGATCCATTCGGCCGCGCGCCAGGCTACCCGGTGTTCCTGGCGCTCGCAGGTGGAGGGGCGGCCGTCAGCACGAGCGTCCCGGCAACGGTCAAGATCGCGCAAGCGTGCGTCGGCGCCATCGGCGTCGTGCTGATTGGTGTCGTCGCCGGCCGGCTCGCGGGCCCTGCCGCCGCTGGGTCCGCCGCGCTCATTGCGGCCTGTTATCCACCGCTCGTCTGGATCGCCGCTTATGCGTACAGCGAGGCCATCGTCTGGCCCCTCGGCCTCGTCGTGGTCTGGCTGTTCGATCGAGCACTCAGCGCGCAGGGATCGGCTCATCGGGTCACCATGCTCCTCTGCGGCGGCCTCGCAGGCCTCACGATTCTCATCCGGCCCTCTACGATGTTCTTCCTGCTGTTGGCGACGGGCTGGCTGCTCTGGCGGCGGAGGTTCATGTTCGCGGTGGCTTTCGCAGTTGGTGCGGTCATCGTCGTGGCCCCGTGGAGCGCGAGAAACTATCGAGAGTACGGACGGTTCGTCGCCGTCGCGACCGAGGGCGGCGTGACCTTCTGGACCGGCAATCATCCGCTGGCGATCGGTGAGGGAGATTTCGCTGCGAATCCGAATCTCAAGCGAGAGAGCCTCGCGTTGCGGGCGCGGCATCCGGCACTCAGCGAAGAGCAGATGGAGCCGGTCTACTATGACGAAGCGTTTGCCTGGATCCGCGGGCATCCCTGGCGGTGGCTGACGCTGGAGGGTCGAAAGATTTTTTACCTCCTCATACCTGTCGGCCCCTCGTACCGTCTGCATTCGCTGCGGTATTACGCCGCTTCCGTGATGTCGTACGCCTTGCTCCTGCCGGCTGCCCTGATTGGAGCCTGGCGGGTGGGTGCAGGCTGGCGGAGGGCGCCCGGATTGTGGCTGCTCGGGGCCTCCGCCGCCGTCGCGTCCCTCGTGTTCTTCCCGCAGGAGCGGTTCAGGATTCCGGTGATCGATCCCGTGCTGGTCGTCTGCGCCGGCGCGGTGTTCATGCCTGAAGAGGTGCGGCGCGACGCAGTCCGCCGGGTGCCATGACGTTTCTGGTCGTGCTGCCGACGTACAACGAACGGCTGAACCTCGAGCGTGTGACCGCGGGCATCCTGCAGCACGACGGCGCACGGCTGCTCGTCGTTGACGACAATTCACCGGACGGCACCGGACAGATCGCGGACGAGCTCGCCTGCCGCTTTCCTGGCCGCCTCGAGGTCATGCACCGCCGCGGACCACGCGGTCTTGGCCGTTCGTACATCGACGGGCTCCGCCGCGCGCTCGCAACCGACGCCGACGTCATCTGCCAGATGGATGCGGATCTGTCGCACGATCCTTCGTATCTGCCGGCGCTGATCGATGCAACGAAGACGTTCGATGTGGTCATCGGATCGCGCTATCTCGGCGACACCGTCAGCGTCGTCAACTGGCCCATTCACCGGATCGTGCTCAGCGCCTTCGCGAACCGGTACATCCGGCTCGTCACCGGCCTCAATTCCTACGATTGCACCAGTGGCTATCGGGCATGGCGGCGTGATGCCCTGGCCAAACTGCCGCTCGATGACGCCCGGACGAACGGGTACGCGTTTCTGACCGAAATGCTGTTCGAGGCCGGGCGGCTCGGCTGCCGGATCGGCGAGGTGCCAATCGTCTTCGTCGAGCG
The DNA here is from genome assembly GCA_963724645.1 of uncultured Acidobacteriota bacterium. GTDB lineage: Bacteria > Acidobacteriota > Vicinamibacteria > Vicinamibacterales > SCN-69-37 > CAVXSP01. Next base: position 283,438 of record CAVRVJ010000003.1, read on the forward strand.
GCAGGAGGGCTACTCGAAAGTCTCGTGGAAGGTCCTCGCGGAATCGCTGCTGACGCCCTGGCGGCTGATCGCTCACGCCGGCCGGCTACCACGCCGGACGCCCGGTTCCTGACTCGCATGCGTCACGTCGCAGTCATGGTGACAACGTCGTACCCGCGGTTCCCCGGGGACGGGGTCGGCAGCTTCATGGAACCCATTGCCAAGGGGCTGGCTGCGCGCGGCCACGAGATCCATGTGGTGGCCCCATGGCATCCCGCGATAACCCGGCCGAAGGTCGAAGATGGCGTGCACTTTCATTTCTTCCGGTACGCGCCCGCGCAGTCGCTCAACATCTTCGGCTACGCAGAAGGGCTGCGGGCCGACACGCATTTGCGGGCCGCGGTCTGGGCGGTCGCGCCGCTGGCGATGACCGCCGGCTGGTTCAAGGCCTGGCGCGTTGCGACAAAAAGACATGCCACCGTCATGCACGGCCACTGGATCGTGCCCGGCGGGATCATGGCCGCTGCCGCAGCCCGGCGTCTGCCGCTGGTGATCAGCCTTCATGGATCGGATGTCTTCGTCGCGGAACGTCATGCCATCGCCCGAGCCGCCGCCCGTCGCGTCCTTCATCGAGCATCATGGGTGACCGCCCCGAGCGACGACTTGCGCCGCCGCGCCCAGCAACTCGGCGCGGACCCTGCCCGAGTCGAGACCGTTCCCTACGGCGTGGATGCCGATCGCTTCGCGCCCAGTCCGGCGATTGCCGCGGACGTCCGGCGCGACCTGTCACTTGGCAGTGGACCCGTAATCTTTGCGGCCGGCCGGCTCGTCCGCAAGAAAGGTTTTGAACACCTGATCGCGGCCACGCGCACCCTCGCGACAACCCACCCGAGCGTACGCCTCCTGATCGCCGGCGACGGCGACCTCCGGGACGAGCTCACCACGCAGGCGGCCTCGGCCTCTCCCGCGCGAGTCACACTCCTGGGCAATCGGTCGCAGGACGAAGTTGCCCGACTCATCACGGCCGCCGACGTCGTCGCGGTGCCATCGGTGCGCGACGAGGCCGGCAACGTCGACGGTTTGCCGAATTTCGCGCTCGAGGCGCTCGCTTCGGGCACGCCGGTCGTCGCCTCGAGGGTGGGCGGGCTGCCGCAGACGATTGACGACGGCGTCACCGGGCTGCTGGTCCCCGAGCGGGATCCGTCGGCGCTTGCGAACGCGATGGCGGCGCTCATCGACCGGCCCGACTGGGCGCGTGCCCTCGGACAACGAGCCCGCGCGAGGGTGATTCAAGACTTCGGCTGGGCCCGAGTGGCCGAGCGATTCGAGAGTGCATACAATTCGCGCACGTGACCGTTCTTGTTCGCTTCTGTCACCCGTGTTAGCGTGACAGCGCCGACGATGGATTCAGGCGCCGTGACGCGGCCTGTTGGCCTCAGCATCTTCTTCCCCGCCTACAACGACAGCGGCACGATTGCCAGTCTGGTGATCGGCGCGCGGCGGACTGCACAGAAGCTCACGGACAATTTCGAAATCGTCGTCGTGAACGACGGCAGCGCCGACGCGACGGGCGAGATTGCCGACGAGCTGGCGCGAACGTATCCGGAAGTGCGCGTCATCCACCACGAGCGGAACAGGGGTTACGGCGGGGCCTTGCGCAGCGGCTTTCTTGGAGCTAGCAAGGAGCTGATCTTCTACACGGACGGGGACGCGCAGTACGACCCGACGGAGCTCGAAGCCCTCTGGCCGTACATGAAGCCCGGCGTGGATCTCGTCAATGGCTACAAGATCAGCCGGTCGGACCCGCTGCATCGAATCGTGATCGGACGCATCTACCACTACACTGTCAAGTGGTTGTTCGGACTGAAGGTCCGGGACGTGGACTGCGACTTCCGGCTCATCAGGCGATCGGTGTTCGACCGAGTCCACCTGGTCGAGGACAGTGGCGTAATCTGTCTCGAGATGATGAAGAAGATCACCGACGCCGGCTTCGTGATCGCCGAGGTGCCGGTGCACCATTACCACCGGGCGTACGGCAAGTCGCAGTTCTTCAATTTCAAGCGGCTCTTCCGGACGGCGGTTGACGTCGCGAAGCTCTGGGTGCAGCTGGCGCTGCTCGGCCGCCATCGCCGATCGGATCGCGGATGAGCGGCGATTATCGCGACTTCTACCGCGGACGCCGCGTGCTGCTGACTGGCGGTCTGGGGTTTATCGGCTCCAATCTGGCACGCCGCCTGGCAGCGCTCGAGGCGGATGTCCTGATCGTCGACTCCCTGCTCTCCGACTACGGCGGCAATCTGTTCAACGTCGCGGATATCGAGGATCGGGTCCGCGTCAATATCGCCGACGTGCGCCAAGGCACGACCATGAGTTATCTCGTGCGCGGCAGGGACGTGATTTTCAACCTGGCCGGACAGGTCAGCCATATCGACAGCATGCGGGATCCTCACACCGACCTCGAGATCAATTGCCGGAGCCAGTTGACCATTCTCGAGGCATGCCGGCAGCACAATCCGGCCACGAAGGTCGTGTTTGCCAGTACCCGTCAAATCTATGGGCGGCCCGATCGATTGCCTGTCGACGAGTCGCATCTCGTCCGGCCGACGGACGTCAACGGGATCAACAAGGCCGCTGGCGAGAATTACCACATCGTCTACAACAACGTGTTCGGCATCCGCGCCTGTTCCCTGCGGCTGACCAACGTCTACGGCCCACGCCAGCTCATCCGTCACAATCGCCAGGGTTTCATCGGCTGGTTCATCCGCCTGGCGCTCGAGGGGAAGCAGATTCAGATCTACGGCGACGGATCTCAGGTCCGCGACCTGGTCTATGTCGACGATGTGGCCGACGCTTTCCTCCGGGCCGGCGCGACTGATGACGTGAACGGCGATGTCTTCAATGTCGGCGGCGCTAACCCGATCGCGCATCGCGATCTCGTCGAGATCCTGATCGAAGAAGCGGGACGAGGATCGGCGCGGTTCGTCGAGTGGCCGGAAGAAATGAAGCGCATCGATATCGGATCGTTCTATTGCGATTCGTCGAAGTTCAAGCGCGCGACCGGGTGGGAGCCGCGCGTCGATTTGCGGGAAGGGTTCCGTCGTACGCTGGCGTACTATCGCGCGAATTTCGACCAGTACGTGGACGCGTCGCCGTCATGACGCCGCGCGTGCCCTTTCTGGCGCTGCGGCCGGGCCCCGATGCGCCCGCCATCCGCGCAGCCATCGACCGGGTAATCGAGCGCGGCTGGTTCATTCTGGGCCCGGAACTGACGGCGTTCGAGCAGGAATTTGCCGCGGCCTCGGGCGCGCGGCACGCCGTGGGCGTCGGCACCGGTACGGACGCAATCGCCCTCGCTCTTCGTGCGCTCGGCATCGGTCCCGGCGACGAAGTGATCACCTCTCCGCTCTCGGCAGCGTACTCGGCTCTGGCCATCCTCATGGCGGGTGCGACGCCTGTGTTCGCGGATATCAGTCCCGATCGTCTGACGCTCGATCCCGGAGCCTGCGAGGCCGCCGTGACTTCGCGGACGGCGGCGCTGCTGCCTGTTCATCTGTACGGACAGCCCGCCGACATGCCGGCGTTCGAGGCGATCGCGCGACGACACGGTCTGGCCCTCGTGGAGGACGCGTGTCAGGCGCACGCGGCGACATCAGCAGACCGGCCGGTCGGCACGTTCGGCGCGGCCGGGGCCTTTAGCTTCTATCCGACAAAGAATCTCGGCGCCCTTGGTGATGCCGGCGCGGTCGTCACCAACGACGGGGCGCTGGCCGAAAAACTCGGGCGCCTCCGCAATGGCGGCCAGACCGACAGGTATCGCCACGTGGAATTCGGCGTGAACAGCCGGCTCGACGAAATGCAGGCGGCCGTGCTCCGGGCGCGCCTGGCGCGGCTGCCCGCGTTGACTGCACGCCGCCGCGAACTGGCTGCGCGCTATCGTCGCGCGCTTGCCGGCGGCCCGTTGGTCGTGCCGCCGGAGTGCGATTCGGGTCACGTGTACCACTTGTTCCCGGTGCGCACGCCCGACCGCACGCGCTTCCAGGCGGCGCTCGCGGCGCGCGGCATCGAGACACTCGTGCACTACCCGATTCCGATCCCGCGCCAGCAGGCCTTCACTTCCTTGAATCCAGCGCCATGCCCGATCGCGGATCGCGTCTGCGCCGAAATCTGTTCTCTGCCCCTGCATCCACTTATGAGCAATGCGGATGTGGACATGGTCGCCGAGGCCGTCATGGGCGTGTAGCGGGACGGAGGTCGCTCGATCGAACGCCCGAGCGACCCTGTCACCATGTCGCGTTGATCTGTGGTAATCACCTCCGTCCCCCTGCTCCTGCTTGTCGGCTATCTGCCTGGCGCGGTGATCTTTCGACTGCCGTTCGCCGGCCGCGAACGGCGTGCGGCGCTGCCGGCAGACGAGCGCGTGTTCTGGCACGTGATGCTGAGCGTGGCCTGGTCGCTGATCGTGGTGCTGCTGCTGGCGGCGCTCGAGAGCTACCGATTCGAGCGGCTTCTGCTTCTCAATGCCGGCCTTTGCGTCCTGCTGGTCGTAGGCAGCGGGGCGCGGCTGATCTATCGCGGCCAGGCCGTCCGGGTGGCGTTGACTGCCATGCTGCCGATCGGGTTGATCGCGCTTGGTGGCTGGCGATTCTTTCCGCCATCGGAATACATCATCGGCGGCAAGGACCCCGGCACCTACGTGAACGAGGGTATTCAGATTGCGCAGCGAGGTACGCTGACGATCCATGATCCGGTCATTGCGGCCGTTCCGGAGTATGCGCGCGAACTGTTTTTTCCGTCGTATCACGTGGCCGAGTACTACAGCCTCCGGTTCATGGGGTTTTATCTGCGCGATGCGCACGGCACGAACGTGAACGGTCAGTTTCCTCAGTTGTTTCCAGCCTCCATCGCCATCGGCTACGGCCTCGGCGGATTAACCGGAGCCCGCCTCACAACCGGCGTCTGGGGCATCCTGGGACTGCTCGCGGTGTACTTCGCAGGCGCGCGGCTCGTCGGCCGCGCCGCGGCGTCCGCCGGCACGCTGCTCCTCGGCCTGAACGTGACGGAGGTGTGGTTCGCCCGCTATCCCAACAGCGAACTGGTCACGCAGGCGCTGTTGTTCGCCGCCCTGCTGGCCTTCGCGCGCGCAGATCGGGACGACGATCGGTTCTTCGCGCCCGTGTCGGGCACGCTCGTGGGCCTGATACTTTTCACGCGTATCGACGCGCTCCCGGTCATTGCCGGAATGCTCGCCGCCGGCGTCCTGGTCTGGCTGGTCGAGCGACGCACGATCCGCGCGGGATTTCTGGCGTCACTGATTCCATGGGGAGTGGCGGCAGCCTTTTATTACGCGGGGCCAATCCTTCCGTACACAAAACGGGCATTCCTGTATCTGGTCAACCTGCCGGCGCTCGGAGTCGCCGGTGCCGCCGCGGCGCTGGCTGCGGTCTTTGTCGCGCTCCTGCTGATGCGCAGCCATTTCGCCGAGCGCGCACGGCGTCTCGTGCCCGCGTCCATCACGATCCTGATCGTGCTGGCCGCTCTCTACGCCGCATTCCTTCGTCAACCGGGCGGCCGGCTGGCCGCGCACGACGCGTTCGCTTTGCGCAATTTCACGAACCTGTATCTCCTGTGGCCCGGCCTGGCGGCTGCCCTGATTGGCTTTGCGGTCGTTGTGCGCCGTGACTTCTGGCGCGATCCGGCCTTCGTGTTGGTCTTCTCCGGCCTCTCGATGTTCTTCTTCTACAAGATCCAAATCGTGCCGATTGAATTCTGGGCGGCACGGCGATTCCTGCCGGTGATTCTGCCTGGTGCGCTGCTGTTCGCCGCGGCGGCCGGGCTCGGCCCTGCCGCCGGACCACAGCGGCTGCGCCGCGCCGCGGGCATCGCGCTCGTGGCGCTCCTCGGATATCAGTACGTCGTGCGAGCGGAGCCGGTGATGCCGCACGTCGAGTACGCGGGCATAATCCCTGCGCTCGAACGTCTCGCCGCCAGATTCGATGACCGCGATCTGGTGCTCGTCGAAGCACGGAATGCAGGCGCGGACACCCACGTGCTGGCCGTGCCGCTCGCCTACATTTACGCGCGCAACGTGCTGGTCCTGAATTCGGCCCGTCCGGACAAGCTTCAGCTGCGCGCCTTCCTCGAGGACGGGTTGAAGAATTACAGGCACGTGTACTTCGTTGGGGGTGGGGGCACAGACCTGCTGTCGCGCCATATCAGCGCTCGCCCAATCGCCGACGAGAAGATCAAGGTCCCAGAGTTCGAATCGACCCAGGAACGATTACCGGCAACCGTCCGGCGGAAGGATTTCGACTACAGCGTGTACGAACTTGCGCTCGACGCGCCAGCCGCGGGGCCGTTCACCCTCGACGTCGGGGACCGCGACGACCTCCACGTCCTGAGGTTCCTCGCCAAGGAATCGAGCGAGGGCCGCACGTTCAGGTGGACCGGGCCGCAGTCGTTCGTGGCGATTCCGGGGATGAACGGGACCGAACGCGAGGTCGTGCTCGTCATGCACGACGGCGGACGTCCGGCGCAGGCCCCGAGGGCACACGTCGAAGTGCAGCTCAACGGCATGCCCCTCGGCGGGGTTGATGTTGGACCGGGCTTCCGTGAGTACCGCTTCGCGATTCCCCCGGGCGTTGCGGCCCAGGCCGCCAGTGTCGACGACCCGGCCCAGCTTACACTCGTATCGAGCGTGTGGATTCCCCAGCAACTGCTCGGCGGCACGGACGATCGCAAACTCGGCGTGATGCTCGACCGGGTGGACGTGCGATGACGACACGCGTGTGAACCGGACGAAGAAGCCTGATGTTCAGTCGCCTGCAGATCTACGATCCCCGGGAACGGGCGCTCGTCGGACTCGCCGATCTGCTCGCGGCGCCACTCGGGTGGCGAAGATCGCGACGCGATCAAGGCCCCGTCCGGCGCGTGCTGCTGCTGCGCCTCGAACGCATCGGTGATCTTCTCATGGTGCTCGACGCGATCCGCGACGCGCGGACCGTGTGGCCTGCTGCCAGCATCGACCTCGTCGTCGGCAGTTGGAACGCGCCGATCGCCGGGCTCATTCCGGATATCGACCGCGTGGAAGTCGCCGATGTGCCGTGGCTCGCACGTGACGGCGAGGGCCAGTCCTGGCCCGCGCTCGTGCGACAGGCGCGCCAATGGCGTCGCAGGAAGTACGACCTCGTGCTGAACTTCGAACCGGACGTGCGCAGCAATCTGCTGGCCTGGTTGAGCGGTGCCAGACAACGGCTGGGCTACTGGACCGGCGGCGGCGGTTCATTCCTGACCGACGCGCAACCCTACGATCCGACCAGCCATGTCGCGGTCAACGCACGACGCCTCGTCGCGCGCGCGGCAATGAGCCTGCCGGAGCGAAGCGGGGATCCGCGGGGCTCCGCCGCTCGACAGCCGCCCGGGCCGGAGGTACAGCCCGGCGGAGACAACCTCGACGTGTGGCCCAGGCTCGTGCCGCCGCCTGACGCGCTCGACCGCGCCCGCACGGTGCTGGGGACGAACAAGCGGCCGCTCATCGGGCTCCACGCGAGCGGCGGCCGCGAGTCCAAGCAATGGCACGTCGATCGCTTTGCCGCAGCCGCGCGTCAATTGGCACGCGGCCATCAGGCCACGATCGTGCTGACCGGCGCGCCCGCCGATCGACAGATCGTTGACCTCGCACGCCGTGCCCTGCACGGCGTGCCGTTTGTGGACGCCAGCGGCGCGCTGGATCTTCCGACACTTGCCGCACTGCTCGGGGAACTCGATCTCCTGATCACCAGCGACACGGGACCCATGCACCTGGCCGCGGTCATGGGCACGCCGGTCGTGGCCCTGTTCGGGCCGTCCGACCCGAGGCGCTACGGGCCGCTCGCGCGGAACGCCCGGGTGCTGCGTGTGGACTTGTGGTGCAGTCCCTGCGGCCGCGTCCGGCTGCCGCCGGCGCGCTGCCGCGGCCACGTGCCCGATTGCATGGATGGCATCAGCGTCGACGCCGTCGTGACCGCCGCCAACGAACTGCTGGCGATCGACCGGTGAAGATCACACGCGTCACACCGCAAGGCCGGCGTCTCGAGTACGACCGCGCGTCGCTTGTGACGCCCGAACTGCGCGAGGCCGCGCGCGTGGAGACCAATCAGTGGATCAAGCGCCTGCGTCTCGTCCGCTACGGCTCCCAGACGATGCGCGAGCGATTCACGTATCGGCAGGACTCACTCTGGTGGTTCACGGAGCTCTACCTGCACAAGATGAGGCGGCTGGAGGCCGCGGTCGAGACGCTGCTGGCGCTTGGGATCGCGTACGACCTCGAGGGTGGCAGCTTCGTTGTTGACACGCCGGATCCGGCCGTCCGCGAGGCAGCAGTCGCGTTCGGGCGCGCTCGCGGCGTGCCGATCGAGTTGCGCGGGGCGGTGGCCCCAGCCGGCACACGCTGGGCCAGCATGCTGATCGATGTCACGGCGCGGCTGTCCAGACTCCGCGCTGCCCGCGTCAGGCCTTCGCGCTCACCGATAGTGGCCGCGTTCGTCCACACGGCGTTCTGGTCCGCGCCGGATCCACGGCAGGAGACCTATATCGGTGCGGTGCTCGACGCGCTCGTTCACGAGTCTGGCGGCGCGGACGATTTGTTTTTTGTGGGTCTGGGTCCGCGCAGAAATTTTCGGGCGCGCCGATGGTGGGATCCAGCGGCGCCGGGATCCAGAATCCGATCGCCGGTGACCTCGATTGAACGGCTCGCGCCTGCGCCGGCATTGGCGGGCTCACGCGCGCTCTGGCGCACCCGCCACCGGCTCGCGGCAGACCTCACGACCGGCGAGGAAATCCGCGCCGCCGCGAGGATTGCCGGCTGCGACTTGTGGCCGGTTCTAAAGCGCGAGCTCGAAGCGGCCGCGCTCATCCAATGGCCGTGGTCGGCGCGAGCGATGGACGAGGCCGCAGCCGCATTCGATGCGCTCGAGCCAAAGGTGATGCTGACCTACGCGGAAGCCGGGGCTTGGGGCCGCGCGCTCGTGCTCGAAGCGCGGCGCCGAGGCGTGCGGTCGGTCGGAATCCAGCACGGCTTCATTTATCGCCACTGGCTCAACTACATCCACGAGCCCGACGAAATGCACCCGGCCGGCGGCAACCCTGGCTTTCCTCTTCCGGACAGGACGTTGCTGTACGATCGCTGCGCCGCAGAGCAACTTGCGACCAGCGGACATTTCCCCGAGGCCCGTCTGAGCGTCACGGGCAGCGCGCGCCTGGAGGCCCTGGCCGCGCAGGTCGTCGAACAGCGCCCTGCGCGCGAGCAGATCCGGCAGCGTCTCGGACTCCGCGACGGCCAGCGACTCGCCGTGCTCGCGGCAAAATTCACGGAGATCGGGCCAACGCTGCCGGCCGTCATCGACGCGGCCTCTCGGGTGCAGGACCTGCGTCTCGTCATCAGGCCCCATCCGGCGGAGGTGGCGACGGTCTACGCTCCGCTGCTCGCCAATCGAACCAGCGCGTCGATCGCTCCCGCCGGCGCCGGGCTTGCCGAGTTGCTGGCCGCTGCGGATGTCGTGATCACGATGAACTCGACGGTGGCGGTTGACGGTCTCGTCCTCGGCGTTCCGGCGCTCGTCGTCGGGCTTCCGAACAACCTGAGCCCGTTCGTCGAAGCGGGCGTCATGGCCGGGGCTGATGGCGCCGAGGGGATCCAGCGGGAGCTCGAGTCCCTCCTGTATGATCGTCAGATTCGACAGGAGTTGGCCGAGCGGGCCCGCGAGTTTGCGGCCCGCTACCGCCTGGCGCCCGCCCCAGGCGCGGCCAGGCGCGCGGCGGCCGAGATCCTGGTGCTTGCGGAAGCAGACTGAGTTACGAGGATCACCTATGAAAGCGTTACTCACTGGGGGCGCCGGGTTCGTTGGATCACACCTGGCCGAGGCGCTGCTCGATCAGGGCCACGCCGTGCAGGTCATCGACGACCTGTCGACCGGCTCGATGGACAACATCGTTCACCTGAAAGGGCGGACCGGCTTTGAATACGTGATCGATTCGATCATGAACGAGTCGCTGACGGCGGAGCTCATCGATCGATCCGACGTCGTGTTCCATCTGGCCGCGGCGGTCGGCGTCAAGTTGATTGTCGAGGCGCCCGTGCGCACGATCGAGACCAACGTTCATGGCACGGAAGTCGTCCTGACGCACGCAAGCAAGAAGGGCAAGCTCGTCGTCGTGTTTTCGACCTCGGAGGTGTACGGAAAGAACGCCGATGTTCCGTTCCACGAGGACGCCGATCTGGTGATGGGTCCGACGACCAAGCATCGATGGGCGTACGCGTGCAGCAAGGCGCTGGACGAGTTCCTGGCGCTAGCCTACTGGAAGGAACGCAAGCTGCCGGTCGTGGTCGTTCGTCTCTTCAATACCGTCGGGCCCCGCCAGACGGGCCGCTACGGGATGGTCATTCCAACCTTCGTGCGACAGGCGCTCATGGGTCTGCCGATCACCGTGTATGGCGACGGCGAACAGCGGCGGTCGTTCACCTACGTCGGCGATGTCGTGAACGGCCTGATTGCGCTCGCCGGCGAACCTCGCGCCGTCGGCCAGGTGTTCAACATCGGCAACACCGAGGAAATCTCCATCAGCGATCTGGCGCAGCGCGTGAAGACGATGACCGGCAGCTCGTCCGACATCGTCCGGATCCCGTACGGGCAGGCGTACGAGGCAGGGTTCGAGGACATGCCGCGACGGGTTCCCAGCCTTTCGAAAATCCGCGAGTACGTGGGCTATGCGCCAACGATCGGCCTCGAAGAAATTCTTCGCCGTGTGGTCGACCATACCCGCGCGACCCTCGAGCCGGTATCGAGCCGTGCTGAGGGAATTCGCCGTCGATAGATGCACGCACGACCTTGTCTCTGACACGCCGCGCACGGTCGGTCGCCGAGCGAGCTCTGGTCGCGAATGCCAGACCCGTCCGCCGCTTGCTATTGGCGGCGGGCCGCGAGCGCGCGCGCCACCTGCCAGACATCGTGCAGATCGAGAGCACCAACCTGTGCAACGCGAAGTGCGTGTTCTGCCCGCGCGACGAAATGCACCGGCGCCAGGGCGTCATGGAGATGGACCTGTTCAAGAAGGTCGTCGACGAGTGCGCGGCGCTTGGCATCACGCACGTCCGCGTGCACAACTACGGTGAGCCCTTCCTCGACCGTCAACTGGTGGAAAAGGTGCGGTACGCCAAAGAGCGCGGCATCGCCGAGGTCGGCATGATCAGCAACGGCTCGCTCATCACGGAGCCGATTGCGCGCGGCATGATCGAGGCGGGCCTCGACGCGATCAACATCAGCGTGGACGCCTCGGGCAAGGAGACCTTCGAGCGAACCCGCGTCCACCTCGAGTACGACACCGTGATCGCCAACATCCGGGCGCTGGCGCGCCTCCGCAAGGAGATGGGCCGCAGGCGGCCGAAGCTGATTCTGTCGTTCGTCCGGCAGGGCAATACGGCCGACGAACAGGCCTTCATCGAAGAATGGAGCCAGGTCGCCGATAAGATCCACGTGACCGATCTGCACAACTGGGCCGGCACGCTCAACGAGACATCGAATGTCAGTTTTCCCTGCTACCGGCTCTGGCTGACGTTCACGGTGCTGTGGGACGGGCGCGTGTCACTCTGCTGTGCGGACTTCGACGGCCGTCACATCCTCGGCGACCTGCGGACATCGACGATCGCGGAGATCTGGAACTCGCCGACCTATCTGGCCGTTCGCCGGCAGCACCTGCAGGACGGGGGCCCGGGAATCTGCCGCTCCTGCGACCTGCCGAAGAAAGACTCGCCGCTCTGGATCAAGCGGCTTCTCTAGCAGCCCGAGCACGGGTCCTGTCGTCATAATTGGAGTCCTGGCAGACCGTGGGGCATCACCGGGCGTCTCGTATACTGAAGAGCGGGCCTTTACAGGAGTCTTGATGCGTTTCAGCTGTCCGATTGGCGCGGTGGTCGTGGGGCTGATCCTTGCGGCACCAGCAGTTGACTTCGCTCAAGGCCAGCGGCCGGTGGCCGTGCCTATTGTCGGTTCGCCCGCAGCCGAGCAGGCGCCACAGGCACCGACGCAGGTGCCGCCGAGGCCGAGCCAGCCGGTGGCGCCGCCGCAGGTGCCGCAGGTGTCCAGTCCTGCGCCGGTTTTGCGGGCCGAGCGGAAGCTCGAGTTGTCGTTCAAGGACGGCACGGTGGCGCTCGACGCGCAGAACGTCTCGATTCGCGAGATTCTCATGGAGTGGCAGCGCCGCGACGGCTGCCAGTTCGTGAACGCCGACAAGTTGCCGTCGGCGCCGGTGACGATGCAGTTTCCGGCCGGCACGCCGGGGCTCGACGCCATCGATTCGCTGTTACGCGGCCTGGCGACGCCGACGACCGGATACGGCTACATCGTCGCGCCCGCAAGTGGCCAGAATGCCGCCGTGTGCGGTGCGGTCTACATTGTCCCGAGCAGCCGCCCGACCTCCTCGGCGAACTACTACATGCCGATGCCGAGCACGTCGCCAGTGGCCGCGCCGCTTGTGACGAACGTTTCGCCGGATGACGAGATTCCGCCGGTCGTGCCATTCGCGCCGGCTGTCCCACCGGGGCAGCCGCAGCCGTATCCTGGTGTGGTCAATCCCAATCAGCCTCGGCCGCCTCAGCAGAATCCGAATATGCCGGGCTCGAACACGCCACCGCCGGCGCAACCGCCGGTCTTCGCCCCGATCGCCCCCACAGCTCCAGGGGCGGGCCGCATTGGCGCACCGCCGCCATCCCCAGCGCCCAACAGCAACGGCCGAGGCGGGCAATAGCACCGCAGAAGGCAGAAGGCGGACGACGCCATTTGCCTTAACATGTGCTTCATGACCGAACCCGTCGAGCGGACGGGAGAATACGCGCTGCGCGGCGATTATCACCGCCAGCTCTCGCCGGACTGGGAGTTCTATCCGACGTACCTCGCCAAGCTCGATCTCGTGCGGCAGTACTTGTCGGCGGCGCCAGCTTCCACACGCGTACTCGACGCAGGCTGCGGCGAGGGCGTGCTCGTCGACGAATTCCACGGGCGGCTGGCGATCGAGGGCGTCGATCCGAACTTCGCCTCGGATCATGTGCGCCGGGGGTCGCTCGTGGCGCTGCCGTATACGGATGGTGCCTTCGATCGCGCGCTCTGCCTCGATGTACTGGAACATCTTTCGTACGCGGATCAGCCGCGCGCATTCGCGGAACTGTTCCGGATTCTGAAACCCGGCGGCGAGCTCTTCGTAACCGTCCCCAACCTCGCTCACCTGCAGTCGCGGATTCATTTTCTACTCGGCGGCCGGCTGATTCGGACCGCCAATCCCTTGAAGCACCCGGGTGACCGGCCAATCGGCGAATACCTCGAGCTGGCGGCGCGCGCCGGATTCGTGCTCGTCGAACGCCGGGGAATTTTTCCGACGGTGCCGGTGTTGACCCGCTGGATCCGGCGCTCTCCCGCGCGGCTTCTGCCGCTGCACCGCTGGCTTACGCGTCTCTTGCCCATCCCCGGGTGGTGCTTTCTCAACGTGCTCCGGTTCCGGCGGCCCTGATCGGCTTTGCACTTGCGCGGTCCGGCCAAACATCTCGGCAAGGGCGTCGCGATTTACGGCGCCGGCGATGCGATCACGAGCGTCATCAACTTCTTTCTCCTCGGCGTCTACGTCAAGTACAACATCCTGACGACGGTTGACTACGGCGCGCTTGCTTTGATTCTCTCGGCCGAGACGTTTGCCAAAGTCATCTCGCGCTGGGGCCTCGACGGCGCGTTCATGCGCTTCTATTACGACCGCGAAGAGGGCCTGCCGCGGCGCCGGATGGCGAGCACGATCGTCTGGTTCATGGTCGCGGCCAATGGCGCGTGGCTCGCGCTGGCGCTTGCCGGATCCCGCTGGCTCGCCGGAACGCTCTCGCTCGACGCCGGCTATGTCACGGCGTTGCGCCTGATGTTGGTGAACATGGCGTTGATGGCATTCACGTTCGTGCCGCTCCATACCATGCGCATGCGCAAAGAGGCGGCCACGTACAGCGCCTTCACGTTTGCGCGCTCCGCCGGCCAGGTCGTGCTGCGCGTCGTGTTCGTGATCGGGTTGCGGCTGGGAATCACGGGCATGTACCTGACCGACGTCGTCCTGACGGTGGTCCTGCTCGCCTGCATGTTCCCCTGGCTGCGATCGCTGGTCGGCTGGTCGTTCTCGACTGCGGAGCTGCGGCAGTCACTGCGTTTCGGACTGCCGCGGCTGCCGGCCGGCCTCGCGTCGCAGGCACTCGACAGCAGTCCGAAAATTCTGCTCGGCAGGAGCTTCGCTCAGAGCGAGGTCGGGATCTACCAGAACGGCACGACGCTGGGCACGGCGGTCTCGTTCTTCAAGACAGCATTCGAAACTGCCTGGGCGCCGTTTTATTACGAAACCTCGCGAACCCCCGAGGCCAAAACGGTGTTCGCCAAGATGGCCACGTACGGGGTCGCCGCGCTCGTGCTGCTGGTGGCGGGCACCACGGCGGTCGCCAGGGACGTGATTCTTCTGATCCTCAAGCCTGAGTACCTGGACGCTGTGCCGGTCGTGCCGCTGATCGGCATCGCCATGGGACTGCAGGGCGTGTACCAACTGACGTCGATCGGCCTGAACTTGACCAGCCGGACGGAGTTCTATTCTGTTTCGACGATTTCCGCGGCGCTGATCGGCATCGGATCCGGCCTGATCCTGATCCCGCGATTCGGAGTCGTGGGAGCTGCGTCGACCGTGCTGCTGGCGTACGCGACTCAGGCGGCCGTGGCCTTCGTCCTCGCGCAGCGGTTGTATCCGGTGCCGTACGAGACGGGCCGCCTGACGAGAGTGCTCGTCGCCGGCGTCGGCGCCACGGTGCTGGCCGGAGTATTGCCGCTCGAGTTGGCCCCGCTGGCCGGATTCATTGTCCGCGGAGCGGCCACCGTGGCGACATATCTCGCATTGCTGTGGATGAGTGGATTCTTCCGCCCAACCGAGCGGGCATTCATGCGCGAAATGATCGCGCGCGTGAGGCGGCGCCCGGCTGCCGCCGGACCCGCACCCATCGATGTCAACTGAGCACCGGCTTCGCGTGCCCACGAAGTGGTCGCTTGGCGCGGTCTGTGTCCTGGGCCTCGCGCTCAGGGTCTGGGGCCTCAGCTGGGGACTCCCCGATCTCCATCATCCCGATGAGCCATGGATCCTCAATCGCGCCCTTGCCTTCGCAAAGGGCGATCTCAACCCGCACAATTTTCTTTATCCGACCCTGTACTTCTACGTGCTCTTCGCCTGGGAAGGAATGTTCTTCGTCGTGGGCCGTCTGGCAGGCTGGTACGGGTCCGTCGCTGCATTCGAGCGCGCGTTTTTCGTCGACCCTTCCAGTGTCGTGCTCGCCGGCCGAGCGCTGACGGCCCTTTTCGGCGTGCTGACAGTGCCTGCGCTTTACCAATTCGGCGCGCGCCTGTACGGCCGCACGTGCGGGCTGACAGCGGCGCTGCTGCTCGCCGTCGCCCCGTTTGCTGTGCGCGACGCGCACTACATCAAACATGACGTGCCCGTCACGTTGTTCATCGTCCTGACTCAGGCCGCGGTCGCGCGCCTCGTCGTGGACGCCGAACGCCGCCGCCGACCGGCGCCAATGGCTGATCGCGGGGGCGACAGCCGGCCTGGCACTGTCGACGCAGTACTACGCGTTCCCTGTCATCCTCCCGATCATCGTGGCCGCCTGGATCGAGGCGAAGCGAACGGGCGCCTGGCGTGCCGCCGCTCGGCCACCTGCTCTGGGCCGGCGCGGCGTCGATGGGCGCCTTCGTGGCGACGAGCCCGTACTTTCTTCGCGAATTCGGAACGGTCGTGCGCGACATGGCCGCCGTCCGGCAGATTGACATGGATCGTGCCGTCGCACACGGAGGCGCATTCTCGTCTCTCGGCGCGTACGTCCACATGATCGCGACCGATGCCATCGGATGGACGACGGCCCTGCTCGCCGTCGCTGGCCTCGTGTTGGCGGTCATCGGCGATCGAAACCGGGGCTTGCTCCTCATCTGCTTCCCGCTGGCGTTTCTCGCGTTTCTCGCCAACACCGTGCCGATGAGCCGGTATCTGAATCCGATGTTGCCGTCGCTGGCGCTGGCGGCAGCCGTCGCCCTGGCAAAGATTCTGAATGGACGGTGGCAGTCTTTTTACAGCGCCCGTCGAAAGACCCCCGGTATCATTTTCGCGGCGGTCCTGACGGCTGTTGTCCTGCCTGGTCTCATCGGCAGCCTCCGCGCCGACGCGTTCTACCGGCAGGCGGACACGCGCACGCTGGCCCGGGAGTTCATCGCACGCACGGTGCCGGCCGGCGCCACCGTCCTGGTCCAGCCGCATGGCGTGCAGCTCCGCGCCTCACGCGAGGCGCTGCTGGAGGCTCTCCGCGCGCACCTCGGGTCGGAAACTGCGGCGTCGATCAAGTTTCAAAAGCAACTGGAGGCCGCCTCGCGGGTGGCGCCGACCTATCGCGTGCTGTACCTTGGGCGAGCGACCGACGGCGGCTTCGATCCGGACAAGATCTACGTAGCGCCCGACGCGTTCGACGCTGCGGCCGGTTTGCAGCCCCTCCGAGACCTTCGGGTGGCGTACGTGGCAGTAAACCGTTACAATAACGGGACTTCGGCATTCGGGTCGCTGGACGCGGCGCTTCAACGGGAGGCGCGCCTGCTCGTCACGTTTTCGCCGTATCGCGCGGAGGCCGGCCCGAGCCAACGCGCGGCGATCGCGCCGTTTTTCCACAACACCGCGGATCGGATCGATCCGGCGCTCGAGCGGCCTGGACCAATCGTCGAAGTCTGGCGAATTGAATGAATAGAGGCGCGTCGAAGACGCATCTCACCGGAGCGAGGCGGGCCGTGGGGGTCCCTGCGAGCGAGGGTCGCAAGGGAGTCCGCCGGGGCGAGTCCCCCGGAAAATGATGGAACTGAACCGTCGCCTGAAAGAGACCGTGGCGCGCCGCGCGCGTGGGATCCCGTTCCTCACGCACGCCTGGGCGAGGTATCGGCCGGAAACGCTACGAGCGCCGCGTCGAGAGCTTCCTGCGTGAAAAGGACGGACACGCGGGACGGCTGCCGGCGGGCGTGGTCTACGAAGCGACGATGCGCTGCAACCTGCACTGCGAGTTCTGCTACGTCGGCGATCTGCTGAACATCGAAGGCGAATGGCGGGAGGAACTGCCGCTCGACGTGCTGCCGTCGCGCCTTCCCGGACGACGCCGGCCTGCAGGTGAGCCTGACTGGCGGCGAGATCTTCATGCGCAAGGACATCCTGGGTGTCATGGACGTCTTCAAGCACAAGGGCTACACCTGCGGCTACCTGACGACGAACGGGACGATCATCAGCGAGGAACGGGCCGATGCGCTCGCCGAGCTGGCGCGCGCGGGCTTTCTCAAGCACATCAGCGTCTCGGTCGACGGCCCTGGCGAGCTGCACGATAAGGCGCGCGGCGTGGCGGGAACGTTCGAGCGTACTGCCGCAGGTCTGCGTCGGCTGCAGGCAGCCGCCCGGCGGAAGCATGCGCCACTGCGTGTCAGCATCAATACGACAGTCGCTCACGAAACGCTTGACGCGCTCGATCGAATGGTCGACGTCGCCGTCGAGCTCGGCGTCGACGCGATCGGCCTGAATCATCTGATGTTCAGCACGCCCGAAGAAGTGGCGGAAACCGTGCGCCTCACCGGCGCTGCAGGGCCATCGGCAATCTCGACGTTCGTCACGTCGGACCCCGGCGTTGCCGCGGCTCGCGTCCGTGCGCAGGTCGACGCGCTCGCGGCCAAGTGCCGCGCGCGCAATATCCGCTTCGACATGCGGCCAAAGGTGGGCCCGGCCATTCTGCAGGACTACTACACTCCCGGCCGCCGGCTCGAAGGCCGCTGTCTGTATCCTTTCCTGCATGCGCGCGTGTCGTTCAGCGGCAAGGTATATTTTTGTCCGTTCATCCGCGTCGAGGTGGGGGATCTGACGACGCAGTCGCTCGAAGAGGTATGGACGGGCGACCGCTACGTCGCGCTGCGGAAGCGGCTGGTCGACGAAGGGCTGTTTCCGGTCTGCCGGCGCTGCTGCAAGGTCGAGTTGTCGGGAGGCGCCGCCGGCGCCGAACGTGAGCCGGCAAAGTTCGAGCTGGAAGTGGTGGAGTGCAAGTGAGCGGACCGATGTTGGGGACCAGGACGTTGCTCGTGAATCCGCCGCTCATCGGCGGCATCGCGTTCACCCGGCAGGGGCGCTGTCAGGAACGCGAGGAAGTCCTCGGCACGACGAAGCCGCCGTACACGCTCGCGCTTGCCGCCGCGCTCCTGCGCGATCGCGGATTCGAGGTGCGTCTGGTCGATCTGACCGCGACGGCGCGTTCCGTGGACGATCTGATCGCACGGCTGGACGCCGAAGGGTTCGTGCCGACGATGATCGTGTTCCCCAGCACGACGCCGACGTTCGACGCCGATGTCGCGCAGATGGCCCGCCTGAAGGCGCGGTACGGCGCCCCGCTCTTTTGCTTCGGCCCGCAGGCCTCCTGCACGCCGCAGGAGTCGATGGACCGGGCCCCCGAGGTCGACGGCCTCTTCGTCGGCGAACCCGAGGACGGCCTGCTCGCAGCTGGCCGGCCTCGATTCGATCGATCGGCTGGAAGAGGTTCCGGCGCTCACGTTTCGACACGGCGGCCGGATCGTGCCGCACCGGGCGCACGGCTCGTTCGCCGGCTTCCTGGACGCGCCCTGCCCGGCCTGGGATCTGCTCGACCTCGATCGCTACCGCATGCCGCTGACCAACCGCCCCTACGTCATCGTCGAAACGTCACGCGGATGCCCGTATTCCTGCGACTTCTGCGTGGCGCCGATTCATCAGGGTCACAAGTTTCGAGAGAAGAGCGCAAAGGCGCTCGTCGATGAGATCGAACATCTCTACCGGACGTTCGGCCTGCAGTTCTTCTATCTCTGGGGCGACACCGTCACGCTCAACGTGAAGACGTTTCGGCAGCGTTTTGCGAGGAGCTCATCGCGCGGCGGTTGCCGATTCAGTGGTTCGGCAACGCCAGAGCCGACAATCTCGTGGATCCTGCGTTCGTCGCCGCGGCTGAAAGCGTCGGGCTGCTGGATGCTGGCGCTCGGGATCGAAACGGAGTCCGACAGCACGCGCAAGGACATGATGAAGCGGCTCGAGGGGCAGAAGATCCGCCTCGCCATCAAGAACATGCGGGCGGCCGGCGTGCGGTCGTTCGGGTTTTTCATCCTCGGCTATCCCGGCGAAACGCCGGCCAACCTGGACCGCACGATCGAGTACGCGTTGGAGCTGGATCCGGATTTTGCGAATTTCTATCCGGCCGTGCCGTACCCCGGAACGGAGCTGTACGCGAAGGCGAAGCGCGATGGATTGCTGGCGAGCGAGGACTGGACGCGCATGGAGTATTCCTACTACCTGCTGCGCGGCAACGGGCTCGACGAGAAGATGGTCATGGGCGCGATCAATCGCGCGCGGCGGCGATTCTTCCTCCGGCCGACTACCTGCTCCGCCACACCGGCGATGTCCTGCGCCTGGTCACCTCCAAGTGGGGGGTCGTCTGGCATATCGCGTCGCGCGTGATGTTCGGCGCGGCCGTCACGGACGCGGGCAGTCTGTCTCCGCCGGCCGATCAGCGTGCCGCCTAGGCGTTGCGGGGAGCCGCTCGACGTCGGCCAAACTCAACGGCCGATAGTCGCGGGCCGGCATCCGCCGCGACCAGCGGAGCCAGTACAAGTCCCTCAATTGCACGAGATAGCTGGCTGCTTCCCGAAAGCTCATCTTGCTCTCGCCGAGCTCACGATCGTCAAACCGATACGGCAGCTCGACAATGCGCGTCGGCCAGCCGCGGACGAGCAACTCCAGGCAAATCTTGAACCCGCCGGCCTGGATGGTCACGCCGCGCGCGATCGAGGCGCGGATCAGGAAGAATCCGGACGCGGCGTCCCGAATCGGCGACAAGGGCCGCGCCAGCAGACACGCCAGCCGTGAGAGCAGGCGGCGCCGCATCGGCCAATTCGGCGTGCTGCCGCCTGGCAGATACCGGCTGGCCACGACCAGGTCCGCTGAACTCGCCTGCATCGCCGCGAACATTCGCGGCACGAGCGCTGGCGGATGGCTGAAGTCCGCGTCCATGACGCCGACGACACTCCGCCGAGGCGGCGGCGAACCCTTCGACGACCGCCGTGCCAAGGCCGAGCTTCCCGGCGCGGTGGATGACACGGATCCGATGAGATCGCGCCAGGTCATCGGCAATCTCACCCGTGCCGTCCGGCGAGTTGTCGTCCACGATGACCAGTTCGAGCGCGAGCCCGTGCGGCTCGACCGCGTCAAACAGCGCCCTCACCAGCTCGGCCAGCCGATCCCGTTCGTTGTAGGTCGGGACGACGATCGTCAGATCGGCCGCCGGGACGCCTGCCACGTGAGCACTATAATTCAAGCCACTACGGCAGCATGACGCGCGCGGAGACCGCACCAGCATCACACGCGATCGTGTGGACGCTCGTCCTGGTGATGCTGCTGGCGGCGCGGCTGCCGTCGCTGGTCGAGCCGGCAGGCGCCGACCAGAGCCTGTACGCGTACGTCGGTCAGCGCATCAACGCGGGTGATGTCGCGTACCGCGATGCGTGGGATCAGAAGCCGCCGGCCATTCATTTCATCTATGCAGGGCTCTGGCAGCGTGTGGCCGCACGATCGAAGTCGTCGCCGCCGCCGATCTCATGGCGGCCGGCGTCGTCGCCTGGCTGCTGGTCATGCTCGGCCATCGCACGTTCGGATCGAGCGCAGGCTTCCTGGCAGCCGGGCTGTTCCTGGTGCTCGGAAATCCGGCGATCCAGCGACTGAGCGGTGTCCGCGTGCGCGCGCAATGCGAAACGTTCGTCGCGCTCGCCGTGACCGCGGCGATGGTCATCCTGGCGGGCAAGGACGCCGGCAGGCGGGTTCACCTCGTGCTGGCCGGCGTCCTCCTGGGCCTGGCATTCTGGCTCAAGTACAACGCGGGCATCTACGTGCTGCCCGCCCTCGCACTGGCTGCAGAACCACTGAGGCTTGCCGGGCGGGGGGTGACGGGCCGCGGCCTGCTCTTGCGAGCCCAGTCAACCTGTGAAATTCGCTGGCCGCTCGGGTTCGCCTTCGTCGGCGTCGCGTTTCTCGGATATTTCGCGGCGCACGGCGCGCTGGCCGATCTCGGTCTCGCGACGGTCTCCTACAACCTTCAGTACTCGGGCGAGACGTACGACAGCTTTCGAGGCGTGCTCGACTATCTGACATTTCCCATCGACCGGGCCAAGCTCGACTTGCTGTGGTATCTCGGCGGGATTGGCGCGCTCGTGCTGCTCTTGACGGAGCGGCGAAACCTCCATGCGTGGGTCACGATCGGATGGATCGCCGCCGCCTGTGTATCGATTGCGGTAAACGGCGCGCGAAATCTGCCTCAGTATTTCGTCCAGGCGAATCCCGCGCTGGCGTTGGCCGCCGGCGCCGGTTGGATGCCGCTCGTGCGCCGCAGCACGCCGGCGCTCGCGCGCCTGTGCCTTGCAGGCCTGCTGTTGGCGGGCATGTGGAAGGTCGGAGATGAACGCGCACTGTTTCGGCTTGGTGGGCTGCCCGAGGCCGTGCGAAATACGTGGTTCGATCTCGACTACGCGCGCGGGCGGGTCGACCGCGCGTGGCGTACCTGCGTCGATTTCAGCAGCAGGCGGAGGCAAAATACGTGCCCCTCGCCGCCGAAGAACTCACAGCACGGGTCCAGGCCACGACCTCCCCGACCGATCGAATTCTCGTGTTCGGCCTCGCCGCGAATGTGTACGTCAACGCACCGCGTCAAAGCGCGTCGCGGTTCTTCTGGAGCCGCCCGGTCGTCGTGGAATTCGGCCGCGGGCGGCCAGGTTACGGATCGGCCGGCCTGCTGCAGGATCTTCGACGGACGCCTCCGGCCCTCGTCGCCCTGCAGAAACACTGGGACGATCCAAGCCCGAGGGACTTCTTCATGAGCAATCCGCCGCTGCGCGCCTGGCTCGAGTCAGGCTACGTCCTGGCAGACGACACGCCTGAGTTCACGATCTGGCGGCGGCGGACGTGATGACGCGACGAACGTTCGTCGCCGGCACGCTCCTTATCCTGACGGTTGGCGCCGTGCTGCGGTTCGCGTGGCTGACGAGCGATCCGCCGACGGCGGCCGTGGTCGGCGTCGTCTGGCACGACGAGGGTGCCTGGGTGCACAACGCCAGAAATCGGGCGTTGTGGGGCGCGTGGCGAACGGACAACTGGAACCCGGTGTACCTCGCCCCCGTCTTCACTGGTCTCGAGTACGGCGCGTTTCGGATCCTCGGCGTCGGTACCTGGGAGGCGCGCGTTGTCCCAGCAAGCTCCGGGCTGATCGCCATTGCCTTGCTCATGGCCGGTCTCGGCGCCCTTCGAGGACGGTATGCCGCCCTCCTGGGCGGCGCGCTGCTCGCGGGCAACTATGTCTTCGTGATGTGGAATCGCGCCGCGCTGATGGAATCCACGATGACGTCGTTGATCGTCGTCAGTTGGGCGGCCTACGCGCTCTCGGAGCGCACGCCGGCGTGGGGACTCGCCGCGGGTGCGGCCGCGGTGCTTGCCTTCTTCACCAAGGCCTCGGCGGCATTCTTCATTGCGGCTCTGCTCTTTGAAGTGTTGACCACGGTCGCGCTTGAAAGGCGGATGACGGAGAGCCTGGCGACTCGTGATGGAGGCGCAGCCGCGGGCGCGCTCCGCGCTGCGGCCGGGGTGGCCATCGCCGCGGCGGTCATTGGCGCGTTGTTCGTTCTTCCGCACTGGTCCGAATTCCAGTTCTACAACTGGCAGATGTCGGTCACTCGCAAACCCGAGTACAGCCTGCACGCGCTGCTCGTCCGCGCTTCGTGGCTGCCTCTCGTACACGATTTCTTCTCGTGGATGTGGCCGCTGTTGGTGTTCGCCTGCATCGGCATCGTGAACGTTGTCATCCGCTGGGGCTCGGCTCGGCCCGCGCATCGCCTTCTGGTCTTGTGGGTTGTCGTCGGCCTGATCGAACTCATCGTCCACGACTCAGGAAACGAGCGGCGATACGTGATGTTTCTGCCTGCGCTCATCGCGCTGGCCGCACTCTGGCTCGTTCCATTCCCCGGTGTGTCTTCATCGTCGGATGCCATCCAGCCCCGGAAGCTGTGGGTGGTCGTGCCGCTCCTGCTCGGGCTCGGCTACCTCGTCGCGGGCAGCCTCGTTCGAGTGGCATTTCTCGAACAGATCCATGCCGGCCATCTGCACACGACCGTCGTGATCTCGACGGCGGCGGCGAGTCTTGGAGTGTTGCTCATGTTCGTCCGGTGGAGATCGTGGCTGGCCTGGCTGGCCGTCGGCCGTTCGCGCCTGCCGGGAGCGATCGCGATGGCGGCCGTGCTCCTGACGCTCGGGATCGACCTCGCCCACTTCACGCAATGGGCGATCAGGCGGCAGGACCTGAACTATCAGGCCTCCGTCGAAGTCGGGCGGCGGCTCGCGCCGGGCACGCTCGTGCAGGGCAAGCTGGCCAACGGCCTCTCGCTGGAGAACCAAATCAGGCCGATCTTCATCGGGCACGGGTTCGGCAATTACGACGACCGCCTGCAGCGCGATGACGTGCGCTATATACTGACCTACGTCTCTCCGAGCGTAGGCTTCGAGAGCCAGGCGGGCTCCGATCTGATTCAGGAGCTTCTGAATCGATATCCCCACCGGCGCACCGTTGCGACGTTGACGGTCAACGAGACCGGCGGCTTCGATCGCGCCGCGCTCATCGACAAGGTCCCGGGAAGATAAGTGCGCCAGATTCGAGAAGACTTGATCAAAGCGCATGCCGATCGGCGCTTTCGATCCGAATACGACTACGCGCTGTTCGAGTACTACCGCAGCGCCAAGGTCATCGCGTTCCTGGAGCGCGCCGGGGTACGGATCGCCGGGTGGGTCCTGGATGCCGGCTGCGGCGGCGGGGGGATGCCTCTCTCGCTCGCCGAGCACGCCACCACTGTGATCGGGATCGATCCGATCGATCGGTTCGGGCACGCGGGCGTCACGCTCGCCGTCGAACGGCACGTCGGAAACCTGCGGTTTCTGCGAGCGGACGGAATGGCCATGCCCTTCAAGGCGGGCACGTTCGATCTGGTGCTGTCTCACGCGGTCATCGAGCACGTTCCCGATGCCGATCGCTACCTCCGGGAGTGCCGGCGCGTGATGAAGCCGGGCGGCCGGTTCTACTTGTCCACCGCGCCCTACCTCTCGTTTGCCGGCGCGCATCTGCCGCGGTTGCGGGTGCCCGTACCCTTGCACTTGATCGCCGGCCGGCCGGTTGCCTTCCGGACGTTTCGCTGGCTCGCGCGGCACGCCGCCTGGACGCTTCGCGAGCCCGCGCACGAGAACTCGTTCATCCGGGACGCCCGGCGTGGCGTGGAGAAGGAGGACGACCTGCTCGAGAAGGTTCGCGTCCGGCGCCTTCGCGATCAGATTGCAGCGGCGGGCCTGCGGACGATTCGCGAGGAACTGCACGTCACCGCAACGGTGCGGCGCCTGCCGGCGCCACTGGAGCGCTGGGTCCGCGACAGCCCCCTGATTCAGGATGCGCTGATCAGCAACATGGAATACGTTCTGGCGCCCGGCGGCAACGCACGCCCTCATGGCTGAGATCGACCGCTACCGTCCGGACGATCGCCGTCAGGTCGAGGCGCTATATCGCCGCGTCTTCGGTCACGACTCGGCCGACGCGAACCGGCTGCGGTGGGAATGGCAGTATCGCCGAAACCCGAACGGCCAGCCGGGCGGTCCGCTCATCTGGATCGCGCGCGAGGGCCAGACCATCGTCGGACAGTACGCCGCGATGCCGGTGCGTGTGGCGGTCAAGGGCCGCGAGATCGACGGCGCCTGGGGCATGGACGTGATGGTGGCGCCCGAGCGCCAGCGGCAGGGCCTCGGCGAGGATCTGTTTCGCACGTGGGACCGCGCGGTTGGCGCGTCGCTCGGCCTTGGCCTGTCCGAGGCATCCGCCCGCCTCTTTCAAAAGATGCGCTGGCCGGATGTCGGGCCGGTGCCGTGCCTGGTCAAGCCGCTCAGCCGGCGCGCATTGCGGCGCCCGACGTGGCCCGTCAGCCTCAACCGCTTCGTCTCGGCAGTTACGCTGCCGTGGATTCGGCTGATCGCCCGCGCGCGTCCGCTGCACGGAGAGGTGCGCGCGCTCCGCCAGTTCGACGAGAGCTTTACCCGACTCTGGGAACAGATCAGTCCGAAGTTCGATTTCGCGATCCGGCGCGATAGCGCGTATCTCAACTGGAAGTACGTCCAGGCCCCGCACGTCCGCTACTCGCGGGCCGCGCTGTGGCGCGACGGCGAACCGGCTGGCTACGTCGTCTATCGCCACGTGCAGGAGCCGCGCGGCAGGGTCACGCTGCTGGTCGATTTTCTTGCGGATCCGGACGATCAAGCCGGTCTGGTCACCCTGCTGCGGTGGATCGACCGCGAAGCGCGCGCCGCCGATTCGGACAAGATCCGGACGTTTGCGATGCACGAGGGATTCCGCCGGCTGCTGAGAAAGTCGGGGTACTACTCTGTCAAATCGACGATGGAATTCGTGGCGAAGATCAACGCCATCGACCTGCCGGCGAGCTTTTACAAGACGACCGACGCCTGGCACGTCACGCTTGGCGACTCCGATCAGGACCGATGACCGGCCTTCGCGAACCGCTCACGTCGCTCGCCGCTCCGGCCAGGCAAGCGGGCAAGGGGCCGACATTGCTCGTCGGAATCGATACCGAGGGCGACAATCAATGGGACGTCCGGGCGCGGGCGAATCAGACGTTCGAGAACCTTTACGCCCTCCCGCGGCTCCATGAGTTCTTCGAGCGGCATGGCATCCGGCCGACGTATCTCATCACCTACCCAGTGGCGAGGGATCCAAGGTCTGCAGAAGTTCTACGGACCCTCCTGGCGCGGGGCAACACCGAAATTGGAGCGCACCATCACGCGTGGGAAACGCCGCCTTGCCGCGCGGAAGACGTCGCGCGGCACGCGTACGCCCTCTCCCTGCCGCTCGAACAATTCGACGCACAGCTCGAGGCATTGACGACGGCCGTTGAGGAGGGCGTGGGATGCCGGCCCCGTGCCTATCGGTCGGGCCGGTTTGGGTTCTCGGCCACTCACGTGTCGTCGCTCGAGCGGTGTGGCTACCTGGTCGAATCGAGCGTCGCTCCGCTGTTCTATGAAGCGCACAAGCGGGGTCCGGATTTTGTCGACGCGCCGCTGGACCCGTACTTCCTGAGCTACGATTGCGCCACGCGCCAAGGCTCGAGCCACCTGCTGGAGCTGCCGATTTCGTCGGCGCTCAATCGTCCGGTGCCGGCCCTGGTGGCCCGCTGGTACGCCCGCGCGCCTCGTCCGTACCAAACGAAGCGCATCCTGCGTTTGCTCCGCATTGCGGATGTGCGCTGGCTGCGCCCATCGTACACCTCCGCCTCCGACATGATGGCGCTCGCACGCCAACTCGCAGGTCGCGGCCGCCTCATGCTCAACCTGCTGTTTCATTCGAGCGAGGCGATCGTCGGCGGCAGTCCTTACAATCGCACGGCCGGCGAACTCGATGGCTTCTTCGACCGGCTCGACACCTTCTTTCGCTATGCGACCAGCGAACTTGGCGCGACGCCTGCGACTTTCAGCGAGTTCAGGAGGAGCTTCGTCGAGTCTGACATTGCCTCATCGCCCCACGGCCCCACCGCCCCAATCAGGTGATGCGAATCTGCCACGTCTCCCCGCACCTGCCGCCCGATCAGGCGGCCAACGCACTGCTCCCGGCCGAGCTCGGGCGCCGGATGGCGGCGCGAGGCGATGAGGTGACGTTCGTCGCGCATGAGCCAGGACAGGGCGGATTGCCGGCACGGGTGCACGCGGATCCGGTGTCAGCCGGCGGCGACGCGCCGACCAGCTCCGCTGTCCGCTGGATCCCGCGTCGCCGATCGACCGGCGTGCTGCGATCGTCGAAGGTCGACGCGTGGCTGGTCGTGCGGCGCGTGAATGCTGCGTTGAAGGGCGTCGCGGATCATGCCGATCTGTTGCACCTGCACAGCAACGGCCTGATCATCGAAGCCGCCGCCGCGTGGGCGCACCGGCGCCGGATTCCGTATGTGCTCACGCTCTACGGCACCGAGATCTGGCACTACAAGCAGCAGCGCCGGGCCGATCGATTCACGGAGGCGTATCGCGGCGCAGCGCAGGTGACCTTCTATAGCCAGCGCCTGATGGAGCGCGCCAGGAGCGAAGGGCTCACTCGCGACGGCCTGTCGGTGGTCTATCCGGCGGTGACCGAGGCGTTCGGACTCCGCGACGACGCGACGCGGCAGGCCTGGCGGCAGCTTCTGGGCATTGCCGAGCGGCTAGTGATTCTGAATGTGAAACGTCTGCACCAGCTCGCCGGCCAGCGCTTTCTTCTGTCGGCCTTTGCCCGTCTCTGCGAATTCCGGCGTGACATCCGGCTGGTGATTTGCGGCGAGGGCCCGCTCCACGACGACCTCGTCACTCAAGCGAAGACGCTTGGCGTGGCCGACCTGGTGACGATGACCGGCGTCGTGCCGAACGATACCGTGGCGCGGTATATGGCCGTCGCCGACGTTTTTGCCCTGCCCTCGCTGCTCGAGGCTCTGCCGACCGTCGCGGTGGAGGCGCTGGCCTGCGGGACGCCGGTCATCTCCGCCGACCATCCCGGCGGCCTCGAGCTGCACGGCATCTTCGGCGACGACGTCACGATCGTGCCGAGGGAAGCGGTCGAGCCGCTGGCTCGGGCGCTGATCGAATTCTTCAACAGGCCGCGACGAGCGAACCCTGAGACGGCCGCGCGGATCGCGGCCCGTTTCAGGCCCCCTTCCGTGCTCCAGGCCTTCGATCGCGTGTACGACGAGGCGCGTCGGAAATCCCGGTGAAGATCCTCGTCACCGGGGCCAGCGGATTCCTCGGAGCCGAATGCGCCGGCCAACTGCGGTCGGCGGGCCACGAGATCGTGACTGTGGACAAGTGGGGCGCGGCCGACCGGACGATCGATCTTGCCGACGCGCCGGCCGTGCGTGAACTGCCCGATGTCGACGCCGTCGTTCACTCCGCCGCCGTGCAGTATGTCTCCAGCGACCTGCCGATCTTCCGGCGGCGGGCGTACTTCGAGCACAACAACGTCGCGGCGACCTGCCGCCTGGTCGAGCGCTACAACAACAGCGGCACCCATTTCATCAACATCGGCACGAGCATGATGTACGAGCAATCAGGGCGCGCGATCTACGACGTGCGCAGTCCGTGGCGGGCGCAGGGCGTCTACACGGCGTCGAAGATCGAGGCGCAGCGGCACGTGGACGGCATGACCAATCCGACGGCGTGCGTGATTCCCTGCATCATTGCCGGCGAGGGGCGGGGCGGGTTGTTTGCGTCGCTCGTGCAATCGATGCGCCGGTGGCACACGGCGATCGTTCCGGGCCCCGGCACCCACAAGATCCATCTCGTGCACGTACGCGACGCGGCGGCGCTGATCGTCCAGGTCGTGGCGCGCCGTGCGACCGGACGATTCAACGCCGCGTCGCCGCAGCCTCTGTCGATCGTCGAGTGGATCGGCGAGATGGCGGACGAACTGGGACTGTCCCGCGTCCGGCGTCTGACGCTTCCACTGGGTCCGATTGAGATCGCGTCGGCGGCATCGCGCTACCGGTTGCTGGCCCGCGAACAGGTCTTGATGCTCCGCCTCGCGCACGTGCTGTCGATCGAGGAAAGCCTCGCGCTGGACTGGACGCCGCAATATACCAATGCCCGGATCGTGCGCGAGACGGCGCGAGCGCTCACTGCACCCAGCCGATCCACTGCTGAGCGGCGCTGAACGCAGCAAGGCCGACGACGCCGGCCGCGGCCGCCCGTGTCGCCATGCCCGCGCACCAGGCCCACCGCGCACCTCGCGCCGCCAGCACGATCGCCGCCGGTGACCCGGCGTAGGCGGCGCGCGCGATGAACTCCATCGCCTGGCGCTGATGTCCGACTCCGCCGGGCGCAACGATCCCGAAAACGAGAAACGTGCCGCAGCCTGCGGTCCAGCCCGCGATCGCCCAGGTCAGCCGGCCGGACGCGCGCTCCGCCCAGACCCGCCACAATCCGAGGACTCCGAGGATCAGGATCGGCGCGCCCAGCGCATCGCGGGCGAGGCCCATCGCACTCCCAATCCGTTCGGGCAGGCGCGTCGTGGGAATGGCACCTTCCGCCAGACGTTCATCCGCAGGGGCTTTCGATCCCTCAGGCGAGACTGCTCCGCTCGATGCGGCGGCGCCGACCTTCGCCCCTCGAACGGATTTGTACGCATCGATGAACTCCGGACGCCCGTAATACAGCGCCGCGGACGCGATGGCGGCGATCGCGATCGCCAGGACGACGGACCGCGCCGGCGCCGCGAGGGCGCGGCCGCCCCGCCATCGATAGACGACAGCCGTTGCCGTCATGGTCCCGACAAGAAGCGCACAGGTGCTGACGTGCGACAGAAACGCCAGCGCCGCCAAGGCCGAAAGACCGATCGTCTGAAGCCAATCGCGCGGTCCCAACGGCCAGGCAATCGCTGCCGCCATCGCCACGAGCGCGGCCGACTGACCGAAGCCGTTCGTGAGATTGGCGTTGCCGACAATCCAATACGAGACCGGCAGGAGGTGAAGAAGCACGACCGCCGCAACTGCAACTTGTCGATCGCCCCATGTCCTGGCAATCGCCCAGTACAGACAAACGCCCGACAACGCCTCGGATGCGGACACGACGATTCTCAAGAGGGCGATGTGATCGCGGGTGAACGCCGCCCATGGCGACGCGAAGACGTACAGCGCGATCGCGTACGGAAACTGCACGCCGCCCGGCATGACCTGCGTGAAGAAGTAGCGGCCAGACAGCACGTACTCGAGGCGATGCGCGTGAAACAGCGCGTCAACGATCGCTTTCGAGGGGTGCAGCAGGGCCACCAGTTTCAGATAGAGGGCCGCCGCCGAAAACGCCACGGCGACCTGGGCCGCGGTCGTCAGCGGCTGCCGGCGGCTCCATTCCAGCATCTTGACGACAACGACCACCGGCGCCGCGATCCAGCACGCCATCCAGGCGACGCGGCCGGCGTAGTCGGTGTAGGGAGCCAGCCCGATCGATAAAGGCCACGCCTGGGCCAGTGCCACCAACGCCGCGCCGCCCAGAACGATCACGGTTGACAAGCCGATCAGTCCAGACGCCGCGGCGAGTGCGGCCGCGGCACCACCAGCGCTCAGTAGAGCGGTTGAAGGTGGAAGCGCGAACTGTCCTGGATCCGGACGGCAGGACACGCGGTCGACCTGGACGCCTAGCGGGCGCGGGTCCGATGGTCCCGGCACGAACGTCGAGGAACTGACGATCGCCACTTTCAGACCTGGGAACGGCCGCGCGGGCGCCGTCGCCTCTATCTCCTGATAGTCGTTGCCCGCCGTCCGCGACGCGAGGGTCGTGCCATCGATCGCGAGCGTGACGACCGGCTGCGGGAGTCCAGGCGCACGGGCGCCGCGAAACCTCACCACGCAAAGCCACGGCGTCCGTCGATCGACACCCGGCACGTTGATCTGCGCACGGTCGGACGTCCAGGCAAACGTCTGCTCCCTGGAGAATTCGACCGGATAGAAACCGGAGGTGATGCGCGCCGGCAGATCCCGATCCATTTCGAAGGTCAACTCGGGATGGCGGCTGAAGGCGAACACAAGGAAAGCCGCGCCCGCCAGCCCGCCGATCAGCGCGGCCGCCGCCGCGCGCAGGATCGTGCGATTCATGGACGCCGCATTCTCGCATGAAACATTCGGGTATCCTTGGCTCATGCCGACCCTTGTGGAGCAAGTCACCAAGGACATCGCGGACGCCATGCGCCAGAAGAACCAGGCCACGCTGGCCCCGCTTCGCATGCTGAAAGCGGCGCTGATGAATCGTGAGGTTGAGAAACGCCGGCCGCTCGACGACGCCGAGTCGCTGCAGGTGGTTCATCAGCTCATGAAGCAGCGGCGCGACGCGATCGACCAGTTCCGCGCCGGCGGCCGTCAGGACCTGGCCGATCGCGAACAGGCCGAAGTGATATTCCTGGAACACTACCTGCCGCCCGCGGCCGATGAGGCGACCGTGCAGGCGGCGATCGATGCGGCCATGACCGAGACGGGCGCCGCCGGTCCCAAGGACATGGGCAAGGTGATGAAGGCCGTCATGGCCAGGCTGGCCGGCGCCACCGTCGACGGGCGCCTGCTCAGCGACGCGGTCAAGAAGCGATTGTCAAAGTAAGGCCGGCCCCGGCCTTCTTTCGCGCGGCAAACTTTTCAGGGCCGTCTTCCGTCTAACGTTTTTGAAAGGCGCGGAAGTGCCTCTCATCCATCCTCCTGGCAGGGGCCTCAGCCGCAGCGGTTGAGGCCCCTTCTTTTTTCCGGTACGCTGGCCGGGTCCTTGGCTTTGCCGGAACGCGCGTCATCCCAGAGTCTG
This sequence comes from uncultured Acidobacteriota bacterium, assembly GCA_963724645.1. Taxonomy (GTDB): domain Bacteria; phylum Acidobacteriota; class Vicinamibacteria; order Vicinamibacterales; family SCN-69-37; genus CAVXSP01. Next base: position 314,908 of record CAVRVJ010000003.1, read on the forward strand.
GCCCGTTCGGCGGGACTGATCAGTCTCGCGACGTTCGCCAGCCGACTCCTCGGATTGGTACGCGATCAGGTGCAGGCGGCCCTCTTCGGGACGACCCCCGCCGCCGATGCGTTTGCAATCGCGACGCGAATCCCGACACTTCTGCGCGATCTGTTCGCCGAAGGCGCGATGAGCGCGGCCTTCGTGCCCACATTCACCCGCTGCCTGACGCAGAATGGCCAGCCCGCGGCGTGGCGGCTGGGATCGCAGGTCGTCAACGCCCTGCTGCTCGTGACGGGCGCTATTGTGCTCCTGGGGATGATCTTCGCGAGCCCGCTCGCGACGTTCTACGCGGGTGACTTCTCGAAGATTCCCGGCAAGCTCGAGCTGACCATTCTGTTGACGCGCCTCAACATGCCCTTCCTGCTGCTCGTGGCCATCGCAGCGGCGTACATGGGGATGCTGAACGCGCTGCGACGGTTCTTTATTCCGGCGATGGCCCCGGCGATGTACAACGTCGTGTTCATCGTGTGTGCGATCGGGCTGTATCCGGTGTTCAAGCGCCTGGGACTCCACCCGGTGCTCTCGCTGACGGCAGGCATGCTGGCCGGCGGCCTCGCGCAAATCGTGACGCAGTGGCCGGCAGTGCACCGCGAAGGCTATCGCCATCAGTGGGTTCTCAATTCGAGCGATCCGAATCTCCGGGAGGTGCTGGTCCTGATGGGGCCGGGTACGCTCGGCGGCGCCGCGGCGCAGATCAACGTTTTCGTCAACACGATGCTGGCCACGAGCGAGAACGGCGCCGCAGCCGCGCTGAATTTCGCGTTCCGGCTGATGTACCTGCCCGTTGGAATCTTCGCGGTCTCCGTGGCGACGGCGGCGATTCCAGAGCTGGCCAGGCACGCCACACGACAAGCGCACGGCGATATGCGTTCGACCATCTCCTGGAGTCTGCGACTGATGCTCATGCTCAGTGTGCCGGCGACGGTCGGGCTCATGGTCCTGTCGAATCCGATTGTGGCGCTCATCTACGAGCGCGGCGAGTTTGACGCGAACTCTGAAGCCATGGTGGCGTCCGCTCTTGTCTTTTATGCCATCGGGATCGTGGGCTACTCCGTCGTCAAAATCGCGCTGCCAAGCTTCTATTCGCTGCAGGACGCCCGGACCCCGGTACTGGTGAGTCTGGTGACGATCACCGCCAACGTCGTCCTGAACGTCTCGTTCCATCGGGTGATGGGCTACCGCGGTCTCGCGCTCGGCACGGGAATCGCCGCGACGGTCAACGCGGGCATTCTCCTGTTTCTGCTGTCACGGCGCCTCGGTGGTCTCGAGGGCAAGCGCGTGCTGAAGTCGCTGCTCAAGATCGCCCTCGCGTCGGCCATCATGGGCGTCGTGGCCTATGCCAGCGAGGCGTGGTTGCACGATCGGTTTCCCGCGCGCGCGCTGTGGCCACATGCCATCCGCGTCTTCGGCGGCATCGGCGCCGGCGTCGCCACCCTCGCCCTCGCGGCGTGGGTCCTCCGGATCGAAGAATTCAGTCAGGCCGTGAAGCGCGTGCTCGCGCGGGTGCGGCCATCCAGGCCCTCCAGTTTCGAATTGTAAATTGTGAGTTGTCGATTTCCTGGTGGTACCATCCGCCCGTGAGCCCTTCGCCTTCGCGCCTTAGCTATTCCTTCGGCCCCGGTCCGATGACGCCGGCCGTACGGGCGATTATCTACGCCAATATTGCCGTGTTTCTCGTCACGCTGTTCATGCCCGGCCTGATTGTCGACACGTTCGGGCTATCGCCGGCGTTGGTGGTTCGCGCGCTCCGGTTGTGGCAGCTCGTGACCTACCTGTTCGTGCATTCACCGACGCAGCTGTCCCACATTCTTTTCAACATGCTGGCGGTGTGGATGTTCGGCGTCGACCTGGAGCGGCGCTGGGGCACGCGGGAGTTCGTGAAGTACTACTTCATCACCGGTGTCGGCGCGGGCGTCTCCATGATCCTCGTCTCCCTGCTGCCCTTCGCGGCCACGCGCGCGACATTCGAGGCCGTGACGATCGGCGCGTCCGGGGCCGTGTACGGTCTCCTGATGGCGTGGGGCCTGATCTTTCCCCACCGGCAGATCCTGTTCATGCTGATCTTTCCGCTGCAGGCTCGCGTCTACGTCCTCATCATGGGCGCGATTGCGTTTCTTTCCGCAGTCGGCGCGAGCGGCGGTCCCGTCGCCAACGTCGCGCACCTCGGCGGCCTTGTCGTCGGCTTCATCTACCTCAAAGGCCCCGGCAATCTGCGGCTGGAATTGCGCTATCGCTTGACGAAGTGGCGCATGGAGCGGATGAGGCGCCGATTCAACATCCACAAGGGCGGCCGGGACGACTGGGAGAATCGCATTCATTGAGCCTCGCCCGTCGGCTCCTGGTTCCCGGCCTCGTCCTTGGCGCGCTCGTCCGCGCCGCGGCGTTGCCGCAGCCCGGCACCGGCGACGTCGATGTGTGGAAAATCTGGAGTTTCGGCGCAGCCCACGATCTGACGGGCGTCTACGGCGTTGGAGGGTCGCCTCCCGAGCGGCGCCTGCTGCGCTGGCAAGGCGATCAGACCACCGTGAACTACCCGCCGATCGCGATGGCGGAGCTGGCCGCGGCCGGTCGACTGTACCAATGGCGCGATCCCCTGTTCAGGGACTCGCCTGTTCTCAATGCAGCGGTAAAACTGCCCGCGCTGGCGGCGGAAACGCTGCTCGTCGTCGTGATCCTCACGTGGGGCCGGCGCCGGTTCGGTCTTGAGGCCAGCGCCTGGACTGCCCTCGCCATCGCACTGAACCCGGCGATGGTGCTTGCGGGGCCCCTGCTCGGTTATATCGACGCACAAATGGCCGTACCGGCGGTGATGGCGCTGGCAGCGGCCGCAGCCGGTCCTGGATGGCTGGCAGGCGTGCTGGCGGCGATCGCGGTATTCACCAAACCGCAGGCGATCTTTGTCTGCCCTGTGATCGGCGCGATCCTGATCTCCCGGGGTCCTGGCTGGCGATGGGCCATGGAGGCGATGCTCGGCGCGGCCGTCACGTCCTCTATCGTGCTGCTCCCTTACATCGCTCGCGGGGCCTGGGCAAATATGGTCCAGGCGCTCGGCCGCCTCGCAACTCACGACATGCTTTCGGCCAACACGGCAAACCTCTGGTGGATCGTCACGTGGATCCTGCGCGTTGTCGATGTCGCCGGCGAATGGGGGTGGTGGCGTGCGCTGTCGCAGGAGGTTCGGATTCTCGCGATCTCGCGCGCAGTCGCTTTGGGCTACCCGAACGCCAGAGTCATCGGGATGGCACTTGTCGCTGCCGCGTGCGCCTGGGCGACCTGGCGCGCCCGCGCCGCCTCGCTTGCGCAGGCTGCAGCGCTTGCCGGCTGGTCGGCTCACGCCTACGCGTTGCTCGCCGCCCAGGTGCACGAGAATCACCTGTATCTCGCCGTGCCGTTCTTCTCCATCGCCGCAGGCCTCGACCGTCGATACCGCGCCGTGCTGTGGTGGGTCTCGGCGATTTTTGCGCTGAACCTGCTGCTGTTCTACGGCCTTGGACGAGGTCTGCCTTTTCCGCTCGAACGCCACTGGACCGGCATCGACACATCAGTCCTGCTGGCATTCGTCAATGTCGGAGTGTTTATCTGGTGCGGCAGGCTATTGGCGGCCGGAGCCGCGGGCAGCCCGAGGCCCGTCGTGGGAACCTGAAGGCCCGCCGCTTTATCAGGGAGTGATGCCTATCAGCCCGAGCCCTGGGCCTTCAGGCCCGGGGATTGAAAGGCCATCGCATTGAGCGCCTCGATCCGCTTGGCCATCGGTGGATGGGTGGCCCAGAGATTTGCCCAGCCGCTGTCCGAGTCATTCAGCTTGCGGCCGAGCGGATCGGCGATGCACAGGTGCGCGGTACCGCGTTTGATCGCGGCGGTCGGCTCGACGGCGTCCTCTATTTTTTCCAGCGCGCCGGCCAGTGCGAGCGGGTTGCGCGTCAGTTCTGCCCCGCTGGCATCCGCGAGGTACTCGCGCCGGCGCGACACGGCCATTGCAAGCACCTGGCCGAGGATGGGCGCCAGCGTCACCGCCACCAGCCAGATCACGAGAAACAGAATGGCGAGCCCGCCGCCGCCTTTCTCGCCTGTCGCGAGAGCGCGACCCGCCGCCGACGCCAAACCGCATCATACGGCCGGTCCAGTCGGCCAGCAGGACCAGCGCCCCGACCAGGGCTGCCACGACGGTCATCAGACGAATGTCGAGATTGCGAATGTGCGACATCTCGTGCGCAATCACGCCCTGAAGCTGGTCGCGATTGAGCATTTTCAGCAGGCCGTCTGTGACGGCAATCGACGCGTGCGCGGCATCCGGCCCCGTCGCAAAAGCGTTCGGGTCCGGATCGGGCACGACGTAGATCGCCGGCTTCGGCAAGCCCGAGGCAATCGCCATTTCCTGCACGATGTTGTCGACCTGGGTGTACCGCAGCCTCATGTCGTCGGTGGGGCCCTGCGCGACCAGTCCTCCAAGGGCTGCGCGGCGGACGACTTGAGCACGGCCCGATCGCCGAACCGGAGGCTCCACCACGCCTGGCCGCCGCCGATCGCCAGTGCGGCGAGCGTGCCGATCGGCACGAAGACCTCACCGCCGCCGACGACGAACGCGTCGAACCCGACGCCGACCACGAGCAACAGGGCGATGAACGTTGCCATCACGAGCCAGGTGCGGCGGCGGTTGAGCGCCTGTTGTTCGTAGAGATTCATTGCGGACCGCGCGAACCTCAAAATCTGCGAACAAGATTCCAGTCAGGATCGTGATCTCCGATCGCAATCTGGAATCCTGCATCGTGAATTCTGATTACCGCCGGCAACGGCGTGCTATTTCGACTTCATGGTCAAGTCCACCGCCGGAACCGCGCGGTCGGCGTCATCGGTAATCTGGAACAGTTCCGCCGCGGTGAAGTTGAACGTCGACGCGAGAAGTTGGACGGAAAGGTCTCGCGCGCGATGTTGTACTTCGTCGCGATATCGTTGTAGAACTGCCGCGCGAAGCCGATCTTGTTCTCGGTCGACGCCAGCTCTTCCTGAAGCATCTTCACGTTCTCGCTGGACTTGAGCTGCGGATAGTTCTCGGCGACGGCAAACAGCCGTCCGAGCGCCTGGGTCAGCTCGCCTTCCTTGCGGCTGGCGTCGGCAGGTCCCGCCGCGCTCATGGCCCGCGCGCGCGCGTCCATCACCGCCGTCAGGGTATCGCGCTCGAACTCCATCGATCCCTTCACGGTGTTGACGAGATTCGGAATCAAATCGTGACGGCGCTTGAGCTGCACGTCGATTTGCTTCCAGCCGTTCAGACTCTGATTGCGAAGACCGATGAGCCGGTTATAGGCGGCGATCGCCCAGAAGGCGATCACGACGACCACGGCAAGCGGAACCAGAAGAAGCATACGGACCCCTTTCGCCGTGTGACCTGCCTACGTCGTGCTTCTCACATCCAAGACAAACGTATCGTCGAGCGCCTCGGCCTGGTGCGGCGCCAGAGCCGGCACCTGCAGCACCTCGCCCTCACGCACGGTGACTTCCTCGCCGTCGACGAGCGCGCGCAGCGCGCCTTGGAGCACGTAGATCAACTGCTCCCCGGGTGCGCATGCATCGGGATGAGCGCGCCCTTCTTGAAGTAGGCCTGTGCCAAGGTGTGCTCGGCGCCGGGGATCGCTTTGCGGGCGATCATCTCGGTCACCTTCTGCAGCTCGAGCGCCTCCCACCGGTAGAGAGCCACGCGGCGGGTCATGGCAAAGTTCCTGGAGTATAATCGACTGTTGCGCCGCGCCACCAAGGCCATCACGGGATGAAGAGCCCCTCTCCATCGAAAGAACAGCGGCCTCGAGACACCGGCGTCTCTCACCTCGAGGCCGCACCGGACCTGCCAGACCAGCGTCGACGATCTTTCACCCGACGCGCTCCGCGCGATGTATCGGACGATGCTGCTGTCGCGGCGGATCGACGACAAGGAACTTCAGCTCAAGCATCAGAGTCTCATCTTCTTCCAGATCAGCGGCGCCGGTCACGAAGCGGTTCTCGTCGCGGCCGGCCAGCTCCTCAAACCAGGGCACGACTGGTTCTTTCCCTACTATCGGGACCGCGCGCTTTGCCTGGCGCTCGGAGTCACGCCCTACGAGATGTTCCTCATGGGAGTGGGCGCCGACGACCGACCCGGCCAGCGGCGGGCGTCAGATGCCCTCGCATTGGGGGAACCGCCGGCTCAACATCGTCTCGCAGTCCAGCGCCACCGGCACCCAGTGCGTGCAGGCGATCGGGTGCGCGGACGCGGGACGCCTCTACGAGCGTATCCCCGAAATCCCGGATCGCGAGGCTAATTTCGAGCGCGACGAGATCGTGTATGTCTCGCTCGGCGACGGCTCCACGAGCCAAGGCGAATTCTGGGAATCGCTGAACACCGCCTGTCTCTGCAAGCTTCCGGTCCTCTTCCTGGTCGAGGACAACGGGTACGCGATCTCGGTCCCCGTCGACGCGCAGACCGCCGGCGGCGATCTCGTCCCGGCTCGTCGAGACGTTTCCCGGCCTGAAAGTCGTCCGCTGCGACGGCACCGACGTGCTCGCGAGCTATGCCGCCGTCTCGGAGGCCGTCGCCTGGTGCCGGGCGCGCAAAGGGCCCGCCTTGGTCCACGCCAAAGTCATCCGGCCGTACTCGCATTCGCAGTCCGACGACGAGCGGCTGTACAAGACCGCCGGCGGAGCGGGCCGAGGAAGCCACGCGCGATCCGATTCCGAAATTTGCGGCGTTCCTGAGGACGCGCGGCTCGATGACCGACGCCGACCTCGACGCGATCGCCAGGGACGTCGATCGCGAAATCAACGAGGCGGCCGACGCGGCGCTCCGCGCGCCGAAGCCGTCGAAGGAGTCGGCGACCTGGTACGTCTACTCGCCGGACGTGGACCCGACATCGGCGGCGTTCGACACGCCGCCGCGGCCGGAGGGCCAGCAGCGAGACGATGGTGACGGCCATCAACCGCACGTTGAAGGACGAAATGGCCGCGAACCCGCGCGTCGTCGTTTTCGGCGAGGACGTCGCCGACGCAAGCCACGAACAGAATCTCCAGCAGGTCCCCGGCAAGGGCGGCGTGTTCAAGGTCACGCACGGCCTGCAGAAGATGTACGGATCGACGCGGGTCTTCAACACTCCTCTTGCGGAGGCCAGCATCGTCGGCCGCGGCATGGGCATGGCGCATGCGCGGCCTCAAGCCGGTCGCTCGAGATCCAGTTCTTCGACTACATCTGGCCCGCGATGATGCAGATGCGGGACGAGATGTCGATGTTCCGCTATCGATCGAGCAACCACTATCTCCTGTCCCATGGTGATCCGCACCGCCATCGGCGGGTACCTGCGCGGGGGGGCGCTGTACCACAGCCAGTCGGGGGAGAGTATCTTCGCGCATTGTCCCGGCATCCGCATCGCGTATCCGTCGACGGCCGCCGACGCCGCCGGACTTCTGCGAACCGCGATCCGCTGTGATGACCCTGTGCTGTTCCTGGAGCACAAGCACCTGTACCGGCAGACGTACAACAAGAGCCAATATCCTGGCGCCGGTTACATGATTCCTTTCGGCAAGTCCGCCGTGCGGCGCGAGGGCACCGATCTGGTTGTCGTCACGTGGGGCGCGCTGGTGCATCGCACGCTGACGGTCGCCGCATCAAGCGGCCAAAGACGGCGTCAACGCGATGGTCATCGACCTCCGTACCATCATGCCCTACGACTGGACCGCGATCGCCGACGCCGTCAAGCAGACCAACCGAATCGTCGTGGCGCATGAGGATCAACTGACGTGCGGGTTTGGCGCCGAGGTGGCCGCCCGCGTCGCGGGCGAGCTGTTCGAGCACCTCGACGCGCCCGTGCGTCGTGTCGCCGCGCGCGATACGCCAGTGCCCTACCATCCCGATCTCGAGGACGTCATTCTGCCAAGCCATGCGGATCTCATCGCCGCCATCATGGAAACGGCAAGGTACTAACGATCGTTCAGAGTTCACAATGCGGAATTCAAAGTTGATTTTGAATCTTGCATTGTCAATTGCGAGTTTCCTGGTCCAGTCCCATCCGATACAGGCCGCCGGCGCGGTCGAAACCCTTCGGCCGATCGGCGCGCTGCCGCTGCGGCTGGTCGAGGACATCCAGAGTCCCCGGGCGTTCGTGGAGACCAGCACGGGCGAGGCGATCGTGCTGGATGCGGCCGCGCAGACCGTTTATGCAGTTGACGCCGGACGCAGCAGGATCCGGCGGATCATCGATGTCGGCGTCGAGGCGGGCCACATCATCCGGCCCAACGGCTTTGCGCTCGGTCCCAACGATCTGTTGGCGATTGCCGATTCGCCTGGCAGTTACTCCCGGCTCCAGAATTTCGATGCCACAGGACGGCTCATCGGCTGGTTCTATCTGTTGGAACGGCCGGGCGCACGGATGGCCCTCGGTGGCCTGGCGCTGCAGGGGCCCGGTCCGATCGCGTCGACCGGCAGGACGTTTTTGTTCAACGCGCCGAAGACCGGCAGTCTCATCAATGAATTCGACGCGCGTGGCGATGCGGTACGCAGCGTCGGCACGCTCCGGCCGACCGGCCACGAATCCGATCCCGCGCTCCATGTTGCGCTCAACAGTGGACTGCCGCTCGTCGATCCGACCGGTGGGTACTACTTCGTCTTTGAGGCAGGCGTGCCGATGTTCAGAAAGTATGACGCTGAGGGCGCGCTGCGCTTCGAGAGGCACATCGAAGGAGTCGAAATCGACGCGGCCATTGCGCGGCTGCCCACGCTCTGGCCGGCCCGCCCGCAGGATGGCAGCCACCCGTTCGCGCCCGGCCTCGTCCAGACAGCGGCCGTGGATCCCCTGGGCCGCCTGTGGATCTCCCTATCAGCCGGCTACACCTATGTGTACGACGAGCGCGGCGACAAGTCGCGGACGATTCAGTTTCGGACTCCGGGCCCTGTCTCGCCCGTCAGTCTGTTTTTTGCCCGCGGCAGTCGGTTACTCGTTACCCCCGGCTGTTACGAGTTCTCCATCAATTGAGCGCGGGCTGCAGAGTCCGGGTCCATTCAGGGTTTTCCCCGATTGACCCGCCGCGCGGCGAGCCGTAGCTTTGCGGAACTCATGCTGCCGACAGCGACCGGCCGCTTCCAACCATCGACGCTTCCGGAAAGTGCCGGTGGTGGTCATGACCGCCCACCCGAATCCCGCGGGTGAGGCCGAGTGGCTCGACCCCGAAGGCGTCCTGCCCAAACCACTGGACCTGCACGCCGTCCTAACGATCGTCAGCCGTTGCTACGGACCCCACGACAGGAATCTCGGCCTCCACCGTTCATCGGGTAGTTGTGGCAATTAATTAGAGGAAATACCCGAGCGTGATCAGGCATTTACCGGAGGCATCCGCGTCGACGCGTACATGATGATGACGGCGCAGTTAAGAAACTGCCGGCTGAACGTCTGAATTTCGAACAACCCGCGCCGGGTCCCCGGATGGGTGTGGGATCAGCCGCGTTCATGAGCAAGGTGCAATGGGGAACCACGGGACAACCACCCGCATGAAACTGTCCGGCCGAACGCTGGCTGGCGAACTCCCGAGTCCGACACCGCTCGTTGACACCCTTCAAAGCCAGTCGAGCGAGCTGCTCAATGCGCTGCTTGCGCTGCGGGACGGCGATTTCTCCGTGCGCCTGCCACGCGACTGGACCGGCCTCGACGGCAAGATCGCCGACACGTTCAACGAGATCGCGGCCGCCAACGCGAAGATGGCCGACGAGTTGAACGCGTCGGCAGCGTGGTCGGCAAGCAGGGCAAGACCCGTCAGCGCGTGAAGTTCGACCGTCTGACGGGCGCCTGGGGCGAGATGGAGACGTCGGTCAACACCCTCATCGACGACCTGCTCTGGCCGACGACCGAGATGACGCGCGCGCTGGCGGCCGTCGCGCAGGGCGACCTGCTGCAGACGGTCCGTCTGGACGTCGACGGCCGTCCGCTCGAAGGCGAGTTCCTGCGGTCGGCCACGATCGTCAACACGATGATCCGGCAGCTCGGCGTCTTCACGTCGGAAGTCACGCGCGTGGCGCGCGAGGTCGGCACCGACGGCAAGCTCGGCGGCCAGGCGCAGGTGCAGGACGTCAGCGGCGTCTGGAAGGACCTGACCGACAGCGTCAACCTGATGGCCAGCAACCTGACGGCGCAGGTCCGCAACATCGCCGAGGTGACCATCGCGGTCGCCAACGGCGACCTGTCGAAGAAGATCACGGTCGACGTCCGCGGCGAGATTCTGCAGCTCAAGGAAGCCATCAACACGATGGTCGATCAGCTGCGGTCGTTCGCGTCGGAAGTCACGCGCGTCGCGCGCGAAGTCGGCACCGACGGCAAGCTCGGGCGGCCAGGCGATCGTGCCGGGCGTCGCCGGCACGTGGAAGGACCTCACCGACTCGGTCAACGCGATGTGCGGCAACCTGACCGGTCAGGTGCGCAACATCGCGCAGGTCACGATGGCGGTCGCGCGCGGCGACCTGTCGCGCAAGATCACGGTCGACGTCCGCGGCGAGATTCTCGAGCTGAAGGACACCATCAACACGATGGTGGACCAGCTGAACGCCTTCGCGTCGGAAGTCACGCGCGTGGCGCGCGAGGTCGGCACCGAAGGGCAAGCTCGGCGGCCAGGCGCAGGTGCCCGGCGTCGCCGGCACGTGGAAGGACCTGACCGACAACGTCAACTTCATGGCGAGCAACCTGACCGGCCAGGTGCGCAACATCGCCGAGGTCGCGACGGCCATCGCCAAGGGCGACCTCTCCAAGAAGATCACGGTCAACGTCAGCGGCGAGATCCTGCTGCTGAAGGAAACCATCAACACGATGGTGGACCAGCTGAACGCGTTCGCGTCGGAGGTGACGCGCGTCGCGCGCGAAGTCGGCACCGAAGGCCGGCTGGGCGGCCAGGCCAACGTGCTCGGCGTCGCCGGCACGTGGAAGGACCTGACCGACAGCGTCAACTCGATGGCCAACAACCTGACGTCGCAGGTGCGCAACATCGCGGAAGTGGCGACGGCCATCGCGAGCGGCGACCTGTCGAAGAAGATCACCGTCGACGTCAGCGGCGAGATTCTGCAGCTGAAGCAGACGATGAACACGATGGTCGACCAGTTGAACGCGTTCGCCGGCGAGGTGACGCGCGTGGCGCGCGAGGTCGGCACCGAAGGCAAGCTGGGCGGACAGGCGCAGGTGCCGGGCGTCGCCGGCACGTGGAAGGACCTGACCGACAACGTCAACCTGCTCGCGGCCAATCTGACGACGCAGGTCCGCAACATCGCGGAAGTCACGACGGCGGTCGCCCGCGGCGACCTGTCGCGCAAGATCACGGTCGACGTCAAGGGCGAGATCCTCGAGCTGAAGAACACCATCAACACGATGGTCGACCAGCTCAACGCGTTCGCGGCGGAAGTCACGCGCGTCGCGCGCGAGGTCGGCACCGAAGGCAAGCTCGGCGGCCAGGCGGTCGTGCCCGGCGTGGCCGGCACATGGAAGGACCTGACCGACTCGGTCAACGCGATGGCCGGCAATCTGACCGTCCAGCTGCGCGACGTGTCGAAGGTCGCGACCGCGATCGCGAAGGGCGACCTGAGCCAGAAGATCACGGTCGACGTCAGCGGCGAGATTCTGCAGATCAAGGACACCATCAACACGATGGTGGACCAGCTCAACGCGTTCGCGGGCGAAGTCACGCGCGTCGCGCGCGAGGTGGGCACCGAGGGCCGGCTGGGCGGCCAGGCCAACGTGCTCGGCGTCGCCGGCACGTGGAAGGACCTGACCGACAGCGTCAACTCGATGGCCAACAACCTGACCGCGCAGGTCCGGAACATCGCGGACGTCGCGACCGCCATCGCGCGCGGCGACCTGTCGCGCAAGATCACGGTCGACGTCAAGGGCGAAATCCTCGAGCTGAAGAACACCATCAACACGATGGTCGACCAGCTCAACGCGTTCGCCGCCGAAGTGACGCGCGTCGCGCGCGAGGTCGGCACCGAAGGCAAGCTGGGCGGCCAGGCGCAGGTGCCAGGCGTCGCCGGCACGTGGAAGGACCTCACCGACAACGTCAACTTCATGGCGAGCAACCTGACCGCGCAGGTGCGCAACATCGCGGAAGTCGCGACGGCCATCGCCAAGGGCGACCTGTCCAAGAAGATCACCGTCGACGTCCGCGGCGAGATCCTGCTCCTGAAGGACACGCTGAACACGATGGTCGAGCAGCTGCGGTCGTTCGCGGCCGAAGTCACGCGCGTGGCGCGCGAAGTCGGCACCGAGGGCCGGCTCGGCGGTCAGGCCGTCGTGCCGGGCGTCGCCGGCACGTGGAAGGACCTCACCGACAACGTCAACCTGCTCGCCGCCAACCTGACGACGCAGGTCCGCAACATCGCGGAAGTCACGACCGCGGTCGCGCGCGGCGACCTGTCGCGCAAGATCACCGTCGACGTCAAGGGCGAAATCCTCGAGCTGAAGAACACCATCAACACGATGGTCGACCAGCTCAACGCGTTCGCGGCCGAAGTCACCCGCGTCGCGCGCGAGGTCGGCACCGAAGGACGACTCGGCGGCCAGGCCGACGTGCCGGGCGTCGCCGGCACGTGGAAAGACCTCACCGACAACGTCAACGTCATGGCCGCCAACCTCACCGAGCAGGTCCGCGGCATCGTCAAGGTCGTCACCGCCGTGGCCAACGGCGACCTGGAGCAGAGCCTGACGGTCAAGGCGAAGGGCGAAGTGGCGGCGCTGGCGTCGACAATCAACAACATGACGCAGACGCTGGCGACGTTTGCGGATCAGGTCACGACCGTCGCGCGCGAGGTCGGCGTCGAGGGACGGCTGGGCGGGCAGGCCAACGTGCCCGGCGCGGCCGGCACCTGGAAGGACCTCACCGGCAACGTCAACCTGCTGGCCGCGAACCTGACGACGCAGGTACGCGCGATTGCCGAAGTGGCCACCGCGGTGACCAAGGGCGACCTGACCCGATCGATTCAGGTCGATGCCCGCGGCGAGGTCGCCGAGCTGAAGGACAACATCAACACGATGATCGACAACCTTCGGCTTGACGACCGACCGCAATACCGAGCAGGACTGGCTCAAGACGAACCTGGCCCGCTTCACCGGCATGCTGCAGGGCCAGCGCGACCTCGTGACCGTCGGCCGCATGCTGCTCTCGGAGCTGGCGCCGCTGGTCGGCGCCCATCAGGGCGTCATCTATCAGATGGAGACCGATCCGATGCGGCTGCGGCGGCTCGCCGGATTTGCCGATCAGCGGGAGGGCCACCAGGAGTACGTCGGCCTCGGCGAAGGATTACTCGGGCAGTGCGCGACCGAGAAGGAGCGCCTCCTCATCACGGACGTGCCACCGAGCGCCGTGCCCATCGGCTCCGGCCCTCCTGAGAGCCATTCCCCGCAACATCGTCGTGCTGCCGGTGCTGTTCGAAGGGCAGGTCAAGGCCGTCATCGAGCTGGCGTCGCTCAGCTCGTTCACCGAGTCGCACCTGGTGTTCCTCGACCAGCTCACGGCCAGCATCGGCATCGTCCTGAACAGCATCGAAGCGACGATGCAGACCGAGGGGCTGCTGCAGCAATCGCAGCAGCTCGCCAGCGAGCTGCAGTCGCAGCAGAAGGAGCTGCAGCAGACCAACGAGCAGCTCGCGCAGAAGGCGCAGGAGCTGGCCGAGCAGAACGCCGAAGTCGAGCGGAAGAACCAGGAAATCGAGCAGGCGCGCCGCGCGCTCGAAGAGAAGGCGGCCGAGCTGGCGCTGACCTCGAAGTACAAGTCCGAGTTCCTCGCGAACATGTCGCACGAGCTGCGGACGCCGCTCAACAGCATCCTGATCCTCGGCCAGCAGCTGGCGGACAACGCGGACACCAATCTCACGGCGAAGCAGGTGGAGTTCGCGCGCACGATTCACGGCGCCGGCACCGACCTGCTGAACCTGATCAGCGACATCCTCGACCTCTCGAAGATCGAGTCGGGCACGGTCACGGTCGACGCCGAAGACAGTCTACTTCAGCAATCTGCTGGACAGCGTCACCCGGACGTTCAAGCACGAGGCCGAAGGCCGCGGCCTGTCGTTCGAAGTGGTCAGCGATTCGCGACTGGGAAGGACGCTGCTCACCGACTCCAAGCGGCTGCAGCAGGTCCTCAAGAACCTGCTGTCGAACGCCTTCAAGTTCACCGCGCAGGGCGGCGTCCGGCTGACCGTCTCGCCGGTGGTCGGGGGCTGGAGCCCCGACCATCCCGTCCTGAGTCAGGCGCCGACCGTCGTTTCATTCGAAGTCGCCGACACCGGCATCGGCATTCCGCCGGAGAAGCAGCGCATCATCTTCGAGGCGTTCCAGCAGGCCGATGCGAGCACGAGCCGCAAGTACGGCGGCACCGGCCTCGGTCTGGCGATCAGCCGCGAACTGGCGAATCTGCTCGGCGGGGAGATTCATCTGCGCAGCACGCCGGGCATCGGCAGCACGTTCACGCTGTACCTGCCGCTGCGGTATTCCGGCCCGGTCACCGCCCTGAAGGGGAGGATCGATCACACGCCCGCCGCGGCGCAGGGACCGGTCCCCCCCGTGCGGCTTCAGGAACGGCCGGTCGAAATCGAAGACGACCGGAACTCCATCGAGCCTGGCGACACGACGCTGCTCGTCGTCGAGGACGACCCGCATTACGCGCGGATTCTCGTGGATCTCGCGCGCGACAAGGCCTTCAAGGTGCTGCTCGCCATGCGCGGCGACGAGGCGCTGACGCTTGCGCGGCAGTTCAAGCCGACCGCGGTGTCGCTGGACGTGTTCCTGCCGGACATGCTCGGCTGGACCGTCCTGAGCCATCTCAAGCAGGATCCGCAGCTGCGGCACATTCCGGTGCAGATCGTCACGCTCGACGAGGATCGCAGCACGGCCTGGCGCGCGGCGCGTTTTCGTTCGTCACCGAAGCCCTCGAGCGCCGAAGGCCTGAACGTCGCGCTCGAACGCATCAGGGAATACGCGCGGCCGCGTCGCAAGCGCCTGCTCGTCGTCGAGGACAATCCCGCCGAACAGCTGAGCATCGGCGAGCTGCTCGGCCACGACGACATCGACATCATCACCGTTGGAACCGGCAGCGACGCGCTCACGGCCCTCGAGACCGGGCGGCTTCGACTGCGTCGTCCTCGACCTTCGGCTGCCCGACATGTCGGGCTTCGAGGTCCTCGAGCAGATGGCGAAGCAGGATGCTCTGCGCGAGCTGCCCGTCGTCGTCTTCACCGGCCGGGAGCTGTCGCCCGACGAGGAATCCCGCTTGCACGACTACGCGCGCAGCGTCGTCGTCAAGGGCGTCGAATCGCCCGAGCGCCTGCTGGACGAGACGGCCCTGTTCCTGCATCGCGTGATCGAAGATCTTCCCCGGACCAAGCAGCAGATGCTCGAGCGGCTGCATCGATCGGACGAGGATCTGGTCGGCAAGGGCGTGCTCGTCGTCGACGACGACGTGCGAAACATCTTCGCGCTGAGCAGCGTGCTCGAGCGCCGGGGGATGAACGTGCTGACGGCGTCGACCGGCCGCGAGGCGATCACGGCGCTCGAGGCAGACCCGGACCTGTCGATGGCGCTGATGGACATCATGATGCCGGAGATGGACGGATATGAGACGATTCGGGCGATCCGGCAGAAGCCCGAGTTCCGCCGGCTGCCGATCATCGCCCTGACCGCGAAGGCGATGAAGGGCGACCGCGAGAAGTGTCTCGAGGCGGGCGCGTCCGATTACCTGGCGAAGCCGGTGAACACCGAACAGCTGTTGTCGTCCCTTCGCATGTGGCTGCACCGATGAGTAACTCTCTCGAGAAGGGCGTCCCGTCGGCCCCCAGTCCCGCAAACAGGCCAACATGCTGCTGGTCGACGACCAGCCGGCCAAGCTCCTGACCTATCAGGCGATCCTCGGGGGCATTGGCGCCAATCTCGTGACGGCCAGCTCGGCGCGCGAGGCACTCGAGCATCTTCTGAAGAACGAGTTCGCGGTCGTCATCGTGGACGTCTGCATGCCGGACCTGGACGGCTTCGAGCTGGCGGAGATGATCCGCGACCATCCGCGCTTCCGGCAGACGGCGATCATCTTCGTGTCCGGCGTGCACATGACGGACCTGGATCGCTTGAAGGGCTACGAGCGCGGCGCCGTGGACTACCTGCCCGTGCCGATCGTCCCCGAAATTCTTGCGCGCGAAGGTGCAGGTCTTCGTCGACCTGCACCTGAAGACGCGGGAGCTCGAACGGTTGAACAGGAACCTCGAGCGGCGCGTCGCCCAACGCACCGAGGAGCTCGAGGAAGCCGGTCGCCGGAAGGACGAGTTCCTCGCCGTTCTGGCGCACGAGCTGCGAAATCCCCTCGCGGCGATCCGCATGGCCGCGCAGTCGATCGGCCTGCGCGAGCCGGACGTCGACGACCGCGAGCGCTGGGCCAACGTGATCGAGCGCCAGGTCGGACATCTGTCGCGGCTCATCGACGACCTCGTGGATGTCTCGCGAATCACCCGCGGCACCATCGAACTGCAACGCAAAGCGGTGGACGTCGGCGGGATCGTCGCCGAGGCGGTCGAGGCCAGCCGGCCGCTCATCGACGATCGGCAGCACGGCCTCATCGATCAACCTGCCGGACGGCCATTTGTCCGTATACGGCGACGCGCCCCGGCTGGTCCAGGTGATCGCCAACCTGCTCCACAACGCGGCGAAATTCACGCCCAAAGGCGGTCAGATCACCGTCGCCGTCGAGCGCGACGGGCAGGACATCGCGATCCGTGTCACCGACAACGGCATCGGCATCGACCCCGAACTCCTGCCGAAGATCTTCGAGATGTTCTCGCAGGTCGGCCGTCCGCTCGATCGGCCCTCGGCCGGACTCGGCATCGGGCTGGCGCTCGTGCGGACGCTGGTCGAGCTGCATGGCGGCTCGGTCACAGCGCAGAGCCAGGGGCGCGGCACGGGCACGACGATCTCGGTGCGGTTGCCGGCACTCGACGTGGCGCCGCTGGCCGACGAGGCCGCACGTCAGCCGGCCGGGCTGCCGGCGCTGCCTCCCTCGCGGATCCTCGTGGTCGACGACAACGCCGATGCCGCCGACGCGCTCGCGTTCATGCTTCGCGCCGCTGGCCACGAAGTGAACACGGCCAATGACGGTGTCGAGGCCTTGAACATCTCGCCCGACTTCCGCCCCGAGATCGTCCTGCTGGACCTCGGCATGCCCAATCTGAACGGGTACGCCACCGCCCACCGAATGAGGGAGGAGCCGTGGGGACAGGACATCGTCCTTGTCGCGCTCACAGGCTGGGGGCAGCCCAAGGATCGCGATCGCACGTCGCGCGCCGGCTTCGACGCCCACCTTGTCAAACCGGTCGGCGTCGATGAGCTCTTCGGGATGCTCGCGCAGCTGCGCAGCTCCTGACGATCCCTATTTCAGGTCCTTCTTCACGACCTTCCCCGTCGGTCCGACCGGCAGCGAGTCGCGAAACTCAATCGACCGCGGGTACTTGAACGCGGCCATCTGCTCTTTGCTCCACGCGATCAGCTCTTCCGCGTTCAGGGCGGCGCCCGATTTCAGCACGACGTACGCTTTGATCTCTTCGCCGAGCCGCACGTCGGGCACGCCAACCACGGCGGCGAGCGAGACGGCCGGATGCGTGAGCAGCACTTCTTCGATCTCGCGCGGGTACACGTTCATCCCGCCCCGCAGAATGAGATCCTTCTTGCGATCGACGATCGAGAGAAACCCGTCCTCGTCGAGCACGCCGATGTCGCCGGTGTGCAGCCAGCCGCCCCGCAGGGCTTCAGCCGTCTCTGCCGGCCGGTTGTAGTAGCCCTTCATGACGTTGTGGCCGCGGATCACGACCTCCCCGCGCGCTCCGGCGGGGACCGGCTGGTCCCGATCATCGACAACGCGGATTTCGCATCCGGCCACGGGAATGCCAACCGTTCCGGGTTTTGACGGCAGGAAGACCTGGTTGAAGCAGGCGACCGGTGAGGTCTCCGACAGACCGTAGCCCTCGAGCAGCCGGACGTTGAACGTACGCTCGAAGTCCCGCAGCAGTTGAACCGGCATCGGCGCCCCACCGGAAACGCAGACTTTGAGTGATGCCGCCGAGCTGGCGACGTCCGTCTGCGATTCGCGCACATGTTGCAGCAGTACCCAGTACATCGTTGGGACGCCGACCCAGTACGACACGGCCTCCTCCACGAACGCGCGCAACACGGCAGCCGGGTCAAAACGCGGCAGCAGCACGAGCGTGAAACCGCCGGCGATGCCCGCGTTCATCTGCGCCAGTCTGGCCGGTGGAGTGAAAGAGCGGAAGCGTGATGAGCGAAACCATCCTTGCGTCGACGGCGAACCCGAGCAGCGGCAGGATCATGTCCCGCGATGCCATCGCGTTCATCGTCATGTTGACGTGCGTAAGCTCGGCGCCCTTGGGCTGACCGGTCGTGCCCGAGGTGTAGAGCATGACGGCTGTGTCATCCGGCGCAGTGGCACAGCTTTCGAAGATCGACGGCTGGCCGTCGATGACTTGTCCCAGGGTCAGCGACCGATCGACCGGGCTGGCCGCCGTGGGATCGATCGTCATCACGATGAGATGCCGGCACCCCGGAACGCTGGCGCAGGCCTGTTCGCGCCATGCGGGCCATTGGCAGTTCCGGCGTGCCTTCAAAGACAAGCAGAGCCTGGGCATCGCTATCCTGCAGGTGATACGCGATCTCGCGCGGTTTGAGCAGGACATTGAGCGGCACGACGACGCCGCCGAGTTTCAGGATCGCGTAGTACGCGATCGGAAACAAAGGAGTGTTCGGGCAGGCCAGAGCAATGTGATCGCCCGGACCGAGGCCGAGCGTGGCGAAGTCCTGAGGCCAGCTGGCTCGCCGCCGCATCGACCTGCGCATATGTCAGCCGGTGCCCGCCGCAGACGACGGCGGTCCTGCCCGGCGTGAGACGCGCCTGATGTTCAAGCAGGTTACAAAGATTCAGCGTGGTGGCGGTCGGAAACATTGGCGTCGATTGTGGTCGGCTGGACTATCGACCCATTTGCCCGACGGCAGATCCGCTCACGGCAAACGCCAGCAGGACGTTGCCTGGCGTTCCCCCGAAGCGGGGGTAGCCCGAGTTCACGAACATCATCCCGCCAACGATGACGGGTCCAGCGCCGTCGAGTGATCCGCCCTTGCCCTGAACGCCATTGACCGTCGAACGGACGAGCATGGCCGGGGCGCCAAAATCGTGGTCCGGACCATTGTTGCGAGGACAATTCGCTCCCTGAATGTTGCACGCCGAATTGTAGACGTCGTTGAGCGTCGTCTGCTGTGACCAGAGGATCCGGCCCGTCTTCAGGTCGAGCGCGACGATGGCGTCGCTCGTCGTTGTTGCCGGATACGAGTAATTGTCGCCTGTCGTGATGTAGAGGACGCCGCGTGGAACGTCGACCGTGGGAGTCGACCAGACGCCCGCACCCGAGGGGCCCAGGGTGTCGGCGCCGCTTGCGGCGATTCCTGTCTTGCTCGGCACCCCGACCAGGTACGCCTTCCAGACCTTCGAGCCGTCGCGAACGCGAAGCGCGGTGACGCTGCCGCGAAACGTGCAGCACGGATACTGCGCATCGATCGCGCGCGTTTCTTCCCAGGAGGCAGCCGGCACGAACACGATGTCTCCGTTGACCGCAGCCGCGGCGGTCAATCGCACCGCTTCGTGTTCTTCCACTCGCTCCTTCCAGCGGAGGGATCCGGTCCGTGCGTCGAGCGCGTAGACCCAGCCGATCTGGTCGCTGAAGACGAGCGTCCGCGCCCCGTGATCGTCGGCCACAACGGGCGCCGATCGAACGGGACCGTTCGCCTGAAAAACCCAGTACAGGCATCCCGTGCCGGCGTCGATCGCGTGAACGGATCCACCGGCGCTGCCGACGAACAACGTGCCATCGTGCACCGTCGGCGCGGCCACAGCCATGATGTCGCCCTGAAACGCGAACGCCCACTTCAGCGTCAGTCGGCCGAGGTCTGACGTAGTGAGCCCGGCGAACCCGCCGGTCTGGAATCTCGCATTCGTCGCGTCAGGGCTCCAGCCGTTCCACGACGGTGCGGACGGGGACGATCCCATGGCCTGCCCGCCTCGGCACGACGCGCTCGCCGGCAGAGCGGGCTCCGCGTCCTTCGTGCCGATGAAGCTTGCCACCGCTTCGCGTTCATTGCGCCGCAGGGGATACGCGATGCTCATCATGACCCCGAAGTCTAGGGTGCGAAGGATGCGCGAGGCCGGCATCTTCTGAAGCTCTTCGCGTCGCGGAATGCGAGGACTCGCCTGGTCGTGGCAGGACGCGCAATATTTCCGGTAGATCTCTTCGCCGGACGCGGCAGTCGCTTGCGCCCGCAGCGCAGCAAGGCCGCACACGGCAGCCGCAGACGCAAGAGCGAACGCGATCGAGGCTCGCATCGATGTCATCTAATCCCGGAAAGCTCCGGAAAGCACTTGACTTGACGTGGTATCGTCGCGCGCCCGCGAGGGCGCGGGCGGAGTGTACCACGTCAAGTCAAGTGACTTTCCGTAGATAGAACGAGGCCGGCGGTCAGTCCGTGCCCCCGCCTCCGCGGCCCCCGCCGGCCCGCCGGTCCCCATCCTGCGATCGCCGCCTCTCGCGGAACGAGTAAGTCGATCGCGGGGTCAAGGCGCTCGATCCCGCCGACAGGTTCGGTCGATGTCATGAGTCCCTGGGAGACGCGCCGCTAACTGTCGATCAGATGCGCGTCCACGGCAAGCTGGAAACGCCGCTCGGGCCCGTTGCGGCAGGACGACGGAGCGCCAGTGCCGGCGCCCGACACCCGCTATACTGAAAGGATGTCTGTGCTCGAGGAAGCCGCTCCGGAGATTGCCAACGCCCTCCGGCGAAATGTCGCGATCGTCGCCCACGTCGATCACGGCAAGACCACCCTGGTTGACGCGCTGCTCCACCAGAGCGGGATCTTTCGGACGAACGAGCGCGTGGCCGAGCGGGTCATGGACTCGAACGAACTGGAGCGCGAGCGCGGCATCACGATTCTGGCGAAGAACACGGCCGTGCATTATGACGGCGTCCTGATCAACATCGTGGACACTCCCGGACACGCCGATTTCGGCGGCGAGGTCGAGAGGACGCTGTCCATGGTGGATGGCATCATGCTGCTGGTCGACGCGTCCGAGGGGCCGCTGCCCCAGACACGCTTCGTCCTGCGCAAGGCGCTCGAGCGCCGTCTCACGCCCATCGTCGTGATCAACAAGATCGATCGTTCCGATGCGCGGTCGCAGGCGGTGCTCAACGAAGTCTACGATCTGTTCATCGATTTGGACGCCACCGAGGAACAGCTCGATTTTCCCGTGCTGTACACGAACGCGCGCGAGGGCACGGCGACGGCCGACCTGGCCCGGCCCGGCGCCGACCTCCGGCCGCTCTTCGACGCGGTCATCGACCGTATTCCGGCGCCCCGCGGCTCCGTCCAGGCGCCGCTGCAGGCGCTCGTGGCGAATCTGGACGCGAGCGATTATCTGGGGCGCATTGCCATCGGCCGGATTTTCAACGGCAGCGTGAAAGTCGGCGATCCGATCGCGGTCTGCAAGCTCGACGGCGCCGTGCATCGCACGAAGGTCACCAAGCTGTTCATGTTCGACGGCTTGAAGCGGATCGACGTCGAGTCCGCCGCCGCGGGCGACATCATCTGCCTGGCGGGGATCGAAGACATCATGATCGGCGAGACCATCGCCGACGCCGAGAACCCGGTGGCCATCGAAACGGTCTCGATTGACGAGCCGACCGTCTCGACCATTTTCGGCGTCAACACGTCGCCGCTTGCCGGCCGTGACGGCCAGTACGTGACGTCCCGGCAGATCAAGGATCGCCTGGACAAGGAGCTGCTGGGCAACGTTTCGATTCGCGTGGAACCGACCGACACGCCAGAGCAGATGAAAGTCGTCGGCCGCGGCGAACTGCAGCTGTCGATTCTGATCGAGATGATGCGGCGCGAGGGTTACGAGCTGCAGATCTCCCGGCCGGAAATCGTCACGCGCGAAATCAACGGCGGGCTGATGGAGCCGGTGGAAGAGCTGGTCATCGACGTCGCCGAGGAATTTCAGGGCATGGTGATCGCCCAGGTCGGGCATCCGGCGCGGCACGATGTCCCGGACTGGTGAATCATGGCAGCGGCCGCGTGCGGCTCGAGTTCCGGATTCCTGCGCGCGGCCTGATCGGTTTCCGATCGCAGTTCCTGACCGAGACGCGCGGAACCGGCATCATGAACCATATCTTCGCCGGCTGGGAGCCGTGGCATGGTCCGATCGCGTCGCGTCCCACCGGCGCGCTCGTGTCCGATCGCGCCGGCGTGGCCACGGCTTACGCCATTGCCAACCTGCAGGAGCGCGGCGAGATGTTCATCGACCCGGGCACGCCCGTCTACGAGGGCATGATCGTCGGCGAGAACTCCCGGCCGAGCGACATGGACGTGAATATCACGCGCGAGAAGAAACAGACCAACATGCGCGCGTCCTCCGCCGACGAGGCAATCCGCCTCATCCCGCCGCGCCGTCTCGGCCTCGAGCAGGCCATCGAATTCATCAACGACGATGAACTGGTGGAAGTCACGCCGAAGACGCTGCGGATTCGCAAGAAGGTCCTCGCCGCCAACATGCGGCCGAAGCGCCAGGAATAGCGCCCGTCAACGCGGAGGCCGGAAGTGCACCTGCCGGCCGTCATAGATGCAGACGACCCGCGGGTCGTTCCCGGCGGGAATCGATGCGTCCGCGTACGCGATCGTGCCGAAAATGTGCGTTCGGCCGAACGTATCCGAGAACACGACATTCAGGTACCCACTGATGCCGTCACGCAGCAACCGCTCGGTGCGTGAATCCCCAGGGACCAGAACGACGTCTCCGTGATAGCTGCGAACCCACGGATCGTCCCGAATTCCCCGGGTGAAAGCCGCGGTGAACGCAGTGACCTGATGCGATTGGATCGCCAACGCGACCTGATAGCCGGCGAGTCCGGCGACGTAGATCGTGAGCATTGCCGGAAGGAGGCGGCCCGATGGCAAACGCGCCCAGAGTCGAGCCGTGACATGCCCGGCAGCCAGGCATAGTCCAAACCCCGGCAGGTACAGGTACAGCTCGCTCCTCGCCACGACCGGCAGCACCGGTGCGATGAACACGAGAAACCAGACGATGCCGTACAGGGCAAGACGCAGGAGCGAGAGATCCGCGGTCTTGTTCGTTCTGCTCCGCCCGCGAAGGGAAAACGCCGCGGGGCCTGCCACGAGCGCGATGAGCGCCGCCGGAGATGGGACCGCCCGTAACAGGTAGATCCGGGCGCCGCGGATCCATCGCGACAGCGCGAACACCCACTTGTAGTGCTCGTCGGTCGACAGCGGCATAAGCGCGCCCGAAGCCATCCGCAAGAGCATCGGAGCGGCGCCGAGGGCCAGCAGCACGGCGACTCCGAGGATGCGCCGGCGCGTGAGAAGAGGGCCGGCAGGCGGCGTAAACAACATCAGGACCGGGAGAAGCGCGGCCGTCTCCTTCGACAGAAACGCGGCTACATATGCCACGCCCGCCGCGACAAGCCAGCGACGCGCGCCTCCTTGCTCCCAGCGCAGCCAGCACAGAAGCGCCACGAACGAGCACGCGCTCATGAGCAGCTCGGGACGCGCCGAAGGCCAGAAGATCGCAATGGTATGCGCCTTCGGGGTCAGGACGAACGCCAGTGCCGCCAGAAACGCCGCCCGCTCGCTCAATACGCCTCGGGCGAACTGATGCGCGGCGGCAATCACCAGAAGATGCACCGCCAGGTTGCTGATCCGGAACATGACCGGACTGAAGCCCCAGACGATGGCGTCGCCAAGGAGCGCGCTGTGCGCCAGCGGCCGGTAGAATCCGAAAGGATCCGGCGACGAAAAGATCTGCAGCACCGTTGGCCCCGTGAGCAGGCGGGCGATGTGGACGAAGTCGTCGCTCACCCAGCCACCCCCGAGGAAGGGCGCCGCACTGGCGCCGAGTACAAGCACCAGGGTTCGATACAGGACTTGGGGATGCGACAGCCGCGCCATCAATGGCCGCATGTTCGGACGGGCATTCTACTGTGCCGATCAGGTGGGGTACGCTGTTCCCCGTGCCGAATCGCCTGCGACCGTGGCTGTGGCCTCTGGTAACTGTCGCGGTCGCCGTCCTCGCCTACGCCCTGCTGCGCCACAAGCGAACCGAGCTCGTCGACTTCGCGGTACCCCGCACGGCTGCCATGCGCGTGATTGCCGCCGAGCCCCTGTATCGGCCGGAGGACGGTCACTATCAGTACAAGTATCTGCCGGCGTTCGCGTTCTTCATGATCCCGTTCACCTGGCCGCCCAAGGAGGCCGCGGAAGGTCTCTGGTTCGCGCTGACGGTCTACATGACCTGGGTGTTCGTGCGGCTGTCGCTTCGCGCGTTGCCGGACCGCCGGATGTCGGTCCAGCCCCTCGTCTGGCTGACCTTATTGCTCAACGGAAAGTTCTTGGTAAAGGAACTGGCGTTCGGCCAATTCAATCTCCCGCTCGCCCTGCTGTTCATCGGCGCGGTGATCGCCGCGCAGCGCAAGAGACCCATTCTCGCCGGGGTGTTCGTCGGGATCGGGGTCTTCGTGAAACCGTACGCGCTCGTCCTGCTGCCCTGGCTGGCGTGGACGCAGGGCTGGCCCGCACTTGCCGCGTTCGGCGGCGTCACGACTCGCCGGTCTCGCGCTTCCGGCATCCGTCTACGGCTGGAGCGGTAACCTCGCCCTGCTTCATGAGTGGTACCGCACGGTCACCGAGACGACGGCACCGAACCTGCTCGTGGGCGAAAACATTTCTTTTGTCACCATGTGGTCGAAGTGGCTTCGACCCGGGGCAACGGCGTCGGCGCTCGCAGCGGCGACCGCGGCCGCCGCACTCGGGCTCGGCGCGCTCGTCCTGCGGAAGGGTCGCCTGGTCACCGAGCCGAACTACCTCGACTGCGCGTTCTTCTTCGTGCTGATCCCGCTGCTCTCGCCGCAAGGGTGGGATTACGTGCTGCTGCTGGCGCTGCCGGCCTACATGTGCCTTGTCGATCGCTGGTCCGACTCGACGCCCGCCTGGCGGGCCGCAGCGATGGCGGCGTTCATTCTGACGAGCTTCACGATCTTCGACGTGTTGCGGCGAGGCCTGTACCTGCATCTGCTCGCGCTGTCCGGCGAAAGCGTCGGCGCAATTCTGCTGGCCGTCTGTCTCGCCCGCCTCCGCTGGCGCGCTGTGGCGTGATCGGCGGCCGCAGCCGCCACGTGGGCTGCGGCTATACTTTGTCGCTGAGATGAAGGCGAAGTTGCGCCCATTCCTTCTGCCGCTGGTGCTCGCCGTTCTCGCAATTCTCGTCTACAACAAGCGCGTCCAGCACGAGATGGTCGACTTCACCATCTGGCGGCAGGCGGCGGTGCGCGGGCTTCAGGCGCAACCGCTCTATCGCCCCGAAGACGGCCACTACCAGTTCAAGTACTTTCCGGTATTCGCCCTCATGATGGCGCCCTTCGCGGTCCTGGATCAGGACACGGCCAAGATGATCTGGTTTGCGGTGTCGTTCGGGTTGCTCGCGGCCTTTCTGCGCTGGTCAATTGCGGCGCTGCCCGAACGCCGGCAGTCGGAGCGCGCGCTGCTCTGGCTTGCTATCGTGCTCATGGCGAAGTTCTATGCGCATGAGCTGCTGCTCGGTCAGACCAACCTGTTGCTGGGCGCCCTCCTCGTCGCGGGCCTCCTGGCCATTCAGATCGATCAACCCGTGATGGCCGGCGGCCTCATCGGCGCGGCGGCATTCGTGAAGCCTTACGCGCTCCTCATTCTTCCATGGCTGGTCGTCATGCAGGGTGTGGCGGCTGGCGTCATGGCGGCAGGCATCGTTGTGACGGGCCTGTTGCTGCCGGCTGCCGTGTACGGCTGGATCGGTAACCGCGATCTGCTGCTCGGGTGGTACCGCACGGTGTCGGACACGACGGAGCCGAACCTGCTCGGGAACGACAACGTCTCGCTGGCCGCGATGTGGGCCAAGTGGATCGGACCGGGACCGTCAGCGTCGGTCCTGGCGGCCCTTTCCGCGGCTGTGCTGGTCGGATTGGTCGTGATGATCTGCCGTAGACGCCGCGGCATCGCCACGCCGGAGTACCTCGAGTTCGCGCTGCTGATGCTGCTCATCCCGCTCCTGTCTCCCCAGGGCTGGGACTACGTCCTTCTTCTCGCCACACCAGCCGTCGTCTGCCTGCTCGATCGCTGGCGCGAGCTGACCAGAGCCTGGCAAGCCGCGCTCGGCCTGGCCCTCGTGCTCATGTGCCTGACCATGTTCGACGTCATGGGCCGGGATTTGTACGGCCGGTTCATGGCGCTCTCCGTTGTCACCGTGAGCGCCCTTGGTGTCGCCGCCGGTTTGGCTCACCTCCGCTGGCGGAAACTGGCGTAGCTCGTCGCGGGTAGCGACTACCCCGGACCAGTCGCCTTGTGTATCTATTGCCCTTGTCGCCGGGCCGGTCAGGCCTATCACAGGGGTAACGGTCCTCCCCACACGTGTCGAGCCTGGCATGTTGCTTGCGGGACGCGTCCGTGCCTTGCCGTCACAGCGCACCGGGGAGGAAAGCATGAACGTGCACCGGCACCGCCAACTGCACCTGTGGATCACGGAACGCGATTATTCGCTCCTGCGTGAGTTGGCGAAAGCGCGCCGGGAGACGCTGTCGTCGGTCGTTCGACGCCTTATCAAGCTGCAGCGTGCCGGTTCGGTGGTCGGCGACCCCGAGCCCCCGTGCGCGCGAGGCCATGCGGATCTCGGGCCGGCCTGACCGAGCCTGAGCTTTCGCTATAATCAGCGCCTCAGGGGACGGACGGAGTCCCCGGTCAATGGAGTGAGATCCCTATGAGCATCAGAAAAGTCGCTCTATCGTTTGTGCTGGCGCTGGTCTTCTCAGTGCCGTTCCTTCTGCGCGCGCAACAGCCGGCCGCGCCCGCGGCGGGTCAGGCCAGGGGACCGCAGCAGCCGATGTCGTTCTTTGTGACGAGTGATCCGATCGGTGACGGCGGTAATCTCGGCGGCGTCGCCGGCGCGGACGCCCATTGCCAGAAGCTGGCCGTTGCTGCGGGCAGCACCAAGACGTGGCATGCGTATCTGAGCACTCAGGGCACGGGCGCCGTCAACGCGCGCGATCGTATCGGCCCCGGACCTTGGTACGGCTCCCGCGGCAATCTCATCGCCAGCAGCGTGGCCCAATTGCATGGCGACACGGCCGAGGACGCGCGGCTCTGGCCGAATCTCAACAAGAGCACGGCGTTCACTGAGAAGAAGGAAATGCACAAGGGATTCGGCGACACGCCGAACGAGCACGACATTCTGACCGGCACGCAGCCTGACGGCCGCGCGTACACGGATGCCGCGGACCACACGTGCGCGAATTGGACGAGCAACACCAGCACCGGCCGCGCGCAGCTCGGCCACTTCGACCGGACGGGTGGACCCAACGCGTCGTGGAACTCGGTGCACGGCAGCCGCGGCTGCGCGCAGGCCGACCTGATTCCGACCGGCGGAATCGGGCTGCTGTACTGCTTCGCGGTGAACTGAGGAGGCACTGGACTCGACGTGGTGCCGTCGCGCGCCCGAGGGCGCGGGCGCAACCTGCCATGTCAAGTCAAGTGACTTTCCGTACAGGCAGGATCGCGCTGGCGCGGCCGAGGCGCGTCAGCGCGACGCCTGTCAGCACGCACCCGGCACCGACCAGCTTTCCAAGTGACACCGGCTCGTGCAGCCAGAGGATCGCGACCGCCATCGCGGTGATCGGGACGAGGTTGGAGTAGATCGCGGTTCGGGCCGCGCCTATCTGCTGCACCGCTGCGTACCAAATGAGGTACGACAGACATAGCGCCAGCAGCGACGAGAGCACGAGGGCTGAGAGGCTCCAGACGCTGACGTGCGCCCAGGGGACCTGCGTCACCTGCGGCAGCATGAGGGTGGCGTACGGCAGGCCGCCCAGCGCCATCGTCATGCCGGTGACATAGAGCGGCGAATGCCGCGCAATCAACCGGCTTGATCCCAGCGTGTAGATGGCCCAGCAGATCATCGAGGTCGCCACCATCAGATCTCCGCTCAGGGTAGTTCCACCGAGCGAGGCGCCTCGTCCGACGACGAAGTAGACACCGAGGATGGAGACGCCTGCCCCGGCCCAGTGCACGCGCGGGATCCGTTCGTGGCCGACTGCCGCTGACAAGATGGCGACAACGGCTGGCGTCGTGCCGATGATGAGGGCCGCATTGGATACGCTCGTACCGGCCACACCGCGCACGAAGCAGAACTGGTAGACGAAGTGGCCGACCAGCCCCAGCCAGACGAGGTCCCACCGGTCACGCGGAGTCAACACGGCCGGCGTGTAGAGCACGCGCGAGAACGCTCCGTCCGACTGCCGCCCGCGGCGCCGGCTCCAGACGATCGCGGCCAGGAACACGAGCGCAGCGATGGTGATGCGCACGGCGTTGAACGCCTGCGGCGGCACTTCTTCGAATGCGCGCTTGATGACGCTGTAGTTGGCACCCCAGATGAACACCATCAGGAGCAGAAGGATGTCGATGTGCCCGGGCCGTCTCATGCGCACGGGACCTGGAGAAGGCCACTGGTGACTGGCCCCGTGCCCAGGAGAAGCCAGGCTGCCGGCCGTGTCATCTCGCCAGTCAGGCAGATGACACGGCGCGACGGTCTTGACGCGCCTCGAGCCAGGAGTCTGGAGGACCGTGGCCGCTGCTTCACTTACACGGAGAGTCAGTTGACTTGACGTGGTCCTTGCGCCCGCGCCGCCGCGGGCGCGCGGCGATGCCACGTCGGTCAAGTGCTTTCCAGGATTAGGAGAACGGCTTGAGGAAGAACAGAATCAGCGAGATCGCCAGCACGTAGATGACCAGTGATTCAATCAGCACGAGGCCGAGAATCAGCACGCCCCGAATCTCGCCGGAGGCGGCAGGATTTCTGGCGATCGCCTCTGCCGCCGACCCGATCGCGCGGCCCTGACCGAGCGCGCCGAGCCCGGCGGCGATGCCGAGTGCGAAGCCTGCCGTGATAATCGACGCCACGACGAGCGTCAGCCCGCTCTCGGGCGCCGCTCCTTTGGCCGCCTCCGCTCCCTGTGCGGCCAGCGGCGCGACCGAGACAAGCGCCAGAACCACGACCATCCATGCCAACAATGAACGCTTACTCACGATCCGCTCCTCCTTCAATCCGGAAAATCACTTGACTTGACATGGTAGATTGCGCCCCCGCGGCGCGCAACGATACCACGTCAAGTCAACTGCTTTCCGGGATTAATCGACTCGAACATGCCTTCCGGGACTCAGACCGCCGCCAACTGCGCCGTGTCCATGGCGTCGCCGCTCTCCTGGTGGCCATGGTCCTCGTGGTGTTCGACGGCAACCGCGCCCTGCAGATAAATGATGCTCAGCAGGACGAAGATGAACGCCTGCAGGCTGCCCGTGACCAGCCCGAGCAGCATCATCGGCAGTGGGAAGAACGGCAGGTACCACGGCGCAAGGAACGCCAGAATGGCGATGATCATCTCTTCGCCGAAGATGTTGCCGAACAATCGCAACGTCAGCGAAAGCACGCGCGAGCAGTGGCTGATGAGTTCGATAGGCAGCATCAGCGGCGCCAGCCAGACCGGAACGCCCGGCGGCACGGCGAAGTGTTTCACGTAGGCGACGATCCCCTGCGCCCGGATGCCGTGAAATGGTAATAGACCCAGATGGTCAACGCGCATCCGAACGTCACGTTGATATTGCTGGTGGGTGACATCAGCCCTGGGAGCAGACCTGCGTAATTGCCGAGCAGAATGAATGCGCCAAGCGCCCCGATCAGCGGCAGAAAGCGGCGGCCCTTCGGTCCGATCCACTCCTCGAGCAGCCCGACGAGTGCCATGACGAGGTCCTCGAGCACGATCTGCATGCGGCCCGGCTTCTCGATGGACAAGCGGGACCTGATCACCAGTCCGATCACGGTCCAGGCGACCACGACGAGACCGCACATGACGAGGTAGTTGGGAATCAGTTCCGCCCCCGGGGCAGGATGCCGGCCCAGCGCAGTCAGGAGGGGGCGGACAAGAGGATCGAGCAGGGCGTTGACGACCTGCACGACCAGGAGCTTGTGTTCGAGATTTCCCATGCGCTCATCCCGGACAGCACGTGACTTGACGTGGCCGGCCAGCACGCCGCGAGGACGTGTGCCGTGTTCCTACGTGAAGGCAATTGCTTCCGTCTAACGACGTGGGCGAATGGCTTCGACCATTGCGGCCAGCGGTATGACGGACGCGCCGACCAGCAGCCCGATCGGGTGCATCCGCAAACGCACAATCATAACGTAGGCCAATCCAGCCAGTAAAGCGTAGCGCAGGAGAAAAACCGCCATGCCGTACGGCGATCGAGGCGCGCCGCGAACCAGCATGGCGTCGGCCAGGCCGGTCACCCCGCGCTTGATCGCCCAATAACTGGCGCCGGCCAGCAGCGCGCCGCCGGCGACGCCTGCGGCCATGCGCGCGCCGCCGCCGGGAATAGTCCAAGCCGCGACGATCGCCAGGCCGGTGATACCGACCGCCGTCCGTTCGATTCGGCGAAGCAAATCGCTGCTCACTTGATCCTCGAAATCGTCCGGTACACGTTCATGACGCCGGCCGCAAAGCCGAGCACGAAGAAAACGAGGAAGAAGGTCGGTTTCCAGCCGGTCAAGCGATCCAGCCAGAGCCCGAGGGCCACGCCAATGGCGAGGGCAATCACGAAGGAAAGCCCAAGGGTTCCCATCTGTCCGAAGGTGCGCATCACCTCGAAGCGGCTGCGGGCCGCGTCCTCGGCGGGGTTCCGTTTCGATGGCGGCGTCTTGCGCTCGGGTTCAGGCATGGTCAGAACGGGTTCGGTCTGCAACGTTTTGGGGCTACGCTATGGCTTGGCGGCCGTCGCCCGGTGCCGCTCCTGATCCTAGCCCCGGAAAGCCCTTGACAGCGGCTTTCCGTCGAGTCGGTATACTCGCAGAAGGAGATCGAACATGCGCCGCATCGGCCTTGGGGCCATCGTCCTAGTGAGCACATTCGGGATCGGCACTCTCGCCCTGGGCGTCACGCTCCTTGCGCAGCGGGCGACCCGTGAGCAGCAGGTCGTGGTGTCGGTGCTGGACCGCGACGGCAGCCCTGTGCCGGGCCTCGCGGCCTCGGACTTCACGGTCCGCGAGGACGGCGTCGCCCGGGAGGTAATTCGAGTCGAACAAGCGGCTGCGCCGATGCAGATCGCCCTGCTCATCGACACCAGTGCCGGAATGCAGGTGCTCGTGCTGGATCTGCGCAAGGGCGTGCAGGCCTTCTCGCAGGCGGTCTGGGCCAAGAATCACGAGTCCGAGGTGGCGCTCATGGAATTCGGCGAACGGCCGAGTCAGCTCTCGCCCCCCGCCACGACCGCCGCCGTGCTGAACCGCGGGCTCGATCGGCTCGTCGAGCACTCGGGGTCCGGCGCATACCTGCTCGACGCGATCAGCGAGGCCGCAGCCGCGCTCAAGAAGCGCGGAGCGAAGCGGCCGGTCATCGCGGTCTTCGCGCTCGAGTCGAGTCCTGAGTTCAGTCAGCAGCAGTATCAGCGGATCGAGGAGGACATCAAGGCCAGCCACGCCTCGCTCTGGGCGCTTGTCCTGCAGAGCCGGGGAGGCTTGAGCAGAAGCGACGAGGGACGCAATCGCGATGTCGTGCTTGGCGACGTCACAACCCATAGCGGCGGCACGCGCGAGCTGCTGCTCGACCGACTGGGCATCGAGTCACGCTTTCAGCAGCTCGCCACGCGTCTGACGTCGCAGTATGCCGTGATCTACGGCCGACCGGAACAGCTGATTCCGCCCTCGAAGATCGACGTCTCGACCAAGCGCCCCGGGGTGCGCTTCTGGCGCCGCAATGGATCGGCCAGTGAGGACGCTCCTCGCGATCATCCTTGGCGCCGCGACGCTGACCGCGCAGGTCTTCCGCGGCGGCGCGGACGTCGTGCTGCTGAACGTCACCGTCACCGACGGCGAGGGGCATCTGGTCAGCCACCTCGACAAGACCGATTTCCAGGTCTTCGAGGACGGCGTCCTGCAGGAGATCGGCAACTTCTCGCGCGACCCGCAGCCGATCGCGTTGTCCATCCTGCTCGACACGAGCACGAGCATGGAGCGGAAGCTGCCGATCGCGCAGGAGGCCGCCGTGGGCTTCATTCGCCGGATGGGGATCAAGGACGTGGCGCAGGTCATCAGCTTCGACACCCGCGCCGAATCCGGCAGGACTTCACGAGCCGATCGCGCCGCCCTCGAAAAGGCCATCAGGCGGACGCAGGCCGGCGGCTCCACGGCGCTTTACGTCGCGGTCTACACCGCGCTCGACGCGCTCAAGGGCGCCGTCGCGCAATCGGCGGACGCCATCCGGCGGCAGTCCATCGTCGTCCTGTCGGACGGCGAGGACACGTCGAGCCTGATCGACTATGACCAGGTGATGGAAGCGGCCAAACGCTCCGAGGTGAGCATCTACACGATCGCGCTCCGCTCCAAGGAAGACACGCCGCCCCACGGCTTCAACGAAGCCGACTTCGTCCTCCGCACGATGGCGCAGGAGACCGGCGGTCGCGTGTATCACGTCGACGACGTCGCACAATTACCGGGGATTTATCAGCAGATCGCAGACGAGCTGGCGAACCAGTACACGATCGGCTACACCTCCAAGAACACGAAGCGCGATGGAGCCTGGCGCCGGGTCATGGTGAAAGTGAACCGGCCAACGACGAGCGCGCGCACGAAGAGCGGTTATTTCGCGCCGGGTCCCGCCCGGTGACGCCAACGGGCCGGGTCTGCATCATCGGCGCGGGCCCGGGCGATCCAGGGCTGATTACCGCGCGCGGTCTCCGCCTGCTCAAGGACGCCGACGTCGTCGTCTACGACCGCGCTGTGGACTCGCTCTTGCGCTGGGCACGGCCGGAGGCCGAGCGCCTCGAAGTGGGCGCGCCGGCCGAACGCGAGACGGCACAGGACGCTATCTCCATGCTCCTCGCCGAGAAGGCGCGCGATGGCCAGATGGTCGCACGGCTGAAGTGGGGCGACGCGTTCGTCTTCGACAGCGGCGCCAAAGAGGCGCTGTTTCTGCACGAGCAGGGAATTCCGTTCGAAGTCGTACCCGGCATTCCCGCCGCCGTTCGGCGCAACCGCCTACGCGGGCATTCCGATGACCTACCCGGGCGGGGCCGACGCGGTCGTCCTGCTCCGTGGGCACGAATCGGGAACCGATGCACCTGCCGGACGTGGACTGGGACGCGGTCGCTCGCATCGACGCCACCATCATCTGCTACGTCGGCGGGCGGTTGACGTCAGACATCCTGCGGGGACTGATCGGTCGCGGCGTGCCGCCGGATCGCGCCGCCGCGCTGATCTACCGGGGCACGCTGCCATCTCAGCAGACGGTCACCGGCACAATTGCCGAGTTGCTGGAGGTCGCGTCCACAGCCGGCGTCGCCGATCCAGGGCTGCTCGTCGTCGGCGACGTCGCGAACCTCCGCAATCACCTGCGGTGGTTCGACGAGCGGCCGCTGTTCGGCAAGCGCATCGTGGTGACACGATCGCAGGAACAGGCGCGGGATCTCTGCGAGGCGCTCGAGAACCTTGGCGCGCAGGCCATCGAAGCACAAACGTTCAGGCTGACGCCGGCGGAAGACCCCGAATCAGTCGATCGCGCCGCCGCCTCGGTCGACGGCATATGCCTGGGTCGTTTTCGAGTCCGCCAACGCAGTGGCGCGGTTTCTCGGATCGCTGTCGCGGGGCCCGCGCGATCTCCGCGCGCTCGGCGGCGTATCGATCTGCGCAATCGGCCCGTCCACTGCCGAGCAGCTCATGGCGCACGGCTTCAAACCGGACGTCGTGATTCCCGAGTTTCGAGCCGAGGGCGTCGCCGACACCATTGCCGCCAAGCGGCCCATCGCGGGGCATCGCGTGCTGCTCGTCCGGCCGGACCATCTGCGCGATGTCCTCGCGACCGATCTGGCTCGCCGAGGATCGACGGTGACGGACCTGGTCGCCTATCGCACGACGCCGGAATCCTCGGATAGCCCCGCGGCGCAGGACCTCTACCGGAAGCTGCTCGACGGCGCCATCGACGCCGTCACCTTCACAAGCCCCACCGGCGTGCGGCTGTTCGCGCAGTTGTTCGGCGAGGAGCAGGCCGCCGATCTGGTCAACATGACTGTCGTGGCCTCCATCGGCCCGGTGACTGCCGCCGCTGCCGCCGAGCTCGGCATCAAGACGACCGTGATGCCCGACACGTATACGGTAGATGGTATGGTCAAGGCGCTCGTGGAGTACTTCGAGGATCAACTCAAGAATTGAGTCGATCTGCTAGAGCCGCTAGCCCCCAAAGAACGAAGGCAACGCCATGTCCTTCATGGTGCGCAGCCCTGGCGGCGCCTGGATGACCTTCGGAATCGAGTTGACGACAATGGAGGCCGTGGCCACGTCGCCATGGACGCCGCCGGACAATTTCATGTTGAATCGGCGGGTTGCCTGAAACCCGGACGGCATCGTAGGACTCCGGCGCGCCGAGATACGCTTCCATGTGCAGCTTGATGATCGGCTTGCCCTTCCGGTAGCCGGTTCCGTCCTGCACGAGGCCGACGACCCGACCGGCCTCGACGGTCAGGAACTCGCTGGACACGGTTTCCGTGGCGACTCTTCGGATGAATCTCGTCGGTCACCTTGTCGAGCTTCCAGCCGAGCGCATCCGCAATCATCGTGATCGATTCGGCCAGGCCGACGTGACGCACGCTGCCG
The DNA here is from genome assembly GCA_963724645.1 of uncultured Acidobacteriota bacterium. Classification (GTDB taxonomy): domain Bacteria; phylum Acidobacteriota; class Vicinamibacteria; order Vicinamibacterales; family SCN-69-37; genus CAVXSP01. Next base: position 349,756 of record CAVRVJ010000003.1, read on the forward strand.
TCCTTGACCTTGTCCATGAATTCTTCCGGCGTCAGGCCGGCGCCGATTTTCTTCTGAAACGGCAGGCGCCGGATCCGCGCGTCCTGGATCCGGTCGATTTCGATGGCCGTGACGCTCTCGCACACGCCGGTCAGCGCGATCGGCAGCGCGTCCATGACGAACCCCGGGTTGACGCCCGTCCCCAGCACGGCCACGCGAGCCCGCTTGGCCAACGCGTCAATCCGCCGAGCGGCGGCCGCGTTGCTCTTCACCGGATACGCGAGCTCTTCCGTCGTTGAGACGATCGGCACCTTGAGCCTGAGGACGGCCTCGAATTCAGGGAGCACCTTCTTCAGCGACGAACTGGTACACAAGACGGCAACGTCAGGCTTGGTCGCTTTGATGGCGCGCGTGAGGTCTGCCACGACCTTGACACGCAGGTTTCGGCCGACGCCGCAGACGCGGCCGAGATCCTGGCCAACCTTCGCGCTGTCGATATCCACCGCGCCGACGATGACGAAGCCTTTTCGGGTGGCGATCTGGCGCACCACGCCGATACCTATTGGACCGAGACCGACATGCAGGACTTTGATGGGCATCCATTCCGCTCCAGGGAATCCTGATTCTACTGGCTGCGGGCAGCCGGAAACCTGCTTCATGAATGCCGCGGCACTCAAGAGACGGGTTCTAGTGCCGGGCGGCTGGCTCCGTGTACCATCCAGCCCTTGATGCCTGCGCCGGTCCTGCCCTCCTCCGGAAGCCGCCGCGTCCCGCCGCTGGGTGCGCTCCTGGAAGGCTGGCGTCGGGTCCTCGCCGCGCCGGCCGTGGTCTTCGGCACGCTGGCGGCGATTCTGGATCTCTTCGAGACTCATGGCCGTGGCCTTGTCAGCGCCCGGCCAGTACTTGGCAGCAGGATTCCCGGCGGGCCCCGAGCAATGGATGGTCACGCTCGAATTGGAGCTCAGAAGCTTCGCCAGCGTCATCGCTCCGGACATCAGTCCCTTCCTCCAGGGCGGCGCTCTGCCTCCGGCGATCGTTGCGGCCACCTGCGTGCAGACCGGCCTGTGGTTGTTTCTGTCGGGCGGACTGCTCGACCGCTTCGCGCGCGCCCGGCAGATTCGCACGGCGGCGTTCTTTGCCGCGGCCGGCGTCTATTTCTTCAGATTCCTTCGGCTGGCAGCCATGGTCGGAGTCGTCGCGTGGGGACTGCTGCGATGGCAGCAGGCCTTCCCGGGCAGCTTGATCGTTCGGGCCGCCGTTCTGGTCAGCGTGGCAGCTCTTGGGCTCATCGCGGATTTCGCGAGAGTACGCGCGGTGGTCGAGGATCGCCGCAGCATGATGGGCGCCGTCACTGCCGCGATCCGGTTTGTCCGCCGGCGACCCTGGCGCGTCCTCGGTCTCGCGCTGCTGAACAGCCTGACCATGCTGGCGATCGTGCGAATTCTGTTTCAGATTGACGCGACGTCAGCGACGCCGTGGGTCACGACGCTGCTGTCGATCGGATGGATTCTGCTGGGTACGGCGGCCAGGCTGGCGTGCCTCGCGTCGGAGGTCGTCCTCTTTCAGGGCGAGTTGGCCCACGCCGGCTACACAGCCGCCCCGCTGCCCTCGTGGCCGGACTCAGCTGCTGTAGAAGCAATCGAGAATCTCGTCAAGAGGGTGAAAGAGTGAGAACACTCTCACCCTTTGATCATCTCCCGTGTCGCCTCAACAATGGCCCGGGCGGAGATGCCGAAGTGATCGATCAGTTCCTCAGGCGTGCCGCTTCGCGGAATCTCGCGCACGGCGAGGCGGCGGACCCGGAATCCCTGATCCCAGAGCGCCTCGCTGACAGCGTCCCCCAATCCGCCCCGGGCGTAGTGGTCTTCGACCGTGAGGAGCCGCCCCGCGGTCATCCGGCCGGCGGCGACGAGCGCGTCACGGTCGATCGGCTGGATTGAATAGGCGTCGATGACGCGAATCGCCGTGCCTTCCTTCGCAAGCATGTCGTGGGCTTTGAGCGCTTCGAAGACCGTGATGCCTGCCGCAACGACCGTGACTGCGTCGTTGGCGCTTTGGCGCAGCGTCTTGGATCCGCCTACCGCGAATGCCTCGTCGGCGCTGTAAATGACCGGCGTCTTTGGCCGCGATGTGCGCAGGTAGGCGGGCCCTGGCGTCGAAGCCGCCAGCGCCATCAGTCGTTCCGTGCTGACGGCGTCGCACGGATAGAACACCGTGCAATTGGGCACCGCGCGCATCGCAGCAAGATCCTCGAGCGCCATCTGCGACGGTCCGTCTTCCCCGATCGATACACCCGCGTGGGATCCGGCGAATTTGACGTTCAGGCCCGAGATGCCGGCCATGCGCGCGAAGTCGCTGGCCCGCGAGAGAAAACAGGCGAACGTCGAGGGAAACGGAATCGCCCCGCGGCTGGCGAGCCCCATGGCAGCGCCGACCATCACCTGTTCCGCAATGTAGGTTTCGAAAAACCGGCTCGGAAAAGCCTTTTCGAATTTCTCGCTGAACGTGGAGTTCTTGACGTCTGCGTCGAGCGCGACGATCCGATCGTCAATCTCGCCCAACGCCGCCAGCGCCGTCCCGTACGCTTCGCGCGTGGCCACCTGCTCGCCCATCTTGTAAACGGGCGGGCGCATCAGCCCGGCGAAAGTCGGCGCGCCGCTGGTTCGGACCGGCGTCGCGCAGGCTTCGGAATCGTGGGCCACGGATCGGACGTCTTGACGTACTGCGATTCGAGCTCAGACAACGCCACGTCAAGCTCAACGCCTTTCTTGAGCGCCTTGCCGTGCCACCCATCTTTTCCCGCACAGAGGCTGACGCCCCTGCCTTTGACGGTTCCTGCCACGATCATCGTCGGCTGTCCCTTGGTCTGTTTGGCCTCCGCGAGCGCGGCGAGGATCGCGGATATGTCGTGCCCGTCGATGGCGATGGCACGCCATCCGAAGGCGCTCCAGCGCCGGCTGACCTGGTCGAGGTGATGATCCCACTGCGTCGCCTGGCTCTGCCCGAGACCGTTGACGTCGGTCATCGCGCACAGGTTGTCGATCTTGAGGTTCGCCGCGACGTCGGCCGCTTCCCACACCGACCCTTCCGCGCTCTCGCCGTCGCCGAGCAGGACATAGGTCCGGTAGTCGGAGCCGATCCGGCGCGCGTTCAGGGCGATGCCGACCGCGGCGCAAAGCCCCTGTCCGAGCGAGCCTGTGGCCACGTCCACGAACGGCAGCCGCGGCATGGGATGACCTTCGAGATCGGATGTGAACTGCCGCAGTGTGAGCAGGTGCTCGCGGGGAAATGCGCCCGCCGCGGCCCAGGCCGCGTACAGAATCGGCGCCGCGTGCCCTTTCGACAGCACGAACCGATCGGCCTCGGGGTGCTGCGGATCCTGCGGATCGAAGCGCAGCTCCGCGAAGAACAACGCCGCCATGATGTCCGCCGCCGAGAGGCAGGAAGTCGGATGACCCGACCCGGCTTCGGACGTCGACCGGACCGAATCGATCCTCAGCTGCGTTGCGATGTTGCGTAGCTGCGCCGGCGACGCGGTCATCGTCACTGCAAAAGTCTACCACCCTATAATCGAGAGGTGGCGGTGCTGCGATTCCTCGCACAAACGATTCTGGCTGTCTGGGTGGGCGGATTGGCGATGCTCGGCGGGATCGCCGCGCCGGCACTCTTTCGCACGCTCGAGGCCCGCGATCCGATCGCCGGGCGCGAACTGGCCGGCGCCGTCTTCGGCGAGATCTTCCGGATGTTTCTCTGGGCCTCGATCGGGTGCGGCGTGCTGCTGATCGTCCTCCTTGCCATCCGGGCGGCGCTCGGACCGCGGCCGCGCCGGATCGGACTTCGCCTGTGGACGGTCATGGGCATGATGGCCTTGACTGCCGGCACGCTGATGGTCCTGGTGCCGCGGATCGACGGCATTCGTCGCGCCGTGAGCGGACCCATCGCCAGCCTGGCGCCCGCCGACCCGCGACGGATTGAATTCGACCGCCTGCACGCGCTGTCCAGAGGCCTGATGCTCGTCACGCTGCTTGGCGGGCTCGGACTTGTCTGGTTCGAGGCGCAGGACACGCATTAGACCGCGGCCGCTCTGCTATAGTCCCTAAGCGTGAGTCCGGACGACATCACGGAGGCCGTGCTCGCACGCGAGGACGTCGCTAAATACCTGCAGAGTCAGGAAGGCGGCGCCGACCCGGAAGCCCTTCGTCGCGTGGAGAGGTACCTCGACGAATTGCGCACGACGCAGCGGTACCGGTTCTATCGCGCGCTGCAGCACCCGCTCTACCCGATCTTCCGCAAGGTCAAACGGATCACCGAGGGGATCGATCGCGCCATTGACGCCACGCGGCGCGGCCACGTCGTCTACGTGTCCAATCACAAAAGCCATCTCGATTATCTGGTCGAGGGACTCGTGCTCGACGATCACGGCGTTCGGCCGCCGCTGATGGTCGCGGGCATCAATCTGTTTGGCGGTCCGTTTGGGCTGATTCACCGGCATGTCACCGGTGCCATTCCCATTCGCCGGAACAGCAAGGATCCGCTGTACCTGGTCACGCTGCGCGCCTACGTGGCGGAGCTGCTGAAGCGCCGCGACGTGCTGTATTACTCGGAAGGCGGCCGCAGCTACAGCGGCGAGCTCAAGTCGCCGAAGACCGGATTGCTTCAGGCCGCCCTCCTTGGCGACCGAGGAAATCTCTCGATCATGCCGATGGCGATCGCCTACGACCTGGTGCTCGAGGCGGGGATCATCTCGCGGGAGGCCACCAGGCATCGCTCGCGGCCGTTCAGCCAGGAGCTGGGCGAGATGGTGAGGCATGCGGTCGGCTTTCATACCCGGGCCTTCGTCACGTTCGGGCAGCCTATTCCGCTCGCCGACTACGACCCTGAGTCGCGCCGGGATCTGGTCTCGCTCGCCCATCGCGTGCAGAACGACATCGGCCATCTCTACAAGGTGCTGCCGACCGCACTGGTCGCGTCGGCCATGAAGCCGCAGATGACGCGCGCCGAACTCGCCGCCAGGATCGACGAGCTGCTCCCGAAGTTCGTCGAGGCGGGCGCGAACCTGGCCGTCCGCAGTGGACGCCAGGCCGTCGACCATGGCGTGGATCAGCTGATCGAGCGCGGCGTGCTCGTCGCCGATCGCCTCCGCCTGCGCGTCCGGGATCGGATCGTGCTCCGCTTCTACGCGCGCACGGTCGAGCACCTGTTGGCTCCGAGCCGCCGGTCCGTCCACTGATCAAGGCGCTTCAGAGACAAAGGGTCAGAGGGTGAAAGGGACCCTCTCACCCTTTGTCCCTGAGCCGTCTGAGCGTCTCCACAAGGACATCTCGGCACGCAACGACGTCCTCGACATTCACGTATTCGCTCAAACTGTGCAGTCCGGCGCCGCCGGGACCGAAAAGGGCCGTCGGAATGCCTGCGGCGCCGAGGATCGCAGCATCCGTCCAAAAGGACATGCCGATTGGTTCGCTGCCTCGGCCGGATCGGCGGAGGACATCGCCGAGCGTCACGACAAGCGGGTGCGCCGCATCCAGACGATAAGGCGGGCGGTGCGTCATCAGGCGTGCGTCGGCCTCGAACTCGGGATCGTCCCGTTTGAGATGTCGGAGAATGGTGTCGATTTCGCGAATCGACGTCTCCGCATCCTCGCCGGCGACGGTTCTGCGCTCCATCAGCAGGGTGCAGGTGTCCGGATAGCTGCTCAACTCGCGGCCGCCGGTGATGATTGACGCGTGCAGCGAGCCCGCGCCTTCGAGCCCGGTCGCGGGGCGCGACTGGATCTCGCGATCGAGTCGTTCGAGGGCGTTCAGCACCCTTCCCATCCGCATGATCGCGTCTCGCCCGTCCGCAGGCCGGCTGCCGTGAGCCGCACGGCCGCGAGTCACGATCTCGAGCCAGGCGAATCCCTTGTGGGCGACGGCCACCTTGAGATCCGTCGGCTCGGTGATGATCGCGGCATCGGCGCGCCATTCGCGCGCCAGCTCTTCGGCCCCCACGCTCTCGTGCTCCTCATCCACGACGACCGCCACGATCAACCGGCCTCGCGTCCAGGACGGCGCCAGGACGCCGGCTGCCGCAATCATCGCGGCCACGCCGCCCTTCATGTCCTGGGCGCCGCGACCGTACAGGCGGCCGGCCTCGATCCTCGGCAGGAACGGGTCGGCCATGCCCTCCACTCCCACTGTGTCGATGTGCCCGCACAGCATGATCGCCGGCCCGGCGGTTCGGCCATGAAGTGTGCCGATGGCGTTCGGCCGTCCCGGCCGAACCGGCTGCATGACTACATCGAGCCCGGCTCGCTCCATTGCACGCCGGCAGACCTCAGCCGCTTCGGCTTCTCCTGGTGCACCGGGAACCAGCCCGGGATTGACCGAGTTGACGGACACCAACTCGTGAAGGAGAGGAAGAGGATCCATACGTGGAAACTTGGAACTCAGACCTTAGAACTTAAGGCTCGTTAAGGCGGAACTCAAAACGAAAACTCGCGCGAGACTATGATCGGCGGATGCAGAGACTGACCGGCCGTGTTGTCGCGATTACGGGCGCCTCCGCGGGGATCGGGCGCGCGACGGCCGAGTTGCTGGCCGAAGAGGGCGCGGCTGTCGTGCTTTCCGCCCGGCGAGCCGACCGGCTCGAAGAGGCCGTATCCTCGATTGCCAGTCGCGGCGGAAGAGCCCTGGCCGTGCGGAGCGATGTCGTCAATCCAGCCGACATGGAGGCGGTGGTTACCCGCGCGGTCGAGACGTACGGACAGCTCGACGTGATGATTTGCAACGCCGGCATCGCCTTTCATGACGCGTTCGATCGCACGCCGGAAAACGTGATGCGGCGGGTCGTGGACGTGAACCTCATGGGCACGTTCTACGCGGCGCACGCGGCCTTGAAGGTTTTTCTCCCTCGCAACACCGGCCACATTATTGCCGTCTCTTCCATCGTTGGCCGGCGCGGTATGGCCGGATCGGCCGTGTATTCGGCGACGAAGGCCGCGCAGATTGGGTTCATCGAGGCCTTGCGCGCCGAGTTTGCCGGCACCAAGCTCCGCGCCTCGGTCGTCTATCCCGTCAGCACCGCGACAGAGCTCCACGAGGCCATCCACCGGGATTTTGGCTACAAGGTGCATGGCCTCGGCCCGCGACAGTCGGCGGCGACGGTTGCTCGCGCGATCGTGGATTGCGTTATCTCTCCGAAAGTCGAGGTCTATCCGTTCCCCAAGGCCTGGTGGCTTGCGGTCTTGAGCGTCGTCGCGCCCGCCCAGGCCAATCGAGTCGTGCAGAAGTGGGGACGACGAGTCGAACGCTGATGGACCCCGCTGGCGCGGGCCTCTACGTGGTCTCGAGGGCGAGCGCGCCTGGGCCGAGAATCGTGGTCACCCACATGTCCGCGTCGCCCTCACCAGCACGTCGAACCAGGGGTCCACAAGTCGACACGACATGACGTGGCCCCGTCACCCACTGCACGTGAGTGACTTACCCGAGTCCCGCCGTCCCGCCGCCCTCGTGTCGATTCCGACCGGGCTCGTTCGACGTGTCAGTGAAGGGCACAGTGACCACATCCCGCCCTCCAAGGAGAGATGCCATGCGATTCCACCAGTCAACCGCCCGCCGCATATCCGTCCCCACGTCGATCGCGGCCCAGCGGCGCGCAGACCGGCGCATGTCCGCTGCTCTCTGGGTCGTGCAGGGGCTTGTGGCCCTTGTCTTCTTGATGGCCGGCAGCATGAAGCTCGTGATGCCGCTCGAGGCGATGGCAATGCCCGTGGCGCTGCCGGGGTGGTTTCTCCGCTTCATTGGCATCGCTGAGGTGCTGGGCGCCATCGGACTCATCGTGCCGAGCGTCACGCGCATCCGGCCGGGGCTGACGCCACTGGCCGCTTGCGGTCTGCTCATCATCATGACGGGCGCCACGGTGGTCACGCTCGTCGGCGGAGGCGGCGCCCAGGCCCTCGGCCCGGTAGTCATCGGCGGACTTCTTGCCGGCATCGTCCACGGCCGTGCGCAACGGCTGCCGATCGCCACGCGTGGCGTCGCGCGCACCGACGCCGTGATCGAGTCGGCCGTTCGACGTCGTGACAGCGTGGCGGCATCGGCGTAGCCGCGCGCGCGACGGCCGCTTCGGAAGCGGGCGTGCTGCGTTGTCGTCGAGACGGGTTTGGTGACAGCATTCAAGGGTCGCTGAGCACGGAGATCGCGCAAGAGCGCCCTCATGCTTTCGAAACTCTTTATTGCCTGGTCCCTGATGGCACTGTGCGTGGTGATTCACGCCAGTGGTGTGACGTCGGCCATGCGCTGGGAGCGCCGTCAGCCAGCCAGCTCGCAACAATTCTGGCCGTGGACCTTGCTGTTCATTCGGCTGGCAGGCTGGATTATCTCCTTCCACCTGTTTGAGATCACGGTCTGGGCGCTGCTTTACCTTGGACTGCACGCCATGCCCGACCTGCAAACCGCGCTCTATTTCAGCGCGGTCACCTACACGACTACCGGTTACGGCGACCTCGTGCTGCCGAAAGAATGGCGTTTGGTCGGGGGCGTCGAAGCACTGACGGGCATCCTGATGTGTGGGTGGTCCACCGGATTCTTCTTTGCGGTTGTCAGCCAGATGTTCGAGGTAAAGACAAAGCCTGTCGATCCCACATCTTGACTGGCCGTCAATCCGTCCTTCGTGTTTGCGTTACACCGCCGCCCGGGTCAATAATCGCCGCACCTGGGAGATTTGCACATGAATCGACGAAAGTTTCTCGCCGGCGCCGCTGTGGCCGGCGCGGGTATGGTCGCGGGCGTGACGACGCTGGTCGCGCAGGCGCCGCAGGCACCGGCGGCCGGCCAGGCGCCGGCAGGCGGCGGACGCGGACGTCAGGGAGGCGGCGGCGCAGGTCGCGGCGGCGGCTCGCCGGCCGCCGTGCCGGCCGAACGGCTCGCGCGCATCTCGCTGATGACGCTGAATTTCAACAGCGTCATGAAGCTGCCGTGGAACAGCAATCCAACGCCGGCGCAGATCATCAACTTCCTGGATCTGCCGCAGGACCTACATGGAGCACTACGGCGTCCCCAACATCGAGTATCAGCACAATCACCTCGTCCAGGGGAACAGCACGCCGCCCGACGCGGCCTTCTTCCGTGAGGTGAAGGCAAAGCAGGATGCGGCGAAGGTCACCGCCACGCAGATCAACATCGAGATCGGTGAGCTGACCACGGCGTCGCCTGAGGGGCCGCGCGTCGCGTTGTCGCGTGAGGCTCGGGCGACGTGGCTCGCGCTCGCGAAGTTGTGGGTGGACGCGGCCCCGATCCTGGGCGTCAAACGCTTGATGCTCAACCAGACCGGGCTCAACCAGGAGAACAAAGCCGGCGTCATCTCGATCTGGAAGGAAATCCAGGACTACGCCCGGCCGAAAGGCATCATGATTTCCGCCGAAGGACGCGGCGGCGGAGGCGGACGCGGAGCGGCCGCACCGGCCGCACCGGCGACACCGCCGCCGCCCGGCTGGATCCTTCTCGAAGAGGTCATCGAAGCCGCCCGCGGCTACTCGAACATCGACATCGGCGGCGCGGGCGCGCCCAATCAACAGGCGCTCCACGACGCGATCAAAACCCTGTTCAAGACCACGGCGGGCAACATGCACATCAAGTCGAGTCCGAACTGGGACATCGGCCTCGCCGTCCGCTACACGGAATCGCTGGGATACAAGGGCACGTATTCGATCGAGGTCAACCCCGAGAACGCCATTCGCGTCGTCTACAACACCATTCTCGCGGCGCTCGCGTAGCGCCGGCGGAATCACGGAGAGCACGAGCATGAATCGACGAAAGTTTCTTGTGGGCTCCGCGGCGGGCGCCGTGGGCATCGCCGGGCTGGGTCTTGTCGGGAACGCGCAGGCTCCGGCAGCCGGTCAGGCGCCGGCGGGCGGGCAGGCCCCCACGGCCGCGGGCCGTCAGGGCGGCGGTCGTGGTCGCGGCTTTGGCTCGCCGGCGAACGTACCGGCGGAAAAGCTGGTGCGGATCTCGCTCATGACGCTGGATTTCAGCGCGTACCGGGTTCCGACCAACGGCACGCCGCCGACCCCCACGCAGACGCTGACCAGCATCCTCGACTTTCCGAAGATGTATGTGGAGGTGTACGGCGTTCACAACATCGAGTTTCAGATCGGCGACCTCCGGCCGTCGCTGACCGACCCGAATTTCACCAAGCAGATGAAGGACAAGCTCGCGGAGTTCCAGATGACGCCGACCCAGATCAATCTGGAGTTGGGCGCCCAGTACGGCATGGCCGCGGACGCGGCCGGTCGCCAGAACGGTCTCGACCAGATCAAGAAGTGGATCGACGTCGCGAACGAGTACGGCATCAAGCGTCTGATGCTGAACCAGGACCAGGGCAACCTGACGAAGGAAAAACGGGCTGAGGCGGTGGCTTACATGAAGGCGGCAGCCGACGCGGCCCGGCCGAGCGGGATCAAGATTTCGGTCGAGACACGGGGCGCGGCGCAGCCGTCAGTCGCCGGCCCCGACGGCACGCGCGTGCCCCAGGACCTCGGGATGAAGCCGTGGGAATTCATGATCGGCATCATCGAGGCCGCCGGCGCGAACTCGAACGTCGACATCGGCAACGTCGGCGCCAGCAACCAGAAAGAGCTCGACGACTGCATCAGGGCCTGGTTCCCCTTTTCATCGGGCAACATGCACATCAAGTCGAGCCCGAACTGGGACATGGGCGCCGCGGTCCGGCTCACTGAGTCGTTGGGTTACAAAGGTCTTTATTCGCTCGAGATTCAGCAGGGCCACGAAGCGCTTCGTATCGGCTACAACCAGGTGCTCGCGAACATCGTGAACAAGGCAGGACTCTAATCTCCTCAGCTCTGCGCACACTTCACTTTGCGTCTTGCCGTCTCGACGAACTGCGCCAGGACGTCCGGTACGCCTTGCGCACGTTGCGCCGGAATGGTGTCGCCACAATCGTCGGCATCCGCGGGCCTCGTGAGTGGGATGTTATTTGACGTCAAGCCCTATGACGTCGTGACGTACGCAGGTGTCGTCGCGGGCCTTGGTCTGTTATCGCTGCTTGCCACGTATGTGCCGGCACGTCGAGCCGCGCACATCGACCCGCTGCTCGTACTACAGCAAGAATGAGCGCTATAGCCTGCTGAACCCGCACGCCATCGGTCTTGCTTTGGAGTGCGCTCGGCGCAATTGAACTCAAACGCGCGGGGCGATCGCGGCCGATTCCGGCGCCCGCGAGCCGGATGGCACAATTGGCCTATTGAACCTCGATCTCCACACCTCCCGTGAGACCGGCCGCCACGTTGAAGATCGTCGCGCCAATCAGCGTGAAGATGAATCCCATCACGCCGTAGCAAATCGGCAAAATGACGATGGCGCCGACGCCGAACAGCATCCCCCCGAACGGCAGGGCCGAGCTGGCGCCGCCCATCTGACCGGCGAACCCGGCCATGCCAATCAGCGCGAAGACGGCGCCGATCAACAAACCGATTCCCGCGTACAGCACCGCCGCGATCTTCGCGAGTGACAACGCCCCGATGCGCTTGATCACCATGGGATCCTCCATCCAGCTAATGCCGGAAGAACTTGACGTTTCGTCGAGTTGGACGCCAGGACTCTAGCACGCGGCGGGTGCACTCGTGCCGCCGCTTTACCAACGCCGGTCCAGCGCCTTCGTCGGCGCGGCTTCGGTGACGGCCGCCGTTCAGCCCTTCCGGAACGCGATCGCCTTCTTCTGCAGTTCGACGCCCTTCTGGACCTCTACGATGGGAGAGATCTCGTAGTCGAGGAGCGAACCCGCCCACGGCGCGGTCGCCTCGAACATGACCTCGGCTGACGACGCTTCACAGACGCAGAAGCCTCCGCCGTCAGCACGTGCCCACATCCCTTTGAACTCGAGTCCCTGCGGCGGCTTCCAGCGCGAGAACACCTCGAGCCCTTTTTCCGCGGTGTCCGGGCCTTGTCCCGACCGGGTCTTCCAGCCAACATAAAAGAGCATCGTCTGCCTCCTGTTTGATAACCGCGCACATCGCCGTACGCGGGTGTGAAAGGGATGAGTGTCGCTGCCGAGGAATTCGATGTCAACTCTGCGGTGAGGTCGTTCACGGAGCTGTAGCCAGGCGTCACAATGGCAGCCGGCGAACCGCGTCCAGCGTTGAGATACAATCCGCCGACCACGCACATGCGAATTCGATCGGCCAGTCTGCCCCTTCTCTTCACCGCGTTCGCGCTCACCGCGTTCGCTCGGACGCAGGACACTTCATACCTTTCTCAGGTCGATCACTTCGGTGTACGCGACTCCAGATCTCGATGTCGGCATTGCGGCGGTCGAGAAGCTGTTCGGAATCCGCGCAACGCCTGGCGGTCAGCATCCCGGATTCGGCACGCGGAACGCACTGGTCGCGCTGGGGCCGTCGTGCTATTTCGAGATCCTCGGCCCGGATCCGGAGCAGCCAAAACCTGCGGGACCGCGTCGGTTCGGCATCGACGCGCTGAAGGAACCGCAACTCATCGCCTGGGTGGCGAGAAGTACAGCGCTTGAAGATTTGGTGGCTCGCGCCGCTGCGAAGGGTATCCACCTCGGAAATGTGATGTCCGGCAGCCGCAAGCGTCCAGACGGCACGCTGCTGAACTGGCGCTATACCGATCCGTCAGTCGTGATCGAACATCGACTGGTCCCCTACATCATGGATTGGGGCACGTCACCGCATCCAGCTGCGACGGCGGCGAAGGGCGCCCGGCTGGTCGCACTCCGCCTGGAAGATCCGGATCCCGCTCGCATCGAACGAATCCTGCGCGACCTCGGCCTGAATGTTCCGGTCGCGCGCGGTCAGCAGCCCATGATTGTCGCGACGATCGACGGTCCGAAAGGCCGCGTCGAGCTGAGGGGGGCGCAATAGCCGCCGCGGTCGTGCACTGCACGACTTCCAAGCTCCTGTTTTCGTTTGGTCGGCACCGACCGGCGCATTAAGATTCGCCACGTGATTACCGGAGAACGACTCGGACCGTATGTCATCGTCGGCAAGTTGGGCGAAGGCGGCATTTGGCGACAGAGGCCAGCGCCGCTCGGAGTTGCGTGGCGTACGCCTGGACGGACAGACGGAGCGGCTCGAGGACGGCGGCATCGGTGGTGAGGGGCACCGCGGCGGCGATCGCGGCCAGGCGCGCGGCAATCACGTCGGCCTTGCGGCAGTTGTGTGCGCGGTAGAACTGGCGCACGGTGGCGGGGCGGGCCCGTTGCACGGCCGCGAGGGTCGGCCAGCGGACGAGGAAGTCGCACGCCTGCGCGGAGCCGACATCGCCGACCGAGTCGAGCGCCTGCGGAAAGTATTGTTTGAGCAGGCTGGTGAGGCGGTTGGTGAGGGCTACCCGGTGATTCACCAGCTTGCGGCGCTGCTCGCCAGGGCCAGGAGCATCCGGCTCTCGACGGTGTCGGGCACCCAGGCCCGCAGCTGCGCGCGATGGCGGACGATCAGATCCAGCAAGAGCTCGGAATCCAGCGGGTCGTCTTTCGCGCCGCTGGTGACAAAGGCTTCGCGGTAGCGCGCGAGGGCCTTGGGATTGATGGGATAGAGCACGAAGCAGTCGTATTGCAGCAACGCGTGCACCACGGCGCCTTTGCGCTGTTCGATCGCCACCGCGATGTGCCCGCCCGGAAACCGCCGCTGCAGGTCGGCGACCCACGCCTGCAGCACCTCCGGGCGCTGTGCCACGGTCTGGTGCTCGACGCGGCCGTCTGCCGGCTGCAGGTGCACCGAATGCTCGGCGTCTGCCCAATCCAATCCGATATACGCCACGATCTCCATGGGTGCCTCTCGTGCGTGGTCGCGCGGCGCGCGTGGCGTGGGTCGGCGCAGGCCCTATAGTGGAGTCCTGCGTGGGCGGCACCCACGCGGACGGCATCTGAGTATGCGATAGTGGCCCACGCGCGTCGTCGCCGCTCGACCGTCCATGCCTAACCGTTGCGAGCAGTAGGGGAGGTTGAGTCGTAGCGGCGACGAAGCGCGTCTCGCCGATCTTCCCCCAATCGACACACCCATTCCTACGGGACGCCGAGGTCGTTCGACGCGAACATCCCGCTCGCCTCGCTCGGGCGCCTCCGCGCCGCGGGCTCCGGCGCTGTCTCTCACACTTCGGAGTGGTGTTGTGATGTTGGTGAGGGTAGTGAGGATTAGGGCGAGGTCTATCGCGCGCGCGACGCGCGCCTGGAGCGCACGGTCGCCATCAAAGTTCTGCCGATCTCGCGGCATGGCGATCCATCGACGCGCTCGCGTTTCGAGCGCGAGGCGCAGGCTCTCGCGGCCCTCAACCATCCGAACATCGCGGCGATCTACGACGTCATCGACGTCGCCGACCAGCGTGCGATCGTGATGGAGTTGGTGACGGGATCGACACTTGCCCGGCAGATCGCCTCCGGCCCTGTTCCCCTGCGTGCCGCGATCGGCTACGGCATCGACATCAGCGATGCCCTCAGCGCCGCGCATGCGGCGGGGATCGTGCACCGCGATCTCAAACCCGCCAACATCGTCGTCACCGAAAACGGATCCGCGAAGGTGCTTGACTTCGGCATCGCGAGGCGCGACCCGGCGGGTGAGGACACGGCAACGAGAGAAACGGTCACGGTCCTCACTGGCGATCATGCGTTGGTTGGGACCATCGGCTATATGTCGCCCGAACAAGCGCACGGCCGGCCCGTCGACGGGCGTAGCGACATCTTCAGCTTCGGCGTGCTGCTGTACCAGGCGATCTCGGGACGACCTGCGTTCCGCGCCGATACGGCTGCCGGTCTCCTGTCCGCAGTGCTTCGAGACGAGCCCGAACCGCTGCGGACGATCGTTCCCTCGATACCGCGCGCCCTCGAACGCTGCGTGATGCGATGTCTCGAAAAGGATCCCCGCCGTCGCTATCAGAGCGCGGCCGACCTGAAGATCGTGCTCGAGGACGTGCGCGACGACCTTGCGGCGCCAGCCGATACGGTCCAATCGGTGGCGTCTTCGGCGGGCAGCAGATCCTTCGCGCGGCGACTGCGACGGCCGCTGCTGTACGCATTGGCGGGCCTTGCGGTTGGCGCGATCGGAGTCGTCGTCGCGGACGTTCCCGGCTCGTCTGTGATTCTCACGCCGCGCTATCGGCCCTTCATCACCGAGGTGACCTCTGCCGGCAATCCGTCGTGGTCGCCGAATGGCAGGACCCTCGCGTACGTTGACGATGGCGGCGGCGGCGAACGACAAATCTTCGTTCGCGATCGCGAGGCGGCGCAGTCCACGCTGCTCACGAAAGAGTCGCCGGCCGGGCAGCTATTCTGGTCGCCCGACGGCTCGCGAATCTTCTTCGTGCGTATCAGCGATGGCAAGCTCGTGTCGGTGGGTGCCGGTGGCGGAGCGCCGCAAGTGGTCGAGATGAATGCCGCCGGCGCTTTTCGGGAGAACGATAAGACGGCGAGGCTCCTCGGCAGAGCCGCCATCGCCCGGGATGGTCGAACCATCGTCTTCACGCGCGGACAAATCGGAGCCGTGCAACTGTGGACTCTGGACACGCGCACCGGCGCGGTCGGCTCTCTGCTTCCCGCAGGCATGCCACAGTCGTTTGCGAACGTTTAGGCGCTCGCGTTCTCACCTGACGACCGAACGCTGGCTGTCGTGGCGAGTACAGCGGCGCTCAATCAATCGAGGGGGTTATGGCTCGTCGCGTGGCCGGGCGGTTCGGCGCGGTTTCTGCTCGGCGACGCGCCGTATCTCGCATCGGGTTTTTCCATCGGCTGGATGCCGGATGGCCGGCGAATCGTGATGAGTGGGTCCCCGTTGCACGGAGGTGCCAGTCGTCTGCTGATGGTGGATACGACGGCGAGGACCGTCAGCCCGCTCACGGGAGGAAAGGACGCTGAAACCAGTCCGACCCTTTCCGCGGACGGGAGGCGCATCGCCTTCGTTTCGCAGAGTTCCGGTCTGGACCTGATCCAGTTCCCGATTGATGGCGGTCCTCCGGAGCCACTGCTGGCAACCTCGCGTTCCGAGTCGTATCTGGACATGTCGGCGTCGGGGCTCCTTGCCTACGTGACCGACGCGGATGGTGCTCCCGCCGTTCGCCTTCGTTTGGCCACCGACAGATGGTCGCGAGCGATCACTGGTGGATCGACTGACGTCGCCGGAGCGACGCCCCCGGGAGAGGTGCGCCTGTCACCGGACGGTCAACGTGTCGCCGTCGGGTCCTACGCAGCCGAGCATCTGATCTGGATTTACCCGACCGCTGGCGGGACGCCCGTGCGTCTGGATCCAGAGAGCACAGACCAACATGGCCCGAGCTGGTCTCCTGACGGCAATTGGATCGCCTACCGGCGGATGATCAATGGGATCTGGTCGATCGTCAAAGCGCCGCTCGGCGGCGGCGCGATCGCACGGCTGGACGACGCGGATCCCGGTGGCGGCGCGACCGATTGGTCTCCGACGGGTCAGTGGATCGCGCACGCCAGGGCAGATGGCATGCACCTGATCTCTGCCGACGCCGTGTCGAGGCGCGTGCTTGCCGACCTGCGCACCAACGCCTTCCGCTTTTCCCGGGACGGCTCCCGCCTCTTCGCGGTCACCCGCGGCAAGAACCGGCGATGGGAGCTGGGGATCTGGGATGTCGAGTCCGGACGCAAGCTGCGCGAGATCGTTCTGCCGCTGGCTGCCGCGGCCGATCTGCAGTGGCTCGCCCTCTCCCCTGACGGCACACGGATCATCGCCAGCGCCGGCGCGAACACCTCGGACATCTGGCTGCTCGAGCAGTTCGATCCGCCGTCAGCGCCGTGGGCACGCCTGCTGCGCTGGTAGGTGCGGCAGTTGCCTACAGCGCGCGCACCGCTGACGCGATCGTGTCCGCGTTGCCGGTCACCACGTACGCGATTCGCCCATCCGGACCAATCACGTAGACGACCGATGGATGCGACAGGTCGCCTGTCCTTTCGTTCCGCACGCGCGGCACACGCCAGGCATTCAGCGTCCGCTCGACGCGATCGGGGTCTCCCGAGAGAACACGGGCACGGTCGCCGACCTTCCAGGCATCGGCGATGGCGGCCAGCCGGCTCGGCGTGTCTCGCCACGGGTCGAGCGTGACGATGAGCACGGCAAGGGGGCGATCCCGCAGTCGCCGTTCAGCGGCGAGCACGTCGTCGACCGTCAACGGGCAGACTGTCTCGCAGTGGGCGTACGCAAACGTCACGATGACGGGCCGGCCGCGAAACGCCTCGAGCGTCACCGGTCGTCCATCCTGGTCCAGCAGCGCGAGCGCGGGCGATTCGTCGTCGATCCGTGTGAGCGCCGCGGCGATGTCGCGGTCGGGATTCGCCGAGAACGTGACGCCGCCCGACGTGGCGCCTGCCACCCGGATGACGATACTGCTGATCTCCGGCGACGATCGCGGCGCTCGCCACCCCGATCGCCAGCTGACTCCAGACGCGTGCTGAGGGCCAGCCTCAGACCGGCGCGCAGCTCCGCAGGCCAGACCGAGGCCAGAACGGCCACCATGCCGAGAGGCTGGCCGATGAGCAGGAGCCATCCGCCGGCGGCCGGCAGACCCGTGGACGTCGCGCCGAAGCACACCGTCCGCGTCCGCAGGAACCAGTCGGGCACCGAGGGGGTGACAGGCCAGAGCGCCAGCGCCCACCACGACGCCGTGATCGCGACAATGAGCGCGAGCGCGGCGAGCGCCGTCCACGCGCGTGCCGGCTCGGTCATCCGATCCTCCAGAGGAACGACAGGATCTTCCAGTTGACGAAGAAATAGAGGACGAACGCCGTGAGGAAGGTGAAGGCGAGCACGACCGTGCCTGGCATCGGACCCATGACGCCATGCGACTGCTCGTGCAGGGCCTCATTGCGCGCGTTGACGTCAGCGGCGTGGACAGGCGGGTGCGTCAGTCCTCGGGGGATTCCTGCCGTGACGACGCCGCGCCGGATCTCGCCGATGGGCTCGCCGAAAAACACCGACTTCACGGCGATCGCGATGAAGATGAAGGCGCCCGTCGCGGCGATCAAGCCGCCGAGTGCGACGAACGCCAGAATCACGTCGACGATCGGGTTGAACTGCACGTCGAACGAGCGCCTGGCTGAAGCTGATGTCCCAATGGCGCCGCGGCACGCCGAAGCTGCCGGCGAACGTCATCGACAACGTGAAGATGAGCATCCCTCCCGCGAACAGGTACGGCTGAATGACCGCGAGCTTCCAGAACGCCACCTTACGCTGGAAGATCAGCGGGATCAGGTAGTACGTGGCGCCCATGAACGCCATGGCCGTCCCGCTGACTACCGTCGCATGGAAGTGACCCGGCACCCGCAGCGTGTTGTGGACGATGATGTTGATCTGCTCGGTGCCGATCGTCACGCCAGTGATGCCGCCCACGAAGCCGAAGACAAACACGGAGAAGACCAGCGAGCTGAACCCGGGGTCGCCCCACGGCGCGCGCCGCAGCCAGTCGAACATCCCTGCGGTGAACCCGCGCAGCCGCATGCCCAGTTCCATGCCGGCGGGCACCGTGAAGCCGTGGATCATCGAGGCCAGCACCGCCATGTACATGAAGTAGCTGGTGTTGACGATCTTCCACGCGGGGCCGATGCCCGGATCGACCAGCAGGTGGTGAGCCGACGCCATCGAGATGAAGAGGATATAGAGCACGAATGCCGACCGGCTGATCTTCTCGTTGACGACGACGGCGCCGATGGTGAGGGCTCCGAGCATGTACCAGATCGCGACCATCGCCGCCACGTTGATCTGCTGCGACGAGTGGCCGAGCCCCCACCACACGACCCGGTAGACCTCGGGATCCACGTTCATGAGGCCGAGCGACCACAGGAACGTCGGGATGTAGATGGCCGCGCCGTGCAATAGCGTGATCACGGCGATGATGGCCGCCGTCATCGCACCGTAGACGACGAGAGGAAGCGAGCCCGTGTAGGTGCGCTCCCGCTTGGCCACGACCAGGTTCGCGAAGAAGATCGCCACGCCGACGAGCGTCCCCGACGGCGAAGAGGATCACCCCGAGGTAGAACAACGGGTCGGCGCGAAGCGGGACGTACGACGTGAAGAGGACGTCGGCCCGGCCCGACCACATCATCGCCTCGACCATCAGGGCGCCCGTCACCATGAGCCCGAACCCCACCCAGGAGGTCTTCGGGACGCAACTGCGCGCGTTGAGCAGCACCGTGCTCGCGAAGTAGAGGACGGCCACCTCGAAGAAGATGATGAAAAAGATCAGCATGCTCATGCCGTGCACGCCGAGGATGCGATAGAACCAGTCGGCCGGCAGGAGATGGACGGCCTGCCACCGCGTCAGCACGATCAGCACGGCGGCGATCGCGCCGATGAGGAGCGACACCACCGACGCGACGGCATTGACCTTGATCAGGCGCTCGGCGCCGGCGTGGATCCGGAGGCCGGTCGCCTGGCAGGTGCGAAAGACGGCTGGTGCGGCGCTCATTGACCACCCCCTGGCCTGGCGGGCGGTGGACCGTCATCCACGATGACACGGCCGACCATGATGTGATGGGCAATCCCGCAGAACTCGTTGCAGATGACCCGGAAATCACCCGCGGTGTTCGGGGTCACCCGCAGGGCGTAGTCGTAGCCCGGCACGACCTGAAAGTTGACGTTGATGGGATAGAGCGAGAACCCGTGGTTCACGTCAAGCGCCGAGAGATGCAGGGTGTATTCGACGCCTTTCCTCAGCCGCAGAATCGGCGTCCACTGGAAGCGGACCGCCGCGAGGTACACGTCAGCGCCCGGTGGCGGTGCGACGATCGGCATGCCGCGGTCGTCTCCCGCCTGATACTGCTTGACGAACTCCTCGACGCGCGCCCCGTACGCCGCGGGCGTCGTACGGCTCCGGATCCCGGACGGGTTCTGGCCGCCCTTCCAATGCCAAAGCGGCATCATCGCGAACAGCACCATGCACCAGACGAACGCGATGGTGACCCACATCTTCTCGGCCTTGTGCGCCGGCGTCCACCAGATCCCTTGTGGGGCGTGAAGCCCCGTGTGCGTGTCGTAATGCATGGCAGGCCTCAACGAAGGGGCGCGGGCGGGAGACTGGCGATCTCCCAGAGTCCCCAGCCGGTGTAGAGCACGAACACGATCAGCAGGCCAGCGGCGAGCAGGAGGAACATGTTGTCGAACAGACGCTGACCGAGCGGAATCTCGCTCGGACGGCGCGGTCTTGCCGGCGGGTGTGCTCATGGACGCTCCGTTTCGTCGTGGGCTGGGGCGGCAAAGATCGAAAGGCAATTCACGGCTGCGACCATACCGCGCCAGTTGAGGGCGCGGTATGACGCCCGTCATGTGGCGCCGTTCACCTGTGGCTTACCATTCGGCGACTGTGCTTGCCGATGGCGCGACCGATTGAACGCTTGGCACTCCGGGTTCTGACGACCGCCGACGCGGTCGGCAACCGGTGGTACGGATGGCGTTTCAACCCCATCTACCAGACCGGTACCATCGTCGTCGCTCTCTACCTCACGCTCCTTGTCACGGGCCTCTGGCTCATCTTGTTCTACCGGGTCGGTGCGCCCTGGGAGTCGGTCGCCGGCCTGACCGCGAATCCATGGTTCGGCAACTGGGTGCGGGGCCTGCATCGGTACGCCAGCGACGCCGCAGTGGTGGCCACCGGGGTCCATGCGTACCGCATGTTTGCGCAGGGTCGCAGCTGGGGCGCGCGAACACTGGCCTGGGTCAGCGGGGGGCTGTTGCTCCTGTTGCTCCTGCTTTGCGGATGGACCGGTTACGTGATGGTGTGGGACGCGTTTGGCTTGCACCTGACGCGCGAGCTCGCGCGGATGGTCGACACGCTCCCCGTGCTGTCAGAGCCGACGATACGGGCGTTCACCGGCGAGAGCGCCGTGCCGAGCGCGTTCTTCTTCATCACCCTGTTCGCCCACATCGGCATTCCGCTCGGCATGGGCGTGGTGTTCTGGCTGCACGTCAAGCGACTCGCACGCCCTGCGCTGCTGCCGCCTCGCCCCATCATGTGGAGCGTCATCGGATTGCTGACGGCGGTGGCCGTGGTTCGTCCCCTGGTCATGGCGCCGCGCGCAGACCCCTTCGTGCTGCCGGCGGCCATTCCGGTGGATCTGTTCTACGCGTTCTGGATGCCGTTCACGCGCGGCCTCGGGGGCGGCGCGGCGTTGACGATGCTGACCGGCGGCGCCGCAGCTGCTGCTGATGGTTCCGCTCCTGACTGCGCGTCGCGGCGCGGCGGCGCCCCTCCCCTCCAGTGTCGATGCCGACGTCTGCGTCGGCTGTCTTCAGTGCTCGATCGATTGTCCGTACGGCGCGATCGAGATGGTGCCGCGCACGAGCCGTCGTTCGGCCCTCGTGGCAAGCGTGGACCCGACGCTCTGCGTGAGCTGCGGCATCTGCGCAGGTTCCTGTGCACCCATGGGTGTTGGGCCGGCTGGCCGGACCGGCCGCGACCAGATTGACCAGGTGCAGGCGTTCATCGCGGAGCCCGACGCGGCGCGTCGGCGAAGTCGTCGCCGTCTGTTGTGCGCATGGCGCCGGCGAGTTCGAACACGGCGCTGACCTCCGAAGGGGCCACCGTCTATGCCGTGGAGTGCGCGGGCAACCTCCACACCTCCGTGATCGAGCTGCTCGTCCGCAGCGGCGCGGGAGGCGTCCTGGTTCTGGCGTGTCCGCCGAGGGACTGCTGGAGTCGCGAAGGGCCGCGCTGGCTTTCCGAGCGCATGTACCACGATCGGGAGGCCGAGTTGAAGGAACGCGTCGACCGCGCGCGCGTGCGCATCGCCTACGCGAGCGCTCGGGAGCGGGCGGTCGCGGTGGCGGCTGTCCGAACATTCGCCCGCGAATCTGTCGATTCTCGGCCCGCCTGCGCCAGCATCCGAGCTCGCCGCCACCACGACGTGCGAGCTCGCCGAGGCGGCGGTGCCGCGATGACGCCGATCGACCGTGGTGTCGGCACTCGTCGTGGCCGTCGCGGCCAGCGCGGGAATCGTCTGGGCATCGAACGCCCCCCTGACGCCGCACGCGGACGTCCGGCGCCGTGCTTCGTCTGTCCTGGCGGGCCCGAGCCGAGCGGATCGAAAACTGCCGGCCACAGAGCGAGGAAGCCCTCGAGAAACTGCCGGCTCACATGCGCCAGGCGCTAATCTGCGACGGGATCACGGCGTCGTACCGCCTGGAGGTCCGCCGGGCCGGCGTCGTCGTTGCCGATCAGATCGTGCGCGGGGGCGGACTGCGCCACGACCGCCCACTGTACGTGTTTCGCGAGATTCCGATGCCGGCCGGCGACGCGTCCATCGCTGTCCGGTTCAGCAGGGTGGACGACCAGACGGCCGGCAACGGCAATCAACAAGACCTGCGTGCGCCTTCAGACGGCGGCGCGAGCGCGGCCGAGGGCCACTGACGCGATGAGCGCGGAGAGCCGGCGTCGAGAAGACGAGAATCGCCGGCGGCAGCTCGCCGAAACCGTGCCGGCGGCGTTGTCACTCGAGGGTCAGTTTCATTTCACGCCGCGAGAAGTCGTTTTGGTGACCTACGACCCGGAACGCCGGGAGCTGCGCTCGGTGCGGAAGCCATAGGGGAAGCGCCAAACCTTCGGTCGGAGGTCCGGTTTATCCCGGCGCACACCACGGGCTGCTAGGCCGGCAGCCGAAGCACTGCGCGCAAGCCGCCGAGCGCGGAGGCCTCGAGCGCGATCGCGCCTCGGTAGGCTCGCGCGAGGTCGTCCACGATCGCGAGGCCCCACCCGGACCCCGGCGCGGTTTCGTCGGCGCGGACGCCGCGCGACAGCACGGCCTGTCTGAGGTCCTCCGCGAGGCCGGGCCCGTCATCGTCAACGCAAATATGTACGTCGGTGCCGGCGCGCTCAGCCGACAGACGCACGTGCCGGGCGGCCCATTTGCACGCGTTGTCGAGGAGATTGCCGAGCATCTCTTCCAGGTCCGCGACGTCGACGCGAACTACGAGGTCGTCGTCGATCCGCGCGTCGAATTCGAGATCGCGAATGGCGTACACGCGCCGCATCGTCCGCAGGAGCGCGTCGACCGCGGGCGCAACGGAACACGGCGCGCAGACGGTCGCGCCGGATGCCGAGACGCGGGCCTGGGCCAGATGGGAGTCGACCTGGCGGCGCATCTTCGCGACCTGCTGGTTGATGACGTCGGCGAGGTCCCGTTGTCCGGCCGCCGCGGCGCGCTCCGCTTCCTGGGCGAGCACGGTCAGCGGCGTCTTCAAACCGTGCGCGAGATCCCCGGCCCGCGCGACCGCGCGGGCAATCCGGCGTTCGCGATCCTCGAGCAGCGTGTTCAGATCGTCGACGAGAGGCTGAACCTCCGTTGGATAGGTCCCATCGATGCGTTTGTCGCGGCCGTCGCGCACCGCCGTCAGTCGCGCGCGGAGCGCATCGAACGGCGAGAGTCCGCGTCGAAGCTGTGAGAGGCCCACCACCATGACGACGACAGCAAAGATGGTCAGGAGGGAGTTGTGGAGGATTGGCGCCCAGGACGGATGCAAGTGGTAGGCGGCGAGGCTGATGAGCGTCGCGACCAGGAGCACGCCGAGGGCCCACAGCAGCGACCCGACGAGCAGCCGGGCCCGCAGCGATCGGAGCGCCACTACGCGTCTCCTCGCATCAGGTAGCCGAGCCCCCGGACGGTTTCGATGGCACTGCTGCCGACCTTCCGCCGCAGGCGCGCGACAAAAACCTCGACCGTATTGGAATCCCGGTCGGCATCCTGCGCGTAGATGTGCTCGGTCAGCTCCGCCTGCGAGACGACGCGGCCGCGGTGGTGCATCAGATATGACAGGACGCGATACTCCTGCGCGGTCAGTTTGATCGGCGCGCCGTCGACCGACACCGCCGCACCTCGCGGATCGAGGACGATCGGCCCGCAGCGGAGCGCCGCCGCCGCATGGCCGGTCGAGCGGCGAATGAGCGCGCGCACCCGCGCGAGCAATTCTTCCATCCGGAAGGGCTTCGCCAGGTAGTCGTCGGCTCCCATGTCGATGCCCTGCACCTTGTCGTGCCAGCTGCTGCGCGCCGTCAGGACGAGGACGGGCGTGGCGATCCTGGCGTCTCGCCAGCGACGCACCAGGGTCAGGCCGTCGATGCGCGGCAGGCCGAGGTCCAGCACGATCGCGTCATAGCGCTCGACCTGGGCGAGCTCGTCACCGCGCAACCCGTCCTCCGCGGCGTCGACTACGTATCCCGCGCCGGTGAGCGAGGCGGACAGCAGACGGCTGAGGTGCGGCTCGTCTTCGACGATCAGGATGCGCACGGCCTCCTCACTGAGCGCCAGAGCAGACGCGCGCGCTGAACGGCAGCTGAACGCGCCGTTCATGACCGGTTCAGGCGCCGGCCGGCTAGCCTGATCCGGTCATGAGACTTTCCCTTCGAACCGTCTTCGTCGTCGTTGCGATCGTCGTGGCCGCGTTGTCGTTCCATGCGGCGTCCGGCCGCGTGTGGGAGTGGGTGGCCGCGATGCATGGCCGCGGTGCGTCCGCAACGCACGGATCGCGCTGAACGTGCTGCGCGACGTTCGGCACGCCTGTCGGGCCATTGGCCGGATGCCTTTGATCGCGGCCGTGGTCGTCGTGTCACTCGGGGATCGGCATCGGCGTGAACAGCTCGGTGTTCACGTGGATTCAGGCGATGGTGCTCGAACCGGTCCCGGCGGTTTCCGGCAGCGGCCGGCTTCTGCTCGTCGAGCCGCGAACCGAAGCCGGCGCGTACCAAGGCGCTTCCTGGCGGAGTTCAACGACCTTCGCCGCGAGATGACGGCGTTCCGCGAGCTGTTTGCGTTTCGGATGGTGCCCGTCAATGTCGGCGACCCGCCGGCAACGGAACGGGTGTTCGGGCAACTGGTCTCCGGCAACTACTTTGGTGCGCTCCGGCTGCGTCCGGCCGTCGGACGACTGCTGACGGACGATGAGGCCCGTCGGGTCGGCGCGGAGCCGGTCGTCGTCATCTGGTACGACTACTGGCGCACACACTTGTCCGGCCGGCGGCCGCTGTCCGGGACGACGCTGCGCGTCAACGGCGTGCAGCTGTCGATCGTCGGTGTGGCGCCCGAGCATTTTCAGGGCACCATCGTCGGGCTGAACTTCGATGTCTGGATTCCGGCCACGATGGCTCCGGCGGTCTTCGCCGGCTCGAAAGAGCTCGACGACCGAAGCCTCCGCGGGTACTCCCTGGTCGGCGATCTCGCGCCGGGACGCTCGCTGAACGACGCAACGGGCGAGTTGACGGCGGCGATGCGTCAGCTGGCGGACGCGTACCCCGACACGAACCGCGCGGTGCGCGGCGAGGTGCTGCCCTTCTGGTGGGCGCCGCGCGGACCACAGCGCATGCTGCTGCCGGCGATCGTCATCCTTCAGGCCGTCATGATCCTCGTGCTGCTGGCGGTCTGCGGGAACACCGCGAACCTCATGCTGTCGCGCGCCGGCGCGAGGCGCCATGAGATTGCCGTGCGTCTCCACGTTGGGCGCGCGGCGCATTCGTGTGGCGCGCCTGGTGCTCACGGAGAACCTGCTGCTCGGCGTGGCGGGTAGTCTGCTCGGCCTTGTCATCGCCCTCTGGGGCACGAGCGCGCTGCGGGCGATGCCGGCGTACGGCGCGTTTCCGATCAAGTTTCAGACGACGGCCGATGGCGTGACGGTGGCGTTCGCATTCGGCCTCGGTCTGGTGTCAGGTCTGCTGTTCGGACTCGCGCCCGCGATTCAACTCGCGCGGCTCGATCCACAGCGCGCGCTTCGGACCGGATCCGTCGTCGGCGGCCGAACGCGCCTCGGACGAGTGCTGATGGCGGTGGAAGTGGCGCTGGCGATCATCGTGCTGATCGCCGGCGCGCTGTTCCTGCAGAAATTCGGCGAGGCGCGCGATACCGATCCACACTTCCGGCGCGACGGGCTGTGGCTGGCCGCCTACGATCTCAGCGGACGGAATCTCGACGGAGACGGCAGCCGCCAGTTCGCGCAGCGGCTGCTCGAAGCGGCGCGGGCGTTGCCAGCCGTGGAGACGGCGGCGATTGCGGCCGCCGTGCCGCTCGACATCCACGGCCTGCCGTCCCGCACGTTCGCGCTGGAAGGCCGAGCTCGCAGCGACGGGCGTCTGGACGAGGTGCTCACGAACACGGTCACGCCTGGCTACCTTCAGGCGATGGGCATCGCGCTTAAATCCGGAAAGGACTTCGCGCCGCTGACCGATGCGGCCGCGCCGGCCGAGGCGATCGTCAACGAGGAATTCGTCCGCCGGTTTCTCGCGGGTTCAACCGCGCTCGGCCGGCAGCTCGACAGCCGCGGCAAACGGTTCGTGATCGTCGGCGTCTCCGCGGGTTCGACCTATCAGACGTTCGGCGAGGCCCCCGAGCCGATCATCTACCTCTCGTACCGCGACCGGCCGATCGCCGCCGGTGAGTTGCATCTGCAGGTTCGACGCGGCGCAGACCCCAGCCTTGGCGCCGAGCTGCAGCGGGCCGCGCGCACCGTCGATCCGACGCTGCCGCTCTACAACGTCCGCACGATGCCGGAGCACATCGAGCGCAACCTGTTCCTGCGGCGGATTCCTGCGCGCATGTTCATGGTGTTGGGGCCGCTGCTGCTGTGTCTCGCGGCGCTCGGTATCTACGCGGTCGTGAGCTACGCCGTCTCGCAGCGGACACGGGAGATTGCGCTGCGCCTGGCGCTTGGCGCCGTCCGCCGGCGCGTCGTCGCCGGCATGGTGGCGGATACCCTGACGGTCGTGATGATTGGCGGAGCCGCCGGCTGGCTGATTGCGTTTGACGTCTATCGGCAAGTCACCGATACGGGACCGCTCAATCGGCCGGTCTTCTTCGGTGTGCCTGCGCTTCTCGTCTTCGTGGCCGCCCTGGCCGCCTGGTTGCCCGCCCGCCGGGCAGGCCGAATCGATCCGGCGGCCGCGCTGAAGGAGTAAGACCTGACCCGCCGAGAGTCGCCGAACCGGTGAGGCCCGGTCTGGCCGATCGTTTGTCGGTCACCTGTACGCCTGCGAATCTGCCAAATCCAGTTCGAGGGCTTCAGGGCTTCAGCATATGGACGATCGTTGGATACTGAGCCGCGAGCGTAACCGTTCAGCCGAGCCCAGGAAAGAGGGAACGTTGACCTTCTAGAAACCCGGCGGCGAGATCAGGGCGGCCTGGAAAACACCAAACAGGAATTCAGCGAGGGGGTATACTGCGCGGTCGTCCTCTTCTCACTCTCAGCCGAGGTTCCTTATGCGGTCGCGTGTCACGATCCTCTGCGGCGTCATTCTGTTGAGCATCGTTGCTCCGCGCCCGGCCGCCGCCAGCGGCTGGGGCGCGTTCGTGGCGTGGCTGAGCGAGCTCGATCCGTGGTCCGTTGGGATCGGTGTCGAAATCCCCATCAAGCCCTTGTGTTCGCCCCTGGACCCGTGCACGGCGCAAGTGCACGATCCCAAGCCCGTGTTCAAGACAAGCGCGGCAGTCCTCGTCGGGTCGGTCGAGGGCCAGGTCGGCAAGATGTACGTCTTGCCGGCGGCGGCGATTCTTGAATGGCGACTAGCTGAGCATTTCTATGGTGGCGGCGGTGGCGGCTACCTCCAGGTCGGCGGAATCCCTGGCGGTGTTGTGAAGCAAGGCTTCACCCAGCTCCGGGTGACAGCCATCATCAAGGGCGTGGGTGTCCGCTTCGAGTACAACCAGCTTTACAAGGGATTCAAGGAGAACGCCTTCGGTAATGGGAAACCGGCGACCGGCAAGGAACCGGTTTTCGGATTGTCGGTAGGCTGGATCCATTGAGTTTCCAGACATTACAGATTCTCGGTGGCGATCTTCGAGCGTCCTGACCGGCCGGATCAGGGATCTCCTGAGACGCCTGGCGCGGCGGCGCCAGAGCCCACAGAGAGCGAGACGCGCACGGCGGCTCCGTCTCTGCTCGCGCCGGCGATTCCTGCCAGTTGGGGCGAGTTTCGCATCGTCCGCGAACTTGGCCATGGCGGCTTCGGACGCGTGTACCGCGCGATCGACGAAGGACTCGCCAAGCAGGTCGCACTCAAGATCGTTCGTCCCTTCGACCCCTCGCGGATCGCGTCGGTGCTGCGCGAAGGGCAGATGCTGGCGCGCGTTCGTCATCCCAACGTCGTAACCGTCCACGCGGTGCGCCAGGTCGGCGAAGAGATCGGCTTCGTCATGGAGCTCATCGACGGCGAGTCGCTCGCCGATCGCGTGCATCGAACGGGCCGCATGGGCGCCGAGGAAGTAGTGGCGATCGCTCAGACACTCTGCCACGCACTGGCCGCCGTGCACGGCGCGGGACTTCTTCATCGCGACATCAAGGCTCGCAACGTCATGCGCGATTCGGGCGGACGCATCATGCTGATGGATCTCGGGGCGGGCCGAGACCTGGCGGCGATCGAGCCGGCCAACGATCTCACGGGCACGCCGCTCTACCTGGCGCCGGAACTGTTCGCCGGGCGCCCGGCGTCCCGAGCTTCCGATATCTACAGCCTCGGCGTCCTGCTGTACTTTCTGGTCACGCGCACGTTTCCCGTGGACGGTGACTCGATCGATGCGATCGCGCGAGCGCACCTGTCCGGATCGCGATCCCTTCTCATCGACCGCCGGCCCGATCTCCCTCACGATTTCACGCGCGTCATCGAGCGCGCCCTCGCGCCCGATCCCGCCCGCCGCTACCAGAGCGCAGGCGAGTTGCTGGACGATCTGCACGCGCTGTCGGTTCCCCGCGGGGGCGAGATCGGGTCACCGCGACCGGTCCCTCTCCTGCCATCACCCTGGGCCCCTCGCATTGCCCGTTGGGCGGGGATTGTATTCGTCACATTCGCGGTCATTACGCTGTTCGGGTTTCTCGCCACGCGCACGTACGACACATCATTCAGCCTCGGCCGATTCGCCGACGACTCGCTCGGGACATGGATCAAGATTGGGATCCGCGCGATCATCCCGCCGGTCGCCTGGGTGATGATGGTGCTGATCGGCTGGGTGATTCTCCGAACGCTCTGGCAGATCACCCGCTCCGCGATGCCGCCGGTCCAACGATTGGCGAGCCGGGTGCACTCATCGGTCTCGTTGGCACTCGGCCGGCGTACGCCGCGGGATTGCAATGTGCTCGCTCGCTGGTTGCTGATCGGCCAAGTCGGGATCGCGATTGCCCTGTTCCTGAGATATCAGAGCCTTCTGGTGGCGCTGGTCACCCCATTCGAGCACAGCGATCCTGCCGTGTGGCAAGTCCTCTTCTACAGCGCGGCCCAGTTGGGACCGGTGAATAGCTATCAGGCGCTCCTGCCAATCGCGGCTGCGACCATGGCACTGGCCTGGCGCCAGTTGATCGCGTCGGCTGGCGGGATTCTCGCGCTCGATCGGCCAGTCGTCGGCGCAGGGTTCGGGATCATCTTTCTGCTGATCGCGGCCGTGGCGGTGCCCTTCCGCACCTTCTACGAGGCCCAGAGTCTCTCCCGGTACGAGGTCAAGGGCGATCGCTGTTACGAGGTCGGCCGGCGAGATGGAGAGGTCCGTCTGTTCTGCCCTGACATCGTCCCTGCCGCCGATCGCTCGCGAAACCGGAACCTTCGTGACGACGATCCGAGTCTCGGGAGGCCATTGCCGCGTCTCTCGCCGTACGCGCCGAAGAGATAGGAGAACGCGCACCGCCGCCCTCCTTATTGCCCTGCTGCACGCGTCAACCGCGTACGCCCCAAATGCGCGCCGGCGTCGCCCGAGTGAACATCACACGGCTACGCGAACCGCCGCTGTGGTGACGCGGTCGGCACCCACGACCCGCTCCAGACCAAAGCGCTCGTGCTCGAAGCCGGGCCACCCAGCTAATCCGGACTGAATGCCGTCCTATCGCTGACGCGACGATCGAGCAGTAACGGCCCGCCGCTATTCGTATTTGAGCGCGCGCATCGGATCGACTCTCGCGGCGCGGCTGGCCGGTACGAGGCCAGCCGCGACCGCGACGAGCATCAGCGCCGCCAACGACGCCGCGAGCACCGAGGCGTCGTGAAACTCCAGACCGAACAGCAGCGATCTGGCCGCGCGACCGATCAGCAGCGCCAGGCCGAGACCTATTCCCCCGCCAACCGCCGCGATCGCACCGACCTGCCGGAGCACCATCCATCGCACTCGCCCGCGCGTGGCGCCGAGCGCCATCCGCAAGCCAATCTCTGACGTGCGTTGCGCGACTGCGTACGAGACCACTCCGTACAGCCCGATCCCGGCGACGAGCGTCGCCAGCGCGGCGAAGGCGCCGGTCATGGTGCTCATCAGACGGTACTGAACCATCGCGCCTCCCAGCGCGTCGTTCATCGTGCGAAGTTTCTCGATTGGAAGGCGGGCGTCCAGGCGGCCGACGGTCTGCCGGACCGCGCTCATCGTCTCGGCGGCCCTCCCGGAGGTTCGCAGAAAGAACGCGCGGAAGCCTGGGCGCCTGTCGGTCTGGGCATGCGGCACAAAAAACATCGGCGCGACCGCTTCCGTCAGGTTGTTGTGCTTCGCATCGGCGACAAGGCCGACGATCTCGATGTCATACGTGCGTGAACCGCGCGAGATCCGCTTCCCGACGGCCTGGCGGGCGAATCCGAATTTCCTGGTGAACGCCTCGTTGACGATCGCCACCTTCGGCGCGCCTGCGGAGTCGTCAACGGTAAACTCCCGGCCCGCCACGAGCGGAACACCCAGCGTTCGGAAGTAGTGCGGACCAATCTCGTCGTAGAGCGCATCGTCGCCGTCGGGACCTCGCTCCACGCCCTCGACGCGGACACTCGTAGAGCGATTGTCGTTCTCGAAGAGTGGCGTCGTCGACGACACGACGGACGTCACGCCCGGCACGGCGCTGAGCTCCTGCTCCACCCGATTGAACAAGGTGACCGACCGTTCGGGGTCATAACCGTTTCGCGCCGGCGCCAGCGTGAACGTCATGACGCCTTCTGGCTGCATGCCCACATCCGCGCGAGTCAGCCGCAGCAGGCTGGACGTGAAGAGTCCCGCCAAGACGAGCAGCACCATCGACGCCGCGACCTGCGCCGTCGCCAGCGACGCGCGGAGCCGTGACGCGCGCCGGCCGCCGGCGTGCCCGGATTGCATCTTCAACGCCGCCAGCGATCCCGCGCGCGAGATGTGCATGGCCGGGTACAGCCCGGTGGCGAGCGCCACACCTACCGCGAGCAGCGGCGTGACAAGAAGCACCGAGTCGTCGAGTTGGATGAGCAACACGCTATTGAAGAGCGCGTCCACCAGCTCGAGCGTCCATCGCGCGACGAGCACGCTCGCCAGCGCGGACGCGCACGCGAGGACGGACGATTCGGTCAGCAGCTGGGCGATGAGCCGGGCGCGGCTCGCACCAATCGACAGGCGCGTGGCCATTTCCTTCGCGCGCGCGGCGGCGCGCGCCAGCACGAGATTGGTCACGTTGATGCAGGCGATCGCGAGGAGCAGGCCGGTGACGCAGAGCAGGAGCGTGAACGGCGCCTGCGCCTCGCGCAGAAGGCTGCTCTGTCCCCGTGCGGCAGAGTCGAGTTGTAGCGACATGGCGCCGAACTGCGCCAGCGTTTGCGGCCCCAGTCCTTCCCGCAGCGGCACTTCCACTTCGCGGATGATGGCGCGATACGGCGGATCGAGCGCGGCCTGGGCCTGCTCGCGCGTGATGCCCGGCTTCAAGCGCGCAAACAGATAGACCCAATAGCCGCGGCGATTGTCGGCCTGCTGCGTCGTGGTGGGCAGCACGCGCCATCGCATGCTGATCGGCACGAACACCTTCGGAAACAATCCCGGCACGGTACCGCTGAATCCTTCGGGCGCTACGCCGACGATGGTGAGCGTCTCGCCGTTCACGAACAGCCTCTCGCCGAGCACGTTCGCGCGCCCCTGGAAACGTTTCTGCCAGTAGGCGTGCGCGAGCACCACGACTTCAGAGCCACCCGCGCGGTCATCCTCGGAACCGAGCAGCCTGCCGATCGCGGGACGAACGTCAAGCACGCGGAAGTACGAGCCGGACACGAGGAGGCCGTCGTCTTTGACGGTTTCGTTGTCCACGCCCAGGTTCACCACGAGGTCGCGCTGCGCGGCGATGCCGGTAAACACCGTCTGCAGCCGCTCCAGGTCCCGGAACATCGGATAGCTGAAGACGCCGGCGCACGCGCCCAGCCCGCTGCACGAGACCGAGCCCGATCTGGGTCCCGGCGACAGCAGCGTGACGAGCTTGTGCGGCTCGGGCACCGGCAGCCGCCGCAGCAGCAACTGGTTGAAGAGCGAAAACATCGCCACGTTGGCGCCGATGCCCAGCGCCAGCGTGACGACGGCCACGGCCGTGACGCCGGGCGCCCGGCGAAACATGCGCAGCGTGTAGCGGACGTCCTGCGCGCGCTCGCTGAGGAATTGCGCCATCACGAAACGCCGGCGGCGCCGTTCGTCGATCTCGACGCATTCCGACTGCGATCGATCGCGATCGCCCAGCCGCCGGAGCGCGATCTCGCGCGCGCGCCCGGGTGACTCGCCGCGCTCGACGAGCTCGCGGATCCGCATATCGAGATGAAACGACAGCTCGGCGTCGACATCGCGGCGCGGGTCGAGGCCGAACAGACCGCGGAATTGGCGCATTTTCTTCATCACGACCGCCCCGCTTCGAGCGCGGCGAACACGGCTGCCGCGTAGCGGCGCCAGTTATCCGTCTCGACCTGCAACCTCGCCCGGCCTCTTTTCGTCAGCGCGTAGAATTTTGCCTGGCGGTTGTTTTCGGACACACCCCAGGTGGCGTCGATCCAGCCTCGCTCTTCGAGCCGGTGGAGCGCGGGGTACAGCGTGCCCTCCCCAACCGCCAACGCGTCGTCAGTAGCCTGTTCGATCCAGCGCGCGACCGCGTAGCCGTGGGCCGGGCCCCAGCTCAGCGCGCGAAGAATCAGCAGGTCGAGCGTGCCACGCAGGATGTCGGGGGTTGGCTGGGCCATTCGGCGCTCCCATCGGGTTCAGAGGGGAGTCTAGCGAACGTCCCCTCGGAATACAAGGGGACGATCGGCGCACACCTAATCCGCGTGCAGTCGCAGCGGACTCACGTCCATCGGCAGCGAATCTTCGAATTCGAGCGGCGTCCGGTGAGCCACCCGGAGCCGCCGGCGGTGCAGCACAACCGTAGCGACCAAGAGAGACAGGTTTATGACCCAGCCGAGGAGGCCGAGCGGCAGGTTCCATTGCACGATGGCGGTGCCGGCCGCCGTGAACCCGCCGAAGGACGCGATCGCGATCAGCACCGCCTGCGGAACGAACTGCTTGCCGGGAATGTACGAACAGGTAAATGGGATGCGCGCCCAGTCCTTCATGAGCAGCTCAACATACAGGAACCCGCAGAGCGCGGTTGCAATCAGCACCGGAATCGCGCGCATGCCAAGCATCAGCCACTGAAACGGAAATGTCAGCGCGATGGGCGCGATCACGCCAAGGACGCGCACGATCTGAGCGGCCGCTTTGAGTTGATTCGGGCGCCAGAGATCCCGTTCGGTCATCCGGAAGATCCAGTTGGCCCGTGGTTCGACTGGCACTCGAAGCGCCAGCCGCACCGCGCGACAGGCGATGTACATCAGGGCGAACGGCGCCCAGAGCGCCGACGCGATCATCTTCGGCTGTGGGGCGCCGCCGCTTTGCCACCAGGCGATCACGCCCGAGACCAGGTAACTGTTGGCCACCAGCCCGCCGCCGATCGCCGAGAGCACGATGGCAATGCCCTGGTGCAGCACGCTGCGCCGAAGGGTCATGAGGATGAAGGTGCGGACGGCGATGAAGGGAGTGTCCCGGCTCGCGAGACGCGCGCGTCGCGCCCAGGCGTGCGGAATCCGGCGCCGCCACGAGCGCGGCCACTGATGGGCGAAGCCGAACCCCCACGTGCCGCGCCCGACCGATCCGCCCGCCGGCCGCGCCATCAGCCGATCGAAGTGCCCGTACAGCCAGGCGTAGGTCATCACGACACTGGCCGTCGTCGTGATCAACGCGAGAGCCGCGACCCGAGCGAGGGCGACGAAATGTGGGCGGTGATTGCCGCGCAGATACTCCTCGGCCCCGACGAACCACGCCGGCGGCGCGAAGAGGAGCCAGCGCGAGCCCATAGCGAGTGCCGGTCCCTCCGCCGGCAATCGGAAGAGCCACGGAAGACACAACACGAGCGCGCAGAGCATGACGCTTCTGAGCATCGCGGAAAGCGCCAGCGCGCGCCCTGGCGGCGCCAGCAGCATCACCACTCCGTGAATGGCGATCACGCCCAGGATGCCGAATGCCGATCCGCCGAGCGCCGCGGTGGCGTACGCGCCGACCCGCATCGCGAAGGCGCCTTCGGCCCAGCGCGATACCAACGTCAACAGAAGGACCGGCGTCAGGGCCAGGTGGGCCGACACCACAAACAGCCCGGTGAACAGAGTCAGCGCCAGTAGCTTCGCGCCGAACACCAGGCGCCGCGTCACAGGCAGCGCCATGAGGACGCGGAAGTCGGTTTCGTCGGGAAAGAGCGCGTGGCCGGCCAGCACGGTGGCTAACGCGACCATCCACATCGGAAACGCGATCAGGAACGCGTGGTCGCCGAGCACGGCCCGACGGTACAGTTCTGGATTTGTGCGGCTCGCGAGCGTGGCGTACTTGAGCGCGTAGACGCGCAGGAGCAACAGGCCGAAGGTGAAGTACAACGCGCAGATGCCGATGACGAGCCGCGTGAACGACGACGCCGCCGCGTCAGACAGGACACCGAAGTCGAAGAGGGATCCGAAGAAATGGCGGGTCAGTCGATACCACCCGCGGTCGCGCATCTCGTCACGCCACACGGATCGTGTCCAGGATCTGCCGTGCCACCGGCGAGAAGTCCGGTTGATCGGTCACGCGCACGAAGAGATCTTCCAGCGACTCGGTCCCGGTCCGATCATGGTCCGCGACCGACCGCTCCGCGACAACGCGACCAGCGGAGAGGATGACCACGCGCGAGCACAGCTTCTCCACCATGTCGAACCGGTGCGTGCTGAACAGAATCATCTTGCCCATGGCGGCGAACTGCGTAAGCAGCGATCGGAACAGCAGCCCGGCGTTGACGTCCAGGCCGGAGAACGGCTCGTCGAGCACGAGGAGATCCGGATCGTGCAGCAGCGCAGCGGCCAGCAGGACCCGTTGGCGCATGCCTTTCGAGAAGGCGTTCATCGTCTTGTAGCGGCTGTCGTGCAACTGAAAGAGGTGCAGGAGACGCGCGGTCTTCTCGGCCAGCGCGCCCTCTGGGATGTCACGCAGCCGGCCTACCAGCGTCAGATACTCGCCCGCCGTGAGATGCGCGTAGAGGTACGGCTCCTCGGGTACGTAGCCGATGCGGCGCTTGTACTCGACCGGGTGCTCGCCGAGCGTGAGGTTGTCCAGCGATAACGATCCGGCGCTCGGCTCGAGAAGTCCGACGACGAGATTGACCGTCGTGCTCTTGCCCGAGCCATTGGGGCCGAGATAGCCGACGATTTCGCCGCGCCGAATCTCGAAAGTGACGCGATCGAGCGCGAGCAGCCCGCCGTACCGTTTGGTCAGCCTGCGCGCCCGGAGCATGCGCTCACAACAGCCGGCGCCGGTGGGTGCGCGGCGGGATTCGGATGAGCCGCACGCTGAAGACAATGGTCGCCGCGATGACGAGCACGACAATGACGGCCAGCAGCTCCAGGCCGAGCAGCTCCTCGTCGGCGCCGTCGGCAGGGACGCCGAGCCTGAAGCGCGGCCAGAACGGCGCCAGCGTCGAGAGCAGGATCGTCGGCGCGGCGACCGCCGCCAGGACCGATGGCCGGCCATCCCGTGCGCATCCATTGCACCAGGATCGATTGCAGGAGGTCGCGGCCCATGTGCGCGCGGAGTCTCCAGACGTCCGACGCGGCCGTCGAGCGTCGAGCCTCGAGGCACGCGTCGTGGAAGTCGCACAGCATTTGCGCCGAGAACTCGCGTCGGAAGGCTGATGGATAGAGGTACAGCCCGGCCCGGTACCACATCGCGTCGAAGCCAGGCGGCAGGCGCATGGGAGTCACCGGGCGGGCCGGGGCACCGCACGCGACCGCGCGACGCGGACGATCGCGTCGAGCCGGTCGACTTCCGTCTCCAGGGCGTTCCGCCCGGAGCGGGTCAGGCGGTAGTACTTGCGACGCTCATCGACGGACCGCACGGGCCCTTCGCTTTCTTCGACCCAGCCCATTTCCATCAGGCGCTGCAGCGTCCCGTAGATCGTGCCGGGGCCGAGGCGAAGCCGCCCTTCTGTCTGGCGCAGGACTTCCTTCAGGATGCCGTAACCGTGGCGCTCGCCCCCGCTGAGCGACAGCAGCACGTGCACGACGGCGGGTGTGAGGGGCGCCATGTATCCGTCACAGATATATCCATGACGGATACAGTTGTCAAGTGATGCGGGCGATCAAGAGGCGAAAACGTAGAAAATCGCTTGTAATTCAGGATTCTGACTTCAGAATTCGGAATTACCGTTCGCGCGCTCCGGGAGGTCCTGTGCCCCATATCTCGAGAAGAACGTTCCTGCAGAGCGCCGCGGTCGCCACGGCCTTCACCTGGGCGCCGCTCCGCGCTCAGACGCCGGTGTGGAAGGTCGGCGGATTCACGAAGCCGATTCAGGACCTGTCGTTTGAAGAGACGGCGCGGGTCGCTGTTGAAATCGGCTGGGACGGGATCGAGCTGGCGCTGCGCGCGGGCGGGCACGTGTTGCCGGAGCGCGTCGAGGAAGACCTGCCGAAGCTCGTCACTGCGCTTCGCGCGCGCGGCCAGGAAATCCTCGTGGTCGCTACCGATATCAACGGCGTCTCGCCGTTGTCGGAGCGTGTCCTGCGCGCCTCCGCGCGCGCGGGCATCAAGCTCTACCGCACCGGGTACTTCCGGTATCGGCAGGGCGCGTCGATCCCGAAGCAACTCGACGAGTTCCGCGCCCAACTCAAGGACCTGGCCGCACTCAACGCCCAGATCGGCGTGACCGGGTTGATGCAGAACCACTCGGGCAACGGCTACGTCGGCTCGGCGGTCTGGGATCTCCACTCGCTCCTCGAGAACATCGACCCGCGGCGCATTGGCGTGCACTTCGACATCGGCCACGCGACCGCCGAGGCCGGCTTGTCCTGGCCGACGAACTTCGCACTCGTGCAGGATCGCGTCGGCGCCGTGATCGTGAAGGACTTCGTGTGGAAGCGGACGCCGGGCCGGGGCGGCGAGCCCGAGTGGTGCCCGATCGGTCAGGGCATGGTCAACCCACGATTCTTCACGCTGCTGCGGGCCTCGGGCTTCGACGGTCCGCTGACGATGCAGTACGAATATCCGTTCGAGAACAACAGCGTCGAGGCGCGCGTCAAGGCGCTCAAGGCCGACAACCTGCAACTGCGCGCCTGGTTGAAGGGATGAACGGCGTCAAGGCGATCGTCGCACCCCTCGTGGCGAGTGCGCTGCTCAGCGGCGGCGCGCGCGAGGCCTTTCTTCGCGCGCAAACGCCGCCTGCTCGCGCCGTGTCGTCGTCACCGTGGGCCGCGGTCATCGAGCCCGATTTCCCGTTCTTTTCGTCCGTGCTCGACGCGCGGAGTCTTGGCGCGGGCTGGCCGGCCGACAATCTCACGCCACGCGGCCTCATCCTGAATCTCGGCCACGGATACTGGGCCTGCTTCGATACCGATCTCCTGCGCGTCGCCGCGATCTGGAGCGGAACCGGCGTCACACCCGTCGGCATGGCGCAGGGCTCCTACCACGACGCCGCCGCCAAGGCGCCCGAAGGTCAAGGCACGCTGCCGACCATCGCGGGCACGCCGCTCGTCAGCAACGGCTTATATCCCGGGTGGCAGCTTGACCATGGACGGGCGCCTTCGCTCGTCGATCCCCGGCCCGCCGGTCCCGACTCTCGCGAACTCGCGCGCGGTCCGCTCGACCCAGCGGCCGGAAGGTTTCGTGCGGTGCAGATCACGTCGAACGGAGTGATGCTCGAGTACAACGTACATGGCGCCTCGATCCAGGAGCGGATCATTGCAGGGGACACGGGCGTCCAGCGGTACTTCCGCGTCGAACGCGGCGCCGCTCCCCTGATCGCCGTGCTCGGCCGGCTGGCGGGCGGCATGCTGGTCACCGAGAATGTGCCCGCGTCTCCGAGGCCCTACGAATTCGGCGTCGAGATGACCCGTGATCGCGCCCAATCGCTGCCGCGATCGAGCGCGCCGGTCACCGCGCCCCCGCCCGTGCGGTGGCCACAATCCGTCACGACGCGCAGTGCGCTCGCGACCTCGACCGGCGCGTTCGTCGTCGATCGCATTGCGCTGCCTACCGACAACCCCTGGCGGCGCAACGTGCGGCTGGCAGACATCGCGTTCCTTGGTGGCGGCCGCGCGGCAGCCGTCACGTTCGACGGCGACGTGTGGATGATCGACGGCCTCACCGGCGATCTGCCGCAGATCGCGTGGCGCCGGTTCGCGTCGGGCCTGCACGAACCGCTCGGCTTGACCGTCAGAAACGGCGAGCTCTTCGTCTTCGATCGCAACGGCCTCTGGCGCCTCCGCGACACGGACGGCAACGGCGAGGCCGACCTCCATGAGTTGTTCAGCAACGCCTTCGTCCAGACCGCCGAAACGCGCGAGTTCGCGATGAGCATTCGGACCGCGCCAGATGGTTCGTTCGTGATCGCGAAGGGCGGGCAGGCCGGAACGACAGTGGGCCGGGACAACGGATCGGTGCTGCGCATCTCGGCGGACGGACGGACGTCGACCACGCTGGGTTATGGCCTAAGACAGCCGTTCGCCTCGGTCGATCCGCGAACGGGCCTCGTGATTGCCAGCGATCAACAGGGCAATTACGTCCCCTCAACGCCCCTGCACGAGATCCGCGACGGGCGGTACTACGGGTTCCTTCCGCTGTTTCTGCCGAAAGAGCAGTACCCGGCGCCCATTGCCGATCCGATCACGTGGATTCCGCACTCGATCAGCGCGTCGGCCGGGGGCCAGGTCTGGCTGTCGGGTGCGCGCATGGGGCCGCTCGACGACGCGCTCGTCCTCATCGGCTATTACCGGCCCGAGCTGTTCCTCGTGCGGCTCGACCGCCGCGCGCCGCGCCTGCAGGCCTCGGTGACCAGCCTGACACGTGATTTCGACTTCGCGCCGCTGGCAGGCAGCGTCAACCCGGCGGACGGCCAGCTCTACGTGACCGGTTTCCAGATCTGGGGCACCGAAGCCAGGTTGACGAGCGGGCTCGCCCGTCTCCGTTACACCGGCGCGCCCACCACGCTGCCGCGCGCGGTCGTCCCTGCGCGCGAGGGCGTGCTGCTGCGCTTCGACGTCGCGCTCGATCGCCGCGCCGCCTCCGATCCAGCCAACTACTCGGCGGAACGGTGGAACTATCGGCGCACCGCGGACTATGGCTCGCCGCATTTCTCTCCGCAGTATCTGACCAAGGGACAGGACGCGATGGTGCCCTCGAGCGCGTACGTCTCGCGCGACGGAAAGGCCGTGTTCGTCGGCCTGCCGGGCATGCAGACCGTGATGCAGATGCGGCTCGGCTGGACGCTGAAAACGGCCGCGGGCGCGGTGTTCGATCAGAACACGTATTTCACGCCGTACTCGCTCTCGCGGTTCGACCCGGCGGCTGAAGGCTTCGACGCGGTGACGGTGGACCTGACGCCTCGCCCGTCGCGCGCGGCCGCGGCCACACCGGTCACGGCTGAGGCCGGGCAGCGCGTTGCCGCCCGGATGGGTTGCCTGGGCTGCCATTCGACAGACGGGACGATCGTGGGCCGCGTCGGCCCGAGCTGGAAAGCCCTCTACGGTGCCGAGGTGTCGTTTACCGATCGTACGAAAGCGACGGCCGACGCCGCCTATCTGCGCCAATCGATCCTCGAGCCGTCCGCGCGGATCGTGGCCGGCTTCACCCAGTCCGATGCCGGCATGCCGAGCTACGCCGGCGTGCTCAGCCCCGCCGAGATCGACGCGATCATTCTGTATATTCAGTCGCTGAAGTAGCGCCGACACCACGGACTCGCGCGCGCGGCGCAGGCGGGATGGATGCCGGCTGCAAGGCCCGCGACACGCGGCGCTCGCGGCGGCCTTCCCGTGTCAGAAGAAACGGCGGCGTCCGAACGCATTCTTTTGCCGCTTCACCTACCTCGCTGATGCGTCCGTTTACGCCGTGTAGCCACGAGCACATCCGCGTGACAATGTGCTGATGGACGCTGCCGCGCCCGCGCTCGCGCTGACCATCGCCCGCGCGGTCCGCGAGGCGGGCGGCCGGGCCTTGTTCGTCGGCGGGTGGGTGCGCGACCAGCTCCTCGGCCACCCGTCGAAGGACCTCGATATCGAGGTCTTTGGCGTGCCGGCTCCAGCGCTCCACGCGCTCCTTGAGCACTTCGGCCGGGTGGACGTTGTCGGCGAAAGCTTCAGGGTCTACAAGATCGCCGACATCGACGTCTCGTTGCCCCGACGCGAATCAAAGGCCGGCCGAGGCCACAAGGGGTTCGTGGTCGAGGGCGACCCGGATCTGTCGGTCGAGCAGGCGGCCCGGCGGCGCGACTTCACCATCAACGCGATTTCACGCGATCCACTCACGGGCGCGCTGGTCGATCCGTTCGATGGCGTCCGCGATCTGGATGGGCGGATCCTGCGAGCCGTCGACGCGCGGACGTTCGCGGACGACAGCCTCCGCGTGCTGCGCGCCCTGCAGTTCGCCGCACGATTCGAGCTGACCGTCGACGAAGAGACGAAAGCCCTCTGCCGATCCCTCCCGCTGGATGATCTGCCGTCGGAACGAATCTGGGGAGAAATGGAGAAGCTCCTGCTGCAGGCGGCTCGCCCGTCGATCGGCCTCGCGCTGGCGCTGGACCTCGGCGTGATCGATCGACTCTTTCCCGAGCTGCGAGCGCTCGTTGGTTGCCCGCAGGAGTACGACTGGCACCCGGAAGGCGATGTGTGGGTGCATACGTTGATGGTGGTCGACGAGGCGCGGCAGCGAGTGGCGGACCTGGATCGCGGACGCGCGGCGGCCGTCATGCTCGGGGCGCTCTGCCACGACCTCGGCAAGCCGCCGACGACGGCGTTGGTCGACGGTCGAATTCGCTCGATGGGCCACGAGGAGGCAGGCGTCGCGCCGGCGACGGCCCTTCTCGACCGGCTGAACGTTCACTCGCTGGACGGCTACGACGTGCGCTCGACCGTCCTGGGGATCGTCGCCCATCACCTGAAGCCGGGCGCGTTCAAGAAATCTCCAGCGCCAGTGAGCGACGCAGCGTTCCGGCGCCTTGCGCAGAAAGTCGATCTCGAATTGCTGGCCAGGGTCGCCAAGGCGGACTGTCTAGGGAGGACTGGACATTTCGATTGCTCGGCGATGGATTGGTTTCTGGAACGTGCGCGGGCGCTTGGCGTCGAGCACGCGCCGCCCGCGCCCCTGCTCCTGGGCCGGCACCTGCTCGCCCTCGGTCTGTCGCCGGGCCCACAGATCGGCGTGATCCTGAAGCAGATCTATGAGCGCCAGCTCGACGGTGACATCACAACGACGGACGAGGGCCTTGCCCTCGCTCGCGCACTGATCGCCCCACCGTCCTAGTGGGTCCTGGTCGGGCCTCATTGCATGAGTGCAGCGAGCGTCTGCGGCGCGACGTTCCCGCCGCTGAGAATGGCGACCACCTTCTTGCCGCGATCGGCGAGCGGGCTGCCTTCCTCCGGCCAGAGCACGGCGGCGACCGAGGCGGCGCCGCTCGGCTCCACGACCTGCTTCGCTTCGAAGAACAACCACAGCGCCGCTTCCGCGATACGGACATCGTCGACGGTCACCATTCGATCCACAAAGCGCTGGACATGCTCGAACGTCAGATCCCCCGGGCGGACCGGCATCAGACCGTCGGCGATGGTCTCCGTCCGATCCAACGTGATCGGATGGCCAGCCGCGAGTGATGCGGTCATCTTCGCGGCGCCACTCGGCTCGACCGCCACCACTTCGACGTCCGAGCGGGAAAGTTTGATCGCCGACGAGACGCCAGCGGCCAGGCCACCGCCGCCGACCGGAACGACGACCACATCGGCGTCCGGCACTTGCTCGAGGATTTCCAGGCCGCACGTACCTTGGCCTTCGATGATCCACTCGTGATCGAACGGCGGCACCATGACCAGGCCGCGCGCGGCGACTTCCGCTTCGGCGCGATGGCGCCGGTCGCCGGAGGTCGTGCCTTCCAGGATGACCTCCGCGCCCCATCGCTTGACACCGTCAACCTTGATCGCCGGCGCGGTCGTCGGCATGACGACAACGGCCTTGGCGCCGAGGCGGGCGGCTGCCAATGCCACAGCCTGACCATGATTTCCCGACGAATACGTGATCACACCGCGCGCGAGGTCCTCGGCGGGCAACCGCAAGAGCATGTTCATCGCGCCGCGAATCTTGAACGCGCCGCCAACTTGCTGCGGCTCGCACTTGAGAATGAGCGGACGGCCGGCTTGCCCCGACACGTCGAGGACCGGCGTTCGACGCACGATCCCGCGGATTCGATCGGCGGCCGCGCGGATTGCGTCGAGCGAGACCATAGGACGAGTAGTTTTCCACAGATTGGGGGACGGGTCTCGATTTGTGGAAAACGCACTCGCCTTTACCATCAGTTTTCCACAAATCGAGACCCGTCCCCCAATCTGTGGAAAACTACCAGTCTCAGGATGCGTCG
Organism: uncultured Acidobacteriota bacterium; assembly: GCA_963724645.1. Classification (GTDB taxonomy): domain Bacteria; phylum Acidobacteriota; class Vicinamibacteria; order Vicinamibacterales; family SCN-69-37; genus CAVXSP01. The sequence continues at coordinate 392,345 of CAVRVJ010000003.1, forward strand.
TCTTCTCCTCACATCGATCTTCCTTTGTGCAGCGGCGCCGGCCTTCGCGCAACAGAGAGAACCCATTCCGGTGTTTGTCTTCGACGCGCGCGGAGTGTTCGCGCGGCTGAAGGACGACGCCACCACGGCAGACACGCTCGGTGTGAGCGTCGCCAATCTGCCGGGACACGGATTCGGGGTCGTCGGCGGAGCCCATTTTTATCCGCTCCGGCGAGGCGGGTTTGCGCTCGGGCTCGGCGGCGAACTGCTACTGGTCGGCGGCAGTCACGAGAATCTCGATACCGACGGCATGACCCCGCTCGGGCCGGACGTGCGCCGGCAGCTCCGCAGCCTGTCCGTACAGCTGTCCCTCAACTTCGGACACCGTCAGGGATGGAGTTACCTCACCGTCGGGGACGGACCGACCCGGTTCGACACGTTTTTTGACGGCACGATGCCCGACGGCCTGCGTCCGATGACGATCAACTTCGGCTTCGGCGCGCGCTGGTTCAACAACGAACACGTCGCCTTCTGCCTAGACCTGCGCTTCTATCAGACCCAGCCCGCCGTACCCACGCTCGTGGTCGGCGGCCGGGTACGACAGTCGCTGATGGTGTTCTCCGCCGGCATCTCGCTCAAGTGATCGACTCGAGGCGACCCGGATAATGGCCCGCGAGACGCTCCTTGATTTCTTCGAGGACTTTGCCTCGTCCGACGACGTCTTCATCGTCCATGACGATGGATACCGCGTGCGCAAGGTCACGTATCGGGAATTGGCGTCATCGGCCCGGGACTTTGCCGCGCGGCTGGGCGCAGGGGGGATCGTCGCGGATGACAAGGTCGTCATCTGGTCGGAAAACCGCGCCGAATGGCTGACGGCCTTCTGGGGATGCGTCATGGCCGGGGTGATCGTGGTACCGGTCGATTACCGCGCGTCGGAAGATCTGCTTCACCGCATCGCAGCTGTCGTCCGGGCAAAGGCGGTCCTGGTCGGGGAAGAGGTCAGAATCCAATCGCATAGGATTGTGCCGGTCTGGAAGCTGAAGGACATGGAAACAGGCCTCAGGCCCCAGGCCTCAGGCCTCAATTCGGACGGGTCTTCCCGGGGCCCTGCGCCTCGAGCCAGGGGCCTTACAGGCTCTTCCCTCGCCGAGATCATCTTCACCTCGGGCGCCACGGCCGACCCCAAGGGCGTGACGATCACGCATCGCAACATCCTGGCGAACGTCGTGCCGATCGAGCGCGAGATCGCGAAGTATCGAAAGTATGCAATACCGTTTCATCCGCTGCGATTTCTGAATCTGCTGCCGCTCAGCCACATGTTCGGCCAGTCAATGGCGACCTTCGTGCCGCCGATGCTGCGCGGTACGGTCGTGTTTTCCCACGGCTACAACCCGACGGAGATCCTTCATCAGATCAAGTCCAGGCGCGTATCGGTCCTCGTCTGCGTGCCGAAGGTCCTCGACGTCCTGCGCGAGCATGTGCAGCGGATCTCGCCGATGACGTCAGAGCCCGATCCGCTCAGCCATAAGCACTGGGCTTGGCGCTGGTGGCGATACCGTCAGGTGCACCGCCTGTTCGGGTGGAAGTTCTGGTGCATGGTCTGCGGCGCGGCGCCGCTCGAGCCGGAGCTCGAGGCATTCTGGCGCAAGCTGGGCTTTCTGGTCGTGCAGGGCTATGGCCTCACCGAAACCGCGCCCGTTGTCACGCTGAATCACCCGTTCCACGCGTCCCGCGGCACTGTCGGGACGCCGATCGGGGGCGTGGAAGTGCGAATTGCGCCCGATGGCGAAATCCTGGTACGCGGTGAGAACGTCACGCAGGGGTACTACAAACCCGCCGACGGCGCCGGCGGGAAGGGCTCCGCCGATGCCGCAACCGCCATCGGAACGAACGACAAAGGCGCGGCGGAAGATGCCGCGGCTTTCAAAGACGGATGGTTTCATACGGGCGACATCGGCGAGCTCGACAGCGAAGGCCGGCTGCTCATCAAGGGCCGAAAAAAGGAAATGATCGCCACGCCGCAGGGATTGAATGTGTTCCCTGAGGATGTCGAACGCGCGCTGATGGCGCAGGTGGGGGCCAAAGAAGCCGGCGTCGTGGGACTCCGCGTCAGTGGTGAAGAGCGGGTGCACGCCGTTCTCATCCTGGAGCCCGGTGCCGATGCCGCGGCGATCGTGCGGGGCGCCAACGCAATGCTCGAGGATCATCAGCGCATCTGGAGCAGCTCGATCTGGCCGGACCGCACGTTGCCTCGCACGGAAGGCACGCAGAAGCTGAAGCGCCGCGATCTCCAACGATGGGCCGCCGGCGAAAGGGCGGGTGCGGCGGCCGTCCGATCGGAAGGATCGACGGTCGAAGCCGTCGTCGGGCGGTTCGCCGCCGGACGCGAGCTGAAGCCTGAAACGACTCTCGACGAGCTTGGCCTCAGTTCGCTGGACCGCGTCGAGCTGATGATGGCGCTCGAGGACGTATTTCAAACCACGATCGACGAAGCCTCCTTGGCGGAGGCCAGGACGATTCGCGATCTGCACGCGCTGGTCGGCGCCGGGCAAGGACTGGCGTCCGGCGCTGAACGCCCGACGACGCCCGCGGAAGGACGCGTCGCTCTCGGCGCCGGTCCTCCAGTCACGCACGCGCCCGAATCGAACGAGCCGCTCCTGTTTCCGTTCTGGAATCGCTGGGCGATCTCCTGGTTCCTCCGGCGGATCAGCCTGCCGACATGGATTCTTCCGCTCGGCCGTCTGTTCCTGGCGCTCAAAGTCGAAGGGCTGGAGAATCTGCGCGACTTGCGCGGACCGGTGATCTTTGCGGCTAATCATCAAAGCCATCTGGACGGCCCCGCGATTCTGATCGCACTGCCCGCCCGCTGGCGGTACCGACTGGCCCCGGCCATGTCCCGCGAGTTCTTCTACGGACATTTCCACCGCCGCGCGGTCGGCTGGAAGAACTGGCTCACGAACAGCTTGAATTACTTCGGTGCCTGCATGTTCTTCAATGCGTTTCCGCTGTCGCAAAGCGGAGCTGGCACGCGCCAGACGCTGCGGTACATCGGAGAGGTGACGACGGATGGCTACTCGATCCTGATTTTTCCCGAGGGGGAGCGGCACGATGAGGGCGCGATGGCGCGATTCCGTGCCGGCGTCGGGATGATTGCCGCGCGCCTTGACCTGCCTGTCATACCAGTCCGGCTCGAAGGGCTGGACAAGGTGCTGCATCGAACGATGCGTTGGCCCAGGCGGGGGCCGGTGCGCATCGCCTTCGGCCCGCCCTTGACGCTCACGGGAGAGGACTATCCCGCGCTGGCGAGGCGCGTGGAGGAGGCCGTGGGACAGTTGTAGGCCCAGGCCACAGGCCGAAGGCCCAGGAAAACCAGGATCCTCACATAGCAACACTCCTTCTGGGGCCTTGGGCCAAGGGCCCGGGGCCTATGCCATACTTACCCGGATGAAAGGACAGCAGATTTGAGCAAGGATGACCTCATTGATGTTCAAGGCACGGTCGTGGCCGTCCATAGTGGCGGTCTTTACCGTGTGCAGGTGGATTCGGGCCACGAAGTGCTGGCCCAGTTGAGCGGCCGGATGCGCCGCTTCCGCATCAAGGTGGTCCCCGGGGATCGAGTCACCGTAGGCGTTTCCCCCTACGATCCGGTTCGCGGCATCATTACCTTCCGCGCTCGCTAGCTCATCAGCAGACTTGACCACAGAAGCAAGAACTCGAAGCCACGCACCGAGCCGGCGCCGGCGGCGCGGAGCAGGGGGACCTTCGGCCTCGCACGCTCCCAAGGGGTCGCACGCGACAAGGCATCCGCGCCCGATCGCCGCCGCCCGGCCGTCGGCGCCGTTCGACCCGGCTCCCGTTCCGTTCACGTCGCTGATCAGCGAGCGGCCGCTGCTCGACGCGCTCGAACAGCGCGGCTTCATTCAAACGACCCCCATCCAGAGCGCCGTGCTGCCCTATGTGCTGGCTGGGCGCGACGTCATCGGGTGCGCCGAGACGGGCACGGGCAAGACGGCCGCGTACGTGCTGCCGATTCTGAGCCGGTTGCTCAAGGAGGATCGTGAGGCCGGTCCGCGCGCCTCGCATGAGTCCACCCGCGCGCTGATTCTCGCGCCGACCCGCGAACTGGCTACGCAGATCGACGACGAAATCCAGGGGTTTGCGTATCACGCGCCGGTGGCGAGCGCCCCGGTCTACGGCGGCGTGCCGATGGAGCCGCAGGAGCGCGCGCTCAAGGCCGGCGTCGACATCGTCGTCGCGACACCGGGCCGCCTGCTCGACCACATGCGCAGCGGCGTCGGCGATTTCTCGAAGCTCGAAGTGTTCGTGCTGGACGAAGCCGACCGCATGATGGACATGGGCTTCTGGCCCGATGTCCGGCGGATCTCGGAGATGCTGCCGAACGCTTCGTCGCGGCAGACGATGCTGTTCTCGGCGACGATGCCGGAGGAGGTCATGCGGTTCGCCGACACGCTGGCGCCGCATTCGGTTTTCGTGCAGGTCGGATCGAGCCGCGGCCCGGCCCAGACAATCTCGCACGAGGCGCATGTCGTGCCGTCGCGGGAGAAGCCGAATTTCCTCGGAAAGTACCTGCGCCGCCTTCACGAGCCCGCGATTGTGTTCGTGAATACGAAGATCGGCTGCGATCGGCTGGCGCGCCAGCTCGCGCAGACGGGCTTGCGCGCCCAGGCCATTCACGCCGATCGGTCCCAGCACGATCGCACCCAGACCATCGAGGCGTTCCGCGCCGGACGAGTGAAGGTGCTGGTCGCCACCGACGTCGCCGCCCGCGGCCTCGACATCGAAGGCATCGGCCTGATCGTCAATTACGAGGTGCCGCGGGGGCTCGACAGCTACGTCCATCGCGTCGGGCGCACGGGCCGCAACGACGCGACCGGCCATGCGCTCACGCTGGCGGATCCATCCGAGCGGCAGGGCTTGCACGACATCGAACAGGCGTTTGGACTGAAACTCATAGATTAGATTTCGCTCGAGGCTTGGGGCTCGAGACTCATGCGCGGCCAGACCACCTCGGCAAGACGCACCCGCCTTGAAGGGTTCGCGGCTGCTTGCCTTGCACTCGCCGCGCTCACGCTGACCGCTCAACAACCAACCTTCCGGGCCGGCATCCGCACGGTGGCGGTGTACGCCACGGTGCAGGATCAAGATGGACGTCTCGTTCCCGACCTCGCCAAGGCCGACTTTCAGCTGTTCGAAGACGGACACGCAAAGGACATCAGCGTCTTTTCGAAAGATCCGCAGCCATTGAGGGTCGCCGTGATGCTCGACCGGAGCGCGGACAACATGGCCTTCGGAACTGCCGCTGGTGTCAACGCTGCGACGGCGCCGCTGCGCGAATCGGTGATGGCATTTACCGATGCGCTCGGCACGGCCGATCGGGTGAGCATCGGGAGTTTCGGCCTCGAGATCGCCGTCGGCGCCAATCTCACCCGCGATCGAGTGGAAGTCGCACGGGTGCTCGACGAGGAGATCTGGAGCGGCGGCGGCACACCCCTCTGGCAAGCTCTGAGTGTCGCGATGACGTCCCTTGCTTCCGAACCCGGCCGCCATGTCGTTCTCGCCTTCACGAACGGCCGGGATACCGGGAACCTGCCGGGCTGGCGAGGCAACCAGAAATCTGTTGAGCAGCAGGCGGCCGCCGAGAACGCGATGCTGTACGCCGTCAATCCTGCCCGTCGGGACCAGGGCCCTTCGCTGAGCAAGGAGATCGAGGCGCTGACCGCCGCCACTGGAGGTGGTCATCTCGTCGTCCCACGCGACGCCGACTTGCCCGCAACGTTCACCCGCGTCGCTGAGGAACTGCGTCATCAGTATCTTCTCGGATTCGAGCCGTCCGCGCCCGATGGAGCAGAACACACGATCGAGGTGCGCACCACAAGGCCAGGAATGAAGGTGCGCGCCAGAAAGAGCTACGTCGCCCAAAAATGACGCATCGTCGGCTACTCCTGTTCGTCGGAATTCCAACGCTGGTCCTGATCGGCGGGCTCGATGGACGACCGTCGCACGCGCAACGTGGCGTGCCACGCGGAGGCGGCCTCTCGGTGGTGCTCTGGATCGACGCGACCATCAGCGTCACGGAAGCAATGTCGAATTTCATCTGGGACGACGATGCGCCACGCGACGGCATCTTTAAGGGCTCGAAAACGCCGGCATCGCTCGGAGACGCGTTTGCCAAGCCTGTAGATGAGGGATTCATTCAACGGCTGGCTTCGGGCGACCGTGCCCGCATCGGCAGCATCGCGACGTCGATGAAGCTGAGTCCGTCGTTCACCGCCGATCGTGACGGGCTTCGCCGCGCGATTCACGACGCTCTCGACGTCCGCCGCGAGGACCGGTACGGTCCAACGCCGTTGTGGGACGCGGTGGCCGCCGGCGTTGGCGCATTGGAACCCGAATCGGGCCGACGAGCCATCGTGCTCCTGACCGACGGAATGGCGACCGGCAATCGAAACAGTCTGGACGACGTGATTCGGCAAGCCCACGCTTCTGGCATCTCGGTGTCGGTGGTGTGCGAGAAGTGGGGTCCGTTCCGCGGTAACCGAATGACTTTTCATGTGTCCGATCGCACAGGAAATACGTGGACGATGATGCGTGGCTCGTTTGGGAAGTCCCCGGAAGTCAATCTGCAGCGGCTCACCTCGTCGACCGGCGGCGTGTTCGAGATCGACGGTGACAACGGAACTCTTCCGGATCCGGCGGCAAGACTCACCCACCTTCTCGCGGCTCTGCGCTCAACACGATGAGTACCGCTTCCGAGCTGACTGACAAGGTTGCCCTGGTCACCGGCGCGAGCCGCGGCATTGGCCGCGCGGCGGCGCTCGCCCTCGCCCGTGCCGGGGCGAACGTCGCAGTGCACTTCAACACGCGCGGATCCGAGGCGCAGGACGTGCAAAGAGAGATTCGAGCTCTCGGCCGTCGGTCCATCGTCGTCCAGGCCGACGTGTCGAAAGCCGAGGCCGTAACAGCTCTTGTGCAGGCCGTCGAGCAGGGTCTTGGGATCATCGACATCCTGATTAATAACGCCGGCATCACACGGCCCCAGCCGATTGAGGCGGTCACAGAGGGCGATTGGGATGATTTGATCGCCGTGAACCTGACGTCCGTCTTCCTCGTGACCCAAGCCGCGCTCCCCGCGATGCGCGCGAAGCGCTGGGGGCGAATCGTGAATCTTTCGTCAGTCGCGGCTCAGCTTGGTGGGGTCGTCGGACCGCATTACGCGGCATCCAAGGCAGGCATTCTGGGCCTCACGCACTCCTACGCCGCGCTGCTGGCCAAAGAGGGCATCACCGTCAACGCCATCGCTCCTGCCTTGATCGCCACGGAGATGGTGACCTCGAACCCGCGCGCGACGCCGGCCCTGATCCCAGTCGGGCGATTTGGATCGGCGGACGAGGTCGCCGAGGCGGTCGTGATGCTTGCCCGGAACGGCTACATCACGGGCCAGACGATCAACGTCAACGGCGGCTGGTACATGAGCTGACAGAATTACCCGGGCTTTTCTCAAGTGATCACCCGGCTGACATTGGCCTGATCGCACCCTCACAATCCTATAAGTGCTGGCGGCACGGAACGACAGGGCCGCGGGAGAGCGACTGAATGGCGAAAAAGTACAGCAAGCTGGCGCAGCGCAAGGTAGAGCGAGCGATGCACGAACGGAAGCATGGGACGCTGAAGAGCGGCCGCTCCGGCAAAAAGGTCACGAGCCGCAAGCAAGCGATTGCGATCGGTTTGTCTGAAGCGCGTCAGGCCGGCGCGAAGGTACCAAAGAGGCGAGGCGCCAGAAAGAAATAAGTTCAGCGCGTGATGGCCAGCCGGCCGATCGGCACGACCAGCAGTCCGTAGAGGACTGCGGCGAGCAGCATGTTCGCGCCGATGCCCCACCACAGGGAGACCATGACCGCGACAATCGAGGCCAGGACGCCGAACGCGCCATTCACTCCCCACATCCAGGCCGTCACACCCTGCGAGTGTCGTCCGATCAGCCGGATTCCGATCGGAAAGCAGAGCCCGAGCCCGCAGGCCAGTGGCACAACAAAGACCGCTACGATCGTCGTGCGCCCGAACAGGTTCCAGTCGATCGTGCCATCCATGGCCGGCTGGAGGAGCCGGGCCTCGGCGAGAACGATGGCCGCGATGCCGAGCACCAGTACCTGCAGCCGCAGGCGCGCCAGCACCACCCGTTCCGACAGCAGGCTCCCTGCCCCTGCCGACAGAATCATGAGGAACAAGATAACGGAAAACGTGTACGTCGGATGACCCAGATACACCGAGAACCGCTGCAGAAACGCAATCTGAATCAGCATGAACCCGCCGCCGATTGCGGCGAAGTAGGCCAGCGACCATCCGAAGACCGCCGCTGGAATGTCCGGCCAGCCGACAAGAGCCAGCGGACACACGATAATCGCGAGGACCAGCAGTGTCGCGATGCCCAGGAGCGCTTGCAATGTCGACGTGGCCGCAAGATTGCCCGCAATAATCCCGGCCGCCGGCACCGTCACTTGCCTCAACGCGGCGCCCAGTTTCAGCATGTTGAAGAAGAACGGCCGCGCGTCGGTGGGCGGACTGAAATCAAAGTTCGAATCCTGAACAGCCCGATTCACCTCTTGAATCGTGGTCGCGCGGACGACGAGTCCGAGGCGGGCATCGGCTGCTCGTGTCCACGGACTGACCAGGATCTCGAAGCCATACCGGCCGGCTGCGTCCTCGACAGCCGCCCTGTCGGCGGAGGAAAACGGCGCGGGCGACAGCAACAGGGTCGCGACATTGCCCGCCGATGCCAGGACGATGTGTGCCGAGGGATCGTCCACGCTCGAATCGAGAAGCGAGGCCACGCCCAGCGAGAGCAGCCGCGTCGTTTCGGAGACGGCGCCAGGTGCATACCAGCGCGACACGCTGAAGACGCCTCCAGGCGCGAGCGTCCGCAGGAAGACGCGCCATCCCTCGCGTGTGTACAGCCCGTTCTCGGTGAGCGTGAACGCGCCCGCCCCCGTGGCCGCCCAGGTATCGATGAGCGACATCTGCAGCACGTCAAATCGTTCCCGCGTGCGCGTCAGGTAGGCGCGGGCCTCGTCATGGACGAGGCGCACGCCGGGGCGATCGGCAATCCCCGCGAACGTGCGGTACGGTCCGGTCAGCAGGTCGACGAACGTCCTGTTGATCTCGATGCCGGTAATCGCCGAGTTGCCCGCCTCGATGGCCGTCAGCACGTCGCGTCCTCCGCCGACACCGATAATGCCGACGCGACCGTGTCGCAGCCGATACGGCAGCGCGGTGACGTCAGACTCCACCCATCCGAGCGACGCGCGGTTGCCGTCCCACTTCGTGATTGGTGTGCCCGCTTCCCCATCGATCATCGACCAGGCCACGACAGCGGGCGTGTCCACGGCATGCGTGCCAGGACCCCACATCCACGCCGTGCTCGACTCCGGCCGTCTGACGATCACGTACGAGTGCGAGTTCCATATGGCGTACTGAACGGTGTCGAGCAGCGGCCACACGCTTCGGTTCTTGGGATACAGGACGCCTATCGGGTGAACGGCGTGGCTGTTGAGCCACGCCCCGTCAAGGCAAAGGACGCCGAGCACCACGAGCGCCGTCATCCGCCGCCGCGCCGCCCGCGCAAAGCACCATCCGCCAAGCAACGCGACGGCCGCGGTGATCAAGGCCGTCGAGGTGATGTCCATGACATTCAGCAGGCCGATGATGCCGAGGCACCCAGCCGCGGCGCCGATGAGGTCTGCGCCGTACATCAGTCCGATGGGGGCGCTCGTACGCGTCAGCGCCAGCGTGACCACTATCCCGGAGAGCACGAATGGGACGGTCAGCATGGCGGTGGCGACGCCCAACGCGACCATGTCCGGCAGCAGGACCGCTCGAACGGGCGGAAACGGGATGGCCAGGTTCGCCAGATGTGACAAAACGAGGATCAGGGCAAAGGCGCCGGTGGCTTCAGGCAACAGGCGCTGGTCCAGGCGTGACCCACCGACGAAGACGAGCACGGCGCCCGCGGCCATCCCCAGCATCGCGACCGATACGGCAAGAAACGAGAGGTGATACCAGGCGAGCACTGAAAGCAGGCGCGAGTCGAGCACCTCCAGCATGAGCGTGGCGAGGGTGACGCAGAAGAGGCCGGCCGTCAGCCAGCGCATCAGTCTGAAAACTCTTTCGCCAGCTCGACGAACTCACCCTCTGGCGCGAGCGCGCGGTACTCCTTCCAGTGCGGCCGCGCCTCACTGGATCGTCCGAGTTTCTCGAGCGTGACGGCCAGGTAGAAATGCGCTTCGGGATAGCCAGGATTGATGGCGAGCGCATCCCGGTACGCGGATACGGCCTCCGTGTAGCGTGCCAGATCGTGGTGGATATTCCCGACGTTGAAGTACGCCTCGAAACAGTCCGGATCCACACGGATCGCCTTTTCGTACAGGGCTTCCGCTTCAACGAGCTCGTCCTGCTCGTAATGAATATTGGCCAGATTCACCAGCGCGGGCACGAGCAGGGGATTGAACAGCAGCGCTCGCCGGTAGGCGGACGCCGCCGAGTCCAGGTCCCGCTCCGCGCCGTCATCGAGCTGCGCGCCCTCGAGAAAGTATTTGGCCGCCAGCATGCCGTTCGCTTGCGAGATCTGCTCCGGCCGGCCAGGCGGGAAGAGCGACATCTCCACCGAGGCGGGTGGCCGGAGGGCCACGACGCGAGCAGGGACTCGTTCCTGGCGCGCCGGTTGGAAATCGAAGGCCAGCTGCCCTTCGCGGGCCGCCGCCAGCTCGCGGAGCACACTTGTGAGGGCCGCCCCTCGCTCCAGCTCCGCCGCGACCTGTTTCACGGCGTGGAGGTCGCTGAACGAGTACCGGCCGGCCACAGGCTGGACGAGTCCCCATTTTTCGAGATAGCGGAGGTGATCCTCTCGAAGGACTGGATACATCCCTCGAAGGTCGCGCGCGGAGTAGTAGTGCGCGCGAAGCGTGCCGAGGTCCGGAAGGCCAGCCTCGCGGCACAGCTCCTCTTCGGTCAGCACTCGCTCCACCTGCGCCGGAAGTTCTGCCGGCGGCGCGGAGGAGTCGCGCACGGCCCTGCTGTCCGCGCCGACGATCACAATTGTGGTCCGGGGCGTGATGGCTGGTGAGAAGGTGCCGCCGAGCTGCTCGATGAGCGCGCGAACCTCCCGCTTCGACAAAACATCCGGTCTGCCCAACAGGGCGACCTGCGCTCCGGCAAACGGTCGATCAGGCGAAATGGTCGCAGGCAAGGACACGGGCAGGACAAGATTCGTCCCGCGCGTCCGTCGTGTCAAGTGGTCCGCGCTCCGCTATCATCGGCCCATGCTGCTCGCAGGCGACGTCGGCGGGACCAAGACACTGATGGGCCTCTTTCGAGCCTCGTCCGACGACGACGGCCGGCCGGTGCAGGGTATCACCCGCAAGTACGTGACGCGCGATTTCGACAGCCTCGATGAGATCGTGGGTACATTCGTTGGAGAGACCAATCCGACGGGGATCGACGCCGTGGCGATCGGCGTGGCCGGCCCGGTGACCGGGCACACGGCGCGGCTGACGAACGTACCATGGGTCGCCGACGTCTCGGCCGTCAGCCTGCGGTTCGCGGGCTGCCCCGCCGTTCTGCTCAACGATCTCGAGGCACTCGGTTTCGCCGTGCCCGTACTCGCACGTGACGAGCTGCTGGTGCTGCAGAAGGGCGTGGCGATGCCGGCGGGCAATGGCGCGATTATCGCGGCGGGGACCGGACTCGGCGAAGCCCTGCTCCACAACCTCAACAACGGCCGGTTCCTGCCGGCCGCGTCGGAGGGTGGACACGCCGATTTTGCCGCGCGAACGGCCCGCGAGATGGCGCTCGTCGACGAGTTGACGCGTATCCACGGCCGGGTGTCCAACGAACGCGTCATCTCGGGCCACGGGCTGGTCAACCTGTTTCGGTTCACTCACGGGACGCAGGATCTGTCGACGGCCTGTCCGGTCGTCAACGGCGACGTTGACGAGGCCGAATTGCCTGCGCGCATCAGCGACTCCGCGCTCGACCACCGCTGCGAGAAGTGCGTCGAAGCGCTGGACATGTTCGTGGAGGCATACGGCGCTGAAACCGGCAATCTGGCGCTCCGGACGATGGCCCTCGCCGGCGTATATATCGGTGGCGGCACTGCCCCCAAGATTCTTCCGGCCCTGGAGCGCGGGCCGTTCATGGACGCCTTTCGCAGCAAGGCACCCATGATCGACCTGCTCCGCGCGCTCCCCGTCCACGTCATTCTGAACCCCGAAGCCGCGCTGCTCGGTGCCGCCGTGAGGGCAGCTGGATTGTGTCGAGCTCAACGCGGTTCCGCTTGAACCTCCATGGGCCTCGTGCTCAAATAGCTTCTTCGTCCACACACAAGCGGCCGGCCCCTGGCCGGCAGAGGAGAAGCCTCCGATGCAGTTTCTCAAGCTCGCTGCAAGTCTGACGATCGCGCTCCTCGCGGCGACGTCAGCACCCATGGCCGCCCGACTCGTACCGACGGCGATGGCCCCATCTTTCTCGTCGATCGGGCCACTGGCGTTTGGGCCGGATGGCGTGCTCTACGCCGCGGACCCTCGTGCCGCGACGATCTTCGCCCTCGACCTCGGCGCGCAGGCGTCGGGCGGATCACCTGGCACGGCGGCCGTGCCCAAGCTGGATGAGCGGATTGCCGCCATCGTCGGTACCGCGCCGGCCGAGATCTCGATCGTCGATCTCGCGGTGCATCCGACGTCCAAGAACTCGTTTGTTGCCGTCATGCGCGGCCAGGGCGCCGCCGCCCAGCCCGCGCTCCTTCGCGTGGACGGCGCAGGCAAGGTCGACGTCGTGGCATTCGAGACCGTGAAGTTCACGAGCATGGCGCTGCCCAACCCGGCGGCCGTGAGTCCGAGCGGGCGCGGAGGCCGTACGCAATCGGTGACCGACATGGCGTTGGTTGACGGCCGGTTGTACGTAGCTGGTCTTTCGAATGAGGAATTTGCCTCCAAGCTGTGGTCCGTGGCGTATCCCTTCAGCAGGACCGACCAGGGCACCAGCGTGGAGATCTACCACGGCAATCACGGCCAGTTCGAGACGCGGGCGCCGGTGATGACGTTTCTTCCGTACCGCGTGGGCAATCAGCCGACCATCGTGGCCGCCTACACCTGCACGCCGCTCGTGAAGTTTCCCATCGACGCGCTCAAGCCCGGCCAGAAGGTGGTCGGCCACACGATGATGGATCTCGGCGCCGGCAATCAGCCGATCGACATGATCTCGTACGCGAAGGATGGTCAGGACTATTTCCTGATCGCCAACAGCCGCCACGGCATCGTGAAGGTGCCGACCGCGCAGTTCGCGACTGCGCCGGCCATTACCGCCAAGGTCGACACCGCCGGCACCTTCCAGCCGGTGCCGTCGATGGCCGGCGTGGAGCAGCTCGACCGTCTGGACGGGCTGCACGCGGTGTTCATCAGCCGCGCCCAGGACGGCACACGCAATCTGGCGACGACCGTACTGCCGTAACGATTGGTCGCACAGGCACCGGAGGGAGTGAGGGCGCGTACGCACCCTCACTCCCGTCGATCCCGTCATGCGCGCCTGGCGTCGCCCGCCGCCGCTCCTCTTTCTCGTCTTCCTGTTCCTGTCCGTTGCCGCTGCCTGTGGCCGGGCCGCAGACTCGGCGGCAGGTCCGCTCAACGCGACGCTGGCCGCCGGCAAGACGCCAGCCGACACGTTCGTGCGCGTCACCGGCCTCTCCGCCGCCGAACTCCGCGCGTTGAAGGATGCCCGCCTTGCCGAGCCGGCGTGGCAGCAACTGCTGCGCGTGACGGTCAGTGACAACAGTGTTGCACCCATCGCGGGCCGGTTTGTCGTGACCGACGACGCCGTGGAGTTTCATCCGCGATTCGGGTTCGATCCGGGGCGCAGCTACTCGGTGCGTGTCGATCCCGGCAGGTTGCCTGTACCACGGGGCGAGGCCGCCCTCGATGTCCGGCTTCGCGTTGACCGAGATGAGCCTTCGCCCTCGACATCCGTCACGGAGATTTATCCGTCCGCGGCGGTATGGCCCGAAAACATGCTGCGCTTCTACGTCCACTTCTCCGGCCCGATGTCACGGGGGGCCGGAACAAAGTACGTCCATCTGGTGGACGATAGCGGGCACGAAGTACCTGACGCCATTCTTGCCGCCTACGCGGACCTCTGGAACCCGGACGCGACGCGACTGACCGTGTTCTTCGATCCCGGGCGCGTCAAGCGTGGCGTCGGGCCGAACGTCGCAATGGGACGGGCGATTCTGCGCGGCCGGCGGTACGCCATTACCGTCGACCAGGGCTGGCCGGACGCGGCCGGCCGGCCGCTCCTCGCCGGCTTCCGGCGCGATTTCACCGCCGGCGCGGCGGCCTACGACGCGCTGTCGACGGCTCAGTGGCGCATCGCGGCGCCGCCGGCCGGGAGCCGCTCGCCGGTGACCGTGAGGTTCCCGGCACCTCTTGATCGCGCGCTTCTCGAGCGCGCGATCGGCGTGCGGTCGGCGGACGGCCGCAGCGTCCAGGGCCGCGTCGCCGTCGGGGCAGAGGAGATGACCTGGGCCATGACTCCGGACGCCGCGTGGCAGCCCGGTCGCTACGAGTTGGTGGCGTTGACGCTCGTCGAGGACCCCGCGGGCAACAAGAATCGGCCGCGCGTTCGAGGTCCTGACGGACGACCGGCCTCCGGCGACGACCGATCCCGAAGTCGTTCGTGTGGTGTTCGAGATCAAGTAACAGGAAGGATCGGGGGCGCTGCGCCCATTCCTCAACGAGACGGCGTCGGCTCCGGCGCAATCTGGCACGCTTCCGTCGGCGCGCTCGCAATCGAACTTCCGAGGCTCGTGGCGTAGCCAAGCCAGCACCCGTTGGTTTTCGTGTCCCGAATGAAGAACAGGCTCTCGCCCGTCGGTGTGCTCTTCGTCACGTCGCTGATGACGAGCCGCGCGTTCGAGGGCGGCCGCCTCACCTGCGCCGAGAGCGTATTCGTCATCACGATGCCGGCGGTGACACCTGTCAACAGAGAGCCGATCACACAGATCGTCTTGTTCATGGGAACGCCTCCTAGATAGGGTTAGACCGCTCGGGTACCGTTCCAGTCGGAGGCAGGAAACCGTGCGGCCGGGGGCAGGATCCCCCTACCTCAGTAACCGCATGATGTCGTTGTAGATCACCGTCGCCATGAGCGCGACGATGAGGACCGCGCCGGCCATGAGGATGCGTTCCTTGACGCGCATGCTGAGGTCGCGGCGGATCAGACCCTCAAATGCCAGAATCGCGATCTGACCGCCGTCCATCACCGGAACGGGCAGCAGATTGATCAAGCCGAGGTTGAGGCTGATCATCGCCATGAGCTCGAGGAGGTAGTTCCAGCCGAGCTGAGCGGCGTTGCCCGACAGTTGAGCGATGGCCAGCGGGCCCATCAGCTGGCGCATCGGCGTCTGTCCGCGGAACAGTCCCCGCAACGTTACCGCAATCATCGTCGTCGTCTCCCAATTGCGCTGGAGGCTCATCTTCGCCGCCTGCCAGAGATTGAGGTCGACCCGGCGGACCTCGTACGGGTTGATGCTGACGCCGATGAGGCCCACGTCGCCGTGCTTCTCGGGCACGATGACGACGTCGCGCGACATACCGTCGCGCTCGACCGTGATCGTGATTGGCTTGCCGGCGCTCTGGTGAATGATGTCCATCACGCCCGCCTGATCCATGCGCGAGCCGTTCACGGCGAGCAGCACGTCGCCGCGCTGTAAGCCGGCGCTTGCGGCCGGCCCGGAGGGATCGACGCTGAGCAGCTGCGGCCGCATCACCGGCACGATCCCCAGGCTGCCGACTTCGTACTTGCTGACCGCGTCGGGCGTGATACGCGCGCTGATGCGCTGGCCGTTGCGCACCGCCACAATCTCGAGCAGCCGGTTAGCCTGTGGCGCCACGGCGGCGTCGAGCTGATCCCACGTCTTCACGTCGAGATCGCCCAGGCGCACGACCTGGTCGCCTGGCTTGAGGCCGGCCTTTTCCGCAGGGCTGCCGTCCGCAACGGCACCGATCACCGCCGGCGCGCTTTCGAACAGCGGAACGTCCGCGCCGCGCGAGAGCGTGATCGTCAGGAGCACCAGGGCCAGCAGCATGTTCATGACCGGCCCGGCCAGATAGACCTGGAAGCGGACCCACTTGCTCTTCGAAAGAAACTCATCGGGCGCGCCGGTGCGCTGATCTTCCACCGTCTCGCCGGCCAGCTTGACGAAGCCGCCGAGTGGAATGATCCCGATGCTGTACTCAGTGCCACCGCGCTCGAACCTGACCAGCTTGGGATCGAAGCCGAGCGAGAAGCGAATCACGCGCACCCCGTGAAGGCGGGCCATGAGGAAATGGCCCAGCTCGTGCACGAAGATGAGCACACCCAACACGAACAGAAAGGCAATGATGGTTGTCAATGAAGTCCCTTGCGTTCTACTTGTCCCGACGATCGTAGCGTACTGATCGTTTCCTGCGCCTGAGCCCTGGCCCGGCTGTCCACCGCCCGGACATCCGCCAGTGAGGCGGGCTCGCGCGCGTCCTTCAGGGCGGCGATGGCGTCCTCGATGAGCGCAGGAATCCCGGTGAAGGGCAACTGTCCCGCCAGAAACGCACCCACGGCAACCTCGTTGACGGCGTTCAGCACAATGGGCGCCTGACCGCCGGCCTCGAGCGCCCGATAGGCCAGGCGCAGACAGGGAAAGCGGTCGAGATCCGGCATCGAGAACTCCAGGGGGCCCAGGCGGCCGATGTCCAACGACGGTAGTCCCCCATCCCACCGCTCCGGGTACGAGAAAGCGTACTGAATCGGCAGCCGCATGTCGGTCACGCCGAGCTGGGCGATCACGGATCCGTCGCGCAGCTCGACCATGGAATGCACGATCGACTGCGGGTGAATGACGACGTCGATCTCGCGGGACGACACGCCGAAGAGCCAGTGCGCCTCAATGACCTCGAGCCCCTTGTTCATGAGGGTGGCCGAGTCGATAGTCACTTTGCGGCCCATCTGCCAGGTCGGGTGCTGAAGCGCCGCTTCCGGCGTCACGCGCGCAAGTGCCGCGGCGTCGAGCGACCTGAACGGCCCGCCCGACGCGGTCAGGATGAGGCGCCGGATCTCCGCCGCCGTGCGCCCGTGCAGGCACTGGTGGATCGCGTTGTGCTCGCTGTCCACCGGCAGGATCGCAGTGCGCCGGCGGCGAGCGGCTTCCGTCACCAGACGGCCCGCCATCACGAGCACTTCCTTGTTGGCGAGCGCGACAGTCTTGCCCGCGTCGATCGCGGCCAGCACGGCTTCAAGGCCGGCCGTGCCGGAGGACGCGCAGAGCACCAGGTCCACATCGCCATGCGTCGCGGCAGCGCACAGGCTCTCGGGTCCGGCGACGATCTCAGGAGGAGCCGGTCCCGTCAGGCGGCGGGACAGTTCGTCGCGGCCGGGTTCCGACGCGATGCCGGCCAGTCGCGGCCGATACCGAGAGACCTGCTCCGCGAGCAGCGAAGCGTTTTCGCCGGCGGCCAGGGCGACAACCTGCAGCCGATCGGGATGCGCGTCAACGACGGCCAGGGCGCTCCGGCCGATTGACCCGGTCGAGCCGAGAATCGCAAGACGCGTCACGCGAAGTACCTGAGAAACACGTAGAACACGGGGCCGGCAAACAACCAGCTGTCGATGCGATCGAGGACGCCCCCGTGTCCGGGAATCAACGACGAACTGTCCTTCACGCCGGCGCCCCGCTTCAAGAGCGATTCGAACAGGTCTCCGGTGATGCCGAAGGCCGCCACCAGGGCACCGAGCACTCCGCCGCTGGCCGACCCGAGGCCCGGAATCCACCGCGCGCCCAAGGTGGCACCCACGGCCCCCGCCGCGATAACCCCGCCCAGCGCGCCTTCAACGGTTTTCGCCGGACTCACGAGCGGCGCGAGCTTGTGGCGGCCGGCCAACCGGCCCACGAAGTATTGAGCGGAGTCGCTGACGATCACCAGAACGGCCAGGGTGCTGACGACTTCCACGCCATAGACCACCCGCACCCGGGCGATGGCGCCAAGCGGCAGACCGATGTAGAGGGGCATCATGATGCACGCGGCCGCGCGTGCGAGCACTGAGGAGTCCGGCGGCCCGGCCGCCAGCGTGAGCACACCGCCGGCGATGATCAGTGACAGCACGACGAGCGGCAGCACGTCGGCCGGCGTGCCTCGCCCGCCTGTCAGGCCCAGGCCGAACACCGCGCAGATCACGCCGGCAATCGGTGCCACGAAGCGCGACGGCAGTGGAACGCCGAGTTGCCGCGAGAGTCCCGACAGTTCTGCCGCGCTGAGTACGGCAATGACCGTCGCGACGCCGACGGTCGCGAGCGGATGAAGGAACCAGACAGTGACAACCAGCAGGCCGATCAGAACGGCGGCGGAAAGGACGCGCGTCATGAAGGCTTGGGGCCTCGGGCGCGGCTTGGGGCTGACCTCGCGCCCCGAGCCTCGAGCCTCAAGCCATCACCGCTTCCCAGCTGCCGCCGGCTCCGGGGTGATCGCGCCGTAACGACGTTCGCGTTTCTGATAATCGACAACGGCCTCGAGAAGGTGCCGGGCGCGGAAGTCCGGCCAGAGCGCTTCAGTGACCCAGATCTCCGCATAGGCGATCTGCCACAGCAGAAAATTGCTGACGCGCATCTCGCCGCTGGTCCGGATCAGGAGATCGGGGTCAGGCTGACCGGCGGTGTACAGAAAGGCGCCGAACGTCTGCTCGTCCAGCATGGCGGGATCGAGCCCCTGGCGAATGGCGGCGCGCGCGGCGTCGACGATCTCGGCGCGTCCACCATAGCTGAGGGCGATGTTGAACAGCATGCCCGTGTTGTCCTGCGTCTGGGCCTCCGCCATCTCGAGCTCCCGGCGGATTTCAGGGCTCAACCGATCGCGCTGCCCGATGACATGGAACCGGATGTTGTTCTTGAGCAGGTTCTTCAGCTCGAGCCGCAGGTAATGTTTGAGAAGGGCCATCAGTGCGCGGATTTCCGCATCCGGACGCTTCCAGTTCTCGACGGAGAACGCATAGAGGGTGAGCACCGAAACACCCAGCCGGGCGGACGTCTCGACTGTCTCCCGCACAGCGTCAATGCCCGCGCGATGTCCCTCCACTCGCGGCAGATGCCGCGTCGCGGCCCACCGGCCGTTGCCGTCCATGATGACCGCGATGTGCCGCGGCAGCCGGGCGAAGTCGATTCGCCGCGCGAGGTCTTCCTCCGGCGAACCGGGAACGATGGCGGACAGGACATCGAGGAGGGACATCGGCTGAAGCTAGGAGATCTTAGCAGAGGCACCGGCAGGGATGAATCACGCGTTCACCCTGTGATATGTGACTTCCACGAGTGTAAGCCCTTGTGCTGGCGCGGTGCGGCCGGCGGCCTGGCGGTCGTGGGCGGCGAGGATTTCGCCCATGGAATCCGGCGGGCGGCGGCCGGCGCCGATGTCGACCAGCGTGCCGACGATCGCCCGGACCATGTGTCTCAGAAATCCATCGCCTTCGATGTCGAACACCAGCTCGGCTGCGCCCTCACGAATCGTCAACTCCCGGATCGTCCTGACCGTGTCGTCAGCATCGGCGCCCGCGGCCTGAAACGAGGCGAAGTCATGGCAGCCGACGAGCCGCGCGGCTGCGCGCCGCATCCCGTCCACGTCGTTGTGGCCGGGCGCGTGCCAGACGAACCATCGATCAAACGGCGAGAGCACCGACGCCGTCGCGAGCCGGTATCGGTAGCGTTTGCCGGTGGCCTGGAAGCGGGCGTGAAAGTCGGGCGGGGCATCCTCCAGGTGAAGCACGCGGACATCGGGCGGCAGCCGGAAGTTGAGCGCGCGGCGCAGCGTGGGAGGGGGCAGCATGGTCTCGATCCTGACGCTGGCGACCTGCCCCAGCGCGTGCACGCCGGCGTCGGTGCGGCCCGCGCCAGCCACGGCAGGCGCCTCACCCGCGATCGGCTCGAACGCGTGTTCGATGAGCTGCTGGACGGAGACACCGGTCGCCTGCCGCTGCCAGCCGACGTAGTTCGTGCCGTCGTACGCAATGGTGAGCTTGAGGCAGCGCATATGAAGATCGGCACTCGGCACTCGGCACTCGGCACTAGAGAGAGTGGACTTGGCGAGGAGTCTTTCCAGTGCCAAGTGCCGAGTCCCTGGCGCCTAAACCTTTCGCATCACGAGCGCGGCATCGTTGCCACCGAAAGCGAGCGATGTGGACACCCCGCAGGTGACGCGCATCTTCCGCGCGTCGTTCGCCACAATATGGAGCGCGCATTCCGGATCCGCTTCGCGGAAGTTGATGGTCGGCGGAACGACGCCTGACGCGATCGACAGCGCGAGTGCCGCCGCCTCGATCGCGCCCGCCGCCGACAGACAGTGTCCGACCATGGACTTGATGGAGGTGACAGGGAGCTCATCCGCGCGCGCGCCGAAGACGCGACGCAGTCCTCGCGCTTCGGCCTGGTCATTCTGCGGCGTCGCCGTGCCGTGGGCGTTGACGTGATCGATGGCGTCCTTCGAGAGCCGCGCGGCCCGCAAGGCGTCATCTATCAACGCCGCCACGGCCCGCCCCTCGGGCTCTGGCGCGGTCGGATGGTACGCCTCGCAACGCATGCCGTAGCCGGCCAGCTCGGCATAGATGCGCGCGCCGCGACGCCTGGCGTGCGACATCTCTTCGAGGACGAGCATCGCCGCGGCCTCGCCGATGTTCATGCCCTTCCGCGTCCGGCAGAATGGGCGGCAGGGTTCGTCGTCGACGAGGCGCAGCGCATTGAAGCCGGTGAGCGTCACGCGGCAGAGCGCGTCGCTCGCCCCGGCGATCATGGCGTCGGCCTGGCCCCGCATGATCGCCTCGCCGGCGTAGCCAATCGCCACGGTGCTCGAGGAGCAGGCCGACAGGACGGACGCCTTCAGCCCTTCGAGGCCGAAGAGCGATGCGACGACGTCTCCAGACGCGGTCGAGAAGTGCCCGAAGATCTTCGCCGGCGCCGCGCGCCGTATGCCCGCCACCTCGACCTCGGCAAACCACTCCTCGTTTCGAAGCAGGTCCGCCGTACCGGATCCGAGCACGACGCCGATGCGATCGCGGCCGAGGCCGTTGTCCAGAATGCCCGAATCGGCGATTGCCTCTCGTGAGGCCAGGACCGCCATCTGATCGCTGCGTGACAGGCGCCGCCAGGCCTTCGGCGAGAAACCAGGGTCCGGCGCGAACGAGCCGACCTCGGCGACCTGCTGGCTGCGGCACCCGGTGCCGTCGAACAGCGCCAGGTCTCGAATCCCACAGCGGCCTGCGATCATGCCCGTCCAGACGTCGTCCCGCGTGGTGCCCAGCGCGCTCAGCAGGCCAATCCCAGTGACGACGACCCGGCGTTCGTTCACGACTGGGCCCCGAGAACACTCGCGTGGATATCGGCGGCCGCGCTCCTGGCCGCGCGCACGATATCGAGCCGGCATCGGGCGATGGCGTGAGCTTCCTGCCGTTTCTGGAGGGCGCCAATCAAGAACGGGACAAACTCGACCGGCAGTGAGGCGAGCGACCAGGCGAAGCCGATGCCACGCCGCGGCCAACTCAAATCGGGACGGCCGAAGCCGGCCAGTTCCGCCCAATAGTTGCCGATGACGCCGTAGATTTCAGCCGCGATGTCGAGCGTGGTGCCGTGCCGTCCGCCAACTCGGGTGCGTCCACCCCGCAGACTGCTGAAGAAATCCTCCCGGGTGCGTCCTTCAGCCTCGGTGTAGGTCGTGCCCACCCGGCGCAGCGTATGTGCGTCACTGCCGCCGAAAAGGCCGACGGGCGCCTCGCCGACTCGGGCGCGCAACACTTCCTCGATGAGCCCGTTGTGTTCGCGCAGCATGGCGCCGTTCCGCGCTTCGAAGGCCGGAAACAGGGCCAGCACCGCCCGCAGGTACTGCGCGAGCGGGATCTGGCGCTGGAAGAAGAAGAACATGTGGTTCAGGGCGAAGGCGACATCTTCCCGGCGAAGGTACGCCGTGAGCTCGTAGACGTTTCCGCGAAGCCGCTGCGCCTCGGCGTGGATGCGCTCGGACAACCCGTAGGCTCCGACATGCACTTTCAGCGGCAGATCCGGGAACCAGGATTCGATTTCCTCGCTGATGAAGAAATCGTCGGCCGACGGATGGCGCGCGAGGAATTCGAGGCAGCCGGCGATGCTGTCGTGGTCGGTGATCGTGACGAGATCCATCCCTCGGCCCTTCGCCACGCGGTAGACCGCGTCGGGATCCGAGTAGCAGTCACGGGTCCGCAGGAAGCGAAAATGCGGAGCGTACCCCGAGTGATACGAGTGGACGTGCAGGTCGGCGCGCAGCAGACGTGTCCCGGCGTTCATAGCGGCTTCAAGATCATTATCTGCACCACTGTCGATCCCGCGCCCCGGTATTCAGGCGGCAGAAAACTGTGTCCGACGTCGCCACGGATAATCGTACCGTGCGGGCCCCGAAAATTGACGGCGGCGCCCAGCCCCGTCACCGATCGCCAGCGATCGTCGACAGACGCGTCTCGCCCGACCGCCTGATCGACAAAGAGATCCATGCGGTACTGGTCGAACAGGTTGAACGAATAGGACCCCCGGAACATCGCCAGCTCGTCGAACCTGACGGCCGACGGCACGCCGTGCATCCGCGTCGCGTCGAACAGCCCGAACTGGTACCGGCTGAAGCGATCGAGTCGCGCGCCGCCAAAGTACTGGCCATTCAAATGCACGGTGTGAAAAGTCGCAAAGATAAAGTCCTTCGACAACCCCAGATCGTATCGCGTGTACGTTCGGGTGGACGGATCAAAGGCCGAGATATCCCCCCAGGGCGTCCAGGTATTTCGTCGGTACGCCGAACCGTTCGCTGCGAACGAATAGCCGTGCCGCCGGTACTCATACCCGCCTCCGCCCCCCATCGTCGCCGTGCTGGACGGGAGCGTGAAGTCCGCCGAGGTCTTGGGGTCGCGCGAATACCCGTCGAACCGAAGCTCGTAGCGCGCCGACAGCTTCTGCGCGGACGACACGCGGTAGCCAAGGTTCACGCCGGTCGACGCCGGACGCGTACGCACGCGCTCGCCGAGGCGCTCGCCAGAGGCGTCGAAGACGGCATCGGTGCTCCTGAGGGCAAGCCCGAAGAAATCGACGCTCGCATCGAATCGTCCGCCCCACAGGCCGGCGCGCTGCACGTTGCCGAGCGCGATTACGCCCCCAAACAGCAGCGCCAACTGCAGGTCGCGATGCAGAAAGTCGAAATCGAGGATGTCGATGCCGACAATCGGCAAGGGATAGTCGAATGAGGGGTCCACGTCGGTGCCCAGGGCGAAGGCCCGGGCGGACGTGGTGATGGTGTCGCTGACGACCCGGGCGCCGCCCTTCTTGACGAGGTAGCGTACGCCCTGGTCGGTATCGCGATACATCACGCGATCGCCGGCCCGCGCGCTGGCGCGCGCCCTTTCGAAATCTGGCGCGTTGAGGCGGATGTCGGTGAGGCGCATTTCGCGCTCGTTCAGGATGGTGCGCCCGGCGACGAGGAACGTCTGCCGGCTCACCAGATGCGTGGCCAGCCAGAATCGCCTGGCCGTCGATGTTCCCGACCGGCTCAAACGTCTGTTCTTCCTCATTCGCCGAGACGACGCCGCTCGCGTGAGTCTCCACGGCCGCCACCTTCAATCGGACGAACGTGGCCCGGTCGATCCAGACCGTGCCCCGGTACAGCGCGCGCGAGGCCTCGGTCGGAATCGAATCGGACGACGTACGCCTCGCGGCCGTCGACCGAGTCGATGCCGTCCAGACGGTACTGGTAGTCCTGGTTCAGGCGCAGCTCGAGCGGCAGCGAGAGCACTTTTTCCGGCTGCAGGAGGGGAATCGACGGCGGGTTGCCCCGCCACGTGGCGCCGTTGATTGAAAGGCTCAACTGCGACCATTCAACGCCGGTACGGTCGAAGAACAACTCGTTTTCGAACACGAGGTCGTACGCCGGATCGGCCGCCGTTGGATGGAAGTGCTGTGCGATCCGCAGATGCGCGAGATAGTTGACGAGCGCCGCGTCCTGCGCCGCCTGAGCCTGCTGATGCCGCGCGATGACCTCGCCGATGTCGGGAAGCGAGGGCTTCCGGACTTCGGTCGAGGAGGAACGGGTGCTGGACCCATAGTTGAAGTCGAGCACGAGGGGGCGGCCGGCAAGGCCGACCGCGAGGCGTCGAGACGTGTTCGCCGCCCGCGGAGGAAGCGGCAGTCTCTCGATCGTTCCTGACACCGGATCGCGAACCGCCGGCGACTGCATGCTCACATCCACTTCGACTTCCGAGGCCGCGGGCGCGGCCACTCCGCCAAAGACAAGATAGCTGTTCGAACTGGCCTGGCTGTAGAGCAGGCGCGACGGCACGCTCGTCGTGATCTCCGTCCCGCCGCGGAACCAGCGCACGGGCGCGTCGAGGGCGACCATATCGCCTGCGAGCAGATCGCCGATCCGCGACGCGGCCGTCAGGGCAGCGCGCAGCGGCACCGGGCCCGCACGGACGATCGTCAGGTCCACCTTCGTCCCTAGACCACGCAGAACCGTTTCGATCAGCCGCTCGGTCGCAGGGGCTGGCTGATCCGGCAATGTCACGGGACCGAGCCACATCGAAGCCGTCGGATCTTCCCGGCCGACGACGGCGGCCAGTCCTTGAATCGTCGAGGCGGCCCCGGGCGCAGGCGGCTCGTCGATGGCAAGGGCATCGACGTACGGCGCCACACCTTCGGCGTAGACCCGAGTCAACCAGTCCGTGTCGGGCGCGCGCACGGGCCCCTGGACGATCTGCGCGTCGGAATCGACCGATCGAATCTGGATGGACGCTTGCTTGAGCAGAAAGGCGTACGGCCCAGGTAGCGGCGCGCCGGCGGGGGCTACGGCGCCGAACTGATAGGCCGAGATCTTTCCTCGCTCGCGCTCAACGATCGATCTCACCAGTTGCCGCCAGGCCGCGATTGCGGCATCCGATTGCGGGAACGCGCCGAGCACGAGGACGACCGGAATGTGACGCGCCCGGTACATCGCCACGCGCGCATCGAGTCGATCGAGCGTCGCCGGCGATCCGGCTCCCTGAAAGACGAGATGGACGACGATCGGCACACTTTGCGACGCAGGGCTGGCCGGCCAGGCGGTCGCGAGCACGGATGGCCCGTCGAGGGTCTCCTCGACGCCAATCCCATGCAGAAGAGGTACGGGCGCGCGCGCCCATCCACCCGCCGGAACGAGCCAGGCCGCGGCCAGAATGGCACCGCGAAGAACCCGGTTCATTGCGGCTGCACGTACCCCAGCGCCTCGCCTATCGGGCCGAACGCGCCGCCCTCGAGCAGTTCGTCGAGACGCTGTTTGAATCCGTCCAGGCGGAAGTAATGCGCAAACCGCTGCGGCCAGGGCAGGCGCGCGCGTGGAGGGTCGGGGTCGATCTCCCAGGGGTGCACCCACAGCACGGCGGGCTGGCCATCGCGGTTGCGCCGCTCGAGAGCCCGGAGCACGTCGATCGGCGCCGTCATCCGCAATCCCCAGCCGCCCCCCAGTGGCATGTTCTGACCGAGCCGGCGGCCGACGAACGGGGGGCACTCGGTCAACCCGCCCGCGCTGGTGGTCCGCTGGTGCGGGATCTGAGGATACGCGGGATTGCCGACAATTCTGAGCGGCGCCATGCTCGAGTCGAACCTGAAGTGCCTGTGCGCCAACACGTCGAGCGCCCACAGGGAGCGATCGTTAATCGACCATTCCGGCGCCCGGAATCCGATCACCGTCGCCGCGCCGGCTTGGGTCAGAGATTGCCGCGCGGCCTCGAGATCGCGCGAAAACTCCTCGGGCGTCAGGTCGTAGACGCGTCGATGAAGATGACCGTGGGATCCGACCTCGTGTCCCGCCGCGACGATCTCGTTCGACGATACGCGGGTACCGCATCGCCACCCAACCGAGCACGAAGAAGGTCGCCCGCACGCCCCGGCGCTCGAAGAGCGCGAGCAGATCCTGGGTGTTGGCGACGACGCGGCTCGGCAAGTGGGCCCACTTGTCGGGCGCGAGCGCGCCGCCTGCGCCGCAGACGTGGAACCATTCCTCGACGTCGACGGTGAGGCAATTGCGCATCAGCCGCCGGCCGCACTCCCGCGCTGCTCCTCGATGAACTGGACGATGGATCGCACGTCGCGCAGTACGCGCTGTCCCATCTGCTCGTCGCTCACGACCACGTGGAAGGATCGCTGCAGCTCGAGTACCAGCTCGAGCGCATCGATCGAATCGAGCCCCAGCCCTTGTCCGAACAGCGCCATGTCGTCCGTGATGTCCTCCGGCGCGATCGGCATTTTCAGACATCTGACGATCGCGGCTTTGACCTGGCTTTCGAGCGTTTCCGGAGGCATGGGGGTTCTGGATTCGCAGAATCAACAACTCGAGGCCCCTCGGCCAGGGCGGAACTGGAGCCCTGGGCCCTTCGGCTCTGGGACCCTACAGCAGTCCGCCGTCGACGCCGATGACCTGCCCCGTAATATAACTGGCGGCTGGTGAAACGAGAAACGCCACAAGGGCCGACACCTCCTCCGGACGGCCCGTCCGGCCGAGTGACACGTCTCGCAGCAGCTCCTTTCGGCGCTCGGCAGTGAGGCCAGCGATCATGTCGGTCTCAATCAGCCCCGGCGACACGGCGTTGACGAGCACGCCCTGCCGCGCAAACTCACGCGCCAGTGTGCGCGTCAGGCCGATGACTCCGGCCTTGGAGGCCGAATAGTTCGACTGGCCGATCGCGCCGACATCCCCGCTGGCCGAGACGATGTTGACGATGCGGCCCCAGTGGCGCAGCAGCATGCCCCGTGCCGCGGCGCGAATGCAGCGAAACGCGCCGCCCAGGTTCGTGTTCGACGACGTCGTCCCATTGGGCCGGTTCCATGAACATGAGCAGGCCGTCGCGAGCGATGCCGGCGTTGTTGACGAGGATGTCGACCGGGCCCAGGTCACGCGCGACGCGCGAAAAAAAATCCGCCACCGCCGATTCGTCGCGGACATCGCACGGAGCCGCCAGCGCCCGCACGCCGTGCGCCCGAATCGCGGCTTCCGCCTCGATTGCCGCGTCGGCCCGCTCGCGATAGCAGATCGCGACGTCGGCGCCGCGTCGCGCCAGCGCGACCGCGATCGCGCGGCCGATCCCCCGCGAGCCGCCCGTCACAACTGCGACGCGGCCGGTCAGCGACTCGTCGTCGGCCAATCCGTGACTCCTTCGATCTTCCCAGGCAAGGCGAGCGATTCTACAACTGATCGGATGGCTCGCCACCCGCGCGGAGCACGCGGGCCACCATGGCGTAGCTCGTGCCGCCGCTGGCGATGCTGTTGATGAGGCAGACGTCACCGCTGAACGGACGGAGGCTCCGGCTGACGTTCACGTCGCACGCGGGATCCGGCTCGCTCCATCCGGCCGTCGGCGGCACGAAGCCGGACGACAAGCTCAGCAGCGCGCTAATCAGGCCTGCCGCACCGCCTGCGCCGGATTCTCCAATGGCGCCTTTGAGCGACGTGACGGCCACCCGGCGGTCGCCGAACGTCGCGGCGATCGCCGAGGCTTCAACCGCGTCGAGATCGACCGATCCGTTTGCCGAGGCGAAGAACGCGTCGATGCCTTCCGGGCCAAGCGCGGCGTCTGCCAGGGCGATCTGAATGGCCTTCGCAGGCCCTGACGGGTCACTTGGCCAGGCGTTGATTGCGGCCTTCGATGCGCTTGCGCCGACGCCGAGAATCTCACCGTACACGCGCGCGCGGCGCCGGGCGGCTGAGGCAGACGACTCGAGGAGCAGCGTGAAGCCGCCTTCACCCAGCACAAGTCCGTTGCGGCGGCGATCGAATGGTCTGGCCGCTTCATCGCCGCCCGCACGCTTTGGCGACAAGGCGCGGAACCGATCGTGAGCCTTGAAGAACGTCTCTTCGAATCGGTCGACGCCGCCCGTCAGCATGCCGGACACACGACCGTCGCGAATCGCCCCCGTGGCGAACGTCAGCGCCGCCAGGCTCGAGGCCTCACGCTGACTGAAGGTCACATTGGGCCCGCGCAGTCCGAATTCAATGGCGCACAGGCTGGCTGGCGCGTTCGACACCGTGTTGCTGAAGAGCAGCGCCGGGACGCCGCCCGCGCCCTCTCTGACCAGTCCGCGGAGATACGCGACGGTGCTGTGGAGTCCGGCGGTGTACGTGCCCAGGGCGACGCCGATGTCATCGCTGCCCTCCGGCGACGTCGCCCATCCGGCATCGTCGAACGCCAGCCGCGCGCAGACGAGGGCAAGCCGGCCGACCTCATCGACGCGGCGGAGCTTGAGCGGCGCGATGAATGCCGTCGGATCGAATCCCTGGATGGTCGCTGCCTGATGAGAGCGGCACGAGGATGTGTCGAATGCCGTGATCGGCCCGACACCCGACGCGCCCGCGAGGAGGGCCTCGCTGAACGCCTGATGGCCTATGCCGAAGCTGGAAATGCAGCCGATGCCGGTGATGAAGACCCGCTCGCGCATCGGGCCGGTTACGGTACCATTGGCGGATGAAGGTGGTCAATCGACCGTGGCTGGCGGCCAACGCGCTCGCGCTGCTCTCGCTCAGCCCGCTGTTGGCCGCGCCAGACCTGTTCACGGAGATCTACGCGCGAGGCCTGGTCAGGCAGCGCACCATGACCTCTCTTCGCGCGCGATTCACCGAGACCACCACCTCGAGCCTGCTGGTGAAGCCGATCGTCGCCCATGGCACGGTCGTCGCCGCAGCTCCCGCGCGCGTGGCGATGACCTACACCGATCCGGAAGCGAAGACGCTGACGATGGACGGCAAGACGTTGACGCTGAGCTGGCCGGACCGGCAGGAACGCCAGCAGATCAACATCACCGATATTCAGAAGCGAATCGATCGCTATTTCACGCATGCGAGCGTCGATGAGCTGCGATCGATGTTCGAGATCGCCGCCGGCCCGGACGTCAAACTGCGCCACGCCGATTTGATCGACATGAAGCCGAAGCGCAAACAGATTCGGGAAGGGCTGGAGCGGCTCGAACTCTGGATCGATCGCAACAACGACCTGCTGGTGCAGATGCGAATGACGTTTCCCGGCGGCGATCAGAAGACGATCGCTCTCGACGACCTCACGCTGAATGTTCCGGTAACCGACGACATGTTTCGCGCGAAATGACGCCAGGCGTCATTTTTTAGGTCGCCAGGCGGTGCTCCTGCAGGTACGCCGCTGGACGCATCATGCGCTGGGTCCGGAGGAGCATGCGCGTCAGGTGTGGGACGTCGCGCACGCTCACCTGTCGAGCCCATTCGCGCCACGACTTGCGGCCCCGGAGATTGAGCACGGACCGCCGCCAGGTTTCGCAGTACAGCTCGAAGAAGCGCTCCGGGCCCAGGCGCGGCTCCCACAACAGGTGGTGCATGTCGTACTGCGCCCACTCCACCGCGCGGATGCGCGGCCGCATCTCCTCGAAATACGCGGTCCCAGGCAGCGGCGTGAGTACCGGTGAAGCCAGCATTACTGAGGCCATGGCGCTCGACAAACGCCCACAGACGTTCGAAATCGGCTTCGTCCCAGTCCGGGTCAATCACGAAATTCCCCGTGACGCCGTACCCGCAGGCCCTGGCGGTCTCGCACGGCGTCGACGGTCAGATTCACCGTGGCATCCTTGCTCAACCGTTCGAGTCCCTCGTCGGTGGCAGCCTCGAGGCCGAAGAAAATGTCGAAGTCCTGCGCGATGGGCCGCCACGCGGCGAGCAGTTCCGGGTGCCGCGCGACGAGATCCGTGCGGCTCTGGACGAGCAGCCACCGCTTCCGGATCCCACGGCGCTTCAGCTCGGCGGCCAAGGCAAGGCTGCGGGCCGGCTGATACCAGAAGAGGTCGTCGCCGACGAAAACGTGCGGTCCGGTCGCGGCAAAATCCTGGCAAACGTTTTCGATGGATCGCAGCCGGACGCTGCGGTCGTACATCGGCCAGACGGAACAGAACGAGCAGCGAAACGGACAGCCGCGGGCGGTCTCGATCAGCCACACCGGGCGGAACAGCAGACAGGCGTAGTTTGCCCGGACCGCGTCGAGGGATCGCCTCGCTGGCAACGGAACGCGATCGAGCACGAAATCCTCGGCCGGCGCCTTCGTCGGCCGGAACGCGCCGTCCGGCTGCCGCAGCAGCAACCCCGGCACTTCAGTCAGCGGCCGCTGCTTGTCGAGGGCATCAGCGAGCTGTGGAACGACCACCTCGCCGTCGGTCGTCGCAAGCGCATCGATCGATGCGATCAGAAACGGCGCGGGATACGACGCCGCGGAGTGACCGCCGATGATGATGAAGCACGCAGGGTGAATGCGACGGACGCGTACGGCAAGCGCCAGCGCCTCATCGG
Source organism: uncultured Acidobacteriota bacterium (assembly GCA_963724645.1). GTDB lineage: Bacteria > Acidobacteriota > Vicinamibacteria > Vicinamibacterales > SCN-69-37 > CAVXSP01. Next base: position 422,731 of record CAVRVJ010000003.1, read on the forward strand.
TCTCGAGCGCGTGCATGCAGGCAATGCCGACCAGACCGGGTCTCAGTTTTCGCAGGTAGTGCTCGACAGATCGACCGAAGCGCAAATCGACGACCGTCGCCCGATGTCCCGCGGCCTCGAGCGCGGCGGCGATGTACTCGAGGCCCAGCGGCTCGATGCGGAAGAACGGCGCCAGGCCGAAACGATCGTTGGCCGGCACCGGACGCAAGAGCAGCACGTGCATGGAAATCTTTCGGAGGCTATCATCCGCTCTGGCGCAGATCAATTCGAGCGAATACGCGGAGGGCGGCGTGGATGGATGGCTGAAGCGACTGATGGTCGGCGCGCGTCAGCGCGCGCGGGCCGTTATCCTCTCGGCCGTCGGCGTCGCCATCGTCGCCGCAGTCCTCGTTTCGCGCGTGACGTTTGACGCCAACATCCTCCGATTGCTGCCACGGACGTCGCCGGCCGTGCAGAGCTTCAAGACATTCCTGGAGACATTCGGGAGCCTCGATCATCTGTACGTGGTCTTCGAGTCGGGCGGCAACATCAACGATCACAAGGATTTGATCGACGCCTACGTCACGGCGTTGCGGGCCGCGCCGGAGATCGAGTCGGTCGATTCCCAGCTGTTCGAGCCGGACAGGGATTGGACCTATCTGTCAGACCGGGTGCTGCTTCTGCTCGGCCCCTTCGGCGCCGCCGACGCCTTGCAGCGTTTCCAGCCGCCACGAGTCGATCGGGAGCTCGCCCACGCGCGCGACCTGCTGTCGATGCCGTCGGCTCAAGTCAAGGCGTACGTGCAACAGGATCCGCTCGGCCTGCTAGGGATGCTCAGGACCCGGCTGGAACAGGAAAAAGGCGCGATTGCTTTCGACCCGGCACAGGAAGGGTACGTGAGCCGCGACGGCCGCAGCCGGCTGGTCATCGTCAAGCCGCGTGGTGCGCCGTTCGATTCCGACTTCTGCAAGGCGCTGTTCAGCCGGCTGGCTCAAGTTGATCAAGCGGCGCGGGCCGGGCACGGGACTTCGAGCGGTGACGCGCCGGTCACAGTCCAGACCGCCGGCGCATACCGGATTGCATTCGAAGCCGAGCGAATCATCCGGCACGAGAGCATCGTAAACGCCGTCGGTTCTCTAATCCTGCTGCTGCTCATCGTCCTGGCGGTTTTTCGGACGCCCTGGATCCTGCTGTTCGGGACGGTGCCGCTCGCCCTGGCCGCCGCCTTCGCACTCGGCCTCAACGGCCTGATGCGCGGCAGTCTGTCACCCGCGACCAGTGGCTCCACCGCCATGCTGTTCGGACTTGGCATCGATGCCGTCGTGCTGCTCTATGTCCGATATCTGGAAGAACGGCAGCGTGGGGCATCGGCGCTCGACGCGACATCGCGGATGGCCGGTACTGCCTCGAGCGTCGTGCTCGCGCAGGCGACAAGCGTCGCGACGTTTCTCGCCCTGCTGGCCCTGGATTTTCCCACGCTCGAGGATCTGGGCAGTCTGGTCGGTGTCGGCATGCTGCTCGTCTGTCCGTTGACGCTTGTCCTCTTGCCGGCGTTGCTGGCCAGGCGGCAGGAGGCGACGTTCCGGCCGGCGCCCGCAGTTCCCTGGCTCGGCCGGTTGGTCGCCCGGCACTCGCGCGTGATTGCGGGCGTCGGCATCGCGCTGACGATCGCATCAGCCGTAGCCGCGCGGGGCCTGAAGATCGACACTCGCCTCGAGCGGCTTCAAGCGCGCACGCCGGGCGCGGATTACGAACGGGAGATCGCTGATCGCTTCGGATTGCCGCAGGACGTGTTGCTGGCAGTGAATGAGAGCGAGCACCTGGAGCCGCTGGTTGAGGCCGACCGGAGACTGGGCCAGGAAATCGCGCGCTACGATGCGTCGATCGTCGTCAGCGGCATCGGCCTCGTGCTGCCGCCGGCGCTCACGCAGGCAGCGGTCGGGCAGGCGCTTCGCGCCTCGAATCAGACCATCCCTGAGATCGAACGGAGCGTGCGAGACGCCGGCGAACGTGCCGGGTTCAAACCTGGCACGTTCGCGCCGTTCTTCAGCCGATTGCCTCGCCTCCTCGATCCCCAGCAGCGCATTACCTACGACGGCCTGATTGACCACGGCCTGGGCCCTGTCGTCTCGCGGTTCCTCGCCGAACGGAGTGGCGGGTACGCGGCGGTGACGTATCTCTATCCGCGGGGTCCGGGCGATTTGACCGCGATCGAGACGATCGTGCACCGCGCCGACCCGCGTCTGCGACTGACCGGCCTGTCGATCGTCAACCGTGACCTGGCCCGCCGCCTTCTTCCGGAGTTCGGCAAAGGCGTCACGATCGGAACGATCGCCGTGGCGCTGCTGATCTACGCGGTGTTTCGAAGGGTGCGTGACACGCTCTTGGCGCTCCTGCCGACCGCCGCCGGGTTCGTCTGGAGCGCGGGCCTGCTTGCCCTGTTTCGGGTCCAACTGGACCTGTTCTCACTTTACGCAGCCCTCACGTCCATCGGCATCGCCGTTGATTACGCTATATACGTGCTGTACAGACACGCGATCGAGCGGGTCGCGATGGGTGAGGTGCTGACGCGAACCGGTGCCGCGATTGCCATCGCCTGCCTGACGGCACTCGTCGGATTTGGGACGCTCATCATTTCCAGTTACCCGCCGCTGCGCACATTCGGGCTGGTCTCCATGGTTACCTTGACCTGCTGCCTGGCCGCCGCCCTGATGTTCCTGCCGGCGCTCGTCCTTCAGATGAATTCATGGTCACGGCCTGCGCGCTGATCGCCGCCTATAACGAGGAGCGGCATATCGCCCAGGTTGTCTCGGGCGCCATGCGGCACGTGGGGCACGTGTTCGTGGTCGATGATGGATCGACTGATCGCACCGCGGAGGCGGCGCGCCGTGCTGGCGCGACCGTGGTGCGGCACGATCGCAACCTCGGCAAGGGGCGGGCGCTTCGCACCGGCCTGGCCGCGGTGCTTCCGCTGCCGTTCACGCACGTTGTCTTCCTGGATGCGGATCTCCAGCACGATCCGGCCGAGATTCCACGATTAGTCGAGGCGGCAAATCGGGGTGCGGCGTTCGTGCTGGGCGAGCGGGAATTCGTGAGGGATGCCATGCCTGCACCGCGGTACTACTCGAACGTGATCGGCAGCCGGATCCTGTCCTGGTTCATCGGCGCCGATGTCGTCGATTCCCAATCCGGTTTTCGCGTCATCCGGTCGGATTGGCTCCGCCGCGTCTCGCTGACAGGGCAAGGCTACGAAATCGAAACCGAAATGCTGATCAAGCTCACGCGCGCAGGCGCCACGCTGGATCGCGTGCCCGTCAGCCGGCTGCGCTATCAAGGCGTTCGCAGCCATATCCGGCCGTTTCGCGACACGTTTCGCACGTGCATGCTGTCGCTGCGGTACCGGTTTCTGGAGAGCAAGAGAGAGCGTTCTTGATCCGACATGCGTGAAGATATCGACAATTCGACCACTCGCTGGTACGCACGAGGCCTGAATAACGGGGCGATCTTCAGCGCGACCTATCACGGCGTTGCGCGCTTGCCCAGACAATGCTCCTATGGCATCGGCTACGCCGGCACCTGGCTCGCCTACCGCCTGATGCGCGACGGCACGCGCGGGCTGCTCGACAACCTGCGCGTCGTCCTGCCCACCGCTCCGGAGCAGGAACTTCGACGTCTGGCCTTGCTGACCTATCGCAGCTACGCGCGCGACACAATCGATTTCATCCGCGGTCTGTCGATGACGGAAGCCCAGCTCCGGCAGATCGTCGCGCAGTTCGACAATGACCGATTCGCTGACCTGCTCGGCGAGGGGCGGGGCGTCATCGCCATCGGCGGCCATTTCGGCAACTGGGAGCTTGGGGGCGTCGCGCTGCGGCTGCTCAGAGGCTACGCCGTCTCCGTCGTCGGCCGGCCCGAGGCAAGCTCGGCTGTTGGCCTGCTGCGCCAGCGCCTGCGCCAATCGCTCGGCATCGAGACGATCGAGATCGGCCAGATGCTCGGCACGGCGCTGCGGATCCGGCGGATTCTCGGAGCAAATGGCATCGTCGCCATGCTGATCGACCGTCATCTCGGCCGGGATCGTGTGGAGGTGCGTTTCTTCGGGCGGCCGACACCCTTTCTGCGAACGCCGGCGATGATCGCAGGCCTGTCCGGCGCGCCGCTGCTGCCGTCCTTCATGCTCCGTCAGTCGGATGGCCACTTTGTGTGCGCGTGCGGCGAGCCCGTTCGCGTCGACCCGGCGTTGCCAACTGAAGAGGGCGTGCGAATCGCGACGCAAGGCCTCGCCACGCAGCTGGAGGAGCGCATTCGCGCAATGCCTCACCTCTGGTACCAGTTCTATCGCTACTGGGGCGACGAGACCGGCACGCGGTAGCGAGTCGGCTTTTGAAGACCAGGCGAGCGTGGCGTCACCCGGACCGGATGGAGGCAATAATCCCGAAGTGGTAGGGGTTTGCCAGGCAAGAGCGATAGTCGCGCTGGCCGTCTTCATTTCCCTGGTGGCTCGGCCAGACTGGATCGCGGCGCAGACGCCTGATCCGCATGCCGTCCAACCTCAGCGACCCACCGTGGCCACGCACGCCGGCACTGTATCAACCGGTTGGCTCGAGATCGAAGCTGGGACTGAGTTCGATCGGTACCCTGGCCACTCGCATGGCGCGGTCGCCCCCGTGCTGGCCAAACTGGGACTCGCGCCCGCCCTCCAACTTGAGGTGCAGGCGCCCCTGGTACGGCCTCCCGGGACTGGTGCGACTGGGATTGGTGATCTCTCGATCGGCGTGAAGTGGCGGTTCATCGAAGCCGCGCCTGTTGTCGACAACTTCGCGATTCTCCCCAGTATCAAAGTGCCAAGCGGATCGGCGAATTCCGGTACCGGCACGGGCACTGTCGACACCAGTCTGCTCTTCATCTCCAGTCACAAGCTCGGCCCCGTCAGCATGGACCTTAATTTCGGCTATACGAAGCGTGGAGGCGACGGCACATTGGTCCCACACAATTCGACTTTGTGGACCGCTGCGTTCGGTGGTCCTGCCCGGGGCAGGCTTGGATGGGACGGCGAACTGTACGGCTATCCGGCGACGGCAGGCCCGGCAGGCGCCGCCACGATCATTGCGCTCCTTGGTGGGCCTACGGTTGGAGTTCGCGAGTGGTTGGTGCTTGACGTCGGCCTGATCGTCCCGATCGCTGGGTCCCAGCCGCGCGCACTCTATTTCGGTGCGGTGTACAACGTGGGACGGCTGTGGAGGTGATGCTGTGCCGTGTCTCAGCTACTCTCTTGCCTCGGACGAGTCGCGCACTTCCGCAAGCATCACGCCGCCGACCGCGACGGTGGCACCGTCGGCCGTCACGGTGCCTTCAATCTTTACCATGCGGCCCATTCGGCCGACGACCCGGGCAACCGCTTCGAGTGTGGCGCCGGGTCTGGCGGCGCCGGGAAACTTGAATGTGTTGAAGGCGGCCACGCGCAACGCACGAGCTGTGGCACCGGCGCCGGGCGCGGAGCAGGCGGCGAACCCCCCGGTTTGCGCCAGCAGCTCAACGAGCACGATCGCCGGCACGACGGGATCGCCCGGAAAGTGTCCTTGAAAGTACCAATCCTCTGCGCGGGCAAGACGACGGCCGCGAGCCGATTGCCCCGGGACAAGTTCGCTGATTTCCTCGACGAGCCGCATCGGCGGCCGGTGCGGTAAGAGATCCAGAGAAGATTCGCCTAAAATATCCATCGGTGTCGGCGCTCGCGTGAGGACGAGGCTATCAGAATGTCCGAAATGGCTGAAGCTTTCGAGCGAACCTGCCGCGATCGGCGCGCAGACACCGCGCTCGTGTGGCTGCCGGAGGCGCGCGCCATTCGGTTCGGCGAGCTCTGGCTGCAGTACGAGCGGATCCGGGCCGAGCTCGAGCGCCAACGCGTGGGCCGGAGCGACTGCGTGGTCTCACTCGTCGGCAATCATCCGGTGTTCTTCCCGCTGGTCGTCGCCTGTATGGAGGCGGGCGCCGTGCTGCTCCCGTTGGGCGAGGCGACCGACACGGAGGCCGTCGCGATCATCGACCGATGCCATGCCGCCGCCGTCGTTACGGACCGATCACTGCCGGTCGATGTCGCCGGACAGAGCGAGATTGACCGCGCCGTCTCCGTTGTCCGGCTGCGCAGCCGGCCCCAGGCTGACGCGTACGGGCAATCGGTCGTGATCAAACTCACGTCCGGGTCGACGGACCTTCCCAAAGCGACGCTGGCCGGCGAGCACGCCGTTCTCGAGGACAGCCGAAGCATCATGTCCGGCATGGGGATCGGACCGCGCGACATGAACATGGCCGTGACCCCCCTCTCCCACGCGTACGCCCTCGGGAACATCGTCGTTCCACTCGTTTTTCAGGGAACGGCCGCAGCACTGCGTCGATCGTTCAATCCGGCCCAGTTCTTCGACGACGCGCGAGTCACCGGCGCGACCGTTTTTCCGGGTGTGCCGTTCATGTTCGACCGGCTGCGCATCCCGATCGCCGAAGCGGCGATGCCGGCGTCGCTCCGGCTCCTCGTGTCGGCGGGTGCTCGCATCGATCCGGACACGGTCCGCTGGTTTCACAGCCATGGGCGCAAGATCCACTCCTTCTACGGCGCCAGCGAAGCGGGCGGTATCACCTTTGACGAAACAGATGACCTTCCCGATCCGCTGCACGTCGGCCGCACGCTGCCGGGCGTGTCAATCGATCTCCTGCCTGAACCGAACGTGCCTCGAGGAGGACGGGTGTTCGTGCGAGGCCGGGGCATGGCGTCCGGCTACGCGGCCACGTCCGAATCCGGGTCCGATAACCCGTTCGTGGACGGTGGATTCCGGACCGGGGACGTCGGCTATCTGAATGACGATGGCCGGCTTGTGCTCACGGGCCGCGTGTCGTCGTTGGTCAACGTCGCCGGGCGAAAAGTCGACCCGGCGGAGGTCGAGCGTGTGCTGGTGGGACTGCCGGCGGTCAACGATGCGAGGGTCGTCGGGATCGAGTGCCGCACGCGGGGGCAGGAGCTCGTGGCGTTCGTCCTGCGCGCGAGCGCGTCGCTGACGCCCCTTGTCCTTCGCCGATCGTGCGCGGAAACGCTTTCGCCCTATAAGATTCCCCGGCGCTTCATCTTTCTTGAACGGTGGCCCGTGGACAGCCGCGGCAAGGTCGACAAACGCGTCCTCGAGGCCATGGCGAGCAGCAGGTGAGCTCGCCGGATGATCGCGAGTTCCGGGAACTCGTGCGAAGACGCATCGAGCCGGTATCGAGACACCAGCAGGACCGCCTGGCACTTTGCGCGCGCCAAACTCTGGAACGATCGCGTGTATCGCCAGGCGCTCTGTGACGAAGGGCTCCCTTCGGGTGGCACGCTGCTGGATGTCGGATGCGGGCAGGGGCTGTCGCTGGCGTTGTTCGCGGCGGCCCGCCGTCGATTTGAAGCTGGTACGTGGCCGGCCGGGTGGCCCCCTCCGCCGCGCTTCGCGCGAATGATCGGCATCGAATCGCGGCCCCGCGTCGCCGCGCGGGCGCAGGTCGCGCTTGGCGAGGACGCCGATATCGTCAAGGGCGATGCGCGCACGACGCCGCCGGGCCGACCGCAGGTCGTCCTGCTGTTCGACGTTCTGCAGATGATGCCTGGACGCGATCAGGAACTGCTGCTTGCGGACGTCGCTGCAAGACTTGTCCCGGGCGGGGTGATTCTCGTCCGGGAAGCGGACGCGTCTGGGGGTGGACGATTTACGGCAGTGCGACTGATGAATCGCACCAAGGCGCTCGCCCTCGGGTACTGGCGACAGACGTTTCATTTCCGGACCGCGGCCGAGTGGATAGCTTGTTTCACGCGACTCGGCCTCCGGACAAGCGTCCGGCCGGCGGGAGACAAGGAGCCGTTCGCGAACCTGTTGTTTCATGTCACGGGGATGCCGTGATCCGTACCATGGCCACACCGGATATCGTCGCGGTCAATCGTGCTTTCTACGAAACGTTTTGGGGCCAGGCTCGCCTGCAGCGCCCGGACCGTTTCAACACGTGGCCGACAGTCTCCGCGTTGCTGCCGTCGGCGGCCGCCCGGCTGGAGCTCGGGCCAGGTCTGCGGCCCCGGCTGCCGATTGCCGGCACGCATTTCATCGACCTCAGCGTCACCGCCATCGCGCAGTTGAACGCGCGCGGCGGCATCGCGCAGCCAGGTGAAATCGGGGCCCTGCCCTACGGCGATCGAATGTTCGATCTCGTATGCGCCTTTGACGTCATCGAGCATGTGCCGGACGATGGGCTGGTATTCCGGGAAGTCTGCCGCGTACTCAAAGAGAACGGCGCGTTTCTGTGTTCGGTGCCCCTCCACGCGGATCGGTGGACGGCGTTCGACGATTGTGTCGGACACGCGCGACGCTACAGTCCGCCCGACTTGCTGGCCAGCTTAGCCCGCCATCACCTGACACTGCAAAAAAGCGCCGTCTTCGGAATGCAGCCCTCCAATCCCCGGTTGGTGGCACGCGGCATGTGGTGGCTCGAGCATCGCCGCGAGTTTGCCATGTTTTGGTACAACTGGGTCGGCATGCCGCTGGCGATGCTGCTGCAGAAACCGCTGAACCTTGTTGACGGCTTGATCGATACGGCAGGCGTGGACGAGATCGCGCTGCTGTGCCGGCGCGCGGTCCGGCCGGCATGCTTCGTGACTATAATGGCCCGCACAAGTCAACATGCCCTTCCGGTTGTACGAACGTTCACTTGACTTGATGTGGTAAGCGTCGGCAGCGCGCGCACAGGCGCGCAAGGCTACCACGTCAAGTCAAGTGACCTGCGGGATTAGGGAAGACGAGGTCACACGAATGCTGGCGCGACCGTTGGAGATCACGCTCTCTCGTCTTGCAGACGTGGCGTGGCGTGGATTTCAAGCGATCAACCGACGCGTTCCATCCAAGAGCTTTCAGCCCGCCTGGGCGCCGGGACCCCTGCTGAAGAGCTGGGAACGATCGTCGCCGGTGCTGGGCTGGCCCCGAACCACCGATTCCTTGTGTCCGACCTGCGTGCGCGACGCGCGCGAGCGGATTCTGTCGGGTCAGCTTGACGTCGAGCAAAATCGTCAACGACCACACCGGCGAGATCAAGGCGCAGATTCTCGAGCGCGACGGGCGGATCGTGATCGAAAAGACGTGCCCGGAGCACGGGACGTTCACCGACGTCCTCTCGATCAGTCCAGAATTTCTTGCGCGCATCGAGCGATTGTTTCCCGGGCGCGACTATCGCGCGGCTGCCGGCACCCTCCACAATCACGGCACATCATCGATCAAGTACGGCCGCGGCTCGGTGCTCACCGTCGACCTGACCAACCGCTGCAACATGATGTGCGATCCCTGTTTCATGGACGCCAATCAGGTCGGCTACGTGCACGAACTGACGCTGCCCGAGGTGAAGCAGATTCTGGACGACGCGCTGTCGATCAAGCCGCGGCGGCAGTTGACCGTCCAGTTCTCGGGCGGCGAGCCGACGATCTCGCCCCATTTTCTGGACGCCGTCGCCTACGCGCGGGCGATCGGCTACTTCAGCGCGCAGGCGGCGACCAACGGCATCCGATTCGCCCAGGATGCCGGATTCGCGATGGAGGCCGCCAAAGCGGGACTGCGGATCGCCTACCTGCAGTTCGACGGCGTCGGCGAGGACGCCAACGCCCACCGCAAGGTCGGCAATCTCTTCGAGGTCAAGTTGCGCGCGATCGAAAACCTGTTTCGCGCAGGCATCGACGTCGCGCTGGTCGTCACGATCGTCCGCACCGTGAACGACGATCAGGTCGGACCGATCATCAGGTTTGCGGTCGACAACTGCGACAAGATCAGCTTTGTCTCGTTTCAGCCGGTCTCGTTTACCGGCCGCGACGAGGACATCAGCGATGAGATGCGGGCACAGCGCCGCTACACGCTCTCGCATCTGGCCGAGGACGTGAAGCGCCAGACCGGGGTCACCGAGCCGCTGCGCGACTGGTTTCCGTTGTCGGCGGCCGGCGCCGTCTCCGACGTCGCTGACCTGGTCAACGGGCCGGGCGAGCAATGGGGCACGATGAAATGCGGCTGCCATCCGAACTGCGGCACCGGCACCGCCCTGCTCGTCAGCAAGAAGACCAAGAAGTGGGCACCGCTCGCCGACGTCGTGAACGTCGAGCGGTTTTTCGACGATGCCAGGCAGATGGCCGACGCCGGCCGGGGCCGCTGGGTCACGAAGATGCAGGCCGCGCTCAGCCTGCTCCGCAATTACCGGCCCGCGCGCGCGCCGGAGGGCTTCCGGCTGGCCGATCTCGTCAAGAAATTCGACAAACAGAGCGGCGGGACTCTGGGTGGTGTCGGGATGCCGCCCGACGGTAACCGGAAGTCGGACGAGTGGCTCATCCTCTTCATTGCCGGGATGTGGTTCCAGGATCTCTGGACGTACGACTTCCGCCGTACCGAGATGTGCATCATTCCGTACGCGACGCAGATGGGCGAAATCTCGTTCTGTGCTTACAACACCGGCGTCGGCTGGCGGCACATCGTCGAGAAGATGCACCAGAGTGCGACCGTCGCCGAGTGGTACAAGGCGCACGGAAAACACGCTGTGTACGCAAATCCGCGGAAGGCCGTCCCGCTCCAGCCGCTCGGGCAGCCGATTGCGTTGACGATTCCGAAAGATGGGCGGCTCGTCCCAGTCACGATGAAGAAGACGGCGCACGAGTCGCCCTCCCGCACGCCGGACATCGTGCCGACCATCAATCCGGCGTAGGCAGAATCCTCCTCACGCGCTCGCCGACCCGAATCCGGCCGGGCGTCACCACCCTGGCGTTGATGCCGCGAAGCTGAAGCTGTCTGCCGAGCGCCGAGTTGACGAATTTCATCGCGTCGAGCCCGAATCGACTGACGAACTTCTGGCACCCCGTGTGGGGCTGACTCGTGACCTCGATCACGGCCGATTCAAACGCCAGGCGTGTGCCAGGCGGCACATTCGCCTGGCTCAGATCGAGATCAATGAACAGCTGATCGCCAGCGAGCGGCCACCGCGCCGGATCCTGCGCGACCAGTCCGATGACGCGCGTGTTCATGATGTTGAGCTGCATGTCCGGGTGCGGTGCGCCGTCAGCGGTTCGGCTGCTCTTGCGTGCCATCCAGGTGTCGCCGACGAGCCCGGCGGCCAGATCGAGCGTCCCTTCCACCAGGACCTCTCGCGCGCCGACCGCCGGCCGCCGCACGATCAGCTTCAGGACTCCCTCACCCTTCGGCGACTGACAGATCGTGTCCAGTCCCGCTTCCAGTTCCTGCATCGACAGATGTTTGCCGTCCATTGTGCCCGGGCGTCTCAGCGCCGACGCTTCGTCGCGGCCGGCCGTTCCGGCGCCCGACGAGCCACGTTCTGCCATGCGAGGGTCAACGCTTCCCCAAGCGTCTCTTCGTCCACCGGACGGTCACCGCCGGCCTTCCTGATAGACGCCCAGAAGATTGCCCGCCGGATCGTGAAACGTGGCGTAGGCCGCGCCGCTGTCACCGATCGGCGTCAGCGGCATCGCGACGCGGCCGCCGCCGTCCGTAATCTTCTTCAGCGTGTCCGCGACGCTGTTGACCATGATGTGGACGGTCAGGCTGACGTCGCGCGCCGGCGGCCGCCCGAGGACCCAGGTCCCGCTCACGCCGCCGATGGCGTCGTCGAAGGCGGTTGAGCCGTCGCCGCGCGCTCGCACGTCCCAGTCGAAGATTGTTGAATAAAACTTGGCTGACGCCGCAATGTCGGTGGCGGGGATTTCGATGTAACAGATTTTGCCGTGGGGCATGACCGCACTCCCTCCGTCAGTTCCGCGACCCGGGCTTCGTCACCGCCAGGCCCTTCGCGCATAGGGGACAGGCGTCAGGTTGATACGTTGGAAGCAAAAGGCTCACGAGCGACCGAAATGGCACATCGAGCGTTGACTGCCCGCCGCTTCGGTCAATGATTGAGCCGGCCGCAATCACCGTCGCGCCGGCCTTGCGGGCCACATCCATCGTCTCACGTGTGGAGCCGCCCGTCGTCACGACGTCCTCGATGACCACGACGCGATCCACGGGCGAGAGCGTGAATCCCCGGCGCAGCGTGAGCGCGCCGTCCTGGCGCTCGGCGAAGATCGCGCGCACGCCGAGCGCCCGCGCCACCTCGTGACCGATGATCAAACCCCCGAGGGCCGGCGACAGCACGGCCGTCGCACCGGACGCTGGCAAGCCGGACGCCAGCGCGCGTCCCAGGGCCTCCGCATTGGCCGGGTACTGGAGTACGAGCGCGCACTGCAAGTAGCCGGAGCTGTGCAGCCCGGAGGTCAGACGGAAGTGGCCCTCGAGCAAGGCGCCTGAGGAGCGGAAGAGATCCAGGACAGCAGATTGATCCATGAGTCCAATTATTTTCGTAACGTCTCTTCAAACAGACTGAGTATCCGTTTGTATTCATCCGCCCAGCTGGTCTTTTCCGCGAACGTGTGATTCTCGACCGGGTATGGCTCGACCGACCAGTTCTCCTTTCGGCGCTCGATCAACGGGCCACCTTCGCGCCGGTGCGGGTCACTGGACGCCGGGCGCCGCTCGCGACATCAACGATCACGATTTCGCCGTTCTGGACCGTGAGCACCCGGCGCCTCGCCCCGTCGAATTGACCGGACGGCACGACGTCGGCGATCGTGCGCGCCTGTTCCGGAGTCAGCCGTCCAAGGCCGCTCCCATCCCGGTTGACGAACCAGGTCGAGGCCAGAGTCTCGTCCGTTTTTTGCCAGGTAAAATAGATCTTCGACGAATCGGCCGACCACCGCACCGCGCTTGGCGCGGTCCCGACGAGCTTCGGGCCGCGCATGATGCCGTCGACGGTGAGGATAAGCGGAGCGGCCGGACGAGCAACGGTCGACTGCCGGGCGGCCGATGGCCAGCCCGCCCCGAGCGTCAATGCAAGAATCAGGACGATTTTGGGCATGAGCGAACGCCCGGTAGTATAAGTCGCCAAGCGAACCGTCACGGTTCGGCCATCGTCTATACGGAAGGTCACTTGAAGCCAGGTGCTTCCCCGGACCATCAGACAGAACGCCAGTGGAGCCGAATATGTCCAAATTGATCGCAGTCATACTTTTGTTTCTGGCGGCGGCCGCGCCTGCCCTTGCGCAGCAGCCGGCCCCGGCCGCTCGCCCCGCTGATTCAGGTGTCACGCTTCAGTTGTCGATGGAGCAGGCGGTCGCCATGGCGCTCGAGACCAATCTGGGACTGAAAGCCGACCGGCTCGGCGTCAATGTGGCGGACCAGAACGTTGCGCTCGCGCACTCGGCGTTCCGGCCCGTGATTCGATCGAGCTTTTCCCAGAGCAATTCCGATCAACTGCCCTCCAGCTTCACCGACGCCAGCGTCTCCGTCGTCTCGAGCGGCAGCACCGGCGTGAGCTCGTCGATCGGACAGAACCTGCCGTGGTACGGCGGCGGCTACACTGTGAGCTGGAGGGGGGATCGCAACACGACGACGTCGAATCTGTCGACGTTCAACCCGCGTATCGGCTCAGCGCTCTCGGTCAACTTCAGCCAGCCGCTGCTCAAGAATTTTCGCATCGACCGCTCGCGGCTCGATGTGCAGTCATCCGAGCGGCAACGGCAAATCGCCGATCTGACGCTCGTGCAGCAGATCGTGAAGACGACGAACAACGTCCAGCAGGCCTATCTGAGCCTGATCGGCAGCATTGAAGGGCTCAAGGTCGCGCAGCAGAACATGGATCTCGCGCAAGAGACTTTGAAGAATTTCCGCGCGCGCGTCGCGGTAGGCGTGAGCGCGGACATCGAGGTGATTCAGGCCGAGGCGCAGGTCGCGACCCAGGAAGAAAATGTCGTCGTCGCCGAGGCGAGCATCGGGACCGCGGAGGATGCGCTCCGCTCGCTCATCGTCGATCCGGCGAGACCTGATTACTGGCAAGTGCGGCTGCAGCCGACCGACGCCATTGTCGCGGCGCCGCGCCCCGTTGACACTGAAGCCGCCATCCAGAACGCGCTGCACAACCGTCTCGACCTGATCACCGCCCGGCGGCAGCAGGAGATCACATCACTGAATCTTCGCCTCGATGAGAATCAGATCCAGCCAGACGTCAGTTTTTCAATGAACTATACCGCCCAGGGGACCGGCGGGACGCAGTTCGCGTACGGCGACGGCTTTCCGCCGCCTGTCATCAGCCGGACGGATCGGGCCTTTTCGACAGTGTTGAACGACGCCTTCCTCGGGACGTACCCTGCCTGGACCGCCGGGGTCACGTTCACCTACCCGTTGGGCGTAAGCCAGGCTCGGGCCACGCTTGCGCGGGATCGAATTCAGAAGCAGCAGGAGGATCTGAACGTCAGGAATCTTGAAGTGCAAGTGGCCGCTGCGGTCCGCAACGCCGCGCGCGACGTGCAGACCAATTTCAAGCGCGTGGAAGCGACACAGAAGGCGCGGCAGGCCACCGAGCGCCAGCTCGATGCGGAAGAGCGCAAGTTCGGCGTGGGTCTTTCAACCAGCTTCGAGCTGCAGCAGCGCCAGCGGGATCTGGCTCAGGCGCGCATCAACGAGTTGAACGCGATGATCGACTACGACCGTTCGCTCATCGCCCTCGATCGCGTACAGAAGATCCAGTAGCCGCGAATCGGCGCTTCGAAACGGCGGCGACGCCGGCTATTCCGGGCACGCCAGCTCCTCTCCTCGTGAGGACGCGCGGGGGCACATCTCAACTCGAAATCACGGGCACGGCGGGCACGCCCGTGCACCCTGCTCCCGTGAGCCTGACCGTGCAGTGATCAGGGTGCCGTTTGCTATAGTCGCGCCGTGGCCGGCGTCAGCGTCACGATTATCACGCTCAACGAAGGAACGCACATCGATGACTGCCTGGCAGCCGTCGCCTGGGCCGACGACATCCTCGTTGTCGACAGCCATAGCACCGACGACACCGTCGCGCGGGCGAAGGCCCGCGGCGCTCGCGTCATTGTCCGCGACTGGCCAGGTTATGCCGCCCAGAAGAACTTCGCCGCAGCGGAGGCGCAGCACGACTGGATTCTCTCGGTAGACGCCGACGAGAGGGTGACGCCGGCGCTGGCGGCGGAAATCCGATCCGTGGTCGCCTCGGCAGCCGACATCGCCGGCTACCGCGTCCCGCGGGTCACGTGGCATCTCGGCCGGTGGATCCGAACCACCGACTGGTATCCGGATTATCAACTTCGCCTCTACGACCGCCGTCGTGCCAGCTGGCCGCCTCGCCTTGTCCACGAATCGGTGACCGCGGAAGGCCCGATCGCCTACCTGAAAAGCGATCTCCAGCATTACGCCTATCGCGACATCGCCCACCATCATGAGGTGATGAACCGTTACACGACGCTGGCGGCGCAACAGATGCACGAGCAGGGCCGCCGCGCCGCCATCTTCGATGTCGTGGTCCATCCGCCGGCGGCATTTCTTCGCAATTACGTCCTGAAGCGCGGATTCATGGACGGGATGGCGGGCTTCGTGATCTCCGTGATGAACGCGCAGTACGTCTTTCTGAAGTTCGCGAAGTTATGGGAACTGCAGCGGCAGAAGAGCCAATGAGCGTCCGGTACGACGGCGTGCGATGGGTCACGACAGGTCCGCGGAACGAGCTGGCGCTGGCCATCTTCCATGATCCGCTCCGTCCACATTGACACGGCTCGGACCTGGCGAGGCGGCCAGAACCAGGTCCTGCTCACAGTCACAGGCCTCGAAGAGATGGGTCACCCGGCCGTCCTCGTGGCGCACGAGTCCGGTGAGCTCAGGCGCCGCGCGCAGGAAGGATTGCGCTTCGTCGGCTTCGCGCCGAAAAGTGAATTCGACGTCCACGCCGCCTGGCAGCTCAGTCGCGTGCTCGGTGACGTCCGCCCGGAGGTGGTGCACGCCCACGACCCGATGGGCGTCGCGCTCGCGGCGATGGCTCTGACGATGAATCCGCCGGCGCCTCGCCCGTTGCTGATCGCGGCGCGCCGGGTCGATTTCCATCTGAAGAGCCACGCGTTCTCGAAGTGGAAGTACCGCAAGATCGACCTGTTCATCGCGGCGTCGAACGTCATCGCGGGAATGCTCGTCACCGACGGCATTTCGCGCGACCGCATCGTCACGGTCCATGACGGCGTGAATCTGAGCGCCATCGACAGGCAGGCCCCCGTGGATGTGCGCGCGGCATTCTGGCTGCCTCGCGGCGCGCCGGTCGTGGGCAACGTCGCGGCATTGGTTGGGCACAAGGGCCAGCGCCATCTCGTCGCCGCGGCCGCTCATGTGGTGCGCAAGGTTCCCGATGCGAGATTCCTGATCCTCGGCGAGGGCGAGCTGCGAAGCGCCCTCGAGCGTCAGGTGCGGGAGCTGGGGCTCGATCGCCACGTCCTGCTGCCGGGCTTCCGTGCCGATGCCGTCGGGCTGCAGAAGTCGTTCGATGTCTTCGCCATGAGTTCGGTGACCGAAGGGCTGGGGTCCGCCATGCTGGATGCGATGGCGTGCGGCACGCCGGTCGTCGCCACGCGCGCCGGCGGCATCCCGGAGGCCATTGTCGACGGACAACATGGCCTGCTCGTGCCGCCTCAAGACCCGGCCGCGCTGGCGAAGGCGATTATCCGGCTGCTGCGGCGACCCCGGCCTTCGCGAGCGCCTTGGCTCAGCCGGACGTCAACGGATCGTCGAAGAGTTCAGCGTCGAGACAATGGTGCAGAAGACGATCGAGGCGTATGAGAGTGGCTTGAAGGCGTGAGGCCTGAAGGCAGGGGGTCGAGGCCTGCAGGTTCTGCCGGCTTGGCTCGCAGGCTCAAGATCTTTTCGGCTTGCAGAACCCTCGCAGCGGACACTGCGCGTGGCCCTTTCTCGTTCCGTATCCACACGCGCCCATCATCCCCAGGTGGCAGAGCGCGAAGTCGTATCGCACGGGATCGTCCGGGTCGAGTTTCCGGAGCGCCTCTGTGATCTCGACGGCCATCTTCCATCCGGGCGTGGCCCGCCGGGTGAGACGCAGACAGCGGCCCGTCCGAATCGTATGCGTGTCGAGCGGCACAACGAGCTGGCGTGATCCGATGGCCGTCCATCCACCTGGATCGATCGCATCGCGTCGAACCATCCAGCGCAGAAACAGGTTGATCCGCTTGCAGGCCGATCCTGTCGACGGACGGGCCCAGAAGTAGAACACGCCAGGAGACTCCCGCTGCCGAGCGCCCGCGTAAGCCGGCCGCCAATCGACGGCGCGGGCGCGGGAGGAGAACGCTTCAATCGCCGTGCCGACATCCCGTGCCGCCGGGTCGTTGCCGGCGGCAAAGCACCGCTCGAGCGATCCATGCGAGGCGATGAGCGCCCTGAGGATCCAGAGCAGCGCGACAAAATCATCGCCTCTCGTCCACCGGTGCCCGAGTGTCCGAAGGGGCGCGCCCTCGCCAGCGGGGTCGAAATCTCGGACGAACTCGGCGGGCGACGGCCCCATCACCCGGCAGATGGCCTCGATTGAGGCCATCACCGAGGTGACTCGCCCGAAGGCGAGCGCCGATGCCACGAACGCGACGATCTCACGATCCTCGAGTCCGGGGTACCGGCGCACGATCTGTATGGGGTCGGCCGCCGAGTCGGGGTAATTGAAGGCCAGGTAGAGACGATCGAGCGCGGACTTCACGAGTGAATCGTCGTGAACTAAAACGTGGTGACCGGCGCGCCGGCCTGGCACATCGGGCATTCGGCCGCGGGATAGTTTTCCGGCGCCCGGTATTCCGCCAGGGCGACATTCGGCACGCCGATATCGACGATGGCCTCGAGCCGATCGTAGATGACGACGGTCCCGATGACTGAGCCGCCAGCTTCTTCGATCACGGCCTTCCCACGCTCGAACGTCTTCCCCGTGTTTCTGACGTCGTCAGCCAGCAGCACGCGCTTGCCCTTCACGACGCCCTGATAGAAGGGGCGCAGCACCAACGCGCCGGATCGGTCCGGAGACAACGGCGCGAAGCTCGATGGCGGGTGGCTGAGGCTGCGGCGCCCATCGAGCAATCCGGCGATCGTATGTGCGAGGAGCGCGCCGCCCATCACGGGCCCGACCACGACCTCGGCAGCCGTCACTATCGACTCCGGCAGAATCTCGATCAGATCCTGCGCCAGTTGCCAGATGAGCGACGGCTGGCGGAAGATCCGGTGCGGATTCAGATAAACGCGGCCATGGTATCCGTTGCCGTAATCGAAGTGCCCGTCGAGCATCAGCACTTCAAATTCCTGAAGCCTTGCGAGCGCCTGCCGCCTGAGATCATCCCTTCGATTCATGTAGCTCCAGCGCGCCTGGCACGGCCTCGTTCGCGAACACGATCCGGCCGCCGACGATCGTCGCGGCCACTGCGCCTTTCAGGGTCCAGCCATCAAACGGCGTGTTCCTCGATTTCGATCGCGACGCCGACGCGCGTATCGTCGAGGAGGCATTCGGCGCCAGCAGAGTGATATCGGCGGGTCCACCTTCCTCCAGCGTCCCGCCGGGGACGCCGAGCAGACGGGCGGGGTTCGCCGACAGCAACTCGACGAGACGCGGCAGGCCGATGACGCCCGCGTGCACGAGACGGTCGAAGCAAAGCGGCACGGCCGTCTCGAGACCCGTGATGCCAAACGGCGCGCGGTCGAACTCGAGGGCCTTTTCATCCGCGTGATGCGGCGCGTGATCAGTCGCGATGACATCGATGCTGCCGTCGCGCAAGCCGTCGATGAGCGCCGCTCGATCGGCCTCTTCCCTCAGGGGCGGATTCATCTTGGTATTGGTGTCGTATCCGCCACCGGCCGCCAGCGCGTCATCTGTGAGCGTGAAGTGATGCGGCGTCACTTCGCAGGAGACCGCCACGCCGCGCGCTTTTCCTTCGCGGACGGCGCGCAGCGACTGCCTGACGCTCATGTGCGCGATGTGCAGCCGGCCGCCAGTCAGCTCCGCGACGCTGATGTCCCGCTCCACGATGATGGATTCCGCGGCGGCAGGAATTCCCTTCAACCCGAGCAGTCCGGCCACGGGCCCCTCGTGCGCCACGCCGTCGCCTTTCAGGGAAGGATCCTCGGCGTGCTCGATGATCGCCATGTTGAACATCGATGCGTACTCCAGCGCCCGTCGCATCAGCAGTGCCGTCTTCACGGGGCGGCCGTCGTCCGAAAGCGCCACGCAGCCGGCGGCGCGAAGATCCCCGAATTCGGTCAAATGCTCGCCCTCGGATCTGATGGACACGGCGCCGATCGGATAGACCCGCGCGAGACCGGCCTCGCGGGCCCGCTTGACGATGAGCTCGGTCACCGACGCCGCGTCGTTCACGGGGTCCGTGTTCGGCATGCAGGCCACTGCGGTGAATCCGCCCGCGACGGCCGCGGCCGCGCCCGTCGCAATGGTTTCCTTGTGCTCGTGGCCCGGCTCGCGAAGATGCACGTGCATGTCGATGAGGCCAGGCGACACAATCCAGCCCTCCGGGACCGTCACGACCCGTGTCCCGTCGACTGGCAGATCGCGCCGGACGGCACGAATCCGATCGCCTTCGATCAACACGTCGAATCGGCCGTTCCGCCCGGCGACGGGGTCCACGACGTGGCCGTTCTTCAGCAGCAGCTTCATCAATCTCATCCAATCAACGTCGACATTCGAAGTCCGGAGTTCGAGCTCCCCTATGCCTCGGCTTCCCCGCCGGCGAGCAGGTACAGCACCGCCATGCGCACTGCGACGCCGTTGGCGACCTGCTCGAGAATCACCGACCACGGGCCATCCGCGACGGCCGAGTCGATCTCCACGCCGCGATTCATCGGGCCGGGGTGCATGACGATGACGTCCGCGGCGGCGCGCTCGAGGCGCCGGGGCGTCAGACCGAACTGGACGAAGTACTCACGCAGCGATGGAAGAAACAGACCGTGCATCCGCTCGTGCTGGACGCGCAGCATCATCACGACGTCGGCGCCGTCCAGAGCCGCGTCAATCGACGAACTGGTCTGAACGCCAAGGCGCTCCAGTCCCAGCGGCAGCAGGGTCGGCGGTCCGCACGCGCGCACCGTCGCGCCCATCTTCGTCAGGAGCAGGGCATTCGATCGCAGGACCCGGCTGTGCTGCAGGTCGCCGACGATGGCGACGCACAGACCCGCCAGGCGGCCTTTGTGTTCGCGAATCGTGAACGCGTCGAGCAGCGCCTGCGTGGGGTGCTCGTGCAGGCCGTCGCCGGCGTTGATGATGCTCGCGCGGCAGGCGCGGGCCAGTAACTGCGGCGCTCCCGAGGCCGCGTGCCGGATGACGATCATGTCGGGCGCCATCGCCTCGAGCGTTCGAGCCGTGTCCGCCAGCGTCTCGCCCTTGACGACACTGGACCCGGCGGTGGTGACCCCGAGCGTGTCGGCGCTGAGCCGCTTTTCCGCGAGCTCGAAGGATAGCCGCGTGCGCGTACTCGCCTCGAAAAACAGGTTCACGACCGTCCGGCCTCGCAAGGTCGGGACCTTCTTCACCGACCGCGTCGCGATCTCCTTCATCGCCAGCGCCGTCTCGAGAATCAGCTCGATTTCGTCCGGCTCGAGGCCGGCGATGCCGAGCAGGTGCCGGCTGCGCAGGGCTGTGGCCGCCGTCATCCTTCCACCTCCACTTCATCGCGACCGTCGATTTCGATCAGCCGCACCTGAACGCTCTGCTGGCGCGAGGTCGGTATGTTGCGGCCCACGTAGTCGGCGCGAATCGGCAGCTCGCGATGCCCGCGATCCACGAGCACGACGAGTTGAATCGCGCTCGGGCGGCCGAAGTCGATGAGCGCATCGAGCGCGGCACGAATCGTCCGGCCCGTATACAGCACGTCGTCCACCAGCAGAATATGGCGGCCGTCGATTGAGAACGGAATCTCGGTCCGGCGGACGAGGGGCTGCGGCCCGACGGGCGTCCGCATCAGATCGTCCCTGGTACAGCGTGATGTCGAGGGAGCCGATCGGCACGTCAACCCCAGCGATGTCCTTCAGGTGCGCAGCCAGCCGGGCGGCGAGCGGAACGCCGCGGGCGCGGATGCCGACCAGGGCCAGCGATTCGATGCCGCGATTCCGCTCCAGAATCTCGTGCGCGATGCGCAACAGGCTGCGCGACACGCGATCGGCGTCCATGACTATCGCCATGGAAACCTCGAGGAAACAGAGCTGACGTTTGAAAGGTGACGTTCGAAGTTAGGCGTGCGACAACGCATAAAACCTCTTCGCAGCCTCTCGGGACCGCGTTAAAGAGCCAGGGAATCTTACCACGGTCGAGGCTGCGAGCCGGCAGCCTGTTCGGCAAGAAATGGCGTTTTGGGCAATGATTGCGCCGGCCGCGTCATCGCCACGCGCGATGAAGGCGTGAGCGCCCGGGCGCCAGATTGACGAGCGAAAGTGAGACCCCAGTGACCACAGAGCATCTGATGGTGATCGCCCCTTCGGACCTCCGAGCCATTCGGATCGAGTGCAGCCAGTGTCGCGCGACGACCCTGGTCCAACTCGATCAGCCCTTCAAGTTGCCGAACAACTGCCCTGTCTGCCGTACGGAATTTCGGAAGCTCTTGAGCGGTGTGGAAGTGGAAGTCGCGCACTCAATGATCGAGGCGATCAAGACATGGCGCCGTATCGAGTCCGATCGACGGCCGGCTTTTACCCTTCGGTTTGAACTCGCGCCAACGGGCCATACGACCCGGCCGGCAACACCGCATTGACACACCCGCCAGGTCTGCAAACCTGCGAACCCTGGACGTCGGTCCTTTCTACCGCTCGTGCGTGGCGATATAGGTGACGGGATGCTCGACGGTGTAGCTTCGGCGAAACAGGTCGGCGCGGGCGAATCCATCCATGTCGCGGCCGATGGGAATACCGAGGTAGTACAGCACCGTTGGCGCGAGGTCGACGATGGCGCCGCGAGGCAGCGACTGATTCGGCGCCACGTTCGCGCCGAACGCGAGGAGAAAGCCGTCGGGGGCACGGTCGTGGGAGCCGGGCCGCTCGGGCTCGCCGCGGGCACGCGCCACGAGCTGCTTGACGAACGCCTCCCGCTCCATGCCGAACCCGGAGACGACGAGGAGCAGGTCGCCGGGCGCAAGATCGTCTATCTGGCGGCCGATCTCGAGATCGACGAAGGCGTAGTAGCGATCAAGCAGCGACCGGTGCGGATCGCCGCGGCCAATCTGACCGAAAAGCTCGGGTTCCGCCTCGCGCAGCGCCGCGTGGCCGAACACGTCCAGCCCTTCGTAGCGCACGGCGGTCATCTGCACGGGGAATTCACGATCCAGTTCAAGCGCCGCCGCGCTGTAGGCCCGGTCCCACCGGGCGCGCTGCAGACCGAGCGGCTCGCTTTCGTCCGAAGGCGCCGACGGCATGACATCACTCCAGGAGCGGACCTGCCAGGCGTCGAACGCCTCACGCGCGATGGCCGTCGCCGTCGTCGGCCAGCCCGCCTGGGCCAGCCGCAACGGGTAGCTCTGGCCTTCATCGAACTGGTCGCTGACGAGGTATCCAAAATCAACGCGCGCGGGGTAGCTCACCGGCCAGTTGAGCACTCCGGAGGCGAGGCGATAATCCGCGAGAATCTCCCACATCGGCCGGGCACGCAGCGAAGCGGAGGTGTACTCGTCTTCGGTGACGAAGTTCTGAAGGACGAGTCCCTGCGCGAAGCTGTAGTCGGGCAACAAATCGACAGGGTTGACGTCATCCGGCTGGAATCCGACGGATACGTGACCGGACGCCGTTCTTGGGCGGGTATTTGCCGGTCGCGGCGGCGGCCCACACCGTGTCGGCCTGGGTCGGCTTCAGCGTCGCGAGATCGATGGCGGCGCCGCGATCGAGCAGATTGCCGAAGTTCGGGAGCTGGCCGCCCGCGACCCTCTGGCGAATGAAGCGCATCGCGGCCCCGTCGAGCAACAGCAGCCGCACATGCGGTGGGGCCGGCGCCGCCCCCCGGGTCGTCGCCGGCGGCGGCCGGCTCGGACCGCTCGGCGTGGGCACGGGCAGCTCACCTGGTCCTCGGAGCCAGAGCGGCAGGGCTACCGACAACACCATCGCGGCAATCAAGAGGACCGCCGCCGCCCTCGTGCCGCGACGACCGAACGAGTAGCGGAGGATCGCAACCGTCAGCAGCACCGCTGCGAAGATCGAAAGCGCCGTCGCGCCCTGGCGGAGCCGCTCGGCTGCGGCATCGCTGAGCATCGCCCGGAATCCCTTGAGATTCGCCCAGGTGATCACCGAAGCTGCCGCCCCTTCGGCCGCTCCGACCCATGCGAGCAGTCGAACGCTGAGCCACCCGGGCGACAACGGACGAAGGGCGAGCAGTTCGCGGATCAAGAGCAGCGAGTAGACGGCGACGCTGAGGTAGAGGCCGTAGAACATGACGAGCGTGCCGAACCACCGCATGGCGGTAATCGAGGGGACCGGCACCTGAGGGTTGAGCTGCAGCACCAGAACCGCGAGATACGCGGCGCCGAGCACACCGCCGGCTACTGCATTCGTCAACATGCGGAGATATCGCATATCGCACCGAATGATATCGTGCGCCTTGCCCGGAGCTCATGACGAAGCTCCGGAGAACGACGAGTGCGTTCGCTATACTCTTTGCGGATGATTTTCGACGTCGCCGCCGAAGTGATCGGCAACGCGCGTCTCTCGGCCGACTACAACGTCGTCTCGCTTGCCGCTCCGGAAATCGGCCGGGCCGCGGGCCCGGGACAGTTCGTCATGGTCAAACCGGGCGCCTCGTTCGATCCGCTGCTCCGGCGGCCGTTTTCCATTTTCGAGATCCTCCGGGCGAACAACCGCGTTCTTGGCATCAGCCTGCTGAACAAGCGCATCGGGGTGGGTACGTCACTGCTATATGAAGCGCGGCCCGGAGACCGGATCGCGTGCCTGGGACCGCTTGGCCAGCCGTTCGTGCCCTCATGTCCGCCGGCAGAGGCCTGGATGGTCGCCGGAGGTGTCGGTCTGGCGCCCTTCGCGACGCTGGCTGAATCGCTCGCTTCCGTTCGAACGCCCACCACGTTGTTTTACGGCGGGCGCGGATCCGGGGACCTGTTTCGAGAAGAGTTTTTCGAGGCGCTCGGTGTGCAGCTGTTTCTCACGACGGAAGACGGCAGCCGCGGTGAGCAAGGACACGTCACGGTGCCTCTGGCCAGGCAGCTTGGCGACCGTTCGCAGAACCAGCCCGTCACGCTGTACGCGTGCGGACCGACGCCCATGATGCGGGCCGTGGCGGATTTGGGGCGGGAGTTCCAACGATCCACGTTCGTCTCGCTCGAGCCAGTCATGGGATGCGGCATGGGCGGCTGTTACAGTTGTGTCGTGCCAATCACACGTGCCGGCGAGACTCACTTCGTCCGGTCGTGTCTCGAAGGACCGGTGTTTGACGCCGCCGAGGTTGCGTGGGAATCGCTGAACGGAGGGCACTGAAACCTCGAAGTTCGAACGTCGAAGGCTACGTATGGATCTATCAGTCAATATCGGCGCCCTGCACCTGAAGAATCCGATCATCGCGGCGTCTGGATGCTTCGGGTACGGGGTCGAGTACGCCTCGACGGTCGACCTTGCTTCGCTTGGCGGCGTCGCTGTCAAAGGGCTGTTTCTTCAGGATCGCGAAGGGCATCCGCCGCCCCGTATCGTGGAAACACCCGCCGGCATGATCAACGCGATTGGTCTGCAGGGTATCGGCGTCCACCGGTTTGTCGCCGAGAAGCTGCCTGAGCTCCGCCGGCTCAAGGCTACCGTCGTGGTCAACGTCTGCGGGTCGACGCTCGACGAGTACTGCGAAGTGTCGCGCGTGCTGTCCGACGCCGAGGGCGTGGCGGCCATCGAGTTGAACATTTCCTGTCCCAACATCAAGGCGGGCGGCATCCAGTTCGGGTGCAGCCTCACCGGCACCTACGACGTCGTCAACGCGGTGCGCAAGGTCACGCGCCTGCCGGTGATTCCGAAACTGACCCCCAACGTCACCGACGTCGCCTCGTTTGCGCGGGCCGCCGAGGAGGCCGGCGCCGACGCCGTATCGCTCGTGAACACCTTCCTCGCGATGGCCATCGACGTCGAAACCCGCCGGCCGAAGCTGTCGAATGTGATGGGCGGCCTGAGCGGGCCGGCGATCCGTCCGATTGCCGTCCGCATGGTCTTCGAGTGCCGGCAAGCGGTGAAGCTTCCGATCATCGGCATCGGCGGTATCGCGAGCGTCGAGGACGTGCTCGAATTCCTGATCGCGGGCGCCACGGCTGTGCAAGTCGGCACCGCCAACTTCGTGGACCCGCTGATCTGGGAACGACTGATCGGCGGACTCCAGACGTACCTCGACCGTCATGGTATTTCGCGGCTGGAAGATCTGATTGGGAGTCTGGAGCTGCCTGGCCGGGAGCACGCGTGGAGCGAATCCTAGTCGCGCTCGATGTCGCGACGGCCGCCGAGGCCGCAAGCCTCGCCGACCGGCTTCGCGGCGTCGTCGGCGGCTTCAAGATCGGCAGCCAGCTCTTTACTGCGGCGGGCCCCGACCTCGTTCGCACCCTGGTGGATCGCGGAGACCGGGTATTCCTGGATCTGAAATTTCACGACATCCCGAACACGGTCGCCGGCGCTGTCACCGCGGCTGTGGAGCTTGGTGTGTGGATGGTCAACGTGCACGCCGCCGGCGGCGCCGCCATGCTGGCGGCCGCGCGACAGGCCGCCGATCGGCGCACCGCTACGCCGCCGGTCCTCATCGCCGTGACGGTACTCACCAGTCTCGATGCGAAGGCATTGGCGTCCACCGGCGTCCAGGATTCTCCTCTGGATCAAGTCCTTCGCCTTGCGCGGCTCACGCAATCAGCCGGCCTTGATGGAGTGGTCGCCTCGCCGCTCGAGACGGCCGCCGTTCGCGCCGCCTGCGGTCCTGAATTCGTGATCGTGACGCCGGGCATCCGTGGAGGGGGCGCGCAGGACGATCAAAGCCGGACGATGCCGGCCGCGGACGCCATTCGCGCCGGCAGCTCGTATCTCGTCATCGGCCGCCCGATTACCGCCGCTCCCGATCCGCGTGCGGCTGCCGCGAGGATTGCGGAGGAACTCCGCTGACGGGCGCCGCCCACCGCGCCGCTATTTGGCCGTAATGATGAAGTGCCCGCGGCGATTCTGCTGCCAGCAGCTCTCGGTGTCTTCCGTGCAGAACGGCTGATCCTCGCCCTTGCTCACGACGGTGACGCGCGCCGCGGGAATCCCGAGCGTCGCCAGGTAGTCGCGGGCCGCATTGGCCCGGCGTTCCCCGAGCGCCAGGTTGTATTCGTTCGTACCCCGCGAGTCGGCGTGCCCTTCCACCGTCACCTTTGTACTCGACCAGCGCTTCATCCAGTCCGAGTCCTTCTGCAGGCTGCTGCGGGCGACGGCGCTCAGATCGGACTTGTCGAATTCGAAGAACACATCCTCGAGCGGCTTCTTCGAGTTCAAATCCATGAGCGACATTCTGGCGAAGACTTCCTCCTCGGTCGGTGGCACTGGCGCCGGCGGCACCGGCTCAGGCTGTCGGGGTGGCGCGGGTGGCGGGGGCGGCGGCGTGGCCGCCACCGGAGCCGGCGGGGGCGGCGGCGGGGGCGGAACCACCGGAGGCTTCTTGTGGCACGCGACCACGGCGATCAATGCAGCAACCGTCAGAAGAAGGGAGAGCGATCGGAGGACTCGAGGCATCGCGGACGCTCCTGCAGGATGAGTTTCGGCACGTCGCATTTGAAATTGCTCGGAGCTTATCGGGCGAGTACCGCTACTGTCAATGCGCACGCGCGACTAGAATGGCCGCACATGGATTGGATGCTCGAGGCGACCGCGCGCGCCGAGGATCGGCATTTCTGGTTCCGCGGCTTGCGGCGCAACGCGCGCATCCTGCTCGAGCAGGCCGTCGGCGGCCGGCGCGGTCTCACGATCCTCGACTGTGGATCGGGCACGGGGCGCAATCTCGATTGGCTGCAGGAATTCGGCGTCGCGGTCGGCGTTGAGCAGTCGGCTGTCGGCCTTCGAGTAGGACGCGAGCATCGCCGGCGTCTCGTCGGCGGAACGGTGACTCAGTTGCCGATTTCCAGTGCCCGCGTTGACGTCGCGACGTCGTTCGATGTCTTGTACTGCCTCGATGACGAGAGCGAGCGTCAGGCGGTCCGCGAGATGTGGCGCGTGCTCAAGCCCGGGGGCATCGCACTCGTCAACGTCGCCGCCCTCGATATGCTTCGGGGATCCCACTCGGCGCTCACCATGGAACGCCGGCGCTACACGCCGCGACGGCTGGCGTCCCTGCTGACCTCTGCGGGGTTCACGGTGGCGCGCATGACATTCACCAATATGCTGACCTTCCCGCTCACGCTGGTGGCTCGGCTTGCCGATCGCGTCCGTGGCCGCGCGACGGTAGCCTCCGATGCCGAACTCCGCGTGCCTCTGGCGCCCGTCAACGCCGTGCTGAGCGGTGCCGTCGCCGTCGACGGCGCGCTCCTGCACGTAATCGACATCCCGCTTGGCACATCCCTGATGTGCGTCGCGCGCAAGTCCGGTTGCTAGAATATGAAAAAATTTAAGAGCCGTTCTTACTTTCCTGCAGCGGGCCATCCTGCAAAATCCCGACGGAATGCTCGCGGTTGGGGGCGGTTTCCTGCTACGCGGAAGTGAGAACGGCTCTAGCGGCCGGTCCGGCGGCTCACCTCAACGCGCGTCAGCCGCAGGCCCAGCGTGCGCTGGTCGGCACTCCCGCCACGATCGACGGGCCGGAACGTCAGATTCGTTTCAATGGTCACACGACCGGCGGCGGAGGCAAGAGCCGCCGCCGGCAACTCGATCTGCTCGGAAAAGTCCCCGGACGGTCGAAACCGGCCGAGTTCGGCCGTGCCGGCCCGGACGACGACATCCGGTGGCCGGTCGAAATACTTCAATGGCGATGCGCCCGACAAGCGCAGGGTCAGTTCGCCGGCGCCGCCCCGGACTTCGAGCACGCTGCGCCCGCTGGTCCAGCGCCACAACTCTCCGGTCTCTCGATCGCCTTCCGGCTCCTGCCACCCGTCGACGAACGCGGCGATCGGCTCGTCGAATGGCGCGGCGTCAAACTGCTCCAGGCCGATCATCGGCGCCGCCTGTGCGGGCTGATCGGAAGACGCCTGCACGGTCAACGCGCTGTACGGTGCCGCTGCGGGCGGCAGGCCGTCAGGCAACTCGATCCACTGCGCGAACGAGATCGGGTTCCCGGACACGCGCCACTGCGAAACGGAGCGGCCGTCGAGAAAGGCCGAAACCACCGCCGCTGGATGACCAGGCCCCGCGAGATAGCGCCCACCGACCAGTACCCGTATGCCTCGCACCGTACCCGGCGTTTGTTCAGGCCGCCGAAGAAAGGCCTCGGCCGGACGCTGGTGCGGGCCAGTTGAGTCGGCGGCCGTCACGCCGGCGACCTCTGGTGTGAGCGCCCATCCCGTGCCCAACATCCATCCGGGCCGTCGGAGTTCCCACCAGTTGTACCGATCCAGCCGCGAGGCTACGCCCGGCGTAATCAACGCGCGCACGGGAGGATCGATTTCAAAGCGGCCGTGGAACCTGCGACTACGCGGATCGAACAACGCCACGTCGGATCGTCTGACATCGGTCAGGTACCAGACGGATCGGGTCGAGCCGTTTTGCCACGCGCGGACCAGCCCCAGCCACTCCCGGTCGCCGGGATGAGGCTGCGGCCCCACGTCCCAGTACGGGTGATACCACTCCATGACGCGCTGAATGGCCCACCACACCTGGTGATGCATCCGGAGCGCCGGCGCCTCAGCCTGACCGGGTAGTGCGTCCAGCATCTGCCGGAAGCCGCGAAAAAACGGATCGCCTTTCGCGGAGTACGCCTCGAGCCGAGGCTGTGTGATCACGACGGAGCCCACGATCAGTGCGGCGGTGAGCGTCGCGGCTGTCCGAACGCCCAACATCGAGAGCCCCACGACGGTCAGACCGGCCACAGGAATCATGATCGGCAGCGCGTAGCGAACTGTCAGCGTTTCCTGGAACATCAAATGGAAAACGAGATAGAAGCAGAACGACAGCAGCAGCGTCGCCAGGACGCGCCGGCCACGCAGGCCCAGCCGGACGAGTCCCGCCACTGCGACCAGCAGAACTGCATTGGCCACCGCGGGCACGGCCCAAGGCCACACGAACGTACGCACCAGCGTGCTCCGCAGGAGCCGCCACGTGGGCGTAGTGGCAAGCATCTCGACGCCCTGAAAATCCGCTGTTCCCTGACTTCCGAGGACGGCGAAATACTTGGCGGGACCGCCGCTCAGCCAGACCATCGGCACGGCCCACAACAGCACGCCAAGCGCCGCCGCGCCCGCAAGGAGCGCGGCCGATTTCACATTTCCCCGGACTACCAGTTCACCCGCGCACCAGGCGAGCAGCGGGCCCGTCAGCCACATCGTCTGCGAGCGCACGCCGATGATGAGGCCGGCCCCCAGTCCGCCCCACAGCCATTCGGCGGGCAGCAGCGCGGCCGGATCGGAACGGACCCTCCGAAGGCCGCGGACAAGCAGGGTCTGCACGGCGACCGCCACAACCAGCCCGGGCGTGTCGGTCAGCGGCCGGGCAGCAGTAAACCAGAACAGCGGCGACGCGACGCCAAGGAGGGCCGCCAGCACGGCCAGGGACGCCGACAGACCGACCGCCAGCCAGAATTCAGCCAATACAAGCGGCGCGAGCGTACCGGCGACGAGTCCCCACAGGGCGAGTCCGTCGGCCGCCACACGATCCCGATCGGCGTGGGGTGCGATGGCGCGCAGGCCGGCCGTCGATGCTTTCGCGAGCGCGATGAACACGGGGTAGCCGGGCGGATGGGGACGATGCCGCTGGACATCGAACTCTTCAACGCCGAGGGCGAAGTTGATCGAATCGAGATCCTCGAGCGTTCGAGGCAGCGTTCGCACGTGCGCCGCGAAGAAGACGACGCCCATCAGCGCGACGACGAGACGAAGGCGAGGGTTGATGCCTGGCGCCTTTATTGCGGAGATTCGACTGGCTTCAGCCTCAGGCCTTCATTCAGACTCCCGAGACGGTAACCCTTGAGGTCGAGCGTAACGTACCGGAAACCAAGCGCGCGTAAAGCCGAATCGATCTCGGAGGAAATCCCGGGTTCGAGCGCTCGAGGCAACTCGTCGCGGGCGAGTTCGATGCGCGCAACCTCACCGTGATGCCTGACGCGCAGCACACGAAACCCGAGCGCCCGGATCGCCTCTTCGGCCTGCTCGATGACGCGGAGCTTTTCGTCGGTGACCTCCGAATGGTACGGAATCCGTGAGGACAGGCAGGCAGACGCCGGC
The DNA here is from genome assembly GCA_963724645.1 of uncultured Acidobacteriota bacterium. Taxonomy (GTDB): domain Bacteria; phylum Acidobacteriota; class Vicinamibacteria; order Vicinamibacterales; family SCN-69-37; genus CAVXSP01. The sequence continues at coordinate 452,954 of CAVRVJ010000003.1, forward strand.
TCGTCCCAGGTGGGCAGGCCGGCCTCATGCGACAGCTCCCGAATATCAGCCTTGGAGAGCGCCGCCTGGTCCAATGGACTCAGGACGCCGAACTCGCGCGCGGCCTGGCGTCCGGGACGGTAGTCGCCGCGGTCGTCGGCGTTGCTGCCGTCCGCGATGGCCGCGAAGCCGCGTGCGCGTGCGAGGTCCGACAAGACCGAGTAGAGCTCGTGCTTGCAGTAATAACAACGATTGGCGGGATTGGCGCGGTATTCCGGCCGTTCCAGCTCGCGCGTCGAAACCATCTCATGACACAGGTTGAAGTCCCGCGCGATCGCCAGCGCCATCGCGCGGTGGCGTCCTGGATAACTGGGACTGTCGGCGGTAACGGCCAGCGCCCGGCTCCCGAGCACCCGATGCGCCGCCCAGGCCAGATAGGCGGAGTCAACCCCGCCGCTGTAGGCGACGATGAGCGAGGGCAGCGCGCGGAGCTGATCGAGCAGGAGCGCTTCGCGGTGCCTCAGATCCGCACCGCCGCCGTCGCCGGTGGAACTATTCACTCGTCCCAATCCTCCCCGTCTTCATCGACATCGTCAACATCTTCGTCGGCCTCGCCTTCGACGGCGTCCCCTTCCTTCTCCTCGTCCGCCTCGTCTTCCTCATCGTCCTCGTCGTCGGCTTCGAAGTCGAGCGGGTCGAGATTGGCCACACGCAGACGGGTGCCGCATGCATCGCAATCCCAGGGATCGCCGATTTCCATGTCCGCCAAGTCGTCGTCGTCGAGTTCAATTTCGGCGTCGCATTCGGGACAGGTCGCCATACACTCTCCTTCAAGAGCCGGCCGCGCGAATTGCGGACACTCCAGGCGCTCCGACGCATTCGGACGCGAATCGATTATAACGAGCCACTTCGAGGCGTCGCAATGACACGACGCCTTCGGTTGACGCGGCCGAGGCCGCGCGAACGGCGTGGGGATCAACGGGGCCCCACGAGTGAGCGCGTTGGGGTGCGCGGGGGCAGAAGCCCTCGAAGCGACGCGAGCGAGCGAGACGCGAGCGAGCACGCGCGAACGGCGTGGGGATTAACGGGGCCCCACGAGTGAGCGCGTCGGGGGGCGCGGGGGCGAAGCCCTCGAAGCGACGCGAGCGAGCGAACGCGAGCGAGCACGCGCGAACGGCGTGGGGATCAACGGGGCCCCACGAGTGAGCGCGTTGGGGGGTTCGCGGGGGCGAAGCCCTCGAAGCGACGCGAGCGAGCGAACGCGAGCGAGCACGCGCGAACGGCGTGGGGATGAACGGGGCCCCACAAGTGAGCGCGTTGGGGGGGTTCGCGGGGGCGAAGCCACGCGAGCGAGCGAACGCGAGCGAGCCGCGCGAACGGCGTAAACGGGGCCCCACAAGTGAGCGCGTTGGGGGGTTCGCGGGGGCGAAGCCCTCGAAGCGACGCGAGCGAGCGAACGCGAGCGAGCACGCGCGAACGGCGTGGGGATCAACGGGGCCCCACGAGTGAGCGCGTTGGGGGGTTCGCGGGGGCGAAGCCCCCCGAAAAAAGAATGACACGCGACAAGACGATTCTCATCGCCCATCGCCGCGCCGACATCCGCGACCGGTTCGCGGCGGCCCTGGCCGACGCGCGTCATGGATACATCACGGCCGACAGCGAAGCCGCGGCGCAGGAAGCCGCGGCAGACGTCAAGGTGCCCATCAGCCTTGCGTTGATCGATCTGGGACTCGCGCGGGACGGCGTCGGGTTCGTACGGGCCTTGAGCCCGCGCGCCGGGCGATCGCTTTCCGGTCGTCGTCTTCGCGGGCACGGTGGACTCCGCGGACCAGGTGCGCGCGCTGCTGGCCGTGCCTGTGGCTGGCTACATCAACGAGCACGCTGCGACGCCGCAGATTCTGCCGGCGTTGGCGCCGCATCTGTTCCCGGACAACTTCAACCGCCGGGCCAGCGCGCGCGTCGTGCTCGGCATTCCGGTCTCATATCGCTCCGGCCAGACGATTGCCGGCGCGCTTACGTTGAACATCGGCAAGGGCGGGCCTGGCAATCCGGACGATGACTCCTTTGCCGCCCGACACCTCTGTGCACGTCAAGTTCCGGCTGCCTGGCCACCAGCCAGGAGATCGAGGGCACGGGACGCGTCGCCTGGAGCGATCGGAAAGTCGGCATGGGAATTCAGTTCGAGAGGATCGAGGCCGCCGACCAGGCCGAGATCGATGCCTTCGTGGACAAAGGAACGGCGTAGAAAAGGAGGAGCCGGTCCCGTCGCTTAACGACGAGCGCTCAGCAGTCGCAAGCCGTTGGCGGTCACGAGCAGCGACGCGCCGGTGTCCGCGAGGATGGCCATCCACAGCGTGGCGATGCCGATCGCCGCCAGCGCGACGAACGCGATTTTCAGGCCGAGCGCGATGGCGACGTTCACGCGGATGTTGGCGAAGCGTCGCGCGGCCGAGACTCAGGGCGTACGGCAGCTTGGCGAGGTCGTCGGACATGAGCGCGACGTCGGCGGTTTCGATCGCGACGTCCGTGCCCGCCGCGCCCATGGCGATGCCGACGTCGGCGGCGGCCAGCGCCGGCGCGTCGTTGATGCCGTCGCCGACCATCGCGACCGGCCCGTACTGCGCGCGCAGACGGTCGAGCCAGCGTCGGCCTTGTCGGCCGGCATCAGCTCCGCGTGCACCTCGTCCGACGCCGCTCGCCGGCCATGGCCGCGTCTGCATTCCGCTGCGTGTCGCCGCGTCAGCAGCACCACGCGGCGCATGCCCTGCGCGCGCAGCTCGGTCGACGGCTCGCGTCCGCCGTGCGCGCATCTCGTCGGCCAGGCCGATCACGCCGAGCGCCGCGCCGTCGTGGCCGACGAGCACGGGCGTGCCGCCTCGTCCGGTCACGTGATCGATGCGGTCGTGCAGCGACGGCGTGCACAGCTGCCGCTCCTCGAAAAGCCGATGGCTGCCGACGACGGCGGGCAGCTGCGGCGACCTGCGCTTCGGCGCCCAGACCCGGGCAACGCGCGGTAGCTGCTCGCCGGGCGCGACCAGCAGGCCGTCGCCGCGCGCGCGGTTGACGATCGCGCGCCCAATCGGATGCTCGGAGCGCGACTCGAGCGCGGCCGCGACCGACAGCACGCCGTGCGTCGACACGCCGTCGACGCCGAAGCACGTCGGTGACCGTCACGCGGCCGTGCGTCAGCGTCCCGGTCTTGTCGAAGGCGACGCAGCGGACCGAGCCGAGCCGCTCGAGATGCGCGCCGCCCTTGATGAGCACGCCCTCGCGCGCGGCCGCCGTCAGCGCCGAGACGATCGAGACCGGCGTCGAGATCACGAGCGCGCACGGACAGGCGACGACCAGCAGCGTCAGCGCGCGATAGATCCAGACGGCAAACGCGGCGCGCGCTGCCGCCGCGCCAGCAGCGGCGGAACGACGGCCGCGATCACGCGCGAGCGCCGACGACGGCCGGCGTGTAGCGGCGGGCGAACCGATCGACGAAGGTCTGAATCGGCGCGCGCCGGATGCTGCGCCTGCTCGACGAGCCGCGCGATGTGCGCGAGGGTGCTGTCGGCAGCCGGCCGCCGCGCCTCGACCTCGATGCGCCCCCGTGCCGTTGATGCTGCCGGCAAACACTTCGTCGCCCGGCGTCCTTGTCGACCGGCCACGGATTCGCCGGTGATCGGCGCCTGGTTCACCGTCGACTCGCCGCGGACGACGCATGCCATCGACCGGCACGCGCTCGCCCGGGCGGACGATCGACGATGTCGCCCAGACGGACGTCCGCCACGTCGCATCGACGTCGCTCCGCGCCGTCGCGACGCACGAGCGCCTCGGCCGGCGCCAGGGTCATCAGCGAGCGAATCGCGCGCTGGGCGCGCGTCCATGCTACGCGCCTCGAGCCATTGCGCCACGCTGAACAGCCAGACCACGACGGCGGCTTCGGGCCAGTCGCCGAGAGCGCCGGCGCCCGATCGCGGCGATCATCATCAGCACGTTGATGTCGAGCACGCGCGCGCGCAGCGATCGGAGCGCGCGCGACGCCGGGCGTGAGAGATCGACGGCGCCGATCGCGGCGAGGTACAGCGCCAAGGCTGAACGCACGCGATGCCGGTCGCGGCAGCGACCAGTCCCCGCGAGGATCGCACCGCCCGACGTCGATGACGCCGCCAGAGGCGCGCGCCATCGGTCAGTGCGCGGAACGTCGCTGATCGGGGGCCGGCTTCGCCGGCATGGCATTCGCCGTGGCAGCAGGACTCAGACATGGCGAATGAAGTCTGGTACTACTCGCGGTCTCCTCCACGTGCTTGCGTGGTGTCGTGCAGCAGGCCGATCACGTGGTGGTCGTCGAGGCTGTAGTACGCCGAGCCGGCCGGCGCGCCGCACGCGCACGAGGCGCGCGCCGCGCAGCAGCCGCAATTGGTGCGACACCGCCGATTCGCTCAGCCCGACGAGCGCCGCCAGATCGCAGACGCAGCGCTCGCCAAGCGTCAGCGCGTCGAGCAACCTGCACGCGCGTCGGATCGCCGAGAAGCTTGAAGACCTCGGCCACGCGATTCCACGTGCGCGGCCGGGAGCAGACGCGAGCGAACGCGTTCCAGGGTCGCCGACGTCTACGGCGTGTGCGCCGCCACATGTCGCGGCCGCGTCCTGTCTCCTGCGGTGCGGCTCAAGGGTAAGCGTGCGATGCCATATCATATGAATATATGAACAATTGTTCATATGTCAAGTGACGGCGAGCACGTTCTCGAATCGCCTCCGACAACCGGACTGTCGCCGCGCTTGCGCCGAAACTCCCGCCCAGTGTTGACACGTCTTTTCCGGTGGCACTACGATTCAGGTTGTTAATTGGCTTGCCTTCCGGGTTTAGCACAATCCTTCGCATTCGCACATCACGAGGAATCTGTACATGATTGAGGTCCAGCACCTCACGAAGCGCTACGGCCCGGTCACGGCCGTCGACGACGTGAGCTTTCGCGTCGAAAGGGTGAAATCCTGGGATTTCTCGGGCCGAACGGCGCCGGCAAGACCACGACGATGCGCGTGCTGACCGGCTACATGCCCGCGACCGACGGCAAAGCCATCGTCGCCGGCTACGACGTGTTCGCGAATCCCATCGAGGCCAAGCGGCGCACGGGCTATCTGCCGGAGACGCCGCCGCTCTATCCCGACATGACCGTGCGCGAGTACCTGACGTTCGTCGCGCGGATCAAGGTGGGCCGAGCGATGACGAAGGCCGAGCGCACGGCGCGCGTCGACGCGCGTCATGAAGAAGGCGCGCGTCGACGACATGGCCAATCGCCACTGCGGGAAGCTGTCAAAGGGCTACCGGCAGCGCGTCGGCCTGGCGCAGGCGCTCATTCACGATCCGGAAGTGCTGATTCTCGACGAGCCGACGGCCGGCCTGGATCCGAAGCAAATCATCGAGACGCGCGATCTGATTCGCAGCCTCGCGGGCGACCACACGATCGTCCTGAGCACGCACATCCTGCCCGAGGTCGCGCAGACCTGCCAGCGGGTCGTCATCATCAACAAGGGCAGGGTCGTCGCGGTCGACACGCCGGAGAACCTGACCCATCAGCTCAAGGGCGCCGCGACGCTGTACGTGCAGGTGGACGGCGACGCGCAGCGCCGTCGACGCGCTGGCAGCGCTGCCGGGCGTTCACAAAGTGAGCGATCGCCGATCGGCACGCCAGCATCGTCGGCTACGAGATCGAAGCGGAAAGCAACCGCGACGTGCGGCGCGACGTCGCGCGCGCGATCGTCGATCGCGGATGGGGCCTGCTCGAGCTGCGTCCGATGCGCATGAGCCTCGAGGAGATCTTCCTGCAGTTGACGACCGAAGAGCACGGCGGAGCCGGCAGCGGAGGCGCTCCAATGGGTAACACCGTTCGCAATATCTCGGTCGATTGCCGGCAAGGAGCTGCGCGGCTACTTCGCCTCGCCGGTCGCGTGGGTGATGATGGGCCTGTTCGCCCTCATCTTCGGGTACTTCTTCGTCAGCTACCTCACCTTCTTCGTCCGCAGCAGCATGCAGGCGCAGTTCGGCGGCGGGCCGCAGACCATGAACATCAACATGGAGCTCATCCGGCCCGCTGCTGAGCAACGCCAGCGTGCTCGTGCTGTTCCTGCTGCCGATGGTGACGATGCGGACGTACTCGGAAGAGAAGCGGTCCGGGCACGATCGAGCTGCTGCTGACGTCGCCGCTCACCGACTTCGAGATCATCGCGGGCAAGTTCCTCGGCACGGTCGGCCTGTATCTCGCGCTGCTCGGCGGTGACGGCTGCTCTACATCGGCGATCCTGTTCATCTACGGCCAGCCGGAGTGGCGGCCGCTCGTCGTCGGGCTATCTCGGGCTGCTGCTTGCTCGGGCAGCTGCTTCATCTCGATCGGCCTGTTCATCTCGAGCACGACGAAGAACCAGATGGTGGCCGGCGCCGCGACGTTCGTCGTCGGCCTGCTGTTCTGGATCATCAGCTGGTTCGCCGACAGCGCCGGGCCGACGACTGTCGCAGGTCCTGTCGTATCTGTCGATCACCGAGCACTTCGATGATTTCGGCAAGGGCATCATCGACACGAAGCACGTCGTCTATTACCTGAGCTTCATCGCATTCGGGCTGTTCCTCACGCTGAAGTCGGTGGACAGCGAGCGGTGGAGGGGCTAAGTGAAACGCATCCTCGGACTCCTCGGCTGGCTCGGCGTCGTCCTCGTCCTCGCCGCGGTCGTCATCCGCTTCCAGGGCTACAAGGCCGAATGGCAGCAGTGGTCGCAGCGGCTGGCGATCGCGGGGCTGGTCGTCACGGCGCTGTACGCGTTGAGCCAGTGGCGCGATATCGGCCGATCGTTCCAGGGCCGCAACGTGCGGTACGGATCGATCGCGGCCGGCAGCGTGGTGGTGTTCCTCGCCATTCTCGTCGCGCATCAACTGGATCTCGAACCGCGCAGCACAAGCGATGGGACCTGACGGCCGCCAAGCAGTTCTCGCTCTCGGATCAGACGCAGGAAGATGCTGACCGAGCTCAAGAAGCCGCTGGTCATCAAGGCGTTCTACGAGGGCGGAGCGGCGGTCCGAGCTGTCAGGAGCTGCGCGATCACCTCGGCGAATACCAGTACGCGTCGAAGCAGGTGACGGTCGAATACGTCGACGCGGTCAAGGACCCGATTCAGGCGAAGAACATACGAGGTGCAGACCTACGGCACGGTCGTGCTCCAGTACGACGGCCGGACCGAGCGAGCCGCGCAGACGGACGAGCAGAGCCTGACCAACGCGCTGAAGAAGGTCATCGAGGGCAAGGCGAAGAAGATCTACTTCGTGCAGGGCCACGGCGAGCACGACACCGACGGGCGTCCGATCGCGACGGCTACAGCGGCGTCGCCGACGCGCTGAAGAGCGACAACTTCGAGGTCGCGAAGCTGCACGCTCGCGCAGGAAGGCAAGGTGCCGGACGACGCGACCGTCGTCGTGGTCGCCGGGCCGAAGACCGATTACTTCGCGCCGGAGGTCGACGCGCTGCGCGCGTTCCTGAAGAAGGGCGGCAAGCTGCTGCTGCTGCTGGATCCCGGTCGACAAGGCCGACGCGCCGCCGCTGACGAATCTGATCGCGCTGGCGAAGGAATGGGGCGTCGACCGTCGGCAACGACATCGTCGTCGACGCGAGCGGCATGGGACGGCTGATCGGCGCCGGCCCGGAGGTGCCGATCGCGATGCCCGCCGCAGGCGGCCACCCGATCACGCAGGATTTCCGGCTGATGACGGCGTTCCCGCTGACCCGGTCGGTCACGCCGATCGAAGGCGGCACCGACGGCAAAGTCGCGCAGAAATTTCTCGAGACCAGCCCCCAGAGCTGGGCCGAGACCGATCTGAAGGGGCTGTTTGCGACGAGCCGCCCGAGTTGAACGCCGACAAGGGCGACAAGCCCGGGCCGGTGCCGATTGCCGTCCGCCGTGTCGGCGCCCGCGCCGACGCGCCCGCCGCCGCCACGCCGGACGCGCCGAAGCCCGAGTCGCGCGTGGTGGTCGTGGGCGACAGCGACTTCGCCTCCAACAGCGCGCTGGGCATCCAGGGCAACCGCGATGCTCGCGCTGAACATGGCCAACTGGCTCGCGCAGCAGGAGAACCTGATCGCGATTCGGCCGCATGACCCGCAGGATCGCCGGATTCAGCTGACCGAGGATCAGACCCAGCGCATCTTCTGGATCGCGCTCCTGATCATCCCGGGTCTGCTGCTGGCGAATGGCGTCAGGGTGTGGTGGAAGCGGCGGTAAGCAATGCGTGGCGGCAAGTCCTTTCTCATTCTCTTGCTCGTCGCGCTCGGCATCGGCGCGTACGCGTACTTCGTCGAGTCGAAGCGGGACATCTCCGACACGCCCGGCGCCTCAAGCACGACAAGGTACTGTACGATCGACGCCGGCAAGATCGAGGAGATCGAGGTCAAGGCCTCGAACGGCGACCTGACCAGGCTGAAGAAGAGCGGGCACGACATGGCAGATCGTCGCGCCCGAGCCGATGGAGGCCGATCAGGAAGTCGTCAGCACGATCATCGACCGCTCTGACGTCGCTGGAGACGACGAAGACGATCGACGAGAACCCGCCTCGGTCAAGGAGTTCGGCCTCGATCCGCCGCACGCGAGCATCGCGCTGCAGGCTGACCGGCGAGAGCGCGGCCAGACAGATTGACCTGGGCACCAAGACGCCCGACCGGCGCCGACCTGTACGCGCGGGTCGACGGGCAGCCGAAGGTGTTCCTCGTCGGCGCGTCAGTCGACGACCAGGTGAACCGGACGCACGTTCGATCTGCGCGACAAGACGTCTGCTGAAGTTCGATCGCGACAAGGCCGACTCCCTCAAGCTCGAGCCGGCCGGCGCGCCGGCGTTGTCGCTCACGAAGAAGAGCAGCGAGGAATGGCGGTTGACCGCGCCGATGGACGCCAGGGCCGAGTTCAGCGCGGTCGATGGCATCGTGAGCAAGCTGTCCCAGGCGAAGATGAAGTCGGTCGTGGTCGACGACGTCGGGAAGGACCTGAAGAAATACGGGCTCGACAAGCCGCAGGCCGTCGTGACATCGGCGTCGGGTCCACCCGCGCGTCGCTGGCGATCGGCGCCAAGGCCGCGGAGGCGCGCTCTACGCCCGGGACCTGACCCGGCCGATCGTCTTCACGCGTCGAGGCCGCGCTGCTCGACGACGTGAAGAAGAAACCCGACGACCTCCGGCAGAAGATGCTGTTCGAGTTCCGATCGTTCACCGCGACGAGCGTGGACATCACGCACGGCGCCGAGACGTTCAGCTTCGCCAAGCAGAAACGGCGCCGCCGCAGCCGAACCAGTCGCGCGCTGCCGGCCGAAACGCTGGAAGCAGACCAAGCCGGCCGCCAAGGACCTCGACCAGACCAAGGTGACCGATTTCCTCGTGAACCTCGCGAACCTGAAAGCGGACAGATTCGTCGACCGGGCGGCCGCGTCCGGCGACGAGTACGTCTTCACGGCGCGCTTCGGCGAGCCAAGGCGCCGAAGGAGGAGCGCGTGACGTTCCGCAAGTCCGGCACGACGGTCCACGCCATGCGCGCAGGGCGAGCCCGGCGCGGCCGTCGTGCCGACCGCGGATTTCGACAAGGTCGTCGCCGGCTGAAGGAGCTGACCGGCGGGAAGTGAGAGCGGCCGCGCGAGTCCTGCTGGCGGTGGCGCTGACGGCACTCGCCGGCGAAATCGACGCGTCCTTTCTCCAGGCTCGCAGGCTCACAGCCTCGCTGGCTTCTCCCGCCGGCGCCGCAGCTCCAGGCCCCAAGCTCCAAGACCCAGGCCTTCAAGCCGATCTCGACCGCATCTTCACGGATCCTGTGCTCTCGCGCGCGCTCGTCGGCGTGCGCGTCGAGTCGCTGCGCGACGGGCAAATGCTGTACGCGCACGACGACACGAAGCTCGTCATGCCGGCCTCGAACATGAAGCTGCTGACGATGGCGGTGGCGGCAGAGCGGCTCGGGTTGGGATTTCACGTACGAAACGCGCCTCGAGGCCGCGGGCGTAGTGGCTGACGGGACGCTGCACGGCGATCTCATCGTGGTCGGGGGCGGCGATCCGTCAATCGGATCGCGTAGGACTTCGAGCCGGCGCCGCTGTTCGCCGAATGGGCGGAGCGCGCTCGCTCGAGCCGGGGTTCGCCGCGTGGACGGCCGTCTGATCGGCGACGACAACTGCTTCGATGACGAGGGACTGGGCGCCGGCTGGGCCTGGGACTACCTCGGCGCCGGCTATGCCGCGCCGTCAGGCGCGCTGAGCTACAACGAGAACGACGTCGATCTTCGGATCCGTGCCCGGCAAGACCGCGGGCGAGCCGGCGACCATCGAGATCGGACCACCTGGACATCAGCTCCAGGTTGCGGCCGAGGTTCGCACCGGCGCGGTCGGATTCGGCCGTCAACGTCGACCTGCTTCGTTTCCCGGGCAGGCCGCGTCTGACGATTCGCGGCACGGTACCTGCTGGCGGGAACGTGGCCGTCAGAACTGCCGCCGTCGAGAACCCCACGAAGTTCTTCGTCGAGGCGCTGCGGCTCGCGCTCGCCGCGCGCGGCATCGCTGATCACCGGGGGCGCCTGGGATCTCGACGATGATCACCGATCCGCCGCCGGCCGTCGGCCGTCGTCTGATCGCGCGCGCCACGTCGCTGCCGCTGGCGTCGCTTGCGGCCTACTTCCTGAAGGCCAGCCAGAATTTCTACGCGGAAACGATGCTGAAGACCCTGGGACGATCGGTGAAGGGCGCGGGCGCCGCGGACGCCGGCCGCGATCGCTGTGCGCGAAACGCTCGAGTCATGGGGCATTCCAGCCGACGCGTTCGTGATCTACGACGGATCGGGGCTGTCGCGCTACAACTACGTCACCGCCGACACGATGGTCGCGATGCTGAGGCATGTCTGGCAGGATCCGCGCCTGCGCGGACCGTTCGTCGCCGCGCTGCCAGTGGCCGGCCACGACGGCACCCTCGATACGCGCATGAAGGGCACGGTCCTCGACGCACGCGTCAGGCGAAGACGGGCACGATCTCCAACGTCCGCTCGCTGTCGGGGTTCCTGGAGACCAAATCGGGCGAGCGGCTCGTGTTTTCGATAATTGCGAATAACTTCACCGCGCCGAGCACCCAGATCGACGCCGTCGTCGAGCGCGCGCTGGCAAGGCTGGCGGAGAGATAGGCGGACGGGGAGCGACTGCCGGCCATCGAGGTCGTCGGCGCAGGGAAACACGAATCGGGTGACCAGCCGCCAGGCCGATCACCCGATTCATTCCACCGCGAATCTTCTATTCCGAATTCCTGATTCTGAATTCTTCACTGTCCCTTGCCCTTGGCGGGCGGCCTGCTCGTGGACGGCGCGACACTCGGCTGCACGCCGCTGCCGGTCTTCTTCCCCAACTCGCGGAAGTAGTCCTGGACCGGCTTCTGGAATTGCGGCGCGATGTCGTCGGAGCCGGCCAGGAACAACTGCTGATTGGACTGATCGACCTTCTTGCGAATGTCGTACTCAACCTTTTGCATCTTCTCGAGCGCCTGCGCGGTCAGCTGTTCGATTGAGTGCGGATCGGCGTTGCTGCCCGCCGCGGCGAGCGAGCGGAGACCGTTCACGACATCGTCAACCGATCGCAGATCGGTTGGATCGATTCCGCCGTTCTGCAACTGCCGGCGAAGCTCCTGGACGTCGTTGGCGATCTGGCCGGCCGAGTTTCGAATCTGCCGCATCTCGCCGTTGCCGAGCACCGGTCTTGCGTCACCGCCTGATCCGCCTGCCTGCGGGGAAGCCATCTGATCGCCTCCTTGACCCATCGGCTGACCGTTGCCCCCGCCGAACGCCTGCTGCTGGCCATTCTGGCCGCGTCCGTTTCCTCCGCGACCGCCCTGTGCGTTCTGACCTTGGCCTTGGCCTTGGCCCTGGCCTTGGCCTTGGCCTTGGCCCTTGGCCCTGACCTTGACCCTGGCCTTGACCCTGGCCCTGGCCCTGGCCCTGGCCTGCTGGCCTGCTGGCCCTGACCTTGGCCCTGACCTTGTCCTTGGCCCTGACCTTGTTGGCCCTGCTGACCCTGGCCCTGCTGACCCTGGCCCTGCTGGCCTTGGCCCTGCTGGCCCTGCCTCCCGTTGGCTTGCTGCCCTTGCTGGCCGTTCTGCCCTTGCTGACCGGGCTGCCCGCTCTGTCCCGCCGCCTGTTGCGCCTGCTGGTTCAGTGACGACAAGCTGCGCACGGCGTTGGCGGCCCGGTTGGCCGCCTGGGTCATCCCATTGACCTGCTGCTGCGTCTTGTCAGCGGCCGCGGCTGCCTCGGTCACCTGTCGGGCCAAAGCGTCCATCTTGCTGTTCAAGTTGTCTTCAACCGGCTTGGCCGCCTCCGACCCCGCGTTCATCTGCTGCTTCGACCACTCGATCTGCTGCGGGATCTGTCCGCGCGTGATTTCACCCGCGGCCTCCTGGAGCTTGCGCGCCGCGTCGCGCTGGTTGCCAGCGAGCGCCTGATTGCTGAGTTGGTTCAACTGCTGCTGCAGCCCGGTGACGCCCGCGCGTTCGGCATCCTTCTGCTGTTGCAGCTGCTGCACACGATTTGCCCGTTCGGCGTTCGAAGGCGCCTGATCGAGGCGGCTGACCTGCGACGAGATTTCGTGCTGTTGGCGCGCCAGCTCCTGTGCCTGCTGGGCTGCGGCCCTGGCATCCTGCGACGCCCGCTGCGCGCTGTTCTGTTGGAGCAATTGCTGTGTCTGCTGCAGGAGCTGCGCGGCCTGCTGCGCCTGGGCGCCGCCGTCCTGCGGTGCCGTTGGCGGCTGCCTGACGCATCGCGTCCGCCGCGTTCTGCAGATTGCGCTGGGCGTCCGCCAGATCCTGCCGCTGCTGGCCCTGGCGCTCGGCATCGCGCCTGCAGCTGCTCGAGCTGCCGCGCCATCTGCTCGACTTCGTCGGCCATCGCGCGCTCGCCCGATCCGCGTGCCGCCGGCCCTGCTGCTGCGGCCGCTCGCCGCTGCTGCTCCGCCTGCTGCAACTGCCGGCGTGCGAGCTCCTTCAGCTTGTTCGGCGAGCTCATCGATCTTCTGCGCCGCATTCTGCTGGCTCGCGCTCTGCTGCTGCTCGTACTGGTTGGCCATGCGGTCGGCCTGCAACTGGAACAGGTCGGCGAGGTCTTCCGCCATCTGTTGTCCGCCGCCGCCGCCACCGCCGCCACCCTGCTGCTGCCGCCGGCACCTCGAGGTCGTACAGCTCTTCTGCGTCCTGCAGGAATTTGAGCGCGCGATACTCCGGCGCCATCGCGTCCTTCGTCTTCAGGCCCTGCAGATTCTTCTCGGCGACCTTCATTTCCTCGATGGCCTTCGGCAGCATCTCCGCGATCTTCCGCATGTTCTCGTTTGAGCCGCCCAGCCGCTGGTTCAACTGCTGAACGAGCTCCTCGACCTGATCGCGCAGCTTTGACTGAGAGAGACCGATGAAGACCGTGTTCTCCTTGAACTTGTCGGCCGGCGTCTTCGGCCGATCGCGGTCGACGTTGAGCGTGGCCGAGATGATTTCCTTCTCCTGCTGCGCCAGGCCGGCCGCCTGGTTGCCGCCGCCGCCCCCGCCGCCGCCCCCGCCGCCCTGGACTGCGCCTCCCGGAAGTTCTGGGTCAGCGAGCGCACACGAATGAAATAGATGTCGCTCGTCGCGCTCTTCGGCCCCTTGACCGTGTCGTTGTCCTGCGCCTTCGCGTAGTACGCGACGAAGTCGCCCGGCTTGACCCCGAGCTCCTCGAGGTAGACCGTATGGCCCGACGCTGACTTCCTTCAGCGACTTGGCGCCGTTGCCGTACAGGTCGATCGTCTTCTCCGGTCCGCCGTTGACGGAATAGACAAGGTCGAGCTGCTTCACGCCGTAGTCATCGTCGGCGCGCGCCTGCACGAACACTTCCTCGACCGGATTGGCCTGGACGTCGCGCTTCGGCTTCTCGAAGGACACGGCGGGCGGCTGGTCCTCGATGGCATCCACGGTGAATTTGGGCGACGCCGTGACGTGCTCGCCACGCGGGCCATCCAGCTCGACGTGATAGAAGCCGTCTTGATCGATCTTGAAACTGCCGGCGAGCGTGCCGTCGGCCTCGCCTTTCAGCTCCGCACTCGACTGGGGATCGAGCTGCAGCCGTCCGGTTGCCGTGGCCATCGTCGGCTTGACGCGGACGCGGACTTCGGTGCCGCGCAGTGCCGCCACGTCTCCGCCGCTTTCGACTTTCTGCGGCGGCAGGCCCGTGTAGGCCGGGAAGACATATTCGAGCTCGAGATTCTCGACGGCGGGCAGGTTCACCACTTTCATCGAGTAGGTGGGCGACCTGACGCCGTCCGAATCCACGTAGTACTCGATCGGCTTGCTGACGTTGAACAGCATGCCCTCGAACTTCGACGGATCAGCCGGACGCGACGAGCGGCATGCGCTCGAACTTGCCCTCGCCGTCCTTCTTGACCATCAGGGCGACGTCGTTCGATCGGAACCCGGCGAGCTTGGCCGAGATTGTCTGATCGGATCCCTTGGGCACGGTGATGTTGCCCGGGCTCACGCCGATCGCGTACGGGCTTGCGGCCTCCGCGCTGCGGGAGAGCACGAGCAGCGCGGACGCGCCCTGCCGCAGGAATTCCGGACCGACGACGAGCAACAGGAGCGTGCACGGCGCAGACGCTGGTCAACGCGATCGCCGACCGCCGAATGTCCTGCCGGCCGACCGCCTTGCCGCCGTCGAGCGCGCGGCACTTTTCGATCGCCTGATCGACGAGCCGATCGATGATGACCGCCGGCATCTCTTCGTAGCCGGGCTGCGCCGCCGCCGACTTCGACGGCGCTCAGGATCGCGGCCTGCAGCGACGGGTCGTGCTCCTCGACGTATAGCGCGACCTGCATGTCGCTGACACGCCGGCGCGAGCGGCCGGACGAACCACAGCAGGACGAGCGCCGGCGAAGACCGAGCAGCGTCGCGATGCGGAACCCGGTGATCGCCGGCGCGCTGAATTTCAGCGTCTGCAGGCCGAACGACGCGAGGACGAGCGCGAGCAGCGCGCCGCCGACAATGGCGACGCCGCCGCGCAGCAGCATCTTCGTGCGCCAGCGGCTGCGAACCTCGCGAATGACCTTCAGCAGTTCTTCGTGCTGACGACCGCCGTTCACGACTCGGCCATGGGAATTTCTCCTGTTCTGACCCGAGTTTACACCGGCGCACGATCAGGTCCCGCGGCGCTGGCGTGTGACGATTTCGTGGCACTGTGCAGACGACTTCGTGGCACGGCACCAATGAAGCCGGGTCTGACTTGCGCAGAACGTCAAATCACTCCCGGTCTTCATTTCGTCACCCTGCATCTGCAACAGGCCGGCGCCGAAGCGCCGCGACAGCCGGTTCGACAGCATCGCTTCGCCGAGGAGCGCCAGCGCGCCGGCGAGCAGCAGAAACCACCAGATCGGCTGCTTCTTCTCGATGTCCTGCGGGCGTCAACTCCGGGTGCTCGAGCGACTGGCCCATCGCGGTCACCGCCGCCGGGCGCCGGTGGCGCTGACTGACGAACTCGTTGGGCTCCATCGGCGTCAGGTCCGACTCCGCCGGATCGAGGTTGACGGCCACGGCGAACGGCCGGCGCTCGCCGGTGCCCTGCATCCGCACCGAGTAGAAGCCCTGTTCCTCGAGGCGAATGGCGCGGCGAGCCGCCTTCGCCAAGCTTGCGTCTGCTCGCCCGACGGCGCGTCGACGACGCCGCTCGGCTTGCGCGGCGCGGACTTCGGTGTCGCCCGCCGCGCCTTCGCGCACGATCTGCCCGAGCGGCGCCGAGACGTCGAGCATCCGGCCGACCGTGTACCACGCCGCCGGCTCGTCGTAATGGGCCAGATAGCGCGCCGCGCAGTTGCACGAACGGCACGAACACCGGCTTGGTGGGGAAGACGTTCCACGAGTCGTCCAGCGTCGACGTGAACGCGATGACCCGGCCGCTGCCGACCCGCCGCTCGACCATCGCCGCTGCGCCGTCGTCGAACTTCGCGAGCACGTGATCGGTGGCCGCCGGCGTGAGCGTGCGATAGCGATAGAACCGCGCGGCCGTGAAGTCGCCGCTGTGCGGCTGCTTGAACAGCTCGAAGATCGGATGGCTGTAGTCGAGCGATCCCAGCGTCGCCTGCCGCCCGACGCTGCGATCCACCATCGACCCCGAGCGTGCCAGGCAGCAGCGGCGATCCGCCGCCCGCCCAGGGCGTCCGTTCGGCGACGGCGATCAACAGCCCGCCGCCCTGCGTCGACGAAACGCTTCAGCAGCTCGTCGGTCTGCGCCGGGCACCGAGCCCACGTCGTTCAGCACGATGACGGACCGATGCTCGATCGTCGACGGCGTGACGCGCGACATCGGCACCGACGTCGGGCTTGAAGACCGGCGCGCGGCCCTGTCTGCGAGCGCCGTCGTCAGATACAGGCTGGCCTTCGACGGACGCGCCGTCGGCGTTGATCACGAGCACCGACACCGGCCGGCTCGGCGACAGGACGAAGTAGAACACGTTGTCGGCCGGCAGCTCGTCGGTGCCCGCGCGGACGACGCCGCGCATGTTGGCGTCGGCGACCGTGACCGGCATGAACGTGACCGAGCCCGACGCGTTCGGCCCGATGCTGATCGGCCTCGTGTCGATCTCGTGGCCGTCGATCTCGAGCTTCACCGGCAGGTTCGTGACCGGCGTCGGTCGCCGCGGTTGGTCACCAGTACCGTCACGGTCACGCGCTCGGCGCCCGAAAACGGTTCGCGCGCGAAGTCGGCCTTCGTCACCGACACGTTCGACACGCCGGGCGTCGCGACCGAAATCGGCGTCAGCGTCGCGCCTTCGGGCAGATGGATTTCCTCGCGCTGCTCCCAGCCGGTCTTCTGGAAGTCGCTGATCAGGAACGCTTCCTTGCGTGGCAGCGCCGATCGGCTGAGGACGCTCTGCGCGTACCGCAGCGCCGGGCCGTACCGCGTGCCGTCCGACGTCACCTTCGCGTCGCGCATCGCCGTTTCGAGCTGCGGCATGATCGGACGTCGCGCGAACAGCCTCTTCCTCGCCCGCTGGCGAACAGCACCAGCGTCGCGCTGGTCGTTGCCGCCCAGCCCGCTCGACGATCTTGCGCGCCGCTTCGCGCGCCTTCTCCCAGTGATCGCCGTAGCCCATGCTGGCGGAGTGATCCAGCAGGATGACGACTTCGCGCGCGCCGCGTCGCCGACGCGCGACACTTTCGTTGGATCCTGCGTGAAGAACGGCCGGGAGAAGGCCGCGACGAGCAGCGCCATCGCTGCGGTCCGCAGCAGCAGCAGCAGCCAGTTGTGGATCTTGCCGGCGCTGCACGGACTGGTACGGAATCTTGCGGATGAACATCAGCGACGGGAAGTGGACGACTTCCTTCCGCTCCTTCTGGATCAGATGGATCAGGATCGGCACCGCAATCGCGGCCAGGCCGATGAAGAACGCCGGCGCCAGAAATGACATCGTCTTACCGCACCCGCATCAACCGCTCGCGGTTGCCCAGGTACTGAAACAGCGCGTCGTCGAGCGGCTTCGAGGTGTTCGAGGAGCACGTAGTCGATCCGCGCCTCGGAGAACTTCGTCGTCAGCGCCTCGATGTGCTCGCGCATCAGCTTGCGGTACTGATCGGCAAACGAATCGGGCACGACGGGCACTTCCTCGCCGGTCTCGAGATCCTCGAACCGCGACGCCTCCGTGTAGGGAAAATCGAGCTCGGCCGGGTCGAGCACGTGAAACACGACGAGGTCGTTGCCGAGAATGCGGTACGGCTTCAGCGCCTCGAGCAGGTCATCGGGATCTTCGTAGAAGTCCGAGATCAGCGCGAGGATGCTCTTGCGCCGGAAATGCTCCGCCATCTTCTGCAGCGGCTCGAGCATGCGGCCGGGCCGCTCGGCCTTCGCGCGATCGAGCGTGTGCAGCAGCACGTTGAAATGCTTGGCCGACGGCGGCACGTAGCTGACCACGTCGTTGTCGAACGTCACGATCCCGACGCGGTCGCGCTGGCGATGCGAGAGGTAGGCCAGGCACGCCGCCAGATACGAACCGTATTCGAGCTTCGAGATGCCCTGGCTGGCAAACCCCATGGACCGCGACACGTCGAGGAGGACCGAGAAGTTGGCGTTCGTGTCGGCCTCGTACTGCTTGACGTAGTAGCGATCGGTGCGTGCGAACAGCTTCCAGTCGACGCGGCGGATGTCGTCGCCCGCCACGTAGCCGCGGTGCTCGGCGAAATCGATCGACGCGCCGAAGTACGGCGCTCGATGCAGCCCGTTGATGAACCCGTCGACGACCGTCCGGGCGAGCAGTTCCAGATTGCGGATCCGCGCGAGGACCTTCGGGTCGACGAACCGGGCGCCGGGGGTGCGTGAGTTTCAATTGCCATAGATGGCAGTCGATCCTGGATGTCCTACATTCCGCTTCTCGGCGTCGGCACCGTCTTGAGCAACTCGTCGATCAACGCGTCGCTCGCCACGCCTTCGGATTCGGCGCGGAAGTTCGTGAGCACGCGGTGGCGCAGCACGGGATGCGCGAGCGCCCGGACGTCCTCGAAGCTCACGTGGTAGCGGCCGTCGGTGAGCGCACGCGCCTTCGCGCCGAGGATCAGGTACTGCGCCGCGCGGACGCTGGCGCCGAACGCCACATACTTCTTCACCATCTCCGGCGCATTGGCCGACTTGGGCCGGCTCGTCCGGACCAGTTGCAGCGCGTACCGCATGACCGGTTCGGCGACAGGCACGCGGCGCACCAGCCGCTGAAACGCCACGAGATCCGCGCCGGTCACCGGCCGCTGGAATTGCGGATCCAGAATCGCCGTGGTCGTCCGGACGACGTTGTATTCCTCGTCTTCAGGCGGATGGTCGATCACGATGTGGAACATGAACCGATCGAGCTGCGCTTCCGGCAGCGGATAAGTGCCCTCCAGCTCGATCGGGTTCTGCGTCGCAAAGACGTAGAACGGCTCCTCGAGCGTGTAGGTCCGGCCCTGAATGGTGACGCGATGCTCCTGCATCGCTTCGAGCAGCGCCGACTGCGTCTTCGGCGGCGTGCGGTTGATTTCGTCCGCCAGCACGATGTTCGCGAAAATCGGGCCGGGCGAGAACACCATCTGCCGGCGCCCCGTGGCTGAGTCTTCCTGAATGATGTCCGTGCCCGTGATGTCGGACGGCATCAGGTCGGGCGTGAACTGGATGCGGTTGAACCTGAGGTCCAGCACCTGCGCGAGCGTCCGGATGATCAACGTCTTGGCCAGCCCGGGCACGCCGACGATCAGGCTGTTGCCGCCGACAAACAGCGTCAGCATGACCTGGTTGACGACCTCGTCCTGCCCGACGATGAGCTTGGCCATCTCACCGACGATCTTCTTGCGCCCGGCATTCATCCGATCGGCGAGGGCGATGTCCTCGGCCGAATCCATGGTCACGGTGGCCTGCTGTACAGACTCCACAAAACCCTCCAGGTACTTAGCAACTCTCAGTGAACGATCCCGTAGATGAATTCATTGACGCCGACTTTGTAGGCCTCGTTCGTCTCGTCGACCGGCCTGTACCCGGTGCCCGACCATTCCCAGAACTCCGAGATGTCCGTGTTGAAGTTCGCGAAGGCCATGATCCGTTTGTTCGGGTCGTTGTCCTCGAAAATCGCGCGGAAAATGGCCGGGCCCGCGTCGTAGTACTGCGGAATGTGGGTCGGATCGGCGATCTCGTAGAACGTGTGAAAAATCGGGTGCTGAGGGGGCACGTCGATCCAGTGCAGCTCGGGAAACACCCGGCCCATCTGCATCTCGAGGTTGCCCCAGTCGTTCGGATTGCGGCGCGGGCCCTGGCCGAAATCGTCGAAAATGATGAAGCCGCCTTTGAGCAGATGCGCGCGCAGCGCGGCCCCTTCCGCATCGGTCATCTGCCAGTACCCGGGCTCGGCCATGTAGAGCACCGGAAACTTGAAGATCTCCGGATCGTCCAGGCCCATGATGTTGTGCTCGTCCACGTGCCCGGGCACCGTCGTGAGCGCGTCGAGGATCTTCATGAAGTGCTCCTCACCGTCCGGATAATCGTGCGACCAGTGCGGCCGTCCCCTGCTGAAGCCCTCCGCGTAACTGACGCGGACGAACACGAACTTGCCGTCGTAGCGCTGGTTGCCGCTGTACGAACGGTAGCCGCCCTGAAATCCGCCGCGCTGCGCCAGCGCCGAGACCGTCGCGGCCACGAGCAGGAGGAGCGTCAGGGGGACGGGTCTCAAACTGTGAAAAACTCGATCGGCAAAACCGCGCGGGTTTCCCACAAGTTTGAGACCCGTCCCCGTTGTCATCACGCCAGACCCCGCGATCGCCGGTACATCCACTCGCTGCCCATCAGGATCAGCGACAGGAACAGCACGATCGGCATGTCCCAGAGCTCGCGGTCTTCGATGACCGTAATCCCGCGGCCGCTGTAGGTGATCGCGTCGACCAGGTTGGTGGTGTCGTCGGCCTTGTAGAAGCGGCCGCCGGTGTCGTCCGCCAGTCGCTTGAGCAGCGGCGCACGCATCGCGGCATCGAAGTACTCTGCGTCGCTCGGCGCCACGCGAATCGTCATCTCCCCGGTTCCGACGTCCTTCACGTCGTGCGTGCCGCCGACCCGGACCTTGTACAAGCCGTCCTCGTCCGGCGTGAACCGCGCGGTGTACTCGCCTTCCCGCTTGACGGACCACTCCATCGGCACGTCCTCGGCCTTGCCTGAAGGCGCCGTGACGTGCGCAGTGATACGGCCGTTGTCGATGCCCTTGTACTCGGGATCGACGACCTCCGCGGTGAGCGTCACCGGCTCGCCTTTCTGGACTTTGTCGGGCGCTGCCGAAACCATGACCTTGTCGGGCACGCCGTCGACGAGCCAGCGGACGAGCCGCTGCCAGAATGTGTGATGCGTCGAATCCTCGAAGGGCCTCAGCATCCGCCACTGCCACGAGTCCTGCACCGTGAACGCGAGCGACTTGCCTCGTCCATAGCGCTGATATGCCAGGACCACCTGCTGCCGGCCCCGCGCGTCGAGACCAGTCAAGAGCGTCGTGGCGCCCGGCTTGGTCTCGAAAACCGGATTGACCGTGGTCAGCGGCGGCAATTCCCGCCACTTCGCCGCCGCGTCGCCTTCCTTGTCCGTGATCTGCGTAGCGGGATGATTGGCTCCGGCGGGCGTGGGCTTGACGACGATCTCGTCTACTTCCTCCGCCACCTTCCGGCCGCCCGGCGGCTCGATGACGACCGGTAACGCCGAGGCCAGCGGCGTCCCGGTCCAGCCGCCCTCGCCAAACGCGAGCAGGCCGCCGAGCGCGAGTAGACCGCCGCCACGGACATCCACGAAATCTGCGAGCATGCGCTGCTGGTCCGGCGTGAACGCGCTGGCCTCGGCACTTCCAAGGATGATGCCGCGGTACCCGAACAGCTCGGCGCGCGACGTCGGAAACCCGTTCTGCAGCTCCTCGCCGTTATCGACATGCAGCCTCAAGTACTTGTCCTGAGAGGTCCGCCACAGCACCACGACCTGGAGGTTGTTGTCGGGGTCCACGGCCTGCTCGATGAACTTGCCTTCGGGCCGGGGTTGACCTTCCAGGTACAGGACCTTCTCCTTGCGGTCGTAGACTTCCACCAACGACTCGCGCTGGTTGTTCTGGGCGACCTCTTCGCTGCCCTGCACCGGAATGCGGAACTTGAACTGACGCGGACCGGACTCGGACGCCAGAAACCTGACATGCACCGTGGCCGCTTCGCCATCCGGCGGCAGCGTGATGTCCTGGGTGCTGACCATCCGGCCGGCATCCTCGACGATGAGCGGCACCTTCGCTCCGGCGTATCCGGTCTGCGCCACGACCACATCGACGACGAGGTTGGCGCCCTTGAGCACACGCCGCGGCGTCTCCGCCCGCGTGATCTGGACGTCATGGGCCAGCCGCTCCTTGCCTACGCCTACGGAAAACACCGGCATCGCCTGACTCTTGAGCGATGCGATCGATTCGTCCAGCGTCGCTTCGGAGTTGTCTGCGCCGTCGCCCACGAGCACGAGCCCCGCGACCGGCAGGCCGCTCAGTTCGTCGCGCGCCCGATCGAGCGCCTCGCTGTAGTGGCTGCCGGTGCCGGTGAACGTCAGATCGGTCGAAGACTGGAGCCGCTCCCCGTGGTTCGAGAACCGGAAGAGCCGGAGCTGAAAACGCTTGCCCAACGCCGACAGCAACGGCCCGTCGATCCGGCCGAACTCATCCTTGACGAACTCGCTGCGTGGCTTGTTCTGCTGATCGGCGATCTGCATGCTGCGCGAGTCGTCGATGACGATGCCGACGAAGTTCTGCTGCGGCACCGCGATCTTCAGCTGCATCGTCGGCCGAAGCAGCGCGAAGAGCACGATCGCCACGAGCGCCACGCGGAGGGCCATGAGGACTGCCTTGTCACGAGGCGCAACCTGTCCGAGCCGGCGATACGTCCAGAGCACGTACGCCGCCGCGCCGCCGGCGACGAGCACCGCCAGCGACATGGAGCGTGTGGCTCCGAAGACGAACTTGCCCTGCTCAAAAACCAGGGGCTGGTACTTGAACAGGAACCTGAAGACCGATTCGAGCACGAGTCTGGCGATTGTAACTTAATGAAGAATCACGATAGGTGAAGGATTTGTGGCATTTCGAGGCTGCCAGATCCCTGAACTGCTATACCTGCCATGTATCACCGCCGTTTACCTTAGCGACGCCCCGCCAGCGTCTTCCGCGCAAACGCCAGGATTTCGGGCGCCGCCGCGGCAAGGCCGCCCTGCGCCTGCTCGGGGCGGCCGCCCCCGCGTCCGCCGAGGGCCTCCGCTGCGCTTTTCATCCATCGCCCGGCGTCAAGGGACACGTCAGTGGACCGGGCGACCACAACCGGCGCAGGTTCGCCCTGGCCGACCAGAATCGCCACAAGGCCTGGCGCACTGACAATTGCCGCGGCCAGCCGTTTCAAGGCATCCGGGTCCGACACCGGTTCGGCTATTAAGACGACGCGAAGGCCATCGATGGTCTCTGCATTCGCTTGAAGCGCCGTCGCCCGGTACCTGCCGACCTCCTCTTCAAGGCGGTGAACGGTCTTCGACGCACCCTTGAGGTCTGCCTGAAGGCGTTCGATAGCGGACGCCAGCTCGGCCGGCGCGACCGACAACAGCCGAGTGGCGACCGCAGTCAGATCGCGCAGACGGCCATGGGAGGCAAGGGCCCGGCCGCCGCAGACAAATGACACGCGGCTTCCGCCTTTGAAGCGCTCCCATCCGGAGACCGCGATGAGGCCAAGCATCCCGGTTCGGGGCACATGGGTGCCGCCGCAGGCGGACAAATCGAAGTCGGAGACCTCCACGAGCCGCAGCTCGCCCGACCTGGAGGACTCCTTGCGAAGGGGAAGATGGAGCGCTTCCTCCGCGGTCGCAAACCGCACGGTGACCGGACGATCCTCCCAGACAACGCCGCTGGCGGCTTCTTCGGCCGTGGCAATCTCCGCCGGCGTCACTTCGCGCGCCAGGTCGATCGTCGACGTCTCGCTGCCAAGGTGAAAGCTGACGGTCCGGATGCCGAACAGCCGATCGAACGCGGCCGACAGAATGTGCTGGCCGGTGTGCTGCTGCATGTGATCAAAGCGGCGCGGCCAATCGACCTCACCTGCGACGCGCTCACCCACTGGAAGGCCGGCATCGACGACATGCGCAATCTCACCGTTCTCACGGTCGATGACGTCGAGCACCCGTACGCTTCCCAACGTCCCGGTGTCGAACGGCTGGCCGCCGGAGGTCGGATAAAACATCGTCTGGTCGAGCACGACCTCGATGCGGTCCTCGCGTCGCTCGCACGACACGACCGTCGCATCGAACGAACGGACCATCGAATCGGTGTAGTAGAGGCGGTGGGTCATGAGAAGTTGGGCTCAGGGCCTCAGGCCCCGGGCCTCAGTCAGTGGATCCCTCAAGCCGGCTTCCTCAAACCCTTTAGCGCGAAGACGGCAACTGTCACATCGCCCGCACGGACGACCGCCGGGCTCGGGATCGTAGCAACTGTGCGTGAGCCCATAGTCGACGCCGATCTCGGTTCCCACGCGGATGATTTCGGCTTTCGTGAGCTGTTGCAGCGGCGCCCAGATGGTGAGGGGCCGCCCTTCGACACCGGCTTTCGTCGCCAGATGCGCGAGATGCTCGAACGCCGCGATGTACTCGGGGCGGCAATCCGGATAACCGGAGTAATCCAGCGCGTTCACACCGATCAGAATGCGCTCGGCGCCGACAACCTCCGACCACGCGAGGGCGAGGGAGAGCAGGACCGTATTGCGAGCCGGGACGTAGGTGGGCGGAATGTCCGCGCGATCGAGCGGGCGGTCCTTGGGCACAACGCCTTCACCCGTGAGAGCCGATCCACCGAACGCCGCAAGGTTCACGTCGAGCTCAACGTGGCGCGCGAAACCGAGAGCCGCCGCGACCAGCCGCGCAGCCGCGAGCTCACACGCGTGTAATTGACCGTAATTGACAGTGAGGCCGTATAACTCCCAGCCATCGCGCCTGGCGATCGCGGCCGCCGTCGCCGAGTCGAGGCCACCCGAGAGAAGAGTGACCGCCCGTCGAACCTGTCCGGAGGGCTCCGCCCCCGCGGACCCCCCAACGCGCTCTCTCGCGGGGACCCCTCGATGCCCGCTCCGTTCGCGCGGGCTCGTTTCGCTTCGTTTCGGCGTCATACGCCTCGGGTCTCCGGGCTCCAGATGTATTTGTGCGTCTGCAGCTGCAATCGCACCGGCAGATGCGCGTCGAGAATCCACCGCACGAGATCGGCGGGGGCCAGGACACCGTGGACGGGCGAGAACAACACCGCCCGGCCGCCGGATGTCAGGTCGAAGCGACGGACGATGTCGCGGGCGTACTCGAAGTCGGTCCAATCCTGGATGACGAACTTCACCTCATCGCGGCCGCGCAGCCGCTCGAGATTCGGCCAATGCATTCTTTCGGACTCGCCGCTTGCGGGACATTTCACATCAAGAACAATGACGACACCGGCGGGAACATCCTCGATCGATCGATGGCCCCCCGTCTCGAGCAGGACATCGCGCCCGCGTTCGAGCAGACGCGCCATCAGGGGACACGCGTCACTCTGCAGCAGCGGCTCGCCGCCTGTAATCTCCACGAGCTCACATTGATACTGCTCGACGCTGGCAATGACCTCCTCGACGGTCATCTTCCTTCCGCCCGTAAAGGCGTACGGCGTGTCGCACCAGCGGCACCGAAGGTCGCACGCGGCCAGCCTGACGAATACGCAAGGCCGTCCGACGTAAGTGGACTCGCCCTGGACGGAGAGATAGATCTCGTAAACGGTCAACACGCTGCACTTGATTGTAGAACCTGGCGCGGCCACTGGAGACCGGGCGCTGGGCAGTTTGGTAGGCTCTACGTCGTGGCTGCTGAAGTCCGCATCGGCACTTCCGGCTGGAACTACCCCGGCGGACGTGGAACGTGGAACGGGCTCTTCTACCCCGCGAGACGTCCGCGCGGTTTCGACGAGCTTCGCTACTACGCCGAGCACTTCGACACGGTGGAAGTGAACTCGACCTTCTATCGCGTCCCGGATCCTGAGATGACGCGGCGGTGGGTGGAACGGACGCCCGCCGGATTTGTGTTTTCTATCAAGCTGTACCAGAAGTTCACGCATCCCGACATGTATCTGGCGCGCAACGGCGTATCTGACTGGAATCTGTCGCTCGGAGATTTCGACGAGTTCCGCCGCGGCCTCGATCCTCTCGCGCGGGCCGGCCGTCTCTGCGCCCTGCTCGTGCAGTTTCCCCCGAGTTTTCACGCCGGCACAGAGACGCGCGACTATCTCGACTGGCTGCTGAGCGGCCTCGTCGAGTATCCGCTCGCGGTCGAGCTGCGGCATCGCACATGGAGCGATGCGTCAGACGACACGGCAGCCCGTTTGACGGCGCACGGCGCCACCTGGGTGCTCATCGATGAACCGAAGTTCAAGGACTCGATAAACCAGCAAGGTTCCAGGGTTCCGGAGTTCCGAAGTTCCGAGGTTCTCGTGCCTGGAACTCGAACTCCGGAACTCCGGAACCTCGGAACCCCGGAACCGCCTCTGTACATTCGCCTGCACGGGCGGAACGCTTCGGCCTGGTGGGATCACGCGGAATCGGAAGACCGATACGACTACCTGTACTCGCCGTCCGAGCTTGCGCCGTTCGCGGCCAGGGCGCGGCAGGCCGCGGCGTCAGGGCGCCGTGTGCTGATGTACCTCAACAATCACTTCTCCGCGAAGTCCGTGGCGAACGCTGCCGTCCTCAAACACGAACTGGGTCAGCCCGTGACCGGCGAGTATCCCCGGGAGATCGTGGATCGCTATCCGGAGCTGTCGGGAGTGGTGACGACGTCGGGATTGCCGCTGCTGCCGGTGGATCAGGATCACGCAGAGGACGAAGGATCTTGAACACAGCGGCTACGCCGAGGGAGATCGGCGAGCCGCTCAACGAGAAACGTCACCGCCGGAGGTTGTCGTGCAGCGTCCGGCGCACCCTGCGAAGAACCGCTTACTTCTTGGCGCCGGCCTCCAGAATGGTGGCCGTCTTGATGTAGTCGAGCTTCGGGAACTGCTTGAGCAGGTACGCGTTTCCTTCCACCTGGATCTTTGACTGCTCGGGTCCTTTGCCGTTCGGTGGTCCGTCGCCGTACCCCGTGTAGAGTTTCTCGAGGACGTTCATGCCGGACGTCACGTGGCCGAACGGCACCAATCCGGCCTGGTCGAGCGGCGGATTGTCCTTGAGATTGATGAACACCTGTGTCGTCCGCGTGTTCGGGGCGCCGGCGGCGTAGCTGATGTAGCCGCGCTCGTTCGACTGCTTCCGGGCATCATCGAGAATCACGGTGCCGCGCCAGACCTCATTGAGTTTCGGATCGCCGTTGATCCCGAACTGCAGCATGAAATCCGGAAGCACGCGGAAAAACCGGTTGTCGCTGTAATAGCCGTTTTTCACCAGGTTATAGAAGCGAATGGCACCGCGCGGCGACCAGGCGCGCTCGACCTCGATGGCAAACACTCCCTGGCTCGTGTCGAAGCGGACACCGTACTTGGCTGGGCAATCCTCCGTCAGGGTAGTGGGATCCTTCAGATCCGGCGTCACGGCGCTCTGTCCGGCCAGCGTCACGGCCGCTCCAAGCGCAAGAATCGTCGCAGAGATCGCTCGTATTCCCGGTACACGCATGTTGTTCTCCGTCTGTCTGAATGGTTTCGATGTCGTGGGATCAAAAGGGCTGAACTCGGCAATCAAGGAACACCGCTGATCATATCGCGGCGACCGCCTTCCATGTTACCGCGCCGCCTGGCCGGGGCGCGTCACCGGCGGACGTGACCTTGCCGTTCGACGCCCTCTATCCCGGCGAGCCGGGGGCGATTGTTGTGCGGCTCGACTTCAAAAGAACTCAATGGCCCGGCGTCATCGCCGTCCAGAAACGCTTGCGACAGGACAGGCAACGGCAGGGCCGTCTCCGACTCAACCATCGAAGCGGATAATCAAACCAGCGTCGTCGGGATTTCGCAATCGCGGTTGAGCCACACGCGGGGCAAGAAAGAAGAATGGTATTGCTCGTCGCCAACACGTTTCCAACGTAACTCAACCCGCGCAGATCGTCTCCCTGAACCAAAACAGGATTAGTCCTTACTGGACGGTGTGTCCTGAACCGATACGGATTCACACATGTCTCGTTCCGGGATTAGGAGAAGTCACAGCGTCGTGGGCAGTTCTTGTTCTCGCAGGCCCATCCCGGCTTGTATTCCGGATCAGGGTCCGGACCACCGGTCTCGATTCGCTTGACGCCACTGCCGGGAACGCGGAGCCGCTCGCTGAACGTGGATCGCTGTCCACAGTACGGGCACGTTCTTGTTTCGCCGTTTCGATGGTTGTGGCGCATCAGCGTCTTCCCTTTGCTTGTCAATCAACTCGTGGCGCGGACGACGCTTTGGGTTGACGTCAGCGCGCCGTATAGCCGCGCCGCGCGTGAACGTCGACCCCGTTACGCCGGACCCGCACGGCAAGCGTATGGAACCCGGAGCGTTCTCCGTTCGGAGCGAAGTACAGCACATAACTTCGTCGAAACTCTGTGAGCATCCGGCGGAATGCCGACTCGAGCGAGCCCCCGGGGTCGACGACCTCCACGAAGCCGCCCGTCTCCGTCGCAAGTTGAGCGTACATCCGCGCTCGCGCATCGGCGGCGGGCGAAGAGGGCGGTGAAACTCCGCCACTTCGAAGACGATACGACGGAAAGACCAGCCCCAGCGTCGGGGCCGTCCGGCGAGCGACTTCGAGCAGCGCCTCTGGACTGGTGATGCTGCTGTGATCCTCACCGTCGCTGAAGACCACAACGAGCTGACGCCGGCCGGGCAGCGGGGGGGCCGCCAGCGCCACCGCGATTGTGTCGAAGACCGTCGTTGCGCCGCCCGCCTGGATGCGATCGAACGCGGCGTCGATAGCCGACGCCGGCGCGCCGAAATCGATCACGCGGCTGATCTGGACGTCAAAGGTGAGCAACCGGAAGCGATCCTGCGGCATCAGGTCCCGAGCCAGGTCCCGGACCGATCGGCGCAACTGATCCAGCACGGCGCCGGTGACGCTCTCGCTCACGTCAAGCGCGACCGTGACGTCGATCGGCAGCGTCTCGTACACCAGGTCCGCGATCCGCTGCGGCACGCCGTTGTCGGACAGCTCGAAATCATCGACGGTCAGCCCGATGACCGGCCGGCCTCGCTGGCGGACGGAGACGTCGACGCTCACCAGATCCACACGGCCGCGAAACGGCGGAGGATTCTGCGCCGCCAGGTGCCCGCCTCGGCCGGCGACAATCAGGGCACCGGCCGCGACGATCGAGAGCGCGCGACGGCTCAAGGTTGTCATTGCCCTGCCTGGCGCAGCTCGGCCAGGATCGCTGGATAGGCGCGAAAATCGCCGCGCCTGTAGGTCCACCAGGGGTCCCCCTGATCCGCGCTGGCGGTCTGGATGGCTTCTGCGAGTCGCGCCGCCTCCTCGCCTTCCCCTCGAGCGAGCAACAGCGTCATCAGCGCGACGCGTGCCGATTGCGCTTCCGGCCACTCCTCCAGCGCCTGCCGATAAGCAGCCGCCGACTCGTCA
Source organism: uncultured Acidobacteriota bacterium (assembly GCA_963724645.1). GTDB lineage: Bacteria > Acidobacteriota > Vicinamibacteria > Vicinamibacterales > SCN-69-37 > CAVXSP01. The sequence goes on from CAVRVJ010000003.1 coordinate 482,053, forward strand.
ACCTTTTCCTGTGCTCTCAGCACATGGCCCTTGAGCAGCCAGTACAGATAGCGAACGTTCCGATCCGGTGATGAATCTGCGGCCTGGGGGAGGAGTCCAGACGCGCTGTCCACATCGCCGCGGCCGTAGGAAAACCACGCGGCTCTGACCCCGGCCTCGAGCGACGCCTCGGGCAGCGGCCTCGGCGCGGAGGACCTCGGCACCGCGCTCGCGCGCGTTCCACTCGCAGCGTCAGCCGGGCTGGTCAGTCCGGCTGCCCCCGCGTTCACTTTCGGGAGCGTCACCCAGGACCGGCCACGCACGGTCACATCCTTCCGCGCGACCTTCACCTGAAGCTGATGCGCGCGGCCATCGTGATCCTTGCCGGCGGGCTCGACGCCCAGCAGGTAGTAGGCCGACGTCTCCTTGAGCACTCGATCGAACGCGAATTCCCCGCCGCCTTGCGCAACCGTGAAGAGCGCCCCGCCCGACGTGCCGGCGATCTGGTCCAGCGGGTGCGCAAGAATCGCGCTGTCTCGCGTCAAATCCGATCGCCGGGCGCCTGATCGTGACGCGGACATCCTGTCCATGCGCTGCCGGTCGAAGTGCAATGCGTAGATCGAGGCGTTGGCCTCCGCAGCACCCTGCCCGACCACCCGGCCGACGTCCCCGAGATCCGGCCGTCCGCCTGGTCTATCCGTCACCAGAATGCCCGCGCTGATGAGTACGACGACCTTGCGCTGAGGACTACCAGCAAGAGACTTGAACATCGCCTGGAGCGCGCCGAGGCGTTGACCGATCTCCATTTCCTCGAATTGCGCCTGCGTCTGGGCCGCTCGGACCACCATCGGCGGAATCCCGATCTGGCACATGTCCGGATCGCGAGTAAACGCGCAAATCTCCTGAACCTTCGCGATGAGGCTCGGGTCCCTGAGGCCTCTGCTCTCATACAGGTAGATCAGATCGATCATTTCGGACGGTGTGAATGCATAAGCGTTCAACTCTGGTGGACTCGCCTGGCCCACGATGCGATCGATTTCCTGAAAAAGCCGCGCGTGATCGGTCGTCGGCTCAAGGAGGGGTCCTTGCGGAAACACGATGAGTCCGACGAGATCGTTCGGTGGCAGCCGATCGACAAACGCGTGCGCCGCTTCTCTTGGCGATGCGATCTCCAATGCCGGGAAGCTCATCGCGTCGAACGCCAGGATGTAGACGCGTCCGGGCGGTCCGACGGAGGCAGGTGCGCGGCCGGCCGGCTCGGATGGCTCAGCCTGCGTCCGCGTCCCGGCTGAGGAGACACCCGTCGTGACACTGACGAATTCCGCGGCGAAGACTTTTCGGTTCTTGCCGTCGATCGACACTTGAAACTGGTCGGGCCGGAGGCCGACGACCGGCCCACCATCGCGGTCCACGACGTCCACGTCGACAGCAATCACGTCAACGCCGGAGCGAAAAATCGATTGTGGTTCCTGAGCGAACACGAGTACGGCAGGCAGAACGCCAGCGAGGGACATCCAACGGATCCTTCGCGAGCGGAGCGTTCCCGGCAGCCGCGCTTTCAACGGCAGACCCTCCACTCCTGGCAAGGAGCGATCGTTCAGGCAGGCAGGCTACCGATTATACGCGCCCAGCCGCATATCGAGCAGCGGCGGGCGGTCACATCGGCGGACGACTCGGCGCGTACAGATTCACGTTCTTGCGCTTGGTCGAGACCGACAGCTTGTCACTCGGTTTGACGCCGTCCGGAACCGCATAGACGACTTCGTACTGATGAAGAATCTCGTCGCCCAGGACCTCGAGCATCGTCGCTGCAGCGGTCCCAACGACCTCGTCGTAATGTCCGCCGGATTCCTTCGTCCCGTCGCCGAGCACCTGCTGCAGGTTGCGCGCGCCCAGCGAAATCTCGTCGTCGCGAAGCGTCTGCTGCCCGATTCCCTGACCGATGACGGTTTGCGGAGTGGCTGCACCTTTCTGATCCACGCCCTTGAAGGAGACCGCGTACAGAATCGCACCGCTCTTCCGAAGCACGTCGCGGACATCACTCGAGGTCATCGTGGTCGCGGCCTCGCCACCCACTCGCAAGACGAGGATGACGGAGCGCTTGCCCTCGGCGCGGGCGGTCTTGGCAACCTCCAGAATGGCTTCCATGAGCTGGCCGCCGCGCTCCGTCCCGCGCCGACCAATGGCCTCGAGGCCCTTGACGAGCACGGCTGGATCGGACGAGTAGTCGTGCACCAGCTTCGCTTGGACGATCACGGACGTCAGAGCGAATTCCGCCTTCCCCAGCAGCTTGTTCATGAAGGCGTGCACTCCAGCCTGATAGGCGCCCGAGCCGGCGTCGGAATCGACGATGGCGATGCGCAGGGGCGCCGTCGCCGGCTTCACGCTGACGATTTCCATCGTCTTGCCGCCTTCTTTGACTTCGAGATCGGCGGCCTGGATGTCAGTGACCGGGGCGCCGGCTTTGTCCACCACGGACACGTACACGGTGCGGTTGGTCGCGGCCGTCCAGCGGCCGGCGATGGTGGTCGAACCGAGCCCCATGACCACGGCGACCGCGACCGCAACGCCGACCAAGGATAAAGATGTCCGTCTCTGTGACATAAGCCCCTCAACTCAGAGTGTGATTATTGGGCGCGCCTGCCGGAATGTCCAGTCACGTGCCCGACACCTTCGTCACGCCGACGCGCGGGCACAGCGGCGAGGCGACGCATGCGCGGCAACGCGGATACACGGGCCGGCACACGTTCTGGCCCCACGTGACGAGATACAGGTTCACGTCCGGCCACCACCTCCGCGCGACGGTGCGGTACAGCGCGTGTTCGGTCTCTTCGGGCGTCTTCGTCTTCACCCAGCCGAGCCGGTTCGCGATGCGGTGCACATGCGTGTCTACGCAGATGTTGTCGCGGCTGCCATGAGAGAGGATCAGCACGAGATTCGCGGTCTTGCGGCCGACGCCGGGCAGCGTCAGCAGCTCTTCCATCCGGCGGGGCACGCGGCCGTCGAAACGCTCGACCAACTGGCGGCACGTCTCCTTCACGTGGCGGGCCTTGGTGCGATAGAAGCTGACCGGGTAGATGAGCGTTTCAATCCGCCGGGCTGGCAACGCGGCGAGGGTTCGAGGGGTGCGGGCCGCTCGAAACAGCCGCGTGGACGCCGCGTGCGTCACGGCGTCCTTCGTTTGCGCCGACAGCATCGTGGCAATCAGCACCCTGAACGGGTCTTCGCGGCTGTCTTCGCTGATCTTTTCGACCGCCGGCTCATCCATTCCGAGGATGGCGCGGCCGAGCAGGCGCAGGACGCGGTTGACATTAGAGGACACGCGCAGGGGAAATCTACAATTTACAGGTCGAGATTGACAATTGGAGATCGCGCGATCACGCGATTCTCACCTCGGTGAGCGGTGGCCGGCCGGACAGCACCGCCGCCACGTTCTTCGCGGCCAGTTCGGCCATGGCGGTCCGCGTTTCCGATGTCGCGCTGCCAAGATGCGGTGCGAGCAGGACATTCTCCAGCGCGAGGAGTTCGGCTGACACCTCCGGCTCGTGCTCGTAGACATCAAGCGCCGCACCGGCAATCAGCCGCTCTCGCAACGCCCAGGCAAGCGCCGCCTCATCGACGATCGGGCCGCGTGCCGTGTTGATCAGATAGGCCGATCGCTTCATGCGCGTGAGCGCCTTGCGGTCGATGAGATGACGCGTCTCCGGCGTGAGCGGCACGTGCAGCGTGACGATGTCGGAGGTGCGAAGCAGCTCATCGAGCGACAGGATGCCTTCGAGGCCGGCCGGCGGCGAGACGTCGGCGAACACCGGCCGCACGCCGAATGCCACCGCTCTTGCCGCGACCGCCTGCCCGATCCTGCCGGCTCCAACAATGCCGATCCGCTTCCCGTGAAGCTCGCTGCCAAGCAGAAAATCGAAGGCCCAGCCCTTCCACTCGCCTCGCCGGATCACCCGCTCGCCCTCACTGAGACGACGCGTGAGCGCCAGAATCAGCGCCCACGCGAATTCAGCCACGGCGCCCGTCAACACGTCGGGGGTGTTGGTCACGATGACGCCGCGCGACCGCGCGCTCGGGATGTCGATGTTGTCGTAGCCGACGGCGATGTTGGCGACGATCTTCAGCGCCGATCCCGCGGCCTCGAGCACGGTCTGGTCGATGCGGTCGGTGACCACGCACACGAGCGCATCCCGGCCGGCAACGCGCTCGAGAAGCGCGGTCCGATCCAGGTCATGCTCCGCGATTTCCACCTGTCCAGCCGTGCGCAACAGCGCAATGGCCGAGGACGGAAGACGTCGCGTGACGAGAATTCGGGGCATGGCGGACTGAGCTTCCGGGCTCCGGGATACCTGGTTGTGGGCGTTCCGAGGTTCGATCAGATTGGCGATGCGATCAGATCACCTCGGACGAACGTCAACCACGGAACCTGTGTTCAGTCAGTGTCCGTGACTCTTGCAGTAGCCGCAATGATTGCAGAGAACCGAGGGCTCGATCAGGCAGGCGTCGCCTTCGTTCACCAGGTGCAGGTATTGCTCGTGACTGGCGTGCCACACGGCATTGACCGCGCGGAATCCGCCTTCGGGTCGATCGGCGGCGGACACGTGCCTGGCGACCGCCTCGCGAACGAGCGCGCGGACGTGCTGTTCGTCCATCGGAGCCTACGTCTTCCCGGCCGTCTTTCCGATCGGCAGGACGTCCTCGAGGCTCCCCGCGGGGCGCGGAATGACGTGGACCGAGACCAACTCGCCGACCCGCCGGGCGGCGGCGGCGCCGGCGTCCGTCGCCGCCTTGACGGCCGCCACATCGCCGCGGACGATGGCGGTGACATATCCCGCGCCGATTTTTTCCCAGCCGACCAGCGTGACCTTGGCGGCTTTGACCATCGCGTCGGAAGCCTCGATCATCGCGACCAGCCCTTTTGTCTCGATCATTCCCAGCGCCTCGCCCATTGGATCCTCCGGAGCGGCCCGAGCGCCTCGAGGCGCAAGCCGAGCGTGAGCACGTATCGTAGCCGAGTCGCAGGCGTCGGCGCTACGTGCGCCGCTCGTAGGCGTCCCGGCAGGCGGGCGAACAGAAGTACAACGCCTGGTTCCCGGACCCGACGCGGATCGCGCGCGACTGCGGGATGTACGTGCCGCACTGCGGATCGCGCACGAGCGTGCCGCCGGAGCGCTCGGGGGAGGACGTCGTCGGTCTCGATCGCTGGGGCCGGCGGCTGCCGGTAAAGAGGCGGAGGATCATTCGAACAATGAAGAAGAGAACGAGCGCGTCGAGCAGAACGGTGATCAATCGGCCCATTAGGTGGGTCCTCGACCTGCTGGAGGCGGACCTCCCGGCTGTCCGCCAGCGCCCGAATGGCCCGATTTCACTCCGTCGATGATCTGCTTCGCTCGCTTCCCTTCTTCGCTGTCGGGAGCGATCGCGATCACTTTTTCCCACGATTCTGAGGCGCCTGGCAAATCCTGTTTGCCGAAGGCCCGCACGATGCCCTGATTGAACAGCGTCTTCACGTGCTTGGGATCGATCGACAGGGAATGCTCGAACTGCGTGAGCGCGCGATCATCCTGCTGCAGGTAGTAATAGCAGACGCCCAGGTCGGTGCTGGCGTTGACGTCCTTTGGATTCAGCTTCAGCGCCGCTTCGTACCAGGGCGCGGCAAGGTCGAAGCGCTCCGCATTGAAATACAGGTTCGCGAGCTCGACGCGTGCGGCCGCGTTGGACGGCTCCGCTTTGGCCGTCTTCTCGAGTTCGGCGGCCCGCTGTGTATCGAGCGGCGGAGGCGGCGGCGTGGTCTGGCCCTGCGCGGCAGGTGCGGCCGCGGCAGGCGTCGTTGCCGTGGACGGCGCGGGCGTGCCCTGCTGGCTGCCCACAATCCAGCCGACGAGCACGCCGAACACCACGCCGGAAACGAGAAAAGCGAGCGACTCGCGCTTCAAAGGGATTCCTTCCGGGCGGGACGATCATACCCCGCGGAGTGGACCGGCCCGACCGGTCGCATCAATCCATCAACACGGCCAGATATTCCCGCACGACCCGATCCAGGCCGACCCAGAGCGCCCGGCTGATCAGCGCGTGGCCGATTGAGACTTCCTCGAGATGCGGCAGCTCGCGGAACAGTTTGAGATTGTCGAGATCGAGGTCATGCCCGGCGTTGACGCCGAGGCCGAGCGATCCGGCAATTCCCGCCGCGGCCGCACAGGCCGCGAAGCTGTCGCGGCCCTCGCGGTCGCCCCGGGCGAACGCTTTGGCGAAGGGCTCGGTGTACAGCTCGATGCGGTCGGCCCCCAACCGGGCCGCCCAGCGCACGGGCGCCTCCGCAGGATCGACGAACAGGCTCACGCGCACGCCGGCTGCCTGGAGCCGCCTGACAATGCCGCCAAGCCACTCGACAGAGGTCGTCGCCGGCCAGCCGGCCTGACTTGTGATCTCGCCCGGGGCGACCGGCACCAGCGTGCACTGATCGGGCCGGACGTCGAGCACCAGGTCGACCAATCCTGGGCGGGGATCGCCTTCGATATTGAATTCGACCTTCCGATCGAGACTGCGCAGTTTCGCCGAGATTTCGATGACGTCTGCGGCACGAATATGCCGCTCGTCGGCCCGAGGATGGACGGTGATGCCGGGCGCGCCCGCCGCCACACACGTGTCGACCGCGTGAAGCACGCTGGGCTCCGTCCCGCCGCGCGAATTGCGCAGCGTGGCGATCTTGTTCACGTTGACGGAGAGTTTGATCATGTCGTGAGGTTCAGCGGCTATGCCAGCGTACTCCTCACCGCCTCCGCGATCTCCTCGGCCCACGCGCTCACGGTCGCGTGATCCTGCCCCTCAATCATGATGCGCAGCAGCGGCTCGGTACCCGAGTAGCGCACGAGCAGCCGGCCCTGTCCGTCCAGCGCCGCCGCGACCCGTGTCATCGCGGCCTTGATGGCCGGCACCGCGTCGACGTCGTGCTTCTCGCGAACACGCACATTCACCAGGATCTGCGGGTAGCGTCACGAGGTCGCTGGCCAGATCCGCCAGAGTGCGCCCGGTCTCCGCCAGCACACGCAGCACGGCCAGGGTCGTCGCCAGCCCGTCGCCGGTAAAGAGGTGCTCGGAAAGAATGACATGGCCTGACTGCTCGCCGCCGAGGACATAGCCGCTCTGGAGCATGGCTTCCATGACGTGCTTGTCGCCGACGGCCGTTCGCACAAGGTGAATGCCCCGATCTCGCAAGGCGATTTCGAGACCGATGTTGCTCATCACCGTCGCGACCACCGTATCCGCATACAGACGGCCCTGCCGCTGGTAATGCAGGGCGAGCATCAGCAGGACCGCGTCGCCGTCGATCACGCGGCCGCGGTGGTCGACCAGAATCGCACGATCGCCGTCGCCGTCGAACGCGACGCCCAGCCTGCACCCGTGCGCCACGACGACGCTGGAGAGTCCGGCCGGATGCGTGGAACCGCATGCCAGATTGATGTTGTGCCCGTCGGGCGCGTCGCCAAGCGTGCACAGATCGAATCCCGCAGCTTCCAACACGCGGCGCGCGGTTGTGGTCGTCGCACCGTTGGCCATGTCCACGCCAATGCGCGCACCCGCCAGGGGGCCCGGCGTCGGGAGAATGCGCTCGATGTGCTCGAAATACGGCTGGAGCAGATTCGCGCGCTCCAGCCTGGCCTCTGCCGCGGGGCTGACGGCCCAGGTGGCGTCTGCCACGATGGTTTCAACCGCCCGCTCTTCGCCCACGCCGAACTTTTCGCCGCGGCCGGAGAAGACCTTGATGCCGTTGTCCTGATACGGATTGTGGGACGCGGAGATGACCACGCCCAAATCGAACTCGAGCGTTCGCGCAAGATAGGCAACGGCCGGCGTGGGGATGATGCCGGCGGAGACCACGGTCGCGCCCTGCGAGCCGGCGCCCCGCGCCAGCTCCCGCTCGATCCATTCACCCGATTCGCGGGTGTCGCGTCCAACGACCAGCCGCGGCGGATGCGACGTCGGGAGCGCCCGGACGATCGCGGCACCCACACGAGCCACGGTCGGAGGATCGAGCGGCCACGATCCGGCCACGCCGCGGATGCCGTCGGTACCGAAGAGGTTGCTCATTGGCTGATCAGCGAATCCTGACACTGACCGTGGGCGGCTCGATGGCCATGACGGGTACGGCCTGTGCGGATCGACGTGGACCTGCAGGCTGTACTGGCCGGGACCGAGACTGGCCAGGTCGACGTATGGTTGAAGCTGCTCGTCCTTCATCGTGGTCAGGGTCTTGTGGGGTCCGCGCAGCGTCACGGCGACGGCTGCCGGATCGGCGGTGACCTGCCGTCCCGCCGGCAGGTTGTGAAACACGATCACCTGGCCTGGCAGTCTCGCGACCGGCGCGGGAACGATCGTCACTATGACACGCGCGGATTGCGCCTGCCGGAGACGAACCGACGGGTCGGTCACGGCCATGTTCACGGTCTCGGCGACGGTCGCTGTGGCACCGTCAACGGAGATCCGCTCCGTGATGGCCGACGGATGATCCTTCAATCGGCTCTCCGGACCAACGACGTCGACCGTTCTTGGCGTCCACGTGACGTCGCCGATGTCGTATCCAGGCGCCGGCAGTCCGTCGATCGTCGGCTTCACCTGCACCTGGGCGGTGGCGCTCTTCTCGAGCGTGAGCGAAATCGTCGACGGGTCGACGCTCTTGACTTCCACGCCCAATGGCACGCTGATGTGCTCGGCGGTCAGCGGAAACACCCTCACGCCCGGCCGCGCATCGGTGACATCGATCGTCGCGACGACCTGATACGGCTCGAGCGGGCTGATGAGGCCCGCGGCTCCCCGCACGCGCACGTCGACGGTGCGCGGCGTGTCGCCCGTGATCTCGAGTGAGGGCGGGACGTTGCGGAATTGCAGCTGGACCAGAACGTTTCGCTCGACCTGCTGGCCGCTGACGGTGATCCAGAGCGCGACGCCAAGGACCAGCGCCGCCAGTTTCAACCCGATGTTGCGCAGCGGACGCCAGGCCATCAGGCGTCCATGCCCGCGGGGCTCACCGCCTCTGTACGCGCCCGGCGGCGGCGGTGGAGGATCAACTGCTGCAAGCGAGCCCGCAGGTCCTCCGTCGTCAGCCGGCGTTCGAGCCGGCCGTGCAAGGCCAGGGAGATCTCGCCCCGCTCTTCCGAAACAATGACGGCAATCGCGTCGGATTCCTCCGTCAGGCCAATCGCCGCGCGATGCCGCGTCCCGAGATCGCGATCGAGCTTCGGACTGACCGTGAGGGGAAGGAAACAGGCGGCCGCCGCAAGGCGGTTCTCCGAGATGATGACGGCGCCATCGTGCAGCGGCGTCTCCTGCTGGAAGATCGTGGTCAGCAGATCGTAGCTGATGGCCGCATCGATCCGGATTCCGCTCTCGACGTAATTGCGGAGCCCGATCTCCCGTTCGAACACGATGATGGCGCCGACGTCCGCCTTGGCGAGGAGGTCGGCCGCCGTGACGATCTCTTCGATCGTCTCGGTGACCTGCTCGGACCGCGCGAAATAGCGGAAGAAGGGGGCGCTGCCCAGGTGCGAGAGCGCGCGCCGGATGTCCGCCTGAAACAGCACGATCGCGGCAATCACCGCATACGTGAGGACGCTCCGAATCAGCCAGTTGAGCGTCTGCAGCGGCGCATTCTGCGAGGTGTACAAAAGCAGCAGCACGAACAGGACGCCGATCGCCATCTGCATGGCCCGCGTCCCGCGAATGAGCTTGAGCGCCTCATAGATAAGGAGCGAGACGATCAGGATGTCGGCGACGTCCCACCAGGACGACACACGAGGCCCACGGTGGAGCAGGCTGGCGATCTGGCTCATCCGGGAAACAGGTTATCAGAGCGTGACGGGGCAGAAGGACAAAACCCTCCCGCCTTTTCAGCCTCTGATACGGTCCGCGACCTTGACGACCTGCGCCATCTCAGCGACGTCATGAACACGCACGATGTGCGCGCCGAGAAGGACGGCGGCGGTGACGGCAGCCGCGGTTCCCCACACCCGCTCTTCGGGAGGCACGTCTCCGAGGGCCGCCTTCAAAAACGATTTCCGCGACGGCCCTGCGAGAATCGGCCGGCCGAGCGCGGCAAGCGACGGGAGACGACGCGAGCAGTTCGAACGACTGGTGCGCGCGCTTGGCGAATCCTAATCCGGCGTCGAGAATGATTGCTCCTGCGGAATACCGGCGGATTCGGCCCGGCGCATGGACTCCGTCAGTTCAGCTCTCCACATCGTCCGCCACGTCGCGGTACTCGGCGAACCGGTACATGTCCGATGATCGACCGCGATTGTGCATGAGCACGACCGCCGCGCGGCCGCGAGCGATGACACCGGCGATTGCGGGATCGTAGGTCAGCGCGCTGATGTCGTTGACGATGGCCGCGCCGAGATCGAGCGCGCGCTCGGCCACCTCCGCCTTGTATGTGTCGATCGAAAGGGGCACGTCGACACGTCCACGCAACCCCTCGAGCACCGGCTCGACGCGCCGGCGCTCTTCATCGGCGTCGAGCGGCGCAGCGCCCGGCCGCGTTGATTCACCCCCGATGTCGAGGATGTCCGCGCCCTGCTGCCGCCATCCGGACGCCGTCTCGCACCGCGACATCGGGATCGAATCGCTCGCCCCCGTCCGCAAAGGAGTCGGGCGTGACGTTGAGGATGCCCATGACGAGCGTCCGGGGACCGAGCTCGAGCGCGCGGCCGTCCGGGAAGAGGGACCACGTAGGAGGTGCGAGCGGAGAAAGGACACCTGAATCGCGAGGAATCAGCGTCGAAAGTTGAACTTCGAACGTCTGCGGCGACATTGTTCCCGCAAACAAAAGCGGCCGGCGCGGGCCGGCCACCTGTGTTCGACCTCGAACGTTCGAACTTCGACGTCTGAAGTTCGAGATTATTCCTGCGCGACCGGCTTGCCCATGTGCGGCACGAGCGTCGGCCGCTCCGGCGTCGCGCGGGGCGCGGGCTCATCGGCTGGAGCCGCGACCGGCTTCGAGGGAGCGTTCCTCGAGCGGCAGTCCCTTGGTCAGTCGGACCACCTGATCGGCGTCGAGCACTTCGCGCGCCAGCAGCTCGTCGGCGATCTTCATCAGCACCGGCTTCTGCTCGCTGAGCACGCGCTGCGCGCGGGCGTAGTTGTCCATGACGAAGCGCTTGGTCTCCTGGTCGATGCGAACGGCCGTCTCCTCGCTGTAGTCCTGGGTCTTGGAGATCTCGCGGCCGAGGAAGATCTGCTCTTCGCGCTTCCCGAAGGTCAGCGGCCCGAGCGCGTCGCTCATGCCCCACTCACAGACCATGCGGCGCGACAGCTCGGTGGCGCGCTCGAGATCGTTGCCGGCGCCGGTCGTCAGATTGCCGTTGGTCAACTCCTCGGCGATGCGGCCCGCCGAGCAGAATCGCAATCTGATCGTTCAGATACTCGCGCGAGTAGTTGTGCTTGTCGTCGACCGGCAGCTGCATCGTCACGCCCAGCGCCATGCCGCGCGGGATGATCGTGACCTTGTGAATCGGGTCGGCGTGAGGCAGCACGACGGCGAGCAGCGCGTGGCCGGCTTCGTGAATCGCGGTGATCTGCTTCTCTTCCTCGGTGATCACCATGGACCGGCGCTCCGAGCCCATCATGACCTTGTCCTTGGCGTACTCGAAGTCCGACATCCGGACGACCTTCTGGTTGTACCGTGCCGCGCTCAGCGCGGCCTCGTTCACCAGATTCGCCAGGTCCGCGCCGCAGAAGCCCGACGTCCCGCGCGCCAGCACACGGATGTCGACGTCTTCGGACAGCGGAATCTTCTTGGTATGGACGACCAGGATGCCCTCGCGGCCCTTGACGTCCGGCCGATTGACCACGATGCGCCGATCGAAACGCCCCGGGCGCAGGAGCGCCGGATCGAGCACGTCGGGCCGGTTCGTCGCCGCAATCAGGATGACGCCCTCGTTCGACTCGAAGCCGTCCATCTCGACCAGCAACTGATTCAGCGTCTGCTCCCGCTCGTCGTGCCCGCCGCCGAGGCCGGCGCCGCGATGCCGGCCGACCGCGTCGATCTCGTCAATGAAGATGATGCACGGCGCGTTCTTCTTGCCCTGCTCGAACAGGTCGCGGACGCGCGAGGCGCCGACGCCGACGAACATCTCGACGAAATCGGACCCGCTGATCGAGAAGAACGGCACGTTGGCCTCGCCCGCGACGGCGCGCGCCAGCAGCGTCTTCCCGGTTCCCGGCGATCCCATGAGCAGCACGCCCTTGGGAATGCGCCCGCCGAGCTTCTGAAACTTCTGCGGCTCGCGCAGGAACTCGATGATCTCCTGCAGTTCCTCCTTCGCCTCGTCCGCGCCGGCAACGTCCTTGAACGTCACCTTCTTCTGGGTGCTCGACGAGAGCTTCGCGCGGCTCTTGCCGAACGACAGGGCCTTGTTCCCGCCGCTCTGCATCTGGCGCATGATGAAAATCCAGAAGCCCACCATGAGCACGATCGGCGCATAGGTCAACAGGAGCATCGTCCAGGACGTGCTGGATTCGCGCGTGGCGTCGATCTCGACGCCCTTTTCGCGCAAGTTCCTTGACGAGATCCGGGTAGGCGGCGCGAACGTCCGATACCCGGGGTCGGCCGCCGCCTCGCGCTCGCTCGTCTTCGCCGTGATCTCGTTGCCCGAGATCGTGACGCTCTTGATCTGGCCGTCCTTGACCAGCTCCATGAACTTGGTGAACGCCACCTGCTTCTCGGTCTTCTGCAGGTTCGACGAGAACTGCCAAATCAGGGCGCCAATGACGACGAGGACGAGCCAGAAGAGCAGGCTCTTAAGAGTCGAATTCAAGTTGGAGATCCCTTCCTGTGCACTTTCAAGACTACCACGCCTGTCCCGGGCGCCGTGACGCGGCACTCCTCGGCCATCGTGAGCCCGCCCACCCAGACGATTCGGCCTGTTCCGTCGACCACGACAGGCACCCGGTCCCGTTCGCGCCGCGGGACTTTGCGGTCCACGAGCAGGTCCTGGAGCTTCCGGTGCCCCGGCGCGCCAAGCGGATGAAGGCGGTCGCCCGGCCGGCGGCTGCGAACCGTCAACGGCAGCGTGACCGAACTGGCCTGCAGCACGCGCCACGTCTCCGCCCGCCGAGATCGACCAGTGTTGCGCTCCGGCGCCAGCGCTGATCTGCAGTCCGACGCAGGCACTCGATCGCAGCCCGGGACCGGCAAAGGCACTTCGAACTTCGGTGCCAGGAACCGGAGTTCCAGGATTCCGGCACGCTTCGACTCCGGGCGAACCTCGGCACTTCGGAGCCCTCAGAACCCCGGAAGCCATGAAACGTCAGCGCCGTTCCGCGTCTGTCTACTTTGACCCCGGGCAGGTCCAAATGGCCGCGACGGACCGGACGCCGGCGACCAGCTTGCGCACCGCCTCGACATGCGACACCGCAAAGCCGCCCGGGCCCCGACCATTTCCAGCGCCCGCCGCACCACCCGGCGCCCGATGGCCGCACGGCAATCCATGCATGACATCGACATCCAATTGGACGATCGGGGAGGGGGGTCGAGTTCTCCCCGCGGCCCCGCGCGGCTCGCGTCGCCGCTTGCGCCGGCCTCCACCGCGACCTGCAGTCAGATACCTCTCGTCCGCCGCGGCCAAGTGCCGCAAATCGCGCCAGCGCGACGATCCCGCCGGGCGCAATGTCCTCGATCACCGGCAGCAGGCGGTGCCGCACCTGATTGCGCGGAACCGCCAGCTGCGATTGGACGGAGTCCTCGCAAAAGGACTCGCCCCGGGCGATCAGGTACTGGCGAAGATCGTCCCGCCGGCTGGTGAGGAGGGGCCGGATGAAGAGCGCCACGCCGCAAGCGGATTCCTGAAGCGCCCCGGCTGCCTGTCGCCGCGCAAAAGCCGCAAGAGCACGGTCTCGGCCTGGTCGTCGACGGTATGACCCGTCGCGACGACGGTGGCGCCGAGCCGCCGCGCGGCCTCCGTAAAGAACTGATAGCGCAGCTCACGCGCCGTGGCTTCAATCGAGCGCCGCGCCGCACGGGCGGCGCCGGCGCACATCGAACGTCGTCGTTTCAATCGGCAGACGGAGCCGATCAGGCCAGCACGCGGCAGAAGTCCTCATCACGCGCCGACTCCTCGCCGCGCAGCCCGTGATTCACGTGAATGACGCCGGCCATCGCGCCAGGAAATCGCCGGACTCCTCGAGCGATCCTCAAGCAGCCAAAGCAAGGCCACCGAATCGGGTCCGCCGGAAAGGGCTAGCGGCGACCCGATCCGTCGCCGTGATGAGCTGGTGCACCCGGATGACGCGCAGGATCCGCGCGAGACGAGTGCGGCATGAGCTATGGCACAGCGCGAAGAGTGCAAGTGGAGCGGCGCGGCGGTGCGGAGCATGAGGACCCAGTGCACTCGTTGCCTCACTGGCCCGTTGCCCCGATCAAAATTGGTGCCGGTGCAGGGACTTGAACCCCGGACACTGCGGATATGAGCCGCATGCTCTAACCACTGAGCTACACCGGCGGTAACATGCCGATGATAGTCAACGCCGAAGGCACAAGGCAAAGGCCGGAACGGCGGCCTGCTTGGCCTTACGAGCCTTTTCATGCTCCACCAACGCCGCCGCCAGGAGCGGCAGCATGAGCTCGTGGTGGCCGGTGATCGAGTACCCCGGCCGATGCCCGCGACCGGTCGTCGAACCACGTTGGTTTCGGGCCGGTACATCCGGACGAAATCAAAATTGACGGTGGTCAGTCCGTCGAGCGACAGGCCGCGGTTGCGCACGAGCGCCACGGCTTTGAGAAAGACCTCCGGCAGCAGCACCGCCGATCCGCAATTCAGATACACGCCGCCTTCGAGATTCGCGACGCACGAGACGAGAAACCGGAAATCGCGCATGCTCGCGGCGCCCAGCGCTTCGCCCGAGGCCGCCGGATGCATGTGGATGATGTCGGTGCCGATGCCGACGTGGACCGTGACCGGGACCGACAGGCGGGCGGCCGCGGCTCAGAGCAGGCTATAACGCGCGTACTGGCGGGTGGCGATCGCGCAGAAACGCGACAACGGCCTGGCCGAGCCCTAATCCTCGTGACGCGCCATCGGTGATCGCGGTGTTGAGCAGGCGGCCGGTTTCTTCGGCCATGCCGAACTGGCCGGGCCCAGGCTGTTGTCGACGTCTTCGGAGGTCGCGCCCGCCAGGCGACTTCGAAGTCGTGAATCAGGCCGGCGCCATTCAGGGCGAGGCCCGAGATGAATCCTCGCTCCATCAAGTCGATCAGCACGGGCGCAAGGCCAGTCTTGATGACGTGCGCGCCGAGACCCCAGAGGATTCCGCGACTCCCCGCCTGCGCGTCGCGCATCGCCGCGACGACGGCGCGAAAGTCGCCGGCCGCCAGCACATGGGGCAGCGACGCCAGCCAGCCCCTGATGCCGGTCGCCGGGTCCCACGCGGCGCGCAAAATCCTCGTGTCGCGCCTTGGCCGATCGCGACGCGATCGGGTGCGTTTTGACGCCGGAGAGATCGAATTCCTCGTAGCGGAATTTCATTGGGTCGCGCGCGGCGTCATAGTATCAACATCGCGTCGCCGTAGCTGTAGAAGTGGAACCCGCGCGCGACGGCGGCTCGGTAGGCGTCCAGCACGAGATCCCGTCCTGCCAGCGCCGCCACCAGCATCAGGAGCGACGACCGCGGCAGATGAAAATTCGTCAGCAGCGCGTCGACGACCCGGAACCTGTAGCCGGGATAGATGAACAGGCTGGTCACTGCCGTGTCCCGGCCCGGACGGCGCCAGCCGGATCGGCCGCGCTCTCGAGCGCGCGCGTCGTCGTGGTGCCGACCGCCACGACGCGGCCGGCCGCGCTCGCGGACCGCGGCGATGGCGGCCGCCGCGCCGGATGAGATGTCGAATCGTCTCCGCGTCGACTTCGTGATCTTCGACGCGCGCGCTCCGGACGGGCTTGAACGTGCCGTAGCCGACGTGATGCGTGATCGTCGTTCGGACAATTCCACGCCGATCCAGCGCGTCCAGCAGTGCTTCGTCGAAGTGCAGTCCGGCCGTCGGCGCGGCGACCGAACCGCGCACGCGCGCGAAGATCGTCTGATAGCGCTCGCGATCTTCGTCGGTGTCCGGGCGATGGATGTACGGCGGAAGCGGCACGTGGCCGAGCTGGTCAATCGCCGTATCGACGTCGGGTGCGCCTTCAGGATCGAGCCGCACGAGCCGCCGGCCAAAGAACCGCCGCTCCAGCACCTGGCGTGCAGGACGACCCCGGGCGCCCGCGCCTCGTCCTCGAAAACCAACCGCGCGCCCGGTTTGAGCTTCTGTCCCGGATGCACGAGCGCCTGCCAGTGTCGATCGTCGATCCGCTCGATGAGCAGGCACTCCGCGGCGCCCCGCTTGGGATGGCGCCTGCCGATCAGACGCGCTGGAAACACGCGCGTGTCGTTCAGCACCATCAGATCGCCCGGTGCGAGCAACGCCGGAAGGTCCGCGACAGAGCCTTCCTCCCACGTTCCCGCGCGCCGGCGCACGACCATGAGCCGCGCCGCACCGCGCGGACGAGGCTGCTGCGCGATGAGCGACTCGGGCAGCTCGAAATCGAAGTCTGAAACGTTCACCTGGAGGCCGAGGCGGGCCCGGCCCGCACCACAGGAACCGTCAGCGCCAGCGCGCGCCGAGAGCGTAGCATACGCAGCCTCAGGACCTGCGCGGCCGGGTGCATGTCTTGCCCTCGGTGTTCTGCGGACGACATGTCGGGCCGATCTCGAGGTCATTGATAGACTGCGAGGCATGCGAGTGTGGCCTGGCGCGCCGTATCCGCTCGGCGCCACGTGGGATGCGAGCGGAGTGAACTTCGCGCTCTTTTCCGAAAACGCGACCAGGGTCGAGTTGTGCCTGTTCGACTCGGCCCGAGCGCCGGTCGAATCGTTGTGCGTGCCGCTGCCGGAACGCACCGACATGGTGTGGCACGGCTATCTGCCGGACGTCCGGCCAGGCCAGCTGTACGGATACCGGGTCGACGGCCCGTGGGATCCGGGCGCCGGCCATCGGTTCAACCGGACCAAGGTGCTGCTGGATCCGTACGCCAAGATCATCGGCCGTCCGCTGCGCTGGAGCCAATCGCTGTTTGCCTACGCCGCGGGATCCGAGGGCGACGGACCGCTCGAACCTCGCGGACAGCGCCTGCGACGCGCCGCTCGGGGCCGTCATCGATCCGGCCTTCACGTGGGGCAACGATCGGCCGCCGCGAACGCCGTGGCACCAGACCGTCATCTACGAGCTGCACCTGAAAGGCTTCTCCGCTCCTCAACCAGCACATCCCGCCAGCCGCTGCGCGGCACGTACATCGGCCTCGCGGCCGAGCCGGCGCTCGAGCATCTGACCAACCTCGGCGTCACCGCGGTCGAGTTGATGCCCGTGCACTATCACGCCGACGAGTGGTCAGCTGGTGGAGCGGGGCCTGACGAACTACTGGGGCTACAACACGCTGTCGTATTTCTCGCCGGACGTGCGGTTTGCGACGTCCGCCGTCGCCGCTCGATGCCGCCCGCGAATTCAAGATGATGGTGCGCGCGCTGCACGCCGCCGGCCTCGAAGTCATTCTCGACGTCGTCTACAACCACACCGCCGAGGGCGATCATCGGGGCCCGAATCTGTCGCTGCGCGGCATCGACAACTCCACCTACTACCGGCTGCTGCCCGATCAGCGATCGCGCTACGAGGACTTCACCGGCTGCGGGAACACGCTGAACATGCAGTCGCCGCACGTGCTGCAGCTGATCATGGACAGCCTGCGGTACTGGGTCGAGGAGATGCACGTCGACGGCTTCCGGTTCGATCTGGCGTCCGCGCTCGCGCGCGAGCTGCACGCCGTCGATCGGCTGTCCGCGTTCTTCGACGTCATCCGGCAGGACCCGATCATCTCGCGCGTCAAGCTGATCGCCGAGCCCTGGGATGTCGGCGACGGCGGCTACCAGGTCGGCAATTTTCCGGCGGGCTGGACCGAGTGGAACGGGCGGTACCGCGACACGGTGCGCCGCTTCTGGAAAGGGCGATGCCGGCGTGCTGTCTGATTTCGCGACGCGCATCTCGGGCAGCAGCGATCTCTACAGCCACTCCGGCCGTCAGCCGCACGCCAGCATCAACTTCGTCACCTCGCACGATGGCTTCACGCTGGCCGATCTCGTGTCCTACAACGACAAGCACAACGAGGCGAACGGCGAAGACAACCGCGACGGCGATCCGAACAACCTGAGCTGGAACTGCGGCGTCGAAGGCCCGACCGACGACCCGGCGATCGTCGGCCTGCGGCAGCGGCAGCGCCGGAATTTTCTCCTGACGCTGTTCGTGTCGCTCGGCGTCCCGATGCTGAGCGGCGGCGACGAGGTGGGACGGACGCAGGCGCGGCAACAACAACGGCTACTGCCAGGATTCCGAACTCACGTGGACGCCCTGGGACGCGCCGCCCGAAGAGCAACAGTTCTACGACTTCGTCCAGCGGCTCATCGCCCTGCGCGCGTCGCAGCCCGTCCTCCAGCGGCGGACGTTTCTGAGCGGCCGGAGACCGGGGGCCGCCGACGTGCTCTGGCTGCGTCCGGACGGACAGGAGATGGCCGAGGAGGATTGGGCGGACAGCGAGCGGCGGGCCTCGGCGTGCTGCTCGACGGCGGGGCCATCCCGGAGACCGACGCGCACGGGCGGCCGATCGTCGGCGACACCTTGCTGATTCTGTTCAACGGCGGCGAGGCCGACGTTCGCTTCGTGATGCCCAGGCACAAAGGCTCGCGATGGGAGCGGATCATCGACACGGCCGATCCTGACGGCCGCGTGCGGAAAGTGGACGGCGGCACCGGCCGGCGTGTCCATGGCCGCTCGGCCGCGGTGTTCAAACACACCTGAAAATTGATGCCGGAGTTCTTCTTACGACAAACGTCAAACGACTCCCGGCGGCACGTCACAGGCTCCAGCGCAGCAGTAACGCGCCGGCCGTAAAACCCGCACCGACCGACGCCAGCAGCAGCAGATGACCCTTTTTCAAACGCCCGGCGACGCGGGCGTCGGCGAGCGCGAGCGGGATCGTCCCGGCCGTCGTGTTGCCGTAGCGCTCGAGATTGATGACGACCTTGTCCGGTCCCAGGCCGAGCCGCTGAGCGGTCGCCTCGATGATCCGGCGATTCGCCTGATGCGAGACGAACAAATCGATATCGTGCCCGGTCAAGCCGTTGCGCGCCAGGAGCCGTGCGGTCAGATCCTCGCTTTTCTTGACGGCAAACTTGAAGACCGTCTGGCCTTCCTGCTTGACGTAGTGGAGCCCCTGCTCCACGGTCTCGTGCGACGCCGGCAGCCGGCTGCCGCCGGCCGGCATGCACAGCGCCGGTCCGCCGCTGCCGTCAATCTCGTTCAGAAAATCGATGAAGCAGGGCTCGCCAGGCCCGGCCGGCGACAGGACCGCCGCGCCGGCGCCATCGCCGAACAGCACGCACGTCGCGCGATCGCTGTAGTCGATGATGCTCGACATCACGTCCGCGCCCACGACCAGCGCGTGGTCGACCGAGCCGGTCGCCACGAGCTGCCAGCCGACGGTCAGCGCATACGTGAAGCCGGAGCAGGCCGCGCCGAGATCGAATCCCCACGCGCGCTTCGCGCCGATCTTGTGCTGAAGCACGCAGGCCGTGCTCGGAAAGATCGTATCGGGAGTCGTCGTCCCCACGACGATGAATCCGATGTCCGCGGGCGACAAACCCGCTTCGCGAATCGCCCCGACTGCGGCGGGGTACGCGAGGTCGGACGTCGCGACGCCGGCATCGACGATGTGCCGCTCGCGAATGCCAGTGCGCTGCAGAATCCACTCGTCTGAAGTCTCGACCATCTCCTCGAGATCCGCGTTGGTCAGCAGCTTGGGCGGCACATAGGTCGCCAACCCGGCAATCTTCACAGGCCGCACGGTCACCACAGGCGATCCTTTCCAGGGGCGATGAGCCCGAAGTACTCGTAGGCGCGGGGCGTCGCCACACGCCCTCGTGACGTGCGATCGAGGAAACCTATCTGGATGAGATAGGGCTCGTAGATGTCCTCGATCGCATCCTTCTCCTCGCCGATGGCCGCCGCGAGGCTGTTCAGGCCCACGGGTCCCCCGCCGAACTTGTCGATGATCGTCCGAAGCAGCCGCCGATCGGCCTCGTCGAAGCCGTGCTGGTCGACCTCCAAGAGCTGGAGCGCCTGATGGCAGACCTCCGAGGTGATGCGCCCGTCGGCGCGGACTTCGGCGAAGTCGCGCACCCGGCGAAGCAGGCGGTTGGCGATGCGCGGCGTGCCTCGCGAGCGCCGCGACAATTCCACGGACGCGTCGGGATCGATACCGACGCCGAGAATGCGCGCCGACCGGCGGACGATCTCGGTGAGATCCGCTTCCGCATAGAAGTCGAGGCGATGGACGATGCCGAACCGCGATCGCAGGGGCGAGGTCAGCAGGCCGGCGCGGGTCGTGGCGCCAATCAGCGTGAACGGCTGGAGTGGGACCTTCACCGACCGGGCGCTCGGGCCCTGTCCGATGACGATATCCAGCTCGAAGTCCTCGAGGGCGGGGTAAAGAATCTCCTCGATCGTCGGGCTCATGCGATGGATCTCATCGATGAACAGCACGTCGCGCGCCTGCAGGTTCGTGAGGATCGCGGCCAGATCGCCTGGCTTCTCCATGACGGGCCCGGAGGTCGAGCGAATCGGCACGCCCATTTCATTGGCGATGACGTACGCCAGCGTCGTCTTGCCGAGTCCCGGCGGGCCAAACAGCAGCACGTGATCGAGGGCCTCGCTGCGCTGCCGCGCGGCGGCAATCGAGACCTGCAGGTTCTCTCGCACGCGATCCTGCCCGATGTAATCGTCGAGGACGCGCGGGCGCAGCCCCGCCTCGTATTGCGCGTCATCGTCGATGCGCGCGGCATTGACGAGGTTTTCGTCGGTCATGGACCGCACCGGCGCGGACGGCGGATCAGCGGGGCACCGGGACAATGAATGCGCCCCTGTCTCATCCTCATTGCCCCGTCCCCGCAGCGCTCATCGTGCAAGCTCCCGCAGCACTTCGCGCAGCACCGGCTCAAACATGCGATCCGCCGCGCGGCCGAGCACGCGATCGACAGCCTTCTCCGCCGCGTTGCGCTGATAGCCCAGATTCGCGAGCGCCGACAACAGGTCGCTGCGCACATCGTCCTGCTCGGGCGCCGGCGCGCCGGCGCCGGCCGGCCCGCCGGCCGGCAGCCGATCGCGCAATTCGATCACAATGCGCTCGGCGGTTTTCTTGCCGACGCCGGGGATGCTCGTGAGCCGCGCGAGATCACCATGCCGAATCGCGCGGACCAGATCGGCCGACTCGATCCCGGACAGCACCGACAGCGCCACCCGGGGCCCGATGCCGCTGATCCCGATGAGCCGCTCGAACAGGGCCTGCTCGAGCGTCGTGGCAAACCCGAACAGTTGAATCGCGTCTTCCCGCACGTGGGTGTGGACGCGCAGCGCCACCGGCGAACCAGGCTCGCCAACGGCATAGAACGTCGAGAGCGGGACCTGCACTTCATACCCGACTCCGCCGACGTCGATGACGAGGCGCTGAACCAGCTTCTCGAGCAGCGTACCGGAAAGGTGGGCGATCACGGCCGGTAGGCGCGCCAGCTCTTCAACGATCTGGGCTGTATCGCCGCCGCACGTCTGGCCAACGCCGATGTCCCGGAGTTCGCGTGGCAGATCGCCACGGCCAACGCGTCCGCCGCGTCGTGAGGCGTGGGGGCGGCCGTCAGGCCGAGAAGCAGCTTCACCATCTGCTGCACCTGGCTCTTCTCCGCCCTGCCGTAGCCGACGATCGCCAGCTTGATTTCCGCCGGCGTGTATTCAATGAGCGGCAGACCGGCCTCGACCGCGGCGAGCACGGCGACGCCCCGCGCGTGACCGAGCACAAGCGCGCTACGTACGTTCTTGGCGTGAAACAGATTCTCGATGACGACGCAATCGGGAGACGAGTCGCGCAGGAGCCGGCTCAACCCGTCGTGGATCAGACGGAGGCGTTCGGGCAGACGCGAGCCGCCAGGCGTCGACAGGGCGCCGCAGATGACGAGGCGATGACGCGTGCCGTCCGTCTCCACGCACCCGTAACCGGTCCGGACCGACCCCGGATCGATCCCGAAAATCCTCACGCCAGAGAGGCCTCGATTTCCTTCTCTTCGACGTCGAAGTTCGACCAGACGTTGCGCGTGTCGTCGTGATCCTCGAGCGCTTCCATCAGCTTGAGTATCTGCTGCGCCTGCTTGCCCTCGAGCTTGATGTAGTTCTGCGGGACCATGGCGATTTCAGCCGTGTCGGGCTCGAGGCCCAGGCTTTTCACGGCGTCCAGCACGGACTGATGTTTGTCGACGGGCGACACGATTTCCCAGGCGCCGCCATCGTCCTTCATGTCGTCGGCGCCGGCATCGAGCACCGCGCCCATGAGCGCTTCCTCCGTCGTCTTCTGCTTGTCGACCGTGATGACGCCCTTCTTCTCGAACATCCAACCGACGCTGTTCGCCTCGCCGAGGTTGCCCCCGAATTTCGTGAACGTGTGGCGGATCTCGCCGACAGTGCGATTCCGGTTGTCGGTGAGGGTGTCGACCAGGACGGCCACGCCACCCGGACCGTACCCTTCGTATGTCACCTCGTCGTACGTGACGCCTTCCTCTTCACCCGTGCCGCGCCGGATCGCCCGTTTGATGTTTTCAGCCGGCATGTTCGCCGCCTTCGCATCGCCGATGATCGTGCGCAGGCGGGGATTCATGTCGGGGTCGCCGCCGCCGGCACGCGCCGCGACCGTCAATTCCTTGATGAGGCGCGTAAACAGCTTGCCGCGCTTGGCGTCGGCGGCGCCCTTCTTGTGTTTGATCGTGTGCCACTTGGAATGGCCTGACATGTTTCTCTCCCGGGGGGCTTCGCCCCCGCGGACCCCCCGACGCGCTCACTTGCGGGGGCCCCTCACTCCCCGCGCCGTTCGCGCGAGATCGCTCGCTTACTCGCGAACTTCTTGCTCCCGGGGGCTTCGCCCCCGCGGACCCCCCGACGCGCTCACTTGCGGGGGCCCCTCACTCCCCGCGCCGTTCGCACGGGCTCGCTCGCTTACGAATCTTACTTCTTTCGGCCGAGAATGAGCCACGCTTCCGCCTGCTCATCCCAGACGCCGCCCTGGTAGTCGCCGTGCACGGCTTCCAGCCGGAACCCTGTGCGCTCGATCCGCGCCAGAATGCGCGGCAAGGGCTGTGTTCGGAACGTCAGAGAAAAACGGCGGCGCCGCGTCCGGCCATTACGCGTCTCGACGAACTGCTCGTCGAAGATGGTGAGCCCCCGGCGCCGGTCTTGCCTCACCGATTCAATCAGGGTGAGTGAGGCGCCACCCGCGGCGCGGTCCTTCAGTCGAGTGCGCGGCCCGTATTCCGCCCAGGCCGGCAGTTCCGGCACGAGATCAATGCCGATCATTCCACCTCGGCGCAGCACGCGCGCCGCCTCGCGCAGCGCGCAGTCAAGGTCGCGATCGGTCAACAGCGACTGCAGCAATCCGTACGGCGCCAACACCACACCACAGGACCTGTCTGCAAACGGCAGCCGCCGGACGTCGCCGCGGACGATCCCGGGCCGGCGTCTCGTGGGCAACCGCCGGGCCCGGCGTTGTGCACGCGCAAGCATTTCCGCCGAGCGGTCGATTCCCCGGACCGACGCGCCGGCGCGGGCGAGCGGCACGAGCAAACGCCCTGTCCCGCAGCCCAGTTCCAGGGCGGGTGACGCTTCCTGCAGGACGATGCGGCGCCAGAACGCGAGGTCGCGGCGGCCAAGCGTGCGGGCATTCTCCCAGTCGTAGAACGGCGCGTATTCATCCCATCCCGACCAGCCCTCCGCGCTCACAGGACTGAAACCCCAAAGCGCCGCGCCTCGCCACGGGCATGACAGCGAGCTTGGAAGGCAGTCACCGCAGCAAGCAGCTCAACTGGCCGAAACATTGCGTGACAGTTCCGCCACTGACGGACAGAGGTATCGATATTCATGTTTGGACGCAACCGGCCTGCGGTACGGGGCACAAGTATGCCCGGGATACGGATCCTGCGCTAACATCGCACCTTCCTATGACGCTCCGGCTCGCGTGCGCCGCCGCGACGATCGCGCTCTGCGCATCCGTCGCGATCGCGCAGGAGGGCGCCCGCGCCCCGCCCCCGACCGCGATTGTCGTGGGCCGCGTGCTCGACGGCTCGACCGAACGACCCGTGACGAACGTGCTGGTCGCGTTGTCGGCGCCGACCGTCGTTGGCGTTGCGCCTGCGCCGCCGGCCGGCCGCGGCGCGCCCGCGTTGCCGCGAGTCCTCACCGACTCGGCCGGACGCTTCGTCTTCACGGCCGTTCCGCCCGGGCGGTATTCGCTTCAGGTCTCGAGCACGGGCGGGCCGCTGACCGGCGGCTACGGCATGCGCCGCCCAGGCGGATCGACGCAATCGCTTGAAGTCGCCGCGAGCGCGCGCATCGCGGATGTCACCGTCAGAATCTGGCGGCCGGCCTCCATCAGCGGCACGCTCACCGATCAATCGGGCGAGCCGGTGTCCGAGACGCGCGTGACGGCGCTCAGAGCGTCCATCGTCGGCGGCATGCGGCGTTTCGTCGTGAGCCGCACGACGATCACCGACGACCGCGGAGGGTTTCGTCTGTCGCGGCTCGAGCCAGGGGAGTACACGATCTATCTGCCGTTCTCTGAAGTCACCATCCCGGCGACAGTGCAGGCCGCCTACGACACGGTGTCGCAAGGCGGAAACGCCGCGCGAGAACAGTTTCACGTCCAGACGGGTGAGTCGGGCGCGCCGAACATCGCCGATGGATTCCGGATCGGTGGACACATTCTCGTGCGCGGATCGAGCATGTACGGCGCCGACGGCGCGATTGGGCCGATGTCGGTGACGCCTTCGCCCGACGACGGCGGCAACGTGCTGGTCTATCCGTTCACGTACTACCCGGGCGTGACGTCGCTGTCGGAAGCGGGCACCTTCACGCTCGAATCGGGGCAGGAACGCGCCGGTACCGATATGCAGGTGCGCCTCGTTCCGTCCGCACGCGTGACGGGTCAGGTCGTCGGCCCGGTGGGCGCAGTGGCAATGGTGGGCGTGCGGCTGATCGCGGCAAACGCCGCCGAAGCCGCCGATGACTCCGTCGTCGAAGCCGGATCGACGATCACCGACGCGGACGGCACCTTCACGTTCCTGGGCATACCGTCGGGCCAATACACGCTGAAAGTGGCGCGCCTGCCGGTCACATCGCAGATGTCGTCAATGACGACCGTGACAGTTGGCGGCGTGACGACGTTCTCCTCGATTCCGGAGTCGCAACTGCCGCCGCCGAAGCTGCCCGAGGGCCAGACACTTGGCGCTTCGATGCCGCTCACGGTGGCCGATCGCGAGGTCTCGAACGTGCACGTCGCCTTGCGCGCCGGACCACACGTCACCGGCCGCATTGAGTACGACGGCGGCAGCACGCCGCTCACGACGGATCAACTGCTGCGCGCGGTGATCACGCTCGAGCCGATCGACGGCCGGACGTTGCTGTTTGGGAGCGGCCGAGGCCAGTTCGACGAGTCCGGCCGCTTCACGACGATTGGCCTTCTTCCAGGCCGGTACGTGCTTCGTCTGAGCGGGAACCTCGGCCCATGGTCGCTGGACTCGGCGATGACGGGCGCCCAGGACATCTCCGACACGCCGATCACGATTGACACGGACAACGTTGCCGGCGTCGTGCTGAAAGTCACCGATCATCAAGCGTCGCTAGCGGGCAGCGTGCGCGCGCAGGCCGGTCCCGATCCCAACGCGATCATCCTGGTGTTTCCGGCAGACCGCGCCGCCTGGACGACGACGGGCATCACGCTTCGCCGGTTGCGATCGAGCCGCGTGTCACCGCAGGGCACCTATCAGGTATCCAATCTTCCGGCGGGCGACTACTTCGTGATTGCCATCGACGACAAGGCCGCGGCCAACTGGCAGGATGCGAAGCGCCTCGAGGCGCTCAGCCGCACGGCGACGCGCGTCACGATTCAACCCGGCGAGAAACACGCCACGGATCTGATGACGGAAACGATCCGATGAAGACACTGATGCTGTGGGTCGTCGCGAGCGCGATCGTCAGCGCGCAGACGCCGCCGCGCGACGCCGGGCTTGCGACAGAGGGCACGGGGTCAATCTCGGGCGTCGTGAACGTTGATGCGGAGAACGGCGGGCCGATCCGCGGCGCGCGCGTCGAGCTGACGACCGCCCAGAGCTTTCGTGCCCGCGTCGTGTTTGCCGACGATCGCGGGCGGTTCACGTTCGATCGGCTTCCGGCGGGACGATTCAACCTCACGGCGAAGAAAGCCGGTTTCATCGCCGCGAGCTACGGCGCCAAGCGGATCGGCGGCGCGGGCGTGCCGATTGCGCTCGAAGCGGGCGAGCACGCGCAGGCCGATGTCCGGCTCCTGCGCGCCGGCGCCATCAGTGGCACGATTCGCGGCCCGGACGGTGAGCCGGCGTCGGGCGTACGGGTGCAGCTCTTTCAGTACGACTACGCGCAGGGCGAGCGGACGCTTCAGCTCCGAACGTTCAGCAACTCGCAGAACGGCCAGTTGATGACCGACGACCGCGGTATCTACCGCATCCACGGCCTCAAGCCTGGCGAGTACTACTTCTCGGCGGCGCCAAACCTCCCGCTCAGCGGCGCGGCAACTTCCACGGCGGTGGTTGAATGGGCGCAGCGGCTGCTGTCGTCGCCCAGCGCGGCCGGCTCCCCGCCGCCGCCGGCCCGATCGATGTCGCTGGCCTACGTCTTCTTTCCTGGCACGACCGACCTGACCACGGCGGCGCCCATCACCGTGGCCGCAGGCCAGGAAGTCACGGGCATCGACCTGACCGTCTCGTACACCGCAACGGCCACGGTGAGCGGCATCGTCACGGGGCCTGACGGACAGCCGGCCGGCCTCGCGCAGGTCAGCCTGGTCCAGCCGGGCCGGCCGTTCGGCCTCGGCGGCGCGGCCGGCTTCATCCGGCCCACTGCGGACGGGGTGTTCTCGGTGTCGGGCGTCATGCCCGGCGAGTACAAGCTCGCCGCGCGCGGGTCGCAGAAGGGCGTCGATGGCCCGGCGGATGCCACGACCGGCGGCGTAGCGATGCCGTTGTGGTCGCTGACCGATATCACCATCACCGGCGAGGACGTCAGCGGGCTCGAGGTCAAGCTCGCGCCGGGCACGACGGTCTCCGGCCGGCTGATCTTTGACGCGACGACCGAAGCGCCGCCGGCGGATCTGACGAAGGTCACCGTGTCGCTGCTGCCGATGCGGACCAATCAGGTGCTGAGCATGGCGCCCGGCAATGCGCGCGTAAACGCGGATGGCACGTTCGTCCTGACGGGCGTCGGGCCCGGCATCTACCGTCTCAGCGGGAATCTCTCCGCGGCCGGCGTACCGAATAACGTCTGGTTCGCGAAGTCGTCGATCGTGCGCGGAGCGGACGCTCTCGACGATCCGTTCGAGATTCGTGACCAACCGGTCGCCGGCACGACGATCACGTTCACCGATCACGCCGCGCAACTCTCGGGCTCGCTGCTCGACAGGGCCGACCGTCCCGTGCCCGAGTATTTCGTCGTCCTCTTCTCGACCGACCGGAAGTTCTGGGTGCCGCAGTCGCGCCGGGTCCGCTCAGTGCGTCCCGGCACCACCGGACGCTTCACGCTGAACGGCTTGCCGCCGGGTGACTACTACGTGTGCGCGCTGACCGACGTCGAGACCAACCGTCTGTCGACGCCGGAGTATCTCGAGCCGCTCATTCCGGCGGGGATCAAGATCACGCTCGCCGAAGGGGAGAAGAAGTCGCAGGATCTGAAGGTCGCGAAGTAGGCCGTCGGCGCGATGCTGACACGGCACCGTGCCGGTAGTGCCCCAGCGGCGGCTCGATGGCCCACGCGTCAATACGCGGCAAGGGCCCGCGCGGCGCGCTCGATGTCCGCCTCGCTGGGAAGAAACGCCTCTTCCAGGGGCGGCGCGTACGGAACCGGTGTGTCGAGTGCGCCGATGACGCGCACCGGGGCGTCGAGCCATTCGAACGCTTCCTCTTCGATGAGGGCGGCGAGCGATTCCCCGATTCCACCCGTCCGCGAGTCCTCGTGCACGATCAGAACTTTGCCGGTGCGGCGCGCCAGATCGATGACGGCCGTCCGATCCAGGGGAGCCAGCGAGCGCAGGTCGAGTACACCGGCGTGGATCGATGATTCGGCGAGACGGTCGGCGACGCGAAGGGCGAGGTGCACGAACGCCCCGTACGAAATGATCGCGAGATCGTCACCGTCGCGCCGAAGCGCGGCGCGGCCGAGGGGAATCGGCGCCGGTGGGTCGCGGTCCAGCGATTGCCTGATCCGTGGCTCGCGATAGAGCGCGATGTGCTCGTAATACAGCACGGGGTCGGGATCGGCAACAGCCGAGGCCATCAACGCACGGGCATCGTAGGGCGTGGACGGCACAACGATCCTCAGGCCCGGTGTGCGATAGAACCAGGGCTCGGTGTTCTGGGAATGATACGGGCCGGCGTGGCGCAGGCCGCCCCACGGCATTCGCAGCACCATCGGCACGGCACCGCCCCATCGATATCGAACCTTCGCGGCGTTGTTGACGAGCTGGTTGAAGCCGTTCGCGACGAAGTCATTGAACTGCATCTCGCCGATGGGCCTCATCCCGGCCAGCGCGGCGCCGATGCAGGCGCCGATGACGGCCCCCTCGGCCAGTGGCGCGTTCACGATGCGGTCGCCGTATTCCTCCAGCAGCGGCCGAAGCAACAGGAAGGCATTGCCGTAGGGGCCGCCGACATCTTCGCCGAACACGAAGACGCGCGGGTCGCCCGCGAGCGCATCGCGCACACCGAGCATGACCGCTTCGAGAAAGGTCGCGCCCTTCGGGTCGAACGGTGGCGCGGCCTCGACCTCGAGGGGCGTCGCTCGCCGTTCCCCCACGCTGGCGACCACGCGCGCGCTGACCTCGGATGCTGAGGGCCATGGGGCCGCGACGACGGCCTCGGCCTCGCGTTCGACGAGGTGCTGCACCTCGCGCTTCATCCGCTCGACGTCCTCGATTGTGATCAGCCCGTCAGCCTCCAGGCGTCCGGCGTACGTCGCGATCGGATCACGCGCGCGCCAGAACTCATAGAGCGACGAGTCGGCGTATCCTGGCGGGCTGAGCGGCGGGTAGTCCCAGGAGATCGCGGGATCCTTGCCGAGGTACAGCATGTCGTCATGGTGCGCGTGGCCGCAGATTCGCATGCACACCAGCTCGATGAGCGCCGGTCCATGCCCGTCGCGCGCGCGTTCGGCGGCCCACGTGAACGCGGCGGCGACCGCATCCGGGTCGGTGCCGTCGATCGTGATTCCCGGGATGCCGTACCCAACGGCCTTGTCAGCAAACACCCGCACGCGCGACTGTTCCGCGACGGGCGTCGACAGGGCGGTCTGATTGTTCTCGAGACAGAACACCACCGGCAGGCGGCGAACCGCACAGAGATTGATCGCCTCGTGCCACTCGCCGAGCGACGAGCCGCCTTCGCCGATGAAGGAAACCGCGACTCGCGCCTCGCGCTGAAGGCGAAACGCGAGGCCCATGCCGGCCGCCGTCAGTGTGCTGATCCCGAGCGGCGCCGAAGCGGGCAGGATCCCCCACGCCATGCCGCCGATGTGCAGATCCCGGCCGTCCATCGGCGGCCCGGCCTTGCCCATTTGCGCGTTGAGGATCATGCGGACGGTCGAGGAATCGGGCCGCATCGCCAGTGCGACGCCGGCGTCGCGGATGATCGGCGCCACGACATCTCCGCGCCATTCGCCGTTCGCGGCCCGCCACTCCGCGCCACGGCGGAGCCGGATGGCGGCCGCATAAATGGCTTCCTGGCCGAGCGATCGAAAGCCCTTGCCTTGAAAGGCCGTCCCGCCGTACTTCACTTCTCCACTCGTGAAGAAGGTCTTGAGCCGATTGTCGGTGGCGCGCGTGAGCAGCATCCCGCGAAGGATCTCGCGGCGCTCGTCGGCGGTAAGACTGAGCGCGATTGCCTCGCGACGAAGAAACCCATCGCACGCGTCGATCAGCTCGTGCTCGGCCTGACTCAGCCGGCCGCCGAGGCTGACGCCCGGCGTGGTCTCGAGGGACCGCGCGTTCGGCCGGGTGAAAGCCGACAGGAGCGTCTCGCGCAGCCGGGGACGCAGGGCCTCGAGGTCGTCAGCAGTCTTGCGAGGGTGGCCGGCGAGTTGCTCCGAGCTGGTCTGTGCGATGGCCATGGCGAAAGGAAAACGCTCGGCCACAAACGCCACCAGGCGGTCGCCCAGACCAGCGGCCGAACGCGGCATGCGTCATGCTACCCCAGAAACAGGGCGGCGGCCGACGTCGACTCGCCTGATTCGTGAGATCGTATCGGCTCGCTTCAATCCGAGACCGCGACTTCGCCGGGCAGGATCGGTCGTGTGCGCGGCAGGAGGCCGCGCCGCGCGAGGTTGCCGACGAAGGCAAGAATCCCGATGAACACGAGAAGCTTCACGACGTCCGAGCCTCTCGAGTGCGGCAGGATCTTCCAGAGCAGCCAGAGCGCCGGCTGCGCAACGCAGACCGCCCAGACCGACCCATAGAAATATCGCCGCTCGCGCCCTTCGCCTTTCGTCGAGGCTCTCACGCGCGGCAACCACCCCGCCGCGCCGAGCGCGATCATCAGCAGCGCCAGCGGGAAGTACCACTGGTCATAGATCTGCGCGCGTCCGCCAGACCCCATGGATGATGGCGTCCGTGCAGGCGGCGGCGTTCAGCACCGCAAACACGACGGCGTCGCTCCAGGCAAACGTGTAGCAGATCCGGCGGTAGAGCGGGTTCGGACGATCCTCGCTGAATCGAAGGATGTACGGCGCGGGCTCGACGCCCGGCAGCCGGCCTGTACAGACCCTGCCAGACCCGTGCCGATCAGGACCACGCCGAGCCACGTGAACATCCGGATATCCGCGCCATGCGCGAACAGGTCCGCCGTAATCGGGCCGGGGAAAATGAAGAACACCCAGATCCAGATCGGCCAGTGCGCCAGCCGGTAGCGTGACCTTGTTGTGCGCGCGGATCCGTCGATCGCCCGCCAGTTCAACCTTGACGGCGTGGCCGTGACGTTGTGCGTAAGAAGGAGGAAGGAGACTCATGAGAACGAATGGACGGTGCGATCTGGTACGCGCCTGGCCCGGTGCCCCTGTGGACGTCCCATCTGTGGAACACTCTTACTCATGAATTACCGAAACCGGTTTCGCGTCGCGCCTGGCAGCCGCGTGTCCTTGAGCCGGCTCCATCCGGGCGATACGGCCGGAGTGCGGGACAAGGACAAGGCACACTTCCAGTTGGCGAAGGGCATCGAGCGGCTCGGGCAGGAACAGGAACGGCTGTACGCGCAAGACACCTGGGCCGTGCTCGTGATCCTGCAGGCGATGGACGCTGCGGGCAAGGACAGCACGATCAAGCACGTCATGTCCGGCGTGAACCCGCTGGGCTGCCAGGTGTTCAGCTTCAAGGCGCCGTCGCAGGAAGAACTCGATCACGACTACCTGTGGCGGTCGGTGCGCGCCCTCCCGGAACGCGGGCGCATCGGGATCCACAACCGCTCGTATTACGAGGAAGTCATCGTCACGCGCGTACATCCCGAGATTCTCCTGCGCCAGCGTGTCCCGCATCTCAAGGCCGACAAGGCGTTGTGGAAGCAGCGCTTTCGGGAGATCAATCATTTCGAGCGCTATCTGGTCGACAACGGCATCGCCGTGGTGAAGTTCTTCCTGCATCTTTCGAAGGAAGAGCAGCGGCGGAGATTTCTCGAGCGTCTCGAAAAGCCGGACAAGTTCTGGAAGTTTCAGCCATCCGACCTGGCCGAGCGCGATCACTGGCCGGCGTACCAGGACGCGTACACGGACCTGCTGCGCCACACCAGCACCTCGTGGGCGCCATGGTACGTGGTACCGGCGGACCGCAAATGGTTCACACGCCTCGCGGTCGCTGACATCCTCTGCGACACCCTCGCCGATCTCGAATCCTGAGTTCCCGACGCTGAGCAAGGCGGAACGCGCGGCGCGGGACAAGATGCGCAAGGCTCTGGAGCGCGAATGAGAGTCCGCCGCATGGTTATTGGCCCTTCGGCTTCACTCGCCGCGTCGGAGTTGCCGTCCACGGATCCTCGGGCCACGGATGCCGGGGATATCGCGCTCGCAGTTCTTTGCGGACGTCGGGATATCCCCGCGTCCAGAAGCTGCGAAGGTCGCTGGTGACCTGCACCGGGCGGCCGCTTGGCGCAAGCAGCTCGAAGGTGACCGGAACGCGGCGAGACCCCACACGCGGCGAATCAGCCAGACCGAAGAGCTCCTGCAGCTTCACCGCGGCGAACACGCCGCTGTCGCGATAGTCGAGCCGCACCTCTCGTCCGCTGGGCACCCGAATGACAGGCGGCGCGTCCCGGTCGAGCGCCCGTCGCGCGTCGGGCGGCACATGCGCGGCGAGATCGATGTCGGACACTCCGCCTCGCGCCAATCGCCGCGGTCCGGACGAGCGACTCGACGTTCACGTTCAGGCCGGCGAACTCGAATCGCCGGCGAAGCTGCGCGTCCGCGTCCGACGGCCCGCGACGCAGGTATTCGTCGCCGATAAGCCTGCGCCGCCTCCTCGGGATCGGGCGCGCACGGATGCTCGCTCAGGACCAGCTCGTCGTACCGCTCGACCGCGAACGCGCGCACGTCGCCGGCCGTCTCGTCCAGATGATGGAGGACCGCGCGCGAAGTCGGCACGAGCCATTCGCGTTCGATGCCGGTCGCCAGCCGAACGATGGCCTCCGCGCCCGGTCCCGTGCCCGCGGTGACTTCCACGGCCACGAGAAACTCGGCGTCGTGCACGCCGCTTTCCCTGGCAAGTCTTCGCGCCGGTGCCGGACGACAACACCAGACGATCGCTTCGTGGCGCCCGCCGGCGTGCGACCCGATCCGGATAGGCCGCAAGCACGGCCCGCCTGAATGACTCGTCACTGAATGCTCGGCCGGCCGACGCGCCGACCACACCGCGGGCGGCAAGGCGAATCTGACGAGCCGCCTGCCGCACATGCGGCGGCAACTGGCTTTCCGGATCGATCGCCGCCAGCAGATCGCAGGATGTAGCCTGACGTCTCGGCGGGAGAAAATGCCGCTCGGACAGGAGCGCGCACGCGGCGGCGGCCTCCTCCGATCCTTCGGCCGCCAACATCAGGCGAGCCAGGCGGGGGTGCAGCGGGAAGCGCTGCATGCTCGCGGCCCGTTGCGTCAGCCGGCCTTTCGGATCGATCGCCCCGAGCCGTGCCAGCAGCTTCAGTGCGGCGGCAAGCGCATCGGCGGGCGGCGCCTCGAACCACTCGAACGTCGTCGGATCGCCGCCCCATGCCAGCACCTCAAGCGCCGGACCCGCCAGATCGATCCGCGCAATTTCGGGTTCGCGGTAAGGCCGAAGGCGGTCGCGCGGATCCCACAGGCGGATGACCTCGCCTGGACGCGTCCTTCCGGCCCGGCCTGCGCGCTGGTCGGCAGAATCCTGCGACACCCGCTCGAGCTCAAGGCTGTCCACCGCGCGCGCGGCGTCGTAGCGCGCGACCTTCTGCAGCCCGGTGTCGATGACGCAGGTCACATCCGGCACAGTCAGCGTGGTCTCCGCGATGTTGGTCGAGAGAATCACACGCGGCGACGTCGACGGACGGATCGCGGCGTCCTGTTCCTCGGCGTCGAGGCCGCCATGCAGCGCCAGGAGCGGCACGCCAGCGGCCCGCGCGGCCGCTGCCAGCGATTCGCCCGATCGCCGAATCTCCGGTGCGCCGGGAAGAAAACACAAGGTCGCGCCGGCGAGGCTCGACCGGTTTCGTCAGCAGGCCCGCCACGGTCTGCTCCACGGTCGTCTGCGGCCGGTACGTGATGTTCAAGGGAAAGGTGCGGCCCGGCACCTCGACGATCGGACAGCGGTCGAGAAAGACCGAGACGTTCGATGCGTCGAGCGTCGCCGACATGATGACGAGCCGGAGATCGGATCGAGCCTGCCACGCCTGGCGCGCAAGCGCGAGGCCGAGATCCGCATGGATGCTGCGCTCATGAAACTCGTCGATCACGACCGTCCGCACATCGCTCAGCAGGGGATCCTGCTGCAGACGAGCGGTCAGTATCCCTTCGGTCACCACCAGCAGCCGTGTCTCAGGGGAGCTGCGGCGATCAAATCGCACGTGCCAGCCGACTTCCCGGCCGACGGTCCAGCCTCGCTCGCTCGGCAATGCGTCGCGCGATGGCCCGCGCGGCCACTCTTCGAGGCTGCAACAGCAGGACGGGGCCATCCGCCGCGAGCGCCGGTGCCACGCGCGTCGTCTTGCCCGCGCCGGCCGCGGCCGTAACGATCACGGCGCGCGCGGTCCTGACGTGGTCGACGATGGCGTCGAGGTGGCTGTCGATGGGCAGCGGGTCTTTCACGCCTTTCACCCTTTTACCCTTTCACGCTCTTCTTCGATAGCTCGAGCAAGCCCTCATACTTCCGGTGATGTTGTTCCACGACGTGCTTCCGGGCGCCGTCGTCATGGCGCCGATGACCAAGGGATCGAACCTGCCCTACCGCCGGCTGTGCATGGAGCTGGGCGCCCGCGTGCTGGTGAGCGAGATGGTCGTCGCCCGGCGGCTGAAGCAGCGGCGGCAAAGCGAGTTCGCGCTGATCCGCCGCGCGCCGGACGAGCCGTGCTTCGGCGTGCAGCTCGCGGGCAACAAGCCGGAGGAGATGGCGTGGGCGGCGGCGCTCGTCGAGGCCCGCGGCGCCGACTTCGTCGACGTGAATCTTGGCTGTCCCATCGACCACTTCACGCGGATGGGACTCGGTGCCGCGCTGGGCCGGCAGCCGAATCGCGTCCGGCGCATCGTCGAGGCGATGCGCGCGGCCGTGTCGATTCCCGTCACGGTCAAGATTCGGCTCGGCTGGAAGGACGACTCCCGCAACTATCTGGACCTGGCGCGCGCGGCCGCTGATGCGGGCGCGGCGGCAATTACCGTCCACGGCCGGACGCGCGAGGCGCGCTACCGGTACCGGCGGAATGGGACGCCATCGCGGAGGTGGCCGCGGCTGTGCCGATACCAGTCGTCGGCAACGGCGACCTGCTCTATCCGCACGAGATTCACGAGCGGCTTGCGGCGCCTCAGGGTGCGCCGCCGTGATGGTCGCGCGCGGCGCGCTGATCAAGCCGTGGATCTTCAAGGAGGCGGCCGGCGGCTACTGGGATATTTCCGCGGAAGAGCGGGTCGCGATCTATCTGCGCTACGTCGAGCTGGCGCAGGAGCCACTGGGGCCGCGATGAGCATGGTCTCGCCCGCGTGCGCCAGTTCCTGCGGTGGCACGCGGCATTCTGGTGCCGGTATGCTCCACGCCATCCCGACGGCCATTGGCCGTCGATGCAGCATCGCGAGTCGCAGGCCGCGCCGCGGTCGGCGCTCGAAGCGCTGCTCGCCCGGCAGGACGATGCCGCGCTCGATTACGTGACGGATGAGCTGATGGCGAACGGCACGCTTTTCCGAGCCTCCGGCACCGCCGGAGGCTGAGCGGCCGCGCGCGGGCGGGCCATCCGGCGCCCGAGCCGCCCTGGGTCGATGAGCCGGTCGAGGCCGGCTGATGCCGCTCGCGTTGCCGGTCGCCGTCTGGCTCTGCGTGACTCAGACGCCGGTGCCGGCCGGCCGGCGGCGTGCGGGGCGTGGTCGTCGATGCGCAATACCGCCGCGCCGGTGGCGGAATGCGCGCGTCGTGGTCGTCGAAGCCGGGCGGTCCGCGCAGACCGGCAGCCGACGGGCGATTCGAGTTCGAGGGGCTCGCGCCGGGCTCCGTACACCATCACCGTCTCGCTCATCGGCTACACCTTCGTCCGCCGCCAGGTCGAGGTCGTCGCGGGCGCGACGATGGAACTGACGATCCCGCTTGCCGGAGGCACCGGCGCGTATCAGGAGACCGTGAGCGTCACGCCGGCGGCCGCGGCGACGGGCGAGATCGGCGTCGGGTCCCAGCAGGAGCTCGGATCGGCGGCGCTTCAGGATCTGCGCGGCGTCGCAGCCGACGACCCGATGCGCGCGATGCAGGCGCTGCCGGGCGTGGCGACCGGCGACGATTTTCAATCGCAGTTCTCGGTGCGCGGCTCCGAGTTCCGCCACGTCGGCATCGTGCTCGACGGCACGGCGACGCCGCTCCTGCTGCATACGGTACGCAGCACGAACGACACCGGATCGATCGCCATGATCAACAGCGACGTGCTGGATCGGGCATCGCTGATGGCGGGGGCGCATCCCCAGCGCCAAGGCGACTGGCTGGGCGCGACGCTGGACTTCGGGCTGCGCGAGGGCTCGCGCGATCGGGTGCAGGTGCGCGGCGCGGCCAGCGCCACGACCGCGTCGATCGTCCTCGAAGGGCCGCTCGGACGCGGCAGGCGCGGGAGCCTGGCTGACGTCGATCAGAAAGAGCTACATCGACTGGCTGATCCGCAAACTGTATCCGTCGATCGACGGCACGCTCGGCTTTTCGGATCTGCAGTCAAAGCTCGCGTACGATCTTGACGCCTCGACAGCAGCTGCAGTTCGTGGTCATCGCGGGCGATGCGGCCTTCCGGAACGACAACGCCTCGCTGGCCAACGGCATTCATCTCGCGGACTCGAAAAGCGTGCTGGCATCCACGGCGTGGCGATACACGACCCGTCGTGGCTGGTCTCGCAGCGCGTCTCATTCGTCGGCAGCCGCTTTCAGGATCTCGGTCTCTCCGGTCAGGAGATGGGACGCGGCTACGCCCGATCGGTAATCTGGCGCGGCGACGCAAGCTGGTTTCTGACCAGGACATGGACCGTCGAATTCGGCGGCAAGAGCGAATGGGCAGCACCAGACGCTGACCTGCGAAACTTCATCCTGGTCGGCGGCAAGCCGCAGGCCGCGTGCCGTCGCGTCGGACGGAAATGAAACGGATCTTGGCAGCGGCTGGGGCCAGCTCACCTGGCGAACCGCGACGAGCGGTCTCTCGGTCGGCGCGCGCGTCACGACCGACACGCTGTCGAGCCGGACGATCGCGTCGCCCTGGCTGCTGGGCGAGCGCACCGCCGGCCCGCTGACATTCCGCGCCAGCTTCGGGCGTCTCGCATCAATTCCCCGAGCTGGAGATCCAGCGGGGACTCTCCGAGCGGATTCCGGAGCGCGCCGGGATGATCGACGCTCGGCGTCGAAGGGGCACTGCCGGGCGGCACGCGGTGGCAGGCGACGGCGTTCGGCCGGCGCGACGCCAATGTCCTGCGGCGAACCGGCGAGGATCGCCTCGTCGACGGGAAGCGGGTGATCGAAACGACGTTCCCGACAGTTCGCCAGTTCCTTGAACGGGACCTCGCGAGGGGTCGATGTGCTGTTCGGGCGCCGGGCGGCGTCCGGCCTCACCGGGCTGGGTCTCCTACACCTACGCGCACACGCGCTACCACGATCGGATCACCGGCGAGGATTTCGACGGCGATTTCGATCAGCGCCACACGCTGAATCTCTTCCTGCAGGAGCGGCTCTCCTATCGCATGGCGATCAGCGCGAAGCTGCGCGTCGGCAGCAACTTTCCGCTCGTCGGCTATTTTCAAGGGTCGCCCGATGCGCTCAGCGCTCGGGCGCCGAGCGCAACGAGGTCCGGCTGCCGACCTACGCGCGGCTCGATCTGCGCGCCAATCGCACGTTCACGTTCGACCGGCGGCGTCTGACGCTGTTCATCGAGGTCGTCAACGCCACCGACCGGACCAATCTCGGCACAGGGGCCGGGGTTCATCAGCGGCAGCGCGTTCACCGCCGTGAACTACACGCAGAAGTTGCTGCCGTTCCTGCCATCCGTGGGGATACTGATCGAGTTCTGAGGGCCAGGCCTGGGCCGGGCCCGATGGTGCTGCACATGCAGAAACTCTCGTCACCGTCGCGGTGCTGCTCTCGCTCGTCCTGCAACCCGGGAACTACAAGGCGGAGGTCGAGAAGCTTTCACAAACAGCGCGCCTGGGGATCGGCGGGGACACCGGGTGGGCCGCGCTGACGGATCTGCGCTGGCTCGAGAACGGACGGTTCACATCGGCCGCTCGCCGTCGAACGCGATCCGGCTGAACGCGCCCTCGTCTCCCGAACAGCTCGGGACGCTGACCGTGACGCCTGAGGCCGTGACGCTTCAGGTCGCGTCCGGCGTCACCGCGCTCGTCAAGGGCAAACCGGTCACAGAGATTCAGATGCCGACCAACGTCGCGCCCGAATCCGGAGATATCGGTCGGCGGAATGACATTGGCGAATCATTGAGCGTGCCGATCGGCGCGGACTACGCGTGTGGGACCGGGTCAGCCCGACGCGCGTCAACTTCCACGGGCTGCGCTGGTATCCCACAGACGAGAAATGGCGCGTGGAGGCCACGTTCCTCCCGCACACAGCCCGTCCCGAAGATGCGGATTCAAAACATCATCGGCCAGACCGTCGAAATGGCCAATCCCGGCGCCGCCGCGTTCACGGTGGGCGGCCGCCCGTACCAACTGGAGGCGCTGCTCGAGTCGGCCGACGCGAACGAGCTGTTTTTCATGTTCCGCGACGGGACGAGCGGCAAGGCCACGTACGGCGCCGGCCGGTACCTGTACACGCCGCTCCCGAAGGACGGGCGCGTGACACTCGATTTCAATCTCGCGACAAATCCGCCCTGCGCATTCACCGAGTTCGCGACCTGTCCGCTCCCGCCGCCGAAGAACCGCCTGCTCATCCCCCTCGAGGCGGGTGAACTCGACTACCTGCATTAGAGCCTTGAGGAGACCTTCGCGTCCTTCGTGAGCGTCGTGGTGAATCTTTCGCTACGCGAGGTGCCGCCGGATGTCGCGCGTGATCCGGTGAATCTGCCGGCGCACGTTCTTCAGTTTGTCGTGGTCGCGCGCGACGAGCGCGGCGTCGCGCTCCTGCTTCAGCATCTTGATCTTCGCTTTGAGCGCCGGCTTGTCGATGCCGACGACAACATGGTGTTCGCGCATGTCGATGCCGAGCGCCTTGCAGAGCGCAGGCAGCAGGTGTTCCTTGTTCATCTGCGAGAAGCCCTGGACCGCGTCGTGCGACACGTCCTTGGCAATCTCTCGCAGCTCCGCGATCGTCTTCTCTTTCAGCTCCTCGTAGGTGTAGGCCATGGCCCGCTCCTTGAACGGCCGCAGTCTACCGGAGGTCGGGCGCCGGTGCATCTGTTTGTTGCATCGGAGCCATACGGAAAGCTGGCGCCGTCTCCACTGGGTTACGCTACAGTGAGCCCGGCCGGCGCGCTGGCACGCAGGCGGCCATTGCCTGATTCACGCGTTGTCAGCTATCGTGTGAACGCCTTCACTCGTTCTCCTTCGCGGAGTATCC
Source organism: uncultured Acidobacteriota bacterium (assembly GCA_963724645.1). GTDB lineage: Bacteria > Acidobacteriota > Vicinamibacteria > Vicinamibacterales > SCN-69-37 > CAVXSP01. The sequence continues at coordinate 521,439 of CAVRVJ010000003.1, forward strand.
GTTGGCCGACTCACGCGTCACATTCTTGCCGGTTCGTCGCTTTGGGGCAACCTCTCGTCGCGACCCGTGGTGGGGGCCGTCGCTCGCCACGTTCCTCGGCTTCTCCGCGTTCATCGTGTATTCCACGTGGGCCGGCTACTCCAACGCCAACTACGAATTCGGACCGTACCTGTCGCCGATGTACTCGCCGCTGCTGTTCGGGCCGTCGCCGCACGCCTGGTTCGGCGGCCCGGCGCAGCCCGGCCTGGTGGCCGCCCTTTCTGCACTACTCGGCGGCGGCGCTCGTCCTGTGGGGGCCGGTCGGCTTCCGGCTGACCTGCTATTACTACCGGGGCGCCTACTACAAGTCCTTCTGGGCGGATCCTCCCGGGTGCGCGGTCGGGGAGCCGCGAAAGACGTACCTCGGCGAGCGCCGGTTCCCGCTCGTCATCCAGAACATTCATCGCTACTTCTTCTACGTCGCGACCGGCTTCATCGTGGTGCTCGCGATCGACGCGTGGAAGGCGATGTGGTTTCCGGCGGCCGGCGGCGGCACCGCAGTTCGGCATCGGCGTCGGCACGCTCGTGCTGACGGCGAATGTCGTGTTCCTCGCCTGTTACACCTTCGGCTGCCACTCCTTGCGCCATCTGGCCGGCGGCGCGCTCGATGTGCTGGCCGGTCGCCCGTTGCGCAAGACGACGTACGACTGCGTCAGCTGTCTCAACCGCTGGCACATGAAATGGGCCTGGATCAGTTTGATCTGGGTCGGCTTCACGGATCTCTATGTTCGGCTGTGCGCGATGGGCATCTGGACCGACTATCGAATCTTTTGAAACGCACCATTGCCCCGTTGCCTCGTTGTCCCACTGCCGCATTGCCATGAATCATCCCCTGCTCGAACATGACGTGCTCGTCATCGGCGCCGGAGGCGCCGGCTTGCGCGCGGCGATTGAGGCGTCCGCGCACGGCGCCAAGGTCGCCGTCCTGTCCAAGTCGCTGCTTGGCAAGGCGCACACGGTGATGGCGGAAGGCGGCATGGCCGCGGCGCTGGCCAACGTCGACGACCGCGACAGCTGGCGCGTGCACTTCGCCGACACGATGCGCGGCGGGCAATATCTGAACAACTGGCGGATGGCCGAGCTGCATGCGAAGGAGGCGCCAGACCGCGTGCGCGAGCTCGAGGCCTGGGGCGCGGTGTTCGATCGGACCGACGGACGGAAAAATTCTTCAGCGCAACTTCGGCGGCCATCGCTATCCGCGCCTTGCCCATGTCGGCGACCGCACGGGGCTCGAGATGATCCGGACGCTGCAGGACCACGGCGTCCATCGCGGGCTCGATGTCTACATGGAGCACACGGCGATCGCCCTGCTCAGAGACGACGGGCGCGTCGCCGGCGCGGTGGCCTACGATCGCGAGCGCGGCCGATTCAAAGTGTTCCGGGCCAAGGCCGTGGTGATCGCCACCGGCGGCCTCGGCCGCGCGTTCCGGATCACGAGCAACAGCTGGGAGTACACCGGCGACGGCTACGTCCTGGCCTATGACGCCGGCGCCGCGCTGCAGGACATGGAGTTCGTCCAGTTCCATCCGACCGGGATGGTCTGGCCGCCGAGCGTTCGCGGGATTCTGGTGACCGAGGCGGTCCGAGGCGAAGGCGGCATCCTGCTCAACAAGGATGGCCACCGGTTCATGTTCGACGACATTCCGGAGAACTATCGGGCGCAGACGGCCGACAACGAAGAGGAAGGCTGGCGCTACACGCAGGGCGACAAGGCGGCGCGCCGGCCGCCGGAGCTCCTGACGCGCGACCACGTCGCGCGCTGCATCAACCGCGAGGTCAAGGCCGGCCGTGGCAGCCCGCACGGCGGCGTGTTTCTCGACATCGCCTGGATCAAGAAGAAGATCCCGAACTCGGCCGATCACATCAAGCGCAAGCTGCCGAGCATGTACCACCAGTTCAAGCAACTGGCGGATCTGGACATCACCGAGCAGCCGATGGAAATCGGCCCGACGACGCATTACACGATGGGCGGCATCCGTGTGGATGGCGACACGCAGATGTCCACGCTGCCGGGACTGTTCGCTGCCGGCGAAGCGGCCGCGGGCCTGCACGGCGCCAACCGGCTGGGCGGCAACTCGCTGTCCGACCTCATTGTCTTCGGCAAGCGGGCGGGCGAGTATGCGGCGGAGTTTGCGCAGGGCGCACGCGGCGGCTGCAAATCGACGAGCGCCAGGTGGACACCGCGACCCGGCAGCGCCCTGGCGCCGTTCGATCGCGGCGCGGCCGGCGAGAACCCGTACACGATCCAGCACGATCTGCAGGACATGATGCAGGACCTGGTCGGCATCGTCCGCAAGGAAGACGAGATGCGCGAGGCGCTGGATCGGTTGAAGGGCTGAGGGAGCGCGCCGCGCGCGTCGGCGTCGGCGGCAACCGCGAGTACAACAGCGGCTGGCACACGGCCGTCGATCTGCCCAGTCTCTTGACGATTTCGGAGGCCATCGCAATCGCGGCGATCGAACGGAAGGAAAGCCGCGGCGCGCAGTTCCGCGACGATTACCCGGCGAAGTCCGAAGCATTCAGCACGTTCAACATCGTGATTCAGAAGGGCGCGGACGGCGCGATGACGTTGTCACACGCGCCGATTCCGCCGATGCCTCCGGAACTGACGCAGGTCATCGAGGAGAACAAGTGAGTCGGAGGAGCCTCACAGCGATTGATGCCCACATCGGGCGGATGCAGGCATCGAGGGATCCCGGCGAGCGACCATCAAGTGCCGCGCGAAGGAGCCGGAGAAGATAATGGCGACCGCGACATTCCGGATCTGGAGAGGCGCCGCCGGCCAGGGCAGCCTGACCGACTACACGGCCGACGTCAGCGAGGGCATGGTCGTCCTCGACGCCGTCCATGCGATTCAGGCGACGCAGGCGCCCGATCTGGCGTGCCGGTGGAACTGCAAGGCGGGCAAGTGCGGGTCCTGCTCGGCGGAGATCAACGGGCAGCCGCGGTTGATGTGCATGACTCGCCTCAACCAGCTGCCGGCCGGGCAGCCGATCACGGTCGAGCCGATGCGCGCCTTTCCGCATCTGCGCGATCTGGTCACCGACGTCTCGTGGAATTACGAGGTCAAGAAGCGGATCAAGGAATTCAAGCCGCGCCCGCCCGACGCGCCGGACGGGACGTGGCGGATGGCGCAGTCGGACATCGACCGCGTGCAGGAATTCCGCAAGTGCATCGAGTGCTATCTCTGCCAGGACGTCTGCCACGTGCTGCGCGATCACCACAAGCACGAGGAGTTCATCGGCCCCCGGTTTCTCGTGCACGCGGCCGCGCTCGAGATGCACCCGCTCGACATCGAGGATCGCACCGCGGAACTGAAGGACGCCTTCGGGCTCGGCTACTGCAACATCACGAAGTGCTGCACGAAGGTCTGCCCTGAATCGATCACGATCACCGACAACGCCATCATCCCGCTCAAAGAGCGCGTCGTCGATCGCTTCTACGATCCCGTGAGCAAATTGCTGCGGGTGATCACCGGCAAGAGCTGAGCTCGCAGCCCGAGCGCACGTTTTCAACAAATTTGTTGAACTTGCGAGCCTGATCACTGAAAAAAAATTTCACAAGACCCGGTCCTCCAGCGGCTTGCGTGGTAGACTGTGGCGCCGCTATTCACAGACCGATAAGGAGGAGTCCCATGAATGCTGCCGATACCGCATGGATGCTGACGGCCACGGCCCTCGTGCTGCTGATGACACCAGCGCTCGCGTTCTTCTACGGCGGCCTGGTCCGATCGAAGAACGCGCTGAACACGATGATGATGAGCTTTGCGGCGCTCGGCGCGGTGGGCATCGCGTGGGCACTGACCGGGTACACCCTGGCCTTTGCCGAGGGCGGCGCGTACCTCGGCAGCTTCAAGTACGCGTTCCTCCGCGGCGTCGGGCTCGACATCCGACAGGCCACGACGATTCCTCACGTGCTGTTCTTCTGCTTCCAGGGCACGTTCTGCATCATCACGGCCGCCTTGATCTCCGGCTCGATCGTCGAGCGGATGCGCTTCAGCGCGTACCTCGTGTTTCTCGTGTTGTGGTCGATTGTGATTTACGCTCCAGTCGCCCACTGGGTCTGGGGCGGCGGATTCCTGTCGACGCTGGGCGCGCTCGACTTTGCCGGCGGCACCGTCGTGCACATCAACGCCGGCGTGGCTGCGCTCGTGGCCGCCATGGTGCTCGGTCCGCGAAAGGACTTCGCCCGTCAGGCGATGATTCCGCACAACGTGCCGTTCACGCTGCTCGGCGCCGGCTTGCTGTGGTTCGGCTGGTTCGGATTCAACGCGGGGTCGGCGCTGGCCGCCAACCCGTCTGCGGCCCTCGCCTTCACGACGACGATGATGGCGCCCGCGGCGACGCTGCTGGTCTGGACGCTCCTCGACGTGGTTCGCAACGGCAAGGCGACCGCCGTCGGAGGCGCGACCGCGATCGTGGTCGGCCTTGTGGCCGTCACGCCCGCGGCCGGCTACATCAGCCCCGTGAGCGCGATCCTGCTCGGCGCCATCGCGGCGTTGCCCAGCTACTACGGCCTGCTGTTCCGCGTGCGCACCCGGCTCGACGACTCGCTCGACGTCACCGCGGCCCACGGCCTCGGCGGCACGGTCGGCGCGCTGCTGACAGGCGTCTTCGCGCAGAAGGCCTGGAACGGCGCCGACCGACGGCCTGCTCTTCGGCAATCCGGCCCAGCTCGGGATTCAGGCGGTGGCCGTGCTGGACGACGATCGTCTACAGCGGCGTCGGTGACGTTCGTGCTGCTCAAGATGGTCGGCGCGTTGATGCCGCTCAAGGCGATCCGACAACGAAGAAGGCCTGGGCATGGACATCAGCCAGCATGGCGAGGAGGCGTACGGCAGCGGCGAGGGCGCCATTCTGATCCTGCCGGACCACGGCTCGCCGGCCGCCCCGGCGCTCGTCCCTCGACCCGGGTCAGGACATCCCTGATTCCATTTCTGACCAGTCCACGGAGGGCGCTTATGAAACTCGTTGTTGCCATCATCCGACCCGATCGATTGAACTCCGTCCTCGAGCAGCTGTACAAGGCCGACGTGCAGGGCCTCAGCATCAGCCGTGTGCATGGGCACGGCGGCGAGCGCGAGAACGTCGAGACGTATCGCGGCACGACGGTCAAGATGGAACTGTCCGAGAAAGTTCGGCTGGAGATTGGCGTGTCGAACCACTTCGTGGAGCCGACCGTTCAGGCGATTCTTGCCGGCGCGCACACCGGCGCCGTCGGCGACGGGAAGATCTTCGTGGTGCCCATCGAAAAGGTCTATCGCATCCGCACGCGCGAAGAAGACCAGGCGGCGGTGACGCCGGTGGGCGTGCCCACGCACGCGTAGCCCTGCGCGCGGGATGCGCGGCCCGTCGCAGGACGTATTACCTGGCTTGCTTCGCGACCTCGCGGATGTCGTCCGCGGGCAGGACCGCGGTCGCCGAGGGACCGCGCGATCCGGAACTTCGCATGACGACGACGCCGACGAATCTTCCGGCGCCGTCGAAGACCGGCGATCCGAGAGCGCTACCCGCCGAGCGTCGGCATCGCGACCTGGTAGTAGACGCGCGGTTTGTCGACGACGAGTTGCACACTGCCGAACGCAGCCGCAGTGGACCACCCGTTGGTCTCCGACGTGCGCTGAATCACGAACAGGAGGTCCAGCAGCGAGGCCTTGGCCGCCGGGGCGTCGATCCAGTTCAGAGGCGGCGACGGCGGCTCAACCGGCTTAACGAACGCGAGGTCCAGATCCTGATCGCGAAGGATCAGCTTCGCCGGAATCTCCCGGCCGTCGGCCAGATGCATCCGGATGTCCGAGGGCTCGCTGCTCACGTCGACCCGGGTGTCGGGCCGGACCCGCGCGCTGAGTGAACGGGCCATCATGTCATCCGGCTGCAGCGTCGACAGGGACAGCACCGTCAGGCCGGTCGAATCGAGAATCGTCCCATTGGCCTGCGCCTGCTGATCGACGGTCTGCTCCGTCCCGCCGACGTTCGCGCGAATCTTGAGCGTCGCCAGGACCATCACGACGGCGTCGCTCTTGCGTTTCACGACCTCTCGAGCGACGGTGCGCTCGTCCGCGGATTGCGCGTAGGTGAGCACTCCGACGCTCAGCGCGGCGAGAATCAGGGCGCACGTTCGCGACATCGGTCCTCTTCTTGTTGATGCGGCGGGCCCTGCCCACGCACTGACGCGCGTCGCGCCGCGGGCTCACCGCGGGCCTCACGCCTGGGACCCGAGGCCTGTCTATTTCCACGACGGCTGGATCTCGATGAACATCGTGCGGATGCCCCGCTTGACTTCGAAGACAATCGACTCCGGCTGACGGGCCTCGACTTCTTGCATGCGGGTCTTGAGGGCCTCCACATTCCGCACGGGCTGGCCGTCGATTGCCAGGATCAGATCGCCGCCGGCCAGATGACCGAGCGCGGCCCATCCGCGGACCGCCACCGACTCGACCAGCACCGATCCAAGAGCGTTCTTCAACCGCGGGTCCTGCTGATCGACCTCGGCCACATCGCGGGCGCGGAACTCGAAGATGGGATCCTCGTAGCTCTTCATCTCGCGCGGCTGCGACGGCGTCTGGCCGAGCGTCACCGCGACGGTCTGCTCCTTGCCCTCACGGACAAGCGTCAACTGGACCGACGATCCGATGCGAAACCGGCGAATCGCCGCGCCAAACAGGTCATCGTCGTTCGACGCCGTTGCGCGGACGGACTCGCCGTCGATGGCGAGGATCACGTCGCCAACACGCAGCGGCGCTTTCTCGTCGAGCACACGAGTCACCCGCACGCCCGTGCGGCCCTTGAGGCCGAGCCGCTCGGCCAACGGCGGCGTCAGGACCTGCACGTTCACGGGAACCCAGGCCTTTCGCGCATCGCGCGGCGGATCCTCCGCTGACAACGCGTCGCCGATCTCCACAACCGTCAGATACCGCTCGCCGGCCCGCTCGAAACCGACCAGTGCCTTTGTGCGCCGCGACTTCTGCAGCAGCGCGGTCGTCTTCGCGTCGAGCTCGGCCACCGACCGAATGGGCTGTCCCTCCACTTCGACGACGATATCGCCGCGGCGGAGCGGCGGCTTGGCCTGATCGGCCGGGCCATTCGGCCGCAGGCTGATCACGCGTGCGCCCTCCGTCGATTCGCGCAGCGAGGTCGCGCGCTTCGAACGCCGAGAGATTCGCCGCCGCGATTCCCCAGGCCCGCACCTCCGCTGGTATCGACATGGCCGCGGGACGCTCGACCGGCGTCACCACCAGGGGGATTTCCTTTCCGTCGCGGTGCACGACGAACTGCGCAGGCTTGCCAATCGGCAGACCGAGAAGCACCTTGTTCACCAGCGGAAGCTCTTCGGCGTACGCGGCATCGAGGGCCGCGTCATTGACCTTGACCAGAATGTCGCCGGCGGCAAGGCCGGCGCTCGCGCCGGGCGAGCGCTCGGCGACCCAGGCGACCAGCGCGCCCGACGTGTCGCCCGCGCTGATGCGCGGCTGTACTTCGACGCCCGTCCAGCTGCGCTTGACTCGCCCATCGCGGATCAGCGCTTCCACGACGCTGCGGGCCAGATCGCTCGGAATCGCCCCCGCGAGACCGAAACTGATCTCGTTGACGCCCACGATTTCTCCGGCGAGATTCACCAGCGGTCCGCCGGAATTGCCGGGATAGATCGCTGCGTCATGCCCGATCCAGCGCACGAGCGTACCGACGTCCTCGCCGTCGAGCCGCTCGCCCTCCGTGCCGAACGAGCTGGGCATGATCATTTCGGGATTGCTGACGATTCCCTGCGTCACTGACTGGGAGAGCGCGAGGGGACTGCCCATCGCCAGCACGGTCTGGCCTCGCCGAAGCGCGGCGGAAGATCCGAAATGCGCCGCCGGAAACTGGCGCGGCTTGGCTGGATGGAGCTTGATGACCGCGATGTCCGAAAGGGGATCGGTGCCAATCAGGTCTGCCGGCACTTCTTCCCGTGTCGAAAGAGTGCAGACGATCCGGCGCGGGCGACCTGCCACGTGATGATTCGTGACAACGTAGCCGTCCGCGGCGATGATCGTGCCACTCCCATAGAGCTGACCTTTGACTTCGCGGCCGGCCTGCTGGTCGAGATATACCACCGAGACCCGCACGAGGCTCGGCAGCACGGCCTGGACGGCGCGATTGATGCTGACAGAGGGCGGTGCCGGCGCCTGAGGAACGCGGGAAGGTGTCTGCCCGGCGGCGGCCGCGGCCCCGCCCAACGCGCACAGGAGGACAAAGGCGGCCCTCGTCACGCGAGGATCTTCATCCGGGGCGTGGTGTTAGTCAATGACGCAATGGGTGTCAGCCGCACGTCACGCCGGTGCCACCGATGCCGCAATATCCACCAGGATTCCTCGCGAGGTACTGCTGGTGATACTCCTCCGCGTAGTAGAACGGCGACGCGTCGCGAATCTCCGTCGAGATGCTGCGGAAACCGTGCGCCGCGAGCGCGGCCTGGTACCGTTCACGCGACGCTTCCGCTGCCCGTCGCTGGGCCTCGGACGAGACGTAAATCGTCGATCGATACTGCGTGCCGACATCGTTCCCCTGGCGCATTCCCTGAGTCGGATCGTGGCTCTCCCAGAACACCCGAAGCAGATCCTCGTAACTGACAACTTTCGGATCGAAGACGACGAGGACGACCTCGGCGTGACCGGTCCGGCCCGAGCAGACTTCTTCGTACGTGGGGTTCTTCGTGAAGCCGCCGGCATAGCCGACAGCCGTCGAGTACACGCCAGGGTGCTCCCAGAACTTACGCTCGGCGCCCCAGAAGCAACCGAGCCCGAACACCGCTTGCTCGAGGCCAGCGGGGAAGGGCGGCTTGATCGGCGCGCCGCTCACGAAATGCCGGCCCGACAGCGGCATCGCGGTGTCCCGACCCGGCAGCGCCTCTTCGGCTGCGGGCATCTTCGTTTTGTGCGAAGCGAATATGGCCATGGTATACGCGCGACTACTTGTCGCCCGCCTCAAATTTCAGCGCGATTCCATTCATGCAGTACCGCTGCCCCGTCGGTGCGGGACCGTCATCGAAAAGATGGCCAAGGTGTCCGCCGCAGTGCTTGCAGTGCACCTCGGTGCGCACCATGAAGTGACTGTGATCTACCGTCGTCTCGACACCATCTTCCAGCGCCGCGAAGAAACTGGGCCAGCCGGTGCCGCTCTCGTACTTGGCTTCAGACGTGAAGAGCGGCTGTCCGCACGCGGCGCATTTGAATGCGCCGTGTCCCTTTTCCCTGTTCAGGGGACTCGATCCACGCGCTTCGGTGGCATGCTTGCGCAGCACTTCGTATTGCTGCGGGGTCAGCTCCCGCTTCCACTCCTCGTCCGTCTTTGGCAGATCAATTTTGGTCTCTTTGGCCATCCCGACCTCGCCATCTCTAAGACTACAACACGCACAGGTATAATCCTGTCGCCATGGCTTTCGGCCGCGGGAGCCGTCTCGCCCTGCTCGCGGCACTCGTAATGACCAGCACTCTGTTGTTTTGACACCATCTCCATCTGTCATCGATATCGTGCGGGCCAGGGGGGCGCGGCGGAGCCGCCCGCCGCACGGCGACGGATGCCGCGTCGCGCTCTGCGTCGAGGGCGGGGCGATGCGGGGTGTCATCTCGGCCGGTATGGTGTCGGCCCTCGAAGCCCTCGGCCTCGTCGACGCGTTCGACGCCGTCTACGGATCGTCGGCCGGCGCCCTCAACGCGGCCTATTTTCTGGCCGCGCAGGCGGCGCGCGGAACGACGATCTACTACGAAGACATCAACACGCACCGCTTTATCGATCTGCGCCGGCCGCTGGGTAACCGGCCGATTCTCGATCTTGACTTCCTGATGAACGATGTCCTGCGCCGGCGCAAACGGCTCGACGTGGATCGGGTCCTCGGGGCGTCGACTCCGTTCTCGATCCTGGCCTCGGACGTGGCTGCGGCCGCGGCGACGAGGTTTCGGGATTTCGCCGGTGAAGACGACCTCATTGACGCCATGCGCGCCAGCGCGACAATGCCGATCGTCGCGGGGGGGCCGCATGCCTTTCGAGGCGGCCGGTACTTCGACGCCTCGCTTACCGAACCGATCCCTGTGCCGACTGCCGAAGCGGACGGACATACGCACATCCTGGTCCTGCTGACGCGGCCCGACGCGGAGCCCCGGTCCCTCTCCACGCTGGATCGCGTGTTCGTGATTCCCCGGCTCCGGCGCCTGTCACCCAAGCTGGCGTCGATGTACATCGACCGGTCGGAGCCCTATGCGGCGCTGCTGAGATGTATCGACGCCGGCACGGGCCCCCTCGGCCGGGCGGCCGTACAGGGCATCCGTCCGCTGCCGCCGGCGGTCGCCAGGCTGGAGCGCCGACGGTCGCGGCTCGTGACGGGGTCCGAGGGCGGGTACCGGGCGGTCATGATCGCCTTCGGCCGCGGGTGATCGCGGGCCCCTCATCGGTGCTACCCTTTCGCTGGGGACTTCCTCATGAACTTAACCAGGAAGCGACACCATCCGGCGTCGAGCCGCACGGTGGCGCTCGTCACCGCTGTGGCCGCGTCCGCTCTTCTGATCACCTCGACGTCAGCCCGCCAGCAGCAGCCGACGTTCCGGGCGGCGGTCGATCTGATTGCCGTTGACGTCCAGGTGGTCGATCGGTCGGGCCAACCAATTGCCAGCATCAATCCCGAGAAGTTCTCGGTGACGATTGACGGCCGCCAGCGCCGTGTGGTGTCGGTCGATCTGATCCGTCACGCGGAAAACACCACCCCGGTGTCCGAAGCCGCGATTGCGCCCGGACCGATGGCGAGCAATCAATGGCCGGTCTCAGGGCAGGTCGGCCGCACATTCGTCCTTGCGGTGGACGCCGGAAGCTTCAACGTCGGTGATTCGCGCGGCGCGGTCGGGGCGGCCCGACGGTTCGTCGAGCGACTGCAGCCGAACGACCTCATCGGCGTTTACACGTATCCGCTGGGGCCGCGCGTTGATCCCACATTCGACCGCGCGCAGGTGCGCCACGCCCTCGACGTGATTGTCGGCAGTGCGCAGTCCCTGCAGAGCCAATACCACCTGTCGGCTGCCGAAGTCATCGACATCAACGCGGAAATGGCCAGCATTGCATCGCACATGATGACGGTACCGACGGGGCGCACCGGCGGGCAGACCGCGGCGCTCCTCGGCAATGAAACGGAGACCCTTCGCCGGGTCCAGCTCCGGGAATGTGGCAACGAGGCCGACTCCCGTTGCGTCGAGAGTATCGAGCAGGAAGCCCAGGCAATGGCCTTCTTCTATGAAGGCGAGATGACGCGCGCGGTGACTGGCCTGGGCGAATTGCTGCAGCGCCTTGGGGACTATCCCGGCCGGAAGACCGTCGTGGTGTTGAGCGGAGGGATGCCCGTGAGCGATCGCCTCGGCGGCCGGCCGAGTGTCGGCGATGCCGCCGAGATCGCTCGGAGAAGACGCCGCGCGCGCCAACACCACGGTCTATGCCCTCCATCTCGATTCGACCTTCTTCCAGGTGAATGCCGCGGAGAATCGACGAACGGACAAGGTGCCGGTGTCGCACGAGCGTGAAAGCGTGATGATGGGGCGATTTCTGGATCAGTTCGCCGATACCTCCGGCGGCACCATGATGCGGGTCATGGTCGGATCGGGCGAAGCGGCGCTGGATCAGGTCCTTCGCGAGACGTCGGCCTACTATCTCCTCGGGGTCTCCCCCGCTGAGACCGATCGCGACGGCCGCACGCACCGGCTCAAAGTGAAAGTCGATCAGCGGGATGCGACGGTCCGGAGCCGCACCTGGGTCCTGGTGCCCAAGAAACGCTCCTGACGACCGTTGATTCCGTCCCGCGTCAAGCGGCGCCGCCTGACGGTCGTTGCAGGGATCAGCCTGGCGATCGCTGCAACGGTAACTGCCCTCTGGCTGGTCAGGCGCCGCGCAGCCTCCGCCGCCCCCGCCGCCGGGGATACCGCTGGCGCTCGCCGAGGAGCGCGCCAGTCGCGTCTCAGCGCTCCGCTACGATCTTTCCCTGAGTCTGCCGGCGTCGCGAACCGATCCGATTCGCGGCCGCCTGACGGCGGCCTTCGGTCTCGAGCGACGCGAGACGGCCGCTGGCCTTCGACTTCGCGCAGCCGGCCGATCACCTGCTGAGAGTCACCATCAATGGCCGTCCTGTGGACGTCGCGCCGGCCAACGGTCACGTGACGATCGCCGCCCGCTGGTTGAAGAAGGGCCCGAATCGCGTCGAGTTCGAGTTCATCGCCGGCAACCAGTCGCTGAACCGCAGCGACGATTTCATGTACAGCCTGTTCGTGCCCGGCGCGGGCGTCGCTCGCGCTCCCCTGCTTCGACCAGCCCGACCTGAAAGGCGCGATGGAAGCATGGCCCTCGACGTGCCGTCGGGTTGGGCGGCCGTGTCGAACGGCGCCGAAAGCCGCCGCGCCGATGAGCCGGGCGGCTCGAGCTGGCATTTCGCGAAACCGAGCCGCTGCCCACCTACCTGGTCGCGTTCGCCGCCGGCCGCTTCACCATCGAAAACGCGAGCGGGACGGCCGGCTCTTCCGGATGTTTCATCGGGAGACCGACGCCTCGAAGGTCGCGCGCAATCGCGAGGCGATCTTCGACCTGCACGCGCGCGCGCTCGCATGGATGCAGGACTACACCGGCATCGCTTACCCGTTCGGCAAGTTCGACTTCGTCCTGATTCCCGCCTTTCAGTTCAGCGGCATGGAACACGCCGGCGCGATCTACTACAACGCCAGCACGCTGCTGCTCGACGAGTCGGCGACGCAGAATCAGCTGCTCAATCGCGCCAACACGATCGCGCACGAAACGGCGCACATGTGGTTCGGCGACCTCGTGACGATGAAGTGGTTCAACGACGTCTGGATGAAAGAGGTCTTCGCCAACTTCATGGCGGCCAAGATCGTCAACCCGTCGTTTCCCGGCGTCAATCACGAGCTGCGGTTCCTGCTCCAGAACTACCCCGCCGCCTACGACGTCGACCGGACGGCGGGCGCCAATCCCATCCGGCAGAGCCTCGACAACCTGAACGAGGCCGGCTCCCTTTACGGCGCGATCATCTATCAGAAGGCGCCGATCGTGATGCGCCAGCTCGAGGCGCTGATCGGGCGCCGACGCCTTCCGGGAGGGCCTGCGGGAGTACCTGCGGCGCTACGCTCTTCGCGAACGCGACCTGGACCGATCTCATCGGCATGCTCGACGCGCGCACGCCGGCCGATCTGGCGGCGTGGAGCCGCGCGTGGGTGGACGAGCCTGGACGGCCGGTGGTGCATACGGACGTGCAGATCGACGGGCGGCCGCATCGAACAGCTGACGCTACGCCAGGAGGACCCGCGCGGACGTAACATCGTCTGGCCGCAGAAGCTGCAGATCGCGTTCGGCGGTTCCGATGCCGTCGAGGATCCCGATCATCGATCGCGGCGGCGGCGACTGCCGTTCCGCGAGGCCACCGGGGTCCCGGCGCCGCGGTGGATTCTGCCCCTCGGCGGCTACGGCTCTTCGATCTGGACACGGCCACGCTCGAATACCTGTCCAAGTCGCTCGGCGATGTGGCCGACCCGTATGCGCGAGGGTCGTCGCTCGTCGCTGCTGTGGGAGGCAATGCTCGAAGGGCAGCATCGCACCGGGCGCGGTTGCTCGACGGCTTGCTGATCGCACTCCCCCGGGAGACAGACGAACTGCTGGTTCAGCAGATGCTGGACGAAGTCCGCGTGGTGTACTGGCGGTTCACGCCGGCGGACGATCGCCCGGCGATCGCGCCCGAATATCGAGGCGGTGCTGCGCGCCGGCCTCGAGCACGCGGCCTCGACCAGCCAGAAGGCCGCCTGGTTCGACGCCTTCCGGCGCGTTGTCACCACGCCGGACGGCGTTGCGTGGCTGGCGTCGGTGTGGCGTCGCGACGTGAAGATTCAAGGCCTGCCCCTCTCTGAAAGCGACGAGGCCGACGTCGCCGCGGAACTGGCGCTGCGCGACGTGCCCGACGCAGCAGACATCCTTCAGGCGCAGCTGGCGCGGTTTCAGAACGGCGATCGCAAGGCGCGATTCGCGTTCATCCTGCCGGCGCTCTCGAGCGACGCGTCGATGCGCGAGGCGTTCTTCGAGAGTCTGAAGGACCTCGAGAACCGGCAGCACGAGGCGTGGGTCCTCGATGGCGCGCGGTATCTGCACCATCCGCTGCGGGCGGCCGCGATCGAAGAAATATCTCAAGGACGCGCTCGAGCTCACCCGCGAGATCCAGCAGACGGGCGACATCTTCTTTCCGAAGCGATGGGCGGATGCAACCCTCAGCGGTTACCAGTCGATCCAGACGGCGGCCGAGGTGCGCGCGTTCATCAACCAGTTGCCGCGGGACTACCCGCCGCGGCTCAGTGGGTGCTGCTGTCGGCGGCGGACCCACTGTTTCGGGCGGCGAGGTTACTGAGTCAGTAGAGATGGGTACGACGGGTACGACCGGTACGAACAGGTACGACAGGGTACGACGGGTACGATGGGTACAGGAACGCGCTGGCGGTTGCCATCCTTATATCAGGAAAGAAAAGATGGCCAGGGATGCACGTTCCGCGGACCCGGTCGTACCAGTCGTACCTGTTGGATTTTGGGCTCGCGCCGCCTACTGCGTGAATCTCCCGAGAAACCCGCCCCCGGGACGTAGATCGAGCGGGATCGCGTCGCTCGACCGCCGGGTCGTGTTCTCGACGCTGACGGTCGCTCCGTCGCTGACGTCGCGGACCAGCGTCGCGCGGAAGGCGCCGGGGCCGAGAAACGACAGGGGCAGCGCGATCGACCTTGCGGCCGGACCGCACATCACACCAAGGAACCACGTCCTGCCCGTCCGGCGCGCATAGACCGCCATCTCGCCAATTTCCGATCCTGGAAGCACTCTGGTCTCGTCCCACACGGCGGGAACACTCTTGATCACGTCGACCGCAGGGCTGTCCAGGATGCTCTGCGGGTTGGCGGCAATCGTAAGCAGAGGGCTGGCGAACACAACCATCGTGGCGATCTGGTGCGCCACGCTCGTGTCGCGCCGCCGTTCGGAGAAAATCATCGTGGTGTAGTCGGCCGGGCCCGCGAGATAACGGGTGAACGGCAGGATCGTCTCGTGTCGCGCCCGCTCCATCATCGCGCTCGATTCCATGCCCCGCACGGCCTCGCGGACCAACTCGTTCGGCCAGGTTCGCTCGCGCCCGGTCGGTTTGTTGGCGCCGTGAAAGACCAGCAGGATGCGAGACTCCGCGGCCTTGCGCAGCAGCGTCTCATAGAGGTCGACGACCTCCTTGGCTTCATGGTCGAAGAAATCGATCTTCGCGCCCGCCACGCCGAGTTCGCGAAGCATCTTGAAGAACTCGTCGCGCGCCTCCGGCGTGCGGAGTTGATTGCTGTGGCGCCAGAACCAGAGGTTCACGCCCTGCTGCCGGGAGAAGTCGACGACGTCCCGGCGCTCGGTGAGCGTCCACCCCGTCCACATACCTTCGACGACCTGGTGCTCAAACCCGAGCTGACCGGCCATCCGGGAAAACGCCTTGATGCCATTGACATCATTCGTCCCGCCATCGAGATATCGCCAGACGGCGCGTCCAGGCCTGATCCAGGCGGTCCGGATGCCGTCAGGGAACAGCGTCTGGTCGGGTGGAGGACAAAGATTCGGCAGGATCGTGCTCGTGGCCAACGTATTCAGGTCGCGCCCAATCATGATTACGCGCCAGGGAGTCGTGATGGTCCCGGACACGGCCGCCGGCTTGCCAAGGCGCTTGCCTTCTTCCCGTCCGTACCTCAGCTCGAACGGATAGTTGAGCGGCTGGCGGTGGCCGAGGCCGATCGTCCAGCCGCGCCGCCCGTCCGCCTCCAGGCCCATGCCGCTGTAGTTCACGAGGTTCGCCTCGGTGATCGAGGCGTACCCGGTACCCTGCGCAAGCTTGAGCGTGAGCGGAGGGCCGGCCCACTCGCCTGGCTGCACGTCGCTGACATCTTTCTTCAGGTAGGGAGCCTCGTAGTGGCCGTCTGCCAGTCCGGCGTACCAGACGGTCGATCCGGCCGGAAGATTGAAGCGCGAGAACTCGTCGGGCACACGGGAGGCGCCCTCGCTGCCGGGAATGACATGCCGGAAGGCAACGCCGTCATCGAACGCGCGAACCTCGAGCGTGTACGGTGTCGACGTGAGGTCGTGCGTCAGCGACAATCGTGCGCCGTTGTACTGGCTCGTCGCCGTGCTCTGCGCGCCGTACCATACGTACGTCTCTCTTCCCTGATACGGCTCCACATTGCTCAGCACGACGCCGCTGGACAAGTCATATTGGTCGATCGTCATCACCAGCGGCGACGGCTCGATGACCGGGGTATCTTCCAGGACGACGGAGTAGGTCAGACGCTCGGCGTTCGGCGGCATGGAGAATCTGATCTTGCCGTTCGGGCTCGACACCTGGACCGATGGCATTCGGACGCGCTGCGACCGACGCGATGCCGGCGTTTGGGAGCGCCCGGCAGAAGGCGGGGTGGCCGTCGGCGGCGGAGTTGTTTGTGCAACGTAGGTTCCGGCCACACACACCGGACTGAGTGCAAGGAACAGCAGCGCTCGGGTCTTCAGCATGGACACTCCCGTAGGACAAGGAGTCTACTCCGCTCGTGCATAAGCACCTTGGAGAGATGAAGGTTCCCACCTTGGAGAGCTGAAGGATCATGAAGAGAAGACGGGACGGACGGCCGGCCTGGGCCGCTTCGAGGCCTGCCGACGACACGGCCTTTCTTCATGCCCTCCATTTCTCCAAGGTGGCAAATCCTCCAAGGTGGCAAAAACCCCCAGGAATGACTGACCGGATAAATACCCTGGAGAGGTGAAGGTTCCCACCTTGGAGAACTGAAGGATCATGAAGAGAAGACGGGACGGACGGCTGGCCTGGGCCGCCTCCGGCGGGCTGCGACGGCCCGGCGTGACGCCGGGCTGTCCAGGCCAGCCGACAACAGGCCTTTCTCCATGCCCTCCATTTCTCCAAGGTGGCAAATCCCCCAAGGTGGCAAAACGCCGCGGGAATGACACGGACGCGAGAGAAGTGCTCGGCTACTTGTCGCTGGCCCTGACGTACATCTCGAGCCGAGGAAACGCGAATGTGCCGGCGACTTCGTCGACGAGATTGACCTGGCAGGTATACAACCCCGCCTTGAATCTGTCGGCCGGCACCTCGAACTGGAACACCGCGGCCTTGCGGTCTGCGGCATCGAGCGAGGTTCGCTCCACGACCGGCGTTTCGTAGACCTTGACCTTTCCGCGGTAGAACGCGAGGCTCGTCCGGATCTGGGGATGGGCGTCGCCCTGCGTGGGATCGTACATCTCGTAGTAGAAGTACAGCTTCTGATCGCGGCTCACGACGTGCGTGAGATTGGGTACGATCGAAATGTTGTCGCGCACGAGCGGGTTCAGGGTCTTGGCGTTCGGCGCCACGCTCTGCAACTGCGTGCTCAACACGACGGTGCTCACCTTGATTGGCGCTTGAGACAGATCCGGCACGTTGATCGGCATCTCGAACGTGCCGACCTGGCCGGTCGTGTTCTCTCGAACGACCACCTTTACCGTGAAGTGACCCGGGCCCAACGCCGCGCCGGTCTGATACAGCACCTGCTTCGAGGCCAGCGTGCTCTTGAAGGACGGCGGTACCGTCAACGTGTCCTTAATCGTGCCGACCGGGAACCCGCGTTCGTCCCGGATATAGCCGCGGACATCCAGCGTGACATTCTCCGTGGAGACCGGGATCGCGTCACCCGGCACCGCCAGCGAGATCGGCACGTAGTAACAGCCGGATTGCGACTCGCCCCCGCCGCCACGCGGTCCGCCGAAGCCACGTCCTCCCGGGCCGGCGCCCGGCCCGCCACGGCCGCGCCCGAACTGCCCGCCGGGACACGACGTGTTCGCCGGAAGCCGGAAGTACCCGGACGTGACGAAGAGCGGCACGTCTGTCGCCGGAATCGCCATCATCAGCTGTTCCTGTAACAGGGTCTCGCGATCGGTCTTCGCCGTATGCGTAAAATCCCGCTCGGCGTAGTATCCCTCGCGGGCCTTCAGTTTGGCGTCGCTCTTCCCCTTCAACTGCACCGAGATGCCGCGGTACCGGCCGTCCTTCGTGGTATTCGAACTGATGTAGCCGAGGATGTAGGTACGAGGAGATGTCCTTCTGGACTTTGTCGAAGGCTTCCCCGAAGTCGTTGGAATCGACGAACGCCGTGCCGCCCGTGTCGACGGCGAGCGCCTGCAGCGTCTCCTGCTGCGACGCCAGCCGCGAGAACTGCTGCGCGACGTTGCGGCCGGAGAAGGCACCGACTCCGCCGCGGCTGCCCGACCGGCCGCTGCCCCCGGGCACGACGGCCTGGAGCCCGCGCGAGTCGACCGGGTCGATCATGACGTTGGCCCGATTGCACGACTGAGTGGCGGCGCGCATCTCAATCTGGTTGTCGGAGCCGTTCCGCTGCATGCCGGAGCTGAAATACAAGAGCGCCTTCTTCTGCTGGATCGGCACAAGACTGTCGCAGATTGTCTTCAACCCGCGGAGCCGCACGTCGTTGTTGAACGTGTCGAGCTCCTGCGTGCTCGTGTCCACGGTGGTATCGGCTGCCGTCGCGGCGTTGGCCGCTTCGTCGGACGCCATCGTGCTGGCGTCGACTTCGGCCGCCGCAGTGCCGTCAGCGGCAGCGAACGCCTGAAGCGTCCTGTGCACCGCGTCCTTGTCGGTGGTGAAGTCCTGCAGCACCTGCAGCGTCGAGCTGATGGATGCGACGGCGACCAGGTCGGCCGGAGACATCCTGGTCTCGGCCCATTTCAGGGCAGCATCGGCAGCCTTCTGAATCTCCTCCGGCTGCATTGAGCTGGTGTCAAAGAGCAACACCCATACCCGATGGCCAGCGACTTCGTCGGAGGTCAGCGGGACGGCGCCGCGATCGGACGGCACAGCAGCCGGAGCGACGGACGCGGCCGGCTGGTCCGCGGCCTTCGGCACCGGCTGGGCGGCGCGGGTCACCGGCACCGCGCCTTTTTCTCCGCCGGCATTCGCCAGCGTACTGCTGGTCTGAACCGCCGGCGCGTTGGCCGTGATTTCTTCGTAGGCGAACGTCACGATGTCCTGCGACTTGCCGTCTTCCCTGAGATCGAAGTCAGACGCCTTCAATCCCCGAACAGGTGACCCGTTCTTGTCGCGCACATCCACGTCGACGAGGATGATACTGACGCCCCCCCGGAACGTCGTCGGACGCCCGCCCTGCGGGGCGGGAGCGGGCGGTTGTCCCGCGGGCGGCGTCTGCTGACCCCACACACCGGATGTCGCGGCGAGCACCAACACAGTCAGCGAACCGATCAGTCTGAGGCGCATGCGTCAGAACCTGAACCTGACGTTGAGTGTCAGCGTCCGCATGGACGCGAACCGCGTCACCTGCCCGAAGGTCGCCGAATTGAGGTTCGTGTCGATGGCCGTCCATTGAATCGTATTGAACAGATTGCTGGCGTTGACCTGAAGCGTCACGGCGCGGTTGTTCCCCAGGCGCATGTCCCGGCTGAACGAGGCATTCACGACGTGACCGCCGGGCCCGGTGATGACATTGCGTGGTGAATTGCCGAACTGGCCGAGCGCAGGTGCAGCAAACGCCGCGGTATTGAAAAAGCTCAACAGGGAGGGATCGGCGACGGTCACAGGACCGCTGAGGTTCGCACGCAGCGAACCGCTCGTCCCGTTCGCCACGCTGCTCGTCGCACCCACCACGCGCGCCGTGTAGGGCGATCCCGAATGCGCCGAAAATGTCACGTTGGCCGTCCACTCGCCGATGACGGCGGCCAGCGCGCCGCCGTCGGCGAGCCAGTGGCGCCCCACGCCGAACGGAAGCTCGTACGACACGTTCGCGGTGACCTGATGGCGCTGGTCGAAGTTCGACAGCGCCCACTCGGCGTCGAGATTGTGGTCGTTCTGCGCCACCACGGCCCCGCCCGCGCCAAGCGACGAGGCGTTGTCCATCGACTTCGCGACGGTGTAGTTGAAGTTCGCGCTCACGCCCTTTGCGTAACGGCGCGTCAACTGAAAGTTCCCCAGCTGCAGAATTGAATGAGCGCCCGACGACTCCCAGATGAACGGCTGCACCCCGGAAATCCGCAGCGTGCCGTCGGGATTCCGGTTTGGCGCGCGGAGCAGATCAAGGTCCGTCCCCTTCGTGCCGGTATAGCCGAGTGTCACCATCCAGTTCCATCTGAGGTCCCGTGTGAGCGTGGTGTTCCACGTCTGGATCTTGCCAAGGGCATAGTGCGGATCCACGCCAAAATTGTTGGTCGTCGTCTCCTGCGCTCCCGCCACCCCGGTTGCCAACGTGAGCGGATTCGTCAGTGTGCCGGCGTTGGTTCCGGTGAACGCGAACGGAGGCTGGCCGACGAGTGACCGCGCGATCGTCGCGTACGAGCCGGTGTTGTAGGTGATGCTGTACCCGCCGCGGAGGATCGTGTTCTTCGCCAGCCGATACGCGACGCCGACGCGCGGGCCGACGTTGTTCGCGTCCGTCCCGATCAGCGCAGGAGGAAACATCGTGCCGGAGAGCGTCCCGGTCGGGCCGCAGACCCCGGCGACCGGCGTGGAGCACACGACCTGAGCCGCCGTGAAGCCAGGCGTCACATCCAGGTTCGCCATCTGGCCGTTCTCTTCGACGTAGGGCATGGTCAGCTCGTACCGCAGCCCCAGGCTCAACGTCAATTTCGCGCTTTGCTGCCAGTTGTCGTCAATGTACGCATCCAACCCGTTCTGGTGAAGCCGGGTGTTGCCGCCAGCCTGGAGCGTCGCCTGCTGCGGCAGTCCCAGCAGGAAATCGGCAAAGTCGGCGCCAGTGCCGCGCGAGATCTGTGCGCCCTCGCTCGTGTACAGCCCCGTGAACGTGAACGCCCCGCGGGCGTTGCCGTTCGCCTGGCTGAGCGACCCGTCGTGGCGGAAGTCCACACCGGTCCGCACCTGATGCTTGCTGAACGGATGGCTCATCGCGTAGCCGGCAGTGACGCGTGTCTCTTCGCGGAGACTCGCGGCTCCCAGGCGCAGACTGAAATTGGACAGCGTCAGATTCGGCACGCCGTAGTTGAGCGGCAGCGTGGAGATCGCGTCGCCCGGCGGATAGCTGATACCCGCAATACCGGCCACATCGAACGTGTTCGTGAAGGGATTGGCGGTGGTCGAGTTCGATCGAGTGAACTGAACGGAAATATTGTGTGTGGTGCGCCCGCGCGAGACGTTGAGCGACACCGGCACGCTGAGGTTGGTGTTCTTCGTGGTGCCCGTAAAGCCCGGGATGGCGTTGAATTGCTGGCCGCTGTTCTCGCGGTATTGCACCTGCGCGTTCAGCATGACGCTCAATCCGCGGTTGCCTCGTCCGCCAGGTCCGCCGCGACCCCCCACGGGCCCGCCGCCGCCCCCCCGGCCTCCACCGCCGCCCGCGCCGCCGCGCCCGCCACGGCCCGCCCCGGGGACCGCCGGCGACAGATTCTGCGTCACGCGCAAGCTGAAACTATTGGAACTCGACAGCGTGGTCGCCGAGTTGCGAAAATTGTTGATCGACACGCCAGGCTGGTTGGGTAACGGTATGAACCCGAGCAGCGCACGAGCTGTTGGGTCGAGCGCGCTGGCCGGAATCTGATTGCCCGGGAACGGTTCACCCGTGCCCGGATTGGTCAATTGGATCGCGCTCCCGGAGAAATCGCACGGCAGATCGGGATCTGTGGCGCACTGTCGCATCGAAGCGCTCGGGACGGTCAGGTACAATCCTGAAGCTGCGTGGAGTGGTTGCCGCTGTAATTCAACTGAAAGTTCGTGCGGCGATTTGCGTCCGCATACAGACCGGGAATCTTTACCGGGCCGCCAATCGTCCCGCCGAAATTATTGCGATTGAAGGGCAACTGCGCGACGGGCGTGATCCGCCCGTTGCGGGGCTGGAGATTGGTCGCATCGAGCGCCGATCCGCCGTAGCTGTAGTTCGCCGATCCCTGAAACAGACTCTGGCCTCGGCCACCGCGTCCGCCAAGAACGAAACCGCCGGGACCGCCGCCGAATCCGCCACGTCCACCGCCGCCCCCATCGCCGCCCCGGCCGCCGCGCCCGCCCGCTGCCTGGCCACCAGGCAGGTTGTCTCCGCCGGCGCCCGCTTGCGGACCGAACCCCTGGGCGAATTGACCGGTCGCCGGATCGAACTCGCCCCGGCCGATTGCCAACATGCGATCATTCATTGCGCTCCGATCGAAGCTCATCGCATCGGCGCTGCCGCTGATCGCCACGGCATCCGACTGCGCGCTCTGCAGGCTGAAGCCGGCCGGCAGGAATCGTGCGACATCACCCGACGCGTCCGGCGGGGCCGCGTCGGCCGCGACGCTGCCGCTCTCATCCTCCTGGACATTCAGTTGCTGGAATCGCGGACCCGCCTGTGCCGCTGCGCCGGCCCGCCCGCTGCCCTGTCCTCGCCCCGCTCCCGTCGCGCGTCCTTGCGGCGGCGCGCTCACCAATCCCGCGGTTTGGCCGCTCGCGACCGGCGCCGGGGCCTGGGCGCCCGCGGGCGACGTACTCGCTTGCGCCGGCACGCCGGCCGAATCGGCGGGTTGGTCCAGTGGCTCGGCTCGCGGCCTTAGAGCGAGTTGGAATTCAAGGGTGCTGTCGCACGGGATCGGGCCAAACGTCAGATCCCGCTCCTCCTTGGTGAACGCGGTCAACTCGGCGATCACGTGATATGTCGCGTTTGGGCCAAAGAGAATCGTGAACCTTCCGTCCACGCCAGTCGAGGTCGCGGCCTTGACGTTCCCGCCGGAAGACACGACAACGGCGGCACCCGGCAGGGGCTCCGCGCCGCTCAAAACGCGGCCGGTCACGCGGCACCCGGCGGGAGGTCCCGGCTGCGTCGGCGGCTCCTGCCCCGACAGCCGGGCCGTCGCCGCGATGGGGAACTGACCGGAGATCACAAGTGTCGCGACGCAACACGCCCCAACTGTCCATGCCCGCCGTCCTGCGCGGCCGTCACCCGCAAGCTCGACCCGTTTCATGGCGTCCTGACTGTCTCTCCAACGGTCCTTTACGACCTGGGTTCCCGAAGTGTTGCGGCCAGGACTGTGGCAAGACTGTGGCAAGTGGGCGTGTTACGATCAACGGCACCACTGTGGACATTCCGAACATTCCTGTCAAAAGACATCTGGGGCTTTTCGTCGTCGTCTTCTTCGCGGCGCTGACGGTTGCGGGCGCGCCGGTGTCCGTGGGCGCCATCGCCGGCCGGCAAGCCGGGTCTCGGCCGTCGGCACCGGCGGCCCCGGCTCAGGCGCAGGCCGGTCCGCTCGCCGAAGCCGTGCCGCTCGTCGACAAACGTCTCGCCAACGGGCTCGACGTGGTCGTCCTCGAGGATCATTCGATCCCGCTCGTGACCGTCGAGCTGGCGGTCCGCAACGGGTCGTTCACCGAACCACCGGAGTTGAACGGGCTGTCGCATTTGTACGAGCACATGTTCTTCAAGTCGAACCGCGCGACGATGGATCACGCGCTCTACCTGAGGGACATCGATCAGCTCGGCATCATCTACAACGGCACGACCCAGGAAGAAGTCGTCGAGTACTACTTTACGACGACGACGCCGAATTTCTCGGTCGCGATGCGATTCATGCGCGATTCGGTCCGGTACCCGGCCTTTGACGAGAAGGAGTTCGCGAACGAGCGCGAGGTGGTGATCGGCGAGATCGATCGCAACGAATCCAACCCGTTCAGTGTCGTCAGCGACGAGATGCACAAGCGGCTGTTCTTCAAGTACCCGAGCCGGAAGACACCCATCGGCAACCGGGACACCGTGCGTTCGGCGACGACTGACATGATGCGGCTGATCAAAGGGCGGTACTACGTCCCGAACAACTCCGCCGTGATCATCACCGGCGACGTCAACCCGGCGGCGGCGTTCAAGACGGCGGACGACCTGTTCGGCGACTGGGAGAAGCGGGCGCGCGATCCGTTCGAGGAGTTTCCGCTCGTCGAACACCCGCCGCTGTCGAAGAGCGAAGCCGCGATCATCACCAAGCCGGTTCAGAACGTCGTCCTCAGCCTCGGATGGCAGGGGCCGTCGATGGGCAAAGACGACGTGTCGACGTACGCCGCCGACGTCTTCTCGTTCATCCTCCGGCAGTCGAACTCGCGATTCCAGCGCGACCTCGTGGATTCCGGGCTCGCCGCGGGCGTCAACCTCGGGTACTATTCGCAGCGCAACGTCGGCCCCATTACGCTCGTGATGCAGGCCACGCCGGACAAGGCACGGGCGGCGGTGCGTGCGGTGTATGACGAGATCGGTCGCTTCAACGACCCGACGTACTACACCAATGAAGAGCTCGAGAGCGCGAAGGCTTTGCTCGAAGCCGACGACTTGTACAACCGCGAGAAGCTGTCTTCCTACACCCACGTGATCGGCTTCTGGTGGTCGTCGGCCGGCCTCGACTACTTCCGGGGCTATCTCAAGCGGCTGCGATCGACATCGCGCGCGGACATCAGCCGGTACGTGAGCACGTACATTCAGGGCAAGCCGCGTGTCGGGCTCGCGGTGCTGTCGGCCGAGTCGCTCAAGACGTCCGGATTGACGAACGCCGATTTGATGGGCGGCGCCGCGGTGGCGGCAGGAGCGATGAGATGAGGCGGCGGACCCGTCTGTTGATCGTGCCCGCGGTGGTGCTGCTTGTTCCGGCGCTGTCGATGCGTTCGAGCGCTCAGCGACCGGCCTCGGCGGTGCCCGGCGCAGCGCTCCTGCAGGCGGGCGAGACGCTGCGGCAAGTCGTCGAACTGGACGTGAACGGACTGAAAGTGCTCGTGAAGCGCCGCGAAGGCAGTCAGACCGTGGCGGCGGCGCTCTTCATTCGCGGCGGCTCACGGAACGTGACCCCGGAGAACGCGGGCATCGAGTCGCTGATGCTCGACATGGCCACCGAGGCGACCGCGAGCTTTCCACGCGAGCGCCTGCGCCGCGAACTGGCGCGCACCGGCACGGTGATCAACTCCGGTGTCAATCGCGACTATTCCGGGCTGACGCTTGGCAGCACGCGCCAGTATTTCGATCGGGCGTGGGAAATCTTCACCGACGCGTCGCTGCATCCGGGCTTCGCGGCCGATGACTTCGAGCGCGTCAAGAAGCAGGAACTGATCGGCCTGAGCGACGACGAGGACACGCCCGATTCATACCTGCAGCTCCTGGCCTCGCGGCAGAACTATGCGGTCCACCCCTACCTCAACAGCCCGCACGGCACGACCGAATCCATGAGCCGCTTGACGCTCGACGACCTCAAGAAATACCACCAGCAGGTGATGCAGACATCGCGGCTGCTGCTCGTCGTGGTGGGCGACATCGATCCGAAGGTGCTGCAACCGAAAGTCGCGGCGTCGTTCGGAAAGCTGCCGCGCGGCGACTACAAGCCCGCCGCCGATCCCGCAGCTCTCCTATTCGGCGCCGAAGGTCACCGTCACTGCCCGCGACCTGCCGACCAACTACGTTCAGGGCGTGTACGCGGCGCCATCGCTGACCTCGCCCGACATCTACGCCATGCGGGTGGCGACAACGATCGTGCGCGAGCGGATATTCAATGAAATCCGCGTCAAACGCAGTCTGTCGTACGCGCCGGACGCCTTCCTGGGCAGCCAGGCGGCGAACACGGGCGGCATCTACTTCACCGCCGTGGACGCGAACCAGACCGCGCAGGTGATGCTGGGGGAGATCGCCCGCCTGCAGAGCGAGCTGACCAGCCCCGACGAGATCAAGGCGGTCGCGCAGCAGTTCCTGACGACCTACTACATGGGCCAGGAGACGAACGCCGCGCAAACCGGCGAACTGGCCGAGTACGAGCTGATCGGCGGTGGTTGGCGCAATGCCGGCGACGTCCTGGGACGGCTGCGAGCCGTGACCCCCGAGGACGTTCGCCGCGTGGCCAACACCTACATGCGCAATCTGCAGTTCGTCGTGCTCGGAAACCCCAGGAACATCGACAAGGCGGTCTTTACGAAGAACCCGACGTAGGGGAACTTCGCCGTCCCATCAGGGCTTCGGCTCCGGAACGATCCGGATATACGGCCGTGGCGACTTCCACCCCTGCGGGTACACCTTCTTCGCCTCGTCGTCGGACACGGAGCCCGCGATGATCACATCCTCGCCCTGTTTCCAGTTTACCGGCGTGGAGACTTTGTGCTTGGCGGTCAGCTGAAGTGAATCGATGACCCGCAGCACCTCGTCGAAATTGCGTCCGGTGGTCATCGGATAGACGATGACCAGCTTGATCCGCTTGTCCGGGCCGATCACGAAGACGTTCCGAACGGTCTGATTGTCGACGGCGGTCCGGCCATCGCAGGATCCTTGGACCGTCGACGGCAGCATGCCCCAGGCCTTGGAAATACTGCAGATCGGTGTCGCCAATCAGCGGATAGTTCGGAGCGACGCCCTGAGTCTCCTTGATGTCGGTGGCCCACTTGGAGTGATTGGCCACTGGATCAACGCTCAGGCCGATGATCTTGACGTGTCGCTTGTCGAACTCAGGCTTGAGTTTGGCCATGTAGCCGAGCTCGGTCGTGCAAACCGGCGTGAAGTCCTTGGGGTGCGAAAAGAGCACGCCCCAGGAGTCACCCAGCCATTCGTGAAAACGAATGCGGCCCTCGGTGGTGTCCGCTTCAAAGTCCGGGGCCACGTCGCCAATGGAAAGTGCCATTCCTCTGCCTCCTCAACGATCGGTGATCGAAGTCGAAGTAGATAGGAATACCGCAAAACGGGGCCAGATTGAAAGAGGCTCCCTCTGTCAGGCGTGGGCCTTCATGATGCGCAACAGCTCGTCCCGATCGACGGTGCCCTTGTCGAGAAGTGTGGAGGCGACGGCGTCGAGCGCCGCACGGCGGATGGTCAGCTCCTGACACGCGCGCTCGAAGGCCCGTGACAGCAGAGCATCGACCTCGGATTCGATCCGGACCGTGACCTGCTCGCTCATCGCGGCGTCCCGGTCGGAGGACCGGTCGCGAACCTCGCGACGCGGAAAGGACACCGGGCCGACGGCAGCCGACATGCCGAACTCGCAGACCATGCGGCGCGCCAGATCCGTCGCCCGCTCGAGGTCGTTGCTGGCGCCGGTCGACAGCTTGCCGAACACCACCTGCTCCGCCGCGCGCCCGCCCAGCAGAACGGCCAGGCGATCCATCAGCTCGTCTTCCTGCAACAGATGGCGATCTTCCGGAGTCTGCTGCATGTAGCCGAGCGCGGCCAGTCCGCGCGGGACGATCGAGACCTTTCTCACCGGATCCGCCGTGGGCGCCAGTTCCGCGATGAGGGCGTGGCCGCCTTCGTGATAGGCGACGATCGTGCGCTCTTTCTCGCTCGTGAGTCGTCCCTTGCGCTCGAGTCCAGCGACGACCCGATCGATCGCCGAGTCGAGCTCGAACATGCCAACGGCCGACTTGTCGGAGCGGGCCGCCAGCAAGGCGGCCTCGTTCAGGACGTTCTCGAGGTCGGCACCCGCCATTCCTGCGGTCCGGCGGGCAATCTTCGACAGATCGGCGTCCGCCGCGAGCGCAAGTTTGCGCGCATGCACGCGGAGGATCGCTTCGCGCCCCAGACCGTCCGGGCGATCGACCAGCACCTGGCGATCGAACCGGCCAGGCCGCAACAGGGCGGCGTCCAGGGTGTCGGCGCGGTTCGTCGCAGCCAGCACGATCAAGCCGTCGCGCGGGGCAAAACCGTCCATCTCGACGAGCAGTTGATTCAGGGTGTGCTCGCGCTCGTCGTTGGCGCCGCCACCCGATCCTCCGGTGCGGCTCTTGCCAATGGCATCCAGCTCATCGATGAACAGAATCGCGGGAGCCTTCGACTTCGCCTGGGCAAAGAGCTTGCGCACCCGCTGCGCGCCGACACCCACGAAGACCTCGACGAAATCGGATCCGCTGACCGGAAAGAACGGCACGTTCGCTTCCCCCGCCACTGCTCGGGCGAGCAGCGTCTTGCCAGTGCCGGGCGGCCCGACGAGCAACACGCCTTTCGGCGTCCGGGCGCCAAGCGCGGCGAATCGCGACGGTTCGCGCAGAAACTTGACGATTTCCTCCAGCTCCTCCCTGGCCTCGTCGACGCCGGCAACGTCCTGGAACCGCGTCGTGGACCTTGCGCTCGCGTCGCGCAGCTTCGCGCGACCGAGCCCAAGAAAGCCGCGGGC
This sequence comes from uncultured Acidobacteriota bacterium, assembly GCA_963724645.1. GTDB lineage: Bacteria > Acidobacteriota > Vicinamibacteria > Vicinamibacterales > SCN-69-37 > CAVXSP01. The sequence goes on from CAVRVJ010000003.1 coordinate 549,645, forward strand.
CGGACCCGCCTTGCTCAACCGAAACGCCAGAAAGCCGATGAACCCGGCGCCGGCGAGCACGAATGCGATGGGCGTGATGGCAGTCGCCCACCCGTCCGTGTTCCGGTACTGCACATGATGCGCGTCAAGAAGCGGCAGCAGGCTCGCGTCCGTGCCGACTGGAACCGTGCTCCAGAGCGCCGGCGCGCCCGCTGCACGCGCGGCCGCCGTCGGCACGCCTTCGAGCTTGTCGCCGGTAAATCGAACCTCGGACACGTCGCCAGCCGCAACGTGCGCCTTGAACTGACTGTACGGAAGATCGGTCGTGCCGGCACAGCCAGAGAGGGCGAAGAGCGCGAGGATCGGAAGGAGGCGAAGAATGGAAATGACCCGGGGCGCGGATGCCGCGCACCCGATCGGACGATGGTGTTTCATGACCGGTCGAACAGCTTTCGAAAACAAGGACGGGACGGCGGGCGAAACGTGTCGACTGCCTGTTTAAGGGTAAACAACGAAAGCTTCGAAGGCAAGGCACAATCGGGTGGAGACCCGAGAAACGCCCGGGGAAACCGCGGCCTTGACCAGTCCTGATACACCTGCTTCGACACGACGACAGCCGTAAGAGCGCTGCATCTCAGAATTGCCGAAACGTGAGATTCAACCGGCCCTCGAAGCCGACGCCCGGCGGTGCGCTCCCGGGCACGATCCGGGAGACGCCGTGGTACCGAAGTCGAGCCGCACCGCCGAACACGAAGGCATCCCCGGACTCGAGCAGGATGGGCAGCACCGGTTCTCTTCGGCGCAGCCCGCCGAACAGGAACCGGCCGGTGTCGCCGATTGAAATCGAAATGACCGGCGCGCCGGATGCGATTGATTCCTGGCTTTCGTCCTTATCCTGGTGGAGTCCCATGCGGCTGCCTGCGGAGTACCAGTTCACGATGCAGAGATCAGGCGACACCGCGAAACCGGCTTCCGCGGCAATTCCAGCGGCCAGGCTTGCCCATTCCTGCGGAAGCGGCGGCGGCGGACGGCCATCGATATCCGCCCGGCGCTCTTCATAGGCGTAAGTCAGCGCGTTCCAATGGCGGCCAAGGCACAGCATGCGAACGCTCATTGGATGTCCACCGCGTACCATCGGGGTGTAGAAACCCGCGGCGGCCCTGCCCAACTCGAGGCACTGCCCTGCCAGCGCCCGTTGCTGGTCGTGAGACAGGTAGCGCGGGAAATGGAAAGCACCTGGCGCGATCGCCATCGTCGGCATTCATCACGCCCTTGGCAGCCAGATCTCAAATCGGGCGCCGCCAGTCGGCGCATTGCAGGCCGCGATCGTGCCGCCGTGCCGTTCGACGATGGCGCGGACGATGGAAAGACCGAGTCCACTGCCCGACGGCAAAGTCGTGCCTGTCCGCGATACGTCGACCTTGTAGAAGCGATCGAACACCCTCGGCAGATGCTCAGGAGGAATGCCGGGGCCTGTGTCTTCCACGGCCAGCATGACGCCGTCATCCTTGTGCATCGCCGACACGACAATGCGCCCGCCCGCCGGAGTATGTCGCGTTGCGTTGGAGACGAGATTCTGCACGGCCTGCTCCAGACGGTTGGGATCGCCGCGTATCGTGAGCCCCTGCGCCGGCTGAATCGTCTCGAGCGTAATGCGCTTCTGATCGAGCACCTGTTCGTGCCGGTGCCGCAACCGCTCGAACAGTTGGTCGATAGAGACGTCCTCGACGGTCAGCGTCCCGCCCCCGCCTTCCAGCCGGGCGACGTCGAGAAGATCTCCGACGATGTGCTCCAGTCGATCCGTCTCCTCGCTGACGATCCTCAAATAGCGCGCGCGGGATTGCTCATCGAGCGGCATCTCGGGCATCGAGAGCGTCTCGACGTAGCCGCGAATCGCGGCGAGGGGCGTCGTCAGCTCATGCGAGACGTCGGCGACCAGTTGGCGGCGCGTGCGGCCGACCGCCTCGAGGGCCTGCGTCCGCTGCTCGAGCTGCCCCGCCATTTCGTTGAATGCGTGCGCGAGCGCAGTGACCTCGTCACCGCCTGTCTCCGGAGCCCTGACCCCCACTTCTCCGGTACCGACAGCGCGTGCCGACTCCTGCAGCGCCTGCAGCCGTCGATGGGTAGGTCGGAAGACGAGGAGCGCTCCAGTTGCAGTGCCGGCCACCAGCAAACCGAGGGCGACGATCAGAAGCTCGGGCCCCAGGTTCTGCATGGCGACTGACAACGGAGGCGGATCGACTGGCACGGCCACGACACCGACGTCCTGCCCGGCCACGGTGACCGTGGCAAAATCGTAACTGACGCCGCGATCCGGGGGACCGCCCGGGCCCCGGGGCCTGTCCGCGCGGCCAAAGCCCACATCCGGTGTCCGCGGGTCGCGGCGTCCGAAGCCGCGCCGGCCGAATCCAGGTGGACTGCTTTCGCCGAACAATCTGGCCCAGGCCGCCCGTTCGATCTGGGGCGGCGGCTGCACGCGACGACTGACGACCGCGCGTCCGTCGCGCATGACGACTGCAAACGATCGAAACGCGCTCGTGAAACGGGAGTTGATGTACTCGTCGATGTTCACGTCGGGATGGGCTGACAGCTCACGCGAGAGATCCGATGCCACGCTGGAAGCGAGCTCTGTCGCCGATCGACCCGGCCACGTGGCCGCGATGCGTCCCGTCAACCAAAGGAAAACCAGCACCTGTGCCGCGAGCAACACGGCAAGGAGCGCGACGAATCCGAGGGCGATTCGCCAGTACAAACTCCGATACCAGACAGGACCAGGCATTACTTATTCGGGGGGCTTCGCCCCGCCGAACCCCCCATCGCCGTCGCTCGCGGGGCCCCTCGTTCCCCGCTCCGCTCCGGCGCGCTCACTCCCTTCGCTCGTTCGCGGGCCCTTCATGCTTCGGGGGCTTCGCCCCGCCCCCATCGCCGTCGCTCGCGGGGCGCGCTCCGGCAAGTTGACCCCAGGTTACTCCTTCGAGTCCGTGAACTTGTAGCCGGTGCCCCAGACAGTGAGGATGAGCTCAGGCTGCCGGGTATCGGATCTCAATCTTCTGCCGAAGCCGCTTGACCAGCGTGTCCACGCTCCGGCCGGTCACGTGCGTTTCGTTCGTCCAGACGCGTTCGAGAATCCGCTCGCGGCTGAACACGATCCCGGGATTTGCCGCCAGGAGGTGGAGGACATCGAACTCGTGTGGCGTCAGATCGAGCACCCGGCCGTCGAGCATCGCCTGCCGTCTGGCCGGATCGATTCGGAGCGCACCGGCCGTCACGACGTCGGTCGCACTCGTCGCTGCGGCGGCCTGCGAGGCGCGGGGCCGGCGCAACAACGCGCGCACGCGCGCCACCAGTTCCCGGACGCCAAACGGCTTGGTCAGGTAGTCGTCGGCTCCACTTTCGAGACCGAGCACCTTGTCCGTTTCGTCCCGCCGAGCGGTGAGCATGAGAATCGGCGTGTCCGCGTTGACGGGCTCGCGCCGGATCGCGCGGCAGACCGACAGGCCGTCGATCCGCGGCAGCATGAGATCGAGGACACACAGATCGAACGGCCGGCTGCGGATCGAGCCGAACGGCTTCCTCGCCGTCTCTTGCCTCAACGACTTCCAGGCCCTCGAGGCCCAGGTGCAGAACAACCAGCTCCCGAATGTGCGGTTCGTCTTCGACGACGAGAACGCGCCGATCGGCGGGTGGGGCAGAGGGATGGAGGTCGGCGCTCAAGCGTAGGTCCACTTTATCTGTTTACTGCCCAAGGCACTGGTGCGTTCCGCGGCTTTGTGACAGAGGTGTGTCACGCCGGTGAGTCGCTCGTGACGAGCGGCCAGACGATGAACAAGACCCACTCGTTTGCCGTATGCACGTGTAGTTGGCCTTCCACATTCGCCCCACCACGCGGCCCACCGCTCGCTGTCAACCCAGTTAGATCCTCGCGACACAGGAAGGGGCGGACCGGCAGTCCGCCCTCCCTCTCAACGCGCCGGTTCACGACGGCCGTTCGGCATCACGCGTTTTCGGGCATTGGAGCACAGAGGCGCGACCGGGACAACGGGACAACTGGGCCTTGCGAAAACGGCGACCGGAGCCCTAGACTTCACCTGTCTTCCATACTGACAGGACGGATCTCATGCGGCGACGACACGTATTAATCGTCGGGCTCTCAATCGCTCTTTGCGCGCCGTTCGGCCTGCTTGTCCGGGTGGCGAACGCCGCGGACGAACACTGGGTGGCCACCTGGGCGGCGGCACCTCAACAGCCAGCGACGGGACGAGGCGGCCGAGGCGGGCCGGCGCCGAACCCCGGAGCGCCGACACCCGCGACAGCGCCTGCGGGCGCGGCAGCCGCAGCGCCATCGGCAGCGCCCGCGGCTGCGGCTGCGCCAGCCACAACCGTCAACGCGCCTCCGAATACCGGCTACAACAACCAGACGCTGCGGATGTTCGTTCGCACGAGCATTGGCGGGCTCCGCGCCCGCGTGCACCTGTCGAACGCCTTCGGGACCACGGCGGTCACGATCGGTGCGGCGCACCTGGCGCTTCATACGTCCACACGGTTGTCGACGACCGGCAGCGTCCTGACAATCTCTGACAACGCGACGGACTCGGCGATCGTGCCGACATCGGATCGGACGCTGATGTTTGGCGGAAAGCCATCGATCAAAATTCCTCCCGGCGCAAGCGTCCTGAGCGATCCCGTCGATTTCGTGGTCCCCGCTCTGGGCGATCTCGCGATCAGCGTCTACGTGCCCGGCGAGACCGGACCGGCGACGCGGCACTCGATGGCGCTGCGAACAGCCTATGTCGCCGCCGGTGACGCGACGGGGGCGACCGAACTTCCAGACGCCACGACATCGACCGCGTGGATGTTCATCTCCGGCGTGGATGTGCTGGCGCCAGAGACGTCCGCGGCGATCGTCGCGTTCGGCGATTCCATCACCGACGGCGCCACGTCCACACCCGGCACGAATCGAAGCTGGCCGAGCGTGCTGGCCGAGCGCCTCCAGGCCAACACCGCCACCAGGGATCTGGCCGTGGTGAATCTCGGAATCTCGGGGAACCGCGTCCTCAGCGACGGCGCCGGCGTCAGCGCGCTTGCTCGATTCGATCGCGACGTGCTGAGCCAGGGCGGCGCGCGCTGGCTCATGATTCTCGAGGGCATCAACGACATCAACGGCCGCGCCCAGAATCCCATCACCGCCGATGACCTGATCGTGGCGATGAAACAGATGATCGAGCGCGCGCATACGCATGGCATCAAGGTTATCGGGTGCACGCTCACGCCGGCGGGCGCCGGAACCGGTCCAGGGGAAGAAATGCGCGCCGCGGTCAACGACTTCATTCGAAAGGGCGGGGCGTTTGACGCCGTCGTGGACTTCGAGGCCGCCGTGCGGGATCCAGACAGCGCCGCGCCGCAGTTCAAACCCGCTTTCAATAACGGCGACCGGCTGCATCCAAACGACGCGGGGTACAAGGCGATGGCCGACGCGATCGACCTTTCCGTCTTCGCGAGGAAATAGGCGCCGAGCGCCTTGGCCTATACGGGAAGTCGCTTGACTTGACGTGGTAGTCTGCGCCCGCGCCTCTCGCGGGCGCGCCTCGATACCACGTCAAGTGCTTTCCGGGATTATTTGACGGGCCAGGTCGCGGACTCCGTCCTGGCGCCCTTCAGGTAGCTTTCGATTTTCGCGATGACAGCCGGCTGGCTTGGAGCGACGTTCCGCTGTTCGAACGGATCGACCGCGAGGTTGTACAGCTCCATCGGCTGATCCTTCGCCAGCCGGACGGCCTTCCAGTTGCCCATCCGCACCGCCTGCTGGAACCCGCGCTCGTGGAATTCCCAGTAGAGAAAATCGTGCGCTGGCTGCCGCTGGCCGCGGAGCGTGCGCAGGATCGAAACGCCGTCGAGACCCGCGCGCACCTTCACGCCGGCGGCCTCCGCGAGCGTTGGAAAGAGATCCCAGTGCGCTGATGGATGGTCGCTCACGCGGCCTGCCGGGACCGAGCCGCGCCAACGCGCGATCATCGGCACGCGAATGCCGCCCTCGTACAAGTCGCGCTTGACGCCCCGCAGACCACCCGAACTCTTGAAGAACTCCGGGTCGCCGCCTCCTTCGATGTGCGGTCCGTTGTCGCTGATGAACATCACGAGCGTGCGGTTGGCCATTCCCCGGCGATCGATCAGATCAACCAGCCGGCCGATGTCGCGATCCATCCGGGTAATCATCGAAGCGTACGCCGCATGCGGTGCCGGCTGCGATCGGTAGCCGAGGGAAGGCGTCTCCGGTCCTGTCAGCCGCGCGTCGGCCGCCGCGTTGACGAACGGCTTTTCTGGAAACTTCCCCGCGAACAGCTGCATCGAGTCGTCGGGGGCGCGCAGCTCGGCGTGCGGAACGGTGTAATTCAGATACAGAAAGAACGGCCGTGGGTCGGCGGCCTCGACGACTGCCAGCGACTCCTGCGTGAACAGGTCGTTCGAGTAGTCCTTGTTGACGTCGGTCCTGACGACCTGACCGTTCCGGTAGAGATGATCGGTGTACTGACGGTGTGCGTGCTCCTGGTCGAGCACGCCGAACGAGTACTCGAATCCTTTCTTGCCCGGCTCACCTGTCGTGCTGGCGTCACCGAGCCCCCACTTCCCGATCATCGCCGTCCGATAGCCGGCGTCGCGAAGGACCGAGGCAATCGTCACGTCCTCGGGCCGGAGGCCGAGCTTCGCGTTGCCCCTGATCAGCGTGTGTCCGGTGTGCTGGCCGGTCATCAGGCTGTTGCGCGACGGCGCACACACCGTGCTGCCGGCGTAGTACTGCGTGAATCGCATGCCCTCGCGCGCGAGGCGGTCGAGACTGGGCGTCTGAAACTTCAACTGGCCGTAGACGCTGAGGTCGCCGTAGCCGAGGTCGTCCGCCTGGACGATGATGATGTTCGGGCGGCCGGCCTGGGCCTGAGGCAGGTCGGCGCGACCCGCGATCAAGGCCGCCGCCAGACAGACCGGAGCGAGGTGTCTCATGGAGAACTCCGGACGCGAGTATAGAACGGCCGGTCTTGACCCATGCCGCCCGATTGCCGGACGATACGGCCTATGGCTGAACACAATCCAAACGTCGTCAGTGCCTCGTCAACCGGCCCGAAACTGCCGGATGGCATCGTTGGTCTCGCATCTTTCGGAACGCCGGCCGCGGTCGACGGCTGCCGCGTCTTCACGCACTACAACGGACCGACCGATCAGCTGGACGGCTTGTGCGTCGGCATGTGCGTCCTGGACCCCGGGACGAGCCCTCATCCGCCGCACACGCATGCCGAGGAAGAGTTCATGATCGTCGCGTCGGGCTCGGGCGAAATCGAGTGCGCAGGCAAGACCACCCGGGTCGGACCAGGCGCCATCATGTACTGCGCCGGCAACGTGCTGCACGGCATCAAGAACACGGGCAACGTGCCGATGACGTTCTACTGGTCGAAGTGGCTCGCGAAGGGAGCTTATACGGAAGGTCACTTGACTTGACGTGGTAGGTTGCGCCCGCGCTCTCGCGGGCGCGCCACGGTACCACGTCAAGTCAAGTGCTTTCCGGGATTAGGACGGATCGGTGTGCAACAGCAGGTTCTGGGAAAGGTGGTCGATCCGCTTCCCGAGCGGGGTGTAGGACACCAGAATCGACGCGGCGATCGTGCCAAGACCCGTCAAGGCCGCCTCTGTGTACGCCCCTGGGTAGTGGGATTGGTGGACGATTGCGTCGGCGACGAATCCGCAGGCGCCGATGAACAGCGACGAGGTCCACCGGTTCACGACAATCCTCGCGGCACTCCGTGTATACGTGATCGCGAGCGCCGGCAGAATGGAAAGCAGCCCCGTCTTTCCAGCCACGGCGAAATGCGCCCCGGTGAGCGCGAGCAGGTTCCCCCGCACCATCAGCAGGACGCACACGCTCGAGACTTCGACAGCCTTGTGGCCGCACAGCGCAAGGCGGAATGCCGTCCTCCCGAGCGCCGAATGCGAACTATCTGGCGAAACGGGCGCAGTCATTCTCGTCACTTCTCTTCCGGGCGTTCGGCGCGCGCCTGGTCGATCACTTCGAACACGTAGCCGTTGATCGGCTCACGGAAGAAGAAGCGTTCGAAGGGGGCGGCCCTGAGCGGTTCGATGACCTCCGCATCCAACTGCTGAAGCCGCGCTTTGAGCGCTGGAAACTGCGAGAGCGGGTAATAGACCGCCACGTGCCGCCCGAACTCGCCCTCGAAGCGCGACACCTCAAATCCTTCGACGTAGACCACGTGCATCTGCTGGCCCTGTCCGGTGTTCAGCCAGACGGTTTCGAGCGGGCTGTTCGCCGGAGCGGGATCGCGGGCATAGCCGAGCGTCCGCTCGAAGAACGCGGCGGTCTTCTGCACGTCACGGGTCGGCAGCGTCAGATGCGACAGGCTCATCGCGCGATGGTACCGCCAGTCCCGGCGACAGGCCAGATCGACGGTTCGTGGCTATCTTCCGGCGAACTGCGGATTGGAGCCGCGTACGTAAAAACGGCCCGCGGGTTGTTCACCCGCGGGCCCTCAGAATAATCCCGGCAGTGACCTACTCTCCCACACAGTTACCCATGCAGTACCATCGGCGGTAGCAGGCTTAACTTCCGTGTTCGGAATGGGAACGGGTGTGACCCTGCTCCTATGACCACCGGGAAAGTGGCTCGACGGTTCCCGCCGTCGAAACTTGCACCCTCGGAACTTCCAACGTCGAACCCGGCCTGCATCCCGGAGTTCGACGCTCCACTATGAAGTTCGAAGTCTAGCTCAAAGCGTGGCGCCGGAACATCCGTCCGGCGGCACGGCGCACCGGCGTCGCCCGAAGGCGCCGCCGCTACGCAAACTCGCGAATCCCCTGGCCCGGGGCCAAGGAGTCCATTGACAACTGAATACCCTGCAAACGGTAGTTTCTTCGTTCACCACAACCCCACGCGGTGTTCCGTGTGGGCCTCCGTCGCGATGTGACGGAGCCCCCGCCTCCGCGCTGACGCGCTTCGGCGAGGGAAAAAAGAATCAATGGTCAAGCCTCACGGCTGATTAGTATCGGTAAGCTTCATGCCTCACGGCATGTCCACACCCGACCTATCGACCTGGTCATCTTCCAGGAGCCTTTAGGGATCTTGCGATCCAGGGAGATCTCATCTCGTGGAGCGTTTCACGCTTAGATGCTTTCAGCGTTTCTCGCGTCCGCACATAGCTACCGAGCGCTGCCGTTGGCACGACAACTCGTACACCAGAGGTGCGTTCAACCCGGTCCTCTCGTACTAAGGTCAAACCCACTCAAATCTCCTGCGCCCATGGCAGATAGAGACCGAACTGTCTCGCGACGTTCTAAACCCAGCTCACGTACCACTTTAACCGGCGAACAGCCGGACCCTTGGAACCTGCTACAGCTCCAGGATGTGATGAGCCGACATCGAGGTGCCAAACCTGAGCGTCGATGTGAACTCTTGGCTCAGATCAGCCTGTTATCCCCGGCGTACCTTTTATCCGTTGAGCGATGGCCCTTCCACGCGGAACCACCGGATCACTAAAGCCTGGTTTCCCACCTGCTCGACTTGTGAGTCTCGCAGTCAAGCTCGCTTGTGCTTTTGCACTCTCCGGCTGATTTCCAAACAGCCTGAGCGAACCTTCGCGCGCCTCCGTTACACTTTAGGAGGCGACCGCCCCAGTCAAACTACCCACCTAGCAGTGTCCCGGCCCTGGATGACAGGGCTCGGTTAGAACGCCGCAGCAGTCAGGGTGGTATCTCACCGTTGACTCCCCCAAGTCCGAGAACCTGGGTTCAAAGTCTCCCACCTATCCTGCGCAGACGGCGGCAGCATTCACTACTAAGATGCAGTAAAGGTGCACGGGGTCTTTTCGTCTAGCCACGGGCAACCGGCGTCTTCACCGGTACCACAAATTCGCAGTGCCCCTCGTTGAGACAGCGCCCAAATCATTACGCCATTCGTGCAGGTCGGAACTTACCCGACAAGGAATTTCGCTACCTTAGGACCGTTATAGTTACGGCCGCCGTTTACCGGGGCTTGAGCTCGAAGCTTCGCCTTGCGGCTGACCTCTCCCTTTGACCTTCCGGCACCGGGCAGGCGTCAGACCCTATACGTCGTGTTCGACTTCGCAGAGTCCTGTGTTTTTAGTAAACAGTTGCTTGGGCCTCTTTATTGCAACTCCTTCACGCTTCGGGGGTAAACCCCTACACGGGAAAGAGCACCCCTTCTTCCGAAGTTACGGGGTCAAGTTGCCGAGTTCCTTAACGAGGGTTCTCACTTGCGCCTGAGGATTTTCTCCTCGCCTACCTGTGTCGGTTTGCGGTACGGGTACCGAGTTCCACTCCTTAGAGGCTTTTCTTGGCAGCGTAGCGTCTGCGACTTTG
>CAVRVJ010000003.1:565000-1737411 GCA_963724645.1 uncultured Acidobacteriota bacterium
CGAAACGCGCCGCCGCCTGCTCGGCGGCAACGGCCGAATGAAAGTCCTCGACGATGCGTTTGGCAAGCTCGACCTTCGCCGCCTTGGGATGCAGCGCGCCGCTCGAGACCTGCTGCCGGAGGCGCTTGATGTCCGATTCCGACAAGTCAGTGAGCAGCAGATAGTATCGCCACATCGACTCGTCGCTGATCGACAGCACCTTGCCGAACATGTCGTCGGGAGACTCAGTGACGCCCACGTAATTGTCAAGGCTCTTGGACATCTTCTCGACGCCCCGCAATCCCTCGAGAAGCGGTGTCGTCATCACCACCTGCGCCTCCAGCCCGTATCCCGGCATCAGGTCCCGTCCGACGTTGAGATTGAAGAGCTGATCGGTGCCACCAAGCTCGACATCTGCCTCGAGAAAGACGGAATCGTAGGCCTGCACGAGCGAGTAAAGAAACTCGTGCAGGGCAATCGGCTCACCGGCCTCATAGCGCTGCTTGAAGTCGCGGCGCTCGAGCATCTGTGCGACGCTATAGCGCTGCACGAGCCGGATGATTCCTTCAGCGCCCAGCGGAGACAGCCAGCGCGAGTTGAAATCGACGACGGTCCTGTCGCGGTCGAGAATCTTGAAGACCTGCGCCTTGTACGTCTCCGCGTTTTCTGCGATTTGCTCGCGCGTCAGCGGCGGCCGCGTCTTCGACCGCCCGGTCGGGTCGCCAATGAGGCCGGTGAAGTCTCCGATGACGAAGATCACCCGATGGCCCAGATCCTGGAAGTGCCTCATCTTCCGTAGCAGGACCGTGTGTCCCAGATGCAGGTCCGGTGCAGTTGGATCGAATCCGACTTTCACGATCAGAGGCTCGCCGGTCTTGAGCGAGCGCTCCAGCTTGGCGCGCAGCTCGGCGGGCTTGACGACGTCGACGCATCCCTTAATGAGGTATGAGAACTGTTGATCGACGGTCAGACCCATGGGTCGAACTAGTCTTCCACAGCCGGGCCGTGGTCATCGGGGTCGCCCGAGTCAAAAACGACCCTCCGGCCCTCGAGCCGCCAGCTCGTTTCCAGCACGCGGCGGACGGCTTCGGGATAGAGCTGATGCTCGACGTCGAGGATCCGCTCGGACAAGGACTCGACCGTGTCGTGGTCCTGAACGGGAACCGCCGCCTGCAAGATGATCGGACCGGCATCCAGTTCGGGCGTCACAAAGTGCACAGTCGCCCCACTGACCTTGACGCCGTGCGCGAGCGCTTGCCGCTGCGCGTCGGGCCCGCGGAACGACGGCAGGAGCGATGGATGGATGTTGACGATGGCGCCCGGGAAGGCATCGCAAAGGACCGGGCTCACGAGCCGCATGAACCCCGCCAGACAGACGAATTTCACGTCCCGTCGGCGAAGCTCGCCAACCAGCACTGCGTCATAGGCCTCGCGCGAGGCGTGTTCTCCGTGGGGGAGGACCAGCGTCTCGATCTTCGCCGCGCGCGCCCGCTCGAGTCCCGCAGCCAGTTCGCGATTCGCCACCACGAGCACGATCCTGCCGCCAAGCCTCCCTTCGTGTTGTGCGGCGATGAGCGCTTGAAGATTTGTGCCGCGTCCCGAGATGAGGACGGCGATCCGAACTTCAAAGGAGTTTTCCACAGTCAGGGGGACGGGTTTCGATTTGTGGAAAACTCGACTTGGCATTCTCGTTGCAGAGCGCCAGACTCGTCATGCCACGACGCCCTCGTCAAACCGACAACGCGATGTGCTTTCATGTCGTCAACCGAAGCGCCCGCCGAGTACCACTCTTCCGCCGGGCCAGCGATTATCGCGCGTTCAGCGAGATTCTGAGAACGGGCCTGCAGCGGCACCCCGCAAGGTTGATCAGCTACTGCTTGATGCCGAATCATTGGCATTTGGTCATGGGTCCGACGGACTCGGATCAACTCTCGAAGCTGCTGCATTGGGTAACGGTTACCCATGCGGTTCGATGGCACCACTATCACCAGACCGTGGGTCTCGGGCCGGTCTATCAGAATCGATTCTGGTCTGAACCTCTGACGGCCGCCGATCACCTGGTCGCTGTGTGTCGCTACGTCGAGCGCAACGCGCTCAAGGCCCACCTGGTTCGACGCGCGCAGGACTGGCCCTGGTGCAGTCTCGCGGAGCGTCTACACTCGGGGTCCCAGCTTCCCGTCGTCCGGACGCCGTTCCTGGTCTCCACCGCATGGATCGACTACGTCAACACGCCAACTTACCGAGAGGACGATCAAGTTTTCCACAATTTGAAACCCGTCCCCCTAACTGTGGAAAAAGGTCCTTCGTCCGCCTTAACTGACCTCTCCGATGAGCCACGCGGGCTCACCGGCGGAGCGGAGGGCACGAATAAGGTCGCTGGCCCGATCGCGGGCGGAGACCAGGACCAGACCGACGCCCAGGTTGAACGTGCGCATCATCTCTGCGTCATCGAGCTCGCCAGCGGCCTGAAGCCAGCAGAACACTGGCGGCACGGTCCAACTGCTGCGGTCGAGTGAGAACGACAGACCCTGGGGCAGGGCGCGCGGAAGGTTCTCCGTGATCCCGCCGCCGGTGATGTGCGCCATTCCTTTGATCCAGTTCCGTTCGAGCAGCGGCGCGATGACCTGCGCATACGATCGGTGCGGTCGCAGGAGGGCGGCACCGACCGTCTCGCCCAGTTCATCGACGTGGCTGTCCACGCGGAGCCGCAGCCGATCGAAAGCGATTGCGCGCGCCAGCGAATAGCCGTTGGTGTGCAGACCGGACGATGGCAGCGCCACGAGCGCGTCGCCGGCGACAATGGCGCGTCCATCAACGACTCGGGATCGAGAGACCACGCCGACGATGAACCCGGCAACATCGTACTCGCCGTCGGCGTAGAAGCCAGGCATCTCCGCCGTCTCGCCGCCCAGCAGCGCGCAACCATTTTCCCGGCACGCGGCCGCCATTCCGCGCACGATCTCCTCGGCGACGGCCGGCGACAATCGTCCAGTGGCCAGATAGTCCAGGAAGAACAACGGGCGCGCGCCCTGCACCAGGATGTCGTTGACGCAGTGATTGACCAGATCCACGCCGACCGTGTCATGCACGCCGGCCATGAACGCCACCTTCAATTTAGTCCCGACGCCGTCCGCGCTCGCCACCAGGACCGGCTCGGGCACCGCCGGATCGAGGGCGAACAGACCGCCGAAGGATCCGACGCCGGAGAGCACGCCGGGCGTATACGTCTGACGCGCCAGCGCTTTGATGCGCCGCACGGTCTCGTTGCCGGCATCGATGTCGACGCCGGATTGGCGGTAATCGATGCTCACAGCGCCTGAGCCCGGCGACCCACGGCTAGAACTCCAGCTTCCTGATCAGGGCTTCGGCCAGTTGCCGCTGTGGTGAATTCGGCGCGGCGGTCCAGTAGACATGCCGGATGTCGACGTAGAACCGTTCGAGTTCGTAATCCTCCGACGAGAGCATGTCGAATGCGTCCTGCAGCAGGAGGAGCGCGCCGTCACGGTCCGGTACGGGACTGCAGCACGTTCAGAAGAAGGTCCGGATTCCGCAGGGCGGCCAGACCGACGGCGAGGGCAATCGGCGCGCGCGCCGGATCCTTTGCCGGCACACCCGCATCGAGCAACGCCGTGAGCGCGCCCGCATTGTTCCGGACGGCGAGCACGGCCAGGCCGTGCGCAGCACCGCGCAGGAGGGGCTGGTCCGTTCCCGAACTCACGCCGAACGCCAGAGATTTCTTCAGGTACTCTTCGTTCGGCGCAACGTTCGCGCCGAGCAGGCACATGCGCTGCGGCCACGGACGGCTGCACCGTGCGAGGTCCGGTGCGCTGCAACTCCGCCAGCAGGTCGTGGGCCGACGTGTCGCCGATTTTTCCGAGCGCCGTCACGGCATCGTCCTGAAGGGGACCGTCGAGCTTCGCCACGTCCGAAATTGCCTGCAGCGCATAGGCCCCACGGTAGTCGCCAAGGGCGTCGATGAGCGCGCCGCGAAAATCGTCCTGCCCCCGCATGATGAGCGGCAGCGCCGCGGCGCGGGCGCGAGGGTCATCACCGTACGCGGCGAGCGCGCGCAACAGCGCCGGCCGCACGAATTCCGACTGCTCTCTTCCGAGCGAGTCAATCAGGGCCGGCAGCACCGTGAGGTCGCGATGATGCTCGAACCAGGCGTAGGCCACCATTCGCAGCCGATCGTTGCGGTCGGCCATGACCTGCCGCATCACGTCGGCGGCTGAGGCATCGCCGAATCCGGCGAGCAGAACGAGGGCACGATAGCGGACGTAGCCGTCCGCGTGTTCGCGAGCGGCACGGGTGAGAGCCGGCACAGCCACCGAAGCGGTGGCCCGCCGCATCGTGCGCGATGCTTCCAGCCGCACGGGCAGGTCGAACGAGCCCAGCTTGTCGACCGCCGCTCCGGCCTCGGCCGTCGAGACCGCTTGCGCGGCATCCTGCGCGGGCGCCGTCTCAGTCGCGCGTCCGCGAGACTGCGCTGACAGGCTCGACGTCAGCGCCAGGGTCATGCCGAAAACGAGGAAACGCCGTGTCATTCCACTAGCTTAAGCGCAAGTTGAAGATAGGCCTTCTGGTTCTGCGGAAACGCCACCGGGTACTCGCCCGTGTAGCAGGACGTGCAATACGACCCGCGGGCCTCGCCGACGGCCGCGAGCAGCCCGTCGAGGCTGAGGTAGCCGATCGAATCGGCGCCGATATACCGCCGAATCTCCTCGAGGGTATGGGTCGCGCCGATGAGCTCGGAGCGCTGCGGCGTGTCGACGCCGTAAAAGCAGGGTGAAATCGTGGGCGGGCAACTGATCCGCATGTGGACCTCGGTCGCGCCCGCCGCCCGCACCATCTTGACGATCTTCCGGCTCGTGGTGCCCCGCACGATCGAGTCGTCCACGAGTACGACGCGACGGCCTTCGAGGATGCTCTTGACCGGATTCAGCTTCACGCGCACACCGAAGTGGCGGATGGACTGCTGCGGCTCGATGAACGTCCGGCCGATATAGTGATTGCGGATGAGTCCCATCCGGAGCGGTATTCCGGCCGCCTCGGCGAAGCCGGTGGCCGCGCAGACGCCCGAGTCGGGAACCGGGACGACGACCTCGGCCTCCGCAGGATGCTCGCATGCGAGGCGACGGCCGAGCTCCGTCCTCACCTCATTGACGCTCTTGCCGAAGACGTACGAATCGGGTCGCGCGAAGTAAACGTGCTCGAAGACACAATGCGTCAGGCGCGAGGAAGGGAACGGGCGCAGAGATTTCATGCCCTCCGGCCCGATGATCAGCACCTCCCCGGGCTCGATGTCGCGAATCCAGGTCGCGTCGATGAGATCCAGCGCGCACGTCTCGGAGCAGACAATGTACGCGTCGCCAAGGCGGCCGAGGGTCAGCGGACGGAAGCCGTGCGGGTCGCGCACCGCAATCAGGCGATCCTTGGTCAAGAGCACGAGTGAAAACGCGCCCGTGGCGGCCGCGACCGACTCCACAACGGCCTGCTCGGGGTTTGACGCCTTGGACCGCGCGTACAGGTGCAGCAGCACCTCGGTGTCGCTGGTCGTCTGGAAGATCGATCCCTCGCTGACCAGATCGGCCCGGAGCTCCTGCGCGTTCACCAGATTGCCGTTGTGGCAGATTGCGATCTCGCCATGCGCGCAGTCGATCAGAATGGGCTGCGCGTTCTTGAGCCCGCTTTCCCCCGTCGTTGAGTAGCGGACGTGCCCGACCGCGCTGGTGCCGCGCAGCCGGGCGAACGTCGCTTCGTCGAAATTGTCGGCGACGTAGCCCATGCCCTTGTGGATCTGGAGCCGCTCGCCGTCGGACGTCGCGATGCCGACGCTCTCCTGGCCGCGATGCTGCAGCGCGTACAACCCCAGGTACGCCAGGTTCGCGGCCTCGGGATGGCCGAAGATACCGAAGACACCGCATTCCTCGCGAAGCTTGTCCATGGCTATGCGGCCCGTCCTTCGAGCCAGGCTGACAATGCGGAACTCCAGCGCGACTCAGCCACCGACACCCCACAGTCGATGACGGGCGCGCCACCGACGCTGATGCGAATGGCAGACCCGCCGGTCGTGCCAATCCCGGCGGCGGGAATCCCCGCCGCGGCCGCCGCGTCGAGCACCGTGGGCGTTGCGGCCGGGGCCACCGTCACGATCACGCGCGAAGCGGATTCACCAAACAGAGTGGCCGCCATGAGATCGACCCCGCCATCGGAAGCCGCGGGCGGGATGACGACGTCGACGCCCACGCCGGCGGCATCGAAGCAGCATTCGGCCAGCGCGACGGCGAAACCACCGTCGGCGCAGTCGTTCGCCGACTTGATCAGCCCCTTCGCCGCAAGCTCCACGAGCAGCCGCTGCAGCGCCCGCTCTCTCGCCAGGTCGAGCCGGGGCGGCTGGCCGCGCAACAGCCCGTGCACGGTCTTGAGGTATTCGCTGCCGCCGAGTTCCCCGAGGTCGTCACCGAGCAGCACGATGTCAAGTCCACTCGATGGAATCGCGCGGGTCAGGACGCGCGAAGCGTCCTCGACAAGCCCGACGATGCCGATGACCGGCGTTGGCAGAATCGCCTTGCCGTCGGTCTCGTTGTACAAGCTCACATTGCCGCCGGTAATCGGGACGTCGAGCGCGCGACAGGCTTCGCCGATTCCGGCCACGGCTTCGGCAAACTGCCACATGATCTCGGGCCGCTCCGGATTGCCGAAGTTCAGGCAATTTGTCGCGCCGATCGGCAGCGCGCCTGCGCACGCGACGTTCCGCGCGGCCTCGGCCACCGCCAGCCTGGCGCCCTGCCGCGGATCCAGGTACGCATAGCGCCCGTTGCCGTCGACCGACATCGCGAGCGCGCGCGTCGTTCCTTTGACGCGCACGACGCCGGCCCCGAGGCCCGGCGGGCGCCAGGGTGTTCGTGCGGACCATGTTGTCGTATTGGCGATAAATCCAGCCCTTGCTCGCCACGGTCGGCGATCCGAGGAGCGCCAGCAGCGCGTCGATCGGTTTGCCGATCGGGCCGATCCGGTCGCGCGGAATTCGCTGCAGCTCCTCCCGTCCCTCCGGCGGCCGGATCGGACGCTGGTAGACCGGCGCCTCATCGGTCAAGGCCAGGTTCGGCACGTCCGCCACCAGCGCGCCATGGTCGTTCACGCGCAGCCGGCCGTCGATCGGTCACCTCGCCGATCCGCACGGCGTGCAGATCCCACTTCTCGAAGATCCGCTCGACTTCCGCCTCGCGCCCGCGTTTGACGATCAGGAGCATCCGCTCTTGTGATTCCGACAGCATGATCTCGTACGGCGTCATGCCCGATTCGCGTTGCGGCACCCGTGCGACGTCAATTGCCACGCCGACGCCGCCACGGGCGCCAGTTTCGCAGGTCGAGCACGTCAAGCCGGCCGCGCCCATGTCCTGGACGCCCACGCACGCGTCGGTCTGCATCACCTCGAGACAGGCCTCCAGCAGCAGCTTCTCCATGAACGGATCGCCGACCTGCACGGCGGGCCGCTTCTCCGCCGACGACTCGTCGAACTCCGCCGACGCCATCGTCGCCCCATGGATGCCGTCGCGGCCCGTCTTCGCGCCGACGTAGTAGATCGCGTTGCCGACGCCGCTGGCCGCGCCTTTGACGATGGCGTCCTGCCTGGCGATGCCCAGACAGAAGACGTTGACGAGCGGGTTGCCGCTGTACGTCTCGTCGAACATCACTTCGCCGCCGATCGTGGGAATGCCGATGCTGTTGCCGTAGCCGCCGATGCCGGCGACGACTCCTCGGAGAATGCGGCGGTTGCGCGCGTCATCGAGCGGCCCGAATCGAAGCGAGTCCAGGAGGGCGATCGGCCGGGCGCCCATCGTGAAGATGTCGCGGATGATCCCCCCGACCCCGGTCGCCGCGCCCTGGTACGGCTCGATGAACGACGGGTGGTTGTGCGACTCGATCTTGAACACCGCCGCCAGCCCTTCGCCGATGTCGATGGCGCCAGCGTTCTCACCGGGCCCCTGCAGGACCCGCGGGCCCGCGGTCGGCAACGTCCTCAGATGCACGCGCGAGCTCTTGTAGCTGCAGTGTTCCGACCACATCACGGAGAACAACCCGAGCTCGGTGAGGTTAGGCTCGCGTCCCATCAGTTCGACGATCCTCGCGTACTCGTCGCCGGTGATCCCGTGCCGGTCGAGCGTGGCGCGATCGAAGACCGCCATCAGTGCGTGGCCTCCTGAAAGACACCACGATTCGACAGCGTCTGGACGACCGACTCGAACAGGACCAGGCCGTCCGCGCTGCCGAGGACGGTCTCGCACGCGCGCTCCGGGATGCGGCATCAGACCGACGACGTTGCGGAGCTCGCTGCAGATGCCGGCGATGTTGTCGAGCGATCCATTCGGATTGGCCGCGTCGCACGCCTCGCCGGTCGCGCTCACATATCGGAACACGATCCGGCCCGACGCCTGGAGCTCCCGCAACGTGTCGGCCGGCGCGTAGTAGTTTCCTTCGCCGTGGGCGATGGGCAGCCGCAGGATCTGACCGACGCTACAGCGGCTGGTGAACGGCGTGTCGGTCCGCTCGACACGGACCCGGACGTGTTCGCAGTGAAACTTGAGGTCGCGGTTCCGGAGCATCGCACCGGGTAGCAGGCCGCACTCGAGCAGGATCTGGAACCCATTGCAAATCCCGAGCACCGGGCCCCCGCCGGCGGCAAAGGTCGCCACCGCCGCCATGATCGGGGAGAATCGCGCAATCGCGCCGGTGCGCAGGTAGTCGCCGTGCGAGAACCCGCCGGGCAGGATCACCACGTCGGCGCCGGATAGCGACGTCTCCTTGTGCCAGACGAACTGCGCGTCCTGGCCGAGCACGTGTTTCGCTGCGTGATACGCATCGTGATCGCAGTTCGAACCCGGAAACACGATGACGGCAAACTTCATCGACGCGGCTCCCCGACCGTCTCGGCGTCAGCAATCTCGATCCGGAAGCTTTCGATCACCGGATTCGAGAGGACGCGGGTCGCCACTTCAGCGGCCACGCGCTGCGCCTCGTCAGGCGTTGCCGCGTCGACGTCCAGTTCGAAGTACTTCCCTTGACGCACGTCGGCGACACGGCCGTACCCGAGCGAGTGCAGCGCCTCGACAATGGCGCGGCCCTGCGGGTCGAAGACCGAGGGCTTGAGCGTGACAAATACACGAGCTTTCATGTGCTCCCTGTGGCCGCCATTTACGACTGCTGTCCCACTGTCTGCCTGGCGCCCGCGTCGGCCCGCGTGTGGCCAGGTTCGAACACCCGGTCGAAGATCGCGTCCACGTGCCGCAACTGGGCGCCCAGGTCGAAGGCCTCTTCCACGACCGCGCGCGGCAACACGCGGGTGATATCCGGATCCTCCAGCAGCAGCTCCTTGAAATCCCGCTGCTGCTGAAACGACTGCATCGCGTTACGCTGCACCCATTCGTACGCCTCCTCGCGGGAGACGCCGTGCCTGGCCAGCTCGAGCAGCACGCTTCCCGAGAACACCACGCCGCGCGACCGCCCGAGATTCTCGCTCATGCGCTGCGGATAGACGACCATGCCCGACACGATCTTCGTGAAGCGACGCAGCATGTGATCCAGCGCGATGAAGCTGTCCGGCAGAATCACGCGCTCGACCGACGAGTGGGAGATGTCGCGCTCGTGCCAGAGCGCCACGTTCTCGAGTGCGGCCATCGCGTTGGCGCGAACGAGCCGCGCCAGGCCGGTCACCTGTTCGCAGCCGATCGGGTTGCGCTTGTGCGGCATCGCCGATGAGCCTTTCTGGCCTGCGGCAAACGGCTCCTCGACCTCGCCGATTTCGGTCTTCTGCAGGCCGCGAATCTCGAGCGCGAACTTCTCGAGCGAGGCCGCGAACACCGCGAGCGACGTCATCAGCTCGGCGTGGCGATCGCGCTGCAAGACCTGTGAGGAGACCGGCGCGGCAGTGAGCCCGAGCCGCCGGCACACCGCCATCTCGATCGACGGATCCAGATGCGCGAACATGCCGACGGCACCGGACATCTTCCCGACGGCAATCGCTTCTCTGCCGCGCAGCACCCGGGCGCGGCCGCGCTCGACTTCCGCATACCAGAGCGCCAGCTTGACCCCGAAGGTCATCGGCTCGGCGTGCACGCCGTGCGTCCGTCCGATCATCGGCGTACGCCGATGCTCCTCCGCCCGCCGTTTGATGGCGGCAAGCAGATTGTCGATGTCGTTGAGAATCAGATCACACGCGTCCCGCATCTGCAGGGCGAGCGCCGTGTCGAGCACGTCGGACGAGGTCAGGCCGAAGTGAAGCCACCGCGCCGCGGGGCCGACGTGCTCCGCCACGACGGTGGTGAACGCGATGACGTCGTGCTGTGTCGTCCGCTCGATTTCTTCGATCCGGCCGACGTCAAATGCCGCGCGCTGCCGGAGCGTCGCGAGCATCTTCGGCGGGCACGACCCCCGCCTCGGCCAGAGCATCCGTGGCGGCCAGCTCGACCTGCAGCCAAGTCTCGTACCGGCGCACGTCGCTCCAGATGGCGCCCATCGCCGGGTGGGTGTAGCGGGCAATCATCGATGCGTCAGCGAGTCACGCCTGGACGCGCAGCCGCTCGAGGGGAAATCGAGCCGCCGGACTTCGGTCCCACGAGCGTGGCGACCAGGCCCGTGTCGCGGAACAGATCCACGCAATTCGCTGGACATCCTCCGCCGTCACGGCCTCGATGCTCTGCAGCGTGTCATCGAGCGACAGATGGCGGCCGAAATACAGCTCCTGGCGAGCCAGGTGCGCCATGCGGCTCGACGTGTTCTCGAGACTCAGCATGAGGCTGCCCTTCAGGTGATCCTTGGCGCGCCGCAGCTCCGCCGGAGGCACGATCGTGTCCCGCAGGTCGCGCAGCTCGGCCAGCGTGAGGTCGATCACCTCCGAAACCTTGTCGTGCGAGCAGCCGGCGTAGACCGTGATCGTCCCCGCGTCGCTGTAGGTCGTCAGATTGCTGAAGACCACGTAGACGAGCCCGCGCTCCTCCCGGATGTGCTGGAACAGCCGGGAGCTCATCGAGCCGCCGAGGATGGTGTTCAGCACGTAGACGGCGTGGCGATCGATGTGCGCCTGCGGATACGCGGGCGTGCCGACGCAGAGATGACTCTGCTCGATGTCCTTGTGGCGCTCGATGAGCCCGCGCGTGATCGGCCGGCGGCTCCGTGAGGTGCAGCGGCGCCTCCACCGACAGCGAGGCGAACGCGCGTTCCACGAGCCTGCCGCAGCTCCGCATGCTCGAGATGTCCGGCGGCGGCGATGATGAGGTTCGGCGCGACGTACGTGCGGCCGAAATAGTCGCGCAGGTCGTTCGGCCGAGAACGACGCGACGGTGTCGGGCGTGCCCAGAATCGGCCGGCCCAACGGATGCTTCGCCCAGAACCGCTGCGAGAACATCTCGTGCACCAGATCGTCGGGCGCATCCTCGACCATCTTGATTTCTTCGAGAATGACCGTCTGTTCCTTGGCCACGTCGTCGGCCGAGAAGGCGGGGCGCAGCACCATGTCGCTCAGCAAATCCATGGCGATCGGCACATGCTCGTCGAGGACTTTGATGTAGTAGCTGGCGTGCTCCTTGGCCGTGAATGCGTCAAGCTGGCCGCCGATCGAGTCGATGGTCTGCGCGATGTCCTGCGCCGACCTCGATGTCGTGCCCTTGAACAGCATGTGCTCGGTGAAATGCGCCACGCCGCTTTCGGGGTCGGTTTCATGCCGTGAGCCGCGCGTCAGCCACACGCCGACGGTGACCGAGCGCACATGCGGCATGGCTTCGGTGACCAGTCGGAGGCCTGAAGGCAATGTCTCGGCAATGACCATCTGTTGGACACCTCCATCGCGCGCAGGAGCTCGCGCAACCGCCTAAGTGCCGTAACTTGTTCAGTGGCTTGACTTTAAGAGACAATGTCAAGATCAGAATGATACCATGGAGCGAGCAGGTTTTCCACCCGGGGGGACGGGTTTGTTTTCCACAGAATTGGCCCATTCGACCCCCGTCCCCCCGGTGCACCAATGATTGACCTCAGCAATCTCGATCGCTGCAGAAATCGAAGCGGCCGTCGCCGCGCTGGGCGTGCCGCGCTTTCACGGCCGGCAGGTGTTTCATTGGGTGTATCGCCGCGGCGTGACCGATTTCATGGCGATGACGGACCTCGGCTGTGCGCTGCGAACCAGACTGGCGGAGGCCTGTTGCGTCAGTACGCCGGTCCTCGAATTGCGGCAAACGTCGGCCGACGGCACACGAAGTTCCTGCTTCGCCTGCAGGACGGCCGGCACATCGAATCCGTGTATATCCCGGACACGCCTGCGCAGACCTTCTGCATTTCCACGCAGGTGGGTTGCGCGATGAACTGCGCCTTTTGTCTGACCGGGAAGATGGGGCTGACGCGAAATCTCAGCGCCGGGGAAATTGCCGGACAGGCTCGAGTCCTGGCGCACGCGACCGGACTGGCCGATCGGCCCTTCAATATCGTCCTGATGGGGATGGGCGAGCCGCTCCATAACTACGACGCGACCATCAAGGCGCTGGGGATCCTCGCCGACGACGCAGGGACTCGCGGTGAGTCCCCGCCGGGTGACGCTCTCGACCGTCGGCGTCCTGCCCGCGCTCAAACGTCTGGCGGCGGAGCCGCTGATGCCCAATCTTGCCATCTCCCTGCACGGGACGACCGAGGCGCAGCGCGACGCGCTCGTGCCGATCAACCGGAAGTACCCGCTGGAAGAGCTGATCGACGGTCTGCAAGGAATTTCCCCTGCGTCGCCGGAGCCGCATCACGTTCGAGTACGTCCTGCTGGACGAAGTGAACGACACGCCCGAGGATGCGCGCCGCCTCGTGAAACTGCTGGATGGCGTCAAGGCCAAAGTCAATCTTCTGCCGCTCAACGAGGCGCCGGGAATCCCGTTTCGCCGGCCGTCCGACGAGCGAGTCAACGCGTTTGCGAAGATCCTCGCGGATCGGGGCGTCCTGGTGTCCGTCCGGAAGAGCCGGGGCCGCGACATCCGGGCGGCCTGCGGGCAGCTGATTGTGGAAAGCGAGCGCCGCACCGCGGGTCAGCAACTGGCCGCGCGTTGGAAAGATGACGCCCCGGAAGTATGGATCGGCGCGTGGCGTCCCTTCAGCGTCCGCTTCGCGGCCTCTTCGACCTTCTCCGCCAGCTTCTTCTTGTAGTCAACCAGACGACCGGCGAGCGACCGGATCGCCCAACGCAATCATCTGCGCCGCCAGCACGCCGGCGTTGATCGCCCCGGGCTTGCCGATGGCCACTGTCGCCACAGGGACGCCCGGGGGCATCTGCACGGTGGACAGCAGCGCGTCCATTCCCTTCAACGCGGAGGAATCGATCGGCACGCCGATCACCGGGAGCGTCGTGTGCGCCGCGACGACCCCCGCCAGATGCGCGGCGGCTCCAGCGCCGACAATGAACACCTTCACCCCGCGCGGCGGGGCTTCATTCACGAGCCGCAACACACGGGCCGGCGAGCGATGGGCCGACGCGACCGTCATCTCGCAAGTCAATCCGAGCTCAGTCAAGGCGTCCCGTGCCGCCGACATGATCGACGCGTCGGAGTCAGAGCCCATCAGGATCAACACATCGATACTCACAGCGGCACTCCAACGGCCTTGCGTCCGATGTCGCGGCGGTACTGCATCCCCTCAAAGTTGATCTGCGCCACGCCGTCGTAGGCCCGTCGCATGGCCTCGGCGTAGCTCGGTCCTCGCCCGACCACCGTCAGCACACGCCCGCCGGCCGTCACGACGACGCCGTTTTCGATCCGCGTACCGGCATGAAAGACGAGCACACCGGGCATGGCCGCGGCGCGATCCAGCCCGAGATCGGCTGCCCGGTCGTCACCGGTCCCGGATACCCCGGCGCCGCGAGCACCACGCCGACAAACGAATCGGTGCCTCCGCTCAACGTGATTCCCTCGAGGCCGCTCGTCGCGGACGCGAACAGCGTGCGGGCGATCTGCCCCTCCAGAAACGGCATGATCACTTGTGCTTCGGGATCGCCAAATCGCACGTTGAACTCAATGACCTTCGGGCCATCGCCAGTCAACATCAGCCCGACGTACAGGAAACCTCGATACGGATCGCCCTGCGGCGCGCATGCCCTCGAGCACCGGCCTCACAATCCGCTGCATGACCACGGACGCGAGTCCAGGATTCATCAACGGACTCGGCGCAAACGCGCCCATGCCGCCCGTGTTCGGGCCGCGGTCGTCATCCCAGATGCGCTTGTGATCCTGCGCGGTCGCGAGCGGCAAGGCTCGCACGCCGTCACATAAGAGGAAGAACGAGATCTCCGACCCCCTGAGACATTCCTCAATGACCAGGCTCTCGCCCGAGGCGCCGAACTGACGATTGACCATGGCCTCGCGGACCGCGTGTTTCGGCCTCGGCCCGATCCTGCGCGACGGTGACGCCCTTTCCGCCAGCGAGCCCATCCGCTTTCACCACGACCGGAAATCCAAACTCCGGCGCCGGCGACCGCATCGAGCGCCGCTGGCCAGATCCCGGCACACGCGGAACCGCGCGGTGGGAATCCCGGCGCGGGCCATGAATTCCTTCGCGTAGACCTTCGAGCGACTCGAGCAGCCGCCGCCTGCCGCGAGGGGCCCACGATGGCACGGCCCGCGGCGTGAAAGAGATCCGCCACGCCCGCGGCGAGCGCCGCCTCCGGCCCCACGACGGTCAAATCAACCTGCTCACGTTCCGCCAGGGCGAGAATGGCCGGCAGGATCTTCGAGATCGACCGGCGTGCAACGGCCCCACCGCCTGCATCCCGGGGTTTCCCGGGGCGGAAATCACTTCGGCCACGTTCGGGTCACGGCTGAGACGCCAGGCGATGGCGTGCTCGCGGCCACCGCTCCCAAGCACCAGAATTTTCACGGCGGACGGAATTGTGTCATATCTGTCCCCGGGGCTTCGCGCGGCGGCCTCCCGGCGGCAGCCGCCGTGCTACTCTACGTTGTTGGTCGCTGTCCGGTTGGACCGGCAGGCCGCAGAATCCTCGGGGGAAGGGGGTGTTGAGCCTTGGCAGAAGTCAAGATCCAGGAAGGCGAGTCCATTGAGAGCGCGCTTCGCCGTTTCAAGCGGAAAGTGCAGCAGGAAGACATCATCAAGGACATCAAGAAACACTCTTTCTACCTGAAACCCGGCGACAAGCGCCGGGCCAAGCAGGCCCTCGCCCGCAAGCGCTCACGCAAGAAGCAGCGCCGCGAAGTTGAGTAGCTCGACGCAGGCCCCTGGCAAGCGGGCGAGGCGCGCGGCACAAGGGTCGCGCCTTGTCAATTGGTGGCTTGGCCCGTAGACTAGGGGTTCAATTTTTCCGCGAATCGGGCAACGGCCTGTTGCGGCGAGGAGAGTGGCATGCAGATCGAGGAACGGGTCGTCGGCAACGTGACGATCCTCGACCTGAAAGGCAAGGTCACGCTGGGCGAGGGCGATGAGGTGTTGAAAGACAAGATCAACTCCCTCATCCATCAGGATAGGAAGCAGATCCTGCTGAATTTCGCGACCGTTCCCTACATCGACAGCGCGGGTCTCGGCGAAATCGTTCGCACTTATACGACGGTGAGCCGGCAGGGCGGACAGCTCAAGCTGGTGAACCTGACCAAGCGAATTACGGACCTGTTGAGCATCACGAAGCTGCTGACCGTATTCGAGACGTTCGACTCCGAGCCGGACGCGCTGAAGAGCTATTCGTAGGTGCGCGACGGGCCGTAGCCCGTCGCTCTCATGGCCCGAAGTCTGGAACCTTCTGCCCGTCCGGCGTCAGCCGCGCCGGTCGGCGACTGTCGCTGGTCGGCTCGCTTTCGGCCAATCTCCTGCGTCTCGCTTCGCCCCGCCAGTGGACGAAGAACGTCCTCGTCTTCGCCGGGCCTGATCTTCGGCCAGAAGCTTCTCGATCCCGACGCGGCGCGCGCGTGCGCTGGGCGCGTTCGTCGATCTTCTGCGTGCTCTCTGGCGTCGTCTACCTCGTCAACGATGTGCGCCGACCGCGAGGCCGATCGGAGGCATCCGGTGAAATCGCGCCGCCCGGTCGCGTCGGGCGCGCTGCCGGCTCGCACGGCGATCGGTGCGGCGGTCGTGCTGACGGCCGGCGGACTCGGCACTCGCCTTCTGGCTCGCTCCGAAGTTCGGCCTCGTGGCGGCGATCTATGTCGCCCTGCTCGGTCTGTATTCCGTGTCGCTCAAGCACGTCGTGATCATGGACGCGCTGACGATTGCCTTGGGATTCGTGCTGCGCGCCATCGGCGGCGCCGTCGTGATCGACGTGGCGTTCAGCGATTGGCTCCTGCTCCTGACACTGCTCGGCGCCTTGTTTCTGGCTTTGAGCAAGCGGCGCGCCGAACTGGTGACGCTGGCCGACGGCGCCACCGGGCATCGCCGGATTCTGGCGGAATACAGCCCGTACCTGCTGGATCAGATGATCGGCGTGGTGACGGCCTCGACGTTGCTCGCCTATGCCTTCTACACGATCAGTCCGGAAACGGTGGCCAAGTTCGGCACCGACGCATCTCCTGTACACGGTCCCGTTTCCGCTCTACGGCATCTTTCGATACTTGTACCTTGTCCACCAGCGGGAAGGCGGAGGCAATCCGTCCGAGCTGCTGGTCACCGACCGGCCGTTGCTCGCCTGCGTGGGATTATGGTCGCTGACGGTGGTCATGATCTGTGTACGGGCCCTGGCGATAGAGAGCACCCAATGAACTCCGCCTCGATCAGAGGTCGCCATTCTTCGGACGAGTCCCGCCACGGTGCTGGCCGACTATCATCGTCTGCTGAATCTGGCCGGCTACCAGGACGTCATCGCCAAGGACGCCGACACGGCGCTGAAGGTGAACATCTCCTGGCACTTCTTCTTTCCCGGCAGCTCCACGACGCCCTGGCAGCTCGAGGGGGTGATCCGCGCGATGAAGCAGGATGGGTACGACCCGTCGCTGATTCATGCCTGCCACAATCGCACCGTCGTGATCGATGCCCACCTCGGTGAGCGGGAGAACAAGCAGCTCAACGTCGTCGAGGCCCACGGGCTGCGCAACGTGCACCTGTACGAGGGCGACGAGGGCTGGATCAACATCAAGGATGCGGTCGGCGATCTCACGAAGAAGTTCCTGTGCCTGAACGAGGTCTATCCCGACGGGTTCCTGATCCCCCGCAGGTTCATCGGCGAGAACATCATCCATCTGCCGACCGTGAAGACGCACGTGTTCACGACGACGACCGGCGCGATGAAGAATGCGTTCGGCGGCCTGCTGAACGAGCGCCGGCACTGGACGCACCCGGTCATCCACGAGACGCTCGTGGACCTGCTGATGATTCAGCGAAAGATTCACCGCGGCGTCTTCGCGGTCATGGACGGTACCTTTGCCGGCGACGGTCCCGGGCCGCGCTGCATGATCCCGTACGCGAAGAACGTCATCCTCGCCAGCGCCGATCAGGTGGCGATCGACGCGGTCGCGGCCAAGTTGATGGGGTTCGACCCCTTGTCCATCAAGTTCATCCGACTCGCCCACGATCTCGGACTCGGCACGCGGCGACCCGCGCGAAATTGAGATCGTCGGCGATCCGGACGCCGCCGAGGAACAGTGGCACTTCGCGGGGCCATTTCGAAAGATGACGTTCGCGTCCCGCATGCAGCACCAGATCTACTGGGGCCCGCTGAAGAAGCCGATCGAGTGGTCGCTCAAGACCGTGCTCGCGCCCTGGGCCTACATCGCGAGCGTGCTGTACCACGATAGCTTCTGGTATCCGGTGAAGGCTCGGCACATGATGGAAGAGGTGCTGAAGAGCCCCTGGGGCCGGCTGTTCAGGAACTGGGAGCGGGTGACGCCCGACGAGCGGGGATATCCGGATATTCCGGCGGAGGGCGCCGCGATCCGGCGCACGGGCCTTCGGGCGCTCGGCCGGTCGCTTGGCATCCTGGCGACCTGCATCAGGGAAGCGCCGGAATTTGCGAGTCGTCGAAGACGACACATGGCGAGCGCGAGCATTGAAGATTCAAAATTCAAAGGAACGTCATGTTGAATTTCTCAGTTCGAATTTCGGAAAGGGTCTTACACCAATGGCCGACTTTAGCGTTCGATCCGATTCGGTCGACGTCGAGCAGATCATGCGGCAGATCCGCGCGCGTATTCGCGAGAAGCGCGGCGCGGATTACACCGAGGCGGAAATCGAGCAGCTCGCGAAAGTGAAGCTCGAGAAGTTCCTCGACCCGCGCGGCGTGCGGTCCGATCTGGTGGAGCAGTTCCGCCGCCGCGAGTACACGCCAAGCCCGCCGCTGCCGAAACTCGAGCTGGGGGAGTTCTCGATTTACGGCACGCACCGCGGCCTGCTGCGCAGGATCCGGCAACTGCTTCAGCCCATCCTGAAGCTGTTCTTCAACCCGAATGCACTCGTTCATTTCGTGCGGACGCAGGCGCACGACCAGTCGAAGATCAACGAGGAAATCGATCGCTGGATCCGGCGCCGCGAGCAGCTCGACGCGAAGATGGATCCGCTCTACTACGAGCTGCTCCACAATCTGGTCATCGAACTCACGCGCACCGGGATCGAAGTCCACAACCTGAAGATGCGGCTCGAGTCGCTGTCGAGCCGGCTGGACTTCGACGAGCGGCGCGGGCGGTCGCTGGAACGCGTCGTCGAGTACCGGCCGGGCGCCCTGCAGCGGCCGGCCCAGCGGTCCACCGCAGAACCCGCCGGCGTCGCCGGCCCCGCAGCGACAGAACCAGCCGGCGCAGAGCCAGCCGCAGCCCGGGCCCCTGCCCTGGCGGACGGCCCGACGAGCCGCGTGCCGAAGGTGACGTTGGGAGGCGAGCGCCGCCGCCGCCGGCGCCGGCGCCGCCGCCGGCCGGGCCAGACAATGGCTGACCAGACGGGTACGACAGGTGCACCGGCCGCCTATGAGCCGGCTGACGGGTGCCGGGCCGCACGAGTCGCTCCGCCGAATTCGACGACGAGGCACCGGATCAGTGAAGCTCGCCGTCGTGGTTCAGCGCTACGGCGCGGACATCAGCGGAGGCGCGGAACTTCACGCGCGATACATTGCGGAGCGGCTGGCGCGGCACGCCGACGTCGAAGTCCTGACCACCTGCGCCAAGGACTACATCACCTGGCGGAATGAGCTGCCGGCGGGCGAAGAGACCGATCCACGGTGTGCCGCGTCCGCCGGTTTCCGGTGTCCAAGCCCGCGCAATACGGACGATTTCGGGCGCCGATCCAGGACGGTGTTCGAGCAGCCGCACTCGATGGCCGAGGAGCTCGGCTGGCTCGACAGCGAGGGACCGACCAGCCCGGCCCTGATCCGGCATCTCGGGCGGGTTCGCGACCAGTTCGATTTCTTCGTGTTCTTCAGCTACCGCTATTACCACGCGTGGCACGGCATTCGCGCGGCGGCGGAAAGGCGGTGCTGGTGCCGACGGCCGAGCGCGACCCTGCTGCAGGCCTGACGATCTTCGGCCCGATGTTCCGGGGCGTGCGCGCGCTGATGTTCAACTCGCTCGAGGAGCGCGCGCTGCTTCAGGGAGTCGCGGGCCAGCAGCTTCCGGGCGTGGTGGTCGGCGTCGGCTCGGAGATTCCGGAGCGGACCCAGTCCTGGCGGTTCAAGAAGAAGTTCAACATCCGGCGGCCGTACGCGATCTACATCGGACGTATCGACGAAAACAAGGGCTGCAAGGAGCTCTTCGCCTTCTTCGAGCGATATGCCGTGATGTACCCGCAGGGGCTCGACCTGCTGCTGGTCGGCGCCCCGGTGCTGCCGATTCCCAAGCACCCGCGGATCCGGCATACGGGGTTCGCGTCCGACGAAGACAAGTTCGACGCGCTGGCCGGCGCGGACCTGCTCATCATGCCGTCGACGTACGAGAGCCTGTCGATGGTCGCGCTCGAGGCCTGGGCGCTCGGCAAGCCGGTCCTGGCCAACGGCCGCTGCGACGTTCTGCGCGGCCAGTGTGTCCGCAGCAACGCCGGCCTGTACTACGAGAACTTCGAGGAGTTTGCCGAGGCGCTCTACGCGCTCGAAGCGGCGGGGCCGATCGGCGCGATCCTCGGACGCAACGGCCGCGAGTTCTTCCGCCGGCACTACGCGTGGCCGGTCATCGAGCGAAAGTACCTGGAAGTCTTCGATCGCCTGAAGCGGGAGCCGGCGCCGCCTCCGCTGCCGCCCCTGCCCGGCTGGTTCGCCCGCCGCCGGCGGGATCTGCGCCCCGCGAAGGAGGTCGTCGACGCGGTGCCGGCGGGGCCGGTGTTGAAATGATCGCCGGCCTCGCGTGCACCAGATTCTGGCGACGCTTGGATACGGCGACGCCATCGGCCACGAGGTGCTGGGCATTCGCCGGGCCCTTCTCTCCGCCGGCTTCGAGTCCGAGATCATCGTCGAAACGGCAGACCCGCGGCTCGAAGATCTCACCGTTGATTACCGGGACATGGTGGGGGAGATCGGCGACGACGATCTGCTGATCCACCATTTCTCCCTCGGATCGCGCGCCTCGCGCACGGCGTTTGCGCTTTCCTGCCGCATGGCGCTCGTGTATCACAACATCACGCCGCCCGAATATTTTCTGGGCGTCCACGAGCAGCTCGTCCGCCAGTGCTACCACGGCCGACGCGAGCTGCTGGCGTACCGCACGCGGTGCGATCTTGCGCTCGGAGACTCCGAGTTCAACCGGCAGGAGCTCGAAGCGCTCGGGTTCTCTCCCACCGACGTGCTGCCGGTCGTGCCGGACTTTTCGCATCTCGACGTGGTCAGCGACTCGCGTGTCCTGGCCGCGTACGACGACGACTGGACGAACATCCTGTTCGTGGGGCGCGTCATCCCGAACAAGCGTCCCGACGACCTGATCCGCTTCTTCCACGCCTACAAGACCCTCTACAACCCTCGGAGCCGTCTGATCATCGCAGGATCGTACGGCGGCTTCGACACCTACCTGGCGCAGCTGCATGCGTTCGATCGCGGCGCTGGGCGCCTCGGACATCCACATCCTCGGCCAGGTGACGAACGAGGAGCTGGCCGCGCTGTACGAGTGCGCCGACCTGTATCTGTGCGCGAGCGAGCACGAAGGCTTCTGCGTGCCGCTCGTGGAGTCGTTCTACAAGCCGGGTGCCGGTCGTCGCCTACGCCGCCACGGCCGTGCCGGCGACGATGGACGGCGGCGGGGTGCTGTACGACACGCGCGATCCCCGGCGTGTTGCCGCTATCGTGCACGGCGTGCTCGCGGACGCCGGGCTGGAGGAGCAGATCCTGGCAGGGACAGGATCGCGCCCTCGAGCCGGCTGCGCGGCCGCGACTTCGACGGCACGCTCCTGAAGTTCGTCGACCAGATACTCGCCTCGCCAAGGCGGCCCGCGCCGCCGGTGGCGTACGACTTCTGGCGCCAGTTCAGGCTGGCCGAGGAGCTCGAGACGATCCGCCAGACGCGGCCCGCGGCCTTCCGCGCGTTGCCGCTCTCTCCCGAGGACGACGCGGCCGTCGCCGAACTGGGGCACCGCGCGTGATCGTGAACCAGTGGCTGCCCGCCGCCCATCGCGGGGACGCCGTCGGCGATCACGCGCGAATGCTGCGACAGACTCCTGCGTCGGCTGGGGCCACGAGTCGGAGATCTTCGCGCTGACGATCGATGAAGGGCTGGAAGACGACGTTCGCCCATGGGGCGACGCCGTGTCGCGGGCCGGCGATGTCACCATCCTCCACTTCGCGGTGCCGTCGCCGATGACGGCGGTGTTTCGAACACTCCCTGGAGCCCGCGTCCTTCACTATCACAACGTGACCCCGGCCCGATTTCTTCGCGCCGTTCGACGCGGGCATCTGCCGCATGGCCGCTGCCGGCCGACGCGAGCTGTCCTCTCTCGTCGGGACAGGTCGACCTCGCGCTTGGCGTATCCGGCATTCAATCGGCGGGAACTGGACGACCTCGGGTTTACGCCGACCGGCGTGCTGCCGATCGTGCTCGACACGTCCAGGCTGACGAGACGCCGGACGAGTGCCTTCACTCGAAGCCGTGCTCCAGGACGGGCTCGTCAATATCCTCTTCGTCGGACGAATCGCGCCGAACAAGAAGATCGAGGACCACATCCGGCTGGCGGAGCACTACAAGCGGTACGTCGACGTCTACTATCGCTTCATCTTCGTGGGACGGTACGACGCGGTGCCCCGCTATTACTCGGCCGTGCGAGGCCCTGATCAACGAGTATCAGATGCTGCCCGATCGATTCTGGTTCACGGGGCCGGTTCCGGACGGCCGAGCTGGCGGCGTACTATCGAAACGCTCACGCCTACGTCTCCTTGAGCGAGCACGAAGGGTTCTGCGTGCCGCTGGTCGAGGCCATGGCCATGGACGTGCCGGTCCTCGCCTACGGCGCGGCGGCGGTGCCCGAAACGCTCGGCGGCGCGGGCGTCTGCTTCACGCCGAAGGATCTGGAACAGGCAGCTGAGCTGCTGGGAGCGCTCATCTACGACGAGCCGATGCGTCAGCGCGTCATCGCCGGACAGCGCCAGCGCATCCGAGGCGTTCGGATTGGACAGGATCGAGCCACAATTGAAAGCCATGCTGGAAGCGGTCGCGTGAGAGTCGCCTTTGTCGTCCAACGCTACGGCACCGAGATTCTCGGCGGATCCGAGATATCACTGCCGCCTGATCGCTGAGCGTCTCGCCGACCGCCACCAGGTCGAGGTGCTGACCACCTGCGCCCGAGACTACATCACCTGGAAGAACGAGTATCCGGAAGGCGCGGACCGGCATGCGCGGCGTCACCGTCCGGCGGTTCGCCAACGCGCGGACCCGCGACATCGAGGCGTTCAACAAGTACTCGGAGTGGATCTTCCACAACGCCCACAGCCGCAACGACGAGCTGGAATGGCTGAAGCAGCAGGGCCCCTGGTCGCCTGGGCTCATCGAGTACCTCGAGCGGCACCATCAGACTACGACGTGCTGATCTTCTTCACGTACCTGTACGCGCCGACTGTCATGGGCTTGCGCGTGGCGCCCTCGAAGAGCCTGCTCGTGCCGACGGCGCACGACGAGCCCGCCATCCGGCTCGGGATCTATCAGGAGCTGTTCGGCGCGGCGGCCGGCATCATCTGGAACACCGAGGTCGAACGGCGCTTCGTCAGCGGAACATTCCGGCTGCGCACGATCGTGGAGGATGTCGTCGGCTGCGGGGTCGATCTGCCCGAGGGCGAAGCGACGATTGTCGAGCCCGGGACTGACGCCGCGTCTGCCGCGCCCGCCATCGCGCGAGCCGCTGGCGCCCCACCTGGAAGGGCCGGCAAACGCCTTCCGCCGCCGCCACCGGATGCACGAGCCCTTCCTGCTCTACGGCGGGCGTATCGATCCCGGCAAGGGATGCGAGGAGCTGCTCGAATACTTCCAGACCTACGTCAAGGAAGGCGGCGACGCGACGCTGATGCTGATGGGCGTCAAGCTGATGCCGCTTGCCCGAGGATCCGCGCGTGCGCTTCGCCGGCGTGCTTCCGGACGAAGAGCGGCTGCACGCACTGGAAGCGGCCGCAGTGGTCGTCGTGCCCTCTCCGTACGAAAGCCTGTCGCTGCTCGCGCTCGAAGCTTTCGCCGTGGGCACGCCGGTGCTGGCCAACGCCCGCTCCGAGGTGCTGGTCGAGCACTGCCGCCACAGCAATGCGGGCCTGTACTACGAGGATCGGTGGGAATTCGTCGAGGCCCTGAAACTGCTGCTGCGCGACGACGCGCTACGCCGGGCCATGGGCCGGAACGGCAAGACATACATCAATCGCCACTATCGATGGGACCTCATCCTGGCGAAGTACGAACGGATGTTCACGAGATTGCGGCAGCCGGTGAGGGAGGTCCGGCAAAGACGGTAAGCGCGGCCGTCTGTCCGCGCTACGGCGGAAGCTACTCTTCTTCCCCCACCGTTTCCGGCATCTCGTCACCTTCGTGCTTGCGGCGCTTCGGGCGGATGTCGTACCGCTTGAGCTTCTCGTTGAGCGTCGTCGGCTTCACGTGCAGGAGCTCGGCGGCCTTCTTCTGAACGCCGCCGGCGGCATCGAGCGCGGCCTCGATGTACCGGCGCTCCTGGCCGAGCATCACTTCTTCGAGTCGAATGCCTTCCCGGGGAATCGAGATCGGCGGCGCGTCCGGCTGCGCGCGTGGCCGAGACCTGATCGGGAATCAGATCGGGTCCGATCTCCCGCCCGCGGCAGAGGACCACGGCGCGCTCGATGACGTTCTCGAGCTCGCGCACGTTGCCGGGCCAGTCGTACGAGGCCAGTCGATCCATCGCTTCAGGCGTCAGGATCAACCCCGGCTTGCGGCTTTCCTCGCCGTACTTGTCCAGGAAATGGTGGACGAGCAGCGGGATGTCCTCCTTGCGCTCGCGCAGCGACGGCAGCTGCACGGCAATGACGTTCAGCCGGTAGAACAAATCCTCGCGGAACCGCCCGTCGCGCATCATCTCGCGCAGCGAGACGTTGGTCGCGGCGATGATGCGCACGTCCACCTTGATCATCTCGACGCCGCCCAGCCGCATGAACTCGCGCTCCTGGATCACGCGGAGCAGCTTGGCCTGCGTGTCGAGCGGGATATTGCCGATTTCGTCGAAGAAAATCGTGCCCTTGTCGGCCAGCTCGAAGAGGCCCTTCTTCGGGTAGACGGCGCCCGTGAACGCGCCCTTGACGTGGCCGAAGAGGTTCGACTCGAGCAGGTCCGGCGGAAGGTTGCCGGAGTTGACCGTGACGAACGCGCGGTCCGCGCGTGCGGAGTGCCGGTGCAGCGCGCGGGCGACCAGCTCCTTGCCGGTGCCGCTCTCGCCCTGGATGAGGACGGTGCTTCGGCTCGGGGCGGCGCGGGAGATCAGGTCGTAGACGGCCTTCATCTTCGAGCTGCCGCCGATGATTTCGTCGAAGCGGTGCCCGCCGGATCGCAGCCGCGTGCGCAGCTCCAGATTCTCCTTCAACAGCCGCCGCCGCTCAAGCGCGTTGTGCAGGACCAGCAGCACTTCGTCGTTCTGGAACGGCTTGGCGATGAAGTGAAAGGCGCCGCGCTTGGTCGCCGTAATCGCGTTCTCGATTGTGCTCTTCGCCGTGACCATCACGACCGGCAGCTCGTCATCCAGCCGGCGGATGTCCTCGAGCACGTCGAGACCGTTGCGGTCGGGCAGCATCAGATCGAGCAGGACCGCGTCGAACGGGCCGGCGCCGAGCAACTCCATCCCGCGTTGCGCCGTCTCCGCCGAGCGAACTGCGTACCCCTCCCCGGCCAGGAGCGCCTCGAACGCCTCCCGGATGATCTCCTCGTCGTCGATGACGAGGACGGATGGCGTGTCGGGACTCAACGGCCTACCGCCGCTTCGACCGAGGGATGCGCGAGCACAGGCAGCACCAGTCGGAATCGTGTTCCATGGCCCGGTGCGCTCTCGCAGGTGAGCGTGCCCCCGTGCTCCTGCACGATCCCGTAGGTGACGGACAAGCCGAGCCCGGTGCCGCGGCCCTCGGGTTTGGTCGTGAAGAACGGGTCGTAGATACGGGCGAGGTGTTCCGGCGGAATGCCGACGCCGGTGTCCGACAGCTCGATCACGGCGTCTCGGCCGACGGTCTGGGTCGAGACAGTCAGCCAGCCTCCCTTGGGCATGGCGTCGCGGGCATTCAGAAACAGATTCAGAAACACCTGCTGCAGCTTGTATTCCACTCCGCGCACGATCAGCGCGGGAGTGGCGAGCTCGCGGCGAACCTGGATCCGGCTGCTCTTGAACTGGTGTTCCAGCAGCGACAGAACATCACCGACGACGGCGTTGACATCCACCGGCCCGGCCTCGCCGTCCGCCGGCCGCGCGAGGTTCAGCAGGCTGTTGACGATCTTTGCCGCGCGGAACGTCTGCCGCTCGATCTTCTCGAGCAGTTGCGTGTTCGGATCGCCGGGCTCCGAGCGCTCGAGCAGCATCTGCGTGAAGCTCGAGATGCCCGTGAGCGGCGTGTTGACTTCGTGAGCGACGCCGGCAGCCAGCAGGCCGATCGCGGCCATCTTCTCGGACAGGCGAAGCTGCTCCTCGAGATTGGCCCGGTCGGTCACGTCCTCGAGCACGATGATCCAGCCGGCCTGGACGCCGTCGGCGGTCTGAAAAGGCGCGATCCCTACGTTGAGGAGCAGCGATGATCCCTTCGGGCCCGCCTGGCCCGGGCTCAACGGTACGCGGTAGAGCGCGGCGCCGGCAGGCGCGTCCCGCCGCGCGGCATAGAGGCTGTCGAGAAACGCCTTGTCGAACAGAGCCGGAAGGCGCCGGCCGATCGCGCGCCCGCGGTCGAGGCCAATCAGGGCCTCGAGTCTCCGGTTCCACCGCAGCACGCGATCCTCGAGATCGACGACCAGCAGCCCATCGCTCAACGACTCGACGACGCTGTCGCTGAACTGTCGCAGCCGCTCGATCTCTTCGGCCTTCACGTGAAGCTGCCCGTACAGCCGCGCGTTCTCCAGCGCGGTCGCGGCCTGGCCAGCCACGGCTCCCAGCAGCGCCATGTCTTCGCTGCTCAGCGGCTCGGACCGTATCTTTCGTCCAACCGCAATGACGGCGATCGTGACTTCCTTCGAGACGCACGGGACGAAGTAGTGCAACCCCGCATCTCGCCATGCCACGGCTTCGTCGCCAGTGAGGCGCCGGGCCGGCACCGCGTCGTCAATGATCATCGTGTGGCCGCCGGCCAGGCGCCGGCCGAGGGCCGAGTCGCGCCCCACGCGGCTGACCGCCGCCGGCTCGAGACCCAGCGCCGTCACGGCGACGAAATCGCCTTCCTGCGAGGGATCCGTCAGCAGCAGCGCGATTCGATCGACCGCCAGGGTGTCGCGCACGCGGTCGATCAACCTGGTACTGAGGCGATTCAGATCGAGATCGCTGTTGAGGTCGCGCGCGAAGCTGACCAGCGCGCGACGATAGTCGTAGCGATCGCGGTAATAGACGCGATCGAGAGCCGACTGGATCGCCCGCCACAGGCGCGGGTAGACGAGCGCGACGACGAGCGTCGCAAAGAGCGCCCAGAACCGGCTCTCGGGATCCGTGCCCGCGAACATGCTGACGACCAGCAGGACGCCGCGGTAGATTACGGCCAGCACGAGCACCACGGCCGCGGCCACGAGCGTCTTCTTGATGATGACCTCGATGTCCATCAGCCGGTAGCGCACGATCGCCGACGCAAACGCCAGCGGAATGCAGCCAAGCAGGACCGCGGTGTACTCCGTCAACGGGATCGTCCGCCCCGCCAGGTACGGCACGACGTACAGCAACGACGAAGGGCAGCGCACCGACGACAGATCCCCAGACGATCCATCGCAATTGCCGCCGCGCCGTGATCGACCGCAACCGGCTCAGGGCGCGCATCATCAAGGCCGTGCCGCCAAGCAGACACGCGGCCAGATAGGCATACTCGAGCTGCTCGATCCGCTCGAGCAGTTGAGAGGATTGCGGACCGTGCAGCCCGCTCAACATGAGAGTGACGCGCGAGCCTCCGAGCAGGAACGCGGGCACATAGAAGGCGGGCACGGTCGCACGCCCGGCATCCGTCTGCACCCAGGGCTGCGGCCGATCGGGGAAGACCAGAGCGAAATGCAGAAACAGCGGGGGCAGCGCGAGCCTCGCGACGACATCGGCCCACCAGAAGAAATAGTCCAGGCGATCGAACTTGCCGCTGGCGTGAAAGGCAAAGGCGCCAAAGAACGCGACGGCCAGCCAGAAGAAGTGCAGCGTCGCCTGATCAGCCGGCCGGCGCAGGCGCACCGCGGCGCCGATGAACATCGAGAAGATGCCGACCGCCGCCAGCGAATAGTACAGCCCGAACTGGGTCAGCCGCATCGGCTGCAGGGTCAGGCTGATCGGCTGCTCCGCGGTCTGGCGCTGAACCACGTAGGCCAGCGAACGCTGGTCCCGAGCCCCCTCAGCGGCCGCCGGGACGTCACGCTCCGTCCGAACCTCGCGGCCATCGATCAGCAGCAGGACGTCACCAAGCTGAATGCCGGCCCGCTCGCCGGCCGACCCTCTGGCCACTTCCTTGGCGACGACGTTGGCGCCAATGTCTTGCCAGAGGACGCCGTCTTCCGGCTCCCCGCGCCAGGTGCGGACCGACGCAACGTTGACCAGCGCCAGGCAGACCAGTACGACCGCAATCGCCACGGGGAGAGCGACGCTGAGCACCGGACGAAAGCGCTCGGGAAAACGGGGCATGTGTCAGCAGGTCGAAATCAGCAATCTACGTTCCCTATCCAGGATTGCGCTCGAGAACTGCATGTTGTCTGAATGCAGCGAGTTGCGCCATCTTGGCCAAAAATTTGACCGGGCTGGTTCCAAGCAGGTGAACGCCGGGTCCAATGGGTTGGAGGATGCAGAGTCGGGTCAGAACTTGACCTGGACGCCGCCCATGATGCGCATTGGCGGTGCAACGGTCAGCAGTTCATCGTAGAGCGACCCGGCGTCTCCTGGATCCCGGAAGAGGTTTCGGACGACCACGACCAGCTCGGTTCGGCTGCCGCGCGTCGGATGCAGCGGCAGCGCCTGCCTCAGCTCGACGTCGAAGCGCCCGCCGGCGATCGGCAGCGCTGCGTTAGTGTCCGCTGTACTGAAGCCCGTGTTCAGGCGATAGGCCATCGCGAGCTTGGTCGAGGTTTCCGGAATCGTGGCGTTAATTGAGGTCGTCACATCGTGGAGCCGCTCGCGGCTCGGCCGCACGACGGAAGGCGCGAGCGTGGCAATCGCGACGGCCTCGGGCCCGGAGGTCCACAGTGCCTGGCTGACCGTGTAGTCGACGGCGCCTTCCACGCGACTCCCCAGACGACTCGAGGCGCGCATGATCCAGCCGTCGGCGCTCATCGAACCGGGTGTCGCGACGTAATAGTGGCCGACGCTGCTCTCGGAATCGAGGCCAAACAACGTGGCGACCTGATCCTTCGCCGTTTCCTGGAATCGCCGGACACCGATCATCGGAGCACTCTTGAAGCGGCCAAGCTGCTGCTCGACGCCGAAGTCCAGGTTGCGGACGCGCTCGGCCTGGAAGAACGACCCAGGCAGGAGGGGCGAAAAAGTCCGCTCCGGCGGCAGCCATGGCCCGGCCGACGGCGGCGGCAGGAACTCATCGGCGCCCGGAGCGATCGCACGCTCCGACGCAAGCATCGTGAGGCGGGTCTGGGGCAGCACGCGCACCTTGAAGCCGAGCTGCGGACTGACAAACTCCGAACCGGCCACGTAGTCATAGCGATCGAGTCGCACACCGTAGTCGAGCTCAAGCGCGGGGTTCACGTGCCAGCGATCGAAGCCGTACATCCCGCCGACGCTGCGGACCTGCTCGGTCACCGGAGGCGGCGTCAGTTCTCTGCCAGCGGCGGAAGGCTGCGAGCTATAGGAGACCCCGATCGAGAAGGCGTGCGCCTGATCGTCGCGGGCGGTGTACTCGCCCAGCACGACCCAAGAGGCCAGCGCGCTCGCGCTCATCGCGCCGCGCACGGTCCAATCCCCTTGCGATCCAACCGGCGCACCGATCGCGAGGTAGGCGACGCCATGCGGCAGTTCGGCCGGCAACCAGCCTCCACCCGTGTTGAGTGAACTGGTGGTCAGGAAGTTGACCTGTCCGGTGAAATTCGTGTTCGTGAAGAATGCGGCGGCCGTACGCGCCGATTCCCCCATCATCCAGTCCACGAACGAAGGCTTCGGCTTGAACGTGCTGGTGGACCCTGCCTCCACCGATCCAGCCTGGGCGATGTCGCGCAGTGCGGTGGGCGCCAGATGCCTGAGCCGCCAGGCTGCTTCACTGTGGGAATGATTCGCGTCGCTGGCGTCGGCGCCGGGTTCCTCGGCTGGATCGGCGGAGACCGGCAATCCAGACGATGCCATCAATACGAGCCGACCGGCACCGCTCACTCCCTGACGGGTCAGCACGATGTTGCGTTCGAGTTGGGTGCTGCTCTGGATCCGGACGGGCTCCCGGTAAGTGGAGACGTATCCGTCACGCGTCGCGCGCAGGATGTATTCACCCGGTGGGAGCGCCAGCAGGAACTCTCCCGCGGTGTCGCTCCTGGCGGCCACGGGCACAGCCGCACCGCCCACCGCCAAGACGCTCGCCCCGGAGATGGCCCGGCCCGGCCTCGTCGCGCACCAACCCGTGCACCCTGCCGCTGCGAGCGGCGGCCTGCTGCCCCACCAGCACCGGCCGGGAGGCAAGCCCCTGCGCGGACGCCGTCGACGCCAGCGCAAGGGAAAAGACCGAGCAACTCAAGATCGCTGCAACGTGCCTGGCCATAGGACCTCCGGGAGGTCGAGTACATCGACTATCGGGCTATCTGGCTGTCGAACATCGAACTCGTAAGACCGGGTCAATCTTCAAGATGCATCGCCGGTTGGGGGCCGTCGCGTGTCCCGATCTTAGGCCACGGTGTATGTCAAGTCAAACCTGGATCCCGGGAAATTTCTGCAGGTCAGTTAACATAGATGGCCCATGAAGCTTCGAACGATTCAAGCGCGCGAGATTCTCGATTCCCGGGGGAATCCGACTATTGAGGTCGACGTCGTGCTGGAGTCCGGGGCGCGCGGCCGGGCGGCGGTACCTTCCGGGGCGTCCACCGGCAGCCGCGAAGCTTTGGAATTGCGCGACAAGGATCCCAAGCGCTACGCCGGCAAGGGCGTGCAGAAGGCCGTCGGGCACGTCAACGACGAAATCTCCGGCGCCCTGACGGGACACGCCGCCGATCAGCGCGCGCTCGACGAAAAACTGCTGGCGCTCGACGGGACACCCAACAAGTCCAGGCTGGGCGCCAACGCGCTGCTCGGGGTGTCGATGGCGGCGGCTCATGCGTCAGCCGCGGCCGCGGGCCAACCTCTCTACGAGTACCTGGCCTCACTCGTGCCCGCCGCGGCCCGCAAGGGCGGCCCCATCCTTCCGGTGCCGATGATGAACATCCTGAACGGCGGCGCGCACGCTGACACGAACGTCGATTTTCAGGAGTTCATGGTCATGCCGCTCGGCCTGCCGACGTTTGCCGAGGCCCTGCGGGCGGGCGTCGAGACGTTTCATGCCCTCCGCGGGCTGCTCAAGAAGCGCGGCCTGTCCACCGGTGTCGGCGACGAGGGTGGATTCGCCCCCAGCCTGACCTCGAACCGCGAGGCCGTCGAGTTGGTCATCGAAGCAATTCACGCCGCCGGATATCAGCCCGGCGGGAACGTGTTCGTGGCAATGGACGTCGCGTCCAGCGAGTTCTGGGACGACGAAGCAGGCCGCTACGACCTTCGCAAGTCCGGCGAGGGCGCCAAGTCCTCCGACGAGATGATCGCGCTCTACGAGGACTGGGTCCGTCAGTACCCGATCATTTCTATCGAAGACGGACTCGCGGAGGCCGACTGGCCAGGCTGGCAGCGTTTGACCGCCGCACTCGGCGAGCGGATTCAGCTTGTCGGGGACGATATCTTCGTCACGAACCCCGCCATTCTCCGGCGCGGCATCGATGAGAAGATCGCCAACGCGCTGCTGGTCAAACTCAACCAGATCGGCACCGTCACTGAGACGCTGGACGCCATGGAGATGGCCCGGCAAGCGGGCTATACGAGCGTGATCTCGCATCGCTCCGGCGAGACCGAAGACACGACGATCGCCGATCTCGCCGTCGCCACCTGCGCCGGGCAGATCAAAACTGGTTCGGCCAGCCGGTCGGATCGCCTGGCCAAATACAACCAGCTGCTCCGCATCGAGCAGGAGCTCGGTCCTGCCGCGAAGTACGCGGGACGCGAGGCTATCAGACAGCTGAGATAAGACTCAGGGTCTGGGCCCGCACGCTACCGGTCAGAGTCCCAAGCCGGGAATCCACGATGCATACACTCGTTCTCCTCCGACATGGCGAAAGCGTTTGGAACCGGGAAAACCGCTTCACGGGATGGACCGATGTCGATCTGAGCGACACGGGACTCGGCGAGAAGCGCAGACAGCGGGCCGGCTCCTGAAGCAGGGCGGATACGTCTTCGACATCGCGTACACGTCCGTCCTCAAACGCGCGATTCGCACGTGCTGGATCGCCCTCGATGAGCTGGATCTGCTGTGGATACCGATGCCGCGCGACTGGCGCTTGAACGAGCGGCATTACGGCGCGCTGCAGGGGCTCGACAAAGCAGAGACCGCGGCAAAGCACGGCGAAGCCCAACTGAAGATCTGGCGCCGCAGCTACGATATTCCCCCGCCGCCGCTGGCGCTCGATGACCCGCGCCATCCGTCACGCGATCCGCGCTACGCAGCCTGCGGCCGGAGCAGCAGCCTTGCGCGGAATCGCTGAAGGACACCGTCGCGCGATTCCTTCCGCTCTGGCAGGAGACCATTGCGCCGGCGATCCAATCAGGGCAACGAGTCCTCATCGCAGCGCACGGCAACAGCCTCCGCGCTCTCGTGAAGTATCTCGACCGGATCTCCGACGACGACATCGTCGAGCTCAATATCCCGACGGGCATTCCGCTCGTGTACGAACTCGACGCCGCGTTCACGCCGATTCGGCACTACTATCTTGGCGATCCGGAAGCCGCACGAAAGGCGGCGGAGGCCGTCGCGAAGCAAGGCAGAAAGGCATAGCGCCCCGCACGCGGAACCCGCGCGGAGGGCAAAGCCGGTGGCAGGAGCCCTGGGCCTTCAAACCCGAGCTGTTTATTCGACTTCCTTCTTCGCTTCCTCGTCCGACGAAATTCTCAGCGACTTGAGAAAACGTCGATCGTTGGCCGTGATATCCAGTTGACGCGAGGCCAGCTTCTTGACGGCGCCGGGCTTCTGCATCAAGGTGCCGCTGGCATTCGTGCGGTTGACGAAGCCGATGACCGCCTCGAGCGACACACGCAGTTCCATTCCGGCCGCGCGCGCTTTCTCACGGCACGCTTCAACACGGGTATCGTCGGCGACCGCCGCGGCGATCGCATCCGCCAGTTCCCGGGCCAACTGGTTCACGAGCGTATCCATGCAGACCTCCATACGCCGCCTGGCCGGGCGCTGAGGCGCACGGCGAGCGCAACCAAAGTTCGGAGCGGAAGCATTGAGCCGTGTGCGCAGGTCATTTGACGAGACATTTCGAGGTTCGTCCGTGGGCGGAAAAACTGCGGGCCATTGTAAACATCGGGTGTACACCGTGTCAAACATCAGGCGAATTCCAGCGTTCGTCTCACGCCAGCGCGCCTCGCCAGCCGTCGCATCGAGGCCTTGTGGCAGAATGGCCGCCATGACGCGTCCCTTTTTCCGCCCGGACGACGTCATTCCCGCGCCGGAAATCTCGGACGCTCCGGGCGAATTTCCCTACACGCGGGGCATCCAGCCGACCATGTATCGCGGGCGGCCCTGGACGATGCGCCAGTATGCCGGTTTCGGCACCGCAACGGAATCAAACGCCCGGTATCGCTATCTGCTCTCTCAGGGCGTGACAGGGCTCAGCGTCGCGTTCGAT
Organism: uncultured Acidobacteriota bacterium; assembly: GCA_963724645.1. Taxonomy (GTDB): domain Bacteria; phylum Acidobacteriota; class Vicinamibacteria; order Vicinamibacterales; family SCN-69-37; genus CAVXSP01. The sequence continues at coordinate 598,396 of CAVRVJ010000003.1, forward strand.
CTGCCGACGCAGATGGGTTACGACTCCGACCATCCGCTCGCTGCCGGTGAAGTCGGACGCGCGGGCGTGGCGATTGATTCGATCGACGATATGGCGGCGCTGTTCGATGCGATTCCTCTCGATCGCGTCTCGACCTCGATGACGATCAACGCCACGGCGATCATCGTGCTTGCGTTGTATGTGGCGGTCGCCAGACGCCAGGGGACTGGGCTCGATCGGTTGTCGGGCACTATTCAAAACGACATCCTGAAGGAGTACATCGCGCGAGGCACGTATATCTATCCGCCGGCCGCGTCGCTGCGCATCGTCACCGACGTGTTTGCGTGGTGCGAGCGGGAGCTGCCGAACTGGAACACGATTTCCGTCAGCGGCTATCACATCCGCGAAGCCGGATCGACCGCCGTCCAGGAAGTCGGGTTCACGCTCGCAAACGCGATCGTCTACGTGGAGTCCGCGCGTCGCGCCGGTCTCGAGGTGGATCGGATTCGGGCAGCGCCTGTCGTTCTTCTTCGCGGCGCACAACGACCTGCTGGAGGAAGTGGCGAAATTCCGGGCCGCACGACGGCTGTGGGCCCATGTGATGCGCGAGCGGTTCGGCGCCCGCCATCCGCGCGCACTGCAGATGCGATTTCACACGCAGACCGCCGGCAGCACGTTGACGGCGCAGCAGCCCGACAACAACATCGTGCGCGTCGCGATCCAGTCTCTGGCGGCGGTCCTGGGCGGCACGCAATCGCTGCACGCCAACGGGCGCGACGAGGCGCTGGCGCTGCCGACGGAAGAGTCGGCCCGCATCGCGCTGCGCACGCAGCAGATCCTGGCATCGGAAACCGGGATCACCAACACGGTCGATCCAGCCGGCGGGGCCTGGGCGATCGAGCAGCGGACCAACGAGATCGAGCGCGACGCGCGCGCGCTCATCGAGGCGATCGACGCCTCAGGCGGCATGCTGGCGGCGATCGAGCGCGGGCAGATTCAGCGCCAGATTCAGGACGCGGCCTATGCCACGCAGCAGGCGATCGAGAGCCGCGCGACGATTGTGGTGGGCGTCAATCAGTTCGTCGACGCGGCCCGGCCGTCGTTTGAGCTGTTGCGACTCGACCCGGAAAGTGAGCGCCGCCAGGCCGATGCGGTGCGCGCGGTGCGCGCGAGCCGCGACGCCGCTGCATGGCAGTCTGCCCTGATCCAGGTCGAGCGCGCGGCCCTCGAGGAGATCAATCTCGTGCCGCCGATCATCGCCGCCGTCGAGGCGCGGGCCACGCTGGGCGAGATCTCGGATGCGCTTCGGCGCGTGTTCGGCGAGCATCGCGAAACCCAGTGACCGACGCGACTCCGCTCCTGCGCGTGGAGGGCCTCTGCACGGTGTTCACCCTCGACGATGGCCGGGACGTCGCGGCAGTCGACGACGCCTCCTTCGCGATCAACCGCGGCGAAACGCTGGGGCTCGTCGGTGAATCCGGCAGCGGCAAGTCAGTCACCGCGCTGTCGATCGTCCGCCTCGTCGCCCCGCCGGGGCGCATCGCGGCAGGCCGAATCGAATTCAACGGCGCCAATCTGCTGGAGCTGGACCCGGACGAGATGCGACGGCTCCGGGGCCGCCGGATCGGGTTCGTTTTTCAGGAACCCATGGTCAGCCTGAGCCCGGTCTTCACAATCGGCTATCAGCTTCAGGAGACGCTCGCGGTGCACGGGCTCGCGCGCGGACGGGCGGCGCGTGATCGTGCCGTGGCCCTGCTCGACGCCGTCAGAGTCCCAGACCCGCGGCAACGGGCTCGCGAATACCCGCACCAGCTCAGTGGCGGCCTGCGGCAGCGCGCGATGATCGCCCTGGCGATCGCGGCCGAACCAGATTTGCTCATCGCCGACGAGCCGACCACGGCGCTCGACGCGACGGTCCAGGCTGAAATCCTCGAGCTGCTGCGCGACATGCGGAGGTCCCTGCACCTCTCGATGCTGCTCATCACCCACGACCTTGGCGTGATCGCTCAGATGGCCGACCGCGTCGGCGTCATGTACGGCGGCCGCATCGTGGAGCAGGCGCCGCTCGAAGCGATTCTTCGATCGCCCGCGCATCCCTACACACGAGCCCTGTTGGCTTGTATTCCCGGAGAGCGTCCCGGCCCGGGACTCGTGGCGATTCCTGGGGCGGCGCCGAAGCTCGGCCAACGGCCGGCGGGTTGTGCCTTTGCGCCGCGCTGCCCGGCGCGGTTCGAGCCGTGCGATCTGGCGCCGCCACCGGAAGTACCCACGGGCCCAAGTCAGATGGCCCGGTGCTACCTTCACGGTGGGAGCGTCCGGATCGCCGGGCGCGATCGATGACAGCTCTCCTCGAGGTTCGCCACCTCGTGAAGGAGTTCCCCCAGCGAGGCCGGTTCTTCGGCGGGGGCCGCGCGCTCCGAGCCCTCGATGATCTGAGCTTTTCGATTCAATCAGGCGAGACTTTCGGTCTCGTCGGCGAATCCGGCTGCGGCAAGACGACGACCGGGCGGTGCGTCCTGCGGCTGATCGAACCGACGTCGGGAGAGATCCGCTTCAATGACACGGACCTGCGCAGCCTGTCCCGGCGCGAGCTGCGGCGCGCGCGCCGTGACATGCAGATCGTGTTTCAGGATCCGTACTCGTCCCTGAATCCGCGGATGCGCGCCGGCGACATCGTCGAGGAACCACTCGTCATCCACCGGATCGGCACGCGCGGCGAGCGGGCCGCGCGCGTGCGGGAATTATTCAACCTGGTCGGGCTGGATGCCGGGCAGGCTCGACGGTATCCGCACGAGTTCAGCGGAGGCCAGCGGCAGCGGATCGGGATCGCGCGTGCCATCGCGTTGCAGCCTTCGCTGATCGTGGCCGACGAGCCGGTCTCGGCACTGGACGTCTCAGTGCAGGCCCAGGTCGTCAATCTGCTGCTCGATCTCCAGCAGCGGTTCGGGTTGACCTACCTGTTCATCGCCCACGACTTGCGGCTGGTGCGGCAGATTTCCGATCGCGTGGCCGTGATGTATCGCGGCCGGCTCGTCGAAGTAGCCGCGACGGAAACGCTCTTCTCGAGCCCCGTGCACCCGTACACGCAGGCGCTGCTGTCGGCGATTCCGCGTCTGGCGCCCGGCGAAAGGATCCCGCGGATTCCGTTTGACGATTCGACGTTCGCGGCCTTGCCGCTCACGGAGGTGGGTGCCGGACATTTCGCCGCCGTCTGAGCGGCGGACTCGCGCGGATATTCCGTGTCAGGCCGCGCGACGCACGTCCTTCTCGACCTGACCGTCCCGGATGTGGATGGCGCGATCGGCGTGGGCCGCGACGTCAGCCTCGTGAGTGACCAGCACGATGGTATTGCCCGCCTGGTGAAGGCGTGCGAAGAGCGCCATGATCTCGTCGCCGGTTTTTGAATCCAGATTGCCGGTGGGCTCATCGGCCAGGAGAATCGACGGATTGTTGACCAGCGCGCGCGCGATGGCCACACGCTGCCGCTGCCCTCCCGACAATTCGTTCGGTCGATGCGTCTTGCGATCGCCAAGCTCCACCTTGTCCAGAGCCTGGTGGGCGCGCTCCGCCCGGTTCTTGCCGGTCACGCCCGCATAAATCAGCGGCAGCTCCACATTGTGCAGCGCCGTCGCACGCGGAAGCAGATTGAACGTCTGGAACACGAATCCGATTTCCTCGTTGCGGATCCGCGCCAGCTCATCGTCATTCATCTCGCTGGCGCGCTTGCCGTTCAGCAGATACGTGCCCTTGGACGGGGTGTCGAGGCACCCAATCAGGTTCATGAGCGTCGATTTACCTGAACCCGAAGGCCCCATGATCGCCACGTACTCGCCGCGCTCGATCTGCATCGAGACGCCGCGCAGCGCATGGATCTGCTCGGAGCCCATCTGATAGGTCTTCCAGAGGTCTTGAGTCTCAATCAATGCCATAAATGGGGCCTAGGGGTTGGGCCTGGGGCCTCAAGAAGATACGCTATCTCCCTCGAGAGCGTTCAATCCGCGGCAGCGGCGCCTGAATGACGCTGGCGATCCACACATCACTCCGAGCTCTCGTACTCATTCTTCAGCCGCGCCACGACCGCGGGATCGGCCAGCGTCGTGGTATCGCCCAGCGTCTTGCCTTCAGCGATATCACGCAGCAGGCGGCGCATGATCTTCCCGGATCGGGTCTTCGGCAGGTCGGCCGCGAACAGAATCTGATCCGGCCGCGCGATCGCGCCAATCTTCTTCACGACGTGACCCTTGAGCTCCTCGGCCAGGTCCGGACTTTGATGCGAGCCCTCCTTCAGAGTGACGAAGGCCGCAAGGGCTTGGCCTTTGATTTCGTGCGGACGGCCGACCACCGCCGCCTCCGCGACCTTGGGATGGTCCACCAGCGCGCTCTCGACCTCCATCGTGCCGATGCGATGCCCGGCGACGTTGAGCACGTCGTCGACCCTGCCGAGCAGCCAGTAGTAGCCGTCGGCGTCCAGGCGCGCCCCGTCGCCCGTGAAATACACACCGTCGGGCCAGCGCGTCCAGTACTGCTGCACGTACCGATCAGGATCGCCATAGATGCCCCGCAGCATCGCCGGCCAGGGCTTGGTGAGCGCGAGCAGACCGCCGCCTTCGGTGACCGCCTGGCCGCCCGCCTTGCGAATTTCGGCACTGATGCCCGGAAAGGGCATGGTCGCGGATCCGGGCTTCAACGCGGTCAGGCCGGGCAGCGGCGTGATCATGATTTGTCCTGTTTCGGTTTGCCACCACGTGTCGATCACGGGACACCGGTTCCGCCCGATGTGTTCCGCGTACCACATCCAGGCCTCCGGGTTGATCGGCTCACCGACCGACCCGAGCAAGCGAAGACTGCTGAGGTTGCGTTGGGCGGGATACTCCACGCCCCATTTCATGAAGGCACGGATGGCCGTGGGCGCCGTGTAGAAGATCGTGACGCCGTACCGCTCGATGAGCCTCCAGAAACGGTCCTTCTCGGGCCAATCGGGCGCGCCTTCGTACATGAGCACGGTCGCGCCGTTCTGCAGCGGGCCGTACACAACATAACTGTGGCCGGTCACCCAGCCGATGTCGGCCGTGCACCAGTACACGTCCTCGTCGCGCAAATCAAAGACCCATTTCGTGGTCGCGTACGTGCCGACGAGGTAACCGGCGGTCGTGTGCACGATGCCCTTCGGCTTGCCGGTCGTGCCGGAGGTGTAGAGGATGTACAGCATGTCCTCCGCGTCCATCGGTTCCGGCGCGGAGTCGGCGGACGCATCCTGCATGAGCTCGTGATACCAGCGATCCCGGCCGTCCTGAATATGGACAGGAAACGCGTCGCGCGGATCGCGCTGCACGACCACGACATGCTGAATGGACGGCGTGGCTTTGAGTGCCTCGTCTGCCGTCCGCTTGAGCGGCACGATCTGGCCGCGCCGATATCCGCCGTCGGCGGTGACCAGCACCGAGCACGACGCGTCGTTGATCCGATCCCGAAGCGATTCCGCGCTGAAGCCGCCGAAGATGACGCTGTGGACCGCGCCAATCCGCGCGCACGCGAGCATGGCGATCGCCAGCTCCGGCACGAGCGGCAGGTACAGCGCCACGCGATCGCCTTTGCGGACGCCGAGACCCTTCAGCACGTTCGCGAATTGACACACCTGGCGATGCAGATCGAAGTAGGTCAGCGTGCGGCGGTCGCCTGGCTCGCCTTCCCACATGATCGCCGCTTTGTTGCGGCGCGCGGTACGCAGGTGCCTGTCGAGACAGTTGGCGCTCGCGTTGATCTTGCCGCCGACGAACCACTTCGCATGGGGCGGCTGCCACTCCAGCACCGTCGTCCAGGGCTGCACCCACTCGAGCTCGGCGGCGAAGCGGGCCCAGAAGGCCTCCGGATCGCGCGCGGCGCGGGCGTAGACCTCCGGATCGGTGACCAGAGCAGTGTCGCGCCAGTGCTTGGAAGGCGGGAACACGCGCTGTTCGTTCAGCAGGGCGTTGATTTCGGACTGGGCGGATGGGTCGGACATGAAGCTTCGGCCTCTAATCCTGGAACAGCCGACTCACCGGCTCGACGCTTCAAGCGGGCGGAGCCGCGGGCGGCGTCTTCTTCCTGAAGAAGGCAAGCCCGAGCAGAGCTCCGAGCATGCTGAACACGGCGTAGATCGGCAGCGTCACCGCAAACTGCAGCAGGACCAGTCCCCGGCCCGTGATCACATTGAGCAGCATGTCGCGAAACTGCGGAGGAATGTCCGGATTGGACTCCAGCTGGCTTCGTACCTGATCCTGCCACAGCGGGCCAGTCCAGTGCAGGAACGCCCAGGTCCCGATGACGGTCAGCAGGGCCCCAATGGCGCCAGCCAGCAACCCGCCAAGAACGGCGTCGGCGGTCTCCAGCGGCTCGACTTGCTGTTGCTGGCGCAAATAGACGGTGAGGAGCCCGCCCGACCACGACCCAGAGACAGCAGCAAAGATTCAGGCCGCTGACGATCGGCAGCGACGACAGGATGCCGATGAACAAGCCGCCGAGCAGCGCGGGTTGGTAGCGGTTTGGGGCATGACCTCGGTCTGGGCTCGGGCGGCGCGCCGGCTCATGATGCGGCCTGCAGCCCGCGCCTCCGCCGCAGCTCTAGTCGTAATACTCGCGTCCCAGATGCGTGATCAGCTCCTCGCCGCGCATGTAGCGCAGCGTGTTCTTCAACTTCATGAGCTGGATGAAGACGTCATGTTCCGGGATACAGCTCCGGCGCGTGCATCGGGCTCTTGAAGTAGAAAGACAGCCATTCCTGGATGCCGGAGAATCCCGACGCGCTTCGCGAGATCGAGGAAGAGCGCGACGTCGAGCACGATCGGCGCTGCCAGAATGCTGTCGCGGCACAGGAAGTTGATCTTGAGCTGCATCGGATAGCCGAGCCACCCGAACAAATCGATGTTGTCCCAGCCTTCTTTGTTGTCGCCGCGCGGAGGATAGTAGTTGATTCGGACGACGTGGCAGAGGTCATGGTACAGGTCGGGATATAGATCCGGCTGCAGGATGTAATCGAGAACGGACTTCTTGCTTTCCTCCTTCGTCTTGAAGGACTCGGGATCGTCGAGCACTTCGCCGTCGCGATTCCCCAGAATATTGGTGGAGTACCAGCCCTTGACACCCAGGAGCCGTGCTTTGAGCCCGGGCGCGATGATGGTCTTGATCAGCGTCTGACCCGTCTTCAGATCCTTGCCCATAACCGGCGCCCCGGTTCGCTGCGCCAGCGCGACGAGCGCGGGGATATCCGCCGAAAGATTTGGCGCCGCATTGGCGTAGGGCAGTCCTTCGCGGATGGCCGCATACGCATAAACCATGCTCGAGGGGATCGACGGGTCGTTGGTTTCAAGTCCCTTTTCAAACGCCTCGACGGTCTGATGCGCCGGAGATTCGGTCAGAAAGATCTCGGTGCTGCCGGCCCAGACCACCACGAGCCGGTCGAGCTTGTGTTGCGCCTTGAACCGCCGGATGTCTTCGATGAGCTGTTCGGCCAGATCGCGCTTGTTCTTGCCCTTCTTCACGTTCGGGCCGTCGAGCCGCTTGACGTATTGCCGATCGAAGACCGCGGGCATCGGCTTGACGGCGGAGAGCTCGTCTTTGACTTGATCCAGAAGAGCAGGTTCGAGGACGCCGGCCGTGCGGGCCGCCTCGTAACAGTCGTCCTCGAAAATGTCCCACCCCCCGAACACGAGGTCGTTCAGGGCGGCCATCGGCACGAAGTCGCGGATGGCCGGCGTGCGGCCTTCGGTGCGTTTGCCGAGCCGGACCGTGCCCATTTCAACGAGGGAGCCGATTGGTTTAGCGAGACCTTTCCGAACGGCCATCGTGCCCGCAATCGTCGTCGTACTCACGGCACCGAGGCCCACAAGAAGGATGCCGACTTTACCGTCGGCGGAAGCAATTGCCAGTCCCTTGTTCACGGCGTAGGACTATATCATTCGGGATCTGAGGCCCGCCCGCGCCCTTGCGCGACGGCAGTCCGGAAAGAGACCTCGTATGAAGTGGCTCAGGCCCGGCCCCCCGCCGCACCAGACGGCACTGGCCATGATTGGCGCGAAGGCGGGGCAACAAGTGCTGATGGTGGGAGCCGCCGATAGCCGCCTCGCCGCCGCCGTCGCCGGCATCACAGGTCTGAACGGCCGCACGGTCGTGGTCGATCCCTCACCCGATGCGCAGCGTTCGGTCGACACCGCGGCGGCGGACGCTGGAACCCTGGTCGAGTTCGAACAGCGATCCTTTTCCGCCATTTCCGCCGATGCGGGCGTGTTCGATATTGTCGTACTCTCGCAAAGCCTGAGCATGCCCGGCGAAAATCCGGTCACCATTGTCAGCGAAGCCGTGCGGGTCGTCAGACCCGGCGGTCGAATCGTGGCGATCGAAGGCGCAAGCACTGCCGGCCTCTTCTCGGCGCTGCGCCGCCCGCGCGCTGCGCTGACCGGCGACGCGATGCGCGACTTGCTCGCCTCCGCCGGCCTTCGTGCCACGCGCGTCCTCGCGGAGGTCGACGGCGTGACGTATGTCGAGGGTTCAAAGAGACTTGAAGCGAAAGGGTGAGGGGCGAGCCCTTCACCGTCACACCCTTTCACACTTTCACCCTATTCTTCAACGCGCGTCTGGCCGAAACATGATGGTGAACGGGTGTACTCGCCGCCACCATGCGTACCGCCGTCGCTTCACCTCCTGCAGATGATTCGGTCTTCTCGGCCAACGAGATCGCTCGTGCCGCCGGCGTGCCTGTCCCGAGAGTCCTGGGCCTGCTTCGTGGTGGATACGTCGCGTCCCGGGGACCGTACGTCGCTCGGAACGAAGCGATCCGCCTCGTGCGGGTCCTGGGCGGTGTCGCCCAACTCAGTGCCGCGCCTCGCCCGCCGCTCACCCTGGTGAGCGAAACCCGACGGCGCCAGGCGCTGCCGCTGTTCTTCTCGGGCGCGCTCCACATCGCCTTCCTGCTGACCCTGGTGGTCGTCACCTCCGGACTGCTTGCGGCCAACGATACCGAACTGGAGATCAAGGTCCCGCAACCTGTCCGGCTCGTGTACATCATTTCACGCGGCCCGGGCGGCGGCGGTGGAGGCGGAGGCCTGAAGCTGCCGGATCTGCCAACGCGCGCCGAGCGAAAAGCGCCGCCAAAGATTCTTCCCAAAGTCACGCAGTCCGGTGCCCCCGCCGCGCGAGACGCCTCCCCCGCCTCAGCCGGTGCCTCCGAAGCCGGTCGAGCCACCGAAGATCGATCCCCCAAGAATCGATCCGCCAAGACCCCAGCAGCAGACGGTGCAGGCCCCCGTCGTCCCAGTCCCGGCCGACTCCTCAAACACGCCCGGTGTGCTCAATCAGGCGTCTGCGGCGGCGCCCAGCGCAGGTCCAGGAACCGGCGGAGGCGTCGGCACGGGGTCCGGCTCCGGAATGGGAGAGGGCCGCGGAGCCGGAATTGGTCCCGGATCCGGCGGCGGCGCGGGCGGCGGACCGTTCCTCCCCGGAAGCGGGATCGAGCCGCCTCAATTGTTGCGAGAAGTCAAACCGCTGTACACGGACGAGGCCAGGAGGCGCGCCCTTGAAGGCAGCGTCGTCCTGGAAGTGGTCGTGCGCCGCGATGGATCGGTCGGCAACCTGCGCGTCGTTCGCAAGCTGGGGGCCGGCCTGGACGAAAGAGCGCTCGAGGCGGTGCGGCAGTGGCGGTTCGCTCCGGCAAAACGTCTGGGCGCGGCAGTGGACGTCGTCGTTGAAGTGTCGGTTGAATTCAAGTTGAGGTAGGTCCATGGAGACGCTCTTGATGGTGGTCACGGTCGTGGCTCTGGCGCTTGCAATTGGCATGTCCGTACTCGCCTGGCGGCTTCTGCGCGAGAACCGGCAGCGCTCAATTGCCCGCGTGGAAGCTCTGCAGGTGATGGCGACCGAGAGCGAGCCGATTGCCCGGTTTGCCACGGTGGAGAACGACGAAGACCAGGAAGGCGACGAGTCTTGGGACATTCGACTTGGGGACGATCACAGACCTTCCGAACGCGATTTGATGCCCCGGAATTCGAGCCGCAAGCGGGCCAGTCCGCGTCCCGCCGTTCAAGTCTCAAGGGCCAAGCCGGCTCCCGAGGTGATGTTTGGTGCGACTGTGGAGGTCGAGCCGGGCGCGCCGTCTCGACGATGGGTCGCGCTCGGGGTGGTCGGACTGTTGATGGCGGCAGCCGTCTCGAGCGTGTACGCGCTCTACCGCCCCGCGATCGCCGCCGAGTCGGGCACGTCGAATGATAGTCCGGTCGCGCGCAATCCGGGACCGCACCCGCTCGAGTTGCTCTCGCTGCGCCACACCGCTGATTCGAACGGCGCGTTTACGGTGACCGGCCTCGTTCAGAATCCCTCGGACGGCCAGACCGCACGGAAGATCGTCGCGGTCGTCTACTTGTTCGATCGAGACGGCAATTATTTCGCGGGCGGCAAGGCAGGTCTGGACTTCAACGTCCTGCAGCCGGGGGACGAGTCACCGTTCGTCGTTCACATTGCCGGCGCCGGTCGCGTGAGCCGGTACCGCGTCGGCTTCCGATCGGAGGAAGGCGGCATTGTCGCGCACGTGGATCGGAGGGGTCAGCCGCCCGGCGGCATGACAGGCGACGCAATCGACGCGCCCGCCGTTCAACATGCCGCGCCGCGGCGGTCTGAGGGAAGGCCGTGATCGGGTACGTCAGGTACGGAGTCGATGCTCGTCGCGGTGCTGCTCGTATGTTCGCCCGTGACCGCGCGCCACGCGCAGGAGCGTCCGACCGGGCAGGGGTTCTCCTTCAAGACCGGCGTGGAGCTCATCAATGTCACTGCCACGGTGACGGACGGCAACGGACGCTTCGTGGCCGGGCTGCGTAAGGATGATTTCGTGGTCTACGAGGACGGCAAACCTCAAGCCATCTCGCAATTCGACGCGGAACGCGTCCCCGTGAGTCTCGGCATCGCACTGGACACCAGCGGCAGCATGATGGGTGAGAAGATCGCCGCGGCTCGAGCCGCGCTGAATCGATTCCTCTTCGACCTGCTCGGTCCTCAAGACGAGGTGTTTCTGTATCGGTTCGACTCACGCCCGGATCTCGTGCAGGCGTGGACGCCGGATCGACAGTCGGTGGGTCGCGCGCTCGGTGCAATGCAGGCGCGCGGCGGCACGGCGCTTGTACGACACGGTGGCGGAGGCGGTGCCAATGGCGCAAGCCGGCTCGCGCCGCAAGAAGGCGCTCGTGCTGATTACCGACGGCAACGACACGAGCAGCCGGACCAAGGTCCCGGAGCTTCGTCAGCTCATTCGCGAGACCGAAGTGCTCGTCTACGCGATTGGTATTGACGCGTCTGGCGAGCCCGCGCCTTCCGACCGCTCGGCGACGCCGGCGCCATCGTCGAATCCCCCGGTGCCCGCACCGTTTCCTGGTAAGAAGCCGGTCGCCCCGTCAAGGCCAGCTCCTCCTATCTCCCATGCCTCCCCGAGCCCGGCCACAGATCGCGTCAACGTCGGGGCGCTTCGTGAGATTACCGACGACAGCGGGGGCCGCACCGACGTGATCTACTCGAGCCGCGATCTGGATCCGACAACGGCGGGCATCGCCGATGAGTTGAGCAAGCAGTACTTCCTCGGCTATGTCTCTTCCCTGCCAAAGGACGGCCGCTGGCACACGATCGAGGTGCGCGTCCGAAAAGGCAACTTCACCGTGCGTGCAAGGAAGGGCTTCATCGCGAACTGACGTAGCCTGTCTGGCTTTCCTGACCTGGCTCGCGGTTCCGGCGTTCGTCCTGGCGTCTGCGGCGGGCGATTTCCTCTATATCGGCAGGGCCGACGTGACCCGGAATTCACACCACGCGCCGCGCGTTCGTCAGGTTGTGCTTATTGGCCTTGGCGTCCTCACAATTGTGGCACTATGAAGGGTCTCAGGGCCGAATCGTCGCCTGAGGCGGACAGTCGCGGAGGCCGGGGCTTGTGACCCGAACTTTCGGCTTGGTACCGCCTTTGCTCTTAAGGTGAGCAATTGAGGCCGGTGCCTGCCGGACCACGGCCTCAGTAGAGGCTGGAACACGGGTAAGTGTCCATGACGAAGAAGTTCTCTATCTGGGTCCTCGGCATCGGCCTGATGACCGCCCTTCTGGTGGCCCCGACGGCCGCGCGGGCTGAAATTACCGACGCCGATCTCGCCGAGCGGGTCGTCGATGCGATCCAGCGCTACGGCCAATTCAGCATCTTCGATGACGTCATTATCGGTGTCGAGAATCGCGTGGTGACGCTGACGGGCCGCGTGACCGCGCCGATCAAGCGTGAAGAGATCGGCCGGCGCGTCGCCAAGGTCGACGGCATCAGGACCCTGATCAACGACATCAAAGTTCTGCCGCTGTCGCCCTACGACGCCGAACTGCGCCTGCGAATTGCACGCGCGATCTACAGCAACCCTGGATTCTGGCAATACGCCTCGATGGCGCGTGCCGCCGATCCACATCATCGTCGAAGGCGGACACGTGACACTGACCGGCCGGGTCGGCAGCCAGATGGACCGCAGCATCGTGTATGTGCTTGCTCAGGTGCCTGGGGCTTTCTCGGTCCGGAACGACCTGAAAGTCGACCGCTAGAAGCGGCATTCGGTTACCTCGACGTCGCCACGCGAACCGCGGCCATTTGGCTGCGTCTAAATGTCAGCGGGCCGATCGGCGTAAACCGGATCGGTGGGCGCCAGCCAGGATGAAAACCACTTTGCGTCCTTTATCACGACTGTTCGTCGTCGGCGTCGCCTGCGCGGTGGCAGGCATGTTGCTCGGCGCCGCTCCACTGGGCGGTCAGGCCGGGCGGACCCGGACAGGGCCAGGGCAACGGCGGCGCTGGCGGTGGTCAGCGAGGCGTCCCGGGCCGGGGGCGGCGCGCGGGGGCAGAATCCTGCCCGCGACGCTCCCGGCCAGTCAGCGGCAACCGGCACCGCTTCAATCGCGGGTGTCGTCACGCTGAGCGGATCGGGAACGCCGGTACGTCGCGCTCAAGTCAACCTGTCGGGCGCCAGCCTGCGCGGTCAACGGACCACTCTGACCAACGATCAGGGCCGTTTTTCATTCGTCGCACTTCCCGCCGGGCGTTTCAATCTCAATGTCTTGAAGCCCGGATACGTCGGCGTGTCGTACGGCGCGAAAAAACCTGGCCGGCAAGGCACGCCGATTCAACTGACCGAAGGACAGGCGCTCACGAACGCGAACATCGCACTGCCGAAAGGAGGCGTGATTACGGGTGTCGTCGTGGATGAGTTCGGCGAGCCGTCTCCGAACACGCCCGTGCATGCCTATCGATTCGCGTCCCAGAGCGGGCAGAAAACCCTGCAGTCTGCGGGTCAGGGCCAGACGGACGACCGCGGGATCTATCGCATTTTTCAGTTGCTGCCCGGCGACTACCTGGTCAGCGCCGTCCCGAGAAATCAGGCGGTCGGCGATTTTGCCGCGCAGATTCAGTCGCAACTGCAGCCGCTGCTGCAGCAGGTGCAGGCGGCCGGCGGCGTCGGCGCCCTCATGGGCGGCGCGCCAGGCGCAGGCGGCCTGGGAGGAGCCGTCGCGTTTGGCAACGCCCTGGGCGGCGGTCGAGGACAGCAGTTGCTGGACCAGGTTCAACAACTGCAGCAGCAACTCGTCCAACAGAGTGATCAGCCGCAGGGGTATGCCCCCGTGTATTTCCCTGGCACCGCGACACCGGCGCAAGCCGGCAAGATCGCCCTGGGAATCAGTGAGGAACGGGCCGGTGTTGATTTCCAGCTGCGGCTGGTGCCGACGGCGAAAGTCCAGGGACGGGTCGTGAGTCCCGACGGCCCCTGCCGCCGGGCGCGCAAGATCAGTCTTCAGATCGCCGGACAGCAGGACGTGCCGACTCCGCCCGGTCTTGGCTCATCGATGACGCGAATCGGTCCGGACGGTACGTTTTCATTTCAGAGCGTCACGCCCGGCGAATACACGCTCATGGTGAGGGCGCCGGTGCGCCAGACGGATCCGAACGCGCCGCAGGATTCGCAATCGGCCCTTCAGAATCAGAGGACGAGGTCCGGCGGGCGGAGGCGGCGGTTTCGTGTTACTCGACGGACGAGTCGGCCCTGCCGGACCGATTACCCAGGTGCTCTGGGCCTCCACCGATGTCGCGGTCGACGGACGCGACCTGTCGGACATCGTGCTCAATCTTCAGCCCGGGATGACCATCTCTGGACGCGTCGCCTTCAGCGGCGCGGGCAGCGCTGCCGGCTGACCTGTCCGGCGTCCGCGTGAATCTGCGGCCGCTCGACATGCAAACGCCGGTCGGAGCCGCCAGCGTGCCGCAGGTCGATGCGAGCGGCAACTTCACGATGGCCGGCGTCGTGCCGGGCCGCTATTTCATTGGCGCCAACACCGGCGGGGGTGCAGGCCGGGGCGCCAGGGGCGCCGTCGCCGGCGCGGCGCCGATCAGCGGCGCGTGGAGCTTGAAATCGGCGGTCGTCAACGGCATCGACGCGCTGGACTTTCCGCTGAATGTCAAACCGAACGAAAACATCTCCGGCTTGCTGCTGACGTTCACCGACCTCAGCCAGGAGCTCTCCGGCACGCTGCAGGACTCGATGGGGCGGCCGACCGCAGATTACACGATCATTCTGTTTCCCGCGGACAATCGGTACTGGACCCCTCAATCGCGCCGCATCATGTCCGTGCGGCCGGGCACCGATGGCACGTTCACGCTTCGTGGTTTTCCGGCTGGCCAGTATCGCTTGACCGCAGTGACCGACGCCGAGCCGGGCGAGTGGTACGATCCTGCGTTCCTGTCGCAGGTCGTGCCGGCATCGATGTCGTTGACGATTGCGGAAGGCGAGAAGAGGACGCAGGACATTCGGATCGCAGGCGGCGGCTAGAGCCGTTCCAAGGGCGCGTCAACCGCTTCCGCCCTTTTCGAATCGTCCACCAAATCAGCGCCGCGAGCACGACGATCGCCGCCAGAAACGATCCGGCGAAGAGCCAGAGGGTCCGGTACAGAATCGACTCCGGGTCCATCGTGACCTGCATCACGATCGGGACGCCGGCGCGCCGATCGGAGAGCCGCTGCTCCCAGGTCAGGATATTGCCACGCTCGATGTCGCCGGTCGTGTTGTCCTTGAGCAGCCGCACATTGTGGGACAGCACCTTACTCGGCAGGTGCATCCGAAACGCCACCACTTCGGTTCCACTCCAAGGGGCGTCCACGACACGTGGGCTCGATTCTTCCTGGGCCGCGGACTTGCCCAGGATCTGCTCGACGAGAATGGTGCCGTCACTCTGGTTGAAACGATAGGTCGACCACGTCAGTGGCTTACAGCCGCCGAGTGACCTCACATCGGCCGTGCTCAGCCGGACTTGAATGAACCGCCGGCCGTGCCGGTACCAGGGCTGACCGATGCGAACAACGTGGCAGCCGAGTGATTCGTAAAGCCGTCTTATCGCCTGGGGGTCGAACCGCGCGTGCAGCGACGTTTCGAGCGGCAGGTCCCGCAGTGCAACCAGCGCCGCAATCGACGAGTTGATCACGACAGAGGCCGAGCCGTCTATGTTGAGATAGAGCTCCTCCTCGTACTCATATTCGCGTCCGAAGACTCCTGCGCACGCCGCGGCCAGGACGAACGCCAAGGCAACGAGCGCGTGTGACCCGACTCGCATCGAGCGCATGATATACATTCTTTGGAAGTTCCTCGGGCCCGAAGCTGCGCCGCAGGCGCAGCTCATGGCAGCGGAGCCTCGACACGCTCGGGGCGCCCTGAGCGCGTCGCGTGGCGCGGGCGAGCGTCGTGTGCAGTTCCCGGACAAAAATGCCCCAGCTGTTTCTGATCGACGGCAACTCGCAGATGTACCGCGCCTATCACGCGATCCGCGGGTTGACCGGACCGGACGGCCGCTCCACGAATGCCGTCTACGGTTTCTCAACGATGCTTCGGAAACTGCTCGCAGATCAAAAGCCGGAATACATCGCGGCGTCATTCGACCTGGCCGGCCCGACTTTCCGTGACGATCTGGCGAAGGACTACAAAGCAAATCGCGCGCCGATGCCCTCAGACCTCGCGGAGCAGATTCCGCTGGTGCACGAGGCCTGCGAGGCCCTCGGTGTGCCGATCCTCACGTCCGAGCGGTTCGAGGCCGACGACGTGATTGGCACGCTGGCAGTGCAGGCGCGCGCCGCAGGGTTCGATGTCGCGATCGTCACGGGCGACAAGGATTTCTTTCAGCTCGTCGGCGACGGCATCCGCGTGTTCAACCCGCGCGACGAGGGCATCTGGTTCGACCCGGCTGGCGTCGTCGAGAAGTTCGGCGTCCGCCCGGATCAGGTCGTCGATGTCCTGGCGCTGATGGGCGACAGCATCGACAACATCAAAGGCGTGCCCGGCATCGGCGAGAAGGGCGCGCGCGAACTGATCTCGACGCACGGAACGCTCGATGCCTTGCTGGCAGCCGCGGCGACGATCACGAACAAGCGGTATCGCGAAGGGCTGTTGACCTCGCGCGGACTCCGCCAGAGAGAGCCGGGAGCTGGCGCGAATCCGTACCGACGTGCCCGTGGCGTTCGACGCGGAGGCCGTACGCTATCGCGGTCCATCGCGCGAACGCTGCTACGCGCTGTTTTCGTCCCTGGGGTTTCGCACGCTGGTCTCGGAGTTCGCGCCAACGGCCGCGACGTCCGCCGCGCGACTATTGCGTGCTCACGTCGCTCCCGGAGATCGACGCGCTGGTGCAGTCCATCCGGGAGGCAGGCCGTGTCGGCATCGGCGTGATGGCGACCAGTTCCTCCGCGGTGCAGGCGGAGCTGGTCGGCTGGGCGTTTTCTGCGCGGCCGGGAACCGGCTGCTACATCCCGATGGCGCATGGAGGGCTCGCGGATACGCCGAACGTGTCGGTCCGCGACGCCTTCGATCGCCTCGGCCCCGTGCTGGCGGATCCGTCCATCGCCAAGGTCGGCCACGATCTGAAATTCGTCACGATCGCCTGCGCCCGGGAGGGCGTGACGCTGGCGGGCGACCGATCTGGACACGATGGTCCTCAGCTATCTGCTCGACGCCACGCGATCCAGCCATGACATCGAGGGACTGGTGCTCGAGCGGGCAAATTATCGGGCCCTTTCCGAAGAGGATCTGACCGGCCGCGGCACCAAGGCCGTCAGGCTGAGCGACGTGCCCGCGCGATCGCTGCTGGCCTACGCCGCCGAGCGCGCGGACCTGCCTCTGGTGCTCGCACCCAAGCTGCACGAGGACCTTCAGCGCGAAGGACTGGAACGCGTGTATCGGGAACTGGAGCAGCCGCTGATTCCCGTGCTGGCAGCCATCGAGCGCGCCGGAATCAAGATCGACGGCGACGCGCTGGCTGCGCAGGGCCGGGCGATGCAGCTGCAGCTCGACGGGCTCGGCACCAGGATCTACGCGCTCGCCGGCTGCGAGTTCAACATCAACTCGCCCAAGCAGCTGTCCGATGTCCTCTTCGAGAAGCTGAATCTGCAGCCAGGCAAGAAGACCGGCAAGACCCGCGTGGTCTCCACGGCCGTCGACGTGCTCGAGGAACTGGCGCTCACGCACGAAGTGCCCGGCCTCGTACTCAAATGGCGAAGCCTTCAGAAGTTGAAGGGCACGTATGTCGACGCCTTGCCTGGGCTCGTCAACCCGGCGACCGGCCGGCTGCACACGACGTTCAACCAGGCCGTCGCCGCAACCGGCCGGCTGAGCAGCAGCGACCCGAATCTGCAGAACATTCCGATCCGGACCGCGGCAGGGCGCGAGATTCGCGGCGCCTTCGTTGCAGAGCCGGGGCACGTCCTGATTTCCGCGGACTACTCGCAAATCGAGCTGCGCGTCCTGGCACACCTCTCGGAGGACG
Organism: uncultured Acidobacteriota bacterium; assembly: GCA_963724645.1. GTDB lineage: Bacteria > Acidobacteriota > Vicinamibacteria > Vicinamibacterales > SCN-69-37 > CAVXSP01. The sequence goes on from CAVRVJ010000003.1 coordinate 616,201, forward strand.
CCGCGCTCGTCGAAGCCTTCAGCCGCGGCGTCGACATCCACGATCAAACTGCCGAGCGTGTCTTCGGCGCCAACAGCGGGCTCGACCCGCACGAGTTGCGACGGCGCGCGAAAATCATCAACTACGCGCTGCTCTACGGGAAAACCGCGTTCACGCTCGCGAAGGATATCGGCGTCCCGCAGCAGGCGGCGCAGGCATTCATCGACGCGTATTTTTCCGGCTACCCTGAAGTTCGCGGGTACATCGACCGGACCCTGGCCGACGCCCGTGCCAGCGGAGTCGTGCGCACGATCACCGGTAGGCGCCGTCTCATGCCGGAGTTGACCAGCCGTAACGGAATGATCCGCATGGCGGCCGAGCGCGAAGCGGTCAACATGCCGATCCAGGGCACCGCCGCGGACATTTTGAAGAAGGCCATGATCGATGTGCACGCCGCGCTCGCGCGCCGCAACGCCGGGGCGTCCGCGCCCAGCCGCATGATCCTGACGGTGCACGACGAATTGCTGTTCGAGGCGCCGGACGATGACGCGGCGGAGGTCGCCAGCCTCGTGAAGGATGTCATGCAGCGGGCGTTTGCGCTGAACGTGCCGCTGACAGTCGATGTCGGCATCGGAAAGAATTGGAAAGAGGCGAAGCCGTAGCAGCCCGTCGTGCAAGTGGGCGTGGACCTTGGGACCCCTTTCCTTATCTATTCAACACGAACGCGACAATCGCGCTGCTCGATGAGACGACCACGTACTGCTGTCCGTCCATCTCGTACGTAATCGGGCCGTTGGTCACGTTGCCGATGCGCGAATGCCACAGCGCCTGGCCCGTCGTCGCGTTGAGCGCCTCGAGGCCGCCGGAGCCGCCGGTGAAGAGCACGTTGCCCGCTGTGGTCAGAATCCCGAGATGGCTGCCGCCCTCCCAGGGATGGCTCCAGCGCACCTTTCCGGTCTTGTAGTCGATTGCCTGCAGCATCGATTCGGACCAGCCGCCGCGGTCCGTGCCGCCCCAGCCCTGGGGGTTGTCGCTCGGATCGTAGATGTAATACACGCTGAAGGCCCGCGTCGCATTCACGTAGAACAACCCAGTGAGCGGACTGAAGCTTGGAGACGGCCAGTTGGCCGCGCCGCCCTGGTTCGGCGACACGAGCGCGCCGTCCAGTTGCGGAAACTTCGCCGGATTGGGAATGGGTTGGCCCTTGGCGTCGTACCCGAGCGACCAGTTCGTCTTCACGAACTCGGATGACACAATCGCCTTGCCGTTGGTCCGATCGAGGACGAAAAAGTGGCCGTTGCGGGCGGCCTGGGCGATCAGCTTTCTCGGCTGACCGTTGATTTCGCCATCGAAGAGCACGGCCGTCTGGGTCGAGTCCCAATCGTGCGTGTCGTGCGGCGACGACTGAAAATACCAGACCATCTTGCCCGTGTCGGCGTTGAGCGCGACGATGGAGCCGGTGAACAGATTGCTGCCGGCCCGATTCTTGAACGCGATCACCGGCTGCGGGTTGCCCGTCGTGACATAGATCAGGTTCAGCTCCGGATCGTAGGTGACAGGCTGCCACGTCATGCCGCCGCCGTGCTTCATCGCCTCCACGTTGGGCCAGGTGTCGGAACCGGGTTCATCCATCTTCTGCGGGACGACCCACCAGCGCCACTGCTCGTCGCCGGTCACCGGGTCGTGGGCCTCCAGATAACCAGGCACATCGAGGTCGTCGCCGCTCACACCGGCGATGACGTGATTCTTGATGACGACCGGCGCCACCGATCCGTAGTAGAAAAGCTCGAGATCGCAAATCGTCTTGCTCCAGCGCTGGGTCCCGTCGCTCATCTTCAGGGCGACGAGATGGCAATCCGGCGTCTCGAAATACAACGTGTCGCCAAGGGCGGCCATGCCCCGATTGCCGATATGGATGCCGCCCTTCGACTGCCACGTGAAGTGCCAAAGCTCCCGTCCCGTCCGCGCCTCGACAGCGAACGCGTTGTCGGGCGTCGCGAAGTACAGGATGCCGTTGATGAACAGCGGTGTCGCCTTCGTGCCGCCGGCGATCGGATACAGCCAGGCCAGGCTGAGCCCTTTGACGTTCGAGGCGTCAATCTGCTTGAGCGCGCTGAACCGCCGGCCTGAATAGTCGCCGTTGTAGCTCGGCCATGAATCGGTGCCAGGGTTCAACAGTTTCGCGGGATCGAGACCGCCGCTCTGCGGCAGCGCGGAGACAGAGGGTGAGAGCGTGAGAGGGTGAAAGGGTGAGAGAAAGGGTGAGAGAAAAGGCAAAGGCTGAACGAGGGAAAAGAGCAGGAACAGAATCGTTCCCACGGCCCGTGCGGCCGGAGTCTTTGTTGTCTCTCTTTCTCTGCATCTCTCTCCGTGACTTTCTCTCACCCTTTCACCCTTTCACCCTTTCACCCTTTTCACTCTCTGTCACTTGAGCGTGACGAGATACGCCACCAGATCGTGCATGTTCTTGTCGGTGATCCGGTCGAGGAGTTCATGATGCGCCTGAAGAGGATCCGTCTTGACGACTTTGGTGCCTGGCGTCTGCTTCACGGCGTGCACGACGCCCGACGGGTCTCGGAAGGTGACATAGAAGTCGTCCAACTGGAGAAGCACGCCCGACATCGACGCCCCGCCTTCGGGCGTCACCTCCACCGTGACCGCTGTCGGGTTCGGCCCGGCACCTCGCCCTCGCGCCGTGCCCGGAAACAACATGCGCTGCTGAACATCGACCGGGCTGGGGATACGAGTGGCGATCCCCGCAAGGCTGTGGCTCGTCGTGGTGTGGCAGGCCGTGCACCGCCCTTCGCCGTTGAAGTACGCGGCGCCGGCGGCAGCATCTCCCGTGAGAATGTCCTGCACGTTGAAAATCGGAGATCCCCGCAGCGTGTCGTTGATCCGCTGCCGCAGAAAGTGGGCCAGATCCACGGCTTGGCTCTCGGTCAACGCCGAGCTCGGACGCCCGCTCTGCGTCTGATGTCCCTTCTTGAGAAACGGCCCGATTTCGGATCCGTTCCGGTCGTGCAGGACGAGCACCGATCGCACCAGGTTGGGGCCGTTGTCCGTGCCCCGCGCCTGGGTGCCGTGGCACGTGATGCATTCCGCGGCCCAGACCGTCCGGCCGCGATCTGCCGCAGCGGCGTCAACGGGCGGACGATCGGCGGGTCCCAGGGTCGGGCCGCCTCGCGGAGCTGGCGGCGCCGTAGTCTGCGCGCCGCCAGCGCCCCTGCCGCCGCCACGGGCAGGAGCCTGCGGCGCCTGCGCCCGCAGCATCACGGACGCCACAAGGACTGCAAGAATCGCGGAGGCGAGCCGGTACATTGACTTGATCGGCCGGCATCATACCATCCGGACCGGCGAGGCCGGCCGCCCCCTATAATTCGTCCGTGCCGGATCCCGTCATCGTCCCGCGAGCGGACCATCCCATCTCGCGGCGCGACATCGACCCGGACGCGCTGAAAGTGCTGTACCGGCTGCACCAGAACCGCCACGCGGCGTATCTGGTCGGCGGGAGCGTCCGCGATCTGATTCTCGGCCGGCGGCCGAAGGACTTCGACATCGGTACCGACGCGCATCCGTACCAGATCAAGCGCCTGTTCAGGAACTGCTGGATCATCGGGCGACGATTCCGGCTGGCGCACATCAAGTTCGGCTTGAAGACGATCGAGGTGGCGACATTCCGCAAGAACGTGCCCGATCCGCCGGCTGATCTCCCACCCGAAGAGGCCGCGGTTGTCGTCGCGTCATCGGCGCCTCCGTCGGCGGCGGGTGAAGTGGCGCCGGAAATGATCCACCGGGATAACACCTTCGGCACGCCGGAGGAAGACGCGTTCCGGCGTGATTTCACCATCAACGGGCTGTTTTACGACATCGCGACGTATTCGGTCATCGACTACGTCGGCGGGCTGGGCGATCTCCAGCAGAGGGTCATCCGTTCTATCGGCGACCCGCACGTGCGCTTCGTCGAGGATCCGGTGCGGATGCTGCGCGCGGCGGTGCTGGCGGCGCGACTCGGGTTCGACATGGACGAATTCGTGCTCGAGGCGATCGCCAGGCACCGCACGCTGATCTTGAAGGCGTCGCCAGCGCGGCTGATCGAGGAGTACTTCAAGATTCTTCGCTCGGGATACGCCGAGGCCAGTTTCCGCGCACTCGGCCGGGTGCGGCTCCTCGAGCTGGTCACGCCGGAGCTGAAGGCGCCTCCGGAAGCCGTGTGGGAATCCCTTGCCAGCTTGGATGAGTACCGCCAGCGCTTTCCGGCCGCCCCGTCTGAACTGACGAATACGATCCTGATTGGGGCATTGCTCGTTCCCCTTGGGGCATTGGACCGGCGAACGCCGCCGGCGCCCGGAGGCGCCGGCACGCACCATGAGCGCGTCGAGTTCGGCATGCTGCAGGTGGCGAAGAAGGACATCGAGCGGCTTCGGCAGCTCAGAATCCTGCTGCCGCGGTTGATCGACCCCGACCTGCCGGTGCGTGTTGCGCGCGGCCTGCCGCATCGGCCGGCCTTCGCCGACGCGCTGACATGGCTGGAGATTCTTGGCAATGCGCCTGACCGGCTCGAACACTGGAAGGTCGCGAAGCTGCACCGGCATCAGCACATTCCAGAGGAGGCGGCGACTCGGGAAGGGGCGGCCGAACACCCGCCCACGCGGCGCAGAAGGCGCCGGCGCCGCCGCAGCCGGCACAGGGACGGGCCCGCCGGGCCGAAATGAGAAATGATGCCGGCCCTACCCGTGAGTTCGCTCGAACTCCCGCATGAATTCGACGAGCGCCCGGACGCCTTCGATCGGGAAGGCATTGTAGATCGATGCCCGCAGGCCGCCGACCGACCGATGACCCTTGAGGCCGTCAAATCCCGCGGCGGTCGCCTGCTTCACGAACTGCGCTTCGAGATCCGCGAGAGCCGAGGCGGAACGTCACGTTCATGCGCGAGCGGCTCCCTTTGTCCGCGTGAGGGCGCCAGAACGCCGTGCGGTCAAGTTCCTCATACAACAGCGCCGCCTTCCGATCGTTCATCTGCGCTATCGCCGGCAGTCCGCCAATGCCGACCAGCCATTTCATGACCAGCCTGAGGATATAGATGCCGAATACGGGCGGCGTGTTGTACATCGACCCGTTCTCCGCAATCGTCCGGTAGTTCAGCATCGTCGGCAGAGTCTCGGCCGAGCGAGCCATCAGGTCTTCGCGCATGACGACGACGGTCACGCCGGATGGGCCGAGGTTCTTCTGCGCGCCGGCATAGATGAGGCCGAATTTCGAGACATCGATCGGCCGCGAATACATGTCCGACGAGGTATCGCAGACGAGTGGCACCTCGCCGACCTCCGGAATCTCCTGCCACTCGGTGCCATGAATGGTGTTGTTCGACGTCATGTGGACGTACGCCGCTTCGCGGGTGAGGCGGAGGTCGCCCTGCGAGGGAATCCGGCGGAATGCCTCGTTCTCAGTCGACGCCGCAACGTTCGTGCGGCCGACTTTGACAGCCTCCGCCAGAGCTCGTTTCGCCCACTCGCCGGTCACGATGTAGTCGGCGGTCCGGCCGGGAAGCAGCAGGTTCATCGGCACCATCGAAAACTGCAGGCTGGCGCCACCTTGTAGAAAGAGGACCCTGTAATTCCTCGGGATGCCGCCGAGTGTCCGCAGGTCCGCTTCGGCGCCCTGGATGATCGCGTCGAACACTTTCGATCGGTGACTGATCTCCATCACCGACATCCCGACGCCCGGCAGGGCGATCAGATCGCGCTGTGCTTCTTCGAGCACCGGTACCGGCAGAATCGCGGGGCCGGCGGAGAAATTGTAAATGCGGTGGATCATGGAAGTCGCGGGCAGTCCAGAATTCGAGTTCGGATTCTGGAGTCACATCAAGTGTACCAACAGTCCGTCCCGGAGCTTCGGTTCGAACCATGTCGACTTGGGCGGCATGATGCCGCCGGCGTCCGCAATCGCCATCAGATCGTCGATGGTCACGGGATAGAGTGAAAAGGCGACGGCGGCTTCTCCGCTCGTGACGCGGCGCTCGAGCGCCGCCGTGCCTCTGGCGCCGCCGACAAAATCGACCCGCTTGTCTGTCCGTATGTCGCCTACACCCAGGAGCGGCCCGAAGACTTCTCTTTCAAGAGCCGCCACGTCCAACGCGTCCGCCCGCACTGTTCCTGGTGCAGCCGCGGGCAACTCGAGTGCGTACCACCTGCCGGCCAGAAACATGCTGACTTCACCCGGCCGCGTGGGCGCCGCTCCTCCGTCGCTCACCCGCAGCCGTTCGCGCAGCCGTGCGAGCCACATGTCGGCGGTCAGGCCGCCGAGGTCTCGAACGACACGATGGTATGGAAGGATCTGCACCTGCGTATCGGGAAATGCCACGGCCACGACGCGGGCGGCACTGTCTGACGGCCGGCCGTCCCTCAGCAGGGAGGCCCTGGCGCGGGCGGCGCTCGCGACGCGGTGATGTCCGTCCGCGATGTAGAGCGCCGGCAGCTCCGCAAAGGCCTCGATGAGCCGCGACTGATCCGCCACCGGCACGCGCCATAGGGTATGCGCGATGCCATCAGGAGCGACGAAGTCGTACAGCGGCGCCCCGGTCGTCACTCGCGCGGCAATCGCATCGATGGCTGCCGAGGCGCGATAGGTCAGGAACACAAGTCCCGTTTGCGCGCGCAATTCCAGCATGTGGCGTGTCCGGTCGTCCTCTTTGTCCTTTCGCGTGCGCTCGTGCTTCTTGATGAGGCCGCTATCGTATTCATCGAGCGAGAAGCAACCTGCCAGCCCCGTCTGTTCGTGAGAGCCCATCGTCAAACGGTACAAATACAGAGAGGGCTGGTCTTCCAGCAGCAATGGCGCGGCACGCTTCAGATCCTCGAAATTGCGGCTTGCCTGCGCGTACACCCGTTCGTCGTAGGGATTCGTCTCCGGCGGAAGATCGACCTCCGGCCGGGTGACTCGCAGGAAACTCAGAGGCTGGCCGGCGACAAGTGCTCGTGCCTCGTCCGTGGTGACGACGTCGTACGGAACCGCGGCAACTTCGGAGGCGGTCTCAGGATCGGGCCGCAAGGCCCGAAAAGGGAACAGGGCGGACATCGCAAGAAGCCTACTGCTTCTTGGTGGTGAGATCCTTCAGTTCCGCCAGCGCGCGATCGCGCGCCTCAGCGAACGCGGCCAGCGCCGATTCCGCAATCGGCTCGCCCGGCGGCATCCGGCTGTGCTCGAGCATGGGATTGACGTGCATGCCGTTCTTCCTGACCCGATAATCAAGGTGCGGCCCGGTGGCGGCGCCGGTCATGCCGACGCGTCCAATCAGTTGCCCTTGATTCACGTGCGCGCCGGCACGAATGCCCGGGCCAAAAGATGAGAGGTGCAGGTACAACGTCTCGTACCCTCCGGCGTGCCGGACGACGACGAGCCGGCCCGCATCGCCGCTCCAGTCAGCCGACTCGACGGTCCCGCCCGCGACCGACACCACCGGCGTCCCGATCGGGGCGGCGTAGTCGACGCCGAGGTGCGCGCGGTAGTCGCCGAAGAGCGGGTGCAGCCGGCGGTTCGTGAAGCCGGACGTCACGCGTGGCTCAAACGGCAGCGGCGACTTGAGAAACTGCCGTTTGAGCGACCGGCCGTTCTCGTCGTACCACGCGGGCTTTCCGTCGGCACCCACGAAGCGGATCCCGACGAACCGGCGGCGGCCGTGGTCGAGCAGTGCGGCCTGCACGTCGCCGTATCCGACAACCTGCCCGTCGCGAAGGACCCGCTCGAACAAGACGCTGGCTGAATCGCCGCGCTGCAGCTCCGAGTTGAAATCGATCTCACCGCTGAACATCTCTGCGAGGACCAGCGGCAGCTGCGGGCTCCTTTCTCCCGCTGCGTCGAACGCCGCGATGAGGGACGGCCGCTCGCGGGTGATGTCGGCCGTGATCGCCGCGACCTCGCGGGGGTACGGCACGACCGCCACATCGAACTGCGCCTGCCCGTCCGCACCCCGCTGACGGAACACGACTCGCAAGAACCGGTTCGTTTCGATTTGATACTGGAACTCGCGGAACAGGCCGTCGATTGTCCGCGTCAGGCGAAAGGCACGATCGGCCTGAAGATTGCGCGGGTTGAGAACCTCGCTCACGGCCATCGCCAAGGACGCGGCGACGTCAGGCTGCACCTGGTTCTGCCGGAGAAGGACTTCGAGCGTCGCGGCCCGCGGGACACGGCCCTCGACCGTCACCGTGTCGAGCGGCAGCACGACGTCGTGACGGACGGCGGCGCCATCCCGGCTGGCGGGCGGCGCACAGGCGGCGGCGACAACCAGCACGCTCCACGAAATCATTCGAATCGGGCGGTTCATGCGAATTGAGGCGGCAGTCTAACACGCTTGCGCTCGAGAAAGCCGGCCTATATGCCCGTGCCTATATGCCCGTGATTTGCATGGTCTCGACGACACCCTCCGCGATGGCGATTCTGCGAATCGCGTGGTTGTTCGTGTCCGCAACGTACAGGTTGCCGGCAGCCGCCGTGACGCCGCCTGGTTCGTAAAAGCGCGCCTGTCCAGCCGGGCCGTCCGTATCTCCTGCGGTGCCGTCCCCGGCAAGGACCTGGACGCGCCGCTCCGCCGGATTCATCACCTTGATCCGATGGTTGTAGGTGTCCGCGACGAATAGCCGCCCGCCGGTCATTGCCAGACCCAGCGGGTGCTGCAATCTGACCTCGTCACCATAGCCATCCTTGTCGCCGAAATCGAACAGGTTCCCGCCCGCGAGTGTCCGAACACGATTGCTGGGAGGCAGATCGATCGCGCGAATGATGTTGGACTCGGCGTCCGCAACGTAGAGGATCGAGTCGTTCAGTGCGAGTCCCGACGGCTGCGCGAACGCCGCCTCGTCGGCGGGGCCGTCGAGCCGCGCTTCCCGGCCGGATCCGGCATAGGGAAACGCCAGCCGGCGATCCAGGTCGACCATCCAAATCTGGTGGGTGCCGGCCATCGCGACGAACAACAGCCGGCCGGCCACGAGCACGTCCCACGGTGAGCTGAGCGCGGTCTCCAGGGCCAGTCCGCCCTGGCCGCCCCAGGCCGCCTGCATGCCGGTGCCGGCGACCCGACTCACGCGGTCGTCGCTCAGATGGGCGACCCGCACGATGTGGTTTTCGGTATCGGCGATATAGAGGCTGTCTGCATCAAGCGCGAGGCCCTGAGGGCGGTAGAACGTCGCCTGCTCGAAAGGGCCATCGGCACTCCCGGCCTCGCCGCTGCCGATGACGTCCCTGACGTGGCCGTCCAAGGTCGCGATCAGGATGCGGTTGTGATTCGAGTCCGCGATGAAGAGTCGCCCCGAGGCCTCGTCGGCCAGGATCTTTCCAGGAAAGGCGAGCGTCGACGTCCGCAGACGCTCCCGCTCCGGAGAGACCGGCAGGGGCGTGCGGTCGATCTTTCCTTGTTCGTCAAATACGTGAATGACCGCCGCAATCGTCCGATCGAACGCCTCCCCGTGCCCCTCGCCAGAGGCCGTGCCCACCACATAGCCCTCGGGATCGATCAACACCTGCGTCGGCCACGCGCGAGCGCCATACGCCTTCCAGATGGCGAACGCGGCGTCGTTCGCGACCGGATGCTCGATCTCGTACCGCACGATGATCCGGCGGATGTTGTCCGATTTCCGTTCATTCGAAAACTTCGCGGAGTGCACGCCAATTACGACGAGCGCGTCGCGATACTTCCCTTCCAAACGCTTCAGGTCCGGCAGGACGTGCATGCAATTCACGCAGCCGTACGTCCAGAAATCCAGGAGTACGACCTTGCCGCGGAGCGCCTTCAACGTCAACGGCCCTGGCACATTCAGCCACTCGAGCGCGCCGCTCAATTCCGGGGCGTGAATGCGATCAGGCATCTCGCGTCATTGCCAATGCATGGCGACGAGCATGCCGGCGATGCCCACCATGAGGCCGAGCGCGGCGCCGACAAGGGCGAAGCGCATCCAGCGCTGGTACGAGACACCGGCGGCGAGAAGGACCGCCATCAGGGCGCCGTTGGTTGGCGTCAGCATTTCTGTCAGGCCTGCACCAGTCTGATACGCCAGTACCGTCACCTGCCTCGAGATGCCGAGCAGATCCGACAGCGGCACCAGCACGGGCATCGTCAGCACCGCGTGCCCGCTCACGCTTGGAACGACGACATGGATGAGGACATGAAAGGGAATCATGAGAAGCGCAGCTGACGAGGCCGCCGCATGGCCGAGCGGTACAGCCAGGCCATGCAGAATCGTGTCGATCACGCGCCCGTCGCTCAGCACGACGGAAATGCTGCGTGCGACGCCGACGAGCATCGCCGCCGGCAGCAGGCTCTGCATCCCTTCGAGATACGCGGCCGTCGTACCGGCCACGCCGAGGCCTCCGATCAGTCCCGCCGCGCTGCCGGCGATCAGGAATCCCGCGGACAGCTCGTTGAACCCCCAGTCGAGGGCGATCGCTCCATAGACGTAGGCAGCCATGGGCGAGAGGACGAGCAGAAAAATTGCAAGGTCAGTCCGGAGAGCAGGTTCCTGGGCTCCGGGGCTCGTGGGCTCCGGGGTTCCTTCTCGCGAGGAACGCGGTGCGGCTTGAGGATGTCGCGGGGCGGGGTTCGATGGCGATGTGCGCGTACGCGCCGCATGTCTCAGAGTCCAACCCACCCAGAGGACGAAGGCCGCGATGAACATCGCCAGGCGAAGGGCGCCTGCCGACACCGGCGGCAGTTGGGCAAGCTTCATCGCGATCCCGGCCTGAAAAGGATTGGTCGGACCGAACGCGCTGCCAATCATGGCCGCGCCCGCGCTCATCGCGACGACCGACACCGCGTCTACGCCGAGGCCACGGCCAAGCAGAAGCAGAACGGGCACGAGCGGAATGATCTCTTCCTGCATGTTCTCGAGTGCGCCCATGACGGCGAAGAAGAGCGAGATGATCGGGATCGCGATCAAGCCGCGGCGCTGGAACCGTCCAACGAGGGCCGCGACGAGACGCCCGAGCGTGCCGAGCCGATCAATGACCACCCAGGCGCCGCCGACCAGCAGTACGACGGCAACTACTTCCCCGGCGTCGACAAACCCGCGGGGCACGGCGACGACGGCGGCGAACGGGCCGACCGGCGCGTGGGCGACGAGGTGGTAGGTTCCCGCCACCACAACCTGCCGGCGTGTCGATGGATCCTCGCGACGTTCGTATACGCCCGCGGGCAGCGCCCACGTGAGCGCGGTTGCGACTGCCACGCCGCCGAGCAGAAGCACCAGCGGGTGCGGAAGACGGATGCTCATGCCCACCTTCGGTCAGCCTTTTTGGGTGAAGCCCTGCAGGGAGAAAAACACGGCAAAGGAGAGACGTTGAATCGGCGTCTCGGACGCGTGAGCCACGCCAATTCTCTACCGATGCACTGCCGGACGCGTCAGGAAACTCACGATCGCCGCGATCCACATGTCGTGCGTGTCCTCGAGAAGCGCCGCGTGGTCGCCGCCCGGCAGCACGATCAGTTGCTTGTCGCCGGTGCCCAGTGCGGCAAAAAACTTGCCGGCCTCCTGGTCGTTGATGGCGTCCTGCTGACCGTACATCACGAGCGTGGGCACCGACACCTTTGCGGGCTTCAGCACACTGAACTCGCCGTCGTTCCTCAGATCGATCCGTACCGGGTCCGCCTTGAGGGCTTGCTCCACGTAGGCCTTGATCACCGCGGGTGGCGTGACTTTTGACGAGACGAAGTCGCTGGCCGCGGCATCCGGAGTGTTCTTCGCCATCTGCGGTTTGTCGCTCCCGTTGGCATCGACAAACTGGGCGTCTGGATCGAAAACGAAGCCGAAGAGCACCAGGGCCGACAGGCGGGCCGGCGATGACTGAGCCACCATCTGCGCGATCGCGGCGCCGCGCGACCAGCCGACCAGCGCCGGCTTCGGCAACGTGGGATGCTGCGACGCCACCCACGTCAGAACGTTCGCGACGTCCGCCGCGCTGCGACGCGGCGTGGACCAGCCGGTCGCATCCCGCGGCGTCTCGCCGTAACCGCGCAGATCGACGCCGTAGGCGGCAAAGCCCTGCGCGACGAAACTGGTCATGATCGAGCGTTGGAGTCCGGGGACCTGCAGATCGAAGTCGGGCCGGGTGCTCCAGGTCATCCCGTGAACCAGCAGAAGCACGCCGCGCGGACTGGCGGGCCGCCTGGCCCAGACGGCCATCGGATGCCCGTCGGACGGCACGGTGAACCGCTCGAGCGCGCCGGGCGCGTGCGCTGCCGGCGCCGCCTGCGTCGGCGCCGCGGCGCGTTGGCTGCTCTGCGCCGCAGCGCTGAAGGTGAGACCGAGTCCGATCGCCGCCGTCGCGAACATGCCCTTTCGCATCAGCACATTCTAGGGGGATGGGTTGAATCTGTGGAAATCCAACCCGTCTCCCATCGACTCGAACTGGACCGCGTCGGGCTGCGGCGGGTTGCCGGGACGCTCAGACAGCAGGACCCGGAAGCCGGCCGCGCGCGCCGCGGCCAATTCGGCCGTGACGTCGGAGATGAACAGAATCTGCGACGGCTCGTGTCCCAGGGCACGGGCGATCCGTTCGTAACTGTCCCGTGAGGTCTTGGGTCCGACGGCCGTGTCGAAGAACGCGGTGATCAGGCCGGTCAGGTCACCGTCGGGCGTGGATTCAAACAGCCGGCGCTGCGCGAGCACGCTCCCCGACGAATAGATGGCGACGTCTATCCCTGCCTCCCGCCACCGGCGGATTGCCGGCGCGGTATCGGGAAAGACCTCGCCCTTCAGCTTCCCGGCGCGGTACCCGATCTCCCAGATGTTCCCCTGAAGGCGCTTGAGGCCCGGCGATTTGCGATCGCGGTCCATCAGCCACAGCGCATAGGCCTCGACCGAGGCGAGGAGCTCCTCGCCCGTCGCGTCCTGCCAGGGTGGAGGGTGCGCGCCGATCACGACGTCCGCCGCATGCTCGGCTCGCAGCAGCGAGACGATTTCAGGCAGGTCGCCGGCGTGCCGCTCGTCGTGCAGGTACGATCGGAGACCGGTTCGCGCAAACGGGAACAGCACGTCATGCACGAACGCGATCGGCGTCGTCGTGCCTTCGATATCAAGGACGATGGCGGCGATCGTCAAGATGTCGGCAGTTCACGCAGCTGAGTTTGCGCCGGGTCCGAAATACGCGGGACCGAAGCAGACCGGCTGAAAGTCCTTGTCGACGCCGCTCTTCGTGTAGTGCGGCGTCCAGCCCGCCGGATCCTGAAAGAGCCGAATGGCGCGAATCCTGCGATCGCCGCAGAGGTCGAACCAGTGGTGCGTCCCTTTCGGCACGCGGATGAGATCGCCGGCCTCGACCTCGATCGCGAACACCGATCGGCCGGGCGGATGGATATGAAACAGCCCGCGCCCCTCGACGATGAACCGCACTTCGTCCTCGTCATGCCAATGTTCGGAGCTGAACTTCGCCAGCATGGCGTCCAGTCCTGGTGTGGTCGGATGGACGTCGATGACGTCGGCGGTCACATAGCCGCCGCGCGCCTTGAGATCGTCGATCTTGGCCTTGTAAGCCGTCAGAATCTCCTCGGCGGGCGCGCCGATCGGCACGGGCACGTCGGGCTCGGTCCGCTCGTATTCGATGCCGCTGTCGGCAAGGAACCCGCGCAACTCGGCCACCTCGGTGATGGTGCGATCTTCGGCTGGGATTCTTACGAGCGCCATGATGTCCCCCCTCCCGTCCGTCCGATCGTCTCGAACAGGAACTCCAGTATCTCGATGTGCCGCTCGGCGTCGGCCAGACTCTTGCCCCAGGTGTACAAGCCGTGCCTGGCGATAATGAACGCGTGGGCGCCAGCGTGCTTCGTCAGCGCCGCGCGGACCACGCGCGACAGGCGGCCCATGTCCTGATCGTTCTCGACGATCGGCACCCACTCGCGATGCGCGTGCGTCGACAGGCCGTCGAGACCCTTCAGCATCTCGTAGCCTTCGATGGTCAATCCGCGATCGCCGGCGTGAAGCCCTGAAAGTATCGTGCTCCAAACCGAATGGGTGTGCAAGACGGCACCTGCGCCGCGGCGCTTGACGATTTCCAGGTGCAGTCGTGTCTCAGCCGACGGGCGGCCCTCGCCGCTAATCACCTGCCCCCTGTCGTCGATCTGCAGAATCTGGCCGGCGAGAAGCTTCCCTTTGTGGGCCGTGCTCGGCGTGATCGCGAGCCTCAACGGCCGGCGCGAGACCACCGCGCTGAAATTCCCGCTTGTCCCAAGGACCCAGCCGCGCTCGTAGAACCGGCGACCGACGACCGTCAGCTCCTCCGCGATTTCCTGAAACAGCGTCATGGTTTTCGGCCCGCCAGCAGATGAATTGGCCACGCCACCCGCCGCGTCGACGGCCCCCACAAGGGTTCCAGCACCGTGGCGACGTCCGCCACCGGATCTCTGTGCTCCGCCGCGCGAAAACGATCGACGGCCGACCACGTTCCGAGGTAGCCCAGGAATTCGGCGCACGTCCACTGCCGCTCCATGATGAACGAGGGCGTGTGGAGCCGGGGATACGGGAATGGCAGGTCTCGATACTGATTGGTCGCCAAGTCGCGCCCCTCAGGCCAGTACGACCCTACGTGCTCGTGCTCGAACCTGGCGATCACCGGATCGATGGAAGGACTCACGAGAATGGCGGCGTAGCCCCACACCGCCAGAATGCCTCCCGGTTTGAGCACGCGGTCCACCTCGGCATAAAAAGCCGGCACGTCGAACCAGTGTGCGGCTTGCGCGGATGTCACCGAGATCGCACGACTGGCCCGGCAGACCTGAGGCAGACGCGTCGCCCTTCCGGTACTCGACGCGCGGATGCGGCACGGCATGACGAAGCTGCGCGTCGCTCGGATCGGTTGCCACGACCCGAGCGAATTCCTCCGCCAGAATCACCGCGGCCTGGCCGGATCCCGTTCCGCAGTCCCACGCCAGTTGTCGTGCCGGAACGAGGCTCGCCAGGAATGTCGCGAGCGCCCGCGGGTACGACGGCCGGCATTCCGCGTACCTGGCGGCAACGGACGAGAAATGATCCCGTGCCATGGACGACAATATTAAGCCCATGATCACGGACACGGCGGTCATCGCGGCGGATGGAACGTTCACTTACGACGACCTCGACCGGTTCGCCGCGCGCGTGGCCGGCGGGCTGCTTGGCTCCCAGCCCGATCTCGAGGGCGTGCGCGTGGCCTTTCTTTCACCGCCGAGCTTCGCCCACGTGGCGATCGCGCGCGGCATCTGGCGGGCCGGCGGCGTTGCAGTGCCCCTGGCCGTGTCGCATCCGCCGGCTGAACTGGAGTACGTAATCCGCGACTCTGAATCAGCCGTGGTTGTCGCGGATCCTGAATTCGCCGGCATCCTCCAGCCGATCGCGCAGGCCGCCGGCGCCCGTTTCCTCATGACGCGTGACCTGCTCGACGGGCCGGAGGTCAATCGCCTGCCGGAGGTCACGCCCGATCGCCGCGCGCTCATCGTGTACACGAGCGGCACCACCGCGAGGCCGAAAGGCGTCGTGACGACCCACGCGAACCTGGCGGCGCAGATAGGTTCGCTCGTGGGCGCGTGGGAGTGGACGTCCGCGGATCACACCTTGCTCGTCCTTCCGCTTCACCACGTTCACGGCATCGTGAACGTGGTCGGCTGTGCGCTGGCTGCGCGGGCCCGGCTCGAGATCTCTCCGTCCTTTGACGCCGACCGTACATGGGCCCGTCTCGCCTCCGGTGAGATCAGCGTCTTCACGGCGGTGCCGACGATCTACCACCGTCTGATCCAGTCCTGGGAGGCGGCCCCGCCTGACAGCGCGGCGCGTGCGCTCCGACGGATGCCGCGCGGCGCGGCTGATGATGTCCGGGTCAGCAGCGCTTCCCGTGAGCACGCTGGAACGCTGGAAGGCGATCAGCGGCCACACTCTGCTCGAGCGCTACGGCATGACGGAAATCGGCATGGCCTTGTCGAATCCGCTGCACGGCGAGCGGCGGCCCGGACACGTCGGCACGCCGCTGCCTGGTGTCGACGTGCGCCTCGTGGATGACGCTGGCGTGCTCGTGCCGGACGCCGCGCCGGGCGAACTGGAAGGTACGGGGGCCGGGGGTGTTCGCGGAGTATTGGCGGCGCCCGGAAGAGACGCGGCGCGCGTTTCGCGACGGCTGGTTCCGCACGGGCGATGTCGCGGTCAAAGAGGACGGCGCCTATCGGCTTCTTGGACGCACGAGCGTCGACATCATCAAGACCGGCGGCTACAAGATCTCCGCGCTCGAGATTGAAGAAATCGTTCGCGGCCATCCGTCCGTCGCGGATTGCGCGGTCGTGGGGGTCGCCGATCCGGAGTGGGGCGAGCGCGTGTGTGCGGCCGTGGAGCTGCGGCCGGACACGTCGCTCGGCCTCGAGGACGTGCAGAACTGGACGCGCGCCCGGCTCGCGCCGTACAAGGTGCCGAGGGCGCTGCGATGCGTGACCTCGCTGCCGCGCAACGCCATGGGCAAAGTCGTCAAACCAGATGTGGCGAAGCTGTTCGTGCTGAGAGCGGCCGATTGACGACCCCATCACGGCTGGCGACCCTGCGGTGGAACGGGCTTCATGCCGGGCGCCCATTCGGGCTTGAACGTGGAGTTCGCCAGCCATATGACGGGCGGGAGCATGGATCGAATGGCGTCGGTCATGTGCGCGAAAGTCGATGTGCGACAGGTCGTCCGACGGCCGGTGGTAGTCCTCGTGCAGACCGAAGCTCGAGACGGTTTGCGCGATCACGCCCCGGTAGGCCAGCTGAATGTTGTCCGATCGCAGGAAGAAGTTCTGGTCGGGCCGTGGGTCCGCGACGAGCTTCGCACCGCGTTTCGCCAGTTCCGGCCCGAGATTCGATCGCTCGTAGCCAGTCAGCCACAACGTATGCGGCGGCATCCTGTCGTCGGGCCGGCCGATCATCTCGAATTCCAGATTGGCGACGATCTCATCGAGCGGCACCGGCGGAGCGTTCGACGAATGCGCGGGCCCCGAATCCGCCCGCCTCTTCGCTGCCAAACCAGGCGAAGATCGACCGTTCGCTTGAGTCGCGGGCCTTTCGCCAGGCCTCCGCCAGTTCCAGCACGGCCGTCGTCCCCGACGCGTCGTCATCAGCGCCGTTGTAGATGGTGTCAGGACCGGTGCCGCGAACGCCAAGGTGGTCCAGATGCGCCGTCAGCAGAATCACTTCACGCGATCGATTGCGATCCTTCCCCGCCAGTCGTCCGAGGGCGTTCCACGTATGACCGGGTTGGGACTCCGGGTCCGTGCTGCGCGGGTGTCTCGACGGTCTGCACGTAGTCGCCCGCGTCGCCAAGGGGCTCGATGCCCCACTGGCGCAGCTGCGACGCGATGTACGTGGCGGCTATCCACTCATCCCGCGTGCCGCTGCCCCGCCCGTTGAGCGCGTCGCCCGCAAGAAAGCCCATGTGGCCGCGGATCGAGGCTTCGGTGATGACATCGGGGTCCGCGGCCGGGCGCTGCGCAAGGATCGCCAGAGCGATGAGTGACGAAGCAAGGACACGAATCGAGGGAATGAATTTCATCAGGAGTCGCCTCCACTCCGCGCGAGGTTCGCGAGCGCGCGATCGAAGGCGCGGCGTATTCGCGGTGCCGCGACGAGCTGCAGGATCAGGCCCCCATCGGGCCGTTCGGGAGATGCATGGATGTCAGCACGACTTTCGTGCCGGCGTCCTGCGCCTGAAGCTCGATCGTCACGCTGACCTCTTTCGATACCCGCGGCGCCGGCCGGCCGGCCACCCGCTCGGCGGTGTGAATCCACTTCAGCCGTTTGTGCGGAACATACTCGATCACCTCCTGATCGATTTCTGCCGATCTTGCGGCCCCAGCGTGCGTACATTCGTTGCTGGCGGCCCAGCCCTGCGCCGCTCAACACCTCACACCGATCGCACAGCGGCAACCAGGCAGGAAGGGTTTCCACCGGTTCGACGATCTGCCAGAGAACGTCGACGGGAACGACGATGAGCTGTTCGCGGCGAATCTCTATTTCGGCGATTCCGTATTCAGTCGCCAGATTCTAGAGCCGTTCTCACTTCCTCATCGCAGGAAACCGCCCCAACCCGAGCATTCGGCGGATTTGGCAGGATTCCGCCAGGAAAGTGCGCACGGCTCATGCCTGGGTTCGGTCGCAAGGCACCGACCAGGAAATGGCTCCTGTCCCACCGGCTGGTTTCACCCCCGAACAGTCAGGTATTGTAGGAGTCAGGCCTCGCTCTTCTGCAGGCAGGCGTGTAGTTTTCGCGCCACTCCACAATCAGGCATCCCATGAAAGCAGGAAACGCAGTGTCCGAATTCGGCCAGATCCTCCCTCTCCGGGCGATTCTGCGCGCGTCGGCTGGCCTGGCGCTTCTGCTCGCGCAGGTCATCGCCTCGGCGTGCGCGCAGGATAGTGCCCCGGGCCAGGCCGGCGCTCCCGGGGGCCGCGGCGGTCCGCCGCCAGCCATGCCCGTGGAAGTCGTGACGCTCCAGCCGGTGCCCGTCGAGCAATCGACTGAGTTTGTCGCCACTATCAAGTCCCGGCACTCGATCACCCTTCAGCCGCAAGTCGAGGGTTTTCTCACGCGTATCGCGGTCAAGTCCGGAGATCGCGTGGAGGCCGGCCGCGTGTTGATGGAAATCGATGCAACATCGCAGCAAGCCGCCGTGGCCGCGCTGGAGTCGACGCGCGCGGCCCGCGAGGCCGACGCCGCCTACGCACACCAGCAGGCTCAGCGGGCGAAAGCCATGCTCGATGTCGGGGGCGTCCAGTCAGCAGGAGGCCGAACAGGCGGCGGCCGCGCAGAAGGCCGCCGAGGCACAGCTCAAAGCCGTCGACGAGCAGATCCGGCAGCAGAAGAACGAGCTGGGGTATTACAAGGTGACGGCACCGACCGCCGGCGTCGTCGGCGACATCCCGGTACGAGAGGGCGATCGCGTGACGCACACCACTCAACTGACAACGATCGACGATCGTGCCGCGCTCGAGCTGTACCTCAGCATCCCGGTGCAGCAGGCCGTCGGGCTGAGGCTCGGGCTGCCCGTGCAGCTCCTGAACGACGCCTCCGAACCGATCGCGACCGAGAGGATCACATTCGTCGCGCCTTCGGTGGACGACCAGACCCAGACGGTGCTCGCCAAGGCCGCCTTGACAGGTCGGGGCGCCGCCTGGCGGCCCGATCAGATTGTGCGCGCGCGAATCATCTGGAAGACGGAGCCGGGGCTGACGATCCCGGTCGTCGCGGTCAACCGGATCAACGGCCAGTATTTCGCGTTCGTCGCGGAGGACACGCCCCAGGGAACGCTCGCCCGCCAGCGCGCGGTGACGCTCGGGCCGGTGGTCGGCAACAACTATGTTCTGCTGGGGGGACTCAAGGCCGGTGACAAGCTGATCGTGTCAGGCGTGCAGAAGATCGGCGATGGCATGCCCGTGCGGGCCGGAGGACCCGGGCGAGGGTCGCAACGGGGAGCGCCGGTTCCGAGGCCTCACAGTTCCGCAGTTCCGCGCTTCGCGGAACTCCTGAATCCCGGACAAGCTCAGGGGGCCGCGAATCCATCGAGGGGCGGAGCCCCGGCACGCGGGTCCTTGTCATGATCAGCGACGTCTTCATCCGCCGTCCGATCCTGGCGACGGTCTGCTCGCTCATCATCATCCTTGCCGGTGCGATCTCGATTCCGTCGCTGCCGATCGCGCGCTATCCGGAGTTGACGCCGCCCTCTGTGGCGGTGTCGGCGTTCTACACCGGCGCCAACGCGCAAGCGGTCGAGAGCGCAGTCACCACGCCGCTCGAACAGGCCATCAACGGGGTCGAGGGCATGCTCTATATGCGCTCGTCGAGCACGAACACGGGAGCGAGCAGCATCACGGTGACCTTTGACGTCGGGCGCAACAGCGACCTGGCGGCGGTCGATGTGCAGAATCGGGTCAGCCAGGCGCTCGGCCGCATGCCGGCGGAGGTGCGCGCGAACGGGATCCTCGTCACGAAGACCACCGCCGGGTTCCTGGGCGCGATCGGATTCTTTTCCAAGGACAACCGCTACGACACGCTCTTCTTGAGCAACTACGTCGATCTGTACATCCGCGACGCCGTCAAGCGCGTGCCTGGTGTCGGCAACGTCATCATTTTCGGCGAGCGCAAGTTCGCGATGCGGCTGTGGCTCGATCCGGACAAGCTCGCTGCGCGCGGGCTGACCGCCAGCGACGTCGTCAATGCTCTGCGCGAACAGAACGTGCAGGTCGCCGCGGGCTCTGTCGGCGATGCGCCCTCGGCCCCCGGGCAGACGTACCAGCTCAGCGTCCGCGCCATGGGTCGTTTGAGCGAAGTTCCGCAATTCGAAAACGTCGTTGTCAACGCCGGCAGGAACGGCGCCCTTGTGCGCGTGACCGACGTCGGGCGCGTGGAGCTCGGCGCGGAAACGTACTCGGCCAATCTCCGGTTCGGCGGACTGAACGCCGCCGGCGTCGGCATCCAGTTGCTGCCCTCGGCCAACGCCATTGAGACGCTGACGGGCGTCATGGCCGAGCTCGACCGGCTCAGGGCGAATTTCCCGCCGGCCCTGGAGTACCAGCTCGCCTTCGACAACGTCACCGTCGTGCGCGAGTCGATCATCGAAGTGTTGAAGACGCTCGGGGAGGCGATCGCACTCGTCGTGCTCGTGATGTTCCTGTTCCTGCAGAACTGGCGCAGCACCATCATCCCGGCCGTCACGATCCCGGTGTCGCTTGTCGGCACGTTCGCCTTCGTGAAGGTGTTCGACTTCTCCATCAACACCCTGACGTTGTTCGGCATCGTCCTTGCCACCGGCATCGTCGTCGACGACGCGATCGTGGTGATCGAGAACATTGAGCGGCACATGCGGGAGGAAGGCAAGTCCGCCCAACGCGCCGCGATCGACGCGATGGCCGAAGTGTTTTCCGCCGTGCTCGTCATCGGCATCGTGCTCGTGTCGGTCTTCGTGCCAGTGGCGTTCTTTCCTGGCACGACTGGCCGCATGTACCAGCAGTTCTCCCTGACGATCGCGTTCTCGGTCGTGCTGTCGGTTTTCAACGCGGTGACCTTCACGCCCGCGCTGTCCGCGCTCCTGCTCGACCGGGAAACCCACGTGCACGGGCGCATCTTCACTTTGCTGAACCGCGCCATCGATGGCGGCACGCGCGGCTATGCGCGCGCCGTTCGCGCCGCCGCAAACCAGAAGATTCTGATGATGCTCCTGTTCGCCGGTGCGCTGTTCGGCACCTGGATGGTGTTCCGGAGCGTGCCCTCGGCCTTCGTCCCGGACGAAGACGAAGGCTATTTCATCACCATCATCCAGGCGCCGCCCGGCGCATCGCTGGAATACACGACCGAACATCGCGAAGCAGGCCGAAAAGGTCATTCTTGCGCAGCCCGAAGTGCTGGCGGCTTTTTCCGTGGCCGGCTTCAGCTTCATCAGGCGCGGCGCCGAACCAGGGCCTGATGTTCGCGAAGCTGAAGGATTTCAAGCGACCGGCGCGACCCGAGCCAGTCCCTGGCTTCGGTGCTCAACAGGCTGCGCGGGCCCCTCTTCGGCGGCATTCCCGGCGCGATCGTCGTGCCTGTCGCGCCGCCGGCTATTCAGGGCCTGTCGACGTTCGGCGGATTCCAGTTCGAAGTGCTCGATGCGTCAGGCGGAGACATCACGAACCTGTCGAACGTGACGATGCAGGTGATCGGTCGGGGCAATCAGTCAGGTCGCGTGACCGCCCTGAATACCAGCTTCACGGCGAACGATCCGCAGCTCATCGTCAATATCGATCGCGACAAGGCGCGCAGCCTCGGTCTGCCGATTCAGCAGATTACCGATGCGCTGCAGGTGTTCCTGGGATCCAGCTACGTGAACGACTTCGATTTCGCCAATCGCGCCTACCGCGTCTACGTGCAGGCCGACCAGAGGTACCGGGCCACACCCGACAACCTCCGCCAGTTCTACGCGCGGGCCGCGAACGGCGAGATGGTACGGCTCGACTCGGTGATTCACATGAGCGAAGGGACCGCGCCGCAGGTCATCAGTCACTTCAATCTTTTCCGGTCGACGGAGATCACGGGCGCCGGCATGCCAGGAGTGAGCTCGGGGGAGGCGCTCCAGACAATGGAACAGATCGCGCACCAGACGTTGCCCACCGGTTTCGATTTCGCCTGGGCGGGACAGTCGCTCGAGGAAATCAAGGCGGGCAGGCAGGCCGGCTACATCTTCGCGTTGAGCCTCGTGCTCGTCTACCTGGTCCTGGCCGCTCAGTACGAAAGCTGGGTGCTCCCATTCATCATTCTGCTCGGTGTGCCGCTTGCGGTGCTGGGTGCTCTGGCCGCACAGAAGATGCGGGGGTTCGCCAACGACGTCTTCTGTCAGGTCGGCCTCGTCATGCTCATCGGTCTCGCGGCGAAGAACTCCATCTTGATCGTGGAATTCGCCGAACACCTGCGCGCTCAGGGACGAACGATCGTGGATGCGGCCGTGGAAGCCGCGCGCATCCGGCTGCGGCCCATTCTCATGACCTCGTTCGCCTTCATCCTTGGCGTGCTGCCTCTCGCGCTCGCGACGGGCGCAGGCGCCGGCGCCCGAACCTCGGTCGGCACCACCGTTGTCGGTGGAATGCTGGCGTCGACGATGCTGGCGATTTTCTTCATCCCCGTCCTGTATGTAGCGATCCGCACAGTCGCGCCCGGCCGATCCAGTCGCCGCCGAGGGGCCGACGCGCCCCCGAGAAGAGGCGCGCATGAGTAGTCCAGCCTCCACGCCCAAGGCCCCAGGGCCCATGCCGCGGGCCACCGGCGCCGGGCGGCGCGCTCTGACTGCCGTGTTGTTCCTGGTTTCTTTCGCCGGGCGGACATTTGCACAAACGCCGGCTGTCCCGAAAGTCGAGTTCGACGAGGCGATTCGGCGGGCGATTGCCAACAACCCGACCCTCGCGCAGGCGGCGCTGTCGATTACGCACGCCAACCTGCTGGTGCAGCAGGCGCGGGCAGTCACGCTGCCGACCATCACAGGTCGGGTCGCCAACCTGACATTGAATACCCAGGTCGGCTTCAACGGCCTTGTCACTCAGCCCCAGAACCAGTCGACGTTTTCCGTCGACATGACCCTGCCGGTACTGGATCTCGCGCGGTGGGCGGCCGTCCCGCAGGCGCGGGATCAGGTCAACGTCGCGGCGCTGTCCACCGATGCCACGCGGCGCGACATCGCCATCGCGACCGCGCAGGCATACCTCGCGGTCGTCGTCGGCCGCCGGCAGGTCGATGTCGATCAGCGCGCGCTCGACAACGCGCGCGCCCACCTGGATTACGCGCAGCGACGGTTGCAGGCCGGCGGCGGCAGCCGATTGAACGAGCTGCGCGCGGCCTCGTTGGTATCAACAGGCGCGCTGCTGCTCGAGAACGACCGGCTCGCGCTGCGCCGCGCGCAAGAGGCTCTTGGTGTTCTGGTGGTCGCCGACGGCCCGGTGGACGCGGGCGCCGAGCCGGCGTTCGACGTGCCCGCCGCCATCAACGAGCAGGATTGGATGCAGGCCCGCGCCGATGTGCGGGTGCAGCAGGCGACCCAGAGCGCCGCCGAGCGGGTCGTCCATGACAGCTGGCGCGACTGGGTCGGCGCCGCATCCCTGTCGTTCGATCCGCAGTACATCGCGCCGGCAGGGCTGTTTCAACCGGGCCGGACATGGCGGGCGACGCTGTCGTTCGCCCAGCCGATTTTCGACGGCGGCCAGCGCCAGGCCGTGCGCGGGCTGCGCGAGCTGCAGGTCGAACAGACCAGGCTCGCGTTGTCCAATGTGATGATTCAGGCACGGTCCGAGATTCGCGTCGCGCAGGAGGCCGTTCGCAGCGCGGGGCTCGCGCTCGAGAGCGCGCGCCTCGCCGCGGCGCAGGCTGCCGATGTCCTGAGCATTACGACATCCGCGTTCGAAGTCGGCGCCACAACCAACATTGAAGTCATCGACGCCCAGCGCTCGTCGCGAGACCTCGACACGACGGCCGCCCTCGTCGAGGACGCGCTGCGCCGCGCCAAGCTGGACTTGTTGGTGGCGATTGGGCGGTTTCCGAGGTGAGGAGGGCTCGGATCAGCCCTGCGCCGGCCCTTCACAGTCGGCAGATAAACAACTCGCGCTCGTACACCATCTCCGGCGGCAGGTGGTCGTGCAGGTCGATGAATAACTCTTCGTGCTGGATGACTTCGCGCCGCCAGTGCGCCGCATCGACGGCCTGCAGTTCTTCGAACAGCTCTCGCGGCATCGGCAGGCCGCGCCAGTCGATGTCCTCGTAGCGAGGCATCCAGCCGATCGATGTTTCCTTAGCGATCACGCGGCCGTGAACCCGGTCGACAATCCACTTCAGCACGCGCATATTTTCTCGAAAGCCGGGCCACAGAAACCGGTCGGCCTTGTCCTTGCGGAACCAGTTCACGTGAAAGATCTTCGGCGTCTCGCTCAGGGCCCGCTGCATCTTGATCCAGTGGCGGAAGTAGTCGCCCATGTGGTACCCGCAAAAGGGCAGCATGGCCATCGGATCGCGCCGCAGCTTCCCCACACTGCCCGTCGCGGCCGCCGTCGTCTCGGATCCCATGGTGGCGCCGATGTACACGCCGGAGGTCCAGTTGAATGCCTGGTACACGAGCGGCAGGGTGTGCGCTCTCCGGCCGCCAAAGACGATTGCGCTGATCGGCACGCCCGCAGGCGCCTCCCAGTCGGGATCGATGATGGGACACTGTGCCGCCGGTGCCGTGAACCGCGCATTGGGATGGGCCGCCGGCCGGCCTGTCACGCACCCGATTTCCGGCGTCCACCGCTCGCCGCGCCAGTCGAGGCACTCGTCCGGCGGCTCGTCGGTCATCCCTTCCCACCACACCCCCCCTTCACTCGTGAGCGCCACGTTCGTGAAGATGGTGTTGCGGGCGATCGTCGCCATGGCGTGGGGATTCGTCTTCGCCGACGTCCCCGGGGCGACGCCGAACACGCCGGCTTCGGGATTGATGGCGCGAAGCCGGCCGTTCCCATCCGGCTTGATCCAGGCGATGTCGTCGCCGACCATCGACACTTTCCAATCGTCCATCGCCGCAGGCGGGATCAGCATCGCAAGATTCGTCTTGCCGCACGCACTGGGAAACGCGGCGGAGATGTACGTCTTCTCGCCGTACGGGTCCTCGACGCCGAGAATCAGCATGTGCTCGGCCATCCAGCCTTCGTCGCGCGCGATGTTTGACGCGATGCGCAGTCCAAGGCACTTCTTGCCGAGCAGCGCGTTGCCGCCATATCCGGAGCCGAACGACCAGATTTCGCGCGTCTCCGGAAAATGGACGATGTACTTCTCGGGATTGCAGGGCCAGGGCACATCGCGATCGCCTGGAGCGAGCGGCGCGCCGACGCTGTGCACGCAGGGGACGACGCGCTGGGCGTTGCGATCGATTTCCTTCAGCACCGGCAGTCCGATGCGCGCCATGATGCGCATGCTCACGACGACGTACGGGGAGTCGGTGAGCTGAACGGCAATGCGCGACATCGGCGCTCCGGTCGCGCCCATGCTGAATGCGAGCACGTACATCGTCCGGCCAGCCATCGCGCCGCGGAACATCTGCCGCAGGCGAGTGCGCATCTCGAACGGATTCATCCAGTTGTTGGTCGGCCCCGCGCTGTCCCTGGACAGCGAGCAGACGAACGTCCGCGCCTCCACGCGCGCGACATCGCCGGGATCCGATCTCGCGTGGTAACAACCGGGCCATAAATCCTGATTGAGGCGGACGAGCGTCCCGCTGCGAACCATGTCGTCGCAGAGCTGGTCGTACTCCTCCGGCGAACCGTCCACCCAGTGGATCGAGGCCGGGCGGGCAAGGTCGGCCATCTTCCTGACCCATTGAAGGAGATGTGGATTGGTCGACAACTCGCGGGCCATGGTTTCTAACTGTATGGCGAAGCGGCTACAGGTGGGTGTCGCGTTCGGCTCTCGGCGTCGATTCCCAATTGTCGCGAGCGACCCCGTCGCGAATCCACGGCGGAAGGTCCATCGCCAGCGCCTCGGCCAGTCCCGCCACGAAGGGCTCGTACAGGTTCCTGAGATGCAGCAGCCGCTGTGCCGGCGTCCTCGCCGTGTTTGAAGTGGTAGCCGGCGCTGGCGAGCGCTTCGACAATCCGTTCGCTTGGCATCGACGTCATTCGGAGACTGGTTCTCGGCGGCGCGGCGAGCACCTGGCTGAGGTCGACGGCCGTATGGCGGGCTATGGCAAACGTCTGGCGCGCCTGCCACGCGGGGATGCCGTCAATCCCCGCGAAGATGACCGCCGAGACGTCGAGCACCGCCGTCAGCGCCGATACCCAGGACTGCCGGCCGTGCTGCGACCGGAAGTACGCGATCTGAGGGTAGGAGATCTGCGATTCCAGCACCTCGGCGCACCAGCGCTCCCAGTCCCTGAGAAACGGGTGGATCTCGCCGATCGCGTCGGCGTTGGCCAGCCGGCGCAGGAGTTCGACCGCTGCCGGCGGCGATCCGGCCCAGGCATCGAGGAGGGCGATCTGCGATTCCCGGCGTGAAAACGACTGGTAGATCACAGGAAGGTACGCGACGCCGACGGTGAGAAACCCGAGCCCGACACCGGCCTCGACCACGAGCAGCACGCGCGTGATGGTTGACGCGGGTGTGACGTCCCCAAGTCCAAGCGTGAAGAGCGTCGTGCCGCTGACATAAAGATCGTCGATGAACGAAATGTCGCCCTGGAGTCCGGCCCATCGGGACCCCGATCCGTACGACATGAGCGCGAACCCGACGATCAAGGCGAACGCCCAGAGGGCGATCATCAGAATGATCGACATGGGCCCGTAAAAGCTCAGATACCGCTCGCGCCGGCCGTCTGTTCGCGCGCGCGTCGCCAGCGCACGCCATGGGCGCCAGATAATCGTGTTAATCGTGCGCGAAAGGCGGACCCATCGGACGACAGAACGGGGCAGGATCACCGTTTCGAAGGCGTCCCACAGGCTCAAGAGGATCAGAGCCGCGCCCGTTGCAATGGCGAGCCTCGAGAACGTCAAAGAATGAACCGCAGCTTGCTCTTCTTGCCCGACCCGACGGCGTCGAGATGCTCATCGAGGTTCAACATGGTGAACAGACCCTGGCCGTTGGCCAGGCGCCGCAGCACCTCGGCCTCCTGGCGCTGAATCTCCTCGGCCACCGGAACAACCTCCACCAGTTCGGATTCCGATGCGACCACGACTCCGTCGTCGTCACCGATGACGAAATCACCGGCCGCGACGGTCACGCCGCCGCAGGAGACCGGCACGAGCGTGCTCGAGAGACTGGTCATGGCGCCCGCCATCGGCGTGATGCCGCGCGAGTACACGGGAAACCCCAGCAATCGAATCGCCGCGACGTCACGGACCGCGCCGTCCACGACGATCCCCGCCAGGCCGCGGCGGCGCGCCTCGGTCGCGAACAGCTCTCCGGCGAGGGCTTTGCGGCCGCCCTGTCCATCGACGACGAGCACGTCGCCGGGCTGCGCATCACGCAGTGCCTTCAGCACGCGCAGAAAGTCGTCGCAACACGGTACCGTGAAGGCCCGGCCGACCATCTTCACGCCCGCGACAATCGGGCGAATGTCGGAATCGAGCGTCCTCAGCGTCTTCCGGGCGTCGCACAGGCAGCTCGTGTCGAGCGCGACAAGACGAGTGCGGAGTTCGGCCTCGTCCATCACGGCCTCGGCTCAGGCGATGCTCCGATCTTCCCGATCTCGTCGTAGAGGATCGCCGCCGAAATGATTCCACCGTGAAAGTTGCCAAGGTCGAGCTTCTCATTCGGCGCGTGCGCGTTCTCGTCAGGCAGTCCGACCCCGAACAGCACGGCGGGCAACCCGAGCTCCTGCTGGAATGTCGAGACGACCGGGATCGACCCGCCCTCGCGGCAGAACACAGGGGCCTTTCCGAAGCCCTGCTCGATCGCGCGACCGGCCGCGCGGACGTATTGATTGTCGACGTCGGTGATCCAGGGCTTGCCGCCGTGCATGCGGGTCACCGTTAGCTCGACGGTCCTGGGCGCGAGCTTCTTGAGGAACGCCTCGACCTGCGCTGTGATCCGGTCCGGGTCCTGGTCGGGCACGAGGCGCATACTCACCTTGGCCATCGCCACCGCGGGAATCACTGTCTTGGCGCCTGCGCCGGTGAATCCGCTCAGGAGGCCGTTGACCTCGAATGTCGGGCGCGCCCACACGCGCTCGAGCGTCGTATAGCCCGACTCGCCGAACAACTTCGGCGCGCCCAGGTCCTGCCGGTACCGCTTCTCGCTGAATGGCAGCTTCTTCCATTCGCTGCGCTCCACGTCGGTGATCGGCCGGACGTCATCGTAGAAACCCGGAATCTTCACGCGGCCGCCGCGGTCCTTGACTTGCGCCAGGACCTGCGCCAGCACCATCGCGGGGTTCGCGACGGCGCCCCCGAACACGCCCGAGTGCAGATCGGTCCTCGTGCCGCGGAGATCAATCTGAAGGTACACGAGTCCCCGCAACGAATAGCAAATGGACGGCACGCCGCGATCGAACATCGCCGAGTCGGAGATGACGACGACGTCGGCGGCGAGTTGGGGTTTGTGGGCGCGGATGAACTCGTCCAGATTGTTCGAGCCGACTTCCTCCTCGCCCTCGATGATCAGCTTGATGTTGGCCGGCAGTCTCCCCGCTTGTTTGAGGTGGGCCTCGATCGCCTTGAGGTGCATGAACACCTGGCCCTTGTCGTCGGCGGCTCCGCGCGCGTAGATCTCGCCGTCGCGCACGGTCGCTTCAAACGGCGGAGACTCCCAGAGGTTCAGAGGGTCGATCGGCTGGACGTCATAGTGGCCGTAAAAGAGGATCGTCGGCGCGCCTGGCGCGTGCAGCCAGTCGCCATAGACAATCGGGTTGCCGGGAGTCGGATTGACGCGAACGTTCTCGAGGCCGATACGCTGCATTTCGTCGCCGGTCCACCGCGCACAGCGCTGGACATCGTCGGCGTGCATCGGCAGCGCGCTGATCGACGGAATCGCCAGGTAGTGTTTCAGCTCGGAGACGTACCGGTCGCGGTTCGCATGGATGAAATCCAGAATCGGCAGCATAAGGGCAGCATATCGTAGCCGCCCGTTGGCCGCCTCAATCCGCCGCCCGGTACGCTACGAATGCGGCATGGATCGGCTGGAGTGCAGCCAGGCCCATCCCGTCAGTTCTTCGCGGACCCGCTGGCCGGTCTCCTGCGCCTCGCGCGTTTCGTACCAGTGCGACTGGCCTTCCGACCTGCGGGATTCCTGGCCGATCCGGCGGTACAGCGCCTCGAGCGACGGCAGGTCGACCACCTCGGCGGCATCGGCGATCTCCACCGCGTGCCGCAACTCATGGCCGATTACCGT
The DNA here is from genome assembly GCA_963724645.1 of uncultured Acidobacteriota bacterium. Lineage (GTDB taxonomy): Bacteria > Acidobacteriota > Vicinamibacteria > Vicinamibacterales > SCN-69-37 > CAVXSP01. Next base: position 645,514 of record CAVRVJ010000003.1, read on the forward strand.
CAGGAGGTCGAGCGGTCCGACCCGCTCGTCCACCTCCACCGACAGGAATCGCCAGCCGCCGCCCGCACCTATGAGCCTCGTGCGACCGGCAAGGAGGCCCGGCAGCGCCGCGCGCGCCAGATAGATGATCACCGAGGAATTCTCGAGACGCGACTCGAGTTCGCGAAGCGTCGGCGATCGGAGCAGACCCTGATCGAGTGTGTCGATCAGGCGGGTGTCGGAGGACCGGATGCTGTGCGGCATCCGGGGCGGGGTTTTCTTGGGCGGAGGAGTGGAGGCGCCGCTCGCATGTCCAAGAACGAACAGCATCAAAAGCGCCGTGCAGCCGCTTATCGAGCCATGGCGCGCGTTCATGACTGTGTGATGGATTGGACGAGAGCATCGCGGCCTTCGTTTGTCAGAAATCGCGCGACGTCATAGATTTCTGTTCACGACCGGACACGAAGCCTACGGAAGGATGGAGCGATGACGAATTATCTGGATCTCACCGGGAAGGTTGCGCTCGTCACCGGTGCCTCGTCGGGCATCGGCGCGGCCACCGCCGAACTGCTGGCCGAGCTGGGCGCCCGGGTGAGCGTCGGCTATCACGGCAACGAGACCGGAGCGGCGGAGGTGTGCGGCCGGATTGCCGGCGGGGGCGGGAAGGCCATCGCCGTCAGGGCAGATGTGCGCCGCACCAGCGAGGTTCGAGCGCTGGTCGCGAAGACGACCGAGGCGCTGGGGTCAATCGATTTGCTCGTCAACAATGCCGGCTCATTGGTCAGGCGTGCCCGGCTCGAGGAACTGACCGAGGACACGTGGGAGGAGATCTTCGCGCTCAATTTGAGGAGCGCGGCGTTCTGCACGCAGGCGGTCGCCCAATCCATGGCGGCGCGGAAGAGCGGCGCCATCATCAATGTCGGATCCATCGCCGGCAGGAATGGCGGCGGCCCGGGCGCGGGCGCGTACGCGGCAGCCAAGGCGGCCCTGATGTCGCTGACCAGGTCGTGGGCGAGGGAACTGGCGCCGAAGGGAGTTCGTGTCAACGCGGTCGCGCCTGGCGTCATCGCCACGCCGTTTCACGAGACCTTTTCGACGCCGGAGATGATGGCGAATTTTGTCAGTGCCGTTCCGCTCCGACGCGTGGGGACGCCAAAGGAATGCGCGACGGTCATCGCGTTCCTGGCCTCGGACGCCGCGAGCTATCTGATCGGCGAGACCATCGAGATCAACGGCGGGATGCTGATGCTCTAATCGGAAAGCACTTGACGTGCATCTCGCGCGCGAGTGCGCTCGTCACCTCGTATCGCGCAACGGGCGCGCGACCGCCTTGAGATCGGCGACGAAGTCCTTCATGGCCTCGCGCCGGGCCGCATCGGTTGGGGCCCGCAGAATCGAGGATGGATGCACAGTCACCGAAAGTATCGGCCCGGAGACTGGCCCCGCCCCGAACACAGTCTGCGTCGCGTGTCGCCACAGATCGCAGTTTCGGCACACAGCGGCGCGTTTACGCAACCTGTCGAGGGCGCGAGCATTGGCGGCAGGCTTGCGGTCCGTGGGCTTTGCCGGTGCCGAGGAGATTTTTCGTGACCGCATGTTCGTTTTCAAGACGGCGGGGGCGTCAGATGGATGTGCAAGCCGAATGCCCATCTTGCGCCGACAGTGGCTCAGCGATTGCACAAGCATTGAAGCGCCCCCCAGCGTGCCTCGCGGTCTTCGGACGAATTTGCTCCGAGGAGAGGGAGGAAGGAGACACCCGTGCGAAACAACGTCGGAACCATTGAACGACTTGGCTCGGCAGCCGCCGGGATGGCGTTGCTGTACTTGGGAACTCGCCGATCGCGGTGGTCGCGCCTCGCGGAAGCGGCCGGCACTGGTCTCCTGGTCCGAGGGGCTGCCGGCTATTGCCCGGTGAACGCCCTTCTGGGTCGAGAACCGCGCGCGAAGGACTCCAGAACCGCCTTAGCCGGCCCCCGCGGGATTCACGTGCTCGAGTCAGTTGTCGTGCCCGCGACGCCGGCTGAGGCCTACTGGTTCTGGCGTGATCTGGCGAACCTTCCCCGCTTCATGTCGCATCTGCAGCGCGTCGATGTCGTCGATTCAGCGCATTCTCACTGGGTCGCGACGGCGCCCGCCGGCATGCAGGTGGAGTGGGACGCGAAGATCATCAACGATGTCGAGGGCAAGTTGATCGGCTGGAAGTCGCTGGAGCACGCCGACGTCGTCAGTGCCGGATCGGTCCGCTTCCGGCCCGTAGCGGGCGGCACGGAGATCACGGTGCACCTTCAGTACGACCCGCCCGGCGGGAAGCTCGGGAATTGGCTTGCCGAAGCGTTCGGCCAGTCGCCCTCCCAAGCCATCAGGCAGGATCTGCGTCTGCTGAAATTGGAATTGGGCGGAGGGGTGGAACCGGATGACAGCGAAGCCGGTCCGGTTGCGCGTCTGGGCGATCAGGAGCGCTTTGGCCGCTCGATGGGCAAATCCTGGCGGTCGCCCCACTCTTTCCAGGAGCCTGTGTAGTTGCGGAGCCGCGGATAGCCGAGCAGTCGCAGGGCGAGGTAGGTGTGCGCGGCGCGATAGCCACCCTGGCAATACGTCACGACCTCGCGATCCGGCGTCACACCGGCGAGCGCGTACATCTGCGCCAACTCCTCGCGTGATTTGAACCGTCCGTCGTCCGTCAGGTTCCGTTTCCACTCGACGTTCACGGCGCCAGGAATCGCGCCGCCTCGCGCGGCGCGGACTTCTTCGCCGTAATACTCGGCATCACAGCGTGTATCGAGAATCGCTGTGCCAGGATCGCCGAGCCGATCGCGCACATCGCGCCACGTGGCAACCCGGTCGGCGATGGCGGTGCCATGCCACGTGCTGGCTGTGGGGGACGTGACCTCCTGTGTCACCGGCAGGCCGGCCGCCTTCCAGGCGCGAAGGCCGCCATCGAGCAATCGAACGTTCGGGTGTCCGAGATATTCGAGGAACCAGAAGGCGCGCGCCGCGCGCATTCCCGAGTCTTCTTCGTACACGACGACGGGACGATCCGGCGTGACGCCGCGCAACGAGAACAAGTGACCGATCATCCACGTGAAGGCGCGGAGCGGCGCTTCGCCGGTGTCTATCAGGCTGAGACCCCACAAATCGAGATGGATGGCGCCGCGAAGGTGCCCCTGCGCAAACGACTCGGCGGGTCGCAGATCGAGCAGCAGCGGCGGCGTCTCGCCGTTGAGCTCGCGGGCAAGCTGGCCGGGTGTGACAAGCATAGGGGGACGGGTTAGTTTTCCACAGATTTCGACCGATCGGGGACAGGCCTGCCGGGGGCTCGAGGCCCGAGGCCCCGACAGGCCTGTCCCCGATCGATCGAAATCTGTGGAAAACTAACCCGTCCCCCACGCGTAGCGCAGGAGAAACAGGACCGCGAAGACGTAGCCGAGCCAATCGAGCTCGCGGTACCGGCCCGTCGCGAGCTTGAGCAGCGCGAAGGCGACGAACCCGAACGCCAGACCGTCGGTGATGCTGACGGCAAGCGGCATCGTAATCAGGGTCAGAAACGACGGAATCGCCTCGGTCAGGTCATCCCACTGGATGTGCCGAACGCCCTCCATCATCATGACGCCGACGAGCACGAGAGCGGGCGCCACGACTGGATACAGGACGACGTTGTTGCCGGCCGCATATCCGCCGCCAATCGTCCTCACCAGCGGGAACAGGAAGAGCGCCAGCAGAAAGAGGACGCTCGTCACGACGCTGGTCAGTCCCGTTCGTCCACCGGCCGCCACTCCGGCCGCGCTCTCGATGTAGGCGGTGACGGTGGACGTGCCAAGTCCCGCGCCAACGACCGTTCCGATCGCATCGGCCAGCAATGCCTGGCGGGCGCGGGGCAACCGGCCGTTCCTGGTCAGCCCGGCCCGTTCGGCCACGCCGATCAACGTGCCGATCGAGTCGAACAGCGCGAGAAAGAAGAACACGACGACGACGTCGAAGAGGCCTGGACGAAAGGCCCCCAGGACATCGAGCTTCATGAATGTCGGCGCCAACGAGGGCGGACGCGCAATCACGCCCTGAAACTTCACCAGACCGACGCCCAATCCGATCGCGGTCGATACGAGCATGCCGATAAGCAGCGCACCCTTGATACCTCTCGCCATCAGGACGGCCATAAGTGACATCGTTCCGACGGCCAGCAGCACCGGCGGGGACGTGAGCCGGCCGAGCGAGACCAACGTGCCCGGCGCCGCCACAACGATGCCGCTCCATTCCAGTCCGATCAATGCAATCAGCAGCCCGATGCCGACACCGATGGCATGTTTCAGTGACTGCGGCACGGCCGTAATCACGCGCTCGCGCAGCCCCATGCCCGCTGTGAGGATGAACATCGTTCCGGCGACGGCGACCGCACCAAGCGCGACCGGCCACGGTGTCCCTCTGGCGATCACGACAGTGAAGGCAAAGAAGAAGTTGTGCCCCATGGCCGGCGCGACCGCGATCGGGTAGTTCGCCAGCACGGCCATGAGCAGCGTCGCAACAGCCGACGCCAGGCACGTCGCGGTCAAAACCGCGCCCGCGTCCATCCCTGCTGCCGATAGCACGGTCGGCTGAACAAAGATGATGTACGCCATTGTCAGGAAGGTCGTGATGCCTGCGACGACCTCTGTCCGAACCGTCGTGCCCGATAAGGACAGCCGAAAGAGCCGGTCGAGCATGGGAAAGTGTAAAGGGGACGCCCTTCAGGCGAAAACTTTCCTATACTAGGCCTGTGTCGGATGTCGTCCGGGCGCTAGAGCAAATCGCCGAGATTCATGAGCACCTTGCCAAGGGCGAGATCTACCGCGGCTGGCGATCGGTGCCGGTGGCCAGTTCCGGCGTCGTCGGTCTTGCCGCGGCCGCGTGGCAATCGTCGAGCGGCCAGCAGGCCGACCCGTGGACGTTCACGGTGTACTGGCTGGCGGTCGGGAGCGTTGCGCTCCTCGTGGGGTGTTCGGAGATCGCGTGGCATTTTGTCGCGCATGCGACCCTGAACGAGCGCCGCCGGTCGCTTCAGGTGATCGGCCAGTTTCTGCCGGCACTGGTCGCTGGGGCGCTGGTTACCGGCGCGCTCGTGAGATTGAGTCCGGCGCTCACCCAACTGCTTCCAGGACTGTGGGCACTCTTCTTCGGGGTCGGCATCTTCTCGGCACGGCCGTACGTGCCTCGTGCAAGCGGCTGGGTCGCTCTTTATTACTGGACGGCTGGACTCCTGCTCTTGTGGTTTTCTGGCGAGATGAACGTCCAATCGCCATGGGCAGTGGGCGGCACGTTCGGTGCTGGCCAGTTGCTCGCGGCAGGCGTGCTTTACTGGAATCTGGAGCGTGGAACCGATCGATGACCTCGCGCAAACAGGACCATCACGGCGACGGCACAGGCCGATTTGCTTACGAGGGGCTTGATCGCGTGCTCCACGAAAAGGCGCGGCTCGGCATTCTCACGTCTCTGGTCGCACATCCCGATGGCTTGAAATTCAGTGAGCTCCGATCGCTCTGCGCGCTCACGGATGGCAATCTGAGCCGCCACTTGGACGTGCTGCACGAGTCCGGTCTGGTGGAGCTGTGGAAAGGCATCGAACGCCGGCGGCCACAGACCCTTGTGAGACTGACTCCGGACGGACGTCGCCGCTTCATCGCGTACCTCGAAGAGCTCGAGCGCGTGGTCCGCGACGCGCTCCCCAAGGCCTCAGACGCGCCCTCACGGACGCGGCAGATGCCGCCAGGTTGGCAGCCGGCCTAGGAGACGTTCAGTCGACGGCCGTCAGCCCGCCGGCGCTCTTCACGCCACCCGCCCGCTTTTCATCATCAACAGCACGCCGGTCACGAGGCAGATGCCGCCGACGATTGGTGGCACCGGCAAGGACTTTTCGTGCTCCTGAGTGACTTCGAGCGGTCCGAGATCCACGACCTTCTCGCGACGCGTCCAGCTCACGCCGCCGTAGAGCAATCCGACAAGGCCCAGTGCGACGAGGAGAACCCCGACGATTTTCATGATCTATACCGGGGTTCGGCCCTGGATGATGCGGATGAGCACCATCGCAATCGCGACCACGAGCAGGATGTGGATGAAGCCGCCGAGGGTGTACGAGGTGACGATCCCAAGCAGCCAGAGCACGATGAGTAGAACCAGAATCGTCGTGAGCATGTCGAGGTCCTTTCACTCCAAGACTGGAGCCTGACTATGAGTACGACGATTGCGGAAGATAGGCGACCGGGGTGAGGCCTGAGTTGCGGGCAGAAAATCCCTGAAAGAGAGAAGCTCGTTCCCGGCCCTGGTCTAACGGAGAGCGCGCTTGAAATGAAGATGTATGAGGCGAGGCTCGGTCTTGCGCTGATAGACGGTTCCTGGGTAGCGGAACCGCGAGGGTCATTTCCGATGATGTGGGGCCGGGAACGACTGCCGCAAATTATGTGAAATATTTCACAAACTGTCAAGTGAAATATTTCACAAGCCAGACTCAGGTTTCTTGCCCGGACGTTTAAGGGTTCCTCTGCGCAGCCGGGTGCCCCGCACACCAGGCAAAACGCCGAGCGCAGTGGCATAGTGCTGGGATGACACGCCGGCCGATCCTCCGGATCCTCGTCGCGGCCGTGGTCGTGGTGCTTGTCGTCCTGGCGGTAATGCTCGCGCAACTCCGCCCTCAGCCATTGCGGGAACGGATCGCCAGCGCGCTCGCCCTCAGGTTCAATGCTGATGTCTCGATCGACACCTTCGACGTCGACATCGTGCCGCGGCTGCGCCTGAATGGATCCGGCATCCGGCTGCGCATCCGCAATCGACCCGACCTGCCGCCATTCATCTCCATCGATCACTTCTGGATGGACCTGCAGCCGCTGTCGATCGTACGGAGGCACGTCGACACCGTTCACCTGGACGGGCTGAAAATCCAGGTTCCTCCCGACGACGCGCGCGACACACTCCACAACGGACGCCTCACATCGGAGGAAAGTCTTCTCAGCCCGTCAAAAGTGCTCATCGAACACCTGATCGCGCACGACGCCGAACTGTCGTTCGTCTCGAACAAGCCGCGTCATCGGCCGCATCTGTTCCCCATCCGCTGGCTGGAGCTCACCCAGGTCGGCTTCGATCGGGCCTTCCCCTTCCGGGCCGAGCTGACGAACCCCGTGCCGGTCGGCCTCATCCAGACCACCGGCACATTCGGTCCGTGGATCAAGGATGACCCGGCCAGGACGCCGGTCAGGGGCACCTACGTGTTTTCCGATGCCGATCTGGCGACGATCGACGGCATTCACGGGATGCTGTCGTCGCAGGGAACTTTTGGTGGCCGCCTCGCGGCCATCGACGTGGCCGGCACGACGTCGACACCCGACTTCAACCTGGACCTTGGTGGAAAGGCCCTTCCACTGCAAACCACCTTCTCGGCGACTGTCGACGGGACGAATGGCACGACAATCTTGCGGCACATCTCCGGGACACTCCGGAAGTCGTCCATTGTCGCCAGTGGAGCCGTCGTGAACCTGCCCGGCCCCGGCCGTCATTCAATCGACCTTGATGTGTCGGTTCCGCGAGGGCGCCTCGAAGATCTCCTGGCGCTCGTCAGCCCCAACGGCCAATCGGCAGCGAACGGGAACATCGCCCTCAAGAGCGCCGTGCATTTGCCGCCGGGCCATTCTTCCACGCTCAGCCGGCTGAAACTGGATGGGCAATTCACCCTCACCGGGACCACGTTCAAGAACACGGTCCAGCAGCGCATTCGGGAATTCAGCCGCCGGACTCAGGGCAAGAGCGCCGATGACATGGATGCCCGCGTGGTCAGCGATATTCGAGGGGGGTTCGTGCTGACGGACGGCGTAATGCAACTTCGGGATCTGGCGTTTGCGGTGCCCGGCGCCACGGTGGAGCTGAACGGCAGCTGCAATCTTCGGAATCGCGCGCTGGACCTGCAGGGAACCCTCACGATGGAGGCGAGCGTCTCCAAGGCGGTCGGCGGTTTCAAATCAATCTTCCTGAAGATGTTCGATCCGTTCTTCAGGAAGCCTGGAAAAGGCACCGTTATACCGATCAAGATTGGCGGAACGATAGAAGCTCCCAAGCCCGCCCTGAACTTCCAGAGGAAGTGACCGGGGTCCGCAGCCACACGAGTTCTCCCGGCAGCCTGCCGGGCTTCACACACCTCACGTCCCTCCGAAGCCAACCGTCACCTGGCCGTCGTCGCCAAGGATCACCGGGACGCGCCGCTGCCCGCCACTCAGCTTCAGCATCCGATCGAGGTCGACAGGGTCCTTCTTGACATTCACGTACTCGACGGCGACGCCTCGGCGTTTGTGATCGGCAAGCGCCGCCTGAGTGTACGGACAGGTGTCCTTGCCGAAGATTGTCACCATTTCAGGCCTCCACCGGGGTCGCGAGCCGTGCGCGGAGGTCGGCCTCGATCGGCACGGGCTTCTGCGCGCCGTAGTCAAACACCACCAGGACGGTCCTGGCCGTCGCAACCAGCCGGCCGGTCGCGACGTCCACCAGATCGTACGCGTAAGTGAAGCTCGTCCGTCCGACGCCTTCCAGCTTCAAACGCACCTCGAGCTCGTCCCCGTAGCGTGCTTGTGCACGATAGTCCACTTCCGCCCGCGCCAGGATGAACCCCGGGCTCGACGCGTCCAGTGGCTGGCCTCCGGCGGGCCGGGCGACGAAGTCGAGCTGCGCGCGCCAGAGCATGAAGCGCGCCTGTTCGAAGTACGTCAGGTAGACCGCATGATTGACATGTCCGAGCGGATCGCAATCTCGAAAGCGGACGACAAGACGGTGACGAAAGAGCCACATGACGTGGATTACGTTCCCTGGCGTTTGCGTTCCAGGCGGCGCTCCGACTGGAGCCGCTCGAGCTCAACGGTCGAATGGTCGACGAACTGCATGCCCTGGGCAATTGCGCGGTGGCCGGCGGCTTCCGCAATGAGTCGGTGCATCTCCTGACAGACGCGTCGATAGGCCGGATGACCCTGCGGCGACGTGCGCAGTTCGATCACGTGCATCGCTTCGCGCGCGTTCATCTCCATGACGAACCGAATGCGATAGGCCATGGCCACCGCGTATTGCGCGACCGTCGCCAACCCGGCGGATCGCAGCGATTCATACAGCGAGGCCGATCGATCCATCACCTGGCGCCATTCGATCCCGGCACCGGCCTCGACGACCGCGTCGGGCTCGGTGTAGCCGTGGCGCGCTGTGAGCAGTTGCCAGTCGAGCGTCAGCAGGCGGTGACGCTGCAGGTCTCGGAACGCGCCGTAGTCGGTCAACACATCGAAGCGATAGCTGGTGCGTTCGAAGGCGCGTCCCGGCTTGTGGCGACGATTGCCTCGATCGCCGAGACAGGCGCGAAGGACCTCGGCGCGCTCGTCGAGGCTCATCCGCCTCGCAATATCCAGCAACTCGGCGTCCGGCATCTCGGCCGCCGGATAGAGAGCCGCGGCCACCACTTTGATCTCGCCCTCCGGATCGAAGTCCGTAAGGGTAACTTCAGCGTCCGTATTCCGGCCGGGGCCGGTCGTGAGACGCGCCCCGATTTCCTGGATCCGGCAGCGTGTTTCCGTCAGATACGCGCTCCAGCGGCCGCCGCGCTCCGGCTGATCGACACGGAGCAGGAACGCAGGTATGACCTTGCGAAGCTCCTCGAGCATGCGGTCGCTCGCGTCGCGCACTTCCCGCAACGGATGCGAGCGCATGCGTAGCAGCAGCGACTCGTACGCCTGACCCGTACCGTAGATGCCCACGTTTGACTGGGTCGCGGCCGGCAATAGCCCGCGCAACGTGTCGAGCGCCTTGGCGCGGGTAGCGGATCGGTACACCGCGTCCGAATCGGCCGCGGCCTTTGGATACCGCCGCTCGAACCATTGCCGCATTGGATCGATCCACCGGGCATATGTGTCAAACGACAGGTTCATCGTCTCGATGAACTCCTGCCGCAGAGGATGACCGTCCAACTCGGGCGGCACGAAGTAGCGCCAGCGGTCGCCGCGCCGTTCGGTATAGGGAATGTAGCGCGTGGACTGCTCGAGGTACGCCATCAGGCGCCCTCGTTCCAGGACCTTGGTCAGAATATTCGAAACGTCTTCGCATGCCAGATGAACGCCGCCGAGCTGGGCGACCGAGTCGTCTCCGTAGTCGTTGAACACCTTCTGGTACAGCCGTTCAGCCCGGGCCGTTCCAACGGTCGAGGCGGACGGGACGGACGCGTCCGTGACTTGATCGGCGAACTCGTCCAGGAACAGCCGCCGCAGCGGCTTGGCCGATCGGGAGTAGCGCGCGAACAGGGCGCCCTTGACCGTTTCCGGAAGATTGACCAGCGCGAAGATCGGGCGGTCGACGTTCGTGAAATACGGCGCGAGGGCGGCGGACTCGAGCGGAGAAAACGCCGTCACTCCTCGTCGTCCTCACGCTTCGTCCAATAGCGATGGTATTCGTCCATGAACGTCAGCGTCTCCAGCGAGCGCATGCGATCGAAGAACAGCATGCCGTCCAGATGATCCGTCTCGTGCTGTATCACTCGCGCTGGCAGGCCACGGGCGGTGAACTGCACCCGCCGGCCCTTTCGATCGTAGGCATCAACCTTGATCTCCTGCGCTCGAGGCACGAGTCCTCGAATGTCCGGAATGCTCAGACAGCCTTCCCACCCCTGCTGAACGGTCTCACCGATCATCGCCAACTCGGGATTGATGACGATGACAAACGGCATGTCTTTCTCTCCGGCCAGCTCTGCCGGAGGCTCGTCCGAGGGACGCAGTCCGGCCACGAAGATCCGGACGCTTTCATGCACCTGAGGCGCAGCCAGGCCGATCCCCGAGTACTCCGTCATCGTCTCGAACAGGTCGTCGATGAGGCGCTGGATCCGCGCGCTCTTGATCTCGCCAGGCGGCACGGGCGCCGCCTTCCGCCTCAGCACGGGATGGCCCATGCGGGCGACCTTGAGGATCGACATCTGCTGATTATATTGAGGGACATGGGGCAGATGGAGCCGGAGGACTCTCGCCGGCCCCGAGAACTGCCGATAACGAATACGGGGAGCGTACGTATGAAGGGAACGATGTTCATCCCGGCCTGTGTGGCCGCCGTGCTCAGTGCAGGCTGCCTGGACTTCCTGACGAGCAAGACGTCACCTACGCCCGCGGCGCCGATTCAGCTCATGACCGGGCAGTGGGCGTCCATTTCGTCGGCCACCACGCTTCCCAGCACCTGTACGGACTTCCATTGGACGATTACGGAGGTCACAGGCACCAGCGGCTCGGGGACGTTCACGGCGAAATGTATGGGCACCATACCCGTTTCGGGAACCGCCCACGGCACGTTGTCGGGTACGACAGTCACCTGGTCAGCGGATGCGAATGGAACCGCGCCCGGCGGAGGGGCCTGTCCCATCTCGCTGACCGGCACGGCGACCTTCGATGGCATGCAGTTTCGCGTCCCCTACACGGGCACGACGTGCCTCGGACCGGTGAGCGGGACGGAGATACTCAGAAAAGGGTAAAAGCGTGAGAGGGTGAAAGGGTGAAGTCTATCCGAGAGCCTCGGCACTCTTGGCGCCGTAAAACGCGAACCACGGTGTCGCTGGTTTGAGCGCCGAATTCACGTTCTCGATGTTCTCGACGCCCTTCGTCTCGAGCCACGTGCGGAATGCGGCACCGCCCTGCCTGGCGTAGATCGAGATCCCGTCCTTCCAGGTCGCGCGGCCGCAGAGGACTCCCGAGAAGTTCACGCCGGACTCAGCTGCCAGCGCAAGCGATTCGGTGAATTCCTCGTTGCTCACCCCCGCCGAGAGGTAGATGAACGGCCGGCGCGCGGCTTTGGCGGAGTCCAGGAACAGTTGCTTCGCCTCGTCGCGGCTGTAGGCGGCCTGTCCGGTCGTGTTCGCCCTGGCGCCCGATACGAACTTCATGTTGACGGGTACTTCGATCTTCAGCACGTCGACGTGATAGCGATCCTTGCTGAACTCGGCAATGCTGGCGGTCACGATGCCCGGCTTCTTCTTCGCGTAGTCGAGACCTTTTTCATCGAGGCCTGTTTCGTAGCCGATCAGCTCGAGGAAGAAAGGAACGTCGTTGGCGACACACTCGTCGCCGATCCGCTCGACCCAGGCCTGCTTGTGATCGTTGATTTTCCTGGTGTCCTGCGGGGCGTAGTAGAGAAGGATCTTGATGCAGTCGGCGCCCGCCTCCTTCAGGCGACGGACCGACCAGACGTCGAGCAAGTCCGGCAGCCGTCCCGGAGTCTGCGCGTCGTAGCCGGTCTTCTCGTAGGCCAACAGCAGACCGGAATCCTTGGCGCGCTTCTTCGACGGCCCCAGCCCCCATTCGGGGTCGAGCAGGATGGCGCTCGCGTGCTTCGTCAGGACTTCGGTCACCAGCGCCTTGAACTCTTCCATCATCGCGTCGCCGACGTCGCTCCCTTTTTCCTTGGCGAGCGCCTTTTGCAGCGAACCGCGCTGATCCATCGCGGCGGCGGCGATGACGCCCTGGGCATTGGCCACCGCTTTCATTCCAGCAAGTTTTCCCGGTGTGATCTTCACTATGTCTCCTGGTAATACCCACCGCATCCTCGCGGGCGCGCGGCCTGCCACGTCAAGTCGAGTGTGTTCCGCGATCGGTCGAGAGGCGTTGACTCTCCAACCCCGTGACGCGGCGATTGATCTTATCACCGGGGAATCTGAAGTTCTCGATGACCGTCGCGGCCACAGCAGCGTCGACGACTGCCGGCAGATCCAGCCGCGCCTCGGCGGCCTCGACGCCGGCTCTGGTCGCTCTCGTGGCCGGAAAGCGAGGCGTGAACAGCGTGCAGCAATCCTCATCGGGCAGGATCGAGATCTCGTACGTGCCGAGTTGTTGCGCCTCGCGTGTGATTTCTTCCTTGTCGAACCCGAGGAGCGGACGCAGGAGCGGCAGCGTCGCCGCGCCCTCCACGACTGCGAGGTTTTCAATGGTCTGCGACGCCACCTGTCCGACGACATCGCCGGTGACGAGGGCGTGAGCGCCCATGCCGAAGGCAATGCGGTCGGCGATGCGCACCATCAGCCGGCGGTAGATCACGACACGAAGAGCCGCGGGCACGTTCACCAGCACGTGTTGCTGCACAGCCGCAAACGGCACCAGAAACAGCCGCGACCGGAGTTGACGCCGCGTCAGGACTTCCACGAGCTTTCGAGCCTTGTCCTGCGAGGCCCGCGAGAGTACGGGATAACTGTGGAAATGGATGAAGTATGCGCGGCAGCCGCGCCGGATCATTCGCCAGGCGGCCACCGGGGAGTCGATGCCACCGGACAACAGGCAGGCGATCCTGCCGCTTGTTCCCGTCGGAAGGCCCCCCGCACCCCGCTCCCGATCGAAATAGAAGAACGCGTCGTCGGTGACGACCTCGACGTGGATGACAAACTGCGGCCGGGACAAATCGACCGCCCAGCCCGTGGCGTCCTGCACGCGGCGGCCGATGATCCGCTCGATCTCCGGCGAGGGGATCGGAAACCGCTTGTCCGCGCGGCGGGCCGCCACACGAAATGGCAGCGCGGGCCGGCCGCTGAGACTCGCGACAATGGCTGACGCAATCGCTTCGAGATCGGGCGGCATGTGCGTGGCGCGCGCGAAATTTCCGATCCCCGGCAGTCGCGCCAGCCGATCGCGAACCTCGGCCCACTCAACGCTCGGCCCGAGACGCACTTCGATCCGGCCCATGAGCGCGCGGACGCCGAGGACGTCCAGATCCGCCAGGGCCGTCCGTATCACGCGGACGAGCGCCGTGATGAACCACGGACGGTTTCTGCCCTTGAGCGCCAGCTCCTGGTAGTGGATGATGACCGAGCTCATCGGCCTCGATCATCGCACGAGTGAGCGCTGGGCAATTCATCCATGAGCACAGGCACTCACCGCAGCGCGCGGGTCATCGTTGCTCGAATTCTGCTGGTCACCGCCGTCCTGGCGTTGTTGTGGGCCACCGCGCTCGTCATTTTTGGCGGCATCGATTTCACGCTGGCCGGTCACCGCTTCCGAACGCACGAGCCGCTTCGTCCACTTGGCGTCGCCGCGCTCGCATTGATCGTGTTCGTTCCGCTCTATGGCGCCCAGCGCGCGTATGACTGGTGGCGGGCGGCGACGCGCCGGATGAAGGATGGGCCCCTTGCTGTCGGGCTCTCCCTGTTCATTTTCATCGTGGGCGCCGCCTACAGCTCTACGACCGCGAGCGGCTCGGATTCGTACGGCTACGTCAGTGAGGCCGGGCTCTGGCTCAAAGGCGATCTGCGGATCGCGCAGCCGTGGACATCCCAGGTGCCGTGGCCGGACAAGGCCTGGACTTTTTCGCCGCTCGGTTATCGTCCAATCGACGTCGACAGTGATCAATCGGATCTGGTCCCCACCTGCTCCGCTGGCCTGCCGCTGTTGATGGCCGGTGCGACCTATCTTGGCGGGCATCGCGCCGCATTCTGGATTGTGCCAGCGTCCGGCGCGCTCCTCGTGTTCATGACCTACCTCCTCGGCTGCCGCCTCGGGTCGTCGCGGGCCGGCCTGATCGGCGCCTGGTTCGTGGCCACGAGCCCGGCCTTCCTGTACGTGCTGATGGTGCCCATGACCGATGTCCCCGCGGCGGCCGCGTGGGCCGTCGCGATCTATTGCGTCCTTGGCGCGTCCATCGGCAGTGCGTTTGCCGGCGGGCTGGCGGCAGGCCTGGCGATCCTGATCCGTCCGAATCTTTTCCCGTTGGCCGGCGTTCTGGCGCTTTGGTTCGTCATGAAGCGGCGCGGCGGTTCCCTCGCCCTGTTTTCCAGCGGTGCCGCCCTCGGCGTGGCCATCACGGCGCTCATCAATCAACGCATGTACGGCTCGCCGTTCGTGACGGGCTACGGAAATCTGGGGCCGATGTTCGGATTGGCGAACATCCTTCCGAACGTGCGGCACTATGCCGGATGGCTTGTGAGCGTCCAGACACCGCTCGTGCTGGCCGGCGTTGCGGCCGTGGCCGTGCCGCTCCGACGTCTCTGGCCGGAGGCCCGGGACCGGTCGGTGTTTGCGGTCATCGGGCTGTTCGTGCTTGTTCTCTGGCTCGAGTACGACGCGTACCTTCAATTCGACACCTGGACGTACCTGCGATTTCTCCTGCCCTCGTGGCCGTTCATCATGATTGGAATGGGGAGCGCCGCGCTCGCGCTGGCGAGAAAGGCGCCTCCGGGTCGGGCGCTGGCGGTCGCGGGACTTCTCATCGCCCTCGGATTGTTCGAGTACCGATCGGCCGCCAATCGAGGCGTCTTCAATCTCTGGCGAAGCGAGCGCGCCTCGGTGCTCGTGGCGCGACGCGTTCGAGACGTGACGGAGCCCAACAGCGTGATTTTCAGCATGTCGCACAGCGGCAGCGTCCGCTACTACGCCGGCCGGATGACGCTGCGGTTCGACATCCTGAACCGGGACTGGCTCGATCGCAGCGTGTCGTGGCTCGCGGCCCACGGCGCGCATCCGTACCTGCTGGTCAACGACTGGGAGGTGCCGCAGTTTCTCGAGCGGTTTCAGTCGCAGCAAGCACGGACTCGATTGAACGCGGCGCCAATGTTCGCCTATCAAGGTGCCGGCCGGATCTTCCTGTTTGATTTGCTCGCGAGCGGGCCGGCGCCACCGGCCGTCGTCACGATCACCGACACGAGCGAGGATTTGCGCGCGGCGCCTCCCGTAGCGCCGCCTCAGTTTCTGCTGCGGTAGCAAGAAAGCGCGGTCCTGACGTCTCAACCGAGAATCGCGTCCGCGGCGGCGTGGCCGCTCCTAACCGCCCCTTCAATCGTCGCGGGCAGCCCCGTCTGGACCCAATCGCCTGCGAGGAAGAATCCGGGGATCGCCGTCACGGTCGACGGCCTCTCGGGCTGGTCGAGCGCAAGGGAAAACGTCGCGCGATACTCACGCACGATGACCGACCGCAGGAGGCGCCGATCTTTCACGGCCGGCAACGCACGACTCAAGTCGCGCAACGCCAGAGCGGTCACCTCCGCGTTGTCCATGTCCGCTAATTCATTGGCGCCGCTCGAGACGACCGAGAGGTGGCCCGCGCGCTCGCCGAGGATGGCGCTCTTGTCGAACGCCCAGTGCATCGTGCTGCCGACCAGGCCAATGAACCGCTCGCGCATGACAGGGCCGTCGAACCAGAGATTTGCGGTCACAATGGGCGACGGCACCATTCGTGCCGTGTTCGCGCACAATGGCGCGAGCGGCGCGGGGCAACCCTCCTCCCAAATCCCGTCGAATTTGTGCCAGGGTACGGCGCAGACGACGCGGGAGGCGCCGATGGTCGCTGCGCCGGCGCGAACTCCGGCGATCCGGCCTGACGCATCCACCAGCACTCGCCCCATCGACCTCGTGAGCACGGTGCCGCCGCGCGATTCGACGAACTTCGCGGCCGGAAGAGCAAAGAGCTCGTCGAGAGGTACGCTGGGTAGTCCCACTGCGGAGTCCTCAGCGCGCGAACCAGACAGCTCGCGCAGTACCCGTACAAAGGGCTCGGCGCGCGCCACCCCGGCGGATTGGTTGAGCGCGGCAATTGCCAGCGGATGCCAAAGCCAGCGGCAGAGCTCGGCGGATTGACCGTGCGCCCGGAGCCACTGGTCAACCGTGGAAAGGAGGGCCGCGCCCTTTCTTCCGGAATTCGCCGGAGGACGGACGTCCTTCTTGTTCAGCAACGTCGGCGCCAACCTCAGTGCGGTCAGACGATCTTTCAGCGGGATCGCGTCCCACCTGAGCACGCCGGCCACCAGATGCCATGGCGCTGGCAGAGACGGGCAGGACAGCACGTGCGGACGCGCGTCTGGACCGACGATCGTCAGCCGCAACGCGCGATCGAGAGGCGCGAGCCCGTCGGTGCCGACTTGTCGAAGGAACGAATAGGTTTCCCGATAGCAGCCGAACAGCACATGCTGTCCGTTGTCGACGCGCTCGCCAGTCGCAAGATCCGCGAACGTCGACGCCCGTCCGCCCAGTCGCGGCGCTGCTTCCACCACGACCACCCTCTTGCCGGCACCGGCAAGGCGGACCGCGGCGCTCAAACCTGCGAATCCGCCGCCAATCACGGCGACATCGGCTTCGACAGGCACGCTCACCCCGTTTCCATCGCGCCCGTCATCTCCCGGTCCGCCACCAGGTGGCGATGGCGATTCTCGCCTGTGCGGGGCGCGGTACCCGAATCAAGGCGCCGAACACATCACACCGCGCGCGCTCGATACGGTGGAGCAATTCGCGATAAATGGCGTGCATGATCTCGGCGGCGAGGAACTGCCTGGCCTGCGTCGCGGGAAGCGCCCGCACGGCCCGGGCGAAGAAGACGCGCGCCCGGGCAGCCTGGTGTTCGAGCACGGCACGTACCTGCTCTGATCGAAGGATACCTCGTGCCACTTCGCGGCTGATGTCGTCCTCCGTGCACCCGAATCGCCCAAGATCCTCGAGCGGCAGATAGAGCCGTCCCCGGCGGTGATCAACGGCCACGTCCCGAAGGATATTCGTCAACTGCAGCGCCACCCCCAGGTCCCGCGCGTATGTTCGCGAGGCCTCATCGTGCATCCCGAAGATGGCGACGCAGATCAGACCGACCGATGACGCCACCCGGTGGCAGTACGGCTCGAGTTCGGCAAAGGTCGCGTACCGGCGGCGCCCGATGTCCATCGACACACCGTCGACGAGGGCGTCGAATTCCACCCGCGGCAGGCCGCACGGACCCACGAATGGCTGCAATTGCCGGCCTTGCGGCGTCTCAGGTTGCCGGTCCGTGAAGATCCTGGCGATCTCGGCGCGCCATTCTGCCGCAGCGGCCTCGGCTCGCGCGGTGTCGCTCTCGAGATCGATGCTGTCGTCAACCGCACGGCAAAGGTCGAAGACGGCGATGATGGCCCGGCGCTGCGGCGCCGGCAGCACCAGAAACGAATAATAGAAGCTGGTCTTCCTCGTCATCCGCGAGTTCTCGCCACGAAGGTCACGACGTGCGCGAAGCCTCGTCGATAGAGCACACGGCTCGGATTCACGCGCCTTCGTGTCCTTCCCGCACTTCGTGGTGAATGCTTTTCCAGGAGAGCGTCCTGCCTGCGATCCACAGCGCATCACGCCAGCCCAGTGAAGGACGCCTGTCAAAAACGTCGAACTCTGCCCGTTCGAGGCGGTCGAGCACGCGCATCCCACCGAGCCACGTCGCTCGAAGTTGCCAACGCAGCCGTCCGTCCACCGCATCCGCGACCGGACGACCGATCTCGAACAACGCCCGCGTTCTGCCGGTCACGTCGCGGAGCACCGATCGCCAGGCCGGGGTCATCTGCCGCCGATCGAGATCAGTTTCACTCGCCCCGGCCGCCCGAACGACCGAACCCGGCACATACAACCGCCCCTTCCGCCAGTCGAGCGCCAGATCCTGCCAGAAGTTGGCCAATTGAAGGGCGGTGCAGGTCGCATCCGACCACTCGGCCGTTCGCGCGTCCTGATAGCCGCACACGGCCAGGACCAACCGGCCGATTGGATTCGCGGAGCGGGTGCAGTAGCCGAGCACGCTCTCCCAGGTGTCGTACCGCTTCACCACGACGTCCTGTCGAAATGCGCGCAACAGGTCTGCAAGAAGCCTGACGTCGATCCGGCAGGCGTAAATTGTGGCAGCCAAGGCCGTGAACACGGCGGCGGCATCCGGGCCGCCCGTTTCATCCACCTTTCCGATCGCCGCGCGCTCCAGGCGGCGATCCCAATCGTCAAGGCGCGCCAATCGCTCCTCATCCGAAGCGGCACCTTCGTCCGCGAAATCGTCAGCGGTCCGCGCGAAGGCATAAATCGCTGCGATGTGCGGCCGGACCCGGTGCGGCAGGAGCCGGGAGGCGACAGGGAAATTTTCGTAATGTTGCTGCGCCAGCCGCAGGCAGGCCGCGTAGGCGTGCTGGACTACCACTCGACTTCTGGCACGCCGGCGCGGGCGTTGATCGTGCGCGCCATCACGAACAAGAGGTCGGACACGCGGTTCACGTATGCGAGCACGACAGGGTCTACTGCCGGCGCGCCGAGCGAGACAATGCGGCGTTCCGCGCGGCGGCAGACGGTGCGAGCGACGTGGAGCAGGGCTCCCGCGGGCGCACCGCCGGCGAGCACGAATCGGCGCAGCGGCGGCAGGCCTGCGTCCAGTCGATCGATCCAACCCTCCAGCCGCCCGACATCCTCGGAGGTGACCACGGCCTTGTCGACGCGCGTTGCAATTCTCCGGCGCGGATCCGCCAGCGCCGCGCCGACGGCGAACAGATCGCGCTGCAGCATGTCCAGCATCACATCGAGATCGTCCTCGGGCGCGTGCGCGCGGACGAGTCCCAGCCAGGCGTTCAGCTCATCGACGTCGCCGTACGCTTCCACACGTGAGTCGGACTTCAGCACTCGCGCGCCGTCGAACAGACCGGTCTCGCCGGCATCGCCGGTTTTCGTATAAATCTTCACCGACCCCATAATACGCGCAGCGTGAGCACGAAACGATCGATGAGGAAGCGGCCGCTGGCGGCAGGTAAGACGCCTCCCCTGCCTGCCCCGCGAGTGCGCCAGTGGTTCCGTCGCCGGCTTCTGTCCTGGTATCGCCTGCACGGGCGCGACCTTCCCTGGCGAGCGACGCGCGATCCGTACCATATCCTCGTGTCAGAGGTCATGCTGCAACAGACGCAGGTAGACCGCGTCGAGCCGAAGTATCACGAGTGGCTCGAACGCTATCCGACGCTCGAGGCGCTTGCGGCCGCGCCGGAGGCCGATGCGGTCAAGGCGTGGTACCCGCTGGGTTACAACATCCGGCCTCGTCGCCTTCACGCGATAGCGCGCGAAGCGGTGGACAAACACGGCGGACAGTTGCCGGGCGACGAGGAGACGCTGCGATCGTTCAAGGGAATCGGCGCCTATACGGCCGGCGCTGTCCTGAGCTTTGCTTTCGGCAAACGTGCCGCCATTCTCGACACCAACGTCGCGCGCGTGCTCTTCCGGCTGTTCATCGGCAAGGGCGAGCCGCGCAGTCACGCGATGGATCGCCGGCTGTGGGAGATTTCGCGTGCCGTGCTCCCCCACCGCCACGTCTTCGATTTCAATCAGGCGCTCATGGATTTCGGCGCGACCCTCTGCTCGGCGCGCAAGCCGAAGTGCCTCGTCTGTCCGATGACGGCGCATTGTCAGGCCTATCCGTTCAATCCCGAGAACGAGTGTTGATCCGTGGGTGATTCGATCGTCGTTGTCGCCGCCATCATCGAGCGCGACGGCAGGTTCCTTCTCTCGCGTCGCGTGCAGGGCACACACCTTGCCGGACTCTGGGAGTTTCCCGGCGGCAAATGCGAACCGGCGGAGACTCACGAGGCCTGCCTCTCGCGCGAACTCGCAGAGGAGCTTGGGGTCGAATCCCAGGTTGGCGTCGAAGTGATGGCCATCGACCACGCGTACCCCGACCGGATAGTGCGCCTGTATTTCCGGCGCTGCGCGATCACCGGCGACCCGCGGCCGCTTCTCGGTCAGGAACTTCGGTGGGTCGCCCGCGAAGAGTTGAGCGCCTTTCAACTGCCGGACGCGGATCGAGCGCTGGTGGAGCTGCTGAAAAATGACTCCCGGCGTCCTTTCTTCAGCGCAGACTGATCGGCGCGCGGACGGGCTTCCCTGGATTCACGCCCTCCACCGGATGGCCGTCCGAGACGACCGGCACTCCGTTGACAAGCACGTGCTGAATCCCGGCCGGCGGCAATGACGGCTCGCGATACGTCGACCGGTCGATCACGCGCACGGGATCGAAAATCGTCACATCCGCGTCCGCCCCCACGCGAAGACGGCCCTTGTTCCTCATGCCCGGCACGCGCACCTGCAGCCGCGTCGCCGGCATCAGCGTCATCTTCCGGATCGCGTCCATCAGCGTCAGGGACCGCGTCTCGCGGACGTAGTGGCCGAGCACTCTCGAGAATGTGCCGGTCGTGCGCGGGTGCCCGGTCCCGTTCTCCCAATAGGCGTCGCTGGCGATCATCGTGAGCGGACTGTCGATCGCCACCGCCACCATCGCTTCCGTATTCGTCCGGCGAATCACCGGACCGCCCGTCGCCCGGTATTTCTGGAAACTGTCGCGAGTCAGCCGCTCGCCCGTCCTGGGCCACTCCAGCTCGCTCAGGCGCGCATCAGGAGCCGTCACGTACTCGTCGAGAATGGCCGACCGGATTTCAGTCATTCCGGCGTCGTAGGGATACGCCTCGGTCGTCACATCGCGGCCTTGCCGGCGCGCAGCCTCGATCATGCGGAGCATCTCGGGAGTCGCCTTCGACCCTGAGCTGTTGAGATGCACGACGTGCAAGGGCGCGTTGGCCTGCGCCGCGAGCTTCAGCGCTTCGTCGAGGCCCGCGACCCCAGGACGAATGTGCACGTGCACCGGCACGTGCCGCCGGCCGGCGACGCGAAACACCTGCTGAAGTTCGTGCGGTGTCGCCGCCTCGGTGTACGGCAGGCCGGCCCCGATGCTGACTGCGCCTTGCTTCAGACCGGCCTCGATCCGGCGCACGATGGCGTCGATCTCGCCCTGTGATGCGGCGCGATGCGCGGCATCGCCGCTCGGAAGCCACGGGCTGGGATCGTGAAGCACCGCGATACGGACGGGAATGTGCCCGATGCTCACGCCGTAGTTGATGAGTCGTCCGCTCTTCCGGGCGGCGTACCAACCGTCGACGTCGGCCGTGCCCACCTCGAGTTCAAGGGACGTCGTCACGCCGTCAAGCGACTGAAAGCGGTACGTTTCCGGCGTCTGGCCATGGGCGTGGAGATCGATGAATCCAGGCGCCACGACGAGGCCGGTGGCGTCAATCGTCGACCGCCCGGACAATCGATCGGAGGCGATCGCAACGATCTTTCCGCCGCGAATCCCGACGTCTGGTACAGCGTCCAGACCCGACTCGGGATCAATCACGCGGCCGTTCGCGATGATCAGGTCGAAGGCCTGTGCCACGAGCGGCGACTGGGCGCCGATGCCAAAGGCAATCAGCGCTGCCGCGCCCAAGAGCGTTGCAATTCCCGCAGCGGATAGCGACCGGCTCATCGGCCTACTCCATTTGGTCCCTGAACGCGTTCCGTCTAATACGCCATCGCGTAGCAATCGCGACGCGGATCGGCACCGGCCAGCCGATTGCCGGTGGCGGGATCGATCATCACCGCCGTCGCGCAGCTGACGAGGCTGAACGGGGCGACCTTGACGACGTCATGACCGCGCGCCCGCAGTTCCTGAAAAACGCTGTCGGGGATCGACGACTCGACGCTGAGCTTGTTGAAGCCGCCCGGATGAGGCCACACGGTGCCATAGAAATGCGAGGTCTGCACCCGTGGCCACTCGAACGCCTCGTGAAGATTCGGGTACCAGTCGGGCCAGAATTCAACGAGGTCGAGGAATGCTTGCAGAATCGTCTGCTCCTGGTTGTCGCCGCCAGGGGTGCCGATCGCCAGGAACGGCTCGCCGTTGCGCAGCACGAGGCTCGGCGAAATCGTGTACCGGGGACGCGAGCGGGGCCGCAACTGGGCCGCGCGCGTCTTGTCGAGCCAGAACGCCTCCCCGCGCACGCTCATCGGAATGCCCGTCTTTCCGAGGACGACCGCCGTCGGAATCCATGCGCCGCTCGGCGTGCTGTCGAACACATTGCCGTCGCGATCGATGACGGCGATGTGTGTCGTGTCTTTGGCAAGCCCGCGAATCGGCTCGGGATTCGGCGCCGGCGTGCCGGGTTCGTACCCGTCAGCGATGTCGGCCACCCAGTACGGCCAGGCCTTCACCTTCGAATCGAACGGCAACGGATTGCCGGCGATGAACGCGCGCGACGCGTGCTTCGGGTCGATCAGCTTCGCGCGCTCCTTCGCGTACGGCTTCGACAGCAGTCCGTCAACCGGTGTCTGGACAAATGCCGGATCCGCGTAGTAGCTCTCCCGATCCGCGTACGCGAGCTTGAGCGCCTCGACGACTGTATGAAGGTAGTCGGCGCTGTTGTGCTTCATCGCCTTCAGATCGAACTGCTCGAGAATGTTGAGCGCCTCGAGCAGGACCGGTCCCTGGCTGTTGAACGTCTGTTTGTAGACGTCGTACCCGCGGTAGGTCGTGTGGGTCGGTTCCTCGATTCGCGCGGAGTATTCGGCGAAATCGTCCAGTTCCCAGGGCGCGTGATGCTCCTTCAGAAACGCGACCATCTCGCGCGCGATGTCCCCTTTGTAGAATCGGTCTCGCGCCGCGACGATGCCAGCCGCGCGGCCCTGGCCGGAGGCGGCCCGCTCGGCCTCGATCATTCGCTTCAGGGTATGTGCCAGGGTCGGCAGCCTGATCGTCTCGCCTGCCTTGTAGGAGGAGCCGTCCGGCTTCAGCCACATGGCCTTGTTCTCTGGCCATGCCTCCATGAACTTGCGGGTGTCCTTGGCGTCGATGGCCAGCACCGTGCGCGGCCGCAGCGGAAAACCCAGCTCTGCATATTCAACCGCGCGGGCCGATACCTGCGCGAAGGTCATCGTGCCCCATCGCTCGAGGATGGTCAGGGCCGAGTGGAGAACACCGGGCACGACCGCCGGATCCAGTCCGGCACCCGCCATCGTCTTGCCCTGAGCCACATACGAATCGAGCGTCGCACCCTTGGGGGCCCAGCCCACGCCGTTGACCGAGATCACTTTGCGGGCTGAGCGCGGATAGACGAGGGCAGTACCTTCGCCGCCGAGGCTGTACAGATCCTGCTCGACGACGCCGCAGACGAGCATCGCGGCGACACCAGCGTCGAACGCGTTGCCGCCTTTCGTCAGGACCTCAAAGGCGGCGGCAGTCGCCAGCGGATGGCCGGTCGACACTCCGGCGTTGCGACCCATGACAGGGGGTCGCTGCGTTACGTGAACCGCAGGCGGAACAGCCGCCTGTGTGGCCGCGGTCGTCGTGGAGGATGGAGGCTGCTGGTCGCGCCGGCAGCCGCTCAGGCGGCGATTCGCGGCCAGGGCGGCGGCCAACAACCGTCGCTCGAGCCTGGGAATTGTGCACATCAGTGACCGCCTCGCAAGGCGGCAAAATCCGCTCAAGCTTATCTGAAGTGCGGCCTTCGGGGGTTGCGACTTCGGCCCCGGGGATCGCGACCCGCTTCAGCCGGCGAGTCTGACGATTTCCGCCAGCTGTCCGCCGGCGTCAGCCGCAAGCGACACGTGCTGACCGGGTTCCGCGTGATCACGGTGAACGTACCCAAGCGCAATCACGAACTTCTCTTGCGGGGAGACCGCGGCGCTCGTCACCCGTCCGACCTCGCGCCCTTCGCAGAACAGCATGGCGCCAGCGGGGGGCGGTGTCTCGACAGCCGGGTCGAACCGGAGTTTCACGAGGCGCTTCGCCACCCGGCCCCCGCCTCGATGCAGTATCCGGATGATGACCTCCTGCCCGACGTAGCAGCCTTTCGTCGTGCTGATCGCCCGATCGAGCAGGCCGGCCTCCAGCGGGATTGTGTCTTCCGTCATGTCGCGGCCGAACGCCGGACGGCCGGCTTCGATCCGAAGCGCCTCGAGCAGCTCCATCGATCCCTGGACTGCCCCCATTTCCTCCAGTCGCTGAATCGCGGCGTCGTGCGCCTCAGCCTTCACAAAGACATCGAATGCCGGCAGGCTCACGTCGTCGGTCCTCGCAATCAGGGCTCCGGCGATGTCGAGGTGACCCAGGACCGGGAGCGTGGTGAGTCGATCGGGCTCGAGGGCGTGAAGTGCAAAGGCGTGGGACAGAAGGGCGGCCGCTTTCTCGCCGATCACCGCTATCTGCGCGACGCTCGCGGAGACGTCCGAGATGCGCACGTCCTCGGTGAAAATCAACTGGTCGAACCTGCTCGGCCAGTCTCGCCGCTCGTCCGGCCTCGACCTCCACCAGCAAGTACTCTCCGCAATGATGAATCGTCAGGTCGGTCAACATCCGCCCCTGCTGAGTGAGATAGGCCGCGTACACACCCTCGCCAGCGTGAAGCGTCTGGACGTCGTTGGTCACCAGCGCCTGGAGGAAACTCGACGCGTCGCGTCCTTCGAATCGGAGACGTCCGCGCGCTCGCCTGTCGATCCAGCCGGCCGCGGAGGCGATAATGCGATACTGATCGGCGAGGCTCATGAGGCGATTCTCTTGCCATGCTACCAGCCTGTCCCGGGTCGCGCTGTCGATCGCGTTGGCGTGTGCGCTATTGGTCGGAGGCGTCCGCGCGCAGCAGAGCGCTTTCACGTCCGTATTCACAGTTCTTTCGCGCGGCCAGGCCGTCGGGACCGAATCGGTCACCGTGACGCAGTCAACCGAAGGTTGGCTGATCGCGTCGGTCGGCAGTCTCGGCCCGCCGTTCGATCTGACCACGACCAAGTTTCAGTTGCGCTACACGCCTGACTGGCAGCCGCTCTCGCTTGGCGTCGAGGCGACACAGGCCGGCCAGTTGCTCATCATTAATTCCACGTTCACGCCCACCGAAGCCAGGAGCGAGACGCTCCAGCGCGGCGAGCGGGCGACCGCCACGCATCAGATTTCGCCGAGGACCGTTGTGCTGCCGAACGGTTTCTACGCCCCGTACGAGGCATTGGCCGAACGGCTGAGCTCAGTTGCCGTCGGCGCGACGCTCCGCGTGTACGTTGCGCCTCAGGCAGAGATCGGCGCGACATTGACGCGCATCACGCCGCACCGCCTGGTGACGCCGACCGGACCGATCGAATTGCGGCAGTTCGACGTCACGTTCGCCAATTCCCGCGCGCCGCTCGCCGTCGAGATCTGGATCGATTCGAAGAACCGGCTCGCGCGCCTGTCGATTCCCGCGGCGTGGCTCATTGTCATTCGCGACGACATCTCGTCGGTGATGACCCGCGAAGAGACGATCACCCGGCCGGGCGATGAGGAAGTGTTCGTGCCTGCGCTCGGATTCAAGCTCGCCGGCACCCTCTCCAAGGTGCAAGGGGCGGCCGGGCGCGGCCCAGCAGTGGTACTGGTGGGCGGGGCGGGCGCGGAAGACCGCGACGAACGCGTCGCCGGCATTCCAATCTTCGGCCAGGTGGCGGGAGCGCTGGCGGACGCGGGATTCCTCGTGATCCGTTACGACAAACGCGGCGTCGGCCGGAGCGGCGGCCGGGTCGAGAGTGCCACGCTCGAGGACTATGCCGACGACGCACTGAGCGTCGTCGCGTGGCTCAGGAAACGCCCGGACGTGGATCCGAACAGAGTGGCGATCATCGGTTACGCCGAAGGCAGCGCGATCGCGCTGGTAGCCGGCAGCCGCGAAAAGCACGTCGGCGGGCTGTGCCTCATCGCGGCGCCAGGCCAGACCGGCCGCGAGGTGACGATCCTCCAACAGCGGCATGCGCTCGAGCGCGCGAACGAACCGGACGCCTCCAAGCGAGCCAAGGTCGATCTGCAACTGCGGGTGATCGACGCGGTGGTCTCGGGAACCGGCTGGGAGGGCGTGCCGCCAGCGGTGCAGCACCAGGCCGATACGCCGTGGTTCAAGACCTGGCTGCTCTTCGATCCGGCGAAGGTGATGAAGAAGGTCAATCAGCCGCTGCTGATCGTCAGCGGGTCGCTCGACACGCAATTCCCGCCTGCTCAAAGCGATCGCCTCGAGGCTCTCGCGCGCGGACGCAAGAAGCTGCCGGAACAGGCGACGCGCAGGATCCTCGTGCCCGGTATCAACCATCTGCTCGTGCCGGCCGTCTCAGGTGAAGAGGATGAGTATCCCGCCCTGTCATCGGCCAGCGTCTCGCCGGCCCTGACCTCGGCGATTGCCGACTGGTTGAAAGCGACCTTGCCGAAGCGAAAGCCGTAGGCGCATGCCAGGCTGGATTCTGCAGAGCGCCGGGGAAGCTCCGTTCATCCTTCGGCTGCCACCCGGTAGCATCAAGACGGTCGGCCGGACGGCGCGCGCCGACTTCATCCTCGATGCGGCACTCGTTTCACGGATACACTGCCGGCTGACGGCTGACGCCTCAGATCAGCTCGTGGTGGAGGATCTCGACAGCACGAACGGCATCCTGGTGAACGGCAAGAAGGTTCAGCGGGCGGTGCTGCGGGAGGGTGACATTCTGACGGTCGGCAGGGTCGAGCTCACCGTGAGGAAATAGCCCGACTGCATTCTCCATCAGGTTCCCGTGCGTTTGCGCCCGTCCCTACCGAAGAAACGGGTTGGAGCGGCGCTCGATTCCGATCGTCGTGGGCGGCCCGTGGCCGGAATGGACCGGCGTCTCGTCAGGAAAGCGAAACAGTCACGGTTCGGATTGAGTCCAGCAACGTGTTCGAATCTCCTCCGGGAAGATCGGTCCGGCCGATGGATCCGGCGAACAGCGTGTCGCCGACAAACAGCTCGCGTGCCGCGGAGTCTGCTCGGCCAATGGCAAGGCAGACGCCGCCGGGACAGTGGCCAGGCGTGGGCAGCACGTCTACGAGATAGCGCCCGAAGCGGATCGACCGCGCCAGCTTCATAGAAGAAGTCGATGGGCGGAGGCTGTTCGATCGACAGCCCGAACATCCGGCCCTGCTCGGCCACTGCCTGATAAAGAGAGCTGTCGTCCCGGTGCAGCCACACCGGGATACCAAGAGCCGCTTTCGCGCGCCCGACGCCGGTCACATGATCGAAATGCGCGTGCGTCAACAGAATCGCCTGGACGTCCAGATGATCTCGATGGGCGCGATCGAGGAGCTCATCGACCTCATCGCCGGGATCGATCATCACGCCCGCGCGCGTCTGCTCGCAGGAAACGACGTACCCGTTCTTGAAGAACGGCGGGACGGTGGCAGTGACGATGTGCATGCAACGACGGCCTCCTCATATCATCGTCTGAACATGCGTGAACCGGTCAATTTGACCATCGGCGATGTCGAGGCGGCCGCACATCGATTGAGGCGTGTGGCCTGGCACACGCCACTGGTCCACTCAGCGTGGTTATCGAATGCGCTGGGGGCAGACGTGTGGCTGAAGCTCGAACTGGTCCAGGCAACGGGCTCGTTCAAACTGCGGGGCGCCGTCAATGCACTCGCGCGGCTCGAGGAGCGTCAGGAGCGCCCGACGGTGGTCGTGACCGCGTCGGCGGGGAATCATGGCCTGGCGATCGGCTGGGCCGCGCGGCACTTCGGCATTCAGGCGCGAGTGCACTTGCCGATTTCGGCGCCGGTCGCGAAGCGCGAGGCGCTCGCGCGGCTCGGCGTCGCAGTGGTCGATGCGCCGACGTATGACGCTGCCGAGGCTCAGGCGCACGAAGACTCGACGTTGAGCGGCGCTACATACATCTCGCCCTACGACGACCCGGACGTCATGGCCGGCGCCGCGACGGTGGCGTTCGAGATGTTGGCTGACCGTCCCTCGTTGGACACGATCGTCGCGCCGCTCGGCGGCGGCGGCCTGCTCGCGGGCACGGCGGTGGCCGCGAAAGCCCACCGGCGGCATGGATGACGTTCGACCCCGTCCGGGTAATCGGCGCCGAGGCAGAAGCGTCACCCGTCTTCACATCTTCACTGGCCGCCGGTCGCATCGTGACCGTGCACGTGAAGCCGACGGTGGCCGATGGCCTCGCAGGGAACCTGGACGCCAGACAGTCGCACGTTCGCGGTTGTCCGCGATCTGGTGGACCAGGTCGCAGTGGTGGCGGAATCTTCGATTCGACTCGCGATGCGCGGGTTGTTCGAGCGTGAGCGACTGGTGGCCGAAGGCGCCGCGGCCGCCGCCGTCGGCGCCCTTCTGCAAGGCGGTCTCGATCTGACGGGACGCCAGGTCGGCGTGATTCTGACAGGACGCAACGTGGACGCTGGAGGTACTTCAGGCTATCCTGCCTTCGTCTTCGCCGGTCTAATCTCGACACGGCTCGGAAGACTTCTCGCCGGATGCCGGAGCAGGTCCATCACGACCTGCGCGACGTCTTCCGGCGAAAGCTTCCATGACGAGTCCGTCGCCGCGGCGCCTTCGCGAGGATGGCTGAACTCGGTGTCCACTGAACCAGGCATGACCACGCTGACTCGAATGTTCTCGAACCGGACTTCCTGCATGAGCGACTCGCTGAAGGCGATGAGGCCCGCCTTGGAAGCACAATAGGCTGCGCCCCCAGGAAAATAGTTGCGCCCGGCCAGGCTGGCGACGCTCACAATCCAACCGCCACCGGATTTCCTGAGCCACGGCAAGGACGCGCGGCTGCAGTAAAACGGGCCGGTCAGGTTCGTGCCGATGACGCTCTCCCAATCGTCATCGGTCATCGACGCGACGTCGGGAAAACGGCCGATGCCCGCGTTGTTCACCAAGGTATCGAAGCCGCCAAACCGGCGGTCGGTGTCCACCATGAGCTGTTCGACGGCGGCCCGGTCCCGGACGTCGACCGCCGCTCCTGCGACGCGACCGGCCGCGATGGCCGACAGGGCCTTCAGAGAGTCGTCAACACGCCGCTCGTCGCGGCCCGTGATCATCACCCGCCCGCCATCGCCAAGAATCGCGGTGGCAATCGCCCGGCCGATGCCTCGCGTGCCGCCCGTCACAATGGCTGTTCGCATGTGGCCTCCTAAGAGTCTCTCGCGTCCTTCGTCGTTTCCGTGGTAGTCCCTTCCCTGGAACACCTGTTGGAATCCGCGAACGACGGCGTCTTCGACGTCTCTCATCGCTACAGGCCGCTGCAGGAGTCGTCTCGATCGAGGTCACGCGGCGATCGGCGATACCGCACGGCACGATCAAGCCGAAGTTGCGGAGGTCCGCTGTCACGTTCAGCGCGAAACCGTGGCTGGTGATCCAGCGGCTGATCCGGACGCCGATGGCCGCGAGCTTTTCCTCCCTGCCGGCAGGCCCCGCCCACACGCCCGTAAGGCCTTGGACGCGGCAACCGTGGATGCCGAAGTCGAACAGGGCAGCGATGAGCGCTGCTTCAAGGTCCCTGACGTACTGGTGGACGTCGCAGCGGTCAGGTTTCAGGTCGAGAATCGGATAGCCGACCAACTGACCCGGGCCGTGATACGTGACATCGCCGCCGCGTCCGGTCTCACGGACGAGCACGCCGGCCGCCTCGAGGTCTTGCGCGGAGGCAAGCACGTTGGGCGATCCGCCACGCGTCCTGACGCCGAGGGTAATGATCGGCGGATGCTCCAGCAGCAGCAGTGTGTCGCCGATCCGCCCGGCTCGCCGCTCCTCGACCAGGCTTCGCTGCAAGCTCGACCGCGGCGTCATACTCCGCCAGGCCGAGGCGGCGCACGGAGAAGGACCGGCTCACATCCAGGCTTCGTCGAATCGCTCCAGACGCATCTTTCAGCGACTGCAGAAAGCGTCCCGCATCCGCGCCGTCGATCAGGCGATGGTCGTATCCGAGCGACAGATAGCACATCGGATGGACCGCGATCATGTCGTCGACGACCACCACTCGCTTCTCGATCGCGCCAACGCCGAGGATCGCGACCTGCGGCTGATTGATGAGCGGAAGGCCGAAAGCCGCGCCGAAGACGCCGGGATTCGTGATCGTGAACGTGCCGCCCTGCACGTCTTCCGGCTTGAGTTGCTTGGACCGGGCGCGGTGGGCCAGGTCCTGAATGGCCCGGCACAGGGCGATCATGTCGCGCGCGGCGGCGTCCTTGATCACCGGCACGATCAGCCCGGCGTCGAGCGCCACGGCGATGCCGAGATTGATATCGCGCTTGTAGACAATGTTGTCGCCGTCAAGAGACGCATTCGCGAACGGAAACTCGCGGATGGCCTCGATGACCGCCCTGGCGACGAAGGCCGTGTACGTCAGCCGCGTGCCCGCCTGCTCATAGGCCGCCTTCCTCGCCTGCCGAAGCTGCTCGACGCGATGAAAATCAACTTCGTAGACGGAGTAAACATGGGGCGAAGTGCGTGCGCTCAGCACCATGTGCTCGGCAATCTTCTTCCGCATCACGCTCATCTTCTCGATGCGAATATCCTCGCCGGGCGTGAATGCGGGCATCGGCCGGCCGGCGCGCGCCGCCGCCGGCGCTTGGCCGCGGCCCTTCTCCACGTACGCCAGAATGTCGCGCCTGGTCACCCGGCCGGAAATGCCGGTGCCGTGAGATGCGAAATATCAACGCCATGCTCCTTCGCGATCCTGCGGACGACCGGCGACGATCGCTGACGGCGCAGCGATCGACAGATCGGAGGCCCCTGGTTCCGAGCGTCCGGATGTTCCGAGGTTCCGCGGTTGCGCGGTTTCAGAGCCGGAGGCAGTGGAAGGCTCACCAACTCCGAACTCCGGAATCCCGGAACCCCGGAACCGACGCGTCTCTCTCCGATTCGCTCCCAATGACCGCGACGACGCTGTTGACCGGGACGGTCTCGCCCTCGTTGACCCTGATCTCGAGCAGCACGCCGGCGCCCGGCGAAGGAATCTCCGCGTCGACCTTGTCGGTCGAGATCTCGAAGAGCGGCTCGTCCCGAACGATCGCGTCGCCGACCTTCTTGATCCATCGGACGATCGTGCCTTCCGCAATCGACTCGCCCATCTGGGGCATCATGACTTCTGTGGACATATCGAACACCAGACATTGGCCGTGGGCCCTGGGCACCCGTGACCACGACAAGCCGCGCTGTCCAACGAGTGCCCAGGGCCGAAGTCTCTAGTGCCTCGTCATTAGACATGTATCGCCGCGCCATGCGCCGCGTGAGCGGCCTCGCCGACGGCTTCCGACATCGTCGGATGCGCGTGAATCGTGCGAATCAGCTCTTCGACCGTCGACTCGAGGCGAAGCGCAACGGCGGCTTCCGCCACCAGCTCGGTCGCGCGCGATCCAATCATGTGCACGCCGAGCACCTGATCGTATTGCTTCTCCGCCACGATCTTCACGAAGCCTTCGACCTCGCCCAGCGATCTTCGCCCGGCCCAACACGCCGAACGGAAACGTCCCGGTGCTGCACCGCGTATCCGCGCTCGCGCGCTTCCCGTCTCGGTCAGCCCGACGCTGCCGATCTCGGGATCGCAGATACGTGCAGGCCGGCACCTGATCGTAGTCAATCGGCGTCACGTCCGCGGCCGGCGATACGCTCGGCGAGCGCGATGCCCTCGGCCGATGAAAGGTGCGCCAGTTGCGGATGCTGGCGCCCCTCGATCCGGATCACGTCGCCAATGGCCGAAATCCCGGGCACGCTCGTTCGAAACAGACTGGTCCACCTTGATGAACCCGCCTCCATCGCGAGGCCGGCCTCCGCGGCGCCGAGACCCTCGGTCACCGGCGCGCGGCCGATGGCCACCAGCAGCTTCTCGACCGCCAGCGACTCGCGCCGGCCGCCGGCGTCCTCCATCTCGATCGTCACACCGGCGGCCGTGGTCTCCGCGCCGATCACTTTCGTCGCCGTGCGGATAGCGATGCCGCGCTTCCTGAACGCCTTTTCCAGCTCGACGGAAACGGCCTCGTCCTCATTGGGCACGATGCGGGGAAGCAGCTCGATGAGCGTGACTTCACTTCCGAACCGACGAAAGATCGACGCAAACTCGACTCCGACGGCGCCGCTGCCGAGGATCGCGAGCGACTTCGGAATCTCGGCAAGATTGATCGCATCGTCGCTCGTGATGATCTGTTGCCGGTCGATGACGATCCCCGGCGCGGTCCCGCGGCGCGGACCCGGTGGCGACAATGATCTCGCGCGCCTGAAGCTTCCGGGCCTCAGCACCCGTGACATCGACGCGGCCCTGACCACCGAGCCGCGCGGTGCCTTTCACCCACTCGATCTTGTTCTTCTTGAAAAGGAACTCGACGCCTTTGGTCAGGCTGGTCACGATCTTGTTCTTGCGCGCGTGCACGCGCGCCATGTCGATCGCCGGCTGGACGCCGGCGGCACCGAAGCTGATGCCCCACTCGGCCGCGTCCTGCGCGATCTTCAGCGCGTGCGCGTGCTCGAGCAGCGCTTTCGTGGGGATGCACCCCCAGATGAGGCAGGTGCCGCCGAGCGAGGCCTGCCGTTCCACGACGCGGTCCGAAGGCCGAGCTGCGCCGCGCGGATGGCGGCCACGTAGCCGCCCGTGCCCGCGCCGATCACGACGACGTCGTACTGGTCAGCCAATCGGGGCCCTCCCCGATCAGGTCTTCCCCGCCGGTTCGTCCGGATCGGCGCCGGCCTGGCCGTCGATCTTTGCGACGCGCGCCCGCAGGCCGGGCGAAGTCATAGCGCAGCTCCCAGTAGGACTGGCTGAGACTCGTCAGCTTGCGATGGAGGACGGCTGCGCGAATGAACGCCGCTCCCGCGGCGACCGCGCTCACTACGGCAAGAATGAGGAGCGGCACAAGAGCCGTACCTTATAACGGAAAGTCACTTGACTTGACGTGGTAATTTGCACCCGCTCCAGCGCGGGCGCGCCACGATACCACGTCAAGTCAAGCGATTCGCTGGGAACGGACGGCCCGAACGGCGTCAAATCCAGTACGAGGGGTGCGACAGGTACGACGGGTGCGAGGAACGCGCTGATACTCGCCAGCTACTTCTTGCAGGTCGGCAAGACGCAGGTTCCTCGTACCTCTCGTACGTGCCGTACCCGTCGTACCTGTTATTTCCTTGGCAGGACCGCGTCCTTGAGTTGCTTCGCGATGCGCGCCTTGACGACGGTCTTGGCGGGAATCTTGATCGGCTCGCCGGTGGCCGGATTCCGGCCTTCGCGCGCCTTTCGCTTCTGCACGACCAGTTTGCACATGCCAGGCAGCACGAACTCGCCCGAGCGCTTGAGCTCCTTCTCTGACAACCGGAGCAACTCCTCAAACAGGTCGCGCACCTGGGTTCGCTTCATGTCGAACTTTTCGGCGAAGTGCGCGAAGAGCTCCATTTTGCCCATGCGTCGGGCGTCTGCCATTGCTTGTCTCCTGGCTGGAGCGCGCGTCTCGATCGTTATGTCGTCGCCCGCGCGCGCAGGCGGCCCGACGACAGATCCCAAGGAAACGGCGGGTATCGTAGTCCTCGACGCGCGGAAGTGTCAATCAAGTTGATCGGCAATCTTCAGCTTACGGGTGGTTCGCGGCCTAGAATTATCCTGTTATGCCATCCTCCCTCGAAACATTTCCAAATCCGCGGCCGCAGCGCGACTACGAGATCGACATCCGGTGTCCCGAGTTCACCTCGGTGTGTCCAAAGACCGGTATGCCGGATTTCGGGGAGATTCGAATCCGGTACGTTCCGGACGCCGCCTGCGTCGAGTTGAAATCCCTGAAGTACTACCTCGTGGAATTTCGAAATCAGGGCATCTTTTACGAGGCGGTCACCAACAAGATCCTGGATGACCTCGTCGCCGTCTGCCAGCCGCGGCGGATGACGGTCACGGGCGCGTTCACAGCGCGCGGGGGAATCACGACGACCGTCGTCGCGGAGTACGAGAAGATGGCTTAAGGCTTGAGGCTCGGGGCCTGCGACTTGCGACTTGAGACCTGCAACTTGAGCGAAGATCTCCCCCACCGCGTCCCGCTCGAGCCTGAACTCGATCTCCACGCGTTTGCCGCGCATGAGATCCCCTCGTTGGTCGAGGAATACCTGCGAGCCGCACACGACGCCGGAATCCGCGAACTTCGGCTGATCCACGGCCGAGGCCAGGGCGTCCAGCGCGGGATCGTGCAGTCGGTGCTCGAGCGCCACGCGTTGGTGGTGGAGTTCTGGGACGACGCGGACTCACATCTTGGCGCGACCTGGTGCCGCCTGGCATAGCCAACATAGCAGAGCGATCCAATCCTGCCATTTCGCAACCTTGGAGAGAGGCAGGACATGGAGAGTGGACGGTCGGCTGGCCCGGCGGCGGCCCGGCCACGCCCGGGCTATCGAGGCCACTCGGTGCCCTGGCTTCTTCATGCACCCCATCTCTCCAAGGTAAGGATTTCATCTCTCCACACTCTCCACTTCCCTTGCCTTTCTTGGCATTTTCCTTGCCTCTCCCTCTCCGCTGGTCGCGGAGCTCCGCCGGAGTCCGGCCACTTCCTGCAATTTGTTCAGTCTCCGTGCGCTGAACGGGAGGCAGATTCTGCAAACGATCAAGCCGGTGGTAGGTGGGCACGTCTGGATCCGCCGGGCACGATGGCGCGTCGAGGGCTGGCGCCGGCACAAGAACGTTTTGCGCCTCGATGTGTTCGGAAGAAAAGGCCGGCTGACGTTTCTCGCGCCGTTCGATCGCCCCTGTTTCGTCGTCAGCGACCGGCCCAAGCGGGTCAGGCCGCAGGAACTTCGCGCGAGGTTCGCGTCGCTCCTCGGACGCCACGCGTCCTACCAGGACCTTTCATCGCCGATCGACGCGGATCTCGAGATCCTGCCGTTTCAGCTGGAGCCGGCCTTCGCCATCCTCGGCGGTGCCAGGCGGGTCTTGCTCGCCGACGAGGTGGGCCTCGGCAAGACGATTCAGGCCGGGTTGCTGATTGCCGAGTTGCACCATCGAGATCCGGCGTTTCGAGCCCTGATCCTGACGCCGTCCAGTCTTCGACGCCAATGGGTCGACGAACTGCGGCGTCGCTTCAAGCTCCGCGCGTGGCAGGCCGAGGCCCAGACCTTCGAGCGTCTCGCGATTCTGGGCGCACCCGGCGACATGCCCTGGGATCGTCCCGGCGTCTGGATCGGGTCGCTGGACTACGTCAAGCAGCTGCATGTGTTCGACAGCTTGCCGCGGCGGCCGTGGGATCTCCTGGTGATAGACGAGGCGCACGGCGTCTGCGGCGACTCCGGCCGTCACGCGGCGGCCGCCGATCTCTCGCGCCGGTCCCGGCGCCTCCTGCTTCTGACCGCCACGCCGCACAACGGCGATGAATCGCGGTTCGAACGGCTGCTCGATCTTGGCGCACTGCCCTGCGAAGGTGACGAGTTGACCGTGTTTCGGCGAACGCGCGCAGGCCTGGAGCTGCCGATCAGTCGGCGCGTCCGTTGGCACGCGGTTTCCCTGTCGGCCGAGGAAGCGCGGCTTCTCGACGTGCTCGCCGGATTCGAACGCGCCGTGTTGCGTGCGGCCGGCGACGGGCGCCGAAACGCCGCGCTCCTGCTGCTCTCGGTGTTCCGCAAGCGCGCCCTCTCGACGATCGCCGCATTCCTGTTGTCTGTCGAGCGGCGATTGTCGTGGCTGGATTCGACCGGCGGTCCGGATCCACAGCCGTGGCGGCAGGAGCATTTCGATTTCGACGACGACGCTGATGACGTTCCGCTGTCGATCTTCGCCGACATCGGCCTCGACGCCGATCGCGAGCGGTCGTGGCTGCGCCGACTGATCGATCTGGGCCGGGCCGCTTTACGGCACGACAGCAAGATTCGGCGCGTGCTCGCGCTGGCGCGCCGGTCGCGGGAGCCGCTGGCGGTGTTCACCGAATTCAAAGACTCGCTGGACGCGCTCGCGGCGCGACTGCAGCGCTCACATCGGATCGCCGCGCTGCACGGCCGGCTCAGCTCCGACGACCAACAGCACCAGATCGATCGGTTTCTCGATCGGCTCCGCGTCGATTCTGCTGGCGACAGACGTCGCCAGCCAGGGACTCAACCTGCAGTCGCGCTGCCGGTGGATCGTCAATCTCGAGTTGCCCTGGAACCCCGCGAAGCTCGAGCAGCGCGCGGGCCGGGTCGATCGCATCGGCCAGTGCCGCTCAGTGCACATCTCCCTGCTGGTGGCCAGACACCAGGCCGAAGCAGACGTTCTGTTGCGGCTCGCGCGCCGCACGCTGTCGGCGCAACAAACCCTCGGGCCCGAAGACGCTTCATGTCACCACACCGGATGAACACGTGCTTCGGGCGCATCTGCTGTCGAACACACCGCTTCCCGCTCCGGCGCCGCCTCGCCGGAACATACCGCTATGTCGGGCCTGGTCGCGACAGGCCCAAGCCGCGGCCCGCCGCCTGCGGCAACGAAGAATCCTCGCGGCCCACTGGCGTGCCCCACCACATGCGGGCCGTTTCTGCGCGGGCCGGCTGGATCGAATGGCCGCACTCCGCCCACTCGCCGGTGACGCGGGCCTGCTGCTTTTTTCCGTGCCCCTCATGAATGGATCGGGCGCGGTGCTCGAACGCCGTCTCGTGCTGGTCCGGGCGGCCGCAACCGTCCTGCGCGATCCGCGCGGACTCGACCTGGCTCGCGCGTCGCGGCCACCTCGGTGGGGCCGAGGGCGCGGCGTTTACGTCGGCTGCGGGACCGCGAAACCGACCGGACGCTCGTGCGGGAACGCGCCATCGCGGACGCGCTGGCCGGTCCGATTCTGCCGGGTCGATCTGCAGGTGGGCCTGTTCGACCGCCGGACGCTGGACGCCGAAGAGCGTGCGGCACGCGTACGCGAGGTCATCGCGCGCGATCTCGACGATCGGGTCGCTGGCACCGAGACCAATCGCGCAGTCGAGGTCGGCACGCCGATCCTCGAGCTGGTGGGTTTGCCGCCGCGATGACGAACCGTCTGTTGACCGGTGTGGGCGGCCGCCTCTTCCCACTCCGTTATTGTCTCGGATCGACTCCTGCTCGACGCCGGCCCGATGGGCGACGGGAGCATCAGGCGCCACCAGACGCAGCTGGTTCGCTGGTGGCAACGCATCGCGGCAACGTGCGGACCCGCGACCGGATCGCGAACCCTCTTCGACGTCGCCGCGATGCCGTTGTTCGCCGCGCTGGGATTTCCGCGCGTCGAACGCCGTGTTCGAACGCGATTCCGTGCACGCCACGCTGACGACCCGCCGTGGCACCGCGGTGGCGCTGCTGCAGCTCCACTGGGCGACGAGACCGTCGGCGGTCTGGCGTGAGGCGATCGAAGGCGCTGGCAAAGCCGGCGCCGATTGGTGTTTCGTTCTTGCGCCGCCGTTTCTGTCGCTTGTCGCCGCGCGCGGACAGGCCGTTCGTCGCAGCGTCGATTTCTCATTTCCTGACGCCGTCGCGCCCGCCACACTGCCGGCCTTCCTTGCGCTGGTCCGGGCAGACGTGTTCGACCGGTCCGGCCGCGACCGCGCGCCGATCGAGGCGCTCGTTCGAACAGCGGCGATGTTCCAGGATCGCGTGCGATCGGATCTTCGGGACGGCGTGATCGAGGCGCTCAGTCGCCTGCGCTCCGTCATTCGAGATCCTCTGCCGGCGACCACGGTGTCCCGACGCGGGCTTCGATGAGAGCGTCTGACGATCCTGTACCGGATGCTCTTCTTGCTCTTCGCCGAGGCGCGAGACCTGGTCCCTCGATACCACCCATCTACCGCAACGCGTATGCCCTCGGAACGCTGTGCCGCGACGCGCAAGGGCAGGGAGATGCCCGGCTGGATTGTGGGAAGGCCTGGCGGCCGTGACGCGACTGTCGCGAACAGGGTGTCGCGTCGACGACCTGATCGTCAGGCCGTTCAACGGGCGACTGTTCGCACGCCGGGCTGCGCCGTCGCTCGAAGCCGGACGGCCAGGCCGGCGGCCGTCGCAGCCTGGCCGCCGCGCGCGATGCGGCCTTGAGCCGGAGTCTGACGGCGCTGGCGACGCGTCGCACGCCGGCCGGCCATGAGGAGATTTGTTATTCGCCGACCTCGGCGTCGAGCAACTGGGTGCGGTCTACGAGCGCGTCCTCGATATTGAGCCGGCGGAACTCGTTTCGCGCGGTTTGCCGTCCAAGCCTCCGGACAAGTCCGCGCGCCCTCGTGGCCGGGCGACACACAGCGAGCGGCGCAAGCAGAGCGGGACGTTCTACACCCCGCAGGATCTTGCCGAGTTTGTCGTTCGCCGCACGCTGGCGCCGCTGGTCGCTGGACGTTCGCCGGAGGCCATCCTGGCGCTGCGCGTCGTGGATCCGGCCATGGGCAGCGGTGCGTTTCTCGTGGCGGCCTGCCGGTACCTCGCCACCGCGTACGAACGCGCGCTCATCGAAGAAGGCCGGCTGCGGCGCGGCCGACGTTGGTGCCGGCCGATCGCGTCGCGATGCGGCGACTGATTGCCGAACGGTGTCTTGCCGGCGTCGATGCCAATCCCGGTGGCGGTCCAACTTGCCCGGCTGTCGCTCTGGCTCGCCACACTGGCCGAGGGCAAGCCACTCGGATTCCTGGATCATCGGCTGCGGACCGGCAACAGCCTCATCGGCGCGGCGCCAGAGGACCTGCGTCGAACGGCCGTCACGGACACGCCGGTCTCCTTCCCTTCCTCTATTCGAGGACATCGAGTTGGAGCACGTCTCTTCGCCAAGTCACGCGGCCTCTGCTCGAGTTGACGTCACGGGGCGACGAGACGGTCGAGGACGTGCGCGCGAAGGAAGGAATCTGGAGCCGATTGGCGGGTCAAGCCTCGCCCCTCGCGCGTTGGCGCCAGGCCGCAAGTCTCTGGTGCGCGCGTTGGTTCTGGAACGAGGGCCGTCCTCCGTCCCCGGCGGAACTGCGGGCGGCGATCGACGCGCTCGTCAAGGGCGACGCGACGCTGCGTGCGAATCAGCTCGCCCGATGGCTGACGCTGTCGACCGCAATCGCATCGTCGTACGGCTTCTTTCACTGGCCGCTCGAGTTCGCCGACGTGTTCTACGACGACGCCGGCCACCCAAGGGATCGTCCTGGATTCGATGCGGTCATCGGCAATCCGCCATGGGAAATGCTTCGACGGGACTCCACCGCGGAGACCTCGCGCGCTCTGCAATCGGTCCGCTCGTGCGCTTCATTCGCGAATCGGGTCTCTACCCGTCGTGCGATCGCGGGCACGTGAATCTGTACCAGCCCTTTCTGGAACGGGCGCTGGCGCTCGACGCGCCCGGGTGGCCGCGTCGGCCTGGTCCTGCCTTGGGGTCTCGCCGTGGATGACGGCGCCGTGGCGCTGCGCGGCCGGCTGTTGGACCAGCGCCGTCTCTCGACACGGTTGTCGGGCTCGACAACGCCCGCGCGATTTTTCCGATCCATCGAGGATTGCGCTTTCTCGTGGCCGTCGCGAGCTCGGGCGGGCCGACGCGCGCGAGGTGCGGGCCCGATTCGGCGTCAAGACTGGAGACGAGATTGCCCAGCTTCCCGATGCCCTCGACGACCGCGGCGACGACCGCGGATATCCCATCAGGCTCTCGCGCGGCCTGCTCGAGGCCGTGAGCGGCAAGGCGCGGCGGATTCCGGACATCAGGCGACAGGGCGATCTGGAGCTGCTCGAGCGCCTGACGAGTGCTCATCCATCCCTTGGAAGCCCCGACGGCTGGCGCGCCGAGTTCGGCCGCGAGCTCAATGCGACGGACGATCGCCTTTGTTTTGGCGCCAGCGGTCTGCCGGTGCTCGAAGGCAAACACATCCGGCCCTTTGCGGCAGACGTCTCCGGCGCGACGCTTCGCATCGATCGTGAGGTCGCGTGGCGGCGTATTCGATCGGGAAGCTTCACGCGCGATCGCCTGGCGTATCGCGATGTCTCCGGCGTGGCGAATCGGCTGTCGCTCATCGCCGCCATCATCCCGGCCGAGACGGCGACGACACACACGCTGTTCTGCCTGCGCGGACAGGTCTCCGATCGAACAGCAGCACTTCCTCTGCGGCCTGTTCAACAGCTACGTGCTCAACGCTGTGGTTCGAATGTTGATGGGCGGGCACCTGACGACCACGTTGATTGAGAGCCTGCCGGTGCCGCCTTGGACGGGGTCTGACGCCCAGCGCCGAATCGCGGGGCTTGCGCGCCGGTTGTGGCGCGCGCCTCGTCGCAAAGAGATCCATGCACGGCTGCAGGCCGCGGTTGGCCGCATGTACGAGCTCACGCCGGCAGCCTTCGAAGACGTGCTTGCCGGGTTTCCCCTCGTACCGGCTCCCGACCGGCAGCGGACGCTCATCGCCTTCGACGGCCGTCCGCGCCGCAGCGTCGAGGGATGAAAAACAGGCGTTCAGTTCACGAGCAGCGAATACGCGATCGTGATCGACAGGATCAGCAGCACGGCCGCCGTAGACCAGCTCAGCAGCCGATCGCGTCGACGCACCGAGTCCAGGAACGACGCGAGAATCCTCGCAATCGGAATTGACATCAACAGGATGAGTCCGGCATCCAGCAGGCGGCCGGCGATGGCGGCTCCCGTGAGCCAGAGCACCAGCCCTGTGGCAAGAACCAATGTGCTCCCGAGGACGCCCAGCCGGAGAATACGGCCGATGCGGTCTTCGAGCCTGGACAATCCCCCGCCGCTCACCGGAGCCCCCGAACCAGATACACGATCGCCACAATGGTCAGCACCGTTGCCATGAGGGCCTTCAGGGCCTTCGCACGGCTGCGAGCGCCGATCGCTGTGCCGGCGTGCGAACCCCCCAGTACGCCGAGCGCCGCCGCTGCCGCCAGGTACGAAATGACATCACCGCGAACGAAGTAGTTGATGGATCCGACGACGGCCGTGGCGCCGACCATCAGTGCGCTGGTCGCGGCCGCGACGCGCATGGGCACGCCACACCACGCGTTCAGGGCGGGAACCTTCAGGACGCCTCCGCCGATTCCGAGTGTCGACACGAAGCCGGCGACGAACGACGAACCAAACGCAACAGCCGGACGCTTGAGGCGATATGCGACCGCTCCACCGCTCTCCTCGTCGTAGTACCGGCCACCAAGTTGACCGGTATCGACCCCCGGCTCCGCAATGACGTTGCGGCGCTCCAGCCGGCTGACCATGACCAACGCCACGAAGCCGACGGTCACGCCAAATGCGCATTCGATCGTTCGATCCGAAAAACGGTTCACGAACAGAATGCCGATGAAGCCTCCGAGGGTCGTGAAGATCTCCAGGACCATGCCGAGCCGGAGGTTGACCAGGTGCAATCGTCCCCGCGCCGCCGAGGTCACGCTCGACGTGGCGATCACGGTCATCAGGCTCACGGCGCTGGCCGCGCGCATCGGCAGGCCCAGCCCCAGGTTCATGAACGGCACGAGAAAGACGCCGCCGCCGATTCCAAGCAGCGAGCCGAGCACGCCGGCGACTCCACCGGCGGCAATTGTCGCCAGGAGGATACTCATCGGTGGCCGCCGGGGTCCGCCTCGCGCCGATAGCGGCGCAGTTCCGGCGTGGATGCGGCAATCGCCGCCGTGGCGATCAGGCAACCGACACCGCCGGTGACCACCGAGAATCCTGCGCCGAGCCAGTTGCCCACGAGGCCGGCTTCCAGCTCGCCGAGCTGCGGACCACCCATGAAGAAGACCATGCTGATGCCCACTGTCCGGCCCCGGAGCGCGTCCGGGGTCTCGAGCTGCCGCACGAGGTTGCGGATCACCATGCTGATGGCATCGCTGGCGCCGGCCCAAGCGAGGCAGATGAACGTGAGCCAGAACGACCGCGACACGCCGAACACCACGGTCGCCGCACCGTAGCCGACGACGGCCCAGATGAGCGTCCGGCCGCGCCGTTTCAGCCGGTGCGAAAGCGGCACCATGGCCAGGCTTCCGGCGACGGCTCCCACGGCGGAGGCGGAATACAGCCAGCCGTATCCCCGGGCGCCGACGTGCAGAATGTCCTGCGCAAAGATCGGCAGCAGCGCGGTCGCCGACGAAAAGAACGTCGCGAAAAAGTCCAACAGCATCGTCGATCGGAGGATGGGCGAGCGAAACACGTAGCGCAATCCGTCCTTCGCGGCCGCGAACGACATCGCATCCCGGGCGTGGTGCGATGAGCGATCGGTCTGGGGCACGTCGCGCATCATCAGCAACGCGGCGACCACGAACAGGAACGACCCCGCGTTGAGGGCGTACGCCCAGGCCAGGTGGCCGCTGGCGATGATGATGCCGCCGATGGCCGGACCGGTCACCGAGGCGACCTGGGAGATCACCGTGTTGAGGCTGAGCGCATTCGGCAGATGCTCGACCGGGACGAGCATCGGGACGAGCGCCTGACGCGACGGTGGATCGAACGCGCCGACCGCGGCGCCCAACCCGGCCATCACGTAGATGGGCCAGAGGGCCTGCAGTCCGGTGAAGGCAAACCATGCCAGGACGATTGCCACGAAGACGCCACCGAACTGAGTCACGAGCATGAGCTTCCGGCGATCGAACACGTCGGCAGCGACGCCGCTGAACACAGAAAACGCGATGATCGGCACGACCCGCA
Organism: uncultured Acidobacteriota bacterium; assembly: GCA_963724645.1. GTDB lineage: Bacteria > Acidobacteriota > Vicinamibacteria > Vicinamibacterales > SCN-69-37 > CAVXSP01. The sequence goes on from CAVRVJ010000003.1 coordinate 688,381, forward strand.
CCAGTCCGACCAGGCCGAGCGCCAGCGCCTTACGCTCCGGCTCAACGAGCAGCGAGACGTGCCACAGTATCGCCGCCTGCTGCATGAACGAGCCGGCGAATGAAATTCCGAGCCCGATCCAGAGAAGCCTGAAGTTTCTGGAGCGCAGCGCCGGCAGCACGCTCCTGATCTTAGAGCAGGTCGCAGAATCACCAGAGACGCCGACTCGGAGACCAGCATCTCCAATCGGATGCAGGACCCATCAACCGATCGCAAAAAGGAAGAGGTACGCGTGCGTCAGCAGGATGAGCGCGGCAAGCAAACCTGCCAGCGTCACGCCCATCGCCGGCGCCCGGCGCCAGATCCAGGCGAGCCCCACGACGGCATAGAGAACAAACGGCGGCAGGAGAAACAGGATGTACTTCGTCTTGAGGCCCCACTTCGCCTGCGCGAGGAACCACCAGACGTAGCTCGTCAAGCCAAGGACGGTGAAGGCGATCGCGGGCACGAGCGACCGGCGCCTCAGCGTGGCGGCCGCGCCAAGCAGCGCGAGTCCCTCAGGCACGAGGCCGAGCAGCAACACCGACGCCGTGATGATCCAGACCTGCCGTTTCCGTGGGTATGGATGCGACGGATCGCCGTGCCGAGTCGGCTCCGAGAAGAAATTCATGTCGCTCCACGCGAGTCCGTGAAGCGTCGTGAGCACGCTGCGATACACCGGCAGGTTGGTCAGCTCACCCGGCGGTGCGTCGTTTCCTACGACGTCCAGCAGGTCGCGGATGCGAAACGTGTCGAATTCGTAGCTGGACCCGGGGCTCGGGCGGGTCTGCAGGGAGAAGCTTTGTGCCGCCGAGCCATTCGCCTGAAATGGCGTTCCATACCACCGGAGATTGTCGACGTATTTCCAACCGCCAATCGCCGCGCAGATCGCCACGACGAGCACCGCATCGCCCACGGCGACACTGCGGCGCCGGCCAGCCAGCACGTGAACGCCGAGAACCGTCACGATCGAGGCGACGCCCACGAGTCCGCTGTACTTCGTGGCGGCTGCGAGTCCGGCAAGGGTCCCGAGCCGAATCGTCGCAAGGAGACCGGCAGGCGGCTCCAGCGCGGCGTCCCGACTGAGGTAGAACATCAGCGCGCTCAAGATGGCTGTCGCGAGGATGTCCGCTTCGGCGCCGTACGAACTGATGAACAGGCACGGCAGCGTGAGGAGCAGTGCGACGCCCAGGAGGAGCGGACCTCCGCGACACCGGAACAGGCGCAGAAGACGGTAGCCGTAATACGCGGTGACCGCGGCGCACACAAGGGGCAGGGCGCCGAGCCACCGCAGCGCGGTGTCTCCACCATCGCCCCGGCCGATCAAGTCCCCGAGGGCATAGAAGGGCCAGCCGAGCAGATAGAACAGCGGCGGGTGATAGCACTGCCAGCAGTTTGACGGCAGCGGCAACCGGCCGTGGGCGTACAGGAACCGCACGCCGAGGTAGTAGAAATCCCAGATGTATCCGAACGGGGTCGGCGAGAACGTGACGAGACAGATACGCAGCACGAGCGCGGCGCCGAGAAGGCCGACCAACATTTCTCGCTCGTGTGCGCGGAGCCACCGAGGCGCCGACCGGTAGAGCTTTTCGAGGGCGTTCACGCGTTATTCGGGACTCCCGCCGCGTGAGGCTTCAGAATGGCGTAGAGGGCCGTCATTGTCGGAGCCGCCACACCGAATTGCCGGGCGCGCCGCACGACGCTTCCCAATAACGATTCGACCTCGATGCGCTTGCCTTGTGCCAGGTCGATCAGTAATGACGACCTCGTCGCCGCCGGCAACTCGTCGGCGTAATGCCTGACGCGAGCAGAAACGTCGGCGGCAACCGGGATCGCGGCCGCCCGCGCGACGGATTCGACTTCACCAACAGCCCGCAGAAATACTTCCCGGCACTCCGGGTCCGCCCAAATCGGACCGAATGGCATGCGCGTCGCGCCGGTGACGCCGGCGAATGGCGCGAGGTAAATGAACTTCTCCCAGAGCGGCGGCTTTGCGTCCGCCACCGGCTCCACCTGAATGTCGGCGGCCTCCATCGCCGCCGCAAGCCGCCGCACCCGATCGGAGATCTCCGCCGGCGGACTGAAGAACTCGCCGAACACGATTCGCCGATGCGTGCCGGTCTGCCGGATGACGCCCGGTGTCTCGATGCCCGCCGCGATGTATGTCGCACCGGCGACCACCGGAGGCCGGCCGATGGCCAGGGCCAGATCCTCGGGGCTGTCCACCCCGTTCTGGAGCGTCAAGACTGTCGACGCTGGTCCGAGGAGCGGCGGAATCAGGGAAAAAGCCGCTGGGTTGTCGTACGTCTTGACGGCCAGGATAACCGCATCCACAGGACCGATCGCGGCCGGATCGTGTTCCGCGCGCGGATGCACGGTGAAATCTCCGAGTGGACCGACGACGCGGAGTCCGCGGTCGCGAACCGCCGCGAGATGCGCGCCGCGCGCGATGAGGCTGACGTCAGCGCCGGCTTTGGCGAGCATCGCACCGTAGTAGCCGCCGACGCCGCCTGCACCGATGATCGCGATGCGCATCAGAACCGGAGCTTCGACACCGTGCCGGTGGAGGGCACGACGACGAAGAGACTGTCGTATTCCGATTCGTCGATGCTGAGCGATGGGCCGCCGAAACCTTTGATGATGGCGGGCATCGTGGTCGAGTGCGCGACCAGCAGCACCACGTCCCTGGCATGATGCGTCTTCATCTCGGCCATAAGGGCGGGGATGTTCGACGGCATCAACTCAGACTTGATGTTCAATTTGGTCGCCAGGGGCTTTGCGGTGTCCTGCGTGCGCCGGTACTGTGTCACGTAGATCGCCCGAACGCCCGCGTCGGCCAGCATGACGCCAAGCCTGGCCGCTCGCGCCTCGCCGGCCGCGGACAGCAGCGGATCTGGCTGATTGCGTGCAGGATCGTCGGCCCGCTCCGCGTGCCTGACAATGAAGACGAGTTTCTGCGCGCGCGCCGCGGCAGGCTGAATGAGCGCCGCCGCGACTGCGAAGATCAGAACCAACCTGTGTTGCATGGCGAACCTCCTCGTCGCTGTATTATGGTTCGCCAAATCCCTGGAGATTCCCAATGAATGCATTGTTCGTGAGCGTGCGTATTCTTCACGTCCTGCTTGCGGCGGCGTGGCTTGGCACGGCAGTCCTGTTGAGTTTCTTTTTGATGCCTGCCGTCCAGCAGGTGGGACCCGACGGCGGAAAAGTCGTTATGGCGCTCGTCGATCGGAAGCTGGATGCGTTCATTTCAAGCATCGCCGGCCTCACGGTCCTGACCGGCCTGTATCTTTACTGGACTATCACCGGTGGCTTCGATCCAGCCGCCAGCGCGACGCTGCGCGCGCGAGTGATTGGCCTCGGAGGCGTGCTCGGACTGGCGGCAGCCGTCATCGGCGGCAGTATCGTCGCGAGGAACATGAAGAAGGCCGTCGCCCTCGTAAAGCAGGTGGGCGCGGCCGATCCCGCAGCGCGATCCGCACTGATGGCGCAGGCCGCGCAGTGCCGCCAAAAGGCGGCGACCGGCGGTCGAATCGTGGCTTTTCTGGTGATCCTGACGATGCTGCTAATGACCCTTGGGGCGCATTTCACGTAGTAGAGCGACGTCCTCCCTGGACGCGATCAGCGCCTTCTGGGAGGCGCTCCACTGCAGGACCCGGCTGCGGTAGGCGCGGACGCGATCCGGCGACATAGCCGCGACGCTCCGCGTTTCGTCCGGATCGCGGCACACGTCGTACAGCGCCGACCGTCCTGAATCGACCTGGAGCTGATACTTCCAGCAGCCATCCCGCAATCCGAGCCAGCCCAGCGCATAGTCCGTAAAGAACAGGGCCATGCGAGGGCCCGGCTGCAGCAGGGACGTGCCCTGATACTCGCGGCGCGGCGCCAGGCCGATCAAATCAAGAATCGTAGGCGCCGTGTCCAGCAGGCTCGCAACCGATGGGATGCGCTCGCCGGCCGTCGAAGCGCCCGGTATCGCGATCAGCAACGGCACCTTGACGTTCTCGTCATCGATGAACATCGTGTGACCGATGTTGCCGGGATGCTGGCCGAACGCCTCGCCGTGATCGCCATACACGAGCACGAGCGTGCGGGAGTCCAGATGGCGTGCGCGGAGTCCTGCCAGCAGCGCGGCAAGAGACTCGTCGCCGTAGTGCAAGGCGTTGCGATACCGGCCGAGGTCCGTCTCCCGGGCGAAAGGTCCCGCCTCAGGTGAGGCATACGGGTGATGTCCCGCCACCGGGAGGTAGGTGAGGAAGAATCGCTGATCCGCGCCCAGTGAATCGATCCATCCCAACATTCGCTGGACCGTTGCCGGCTCGTCGACGCCGAAGCTCGAGTGGATGTTGCCGCCGATCGCGCCCGCGTCCTCGAGAGCGTCAAATCCCTTGCGCTGGAGCAGCGCGTCCATTCCGAGGTACGCGAATCGGCCCGAATGAAAAAGACCTGTGCGATATCCCGCCGCCCTCAACCCCTCGGCGAGCGATGCGCAGGGCGCCGCCGCGTGAGTCTCAGCCGGCTCGTTGAACGCGGGGTAGCGCGAACACAGTGTCGCGAACAGCCCCTTGATGCTCTCGGGATACGTGGCGTAGACATTCTCGAAGACGAGCGCGTCCCGACCGAGCGCGGTCAGCGTTGGCGTGGGATCTTCGCGGGCGCCATAGAGACGGAGATACCGTGCGGCCGTTGATTCGAGGGCGACGACGATCACATTGAAGTCTTTCGCGGCGCCGCGATACCGGCTGAGGTCGGAGGAATCGCGCGAAGGGAACGGGCTCTCGCGCCAGTCGCCCGCGGGCGCCGATGCGGCGACCCTGGGCAGGCTCAACGGCACAAGGGAGGTGAAGGCGTTTCGGTCCAGGCCGGCCGTGTCCAGGTGGGCGGAGGCCGCAGTGCCCAGAGCGACGAACACCGCCGCGGCGGATAGACCGGCGGCTCGATGACCGGAATGTCTCGCGCCGCGACTCGACTTGCGTCGTGCGAGGACGATCGGCATCACCACGCCGGCGGCGATGACCAACACGACACTGGCCACGTTCGCCGCCGTCAAGTATTGCGAGATCGAGTCAGCCAGAGGCCCGCGCGCGGCGCGAATCATCGGCGCCGTCAGGGGCGATCCCAGGACGCGAGCGACGGGCACGTTGATGGCCACATAGAGGATCGCCAGGCCATAGACGACCCAGCCGATGCGCGATCGCGCGGCCAGTGCCTCGAATGCGGCCGCAACGGCGGCGACCAGGACGTCGTCTGAGAAGTACGCGGCTGGGGTCCACGCCGAGATCTCGATCGCATGACCCCATAACATCAGGATCTTTGCAAGCACCAGGACGACGAGCAGGGAGGCCGCTCTCATTGCTGAATCAGATTGAGGCGTTTGAGGAGCAGCCACGACACGCGGACACCGGCCGGCGAGCGTGCCCAGATCCAGTCGTGGATGATGACCGCGCGGGCCGGGGGGCGACGGTACAGCCGCTCGCGATCGCCGCGGAAGTCCAACGGGATCACGAGCAGATCCGCGTCCGACCGATCCGACGCGTGGAATGCTGCGTGAACGGTCTCAACGCGATCGTCGAGTATCTGCCTTGCCACCCCGAGGTTCGGAGCGCTGGCGTCGATCACCGTGATCGCCGCGGAGGGCACGAGGGTGCGAAGAATCAGCGCCGTTCGCGGGAACAGGCCGCCCCCGACGATTGTGATGCGGCGGATGTCGCCAATCTGCGGGAGCAGCCGGCGAAAAGCCCGCTCGTGGCAGGTCAGCACGATTCGCTGGAGCAATCGCGAACGCAGGACTGCCCGTTCGAGCCCTTCGAGCGTCAGCCCGTCCATCCAGCGGAGCACGGCCGGCCATCGGCTGGAATGCGCCGGCGCACCGGGCTCGAGCGGCAGCTCGGTCCAGTGAAGCGCCGGCCGCCGGTGATGCTCGACGTGATACCCGTCATTGAAGAACAGCGCGTTGTACAGCCAGCCGTAGTGGCTGGTCGTGCCCCGTGCGTGCTCGTAGTGGCCTTGCAGACCGCACAACACCAGCCCCAGGACGTAACCCGGCGCGTACACCGTCAGCACAAACCGCGGCGCGAGCCACGACATCGTCGTCCACAGTGCCAGCACACAGCTCGTCTCGAACAGAATCGTGGGCGTGATCCTCACACGGCGGGTCCGGCCGCCGTGGTGAAGCAAGTGCCGTTCGCGCCAGAAGCTTTGCGGAATTCCCAGCAGGAGGCTCAAATGCAGCGAGAAGAGCCTGTTCGTCCACCTCGACCTGAAGAACGGACGGTGAATGAAGTTGTGCGCAATCGTATTCGCGTTCCACCAGAGGCCAATTGCAACGACCGGCACCGACGCAAAAAGGACGAGCGCCCCCGCATGCGCGATGGAGCACATGACAAAGAGCGCGTCCCAGGCCGCGTAGCGAATGCGAACGTCGGGGAGTGCGGCCAGCCTGCTCGCCATATCCGCGTCTCCTGCCGGGAGGGCTACTTCGATCGGAACGCGGCTTCGAGCGCCGCCGCAAGAGCCGGATCGCTGGAGTAGGAGCCCAGCTTGACGACACCCACGTTGGACACGTACTCATCTGGCGTCGCGGGCCGATCAGTCGTCTTTCGGACACTCATGTGGCTCCCATATCTCGAGCCGAAGCCGACAGCTTCATGCTTGCCAGCCAGCGTCTTCAGATCGGCCCATTCGTTCCTGCACGTCGTTTCCTTTCCCTTGGCGCACGTGAGGTACAGATACCCCTTTTGAACGGCGGCGTAGACCTCGCCATTGCTGGCCGTCCCGTAGCTCCCGGCTGGCTTGGTCTGGGTCCCGTCGCTCGACCGCGGCACCGCCAGTGAGAACACGCCCCAGATCTGCACGGCGGTCGCGCTGGCCTCATTCGGCTCGAAGACGACCTTGTCGATAAGGGCGTACACGCCCACGGGATCGCTCGCGCGGAGCGGCATGGGGGCGGTGAGTATCAGAACCGCTATTGCTGTGGACACGCCAATCAGTTTCGGTCTCGTCATGAGCACCTCGCTTTCAGAGGAGCAAGACGAGTGGAGAGCCGAAGTGTTAACGGGTGACGTCACCGATGTCAGCGAGACGGATTCTCCCGCCACTGCTGCTTCCACGTCCGCCACCAGCTTGTCGTGCCGAGGCCGAGCTTGTCCCACCACTGGTCGAGCATCTCCCGCCGGCCTGCGCGGATGCCGTCGCGTGTCACGCCCGCGGGCGGCGGCGCCAGTTGTGACAGACGGTCGAACACCCGGTCCCGTTGATCGGCGTCGACGCGGCTGAGCAGGTGCCATAGCGTGACTGTATCGCGCTCCCCTGCCTCCGCAAGGATGCGGTCGAGCGCGCTCGCGCGCTGGCCAGCAGATCCGCCGTTCATGTCGATCATCGTGAGCGCCGAGCGGAACGCGTCGGAGGTCTCTTCGTAATGCGGCGTGCCCGGCCCCAGACCTGGACGCGTGATGCACATTGCTCCGGCGGGAATGAACGACTCGCGGCCCCGCCACTCGAAGCCGACCCAGCCGCTCGTCACCCGCACGACCCCCACGCCGCCGTCGTCGACACTCATCGTGTAGGCGCAGCCAAGGTCGACGGCCGTCGACGACGGCGTCTGCACGAAGAACTGGCCGGGAGGCGCCCAGATCAGCGCGTGCATCGTGCCGCGCTGCAGTTGCAACCGGTAGTCGCCGGGGCGCGTGCTCAGCAGTGAGAGGCGGCTGTCGGGCTCGACGTCGACCTGTCCGATATGGCCCACCGCAATCTTGGCGCGCGCCTCGCCCCTGGTTTCGAGCCAACCGCCCACTTTCAGCTCGGCCCGGTCATCGACCGGACGCGAGGCGATTGTCGGCCTGCCGGACACTCGCGTCACTTCCCATCCCTCCGTGGTGTCGACACGATTGTGCCAGGCAAATCCGACGAGCGCGATCACGGCCGCAGCAGCGGCCAGGCTGGCAATGACGAATGACATGGGCCGCGAGCGAACGGGCGCGCCCGCCGGAAGCCTGAGCGGCACCGGCGGCTGCTGTTGCCGCAGCGTTCCGAGCACTCGTTCGAGCCGGAGCACATCGGGATCGCGGGGCCCGCTTCGATCCCAGAGATAGTCTCCACTCACGGCGGTCTCCTTTTCAGGACGCAAGATCACCTTCCTGTATTCAGGCGCTCGCGCAGTTGCTTCATTCCGCGATGCAGGTTCACGCGCACCGAACCTTCCGTCAGGCCTGTCGAAGCGGCAATCTCCGGACCAGTCATCCCCTCGACGAGCCGAAGCGTGAGCGTCTCCCTGTACGCGTCCGGCAGGCCTCGTATCACGCTCAGCACGAACACCGCCTCGGTGTGATCGGCGTCTGCCGACGCCAGGTCCGCCGGGAGCTCCGTCGTCCGGGGCGCGCGCCGCAGATAGTCAGTCGCGCGATTGCGCGCAATTGCGGAGAGCCACCCTCCAAAAGCAGCCGGCTGACGCAGCGCAGACAATTGCTCCAGCGCGGTGAGAAACACGTCCTGCACCAGGTCGTCGACCTCGATCCGCGGAATCCGCGACAGGAGAATGCCGTGGATCACCCGCGCGTACCGGCGGTACAGGTCCGCAAAGGCTCCGCGATCTCCGTCACGTGCCCGCTCGACCAGACGAGGAACTTCGTCCACGTCGGGGTTGAAGGGCACCGCGGCCGCAGCGGCGCTGACTGGCATGTCTCGTTACTAGACGTTACCGTGCGAAGAGTGTTAACCGCCACCGGCGCGCGGGGGGGCACGGGCTAAGTGCTCCATTTCGGAATTACGGCCACGCACCGAGGCCGTCGAGGCGCCCGCCGCGCAAGGCGCGAGGAGGGAAAATGCCCAGTGCATTTGACCGACGAGCAACGCCGCGGGGCGGGATGCCTCGGCGGCCGAATGCGGCCGTAATTCCGAAATGGAGCACTAAGGCGGCGTCGCCGTCTTTCTCGGCGGATTGAAGAACCTCCTGGGCGTCACCGACGCCCCAACGCGGCTCCGGACGGCGTCCACCGTGCACTCAACTTCGAGGCGTGTGCCCAGCCGGGCACATCCGGCGTCAACCGTCGCCAGGCCAATCATCCGCTTCAGGACCGGCGACCAGGTCGACGATGACATGCGGCCGACCTGGTCGTCATGCTGAAAGACCGGCACCGCGAGACGCGAGGCGGCAGGCTCCGCGATCGCTGGCAAGCCGAGAGCGTTGTAGAGCGCCTCGACCTCGGTCCATCCGATCGTCAGGCCGACGATCTGCCGCCGGGGACCGCGTTCGCGCTCCGCAAAGAGAGCGTCACGGCCGATGAATCGCTCCTTCCCGAAATCTACGAGGCGCCCAAGGCCCATCTCGAACGGTGTGTACCACTGTGAGGCAGTGAGGGCCTTTCGGGCGCTGAAGAAATCCACGTCGATCAGGCACAGGCCTGCTTCGATTCTGGCGACATCGAGCGCCCGCAACCCGGCCGGTTTGAGCGCGAACGTCGCACTGGTGCGGATCAGCGCGTCCCACACCGCGCCCGCGCTGGCGGCATCGACCCAGATCTCATAGCCGAGGTCGCCCGTGTATCCAGTCCTGGAGATCTCGATCGTGCCGCCCGGCAATCTCGCCGGCAGTCACGCGGAAGTAGTTGAGCCCGTCGATATCTGCGTTGCTGACGTGACGGAGAATGGCCGCCGACATCGGGCCCTGGAGGGCAAGGCCGGACATCCGTTGCGAGATGTCCTCAACCCGCACGTCGAGGCCGGCGGCATTCATCAGGAGCCAGCGAAGATTTGGCTCCGCGGCAGTCCAGCGGAAGCGTTCTTCGCCGATTCGACTGACCGTTCCGTCATCGAGGACCCGTCCGCGCTCGTCGCACCAGGGGGTGTAAATGACGTCGCCGATTTGCATCCGTGCCGCGTCTCGCGTGATCACGCGGTCCACGAGCCGGGCTGCGTCCCGGCCGCTCACGAGGTACTTGAAGAGCGGCGAGATGTCGAGGAGACCCGCGGCATGCCGGATGGCGTGGTACTCGTGCTCGTGGTGGGGCTCGGTACGAGGCGACGGCGTAGTAGCCAGCCCAGTCCCGGTAGTCCAGGCTCTCGCACAACGCAAACGTCCGATCGTGCAAGGGCGTCGGGAAGGGCACATCATCATTCTATCGACTGTCAATTCAGAATTCGGAATTCGGATTGACCATCCGTACAATACATTGGTGCCGCAGAAATACGACGCGATCGTCGTCGGCGCGGGACACAACGGTCTGACGGCGGCGGCCTATCTGGCGCGCGCCGGAAGGCGCGTGCTGGTGCTCGAGCGCAGGCCGATGGTCGGCGGCGCCGCGGTGACCGAGGAAGTGGTTCCCGGCTTCAAGTTCTCCGTCTGTTCGTACGTCGTCTCCCTGCTTCGTCCTGAAATCATCCGCGATCTCGATCTGGTCCGGCACGGGCTGGCGCTTTTTCCGCTCGACGGCACGTTCACGCCGATGCCGAACGGCGACTATCTCTGGCGCGTGAGCGACCACGCGCGCACGTTCCGCGAGATCGCGCGCCACTCGCGCGTGGACGCCGAGGCCTACGACGAATACGGCCGCGCGATGCTGGCGATGGGCCGCTTCGCGAAGCCGATTCTCGGCATGACACCGCCGGATCCCTTCGCGAAGGGCCTCGGCGAGATGCGGCGGCTGCGGGCGCTCGGCCGCCAGTTCCTCGCGCTCTCCGATGACGACCGCCGCAACCAGCTCCAGTTGCTGACGGTGAGCGCCGTCGACTTTCTGGACCAGTGGTTCGAGACCGACGTCCTCAAGGCGACGATGGCCGCCTCCGGCATCATCGGCACGCGCCTTGGCGTCCGTTCGCCAGGCACGGCGTACGTCCTGCTGCACCACTACATGGGCGAGATCGACGGCGCGTTCCGCTCCTGGGGCCTGGCGAAGGGCGGAACCGGCGCGGTCTCGGAAGCGATCGCGTCCGCCGCACGCGCGGCCGGCGCCGAGATTCGGCTGTCGGCGCCCGTCCATCACGTCCTGGTCACGCAACGGCGAGGCGACCGGCGTCGTGCTCGACAACGGCGACTACTTTCTCGGATCGGTCGTGCTCTCGACCGTCGACGCGCGCTCCACGTTCTTCAAGATGGTCGGGCGCGACCAGTCTGCCGGCGGAGTTTGCTGCCGATCTCGATCGCTACAAGTTCCGGGGTACTTCAGGCAAGGTCAATCTCGCATTGGACGGGCTTCCCGACTTCACCTGCAGGCCGGGACACGGAGCGCATCTGCGCGGCGCGATTTCCATCTCTCCGAGCGTCGACTACATGGAACGTGCCTACGACGACGCGAAATACGGCCGCTATTCGCGCCGTCCCGTACATCGACATCGTCATCCCGAGCCTCACCGACCCGACGCTGGCGCCGCCGGGCAAACACGTGATGTCCTGTTTTGTCCAGTACGCGCCGTACGACCTGCGCGGCGCGGACTGGGATACGAATCGTGAAGCGTTCGGCGACGCGGTGATCGATACGATTGCCGAGTACGCGCCCAACCTCAAGGATCGCATCTTCATCGCCAGATCCTGACGCCGCTGGATCTCGAGCGCGAGTTCGGCCTGTCGGAGGGCAACATCTTTCAAGGCGAACTGGCGCTCGAGCAGTTGTTCTTCCTGCGGCCGGCGCCCGGCTGGTCGAGCTACACAACGCCGATCCGGCCGCCTGTACCTGGGTGGTTCGTCTGCGCATCCGGGCGGCGGCATCATGGGCGCGCCGGGGCGGAATGCGGCGATGCGCGTGCTGCGGACCCATCAGCAATGAGGCAGGGCTGGGGCAATGCCGGGCTCTGTGCCTGATGTCATCGTCGTCGGCGGCGGGCTGAACGGACTGGTCGCCGCCGCCGTGCTCGCGAAGCACAAGCTCGCCACACTACTGCTGGAGCGCCGGCCGAGCGTCGGAGGCGCGGCGATCACGGCGGAGCTGGTGCCGGGATTTCGCGTGCCACGGTTGAGCCATGGAATCGGTCCCCTTCGACAGGATGTCGCGCGCGCGCTCGGACTCGATCGCGCGCCTGGCCTGGAGTTCATCACGCCAGATCCGGGGCTGACGTCTCTTGGTCGAGATCGTCACACAATCGCATTCCATCCCGATCCCGTCCTGACGGCCGCCGCGATCAATACCGTCTCCTCCAGCGACGCGGGAAGATGGCGCGAGTTCATCGACGCGACACAGCGGATCACCCGCGTGGTCGCCGGCATCGGCCGATATCCGGCGCCATCGCTCGACGGCGACCACGATGCGCCAGCGCTGGCGCCTGCTGCAGGCCGGACGCCGCCTGCGCGGCCTCGGCCGCAAGGACATGGCACGAGTCGCGCGGTGGCTCGTCGATGCCCGTGAGCGATCTCCTCGATGAATGGTTCCGAGGACGATCTCTTGAAGGCCGCGATCGCGGCCAGGGCGGTGTTCGGCAACTTTGCCGGCCCGTATTCGCCCGGCACCGGCGCGATGTGGCTTCAGCGGCTGGTCGACGATCGGGCCCCGGTCGGCAGCGGCACGACTGTGCGTGGCGGGCCCGGCGCCTTGTGCGACGCGGTCCGCGCGATCGTCGAGCAGGCCGGAGGGCAGCGTGCGAACCCAGGCGCAGGTCTCGCGCATCACGACGCAAGGACGGCCGCGTGACCGGTGTCGCACTCGCGAATGGCGACGAGATAGCCTCGCGGGCTGGTCATCTCCGCCGTCGATCCGCGACAAACCTTCCTCGCATCTGATCGAACCGGAAGATCTGGCGCCCACGTTCCTCGATCGTGCCCGCCACTATCGCGCCCGCGGCGTGACCGCAAAGGTGAATCTGGCGCTTGTCCGCGCTGCCCGATTTCGTCGCGTTGAACGGGGATCCGATGCCTTGCGGGGCCGCCTGCTGGTCGCGCCGGAAATCGAGTATCTCGAGCGCGCGTTCGACGCGGCGAAATACGGCGACTTCTCGCCGCAGCCCTGGCTCGAGCTGTCGATCCCCTCCACGATCGACACGTCGCTCGCGCCCGAGGGGCAGCACGTGATGTCTATTTACGCGCAGTTCGCTCCGCGGCAGCTTCGCCAAGCCGAATGGAAGGATCGACCGGGACGCGATGTACACAGCCGTGATGGACGTGCTCGAGCCGCACGCGCCCGGCTTGAAGTCGCTGATTGTGGGAGCCGAGATCATCACGCCCGAAGACCTCGAACGGACCTGGGGACTATCGGGCGGCCACATCTTCCATGGCGAGCCCACGTTGGATCAGTCATGGATGGCCCGGCCGTTCCTCGGGTGGGCGCGGTACCGGACGCCGCTCGACGGGCTATATCTCGCGAGCGCGGGCACGCATCCCGGCGGCGGATTGACCGGCGGATCGGGGTGGCTCGCCGCGCAGACGGTCGCGCGCGACCTGCGCGGAGGACATCGATCCCAAAGCACTTGACTTGACGTGGTATCGCGCGCTCGCGAGATCGCGGGACGACAACGTACCACGCCGGTCAAGTGACTTTCCGTGATAGGCGAGACCTACTTCACCGGCACTCTCACCGTCACGGCCTTCTGCAGTCTCAGCGCGACGACCGATCCCTTCGGCAGCGATACTTCCTTGCCGGGCGTCGAGAGGACCACGGCCGTTCCCGCCCCGGCACCGGCGGTCGCGCCGATTGCCGCACCCTTCTGGCCGCCGACCAGTGCACCGATGACGGCTCCTCCGGCCGCAGGGATCCCAATCTCTTCGGCATCCTTCTTCTTGGTTGCCGGGGCGACTCTGGAGACCTGCGCAGCAATGGGATACGCACTGACCTCCGACCGACAGCGTGCGGAAACGAATCGCGAGCCGGGCCCGGCCCTTCACCTTGCCTGAGGGCTGCGCGGTGACCACGTCGCCTCTGACTTGACTGCCGGAGGGGATGACTTGCGCGCCGCCAATCCTGAGCGGCGCAATGACCGTCGCATTGACGGGCTGCTCGATCCGGCTGCCGCGGGAACTGACACCGGTCTCGAGCCGCACGCCAATCCGCGTGCCTGCCGGGATCCGCGACTTCCCGGTACTCCGCCTCGGAGGTCGTCGACGGATCGACGGCACGCGCGTCGCTGATGCGCACCGAAGGCGCCGTCTGCGTGGCCGAACCTCCCACGCCCCCGACCAGCGCAAGGCTGACCATAAGGCTGGCGAAACCTGGATGCTTGCACATGGGTTCCCTCCAACTGGCATCGTGACAACTGGCGGGCCGCGCCGTCCATTCGGGGGATTCCGGGTTTCGGGCAGGGAATATGATGTAAAAGACTGCGGACTTTGCCCTTGGGCGCCCGGGCTGGTCTAAACGACTATGGAAGCGAGAAGACGGTATCTGACGGCGCTTTTCGGGCCAGCCGCCCTGTTGTGGGCCGCGCCGGCCAGCCGGGTGGCGGCCGAACGCGACGACGCCGTGCCCGCAAATCCTGACGAGCGCACGATTCAGCACGTCCTGAACCGCATCGGCTTCGGGGCGCGGCCGGGCGATGTGGAGCGGGTGAGGCAGCTCGGCCTCGCGAAATACGTCGACCAGCAACTCAGTCCCGAGCACGTGCCCGATGCGGCTCTGCGAGGCGCGGCTGGCCGAATTCCCAACGCTCTCGATGAAAACGTCGGAGCTCGCGGAGAGATATTACCGGCCCGCGCAGGAGGCCCAGCGGGCGCGGACGGCTGCAGCAGAAGGCCGCGGATCCCGCCTCCATGAGCAACAGCGCCGCGAGTCCGACGCCGGCCACCTCCCCGGAGTTGATGAAGGCGCGCCAGAGCCAGCAGGTCGTCCTGAACGATTTCACGCAGGCGCACTTGCTTCGCGCGGTGATGTCGGAACGGCAGCTCGAGTGAAGTTCTCGTCGATTTCTGGTTCAACCATTTCAACGTGTTCGTCGGCAAAGGACAGGTCCGCGAGTATCTGCCCGAGTACGAGCGCGACGTCATTCGTCCGCACGTCCTGGGCAGCTTCCGCGATCTCCTCGGCGCCGTGGCGCACAGCCCCGCGATGCTGTTCTATCTCGACAACTGGCAAAGCGCGGCACCGAACGCCGGGCCGGTCGTGCCGCCGCAAGATGGCCGGCGCGGCTGGCCGATCCGCGGACGCCGCCCGCGCAGCGGCAGCTGTTGCTCATGCGACTGCAGCAACAGCGGGGCCAACGCGGCCGCACGGGCGCGGCTTGAACGAGAACTACGGCCGCGAGCTGATGGAACTGCACACGCTCGGCGTCGACGGCGGCTACACGCAGAAAGACGTCGTCGAAGTGGCGCGCGCGCTGACCGGCTGGACCATCGATCGTCCGCAGCAGGGCGGCGGGTTCGTCTTCCGTCCGGAGATGCACGATGCCGGGGAGAAGATCATCCTCGGCCAGCGCTTCCCTGCCGGACACGGCGAGGACGAGGGCGAGCGCGTGCTCGACATGCTGGCGGCGCACCCGTCGACCGCGCACCACATCGCGTTCCAGCTCGCGCAGCGCTTCGTCGCCGACGAGCCGCCGGCCTCGCTGGTCGATCGGGCGGCCGGAACGTTCCAGAGCACCAAGGGCGATCTGCGTCAGGTCGTCCGCACGATCGTCACGTCGCCGGAGTTCTTCGCGCCGGCCGCGTACCGCGCCAAGATGAAGACGCCGCTCGAGTTCGTCGTCTCTGTCGCGCGCGCCGCCGGCGCGACCGTGGTCAACGCGCAGCCGATGGCCCAGGCGCTTCGCGCGCAGCTCGGCATGCCGCTCTTCGGCTGCCAGCCGCCGACCGGGTACAGCAACACTGCGGATGCCTGGGTCAACACAGGCGCGCTGCTCAGCCGCATGAACTTTGCGCGTCCAGGTAGTCGGCGGCCAGGCCCGTGGCATCGCGTGGACGTCAACGCCATGGCGCCGGACACGAGCGCCGGCACGCGCGATCGCCTGCTGCGCACATTGCTGGCCGGCGATGTTTCCGACGGCACGCGCGAGGTCCTTGCCAAGGCGCAGAACCCGGAGCAGCTTGCTCGCGCTCACATTGGGATCGCCGGAGTTTCAGCGACGATGAAGATTGGGACCCGGGTCTGAGGCCGACGGAGTAACAGCCATGATGGACCGACGCGCATTCCTGAAGAACGGCAGTCTCGCCTTCGTGACGCTCGGGTTCGCGCCCGCTTTCATCTCTCGAACCGTCCAGGCTGCGCGGGCGCGACAAAAGGTGCTCGTCGCGATCTTCCAGCGCGGAGCAGTCGACGGTTTGAATATGGTTGTCCCATTCGGCGACAAGGCCTATTACGAGGCTCGGCCAACGATCGCGATCCCGATGCCCAGCAGCCGGGCGGCAGACTGCGCGCTTGATCTCGACGGGTTCTTCGGTTTGCATCCCCGCATGGCCAGCCTCGAGCCGTTTTTCAAGGACGGCTCGCTCGCGATCATCCATGCGTCCGGGTCTCACGACGAAACACGCTCGCATTTCGACGCGCAGGACTACATGGAAAGCGGCACGCCCGGCGTGAAAAGCACTCGGGACGGCTGGCTGAACCGATACCTGCACGCCAAGGAACACGAAAGCGCCAGTCCCTTCCGGGCGGTCGCACTGACTCCTCAGCTCCCCCGATCTCTGCAGGGGTCTGCAGCCGGCGCTGGCCATCAATGCGATCAATCAGTTCGGGATCCGCGCCGGCCGGGACACGGAGGCGATGTCGGCCACGTTCGAATCGGAATACGCGGCCGCCGCGGACTGCTCTGCTGCATCCCGCCGGCAAGGGCGCCTTCGAGGCCGTGAAGATGCTGAAGCAGGCGAATCCGACAAGCTACTCGCCGGCAAACGGCGCGGAGTACCCGCGATCCGGCTTCGGCGACGCCATGCGGCAGATCGCGCAGCTCGATCAAGTCCGACCTCGGCCTCGAAGTGGCGTTCACCGAGCTCGGCAACTGGGACCATCACGTCAACGAGGGCAGCACCACCGGACAGATCGCCAGTCCGCCTCGATGACTTCGCGAACGGGATCGCCGCCTTTGGCCGCGACATGGGAGACGGCATGGCGGACGTCGTCCTGGTGACGATGTCCGAGTTCGGGAGGGCGGTGCAGGAAAACGGCAACCGGGGTACCGACCACGGCCACGGCAACGCGATGCTGATTCTGGGCGGCCCGGTAAAGGGCGGACAAGGTCTACGGCAAGTGGCCGGGCCTGCAGCGGGAACAGCGGTGGGAAGGGCGCGACCTCGCCATCACGACCGATTTCCGCGATGTCTTCGCCGAGGTCGTGACCGGCCATCTTGGCGCGCGGGACATCTCGAACATCTTCCCCGGCTACGCCTACAAGCAGCGGGTCGGGATTTCTCAGAACCTAATCCCGGAAAGCACTTGACTGACAAGTGACTTTCCGTCGCAAATACGACAGATACGCCGGGTACAATGGACGCGCTGACGCCGGTCAACGTCTTCGCCCCTCGGAAGGTTGACCATCGCTAGTTCGTTCATCAGACCGGTCGTGCCTCGTCGTGCCCGTTATGGATCTCCTGTCCATTCCCACTCCCCGTGTTTTCATCGACGTCGATCGCGTGCACCGCAACATCGCACGCATGTCCGCCTTGGCAGCCAGGGCCGGCGTCCGGCTGCGTCCGCATACGAAGACTCACAAGAGCCCGGTCATCGCGCGCTGGCAGGTGGAGGCCGGTGCTGTCGGTATCTGCTGCGCCAAAGGTCGGGGAGGCGGAGGTGTTCGCCGATGCCGGCCTCGAGGACATCCGGCTGCCCTACCCGATCCAGCCCGCCAACGCCGACCGGATCCTCGCGCTGCTCGACCGCGTGCGACTGTCAATCATCGTCGACGACGTGGACGTGGCCAGCGGGTGGTCGTCCGCGATGACCCGCGGCGCGACGGACGCTGGATGTGCTCGTCAAGGTTGACGTCGGGTTCCATCGGTGCGGTCTCGATCCGGACCATCCGCGGGCGATCGAATCCATTCAGCATGTTGCGAACCTGTCCGGCCTCAGATTTCTCGGCCTTCTGAGCTACGCCGGCCAGTCTGCGTCGGCCAATTCCGTCGGAGGAGCTCGCCGAAATCGCGCGGCACGAGATCTCGATCCTCACCCGGCTGGCCTGCGCGCTTCGCCAACCGCGGTGTGGCGGTCGAGGAGATCAGCGTCGGCGGGACCCCGATGTCGCGCTTCATCACCGAGCAGCCGGGCGCCACCGAAATGCGGCCGGGCAACTACGTCTTTCTCGATCGCATGCAGGTCGGCCTGGGCACCGCCACGCTGGACGACTGCGCGCTCGGTGTGGTGTCGACCGTCGTCGGCCGGCCAGCGCCTGATCGCGTGATCTTCGACGCGGGCAGCAAGACCCTGACGTCGGATGGAGCACGAGGGTTTGCGCCGGCCCCGGGCTACGGGCTCGTGTTTCCCGGGCTGGAGGATGCCGTTCCCGATCCGTCAATCGTGATCGAACGGCTGAACGAGGAGCACGGCGTGGCCCGCGTGCCCGAGGCCTGCGGCCTTGCGCCAGGGGATCGCGTCCGCATTCTGCCGAACCACGCGTGCGTCGTCACGAACATGGTCGACGAGTTGTTGATGGTGAAGGGGTTGGAGATCGTCGATCGCCTGCCGGTCGCCGCGCGCGGGCAAGAATCTGGTGAGTCTCATCTTCGAGTCCTCTATCGTCCACCAAACAGCGCTGCGTTGAAGAGGATGCGAAACGTGCCGAACGACTGTCCGCGCCACTGCGGCCGGAAGCCAAGCAGCAGCACGTGGCCGCGACCGAGCTCGACGTCGAGGGCGGCCGCCTTGCCTTGCAGGTACTGCTCGCCGAGCAGGTAGCCCGACGCGAGAGGCGATCCGTCCTGCGGATAGGCCGCGAGGACCGTGCCCACAAAATCCGGCTCCGGATCGAACACGGGTCCCCCGTCGAAAAACACCGCCGCCTTCTCGGGCATCCCCGCCATCACCTGATGCTGATTGGCGACAAGCACGTTCAACAACGAGCCACCGGCAAAGAATTGCTGGCGGCCCAGGCCGGCAATCGCGTTCTTCACCGGCAAGTGGAGTTGCTCGATCGCGAAGACGCTGCTGCGATTGATGCAGATCAGCGTGCCGCCGGCCTCGACGAATTGCCGGATGGCGTCGATCCGCGACTGGCTCGCCGCGTCCACGCCAGCGCCGGCCCGGCCTCCGCGCCCTCCGCTCTCGATCACGCCGCGCGGTTCATCCGTGAGAATGAGTACGTCGTAAGCGCGGAGCGATCCTGACTGGAGCTCGGCCCCGCCGAGCGTTGCGTATTGAAACCCGTACTGGTCGAGCACCCATCGCGTCCACCCTTGATCGATGCTGGTGGCCACGTCATACAGGGCGAGCCGCACTTGCTTCCCACCCGGCGCGCGGCGACGCCACCCGCTCGGCGTCGAGCGCAAGAGACGTGACGATCGCGTTCTGATCCGCCTCGCTCAGGCCGCTGATGACGTACCGTGCCGCCCCGGTTGCGGCATCGGCGACGAATCGCACGCCCAGGTTTTCGCGGAAGGCACGATTGATGGCGCGAAAGGCGTTGTTCTCCGCGGGATTGACGGCCAATGCCGGCCCGGTGCCGCGTATGCGGCCGGCGCGCGGGAGGATTGCCGCCGCGACCGGATGGGCATCGAAACCCACTCCCGGCACACTGTCGAACGGCGACACGTCCGTCTCGGGGCCGAGATTGTAGGCGCGCGGCTTGATCGCCGGAGCGGGCGGTATCCCGAGCTCTCGCATCTTCGACCGGACTTCTTCGCCAAGGGGTGTGCTGACCGTGACGAACTGCACGCCCATCTGCAACGGCAACGTCCAGCCCGCCGCATCGTACGGCTGCTCGATTGGACTCGCCGGCGACGCTCGCACGCTCCGGGTACTTCTGAACCTCGAAGACCTCGCGCGCGACGGCGGCAAATTCCTGGTCCAGCGGCACGATCCAGGTTCCCGCGGGATAGCTGACACCGCCCAAAGCCGCAGTCTCGCGCAATTGCGAGACGGCCACGCCGCCGAAGGCGACCCGGCGCAGAAGCTCGACGGCGGCAACGGGATCGCGCTGTGTCTCGGGCACGACATACGCGTAGGGCGGCTGCGTTCGACCGGCGGCAATCTGGCCGCGGCCTGAAAGATAGCGGTCGAACAGCAGCGACTCCTTGTACTTCGCCGCAAAATCCAGCACCGCCATCGCCGCGGTTTCGTCGTATTTCACCGCATCGGCGAGCCGCCACGAGCCACCCCTCCACGGGCTCGGATACAGCGTCTTCGGCTCGCGCATGTTCGCGGGGATGTCGTTCAGCGTGTACTCCCGCGGCACCGCGCCGTTGCCGGCCGTTTCGGTCCAGAACGCCGGAATGTTCTTGAACACCGGCATGTAGTCGATGTACCCCGGATACCAGGCGTCGTAGCCGGCACCGTGAATGGCGCCGGTGAGCCCATGCTCATCCAGGCGCTTCGCGATCGCCATGCCCATCGCATTGATCTCCTGCGAGATCACGGGTGGCGCATGCGGGGCGATTGGCTCGGCGAACGGCGGCACGAAAATGCGGGCCGGAAACGGCGGCGCCTGATGTTGAACGTAGACGACGCTGGGCTCCCACTGCCGCCAGGTGTGCTCCATCAACCGGGACTCGATCATGTCGAGCATGTACGCGTCGCGATTGTTGTCGTGCCCCACGTATTCCTGGTAAAGGCGCGGCAGCGGCGCGTTCGCGTCAGGCATGCCGACGTGCGACATGAACCAGTCCGCGACCATCGTCTGGCCGTCCGGATTGATCGTCGGCCACAGCATGAAGATGACGTTGTCGAGAATCGCGGCGACCTCCGGATCGTCAGCGCGGCTCAACAGGTCGTAGGCCAGCTGCGGCATCATCTGCGCGCCGGCGACTTCGCTCGCGTGCAAACCGCCGTCGATGTGAATGAACGGCTTGCCTTCGGCCGCCAGCCGACGCGCGTCGGTGTCGGTGAGGCCGTGGGGATGCGCCAGCCGCCGGCTGATCTCGCGATATCGATCCAGATGCGAGAGATTCTTCGGACTCGAGACCAGCGCAAAACACAGGACGCGGCCCTGGGTCGATTTGCCCGCTTCAACCAAAATGATTGACTTACTCGCCTCCGCCAGCTTCCGGAAATAGGCGATCGACTGCTCGTACGTGAAGAGCTTGTAGTCGGCGCCCGGGCGGAAGCCGAAGGTTGATTCCGGCGTCGGGAGGCCTGATGACGCCACGCTGAGCAGCAGCGGCGCCACCACGAGCGAGAGCAGTGACGGGAACCGTCGGCAAATCATCGTCTGCCGCTACCGCTTCTTCCTCTTGCTCTTCGCCTTCCCTGTCACCGGCTTGAGCGCCAGCCCCTCGCCCGTGATGAGCGGCTGGGTGGGATCGACGAGCAAATCAAAGAAATGCCCCTGCCTCGTTCGCAGGAAGAGTCCCCGGCCATCGGTGAACAAGCGCACCTCGCCGGCGTCGTCGAGCGTTTCCGACAGGCGGCGGCGGAAGTAGTGCTTCAGTGTCTCTATGAGCCGCTTGAGCTGGGCGGGAGCGAAACCACGACGCCGAAGCTCCGCGAGCGCCAGCAGTTCGAGCAAATCAACCGGGCTGTAGCGCCGTTCGGTGAAGCCTCCGGCGGTAGTCCGTCGCGGCGCGATGGCCGATGGAAAAATTCGGCCCGTATCCCACCCCTGGAGCTGGCGCGCCGTCAGGCCGGTGAGTGAGGCCACTTCGCGGGCGGTGTAGGAAGTTTTCAGACGCATGTGGAGCAGGCCCTAAGGCCCACGGGCCCCGAGACTGAAAGAACGATAGACGAGACAAGGAAGAACTTACCAGTGCCGAATGCCCGGCAGCCTGAGCCTGAGCTGTTCACCCAGTAAGTCCCTTCGCGATCTGGTCCGCTTTCTGCGCGCCCTCGAAATCTTTTTCTGTGATTCCGCCTTGATCGTGGGTCGTCCAGGTGACAGTCACGCGTTTGTAGCTCACCTGCAGATCCGGATGGTGATCAGCAGCTTCGGCGTCGAATGCGAGCCGTGTGACGAACGCGATTGCGTCGGGAAAGCCCTTGAACGTGAACTGGCGTGCCAGGGCGTCACCCTTGCTGGACCAGCCCGGCAGGCTCGACAGCCGGCCCTCGATGTCTTGTGCAGAGAGTTTCATAGGGTCCTCAAACTGAATTGTACGTGCCGCGGCCTGAGGGCAGCGCCCGATTGTTAAGGATGTAAAACCGAGCCGGCGCAATCCGGACCGCAATATCCGCATGCTAGGCTGTGCTCGGATGGCTCGCGGGCGCACGTCGTTCGGGCTCCTTCTCAGCGCCGGATTGGTCTTGCTCGTGGGCGTGCTGGCCGCGCTTCAGTACCGGTGGCTCGGCAGCGTCAGCGACGCCGAGCGCGCCCGGCTCCACGCGTCGCTCCAGCAACGCGCCGAAGACTTCGCGCACGATTTGGACCGCCAGGTCGCCGTGGTCTACAAGGCGTTTCAAAACGCCTCGGAGCCGCTGGGATCCGGCGATGTCGCGGAGTTTGCGAGCCGGTACGAGCGCTGGCGCGCCTCCGCCGGCACGCCGCTGGTCCGCGGGCTGTATCGCATGACTCCCGACCGGCAACTCCTGCAGTTTCATGTCGAATCGCAGAGCTTCAGGCCGGTCGAGTGGCCGTCCGATCTGCTGGCGCTCCGGGCGCGCGCGAGCACGACGCTGCCACTCGATGCGCCGACGAGCGGCAACGAGCCGCTCCGGCGAGGCATGCCTGGCGCCAGAGCCTCCTGGTCGATCGCGTCCACGCCGTTCGTGTCGTCGGCGCCCGCGCTGGTCGTGCCGATTCCATCTGTGAAGACCTTGGGCCCTGCCGGCCAGCGCGCGATCTTCGAGTTTCGCGTCAACACTGACGCACTGGTCATCTGGCTCGATCGAAAGTACCTGCAGACGGTCGTGTTGCCGTCGCTGGCCGATCGGTATTTTCCCGTCCGGGCCGAAGACTTCCACCTCGCCGTCGTCGACGCGCACGACCCGGCGGACGTCGTATTCGCCCGCGGCGTTCCGGCGGGCACTTCCATCGACGCGATGCATGCGGACGCCACCCTCCCGCTGGTCTCGTTGCGCCCTGAACTCATCGCGCTGCCCGCCGAGGTGGAATCGGGCCACGCGCCGAACCACGCGCAAGCCTTGGTTCGCGTCGGCCCCACGACCTCGACGGCCGCGCACACATCCTCGGCGCCCCCGCAACGGGTGAATATTTACGTCGAGCAGCACACCACGAGCACGACCGGCCGCATGGTCGCCAGCTTTCGAGCGATCCCGGAAGGCGGCTGGACGCTGGTCGTACAGCACGCGTCCGGCTCGCTCGACACGCTCGTGGCACAGGGCCGCCGGCGCAACCTGTTACTGAGCTTCGGCATCCTCGCGCTCCTCGGTGTGTCGGTCGGGCTGATCGTGATCAATGCCCAGCGGTCTCAGCGCCTGGCATCCCAGCAGATGGACTTCGTCGCCGCAGTGTCGCATGAGCTTCGGACGCCCCTCGCAGTGATTCAATCAGCCGCCCAGAACCTTTCAGCCGGCGTCATCAGCGATCCAGCGCGGGCGCAGCAGTACGGCGAGTTGATCGACGCCGAGGGACGACGGCTGACAGACATGGTGGAACAGATCCTCCAGTTCGCCGGCCTTGCGGGCGCCCGTTCGGCGCCGCAACGAGCAGTGAATGCCGCGGACATTGTGCGGGAGGCAGCCGCGTCCTGCGCGACGCTGGCAACGTCTGCGGGCCTGAACATCGAACTCGATGTCCGCACCCAGGGACTTGTGAATGCCGATGGAGATGGGTTGCGGCGGGCCGTGGCGAATCTCATCGGCAACGGCATCAAATACGCGGCGGCCGGAGGATGGATTCAGGTGTCCGTTCGCAAGGCCGCAGGTGCGCAGGTTCAGATCCGGGTTTCCGATCGCGGGCCGGGTATCGATCCAGAAGACTTGCCCCATCTCTTCGAGCCCTTCTACCGCGGTCGTCACGCGAGGGACCGGCAAATCCGCGGGAATGGGCTGGGTCTCGCGCTCGTGAAGGGCGTGGTGGACGCACACCGTGGGCGCGTTACCGTGGAGTCCGCACTCGGCCAGGGCGCCACGTTCACGCTGCACCTGCCCGCTGCGGATCCAGCGGCGTCCGCGCTCGATGACTGACCGCCCATCCGGCCAGCGAATCCTCCTTGTCGAAGACGAGCCCGGCTTGATCCTCACGTTGTCCGATCGGCTGAAGAGCGAAGGCTACGAGGTCGGCATCGCACAGGACAAGCCGATCGGATTCCGACTCGCCACTCAGGACCGATGGGATCTGATGCTCCTGGACGTGATGCTGCCCGGCGGCAGCGGGTTCGATCTCGTACGCGAGATCCGCAGCCGGGGAGTGGACACCCCTGTCATCATGCTGACGGCCCGCGGGGAAATCGTCGACCGCGTGCTCGGTCTGAAACTGGGCGCGGACGACTACCTCACCAAGCCCTTCGAGATGCTGGAACTGCTGGCGCGGATCGAAGCGCACCTGCGACGACGGACGTCGTCTGGTGCAGGGGCACACGAGTATCGATTCGACGACATTCTGATCGACACCAGGAAGGCCGAGGTCACACGAGCTGGCCGGCTGCTCGATCTGTCGGCTCGTGAATTCCTGTTGCTCAAGTACTTCGCCGAGCACCCGGACGAGGTGCTCTCGCGCGACAAGCTGCTGAACGACGTGTGGGGCTATCGCTCGATGCCATCCACGCGCACCGTCGACGTTCACGTGGCGTGGCTGCGCCAGAAGATCGAAGCGAGCTCGAAACATCCGCGGCATCTGCTCACGATTCACGGACTGGGATACAAGTTCGTCAGATAATCCCGGAAAGCACTTGACTTGACGTGGTATCGTTGCGCGCCCGCGAGAGCGCGGGCGCAACCTACCACGTCAGGTCAAGTGACTTTCCGTATAGGTGCGTCGGGTGACGTCCCACCGCAAGAACACGCCCTCGTGGTGAGCCCTGACTTACGCCAGCGACATGACATGATCGGCCACGAGTCTCGCCGTCAGCGGAGCGAGGAGGACGCCATTGCGGTAGTGGCCGGTTGCGAGGCAGATGCGTGGATCGGACGGCAGCGGGCCGATGAGCGGGAGGCCGGTGTCGGTGGCCGGCCGTAGCCCTACGCGGATGTCGGCGACGGCGCTTTGCCAGGCGCCCGGCAGCAGGTCGCCGACACCGGCGAGCAGATCGTGAACACCGGCGACCGTCGAGCGCTCGTCAAATCCCACATCTTCGACCGTGGCGCCAACAAGGAGCGTCCGGGGCTGCCAGGGAACGGTGTACACGCGCGATCCCCAGATCGGCCGCCTTGGCAGCGTGTCGTCGGCCCAGGTCAATTGCACCAGTTGTCCGCGAATCGGGCGAACGGGCACCGCCACGTGTCCGGCGATTCGCACGCGGCCCGACCAACTGCCGGCGGCGACGACCACGGCATCCGCTGACAGCTCACGGGAATCGGCGTGAACATCGATGCCGGTCCTCGTGGGATTGACACGAACGGCCTGAACGGGAGATTCGAACGCCGCGCCTTGCAGCCGGGCGGCCTGAACCAGCGCGTGCACGAGCGCACTCGCCCCCACGAGGCCCTGCGTCGGAATGAGGAGCCCTCCAATGGCCCCGGCGCTGACCGCCGGCTCAATCTCGCGCACACCGGCGCCGTCCAGCCAGTCGGACCCAATCTGCCGCTCCTCCAGCCATCGCCGCATGTCGAGCAGCCGGCCGGCCTCCTCCTCGGCAAGTGCTACTTCGATTGTGCCATCGCGTTGATACTCGATCGTCAGCCCGCTTCGCTCCCGGATGCGTGCGATGAATTCGTCGTACAAACCAAGGCTGCGCGCGCACAGATCGAGCAACGAGGGATTGTCCTGACCTTCGATGTAGGGAGTGAGCAGACCCGCCGAGGCCTGAGTCGCGCCTCGGCCTGCCGACCGCATGTCGAGTACGGTGACCGCCGCGCCGCGGGACGAGAGTTCCTCAGCCACAGCGGCGCCGATGACACCAGCACCGATGATGAGAGTGCGCACCAGTCTCTACCGCCGTCCCGCGTCCAGATGATCCCAATTCAAGATCGCATTGAACGCCAGGAAGAAGTTCCCCTGCGTCTGGAAGCGCCAGAACGGACGGCACGCGAACATCACCGCGTGCCCCTTGCCGACGCCGGCATCGACGAGTACCGGCCGGCCGGCGAGGTTTTCGCCGCCAGCCAGTTCGCCCGACAGCAGCAGATCGTTGGGATCGGAGGGATACGACAGGAGCACGCGCGGCGGAGCGCCGCCGGCCACGACGCCGATTTCCGCGGGCGACGCAGGCGTGGCCGCTCCCGCGCCGCGCCCACCGCGACCGCCGGCGCCTCCGCCGCCCGGGGCAAAGCCACCGGCACCACGCCCGCCCCCAGCGGCCACAGGCTGAGGCGCGGGACCCTCGAGTGTCGCGAGTCTTGGCGGTGACAGCATCGGTTGCAGCGATCCACCGCCGACAGGCCCAGCCGCACCACGCCCACTCGCCACCGGCGGCGCCGGCGCGGTCGAGGGCGAATGAGGCGCCGTCGCGAGGCCGAACAGCGGGCCGTTCTTGTACATCACACCCATCGTGTTCTGGTCGTAGCCGTATAACACCGGGCTGGCCTTGTCGGCGACGAGCGCCTTGATTACCGATCCCGGCGCGAACAGGTCTCCGGTTTGATCGATCGTCAGGCCTGGCGTGATGCCGTTATCCGCAAGGACGCTCGAGGTCGCCCCCTCCGTGATTAGCAGGCCTCCGTCGTTCATGAACCTGACCAGTTCGCGCAGCCCGTCGCGGCCAAGCCCGCCGCGCGTGTCGTCGGTCTGATCCGGCGCGCTGCCGATGTTCGGGGTCAGCTCCGTCCTCTTGTACGGCACCGGATCGCCGGCAGGGATGCCTTCGCCGCCGGCCTGCACGATCGTGTTTGGATAGACGATGACATCGTACTTCGCCCGCAGATTGCCCTGGCGCGCCAGATTGTCGCCGAAGTACGTATAGGGCACCTGCAATTTGTCGAACGCCATCCGGACCCAGCCCTCGTCCTGCGTGCTGGCCCACGAGTGCAGGTAACCGATGCGCGGCGCGGTCAACTCGTGCATCGGGACCGACGGCACGGTATCCGTCGCCCAGGCCGAAAGGCCCAGCGCCCGAATCTGGGGTTCCAGCGCGGTGCGATTCGCGTCAGGAATCACAAACGCGCCGGGCGCGAAGTGATGGCCGTCCAGATCGAATGCCTCCTCGGCGGCGGCCATCTTCAGACGCTGGTTCTGAAATCGAAACGTCACCAGCGTGTTGTCCGTCGTGTGATCGATGATCAAGGCCCGGCCGGTCCCGGTAATCACGCCTGCGACTTTCAAATCAGCAGCGGCGAGGGCCATCGGTCTATCGAGAATCGATCTGTCGTCGATCCGGCTGATTCTGAGGTTGCGCATCACAGGAATGTCCCAGCCGGTATCGTCGTACGGCCTCGGGTTTTCGGCCGGATACCACTGCACGCCGAGCTGTGTCTCGACCACACCGCGGTACGGCTGATCGAGGCGGACGATGTAATCGCCGGCGGCGACCTGCACTCCGTCGATCGTGAATCCGGCCGTCGCCGTGTGCACTTCGGCGCCGTCGCGGCGAATCAGATTCATCAGATCGGCGGCCTCGACCTGACGCCGCTGCCTTGCGGGCACGATGTAGGCGTAGGGCGCCTGCGTTCTGCCCTGTTCGATCATCATCTTGTTCTTTGCGTAATAGTTCTCCAGAAACTTCTCCCGGTTCTTCGCCACGAGATTCAACGTGAGCAGGAGCGCACTCTCCTGCATGTTGATGTTGGAGCGGCCGCTCCATTCGACGCACCCTGGATTGGGATACGGCCGGTACCATTCGCGCTCGTTCGACGCGGGAAACGTACTGAACGGACCGGGCGCCCGGCCGCACGGATTCGGCGCAGTTCCCGCCAGAGCTGGCGCGCCACCGCCCGGCCCCCCTTCGGCCGCCCCGGCAGCTCGCCCTCCTGCGGCCGCTCCGGCGGCCCGGCCGCCCCCCGGCCCAGGCTCGGATAGCTTTGCGTCTCGTAGAAACGCCCGATCGAGTTGTGGGTGACGCCGATCCAGAACATGTAGTTCGGCACCCATCCGTCGTAGTAGTCGTACGTCCAGACGCCTGGCACGCCCCGCTTGGTCAACTCCATGACCTCGTTCTGGGCCAGCCACCACCATTCGGTTACCTGAATAGGCGCGACGATCGGGTTGTAGGGACCGGTCCCGGTCGAGACGTGCAGCAGATCGACCGACTCGTGCAGATCATGAAACACGGTCGGATGCAGATCCAAAAACGACTTCAGCATGTTGTTGGTCAGCGCGAGGCCCTGGCCGATGCCATCGCGATTGTTGTCGTGCTGCACGTAGCGACCCCAGTACGCGAGCCCTGGACTCGGCTTGCCCCGTCTGCACCGCGCGCTGACCATCGACCACCTTCTCGCGCCCGTCGACCTCGGAGGCAGGAGTGAGAACGACGATCGCGTTGTTTCTGATTTCCTGAATGAACGGCGATTCCTCGATGGCGAGGCGATAGGCCAGCTCCATCAGCATTTCCGGGCTGCCTGTCTCAGGCGTGTGAATGCTGCCGCTGACGTAGTAGATCGGCTTGCCGGTGGCAATCAGCTGGCGGGCGAGTGCGTCACTCGTCTTTCGCGGATCGGTGAGCTGAGCGGTGATGTCCTTGAAATGCTGCAGGTTCCTGATCGTCGCCTCGTCGGCGATCGCGCAGGCCACCATGTCGCGCCCTTCCTCCGTCTGCCCGATCGTCCACACCTTCACCCGAGGCGTCGCCCGCTGCAGGGCTTCCAGATACCGCACGATGTCCTTGTGGTACGTGAGCATGTTGCTCTCGCCGGGCACGTAGCCAAGAAACTTCAGCGGCGACGGGATCCTGGGGTCGACCGGCAACGGCATGTGATCGACCAGTTCGGTGAGGATGCGTTTGTCCGGCGTGCTGTCGAGAATCTTCTTCGTGTACGCTTCGTCAATCTTCTGAGGTGAGGGTCTGGCCGCTTGACGCCCGGAGACGGCCCCGGCGCCGAGCACCATCGCCGACCCAACAGCGAGGACCAGACTTGCGCGAGCCACGCGTCGAGACTGACCGAGACTCATGTCGATTCCTCCAGCGCCAACGAGCATACCTCCGGCAGGGCTGAACGATCCCACAGGCCATGCGGAGTGCGAAGGGGGGAGAGTTTGGCCGACTGTCTCGGCTGAAGCAGCAGGGGCAACACCGCAGGTCGGGCTGGTCCGCCCGACAGCAGTATTCATTCAACGGAAAAAGCTTTAGTTACGGCCCTTGCTCATGTCGCGCGGCTGGTTTGTCGGCTGACTGCGAAGCTCGTGGATGGGCTGCCAGCTGTCCGGACGCCGCTGGCCGCCCCAGCCCCAGTAGATCGGCGCAATGACGTGTCGAGCCGGCACAATCGGCGCGCTTGCATACACGGGAAACACCGGTATCGAATAGTACGGCTGGAAGGCCTGAGCGCCGGGCGCTTCCACGTTCTGCGTGACGGTCTGATAGACGTTGACCGTGGCCGGCGCCGGCGCAGGCGCAGGATCGTCTGCGACTTCCCGCGCCACCGGCAGCGCCACCGCCGCTGGCCGAACGGGCGCAGAAGGCGGCGTCCTGCCCGTCTCCTGCATCGCGCGAATCACCCGATCGCTCAGTCCCTGCCCGTGCAGCGCGAGAATGTCGGCCGCGGTCAGCTGGAACGTTGACCCATCCGTCTGGATGAGCGCAATCAAGATGTCGTCGCCGAGGCCCGCGCGCGAAAGCTCCACGAGTTGAGCGGCCGTGGTCGCCGCCGAGGCAACACCGGCCGACACGCCGAGGGCGAAGGACATCGCGAGTGCGAGACGCCCGACTGGCCCCATACGTTTATTGTCATGCAACACGGGTGCCGGAGCACGCACTTTCTTGACTTGATAGAGCCCAGTAGAACACGGCGAGCGAGCCCGCCCGATCGCACCGGGCGCCGGGGCCCTGCAAGCGAGCTTGGGTGTCCGGCGGACGAAGTCCCGGAGTAAGACACTCCTCGCTGCAAGACTGTGGCGAATCGGTGACGCCGAGTGTCCTCCAGGGGTCCGGCCGGTTGCCAGGAGCGCGAAACAGACGACCGCTCCTGGCGGTACGTCCCTTGCTGTATAAGATGCGAGTAACCCATGTCTCCGAAGGCAGTCATCGTGGTTTTACTCGGCACGGCGTCTGTCGCCGCCGCTGCCGCCGGGGGCTACGTTGTGCTCCGGCGAAACGCGCAGATCCCCCGGGTGCCTGTCCGGATGAGCCAGGACGCGGGCCCGGCGCCGAACGCCGTTGCTCAACCTGTCCCTCAGGCCGACCCGGCCACCGAGGTCGTATTGGCGGAAACGCCCAGAGAGCGGCCTGCCACGAAGCCTCGGCCGGTGGAATCCTCGAAACCGGCGCCAGCGATGAACGCGGCGGAACCGAGCATCGCGGTATCCAGTTCGGCCCCTCCCGTGTCTGCCGAGGCCGTACCGGAGGTTCGAGAGACACATCCCGACCCCAGTCCGGCGGTGGCGGAAGCGCCCAAGCCTCACACGGCGGAAGTGACAATCGCGTCCGATTCGGTGATCGGGATTCGCCTGGATTCGACGCTGTCGAGTGAGACAGCGCACGTCGAGGACAAAGTCGCCGCCCGGGTGACGCGTGACGTCGTCGTGGAGGGGCGGACGGCTGTGTCTGCTGGCGCCCGGCTGGAAGGCGTTGTCAGCGCCGTGGAGCACGCCGGCAAGTTCAGGGATCGGGCACGCCTCGGCGTGCGGTTCCAGTCGATCGTTCTCGCCGACGGCACGCGCTTGCCGATTCAGACGGAGACGATTTTCAGAGAGGGCGACTCGCCGACTGGCCCCGCCACCACCAAGGTCGGCGCCAGCGCCGCCATCGGCGGCATCCTCGGCGCCGTGATCGGCGGCAAGAAGGGCGCGGCGATCGGCTCGTCGGTCGGCGCCGCGGGCGGGACAGCGGCGGTAATGGCCGGGTCGGCGCCAAACGTGATTCTGCCGGCGGGAACGCCGCTCACCGTTCATCTCACCGCCCCGATCACGGTTGCGATCGACCGGCAGGACGACTAATCCCGGAAGTGTAACGACGTCCTTCGCGGCTCGCTGTCAGTTGTTCGCAGTCAATTGTTAGTTGTAAGTTGTGGCCGTGCCCTTCTCTGGCGACATGCCACCGGACGAGTTTCGACGGCATGGTCACACGGTTGTCGATTGGATCGCCCGCTACTTCGAGACGATCGAGCAGTATCGTGTTCTGCCGGAGACGAGGCCCGGCGATCTCGTCGCCGCGCTGCCTGCATCTGCGCCTGAGACCGGGGAATCATTCGAGGCGGTGCTGGCCGATCTCGATCGGCTGATTCTTCCACACGCAACCCACTGGAACCATCCCGGATTCTTCGCATATTTCGCGATCACCGGGAGCGCCCCTGGCGTGCTGATGGACTTCGTGTCGTCGGCGCTGAACCAGCAGGCCATGCTCTGGCGCACGTCGCCGGCCGCTACCGAACTCGAAGAAGTCACGCTGCGCTGGCTCGCCCAGCTCATGCATCTTCCGCACGGGACCGCCGGGGTCATCTACGACACGGCGTCAGTTTCGACAATGCATGCGCTGGCTGCGGCGCGTGAAGCGGCCATCCCGGGCGTCAGGACGCGAGGGCTCGCGGGCCGATCCGACATTGCTGGCGTGTGTGTGTACTGCTCCGAGCACGCGCATTCGTCGATCGACAAGTCGGTGATCGCTCTCGGCCTGGGGCACGAGTCGCTCCGGCGGGTTCCCGCCGACGAACGTTACAGCATGCGCGCCGCCGCGCTCGAGGAATCGATCCGGGCCGATCGCGCCGCCGGTCGGATCCCTCTTGCCGTGGTCGCCACAGTCGGTACGACCTCCAGCACGAGCGTGGATCCAGTCGCCGCGATCGGCGAGATCTGCCGGCGCGAAGATATCTGGTTGCACGTCGACGCCGCCTACGCGGGCGTGATGGCGATTGTGCCGGGATTCGAGTGGATGCGCGAAGGGTTCGATCTGGCCGATTCCCTCGTCGTCAATCCGCACAAATGGCTGTTCACGCCCTTCGATCTCAGCGTCCTGTTCACGCGGCGGATCGACGTGCTTCAGCAGGCGTTCGCGCTGACGCCGGAGTACCTGAAGACGCCGGAGGCCGGCCCGGTCCGCAACCTGATGGACACCGGCATTCAGCTGGGCCGCCGGTTTCGCGCGCTGAAATTGTGGGCGATCCTGCGCTATTTCGGAGCTGACGGCGTGCGCGCGCGGCTCGCTGCGCACGTCCGGCTGGCGCAGACGTTCGCCGGCTGGGTGGATGGCGACCCCGATTTCGAGCGGCTCGCGCCGGTGCCGTTCAGCGTCGTGTGCTTTCGCGCCAACCCGCGCGCGTTGCACGGAGACGAGCCCGCGATCGATCGATTGAACGAGCGCATCATGGAACGCGTGAACGCGAGCGGCGAGGTATTTGTCTCGCATACGAAGCTCGCCGGCAGGTTCGTCATTCGCCTCGCGATTGGCAACCTGAGGACCGAAGAACGGCACGTGACCAGGGCGTGGGAGCTGATCAAGGAGGCCGCCGCCTACATTGATCCCAACCTCCAGACCTCCGCCCACCCTCCCGCCTGAACGTCCTCCAACGCGACCATCCCGTGCAGCGGCAGGACGACCGCGCCCGGGACGAGCGTCCGGAGAATCTCGCGAATGCCCGGCATGTGGCCGACGAGGAGCAGGTCGCGCGACTCTCCAGACACCAGATCGCACACGTACCTGGGCGGATCGTCCGGCAGCAGCCCGCGAATCATCTTGAATTCCGCGAACGGATTGCACAGACGGTAGAACGCCTCGGCGGTCTGGCGGGCGCGCAATTTGCCGCTGTGGTAGATGGCGGCTGGCATGGCGCCCGCCGCTTTGGCGCTGCCGGCGAGCCGATCGGCCTGTAGCCGGCCGTGAGCCGAGAGCGGACGCTGACTGTCGACGTGCGGACCGACGGCGTCGGCGTGATGGACGAGGTACAGGCGCATCAGTTCTTACCGGTCTTGACGGTCTTACCGGTCTTACCGGCGGACTTCGTTCCGCCAGCTTCGAGAAACACCTCGGGCGCGCCGGTGTCACCTCGCCCGCCACGCATGGCCTGCCGCGCCCGCTCCGCGAGATCGCCGTACACGGCACGAATGCGGTCCAGTTCCTCGTCTTCGAGCTCTTCCAAGTCGAGCAGCGCGTTGTGGCAGCCGTGGGTCGCGCGAATCAGTTCGTCCAGCTTGACTTGAATCGCCTCACCGTCGCGGTTCTGCGTGTTTTGAATCAGGAACACCATCAGGAAGGTCACGATCGTCGTACTCGTGTTGATGACCAGCTGCCAGGTGTCGCTGAAGCGGAAAACCGGGCCGGTCACCGCCCAGATGACGATGATCGACGCCGCCAGCAGGAACGCGAGAGGGCGTCCGCTCATCCGGGCCGTCCACTTTGCAAACCGCGTGAACACCGATCTCGAGTGAGTCGGGCGCATAACACCTCCATCGTGCTTGTGGTCTTTCCTCACGCCCATGTTAGTGTGACTTCGCGTATGTCCGAGGCCAGCCCGGTCACGGCCCCTCGCCGGGCCGCCGTCATCTTCATCTTCATCACGATCCTGCTGGACATGCTCGCGCTGGGCATGGTCATTCCAGTGCTCCCCGAGCTGGTCAAGGCCTTTCGAGGCGGCGACACGGTCTCAGCGGCAACCACGCTCGGATGGTTCGGCACGGTCTGGGCGCTCATGCAGTTTGTCGCATCGCCGATCGTCGGCGCGCTGTCGGATCGTTTCGGCCGGCGCCCGGTCGTCCTCATGTCGAACTTCGGCCTCGGCTGCGACTACGTGCTGATGGCGCTTGCGCCGACGCTCGGGTGGCTCTTTGCCGGGCGCGTGATCTCGGGCATCACCTCCTCGAGCATCGCCACGGCATATGCGTACATCGCCGATGTCACACCCGCCGACAAGCGCGCCAGGGCCTTCGGTTTGATGGGCGCGGCTTTCGGGATCGGATTTGTGCTGGGGCCGGCGCTGGGCGGCATTCTCGGCCAGTACGGTCCGCGGCTCCCCTTCTGGGTGGCGGCAGGCTTCAGTCTGGCGAACGCCATGTACGGGCTGTTCGTTCTACCGGAATCGCTGACGCCGGAGCGCCGCGCCCCTTTTTCGTGGCGCCGCGCACATCCGGTCGGATCGCTGCAGTTTCTCCAGGCCCACCCGGGCATGCTCTGGTTCGGAGGCATGCACTTTCTCTACTACGTCGCGCACATGTCACTACCCAGCGTCTTCGTCCTGTACGCCGATTACCGGTACGGCTGGAACACGCAGCAGGTCGGCTACACGCTGGCGGCCGTCGGCGTGACGTCCGCGATCGTCCAAGGAGGATTGGTCGGGCCACTGGTCGCGCGCCTGGGCGAACGTCGAGCGCTCGTCGTCGGCCTGCTGTGCGGCGCGATTGGATTTACCGTGTACGGATTGGCGCCGACCGGGCGCCTGTTCCTGATCGGGGTCCCGATCATGGCGCTGTGGGGACTCTACGGTCCCTCGGCGCAGAGCCTCATGACGCGCCGCGTCGGACACTCGGAGCAAGGCCAGCTGCAGGGCGCGCTGAGCAGCCTGACCGGCATCGCCAACATGCTCGCGCCGGCTCTCTTCAGCCTCACGTTCGCCGCGGCGCTGAGCACCTTCCGGACGTGGCACCTGCCGGGCGCGCCGTTTCTTCTTGCGACGGGCGCGTTGGTGGTGGCGACGGGACTTGGAGTGAAGGCCTCGGCTACGTGACGGCCAGTTCGTCCAGCCGGCGGCAGGTCTCCCGCATGTATTCGTACAAGTGCTTGTGAATCAAGGCGAGTGTGACTGCGTCGCGGAACGCGCGCGGCCGGCGCAGCAGCGTCTCGCCCAGCAGTGACAAGGTCAGCCACGCGCGTTTCGGCGAAGCGCTGACCACGCAGGTCCAGAGCACACGGGCGAGGATGGCCAAGTCCTGTTTGCTCGCCACGAGCTTGTTCTCGAGCTGCACGCCCTTGTTGAGAATCAGCTGCATGACGCGCTTCCGATAGTTGCGATGGCTGTACAGTCGCTGAAGCAGCCGCTTGTACCCCTCGTTCAATTCCCGGGTCGACATCCCCTTGGGCACGATGTTCGTGAAGACGAACTGGTCGCCGACCGACTCGGCGACCAGCCGGCCAGCGTCTTTCAGCCGCTTGTACAGCGGCGTCTTGGGCAGGGCGTTCAACAGCCCCGTCATCGACACAGGAATGCGCGCATCCTGGATGAACCTGAACTGCTCTTCGAAAATGGCCAAATCGTCGTGATCGAATCCGACGATCATGCCGGCCATCACTTCGAGGCCCGCGCGCTGAATCTTGTGCACCGAATCGAGCAGGTTGCCGCGCAGGTTCTGATTCTTCTTGGTCTCCTCGAGGCTTGCGGTTCGCGGCGATTCGATCCCGATGAAGATCGTGCTGAAGTTCGCCTGCCGCATCAGCGCAAGCAGTTCGTCGTCCTGCGAGACGTTCAGCGAGACCTCCGTCATGAATTCGATCGGGTAGCGGTTGGCGACCTGCCACTCGATGATGGCGGTCAACAGTTGCTTGGCGTCCTTCTTGTTCCCGATGAAGTTGTCGTCGACCACGAAGATGTTGTGCGCGCCCAGTCGATGGATCTCGCGCACTTCGGCCATGACCTGATCGACGGTCTTGGCGCGAGGCCGGCGCCCGTACATCACGATGATGTCG
This sequence comes from uncultured Acidobacteriota bacterium, assembly GCA_963724645.1. Classification (GTDB taxonomy): domain Bacteria; phylum Acidobacteriota; class Vicinamibacteria; order Vicinamibacterales; family SCN-69-37; genus CAVXSP01. The sequence goes on from CAVRVJ010000003.1 coordinate 724,136, forward strand.
CAGAACTCGCACGTGAACGGACAGCCGCGCGTGAACTGAATCGTCATGCTGCGGTAGCGATCGATCTTGAGAAGATCGAACCGCGGCAGCGGCGAGTCGTGCATGCTCGGTTTTTCATCCTGACGGTACTCCGCCTGCCACTGACCGGCCTGATAGTCCTTCAGAAACTGCGGCCACGTGTACTCGGCTTCGTCGACGAAGATGACATCGACCTTGTCGCGCAGATCCTCCGGACAGAGCGAGGCCAGGGGGCCGCCGGCGACAACGAACTTGCCCCTCCGCCGGAATTCCGCCGCCAGTTCGAGGATTCGGCGCTTGTGAATGACGTACCCGGTGAGGCCGATGATGTCGGCCTGGACGTCAAGATCGATGGGCTCGACGTTCTCATCCATCAGCACGACTTCGTGTTCCCGGGGAGTGAGGCCCGCCACCGTCGGCAGTGACAGGTTGGGGAACACACATTTCTTGTTGAGGCTCGGCAGGATGCGGTCGAACGTCCAGAAGGATTCAGGATTCCTGGGTGCAATGAGACAGATTTTCATCTTTACTCGGGGGACTTCATCCCCTGAACCCCTTTTCCACCTGTGGTCGCGCCCTCGACCCGGCTCAGCAGGGCGCCCCACACGTGCTCAAGGGGCGGGGCCCGGCACCTCACTTCCACCTCCGGCAACCGGCGCAGAGCGAGGACGCCGTATCTTACCGCAATGGAGTATCTCCGTTGGGGGACGTCTTCTTACACCCGGCGATCACATACGCCTGGTACGGAATCGCAAACCCGTCGTTACAGGCGAATGCCCGCACGGCTTGCGTCACCTGCCGCTCGATGCCGGCCAGCGCCTCCGGCGTCTGCGCCTCAAGGAGCGCCGCCGTCCTGACACTGGCGTGACGCTCGGCCTCGAACAGAAAGAAATCGGTCGGCACATCCCACTCGGCGGCGACTCTATCGACAGTCACAGACTCCGGCGAAAATCCGTACTGGCCGAGCAGGTGCTGCCATTCGCCCAGGCGGCCGTGGCGCAGGTGGTCGGGGCCGTGCGGGAGGTTCGCGTCCAGGCGACCGTGGGCGGCGATGGCTCGCTGCACGATGTTCGCGCCAGGACTTTCGTCCGGCGTGGCCCAGACGGTGAACGCATAACGGCCGCCCGCGCGAAGGACACGAGCGGCCTCGGCGAACGCCCGTTCGGGATACGGCAGATGGAGGATCCCGAAGTTCATCATCACCGCATCGAACTGACCGTCCTCGCAGGCGAGCCTCTGCGCGTCGCCTCGCCGAAAATCGATCTCCGGGCATCGCGCGCGGGCGATCGCGATCACCTCCGGCGAAAAATCGATACCTGTCACGACGGCGCCGCGTTCCACCGCGGCCTCGGCGGCAAATCCCGGGCCGCACGCGACGTCCAGGACCCGCGTCCCTTCGCCCACGCGCGCGGCGTCGAGCAAGCTGGGAACGAACAGGTTGGTGAGACCCGCCCAGGTGTCTTGAAACCTTCCGGCGACGCGTTGCCACCCTTGAAATTCCAGCAGGGAAAAATCGTCTGTGTGCTCGGGACGATCGAGCTCCGGGAGATTGCCGTCGGCGTCTTCGGGATCGTGCGCCGCCGCACGTTTATTGACGATGATCTCGAGCGCCTGACGCTTCTGATCGGTCTGCAAATCCCAAATGGCGCCGGCCACGCCCGCGGTCATCGATCCGCCGGCCCGCCGCGTGCGACGCGCGAGGTAGATCAGCACCATGAGCGCGACGAAGACGACCACCCACATGATCGCGATCACCGGGCGGCCGGATCCCATCAGCGGGTTCCCTGCCGGGCGATTCGTGCCAGGAGGATTGCGGCACGTTTGGCTTGGATGGGCAATGTCGCCAGGTCCGCGGTCTCCTGGGGCGAGTGATCGTCGCGCCCCTTGAGGCCGACCGCATCAAGGATCATCTTCACCTCGCCGGCGACAAACGAGACGTCCGCCGCGCCAGCCTTGTCCGGGCTGACCGCCGTGATCGCGCCCAGCCCCAAATCCCGACTGACTCGATCGTACAGCGTCAGCAGGCGCTGGTTGCCCTCACCCGGCGCGAGCGGCGGATAGCCCTCGTCGAACGTGATCGTGGAATGCGTATTGGGCAGCGACTGCGCGACGACGGCCCGCATCGTCTCACGAGCCCGATCGAACTGTTCCGCCGTCAGCGCGCGGAGGTCGCCGAGCACCCGCGCCTCCCCGGCCACGACGTTGGCCTTGCCAGATGCGGATCCGCGTGATTGCGCGCCGTCGGCTTCTGCCGTCGTTCCTCCCGCGATCAACCCTGGATTGAACGTAAGATGCGCCTCTCCGCCGAGTCGTTCGTGAAAGGCCGTCAGGATTCGCGCCGCCTCGAAGATCGCGCCGGCACCCACTTCCGGCGAGAACACCTGTGACGAGTGCCCTGACTTGGCGGCGACGCGCAATTCCCAGGACGTCGTCCCTCGCCGTGCGACGATGGCGTGGGAGGGGTCGCCGTCGCCGTCTTCAAATCCGATGGCCACATCCGCGCCTTTCGCGGCGGCAATAAGGGCCGCGCGCGCGCGGCTGCGCGGCCGGCCAGGCTCCTCCTCGTCGCCGGTGAGCACGACGACGATGTTCATGCTCTTCAGAAGGCCGGCGGCCTCGAGGGCCTTGAGCGCCTGGACGATGACGACGTCGCCGCCCTTCATGTCGATGATGCCAGGGCCACGCGCCATGTTCGCGTCGAGGCGTTCGTACTTCTGAAACGGGCTGTCCTGCTCGAAGACCGTATCGATGTGACCGATGAGGAGAACCCGGGGACCTGTCCCGGGATGATCCGCGACGAGATGACCGGCCCGCTGAACGGCGGACTGATCGACCCACCGGGTCTTGAAGCCAAGGCGATCGAACTCCGCGCGAAACAGATCACCGACCGCTCGAACGCCAGCGAGATTCAGCGTGCCGCTGTTGATATTGACGACCTTCTCGAGCAGCGCAAGCCCGTCGGCATTCTGCGCATCGACGCGCGCGGCAATCGTCTTCTCGTCAGAAGACAGCCCCGCGCTCTGCCAGGCGCTCGCGACGATGGGCGCGAGCACGAGCGTCACGACGATCAGCCAATGGACGCTCAGTCCTCCTCGCATGTGCCCTCCGCCCAGAAAACAAGGCCGGGCCTATTTTTGCGTTTTTCGTAAGAAAAGGCTCGGCCTTTGTTTGCGGCGCGCCAGAAACGATTTCGGTCGTCGTCAAGCCCTGACCGTAACGCAGAGATTGTAGAATCGCTGGCGCGATTCACGGAACTCTCATGTCCTTTTCAAAATCGGCGGCCGGTTGCCTGCTTCTGGCATGTTCGTTCACGACACTGTCCGGACGCCAGGCGGCAGGGATCGATCCGGCGCTCCTGTCCCCTCTGAAGTGGCGCAGCATCGGACCCGTCAACACCTCCGGGCGCATCGCCGACATCGCCGTCGCCCATGTGGAGGGACAACCGGAGACGATCTACGTCGGCACGGCGAGCGGCGGCATCTTCAAGAGCGACAACGCGGGCATTTCGTGGACGCCGGTCTTCGACGCCGTCGACGCCATGATGTCGATTGGCGCCCTGGCGGTCGCCGGATCGAATCCGTCGATCATCTGGGCCGGCACGGGCGAGGCGAACAACCGGCAGAGCTCATCCTGGGGCGACGGCGTCTACAAGTCCACCGACGCGGGCGCCACGTGGAAGTACGTCGGGCTCAAGGAGTCGCGCCACATCGGCCGGATCGTCGTCCATCCCTCCAACCCGGACATCGCGTACGTCGCGGCGGTCGGGCACCTCTGGGGATCGAACGGCGAGCGTGGCGTCTTCAAGACGTCCGATGGCGGCGCGACCTGGAAAAAGACGTTGTACGTGGACGAACACACGGGTGCCAACGATCTGGTTATCGATCCGCAGCATCCGGAGACCCTCTATGCCTCGACCTACCAGCGGCAGCGGAAATCGTGGGGCTTCAACGGCGGCGGACGCGGGAGCGCAATCTACAAGTCCACCGACGGTGGCGAGCATTGGACGAAGCTGACGCAGGGGCTGCCCTCCGGCGACAAAGGACGAATCGGCCTCGCGCTCTTCGATAGCGCGCTCGTGTACGCCATTGTCGAGGCCGGGCCGGCTTCTCTCGAAGACGGGACGACGAGACGCGCCGGATCTCCGGACTCGGCGACAGGCAGCGGGCTGTACCGCAGCACCACCGGCGGCGCGACGTGGGAGCGCCTCTCGTCCATCGATCCGCGGCCGAGCTATTACAGCCAGATCCGGATCGACCCCAGGGATCGCAGCCGCGTTTACGAGCTGGGATCGAATCGCGGATTCTATGTCTCCAGCGACGGCGGCCGGACGTTCGTCGACACCGGCGTGTCTGGCCTGCATGGCGAAGATCACGCGCTCTGGATCGACCCCGCGGACTCCAACCACCTCATCGTTGGCGGCGATGGCGGCGTTTCGATCTCGCGGGATCGGGGACGCACGTGGGACTTTCGGATGAACATGCCCATCGGGCAGTTCTACGAGATCGACGTCGATATGAACGTGCCGTACACCATCTGCGGCGGACTGCAGGACAACGGCGAGTGGTGCGTCCCGAGCGCCGTACGGGATCGAAACGGAATCTCAGCCGGCGACGCCTGGAATGTCGGGGGCGGCGACGGCTTCTACGTGAAGTTCGATCCGAGCGATTGGAACTGGGTGTACGCGGAGTCGCAGGACGGCAATATGGCGCGCGTCAATCTCACGACGATGCAGCGTCAGCCCATGAGGCCGGCGGGTCCGTACCGCTGGAACTGGGACACGCCGATTGCCGTGTCGAGCGCAGATCCGAAAGTGGTCTACACCGGCGCGAACGTGTTGTTCAGGTCGCCCGATCGCGGCGTCACCTGGACGGCAATCAGTCCAGATCTGACATCCCAAATCGATCCGGAATCCCTCGAGATCATGGGACGCCCGAACCCGCCCGACGCCCTTTCGCGCAACGACGGGACATCGCCGCTGGGCTCCCTGACCTCCATCAGCGAATCGCCGCTCAACGCGGACGTGATCTACACCGGCGCGCAGGACGGCACCGTTCAGATGACGAGAGACGGCGGGCACACGTGGACGAACCTGACGCCGCGGCTCAACGGACTGCCGCGGCTGACCTACGTCAGCGCGGTCGTGGCCTCTCGGCATGCCGCGGGCCGTGTGTACGCGACCTTCGACGGCCATTACGGCGACGACTACAAGCCGTACGTCTTCGTCAGCGACGACTTCGGCCGCACGTGGCGATCGCTCGCGGCCGGGCTGCCGGAGACGTCCATCAACCGCATCCGCGAGCATCCGGCCAACCCGCACCTGCTCTTCCTCGGCCATGAGCGCGGCGTCCATTTCTCCAACGATGACGGCAGAACCTGGACGCCCCTGTCGCGCGTGACGAATCTCCCCAACGTGCCGACGGACGACATCTCGATTCACCCCCGCGACAACGCCGTGATCCTGGGCACCCACGGTCGCGGGATCTGGGTCCTGGACGACGCGGGACCCCTCGAGATGCTGACGGCCCAGGCCCTTCAGTCCGACGCCGCGCTCGCGCCCATCGCCCCGGCGCGCGAGATGATCCTGCGTCTTCCACAGGCGTGGTTCGGCCAGGGTGTCTTCTTCGCGCCGAATCCGTCGTTCGACGCGGGCATCAATTACTACCTTCGCCGTGATGCGGAGGGACCGGCGGAGATTCAGATTGCGAACCGCGCCGGCCAGATCGTCCGAACCTTGTCCGGTCCGGCAGCAAGAGGGCTCAACAGAGCCGCTTGGGATTTGCGGACGAACGAGGCGACGCAGGCCGGCGGTCGCGGCGGAGCGCCCGGCGAACTGGTGCCGCCGGGTAAGTATCAGGTCATCGTCAAGGTACCCGGCCTCGGGCGCGAACTCCGCGGCGACGTCAACGTCGAGGCCGATCCGATCGGCGCCTCAAGACGTTGAACGATTCGCGATACAGTCAGGGTGTCGATGGATTTGATCGCGTTCGGCCCGCATCCCGACGACATCGAGATCGGCCTGGGCGGCACGATCGCGCGGCACTCTGCCGCTGGCTATCGCGTCGGCCTTTGCGATCTCACGATCGGGGAGATGGGCAGCAACGGGACGCCCGACGAGCGCCGCGACGAGGGAGAGGCGGCGGCGCGCGTGCTGGGCGCGGCCTGGCGCGAGAACCTGCATTGGCCTGATGGCGGCATCGCAGCGACGCCGACCGCTGGTCCGATCGGCTGTCGAGTTCCTCAGACGCCATCGGCCGCGGGCCATCGCCATTCCCTACTGGGCGGATCGGCATCCCGATCATCAGGGCGCGAGCGAAGTCCTGACAGAGGCGGCGTTCAAGAGTGGCCTTCGCCGGTACGACGCCGCGGGGAGGCCTGGCGGCCGGAGTCGGTCTGTTACTACTTCATCAACAGCAACGCCGCGCCGTCGTTCGTGATCGACGTCTCCGAGCACTACGAGCGCAAACGGGCTGCGCTCGACTGCTTTCGCACGCAGTTCGCGCCGACGGGAGATGACGCCGTGGCCACGCGGTTGTCGGCTCCGGCGTTCCGGCGATTGATCGAGAGCCGCGACGCGCAGTTCGGTGCCCAGATCGGCGCCGCGTTTGCCGAGGGCTTCGTGGTGCGGGATCTTCTGCAGCGCGCGACGCTGTTCAGGCAGGACGTATAACCGGCGAATATGAACGTCGCGATCGTCTGTTACGCGTCGATTGGGGGCAGTGGCGTGGTCGCCACGGAGCTGGCCCACGCGCTGGCCGGCCGCGGGCACGAGGTTCACCTCATCAGCAGCGACCTGCCGTTTCGCTGGCGGTCAGGTGTCCCCGGCCTGTCCTTTGAGCGCGTCGACACCCCGACGTATCCGCTCTTTCGACAGCCGCAGTATCTGCTGGCGCTCACGAACACGATCGTGCGTCTCGCGCACCGGCGGCCGCTCGACATCGTCCACGCGCACTACGCGGTCCCGCATGCCACGGCGGCGTACCTGGCCGACGAGATCCTTCGCGGCGACCTCGGCATGCAGGCTCCGCGGACGGTGACGACCCTGCACGGGACCGACATCACGTTGATCGGCAGTGATCCCTCCTACAAACAGGTCGTCGCCTTTTCGATCGAGCGATCGCAGGGCGTCACGGCGGTTTCGAACAGTCTGCAGGCGCGAGACGATTCGCAGTCTCGGGCTTCGCCGGGAGATCAAGGTCATTCCGAATTTTCTCGACTGCTCGGCGTACCGGCGCCGGGGAGTGCCTGCACTGCGGGAGCATTTGTGCCCCAAGGCGTGCGGCGACGCGCTCGTGCTGCACGTGTCGAATTTCCGGCCGGTCAAGCGGGTCGGCATCGTCCTCGAGATCTTCCGCCGTGTGCGCGAGCGCGTCGCGGCGCGCCTGGTACTGATCGGCGACGGTCCCGACCGCATCGATCTCGAGCAGCGCGTCATCGATCAGGGTCTCTCGAACGCGGTGCAGTTCGTCGGCGAGCAGCCCGACGTCGTGCCGTGGCTGTCCGCGGCGGATCTCTTCCTGCTGCCGTCCTCGCAGGAGAGTTTCGGCATGGCCGCGCTCGAGGCCATGGCGTGTGAAGTCCCGGTGGTCGCGTCGCGGATCGGCGGGTTGCCCGAAGTGGTCGACGACGGCGTCACCGGCTTTCTCTGCGACCTCGACGACGTGCAGGGGATGGCCGATCGATCGGTCGCGGTGCTGCAGGACCGCGGACTGCGAAATCGTATCGGCGCGGCCGCTGCCGAGCAGGTGCGCACGCGATTCTGCGAGGATCGAATCGTCCCCGAGTACGAGGCGTTCTATGAGGAGGTGCTTGGACGCTGATGCTCACATGAAAGTCACACGTGAACAACGCGCCGCTCCGCCGCGGATCGCCGGGCGGCTTCGATGATCTCCAGGACGCGTACTGCGTCCACGGCGTCCACCGGCGGAGGCGCCTCGCCACGAAGCGCCAACAGGACTCCGGCATAGAACTGCTGATACGCGCCGGGCAGCGTCGCAACGGGCCGAAGAGAGCTCGGCGCTGCCGAGTTGGCCCCATTGGTCCGCCGGCTCCTCGCCCCACGAAGCGCCGCCCGGCCGCTGGCCGGCTCGCAACGCGGCCTCCTGGACGTCGAGGCCGAACTTCACGTACGCGGCCTTGGACCCGAGCATGCGGATCCGTGGACCAGGTTGCGCCGCCATTACGCTCATGACGAGATGCGACCGGACGCCGGATCGATGCGCGAGCGCAACGAAACTGTCGTCGTCTACCGCGGCCGCTGGATGCCGGCGATCCAGTTCGGCATACACATTGTCGATGTCGCCAAACAGCAGGATCGCCTGGTCGATCAGGTGGCTGCCGAGATCGTAGAGGAGCCCGCCCGCCTCGGCCGGGTCGGGACGCTGGCGCCATCCCGGAGTAGGCTCCGGGCGCCAGCGTTCGAACCGTGATTCGAAGCGCAGAGGCCGACCGAGTTCTCCCTGCTGGCAGCAGCTGGCGCAGCGTCAGGAAGTCGCCGTCCCACCGGCGATTCTGAAACACGGTCAGCATTCTTCCAGCGGCGGCCGCCTCCACGATCACCTGACGCGCGTCCGCTGCGGTGGCGGCCAGTGGCTTGTCGACCACAACGGCCGCGCCGGCGGCGATCGCCCGACGCGCCAGCGGCACATGACTGCGGTTGGCCGACGCGACGACCACCAGGTCCAGTCGAGGATTGCGCCACAGTCGATCAGCCGAGTCCACGACCCTGGCCTCGGGATGGTCGCGCGCAACCTGACGCTGACGGTCGGGATCGCTGGTCACGACGGTATCGAGCTCGAGGCCGGGTGTGGTGGTGATGAAGGGCGCGTGAAAACAGGCGCCGGCGAGGCCGTAGCCGATCAACCCGACGCGAAACGAGTCTGCCACGGGGCCGCATTGTGACGTCGGGCCGCCCGCTTGCGCAAATTCAATCGACAGCAGGTGCGTTTACGGCCAACGGCGCTCGCTCTGCGGTCGAATCCGCCGGCAGAGAAGTCGCGCGAGACCATCGACATCCGGATACAGCGAGTAGTCGTTGATTCCGGCGAGCCGGAGGTACCGCTCCGCGTCAGGCCGGGCCTCCGCCGCCAGCGTGAAGCGGCTGAGCCCCGGGAATTCCAGGAGCTCCAGCGGTGCCGATGTCGTGTGCAGTGTGAACGTCGCATACTGTCCGGAGAGGCGTTCCGACCGCCGCTGCGGGTAAATTGCCACGGCGTGTTTCCACTCAGGCGTGGCTCTCGTCTCGACGTAGTAATCGAAATACGACTGCTTCAGATTGACGCGCACGTCCAGAACGGCCGCCGTGCCGAACATCTCGCGGTTGAGCGCATAGGGATCGAGAAACCAGAGATCGAGATCGCGCCGCTCCCCGAGCGGCGGCAGGGCAAAAAATATCGCGGCGGCGAAACTCTCCGACCAGTCGAGCAACCGCGTCGGCACCCCATGGTGGCGCATGAGAAAGAGAATGTCCCAGGAATCGAGGCCGGGCGGCACGACCGACCCGCCGCGTGACAGGAACTCGTAATAGAAGGACCGCTCGTCCTCCGGCGTGAACCAGCGGCCGCCGTGCGGCCGCAACAACGATGGCAGAGGATCGAAGCCGGTGGAAGGGTGACCGCGGAAGAACGGGACCGCTGTCGGGAGTTTCCAACGGGCCTCGAGCGCCGCGGCCTCGTTCGCGACCGCGTCTTCGAATTCCCGCCACCTGGTGAAGTGCCTGGCCGTGGGAGCCATGACGTCAGCCTGGACGCAAAGTCCGCGGCCCGCCCTCCATTGCGACCGCGGTCAGCTCGGCGCCCGTCAAGCGAAACACAGTCCACTCATCCATCGCTTGTGCGCCGAGCTTGCGATAGAAGCCAATCGCGGGATCGTTCCAATCGAGCACGGACCACTCCATCCGGCCGCAGCCTCGCTCGACCGCCAGCCGCGCCACACGAGCGAAAAGCTGCTTCCCCAGCCCGCGGCCGCGCCACTCCGGCGGGACGAAGAGGTCCTCGAGATACATGCCCGGCCGGCCGAGGAACGTCGAGAAATTATGAAAGAACACGGCGAAGCCAGCCGGCTCCGCTCCGGCCCAGGCAAGCAGGACTTCCGCCGCGCGTTTCTCGAACAGAGAGTCGCGCAACTGGGCTTCCGTCGTCGTCACAGCGCCGGACAATTTCTCGTACTCAGCGAGCGCCTTGATCATCCGCAGGATAACAGGCACATCCTCCGGCCGGGCCTCCCGGATCAGGAAGTCTGACGACGCCGTCATCTCGGGCCGTCCGTCTTTCCATCGAGCCACCGCTTCGTCTCGGCGAGGGCGTCAGCAACCGCGCTCGGGCGCGTGGATTGAGGCGTGCGCTTTGAGGCGACGGAGGCTTCGGGCGTGGTCACCTCGAGAACACGTTCGTCAAACCGCTCGTCGTAGCGCTTCCACTCGGCTACCGACAGCGACGGGAAGTCCCGGCCGGAGGCATACAAGTCACGGACGATTCGGCCGGTGATTTCATGCGCGGTGCGGAATGGCACGCCGCGTGACACGAGGTAGTCGGCCACCTCCGTCGCAAGCAGGAGCCCGGAGGCCGCCTGACGCATCCGATCGATCCGCGGCGTCAACGTGCGGACGACGGTCGCTGTGGCGGCCAGGCAGCCGGCGAAGGCGTCTTCGGCCTCGAACGCCAGCGCCTTGTCCTCCTGCAGATCCTTGTTGTACCCGCCGGGAGCCCTTTCATCGTCGCCAGCCACCCGCAGAGCATGCCGATCGAACGGCCCGCTTTGCCACGGACGAGCTCCAGCGGATCCGGATTCTTCTTCTGCGGCATCAAGCTGGAACCGGTGGCCACTTCGTCGGCCAACTCGAAGAACCCGAACTCCTCCGTCGTGAAGATGATTGTGTCCTCGGCCAGGCGGCTCAGATGCGTCATCGCCATCGCGCAGGCATAGAGGAACGACGCAACGAAGTCGCGATCGCCCGACGCGTCGATGCTGTTCGCCGTCACCGCCGTGAAGCCGAGGCGCGTGGCGAGAAAGCCGGTGTCGATGTCGTAGCTGGCGCCGGCGATCGCGCCCGAGCCGAGCGGCATGAGATCGCACTCGCCTCTCGCTGCCGCCAGGCGCGCATAATCGCGCCGGACGGCGGCGGCATGCGACAACCACACGTGAGCCACCTGCACTGGCTGCGCCCGCCGAAGGTGCGTATACGACGGCATGATCGCCTGACCGGCCCGCTCGGCTTGCTCGACCAGCGTCGCGACCAGTCGCGCGACGGCGGCCTGGAGCACGGGAATCCGGCGCCGGAGGTACAGGCGAAAGTCGACGGAGACCTGTTCGTTGCGAGACCGCCCGGTATGCAGGCGGCGGCCGGCCTCGCCAATCCGCTCCACCAGTTCGCGCTCGACGAATGAGTGGACATCTTCATCGGCCGCGTTGGCCAGAAGCGCCGGGTCTGATCGTACGGCGCCCCGGAGTGACTCGAGTCCGGAGGCGATGCGGGCCTCCTCCTCCCGAGAAAGCACGCCGGCCCTGGCGAGTGCCTCGGCCCATGCCTGGCTGGCCGTGATGTCGTCTTCAAACAGCCGCCGATCGACCGGAAGCGACTTCCCGAAATTGAAGACGTCCGTGTCCGGTTCGCCGGCAAAACGTCCCGACCACAGGGTGCTCATGCTTCCTGCCTTCGCGCCGTGGTGCCCTCGTCAATCACTGCGCTCGGGGATGGCCGGCCGACCAGGCGGCACTCGCCTTGCTGCAACCTGAGGCGGACGACGCCCGTGACGGTCTCCTGCACTTTGCCAACGACCGCATCGAGGGCGGCGCGCGCCGGGGTGAACCACAGTCCGTCATGAATCAGATCGGCGTATGTCGCCGCCATCCGCGCCGTCAATTCCTGCAGGGGTCTCGAAATGACAGATGCCTGCAGCGCCGCGTGCGCCGCGTGCAGCGCAACCGCCGCCGGTGCTTCACACCCGCGAGCCGCGGCCCCTTCGAGCCGATCAATCCTGCCGATCGCGTGAGCCCCGGCAATCGTTTCGAGGCTCTGGATCAGCTCGACGAACGGCATTTCCACGCCGTTGATGCTGATCGGCACGCCGCGATCGAAGTCAATCTCGACCAGCGCCGCATCGTCCGGCGGGTCTGCAGCCAGTTTCGTCAGGACGTGTGCGTCCGTCCCGCGCAGACTGCCGGTGTGTTGCGGCACAACCAGTCCATGCTGTCGTGCGTACGCGATCGCACTCGGCCGCGGAAGACTTCGCGCCAGCGCGATGAACCTCATCGAGGGGTTCAGCGCGCGCATGAGCCGTTCGAGCCGCACGGAATCGCCCGTCTCGATGGAGCAACCGTGCGCAATCCGCGACGCGCCCTCGATCCGGGCGATCTCCGCCAGATGCCTGGCGATGGCCGGCCGCGAAAGCGCCTCGGACATCGGCAGACCCTCATCGAGGGCGCCCGCCTGAAGCGCCGGGAGGACGAAGTCCCGCGCGAACTCGTCGCTGGCATCGATCACGTGCGCGCGCACGGCGCCAATCGCAAGCGCGCGTTCGTGTAAGGCGTCCAGATCCTTCTTGTGGCCCAGATCGACGGTGACCGCTACGACCTCGGCGTGATACTTCTCCGTGAGCCATCGGATCGCAACCGTCGTCGCGAACCCGCCGGAATGCGCGAGCACGATGCGGTCCATCAGCCCTTCACCATCGACGTGAATCTCGCTTCGACCGCCGTTGCCTGCTCGTGCCCGCGGCAGACGAGCAGAATGGTGTCGTCGCCCGCGACGGTGCCGGCGATCTCGGTCAGTTGAGCCCGATCGATCCATTCCGCCAAGCCCTGCGCCTGACCGCGATCCGTGCGCACGACAATCAGCGACTCGACTCGCTCGAGCGTCCGCACGAGACTCGACACCGCCTTACGCAGCTGCTCGCCGACCGCCTGACCGGCGCGCTCCTGGCCCGGCCGCGTGTAGGCGCCATCTCCGGCGCGTTTGACCAGACCCAGCTCCTTCAAGTCTCGGGAGAGGGTGGCCTGCGTGGCGTCTATGCCGCGATCCCTCAGCTTCTGCCGAAGAGCTTCTTGCGAGGAAATCGCTTCGCGGTCAATGACTTCAAGGATTTGCGATTGGCGCCAGGCCTTCATAAATATTCATGAACCAAGGAAATTATACACTGGATGAATGAGGTTGATCGCGGAGAAACTCCCGTCAATAGCCACTGATATTCACAATAGCCCATTGAATGGCTAACGCCATAACTGCATGTTTATTCATTCCCGAGGCGCCGTTTGAGCGAGCGCTGACGATGTGCGCACACGATTGCATATCCATGCTGACTCGACTGCTCGATCTGGCGGGCGCCACGCGCATTCTTGAGGGGGACTGTTGACCGAAGCGAACGCCCAGTGTATATCTAATCTTATCGATGCATAGCTATTCATCGCCTGTACGAGTCGGCGTCGCTGGGGCGACCGGATACGCCGGGCAGGAGTTAATCGCCCTGCTGGCGCGGCATCCGCACGTCGATTTGCGCGTGGCGATGTCATCGAGCGCGGACTCCGCCGCGCGTCCCCTGCCGCGGCTCGCGCGTGTGTTCAACGGCCAGGTCGCACCACTCGACAAAGCGAAGTTGGCCAGCGACACCGACATCACCTTCCTGGCGGTTCCTGAAGCGGCGGCCGCAGATCTTGGCAGCTCGCTCGTCGATGCCGGCGTGCGCGTCATCGACCTCTCAGGCGCCTTCCGCATCAGGGACGACGCGCAACGGCACCGGTGGTATCCCGCGACGAAATCGCTTCCGGCGGGAGTGGCGTATGGACTCATCGAGCACTACCGCGACGCCGTGAAGCAGGCGCCGCTCGTCGCCTGCCCGGGCTGTTATCCGACCGCTGCGCTGCTCGCGCTGCTGCCGCTCGCGAAAGGCGGCCTGCTCGATCCGTCCGGGCGACATCGTGATCGACGCCAAGTCCGGAATTTCCGGCGCAGGCCGCGCCGCCACCGACCGCACCCATTTCTCCGAGAATCACGGATCCGTCTCGGCGTATGGGCTGTTTGGCCATCGGCACGTCGCCGAGATGGAACAGGAGAGTTGGCGGGCAGGTCACGTTCACTCCGCACCTGGTGCCGCTCGACCGCGGCATCTTCGAGACAATTTATGTGAAGGTCGCGCAGGGCGTCACGGCCGCCGGCATCGCCTGCGCTTTCGAGTCGGCGTACGGCCGCGAGCCATTCGTGAGATTGACCGGCGACGCGCTTCCGGAGATCAAGCACGTGGCCTGGACGAACTTCTGCGACATCGGCTGGCGGCTGGACGCGTCGTCCCGCCGGCTGATCCTCGTCTCCTGTCTCGACAATCTCGTGAAAGGCGCCGCGGGGCAGGCCCTTCAGAATTTCAACGCGGTGTGCGGCTTCGATGAGCGGACGGGCCTGCTGTGAATCCCTTCATTCTGAAACTGGGTGGTGAGTTGCTCGAGACGGCCGGCGGCCGCGCGCGTCTGGCCGGGCTGTGCGCGTCAATCGCCACTGATCGCCCGCTCGTCGTCGTGCACGGCGGTGGGCGCGCCATCGACGCCGAACTCGATCGCCGGGCCATCGCGCCGAAGAAAGTCGATGGTCTTCGTGTCACCGACGCGCCCACCCTCGACGCGGTGATTGCCGTCCTGGCCGGGTCCGCGAACACCGAGCTGGTGGCCGCACTCGTCGCGGCGGGGGTACGGGGCGTCGGACTCACTGGCGTGGATGCGGGTTTTGGACGGGCGCGACGGTCGAGCTCGCACCGCGCGACAGGCGGCGCCATGGCGGATCTGGGGTTCGTCGGCGATCCGGCCGGCGTCGACTCCTCCTTGATCGCGCTGCTGCTCACCCACGGGTACGTGCCGGTGATTGCCAGCCTCGGAATCGACGCCGCTGACAACGCGACGGTGCTCAACGTCAACGCCGATGTGATGGCGTGCCGAATCGCAGCGGCTCTGGCCGCGTCGGACCTGGCCATCGCGGGAGCCACCGCGGGCGTCCTCGATGAGACGGGACGGTCCATCCCGGTGCTGGACTTCGACGGGATTGACGCGATGATCGCAGGCGGGTTGGCGACAGCAGGCATGGTGGCCAAATTGCTGGCGTGTCGGGCGGCGCTGGGCGAGGGCGTCCGCTCCGTGCGGATCGTCGATGGCCGGTCGCTGACTTCGGCGCGCGACCTCGATCGGGCGGCAGGAACGACGATCGTCGCGAGCGAACGGACACTGGGCAGTCGGTAGGCACTGGGCACTGGGCACTGGAAGGAAGAGATGGCCACACATTCCACAGTCGACGTCGCGGCGCTTGAATCGCAGCATGTGCTGCAGACCTATCGCCGGCAGCCGGTCGTGTTCGAGCGGGGCGAGGGCGTTCGCCTGTTCGACGACCGTGGCCGCAGTTATCTCGACTTCGTCTCGGGCATCGGCGTCGCGTCGCTCGGGCACGGCCACGCGGGACTTGCCAAGGCCGTGGCCGAACAGGCGAAGTCGCTGATCCACACGTCGAATCTGTACTTCCATCCGTTGCAGGGGGAACTCGCCGCCAGGCTCTCGGCACTGACCGGCCTGGAGCGTGCCTTTTTTTGCAACAGCGGCACAGAGGCGGTCGAGGCCTGTCTCAAATTCGCGCGGCGCTACTGGCATGCGCGGGGCGCCACTCGACGCGTCAAGTTCGTCGCGTTCAACCATTCGTTCCACGGGCGGACCATGGGATCACTCTCGGTCACCTGGGACGAGCACTATCGCATCCCATTCCAGCCGCTTATTCAGGACGTCGCCTTCGCCGACGACAGCGATCCCGCGTCCGTGACTGCTCTTGCTGATGAGTCCACGGCGGCGATCATCGTGGAGCCGATCCAGGGCGAAGGTGGCGTGCGGTCGATTCGGGCGGACGTGATCGAGGCGATTTCTGCCGCGGCCAGCCGTACCGGCGCGCTCGTGATTGCCGACGAAGTCCAGAGCGGCAGCGGCCGGACCGGCGAGTTCACGTGCGGCCGCGCGCGGGGGTTGACGCCTGATCTGATGGCGCTGGGCAAGGCGCTGGGCGCGGGCGTCCCGATCGGCGCGGCCATGTGCAGCGGCAGGGTCGCCCAGGCGATCGCGCCCGGGCGATCACGGCACGACGTACGGCGGCAACCTGCTCGCGTGCCGCGCGGCTCTCGTGTTCCTCGACGCGCTCGACGGCGGATTGCTCGAACACGTCCAGGCCGTGTCTACGCACTTCTTCACCGCTCTGCGGGCGCTTCAGTCACGCCATTCGGGTCTCGTCTCCGAGGTCCGCGGCGCCGGCTTGATCGCCGGGCTAGATCTCCGTGTCGACGCGCAACCGGTCATCGCGGCGGCGCTCGAACGCGGTCTGCTCGTCAACCGGACGGCCTCGACGGTCGTCCGGCTGTTGCCCGCCTACGTTGTGACGGAGCGCGACGTGGACGAGGCCATCGGGATTCTGGACGACGCGTTTAAAGCTGTGCAGGGAGCAGAGCGATGACAGAATTCGGCGCGAACGAGGCCGCAGCAAGAGGGGTGATCGGGGCGAACGAGGGGGAGCGCCTGAGTGCGCGCGGCCCGGCTCGGAACTCCGGCGCTTTCGTCTCTCGACAACGCTCGAGACATCCTGAGCGACGATCCACGAGCGCGGACCCGCAGCGGTCTGGACTGAAAGTCCGCCGGGCCACCCCGGCCGATGCCGAGGCGGTGCACGCGCTGGTGAGCGCGCACCTGGCAGAAGGTCATCTTCTGCCGCGCGACCTCGCCGAGATCGCGCGGCACGCGGATCGATTCGTCGTCTGCGAACGCGACGGCCAGATTCGCGCCTGCGCGGAGCTCGCGCCGCTGTCGGCGTCAATCGCCGAAGTGCGGTCGCTCGTCGTGGCCGACACTTTTCGCCACGCCGGTGTCGCGGCCCGTCTCGTCGGCGAACTGCATGATCGTGCGCGGGTCAGCGGTTTCGAGACACTTTGCGCGTTCACGCACGACGCGCGCTTCTTCGTGCGTCAGGGATTCTCGATCGTTCCGCACCTCTGGATACCCGAGAAGATCGCCACCGACTGCCTGAACTGCCCGCTGTTCCGCCGCTGCGGTCAGTACGCGATGGTGCTGCCTCTGCGGCGTCCGGCCTGTGATGGCACGGCTGCAGTTGACGCGCGCCCGGTCGCGGTCGCCTGAGGGATTCACACCGTGTCTGGTCTCATTGAAGGCGGCGTCACCGCGCCGCAGGGATTTCGAGCCGCCGGCGTGCACTGCGGCATCAAGAAGGCGGCAGCCGCGCCCGCGAATCTTGACCTGGCGCTGATCGCGGCCGACGGACCGGTCTCCACCGCCGCGGTCTTCACGACGAACCGCGCGGCGGCCGCGCCTGTCGTGCTCTCGCGCGAACAACTCGTCGCCTCCGGTGGCCACGCGGCCGCCATCGTCACCAACAGCGGCTGCGCGAATGCCTGCACGGGAAGCGCCGGAATGCAGGTCGCCCGCGACACGGCCGCGGCAGCCGCGCAGGCGCTCGGATGCGATCCTCGGCACGTGCTTGTCGCGTCCACGGGCGTCATCGGCGTGCAGCTCGACATCGCCAAGGTCAGATCGGGCGTGGAGGCGGCCACGCGCCTGCTCTCGGTGGATGGCTGGTCCGAGGCGACGCGCGCGATCATGACAACCGATCCCTTTCCGAAGTCGTGCGCGATCACCGTCCACGGTCCGTCGGGAACGATAACCGTTGGTGGAATGGCCAAGGGCTCCGGAATGATCGAGCCGCGCATGGCGACGATGCTGGGATACCTGACGACGGACGCAGCCATTGAGCCGGCCCTTTTGTCGCGCGCGTTGAAGCGGGTCGTGGACCAGACGTTCAACGCCATCACCGTCGACGGCGAATGCTCGACCAACGACTGCGTCTTCGCGATGGCATCAGGCCGATCGGGCGTGACCGTGGCCCGCGACGACGACCCGGCATTCCTCGAGGCGCTGAACGCCGTCGCCGGCCACCTTTCGCGGGAGATCGTCCGCGGGGGCGAAGGGGCGACCAAACTCGTGACCGTTCGAGTGATCGGCGCGGCGTCGCACGCGGATGCCTGGTTGGCCGTCCGTACCATTGCCAACTCGCCGCTCGTCAAGACGGCCATCCACGGCGGCGATCCGAATTGGGGCCGCCTCATCGCGGCCGCGGGTCGATCCGGCGCGGCCTTCAATCTCGATCGCGCGTCGGTCCTGATCGGACAGGTCCCGCTCTTCGTCGTCGGCGTCCCGCACGACGAGCGCGCGGACTCGGCCGCCGACGTCCTCCGCGCCGCGGAGGTGAGCGTCACGGTCGACCTCGGCACCGGCGGCGCTCACGAGGCCACCATGTGGACGTGCGATTTCAGCGCGGAGTACGTCAGGATCAACGCGGAGTACCGGACATGAGCGCACGAGCGGCAATGAAGCAAACTGGGGTGTTCTCTCTCCCTGCGGCTCGGCGCACCACAGGGCCGACGGCCCGGCACTATCTTTCTGTCGTCGATCTCAGTCACGGCGAGATCGATCGCCTGCTCGGTCAGGCGGCGGCCATCAAGAGCGCCCGGGCTGCACACCGGAGGATGGAGCGGCCGCTCGAGGGCCAGCATGTGGCCTTGCTCTTCGAGAAGCCGTCGCTCCGCACACGATCGACGTTCACGATCGCCGTGCGCGAGCTCGGCGGGGATGTCATTGAGCCGCCGGCGGATGTCGCGCTGGGGGGACGGGAGACGATCGGCGACGTGGCGCGAAATCTCGAGCGCTGGGTGACGGGCTGTGTCGTGCGGACATACGCGCAGCGCGACCTGAAGGCGCTCGCCGCGGCTGTCCACGCGCATGCACGTGATCAACGCCCTGACCGATGAAGAGCACCCCTGTCAGGTGCTCGCCGACATGCTGACGCTGCGTGAGCGGATCGGCACCCTCGCCGGGCGCACACTCGCGTTCGTGGGAGACGGCAATAATGTCGCCACCTCGCTTGCCCACGCCGGCGCTCTGCTGGGCATGCGAATCAGAGTCGCGTCACCCAAAGGGCACGAGCTGCCTGACGCCGTCGTCCGGGTGTTCGATCACATCGCCCATCAGGGCGCCGCGCTCGAGCTCGTCACCGATCCCTTCGAGGCCGTGCGCGGCGCGGATGCGGTGTACACCGATGCCTGGACGTCAATGGGACAGGAGGCCGAGACCGCGCGGCGCGAGCACGTCTTCCGGCCTTACCAGGTCAACGCCAAGTTGATGGCCGCCGCCCGAAGCGGCGCGATTTTCATGCACTGCCTGCCGGCCCATCGCGGATCCGAAGTGACTGACGAGGTCATGGATTCTTCGGCGTCAGTGATCTTCGACCAGGCCGAAAACCGCCTGCACACGCAGAAGGCGTTGCTCGCCCTGTTGATGGCGTGAGACTTGGCGCCAGGCGCCGCCTATTTCATGTAGTAATGAAATAGCAGATAGAAATCCGTGCCGCTCGTCGTCATCAGATTGACCGGCTGCACGGCAAGGCGGTAGTAGGCCACCTGCGCGCTGATTGCGATTGATTTCGCGCTGGCGAACGAGAACTCCGCGCCGCCAAACGCCTGCATTCCGATGCCGCTCGTGCGCGCCACACCGTTGGACACGGTCTGGACGCTCGGTGTCTGCGCGTAGTTGAAACCGCCGCCGACGTACGGCCGCACGTCGAGATCAGCCAGCGAGTGCGAGCTCGTCAGCATGAGCACGGCCGATGGCGCCACGCGAAATGTCGTGCCCCCCGATCCAGACGCGTTACTCAGACCGGACCAGCCGACGTTCATGTCAACCCCGAGGCGATCGTTCATGAAATAGCGGAAGGACGCGCCGCCGCCGGAGCCGCCGAATGCGCCCAGGCCAATCTGATGCGGACGGTCAGTGCTGGTCGCCGGCGTCTCGCGCGGGTCACCCTGAGATTGCGACTGCTGCACGGGCGCAGACGGGGTGTCCGCCTGGGTGGGCGGTGATACGCGGAGTGGTCAGTTGTGCTGTCAAGAGCAAAAACGCAATAGGCATGGTTCTCCTGGCGAGGCAGGCGCGTGTTTGATTGTCCTCCTTTCCGCGGGCCCCGCCAAGACCCTGGGCATCCTGTCAGCCGGGGCACTACAGGCCTACGACAAAAACTTGGCCCGAGGGGGGGATTTCCTGTATTTGCCTTTGCGGACCCTGTGGCATAGGCTGAATTCGACCGCTGAAGCTGTGAGCCTTGTCGCTTTGCCCGCGTAGCCGAGTCGAATCGAGACAGTGCCTCGTTCCCCTCAACCACGTGATCGCTGAAGCAAAGGAGCGGATGGCCGCTCCGGCTAACCTTCGCGTAACCGATCGGGCCGTGCCCGATGAACGCCTCAGTTCTGAGGGAACTGGAGGCGCAGGAGCACTCAATGGGTCGTAAACTCTACGTTGGCAATCTGCCCTACTCCGTTTCCGAGGACGAGCTTCGGGAATTGTTCAGCCGCGCGGGCGCCGTTGACACCGTCAACGTTGTCCGCGACAACGCGACCGGCCGCGCCCGCGGCTTCGCGTTTGTCGAAATGGCAACCGACTCAGATGCGCAAAAAGCCGTGACCGAGCTGAATGAAACCCAGCTCGGCGGGCGCACGCTCGCGGTCAACGAGGCTCGTCCGAAGCCGCAGTTCGGCGGCGGGGGCGGCGGCGGCGGGCGAGGCGGCGGCTTCGGTGGCGGCGGCGGTGGCGGCAACCGTCGTCGCGAACCACGCTGGTAGTCGTCTCGTCCCGGGATCTTCAGCCCGGCCGGATCGTCCGGCCGGGCTTCTTTGCTGCCTTCGGGTCAATTCGAACGTCGAACTTCAATCGTCCCCTTCTTCTTCCGCTTCCGCGTACACCCACGCGCCCGCGAAGCCCGCGGCGAGCACCGACACCAGCATTACAACAGTCTGACGGAAGTACAGGTCCCACGAGAGGAACCACCCGCCGAACGTCGCGAGCAGCAGGGCCTGAGGCAGGAAGATGAGGAACGACGCAATCGCGCCTGTGCCGGGGCCGGCCCCAAAGCGCGGCCGGATTGCGGCGTAGGCCAGCACCAGCACCTGGCCGAGCACGAAGTCAACCAGAAGCATCGTCACGAGCGCGGCCGTGCTGCCCATCAACGCCGGATCGATATTCCGGAGGTGCGCGACGTTTTGCCATTCGCTGGCGAGCAGGTAGTTGCTCGAGGCAAAGTCGAACCCGCTCAAGACGACGCCCGCGAGAATACCGCCCGCGGCGGTCTTTCCGGCGTTGATCTTCGACATGAATGGCTTCGACTATTCTTTGTAGACGGCGGCGCCGGCGACGCTGGAGACGAGCGTTGAGATCAGCGCACAGGCGGAGCCTTTCACGAACGCTCCCGTCGTAAATATCCCCATCATCGCGAACCCGGAGAGCACCGCCGTCACGCCAATGTACAGCGTGAGGCCGGCGATCAGCGCGGTTTTCGGCCCTGGCCCGAACCTGGGCCGCATGGCCGCGTAGGTGAACACCAGGAGCATCCCAAACACAAAGTCGACCGCAATCCACGTCGCGATGCCGGCGGGCGACGTCATGAGACTCGGGTCCAGATGCAGGCGATCCACCATCGCCTTCATGTCGTCCATCAGAATGGTGAAGTTCGTGGCCATGTCGATCACGTTCGCCACCAGACCCGCAACAAGTCCGCCCACGATCACTTTCCCGGTGTTGATTCCAGTCATGAGAGCCTCCTCTCGTTGATCCGGAACGTGCCCCGGACCGACAGATGCGCGCGCGCGCCCTTCGCGGCGCGCCTCCCAGCGCGCCGCCAGGGCAGTCACTTTCTGGATTGGGCGGGATGGTAGCAGAAAGCTACGCCAGGTGTAAGCTGACGGCCTCGATGAAAACGGTGCTGATCGTGGCTCTCTCGGCGCTTCTGGCGCCCGCGGGACTCGGCTCGCAGTCCACGTCTGGCGGACCAGTTACGTCACGCGATGGCCTCGTGGTGTCGTCCTCCGATCTCGCGTCCGACATTGGCGCCGGCGTTCTCGCCCGCGGAGGCAATGCCGTCGACGCCGCGGTCGCGACCGGCTTCGCGCTGGCCGTGACTTACCCATCGGCGGGCAACCTGGGAGGCGGGGGCTTCATGATCGTGCGCCTGCCGGGCGGCAAGGCGACGGCGATCGATTATCGGGAAAAGGCGCCGGCAAAATCGACGCCGACGATGTACCTGGGCAGCGACGGCGCCATCGTCGCACCGCTCACCGCTTCGGGCTATCTGGCGCCGGGAGTTCCTGGAACGGTGCGCGGTCTCGCGCTCGCCCATCAGAAGTTCGGCCGGCTGCCCTGGAAGGATGTCGTCTGGCCAGCGGCGGAGTTGGCGGAGCGCGGCTTTCCGATGGCCCCGTCGCTCACCCGCGGGTTGAACGCAGAGCTCGGCGGCCCGATGCGGCCATTTCCGGCATCCGTTACCGCGTACGGCAAGCCGAACGGTGAGGCGTGGGTCGAGGGCGATCGGCTGGTCCTGCCGGATCTCGCAAAGTCGCTCAGGGCGATCGCCACGACAGGGCCCGACGCGTTTTATCGAGGGTGGATCGCCGACCGTATCGCCGCGGACATGGCGGAACACGGCGGTCTGATTACGAAAGCCGACCTCGCGGCCTACCGCGCCAAGACGCGCGCGCCGATCAGAGCCTCGTTTCTGGGTTACGACATCGTGTCGATGCCGCCGCCCAGCTCCGGCGGCGTGGCGCTGGCCGAGATGCTGAACATGCTCGAGTTGCTCGAGATTCAGAAGACGACGCGGTTCTCGCCCGAGGCGATCCATCTGGAAATCGAAGCGATGCGCCGGGCGTATCTCGATCGCGCGCGATTTCTTGGTGACCCGGACTTCGTCAGCGTGCCCGTCAGGCGCCTCATTTCGAAAACGCGCGCCCGCGAATTGATTGCGACGGTGAATCCCTCGCGGGCGTCGAGCTCCGTGGAACTCGGCAAGGACGTCGTGACGACACGGCAGGCGCCGGAGCCAAAGGACACGACTCATTTCTCCGTGCTCGACCGCGACGGCATGGCGGTCGCGAACACCTACACGCTCGAGGGCGCGTACGGATCGCACGTGGTCATCGCCGGGACCGGTATTCTGCTCAACAACGAGATGGGCGACTTCAACAAGAAGCCAGGGATGACCGACCTGACCGGCAACATCGGCACGGCCGCAAACCTCATCGCGCCGGGCAAACGGATGCTCAGCTCGATGACGCCGACGATCGTCGCGCGCCAGGGAAAGGTCGTGCTCATCACCGGTTCACCGGGCAGCCGGACGATCATCAACACAGTGCTGAACATCGTCCTCGACGTCACCGCCTGGGGTCTGACGGGACCGGAGGCGGTTGCCGCACCGCGGCTGGATCACGAGTGGCTGCCAGATCGAGTGACGATCGAGGCTGGCGGGGCCGCTCCGGATCTCGTCCGCGCGTTGGAGGACATGGGCCACGTGGTCCGCGTGCAGGGCCGGCAGGGATCGGCTCAGTCGATCTGGATCAACTCCAACACCGGGGAACCCGTCGGCGTTCCCGACTTGCGCGACGCCACGGCGAAAGCATCAGCCGCGAGCCGCGCCAGGTAGGGATCGAATCAACCAACGCTCGAGTCGCCACTACTTCGTGATCTCGAGCTTGTCCACTACCGCCGTGATTCCCTTCGTTTCCTTCGCCAGGCGGATCGCGCGTTGGCGCTCAGCGTCCGACCGGACGACGCCTGTGAGCGTGACGATCGACCCTTTCGTGTCGACGTGAATCGTGCCGGCGTTGATGTAGTCATCCAGCAGCATCTTCGATTTGATCTTGGCCGACAGAGCGCCTTCGGACAGGGCGCCTTCGACCTTCGTCGCGACCTCCCCGGCCTGATGGGCGGTCTGTGTCGCAACCTCGGCGCCTTGCCGGCGCGCCGTATTGGTGTCGAAGGCTGTTGAACCGGCGATCGGCCACAACGTCCAGCCGTTGCCGGACCAATGGTTGTAAACAACCACGCAGAGGAAGGCGAAGACGGCGAGCATCAGCAGGGTGCGAATGAAACGCATGGCGGCTGCCTCTGGTGACATGATCGCGCCGACCTCACGCGCGTGCCATCGGGCGTTACCCCTACGGCTTCATCGCTTCCAGCTTCCGTTCCAGCTCCTGTGTTTGACTTGAAGCTTTTTCGTCCGCTATGCTTGTGGGCCTGATGTTCCGGTCTGCGCGCCTCCACCACCATCATTGCCATCGCGGCAGGGCGGCGGTGCTTCGCGCGAGCTAGTCGACACGAGGTCGAGATTGCGAGCCCCGCTGAGTCAGCGGGGCTTTTGTTTTTTTGGCGCGCGATTTCCCGGTAAGCACGTCGAAGACGCGGCGCGGGGCGCAGGGGCCCCCGCAAGCGACGGCGTGAGGGGCTCCGGGGGCCCAACCGGGTTGGCGAGCGCGAACGAGCGGAAGCGAGTGAGCCGCCGGAGCGGCGCGGGGCGCAGGGGCCCCCGCAAGCGACGGCGTGAGGGGGTCCGGGGGACCAACCGGGTTGGCGAGCGCGAACGAGCGGAAGCGAGTGAGCCGCCGGAGCGGCGCGGGGCGCAGGGGCCCCCGCAAGCGAACGGCGTGAGGGGCTCCGGGGGACCAACCGCGTTGGCGAGCGCGAACGAGCGGAAGCGAGTGAGCCGCCGGAGCGGCGCGGGGCGCAGGGGCCCCCGCAAGCGAACGGCGTGAGGGGGTCCGGGGGACCAACCGCGTTGGCGAGCGCGAACGAGCGGAAGCGAGTGAGCCGCCGGAGCGGCGCGGGGCGCAGGGGCCCCCGCAAGCGACGGCGTGAGGGGGTCCGGGGGACCAACCGCGTTGGCGAGCGCGAACGAGCGGAAGCGAGTGAGCCGCCGGAGCGGCGCGGGGCGCAGGGGCCCCCGCAAGCGACGGCGTGAGGGGGTCCGGGGGACCAACCGCGTTGGCGAGCGCGAACGAGCGGAAGCGAGTGAGCCGCCGGAGCGGCGCGGGGCGCAGGGGCCCCCGCAAGCGACGGCGTGAGGGGCTCCGGGGGACCAACCGCGTTGGCGAGCGCGAACGAGCGGAAGCGAGTGAGCCGCCGGAGCGGCGCGGGGCGCAGGGGCCCCCGCAAGCGACGGCGTGAGGGGGTCCGGGGGACAAAGTCCCCCGGAGAAGAAAGACAGCTATGGACTTTTCGAAGTTGAACGGTCTCGTTCCGGCCGTCGTGCAGGACGCCGATACGCGCGACGTGCTGATGGTGGGCTTCATGAATGACACCGCGCTCGCCCGCACACGCGAAACCGGTTATGTGACCTTTTTTTCACGGACGCGCAACAAGCTTTGGATGAAGGGTGAGACCTCGGGCAACCGGCTCGCCGTCGTCTCGATGCTGGCGGATTGCGACGACGATACGCTGTTGATTCAAGCCAGGTGCGAGGGTGAGGGAAAAGTCTGTCACACGGGAAACAGGACATGTTTCTTTACGGAGTTGATCTAGCCTAGCAGCCCGCGTTGCAAGTCGGCGCGGCGGGATGCAGCGCCGGTCGAATGCAGCCGCACCCTGAGGCCTATCGCCCATGAGGATTTCTCTTCTATGAAACTCAAGCTCGGTCTTCCCAAAGGCTCGCTGCAGGACGCGACAATTCAGTTATTCGCGCGAGCGGGTTTCAACATCTATGTGAGCTCGCGCTCGTATTTTCCCGGCATCGACGATCCTGAAATCGAGTGCATGCTGATTCGCGCGCAGGAGATGGCGCGCTACGTCGCCGATGGCGTGCTCGATGCGGGCCTCACCGGTCAGGACTGGATTGCGGAGTATTCAGCGGCCAGCGTGGACAGGGCGCCCGACCGCCACGGCCTGGTCCCGATCGCCGACCTCGTATATGCCAAGCAGAGCTTCGGGCGCGTCAAGTGGGTCCTGGCGGTGCCCGAAGACTCGCCGTTCAAGAGCCCGCAGGATCTCGAAGGCAAGACGGTGGCAACCGAGTTGGTGCGAGCGACCGAAGCGTACTTCAAAGGCCTGGGCGTCAAGGTGAACGTCGAGTTCTCGTGGGGCGCCACCGAGGTGAAGCCGCCGGTGCTCGCGGACGCGATCGTCGAGGTGACCGAGACCGGCTCATCGCTGCGGGCCAATCGGCTGCGGGTCATCGGCACTCTCATGGAGTCGAACACTCAGTTCATCGCCAACTCCTCGGCCGTCGCCGATCCGTGGAAGAAGACGAAGATCGACAACCTTACGCTGCTGCTCAGGGCGGCGATCGAAGCGCAGGGACGCGTCGGCCTGATGCTCAACGTGAAGCGTGAAAATCTGTCGAACGTGCTCGCGCTCCTTCCGGCCCTGCAGCGGCCGACCGTGTCTCCGTTGAGCGACGCCGACTGGGTGGCGGTCAACACCATCATCGAAGAGCGCACCGTCCGCGAGCTGATTCCTCGCCTGAAGGCCGCCGACGCTCAAGGCATCGTCGAATACCCGCTGAACAAGATTGTCGTCTGATGCGCATCATTGCCTCGTCCGATCGGAAGGGAATCGCCAGCGTGCTCGCCCGAAGCGAGTCGAGGGATGCAGCCGCCGGGCGCACTGCCGCCCGCATCGTGAACGACGTGCGAATCCGCGGTGACCGCGCCCTGAGGAAGTGGATGGCGCTGCTGGACGGTGCCCGCGGGCGCTTGGACGTGACGCCGCGGGAGTTGCGTGAGGGGTGGGCGGCCACGCCGCCGCCGGTGCGCCGCGCGATTCGTGTAGCCGTTCGTCATATTCGTCGGGTCGCCGAGCAGCAGCTTCCCCAACCCTTCAGCGTGAAACTTCGGCAGGGGCTCACGGTCGAACAACGCGTCCAGCCGCTCGCCCGCGTCGGCTGCTACGTGCCTGGCGGCCGGTATCCGCTGCCCTCGACAGTATTGATGACGGCCGTGCCTGCACGCGTGGCCGGCGTGCGAGAGATCGTCGTGGCCTGTCCGCGGCCGACGCCGGCGGTGCTCTGCGCCGCCGTCGAGGCGGGCGCCACGCAGGTTCTGCGAATTGGCGGCGCACAGGCTATTGCCGCGCTCGCCTATGGCACTGAGTCGATTCCGCGTGTGGACAAGATCGTCGGACCGGGCAACGCATGGGTCGCGGCGGCGAAGGCTATCGTCTCGACCACCTGCCCGATTGATTTTCAGGCAGGCCCGAGTGAGATCGTGATCTTTGCCGACCGGGGGCGCCCCGAATGGATTGCCGCCGATTTGATTGCGCAAGCGGAGCACGACCCGGCGGCCCGCGCGGTTTTCGTGACGACGCGGCGGTCACTCGCCGCCGAAGTCAACCGGGAGGTCGAGCGACGGACGCCCGGCACCGGACCGGCGGCCGCATCCCTGAAGGCGAGCGGCGCCATCGTCGTGGCGCGCACACGCCGGGAAGCCATCGATCTGGTCAACCGCCTCGCACCCGAGCATCTGGTCTGCGATCGGGCCGCCGACGTTGCGCAGTTTCTCGCCGCAGGCACGGTTTTCGTTGGCGAATGGAGCGCGCAGGCTTCCGGCGACTACTGCACGGGCTCGAACCATGTCCTTCCAACCGGCGGCGCCGCTCGCTTTCGCGGCGGCCTGAGCGCCGCGGACTTTGTGCGGATCTACACGGTGCAGACACTGACGAAGCAGGGACTCGCGGCCATCGCGCCATCAGTCATCGCGCTGGCCGAGGCGGAAGGACTGCAAGGGCACGCGGAGTCGATACGTGTCCGTACTGGTTCCGGTGTTGCGAAGTTCCGGGGGTTCGAACCGCACTCCGCCGCACGCCCGGGAGTGAGTGAGTCCACGCGAGCGACGCGGGGCGCACGGCGCTTCGCGCGCGAAGGACGATGATGGAGACCTTTCTTGCGCCGCGCAGCCATTAATCGGCAGACCACCGAGACGCATATCCGTCTCGCGCTCGAGCTCGACGGGCAGGGCCGCTACGACGTGAGGACGGGCATCCGATTCCTCGACCACATGCTCGAGCTCGTCGCCCGGCACGGTGGCTTCAATCTGACGATCGCGGCCACGGGCGATCTGGACGTGGACGCGCACCACACCGTGGAGGATGTCGGCATCGCGCTGGGGGACGCCGTCGCGGCGGCGGTGGGCTCGAAGCGCGGCATCAACCGCGCGGGCTATTTCGTCATGCCGATGGACGAAACCCTGGCGGTCGCGGCTGTCGATCTGTCAGGACGCCCGTTCGCCGTCGTCGACTTGAGGCTGGGCGTCAAGAAGGTCGGCGACCTTCCGGCGGAGCTCGTGCAGGACTTCTTCGAAGGATTCGCGGCCGCTGCGAGAGCCAACGTGCACCTGAAGGTTTTGTACGGACGGTCCAGTCACCACCAGATCGAGGCCATCTTCAAGGCTTTTGCGCGCGCGCTGCGCGCCGCCTGCTCGAAGGACCGGCGGCTGCGAAGGATGCTGCCCAGCACGAAGGGACTCCTGTGATTCTGGGATTGGTCGATTACGGCGCCGGCAACCTCACATCCGTGGTCAAGGGCTTGAAAGCCGCCGGCAGCTCCGTGCGCATCGTCGCCCGACCCGGCGAGCTCCAGGGGATCGAGGCCCTCGTGATTCCCGGCGTCGGCCATTTCTCGGCCACGCGCTCGCTCGACGAATCGTGGCGCCGGGCGGTCTGCGATCGCATCGAGTCGGGGGTACCACTGCTCGGCATTTGTCTCGGCATGCAGTGGCTCTTTGAAGGCAGCGAAGAAGCACCGGACCTGCCGGGACTCGGCATGCTGGCCGGCAGTTGCTTTCGGCTGCCGGACATCGTCAAGGTGCCGCATGTCGGCTGGAACACACTCGATCTTGCCGCACGCCCGTCGCGGCTGCTCAGCGGGATGCCGCCCGGAGCGATGGCGTACTTTACTCACTCTTTTGCCGCGCCGGCCGGAGAGGCGACTGCGGCGTTGACGGCTCACGGCGCGACGTTCGCCTCGGCCGTCGAGTGCGGCCGCGTCTTCGGGACCCAGTTCCATCCGGAAAAATCCGGCGCCACCGGCCTTCGTGTGCTCGCGAATTTCGTGGCCGTCGTCAGGGAGACCCTCTGACTATGCTGGCCAAGCGTTTGATCGCATGCCTTGACGTGCGCGACGGATGCGTGGTCAAGGGCGTGAACTTCGAAGGCCTGCGCAACGCCGGCGATCCGGCTGAGTTGGCCAAACGGTACAACGAAGAGGGCATCGACGAACTGGTGGTGCTCGATGTCACTGCCACGCTCGAGACGCGGCGCGCGTTGGCCGACACGATTCGACTCGTCTCGAGTCAAATCTTCATTCCGCTCGCGGTCGGCGGCGGGATCGGATCGCTTGACGATGCCAGGGCCGTCATGGATGCCGGGGCCGACAAATGCAGCATCAACAGCGCCGCGCTGCGCGACCCGAATCTCATCACGGAACTGGCGCAGGTCTACGGCAGCCAGGCCGTGGTGGTCGCCATCGACGCCAAGCGCGCCGACGACGGCTATCACGTGTTCAGCCGGAGCGGCACATCCCTCGCGAATCCGGACGCGGTGAGCTGGGCGCGGGAAGCGGAGTCCAGAGGGGCCGGGGAAATCCTTCTGACCTCGATCGACCGCGACGGGACAAAGGCCGGTTTTGACTGTCCGCTGACGAGCGCGGTGAGCAGTGCTGTGCGCATTCCGGTCATCGCGTCGGGCGGCGCCGGGACGCCTGAGCATTTCGCCGAAGTCTTTTCGGCCGGGCGCGCCGATGCCGCCCTGGCCGCGTCAATCTTCCATTTCTCGGAACACGCAGTGAAAGATCTCAAGACGTTTCTCGCTGCCCGCGGCGTGCCGATGCGAATGGTGTGGTAGATGCTGATCCCTTCCATCGACCTCATGGGAGGTCGCGTCGTCCAGCTCCAGCAAGGCGAGCGACTCGCACTCTCCAGCTCCGATCTCGACGGCTGGATCGCCAGATTTTCAACGTTTCCGCTCGTGCAGCTCATCGATCTGGACGCCGCGATGTCCAAAGGCAACAACGGAGAACTGGTCGAGAGAGTATGCTCGTCACTTCCGTGTCAGGTTGGCGGCGGCGTGAGGTCCGCCGATCGGGCCCGCGAACTGCTCGCTCTAGGGGCCCGAAAGGTCATCGTCGGATCCGCCCTGTTCGACGAGGATGGGGTCAATACCGCCCGCGCCAGGGAGATGGCCGAGGCTCTTGGCGCCGATCGCATCGTGGCCGCGGTGGACAGCCGCGGCGGTCAGGTCGTGACTCACGGATGGAAGACCTTGCGTCGAATCACGCCCATCGATGCCATTCGCGCGTTGGAGCCATTCGCGGACGCTTTTCTGTATACGCACGTCGATACGGAGGGACTGCTCACCGGACTGGATCTCGACGTGGTCTCCTCAATTGCAGCGGCCACGACGCGTCGTCTCATCGCCGCCGGCGGCATTCGGAGCATGGACGAAGTCGAGGCACTCGATCGCCGCGGCATCGACGCGGTTGTCGGGATGGCGATCTACACGGGCCTCATCAAGGTCGGTTGATCCCGCTCCGTGGCCTTTTCGCCGCGCGGGCCGGAGGCCAGGCGATCGTGTCCTGCCGCCTCGCGATGCAGACCAATTCTTGCGTATCAGGACAGGGAACTGACATTGTCGGACGATGAAGATCGTGCTTGCGGGCGGTACGGGCTTTCTCGGTCGACCGCTGTGGGCGCGGCTCGCATCACACGGGCACGAAGTTGTCGTCCTGACGCGCGGGCCGGCTGTGCGCCACGCGATCGGCCGCACGGTCTCGTGGGATCCCGCGGGAGGCGCGGCCGGCGATTTGTCCTGGGCGTCGGAGATCGACGGCGCCGATGCGCTCATCAATCTCTCCGGAGAGGGAATTGCGGACAAGCGCTGGAGCGATCGGCGCAAGCAGGTGTTGCGCGAGAGCCGGATCCTCGCCACGAGAAGCCTGGTCGCCGCCGCACGGGCAGCCGTCCGGAAGCCCGGCGTGTTCGTCAGCGGATCCGCGGTGGGCTACTACGGAAATACCGGCGATCGGCCGGTCGAAGAGTCATTTCCGCCGGGTTCGGATTTTCTCGCGACGCTCTGCGTAGATTGGGAAGCCGAGGCGCATGCGGCGTCTGCCCTGGGCTGCCGGGTCGTGGCCGTCAGGACCGGAGTCGTGCTCGCCCGCGAAGGAGGAGTACTGAAACGATTGATTCCGCCGTTTCGCTTTTTCGCAGGCGGCCCCATGGGTTCAGGACAACAGTACATGTCCTGGATCCATCGCGATGACTGGGTCGACATCGTCGAGTGGGCGATGGATCGACCTCAGATCTCAGGACCTGTGAACGCGACGGCGCCGAACCCGGCCACCAACCGCGAGTTTTCCGCGGCCCTCGGCCGGGCGCTGCACCGTCCGAGCCGGCTGCGGCTGCCGGCGCTCGCCTTGCGGCTGATTGTCGGGGAAATGGCCGACGTCTCGCTCGTTCGCGGTCAGCGCGTCCTGCCGAAGCGCGCGCTCGATGCCGGCTTTCAATTCAGGTACCCCGACCTGACCGCATCTCTGCAGGCGGCGATCGGGGGATAGAAGCGGTGATAGGTTAGACGTTCAGGAGTCGTCGCGTATGCCACTCATCGAGCCCGGTCAGAAGGCGCCTGCGTTCTCGTTGAAAGATCAGCACGGCAAGACCCACAAGTTATCGGATTTGGCGGGGCGAACGGCCGTCCTCTACTTCTACCCTAAAGACGATACGCCCGGCTGCACGAAGGAGTCGTGCGACTTTCGCGACAATCTGGTGAAGTTCAGTGCCAGCAAGGCCGACGTGCTTGGCATCAGCATCCTGGACGAAGCGAGCAAAGCGAAATTTGCCGAGAAATACAACCTGACGTTTCCGCTACTCGCCGACGAGGATCATGCCGTCGCAGAGAAGTACGGCGTGTGGCAGAAGAAGATCAACTACGGCCGCGAGTATATGGGAATTGCCCGGACGACCTACCTGATCGGCGCGGATGGAAAGGTCGTCCGCCGGTGGGACAAAGTGAACGTCACCGGACACGCTGATGAAGTGTTGGCTGCCGTCAGGGCGCTCTAGACCCTGCCCACCCGGACGCTTATTTGCCGAGCCGGAACTGCACCGACACGCTGGCCGCCGCGCCATGAATGGCATCGTCGAGTCCGTGGACGGCGTCGGTCAGGCGGTACGAGGCCCCGGCACTTAGACGGACGCGATCGCTGAGCTTCGCCTGCACGTCGACCTCGGGCTCGAACACGAAGAAATCGCTGTGGAACCCGTATCCGTAATCGTAATGGCCATAGTCGTACCTCGAGCAGCCGGACGCGTGTCGCGGGTCACAGACGACGGGGGGATACACTTGCGCGTCAAACTGCGAGAAGTGACCGAACCCGACGAGGCTTTTGAGGCTGGCGCTCACCGGTCGTGCCGGGTCGAAGTACCAGCCGAGGACCATTCCGCCGTACGCGAGATCGTTGGTATCACTCTTCCCATCGACCCGAAAGTACAAGGCGCCGCCGATGAACAGTTGTTCGTCCTGGATCCAGCCGCCGTAGCCACCGGCGAGCGTGGCCACCTGGCCGTTGACTTTCGTGATCTTCACATCCGGCGCGAGCATGAAGCCGTTGTGCATCGACTGGAGTGTCAGCGGCCCTCCCTGTGATGCCGGCGGAGGCTGCTGGGCGCTTGCGACGCCCGCTCCAAAAAGCAGGAGGAGCGCAGCGGGAATCGAGACGGCAGAAGTCCTGTGGATCCGCATGGCGACTATCTCGACTGCCGCAGCAGGCTGACATTCAACGGGACCGTCTGGCCGCGACTGACGTCCACGTCGGTGGTGAAATTCTCGAAGCCGCTCTTGCGTACCTCGACGTGGTGCCGGCCCTCCGGCAACTGCACGACCAGACGTTCCTGTCCCCCGGACCCCGTCCAGCGCTCGCCGTCAATGAGCACCTCGGCATCGGCCGGCTGAACGCGAATCGCGATCACACCGAAGCGCGCGTCCGGTGTGCCAATGTCTACAGGCGGTTGAACACGCATCGGGGGTGGACCGCCGCGTCCGCGCTGCGTGGGATCAGGGGGCGGGTAGCCCGGTTCTTCGGACCTGACCGGCGGTTGTGGCCGTGCCTCCGGCTGCTCACCGGCTGCAAGCGGTACCATCGTGTACTGGACCTTCTGGTCGGCTCCCGCGCTCAGGACGACGTGCTGATGCACGGCGCGGTATCCGTCGAGGTACAGCACCAGCTCGTGTTCGCCCGGATGGAGACGAAGCCGCTGGAAGAAGCCGTCGAAGTCGTCGACTGTGCCGGCCAGGAAGGCGTCGACGTACACCTCTGTATTCTTCGGCGTGACCGCAAGCCGAATGGAACTGGATATCGGATCGTAGGCGCCGTAGTACCCATAAGGCGGATAGGGATAACCGTATGCGTAGCCGTAGGGATACCCATACCCGTAGCCGTACGGATAGCCGTAGCCGAATCCGAACCCATAGCCGTACCAGGGATAGCCGTAACCGTACCAGGGATTGAAGTACACCGGCCCGTAGAATCCCCCTCGAATGACGAGTTGGTGACCGCCCGGATGTCCGACCGGGTGACCCACCGGCCCCCGCTGGGCTGCGGCACCTGCCGGCCACATGGCGATCGTCAGGAGGAGCAGGGCGGCAATAAGAGGGAAGCGAAATCTTTGAGGACGCACCGAAGGCCTCCGGGCAACGTTGGCGTACGAAGGTTTTGCAATCGACGTACCACGAGAATACCGTGCAAACCACGCAACCGTGAGGGTTAAGCGACGCCGGCAGGGGACAACTTCGCACCTCGCCAGTGGACAGGACGGCTCGGCTACAATTGTCAGGCGCTGGCTTCGTTTTCTCGGGCAGGCTCCAGCCGCCGCGTGAACCGCGCGGCCGCGTCTCCAATCCCGGATTCCCGCGACAGCCGCAGCCGCGTTGTCACAAATGACTACCGAGTCGGTCAGCCGGTCGGACTTCATCCGTGAGATCGTCGCCGCCGACAACACGTCGGGAAAGCAC
Organism: uncultured Acidobacteriota bacterium; assembly: GCA_963724645.1. GTDB lineage: Bacteria > Acidobacteriota > Vicinamibacteria > Vicinamibacterales > SCN-69-37 > CAVXSP01. The sequence continues at coordinate 758,033 of CAVRVJ010000003.1, forward strand.
GGCGGCCGTGTGGCGACCCGCTTTCCGCCCGAACCCAACGGGTACCTCCACATCGGGCACGCCAAATCCATCTGCCTGAACTTTGGCGTGGCCAGGGACTTCGGCGGCTCCTGCAACCTCCGCTTCGACGACACCAATCCAGTCACTGAGGACGTGGAATACGTCGAGTCCATCAAGGAGGATGTGCGGTGGCTCGGTTTCGACTGGGAAGATCGGCTCTTTTATGCCTCTGACTACTTCGAGGCGCTCTACGACTCAGCGGAAACTCTGATCAGGGACGCCAGGGCCTACGTTGACAGCCTGACGGCCGACCAGATCCGCGAGTACCGAGGCTCGCTGACCGTACCCGGCAGGGAGAGCCCGCATCGATCGCGATCGATCGAGGAGAACCTCGACCTCTTCCGCCGGATGCGGGCGGGAGAATTTCCCGACGGGACCCACGTCCTGCGGGCGAAGATCGACATGACGTCGCCCAATGTGAACATGCGCGATCCAGTGCTGTACCGGATCCGCCGGGCGCATCATCACCGCACGGGCGATGCCTGGTGCATCTATCCGATGTACGACTACGCCCATCCAATCTCGGACGCCCTCGAGAGAATTACCCATTCGATCTGCACGCTCGAGTTCGAAGATCACCGCCCGCTGTACGACTGGTTGATCGAGAATCTGCCGCTGCCGGGCCGGCCGCAGCAGATCGAGTTCGCGCGGCTGAATCTTACCTACACCGTGATGAGCAAGCGGCGGCTGCTGCAGCTGGTCACTGAGAACCGCGTGAGGGGCTGGGACGATCCCCGGATGCCGACGCTGTCCGGCCTGCGGCGCCGGGGCTATCCGCCGGATGCGATCCGCGCGTTCTGCGAGGAGATCGGCGTCGCCAAGCGCGAGAACGTCATCGATGTCGGCCTGCTCGAGTACTTCGTGCGCGAGGCCCTGAACAAGCGCGCGCCCCGCACCATGGCCGTCCTTCGGCCGCTCAAGGTGGTGCTCGAGAATTACCCCGACGGTCAGGTCGAAGAAATGGACGTGATCAACAATCCAGAGGATCCGGCCGCCGGCACGCGAAAAGTGCCGTTCTCGAAAATGCTGTACATCGAGCAGGACGATTTCCTCGAGGACCCCCCGAAGAAGTTCTTTCGACTCGCCCCCGGCCGGGAAGTGCGCCTGCGCAACGCGTATCTGATTACTTGCCAGCGCGCGATCAAAGACGAGTCTGGACGCATCGCCGAGCTTCGCTGCACCTACGACCCGTCCACACGGGGCGGAGATGCACCGGACGGTCGGAAGGTCAAATCGACCCTGCACTGGGTCTCCGCGCGGCATGCGTTGGACGCCGAGGTGCGGCTGTACGACCGGCTCTTCCGGGTGGAAATGCCCGGTAGCGGCGACGATGACTTCCTGACGCAGCTCAATCCCGCTTCGCTCGAGGTGCTGCGGAGCTGCAAGGTCGAGCCGTCGCTTGCGGCCGCCAGAGCCGGCGCGGGTTTTCAATTCGAGCGGCTTGGCTACTTCTGCGTCGATCCCGACACCTCGGCCGGCCATCCCGTGTTCAATCGCACGGTGACGCTCAAAGACAGCTGGGCGAGAGTCAAAGACAGGACGTAAACCCGATGCCTGCGATCGACCGTCACGCGCCTGGCACGTTTTGCTGGTTCGAACTCGCCACCACGGACCAGGCGGCGGCCAAGCAGTTCTACCAGTCGCTGTTCGCGTGGGATGTGCAGGACTCGCCCATCGGACCGGCGCAGGTGTACTCGACCTTCAAGTTGCACGGGCGGGACGTCGCCGCCGCCTATACATTGCGGCCAGAGCAGCGCGCCGGCGGCGTGCCGACGGCATGGCTCCCTTACATCCGCGTCGATGCCTTGGATGAGGTGACGACGGCCGCCGCAGGGGCGGGAGCACGGCTCGTCATGTCCCCGCTGGACGTCATGGATCTGGGCCGCATGTCGATTGTCCAGGACCCGACCGGCGCGACGTTCGCAATGTGGGAGCCCAGGCGAAGCCAGGGCACGGGACTCGCGGGCGAGCCTGGCACCGTCGTCTGGGCCGATCTGATTACGCCCGACCAGCAGAGAGCCTCAGCGTTTTATCGTGAGCTGTTCCGCTGGAAGATGGTGGAGGGCAAGAGCATGGTCGATGCCAAGCCCGGCAATTACGCTCACATCGTCAATGGCACCGCCTTCATTGGCGGCATCCCGCCGGTTCACGGCGATGGCGTGCCGGCGCGTTGGATGATGTACTTCGCGGTTTCGGATTGCCTGGCGGCGATCGCGAAGGCGACCTCGCTTGGCGGACGCCTTGTCTCCGGGCCGGTGAAGATCGAAGGGACGCGCCAATTCGCCGGGCTGGCCGATCCGCAGGGCGCCGTTTTCGCGATTGTGGAATCTAGGGAATAGGTTCTGGGGTTCTGAGGTGCTGGGGTTCTGAGGTGCGGCCACTCCTCAGAACCTCAGAACCTCAGAACCTGATCCATCGATAACCACTCCAATGTACGAACACCTGTCCAAGAAGGTGCTGCCACGGCGCCAATTTGTCTGGCGCGTCGCCCGGCACGTGGGCGTGGTCAGTGTGTTGATTGTGGTCTCGCTGGCCTTTGGCATGACTGGGTACCGATATCTCGCCCGGATGTCATGGGTCGATGCTTTCCTCAACTCGGCGATGTTGATGGGAGGAATGGGGCCCGTTGGCGAGCTGTCGAGCGACGACGCCAAGATCTTTGCGGGCTGCTATGCGCTCTACGCCGGTCTGGTCTTCATCGTCTCGCTCAGCGTCATCGTCGCGCCAATCGTCCACCGTGTTCTGCACCGATTGCACGCGGACGAAGACAGGAGGCGTTGAGGCGGGGGTTCTGGGGTTCTGAGGCTCTGCGGTTCTGGGTGCAGAACCTCAGAACCCCAGAACCGCAGAACCCCAGAACCCCTGGGCTAAATAAAGGTGAGCGACGGTTTCCTGAAATCTGCTCCGAGAACCGACGCCGAGTTACCTCCGAGCCAGTTGTCGATCACCCTCGCGTAAACAGACCGGAAGTCCGTCTCGTAGGTGACGTCGTTGCCGTCGTTTTCGAGCGTCGGGTTGTTCCCCGCAGGATTCAGGTCGGCGGCCGTGCCGTACAGACCGCCGTTGACGCCGCCGCCAATGGCCATCATGAGGCCGGCGGCGCCGTGGTCGGTGCCGGCGCTGCCGTTTTCGTTGATGCGGCGTCCGAACTCCGAGAACTGAATCACGAGCGTGTCCTGGAGAAGCCCCTGGTTCTTCAGGTCGGTATAGAACGTGAGCAGCGACGTGCTGAGATTGCCCATGAGATTCGCGTATCCGGCGTTGGCCGCGTTCACCTGTTGAGACGAATGCGTGTCGAAGCCGCCGATCTGAACCCAGAACACCCTCGTGCCAAGCCCTTGGACCATCGCGCCGGCCGAATACTTCAGGGCCTGCGACAAGCCGTCGCCCTGGTAAATGACCGTCGGCGTGTAGGCCGCGACGAGACCAACTCGATCGAGCGTGGCGAGCGCGGCCTCCGCCGTCCCGTTGACGAACGACAGGTGCGGCTGGTCCGCCGGCAGGTGCGACGCGATCTGTGTCATCGCTGTGCGTGAATAGGTCGGTTCGAGGCCGACGCCGGTGTTGGGACTCTGGAACGCGTAGTCCTTCGGGCTGGGGATCGCCGGTACGCTGACCCGCTGGCCGATGAGACTGTGCGGCACCTCCCGCTGCGTGCACCAGCCGACGAGCGGATCGACCGGCGACGGCAGCGAGTCGAGATAGCGGCCGAGCCAGCCCGGACCGATCGAATTCTCCGGACGGGCCGTGGACCAGATGTCGGTGCCGAGGAAGTGGGATCGGCTGGGGTTCGCGTAGCCCGTTCGCTGAATCAGGGCCAGATGGCCTTCCTCGAAAATCGTCTTCAGGCCGGTGAGCCGCGGATGCAGGCCGAGCGACTTCCCCGAAGTGTCCTCGCCAATCTGGATCACGCTGGCCGCGGGAACGGCGATCGCTTGCCGCCGGCTGAAGTAGAAGCTGTCGTTGTAGGGAACGAGCGTGCTGAGCGCGTCGTTGCCGCCGGCAAGATACAGCACGACGAGATTCCGCCGGGCCGCGCCCTGGGCGCGCGCCAGATCCGACAGAAATGCCGGAGCGGCAAAACTGAGCGTGAACGCCGAGACGCCGCCGCGAACGAAATCCCGCCGGGTCAGTCTCATAAAGTCACACGAATTGATACTCGCCCGATCCGGTCAAGAGGTGCACCAGCCCGGCCGTCTTGGCCAACAACTGCGCCTCGCTGCCGGTCCAGGCACCTCCGGCCCGCACGTAGTCGATGAGCGTGTTGTAGACCACCGCGGCCGGCGCGGGCATCGAAAGCCGGTCGATCACGAAGCCGGTCAGCGACTGCGGGGTCGCTTTCGCCGGCCGGGCGGCTTCGCGCAGGGCGAATTTCTGATTGGTCGCGAGCTGGGCCGCGAAATTCATCCGCGCCAGCATCCCGCCGGTCGAAAACCATCCGGGCCCGAGCTCCCAGCCGTTGACGTCCGGCGGCTCGTAGAGCGCTTGTCCCATGTTGAGCATCGGGGTAATCGCGTCGTTCACCGAGAAGCCGACGTACCCCACTTCTTTCAGCATCCGCACGACGTACTCCGCAGGCCACGAATAGCGCGTGTAGAAATGACTCGAGTCCATGAATTCAGGAGACACGAGCACCGCGCGCACCGTCGCCTTGATGCTCGTGTCAGTGTGCAGGTAAACGTCGGCGATGCGGCCGATGAAATCGTCGGTGGGCGCCGTGGTCTCACTGATGAACCAGACCCAGAACTTGCGCGCCAGCCGCTTTGCCGTCTCGGGATGGATCGCGAGGGCGTTGATCAAGTCCAGGCCGTCCTGCATGCCCCCTGACGCGGATCGCGGCAGAATGCGCTTGCTGCCATCGGGATAGATCGGAAAGCTGAAGGCTTTCTCGCCCGAGTCGTGCTGGCCCGGCACGTAGTTGAACGCGTAATAAGCGTCCGCCATGCCCGCCGTACCGGTATTCTTCATATTCCAACCGGTGAAGACCCGCGCGGCCGCGTACACATCCGTCTCGACGTAGTTCGCCACGCCGAACGTGAACAACTCCATCAACTCGCGCCCGAAATTCTCCTGCGGCTTCTTGGCTTGAAGTTCGTCCGCCCGTCCAGCCAGACCAGCATCGCCGGATCCTGCGCGACTTCGACCAGCAGATCACGGAACTTGCCGAGCCCCTTCTGCCGGAACATCTCGATCTGGCCGCGCGCATTGGCCGGGTCCTCCGACGGCTTGGCGTCCATCATGCGCGTGGCGTTGCTGTTGGTGACGGCCCCCGAGACCTTGTTGAAACCCGTCGCAAAATGGTTGTGCCAGAGAAGCGCCATCTTTTCCTGCAGCGGCGCGGGCGAGTGCACCATTCGGAACAGCCAGCGCTGACGCGCGTCGCCGATGACGAGATTGGGCGAGAACGCCCCGCGGGTCGTGATTCCCACATATCCGGGCGTGCCGATCTTGTCGTCGACATCCGTTGCCGCAGGATCGAAATCGACCAGCCGGCTGACCGCTTCGTAGTAGTCCAGCCCGTCGTAGCTCTCACCCTCCGCGGGGCTCGCACTGAAGCCCGCACGCCGAAGGAGATGCTCGAGAAGGGCTGGAAGTGATGCCATGACTGACCCCGCGAACGCCGCGGCGCCCAGATCGTAAACGTACGGAGAGCGACTGTATACACCCGGATCCACAGCGCCCACCAGCAGATGCATCTATTGGACCAGGGGAGTACCCGCCTCGTTAATAACAACACTGAAAGCGGTCTGGGAGTCGGCTTACAGGTACCGCACGAAACCAAAGGTCTCGTCCTCGCTCCGCGACTCGTGGCGGAAATGCCGCGCCGCCGCCCGGGCCGCATGCCAGGCCAGGCCGTCGCCGTGCCAGCCCATCGCGAGAGCAAAGAAGTGGTGCGGATAATTGCGGTGCGGGCCGATCCAGGGCAAGCCGTCCGGCGTGGAGACGACCGGCAGGCTCCATCCCCATGCAGCAGGCAATCCTGAAATCGACGGATACCGGACGGAAAGCTCGTACATCAATTGAGCCGTGCGCTGAACGATGGCCTTGTCCCGCTGCCGGTCGCCGACCGGGATGGACAAGGCGCCCGCAAACAGCGCCCGATCCTCCGGGAGCCACCGCAGCCAGTGGGGACTGGCACCGGCCTCGGTCATGATCCCTTTTCGGGCACCCGCTTCCCGGCGCATGGCCGCGGACAGCGGATGCGTCGCGACGGCAAACCCCTCGAGACGCCGGACGTGCCGCCGCAGCTGACTGAAGAGCGTTCCGGGCTCCCCTGTCGCCACGACGACGCCCCTGGTTCGGATCGTCCCGCTGGCAAGCACCACGGTGGCGTCTTTGCTGGTGAACCTGGTGCGTGACACTGGCGAGTGTTCGAAGACTCGCGCGCCCTTCGCTGCCGCCGCGCCCGCCAGTCCCAGCGCCGCACGAACGGGATCGAACTCGAAGGTGTCTCGTAGCCGGATTGCGCCGGCACCGTCGGTCCCCAGGTCGCGGCGCACCGCCTGAGCCGACAGCCACGGCGCGTCGAGGCCAGCGCCCTGGCGCAGCGCCTGCTCACGTCGAAGGCTGACGGCGTCGGTGGCAGAGACGGCGTTGATGAGGAGCGTCGAAGGCACGAGGTCCGATTGAGTTGGTAGTTTTCGGAGCACCGACGCAAGTTCCCTGGCGCTGCGCTGCGCGTCGACCCAGGCGGTGCGGGCAATTCGGCGGCCGGCCTCGCGCTCGGCGGCCGCGTACTCCGCGTCCGGTTGCGGGACGATCGCGCCGAGGCCGCCTGCGGTCGCACCCGTCGCCAGCCGCTCGGCCTCGACCAGCACGACGTCCAGTCCGGCCGCCGACAAGCCATAGGCCGCCGCGCAACCGGTCAAGCCGCCGCCGATGACTACGACATCAGCGGACACGTCACCGCGAAATCTCGAGTAGGCGCGCCGTCGATTGTCGGCGGTGCGATCGGTCCAGTAGCGACTTCCGTAGCCCGGCATCGGCGACAAGGATACCCGAGCTTTCATTCTCGTTGTTTGTTAGCATCCGCGGGCACGTGCGGCCCGCCCATCGAATCGGCTTCTGGATGGCTGTGGCGCTGGTCATGGGCAACATGATCGGCTCCGGCATTTTTCTCTTGCCATCGTCGCTGGCGGCGTACGGCGGCGTCGGCCTGCTGGGCTGGCTGGTGTCGGCGATCGGATCGATCCTGCTCGCCCTCGTGTTCGCGCAGATGTCACGGCTGCGTCCGGCTGCCGGCGGCCCGTACGCGTTCACCCGGCTGGGCTTCGGAGATCTCGCTGGCTTCCTGGTCGCCTGGGGCTACTGGGTCTCCGTTTGTTGCGGCAACGCCGCCATCGCACTCGCCTGCGTCGGCTACCTCGAGCCGTTCATTCCGAATCTCGTGCACGCCCCGCTCATCGCCTCCGCCATGGCGGCCGGGTGCGTCTGGGTACTCACGGCGGTGAACATGTGGGGCATCCGCGAGGCCGGACTCGTCCAGATCGTGACGACGATCTTGAAGCTGCTTCCGCTCGTGCTGCTCGGCGCGGCGGCGTTCGCCGCCTTCAATCCGGCTTCGTTCGCAATCTCAACCACCGGTGCGCGTGCGGTCGGAGGTCAACTGTCCACGGCGGCGGCGATGACGTTCTGGGCGTTCGGCGGGCTCGAGTCGGCGACGATCCCCGCGGGCAGCATCGACAACCCGAGCCGGACCATTCCGCGGGCGACGATTGTGGGAACCGTCCTCACCGCCATGATCTACATCGTCAGCACGATCGGTGTGATGAGCGTAATGCCGGTCGACGTCCTCATGACATCCACCGCGCCGTTTGCGGATGCGGCGCGGGCCTTCGTGGGGAACTGGGCGGCGGGCCTCGTGGCGGCAGGCGCGGCGATCGCCTGCTTCGGCGCGCTCAACGGCTGGATCCTGATCTCCGGACAGGTGCCCCTCGCGATCGCCGGCGACGGACTGTTTCCGCGCGTATTCGGCGCAGTCACTTATCGAGGGACGCCGGCGCGTGGACTCCTCATCTCCAGCGTGCTGACGACCGGCCTGATTGCCTTGAATGCCAGTCGCGGCCTCGTGGAGCTCTTCACGTTCATCATTCTGCTCGGGACCCTCAACGCTCTGGTGCCATACGTGTTCTCGTCACTGGCCGGCTTTCTCATCGATCGTCGCCTTTCCGCGGGACGTGGCGGTCTCATAGGCGCGCTGGCCTTCTTGTATTCCCTCTGGATGATTGGCGGCGCAGGGACCGAAGTCGTCTACTGGGGATTCCTGTTGTTGTTATCGGGTCTGCCCGTGTACGTCTGGGTCGTCCGGCAGAGGTCGTAGCGATGGCGTCGCACTCGGAGACCGGCGTGCTGCAGCATGTCCTGATCAAACACGCGCGCGAGGCGTTCATCAGCCAGAGCACTATCGACGCGCAATGGCGCGGCCTCGGGTTCACGGCCCCTCCTTCGTTCGAACTGGCCCTGAAGGAGTACGACGGCTTCATGGACGCCATCGCACGGTCCGGTGCCCGCATTGAGGCCCTGCCTGTTTCCGCGGGAGCGACCCTCGACTCGATCTATGTCCGGGACGCCTCGGTGATCAGCGACCGCGGCGTAATCGTCTGCCAGATGGGCAAACCGCAGCGGAATGCCGAGCCGGTTGCGCAACACACCTTCCTGCAAACGCTGGGACTGCCGGTGCTGGGGTCGATTCAGCCCCCCGGCCGGCTCGAAGGCGGCGATGTCGTCTGGCTCGGACCGCGCACGCTCGCCGTTGGCCGAGGGTACCGTACGAACGCCGACGGGATCCGGCAACTGCACGACCTCCTGGGCGACGCCGTGGACAAGATCATCGTCGTCTCGTTGCCGCACTGGCGCGGGCCAAGCGATGTCTTCCATCTGATGTCGATCATCAGCCCGATCGACCGCGGCATGGCGCTCGTCTACTCGCGCCTGATGCCGGTTCCGTTCAGGGAACGGCTGCTGGAGGACGGCATGACGCTGATCGAAGTGCCCGACGAGGAATTCGACACGATGGGCGCGAATGTTCTCGCGCTGGGACCGCGCCGCTGCCTGATGGTCGCGGGAAATCGTCAAACGCGTGCGCGACTGGAACGGGCGGGCGTGGAGGTCTTCGAGTACGAGGGCAACGAAATCAGCCTGAAAGGCGGTGGAGGCCCGACGTGTCTGACGCGTCCCCTGCGACGCGATCGGTAATGGCCGCCCCTATTTCTTTCGCCAGACCGTGAGAGATCGGCGGTCGCCGGCCATCGAGACGAATTCCACGGGCCGCGGCTCCCCCGGAGCGCCCATGCAGATCCGCAGGATGTCGTTCTGGAGATCGAAGATCCCCGCCTGCGACTTGCCCTTGTTCGGGCCGTCCAGGTTCAGATAGTCGATCTGATCTGGGTGACTCGACAGGTCGGTCGTGAAACTCGCTTTCAGCATGACCTGGGGTCCCGCCAGAACCGTCGTGACATCACCCCGAGTGACACGCCGGCACCACTTCACCATGGCCGCCTCGAGCGGCGCACCGCTGAAGACGGCGGACACCATCTCCCACTCTCCCTCTAAAACGGTCGCCGGCGGCCCTGACGAAGACGACGGCACCGGGGCGGCCGGCTTCGACCGCCGACGCCGGGACGCGGTTTCGCGTTCGAGCGTCTGGAGCGCGATGCCGCTGCCGCCCTCTGTCACGAAGCGCGCCGGCCGCTCGCTCCCGCGAGTGGCCAGACACATCGTCCAACGCGTCCGGTCGAGCGTGTAGATCCCAAGATTGCGATTGCCTTGCTCCGGACCGGCGGTGAACAGCAGGTCGAAGGTCTTCGGCGTCCGGCGATCGTCGCACTCGAAGGTCCCTTCGTAGGCGGCGGCCATGCCGACGGACGTAAATCGCGTGCCCTCAATCACGATTCGGGATTCGCCAATCGCCTCTCCGGGAACGGGACGCCCGTCGAGTTCGAGAGAGACAACTCTCCAGGTACCTTGCAGACGATTCAGATCGGAGACCATGTCGGGCTCCATGCGGCGAGAGTTTACTCCGAATCTCCGATCCGTGTCTGGCCCGCATGAACATGATCGCAATGTGCGGCGTAACTCGTCGCCCCTGAAAACCGCGTCAGCCCGAAGTCACTTCCGTTCCTTCTCGAGGAGCGCCTTCTTGACGTCGATGCCCCATCGATACCCGGCGAGCGAGCCGTCGGCCGCGACCACTCGGTGGCAGGGAACGACGAGCGACAGGGGGTTGGTGGCGCAGGCGCGAGCGACGGCCCGAACGGCGGCGGGCCGGCCGATCTCCCTGGCGAGCTGCGAGTAAGATCGCGTCTCGCCGCGCGGAATGCGCGTCAGCGCGCGCCACACGCGCCATTGAAACGCGGTGCCGCGAATGTCGACCGGCAAATCAGGGACCGGCGACCGGTCCTCCGCCACGGCTCGAGCCGCGTCGGCGAGCGGCCCAAGGGCCGCGGCCGGCCGATCCGCGATCTCGGCGAGCGGGAATTCCTCCCGCAGCATCGACTGCAGCGCCCGATCGGTCTTTCCGATCTGCACGAAACACAGGCCGCGATCCGTGGCCGCCACCATGATTCGGCCAATGGCCGAGTCGCGCGTCGCCCAGTTGATGGTTGCGCCCTTGCCGCCGCGGCCGTAGGTCGCCGGCGTCATTCCCGGCAGACGAATCGCCTCGTACACGCGGCTCGGCGATCCGTAGCCGCTCTCGTAGATGGCATCGGTCACTCGCGATTGCTTCTTGAGTTCCGCGAGAAACCGTTGCCGCTTCGACGCGGTGATGAAGTCGCGCGGTGACATGCCCAGAATCGCGCGGAACGCGCGCTGGAGCTGGACGGGCGTCGCTCCCGCTTCCCGCGCCAATCGTGTGCTGCTCCATGGCGCCTCTGGCCGGCTGGACACGGCCTGGCAGGCCCTGGCGACGACGTGCGATCCGGAAGACTTCGTCAGTGTCATGTCAGAACTGTACGAGAAACGCCCGCTCGGAACTATCCGGTTTGCGACAGACCTTCGCTTCCCGGGCTTGCAACCTTGGAGAAACTTGCGACCTTGGAGAACTTGCGACCTTGGAGAAATGGAGGGCATGAAGGGTCGGCTGGTCTGGGCCGCCTCGGGCGGCCTGACTGAGAAACAGATCATCAGAAACGAACACGCTGGGGATCGGTGGCCCTAGCGTGCTCGTTTCTGATGGTCTGTTTCTCACTCGCAGCCCGGCCACGCCGGGCTGGCCAGGCCAGCCGACGACGCTCCTGCTTCATGTCCTCCATTTCTCCAAGGTGAGAACTTGCCAGCCCGACATCCTGCCCTTCGTGCCCTTCTACTTCGCCAGCAACTGCGTGACGATCTTCTCGTACAGATCCACCGCGCGTGACAGCTCGTCAATCGCCACGTGTTCCTCCGCTGTGTGGGCCACCCTCACGGAGCCCGGACCGAGCAGCAGCGGCGTGCCCCAGCGATCGAGGAACGGAATGTCCGTCGTGAAGGAAAACACTGCCGTCTCGAATCCGGGAATCGTGGCGAGGCGCACGGGCGGGACGACCAGGATTTCTTCCAGCGTGACGAGCGAGCCGACGCGCGCTTCGAGGAGCTGATGAAGCTCTTTGGGAGATCCGACGGTCCGGAACATCATCTCGGCGTCGGCTTCGGGCGGAATCACGTTTGGCGCGACGCCGCCTTTGATGAGGCCGACCGTGTAGTACGTGCGGCCCAGATCCGGATCGACCGGCCATTCGATGCCGCGCGCCGCGACGAGCGCGTCGATGAGCTTGTCCACGGCCGACTCCCCGAGCTCGGGAAGGCTCGAGTGCGCCGCTCGTCCTGCCGCAATCAGCCGCACGCGGTAGACGCCCCGCGTCGCGGCTCCGAGCCGATTGTCGGTCGGCTCCCCGTTCACCAGGTAGCGGGATCCCGACGCGAGCGCATTCGCCGCCTTGGCGCCGTCGCTCCCGCGTTCCTCCCCGGCGACGAACACCAGGCCCACGCGCGTCTCGCCGGCTCGGCGCAACCGCTCGGCGGCGGCGATTTGAGCGACCAGAATCCCTTTCGCGTCGCACGCACCTCGGCCGTACAACAGGCCGTTGGCTTCACGGCTCGGGAAGAACGGCGGCACGCAATCGAAATGCGTGGAGAAGACGAGCGACGGCTCGCCCACGCTCGCGAGGACATTGAAGCGGCCGCCGTCGAGCGGCTGCTCGATCACGCGGTAGCCCAGTTCGCGCAACGTACGGGCGAGAGACTGCGCCGCCTCGCCTTCCCGACCGGTCGTCGAGTCGATATCGATCAGCTGTCTGGTGAGTCGAAGTTGCGCTATCGGATCCATGCCTCGAGTTCCGTGCGCGTGTCGGTTCGGTCGTCACGATACTTGACGATCACCGGCGTCGCCAGAGACAGGCCCCAGTCGCGGCCGGCGCCGGTCGTCACGGCGCGTGCGCCGGGAACCACGACGGCGCCTTCGGGCACGATCAGCGGCTGCTGTGCCGCCGCCCGGATGATCACGCCGTGCGGCAGATCGTACAGCGGCGTGGATCCGGTGAGGATCACGCCGGCGGCCACAACGGCGCGCTGCTTGACGACGGTGCCCTCGTAGATGCCGGTGTTGCCGCCGACTAGCACGTCATCTTCGATGATGACGGGCAGCGCGCCGACTGGCTCGAGCACGCCGCCGATCTGCGCGGCGGCGCTCAGATGCACTCGCCTCCCGATCTGCGCGCACGATCCGACCAGCGCGTGGGAGTCGATGAGCGTCCCTTCGTCCACATACGCGCCCACGTTCACGTACATCGGCGGCATGCAGATGACCGTGCGGGCGACGAAAGCGCCGTCGCGGATCGTCGATCCGCCGGGGACAATGCGCACGCCGGCGTCCAGGCCCGGGCGCTTCAGCGGCATCGTGTCCTTGTCGTAGAACGGCCATTTCCCGTGGTCGGCGGACTGATCGACCGTGTCGCCAAAGCGAAAACCGAGCAGGATGCCCTGCTTCACCCAGCCGTTGACGCGCCAGCCCGACGGCGAGCCGGCGTCCGGCTCGGCGGCGCGCACGTCGCCCCGGCCCAGCGCGCGCTGGAGCGAGAAGAACGCCTCGCGCGCCGCGGCTTTGTCCGCCCCGGCGCCCGCGGCGAAGAGCGATTCGATCGTCCGCGGCAGGTCGCTCACGCGCGCGACCCGGCGACCACGGGCAATCCGAATTCCCTCATCGTGGCGAGGATCTTGTCCTGTGACGCCGGTCTCGGCGACACCATCGGCAGCCGGAAGACCTCTTCACACAGCCCCATGGCCGACATCGCGAATTTCACCGGCATGGGGTTCGACTCGACGAAATTCACCTGCATGAGCGGCAGCAACTTCCGGTGCCACTGACGCGCCGTCACAAAGTCGCCGCGCTCGGCGCTCTCCACCATCTGGACCATTTCAGCGGGAACGACATTCGACGCCACCGAAATGATGCCGCCGCCGCCGATGGACATCAGCGGCAGGGTAATCGCGTCATCACCCGACAGCACGATGAAGTCAGCCGGGACGCTGCGACAGATCTCCGCCATCTGCGTGATGTTGCCGGAGGCCTCCTTGACGCCGACGATGTTCGGAATGGTCGCGAGCCGCACGAGCGTGGCTGGATCGATATTGCAGCCGGTCCGGCCCGGTACGTTGTAGACCACGATGGGCAGCGCCGTCGAGTCGGCAATCGCCTTGTAGTGCTGATACAGCCCTTCAGGTGTCGGTTTGTTGTAGTAAGGCGTCACCGACAATATGCCCTGTGCGCCGGCCTTCTCCATGTCGGCGACCGCGTGGATCACCTCGCGCGTGTCGTAACCGCCGGCGCCGGCCAGCACCAGCGCCCGGCCGGCGGCTTCGGAAGCCACGATCTCGACGACCAAGCGGCGCTCGTCTGCCGAGAGCGTCGGCGATTCGCCGGTGGTGCCGCAGGGCACGAGCACATGAACACCCGCATCCACCTGCCGCCTGGCGAGGCGCCGCACGGCGCTCTCATCGAGGGCGCCAGCCCGCGTGAACGGAGTGATGAGCGCCGTGCCGACACCGGTGAACTCTGTACGCATATGACTCCTGACTCTGGAATTAGGAATTGTCCGCGGACCCAACCACGTCTCTCATCGTGAACCATCCGCGCCGGCCGCGGAGCCATTTGGCAGCCTCGAGCGCGCCGCGGGCAAACACCGCGCGGTCCCGGACGTCGTGCGTGAGCGTGACCATGTCCGACGGCCCGTCGAAACCGACCGTGTGGGTGCCAGGTGCCGATCCGGCCCTGGCGGACGACATGTCAATCCGCCGCCCGTACCCTTTGGCTTCCATCGCCGCTTTCAGCATCAGCGCGGTCCCGGACGGCGCGTCCTTCTTGGCCGCGTGATGCCGCTCGTGGATCCAGGCGCCGTACTCCTCGCGATCCGCGAACATCTTCGCCGCCGCCTCAACCGCGAATTGAAAGATCTGCAGGCCAAGAGAGAAGTTGGCGGACGCCAACACTCCAATTCCCGCGCGGTCCGCGACCGCTCGCATGTCGGCCTCGTGCGCCTGCCAGCCCGTCGTGCCAATCACCACGCTGATGCCCTTGGCCGCCAGTTGCGGCAGGTTCGCCGGTACCGCCGGCGCCAGCGAGAAATCGATCGCCATCGCCACGGGGCCGAACTCACCACGCTGGATCGCGCCGGCCTCGGAGTTCTCGTCCACGATGCCGGCGATCTCGCAGCCGTAGGACGACGCCAGGCTCTCGACGAGCTGACCCATCCGGCCGTGGCCAATCAGGAGGATTCTCAGACAGGCACCTTTGAAAAAAAACGGTCGTGCACGCGCGCCAGAGTTCTGGGGAGATCGACGGCGCGAATGACGAAGGTGATGTTTCTGCGGGACGCCGCCTGCGACACCATCCGGATCGGCACGTCGCCGATCGCGTGCAGCAGCTCACCGACGAATGTCGGGTCGTTCTGCAGGCCTTCGCCCACCGCGCAGACGATCGCCATGTCGTCTTCGCGGGTCACGTCCCCGACTTCCTTCAGCTTGTCGATGATCATCGGGAGAGATCGCCGATCGTCAATCGTCATCGAGACGCTGACCTCGGATGTCGTGACGACATCCACCGACGTCCGAAAGTGCTCGAACACCTCGAAGATGTGATTGAGGAACCCGTGGGCCATCAACATGCGGGTTGACGTGATGTCCACGACGGTCACGTCCGTTTTCGACGCCACCGCAGTCAAGGGTCGATCGGTGGCCGGGCGATCGCGCGTGATCAGCGTGCCGCGCGCGTCGAGCGGCCGGCGGGAATTGAGGATCTTGACCGGAATATTCTCCGCCACGGCGGGTTGGATGGTCGCCGGATGAAGCACCTTGGCGCCGAAGTAGGCCAGCTCCGAGGCCTCGGCGAACGACAAGCTGCGGCACCACCTGGACACCGGACACGATCCGAGGGTCGGCAGTCAACATTCCGTCGACATCCGTCCAGATCTGGATTTCCGACGCGCCCAGGCTGGCGCCCACAATCGCGGCGGAGTAATCCGACCCGCCGCGCCCCAGCGTCG
Source organism: uncultured Acidobacteriota bacterium (assembly GCA_963724645.1). Classification (GTDB taxonomy): domain Bacteria; phylum Acidobacteriota; class Vicinamibacteria; order Vicinamibacterales; family SCN-69-37; genus CAVXSP01. The sequence continues at coordinate 773,608 of CAVRVJ010000003.1, forward strand.
TCGTCACGCCATCGCGCGTGGCGCCAACGAAGCCGCCCAGGACCGGAATCCGGCGCGCCGCCAGAAGGGGATCGACCACCGCCGACAGCGCGGCCTTTGTTTCTGGAAACAACGGCGGCGCAGCGGTGTGCTCTTCTCCGGTGACAATCACGCGCCGCGCGTCCACCCAGCTGGCCGCCAGGCCATGCGACGTCAGCGCAGCCGCGACGATGCGGCTGCTGGTGATTTCACCGACCGCCGCGATGGCATCGAGCCAGCGCGGCGAGACCTCCCGCAGCACTCCGAGCGCACCGACGACACGCTCGAGGTCGCCGAATTCGGTTTCGATGAAGCGTTCGACCTCCTCACGCTCCCGGTCGTTGCTGATGACGCGAGCGACGTCGAGGTGACGCGCGCGAAGCGATCGCGTGTTCTCGTGCGCGCCTTCAATATCGCCGGCGCCGGCTTCCGCCGCGATCCCGAGCAGCCGATCCGTGGCGCCGCCCAGCGCGGACACGACGACCACCGGTCCACGCCAATCGACGCTTTCAGGCTGCGCGGCCACCTGCCGCTCTGCCCGGACGATTGAAATAAGACGCCCAATAGCGGCCTGATCCGCGACCGACGTCCCGCCGAATTTCATCACGACCATGGATCTGACATCTCCCCGGGCCCCAGGCCCAAGGCCCCGGGCCCCAGCGTGGTGCAGGTTCCACACTGGGGCCTGGGGCCAGAGGCCTAGCGCCTTGTTACAACAGCCCTTCGGCCTTCATGAGCTCCGCATTCAAGATTGACGCGCCGGCAGCGCCTCGCACCGTGTTGTGTCCGAGCGCCACGAATCTGTTCGACAGCACCGGGCACGGGCGGACACGGCCTACCGACACGGCCATGCCGTCGCCCAGATCGGCATCCAGGCGAGGCTGTGGACGATTGGGTTCCCGAGTCACGACGATCGCCGGCATGGGCGCGGTCGGCAGTTTCAGCTCTTGCGGCCGCCCCTGAAACGTCTCAAACGCCTCGATCACCTCTTCGACATCCGGATCCTCCTCCAGATCGACTGACACGGTCATGGTGTGCCCGTCGATGACCGGAACGCGATTCGTGTGCGCGCTCACGACGGCGTCATAGGGCAAGCGGCCGCCGTCGTCTCCGAGAATCTTCAGTGTCTCAGTCTGGATCTTTTCTTCTTCGCCGCCGATGAACGGAATGACGTTGCCAAGGATGTCGAGCGACGGCACGCCTGGATACCCGGCCCCCGAGACGGCCTGCATCGTCGAGACAATCACCGCGCGGAGATTGAACTGCCGAAGGGGCGCCAGCGACGTGGCCAGCACGACGGTCGAACAGTTGGGATTGGTGACAATCGCGCCGGCCCAGCCTTTCTGGGCGCGCTGCTCCTTCAAAATGCACAGGTGATCGGCGTTGACCTCGGGGATGAGGAGAGGGACGAGCGGGTCCATCCGAAAGCTGCGCGCGTTGCTCAGGACGATGTGTCCGGCGGCCGCGAATTCCTTCTCGATTTGATCGGCCGCTGCCGCGTCGAGCGCCGAGAACACAACCTTCGGTCCGCGTCCGGGCACGCACCCGTCCACCTTCAGGTCGCGACAACCGGCGGGCATCGGCGCGGCCAGACGCCAGGGCGCTGCGGCCGCGTACGACTTGCCCTCTGACCGCTCGCTGGCCGCGAGCCAGGTCACGTCAAACCACGGATGCCGCGCGAGCCGCGACACAAACTGCTGGCCGACCATGCCGGTCGCGCCAAGGACACCGACTTCAAGCTTCTGGGACACGAATCATCCTCTCCACGCAACAAAAAACCCGCCGTGCGGCTGGCGCATCGGCGGGTTCAGGCTGGCAGCGAACGCCGGCTTATCGACCCCGGCTCATACGCATACCATTCCCGCCGACGCGGATTTGACCCGCTTCGTCCGCTTTCGTCCCAGACGCTTTCGATCGGCGGCAACCATCAGAATATGAAGTATATGAGGCGGCTTCGGGAACGTCAACCGGCTGGACGGGCGAGTCATGAAGGTCTCAATTGAACTGGCCACCGAAGCTGACGCGAGTGCGATCGCCTCGCTCCGCAACCGCGTCGCCGAGGATCTGGCCCGACTGTACGGCCGCGGTCACTGGTCGTGGCAGGTGAGCGAAAAGGGAGTGCTCCACAGTCTGAAGCATTCGCGCATCCTGCTGGCTCGGGCTCACCGCGGCATCGTCGCAACGCTGCGCCTGGCCACGAAGAAGCCGTGGGCGATCGATCCCGAGTACTTCGCGCCGGTTCGCCGGCCGCTCTATCTCGTGGATATGGCGGTCGAGCCCAGCCTCCAGCGGCAGGGTATCGGGCGTCGGCTGCTCGAGGAAGCGATCGCGACCGCGCGGGCGTGGCCGAGCGAGGCGATACGGTTGGACGCGTACGACGGCGCGCTGGGCGCAGGCCCGTTCTATACCAGATGCGGGTTCCGCGAAGTGGGCCGTGTCGTCTACCGGGGTGCGCCGCTCGTGTATTTCGAGCGGCTGACTGAGCCGTCCGGCGACGCTCGGTGAGCACGCGGGTTCGTTTGGACTATGAGCCCAGACTGCCTGTGATCTCAGAAAGCGACACGCCGAGCACCTTGCGGGCGATCGCGTCGAGCTCTTCGTCCGGCCCTTGCAGATGGATGGTCCGATGCACGTGTTGCAACGTCGCATGCGGCGCCAGCGCGGCGGCGGGTGATGATGATTCGATTTCGTAGAACGGACCGAGCGGCGCAGCGCCAGGGGCAAGCGGTCCGTCGTTGTAGCTGTTGACGACGTCTCCGGCATAGGGACGCGGCTGGCGCGCCCACATCGAGTTCACGTAGTCGGTCGCTTCGGGAAGGGTGAACTTCACGACGGTCAGCACATGGCGCTCGGGATCGTAGCTGCCGGCGACGTCTCGCGCGCGCGGCCGAGGCAGGCCGATCTTCCCCCGCTGTTTGCCGTCCGCCCGAAAGAAAAGCACGCCGTCGCCAATCCGGAGACGTTCCTTCGGTATCGGACCGAAATATGCGTCATTGACCACCGGCCCGCGCTCACTGGACGACCCGGGCACAAACGACATCACGACCGTGGTTCGAGGGCCCGGCCGGTACATCCCGAGAATCCAGATGGAAACGAGGCCCGTGTCTTTCTTCCACGCGGCTTGGCCCTCGTTCGTGATTCGATTCTCTGACTCGTACGCGACCATTCGCGTGCCTGCGCCGGGCGCCTGTCCGAGCAGCGCGACCACGGCCTTCGCGTCGAGCATGCGGACCGTGCGGTCGACACGGATCGAAAAAGCCGTGCCGGCGTAATTGGTCAGCGTCATGTCCCGCTGGAAGGTGACCTCGTGCGCGTTCTGCGACACGACAGGCCACTCGCCCCAGTCGATCGGCGCCGGCACCTGCCAATGCTCCGTATCGAACGCCGAGTCGGGCGGGAAATACAGCGCATACTGTCCACCTTCAGGACCCAGCCAGAAGCGATCTTCCCCGCCAACCACAGTCATATGCGGCTGCGGCGCGCCGGCCGAGACGCCGGGGCGATGGATGTATCCGAAACTAAGGCCGTCTGGACCATTGGCGGTACTGGTCATCACGCGTCCCTGATAGGAAGGCGCGACCGCAATTCGGGCTGGGGCGCCGTCTGGCGCATCCGCATCAGGGCTCGTCAGGACGATAACCTTGGTGTGAGCCTGCAAGAACGCCAAATCTCCGCCAAACGTGTCCGGCGCGGGTGAGGAGGCGATGGTTGCCATCGGCGCAGCCTGTTCGCTGGGCGGTTTGCTGCACCCGGCCAAGATGGCCGCTAACAGCACGCCGATCGCAAGCGTTTTCATGGTGCCCAGAAGATAATGCATCAGGACTCCGTGGTTTCGACGAAAGCGCTTCTTGGCATCGACGTTGGCACCGCGAGCGTGCGCGCGGCGCTGTTCGACCCACAGGGCACCCGGCTGGGCCTCGGCACGCACGAGATTCAGATGTGGCGCCCGGCGGAGGACTTCGTCGAGCAGAGTTCCGACGATATCTGGAGAGCCGCGGGCGCCGCGGCGCGAGCCGCTCTAGCGGCGTCCGGCCTGGGCGCGGACGACATCGGCGGCATCGGTTTCGACGCGACCTGTTCGCTGGTCCTGCTCGACGCCGCGGACCGGCCGATCAGCGTCAGTCCGACCGCCCGCGACGAGCAGAACGTGATCGTGTGGATGGACCATCGCGCGACCGCCCAGGCCGCACGCATCACAGCTGGCCGCCACAGCGTGCTGCAGTATGTTGGAGGCGTCATCTCTCCGGAAATGCAAACGCCGAAACTTCTCTGGTTGAAGGAGGAGCTGCCGGCAGCATTTCAGCGCGCCGCAAGGTTCTTCGACCTGCCGGACTTCCTGACCTACCGCGCGACCGGCGTGGATGTGCGATCGCTGTGCAGCACGGTCTGCAAGTGGACCTATCTCGGACGCGAAAGCCGATGGGATGCCGGCTATTTCGAGAGCATCGGCCTGGGAGAGTTGGCGCGCGAAGGCTTCGCCCGGATCGGCACCGACGTGCGGCCCATGGGCGAACGGATCGGCTTGCTGGCGCCGGACGCCGCGCGCGAACTCGGCCTCGTCCCGGGAATTCCAGTGGGCGTCTCGATCATTGACGCGCATGCGGGAGGGTTAGGACTCCTCGGTGTGAACGACGAAGCGGGTGTCGATTTCAATCACCGCCTGGCGCTGATCGGCGGCACGTCCAGTTGCCACATGGCCGTGTCGCGCGAGCCGCGATTCATCGACGGCATTTGGGGACCGTACTACTCGGCGATGGTGCCGGGCTGGTGGCTGACCGAAGGCGGCCAATCGGCGACCGGGGCGCTGATCGATCACGTCGTTCACAGCCATGCACGCGGCGCCCAGTTGCGCACCGATGCCGCCGCGCGAGGCACGACGGTCTACGCTCTCTTGAACGAAATCCTCGATCGGTTGGCGTCCGGCGAGTCCTTCCCTGCCTCGCTCACGCATGAACTTCATGTCTATCCAGACTTTCACGGAAACCGCAGCCCGCGCGCCGATGCCTCGCTGCGAGGCATGGTCAGCGGCCTGCGTTTGACCGACAGCATCGAGAGTCTCGCGCTGCTCTATCTCGCCGCGATCCAGGCGATCGCCCACGGCACCAGGCACATCATCGACGCCATGAACGCGCGCGAGTATCGGATCGACACGCTCATCGCGTGCGGCGGCGACGTGAAGAATCCGGTCTTCGTGCGCGAACACGCGGACGTTACGGGCTGCCGGCTCGTGCTGCCGCGCGAGCCCGAGGCGGTGCTGCTTGGCGCGGCGATGCTCGGTGCGGTCGCCTCCGGTGCCTACGCGAACCTCGAACTGGCGATGGGTGCCATGAACGCCGCGACACAGGTCGTCGAGCCGGCGCGCGGGGAAGTGGCTGACTTTCACGCGCGCAAGCATCGCGTTTTTCACCAGATGCACGATCACCAACTGGCGTACCGCGGGCTGATGACGGCCCCTGACCCGGCCTGAGGCCGCCTGGTCTTGCATCATGCCGCCGACGACGGTATCGTCGTCGTCGGGAGCAAAGAACTGCCATCGCCAGTCCTCGTCGACGTCGCAGTTCCTCCAAGGTCCCATATGGGATCAGCGAATTCGCGGACGCCTGGCGCGGTACGATTCCTGCTCTGATCACGCTGATTCGCCGTCACGGCGCGGACACGGGAGCAGAGCATGGCGGTTGTTGAAGAGCGCGTGAGTTTCCTGGAAGGCCGAATGGTGGAGCAGTCAAACGTCCTTACCGGAATCCAGGCGACGCTGGCCAGCCTTGACCAGCGAATACTTCATCTGGACCAGCGAATCGTCAGCCTCGAAAAACGAGTAGATGACCGGATTCTAGGCCTCGAACAGCGGATGGACAGCCGATTCACGTCGCTCGATCAGAAGATCGACACGAGGATAGCCGCGCTCGATCAGCGATTCTCCTGGCTCATCGGCCTACAGATCACGACTATCCTCGCGTTTGTCGGCGCGGCAGTAGCGATTCTGAAACACTGAGAGCGTGAAAGGGTGCTTTCACCCTCTTACCCCTTGGAACCTATCTCATAAACCCCAAACCGAACGCGTTACGTCGTGCCCCGATTGACCTCCGGTTGACATACATAGAACACAAATGTATAAGAGTTCTACGTATGGACATGAGTAAGGACCTGGTTGCCGCGTCCGCCACGCCCCTCGTTCTCGCCATCCTTGCGGAAGGCGACAGTTACGGCTACGCGATCATCAAGCGAGTAGCCGAGTTGTCAGGCGGACATTTACAGTGGACCGACGGCATGCTTTATCCCGTGCTGCACCGTCTCGAGCGCCTGGGTCTTGTGGCGGCGAAGTGGGCCGCGTCGGAGCGCGGCCGCCGGCGCAAGTACTACCGGATCACTCGAGAAGGCCGGGCACAGCTGGCGGCCGAGCGGCGGCGGTGGCAAGTCGTGGACGGGACTCTGCGAGGTATCTGGATGCAGGCGTGCACGGCATGACGACCTCCGCCGATCAACCGCTCGAGCAGCAAATCGGGCAGTGGCGGGAGTACTTGCGCCGCCGACAAGCCTTTCACGGTTCCGACATCGAGGAGCTCGAGGGACATCTGCGCGACCAGTTGACAGCGCTGGCCGAGGCCGGCCTGTCAGGAGAAGAAGCCTTTCTGGTCGCGGTCAAGCGCATGGGCAGCCTCGACGCGCTGTCGCGCGAGTTCGCGCGCGCGCATTCCGAGCGGCTGTGGAAGCAGTTGGTCATTGACCCCGGCGCTGCCGATGAATCAGCGCATACCGGACGTCGCGAGACGCTCATTGTCCTGGGCCTGGCTTTGGCCGCGGCGCTGGCCATCAAGGTGCCGGCGCTGTTCGGTCTTCCGCTCAGCCCTGATAAGGAAGTGCCGCCGTTCTACTTCCGTAACGCCAGCCTGTTCGTGTTGCCGCTGCTGACGGTCTACTTCATCTGGAAGCGCGGGTCGGGCGTTGCACGAGCACTCGGGCTCGCATTGACGTTCGCGGTCGCGGCCGTGTTTGCCAACGTCTTTCCCTTCCATAATCCAGGAGGACGGCTCGACAACTTCCCGCGCGGCAGCGACACTCAGTTGCTCACCGTGTTACACCTGCCGATCGCGCTGTGGCTGGTCGTCGGCTTTGCTTACGTCCGAAACCGCTGGTTTGCCCGTGCCGGCCGCATGGACTTCGTCCGGTTCTCAGGCGAACTCGCGATCTACTACGTGCTCATCGCACTCGGCGGGTTCGTCTTGATCGGCTTTACGGTGATGATGTTCACATCCATCGGGATGAAGGCTGAGTGGTTGATCGGGGGCTGGATGGTCCCGTGCGGGGCGGCTGGGGCTGTCATCATCGGATCCTGGCTCGTGGAGGCGAAGCAGAGCGTCATCGAGAACATGGCACCGGTGCTGACCAGGCTGTTCACGCCGTTGTTCACCCTTCTTCTGCTGGCGTTTCTGGGCACGATGGCGTGGACAGGCAGCCCCATCAACGTGGAGCGGCAGGTACTCATCGGCTTCGATCTGCTGCTCGCGCTCGTCGTGGGCCTGGTGCTCTACGCGGCCTCCGCGCGCGACCCGCAGGCACCGCCCGACTTCTTCGACAGCCTGCAGCTCCTGCTCGTGGTCAGCGCACTGGTGGTCGATGGCGTGGCGCTCGCGGCAATCGCCGCCCGCATCTCCGAGTTTGGCTTCACTCCCAACCGGGTAGCGGCTCTCGGCGAGAACCTCATTCTGCTCGTCAACCTGGCGTGGACGGCGTGGCTCTATGCGCGCTTCGTGCGTCACCGGGGCTCGTTTGCCCTGCTGGAGCGATGGCAGATCGCTTATCTGCCCGTGTACGCGGTATGGGCGGCACTAGTGGTTGTCATGTTCCCGCCCGTCTTCGGCTACCGTTGATGAACCTCCCGCGGGCGCGGTTGGCCGGGTTTGCCGTTCTCGCCCCCTGATGGTACCCTCTTCCGGATTCACAACTGTGGCACCGCTGGAGCTCGCTCTCGACGTTACCCCGCGCGCGCGTCTGGACTTCCTCGATGTGCGGGCGCAAGCCGCTAGTCGTTTCGGCGCGGCGTTCGAATCGTATTCGCGCTGTCTCTACTATTCGCCGCATACCACGGCAGGCTATCTTCCCCAGAGCCTCGCGGCCCGGCTGTCGGCGCGCACTCAAGGAATCGGCCAGTACCTCGATGTCTTTCGCACCGTCTTTCCGGAAGGCGCCGGCTACCGGCACGATCAACTCGAGCTGCGCGACGAGCTGGCACCGGAGCAGCGGGTGGTCGAGCCGACGAACGGCGATTCCCACCTGGCCTTCATCGCGGGTGGACTCCATTCCTGCGTGTCGTACGTCATGCGGCGTCCAGGACCGGCCTACTTCATCGACCTGGACGGCATGAACGGAGGCACGCCGCGCCGCCGGGCGACGACGCTGGTCGGCTACGACCACGAGGCAATCGTCGCGCGAACGACGCTGCACGTCCCGGTCTCGCCGCATCCCATCAACGCCGTCAATCTCAAGGACGCCCGGTTGGGGCTGTACGCGCAGCTTGCGGAGTTCATCGATCGTCACGAGGTCCAGAAGGGGCGCGTTCGCCTCGAGCTGGGATCGGGCGAGCAGTACGCCAGCCTGACGGTCAATGAATACGAGACGCTGCTGATGCAGCACGACCTTGCCGACGTGCTGCGCAATCCGCTCCGCTTCGCTGCCGAGAAGGCGCGGCACGCGTGGAACGATCCGCGCGCGGTGCCCAGCAAGGCGCTCGACTACGCCAAGTACGATCTCGTCAGGGCGCTGAACCGGCTGGTCGACGCCGTCGGCCTGGGCGCCTCCCGCATAGAACGCATCGTAGCTCGCGCGCTGGAGGCGCCGGTTGCGCGCTTCCTGCGAATGAAGCGGTCGGTCGATCTGCTCGTCTCCGATACCGCGACGCCTGGCCGCGGCGGCGTCGTTGAAGGCAGGTACCAGACGCCGATCATGGTGCAATGGCGCCCGGCGCGGCACGGCGTGCGCACCGTCGACGTGACGTTGACGAGGTTCCTGTAAAGCACGCCTGCGGGCCCGAAGGCCCATGTGAGAACAGCTCTAGAAACTCCAGCCGATCGAGAACGTAATCCGCCGTACACCCACAACTTGCGTCGGCTGGAGAAAGTACTGCGACGTCATGATCCCGCTGTACTGCGTCAGGTTCGCATGATTCGTCAGGTTCTCCATGTTCACGGAGAAGTTCATCCGATAGCGAGGCGCCGCTTGGGCCGCCATCGTCGTGGCCGTGATGGCGCCGCCGTTCATCATGATCATCACGCCCGGCTGACTGGGCGTCTGCTGCCGTCCGAAACCGATTGAGTAGTTGAAGTACCCGTTAATGTTCCACTGGCCGGCGCCGCGGGCCGTGTTCCGGCCGAGACCCACCGGTCGATCGTTGAAGATCAGATCGCCGTTGTCATCGTAGCCGGTCCGAATGTTGATCGGCGTTGCGGTCGCGGCATTGATGCCGATCTGCCCGTTGAAGTTCTTCAAGGCGCCCGTCCCGATGTAGAGGGACATGCGCCGCCGGATATCGAACAGAGCGGGGCCCCATTCGCTCGCCAGCGTCGGGTCGAACGGCGTGGCGAACGCGCCATCCGTATTGTTCTCGAGCTTGTTGAAGCTCACATTGGCGTACACCCCAAGGCCCCGCTTCCAGACCAACCGGGGCGCGCTCGGAGCGTTCGGCCCGGCGCCCGGCTGGGCGGGCACTGACAGGCTGGCGTTCAGATTCACGTTTTGCTGACGCGACGCTCCGTTCGGGACGGATTCGATGACGTTGACAAACGCGGGATCCGGCCTGACGCCGTTGACCGGCGCATTCAGGTTCTCGCCAACCAGCATGCCGGTGCCTCGACCGCGAATGTAGGTGGCGCCCACATTGAAGCTCTTGGTGACGGCGTGCGAGATTCCAGCGCTCAGTCGATTCGTGCTGCCCATCGGGAGATTTCCGGCCAGCAGGTATTTGTTGGTCGCAGTCACGTCGCCGACCGGGCCTGGATCGGGATAACTGGGGTCAAGAATGTTCAGCTCCTGCTGTTTCACGCCATCGACCCGCAGCGTCTGTTCGTAGATGCCCGAAGGCAGCCAGTCGTAGAAGATGCCCCAACTGCCGCGCAGCGTCGTCTTGCCGTTCTTGAAAGGCGCCCAGGTGATGCCGAAGCGAGGCGCGAGATTGTTGTGATCGGGCACGTGGGTCTGTGCCTCAACACGCAGGCCGGGGCTCAGCGTCAGGCTCTTGCTGAGGCGCAGGTCATCTTGAATGTAGAAGCCCGCCTGGACATACCAGTAAGCAATCGACGGATCGCCGATCCGGCGCGTGTAGCTGCGCGGCGTGCCCAACTCGTAGTTATCGAGCGTTTCGAAAGTGAAGGTCCCAAGGTAGTTTGTGGCGTCGTTGGTTCGATAGTGTCCGCCTTCCAGCGAAACACCGGCACGCCACGAATTTCTTCCCCGGACGTAATCCAGGTCCGACATCAGCGTGAACGTGCGGTTGTCGCGACCACCGGCCACCTGAGCGCCGCCGATCGTGAACTGGTCGTTGACGATGATCGTTGGCGCCTCCAGAACCGAATGGGACCCGGAGTCCGACACGTTCATCGAGAAGCGCGTGTTGGTGAAGAACCGCCGGCCCAGGGGCCCGGCCTCCTGCACGCGAATCGACGTGTTGTGATTGAAGGTCGAATAGGCGCGATCCGCGAGATTGAACCCGCCGACACCGAGGTTGTCCTGCGACGCCTGGTTGTGTCCGAAGCCGATCCGAATCGTCTGATCCTTCGTCACGGCGTAGTTGAACGTGCCGTTCACGGAATAGTTCCTGCTCGGCGTCCGCAGCCTGAGGTTGTCCGCCGCCATCCCGGCCGGCGTACCGACAACTGCATACGGCGTCCGGTAGTCGTTGAAGGCCGAAAACCCGAGGTTGAAGTCAGCTTTGTTCCTGATGATCGACCGGCTGATGTTGAGGGAATAGTTGCGGCTCCGTGCCGGGCCCTTCTTGTCGATGAGCGGGTTCTTCCCGTCCATCGAGCTGTCGTAGAAGCCGCCGCGGACACCGCCGCGAAGCTGGCCGATGCCCGGCTGCGTGATGATGTCGATGAACAACCCCTCGAAGCGATGGTTCTCCGCCGCGAACTGATCCCGCGTGATGTGGATCGACTTGATCTGCGACTTGGGGGGTAACTGCTGGCCTTCGAAGCTGTCCACCCGGATGACGGCGCTGGGGCCAGCCATTTCCAGCAACTGCTGCTGCATCTCGTTGGGATCGTCGGACAGCGCGTCCACCTGCTCGCGGGTCAGGGCTGTCCCGAATGTCGAGGTTCGGTCCGTTGCCGCGGCCTGGCGGTCCGGCCCGACCGTCACCGAATCGGACAGGCCTTTCAGCGGCAGTACGACGATGTGCTTGTTATCCCCACGGTTGACCTTGATGTCGCGCAGCAGACCCAGCTCGAAGCCGGGAAACTCGGCCCGGATGCTGTACCGGCCCAGCACGAGCCCTTCAAACACGGCGGCGCCCTTGTCGCTGGTCTTGATCGGCTGCAGCGTCGCCACCTTGGTCGCCGGGTCGAGACCGACGACCGTCACCGTCGAATCCGGCACGACGGCGCCGCTCGGGTCGGCGACGGTGACGATGAGTCGGCCGCGTTGTGCGGCGGCCTGGGCCGCCGCCCGGCCCGGCACGAGGAAAGCGACGGTAAGCGACAGGGCCATAGCGAACCAGCACGGCGTAGACCACATGGACGGCTCCCCCTGCAATCGGGCGCTAGAAAGCAATGTTCATGCCCATGTCCACACGTCGCGGGTTCTGCACCGCCGTGGCCTGCATGAAATAAGGTGAGGTCATCACGCCGCTGAACCCCGTGAGGTTCGCGTGATTGGTCAGGTTGCTCACGTTGACATAAAGACTCGTGCGGTATCGCTGGGGCGCGCCCGGACTCGCGGCCGCACCGGGCCCTTGACTGCCCATTGGCAGTTGGTACGCCACACGAAGGTTCAGGCTGTAGGTCCGCACAGCCCGCAGCGAGTTCATCCCGACTCCGGCCGGCCGGTCGTTGATGAGACCGTCCTGGTTGTCGTCGAAACCCGTCGTCAAGTTGTACGGATAACCGTCAGCGGCAGTGACCAACAGATTGAGATTGAAATTCCTGACCTGGGTGCTGGTGATGCCAACCGACACCCGGTACGGATTGTCGGCCGGCCCATTGCCCCATTCATCCGCCAGGTTGCCGCTCGGCGGCACGTCGAACGGCCCGAAGGCGTTTCGCTGCGCCCGGATGAAGGAGTACGAGCCGTTGACCGTGAGGCGGCGCCAGTTGAAATAGGTCGAATTCGCGGCTGGGCCAGGACCGGCCAGACTGAAGTTGAAGTTCACGTACAGCTCATGCCGGATGAGCTCCGCATCGGTCACCGTCTGGATGATGTTTGCAAAATCAGGATTGGGCCGCACGCCGTTGACGAGCGGATTCAGATTCGTTCCGCGTGGCAGTTGAACCTGATCGTAATAGTTGTATAGAACGTTGATCCCGAATCTCGGCGAGAACTTCTGGTCGATGCCGCCGCTGTATCGAATGTTCTTATTGAGCTTGTAGCTGCCCAGCTTGTACTGGTTCACGGGCGGCACGACGCCGGCCGCGCCCGGGTCTGGATACGGCGGGTTGACGATGATCAGCTCGCGCTGATGGTCCCCGTCATAGCGCACGGTCTGCCACCAGACCCCGGGATCGAGCGAGCCATGAAAGATGCCGCCGCTCAGGCGGAACGTCGTCGCGCCGGTCTTGCCGGGCGCCCAGGTGACGCCCAGACGTGGCTCGAACGCCGTGAAGTCGTCAACGCGAGATTGCAGGCTGTATCGCAGGCCCGGACTGAGGGTCAGCCCCTTACGGACGCGAATATCATCCTGAAAGTAGGCGCCTCCGCGCGCGGTGAAGAAGTCGATGACCGGATCGCCGATGCTCCGACGATAGACGAGCGGCGTGCCAGCCTCATATGCGGTCAGACTGCTGAATGTGAACGTCCCGAGATAATTGTTGTTGAGATCGGCATGGTACCAATCGGCGTACACGATCACGCCTGTCCGCCATGAGTGAATGCCGCGGACGTAGTCCAGGTCCGAGGCGAAGATGAGGTCCTTGTTGTGCACGCGGCCTGCCTGCTGCGCGCCTCCTCTGGTGAACGCATCCTGCACGATGACCGTCGGCGCTTCGAAGGACGAGTGCGCCCCGAAGTTGTTCCAACTTATCGTCATCCGCGTGTTGATGAAGAATCGCCGGCCGATCGGACCCGCCTCGAGCGCGCGAAACGTGTAGCCGTTGTTGTCGCGCGAGAACGCGCGTTCCGGATAATCGTACCCGCCAACGCCCAGATTGGTCTGCGACTGGTTGTATTGCGAGTACCCGAACCTGAGAGTCTGGTCCTTCGTCAGCGCGTAGTCGAGCAGACCGTTGATGTAGAGGTTGTCGGACGGCTGGCGCAGCGTCAACGCCTCGGCCTGCGCGCCCGCGAGGGTCACCGCGTTCAGGTTGGGCGTGCTGTACTGGTCTTGTCCGTTCACCGAGAGTGAAAAATTGCTCTTGTTCTTGACCAGCGCGCCGCCCACATTGCCGCCGAAGCCGCGATATTGCTCGGCCCCCTTGGTTGGCGTGAACGGACTCTTGGCGGTCATCGAGCCGTCACGAAATGAGAAGTTCGCGCCGCCGCGGATCGGTCCCACGCCCGGTTGCGTGATCACGTCCACGAACGTGGACCCCGGCTGTTCCGTTTCGGCCGCAAACTGGTCGCGCGTGACGTGGATCGACTTGATCTGCGACTTCGGCGGCAATTGCTGGCCCTCGAAGCTGTCGACGCGGATGACGGCGTCCGGACCGGCGATTTCCAGAATCTGCCGTTGCATCTCGGCCGGATCGTCCGAGAGCGCATCGATCTGCTCCTTCGTGGCGCTCAAGCCGAAGTCCGTGGTCGACCGGGTCGCCGCGGCCGCCTGGCCGTCCGGACCCACCGTCACCGACTCGGCCCGCCCTTTGAGCGGCAACACGACAACATGCTTGTTGTCACCGCGATTGACCTTGATGTCGCGCAACAAGCCGAGGTCGAAGCCGGGAAACTCGGCCGTGATGCTGTAGCGGCCGGGCGTCAAGCCGTCGAACGTGGCGACGCCTTTGTCAGTCGTCTTGATCGCCGGAAGCGTGGCCGCCTTCGTGGCGGCGTCGAGCCCTGTCAAGGCGACCGACGCGTCGGGCACAACCCCGCCGCTCGGGTCGGTAACCGTAACGATCAACCTGCCGCGCTGTCCCGATGTCTGAGCGAGCGCGATGGACGGCGCGACGAGCGCGAGCAGTACGACCGCAAGCCTGACCAGCCGTAACAAGTGCGACACGGAAACACCTCGCGCGGACGACGTGCCTACTTCACCGTCTCAAATTTCTTGGCGTCGATCTTCGCGTTGATCCGGAATCGATCGAACGTGGTCTCTTCGATCGTGTCGTTGCCGACCGCGAGGCGTAACTTGAATGGAAATTGCAGGCCGTCGTTGTCGCGGTAGTCGGAGTAGTACATCCGGTTCTCGATCGTCCGGCCGGCCAGCGTCTTCTGCCGGAGTGCCGCGACGGCTTTCGCGTACGCGTCCTGATCCTCCTTCGAGGCGCCGGACGGCGGCGCCGCCGGCCCTTCGACCACGATAGCCCCGGGCGGCAATGTCGCCGGCTTCGGCTGACCCGGCACCGTCATCACAAGGTTCTGCGGCGTCGCGGGGGTCGTCCAGCTGAGCATGATCGGCAGGTGCGTATCGTTCATGACGAACAGCCGCGCGGCGAAGTTCCCCGGCCCCTTGACATCCACGACGTCCGCTTTGCCCTGCGGCGCCTCTGCCTGTCCGCCGTAGCTGAACGCGAGCGGATAGCTCGCGAAGGACGTGGCGAACATGCCGAGCGTGAGGCGCGCGAAATCCTGCTTGAGCATCTGCACGCGGTTCCTTCTTTGCGCCTCCTGTTGCTGCTGCGGCGTCATCGCGGGCCCCGCCGCTCGCGCACCTGCCGGCGTGGGTTGGCCCGGCGCGGCGGCGGGAGCCGCTGGCGCGCCAGGTCCTGCGTTGGCGGGCGGTCGCCCTGCCCCACCGGCCTGTGCGCCGGCCGGCGCGACTGGCGGCGGCGCAGGCGGCGGGAATCTGGATCAGGTTGTCGCCATTGAAGCCACTGGAGCTCGGCTCACTTTCCCTCGCCGGGATTTCATCCTTGCGAACGTACTTGTCGGGCAGCTCGACATCGACTTCGAATTCCACCGGCACCAGATTTTCGCCGCTCACTCGACGCGTCCGTCCGGTGGCAACGAACGTCTTGATTGCGCCCTGTTTGGCTTCACCGCCGAGCGTCGTTCGTGCTGCCGCGAGCACTTTGGCAGCCGCGTCAATGGAGGCTTGGGATGGCGGCGGAGGCTGAGCCGGCCTCCCCGGCGGCGTCTGCGCCGCAGATGCCGGACCTGCTGGTGGGGCCGTTGGCGGTGGCGTCTGCGCGTTTACAACGAGCGGTAGAGCCAAACAGACAACAGCGATGCACTGTCCGAAAACGCGCATATGCGCTCCTCCTGACCTTCTGAATTCCCTTTAGACGGAATAAGACACCGATTCGACGGTTGTTGCACCGGAAGAGGTACAAAAAGATCCAGGGCCCGTCGCGGGATCCTCTGGCCAGCCCCCGGCCGGGGCCTGGGTCTTACTCCCTGTCTCTGTTGACTGTCGCCGGCGAAAACGCCGGCAGGCAGATCGCGATGTACTCCGCGCCGCCCGGCTCAGGACTGCTGTACCGGATCCACTCGCCGGGATGAGCGACGACCGCCTGTCCGGCGCGCACCTCGAGAGCGCCTTGCTCGTGCTCGACGCGAAGCATGCCGCGCAGGACGACGGTAATCTCCTCGAACACCGGCCGCTGCCCGGGCTCGAGCCAACCTTCTGGCGAAATCATTCGCGCGACGCTCACGGCTTCGTGACCCGAGTTCACGCGCCCGGCGTACTCTTCGATGCGCTTGGGTTTGTTTCCAGCCGCGGCGATGACGGTGGGGTGACTGATGAATGTCGGCATAAGGTGCCGAACCTCCGATGTTCCAGGTTCGGAGGTTCGCGGTCGCTGGCGCACAACTCTATCGTCTCTATCGTCTCGTTGCGAATTCTGCAAGTCGACACAGGTTCTGGAGCACGGGCTCCAGGCCCGGGGGTGCGGCCGCATGCAGAGATGCGCCGGAAATCCTGTAGATTGTTACGCACCGCCATGCGCGCCATCGAAATCTCCACGCCGGGCGCTCCTGATGTACTCCGGCTCGTCGATCGTCCGGAGCCGTCGCCGGGGCCAGGGGACGTCGTGATTGAAGTCGCAGCCGCGGGCGTCAACCGGCCGGATCTCATGCAGCGGGAGGGACACTATCCGCCGCCAAAGGGCGCGAGCGACCTGCCAGGACTCGAGGTCGCCGGACGAATCGCGGCGCTCGGCAGCACGAACGATCTCGGCCCGCCACAGTCGGCAAATGGACGGCGCTGGGCGATTGGCGATGAGGTCTGCGCGCTCATCAGCGGCGGCGGCTACGCCGAGCGCGCGGTCGCGCCCGGTGTGCAGTGTCTGCCGGTGCCCGCCGGCCTGAGCCTGGTCGAGTCGGCCGCCATTCCCGAGACCTTCTTCACGGTCTGGACCAACGTCTTCGATCGAGGCCGGCTCGCGCCGGGCGAATGGCTGCTCGTGCACGGCGGCACGAGCGGCATCGGCTCGACCGCAATCCAACTGGCAACCGCGCGGAAATCCCGCGTAGTGGCGACTGCCGGCAGCGCTGAAAAATGCCGCGCGTGCGAGCGACTCGGCGCCGCGCTCGCAATCAACTATCGAACAGAGGATTTTGTCGACGCCGTTCTGGCCGCCACCGATCAGCGAGGCGTCGACGTCGTGCTCGATATCGTCGGCGCGCCGTACACGGCAAAGAATTTGGACTGCCTGGCGCGCGATGGACGGCTGGTGCAAATCGGCGTCATGGGCGGCGCGTCGGCGCAGATCTCGCTGCGGACGATGTTGACCAAACGGCTGACCATCACGGCCTCGACGCTTCGCGCCCGCACCCCGGCCGAGAAGGGCGCGATTGCCGCGGCCGTTGAACGTGAGATCTGGCCCCTGCTCGACGTCGCGGCTCGTGGCGCCCGTCATCGACGCGACGTTTCCCCTCGAGCGAGCGTCGGACGCGCATCGGGCACTCGAAGGCGGAGATGTGATCGGCAAAGTGGTTCTGCAGGTCCAGCCCGGGCGCTGAGGCTGACCGCCTCGCAATCCCTGGGGCGGCCGCCTTCGCCAAAGCTATGGCGTATCCGTCAAGTTTCAACGGAGTCGGAACGCCAGGGCCCTCCTCAATCCCTTCCCAAATACCAGACCGCGCTGCCGGCGTAGATACCGTACGCGGCCACAAGCCACCAGCGATACGTCGGATCCAGGTTCGTCGGCACCAGCCGCCAGCCGGTCTCGAAGGGCATCAACGCCGCCGACGCCAGCAGAGCCGAACGGGCCAGCACTGGGGCGGCCGTTCGGCCCAGTCTCAACAAGACACCGCCGACCATCTGGGTGCCGCTGACCGCCGCGCGGAGGCAGACGAGCGCGACCGTTGTCCGGTCGCGGACACCCAGGGACGGCAGCAGCGCGGCGATCCACAGGGCCGACTGCACGGCCTCCAGCATCAACAAACCCGAGACGACCGCGCGCCCAGGGCTCCGGCCCATCGGGGGATATAATTTCAGCTCCGGCCGGTCAAAGCGAACCGTGAGTGTCAGTGAGCCCGCGCGAGCGGAGCGGGGATCGAGGGGTCCTCACGAGCGAGCGCATCGAAAAGGACCTTTTATGATCGTGCGTCTGCGCGTCCGTCTCTGGCTTTTCGTCGCCGCGATCGTCGGTGCCACCGTACTTGTCGCGGGGCAGCAGCCCACGCCGGTGGCCGCGCCGCGGACAGCCGCGCTGACACAGAAGATACCCGTCGATCCGCAGATCACGGTCGGCAAGTTTGCGAACGGCCTGACGTACTACATCCGCAATAACAAGAGGCCCGAACATCGGGCGGAGGTGCGGCTCGTCGTCAACGCGGGGTCGATTCTCGAGGACGACGATCAGCAAGGCCTGGCGCACCTGGTCGAGCACATGGCCTTCAACGGGACGAAGCACTTCCCGAAGATGGAGGTCGTCAACTTCATGCAGTCGATCGGCATGCAGTTCGGCGCGCACGTGAATGCGTACACGAGTTTTGACGAGACGGTGTACATGCTGCAGGTGCCGACCGACAAACCGGAAGTGTTGGACAAGGCCCTGCTGATTCTCGAGGACTGGGCGCACAACGTGTCTTTCGAGCCGTCGGAGGTCGCCAAGGAGCGCGGCGTCGTCATGGAAGAATGGCGCCTCGGGCTCGGCGCCTCGCGCCGGATTCAGGACAAGCAGTTTCCGGTACTGCTCAAGAACTCCCGGTATGCAGAGCGGCTCCCGATCGGCAAGCCGGATGTCATCCAGAACGCCAAGCTGGAACGCCTGACGAACTTCTATGCGGACTGGTATCGGCCGGACTTGATGGCGGTCGTGGCGGTCGGCGATTTCGACGGGCCAGCGATTCAAAGGCTGATCAAGAGCCACTTCGAGACGATTCCCGCCGCGAAGGCTCAGAAGAAGCGGACGTTCTACCCGGTGCCGGATCATCCCGGAACGCTGTACACGATCGCGAGCGACAAGGAGCTGCCGAGAGCGACCGTGGAGGTCCTGAGCATGACTGATGTGCCCGACCCGACCACGATTGCCGCCTATCGGCAGCGAGATCGTCCTGGGTCTGTTCGCCGGCATGCTGAACGCGCGGTTCGGCGAGATGACGCAGAAACCGGACGCGCCGTTTCTCGGCGCCGGCGCCGGGCAACAGTCCTTCGTCCGCACCAAGAACGCCCGCGTACTCAGCGCGAGCGTGAAAGAAGATGGCGTCGAGCGCGGACTCGATGCGGTCTTGACCGAAGCGGAGCGCGTGGCGCGCTTCGGGTTCACGACGACGGAACTGGACCGCGCGAGGGCCAATCTCTCCCGCAGCCTCCAGCGCGCCGTGGCCGAGAAGGAAAACCAGCAGTCGGCGACGCTGGCCGCCGAGCTGATTCGCAATTTTCTGACGCGCGAGCCGATTCCCGGCATCGTGTACGAGAACGAGCTGTACAAGCGCTTCCTGCCCCAGATCACGCTCGCAGAAATCAACAGCCTCGCGAAGGACTGGACCCCGAATCGTAATCGCGTCGTGGCTGCGAGCACGCCCGAGAAGGCGGGCCTGACGGTGCCGACGGAGGCCAAGCTGGCGACGGTGATGGCGACGGCAGCCGACAAGCCGTTGACCGCGTACGTCGACAGCGTCGGCACGGCGCCGCTGCTCGACGCGCCGCCAACGCCGGGATCGATCGCGAAGACGACGACCAGGGAGGCGTACGGAATCACCGAGTGGGAACTTTCAAACGGCGTGAAGGTTGTCCTCAAGCCGACGAACTTCAAGGAAGACGAGGTGGTGTTCCGGGCCACGAGTCCCGGTGGTACGTCCCTCGCGAGCGATCAGGACTTCGTTCCGGCCAGCACGGCGGCACAAGTCGTCTCGGCCGGCGGGCTGGGGAAATTGAGCGCGGTGGATTTGCGGAAGACGCTGGCGGGCAAGGCAGTGAGCGTCAATCCGTTCATCTTTGAAACGGAACAAGGCCTCAACGGCAACGGCTCGCCGAAGGACCTCGAGACGCTGTTCCAGCTCATTTACCTGCGGTTCACCCAACCGCGGCCGGATCCGGAGGTCTTCAGCGCGATGACCTCGCAAACCAAAGCCGCCATGGCGAATCAGCAGGCCACGCCGGGGTTCGCGTTCAGCCAGACACTCCAGAAGACGCTCTATCAGAACCATCCGCGGCGGCAGACGATGACCCCGGAGCGGGTCGATCAGATGAACCTCGAAAAGTCGATGAGCTTCTACCGTGACCGCTTCGCCGACGCCAGCAATTTCACGTTCACCTTCGTCGGCACGTTCGATCTCAACGCGATCAAGCCGCTCGTCGAGCGGTACCTTGGCGGCCTGCCGGCGTTGCATCGGAAAGAGACCTGGAAGGACGTCGGCGCGCGCCCGGCTGCCGGCGTCGTGCAGGCAAAGGTCGAAAAGGGCATCGAGCCTCGCAGCCAGACCGTCATGATTTTCACCGGGCCGTTCGAGTACAACCAGATGAACCGTGTCGCGCTTCGCGCCATGGCCGACATTCTTCAGAACCGCCTGCGCGAGACGCTGAGGGAGGACCTCGGCGGCACCTACAGCGTGTCGGTGAACCCCTCCTATTCGAAGATTCCGCGGCAGGAATACGAGCTCAGCATCGAGTTCGGGTCGAGTCCGGCTCGCGTTGACGAGCTCGTCAAGGCCGTCCTTCAGCAAATCGAAGAGTTCAAGACGAACGGCGCGACGCCCAAGCAGGTCTCGGACGTCAGGGAGACTTTCCTGCGGGACCTCGAGACGAGCAGCAAGACGAACGGGTTCCTGCTGACCAATATCGCCAGCCGCTATCAGTTCGGCGAGGATTTGGCCACGCTGTTCAACCTGGCCGACTACTACAACAAGATCACGCCCGAGCTGGCGCAGCAGGCCGCGCGCACGTACCTGAACACGAGCAACTACGTGAGCGTGCAGCTGTTTCCGGAGAAAAAATAGGCGCCAAGCCTTTCAGGCCACGGGACTCCATCCGTCCGTCGGTCCATCCCGACCGCACGATCGAGTACATCACCGCGTCGATCGAACGCTCGTGCAGAAACAGCCGGTCTCGGAGGATGCCTTCGCGCAGGGCGCCTGCGTGCTCAGCAGCCCGCTGGCTGCGGGTGTTTCCAACAGCGCAGACGATTTCAAGCCGCACGAGGTCCGTGTGCGTGAAAGCGAATCGCGCGGTCTCACGAATCGCCGCGGGTGCGACCCGACGCCCCGCCTCGGTGGTGCGGACCCAGTAGCCTAAATTCGCGAACCGGTGCACGCGGTTGATCATGTTGAGCCCGCAGCCGCCGAGATAGCGATCGTCGCTGTCGACGATTGCGAAGGAATACTCCACGCCGCTCTGGAAGAGCACGGCGCGGCTGGCGACCCAGTCGCGGGCTTCCTCGATCGAGTAGTCCGCATGACAGAACGGCAGCCACGGAAAGACATCCGCAACCGACTCGAGCGCGGCGGCATGCAGCGCGGACGCGTCAGCCGGCCGATACGGACGGATTGAGATGGCGGCCATCACATCGCCGGCTTATCGCCTTGTCAGCTCCTGGTAGACCACCTCGGTGAAGCTCGCAAACGCTCCGCCGCCGCGGCCGGGCGCTGGCGCCCCGCCCTGAGCACGGCCGGCGGCGGCCGAAGGCGGCGCCTGCGACGGAGGCGGCGCAGATGGCGGATCTCCAACGGCCGCCTTGATTTCATCGAGCGTTTTGCCGTCCTTGACCAGACCGGCGATCTTGTCGCGCTTGTCGGTGGCTGCCCGCAGGCGCGCCTGGACTTCGTCCTTCGTCAGCAGGTCGCCGTGCCCGGGCACGAATTGAGTCGCGGCGAGGCCGAGCAGGCCCTTGACCGTGGTGATCCAGCCCTCGGACGAGCCCTGCTTCTCGAGATGGATTAACGGGTCGGGGCGCTGGGCGACGATGATGTCGCCGGTGAACAGGACCTTCTGGGCTGGCAGGTAGACGATGAGGTCGCCGCTCGTGTGCGCCGGCGACCAGTGGTGAAGCTCCATCGTCACGCCATCCAGCGTCAGCGTCTCGCCAGTCCGCGCGATAACGCGCGACGGCATGCGATCGCGTGGTGGCGCGCCGCGACCGGCCGCCGCGAGCGCCGCTTCCATCTCGCTCCTGGCGCCCTCGTGCGCGATGACACCGATCCCGCTCGGGAATGCCGACAGGCCATTGACGTGGTCGCCATCACTGTGGGTCAAGATGACCTGCGTCACAGGCTTCGGCGTCAGCTTCGCGATCTCGGCAAGCATCTCCTTCGCCGATTCCGGCGTCGTTTTCGCATCCACAACGATGACGCCGGTCCGGCCGATGATGATGCCGGTGTTGCCACCGGCGCCGCCCTGCGTCCAGTACACGTCCGGCGCGAGCTGTTTGACGACGAGCGGTTGGGCGGGCTGCTGAACAGCTGGAAACGTCCAGAGGATGAAGGCCAGGAGGATCCGAGTCATTGTCTGCTGCCTTTCACGACGACGTCACGAAACTCTCCGGTGTCGTCGAATGAGCCGAGCCCTACGCGGCCGCCTCGAATGGTTGCGTCGACCAGATCCCACGCCGGCGTGCGCGACCCGTCGACATACACCTGCACGCGCCCGGTCGAGCCATCGCGCTCGAGCCGGACGCCGTGCCAGTTCTGGTCCTTCAGCTGTGGCGGCGTTGTGCCGGGATCGAGTCGGCGCCGATCGGCGCCTGCCACAAGGAACACGCCGTTGTGTACGTCGTTCGTGATGCCGGCAAGATGCACGTAATAGAAGCGGGTCGGCGATTCGTATCCAAAAACGATCTCCAGGTCGCGGTTGACAACGTCCAGCGGCGCCGTGGAGCGCATCTGGGCCTGCACCGTCGCTCGCACGAGCGGCGGTGTCTTGAGAATCGCTATCGCGGCCGGCCGGCGGATGGGGCCCGACGGGACTCCCGGCGTCGCCAGAATCAGCAAGCCATTCCCCATGGTCCATCGGCCTGAGCCATCGAGGTCCCAATCGGCAATGTGCTCGGCGCTGGCGAAGCTCGCGCGAACGGTCACATCGTCCTGGCGCGCAGCGACCGGCAGCAGGGCGCCGGTGGCGAGTGCGACGGTCGCCGCGAGCAGCCGGGAGTGGTTCATGGCTCGCGGCATTATATGGTCGCGTCATCTTTCGCGTGTTGCCGCCTTGCATCGGACCGCCATTATGCCTACAATGTAGTCATGGCAGACGTGCTAGGGACATTCGAACAAGCGGTGCTTCTTGCCGTTTGGCGATTGGGGACGGAAGGGTACGGCCGCCGGATTCTGAACGACGTGCAGGAACGGCTCGAGCGTGACGTCGCCGCAGGCGCCGTGTACGCGACGCTCGATCGACTTGAATCCAAGGGACTGGTGACGTCGAAACTCGCACCGGGCACGCCGCAGCGCGGCGGCCGCGCGCGGCGGTACTACGCCCTGACCGCCGCCGGCGTGCGCGCGTTGAACGCGTCGAAAACCGCGAGCGAGAACATCTGGCGCGGCCTCGCATGGCCGCTGAAAGGACGCGCATGAATCCGAGCCAGGCATCGTCGTTTCATTCCGGCGAGCCGCCGGTCTTCGCGCAGGATCTGCTGAAGTGGCTGGTGCCGGTGTCGAGCGAAGAAAGCATCCCGGGCGATTTGCTCGAAGAGTACCGGGAGAACGTGCGCCCGTCGCGCGGCGAGCGGCGCGCCAATCTCTGGTATTTCCGGCAGGTGGCGGGATTTCTCTGGCGTCTGAGCTGGATGTTCGTGATCCTGAACGCTACTGCCTGGATCGTGCGGTCGCTCTTCGACACGTTCGCGCCGCCGGGGCTCGCGCCACATAGCTATCAGTTCCGATCGGCGCTCAGCACCTACTCAACGGTCGGCACGTGCCTTCTCGCGGGTCTTTATGCCGGCTATCGCACGGGCCAGGCGCGCGCCGGTCTGCTGACGGCGGCGGCGGCCGCGGCAATTGGCCTTGCGATCTCGTTGGGCTTCGACGTCGTCCTCTTCTACACCGTCATCCAGCACGATCCGGTCAAGCTCAATCTGTTCTACGTCACGGGAGGGTGGGACGAGGCACTGGGGTTCACCATCATCATTCCAGCCATCGCCGCGATGTTGGGCTTGTTGGGAGGCCTGTGCGGGAAGTACCTCGGCCGGGTACCAGACCGGCGGTTGGCCGCCTGAGCAAGAGCTTCAGATCAAACGGCTTCGCCCGGCATCCTGACGCGCCTATCTGTGAAGATCCTTTCTCATACACACGCTGAGCGGCGAGCCGACGTACTCACCGTAGGCGGGGACGCGCGAGAAGCCTGCGCGTTCGTACATCGCGATCGCCGTCTGCTGACGCACGCCGGTTTCGAGCAACAGGCGCGAGAGATCAAGTGATCGCGCTTCATCCTCGAGCGCATCCAGCACGGCGCGGCCGACGCCCCTGCTTCGCTGCGACGGAACGACGTACATGCGCTTGAGCTCGCCGGTGCGGTCGCCGATGCGCCGCACCGCTCCGCAGCCGATCGGTGTGCCGTTTCGCGTCGCCATCACAAATGCGCCTCGGCCTTCGGCCACCTCCGATGGATCGAGGCGAAAGTGTGTGGCCCCTTGTTCAGGGTAGGCCGCGGACAGCTCAGCGTTGAGCGCCGCGATCAGCAGGCGCGCCGAAGGGCACTGAATGTCTGCCCGTTCGACAACAAGATCGCTCACGACAATCCTCTGATTCAGGATTTTCACCTTGGAGAGATGGAGGACATGGAGATTGCCATCGGCTGGCCTGGGCCGCCTCCGGCGGCCTGACGGAGAAACAGACCGCCAGACACGAGCACGCCAGAAACGAATCCCCGCGTGTTCGTGTCTGGCGATCTGTTTCTCCGTCGCAGCCCGGCAATGCCGGGCTGTCCAGGCCAGCCCCTGACCCCCTTCATGCCCTCCATTTCTCCAAGGTTGCAAGTTCTCCAAGTTTGCAAGGTGGCAATCTGCTACACGCCCTACCGGTGGCCGGCCTTGACTGCCTTGCCGTTCTCGAAATCGATCTCGATCAGCTTCTCTCTGGTCGGAATGCGGGCCACGATTTGCTTCGTGGCGGTGTTTATGACGCCGCCCGCGTCCGGATACGCGAACCGGCCATCAAGGCTGAACGTGATCCACCCGGGATGGGGCTGCTGTGATGGAGTCTCGTACAGCGCGATGCTGGCGATCTGACGCGGTGCCGCCGTCGTGATGTCGTAGACGTACACGTAGCCGTAGACACCATCGACCATCCACACTTCTTTCTGGTCGGGACGCACGTTGATGCCGTGACTCGGCGTGAGGTGAGGCTTGTTCTTCGGCGGGTTCGGGATCTCGGCCAGTCGGGCAGGCGGTGTGCTGCCCTCCACGCGCGCCACCATCGGCCCGCCCCACCGCGCGCCGTCGCGTACCGCACCGACCTCGAATCCGAGCAGGGCGTCTACATTCGCATAGACCAATCGCTCGTCGTCCGTGACGGCAAACGGTCGAATGCCTTTGCTGAACGGACCAACCTTGCCGAGGAGCGTGTTGGTCCGGACGTCCGCGATCCAGACGTACGGCTCGGTCAACACTTCGAAGTACACGCGTGTGCCAGCGCGATTCATCCAGGTATTGTGCGGCCCGATCTCCTCGATCGAATCGACCTCGTATTGCTTTCCCCGCGCGACTGCGATGGTCGCCCTGACGTCCCCGGTGGCCGCGTCCACGACTTTCCAGTCGTCCTCACGGCGGTACGGCACGTACAGCGTTCGGCCGTCGGGCGTGATCGCCGGGCTGTCCGCGTAGGTTCCGAGCGTCTTGCGCCAGATCTCGCGATCGGTCGCGAGGTCGAGACAGATCAGCGTGTCAGGAGCGTTCGACGTCAGATACAGCCGCCCGAGCGACGCGCTCGCGGCAATCCCTTTGTAGGCCCCGGAGTTGGGGACGTCGATCCGGCGGATGAACTGGTGCCCGCGGTCGATGTCGTACACGCTGACGCCGCCGCGGTCTTCAGCGACATACAAGCGGCGCTCGACCGGCGCGGCCACCAGCGCCGGAAGCGCGATCGCCGCGAACAGGATTCGGAAAGAGATCGTCATCAGGCGCACGTCGGACTCCCGTTTCTTGACAGAGCTGGGCCCGGGAACGAGAATGCGGGGCAAAGGCGGTCACGCATGCAAAGCTTGGTCTTTCGGGTCCTCGTCCCGGCGGCGCTCTGTCTGGCGATGGTACCCATTTCAGCACAACAGCCGCCCGCCCAGCGCGGCGGAGGCGCCGCTCCAGCGCGCGGGAATCCGGCTGATACCGAAGTCTGGGAACCGGTGCCCACGACCGTTACGCCGGGCGTCGCCAATGGCGCCGCGCCGTCCGACGCGATCGTCCTGTTCGACGGCACCAATCTCGATCAATGGGTGGCGACGAGGGACAAGGCGCCGGCCGGCTGGAAGGTGGCCGACGGCATCCTGACGGTCGTGAAGTCCGCGGGCAACATCGAGACGAAACGTTCATTCAGGAACTACCAGTTGCACATCGAGTGGCGCATTCCGGAGAACATCACCGGCAGCGATCAGGCTCGCGGCAACAGCGGCGTCTTCCTGGCCTCGACCGGGTCCGGCGACGGCGGCTACGAACTGCAGGTGCTCGACTCGTACAATAACAAGACGTATGTCAACGGCCAGGCGGGCAGCATCTACAAACAGTACATTCCGCTCGTCAACGCCAGCCGCAAGCCCGGCGACTGGCAGACCTACGACGTCGTCTGGACGGCTCCGACGTTCAACGCCGACGGCTCGGTGAAGACGCCGGCCTACGTCACCGTGTTTCACAACGGCGTCCTGATTCAGAATCACGTCGAACTGAAGGGAGAGACGCTGTACATCGGCAAGCCCGAGTACAAGAAGTACGACACCGCGCCCATCAAGCTGCAGGCGCACGGCGATCCCAGCCCGCCGATCAGTTTCAGAAATATCTGGGTCCGAGAGCTGTAGGGTTTGCTTGGAGAAGGGTCACCTTGGAGAGATGAAGGACATGGAGGTGGGACGGCCGACCTGGGGCGGGCGATTCCTGCCTCCATGCCCTTCATCTCTCCAAGGTGACAAGACCTCCATGCCCTCCACCTCTCCAAGGTGCTAATTTAGATTCTCAGAAAGATCTTCCGGCGATACATCCATAAGAGCATCAGCCACAAAATCACGAGCGTTGCCGCGTTCGTCGTGATCGGCGCGAAGGCGCGGCCGAACAAGTCAAACGGCGCGCGTCCCAGATGAATCCTCAGGGCTCCGCTGATGTAATCGGCGGTCACGTGCACGAGCACGTACATCGCGATTGAATTCATCCCGACAACCAGAAGCGGCAGCGTCCAGCGCCAGGCGCCGCGCACGTCAATCACGTAATAGTAGGCCGCCAGAATCAGCGACACCCAGCCGGCGCTGTAAATCGTCCACGACGGTGTCCAGATACGCTTGACCAGCGGACAGACGCCAAGAAAATGCAGCGATGCGCCCAACGCAATCCCGAGGAGGCCGTACCCGACCAGCGCGCGGGTCTTTGCCTGCGGGCTTCTCGAGCTTCGCAGCAGGCCGCCGGCCAGCAATCCAAAGATCATCGTCGCGAGCGACGGGATGAAGCTCAACGTCACGTAGCCGCCGCTGTTGAACACAAACGGCCGTTCGCGTGGAAAGAGATTCAAGAACCACTGGTCTGCGCGGTTGGCAAAGTTCGTGTTCTTGTCCCAATGGGCGGCAAAGCCGGTCAGATGGTACGGCCAGTCGTGCGGGACGCCCACGATGGTGGTGTCAAAGCCCGGCGGCGGGAGCGGATAGAGGGCAAACACCGCCCAATAGCCGACCAGGATGATCGCGGCCCACGCCCACTGCACGGCTGGCCGGGTCCAGGCCAGCAGGAAGAGGAACACGTAGCCAAGGCCGATCTGGTTGAGGACATCCTCGAAGGTGAAGTACGTCTGCGGGCGCGCCTGCGACCGGAGAAAGATGCCGAGTGCGTTCAGGAGGAGCGCGCGATAGATCGCGTGGCCGAGCAGGCGGCCGAACGATTGCCCGCTTGCGCGCCGTTTGGCGAGCGAGTAGGGCAGCGACACGCCGACCATGAACGTGAACGCCGGCTGAATGAGATCCCACGGCGCGCAGCCGACCCACTCTCGATGATCGAGCAGGCTGGCGGCAGCTCTGGCGATGGCGCTGTCCGGAAATCGTCTCGCGACTTGCGGGATGCGGAGGATCTCCGACGCCATGAAGAGCATCGTGAAACCGCGAAGGGCGTCGAGGGACAACAGGCGCGATCGAGCCGGCGGGCTTGCGGCGGCACTCGAACTGTCCTCGGTCAACGGCTCAAGTCCTGGCGGCGCGGGCATGACGGCATCACGTCAACTGGTCAGGCGCCCATGCTCGCGAGCGCATCGAGTTTCAGCACGGTGTTCCAGTTCCGGCCGGTTCCTCGCGTTCCAAGACTCTTCTCGATCAGCGCGTTGGTCAAGCGCGAGCGGCCGATGCCGTCCCGATAGACGATGAAGGCGTGCCGGCCCTGGAGCTCGACGACTTCCCTGCCTTTGATAGCCGCTCGCAGTGACTGGAGCTGGTGTGGCGACGGTGCGTCTCTCAGAAACATCACGACGAGATGGCCGGGATCGCGCGCGGCTTCGCCGGGAAACGGATTATCGGCCACGATCTTCTTCCACTCGACGGCGGTCCGAACGAAGAAGTCGGTCCGCAAGTCGAGACGCACCGCCGCTTCGCGTTCCAGCAGCCGCTCCAGCTGGGCGGAGGTCCGGCGATCACCCCGAAACAGGAGATTGCCGCTCTGGAGCAGCGTACGCGGGTCCTGAAGGCGGAGCCCAGTCGCGAACTCGCGAAGGTCGGCCATCGTCACGCGATTGTGCCCCGTGACGTTGACGGCTCGCAGCAGCGCGACGCACGTGCCAGCCATTCCTCCTCCGCGAACTCCGCGCGATTGCTTCGTCAGCGCCGATAATCGTGTCTGGTCGCCTTCCACCTGGCCTGGAGGTATTCGCCCATGTCGAGCGTCCCTGACAGCTCGGCGCCGGCGACCGTGCCCGTGAACCGGAAGTTCAGGGAGTCGCCGTGGGCGCTGTAGGCGCTCGCGATCTGTACAGCGGCGCCGTCGATCGTGCCGGACAGATCGCGTGACACGAAATTACCCTGGTGCGAGCCCTCGAGACGGTTGCCCGTCTGCTTCAAGTAGAACGCGTGTTGCGACGTGCTCGCCAGGTAGTCGATCTGCACATCCCACTGGCCCGTGAGATCCGCGGCGGGAGGCGAGGGCACCTTCGCGGGTTGTGGTTTCGGCGCGCCCGCGAGCGCCGCGTAAATCTTGTCCGCGATGATCTTCTCGTCGCCGGGCGCCATCATGTACGGCGTCACCGAGATCGCGGCTTGATCGCCTTGATCGCGTCCACCCGGCGTCGCGATTCTCGGCTCCGTGTCCAACAACTGACTGGCGACCGCGGTGCCGCTGATCCCGATGCGTTTGCGGTCCCATTGAATGTTCAGTGTCGGCGTGCGATTGGACAGGTCCGTCGTGTCGACCACGGCCGTGGTCACGCCGTCGATCTTGGACACCTGGGCCGCGATGGTGTTGAGCCAGGCGTGCCACTGTCTGGACTCGCCCTCGTGATCCCGCTTGAGCCACATCTCGACCGCCATCAGCATGCCGATGGCTTCCTCCTTCCCTACCTTCATCGAGCGGGCATATCCGTGATGCGGAGCGCTGTGGACCCAGGCGGCCTGCACGAGATCCTTCCGCCCGAGCAGCAGGCCAGCGCTCTGCGGACCACGCAGACACTTGCCGCCGCTGTAGGCCACGAGCGTGGCGCCGTTCTGCAGGTGCACGTTGGGAATCGTCAGAATCTCGGCCGCCGCGTCGACCAGCACGGGCACGCGCTTCTGGTTGGCGATCTGCGCGATCACTTTCGTGTTGATCGGACTGTTGTCCGCGTCCGGACCTGCCAGGATGTACACCATCGCGGTGCGCGGGCCGAATGCCGCGTCCAGTTCGGTAAGGGTGCTGACCTCGATGACGCGCGCGCCGACGGCGCGCACGGCCGCGTCGTACACGTTTCGTGAGTGCGTGGGAATGATCACCTCGTCCTTCGGAAAACCCGCCAGGTTCGGGGATCCGGACGTGGAGATCGGGGTTGCCGCCGGCAATGCAGGCGGCGGTAGCATGGGTGATCGCCGCCGAACAGCCGGACGAGACCATTCCCCACTCCGCTTTCGTCAGCTCGGCGAGCCTCGCGCCGATGCCCGCCATCAGCTCGTCGAGATGGACGTACTGCTGCGAGGCCTCGGCCATCGCCGCCCGCGCTTCCGGCAGCATCGTCGATCCGCTGATGATCGTGAACGTGCCGCGGGCGTTGATGAGGGGCCGCACGCCGATCGAGCGATAGATGTCTTTGCCGACGCGCAGACCTTGCTGGATGACGGCCGCGGCTTTCAGCGGCACTCCGCGCACGAAGGCGAGGGGCGCGATCCAAACGGACTGCAGGAACAGCTCCCGGCGGGTCAGCGATTTGGCCATGGTGCCTTATATTAAGCGTTCTTGTTCTTCAAGGAGGGTCCGTGCGCTATTACCGACTGCTGCTGGCCGTAGTCGTTTCTGCCGCGATTCTGGGAGTCGTCGTCTGTGCGAGACGCACGAGCGCCGACTCGGCGCCGGCCGCCACTTCCACCGCCGCGGCGCCCGGACAAACCGCACCCGGGACGCCGCCGAGCCGCGACGAGATCATCAGGGAATTCACGAAGGCGAGCACGGGCAACATCGCCGACGCGGTCGACGAAGCCACCGGGCAGCGCGGGTTCATGTTTCGAGACATGAAGCCCATCTACAAGGCGAAGATCATCGGCCAGGCCTCGACCGCCGTGCTGCGGCGCGTGCTGAAGAGCGATTCGCGCGACTACCCCAATCGCCAGCTCGAAGTGCTGGACGAAACGCCGGCCGGCGGCATCGTCGTCTACGTCGCGGAGGATGGGCTCGAGACGGCGTTCATCGGCAACCTGATGGCGACGACCGGAAAAGTTCGGGGGCTCGCCGGCGTGGTGATCGACGGAGGCGCCCGCGACATCGACGAAATCGAAGCTGTCGGTCTTCCCGTCTTCAGCCGGAGCGTCACGCCGTCGACCTCTGTCGGACGCTACGTCAGCGTGTCAAAGAATGTGCCCGTGATGTGCGCCGGCGTGATGGTCAGGCCCGGCGACTGGATCATGGGCGACGTCACGGGCGTGGTCGTGGTGCCGCAGGAGAAGATCGGCGACGTCGTGAAGCTGCTGCGTCAGTACGACGAGAAGGAAACGAAGATGCTCGAGATCATCAAGCAGGAAAAGTCGATGCTAAAGGCGATGGCGAAGTACAACCGGTACTAGGCCTCAGGCCCACGGCCCAAGGCCCCAGGAGGCTCCACGCACCGCAGGCCAGCCGCGAGATTGACCAAGGCGTGTGGTCTTCCTAGCGCCCAGGGCCTGGGCCTGGGGCCTGCAAATCACGCGCCGCCCGCGCCGCGCGCCGCACTCGGATCGATATACGCCGCGCCAACCACCTCGATCAGCGAGCTCCCCGGAATCCACGCAAGCGCGAAGCACGACCGCGGCGGCGCGCCGTACTTCGTGCCCTGCCAGTAGGGGTTGTAGACGCTGTTCAAGTCGGTATAGCCCTGCTGGTACGCCGCGGCCGCTGCGCTGCCGGCCGGCAACGGCGTGCTGTCATCCGACCGCAGGCAGAAGAACACCTGCATGTACAGGAAGTCGCTCATCGTGCCGCCCAGCCGCTCGATGCGAGTTCTTGACGTTGTCCATCGTGAGCCTGGTGTGGTCCTTCAAGTCCCAGGTATTGGGCCGGGCTGCCGTTCGATGCCGGTCCCGGAGATCCACACGATGCCCGCAGGCCTCGGTCGCGGTAGGCGTGCGGCGCCGCCACCGGCTCTGCCACCACCCGCGCGCCGGTGCGCCGGCCGGGCTGCCTGGGCGAAGAGCATCGATCCGCCCATGGCCGCGGCCGTTGCCGCCATCATGCTGTTTACGAATCTACGCCGACTCCTGGCATCCATAATCGTCGCTCCTTGGTTTCCTCCAGCGGACGAGAAGTTTTCTTCTGCTTCTGATCAGATGTACGCAATCACGTCGATCTCGACGATCGCGTTGTCGCCGGGCAGAGCCACGGCGGCGATCGTCGTGCGGACCGGCGGCACGTCGCCGAAACGGCCCTTGTAGACTTCGTTCATGCCGTCGAAGTCCTTCATGTCGGTCAAGTACACATTGACTTTGAGGACTTTGTCCATCGACGACCCGGCGTCCTTCAAGTGACGCCTCGATCTGATCGAGCACGTTCTTCGTGTGGGTCCTGATGTCGGCCTTCTCGTGATACGCGGCGCCTGAGATGAACAGCAGTGGGCCGTAGGCGACGCGAGGGTTGTACATGTTTGTCGTCTTGCCCGCCTTCTTCGCCCATTTCTCGTAGCCGGCGGTCTTCGTGGGAGGCGTGGTGGCCATCGGCGCGCCGGCATCTTTCGCCGGGGCGGCAGCCTTCGCCGGCGCCTTCTGTGCTTGCGCGCCAAGCGCCGTGGCGCCGGCCACGGCGGCGGCCGCCACGGTCGCACCGCTCCGCAGGAAATTCCGCCTGTTCGTTTTCTTCATAGCTGCTCCTTCATTGATCCGGGGGGCTTCGCCCCCGCGAGACCCCCCTGCGCGCTCACTCGCGGGGCCCGTTCGCCCCACTCCGCTCGCGCGGGCTTGCTTCGCTCAGCTCGCTAGCTATGACGCTCTCTTCTTCGCGCTCCACTTCGCCTTCATGTACTCGCCCATGTCGAGATCGCCCGACATCTGGCCGTTCTGGAACGGTGCCGGTGAAGTTGTACGACAGCGCGTTGCCGATCTGGTTTTCCGGCACGTTGCTGCGCAGCGTCACCGCGTTGCCGTTGACTGTGCCGTTCAGTGGACGGGTGAGAAACTCGCCCTTGTGCGTGCCGCTGACCGCCGCGCCTTCTTGCTTGATCGTCAGACAGATGCGTGCCGGTGCTCGCTTCGTACTGAATCGTCACGTCCCAGTCGCCAGAGATATCGCCAGCCGGCGGTGTGGCCACCACGACCGGCGCCGGCGTGTGCTGGGCCGAGAGAATCTGGTGCAGCCGGTCCGCGACGATCTTCTCCTCCCCGGGCCCCATGTTGAAGGCGGTGATCGACACGCTCGTGGTCGGCACTCCGGGCGCTCCTTCAGCCGGCGCGGTTGGCGCGCCGCCCCCGCGGCCCCCTCGTCCGCCGCCGCCTCCGCCGCCGCCGCTCAGGAGGATGCGCGGCTCGGTGGTGTCGACGAGGCGAGCGACTTCCTGACCGGTGATTCCGTTCTTCGTCGGGTCCCAACTCACGGTGATCCCTGGGCTGCGATTTGACAGCACGGTGTCCGCGGGGATGCGGACCGTGGCCGTCACACCGGGCACGGTCTCCACGCGAGCCTTGATGGCGTTCATCCGGTCGATCATTTCCTGCCAGCGGATCGGGTAGGTGTAGTCGCCGGCGACCCAGGCCTCCACGGCCGCGAGCATGCCGATGACTTCCTCCTTGCCGACCTTCATGGCGCGCGAGAAGCCGTGATGCGGCGCGCTGTGCACCCACGCGGCGCGCACCAGATCCTTGCGTCCGAGCAGCAGCCCGGCGCACTGCGGTCCGCGGATCTGCTTCCCTCCGCTATAGACCACCATCGTCGCGCCCGCCTGCAGATGCACGTTCGGGATCGTGAGAATCTCCGGCGCGGCGTCGATCAACACAGGAATGTTGTGCGCTTTCGCGATGCGGTAGGTCTCGGCGTTGGTGGGCGGCCCGTTCGGCACTTCGGACCGGATGTAGATCATCGCGGTTCTCGGGTTGATGGCCGCTTCCAGCTCCTCCGCGGAACGGGGCTCGACGATCTTCACGCCGGTGGCGCGAATCGCCGCGTCGTAGTTGTTGCGCGCGGCCTTCGGAATGATGACCTCCGACTTGTCCATCCCCTCCATGCTCGGCAGATGGATGTGCTTTTCCGGATTGCCGCCCGGCGAGACACGCCGCTGTCGCGTGCGTGATCGCCGCCGCGCAGCCGGATGCGACGATGCCGAATTCGGCGCCGGTGAGCTCGCCGAGCCGCGCGCCGACGGCGTGCATCAGCTCGTCCAGCTGCACCATCCGCCTGGACGCTTCCGCCTGCGCGGTCTGGACGACGGGCAGCTCGAGCGATCCGCCGTTGACCGTCAGTGTGCCGGTGCAGTTGATGAACGGGCGCACGCCGATCGACTTGTAGATGTTCGGCCCGATCTCGAGCGCGCCGACCATCGTCGGCGCTGCGGCCGCGGGGGCCGCCGCCTCGGCCGGAGCGGCCCCGACCCGCTTGCCAAACAGGAGCGCGGGAAGCGCGAGGAGACTGCCAGTCCGGAACAAGTCGCGCCGAGTCAACCCGGCCGCCGTCTGCTTGAACGATTGAATCAGCGAACGCGCCATAAACTCCTCTTTCTGTGTGTCTCAGTGAGACGCGCTCAGAGCCTAGCGCGGGATGGTCCCTCGTTCAAGCGAATCATCGGATTATGTGAAATCATCGGCTTACTGACTACTGACGGACCACAGGTACGACGGGTACGACGGGTACGACAGGTACAAGGAACGCGCTGGCGCCGGCCATCATTGTTCATACTGAACTCAAAGATGGCCAGACGTGCAGGTTCCGCGGACCCGTCGTACCTGTCGTACCCGTCGTACCTGTTCTTTGCGAGTCATCGCCGATCGTTCCGAGACCCAGCAACCGGCTCGCCGTGCCGCCGAGGATGGCCTCTCGATCGGCGTCGCTCAGGCCCGGCGTCTTGAGGATGTGATCGACCGGGTCGCTCACCCAGGGATAGGGATAGTCGGTGCCCATGACAATCTGTGCGGCGCCCACTTCTGCCGCGAGGTGCCGCAGGCCCTCCGGCGTGAACACGACGAATCGAAGTACATCTGCCTGAGGTACTCGGCCGGGCGCCTCTTCGGCACCCCTTGCGCGCACTGTTCGGGAAAGACGCTGCAGCCGTGATCCGATCGATTCATATAGGACGGCAGATAGCCTCCGCCGTGCGCGGCGCAGATCTTCACGGCGGGAAACCGGTCGAGTGTGCCCTCGAAGATCAGATGCGACAACGCCAGGGTGGTCTCGAGCGGATGGCCAATCACCTTTCCGAGAGCGCCGTTCCCCGCAAAGCGATGCGCCGGATCCGGCGCGTCGAGCGGATGCACGAATATCAGCGCTCCCAGTTCTTCCGCCTTGGCCCAGAACGGATGGAATTTCCTGTCCGCCAGCTCGTCGCCGCCGACGGTCGTGCCAATCGCCGCGCCTCGAAATCCCATCGTCTTCACGGCCCGTTCCAGCTGCGCGGCGGCCAGGTCCGGAAACTGGAGGGCGATTGACGCGAGCGCGCTGAATCGATCCGCGTGCGTCGAACAGAACGCGGCAAGGCTCTCGTTCTGCAGCGTGATGACCCGCTCGGCCACGTCGCGATCGGTGTCATACCAGTTCGGGATGACGCTGACGACGGCGGTGTCGATTCCCTGCGCGTCCATCGCCTTCACACGATCGTCGAGGGCGTCGCCGGCCATCGGAAGCGCGGTTTCCCGGTTCACCGGCCGGTTGAGAAGGGCGAGCGCCTGGGGCACGACGCAGTGCGCGTGCATGTCGACGGTCTTGATCCGCCGGCCTCGGATGAGGACAGGCGCGCGGCGGGCCGTGCCGCGCGGCGCGCCCTGGCCTGCGACGTCGGCCAGCCGGCATCCCACGAACAGGACGCCGGCTGCCACGTCTCTCAGAAACCCGCGGCGGGTGCGCGACCGCTCGAGCGCAGGCATCTCGTCGTCTCGTTATTGACTGCGCTCGGCGAACGTGATCACGTACCCGTCAGGGTCCTTGAACGCGAACTCGGTCATGCCGTACCATTTCTTCTCGATTGGCATGATCACCTTCACGCGCGCCTGCAGCGATTCGTACATCTGCTCGATATGGGCGACTTCGATGAACAGCGTCAGGGTGCCGCCGATCGGCCGGTCCTTGAACACGGGGTATTCGCCGATCGCCGGCTCCGGTGCATTCAGGAAGATCTCCACCGCGCCGGATTGCACAGAGGCGAAGACATAAGGCGCAGCCTCGGGCACCGTGGCCGCGACTTGAAAGCCGAGACGTCGCGATAAAACGCGGCGCTGCGTTCGACGTTGGACACGATCAGATTCGGCGTGAGCTTGTTGAGCTGAGGCATCGCACACCTTCCCTGTGTGCTCGCTGATGCCTACATCCACGTGCTCGGCGAGAACGAGAGCGCAGGTAGGGATCCCGCTCTGTCACGGACCCCGCTAGGAACAGGTAAGAAATATCACAACTCTACGCGCCGACGTTCACCGTGCCGGTGTAGTCGAGATGTCCTCCGGACTGCGGGGCGGAGGGGTCGTTCGGCCTGAGCGAGCTCTTCGGCAGCTTGGTGCCATTCAAGCCGATGACCGACAGGATTTCCGGGGCCTGCCACGATCGGCTGAAGTGGGCCGTGACCTGGATGCGACACTGGCTGATGCCCGGCAGATTGAATGGGCCAGCCTGAAACGATCCGCCGGAGCTCAGGTACAGCTCGGCCCGCCCGATCGGATCGGCCGCGGGCGCGGCGACTGGGTCGAAAACAACTCGACCCAGATTCGTGTGCCTGCCGGCAGGAGCAGCCGGCCGTCGACGACCGTCCGGCCGTCGCGATCCCGATGGGCGCTCAACGATTGGACCAGCGACGAGGTCCCTTCAGGCGGCGCGGTGTAGTGCTCGACAGCAGGCGCGGCGCCGTCCGACTCGGCCGGCGGTTTCGACGAGCAACCGGCGCCGCCGTCAGAACGGCGGCCGCAAGCGCCGCCGCACACAGGATTGTCCTGTGCAACAGTCGAAGTGGAAACTGAGTCGTCATCAATGAGCTCCGGTGCATGATGCCGGCTAGAGATAGCGTTCGCGCAGGATTCTGCAGTGGTGCGCCACGTGTCCGGCCGTAATGTACGCGATCGCCCGGACGCTCACAGTGTGCCCGCTGGCGACACCGCGGCGGGTCCACGCCTCGGGTGACAACGATTCAAAGACCGGCAGCGTGGCCGTACGCACGGAACGGAATTCGTGCACGTGGCCGCGCCACGAGCGTTCGTTGGCGCGGGCGCCGGCGATAGCGACGTTCTGATCGAAGCTCGGCAGCGGCTCCGGAAACCCGCGAGCGAACCAGAGCGCGCGAAACACGAAGACCCGCTCCGTGTCGTTGAGATGGCTCACCACCTCTTTGATCGTCCACTTGTCGGGCGCGTAGCGATGCTGCGACTGCTCTTCGGAAATCCCGTTCAGCAGGGCCAGCGTGTCGTCGAGCTGAGTCCGCAGGAAGTCACAAATGTCTTGCGCGGACACCTGGTTGATATAGGTGAAGTAGTAGTCAGCGGCTTCATCACGCGCCGACAGGGGGGCTCATGGCCGCCAAGTATAACGTCGGCGCGAAACTCGAGCGCGTCGCCACGGCCCGAGACGCCGCCCGAAAGTCACACTGTCGCAGGCGTCCGGGTCCGCTGCGTCCAACTCAAGAGAAACAGCAGGCCGACGATCAGCAAAGGACCGGAGACGGCCAGGATCCACGACAAATGATGCCTGGACCAGTAGGCATACGCGAAGGACAGGCCAATGAGGGTGACCGCCCCCACGAGCTCCCATCGCCAGGAAAGTGCGACCAGCACCAGGACAGCAAACGCTGGTGCCAGATGGACAACGAACGTCGGCAGCGCCTGGACGAACGTCTTGTCAGGACTGAATGCGTCCAGCGCGAAGACGGCCAGAAACAACGCTAATGCGAGGCCAAGAACCCGCGGAATCCAGGGAAGCAGCCCGCTCGGGGTGGTCGCCATGACGAACCTCCACAACCTGTGCTCCCCGCCTGATACAGGTATTCTACGCCTCCCGCACCCGGTCAGGCTTACGAGAAACGCTCGCGCGCCCGTTCCTGCGCCTTGCGTGCTTCTTCCTCCCGGTTGCGCGGCGGCGCGTTGATGACGAGCGAGCCGATCAGCCGCAGGGCAGAGGCGGTCACTTCGTCGACCGCGCGATCGAACGCCATCTGATTGGCTTTGGAAGGACGATTCGTCCCGCTCAACTTCCGGACGAACTGCAACGCGGACGCGCGGATCTCGTCCTCAGTTGCCGGCGGCTCAAAATTCGCCAACGTCTTGATGTTTCGACACATATTTACTCCGGGGGGCTTCGCCCCCGCGGACCCCCCTACGCGCGCACTCGCGGGGGCCCCGTGCCTCCCCGCGCCGTGCGCGCGGCTCGCTCGCTCACCCTCGCTCGGTCCTGCCCGGGCTTCGCCCCCGCGGACCCCCCACGCGCGCACTCGCGGGGGCCCCGTGCCTCCCCGCGCCGTGCGCGCGGCTCGCTCGCTCACCCTCGCTCGGTCCTGCCCGGGCTTCGCCCCCGCGGACCCCCCTACGCGCGCACTCGCGGGGGCCCCGTGCCTCCCCGCGCCGTGCGCGCGGCTCGCTCGCTCACCCTTCGCTCGGTCCTGCCCGGGCTTCGCCCCCGCGGACCCCCCTACGCGCGCACTCGCGGGGGCCCCGTGCCTCCCCGCGCCGTGCGCGCGGCTCGCTCGCTCACCCTCGCTCGCGTCCTGCCCGGGCTTCGCCCCCGCAGACCCCCCTACGCGCGCACTCGCGGGGGCCCCGTGCCTCCCCGCGCCGTGCGCGCGGCTCGCTCGCTCACCCTCGCTCCGGGCTCCTGACTCCGGGACTTCGTCCCCGCGAGAGCCCTTAGCGCGCCCTCACGCGTTCGACCCGTTCAGCGCGCCCCCGCGCGAGCTTCTTCAACAACTGGATCTGCCCGGCGTGATACAGGTCGTGCGCGGCCGCCCCGGACACGAGCGCACGATTGGTGAAGCCGTCGCCTCTCGCCGTCCTCGACAAGGCCCGCTCCGACAGCGTGGCTGTCACCGCTCGCAGGGAGCGATGCATTTCGTCCAGCAGCGCGAGGTCCGACCGCCACAAGGCCTCTCGAACATCATCACCCCGCCGAAACCAGTTCGATCCCTTGAGCGGAAATGACCCGCGGCGCTCGCCAGCCAGCCGGCGCCGGACCGCATACTTCCAGTACGCCGCGTGGACAGCGATCTCCCACATGTTGTGACGGTCCGGCGCGGGCCGCCACGCTGCCTGCTCCGCGGAGACCCGGCGGAGGGAACCACGCAGGTTGGATCCGTGCCAGGACCGATGATCGTAGGCCTGATCCAGGAATGCCAGCAAGTCGTGAATCACTTGAGCCAAGCCTCGCACTGGTCCGCGACCTCGGCAAGCACTTCACGGTCGGTTCTTCCCGAGCTCTTCAATACATGGAAGCTATGGTCGGCGCCCTCGAGCCAGTGCATACGCCAGTTCTTTCCAAGCGTCGTCAGCGTCTGTTCCATCAGCGCCCGATCGCAAAATGGATCGCGCGTGCCGTTGATGCACAGGACGGGCACTTTGATCGCCGGCAAGTGCGCGACGCGCAGTTTCTGTGATTGTCCGGGCGGATGGAGCGGATACGCGAGGAGCAGCAGCCTCTGACATGGAGCGCCCTCCGCGGCCATCACCGAGGCGGCGCGTCCACCCATCGATCGGCCGCCAAGAATAAGGACATCAGGGCTCAGTTCCGCCCGCACTCGGGCGATCACAGCTTCGAGGCATGTCAGAAGGCGCGGCATGGGATCCGGCCGGCCCGAATTCCTGGCACGATAGAAAAAGTTGAAACGCACCGTACCAATACCGCGAGCGCGCAGTGCCTCGGTCACGGCCAGCACCGCGCGGTCGCTCATGTGTCCGCCGGCGCCATGCGCGCAGATGAACACCGGGCCGGAAGGAGCCGGGGCGGGGTCCCAGGCCGCGGTGGTTTCGTCGGCACCGACCGCTATGCGCCAGATCGCGGCTGACGTAGGCTACTGTCCTTCCGAATACGCCGCCCTGGCGGCGGCGGTGAGGCCGTTTGCCCTCGGCCAGTCGGGATGCATTGCCTGGAACTCCGACTGAATCGCCGTCGCGACCTCGTCCACCGATCGGCCCTGCGCCTTCAACTCCCGGACACGCGACTGGATGCCCCGCATGATCTCGCGGTTCGCCGCGATGATCGTGCCATCGCCGACGGCACCATGCGACGGGACGACGACCGACGGACGCATTGTCTCGAACGCATCGAAAGCAGCCAGCCAGGCTTTCATGCTCGACGCCTGATTCGCCGCGAGAAAGGAGTTGTTCATGACGACATCGCCGGAAAAAAGCACGCGGTCTTCCTCGACGAAAAACCCGGTGTCGCCGCGGGTGTGCGTCGGGCCGACGACGAGGAATCGCACGTGAACGCCTCCGAGGTCGAGGCGGTACTCGCGGTCGAACGTGATGTCGGCTTTCCGGGCTTTCGCGTCTTTCAGCAGCTCAGCCGTCATCGCGGACCGTCCGGAAAAGGTCTGAATCAGCTGCGGGCCGAGCTCGGCAAACTCCGCCTCCTGAATCGTCGAGTTGATGTACTTCGCGGTGGCGGGAAACGCGAGATAGCCGGTCGTGTGCTCGGCATGAAAGTGCGTCGATGCGATGAACAGGTCGCTGTTCTTGCTGACCTTCGCGACCTCACGCAACACCGTCTCGCCGTTGCGTCTCCCGAGGCCCGGATCGATCACGAGCGTTGCGCGCGACCCGACGACGATTCCGACGTTGGGAACGAGCCCGACGTTGCCGTCCGGAATGACGTAGGTGTGGCCCGCCACCTGAACCGTCGCGTTCTCTTTCACCAGCGGGTCGGGCGCCTGGCCGCGTTGCGCCGCCGCGATGGAGCCAAGCGCCAGAGATGCCGCCATCCACAGAACACCTTTGGACCGCATGTCCAAACTATAACCGCGCTTTTTCAGCGTACGAAATACGTCACGGCGACGAGCACGCCGATGACGACGACGGCCAGACGCAGGGCGGCGGGCCTGATCGATCGGGCGAGCCGCCCGCCAATGGCGCCGCCAGCGAGCGCCCCCGCCGCCATGACCACTGCCGCAGGCCAGACAACCTGGCCCGAGAACGCGAACAGGAGTGCGGCGGCAATATTGACGCTCAGTGCGATCGCCTGCTTCAGCGCGTTCAGTCGAGTCAGGGTATCGTCGATCAGCAGACCAAGGATCGCGAGCACGATGACACTGAGGCCGGCGCCGAAGTACCCGCCGTAGATGGACGCAAGGCCGACCGGCCCCACAGCGGCTGCACCCGCGCGGGAGCTGGCGGTTGACGGCCCGGCGCACCGCACGAGCCAGGCGCGCAACGGCTCCTGAACCGCGAGCAGGGCTGACGCGAACAGGATCAGATACGGCACGGCGGACCGGAATGCGTGCGCGCTTGTGCCCATCAGCAACAACCCGCCCGCGAACCCGCCGATCGCGGCAGCGGGCAGCATCCGCCAGAGCCGCGATTGCTGTCCTCGCAGGTCACGGCGCTGCGCCAGCGTGGCGCCGAGATAACCGGGACAGAGCGCGACGATGTTGGTGATGTTGGCGGCGAGAGCCGGCACACCAAGCGCCGTCAACATCGGGAAGGACAGAAGCGTCCCTCCGCCGGCCAGCGCGTTCACCAGTCCCGCGCCAAGCGCGGCCAGTCCGGCCAGCATCAAATGGGTCGCGGGCATAGCCGGCCTATTGAGCGGAGTACCGCCTGGTCACACCCGTCCGGCCGTTGGTCACGTCAAAGGATCCGTCGGCGTGCGCGCGCAGCTTGATCCAGTGAGCGGTACGGTCGTCGAGGTTCGCGATCCGGTCGTCCGCGACGTTGTCCGCGCCGGCCGCCATCGACCGGTGCAACTGCCACACGTCGGTGTCCGGTAATCGCCGAAGCGCCGCGAGCGTCTCCGGCGCGCCTCCTTTTGTTGCGCCATTGTTGATGATCGCCACGCGAGATCGAAACACGGCCATGGTCGCA
Organism: uncultured Acidobacteriota bacterium; assembly: GCA_963724645.1. Classification (GTDB taxonomy): domain Bacteria; phylum Acidobacteriota; class Vicinamibacteria; order Vicinamibacterales; family SCN-69-37; genus CAVXSP01. The sequence goes on from CAVRVJ010000003.1 coordinate 815,297, forward strand.
GGATCGGCCGCGTCCACGCCGCCGTGATGCGCCACGAGATACACGTCCACCGGCCCAATCAGATCTGTCGGGCACGCCAGGTCGTGAAGCGGCTTTCCGGTCAGGTCGCCGATATCGAGAAACCGGAACTTGCCGAACTGCACCCGAATGCCCGTCGATCGCGGGTTCTCGTTGGGCTCCTGAGGTTTGACTTCCGCCAAGCCGCACGCGGGGCTTCGCCGGCCGGCTCCGCGAATCGCCCCGCGGATCACCGTCCCGGCCGTGCTGACGACCCGGACGTCGAGGCCTTTGAGTGGAAGCCGATCGCCCGGTTTCGGTTCAAGGTGTCTGGCCTTGTCCCGAATCGCCGCGTACACATTGAAGGCCTCGAGCGTTCCGCGAACCGTCTGCTCTGCCTGTGGCAGGACACGGCCGTGATCGACAAACGTGCTGATGGGCACCAGTTGCGCCAGTTCGGCGACGCCGCCGTCGTGGTCGGCGTGGAAATGGGTCACGAGCAGATAGTCGATTCGTGCGGCGCCCGCATCATGGACCGCCGCCGCGATGCGGGGCGCGTCCCGGGCGCCCCGAGGATCAGCGGGCTTCGATTGAAAGGTGCCGGCGCCGGGAAATCCCGCATCAACGAGCAGCGTCTCGCCCGCCGGCGTCACGAGCAGCGTTGACTGGCCGCCTTCGACGTCGATGAAATAGATGTCGAGCGATCGGGCGGCGGTTCCAGCGGGCACGTCGACAGACAGGACCGCAGCGACCAGCAGGCACGTCAGGGATCTCATGACCGTTGATCAGCCTACCTCGGCGTAACCTTCGGCCACGCTGTTTCGATCCCCTGTTGCTGAATCTTCGTCTGGAACTCGGATCGCCGCGTCGCGTTATTGCGAATGTGACGCGGAGAAGTTGCGACCTCGATGGCATGTGCTGCCAGGCAACCGGCTGCCTCGCCGATATTCCATTCGACGGGATGCAGACGATAGCACCCGTTCGTGATGTGAGTGGTCCCGATATTCTTGCAGGCCGGCAGAAGATTCTCGACTCGGCGTGGGATCAAGGCGCCCAGCGGAATCTGGAATGGCAGCGAGCTGATGTCGATGTAGTTGTTGCCGCCGGTGCTCATGTGCAGGTCGATGCGATAGGAACCGACGCCGACCGAATCGTCGAACGCTTCGGCCGAGATCTCGGCTGCCGGCCGGTTGAGCCGCTGCGCCCGGGCGAGCGTGCCCACGTGGTGCTCGAGGACGGTGAACTCGGCCTCGATCCGGCGTGACTCGCGCACATACGGGTACTTTGCCAGACCGTCCGCGGTTCCGACGACATCAGGGCGCAATCGGAGGCCATGCCAACCCGCGCCGCCGTCGGGCCGCGGCGCCTCGGTCTGCAGCCAATACAGCAGCGACAGGCTCAGCTGGCGGGCGCGTTCAACGTTACGCGCTGACTCCGAAGGAGGGACATTGACGATCGGGCCGAGGAAGTAGTCGTTCATGGGCCAATTCACGATGGTGATGTCGCTCGCAAACGTGCCGGGCTGAAAATTGCGCCGGTTGAGAATCCGGCGATAGGTCATGAAATCCAGCTGGCCTTGCGTGCGGCCTTCGCCGGACGGATCGAGCGTGCCCGTGCGGGATTGTAACGTCTGAGGATTCGGCTGCTCCCACGACAGCAGCTTGCCCGGCCACGGCGGAGCCAGCTGAGGAACGTAGCTGCGCCAGAACTCCCACTCCGCAGGTTTGTCGATCGTGTGATCTTCATCGGGCAGATAGTCCATTGCAAAGCAGACGGTACATGCCTGCATGTTGAGCGGCTGATCCGTGTCCGGGGCGTGGAGTTCTCCTGTCCGCTGGCGCGACTCAAACCCCGTTGCGAACTCGGTACGCGTGAGTGGCAACAGCTCGCCGAGGTCCGTCGCGTCGAGAAAGTACTCGGCATGAACGACGCGCTCACGGCCACCCTCGAGGCTCCTCACGGCTACCGCACGGACGGTATCCCGATCCACGTCGGCCGACACGGGCACGTGCCGCAGCAGTACCGTCAGCCGGCCGCTCGCGGCATAGGGCGCCAGCAGCGCCTCGAGGACGGCCACTGACACGCGAGGCTCATGCGCAAGCCTGCCGACTCCGGCGCCACCCGGATTGAACAGCGGGACCGCGCGCGCCGCCTCCGTGAGCGGATAGTTCCGCCGGTAGTACTCTCGAACCGCATCGCGGTAGCCGCGATAGCTGCGTGTGCAGCCGAAGGCCTCGATCCACGGATGCTCGTCCGGCGGGACGGCTTGTGAGGTGACTTGTCCGCCGAGCCAGTCGGTCTCTTCCGTCAACACGACCCGCCGGCCGTTGCGGAGCGCGGCGATGGCCGCCGCGACACCGCCAAAGCTGCCGCCGATGACGGCGACGTCGCACCGCAGCTCGCCGGCCTCGGCGAGGGCGCGCGGAAGCCACAGAAACGCGCTGGCCTGCTTCAGGAAGCGGCGCCGATCGACACTCACTGAGCTACCGTCCTCGCTCCCGCGGATGCGACCGAGCCGGCGAAGCGCCGCACCGCGAGCGCGATCGGCACTCCGACACACGCGATATGGACGCCCACGAGAATCGTGGCCAGGCCGGGCGCGAACGGACGCTTCGCCACCGCCGAGAGCGGCACGACGATGAAGTTCATGACGCAGTACACGACAACACCGTACACCGCTCCACACGACAGAGGGCGCCGGACAAGCACTGGGGCGCGCCGACTCAGCAGGAAGTACGCCGTCGAAATAATCGTGGCGTTCAGGAAGTGCAGCACGAGCCCGAGCGCGGCCGTGCGCATGCCGCCTCGAAAGGCGGCGGCGCCCAGCAGACCGCTGGCGATTGATTGCAGGATGCGCACGGGAACGGCGCCGCGCAGCCCATAGACGATGAAGGCCGCGAGGATGTCGAGAACCCCCGCCGCCACACCACCCGCGGCTATCGCCCACATCGGCCGGTCTGCCGGAGCGGCGCTCACGGACGACATCGTACTGCCGACCCCGCGAAAAGAACACAAGCGCCGTGGATCGTCGATGCTATGCTGCGCGCATGCTGGGACGCGTCACACAGGTATTGCTCGCACTGCCGCTCGTGACCTCGCTTGGCCTGATTGCGAGCGGGCAACGCGCCGCCCCTCCAGCGGCGAACCCCTCGCACACGATCGTGCCGACGCCGGTCACTGTCGAGACCGGCAGCGGCGAGTTCCGCGTGACGCCGGCAACAGTCATCGCGGTTTCAGCCGGCAACCAAGGCGTATCGGGCGTCGCGAAGTACCTGTCGTCGCTCATAGGCCTGGCCGCCGGGCCCGAGCCGCCGAAGGTCGTTCCCGAAAGCGCATCACCGTCAGCGGACGTCATTCATCTGACGCTGGGCCGTGTCGAGGCAGCCGGCGACGAGGGCTACGAACTGGCAGTGACGCCTGAGCGAGTCACTATCACTGCGAACACGGCCGCCGGTTTGTTCTATGGCGTCCAGACCCTTCGGCTGCTGCTGCCGCCGTTCGTCGACTATGAAGCCGTTCGGCCCGACAAGAACCGCATCGTCCGCGCCCAGGCCGTCCGCGTGGTCGATCATCCACGCTTCGCGTGGCGGGGTGCGATGCTCGACGTGGCGCGCCATTTCTTTTCGATCGACGACGTCAAACGGTACATCGACTTGATCGCCCTCTACAAATTGAACCGGCTGCACCTGCACCTGGCCGACGATCAAGGCTGGAGGATCGAGATCAAGTCGCGGCCGAACCTGGCCGCGCGCGGCAGCGTGACCGAGGTGGGCGGTGGCCCCGGAGGCTTCTACACGCAGGCGCAGTACTCGGATCTGGTGGCCTACGCCGCCGAGCGCTTCGTCACCATCGTGCCCGAGATCGATATGCCGGGCCACACGAATGCGGCGCTGGTGTCGTACGCCGGAGTTGAACTGCGACGGCGCCGCGCGCCAGCCGTACACTGGCGTGGAGGTGGGCTTCAGCGCGTTCTGTGTCGAGAAACCGGCCACGTACGCGTTCATCGACGACGTGGTGCGGGAGATCGCGGCAATGACGCCTGGTGCCTATTTCCACGTCGGCGGCGACGAGGTGAAGACGCTCAAGCCGGAGCAATACAAGCAGTTCATCGAACGCGTGCAGGAAATCGTGCAGAAGCACGGCAAGCAGATGATCGGCTGGGACGAGATTGCGCCGACGAAACTCCTGACGACGTCAATCGTCCAGCACTGGAGGCCTGATGGAAGTCCGGCCGCGGCGGTCGCTCAGGGTGCGAAGGTCATCATGTCGCTCGCGAACAAGGCATATCTCGACATGAAGTACGACGATCGCACGCCAATCGGACAGAACTGGGCGGCCAACATCAGCGTTGAGGATGCCTACGCGTGGGATCCGGCGACTCTGGTGAAAGACGTGCCGGCCTCGGCCCTCCTCGGCGTTGAAGCGCCGATCTGGACGGAGACGCTCGCGACGATGCAGGACGTAGAGTTCCTGTTGTTCCCGAGGATCGCCGCGATCGCCGACGTCGCCTGGTCGCAGCCAGCCGGCCGTGAATGGAACGAGTTCAAAGTGCGGCTCGGCGCGCAGGCCCCGCGCTGGTCGGTACTCGGCGTGAATTTCTATCGCGCGCCGGGAGTGCCCTGGCAGTAGATCAGGCCCCAGGCACTCGGCACGCGGCACTCGGCACTGGGCAGTAGGCACCGGACGCCCTGACCGGCGCGGCGACCGGCACGGCAATCGAGACAGAGCGGGAGCGCAGTGAACCACAGCGAAATCGTCAGCTTCCTCTGGGGTGTCGCGGATCTCATCCGAGACACCTTCCGGCGCGGTCATTACCAGGACGTTATCCTACCCATGACCGTCCTGCGCCGCCTCGACTGCGTGCTCGCCGGTACCAAGGAGAAGGTGCTCGGCAAGCAGTCCGAGCTGCGGGGCAAGAAGCTCGAGAACCTCGACCCGCAACTACGGAAGATCGCAGGCTTCGCCTTCTATAACACCTCTCGTTACGACTTCGAGAAGCTCCTGGCCGATGCGCCGCACCTGGCGGCGAACCTGCGCAATTACATCGCCGGATTCAGTCCAAACATGCGCGAAGTGCTGGAGAAGTTTGATTTCGATAACACGATCAGCAAGCTCGACGAGGCGGGGCTTCTGTTCCAGGTACTGGAGCGTTTCAAGAACGTCGAGCTGCACCCGGACAAGATCGACAACCCGACGATGGGCACGATCTTCGAGGAGCTGATCCGGAAGTTCAACGAGGCGCTCAACGAGAATCCGGGTGAGCACTTCACGCCGCGAGATGTCGTCCATCTCATGGTGGATCTCATGCTGGCCGGCGACGAAAAGGAGATCCGCGCCAAGAGGGCGATTCGTACCGTCTACGACCCTTGCTGCGGCTCCGGCGGCATGCTGATGATCACGAAGGAGCACATCACCGTCGGCCTCCGGAAGAACGGTGATCTCCTTCGGCCTGCGATCAACAAAGAAGCAGAGATCCATCTCTTCGGCCAGGAGGTGAACCCGGAGACCTGGGCTGTCTCGAAGTCCGACCTGTTCATGAAGGACCCCACCGGGCGCGACGCCGACAACATCGCGTACGGGAGCACCCTGTCCAACGACAGGCACGCGGGCCAGGCGTTCGACTACCTCATCGCCAATCCGCCCTACGGGAAGGACTGGAAGCGCGACGAGGACTCCGTGCGTGCGGAGCACGAGCGCGGCGCCGCAGGCAGGTTTTCGCCAGGCCTTCCCCGCATCAGCGACGGCCAGCTGCTCTTCCTGCTGCACATGCTCGCGCACGCCAAAGATCCGAAGGAGGGCGGCTCGCGCATCGCCATCATCATGAACGGCTCCCCGCTCTTCACGGGCGATGCCGGCAGCGGCGAGAGCGAGATCCGCCGCTTCATTCTGGAGAACGATCTGCTGGAAGCGCTGATTGCGCTCCCTGAGCAACTTTTCTACAACACGGGCATTGCGACCTACGTGTGGGTCGTGACCAACCGCAAGGCTCCATTGCGCAAAGGCAAGGTGCAGCTCATCGACGCCTCGCACTTCGATCAGGACGTCAAGCAGGGCCTGTTCTGCACAGCGATGCGAAAGAGCCTGGGCGACAAACGCCGGGAGATTCGACCCGAGGGCGCCAAGGACATTCTGCGGATACTGGCGGAGTTCAAGGACGCCGATACGAGGACATTCGCGAAGGACGGCAACGACGAAGACATTGTCGTCAGCAAAGTCTTTCCGACCACGCACTTCGGCTTCCGCAAGATCACTGTCGAGCGACCGCTCCGCCTCAACTTTCAGGCCACCGCGGAACGCATCGCCCGTCTTGACGACGAGAAAGGCTTCCAGGCCCTGGCGCAGTCGAAGAAGAAGGGCGCTGCGGGCGCAAAGGAGCAAGCCGAAGGGCGCGCGCTGCAGGAGGCCCTCCGAAAACTCGTGCGAGCGCTCCCCGGTTCGCTCGTCAAGGATCGAGACGAGTTCGAGCGCCTGCTCGACGCCGCCACGAAGAAGGCGGGCGTCAAGCTTCCGGCCCCTGCGAAGAAAGCCATTCTGTCCGCTCTCTCCGAACGCGACGAGACGGCCGCCATCTGCCGCGACACGAACGGCACTCCGGAGCCAGACCCGGAGCTGCGCGACACCGAGAGCGTGCCGCTCGCCGAGCCCGTCGAGGTGTTCTTCGAGCGCGAGGTCCAGCCCCACGTCCCCGACGCCTGGATCGACACATCGAAGTGCGACCCCAAGGACGGCCAGGTCGGTCTTGTCGGCTACGAGATTAACTTCAACCGGTACTTCTACCGCTACACCCCGCCGCGCCCGCTGGAGGAGATCGAGGGCGAGATCCGGGGGATCGAGCAGGACATCCTGCGAATGCTGGCCGACGTGACGGGCGGCCCTGCCTGAGCGGCGAGCGTCGGCACTTGAACGGACGTGCCGACTTCAGTGTCGCATTACATGTCGGCAGTTGAACGTATGTGCCGACATATAATACAATCGCCTCGTGGACAGAACTCTCTTGACCCAGCCGCGCCTGAAGGCCGCAGGGCTTGGAGTGTACTTCCGGCCGCGTGACGTCCAGCCGCTTGGCGTCTCTTTCCGACAGCTCCAGCAACTTGTCGCCGACGGCACGGTCGAGAAGTTCGGCGGCGGCGTGTATCGACTCTCTGACGTCGAGCCGACCGAACTCGAAACCATTGCGATGGTCGCCGCCGCCGCACCAAACGCCATCGTCTGTCTGCTCACGGCGCTGCGCGTCCACGAGATCGGGACTCAATCTCCGCACCAGGTCTGGCTGGCGATCGACCGCAAGGCACGCAAGCCTACGCGCCTCCCGGCCAAGGTCCGCATCGTCAGGTTCTCCGGTCAGATGCTGACGTACGGTGTAATCACGCAAACCATGCAGGACGTGAGGGTCAAGATCACGACCCCGGCTCGCACGGTGGTTGATTGCTTTCGATATCGCAACAAGATCGGGCTCGACGTGGCCATGGAGGCACTGCGCGATGCCGTCCATTCGCGAAAGGCGATGGTGGGCGAGATCGACCGAGCGGCCGAAGTATGCCGCATCAGCACGGTAATGGCCCCGTACCTGGCGGCGCTATCGGCATGAGCGAGCGAGACAACGACGGCCGAGCGGAGTCCATTCGGCATCGGCTGCGGAACGAACTCCGCGCGCGTGGCGAGGATGTGGGGCTCGGCCTGCAGCGGTACGCGGTTGAGCGGTTTCTGTACCGGCTGGGCCGTTCAAGCCATCGGGAGCGCTTCGTGTTGAAGGGCGCGACGCTTTTCGCGATCTGGGTACGGCCTACCGGCCGACGCGTGATCTCGATTTCACCGGATATGGCGACCCGGACCAGAGAATCCGTGCTCCGCGCTTTCCGCGATATCTGCAACACACCGGACGATGTGGACAGCCTCGTCTTCGACATGGATGCAATCACTGCCGAGCCCGTCCGCGACGGCTCCGAGTATGACGGACTTCGCATCAGGATCAGTGCGAGGCTTGGGGAATCGAGAGATCGCGCTCCAGGTGGATGTCGGATTCGGGAATGCGATCGTTCCCGGACCGGAAGAAGTCGGAGTATCGAACCATCCTCGGCGACCCTCCGCCGCGCGTCATGGCCTACCCGCGCGAGTCGGTCGTGGCCGAGAAGATGCACGCCATGGCGATCCTGGGCGAGCGGAACAGTCGCTACAAGGACTTCTACGATTTTATGCCATCGCGGGCGCTTTCGCATTCGAGTCGAGACACGCTCGTGCGCGCGGTGAGGGCGACCTTCGAACGGCGGGCAACGCCCGTGATGGCGGAATTTCCGGCCGCGCTCTCGGGGCCCTTCTACGCCAGCGAGCCTCGAGCGGCGCAGTGGCAGGCCTATGTCCGTCGGAACAATCTCGCCGACGCACCGCTGGACTTCGTCCTGGCCGGAGATCGGATCATTCTGTTCCTTCGGCCGATCTGGGAGGACCTCGTCTCCGGAGGCGTCCGGGCGGGTGACTGGCCGCCGGGAGGACCGTGGCGATGACCGCACGGCGTTTCAGGCCGTACCCGGCCTACAAGGATTCCGGCGTCGAGTGGTTGGGGGAGATTCCGGGGCACTGGGCACTCGCACCAGTCTACGCGCGGTACGAGGTGGCGCTCGGCAAGATGCTTGATGCGAAGCGCGTGACTCGTGAGTTCTCTGGACAGTACCTGCGGAACGTGGATGTCCAATGGGACCAAGTGAACACAGAGAATCTGCCCGAGATGGACTTCGCGCCGTCGGAACACGATCGCTACCTGTTGCGCCCGGGCGACTTGTTGGTGTGCGAAGGCGGCGAAGTCGGAAGAACCGCAACTTGGCGTGGCGAGCTAGTGGAGTGCTTCTATCAGCTTCACCGAGTCAGAGCATTGGCCGAAGGTGAGGTACCGCGCTTCTTCTACTACCTCATGTACATGTTGGCGAAGCGAGGCGTCTTCTCAGCTGGCGGGAATCCGAACACGATCGATCATCTCACCGCGATTCAGCTTCGGCACTACCGCGTTCCTTTCGCGCCGCCTGACGAACAGCGCGCCATCGCCGCCTTCCTCGACCGGGAGACGGCGAGAATCGATGCGCTCGTGGCGAAGAAGGAGCGGCTGAGCGAACTGCTCCAGGAGCAGCGCACCGCCCTCATCACCCGCGCCGTCACCAAGGGCTTGCCCGCCGAAGCCGCGGCGAAGGCGGGCCTCGACCCGAACGTTCCCATGAAGGATTCCGGCGTTGAGTGGCTGGGGGAGATTCCGGCGCATTGGATGGTGAAGCGGCTTTGGCACTTGACGCCGTCAGATCGCCGCATCATGTACGGCATCGTTCTCCCTGGGCCCAACGTCGATGATGGAGTGCCAATCGTGAAGGGCGGTGATGTCTCGCCGGAGCGCCTTCGCCTTGAACGCCTCAACCGAACGACCCGAGAGATCGAGTCCGGATATGTGAGGTCGAGATTGCGGGGAAACGATCTGGTCTATGCCATTCGAGGCAGTATCGGCGAGGTTGCGATGGTTCCGGACGAGCTTGAGGGAGCAAACCTTACGCAGGACGCCGCACGCATCGCTTACACGTCATCGACTCACGGACCATGGTTGGTGCACGCACTCAAGTCATCGGCAGTCTTCGCCCAACTGGAGGCAGGCGCTCTCGGAGCAACCATTCGCGGTATCAACATTCGCGACCTGAAGCGGGCGTCGATGGCCGTGCCACCGCATGATGAGCAGCGCGCCATCGCCGCCTTCCTCGACCGGGAGACGGCGAGAATCGACGCCCTGGTCGCCAAGGTCCGCGACGCGATCGACCGCCTTAAGGAACTCAGCAACGCCCTTATCTCCGCCGCGGTGACAGGGAAGATAGACGTGCGCGCCGCCTCCGCTGAAGCTACGGCGAGCCTGGGAGGATTCGCATGAGCCCCGAGATCTCCGAGCGCTCCTTTGAGGAGGCGATCGAGTGCGCGCTGCTCCAGTACGGCCCGGACGCGTACGCCAGCGACGCCACGGCCGTCCGCGAGACGCCGCCGCCGTATGGCGACTACGCCGCCGGGCGGCTATCGCAAGCGCACGCCGGAGGACTACGACCGCGACGCTGTGTTTGCTGCCGCGCGACGTCGTGGATTTCGTCCTCGCCACGCAGCCGAAGGAATGGAGAAAGCTCGAGCAGCACCATGGCGCGGCGGTCCGGGAGCAGTTCCTGAAGCGCCTTGCGGTGGAGATCGAGCGGCGCGGCGCGCTCGATGTCCTGCGCAATGGCGTCAAGGACTCGGGCTGCAAGTTCCGGCTCGCCTACTTTCGGCCCGCGAGCGGCCTGAACGAGGAGACGCGGCGGTTGCACGCGGCGAACCTGTTCGCCGTGGTGCGCCAGATCCACTACAGCACGAAGAACGACCCGCCTTCGCCCTCCGGGCCACGGCGGGCAGGCATTCTGGACCTGGTGCTGTTCCTGAACGGCATCCCGATTTTCACCGCCGAGCTGAAGAATCCGCTCAACAGCCAGGACGTCGAGGACGCGATTCGCCAGTACAAGACCGATCGCGACCCGCGCGAGCCGCTGCTGGCCTACGGCCGCTGCCTCGCGCACTTCGCCGTCGATCCCGATCTCGTGTACGTGACGACGCATCTCGCCGGACCGAGGACGCGCTTCCTGCCCTTCAACCAGGGCAAGTTCGGCGGCGCCGGCAACCCGCCGGTGCCGCCCACTCGCAGCGGCTACGCGTCTGGGTACCTCTGGGAGGAGACCTGGGCGCGCGATAGCGTGCTCGATCTCGTGCGGCAGTTTATCCACGAAGTCGAGGAAGAGGACGAGAAGGGGCGCAAGACCGGACGACGGTTCCTGATCTTCCCGCGCTACCAGCAGCTCGACTGCGTGCGGAAGCTCGTGACCGACGCCCGCGCGATGGGCGCGGGACGGCGCTACCTGATCCAGCACTCGGCCGGCAGCGGCAAGAGCTTCACCATCGCCTGGCTCGCCCACCAGCTTTCGACGCTCCACGACCTGCGCGACCGGCGCGTGTTCGACTCAATCGTCGTCGTCACGGATCGTCGCGTGCTCGACCGCCAGCTCCAGGCCACGATGCGCCAGTTCGAACAGACACTCGGCGTAGTCGAGAACATTGACACCACCTCACGCCAGCTCAAGGACGCACTCGAATCGGGAAAGACGATCATCGTCACCACACTCCAGAAGTTCCCCGTGATCGCCAAGGAGATCGGCGAGCTGCCAGGCAAGCGCTTCGCGCTCATCGTGGACGAAGCGCATTCGTCGCAATCGGGCGAGAGCACGAAGAGCCTGAAGGCCGTGCTCAGCTCGGGATCGCTCGAAGAGGCGGAGTCGGAGGAAGAGGGCGCGGCGACGCCCGAGGAGGAGCTGGAGAGCACGATCCTCGCCGAGGTGGAGAGGCGCGGGCGGCTGCCCAACCTCTCGACCTTCGCTTTCACGGCCACGCCCAAAGCCAAGACGCTCGAGCTGTTCGGGACGAAGCGCTCGGACGGGACGTTCGCCCCCTTCCATCTCTACAGCATGCGCCAGGCGATCGAGGAGGGCTTCATCCTCGACGTACTGGTGAACTACGCCACCTACCAGGCGTATTGGCGATTGCTCAAGAAGGTCGAGGACGACCCGCGCTACGACAAGAGGAAGGCAGAGTACCTGCTCAAGTCGTTCGTGGAGCTGCACCCGCACGCGATCGGCGAGAAGGTGAAGATCTGCGTTGAGCATTTTGCCGCCAGCGCGCAGGGCGAGATCGGCGGCAAAGCCAAGGCGATGATGGTCACGCGCTCGCGACTGCACGCGGTGCGCTACAAGGTGGCGGTGGACAAGTACCTGATCGAGCGCGGCTATCCGTTCAAGGCGCTCGTAGCCTTCTCCGGCACGGTCAAAGACGGCGGGAGGGACTACACGGAATCGCAGATGAACTCGGAGGGAGCAGCGCGGACGATCGGCGAGTCACAGACCGCGAAGACCTTCGAGGGCCCAGAGTATCGGTTCCTGATTGTCGCCAACAAGTTCCAGACTGGCTTCGACCAGCCGCTGCTGCACACGATGTACGTGGACAAGAAACTCGGCGGCGTGGGCGCGGTGCAGACGCTGTCGCGCCTCAACCGCACGCTCCCTCCAGAGAAGAAGGGCACGATGGTGCTCGACTTCGCCAACGAGTCGGCCGAGATCAGGGCCGCGTTCGAGCCTTACTACGAGACCACGATCCTCTCCGAGGCGACCGATCCGAACCTCCTCTACGAGATCCAGACGCGCCTCGCCGCGTTTCCGGTCTACACCGATGCCGATGTGGAGGCCTTCGCCAAGGTGTACTTCAATCCCAAGGCGACCCAGGACCGCCTCTATTCCGTGCTCGCGCCGGTCGTGGAGCGCGTTCGGGCGCTTTCGCCCGAGGAGCAGCACGACCTCCGGGGACAGCTCACCGACTACGTGCGGCTCTACGCGTTTCTCGCCCAGGTCCTGACGTTCGCGGACGCCGACCTCGAGAAGCTCTACGTCTTCGCGCGGCATCTCCGCCGGCTGCTCCCAGCCGACCGGGCCGAGCTTCCCCGCGAGGTGCAGCAGAACATCGACATGGAGTCGTACCGGATCCAGCAGACCGGCAGCGGCAAGGTCCCTTTGGAACGCAGACCAGGCGTGCTGGAACCGGTCAGCACCAAGCAGGGACACGGCGTCACGCCGGAGGAACTGGAGTCGCTCTCGCGCATCATCGCCGACCTGAACGATCGCTTCGGGCTCAACCTGGGCCCCGAGCATCGCGTAACGCTCGGCCAGATGATGGGGAAGCTCGATGACGACGCGGCGCTGGACGCGGCGGCTCGGGTCAACACGCGCGAGAACGTCCGCCTCACCTTCGACCAGAAGGTCGAGCACGTGATCCAGGAGATTGTCGATTCCAACTTCGAGCTCTACAAGCGCATTACCGACGACCCGGCCTTCGGGCTGGCGATCAAGAACTTTTTGTTCGACCAGTACCTCCGTGCACACCGCAACGCCGAGGAGCTGATCAGGGCTGGAGAGTCGAAGACGCTGGAGTTCAAGTCGACCTTGCGTTGGAGTCTGAAGGAGGACCGGCAGGACGACAAGGGCGTGACGCACGCCGTCCTGAAGACGGTCGCCGCGTTCCTGAACACCGAGGGCGGGGATCTCCTGATCGGCGTCGCGGACGATGGCTCGATTGTCGGCATCGAGCGCGACCGGCTCGAGAGCGACGACAAGTTCATGCGCCACCTCGCGCAGGTCGTGCGCAACGGCCTCGGCGACCGCGCCGGAACCTGCATCGATCCGAAGATCCAGATCGTCGAGGAAAAGACGGTGTGCGTGGTGAGCTGCCAGAGAAGTCCCGAGCCGGTCTTCCTGAAGTGGAAAGGGATGGAAGCCGTGCCGGAAGGCGACTTCTTCGTCAGGAGCGGCCCGGGCACCGTGAAGCTGCCGCCGGACAGCGCCCGGGCGTACATTCGCACGCGGTTCTCTGGGTTCACACGAGACGAGAATCCAGATGCGCCATCAAGGGGGGCTGTCTAACAGCATGCAGCTGACTGCGCTCCGCGCCGCGAGCCTCGTGACCTGCGACTATCGATTGAAACCGCCAACGTCGCCCTTTCAGGCTCCGGGGCCTGAAGGCCCAGGGCTCCATCCGTCAATTCCCGCAACGCGTTCCTAGTATCCGAGGCGTGCCACTTTGCGAATGTACGACGTATCGTCAAGCTGGCTCAGTAGGAAATGCGCCACGTCTGCTCTGGAAATCGTGGGCATTCCGCGAAGCTTCAGAGCCTCCCCAGCCCGAAACCTGCGAGTGAGAGGCCCGTTGGTGAGTTGCGCGGGCTGCACGATCGTCCAGTCGACATCGCTGCGTCGTATCAGATCCTCGCCAATGGCCTTGTCCACGTACAGGTCCTTCAGTAGGAAGCGGATCATCATCCTGGAAAAGAAGGGCGTCTCCCGAACGGCGTCGCCGACGCCGATGGCCGATGTGAAGATGAGGCGACGAACACCAGATGTGTGCATCGCGGACAGGATCGCGGGGACGCTCCGTTGGATGAGGCCGTCCGACTTCAGAGATCCGCCTCGGCCGAGGGCGCTGATGACGGCCTCCTGACCGCGCATGGCACCAGCGAGGGTCGCTCCATCGTCGGTGACTGATCCAATCACAAGGTGCAGGTTCGGATGTTGAAGAGAAATCTTGCTTCGCGCCCGCACGATGGCGGTGACCCGGTGTCCCGCGTCCAGCGCTTGCGCGACCACTTGCTGTCCAGTCCCTCCCGAGGGGCCCAGGACAAGGACCGGACGGCCACCGTCAGACAACGCCATCATCCGCTTCCTCAGTGGCGAGCGCCATCAGGTCCTGTTCGTAGGCGGCCTCATCGAACGACCGTCCCTCGCGCAGCACTCGCTGCATCTGCGCGGCCGCCACGGAGGCGATGGCATGGAGCGCCTCGTGACGATCCAGGCCGGACGCGGTAAGTCGCTCCAGCGCCGCGACGGCCGGCCCATGCCGCTCGGCCAGTTGATTCTCGATGGTGACGTGCAAGGCCGCGTGCAACCTGGCGCTCGGCGACACGATCCGCTGTCGCCGATGGTAGTCGAGGACCGCGTCCAGCCGCTGAGCCTCACTGAGCGCCAGCCACGCCTGGTTATCTGGATTCACGAGTGGGTCGTAGACCATCGGATTCCCGAGTTCCTCAGCGCGCGCGTAACAACTCCAGCAGCGCCGTGACTTCCGCGCCGATGGCACCCTTGAGGGTGGGCTCACGATCGGGCGCCCATTCCGGCGAGTGCGGAGCGGGGACCGGGTGCCCACTCTGCCGCGCGGCGGCCAGCTTCGCAGGATTGACCGCGCCGATGTGCAGCAACACCGAGGGGACGCCAGCCAGACCATAGTCGGCGAAATCCTCGGAGGTCATTTTCTGAGGCATCTCGATGGCCTTGTCCTCCCCGAGCCCCTTCTTCAGCGCGCCGGCAAGGCGCAGTGTCGTCGCCGGGTCGTTGTAAACCGGCGCGTTGGTCGCGACAGCAGGCGCCTCGACCAGCGGCTCGCGTGGCGCGCCGGCGGACTCCGCCTCGCCCTTGGCCATGCGACGAATGGCGGCGAGCGTGCGCAACCGGACGTCGGGCGTGTAGGTGCGCACGGACAGTTGCAGGCGCACTTCGTCCGGAATGATGTTGCCTTGCGTCCCGCCGTGGATCGAACCGACGGTGATGACGACGGGATCGACCGGGTTGTTCTCCCGCGACACCACTGTCTGCAGAGCAAGGATGATGCGGCTGGCGAGGACGATCGGATCGACCGTGTTCTGCGGCATGGCGGCGTGTCCGCCTCGTCCGTACACGGTCATCGTCACGGCGTCGGACATCGCTCGAAAGTAACCGGGATGGTAGCCAATGGTGCCGGCGGGCATGGTGTCGTCGTCGTGCAGCGACAGCGCGAAGTCCGGCCGGGGGAACCGCGTGAAGAGACCGTCCTTCAGCATCGCCGACGCGCCGCCGCCGCCCTCTTCCGCCGGCTGGCCGACCATCACCAGCGTGCCCCGCCAGCGGTCGCGGTGCTCGGCCATCAAACGGGCCGTGCCCGCCCAGGCGGCCATGTGGACGTCGTGTCCGCAGGCGTGCATCACCGGCACTGGTTGTCCGGCGGCGTTCTTCATGACAACGGTGCTGGCAAACGGCAGGCCGGTCTTCTCTTCGACCGGCAGCGCATCGAGCTCCGTGCGCAACATGACGGTCGGTCCGGCGCCGTTTTTCATCACGGCGACGACGCCAGTGCGGCCAACGCCCGTGGTGACATCGAACCCCAGGGCCCTGGTTCGCGCGGCGAGTTTTGCGGCCGTTTGTGTTTCCTGAAATGCGAGCTCAGGATTCCTGTGGAGGTCGATGTACAACGCTTCGACGTCCGGGTAGACGGCGTCGATTTCCAGCTGCGTCGGCGCAATCCATGGCGCGCTGCCAGTCTGGGCAGACAGAACGGCAGGACCGATCGCGACGATGATGGCAAAGAGGCGAGTGATGTTCAGGCCTCCTGCAGCGACGCACGCTTGACGATCAGGGAAAATATTCATTTCGACTGGCGTTTGAAGAACTGGACGGCGCGCTCTCGTTTCTGAGCCGCTGCCCGAGTCCCGAATGTGCCCAGGTTTCGACGCCTGCCTGTCTTCGGATTCTTCTTCCTGGAATACAGGCGATAACGACCGGATGGCAGCTTGCGAATCATGACTTGCCTCCGAGCCTCACAATTGCACGGGCGGTTGACGCAGCAGGCGCCACGCCCAAAACCACATCGCTCCTGCGAGCAGGCCGATCCCGGGACCCTCCAGGATGAACCAGGGATCACTCGCCAGGCGCGGCCATTCTGCAATGATCCGCAGGAGGTGGGCCAGTGTCAGCACCGCAAAGATCGCACCGCTCGTCATCAGGTAGGCCTTCATCGCGTTCCTCTCCTTCGTCCATCAGATATCGACGTCGATGCGATTTTCCCCGAGACGCAGTCTTCTCGTCATTGGAAGGCATTGTCGCGCCGGCTGCCGCCGTGGGCAAATGGTGCCTGAGGCGCGTTCGACGCCTGCGGCCGTTCGATACGGGACGTCACCTGATCGTGAACCGCACATCCCGCCGAGCAGACGATCCTCCGGCGGTCGCCGTGACCGTCAGAAGGTACGTGCCACCGCCCAGATCGGCGAGCGGCAGTTCCAGCACGAAGTCAGCGGTATTCGTCGCCCCGAACTGCTCGGCCGTGATCGATCCTTCCCGGCCGAAACGCTGACGATCGTGGTCGTCGATCACGCGAGCCGACACCGCGACCGGGCGCGGAAAGCCCTCACCGCGCTCGTAGAGCCGCAGGAAGGCGGTGGCGCGCTCGCTTCGATCGAAATCTCGACGCGCCGTCGGCGGCGCCAGCAGTCGATCGGCCAGACTGCCCTGCATGGCCGGCGTGCCGATCGGCGCATAGACGCCGATGTCGGACAGCGCGAACGATACCTTGTCGAACGCCGGCACATCGACGAACAGCTGCACGCTTCCAGCCTGATGCCGCGTGGTGTTGTGCACGCCAATTCGAAGTTCGTACTTGCCGGGTCTGGCGGGGATTCGCTGCAGGAGATCGTAGGCAGTCCCGGCGGCCCCAGGCGGCGGCGTGACCGTCAGGGTTTGCCGCAATGCGCCCACGGCCCGGCCAGTCATCGTAAAGACCGCCGTGACGGCCTCGACGTCCTCGGCGAGACGTCAACCTGAACGAGGTCGGTCCCCGCACGAAAGCTCGATTGCGGTGTGGATTGGCCCAGTCCGCGGGATTCAGTGCACAACAGCCCGCAGGCGGCCGCAATGGCGAACGCGAAGAGCCTTCTGCTGCCGTCTCGCCCGCCACTCGGGCAAATCGCGGGAGGCGCCGTCATCGAGGACGCCTGCGGCGACGCGCGGCGCCGCCCGCCGCACGCCGAGTCAGGGCGGCGTTCCTGGCGATCGCCGCCCGCACCAGCTTCCGCACGAGGGCAGCCGGCAGGGGAACATCCGGCTGAAAGCGAATGGTGCCTTTGCTCGTGTCGTAGTCCTCGAGCTCGGCCTTGTAGGCTTCCACAATGCCGCCTGGGTAAAAGGAGCAGTGATTGGCAGCTGCGCCAAACCACACCAGCATTCTTCCGTCGAGACGGAAGGCCGGTAACTGATAGCTGATGCACTCCTCGGCTCGCGGGGCTGCGCTCCTGATGATCGTTCGCAGCCGTTCGAGCGCGGCCCGTTTGTCGGGGTCCAAGCGCGCCAGATACCCGTCGATGGTCTTGGCGTTGGACCTGGACTTCGGTTTCATCACTCCCCACCGAACAGCGCGTTCACTTCACCGCCCGGCAGGGCGCCGCCGAGACCGACAAATGTCCCTCGCTCGGCGATCTCCCTGGCTGCCTGCAGAAAACCGGTCCAGGCCGTTCGAGCCAACGCCCCGCCGACACTGATTCGTCGAACCCCTGCGTCGGCAAGCTTTGCCACCGTGGCGAAGTCGCTGCCAACTACGACGTTTACGGGTTTAGGGGCCATTGCCTCGACTACAGCCACGATGTCCTGCATCTTCTGGATGCCCGGTGCGAACAGACAATCGGCTCCGGCTTCGGCGTAGGCGATGAGCCGGCGGATCGTTTCCGCCAGATCAGGGCGGCCGGCGACAAACCCTTCGGACCGGCCCGTGAGCAGGGCTCCCGTTCGAGCCTCATCGATCGCGTGCCGGGCCGCCTGGACCCGTTCGACTGCAAGGACGAAGTCCACCAGTGGATTCGACGGATCGCCCGTGGAATCTTCGATCGACAATCCGGCAATGCCCGTGGCCATTGCGCGGGCGACGTTGGCAGCCACCTCAGCCGGCTCGGCGGCAAAGCCGCCCTCGAAATCCGCGCTGACGGGCACGTCCACGCTGTCGGCGATCAATCGAAAATGTGCAAGGGCTTGATCCAGTGATACGCGCTTGTCGCGGCGGCCAAGCGACCATGCGAATCCTGCGCTCGTCGTCGCAAGGGCCTTGAACCCGAGTTGGGCGAGCACGCGGGCACTGCCGACGTCCCATGGATTGGGAATGACGAAGCAGCCGGACGCGTGGAGCTGGTGAAAGACGCGACAGCGATCGCCAGTGCGTGTCATCGTCGTGCCACCTATCGAGGACGAAGCCGCGTCAAGTCAATCGTGTTCGCCACGGCCTCGTACCCGGCCGCGTTCAAGTGCAAGTGATCTCCGGGATCGAATTGCGCGAGCGTTCTCGCCGGATGGCTGGGATCCCGGACCGCCGCATCGAAATCGAAGAACGCGTCGCATGTGCCGCTGGTTCGAATCCACGCATTCAGCGCCTGGCGCTTCGCTTCTCCCTCCGGACTCCAGGACGTCGCGCCCTCAAATGGCGTGAGCGTTGCTCCGTAGACCTCGAGGCCCCGCGAATGACCGCGTTCGATCATCTGCCTGTGGGCCGCGATGAGATCGGCGGCGCTCGGCGATGGATTTTGGCGGGCCTGGCCGATGTCATTGATGCCTTCGAGGATGATGACGTGTGTGACGCCAGGTTGCGCGATGACGTCACGATCGAACCGCGCGAGCGCGCTCGGGCCGTTCCCGTCAGCCAGCACGCGATTGCCGCCGATCCCGGCATTGAGCACGCCCATCCGTATGCCCGCGCCCGCCAGGCGCCGGGCGAGCTGATCGGGCCATCGATGGTTCTCGTCGGTCGTCGACGCCGTTCCATCGGTAATTGAGTCGCCGAGAGTCACGATCGCCGATGCGGGCTGCGGCGCCAGGATCTCAACGCGCGTCAGAAAAAACGAACTGGCCGTCGGCAGCCCGTCGCCCCGCCGGTACGCTGTTGTCGTCTGGACAGGCATGGTGACGGCACCCGCATAGTTTCCGCCCGGTGAGACATAATTGGTCTGCCACGACGCTGGATGCATGGTGATCGGCGACTTCATAGCTGCCGTGTCGCCGGGCAGGTACAGATCAATCGCCAGGTCGGCAAAGTCGGGAACGACAAGATCAACGGGATCGCTGAGGAAGATCGCGCCTGCGGGCATCGCCGTTTGCGCGACACCACCAAAGGTGAGAACCCGGTTCGACTGCCGCACAATCGCCGCGTCTTTGTCCCTCAGCCCAACTGCGGCGGCGCCGATGGTTAACGGTCCAGTGCCGAAGACATTGGACAGCACAATCCGCAGGCGGGAGCCGCCGAGAGTGATGTGCGCGATCTGTCTGAGCGTCTGATCGTGGAAGTGCAGTGGTGACTGAGCACCAACAGACAATGGCTGGCCGGGCGCGACGGCGAGGACTGCCGGAGGGATCACGAGGACTCGTCCGTCGGGGACAGCGGGGGCGTTTTGAGCCGGTGCCGCCGGTCGGTCGACGCGTGCGGTGGACGCGGCAAACCATGTCCCCACCCAATGCTGCCCGCCCGAGGCGCGCTGGCCAAGAACAGGCCAGCCAATCGCCAGGACCGCGCAGGCGAAAGTGACGACGATCGCCGTGCGCCAGCCAGGCCGCGGCGGACGCGCCTGTCCGTCAGATGCCATGTCGCCCTCCGTCAGTATCCGAGACGAAGCATACCGTCCTTCGTCCCGTTGCACTCATCGTCGTTGGTCGTCCGGATTCCACCACTTCAGCACCCGCAGCGCGCGAAGTGTGTTCCAGCGGCTCGGCGCGCCGACGCGTTCAAGCTGAAAGTAGGTCTTCCCCTTGTACGAGTACTCCAGCGGCCAGCGGCCGTCCTCGCGCCCGCGAGATCGGACGACGTCGACGGCCTCCGCAAGGCGAGGGTCGCGCGGCGCGTCGGCCGCCTGAAAGTGGTCGAGGGCTCGCAGAATGTCGTAGTGCCAACGGGGCGGAAACGCAAAACGCGTGAACTCTGGCCTGATGATATTTCCCGTCCGGTGGGACCGAAAAAGACGGTGAACCAGCAGGAACTCCCGGCCCCGGCGCTGTGCGGCACGCAGCGCGCGCCCGTCAATTCCGCAGTGCAGCTCGAGAAGGCGCAAGCCCTCGAGCACGCTGATCGTCGTGTTCATCGACGAGTGGGTCGCGCCGAGCGGACGCCGGCAGTTCCAGCCACCGTCGGACATCTGTGCCTTCGAGGAGGTGCCTGGCGATGGTGCTGAGACGCGGATCGTCGTACCGGAAGTGCGACAGGATGGACAGCACCATCCCCGTGATGCACGTCTCGCTTCGCCCGCGCCATCCATAGTTGATCCCGCCGTCCCGCTGAAGCCCGCGGTCAAGGAGCAGTCTGCACGCCTTCCGTGCCTGCTGGTTGTTCGCCGCCAGACCGAGGTCGCGCAGCAGCAGCATCGTGTAGGTCGTGGATGTCCACTTTGGAGAGTAGAGCCCGCCGTCGGACGACAGGCCGCCTGCCCATGTGCCCTCCGGGTCCTGCCTGGCTAACAATCGAGCGCCCCAGCCGTCGCGAGTGATCCGGCGCCGCTCCCGCTCGACGATGCGCTCCGATGCCCCGGCGAGATCGCGGAGGGTCTGCCAGCGGATGGCAGCATCTCCGTCGAGGAGCCACTGGACTGCGGCCTGACTCACCGGTCCCAGCCTCGCAGCTTGTAGTACTTCTCCTTCGGCTCACCAGTCCAGCCGTTGATGCCGTGCTTTGGAAGCCACCACAGATGAACGACGACGAACGGAACGACCCCCGCCACAACAAGGATGCCCATCGCCCAGGCGCGGCCCAGCGCTGCGGAAACGGCAAGAACGAGCCCCACGATCAGCGGGATCTTCAAGGCCCGCCGCCATTTTGGCGTCCTCTCCTCGAAGTGCCCGAAGAAGATGTTCCCGAAGGCAAAAATCGTCATGACCATCGCGACTTCGAACCACATCTGAACCACCCGCTCTCTTTCTCCATCAGCCCTCAGTTGTCGCGCAGTCGCGACTCGATTCGGCGATCGGGCACGAGCCACATCACCGCCACGGCAAAATAGAGCGCGTCGGCAATCCACACATGCGCAAACGCAAGCGGAATCGCCGCCGCATAGGTCGCCATCGAGAGCTTCCCCTTGAAGTCGCCGCCGATCGCCTCGCCGAGCTTCGATCCTGGCCCCTGCAACGGCACCACGACGCTCTGCATGATGATCCAGGCGACCGACGACAAGAGAAGCACGACGCCGTACATGGCCGTGGGCACGGGCGCCGAGACGTCATGCCGCATCCACTCGGTGACAAACGGCACGAGCGACAACCAGAACAGAAGATGGAGGTTCGCCCACAGCACCGCGCCGTTGACGCGATGCACGAGATGGAAGAAGTGGTGGTGATTGGACCAGTAGATGCCGAGGAAAACAAAGCTCATGGCGTACGTCCAGAGCGTCCCGGCGCTTACTCCAAGGGCCCCCCAGCTGGCGTCGGTCGGCGCCTTGAGCTGCAGCACCATGATCGTGATGAGAATCGCAATAACGCCGTCGCTGAACGCTTCGAGACGTCCTGTGGTCATTCCTGGAAACCCGAACGAAATGGTGTCTCGGAAAAGGCGTTCACGCGCCCTTCCGGGCCCGCGGCCGAGCGATCGCGACGTCCAGAGCTGTCAGGAGCAGATGGACCGAGAGGATGGCCAGGAGCAGGTAGAACGCATACACGAGGGCGCGCAGGTCGTGATAGGGCGGCCCTTGGAGGTTCCAGAAATCGGGCCGGCCGACGTCGTGCCAGACATCCGTGCCCGCCAGGAACATGACGACCCAGCAGAGGAGCGCGAGCGCACTCAGGCAGAACGTCGCAAGTTGTATCCACTTTCGCGCCATATCACCTCCCGATCCGTCTGACCGCGCAGGCGCTCACTTCTTCTTCTCGACCGTCACGCGAATGACAATCACCTTTTCCTTCGGCCTCTCACCATTGAGCGGAACGGCCGCGATCGCGTTGACGACAGCCATGCCCGCAGCGACCTTCGCGAATGCGGTGTACTTGCCGTCGAACTCCCGGCAATTGCCCACACAGATGAAGAACGACGTCTGCGCGCTGCCCGGATCGTCGCCCCGCGCCATGGACACGATCCCGGGCGCGTTCCTGGTGTTGTTGAACTCCGGCGGCAGATTGTGGATGAGCCGCCGTTGCGGTCCCGACAGCGGCAACTGGCGAAAGAGGGGCGCGCCGGTCTGGATGAGCACGTTGGGGACGACGCGGTGCACGAGCGTGTTGTCGTAAACCTCGGCAGCCGCCAGTCGAAGAAAGTTCCGCACGGTTTCTGGCGCCTTGTCTGCCAGGAACTCGAGGGTGATTTTGCCCTTGGACGTTTCGAGCACTGCCCGGTAGGCGTTCAGCTCAGACGCACGAGCGTTCGCGAACGGATCTCCGGCGGGGCGCGGAGCGGCCTGCAGCAGTGCGGCCAGGACCAGAAGGGAGCACGTCATGGGCAGATCTCGCGCGATCGGCGCCATTCACTTGCAGGGCGCATCAAAAGGCTGGCTGGGACGCTGAACGCCGGCGCAACCACGTCCTCGCCATCAGAAACCACACCAGCGTCACGACGCCGCCGAAAGCACTGAAGAGCAGGGCCATCTTGATGTTGGCGGCCAGACCCGCGTCCCCGTGGCCAAGATACGCCACTTGCACGATGGCGGAACCGAGGACACCCCAACCAGCGACGCGGATCAGGGAAAGATCGATGGCGGTCCCAGCCCGCCTCTGCATCGACACGAGACCGGCGACGGCGAGTCCGGACAGAAGACCCATTGGCCCGAGGATGACGACAATCAACATCGGCCCTTCGCCTGGATCGATGCTATCGGGATCGACGATCCAGATGATCCCGATGACGATGGTCCAGAACGCCAGCCACAGGATCGCCCAGATCACCGCGAGTCCCAGCACGCGGCGCAAACTGCCGATTGCATCGTTCACCACGCCTCCTTCAAGCACCCGCCGGCTCTCGGCTCGAATCTTTGAATGCTCGCCTCTTCAATGACGTGAAAGAGCATTGTGTTGTCGCCCCCTTCAGCCGCGGCGGTTCATCATCGCGCCGGCCGGCTTCGGCTGCAACCCTACATGATCGGGCAATCACCCGTGCCCAGCCTTGACAGCCCGAGTCTCGCCGCGGCGTTAGAAGTTGCCCGGTTGAGAGACTATCTATTCCCGTGGAGGGCGAGCCTGACTACACACGGCGGTTTACCGGCCTGATGGAAGCGTACTCGAGGCCTATGCGACGTCTCTGTGCGGCCTATGCCGACCGCATCGTCGATCGGGAGGACTTGTTTCAAGACATCTTCCTGGCGGTGTGGCGGGCCCTCCCGGCCTTTCGCGGTGACGCCAGCGTCCGCACGTGGCTGTATCGAATCGCACACAACGTCGCCTTGACCTGGCAGTCACGCGACCGCCGCCGCCAGTCCCGGGAAAGCCCACTGGACAACCAGATCGGGACCACCATGGAGACAGACCTTCGACGCTTGGCGTTGGAACGAGCGATTGCCGCCATGCCTCCAGGTGATCGAACGGTGGTCCTGTTATGGCTTGAAGGACTGTCAGCAGCGGAGATCGAAGAAGTCACCGGCATCAAGGCCGCGACTGTCGCGGTTCGCCTCAGCCGAATTCGTCGGACCCTCCAACCCATCGAGGTCATGCCATGAGTGATGACGCATTTCCGCTGCAGGCCCTATGGATGTCGGATCCATCCGCGGGCGAGGAAGAGCTCATGTCGGCGGTCAACCACGTGATCGAGAGGGACCGGGCCGCGCGGGTCCGTGAACGACGGATTCGCGGCGGCGGGGTCGTCGCGCTGACCCTTCTGGTGCCAACCCTGGTGTGGTCTGCCGCGTTTGGCGTGACGCCGCTGGTTCGCGGAGCGTACGCGTTGATGGCGGTGGGATGCGCTGCCATCATCGCTGCGGAGCTGGTCTATCTGGAGTGGACACGGCAGGCCCTGCCCGGAGCCGTCGACGCTCGTTCGCAGCTCCAGAAGACGGCGTTCATGCTCGCGCGTCAGATCCGGTTGATCAAGATGGCGCCACTCTGGTCGGCACCCGTCTTTATCGGGGTGGCGCTCATCGCTGTCTGGCTGTACCGCGAACGAACGCATGCCGGTGCCTTCGCTCTGTGCGCGGTCGCCGTTACCGCCTGGATCGCGACGGCACTGGGTGCGTCGGCCATGTCTGCGAAGCTCAACGATCGAAGATTGCAGTTCGAGCGAGTGCTCAGTCAGCTCCAATATACGGAAAGTCACTCGACTTGACGTGGTAAGTTTGCGCCCTCGCGAGCGCGCCACAATACCACGTCAAGTCAAGTGCTTTCCGGAGCTTTCCGGGATTAGGACGGCGACCTTCAAAGAGCCCATGGCATGAGGCCGTCATACTTCGGAGCCCTGGCCGGTCCCGTCGCAGTTAATCAGCCACGGTACGCCGAACCGATCGACAACCATGCCAAACCGCTCGGCCCAGAACGTCTTTGCGAGTGGAACCCGGATCTGACCGCCATTGCCCAGTTCGTGAAAGATACGCTCGCCTTCGGCCGTGCTTTCGATCTGAAGCGAGAGCGAGAACCCCTTCGGTGCCTCATAACGATCCGGAGCTACGTCCCCACCCATCAACACCTGGCCCCCGAGCGTCACGCTGCCGTGCATGATCTTCTCCGACCAGTCCGCCGGAACGTCGCCCGCCATGGGCGAACCGCCATAGCGGAACATCGAGCCTAATTGGGCGCCGAGATTCTCCTCATAGAACCTGAATGCCGCCTCGCATTGTCCGTTGAAACTCAGATATGGGTTCATCTGCACGCAAACCCTCCTGGCAATAAGTGATTCGTCGGTTGCATACCGTCGGCTGCAAGCGGTTCCTGGGCGGCGGTCTACTTGAGCCCTAATGGCTTGCCAGCCGTGAGGAGGCGAATTGCCTCCTTCAGACGTCTCGCTTTCGTCTCCTCGTGCTTGGCAGACTCGATCCACCCGACATATCGTCGCCGGTGTGAGGGCGCCAGCCCCTCGAAATACCGCCATGCCGCCGGATGTTTCTTCAACGCTGCCTGGATGTACGGTGGAAGCGTTGCTGGCATTTGGAATCGTGGCGGTCGCGGACCATAGCCGCGGTCAGTCGGTGCGCGTTCGATTCCACCGGGCTTCAATCTGCCACTGGCTTTCAGTGCGGCGTAGCGCTTCCGGTTGACTGTCGACCATCGGCTATCGGCCTTCCGCGGCGTAAACTTGAGCGCATAGCGTGAGTCATCCAGACGTTTGACCAGGCTATCAACCCAGCCGAAGCACAGCGCCTCATCGCGCGCATCCGCATACGCAATTGATGCCACGCCAGTGTGTCGCTTGTGGAAGACGAGCCACACCTCAGACTCTGAGTCCTGGTGCTCGTCGAGCCATTTGCGCCACTGCTCAACAGTCTGAGCGATAAATGTCTTCATTGCCCGGTGCGATTCTACTGAAACCAATCGTGCGCAGGTTAGCGACCGCCGCCCCGCGCCTCGATCAGCCGCAACGCCTCCCGGCTCACGAAGATCCTCGCGTCGTAGCCTTCGCCCCAGCCGAGCGGTGTGACGTCGAGGTAGTCGCGAAGCGGTCCGCCCCCGTGTCCCTCCCCGAGGCGAGCCCGGAGGGACGCCCGGACGTTCGGGTCGGCGCCCCGGTCCAGCAGGAGGCGCGTGAAGCGCGCTTCGTCCGGCTGTCCCTTACCGTAGTTGACCCAGAAGTTGCGCTGGGAGACGACCGTCGAGAAGAGCGCGGTGTAACCGCCGAAGCCGTCGGCGTGGATCGCCGCCCGCGCGTCCGGATCCATCCCCCGGTCGAGCAGCCACTCCGCGATCTCCAGTTCGTCGAAGTAGGCGGCGATGTGGAGGAGCGTCGTCCCGTGCACCGGCGTCCCCTGCGCGGTGTACGGCTCCCGGGCGCAGGCAGGGGCGAGCGGGAAGACGTCAGCGATGTCGAAAGTGCGAGTCATGGAGATCGTGGTCGCGCGCGAGGTGCGCCTCGAGCAGGTCGATGCGCCCGCGATGGAGCGCCATCACCGGCGTGTCGGGAGGCTCGAAACCGTGCTCGACGTACATCGCCAGGATGCGGTGCTTGGCGGGCGGGTTCCGGCTGTCGGTCCCGAGGAGGTGCTCCATGGTGTTCCGGTCCACACCGTCTGGCCCGACGATGCGCGCGCCGAGCGTGAACAGGACGGCGGTTCCTTCTACGCTCAGCGTGTACGCGGGACCGGCGAGCGTCCACTTCTCGAGCGACGGTCGCCCTGCCAGTTCGTAGATCATGCGCACGGTGTCGGCCTTGCCCTGGAGCGCGGCCCGTCCGGCGGCCGACTCGAAGTCTCTCGCGCCGTGGCGGTGAAGGAGACGGATGATCCGGTCGCGGCCAAGGTTCGCCGCGTAGCTCATCGGTGGTCCCCAGTTGCTGTCGGTACGAATCAAGACATGCTCATGGATTAGCGCTGAATTGTTCGTGATGAGCGCGCGGACCGTGTCTGGGTCATCCCGCCAGATCGCGTCCGCGAGCCGCACCGCGTGGACAAGCCTCGTCCAGCTCGAAGCGCGGTAGCTCCGTGCGAGCACGAGCTGCGCGTCGGCCAGCTTCGCGGCAGCGGGGTCGATCGATTCAGGATGGTGCTCGCGCAATTCGGCGATCGCGATCTCATCGCCGGCGTGGATGGCGCGGAGGAACTCCTTGGCCTGACGCTGAAGCTGTTCCAGATCGGGACGCACGGGCAGGCGACGGACGGACATGACGAGCCTCCTTGCATGAGCCCGGGGTCCGCTGGCGTCGGGCAAAGGAGGTTCGACGATCACGTGTCCGAGGTCTGGCGACCTGCTCAGGTGGACTCAGTCCTGTCCGCGGACGGGAGGCGCCCTGTACGCCCGGCCTCAAACTACCACCGGGCGGCGGCGCGCACAAGCGCGGTTTCGAAGGCGCTTTCGAAGGCGGTTTCGAAAGATCAGTCTCGAAAGTCAGGGGCTTTCAGCGCGTCAAGCGGACAGGCGCGCCCGAACCGCGTCGACAACCTTGCGACCTGATGGGATACGCCGAGTGCGGCCAAGGCCCCACCATCGATCACCGTAGCGCCATCGACGAGCACCTTGAATTCGCCGTAGCGGCCACGAACCATTTCCACGTCGGTTTCCAGCTCACGTCGAAGCCGCGCCGCCACACGGACGGCGTGCAGCCCCGAGACTCAATACACACAGTAGCGAACTGCGATTCGCGCCATGTTCCCCCTTCGCGCCCCCGTCGGACTGCGGTTGGACAGTGAAGCCCCTCTTGCTCGCTTCGCTGCCCCTAGTGCCAGCGCCAGGGCCGCCCCCGCCAAGCCGCGCCGGCGTACAACGCACCGAGCACGAGAACGCCCGCAGCGGCGAGCGCCAGGCGGAGATCCGCGCGTGCTATACCCAGCACCACGCCGGCGCCTCCGGCCGCCAAGCAGATCACGGCCAGGAGCCAGGCTACCACGCGAGCGGTCTGCGTGAATGGTTGTCGTTGGACGACCATAACTTCGGATCGGTAGGCGCAGCCTGATTCAGACGTCCAACTCCTGGGCCTCCTCCGCCCGCTCCATGATGAAGCGGAACCGCGCCGACGGATCCTTTCCCATCAGCTCATTGATCACCCGGTCGGTGACAATCTGATCCGATACCTGCACGCGCAGCAGCCGACGCGTGCGCGGGTTCATCGTCGTCTCCCACAAAACCTTCGGCATCATCTCGCCGAGCCCCTTGAAACGCGTGATCTCCGGCTTGCCCTTTCCGCCGATCCGCTTGAGGAGGTGGTCCTTGTGCTGCTCGTCGAGCGCCCAGTGCGTCTCCTTGCCGACGTCGATGCGATAGAGAGGCGGCTGCGCGAGAAAGACCCGGCCGGCCGTGATCAGCTGCGGCATGTGGCGATAAATGAACGTGAGCAGCAGCGTCGCGATGTGGTAGCCGTCCGAGTCGGCGTCCGCAAGGATGATCACGCGGCCGTAGCGCGTCCTCGTGATGTCGAAGCCCTTGCCGATGCCGCAGCCGATAGCCGTGACGAGATCCGCCAGTTCCTTGTTCTCGAGCACCTTCGCCAGCGACGCGCTTTCTGTGTTCAGCACCTTGCCGCGCAGCGGCAGGATCGCCTGGCGCGCGCGGTCGCGTCCCTGTTTGGCCGATCCGCCGGCCGAGTCGCCCTCGACGATGAAGAGCTCACTTTCGTCGCGTCCGGGCGATGTGCAGTCGCTGAGCTTGCCGGGCAGCGTGAGCCTGGCAGACGTCGCGCTCTTGCGCGTGACCTCCGCCGACGCCGCGCGGCTGGCCTCGCGGGCGCGGGCCGCAAGAATGATGCGCGCGACGATTGCTTCGGCCGTGCTCTTGGTGTGATTGAGCCAGTGCTCGAGGCCCGGGCGGACCATCGAGTCGACGATCGCCATGACCTCGGGATTGTTGAGCCGATCCTTCGTCTGACCCTGAAACTGCGGTTCCGTGAGAAAGATGCTGAGGACGCCGACCAGCCCCTCGCGGATGTCTTCCGCCGTGAGGGTCACACCCTTGGGCGAGAGATTGTGAGTGTCGATGAAGTTGCGAATGGCTTTGCCGAGCCCGGCGCGAAGGCCGTTTTCGTGCGTCCCGCCGGACCCCGTCGGGATACCGTTGACATAGCTTCGGAGGTGCTCGTCGGTGGACTCGGTCCACTGAAGGACGAATCCAGCCGCAAGCCCGTCTCCTCGTGTTCCTTCGTGAGCACGAACGGCGCCTCGTGGACCGGCTTTGCCTTGCGCTCGTCGAGGATCTTCTTCAGGTATTCGACGATGCCTTCGCTGTGCTCGAAGACCTCGCGCTTCGCGGCCGCCGATTCCGCCGCTTCGTTCTCGAAGACGATCTTGACGCCCTTGTGCAGGTAGCTCGCGACCTCGAGCCGCTCGCGGAGGAGTAGACGGGTCGAACTGGACCTTCGGAAAGATCTTCGGATCCGGCCGGAAGAAGACCGTCGTGCCGGTGCCGCGCGCCGGGCCCAGTTTCCTGACGCCGCCGACGGGCGTTCCTTCCTTATATTTCTGCTCCCATGTGGAGCCGTCGCGCTTCACCGTGGCGATCAGTTCGCGCGACAGCGCGTTCACGACGGATGCGCCGACACCGTGCAGGCCGCCCGCGGTCTTGTAGTTCTGCCCTTCGAATTTTCCGCCCGCATGGAGCTTCGTGAAGATCACCTCCAACGCGCTCGTCTTCGTTGTTGGGTGCTTGTCTACGGGAATGCCGCGGCCATCATCAGTAACGGTGATCGACGACCCGTCTTTGTGCAGCGTGAAAATAATGTTGGACGAGTGGCCATTCATCGCCTCGTCGATGGCGTTGTCCAGAATCTCCCACGCCAGATGGTGCAGGCCGGGCGATCCGACGCCACCGATGTACATGCCCGGCCGGCGGCGAACAGGCTCGAGCCCTTCCAGAACGGTGATGTCTTTGGCGGTGTACGAAGTCGCCACAGGGGGAATCTTAGTACGAAGTTGGGACGACGGGGAGGACAGGTACGACAGGTACGACGGGTACGACGGGTACGACCAGGTACGAGGAACCTGCATTTCTGGCCATCTGTCTCTTGATTTGGCAGGCACATTTTGCAACGGCTCGACGTGCGCCTCTTGGGTGAAAGGCGGCATGGTTTCTGCACGGCTTCGAAGTCTTGACAGCCGCCCGGCGATACGAAGATCTCTTTGCCTGGCAATTGGCAGATCGGTTCAAGCAGGACGTCGCGAGCCTGATTGCGGGCTCAGGAGAAGCCTCGAGGAACTTCGGATACCGCGACCAACTCTTGAACGCCGCGAGTGACGTCAGCAAGGACATCAGCGCAGGATTCTTGCGATTCTCACCGCTCGTATTCGCCAGCTTCCTCGACTATGCGCTCGGCTCGCTCGTGGAGGCCGAGCGGCGGCTCGAGGACGGCGTCCAGCGCGGATACTTTCAAGCGCATGCCTGTCAGGAGGCGTTCCGAACCGGTCGCCGCTGCTTCACCGCCACAATCGGCTCAAACAGAGCCAGATTCGTTTTGCTGCCCAGAAGCGCCGCGAAGCGGCGTGTAAGGGTAAGAGAAGATGACCAGGATCCACGTTCCGCGTCCCCGTCGTACCCGTCGTACCCGTCGTACCTACTTCTGAACTTTGATCCAATCAACGAGCATCCGCGCCTTCCGGGCCTTGATGAGATCCACCGTTGACTCCGGGATGCCTGGATAGGGAGCTTCCGTCCTGTTCACTCCGTGCGGGTAGTTGCCTCCAAGAGCGAAGTTGACGATCAGATACTTGGGATTGTCGTAGGCCCATCGACCGTATTGTTCGACCGCGGCGCGGCTGACTCGATAGAACTCCTCGTCGTCCACCTTGAACACGAAGCTGCCGGCGGTCCAGTCCATCGAGTAGATGTGCCAGCCCGTGATGTCCGTGCCGGCAGGGAACGACCGGCGTTTGGCGAGCGGCGTGTTGCCAGAATAGCCGGGTCCGTGCAACGCGACGTTGGTCCACGTCGGATCGCCGACGTTTTCCATGATGTCCATCTCACCGGAGTCCGGCCAGCGGCCATTCCCGAGCGTCCAGAACGCCGGCCACAGCCCCGCGCCCGCCGTGAGCTTGATTCGAGCGGAGACAGTTCCGTACGTGAACTCGACCTTACTTTGTGACTCGAGGCGGCCCGACGTGAAATCGAACGCGCGCCCTTCCGGAGTCGTGTACCCCGCATGAAACGCCGGTTGAATCGCAAGCGCGCCGTTCACGGCGCCTTCCGCTTCGGCACCGCTGACCAGATAGATGTTCTCTTGCGAGTCGACGTAAGCCTGCTGCTCGTTGTTGACGGTTCGGCCCGTGATGATGACGTTCCATTTCGACCGATCCAGGCCGGTCGCGGAGAAATCATCGAGAAATACGGTTTCAGCATTCACGGCCGCCTCAGCGGCGCGAGAACGGTGGCCCGTCGCGAACAAGCTGCCCGCAACGCAAATGATGACGATGGGACGAAGTCCCCCGGTCATGGCCGCAGCGAACGAGCGGCAGCGAGCGAGGCGCCGGAGCGGAGCGGGGCTCGAGGGGCCCCCGCGAGCGACGGCGTCAGGGGGCCCGGCGGGACGAAGTCCCCCGATCATGGCTTGATGCAGCTCTTGAGAATCACGTGCGTGGCGAGGCCCTCGCAAAAGCAGCGCAACGTGATTCGCTGGCCGGCCGCCGCGTCGGCAAGCGTCGCCGCCGCGCGATCATCGAGCAGCCCGGCCTGCACGCCAGCGGCAGACTCTGACGGCACGAACAGGATCCGTGCCGGCGGATCCTTCGCGACGCTCGTGACCTTGCCCGTCACTTCGACGGCGTTCCCCCAATACCTGCGGTCGGCGCCTTTTCTGTCCTCCTGGTACTCTTGCCAGAGGATGTCTGTAGACAGCTTGGCGACCGGCACCGCCTGCAGGATGCGCAAGTCCTGATCGGGAAGCCGATCCGCGCAACCGGCGGACAGACTCGAAAGCGGCATCAGCGCCAGCGTGAGGCGGAGAGCGGAGCGCAAACGCATGCGCAAAAGGTAGCACTCCTAACAATTTCTTTACAAAAAGGATTCGTACACCAGGACTGCCGCTGCGTCTAAGCTCCACATATGGCACTTCGCGCCGCACGTCGTCTGACTGGGCCATCCGCCGTGCTGGCCGTCGTTCTCGTCTGCGGCGCGGCCGCGGCGGCCAGGCAATTCACGATCACCCAGTCAGGATCCGTCTCCGTCGGTCAACCCATGGGCACGACGACGCCGATGGCTCGCGGCACGGGGATTATTCTTGGCCGCGCGATCGAAGCCAGCGGCAATCGTGCCGTTCCCGGCGCCATCGTGACGCTGACGCTGCAGGGCTCCGCGCCCCTGCGCGTCATGGCCGACGGGCAGGGACAATTCGCGTTCCGCGATCTCCCGGCGGGCCATTTTTCGATCGACGCGACGCGCGCCGGGTTTCTGGACGGTGCGTACGGACGGCTGCGGCCCGCCGGACCGGGTCAATCGATCGACCTCGCCGCGAACCAGGCCCTGAGCGACGTGACGATTCCGCTTTGGAAGCTTGCCGCTATCACCGGCCGCGTTGTCGACGAGAACGGCGAGCCGATCGTCAACGCCGCGGTGCGCGTGCTCAAGCGCACGACCGTCGCGGGCGGGCGGCAATTCGTCAACGGCCCCGCGGCGAACACGGACGACCGCGGCGTCTATCGAATCGTCTCGCTCGAACCAGGCGACTACCTGATTGTCGTGCCGATGACGAAGACGCCTGCCGCGGATGCCATGATCATGTCGCTTGGCCTGCCCGTTCCGCCACCCTCCGCGGATGGCGGGAGATCAGCCTTTGTCTACCGAGTCGCCGACGGCGGCAATCAGATCGTCATCAGCGGGGCGGACGCCGGCGCGCCATCCGCGGGCACGGCCGAAGACGGCCACGCGCTGACGTATCAAACTGAGTTCTATCCGGGCGCGACCACCGCCGGCCGGGCGACGCCCATCACCATCTCATCCGGCGATGAGCGCGCGGGCATCGATTTTCAGCTGAAGCCCGTGCGCGCCGTGAACGTCACGGGTCGCGTCACCCAGACGGCTGGACAATCCGGCAGCGTGTCGGTGAACTTGCTCCCGGCCGACGCCGATGCGTTCGCGACGCCGATCGAAACCGCGACGGCAGTCACCGACAGCGACGGCGGATTCCGGTTTACCGGCGTTGCGCCGGGCCAGTACACGCTTCGCGTCCTCCGCACGCCGCGCGCGGTGGCCTTTGGCGGCGAGACCACGACCGTTCAAAGCGCCAATGGGTCGGTGATGCGCATGGTCGTGAGTCGCGGCGGCGGCCCTGGCGTGCCCGCTCCACCGCTCCCCACGGAGCCGACGCTGTGGGCCGACATGAGCGTGTCGGTGGGCGCAAATGACCTCGACGACCTCGCGGTGCCGCTGCGTCCGGGGCTGCGCCTGAACGGCCGCGTCGAATTCACCGGAGCGACGATCCCGCCGGCGCCGGAGCAACTTCCAGCGA
The DNA here is from genome assembly GCA_963724645.1 of uncultured Acidobacteriota bacterium. Taxonomy (GTDB): domain Bacteria; phylum Acidobacteriota; class Vicinamibacteria; order Vicinamibacterales; family SCN-69-37; genus CAVXSP01. The sequence goes on from CAVRVJ010000003.1 coordinate 848,672, forward strand.
TTGGGATCACTCTCGATCCCGCGGAGGGGCGGACGGAAGGTCTTGGCGGAGCGACTCGAGGCCGCGTCGAGCCCGGCGGACAATTCACGACAATGGGCGTTCCGCCGGGCCGGTATCTGCTGCGGGTGAACGCGCCGCGCGGGTGGACGCTGCGCAGCGCAATCATCAACGGACAGGACATTTCGGACACGCCGATCGAGCTTCGCGACGGCGACGCGAGCGGCGTCGTGATCACCTTCACCGATCGCCCGTCGGACCTGAGCGGTACCGTGACATCGGCCGGCGGACAACCCGATGGCAGCGCGGCCGTGATCGTATTTCCTGTCGATCGCGGCGCCTGGACGAACACGGGAGCGAACCCACGGCGGCTCAAGAACGTCCGCGCCGCAAGGGACGGCTCCTATTCGATCCCGAATCTGCCCGCGGGTGACTACTTTGCCGCGGCCGTCCCTGATGCGACGACGAGCGAGTGGCAGAGCGTCGAATTCCTCACGGCGCTGTCGCGCGGAGCGACGAGGATGACGATCGGCGAAGGCGAGAAGAAAATGCAGGCACTGACGACCATGAGAGGTCAATGAAGAGACTCGTCCGCCGTTTCGCCGGGCTTGAAGGCTCAGGTTTCCATCGCCTGAGCGTGGCCGGCGCGGCCTGTGTTCTGGCCGTCACCGCCGCGGCGGCACAGCAACCCCGCGACGCCCGGTCCGAGATCGCCGCTACCGCGACATTGTCGGGCAGACTGATGACCGACGAACAAACCCCGCAGCCCGTGGCGCGGGCGCGCATGGAGTTGTCGGGCGAAGGGCAGATGAACCAGTCGGTCATGACCGACGCGCGCGGAGGGTTCGCGTTCCGTGGACTGGCTGCCGGCCGGTACATGCTGGCCGCGGAAAAACCAGGGTTCGTGCGGACAGCGTACGGCGCCAGGCGCGCCGGACGGCCGGGCACGCCAATCACGCTGACCGAAGGACAGGAACTCGCGAATGTCAGCCTGAAGATGGCGAGAGGGAGCGTGATCACCGGCACCATCCGGGACGAGCTGGGACAGCCCGCGCAGGGAGTCAGCGTCAGAGCGATGCAGTTCCGCATGCTGAACGGCGAACGCACGCTGGTGCCCGTGGCGCTGATGAACGGTCCGCTCGATCAGATGACTGACGACCGCGGCGTGTACCGGTTGTTTGGATTGGCGGCCGACGAATACGTTCTCGTCGCGACGCCGCGGCCGCTCGCTCCTGGCGACGTCAGGCAGATGACGCCGGCGGAATTTCAGGCAGTGCAGCGTTTGGCTCTGCAGATGTCGGGCGCGCCATCGACCGCCCAGACGCCATCGGCGATGCCCACGGTGGCCTACGCCCCCGTGTTCTTTCCCGGCACGACCACAGCCGCGGACGCGATAGCGATCGCGGTAGGCCCGGGTGAAGAGCGCGCGGGCGTCGACCTCGCCCTTCAGCTCGTACGAACCGCCAGGATCGAGGGTGTCGTGACGGCCCCGGGTGGCGCGGTTCCGGCGACCGAGCTCGTGATGGTGCCCAACGGATTGACGATGTCGGGTTTGCCGATGCTGCCCTTCAGTCGAAGCCGCCCGGACGTTGACGGCAGGTTTTCGTTCCCGGGCGTGTCTCCCGGGAAATACACGATCAGCGCGCGCATGCCGAGCGGCCAGTACTGGGCATCGGCCGACGTCGCGGTCGACGGCGAGAACGTGTCTGGCGTGAGTCTGAACCTGCAGCCCGGCCTGACGATCTCCGGCCGCATCGCTCTCGAGGGAGCACCGGTCGCGGCCCCGGATCTTGCATCAGCCCGCGTTTCGCTCACGCCTGGCGGAAGCGGCATGATGCTGATTGGCGTCGGCGGCAGCTCGGAAGCCAAAGTCGACGCCCAGGGATGGTTTACGCTCGCGAATGTCGTGCCAGGGCAAATACCGGCTGGATGCCCGGTTGGGGTCTGCCTGGACCTTCAAGTCCGCGATCGTCAACGGCAAAGACGCGCTGGATTTTCCGTTCGAGATCGGGCCGAACGACAAGATCGGCGACGCGGTTCTGACGTTCACGAATCAATCGCAGGAAGTTACTGGAACGCTGGAGGACGCGACCGGCCGGCCGGCGCCGGACTTCACGATCGTGGTGTTCCCCGCCGACCGCGCTTACTGGGGCGCCGCGCGCCGCATTAGAACCGCACGCCCCGGCACCGACGGACGATTCACCATCCGCGGACTTCCCGCCGGTGATTACCGCATTGCGGCGCTGGTGGATCTGGCGCAGGCCGAGGCCAACGATCCTGCCGTGATCGATCAACTCGTGCCGGCGTCGATTCCCTTCGCGCTGCGCGACGGCGAACGAAAAGTGCAGAACATCAGGATGGCTGGAGGCAGACAATGATGCTGTCGCCTGTCGTCCGGCACTGACGTTCTTGGCAACTACTGCGGCGTCTTTCGTTTGGGAATCGTCAACGTCTGCCAGTGCGGGCCGGCGTAATGCTTTGCGAGCAGCACGATTTGTCCCACGTGGGCCGCGTAGTGGGACAGTTGGCGGTTGATGGCCTGCACGACGGTGAGACCTTCGCCGCGAATCCGCACCGTCTTTTCCAGATCGTTCGGCCTGAGCCCGGCGACCGTGTCGAGCGTCAGCTTCCAGGCGCGCTCCCAGGCCGCGAGAATCGTCTCGCGCGTATCCAGCGCCTCCGGCTCGAATTCGCTATCCCGGTTGCGATCCGGCTTCTCGCCATCGGAGGTCAGGAAATCGGTCCATCGCGATCTCATGTTGCCGGCTACGTGCTTCATGAGGAGCGCGATGCTGTTCGCCTCCTCATCGAGCGCGGCAAACAACTGATCCGCGGTGACCTGCGCGACCGCCTTGTCGGCCTGATCTTTCAGCTTCCCAAGCTGAACCACCGCGTCGTCGATCATGTGCTGGGCCAGCATTCGATCCTCCCGCCCTCGCAAACGGTGCGCTCCCGCTCGCGACTTCTCAGCGCGCTTGACAGACGAAGTTGTCAGCCTCATCTGAACTGCCGGTGCCTTTGTACCGGGCGACCTGCGGATAAGGGCACAGCGGCCTTGTTCGATCCGTCCGGCCGTTTCTGACCCTCGCCGCCACGATGCGATCGGGCGCCTGCGCCTTCTCGACCCACGCCTCGAGCGCGCCCATCATGTCGAACGTGTCAGTCCCGTCGCCGCCCCGACAGTGGGCCATGCCCGGCACCATGAACAGCCGATAGGCGTCGCGCACGGCGGCGCGTTCCACCCAGCGCCGCGACAACACTTTCGTAGTACTCCACGCTGCTGCCCGGTGAAATCTGCGGATCGCTCCAGCCGTGGTACTGGATGAGTTTGCCACCGTGCGCGAAGAATGGTTTCAGGTTCGGATCGAGCGCATCGATCGTCCCGCCTGCGGCCTGCGCGGCCAGGGCCTGGTCGCTGTCGAAGTTGAAAGTCCGCGGGTCCCAACTCGGATTCTGAAACACGACGTACCTGAAGAACTCCAGGCCAATTGCAAACGGCTGCGGGCCGGCCATCGTCGCCCAGCCAAGCTCACTCCCTGGCTGGTGGCCCGGGAAGATCGGTCGTCCGGTTCTCGGATTCAGCACGGGCGAGTAGATTTTCCGTGAGGCCTCTACCTGCGGCGCGGTCAGGCAGGCCGGCGAGTCCGCGCCCTTGCACTCCAGCGTGGCTGGATCCAGCCGGCAGCGTGTCGGGTCCTCGAGAACGCCATCGCTCACGCCATCGCCGGCATCGCAAGCATCGAGCACCGCTTGGTGGATCAGCGGATACTTGGAGGGCGGGATGTAGCTGAGTTCATCGCCATGTACCGCCCGGTTGATCCAGATCGACTGGGTGGCCCGCCCCGACCAGTTCGCCGCCGGTGCGCCCGCGACGATGCCGTCGAAGTCGTCGGGATATTGCTGAGCCTCTTTCAAACCCTGCTTGCCACCGGCGGAACATCCGCTCCAATACGACTGCCGCGGCGCGGTCGCCGTAGAACGCCGTCGCAATCGCCTTCGCGAAGACCGTCATCTCGTGCTCGGATCGGTAGGTGTAGTCGAGGAGCTTCTCCGGATGACCGAGCGCGAAACTCGCGCTGGCCCCCGTGTGGCCGGTGTCGGTCGAGGCGGTTGCGTACCCATGACGAAGGGCCTCGGCCATCGCTGAATAACTGATAGCGCCTGCCCACCCGCCGTTGCCGACCGCTTCGAGCTTGCCGTTCCAGTTCTGGAGCGGCAGCCACACTTCGACCTTGATGTCGGAATCAGACGACGGCGTCAGAGTCGCCGCGACGCGGCAAAAGGCGGGCAGATTGGAGAATCCAGGGCCCACCCCAGATCCGGCCGGCAACGTCAGTCCGCCCGTTGAAACCGATTCGGCGCGTGTGATCGTGCGATATCGACTGCACGAGCGACGACAGACCCTCGCACGACGTAACGGCGAGGCTCGCACCCTGATCGCCAACCACAACGATCAAGCCGACGAGACCGGCGGCCAGACCTCTCATCACGCCTCAGACCTTCGGATCCGGAGCAGGCGCCGAAGGATCCGTCTCGCGCTCGACCTCGATGCGGCAGTCGGTCACGAGCGCAGTAATCGTGGCGATCGCGGCAAAAACGGGCGCGAGCACCAGGCCGGCGACGCCGATGGTCAGAGGAAATTCGGCGACGATCCGATTGTCGTGCCGCACACGGATCCGCCGCACGTTGCCCTCGGCGATCAGATCCTTGACTTTGTCGACAACCGCCCTGCCCTTGGCTTCAACGGTCTCCCAGAACGTCTGTGTTCCCATGAGCACCTCGAAGGGCTCGGTACTCTGCTAAACGAAAGGCGAGATCACGACTCGATCAACAACACGCCGGGATCTTCGACGAGCGTCTTGACGCGCACGAGGAACTGGACGGCTCGTGCCGCCGTCGACGATGCGGTGGTCGTAGGTCAGCGCCAGAAACATCATCGGCCTGAGCACGACCTGGCCGTTCACGCCGACGGGACGATCCTTGATGGCGTGAAGGCCCAGGATGCCGACCTGCGGCGGGTTCAGGATCGGCGTGCTCATCAGCGACCCGAAGACGCCGCCGTTGGTGATGGAAAACGTGCCGCCCCGCAGGTCCTCGAGCGTCAGCGATGCCGTCGCCGGCCTTCCTGGCAAACTCGCGAATGCCCAACTCGATCTCGGAAAACGTCAGGCGATCCGCGTCGCGCAGAACCGGCACGACCAGCCCCTCGGCCGCGCCGACCGCCACGCCGATGTCGTAGTAGTGTTTGAGCACCATCTCATCGCCCTGCATCTCCGCATTCAGACACGGAAACTCGCGCAGCGCCGCGATCGACGCTTTGACGAAGAACGACGCGATTCCGAGGCCGACCCCGTGCTTCTCCTTGAAAGGCCTGCTTCCGCCGCTCGCGCAGTCCCATCACCGCGCTCATGTCCACTTCATTGAACGTCGTCAGCATCGCGGCCGTCTGTTGCGCTTCGACAAGACGCCTGGCGATGGTCGCCCGCCGCTTGGACATCCGTATGCGCTCTTCATCTCCGCGCGCTGCCTTCGCGGCCCGCGATTTGATCGCTCGCCGCCTGCGTCGCAGGCGCGGCCGGCCGCGGAGCCCGCGGGGCTCGCCGCGGGCGGCACGGGATCTTCGCAATCGTCTTTTCGACGTCAGACTTCGTCACCGTGGGGCCTGCCGGTCTCTACTGTCCAGAGCTCGACATTCTCTTCACGGGCCAACTTCCGTCGCCGATGGCGTAGCCGCCGCGCGAGCCGGTCTTTTGCGCGTCTCCGTACCCGTTTGTACCGGTCGTACCGGTCGTACCTCGTACTTCGTACTGGTCGTACGCTGGAGCCTGTCGTACCTGTCGGCCCGTCGTACCCGTTGTGGCGCCTTCCTCGATCATCCCCAGCACGTCGCCAATCTTCACGTCGTCGCCCTTGCCGTGCGCGATCTTCGCGAGGACGCCGCGTTTCGGCGCGGAGACTTCCACGTCGACCTTGTCGGTTTCCAGCTCCACGAGCGCTTCGCCGACCTCGACGGAATCGCCTTCGTTCTTCAGCCACTTGGCCACGCGGGCGTCCACGATCGACTCACCCATTTCCGGGACGACGATGTTGATGGACATAGGCTCCCGACTAAGTTCGAACTTCGAAGGTCGAAGTTCGAAGTTTCAGATCAAATGCCTGCGCGATCAGGCGCGCCTGATTCTGCGCGTGGCGGGAAGCGGAGCCTTCCGCCGGACTCGAGCTGCGCGGGCGCGCCAGCACAGCAAACCGCCTCGTGCCCACCAGCCCCTCGAGCAGCGGGCGTACGAAATCCCACATCCCCATGTTCTCCGGCTCTTCCTGGACCCAGAACACCTCTTCGAGTCCCGGATAGCGTTCAATCGCGCCGAGCATGTCCCGGATCGGCAGAGGGTACAACTGCTCAACGCGGCATACGGCGACAGCACGGTTCTGCGCCCCTCGCCGGGCTCGTCAGCAGATCGATCGCGATCTTCCCGCTGCAAAAAACCAGCCGCCGGACGTTCTGAGGAGGCGCGTCCGGATCGTCAATTATCTGCTGCCACCCCCCCTCTGCCAGATCGCGAGGCGAAGACGCGACGACCGGGTGCCTGAGCAGGCTCTTCGGGGTCAGCACGATCAACGGGAGCGGATCCTTCTCGAGCAGAGACGCCTGGCGGCGCAGAAGATGGAAGTACTGCGCGGCGGTCGTGCAGTTCGCGACGCGCATGTTGATGTCCGCCGCCAATTGCAGGAATCTTTCGGGTCTCGCGCTGGCGTGATCGGGCCCCTGCCCTTCATGGCCGTGCGGCAGCAGGAGCACCAGCGACGGCTCCTGTCCCCACTTCGAGCGCGCGGAAAGAACGAACTCGTCCAGCATCACCTGCGCGCCGTCAATGAAGTCGCCGTACTGCGCCTCCCAGACCACGAGCCGACCGGGCGATTGAATGTTGTAGCCGTACTCGAAGCCGACAGCCGCGTTCTCGCTGAGCGGGCTGTTGTGAATCTCGAACGACGCGCGCGCCTGAGGCAGGTGCTGCAGAGGCACGAACGGCCGGCCATCGGTCGGGTCGACGAGGACGGCGTGCCGGTGGCTGAACGTCCCCCGCTCGACGTCCTCGCCGGTGAGCCGCACGGCGACCCCGTCGGCGAGGATCGAGGCGAACGCCAGATCTTCCGCTGCCGACCAGTCGACGGTGCGCTCGTCGGCGTTTGCGAGCATCTGCCGGCGCTTCTCCCGCGCACGCTCGAGCTTGCGGTGAACCGCAAAGCCGTCCGGCAGGGCAAGCAGACCGTCGTTGAGCGCGCGCAGCCGATCGAGCGGCACCGCGGTCTTCGTCCGGGCGGCTGTGCCCGCCGCCGCGACGATCGGCGTGGCCTCGACGAGGTGCTCCTCGGGATCGAGCGCGTCGAGCGTCCGCTGCAGACCGGCCAGCCTCGCTTCGAGCATCTCGTCGGCGCGCCCGGGCTGCAACAACCCGCGGGACTCGAGCGTCCGGCCCCAGAGCTGCCGAACGGTCGGCTGGCCCGAGATCCTGGCGTACATCACGGGTTGCGTGAACGCAGGCTCGTCCCCTTCGTTGTGGCCGTAGCGCCGGTAGCCGACCAGGTCAATCAGCACGTCGCGCTTGAACACGGCCCGGTACGCAAACGCGAGGCGCGCTGCGGCGATGCACGCCTCAGGGTCGTCAGCGTTCACGTGAAAGATCGGGATCTTGAATCCGCGCGCCAGGCCGCTCGCATACAGCGTGCTGGCGGCATCGGCCGGATCGGTCGTAAAGCCGATCTGATTGTTCGCGATGATGTGAATCGTTCCGCCGGTGGTGTACCCGGGCAGGCGGTGAAGGTTCAGGGTCTCCGCGACGATGCCCTGCGCGGGAAAGGCGGCGTCGCCATGAACAAGGATGGGCAGCACCGCGTCGGGATTGAACACCGGCGCGCCGCGGCTTCCCGCATCCGTTCCGGCGGCTCGCGCCATCCCCTCGAGCACAGGGTCGATCGCCTCCAGGTGACTGGGATTGGGCGGCATCGAAATGACCAGATCGACGGCTTCGCCGCCGTCCAGCGCGCGCGAAGCGCCGAGATGGTATTTCACGTCGCCACTCCACTGCACGCCTTCAATCCCGAGCGCGTTGGTGACCGGGTCTTTGAACTCCGCGAGGATCTGCTCGTAGGGCTTGCCCAGCACGTGCGCCATGACGTTCAACCGGCCGCGGTGAGCCATCGCGATGAACGTCTGGCGCATGCCGGCTTCCGCGGCCTCGCCGATCACCTCGTCGAGGATCGGCACGAGGGTGTCCAGGCCCTCGATTGAAAAGCGGGTCTTTCCTGGAAACGTGCGGTGCAGGAATCGCTCGAAGGCCTCCACTTGCGTGAGTCGATCGAGCAGTGCGATCGGATCGATCGGGTCGGCTGGAGCGCGGAAGCGGCCCGTCTCGATGGATTCGCGCAGCCACTGCCGCTCCTCCGGCACGAAAATATGCGCGACGTCGAAACCTGTCGTCGAGCAGTAGATTCCGCGGAGACGCTCGACGACATCCCACATGGACGAGGCGCCTTGCGCGATGGGACCGCCGATGAGCGTCGCCGGGAGGGCGCGCAAGTCCTCTTCGCTGACGCCATGCGTGTCCGGTCGAAGCGACGGATCCCCGAGCGGCCGGCTGCCGAGCGGGTCGATTTGGGCGGCCAGATGCCCGTAGAGCCGGATCGACTGCGCCAGATTGACGGCGCCCACCAGCCTTCGCGACTCGCTCGCGGCGCTCGCCGCTTCGAGCGGCAGGCTGGCGCGAAGCCCATCCGTGGTTGCTGCAGCCGAAGGCTGCGCCAGCGAAGGCGGAGGTCCTTCGGGCGGCGTCCAATCCTTGAAAAATGCCCGGGTGACTGGATCGACTGACGTCGGGTCGCGCTGGAACCGTTCGTACAGATCCAGGACGTACGCCTCGTTCACGCCCTGAAAGTCCCGCAACGGCGACGACATAAGCGCATCCTATCAAGGCTGCAGGCCCATGAAACGGGCTGGCAGCCTCGAGGCTGGCTTTACTCTCCCCGGCGGTCCGAACAGCGTGAGATAGTGCCCGTCCGGGTCTGGAAATGTCGCGACCCAGTCGGTGTCGGTGGCCTGCCGCGGCTCGACCACGAACGAGACGCCCTTCGCGGAGAGGGCGCGGAACGATTCTTTGACGCTGTCCACGGCGAACACGAGTTCCATCGCGCCCGCGACAGGCTGGCGTCTGTCTGCCAGGCCCTTGTTGAGTCCGATCGTGATCGGCCCGGCGTCGATGAAGACCAGGGCGTCGGTTTTGAACCGCACCTGGCGCCCGAGCGTCTCCTTCGTAGAACCTGGTCGATCGCTCGACGTCCGTGACGCCGAGCATGACGTACGCGATTCCGCTGCCGGTTTCATTCGCCACGGAAACTCCCTGGTCGCCGACTCGCTCGCTTCGGGCGGAGTTCGATCACTCGCCTGGTCTCGTCATCTTCGCGGCGTCGACCCACTGATCGAATTCAACCTCAGTGACAAAACCCAGCTCGATGGCCGCATGTTTGAGCGTGGTGCCGTCCTTGTGGGCCTTCTTCGCAATCTTCGCGGCCTTGTCGTAGCCGATGTGCGGGTTCAGCGCCGTCACGAGCATCAGGCTGCGCTCGAGGTTTTCTTTGATGCGCTGACGATTCGGCTCGATGCCGCTCGCGCAGAACCGGTCGAAGTTGACGATCGCGTCGGCGAGCAACCGCGCGCTCTGGAGCACGTTGTGGATGATGAGCGGCTTGAAGACATTCAGCTCGAAGTTGCCGGACGCCCCGCCGATCGTCACGGCGACGTCGTTCCCCATCACCTGCGCGGCGACCATCGTCGTCGCTTCGCACTGCGTCGGATTGACCTTGCCAGGCATGATCGAGCTGCCGGGCTCGTTCTCGGGAATCGTGATCTCGCCAAGGCCGGCGCGCGGCCCGGACGCCAGCCAGCGGACGTCGTTGGCGATCTTGGTCAGCGTCGTGGCCAGCGTCTTCATCGCGCCGTGCAGCGCCACCAGCGCCTCGTGGCCGGCGAGCGCCGCGAACTTGTTGGCGGCGCTGCGGAAGGGCAATCCCGTCAGCCGCGCGATATGGCGCGGCGGCGCGGTCTGCGAACTCGACGTGTGTGTTCAGGCCGGTGCCGACGGCCGTCCCGCCAAGCGCCAGCTCGTAGACCATCGGGAGCGTCGCGTTCAGCGCGTGCTTCGCCAGGTCGAGCTGGGCTACCCAGCCCGAGATTTCCTGGCCGAGCGTGAGCGGCGTCGCGTCCTGAAGATGCGTCCGGCCCACTTTCACGATGCCGGCAAACGCCTCGGCCTTGCGCTGCAAGGGTTCCTCGCAGTTGATCGATCGCCGGCAGGAGCCGTCCCACGACTTCCTCGGCGGCCGCGATGTGCATCGCCGTCGGAAACGTGTCGTTCGACGACTGGCCGCGGTTGACGTGGTCGTTCGGATGCACCGGCTTCTTGCTGCCGAGCGTGCCTCCGGCCAGCTCGATGGCGCGGTTCGAGATGACCTCGTTCGCGTTCATGTTCGTTTGCGTGCCGCTGCCGGTCTGCCACACGAACAACGGAAAATGATCGTCGAGCGTCCCGTCGATCACCTCATCGGCCGCGCGGACAATCAGGTCGACCACCGGAGCTGGCAGCGCGCCCAGCTCGCCATTGGTCAGGGCGGCCGCTTTCTTGAGGATCCCCAGGGCCCGGATCGAGCGGGCGTGGGAAATGCTCGGCGCCGATGTTGAAGTGATGCAGCGACCGTTCGGTCTGCGCGCCCCAATACCGATCGGAGGCGACGGCGATCTCGCCCATCGTGTCGGTTTCGATACGGGTGCTGACAGGCATGGAGCTTGGGACTCGAGACTCAGGGCCCGGCAGTTTGTGACATGTCAAACCGATCTTATCCGCCGAACGCGTTCCTGACCACAAACCACACATTCGCGGGCCGTTCGGCAAGCCGTCGCATGTACCACGGGAACCAGAACTCGCCGTAACTGATGAGGCACCGCACCTTGACGCCGCTCGAGGCCAGTTCCATCTGGCGCGCCGGATGAATGCCGTACAACATCGCGAATTCGTACCGATCGTGAGGGACCAACCGGTCGGCGATGAGCCGGCGGAGTCGCTCCTGCAGGGCGACGTCGTGAGTGGCCAGGTGAACGAGCGCGCCGGGCGGCATCGAATCCGGCCGCAGGAGCGTCGACGCGAGCTGGAAGTAGTGGTCGGTCGACGTCCGCCTTCTTCGGAAACGCGACGGATGCCGGCTCGAGATACGCGCCCTTCACCAGCCGGATCGCCGCGCCCAGGGGCAGCAGCGTGTCAACGTCCTTGTCCGTCCGATACAGGTAGGCCTGCAAGGCGAGGCCGACGGCGGACGAGCGCTCGCGGAGCCGCCTGTACAGCGCGATCGTCCCGTCCACGTAACGGGAGCTCTCCATGTCCAGCCACAGCAGGGTTCCGGTCGCGACGGCGCGATCGAGCAGCCTGGTCAGATAACTGAAACAGACTTCGACGTCCTGGTCGTAGCCGAGCTGCGTGGGTTTGACGGAGATGTGCGCGTCGAGGCCCGCGGTCCGGCATGAGCTCGATGACCCGCAGGTAGTGCTGAAAGACTTCCTCGGCCTCTTCGATTCGCGCGAGGTTCTCACCGAGATGCGGTGAGGATCGTCGAGATCCCGTTCGCCTTGAGCCGGTTCGCCGCGTCAATCGCGTCCTCGACGCGCTCGCCCGGCATGAACTTCGCCACCGAGCGCTTGACGAACCGTGTCCGCATCGCCCGATCGCGAAGCCAGGCATTCGTGGACGCCCACAGGAAGATGCGGCGGGAGAAGGACATTCGGGTACGAGCAGGTACGACAGGCTTCAATGAACCTGACACTGGCCATCTTACTTACTTAACAAGAGAAGGCCAGCATCAGTTCGTTCCGCGTACCCGTCGTACCCTTGTACCTGTCGTACCTGTCGTGCGTGTCTTGCTAGTTCCTCCCCGTGCCGGCGGCAACGGCGGTCCGGCGGGCAGCAGGCTGAATCCGCCGCGGCCCCAGCCCGCTTCGGGCTGAATCGCCGGCTTGCCCTTGCCCTGATGGCACGTGAAGCAGCTCACTTTTTCCACGACCGCTTTGTCGCCCACTTCCTTGGTCGTGTCGTTGACGGTCATGACCATCTGAATCATCTTTCGCGCGATGTCCTTATTCGGGTTCTCGTCCGAGGCGAAATCGGGTGCAGGCCCGCGCCCGCCCGGGCCCGGTTCCTTTCCCGCCACGTGGCAGTGCAGACAACCTTCGCCCTCGCCTTCGGCGGCGGCGGTGCGCCCTGCGCGGGCGGCTGCTGCCCGAGGCTGACGACGAATGTCTGCATCAACGCCTGAACCTGCTGCCGCGTCCAGTTCTTCGGCAACACTTTGAGATTCTGCGGCGGCTGAGGCGCGGCCCGACCGCCGCCCGGAGCGCCGCCCTGCCCCTGCGCCGGCGGGGGTCCACCAGCCGGGGGTTGACCTTGCGCGAGGACGAACGCCGCAGCGCCGACCAGCACGCAGCACGAAAACACGAGACTTCCAAAGACTGCACGCATCCAGAGACCTCCAGCGGGAAGTGCATATCTTACGCGTAGACAGAGGGCTGAGAGTGGTGACAGGCGGCTGACCTCTCAGCCCGTTCTGTCCAGCGTCAGCGTCCGCCGGTACGACTCTGGTGAACTGGCCGCGCTGGAGGAGCTCGCGGCCCTTGCCGCCGCGGCCGGTGACCCCGTATTTCGCTGGTGCTGATCGTCTGCTCGGCGCCGCGGGTGGTCTCGACGGTCATCAGGTCGCGATCGCCGGTCGACGCGATGAACCCGAGCAGCCGGTCGTCGTCCTTCTGCAGCTTGATGAGGATGACGCCGCGGCCGGGACCCGCCAGGAAATTGATCTCTTCGACCTTGCACAGCATCGCCCGCGCCTGGCGCGTGGCGGCGATGACGATCTCGTCTCCGGTCACCCGCGCCACGCCGACGATTTCGGCGTTCTGTCCGACGCGCGCGAACCGGCGTCCGGCGCGCGTGCTCGGCTCGACGAACGGCTCGAGCGAGAACCTCAGGCTGTAGCCGTCGCTCGACACGGCCAGCGCGTGGACCGGCGGCGGCGTGCTCCGGCTTCGTGCGTCGCTGATCGTCGCCGACCGTCGCGCGCATCGAGGCTGAGCGCCGCGACGACCTTTTCGCCGTCCTTGAACTTGAACAGGCTCTGAATCGGCTCGCCGTAGCCGGTGGACGCGGGAACGTCGGCGATCTTGGCCGTGTAGGCGACGCCGAAGTTCGTGAAGAACACGACCGTCGCCTTCGTGCTGCCCGGCAGCACCGCGAGCACGCCGTCGCCTTCGCGCAGCCGCGTCGACGAGATGTCCTTGACTTCCTTCTGCCGCTTCACCCAGCCGTCGCGCGAGACGATGACGACGTTGTCTTCCTCGATGATGAAGTCGTCGGCCGTGTACTCTGTCTCGTCGACCTCGCCGACGATCTGCGACCGGCGCGCGTCGCCGTAGGTCTTCTGCACTGCTCGATTTCGCCGCGGACGATCTTCCAGAGGTCGGCGTCGCGCTTCAGCAGGCCGCCGATTTCGCGGGCGCGCTTGCGCTTCTCGGCCAGCTCCTGCTGGATCACGAGGATCTCGAGCCGCGCCAGCCGGTAGATCTTCAGCTCGAGGATCGCGTCGGTCTGCTCGGCGTCGAGCGCGAACCGCGCCATGATCTTCGGCCGCCGCGTCCGCCTTGCCGTCGGACTTGCGGACGATCTTCAGGATCTCGTCGAGCGCGTCGAAGACCGTCTCGAAGCCCTTCGAGGATGTGGATGCGCCGCTTGAGCGCCTCGAGCTCGTGCTTCAGGCGGGCGCGGACGACGTCGAGCCGGAAGTGGAGGAACTGCCAGAGGATCTCGTGCAGCTCGAGCCGCTCGGGCTTGCCGACGTTCGGGTTCTCGGTCGGCACGAGGCACGTGAGGTTGACCGGGAAGTTCGACTGGAGCGGCGTGTGCTTGTAGAGGTACGCCATCACCAGGTCCTTGTTCGCGTCCCCCTTCAGCTCCAGCGCAATCCGCACATCGTCTGTGGACAGATCCCGGACGTCGACGAGGTGCGGCAGCTTGCGCGAGAGCGCGACGTCGGCGATGCGCTCGACGAGCGTGGCCTTGTTGACGGCGTAGGGCACGCTCGTGATGTAGATCGTCTTGCCGCCGCGCGTCGCCGGTCCTTCGATCCAGCCTGCGCGCGGATGCGGATCGTGCCGGAGCCGGTCTTGTAGATCTCGCGAATTTCCTGCGGCGTGTTCACGATCAGGCCGCCGGTCGGAAAGTCCGGACCCTTGATGTACTTGCACGAGCTGCGCGCTCGTCAGCTCGAGGTCGGCGTCGATCATCTTGACGAGCGCCGTGCAGACCTCGGTCAGGTTGTGCGGCGGGATGTTCGTCGCCATGCCGACGGCGATGCCGGTGGCGCCGTTGACGAGCAGGTTCGGAATGCGCGCCGGCAGGACGACCGGCTCTTCCTTCGTGCCGTCGTAGTTCGGCCGGAAGGCGACGGTGTCCTGATCGATTTCCGTCAGCATCTCGTCGCTGAGGCGCGCCAGGCGGCATTCGGTGTAGCGCATGGCCGCGGCGCTGTCGCCGTCGAGCGATCCGAAGTTGCCGGAACCGTCGATGAGCGGATAGCGCAGCGAGAACGGCTGCGCCATGCGCACGAGCGTCTCGTACAGCGCCGCGTCGCCGTGCGGATGGTAGTTGCCCATCACGTCGCCGACGACCTTCGCGCACTTGCGGTGCTTGGCGTCGGCCGTCAGGTTCTGCTGCCACATCGTGTAGAGGATGCGGCGCTGGACGGGCTTCAGCCCGTCGCGCACGTCGGGCAGCGCGCGCGACGTGATCACCGACAGGGCGTAGTTGAGGTAGCGCGATCTGCGCCGCCTCGTGCAGCGCGACGGCTTCATCGCCGCCGGCGGCGGCGGGACCGCGATCACCTCGCCGTCGGAGAGCCGGTCGAACAGGGAAGGAGATTTCGACGACCGACGCTTCGCCACGAGGAGATTCTAGTACCGGTGGATCGGGTACGACGGGTACGACGGGTACGATGGGTGCGAGGAACCTGCCACGGCTAACTGACCGAAGAAAAGAAGGCCAGCGTCAGTTCGCTCCGCGTCCCTTGTCGTACCCCGTCGACCTGTCGTACCCGTTACTGCCAATCCGCAATGAAGATGTTCGTCTCCGCGCCCGTCTTGTCGTTCCGGTTGGAGGCAAACACGAGTTTGGTCGCCGTCCGGCGAGAACATCGGGAAGCCGTCGAAGGTGTCGCTGAACGTGACCTGTTCGAGGCCGGTGCCGTCGAGGTTGACCAGAAAGATGTCGAAGTTGCCGCCGCTGCGGATCCTTCATGTTCGACGCGAAGATGATGCGCTTGCCGTCGGGCGTCGAAGAACGGCGCCCAGTTGGCGCTCGCCGAGGCCTTGCGTGACCTGCCGGACGTTGCTGCCGTCGCGGTCCATCATGAAGATCTCGAGCGACGTCGGGCGCCAGATCGGCTTTCTTCAGCAGCGCGAAGTAGTCGTCGAGCTCGGCGCCGGGCCCGGGATGGCGGCCGCGAAACACGATCTTCGATGCCGTCGGCCGAGAAGAACGGGCCGCCGTCCGGTCCGGGCAGATGCGTCAGGCGCCGCACGTCCGAGCCGTCGCCGTTCATCGTGTAGATCTCCATGTCGCCGTCACGCACGCTCGTGAAGACCACGCGGCCGTCCTTGGCGATCGTGGCTTCGGCGTCATAGCCGGGCGTGCTGGTCAGCCTGACGAGGTTGGATGCCGTCCGCGTTCGCGCGGAAGATGTCGTAGCTGTCGAACACGGCCCAGACGTAGCCCTGATCCATGCTCGGCGGCACAGGACACGCGGCGCCGGCCAGATGCGTCGACGCGTAGAGGAGATGCTGGCCGTCGGGATAGTAGAAGCTGCACGTCGTGCGCCCGCCGGCGGTGCTGACGAGCCGTCGATCGGTCCCGTCGATCTTCATCGTGTAAATCTGATCGCACTGATGTCCGGCCGTGCTCTGAAAGCTCAGGCGCTTGCCGTCGAAGCGAAAAATACGCTTCCGCGTTCTCGCCCTCGAACGTCAACTGCTTGATGTTGCGGAGGTGCCGTTCCTGCGGAAGGGCGAGCGGCGCCGCGGCCTGCCGCCGCGGTGGGCCGACCTCGCGCTCGATCGGACCGGCCAGGCCTGCCAGAGCGATTCGCCACCGCCGTCCACAGAAAGAATCTCATTGGAGAGCTTTTACCACGAAGCGCACGAAGTGCGCACGGAGCGATGGAATCTGGGACGATTCGTAATACCTTCGTGATCCTCTCGGCGAGTTTTCCACGAGGAGGAGACCTGACGCCGTGCGCCGCATCATTCATGTCGACATGGACGCGTTCTACGCGTCGGTCGAGCAGCGCGACCGGCCGGAGCTGCGCGGCCGGCCCGTGGCCGTCGGCGGCCGGCCGGAGTCGCGCGGTGTGGTCGCGCGCCGCCAGCTACGAGGCGCGGCGCTTCGGCGTGCGGTCCGCGATTCCGATGGCGCGTGCGGTCCGCCTCTGTCCCGACCTGGCCATCGTCCGGCCGGACTTTGCCGAAATATCGGGCGGTCTCTCACGAGGTGTTCGAGATCTTCCGATCGGTCACGCCGCTGGTCGAGCCGCTGTCGCTGGACGAGGCGTACCTGGACGTGACGGAGAACGCCTGGCACGAGCCACTCGGCATGAACGTCGCCAGGCGGATCAAGGCGACCATCCACGAGCGGACCGGCTTGACGGCGTCCGCCGGCGTGGCGCCGAACAAGTTTCTGGCGAAAATTGCCTCGGCCTGGCGCAAGCCCGACGGTCTGACCGTCATCGCGCCCGAGCGTGTCGAGGCATTTCTGCAGAAGCTGCCGGTGGATGCGCTCTGGGGCGTCGGCCCGGTCACGGCGACCCGGTTGCGCGAGCGCGGCATCGCGCGGCTGGTCGACATTCGAACCGTCGATCCAGCCGTGCTGCGCGACGACGGTCGGCAGCCTGGCCGACTGGCTGCTTCAACTGGCCGCCGGCCAGGACGATCGCCCTGTCGAGCCGAACCGGCCGTCGAAATCGTCGTCGAGCGAATGCACGTACGCGCACGATTTGCTCGACCTCGAGCGGATCCGCGAAGAAGTGGCGCACATGGCCCGGGAAAATGCCGAATGGCTCGAGAAGCACGGCCTCGTCGCCCGGACGGTGACGATCAAAGTGCGCTACGACGACTTCACGACGATCACGCGCAGCGACACGCGTCCGCCGACGAGCGACCCCGATCAGATTCAGGAACGCGCCGTGCGGCTGCTCGCCAAGACGGAGGCCGGCCGCCGGCCTGTGCGGCTGCTCGGCGCAGGCGTCCACAACATCGGCGACCTCGAGGAGGACGAGATCAAAGAAGAGGATCCGCAGGGGCGGTTGCCCTTTTAACCAGGTACGACGGGTACGACAGGTACGACAGGTACGACGGGTACCGGCAGTTACTGCCAGCACAGAAGTCGGAAAAAAGGTTGGCCAGCGCCAGCGCGTTCCTTGTCGTACCCGTCGTACCGTCGTGCCTGTCGTACCTGTCATGCCACCCTCGCCATCGGCCACTCGCGCAGCACCGGCGGCAGGAGACGGCGGAGCCGGCGAATGAGCCGTGCGATGGTCTGGAATGTCCGCTCCCGGCGCTGATCCCATGAGAACGCGTAGCCGTCCCGAAGATGGCCGGGCAACAGACCAATCGTGAACAGCCTGGTGATGCGGAACAGATGAACCGCCGGGCCGAGCGGCGGCGAGAACAGCGCGTCTGCGAGCGCACGCGCATCCGTACCCACCGCAATTTCGCCGCTGCTGTACTTGCGCTCCAGATACTCTCGAAGATCGGCAAAGCGCATCGGGAGGCGGTCAGGGGGAATGCCGAGCGCTGCTCCCGTCGTCGCCGCTTCCGCGCAGAACTGGTCGCGCTCCGCTTCGGACAGCGGCGCCACCAAGAGCTCATAGGTTACGACCATGGAGTCGACGAGCGTCGCGTGCACCCAGTTCAACAGCTCAGGGTCGGTCGCCGAGTACGGCGTGCCGGCGGGAAAGACGCCGGCGGGGGCCCGCAGCGTGCCGCGCACCTGATGATGAATCCCATTGATGCGCGCGATGGTCTCGCGAGCCGCATCAGTTGAGCCGAACGTGATGGCCAGCATGCCCCCGACCGTGCGGCGCACGCGGCGCACGTAGCCTCCGGCGCTCCGGTCGAAGTGGCTGTAGTCTCTCAGCGCGGCAGCCACGAGCGGATGCGCCAGCTGCATCAGGATGGCCCGCCCCCAGCCCAGCAAGACCACGGCCTCCCGGTTGATCTTGCGCGCGACGAACGGCTCCGGCGTCATGGATCAATTGTGCCGTAGACTCTTCCGCATGTCTGGCCGACTTTGTCTTGCCGCAGTTCTTCTGGCCTCCGCCTGCGCGCCGACGCCTCCTGCCGGCCCCGTTCCTCTCGCGAAGCTTCCGGACCTGAGCACGTCGGCCGTCATGGCGGACATCACGAAGCTGTCGTCGGACGAATTCGAGGGGCGATGGCCGGGCTCGAAGGGGAAACGCTGACCGTCGCCTATCTAATCGAACAGTTCAAGGCCGCGGGGCTTCAGCCCGGCAATCCAGACGGGTCCTGGACACAGAAAGTGCCGTTGGTCGGTCTCACTCCGGAATTCTCGGGTCCGCTCGTCGTCAAGAAAGGCAACGCCGCTCGCACAATCAAGGTGCACGACGAGTTCGTGCCCTTCAGCAAGCAGGTGACCGATACGGTGTCGCTCGACAACTCGGAGATGGTGTTCGTCGGGTACGGCGTCCAGGCGCCGGAGTTCCAGTGGGACGATTACAAAGGCCTCGACGTCAAGGGCAAGACGCTGGTCATGCTCGTCAACGACCCGCCGGTGCCAGATCCGGCCGACCCGGCCGCGCTCGACCCGAACGTGTTCGGTGGCAAGGCGATGACCTACTACGGCCGCTGGACCTACAAATACGACAAGGCCGCGGAGCTGGGCGCGGCGGCAGCCATCATCGTGCACGAGACCGACCGCGCCGGCTACCCGTTCGCCGTCGTGCAGGGTTTCGGGGGCGAACGCCTCGATCTGGTGACGCCGGACAAGAACATGGGGCGCGCGAAAATCGAGAGCTGGATCTCCGTGGAGGCCGCGACCGCGCTGCTCAAGCAGGCTGGCCAGGATTATCGTGCCCTGAAGGCGCGCGCGGCGTCGCGCGATTTCAAGCCGGTTCCGCTCGGGATGACGGCGTCGTTCTCTTTGAAACAGCACATGCGGACGATCGAGTCCCAGAACGTGCTGGCGAAGCTTCCGGGATCGGATCCCGTGCTCAAGAACGAATACGTCGTCTTCTCGGCCCATTGGGACCACCTGGGCATCGGGGACGCGAAGAACGGCGACAAGATCTACAACGGCGCGGCCGACAACGCGTCGGGCACGGCGACCATGCTCGAAATCGCCCGCCAGGCGAGGAACCTCGAGCCCGCTCCGAAACGAAGCCTGCTGTTTCTGGCAGTCACGGCCGAGGAGCAGGGCCTGCTCGGATCGCAGTACTACGCCGGACTGCCGCCGTATCCGCTGAACAAGACGCTCGCGGACATCAACCTCGACGACAACCTGCCGCTGTTCGGACGGACGAAGGACATCATTGTCATTGGTCTGGGCGCCTCGGATCTCGATGACTATCTGCGGGCAGCGGCAAACGAACAGGGTCGCGTGCTCGGTGCCCGACGCCGAGCCGGAGAAGGGCTTCTATTACCGGTCCGACCATTTCAACTTCGCAAAGGGCGGCGTGCCGGCGCTCGACACGGACGACGGCTTGCAATACGCCGGGAAGCCGGCGGATTTCGGGAAGAAGAAGAAGGACGAGTACACGGCGAATGACTATCACTCACCGTCCGACGAAGTGAAGCCCGACTGGGACCTGGCAGGCCTCGCCGAACAAGGCAAGTTGCTGATGGCGGTCGGCTATCGCGTGGCGCAGGCGGACAAGTTCCCGGAGTGGAAGCCCGGCAACGAGTTCAGAGCGATAAGAGAGAAGAGCCTGAAATGACGCCGGGTCAGCCGTGCATGGCGCGCTCGATCATTCCGCCGGTCCAGACACCGATGACGCCGAGGAGCGCCAGGAGCGGAAGATATGAGGGCGGCTGTTGGGCGTCCGGCCACAGCCGCGCCGAAATCGCCGCCATCGCCAGCAGCACCAGCACGAGCAGCCCCAACGTCAGCACGATCCTGCCCGCCGGCGCGAGCCTCGCCGAAGCGTACCCGGCACAGATCGCGGCGAGGAAACTGACGAAGATATTGGCCGCAAGAAAGAGGGTCGTCGGCGGGCCATCCATCCGAAGTCCAAGGCCCGCCTCGGCCGCGGCTGTTCCCCCCTTCACCATGGCTGCCACGACGCCGTAGCCGGCGAGCACGGCGAGCAGGATCCGGCCGGCGGATCGAACGCCTCCTGTCACTTACCTTCCACTTGCTGCCGCACGGTGGAACCGGACATCGGCATGCCGGGATATCGATCAGGATTTGGGCGCAGGTTCATCGACACTCGGATCGTCAATGACAATGCGCCATGTGCCGTCGGCCTGCTGCCGTGCGATGTGCGTCGGCCGGACGTCGACCGACATGGTGGAACCGTCCGGATTCCCGCCCACGATGGTCCAATCCGAATAAAGGATGGCGAGGCCGCCGTTTCGGACCACGCGCGTGGCGTTAAGGGTCAGGCGTGGCTTGATCGAGAGGAAATTGATCAGCCCGTCCAGAATCGCCGCCCGCCCTTTGACGATGCGCTTCGGGTCGGACACGAGGATGGCTTCGTCCTCATACAGATCCGCCACGGCTTCCGCATTTCCGGCGTTCAAGCCCTCGGCGAAGAGGCGGTGGATGTCGTCAGGGCTGAAGGCGGGCATGGCGATGGATTATAGCGGCTCGCTTTAAGTGCCACTCTGATTCACTTTGGAGATCTGATTCACCTTGGAGAGATGAAGGACATGGAGTTGGACGGCGGGTCTGGCCTTGGCCGCCTCCGGCGGTATGACTGAGAAACAGATCGCCAGAAACGAACACGCGGGGAATGCCAGCTGGCGTGCTCGTTTCTGGCGATCTGTTTCTCGGTCATAGCCCGGCGACGCCGGGCTGTCCAGGCCAGCCCGCGTATTCTCCATGCACTCCATCTCTCCAAGGTGGCAAGCCCTCGAGATCTCCAAGGTGGCAAGCCCTCGAAACTTCGGTCTACAGGTTCGGCGCCAGCCATCGCTCGGCGTCTTCGAGCGTCATCCCCTTCCGCCTGGCGTAGTCCTCCAACTGGTCGCGGCCGATGCGACCAACGTTGAAATACTTCGCTGCCGGATGACTGAAATACAGTCCGCTCACCGAGGCGGCCGGCAGCATGGCGAACGACTCAGTGAGCTCCATCCCGATTTCTGGGGCGTGCAGAAGGCGGAAGAGCGAGGTCTTTTCGGTGTGATCCGGGCACGCCGGATAGCCGAAGGCCGGACGGATCCCGCGGTACTTCTCTGCGATGAGCTCGGCCGGCTTCAGGTTTTCGCTTGGCTCCGTACCCCCAATCGCGCCGCGCTTGCGCGTGCAGGTATTCCGCGAACGCCTCCGCCAGCCGATCGGCGAGCGCCTTGACAATGATGGCGTTGTAGTCGTCATGCTGCGCTTCGAATTCGCGCACCAGCGCCTCGCATCCGATGCCGGAGGTCACGGCAAACGCGCCGAGGTAGTCCGGCACACCGGTGTCGCGCGGGGCCACGAAGTCGGCCAGCGACCGGTTCGGACGCCCGTCCGCAATCGGCTCCTGCTGTCGCAGCATCGGGAATCTGACGAGCTCGGTCTTTCGCGCATCATCCTTGTAGACCACGATGTCGTCGCCGATCGAGTTGGCGGGCCAGAACCCGTACACGCCGCGAGCCGTGAGGAGCTTCGCGCGCGTGATGCGCTCGAGCAGTGCCTGGGCGTGTCCGTACAGATCGCGGGCCGCCGCGCCGTACTCCGGGTGATCGAGGATGGCGGGAAAGCGCCCTTTCAGCTCCCAGGCCGAAAAGAAGAAAGTCCAGTCGATGTACGGCGTCAGTTCCTCGATAGCCGGCTCGACGATTCGCCGGCCGACGAACCAGGGCGCGGCCAGCTGGATCGCGTCCCAGTCGGTCTTCAGCCGATTGGCCTTCGCGGCTTCGTACGTCAGCAGCGCCCGCTCCCGTCTGGCGCTGTGCTTCTCGCGAAGGTCGGCCTGCTCCGCCCGCACAACGGCCATGAAGGCGTCGCGCCTCTGGTCGCTCCGCAGATTCGAGACGACGTCGACGGCGCGAGAGGCGTCCAGCACGTGCACGGTCGCGTGGCCATACTCCGGCGCGATCTTCACCGCGGTGTGCTGCCGGCTCGTCGTCGCGCCGCCGATGAGCAGAGGCGTGCGGAGCTGCCGCCGCTCCATCTCGCGGGCGACGACCACCATTTCATCCAGCGATGGCGTGATCAGCCCGCTGAGACCAATGACGTCGACGTCGCGCTCGGCCGCCTCCTTTAGAATTCGATCCACGGGCACCATGACGCCCAGGTCGATGACCTCGTAGTTGTTGCAGCCGAGGACGACCCCGACGATGTTCTTGCCGATGTCGTGGACGTCGCCTTTGACGGTGGCGAGCAGGATGCGGCCAGCGTTGTCAGCGCGCGCCCGAGGCCGCGGCGAGGGAGACCGAGTCCGCGAGCGCCGGAGCCGCAGCGCCCGCGGGTGGGGCCCCAGGCGCACCAATTGAAGCCGCGGCGTCAGCGCGACGGCTCAGGGCTGCCTTCTCGGCTTCCATGAAGGGCTCCAGGTACGCGACGGCTCGCTTCATCGCGCGCGCGCTCTTGACGACCTGGGGCAGAAACATCTTGCCGGCGCCGAACAGGTCGCCAACGGTCTTCATCCCGTCCATCAGCGGGCCCTCGATCACGTCGAGGGGCCGGCCGAGCTTCTGGCGCGCCTCTTCGGCATCCTCCTCGATGAAGTCGACCACGCCGTGAATCAGGGCGTGGGCCAGCCGCTCCTCGACCGGTTTCTCGCGCCAGCCGAGGTCGGTCTCACGCTTCTTGCCCGTCCCCTTGACCTGGTCCGCGAACGTGACGAGCCGCTCGGTCGCATCCGGACGCCGGTTGAACACCACGTCCTCGACGTGCTCGAGCAGGTCCTTGGGGATGTCCTCGTAGACGACGAGCTGGCCGGCGTTGACGATGCCCATGTCGAGACCGGCTTTGATCGCGTGATACAGAAACACCGAGTGAATGGCCTCGCGCACGATGTCATTGCCGCGGAATGAAAATGACAGATTGCTGATCCCGCCGCTCACTTTGACCCCGGGACAGGCGGCCTTGATCAGCCGTGTCGCCTCGATGAAATTGATCCCGTATGGGTTGTGCTCTTCGAGACCCGTGGCAATCGCCAGCACGTTGGGATCGAAGATGATGTCGGACGGGTCATAGCCGGCCTGCTCGATCAACAAACGGTAGGCCCGCTGGCAGATCCGGACTTTCCGCTCGATGCGTGTCAGCCTGGCCCTGCTCGTCGAAGGCCATCACGATGACGGCCGCGCCGTACAGGCGGACCAGCCGGGCCTTCCTCAGAAAATCCTCCTCGCCTTCCTTCAGCGAGATCGAGTTCACGACCGGCTTGCCCTGCACGCACTTCAGCCCGGCTTCGAGCACCGACCATTTGGAACTGTCGACCATCACGGGCACACGCGCGATCTCCGGCTCCGTCGCGATGTAGTTGAGGAACGTCGTCATCGCCTGCTCGGAATCGAGCATGCCTTCGTCCATGTTGACGTCGATCACGTTGGCGCCGCCGCGCACCTGCTCGAGAGCGACGGCTGTGGCCTCCGCGAACTTCTCCTCCTTGATGAGACGCGCGAATCGCTTCGACCCCGTGACGTTGGTGCGCTCGCCGATCATCTGGAAGTTCGAATCGGGGCGGATGACGAGCGGCTCCAGACCCGCGAGGCGGGTGAGCGCCTGCGGTCCTGGCCCCGGCGAGGAGAGCGAGTCTTCGAGCGCCGCAGCCGGCGCGCCTGGGGGTGGGGCTCCAGGCGCATCAATAGAAGATGACGCCGCTGCCCTGGCCCTCGGCGCCAGCCCCGCGACCGCGTCCGCCAGCGCCGCGATATGATCCGGCGTCGTCCCGCAACAGCCGCCGAGAATGTTGGCAAAGCCGCTGGTTGCAAAGTCGCGCAACAGCGCGGCGGTCTCTTCGGGCTGCTCGTCGTACTGGCCGAACGCGTTCGGGAGGCCGGCGTTTGGATACGCGCTCACCCAGCAGCGGGCCTGGCGGGCCAATTCGGCGAGGTACGGCCGCATGTCCCGGGCGCCGAGCGCACAATTGATCCCCACGCTCCAGGGCCTGGTGTGCTCGATCGAAACATAGAACGCGTCAAGCGTCTGGCCCGACAGGGTCCGTCCGCTCCGATCGGTGATGGTCACGGAGATCATCAAGGGCACCCGTGCGGGACGATCTGCCTGCACTTCCTCGATCGCCAGAAAGGCCGCCTTGGCATTCAAGGTGTCGAAAATCGTCTCGAGCAGCAGGAGATCGACGCCGCCGTCGATCAGGCCGCGAACCTGATCGGCGTACGCGTGCTTCAACTCGTCGAACGTCATCGCGCGGAAGGCGGGGTTATTGACATCCGGCGAGATCGACAACGTCCGATTGGTCGGTCCCATGGAGCCGGCCACGAATCGGGGCCTGGACGGCGTTTGCGCGGTTCGGGCATCGGCGGCGGCGCGCGCCAGCCGGGCGGCCTCGAGATTCAGCTCGTAGGTCAGCCTCTCGAGCCCGTAATCGGCCTGCGACACCGCGTTTGAATTGAACGTGTTCGTCTCGATGATGTCCGCGCCCGCTTCGAGGTACTGGTCATGGATTTCCCGGATCAAGGAAGGCTGCGTCAATACGAGGACGTCGTTGTTCCCCTTGAGGTCGTGGCCATGCCCGGCGAAGCGCGTCCCGCGAAAACCCCCCTCGTCGAGGCGATGGCGCTGAATCATGGTGCCCATCGCTCCGTCGAGAATCAAAATGCGTTCGGCCAGGAGGCCATCGAGCAGGTGACGTGTAGTCATCGTTTCTTCTTTGTTCCCGCGGCAATCAGGACAGTAAAGGGATCGCCGGCGCGACGCGACCCGACGCGCACGGTGACGTCTTCGAACCCGGCGCCGGCAATGAGAGCCCGAAGGCGCGCGTCCTCAAAACCCAGCCAGCGATCGCCCAGCTTGGGTCGGACCCAGGCTTCGCCATGCTCCCGGAGATCGAGAACCAGCACGCGGCCCTCCGGACGGAGAATTCTCCATGCTTCGGCGAGCGCCCGTGCCGGGTCGTCTGCATGATGGAGTGCCTGCGACAACAACGCGAGGTCGATTGTCGCATCGCCAATCGGCAGACGCTCGAGCACTCCGCGCTTCCAGGTGACATTGGAGATTTTCCGGCGTTGCGCGAGGGCTCGCGCCCGCGTCAGTACTTCGGCTGAGCGATCGACAGAGATCACGCGGCGGGCCCAGCGGGCCGCCTCGATCGTCAGGTAACCCTCCCCGCAGCCCAGATCCGCAACGTCCATGGGCGGAAGCAGGAGGCCGAGCGCGCGCGCCCAGGCGGCCCAGCTTCGGCCGGGCACCAACTGGCGGCGCTCGTCGCGCCCACCGTGCTGCGAAAAGTCTTCCTTTCGCAGGCGCCGCACCTCCTCCAGGCGGGCGTCGTCGGCGCGGCTGACGGCAGTGCGGCGATCGAACCCGGCCCGCAGCCAGCGCCACAGATCGGCCTGGTCGCCGGCCTCAGACTGAAACGCCGGAGACAACCGGTACCAGGCAAACGTGCCGCTGCGCTCCTCCCGCACGAGTCCGGCATCGCGCAGCAGCCCAAGGTGGCGCGAGACGCCGGACTGCGCCAGCCCGAGGACACCCGTCAACTCGGAGACGTTCAGTGCCTCGCGCGACAGCACGCGGAGGAGCCTCAGGCGTGTCTCGTCGCCGAGGAGGCGCAGGAGTCCAGCCGGTTCATACACATCACTAAATCTACATGCATTGATTAATAGTTGCAACTCGCGGGATCGCCAGACGAAGTGAAGGCCGAGGCCGCCGCGTGGCGCGGATTACAGGAGGTCGGACTATGATCGTGCGGATGACGACCGCTCAGCCGCCGGTATCCCGCTCGCGCAACCGACACGAGATCGACGACTCCTACAAGTGGAATCTGGCCGACATCTACGCGGATTGGGACTCGTGGGACCGCGCCCGGACTGAACTGGATCGCCGCATCGATGAATACGCGGCGCTGAAGGGCACCCTGGCCGCTGGACCCGATCGCCTGCTGGCGGCGTACCGCCTCAGCGACGATCTCGGGCAGCTTGCCTATCGCGCCTACTTCTTTCCGTCGCTCAAGCACGACGAGGACCAGCGCGACAACACCGTCAACGCGCGCAAGCAGCAGATCCAGGCCCTGCTCGCGCGCTGGCAGCAGGCCGCGTCCTGGTTCAGCCCCGAGCTGCTGGCGATACCGCTCGAAACGGTGCGCGGGTGGCTGGCAACCAACCCGGACCTTGCACTTTATCGTTTCGCAATCGAAGAGGTGTACCGGCAGCAGGAGCACGTCCTTGACGAGCAAGGCGAACGGCTATTGTCCTTGTCCGCGCGTCTGTCGGGCTCGCCGCACGACGCATACGCCGCGCTGTCGACTGCCGACGCCAAATTCCCGGCCGTGACGCTCAGCACGGGCGAGACCGTGACGATGTCCTACGGGCAGTACCGCGCCGTGCTGGCGACGAACCGGAGTCAAGCCGACCGCCGCCAGGCGTTCCTCGCCCACTACGGCACGTACGCCGCCAGCCTGAACACGTACGCCGCGTTGTATCACGCGGTCGTCCAGTCCGACTGGTTCCACGCGCGCTCGCGCGGGTATCAGACGACGCTCGACGCCGCGCTGCACGGCAACGATATTCCCCGGTCGGTCGTCGAAACGCTGATCGCAGCGACCCGTGCCGGCGTGGCGCCGCTCCGCCGCTATCATCGCCTCCGCCGCCGTGCCCTGCGGCTCGACAAGTACTGTCCCTATGACTTCTCCATCCCGCTGATCGAGTGGGATCGCCGCTACCACTATCCCGATGTGCTGGCGCCGATCGTCGCCGCGACGTCGCCGCTCGGCCCGGAGTATCAGGCCCGCATGTGGCGCGGCTTCCGCGAGCGTTGGATTGACGTGTACGAGAACGAGGGGAAGCGCAGCGGCGCGTACTCGGCGCCTGTCTACGGCGTGCACCCGTACATGCTCATGAACTGGAACGACACGCTGGACGACGTGTTCACGCTGGCCCATGAGATGGGCCACTCAATGCACACCATGCTGTCGCAGGAACGGCAGCCGTTCGTCTACTCGGACTACACGATCTTCGTCGCGGAGGTGCCGTCCACGCTGAGCGAGGAGCTGTTGCTCGAGTACCTCCTGGAGCGGGCCGCCGATCGCGACGAGCGCATGGTCCTCCTGCAGCACGCGATCGACAACATCACGAGCACGTTCTACACCCAGGTCATGTTCGCGGACTTCGAGCTGCAGGCCCATCAACTCGTGGAGCGGGACCAGCCCATCACCGCCGACGTGCTGAGTACCCTGTACGGCGGACTGTTCGAGGCCTATTACGGAGACGCCGTGGATGCGGAACCGCTGACGCCGATCACATGGGCACGAATCCCGCACTTTTTCAACACGCCGTACTACGTCTACCAATACGCCACCTGCTTCGCGTCCGCCGCGAAGCTGGCCCAGGAAATGACGACGGGTCCGGACACGTCGCGGGAGGCCGCCCGCCAGCGATACCTCGATCTGCTGGCCTCCGGCGGCAACGATCATCCGATGACCTTGCTGAAAAAGGCCGGCGTCGACCTCGCCGAACCGTCAACCGTTCAAGCGGTCGTGCAACAACTGGATCGGCTGGTCGGGCGGTTGGAAGAGCTCGTCTAGCCAGGAACGACACGTCGAAAGGTCTGGCGGGGTCCGGCGCAGCGTCAGGAGATTTGGATTCTCGATTCAGCCCTTCGGATCCTCTCCACTTCCCGGATGCTCCTGATCAGTCGGATGTCTCCGGTAATTCATTGACACTAAAGGCCTGCGTCGATTTTTCGAGCAGACGAGGCCGTCTCGGGTAGAACGGCACAACCTTTTCTTATGCCCATGTGCACAGATCTATGGGAATCCTCGACCGACTGAAGCCCCAGCCACGTTGGAAGCACGCTGACGCCGCCATACGCCTCGAGGCGTTACGCGATCTTGATGACCCGGTAGAACTTGCGGTGCTGGCTGAGACAGACCCGGATGTCAGGGTGAGGAAGGCCTGCATCGCCAGGACCAGCGACGTTGCCGTGCTGTCACGGATCGCGGCCCAGGACGTGGACGCCGAGACACAGGACCGCGCGGCGGACCGGCTTCAGGCGATTGCGATCGCGCCCGAAACGGAGGAAGCGCTGGCTGTGACGGCCGTCCGGGGGATTGCCGATCTCCGGCGGCTCTCCACCATCGCCAAGAGCGAGGCATCTGACGGCGTCCGCGCAGACGCGCTGTCGCGGACTTCGGACGAACGGGCGCTCGGCAGCATCGCGCGCCATGCAAGGCGCGAAGCGACGGCCGCCCAGGCTCTCGCGCGGATCGCCGACACGAAGGAACTGCTGGACACGGCGCTGAACGGCGACCACAAGGACGTCGCCCTGGGCGCCTTCGACCGCGTGGTCAGCGGGCCGGAATGCGATCAGACGCTACTGCGATCGATCGAGTCCCGCACCCAACAGAAGGCCGTTGCCAAACGGGCGCGTACCATGATTCAAGAGATCGAGGCGGCCGAGGCCGCCAGGGTCGCCGCTGAAGAGGAGCGCCGCCGGCAGCGGGCGGCACTGCTCGAGTCGATCGAGCGCGTGCCCGAGTTGACCGACATCCCGCGGGCCGAGTCCGAGGTCGCCCGGCTCACAGCGAGCTGGGGCGAGATCGCCGGCGACGATGACGCTGCGGCTGCACGTTTCGAGCAGAGACGGCAGGCCGCGCTCGAGATCATTGCCGAGCGCCGGCGGCAGGCCGAAGAGGCCGCCGAGCGGGCGCGTCAGCGGGACGAGGCGCTGGCGACGGCGGACGCGCTTTGCGCGCGCGCCGAGACGCTCGAGGGGGACGACATTCTCGAGCAATTGGCGCCGATTGAGGAGGAATGGCGGTCGCTCGTGCCACTCGTCGGAAGCGGCCCGGAGGCCGACCGGCTGGCCGAACGACTCGCCGCCTCAATCGCTGGGTGCCGGAAGCGCCACGAACTGGGCGCGGTTCTCATCGAGACGCGCGCCCGGCTCGAGGCGCTCGTTCTCGACGCCGACGGTTTGCTCGCCCAGGACGACGCGATGGCGGCTGCGGCCCGCTGGCAGGAGATCGTCCGCGATGCGCGCGGGTTGGCTGCCACGCTCGAGGAGGGCATGCGGCCTGTCGCCGATCTGTCGGCACGCCTGGCGGCTGTCCAGGAGGGATTCGCGGCTCGCGAGGCCGCACAGCGGCAGGCGGCCGAGAAGGCCCATCAGGACCTGGTCGAGAGACTGCGGCGGCTGGTGGAGCGCGCCAAACGCGCGACCGAGGCCGACAGCGTGACGTTGCGCGAGGGCGAACGCCTGATGCGCGACCTCAGCGCCGCGCTGGACGAGGCGGGGCGTGGCGAGACGAGCAAGGACCTGCAGGAAGCGACAGCGCGCTTACGCAAGCTGCAGGAGAAGATCGCGCCGCAGGTCCGCGAACTGCGCGAGATGGACGAGTGGCGCCGCTTTGCCAACGCGCAGCAACAGGAGCAGCTGATAGCGATGGCCGAAGCCATCGTGGCATCGCTCAAGAGCGACATGGAAACCGGCAAGGACTCGGACCTGATCGCGACCGCGCGCGCGCTTCGCGAGTTGAACGCCAAGTGGCAGGAAGTGGCCGAAGCACCTCGCCATTCGGCTCAACGACTCTGGGACCAGTTCCGGACCGCGACCGAGTTCATTCGCAGCCGCTGCGAAGGGTATTTCGCGAAGCTGCGTGCAGGAACGCGGTACCAACCTGCAGAAGAAAGTTTCGCTGGTCGAGGAGGCCGAGGCGCTGGCTGCGTCGACCGACTGGGGCAAGGGCACGTTGCGTTTCCAGGAACTGCAGACCGAATGGCAGCAGATCGGCCCCGTTCCCCGCGATGCCGCCCGCGACCTGGCGCATCGGTTCCGCACCGCGTGCAACCAGTTCTTCCTGCGACGCCGCGAGGACCTCGCCGCGCGCAAGAAGGCCTGGGCCGAGAACCTCGCGCGCAAGGAAGCGCTCTGTGCGCGCGCGGAAGCGCTCGCCGAATCAACCGACTGGGACGCGGCGTCGGCCGAAATGAAGCAACTGCAGTCGGAATGGAAGCTGATCGGCCCGGTGCGCCGCAACAAGTCTGAGACGATCTGGGCCAGGTTCCGCGGCGCCGCGGACAAGTTCTTCGAGCGGTACCATAACCGCCATCGGATTACGCTGCTGGGCAAGCTTGCCGAGCGCGAAGGGCTCGTCGTGGAACTCGAACGCTTCACCGCGCTGGAGGATCCAACGGCCCCGGCCGACCTTGCCGCGCGCGTGCAGGACCTGCGGGCGAACTGGAACCGCGGCGTGCCTGTGCCGGCGTTGGAAATGCGGCCGCTCGCCGATCGCTGGCGTGCGGCGTTCGCGCGCGTACTCGAGCGCTGGCCCGACGGCGTTCGGGGGCACTGAGCTCGATCCGGCCGCCGTCCGGCAGCGGATGGAGAAACTGGTGGCTCGCATCGAAACGCTGGCGGCCGACACGCAGGACCAGGCCACCGACGGCCGCTCGCAGACCGAATTGCTTGCCGCTCGCCTGCGGTCCGCGCTTGCGAGCAACGCCATGGGCGGGCGCGTCAACGACGAGTCCAAGTGGCGCAACGCTGCTGACACCGTCAAGGACGCCCAGGCGGCATGGCTGCGATTGCCGCCCGCGGCGGGACCTGCCGTCCGGGTGCTCGAGTCCCGCTTCCGCGATGCGTGCCGCCGCGTGCTCGACCACGTGAAGCGCCATGCCGGCGAATCGCGCCGGAACAGACCGACAGCGGCAGCCGTATAGGCGCTGGCGGCTGGAAATCTGCAATCTGCAGTTCCGAATTCAGAATTGAGAGGGAAGGCGACGTCCCTCTCCTCTTCATTTTGAATTCTGAATTGTAAATTGTACATTGATGAGTCGCGTGCCACCCCTGCCGGCGATCATCGAGGTCGACAACCTTTCCAAGAAGTTCGGTGACCTGACCGCGGTCGACGGCGTGACCTTCAACGTCGGCGGCCGGGAGATCTTCGGATTCCTCGGGCCGAACGGCGCCGGCAAGTCCACGACCATCAAGATCCTGGCGACACTGCTCAAACCGACGGGCGGCCGCGCGACGTTGGCCGGCCACGACGTCCTGACGCAGCCGAACGAAGTGCGCCGCTCCATCGGCCTCGTGTTCCAGGATCCGTCGCTCGACATCCGCCTGACCGCGGATGAGAACCTCCAGTTCCACGCGATGCTGTACGACATCCCGCGCGACATCTTCAAGGCGCGCGCCGACCAGGTCCTGAGCATGGTCGACCTCACGGATCGCCGGACGTCGCTCGTCATGACGTTCTCGGGCGGCATGAAGCGGCGGCTCGAGATCGCGCGCGGCCTCCTGCACCATCCGAAAGTGCTGTTTCTCGACGAGCCGACTCTCGGCCTGGACGTGCAGACGCGCAACGCCATCTGGCAGCCACGTCCGCACGCTGCGCGACGAGGTCGGCACCACGGTCTTCATGACGACGCATTACATGGACGAGGCGGAGAACTGCGACCGGATCGCGATCGTCGACCACGGGAAGATTCAGGCGATCGACACCCCCGCGGCGCTCAAGCACCGCATCGGCGGGGACAAGATCATCGTCGGCGGCGACGCGGCGCTCGAAGCCGATCTGACGGCCAAGTACGGCGTCTCGGTGCAGAAAGCCGGCGGCGAGTTCCACTTCCAGATGGCCGCCGGCGCGCAGTTCGTGCCGCGGCTGATCGCGGATTTCGGCGGGCGCATCACGTCGGTGCAGGTCAAGCAGCCGAGCCTCGAAGATGTCTTTCTCGCGTTGACCGGCCACGCGATACGGGCCGAAGAAGGCTCGTCGATGGACCTCATGCGGCAGGGCATCCAGTTATGGCGGCGTGGAGCCCGACGGTGAGCGAGGCGGTTCAGAACCCCGGAAGCTGAGATCTTATGCTCGCCTTGAAAGTCATCTACACGATCTGGCTCCGCGAGGCAAAGCTCGCCTTTCGCGAACGGGCGCGAATCGTCGCGACCGTCGCACAGCCGCTGATCTATCTGGCGATTCTCGGTAAGGGCATCACGTCGGGGATGCGCCTGACCAGCGCCGGCAACGTGGATTACATCAAGTTCATGTATCCGGGCGTGATCGGCATGAGCATTCTGTTCACGTCGATCTTCTCGGCGATTTCGATCATCTGGGATCGCGAATTCGGATTCCTGAAGGAAGTGCTGGTCGCGCCGGTGCCGCGCTGGGCGGTCGCGGTCGGCAAGAGTTTCGGCGGCGCCACGCTCGCCCTGGTGCAGGTGGCCATTCTCGTTTGTATCGGACCGCTGGTCGGCATCTCGCTGTCGATCCCGATCATCGTGGAAATGCTGTTCCTCGGATTTCTGATGGGCGTCGCCGTCACCAGTCTCGGCGTCGTCGTGGCTTCATGGATGGAATCGATGCAGAGCTTCCAGATGGTGATGAACTTTCTGGTCATGCCGCTCTATTTTCTGAGCGGCGCGATGTTCCCGATGTCCTCGGCTCCCACGTGGATGAAGACGCTGATGGGCGCCGACCCTCTGACCTACGGCGTTGACGCGATTCGCAACGTGATGTTCTCGGGCACCGTGATCGAGGTTGGTGGAGAAATGCGATCGCTCGTCGATGTCGCCCGGGCCGCAGGCCTGATCCGGTGGTCGCTCGGCGTGGACATCGCGCTGATATCGGTCGCCGCCGTGCTGCTTGACGGCCGCCGGCGCATGGGCGTTCAGCAAGTCGCAAGCGGCATGAGAACGGCTCGAGGCGAAACCCGCCTCGGGCGACACGGCTCGAGCCTACTGCCCCCGATACACGACGCTGCCTCCGACAATCGTGTAGACGACCTTCGCGGTCTTGATCTCCTCGTCCGGAACCGTGGTGATGTCCTTCGACAACACCGTGATGTCCGCGAGTTTTCCGACGGTCAGCGATCCTTTGATGTCTTCTTCGAAGGCGGCAAACGCGTTCTGAATCGTGTAGGCGCGCAGCGCCTCCATCCGGCTCATCCGCTGATCAGGATAGAAGGCGCGGCCGTTCGCCAGCTTACGCGTGACCGCGGCGTAGTAGTTCGGAATCGGGTCGACGCTCTCCACTGGCGCGTCGGTGCCGTTGGTGACCACGGCTCCGGACTTCATGAGTTTCTGCCACACGTACGCGCCTTCCTCCGTCCGCGCGTCGCCGAGCCGATCGGCCACCCACGCGCCGTCCGACGTCGCATGCACCGCCTGCATCGACGCAATGACGCCGAGACTCGCCGAAGCGCGGAATGTCGGCCGCGCTCGAAATGCTGGGCATGCTCGATCCGCCAGCGCAAATCCTTGCCGTTCCTGTTGTTCTTCCGAAGGCGGCCTCGTAGATGTTCAGCACCTCCCGATTGGCGCGGTCGCCAATGGCGTGGACACACAACTGCATGTTGTGGTCGATGGCGATTTGCGCCGTCTCCGGCAACGTCGCGACCGCCGCTGGCGCCAGGCCGGTGCTGTCGGGCTTGTCGGCGTATGGCTCGAGCAGCCAGGCGCCCCTGGTTCCGAGCGCGCCATCGGCCGTGACCTTGATGGCGCGCACCGTCAGGTGGCCGCTGCCATAGCCGATGACGCGATACCGATCGATCGCCTGCCGAAGCGCCTCATTGCCAGCCCGCACCATCATCCAGAGCCTGACGCGCACCCTCCCTTCGTCGATCATTCTCTTGACTCGATCGATCGTGCTGAAGGACGAACCCGCATCCTGAAATGTCGTGATGCCTTTGCCCACGACCTCCTCGTCGGCCAGCGCGAGCACGCGATCCTCGTCGGTCGTGTCTCGGGTCGCACGAGGGCTGCCGCAGTCTCGCGCAGGAGTCCGGTCGGCTCACCGTCTGCGCCCTTCAGGATTTCGCCGCCTGGCGGATTGCTGCGTGCCGCGAGCGATCCCGGACAGGTCGAGCGCCTTCCTGTTCACGAACGACGCATGGCCGCTTGCATGCGTGAGGACGACCGGGTTGTCCGGCGACACCCGGTCGAGCGACGCGTGCGTCGGAAAGCCTTCGACATTCGGATTCGGCCGGCCGGTCCACTTGTCCTGGTGCCAGCCACGGCCGACGATCCATTCGCCGGGTCTGGCGCGTTCGACGGCCTGGGCGACCATCTGGACGATCTCGTCCCAGCTCTTCGTGTTCATGAAAGGTCGAGGTTCACGCGGTTCTCGCCGATGCCGGTGAAGTGCCCGTGCCCCTCGATGAACCCGGGAATGGCGAGTCGCCCTGCCAAGATCGAGTGACTTGCGTCGACGACCCGACGTACTGTGCGACGTCTGCGTTCGACCCGACGGCCACGATGCGGCCGCCGCGCGCGGCCAGCGCCTGGGCTGTCGGACGCCGGTCGTCGACGGTGAGAATCCGGCCGCTGCGAAGAACGATGTCGGCAGGCGCGAACGCCGGCGACTGGGCGGCGTTTCGAGCGATGAACCAGCCAGATGATCAAAACGCAGCCGCAGGCCACATTCGTCGCTACGCGTGCGCCGCTCATGCTGAGACCTCTTTGTCCCGAAACCCGAGTCTCCGCTCGGCGATCAAGAAGTAGGGCAGCGCCAGCAGCGCCAGTCCTGCCGCGGCGACAAACGCGACGCGGAACCCGAAGCGGTGAATCAGCCACCCGACCACCGACGAGCCCGAGCCGACGCCCGTGTCGAAAGCCGCCAGCATGGCGCCAAACGCCGCGCCACGGCGGCTGAACAGCACGTGCCGGAGCACGTACGCCGTGTAGGCAGGATACATGAGACCAAATCCCAGGCCGAACACCAGCGCCGCCACAACAAACACGCCGGCGCCGTGCGCGCCCGCCAGAATCAACAGTCCGACGGCCG
This sequence comes from uncultured Acidobacteriota bacterium, assembly GCA_963724645.1. Lineage (GTDB taxonomy): Bacteria > Acidobacteriota > Vicinamibacteria > Vicinamibacterales > SCN-69-37 > CAVXSP01. Next base: position 883,868 of record CAVRVJ010000003.1, read on the forward strand.
GCACGCCAAGACAGCTGATCAGCACACGGCGATGCCCGAGCTCGTCCAGCGTCCGTCCAATCGCCAGCCGAATGATCACGATCGCGCCGGCCATGATCGCCAGAAACAGGCTGCGCGGCGTGACGTGCAGCGCGTCGGCGAACAACGCCGAAAAGCTCGTCAACGCGCCGTAGCCGAAGGAAATCAGCGCCATGGTGATGGACAACGTCAGCACTCGCCAGTCGATGATCTTCCAGGGCGGGCGCGTCGGCGCGGACCCCATCGCGCATTAATCGCTCGCTCCGCCCGAGGCGAGCGCGTCTTCGAGCGCCGCAGGGCGGGCGCGTGGGCGGTGGGCGCCCACTCGCATTGATCGATGATCCGCCCGAGGAGAGCGAGTCTTCGAGCGCTCGCAGGGCGGGCGCGTGGGGGTGGGGCCCCACGCGCATTGCTCAAAGATGACTCGCTCGCGCGATCATCGGGCAGCCGCCAGGCGATGATGGCCATCAGCAGGTTGAGCGTCACGAGCTCCACGCACAGGCGCGCCAGCCGTGGTGGTAGACCCAGAAGCCGGCCGTTGGCGCGGCGGCCAGCGCCAGCGTGGACGTCAAGTCCCCAGTAACTGATGCCTTCCGCGCGGCGATGTTCCGGAATGGTCGACGTCATGTACGCGCCGGAAGCCGAGAGCAGCGCCGACCAGAACAGGCCGTACAAGACCACGGCAGCGAGCAGCCAGGGGATGTTGCTGATGAGCGCGTAGCCGACCGAGAAAATCGAGGACATCACGCTGACGATCATCAGCACGCGGCGCTGGCCGAATCGATCGCCAAGATGACCGGTGAGCGGCGCGGAAAACGCGGACGAATACGTCAGGACATCCCAGAAACAGCCCCGCGTCGGCGGTGGTGCCGCCCAGCTCCAGGACGTGATACGGCGCCGTCGGCAGCAGCTGAAAGACGGAGACGAAGACCGTGAAGCTGTACGCGCACATCACGAAGAAGCGCGGCGTGAAGAGGCGGTCGGACATCGAACACACGAGTATAAAAGTTCGAGGCGTGTAGAATCTCCTCGTGCCTCTGCGACCGTCGCGCCTGTGGAAAGACCTGCCCGCCGACACGCGCGTCGCCGTCGCCGACGCTTTCTGGCGCGACGAGAAGCGCGGGAACAGCAGGCCGAGGCCATCGTGGCGCTGGCCAAACGGCTGAATTTCCGGACGAAGAGCGTGCAAGGCCTTCCTGTCGAGCGCCGGGCGCGGCACCTCGCGCAGCTTCCCGATGTCTCGGATGCCCTGGCCGGCCGCGCCCTCATCGCCTATCACTTCGCCCACGAGCGGCCCCTCATGGCCGCGTTCCTCGACGCGCTCGGCATCGCTCACGAAGACGGACTGATCACGGCCGAGGATGTCCCTAGCCCGCTCCGGCAGCGCTCGCAGCGGCGGTGGAAAAAACTCGCAGCGCGTTCCCTGAAGCGTCCGTCGAGCTGTACCTCAGGACGCTGCGTGGCCCTGGATGGGGACACCTGGGTCAGAATCGACGGTCTCCTCCACCCAACTGACTGATTTACTGGACTTTGGCGTGGTACCTGACTTGCTTCTCCGTCTGTTGGGGGTCGCCATGCGTCCTACTCTCGAGATGAGACGGGCTCTGGGAGTGGCAGTCCTCAGCCTCGGGCTGTGCTGTCTGGCGCCCTGGCCAACGTCGCCGAGGCGCAGGGCGCGCCTTCGCAAGCAAGACGGATCCTCCGGCGGCCGCCGCGCCGCAGACGCCGCCCACGCCCACGGCCGCCGCGAACGACAAGTCGACGCCGGCGGCGCAGCCTCTTCCCGTCGATCTCGATCGCATCAAGAAGCAGGCCGAAAAGCAGCCCGCCGTGAAGCTCGACGAGCAGCAGCTGCGGTTCTACCTCCTCGTGCAGCAGAGCGCGCCGAAGTTCACGGATTTCATCGGCAACTACGATCTGAAGAACGGCCCGACCAAGGGCGGCGCGGCGATGACCCACCAGGAATTCATCAACATGGTGACGCCGAAGGAGCTCAACGAGCTGTTCGGCGCGACCAGCAGTTCGTCGTTCGCGATGTTCCAGGCCGCCGTGATGAACGCGGCGGCGCAGTCGCTGATCAAGAAGGCGGTTGAGGAAATCCGGGCAGCGCGCAACGAGCACGAAGTGCAGGCGATCCGTGAGCGCATCGACAAGGAGCTTGCGGCACTCCTCGGGAAGAACGCCGAGAAGTCAGCACTCACACGAATCCGCCGAACATTCCGTTCCACGGCGGAATGACGATCGACACGGCCCCGAACGCGCGTGCCTGGCAGGCCAGGCGAATGAGGGGATTCGGCTCCTGGGTGTCCAGGTAGCCGAACACCTTCATCCGTCTTCCCTCATCTCGTTCAACCACGGGAGACAGTTTCTCGGCGCCGGCCAGGATCGCCCACCCAGCAGGTGCCGCACGACGCCGCGCGGCATTCGACGGGGATCGGCCCTTCGCCATGGCGTGCACCGCGGATCCGCCGATCGGTAATCGCGCTTGTCCCCCTGCGCGGCGGTGGCGATTTCCTGGCCATTGATGACTGGAAACCTGGCCCCAGGATCGCTCTCATCGAATGTCACCGTCCAGCGCTTCTTGATGCCGCGGAGAAAGCCGAGCAGACCCTGCCAATCGTCCTTCGCGCGGCGGGCCAGGACCTGATGCGGGGACTTGCGGCGAGCGATCATCGGCAGATGAACGCGCCCCGGCGCGGCGGCAAACGCCGTCGACGCCGGCTCTGGCGAAGGGTCATCAACGCCACGGCGCTGATGCCGAGCAGCATCTCGGCGATCGGTCCTCGCGGTTCGCGACGCGGCGTCGGCGACCGCCTTGATGAGCGCCGGCAGCTCCTCGAGGCCATTCGCGGTCGGCGGCCAGCACGCTCTTGACCTGCGGCCAGTAGCGATGCGCGAAAAGAAACCGGTGAGACTCGTCGATCTGGTCGGCCAGGCGCCACCGCCCCATCAGTCCGAGCTTTCGGGCCTGCACCGCCGGATCCTGGGTCGAGGCGAGCCGCAAGGTACAGGTCGAGGGGCCAGAACGCGAACCAGATCCGAGTGGCGTTGCGGTCGATCTCGTGTATCGTCGGCGCGACGAGCATCCACGGCACGGGTCCAGTCGGCCGGATCGCGTACCGGCAGAGTTGTTCGTACAAACGGCGCATGTTCGCTTATTTTAGGCCGAGAGCGTCATGCGATTCCTGCACGCGCCCGTGGCGCTCTGGCTGGCTCTCGGCCCGCTCGGGCGCCCAGCGCCAGTCGTCAGCTTCATCTCTTGCGGCGGCTCGCGTCGCCATCGATCGCCTGATCGCCGCAAGCGGCGCCGACGTGGCGGTGGCGCTGGCAGCCCCTCGACGCTCGGTCCCGCGATCGCCGGCCAGCCGCTGCTGATTCGCGCCGACGTCCGGTTTCACGCCGCCTCTACGATGAAGGTTCCGGTGATGATCGAGCTCTTCCGGCGAGCCGCTGCCAGGGATCTCCGCCTCGACGACACCCTCACCGTCACCAATCAGTTTCACAGCATCGTCGACGGCAGTCCGTACGAGCTGTCGGCCACGGAGGATTCGGACGGAGAGATCTACAAGGCGATCGGCATGCCGATGACCCTGCGGGCGCTCTGCGAAGCCGATGATCACCGTGTCGAGCAATCTGGCCGCCAACAATCTCATCGAAAGCTCGGCGCCCGGAACATTCAGGCGACGGTGGATCGGCTGGGCGCGAACGGCATGCAGGTCCTGCGCGGCGTCGAAGATCAGAAAGCGTTCGACGCCGGCCTGAACAACACGACCGACGCCCTCGGCCTGCTGACCTTGCTGGCCAAGCTCGGTCGAGGCGAGGTCGTCAGCCCGGAGGCGAGCGCCGAGATGATCGCGATTCTGAAGCGACAGACCCTCAACGACGCCATTCCCGCCGGACTTCCGCCGGGCACCGTCGTCGCGCACAAGACGGGCACGATCACGAAGATCCATCACGACGCCGGCATCGTGTATGGCAAGCGCCCGTACGTGCTGGTCGTGCTCGTACGGGGAATCGAAGACCAGAAGATCAGCGCCAGGCTGATCGCGGACATCACGAGGGTTGTCAACGGACTGAATCCTCAGTGAGCACGACGAGGACCTGTCGTACCCGTCGCATCCGTCATCTATCGGACCGTCGCAAGAATCGCGTCGCTGATCGGCCTCGGTCCGGCGGCGTCCGAGGGCTGGTTGACGATCTTCCCCTTGACGACCATCGTCGTGGATCCGCCGCCGTCGAGGTTGAGCGCGTCGGTGAGCTGCAGGCGATCGCACAGCGTCTCCAGTTCGGCGAAATTCATCCCGACGCTGTAGTCCGGCTGCCGCCCGTCGATGGCCGCGAGCCAGATCGAGCCGCGTCGCGTCGACGCCGATCAGCGTGCGCGGATGCCGCATGTCGGTGAAGTTCTTCGGGCTCAAGGTCTCGACGGTCTGCCAGTTGGTGGGCACACGGCGCTTCAGTCGAAGCAAGCCCGCTCCGGCCACGACATCGTCTGCAGCATTCAGCCGGCGGGCGGACAGTCCATTGAGCGTCGCCCACCGGATCTCGAAGTTCACCGTGCACGCCCGGCGTGAGGGCCCGGAGCGGCTCGGGCAGATCGAGGCCGCCGAATGAGAGCACGGCGCCGTCCGCCGGAATGGGCGTATGGCCGAGATCGCGACGCACGCTCGTCACTTTCAAGCGGGCGCCCGCTCAGCACCCACTCGACGCCGTTTGCGGCGGTATCGGTGTCCGCGTGGTACCGGGAGTTGTAAGAGCATCAGCTTGCCGCGCGCGCGGGTCGTGTTGACGCCGCCAATGGGCACCGTCCAGTTCCGCCCGGCCGCTTTGAACTTCAACGTCATGCGGGCGCTGAGCTGATCGAAATCGAGTTCGGTTCTCCCGCGCGGCGGCGATCGAATGATCACCGCGCCTTTCACGACCGACGTGTCGCTCACCAGTTCGCCGGCTTCTTTCAGAACGAACTGCGGATCGCCGTTGGTCGTATTGAAGAAGCCGCCGTTCACGGCGGCGACGGCGTGATGCCGGTTCGCGATGCTGTCGACCGTTTCGAGCCCCATGATCTCGTCGTGCGCGTGGACGCTCGCCAGCCGGACTCGCGACGCATCGAGCCGGAGCAGGTAAACCGCCACCGGGCCCGGTGGATCGACGAGCGACCGATCGACGGATGGTGAAGTAGTCGATGCCATCAGCGACGTGTTCCGGTGCGCTGAGCCAGGCGGCCGGCTGCGCCGAGCGGCGCCGCGCTCGTCCAGACGAGCGCGAGCACCGCGGCGAGCGACCCGGGCATGGCAGCTTCCGCATGATGCTCTACTTCGGCTTGTCGAATGGCGCGGCGAGGCTTTCGATCGTCGGCGCAAATCCCGCGCTCACCGGTCCGACCACGAGCCGGCCCGCGCTGCGGATCGCCTCCGCGTACCACTTGCGCCAGGTCGCGACGATCTCGACCTGCCGGATATTCGCCACGCGCGGATCCGCATCCGCGGCAGCCAGTTTCGGGCCCTCTTGCTGTTCGACGTTCAGACGGGCCTCGCCGGCCTCTGGCCACCAGCGCGGCCACGGCCAGCGCGGTCGGACTCTTTCGCCGATGCGAGCAGCCAGGCCGACGCCGCCACCGCAACGCCAACGTTGCGCATCTCGCCGGCGCTCGTCTTGTCCGGCGTATCCAGGTTGGTGTGGTAGTAGCGGTCGGTGAAATGCCAGTCGAGCACGGCCGGCACGCCGGCCGCGCCGAACACCGTGTGGTCGCTGCCGCCCTCGTACGGGTTGGTCTTTACTGTCCAGCCGGTCTTGCGCGCGACCCGCAGACACACCGCGAGGTGCAGGTCGTTGATGAGGTCGCCTTTGAGCTGCTCGGCGCGAACTTCGCCGCGACCCCACTCGGTGTGCGGATCCCACGGCCGATCCCATACCGCGCCCGGATCGGGCCAGCGCTCGATGAGAAAACTGCCGCCCGTCTTCCTGACATCCTCGCCGGTCATGTCCATCGAGAACATGTACCGGACGTTCTTCGCGTCCTGCGGATGATCCTTCAGCCACTGGCGGCTGCCGGAGATTTCTTCGAGCCATAGGAACGTGAGCGTGCGATCCGGACGGGGAATCCGCCCGCCGGCGATGCCCAGCCGAAGCGCGCGCGCGAGCTCGGCCAGCGTCGCGACGCCGCTCGCGTTGTCGTTCGCTCCCGGCTCCTGCACGTGGGCGGCGATCACGATGCGCTCGGCCGCGCGCGAGGCGGCCGGGGATCTCGGCCACGAGCGTCCGCACCGGCCGGGTCGAGAACGTGCTGGCAATCGTGACGCGCACGCGTACCGGCGCATTCGCGCGCCCGCGCGAGCGGCCCTGCTGTCCGAGGGCCTGTCTCAACGTCGGCGGCCGCGTGGGGACTGGCTTTGAATCCAAACGCATGATGCCCCTCGTCGTAGGGGATCGTCCCCCACTGGAGAATGTCCCAGTCATCGCGCGCCGTCGCCGGCGCACCGGGAGGATCCGGCGAGACCACGTGGCTGAGGGCCGTCGAGACGATGCCGAGCGCGCCATGAGCGAGGACCGCGAGGCGCCAGAGTTGAGCGGTGTCGGCATCGCCGAGCACGACCGCGCCCTTGACGTCCTTGCCGGCGTAGTCCGCCTCCGTGTCGCCCTTGCCGACATCCACGAGCGGCGCCAGGAGGCCCGCCGTCAGGCGTGGAAAAGGAGTTGATGCACAGGGCAGATGTGTTGCTTGTCGCGCGACAGCACGACCTCGTCCGGCTCGCCCGCGCGAGCAACGGCGAGCGTGCCCGGCCGAGTAGCTCCAGCCTTTCCCTCCGTTGGGATACTCCTCAATCCAGGTGGAGGAGCGCGCGGGCACCTCGCCCGGTCTTGCTTCGCCGAGAATCCTGACGCCAGCAGCCGCGCCCGGACATGCATCGATCGATCGCGTCGTAGCCGGGATTTCCGCCGATGCGCCAGAACTGGCTGATGTAGCGGACGTGCGCGATGGCGTTGCGCCGGCTGAACCGCGACCACAGCGCGTCGATGACGGGATCGAGGCGCATGCGGGCAAGCGAGGGAGAGGTTCAGATGGTCGGAGGACCGTTTGGAACGGCCCAGGTGCTCGCAGGCAAGCCCATGGCCGTCCACGATGAGGCGACGCTGACGAAGCGCCGCGAGTGGTTCCTCGCGTCGACTTCGTGAGCTTCGTGGCGAGAGCATGCTGGAGTTCACGAAGCGCTCTTCGAAACGGACCGTTCCCCGAATACTCCAGCATCTGCGTCTCGAGATCCAACGGATACGAGATCCGCACGTCCGCGATCCGGCCGTCGGCATCGAGGATCGGCTCCAGTCTCGGCATCACGAACCCCGTGTACGACGGAAGACTCGAGTCGATCGACGCGTGCGACGACTTCGTCGCGCAGCGCCGGGTCGAAATGGACGCCATAGGTGTCGAACAGCGCGCGGGCGGCCTCGTAGTCGCCCTCGGACTTGATCCGCTGCACCTCTCGCGAGCAGCCGGCCGACGCCCTCGTGAAACGCGTCGGCGTCGACCATGACGTAGTAGGTCTTGCCGTCGCGCCGTCGCACGTCGATTGCGTTCGTATTCGCCATCAGCCAGTGCACGATCATCTGGCGATTGCGCATGTGGTCTTCTTCAATCTGCGTGCCCTCACGGATGCGCCGAAGCTGGACCAGCGCATTTCTGCGCGTACGCTTCGTACTCGGCCTGGACGATCTCCTCCTGATGCTCGGCCGGCAGCAAGGCCGATCTCCGCGATCTTCGGACTCGGCATGAAATAGAGGGCCACCAGATCGGCGCGCGACTCCTCGAGGGCCGAGTACTGCTCCTTCAACACGAGCTGCGGCTGGCCCCCCAGCCGCTCCGCGACGCGTCCCGATCCGTGGCCGAGCACCTCGTGGATGGCCGTCGAGACCTCGTGCGCCGTCGCGGCCCACCGGACGGCGCGTTGCAGCTCCTCGGCCGACCAGCAGAACTCCTCGCGAAACGCCGGCTTCTCGGCTTTGTCGTACGCCTCGGTGATGTTGGCCAGCGACACCGACTTGCTGCCGTAACGCTCGCGGATCGCCTGATCGTTCGGCAGGTTGATGCCGACCGGCGTCATCGGGCCTGACTCGCCGGTTTCGACGACGACGTCGATGGCGCGGGCCGTGACGCCGCGCACCTCGGTCGCGGCGCCACTGGGGATCCCACGGCATTCGTTCTTCGAACCACGGGGCCGCTTCAGCCAGTCGCCGCAGGCTCCTCGTCTTCGTCTTCGTTGACGAAAAACACGATGCCTTCCCAGGCGCCCTTGACGCCGCGCGCATCCATGTACACTTCGATAAACCCGTTGATCGTGTCGACCGGCGAGTCCTTGTCGGCGACCCATGCGACGTCATACGCCACGCGATCCTCTTCCGCGCCGGTCTCGTAGAACCGGATCAGCGCCTCCAGCGCCTGACGCATCGGGGCGGTCGCGTACGGCAGCGCCTCGCTGCAGATGCGAGACGATCGTCGAAATCTGGTCGCCGTAGCAGCCGCCGACTCGATAGATCTCCTCGATCAGGCGCCCGTCCCGTTTGACGAGCCGCGCGTTCAGCCCGTAGCGCTCCTCGAACCCGTCGAGGTCGTCCATCGTGACGTCCTCGTAGAGGTTGTTCGCGCTCGCGCTGAGGATGTCGCGACCCGGGCCGGGCGTCTTGGCCGTGACAAACGGGTCGACATCCGGATCGAAGAACGGGACCCTCGAGGCGATCGAGCAGACGCGTCCAGCGTCTCGCCCCGGCGGATCGGGAACACTGCGCCGGCCCGCGCCGCCGCGTGCGCCGCCGCCCGGAACGCGTCGCGCGGGCACTTGAGCACGAACTTGCGCGCGGTCAGATTGTGATGCGGCCCGGAATTGATCCAGAACAGCTTCGTATAGCGGCGAATCTCGGCGATGACGTCGGGCGGTTCGGCCGGGTCCGGCGGCTGGACGGACACGAGGATCGCCTCGAGCACGTCGCGCATCTCGAGCGCGTGGCGGTATCGCTGGTCGTAATAGATGTCGCGGCCCGCCAGCGCGGCCTGATACAGGTGCCAGACAGCCGCTTCTGATCGCAGCGGCAGCGCGTCAAATCCGTCGGCATAGACCTGAACGACGGCGGCGTCTTCGATCTGTTCCAAGAAATAAGGCCTGTTCATGATTGAACTCGGAATCAAGTCTCGATCTTCTCCCCCGGATTCGGCGTCCTGACCGTCCACTTGAGCTCGCGCTCGATCCGCGCCTTCAGCGACGTCCATCGGACCAGGTTCGCCGTGCACCAGACAGGTCAGCGCGGGCGGGCGCTTGAATCCGCCGAGCCACCGCATGATCTCGCCGGAGTCGGCATGCGCGGACATCGAGTCCAGCGCCTCGATGCGCGCGCGCACCGGAACCATCTGCCCGTGAATTTTCACGAGGCTCGCGCCGTCCTTCAGCTGGCGGCCGCGCGTGCCCTCGGCCTGAAAGCCGGCGAGCAGGACCGTGTTGCGCGGATCGGGCAGGCCGTGCGCGAGGTGATGAAGGACGCGACCGCCGGTCGCCATGCCGCTCGACGAGATCACGATCGACGGCTCGTTGGACTCCTGCACGGCTCGTGACTCGGGAATCGACGCGACGACCTTGAGCCGCTCCGTGCAGAACGCGCAGAGCTGCCGATGGGCGGCCGCGGCCCGGTGCCCGTCGAATCGCGCCATTTCCTGAATCTCGGGATCCAGCTCCTGCAAGCCGCTTTCGGTACACCGTCGAGCACGGCCGTCGCCATCGGGCTGTCCACATAGACCGGCAGCGTGCGGAATCTGCTGCCCCGCTTCGAGTCGATGCACCCAATACAGCAGCTCTTCGACTCGGCCCAGCGCGAACGCGGGAATGATCACCTTGCCGCCGCGCGTGGCGGTGTCGCTGAATGATGCCCGCCAGCCTCATCCCGCCATCGTCGGCCTCGTGCGTCCGATCGCCGTAGGTCGACTCGACCAGCAGGACATCGGCTTCCTCGATCGTGCGACGGATCCGGAAGGACAGGCCGGCCGTACCGGCCGAGGTCGCCGCCGAACAGGATGGTCTGACCCGACTCCTCAATGGTGATCCGCGCGTACGCCGACCCGAGCAGATGGCCCGCGTTGATGAACTCCGCCTGTCACGCCCGGGGCGACCGGCATCGGCCGGTCATAGCCGACCGGCTGCAGCAGCAGCATCGCCCGGTTCGCATCGTCGACCGTGTACAGCGGAAATGCCGGCGCGTGACGCGTGTAGCCCTTGCGGTTTGCGCGCTCCGCGTCCTCTTCCTGCAGCTTCGCGGAGTCGGCAAGGACGATGCGCGCGAGCTCGGCCGTCGCCGGCGTACAGAAAATGCGCCCGCGAAATCCTTGCGCCACGAGCCGCGGAAGGTACCCGCAGTGATCCAGATGCGCGTGCGTCAGGACGACGACGTCGATCGAGTCGGCGCGAATCGGCAGCGGCCTGCCAGTTGCGCTCGCGCAGGGCCTTCAGCCCCTGAAACAGACCACAATCGACGAGCACGCGATGCGCGCCGGTCTCCAGCAGATGCTTGGAACCGGTCACGGTGCGAGCGGCACCCAGGCAGGTCAGGTTCATTCGTGGATCCGTGTTCCCAGCGTCAGCTGAACAGTCCTGGTGTGCCGCCGGTGTGCCAGAACAGAATCGTCTCATCCTTCGAGAACTCACCGGCTCGAATTCGTGCGAGCAGGCCGCTCATCGCCTTGGCGGTGTAGACGGGGTCGAGGACGATGCCCTCCCGGCGCGCGACGAGCTCGAGCGCGGCCGCCGAGGCTGGAGTCGGAATCCCGTAGCCGTCGCCGACGAAACGATCATCCACCTCAACCGGCTGTGTCCGTACCCAGCGATTTGGGCGCCGCGCCGAGTCGCGCGGCCATCTGGTCCAGCAACTCCGCAACGACGCCGCGCAGGGCTCGGGGCCGGGTCATCGGCGCTGACGCCAATCACCCGCGCGCGGAGTCCCAGGAGGGCGCATCCGGCAATCATGCCGGCCTGCGTGCCACCTGAAGACGAGGCGTGCACGATCACGTCAGGCTTGTGGCCGCTTGCCGCCAGTTCCGCCAGGCCGCGCGCGAACCCCAGCGCGCCCGTCGGCGTGGACGCGCCCGAGCGGCACGATGAACGGCCGCCGGCCCTGGGCGCGAAGCGTGTGCGCTGCCTCTTCCATCGCCGGTTGGCGCGCCTGGCGCGATTCGACGTAGCGCACGTCGGCGCCGAAGATCCGATCGAGCAAGAGCGTTGCCACTCACGTTCGCGGGCACGCCACCTTCGGCCACGTTGAGGATGAGCACGACATGAAATCCGAGCACGGCGCCAGCGGCGGCGGTCACGCGAGCGTGATTCGACTGGAGCGCCACCGCACGTAATCAAGGTGTCGGCGCCTGGCTGCGCGCGCCTCCGCCGCGATCGCCTGCATCTTTCGAACCTTGTTGCCGCCCAGGCCAAACGACAGAAGGTCGTCGCGCTTGATGAACAGCTTCGGGCAGTCGGGCCCGAGCTCGGCCGCCAGGCGGGTCAGAGGCTGGACCGGCGTCGGCTCCGGGCAAGCCAACGGCACGACATCGGCGGCGAGAGTGGCCATCAGCCAACTGCGGCGAGCGCGTGTCGGCCACCGGCCTCGACATGGTGCTAAGACGCTGAATCGCCGGTTGGCCTTGCAGCCGCCTCCATCTATACTCACCAGATGTCTTCGCCGTCGAATCCGCTGCTGAACGCGCTTCAGGCGACGACTCCCGTGGTGTCGGTGGAGCTTCGGCCTCCGCGGGCGGAGCTGGACGCGGCCGCCGGGATGGACGCCTGGATCGACACGCATCATGCCGTGCGCGGGCTCGTGCGCGGCGGCACGTTCGTGTTTCTGACCGACAGCGCGGTCGGCGCCCGCGAAGAGCACACGCTCCGGCATCTGGTCAGCAATCTCGGCCACCGACGTGCGCCGCAGCCACGTCGTGCCGTTCCTGACCTCGAAACACACACTCGAGTTCTGTCTGGGCTACGCGGAACGCGCGTCTCAGGAGGGATTTCCGTCGCTCGTCGGTCGTGGGCGGGGACCGGAAGCGTCGGCGCGCCACGGTGCGTGGAGCATGCGTGGCAGCTTCGCCGCGCGATTCACGAGCACGTGCCTGAGCTCACGCTCGGCGGGTGGGCCAATCCGCACGCGGACGCCAACGCGCAGGTCGATTTTCTCGGCGACGACCATTTCGGCGGCGAGTTCTTCCTGACGCAGGTCGTGTCGCACCACGACTCGCCTCGCGTCGAGCGTTTCCTGGAGGCCTTCGATCGCCGGCGGCTCACCCTGCCGGGCGTGTTCGGCGTGTTCTTCTATCGGAGCGCAAACCCGAAGACGCTGGACGCCCTTCGGCACTTCCTGCCGGTGCCGGTCGAAGCGCTGCGCCGGGAATTCGCCGAGGGCGCCACGCCGGAAGATGTCTGCGCCCGAACGATCGCCACGCTACGAGCCGCGGGCGTGCGCCACGTTTACGTGTCAAATCTGCCCGTGGCAAGGCGCGGCAGACGCTCGCGAGGATTATGGAGTTGACGTGAACATCGTTCCCCCACGTTCCCTCGAAGACGAACTCCTCGATCGGCTGACGTTTGCGAGGCTGCCGTTCCGCGTCGCGCTGCCGCTCCGTCGGCAACAGCTCGGGATCGCCCGCGTAGCCGATCGCCATCGCGACGACAGGCTCGAAGTCTGGCAGGAATGGCGCAGGCCGCACGCGCGCGCGTCGCGATTGAAGCCCTCCATCTGCCGGACGGCCAGGCCAAGTCCGGTCGCCTGCAGCGTCAGGAAGCCCACAGCCTGTCCCGTGTCGTACCACGCGTTCCGATTCGTCTCGCCGGTGCGCGTCGAGGCGCGTGCTGGCGGCGACGAGCGCCAGCACCGGCGCGTGGCGCGCCCAGTCGCGATTCTGAGGATCGATCGTCTCGAGCAGCGCCGAGAACGCGCCGGGCGTCCGGCGTCGCTCCGCCACGACGAAGCGCCATGGCTGCTCGTTGTAGGACGACGGCGCCCAGCGCGCCGCTTCGAACACGATCCACAAGTCCCCGACGGGGCACGTCGCGCGCCGGGTCGAACGCCCGAGGGCTCCAGCGATGCCGGATCACGTCCAGGATGTCATGCGCAGCGCGAGGCGTGTTTCGGATGAGTGGACCGTTGCTCCACCGTACCCATTTAACCGCAGTATGGGATCGAAGTGGCCTCATACCTCGACGACGTTCCCTTCTCGGGCATCATCCGCATCCGCGACCTCATGTATTCGGTCGAGCGGCCGTTCCGGCTCGATCAGGGCGACGTCAGCTTCGACGCGCCGGCGTCCCTGAAGGAGGCACTCGCTCAGGGCCATTGCGCGAAAACCGGACGCATTACGTCCAGACGACGGGCATTCCGCCGCTGGTCGAGCGGCTCGTCGCGAAGCTTCGCACGAAGAACTGCGATTCCGGTCGGCGGACCCGACGAGGTCATGGTCACGACCGGCGGGATTCACGGCGCTGTTCGTCGCCTGCCAGGGCCTGCTCGAACCGGGTGACGAGGTGCTGCTCCCCGATCCGGAGTGGCCGCCCGCGCGCGGCAACGTGCTCGCCGCTCGTGCCGTGCCCGTGTCCGTACCCGCTGTACGAGACTCGCGGACTGGCGTCCGGATTCGGACGAGATGCGGCGGCTCGTCACGGCGAAGACGCGGGCGATCTACGTCAACTCGCCCCACAACCCGACCGGTGGCGTCCTGACGCGGACCGATCTCGAAGCGATTGCCGACCTGGCCAAGGAGCGGGATCTGTGGGTCCTCTCCGACGAGGCCTACGAGGACGTGTTGTTCGACGGACAGCGAGCACGTCAGCATCGCCTCGCTGCCCGGCATGTACGACCGCGTCATTTCCATCTACACGTTCAGCAAGACCTACGCGATCACCGGCCTGCGGCTCGGTTACTCGCGCTCTCGGACGCGACGATCCGGGATCGCATGCGGAAGATGCTTTTCTACACCGTGTCGAACACGTCGTCGTTGATTCAGTACGGCGGCCTCGGCGCGCTGACGGGTTCACAGGCGTTTATCGCAGGAATTCCGCCGCGAGCTTGCGGCACGCCGGGATCTTTTCTATGACGGCTTGCGCGACGCCGGCGGCGGCGTGCTGACGGGCGATAAGCCGGCCGGCGCGTTCTATGCGTTCGTCCACATCAATCCGGCCTGGCGCTCGCCGCTGCCGCCGGATGCCGACTCGCGGGCATCATTGTCATGGGCGATGGCGGAGTTCCTGATCAGACGCGGCCGAATCGGCTGCGTGCCCGGGGTGGATTTCGGGGCGCGCGGCGAAGGCTATTTGCGATTCTGCTTCGCGAGCGAGCGCAGCGAGCTCGAAGGCGCGCTGGAGTCGATGAGAGGCAATTCTGAATTCCCTGATTTGAATTCAGCGATCGAGCGTCAGTGCACGTGCCGTCCGCCGTCAACTCGATCGTCTCCCCCGTCATGAAATCCGAGTCGATGAGCGCGAGGACGATCTTCGCAATTTCGTCGGGGCCGCCCCAGCGGCCGAGCGGCGTCGCATCCTCGACCGCCTTCAGCTCTCGGCCGTAAGGCCGGGCGGGGCGAGGATCGGTCCCGGCGCGATTGCGTTGACGAGAATGTTGTCGGCGGCCAACTCGAGCGCCAGGCCCTCCGTGAGCGCCTTCACGCCGGCCTTCGCCACGTAATAGGCCAGGTAGTCTTTGTAGCGCGGCCGGGCGCTCGCGGCGACCCAGTCGGAGAAGTTGATGATCCGTCCCGCCGCCATGCCGGCGCATGATCGGCACGGCGGCCTTCGCGCACAGAAACGATCCGCGCAGATCCACCGCAAGCTGGCGATCCCACGTCGCCGCATCGATCGCGTCGAATGGCACCGGTTGATACAGCGACGCCATGTTGACAAGCACGTCCAGGCGGCCGAACTCCTGGACGACCTGCTCGACAATCGAGGTGCATCCCGCGTCGAGCGAGACATCGCCTTGCACGACCAGCGCGCGGCGGCCGGCGGCTGCGGACGGCCCGCGCGACCTCGTCAGCTTCGGTTTTGGATCGGTTGTAGGCGATGCCGACGTCGGCGCCTCGGCTCGCCGCGGCCACGGCCACGGCCGCGCCCACACGCCTGGCGCCCGTCAGAAGGACGACCTGGGAGTGGAGGTTCATAACCTTCCCTCTGAGCCTCGCACGGCCCGCCGCGCGGGCCGCTCGTCGTGGTCACCCGCCGGCCGTCGATCGACCATTCGCCAGCGCCCGTCAACAGCAAACAGGCCAGCCCGCCCGCCAATGTGAGCCGAGTACTCGACGCCGTGGCCCTGCGGAACGGCGTGGATCCAATTCAGGAAGAAGCCCCATTGGAGGTGCTCCTTCCAGACGCCGATGACGAGGTACACAAACGAGTGCCGCTGCCGCGATCCGCGTCTGGAGTCCGAGACCGATGAACAGGCCGCCAATGAGTTGCGTCGCGCCGGCGAGCACCGCAAGAAGGAATTCAGGATGGAGACCCATGGCCGCGTACTGATCAGCAGTGAACTGAAGGCCGCCGGGCCCGATGCCAGGACCCGGCCAGGTTCCAAAGAGAATGTGGCCTCCGTGGGCCACGAATACCGCTGCCAGGGCGAGTCGTAGAACAAGAAGGCCGAGTCCGGCCATGCGGGGGCATTATCCGCGCAATAGGGGATCAAAAGCCAAGGCGGGCTCGGTTCCCGGCCCCGCCGCCTTGCTGGCTTGCCGCCTCGCTGGCCTTCGGCCTTACGACCCGTGATCCGCTAGGATCTATCCATGCCCGCTCAAACTTCCGTGCGCGTGTCCGCCCGCGTGAACAATTTCGCCTACGCCATCCGGAACATCGCGGTGGAGGCCAGGAAGGTCGAGGCCGGTGGGCGGCACGTTCGGTACCTGAACATCGGCGATCCGATCCCGTTCGGCTTCAAGACACCCCCACACCTGGTCGAGGCCATCGCGAGGGCCATCCGTGACGGGCACAATGGTTACACGCCATCGGCTGGTATCGAGCCTGCTCGCGTCGCCGTCGCCGCCGAGTATGTGAATCGGGGGATGCCGCTTTCGGCCGACCGAGTCGTGCTCACCGCGGGCACTTCCGAAGGGATCGAAATGGCGCTTGGAGCCCTGGCGGATGCCGGCGACGAGGTCCTGATCCCGACGCCGACCTATCCGCTCTACACGGCCGTGCTGGCGAAGATCGGGGCGCGGGCTGTTTTCTATCGCACGGATCCCGATCGCGGATGGCAGCCCGATCTCGACGATCTGAAACGTCTGATTACGCCGGCCACTCGGGCCATCGTGACCATCGATCCGAACAACCCGACCGGTGCGGTCTATCCGGACGCGACCCGCCGCGCCATGATCGAGCTGGCCGATCGCACGGGCATTCCAATCCTCGCCGATGAAGTCTACGGAGAGCTGTCCTTTGACGGACCGACGCCGCTCCTCGGCAGCCTCGCGCCCGATGCGCCCATCATTTCGTTCTCATCGTTGTCGAAGGCCTATCTCGCGCCGGGATGGCGCGCCGGCTGGCTGGCCGTCGGCCGGTCGAACCGGCTGGACGATGCGTTGGGAGCGATCAAGAAGCTGGCGGATGGCCGCCTCTGCAGCGCCGGCCCGATGCAGTACGCGATTGAACCGGCGCTCACGGGCGATCGCTCGTTTCAGCGCGCGTTCGTCGACGCCTTGCGCCAGCGAGCAGAGCTGACCGTCGCGAGGCTCGCGGCGATTCCCGGGATGCGATGCGTGACGCCGCGCGCTGCTTTCTACGCGATGCCGCAACTCACCCTCCCGCCTGGCCGAACCGACGAGGATTTCGTGCTGGGGCTTCTGCGCACGAAAGGTGTTCTGTGCGTACACGGCTCTGGATTCAGCTACCCCGCCGATCGCGGTGCGTTCCGCATCGTGTACCTCGCGTCGCTCGATGAGCTCGAGACGATCTACGACGACATCGCCGCGTTCACGGCGGAGTTTCTGCAGCAGGCCCCGGGCCCTGCGGCCCGGGCCGCAGGACGGACGCATGCAGCCGGGGTCTGAGGCCTTACGCCTGGCTGGCTGATCCATGTCCGTTTCGCGCGTTAACGATCACCGGCTGATTGGCCGGGCGGTCACGACGCTGCTGGCCGGCGTCGCGATCCTCTGGACCCTTTACAGCATCCGCGGCGCCCTGCTCGTAATCTACGTCAGCGGACTCCTCGCGGTCGGGTTCAGTCCCATCATCCGGTGGCTCGAGGGTTGGCGGGTGGTCGGGTCGGGCGGCCTGCCGAGATGGGCGGCGATTCTCGTCGTGTACTTCGGCGTCCTCGGGCTCCTGGCGGCGGCGCTGGCACTCATGCTTCCGCCCTTGGCCGCCCAGGCGGCGGAGTTGTGGCGGGAGCTGCCGAACGACATCATGCGAATTCAGGCCGCGCTCGCCGCGCATGGGATGCTGGATCATCGATGGACGCTCGATGACATCCTCAAGGCCTTGCCTAGCGCAAGTACTGCGCTCCCGGTGCTGCTCGGCGCTCTGCAAGGCGTGATCGGCACTATCGGAACCGTCGTCGCGATTCTGGTGCTGCCTTACTACCTCCTGATCGAAGCCGATTCGCTTCGCTCAGGATTCCTGAAGCTCTTCGCACCCGAGCGGCGGCCGTCGATCGCTCGGATGACGGGAGACGTCACCGTCAAGGTCGGGGCGTGGCTCAACGGCCAGCTGTTGCTGAGCGTCATCATCGGCGTGACCGCGTCGCTCGGTCTCTGGCTGCTCGGCGTGCCGTACTTCTACGTGCTCGGCTTGATCGCCGCCCTCGGCGAGTTCGTGCCCATCATCGGACCGATCGTCGCCGCCATTCCGGCCGTTCTGCTCGCGTTCAGCGTGTCGGTGCACACCAGCATTTTCGTCATCATCTACTTCAGCGTGCAGCAGTTCATCGAGGGCAACATCCTCGTCCCGAAGGTGATGCAGCGGCATGTGGGCGTCAGCGCGTGGTCGGTCATCGTGGCGCTCCTCATCGGCACCGAGCTTCTGGGCGTCGTCGGGGCGATTCTGGCGGTGCCTTCCGCAGCCATCGTGCAGGTATTTCTGCAGGAGTATCTGGACAGGGATCAGGGATAACTTCAACCCTCGGAGTTCGATCTATGCGCACCGATCCACTCGCATTCCTGTCGGCGGAGCTGGATACCCTCCGGCGGCAGGGGCTGTACCGACCTCTTCGGATTCTCGAGGATCGCCAGGCTGCGACCTCCCGCTTCGACGGCCGGACGGTGGTCAATCTCTCTTCGAACAACTATCTCGGGTTGACGACCCACCCGGCGCTCGTCGCACGCGCAATTCAAGCCATTCAGGAGCACGGTGTCGGCACTGGCTCGGTCCGAACGATCGCCGGCACGATGGCGATCCACATGGAGCTGGAGCGACGTCTGGCAGCGTTCAAGAAGACCGAAGCGGTCGTGGTGTTTCAGAGCGGCTTCACGGCAAACGCCGGCACGGTATCCGCGATTCTTGGCAAAGAAGACGTCATCATCTCGGACGCGCTCAATCACGCCAGCATCATCGACGGGTGCCGGCTCAGCCGCGCGGAGATCAAAGTCTTTCCCCACAAGGATGTCGCGGCCGCGCGCAAGATCCTCCAGGAGCTGCTTCCCAACCGGCGCAAGTTGCTCATCACCGACGGCGTGTTCAGCATGGACGGTGACCTCGGACCGTTGCCGGATCTATGCTCGCTGGCCGAGGAGTTTGGCTGCATCATGATGGTCGACGACGCGCACGCGAGCGGCGTCTTCGGCAGGAACGGCCGCGGTAGCATCGATCATTTTGGCGTCCACGGCCGGGTGGATATTCAGGTCGGGACGCTGTCAAAGGCCATCGGCGCGCTGGGCGGTTACGTGGCGGGCTCGCGATCGCTCATCGAATCTCTTTACCATCGCGCGCGGCCTTTCCTGTTCTCGACCTCGCACCCCCCATCAGTGGCCGCCACCTGCATCGGCGCGATCGATATCCTCGAGAATGAACCGGCCTTGATCGACCGGCTCTGGGAGAACACGCGATTCTTCAAGGAGGGTCTTCGGCACCTGGGCTTCGACACCGGCGCGAGCGAAAGTCCGATCACCCCGGTCATTGCCGGCGAGGCCAGTCGCGCGATGCAGTTGTCGGATCGGCTGTTCGAAGAGGGGGTGTTCGCGCAAGGGATCGGATTTCCGACGGTCCCGCGCGACAAGGCCCGCGTGCGGACGATCGTCACGGCGACGCATACGCGCGACGAATTGCAATTCGCGCTCGACAAGTTTGCAAAGGTCGGACGGGAACTGGGGCTGATCTAATCCACCACCTCTGCCTATGCGTGCGCTCGCTCAGATGCTCGTCGCGCTGGTCATTCTGGCCGCCTCCGGCGCGCGCGCGCTCGATCAGGCACAGGCGCCTCGTCTCGACCCCGTTGCCCAGACGCTTGGCAACCTCGAAAGTGCACTGTCCTCGTCCAATCCGGTTGATCTCGCTGGCCTGGTCTCCAGCCAATTGCCGCCGTCGCAGGCGGCGCTGCTACGTGACATCAGCATGATCGATCTCCCCGGCCGACCGCGCGCTGCCGTGCGCGAGCGAGAGCGTCGCCCGGACGGAGACGGCTACCGTGTCGTGGCGGATCTTCTGGTCAGCCGCGGGTTGACGGGACGACTCGCGACGTGGGAAATCGAGCTTCACCCGCGCGCGTCAACCACCAATCGACTCGAGATTGACGGCCTGAGGCAGGTCGCGCACCTGGAAGGGTTGATCCGGCTCTCGTTGAACACCGCGCAGCAGTTTTCGATTCACAATCTCGTGTTCACCGCGCCTGACTTCGTGTTGACGATGCCGACAGGAACAGCCTTTGGCGCGCCTGGCGAATCCGGCCTGACCGGACTCGTGTTGCACGGCCGCGGTGAGTTGCACTTTGCGCCGCCGGATCGCGCCGAACAGGATCAGCTTCGGATCTTTTCCCGTCATCCGTCGCTCGACACGCCCGTGGACGACGTATACATCCGGGTCAACCCCGCCGACCTCAGATCGCACCTATCGGAGGCGGCCCTGGTGCCGTCCGCCACGAGCCGTGCGGCAGCGGCTCGAGCGCAGACGATCTTCGATCGCTTCGCGCCCAGGAGCTTCAACCTCAACGTCGGCGACCTGAGCCCGGAACGCTGGTCGATCCTGCCGGCCGCCGGCAATCTTGCCGTGGAGTTCAGGACGGCACGCTACGGCTGGCTGACATACGCACGCGCGGTGAACGATCCTGAAGACATCGATCTCTTCGATCGCGAGCGCGGCCACACCTTGTCCTTGTATGCGTCGCCGGCCAAGATCGCGGCGCGTGGCCCCTTCTACGATGAGGATGCCGGGGCTGTCTACGATGTGCTGCAGTACAGCCTCGACCTGGCATTCGACCCTGTGCGCGCGTGGATCGAAGGACGCGGGCGGCTGCGCATCAAAGTGCTGTCGGAGGCGACGCAAAGTATCTCGTTCAGGCTCGCCGAATCGCTGACCGTGTCCTCGGTCACGTCGCCCGGCCTGGGACGTCTGCTCGCCATGCGGATCCTCGGCCAGACGACGGTGCTTGTGAGTCTGCCGCACGCGGTCGGCCGCAGCGAGGAGCTCACGGTCGACATCGCGTACGCCGGGCGGCTCGAGCCGCAGGAGCTTGGCAACGATGCCATGTCCGAGCCGGGCGCCGGTCAACAGCCCCAGGCGCCTGAACCGATCCAGAAGCCCGAGCCGCGCTTCATGTACAGCAACCGCGCCTACTGGTATCCGCAGGGTCTTACCACGGACTATGCCCCCGCCGCCATGCGCCTGACTGTCCCGGCGTGGTATCAAGTCGTCGCAACCGGCAACCAGATCCGATCGTCGGCCTCTCAGGGCGTGATTCACGGCGAATCGCGGCCGGTTCGTACGGTCGAGTTCCTTGCCGATCGGCCAGTGCGTTATCTGGCCTGCGAAATCAGCCGGTTTGTCAGCGTCAGTCGCACCACGATCCAGGTGCCCGTGGCGGCTGCGCGTGACGTGGGACTGCCGGCGGGGTGGACGGCAAGTGCCGCGACCGAACTGCCGCTGGAGGTGCTCGCGACACCGCGCCTCGCCTCGAGCAGCCGAAGCATTTCGTCTCGTGCCGAGGCGTTGATCAGGTTCTACGTGAGCACCGTGGGTGATGCACCCTACCCCGGCCTCACGATCACGATGGCGGACGCCTTGCTGCCCGGAGGTCACAGCCCGGCGTACTTCGCGCTCGTTCAGCAGCCGCTGCCGTCAACGCCCTACCTTTGGCGGGAGGATCCGCTGAATTTCGATCGGTATCCCGATTTTCTTCTCGCCCACGAAGTAGCGCATCAATGGTGGGGCCAGGCGGTCGGGTTCAAGAACTACCACGACCAGTGGCTGAGTGAGGGGCTCGCACAGTACAGCGCCGCGATGTTCATCGAATCCACCAGGCCGGATCTCACGCGCGACCTGTTGGCGCAAATGCGCGAGTCCGCAAGGTCATTTGCTTCGAGCGGACCGATTTATCTGGGTTACCGGCTCGGCCATATCGCGGGTCGGAGCGCGGCCTTCCGTGCGATCGCCTACAACAAGTCTGCCGTCGTGCTGCACATGCTCCGCCGCATGATCGGCGAGGAGCCCTTCAGAAACGGGCTGCGCCGGTTCTATCGCGAGTGGCGGTTCAGTAAGGCCGGGACTGATGACCTCCGCGCGGCCTTCGAAGCCGAAGCACAGCGCCCCCTCGGCCGATTCTTCGATCGCTGGATCCTGGGATCGACGCTCCCCCAGGTGCGCGTCACAACCCAAATCGACGCCGAGGCCGGCTTCGCGACCGTGCGCGTCGAACAGGTCGGCGAGATCTTCGACCTTCCGCTGACGATCGCCGTCCAATATACCGACGGCCGCACCGAGGATCGCACGCTGCTCGTCACCGATGCGGTCCGCGACTATCGCATCCCGCTGAACGGCCGGGTGCGCAGGATCGTGACGAGAGACGACTTGACGTTGGCGGAGTGGCTCAATTGAAAGACAGGCACTCGGGACTTGGCACTCGGCACTAGGAAGAATCCTACCCTTGCTGGTGCCCAGTGCCCAGTGCCTATCGTTATATGATCTTCCGAATATGGACACCGTCACTCTGACCATTGATGGCGCGCCGGTCACCGTCGAGAAGGGGAAGACCGTTCTCCAGGCGGCGATTCAACACGGACATCCGGTGCCGTACTACTGCTACCATCCGGGGCTCGGCGTCGACGGATCCTGCCGCGTCTGCATCGTCAAGATCGAGAAGATGGCGAAGCTGCAGACGGCCTGCTCGACGGTGTGCACCGACGGCATGGTGGTGATCACCAGCTCGCCTGACGTCGAAGAGGCACGCGCGAGCGTGTTCGAGTTCCTGCTCGTCAATCATCCGCTCGATTGCCCCGTGTGCGATAAGGGCGGCGAGTGCCCGCTTCAGGACTTTTCCTACTCGTTCGGGCCGAACCGGAGCCGGATGGAGTTTCCTCGCCGCGTCTTCGACGGCGACGGGGTCAAGGCCGACGTCGATTTCGGCCCGACGCTCATGCTCAACCGCAACCGTTGCATCCTCTGCACGCGCTGCATCAGATTCATGCGCGACGTCGAGGGCGATGCCCAGATCGGCGTCGCCAACCGCGGGTACGGCAGCGAAATCGCGACGTTCGGCGAAGAGGGCGTCGTGTCCCTGCTCTCGGGCAACTTGATGGACGTCTGTCCCGTCGGCGCGATCACGACGCGCGATTACCGATTCAAGGCACGGCCGTGGGACAACCCGCAGGCGGTCGACACGATCTGCACGCTGTGCGAAAAGGGCTGCAACACCACCGCCTGGATCAAGGCCAAGCCCGAGTGGGCGAAGGGCGCGCAGCTCATCCGGATGACACCGCGCCTGAATCCCGATATCAACAGCTACTGGATGTGCGACATCGGGCGCTTCGATTATCACTGGGTGGAAGGCGATCGCCGGCTGCGCCAGCCCGAACTGCAGCGTGGAGGATCGCTTGACGCTGTGCCGTGGGGCGACGCCCTCGTCGCCGTGAAGACGGCCGTCGATGCCGCCGGCGGCCCGTCGAACGTGCAGTTTCTGGCCTCGGCGCACGCGTCGCTCGAGGAACTGTTCGCGCTCAAGCTGATCGCCGGCTCGAAGGCGGGCGTGACCATCAACTGGCGCACGCGCGCGAAGCCGCAACCCGCCGCGACCACGTTCAAGATTCCGCCGATCGACGCGCCGAACGTGCGAGGCGCGCGCGATCTGGGCTTCGACGTCGGCTCGGGCGCCGAGGCCGATCTCTCCAGATTGCGGAACGCGGTCGAGGCCGGACGCGTGAAGGTGCTGTACGTCTTCGATCCCGGACCGGACGGATCGATCGGCGACACCGATTGGATTGTCGCCGCGCGACAGTCGGGCAAGATCGACACCCTGATCGTTCAGGGGGTGCTGAAGAACAACCTGGCTTTGGCCGCCGACATCGCGTTGCCAGGCGCCGCCTGGGTCGAGAAGGACGCGACGTACACGAACATGACTGGCCACGTTCAGGCGGCCGCACGCGTCATTCAACCGCCCGGCGATGCCGGTGAAGACTGGCAAATCCTCATGAAGCTTGGGCCCGTCTTCGGCGTGAACGTGACCTACGCCTCGGGCAACGCCGTGCGCGAGGCCATCGCCGCCTCGTTGACCAGCCTGCCCGGCTACGCCGCCCTTCCCGCGATGACGTTCGCCCGCCCGCGTCTCGGCCCGCAACTGGCTGCAGGCCTCCAATCCGTCCGAGCGGTGGAAGTGGGACTTCATGTTCCAGGACGTCCCGCCGGTCAAGTTCGGCGAAGAGTTTGGCCCGCTGCCGAGAGCGGAATTGATTCCATTGAAAGAAGTGAAGTAGGACAGAAATTGATCCGAGTGCAGGTTCCACGTACCCGTCGCCGGTCGCTCGCCTGGACCGCGGTTCTTCTCGGTCTCGCGTCGCTATCGCCGGCCGCACAGACCCCGCGCACCGCCGAGGTGCGTGTGGTTCCGATCGCGGAGAGCGAGGCGACTCACGCCGGCTCGACGGCCCGGCTGGCGCTGGAAGTGACGATCGCCGAAGGCTTGCACGCTCAAGCCAACCATCCCCGCGATCCGTCCCAGATTCCGATGCAGTTGTTCATCGACGCGCCCGCCGGCGTGTCGTACTCGGACGTCACGTTTCCGCCGGCCATCGACTTCAAGATCGAGGGATTCGACCAGCCGTCGGCGGTGTTCAAGGGAAGGATTGTCATCGGCGTGCGGATCGCGATCTCCAAAGATGCGGCCCAAGGCCCGATCACCGTCCCTGGACGTCTCCGTTACCAGGCTTGTGACGATAAGACATGCTTCATGCCCAAGACCGTGGCAACCGCTTGGACGCTGCGCGTCGTGCCCGCCGGTCAGCCTGGCACCAGGTCGCAAGCGGAGGTGTTTCGCCAGATCGATTTCGGCCGTGCGGAGGCGCCGCCCCGTGTGGACATTGCATCAGCGCCGGTCCTCTCGCCGGGGGACGAAGGTCGATCCGCGCAAGACGGCCAGCCGCTCGATCGGCGCCTCTCGCCGATCGACCTCAGTCCTCCTGAGGTCCTGAGGCTCTTCGACGAGTTCGAAATCCGGGGAAGCGGCTTCGGCTACCTGTCCACGGCTGACTTTCTGACGTTCATCCACAACGCAGAGAGCGGCGTGAAGGCTCGGGGCCCCTTCGAAGACCGCGGACCGCTCGCGATCCTGGCGCTCGTGTTCCTCGGCGGGCTCGCCTTGAACCTCACGCCCTGCGTCCTCCCGATGATTCCGATCAACCTGGCAATCATCGGCGCCGGCGCGCAATCGGCCAGGCGCGGCCGCGGCTTCCTGCTCGGAGCGGCCTACGGCGGCGCGATGGCGCTGGTCTACGGCGTCCTCGGGCTGATCGTCATCCTGACCGCCGGCACGTTCGGCACGATCAACTCATCGGCGTGGTTCAACATCGCGATTGCGCTCCTCTTCGTGTTCCTCGGCCTTGCGATGTTCGACGTGGTGTCGCTCGATTTCTCCCGGTGGTCGAGCAGGATTCGTTTCGGTCAGGAGAGCCGCGGCACCTTCCTGCTCGCCTTCAGCATGGGCGCCGTCGCCGCGCTGCTGGCCGGCGCCTGCGTCGCGCCGGTCGTGATTCAGGTCGTCGTCTTCGCCAGCAATCTGTACTCCGCCGGAACACCGGTCGCTCTGGCGCTTCCGTTCTGTCTGGGGCTCGGGATGGCCATTCCATGGCCGCTGGCCGGCGCGGGTCTGGGATCCCTGCCAAAGCCAGGCGCCTGGATGGTGCGCGTGAAGCAGGTCCTGGGCGTCTTCATCCTGGCGACCGCGGTGTACTACGGGTACATCGCGTACGGCATCGTCTCGAGCCGCTGGGTCGACCCGGCCAGCGTCAGGGCCAGTGTCGAAGCGCAGCTCAAGAGCGGTTGGAACTCATCGCTCAGCGACGGCCTGCGGGCCGCCCAACGCGACCGGACGCCCGTGCTGGTCGACTTCTGGGCGACCTGGTGCAAGAACTGCCTGGTGATGGACGAGACCACCCTGCAGGACCCGGCGGTCAAGACCGCGCTGTCGAAGTACACGCGGATCAAGTTTCAAGCCGAGGACCTGGACGCGTCGCCCGCCAGGCAGTTGCTGCAGCGGGTCGGGAGTGTCGGCCTGCCGACGTACGTCATCCTCAAACCGAAATAGGCACCAAAGAGCGTTCGCATCTGAAAGCTCTACATCATGTCTTTCTCGCCCGTCCGGATGTTATATCCATGATCGACGGGAATCACGAAGACGCGGCCGTCGCCGATTTCTCCTGTGCGCGCCGCCTGGATGATCGCCTGGATGACTTCGTCGACAACCTCGTCGGTTACGACGACCTCGATTTCCATCTTCGGCAGCAGGCTCGCGCTGTATTCTTTCCCCCGATAGATGGCCGTGTGGCCTTTCTGCCGGCCGTGACCGCGGACTTCGGTGACCGTCATTCCGGAGACACTGATCCGCTCGAGCGCGTCCTTGACGTCGTCCACCTTGTTCGGTCGGACGATGCTTTTAATCAGTTTCATCGGTTCCCTCCAGCATCCGGTGCAGGTCCGACGAGAGCTCGGTCCGATCTCGTCTCGGACAGCTTCCGGCCTGCCTTCGTGATGTGAAACACGTCGATGGCTTTCCGGCCCTCGGTGGAGACCAGCACAAGGTCGACGTCGCAGTCGTTGGTCGAGATCGCGCGGCTGATGCGGTACAGCAACCCCAGCGCGTCATCGGCGACGATCTCCAGCACCGTGTAGCGGTGGGAGTGCTCGTTGTCAAAATAGACGACGGGCGGCACGCGTTGTGGCTGGCGCTTGCGGCCGATGCCGCTCTCCCTGCGGCGCAGCATCTTCGTGATGTCGCTGCGGCCGGCCACGACATCCTGCAGCGTCCGGAGGATGTCCGATTCGGCGATGTCGTTCTGGCGCAGGAACCCCTCGGCGTCGCTGAACTGAAACAGGTCGAGCACGAGGCCTTCGGGGGTCGTCATCGCCTGCCCGCGCAGGATGTCCATGCCGAAGTACGACAAGACGCCCGACACGTTCGAGAACAGGAACGGCTTGTCGAGCGTGACGACGGTCAGTCCCCAGATCTCGCCTTTCTTCTCGAGCGCAGCGTGCACCTCGTCCCGACCGATGTTCCTGGCCAGCCGCACGTGCGCGTAGTCGAACATCGAGAGATAGCGGTGTGGCAGCCCGTGCAGGAACCTCAGCAATTCGGTCCTGGTGATGTCCTCCGGCCGCCGCTCGACGAGGGCAGAGACGTCGGTTTCATCCTTCTCAATGAGCTCATCGGCGTAGGAGATGGTCAGCGCGTTGTACGTGTCCACGTACAGGCGCCAGAGCAGCTCTTCCTTCCAGGGCGTCAGCGTGTCGGGGCTGACCGCGCCGACGTCCGCAAACGTCAGCAGACAGAGCATCTTCAAGATCTCTTCTGTTCCGACGAATTTGGCGAACTGGCGTCCGGCGTTCGGGTCCTCGGAGTCGCGGCGGAAGGCCAGCCGGGACATCTCGAGATGGTGCGCAATCAGAAACAACACCGCCCGACGCTCGTCTCCCGTAATGCCAAGACGATCCAGCATCGCCTGCGCCATACGCGTACTTTCGACCGCGTGATCGTCGTCGCTCCATTTGCCGACGTCATGAAACAACAGCGCGAGGCACAGCAATTCCGGCGTGCGAAGCTCGGCGAGGAGACTGCTGAAGCGTCCTCGGCCAGGCACTGTGACGTCGATCAGGGATTCGAGATTGCGCAGGGTCAGCAGCGTGTGCTCGTCGACGGTGTACTTGTGGTAGAAGTCGCGAATCACCCGGCTGTGGATCCGCTGGAACTCGGGAAAGATCCGGCCCAGCAGGCCGCAGTCGTGCATTTCCGAAAAACGCGCATAGAGACCCCGGCGCGGCGTCAGCAGACGCCGGATCATCCATCTCTGGTCGTCGGTGGCGACAAAATCGTCCTCGTTGAACCGGTCGACGTTCTGCTGAATGAGCGTGAGCGCCTGGTCGGAAACCTCGCAGCCGTCTTCGAAGGCCTCGTGAAAGGCGGCGAGCCACAGGGCCGGATCCGAGGCCGCGGCCCCGGGATCGGTGAACCAGATGCCGTCTGCCGCCAACTCGAGACCGTCTCCGGCCGGCACTGGCTCGATGCGGGGCGTCGGCCCTTGTGCGGAGGTGCGGGCCCAATCCAGCACACGCGAGACATCGCGGGCGTGCCGGAAATACTCGCTCATCAACCCTTCCACGCGCTGCCGGGCGGTGACGCCGCCGAACCGCATCACATCGGCCACGCGCTCCTGGAGGAGATGGCTGAGCACGTTCGAATTGCGCCCGGCCTCGAGATGCAGGATCGATCGGATGCGAAACAGAAGATCCTCGGCCTCATACAGGCTGCGTTCGTTGAAGCGGGCGCTCTCGATCCAGTGGTCGCCGAGAAGGGTCTTGATCCACTGCACGGAGGCGATGTCACGGAGCCCGCCCGGCGCGTCCTTGATGTCCGGCTCGAGCTGATAGAAGGTGTTGTTGAAGCCCGCGTGGCGCTGCTCGATGAGCGCCAGCAGCGACTCGAGCACCTGCCGCGAGGCGTCCTTCCCCGCGCGCGACAACTGGGTCGTCACGGTCTCGAACAACCGGGGCTCACCGGTCAGCAGCCGAGCGTCGAGCAGCGCGAGAAGGAACTCCGGATTGCCGTCCTCCAGATGCTCGAAATCCGCAAGCTCGCGGACTTGATGGCCGACGGTCAGCCGCAGATCCCAGAGCAGATGCAGCAGGGACTTGACGAGCTGTTCTTCGGCCGGTCCGATGGCGCCATCGAACACGAAGAGCAGGTCGAGATCGGACTGCAGGCACAGCATGCGACGGCCGTAGCCGCCAAGCGCGCAGATAGCGAACGGCGCCGTGTCCGAGGTCTCGACGCCGGACACGATGTCTCGAATCAGGTCGTCGATGCGATCGGCAAACCGCGCGGAAGCGGAGGGGCCGCCGTGGCCGCGCCTGATGTCGGCCGCGTACTCGTCGCGCGCCGTCGACAGCATAGCCGCGGATCGGTTCCGCCGCTCTTTCGGGTCTCGATCCTGGATTCTTGCAGGCATTACAAGGGCGGACAATATCAAGTTTTGGTTCCAGGGTCCCCGTCCGGCGGTTCCGGGCTCCGGCCTTCGCCAGGGGCTCGCGCTGCCCGCAGCGACGGCTGGCAGACCGGCAAGGCTGTCCGGCCGTCGCCACGAGCGACGCGAGCGGTCCACGAAGGCGGACGTCTACTGAATCTTCCCGCTGAACGAGTACATCACGCCGAAGCCGATCGACTGCTGATTGCCCTGCATGTTGCCTTCGTGGTTCAGGAACACGTGCTGATCGGACCAGTCGCCGCGGTACTCGACGCGCAGGATCAGGTTGTCCGAGCCTTTGAACTCGAGGGTCCCGGTAAACTCTTTGAGCTTCTGGGCAACCTGCGTTGCCGCGCCATCAGAATCGTTGAAGTACTCGAACCGCGGGGAGACCGCGATGGTTTTGTTCGCCTGATACTTCAGATAGGCCGCGATCCCCTGCCAGGAAACGTCTGCCGTGCCGATGCGGTCCTTGACGTAGTCGTAGTTGGCCGTGAAGCTGAGCGCAGAGGTCTGGGCGAACGAGGCGACGGTGTCCGAGAGATGCCGCCAACGGTGCTCCGAATCAGTGGTATCGGCCTGTTCCGGGCCGAACATGTAGTTCTCGATGATCGACAGCTTGCCCGACGGCTTGTACGTCAGCGAGGCCATCGTGGTCTTGCCGCTATTGTTTTCCACGATGTCATTCCAGCCGTTCACGAGACCGCCCATGACGGTGAACTTCTCGTTCAGCCCGTAGGTCACGCGCACGCCGGAGTGGTAGTACGGAATCGCCAGTGCGAATAAGAGGCTGCGCGAGTAGTTCGCGTTGTCCTTGGCTTCGATGACTTCGGCTCCGGCGGGCGTCACGAACACGCCCGCATCGACTTGAAGGCCCTTGCCCGCCGGAGCGAGGTAGCTGGCGTACGCCTCCTGAATGTTGTGGTAGGGGACCCCTCCAGGCTCAGCGGAGTGAATAAAGTTCGAGCTTGCGGGACCGAAGTTGAGCTTCAGCTTGAAGCCCACCCGGGAATCGGTGGTAGGAGCTTTCGTCAGCCAGAGTTCAGCCATGCTGAGTGCGAACTGACTATGCAGGGTGTCGAAGTTGCGGTAGGGGGCGCTGCCAGTCGGTTTCGTCGAGTAGTAATCGTAGTAGGTGTCCACGAGAGCGCCGATCTCCGTGCTCGCGGCCGCAGGGGGCGCTGGTGGGGGCGGAGGTGCCGCCGCCTGCGCAGCGGCCAGCCGAGGCAGAAGCACACAGACCGAACACATCACCACGGTGGAGAGTCCGAAGAAACGGCGCGTGCTCGCCACAATACCCGTCATCGTCGCTGACCTCTCTAAGACTCGCGCCTCGCTACTGCGAGCGCGTGAAAAAAATCCGAGACCTCACGCTTGCGGCTCGGGACCAACGCTGAACGAAGCAAGTTGAGTGCCACGCGCACAAGACCTCCGTGGTCCTCGGAGACGCTGACGAGTCGCTGAGCATGAATCTCTGCCAGAGGCTGGAGAGGCGACATTAATGTCGAAAGGATCGGGCGATCGACGATTTCGGCGAAATCGGTTCGAAGGCTCGACGCCGACCAGTCCGATCCGTGACTCTCAGCGTGAAGCCTCGGCGCTCGAAGGACCGCGCTTTTGCGCACGGCCGGTGCACATCAATGTCGCACGACCTTGTTGATTCTACATTTTTGTCTAATCTGATCTCGTTCGGCTTCCCGCCCAGCCTGGAAAACACACCTGAATCGCAAGAGAAAGAGAGACGTGCACTTGGCCTTCGGCTTGCAAAGGGTGGAACGCGTACGCGTGCGTTCTTTTTTTTGGAGGTTCGTAATGGCTTTTGCGGGACTCGTCGTGACGCTGGTCGGTTTTCTTCTCGCCGCCGGCAGTGTCGGCCTCATGACCGGCAATGCTGGGCGGCTGCTCCTCGTGCTGGTGGGCATTGCGATCAGCCTGTTCGGCATCATCGGTCTGATCAATCCGGCCTACCAGAAGAATGCCGTGTGGAAGCGCTGACGTTCTGAAGGATTTTCGAGAGGACATGATGATGAAAAAGGTGTTGCTCGCCTTGGTCGCTGTCTGTTCGTTGACATTCATTGGAAGCGCGTACGCGCAGACGCCAACCCCGCCCGCCCCCAAGCCAATTACAGACGCGGATCTCAAGGGCGTGGCCGCGCCCAAGCCTGAGGACAAGGCCAAGGGCGATCCGGGCGGTACGCTGACCGGAACCGTGGCGGACATTCCCGTCAGTGATCCGAAGAAGGGCCTCACGATCGATGACCTGGTCAACACGGTTGGCCAGAACACGATCGCGATCAACTTCGTGTGGACGCTCGTGGCGGGCTTCCTGGTCATGTTCATGCAGGCCGGATTCGCCATCGTCGAAACCGGCCTCGCCCGGGCAAAGAACTCCAACCACACCATGATGATGAATTTCATGGTGTACGGCGTCGGCATGCTCGCCTACTGGCTGATCGGTTTTGCCATCCAGGAAGGCGGCGTGGGTGCGGTTGCGAACCTGGGCGGCACGGCACCACTCAACCACGAGGTCGCCCTGCATCTATTCGGCAAGGACTGGGGCCTCTTTGGCACACAGGGCATGATGCTCAGCGGCGCGACGTATGACGTCGGCGTCATGGTGATGTTCCTGTTTCAGATGGTCTTCATGGACACCGCTCTGACTATCGTCACGGGCACGGCTGCCGAGCGGTGGAAGTACTCCGCGTTCATCATCTCGTCGTTCATCATGGGCGCCTTCATCTATCCCCTGTTCGCCAACTGGGCCTGGGGCGGCGGCTGGCTGGCGACGCTCGGCAGCAGCTACGGCCTCGGGCACGGCTACGCGGACTTCGCCGGCTCAGGCGTTGTTCACGCTGTCGGCGGCATCACGGCACTCGCGATGGCGATCATCATTGGGCCGCGCATCGGGAAGTTCACTCGTGACGGCAAGCCGAACACGATCCCCGGTCACGACATCGTGCTGGTCCTGCTCGGCTGCTTCATCCTGGCGTTCGGTTGGTTCGGATTCAACCCGGGCTCAACGCTGGGCGCAGCGACAAACGGCAACCTTCGCATCAGCTCCATCGCCGTCAACACCATGTTGGCCGGAATGACCGGATCGTTTGGCGCGATGTACTACATGTGGATCCGCTATGGCAAACCTGACGCGTCCATGACCGGCAACGGGTTGCTTGCGGGTCTGGTGGCCATCACCGCGCCAAGCGGATTCGTCAATCCGATGGGTGCGGTGATCATCGGGCTCGTCGCCGGCGTGCTCGTCTGCCTGTCGTGCGAATTCGTCGAGCGCAAGATGAAGCTGGACGATGTCGTCGGCGCAATCTCGGTGCACGGCACGAACGGCCTCTGGGGCGTCATCTCGGTCGGCCTGTTCGCGGACGGCAGGAGCAATTTCGCCGGCGCCTGGAATGGCGTTCCCGGTTCGGTGACCGGTCTCTTTTACGGCGACGCCGGGACAGCTCGTTGCGCAACTCATCGGTGTCGCGACGCTCGTCGGGTTCGTGTTCTCCTTCAGCTTCGTGCTCAACGCCATTCTCGAGGCCGTTTGGGGTCATCGCGTGGCTGCCAAGGTCGAGCTCCAAGGGTCTGGACATCCCGGAAATGGGCGCGCTGGGCTATCCCGAGTTCGTGCTCAAGGCCGAGGCGGTTCCCGCGTCCGAACTGCTGGCGGCCGGATAGAGAAGGCGAGGCTCGCGATGATGTCCGAAGCCCTTGTGCTCAACGCCGCGCCGAAGTCGCTGACTTCGGCGCGGCGGTCGCTGCCTGTCCTTCCGTGGCGCGATCCGAAGACGGCGCCCCCGCAGGAGGTCGCCGCGCTACATCGATCATCTCGAACAGGCGTGCATCGCAAATCCGCAGTCGGCCGATCTGCGCACCTGCCTCGGGATGGCGTACGCCGTCAACCATGACGTCTACAAGTGCATGGACGCGCTCGAGGCGGCGACGACGATCGATCCCGGTCACTTCTGGGCGCAGCTCAAGTACGGCGAACTGCACCATCGCCTTCGCACGCTGCAGCGCGCCGAGGAGGAGACGCTCAAGGCGGTCGATCTCGCGGACACTCCGTGGCAACTCGCGATCGCGCGCCGGCAATTGCAGGAGATCCGCAGCCTGCGGCGTCAGAGCGTGCGGGATGTCGCCTGGACGAAGCCGCTGACGACGCCGGCTCTCGTCCTGTCAGGAATGATGGTTCTGCTGTTCGCGGTGATGTTATGGAAGTAGCGAGGGGCCTGGGGACGAGGTCCCCGAGGACGTCATGAATACCTGGAAGTACTTCGTTGGCTCCTGCATTCTGGCGGCCGGCGTCCTGATCAAGGTCGGCGTGCCGGTCGCCCCGATCGCGATCGGCATCGCCGGCGGCGGCCTATTGGAATTGGAAGCGTCTGGCATCGCGAGCCTGACCGGCGCGGACGCCGCGGCCATGCCGCCGTCACCTGCCGTTGTCATGCTCCCCGGCCGTGTGTTCGCGGCCGGCTGCGCCGCTGTCGCAGCGATCATCCTGCTGGTCGGCCGCGTCGCGCCGGCCTCGGTGTGGCTGCTTGCCACCGAGGTCTTCGCGACGATCCTCGGTCTGTTCGTCCTGGGATCCTTCAAATACCAGATTCACAAGAACGCGCTCACGTACGGAATGTTGCTTGTGATCGTGGCGACATTCTGCGTGCTGCCGACGTCACGGTGGCACGCCGAAATCATCGAGCACGGCATCCTGGTTCTGGACGCGGCGGCATCTGCTGTCCTTCGCCGGGCTGGACGAGTTGATTCACCTCGACACGATGCTGTTCATCCTGGGGCTGACGTTCTTTGTCTCGGTCATCGCTCAGACACGGGTGCTCGAGGGCGTCACGCTGGCGCTGCTCCGCCGCAACAACGGGATCATTCTGCCGACGATCGTGGGGATCACCGCCCTCGTCGCCGTGGCCTCGGCCCTGCTCGGCGGCGTGTCCATGATCGGTCTGGCGATCAGGACGCTGGTGATCATCCTCATGCTGAGCGCCGCGCCAATTGCCTCGGTTCGCTACGCCGTGATGGTGTGCACCGCCGTCACGACGATCTGCGGTGTGTTCACGGCGTACGGAGAGCCTCCGAATCTGATTATGAAGTCGAACCTGTACCCGCAGCTGGGGAACTGGTTCTTCTTTCTGTACGGCGCGCCGGTTGCCATCGCGAGTTATCTGGTCATCGCCTGGCACCTTCGGAAGCGGTTGGGCGGGCCACGCATCGACCTCGAGGCCATGGACGTCCTCGACGCCCGGGTCGCCGATGTTCGGTTCCTGCAGGCGACCCGCCACGGCCAGGTATTCACGCCCGTGGAGTTCGTCGAAGGCCATGCGGCAGACCTGGAAGGCCGCGCCGGAGGAGTGATCGGACGCCTCCAGAACGGCGAGTCGCTCGGCCTGGCGCTCATTCATGAAGAGGTTCCGGAATCAACTCGCCGGATGCTCCTTGGCCACTATGTCAGTGAGGAACTCGCCGACGGTCTCGACCGTCACTACGAGTTCGACTCGATGGGCTTGTACGAGGACGCGTTCCTGGCGGAATTGTCGGTCGATGAGGTCCTGGCGGCCATGGCCCGAGTCCGTCGTCGCGCGCAATGGATCGGCGCCCTGGCGCTCGGGCCCTTCATCGCCGTCCTGATTCTCCATGGCGTCTACGACAAGGTGCCGCTCTTTCTCGCCTCATTGGCAGGGTTTGCCGCGGCCCTGCCGGGCATCCTGCGAATGCCGCGAATGCGTCGCCTCGCGCTCGACGAAGCCCGGCTCGAATACGCCGAGTACGACTTCCTGTTTCCGCTCTTCCTCGCCATCACGCTGCTGACCAATGCCGGCTTTTTTGATGTGATGCAGGCGGTGATCGTGCGAGGAATCGCGACGCTCGGCCAGGGCCATATCGCGTTCGCACAGTTTCTCGGCAGCACCTTTCTTTCCGCGATCCTCGATAACAACATCGTGGCCGATTTCGCGTCGCGCGGCCTCCAGGGATTGGACGCCAAAGTGCTTCAGTTCTTCGCCATGGCGCAGATCGCCGGCTATGCGCTCGGCGGCTGCTGGACGCACATCGGCTGCGCGCAGTCCGTTGTCGCCTACTCGTTCATCCAGCGCGACGTCGATGCGCGCTACACGCCCGTCCAGTGGATCAAGGAAATGACGCCGATCATCGTGCAGATCCTGATCGTCATCGGGCTGATGATCTACGCGGAGAACGCGCTCTTGCGCTGGTTCTGACGCCGCGGCCGGCGGCCTGGTCATTTTTTCGTTTGAAGCTGGAGTTTCGGGAGGGGGACGGGTTAGATTTCCACAGGAGGGGGACGGGCCTCGCCAGGGGTGAAGCCCTGGCGAGGCCCGTCCCCCTCCTCTCGTCCCCATGCGACTCGCCTTCATTGCCGCTCTTGGTACGCTGGCCGTGGCCATCTTGCCGGCGGACACTGCGCCCCCGCGACAGGTCGCGTCGACGTTTCAACAGTTTCTGAGTCCGGCATCGCCGCAGGAGATCGCCGCCGCCAGACGCGTCGATCGGATCGCCTGGGTTGACTACCGGGAGGGACGCCGCAACGCCTACACAGCCGCCGCGCCTGGATTCATACCCACGCGGCTGACGAACTTCGACAAAGACGACGGGGTCGACTTATCGGGCATTCGCATTTCCGACGACGGATCGACGGTCGTTTTCTTGCGAGGGACGGCCCCGAATCGCGAGGGCTGGTCCGCGAATCCGTCGGCGGATCCGAACGGATTCGAGCACGCCGTCTGGGCCGCGCGCACGGCGGGCGGCGCGCCTCCGACCGGATCGGGCGCATGGCGCGTGGTGGACGCGACCAGCCCGGAGCTCGGACCGGACGGCTCCTCGCTGCTTTTCGTGAAGGACGGACAGATTTATCGAGCGCGCGTCACCCGAGGACCGCTGACCGCGATGGATCGCGGCGAGCGGCCCTTTATCAGAGAGTGGGGCACGCAGAGCGCGCCGAAATGGTCACCCGACGGCAGAAAAATCGCGTTCGTGAGCACGCGCACCGACCACAGCTTCATCGTCGTCTACGACGTGGCGTCGCGAACCGTGAAGTACATGTCCCCGAGCGTCGACTTCGATGCAACGCCGCTCTGGCTGCCAGACAGCAGGCATCTGATCTTCGTCCGCCGGCCAGGCCTGCCGTTCGGCCAGCAGAGTCAGCAAGGCGGAGCCGGCATCGGACTGCCGGACGGTCCGGCCTTTCGAGGACCGCCGGAGCGGCCGGTCGCGCGCGGCGGGCGCGCTCAGGCAGCGCAGGCGGCGACCGACATCCGGTCAGCCGCAACCGCCATCAACAGTTCTCCCGGCCTGATGAATGCGGCGTTCAAAGGCGGCTATTCGCTGGGCGTCTGGAAGGCTGACGTCACGACAGGCGACGCGCAGGAGATCTGGCACAACGAGCCGAACGATCAACTCGTGACGACGCTTGCCAACGCAAGACTCGCCGGCGACTATCTCGTATTTCCATTGGTCATCGCCGGCGCGGGGCGCGGGCGCGGAGGACGAACGGCGGGCGAAGGCGCTACCGCTCGAGGACCGGCGCCGCCAGTTGACGAGTGGGATCGTTATTACTCACTCAACATCACGAGCGCGAACAGCCGGCCGATACTGCTGACAACAACTGATGGCCTCATCGAGGATTCAGACATCCGTCGCGGTGTCGGCCGATGGCAAGACGTTCTACTACTGCACGAACGCGAAGGACATCGAACGGCGACATATCTGGGCCGTGCCGGTCGCGGGCGGGACCCCCACCCAAATCACGTCTGGCGAGGGCGTTGAGACTTCTCCCCTGCCACTCATGTCTGGCAAGTACCTTGCCACGCTCAGCGCCGATTGGAGGACACCTCAATCGCTTGGGATCTGGCCGGCCGGCGGCTGGAGGCGTGCGAGAGGATCGTCTTCCCGGCGTCGAGACCCGATTTCCCGACTGACGCGCACGTGAAGCCGGAGATCGTGATCACGAAAGCGGCCGACGGAATCGAGATCCACAACCAGCTCTTCCTTCCCAGGGACATCAAGCCAGGCGAGCGACGCGCGGCGATCGTCTTCGTGCACGGCGGGCCTGCGCGGCAGATGATGCCCGCGTACCACTACATGCAGTTCTACCACTGGGCTACGGCATCAAGAGTGGCTGGCCAGTCAGGGCTACGTGGTCATGTCGATCAATTACCGCAGCGGCATCGGCTACGGCCGATCGTTCAGGAACGCGCCGAATACCGGCGGCAGCGGCAACGCCGAATATCAGGACGTCGTTGCGGGCGGTAAGTACCTGCAGACGCGCGCCGACGTCGACTCCAATCGCATCGCGATTTGGGGCCTGTCGTATGGCGGTGTCCTCACCTCGCAAGCGCTGGCGCGCAACTCCGATATCTTCAAGGCG
Source organism: uncultured Acidobacteriota bacterium (assembly GCA_963724645.1). Classification (GTDB taxonomy): domain Bacteria; phylum Acidobacteriota; class Vicinamibacteria; order Vicinamibacterales; family SCN-69-37; genus CAVXSP01. The sequence goes on from CAVRVJ010000003.1 coordinate 920,908, forward strand.
GGCGTCGATCTCGCCGGTGTCCACCTGTGGGGCAACTCGCTCGACCCGGAGAGCGTCTCGTACAAATCCTCAACCATCGGCGCGATCGACGGGTGGAAGTCGCCGGTGCTCCTCGTGCAGGGAGACGACGATCGCAATGTGGCGTTTCAGCAGTTGACCGGTCTCGTGCAGCTACTGCGGCAGCGCGACGTCTACTACGAACTCATCGTGTTTCCGGACGATGTCCACGAGTCGCTGCTGCACAGCCGCTGGCTGTACACACTTCGCCGGATGGACACATTTCTCAAGAAGTTCCTGGCCGACGATGCCACGCCAGCTCGAAAGTGACGTGCGCACTCAGCCAGTTGCCGATCCCTAATTACGGAATCGCCGGCAGTCGATGTGGTACTTCCGGACCTTGTAGCTGATGATCCGCTCGGTCGAGCCGAGCAGCTTGGCGGCCTTTGACCGGTTGCCGCGGCTGGTCTTCAGCGCGTCCTGAATGATGTCCTTCTCGTAGGCGCTCACGGCGTCCTCGAGCGACACGTGCATGCCGTGCCCGACGCCTCGGCCGTCTGCAGCGTCGGCGGCAGATGGTGGCCGTGGATGACGCCGCCGTCGCAGACGAGCACCGCGCGCTCCATGATGTTCTGCAGCTCGCGCACGTTGCCGGGCCAGTGATACGCCATCAGCATGTCGATGGCCGGCGTCGAGATGCGCTTGATGTCCTTGTGGTGCTCGATCGAGTACTTCTCGAGGAAGTGATCGGCGAGCAGCAGGATGTCCGGCTTCCGGTCGCGCAGCGGCGGCACGAAGATCGTGAAGACGTTCAGGCGGTAGTGCAGATCCTCGCGGAACGTGCCGGCCGCAATCGCCTTCTCCAGATCCTTGTTGGTCGCCGCGATCAGCCGGACGTCGACCTTGATCGGCTCGGTGCCGCCGAGCCGCTCGAACTCGCGCTCCTGCAGCACGCGCAGCAGCTTGACCTGCGTCGAGAGATGCACGTCGCCGATTTCGTCCAGGAACAGCGTGCCGCCTTCGGCCAGCTCGAACCGGCCTTTCTTGCGGGTCACCGCGCCCGGTGAACGCGCCCTTCTCGTACCCGAACAGCTCCGACTCGATCAGCGAGTCCGGCAGCGCCGCGCAGCTCACCTTGATGAACGGCTTGGTCGACCGCGGCGAGTTGTAGTGAATCGCGTGCGCGATCAGCTCCTTGCCGGTGCCCGATTCGCCGCGAATCAGCACCGTCGTGTTCGTGCGCGCGACCTGGGCAATCTGCTCGTAGACCCGGCGCATCGGGCCGCTGTTGCCGATGATGTGCGAGAAGTCGTACCGCTCCCGCAGCTCCTCGCGCAGGTGGGTGTTCTCTTCGATCAGCCTCTGCCGCTCGGCGTCGGCCATGCGCTCGACCTTGAGGGCCTGCGCCGACCATCGATGCGACGAGCCGCAGCAGCGCGGACCGCGTTCGTCGTAGTCGCGATCCGGCCTGAACGGCAGGTCGACGGCCAGGGCGCCGGCCGCCTTGCGGTTCAGCACGATCGGCACGCAGATGTACGAGATCTCCTGCTTGTCCAGATCCCGGCGCCCGGCGCCGATTGAGGAACAGCCGGCTCGCGGCTGACCTGCGGGATCGACGACCGGCTTGCAGCTTTCGACGACCTTGCCGGTCACGCCTTCGCCCACGCGATAGCGCGCCCGCTGGCTGTCGGCCGACGAAGCCGTGGAGGCCTCGGTGTTGAGCTGCGCGCCGTCGGCGCTGAGCACCGTGACCGCGCTGCGGATCATCCCGTACTGGCGCGCCAGGATCTCGAGCACGCGCCGCAGGCCCGACCGCAGGTTCGGCGCGCCCGACAGGATTTGATTGATGTCGAGCAGCGTCGTCAGGTGCTCGTCCGTGACGACAGGATCGATGGATTCAGCGTGGGCCATGGGCGGTGAGCTGGGTGCGCTGATCGACAAAAATGTCGGTCACCTGCACAACCATTCTATGCGACCGGCGCCGGAAGGTCCGACTCGCCCATCAAATAGAGGTCGACGCCGCGCGCCGCGCTTCGGCCCTCGGCGATCGCCCAGACGATGAGCGACTGGCCGCGCTGCATGTCGCCGGCCGTGAAGACGCCGGGCACGCTGGTCATCCATTGGTCGTCGCGCCAGACGTTGCCGCGATCGGTCAGCCGGACGTCCAGCGAAGACAGCAGCCCGTGACGCTCCGGGCCGGTGAACCCCATCGCCAGCAGCACGAGATCGGCGTCCAGCTCGAACGCCGTGCCGGGCACGGGCTCGAAACGCGTCCGGCCGTCCTCGCGCATCATCTCGCACGTCGACGGCGTGCAGCGTGGACACGCGGCCGTGCGCGTCGCCGCTGAACCGCTCGGTCGAGACGGCGTAGACGCCGCTCGCCGCCCTCCTCGTTGGCCGGGGACACGCGGAAGATGTTCGGCCACTCCGGCCAGGGATTGTCGTCGGCCCGCTCGCGCGGCGGCCGCGGCAGCAATTCGAACTGATGCACCGACCGGGCGCCTTGGCGATGCACGGTCCCCAGGCAATCGGCGCCGGTGTCGCCGCCGCCGATGATGACGACGCGCTTGCTCGGCCGCCGAGATCAACTCGCCGGCGGGAATCGTCGTCGCCTTCGCAGCGGCGGTTCTGCTGCGTCAGGTAGTCCATCGCGAAATGGATGCCCGCCAGCTCGCGCCCGGGCACGCTGCAGATCGCGGGGCGCGGTCGCGCCGCCCGCCAGCACGATCGCGTCGAAGCCGCGCTGAAGCTCGGCCACCGGCACGTTGCCGCCGATGTTCGCGTCCCGTGCGGAAGATCGACGCCCTCGTCCTCGCAGAATGGCCAGGCGCCGATCGAGCACGCGCTTCTCCATCTTGAATTCGGGGATGCCGTAGCGCAGCAGTCCGCCGATGCGATCGGCGCGCTCGAAGACGGTCACCAGGTGGCCCGCGCGGTTGAGCTGATCGGCGGCCGCCAGGCCCGGCGGGCCCTGAGCCGACCACCGCCACGCGCTTGCCCGTTCGCCTGGCCGGCGGCTGGGCCGTAATCCACCCTTCGTCGAACGCGCGCTCGATGATGGCGTTCTCGATCGACTTGATCGTCACCGGCGTCGTTGTTGATCGCGAGCACGCAGGATCCTTCGCACGGCGCGGGGCACAGGCGGCCGGTGAACTCGGGAAAATTGTTTGTCTCGTGCAGCCGATCGATCGCGTCTCGCCAGCGATCGCGGTAGACGAGATCGTTCCAGTCCGGAATCAGATTGCCGAGCGGACAGCCCTGATGGCAGAACGGAATGCTGCAGTCCATGCAGCGCGCGCCCTGATCGCGCAGTTCCTGCGCCGGGTACGGCAGGTACACCTCGCGCCAGTCGCGCAGACGCTCGCGCGACGGGGCGTATCGGCTGCTTGTGCGCGCTGGATTTCGATGAAGCCGCGTCGCCTTACCCACGCGGCCCCCACCAGCTCGGCGAAGGCCGGCCTCGCGATTCTCGCGTGCGCGCGCGCCGTTCGGCCAGCTGCACGCGCTTGTAATCGCGTCGGCGTGACCTTCACGAACGCCGACTCGCACGACTTCCCAGGCCTCGAGGATCTTGGCCGCCAGCTTGCTGTTCGTGTAGCGCACGTGCCGCTGAATCAGCCGCACCACCAGATCGACATCCTCCCGCTCCGACAGCGGCTCCAGGTCGACCATCGTGCGGTTGCAGCGAGCGTGGAAACAGCCGTCGCGGGATCGAACACGTACGCGATGCCCGCCGCTCATGCCGGCCGCGAAGTTCCGGCCCGGTCCGGCCGAGGACGACGACCCGCCCTTCGGTCATGTACTCGCAGCCGTGATCGCCGACGCCTTCGACCACCGCCATGCGCGCCGCTGTTGCGGACGGCAAACCGCTCGCCCGCGACGCCGCAGACGTAGGCCTCGCCGCTCGTGGCGCCGTAGAGCGACGACGTTGCCGATGATGATGTTCTCTTCCGCCGCAAAGGTCGACGCCGTGCGGCGGCAGCACCGCGAGCTTGCCGCCCGACAGGCCCTTGCCCCAGCCGTCGTTGGCGTCGCCTTCGAGCCGCAGCGTGACGCCCTTCGGCAGGAACGCGCCGAAGCTCTGCCCCGCCGATCCGGTGAAATTCACCGTAATCCGATCGTCGGGCAGCCCGGCGCTGCCGTACCGTCTGCGTGATTTCCGACCCGAGCATGGTGCCGACCGTGCGATGGACGTTGCGAATCGGCAGGTGCAGCTCGACCGGCTGCCCCTGATTCAACGCGTCCTGGCACCGGCTGATGAGCTCGTTGTCGAGCGCCCGATCGAGCCCGTGATCCTGAGCCTGCACACGCCGCCTGGGCGCACGCCGGCGGCGGCGTCGGGCGCCTCCAGGATCTGCGAGAGATCGATGCCCGCGCGTCTTCCAGTGATCGACCGCCGGCTTCACCTTCAGCCGATCGACCCGGCCGATCATCTCGTCCATCGTCCGGAACCCGAGGCGCGCCATCAACTCGCGCACGTCCTCGGCGACGAACCGGAAGAAGTTCTCGACGAACTCGGGCTTGCCCGGTGAACTTCTTCCGCAGCTCCGGATCCTGCGTCGCGATGCCGACCGGACACGTGTTCAGATGGCAGACGCGCATCATGATGCAGCCCGAGACGACGAGCGGCGCCGTCGCGAACCCGAACTCCTCGGCGCCGAGCAGCGCCGCGATCACCACGTCGCGGCCGGTCTTCATCTGCCCGTCGACCTGGACGACGATCCGATCGCGCAGCCGGTTCATCACGAGCACCTGCTGCGTCTCGGCCAGCCCGAGCTCCCACGGCACGCCGCTGTGCTTGATGGCGGTGAGCGGCGAGGCGCCCGTGCCGCCGTCATGGCCGGAGATCAGCACGACGTCGGCGTGCGCCTTGGCGACGCCCGCCGCGATGGTGCCGACGCCGACCTCCGCCACCAGCTTGACGTGAATGCGCGCCTGCGAGTTCGCGTTCTTGAGGTCGTAGATGAGCTGCGCCAGATCCTCGATCGAGTAGATGTCGTGATGCGGCGGCGGCGAAATGAGCGTCACGCCGGGCGTCGAATGCCGCACCTTCGCGATCCACGGATAGACCTTGTGCCCGGGCAACTGGCCGCCTTCGCCGGGCTTCGCGCCCTGCGCCATCTTGATCTGCAGGTCGTCGCAGTTGACCAGATACTCGCTCGTCACGCCGAACCGGCCCGAGGCCACCTGATGCACCGCGCTGCGCCGCCAGTCGCCGTTCGGATCTCTGCATGTATCGCGCCGGATCCTCGCCGCCTTCTCCGGTGTTCGACTTGCCGCCGATCCGGTTCATCGCGATCGCCAGCATCTCGTGCGCTTCCTGGCTGATCGACCCGTAGGACATCGCGCCGGTCGCGAACCGTTTGACGATCGTCGTCGGCCGGCTCGACCTCCTCGATCGGGACCGGGCGGCCCCGCCGGCTGCAGATTCATCAGGCCACGCAGCGTGCCGAGGCGACGGCTCTGGTCGTCGACAAGCGCGGGTGTACTCCTCGTAAATCCGGTACTGTCCGGTGCGCGTGGCGTGCTGCAGCTTGTAGACGATCTCGGGCGTGAACAGATGGTGCTCGCCGTCGCGGCGCCACTGGTACTCGCCGCCTGGCTCCAGCGCGGGCGGCCCGATCGGTCGCTTCGGGAACGCCCGAGCGTGGCGGCGCGCGGTTTCCTCCGCAATGACGTCGATGCCGACGCCGCCGATTCGCGACGCCGTCCAGGTGAAGCAGCGATCGACGAATTCCTGCGACAAGCCCGATCGCTTCGAAGATCTGCGCGCCGCAATAGCTCTGCACGGTCGAGATGCCCATCTTCGACATCACTTTCAGGATCCCTTTGTTCAGCGCGCGGATGTAGTTCAGGACCGCGCGCTCGTGCGTCACGACCCTCGAGCGCGCCCTGGCGAATCATGTCGTCGAGCGACTCGAACGCCAGATAGGGGTTCACCGCCCCGCGCCGTAGCCGATGAGCAGCGCCATGTGGTGCACTTCGCGGGCGTCGCCGGTCTCGATGACGAGCGCGCACTTCGTGCGCGTGCCTTCGCGCACCAGGTGATGGTGGACGCCGGCGGTCGCCAGCAGGCTCGGCACCGGCGCGAACTCCTCGTTCACGCCGCGATCCGACAGAATCAGAATCGTGTAGCCGGCCGCGACGGCGTCGCTCGCGCGTGCGCACAGCTCGTCCATCGCCCGCTCGAGCCCCGGGCCGCCTTCCCCGGGCCGGTACAGCATCGACAGCGCGATGCTGCGGAAACCGGGCTGGTCGATGTACCGCAGCTTCGCCAGCTCGTCGTTGTCGAGAATCGGATACTTGATGCCGATCTGGCGGCACGACTCCGGCTCCGGCTTCAGCAGATTGCGCTCCGGGCCGATCGTCGATTCCATCGACGTGACCAGCTCTTCGCGGATCGCGTCGAGCGGCGGATTCGTCACCTGCGCGAACAGCTGCTTGAAATAGTCGTACAGCAGGCGCGGCCGGTCGGACAGCACCGCCAGCGGCGTGTCGGTGCCCATCGAGCCGATCGGTTCCTCGCCGGCTGACGCCATCGGTCCGAGCAGGAGCCGCAGATCCTCCTGCGTGTAGCCGAACGCCATCCGCCGGCGCTCGAGCGTCGCGTGGTCCGGCGCCGGCAAGTTCGGCGGCGGCGGCAGGTCCTTGATGTCGACGAGGTTGTCCCTCAGCCACTCGGCATATGGCTGCTCGGCCGCAATGCTCCGTTTGATCTCCTCATCGTCGACAATCCGGCCCTGGGCGGTGTCGATCAGGAAGATGCGGCCGGGATGCAGCCGCTCCTTCACCAGGATGTTCTCGGCCGGAATGTCGAGCACGCCGACTTCCGACGCCATGACGACCAGGCCGTCCTTCGTGACGTAGTAGCGCGACGGGCGGAGCCCGTTGCGATCGAGAACGGCGCCGATGACAGTGCCATCGGTGAACGCGATCGAGGCCGGGCCGTCCCACGGCTCCATGAGCGACGAGTGGTACTCGTAGAAAGCGCGCCGCGCCGGACTCATCGCCTCGTGTCGCCTGCCACGGCTCGGGAATCATCATCAGGATCGCGTGCGGCAGCGACCGACCCGACATCACGAGCAACTCGAGCACGTTGTCGAAGATCGCGGTGTCGCTCCCGCCTTCGCGGATGATGGGCAGGATCTTCTTCAGGTCGTCGCCGAGGACGTCCGAGCTGGCAGAGCGCCTCGCGCGCCTTCATCCAGTTGATGTTGCCGCGCAGCGTGTTGATCTCGCCGTTGTGGGCGACGAGGCGGTACGGATGCGCCAGCGGCCAGGACGGAAACGTGTTCGTGCTGAACCGCTGGTGCACGAGCGCCAGCGCCGACTCCACGTCCGCGTCGGCCAGATCCGGAAACATCGACTCGATCTGATCCGCCGTCAGCATGCCCTTGTAGATCAACGTCTTCGACGACAGGCTGACGATGTAGAAGTCTTTCTTGTCGGCGGCGGCGAGCCGATCGACCGCGTGCTCGATCCGTTTGCGGATGACGAAGAGCTTCCGTTCGAAATCCAGCCCGGGGGGCTTCGCCCCCGCGGACCCCCCGACGCGTTCACTCGCGGGGCCCCCTCCATCCCCGCTCCGTTCACGCGCGCTCACTCGCTCTCGCTCGTTCGCCTCGGACCAGCCCACGATCAACTGCTTGAAAATCGGCTCAACGGCGACCGCGGAGGGGCCAAGGCGGCTGTCGTCCGTCGGCACGTCGCGCCAGCCGAGGAAACGCTGACCCTCTTCCACGATGACGCGCTCGCAGATGTCCTGGACCCGGCGTCGCGCCTCGGACTCACGCGGCAGGAACACGAGCCCGGCGCCGTACTCGCCCGCCGGCGGCAGCGCGAGGCCGATCTCGTTTCGTCACTTTTCGCAGGAACCTGTCGGGCATCTGGATCAAGATGCCCGCGCCGTCGCCGGTGTTGGCCTCGCAGCCGCACGCGCCGCGATGCAGCAGGTTGATGAGCACCTGCAGCGCCTGACGGACGATCGTATTGGATCGCCGCCCTTTTATGTCGACAACAAAGCCGACGCCGCAGGCGTCGTGCTCGTATCGGGGGTCGTAGAGGCCCGCCATTCGACAGTTTATGACCTATACGCCCTGCAAATGGAAATTGAATTTTGTTATCCGAGCCATGCGTACAGGTTCTAGCGGCCAAATGCCAGTAGTCTGAGTCGACGATGGCTGAGGCCTTTTTGCACATTTCGCTTCCCGACGAGTTGCGCGCGCTGCTCTCAGCGTGTCCGGGCTGGGAGGTGCCGGCCGACCGCGAGTCCATTCTGCAGCTCGCGATGGGCAACGAGCCGGCGGACCGGTACGACGTCAGCTACGACGTCCCCGGCATGGGATCCGTGGTGGAAGCCACGGTCGTCCGGTGCAAGAACGGACTGTCGGTCAACTATCCGGATCCGCGGATGCGCCGCCGCGATCCCGACTGCCTCGTCGTGGCCGACGATCAGCCGTCGGACAAGGATCGGTTCGACCATCGATTTGGCGAGCCGTTCGACGGTCTTCGGCGGGCGACGTTCGACTGGCTGCGGCGGCAGGAGCTGCTGGTGCTGCCGCTCTACACGGGGGGCCGCGAGCTCGGCTACGCGACGCTCCTCGTCGCGCCGCGCAACGCCGCGTTCTTCGTCGGCGCGCTGGCCGATCTGCAGGAAATGGCCGGCCCGGATCTGCCGCCGGATTTCCGGCCGCAGGCGATCATCTACCTGGCGCCGCCGTTCCGGCACACGCATTTCGGGGGCCGCCAGGTCGTCGTGCACCACCGGCTGCCCGGCCTTCACGAGATCTTCGCCTACAACCTCTATCCCGGCCCGAGCGCGAAGAAGGGGATTTACGGCGTGCTCATCCACCAGGGCGAGCAGGAAGGGTGGTTGACCGTTCATGCGTCGACGGTGCAGGTCGTCACGCCGTACGACAACGTCGTCACGATGCTGCACGAGGGCGCGAGCGGCGGCGGCAAGAGCGAGATGCTCGAGCCGGTCCATCGCGAACCGCACGGCCAGCTGCTCCTGGGCCACAACGTCATCACCAGCGAGCGCCGTTATCTCACGCTGCCGCGCGGCTGCGAGCTGCGCCCGGTCTCCGACGACATGGCCCTGTGCCATCCGTCGCTTCAGAACGGAGACGGCAAGCTTGTCGTCGTCGACGCGGAGAACGCCTGGTTCCTTCGCGTCAACCACATCAACCGCTACGGCACCGACCCGTTCTGGGAAAGTGTCTGCTGTCATCCGACCGAGCCGTTGTTGATGCTCAACATGGACGGCAAGCCTGGCGCGACGTGCCTGATTTGGGAGCACACGGAAGATGCGCCGGGCAAGCCATGCCCGAACCCGCGGGTGATCATGCCCCGCCGGCTGGTGCCCGGCGTCATCAACGAGCCGGTGTCGGTCGACATTCGCAGCTTCGGCATCCGGACACCACCGTGCACGCGCGATCAGCCGAGCTACGGCATCCTGGGGCTGCTGCATATTCTGCCGCCGGCGCTGGCATGGCTGTGGCGGCTGGTCGCGCCGCGCGGCTACGACAACCCGAGCATCACCGCCGCGGCCGCCCCCGTACGCGACGGCGTCAGGGGGTTGGCGGCGGCGAAGCCCTCCGAAGAGGACATGAGCAGCGAGGGCGTCGGGTCCTTCTGGCCCTTTGCGACCGGCCGTCGCGTGACGCCGACCAATCTGCTGCTGCGCCAGATCCAGGCCACGCAGCAGACTCGCTACATCCTGGTGCCCAACCAGCATGTAGGTGCGTGGAAGACCGGCTTCATGCCTCAGTGGATCGCGCGCGAGTATCTCGCGCGGCGAGGAAGCGCTCGCTTCCGCACCGACCAGCTCGTGCCTGCGCGCTGCCCGCTGCTCGGCTACGCCCTGCATTCGATGATGATCGAAGGTATGACCGTGCCCCAGTGGCTGCTCGAGGTGCAGAATCAGGCCGAGGTCGGCCTCGACGGCTACGATCGCGGCGCCGAAATCCTGTACGGCTTCTTCCGTCGGGAGTTGCCGAAATTCCTCGAAGAGGACCTCGAGCCCGAAGCCCACCGTATTATCGAGTGCTGCCTGGACGGTGGAACGCTCGACGACTACCTGATGCTCGCGACCGGCGCCGGCGGACGCGAACACGTGATCCCGTAAAACGGTCCTGAGTTTCCGGCCCCTGAGTTTGCCGTAGACTGTCCTCGTCTGTCCTATGAAGAGCCCCATGCGTCGAGCCGCGGTCTTCGTGGGAGCCGCACTGGGCTATTGGGTCGCCGCGCTGTGCTCCCAGGGCGCTCAGCAGCCATCTCCGACATTCAGAGGAGGCATCGACGTCGTCCAGCTCGATGTTTCGGTCCTCGATAAGAACCGGCAGCCGGTCAAGGGGTTGACCGCCGCGAATTTCACGGTGCTCGAGGACGGGAAGACGCAGTCGCTCGTGGCGTTCGACGCGGTCGACCTGCCCGACCCCGTTGAACCTCCGGCCCGCTGGATGCGCGATGTCGCGCAGGATGTCGTGACCAACGACGTTCCCGCGCGTCGAATCGTCGTCATCGTGTTCGATGACGCGAACATTCCGTTCGATCCCATGGTCATGGCGTCCGCCAAGCAGACGGCGCGAGCCGTCGTCGATCGCCTCGGAGCCGGGGACCTGGGCGCGGTCACGTTCACGGACAGCGGATCCAGGCAGAATGTGACGTCCGATCGGCAACGACTCCTGGACGCGATCGATTCATTCGTGCCGCACCCAGGGACCTCCGCCGCGGCGGATGCGCTGCAAAGGGCCTACGTGGCCGAGCGCGCCGCCCTCGGCAGTGGATCGTCAGGTCTCCCGCCGCCGCCCTGCATGTATCGCGGATCCTTTCGCGGGCAGGGCGCTTGTGTGATCGACACATTGGTCAATGCCGGGCGCGCCTTGCTGTCGGCGCCGGCCGGCCGCAAGACCATCGTGTACATCAGCGCCGGCGTGCCCTACGACTTCACGATGACGGACGGCCGAGGCTGGCAGGATCCTGCGGATGATGTCATCGGCATTCAGACGATGCTGAAGACGCTGCAGGAGGCGAACGTCAGCGTGTATGCGATCGATCCGTCAGGCGTCACGGCCCAAGGCATCGTCGGCCCGCGGTTGGATGCTCTTCGACTATTCGCGGAAGAGAACGGCGGGCGCGCCACCATTGCGACGAATGCGCCGGCGAACGCCGTGCCGCAGATCTTTCGCGAGAACAGCTCCTACTATCTGTTGGGGTTTCAATCGACCAATGCCGAGGCCGATGGACGCTTTCGGAAGATCAGCGTGAAGGTCAATCGGCCGGACGTGGAGGTGCGCACGCGCATCGGCTACTACAGGCCGAGTGCCGGCAAGCCAAAGCCGTCCGCACGGCCGCCAGCAGCGGTGTCGCCCCTGGACAAGGCAATGGCCCAGAGCGTCCCCGGAGGCGACCTGCCTCTCGGCTTGACCGCAGCGCCATTCGCGATGCGAGGACAGTCCTCCGCCGCCCTTGCGATTGCCGTTTCTCTTCGAGAGGCGCCACGACCCGGACGCCAGACGATGGAACTTGTGACGACGGCGATTGATTCCGACTGTTCAGACTGCAAGAAACGAGAGAGTCATCGCCAGACCGTCGAGTTTCGTCTTCAGCCTGGCGCTCCGTCCTCCACGAGGTACGAGCTTCTGTCGCGGTTGAACCTTCCACCAGGCCGCTACAGCGTCCGCATCGCCGCACAATTGGGAGAGAGAACAGGCAACGTCTTCACGGACGTCGACGTCCCGGATTTCGCCAGGGAGCGGTTGTCTGCGTCGGGGCTGGTTCTGAGCGCGAACGTGCCGCTCCTGACCGCGCAGAGGAATCTGCTGGCGGATGTCCTTCCGATGATTCCGATCGCCACGCGCGAATTCTCGCCGGGTTCCGCCGTTGTGTCTTTCGTCCGGTTCTACCAGGGCGGGACGAAGTCGCCTGCCACTGTCCGACTGAGCGCGACAATTGTCGACGATGCCGGCCAGACCCGATTCGACCAGGCGAACACGCTCGAGGCCGGGGACTTCAGCCGAAGCCGGTCCGCCGATTACCAGTTCACGTTGCCGCTATCGAGCCTCAAACCGGGCGCCCATCTGTTGACGATCGACGCCACGATGGGCGGCACCTCGGTACGGCGCACCGCGCGGTTTACGGTGAGATAGCGCAAGAGTTCGTCGCGAGCTACTCGTCAATGACCCGGCGCCGGGTCTGCTCATCCACGTGGCGCCGACGAATTCGCCGTGACGTCCGGGGCCAGTTTCAAACGCGGGCGGATCGACTCGAGCGTGCGAATCAACTCCTGAAGCGCACGCGGCAGGTGCGACGATCGCGGATAGGCCCAGCCGGTCTCGCGCTCGAGGACGGTGCCCGCCATGCGCGCGCAGGCCAGCCGGCCGCCGCGCACCTCGTCAGCGACCGATTGGTAGGGAATGATCGAGAGTCCCATCCCGCTCGCGATGAGCGCCTTCAGAATCTCGACGTTCTCGGTCTCGAGCACGACGCGCGGCTCGATCCCCACCCGCGTGAAGAATCGATCGATCGTGCGCCGCGTGTTCGAAAGCGGCTCGAACAGGACGAACGGCTCCATCGCCAGATCCTTCGGCGACACGCGACGGCTGCCGGCCAGCGCGTGGTCGGGCGGCATGACCAGCATCAGCTCTTCGCGAAGCGCCGGGACGATGACGAACGAGGGTTCGTCGACAGGCAGCGTCAACAACGCCACGTCGGCAAGACCCGTCCGCAGCTGCCGGATCAGGCGCGGCGTCGCGCCGGTGATGACCTTGATCTCCACTCTCGGATGCGCGCGTCGGAATTCCTTCAGCAGCAGCGGGAACACATACAGACACACGGTCATGCCGCCGGCGATGCGCAGCGTGCCGTGCAGCTCATCGTGTTCGTCGCGGATCTGGCCGACGGTGGTGGTCAGGTCGTCGAGCAGCCGGCGTCCGAGCTGGATGAGTGTCTGACCCGCACGCGTCGGGATCGCTCCCCGGCCCTGCCGGATGAACAACGGCTCGCGCAGCTCGTCTTCGAGCAACAGAACCTGCCGGCTGATCGCCGATTGCGAGACGTGCAGTTTCTCGCCGGCGCCGGTGAAGGTGCCGGTTTCCGCAATCGCGCAGAGGATTTCGAGTTGTCGAAGGTCCATTGACCCGAGGCTATTATCTTTGATCCGGTTTCCGATCGTTTTCCCGTATACTCCGCGCCGGCAGGTCATTTATGCGGAAGGTCACTTGACTGACGTGGCAGGTTGCGCCCGCGCCCTCGCGGGCGCGCGACGATACCACGTCAAGTCCAGTGCTTTCCGGGATCAGGAGGCGGGATGTGGCGGACGCGAATCAGGCGCCAAAAGATCTGATCGGGTTCCTCGATTTCTATCTCGTCCATAAAGCCCCGTTTCAGATTCCGGACGCCGGCCGGGAATGGATCGTCAAGTACGGACCGTGGATCATCGTGGTCCTGCTGGCGCTGTTCCTGCCCTTTGTGCTGGTCGTGCTGGGGATCGGCACGATCTTCGCGCCGTTCGCAGGGCCGGCCTATGCGACCAGCTTTGGATTCGTGGCGATTCTCGCCCTCGTGAATTTCGTGCTGATGATCGCGGCTCTTCCGGGCCTCTTTGCCCGCCGCCAGTCCGGCTGGAATCTCATCTTCTATTCGGAGCTGCTTCGCATTGTCACGTCGTTGCTGACCGGGGCGATTGTCGGCGGACTTCTTGGCGGCCTGATTGGTCTCTACATCCTCTTCCAGATCAGAACGCTCTATCGTCCGTAGCGGAACATCCGGAGCAGGACCGCAAATACCCGCAATTCACGCGGCAATTTCCCAGCCGCGGGTGCCAATTATTCCTGATCCCAGGAGAGTTGGACCGATCTTCGCTTGCGCCATGTCATCATCGAGATCGAGCGAGACGCAGTTCGCGAGAGGTGAGCAATGGCCGTGCAGCGGCGGGTGCCGGAATCAACGGACGAACTCCCTGCGCGTTCGAGCGCCCTGGTGGCGCTCGCCGTCATCGCGGTCGTTCTGGTCGTCGCGGCCTTGTGGCTGGCGCAGGTGCTGCTGATTCCCCTGGTCCTGGCGGTGCTCACCAGTTTCGGGCTGGAGCCGACGCTTCGTCGGCTCGTCAAGTGGGGACTGCCTCGCGGGCTGTCGGCCGCGGCCATTCTGGTCGCGCTGGTCACCGGGCTCGGCGTCGGCGGCTGGGCTCTCCGTGCCCAGGCTGGGACGTTCGTCGACCGGCTGCCGACCCTGACCCAACGCCTGCGGGACGCCATACGCGACGGCCACGGGGCGCTTGGTAGCACCATGCAACCCATGCAGCAGGCCGCCAACGAGCTGAAGAGAGCCGCCGACGAGGCCGCGCCACCGCCGGCCAGGGGCGTGACGCGCGTGCAGGTCGAGCAGGCGCCCATGCGGTTGAGCGATCTACTCTGGCGCGGCACGATGGGAGTCCTCGAACTGCTGGCAAAGGCGACGATGGTGCTGTTCCTCATGTACTACATGCTCGCCAGCGGCGATCGCTACAAGGCGAAGATTTTGAAGATCGCGGGTCCGTCCGCCTTTCGCAGATACCTCACGCTCGAGATCCTCAACCGCATCACCGAGCAGATCGAACGGTTCCTTGTCGCGCGTGTGATCATCAGCACGATCGTCGGCGTCGCTACGACTGTCGCGCTCGCGGCCCTAGGCGTATCTCAGCCCATCATGTGGGGCCTCGTCGCGGGGGTTTTGAACAATATCCCGTATCTCGGCCCGATCGCGGCGGTCCTTGCCATCGCCCTGGGCAGCCTCGTCCAGTTCGGCACGCTCGAGATGGCCGGCGCGGCAGGCGGCGCCGCCGCCCTCATCGCGATGCTCGAGGGGTTCGTGGTCACACCGTGGATCATGGGACGGGCTGGACGGATGAACACGGGGGTTGTGTTCGTGAGCCTCATGTTCTGGGGGTGGATCTGGGGCGTCTGGGGCATGCTCCTGGCAGTGCCCATCATGATGGCGGTCAAAGCCGTCTGCGATCACATCGATGCGCTCGAGCCGTTGCGCGAGGTCCTCAGCGAATGAGCTAATTCACCTTCTGCTCGTAGTTGAGCAGAATCACCAGATCTTCTGCGCCGACCTGCTTCAGCCCGTGAGAGCTGCCGGGCCGCGTGAGCACGGCCGTGCCGGCATTGACCTCGAAGCTCTTGCCATCGACGGTCATCAAGCCACGTCCGCTCAGGATGTAATAGATCTCGTCCTCCTTCTGCTCGTGGTAGCCGATGCCGGATCCCGGCTGGAGCGCCCGCTTGCGGAATACCAGCGCGAGCTTGGGCGCTTTGGCGAAGAAGGAATAGCCGACAGTCTGGCCTCCACCGTTGTGCGTACCTGGCTCGGCCTTCTGCACATCCGCGTCGTGCTCGACGATGTAGCCGCCCGGCGAAGGTTTGGCAACCGCTGGCGCCTGCGCGGCCGACCAACCGGCGCTTACGGCGATCATCGCCAGGATCGATGCAATTGATTTCTTCATCTGACTCCCTTTCCTCGCAAGACACATCTACGCGTTCTGTGCGGTCCTCACGTTGAGAATCTCCAGCGCTTCCGGGCGCGCCTTGTAGAACGGGTCCAAAGGATAACAGCCCGAGACCTTGCCCATGCGCGGGCCGGTGGTGCAGTCGCTGAAGGTTCGACAGAGGATCTGCCGGCGCAGCGGTGCACCCGCCAGCACATCAGCCGGCAAGTCCGGGTAAGCGAGCACCATGCGCCCGAGACCGACGAAGTCGGTCAAGCCCTGCCGCACTTGGTATTGGGCAACGTGCGGCACCCATTCCTGCAAGTAACTGTAAGCCGAGCCCACGATCATCATCCGGGGAAAAGCTGCCTTCAGGCTGGCGGTCGCCTGAAGCTGGCGGGCCACGCCCCGCAGGGGATCCTCCGGCGGTTGATAGCCGTCGGTCGGCGGGAAGTACGCGGGCCGCTGAACATGCGGGCAATAGTACGGACTTCCTGCGGTGACACAGATCCAATTGACACCCAGTTCAGACAGGGTTTGCAGCAGCACCCGGCTATCGTCGAGGGCGCGGTCCAGGTTTTCGTGTTCGATCACGCCGAAACCCAACTTCGTTGCGCTCGCCGCGACCTCGGGAACGCCGACGCCGTCCGGGTCCTTGCGATACGGCACGCTGTCGAAAGCCGACAGCCGCACGCCAATTCGGAGTCCAGGCACGGACGCCTGGACGGCCTGAATGACACGCCGAGTGAACGTGAACGTCGAGCGAGCGCCCGGCGATCCGCCGTAGCGGCCTTCGCGAGCGCGGGCGCCCAGCAGTTCATGAGCAAGGTACCCGTGACAGTGCTTGATGTCGACGAATCCGAACCCGGCGTCGGCCGCGAGACGCGCGGCGACGACGAAATCTTCAATCAGCCGGTCCAGGTCGTCGTCGGTCAGCACTCGAACACCGGCGGGAAAACGGCGGTCGAGAATCGGGTTGGCGGATCCGGCGAGCGGCGCCGGCCGGTCCCAATCGTCGGGCCTGGCATAGCGGCCGGAATGCGTCAACTGCAGGCCGATGAGCAGATCGTCGGCGGCGTTGGCGCCGAACCTCGAACGGTGCGCGTCGATCAAGTCGTCGCGCAGCGACGCGATCGCGGGCTGGGTGGCGGAGGTCAGCACGAGCTGGTTCGGATTTGCCCGGCCGTCGTGGCGCACGGCCACCGCTTCTCCGCCCCAGATCAATTTGGCCCCGCTGCGGCCGAAGTTGCGCCAACGCCGGCGTGTCAGATCGCTGGGTCCGCCATCACGCGTGCCATCCCAACCTTCCATCGGCAGGATGCAAAAGCGGTTGCCCACCCGGACGCCGTCACACTCGATGGACTGTCCAAGCGGCGACGCCGGTGGCGGCACCAGCTCATCGTCGAATTCCAGCGGAATGTTGTTGCCGACGAGATGCGCGCGAAACGCGGCGGCAGTCTTCAGTGAGGCAACACGGGGATAGCGGGAAGTCACACGCGTTCCTCGCCCTGACGCGTGAGTGCAGAGTCCAGCCGCTGGCGGATGTCGTCCAATAGCGTGAGGTCTGACGAGGGGCGTCGTGGGCTCTGGGGATGAGGGCGGTCGGTCGCGATCAGCCCGCGGAGCTTCAGGAACTGAGCGGCCGAGTGCTTGTAAGCGGGCACGGGCGCGCGAAACGCCAACTGACCCAGATACTGAAGCAGGTCGTTCAGGGTCAGGGCGCGCGGATCGTTCGCCGCCCAGCATCGATCCCGCTCGGCAAACGCTTCGACGAAAAACGCGGACAGTCCCAGCAGGTAATCACTGCCGTAGAACGCCATGTCGATGGCGAGGTCGTTGCCGGTATAGATGCGGAAATCCGGGCGCTGCCTGTCGCGGATATCCAGCCGCGCCCACTCGGTCGCCCGGTCAAGGGAGGAATGTTTGATTCCGGTGAAGGCCTCTATCTGAATTAGCCGCCGGATAAAGTCGCTCGAATAGATGCGGCCGAACGGCGCGAACATCGATCCCAGCTCGAAGGCCAGCAAGGGGCCGCCGGTCTGTCCGACGTCCCGGTACACGGTCAGGACATCGGGTTCGGGAGTTCGTGAAAGCGCGGAGCACTGGAAGATGATCGGCGTGCCGCCCTGCTTTCGTATCTGCTCGATCGCCCGCCGGTACAGCGGCGCGGGCTCGCCATGCTCGCCCTCTATGAACGCACCGGCCACAAATGGCCTGGCCGCGCCGACGTCGCTCGCTTCATCGAGCACCCTCGCACGCTCCGCGGACGTCAGCAAATGCACATAGCCGGTATCCATGTTGACGGCTGGCGTGAGTCCCGCCGTCCAGGTGCGATCCAGCAACACTCGAAAGGCCGCCCAGTCCGGCCGATCGTCGGCGCCAAACGGCAACAACACCGCCGAAATGCCCTCGATCTTCCGTCCAGGCTTCAAGGAAGGCAGCGACATTGGAGAGTGGGAAGAATACACCTTGGCCGATTCCGTCCGATCGCGAGGTTGACCCGGCGGTGGCGCTCAGGCTACGACTAGAGCGTGGATTCGCCGATTGTCGGTCTTCACCACGTCACGGCCACCGTGAACGATGCCCAGGCCGATCTGACGTTCTACGCCGATTTCCTCGGCCTCCGATTGTTGAAGAAGACCGTCAACTTCGACAATCACCACGTGTACCACTTCTACTACGGCGACGAGGGCGGAACCCCTGGAACGATCTGGACGACCTTTCCGTACAAGGCGCATGGCGTACCAGTAGGCGCCAAGGGCGCCGGCCAGATCGGCGTGACCTCATTTTCTGTGCCGCGATCATCCTTGCCCTTCTGGAAGGACCGGCTGCGCGCCCAGGCGATACCGGTTCGCGATGTAGAGCCGCGGTTTGGCGAGGACTCGATCGCGTTCCCGGATCCCTCCGGCCTGGTCGTCGAGCTCATCGGCAACGATCGCGACGCGCGCAGTCCGCGTACGACAGCCGCGATTGGACCGAACGACGCTGTGCGGGGCCTGCACAGCGTGACCATGAATCTTCAAAATCCTGGACCTACCTTGGAGTTCATGACGAGCGTGCTGGGTTTCAGAGTCGTCAATGAGATAGACGGTCGAATCCGGCTGACGGTGAACGGAGACCAGCCCGGCCGGACCATGGAGATCGCCCACTCCCCGGCAATGGCCCGGGCCAGGAATGGCCTCGGCACCGTGCATCATGTTGCCATGGCCGTGCCGACGGCGGACGATCAGCTGCGTATGCGCAAGGAACTGCTCGCGCTCGGCGTTCAGGTGACCCAGGTCATGGATCGACAGTACTTCACGTCGATCTACTTCCGCGAGCCCGGCGGCGTCCTGTTCGAGATCGCCACGGTGCCGCCAGGGTTCACGGTCGACGAGACGCTCGACGGCCTCGGCCGGGAATTGAAGCTGCCGCCATGGGAAGAGCCGAATCGATCTGAAATCGAGGCAGGACTGCCTCAGGTGAAGACGCCATAACTTCTCGCGTCGGACAACCCGTCCTCGCGGCCGGTGCGGCACTCGGTGAGAGCCGCGGGGTCGTCATCATGGTGCACGGCAGGAACGCCGGGCCGCACGACATCCTCACGCTTGTTCCGGCGCTGGATCGCCCCGATTTCACCTATCTGGCGCCGGCAGCCGCGAATCGCACGTGGTATCCGTTCAGCTTTTTGACCGAGACAGCGAAGAACGAGCCGGATCTGTCCTCCGCGTTGGCCGCCGTTCACGCGCTCGTCGACGACACCATTGCTCGAGGCATCCCGCAGGATCGGATCGTGCTGCTCGGCTTTTCACAGGGCGCGTGCCTGGCGGCGGAATCCGCAGTGCGCCATGCCGCCCGCTACGGCGGGATCCTCGTCTTCAGCGGAGGGTTGATCGGGCCGCCGGGGACGCAGTGGCGTTACCCGGGCTCGTTCGCCGGCACGCCGGTGTTTCTCGGCTGCAGCGATCAGGACTCGCATATCCCGAAATTCCGGGTCGAGGAAAGCGCTGCGGTGTTTCGACACATGGGTGCGGACGTGACGGCGCGTCTGTATCCCGGTATGGGACACCTCGTGAGCGACGACGAGATCGCGTTCGCCCGAGAGGTTCTGGATAGACTGGGTTAGTCCGTCCCCGGTCAGGACGGGCGATCACTTCGCCGGCGCACCCGCGTCCAACGGCGCGATGCAGAACCCTCTGAAGAGGATGTCCCCGGGCTCGTTGCACAGACCGGCCGGCGTGACCGATACCGCTTCGTCGCGGTGTTCCGCGGCCAGCCTCTGATACTCGGCAATCCGCACATAATCTGAGGACCCGAGCTTGATCCGTTCGCCAGACATGAAGTCGACCACATACGCGGTCCAATAGGGCGCCTTGCCGAACCGCACGCCGCGGCTGAGCAGAAAATCGGTGAGCTGACGATACTCGTTGCGCGGAGGATTGGTCAGGTATTCCGCGAGCAAGCGACCATGATCGAACGCCGAGGCCAACGCCCACGAGAAGACGGCGGCCGCGGTGATCGCACGGAGCACCGGCCAGCGGCGCTGACGCAAGAGCGCCCCGGCCGCGCCGACCGGCACCAGCAACGCGAGGAGCGTGTAGCGCAGCGTCGGGAAGTCCTCGACCTCGCATCCGACGAGTGCGTACGCAAGGGCTGACAGGACGCCGGTCATCACGAGCACGAACATGAGCCCGACTGATTCCCGCGGCCAGGGGCGCCAGGTCGCCGCCGCGACGAACACGGCCGCGAGACCAACGAACACGAGCGGGATGAGGGTCCATGCGTGGCCGACCTCGATGCCGCTTCGGACGTACCGCCAGAGCGGATCCGTGTGCCACCCAAACAGCGTCGCAAGATTCACCGTGGTCAACCAGCGAACGTTCGAGGGCCACAGCGCTGGTTGCCAGCACACGTGCGCGGACGCGCTGATGCCCGCTTCGAGCACGGACCGCGCCTGCGTACTCGTCGTGCCGGGGCCCAGCAGGGCGGAAAACGGCCGGAGCCATTGAACGGCCCAGATGAGGCTCGCCGCGAGTCCCAGCGACAGGACCCGCCGGCGGAGGGCCGCAGGGCTCGACAGCGATCGGCTGCTGATCTCCCACAGGACAATCGCGGCAAGGCCGTAGACGGTGAACTCGCGATTCAGAATGCCGATCGCCGCCATCACACCAAACCAGGCCGGCCGTGCTCTGAGCATCCAGAGCAGCAGGACGTACAGGAATGGCTCGATATCCCCGCCCACCGCCTGGGTGAGCCGGCTCGCCGTCACCGTCGGCGCGAGGACGAAGAACAGGGACGCGGTCAGGGCCGCCGCGGGCGACAGGCCGCTCTCGCGCACGAGCAGACGGAGGAGCAGCAGGGCGACCGCCACGTTCATGGCCACCACAGGCAACTGGAGGACGGCAATCGAAGGTCCGAACACCAGGAACAGGGGAGCGGCCAGCCACGCTTCAACCGCCAGCATGTACGCCTGGCCGTAATACATCAGGGGGAACACCTTGGCCGACGCCAGGTGCATCGCCATAAGCCCCACCGTGGCCTCGTCAGAGTTGACGAACGATTGTTCCCACCACAGCCAGACGAAACTGCGGAAGACGACGAGCAGGACGGCGATGACGGCTGCGGCGCGAAGCGTGAGCGCGCGGTGGGGCAACACTCTGAGATCGGCCGCGTCGGCTCAGTGCATCTCCGCGTCGCAGGTGCCGATGCCGGGACGGAAGAAATTGAACTGCACGTTTGGATGATCGGCCAGGAGCGACATCGGCACCGCTGAGTCGGGCATCATTTGCGAGATCATCCACGACGTCAGCCGCATGCCGAATGGGTTGTCGTGCACGCCGGCGTGCCAGATCGAGACTTTCTCAGCCTTCCAGGTCTCGACCGGGCCGACGCTGGCCGCCTGCGTCGGCACCATCGAGACATTGCCTCCGCCCGACGTCCGCGCATTCTGAATGATCGTCATCGGATGAAGATCGACGATGCGCGTCGTCAGCGTGCGGTACTCGGCCGGCGACGGCGGCTGGTCCGCGAATTTCCCCGCCCGCGGCAGCGGGTCGTTGAACGCCCAGTGCTTCACCTCGCCCTGTCCGCCCTGCATGATCACGCATCGGACGTCGTCGTAACTCCTGGAGTACGCGTCCAAGTCGCCTGTGGGAAAGTGGAGGTTGGCGTCCGGCATCCGGAGCGTCGTGTCGATTCGATCGAAGCACATCTCCTTGTCGCACTTCGCAAACGACAGCGGATGCGTCACGGGCACGGGCTTGCCGTTTTCCACCCACTCGTCCATGCCCCAGAAATGCGCATGGTGCAGTTTCAGGCCGAGCGTGTTGACGATTCTGGCGACAAGCGGCAATTGCTCGGTCGGGCCGATCGGTCCGCAGATGCCGGAGGGCCGACTCGGGGTCGCCTGCGTCCACGCCTCAATGTATTCCAGCGCCTCGGCAAGATAGAAGTCTTCGAGCGTCTCGTAGAAGACGACCTTGAATCCGGGTCGCGACGAGATCCAGTAAATCTGACGCCTTCAACCGGGCGGCCTCCTGCAGGATCCTGGAGTCGAGCGTCGTGTAGTCCCACCAGCCCGGCGCGACTTTACTGATTGCCCGCGCCACGCTCAGGCTCTCAGCTTCTTCCAGTTCGCCAGGCACTTCTCCGCGCGCTGGAGTTGCTCGTTCGCCGGGCCTTGTTCCTGCTCGACCAGGTAGTACTCGACGCCGCCTGTCGCTTCGACGGCCTGAAAGATCTTTGCCCACGGGCGCGACCCCTTCGCCGAAAACGTCGCATATCCCGTCGCGGGCGCCCAATCCTTGCAGTGGACGCTCTTGATGCGTCCGGGATTCGCGTTGATCCACGCGATCGGATCCTCGCCGACCTCGACACACGTGCCGACATCGAATTGCAGCACGACGTCCTTGACGGTGTTCTTGGCCAGGACATCCATCGGGCGCTGCCCCTCGACCGGTTTCCACTCGTTCTGGTGGTTGTGATACCCGCTGGCCATGCCAAGCGGCTTCAGTTTCTCGACCGCCGCGTTCAGGACGTTCGCCACGTTCTTCCATCCGTCGACCGTCGTCGGGTTTCCTGGCGGGCTCGCCATGATGAGGTAGCGGCTGCCGATGGTCTGGTTCAGGTCGATCGCCTTCTGAATCCCGCCGGGCGTGAAGGACTGCGCGCCGTTGTGCGTCGAATTGCACTGGATGCCGAGGTCATCCATCAGCTTGCGGACATCCTTCGCCATCTCCGGCGTCCACGAGTAGTACGGTGAGTAGAACTCGACGATCTTGTAGCCCATCTTCGCAACCGCCCGGACGGTGCTCATCAGATCCTTCGTCAGCTCGTCCCTGACGGTGTACAGCTCGATGCCGGGAGGGATGTTCTTGTATTCCGCGGCCGAGGCCTTGAGGGCGAACGGCAGCGTTCCCGCCACGGCGAGAAACGTCCGGCGTGAAACAGTGAATGGTGACTGCATGCGCAGAAGTTAGCACAGGCGGCTAACAGTTCCGCCACCCTGCCGTCTTTAGGCGTAAGATGGCACGAATACCACACACTCTGGAGACCGCAGCCATGAAGAAACAGACCCGTTCGGTCCTGTTGCTGTGCGCAGTTCTGGCGACGGCTGTCGCTGCCGTCGGCGCGTCCCGCCTGGCAGGCTCGGAACTCACGGTCCACGAATGGGGCACATTCACGTCGGTGGCGGGCCCGGACGGCCAGTCCGTGAACTGGATGCCGCTTAGTGGCCCGCAGGACTTGCCCTGCTTCGTCACGACGCAGAATCCCAGTCTCCCGCAAGTGAAGGGTGTCGACGTCTATGGCCTGCTGGCGCGCATCCAGGCTGGACGAGGCGTGCCGATCATTCCCGGCAACCCCCGCCAATTGCTCCCCCGATTGCGAGCCTGACCGCGAAGGTGCGCATGGAGACGCCGGTCCTGTACTTCTACGCGGCCGAGGAAACCAGCGTCCACGTGCGCGTGGCGTTTCAGCAAGGTGTCATGAGCGAGTGGTATCCGCAGGCCTCGGTGCCTGCGCTGATTCACCACGCGCCCGCTCGCGACGACCGTGGGCGCCATCGAATGGCCGGCAGTGCGGGTCTTGCCGGGAGCAAGACTCGTGTATCCGCAGGACGGCCGCAAGAGTCATTACTACGCCGCCCGGGACGTGGACGCCTCCCCGCTCCAGGTTGGCCGCAATCCGAGAAGTTTCTGTTCTATCGCGGGGTGGGTGACTTCCAGCCGTCGATTTCCGCGACGGTCGGCCAGAACGGCGAGGTCACCGCGACGATGCCGGCTTCGAACGCCTCGCCTGATCCTCTTCGAGAATCACAACGGGCGGGTCGGCTATCGCGTCGCGGACCAGACGGGCGTGCGCGTGACGCTGTCCCGTCCCTCGCTCGACGGCAGCGTCGATGCACTTCGCGCGGAGCTCGAGGCGATGCTCACCGCCGAAGGCCTTTACCCCCGCGAAGCGAAAGCGATGGTCGAAACCTGGCGCGACTCCTGGTTCGAGGAAGGCACGCGGATCTTCTACGTGATGCCGAAGCCGGCCGTTGACGCGAGACTGCCGCTGACCGTCTCGCCGGCGCCATCGGATGTCGCACGCGTGTTCGTAGGACGTCTCGAGCTCATCACGCCGGAAATGAAAGACGATGTGGAGCGCGCGATCGTGAACAATGACCTCGACGCGCTCAACCGGTACGGCCGGTTCCTCGACACGGTCGCACAGCAGATCGTGGACCGCCCGTCGATATCGGCAAATCCGGCGCGCCTGTCCAGCGCGCTGAAGGCTGTCGCGGCATCGCACGCGCCGAAGACGGCGTCGTGTCAGTAAAGACTCTAATCCCGGAAGTCACTTGACTTGACGTGGTAGCGTCGCGCGCCTGTGAGCACACTGGCGTCGTCTGCCACGTCAAGTCAAGAGAACTTGCAACCACCAATCCTTTACCGAGTTTCGGAAACCGCGACACTCACGGAAGGACTGTCGAAAACAGTGGGGTCCGAGTCGGCCCGCGCTTTGCAGTACCGGCCCAGCATCGAATTGCTCGGCGTCCGAGTGCGAGGGAGTAGAATCGGCAGTGGCGGTCAATACGCAACTGATGACAGCGGAAGAACTGCTGCGGCTTCCCCGAGGCACCTGGCGATACGAACTCGTCAACGGGAAGCTGCGCCGCATGGCACCATCCGGGTTTACACACGGGACGGTTGCCGCCGAGATCGGAGCTCGGCTCACCACGTTCGTCCGGGAGCAAGGCCTAGGACAAGTCTGCGCAGCCGAAACCGGGTTTTTCCTTCGCCGCGACCCAGACACCGTGCGCGCTCCAGACGCGGCGTTCGTCTCGACCGCGACGCTCGAGCGCGCATCGCCTGCCGGTGGATTCTTCCCCGGCGCGCCGGACCTGGCGATCGAAGTCATCTCGCCTTCCGACACCCACACTAACGTCGAAGAAAAGGTCGCCGAATGGCTCGCCGCCGGCACCAAGGTCGTCGTCGTCCTCGATCCGCGCCGGAAGGCCACCAGAATCTGCCGGCCTGGCGGTGAGGTCCTCACGCTCGGTCCCGCGGACACACTGTCGGTGGCCGATCTCCTCCCCGGCTGGTTGGTTCCGCTCAGCGAGATTTTCGGGTAGCCCTCGGCGTAGCTGTCTCAATAAACGATGCACGCCCTCGTCGCGTTTTGGGGTTCATGCCTTGAATTGCGCGACTAACTTGGCCGTGCTCTGCGCGAGCACACCCGTGTCGGCCCCGACCGCGACAAACGAGAACCCCATCCCGAGGTAGCGCTGCGCGGCAGCCGTGTCCGCGGTCAGGATGCCGGCCGCCTTTCCCGCCGTTCGGATGCGCGCCACGGCATCCGCGATAGCCGCCTGGGGCTCCGGATCGCCGGGATTGCCGAGGTGTCCCAGATCAGCGGCCAGGTCACTCGGGCCGATGAAGATGCCGTCAACCCCGTCCGTGGCGGCGATCGCCTCGATCTCCCCGAGCGCACCGCGAGTCTCGATCTGCACGATCACACACATGTCCCGATTGGCCCGCTGCAGGTAGTCCATCTGACGTCCCCACTGCGTCGCCCGGGTCGCGACGGCGACGCCTCGAACGCCAGCCGGAGGATACCGGGTCGCGGCCACCGCCCGCCGCGCCTCCCCGGCATTCTGGACAAACGGGACGAGCAGAGACCGCACGCCCAGATCCAGAATCCGCTTGATCAGCACCGCATCGTTCCAGGCGCAGCGGACGACAGGCTCGGCCGTGCCGGTCGCCATCGCCTGCAGTTGCGACAACAGACCCGGTATCTCGTTGGGCGCGTGCTCGGTGTCGAGCACGATCCAGTCGAATCCCGCGCCGCCGATGATTTCGGCGGCGATGTTGCTGCCGAGACCGCTCCACAACCCGATCTGCTGCGTCCCGGTCTGGAGCGCGGTCTTGAACGCGTTGCCGGACGAAGGAGGAGTATCAAAAGACATGGCTGACGATCTTACTCTCAACGGCGGTCACGCCGGACCCAACTCCACGCGCTTGATCGCGCCCACGACAAACAGATAACAGGCGATGGCGACGAGCGCGTTGGCTGCGACGAAAACCAGCGCCAGGTTGAAAGAGTTCGTGCCCTGGACGATGTAGCCGATCACGATGGGGGTCGTGATTGCCGCCACGCTGCCAAACGTGTTGAACAACCCTCCGCTCAGTCCCGTGATTTCCTTTGGCGACGTGTCAGATACCACGGCCCACCCGAGCGAGCCGATCCCTTTGCCGAAGTACGAGAGTGTCATGATGAGGATCACCAGCCAGATGGCGTCCACGTAGTTGCAGATGATCATGGTCGTCGACAGCACGAGTCCCAGAATGATCGGGACCTTTCTGGCCGCGGTCAGCGAGTATCCTCGCCTGAGGAGGTAATCCGAAAAGACGCCACCCAGCACGCCGCCGGCGAACCCAGCCAGCGCCGGCAGGGTGGCGACAAATCCGGTCTTCAGGATGGACAGACCCCGGCCCGTCACGAGGTAGACGGGAAACCAGGTGACGAAGAAATATGTCAAGGTCGTGATGCAGTACTGCGCCAGATAGACGCCAAGCATCATCCGGTTGCCGAGTAGTTGCCGTAGATAGGGCTTCGGCGGACGGCCGGCCGTCACGCGGGTCCTGGCTGCGAGGTCCATATCCACGAGCGCCCCGCCTCGCTCGAGGTAATCCAGTTCACCAGGACTCATCCGCGGGTGGTCGCGAGGGGGATGAATCGTCCTGCGCCAGACCAAGGCGAGCCCCAAGCCCACCATGCCCATGAAGAAGAAGACGTATCGCCAGCCCAGCCGCGCGGTGATCGCGCCGGTAATGGGCGCAAAGAGAGCCGTCGAGAAATACTGCGCCGAGTTGAACACCGCCGACGCCGTGCCGCGTTCCGAGGTGGGGAACCATGCCGCGACAATCCGGCTGTTGCCGGGGAACGACGGCGATTCAGCAAGACCCAGAAGAAAGCGAAGGGTGAACAGGACAGCCAGGGCCGCCATCCCGTACAACCACCACCCGACAAAGCCCTGAAGGAATGTCGCTGCCGACCACGCCAGGATGCTGTACGTGTACACGCGCTTTGACCCGAAGCGATCGAGCAGCCAGCCGCCAGGAATCTGCGCGATGGCGTACGCCCAGCCGAACGCCGAAAACGCGTAGCCCAGCGCCACGGGGGTGAGTCCCAGATCCCTGGCCGCCGCGGCTCCAGCGATCGACAGCGTGGCCCGATCCGCGTAGTTGACGGTTGTCGCGACGAACAGCATGATGAGGACCGAAAATCGGACCCGGCTGATCGGCGGCTGCGTCGTCGTCGATGTGACCATCGAAAGTGGGCTCATGGTAGCCCACCCGGAGCGACCGAATGCGAGCGGAGGTCTTTATGAATCGTCGGCAGTTTCTCTCCTCGTCCGGTCTTGCCGCGGTCGCGGTGACGGGCGCTGGTGTGACGCCAGCGCCGGCCGCTGCCGCGCCCTCGAAGCGGGCTTTGATGAAGGTTGCGGCTGATGTCGCGCCCGTGGACGCGCAATTGAAGGCGGTCGCCCGCTACGGTATCAAGAACATCGTCAGTCACCCCGAGATTGCCGACGGCAGGCTGTACGCGACCGTCGAGGAACTGACGCGCATGCGCGAAGCGGCCGAGCGGAACGGCATGAGCGTCGACGTATTGACGCCGCCGAATCTCGCATCGAGCCACATCGACCGCGAGGCGAATCCGGGCATCATGCTGGCGCAGAGTCCCGAGCGCGATCGGGAAATCGAGGCGTTTCAGATGATGATCAGGAATTGCGCGGCGGCGGGCGTGCCGTGCATCAAGTACAACATGAGCATCCTCGGCGTGCTCAGAACCGGCCGCACGCCCGGCCGTGGCGACAGTTCGCTCTCGACGTTCAAACTTGCCGAGGCCCGTCCCAACCCGCCACTGACCCGAGCGGGACACGTGACGCCGGACATGTACTGGGAGCGGATCACTTATTTTCTCGAGCGCGTCGTGCCCGTGGCGGAAGAACACAAAGTCCGGATCGCCTGTCATCCCAACGATTCGATGACGCCGCCCGAGGGCTATCAAGGCGTCAACGCCGTCCTGTCGACGGTAGAGGGCCTCAAGCGGTTCGTCTCAATCAAGGAGAGCGCATATCACGGGCTGAATTTCTGTCAGGGCACCGTCAGCGAGATGCTGCAGAATCCCGGCAAGGAGATCTACGACGTCATCCGCTACTTTGGATCGCGCAAGAAGATCTTCAACGTGCACTTCCGAAACATCCGCGGCAACAGGCAGGCATTCATGGAGGTCGGACCGGACGAGGGCGATATCGACTTTGTCCAGGCGATGAAAACGTACCGGGACGTCGGCTACGCCGGCAACCTCCAGCCGGATCACGTGCCCCAGGCTCCGGGCGACCCCAACGGCGCGCAGTACTTCGCCTTCTGTTACGGCTATATCCGGGCGCTCATTCAGGCCGTCGATCAATTGGACTGAAATGACGCCGGGCGCCGGCATAGCGTCCCACCTTGGAGAGATGGGGCGTCTCACCTTGGAGAGATGGAGGGCATGGAGATTGGACAGTTGGCTGGCCTGGGGCGCCTCCGGCGGCGGTTGGAGACACAGATCGCCAGACACGAGCGCGCAGATGGGGTGTCCCAGCGTGTTCGTGCCTGGCGATCTGTGTCCCCATCTCAGCCCGGCAACGCCGGGCTGTCCAGGCCAGCCAGCCCTTCTTCATGCACTCTATTTCTCCAAGGTAGGCTTCTCCAAGGTAGGAGTCTCCCCGGTCTCCAGGAGGTCCGCCAGCGCGTCGAGCGTCGGTACGCGCGGGCAGTCGGCGTCCCCGTACAGTCCCAGCGGATCCAGCAACATCGGCCGAATCGACGCGCTTCGCGCACCGACGACATCCACATGGTAAAGATCGCCGACATGCATCGTCGTGTCCGGACTCGCCCCGGTTCGCGCGAAGGCAATCTGGAACAGGCGCGGGTCCGGCTTCTCGACGCCTTCGTTGTGCGAGTCGAAGACGTCATCCAGCCACCCGGTGAGTCCGACGCGATCGAAGCATGCGTGCAATCGCCCGTTGGCGTTCGAAATGACGATCAGCCGCAGCCCCAGGGCGCGGAGGCGCACCAAGGCAGGTGGGACGTCGGCTGGCACGATTTCCCAGAGATTGTGAGCGGCATGATAGTCATGCAGATTGGCGAGCGCCGCGTCGGTCTCTGCACTCTGCGGCACCGCCGCCTCTTCGAGGACGAGGTTGAAGTACGGAAAACTCCGCTGGCGATCGGCTGAACCCGCCATCGTCTCACTGGTGTCAAGCCGTCGTTTCGCGTAGGGCTCCGCGGCCGAGAGCACACCGGGTTCAACGCGTACTCCATGAGCGGCAAGGGCATCGCTCACGCGCTGCCAGTTGGGAAACACGAGCACGCCGCCCGCGTCCAGAAACAGCGTCTTGATGTGCCGCCCCATGTCGTACGTCTCAAGTCTACGGCGCGGCGACTGCCGCGAGTAGAGGGCTGGCTTGCCTGCAGCCAGATTCACGGTAGACTGAAGGTCTCGCGCGGCTTCACGGCCCGCACCCCCTGTTACCTGTAAGTCGAGAACATGAGCAAGAAGTTCGCCCGGGAGGGCCGTGTCTCCGTATTGCGCGCTCTGGCCGTCGCAACCAGCCTCATGGTGATGGCGGCGACGGCGCTTGCGGGTCGTACCGCAGCACCGAAAAGCGAGATCGCGGTCGTTGCGGTCAAGACGGCGTCTCCTGCCGCGGCCGCGTTCAGCAGTGCAGGCTGGACGCCGGCAGCACTCGGATCCATCGATCCGTCAGTCTTCAGCCTGGCGCTCAACGCCGCCAGTTGCGCGGTCCGCTCGGGCGAGGTCGCGAGCGCATCAACGCTGACGGTCATCGACTACTCGAAGCCGTCATCTGACAGGCGGTTGTGGGTGTACCGATCTGCGATCGCATGAGCTGCTGTACCGGGAACTGGTCGCGCACGGCCAGGGCAGCGGCGACAATGTGCCGAACAAGTTTTCCAATGAGGATGAGACGCACCGCTCGAGCATCGGTCTCTTCGTTACAAGAGATGCGTACATCGGGAAGAACGGTTATTCACTCCGGCTCATCGGCCTCGATAGCGGTTTCAACGATCATGCGCTCGAGCGCGCCATCGTGATGCACGGCGCGCCATATGTCAGCGAGGAGTTCGTGCGCGCGCGGGGCCGCCTCGGCCGGAGCTGGGGCTGTCCTGCGCTTCGCGAAGGCATCATCCGAGCGGTCATCGACCACATCAAAGGCGGCAATCTCGTGTTCGCCTACTATCCCGATCAGGCCTGGCTCAAGACGTCCAGGTTTCTCGGCGGCTGCGCAGCCGCTCGGCCCTAGATCCAGGACCACGGCGATCGTCAACGAGCGGTTCTCGAAATTCGCCGAGCGCAAGACTCGCGACGCGACGCGCGCCTCGATCCATCCACTCCGGACCCTCGACGATCGATCTGGGCAGTTCCCTCTGCGCCGGATTGGCAATGAATGGACACGCCGCTTTTACGGTGGCGACGTGCACCTGTTCGAGCCGCCCGCGGAGTTACCGGCTGTCTCCCTCGTTTTCGTGCAGTCCCTTGATGGCAACACCGGTGCGGCGAACCCGGATGACCTTGGCGGCGGTCCGACGGACAAACATCTGATCTACGAAGGCGTTTCCCGCGTGGCCGCCGACGGCTTGCTCGCAGGCGCCGCGACCGCGGCCGGGACGAACGCGTTCTTTTCGGTGTGGCGCCCTGAGTTAGTCGGTCTCAGACAGGAACTGGCCCTCCCGCGCCACCCCGTGCAAATCGTCTTGTCAAACCACGGCCGCGTGGACATGGAGCGCACGCTGCTCTTCAATGTGCCGGAGGTTCCCGTCTTCGTCCTGGCCGGCGACGGCTGTCGCGATCGGTGCCGGCAACAGGTTGCCGGCCGGCCGTGGATCACCGTGATCCCTGTCGATCCGGACGATGTCGCGGCCGCCTTGGCGCGCTTGCGCAGCGAGCACGGGATCAGGCGAATCTCGGCCATTGGCGGGCGCACGGCTGCGTCGAGCCTTCTGGACGCCGGTGTCGTGCAGGATCTCTGGCTGACCACCGCATCCCGGTCCGGCGGCGAGCCGGACACTCCGCTGTACACCGGCCGCCGGCCGCCCTCATTCGATCTCATCGTCCGCAAACGGGAGACGGAAGCGACCGCTCCCATCGTCTTCGAGCACCTGACGGTCAGCGACGGCCAAACGCGTGCCAGCGTTCTCGGCCGCTGAAACGGCGGTAGACTCCTCTCGCAACCGGCGCCGGCCGCTGGATTCGGGTTGGTGGCAAGGGCCGGTCTGATCGAAAACCGGGCGAATTTGCAGATTCGGAGTCCTACCATGGGGGAGCAGAGAGTTATTCGGCCGATCGCCCGCCGCGTATCGCGCCGGGGAGTCTTGCAGGTACTGACCGGCGGGGCGGCTGCCACGATGGGACGCCGGCTGCTGGCCCAAACGCTACAGCCCGGGCCCGTCGCGCCGCCGAGCACGATCAGCAACCCCCCGCGCGACTTCGGCCCCAACGCCGCACCGACGACGTACTTCCTGGACCCGGACATCGTGGTCGTCGATCCCGCTTTCAACGACTACCTCCAGCCGAACGCGGCCATCACGCGGCTGTGGACGGGATCTCTCTGGGCCGAGGGTCCGGCATGGTCTGGTCAGGGACGGTATCTTGTTTTCAGCGATATTCCGAATAATCGTCAGCTTCGCTATCTGGACGAGGACAATCACGTCTCTGTCTACCGATCGCCGTCGAACTACTCGAACGGCAACACGTTCGATTTTCAGGGCCGGCAGCTTTCCTGCGAGCACTTCACGCGCCGCGTCGTGCGGTACGAGCACGACGGATCGGCCACCATCCTTGCGGACGCGTACAACGGCAAGCGCTTCAACTCGCCCAATGACGTCGTCGCGCACCCCGACGGAAGCTACTGGTTCACGGATCCGCCGTACGGCGCGAGTCTCTACGAAGGCCAGGCCGATGCCGCGGGCGGTCCGGCAAACCTGCAAGGACGGGTCAATTCCCGACTCGGTCAGCCCGCCGGCGCCGGACAGTTCAAGCGTGAACTACCGAACGCGATCTATCGCCTGGATTCGATGGGTCAGGTCACCCAGGTCGCGACTGAGGCGCAGGTGCCGGATCCGAACGGCCTGGCCTTTTCGCCGGATTTCAAGAAGCTGTATGTCGTCAGCACGGGGAAGGGACCTGGAGACACCGGCGCCGGCGGCAAGGGGGACCTTTTCGTTTTCGATGTCACCAGTGACAACAGGCTCGCCAACGTCAGGCGCTTCTCGGACTTCGTGATCAACGGAGTGAACGCGGCGCCGGATGGCGTCCGCTGCGACGTTGATGGCAACCTCTGGTGCTCGAGCAACGCGGGCCGCGCCGTCGGCTACAACGGCGTCACGGTCTGGACGCCGCAGGGCAAGCTCCTTGGCCGCATCCGCCTGCCCGAGGTCTGCGCCAACGTCTGCTTCGGCGGCCCGAAGCGCAATCGCCTTTTCATGTGCGCGAGCCAGTCGCTGTATGCGCTCTACGTCAACACGCAGGGCGCAGGGCCAGGATAAGACGCCACCAGCATGGATACACTGAACGGCAAAATTGCGCTCATAACTGGCAGCGCAATCGGGATTGGGGCCGCGATCGCGACCGCCTTCGCGCGCGAAGGCGCGCGGGTCGTCGTGACCGGGACCCAGGCGGATCGCGGCCGTGAGCTTGCCGCCGCCCTCGGAAATGGCTCGCTCTTCATACCCGCCGATTTTCGCGACGTCGCTTCAACGAAGGCGCTGGCGGCGTCTGCGCTCGAGGCCTGCGGCGGTCTCGACATTCTGGTCAACAATGCGGCCCTCACGGACCGCGGCACGGTAGAGACGTTCACGGCAGAACAATTCGACACGATCATGCATGTGAACTTGCGGTCGGCGTTGCTGCTATCGCAGGCGGCTCTCCCGTCGCTCAAGGAGCGCACGGGCGTGATCGTCAACATCGGAAGCGTGAATGGCTACGTTGGCTGGCAGAATCTGTTGATCTACTCGGCTTCGAAAGCCGGACTGCTCACGGCCTCGAAGAGTATGGCCAACGCGCTGAAGTACGCGCGGGTTCGCGTGCACTGCATCAACCCGGGGTGGGTCGATTCGGAGGGCGAGCGGATCCAGATGAAACGCCTTGGCCACGCCGGCGACTTCCTGGATATCGAAGGCGCCAGGCTGCCGATGGGCCGCCTTATCGCACCCTCTGAGGTTGCCGAGGCCGCGCTCTTCCTGGTCTCGGACAAGTGCGCGGCGTTTACAGGAATGGTGCTCGACCTCGAGCAGTTCCCGATCGGCGCCCTCTGCCACCCGCTGCAGACGGAACCGATGCAGTGACGAGACGGCGTTATTTCAGCCCGCGGTGCTCCAGCATCGGCTCGATGACAGGATCCCGCCCGCGGAACTCGCGGAACATCTTCTCGTAGTCTTCGGTGTTGCCGCGCGAGAGAATCATCTCGCGGAGTCGCTGACCGTTCTTGCGGGTCAGGCCGCCGTGCTCTTGAAACCACGCGAACGTGTCGTCATCGAGCATCTCGGTCCAGAGGTACGCGTAGTACCCGGCGGCGTAGCCATTGGCCCAGACATGGAGAAAGTAGCTCGAGCGATACCGTGGGGGCATTTGCGGGAGATCCAGGCCGGTCTTCTCGAGCGCTTCGGTCTCGAAGCGATCGACGTCCTGAGCTGCAGATCCGGGCGGCAGCGTGTGCCATTCCATGTCGAGGGCGGCGGCTGCGACAACTTCCGTCACGGCGTATCCCTGATTGAATTTTTCGGCCTTCTTGATCTTGTCCACCAGGTCGCGCGGCATTGGCGCGCCGGTCTGATAATGGCGCGCGTAGTGCGCGAACACCTTGGGATCGAGCGCCCAGTGCTCGTTGAATTGAGACGGAAACTCGACGTAATCGCGCGCGACAGCGGTGCCCGACAGCGTGGGATAGGTCTGGTCGGCGAAAAAGCCGTGGAGCGCGTGGCCGAACTCGTGGAACATCGTCGTGACGTCGTCGAAGGTCAGCAGCGCCGCCTGGCCGGGTGACGGCTTGGAAAAGTTCGCGACATTGAAGATAACTGGCTTGGTGCCGAGCAGCTTCGACTGCCCGACCAGATTGTCCATCCACGCGCCGCCGTTCTTGTTGTCGCGCGCGTAGTAATCGCAATAGAACAGGCCGATGCTCGATCCGTTCGCGTCCCGCATCTCGAAGACGCGCACGTCCGGATGGTAGACCGGCAGGTCGTATCGTTCCTGAAACGTCACGCCGTACAGCTCACCCGCGGCGTAGAACACGCCATCCTGCAGCACGCGGTTCAGCTCGAAATACGGCTTGATCTGGGTGCCATCCAGATCGTACCTGGCCTTCCGCACTTGCTCGGCGCAGAAATCCCAGTCCCACGGCTCGAGCGTGAAGCCCCCGTGTTGCTTGTCGATCCACGCCTGGATATCGAGGGCCTCGGCTCTCGCTTTCGCGGTGGCGGCCGGCACGAGTTGCTGAAGGAACTGCTCGACGCGTTCAGGCGTCTTCGCCATCTGATCTTCCAGCTTCGACGCCGCGTAGTTCGCCTTGCCCAGCAGCCGCGCCTTCTCTGCGCGAATCGTTGCCAGCTTGCTGATGGTCTCGCGCGTATCGTTGGCGTCGCCGCGCTCGGCCCGCGTCCAGCTTGCTTTGAACAGCTTCTCGCGGGTCGCACGGTTCGTGAGCGACCGTAAGGCGTCCTGCTGGGTCGTGTTCTTCAACGGCAGGACCCATTTGCCCTCGAGATTGCGGGACCTGGCCGCCTCAGCCGCCGCATCGAGATCGGCCTGAGACAGTCCCGACAGCTCCGACAGATCGGTCACGACGAGGGCCGCATCCTTGGCGGCCGCAAGCAGTTGGTTGGTGAACTTCGCGCTGAGCGAGGCGTCGTCTTCATTCAACTTCTTGAGAGCGGTCTTGTTCGCGTCGGACAGCAGGGCGCCGGCCATCACGAATTGCTGATAGGTCACTTCCAGCAGGCGTGCCGCTTCCGCGTCCAGCTTCAATCGCGCCCGTTGGCGGTACAGGGTTTCGATCCGGCCGAACAGCTTCGAGTTGAGGAGAATGGCGTCCTGGTGCGCCGCTAGTTTCGGCGCGACGTTCTCTTCGAGCTTCTGGAGCTCATCGTTCGTATTCGCGCCGGTCAAAGCGTTGAAGACCAACTGAACGCGCGTGAGCGTCTGCCCGCTGTTTTCGAGGGCCACGAGCGTATTTTCGAACGTGGGCGGCGCGGGATCGTCGGCGATCGCATTGGCCTCCGTCAGGTGCTGCCGCATCCCTTCTTCGAGCGCGGGCTGAAAATCGGTGTTCTTGATCTTGTCGAACGGCGGCGCCTGAAACGGCAACGAGCTCGGCAGTAGCAGCGGGTTGCCCGCCGTGTCGGGCGCCTCACCAGCAGATTGCGCGTTGGCGGCCATCATGGATGACATGAACATTCCTCCGCCGGACTGCCTCTTTGCATCCTACCAGCTCCTTCAGTACTGTCTGGAGTTCATGAGACTGTGCCGCTTCGCGATCGGAGATCGGGACGTGCGGGTCGGGCTCGTCAACGGGGAGTCGCGCATCAGGGACCTGACACCGGCGGGCATCACCCGGATAGAGACGATTCTCGAGCAGGATGATCCGGCTGGATTTCTCGACCGTCTGCCTCTCGACGGCCTGCCCGTCGCCGGACCCGACGGCCTTCGGCTTCACGCGCCGGTCGAACGTCAGGAAATCTGGGCGGCCGGCGTTACCTACTTCCGGAGCAAGGTCGCGCGCATGGAAGAGTCTGATTTCAGTGCGACGGCTTACGACAAGGTGTACGACGCAGAGCGGCCGGAGATCTTCTTCAAGTGCCTGCCGGAAAAGGTCGTCGGCCCTGGCGAGCCGGTCGGGATTCGGCGTGACGCCTCATGGAGTGTGCCGGAGCCCGAGCTGGCGCTTGTCATGAACTCGCGCGGCCGCATCTCCGGCTACACCATCGGCAACGACATGAGCTCGCGCGACATCGAGGGCGAAAACCTCCTGTATCTTCCCCAGGCGAAAATATACGATCGGTCCTGCGCGATCGGACCCTGGATCACGCTGGGCGTCGCCGAGGACGACGCACGCGCCTGGACGATCGGGATCGGCATTCGTCGCAATGAGTCCGTGGTCTTCGAGGGCGAGACATCGATCGGTCAGATCAAGCGCCACTTCGAGACGCTGGCGGCGTTTCTCTTTCGCAGCCAGAGATTTCCTTACGGCGCCGTCATGCTGACCGGAACCGGCGTCGTACCGCCAGACACGTTTACGCTGCAGGAGCACGATGTGATTGAGATCAGAATTTCTGGAATCGGCTCGCTCACCAACGCCGTCGCAGTCGTCTGATGGCGCCTCGTCACGTGCTCATCGACGGAGCGTGGCGGGCGTCGAGATCCACCAGTACGTTTGCCGCGGAGAATCCGGCGACCGGCGGGAGGCTTGACGACGAGTATCCGGTCAGCTCGTGGGCGGACTGCGACGCGGCGCTTGCCGCGGCGTCCGCTGCCGCGGCCGTGCTGCGCCGCGCACCCGCGAGTCAGATCGCGGACTTTCTGGACCGGTTCGCCGCCCGGCTGGATGCCCGTAAAGATGAGCTGGTCGAACAGGCTCACGTCGAGACGGGACTGCCGAAGGCGCCCCGCCTGCGTGACGTAGAGCATCCACGCACGAGCGATCAGCTTCGCCAGGCCGCGGCAGCCGCGCTCGAAGGCACGTGGGCCCTCCCAACCATCGACACCAGACTGAACATTCGCTCGTGCCTGGCGCCCATCGGCCCGGTGGTCGTCTTCGGCCCGAACAACTTTCCGTTCGCGTTCTCGGGCGCCGCCGGCGGTGATTTTGCCGCCGCTGTCGCCGCCGGCAACCCGGTCATCGCCAAGGGTCACCCGCTTCATCCCGGGACGTCGCGCATGCTGGCGGAAGAGGCGTTCATCGCGGCCGGCGAGACGGGCCTGCCTTCGGGCATGGTGCAATTGATCTACCGGACCGACCCGTCGTCCGGCCTGAAGCTCGTGGCCGATGCGCGTACCGGTGCGACGGGCTTCACTGGAAGCCGCAGCGCCGGCCTCAAGCTCAAGGCCGCCGCCGACGCCGCGGGCAAGCCGATTTACGTCGAGCTGTCGAGCATCAATCCGGTGATGATCCTCCCGGGCGCGCTCGTCGAACGCGGCATGAAGCTCGCCGAGGAGTTTGCGGGAAGCTGCCTGCTCGGCGGCGGGCAATTCTGCACCAATCCGGGGTTCATCGTGCTCTTCGAAGGCGGCACGACGGAAGAATTCATCGGCGCCGTGACGCAGCGCTTCGAGGCCGCGCCGCCGCCGCCCCTGCTCTCCTCCGCCGTCGTGCGTTCGCTCTCAGAGAGCGTGAAGCGTCTTCAGGGTGCGGGTGCCCGGGTGCTCACCGGAGGCGCCGCGTTGCCGCCGCCGGGATGCCGCCACGCCAACACACTGCTTCGAGTGAGCGGACGGGAGTTTCTTGCGGCATCCGAGGCTCTTCAGACGGAGGCGTTCGGCAGCGCCGCGCTTCTGGTCGTCGCGCGCGACTGTCGCGAATCAGCCGATGTGCTGGACCGGCTCGAAGGCAATCTGACCGGCGCGATCTATTCGGATTCGCGCGGATCCGACGACGCGTTGTATGAGGAACTGGCCCCGCACCTTCGGCCGCACGTCGGACGCCTGTTGAATGACAAGATGCCTACCGGCGTGGCCGTGAGTCCGGCCATGAACCACGGCGGCCCGTTCCCTGCGACCGGTCATCCAGGGTTCACCGCAGTCGGCATCCCGGCCTCGCTGCGCCGGTTCGCGATGCTGCAGTGCTATGACAACGTGCGGCCCGATCGTCTGCCGCCGCTGCTGCGAGATAAGAGTCCGAATGGCCGCGTCTGGCGGTTTGTCGACGGCTCATTTACGCGGGACGACGTCGCGTCCCGCTGAACTGTTAGAGCGCGAGATCCTCTTCATGCCGTCACTCACCCGCCGATCGTTCCTCGAGCGTACGGCGTGCGTCGCCGCACTTGCCGGTGCGGTCAACCGGCTGGGCGCCGGCGCGGCACCCGGCATGTTCGTCTCGCTTAACGGCGCACTGACCAGCGGCAAGAACGTCGCCTGGCCGGAATTCGCGCGCCTCGCCGCGCGCACCGGATACGGCGGTGTGGACTGGAGCCTCGGCCCCGCCAGGACGGCCGGTCTCGACGCGACCCGTGCGCTTCTCGCAGAGTTGAAGATCAGGCCGACCATCGTCAGCTTGCCGCTCGCCGGACCTTTTGCCGGCGACGACGAGGCATTCAAACAGAAGCTGCCTCAACTCGCCGACGACGCAGCCTTCACGGCGGCGGTCGGCTGCTCGAAGATGATGATGGTGTTGCCGGCCACCAGTCCCGCGCCCAAGGACGAATATCGCAAACTGGTTCGCGATCGACTGGCAGCAGTTTCAGAAGTCCTTCAGCGCTCGAACATCCGGCTCGGCCTCGAGTTTCTTGGACCTCTTTATATGCGCATGGGCGGCGCCGGTCCGCGCGGAGCCGCGGCCGCGGCGGCGCCGGCGGCGGGCGGCGCAGCGACGGAGAACGCCGGAGGCCGGCCCGCGGGACCGCCACGCACGCCGTTCATCTGGACCCTGGCTGAAACGGTTGATCTCGCGAAAGACTGCGGCGCCAACACCGGCGCCGTGTTGGATGCGTGGCACTGGCATCATTCCGGCAGCACGGTCAACGACATTCTGGCGGCCGGCAAGTCCCGAATCATCCACGTACATGTCTCCGATGCCAAGCCGGCGCCGGCCGAAGAGGTGCGCGACAATCAGCGCTGGATGCCTGGCGAAGGCGTCATCGACCTCGTTGGCTTTTTTCAGGCTCTGCAGAAGATCGGCTATGACGACGGCGTGAGTCCCGAGCCGCTGGGTCGCGTCACGACAGAGATGTCGGCGGACGACGCGGCGAAACTGGGGCTGGAAACAACGACAACCGTCATGAAGAAGGCAGGAGTAATCTAGTGGCCTGTCACTAGGAGTCATCGATGACGCAAGCCGAAGCGAACCAGACCGTACACGACGTCGTGATCATCGGTTCGGGCGCCGGTGGCGGCACGGTCACGAAAGTGTTGACCGATCTAGGCATCTCCGTGCTGCTCATGGAAGCCGGCCCGATGTTGGCGATGTCGGACCTGAAAGAGCACATGTGGCCCTATCAGGCGCCCAATCGGGGAACCGGCCCGCATGCAGAGGCCTACAGCGGCCGGGCCACCGGCTTCAGCTACAGCGCGACGTTCGGCGGCGCTCAGCTCGAGGGCGAACCGTACACCGTCGCGCCTGGCAGCGACTTCTCCTGGTTCCGATCTCGCATCCTTGGCGGCCGCACCAATCATTACGGCCGCGTCACCCTGCGGTTTGCCGACTACGACTTCAAGCCCTACCAGCGCGACGGCCTGGGCGTGGATTGGCCGATCAGCTACGAGGACCTGTCGCCTTACTACGACAAGGCCGAGACATTCATCGGCGTCACCGGCAGCGTCGAGCGGATCCGCAGCGCACCCGACGGCATCTTCCAGCCGCCGGCGCCAATGAAGGCGCACGAGGTTCTGATCAAACACTCGTGCGAAAAGCTCGGCATTCCGTGCGTCCCGTCGCGCCAGGCCGTCATCACGACGCCGAAGAACGGCCGGCCGGCCTGCCATTATTGCGGCCAGTGCGGCCGCGGCTGCATGACGGCCTCGAACTACGCGGCGAGCTACGTCCAGATCTTTCCGGCCATGCGGACCGGCCGCGTGCAAGTGCTGGCCAACGCCATGGCGCGCGAGCTCATCACCGACGCCGCCGGCAAAGTCAGCGCGGTTTCGTACATCGACAAGACCACCGGCACAGAACGGCAAGTCCGGTGCCGCACGGTCGTGCTGGCAGCGAGCGCCTGCGAATCCGCGCGGCTGCTGCTCAATTCAAAGTCGGCGCAGCATCCCCAGGGACTGGCGAATGGCTCCGGCAAGGTCGGCCATTACCTGATGGACACGGTCGGCTCGAGTCTGTCGGGGCATATCCCGGCGCTCGTGGGGATGCCTCACTACAACTCGGATGGGTACGGCGGCCACATCTACATTCCGTGGTGGCTGTGGGACAAGAAGGATCTCGGCTTTCCCCGCGGCTATCACGTGGAAATCGGCGGCGGCTTCGGCATGCCCGGCATCGGCTCCTACCAGGGCGTCGTCAACACCGCCGAAGGCTACGGTCTGAGTTTGAAGAAAGCCATTCGCGACGAATACGGCACCTCGGTCAGCTTCAGCGGCCGCGGAGAAATGATTCCCAACGAGCAGTCCTACTGCGAGATTGATCCGCAGGTCGTCGATCGCTGGGGCATCCCGGTGCTGCGGTTCCATTGGGCCTGGAGCGATCACGAACTGAAGCAGGTCGTCCACATGCAGGACACCTTCCGCGCGATCATCGAGGGCATGGGCGGCCGCGTGAACGTGACACCGGCGGTTCAGGGCCGGGGTCGAGCGGCGGGTCCGGCCGGATCGGCAGCGCCTGCGGCACCTCAAGCGGCTGCTGCGGCGCCCGTGGCGCCGCGTCCGCCGATTTCGCGAGGCGGCGCGATCATCCACGAAGTCGGCACCGTCCGCATGGGCACCGATCCGCAGACGAGCGTGCTCAATCGATTCTGCCAGGCGCACGACGTGAAGAACCTGTTCGTGGCCGACGCCGGTCCGTTTGTCGGCAACCCCGACAAGAACCCGACGCACACCATCATCGCGCTCGCCTGGCGAACCGCGGAGTACCTCGCGGAAGAAATGAGGAAGGGCAATGTCTGACATCTCCAGACGTGAGGTTCTGCGCAGGCTCGCTTTGGCGGTCGCCACGATGGGCGCCGTCGATCGGAGCGCAGCGCAGGAGGTCCATCAGATGGCCGGCATGGCCGCGGCCTCTGCCGGCGGCGCGTACGTTCCGGCAGCGCTCACGGTCCATGAGTACCGAACACTCGAGCGGCTCACGGATCTGATTATTCCCGTCGAGAACGGCGCCCCCGGGGCCGTGGCGGCCGGGGCGGCCGCCTGGATCGATACGCTCCTTGGCGTGAACAGCGACTTGAAGACCAGCTATACGAAAGGGCTCGCCTGGCTCGACAGCAGGGCGCAGGCCAAGGGCGCGGCTGACTTCGCGACGGCCTCACCCGCCCAGCAGACAGCGCTGCTCGATCTCATCGCCTACCGACGTAACCAGTCGCCCGACCTCGATCCGGGCATTCGGTTCTTCACGCTGGCACGTCGCATGACCGTCGACGCGTTCTACACCAGCGAAATCGGTATCCGTGACATCGATTATCGCGGCAACACACCAAGAGCGTCATTTCCCGAGCCGACAGAAGCGATCGCGTACACGCTGAAGAAGAGCAATCTGTAGCGCGAAAAGGTCTAGTGAATCTCCGGGTCGGGCGTCTCGACGCCACGGGCAAGGACGTCGAAGTCGCAGCCTTCGTTCGCCTGCGTCATGTGGCGAACGTAGATCGCGCCGTAACCGCGCAGGTACTTCGGCGGCGGCGGCTGCCAGGCGGCCCGGCGGCGCGCCAACTCGGCGTCCGTGACGCGCAGCGTCAAGCGGCGCGCAGGCACATCGAGCTCGATCAGATCGCCATCTTCCACCAGCGCCAGCGGTCCTCCCACGAACGACTCAGGTGCGACGTGGAGGACGCACGTGCCATAGCTCGTAC
Source organism: uncultured Acidobacteriota bacterium (assembly GCA_963724645.1). Taxonomy (GTDB): domain Bacteria; phylum Acidobacteriota; class Vicinamibacteria; order Vicinamibacterales; family SCN-69-37; genus CAVXSP01. The sequence goes on from CAVRVJ010000003.1 coordinate 962,617, forward strand.
CGCTCATCCGCGCATCGGAGATGCGCACCATGTCGCGCACTCCTTTTTCGAGCAGCTTCTTCGGAATTGGGAGCTGGCCCCATTCGGGCATGCCTGGCCCGCCGATCGGCCCGGCGTGCTTGAGCACGAGCACGGTGTTCTCGTCCACAGGCAGATCCGGCACATCGATGCGTGCGGCCATATCGTTGTAGTCGGCAAAGACGACGGCCGGCCCCGTGTGCCGGTGCAGGCGCGGTTCAGCGGCAGGCGGCTTGATCACCGCTCCGTCCGGCGCGAGATTCCCACGCAGCACCGCGAGCGTGTCCGAGCCCACGAGCGCGGTCTTCATTCCCCGAATGACATCGTCATTGAACACCTGCGCCCCGGCGATGTTCTCCCCCAACGTGCGCCCGTTCGCGGTCAGCGCATTGACATCGAGCAGAGACGCCAGATGGCCGAGCAGCCCCGGCAGCCCGCCGGCGTAATAGAAGTCCTCCATCAGATACTCACCCGATGGACGGATGTTCGCGAGAAGCGGGGTCTTCCTGGCGAGCGCATCGAAGTCGTCCAGCGTGAGGGCGATGCCGGCCCGCCTGGCCATGGCAATGAGATGGATGGGGGCGTTGGTCGATCCGCCGAGCGCGAGGACCGTGGTGACCGCATTCTGGAACGAAGATGACGTCAGCACGTCGGACGGCTTCAGATCCTCCCAGACCATCTCGACAATCCGCCGGCCGGTCGCTGCAGCCATGACAGCGTGACGCGAGTCGGACGCCGGAATCGACGCGGCGCCCGGCAGGGTGAGTCCAAGCGCCTCGGCCGCGCTGGTCATCGTCGACGCGGTGCCCATGGTCATGCAGTGGCCGGGCGATCGCGCGATCCCCTGCTCGATTTCGCACCACTCGCGCTCGGTCAGGTTTCCGGCGCGCAGTTCGGCCCAGTACTTCCAGACGTCGGAGCCGGAGCCGAGCGTCGCGCCTCTCCAATTGCCGCGGAGCATCGGACCAGCCGGCAGAAAGATCGCCGGCAGGTTCATCGAGGTGGCGCCCATTATCAAGGCAGGGGTCGTCTTGTCGCAGCCGCCCATCAGGACGGCGCCGTCGGCCGGATAGGACCGCAGGATTTCCTCGGCTTCCATCGCCAGGAAATTGCGGTACAGCATCGTCGACGGCTTTTGAAACACTTCGGACAGCGTCATGGCCGGCAGTTCCATGGGGAAGCCGCCCGCCTCCCAAATCCCGCGCTTCACGTCCTCGACGCGTTGCTTGAAGTGTGCGTGACAGGGATTGATGTCGCTCCAGGTGTTGATGATGGCAATGACCGGCTTTCCGGCGTAGTCCGCGCGGTCATACCCCATCTGGGCCGTTCGCGATCGGTGCGCGAACGACCGCAGGTCCTTCACGCCGTACCAGCGATGGCTGCGCAGATCTTCCGGACGCTTGCGCGCCCATCCATCGAGGGATCGTCTCGTCATGCCGTCTCCACGAGTATTCTGAGCCCATTTCATCAAAACGCGAATCCGGCTCTTGCGTAAAAAGTCGTCGTGTCGGGAAGAACGTGCCGGCCGTCGTGACCCCTTCCGACACCAGCGGTGAGGGTCAACGGCAGGAAGTAGGCGGCAACGACCCTGCCGGAAATCTCGGCTCCGAATGAAGTCTTCCAGTCGCGCGCGACAAACTCGCGCGTCCACACCTGACCGAAATCAGCGAACATCGCGGCGTGCAGCGTGTGGAGAAAGCCCGGCAACGTTCCCCAGCCGCGCTCGAGTCTGACAAGCGGCCAGCGGTAATCCAGGTTGACCAGTGCAGTGTGGGTGCCCGCGAAGCTGCCTTTGTGAAAACCCCGCAGGAGGCTCAAGGCCTCTGAGTCGAAGCTCACGACGCTGCCATTCGGTCCGTCACCGCCGATCAGAAACGTACGCCCGGCCAGTGGATCGCCGCTGGTCATCCCGCCGGCCACGCGGACCGCCATCACATGGTGCGTCGCGAGCCCTGGCCAATAGACCCGGGCGTCGGCCGTTGAGGTCGTGGCGTCCGCGGTCGACCCCAGCCGCTGACGGACCAGTTCCGTCGTGGCTCCAATCGTGAAGCCGCGCTCGGGACTGATCGAGTTCGCAAACTCGTGCGCCGACCGGAACGCCCAGGCCAGGCGCAGCGCCCCGCGATCGAACGGTCTCTCGTCCACCGCCGTCGTCAGCCGATCGGTCGCACGGATGAACGACACAAACGCGGTCTGGCTGGTCCGCGTGTGGTTGAGCGGGAGAAGCAGGCCGGTTTCCAGCTTTCGCTCGCGCCGAGTCACCGGCGACGGCCGGCCGTCGCCCGCTGGCGTACCCGCCAGCGACGAGGTATCACTCGAGGTCGAAACGAACAACGAAGGCTGCCAACGAGCGTACGCGTACGAAAGCCCCCAGTCGAGCGCCGACCCGGCGTTCGATGTCGCGGACGTGTCGTGACGAAGCGCCGCCGACGCTGTGAAGTTGTGGTAGCCGAGCACATCCGAACCCGCCGTGACGCCGCCGACCGACACGGCCCCTTCCGAGAAGGCCAGCGTGGGAAACCACGACGTCGGCGTCACGGTCTTCCACGGCGAGTAGGCGCTGGCGCCTGGAATCGATGCCGTTGGCCTCGGTGCCGGCGAAATGAGGCCTGACGCGTCACCACGCGTGCTCGCGGCCGGAGACTGCGACAATGACGCCGTCGCGGGATACGGCATCTGGAAGATGTCGAAACCATCTGCGGTGTATCCGACGTAGACGAGGGATGCACCGTCTGGAGCAACATCCGGCCACGTCGCTCCGCCGGTTGTGTCTGTAAGCTGACGCGTGCCGAGATTGGCAAGGTCGATCTCGAACAGATTGAACGGGTCGTCGCCTGTGGCGGCGGCGGCAATTACAGCTTGTCCGTCACGGCGCCACGCGGGCGTGGCCCAGCGCGTCTCCGCCGTGGCTGTAATTGGTCGGATAACGCCCGAGGCCACGTCGACGATGACAATTCCCGCCTGCTCGCCGCGGCGTTGGCGCCCAACGACGATCGATCGACCGTCGGGCGACCACCGCGGAGCGTTGAATTGCGTCTCGGGCTCGGATGCGAGGACCGTGATCTCAGAAACCGCGTCCGCCGACACAAGTCTCACGAGCGCCAACTCACGCTGGCCGGGCCGAATGTGGACCGCCGCAATCGTCCGGCCATCCGGGGACACATCGGGATCGATGAGCCGCGCATCGCGTGTCATCCGTCGAACTCGCCTGGACGCTGGATCGAGCGAATACAAATCGCTGTACAGGCCCGCGTTGCGGCGGAGCTCCTGTTGATCGAAATAGAGACGGTCGCGGCCCGGCGCCAGTGTCGATCCCAGAAACCGGCTGGTCACGTGCTCGGGCGATCCCGGCCGAGCGTCGTCGATCCGAAGGCGGTACATCGATGGAAACTCGTCTGCGTTCCGAACGGAGTAATAGATCTCGAGTGGACAACCCGAGCAGGCGGCCCGGACGAAGCGAGGCCCGAGCACTTCATAGTCGTGGTGGGTCAGCCGTGTTCCCTGGTCGCGCCGGGCGACTACTGGATTCGCCGCCATGGTCGCTTCCTCGTATTCACGCCAGAGCGTGCCCAGCGATTTTCCGAACACCCGTTTGAATGCAAGCGATCCGAGGTACGGCAGGCTTCGCGCGGTCTGGCCGGCCAGGTCGGCCAGCGTTTCTGGCCCGTACCGATCGGCGAGATACGTCTGAAATCCCGCTCCGTAGGCATACGGCGCTGCGCCGCCTGGCCAGCGCGTCAGGCCGCCGTTGATCCGATCCAACGGCAGAAGCCGCCGCGCGCGCGTGGCTTCGTCAACGATCGCCCGGAAATCGCCGGCATGCTGCCGTCCCTGGCCCGTCAGTGCACTCTCTTCGTACACTGCCAGTCCCTCGATCTGCCAGATCGGCAAGAACAGGTTCGGAAAGGCCAGCGGCGTGCGGCCGAAGATGTCGTGCGCCACACGTGCCCAGCCCTCCGATCGGTCGAGATGGGCGATATGCGTGAACTCGTGCGTCAAGGCCAGCCGAAGCCAGTCGTCGGTTTTGAGCGTGTCTGAGGCGGCCGGCCAGACCGCATAGATCGCAATGGTGTCGCGCGGCAGCGGGGTCGCCCAGCCATTCGCGAGATCCGCCTGATCGACCAGAACGACGTGGGTGCGACGAGGCGCCTCTCGACCGAGCCTGAGTCCCCGCCAGATGTCCTCGGCAATCTCCGCCAGCCGGATGGCGAACGCATCCTCGCCCTGGTGAAAGTGGACCAGAAAATGCTCTGTCTGGAGGGTGCGAAACCGATAGGCCGGATCGAATTGCTGGCCGGAAGCGCCGCGGGTGGCCCAAAACAGCAGCGCGAGCACCCACAGCATTTGCGCCCGTCGGCCGGGACGGGCGTGCACAACCGATCCAATCACGGGGTGGCAGCATATGCGATTGCGCGTATGATCAGGCTTTCATGCGTTCGCCTCTGGGCGCGGGTTCCGCTCGGGGACGCCGGTCGACGGTGCGTCTCGTCCTGGCCGGAGGCCTGTTTGCCGCGGTTTTGATCGGGCGGAGTTCCGCACCGTCGGCGGTCCAGGCGCAACGCCTGGCCGACGCTCGATCGTTCGATCGGGACGTTCGCCCGGTGCTCGAAGAGGTCTGCGCCGAGTGCCATAACGCGTCGACGCCGCTGAACATCGAGCTCTATGCCAATCCCGCTTCATTCGTCACTCACCGTGACGGATGGGACAAGATTCTGGCGCGACTGCGAGCCGGGGAGATGCCGCCGCCGACGGTTGCGCCGCCGTCCGACGAGGAGCTCTCAGGGCTCATGGCCTTTGTCGAAGGCGAGCTGGATCGCATCGACCGGACGGCCAAACCCGACCCGGGCCGCGTCACCGCACACAGGCTGAACCGGACCGAATACGCCAACACCGTGCGCGATCTGCTCGGCGTGGATTTCCGCGCCGCGGACGAGTTTCCGGCCGACGACTCCGGCTACGGCTTCGACAACATCGGCGACGTCCTGACCGTTTCGCCGACGCTGATGCAGAAGTACCTGGCGTCGGCCGAACGCATCGCCGCGCGCGCTGTCGGCGGCGATCCGCTTCCAAGACCTGCCATCTTCAGCCGGCGCGATCGCGTCCGCCGGATTCTCGACAACGTTACGGAGCTGAAGCAAATCGTCGAGTACGACGCCGACTACACGATCAGGGTCAACCTGACGGGCCATCGCGGCCTGGACGATCCGCCGGTCACGCTCGCTGATCTCCGTCGACGGCACACCGGTGAAGACCGCCAGCGTGCCGGTGCAGATCAGCGCCGTGAACAAGCAGGGCGGCGGGACGCAGCGCGGCGTCCAGGAGGCGCGAGTCTTCCTCAGCGCAAACGAGCACGTGTTCCGTGCCGCGTTCGTCAACGATGACGGGCTGAAGAATATCCCTGCGAAGTCGCGCAACGACGCCGGTCAGAACATCTTTCCGGAGTCCATCGAGATGGCCGGGCCGTTTCCGCCCGTCGCAGCCGCACAAGGTGGTGAAGAAGGCGCTCATCTGCGATCCGGCTTCCGGCGCGGCGTGCGTGAACCGGATTCTCACGTCACTCGCCCACCGCGCCTACCGGCGCCCCGTCACGGCGCCGGAAATCGCGCAACTGACGGGCGTCTTCAACCGCGCCCGGACGGCGGACTACACGCCCGCCCAGAGCCTGCAGTTCGCGATTACCGCATTGCTGGTCTCGCCGCAGTTTCTGTTCCGCATCGAGCGGAGTCCGCCAGCCGGCACGATCGCGCGAATCAGCGATGTCGAGCTTGCCTCGCGCCTCAGCTACTTCCTCTGGAGCTCGATGCCGGACGATGAACTGCTGCGTCTCGGCCGAGTCCAACCGCCTGCACCTGCCCGCCATCCTGACGGCGCAGGTCACGCGGATGATCGCCAGTCCGAAGTCAGCCGCCTTCTCGGACAATTTCGCAGGCCAGTGGCTCGAGACGCGCAGTCTCGATGCGGTCAAGCGGGACAACAAGCGGTTTCCGGAGTGGAACGCCGACCTGCGGGAGGCGATGCGTACGGAGACGGAGATGTTCTTCGACGCGGTGTTCCGCGAGAACCGGCCGGTGTCGGACTTCATCGACGGCAAGTACACGTTCGTGAACGAGCGGCTCGCGGCCCACTATGGCATCCCCGGCGTCGAGGGACCGGACTTCAGGCGCGTCGACCTCACGACCGATGAGCGCAGCGGAGTCTTCACCCAGGCCAGCGTCCTGACGGTCTCGAGCTATCCGACGCGCACATCGGTCGTCCTGCGTGGCAAGTTCCTGCTGGACAACGTGCTCAACTCGCCGCCGCCGCCCCCGCCTCCCGATGTGCCGACGCTCGACGAAGCCTCTGTCGGCGTTGAGCGCTCACTTCGCGCGCAGATGGAGACTCACCGGACGGTCGCCTTGTGCGCCAGTTGTCACACGAAGATGGATCCGCTCGGGTTCGGCCTCGAGAATTACGACGCGATCGGCCGGTGGCGCGTCATGGACGGAAAGTTTCCCGTCGATGCCACCGGGACTTTCCCGAATGGCCGTCCATTTTCCGGGCCCGCCGAAATGAAGACGCTGCTTCGCGATCGGCTGCCCGAATTCACGCGAGGCCTGGCGGAAAAGTTGCTGACGTACGCGCTCGGCCGGGGCGTGGAATCCTACGATCGGCTTGCACTGCAGGCTCTGGTGCGGCAGACTGCGGCCGCGGACTATCGGCTTCAGGCGTTGATTCAGGCCATCGTCAAGAGCGTGCCGTTCCAGGCGCGGCGAGGCGAGACCGTCGTGAAAAGCGCGGGTAATTCAGACCCAGGACCTCAGAATCCAGCATTGAATATTCGCGGAGCCAAGAAATGATCGTCACTCGGAAGATCTCTGTCGCGCCGGACGGTTCTGAAGGGGATCGGGACGGCCATCAGCCTGCCGTTCCTCGACGCGATGGTGCCGGCGTTCGCCAAGAGCGCGTTTGCGGGCGAGGCGCCGCTGCGGCTGGCGTGGTTTTACGTGCCGAACGGCATCGACATGCGCAACTGGACGCCCGCCGCCGAAGGACCGCTCGGAACGCTACCCGGGGTCCTGGCGCCGCTCCAGCCGCTCAAGGACGACATGCTCGTGCTCTCGAACCTGACGACCAACTGGGGCCGGCCGCTCCAGTCGGGCCCGGGCGACCACGGGCGTGCCCTCGGTTCGTACATGACCGGTGTCGAGGTGTACAAGACCGCCGGCGCGGACCTCAAGCTCAGCATCTCGGCCGATCAGATCGCCGCCAATGCGGTCGGCCATCTGACGAAGCTGCCGTCGCTCGAGGTCGGTCTCGAGGAAGCACGCCAGGCGGGCAACTGCGACAGCGGCTATTCCTGCGCCTACGTCTACAACGTGTCGTGGAAGACCGATTCTCAGCCGCTGCCGCCCATCTCCGATCCGCGCCAGCTGTTCGAACGGCTGTTCGGATCGGACATAGTGGAGGCGCCCGAGGCGCACGCGCGCCGACTCGCGATGCGACAAAGCATTCTCGACACCGTGCTCGGCCAGACGCAAAAACTGGAATCGACGCTCGGTGGCGCCGACCGGCGCAAGATGGACGAGTACCTGACATCCGTGCGCGAGATCGAACAGCAGGTCCAGCGGGCGGCAACGGAAGGCACCACCATCGACCCCGGCATCGACAAGCCGTTCGGCGTCCCAGCCGAGTTCGCCGACTATTTCCGCCTGATGACCGACATGATGATCATTGCCTTCAAGGCGGACATCACCCGGATCTCCACGATCATGATTGGCCGCGAAGGCTCGGTGCGCGCCTATCCGGAAATCGGCATTGCCGACGGCCATCATCCGCTCACTCACCACCAGGGCAACATGGAGATGCTCGCCAAGGTCCGCCAGATCAACGAACTGCACACGAAACTCTTTGCCGAATTCCTCTTGAAGATGAAGAACACCAAGGAGGGTGACTCGAATCTGCTGGATCGATCGCTCATTTCGTACGGCAGCGGCCTCTCTGACGGCAACCAGCACACGCACGATCAACTGCCAACGCTGCTGGTCGGGCGCGGGACTGGCTTCGTGAGTCCGGGACGCCACATCATCTACCAGCGCGAGACCCCGGTATGCAACCTGTTCGCGACGATGATCGAGCGGGCCGGCGTGCGGGCTGAACACGTGGGCGATTCGACCGGGCAACTGGCAGGACTTTCACTGAGCTGACAGGCACGGACAGGTACGACAGTACACGGTACGACGGGTACGATGGGTACGACGGGTACGAGGTACACGGTACAAGGAACGCGCTGACGTTCATCGCCTTCACTTAAACCAGATGACCAGCGAAGCTCCCTCCTCGTACCTGTCGTACCCGTCGTACCCGTTTCAATCCCGAGGCCCAGTGGCCGCGCCGATTGGCGTCGTCTACAACACAGCGATGGCGCGTCCCGATGCCGCGCTCGCGCTGGCGGCGCTCTACGTTTTTGAGAGCAAACGCCAGGCGCGTGTGGGCGCCGTCTGCGTGACCGGTGCGGGCTTGAGCACCGCAATCTTCTGCGACATCGTCGCGCGCTTCTACTCGGGCCCAGCGCGCAACAGCAACCAGGCTCTCGCCGTCGGTCTGGCGGCGGTCACCCCACTGCCGGCCGATCCTCCGATGGTGAAGACCGCGGTGGATCGAAAGAAACCGAATGGCGACCCGCAGTTCCTCCGCGGCATTCGACAGCTTAGCGACACGTCGCAGGCTGACGCCGTTCTGCGCAACGGCATCGTCTTCAACGCCGAGACCGTGGTCGTGTCGAGCGCACCGGCCGCATGGCTGGCAAAGTCACTCGATCTGGCCGGCGCGAAGGACCAATACAAGCAGCGCGTGCGGCGGGTCGTGATTGTCGAAGGCGATGAACCGCAACGGGAGCCCGCGGCGCTCCGCAAGTTCATCGCCGATTGCCCCGCGCCGATGTTTCTGTGCGGCAAAGACGTCGGCGACGCGCTGCTTTTCCCCGGTTCGGATCTGGACAAGCTGTTCGGTCTGGAGCCGGCTCACCCGGTCGCCGACGCCTATCGCGCGTACAAACCGGTGCCTTACGACGCGCCGATGCACGACCTTGCCGCCATGCACTTCGCTGTCCAGCCCGACTCAGGATTCTTCGCCGTCTCGGCATTGGGCTCATTGTCTGTGAGCGACGACGGCCGTTTCAGGTTCGTCGAAGGCGCGGGCAGCATTCGCCGGCTGACGCTCGACCCGGCCCGGAAGGAAGAGGCGCGTGCTGCCCTCGTCGCGATCGCGAGCGCGGTACCAACGCCGCCGGCGCCGCGCGGACGAGGCGGCCTGTGACCGAGCAGAAGCCCTTTCACAACCCGTTTGCGGGATTGGGCGCCCTGCGTGACATGCTGCCGCAAGCCATCGCCTCGGAATCTGCTCCAAGTCGCGATGTGACGAGCAAAACCCAGACGCATGCACGCGCCGTCGTTCGGCTGGAGCGGAGCGGCCGGGGCGGTAAAGAAGTCACGGTCATCGAACAACTGGAACTGAGTACGGCCGACCGTTCATCGTGGCTCGCCGCACTCAAGTCGGCCCTCGGGTGCGGCGGAAGTCTCGAGGGCGAGTCTCTGATGCTGCAGGGCGATCACCGCACGCGGCTGCCCGTGATTCTCGAGGCTCGCGGCGTCAAGAAGATCATTGTTTCGTGATCTTGCCGGCGCTCGTGCGAATTCTGGATAATGCCGCCACCATGGTCGTGCCTGCTGGCTTCCCGTCGCGAACTCTCGCCGCCGCGTTGTTCCTGCCGCTGCTGGCCTCGGTCTCCGGGTTGGCACAGAGCCCGCCGGCTTCAGGTCCCGCGGCCGGGACCCCATTCGTCCCTCCACCAATCGTCCAGGGCGGACAGGTTCTGGTGCTCTTCCCGCCCGGCTCGCCCTTCCTGAAGATGGATCGTGTGAGCCAACCGGAGCAGAACACGATGACGAGGGGTGTGCCCGGACGCATCCAGAGCATCGTGAATATCCACAACCCCTCGATTGAATTTCATCCGGTCGATCCGGGGACGAACACCGGCGCCGTCGTGATTCTGGCGGCCGGCGGCGGCCATAACACGCTGAACGTCGGGACCGAGGCCGCGGACTTCGTGCCGTTTTTCTACAACTACGGCGTCAACACTGTCATTCTGCGGAATCGGCTGCGGAGGGACGGCTACGACCCGTTGACCGACGAGGTGTACGACGCCCAGCAGGCGATCCGAATGGTGCGCGCGCACGCGCAGGAGTGGAACCTCGACCCGCACAAGATCGGGATCATGGGATTCTCAGCAGGGGCCGAGCTGGCTGCACCGGCGGCCGTCGCGTTCGATGACTTCGACCAGGCCAACGCCAGGAGCGGCGATCCGCTGGCCGGCGTGAGCTCGCGGCCCGATTTCGTAGGGCTGGTCTATCCGGGTCCGACGCCGTTTGCGCGCAACGCGAACACGCCGATTCCAAAGAACGCGCCGCCGGCGTTCATCACCTGCGCAGGAACAGACGACGCCGTGCATGCGAATTGGGCGGATCAATATTTCGCCGCGATGCTGAAGGCGCGGATCCCGAACATCGAGATGCACATCTACGGCGACGGCGTGCACGCCAATGGGCTGAAGGATCGCAACGACACGCCCTTTGGCACCTGGCAATTCCGGTTCATCGACTGGTTCCGCGATCTCGGGTTCCTTGGCAAGGCCGGCGTCGAGACGAAAGCCGCCAGGGATGTCGCGGCGCACGTTGCGGCGCCCGTGGGGCGGGGCGGCGGCGGGCGCTAGAGCCGTTCTCACTTGCCTGCAGCGAGCGCGCGCAGTCCATGCCGCGCGGTCCTCGTCGCGGCAACCGCGCGTGCGCGTTTCGTCTGCCGGCGCCGCCAGGCTTCCCAGACGTTGCCTGCAAGGACGCCGGCGAGCAGATAGTACGCGGCCCCAATCCATTCGAACACGGCGTAGCTGACGAGGGCGACGATGAGGCTGCAGATGATCTGATCGCGGTATTTCGTGGGCGAGGTCGGCGGATCGGTCAGGATGAAGAATGCGAAGTACAGCACCGCGTGTAGGTCCGGCGCGCGAAAGATTTCAGCCACGTGTCCCGGATCGCTGACAAACGCGGTAATCGTGAACAGCAGGTAATAGTTGCCGAGAAACGCGAGCACCATCGGCAGCTTGTTGACGCGATCCGCGATGAAGATGCCCGAGGCAACGAGCAGCGCCAGGGCTGGCAGCGGTAACTCGGCCAGCGCGCCCCACCAGCTCTGCCCTGAGTTGAAGACATAGAACATCACGACAAGGGCAAACGCGGCCGGATTGAAGATGTTCGCGGATCGTGTCCGAAAGACGTACTTGCTCGCGACCGCCACCAGACACGTGCACGCCGCGACGTACCACGGCTCCTGCGGCCGCAGCACCATCACGATGATCAGCCCGGTGAGCACCGCCCCGCTCGGAAACTCCCAACTCTGCCTCCTGATTCGTAAGATGACGAAGTCAAGGACGGCGCCGGCTGAAACGGCCGCGATCAGACTCGGCGCGACGAGCCGAAGGCCGATGCCAGGCGCCGCCAGTGACCGTGAGCATCCCCAGCACGATCGTCAGCAGGCCCTTGGGCGTCCGAAAGAACTTGGCCAGCGCCCGGCGCCTACGCATGAACCAGTCCTCGCGTCTGACGCCGTTCCATCGTCGGCGAGAGGATCAGGCCCTCAACCCCCAGTCGTTCGAACAGCTCGAGGCCCTCTTCGGCCCCGAGCACAAACGCAGCAGTCGCGACGGCATCGGCGAGCATGGCGGTGGGGGCCACGACGGTCACACTGGCAACCTCGTCGGCAGGTTGGCCCGTCCGGGGATCGAGAATGTGGCCGCGCGCGTCCTTTCCGGGGCGCTCGTAAACACCGGAGGTGCAGACCGCCCGGTTCGACACGCGGAGCGTCTCGATCAATTGATCGTGCAGCCGCGGATGGCGAATGCCGACCGCCCAGGCCTCGCCGTCCGGATTCCGGCCACCCAGATAGAGATCGCCGCCGGCGTCAATGGCGAAGTTCTCGAAGGGTTGCAGCTCCCGCGCCGCCGTGTCCACAGCGAGCCCCTTCGCGACGGCACCAAGATCGAGAATGAGCGGCTGAAGAAGCGTGATGGTCTTTCCATGAGGATCGAGCCGGAGATCGCGATAGCTGACGGGACCGCCCGCCTCGAGGTCCGTGTGGACCACGCGGCCGGTCGAGTACTCGCGATTGAAACCGCGCGACTCCATTGTGTGGCCGACCGTGGGGTCAAAGGTTCCGCCGGTTTCCTCCGCGACGGCAACGGCAAATTGGACGGCTTCGTAGAGCATCGTGCTGACGGGCATCGGGACGCCGACCGTCGACGCGAGCCGCATCAGCTCACTCGAAGGATCGAACCGGGAACAGCACGCTTCCACGCGGCGAAACCATTCGAAGGCCCGGTCAATCGCTTCCTCTGCACCTGTGCTGACCACCTGAATCGTCACGGTGGTGCCCATCAGAACGTCAGTGCTGATCCGGGCGGCTTCGCTCCCGCGGGGCCCCTTGGGCGTTCGGGCGCGGGTGCTCGTTCGCTTCACTTCGCTTTGGACAGAGCTTCGATGACGGCGTAGTAGAACGCGTTGGTGCTCTGGGTCGCACCGGACACGTAGTCGACTTCGGGACTCTGCCGGATGGCCACCTGCGGCGGCAGCGGGTCAATCACGGAGCAGGAGTAGCGGGTGAGGCACTGCGCGATCTTTGCCGAGAGGATCCTGCCGCCCGCGATGATCACGGACGCTTGAATATCACCATGCCGCGACGTTCCCCAGCCGGTGTACGTGCCGTCCTTGTATTGCGGCGGCGCTGGCGGCAGAAGGACCGTCGCGTGATCGGACGCCGGAATGGTGCCGACGGCGAGCGGTGCGGAGACGGCGGAGGCCAAAGACGGCGTCGGCGCGCTGTCGGCGACTGGAGCAGCCGGCGGCGGAACCGAGGCTGACGGCGGTTTCGGTCACACGGGGCACGGCCGCCGTGGCGACGGCCACGGTCCTCTTCACCGCCCCAGTCGAAACGGTGTGGTTCGGTGACGTCGACGAAACGGCGGCGGAACCGGCGTCTGTTCGCGAGACCTGTGGCGGGCCGCCCGGCGGAGCGGCCAGAATGGCAGTCGGGGCCGGTGCGGCCGCCCGGATCGCCGGGGGAACCACGGGGCGCCGGCGCACCGGTTCCTCGGCGAACCGCTCGGCGGCCGCTCGCGTTCGCACGTAACCCGCGCCGTAGACAGCGAGCACGGCGGCGGAACTCAAGGCAACGAGGCTGATCCTTACTCTCTTCTTACCGAGTCTTTCGTTGTGTGGAGACACGTATCCCGCCTCATCGCGTTGTAGACCTGCGCTGATTATAACGACGGCCCCAGGCCGGCTGTTTCAGGGACCGGCGAGCGTGGTTCCGCGAAAGTGACCCCCGTCCACCTCAGCGCCGGCTGACGTCCTCGCCCACGAATTCCTGCAGAAAGACGTTGCCCTTGTACTCCATCTCCTGCTTGATACCGATCTCCGACGAATAGTAGGCGTGGACCACGCGGGACTTCAGCTCCACGAAGAACAATTCTTCCGGCGTCTGCGGCTTGCTCTCGTTCCGGGCCATTCGTGCCAGCAGGGCAATCCGCTGGTCAGTTGAAGCCTCCATGAACGGCCTGGCGTTCGTCTCCTGCGAAATGCGATCGACCAGCCTGAGACCGTCGCGCCAGGTTGCGCGATCCTTCTCTTCCCAGGCCTCGGCCAATTGTCCGTCGACGAATGCCGCGACTTTCGCCGCACGTGCACCGGGCGAGTGCTCGTCGGTCGGAATGATTAATTCGCTCAACTCATCCACCAGCGCCAGCTCTGCGGGCGTGAAAAACGTGGCGGCTGGCGGTGCCCCAGCGGCTGCCTGTCCCGCGATCGCCTTCCCGACGCCAACGGACACGGCCAGCGTCGCGGCCGCCCCCAGCTTGATCGCTTCGCGGCGTGTCTTCATAGATTTCCTTTTTTCAGCTCGGACGCGAGGTACTCGCAGGATCGCCACGCAAGCGCCATGATCGTCCACGTCGGGTTCTGGCAGGACGCGCTGACATGACTGCTGCCGTCGACGACGAACAGGTTCCTGACGTCGTGCGACTGCTGAAACTGATTGAGCACCGACGTCTTCCTGTCGGTGCCCATGCGGGCGGTTCCCAGCTCGTGGATCGACCAGCCTTCCGTCAGGATCTCCCGGCTTACCTCGAGTATTTCAAAGCCGGCGGCTTCGAACATCTCCTGCGCCGCGTTCCCCATGTCGGCGCACATCTTCTTCTCGTTGTCGCCGAATTTGTAGTTGAAGCGAAGGACCGGAATCCCCCACTTGTCCGTTCTCGCCGAGTCCAGATCGACCTGATTCTCGAAACGGGCGAGTACTTCGCCAAACCCGCCCATCTCGATATAGGCGCCGCCATAGTCGCGCACCTTCTTCTTGTAGGCGGCGCCGAATCCCGGCGTTTCAGCCGCATGTCCGGGAAACATCTCGCTCCCGCCGCTCCCTTCGAAGCCGTAGCCGCGGATGAAACTTGGATTTCTTTCAGCCAGATTGCGAAATCTCGGCACGTAAAATCCGCCGGGCCGGCCATCGTCGATCGTCTTCGCCTTGCCGATCCGATCCTTGACCAGACCAACCACGGACGGCCCCATGACGTGTTCGCAGAAATTGTGGCCCACATGCCCGCTCGAATTCCCGATGCCGTTCGGATGGCTTGCGGATTTCGAGAGGAGCAGCAGCCGCGCCGATTCCAGCGTCGACGCGGCGACGACGACGACTTTGGCCCTGGCCTCGTACGTCCGGCCGCTCTCCGAGTCAATGAACGATACACCGCGCGCCTTGCCGGTCTTGTCGTCCACCAGGATCTCGCGCGCGATCGCGTTGGTCCGCAGCGTCAGGCGGCCAGTGTCCATCGCGGGATAGATCAAGCCAGTCGGCGAGTCGAACGCCGCGTGGATATCACACCCGCCGACGCGGCGGTTGCACGCGCCGCGGCCGAAACAGCGGCTCCGGTATCTGTTGTGCTTGAGCCCGTCGGTCGTCACACCCGCGCGGTACGGCGTCAGCACCCGGTTCATCGTCTTCAGTGAATTGCGCAGGGTGACCTCCGCTGCCGTCAGCCTCGTCGGGCGCTGGAAGATGCTGTCCGGCAAGTGCGGAAGGTTTTCCTTCACGCCAGAGATCCCGAGGTACCGATCGACGCGGTCGTAGTACGGTTCGATGTCCTTGTAGGCGATCGGCCAATCCTCGCCGAACCCGTCGCGGCGCTTCGCCTTGAAGTCGTAATCCGACAATCGCAGCGCGAGCCGGCCCCACAGGTTCGTCTTCCCGCCCAGACACCGCGCACGGACCCACGCGTAATTTGTACCGCTGTACGGGTGCTCCTTTTCGTCGACGACGATGTTCTTGCTGTAGTCGGTGTAGGACCAGCCCTGAACATAGGAGTAGACCTTGGTGAACTTCGAGTCCGGCCCGGCGTACGGCGGCTGGCGGATGTTGTATTCGTTCAGTGAGATCGCGTGATGCCCGGGCGGCATCTCACCTCGTCGCGGATGCTCGTACGGCCACTGCATCGAGTTCAGCTCTTTGTTGATGTCCAGCTTCTTGCCGGCCTCGAGCATCAGGACCTTCATGCCCTGCGAGGTCAGAACGTGCGCCGCCATGCCGCCGGCCGCGCCCGATCCGATCACGACGGCGTCGTAGGTGACCGAGAGGTCGGCCTCAGGCGCGAGACTTTGAAGGAACCGGAGCAACGCCATCTCGTGTGGATCCCCTTCAAGCACTTGTCGTCTAGTCGGCCAGGCCGAAGACGTAGAGCGCGCCGTCCGCACAAACGGAGACGTACTGACGCCCATCAACGGCATAGGCAATCGGGCCGCTCGAGACGGTGCCACCCAGATTGACTCTCCAGAGCAGTTCCCCGGTCCGCGCGTCCAGCGCGAAGAAATGTCCTTCGCGGCCGCCCGAGAACAACAGGTCCGCGGCGGTGGTCAGAATACCGCTCTCGGTGTAGTCGACCATCTTGAAGTCCCACTTCTTTTCGCCGGTCCTCGGGTCGATCGCGCGAACGGCGCCGTAGCCCTCGTCTTCAGTCCGGAACGCGGGCCCCGCTCGAGAAACCGTCGGCCCGCCTCCCGTAGCCCGCCCGGTATTGCCCGTGTACTTGCGCGGGTACGGCTGCCATGGCGGCACTTCCCCATACCGCGAGATCGCCGCGTAGTTGTCCCAGGCCGAGATATAGAACAGGCCGGTGTGAGGGCTGAATGATGGCGAGTACCAATTCGTGCCGCCCTGCGTGCCAGGCATCACCAGCGTGCCTTCCGGTGTTGGTTTCATTCCGGGCGCCCTCGTGGGGCGGCCGTTGTCAAAGCCGAGATTCCAGTTCTGCTTGACGAACGCCTTGCCCAGCAGAAACTGTCCCGTCACGCGATCGAGCGCGTAGTAGAACCCGTTGCGGTTGGCCCACAGCATCACCTTTCGCGCGCGGCCCTGCCACTCCAGATCAGCGAGCACGGGCACCTGCACGGAATCCCAGTCGAACTCGTCGTTGGGCGTGAACTGATAGTGCCACTTCAGCTTGCCGGTATCGACGTCGAGCGCGACGACCGAATCAGCGTAGAGGTTGTCACCCGGATTCCGCGGGCCGCCGTTCCATCCAGGATTGGGATTGCCAGTGCCCCAGAACGTCAGATTCGTGTCGGGATCATACGAGCCGGTCACCCAGATCGGCGCGCCACCGTGTTGCCACGAGTCTCCAGGCCAGGTTTCGTTTCCTTTCTCGCCCGGCTCAGGCACGGTCTTGAACCTCCAGACTTCGTCGCCGGTCCGCGCGTCGAACGCCGCGATCCAGCAGTTCGTCCCGAACTCATTGGTCGCGGGTCCAAGAATGACTTTGTCCTTGACGACGAGTGGCGCGACGTTGAATTGCAGCCCGGTCTTGTAGTCGAGCACCGTCTTGTTCCAGACGGCCTTGCCGGACTTGGCGTCGATTGCAATCAGATGGCCGTCGTAGGTCGCCCAGAACAACCGGTCGCCGGAAATGGCGAGGCCTTTGGAGACCATGAGATAGGCGTTCGATTTCTGATCGACGGCGAAATGAAACGTCCAGAACATGCGGCCGGATGCGGCGTCTATCGCGACCACGTCGCTGTTCTGGACGGCGTACATCACCCCATCCACGACGAGCGGCGTCGTTTCCATCTTGTCGAGGTACTTCGGCCGCCAGACCCATTTGAGCGACAGGCCTTTCACGTTCTCGCGGGTAATGTGCGTCAGCGGGCTGTACCGCTGGCTCGAGTACCCGCCGCCGTAAGTCAGCCAGTTCTGCGGCTCGCGGTCGGCGTGGAGGATGCGATCGTAGGTGACCTGCGCGGAAAGCGATCCGCCCAGCACGCAGAGGAGGAGGATGACGAGCCGGATCTTCACTGCGCACCTGCTTTCAATGACGCAAGGTAATTGACGACGTCGGCCACCTGCGCCGGCGTGAGCTTGTCCTTGTAGGAAGGCATGAGCCCTTTGTTGAGGATCGTGACCTCACGCAGATTCGCCCGCCGATACGACTTCAGCTCTTCTTTGCTGTTCATCAACTGGACGGTGAAAGTGTCTTGATTCAGGATGTGCCCGGTAACCGTCTCGCCGTCCTTGGTAACGACGCGGACGAACCGGTGCTCCGGTTGCACCTCCTCGTCCGGAGCCACAATCGCCAGTTCCAGTTGCTCGGCCGATCGGAGCACGCCGACGTTCGAGAGGTCGGGCCCCAGGCGCGATCCGGTTTCACCGATGCGGTGACAATCCAGACACTTGTTGGACTCCACGAGCGCTTTCCCGTTCGAGGCATTGCCGGGAAGTTGATCGATCTGCGCGTTGGCGCCGCCACCGGCGCGTCCGCCACGCTGAGCCAGCAGAGGGAACGCAGCAAGCACCACGACGCCGGCAACGGCCGCTCCAAAGACACGCCGTCGGGTCACCGACGAGACAGGTTGGTCCATCTGCATGATGTGCGCCGGCTCCAGGGACCGAATGGAGAGCACATCTATCACTAGCGTCCAGCCGGGTCAACCGGCGCGACGACGGTGCGGCCCTTCGCCATCAGGCCCGGGGATTATTCCTGCAAGGCGCTCACTCGCACCGGAGGGCGAGGATGGGATCGATCCGCGTGGCCCGGCGGGCGGGAATCAGCCCCGCGGCCGCGGCCACGACAGTGAGGAGGACGAGTGTCGCGCCGGCGATCCAGGGATCGCGCGCCTGAATGCCGTACAGCTGCGACGACACGAAGCGGCCGGCCGCCATCGCTGCCGGCAGACCGACCGCCAGTCCGATCGCCAGCAGGAGCAGCACCTCGCGCATGACGAGCCATACGACGAGCCGCGGGCGCGCGCCGAGAGCGAGCCGCACGCCAATCTCCTTGGTGCGCCGCGTCACGACAAACGCCATGACGGCGTACAGCCCGATCGAGGCGAGCATGGTCGCCAGCAGGCCGAATCCCGCCGCCAGGAGCGCGGTGACCCTGTCGCTGAAGAGCGTCTCGTTGAGCTGACCCTGAACCGTCTTCATCTGGTAGACCGGCATCGCCGCATCGAGTTCCTGCACTTCACGCCGGATCCGGCTGAAGGCCTCGGATGAACTCGTGAGCGTCCGGACGTAGAACGTCCCGCTGCTGCGCCCCCAGTTGGGTGCGAACACCTGCCGCCGCACTCCCTCCCGCGGTCCTTCGTACAGCGAATCGGCGACGACGCCGACGATTTCGATGTCGAGCCTGGTGTCGGGTCGCACCCCGCGGCCGACGTGCTTGCCCACGGCGCTTCCTCCCGGGAAGAAGTGCTCCGCGAACTTCCGGTTGACGATGACTTGACACGGATAGGTTTGATCGCCGTCGCCGCAGGACCTGGCGCGATCCACATCCGCGCGGGTGAAGTCGCGTCCCTCGATCACCGGAATGTTCATCGTCTGGAAATACCCGGGCGACACCGCGTTCATGAACGCCTGCATGTCTTCGCCATCGACGGGACGATGTCCTTCGACCGACGTGGAGCTGTCCCACTCGTCGCCGCTGAGAATCGGCACCGTCGCCAGACCGGCGGCTTTCACGCCCGGAGCGGACTGGATGCGAGCGAGCAGCGCGTTGTACAGCAGCGTCGCGCGCTCGTTGTCGTAGCCGCTGAGCGCCGGAGACAGCTGGAACGTCACCAGGTTGTCCAGCGCCACACCCGTGTCGATGGCCTTCAGGTTCTGGAGACTGCGCACGAACAGTCCGGCGCCGAACAGCAGCAGAAAGCTGAGGGCGACCTGCGCGACGACCAGGCTCTTGCGCAGGAAGAGCGACCCGCCGACGCCAGCAATCGAACCGACCGTGTCCTTCAGCGTGGCCCATGGCTGCGGCCGGCTCGCGCGCAAGGCCGGCAGCGCGCCGAAGACGAGGCCCGTAATGAAGGTCAGTGTCAGTGTGAAGGTCAGAATCCGAACGTCCGGGCTGGCGGAGATCATGGGTGGATGGCCGTCTGACGGCATCAGTGCGAGCAGCGTGCGGGTCAACATCACCGCCAGCCCAAGACCGGCGACGCCCCCGGCCGCCGACAGCACCAGGCTCTCGACGAGAAACTGCCGCGCCAGTCTGAGACGCGAAGCGCCGAGTGACAGGCGCACCGCAATTTCCTTCTGGCGCATGAATGCGCGCGCGATAAGCAGATTGGCGACGTTCGCGCACGCGATCAGCAGAACGAGGCCGACCATGCACATCAGCACCATCAGAGCCGTCGAAAAATCGTTGCGAAGGCCCGAGAACCCGACGGACGCCTGGTCCACGAGGAGCCGCCCCTTCATGAACTGTTCCCTCGAGTAGGCGGACCACCTGCCGGCCGCCGGCAGCGTCATCTCGTACTGGCGGATCTGCGTGAACAGGGTCTGGAGGGGCGCTCGCGCGGAATCCATCGTGCGCCCAGGCCTCAACCGGGCGAACACCTGGACCCAGCGGGCTCGCCGGTCATCCATGTGCAGCCAGGGGGACTCCGGCATCATGATCGGTTCCATGAGCACGGGCACACGCACCTGCGGCGACTCGGTGGGGTCGAGTCCGACAAAGCCCGCCGCCGAAACGCCGACGATCGTCATCGGGTAGTTGTTCACCAGGATCTTCCTGCCGATGATCGCGGAGTCCCGCGCAAATCGGGTTACCCAGTAGTCGTGGCTGAGGACCACGACCGGGTGCCCCTGGTACACCTGATCGTCCTCCTGCGAATTGAACATGCGCCCGACGGCCGGCTTCACGCCGAGCATCGTGAAGTAGTTGCCGGACACCAGCTCGGCCTGCACCCGTTCCGTCTGGTTATCCACGGCGATCGATGCCGGCACCAGCCGGCGGCAGATCACCTCGGAGAACGGCTCGGCGCGCGCCTGCAGATCCTGATACAGCGGATAGGAGTGCATCCGCGTGCCCATGTTGCTGCCCATGTGCGCGCCTTGCTGATAGAGCATCACGAGCTGATCGGGCGACGCGACCGGCAGCTTCCGAAGCAGGATCTGGTCGATCAGCGTGAAGATGGCCGTGTTTGCGCCAATGCCCAGGGCCAGCGACAGAATGGCCACGATCGAGAACAACGGGTTGCGCACGAGCCCTCGAAGCGCCAGCCGAAAATCGATCGCGGAGGTGCCCATGGTCTTCTTGGACGAGATCCGGAGGACTGAGGTTTGGCGGACGGCCGCGAAGGCCGGCGCATGTCAGCGCGGCGCCGGCTCGAACAACTGGTTGGGATACGGATTCGAAGCGGGGCGTTGGACCCGGTTGAACCCGAAGTTCATCGCCTGATGACAGTTATTACACCCGGTCGTGAGCTCATCGTAGGCGCGCTCGAACTCCGCGCGATCCTTCTTGTCGACCGCCTTTTTCAGCGCCTCGAGCGCGGGCGTCGCCATCTTTGGAAGCACGTCCTTCGGCGAGACGGGCGACTCCTTGTGCGTCGGATAGTACTTTGCGACGTCGTCAAATCCCTCGCCGAGCTCGTCGAGCTCGTACGAGGCCAGATCCCAGTTTCCGGCCTGCGCGGCGAACCAGAGCTTGGTGTGACGCATCTGCTGCAGGCTCATGATCTCGCCGAACCCTGGACGATAGGGCTCCGCGGCTGCGGACGCCGGCGCCACTGATGGCTGCCGCGCGCACCCGCCAGCCAGGATCGTTCCCAGGGTCAGTACCGATCGTCGTCGCCGAAACCGATCGCACACTGACCTCCACGTCACCGGCCGTATTCGTCGTGCCGCCGCACCCAGTACGGCCCGCGTCCGCCTTCATCGCGACCTCGCGGAACGAGGTCCAGGTACTGGTAATCGACGTTCAGCATGTCGATGCCGCGGGCGTAGGTGGAGTAGGTGTGGAAGACGTCACCCGCGGGATCCTTGTAGAACACGCTGACGCCTTCGCGGTCGGCACTTCGAGGATCCTGGACCGTGAAGTTGTAGGAGGCCTGTTTACCGGAGACTTCCTCAGCAGTAAACGACGCCCCGTAGTCGAAGTTGAAGTCAGATTCACCGGAGGAGACCCACGTGAAGCTCCAGCCCATGCGAGCCTTGTAGGCGGCAAGCTTGACGTGAGGTGCGCGCGAGACCGCAATCATCGTGACATCGCGCTGGTTCAAGTGGACGATGACGCCGTTGAAGTTGTCGGCCCAGTGGGAGCAATGCGGGCAGCCGGCTTCCCAGGCGGGATTGAACATGAAGTGGTAGATGACGAGCTGCGTCCTGTTCTCGAAGAGCTGCGGCAGCGTCTCCTCCCCCTTCGGCCCGTCGAATTTGTAGGGCTTCTCTACCTTCACCCACGGCAACTCTCTCCGCCGGCGGGTGAGATCGTCCCGCAACCGCGTGAAGTCCTTCTCCTTGGCGAGCAGTTCCTTCCGCGCGGCCAGCCATTCATCGCGCGAGACCACGCGATGAGACGTCAAGTTGACGCTGCTGTCCTCTGCCATGATTTGCTTCCGGAGACGGCGCGGAGCCCCGAGCCCTCAGGCCCGGGCGCGTGGACATCAGGCGGTTTCCGACAGGCTCGCGTCCGGCTGTGAGGCCTGGTCGGGCTTCTTCTTCGTCAGCGTCCGAAAATGGATTTCGGCATACGCGACGCCGCCTGTTTCGTCCAGGTTGAGTTCGAAATCGTACCCCTCTTTCTCGAGTCGGCCTCGGACATGGTTCACCATGCGCCTCGCGAGCGGGCTGAGCTGATCCCTGTTCTTGTCGGGCTCGGCCAGCAAGGTGACCCAGGCGTCCCGTTGGTCCCGCGACGGTTTCTTCGCCATTTGAAAACCGTTCCGGCACTTCTTGACGAGGTACTCCTTGAGTTCCTCCTCAGGAAGGCTTCTCACGCGATCCCACGACTCCACCCAGCCTCGAGTTCTCGGCAGCATCTGATGTTCTCCCGGACAGCTCCTACATTATGAAAGCCCGCTGCCCCGCCCGCAATCTCGAACGATGTTCAACATGGCGATCAACGCGCGCTTGTCCGTCTGGTTTGACGCCATCATCGGTCATTTTTCACAATCCGGCGGCCTGAAGGAACAGCTCTGCGATTTCGTCGTCGGGCGCCACGATGACCGGTTGCTTCCGGATGTGCCAGACGGGCGGCCGGCGGTCGGGCCCCCAGACCGTGAGTCCCGCCTCCTGGGCGATGACCTGTCCCGGCGCGAGATCGAGATCGTCGCCGGCGCCGAAATTGGCATAGACTTCGTGGCCGCCAAAAATCGCCATCATCACGTTGCCGCCCGCTCCGCCGGTCCCTGTCATTCCCCCGATCAGGCCGCTCTCGTGAACCCTGCGCGCGAGCTCACGTTCCTCCGGTTTCATTTTGCCGGTGATGGGCACGCAGGCCACGAAGGCACGGGTTGCGGACCGCTGTCGTTTGACGACACGGTGTGGATCGCTCAATTGAAAGGCGTCACCGACGAATTGCGTCCGGCGCGCATACGCCCCCTCGCCGTGGATCGCCGACACCAGTCGTCCGGAGGGACACTGCGTGACGCTGAGCGGCAGGTACACTTCAGGCTGGAACACGGCTCCGACCAGCGGTACGCCGTCTTCGATGTAGTGTGCCTGAACCGAGTACAGGTTTCCGCCCGTGGCAAAGTGACTCGTGCCATCCAGCGGATCGGCGCCGACGCGCTTTCGACCGATCGTTCCCGCGACGCCAGACTCCTCCAGATGAAATGAGATCGACGGGTCGAGTCCCCGAAAAGATCTCGTGAGGACCGATAGGATGGCGGCGTCCGACTGCTGGTCGGCCTCTGTGACGAGCTCTGTCGCATCCTTGTAGCGAGCGTCGATCGATCCCGTGCGACGCACATCGATGATGCGGACGCCGCCGGCGAGAACGGCCTCCGTCAGAATGTCCCGAATCTCGTGCAGCATGCGTCACTATTCTCGCAGGTCCGGGCCGCTCGCCCATCTACTTCGTCCAGGCGTACGAGCCAGCGCCGGGTACTTCATCGAGTTGATACGCTTCCGGGTCCGTCGATGATTCCCCTTCCAGGCACGATCACGATGAAACCCTCTTTCAGCGCCGCCGCCTCGAGCCGGTCATCGAGGGTCACAAAGGCGAGGGACGCGGGCCGACAATCGGCGGCGAGCGTCGCCGCGGCGAGCTGCAGCGCGTCGCCGGCCCGGAGACGATGAACACGCAGGAGACGTCGAGCGACATCGCGCACGTCGTTCGAGGGCTCGACCTCGCGCCAGACACGCGCCAGTTCGTCGAGTCGGGCGAATGCTGCCACGGCTTCCCGTGAAGTCAGGCTGTCGTCATGTTCGGCTCGGGAGATCGCCGACGCGCATTCGACCGGCGTGGCCCACGCGACAATCACGGCCGCATCAGCGGCATAGTGCGTGCGCACCGCCTCGGTCGCGTCTTCGTGAACGAGCAACGGCACGAGCGCCGACGTATCCCAAAATCTCACTCACCTCGCCTCGGCGCGTTCGGCGCACACGAGCCGGCTCAATGACACTCGTCGCCTGGGCTGCGGGGGCGGTGTGAGGAGCAGCGCGCTCGGCGCTGTCGAGACGGCGGGGCGAAGAATTCCCTGACGCTCCAGTCGCACCAGCCGGTCGCGATCGGTCGTCACCGTCCGGCCGGTGACGGGGTTGAGCTGTGCCACGGCCACACCGCGATCTTCGATGAGTACGCTTTCCCCGTGCCGAACGCGGTCGAGCAGGGCGCTCAGCTGGTTCTTGACTTCCGTGATACTGGCGCGTTTCATACGTCCATAATAGCTCTTTTATAAAGGTCTTTAAAGCCGCCTACCTGGTGCCGCGCGGTGTTCGAAAGGGCTGAGGCCGGCCTCCGGGCCGCTCGGCTTACACTGACGCGATGACCTTATCGACGCGGACGCTCGGATCGAGCGGGGTTGAGATCACGACGGTTGGCTTCGGCGCGTGGGCCGTTGGCGGCGGCGGTTGGTCCTTTGGCTGGGGCCCGCAGGATGATCGCGCGTCGATCAGCGCGATGCGCCACGCCGTGGACCTCGGCATCAACTGGATCGACACGGCGGCCGTGTACGGCCTCGGCCATTCAGAAGAGGTCGTCGGCCGATTCCTGAAGCAGTGTCCCTCTTCGGATCGACCGCTGGTCTTCACGAAATGCGGCCTGATCTGGAACGAGCAGGACCGGATGGAAGTGGCATCGCGAATCCTCGCGCCAGCCTCGATCCGCCGCGAGTGCGACTCCTCGCTCCGGCGCCTGGGCGTCGAGCGCATCGATCTGTATCAGTTTCACCGGCCCGACGAATCGGGCGTTCCAGTCGAAGACTCCTGGGGAGAAATGACGCGGCTCATCGAGAAAGGCAAGGTGCGGCTCGCCGGCGTGTCCAATTTTGATGTCGCCCTCCTCGAAAAGTGCGAGACGATCCGCCACGTCGATACGCTTCAGCCGCCCTTCTCGATGATTCAACGGGACGTGGGTGCGAAGGAGATCCCGTGGTGCGCTGAACACGGCACCGGCGTCATCGTGTACAGCCCGATGCAGTCGGGAATCCTGACCGATCGGTTCACACGCAACCGGGTAGCGGAAATGGCGCCGGACGACTGGCGCCGGCGAGCGGTTCAATTTCAGGAACCCAACCTCACGGCCAACCTTGCGCTTCGTGACGCACTGCGGCCGATCGCGGCACGACACGGATCGACCGTGTCGGCCGTGGCCGTTGCGTGGACGCTGTCGTGGCCTGGTGTCTCAGGCGCGATCGTCGGCGCGCGCTCGGCCGAGCAGGTTGATGGATGGGTCGGCGCGGCCGACCTCGTTCTCACCAGGGACGATCTCGAGGAACTCGCGGACGCGATCGCTCGTACCGGCGCCGGAACCACGCGCTGATCGCCTGCGAGGGCGAGGAATTCGATGCCGGCTAGCATCCGGGCGCGAGGCGCGCTGAAGCTCACCTTCATGTACGCGCAATGGACGGTTCGTCCGGAGTCCGTGGGCTGGTGGGCGCCGTTGATTGCCGCGGCGGCCACGACTGCCATTCTCTGGTGGCAGCGGCATCGTCCCGTCGCTCGTGCGCTGCTGCTGGCATGGACCTTCTTCTGCATCGCGCTCGTGCCGGTGACGGGATTCACGGACGTGTACTTCATGAAGTATTCGCCCGTCGCGGACCAGCGGACCTGCCGGCTATTCACAATGATCTGGCGATCGCGCTCGGGAAGCAGGGACATCGCGACGAGGCTATCGCCCATCTGCGCGAGGCCCTTCGATTGCAGCCGGATTTCGCGCCGGCGCGGACCAATCTCGCCCGTGCCCTGGCAGAAGGTAAAGATCAGCGTCCCAGGGAATAGATTCGCCGATTCGCCGCCGCGATGGACGCAGCGTCCATCTTGACCAGCCGCCGGTCGTAGGTCATCAAGCCATTCACTTCAATTTCGACATCAGTGGTCTGCGTGTACACGGCCGCCGACAGACCGTCCGAGACGAGCGGTCCGAGTTTATCGATCAGGGCCAGATAGGCGGCGGTCAGCTCATCGACTGTCTTGAAGCTGCGGTAGCCCCAGTTCTTTTCCTGTTGCCAGGTGTGGCCGCTCGTCGGGAGCCCGAGACCCCCGAACTCGCCGAGTACCGCCGCCCGGTCCTGCTCCTGGGCCGGGCTCGAGGGCCCGGGATAGCTATGAACGTCGTGGACATCGCCGGCTCCCCGCTCCGTCCAGCCGCTCGCGCTGTCTACCAGCCGCGAAGGATCGAGCTTCCGGATGAGACCGACGATGCCCGCCGTGTCGAACTGCCCCCACCCCTCGTTGAACGGCACCCACATGACGATGGACGGATGATTCCGGCGTCCTTCGATCAATCGGGTCAGCTCCAACCGGTAGTCGCTGGCGGAAGCCTCGCTGCGTTGAAGATCGGGATCGGCCGCGCGGATCGACTTGTCACCGCTTGGCATGTCCTGCCACACGAGCAATCCGAGCTTGTCGCACCAGTAGTACCAGCGGTCCGGCTCCACCTTCACATGCTTGCGCGCCAGGTTGAACCCGAGCTTCTTTGTCTGCTCGATATCGAACCGGAGCGCCTCGTCGGTCGGCGCCGTGTAGAGGCCATCCGGCCAGAAACCCTGATCGAGGGGACCGAATTCGAACAACGGCTCGTTGTTCAGAAACAGGCGCGTGCGCCCATGCGAGTCCTTGCCGAGCCCAATCTTCCGCATGCCGAAATACGAACTCACGCGATCGACCTCACGGCCGGCGCTCACAAGGGTCAGCTTGAGGTCGTACAGGTGCGGCGAATCGGGCGACCAGAGCCTGGCCTGCCGGATCGCGAGGGCGAACGGCGAGCCCGACGGACCGGACGCGGTGGCCACGACGCGCGAGCCGTCGAGCGCGGTCGCGCGAATCTCTCCACCGCTCCCAGTCGTCCTCGCGTCGATTCGCAAGGCGCCTGCATCGACGTCCGGAACCAGGTTGATCGATTCGATCGCCGTCGCCGGCACTGGTTCCACCCACGTGGTCTGCCAGATTCCCGTGGTTGACGTGTACCAGATCGACTGCGGACGCCGGACCTGCTTTCCGCGCGGCTGCGTGCCGGTATCGGTCGGATCGTCGACCCCCACGACGACCTCCTGAGAGCCGGAAGGGTGCAGCGCCTTTGTGATGTCGAAGCTGAAGCCATCGTAGCCGCCCTGATGGACGCCGACGTCCCGGCCGTTCACCCAGACGCGTGCATCCCAATCGACGGCGCCAAAATGCAGCAGGATCCGCTGGCCATTCCACTTGCGAGGCAACGTGAACGTCCGCCGATACCAAAGTCGATCCTGATCGCTGACCGGCTTCATGACGCCCGAAAGGGCGGATTCCACAGGAAACGGGACCAGGATCTGGCCGTCCCATACAGGTGGCTGCGGCGAGGTTCTCGCCACGATCGCGTAGTCCCAAAGGCCGTTCAGGTTCAGCCAGTCAGGACGAACCATCTGCGGACGTGGATATTCGGCATGCGCGCTCTTCGGAGAGACGAGGCTCGTCCAGCGGGTGTCGAGCGGCCCGCGCTGCGGGCGCCAGACTGGCACGGTCTGCGACGCGAGCGGCTGGCCCGCTGCCACGAGGGCGCAGCCGAAAAGGAGGCAGGCCGCCAGAACGCGCGTCATGCGCCTAGCTCAGCAGATTCGTGAGGTTGCGGTAGCTGGTCGCGATCGCGACGAGCGAGCCGCCCGGCCAGTTCACGGCGCCGTCCTGCTCGACGAAGAAATACTCCAGCCCTGACGTCTTCCATTGCGCGAAGATCGGTTTGAAGTCCACTTCGCCGGCGCCGATGGGCACGGGGCCGCCGGTCACCGCAGGCACCGCGGCGCCGCCTGCACGGCCGCCCGCGGGCGACGCCGGCGGTGGAGGCGCGGCGGGCGGAGGGCCCGCCGCGAGCGTGCGAAACCGCTCAACCTGCTGCTCCTGCGCGGCCTGCAACGCGAGGATGTCTTTCACGTGCCACATTTTGAATCGGCCGGGATACCTGTTGAACCAGTCGAGAGGATTCTGTCCGGCGACGCGCGCCCATCCGAGATCGATTTGAAACGCCACGAGGCTGGGGTCCGTTCCGCTGACGAAGACGTCCATCCCCTTCTTGCCGCCGCCGACGTCCATGAATTCGTCGCGGTGACTGTGAAAGGCGAGGCCGATCTTCCGGGCTTTCAGCTTCGCGGCGATCGTGTTGAACTCGTCGGCGATCTTCTTCCATCCGTCAGCGGTGGTCGGCATGTCGTTGCCGAGTGACGGGACGGTGATGTACTCGTGGCCGATCGTCTGCGCGACATGGGCCTGCGCTTCGAAATCAGTCCGCAGCGGCCCCATCCCGATGTGAGTGCTCGGCGAGGTCATCTTCAGCCGGTCGAGTGTGGCGCGCACCTGTTCCGGCGTGCGATTCCCATAGCCGGCGAATTCCACGAACTTGTACCCGACACGCGCGACATTCTCGAGCGCCCGGTCCATGTCCTGGGTCACCTGATCGCTCACCGTATAGAGCTGCAGACCGATGCGTGCGACGCTCGGCTGCGTGGGCGAGACAGCGACCGCGCCCGCCAGCGACGTGCGGCCGGCAGCCGCCACACCGGCGGCAATGCCCGCGGCCTGGCCAAGAAAACAGCGTCGAGTCAACTTGCTCATGACGTCCTCTCCCCTCGCGAATCCGGCCGGCGGGGTAACCGGCCGTAGGCTACCGTCCGTGGTTGGAAAGGTCAAACGAGGCGGCGCGAGGGCGTCATGGCTCACCATGCAGGGCCACCGGAGCCGTGACGTGGTAGGGTGAGCGCATTCGACGGGGCGCTGGTTCGCTGCCACGTTAAGTCAAGGTGCGGTTCCGTCCGGGGATGATGCGGTCATGGCGTCCAGGTTCGTCGTGGGGGATGAAGTGCAGACGCCGCTCGGAAAAGGGATCGTCCGCGAAGCCCGGAGTCAGGGCTGGATCCTCATCGAGATCAACGGTCGGTCGGTGGTGCTCGAGGAACGTGCGATAAACCCGCTGGATCCGCGAGCAAAGGCGCGGGCGGGAAAGAAGAAGATCCCGCCGGCCCCCGCGCCTCCTTTTCGATCACCTGCGCCGCACGCCCACGGTGCACCCAATGAAATCGATCTGCATGGATTGACTGTCGAGGAGGCTCTCGCCCGCGTCGAATCGGCGGTGAACGACGCGCTGCTGGCTGACGCGTCCGAGTTGCGCGTGATCCATGGCCGGAGCGGCGGACGCATCCGCGCCGCGCTCCACCGTTGGCTGCGTGACGTGTCGAATGTCCGCGCTTTCCGTCTGGACCCGAGAAACGCCGGCGTGACGATCGTGCGATTCTGAGGCGAGTGGCCCGTCCACGCTGATTCAGTGCCGGATTTCTGGGGCGGCGGCTCGCGCGAAGGCGGCGTTCACGGGATCGGCTTCTTGAGCGGCTGCAACTCGATCTTGCGGTAGTAGATCTCGGCCTGTTCCGTCTGGATCTGGATTTTGCCCGCTGTCGGCGTGACATTCGACGCTTCCATCACGACCGTCCCGTTGACGATGTAGGTCAACTTGTCGCCGTCGGCGATGTATTCCACGCGCGTCCAGCCGTGGCCGGGGGTATCGACGTCATGCGCGCCGCGCGCCCCTTTGGCGGTTGTCAGGTTGGGGTCCTTGTTCACCCAGTTCACCCGGGTGGCGCCCCCGCGCGATATCCGTCTCGGCTCGCCGCCCCTCTTCCAGAACGGCTGGTCATTCGTTCCGCCTCTCGCCGACGGAACGGGGCGCATCTCCACTTCGACCGTCGCGCCAATGTTGAGCGGCTGTTCGTTCGCGTCGTTCCCGGCCAATACGAGCAGATCCCCAACGCCGCCCTCGATGATCTGAAACTCGAAACTCGTCAACCACGGGCTGACGCCGGCCACGCGCATGACCGTGCTGCCGCCATCCGGTCCGATCCCGTGGATGAGGATGCCGTTGTCGCGCGCGAGGTCGGCGCGGTCGCCCCACGTCCGGTCGCCCCAACGGTATTCGGCGATCAGATGGTAGTTGGTGTACTCGTTCTTCGTAATCAGGCCGCCGTAGCCGTCGCCTGTGATGTGAAGCACCGGCTGGCCGTTCTCTGTCTCGACGTTGAAGATCTTCCTTGGATTCTCGTACCTGGTGTCACGCAGCCAGGAATAGAAATTGTTCAGATCCTTGCCATTGAAGATCGCGATCGGCGAGTCTTTCGGGCTGATTGGCGCGTTCGGCGGCGCGCCCTGGACCGCTCCAGGCGCCGACAGGGCCGACCCAACCGCGACGGCCAGCCCGGCGCACACACAGAGAATCACCCTCATTACGGCTCCGCGAGGTTCACGCGTGTTGAGGTAGAGGCGTCGAATGCCCTGAGATCCAGCGATCGGGGTCAAGACCCCCGATCAATCGCGCCAGTAGCGCGGCAAAAATAGTGGCGAACGCGCGCACCGATCTGATCTGCTCGCTGCCCGACGGCAGTTCGATGGCGAGTACGCCGGCGCACCCCCCTGGCGTCAACAAGGGTACGACCAGCGCGCCGCGGGTCTGCTCGCTGCCACTGATCGCGAACGTTTCAGCCGATCGGAACGCGGCAGCGGTGACATTCTCGGCGTCCCGCCTGACCGTCGGCAGCTTCGCGAGGACCCTGGCCGAGTATCCGTGCGCCAGCGCGGGTCTCAGTTCCGCGGCCAGCGCATCCCAGACCCAGACGATGAGGCCTATCGCATCGAGAATTCGGGCGGCTTCCTTCAGCAGGGGTTGCACGTCGTTAGTGCTACCGACCCGGGCAAACTCAGTACACAGACGGGCCACCGCCGCGAAATCGGGATCCGACGGTTCAACGACCTTCGCCGGCATCGGGTCGATGACCGCCTCCTTCGTGATTTCGACCGGTTTGTCTGGCTCGGGAGATGGACGCGCAGCGACCGGGAGATCGAACCGGTCTGGGACCGGCACGTCGAGAGGGCTTGCTTCGGCGACCACTTCGTCCACAGCCGAAGGCCTGCCCCAGAGGCGAGACCAGGCCGAATCGACGATGTATCGAAGCCGAGTCGGCGGTCCCCCACTTGTCTGTGTGCCATCGGCGGCTGGCACAGCCGCCGGCATCGCAGAGACAATTTCAGCCGGATCGAAGTGGGTTTCCAGGAATTCGCGGAGGGCGGCATCTGGATCGAGGCCGATCGCCTGGGCGTAAGCGCGGAAGAAGGACCGGCGAAAAATCCCGGAGGGCCAATGCGAAACGTCATCCCGCTCGAGCGCCTCGAGGAGCGACAACTTGATTTTCGTCCGCTCGGCGATCGTGAGCAGGGCGATGTCTTGTTCTTCACGCCGCCGGCGCAGTCGAGCGCCAAAACTCTCAAGCATGCGGCAACCTCTGGCGAGGCGGCCCGTGGTGGCGAGGGCCGATAAACGTTCGAACGAGAGAGTACCAACATGAGCGCGCCACTTCAAGCCTAGAAACACGGGTGTAGCGAACCAATGCTTACTGGCCATGGCGCTAGCCACCTCACCCATCGAACAGGAGTCTCGATTGTCGGCTCGACAAGGGTCGACTTGTCGTGCGGCAGGTTCCAGTGCGGCGATGTCAGCCGTTCGGCTTCAAGAAATCGATCCGCTGTTGCCGCGATGAGACCTCGATGATCCGCACGAGGCGCCTGATGCGCGTCTCTTCTCTCTTGCCGGCCATCACCCAACGCACGGCGAGCCTCTTGTATCCCGCCGGCTGCGCGTCGAAGAACGCCTTCGCGCGGGGATTCGCGGCTAGCCGTTTTGCGCTCGCCGGATCCAGCGTCGCGGCTTGCTCCTCGTGCAGATACACGCCGCTGCGCTTCGGATCGCGCGCTTCGAACGCGCGCACGCCCGGCGGCTGCATCCGGCCCAACTCGATCAGTTCCTTGACGCGGTTGATGTTGACGTTGCTCCAGATGCTCCGCGGCTTTCGCCGCGTGAAGCGAATCGTCCACCGGTCGTCATCGAGACGGCGGCGGACTCCGTCAATCCAACCGTACGCCAACGCCTGATCGAGCGCCTCCTGGTAGGCGATTCCGGCGCGGCGGGCGGTCTTCTTGCAGAAGCCGACGACGATCTCCGCGCCGCTCTCGTGATTTGCAGCGAGCCACGCGCGAAACGCCTGACCGGAGGCGAAGAACCTCGCCTTCGTGCGCCTGGGGGCCGTTCTTCTTGCAGAAGGCGGAGTCACAGTCCCGTCTCGAGCATACGTCAGCTTCGACGTCATCGCGCTTGCCTCGGGGCGCCAAAGTGGGGACAATTGCCGTCTTATCCGGGGAGCACGCAACTTGACGCAGAGCCGTCGAGGCGCGCGCGTCAGGTCAAGTCCAGGGACTGTCGCATCATTCGAAGGGGAACGGCACCATGAAGATCGGCTTGTACAGCGTGACCTATCGCGGCGTCTGGTACGGCGGCCCGGCCCTCGATGTGGTCGGTACGCTTCGGTTGGCGAAAGAACAGGGCTGGGAAGGGCTCGAGCTCGACTGCGATCGCCCGCATGCGGCGCCGATGGACTTCTCGCAGGATGACCGCAAGCGCCTGCGCGCCCTCTCGGGCGAGCTCAATGTACCGATCTGCGCGGTGTCGCCGAACAGCGATTTCTCGAGCCCGGTGGGCACTCAGCGGGAGGCGATGATCTGCTACGTACACGAGTGCATCAGGCTTGCCTGCGATCTTGGCTCGCCAATCTGCAAGATCTTCGCGGCCTGGCGCGGCGTGACCGTCCATGACGGACGCGGCACGTACGACGACACGCACCGCTTCGACCAGTATCGTTACTGGACGAAGGATCGCCGCGCGTTCGTCGTCACGGCCATTCGCGAGCTCGCCAAAGCCGCAGAGGATCAGGGTATCGTCCTGGCGCTCCAGAACCACGGGCCGGACATCGTGAACAGCGCTGACGACGTGCTCGATCTGATCCAGGAGGTCGGCTCGCCCGCGTTCAAGGGCTGCCTGGACATCAGCATTGAGCCGGCGCCGGAATCGGCGGAACACGCCAGGGACATGGTGAAGAAGGCAGGCAGGCTCCAGGTTCACTCGCACTTCAACGGCGAGTTCGGCCGCCGCGCCGACGGTACGGTCGAACTGCTCGGCGGCGGGTACTTCGATGACACATTCTGGGGACGGCAGGTCGCCTACCCGGCGTACGTGGCGGCCCTGGTGGAGTCGGGCTACGACGGCTTCATGAATTGGGAGTACTGTCATCCGGCCAGCCACCACGGCAAACCGGCGGGCATCGATTACGTCCACGAACAGACGCGGATGGCGCTCGAGTACATGAAGAATCTGCGCGCTGTCGCAGGGCGGCCAGCCCTGTCAGGCGCGGCGGCCACACGGTAGCACGCGTGCACTCGATCACGGGAGACTGGCGATGAACCGCGACTGACGCTCGTACAGCGCGTTTCAACAGGGGCATTCATGAGTAGCGAGAGTGGGATCACTCCGAACGCCAAACGCCTCCTGTGGGCGGGCTTCATGGCGATCCTGGCTTCCGGCGTCGGTTTTTCGATCCGCGGTGGCATCCTCGGCGACTGGGGCAGCCAGTTTGGTTTCACCCAAACGGATCTCGGCAATATCACCGGCGGGGGCTTGACGGGATTTGGCGTCATCATCCTGCTCACCGCGCTGATCGCGGATCGCATCGGCTACGGCAAGCTCCTCATTTTCGCGTTCGTGATGCACTTCACGTCCGCCGTGCTCACGCTGGCCGCGACGCCGCTGTACAACTCGATGGTCGCGACGGATCCGGCCGGCGCCAAAGCGGCCGCGTACCAGTGCCTCTTCTGGGGCATGTTCCTCTTCGCGATCGGCAATGGCACAGCGGAGGGCGTGGTGAATCCGCTCGTCGCCACGCTGTTCCCGAAGAACAAGACGCACTACCTTAATATCCTGCACGCCGGCTGGCCCGCGGGCCTCGTGGGCGGCGGGCTCGTGTCGTTTTTCATGGTCGGGCACGTGCGCTGGGAAGTGCAGATGTCCCTCTTCCTGATCCCGGTGGTGCTCTTCGGCGTGATGTGCCTCGGCCAGAGCTTCCCGCCGTCCGAGGCACGCGTCCACGGCATCAGTTTCGTCGAGATGTTGTCCGAATTCGCGGCGCCGCTGCTGGTCGTGCTCCTCTTCACCCACGCGCTGCTGGGCTACGTCGAGCTCGGCACGGACAGCTGGATCAGCAACATCACCGGCAACATCCTGGCCAGCCGCTCGGACGGGTTGCTCCTCTTCGTGTACACGTCAACGCTCATGTTCATCCTGCGGTTCTTCGCCGGCCCCATCGTGGAACGGATCTCGCCGCTCGGGCTCCTCTTCGTGGGCGCTACGTGCGGGGCGATTGGGTTGACGATGCTCGGGAATGCCGGGACGGGCCTGGCGGTGGTGATCGCCGCGAGCATCTACGGCATCGGAAAAACCTTCTTGTGGCCGACGATGCTCGCCGTTGTCTCCGAGCGTTTCCCAAGAGGCGGCGCCATCACGATTGGCGCGATGGGCGGCATCGGCATGCTCTCGGCGGGTCTCTTCGGCGGCCCGGGCATCGGGTACAACCAGGACTACTACGCCTCCCAACAGCTCAAAGAACAGGCCCCGGCTGTGTACCGAGCAGTACAAGTCCGATTCGAAGAACTCGTTCCTGTTCTTCCCGGAAATCCAGGGCCTCGACGGCACCAAGATCGGTGCGGTACGGGCGAAGGACGCTGCCCAGCGGACGCCACAGGAGACGCAGGCGCATGACGCCGATCTGCACGGCGGCCGGATGGCGCTACGGATGACGGCGGCAGTCCCCGCCGCCATGGCCACCATCTACCTGCTCGTCATCCTCTACTTCCGCGCCAAGGGCGGATACCGGGTGGTGCACATCGAAGGCACCGGCGCCGGCGCGCGAGAAATCGCCGACGCGCTTTAGAAGGAATCCTCCATTCCTTCGTGCCCTTCGTGGTGCATCAGGGATTCAAGCTCCAAAATCCCGATCGTGCATCGCGCGGAGGACGAGCTCCTGCGGCACCACCCGCTCGTCCATGCGCGCGAGCGCGACGACCGCGTCTGCGACCTGGGCGGCGGTGAGAAAGTTCCGGGCGTCGGCCGGGCGATTCGGCGCTGCGTCCGCCCAGAACGGCGTGTCGACGCCGCCGGGAAGCACGGCCGTCACCCGCACCTCGCTCGCGGCGGCCTCCTCCCGCAATCCCTGAGTGAATCCGCGCACACCCCACTTCGCGGCGCAATAGACCGTTTCGGTCGGCACTCCGCGCAGCGCGGCCGTCGACGCGATGTTCACGATATAGCCGCGACGCCTTGGCGCCATCACGCGCAACGCGGCCTGGCTGCCCAGAATGACGCCCTTCAGGTTGACGGCCAGCATCAGGTCGATCTCGGCCTCCGTGTAGTCGACGATTCGACGGTGCCTCGCGAGGCCCGCATTGTTGACCCAGAGATCGATCGGGCCGAGCGCTCGCTCAGTGTCGCGCACGAGGGCGGCCAGCGACTCGGTCGAGGTGACGTCGGCCGGGACAGCGGTCGCGCGCGGACTTGCCAGCGCCGCGACCGTGATGGCGAGCGCCGATTCGTTGTTGTCGCTGAGCACGACGCGCGCGCCCGCGGCGATCAAGGCCTCCGCAATTGCCCGCCCGATTCCGCGGGCGGCTCCGGTGACGACACAGACGGCCTGCGTCAGGTGCATGGATAAGCGTGAAGATCCGCGTCACTTTCTGGAGCGGTCAGGCCGAATTCACCGCTTGAGTCCGGCGACACGTCGAAAGTGCCACGTCACTTCTTGGGATCATGCGCCGGCCAAGCGATGAACAGCCAACGCCCGCCTTCCTTGACGAGGACGTCCGTGTAATCCCCGTCACGGTTTCGCGCTCCTTCTTGTAGTTCTCCCTCGCGATTGAATAGCGGGTACTGCACGACAGCGATGTTGCCCGTGGTGGTGATGAGTGCCTATTTCGTGGCGCGGCGCCGGCGTGGCGCGCCGTGCGTTGCAGTGCGTTGGGGCGCGCGGCGCTGCGGTCGCTTTGCGCTGACGAATCGATACGCGGTCTGCACGAGATGCGCAGGGCGTCGGGATGCACACGCGACAACCGGACGAGAGGACGCACGGATAGTCGACGTAGTGCTCCTTCAGATAGTAGACGGCCGGATCTTCCTCGATGAGCGCGTCGCGCTGCGCCAGGTCCATGCGCACAACCAGCGTGTTCGGCTCGGCCTGCTTGTTGATCGCCTGGCAGACGAACATCTGGCCGCGCACCTTGAGCGCGGGGGCGCCCCACGAGGTGCTCTCCTCCACGTCGGGTAGCGCGGCGGCCGCGCTGCGGACCGCCGTGAAGTCGAACGCTTTCATCCGATGCATTCTAGCTGCGCAACGTGCCCACGACCCACGTCAGACTCTGCAGCACTCCCGCCCACCCCTCGCGGTTGGCGTTGCAGATCTGGCTGTAATCGTCGGAGCAGTCTGCCGGAAGTCACTTCGGTTGGGGCGGGTCACTCGAACAGGAAGGTACTTCCAACGAGCACGCGAGGCGTCATGCACGGCGACGTGCCCACGCTGCGCCGTCACCTCGGCCGGCGAACGCACCAGAAGGTCCGTGTGTCCCTTCCAGACCACGCGGATGCTTCTATCGTCATCTCGGAATTAGCCCGACGCGCTGAGATCTTTCAAGTCGGCGCGAGCCTCGGCGTAGCTCGTGTGGAACGCCAGCACGCGGGGATCGGGCTCGCGCCCGTGGACCCGGCACCCTCGCCGGTACATCGCCGGCCACCAGTTCTCGTGCTGCGTCAGGCCCTGGTCGCGGCAGCTGCTGCCAGTTGCTCAGGATCGCGCGACCAGCATCGTCGCCGTAGTCGAGGGCCTTCTTCCAGTCGCCGATCTGCGGGATGTACCAGTCCCGGCCCGATGCGCGCGTGCAGCACCTCGTCGGCCCAGTCGTAGTCCTGGATCGTCGCCATCAGCGGGATCGCCCGACTCGACGCCGACCTCCCACTCGTAGCGCTTGCCGGTCCTGCGTCATCAGGCCCTGCTCGATGAAGTACAGCACGGCGTGGCGCTCGATCGGCGTGCACTCGGTGTTGAGCGCGCAGCGACCAGTTGTGCGTGATGCGCGCCTTGCGTCCAGTCGACGCCGAGCGCGACGAAGCCGACCTCGCCCATCATGGCGTGCCGGGCCTCGTCCCAGAGCTGCCGCGTCATGTCGCGGTAGTAGTCCCACGGCTTGCCCTTGCGTCTCGTGCGATGATGCTCGCCATCATCTCCGGCACGTCGATCTCGCGCAGCCGCTTGTAGAGCATCATCAGCGTCTTCGGCTGCGGCGGGCAATCGCGGCGTCGTAGAGGAACGCCTCGGCGTTGACGCCCTGGTTGCACAGGTCCTGGAAGCGCTCGTCGCGCTGCGGCACGCGGTCGTAGACGTAGGGCGTCGCCGAGTAGTGCCGCGCCGGATCGCCTGGCCGAGCGTCGCGGCCGTGCCGTCGAGTCCGCCCGCCGCGGCCAGGCAGTCGTCGAGCAGCGTCGCAGCCACGCCGCATCGCCTGCGCGCGTCGCGTCATCGCACCAGGCAGGCGATCGCTCTGTGCTGCCGAAGTCGATCATGTCGGCCAGCTCCAGCCGGGCGAAGCGGCAGATGCGAACCGAGGGGGCATCGGTCAGCGGGTTGGTGTCGGCCGATGTGCCGTGCCAGCGCCGCGTCCAGCGCCGGCAGCGCCTTCTCGTAGACGCCGACGAGCAGCTCGCCGGTCGTCGGCGCCGGCGAGGATTTCGTCGAAGAAGACCTCCAGCGCCGGATCGGGCACTGCCTCCAGGCCGAGCGGCGGCTCGCGCATCTCGCCGACGCGCGTGCGCGCAGGCCTGCGACGTGCTCGGCGCAGAGGTAGGCGTGGTGGCGAGAAGCCGGTCTTCAGCTCGTAGATCGGCTCGGCCGGTCAACCGTCGATGAAGATTTCATGCAGCCGCCGGAACGCGTAATGGTGGCGCTTGAGCCGCTGCACGCACTGCTCGACGTCAGGCCGATCCGGGCGGCTTCTGTATCGTGCAGATTCCGGCGATCGGCGGCAGATCCTGGAAGGAGCGATAGTCGCGGATATCCATAAAGCACGTCCTCGGCAAATGCTACTGCAGCCAACCTGACCTTGGAGAGATGAAGGGCATGAAGGTCGACGATGGCCGGGGAGCCTGCGTTGCCGGCTTCCCAAAGCACCACGACTATCTCTCGTTTTTTTCCCGCTCTCTTTCTCCCCCCCCGCCCCCCCCCTCTCCTCTCTCTTTTTCTCTTCTTTTTCTCCGTCTGCTACACTACGGGCCGCTCGGAGGCGGTCTCATTCCAATTCTCGGCATCGATGTCGGCACCAGCGGATCGCGCGCGATTGTCGTCGGAGGACGACGGCGCGCTGCTCGCCGCGGCGACGATCGATCACGAGCCCTTTGCCTCGCCCGGGCCCGGCCTGGGCCGAGCAGCATCCGGCCGACTGGTGGCGTGCGTCGCGCGAGGCCGCCCGCGGGCATCGCCGCAAGCGGCGTGCCGCGCAGCGACATCGCTGGCGTCGGCCTCTCCGGCCAGATGCACGGCGCGGTGCTGCTCGACGGGCGCGGCGAGGTCGCTGCGGCCGGCGCTGATCTGGTGCGATCAGCGCACGGCCGAGGAGTGCGAGTGGCTGAACCGGACGATCGGCGCGGACCGGCTGCTCGAGCTGACCTGCAATCCGGCGCTGCCGAACTTCACGCTCACGAAGCTGCTCTGGGTCCGAGAGCACGAGCCCGGTCTCTGGGATCGCGTCCGGCACGTGCTGCTGCCGAAAGACTACGTCCGCTATTGCCTGAGTGGCGAATTCGCCACTGATGTCGCCGACGCGTCGGGCACGCTGATGCTGGACGTCGCGACGCGGCAGTGGTCGCGCCGAGATGCTCGACGGCGCCGGCATCGACGCGCGCCTGCTGCCGGCCGTGTTCGAGTCGCCCGACGGTGTGCGCGCGGGTCTCGCGCAGGCGGCCGCGCGTGACCGGCCTTGTCGAAGGCACGCCAATCGTCGCCGGCGCGGGCGATCAGGCCGCAGGCGCCGTCGGCATGGGGATCACGCGGCCGGGCGCCGTGAGCGCACCATCGGCACGTCAGGTGTGGTGTTCGCGGCCACCGACCGCCCGGCGCTCGATCGCGAAGGGCCGGCATTCACACGTTCTGCCACGCGATTCCCGGACGCTGGCATGTGATGGGCGTCACGCAGGCGGCGGGGCTGTCGTTGCGCTGGATTCGCGATCAGCTGCGCCGGGACGGGCGAGCCGGCTACGACACGTTGACCGCGGAGGCGAGCCGGGTGCCGCCGGGTGCGGACGGCGTGATCTGGGCGCCGTACCTGATGGGCGAGCGGACGCCGCACACTCGATCCCGACGTGCGCGCCGCGCTGATCGGCCTGGCCGCCAGCCACACGCGCGGCCATGTCGTCGCGCGCCGTGCTGGAAGGCGTCGCGTTCAGCCTGCGCGACAGCTTCACGATCTTCGCCGAGCTGGACGTGCCGGTCGACACGCATCCGTGTCGGCGGAGGCGGCGCGCGGTCGGCGCTCTGGCGCGAGATCCAGGCCGGCCATCTACGGCCATGCGGTCGAGACCGTCACGGCGGACGAAGGCGCCGCCTATGGCGCGGCGGTGCTTGCCGGCGTCGGCGCGCGCTTCTGGTCGAGCGTGGACGAAGCCTGCGACGCTGTCGTGCGCATCGGCGAGGTCGACCCACGCGCCGCGACCGGCGATGCCGCATGTCGCCGATGAATCGACGTTATCGGGCTGTATCGGCTGCGTATACCTGGCCCTGCGGAGATCTATGGCTGATCCCATTTCGTCCCTCGTCCCGAACACAAGTTCTCGTTTGGCCTGTGGACCGTCAGCAACCGCGGCCGCGATCCGTTCGGCGACGTCGTCCGCGACCCGCTCCCCGGTGGACGCCGCCGCGCTGCTCGGCGAGGTCGGCGCATGGGGCGTGAACTTCCACGACAACGACCTCGTGCCGATCGACGCCACGCCGGCCGAGCGCGACCGCATCGTCAAGGAATTCCAGCAGGCCTGCAAGGCACACCGGCTCGTCGTGCCGATGGCGACGGTGAGTCTGTTCTCCGATCCCGTCTTCCGGGACGGCGCCTTCACCGCCAACGACCCGCGCGTCCGCGCGTACGCCGTGCAGAAGACCATGCGCGCGATGGACCTCGGCGCGGAGCTGGGCGCGAAGATCTTCGTGCTCTGGGGCGGCCGCGAAGGCACCGAAACCGACGCGTGCCGCCGGCCCGACGACGCGGTCAAGCGGCTGCGCGACGCGATCAACTACCTGTGCGAGTACTCGATCGACC
The DNA here is from genome assembly GCA_963724645.1 of uncultured Acidobacteriota bacterium. Lineage (GTDB taxonomy): Bacteria > Acidobacteriota > Vicinamibacteria > Vicinamibacterales > SCN-69-37 > CAVXSP01. Next base: position 1,002,877 of record CAVRVJ010000003.1, read on the forward strand.
GGAAGTACGGCTTCGGTTCGCGCTCGAGGCCAAGCCGAACGAGCCGCGCGGCGACATCTACATGGCGACGACCGGCAACTACCTCGGGTTCATTCCCGACGCTCGCGCATCCGGAGATGGTCGGGGTGAATCCCGAGGTCGCGCACGAGACCATGGCCGGTCTGAACTTCGTCCACGCCGTCGCGCAGGCGTGGGAAGCCGGCAAGCTGTTCCACATCGATCTCAACGATCAGGTGCCCGGCCGCTACGACCAGGACTTCCGGTTCGGCGCCGCCAATCTCAAGTCCGCGTTCTTCCTCGTCAAGTTTCTCGAGGACGTCGGCTACGACGGCCCGCGCCACTTCGACGCGCACGCGTACCGCACCGAGGACTACGACGGCGTCAAGGACTTCGCGCGCGGCTGCATGCGCACGTACCTGATCCTCAAGGAACGCGCCGCGCGCTGGGACGCCGACAAGGAGATTCAGGCGCTGCTGCAGGAGACGAGGGCGGACGCCGCGCAGTCAGTCGCGAAGTACTCGAAGAAGCATCGCAACAATTTGCTCGGTCGCGCGATCGATCGCCGCGCGATTGCCTCCAAAGGGCTTGCCTACGAGCGCCTCGATCAGCTGACAGTCGAGGTGCTGCTCGGCGTGAGATGAAACCGCCACGACGCGGTGTTTACGCCGTCGTCGCTTCCAAGTACTCCTGGAATCGATCGGTACTGAAGGTCCCACTGCTCCGTGTGCATCGGTTCGAACGTTCGGGCGGGAAACGACTGCTTGATGATGGCTCGAGCCTCGCGGAGCGATCCGACGGCGCCGCCCGCCAGCATCTGGACGGCGATGTTGCCGAGCGCCGTCGCTTCCGCCGGTCCGGCAATCACGGGGCGCCCCGTGGCGTTGGCGGTGAACTGATTGAGCAGGCGATTGCGCGATCCGCCGCCGACGATACGCACATGCGAAAAGCGTGTGCCAGTCAACTGCTCGAGTGCGTGCAGCACGCTTCGATACTTGAACGCGAGGCTCTCGAGGACGGCGCGTGTGAACGCCGCCGGGCTTCGCGGGGGCCCTGACCCGTCCGCTGGCAGAATCCTGCAATCGCGGCGGGCATGTCGGTCGGATGGAAGAACGTGCTGTGGTCCGGATCGAAAGGGCGCCGAAGGCCAGCGCGTCGTCCGCCGCCGACGCGAGCAACTCGTCGTAGCTGTGCCTCTCGACCGCCAGCCGCCCAGGCTCGCACGCACGCCTGCAGCAGCCACATGCCGCCGATATTCTTGACACGCGTGTCGTCCCGCACACGCCGCCTTCGTTCGTGAAGTTCAGGTCGCGCGCCGCCGGCGTGACAATCGGCGCATCGAGCTCGGCGCCAAGCAGAGACCACGTACCGGAACTGAGAAACGCTCCCCCGTCGCGTTCAACGGCGGCAAACGCCGACGCCGTGTCGTGGCAGCCGGCGCCACAACCGGCGACGCCGGCATACGTCTGGTTCACATCTCCCCGGAGAGCGCCGACCACGTTCGCCGGCTCGACCAGCGGCTGCAGCAGGCGATCGGGCAGCCCGAGGTCGATGAGCAGCGGGTGCGCCCAGCGGCGCGCCTGTGCGTCCACCATTTGTGAGGTGGAGGCGATCGTGTATCGCACTGGCGGGTCCCGGTCAGCCAGTAATTGAAGAGGTCAGGAATCATCAACAGAGCTGTCGCGGCGTCGATTGGTGCGGCGTCGCCTGGCACGCGGCATATAACTGAAACAGCGTGTTGAACGACATGATCTGGCTGCCGGTCAACGCGTAGAGCGTCTCGCGTCCCACGCGGCGGCAGACCTCATCCATCGCGCCCTCATGGCGGGTGTCGCGGTAATGATAGGGATTCTCGAGCAGATTGCCGCGTTCGCCAGCAGCGCGAAGTCGCAGCCCCAGGTATCGACGCCTACGCTGTCGAGGCCAGCATCGCCAACCTCGTCGAAGGCGCCACGCATATCGTGCCACAGCCGCAGCACGTCCCACTGCAGCGACCCGTTGCTTCGCACCGGTTCGTTTGGAAAACGCCGCAGCTCCCGCAGCGTGAGCGCGCCCGACGACAACTCGCCCAGCATCGCCCGGCCGCTCTCGGCACCCAAGTCAAATGCGAGAAAACGGTGAGCCACCGGCGCACAGCATACGATCTTGAGAGATTACGCTCAGGATCATCTCTTTTTCCGGGCTGACGTTCCGCAATGCACGATACATTCACCGGGACCAGTCGGCAGCCGCGTCGTTATCGGGCCGCAGCGCAGGGAGATTGAGATGACTCTGAGATTCGCACTTCCACTGACCGCAGGCGCGGTCGTCGTGCTCCTGTCCACGACCATGACGTCAACGCAACAGCCGCCGCAGGCACCGCCGGCGGGAGGCGCCCAGGCCGGCGCGCAAGGCGCTCCGCGTGGCGGTGGTGGCGGGTTCCGCCAGCCCGACCCGATCGACTTCAACGAGCACGACGGCTGGGCGTCGCTCTTCGACGGCAAGACGCTCAACGGCTGGTCCGGCGACGACAACTGGAAAGTGGAAGATGGCGCGATCACCATCGAGTCCACCTGTGAGAAGCCGACCGGAACGGTGTATCTCGTGTGGCAGGGCGGGGAAGCGGCCGATTTCGAACTGAAGCTCGAGATGAAGGGAACCGGCAACATCAACGGCGGCGTGCAGTACCGCGGGTGGACCCCGTCGCCGCAGGCGCCGCGTGCCGGTGGGGCGCCGGGCGCCGCTGCGCCAGGGGCCGCGCCGGCCGCCGGACAGGCGGCCCAGGGCGGAGGCAGGCCCGGCGGAGCCGGCGGTCCCGGTGCTGGCGGCCGCGGCCAACAGGGTCCGTGCCCGAGCGGCGCACCGCGCGGCACGCCGCCGAGCCGTGAAAGCGAAGCGAAGTGGAACATGGCCGGCGCGCAGTACGACTTCGACGCAGGCAACCGCTACACCGGCCAGTTCTACGAGCAGGCCACCGGCCGCGGCATCATCGCGTGGAAGGGCCAGGTCGTGCGGACGGAAGCTGGCAAGAGCCCGCGGCTGCTGGCCACACTCGGCGACGCCGCTTCGATTGACTCGATTTACAAGCCGAACGACTGGAACGAGCTGCACATCATTGCCATCGGCAACCAGATGACGCATCTGCTCAACGGCCGCGTGATCTCGATTCTCATCGACGACGATCCGGCGCGGCTCCACAAGAGCGGGATCATTGGTCTCGAGGTCGAGGCCACGGGCAAGCTGTTCGCGAGGAACGTGTGGTTGAAGAAGATGTAGAGTTCCCGAACACCGCCCACGCCAGCGAACGCGGCAAGCCAGATGCCAGCAGCGACCAGGCTGGATTTCAGGTCAACGCTACGGTTCGAGGCAGCACGCTGAAGAATGTGCGCACCGGTGTCCGCTTCAATGTTGCAGGAAACACAACCCCAGAACCTCAGAACCCCAGAACCCCAGCATCCTACCTCCCCACCTCCCGCCACTGTCCCGTCCTGCCGGATTCCAGCACCGCATCCGTGACGTAATCCGTCGCCAGCCCGTCGCGGAACGTCGGCGGACAGGGCTTCTTGTCCGCAATCGCCTGTACGAAATCCGCGAACTGATGGATGAACGTGTGCTCGTAGCCGATCTGCAGTCCAGGCACCCACCAGCGCTTCATGTACGGATGGTCGCCGTCGGTGATGTGCACGCTGCGCCAGCCGCGCACCTTGCCCTCGTCCCGATGGTCGAACCACTGGAGCCGGTGGAGATCGTGCAGATCCCAGGAGGCCGACGCGTGCTCGCCGTTGATCTCCAGCGTGTAGAGCGCCTTATGGCCGCGCGCGTAGCGCGTGGACTCGAACGTGGCCAGCGATCCGTTCTCGAAGCGGCAGAGAAACGCGCAGGCGTCATCGATGCCGACCGGTTCGACCTTGCCTGTCAGGGTGTGCTTGCGCTCCTTGACGAACGTTTCGGTCATCGCGGTGACACCGGTGATCGGCCCGTTCAGCCACATCGCGGTATCGATACAGTGCGCGAGCAGGTCGCCGGTCACGCCACTGCCGGCGACTTTCACGTCGAGACGCCAGAGTCCTTCGCCGCCCTGGGGCAGCTCCTTTGAGATCGTCCAGTCCTGCAGGAACTTCGCACGATAGTGGAAGATGCGTCCGAGGCGCCCCTCGTCGATGAGCTGCTTGATCAGCGTGATGGCCGGCACGCGCCGGTAGTTGTACCAGACACTGTTCGGCACGCCAGCCGCCTCGACCGCGTCGACGATAGGCCTGGCTTCGGCGGCCGTCCTGGCGAGCGGCTTTTCGCACATGACCATCTTGCCGGCCTTCGCTGCCGCAATCGCGATTTCCGCGTGCACGTCGTTCGGTGCCGCGATATCGATGAGGTCGATGTCCTTCCGGTTGACGAGCGTTCGCCAGTCGGACTCGATCGACTGATAGCCCCAGTTCTCTGCGAACGCCTTCACGCGCTCGGGATTTCGCGCGCACACCGCTTTCAGGACAGGTCGATACGGCAAATCGAAGAACCGAGGCGCCTGCACGAACGCGTTCGAGTGCGTCCGGCCCATGAAGCCATATCCGACGAGACCGATGTTGAGATCTTTCATGAAAAGCACTCGCCTGTATCAAAGGGTGAGAGGGTGAAAGCGTGAAAGGGTGAGAGGGTAAGCCTCTCTCCCTCTCTCTCACCCTCTCACCCTTTCACCCTCTCACCCTTTGCCTAGTCCCACCCGTGCGCGTCTCTCACCGCAATCATCGTCGAGAGTACGTCGCTTCCACGTCTCGGGCTGCATCATCATGGCATTCGGAAACATGCAACCATCCCAGCAGATGTGCTCGAACGCCTTCGTCAGTTCCCCGCGCTCGTCGCGCAGCCAGAATCCCGCGGCGTGCGTGATGTCCAGCTTGCCGTTGGGATCCTTCGGAGGACAATGCCGGCCGGTCTTGTCGTGGGTGCCCGAGCCCTTGACCGTGGCGTCGTTCTGCGCGACGTGGAAGTCAATCGTCCACGGCCGGAGCGCGCGCGTCATCGTCGTCAAGGCGTCGTCGAGCACCTGACGGTCTTTCCAGTCGTAGCCTTCCGGCAGGATCCGGTCCTCCGGCGCGTTGTAGCCCATCGTGAAGAGCAGCGTGTGCGCCATGTCGGCCTGAAAGCCGAGCGTCTTGGGCCGATTCACCATTTCCATCAGCTCGACGTTCTTCTTCCAGCTGTGCATGCCACCCCAGCAGATCTCACCTTCCGCCGCGAGCCGCTCGCCGTAGTCCTCGGCGATGTCACATGCCTGACGGAACGTGTCGGCGATCCTTTTCTGGTTGGCCGCTGGATTCTTGAGCCACTCCTCGACGCTGGACGCCGAGTCGATCCGGATGACGCCATATTTCCTCACGCCGAGCTTCCGCAGCTTGCCGCCGATGTCGCAGGCCTTGCGGACCGCCGTGAGGAAGTGATTCCGGTCCTCCTCGCTGCCCATCGCCGGGCCGCCGCCGGTCGGCGGCCAGACAGGGGCGACGAGCGATCCCGCAAGAAACTGCCGCTTCTGCAGCTTCTCGGCGAGCACCTTCAGATCGTCGTCGGTCGAGTCGGTATTCGTGTGCGGGTCGAAGAGAAACAAATCGACGCCATCGAAGCGCTGGCCGTTGACGACGGCCGCGGCGGTCAGATCGAGCATCGTGTCGAGGCCGATCGCCGGCTCGGCCCCGGGGCTGCCCTTGCCGACCAGACCCGGCCACATGGCGTTGTGGAGTCTGGGATAGGAATGACTCATGTCGCTACTGCCTTTCAGGACTGTCCGGATTCCCCGGACCGAAGTGCTTCAGGATGACGAGCGGATCGGACGAACTGAGGTTCTCGATCTTCACTCCCGCTTGCGCCGCGGCGGCGCTGACAAACAGCTCGTCTTCCGTCATCTGTCCGTATCGAATCATCGACGGGGTGCAGATGCGGTGCGGCCCGAAGATGCCGTAGCCCTGGGTCACGATCAGCCCGAACGCGGCAGCGTCCTTGATGGTGACAGTGCGGCGGGGGAGCACCGTCAGCTCCTTGGCCGAGTACCACGGCGTCCCGTACGCGACCCACTGTTCGCGATAGCCGCCGGCCTCCGTCTCCGCGAACGGCTTGACCGGCTTCGGAAAAACACGATTGTCGGCGGCGAAGTTCGGGTTGACGTTCGCGTCCCAGTCGAGCAGCTCGACAAGATAATCGAGGTCGTGATGGTGTTCCTTCACCACGTCTTTGACGAGCAGGTCCCACGGCACGATGCGGCCCTCGACTTCGGACTGGAACATCGCGAACACGTCGCTGTTTACTTGCGGCTCGTACGTCACGAGCGATCCTGGCGCGTGCAGGATGCGCGGGTTGATTTGCCAGCCCGTACCGGGCTCGAGCCGGAATGCCTGCGAGAGGAACGTGATCCCGTTGTCACCGCGGCTCCAGTTCTCGAGACAGCGAAGGACATCGCCCTTCGACGTGCCTGGCGTGAGTCCCATGAACGTGTACGGGAAGTCATTGTCCGTCTCGTTGTACTGCGGCGGAAAATGGTACGCCTCGGGCTTGCCGCGGCGGCCGAGCAGCCTGGCTTGTTCCTCGCTCTGGTGCATGTGATGCGGGATCGGCCCCATGTTGTCGAAGAACTTGCAGAGCAGGTTCCAGCCCTGTTCGCGCTCCATGACGGCCGCGCCAAGCAGCAGATCGCCGGCCTCCTGGACCGCGTCCTTCAGAAGAAACCGCTGGTTGTCGTCCAGGCGGACCCAGCTCAGCCCCTCGTCCGCCGGCGTCCCGGGACCGTTGTCGGCATTCGTCGTCGAGGAAAACCACCGCTCGTTGATGCCGCCCCGATGGGCGCCGCAGGCATAGAGGTCGTCGGGATGCAGCTTGAGCCGGCGACCTGGAATCATGAAGGAACGCGGCACCCAGTTCGGTTCGAGGCGGAGGATACCGCTGGTGGCGCCAAGCGCCGCTTGCACGTCGGAACGTTTCGTCATCGTGAACCCGGGGATAAGATTGTGAAGTCGCGGAAAACCGCGAGCGACCATACACCGGCGGTTTCGAGAAGATCAAGACACCGCGCGTATTGCGCTCTGCAATACGACGTGCGGTGGCTGCCGACGTCCGAAACGTGCGTAATCCTGATCCGGAGATCAGCGAGCGACTTCGAACAATCGCAGATTCAGAATCGACCAGGCGGGCGCGCCGGCAACGGCGTCCGTCTGGGTGATGCGCACGAACTTCGCGTTAACCGGCGCAATGGCAATCACGGTCCGTGCGCCTTTGCCCGCTCCCTCAGCGGCCAGACTCCATTTCGCGCCGTCCATCGACGTCTGCACCTGATAGCCGCGAGGGAAGCCGAGGAGCGGTGCCCCGGGGCCAGGCGCTCCGAGTGGAGCCGCACCACCTGGGCGGCCGGGCGCGGGCGCGCCCTGCCCTCTCGGCGATCCAGCGGGCGTCGCAGCGGGCATCGTCGCATCGGGCGCAGGCGCGCCCGAGGGTGTTGCTCCGCCACGAGGCGCCGGCGCTCCATTGCCGCGGCCCGCGGCGCCTTCTCCGCGCGAGGCGCCCGATGAGCCGGTAGCCGCCGGCTGCGTCGCGCCTTGTGCAGCCGCCCCCGCACCCGACACGGCGCCTGGAGTGGGCGCGGCCGCGGGACCCGCCCCTCCGGCCCGACCCGTGACCGCCGAATCAAACTGGATCTCCGCGATCCGCGCCGGCGCCGGAAGCTCTATCTGAAACCACATTCCCGGCTGCTGTGGACCGCCGCTCGTCCATCCCGCCAGCGTCAGCCCGCGCGGCGCCGCGGCGGCGTTCTGGCTGGCGGTCGCCTTCCATGTCGCGGGATTGGTGTCCATGATTCGGGGGAGCGCCGGTTCGAGCTCCGCGACGGTCCACGGCGCCTTGCGCGATCGCGTTTCCGCGCGCACGCGTCTGACGTCGTACGGAGTCACGAATCCTGACGTGTTGCCAAAACTGTTGCGCACGTACGACGCAGCCGCCGCGATCCATTCGTCCGTGTTCACCCCCATCGGAACCATCATCTCGGGATAGCTCTTGTTCCCGACGGGACCCGTCAGGCCGTTCAGAAGTACTTTCACCACGTAGTCGCGATGGCCTTGCACGCGAGGCGATCCGGCGAGCGCCGGGCCGATGGTGGCGCCCGGGCTGCCGCCGGCAAGCGGCGCACCACGGCCATCGTCGCCGTGGCACGTGAAGCACAACTCGGTGAAGATCGCGCCGCCGCGTTGCATCAGCTCCCTCTCGTCCGGGGTGAGTCCAGCGCCCTGGCCTCGACCTGCGGCGGCGGCCGTGCCCGGCAGCTGGCCGGGGGCCGCCATCAGCCGATTGCCGATCGCTGTCACGCCGCGAGCCTTGTTTGTTTCCAGAGTGGTCTTAATCGTCTCGGCTACATCCGGCGCCTGGAAGAGGTTCAGCGTCAACAGAGCCTGGATCGCGACATCGGGATCCGCGTCGGCCGTCATCGCGCGGTAGTCGGCGCCGAATGATTTGTCGCCGCTCTTGTAAAGCGTCTCGCTCGCGCGGATCGCCTGCACGCGCATGCGAGGATTCGCGTCTCTCATCTGCTCCCGGACGAACGCGGCATCGAGGACGCCGAGGCCCTCGAGCGTCCACATCGCGTGGAATCGCGCAACCAGGCTGTCCGATGTCCTCGTCATGGTCTCGAGAGCCGGTACGACAGACCTGTCCTGGGCCAGAACCAGCAGGCGCTGGGCCGTATCGCGCCACCAGCCATTTGGATGGGTCAGGTGCGCCACCAACTGCGCGGGCGTTTCACTGAACATCCGAGGCGGCGCGAAATCCGGCTCGATTCCGGGCACCGCCGGATGACCCGCCGTTCCACTGCCCGGCCCGCCGGGAAGCGCGGGAATCTCAGGCACGCCGTCGAAACGCAAACGCCAGATCCGGCCCCTGTCGATGACCTTGTCGAATTGGTACTGCTCGATCTTCTGACGCAGGTACGAGCGCGGAGGCGTCCACTGCGATTCCTGGATGATGCCGTGATACATGTCGGCGATGTACATGACGCCATCCGGCGCAGTTCGAATGTTCACCGGCCGGAAGAACAGATCGGTGCTCAGAATGAACTCGGACCCGGGGTACGCGTTCTTCAGCTGAGTCAGTCCTTCAGCCCTGACCACCTTCGCCCGCCGGATCAGCCGCCCGACCGGCTCGCACACAAGGAGGTCGCCCAACAGGTCCGCGGGCAATCGGTGGGCGCGAACAATGGCCGGTCCAGTGGTCGCCGTAAAGTGGTTCAACGATGCCAATCGGCATGCGGACGCGGAGCATCCCGCCCTGCACGTCGCCGACGCCGGCAATCGGCCAGACATTCTCGAAACCGGCCTCCATGCCGTCGGCAAAATTGAACGAGCCGTACTGAATCGGGCACCTGAAAATTCATCGGGCCTCGTTCGCCGCCGGCGTCCACGAACCAGGGCTTGCCGTCGTCGTCCATCGACAGGCCCCACTGGCCGGCGTTCGGCGCGGTGGGCTCCCGCAGGATTCCATTCGGCGTCCAGCGGAATCGAAACGCGTTGTAGGTGCTGTAGATCCAGTTGTCGAGGCCCCAGATGAACCCGCTCTGCTCGTGCTCGAGATTCCCGTCGCGGCCGAGACCCACTCCCGTGAAGAACACTTCCTTCTTGTCGGCGACGCCGTCGCCGTTCGTGTCGGTCCATTTGACGACGTCGTCCGAGTCCGTCTCGTTGGTGAGGATGACGCCGTCCTGAAGCGGCAGGATCATGCGAGGCAGCACCAGCTTGTCGACGAACACTGTCCGTCTGTCGTAGCGGCCGTCACCGCGCGTGCTCTCCCAGCGGGTGATGCGGTTGATTGGATCGTGCTCGCGGCTGCCGTCGGCGTCCGGCATGTAGGTCAGGAATTCGGCAACGTACATGCGGCCGTTGCCGTCGAACTCGATCACAGCCGGGCTGATGATGTCCGGATCGGCAAGGACGAGTTCCAGGCGATAGCCGGGCGGCAGGACGAATGTCTTCGCCTCTTCGGCCGCCGTCCTGGCGGGGATCGGGTCCTTCGGTGCGAAATCGGCATCCGCATTGTCGGCGCGGCCGGCGCCCAGACCGCCTCCGGCGTAACCGCCCTGGTTCGTCGGCGGAGGCGGAGGAGGGGCCTGTGCCGGCGGCGCCGGAGCCGGCGCTGGCGACTGCGCGTGCGGCGGCGCGGCGACGACCAGCAAGGCGGCGATGACGAGTGAAACCCGCAGACCGTTCATCTCAGACTCCCGCGTCGAACCCTTCGTGCTTGTGACGGCTACGTCCTGTACGCCTCTCTTCCGGTGCCCTGCACCGGAATCCCCTGCGAGGCGAGCACTTCGTGCTGGAGCGCGTACATCGCGGCCGCGGCCTGATCGATGGCGCGTACGAACGCGGTCGATCCCTGAAGAATTGGCTTCAGGCGCTCGCGATCCTGGATTCGCGCCGGCGGATACTCGTGTTCGACGACCAGGGGCGTGTTGGCGACGTCAAGCTGCAGGAGCTCGCGCGCCGCGAGCTGGTGATCCAGCCAGTCGACGGTGCGATTCTGCAGGTATCCGAGCGGATTGTGTCTGGCGGTGCCCGGCAGCTCATGCTCGCACAGCACGACCTGTTTCTTCCACGCGTTGAGCTGATCCTGTGGATTGGGCGACGGCTTGCCGTCAACCCAGTCGCCGCGCTGCATTGTCTGGCCGCCGTATCCCCACGCCGCCACGCCCTTGCTGTCGATCACCTGTCCTTTGACATGGAAGCCGCCGATCAGGAACGCATACCCGCTGTCCTTCAGATACTGAAAAATCGAGCGCGTGTCCTGGCCCATCAGGATGGCGTGTGAAGGATCGTAATGGATGCGGAACTGGTCGCCGACGCCATGCCTGTCGGCGATCTTGTGCAGCGCGATCCACGTGCCTGGTGTGTACGCGATGTTGTTGTGGTACACATCGCTCGTCGTCCAGCCGTACATCGGGCACTGCTCGACGAGGTAGGTCAGGCCGCGCTCCTTGGCCGCCTTCAGCAGCGGCACGAACTGCTGCTCGAAGTCGACGAGGTTCTCGTCCATGCTGCGCTGCTGGTTCCGGCCGACGAACCCGCAGATGGACTTGACGCCCAACAGCACTGCCGCGTCGTAGATCCGGCGGAGGAATTCGTGCTTCTTGCCACGAATCGCCGGATCGTGGTGCAGCATGTTATCGAAATAGCCGATCTCTGAAATGCTGATCTTGTTCGCCGTCAGAGACGCCTGCACCCGCCGCGCGCGGTCCTTGTCGAACGGCGCGCGGAGATCGAGCGTGTTGGCGACCGGATCGAGCATCGCCTCCGGCGGCACGTCGGTCTCGACTCGGATGCAGCGCCGCCGAGAGCTGGATGTAGCCGACACCCAACTCGCGGGCAAACTCGATCCAATCTTCAATCGCGCGATCCGGATCGGGGTCGCGGACGTCTCGCGGCGTCAGTTCCTGCAGCGCGGCCGTCAGGATCCCGACCTTCATGTACTTGGGTTCGAACGGCTTGATGACCATGATCTCCTGGCCTCGAGGCCTGCGTTTTGTATTAATAGTTGACCTTCGTCCAGACGCCACCCTGTCTCGCGCTCTCGATGATGGTCTCGACGATGGCGTTCGCCCGGTGGCCGTCTTCAAACGTCGCCATCGCGGCCGGACGCGCACCGCGCGAGTTGCCGGACGCGATGAAGCCGTAAATCGTCCGCATGACGTTGAAATTGGCGTCCGGCCATCCTTCCTGATGGCCGCCGGGCAGATGCGCAAAATCCCGGGCGTCCGCATCGATCAACGACGGGTCCTTCTGCAGAAGCTCGTTGGACTTGTCGCGGTTGCCAATCCAGAGCTCGTTCTGATCTTCCTGCCGCCAGCGCAGCGAGCTTGGCCGACCCGCAGATCTCGAGGAGCAAATCGTTCTTGTGGCCGGCGCACACCTGGCCGACGGAAAAAGCGCCCTTCGCTCCGTTATCGAACCGCAGGAGCACCGACGCGAGGTCTTCCACCTTGATGTCCACCAGTTCGTACGAGTCATCCTTTCCGGCGGCCTGAAACGCTTCACGGGCGCCCCTGGGCTTCTTGCGCTTCGGGATGACGGTGGTGATATCGCCGAGCACATGGGTGATTCGCAGGCCGCTGATGTGCTGGGCCAGGTCGCACCAGTGCGATCCGATGTCGCCGAGAGCTGACGAGGCGCCGCTCTTGTCGGGCTCGAGCCGCCATGAATAGTCCGTGTCCTTCAGCAGCCAGTCCTGGAGGTAGTAACCGTGCATGAAGTTCGGCCGGCCGATTGCGCCGCGCGCGATCGCGAGACGCGCGTGCTGCACCAGCGGATTCCCCCGATAGCCGAACGTCACAGCGTGCACGATGCCGGCCTTGTTCGCCAAATCGACCAGCGTCTTCGCTTCCGCCGCCGTCATCGCCAGCGGCTTGTCGCAGACGACATGCTTGCCCTTCGCAATTGCCGCGGCGTTGACCGGATAGTGCAGATAGTTCGGCGTGGCGTTGTGAACGACGTCAATATCCGGATCGGCGAGCAGCGCCTCGTAACTGCCGTAGGCCTTGGGCACGTGGAGCTGGTCCGCCTTGTCCCGGGCCAGCTTCTCGTTCATGTCGGCGACGGCCACGACGTCGACGTAACCCAGCCGCCGCACTGCATCGATGTGGTGCGGCCCGACGAAGCCGACGCCGACGATGCCCATTCCCAGTCTCTTCATAGTCACCCCGCGAGTTGTCGTCCCCAGACGTCCGGTGATGCCCTGGCGCGCCGCGGACCCCTTTACGCGCTCGCGCGCGGTCGCCTCAGGGCAATTTGGACGGGTGATCATATCTCAGCGGAGCGCGGTTCCCCCTAGACTATGGGGATGCCATTTCGCCTCGATGGGTTGAACGCGGTCGTCACGGGCGGCGCCAGCGGGATTGGCGCAGCCACCTGCCGCACGTTGGCTGAGGCCGGCGCGCGCGTCACGATCGTGGACGTCGATCGCGACCAGGCGGCCGCGGTCGCCAGTGACCTTTCCGGCGCGTCCGTATGCGTTCTGGACATCAGCGACGAGCCTGCAGTGAACCGGGCGATGCACGCGCTGCCGGGGATCGACATTCTCGTCAACAACGCGGGCATCGGCCTCGTCGGTACACTCGAGGAAACGGCGTCCGAGGATTTTCGACGGCTGTACTCCGTCAACGTCGAGGGCCTGTACCTGGTGACCAAGGCGTGCCTGCCGGCGCTCCTGCAATCGCAGGGCACGATCGTCAACGTAGCCTCGGTCGCCGGGCTGGTGGGCATCAAACGCCGCTTCGCCTACTGCGCCACCAAGGGAGCGGTGGTTGCCATGACCAAGCAACTGGCGATTGACTACGCGGGCCGCCTGCGGGTCAATTGCGTCTGCCCGGGAACCGTGGATACGCCGTTCGTAGAGGCGTACCTCGAAAAGTTCCACCGGCACGAGAAGGACGCCGTGCGTGAGCAGCTCAAGGCGAGGCATCCCATGGGCCGCCTTGCGCGGCCGGATGAAATCGCGACAGATGATCCTCTATCTCTGCTCGCCGGAGGCCGCCTTTGTCACCGGATCGGCCATGACGATTGATGGCGGCCTGACCGCGGGATGAAGGATCTCACGGGCCGCACCGCGCTCGTCACCGGTGCCGATCGGGGCGTCGGCAAGGGGATCGCGCTCGCGCTCGGGCGGGCCGGCTGCCGGATCGCGGTCAACTACCACACCGCGCCGGAGCGGGCCGAGCAAACGGTCGCTGAGATTCAAGCCCTCGGCACGGACGCGTTCGCCGTACAGGCCGATGTCGGCGCCGCCGGCGATGTCCGTCGAATGTTCGCGACCGTGATCGATCGGTTCCATCAGCTGGACATCCTCGTGAACAACGCAGGCGTGCAAACCTGGAAACCGATCGTCGACATGACGGAACAGGAGTGGGATGTCGTGCTCGACACGAATCTCAAGGGATCGTTCCTGTGCACGCAGGCAGCCGCCCTACACATGAAGGAGCACGGCGGCGGATCGATCGTGAACATCGGCTCCGGCTGCAATCGCGTGCCGTTCCCGACGCTCGCTTCCTACACCGCCAGCAAGGGCGGCATCGAAATGCTCACGAAAGTGACGGCGGTCGAGCTGGGCCCGCATCGGATCCGCGTCAACTGCGTCGCCCCTGGCGCGATTGAAATCGAGCGGACGCGGCTCGAGCTGCCCGATTACGCTGGAACCTGGGGCCGCATCACGCCGCTCGGCCGCATCGGCACCCCGGAGGACGTGGGACTTGTCGTGGCGTTTTTCGCGAGTGATGACTCGCGGTTCGTGACGGGCCAGACGATCTGGGTGGACGGCGGCCTTTTCACACAGGCTCCGTGGCCGAGCAAATAGGAACGAAAAGGCTGGCGCTTCAGTAACGTTTCTTCAACTGGCGCATCAGATCGAACTTCGCCGTGTCAGCCACCGCCATCACCGCCATGACGCCGGCCTGCACCGGGTCGGTGACCACCAGGTCGGCCGCGTCGGGGACGGTGCCGGCCATGTTCAGCGAAATCACGTACAGCCCGTTCCGCCGCACTTCTTCGACAGCGGTCGTAATCTCACCGCCCATGATCGCGCCGGCCAGCACCAGCAGTTTTACGCGCGGGAGCCGCACGACCGCGCGGACGGCCGCCGCCAAGGCCTGCTCGCCGACGAGCGGAATCGTGTCGATGGAAATGTGTTCCCCCCGGATATTGTGGCGGTCGGCCTCGGCAATGGCGCCCATGGCCACGAATCCCACCTGCGCGCCGCCGCCCATCACGATGATCCGCTTGCCGTACACGCGCGCCAGCGACGGCGTCTCCTCGATCCGCTGGACGCCGGATACACTCCGCAGATCGTCCAGGATCCGACCGAAGCCGACCTCGCCGCCCGTCAGCTCAAAGTAAATCTCCGAGACCCCGTCGACTGTGTGCAGGTCGACGTGCGTGATGTTGACCTGGTGCTCGACAAACACCTTGGTCAGCTGAAACAGCATGCCAGGCTGGTCGGCGACCGTGGCGATCAAGGCGTAGGTCTTCATGGGAAAGCAGAGTCTATAACTTCAAAGTTCGAACATCGACACCCGTGCGCTCCGGCCTTGACGGCCGGGACGCCCCGTGCCATGTTTGCGCGATCGACTTTCCGTATAGGCAGGAGGACGCCATGAAGGAGCGCGAACCCAAGTCGTCGGACGCACCAGGCCTGTCCAGACGCGATTTCGTGAGCACCGTGGCCACGGCTGCCGCGGGCCTCGTCATCGTGCCCCGCCACGTCCTCGGCCGCGGTCTGACTGCCCCGAGCGATCTGGTGAACGTGGCCGTCGTCGGCATCAACGGCCAGGGCGCCACGAACACGCAGGCCATGTGGAGCCAGAACATCGTCGCGATTTGCGATGTGGACGAGGCGCTGATGGAGGCGAAGCTGCAGAGCTGGAAGAACGCCGTCGCGGCAGGCGCGAGCGCGGGCCGGCAAGGCGGCGCCGCTCCGGCGGCTGCGGGACGTCAGGGCGGCGCGGCGCCCGTCTCGCGCTGGAAGGAATTCGGCCCGTCGAATGGCCAGAAGGCCGCCGACGCGAAGTGGACGCAGGATCCGGTCCCCGTGCGGCGGCAGCGGTTCGTCGAGCAGCAACTGCCCAAACTCAAGCGCTATCGCGACTACCGCGAGATGCTCGACAAACAGAAGGACATCGACGGGGTGGTCGTCGCGACGCCCGACCATATGCACGCGATCATCGGGTCGGCGGCGATGGATCTCGGCAAGCACGTCTACATCCAGAAGCCGCTCTGCTGGTCGGTGCAGGAGGCTCGTCACCTCGCCAAGAAGGCGGCCGACACCAAGGTCGTCACGCAGATGGGCAACCAGGGTCATTCGAACGACGAGGCGCGGCGCGGGCAGGAATACCTGCAGGCCGGCGTGCTCGGCGAGATTCGAGAAGTCCACGTCTGGACGAATCGTCCGCTCGGCTACTGGCCGCAGGGCATTCCGCGGCCCAGCGCGTTCACGGTCGACCCGGCGACGCTGAAATGGAACAACGAGGCGATGAACGCAGCGCCTCGCCGCGAGCATGTTCGCCAACTACCCGGTGCCTTCGACGCTATCGTGGGATCTGTTCCTTGGCGTCGCGCCCGACGTGCCGTATCACCCGATCTACCATCCGTTCAACTGGCGCGGTTGGGTGGACTGGGGCCAGGGCGCGCTCGGCGACATGGGCGCGCATCTGATCGATCATCCCGTCTGGGGTCTCAAGCTGGGCCTGCCCACGAGCATCGAGACGATCTCGACGCCCTTCAACAAGGCCACCTATCCGAACGCGACGACGACGTACTACGAGTTCGCCGGCCAGGAGCGGCATGCCGCCGGTGAAGCTGACCTGGTACGACGGCGGCCTGATGCCGTACGCGGCCGGAGGAACTGGGCGAGGAGAAGCTGAACCCGACTGGGCGGCGTGCTCTACATCGGCACCAAGGGCAAGATGTTGCAGGACACCTATGGCGAGAAGCCCAGGCTCCTGCCTGCCGAGCTGCACAACTCTTATGGTCCACCCGATGAGAGCCTGCCGCGCGTGCCACACCAGGATCACGAGATGAACTGGGTGAACACGATTCGCGGAACCGACAAGATCTCGTCGCCGCTGTCGTACGCCTCGCATCTGACCGAAATCATGCTGCTGGGCGTCGCCGCGCTTCGCGCCGGGACGAAGCTGCACTACGACGGCGAGACCATGCGCGTGACGAACAATGCGGCGGCCAATGAGTTCCTGACGCGGCAGTATCGTCAGGGATGGAAGCTGGTGTAAAGACACGCTCCAAGGTCGACGCTCTACCTCCTGGCAAGCTGCACGTCGCGCTCGTATTGCCTGACGTCATCGAGCCACGCCGGTCCGGCGGGGACGCTCGACGTTTCGCAGTAATGGTCCCAGACCGGCCCGAACGGCAGGCGTCTTCGCCTCCTCGAACAGCGCGAGCCGCGCGTGTAATCGCCTGCGGCCTCGGCGGCGCGCAGCGCGGCCGATGGGCTCCAGCAGCGCCTTGAGCAGCGCCTTGAGCATGCTGCGCGTGCCGATCACCCACGCGGCGACGCGGTTGATGCTGGCGTCGAAGAAGTCCAGCCCGATGTGCGTGCGGTCGAGGAAGTCGCCGCGCACGAGCTCCTGCGCGATCGCTTCCAGATCGTCGGACAAGATGACGACGTGGTCGCTGTCCCAGCGGACGCCGCGGCTGACGTGCAGCACGATTTCCGGCAGGAACGACAGCACCGCGCTGATCTTGTCCGGCGATCGTTTCCGTCGGGTGGTAGTGGCCGGCGTCGAGCGTCAGCAGCATACTTCGCGAGAGCGCGTAAGCCGAGATAGAACTCGTGCGAGCCGACCGTGTAGCTCTCGGAGCCAAGGCCGAAGAGCTTGCCTTCGACCGCGTCGAGGTTGAACGCCGGGTCGAGGCGTTCGCGAAAGATTTGCGTCGAGCGACTTCGATCAGCCGCTGGCGCGGCCCGAGGCGATCGACCGGCGTGTCCTTCATGCCGTCGGGAATCCAGAGGTTCGTGACGCAGGGGCTGCCGAGGGCGCGGCCGAACGCCGCGCCGATCTGGCGGCAGGCGATGCCGTGCGCGATCCAGAACTCGCGAATCGCGAGGTCGGGATGGGACAGCGTGAAGCTGTCGGCCGCCTTCGGATGCGAGAAGAACGTCTGGTTGAAGTCGAGCCCGATGCCGAGCGACCTTCGCCCAGTCGATCCAGCCGCGAAAGTGCTCGGGCGCGATCGCGTCGCGATCGACGCGCCTGCCGCCGAACTCGCCGTACGACGCGTGCAGATTGAAGCGATGCCGGCCGGGAATGAGCGATAGCGCCTTCGCGGCGTCGGCGCGCAGCTCGTCAGGCGTTCGCGCCTTCCCGGGATAGTTGCCGGTCGCGGCGATGCCGCCGCCAAGCGATTCGCCGCTCGGCCTCGAAGCCGCCGACGTCGTCGCCCTGCCAGCAGTGGAGCGAAACCGGAATCGTTGCCAGCGTGTTCAACGCGCGCTCGGCGTCGACCCCGGCCGCCGCGTAGCGTTCAACCGCACCTTGATAGACGGAAGGACTCATCGGCCGCTGAGCCCTACTGCAAGCCAAAGCACCAGAGCGTCCCGTCGTACGTGCCTAGATAGACGCGACCGTTGGCAACAGTGATGCCGGAGAAGTGGTTGAACGATGTGATGGTGTCGCCGCTCGACCACAATTCCTTGCCCGTCGTCGCGTCGAGCACGTAGATCGTCGCGTGACCCGACTTGTTGGCGCGTACGAGTGAATTGAACTGCAGCCCGAGATCCGGCCAGCCCTGCCGGGTTTCTTCGCCGCTGCCGTAGCCGAAGACCATGCCGTTGGCGACGATGACGGGCTCGCCCCGGCGCATGTCGCGCGAGACCCAGACGGGATCCAGCGTGAGCTTGCCGGTTGCATCGGACACTTTGAAGGCTGCAACCCCGCCGTCCTGCGTGGCCGGCGTGTTGGTGATCGGGAACGTGAATTGCGAATGCTGCGGCCCCCAGAACGGTGCCAGTACGTACCGCGTGCTGGTCGCCGCGTCCTCCCAGGTCGACAACGCGCCCCAGCTGCCCGAATCCTGAAAATCGACTTCCTCGTTGCAGAACAATGGCGTCTTGTACAGAGGCGTCTGGTGATCCGCGCCGCCGAGCGACTTCGGATCCAGCAGATACATCCGGCATTCCTTACCTGACGCCGCGAGCAGCTCGCGTCCTTTGAACGTGAAAATCGTCGGCGTGTTGTTCGGGTCCAGATCGCGCTTGCGAAGCCAGTCCCAATTGGTCGGCGTGTAGTAGTCGACCATCTTCAGCTGGCCGTCGACGATTCTTATCGCGACGATGCTGTTGGCGTACTGCCCGGCAGACGGATCGTAGTAGCCGTCACCGGTGGTGGTGAACACGGTTCCGGTTGAGTCGACCACTGCCCCACGCCGGCCCCACGCGCCGCCGCTGTTGGCGTTGAACGTCATGACCTTGTGCTGCGGGTCGTCCAGCTCCACCGCCACGACCGAGGCGTTCGCGTACGTGTTCGCCATGAAGATCGTGTCGTTGACCAGATTGAGCGCCCAACCCTTGCCGGCGTGGAACATGAACGACGGCTCGAGATCCTCGCCCGTCGCGGCGTTCAGCGTGTGCATGATGCCGTCGCCGGTCACGAAGTAAATGGGCCGGCGGCCCTGGCCGTCCGGCGGGACCGATGACGGGGACGTCGCTGCTCCCGCCGGGCCGCAGGAACCCAAGACTCGCCGGGTTCTGCGGTGCCCCACGGCCGGCAGGGGCACCTTGCCCGCCGGCGGGGCGGCGCGCCCGCGGCCTGCCGCCGGCGATGCATAGTCCCAGTGCTTCTGCCACAGTATCTTGCCGGTCTCGACGTCGAATGCGTAGATGTTGTCCGAGATTCCCGTGACGATACCCACCTGTCGCGAGCCCGCGGCAGTGTTCAACCGGCCCAGGACCAGCACCGGCATCAAGGCGTGTAACGCCCGCACCTGGTTCGACGTGTCGATCTTCCAGAGCAGCTTCAGGTTCTTGACGTTGTCCTTCGTGAGGATCTTCTCGTTCTGGTTCCAGCCCGTGCGCTGGTTGTCGCCGCCGTCGGTCGTCCAGTCGTAGGGCCCGGTCGCCAACGGCTGAGTGGCCCCTCGCTGGGCGTGGACGGCGCTGCCAGACCAGCCAGGACGATCGCCGCCCACATTGATCGGTTCATTGAACGACCTCGTTAATCAATGCGCGTGGGGCCCACCCACCGCGCGCTGCGCGGCTCCGGCGCTCGCGCACTCGCTACCGCCACCCCAACGCGGATGCCGCGTTGGGGGCCCCGGCCTTCGCGCGGGCCGCAGGCGCACATCAATGCGCATGGGGCCCCACCCCCACGCGCTTTACGCACTTCGCGCGACGCCCTTTGGGCATGCCGCGGCGAAGACGCCGCAGGGCGCAGCGTGAGCGGTCAGCGCTCTACAACAAAACCAAACGTGTACAGCGTGCCGTCAGTTGTCACGACGTACACCTGGGTGTCGTCGACGGCCGGTCCGATTGCGTGCACCGGTGACGCGATCGTCGTGCCGCTGTCCCATAGCGATTTCCCAGTGGCCGCATCCAGCGCGTACAGCACCGCATTGGTCGATCGCTGTCCGCCGGCTCGCGGCTCGCCGCTCGAGAGCGCAAATACCACTCCATTCACGAACGTGGCCGTCACGGGCGAGATCAGGTCAGGAGACACCCATGCGGGCTGCAGTTCCAACGTGCCTTCACGGTCGGCTAGCTTGAACGCCACGATCGCGCCATTGGTGGCATTGCCGGCGGGCGTGCGGACAGCACCCGCAGCCGCCGCCAGGATCCATCGAACGCTGCTGGCGTCCTGGAACGTCGACAAGGCGCCGATCTCGCCGCCGATCCCGGCCGACCTGGCGACCGGCGTTTTGTGATCGGCGCCGCCGGGCGCGGCCGCGTCCAACACGTAAACGCGGCCGTCCTTGTTGGCAGCAGCGACGAGCTCCTTTCCGCCGTATTGAAACGTCACCGGCGAACTGGTGAACGGCGTCTTGCCCGGCGTGAAGTAGTCCTTCTGTTTCAGGGTCCTGTTCTCGAGCGCGACGACGGCGTCCGAGAACGCCGTGACGGAATAGTCGCCGTCGCCAGTCGCCACGAACACGGTGCCATCGCTGGTGAGCGCGGGACCGACGCCGACGATCCCACCGCCGTGGCTTTCCCATCGACTCACGTCGGTTGAGGCCGGCACGGCATCCGGCACAGTCGGTAACGCATTGGGATCCGCTGGCGGCGCAGGCACGGGTGCGAGGTTCATCGCGTAGACGCCATTGGGCACGCCGCCGCAATTGTCCGCCGTCGCCACGTACATCACGCTGTCGACGAGAACGGCGCCGGCGACTCTTGCGTTGGCTCCAGGCAGAATCCTCGCCGGCGTGAACCAGTCAGTCCCAGTTTGCAGATTCAGATTGTGGAGCATGCCCCCGCTCGAGACGACGTACAGACCGGCGACGGCGCCGCGGCCCGCGCCACCGACTGGTCCACCGCCAGCGCCGCCTGCCCGCGGACCTGCGCCGCTCGGGTCGCCGCCGCGACCGGCCGGGGCCGGCGGTCTCGCCGTCGACTCGGTAATGGCCGTGAGTCCGCCAGGGCACGCCCCAGTTCCAGCGGTCGTCGACGCAGTTGACACCTTCGTCGTCCAGAACATTCTGTTCAGGTCGTAGTCGAGCGAATACACGGTGTCGGAGATCCCGCCGAGAAAGGCGAGGCCTTTGAAACCTTTGTAGGTGATGAAACCCGGGGCGCTGAATACCGGCTGCGTGAGCGCGAGCGGCCCTCGTGGCTGGGTCTCGAGCACGCGTTTCCACAGAAACTGAAAGCCGGGCTTACCCAGGCTCTCTCTGGAAATTCGCAGGTCGGTTCGCACGCCGGCGGACCGCTGTGCGTCGCCGCTGGTGGTCGTCCAGATGGAGCCGCCGCGTCCCTGGGCCGACGCGAGACCGGCGGTCAGACAGCAGGAGACGCACGACCACAGGATGATCGAACCGGGTCTCTTCATAAATATGGGCCTCTCGCTGCTGCGGGGCCATTCTACCGGGATTACCCGCCTGCGCATAATGCGCCCACGGAAAAGTCCCTAGACTTGACGTGGTATTCTGCGCCGCGCCCCGAAACGCGTGGAATCCGTGAGCGCAATGGTCCTCGACACGACATATCGGGGCCGCGTGGCGGCCACGATCGAGAGCGATCGCTTTCGGGTGACAGTCCTCCGCGAAGGCGGCCACATCGCCGAGATCTTCGACAAGGACTCCGGCATCAATCCACTCTGGACCCCTCACTGGCCGTCGATCGAGCCTTCGTCGTTCGATCCCGTTCGGGACCGCGAGTATGGGACGGGCGCTGAGGCCCGCCTGCTCTCCGGGATCATGGGCCACAACGTCTGTCTCGATCTGTTCGGCGGTCCGTCGGATGAGGAAGCGGCCGCGGGGATGACCGTTCATGGCGAGGCGCCGGTCGTCCCCTACGAGATCACGGGCGATGGCGATGAACTCGTCCTGCGCGCCGCCCTGCCGCGCGCCCAGCTCCGATTCGAGCGACGGATTGGGTTGCGCGATCGAGGCGTGCGCATTCGTGAAATCGTCGAGAACATCGCAAGTCACGACCGGCCGGTCGGCTGGACTCAGCACGTGACGCTCGGTCCGCCGTTTCTCGAAAAGGGCGCAACAGAATTCCGGTCGTCGGCGACCCAGTCTCGGGTCTACGGCGGCGCGTTTGGAGACGATGACTATCTTCGGCAAGACGCAATCTTCGAGTGGCCGTACGCGCCTCGGAGTCCATGGCGGCCATGAGGATCTCCGGCGTTTTGCCGGGGCGGAGAAATCCAGCGCGTACACGGCGCATCTGATGGATCCTCGCCGCGAGCACGCATTCTTCACGGCGTTCTCACCGAGCTTTCGCCTCGCTTTTGGCTATGTGTGGAACCGGGCCGACTTCCCATGGTTGGGGATCTGGGAAGAGAACCTGAGCCGGAGGAATCCGCCCTGGAACGGCGCGTCGATCGCGCGCGGCATGGAGTTCGGGGTGTCGCCGTTTCCCGAAACTCGCCGCCAGATGATCGAACGCGGGCACGCTCTTCGGTACGCCGGCATTCCGCTGGATTCCCGCGAAAACCCAGGTCGAAGCCGAATACTGGGCGCTCATTGAGCGCACGCCTGTGATTCCGGAATCGCTCGCGTGGCCGGAGTTCTGAGGAAGAACCGTTTCACCTTGGAGACATGGAGGGCATGGAGAAGTACACGTCATCGGCTGGCCTGGACAGCCCGGCGTCTGCCGGCTGTGACGGAGAAACAGATCGTCAGAAACGAGCACGCCATGTGTGATTCGCGGCGTGTTCGTTTCTAGCGATCTGTTTCTCCGTCAGGCCGCCGGAGGCGGCCCAGGCCAGCCGACCGTTCGATCTCCATGTCCTTCATTTTCTCCAAGGTGGCTATCGAAGGTGAAGGCCCGTCTGCCTATGGTCGCGATGCCTCTTCTCGAGGTAAAATCGCAATTATGGCCACTCCGACCGCTCCCGCCCGTTCCGCTTCCACATCCTGGAAGAGCCCGCTTCACGAGATGACCCAGACGACTCCCACGTGCCTGTGGAACGACTCGGCGTCCATCGATGAGCTGACGCATTCGCTCGAGCAGGGCGCCGTCGGCGCCACCTGCAATCCCGTCATGCCGTGTCGGTCCTGAAACAGGAAATGGCCGGCGTGGAAGCCCGGATCAGTCGGCTCTGTGCAAGAATGGCCGACGGCGACCGAAGACGAGATCGGCTGGCGCATCGTCGAGGAGATGTCCGCCAAGGCCGCGACACTGCTCAAGCCGATCTTCGATGCGCACGCGGACAGAACGGCCGGCTGTCCATCCAGACCGATCCGCGGTTCTACCGGGATCCGGCCGCCATTCTCGACCAGGCCGATCCGTTTCGACGGCCTCGCGCCGCAACATGATCGTGAAGATCCCGGCGACGGCCGCCGGCATCCCGGCGATCGAGGAAGCGACCTATCGCGGCGATCAGCATCAACGCCACGGTCTGGTTCACGCTGCCTCAGTGCGTGGCGGTGGCCGAAGCCGTCGAGCGCGGCCTCGATCGGCGCGAGCGCGAAGGCAAGGACATCTCCACGATGGGGCCGGTGTGCACCATCATGGTGGGCAGGCTGGACGACTGGCTGAAAGTGGTGATGGAGCAAGAGGGCATCAGCACCGACCCCGGACATCTCGAGTGGGCCGGCGTCGCGGTGTTCAAGAAGGCCTACCGATCTTCCAGCGAGCGCGGCTAC
Organism: uncultured Acidobacteriota bacterium; assembly: GCA_963724645.1. Taxonomy (GTDB): domain Bacteria; phylum Acidobacteriota; class Vicinamibacteria; order Vicinamibacterales; family SCN-69-37; genus CAVXSP01. The sequence continues at coordinate 1,026,672 of CAVRVJ010000003.1, forward strand.
CGGATCGCGGCTGCTGTCGGCGGCGTTCCGCAATCACATGCACTGGAGCGAGTTCATCGGCGGCGACGTGGTCATCTCGCCGCCATGGAACTGGCAGCAGCGCTTCGAGGCCAGCGACATCCCGATCGTGTCGCGGATCGACACGCCGGTCGACCCGAAGATCGTGGACGAGCTGATGAAGAGGTTCCCCGATTTCCGCCGGGCCTACAACGAAAACGGCCTCACGCTTGGACGAATTCGACACGTTCGGCGCCGCGCCGGCGCACGCTGCGGCAGTTCGCGGCCGCCTGCGGTGAGCTGAGCGGGCTGATCAGGGACGTGCTGATTCCGAATCCGGACGCGAAAATAACTGCGACGTTCGAATGAGCGGCGGCCACGGCCGCTGATGGAAGCGGCGTGGAGGCCCACGCGGTAAGAGCGCTGGCGAGATTCAGTTTTCCTTGAGGACAACAGCCGGGTCGATTCGCGACGCGCGCCACGCTGGCACGAGGCCTGTCGCGGCGCCAACGAGCACCAGAACGAGCGCAGCGCCGATCAGAGTCGCCGGATCGCGGGGCTCGACTCCGTAGAGGAGCGCGGCTACGAGCCTCGACGCCCAGCTGCTTACGCCAGCCCCGATCAATACCCCGATCGCGAGGAGAAGCGCGATGCGCGCAAAGACGAGGCGCACGACACGCGCCGGGGCTGCGCCAATCGCCATGCGGATCCCTATCTCGATCCGCCGGCGGCTCACCGTGTACGCGATAACGCCGTACAGTCCGATCACCGAGAGCAAGAGCGCGAGCGCGCCGAACGATTCGGAGAGTATCGCCAACAGCCGTTCCTGGACGAGCGCCGCATCGACCTGCTGCTTCAGCGGTGTAAACGTGATCGCGATGCGAGAGTCCACCCGGGCGATGGCGTCTCCAACGCGATCGAGCGAGCAGCGCCGGCGGCCCATTCCCCGCACGTACGCTCAGGGTAGCCGAAGAGAACAATCCGGCCATCGGCCGCTGCGCCAGAGGCACATACATGGTCGGCGGCACGGCAGCACGCAACGACAAGTACGTCGCGTCCTCCACAAGGCCGACGACCTCCATCCACGGCTGCGTACCACCCGGAACGGGCGGCGGGTTGCGGATGCGCCGGCCTATTGGATTGCCGACCGGCAGGAATCTTCGAGCGAACGTCTGATTGACGATCGCGACAGGCTGGGCCGAGAGCCGATCCCGGTCATCGAAATCCCGTCCGTGGATCAGCCGCGTGCCGTACGTGGCGAACCAATCCGGCGTGATGACGTTCTTGTACCACACATTCTGTTGGGGCGAGGCTGTTGGGCGATTCTCCACTTCAGCATAGGTGTCCGTAATCATCCCGCTGACAGGCGTGACCTCTGAAAGCGCCGCATGAGCGACCCCTGGGCTCGTACCAACGGCCGCAGTGACTCGTTCGTATATGGTGGCTCGCTGCGATGGATCTGTGGACGCCGGCAGCTCGAGACGGACCAGGAGCACAGGATCGCGATCGAAACCGACATTCAATGTCGCGAGGGTCGCGAATGTTCGACCGAACAAACCGGCAGTGACGAGGAGGACCAGCGAGAGCGCGACTTGTCCGGCGACCAGCGCACCGCTGATGCCGATGCGACGCTCGGCCGTCGTTCTGCCGTGTTCTCGAATGGCATCGATGGCTGGCGTTCGCGAGGCGCGCAGCGCCGGCGCGGCGCCGAAGAGCAGTGCCACGGCTATCGCCAGCGACGCCGCAAAGGTCAGAACACGCCAGTCCAGGTGCGTGTCAAGGAACACCACGTCCGCCTGCGTTGACAGTTGCCGAACCAGTAGATCGCTCGCCCATCGGGCCGTCACGACGGCTGCCGCGGTCCCGGCGGCGGAAAGCAACAGGCTCTCGACCAGCTGCTGGCGGGCGACCTGCCATCGCGATGCGCCGAGCGCCAAGCGAACACTGGTTTCATGCCGGCGAGCCGCCGCGCGCGCGAGAAACAGATTCGCGACATTGGCGCATGCGATCAGCAAGACGAGCGCGACGACCGTCATGACGACGAGAATCGGCTCTCGATAGCGGGCGCGCATGGCCGACGTCCCACCGGCGGCAGCCTGCACTCCCATGGGCGTCGCGAAATAGCGCGCCCGGGCGCGAGCCCCGAAGATCGCCGGCATCGTCGCCTCTCGAATCTGCGGTTGGACCGCGCGCAAGGCTTTCTCTGCGGACGCTGTCGTCTGCCCGTCCTTGAGTCGCGCCATGATCAGCAGCCACGACGTCGTTGGGACCTCGAGCCAGCTGTCGCGGCCGCGAAGCAGCGGTTCCGTGCCGATTGGGAGAATCACGTCAGACCTGCTGCCGACGTCGGTCCCGAAAAAACTCGGCGGCATGACGCCCACAATCGTGAACGGGACGCGATCGATCGTCTGGGTCCTGCCAATGACATCGCGAGAGCCGCCGTACCGCCGTTGCCAAAACGCGTAACTAATGACCGCGACTGGCCCGTTCAGACCGCCGCCACGGCGATCGTCGTCCACTGTGAACGTCCGGCCGAGCATCGGTCGCACGCCGAGCGCTTCGAAGTACCGGCCGCTCGCGTACACGCCGTCCACGAAGTCGGTGCGTCCGCCCTGCGCGAGATTGAAACGGGTGCTCCGTCGCGAAAATGCGAACGCCGTCTCGAACAAATCGGCATGGTGGTCGCGGATCTGCTCCCAGACGGGATTCGAAAATGGAGAACTGGGATTGACGGCCGGATTCGAAAGGAGCAACACGAGCCGGTCGGGCTGCTCGACCGGAAGCGTCCGCAACAGGAGACTATCGACGATCGAGAAGATGGCCGTATTCGCCCCGATACCGAGCGCAAGAGACAAGACCACGACCAGGGAGATGACGGGCGTCGCTGCGTAGCGTTCGGATCGCGTTCTGAGATCGTTCATAGGTCCTTCCCATCAGGCGGGGTCTCGGTCGCGAGCCGCTTTTCGAAGTTCGAAATTCGGCCGGTTCGAAAAGGCGCCCCGGTTTGACGGGCCTAGGCTGGTTCCATATACTTCTTACTCTATGCCGACGCGCAGAATGATGATTGGCACGACGACCATGACGATCGGAGTCTGCACGAAGCGGACTCCCAGGCCGGCGGTCTCTGCGCGGTGATTCGGTAACAGTTCGGACATCGAAACGCCTTCGCAACCCGCCGGCCTCGAAAGAGCCGGCGGGTTTTTTATTGGATGTTCAGTCGTGCGAGGAGAGCGAGTCTACGGGCACGCGAGCAGTTGAGAAAAGATGACGATGGACCAGTCGCCAGAGTTCTCCGAGATCGTCGTCCCGGCCTCCACAGCCAACCTGGGCCCCGGTCTCGACACGCTCGCGGTCGCCGTGCAGCTGTACACGCGGGTGAGGATCGTCGACGTCCTGCCCGGACAACCCAACGTCGTGGAGACGGTCTTTGCCGACGGCCCGTTCAGCGGCGAGAACCGTATCGAGACGGCATTCCGGTACGCCCATCTGCAAGGCGGCGTGCCGGTGCCGGGCGCTCGAATCGAGGTGCGCAGCGAGATTCCGCGGCGGGCCGGTCTTGGCAGCAGCGCTGCGGCGACCGTCGCCGGACTGAAGCTCTACGGCGCACTCTCGTCTCCCAGACCGCCGGCCGATTGGCTGGCCCTGGCCTCTGAGGTCGAGGGGCATCCGGACAACGCGGCTGCGTCGCTTTTCGGTGGCATGACGATGAGCTGTCAATTCGAGGATGGCCGGGTGAAAGCCCATGCCTGGCGTTGGCCGGAGGCGGTCCGCCTGATCGTGGCCACGCCTGACGTTCCGCTGGACACGGCGTACGCGCGCAGCGTCCTGCCGGGCTCGATTCGCATGCGGGACGCCATTTTCAATCTGCAGCGGACGGTGCTCCTGATTCGAGCGCTCGAGACCGGCCGGTACGACGAACTCCGCGAAGCCATGCGCGATCGCTGGCATCAGCCGTATCGTCTGCCACTTGTCCCGGCGCTGGGTGAAGCGCTCGAGCTGGATCACCCAGGGCTGCTGGGCGTCTCCCTGAGCGGGGCGGGGCCGTCGATTCTCGCGCTGGCGACGGATCATGAGGCAGAAATCAGCAAGGTGCTGAGCGGGCTGTACGACCGGCTCGGCCTCTCGCATACGATCCGCACGCTGAGAGCGCACCAGCCGGAACTTGATGAAACGCACGAGTAACTCAGAATCAGGAATGAGCATGCATTTCAGTCTTCGTTGCCATCTGTGTCAGGCGGCGTTCCCCGCCGAGGCGCTGTGGGTCTGCGACAAGTGTCTGGGCCCTCTGGAAGTCGTCTACGACTACGATGCGATTCGCCGATCGGTGTCGCGCGAGGCGATCGAGCGCCGCCCGCGGAACCTGTGGCGATATCGGGAGCTGCTGCCCATCAAGGGAGATCCGCGCACCGGGCTGCACTCGGGTTTCACGCCGCTCGTGCGGGCCGATCGCCTGGCCGCCCGGCTCGGCGTCCGCGAGCTGTACGTCAAAGACGACTCGGTCAATCATCCGACCTGTTCGTACAAGGACCGCGTGGTCTCTGTCGCCGCGACGCGAGCCGTCGAGCTCGGGTTCTCGGTGCTTGCATGCGCCTCGACCGGCAACCTCGCCAACAGCGTGGCCGCCCATGCGGCGCGGCTGGGGTTGACGTGTTCGGTCTTCATTCCGGACGATCTTGAAGCCGGCAAAGTCGCGGGCGCCGCCGTCTACGGCCCGCGCGTCATCGCGGTGCGCGGCAACTACGACGACGTGAACCGGCTGTGCACGCAGATCGCCGACAAGTACAACTGGGGCTTTGCGAACATCAACCTCCGCGCTTACTACGCGGAAGGCGCGAAGACGACTGGATTCGAAATCGGGGAGCAGCTCGGCTGGAAGTTCCCCAGGCACGTCGTATCGCCGGTGGCCGGCGGCACGCTGCTCCCTAGAATTCTGAAGGGCTTTGAGGAACTGCGGCGTGTCGGTCTCGTCGAGGGCGATCTGCCGGTGATTCATGCGGCGCAGGCCGCGGGGTGCGCGCCAGTCATCCGCGCGCTCGACGCGGGCCTGGAGTTTCCCGATCCGGTCAAGCCCCGCACAATGGCCAAGTCGATCGCGATCGGCAATCCGGCGGACGGATTTCAGGTGCTGCGCGCGGTGCGTTCGACCGGCGGCAGCGGCGCGACGGTGGAAGAGCACGAAATCGTGGAAGGCATCACCCTTCTGGCCGAGACCGAGGGGATCTTCACCGAGGCCGCCGGCGGCGTGACCGTGGCGGCGACGCGCAAGCTCATCGAGCGGGGCGCGCTGCCGCGCGACCAGTCGATCGTCATCTGCATCACCGGCAACGGCTACAAGACCGTCGAGATTCTCAGCGGCATCGTGAAGCCGATTCACATCGGCCGTTCGCTGAGCGAATTCGAGGCCGTTCTCGACGCGCAAACTCCCGCGAGGTCCGCGTAATCATGGCCGCGTCGCGCTACAACGCGGTGTTCCGGTGTGTCGCCGGGTGCCCGGGCGATCACTCGATCTGGCGGCCCATCTACCGCTGTCCCACGTGCGGCGACCTGCTGCAGGTCAGCCACGACATGACCGCCCTGCGGGAGAAGAGTCCGAACGCGTGGATGCGGTTGTTCGACGATCGCTACAAGCGCACGAGCTGGCCGTACGGCTCCGGCGTCTGGGGCAAGAAGGAATGGATCTGCCCCGAGGTTCGGGACGAGAACGTCGTGTCAATGGACGAAGGCGGCACGAACATGCTGTGGGCCGACCGGTTCGGCCGCGAGCTGGGCGTCAGCGATCTGTGGGTGAAGCTTTGCGGCAACTCTCACACCGGGTCGTTCAAAGATCTCGGCATGACGGTTCTCGTGTCCGTCGTCAAACAGATGGTCGCCGATGGTGCGAACATTCGTGCGATCGCATGCGCCTCGACCGGCGACACTTCTGCCGCGTTGGCCGCGTATGCCGCCGCCGCCGGCATCCCCGCCGTCGTGATCCTGCCGCGGTCGCGTGTGTCGGCCGCGCAGCTCGTGCAGCCGCTGGCCAACGCCGCACTCGTGCTGGCGCTCGATACCGATTTCGACGGCTGCATGGCGATCGTGCAGCGTCTGGCGACGGAAGAGGGCGTGTACCTCGCCAATTCGATGAACAGCCTCCGGCTCGAAGGACAGAAGACGCTATCGCTCGAGATCGTCCAGCAGTTCGACTGGGAAGTCCCCGACGTCGTCATCGTCCCCGGCGGCAATCTCGGCAATGTCGCCGCGATCGGCGCAGGCTTCGACATGATGATCGACCTGGGCCTCGCGACCAAGCGACCGCGGCTGGTCGTCGCCCAGGCCGAATCGGCAAACCCGCTGTACCTCGCTTACCGCAACAACTGGGCGTTCAGGCCCATCACCGCGAAACCGACCATCGCCTCGGCCATTCAGATTGGCAATCCGGTCTCGATCGGACGGGCCATTCGCACGCTGCAGCGATTCAACGGCGTCGTCGAGCAGGCCTCGGAAGCAGAATTGGCGGATGCCTCCGCCCGTGCGGATCGCACCGGATTGTTCACATGTCCTCACACGGGGGTTGCCCTCGCGGCGCTCGAGAAGCTGATCGCCCGCGGCGAAATCCAGAAGACCGACCGCGTCATCGTCATTTCAACCGCCAATGGGCTGAAGTTTCCAGAGTTCAAGACGGCGTATCACACGGGCCACCTGCCGGGCATGACGCTTCGCTACTCGAATCCGCCGGTGGAACTGCCCAACGACTACGACGCGGTCCGGAGAGCCTTCGATCGCCTCGCGAATCCCACGCGCGGGTCCGGGGTCGGCAATGGAGGGGCGGACCGCCTTGTCCGGCCGACGTGACGTGAGGCGCGAACTCGAGGTCTGGAAGTTTGGCGGGGCCTCACTCGCCGACGCCCGATCGTTTCAAAAAGCTGCGGCCCTCGTGGCCGGACACGACGGCCCCCTGCTGCTCGTCGCGTCGGCCACGGCGGGGTTGACCGACATGCTGCTGGATGGCGCCAGCCGGGCCGCGGCGGGCAACACGCAAGTGCCGTCTCGCGTGGCGGCCGAAATCCTGCGGCGGCACCGGCAGATCGTCAAGGAACTCCTTCCGCAGGGACCGGCGCGGCGGAAGCTCTTCCGTCTGATCGATGCCGCCGCCCGCGAGTACCGGGAGCTCTGCGGCGCGGTCGCGGTGCTCGGGCATCTCGAGGCGCGCGCCTCCGATCGGCTCGTCTCGAGAGGCGAGCGGCTGTCGGCGGCGTGCCTTGCCGCCGCGATCGTCGCGTCGGGACGCCGCGCGATCTTCGTCGACGCAGCCGACATTGTCGTCACCGATAGTCAGCACGGCGCCGCGACCCCGAATCTGCAGGCGACCACCCGCCGCGCGCGCCGGCTGATCGATCCGCCGCTGGCAACGGGGCGAGTGGTTGTCGTGCCGGGTTTTATCGGCCAGGCGCCCGATGGCAGCGTCACGACGTTGGGCCGCGGGGGATCTGATTTGTCCGCGACACTTCTCGCCCGCGCGATCGGCGCACGCGAGGTGATTCTGTGGAAGGACGTCTCGGGCATCCTGACCGCGGATCCGCGGCTGGTGCCGGATGCGCGGTTAATCCCGCATCTGCATCATCGCGAAGCCGCCGAGGTCGCGCATTACGGCGCCAAGGTTCTCCATCCGCGCGCGCTGATCCCGATCGCCGGCACAAGGATTGTGCTGCGCGTGCGATCGTTTCGGGATCCTGAAGGGGCGGGCACAGAGGTCTCCGCCCGCCGCCCGCTGCCCAGATATCCGGTCAAGGCCCTGGCGATTATCGCGGGCCAGGCGATCATCACGGTGTCGGGAAAAGGCATGGTCGGCGTTCACGGCGTCGCCGCCCGCACATTCGCGGCGGTCGACGCCGAGCGTTTATCGGTCTCGACGATTTTCCAGGCGTCGTCGGAGAGCTCAATCGGATTTACGGTGCCCCAGACCGAGGCGGATCGCGGCGTGCGGGCTGTGCAGCGGGCCTTTCGCGACGAGCTCGCCAGCGGACTGGTGGACGCGGTCACATCCCGGACAGGAATTGCCGTGATCGCGGTCGTCGGCGACGGGATGGCCGGCGCGCCGGGTGTTGCGGCGCGAGTGTTCTCCGCGCTGGCCTCCGGGTCCATCAACGTCGTCGCCATCGCCCAGGGATCATCGGAAAGAAACATTTCGTTCGCAGTGGCCGAGGCGGACGTGCCGGAGGCGGCGCGGCGCATCCACGCCGCCTTTCAATTGTCGAAGATTGGCGGCGGCCGGACGCCGCCCTCCGCGCCCCATACCGACGTCGTCCTGCTGGGATTCGGCCGGGTAGGCAGGGCGCTGGCGGATCAGATTGCCGGCGCCAACGGCCGGGCGCCGGTGCGGGTCGTCGGGCTGCTCGACCGGTCGGGGTATGTCTTCGAGCCGCGCGGGCTGTCCAGCCGGCGCCTGATCGAACTGACGCGAAAGAAGGACGCGGGCGCGCTGCTGTCGACGCTCGGCGGCCGCGCCGCATCGGCCCAGACCGCGTTGACCTTCATGGCGGGTCATGCGGTTTCGCATCCGGTCGTCGTCGACGTGACGAGCGAGGAGACGGGCGATCTTCTCTGCACGGCGCTCGCGCAGGGATTCGATCTTGTCCTCGCCAACAAGCGGCCGCTCGCCGGCGCGTGGCAGCACTACGAGCGGCTGTGGGCGGCGGCCGCCGCGGCCCGCCGCCGCGTCCGCTACGAAGCGACGGTCGGCGCCGGGCTTCCTATCATCGACACCTATCTGAAGTTGGCCGAGACAGGTGATCGCGTCCTGCGCGTTGAAGGCTGCGTGAGTGGCACGCTCATGTACATCGCGTCGGCGGTTTCCGAAGGCCGGCCGTTTTCCCAAGCCGTTCGGGAAGCCGTCGAACTCGGGTATGCGGAGCCCGATCCGCGGGAGGACCTGTCCGGCCGGGACGCGGCCCGAAAGGCGCTTATTCTTGCGAGGCTGCTGGGGTATCGAGGCCCGGCGCCGAAGCCGGACGATCTCGTGCCGCGCGCGATCAGAGGTCTGACACTCGATCGGTTCATGGAGCGCCTTCCGGCGGTTGATGCGGACTGGGCGGCGCGGGTCCGCCGTGAGGCGGCGCGCGGCCGGGTACTGCGGTACGTCGTCAGTGCCACGGCGAGAACGGTCTCGGCGCGCCTCACCGCGGTTCCCGTCTCCAGTCCCATCGGCGCGCTGCAAGGCACGCGCAATCTGGTGGCGTTCACGACGCGGCGCTACAGGAAGGAACCACTCGTCATCAGCGGACCGGGCGCCGGCGCTGAAGTGACCGCGGCAGGCATCCTGAACGACATCCTGTCGCTGGCGGCGACAGCGGGTACGACAAGTACGATGGGTACGACGGGTACGACAGGTCCAAGGAACCTGAGATAGTGCGTATGATCTGTCTTCTTGAATCAAGGATGACCAGCGTCAGCGTGTTCCGCGGACCCGTCGTACCCGTCGTACTCTGGGTACCTGTGATCTTTCTCGCGTCCTTTCTTGTCCTCTTCGCCGAGGTAGCGCTCATCCGCTGGATGGGCGCGTACATCCGGCTGTTGTCGTTCTTCTCCAACTTCATCCTGCTTGCGAGTTTTCTGGGAATCGGGCTGGGCTGCCTGCTCGGCAGCATCAGGACGCGGCTGTTTGGACTCTTTCCAGTCGTCCTCGCGGCCTTGATCACAGGGGTGTATGCCTTCCGGATCGAAGTGAGCGTTCAATCCTCCGGAGCCATCTATTTCTCCTCTGGGACCACTGCCCGGGTGATGCCGGTCGAGAGCACGTTGTTGCTGCCGGCGATCTTCCTGATTGTGGTGGCCTTCTTCGCTGCCCTCGCGCAGCGGATGGCGCGGGAGATGAGCGCCAGGCCGCCGCTTGTCAGCTACACCACGAACATCGCCGGCAGCCTCGCCGGCGTCGTTGCCTTCGCGCTGCTGTCCTGGCTGGAGCTGCCGCCGACGGCCTGGTGGTCGCTCGCGGCCGCCGCGGCGATTCCGCTGCTGGTCCGGCCGGCACCCGGCGAGCGACCGGCCGCCAAGTCACTGATGGCGATCAACCTCGTGCTGCTCGCCGTGTCGATCGGATTCGTCCACGTGATGGCGCGTGGCACGCTCTGGTCGCCGTATTACAAGATCACGGTCCAGCAGCAGGGGCCCGATACGGTGATCGAGGTCAATAACCTCTTCCATCAATCGATGGCCCGCGTGGAGGAGAAGGAGTACTTCTACCAATGGCCATACACGGTCTTCGGCGACACGTTCGACAATGTGCTCGTGCTCGGCGCCGGCTCGGGGACGGACGTGGCCGCGGCGCTCCGGCACGGGGCGCGCCATGTCGATGCTGTCGAGATCGATCCGGTGATTCTACGGCTCGGCCGCGAGCGGCACCCCGATCAACCCTACAGCGATCCGCGGGTGACGATCGTCAACGACGACGCGCGGCATTTCCTGAGGACGACGACCAGAAGATACGACCTGGTGGTGTTCGCGCTGATTGACTCGCTGACGCTGCAATCGAGCTTTTCCGGGGTGCGGCTCGAGAGCTACATGTTCACGCTCGAGTCATTTCAGGCCGTCAAGGATCACCTCACGGAAAACGGGCTGCTCGTGATCTATAACTACTTTCGAGAGCGCTGGCTGGTCGACCGGCTCGCGAACACTGCGGCCGCCGTGTTTGGCCAGGAGCCGCGCGTGCACGTGCACGAAGAGCATTCCTATCTCGGCGTCATGCTCGCCGGGCCGAGAACGTCAGCGCTGAAGACCAATCCCGTCGTGCCGGATCGCGTGATGGCGTTCGGCCAGTCGCACGCGCCGAGCCCGGCGCACTGGCTCCGGCGCGATCCTTCGATCGAGCCCGCCGCCGACGACTGGCCGTTCCTCTACCTGCGCGACCGGCACATTCCGACGCACTACGCGGTCGCCCTCTGGCTGATTCTGGCCGCGTCTGCGACGCTGGTGCTGCCGGGCATCCGGCGCACAACCGGGCGCTGGTCCTGGCAATGCTTCCTGCTTGGCGCCGGATTCATGCTACTTGAGACGAAAGCGATTACTCAGTTTGCTCTGCTCTGGGGATCCACGTGGGTCGTCTCGTCGCTGGCGATTGCCTCGGTGCTGGTCATGGCACTCGCGGCGAATCTGGTCCTCCTGCGATCGGATGTCGGCCGGCGTTCCTGGCTGGTCGGCGGGACGTTACTGGCGCTGCTTGCCGCGAGCGCGCTCCTGCCGATTGGCACGCTGCCCTTCACGAGCCGCGCCGCCGAGTCGCTGTTCTACGCGGTCTTGTTCTTCAGCCCGATCTTCTGCGCCGGACTGCTGTTCGGGTCCGCCATCAAACACTCGACCTCTGTCGCCCGCGATTACGGCGTCAACCTGTTGGGCGCCATGACCGGCGGAGTCGCAGAATACGCGTCGCTCGTCACCGGCTACCGATGGCTCGCCGTCATCATCGCCGTCTGCTATGTGGGCGCGCTGATCGCGAGGCAGGCCGAGAGCCGCTGACAGTCTTTACCTCGAACGGCACGACGCCGCCGGGATAATGCGGGATCTCTTCTGCTCTTCGTGAGCTTCGCGGTGATGCCTTCCTATATGATCGGGCCAGGTGGCCAAGGTCAGCTTCAACGGCTTGCGCGTGCTGTCGCTCGAGAGCCGGCGCGCGACGGAAATCGGGACGCTGATCTCCACGTTCGGCGGCCAGCCGACGGTGGCGCCGGCGTTGCGGGAGCTCCCTCGCTCTTCGAACGCTGAAGCGCTGGCGTTTGGCGCGGCGCTCGTCAAAGGCGAATTCGACGCCGTTGTGTTCCTGACCGGCGTCGGCGCGCGGGCGCTTTTAAACGTCATCGAAGCCGAGCAGCCGCGCGCGACGTTCACGGCCGCGCTCGCCCGCACCAGGGTGATCGCGCGCGGACCGAAACCGCTTGCCGTGCTGCGCGAGTGGCACGTGCCTGTCTGGGTTTCGGCGCCGGAACCCAACACGTGGCGGGAACTGCTCGCCGCCGTCGATGCGCGGTTCGAGGAACTGCCTCCGAATCCTCGCGTGGCCGTACAGGAGTACGGCGTCTCCAATCAGGAGCTCCTCGACGGGCTTCGCGTCCGCGGCGCGATCGTGACGCGCGTCCCGGTCTACCAATGGGCCCTCCCGGAGGATCTGGCGCCACTGAAACACGCCGCTGCCGCGCTCGCGAACGGCGACATCGACGTCGCGCTGTTCACGACCGGCGTCCAGATCGTGCACCTGTTTTCGATCGCGACGTCGATGCACATCGAGGGGCAGATGCGAAGCGGGCTGGCGCGCGCGGTAATCGCCTCGATCGGGCCGACGACCTCCGATGAGGTTCGCCGGCGCGGACTGTCAGTCGATCTCGAGGCGTCGCATCCGAAAATGGGGGTGCTCGTCACTGAAGCCGCCGCACAGGCGCAGGACATCCTGGCGGCGAAGTCGAGATGATCAAGCGTCGACCCGGTCCAAGCCGCAGACTCTGAGGGCTTTGGGCGCGACTCGCACCCGGACCGTGCCTTCGGCCTCGAAACTTTCACCGTCGACGTGACAGTTCAAGCGAGCCCCGGCCAGAGCGGCCGTCCGGGCGCGCGTGCGGATGATGCCCTCGGCCGGCGAGCTCGATGCCAACAGCGGCCGACGAGCGCGCCAGAACTGCCGGACGGGCGAACCGTCGTCGACGATGACCACCTCCAGCCATCCGTCACGCGCGTCAGCCTCTGGCGCGAGGACCAGGTGGTTGCCGTACTCGCGGCCGTTGGCAAAGGCCACCATGAAATATCGTCCCTCTCGCACGTCGCCGTCGAGCTCCAGGCGGTAAGGGCGAGCCCGATACGTCCATACCGTTCGGCACGCTCTCGTGACGTACCCGAGTGCGCCACGCCTCGAAGCGCTGCTGAAGTCGGCCGCAACGACCGCGTCGAACCCAACCCCAGCGACGTTCAGGAAGTGCCGCTCGCCGAGATATCCCACGTCAATGGCAGCCGCGCGTCCCATCACCGCGGCTCGGAACGCGACGTCGGCGCTGACGTACAGCCCGAGGCTTCGCGCGAGGCCGTCACCGGATCCACAGGGAATGACGCCAAGCGCCGCGCGGCTGCCGATCAGGGGACCCGCAACTTCGTTGACCGTCCCGTCGCCACCCCAGGCGATCACCACATCAAAATCACGCGCCACGTAGCTGCGGGCCAGCTCGGCCGCGTGTCCCTTCTGCGTTGTCGCAACAGCGTCGAACTCGATCCCCGTTGCGCCCATATCCACCAGCCGCCTGGCGTGCGCCAGTCGTGCGACACCGGCCGGATCGCGGCGTCCTTGCCGTCCGGAAACCGGATTGACGATGATGGCGATGCGCATTCGCAGTGCTATAGTAACGACTCATGAGTAAACGCGGGCTCGGCCTTGTGCTGGTCCTGATGTTTGCTGTCGCCGTCGGCGCCGCCGCCATCGTTCAGACCTTCCAGTTCGATCTATCCCTGGCCAGGGAACATGTCTCGGCTGAACAGGTCAGTCGCCGGCTCGCATCCACACAGTTAGCCATGGCCAATCTGCGAGGCGCGCAGGCCGGATACCTTGCCGTCGGTCAGGGGCCGGACTTCTGGATGAAGCGCGCCAGCGAACTGGCGAGGGACGTTGAGCAGAGCTTGACCGACCTGCTGACGACCACCGCGTCCGCCGACGCGCGCGCACACTACGACGCGGCCATCTCGCTGCTCGGAGGCATCAACGGCCTCGATCAGAAGGCGCGCGACGACATTTCCAACGGCGAGCACCTCCTCGCCTCCGACGTTATCTTCATGGATCTGACCGAGAGCACGCAGCGCCTCAATGGTGAGGTCGCGGCGGCGCGCGAGAGCGAACGCGCGTCCAGCGACGCCCGAATCGCGTCACTGAGACGAGCGCGACTGCAGCTCGATGCGGCGGCAATCGGAATGTTGACGGTGATTCTGCTCGGCATGGGGCTTCGCCGGCCTCGCCAGACCGCCCCAGCCGAGCCAGCGGTCGAGGTTCCGGTCGAGGTCCAGGCGCCAGAACCTCCGCAGGTCGCTGCGCCTGTCGAGACGCCCAGGGTAAACCTGACTGACGCCGCTCAGGTGTGCGTCGATCTCGCCAGGGTCATGGATGGCAACGACGTGCCGCCGCTCTTCGAGCGAGCAGCCGGCGTGCTGGACGCCAAAGGCCTCGTGTTGTGGGTGGCCGACCATGCCGGCGCGATGTTGCGTCCATCGCTGACGCACGGGTATTCCGACAGAGTGCTCAAGCGGCTGCGACCGCTCCAGGTAGACGCCGACAATGTGACGTCGCTCGCCTTCCGCTCGATGCAGGCTCAGACTTTATCCAGCGGGTTCGATGGGGCGACCGACGCCATCGCGGTGCCGCTGATTACGTCGACTGGCTGTGTTGGCGTGCTGGCCGTGGAAGTCAGCCAGCCGCTCGACGGCAACGATCGTCTTGCAGTGGCCAGGATGTTTGCCGCGCAGTTGGCCACGCTGATTACGCCTGACGCAGCCCCAGCGACCCAAACCGCTCAGGCGTAAGCCAAGGCGTCCCCTGCCTATCTCTTTGTCCCCCCGTTTGGGCAGCACCGCCGCGACGCGCCCTCCCTCAAGGACAGCCCCGGATGACAGACCGAAGGCAAGCGTCCAGAAACCCGCGCATTCTGTACGGCACGCATCTTGATGTAATCGCAACCGAAGCCGACCGGGCGTCAAACGGGGTGCGTCACAAACGACAGGCAGGCGCTGGCATCGCCGCATCCCGTTCGCTCCAGGTCGACGACGGTCGGCTTCGTTATTGATCCGGGGGGCTTCGCCCCCGCGGCCCCCCGACGCGTTCACTCGCGGGCCTCCTCCCCGCTCCGTTCGCGCGCGCTCGCGCCGCTCGCCGTTTTCCGGGCCCCGCCTTTCCGATCCGTGACCGCGCTGCTCCACGCCGCTCGCCCGCGGCACGCGTCCTGCGGTGCTCAGGCTCGGCACCAGCTTTTCTTTCCTCACGTCGTAATCCGCAATGCGACGACGGTCGTGTCGTCGTTAGGGGGAAACCCGTTGCGGTGCTCGTCAACCGCCAGCACGATCGCCTGCACGACTTCTCTGGCGCAGAGCGTCCGTGTCCGCCGCACCACCTCAATCAGCCGCTCGTCGCCGAACTCCTCGCTCCGGCTGTTCATCGCTTCGAAGACGCCATCTGAACACAGGACGAAGAGGTCGTTGAGCACGAGCGGGAATGTGATGTCGTCGTAGGTGACCCCCATGAACGACCCGAGCGGTACACCGGGCGATTCCATCTGCGCGACCGTGTCGCCACTGGCGCGAATCGGATATGGCACGCCGGAATTGGCAAACGTCATCGTGCGCCGCTTGAGATCGAAGGCCGAATAGATCAGCGTGCAGTAGTACTCCTCGAGCTGGCGCTCGTGCAGGATCGTGTTGATTGAGCGCAGTACTGCCGCCGGCGACCACTGCTCCGGCAGATATCGCCGGCGGAACGTGCGGCTGCGGACGAGCTCGCCGGCGAAAACGCTGTACAGGGCCGCGGGCACGCCCTTTCCGGACACGTCGCCGAGCGCGACGACCAGCGTGTTGGAATCGGGCACCAGGAAGTCGTGAAAGTCGCCGCCCAGCTCCCGCGCGGAGGCGAACGAAGCGGCCAGGTCCACACCCTTGAGGCGCATGGGGAGCTCCGTAGGCAGGAGCGCGGCCTGCACCCGCTTGGCGAATCGCAACTCCTTTTCCAGTCTGGCCTCCGTGACCGACGCTTCTTCGTACAAACGCGCGTTTTCGATCGCCACGGCGGCCTGACCCGCGAGCAGGGTCAGGATCTCGACGTCCCGCTTCGTGAACGCGTCCAGCTCGGGACTTTCGAGGTCGAACACCCCGATGCACCGATCCTTCAGGAGCATCGGCACCGCCAGCTCGGATCGCACGTCGTCAACCACCTTGATGTAGCGGGGGTCTTGAGAGACGTCCGGCACGAGCACGGGCTCGCAATGCAGCGCCGCGTAGCCGACCAGGCCTTCGCCGAGCGACACTCGCGGCAGAATCACCTTCTCCCCGTACTTGACCGCGACTTCGATCTCGAGTTCCTTGGTTTGATCGTTCAGCAGGAGGATTCCGAAGGTGCGATAGTCGATGAGGCGGCGCGTGAGCTGGGCGATTCGCGCCAGCAGTTCGTCGAGATGCAGGACCGCCGCGACGTCGCGCCCAATCTCGGCAAGGGTCTCGAACGCCTGCGCGTCCTGGCGCTGCTGTTCGAACAGTCGCGCGTTGACAATCGCCGCCGCGACGAGCGTGGCGAACTGCCGCAGGATCCCGGCCTCGCGCTCCGAGTACTGATCGCGCCGGCGGCTGAGGATATTGAGCGCCCCAATGGCCCTGGACTTGTGCACGAGCGGCACGGCCAGGGTGGACACCATTCCAGGAACGATGGCGATGTAGTGCGGATCTCCAGCCACGTCGCCCAGGACGACCGCCTGCTGCGCGGAGACCACGCGGCCTATCAGGCCCTCCCCCAGTCCCAACCGGAACTGCCGAACGTCCGGATAGCCGACCGACGACGCGATCGTGAGCTCATGGCGCCGCTCTTCGAGCAGATAGACCGCAAAGGCGTCGAACGGAATCAGCCGGCCGATGAACTCCGGCACCTGTTGAAGCAGCTCGTCGAGCTCGATCACGGACGCGACCTGCCGGCCCATGTCGAACAAGGTGAGCAGAACGTCCCGCTCGCTGGATCCACTGGTCAAAGGCGGCACTGGGACGCTCGAATGCTGAGTCATTGAATTCGGACAGGCAGGGCGAACAGGAATTATACTTTGACCGGCCCGCAGATCCGGCCTCTCTCACCACCCGATGACCCAGTTACCATTGGACTACACCGCGATCGAGCGCATTCTTCCGCACAGGTATCCGTTCCTGCTGGTCGATCGGGTCACCGAGCTGGAGCCGGACAAGCGGATTGTCGGCATCAAGAACGTGTCGCTCAATGAACGGTACCTGTCGCCGAACATGGGAGATCGGCCCACGTTGCCCCCGACAATCCTGACGGAGGCCGTCGCGCAGGTCGGCGCGATTCTGATCCTGTCGAAGCCGGAAAACCGGGAGAAGCTCATCTTCTTCATGGGCATCGAGCGGGTGCGGTTTCGCCGTCCCGTCTATCCCGGCGATGTCGTCGAGATTGAAGCCGTTGTGAAGCGCCTTCGGAGCCGGATGGGAGTATTGAGCGGCGCCGCGCGGGTCAATGGAGTGGTCGTGTGCGACGGCACGATGACCTTTGCGCTTGGACCGAAGGCGGGCGGCGGGACCACGACAGAGGACCGGTAATCCGGAGTTCCGAATTGCAGGCGGCTTCTCCTACCTCGGCGGAATAGCCTTGAACGTTTTCTCGATGTTGTCCAGCAACGTCAGCGTGGATCGAGCGCTGGCCGCCAGATAGCGCTCGCCGGTTTCAGCGGTGGCCTGCCGCGCGTCGCCCCAGGTTCCCGACGTTGTCGCCGCGTAGACGGAACCTGGCGCCGAAAAGAAGAATGCCGTATGGACCGGGCCGGTGTTGACCGTGTACTCGGGAAACGGCGGGAATTCGGCGTTGGCCTTGTCCATGTCGACGAGATCGGGATTGATCCGCAGCATCGCCGACATTTCGGCCGCGTTCGCATGCAGACCGGTTTTGAGCGTCATCCATTCCGTGAATTCATCGGGTGTCATCCCGTCCCAATAGTTGACCGGAAACGCCTTCACGTCCGGCGGCAGCTTCTCTGCGACCATCGCGCAGGCATAGGCGATCGCGTACGTGTTGTCGTAGTGCCCGTTGAGGAACACGATCCGCTTGAAGCCGGACTTCGCGAACGACTCGCAGAGATCACCGATGAGCGCCATGAACGTCGGAATCTTCAGCGTCACCAGTCCCGTGAATCCCGTATGCGGATAGGACAAGGCGTAATTGATGGGCGGCGCGATGACGGCGCCCACCTGCGGCGCCACGCGCCGCGCCACTTCCTGCGGAATATACACGTCCGTCAACAGCGGCCCGTGAGGCCCGTGCTGCTCGGTCGCGCCGGTCGGCACGATGACGGTATGGTGCTTCTCGAGAAACGCCTGGACCTCGGGATTGGTCATCTCGCCGAGGAAGACGGTCGGGGGCTTCATGGGGAGAATATCAATTCGCTGTCTTCGGCACGATGTCGACCTGGAGCGCCGGATCCGCGGCCGGAACGTAGCGTGTCTCGAAACCGAGCTCCTTGCGAACGATGTTGCAGCCCTGGGCGATGGCGCTGGCCTTGTAGAAGGCGATCTCGCGGTTGCATCCCTGTCGTCCAAAGCCGCAGTCGCTCGAGACGATGAGCTGTTCGGGCGCGATGTGCCGGAGGGCCGTCCGGATGGAATCCGCCACCTCCTCGGGGCGATCGGCCTGCAACGAGCGGTGGCTGACCGCTCCGACGCAGATCTTCTTGGGCAGCTTGCCCTTGTATTGGCCGAACAACTCCAGGTCCCTGAAGCCGCGGTCCTTCGTCTCGATCGTCCACACGTCGCCGCGCATTTCGTGGAGGTACAGCTCGAAAGACGCGCGGTAGCTCGTGTCTTCCATGACGCGCTGCATGTTCGGGTTGCCCCAGCAGGTGTGGATCCAGATCTCGACGTCGTCCAGCCCCTGCACTTCCCGGTTGTAGCAGTCCACCATGAACCGGACGTTCTCGTGGCCGGCACCGAACGTGTTCGCCATGAAGTGCAGTGTCGGCTCCTCAATCTGGATGCACCGGCAGCCCGCGTCCCTCAGCGCCAGTAGTTCCTTGTTCATCGCCACCGCCATGTCCCAGACAACCTCGCGATTGTCTTTGTACTTGTCAGTGTGAATATCCAGAAACAGCCCCATGACCTGGGAGCAGCAGGTCCCAAACCGCACGGGCTTGCGGGACTTGCCTTGAGCGATGCGCCAAATCTTGGCGTAATCGAGCGGACGATGCTCGATCTTGCCGACCACGCGCGGCCACCGCCAGGCGGTGTAGATCTCGTTCAACAGCGTGCCGGGCGGATACCGGAGCCAGGGACTGCGGGTCTCTTCAGACTGGAGATAATCGCCCTCGAAGCCGGTCCATCGTTGAATCGGATAGTGATGCCAGCTTCGTCCGGCGAAGTCCTCGTCGCAGTGATAGTCGCCGTGCGTCAGGATGTCGAGTCCGGCGCGCTCCTCGTCGCTGATGACGACCGCGAGCGCGTCCTGAAACTTCTCGCGGAACCGGATGTCCAGCATGCACGTATCGAACGGCCGCGCCCACATGCTCATGTCGAACCAGCGTGGCCGGGGCCAGGATCCGGTGACCGTGCTGGGAAGGATCAAGTCTTTGGTGATGGTGAAGGGCATGAGGCCTCCGCGGCGCCGGTGCACCCAATGTCTTGGAGTCTGACGGTCAGTACAACTTGAATACGAATACCTGATCGCCGGCCACCGTCAGCAACTGCTGCTTGCCGTCGAGCATGTAGGTCTGCGGCGCGTTTGAGACGGTTCCAAGTCTCGAGTGCCAAAGCGGCGTGCCGCTGACGACGTCGAACGCGACGAGATTGCCGCCGCCATCACCGGCGAACAACAGCCGTCCGGCGGTCGTCAGCATGCCGGTCGCGCCGCCGCCGCCAAGAAGCTCGTGCCGCCAGGCGACCTTGCCGGTCAACGGCTCGATCGCGGTGATGTAGTTCCCGATCGATCCCACCGCCGCGCTCTGCCGGCCGCCCAAACCCATTGAGCCTCGTGGATCCGGTTCCATGAGATAGCTGAGCGCGTACGAATTGTTCTCGGGCACGTAGAACAAACCGGCCTCTGGCGAATAGGCGGGAGGCCACCAGTTGGTCGTGCTGCCGGTGACGAGCGCACCTGGACCGTTGGCAACTTTCTCGGGATCCAGCTTGGGCGCGTTGACCTTGTTGAAACCCTTCGCCCAGTTCGCGGCGGTTCCGTATTTCGTGGTCACCATGTTCTCGCCCGTGACGCGATCGAGAGTGAAGAACCATCCATTCCGCGCGGCCGTGGACACGAGCTTGTGGCGTCCGGCCGGCGATGACCGCGTCGATGAGGACCGGCGTCTGCGCGGAGTCCCAATCGTGCATGTCGTGCGGCGACGTCTGGTAGTACCAGGCCATCTTGCCGGTGTCGACGTTGACCGCGATGAGCGAGCAGGTAAACAGGTTGTCTCCCTCGCCGCGGCCGACAGTGTAGGCCGGGGTCGGGTTTCCAGTGCCGAAGATATACAGACGAGTCTCCGGATCGAACGCGCCCGGCAGCCAGGCCTGCGCGCCGCCGTGCCGGGCCGCCTCGAGGCTTGCCCACGTCTCGAGTCCGGGGTCGCCTGGATTCATCGGCACGGTATAGAAAATCCATTGACGCTTGCCGGTCTCTGGATCGTAGGACTGGAGGAAGCCCGGCGCGTCGATGTCGTTGCCCGTTCCGACCAGCACATGGTTGTCGATCACCACTGGCGCCATCGTCGAAAAATACTGCTGCTTGAAGTCGGAAATCTCCACGTGCCAGCGTTCCTTGCCGGTCTTCGCCTCGAGGGAGATCAGGACGTCATCGGGCGTCTCGAAAAACAGGTAGTCGTTCCACATGCCCATTCCGCGATTGGCGATGTGTGTGCCGCCTCTCGTCTTCCAGAAGTAATGCCAGAGCACGCGACCGGTGCGTGCGTCCATTGCCCAGGCATTGTCCTGGCCCGAGATGTAGAGCGTGCCGTCGACTTCCAGGAACGTGCCCGTGATATTGACGTTGTCGGTCGTCGGGAATTCGCCATTGCCCTCACCGCCGATTGTCGTCGGCACGCCACCGCCGCCCGCCCCGGCGACGAGCCGGGACACCCAGGCCAGCGTGAGATTCTTGACGTTGCTCTGATCGATTTGCTTCAGGGCGCTGTAGCGTTTGCCTGAGTAATCCCCCGAGTAGGTGGGCCAGGAATCGCCCAGCGGTTTGTAGATGTCGGCCGGCGCCAGTCCCCGTCCCTGGCCCGCCAGAAGGGCGGGCGCAAGCACGAGGATCGGTATCAACATCGCTCTCCTGACGTTCATCGCACTGCCTTTTCCTGATTCCCCATCGCCCTGTTTCACTTGAGTGTCACCAGATATGCGGTCACGTCGTGAATGTTCTTGTCCGTGTATGTCCCCAGCAGTTTCTTGTGCGGCGCTTTGGGATCGTGAATCTCGACTCTGGGCGTGTTGCCCTGGCGCACGAAACTCTGGGACGAGCCGGCAGCGTCGACGAGCGTGACGACGAAGTCGTCGACGTGGATGAGCCGGCCTTCGACCTTTGGTCCAGACGCTGGCGTCACCGTCACCGTAATCGCGCTGGCCGCGCCGCCGCGCCCGCCGCCGCGGCCGGCAGCCCCACCGGCGACCCAGGTGTTCTGCAGTTCCACAGGATCCGGGATTCGGCTGCCGATCCCCTTCAAGTCACCGGTGACAGAGTGGCACGAACTGCAGGTGGCCGCGAAGTACGCCTGGCCGGCGGCGGCATCGCCAGCGAGTCGGTTGAGCACGCCAAAGTCCGCGCCAGGCGCCGGCACGCCGGTCCGGCTCAACAACCGGGTCACGCTGTGCAGGTACGCGGCAATCGCCCGCACATCCTCCGGCGCAAACGTCATGGCCGGCATCGGCGGCATGTTCGGCACGCTCGTATTTGGCCGGCCCGTCTGGACAATGGGCTGGATATGCTCACCTTCCTGGTCGTTCATGACGATCTGGGAGCGCAGCAGGTTCGGGCCGCCGAGGTCCCCGCCACGAAGGTCCGCGCCGTGACACCTGGCGCAGTTCACTTCGTACAGACTCTTGCCGCGCGCGATGAGCGCGGGATCGCCAGGGGGCCGCATCTGCTCGGGAAATGTCGGCGGCGTGGCGCCACGGCCCGCCTGGCGTCCCCGGCCTTGCGGTGGAGCTGCGGGGGTGGCCTGAGCGCCCACACGCGCGACGATCGCGGCGAGCAGGAGAAATGCGGTCATTGAGAAACAGGCTTGCGAACGCATAGCTCTCGCTCCGATCCGAATCGCGTCACTCCGCCAGGCTGAACGCGAACAGCGCATCGCCGGCAGCGACCAGGACCTGCTGGCGGCCGTCAATCATGTAGGTCTGTGGCGCATTGGACACCGAGCCGATGCGTGAGTGCCACAGAATCTTCCCGTCGGCGGCATCATAGGCCACGATGCTGCTGGCAATATCGCCAGCAAACACGAGACCTCCAGCGGTACTGAGCAGGCCGTTGCCGCCGCTGCCGGTTCCCGGGTACACGTGCCTCCACACGATCTTGCCGGTCTTGTAGTCGATCGCGGCGAGAAATGTCCCGTTAGGGCTGAGCGACGTCTGGGCAAACCCACCGAGGCCCATCGCGCCGCGCGGATCCGTTTCAGTGAGGTAGAACATCGTGTACGCAGCGCTGACCGGCACGTAGAACAATCCGGTTTGCGGACTGAAACTTGGCGGCTGCCAGTTGACCGCACCCGCCGTCGCCATCGACACGAGCGAACCGCCCACCGCCGGATCTTTGCTCGGATCTGGGATCGGCTGACCCTTGGCGTTGAGACCGGTCGCCCAGTTGACGTCGGCAAACGGAGTGGTCAGTAGATGTTCGCCCGTGACGCGATCGAGAACGAAGAAGTACCCGTTGCGCGCGGCGGTCATGATGAGTTTCCGAGGCCGCCCGTTGAAGTCCGCGTCAACCAGGATTGGCGTCTGTGCAGAGTCCCAGTCGTGCGTGTCGCGTGGCGCGGTCTGGTAGGCCCAAGCCATCCGGCCCGTGTCCACGTTCAGTGCAATCAAGGACCCCGTGTAGAGGTGATCGCCCTCGCCGCGCGGCTTGGTCATGAAAGCCGGCGTAGGGTTGCCGGTACCGAAGTAATACAGATGCAAGTCGGGGTCATACGATCCCGGCATCCAGGCCTGGCCGCCGCCGTGGCTCGCGGCGCTCAGGTTGGCCCAGCTTTCCAGGCCCGGGTCGCCCGGCTTCATGGGCACGGTATAGAACTTCCACTGCAGCGAGCCGTCCTCCGGATCGAACGACTGAACAAAACCCGGCGCGTCGAGATCGTTGCCCGTCCCGACCAGCACGTGATTGCCGATCACGACAGGCGCCGTCGTCGAGAAATACTGGAACTCGAAGGGCGCAATGACTTTGTGCCACCGCTCCTTGCCGGTGCGCGCGTCCAGACTGACGAGATAGTTGTCGGGAGTCTCGAAGTAGAGCCAGTCGCCGTAGATGCCGACGCCCCGATTGGCGATGTGCGTGGCGCCCTTCGTTTTCCAGAAGTAGTGCCACAGCGTACGGCCATCGCGCGCGTCAACGGCCCAGACGTTGTCCGGTGCCGTGACATAAAGCACGCCGTTTACCTGCAGAATCGAGCCCTTGATCGTGGCGCCGCCGGCCGCGCTCGAGACATCCGGACCTTCGCCGCCGATGATCGTCGCGCCGGCGCCGCCTCCACGTCCGCCTCCGCCTGCGCCCGCCGTCACCCTTGCAGTCCAAGCCAGGCCCAGGTTCTTGACGTTCGAGCGGTTGAGCTGGGTCAACGCGCTGTAGCGCTTCCCGGAGTAATCACCCGAGTAGCTCAGCCACGAATCCGCCAGCGGCTTGAGGAGATCGGCAGGCGGAAGCCACAAGCCCTGAGCGGCGAGGAAGGTCGTCAGCACGAGTGACAGTGCACCCGTCAAGCGGAGGGGTGGACCTTGAGACTGTGCAGTCGGTGCAGTGGCGATCGTCATTTCACCGTCACCAGATACGCCGTGATGTCATGAATTTCCTTGTCGGTGTACTTCGGCAGCAGATCGCGGTGCGCTCTCAGCGGATCGTTGATCTCCACCTTCGGCGACTCGCCTTGCCGGCCGAACGAGCGAGGCGTGCCGTCGGCTTGCTCCAGGACGACGAGGAAGTCATCGATCCGCAGCAGGCGGCCTTCAACCTTCTGTCCGGAGGGCAGCGTGACCGCGACGGTGGTTGCGGGAACCCGCGAGGGTGCGGCGACTGCCCCGCGACCGCCACCGCCGGCCGGCATCAGCCACATCTGCTGAAGGTCGCGCGCGTCCTGGAACTTCGCGCCAAGCCCCTTCAAGTCGCCCGTTGTCGAATGGCAGGCCGCGCATCTCGCCTGGAACGCCGCTTCTCCAGCCCTCGCGTCGCCGACCACAATGCTCGGTGGCGGCTGTCTGGTGATGTCGTACCCGCCCACGCGGAAGCTGTGGATGAACGCCGCGACATCCGAGATCTGCTCCATCGTCAACTTGATCGGTACCATGTTGGTGCCCGGCCGCCCGTTCTGCACGACCTCGGCGATGAGCTCCCCATGCTGGTCGCTCAGGACCAGTTGCGACCTCAGCAGATTCGGCCCGCCTCCGTCACCGCCGCGCGCGTCGATTCCGTGACAGAACGCGCAGTTCACGCTGTAGACTGCCCGGCCGCGGTCGAGAATGGCCCGGTCGACCGGTGGGCGCTGCGGATAGTCTTCAGCCGGCGCGCCGCCCTGCGGAGCCGGCGCGGCGCCGCGGCCTCCGGCAGGGGCCGCAGGCGCCGGGGCCGGCGTCGGCGCTTGCGCCCTGGCCCCGACGAGCACATCGGCGTTCAGCAGGGCAGCCAGGAACAGGCACGCTGCGGGACCCATCTTGACCTCCACAGGTTCGTGCTACTTTAGCCGCATCCCGGATTCACTGCGACTGCCGGCTCGGCCGACTTGCTTCTGACAAGGGAAGGCGCTGTCATGACGAGATCCTCTACGGTGTCCCGCCGCGATTTCTTCAAGCGCTCCGGCGCCATTGCCGCCGCGTCGGCCTTCGCGCCGGCATGTCTCGAGGCGCTGGCGCAGACACGGACGCCCGTAGGTGTGCAGCTGTACTGCGTGCGCGCCGAGCTGCCGAAGGACCCCGGCGCGGTGCTGCGGGAGCTCAAGATGATGGGCTTTCAGATGGTGGAGTTCGCCGGATTCCTGAACCGGCCGCCCACGGAATGGCGCAAGCTCCTGGACGACAACGGGCTGCGGGCCGAGGGCCATCACGTGTCGTTCAACTCGCTGGTTGGTGACGGGCTCAAGAAGACCGCCGAGGACAATGCGGTCATCGGCAACAGACAGCTCATCGTCCCCTCGCTCGGAGCCGCGCGGGTGTCGCCGAGAGACACCTTCATGCGGACGATCGATCAAATCAACGAGATCTCTCAGAGTCTGACGCCCATGGGGATGCGGCTCGGGTTCCACAGTGAAGCCGATTTCTTCAAGGACGTCGACGGCGCCCGCCCATGGGACGTGCTTGCGGACCACACCGGATCCGACGTCGTGCTGCAGCTCGATACCGGCAACGTGCAGACCGCCCGGCCCGAGGGCGTCGACGTGGTCCAGGTTCTCCGGCGCAATCCGGGCCGCGTGAAGACGATGCACGTCAAGCCGTTCTCATCGGTCAAGCCGGACGCCTTCATCGGCGCGGACCAGTTGAAATGGGCCGACATCGTCGCCGAATCTCAGACGCAGCGGATCGAGTACTACATCATCGAGTACGAGCGGCCGGAACACCCGCCGCTCGAGGCGCTCAAGGGCAACCTCGCGGGCCTGCGCAAGTTCTATCCTGCGTAGGAATCTCCCGGCCTGAAGGGCCAAGGTTCCGGCGATCAGCAGGAGTCTTCGCGCCTTCAGCGGCGGCGAATTACGTCCACGCAGTCAGCGCTGCCAGCACTTCCTTGTAGAGGTACTTGGCGCCCTCGATCCCATTGAGGGGACCGGCTTCGTACTCCAGTGCGAACGTGCCCTTGAAGCCGGCTGCCATCATGATCCGGACGGATCGCTGAACGTCGTTCTTGTCACCCCACCGGTCCCAGTACTTCGCGTGCACGTTCGACGTCGTGTAGGGCGCGAGCGCCTTCAGGCCGTTGAACAGCATGTAGTCGTGTTCCCAGTTGCAGAAGTCCGGCGTCGCGTCGCAATAAGGATGATTCACCGTGTCGATCATGATCCGGATGTTCATCGGATCGGCCGCCAGGCCCCAGTGGTTTTCGAACGTGACTTTCACGCCGAACTTCCCGCCGAAGTCGGCCATTTCCTTGTACGACTCGATGGCCGCGTCAAGAAGCGGAACGATCTCGAGGTTCCGCGGGTAGCCGTCTCCGCTTCGGGGAATCGCGTTCGGCCGAACCGAGGGCCCGAGCGCCTGCGGAGAGTTCATCCGCATCGACACGGGCTTCAACACGGCAAGCCCTTCGATCCAGCGCTTTGCCATCGCGACGCCCGCCTTGCGGCGGGCATCGGCCTCCGGGGATCCGAAATCCGCCAGCGCGAACGGCGCGTTGTTCGAGATGTGCTGAACCTTGGTGCCGGTCGTCACCAGCATGTTCGCCAGCTTGTCGAGCCACTTACGGCCTGACGTGCTCATTGGATCGAAGCCGCCCCCGCCCCCGCCGCCCTGCACAGCGGTCATGAACATCGAGTCGTCGGTAACGTCACCGAACAGTCCGGAGAAGAGATCCATCCGCGTGACACCCGCAAAGTTGTCCTTCGTCCACTGCGGAAAGTCGAGCATCGTGATCTCGCCGTACTTCTGTTTCATTTCCGCGGCGGTCGTCCGATCCTGGTTCGCTGGCACTTGGGGAATCGGCATACCCGCCGGCGCCTGCGCGCCCTCCGGCCCTGCCGCGCCGCGACCGCCACGACCGGCGGCTGCTGCGGCCCCACCGCCGGCTCCCGGAGCTCCGCCCGGCCGGCCGGCGCCTCCACCCCGATTCGGGTTGACGCGCGACTTGAAGATGCTGCGAATGGGCCATGTGCAGCCCGCGATCCGTTCGAGTCTGGCGTTCTGGACGAGGTTCTGGGCGATAGCCTGCTCCCTCGGTGTCAGCAACACGCCGGCAGCCGAAAGGCCGGCGCCGGCGGCCTTGAAGAAATCCCGCCGGTCCAGTCTCCCGGAAGAGGCCGTCCCCCGGTCCCGCTCACTTGTGCGCTCTCGCTCGTTCGGGGTGACAGGAAACGGGTCGCGCTCAGAGTCGCTCATAGGAATCTCCAGTCTTGATGACCGGCATTCTACGGCAAACGGCAAGACCGTGGGCGGCTCTGGGTCACAATTCCGTGCCAGAGTTCATGCCGACACCGCCGGCGCTGCTCGGTGAGTTCCTCGAGGTGTGGAGGTTCATCGGTTGGCTAATCCTTGTAGAGATCGATGAGCGCGGCGATGTCGCGCGCCGAAAGTCCGCGCGCCCGCGCCGATCCGATGTCGGCCGCTGACCGGAGACGCGCGCGGTACGCCCCGAAGTACCGCTCGGGATCCTCCGGCCGGCGAAAGAAATACATGATGTCGGCCATGTCGTCGCTGTGCGCCAGGCCAAGCGCGTGCCCCAGTTCATGCAGGGCCGTGAGGTAGATCACGAGCTGCTGGCCGATCGAATCTCCTGCCACATTAGCGGCGATCGCGACATCAGCGCCGACGATGAGACCGGTGCGGCGATCGGTAATGGGAGATGCTTCGCCAAGATGGGCGTCGCCTGTCGCGAAACTCACGCGCACCGCGGCCGATACTGGCGCTGTCGATCGCTCGAGTCTGAAGCGCCCGTCGGCGGCCTCCGTCCATGTCCTCATCGCACGTTCGACCAGATCGGGATCGTCAGGCCGCGCGAAGGACTGACCGATCCACACGCGGATGGCCGCACCCCTGGGCCAGTGGGGCCGCCGGTCGAGCGATGCCTGCGCGTGGAGGCTGACGACGAGGGTTGCGAAGAGCAGACAGCGCGAAACCATCGAGGGAGCCACGTCTGAGCGCTGGTGCTGGGCCGCGATCTGTCTACGCCGTGGCCCCTAGTCGGGTGAAGGGGCGGCCCGCAGCCATGAGGCCTGGCCGGGCACCGGTTCCGGCTTTGGCGACATCGAACCCATGCGGGCCTTGGCGGCGCGGAAGATGTAGGTGATTTTCGATTGCTCTTCCGCGTGAAGATCGAAGTTGAAGCGCGCGAGCCGGTCCTTCAGATCGTCGAGAGAGAAATAACCGAACTTCAGCAGCCGATCCGCGACGCGGACGAACAACGGCGGACGCCCCGGCCAGAACGTCGTCTGGCACACGAAATCGCCGTGCAGCTTCAGGACGCGGGAGATCTCGCCGACAGCCTGATCCTGATTGCTGAACAACTGCAGGGCGCCGCAGCAGGTGAGGGCTTCGAAGCTCTCGGCCTTGAACGGCAGCGACAGCGCGCTGCCGCGGATGTAGTAGACGTTCTCCAGCCCTTGTCTGGCCGTCAGCCGCACCGCCCGCTCGAGCATCTGCGGCGAGAGGTCGAAGCCAATCACGACCGATCGAGGAGCAAGGCGCGCGATTCTCCGCGTGACGTTGCCCGGCCCGCACGCCAGGTCGAGAATCAAGCCGTCCCGTTGTTGGATCAGCGAGGTGATCCGATCCGCGTCCTTCGGAAAGGAATGCTGGCTGGCGATGAAGTATCCGAGCGGCCGCCAGATTCCTTCATACACAGCGACCGCCGGAGGAAACTGCATCAACCGCTGGATGGGCGAAACGGGCTCCGCGTGGCCAGGGAGCAAATCCAGATACCCATTGCGGATCGGGTAGATGGCGCCGCAAGCGCCGCACGCCAACTGGCCTGCACCCGCGAAGGCGTGTCCGGACTGAACGGAGGAGGTCCAGATCGGATGGCTGACCCGACAGGTCGGACACTGGAATGCCGAGAACATCTCCGGAACCTGCTGTTGCGTCATCCGTCCCTTTCGGGCGCCTCCGTTCAGGCTCGGATACTACACCGGGTGACCGGCTCAGTGACGGCCGGCGGGTTCCGGGAGGGCCGAGGACGGCTCTTCGATCGCCTTGTCGCGAATCGCGCGCCAGATGCGCTCGGGCGTCAACGGCAGGTCGCGGATCGACACGCCGGCCGCCTGGTTGATTGCCGATCCGAGGGCGGCGGCGATCGCGAGGATGCCGCCCTCGCCGGCGCCCTTGGCGCCGTAGGGTCCCGGACCGTCGCCATTTTCCACGAGTATCGACTCGATATGAAGCGGGGTGTCCTGCACGGTCGGGATCCGATAGTCGAGCGCGCCGAGATTGCGGATATGTCCATGCTCATCGAGGAGCAGATGCTCCATCAACGTGTGGCCGACACCCATGACCGCTGCCCCCTCGTCCTGTCCCTCGACCTGCATTGGATTGAGCGCTTTCCCGATGTCGCTGACGAGCGCGATCCTGAGAATCCGGACCATTCCGGTTTCGACGTCGACCTCTACTTCCGCCGACGCGCACATCAGTTCCCAGAACGCGGGGCTGCCACCGAGTGGATGGCCGGGCATGAACGGATTGCGTTCCTCCCCCACTCCAATCAGCTCACCGCGTGGAGGGCCGAAGTGCGCTTTCAGCAACTCGACGAAGCTCACTTCGCTGTCAGGCAAGCGCACAACGCCGTCGCCGACTTCGACGGCGTCTTCCGAGACACCGAACGTATCGGCCGCAATGCGCCGAAGCTGCGACTTGATGTGGCGGCAGGCTTTGAGCACGGCGTTGCCCATGAACACGGTCGAGCGGCTGGCGGACGTTGACGTGTCGAAGGGCACGATCGCGGTGTCGCCCATGACCATCGCGACGCTTCCGGTAGCAATGCCGAACTCCTGGGCGGCGATCTGCGACAGGACGGTCCGCGCGCCTTGCCCCATGTCTGACGTGGCCGAGAAGACGGTCGCGCTGCCGTCGAAATGCAGCCGCGCGATGGCGAACGATGCCGACGCCGTCGACGAACTCTTGATGCCCAGCGAGATGCCGCGCCCGTGATGGGCGGGCAGCGGGTTCGTCCAGCCGACGGCGTCCGCGGCTTTGGACAGCACGGTGCGCCAATCGCCGTCCGACGGCGTGTCGTTCGGGATGAAGGCCTGCCCTTTGACCGGCAAGTTGCGCCGGCGGATTTCCACCCGATCCAGGCCCAGCACGTCGGCCGCCTCGTTCAACTGCGATTCGACCGCCCATGACGCCTGCGGCGTGCCGAAACCGCGGAAGGCAGTGCTGGGCGTCGTGTGCGACAACACGGCCCGGGCAAGGACGCGCGCATTCGGCGTCACGTACGGGCCGCAGCCCGCGTAGCTCGCCTTGCTGACGACGCGCGATCCGATATCGGCATAGGCGCCGATCAGAAAGTTCGCGTCGAGATCCTGGAAGACGATGCGTCCGCTCGTGTCGAAGCCGGTGCGCGCGTGCACCGTCGCCGCCGTGCGCCGCACGGCTTGAAACGTCTCCTCGAGCGTCAGGACGAGACGCACGGGGCGGCCCGTCTTCAACGCGACGTACGCGAGCAGCGGCTCGAACTTCGGCCAGCCTTTGCCGCCGAAGCCGCCTCCCGGATCCGGCGCGATGATGCGCACCTTCGAGATCGGCCATCCGAGGGCCGCCGCCACTACCCGTTGAAGGATGAAGGGATGCTGGATCGGGCTCCAGACCGTCACACCCGCCGGGTCGGGCGCCGCGAGGTAGGCGTGCGGCTCGATGGCGAAGTGCGTGACCATCGGGAATTCGTATTCGCGATCGATCACGCAGTCGGCGCGCGCCTGATCGACGTCGCCCCAGCCGAAGTGGAACGCCTCGAGGACGTTGGTATTGGCGTGCGGATCGTTCTTGCGCGTCGCTGGATCGCGGACGAGCGGCGCGCCCGGAGCGAGCGCGGCCTTGACGCTGAGCACGGCCGGCAGTTCCTCGTACTGCACGCGAATCAGCGCCGCGGCCGCTTCGGCCGCGTCCTCCGTCTCCGCGGCAACCGACGGCCACCGGCTCGCCGCTGAATCGCGATTCGCCGTCGGCAATGATCGGCCGGTCGACGATAGCCGGGCCGAATTTTGGCACCGGCTGGGGGAAATCCGCCGATGTGAACACGCCGGCCACGCCCTCAACACGCGCCGCCTCGGTCGTGTCGATGGCCTGAAGCCGCGCGTGCGCGCAGTCCAGGTAGACCATCTTCACCTGCAACGCGCGATCGACGTGCAGGTCGGCCGTGTATTTCTGGCCGCCCGTCACGCGGTCGACCCCGCCGACGCGCTCCACCGATCGTCCGATGGCGCCCATCAGCGCTCCATCTTCGCGGCCGCCGCCACGGCTGCAATAATCCGGCTGTAGCCCGCACAGCGGCAGAGATTTCCCGCGAGCCCTTCCTTGATCTCGGCCTCGGTCGGATGGGGCGTGGTGTTGAGCAGGTATTTCGCGGACATGATCATTCCAGGAATACAGAAGCCGCACTGCACGGCGCCGTGGTCAAGGAACGCCTGCTGCAGCGGATCGAGGCGGCCGTCGATTGCCAGCCCTTCGATCGTCTGGACGGACCGGCCGTCAGCCTCGACCGCGAGGACGAGGCACGAATCGACCGCCTCGCCGTCCAGAATCAAGGTGCACGCGCCGCATTCACCGGCGGCACAGCACTCTTTGGTGCCGGTCAGCCCGAGTTGATCGTGAAGCACCTCGAGCAGCGTGTGATGCGGCGCGACATCGACGTGGTGCGACTGACCGTTGACGGTCAGCGTGATCGGAAGGGTGGGAATGGACATGCTATGCCTGACCCTGACTCGCCCGGAGCCGCTCGGTCGCCGTCAGCAACGCGCGACGGCTCATCACGTCGAGCATCGCCTGCCGATAGTCGCGGCCGCCGCGAACGTCGGAGATTGGCGACGCCTGGCCCAGGAGCACGTGAAGTGCTTCCGTCTTCGACTCGGCCGATGCTTTCGGATCCGCGAGGATGCCGGCGTCGGTCACCAGAAAGGGACGAGGCGCGACTGCGCCGTACGCAAAGCGGGTCTCGCCCGAGCCGTCTACCCGGCAACATAAATTGATCGTCGCGAGGTCCACGCCGTACCGCCGCGTGATGCGCCCGAATGCGGCGCCTGCCGGGCGTCTCGGGACCGGGAGATCAATCGATTCCACGAGCTCCCCTTCCGTCATCACGGTGCGCCCCGGGCCGGTGAAGAACTCGGTCAGCGGCACCGCTCGGCGGCCATTCGCCCGAGCGAGATTGACGATGGCGCCGTAGACGAGCAGGGCGGGCGCGGTATCGGCCGCCGGCGAGGCATTGCAGATGTTGCCCGCCAGCGTCGCGCGATTGCGGATCTGTATCGAGCCGACCACCGCGGCCGCTTCAACCAGTGCCGGAAAATGGCGCCGGATCCGATCGTCAGCGATGAGCGTGGTCATCACCGCGCGCGCGCCGATCCGGAGGTGCGAGCCGGCGTCCGCGATGTCCGCGCCGAGCTCGGCGACGTCCTTGATATCGACGACCAGATCCGGCCTCAAGTGTCCCATCCGCAAACGGACGATGACGTCCGTGCCACCGGCGAGGATGCGCGCGGCCGACCCGCGCTCGCCGAGCAGGCTGAAGACTTCGGCGAGGGCCTTGGGGCGGACGTAGTGGAACGGTCTCATGGACCCGATCCCGGCTCCTTACAGCACCTTTTCGAGCTCGTCGAAAAGCAGCTGTGGGGTCTTGGCGCGAATCAGGTAATACCGGCGCTGCGAGAATCGCTCGCAGAACTCGGCTCGCCTGGCGCGTGCCTCGTCAGTATCGATCAGCGGCATCGGAATTCCAGGAGCGAGCAGCTCGTGCAGCCCCAGGTAGTTCATCAACGAATGAAACGTCTGGTAGTTCCGCTCGAACGGCGCCATCTCCTTGACGGCGGTATCGAAGTTGCCGTCGATCGACGGCAGGATGACGAGATCGACGTTGCTCGGCTGGTCGTAGATCACGAACTCGGGCGTGCTCTCGAAGAATTTCGCCACGCCTTCATCCTGGTTGACCTTGTCGGCGCGCTCTGTCCCTTTGGCACGCAGGCGCAGAAACACGGCTTTCGATCCTGCAACCACCACACCCTTGTCGTCGGTGACCGTCGTTTCGGTCGAGACCACGAGTCCGCCGCGCCGGCAGCCCTCGATCTGCGACATCGATTTGCCGTGATTGGATTCGCCGCCGATGAACAGAATCGTCCGGTCCTTGTAGCGGACCGCGGACGAGTGGAACGGATGCAGCCCGGCGGCTTCCATGCGTAGTGCGAGCATGCTGACGAGAACCTTCTGCAGCTCCCCCTGGAACCATTCGCCGGTGAGGGTGAGCGTACCGTCCTTGAACGCGACGCCCTTGCGCGTCTCGTCCTGTCGCCACACCACGTCGGGCCGTACGCGCTGGACGGGCGACTCGACCTTCACATCCGCCAGGCGGTAGTTCAGGAAGGTCATCTCGTCGAGCACGTGGGCGACCGGCCTCGGCCCGTGCACGTCGACCCTCAGCCTCGCTGCGCCCGACGTCAGCTCTTCAGAGCACTGCGGCGTCGATGACGCCGATTCCGTGGAACCCATGCAATCTCCTTCTACCCGCCGCCGGGACGTCCGCCGGCACTTCGCGTGGCTACTCGATAATCGCGACGGCGCGAACCGGGGCGGCCGTGGTGTTGACCCATTTGATGGGGAAGACGCTCAGCTTGAAGCCATGCGGCGGCAGTTTATCGAGGTTCGACATGTTCTCGAGGTGATAGTACTCGCGCGTGATCATGACGCGGTGGGCTTCCCAGAACTTCTTGCGCTCGAACATCGCCCACACCGGCGGGTCGAAGGTGATGGCGTCGATCCCGGCCATCTTGATCCCCTGGTCCAGCATCCAGTTCGTCGCCTCGCCGGTCATGCCGCACGCGTCGGTCAGGTACTTCTCCGTTTCCTGGAGGGCACCCGATCCGGTGTGAATCAGGACGATATCGAGCGGCTTCAAGGTGTAGTTGACCTTGGTCAGCGCCGCCTTCATGTCGTCGACGGTAATCCCGGCGCCTTTCGGCAGATGGCGGAAGTCGAGGCAGACGCCGTCGCCGTAGCAATACTCGAGCGGAATGCCCTCTGGGCCCGGGGCGTCGTCGCGCAGGTGGCGGAGGGAGTCCATGTGCGTGCCGATGTGATCGCCCATCACGACCATGTAGCTCGCGGTGAGCCAATCCACGCCGAACTTCGCGGCGCCGATCCGCTCCGCGAATTCCTTCCAGTTTTCGTACATCGCCATCGAGGGACGCACCACGCGTGGGAACGCGACCATGTCGTTGTGCACGCGCATGCTCAAGTCAATCAGTTGTCGAGCCATCTTTTGATCATTCCGGGGGACCTCGTCCCCGCGGACTCCCTGACACCCTCGCTCACGGGACCCCCATGGCCCCGCTCCGCCCGGGCGGCGCGCTCACGGTCGTTCGCGCGCTATCCAACTTGCCGCCCTCACTGCGTCGTCGTGACTCCGCCATCGAGGAAAAGTGTGTGCCCTGTGATGAAATCCGCCGCGGGCGACACGAGGAACAGCACCGCGCCGACGACGTCGTCCGTCTCCGCAATGCGTCCCATCGGAATGCGCGCGATGAGGTTGCGATAGAAGTCCGGGTCCTCGAGCCAGCGGGCGACCTGCGCGGTCCTGACAAACGTCGGCGCCATGACATTCACGTTGACGCGGTCTGGCGCCCACTCGGCGGCCAACTGCCGGCAGAGGACGGCCAACCCGCCTTTCGCGGCGCAGTAGGCGGAGAACCCGCGGCCGCGGAGCGCGAGCTGGCTCCGGACCGAGCCGAAATGGACCTGCTTGCCACCCTGCTTGCCGGCGATCATGTGGCGGGCGGCGGCCTGAGATTGGAACATGACGGACTTGAGGTTCAGGTCGAGAACGTAGTCAAAGTTCTCCTCGGTGACGTCGTTGGCCTTTTCTTCCCGCTGCCCGCCGACGGTGTTGACCAGGATGTCGAGCCGGCCGAAGTGCCGCGCGACGTCGTCGATCATCCGGCCGGTGTCTTTCACCGACAGCGCATCGAACCCGAGACCGAGTGCCCCGGCGCCATTGGCTTTCAACGCGTCCGCCTGTGAGGCGGCCTGGGCCAACTCGCGGTCGGCCACCGCGACTTTGGCGCCCATCGCCGCGAGCCCGGCGCAGACCGCGGATCCGATTCCCCCGCAGCCTCCGGTCACGAGCGCCACCTTGCCCTCGAGGCCGAAGAACTTCTGTGCAAACGTCACCGACATATCACCGCCCTACCCTGCGAGTTCCGAAGACGCAGTCGTCAACAAGCCAACTTATCACAGGCGAGTCCACCGAAGACCACACGCGTCAACGCTTCGCCGGGCGCGGAGTGGCATTCGACCGTGCCTGCAGTCCCATGGCCAGCAGGCCTTCGGCCATCGCGCGCGCGAATTCGGGATCGTTGATGTTCAGGTTCAGTTCGTGGTACGGGATGTCCTTCCGCAGATTCGTGCGAAGCGACTCGAACAGCGCGGCGTCGGCCTCCGGCCAATAATATGGCCCGCCAGGCGATGAAATCACCGAGATGCCGCCGAGCGGAATGTACACGGCGACCGGTCCGATCGACATGTTCAATTTACCTGCGATGATCTTTCCGAGCTGGGCGTTTTCTTCCGGCGTCGTCCGGACCAGGTACTGTCTTTCGTTGTGCTTGTAGATGCGGTGGTCGCGATATTTTTCCGGGATCGTTTCCGGTCCCCAGAAATTGATGATGTCCAGGCAGCCTGGCGCGATGACCGCCGGCGTGCCTGTCTTCGCCGCCGCCTCGAGGCGTGTCGGCCCCGCCGACAAGACGCCGCCGGCCAACTCATCGGCCCATTCGGTGAGCGTCACGTCGAGCACGCCCGCGACCTGCCCCGCTTCAATCAGGCTCTCCATCGTCTGGCCGCCGACGCCGACGGCGTGAAACACGAGCACTTCGAACCCCTCGCGCTCGACGATCGCCCGGGCCGCTTCAACGCACTTCGTCGTGTTGCCGAACATGGACGCGACAATCAGCGGCTTGTCATCGGCCTCGGGTACCCGCGCCTCGACCATGCC
The DNA here is from genome assembly GCA_963724645.1 of uncultured Acidobacteriota bacterium. Lineage (GTDB taxonomy): Bacteria > Acidobacteriota > Vicinamibacteria > Vicinamibacterales > SCN-69-37 > CAVXSP01. The sequence goes on from CAVRVJ010000003.1 coordinate 1,062,436, forward strand.
GCAGACGGCGGCGGCCGCGCGGGTGAAGACGCCGCGGCTGATCCGGTTCAGCCCGCTGATGTCGACGATCGCCGGCGCCATCATGATGTCCTTGACGCCGACGAACCCGCGGACGTCGCTGCTGGCGAGCGTGGAGACCATGACTTTGGGGATTCCGAGCGGCAATGCCCGCATGGCGGCGGTGCCTACAGACGTCCCAGCTCCGCCGCCCATGGCAATGATGGCGTCGAGCTGTCCGCGTTGATGCAGCGTCAGGGCTATCTCGCGGGCGCCGTTGGCCATGGCCGAGACGGCGCTGCCGCGATCGCCGGCCGCGACGAGCGCCGGCAGATCGACGTCACCGGCCCGGGCTACCTCGGCCCGGGTCACGTCGGGGGTGAAGGTCGGCTCGCCCAGCACGCCGACATCCACCACGAGCGCGCGATGCCCGCGCGCCTCAATCTGATCTTTGACGAACTGCAGTTCCGCGCCTTTTGTATCGAGCGCGCCCATTACGACCACGGTAGCCATTGGAATCGCAGGCCTCGGGCCTCAGGCCCCAGGCCTCAGGCGGGAGAGGGAAAGCGCTTTTGAATCGTACGTGGACCGCGGGCCTGGGGCCCGTAGCCTGTAGCCGATGCTCGGTATATCGTATAGCGTTCCAGGAGGATCTATGAATCGCCGATCGTTTCTCCAGCACAGTGGCCGCGCGCTCGCGGCGGCACCCATTTTCTCGCTCGCCTCCGGGCTGCTGCACGGCACGGGAGCTGAGGCCGCGATCCAGGGCATCCCGCCGGCCGTGCTCAAGCGGATCGGCATCACGACTGTCTGTTTCCGGGAGCGATTCCTGGCGACGCGCTCGCGCGGCGCGGTCGCGCCTCCCGGCGGCGATCTCACGCTGCTGACTGCGCCCAAGTTCATCGCCGACAACCTCGGCCTCCACAATGTGGAAATCTGGAACGCGCAGTTCGCGGACACGTCGCTCGACTATTGCAAGCAGGTCAAGGCGGCGGCGGCAGCCGCCGGCTCGCAGATCGTCAACGTCCAGCTCGATCTCGGACCGGATGACAACCTGTCCGATCCCGATCCGGCCAAGCGCGCGGCATCTCTCCAGAAGATCAAGGAATGGATCGACCGCGCCGAGGCCTGCGGGGCGCCGAGCATGCGCGCCAACACGGGCGGCGGCACGGAGGCCAACTGGGATCCCGCCCGGACCGCCGACGGCTTCCGGCAGCTCGCCGAATATGGCAAACCCAAGGGTGTGATGATCCTGATCGAGAATCACATCGGCTACAGCGCCAACATCGACAAGGTCGTCCAGATCATGAAGGCCGTGAACAATCCCAATTGCGGCGTCATCTGCGACTGGGGGAACACGCCAGCCAATGGATCGCCGGCCGACAAGCTCGCAGCGCTCGGCAAGCTCTTCCCGTACCTGAAGTTCGTCTCCGCCAAGGAGCTTGACTTCGACGATCAGAACCACCACACCAGCTACGACATCGTGCCGATCATCAAAGCCACGGAAGCGTCGGGCTACCGCGGGATTTACTCCATCGAGTTCTACAGCAACAAGCCGCCGCACGACGTGGTCGCCGCGGCAAGCGACATGGTCAAGACGCTCGCGGCGAACATCAAGGCGTGATCAGGCGACGGCCGGGGTCGACTGGCCGGGTGCGCCCGGCCAATCGGCTCCCGGCGCGCTCGCGGCAGTAAACGAACCCAGGCCCGGCGGCGTCATATCGACGCTAAGTCCTTACAGGGCTTTTTCTTGAATCCCGGCCATGGTGCCGGGCGGCGGTTTCGGGTAATGGGGGCAAGAACCAATGGCATCTTCTGACCAGTCTTTTCAACCTTCTCGCCGGGCGCGTCGCTCGCCGGGCGCACGGCTCCTCTTCTCCGTCATCGCCACCGGGCTCGTGGCGGTCGTCGGCGTGTGCGTCGCGTTCGCAGCGCGCAGCGACAAATGGTGGTGGGACAACCTCGGCGGTCCCGACAGTTCGAATTTCATGAACCTGGATCAGATCAACAAGGCCAACGTCAGCCAGCTCGAGGTCGCCTGGTCCTATCCGTACGCGTCGGCCGGGTTCAACCCGATCGTCGTCGATGACGTGATGTACACGATGGGCCGCGGAAACGCCCTCGTGGCGCTTGACGCCAGCACAGGGAAGGAAATCTGGATCCACGAAGACATGGGCGGGATGGTCGGGCGCGGGATCAATTACTGGGAGAGCGAAGACGGCAAAGACAAGCGGCTCATCACGTCGATCGACAGTTACCTGCAGGAGATTGACGCAAAGACCGGCAAGTCGATTCTGACCTTCGGCATCGACGGCACGGTCAACCTACGCGACGGCCTCCTGCGAGCTGAGGGGACGGCCCTCCGAGTGCAGTCGGGAAGCCCCGGCAAGGTCTGGAAGAACGAAATCATCCTCGGATCGGCGCCTGGAGAGGCGTACGTGCTGCCGCCAGGCGACATCCGTGCTTACGACGTCCTCACCGGCAAGAAACTCTGGCAGTTCCACACGGTGCCCTGGCCGGGCGAGTACGGCTACGACACGCGGCCCAAGGAGAACTGGAAATACGCCGGCGGCACGAACAACTGGGGGTCGCTGAGCGTCGATGATGCCCGGGGGATTGTCTATATCCCAACCGGCTCATCGAACTACGACTTCTACGGCGCCGACCGTGTCGGGCAGGACCTGTTCGCCAACTGCCTCCTGGCCCTCGACGCGCGGACGGGCAAGCGCTTGTGGCATTTCCAGACGGTCCACCATGACATGTGGGACCTCGACAACGTCTCGGCGCCGCTGCTGGTCACCGTCATGCACAACGGCCAGAAAGTCGACGCCGTGGCGCACGCAGGGAAGACCGGATTCTTGTACGTCTTCAATCGCGTGACGGGCGAGCCACTCTGGCCGATCGAAGAGCGTCCCGTGATGCAGACCGATGTCCCCGGCGAGCAGTCGTGGCCGACGCAGCCGTTCCCGACCAAACCGCCGCCATTCGCCCGGCAGTCGTTCACCGTCGACGATGTAAATCCGTGGCTCGCGCCGTCGCCCGAGGCGTACCAGGCCATGAAGGAGCGCGTGGCGAAGATGAAGAACGGCACGGGGCCGCAAGGCGGCATCTTCGTGCCGGCGGGCATCGGATTCGACACGATCTCGATGCCCGGCAATCAGGGCGGATCGAATTGGGGCACGACGGCCGCCGATCCGCAGAAGGGCATGGTGTTCGTGGTCGGGGTCAACCAGGTGGCGTTCCTCCAGCTCTACGACGTCACGAAGCGCGGCGCGGGCGCCGGCCGCTTTGGCGCGGGCGGTGGGCCGCTCAATCCGAATCTGCAGCAGGGACTGGCCGCGTTTCAGAACAACTGCCAGGTCTGCCACGGCGCGGACTTGCTCGGTGTCGTGCCCGGTACCCGTCGCTCGTCGGCGTCACGGATCGCATGGGTGAAGACGCGATCAAGGCGATCGTCACCGGCGGCAGGGGCCAGATGCGTCCCGTCTCGAGCATCACCGAAGTCGAGCTGAACGCTGTGATCGGGTATCTCGGCACGTTCGGTGCGGCGGGTCGCAGAGGTGGTGGCGGTCGAGGTCGTGGTGGGCCCGTCGGTACGTTCCCCCTGGCCCCGTCGTCGCCACCGGCGGCGCTCCGCACCCTCCGCTGCCGACACGCGGCCCCGGCCCGGTGTATCCGGGCAACGGCGGGAACGCAGGCAACAACGTGTATCCAGGGGACGTGACCGACGTGCCGCCGGTGCGCTACATGAGCGACTACGGGGTCATGGCGTCATGGACGAAACCGCCGTACACGACGCTGACGGCGTACGATCTCAACACCGGGGAGATCAAGTGGCAGGTCGGCAACGGCGATGACCTGCGCACCATGGCCGCCGGCGGGCCCGCGGGCACGGGCGGACTTGCCGCGCGCAACGGCGTCATCGTCACGAAATCAGGCCTGGTTTTCCTCGCCGGAAACGACAACAAAGTCCGTGCCTACGACGAAGATACGGGCAAGGTGCTCTGGACGGGCACGTTCGCCGGGAACACGAGCGGCGTGCCGGTCATGTACGAATCGAAGGGACGTCAGTTCTTCGTCCTGTCGGCGCCGATCGGTGGCGGGCGCCGCGGCGGCGGCGGTCCACCGCCGGCGGCGAATCCTGCCGATGTGAACGCCGCGGCCGCCGCGGCCAACGCGGCGGCGGGTCCGGCCGGGGCGGGTCGCGCCGGCGGCCGGGGTGTGCTCGCGCCCCCAATCGATCCGAATGCGCCGGTCGGAGCGATCGCGTTCGCGCTGCCGGTTAAGAAGTGATCGAGTTCCGCTCGCGAGCGCACGCGAGCGAGACCGCGGGCGCGGCGCGGGGATCGTGGGGTCCCAAAGCAGTAGAATCAGGCGCGTGAAAAGGGGACGGGTCTCAACCTGTGGAAAACTCGTGCGATTCAGCGAGTCTTCCACAGGCTCGAGACCCGTCCCCTTTATGGAGGACCCCCGGTGAGACACGCAAAGAGCCGAGCCATGACGGTCACACTCGCCGGAGGAGCGGTCATGCTGCTACTCGGCAGCGGGCTTTTCGCACGGCAGGCTGCGCAAGGCCGGCCGGCTGCGGCGGCCCCCGTCAAGCCTCATACGACCTGGAAGGACTACGGCGGCGGCCCCGATTCGTCTCAGTACTCCGCCCTGACGCAAATCAACAAGTCGAACGTCGCCACGCTGCAGGTCGCGTGGAAGTATCCGATCGACTCGACCGCGCTCTTCAATCCGATCGTCGTGGACGGCACGATGTACGTGAAGGCGAAGGGCGGCGTCGTCGGCGATCGATGCCGCCAACGGGCAAGGAACTGTGGGTCCATCAGGCGGGCAGCATCACGAACCGCGGCATGAACTACTGGGAGAGCAAGGACCGGACGGAGCGCCGGCTGCTGTTCTCGAGCGCGCAGTTCCTGCAGTGCATCGATGCGATGACCGGCGAGCCGATCTCGTCGTTCGGCGACAACGGACGGCGTCGATCTGCGCGTCGGCCTCGATCGCGATCCGACGAAGATCAACGCGCAGTCGAACACGCCGGGCACGTCTTCGAGGACCTGATCATCCTCGGGTCGGCGACCAACCAGGCCTACAACTCGGCGCCAGGCGACATTCGCGCCTTCAACGTGCGCACCGGCAAGCTGGCCTGGACGTTCCACACGGTGCCGCGGCCCGGCGAGTTCGGCTACGACACCTGGCCGCCCGACGCATGGAAGACGGTCGGCGGCGCCAACAACTGGGGCGAGATGTCGATTGACGCGCCGCGCGGCATCGTCTACGTGCCGACGGGCAGTCCCAAGTTCAACTTCTACGGCGCCAATCGCGATCGGCCAGAACCTGTTCGGCGACTGCATCATTGCGCTCGACGCACGCACGGGCAAGCGGCTCTGGCACTTCCAGATGGTGCATCACGACGTCTGGGACTACGACAACACGACGGCGCCGAAGCTCCTGACGATCCGCCACAACGGACAGAACGTGGACGTCGTCGCCCAGCCTGGCAAGACGGGCTGGCTGTACGTGTTCAACCGCGTCACCGGCGAGCCGATCTGGCCCATCGAAGAGCGCCCCGTGCCGCAGACGACGCCGGTTCGGCCGGCGAGAAGGCGTGGCCGACGCAGCCGTTCCCGACCGCGCCGCCGCCGTTCGCGCGGCAGTCGTTCACGGAGAAGGACCTCAGCCCGTACATCGACGACCCGGCCGAGAAGGCGCAGCTTTCTCGAAGACATCCGCAGCGCGCGCAACGAAGGGATGTTCACGCCGCTGAGCACCGAGCGTTACACGATGCAGATGCCCGGCAACAACGGCGGATCGAACTTCGGCAGCGCCGCCGTCGATCCCGAGCACGCGATGGTCTTCGTCGTCTCGAAGGACTGGCCGTCGCTGCTCAAGCTGTCCGCTGCCGGCGAACGCGGTGCCGCAGTACGACGGGTCGATGCCGTACACGAGCGGTCTCGGGTTCATGGTCACGACGCAGGGCATGAACGCCATCGCGCCGCCGTGGACGTCGCTGACCGCGTTCGATTTGAACGCGGGCACGATCAAATGGAAGATTCCGCTCGGTGAGATTCCGGAACTCGCCGCGAAAGGGATCACGGACACCGGCTCGCAGTTCCCGAAGGTGGGCCCGGTCGTCACGGCGACCGGGCTGATCTTCGTCGGGACGCGCGACAGGAAGATTCGCGCGATCGACGCCGACACCGGCAAGCTGCTCTGGACGTTCGAGACCGAAGCGGGCATTGAAGGGCATGCCGGCGATCTACGAGATCAACGGCAAGGAGTATCTCGTCTACTGCGCGGCCGCAAATCCTTCGACGCGCACGCATGCGCCGTTCTACAGCGCCACGCCAGGGCAGGCGAACCGCGGCGGCGGTGACGCGGGCGATGCCGAGGCCGGCGCGGCGGCGGCCGGCGGACGAGGCGCGGGCCGGGCGGCCGTCGACGCCGAAGGCGGAGCCGCACCAGCGCCCGCCGCGGGCGCCCGCGGGGGCGGCCGGGCCGCCGGTGGACGCGGCGGTCGTGCGGGCGGCGGCGGCACCCCCGGTGCGGCGTACATCGCGTTTGCGTTGCCAGGTGCGGTGGGACGATAATCGCCCAACAAATTCAGGCACTGGCGCCACTGGGCATCAGGCACTGGTTGAGAGTGGCCTCAGCGCGGTCTTGCTAGTGCCGAGTGCCTGGCGCCGAGTGCCTTCTTGAAGGAGCTGTTCATGGAGCGGCGGGACTTTCTCATTGGAGTTGCTGCGGCAACGGGCATCGCCATGACGGCGCGACGCACAGGCGCGCAGGCGCCGAAGGCCGACCCCGCCAAGCTCGCCCGCATTGCCATCATGTCGCTCAGTTTCCAGCCGATCCTGAAAAACGCGAACATGGAATACGCGGGGGTCAATCCCGGCGCGAACCTGCCCGCGGACCAGCCGCAGATGCCGCGCACGCTGGATCTGATGGACATCGGGCAGGTCTTCGCGGACAAGTGGGGCGTCCACAACGTCGAGATGCAGCACACGCACTTTCCCTCCACCGAGGACGCGTGGTTGAAGGACTTCAAGGCGCGGCTCGCGAAGACGAAGTCGCGGGTGAGCAACATCAACCTGGAATTCGGGGCGGCGATGACGATCTCGGCGCCGACGTGGGGCGGGCGGCTGCAGGCGATCGACCTCACCAAGCAATGGGTCGATCACGCGGTCGTCCTCGGGTGCCCGACCGTCATGGTGAACCAGGGGACCCTCAACGAGGACACGAAGGCCGTCGCCATCGAGTCGTTGAAACGAATGGCCGACTACGCGAAGACGAAGGGCGTCAAGATCACGATGGAAAACCGCGGCAGCTTCATCACGCCGACGCCTCCGGACGCGGGCGGGGTCCGCGGCCGCGGAGCCGCGCCAGCCGCTCCAGCCCCTGCGCCGGCACCGGCACCATCCGGGCCGCCGGCCTACCCCCTCCTGGTCGAGATCTTCAAAGCGTCAGGCGCCTACGCCAACTGCGATATGGGCAATTTTCCGGATCAGGACATGCAGCTGGCCGGCGATCAGAGCCATGCTCCCGCTGACCGGCGGGAATTCGCACGTCAAGATGAACCACGAGCGGTACGATCTGGCCAAGGCGCTTCAGCTGGCGAAGCAGCTCGGCTATACGGGTCTCATCTCAATCGAGGCGAACGCCAACCTGACCAACAATCCGAATTCGCCGGACATGGGGAAGGATCCGTACGCGAACGTGCAGAAGATTTTCGACGTCGTGATGGCGAATATCTGAGCAGAACAGCCGCGCAACGCGAGTGGGGACTCACACGCAAGTAATAGAAGACCGGCCGAGGAGAGCGAGTCTTCGAGCGCCGCAGGCCGGACGCGTGGGGGTGGGGCCCCACGCGCAAGCAATAGAAGACCGGCCGAGGAGAGCGAGTCTTCGAGCGCCGCAGGCCGGGCGCGTGGGGGTGGGGCCCCACGCGCAAGTAAGTGAAGTAAGCAATGAGGACGCCATGAACAGACGAGATTTCATGATCACCACCGCCGGCGTGGCCGCCTTTGCCGGTCTGGGCCGCGAGCTGTTTGCCCAGGGTCGGGGTCAGCTCGGTGGGTTGCTGCCGCCCACGGACTGGAGCGCCGATCCCGGCAAGCCGGCGAACGCGCCGGCCGCCAAGCTGGCGCGCATCTCGATCATGACGCTGAACTTCAACCCGATCCTGAAGCTGCCGGTGAACCCGCCCAATCCGAACGCGGCGCCAAATCCCAACGCGCCCGCGAATGCGGCGCCGCCGCCGGCGAAGACACTCGAACCTGAAAAAGTCTCGGAATACCTGGCCGACGTCTACGGAGTCCACAACGTCGAGTATCCAGCACTCGCACATCATCTCAACCGAGCCTTCGTACCTGAAGGAACTGCGTGCTGCGATTGAAAAGACAAAGTCGCGCATGCAGCAGATCAATCTCGAGATCGGTCCCATGTTTGTCTCGGCGGCCGATCCGATTCTGCGCATTCAGTGCATCGACCTGACCAAGCGTTGGGTCGATCACGCCGTGATGCTGAATTGCCCGAAGGTGATGGTGAACCAGGGCCAGCCGTCGCAGGAGAACAAAGAGGTCATGATCGCCGCCCTGAAAACCGTCGGCGACTACGCGAAATCGAAGGGCGTGAAGATCTCGATGGAAACGCGCGGCGGCGGAGGCGGCAATCGCGCACGCGGTGCCGCGGCTGGCGCGGCCGGGACCCGGCGGGGCGCCGGCAGCACCTGCGGCTCCGCCAGCGGCACCTCCAGCGCCGGCGGGCCCACCGGCCTGGGTGCTGCTGAAGGAAGTCATCGAGAAGTCGGGCACCTACTCGAACGTGCGACGTCGGCGGCGTGGGCGCAGCGAATCAGGAAGCGCTGCACGAGGCGATCAAGGCGCTGTTGCCGACCAATTCGGGCCAGACGCCACATGAAGGTCAGCGCGAACTGGGATTTCCCGACGTTCGTCCAGCTACTACGAGAGCATCGGGTACAAGGGCCTGTACACCATCGAAGTCACCGGACCGCAGCCGATGCGGAAGGTGTACGACTGGATTCTGGAGAATATTTAATATTGGCCGGGGGACGTTTGTCCCCGGACCCGTTACGCCGTCGCTTGCGGGGCCCCTACGCCCCGCGCCGCTCCGGCGGCTCTCTCGCCTTCGCTCGTTCGCGCTGACACGCGCGAACACAGGGGGAGATGCGAACGAGGTATGGCGTGACTCAGAGCGACCTCTTCGTGATTGGCGAGATCCCTGGCTTTACCCCGCAGATCGCCCGCCTTGTATCGATGATGAACTACACGCGATCGACAACCCTCCAAGCAGTAGCAGGCTTGGGAGTAGACGAGCTCGACTATCTGCATGACGCGCAAAGCAACTCCATCGGCACGCTCCTCTCGCACATCGCTGCAGCTGAAGTAGGCTATCAAGCCGCGACGTTCGATGCCCGTGAGCTGAGCACGGAGGAGAGGCAGCAATGGGGGGCCGCTCTCGATCTCGGCGAGAGGGCCAGAGCGGAGATCAGAGGATACGAGCTCGATCATTACTTGGGCAGGCTGGAGAAGGTGCGAGCGCGGACCCTTACCGAACTTGGCCGGCGCGATGACCAGTGGCTCGACGAGCAGACGTCCTTTGGAACCGGGCAGCGGGTGAACAATTACTTCAAGTGGTTTCATGTCATTGGCCATGAAATCAACCATAGAGGGCAGATTCGGTGGTTGCGGAGCCGGGCGATGAAGAGACCCTGAGCACGTCGTCGAACAACCTTCGTTGTTCGGTGCGGCCTGCGTGGAGCCGTGACTTGCGAGTCGCGTGGGCGTCGCTCTGCGCGGCGCTGTGTCTGACGCTCCCGATTGGCGGCACGGCGCAAGGCACGCGGCCGCGGCCAGCGGCTCCGCTCGAGGCGATTCCCGCGATCCTCGACGCGTTTCGGTCGTACCGCGTCGTGTCGTTTCCCGGAGGCCACCCCGCCGCCAACGAGAGCCAGGCGCTGCTCCGGGCGCTCGTCAAGGACCCGCGCTTCGCGGCCACGGTCAATGACATCGTCGTGGAGTTCGGGAGCTCGCGGTATCAGGACGTGATGGACCGTTACATCCGCGGCGAGGACGTGCCGCAGTCGGCGGTCCAGCGGGCGTGGCTTGATGCGGTGCAGGGCGGCACCGCTCTGGATAACGACAACACTCCCCTGTTCTTCGCCGCCGTGCGCGAGGCGAATGCCGCCGTGCCGGCCGAGCGGCGCATCCGTGTTCTGCTCGGCGATCCGCCGATCGACTGGGACAACATCCGCAGCAAGGCCGATTACCGGAAGTGGGAGATCCAGCGCGACAGCTATCCCGCGGACCTCGTCCGCCGCGAAGTACTGGCGCACAATCGGCGCGCGTTGATCGTCTGGGCCAACGGTCACCTCATGCACAAGGAGATCCTGACCAACTACGACATGACGAGCTGGCAGTCGCAGACGATCGTGAATCTGATCGAGGCCCCGGGCGGCGCGCCGGTCTTCGCCATGCGGGCTGAAGGATCGCTGACCGAGTGGCAGCCGGACACGGCGGCCTGGAAGCCAATGACCGTTACGCTGGTCCGAGGCACGGTCCTCGGCGCCGCGGACTTCAGCGAATTCGAGAATCCGGGTCAGCGCTACAGCATTCGCGGCGAAGACGACTTTGTCCCGATTCCGCGCGACCAGTGGGTGAAACGCCCTCTCGAGGACATCGTGGATGGAATTCTCTACGTCGGCCCGGCGTCGGGCCGCACGTCGGCCGCGATCTCGCGGACACTGTGCGCCGACCCCGGCTATATCAAGATGCGGCTCGATCGAATCGCCCTGCTCGGCATCGCGGAAGCGGACAAGGTCAAGCGCGATTGCAGCGTGAAGTAGCCCGGGATTCAGCAGGGTTGCCCACTACGGGAAAGTGAGAACGGCTCCAGGCCACACGCATGGGCGAATCACGTCGTCGGTCGTGGGTCCGTACGGGCGTTCTTTTTGGCATTGGATACGCCTTCGTCGGCATCGTGTTCGCTGTACCGGCCACTCATGCGCAGGCGTGGCGTTTGGCGGCGTGGGCGGTGAGTGCCATTGGATACGCGACCCACATTGCATACGAGCGCGTTCGGCTGCAGAACGCACCTGCTTCGGCAGCCTTGCACGTCGCGTTCGCCGTGGCGCTTGGAGCCTTCGGGCTTGCTGTGGGCGCAAACATCCATTCACTGTCTGTCGAATCGACCAGCCAGCACCGACAGCTCTTGCTTCTCTCGCTCGGGATCTGGCCGGTCCTCACGGCCGTTCCAGCGTTCGTTGTCGCGCTCGCCGCAAGCGTCGTTCTGTCGCGAGTGCTCGGGAGCGTCCAGGGCAAGTAGTGGAGTGGTGCGCGTGGCCCAGCATGCCGACGGCAGCCGCGTGGGCGATCGTAGCTTGGCCGACCAAACCCTCGAATCACGTCCCGCGGTAAGAGAGCGCGAGCACCGTCAGATCGTCGCCTTGTCTTGCGCCCACGGTGAACTGCCGGACGGCCTCGAGGACGGCGCTCACCAGCGCTTCGGGGGCGAGATGGCGATTGGCCTCCACGCACGCGAGCAGCCGCGCTTCGCCGAATTCCGCTCCCGCAGCGCTCTCCGCTTCGGTAATGCCGTCGCTGAACGCGACGAGCAGATCGCCACTGTGAAGCTGCAGCGTCTCCTCTTCGAACTGCGCGGCGTCCAGGATGCCGAGCACCATCCCTCCGCGCCCGAGCCAGCGCGCGTCGGATCCGCCGACCAGCAACGGCGGGTTGTGACCGGCGTTGCTGTAGGTCAGCCGGCCATCGTTCGACAGGACGCCATACACCGCCGTCGCAAATCGGGCCGGTACTGGACGCCGGAGCATCGCGCGGTTGGCCCTGGCGAGTGTCGCGGCCGCGCCGGCCGTTTGACCGTGCACGGCGAGCACTGCCTGAATCGCCGCGCTCAGAAGCGACGCCGGTGGTCCTTTACCTGCCACGTCGCCAAGGGAAAACGCGAATGCGCCGTCCGGCCGCGTGAAGTAGTCGAAGAAATCGCCGCCCACGTCACGACACGGCACCGACGCTGCCGCAATATCAAAACCCTGACCGGCAAACCGGCCGGCCGGCAGCAGGAACTGCTGCACCTCGGCGGCCGTCTTCAGATCTTTCTGGACGCGCCGCAGCAGAATGCTGCTGAAATCCCAAATGCGACGCTCCCAGGCGATGCGGTCGCCCTCGAGTGTGTACAGGATCACCATTGGAAGACGAAGGCGCGCGCCAGGGGCCGTTAACCGACCCGTGTCGTCCGTCGCATCGATTGTGGCCGTCAGCACCACACGATTCCCGGTCATGACCAAGTCCTGGTCTTCTATGCAGATGTCGGGAAAATCGGCGAACAAGCGGTGCTCGGCGCGCTCGACGTCAGAATCGGCCCTGGATCGTCCCGAGCGTCGGGCTCTCGACGATGCAGTCCTCGAGGTAGTCGTCCACGAGCGTCGCCACGTCGCGCCTGGCGAACGCCGCCGTCCGCTTCGCAAACAATGCCGAAATGGCTTCAGGTGTCATAACGGGACCTACGGGACGAGGGAATTATATCGAGTGCCTGGCGACCGCGACCTGGAGCCGTCCTCACTTTCTTGCAGCGGGCAATCCTGCCAAATCCCGCCAGAATGCTCGCGGTCGGGGGCGGTTTCCTGCTACGAGGAAGTGAGGGTCTACGTCGATGAAGTCGGACGAGCAGCTTCGTCGGTCCATGCGACGCCGTCCGCCTGGTGACGCAGCTCAGTGTCAAGCAGTTGCGCCGCGTTGAGCCGCGGGACGTCAATCGTCCACTCGGCCACGTACTGCACATACACGGATCGCCGGCGCGGGTGATCGAGCAACAGGCGAACCGCGACGTGGTCGCTCTCGAGCGGGCCAGGGGGCACGCCCATGCGCAGGCCTCGTTTGACGATGCGCCAGTCGCCCAGCTCAATGAATCGGCGATCGAGCCGTTCAGCGCGCCCGAGCCACATGACCGAGGCGTATTGCGCGATCGGGCAGACGAGCGCCAGGCCCAAGACTCGCCCGGTTTCGATATCGGAGATGACGAACGTGAGGACGTTGCTCACTGTTCAGACCTCGTAACGTCGTCGACTCTGACAGAGAACTCCCCCTCATTTAAATTGCGAAATTCCCTGAGCCTGGTACTCGAACTCCTTACAGTGTGCAATCGCAACGATTACAGGTTTCGTCCGAGTGACTCTCGACGGTCAAACGTTCAGGCTGCCAGGGATGCGCCCTGACTCTGCCGACCAGCCCGCCCGCAGCTATTCTGCGTTCCTTGGGAAAGTGGATCGCCGCGCTCCATGCGACTCGGTAGAAATTCCCATAGCCAGCCCCAGGAACACGTGCCCCTACTGTAACGGTCGAGCCGATCCCTCCCTTCAAGCTGCCTCGATTGGCGGCTGGGTGGACTATTTCCGGTGTGCCGTCTGCCACGCGGCGTGGAATGTGCCCATGGACAGGGACGACCCGGTCGAGATCGTCTCTTTGCCGTCAGCGCGGCCGAAGCTCTAGCCCTTTCCGTCGCGGTTTTCGCGCCTTCCCGCTATGCCGGCAAATTGACCGGCAAGGACCTCGCGGAAGGCCCGTGGCGTCTCCGGATCGATCTCCTGGATGGAAACGCCGCGCGGACGGTCATGGTGCTGCTGCAAGTCGAGTAGGCTGAGCCCGAGCGAAGCATCATCAACCAACACTCCAAACACTGGCCGTTGCGCTGGACCTCGTCAGCCGTGTCAGGCGGCCCTCTCTCGAAACTGCGTGTAGATCTTGACCGGTGCCGACTCAAAGTACTTCAGGAGTGCCGGACACAGCCAGCCCTCCATGTCGAGGGCCGGGCTGTAGTACCAGTTTCCGCCGTGCTCCGAACGCCGCCACTCGAGTTCAATTTCAAATCCCGGAAAAGGCCCAGCTGAAAACAGCAAGGTGAATCCAAGATCAGCACCCGGAACATTGCTCACTGCGCGGTCGATTATTCTGTCCATTCCTGAAACGAACGGTTCTTGCACGAGGTCCACAGTCGGGTCATCAAAAACCCACAGTCCGTTGAGCTTGTACGGATGGATGGCAACGATCGAGTTCATTTATTGCTCCGCGCAACCGAAGTTGGTCCCAGGCACTGACCGGTGGCGGGCCGCTACCCTGTGGCCTCAAACCGTGCCCGTGGATCCTCCAAGCTCGCCAAGAATGCGCGAGCAGCACGCGATTGTCCAGTTATCGATGATGCCTCGGCAGGCGCCGCGTGCCGTGCACGAATGTCACCACGAAGCGCGGGTGCTCCCGTGCAGCCCGCTCCCGTGCAACCCTCTCATCCTCGGCCGCGCGGTCGGCAGCACGACCGCGAGTATGCCTGAACGCTTGGGGAGATTCGACAAACGATCGCCGCTCGTCAGCGAAGTCACCGCCCGGTATGATCCGCACCGTGCCGCGCGCCATGCTTCGCTTCGTCACCGTGATCGGGTCGTGGTCAGTGCTGTGTCTGCAGACTGCACGCTGGGCGCCCATCCCGCAGTCGCGCTTGTCGCGGCAGCCCTCGCCGACGATCTCCCGCCGATACTGCACGAGGTGAATCCATGCGTTTGTGCTGGATGGTCATATCTCTCGTCCTCGGCGGCGCAACGGTCGCGGCCGCACAGGAGGTAGCGGTCGGCGTCAAAGGAGGAGTCAACTTCGCGAACGTGCAATACGAAGGAGAGGATGCCAACGTGACTCTCGACCACGGGATTGGGTTCGTGGGCGGGTTGTTCGTGATCTGGCCGGCAGACACGGGTCTTGCGCTGCAGCTCGAGGCGCTCTACAGCCAGAAGGGCGCAACCTTCGACCAAGGGGGCTTCAAGGGGAACGTCGAGATGGACTTTTTCGACGTGCCAATCCTGCTGCATGTGTCGAGCGCACGCAACGGGCTGGCGTCATTCCACGCGTTCGGTGGTCCGTCAGTCGGCTTCCGCGTGGGCACACGGTCAGCACTGTCCATCGAGGTCGACTCCTTCCGGGTAAACATCAGCGACAAGATCAAGCGCATGGACGTCGGCCTCGTCGCCGGCGCGGGCGTAGACGTGGGCCGGTTCACCATCGACGGACGCTACACCTGGGGCTTGACGGAGCTGAACGACGATCCGGGTGAAGAGGTCACGATCAAGAATCGCGTGTTTTCGGTGATGGCCGGCGTCAGGTTCTGAGCAGACCGCCTTTGTAACGATGTGGCGTTCCGACGCCGGCCCTCTTTAGTGCTTGGTGCGAAAGGGGGGAGTCGAACCCCCAAGGCCTTTCGGCCACCGGATCCTAAGTCCGGCGCGTCTGCCAGTTCCGCCACTTTCGCATTTGGCGCAGAGCTAGGGCCGTTCTCACTTCCTCGTAGGAGGAAATCGCCTCGAACCGCGAGCATTCTAGCGGGATTCAGCAGAGTTGCCCGCTACAGGAAAGTGACGGCCCTAGGGTAGCATCGCCGCGCACCGCACCTCCCACCATTACCTTTGAGCGTGCAGGTCATCCATGATCAGGGCAACCATCGGACCGGGGTTGCGTTGCCTGGGGTCGGGAGGACGATCGAGCAGCCGCCGCCCCCCGGTCGCGGTCGTCATTTGACCAATCAACTCCGCCGGATCGAGCGCCTCGGTCGACCGGGCCATGAACACCGAACTGGGGCCCTCGACCACTGCGTGAATCGAGACGTGAAGACGCTTCGCGTGGTCGATGACTTCGTCCAGCCCGTGCACGTTCGCGCTGGCCCTGCCATCGGAAAACAGCACCACCGCCGGGCGGCCGGCCGGGTCACCGGCCGCCTCCGTCACGGCCTCATCGACGGCGTCCCAGATTGGCGACGGCCCCAGACGATCCGCGTCCGGCAATTGCAGCAGCATGCGCACGCTCGCCGACAGTGCGCGGCGATCGGCGGTGAGGGGCCCCAAACGCGGCCGCCCTGCGATCACGCCGACCGCAGCGCGATCGGCCGGTTTCAATCCTTGAAGAAACGCGTTGAACACCTGGGCAAAGCGCTGGTCGATCGGCATCGGCATCCGCGTGACGCTGGCCGTCACATCCAGCAGCAGGACGACGGTCAGGCCCGCCGGTTCCGTGGAACGGTCCTGGCCAGCAACGCCGGTCATGGCGCCAAAGGCGACGACCGCCGCCAGTACCCGGCCCTTCATCGATCCACCGCCACATAGCTCTTCCGCGCGCGCGCCGTGAGTCCGGCGCGGGTCAACCGCACCTCCAGTGGATGGATCCTGCCATCGAGCGCCACCGGCGTGAATCCAAGCGCGTACTGATGATGCAGCTCGGTTGCCACTTCATTGAACGCCGCGGTGAGGTCTTCGTTCTTCTTCAACTCGAAGTGGCCGCCGCCCGATTCATCGGACAGCTTCACGAGCCCGCCCGACAGGCCCGGCCCTTCCATCCCAATCGCGTAGACCATGAACTCGGCTTCGAGCGAGAGTCTTTCCACATCCAGGTAGCTCGCGCAGCGCGTGGTCGGGGACGGCTGAGAAAGCTGACGGCCGGCGCCCTGAACGAACGACCGCCGTGCGGAGCCAACAGTCATCGTTCGAACGACAGGTGCATCCATTCCGGACGATGAACGCTTTTCAAGCCGGACGACACGGTTCCCGCCATCAGACGGCGCGCTCGCCTCAGGGCCGGGCTCCGAGCCGATGAGCCTCGGGCATCCCGTGTCGATGCCGTCGGTCAGCGTCAACACGACGCGGCGGCCCGGTTCGGCGGCGATCGAGCTCATCGCGGCGCGCATGGCCGCCCAGAGCGGCGTGTTGCCGCCGGGCCACACCTCCTCGCGCAGAATGCGTCCCAGAATTGCCTTGTCGGCGGTCAGCCAGGGGCTCAAGGCCAGCTCGTCGCCGAACGTGCCGATGCGCACGCGATCTTCCGGCAGCAGCGCATCGACGAAGTGCAGGGCGGCGTCGCGGACACGCACGTGCTCGCCGAACATGCTTGTGCTCATGTCGAGCATCAGCGCCAGCGTCGCGGGCATGACGTCGTTCGAAAAGGTGGTGATCGTCGCGGGCTGGCCATCGTCGAATACCTGAAAGTCGGCCTTGGTCAGGCCCGGCACCAGATGGCCCTCGCGATCGTGCACGGTCGCGTAGACCGAGACTGTCTGGGCGCCGGCGCGAAAGACGGGCTGCTGCGCAGAGACCAGGCCTGTGGCAGCGGCGAGGGCGATCGCAACAATCGCGCGGCGCATGGGCGACTCGAGTCTAACGCGCTTCAGGCCTGACATAATGATTCTGATGAAAACCGAGTTCACCGAAGTCTCCGAGACCCGCAAGAACCTGTCGTTCGAGGTGCCGTCCGATGTCGTGAAGGCCGAGATCGAGCGTGTCGCCAGAGGCTACAGCCGGACGGCGCGTGTCCCCGGCTTCAGACAAGGCAAGGTGCCGGCCACCGTCGTCAAGCAACGCTACAAGGATCAGATTCTGTACGACGTGGCGCAGGACCTCATTCCGCGCGTCGTGCACGATGCCCTGCACGAGCGCGGGCTCGAGCCGGTCGCGACGCCCGACATCAGGGACGTCGTGCATCGAGGAAGGTCAGCCGCTGACCTTCGTGGCGGATTTCGAAACGGTGCCACCGATCGATCCGGGCGAATACGCCGGGTCTGACGGTCCGCAAGCCGCCTGCGGTGCTCGAAGTCGGGCGCAGTCGACCAGGCGCTCGAGCGGCTCCAGCAGCGCGCCGCGCGCTGGCATCCCGTCGAGGATCGTCCCGCGGCGCGCTGGCGACACGCTGCTGCTGGACCTCACGCGCACGCGGCGTACCAGCGTCATCGAGATCCCCGGCGAGGGACGCCCGGCGAAGGGAGGGATCGACGACAAGCCGGAGGCGCTGCAGAACGTCACAGTCGAGCTTGGCGCGCCCAACAACCCGCCCGGATTCGACGAGCACCTGACCGGCGCATCGGCCGGCGACGCGCGCTCGTTCACGGTCACGTATCCGGCCGACTACGAGATGGCCGAACTGGCAGGCGCCACGGTCGACTACGACGTCACGATCAAGGGCGTCCGGCGCAAGGAACTGCTGCCGCTCGACGACGAGTTCGCGAAGGAAGTGAGCGAGCTCGGACACGCTCGAGGAACTCCGCCAGCGCATCAGGGAGGATCTGCAGCACGAAGCGGAGCACGAAGCCGATCACCAGGTGCGGCACGAACTGCTCCAGCAGCTCTCCGGCCGGATGAAGCACGCGCCCGAGGTACTCGTCGATCGCGAAGTCGATCGGCGGCTGGAAGAACTCGTGCGCCGGCTGATGGAGCAGGGCGTCGATCCGATGAAGGCGAACATCGACTGGCAGCAGTTTCGCGAGGGGCAGCGCCAGCCGGCGGCCGAAACCGTCAAGAGCACGCTCGTGCTCGACGAGATCGCGCGCCGGGAGCAGATCGAGGCGGACGGACGAGCGACCTCGACAGGGAGATCGAGCGCTTCGCCGAGCGCTCGGGGCGCACGCCGCCGGCGGTACGGGCGGCGCTCGAAAAAGAGGATGGCGGCCTCGATCGGCATCCGCGCCGGGATCCGCCGCGAAAAGACCATGAACTGGCTGATCGAGAAGGCGAACATCATTCGTTAGGTCTCAAGCCCCAGGCCTCGTGCCCCAGCTTCACGCGCCAGGGCCCGGTTCACGGCAGCACGCCCGCGGCACGTAGACCGTCACACTCGCTGAACACGTTCACGCATTTGCACCGGCACCTGGGTCCCCGAAGCGCAGGGCCTATACTTTGTCTATGTCCAACTACTCCCAACTCGTCCCCATGGTCGTCGAGCAGACGAACCGCGGCGAGCGCGCCTACGACATCTTCTCGCGTCTGCTGAAGGACAGCATCGTCTTCATCGGCACGCCGATTGACGACGGCGTCGCGAACCTGGTGATCGCGCAGATGTTGTTTCTCGAAGCAGAGGATCCCGACCGGGACATCCTCGTCTACTTGAACAGCCCGGGCGGTTCGATCACGGCCGGTCTGGCCATCTACGACACCATGCAGTTCATCAAGCCGGACGTGCAGACCTACTGCATCGGCCAGGCGGCATCGATCGCGGCGGTGCTGCTCGCGGCGGGGGCGAAGGGCAAGCGCTACTCGCTGCCGAACTCGCGCATCCTGATCCATCAGCCCTGGATGTCCGGCCTGGGGGGCCAGGCGAGCGACATCGACATTCACGCCAAGGAAATTCTGCGCATGCGCGAGATGTTGAATGAAATCCTGGCCAAGCACACGGGCCAGGCCGTGACGCGGATTCAGGATGACACCGACCGGGACTACATCATGGGCCCGGTGCAGGCGAAGGATTACGGTATTATTGATGACGTCTTGACCAGGCGAGCGTAGTGGCTATAGAGAGGTCCGCCGCGGCCGATAATCTGGACGGTTCGATGGTCGCGGGCAGGTGGCAGCGAGCGAGCCACGTGAGCGGAGCGGGGACACGGGGTCCCCGCGAGCGAGCGTGCGAGGGGGTTCGGGGGGCACAGTCCTCCGGAAGACAATGACGACGAAGAAGACCGGCGAGAACGAGGTCCTCCGGTGCTCGTTCTGCAACAAGGACCAGAACGACGTCCGCAAGCTCATTGCGGGGCCGACGGTGTTCATCTGCGATGAGTGCGTCGAGGTCTGCAACGACATCATCGCGGACGACAACAAGTTCGACCGCGGCACGCGCTCGTCGCTGCCGATGCCGGTCGAGATCAAGAAGTTCCTGGACGAGTACGTCATCGGCCAGGAACAGACCAAGAAGAAGCTCGCGGTCGCCGTCTACAACCATTACAAGCGCCTGGAGATCCAGAAGCAGGCGCGCGGCCGCCACGAAGTCGAGCTGACCAAGTCGAACATCCTGCTCATCGGGCCGACCGGCACGGGCAAGACGCTGCTGGCCCAGACGCTGGCGCGGTTGTTGTCGGTGCCGTTCACGATCGTCGATGCGACGACGCTGACCGAGGCCGGCTACGTCGGGCGAGGATGTCGAGAACATCATCCTCAAGCTTCTGCAGGCGGCCGGGGGCGACATCGAGAAGGCCCAGCAGGGCATCATCTACATCGACGAGGTCGACAAGATCTGCCGCAAGGACGAGAATCCGTCGATCACCCGCGACGTGTCGGGCGAAGGCGTGCAGCAGGCGCTGCTGAAGATTCTCGAGGGCACGGTCGCCAACGTGCCGCCCCAGGGCGGCCGCAAGCATCCGCACCAGGAGTTCTTCCAGGTCGACACCACCAACATCCTGTTCATCTGCGGCGGGGCGTTCGTCGGTCTCGACAAGCAGATCGGCCGCCGCCTGGGCAAGAAGACGCTCGGCTTCAAGTCCGAGGTGAAGGCGACGGCCCGCGACTCGGGGACGATCGTGGAGCAGCTCGAGCCGGAAGATCTGATCAAGTACGGCCTCATCCCGGAATTCGTCGGCCGCCTGCCGGTCATCGGCACACTGCACGAGCTGGACAAGCCCGCACTCGTCCAGATCCTCACCCAGCCACGCAACGCCATCACGCGGCAGTACCAGCGGCTGTTCGAATACGAGAACGTCAAGCTGCGCTTCACCGACGATGCCCTCGAAGCGATCGCGGAAGCCGCGCTGCAGCGCAAGATCGGCGCGCGCGGTCTGCGCATGATTATCGAGGACATCATGCTCGACCTGATGTACACGCTTCCGGGCCAGAAGAAGATCCGGGAATGCGTCATCACGCGCGAGGTGGTAGAGTCGAAGGAGAAGCCGATCACGGTCATCGAGAAGGTCGGCTAGAATTACAGGGTGAGAGGGTAAAAAGCGCGAGAGGGTGAAATTCCTCACCCTCTTAGACTTTTGTCCTTTCACCCTTTGTCACATTCAATATGGATCAATACGAAACCCTCCCGGTCGTCCCGCTGCGGGACGTCGTCGTTTTCCCGCACATGATGATGCCGTTCGTGATCGGACGGCCATCGTCGACGCGAGCGCTCGAGCACGCGCTGGCGACGGACAAGAAAGTCTTCCTGGCCGCGCAGCATGACGCGGCGATCGACGATCCGCAGCCCGCGGATATCTACACGATGGGCTGCGTCGCCAATATCGTCCAGTCGCTCAAGCTGCCCGACGGCAACATCAAGGTGCTGGTCGAGGGCGTCGAGCGCGCGCGCGCGGTGGAGTGGAAGGAAGACAAGGGCTTCTTCCGCGTGACCGTCAAGATGATTCCGAAGAAGGCCGAGGCCGCCAGCGACGCCGAGGGCGTCATGAGCCGCGTCGTCACCCTGTTCGAGCAGTACGTCAAGCTGTCGAACAACCTGCAGTACGACGCGATGATTGCCGCGGTCCGGACCGACGACCCCTCGCGGCTGGCGGACGCCATTGCCGCCCACCTGCAGGTCGGCGTCGAGGAGAAGCAGAACCTTCTGGAGATCGTGGCCCCGATCGAGCGGCTGTCGCGCATCGTGACGGTGCTCGAGGCCGAGGTGGACAAGCTCCAGGTGGATCGCCGGATCCAGTCGCGCGTCAAGAAGCAGATGGAGAAGGCGCAGAAGGAGTACTACCTCAGCGAGAAGATGAAGGCGATTCAGCGCGAACTGGGCCGCAAGGACGAGAAGGGCAACGAGGTGGACGATCTCAAGAAGAAGATCGAACAGGCGCGGATGCCGAAGGAGACCGAGCGCAAGGCGCTCGAGGAGCTGAAGCGGCTGGAGGCGATGCCCCCGATGTCGGCCGAGGCCACCGTCTCGCGCAACTACCTCGACTGGCTCATCGCCGTGCCGTGGCACAAGAAGAGCAAGGAGAGCCGCGACCTCAAGCACGCGGAGACGGTCCTGCACGAGGACCACTTCGGGCTCGAGAAGATCAAGGAGCGCATCCTCGAGTTCCTGGCGGTGCGCGTGCTGGTGAAGAAGCCGAAAGCGACGATTCTGACGTTCGCCGGCCCCCCGGGCGTGGGCAAGACCTCGCTCGCCAAGTCGATCGCGCGCGCGATGAACCGGAAGTTCGTGCGGCTGTCGCTCGGCGGCGTGCGCGACGAGGCCGAGATCCGTGGCCATCGGCGCACCTATATCGGAGCGTTTCCCGGTCAGATCGTCCAGATGATGAAGAAAGCCGGGACCCTGAATCCCGTGTTCCTCCTCGATGAAGTCGACAAGATGTCCATGGACTTCCGCGGGGACCCCTCCGCCGCCCTCCTCGAGGTCCTGGATCCCGAGCAGAACCACACGTTCCTGGATCATTACCTGGACGTCGAATACGACCTGTCGCACGTGATGTTCATCTGCACGGCGAACGTCCTCCACACGATCCCGCAAGCGCTGCGCGACCGCATGGAAGTGCTTCAGTTGGCCGGCTACACCGAGCAGGAGAAGATCGAGATCGCGAAGCGGTTCCTCGCGCCGAAGTCAATAGAGGGCGCGGGCCTGGACGCGGCGAACCTGACCTTCACCGACGAGGCCCTGCAGACGATCATTCAGCGCTACACGCGCGAAGCCGGCGTCCGCAGTCTCGAGCGCGAGATTTCTTCCATCTGCCGCAAGGTGGCCCGCAAGGTCGTCGGCGAAGGCCAGGCGTTCAAAGAAGACGTGACCGGCGACAAGGTCACGGCCTATCTCGGCGTACCGCGCTTCCGCCCGTCTGTGGCGGAGGAGAAGAATGAGATCGGCATCGCCACCGGCCTTGCCTGGACGGAAGTCGGCGGCGAAATTCTCGTGACCGAGGCGACGCTGATGCCCGGCCGCGGCAAACTGACGCTGACCGGCAAGCTGGGCGACGTCATGCAGGAGTCCGCGCAGGCGGCCATGAGCTGGGTGCGGGCGAATTCCGAGATGCTGGGCATCCCGCGTGACTTCTACCGGCGCACCGACGTGCACATCCATATTCCGGAAGGCGCGATCCCGAAGGACGGCCCGTCGGCCGGTATCACGCTGGCCACCGCCCTCGTCTCGGCTCTGGCACAGGTGCCGGCACGGCGCGATGTCGCGATGACGGGCGAGATCACCTTGCGCGGCAAAGTGCTGCCAATCGGCGGCGTGAAGGAAAAGGTCCTCGCCGCGCATCGGGCCGGCGTCACGACGATCATCCTGCCGAAAGACAACGAAAAGGACATGGCCGACATTCCGAAGAATGTCGTCGACACGATGAACATCTATCTGGTCGAGGCCATGGACGAAGTGCTGCGCACGGCGCTGGCGGGCCCGCTGCCGGCCGTCCCGCCCGCACCCGAGCCGGAAGTCGCCGCAGGCCTCAGCACGCGGCATTGAGCATTGAGTAATTGAGTAAATGAGGCCGGGCGTCCTTTTGCGAGATTCGTAAGAAAACGCCCGGCAGCATTTGTCCCGGACTCCAGCCGGGCCCCACCGAACCACAAGTCCGGCACGACGGGCATGCCGTTCAACGTACTCTTACCAGAAATGGTAGAGAGACTCCCGGCGTTCTCTTCCCTTTCCAGGCGAGCCCTGATCATCCTTACGCTCATCAATCTGTTCAACTACATCGATCGGTTCGTCGTGCCGCCCCTGTTCGAGAGCTTGCGACGCGATCCGGCGATGGGGCACCCGAGCGACGCGCGGCTGGGGTCGCTGATGACGGCCTTTCTGCTGCTTTATACGTTCGCCTCCCCCATCTTCGGCACGCTCGGCGACCGCATGCCCCGTCTCCGTCTGATCGCGTTCGGCGTGGCGCTCTGGAGTATCGCAACGGCGACCGGCGGCCTGGTGTGGTCGTTTGCGATGCTGTTCATCGCCCGCGCGGCGGTCGGCATCGGGGAAGCGGCATACGGATCGATCTCGCCGACGGTTCTGGCGGACTATTTTCCTGTCGAGCGGCTTGGCCGGATCATGGCGATCTTCTACTGCGCCATTCCAGTCGGCTCCGCGCTCGGCTACGTGCTGGGCGGAATCCTCGACACGCATTTCGGTTGGCGAGCGGCTTTTCTCGTGGCGGGAGTGCCGGGCATCGCGTTGTCGGCGGCGGCGCTGACCGTTCGCGATCCCCCGCGGGGCGGCGCCGGTGCGCCTCGACCCGGACGCAGCGCGACTCGGGAATCCAACCTGGCCTTCGCGATCCGCACCTACGGCGTGCTCGCCCGAAACAGGCAGTACGTCCTCACGTGCGCCGGTTACGCTGCCTATTCTTTCGCCTTGGGGGGAATGGCCGCGTGGTTCCCGTCGTTCCTCGAGCGTGTTCGCGGTGTTCCTCACGACCAGGCCGCGTGGTTGCCAGGCGTGATTCTGGTGCTCACCGGGTTTGTCGGCACGTTCGCTGGAGGGTGGGTCGGCGATCGCTTCCTGCCGCGCCATCCGAATGCCTATCTCTGGGTGTCCGCCTTCGCCACGCTGGCCGCGGTTCCCTTCGTGCTGCTGTCGTTCGCCGTAGACGCGCCCTCGATCTTCTGGCCGGCCATCGCGGTTTCCGAGTTGCTGCTGTTCGCGTCAACAGGGCCCATCAACGCCACGTTCATCAACATCGTCTCGCCTGCCATCCGCGCGACGGCCATGGCCGTCCAGATTTTCTTCATCCACCTGCTCGGTGACGTGCCCTCGCCTGTTCTCATTGGCGCGCTGTCCGATGCGTCCTCCCTTGCCCGCGCGGTGCTCATCGTCCCCGTCGCCGTGCTGCTGTGCGGATTCCTGTGGACACGCGCGGCCAGACAGGGGCCCCCGCTGCCGCGGCACGCTGCGGATAGAATCTAGACCATGCGCACGCGAGCGTTCGGCCGGCTGGGCTGGCCGGTGTCGGAAGTCGGGTACGGTCTGTGGGGAATGGGAGGCTGGACGGGGTCGAACGATGACGACTCGATCGCGGCGCTGGAGCGCTCGATCGCTCTCGGGTGCACGTTCTTCGACACGGCCCTGGCCTACGGAAACGGCAAGAGCGAGCAGCTCCTGGGTCGCGTGCTCGCAAAACACCGCGACCGGCCGCTCACCGTCGGCACCAAGATTCCACCGAAGAATCTTCAATGGCCCGCGCGCGCGAGCTATCGGCTCGAGGACGTCTATCCCGCCGATCATATCCGCCGATCGACGGAAACGAGCTTGAGCAATCTTGGCCTGTCGTCGGTCGACCTGCAGCAGTTTCACGTCTGGACCGACACCTGGGCGAACGACGATCGCTGGCAACGCGCCGTCGACGATCTCAGGCGGGAGGGCCTCGTGCGCGGCATCGGCATCAGCCTCAATCGCTGGGAGCCGGCGAACGGCATCAAGGCGCTCCGCACGGGCGTCATCGACAGCGTGCAGGTGGTTTACAACCTGTTCGACCAGAACCCGGAGGACGAACTCTTTCCGGTCTGTCGCGAGCTTGGCATCGCGGTGATCGCGCGCGTGCCGTTTGACGAAGGTAGCCTGACCGGGACAATGACGCGCGCCATGACGTGGCCGGAAGGCGATTGGCGAAACCTGTATTTCACGCCCGACAAGCTGTCCGAGATCCTGGATCACGTCGACGAGCTCCAACACGATGTGCCGGCCGGCATGACGCTGCCGGACCTCGCGCTGAGATTCATCCTGGCGAATCCGACCGTCTCGACGATCATTCCAGGCATGCGGCGTGCGAGGCACGTCGATCAGAATCTGGGGGTTTCGGACGGCCGCGCCCTGCCAGCGGAGCTCCTCCAACGGCTGAAGCGCCACCGCTGGATCCGGACCTACGACATTCCGTGAGGCTCAGCGCACATTTGGCCCGATCGGGTTCGTGCTTTATACTTGAGGTTTGCCGGGAAGGCTGAGGAGCACGCTGTGAAGCCTGGAATTCATCCGAAGTACCACGAGGTCGAAGTCCGCTGCGCGTGCGGAAACACGTTCAAGACGCGCTCGACGAAGCCCGATCTGCACCTCGAAATCTGCAACAACTGCCATCCGTTCTTCACCGGGCGCCAGAAGCTCATCGACACGGAAGGCCGTGTGGAGCGTTTCACCAAGCGTTTCGGCGTTCAGACCATCGAAGGCCGCAAGAAGCAAGTGACGGCGAACAAGGCGGCCAAGGCCGGCAAGAGCGGCAAAGCCAAGAAGGCCAGCGCGAACGCGTAAGGCGGGCACCGAGTCACGCGAGGCCGACTGCCCGGGCCGTTTTCAGAGCAGCAGCCTGTCCCTTCCTTCGGCGTTTCTCATCTTTCGATCGATCCGGCCGAGGCGGCGATCCGCGCCGGCCAGCCACCGCCCGCTGGCGTCGACGCGCAGCGCTTCGGCGTAGCGCCGCGCGGTGTCCAGGTCGCGGGCACGATGCTCGTGATGGATCGCAAGCGCTTCCGCTGCTCGCCGTTCGAGCACCGCGAAGCCAGGGGACTTCATCCCGTCACGAGTGCTGGCATGCCACCCGGTCGTGTTCCTGGACGACAGCGCCAGGACGTTCTGCCAGGCTGCGGCCGATTCCTGGTAGCGCGACTGCCGCCTGAACAGCACCGCCAATCCCGCGAGGGCGGGCGCAGCGATTTCGCGATCGTCGCACTCGGCGGCAAGGCCATAGGCCTGCTCCGCACGGCTCGCATCTCCGGCGCTTTCATACGCTCGAGCCAATCCAAGCTGTTCCCGTGCCGACTCGCAGGACTGAGGACCGTCCGCCGCCATCTCCAGCGCGCGGACCATCAGCGCCGCTGTGGAGATCACGTCGTGGCGATTGTGCTGGAGGACTCCTCCGATAACGGACGGATCCCCGGTCCGAAGAAACTGAAAGTACCGCGACGGAATCTCGAGACCTGGCACATCGTTCAGACGGTGAAAGCGAAGCACTGAGCGCTCGAGCGCCGAGAGGGTGCATCCGTCGGTCGTGCCGCCCCACAACCGCCGCGCGGCAGGCAGCATGTCGAAGTGCGGCAGGGCCTCAGTGGGATTCTCCCGCCGGTGATACGCCCAACGCGTCTCCATGACCGGCACATCGAACGTGCGGCCGTTGTAGGTCACCAGCAGCGACGCGGTATCGAGCGTGCGCGCCAATCCGTCGAGCAGCGCATGCTCGCCGCCCGGCCCGTTGAGGAAGAACTGACGCACCCTGAACGCGCCATCTTCGAACCATCCGCACCCAGCCACGAGTGGCAGCGTCCCCGCCCCGCCGCTCAACCCGGTGGTCTCGATGTCAAACACGACCACGTTCGACGCCCAGTCGGCGACCGAGGCGAGCCGCGCGTCGAAGAGGGCAATCGGCGCAGCCGGATCGATCGCGTAGGACTCGACACGCCGGTGTCCATGCGACTCCTCCCGCTGCCACACTCGATCGATGACAATGCAGGCGCTGGGGCCTGCCTCATGCCGGACGCCCCCAAGCGCCGCCGCTGAGCGATCAAGGTCAGAGGCCGGCACCGCCAAATCGGCGACGTACGTGAGCTCGCGAGCGCCACCGCCCCGGTCGAGCCCGCCGACGCCGCCGGCCATCCGACCGGCGACGGGCTGCCGGACGATCGCGCGCAATCTTGACGCCAGGTCCCGCATTAGATGGCCAGGCTCCGCAGTGGCGGCTCAGTCGTTCCCACTGGTCCGCGCATTACACCGCGTCGGCCTGAAGGCCGCCTCCATCCGTCCCCCGCGTGGAACGAGGCTGGGGCAGGTCTTCACGTCCCGCCGCGCGTGCTGTTGTCAGCCCCGCGAGCAACTGCGAGGCGACGGTCTTGGCGAGCGGACCCGTCGCGCCCTCGGGACCGACGCATGACGGGCACCCGGACTGACAGGGACAGCCGTCGATGAGCTCGCGCGTCCGCGCGAGAAGCGCGCTGTGCATTCCGAACAAGGGCTCGCTGAAGCCAATTCCGCCGGGATAATTGTCGTAAAGGAAGATCGTCGGCTCGGCCACACCGCCGGGGCCGGCGTCACCCTTCGTGCGGCCGCCTATGCGGGCCGCGCCCTCGAGCGCGACACCGTCAATCGACAAACCCAGATCGTGCGCGTCGCACATCAAGAGAAGCGGCGCGACGTTGCGCATGGCATAAGCGAGCCCGACCACGCCATCGCGGCGATCCGCCGTCGAATGCGGAAGACTTGCCATGACATCCGCGGGAATCGTCAGCCAGTACCGAAGTCGTGTGCATCTGCTGCTCAGGTAAGTCCAATTCGCCGGATCCGACATTCTCGTTCGTGTAGAACTTGATCTTCTTGAATCCGACGACGCGGGATACGACGTGGACTTCGCCATGTGAGCAGGCGCTTGGGGCTAGGCCCTTGGCACTACTGAGATCATCGTGCGCGGCCTCGTGCTGCTCTAGTGCCAAGTGCCCAGTGCCGAGCGCCTGAAACGTTTCCAGGATCGTGACCTTCGTATACGTGATCGCGGTCGTGTAGTAATCGCAGTCGACCTGTCGCACGAAGGCCTTGCGCCCGTCGAAGTCGAATCGCTCGACTTGGAAGAGCTGGCCCTCGATCAGATAAATGGCTTTCTCGTGAAGCGTGGCCGGCCCTGCCGTGAAATCGGTCTCTCCGATGACCCGCTCCCTGGTCTGTCATGTCGATGACGACGAAGTTGTCGGACGTCACCGACCGCAGGCTGACGGCGTCGGCAGGATAGGACTCCTGCGTCCACTGCCACCGCCCGTCGGTGAACTGGACGAAACCCTCCTCGCTCAACACCGACAGAACCTCCTGCACGTTGATCGATCCAAACGTCTCGTCGGACCGGAACGGCAGCTCGAAGGCGGCACATTTCACGTGATCCAGGAGGATGTGGAGGTTGTCCGGATTGACGAGCGCGTGCTCTGGTGAGGCCCCGAAGAAATACTCCGGGTGTCGCGCGACGAATTGATCGATGGGCGCGCTCGAGGCGACGAGCACCGCGGCCGACCGGCCGCTTCGCCGGCCGGCACGCCCCGCGCGCTGCCAGGTCGAGGCAATCGTTCCCGGATATCCAGCCATGATCGCCACATCGAGGGCGCCAATGTCGAGACCCAGCTCGAGGGCGTTCGTCGACACGACGCAGCGAACTTCCCCGCTGCGAAGGCCGCGCTCGATCTCGCGCCGGCGGGCAGGCAAGTAGCCGCCACGATACCCGCGGATGACATCGGCGGCGCCGGGCGGCCCGGCAAACGCGTCCTTCAAGTAGGTCGTGAGGATCTCGGTCGACAGCCGGCTTTGCGCAAAGACGATCGACTGCAGGCCGCGCTTCAAAAACTCGATCGCGACCCGCCGCGTCTCCGCCAGGTACGACCGCCGGATACCCAGCTGCGGGCTCACGACCGGCGGGTTGACGAACAGAAAATACTTTTCCCCCCGCGGCGCGCCGCTCTTTTCGACGAGCTCGAACGGGGCGCCGACGAGCCGCTCGGCCAGCTCGCGCGGGTTCGCGATGGTCGCCGACGAGCAGATGAAAGTCGGCCGCGAGCCGTAGTGCTCGCACACGCGAAGCAAGCGGCGCACGATGTTCGCGAGATGGCTGCCGAACACGCCTCGATACGTGTGCAACTCGTCGATGACGACGAACCGCAGGTTCTCGAACAGCTTCGCCCATCGCGGATGATGCGGCAGGATTCCCGAATGCACCATGTCCGGGTTGCTGAGCACGATGTGCGCACGGCCGCGAATCGATCGACGGGCATCAGCCGGCGTGTCGCCGTCATACGTAAAAACACCAACCTCGGCTCCAGGCTCCCCTCGTTCCGGGGCTCCGGAGTTCTGGGGTTCTGGCGTCCCGAGCAGATCTGCGAGCGCCTGCAGTTCGGCGAGCTGATCCTGGGCGAGGGCTTTGGTTGGAAACAAGTACAGCGCGCGTGTGGACGGATCCTTCAGAATCGCATCGAGCACCGGCGCGTTGTAGCAGAGCGTCTTGCCGGACGCCGTCGGCGTGACCGTCACGACATGCCGCGACGCAAGCGCATGCGCGATTGCCTCAGCCTGATGCGTATAGAGCCGGGCCACTCCCCGTGCGCCGAGCGCCGCCAGCAGCCGCGGGGCCATTGCCTCCGGAAACGGGGCGTATTCGGCCTCCGCGGACTCGAGGCGGCGAACGGAGGTGACGTGTGGATCGGGGTCGTTCGCACGCGCGGCGGCCGCGTGCGCGCTCAGCATCCGTGAGAGCGCCGCCTGGAGCGATTGCTCCTTGTCGCTGGTCACCGCGGGCAGGACGGGCATTGAGGGGCATCGTACCGCCGACAGCGAAGGCGATCAATAGGCGAAACAATAGAAACGTGCCGTCGCAATTGGCCGGTGAATCTACGAGGCGTTCGACAGGACTGGTGGAGCTGAATGGAGGAACTGCGGATCCGCGACGCAACTACCGCTGACTCGGGGGTGCTCCTGGCCATTTACAGGCCCTTCGTGACCGACACGGCAGTGTCGTTCGAACTCGTGCCGCCGTCGGTCGAGGAGTTCTCGCAGCGCATTCTCGCCGCGCAGTCGAAGTGGGCTTGGCTGGTTGCCGAGCAGGCCGGACAGGTTGCCGGCTATGCGTACGCCTCTTCGTTTCGTGAGCGGGCAGCGTACCAGTGGTCGATCGAGATGTCGGCGTACCTGGCCCCGTCGTTTCGTGGGCGGGGTGTTGGCCGGGCCCTGTACGAGCGACTGATTACCATCATGGTCACCAAGGGGTACTGCACGGCGTACGCTGGCATCACGCTACCGAACGAAGCCAGCGTCAGGTTCCACCGGGCGCTCGGATTCACCGCGGTCGGCGTGTTTCGGAGGGCGGGGCGGAAGTTCGGTGCCTGGCACGACGTGTCGTGGTGGCAACGACCGCTACGGGACGAGCCGCCGGAGGAATGAGCGAGCTGGTTCGCAGGGTGCCCCCGGGCTCGGCGAGTCAGCGCTCGGCGGCCTGCATCGACGCCCTGATGCGTTCGGCTTGCAGCAGATGCCGGCGCTCGTGCGCCGATAGAAGCAGCAGACCTGCACCGACGCGGAACCGAATCACCGATACAAAAGGATTCTTGAACCGGATGTGATTGACGTCGTATTCGCTCGCCTTCCACACGAACTCGCGCAGGCGCTCGTTGCTGGTCAGAAATCGATCGACGACGGACGGCTCAATCTCTGCTGCGGGTGCGATCTTCTTCGGCGCGCGCGCTCGCTTCGTGGTCGGGGACGGCTCGATGTAGGTTCGGATGAACCATCCGCCGAACCAGCCAGGCACGATGTTGCGCGCGCGGGAGTGCCGATGTGCGTCAAGCGCCTCCGACATTGGCGGCAGATAGACTTCATTCCCGGTGGCCAGATGTTCGAGACACTGGCCGATGCCCCACTCACCGGGTGCACGCTTCCAGTTCAACTGCTGGCGTGTGAGCCCCTTTGCGACCGCCGCCGCTCGAGCGTCGGCGTCGTCGAATTCCTCCAGGAGTTGAAGACACCAAGGAGGAAGATCCACCGGCTGATTCATAACTCGTAGCATAAGGCTGTAGTCTGGTCTGCCGTTCGCCTCGACGGACTTCGCACCGGCTGATGCGGCCAATTGGGCCTTGTCGCCAGCACTTCACTGACAGGCCACACCGCTGGCACACCCGCAGCGATACAGAGTGTCTGCTACCATTTGCCGCGATGACTCGCCTGACGTGGCTCTTGTGGGCCTCGCTCCTCCCCGCAGCCCTTCTCGCTCAGGACAATGTCGCCGCCCGCGCGGCGCGCCAGTGGCGCCAGCAGCATGAACGCGCCATCCTCAGCGAGTTCGTCGAACTACTGAAGATCCCGAACGTCACACGCGACCGCGAGAACATCCAGCGCAACGCCGAGTTCATTGCAAGGATGATGCAGGCTCGCGGTATTGCCTCGCGTCTCGTCTCGGTCGAGGGGGCCAATCCGGTGGTCTTCGGCGAGATCCGGACTCCTGGCGCCAGCCGCACCGTCGTTTTCTACGCCCACTACGATGGCCAGCCGCTGGACGCCGCGGAATGGGCGACGCCGCCGTACG
This sequence comes from uncultured Acidobacteriota bacterium, assembly GCA_963724645.1. Classification (GTDB taxonomy): domain Bacteria; phylum Acidobacteriota; class Vicinamibacteria; order Vicinamibacterales; family SCN-69-37; genus CAVXSP01. Next base: position 1,094,188 of record CAVRVJ010000003.1, read on the forward strand.
AGCCGACATTGCGGACCCAGACGATCGAGAATGGTGGACGCGTCGTGCCGCTTGCCGCGACCGGCCCACCGATCGATCCCGAGGCTCGTCTGTACGCGCGGTCGGCCGGCGACGACAAGGCTCCCATCATCGCGATGATGACGGCGCTCGACGCCATTCGATCTTCAGGCCTGGCGCTGAAGTCGAACATCAAGTTCGCGTTCGAAGGCGAAGAGGAAGCCGGCTCCGCGAACCTGACCCGGATCCTCACCGCGAACAAGACGCTCTTCGCCGGCGACCTGTGGTTGATGTGCGATGGTCCCGTGCACCAGACGCGGCGCCAGCTGATTTATTTCGGCGCCCGCGACGTCGTGCCGCTGGATCTGACGCTGTACGGTCCGAAGAGCGAATTGCACAGCGGCCACTACGGCAACTGGGCGCCCAACCCGGCCATGCTGCTCGCGCGGCTGCTGGCGTCGATGAAGGATGATCGCGGCCGCGTGCTCGTCGACCACTTCTACGACGGCGTCGAGCCGCTGAGCGACACGGAGAAACGCGCGATTGCCCAGGCGCCGGCCATGGACGCGCAGTTGATGAAGGAGTTCTGGCTGGGGGCCACGGAGGGGGCGCCGGAGACGCTTCTCGACCTCATTACCCGCCCGTCCTTGAACATCCGGGGCCTGGCGAGCGGCCACGTCGGCGCCCAAGCCTCGAATGTCGTCCCGTCATCGGCGACTGCGTCGATCGACATCCGGCTGGTGAAGGGCATGAATCCCCGCCAGACGCTCGACCGGGTAATCGATCACGTCAAGAAGCAGGGCTACTTCGTGGTCGATCACGAACCCGGCGCCGCAGAGCGGCAGGCACATCCGCTCGTCGCGTGGATCAAGGAAGGACGTGTCGGGCTGGGCGCCGTGCGAACGCCGATGGACTTGCCGATCTCACAGGAGGTCATCCGCGTCGTCGACAGCGTCAGAGGCCCGGTCATCAAGCTGCCAACCATGGGTGGCAGCCTGCCCCTGGCCGAGGTCGAACAACCGCTGAACACACGGACGATCGTGATTCCCATCGCGAACCACGACGACAACCAGCACAGCTTCAACGAGAACCTGCGGATTCAGAACCTGTGGGACGGGATCGAGTTGATGGCGGCGCTGCTGTTGATGTAAACCCCGCTCGGGATCAACCTTGGAGACATTGAGTGAATGAAGACCGCCGGCTGGCCTGGACAGCCCGGCGTTACGCCGGGCTGTGACGGAGAAACCGATCGTCAGAAACGAACACGCCATATGCGATTCCCGGCGTGCTCGTTTCTGACGATCGGTTTCCCCGTCAAGCCGCCGGAGGCGGCCCAGGCCAGCCGACCGCCTCCATGTCCTTCACCTCTCCAAGGTGGCGCGAGCGGCGTGCCGTTGGGTTGTGGCACACTTTACCGGATATGACGTCCGCACACGGCGCACCAACCACGCTGCTTGATTTGTTGGCCTCCAGTCCAGCCGAACGAACCGCCATCATTCTTCCGGAACAAAACATTCGTGTCACGTATGGCGCGTTGAGGCATCAAGTGGAGGCTGTCGCCGAAGCCTTGGCGGCCGCCGGCGTCGGCCGTGGAGACCGCGTCGGCATGGCGCTGCCGAACGGACTCCCCGCAATCGTCTGCTTCCTCGCCGCATCGATGGCCGGTACGGCGGCGCCGCTGAATCCTGGGTATAAGGAAGACGAATTCCGTTTCTACCTGGAAGATACCGGCGCCCGCGTGTTTCTGCTTCCGCCGACCGGCGCGGAAGACGCTCGACGCGCCGCGGGCAGCGTGCCCGTTCTGGCGGTCGAGATGGATGCGACAGGCACGGTGAGTTTGTCAGGCACGACCGGAAAGGGCCCTATCGAGCCTCCCGCGGTGGACGACATCGCTCTCATTCTGCACACCAGCGGCAGCACGGGGCGACCCAAGCGGGTCCCGCTGTCTCACGCCAACCTGTCGATCTCCGCGGGTAATGTGGCACGCAGCTATGCCCTCACGGCAGATGACGTGTCGCTGTGTGTGATGCCGCTATTCCACGTCCATGGTCTCGTGGCCTCGACGCTGGCCACGCTGTCGAGTGGTGGCACGGTGGTCGTACCGGGCAAGTTCAGTCCGCTGTCGTTCTGGCGTATCGCCCGCGATCACGCCGTGACGTGGTATTCGGCCGTACCGACGTTGCACCAACTGCTCCTGGCGCGCGTCGAGCCCGGCGCGGCTCGCCCGGCGGGCGCCGAGAAACTGCGGTTCATCCGATCGTGCAGCGCCTCGCTTCCGCCTCAGGTGATGCACGATTTGGAGGCTGCCTTCGGCGCGCCGGTGCTCGAAGCGTACGGAATGACCGAGGCTGCCCATCAGATGGCCTCCAACCCGCTCCCGCCAGGCGCCCGGCTGCCCGGGTCGGTGGGGCGAGGGACGGATGTTGGCGTGAGCATCATGGATGCAGAAGGGCGGCATCTCCCGGCCGATGAGCGCGGCGAAGTTGTCATTCAAGGGCCCAATGTCACGCGCGGATACGAGAACAATCCCGAGGCCAACGCGGCCTCATTTACCGACGGATGGTTTCGAACCGGGGACCAGGGGTTCCTGGACGCCAATGGCTATCTGACACTGGTCGGGCGTTTGAAGGAAATGATCAATCGGGGCGGCGAAAAGATCTCGCCTCGCGAGATCGACGAGGTCCTCCTCACTCATCCGGTGGTCGCCGAGGCGGTGGCCTTCGGGGTGCCACATGCGATGTGGGGCGAAGAAGTCGCGGCGACCGTCGTCCTGCGTGAACCCGTCCCTGAAGCAGACCTGATCGCGTACTGCAAGGAGCGGCTGGCCGAGTTCAAGCGCCCGAAGCAGATTTACATCACGGACGCGATTCCGCGTACAGCGACGGGCAAGATCCAGCGGCGGGTCGTCGCCGCAGCGTTCGCCACGAAGACGCCGTGAGAATCGCGATCATCGGAGCTGGCGCGATTGGCGGGTACATCGGCGCGCGGCTCTCCAGAGTTGGTGCGGACGTCGTCCTCTTCGCCCGGGGCCCGCACCTGCGCGCGATGCAGGAGCGCGGGCTTCGCGTGATCAGCCCCGACGGCGACTTCGACGTAAAGCCGGCGGTCACCGGCGACCTCACCGCCATTGGGACCGTCGACGTCGTGTTTCTCGGCGTGAAGGCCCACAGCCTGACTGCCCTCGCTCCCCAACTTCCTCCGCTTTTTGGCCCGGACACTGTCGTCGTCAGCACGCAGAACGGCCTCCCGTGGTGGTATTTCCAAGGACACGGCGGCGACCTCGAGGGCCTGCATCTCGAGCGCGTTGATCCAGGCGGCGTCATCGCGACGGCCATCGAGCCACGGCGGGTTGTCGGGTCGCTGGCATATTTCTCGTCAGACGTCGCTGAACCCGGCGTCATTCACCACACCGAAGGCAACCGCATCAGCTTTGGCGAGCCGGACGGTACCCGATCGGAGCGCACGCGCACGATAGCCGAGGCACTTATCGCCGCTGGCTTTCGCTGCCCCGTGACGACGAGGTTTCGTCATGAGATTTGGGTGAAGCTGATGGGCAACGTCGCCTTCAACCCGATCAGCGCCCTGACCGGCGGCACGCTCGAAGAATTGGTGCGGCATCCGGACGTGTCGCGGCTCGTGCGAGAGGTCATGGCGGAGATGGAAGCCGTCGCCGGCAAGCTCGGCATCGCGCTCCCGATCTCCATCGACCAGCGGTTGGCTGGCGCCGAGAAGGTGGGCGCACACAAGACATCGATGCTCCAGGACTATGAAGCGGGCCGGCCGATGGAGCTCGACGCCGTCGTCGGCGCTGTCGTCGAGCTGGGAGAACGGCTCGGAGTACCGATGCCGGCCACGAGGGCAGTGTATGCCTGTGCCAGGTTCCTGGATGGGCACAGAGAACGCCGCACTCCGCCAGGAATGGAGGACGGCCGGCGATGATCAAGAATCGCTGGTTCCAGCTCTGGGCCTCGCTCGTCGCGATGATCATGATCGCGAACCTCCAGTACTCCTGGACACTGTTCGTCAAGCCGCTGCAGGCGGCCACCCACTGGAAGCTCTCGGATATCCAGGTCGCGTTCAGCCTCTTCGTCCTGTTTCAGACGTGGGTCCAGCCGCTCGATGGCTGGCTCATCGACCGGCTGGGCCCGCGCGGGTTCATCAGCGCTGCCGGTCTGCTGTGCGGTTTGGGCTGGGCGGGGCTCGGATACGTGACGTCGCTGCCGATGCTCTATGCGTTGTACTGCACCGCGGGCATCGGCGCGGCCTTCGTGTATAGCGCGTCCATCGGGTCTGCGCTCAAGTGGTTCAAGGACCGGCGCGGGCTGGCGTCCGGCATCATGGCGGCTGGATTCGGCGGCGGCACGGCCCTCTTCGTCCCAATCATCCAGACGATGATTGCATCGCGGGGATATCAGACGGCGTTCATCGCGACCGGTCTGGTCCAGGGCTTTTTCATTTTTGTCGTCGCGCAGTTCCTGCGACATCCGCCGCTCGAGGCGGCAAGCGCCGCGAGGGCGGCCGGGAGCCACGCCTCCCAGATCGGCCGCCGGCAGTTCACCACGCCGGAGATGCTGCGCACGCCGCATTTCTATGTGATGTACGCGATGTTCGTACTGATGGCCACTGGCGGGCTTCTCGTGACCGCCAACGCCGGGCCGATGGCCCAATCGTGGGGTCTCACGGCCGGTGCGCTCACGCTGGCCGCGACGCTCAGTCCGCTGGCGAATGCCGCCAGCCGAATCTTCTGGGGCTGGGCCTCGGATCACCTCGGCCGTGAAGCGACGATGACGGTCGCGTTCGTGCTGCAGGCGGTCGCGCTGTGTCTGGTCGTTGCGGTGGGTCAGCGTTCCGGTGGCTGGTTCGCCTTCACGCTGGTGCTCGTCTATTTCACCTGGGGGGAAATCTACTCGCTCTTTCCGTCCACGGCCGGCGACTATTTCGGCACTCGTCATGCGACGTCGAACTACGGTGTCCTCTATTCGGCAAAGGGCGTCGCGTCGATCATCGGCCCCTGGTTTGGCGCCTACCTCTACGAGCAGTCCGGCAGCTGGTCCGTGGGCTTCTACGGAAGCGCCGCGATGGCGCTCGTGGCGGCAGCCCTTGCGCTCGGACTTCGCACGGCGACGGCTCCAAGTCGTGTCACTCTGCCGATGCCGGCTGTCAAGTAAGTGGCTTCCCTGGATCCGAAGGCGCTCGCCGACGAATTGATGGCCGCCTATGCCGGTCGAGCGACAATCGCGACGCTCCCCTCCGCGCGCAATCCCAGTCTCGATCTGGACACCGCCTATCTGGTTGAGAAGGAGCTGGCCTCGCGGCGACGAGCGCAGGGCCGTGCAACCTTGGGACGAAAAGTCGGATTCGCCAACAAGGCCCTGTGGCGCGTCCTCAAGCTCGACACCCTCGTGTGGGCGCACATGTACGACGACACGGTACGATACGCAGGCGGGAACGTCGCATCGTATTCCCTCGCACATTTGCGAGCGCCGAAAATCGAGCCTGAAATCGTGTTCAAGATGAAGAGGGCGCTGGGGTCGCCGACGCTCGATGCGCTCGAGCCGGCCGCGTCGCTCGACGCCGTCGAATGGCTGGCGCTCGGATTCGAGATCATCGACTGTCCGTTTCCTGGCTGGAAGTTTCAGCCTGCCGATTTCGTCGCCGCGTTTGGATTCCATGCGGCGCTCATCGTCGGCGAGCCGCGGCCGATCGACACGGCAATGATTCAGGCGCTCGTGGCCCAGCTCGCGCGGTTCAAGCTCAGACTCCTGAAGGACGGGGAGCTCGTCGAGGAAGGTTCAGGAAGAAACTCGCTTCGCAGCCCGGCGCTCTGCCTCGGTGAGCTGGCGTCGGCGATTGCGCGCCGGCCTGGGGCGGAGCCGCTGGCCGCCGGAGAACTCGTCAGTTCCGGAACGCTGACTGACTCGCAGCCCATCGCGCCCGGTGAAACATGGGCGGCGGTCGTCGACGGTCTCGAGCTGCCGGAGCTCTTGTTGCATGCCACGACATGAGATAAGAGTGCGGCGTCGACCATCTGCCCTGCACGAGGAGGCATTTCAGTGACGGACCTGCCAGGCCACGAGATCGTCGGGGCTCGACTCGTGGGCCAGACGCTGTCAGCGGCACTCCACCGATCCAACCGGCGCCGATTCCGCCGTTGAAACAGCGGCAGGTGTCGGTCCGGTTCGCGTTCTGAAGATTCAGGCCCCTGCGAACGCGATGCGTGCCCGCTCGGCCTGCAGTTCATGCAGCAGCCGCATCACGTCATAGGCGGTCAGCTCGACGAGCAGCGCCGTGACCTTGGCGTGCAGGTCGTCGCTCAGTGCGGCATCGACGGTTTTCATCGCCGCCAGGAGGCGCCGCTCCTGGTCACCCAGCTCCTGTTTGGTCACGACGCCGTCCGCAAGGGCGTCAGTGAACGACTTCAGGCTGGCGAGCCGATCCTGAATCACGGGGTGTTCCGCTTTGTCGTCGAACCAGCTTGTGCGTGCCACGATGTGAGTCCTTTCTGTTGCGATGAAATCTTCAAAGGGCTTTTACGATCTGCTTCAGCGCCGTCAGACGCTCCTGAAGTCGGGCGCGACCGCCTTCGGCGGCTATCTTCTCGACAATCGCCGGTGGCAGGAACTGACGGTCGGTGCATTCGAGGATCGCCGCCGTCTCCTGCAGCTCGCGCTCGAGGCTTTGCGTCGACGGCATGAATTGCTCGACGACCAGCGCGAGCGCCTCCTTCGTCACGTGATCGGCGCCCGCCAGGAGCGACGCTCGCCACGCCCGGCCCACCATGCCTTCGATGTCCGCGCCGGATAACTGGCCTCGCTGCGGAATCGGCGGAATGTCCTCCGGCGCAAGACGCGAGCCGATCTTGGTCGCGAGGATCACGAACATCTTGCGGATCTCGCTTTCATCCGTCGGATAGAAGAGGGGAATGTGGACCTCCGCACGGCCCTGCCGCTTGAGATCGATCGGCAGCAGATCGGGCCGGGCCGTGAGCAGCATCCAGATGATACGGCCGCGGTACTGCGTGTCGCCCATCTGCGTGGCGATCATCCCGAATACGCGGCTCGACGTCCCCGAATCTCCTTCCTGTTCCCGGCTGCCGAGTGCGGCGTCAGCTTCGTCCACCACGACAACCACCGGCCCCATCGCCCGGAGCACCGCCAGGACATGCTCCAGATTGCCTTCCGTCTCGCCCACGTACTTCGATCTGAAGTTCTTCAGCATGACGCAGGGGATGCCGATCTCACCGCTGAGGCACTGCGCCACGAACGACTTGCCGGTGCCGACCGGCCCGCACAGCAGGTAGCCCATCGGCAGGCTGTCGACCGCGCCGCGCTTCAGGAGCGCCGCGTCCTCCCGCAGCCGCGCCTTGGCCGCTTCGTGTCCGACGACCGTCTCGAGGGTCCACTTGGGCTCGATGAACTCGAGCAGACCGCGGCATTGGCGCTCGAGCAGCCGCTTCTTGAGCGACCGGAACATCGCGGCGTCGAGCCGCCTGGCGTTCTCCCGCGCGGTCTGCAGGAGCACGTTGAGATCCGTCAGGGAGATACCGGCAGTGAGCTTCGCCAATTCCGCCGCACGGAAGTCGGAGAATCCCTCGATCGGCGCGTCGCCGATTGTCGTCTGAATGAACGCCAGCCGGTCGGCCTCGTTCGGCAGTGGCACCTCAATGGCGGCGACGTGCGGATTGCCCGACAGCCGATCGTTGACCGCGGCCAGCTTCTCGTCGATAAGCACGAACGCCATGTTGAGACGCTTGACGTGCGGACTCATCGCCCAGTTGAGCATGGTAACCAGGTCTGAGGAGGCCTGCGGGTTCAGCCGGCCCGGTTCTCCCTCTGGAAAGACGTAGGACGCCTGGTCCATGATCACGGCGACGCTGGCGCGGTCTGTTTCTGCTGCCATGATGTTGTCGCGTACGATCCGGTCCAGGGCGGCGAAGGCCGCGGCCGGATCCTTCGACAGCGCGCTCAGGTCGCCGACCTTCTTGTTGGCCAGCGTCACCATCTCCTTGAGCCGCGGTTCGTCCCGGCCGGCAAATGCGCGCAGCCCTCGGCCCAGGTCGTAGTGCAGCACGAGCGACCAGCGGCCAAAGAGCTGTTCGGCGAGGAACTCCGCGAGCACGCCATATCGCCCCGGTTCGCGGCCGCTGACGCGAAAGAGGTCCTGGGTGTTGCCGTACAGGACAAAGACCGCGGTCGTCCCGGAGAAGTACAGGTCCGCGAGCTGGACGGCCCACGGGGGAAACCAGGGCGGCAGCTCGGCCCGCCGCGGCGCCGTCGTCTCAGGCGTCATGCTTGAGTACCTGGCGCAGATCCGTTTCGAGGATGGGCGGCGGCTCCTCGAGCTGATCCTGAAGCCCTGTCAGGTGCTGCAGCTCGCTGACGGCTTTCTCGGTCTGCCGCATGCTGTCGGCGGCCGAATCCACCTGGCTGCTGAGGAAATCCGGGTCCTGCCGGTTGACGGCCATCTCGGCGAGCGCCTGAATCTTGCCCTCGAGGCGGTCGAGCTCGACGGAGACGAATTCGCCGTTCTTCTTCGCGCGCGCGTAGTTGTCGAGCCGCAGCTCGGCGCTCGCGATGCTGTCCTGCAGCGATCGAGCGATTCGCTCGTCGCCCTTGGCCGAGTCGAGGCTTTTTCGCAACTCCGCCAGCCGCGCCGAGATCTCCTGCTCGCTCATCGTCTGCAAGAACCGGTCGAGCGCTGCCTTGGACAGCAGGAGCCGGAGAAACAGCCAGAGGAGCCGATCGAGACCCGGCGTCCGGATCTCCTCGGCGCCGGCGACTTGATCCCCGGCCGCACCGCGGACGCCGGCGGCGATGCCCCGCATCTCCACGCAGCGCGCATGAAGCCGCTGAAAGCGGACGCGGGCGTCGGCGGGCAGACCTGCGAGCATCGCGACAACGGACACCGGCGGCGGCACCGGCGGTTCGACACCGCCTGCCTGCCTTGCCGCGCCGTGGACCTTGGCGTCGATTGCGGCGCGAAACCTCGGAACCGACACGAGTCCGGCCAGGTACGCGATCTCACCCGCCGCGACGAGCGGCAGGACGACGCCCGCCAGCGGTGTAAGGGCGGCCGCCGCCGCGCCGCCGAGGAAGAAAAGCAGGTTCCACCTGAAGAGAAACGCTTCCTTCAGATAGTCACCCATCCCCGCCCCCTGCGGCGGTCTGGTCACGGGGCCGCTTTGAAACGGGGTCGTCACGTCAATCTCCGGCCTTGGTTGACACGGGCTGCCGATCCAGCAACTCGCGCAGTTCGGTGACCCGCTCGATGAAGCCCGGCTGGCGCAGCATTTCCCTTGGCGGACGGTCCGCCGGCGGCAGGGTCATCTCGCGCAGGATCGTGCCCGGCGCGGATGAAAAGACGTAGACGCGATCGCCAAGATAGACGGCCTCATCAATTGAGTGCGTCACGAAGAACACCGTCGCCTGCGCATCCCGCCACAAGTCCACGAGCAACGCCTGCATGTGAAGCCGCGTCGTCGGGTCGAGCGCGCCGAATGGCTCATCCATCAGGATGATGCGGGGCGACAGGATCAACGTTCGGGCAATCGCGACGCGCTGACGCATGCCGCCGGACAGTTCGTTCGGGTATTTCGACGCGTCGCGCCTCACGTCCAGACCAACCTTGGCGATCCAGTCGCGGGCCTGCGCCCGGCGCTGCTGAGCCGGCACACCCCGGCATTCCAGGCCGAACGCCACGTTGTCCTCGACCGTGCGGTTGTCGAACGACGTGTAGTCCTGGAAGACCATGCTCCGGTCGGCGCCAGGGCGCTCGACCGGCTTGCCCTCCACCAGCACAACGCCCTCCGAGGCGGGATGGTGCGGCGGCAGCGCCGCGATGAGACGCAGCACGGTGGATTTGCCGCAACCGGATGGCCCCAGAATCGTGACGAATTCGCCTTTGGCCGGCAAGTCGGGTACCGAGAACGTCACGTCGCGGATGACGGTGACGCTTCCGAAGCGCTTCGTGACGCTTCGGAAGTCCACGACGTTCGGCGCTCGCGTCGACGCCGCGGCCTCGCTCACGATCATTCCTCGAGGCCGCGGTATGGGAACAGGCCCCGCTGAAACCAGAACAGCACCCGGTCGATGCTGAATGCGAGCAGGCCGATGATGATCAGGATCAGGATGATGTGCTCGGACAAGCCGCGCCGCTGGCTGGTCATCAGCAGGTAGCCGAGGCCGTGCTGGGCGTTGATCAACTCCGCCAGCATGATGTACCCGAAGGCGAGGCCGAACAGGTGCCGCAGGCTGTTGTAGATGTCGGGGAGTGCGAGCGCCACGAGTACCTTGCTTACGATCTGCATCGGCGTCGCGCCAAGCGTTTGCGCCGTTTCCACGTAGCGGTCGGGCACGCTCGCGACGGCGGCGACCGAATCGGAATACACGAACGGCACGCAGGCGATGAAGATGAACATCACCTTCTGTGTTTCATCGATCCCAAACCAGAGAATCGTCAGTGGAATCAGCGCCGCGACGGGCAGGTTGCGTCCGAACAGCGCGAGTGGCGCGCCGGCCGCTTCGATGACACGCCAGGATCCGGCGACAATGCCCAGCGGCACGCCGACCAGGGCCGCAAGGCCGAATCCCACCAGCACGCGCCTCAACGTCGCCGCGATGCTGGCGACGAGCGCACGTTCGTGCCACAGCGTCGGAAAGCTGCGAATCACCTCCGCCGGACTGGGCAGGATGACCGGAGATACGAACCGCTCCTCCGATCCGACGCCTGTTGTGGCCAGCGACCACAGCAGCACGACGAGGGCGATCGCGGCCAGGCCCACCAGCCGCCGCGTCATGGGCGGCGGCGCCAGGCGCAACGCGAAGATGGGAAGCCTCGAGTCGCGCGGCATCTACTTGGCGGTCGCCGACTCCGCCGGGTACACCTTGATTTCAACTCGCCGGTTCTTCGCGTGGTTCTCCGGATCCGCCGGGTCCGCGGGCTGGTCCCAGCCCATGCCGGAAGTAGAGAACTGATTCGGCTGCAGCGACGAGAACTTCCGGACGATCGCCTCCTTCACGGCATTCGCGCGATTGAAGGACAACTCCTGCACCAGACTCTTGGGCACCTGCCCCTTCATCGATCCGTCGCTGTGCCCTTCAATGACGATTCGGGCCGCGCCGTACTGCCCCGCCAGCTTCCCCACCTCCTCGACGATGAAGCCGACGTTCGGGTCGTACAGTTCCTCGACGTCCTTGCCGTCCGCGTTCCTGGTGATCTTCTTGTTCAGGTCCCAGGAGTTCGGGAAGAAGTGGATCACGACTGTCTTCGTGAGAATCTCGTTCTTCTCACCCTGGATCGTGCCCGCGCTGGCCGGCGCGAAATGCACGTTGTATTCGTTCTTCTGGCTGGCGTACTTCTGCTCGTTGCCGAGCTTCTGGATCATCGAGAAGTCCATCACCTGGTCGAACGGCGTCTGCTCGGTGACCTGATTGATCTTCTTGTAGAGGAAGTAGGCCGTGCTCCAGGTCCGCTCGAAATTGGTCGGGTTGTTCTGGTTCAGGAAAAAGTCGCGGTTCTCCGCGTAGTTGGTCGAGTGGGCGTCGCCTTGCATCCCGAGCGCGTCGCTCTCCGGAATCGAGTAGCCGGCGGCCATGAGCTTCGCGAGCTTCTGCTTCGCTTCCTGCGGTTTGATGTCCTGCATCGCGTCGAAGATGCCCCGCGCGATCCCTTCCATGATGTCGGGATTGTCGTTGGCGAAGTCGGCTCGTGCGAACCACACGTCCGCGATCAGCTTGTTGGCGGTCGCCGTCGTGACAAGGACCTTGTTGCCCTTGACCTTCTCCAGGTTATAGATGTCCGGCGCCCAACTGACGCAGCCGGCCAGCTTCTTGTCCGCGTTGAAGGCGGCCGCCGCCTGAAAGGCGTCCTGCGTGAACTTGAAATCGACCTCGGCCGGCTGCACGCCGGCGTTGATGAGGGCGTTCAGCACGAAGAAATGCGACGGGGAGTTCTGCGCGAGCACGATCGTCTTCCCGCGTAGATCCGCCATCGTCTTGATCGTGTCGCGTACGACGATGCCGTCGCCTCCGTTGGACCAGTCGACTTGCTGGTACACGCGCGGCATCACGCGCGAGTCCTTCCGAAGGCCTTCGAGGAACAACGGCACCATGTCCAGGGTCGCCCAGCCGACGTGCAGATTGCCCGCGGCGTACGCGTCGCGCATCGCGACCGGATCGTCGATGAGGACGAGCTCGACCTTGAAATCCTTGCCGCCCGGCGTCTTCCAGACCTTGCCCGGCTTGAAGCCGTTGTTCGCGTAGATGATTGGCCCCCAGCCGGCCCAGACGTTGATCGCGAACCGGACCGTGCGGTCCGCCATCGGCTTGTAACTGGAGATCCCCTTGACGGGCGGCAGCTTGGCCGCCGCGACGTACTTGTATTCCTTGACGGTGGTAATCCCCGACGAGTCGGGCGCTTCGGCACCGCCCTTCATCTGCTTCAACTCTTCGTTCGAGATGCGTCCGCCCTGCCCGCCAGGTCCGATCGCGCCGTAGCGCCAGAGCGCCAATCCGACGAGGCCGATGACGACGACAAAGACCGCGATGTAGAACGCGGGTCTGGGCTGTCCGTTTGCCATGAGTCTGGTCCCTTGTGCTAATTCGTCTGCTTCTCGGTCGCCTTCTCGGCCGCCGGACCGAGGTCTTTGGCCGTCTGGGCGATCGGGGCCGTGTCGGGCGACCGGAGCCCGAGCTCGACCTCGAAATTCTGCAGCGCCTGTTCGGCCAGCTCGCCCTGCATCCGTTCCTCGGCCTTGATCTCGGCGATGCCCTTCTCGGACAGATCCGCGGCGACGCGCACCTTGCCGCGGTTCTGGTCGATCTTCTGCTGGATGACGCTCTCGATCTCGCCGAAATCGGTCGTCAGATTCACATCGAAGGTCTCTGAGAGCTTGGCGATCTCGGCCTCGGCCGCACTCATCTTCAGCTCGGCGTCGTACTTCTGGATCTTGTCGCGCAGCTCGATCAGCTTCTCGTTCGCGTGCTGGATCTTTTTGAGGTTGTTGCCGTACGCCGTCTCGTGCATGGCAAGCTGCTGCTCGTTGCCAGCCATTTCCTCCTTGGCTTTCTGGAGCTCGAGGGCGAATTTCGCCGCCGTCGTGCGGTCGCCTGCCTTCAGGTACGCCTTGGTTTCGGCCTCCAGCTTCTGCACGTGAGACCTGTTGGCCGACACCTGGCGCGTGACACGCTCCACCAGCCCGCGGTACTGCTCCAGGCCGGTGCGGCCTTCCTTGAGTTGCTCGACCGCGAGGTCGTATTCATAGCGCATCTGCGCGATCGGATCGGCCTCCCAGAACAGGTTCGCGATCTTGTTGATCTGTGCGACGAAGGCGGACCAGAACTTGTGGAGAATCACGACAACTCCTTTGGTGTCAGGGGGACGGGGCTCGTCGGCCAGTGTCCCACAGTTCGAGCCTCGTCCCTTTATTTCACCCGCTCGCCGGCGCCGGGCGCTTCGGCGAGAATCTTGCCCTGATAAATGCGGTCGAGCGCCTGACGCAGCTCCGGACCTGTGCCCGCGCCAATCACTTCGCCGCCGACGTCCTTCAGAAACGCGAACTTTTCCGGGCTCGTGTCGAACGCCACAAAGTAGATCTGCACGGCGCCCTCGCTCTTGTCCCAGATCTCGCGCGCGACCTCATCGGGGCTGCGTCCAGTCGTGTTGTTGCCGTCGGTGACGACCAGCAAGTACTTGCGGAACACGCCGGCGTGATACAGCGCAGGGCGCGCTTCATGGAGCGCCTCCCCAATTGCCGTGCCGCCGCCTGGCGCCGGCAGACCCGCCAGCGCCTGCCGGATCGCCGCGCGGTCGTACGCCAGGATCGGCCGGATCAGGCGCACGTGGCTCGAGAAGCTGTAGATCCCGATCTTGATGGGGAAATCCGGGCGCTTCGCGACGAACGCGTCGGTGGCGTCGAGCATTTCGGTGAGTGCCTGCTGCGCGACGACGTACTTCGTGCGTGAATCGCCGGGCGCCTGCTCGTGCATGGAGCCAGACGTGTCAACGAGGATCGCCACCGCAGCCCCGAGACCCTCGTCAACGTCAGACTGATAGGGTGCCTCGGTCGCTGCGGCTTCGCGGGCCGCCTTGGTGGATGCGCTCGAAGAGGGCGGCGATTCGCAGCCGAGGATCCAAGGCATCAGGGCGGCGATCGCCAGCCTGCCGGCGCGAGCGACGGGGGAACAGGCAACTGCCATGGGCGGAGGCTTGCAGTCTATCAAGCATTTGAGACGACCAGAATCATCAAGGCTCGCTTTGGAATGTCAGATGAGCCTGATCAACCCATCCAGAATCGCCTTGGTCGCAGCATAAGGATCCGCTCCGCCGCCGGCGTCCGTCACGATCGTGTAGATCCCTTTGTAGCCCGCGTCTTTGGCGACCTTGATCGCCGCCGCAAGCGTGGCCTCGTGCACGTGACTCACGCCGTCCGACAGCGGATACAGCGCTTTCAGACCTGAGGCGCGCTCGGTGTCGTTCGGAAACGCGCTGCTGTCGGGCGTCGCGGCGATGCCGGCCGATTTGATGACCTCGGCCAGGACCTGCCACGTGGGCGGAGGCGCAGGCGCCTGGCCCGCGCCGCCCGCACGGCCGCGGCCCTGACCGGCCGGCGCGCCGGCGGCTCCCGCCGGCGGCGGAGGCGGAGCGGCGGCACGGGCATCGCGCCAGTGTCGCGGTTCTCCACGGTCACCGTCACCTTTCGGGCCTTGCCGTACTCGGCCAGGATCTTGAGCGCCTCAATCGCGTTCGCACGGACGTCAGGGGCGAGACTGCCGGGGTTCACCATTACGCGGGGGCACCCAAGCGCCTCGGCGTGGTCGATCCAGGTCTTGGCCAGGTCGATCGCCTGCGCACGCGCGGAGAACCCGGCGGCGGACGCGTTGCTGCCCTGGAACTCCGTGTCGATCTGAAGAATCTGGGATTTCGCCTTCGCGACTCGATCGCGGAAGTCCTTGAGGTAGGCATTTTCCGTCGAGATGAAATGCGAATGCTGCAGCTCGAGATTGTGAACGCCAAATCGATCCGCAACCATTTGCGCGAAGTCGAGGAAGTCGAGTGTGCGAGCCGGACTGGGCGCGGGCCCGACGCCGATCTTGACGATGGCGTCGAAGTTCCTGCTGCACACACCGACGCGGGCCAGTTTGGCGCCGCCGGCCTGTGCCCGCAGCCTGGTCGCACCGGTCAGCCCGGTCGCGGCCACTGTTCCGATCAGGAATTCCCGGCGTCTCATGGGACCTCTTTGAAATCAGGCACTAGAGCGCGCAGCGCCTGGTCACTGTATCCCGGCCCCATGAGCGGCCGGCCGGGCCGTGCGCCGGTGTGTTTGCCATTGTCCACCACCACCACGCCGCTCACGATGGTGTACGGAATACCGGCCGGATACGACTTCGGCTTCTCGAACGAGTTCGTCTCCTTCACCGTCGCCGGATCGAACATCACGACATCGGCCGCGAAGCCCTCGCGTATCTGGCCGCGATCCCGAAGTCTCATGATTTGCGCGGGGAGCGACGTCATCTTGCGGACGGCGTCTTCGAGAGTCAGTACCTTCTCGTCGCGCACGTAGTACCCGAGGACCCGCGGATTGGTCGAGTAGCTTCGTGGATGCGGCACGCCGTCTTCATTGAGATTGATCGCCGACCCGTCGCTGGCGATCGACACCCAGGGCTGCTTCATGACGAGTCGGACGTCGGCCTCGGACATCGTGTGGAAGATGCCGCCGATCGTTCCGCCTTCGTCCGCCATGAGTGCGAGGCACGTGTCGGCCGGATCGGCGTCGCCGCGCAACTTGGCAATCTGCGCGATGCGCATTCCTTCGAATTCCTTGGTCTTCGGCTGCCGCGCCCGCGCCAGCACGATCCCGTCCCACCCGCCGTGCTCCATCACCCAGGTGTGGAAGTCCTTGTCCTGCTTGATCTTCTGGCGCATCGCCGGGTCCTTCAGGATTTCCGCGAATTTCTGCGGGCCGCCCTCGCGCGCCCAGACGGGAAAGAAGGCGCTCCAGCCGTGCTGCATGGCCGTGTACGGATACTGGTTCGCCGTCACCTCCAGGCCGCGCGTACGCGCGGCCTCGATCTTGGCGACGTACTTGCCAACCGTGCCCCAGTTGTCTTTGCCGCGAATCTTCAGATGGAAAATGTGGACCGGAATCTTCGCTTCATCGGCGACGCGAATCGCGAAGTCCAGCTCCTTGTCCTGCTGCATGCCCTCGCTGCCGATATGCGACGCGTAAATCCCGCCGTAAGACGCGACGACCTTGGCGACTTCGATGACTTCTTCCGGGTATTCCGGACCGCCGCTCTCGAATCGCGTGACGAGTCCCCACGCCCCTTCCTTCATGGATCGGGCGGCCAGTTCCTTCATTCGCGCCAGTTGCGCCGCGCCGGCCGGCTTCGGTGTCGTACCCCATGACGACCAGTCGAATCTGCTGGAAGGAGACCTCCGAGATGAGGTTCATGGAGATGCCCTTCTGCCGCAGGGCCTGCCAGTAGCCGGTGAAGTTGGTCCAGGTCCCGTTCGCTTCGGGGAGGCCGTCGCGCGGGGCCACCGACGTGCTTTCGCCGATGACGTCAAGCGTGACGCCCTCGTGCACCTTGCTCTCGGCATTGCCGTCGTTCAGCAGCGGCAGGTCCGAATGCGTGTGCAGGTCGATGAAGCCCGGCGCAACCGCCAGCCCGTGCGCGTCGATGACGCGTGTCGCCGTCGCGTTGGTCAGCCGGCCGACGGCCGCGATCCGGTCACCCCGGATCGCGACGTCGCCGTCAAACCAGGGGTTGCCGGTGCCGTCGATGACGTGCCCGCCTCGAATCAGGAGATCGTAAGCCGGCTGCTGCGCGGCGAGGCCCGCAACAGCCACGACCGCGCTGAGGAGCAACAGGGAACGCGAGAGCTTCTTCATAATCAAGAGGTCCGCCCTTCCATCAGCCCCCTACTTCTTCGCCGGCGCCGCCGCCCGCGGCTTACCGAAGAAGACGTATGCACCTTGGACGCCCGCCGTCACGACATCGACGACCCCATCCTTATTGACGTCCATTGCCAGCACCTGCGAGCCTGCGCCGGACTGGTTGTGGATCAGTTCCGGTACGAATTTCGCCCCGCCGGGGGCCGCCGGGTCACGGCGAGTGTAGTACACGTACAAGACCGGCTCTCCGTTCCCTCCATCCGGATCCAGATAGCCCTCGTGATGCGAAAACAGGCGCTTGCCGACGATGAAGTCCGGGATGCCGTCGCCGTCGATGTCCGCCGCCGTCTCGCCATGCGGCTCCGAGAACGTGACGTTCCCGGCGTTCTTCGACGCGTAGTCATCCGCGAAAATGTGCTCGACGAACGAGATCTCCCCGGACGCGTCGCGCTTCTGCTCGAACCACGCCAGGCCGAATCCGTGCGCCGAAAGCGCCGTCACAACGTCGTTCTTCCCGTCACCGTTGATGTCGTAGACGGAGATCTCGCCTCCTCCTTCGGATGCACGACCGGTCCACCGAGCGAACGCGTGCGCGTGGTACTTCCAGAGGCCGCTCATCGGTCCCGCCGCCGGCTGCTCCCACCAGCCGTAGGCGTTGACGATGTCCATCTTCCGGTCGCCGTTGATGTCGCCGGCGCCGATGCCGTGGCCGCCCGTTGATTGCGGCTCGCTGATCGCCGTCGTGATCCACTTGCCGGTTGGATTCGCGGGATCCGGATGCGAGTAGCACAGCGTCTGGTTCGGGCCCACGTGCACGAGGTCGGGCTTCCCGTCGCCGTCGATATCCTTCATGACGC
Organism: uncultured Acidobacteriota bacterium; assembly: GCA_963724645.1. Lineage (GTDB taxonomy): Bacteria > Acidobacteriota > Vicinamibacteria > Vicinamibacterales > SCN-69-37 > CAVXSP01. Next base: position 1,111,936 of record CAVRVJ010000003.1, read on the forward strand.
TGATCTCGCTCGTGCCGGTCACGACGTTCGGATAGACGTCCCAGCGGCGCGGCTCGCCCTTCGGATTCACGTAGAGCCGGCCGCCGTTCGCGCTCAGGAAATCGGGCCAGCCGTCACCGGTGAAGTCGCCGGCGAAACCCACCATGATGGACGGATACACCGTCGACGGATTCAGCGTTTCGGCGGCGTAGAACTCGCGCGCGGTCGTGTAGTCCGGCCCCATGAAGATGAACGGCGGGATGATGATGTCGAGGTTGCCGTCGCGGTTCACATCTGCGGCCGCCTGCGCCCACGAGTACCTGGAACGGCGTCAGGCGCTGCATCCTGAAATTCGACGAGACCTTCTCCTTCGGGAAACGTTTGAGATTGATGTCCTTGTAGGACACGTCGCGAAACCGCACTTCGCCCGTGCCAGCCGCGTACAGCGCGATCGGACCGAACGATCCCATTTCGTCGCTGACCGCGCCGCCGCCGCTGGCGTTGCTCGAATTGACGTGGGGCCGCAGCAGCGTGACGTCGGCGATGATATCGAGATCGTTCCAATCGTTGGGCTTGATGGCGTTCGACGGATGCGGCACGACGCTGGTCACCGCAGACGGGCCCCGGCCGCCGGCCGCTCCTCGGGCCGCTGGAGGCGCCCCGCCTGCAGGAGCGCCGCCTGGAGCGGCGCCGCCGGCAGCCTGCCGCTGACCGCGTCCACCGCGCGCGGCCGGATCGGCGCCACCCGCCGCGCCGCCGCCCGGCGGCGGAGCCGCACGGCCAGCCGCCGGCGCGCTCGGGCTGGTGCCCGCCGCGAACCGCGCCATGCCGCCGCCTCCGCCGAGAGGCTCACGCGTCAGTTCCTTGCCGTTGGCGTCGAGCGTAACCGCAAAGCTCGTCGGCGTCGTTCCCTCGAGCGAGACGAACAGGCCCTTCATCCCGCCGCTGGCCGTTTTCTCGGCGCGCAGCAAGACGCCGGTCTTGCATCCTTCCGCGCATTTGAAGTCCGCGCCGAATTCGACATCCTGAAAGGATTTGTCCAGCACCAGCCAACCGCCTTCTGGTGACGACGGCTTGCCGACCAGCTCGCCGTTGACGGCGGTCCATTGCGCTTGCCCCAGCGTGTGCCAGCCGCCGAGCGTCGAGCCTTTGAACGTCCAGTCCGGCACGAACGTGGCTCGCGTGCCTGACAACGGCACTGCCATCGTTGAAAATGCGGCGATCACTCCAAAGCCCAATACGAGCAGACGTCGATTCATCTGTTGCTCCTCACTTTAGTTGCTCGCGGGGCCCCACCCCCGCTCGCCCGCCCTGCGGCGCTCGCCGGTCCGCGGGCTTCAATCCTATTTACCCAGATATCTGTCGAAAAACTTCGCGATCTCTTCGTACGCCTCTTTCCCCTCGGGCGTTGAGTTGTTGTACTGCGCGTGCGACTGGCCCTCGAAGACCTGCAAAACTGCGTCAACCCCGGCCTGGCGCAATTTGCGATGAACGCGGACCGTGCTGCTGAGCAGCAGGTCCCGCGTGCCGGTCGTCAGGATTGCCGGAGGGAAACCGTGGAAGTCGCCGTAGATCGGCGAGAGGTACGGATCCTTCAGGTCATGTCCGTGCGCGTAGAACTCGCCCATCGCGTCGCAGCGGCCGTAGCCGACGAGCACGTTATCGACGAGCTTGTTTGTTTCCATCGAATCGCCCTTGCCGGTCAGGTCGGCCATGGGCGTCCCCGGCGCAATCGCGGCCGGCAGCGGAGCGCCTTCAGCTTTCAGCCGGAGCACGGCCTCCAAAACGAGGGCGCCGCCCGCCGAGAGCCCGACCATCCCCATCTTTTTCGGATCGTTCGTCTTGGTCGCGCCCTTCCATGCGTTCACCACATCGTCGAGCGCCGCAGGATAGAACGCGGCGGGCGGCCGCCGGTAGTCGACCGACAGCACTTTGATGTGACCAAAGCCCGCCATGTTAATGCCCTCGCCCGTGCCACCACCGCCCATGACGTAGCAGCCGCCATGGACGTGCAGAAGCAGACGATTCTGGTTCTCGGGCGCGATGACGTTCGGCGTCAGCATGTACGCGGCCACACCATTCACGGTGGTCGGCTCGGACTTCACGCCCATCTGATCGAGCGTGCCCTGATTGCCCGGCCCGATGCCGCCAGGCGCGCCGCCGCCTCGACCGGCCGCCGCGGCCCACTCCTCATCGGTCTTCGGCGCAACGTTCCAGTTGGCGCCAATGCCGCGGCCGATCAGCGCCTGCATCTCCGGGCTGACCGTGTCGGGGATCGGAATCGTCCTGGCCGGCACTTCGCGCGGCGCGGGCGGGGTCGCGGGCCCCTGGCCGCGTCCACCTCTGCCTTGTCCGGCTGGTCCCGCGGGCGCCGCCCCGCCACGATCCTGCGCATGGCCGATGGCCATCGCGACGATCATCACGAGCGCGACAAACGGAAGCCCGAGCGCCACGAATCTGGTGGTTTTTCGCTGAACTGTCACGGGAACGCCTCCGAGGTGCCCGATTCATATCACTTCTGACAAAGTGGGTAAAGGCGGGGCAAAGGCGGAGTAGACTCAGCCGCGCCCGCGCGACCGCGCGAGGGTAGTCACTCTCGAATGCCGGAACGCGCGCGAGTGGCAGCCCTGAGCCAAGGCGTTGGGGATGGGGCCCAACGCACTTGAGAAAAGCGGCCCTACCCGCCTGGAGAAGGGAGACGCCCGTGAAGATTGCGCTTGCTGCTTTCGCCGCCCTCGTCCTGGGGACCCCTGCAGTGCGCGCGGACAACGGCACGACAGCGGGACGATTCGTCGTCGAGCCGGCCACGTTGATCTGCCTGGGTTTCGAGTGGGACATCACCGGCGACGACAACCGCAACGCCACGGTGGACGTCAGCTATCGCGCCTCCGGCCAGACTGCGTGGAAGGACGGCATGCCCTTGCTGAGGATGGGTGGCGAGAAGATCTTTCGCGCGCCGTACACGGTTCCGGAACGCTTTGCCGGCAGCATCCTGGACCTCGAGCCCGACACCGAGTATGACGTGCGCCTGACGATGAAGGATCCGGATGGCGTGACGGGCCAGGCCGTGCAGACCACGAAGGTCCGGACGCGTGGCGAGCCGAAAGCGGCGACGGGAGGACGCGTGCTTCACGTTTACCCGCTCACCTGGGGGAATCGGCCCAAGGAGCAGCCGAACTTCACGGGACTGATGGCCGCGTACACCGGGTACGTCGGCACCGGCGATTGGAACGTCGTCTGGCTGCACAAGGCGGAGCCGGGGGATACGATTCTCGTGCACGCGGGACTGTACAAGGGCGACCGGCACAACTACGTGGACCCGTACGGTCTCACGTTCGACGGCACCTACCTGCTCACCGCAAGAGGAACGCCGGAGAAGCCAATCGTGATCAAGGCCGCCGGCGACGGCGAAGTGATCTTCGACGGCGATGGCGCGTTCCGGTTGTTCGACGTCATGGGATCCGCTTACAACATTTTCGACGGCATCACCTTCCGGAATGCGGAGGTCGTCTTCTGGGCGGGCGTGAAAGAGGTCGCGGGCGCGGTCGGGCTGACCGTGCGTAATTGCCGGTTCGAGAGCGTCGAGCGTCGGCGTCCAGACGCAGTACGCCGGCTCTCGGGACTTCTACATCGCCGACAACATCTTCCTTGGGCGCGACGATCATTACCGCACGCTCGGCTGGGCCGGTCCGGCCAACTACGGCGCGCATCCGATCAACAGCTATTACGCGATCAAGATTTACGGGACGGGCCACGTGATCGCGCACAACGGCATCGCGTTCTTCCACGACGGCATCTCGATCGACACGCACGGCACGCCCGAGTCCGACGATCTCAAGGCGGTGGCGATTGACATCTACGAGAACGACATCTACGTCACCGGCGACGACTTCATCGAAGGCGACGGCGGTGTGCACAACATCCGGATCATGCGCAATCGCGGCATCAATGCCGCGCATACGGCGCTCAGCGCCCAGCCCATTTTCGGCGGCCCCGCGTACTACATCCGAAATGTCATCTACAACACGCCGGTCGCGCTGAAATTCAGCAACCCCGCCGGCGTGGTTGTGCTGCACAACACCCTGATTGCCGAGAACAGCACGAATCAGCAAGTGTCGAACGCGCGTTTCGCCAACAACCTGTTCCTCGGGACCGATCGAGCCGCCGGCATCGCGTCGCTTGGCGGTCCGACGACCTACTCGACGTACGACTACGACGGGTTCCGGCCGAACAAGGGCGTGGAACAGCAGTACACCTGGCTCGGCGCGAAGCCCGGCGCGCTCGTGGATTACTCGCAGGCGCAAGCCCAACGGTTCAAGACGCTGGCCGAGCTCGCGGCCGCGACGGGACAGGAAACGCACGGCGTCGAGCTCGACTACGACGTCTTCGAGAATCTGCACGCGCCGACGCCGCCGCCGAACTCGTCGCAGCCAGGCAAGCCGTACGAAGCGGCCGATCTGAATTTCAAGCTGAAGCCGGGCAGCAAGGCGGTCGATGCCGGCGTCAGGATTCCGAACGTGAACGACGGGTTCACCGGACGGGCGCCCGATCTGGGCGCCTACGAAGTGGGACAGCCGGTTCCTGTGTACGGACCACGGAACCGGACCGGTACGCGGCCGTTTTTCACTGGTGACGGCCGCGATGCAGACTTCGCCGGAGCGTCGCGAGCGGATCCTGCCGTGCCGCGCGCAGCGCCGGCAGCAGCGCGGCCAGGCCACTGACGCTCACTATCAAGAGGACGACGCACCAGTTCACATACCCGGGCCAGGCGGACGGGTAGCAGGTCATTCTATTGGTGAGCCTGCGGTGACAGGATCTCGTCGTAGCGCTTGACGAGCTGGCGACCGAGCTGTTCCTCCGCGGTCAGATCGGCGATCGCCGCCAGCAGATGCGTGCGGAATGCCTCCAGATCCTTCGCCTGCGCTTTGTGCGGGTTCCCGAGCGCCAGGATCGAAAGCGACGCCGTGACGCTGGCTATCGCCTTTCGCTGCTGCGCGGCGAACAGATCCTGCAGCGTGTACACGGATGAGTACGCTTTGACCTCGGTGTACTCCATGTAACTGAGCGCGCCGGTGCGTTCGGCGCTCTGCCAGCTGGCCGAATCCAGCGAGGCCATTGCCGCGCCGAGACTCAGCTCCTGAATCGACGTCTGTTTCGTCGCGATCAGATCGTCGGCAAACCGGAGGGCGGAGCCGATGTCCCCGTTCCTCTTGGCCACGCTGGCCAGCTCGCCGTTGAGTCCTTCCGATTGTCGGAGATCTCCAGGGCAATCATTGCTTTCGCGTCGCGGACGAGCATGCGATGGTGCCGCCATTCGACGATGCCCTCGATCGAAAGCGCGATGAGCACGCCGACGGTGATCGTCAGCAGTTGAAGGAAGAAATCCTTCAGGGAACGTGCCGCGGCATGCGGTGGATGGATTTCCATGCGTTCGCGCCTGCGCTCTACTTCACGAACTCGACGTATCCGTGTTGTTCGAGGAACTTGAAGTAGCCCACGAAATCGAACGTCTGCGGTCCCATCTCGAGTTCGGTCAGCCGGATCACTTCCGCCAGATTGCGCTTGCCGTCGCACCAGTACAACGCCGAGACGGGGACGCCCCAGAACGAGGCGGCAGGAAAGCCTTCACGCTGTTCGCGAGGCAGGTCGTCGAGGGTGATGGTGCCCATGCGCTTTCGGCGGACGACGATGGTCGCCGCCTCGGGGTTGCGTGACGGTGCGATCGGCTGGATCGATCCGAGCCCCAGCGCCGTGGCCCGGTCGCGAATCAATCCCTCCAGCCTCGTCTTCTGCTGCTGCGTGAACGCCGAGAGCGTGGCGAGGCCGTTCTCGAGGTTCCAGGCAGACCGGACCGCCTGCGTCTGCCGATCGAGAGTGTAGTCGAGGCGCTCCGGCGTTTGATTGAGGAGGCGTCCGAGCTCGTCCGCCGTCCGCGCCAGCGCGATCCGGTCGACAAGCTGCGCGGAGGCAGCCCCCACCTGGTTGTATCCGCGTGATAGCGCAAGCTCTGCCATCCATCGCTTCTCCGCCGGTCCCGCAGCCGCGATGAAGTATGCGTAGGCGGCGTTCATGACCATCATGTCCCGCAGCGACCTGGGATCGACCGTCGAGGGCGTGTCATGGCTGTTGTGGTGCGCGAGCACGCCGTAGCCGCCGTGCGGCATGACGGTCGGAATGCCAATGGACGGATCGCCGAGGTAGTTGTCCGTCGAGCTTCGGTGCGGCGCCGACGTCCACGGCCGTCCGACCGACGGGTAATACTCCTCCGCCAGACGCAGCGCCAGCGCATCGACGTACGAGGTGGCGGACTGCGGATTCAGAATCCATGTGTATTCGGTGCCGGCCAGGTGTTGCAGCCCCGCCGGCGAGTCGATGCACATCGCGGCCACGGTTCGCTTTACGCGATCCTTGTTGTGATCGAGGTAGTACATCGTGCCGTAGCACTCGCCCATGCCCAGCACGCGAATCGTGCGCCTGGGCCTGGGCAGACGGCCCGCGGCAATCAGTCGGTTGAGCGTCTCTGCCGCGCCGATGATCGACGCGACGCCGGTGGCGTTGTCATGCGCGCCCTGCTCGAACAGGTGCCCGAGCGAGAGCACTTCTTCTCCATTCGGCCCGTCCGTTCCGCGAATCACTCCGGTGACGTACGGATAGACGCCCGCGTAATAGCGGCTGTCGACGTTCGCCCGCACCTTGACGGGACCTTGCTTCAAGAGGTCGCGAAGGAGCTGCGACCCTCGCGGCGTAATCGAGAAGCACACGAGCGGCGCGCTGCCCTTCGTGAAGCTCCAGCCGTTGTCGCCGAACGAATTGACCCAGCCGCGCTCGTCGAGAAGGTCGCGGTTCTCCGTGTTCTCGCTGATGATCCCGAGCGCACCGGCCCTCGCGAGCGCAGTCTTTGCGGCACCCTGGCCGAGCACGAGCTTGCCCTTCAGGTCCAGGTTCTGAAGATTCCCCGAGGCGAGCACCACTTCGGTGACGACTCCGCCCGGCGGCGTCGGACCGCTCCACATGCCGATCGAGGTGGGAATCTTCTGATAGTCCGCGAGAACCCGCCGCTCGGCCGGCACTTGTGGATCGACGATCTCGAGCGTGCCGGTCTTCACGTCCCACGCGAGCGGCATCGTCCAGAAGCCGCCCTGGGTGACGCCGTCGGCCGGCGGGGAGCCAATCTCCACATCCTCCAGTCCGGCGCGCCGCATGATCGCGGCGACGTTCTTCGCGGTTTCCTCGAACTTGGGGAATGTGAACCAGCGGTCCGTTTCCCAGATGGCGCTCACATCGCGCGCGGCTTGGTCTGGATTGGTCTCCGCACGGAGCAGCGCGAGCAGTTCGGACACCGGCGACGAGGCCGCACCGCGCCCGCCGCCGCGACCAGCGGCTCCCTGCTGCGCCTGGCCTGGCGCCCAGACAATCACCCCGATCGTGAGGAGCAGGGAGATGAATCGTCGCATCGCTCAGGCACCCGTCCGGGCGATCACTGCTTGATCACTGTACCGTCGCGGCGCCGCAGTTCGCCCCATCCGCCGTTGAGCTGTCCTCGAATGCCGTTCTCCCGCCCGAACGGGAATCGCGCAGCCGCCGTTTCGTCGACTTCGATGCCCCAGCCCGGCGTTTCGTTGACGTGGAGATAGCCGTTCTGCATGACGGGGCAGCCTTTGAAGATCTCCTGCGTCGCGGCGTTGAACGGCGAGTACTCCAGGACACCGAAGTTGTGGCACGCGATGCTCAGCGTCACGTTCGCCATGTGGCCGATGGGCGAGACGTCGCCGGGGCCGTGCCACGCCGTCCTGACGCCGAACTGCTCGGCAAACGACGCGACCTTCCGCGCCGGCGTCAAGCCGCCCATCTGCGACACGTGCATGCGGATGTAGTCGATCAGGCGCTCGGCGATCAGCGGCTGCCACTCGTGCGGGCTGTTGAAGAGCTCGCCCATCGCGATAGGCGTCGCGCACTGCTGCCGGATCTGGCGGAAGTACGCGAGATCCTCGGGCGACAGCGGGTCTTCGACGAAGAACAGCTTGAATTTCTCCGCGTCCTTGCAGAACTGGACGGCCTGGTTGCAGGAGACGCGCTCGTGCACGTCGTGCAGGAGCTCGATCTCCTCCGGAAGCTGCTTGCGGCATTCCTCGAACAACTTCATCGCGCGGCGAATGTAGTACGCCGGCTCGAAGACCGGCCCCGGCCGCAACCCGGCAATCGGCGTCGTTCCCGCGCCGCCGGCCCCGTACCCTTCCATGCCGGGGACGCCGACCTGCACGCGGACGTGGCGGAATCCCTGGCTGATGTAGGTCTTGGCGCTGTCGACGGTCTGCTGAATCTCGTTGCCCGACGCGTGGCCATAAAGGTCGACCGCCTCGCGGCACTTGCCGCCGAGCAGTTGATAGACCGGCATGCCGGCTTGACGTCCCTTGATGTCCCAGAGCGCCTGGTCAACGCCGCTCATGGCGTTGTTCAGGCACGGACCGTTCTTCCAGTACCAGCTGAAGTACGCCATCTGCCAGGTGTCTTCGATCCGATCGGCCGGCTTGCCGACAAGGAGCGGCTTCAGATAGCGCTCGACGGCAGGCTTCACCAGGTCGGCGCGCTGCGTGAAGGTCGCGCAGCCGTACCCGTACAAGCCGGGCTGATCGGTCGTGATCTTGACCACGGTCAGCCGCACGCCGCCGGGCGCGGTTTCAATGACGCTGATGTCTTTGATCGTCGGCGACGGCGTCGCGCGGGTGGCCTGCGCGACGGCCTGATTGGCTGCGGCCTGACGAGCCGTCAGTGGCGTCACCAGTCCAATCAATCCCGCGCCCCCAAGCTGCAGAACGTCACGTCGAGGAATCTCGCTCATACATGCTCCTCCGGTGGCCCTGTCGCAGGGCCGGCTTCGAGCCGAGTCATGCTACTGCACTCACTGCGCGCAGGCGAGCGCTTCGTAGTTGCTGCGCACTCGTCCGGCGCCCGCTGCCGCGACGAACCGCGCGATCGGGCACAGCGATTGCGCCGCGCCACCCCCCTGGCGGAGCGAGTACGGTCGAATGAAGACGCTGCTGTCGCGGAGTGGAAGCGTCGCGACGTTGTCGTAGAACTCGCCCTGCTTGCCGTCCATGAACAGATACTGCTCCACGTTCGAGACGTAGAACGCGCTCACCACGCCGTGGTGCTCGCGGAGGTATGTCCCGATGGCCCGGATCGTCTTGGGCCCCCCGAAATCGCCGCTGGCCGGCACGATAAGGTTCTTCTCCTGAAGCGACTTCAGGTACTGGTAGTTCTCATCGGTGGACAGGAAACTCTGAGGTTGGCCCGCAGCGTCGAGCGACCAGCCAGTCAAAGTGGCAAACGTCACGCCGTTGCCGCCGAAGCCCCCGGACGCGCCTCGCGTCGAGATCGACGGGCCGAACTGCACGAACGCCTGAAACACGGACTCGAGCTGCCCGGATTCCTCCGCCGTGAGGGTGATGCGATGGGTCTTCGTCAGACGATCGACGATCCGCAGGTAGGTCTTGTCAGCCATGGATGGATCGGTCGCGACGGACGCGAACGCGTCCCACATGCGCTGGATGGGCGTCGAGCGGTCGAGGCCCGCGGGCCGTGGCTTGGAAAACAGCAGCGAGATGAAGTCGGCGCGGTCCGCCGCCAGCTCGAACATCGCCTTGAACATCAGGTGCTGCACGACGGCTTGACGACGGATATCGACGATGAACGCCATCACGGGCCGGATCGCCGCGATGTACGAAAAGTTCTGCTCGGGCCCCACGCCGAGATACACGCCGCCATGCACCTTCGCATCGCGCAGCATCGTCTGGAGCAGACCCACTTCGCGTTCATTGGAGGTGTAGTTGTCGGTGATTCTGAAGTAGCCGCCGGGCTCGGAAATATCCGACACCAGCGTCCAGAATTCGGCGTCGGTCAGACGGGCCGGAAGCGCCGCCACCGCCGTGGTCTGCGGCGCGACGGAAGCGGCGGGGCGCGACTCGGCTGGCAACAGGGCCGAGAGCGCCAGGAGCGCGCCAAGGGTCGTCGACCGAATTGCGCGGATTCTGACTGGTCGGATCGCCACCATACTGCTGCTCAGCCTAATCCCGCGGACCGCGGCTTCGCCGTGGACGAACGCCGAGAGCGCGCTCGTCTCTACCGGCCGCGCCAGCCGTCCGCCACACCCTCCATCCAAGCCGCCGGCAACTCACCGTCGGCGGCAATCGCAAGATAGCGAAGCGTCAGCGGTTTACCAGCCGGAATGGTCACGGGACCTTGCGCGGAAATGCAGGGGTTCAGAAACGACACGCCGCGGGCACCGTGCCAGAGCGACGGGGGATTGCCGGGATGATCGACCACGGCCGACGACACCACCTTGCCGTTCTGCAGCGTCACTCGATGGCTGTACCACTTCCGCGCCGGCCAATCCGTTTCCGGCCGCGTCGCATTTGAGTTCGGCTGGCGTTCAACCGTCACTTCGCCGTCCGCGTCGAAGAAGGTGTACGGCCCCTCCTTTCGCGCCCGGAAACAGAAGCCGGTGAACGCCATCTTGTTAATCGTGACCTCGTAATCCGATGTGAAGACATAACGCAGGTCGAGGACGCGCTCGACCGGGCCGCTGCTGCCCATCGACATCGTCCGGATCGTCTCGGTCGCCTGCATGACGCGGTCGGCGCCGATCATCCAGTCATTGACGACCTCGATCTCCGCCGTGTTCGCGTCCGCGCGAACGAGCTTCACATCGCGGTTCTTGATCACGCGTCCGTCCGTCGGCGCGAACTGACCCCAGCCCCAGAAGTCGCCTTTGAGGGTCTGCCCGCCACGCGTAAACGTCATGTCGTGCCACGCGAAGAAGATCCCGCGATGATCGCGATGGTCGGGCGGCGCGATGTCCGTGGCGCACTCGCCCCCCAACGTGTTGAACGGATGGATGCAGCAGACGCTGTTGCCCGCGAGCGGAACGCCGGCCGGCTTCTCGGTGAGGTAACCCAGAACGACGCGCCCCATGGGATCTTTCAGCGTCTTGCCCGCGGCGTCCGGCTCGAGGGTGAACCGGGGAGATTGCGCACGCAGCGAAGCGGTCAGCGCCGCGGCGCCGCCGCCCGCGAGAAAGTGTCGACGGCTGATGGCCATGAAAATGTCCTCCGACCGTCATATCCTAAGCGGAAATGAGCATCCTGCAGATTCGAGACTCTCTTGAAACGGCCTATTCCGACATTCTGACGGCTGACGCGCTGGCGGCCCTCGAGGCTCTCACGCATTTCGACCGCGACCGGCGTAACGTCATGGCGGCGCGAATCGCAAGGCGGTCGGCTCGGGCGAAGAACCGCGAGCGAATCGGGTTTCTCGAGCCGTCGGCGATGATCCCTCGAACCCACATCTCGGTACAGGACGCCAGGGACGGCAAGTTCGATGGCAGCCCCATTCCACCGGACCTCCAACGACAGTGGATTCAGGGCACGGGTCCGGCCGCCAAGCCGGAGGCGCCGCTCGAGTCCAGTATCCGCAACGTCGCGTACGCCCTGTTGTCGGGCGCCGACGGCTGGATGTTCGACGCGGAGGACGCCCTTGGCCAGGTGTCCGCCATGTCGCTCGACAATCAGAGGAACCTCAAACTGGCGATCGACGGCGCCCCCGTCTTCCTGAGGGTGGCCGAGCAGGTCGCTGCCGAAATGAACGTCTGGGCCCAAGGGTTCTTCGGACGGCCCATCGTCGCTGACTGGCGCGCCCAGTTGAGTTTTACGACGAAGATCTTCAGGGCGCGTGGTCTCCACCTCGACGACCGACACATCCGGCTTCGCGACGCCCCGGGCTTTTCCGCATCGATAGTCGATCTGGCCTTGTATGTCGTGAACAATCACCAGGCGCTGCGGGCATCCGGCGCGTCGATTGTGCTGTATCTGCCGAAGATTCAGACCGCAGAGGAGGCGGCGTTATGGAACGACATCATCTCCGCGCTTGAAGGCCACCTCGGTCTGCCGGTCGGCACGGTCAAGGTCTATGTGCTCGTCGAGCAGATTGAAGCGAGCTTTCAGTTGATGGAGATCCGCGCGGCCCTCGGGCTGCATTTCGTCGGTTTCAACACGGGCCGCTGGGACTACATCAATAGTGTCGCCGACGCGATGGCGTGGGATCCGCAGTTCATCAATCCGAACATCGACGCCATCACGATGACCTACGGCTACATGCGCAACTACGAGGACCGGGTCAGGCGCGCGGTCAACACGCCCGATCGCCTCGGCCGGTGTGCGCTCTGGCAGGGCGGCATGGAGCCCAATATCCCAGTTGGCTCGGAGGCCGGCGTGGCCAACAGCATGAAACGGGCGGTCGCCGGGGCGGAGCGCGAGCAGCGCGAAGGCGCGAGCGGCAAATGGGTCGCGCACTGGAAGATGGTGCACATCGTGCGGCCGGTCTGGGAGCGCGTCGGACAGGCCAATCAGCTCGACCGGTCGTTTCCTCGCCTGACCTACACGCCGGCGGACGCCGATGGCCTCACGCTTCTCGAAGCGGCGCCCCGCACCGTCCGCGGCGCCCGCGATCTGCTCAGCGTCGCGCTCCAGTACGGCAACGCATTCGGCCGCGGTCTGCAGGCGGCCGCGCTCAAACCCGCGGACTTCTTCGGCAACGACGACGTCCTGTATCTGATGGAGGACATGGCCACCGGCGAAATCCGCTTGAGCATCCTGTGGGAGTGGCTGCACAAGGGGGCCGGTCTGACCGAAGACGATCCCATCGGCGTCGAAGCCGGCGATCGCTTCACGGCCGACCTGTTCGCGCGGCTCCTCGTCGAGGAGTACGCGAAGCTGCAGCGCGCGGCCAATCGCGATGTCTACGATGTCTCGAAGAACACGACGCTTCCCATCGCCAGGGAAATCGTCGAGACCTACGTCCTGAGTGACACCAAGCTGCCCTGGTACATCGATCTGCTCAACATCACGCTCGGCAACTACGACCTGGCTGAGGGGAGGCGCCGGATCCAATTGCTGAAGGACGCCTTTGCCAGGGACGGCACGCGGATTACGCACAACCTGGATTTCGTGGCGTAGACCGTCACCTCGCACGGATCATGCGGAGTCCTTCGTACGCGAGATAGACACCGGCCAGCGAGTAGATTGTCGCCAGGATCCGGGCGTCCGAACCGCGCCGCCACTCCAGCAGGCCGGCGCCGACGGCGGGCAGCGAGACGACCAGCATCACCACGCCAACGAACACCCGAGACCTGGCAGCCAGCTCAGTCAATCGCATGGCAAAGGATCGTCCGAGCCTATTTCCCTCTGGTCTCGTACAGCTTCAACCCCTGAATCGACCACGCCGGGGCGTTCTCGGTGTTGGCGGTCTGGGTAATGCGAACGAACTTCGCCTGCACCGGCGCGAAGACGATTACGGTGCTCGTTCCCGTGCCGTTGCCTTGAGCAGCCGTCTGCCAGGTCGAGCCGTCGAGCGACAGCTCCGCCTTGTAACCGCGCGGATAGCCGACCGGCGGAGGCGGCGGTGGTGGCGCAGCAGGCGCCGCGGCGGCGGCCCCGCGCGCGCCGCGCCCTCCGCCACCCCCACGTGCCGGCGCGTCAGGGTTTACCACCATACCCCCGACCAGTTGGAGGGTGCCGGCGGTGGAATCAAATTGAATCTCGGTCAGGGACGCGGCCTTCGGCAGTTCGACCTGGAACCACATCCCCGCCTGCTGGGGCACGCCGGTGTTCCACGACGTGAGACTCAACGCGCGCGGTGCGGCATCGGCGTTATGGCTGGCCGTCGCCTTCCATCCGTCATTCACCAGCAGGTGAGGCAGCGTGGACCGCAGCTCGTCGGCCGTCCACTGGGTCGTCCGGCCGGCGGTGGCCGCCCGCGCGCGGACGACGTCGGCCGTCGTGACGAACCCGCTGTTGTTGCCGAAGCTGCGCCGGACATAGGACGCCACCGACGCGATCCACTCGTCGTCGTTCGTGCCCATCGGAATCATCACGTCGGAGTAGCTCTTGCCGTCGATAGGGCCGGTCACCCCAAACAACAGCGCCTTCACGATGTAGTCGCGATGATCGTTGACGCGCGGCGAACCTGCGAGCGGCGGCGCCTTCATCCTGTTGAGCTCCGCGGTCGGCGTGCCGGTGCCGTCGAGCCCATGACAACTCGTGCACAGCCCGCTATAGATCTCCGCGCCCTTCGTCATGGCGTTTTGCTGTTCCGGCGTCAGCGCCGCCCCACCCCGGCCACCGCCCCGGCCCGCATTCGCGGCGGCGTTCAGCATCGTCGTGCCGACGAGCTGCACACCTCGCGCTTTGTTGGCGCTCATCGTCGCCTGAATCGTCGTCGCAGCGTCGGGCACCTTCCAGCGGCTCAGAGTCAGCATCGCCTGCGTCACGACGTCCACGCTCGGGTCCTTGGTGGCCGCTTGATAGTCGGCGGCAAATGACCGGTCGCCTTCTTTGTAGAGCGTCTCGCTCGCGCGAATCGCCTGGATTCTCATCCTCGGTTCCGGATCTTTCATCAGGGGACGCACCAGGGTCGCGTCGAGCGATCCCATCCCTTCGAGCGTCCAGAGTGCATGGATGCGCCCGTAGAAATTCGGCGACGTTTTCGCCATCGCCTGGAGCGACGGCACGACCGATTTGTCGTTCTTCAACACCAGCAACTGTTGCGCGGTGTCACGCCACCAGCCGTTCGGATGCGTCAGATGCGCTGCCAGCTGGGCCGGCGTCTCGCTGTTCATGCGCGGCACTGTTCGATCGCGGCGGACCGCGTCCGATCGATCAGGCTTCACACCGTCGTAGACGAGCCGCCAGATGCGGCCGTAGTGCACGACTTTGTCGAGGTCGTACTGCTCGATGCGCTGGCGCAGATACGACCCCGGCCCGGCAAACAGCACTTCCTGGACGATCCCGTGGTACATGTCCGTGATGTACATCGTGCCGTCCGGCGCCGTTTTGTGGTCGACTGGACGGAACAGCGGATCGAGCGACTTGATGAACTCGTTGTGCGGCGTCATCGTGTGCAGGTACGTCAAGCCTTCCTTCTTCTCCTGGTACATGCACCGAACCATGCGCGCAATGGGCTCGCCGTAGCAGTACGTGTCGAGCAGTTCTTTCGGCAACCGGTCGCCCCGGAAGATCACGCCGCCGGAGCCGGCCGATGTGTTCTTCGACGACCCGTCGGGCCAACGGACGCTCCGCATGCCTTCCTGCATGTCCGCGAGAAGGATCGGCGCGCCCCAGGGAATACGCGCGTCGGGATCGAGCCCGGCTCCCGGATCCGGAATGTTCACGTTGCCGTAGACGATCGGAAACTGCCAGTAGGCCGGTACGCCGTTGGAGCCCTCCAGGTACCAGACCTTGCCTTCGCTGTCCTGGGTCAGCCCCCATTCAGCGCCCTGGCCGCTGCCAACCGTCTCCTTGACCACGCCGCCAGGCGTCATGCGCGACCGGAACGTGTTGAACGTGGTGTACAGCCAGTTGTCGAGCGCCCAGAGCATGCCGCTCTCCTGGTGTTCCACGTTGCTGGTCCGGCCGTAGTCGGTGCCGAACAACTCCTTCTTGTCGGCCACGCCGTCGCCGTTCGTGTCCGTGAACTTCCACACTTCCTGCGCGTTCGATTCCTTCGTCAGGATCGCATTGGGCCCGTAGGGCGTCACAAATCGGAGAAACACCATGTGATCGACAAAGTTGGTGTGCTTGTCGTACACGCCGTCGTTGTCGGTATCCGTCCAAAGCGAAATGCGGCTGACGGGGTCGAGCTCGCCGTCCGCGTCTTTAGTCGCCATGTAGCCAGGATTCTCGAGCACGAACATCCGGCCGTTGCCGTCGAACATGATCGACGTCGGATCCTTGATGTCCGGGTCGGCCAGGACCAGCTCCATGCGATAGCCGGGCTGCAGAATGAACTGCTTCAACTCCTCTTCAGGACGCTTTGGCACGACCGACGGCTGCTTCCTGAAGTCAGGAGTGACTGCGGGCGTTTCGAGCTGAGGACCGCCGCCCGCGCCGCCGCCTTGCGGACCGGCCGCCGGCGCCGGTGCCGTTGGCGCCTGGGCAAAGACCGACAGGCCGAGCACCACCACGGCGAACGTCAGCGCGGCGAGAAGCTCGACAGGATTAGCGAGAAGTTTTCGTACCCTTGAGGCCATGCCGATCTCCGTTGTTGGGGGAACGTGCGGATCGAAATATTAGACCAAAAACGAGGCCACCAAGCGTAAGGACGGTTACGCCGGTCCCCGCTCGAACCGAAAGGGGCGCGTACGTGAATTGAACGGTGTGAGATCCTGCCGGCACCTGAGTGGCCATGAACGTCTCTTGAAACACCTCGAGGCTGGACGGGCGCCCATCGAGCGTGACGTGCCATCCGGGATAGGACACTTCCGAAAAAACCAGCGTGTCCGCGCGATCGCTTGTGACGCCGGCTTCGACGCCGCCGGGAACTTGACGGAGGATTGCCACGCGTTGCAAGTCGGTGTTGTGCTCGAAGAACAGCGGTGGATTCCCGTCCTTCAGAAAGTACACGAGAGCCTGCAGCTCGTCGCCGGGCTGACCCACCACGGCCGCGTAGTCTGCCCTCGGAGAAGGGACCGTGCTGTCGAGGCGTCCGCGGCGCACCACGGCGGAGATGCCTGCCCATCGCGCCAAGGGCGAATCCAGTCCCTCAGACGCGAGCCGTGCTTGATAGCGCGCGGCGCGCGCGAGCTTGAGCACCTGATAGCTCGAGACTTCTCTCAGGCCGAACGCGGTGCCGTACGACGGCACCAATGCATTCTTGAAGAAGAGCCAGTCGGTGAAGACCTTTGAGGGCTGCCGTGCCAGGTCGTTGATGAGACCAGGCTCGTGGTAAATGCGCGCCGTCGATGCCTGCGGGGCCTGCGACTGTGCGACAGGCGGCGGATCGTCGAGAAACGACGGGTTGAACCATGGTGTCCGGGGGTGCCGCGCGAAGAGCAGGAGATCGCCAAGCATCAGCGCTGCGACTGCCCATTTCCGTCGCGGATTCGTGAAACGGCAGATGCCGGCGCCCGCGAGCCATGCGCATCCAATCGCAGTCACGAGAAGCCAGTTGGCGGGAAAGCGAAACAGGCGAAACGGCGGCACGATCGCGTAGCCCGGAAGATACGCGCCGAGGCTGAGCAGGGCGCAGGTGAATGTCGCGCCCAGCACGAGGCGCTCGCTTCGTCCTCCCTTCACGACCGCCCAGATCGCCGCGAGCAGCACGACGGGACCCACGTAAAACGTCACGATCGCCTGATCGCCAGTCAACGCGCGCGACCACGCTGGCCACTGCGGTACCAGGAGCATCCGCAGGAGTTGCCCGGCCGGTTCGGAGAACTCAGTCGCGACCTCCGGGCTCAACAGCGCCGGCCTGGCAGACTGTACGAACAGCTCGATGAATGGAATCAGCTGAAACGCGGCGAGCCCGACGGCGATGAGGCCGGCCCTCCAGAGACAATCCAGCAATCTCGATCGAGCGGGACCCGCGAGGAGCGCCCAGCCCAGCAGAGCGATCGCCGTCAGATAGCTGAACGGCGGAAATCCGGCGAGCCATTGCAGAGCCATGGCTGCACCAAGCGCGACGGGACGCCGGGCGGCAAAGGCATAGAGGGCGGCCGGAAGATAGGCCGCGGCCGCAAAGTGGTTGAGCAGCGTGCCGTGAGCAACGAAATAGCCATTGAAGCCAATCACGACCGTGGCTGCGGCCGCCGCCGCTGGATCGCCAAGTGTCTGCAACGCCCACTTCCGCATGAAGTAGCCGGCGAGCAAGGTGTGGCCAAGAATCCAGATCCGCACAAACGCCAGGTAGTCCGGCAGGCGGCACAACAGCCATGCGGGCGGATAGCCAGCCAGACTTTGCGGATCCGCCAGAAACGGCTCGCCCATGTTCCTGGTCGGGTTCCAGAGCGGCCACCCGGAGAAGCCGGGCGGATGGGCGTGCAGGAACGCCCAGTCCGGGTAGAACAGTCGCAGGACGTTTCCATCGACGGGCACCTGGCGGGCGAGAAACAGGTCCGGCCACGCCAGCAACGTCAGCACCAGCAGGACCAGGAGAAAAGTGAACGGCCGCGCGTCGACGGCGCCGGAACTGGAGTTCACGATGGAAAGACTAGGCCGTCGCGGATCGCCGTTCCGGCGCGTCCTCGCGGAAGCCGAGGATGAACATGACGAGCACGACAAGCGCAAAGCCGAGCGGGAACATCCAGAATGTCTGCCAGTGTGGCAGCGCGGCCGCACTGCTCGTCCCGTACACGGTTCTCTTGAAGATTTCGCCGGCCAGGTAGGTTCCTACGCCCTGTCCGACGCCGTAGCTTGCGAGCACGAAGAGTCCCTGGCCTTGCGCGCGCACTCGTGCCGACGCCTTCCGATCGATATACACCTGCCCGGCGACGTAGACAAAGTCGTAGCAGGGACCGTGCAGACAGACACTGAGAATCAGCATCCAGGTCACCGCATCCGGCGCCCCGAGCAGGAAGAGTGTGTAGCGGACGATCCAGGCAAGCATACCGGCCAGGAGCACACCTTTCACGCCAAGCCGCAGAAAGAACCAGGGCAGCAGCAGCAGGAAGAGCACCTCGGACATCTGGCCGAACGTCATCTTGAAGGCGGGA
Source organism: uncultured Acidobacteriota bacterium (assembly GCA_963724645.1). Lineage (GTDB taxonomy): Bacteria > Acidobacteriota > Vicinamibacteria > Vicinamibacterales > SCN-69-37 > CAVXSP01. The sequence goes on from CAVRVJ010000003.1 coordinate 1,130,456, forward strand.
TTTGCGATGTGCGCATCGGCCAGGAATACAGGCACGTAGGCAAAATACGTGGCGAGCGGAATGCTCGTGAGCATCACGGCGGCGAGAAAGATGTAGAACGGCCTCGAGCCCAGCTCCTTCAGCGCGTCCAGGCCGAGGACGTCGCGCAGTGAAAACTTCCTGCCGGCGCCGGCCGGAGGCACGTGCGGCAGCGTGAAGCTGTAGAAGCCCATCAACACCCCGCCGACGCCTGCCACGCGCATCGGAAACGCCGTCGTGTCGCCTGCGAAGACCTTACTGACGAGAAACCCCGCGGCGATCCACCCAATCGTCCCGAAGACGCGAATGTACGGAAACTCCCGTTCCTTGTTCTGCAGCAGGTGAAATGCCGTCGCGGTCGCGAGTCCAACCGTCGGCATGTAGCAGAGCATGTGGAACAGCAGGAACAGCAGAAAAAGATGAATCGGCGCGACGCGGCCTTCTGCCATCATCGGCGCGAGGAACACAAAGATCCCGCTCAGAATGTGCATGACGCCGAGCACTTTCTGCACGGGAAAGAACCGGTCGGCGATCATGCCCAGGAAGAACGGCGCGACGATCGATCCTATCGGGCTGACGAGATAGGCGTAGTGAATGACGTTGGCGACGCCGATGGCCTTCATGTAGTTGCCTTCGGTCGCATACCAGGCGCCCCAGATGAAGAACTGGAGGAACATCATCAGCATGAGGCGCGCTTTGGTCGAGGCGGGGGTCGACATGCGGAGGGGATAGTACTACTTGACCTCAGGCCCCAGGGCCAAGGCCAAGGCCCAAGTGAAAAACTGAATCGCGCCGAACGGCACGCGGCAAGAATCGAGCCCGTCGAAAGCTGTCGTCCCAAACTTGGGCCTTGGGCCCTGGGCCTTGGGCCTTATGATGTGCGCATGCTCAAACACGTCACGCGGCGTGAGTTCGTTCTGGGGTCGGCCGCGACGCTGCTGGCGGCGCGACCGCACGCCCAGGCCGGCGAGCTCACCGCGCAGCAGGTCGTCGATCGGATTCGCGCCAACGTCGGTGTTCCCTGGCGCAGCACAACGGTTGACGGCATCAAGGCGGGCGATCCGGCGACAATGGTCACCGGAATTGCCACGACGGCCATGGCCACGCTGGATGTGCTGCGCCGCGCCGTCACCGCGCGCCGGAACCTCATCGTCACGCAAGAGCCGGTGTTCTACTCAGCCACGGACGCGCCCGGCGACCGCGCATCCGATCCTGTGTATCTCGCGAAAAAGAAGCTGATCGACGATGGAAAGCTCGTCGTCTTTCGTTTTTCCGATCACTGGAGCGCGCGCCAACCCAACGAGTCGGCAAAGGCGCTCGCCGCCGCCTTCGGCTGGAAGACGTCATCCGCGCCAGGCAGCGATCAGACCTGCCAGGTGCCGGAGACGACCTTGGGCGCCCTGGCGAGTGTGGTTCGTGCCAAGCTCGCCATGCGCGGCGGCATTCGCCTCGTCGGCTCGTTGAACCAGCGGGTGCGCACGGTGTTTCTCAGCCCGGAGGGTACAACCCTTGCGGCGGCCGTGAAGAACCTTCCGCAGGCCGATGTGATCATCGCCGGCGAGCCGCGCGAATGGGAGGCCATTCCCTACACGCTCGACACCAACGCGACCGCGTCGCCGAAAGGCATGATCTACATCGGGCGCGTCGTGTCCGAGGGACCGGGCATGCAGGCGTGCGCCGCCTGGCTCAAGTCTCTCGTGCCTGGTGTCCCGGTCGAAGCGATCGCGATCGATGACCCATACTGGAACGCGAACGAGCAACCGCGAGTGAGCGCCACGCGAGCGGAGTGGGGCCCCCGGGCCCCCGCGAGCGAGCGTGTGAGGGGGTCCGGCGGGACGCAGTCCCCCGGAAGATCATGAACGCCCAGGAGATCGTCTCTCGTATTCAGCAGAAACTGTCGACGCTCGGTATCGCGTGGCGCGCGCAGACCGTCGACACGTTCAAGGCCGGCTCGCCTCAAACGGAAGTCAAAGGTATCGCCACTACGGGGATGGCGACGTTCGATCTCATCAAGCGTGCGGCCGCCGCCGGAAGGAACTTCGTCATCACCCACGAGCCGACGTTCTACAACCACACGGACACGACAACGAGCCTTGAAGGCGACGCGGTCTATCAGGCCAAGCAGAAGTTCATCAAGGAGAACAACCTTGTCGTCTTCCGCTTCCACGATCACGCTCACGCCCTCCAGCCCGATCCGCTCGTCGTCGGATCCGCGCGGATGCTCGGGCTGACGCCGTACGCGTCTCCCACGCAGGCGCGGATCTACGTGGTGCCCGAGACCACGCTCAAAGCGTTCGCCTCGGACATCGCGAAACGACTGAACGGCCGCGCCATTCGCGTCGTCGGGGATCCCGCAATGAAGGTCAGCCGCGTCATGCTCGGTCCAGGTTACGGCGTGCCCGCGTTGAATCCGTCGGTCGACGTTTCGATCGGCGGCGAGAATCCGGAATCGGGCGGCAACGCCGAGTACGCGCTCGACTCGGCGGCGCTCGGGCAGCCGAAGGGCGTCATCCTTCTCGGGCACATGCTGTCGGAAGATTTTGGCATGCGCGAAGTGGCCGACTGGCTCAAGACGTTCATCACCGACGTACCGGTCGAGTGGATTTCGACCGGAGAGCCGTTCGCATAGGCGTCAGAATCTGGACGCTCGGATTGAAGTGTCCGCGCGCTTCCAACTGGACGCGAACTGTTTCGCGACATCGCCTGCAGGTTTCCCCTGCCCTTCGAGCGCGGCCTTCAGACCGACGAGGGACCAGCCGTTGTTCGGGTGTTTGCCGAGGTCCTCACGATACACGCGCTCGGCGTCGGCATAGCGGTTAGCCTCGAGCAACGCCGCGCCCAGCCAGTGGCGCGCGGCAAATGGCAAGGGCTCCGGCTCGTCATAGATCATCGCGTCGTTCAGCGCGACGGCGCGCTCGAACGAGGCAATCGCGTGGTCGCGGTCGCCACCCGCCCGGTGGATCTCTCCCTCGAGAATCGCTCCGAGTGTTCCCAGCAGGTCATGGGCGGAATGGAATCGGAACACCGCCTTGGAGTGTTCTGCCGCGTCCAGCACGCGATCCAGCAACATTCGCGCCTGAGCTCTGTCATCGTGCTTCAGCCGCGCGTAACCCTCACCGAAGTTCCACACACCCTCGTCGATCGGATTGTTCGACGGCTTCAAGATCGCGCCGAAGTCCTCGAGTCGGCCGAATCGGACCAGCGTCAGGATGCGAAGGAAAGGGCTGTGCGTCAACGTCTCGTAATCCTTCGCCGCCTGAATCGCCACCGCGCCCTGGCCGTCCATGGACGCGGCGAACGCGAGCATGTGCAGATTGTGGGTCGGATAGATCGCAAACGCCTCACCCCGTGCGGCCTTCTGGTCGGAGCGCCAGGCCTGCAGGTTCGCCCGGACGGAGTCGCCCCATCGACCGACGCCGTTCCAGGTATGCGACGGCATGTGGTTGATGTGACTGGCGCCGGGAATCGCGTTCCCGAGGAACTCCGCGCAGGCTTCCGCCTTGCCCGGGCTCACGGTCGCCTCCGTGAGGTGGACGTACAGGTGGCAGGCGCCCACGTGCCGCACGTCCCGGGCGAGGACGGATTCGAGCACCTGCGCGATGCGCTGGACGTTCGGGGCGTCGATGTCTCGCGACCCGCGTCGAGGCTCGAGGAGAAACAACGCGTCGGCATAAAGGGTCGCGACGTCGAGGTCGTTGGGGAACTGTTCATGGACCCGACGCATGGCGTCGGCATACGCCGTGTCCTGATCGCGCCTCGTCGCTGGGTCGAAATGCTCGACGTACCGCACGGACAACGCCTGAATGAGCTCGCGTTCAACCGGTGTGGCGTGATCGGGACTGAGCGTCATGGCCTGCCGGGACGCCGCGTAGGCGTGTGGTGCGTCATCCGCAGTCATGGGGCCATTCAGGTACGAACCCCACGACCAGGCTTCTCCCCAGAAGCACATCGCGCACGTGGGATCCAGCTTCTCGGCTTCGCGAAACGACCGGATGGCGTCTATCTTGTCGAACGCAAACATGAGCTGGAAGCCCTGATCCACGTAGGCTTGCGCGTCCTTGACGGTTGTTGAAACCCCGCGGTGGAACTTGCCGAGCGCCTTCCGGACCATCGGCATGGGCCGATCGACCTCGCTTGGCACGACGGGAGGCATGTCGGCGTGCTGAGCCACGAGCGGAAGGCCGATGACGGCCAACACCCCGCAAAACAGGACTCGACTCCAGACGGACGGCACCACTGCCGAGTCTAGATCAGCGCGCTTCTCGTGTCCCCGGGGTGACGTCATTGTTCTCGCCGTCGCTTTCATGCCTGACAGGACGCGCGAAACGGCCTGCACCGCGAGCGCCAACGACTGACCCGCGGCAGCGGATTCCAGGCCGAGTGTAACGCCGGAAACTCCGCGGGCTCCAGGACGGTCTTGTCACGGAGATCGTGCTGTGGGATGCTGCAGCCGGGTCGCAGGCACGCCTCATGCAGATCATCAACCCGGCTCGCGTCTACCCCGTCATCGTCATCGGCAGTGGCGCGTCAGGCGGCATGGCGGCGTGGAACCTGACGAGCCAAGGCGTCGATGTCGTGCTGCTCGACGCTGGCGATCGGTTTGACCGCTCGAAGTTCTGGACGCACGTGACGCCATGGGAAGCGCGCGAGCGCCGGGCGCGAGGCGAGACGCCGCCGCAGTTCTATCTCGACACGAAAGAACAGCCATATGTCACGCCCGTTGGCCAGCGATTCGACCTGGTGCGCGTGTGGGGACATGGCGGCAAGACGAACGTCTGGGGCCGGGTCAGCCTGCGGCTGTCCGATCTCGAGTTCAAGGGCCCGGAGAAGGACGGGTGGGAGATCCCGTGGCCGATCTCCTATAAGGACATCGCACCGTACTACGACAAGGTCGACCAGTTGATCGGCGTGTGCGGCGGGGACGACGATTCGCCCTCGCTGCCAGGCAGCAAATTCCATCTGCCGCCGCCGCCGCCCCGGTGCGGCGAAGCCCTGCTGCGCAAGGCGGCGCAGTCGATCGGCATCCGGATGGTCGCGGGCCGGCGCGCCAACATGACGAGATCCGTGCGCGGCTTCCCTGCCTGCCACTACTGCGGGGCGTGCGGCCAGGGCTGCGACACCGCCTCATTTTTCAACTCCGCCGACCATCTGCTGCCCTTCGCGTTACAGACAGGGCGCCTGGAGATTCGATCGAACGCCGTTGCCGCGCGCGTGCTCGTCGACGACAAGGGTCTCGCCAGCGGCGTGCAGTACTTCGATCGCCGCACGGGCGCTGAACAGCGCGTCCTCGGCAAGGTCGTCGTGCTTGGTGCGAGCACCGTGGACTCGACCAGAATTCTCCTGAACTCGAAGTCGAGCCGCCATCCCAACGGCATTGGCAATGAATCAGATGTCATTGGCCGCTATCTCTGCGAGCAGATCCGCCTGCACATCCGCGGCTATCTTCCGGCGCTGGCGGGGACGGCGACGCGGAACGACCGCGGCATCAGCGGCGAGCACATTTACCTGCCGCGTTTCAATCATCTGCCCGGCCACACTCGCGACTACCTCCGCGGCTTTGGCGCACAATTCTGGAACACAGGCGCAAGCGCGGGCGGCGCCCACTCGGGCAGCGAAACGATTCCGGGCTTTGGCGCCGGCCTCAAGCGTGAAATCAAGCGCCGGCATCCTGCCTGGTTCGAGATTCACCCATACGGCGAGGTCCTGCCGTACGCGCACAACCGCATCACGGTCGGCGAAAGTGGCGCTGACAGGTACGGCGTGCCGCTCCTGAAGATCGACTACCGCATCGGCGAAAACGAGCGGAAGATGGCCCAACACATGGCGGACACCGCGGAGGAAATCGTCAAGGCGGCCGGCGGTGTGCTGGTTGGCTACGAAAGGGCCGCGCTCGACTTCAACGGCTCGGCGATCCACGAGCACGGCACATGTCGCATGGGCGCCGACCGGAAGCGGTCGGCCCTCAATGCATTCAACCAGATGCACGAGGTGAAGAACCTGTTCGTGGTGGACGGCTCGGCGTTCACGACCGCCACTGAGAAGAACCCGACGCTGACGATTCTCGCGCTGTCGTGGCGGGCGACGGATTACGTGGCGGAACAGATGAAGCGCGGAGATCTATGAGGAGAGGCCGGGGTTCCATGACACGTCACGGGATCAATCGTCGGGACGCCCTGCGTGGGCTGGTGGCAGGCGTCGGCGCGACCGCATCCGCGGTCTGGATCGACAACCTGCGCGCGCTGGCAGACGAGCAGGCGATGCACATGCGGGCCGCGCCCGCCGGGTTGCCGCAACCCGGCGCGTTCACTCCGGCCTCCCTGTCGGCGCATCAGTTCGCGACCGTCGGCGTGCTGGTCGAGCTGATCATCCCGTCAACCGACACGCCAGGCGCCAGGACGGCGCAGGTGGACCGCTATATCGACACGGTGCTCGCGGCCGCCGCGGGAGCGGATCGAAATCAGTTTCTGGCTGGCCTCTCGTGGCTCGACGGTCGCAGCCTCGCTTTGTTTGGCAAGGAATTCGTCGCCACCACACCTGCTCAGCAGACCGATCTGCTCACGCGGCTCTCGACAGATGGCGCGCGCGAGGAGCGCGCGGGTCTCGAGTTCTTCACCGCCATCAAGGCAATGACGATCACCGGCTACTATTCAACCGAAATCGGCCTCCGGCAGGAACTGGGCGACGACGGCCGGCTCATGCTCGCCACGTTCGAAGGCTGCACGCACAGGGAACATCAGTAAGAGTCCTTCGCCGCGAAGCACGCGCAATAGATCGACACGCCGCGCGCACGCCGCGATGCCTCAGTACCCGATCGCGAGCCCGTCTTTGCGCCTGTCCGAGGCGCCGAGCAGTGCGCCGGTAGCCGGGTCCACCATGATCGCCTGCCCGCCGCCCATCAGCGCGCGGTACTTGATTCCGGGCGGCGCCACCGCGCGGACATGCCCTCTCGCCACGAGCGCGTCGATCACCGGTTGGGTGATCTCGTCCTCGAGCATGACGTTGCGGCCGGCGATGTAGCGGACGCGAGGCGCGTCGATCGCCTGCTGAAGGTTCAGCCCGCGCTCGACCAGATTCAGAATCACCTGCACGTGCCCCTGCACCTGGATGTCTCCGCCCATGACGCCGTAGGACATCATCAAGCTGCCGTCCTTGAGCACCATGGCCGGCACGAGCGTGTGGAACGGCCGCTTTCCTGGCTCGAGCTTGTTCGGATGGTTCGGATCGAGCGAGAAACCGGCGCCGCGATCCTGCAGCATGATCCCGGTGTCGCCGGCCAACACGCCCGACCCGAAGGCCTGGAAGAGGCTGTTGATGAACGAAACGGCGTTGCGATCCTTGTCGACGACGGTGAAATAGGTTGTGTCGCCGCCAACGCGGACATCGCCGAACGACGGCGGATCGATCGCTTTCGCAGGATCGATCAAGCCCCGGCGCCTGGCCGCGTAGTCCTTCGACGCGAGCTCTTTCACCGGCGTCTTCGCAAACGCCGGATCGGCGATGTAATGATTCCGGTCGGCAAATGCGATCTTCGTGGCTTCGATCAGCGTGTGGTAGGTACGCCACCGGATCGTTGCGCATCGACTTCAGGTCGATGCCTTCCAGAATGTTCGCAAGAATGAGCGCCGTCAGCCCCTGGCCGTTGGGCGGCATTTCGTACAAGGTGAGGCCCTTGTAGGTCGTCGAAATGGGCTCCACCCATTCCGATTTCTGCGCCGCAAAGTCCTCCATCGTCAGAAATCCACCGTTCTTCTGGCAGTAGTCCACGATGGCCTTCGCAATCTCGCCGCGATAGAACGCATCGCGCCCGCCCTTGGCGAGCGTCCTGAACGTGCGAGCCAGGTTCTTCTGAACGAAGATCGTCCCGGCGGTTGGCGGCGCGCCGTTGAACAGAAACGCGGGCGGAAACTCGAACTTGCGCGCCTCGGGCGGCCGCACGCCCGCCGTCCAGTCCGCCACGATCTTCTCCTCGAGGGGAAACCCGTTCTCCGCATACTCGATCGCCGGCGCCAGCAGATCCGGCAGCTTCATCGTTCCGTATTTCTCGAGCAGAGTGACCCAGCCGTCGAACGCGCCCGGCACGGTGATGGGCTCCATGCCGGTGAACGGCACCTCCTTCAACCCGTGCTTGACGAAGTAGTCCAGGCTCAACGCCTTCGGCGCCCGCCCGCTGGCGTTCAAACCTTCGAGTTTCCTGGTCTTCGCCGAATAGACCATCATGAAGGCGTCGCCGCCGATTCCCGTCATGCTTGGCTCGGTCACGTTCAGCATGGCGGCCATGGCGATCGCCGCGTCGACGGCGTTTCCGCCGCGCTTCAGGATGTCGAGGCCGACTTGCGAGGCGAGCGGCTGACTCGACGCCACCATCGCGTGAGGGGCGCGCGCGGGCGATCGCACTGCGGCGACATCCGAGAACCAGTCGGACGTCTGACCCGTGGACACCGCAGCCGCCGGCGCGGCTGTTTGCGCGGCAGGCTGGCGGCAGGCCGATAGCGTGGCCAGCAACGCGCCGATCGCTGAAAAGGCCAGGAGTTCGACGGTCCACCGGTATCGCATGGTTCCTCTCATGACGGGCGCGCCCATCTGTTCGTCGCCGGCGTGCGCCAGGACCCGCTCGAGAGCTTACATCGGCGGCCGATTCGGCGCGTACAGGTTCACGCCCTTGCGCTTCGTCGCGACCGACAGCTTGTCGCTCGGCTTCACGCCATCTGGCACGGCATAGATGATCTCGTATTGGTTCAACAGCTCGTCGGCCAGTTTCTCGACCGTGGCGGTCATCGTCGTCGAGACCACTTCCTCGAAGTGCCCGCCCGATTCCTTGGACCCGTCGTTCAACACCTGCTGCAGGTTGACCGCGCTTTCGCTCTGCTCCGAATCGCGAAGCTGCTCTTGCTGACCGGCTGCGGTCATGCTGTTGGGGCCGGCTCCGGCCGCTCCGGTGTCGGTCTTGTCCACGCCTCTGACCGAGATGACGTACAGCGTGGCCCCGCTCTTCCTGAGCTGTTCCCGCACGTCCTTCGGGCTCAGCGAGCTGACCGACTCTCCGCCAATGCGCATGGCGACAATCACCGGCCGTTTGCCCTCGGCGCGCACATTCTTCGTCGCGTCGTTGATGGCTTCCATCAGCTGGCCGCCGCGTTGGACGCCGCGGCGGCCGACCGCTTCGAGTGCCTTGACGAGAGCGGCCGGATCGGACGAATAGTCGAGCACTTTCGTGGGCTGCACGATCACCGAAGTCAGCGAAAACTCGGCGTGGCCGAGCAGCTTGTTCATGAACTTGAGCATCCCCGCCTGGTAGGCGCCGTACCCACCATCGGAATCAATCAGCGCGATGCGCAGCGGCACTGTTGCCGGCTTCGCGCTGACAATCTCCATCGTCTTTCCGCCCTCCTTGACTTCGAAGTCGGCGGCTTGAATGTCCGTCACGGGCGCACCGTTCTTGTCAAGCACCGAGACGTAGACGGTGCGTTTGGCGGCCTCGAGGCCACGGCCCTTGATGTCCGTCGAGCCCGCAGCCGTGATCAGTGCGCTGGCAATCGCGAAACCCGCTATCGAGGAAGTCAATCTGTGTGACATGGGACCCTCAGAGCAAATAGAACAGTGAGTAGGGGACGTGTTTGAGTTTGTTCGGTCAATTGGTCAACCGCGTGGGGGCGCGGACGGTCACGCCCTTCCGTTTGCTCGTAACCGACAGCTTCTCGCTTGGTTTCACCCCGTCGGGCAAGGTGTAGGTGATCTCGTATTGGTGCAGCAGTTCGTCGGCGAGCTGACCGAGCGTGGTCACGAGCGTCGTCGAGATGACCTGATCGTTCCGTCCTCCCGATTCGCGGGAACCGTCGCCGAGCACCTGGGCGAGCGCGAAGGCGCTCTGGCGCCGCTCGTCGTCTCTCAACTGATTCTGGGCAGCGGAAAGCGGATCGTCGCCGGTCGCGGTCTGGGTCGCTGACGTCTGGATGCCGAGAGAAATGACCTCCAGAATGGCGCGGCTCCTCCGAAGCTGATCGCGCACGGTATCTCCCGAGATGGAGGTTGTCGCCTCAGCGCCGATTCTCAACACCACGATGACGGGCCGCTTGGTTTCATGGCGCACCGTCTTTGTCGCGTCTTGAATGGCTTCGAGAAGCTGAGCGTCTTTCTGGCGTCCGCGCACGCCGAGGCGGTTGAGGCCGCCGATCAACCCGCCGAGATTGGCCGAGTAGTCGAGCACGGTAATCGGCTGCAAGAGCACGGAGACGAGCGAGAACTCGGCGTGGCCGTACAGCTTCTCTATGAATCGCGCCAGGCCAGCCTGAAAGTTGCCGGTCCCCCAGTCGGCGACGAGGACGGCGATCCGAAAGTCTGCCGTGGCGGGCTTGACGGCAATCTCCTGCGTCTTGCCGCCCTCTTTCACGTCGAAGTCGGACGGCCGCATGTCCGGGACCGGTGCGCCGTTGGTGTCGAGGGCCGAGACATAGATTGTTCGCGTGCGCACCTCCGCCGTGACGCCCGCGAGGCCGGATGACCTATGGGGGACTGGCGCGCCCGGTCCGGCCCAGAATGTCCCAGTCAGGGCAAGCAAGGCCATCCCCGAGGTCAATCCCTGCAGCATAGGAATGCCGACGGCCAGTATAATCCGTGGCGTCCGGCCGCACCGTCCTTATGCCCATCGATCGCCGCACGTTTCTCGCGGGCGCCGCCTTCCTGCCGGCGCTTTCGGCGCTCGACGCGCGCCGGATTCCGAAGTATCGGATCGTCACGAACTACAAGGCCGGAAAGCCCGGGATGCCGGGCGCCTATCCCGGCCGCGTCGTGACCGTGCACGCGCCGGCGTGCATCGACGAGGCCACCGAACGGGTCGACGTGCCCACCGTGCGCACGATGATCGCGCGAGGCATGACGTCGCTCACGGGCGACCGCGATCCACGCGACAGTTGGGCGCGCTTCTTCAACAGCGAGGACTTCGTCGGCATCAAGGTCAACGCCTCCGGCGCGCCCGGCGCGATGTCGATGCCTGAGGTCGTCGCCGAGATCGCAGCCAATCTGATCGACGGTCGGCGTGAAAGCCACGAACATCGTGATTCACGAGCGCGGCGGCGGCCAGATCCTGCTGCCGCACTACGAGCGCTTCGTCCCGGCCGGCATCCGGATCGAGTCGGCGAACACCTGGCTTGGCTACGATCCCGACGTCTACGTCGAGACGAATTTCTTCGGCGAAGACGACACGCGCTCGTACCTGATTCGCATGGTCACCGAGCACTTCACGAAGATCATCAACGTGCCGAACATGAAGGATCACAGCGCGTCGGGCGTGACCGGCTGCCTGAAGAACATTGCCTACGGCGAGTTCAACAACGTCGCGCGCTCCCACTACAAGTTCCAGACCGAGACGCTGACGTTCATCGGGACGCTGGCGCGGGTCGAGCCGATCCGGACGCGGACCGTGCTCAACATCATGGACGGCCTGCGCGGCGTGTGGCACGGCGGCCCGTTCTCGACGAACAAGCGCTATCGCTTCTATCCGAAGCAGATGAAGTTCGGCACGGATCCGGTGGCGATCGACCGGCTGCTGATCGACGTCATCGACCAGAAGCGACAGGCAGGAGGGCGCGATTTCCGTCTGGGAGCGCGACCCGAAGTACTTCGGCAACACCGCAGCAATGGGAGGCCGACCCGAACGTCAACCGGTTCGTCCGTGAGACCGGGCATATCGAGTACGCGTCGACTCTCGGCCTTGGAACCTACGATCTCGCGAAGATTCGACACACGGAAATCACGCTATGAAATATCGGCGGTCTGCTGGTGGTCCGTCGCGTGCGGGATCGTGCTCGCCGGCGGCATCGGCTCGTCGTGGCGCCAGTCAATCCTCGCAGCCGCCGCGGATCTACGTCACGGACGCCGGATCCGCTCTGGTGGCCCAGGCACTCGCGCTTCCGGCGCCGGGCGGCGCCGAAGCCGCGCAATTTCGCGAGGTCCCGGCACCCGCGCTTCGCAACGCACCGAACAGCGGATACGCGCAGGCCACGTCGGCGCCGTGGGTCGAATCGAACGGGTGGCGGTTTCAGCGAGGCCTTGAAAAGGCCAGGTACGCAAAGGCTGCCTCCGGGCTCCGCACCGCTTGCCGCGGCCGAGGCCTTTGCCTTCGGCGTCGATGCGGTGCTCAATCCGGATCCCGCCGACGTGAAGGAACTCGGCAACGTCCTCGGATTCCTGAAGGCGCACACGCAGCCGCCGTTGCCGGCACTCGCGAACATCGGCGTGATAGACGATGGGTCGCCGGAGATGGGCGAAGTGCTCAACATGCTGACTCGCCGGAATCTGCTGTACCGCGTCGTGACCCGGCCTGATCGTCAACTGGATCTCACGATCCAGTTGGGCACGCCGGATTTTCCGAAGAGCGCGGCCGCCAATCCCAGCGACCTGGCCGCGCGCGTGCGCGAAATGCTCGGCGACGACAAACGGCTGGTTCGGCTGTATGGAACCAGCACCGCCATCGCGCGTCTTACCGGCGACGGTGGGCACCTGCGGCTCTTCCTGCTGAGCTACAGCCGCAATCGCATCCAGCAGGACGTGCGCGTCCGCCTGCTGGGCCGGTTCCGGCCGGTGACCAGCGCGGCGTATTCCGCCACGACGCCGGAAGTGAAATTGAGGGATGTGGAGCACCCGGGCAAATCCACCGAGTTCACGCTGCCGACGTTCAATACGATAGCGATCGTCGATCTGGAGGTCATGAGGTGAGGCCATGTCCAGACTGACGACAATCTTCCTGTTGGCGTTGGCCGCCGAGGTCGCGGCGGTTCAAGTTCAAGCGCCGCATCCGGCGCCGCCCGTCTTCAGCACCACTCACGTGGATCGGGATTTCGATCTGACCGCCGATCCCTCGAGCCGGAATGGGCGCACGCGCCCTCGGTCGAGATCTCGAGTGACTACTTCGGGGCTCGCATCGCCGGTCCTCCTGACTGTCGTCCGCTCGCGATGGAGCGATCGGTATCTGTACCTGCTGTTCAGTTGTCCGTACGATCGAGCTGAACCTCAAGCCGAACCCGGACCCGTCGGCTGAGACGCCGCAGCTCTGGAACTGGGATGTCGCCGAGGTGTTCATCGGCTGGGATTTCGAGCACATCGGCCAGTACAAGGAGCTTCAAGTGTCGCCACAGGGCGAGTGGGTGGATCTGGACATCAACCGGGACGCCCCGAGGATGGCGGAGGGAATGAAATGGAACTCGGGCTATTCGGTCAAGGCCCGCGTCGATGGCGCCGCCAGGACGTGGTACGGCGAGATGCGCATCCCGTTCAGCGCGATCGACACTCGGCCGACACGGCCCGGACTCGAGTTCCGAATCGGCCTGTACCGGATTGCTGGCACGGGCGAGAAGAAACACTACGCCTGGAGCCCGACGGGCAGGCCAATTTCCACGTGCCGGCGGCCTTCGGCATGCTGCGGCTGGAAGAAGCCATTCCCGGGCCCGAGGGCCCGGGGCTTCCTTCCTCGATAGGGCGGCGGGCCTTGGGACCCACCCAAGTGTCAGGACTGCACCGATCCCGGCACGTCGACCCTCACCTTGAAGATCGAATTCCCGACCAGATAAAGCGTCTTCATGTCGGCGTCGCCGAAGGCCAGGTTGCGGGGATTGACGGGCACGGCGATCTTACCCAGGAGTTTGCCTGCCGGTGAGTAGACTTCGACACCGCCGGCGGCCACGTACAGGTTGCCGTTCGCATCCACGCGCATGCCGTCGGGACCGCCGCCGAGATTCGCGACCGCCACGCGCTCGTTTGAGACGCGGCCGGCCTGGTCCACGTCGTACGCGCGAATATTCTTCTCATCCGTGTTGGCGACGTACAGGATCCTGCCGTCCGGCGAAAGTGCAATGCCATTGGGCCGGGTCTGCAGCCGCGCGATGGCTTCGAGTGCCCCTGCGGGCGTCAGGTGGTACACGCCATAGAAGTCGAGATCGCGCTGTTCGAGCGGCGTGAAGAGCGGGTCGGTGAAGTACACGTGGCCGTCGCGGCGCACGACGATGTCGTTGGGCGCGTTGAAGCGCTTCCCTTCGAACTTATCGACGAGCACCTCGACCCGGCCCTGGCGATCCGTGCGTGTCACTCGCCGCGACTTGTATTCGCAGGAGTAGAGCCGCCCCTGCGCGTCCAGCGTGTTGCCGTTGGTGCCGTGCGAATCCTCCCGGTAGATTTCCGGCGCCTTGCCCGGCACGTACTTGTACAGGCGATCCCGGCTGTAGTCGCTGAAAATCAAGAACCCATCTCGCGACCAGACCGGCCCCTCGCCTCCAGGAAACCCTTCGGCAACCGGCTCGACCCGCAACCCCGAGAAACTCTGACTAGCCAGAATCGTGAACAGCAAGAACGTAAACATGGGGACGGGTTAGTTTTCCACAGATTCGGGGGGATTGGTGCCAGGTCTGCTGGGTCTTCCCTCGGTCGGCTCACCTGAATTGACCGGCGTCTTTGGCGGCTTCGTCCCGCCGACCGAAGGAAGACCCCAGCAGACCTGGCACCGATCCCCCCGAATCTGTGGAAAACTAACCCGTCCCCATCCACGAACAGCTGTCATCGCAGAACACGACGCGAAAGCTGCGGGGCGTGTGGGCGGCCGTCCATGCGCGGCCGTTGACGAAGTACGGCTTGGCCCAGGCCTCGCTATCGATGGTCAGAGGCGCCACTACGGACACGGAGGCCGTGCCCTGCGCTGGGTAGCCCGTGCGTGGATCCATGATGTGCGAATAGAGGCGTCCACCGGCGCGAAAGAATTTCTCGTAGCTGCCGGAAGTTGAAACCGACATGTTCTTCAGCCGCACCGTGGCGGCTGCCTGAAGCGGATCCGCTGGCGCCCGAACGGGCACCACCCATCCTGCCGGGTCGCCCGGAGGCGCGCCCAGGCCATAGATGCTGCTGCCGCCGGCCGACACCAGCGCAATCTCAACGCCCTGGCGTCTGAGGACGTCGACCATTCGATCGACCGCATAGCCCTTGCCGATGCCGCCCGGATCGATTTCCACGCCGCGCCGGTCGAACTGAACCGTGCGGCGCGTGGGATCCAACCGCACGTGCCGATAGCCGACACGGGCGCGCGCATCCTCGATCTCCTCCGGCCGGGGCAACAGGCCCTCGCCCTTATAGAAGCCCCACACCTTCATGAGGGGTCCAACCGTGATGTCGAAGGCGCCTTCGCTCTGCTGGCTGTAGCCGAGACACGCCGACAACAGATCGAAGAGCTCCGGCGACACGACGACGGGATGTTCAGCCGCCTCCCGATTCACTCGGCTCCATTCGCTGTCGGACAGATAGTTGGAGAGCAGGCGATCGAGCCGATGCGCCTCGTCCATCGCTGCGCGCGACGAGCCCTCGAGCTGCCCGAGGTCGGTTCCGTAGGCGACGACCGAGAAGGTCGTCCCCATGGCGCCGTCCGAGAGTTCAACACGGACGAAATCAGCCGCCGCTCGAGAATTCGGCGCGGCGACGGAAAGGAGCAGGGCGAGGACGACGGCCCGCGTCAGCGCGTTCCTCGTGCCTGTCGTATCTGTCGTACTCGTCTGTCCCTGGCTCTTACTTCAGCGACGCCAGGTACTCCAGCAGGTCCGCAATCTGCTGCATGGACAACGGATTGAGCAGACCCTCGGGCATCAGCGAGACGCGGCTCTCCTTGCGCGAGGCGACATCGGCCGGTTTGATCCGCTGCTGCTGGTTCGGCCCGATCAGCACCGTGATCTGATCCGGCCGCTCTTCGGCAATGAGCCCCGCCACGGTGTCGCCGTTCTTCATCGTGAAGGTCGTCGGCACGAACTCCGGCGAGATGCCTTCGCTTGGATTGATGATGCTGTCGAGCAGCGCCTGTTTGCCGTACTTCGTCCCGATGTGCGACAAGTCGGGGCCGAGCTTCGTCGGGCCGCCGACGCTGTGACAGGCGGCGCAGATGGCGTCGGTGTCGAACACCTTCTTGCCTTCGGAGGCCTTCGCGCCGTAGTTCAAGTCGATCTCGAACGACGTCGGAATCCGCTTGGCCGACGGCGCCGGCAGCAGCTTGGCCGCCCGATCGCGCACCGCGATGTACGCCGGATCGGTTGGGACCCCGCCGCGCTGCCGGATCGTGACCGGCGACTGCGGACCGCCGCGGCGTCCACCTCGGCCTGCCGCCGCCGGCGGCATCGCGTTGTTGGTGAGGTTGCTCGCCAGCGTCTTGAGCTCGGCCGGCAGCGTGTTCTTCTCCGCCATGTCCAACACAGCGTTCAGGCCAGCGACCGATCCGGCCATGAGGCGCAGCGCCTCCGACCGCACTTCGTTGGGCGCGGTGCTCACGACGAGCGTCTGAGCCCAAACTTCCGTGCCTGGTCTGGCCAAGGGCGGCCACAGCGCGAACCGCCGCGACGCGAACAGGCGTCGGGCCGCTCTCGGCCAGCGCCTTGAAGTCCGCGAGCTTCTGCGCATCGCGTGCGTAGGAGAGCGAATCGATCGCCGCCGCGCGCGCCTCAGGCGTGGCCGCGGCGGTCTTGGCGAGCGTCAGCAACTCAGGGGCGAGCGCCGGATCGTTGAGCGAGTCGGCCAGGGTCACCGCGGCGCTCTGGGCGCCGGGCAGCGTGAACGCCTTGCGCATGATCGGCGCGAGCGACGGGCTCTTGCGCGCGTCGGTCCAGAGGCTGAAGAGCTGATGGCTGTAGACCTCGAACGCGTGCTCGGCCAGGGCCGGCGGAGTTGCCGACGCCAGGATGAACGTCTCGACCGCGCGCGTCGCTTCCGGCCACTCCATGTTGCCGAGCGTGTCCAGGGCGACGGTCTTGTCGGCGGCCGGCGCCGACGCGCTGTTGAGCGTGGCGACGAGATCCGGGATCGCGGCCTTCGGCCGCATCTCCCACACCAGTTGGCCCATCTGGCCGGCGGGCCTCGGCGTGGTCTGCGCCTTGAGCCTCGCGTAGAGCGCGTCCTCGCGGCCGCGCGCGGCGATGCCAAGCGCCTCGAGATACCAGCGATCCTTGCCGTCGTACTGCGAGGCCAGCGTGGCCATCGCGTCGAGCCACTCGGCCGACGGCTGCACCTGCGCGGGATACGCGTAGGCCGGCAGCATCTTGGTCGGGTCCTGCAGCATCAACGCGATTTCGCGCCGGACTTTCGGCGCCGGATCGCGCAGGAACGGCTTGGAGAACGTGAGCATGTCGGCGCCGGTCGCACGCGCCACGCGCAGCCCGAGCACTCGGAAGTTCGGCTCGGCGCTCTTCATCGCTTCCTGAATCGCCGCCGATCCCGCGTCGCCCAGACCGCCGAGCAGCCACAGCGCGCGCGCCCTCAGAATCGGATCGGCGGTCTGCCGCCACATCGACTGCAGGAGCGACAGCGACGCCTGGCCCTTGCTCTTGATGGCGGTGTAGGCCAGAAACTGCGTCGACATGTTCCCCGATCTGAATGCGGCAGTCAGCCCTGCCGGCGTGTTCAGGTTGAGCGCCGGCACAGTCGGCTTGTTGCCGACCGGCGCGATCCGATACACACGCCCGCGCGTGCCATCGTCGCCCATCAAGTGGCCGCCGACGCCGGGGTCGTACCAGTCGGCGACAAACAGCGCGCCGTCCGGCGCGACAGCCACGTCAGATGGACGCGCCCACGTGTCGTCGCCGCCGTTCAGGATGTCTTCGCTGCGGCCTTCGAAGCCGGCGCCGCGTTCTTCGAGCGGATACATCGCGACGATGCGCTTGCCGGCATCGGCGTGCATCAGCTGGCCGCGATACTTCGCCGGCAGGAGCTTGCCTTCGTAGACGAGCAGACCGCAGGGCGAGCCGGCGCCGATGCGATAGAGGAGCGGTGCGACGCCCGGCAGTTCCTGATGCCAGTGCGTGCCGTGGTCTTCACTCCACGTCTTGTTGAGCGGCCCGCGATAGCCGTAGTTGCCGCCTTCCATGTTGTACATGAGCCGCGTCCACGCGTACCCGTCATCGTCGTTGTCGGTTTGCCAGACGTTGCCCCACGAGTCGACGGCCACTTCGTACGGATTGCGGAAATTCTGGCCGAGCACCTCGAGGCCGGTGCCATCGGCGTTCATCCGCATCACGACGCCCTGGAAATACCCGGGGCCGGTCGGCGGTGTCGCCGGTGCCGGCGCGTTGCCCTGTCCGCCGCCTCCGCCACCGGTCGCGGCCGGCGTCTGCATGAAGACGCGCTTGCCCGATTTGTCGGTGACGTCGAGCCCGGTGTTGCCCTGGTTGAAGTAGTACTTGCCGTCCGGTCCGAACTGGATCGCGTGCAGACCGTGATCGTGGTCGATGCCGTTGAAGCCCGTCAGCAGCACTTCCTTCTTGAGAATCTTGTCGTTGGCGTCCTTGGTGTAGACGATGATGTCGGGCGACTGGGCGACATAGACCTTGTCGCCGAGGACGGCGATGCCGAGCGGCACGCGAATCTTGGGATCCTGATCGAACACCTTGGCGTTGTCGGCCTTGCCGTCGTTGTTGGTGTCTTCGAGGATCACAATGCGATCGCCGGCGGGCCGGATGTCCGGCAATTGCCGCTGGGTGCGCCGGTAGTTGGCGCCCTCCAGCACCCAGACGCGGCCGCGCTCGTCGACGGTCATGTCCGTGGGGTTGGTCACCATCGGCTCGGAGGCGAACAGCTTCACCTCGAGGCCCGGCGCCGGCTTCAGTTGCGCGAGCGTCTGGTCCGGGGTCTGTTGACCACGCAGGACGGCGCCGACCGCGAAGACGACAAGAAGCAGGAAAAAAGGTGCGACTCGTTTCATGGCAATTGCCTCCGACCCGAACAGCCTGTTTCGAGCCGTATCATCCTATACTTTCGGGCTGGGGAGTCCAACCATGAGAACAGGATTTGCAGCGACGCTCCTGCTGACGGCCGTGGCCGCGACGGCGGAGGCTCAGACATTGAAACTGACGGAACGTCTCGTCTTCCGGGACGGAGATACGGGCGCGCCGGCGGCCGGCTGGCAGATGACCGCCGTCAAGAAGGATCGCGGACCGCACGCGGGCACGAGCGCGATCGTCTGGACGAGGTCTGACGCCGGCGTCCCGCCGGGGGGCACGGAGTATCGGCTGATCGGCGCGCCGGGCCTCGGCACGCTGCCGACCGTGGATCTGCTCGGAATCCACTACATCCGGGTGCAACCGGAGAAGGGCGCCGGTTTCGAGAAGTTCGTGACCGAGAAGTTGAACCCCACCGTCGGCAAACTGCGTCCCGACCTGCGATTCCTCTACTACAAGAGTCAGAACGCGCCGGATTACATCTGCATTGTGGCGCTGACCAAGGCCTCGCGCGACAAGTACTGGCCGAACGGATCGGACTCAGACGATCTCAAGGCCGCCTTCACACCGGCCATCAGGGCACTGGCAACCGAACTGCAGACCTATCTCGTGGACGGCACCTGGGGGACCGGGATGACTGCCCAGGTGTATGAGGCGAAGGAATGGGCCGACTGGGTGGTTGTCACCGGAGGAAA
This sequence comes from uncultured Acidobacteriota bacterium, assembly GCA_963724645.1. Taxonomy (GTDB): domain Bacteria; phylum Acidobacteriota; class Vicinamibacteria; order Vicinamibacterales; family SCN-69-37; genus CAVXSP01. The sequence goes on from CAVRVJ010000003.1 coordinate 1,149,894, forward strand.
GGGACCATAGGGGACGACTTTTGGCTTATTCTATTTCGCGCCTGCCGGGGAACCGGCTGGCCTATCAACAATTCACCCGAGGTACTGATATGAAATCGATCTCCAAGTGCGCCCTCGCCATCGTGCTGGCGTCGGCTCCGCTGCTGGCTCAGGGCGCCTGGAAGCAGCTCTTCAACGGCAAGGACTTCACAGGTTGGACCGTTCCGGCCGGCGGCGGCCGCGCCGGCGCGACGCCGCCCGCGACGCCGCCGTCGACCAATCCCGCGGAGCGTAGCTGGAAGGTCGACAACGGCGTGATCTCGAGCGTGCCGACCGCGGAGAGCAAGCAGCCGAGCGGCGGGCTCAGCACGGTCGACAAGTTCCTCGATTTCGAACTCGAGCTCGACTACAAGCTCGACGAAGCGCCGAACACCGACTGCACGCCGAAGCTGGGTCCCAAACCGGGCCGCAGTGGCGCGGTCGATCCGCAGGCCAACCTCAGCAAGGACGGCGCGTGCACGTTCAACAGCGGCATCAGCTTCCGATCCGGCTACCAGCTGAACCTCGGCCGCCGCGAGGCGGGCGAGTACGTCGGCGTCGTCGTCCATCGCCAGCTGCCGGAGGCCATCCGTGGCAACGTGGATTGGATTTCGACCGGTGATTGCGGCGCGAAGAACCACACCTACCTCCAGGACTGCAGCCAGTTCCCGGAGATCCGCAAGAAGGGCGACTGGAACCACATCCGCCTGATGTTCAAGGGCGATCACCTGCAGGTGTGGATGAACGACAAACAGATCACGGACGTCACCGACAAGCCGATGGTCGACCAGTTCCCCGCGGAGAAGAGCTGGGGCGAGCCGCAGCCGATCAACCTCCAGTTCCCACCGGCCGGTGAGGGCGGCGGATTCCCGGGCAAAGTGCAGTACCGGAACATCCGCGTCCGCACGCTGTAACGGCAGCGGCGACAGACTACGGGCTACCGGGGGCGGCGCATGGGCGCCGCCCCTTTTTTGTGCTGTAATGCGCGAATCACTCATTCCTCGAGGTACTGACATGAGACGACTTCTGACCTTTGTCGCCGCCGCCGCGTTCTTTGCCGCGTCGGCCGCCGCAGCGCCGTTCGCGCAAGGCGCCTGGAAGCAGCTCTTCAACGGCAAGGACTTCACCGGCTGGACGGTCGGCGGCGGTCAGGGCAACGGCTTCGGCGTCGCGGCCCGGGCGGCCGGCGCTGGCGCCCGGGCAGGCGGCGGCGCGGCCGCGCAAGCACCCGCCACGCCTCCGGCACCACTGTCAACGAATCCCGCCGACCGGGGCTGGGCCATCGAGAACGGAGTGATTACGAGCGCGCCGGTACAAGGGGGCGGACGCGGCAGCACGTTGACGACCGTGGACAAGTTCCACGACTTCGAGCTCGAGCTCGACTACAAACTCGACGAGGCGCCGAACGTGGAATGCACGCCAAAGCTCGGCGAGAAGATGAACGCCCGGTCGGGCCAGATGGCGCAGGAACAGAACATGAGCAAGGACGCCGCCTGCGTCGCCAATAGTGGCATCTACTTCCGCAGCGGCTACCAGCTCAACCTCGGCCGCCGCGAGGCGGGCGAGTACGTCGGCGTGGTCATGCACCGTGTGATTCCTGGTGAGTCGATTCGCGGGAACGTCGACTGGCTCTCGACCGGGGATTGCGGCGCGAAGAACCACACCTACCTCCAGGATTGCAGCCAGTTCCCGGAGATACGCAAGAAGAACGACTGGAATCACCTGCGCGTGATGTTCAAGGACGACCGCCTGCAGATCTGGATGAACGACAAGCAGATTACCGACGTGACCGATAAGCCGATGGCTGGTGAAGAGAGTTGGGTGGAACCCGCGCCGATTTCATTCCAGCCCTTCGGCGAAGCGGGCGGATTCGTTGGCAAGGTGCAATTCAGGAATCTGCGCATCCGGACGTTGTAACAGCCGCCTTGGAGTTGGGGTCAGAGGCTCGGGGCTTGCGGCGTCGCAGTCCCGAGCCTCAACTTCTTGAACGCGCTCAGCAGTTCCAGTCCCGCCGCGAGACCCGCCAGAATCAATTCCCAAGAGAAACGTGGCTCCTGGGGCCACACCTCCTTTCACCACACCTCCTTTCACTTGACAATAAAGTGAAGCCGGGAGAGACTCGCCAGGGGGGACCTCACTTGCATGTCTAGTGATCACAAGGAGACCGTCGAACTCCTCCAGGGAACGCTGGACCTGATCGTGCTGCGCGCGCTCCAGACCATGGGACCACAGCACGCCTACGGGCTGGCCGCGCGGCTCGAACAGGTCTCCGAGAACCCTCTCCGCCTCAACCAGGGCACGCTGTATCCGGCACTGGTCAGGCTGGAGCAGAAGGGCTGGATCAAGGGCACGTGGCAACGAACCGACACGAACCGTGAAGCCAAGTACTACGCGATCACGAGCGCCGGCCTTCGCGCGCTGGGCAAGCAGACAGAGCGCTGGCGCCGCCTGGCCGGCCTGGTCGACAGACTGCTCCTGAACGAGCCGTAGAAGTCGATGCGGCGTTTCCTTTCTCGGCTCTATCGTCTGGTTTGGCCGGCCCCGGCCGAATCAGATCTCTCCAGGGAACTCGCCTCTCATCTCACGCTCATCGAAGACGATCTGCGACGTCGCGGCGCCACGCCCGAGCAAGCGCACCGCGCGGCGCGCCTCGCCCTGGGCGGCGTCGAGCAGACCAAGGAGCTGCATCGCGACGCCCGCTCGTTCGTCTGGATAGAGGATGCACGTCGCGATTGCCGCCACGCCGTGCGGTTGCTGCGACGCCAACCGCTATTCACGTTGACGGCGACCTTGTCCCTCGCCATTGGCATCGGCGCCAACACCACGATCTTCACCGTGGCCAACGCCCTGCTCTTCCGGTCGCCAACCGGCGTCGCCGAACCGCGGCGGCTGGTCGACATCGGTCGAAGCCAGGGCGGCGGCGGCATCAACCCGATCTCCTATCCAAACTATCTCGACACGCGCGCACGCACGGCTGCTCTCGCCGGACTCTACGCCTACTCGATGTTTCCGCATGCTCTGAGTTTCGGCCCCGCCATCGCCACGGGAAATGCCGAGCGCGTCTTCGGCACCTGGGTGACGAACAACTACTTCGCCGTCCTTGGCGCCGTTCCTGCGGCCGGCCGATTGATCAGCCCAACCGACAGCGACCGCCCGGGCGCGAGTCCGGTCGTCGTGCTCAGTCATGGGTTCTGGATCGCCGATTCAACAGGGATCGGTCGATCGTCGGACGAACGATCGCTCTCGACCGGCGGCCGTTTACGGTGATCGGCGTCGCCGCCGAAGGTTTCCAGGGGACGGGCGTTCGCGCGGGAGACGTCTGGCTCCCCGTGAGCATGATCGCCGACGCAAGGGGTCAGTCACCGCCGATGCTCTCCAATCGCGGATCGGGCTGGCTGCTGGTGGGCGGCCGGTTGCAGCCTGGTGTCTCGATCGACCGGGCCGCGGCCGAGATGGACGGGATCGGCCGCATCCTCGAGCGAGAATACCCAACCGAGAATCAGCACTTCGCGCTCCAGGTTCTGCCCTTATCTCCGGCGCCGGGCAACAACGGACCGATTGCGATATTTCTGGTGCTGCTCGCGGCGATCGTCTCGACGGTGCTCGCCATCGCCTGCGCCAACGTCGCAGGCCTGCTCACCGCGCGCGCCGCCGTCCGCCGTCGAGAGATCGCCGTGCGTATCGCGATCGGCGCGGGCCGCTCGCGGCTGATCCGGCAACTCCTGATCGAAACCGTCGTCCTGTTTGCGTTCGGAGGAGCGATCGGTCTGGTCATGGCGAGAGGAATGACGTCGCTGTTCGTCTCCCTGCTTCCGGCGCTACCTTTTCCTGTCGCGGTGTCGCTTCCGCTCGACCTCAGTGCCGTCGCGTTCACCGCGGGAATCGTCTTCGGGGCCGCCCTGCTGGCCGGTCTCGCACCGGCCGTGCACGCGTCGAAAGCCGACGTTGTGACCGCGATCAAAGGCGAGCCACAAGCGGGCGGCCGGCTCTGGCTTCGTCAGGCATTCGTGATCGCACAGGTCGCCCTGAGTATCGTGTTGGTGGTCGTGGCGGGCCTGTTCGTGCGCGCGCTTCAGCGCGTCGGCTCGATGGATCCCGGCTTCGATCCGAGAGGCGTGGAACTCGCGCCTGTTGATCTGCCGCTGGCGGGCATCCCGAAGGGGACCGCTCCACTGGTGGCGCGCGACTTGGTGGATAGAGTCCGCCGGGCACCGCACGTGCAGAGCGCGACAATCGCGGCCGTGCTGCCCGGCGGCTTCGAGGGGATCGGCCTCGGCGGTCTCGGTGCGCCTGGCGTGACGGCGCCAGACGGATCACGCTTCATGTCGGCGGACTGGAACATCGTCGAACCGGGCTACTTCACGACCCTGCGAATCCCAATCCTTGCCGGCCGCGATTTCACAGCCGCGGATGACGCCGCTTCTCCGAAGGTCGCCGTGATCGGTGAGGGAATCGCGCGCCGGTTCTGGCCCGGTGAGGAGGCCATCGGCAAACATCTGGTGCGGCGGGATTCAGGCGTCACGACCGACCTGCTCGTCGTCGGCGTCGCCCGGGATCCGAAGTTCGGCAGTCTGATCGACAGCACGACGGGTCTCTTCGTGTTCCTGCCTCTTCAGCAGGAGTACTGCCAGGCTGGACGACGATCGTGGCGCGATCGACTGATGGACGGCGCATTGCGGACGAGATCAGGACGGCTGTGCTGTCGGAAGACCCGAATCTCTTCCTGGGACCACCGCAGACCGCGGAGGAGTACGCCTCGATTGGACTGTTGCCGCAGCGGGTAGCCGCCTCAGTTTGCCGGCAGTCTTGGCGTGGTCGGTTTGCTGCTGGCGGCCATCGGGATCCACGGCGTCGTCGCGTACGGCGTCACCCAGCGAACGCGTGAAATCGGCATTCGGATCGCTCTAGGTGCCAGGCCGTTCGATATGCTCGCCATGATCCTGAAGCACGGGATGTCCTTCACGACCATCGGCACGGTGATCGGACTGGCCCTCGCCGCCGCAGCGAGCCGCCTGCTGTCGAGTCTTCTCTTCGGCGTTCCGCCAATCGACCCCGTCACGTTTTCAGGAGCGGCAGTGCTGTTCGCCGTTATCGGCCTCGCCGCGTGCTATTTCCCCGCCCGCCGGGGGACGCGGATCGATCCGATGACCGCGCTGAAGTAAGGTCGGTCAGGCTCCGAACCGCGCCCCAAGGTCCACGTTTCGACCCCTGATCACACCTTGAGCTGCTTCAGGAACGGCACGCTGGCCTTGGCGAGCTCGAAGTTCTGCTCGACGAAGAAGTTCTTCACGCCGCCGACTTTGGCCGCCTGGAACGTCTTGACCCAATCGATGCTGCCCTGCCCGATCGGCTTCTGCGGCCGGCCGCCACCCCGGCCGGCTCGACCCGCTGGCGCGCCCGGCGCAGGAGGCGGCGGAGGCGCTACCGGTGCGTTCATGTCGAGATCCTGGAGATGCATCGAGACGAAGCGGCCCGGATATTTCGTGAAGTAGTCCGCCGCGACCAGGCCGCTCGTGATCGTGGACATCTGGAACTGGAATTTCACCAGCTTCGGATCGAGATAGTCCGCCAGCATGATGTCGAAGACCCGTTTCCCATCGACCATCGACAACTCGAAGCCCTCGGTATGCAACCCTTGCTGGAGGCCTGCCTTGGCGGACATTTCCGCGGCCTTGTTGTACTCGGCGGCCAGCCGCTTGACGTCATCCAGCGTTCCATTCCGCGGGCCATCCAGACTCGGCACGCAGATCTGGCTCAAGCCACGGTCCTTCGCCCACTGAATGATCTTCGGCACTTCTTCACCTCGACACTCCGTCATGTCGACGTGCGCGCTCACCGCCTTCAGTCCGAGATCGCCGAGGATCTTCTGAATCTCGGCGCCGGTGTATTTCTCCATGTCGGCCAGGCCGAAGTTGTGCTTGTTGTACCAGGGTGACAGGAGCTCCACAGTCTGGAAGCCGGCATCCGCCACCAGTTTCATCGTGCCGCGAAAGTCGGTGTCGATCATCTTCGCGAGCGGAAAGATCTGAATGCCGATCGGCCAATCGTACGGGCTCGCGCGAAGCTCGGCGATGGTAGAAGCGAAGCCCGCAACCGCGACGCCGGTCGCAGTCTGCTTGAAAAAGTCTCGACGTGAGATCGGGGACATAGAGCTCCTTGAAGAGAAAGGCTGCAAGCCTGCGAGCCCGCAGGCCTGGCGAGTCTGGACGCTGGACGTTAGCAAGGCTGGGAGCCTGAAAGCAAGAAAAGGCCGGAAGGCTGGGATTCCGTGTCCCAGCCCTCCAGCCTCTGTGTCATCCGCCGGCAGGCCCGCCCGCCGGCTTGCGGCCTTGCAGTTTTCTACGTCAGCGTCTTCAGATACGCGGCGCTCTTCACCGTCAATTCCCACGCCTGCTCGATGAAGAAGTTCTTCATGCCGCCGATCTTCGCGGCCGCAAAGACGGCCGGCCAATCGACAGTGTCTTCACCCACCGAGAGACCACGACCGCGGCCGCCCGCCGGTGCTCCGGCCGCGCCCGCGGCGCCAGCTGCGGCGCCGCCGCCCATCGCTGCGCCACCGCCTGCTCGAGCGCCCGCTGCGGGAGCGCCGGCCGCGGGAGCCCCAGCAGCGGCCGCACCGGCCGCAGGCGCTGCGGCGCGCCCGCCCCCACCAGCACCGCGGCCCGCCGGCGCATTCTTGTCCGGCAGCGGCGGCAGCGCGGCCGCTCGCATCCCCTGACCTGCGTCCACGCCCTGCATGTGCGCCGACCAGAACCGGCCAGGATAGATCGTGAAATACGAGATCGGGTTGCCCACGCTGGTCATCGATGACATCTGGAACTGCATCCCGACGAGCGCCGGATCGAGATGCTCGATCAGAATCGGGTACGTCATCCGGCCGTCCGCCGTGCGCGAGTTGCAGAAGCCCTCGTTGTGTAACACCTGCAGTAGACCGGCCCCCTTCGACACCTTGGCGATGGCGTTGTACTCGTCGGCGGCTTCTTTAATCCAATCGACGGTAGTCCAGTTGCCCGTCATGCGTGTCTGGCCGTCCTTCGTGACGTTGCCGAGATCCGCGGTGGACAGTTGCGTCAATCCGACGTCATGTGCCCAGTTCAGCACGTCCTTGTGCTGTGTCCGGTAGATCTTGATGCCCACGTGGCAGCTGATTGCCTTGACGCCCGCGTCGTCAAGCATCTTCTTGGTCGTCTTGCCATCCATCAGGCTCTTGAAGCTCGCATAGTTCCACGGATCGCAGAGCTCGACCTGATCGATGCCGATCGCCTTCATGTCCTTCATCAGCTGGGCAAACTCACCGGCCTGGATCCGCGTTTGATGCGGATACGTCTGGCTGCCGATCGGAATGCCGAGCGGATTGGCCTTGAGCTTCGCGACCTGCGATGCCAGCACGCTCATCGCGATCGCGCTGGCCCCGCTCTTCTTGAAGAAATCCCGTCTGGATATGACCAACATGTGCCTCTCCCTCTCCAAAAGTCACAGAACCAGCAAACTCCCCCCGGATCCCGAGATTGTCCCGGGACGGCGGGCCGAGATCAAGAAGAATCCGGTCTGGCTCCAGCAGCCCGTAGTGCAGGTGCGACTGCATTCGACCCGCGCTGCATCCCGCCTGGCGGCCGGCCGAGGGGCGCCGCGCATGGCCGCGCACAGACCCGGCGGAGTGCCGCCGGCCACGCGCCTGCCGCCCCCGCGGCCCTTGCCGCGCCCAACGGTCGCGCCGTCAGCCGACTTCGTCGGCAGGGCGCAAGAGAAAGGCCGCCAGTCCAAAAGGACGGCGGCCCAAGAAGTTCGATAGTCAAGCGTGGACCTATCTTGGCCACTTACGCGGTTCTACTTCCCCGCCCCGGTTTCGTACAACCGCATGTTGGTCATCGACCAGCTCGGCGCGCCATCGACGGTGTCCGTCTCGGTGATGCGTACGAACTTGGCGCGCACTGGCGCAAAGGTGATCGTCGTGTGCGGTCCCGCTCCCTTGCCTTCGGCGACCGGCTTGCCCCAGGCTGTGCCGTTCATCGAAACTTCGACGCGGTAGCCGCGGGGATACGGCACGACCGGCGGTGCGGCCGGCGTCGCCGCGCCGCGCGCACCGCCACCACCGCCTCGGCCCGCCGCCGGCGAATCGAATTCGATCTCGGTCAGCATCACTGGTTGCGGCAGTTCGAGCTGAAACCACATCCCTGGTGCTTGCGGCGCCCCTGAAGTCCACGTGCTCATCGTCAACGCGACGGGCGCGCTCGTGGAATTGTGACTCGCCGTGACTTTCCAGGCCGGATCGCTCTCGATCCGCCGCGGCAGCGTGGCTTCCAGGTCCGGCAGCGTCCAGGGTGTCTTGCGATTGGCGGTCGCCGCCCGCACGCGCGCGACGTCGGCGGGCGTGACAAAGCCGCCCGCGTTCCCGAAACTCGTGCGGATGTATGACGCAACTGCCGCGATCCACTGGTCGTTGTTGGTGCCCATCGGCACCATCACTTCCGAATAGCTCGACGTCCCCAGCGGCCCGGTCAATCCCTTCAACAACGTTTTGATCACGTAGTCGCGATGTCCATTGACGCGTGGCGATCCGGCCAGCGGCGGCGCCATCATCGCACCGGTGGTCGTGCCCGCCAGGGGCCGGCCGCGCCCATCTTCGTTGTGACATGTGAAGCAGAGAGATCCGTAGACCTCTCCGCCCTGCTGAATCTGCTGTTGCTGCTCCGGCGTCAGCACCGGGCCGCCGCGGCCGCCGCCACGGCCAGCCGGCGGTGCGAGCATCAGATCGCCGAGCGTCTTCACGCCGCGCCCGCTGTTGGCGGCCTGCGCAGTCTTCACGACGTCGGCGATATCCGGCACCTTCAGCGCATTGAGCGTGAACATGGCCTGTATCACGACGTCAGGATCCGCGTCCTTGAGGAGCGCCCGATAGTCCGTCTCGAGCGAGCGCGTGCCGGACTTGTAGAGCGTCTCGCTCGCGCGAATCGCCTGCACCCGCATACGCGGGCTCGGATCCTTCATCTCTTCCCGCACGAGCGCGGCGTCCAGCGCGCCCAGCCCCTCGAGCGTCCACATCGCGTGGAACCGCCCGACCAGGCTGCTCGAGCTGCGCGTCATCTGCTGCAAGGCCGGCACCACCGACTTGTCCTGCTTGAGCACCAGCAGCCGCTGCGCAGTGTCTCGCCACCAGCCGATCGGGTTCGTGAGGTGCGCGACCAGCTGCGCGGGCGTCTCGTCGCTCATGTGCGGCCAGGTCTTGTTCAATTCGATGCCCGGCACGTCCGGCCGGGTCGGAGCCGACGCCGGCGCCGTCCCGGGAATTCCCACGAAGACCAGCCGCCAGACGCGCCCGTGGTTGGTGACTTTGTCCAGCCCGTACTGCTCGATCTTCGTGCGCAGGTACGTTCCCGCGGCCGGTCCAGTTCACGTCCTGCATGATTCCCTGATACCAATCGAGGATGTAGAGTGCGCCGTCCGGCCCTTGCTTTATGTTGATGGGGCGGAACAACGGATCGGTGCTGACCATGAACTCCGCACCGGGGTACACATTCTTGAGCTGCGTCAGCCCTTCGCTCCTGGTCACCTTCGCGCGGCGGATCAGCCGTCCGACGAAGTCGCAGAACAGCAGATCCCCGTTCATGTCGGCCGGATAGCGATCGCTTCGCACGATCTCCGGCGCGGCCGACGACGTGAGGTGGTTCAGGTTGTTGAAGGGCATGCGCACGCGCGGCGCGCCGCCCTGCATGTCGCCGATACCTGGCGCCGGATACACGATCTCGAATCCCGGCTCGAGCTGGTCCGGCGTGTTGTAGGCGCCGTACTGGATCGGCACCTCGAACGCCACGGGACCCCGCTCGCCGCCCGAATTGACGAACCACATCTTGCCGTCGTCGTCCATGCTCAGGCCCCACTCAGCGCCGCTCGATCCCGACGGCTCCCGGACGATCCCGTTCGGCGTCCAGCGGATGCGGAATGCGTTGTACGTGCTGTAGATCCAGTTGTCGAGCCCCCAGATGAGGCCGCTCTGCTCGTGCTGGACATTGCCGTCCCGTCCGCTGCCAACGCCCGTGAAGAACACCTGCCGCTTGTCAGCCACGCCGTCGCCATTGGTGTCGGTCAGCAGGACCAGATCGTCCGAGTGCGTCTCGTTGATCAGGATGCCCTTCTCGAGGGGCAGGACCATGCGCGGCAGCAGGAGGTGATCGGCGAACACCGTATGCCGATCGAACTTGCCGTCGTGTTTGGTACTCTCGTGCATGCTCACGCGGCTGATCGGATCGAGCTGGCCGGTCGCGTCGGCGTCGCGCATGAACGTCCGCATCTCCGCAATGTAGAGCCGCCCGTCGCCGTCGAAGGCCATCGCCGCCGGACTGATGACGTCCTTGTCCTCGAGCACGAGTTCCACGCGGTAGCCGGGAGGAAGGATGAAATGTCTGGCTTCCTCCTCTGGCGACAGCGCGACGATCGCGGGTTTCGGCGAAAAATCGATGCCGGCGTTGGCCGGATCGCCAACCATCTGGCCGCCCGCACTGCCGATGGACGGACCGCGGCCGCCCGGCTGAACGGTCCCTCGGCCGCCGCCGCGGCCGCCCGCGGGGGCCGCCGGGGGTTGGCCTTCCTGCGGCGCGTCTTGCGTGAACACGCGGAGCTGCAGACTGGTCGCGACGAGCGCCGCCGCGCAAGCGGCGGTCAGCCAGAAATACCGGGATTTCGCTGCCATGGGGCCTTTCTCAGAAGCGGCTCGGAGCCGCGGAGAATGTTATGCGGGCCGCGGGCGGCTTGCAAGAACGCTCAGGGCTCGTACAGCTCGATCAGATTCAACCGTCTCATCCGCCCGAAATCTGCGTCAAGCGACCAGACCAATGCACCGTTTTCGCGCGCCAACGCAGCAATAAGCAGATCGCCAAAGCCGAACCGACGTCCGGCGTCGCCGGCCTGGGTGATCCACTCATCGATGATCCGCCAGGTATCTTCGGAGGGAAAGATGACCGGCAGCGCCGTCAGCGCGCGCTGCAGCGCCGGCCGGTCACGTTTGGAGGCGCCCGACAGCAGCTCGACGCGAACGGGATAGACCAGGGCCACCTCGTCTGCCTCGAGCAAAGAGGCCAGCACAGGCGCCTCGGGACCCGCTTTCGATCGGAGCGCAGATATCCAGACCGAAGAATCGACCGCGATCACTTGGCGCGCGGACGCCGGCGGCTTCGCGGCACGTCGACATCAAGATGGACCCGACCCAACAGCGACTTCAGCTCGTCCAGACGACGGCGACGAACCAACTCACGCAAGGCCAGCACGACCGTGTCCGTCTTGGACTTGAACCCAAGCGCGTCACGTGCCTCGTCGACCAGATCCATTGGAAGGTCAAGCGTTGTACGCATATAAATAACCGTAATTTATATGCCTGGTGATGTCAATAGTCTACCAAATTAGATGCGGACTGGTTGGCCGACTTGAGAGGAGCGGGACAGCAGAAAACCAAGAGAATGCCGGGGTTCAGTTGGCGCGGCGACGGTACGCCGCGGCTTTGACAGGATCCCCGGCCTTCTCGAAGACCTCAGCCACGTAGTTGTAGTCGAAGCGCGCTGCGGCGACGCCCGCCAGGTGGATGGCGGTTTCGAACTCCCGACCCGCGTCGGCCCATTTCTCCTGCCGCGCGTACAACGCCGCGAGGAGCGCGTGCGGACGATATGCGCGAGGTTCGGTCGCCATCGTGCCCCGCAGCAGCGTCAGCGCGTCCTCGTGCCGATAGACCAGGATGTAGATCTGCGCGAGCAGAAGGCGCGCCTGAATGCTGTCCGGATCGGCGGCGGCAAGACGGATGAGTTCCTGCTGGAGTTCGGCAAACCGGGCGCGCGGCGTGCGCGCGATGACATCGCCGCTGTAGAGATCCAGCGGTGTGACCATCCTGCACTCCTGACGCGCGATGGCCCCGGCGTTCTCGACCGTGCGCTTCAGATAGACGGCCGTCCGATCGTCCAGGTAGACGAGGGCCCAGGCCGGGTCGTGTTCGAGGTGGCGGATGTAGGGAAGCGGCGGGCTCGGGACGAACGGCGCGTACCAGAGCACGGCGTGTGTGAAGTGATACTCCCGATCCAGCCCGTTCCACACGTCCTTGTCGTTCGCCGCGTCTAACGTTCGCTTGATAAACGCGTAACCGTAATCGGAGTTGCGCGTGTCCACGAAGACCTTGCGGCCGTGATACTCCAGATCGGACCCCAGGTCGTACGTGTTGAACATCGGGCCGCTGATGCCCTCCCGATCGAGAAAGGCCGCCGCGCCGGCTGCCATTTCAAGCGATCCGTACCCGTACGTCTGGAAGAAGTGGCCGAAGCTTACCCAGGCGCGATAGACCGACGCGCCGGCGAAGAGATAGACGAGCGAAAGAACGGCGCCGGCGCGCCAGAAGCGCCCGAGAAGCCACGCGCCTGCACGCGCCGAGGCGCCGCTCCAGCGCCACTGATACATCAGGACACCGGTCGCCGCTATGACAAAGAGCGCCTCATGCCGAACCGCGGTCCGCGAGAGCGCGCCGAATCCAAGAAGAATGACCAGGGAGAAGACCGGCTTCCGGCGCACCAGGAAAATGGCCACGACTGCGGCGACCCACCAGGGCGCCAGGTCCAGGAGATATGGGCCCCACGCGCGCGGCTGCCATTCCACGATGAACGAAACTGTCTTATCCGTGAGGGCGTAGTAGAGATAGGCGAAGCTCAAACCGGAGGGAAAGGCGAATTGGGCGAGGACGAGGCCGGCGGCGATCAAGATCGGCAGTCGGGTCTCGGCCCACAGCGTTCGGGGTCTCGACATCAGCGAACGTGCGTCCCATGCCACCTGCAGCAGCACCGCGCCAAAGACGGCCACACCTAGCAGCGCGGCGCCGCCGTGAAGGTTGACCCACAGAACCTCCAGCACGAGGAGGACGATCGCGTCGCGGCGTGTTGGCCTCCCACCTGCGTCCAGAATCCTCGTCGCGATGAGCAGAAACCCCGCAAGCAGCGGGTAGTCGAACAAGTGCGGACGTTCCGTCAGGTTTGGAAGTTTACGCGCCGCGCCGAGCAACGCGACCGGCAGCGCGATCCAGATGGCTGGTCTGTTGATGACCGCGAGCAGGAAGAACGTCAGCGCGACGAGCGCCGTGCGGAGGACGATGAGCGCCGTCGCGCCCCCCGCGGCGTGGACGAGGTACAGGATGATTTGTGCGAGCCACTCGTACGTGGACAAGAACGGCTGGCCTTCGCGCGTGTAGGCGAACGGATCGGTCTTGATCAACGCGCCGGTCCGCACCATCAGCTCGCCGGCCTTCAAGTGGTACCAGATGTCCAGGTCGTCGACCTTGAAGGCACAGAGAAAGACGACAAGGCTGGTGAAGGCGACGACCGATAAACCTGTGAGGGCCCGGGAGCGGACGACAGGAAGCATTCGTTAGCGCGCTCGTTAAACCTAATGTAACAGGTCGGATGCGGCTCAAGTGCGTGACGCGTGTCGCTGTTGCGTTGACGTGCGCAGCTGACTCGGACTGGCGCGACATGCAAGGTGTGAAATCCACGCGGAACGACGCGCCGATTTCGAGCGCCGCCGTCCGCGGAGGACGCGCACGTCAACGCAGCGGCGATTCGGGATCAACTGGCGGCTTCGACGCCTACCCGAGCCGGTTCAACATTCCTTCTTGGCGCGCGAGCCGCTGCGGCCGCTCCTGCGCAAAGCGCTGGACCGCCGCAAGAATCGAGGCGGGATCGAGATGCGCTTCCTTGATCACGTCGGCTTCCGATCCGCCGGTGAGCCACTGGTTCTGCTGGTCGGACGTCAGCGAGTACTCGTCGGTCATCGGTCCCACATTGCGCAGCGGCCACATGCGGCGGGTGCCCGTGGTCACGAACATCAGATCCTCGACCGCCTCCGGTGGCAGCACGGCATGCCGGTACGCCTCGGGCTGGCGGTCGAACAACTCTTCGCTGATGGCCGCGATCACTTTCACATTGATGCCGGCCGCGTCGAGCTTCGGGAAGAGACTCACGAGATTGACGGTGGAGCTCGATCCCTGCGCGACCACGTACCCGTGGCGGGGTTGGCCAGGGGCGAAGTCACGGATGACGTACAACCCCTTGGCAGCGGCCTTGAGATCCGTGTCGGCAAACCTGGCACGATCGGCGACCGCAAAGTCCGGGCGCGCGACCTCGACCACGATGATCCCGACCTTCTTCTCACGTGCGGCAACTTCGGCCGCCGCAAAGTAGCCGGGCGCGACGTCGTTGTAATCCCAGCAACTCAGCGTGATGACCTGGCCGCGCGGGAACAGCTTCCACACCTGGGGCGAAAAGATCCCGAAGTGCGTGCGGGCGTCGGCCGCGGTCTCCGGACCCGAATGGCCCGCCAGGATGTGCAGCACGCCCGTACGGAACTTGCTGTCCTGGTTCTGCTGGCTCCAGACACGCGCGGGCAGGTACATGAGCGGTGTGAACGCGCCGTACGTGCCGCTCCACGCCCACACGCCGGCGAACTTGTCCGGATCGACCGACGCATTCTGGCCGACGAGGCCGATCGCGGTCGAGGCGTTGCCCGCCTCCTGAATGGCGGCCTTCAGCCGCGTGCCCCAGGGATTCTTTTCGGGATCGTAATGGCCCCACAAGCTGCCGTGTTCCAGGTTGATCGATTCCGACAAATCGGCCGCGATCGTCAGCACACGGTTGCCGGTGACGACGTTCGCCCACTTGATGACTTCCGAGATTGCGCGGCGTGTGCCGGCCACCTCGCCGGGCTTCCGGAAAAGCGCGATCTTGACGTCCTTCTCAGCGCCCGAGTCCGGGTTCTTCGCCTTGACGGTGACCGGCTCTTCGGGGAGACTCGCGACGCGCAACCGGTCGTCGAGAAACGGATCACGCGTGACGTCGATCCGGAGCTTGAAATCGTCCTTGACGGTGTCGCCAATCTCGACGAGCCGATCCGCCAGCCAGTCGCCCAGGCCGTTCTTCTCGAGCACGGACATCGCGACGTCCATGTTCTTCTTGAACTGGATCAACCGCTCGCGCGTGTCGGTGACCGCGCCCTGCCGGATGCCCTCGAACTGGACGCCGTACCGCTGTTCGAACGTCTCGGCGAGCGAGACAAAGTACGGCGAGTTCATCTTCATCGCATACGGGTGGCTCGGGTAGCCGACCACCTGATCGCACGTCGGCGAGATCTTGCCGTGCGCGGCGCAGGGCCAGTATCCCTTGATCGTCTTGCCGATGGCGATCATGGGACGCCGATCCTTCGGGTCCCAGTCCTCCATCGTCTTCAGCACGCCGACCACCTGGTCGTAGTCGTGGCCGTCGGGAATCGTGAACACGTTCCAGCCGTACGACTTCCATTGATCGACGATTCGGTAGCCGTCGAACTTGCTGTCGATCACGCCGCCGATCAGTGAATCGTCAATCCCGGCGTTGTTGTCCGAGAACAGGATCCGCAGCCGCTTGCCGACCTTGAGCGCGAGCGCCTGCGTCTTGATCTCCTGGGCGTGACCGGCGCACATCGCGAACTCGCCCTCGAACGCGATGATCTTCGGAGAACCGACCGGCGCGCCGGCAAAGTCCCAGAACGCCGCTTTCCCGGCGGCGAGCGCGATGCCCACGCCGGACGGCCCGCCGTTCACGTCATTGGTGACGTCGGTCGATTCGATGTGTCCCGACAGCGCACGAATCCCGCGTCCCTTGGCCTCCGCAAACAGCGGGTGGTCGGCCAGCCCGTGCTCGGCGAGCAGCGTTTTCAGCGCGCCCGCGCCGCGCCGGAAGCCAAGCGCGTCAATCGGAAGCATGGCGACGTGCGGGTCCGCGAAATAGCGGCGATTCCCGGTCTCGTGGAACTTCCGATCCAGCGCGTGGCCCATGATCATCCACAGCGCGTAGCAGGTCGGCGCGCAATGCCCGGCGGCCAGCATGAACTTGTCGCCGTAGGGATGTTTGGGACGCCGGTAGTCAAACCGCAAGCCGCCCATTTCGGGCCCGGCGAGGTGCGTGGCGACGTTATAAGGCGTGTAGGCGAGCGGTCCGCCGAAGTGCCCGGTCTGCGCGTAGTTACCAAGCAGCACGAGCGTCATGCAGGTCAGGAATCCGACGTCCTCCAACTGCTCTTTGTCGTACTGCAGCGTCGAAGAAACGGGGGAATCGGGGGATGTCTGGACGGCCATCTTGCTGAGAAACACAGGCGAAGCCCTAATAGATTATGCCGCCCTGCTCGAGCGGCACAAGGAATCAGACGACTGAAACTCGTCCCGGAAATGACGCGTGTACGCGCGCTCAGGAGGCCGTGGACCGGGCGTCCGGACGTTGATCGCCGCCGCCAAAGCTGAGACGCTCCGGAACGGTCCCGCCGGCGGTGACCCTGACCGCGCAGTACTTGAACTCCGGGATCTTGCCGAATGGGTCGAGCACGGGATTGGTGAGCATGTTCGCCGCCGCCTCGTAGTAGCAGAACGGCACGAACACCGCGCCGCGCGGCATCCCGTCGTCGGCGCGCGCGTAGAGCGAGATGCTGACCGCGCCGCGAGGCGATCGTCAGCGTCGCCGCCCGGCGCGACGCCGAGCGCATCGAGATCGAGCGGATGCACCGAGGCGACGGGCTCCGGCTCGATGGAGTCGAGCGCCGAGGCGCGGCGCGTCATCGATCCGGTATGCCAGTGTTCGAGCTGACGGCCGGTGATCAGCACCAGTCGGATAGTCCGCGTCCGGGCGCTCGGCCGCCGAGATGAGATCGGCCGGCACGAACTGCCCGCGGCCCGATCGGGGTCGGGAAGCGGTCGATGAACACGACCGGGTCGCCGGGGTCGCCTTCCTTCACGCAGGGATATGTGACGGACGACTCTCGCTTCGAGGCGCTCCCACGTGATGCCGGCAATCGAGTCCATGCACGCGCGCATTTCGTTGAACACGTCGCGCGGGATGCGTGTAGCGCCAGTCGAGGCCCATGCGGCGGCCGAGCTCGGTGAGGAGCCAGAAATCCGCCCGCGCATCGCCAGGCGGCTCGATCGCCTTGCGTCCGAGCTGCACCATGCGATCGGTGTTGGTGACGGTGCCGACCTTCTCCGGCCACGCCGTCGCCGCGAGCACGACGTCGGCGAGGTAGGCGGTCTCGGTGAGGAAGATGTCCTGCACGACGAGATGATCGAGCGCGGCCAGCGCTTCGCGCGCGTGATCGACGTCCGGATCCGACATCGCCGGGTTCTCGCCCATGATGTACATCGCCGCGGATCTGCGTGCTCTTCGCGGCGTTCATGATCTCGACGACGGTCAGGCCGGGATCCGGATCGAGCTGCGGTCTTCCACAGCGTCTCGAACCGCTGCCGCGCCTCGGGCGCGTTCACGCGCTGATAGTCGGGATAGAACATCGGGATCAGGCCCGAGTCGGACGCGCCCTGCACGTTGTTCTGGCCGCGCAGCGGATGCAGGCCCGAGCCCGGCTTGCCGATCTGACCGGTCGAGAGCGCCAGCGCGATCAGGCAGCGCGCGTTGTCGGTGCCGTGCACGTGCTGCGAGATGCCCATGCCCCACAGAATCATCGAGCCCTTCGACGTCGCGTAGAGCCGCGCGACCTCGCGGATCGTCTGCGCGTCGATGCCGCAGATCGGCGCCATCGCCTCGGGCGAGAACTTCTTCACGTTCTCGGCGAGCGCGGCGTAGCCGGACGTGCGATCGCGGATGAACGCCTCGTCGACGAGCCCCTCCTCGACGATGACGTGCAGCATCGCGTTGAGCAGCGCGACGTCGGTGTCGGGGTTGAACTGCAGGATAGTAGCGTGGCGTGCCGCGCCAGATCGCTGCGGCGCGGATCGGCGACGATCAGCTGTCGCCCCGCCTTGGCCGCGTTCTTGATGAACGTCGCGGCGACCGGATGGTTCACCGTCGGGTTGGCGCCGATGACGAAAATCACTTCGGCGTTCGCGACGTCGCGCACCTGGTTCGACACCGCGCCGGAGTTGATGCCTTCCATCAGCGCGGCGACGCTCGAGGCGTGGCAGAGGCGCGTGCAGTGATCGACGTTGTTGGATCCGAAGCCCGTGCGCACCAGCTTCTGGAAGAGATACGCCTCTTCGTTCGTGCCCTTCGCCGAGCCGAAGCCCGCGAGCGCGCGCTTGCCGTAGGTGTCGCGGATGTCGCCGCAGCCCGCTGGCCGCGACGTCGAGCGCTTCTTCCCACGTCGCCTCGCGGAAAACGTCCTGCCAGTTCTCCGGATCGACGGCGAAGTCCTTGTGCTTCGGCACGCCCGGCTTGCGGATCAGCGGCTTGGTGAGCCGGTGCCGATGCTGGACGTAGTCGAAGCCGTACCGGCCCTTCACGCACAGGCGGCTCGAGTTGGCGGGGCCGTCCTTGCCCTGCACGTAGAGGATCCTGTTGTCCTTGACGTTGTAGGTGAGCTGGCAGCCGACGCCGCAGTACGGGCACACCGAGTCGACGGTCTTCTCCGGCGCGATCTTCGCGACGTCGCGGGCCGGCATCAGCGCGCCGGTCGGGCAGGCCTGCACGCACTCGCCGCAGGCGACGCACGTCGAGTCGCCCATCGGGATCGTCGAGGTCGAACACGATCTTCGACTGGCCGCCGCGGAACGCGTAGCCGATGACGTCGTTGACCTGCTCCTCGCGGCAGGCGCGCACGCAGCGCTTGCACTGGATGCAGGCGTCGAGGTGCACCGCCATCGCCGGATGCGAGAGGTCCTCGGCCGGCTGCGGCCGCGCGCGGAACCGCGGCTTGCCGATCGCGCATCTTCTTCGCCCAGAGATCGAGCTCGGAGTCGCAGCGTGTAGGACGTCTCGGGCACATCCGACAGCAGCAGCTCGAGCGACATCTTCTGGCTGGTCACGGCGCGCGCGCTGTTGGTCGTGACCTCCATGCCGTCCTTGGGATAGCGGCAGCAGGACGGCGCCAGCACGCGCTCGCCCTTGATCTCGACCATGCACGTGCGGCAGTTGCCGTCGGCGCGCATGCCCTCCATGTAGCAGAGGCGCGGGATCTCGATGCCGTGCTCGTCCGCGGTCTGCGAGGATGCGTCTGGTCGGCGCGGCTCGACGACCGTCTTCCCGTTCAGCGTGAACGTCACGGTCGCAGGCACGCTCGTGTTCTTCTGATGCATCAGCTCGACTTCCCGCGGGAAAGTACTTCAGCACGGAGAGCACCGGGTTGGGCGCCGCCTGGCCGAGGCCGCAGATCGAGGCGTCCATCATCGCCTGCGACAGCTCCTGCAGCAGCGGCTCGTCCCAGCCGCGCGCGTTCATCAGCTGCAGGGCCTTTTCCGTCCCGACGCGGCACGGCGTGCACTGGCCGCACGATTCGTCGGCGAAGAACTTCATCACGTTGCGCGCGGCGCGCGGCCGCCGAGTCCTTGTCGGACAGCACGACGATCGCCGCCGATCCGATGAAGCAGCCGTACGGCGTCGAGCGTGTCGAAGTCGAGCGGGATGTTCGCCATCGACGCCGGCAGGATCCCGCCGGACGCGCCGCCCGGCAGATACCCGTAGAGCGTGTGGCCCTCGAGCATGCCGCCGCAGTACTCGTCGATCAGCTCCTGCAGCGTGATCCCGGCGGGCGCGAGGTGGACACCCGGTTTCTTGACGCGCCCGCTCACCGAGAACGAGCGCAGTCCCTTGCGGCCGTTCCGCCCGTGGCCGGCAAACCAGGCCGGGCCCCTTCTCGAGGATGTCGCGCACCCAGTGCAGCGTCTCCATGTTGTGCTCGAGCGTCGGGCGGCCGAACAGCCCGACCTGCGCGACGTACGGCGGGCGCAGTCGCGGCTCGCCGCGCTTGCCCTCGATCGACTCGATCATCGCCGACTCTTCGCCGCAGATGTAGGCGCCCGCGCCGCGTCGCAGGTGGAATCGCGGAATCGCGCAGGGCGGGTCGGCGCGAAGCGCCGGCGAGCTCCCGCTCAGGATCGCGCGGCAGCCGTGGTACTCGTCGCGCAGGTAGATGTAGACGGCGTCGATGCCGACCGCCCACGCGGCGATGATCGCGCCTTCGAGAAAGCGGTGCGGATCGCGCTCGAGGTAGTAGCGATCCTTGAACGTGCCCGGCTCGCCCTCGTCGATGTTGATGGCCATCAGCCGCGGCGCCGGCTCCGCGGCCACGAGCTTCCACTTGCGGCCGGCGGGGAAGCCGGCGCCGCCAAGGCCGCGCAGCCCCGAGTCTTCCATCAGCGCGATGA
The DNA here is from genome assembly GCA_963724645.1 of uncultured Acidobacteriota bacterium. Lineage (GTDB taxonomy): Bacteria > Acidobacteriota > Vicinamibacteria > Vicinamibacterales > SCN-69-37 > CAVXSP01. The sequence goes on from CAVRVJ010000003.1 coordinate 1,170,046, forward strand.
CGTCCTCGGCCGTTCGCTCGCCGCTGACGCACGCCGCCGCGAGCGCGTACCCGCCGGCCGCGCGGTACGCCGCGTAGTCGACGTGGCCCGGGCGTGACCGCGCGCGTTCGACGTCGGGGTGCGCTGACGGCGCCCGGCCGCCACGAGCGCGACGACCTTCTTCGACGTGGCGTGCGGCACCGGATTCTGGCCGACGACGGCGACCGGCGCCGTTTCGCAGCGGCCGACGCACGGCGCGTGAAGCACGCGGACGTCTGTGGCCGAGCGAGCGCCGGCAGCGCTTTCGAGCAGATCGCTGCGAGCCGGCCAGCTCGCAGGCGATCGAATCGCAGACGCGAACGGTGATCGCGCGGCGGAGCCGTGTCGCCTTCCTTCACCACGTCGAAGTGGTGATAGAAGGTCGCCACTTCGTACACCTCGGCCATCGCCATCTTCATCTCGGCGGCGAGCGCGACGAGATGCGCGGCCGGCGAGGCAGCCGAACCGATCCTGAATCAGGTGCAGGAGCTCGATCAGGAGATCGCGCCGCCGCGGCGCGTCGCCGAGCAGCGCGACGCACCTCGCTCGCGCGCCTCGAGGCATCGACGCGCGCGTCCTTTCGGCGTCGCGCGCACGCGTCCCGCTTGCCGCCGGCTGAGGAGACGCGCAGATTGGCGCTCCGTCGTGCGATCGCTGTCAGTCATGAGAGCCTGGCGGACCACCCGTCATGCTAACATTTTGAGTGGCGGCGCTCCTCCGCGCCGATCATCCATGCACGTTGAATTTCTCGGCATTCCGCGCGAACGCGCCGGCATCTCCGAACTCAGAGGTGCACGCGGAGACGCTCGGCCAGCTGCTCGCCACGCTGGCCGCCGCTTCCCGGCCTTGCCGGAACTCATCGCGGCGGACGGGCTGCACCGTCCATCGCGGCCAATCTGAACGGCGACGCGTTCGTCAGCGATCCGCGTACGCCGCTGGCCGCACAACGACCGGCTGCTGCTCCTGTCGGCCGACGTCGGCGGCTAAGCCGTGCAGCCGATGCCCATGCGGCTATCACGGCTGAGTATCTCCGCATCGACGTCTCGCGCGGCCGCGATCGAGCGGGTGCCGCTGTCAGAGAACGTGCTGCGGCAGTACATCGGCGGCAGCGGCCTCGGCGCGCGGCTGCTGCTCGACGAGGGCGGCGCGACGGCTGATCCGCTTCTCGCCCGACGCGCCTCTCGTCTTCGCCTTCAGCCCGCTGGTCGGCAGCTCCGCTCACCACCTCCGCGAAGTTCGCCGTCGTCAGCAGAGCCCGCTGACCGAGCGGTTCAACGACTCGCTCGCGAGCAGCGGCTTTGCCCTGGCCGGCAAAGCGCTGCGGCTGCGACGCCATCGTCATCGTTGGCCGCGCCAGCCGGCTGTCCGTGCTGTCGTCGATCGACGACGGCGAGGTGCGGCTGGAGCCGGCGGAAGAGATCCGCGGCGCGGACGTGTCCGGCGACACCGAAGAGACGGCTGCGCGCCCGACTCGGCGCCGACTACCGCGTCGCGTCGATCGGGCCCGCCGGCGAACGCGCGGTCCGTTACGCGACGATCTCGCACGACGGGCGGCACGCCGGGCGCGGCGGCAGCGGGGCCGTGCTCGGCAGCAAGAACATCAAGGCGATTGCGGTGCGCGGAACGCAGCGGTGCGAGTGGGCGCATCCGCGCGAGCTCACCGAGTTGAGCCGCGATCTGTCCGAGCGATCGTTCGGCCCGGCGACGGCGAAGTACCGCGAGCTGGGCACAGCGACGAACCTGCTGACGTTCAATCGCTTCGGCGCGCTGCCGACGCGCAATTTCCAGACCGGGACGTTCGAGGAGGCGGCCAACCTCTCGCCGGAGCAGCTGAGCGTCCGGCACGCGACGCACGCGCGCGAGCTGCGTGGCGTGCACGATCGGCTGCGAGCACATCTACTCGCTACGAAGTCGACGGCATGGGCGTGCGCGTGGAGTACGAGAGCCTGTTCGCGCTCGGCTCGCTCTGCGGCGTCGGCGACGGCGACGCGGTGCTGCGCGCGTCGCAGCGGTGCGACGAACTGGGGCATCGACACGATCAGCACCGGCGGCACGATTGCGTTCGCGATGGAATGCGTCGAGCGCGGCTTGCTCGACGAGCCGTGGCTGACGTTCGGCAGCGGCGAGGCGCGTGCTGCGGGCGATCGATCTGATCGGCCGGCGCGAAGGCGTCGGGCAGCTCCTGGCGGAAGGGAGCCGGCGCGGCCGCGCGGGCGATCGGGCAGGGCAGCATCGCGTTTGCGCCGCAGGTGAAGGGCCTCGAGATTCCCGGCTACGAGCCGCGCGCGCTGCAGACGATGGCGCTCGGGTTTGCGGTCGGCGCGCGCGGCGCCGATCACAATCGCAGCGGCGCCTACGAAGTGGACTTTTCGGACAAGGTCGATCGCCGGCACGCGACACTCGATTCGGTACGGCTACGCGATCGAGACCGAGGACAGGGCGGCGCTGATGGACTCGCTGATCCTGTGCAAGTTTCTGCGCGGCGTGTTCACGACTTCTACAGCGAGGCCGCCGACATGCTGCGCGCGGTCACCGGCTGGGACGTCACGGCCGACGAGCTTCGCGAGACCGCGCGGCGCATCGTCGCCGCCAAGCGCGAGGTCAACCTGCTGGCCGGCTGGACCCGCGAGGAGGACACGCTGCCCGAACGCTTCCTCGACACGCCGCTCCCGAACGATCCGGCCGCGGCGCTCACGCGCGATCGCCTGCAGGAGCTCGTCGCGGAGTACCACCGTCAGCGTGCAGAACTCTGAAGTCCCGCCAGCGCGAGCGCGGCCTGATAGTCCTCCCGCGTGTTGAGGTTCCGCAACGTTCGCAGATCCGGATCGACGCCGATCATTTCCTCGGCGCGTCACGCGCCGCGTGCGCACTGCATCGAACAGGAACACCGGCCGCAGACGGTCATGCGCCAGCAGCGCCTCGACGTGTGGCAGCGTCGTCGCGCCGGTAGACCGCCGAGAGCGGATGCGCGAACCCGTCGATTTCCATCACGGCGATGTCGTAGTCGCCGAGCAGTCGATCATGCGCGCGACGAAGCCGGGCACGAGCAGCGGCACGTCGCAGCTGGTGACATAGGCGGCGTCCACCCTGCGGGCAGCGCTTTCAGGCCGGCGCGCAAGCCCTCGAGCGGGCCGCGTCCCTCGCGCTCGTCTCGCGTGACGATCACGCCGGCACGGCAGCTCGGGCAGCGCTGATCGACCGCGGCGACAGCCACAATCGGCGACACGACGGTGCCGAGCAGCCGCACGACGCGCTGCAGCATCGTCTCGGGGCCGAACGGCAGCAGCGCTTTGGCCGTGCCCATGCGCGTCGACTTGCCGCCGCACAGCACGATTCCACCCGCAGCGCGACCTCGTGCCGCACCGTGCGCGCGGCCGCCGCGGCCGGTCGTCATGGCGTCATTCCCAGGCGGACAGCGCATCGCGCGTGGCCGGCTCCGCAAGCAGCGCCTCGAACGCGACCACGCCGGCCGCTCGGCTCGCGTGCTTCGGCACGATGAAGTCGTAGTGCTCGTGCTGGACCGGGCAGGAAGCCCAGACCGGCGCTGTGCACGCGACGGTGTCGAGCGTCACGCCCCAGTCGGCGCGTCCCTGGACGACGGCGGCGGCGACGGCGTTGTGATTTCGCGGCTGGACTGCGTAGCCCGGCGGCCTGCGCGCCGCCGAGCAGGCGATCGATCAGCGCGCGCGTGCCGCTTCCCCTGATTGCGATTGACCATCACGCACGCCGGATCGCGCATCGCGGCGCGACGGCCTCGTCCGCCGCACGTCCTTCGAAGCGAGCGTCGCCACGCGAAAGACAACGCCCTGCAGCCGGCCGTAGCCGGGAATCAGCGCCAGCGCGGCGGTCAGGAACGGCCGGTTGTACTCGCCGGTCTCCGGATCCAGCAGGTGCATGCCCGCGACGTCGCACTCGCCGCGGCTGCGCCGCTTCCAGCCGCCGGTGCTGCCGACGGCCAGGAACTTCGAGCGGACGCCCTGCCGCTCGCAGACGGCCCAGCAGATAGTCGAGCCCAATGCAGTGGCTGCCGATGACCACCAGATCCGCCAGCCTGCAGAGTCGCGCCCCAGCAGCTGCACGTCGACGACCGTGCCCGCCTGCGACGATCTCCTCGTGGCGGCCGATCGTCGCGAATCCGTCGGCGCGGCTGAACGTCGTGACGCTGCCCGAGCCTTGCCCCATCGGGTAGGCTGCGAGCGACGAGGCCGTCCTCGCTCCTCGGCGCTGACCAGCCCGACCAGCAGATATTCGGTTCGGCCGATCTCGCTGTTGACTTTCACGGCCAGTCTGCGCCTGCACCACGGCTCGCCCCTCGTCGCCGTGTCCCGCCATGGACCGCAGCACCGGCGCGACGAACTCGTGAAACGTGAAGATCGCCGACGTGGGAAAGCCGGGCAGCACGACGACCGGACGGCCGCCGGTTGACCGCGAGGCAGATCGGCTTGCCCGGTTTGAGCGCCACACCGTGCGCCACGATGCCCGGATCGGTGAGCTCGGCGACGACGCGGTACGAGACGTCGCCCGCGCCTTTGCTGGTGCCGCCCGACAGCAGCACGACGTCGGCGAGCGCGAGCGCCTCGCCGAGCTGCGCCCGCAGCGCCGGCGCGTCGTCGCGCGTGATGCCGAGCCGACGCGGCTCGCCGCCCAGTTCGCGCACCGCGTCGGCGAGCACCTGTGCGTTCGAGTCGTAGACGTGCGCCGGCCGCATCGCGCTCGCCGGGCGGCGATGATCTCGTCGCCCGTCGAGAGAATGGCGACGATCGGCCGCCGCCAGACGTCGACCTCCGCCACGCCGATCGCGGCCAGCACGCCGGTGTCGCGGCTCGTGAGGAGGCTGGCCGCGGCGCAGCACCGTCTCGCCGGCGGTGATGTCGGTGCCGGCAAACGAGACGCCGCTGCCGGCGTCACGGCCCGCGCGATCCGCAGCTCCCCGGTCGTACGTCGGCGTGCTCGACCATCACCACGGCGTCTGCGCCGCGGGGCATCATGCCGCCCGTGGCAATCGAGAGCGGCCTCGCCGCGGCCGGACGATCGTCGCCGGGCACGACGCCGGTGTGAATCATCTCGTCGCCGAGGCGAACGACGCGCGGCGCCTCCTCAGACGCGCCGAAGGTGTCTTCGCGCCACGACCGCGAAGCCATCGACGTTGGCGCGGTCGAACGACGGCACGTCCACGGGCGAGACCACGTCGGCGGCCAGCACGCGGCCGAGCGCGGCGTCGAGCGGAACCCGCTCGACGCCGCGCGGCGCCAGATCGAGCGCCGCGCGGAATCGCCGCTCCGCCTCGTCGCGGTCGAGGACCTGGAGGAACTGCTCCTGCTCAGGCATAGAGCCAGACGTCCACGTCGGCGCCGGCCGGAAAGCCTTCGCTGTCGTCGCGCGACGATCACGAAGCCGTCGGCCCGGGTCGTCGACGACAGCACCGAGGCGCCCGCCGACCGAGAGCGGCTCACACGACCGTCGGCGACTGTCACGCGCGCGTAGTCGAGACGGCCGATCGGCGAGCTGATCTTCCGCGCGAGGCGGCGCGCGGATCAGCGCGGTACGGCCACGCCTGTGGTCCGTCCACCAAGGCGCGCGAATCGCCCGGCCGGCAAAGAAGTCGTAGGCGCAGAGGCTCGAGACCGGATTGCCGGGGAGCAGGAACACCAGCCGGCTGCCGATGCGTCCCAAGCCCGGTCGGGCTGCTCGGGCCGCATGGCGATGCCGTGCACGGCCAGTTCGCCGTGCTCCGCCACGAGCACCGGCGCCAGGTCTTCGATTCCGACGCTCGAGCCGCCGGACACGATCACGACGTCCGCATCGGCGCGGAGCGCCTCGAGGATCGCGCCGCGGTTCGTCGCGGACCAGGCCAGGAAATCGACCGAGCGCGCCATCGCGCTCCGCAAGCGCCGCCAGCATCGGGCCGTTCGCGTCGGCGATGCGAGAAGCCGTGCGGCGGCGATGCCCGTCGGCAGCAGCTCATTGCCGGTGACGACCAGGCGCACGCGCGGCCGGCGCATGGACATGGACCTCGCCGAGGCCGATGGAGCTGAGCAGGCCAAGATCCTGCGGCCGAAGGACGCGGCCGGCCTCGAGCAGCTGTCGCGCCGCGTCGATGTCCTCGCCGCGCCGGCCGACGTGCTTCCCGGGCGAGACGCTGGCGAGCGCGGCGATGCGGCGGCCACCGGCAGGATCCGGCTCGACCCACTCGGCGGGCAGCACGGCGTCGCTGCCCGCCGGCATCGGGGCGCCGGTCATGATCCGCACGGCTTCGCCGGCCGCAGACCACACCGGCGAACGCGAATCCCGGGAAGCGCATCGCCGATCACCGTCAAGCGCGAGTCGGTTGTACGGCGCTCGCGCCTTCCGTGGACGCCGCCACCACGGCGTAGCCATCCATCGTCGACCGATCGAACCCGGGCACGTCGCACGTCGCTGACGATGGGAGAGGCCAGGACGCGACCGGCGGCCGCGCGGAGCGGGACCTGTTCGGCCGGGAGCGGCGGCAGATGAGCGGTCGAGCCAGGCCAGGGCGCTGCGCCACCGTGTGGCGCCCTGCGAAGCCCTGCATCCGAACATCGCGCGATGCACGCCGGTAGTCGTCGCCCACAAGTGCCCGAGGGACGAGATCGATCCTACTGGAAGAGCTTGCTCGCGAGCGCGACGGTCCGATAGACGCCCCAACCGAGCGGCAGGCCCACGAGGGCCCACGCGATGACGACCAGTCCCCAGTGTCCCGCGGGCGCACCGGACACGGCCCGCGGCGCGGCGCCGACCGACGCGGGCTTCGCGTCGGCCTTCAGCGTAAACAGGCTCGCCGGCACCGGCCGCACGAGCAGGTTGCAGATCAGGCCGGCGGCGAGAAAGCCGACGAGGATGTACATCGTCACCGAGTACGGGATGTGCGCCTCTCGCATGCCGTTGACGAGGAAGGGGCCGAGCACGCCGGCGGTCGACCAGGCCGTGAGCAACCGGCCGTGAATGGCACCGACGTTCGCCACGCCAAACCGATCGGCCAGATAGGCGGGAATCGTCGCGAATCCCCCACCGTACATGGTCAGGATGACCCCGAAGATCAACACGAACAGGGCGAGGCTGCCCGTGGCGCCGGCCAGCGGCGCAAGCGCATAGAGCGCCATCCCGAGCGTGAAGAACACGGAGTAAGTCACTTTGCGTCCAATCCGATCGGACAGCGACGCCCAGAAAAACCGGCCGCCGATGTTGAACAGACTCAGCAGGCCGGTGAATCCGGCCGCTTCGGATGCCGTCACCCGCCCTTTGAAAATCTCCTGAATCATGGGCGACGCGATTCCCAGGACGCCAATCCCGGCACTCACGTTGAGGCACAGCACGCCCCACAGGAACCAGAACTGCGGCGTTTTCCACGCGACACTGACCGGCACCGAACCCGCGTCGGTCGCCGCCTTCACGTCTGCCGGCGGCGTCCAACCCGCCGGTCTCCAACCTGGTGCGGGCAGGCGGTAGCCGAACGCGCCGGCCGTCATGGCCACGAAGTAAAGGACGCCCATGACGAGAAAGGTCTCTTCGACGCCTACGGATGTGGGCGTGGCGAAGTGCTTCATCAGGACGTCGGCCAGCGGCGAACCGATCATCGCGCCGCCGCCAAATCCCATGATCGCCATCCCCGTCGCCATTCCGCGGCGGTCCGGAAACCATTTGATCAGCGTCGATACCGGTGAGATGTAGCCAAGACCCAGACCGCAACCGCCGATCACACCCGAGCCGATCCACAGCATCCAGATCTGGTGCAGGTGGATCCCGATCGCGGAAATGAAGAACCCGCCGGCCCAGCAACACGCCGCAACCATGCCCGCCTTCCGCGGGCCTTCGCGCTCGACCCAGGCGCCAAACAGGGCCGCCGACGATCCAAGGAACACGAAGAACAGCGTGTACATCGCGCCGAGCGTGAGGACCGACCAGTCCCCCGGCGCAGACTTCGTGATGCCAATCGCGTGGCTCAGCGGCAGCCAGAAGACGCTGAATCCGTACGCCATGCCGATCGACAGGTGCACGGCGAGGGCGGCCGGGGGCACCAGCCAGCGGTTGAACCCCGGGGGAGCGATCGTTCGCGTTTTTGACAGCATGGGGAGACTGGGAGCCTGCGAGGTCGCGAGCCTGGAAGTCTGGAAGCCTGGGAGTTTGAAGCTGCTGAGTTGAGACGCCTGGGGCTGGGGACCGGTCGACCCGCCTCGACCCAAGCCTCCCGCCCCAAGCCCCGAGCCGTTCTTGACTACGCCTTCATCGCCTTCAGCGCCTTGACGCTCTCAACCGTCATCTCCATCGCCTGTTCGACGAAGTAGTTCTTGATGCCGCCGGCCTTCTTCGCCGCAGCGAACGTCGCGGTCCAATCAATCGTGCCCTGGCCGACCGGCTTCTGCGGGTGCCCGGGACCGCGTCCGGCCCGGCCCGGCACCTCGGTCTTCATATCGATGTCCTGGATGTGCATCGAGAAGAACCGCTTCGGGTACTTCGCGAAGTACTCGGCGGCAATGAGGCCCGTCGTGATCGTCGACATCTGGAACTGGAAGCCGATGAGCTTCGGATCGGTCATCGCGATGACATGGTCATAAACGAAGGTTCCGTCTGGAAGCTTGACCAGGTCGAAGGCCTCATTGTGCGAGCCCGCGCGCATGCCGGCCTTGTTGATGTCGACCGCCATCTTGTTGAACTGATCCGTCAGCGTCTTCACGTCCTCCATCGTCGCCGCCGTGGCGCCGCTCTTCAGCGTCGGAATCATCATCTGCTGCAGGCCAAGGTCCTTCGACCACTGGATGGCCTTCTGCAGGTTGTCGCGCAGCTCGGGGAAGATGAAATGACAACTGACGGCCTTCAGCCCGTTGTCCTCGATGATCTTCTTCGTCTCCTTGCCGTCCGCGAGGCTCTTGAACTCAGGATAGCCCGTGCCCCCGAGGAACCCGCAAAGCTCGATCTGATCGACGCCGATGCTCTTGAGCATCTTCAGCAGGTCGACAAACTTGCCGTCCGCGATCGACTGGCGATGCGGATAGGTCTGGCTGCCGATCGGCAGGCCGAGTGGATTGGCGGACGCCTCGCGGGCATTCGCGAGCAGGAACCCGGCGGCGGCGGCACCGGCCGTCGTCTTCTCGAAAAACTGTCGTCGTGAAATCGCGGTCATCGATGTCTCCTGTCAAAGGCGACGGGCCTCGATCGAGACCCGTGCCGTGTCACTGTTTTTTCGCGGGCGTGCTGGCCGCCGGTCTGCCAAGAAACACATACGTCCCGTACGTCGTGGCGGTCACGATATCCGGCTTGCCGTCTTTGTTGAGGTCCACGATATCGAACGACGAGCCGACGCCGGATTTGTTGTGCACCAGCTCCGGTTCGAACCGCGCGCCCCCCGGCGCCTTCGGATCGCGCACCGTCTTGTAGATGTAGAGCACCGCCGGGCCGAGCGGATCGTTCGTGTTGGAATTGCCCGTGGCATTCTCGAGCTCCGAAAACACGCGCTTCCCCGTGACGAAGTCGGGGATGCCGTCGCCGTTCATGTCCGCCACGTGGCCCGCGTGCAGTTCCGAGAACACCACGTTCCCCATGTTCTCGGTCGAGAAGTCCTGCGCGATCATGTGCTGAACGAACGTTCGTGATCCGTCAGCGTCCTTCTTCTGCTCGAACCAGGAGAGTCCCCAGTTGTGTGCGGACCCGGCGATGACGTCGGTCAGACCGTCGCCGTTGATGTCGTACACGCCCATCTCGCCCCCGCCCATCCCGAAGACCGCTTGATTGCCGAAGGCGTAGGCATGAAACGCCCACGGCGTCTTGGCGATGCCTTCGGCCGGCTGCTCGTACCAGCCGGTCGGGACCACGACGTCGGCGCGGCCGTCGCCGCTGATGTCGCCCACGCCGATGCCATGCCCGCCCACCGTCTCGCCGGGATTGGAGAGAATGTGTGGCGTCCAGACGGCCGTCGGATTCGCGGGATCGGGCTTGGCCCACGCGTAGCCGGCGCCGCCAGGACTTTGCGCGTTCTGGCCGAAGACGATCTCGGGCTTGCCGTCCTTATCGAGATCCTTCATCAGGACGATCTCGGTCGAGATCGGTCGTGAGCACGCTGTACTTATCCCAGCGGCGCGCTTCGCCCTTGGGATTCACGTACAAGTCCATGTGACGGTTGCCAAGGCTCGAGAGAATGTCTGGCCACCCGTCCCCGGTGAAATCGGCGGCCAGGTTGACCATGTCAGGCCCGAACTCCGTTGTCGGGTTGAAGACCGGCCCGGCCCGGTAGATGTGGCGCGTGGTGAAGCTCGGCCCGGGGTAATAGAAGGGACCGGATACGACGTCGAGATTTCCGTCGTGGTTGATGTCAGCCGTTGTCGCACCCCAGCCGTAGTACAGGGCGTTGAGGCGCTGCATCGTGAAACGCGGCGAAACCGTCTCCTGCGGATCGTTGACGCCGAGGATGTCCTTCCACGCCACGTCCTTGTAATGGACCTCTCCCGTACCGCCGACGAACAGCGCGATCGAACCGAAACCGGCAACGTTCTTCTCGTCAACGGCACTGACGGCACCAAACGTGCTGCGCAGGACGCCGGCACCGGCCGGACTATTCGACAGGATGATGTTGACGGCGTTCCACTCGCCAGGCACGAGCGTGGCGCCGCGGCCGCGAGCTGCGCCACCGCCGCCTCCAGCAGCGCCCGCCGCTCCGGCGGCCCGCGCACCGCCTGCAGGCGCCGCGCCGCCCTGTGCGGCCCCCCCCGCGGGCGCAGCAGCTTCGGCGCCCTGGCGCTGTCCGCGGCCACCCGCCGCCGGTGCGGCACCGCCGGCCGGGGCCGCGCCGCCAGCACGCGCGGCATTGCCGCCACCGCCACCGCGCTGCGGCGCGCTCAGCCGTTCGCGACCGGTTTCCTTACCCTGCGCATCGATCGTCACCGAGTACGACGCCGTGTCGCCATCGCTCAAGGAGGCATACACACCCTGCATGCCGCCGTCCGGCGTCTTCTGCGCTCGCAGGAGCACGCCCGACACGCAAGCGCCGATGCACCGATAGTTCGCGAAGAACTTCACGTCCTGGAAGCCCTTGTCCATCACGAGCCAGCCGCCGCCGCCTGCCGACTTCGCTTTGCCGATGAGCTCGCCGTTCTGGGCCTTCCAATCGGCATCGCCAACGACGTGCCAGCCAGCCAGCGTGGATCCCTTGAACGACGCATCGGGCTTGAAGTTCGCTGGATCGGCAGCGTGAAGGACGAGCGCCATCGCGGCGACTCCGGCAGCAATGATGGAGACTGAACGTAACGCCCGACGATCGCTTCCCATTGAGGACCTCTTTGGTCCCCGGGCTGAAAGGCCCGGGGCTCCACCATCAACTATTTCTTGGCCGCCGCGGGAGCCGCGGCGGGCCTGCCGAAGAACACGTACGTCCCGAAGGTCGTCGCGGTCACGATGTCGAGCTTGCCGTCCTTGTTCAGATCGACCACATCGAACGAGGAGCCGACTCCCGACTTGTTGTGAATGAGCTCGGGCACGAACCGTGCGCCGCCAGGCGCCTTCGGGTCGCGCACCGTCCTGTAAATGTAGAGCACCGGCGCGCCCCACGGATCGTTGTGCGTGAGCGTGTTGTTGCCCGCCTCTGACCAGTAGCGCTTGCCGGTGATCATGTCAGGAATCCCATCGCCGTCCATGTCGGCAAATCGCTCGGCATGGGATTCCGAGAACACAATCTTGCCCATGCTCTCCTTCTCGTTGGAGAAATTGCCCGCGATCATGTGCCGTTCGAACGTGCCGCCCTTCTTCTGCTCGTACCAGTTCAAGCCCCAGTTGTGTGCGGAGCCCGAGACGACATCAGTCAGACCGTCACCGTTGACGTCGTAGACACCCATCTCGCCGCCACCGCCGCCAAAGTTGCTGTTGTCGGCGAATTCCGCCTCATGAAACGCCCACGGACTGACCGCGATGCCGCCGGCCGGCTGCTCGTACCAGCCGGTCGGGACGACGAGGTCGAGACGGCCATCGCCGTTCACATCGCCGACGCCGAGTCCGTGACCGTTCACGGCCTGACCCGGACTCGAAATGACGTGCGGCGCCCAGACCGCCGTCGGATTCGCCGGATCGGGCCTGGCCCACGCGTAGCCGCCTGCGGCGCCCTTGACCGAAGATCACTTCCGGCTTGCCATCCTTGTCCAGATCCTTCTGCAGCACGATTTCCGATGAAATCGTGGGCAGCACGCTGAACTTGTCCCACCTGCGCGACTCGCCGCGCGGGTTCACGTACAGGTCCATGTGCCGGTTGCCGAGCGACGACAGAATGTCTGCCCATCCGTCGCCGGTGAAATCGGCGGACAGATTCACCATGTCCGGGGCGAACGAATTCTCCGGGTTGTAGATGACGCCCTCCCGATATCGTCTCGTATCGGTGAAGCTCGGCCCGAGGTAATAGAACGGACCAGAAATCACGTCGAGCGTGCCGTCATGATTGATGTCGGCGGCGATGGCGCCCCAGCCGTAGTAGACGGTGGTCAGGCGCTGAATCGCGTAATGACTCGACAGCTGCTCCTTCGGCTGGATCACGCCCAACAGGTCCTTCCACGCGAGATCTTTGTAGCGGACTTCGCCGGTACCGCCGACGTAGAGCGCAATCGCCCCGTAAGCGGTCGCGTTCTTTTCGTCGATCCCGGAGGTGGCGCCGTACGTGGAAAGCACTTCGATCGGACCGCTGGTGCTGCCGGCCGGCGGTCCCTCCTGCCCGATCGTGATGTACGCCTCGTTCCACTCGCCCGCTTTCAACGTCGGCCGGCCGCGTCCCGAGCTGCCCACCTGCGTTCCGCGGGGCGCGGGTGCAGGGGCGGGTGCCGCAGGTGCCGCCCCAGGGGCACCTCTCGCCGGCGCGGCGCCTTCGGCCGGCTGACCGCGCTGGCCGCGAGCGCCTTCGGCCGCCGGGGCGCCCGCTGCGGCCGCGCCGCCGCGCGCGGCAGGCGCACCGCCGCCGCCTCCACCGCGACTCGGCGCCGTCAGTTGCGCGCGCGAGGTTTCCTTGCCGGTCGAATCAAAAGTCAGCGAGTACGAGCCGGTGTCGCCTTCGGTCAACGACACAAACACGCCGGCCATCCCGCCATCAGCCGTTTTGTGCGCCCGCAACAGGACGCCGGACTTGCACTCCCCGGTGCAGCGGTAATTCATATAGAGCTGCACGTCCTGGTAACTCTTGTCCATGACGAGCCAGCCGCCGTCGGAGCCGGGCTTGGCCTTGCCGACGAGCTCGCCGTTCTGCGCGCTCCAGTCGGCATTCCCCAGGACGTGCCAGCCGGCGAGCGTCGATCCTTTGAACGACGCGTCGGGCTTGAAGTTGGCGGGATCGGCCGCGTGGATCACGAGCGCCAGACTGGCGACACCCATCGCGGCGATGACAATCGAACTCAGAGTTTTGCGACTGGTTGCCATGGCTGCCTCGCTGCGCCCTACTTCTTCCCTGCCGCGGCCGGACGTGCGGCAGGCTTGCTGAGAAACACGTACGTCCCGTACGCGCCCGACGTGGAGATGTCCGGTACGCCATCCTTGTTCAGATCCATGACTTCGAAGCTGGAGCCAACGCCCGAACGGTTGTGCACGAGCTCCGGCTCAAAGCGCGCGCCGCCCGGCGCCTTGGGATCGCGCACGGTCTTGTAGATGTAGACCACCGCCGCGCCGTACGGATCCTCGCCGTTGTAGTTCTCGAGATGCGACCAGTAGCGCTTGCCCGTGACCATGTCGGGGATGCCATCGCCAGTCATGTCGACGAAGCGCTGCGCGTGCGACTCCGAAAACACGACGTTGCCGGCGTTAGGAGTGGAGAAATCGTAAGCGATCGGGTGCTGGACGAATGTGCGGGTGCCATCGGCAGTCTTCTTCTGCTCGAACCAGTTGAGACCCCACGCATGCGCCTGACCGCCGACGACGTCAGCCAGACCGTCGCCGTTCACGTCGTAGACGCCGTACTCGCCGCCCCCATTGCCGAAAATCACGTTGTTGCCGAATTCCACGGCATGAAAGATCCACGGCGTCACGGCGATGCCTCCGGCCGGTTGCTCGAACCAGCCGAACGGCACTGCGACGTCCAGACGCCCGTCGCCGTTGACATCGCCCACGCCGATCCCGTGAGGCGGCACGGCCGGCTGCCCTTGCACGGAAATCGGATGCGACGTCCAGACGGCCGTCGGATTGGACGGATCCGGTTTGGCCCACGCATAAACGCCGCCGCCGCCGAAGATGATCTCCGGCGAGCCGTCCTTGTCGAGATCCTTCATCAGCACGATCTCGGTCGAGATGGTCGGCAGCACGCGGAATTTGGTCCATCGGCGCGACTCGCCTCTGGGGTTCACATAAAGATCCATCGGCCGGCCACCCGTCATCTCGGAGGACAGAATGTCGGGCCAGCCGTCGCCGGTGAAGTCGGCCGTCAGATTCACCATGTCCGGCGCGTACTCAGTGGCCGGGTTGTACACCCGCCCGTCGCGATAGATCTTCCGTTCGGTATAGCCCGGTCCAAGGAAATAGAAGGGCCCGGCGACGATATCGAGCGCGCCGTCATGATTGATATCCGAGGCGGCAGCCGACCAACCGTAGTACAGGCTGCTGATCCGCTGCGACGTGTAGCGGGTCCCCGTCTGCTCCTTCGGCTCGACAATCGAGTTCAAATCCTTCCAGGAAACGTCCTTGAATCGAACTTCGCCGGTCCCGCCGACATAGAACGCGATGGGTCCGTAACCCGACACATTCTGTTCGTCGATCGGGGCGCTGCCGCCCGGGATCGCTCTGAAGGCTCCCGCCGAAACGATCACTTCGACCGGATTCCACTCGCCGGCCTTGAGCGCTGGTCCCGCTGCACGGCCGCCCCCGCCGCCACCGGCTGCTGCACCACCAGCGCGCGCGGCTCCGGCCCCTTGGGGCGCCGCAGCGCCGGCAGGCGCCGCGCCGGCAGGGACCGAGCTAGCAGGCGCCGCAGCGCCAGCAGGGGCCGCGCCAGCCGCCCGGCCCGCTGCGTTGCCGCCCCCCCCGCCACCGCCGCCGCCACGTGCTGGCGCCGCGATGCGATCGCGTGAAAGTTCCTTGCCCTGCGGGTCGAGCGTCACCGAATACGGCGCCAGATCCCCGTCGTTCAAGGACAGGTAGACGCCGCGCATGCCGGAGTCCGTCTTCTGCGCACGCAGCAGAATGCCCGACATGCACGTGCCCGTGCATCGGTAATTCACGAAGAAATCGACGTCCTGAAAACCCTTGTCCATCATCAGCCAGCCGCCGCTGCCGGCTTTCGCGGTGCCGATGAGCTCCCCGTTCTGGGCCTTCCATTCGGCGTCGCCGACGGTGTGCCAGCCCGCCAGCGTCGAGCCCTTGAAGACGGCATCGGCTTTGAAATTCGGCGGATCGGCGGCGCGAAGCACGAACACCATCGCGACAACGGCGACCGCTGCAGTCGCCAGGGAACGAACGAAGATGCGCTGATTCTTCATGACTGTCCTCGTTGACTCATTCGACCCAAATCCCGCCGGCGACACGATATCCCAACATCCGTCAACCGCCAATAAGTCAATGCGGCGTCGCGGCCAGCAACTAACATCATGGCGAGGGGAGCTAAGTCATTGGAAAACGGGGCGCAAGAGCGCTTGTCACCTGCCGGCCTTCATGCCGGCAGGCTGGGCCTGCTGCGTGCCAGGCCTTACGATGTCGCGGTGGGCCGGATGGGGAAACCCGTGAGGCTGCTACTCGCCGCGATGGTCCCGCTCCTGATCCTCGCGACGCCATCCGCGCAGACGACTGCGCGGGTCGAGCGGGTCGAGCGTCGAGGGTTTCTCGGCTGCGGGATCGAGGCCGCGGTTCCAGGATTTGCAGACGTCGACGCCGCGGGCCGCTACCGCGGCCTGGATGTCGACATCTGCCGGGCGATCGCCGCCGCGTTCTTTGGTACGCCGGAAAGAATCAGGTTCCAGCACGCGGGCACGATCACCGAGGCCCTTCGCAACGACGACATCGACGTCGTCGCGCGCCGGTTGACCTGGGAACTGCGCCGGGAACAGCCCTATGGCGTCCTGTTCGGGCCCGTGACGTTCTACGACGGGCAGACGTTTCTGGTCTCCAGAACGCTGGGCGTGGCAACGGCCCTTCAATTGTCCGGGAAGCCAATATGCGTGGCCGGCGGCGAGATCTTCGAATCGCAGCTCAACGCCTATTTCGAAAGTCATGGGCTCGCGCTCGAGAAGATCGTCCTCGAGTCGTCTCATCAGTACGAGGCCATCGCCGAGGCCATGAACTCTGGTAAGTGCCGCGTCTATACTGGCGATGCGTCGGACCTTGGCGCCATCCGCAGCAAGGTGAGATCGCCGTCACAGTTTCAAATCCTGCAGGATCAGATTTCGAAGGAGCCGCTCGCCCCACTTGTGCGGAGCAACGATCCGAAGTTGTTCGAGATTGTGCGATGGACGATCTTCGCGTTGATCAGTGCCGAGGAACTGGGTGTGACGTCGCGAAACGTCGATCAAATGCGGACCAGCCAGAACCTGGACGTCCGGCGCCTCCTCGGGGTGATGCCAGGCAATGGCAAGGCGCTCGGTCTCAGGGAAGATTGGGCGTACGACGCGATCAAGGCTGTGGGGAATTACGGTGAGATTTTCGAGCGGAATCTTGGCTCCTCGAGTCCGATCAAGTTCGATCGCGGATTGAACCGGTTGGCGAAGGATGGCGGCCTTATGTACGCGCCGCCGCTCCGGTAGCGCTCGTCGGCCTGGACAGGCGCGCGCGTCCGGCAGTTATTTGACGGCCGCGCCTACCGGATCGAGCACGAACGTGTCGAGTTGCACCGCGCCCATCTTGTTTGGGACCTTGGGCGCGTTCACGAGCTTGTAACCGGGTTTGGTGATGCTCACCTCAATCTGCGCCGGATCCACGGTCTTGCCGGCACCCTGGATCGCCTTGCCGATGTCGGGGCTGCGGAAGTGTCCGGGGGCATCATTGCGGAACGGGAACGTCAAGCTCGCGTTCTTGGCGGTGATCGTGACCATCACCTTATCGACGACGTTGCCTTTGCTGTCCTTGATGTTGCCAAAGTAGTACAGGACGACTTTACCGTCGTTTTCAGCCTCGAAGAACTCGGCGCCGTTGGCCTGAACCCTGAGGCTGCGGGCCGATACGGCGAGCGCGAGCACACCGAGAAACATCGCGAATCGCGCCGCTCGTTTCATAGAACCCTGCAGTTACGTTTATAGCAACCGGGGCCCGATCAGTCAACGAATGCAAAGGGGGAGCGGGGGTCGGCCCCGCGAGGCTATTCCGGCCGCTAGTAAAACCAGCGCCGCTCGTACACCAGAATGCCGATCAGCAACGCGACGGGGAGGTACCAGACCCAGCGCTCCGATAGCCGGTCGGCCCACCTGGCTGGAATGGCGAACGCGAGCATCAGGCTGATGACCGCCGCGCCGAAGAGCCAGCTGTACCAGAGAATCGCGGGACCCGCGGCCTGAAGCGGCAGATTCTCGCGGCGGAATCCGCCCAGGACCGGGTAGTACCGAAACATGGCCACTTTGTAGAACTCGCTGTACAGAAAGAACCCGACGTACGTGAATCCGTAGGCAATCGAGAACACGTTGAACCGCGCGTATTGGTTCACGGGAAGAGCCCCTTGATGTTGTTGAGGACCTCGCCCACCAGGAAGTTCCACCAGACGATGAATGCGAGAATCCAGGTGAGGTACTTCCGCGTGGCCACATATTGCTGCGCCAACGGCGTCCGCCAGAATCGCCAATAGACCGGCAGAAGGCCGAGGCCGACGGCGGCGAAATGTTCCTTGATCTCGAAAATGCCGTTGGCGGCCCGCAGCTGCAGGTCCTCCAGTGCCGGCCGGACGTCAACTCGATAGCGCGGGTATAGAAACGCCCCGAGGACCGCACTGATCGCAAAGAGCAGCGTGATGGTGTTGGTGAACGCCATCGAGTTCACGCCACGAAACCTGTCCACCAGATTTCGCGACGTCGCGGCAGGCCGGCGTCTGGCGACGCTGAACGCCTGATGAGTGATGGCGCCGAGCAGCGCCACCGAGATGAGCACGTGAAGAATCAGGAGGACTTGAATCATCGCTGCGCAGACACCGTCCCAGCCTCTGCGGCCAGCACCTCGCGCGCCGCGCGCTCGCCGGATTCCAGAGCTCCTTCCATCCATCCCATCCACGGCGACGTGTGCTCGCCGGCGAAGTGGAAGCGGTCCTCACTCCGGGCAATGGCAGGCATCAACGACGTCATCTGGCCGCGATGAAAGACGGCAAAAGCACCGCGGGACCACGGTTCCTGCGCCCATCGTATCGCCGTTCCCTTTTCGAAATGCGCCCGCATGTTGGGGAACGTTCTGCCGACCAGGTCCACGCCGAATTGTATGGCGTCCAGTTGACTCATAGCGCCGACCCGATCGCCAATGGCGCCGCCCGCTGTCGCACCAAGCACGCCGCGATTGGCGGGCAAGTCATAGGTGCAGTCCCAGATCTCCGCGGGCTGATCCGTGCGCGCCGAGCCGTTCAGGCCCGATTGCTCCCAGAATCGGGACTTCGATTGCAGCAGAAACCTGACGGCAGGGAAATAGGGCAGTGTCGCAATCGCCGCCGCCTTTCCGCGGGACAACGACGGCCGGACGTCGATTCGACGAAGCGTAGAGAACGGAATCGCGAGAATCACGCGGGCGGCAGCGAGCGTCTTCGCTGTCCCCTGCTCCTGATAGCTCACGCGAACCCCGTGCGAGGTGAGATCCAGGCGCGTAACGACCGCGTTGTAGCGCACAGAAGAACCAAGAGACCGCGCCATCGCGCTCGGAAGCAGCTCCATCCCGCCTTGAATCTTGTAGAACTGATCGGACGTCCGTAGAAGCGCAAACTGCCGCAGCAGATAAAGCGCGGAGAGCTGGCTCGAGTCTCCGCCAAGCGTCATCAGTGTGATCGCGCCAGGCGACGCCCCACGGGCGCGAAGCCATTCCGGCCAGGTCAGGCGATCGTAGGGCTGCCAACGCACGTACGAGTCGACAGCCGGCGTCGTCTCGGCCAGGTCGTCGGGAATATCCGCCGTGTATCGGCCGAGCAGCGCGCCCTGACTCAGGCCGGCCTCGTCGGTCCTGACTCCCAACCGGGCGCCCAGCGCGCCGAGTTCGTCCGGCGAGCGCACGGTCAGGCCGTGAGCGCTCACGAGTGGTGAGCCGTCGGCGGAAGCGAAGGGCATCAGCACCAGGCCGTGCTCCCGGGCGAGCTGCAGCACGCGTTGATGCGCACCCGAAATGCGGATTGCCCCGGCCTCCGCGTGCAACCCGTCGTTGAAGACGCTTCGAATGGTTCGCACCCTGCCACCAGGCGAGCTGCGCGCTTCGAGCACCATTACACGCTGACCGGCCTTCTTCAGTGTGTCCGCGGCATGGAGTCCCGCAAGACCCGCACCGATCACGACGACTGGATCGGGCGGCGGTTGCCGCGCGCCCGCAAGTGAGGCGAGAACCGGCGCGGCGAGTGTCGAGAGAAGAAAATGACGGCGGGTGGACGGGGGCGGGTGTCGAATTGTGGAAAACTCGTTCAGGTCAGCCGAGTTTTCCACAATTCGACACCCGTCCCCTTATTGTTGAAAACTCAGAATGGTCGTCGGCGGAGCCGTCGGCACGGTTGGACGAAGAAATGGCAACCCCGCCGCGGCGTGGCAGCTGTGACAGGCCGTCAATGCCTGCTTGTACGCCGACACGAAGGCGGCGCTGTCCTGGTCCTCGATTGCGATCTGGACCGTCGCAAAGGCGGTCGGATTAATCGAGTCGAAGATCCCTTTGATATTGACCGTCCCGCCGCCGGGCAATTGGCGAACCGGCCGAATCAGCACCGTCCATCGCACGGCCTGGCGGGACTCATTGAAAAAATATGTCGCCAGCGGCCAGTTCTTCTTCTCGGCGGCGAACCACAAGTTGGCCCAGTGGTAGCCGACGTCATGCATCGTGTGGGACTGGACTGGAACGATCTTCTTCAGTTGATCGACGTCGGCCGCAAGTCCGGCGGCTGGCGCCGCGGTCTGTGCCGCGGGCGTCGCGACTGCATGCTTGACGAACCAGTACTCGACGGCCATCCCACCGACGATGGCGCCGATGATCAGCGCGGACAGGACGGCCAGAGCACTGACGGCTGGCTTCCCGGCCCGCGGAAGATCGGCCTCAGTCATTTCCTGGCAAGAGACCTGATGTAGTTAATCGCGTTCCAGATGTCGGGGTCGGGGATACGGCCGTCCCACGGCGCCATCATGGTCGGCGGAATGCCTTTCTTGATGACCGTGAAAATCTCGCCATCGGTCGAACCGTAGTCCCACTTGTCGTCGGTCAGATCGGGCGGTTGTTTTCCGCCCTGGTCCTCGATGACCGAGATGAGCACCCCGGCCTTCTCCGCGCCTTGAGCCAGATTGCCGTGGCAGCCGGCGCAATTCGCGTCGTATGTCTTCTTGCCGGCCGCGATCGATTCAGGCGTCGATGCGACAGGGTTCTTGACCTTGGCCGCTTCCGGATCACCCTGGCGGGCAACCAAACTGACGCCGAGCACACCAACGGCAAGCGCGAATACGAACGCCGGCGATAAGAACATGTGAATTCCGTTATTTCGCCAGCGGGTTCGGGCGGACCTGGAAGTGCACCGCCTTGCTGGTCGTGCCTTTCCCGCCCTCATTGTGCCAGGGGTTGCGGTTCGCCCATCCGGTCCAGAGACCGCGGCCCTTCCAGCCAGCGTTCGCGTCGTCGATTCGGCCGTTGACCGATTTCGCGTAGAAGCCGAGCGGATACGGGACGCGGAGGACCGTCCACTTTCCCGCGTCGCCCTGAGCGCCGGCAACCGCGGGCTTGAGCGCGAGCAGCGCGCCGCCCTGGTTGCTCGTCGCGATCTGAACGTTGTCGCCGAGGCCGAGCGAGTTGTACTTGTCGGACCAGTTGTAATAATTCGAGTCCGCTCTCGCCGGATACACATCGCCCTTGAAGTTCGGGCCGGGCACTGGATTCAACGTCCAGCCTTCCGGACACTTATTACCTTTGTCAGCGTCGGGGCCGTTGAGCGGTCCCTTGCACTTCCGACGATCGAAACTCGCCAGGTGGCCGCTGGCCAGGACGGTCCACGCGACGCCGTCCTTGTCGACGTCGCCTCCCCGCGGTCCGAAGCCAGGCTCCGGCACATTGTAGATCTCGGTCAGGGCCGTCGAGGGCGGATTCGCGCCCGGTGCGACGCGAATGAGGAAACCAGGTGACCCGGTCGTCGTGCACCACACGCTGTTGTCCGCGGGGCTGACCATGACCGCGTAGCAAGAACCGCCGACTTTCGTGTCCTTTGTTGGATCCGGCGCCGCGGCCGCGGCCGGAGCCGCCGCGGGAGCTCCAGGCGCTGCAGCGGCAGCCGCGCCGCCTCGTCCACCCCCTCGCCCGCCGCCACCACCGCCCGCCGCCGGGGCGTTCACTTCATCTCGCTTGCCGTTGCCGTTCGTGTCGACGACGAAGTCGGTCCAGGTCTGGGCCTTCGCGGCGTCTCCTGTCTCATCCCAAATCTTCGTGCTGAACCAACCGACGTAACCGCCGCTGCCGGACACCATCGAGTTGTTGGGCGCGTCGTACGCCATGTTCAAGTGGAACGAGCCGAAGCACGAATCGGCGAACGACCATGTCTTCGTCTTCGGATCGTAGATGGAGAACTTCCGTCCGCCGCGACCTCCGGACGGAAACGGTGCAATCTTGGCTGCCGGATGCAGATTGCCGTCTGAGCAGAAGGGCAACATGTCATTTGTCACGCCCGTATTGGTCGTGTTCCACACGCGACCCTTCTGATCCATCTCGTTGCTGTGGCCGCTGGTGATCTGGTTCCAGATGACTTCGTTGCCCCAATAGGGCGAGTTGTACCCGCCGCGCCCACCGGGTGCCGCCGTACCAGCTTTCGGGCTCCTGGGAATCGTATCTTCGCCCCAGCTGTTGTTCACCGGATCGACCCAGGTCAAGTGATCGGACGAGTTCTCGTGAAGTCCGAAGACCAGGCCGTTCGGACTGACCTTTGGATCCCGCTTGTCACTGGCGACGACGTCGTGGAAGTACTCACGCGGATCGGCCCAATCCCATTGGGTGATGACGACGTTGCGCTCGGCGCCCTGCGGCCGGGCCGGCTTTTCGAACGGCGTTTCGCCCTTGGCGATGCGCTCGGTCCAGTCGGCGAACATCTTTCCGGCACGCTCGCGGCCGAGCGAAGTGAGGACGCCGTCCATGTTGCTGCCGTCAGGTCCGTACTTCACGCGGTCGTACCACGCCTGAAGATGGTTTCCAGTGGGCAGGCCGGGCGACAACTCGCGCGTCGGCTTGTTGCCGATCTGATGGCAGGAGATGCAACTGTCGGTGTTGAGCGTTCGATGCCATGTCTGCGGATTGGTGCCGGCGTTCGCCCCAGGCTCGTTGATCGGGAACTCGTTCTTCTTCGGAAGGTTCAACATCGCGAACCAGTAGTTCGCCGGATAGACCTGGGCCGCCGCTTTTTCGTCGGGCGCCACTGTCGCCTTGAGGTTGAGGACCTTGCCCGGCGTGCCCGCGACCTTCGCTGAGTCGACGAGGCCATAGCCGCGCACAAACACCTGATATGTCGCCTTCGGCAAATCGGGAATGACGTACCGACCCTGATCGTCGGTGACGACGATCTTGCTGAAGCCGGTTTTGAGCTCCTTCGTCTCCGCGATGACCCACACGCCGGCTTCGGGTCCTTTCGCACTGGTGACCACACCGCCGATGTCGTCGGCGTCGATGGCCGGCGCCGCGGCGTTCTGAATCGCGCCAATCCCAGCGAGCGATCCGGCCGCCAAGGCCGCGAGGTATATCCCTGACTGCAACCATTTCTTCGTCAACATATGGACTCCCTCATCTCTTCCGGGTCGTGCAGAATTCGTGTGTAACCGAGGATGCTAGCACCAGATCAGGCCCCAGGCCCTAGGCCCAGGGCCCAAGTTTCCGGACTCCGCTCCGCGGTCCCATCCTCCTCGGGCGTCGGGCAGGGCGTCTTCACGTGGGCCTTGGGCCTTGGGCCCTGGGGCCTGCTCTTCACGCCCCCGGAATCGCCGCCGGCTCCGGCTCGGGGATCGGCCTGTTCTTCGCCTGAATCATGACCTTCGAGCGGAAGAACAGGAGCACCAGCAGCATGATCGCCGCCGACATCGTCGCCGAGCTGAGCCAGAATGACTGCCAGGTCGGGAAATAGTCGCGAGCGACGCCGGAAAGCACCGATCCGATGTACATCCCGACGCCGTACGTCATGAACGTAATGAATCCCTGCGCGCTGCTGCGCAAGTGCCCCGGCGCTTCCTGATCGGTGTAGAGCTGACCGGCGACGAAGAAGAAATCGTAACAGGCGCCGTGCAGCAGGATCGCGGCGTAGAACATCCAGATTCCTGAACTCGCGTTGCCTTGCGCCAGCAACAGGTACCGCAGGGCCCATGACGCGAGGCCGATCAGCAGGACGCCGCGGATGCTGACGTAGCGGAACAGCAGCGGCATCGCCAGCAGCATGAACAGCTCGGCCCACTGGCCCAGCGTCATGATGAAGCCCGCGTTGTTGACGTGCAGGTCGTTCAGATACGCGTTGGCGAACGAGTAGTAGAACGTCAGGGGGACGCAGGCCAGGATCGAGGCAATGACGAAGACCATGAAACTCGGCTGCTTCATCATGCTGATCGTGTCGAGGCCGACCGCCCGTTGCCACGTGACCGTCTGGCCGCGTGCCGGCGGCGGCGTATGCGGCAACGCGACGAGACTGTAGATCGCCATGACCACCGCGGCACCCGCAGCGAGCGTGAACTGCATCGAGCTCGCTTCCCACTTCATCAGGCTGACGACGCTGACGACGACGATGAAGCCGAACGTGCCGAGCGTGCGAATAGGCGGGAAATCCCGGCCCGGATCCTTGACCTGCTGCATCGTCAGCGAGTTGGTCAACGCCACGGTCGGGAAATAGCAGAGACAGAATGCCAGCATCAGCCCGAACACGGCCGGGAACGACGTGACCTGCGTGACCATGTAGATACACACGGCCGACAGCAGGTAAAGCACCGCCATCACACGCTCGGTCGCAAAAAACCGATCGGCGACCAGCCCGACGAAAAACGGCGACACCAGGGAGGCGATCGACACCGTCGAAAACACGTTGCCGACCTGCGTGCCGCTGAAGTGCAGCGTCTGGATCAGGTAGTTGCTGATCGTCACGTACCACGCGCCCCAGATCACGTACTGGACGAACATCATGGTCGCGAGGCGAATCTTCAGAAAGCTCATTGGGCGAACCTATCCTCTCTGGTCAGGCGGCGCGGATGGCAGGAGGATACGCAAAGACGGAACGAGTGTGCAAGCGCCTGACAGCCGCGGACACGAAGTGCCGCGGCAAGGCCGAAGGCCGTCGCGCGAAGCGCGTGAGCGCGCGGGGGTGGGGCCCCGCGCGCATGAAATAAAAGATGACCGATGTGCTGGCCAGCGGCCTTACACCGTCGGCACCGCGCCAGGAAACACGTACGCGTACATTAATGAGAGCAGTCCGACCGCCACCATGAGCAGGATGCTGTGTTTGATGGTGAACCGGAACAGCCGGCTCTCGTCGGCCGTCGACATGCCCGTGGCGGCCACCGCGACGGCGATGCTGAGCAGTGAAATCATCTTGCCCACGACGCCGGCCGCCGAGTTCACCGACGCGGTCAGGATGGGGTTCAGGCCCACCACGTTGGCGGTCACGACCTGCAGGTTGCCGAAGAGCGCGTTCGCGGACGTGTCGCTGCCGGTCAGAAAGACGCCGAGCCAGCCGAGCATTGCGCTGAAGAACGGGAACGTCCGGCCCGTCGAGGCCAGGGCGAGGCCGAGCGTCGAGGTCATCCCGGAATAGTTCATCAGGTACGCCAGACCCAGCATCGAGGCGATCGTCACCATCGCGACTTTCAGCTGCTTGAACGTGTCCACGTACACCTTGACGACTCGCGACGGACGGACGCGCAGCACCGCAGCCGTCGCCAGCGTGGCGAGAAAGCACGACGTGCCCGACGCACTCAGCCAGTTCAGTTCGAAGAGCGCGCCGTACGGCGTCGGGCGCCGCGTCACCGGCGGGATCTGCGTGATCATGTTGTGCAGGCCCGGCACCATGAGCCGGTTCAACTGTCCGGCGACCGTTCTGGGCGATGGGAAACTGGGAATGACGCCGGGCATGAGGCTGTCGGTCCATCGGTTGATCGCTATCTTGACCGTCGCGTCGCCCCAGACGAGCACGAAGATCACCAGCAGCAGGTACGGCATCCACGCCATGAACACTTCGCCCGGTGTGTGCGTCCGCATCGTCAGGCTGGGCGGCCTGTCCCCTTCGAGGCGCGTGAGCAGGTTCTTCGGCTTCCAGAACTTCAGCACGAGCACCATCACCACGATGCACGTCAGCGAGCTCAGGATGTCGGTGAGCTCGGGGCCGACGAAATTCGAGACGTAAAGCTGCATCCCCGCAAAGGACAGGCCGCACGCAAGGATCGCGGGCAATACCTCGAGCGCGCGCCGCGGGCCGGCCATGACCACGATGAGGTAACCGGGGATCAGGACGGAAAGCGTCGCGCACAGCCGGCCGATCATGGCACTGAGCGCCAGGACAGGCAGTCCGGTGATGTTCGCGAGCGTCGTGACCGGGATCCCGATGGACCCGAAGGCCACCGGCGCGGTATTGGCGAGCAGACAGATTCCCGCGGCATAGAACGGCGAGAAACCCAGGCCCGCGAGCATGGCGCCTGAGACCGCAACCGGCGCCCCGAAACCGGCGGCGCCTTCGATAAATGCACCGAACGAGAAGGCGATGAACATCGCCTGCAGCCGGCGGTCCGTGGTCAATCCACCAACCGAGTCCTTGATGATCTCGAATTTGCCGGTGTCGACCGCCAGCCGGTACAGCATGATCGAGGCGAAGACGATCCACGCGATGGGAAAGACGCCGAACGCGGCGCCGAAGAGCGACGACATCAGCGCGAGTCGCAGCGGCATGTGATAGACGAACAGAGCGACGATCAAGGCCGACGCCAGGGCCGTCAGCGCCGCCATCCACGCCGGCTTGCGCCGGATGCCGAGCATGAAGAAAAGCGCAAAGATGGGAATCGCCGCGATCAGCGCCGAGATCCCGAGGTTTCCGGCCACGGGCGCATAGTTCTGCTGCCACATGGGCGGAAGTTATATCCCAGGTACGACGGTACGACGGGTACGACCGGGTACGCGGAACGTGGAACCTGGCCATCATTTCCTTCCGGGCCGCTTGTTCCGGTCTCGTTGCCTTCTTCAAGATCGAGAAAAATAGATGACGAACGCCAGCGCGTTCCTCGTACCCGTCGTACCCATCGTACCCGTCGTACCTGTCGTACGCGGGTCCGATCCAAGAAACCGTAGTGGCGATTGAAGTCTCTGAAGCCGAGCCGGACCTGAACCGGCCTGAAACTGCAAAATCCATCAAATTCAGGCCATAATCCAAGCGTTTGGTCGTCTTCGGCCACAAAAAATTACACCAATTTTGTGCTGGGTACTGTGCTATGGTTTGCTCGTTCTGAACATAGAAATGAACCCCTCCGCCATGAGTCGGCGGAGTTCCGTTTTGTCGGGCATCTGGAAGGAGCCGGAAGATGGACAGTAGGCGTGGCAGTCGGGCATGGCTGTTAGGCTGTGCTCTTGTATTGATGTGCATCGCAAGCGCGACCTCCGCGTTTGCGCAACAAGGTCAGGCGACCCTGACCGGAACCATCGTGGATAACGCCGGCGTCGTGCCCGGAGCCACGGTCACGATCACCAACGCGTCCAACGGTCAGGTGCGCACCGCGACCAGCGACGCGACCGGGGTGTTCCGCATCCCGACCGTGAATCCTGGGACGTACGCTATCAAGATCGAGATGCAGGGGTTCAAGGAAATCTCGATGAACATGCCGCTGCTCTCGGGCGAAACCCGCGACCTGGGCAAGCTGACGCTGAGCGTCGGCGGCCGGACGGAAACCGTGAACGTCACGGCGGAAGTCACCCCCGTGCAGACGTCGAGCAGCGCGCTGGCGAAGAACCTGTCGGGCGACATGCTGACGCAGGTGCAGGTCAAGGGCCGCGATGTCTTCGGCATGTTGAAACTGCTGCCGGGCGTCGTCGACGCCAGCGCGAGCCGGGACTTCGCACAGTGGAACTCGGGCCGCTCCCTCACCATCAACGGCAGCCAATCGCTGACCAAGAACACGCTGATTGACGGCGTGCCCTCGGGCGAAGAAGGCGGCAACGGCACGACGCACATCACACCGAACATCGACTCGGTCGCAGAAGTGAACGTCATCACCAACGGCTACGCGGCCGAGAACGGGCGCGGCGCCGGCGGCCAGGTGATCATGACGACCAAGTCGGGCACGAACCAGTTGAAGGGATCGGCCTGGTACAACGGCCGGCGCGACTGGATGAACAAGAACGACTTCTTCCGGCTCAAGCAGGGCAACGCGAAGCCGTTCTTCGCCGTGAACATCTACGGCTTCAGCGTCGGCGGACCCGTGGTCATTCCGGGCGTCATGGACAGCCGCAAGGCCGACAAGAAGACGTTCTTCTTCGGGTCCACCGAACAGACATCGGACGTCCGGCCGACGGCGGTCGCCTACGTCAACCTGCCGACCTCGCTCGAGCGCGCCGGCGACTTCTCCCAGACGTTCATCGGGAAGGCCACCGGGACGAGGGACGGCCAGTTCACCTCGGGCCAGCGGAATCCCATTGTGCTCAAGAACCCGAACCCGGCGCAGTGGACCGACTTCTTCTGTGCGCCCGGCACGGGCGGTCTGAGCGGCGTCGGCTGCGCCGGCGGAGCCACCGCGACGGGCATCATCAACCCGAAGTACTTCAACCCCCTGGGCACGCAAATGCTGAATCTGCTGCCGTTGCCCAACGGTCAGCGCAACCCGGCGGCGGATCAGTTCAACAACGCCAATGACGCGTCGGACACGCTGCCGCTGCACACGCGGAAGAACTACCTGTTGCGCGTCGACCAGGTCCTCAGCAACAAGGTCCGCTTCAGCGGGCGCTATCTGCGAGATCGCGACGACAGCACGAGCTACAACGCGATGACGCAGCACGTCGGGTCGAGCGACAACATCTACAATGGCGACTTCTTCGGCGGCACGATGACCTGGGTCGTCAAGCCGACGGTCGTCAACGAGATCTCGGGCGGCTACACGTTCGACAACTATGGATTCAAGTCCCATCCGGGCGCGCTCGTCGCGTCCGACTACACGCAGTGGTTCCGCGGGACGTTCAACCCGCTGCTGAACCAGACGCTCCCGGATCCGCCGAGACTCGCGCCGTATCCGGCGGCCTACCTGACCTATGACCCGCTGTCCACGATGGGGTCCGACCAGTCGGGTCAGTTGCCGTACTTTCCTAATATGGCCTTCAGCGGCGGCAACTGCACCAATTGCTCTCAGCTTCAGCCGGGCGGTCCCAGCAACCCGATGCCGCGCCAGAATTTCAACCCGCGCTACACGTTCTCGGACGACCTGTCGATGGTCAAGGGGCGTCACAGCTTCAAGATGGGCTTCTCGTTGGAGCGCAACGCGAAGACGGAGCCGGGCTCGGGCGCGGTGAGCGGCAGCTTCAACTTCGCCGACAGCACGGGCAACCCGCTCAGCACGAGCAACGGCTACGCCAACGCGCTGCTCGGCATCTACACGGGCTACAGCGAGATCGACAAGCGTAACGATCGCAACGACACGCACTGGCTCGGGGAGGGCTACGTGCAGGACACCTGGCGCATGACGCCGAGGTTCACGCTCGACTACGGCGTGCGGTTTACGCATAACGGGTCGATGTTCGAACCCCGCGGCTACAACTCCGGATTCAACCCGAATCTGTACGACAAGAGCCAGGTTGCGACGTTGTTCCAGCCGTATTGCGCGACGGGCGTCGCGGGCAACGTAACCTGCGCCACAGCGAACCGTCTGGCGTACAACCCGCTGCAAGGTGCTCCCGGTGGGGCCAACTCCTAC
Organism: uncultured Acidobacteriota bacterium; assembly: GCA_963724645.1. Taxonomy (GTDB): domain Bacteria; phylum Acidobacteriota; class Vicinamibacteria; order Vicinamibacterales; family SCN-69-37; genus CAVXSP01. Next base: position 1,199,052 of record CAVRVJ010000003.1, read on the forward strand.
GCGCAGGCGTTCGTCGGCACGGCCGTGCCGGTCACACTGGGCGGGAACCCGAACGGCATCACCAACGGCATGTTCACGGGCGGTCTCCCTGGCAAGAAGCCGGGCGAGTACGACAGCCTGAAGTACATGCAGTACGGCCCGCGCGTCGGCTTCGCGTGGGACGTGTTCGGCAACGGGAAGACGGCGATCCGCGGCGCGTCCGGGGTCTTCTACAACTTCTTCAGTTGTTGCAACTACCCGTACAACGGCGGCCCGCTGATCTCGCTCACGCGGCAGGTCCTCAACGCGACGATACCGGACATCACGACGTTCTCCCAGAGCGGAAACTTGGCCGTGACTCCGGCGAACGCCGGCATCCCGCTCGAGCTCGGTGCCACGAATTACCTGGCCGGCAACATGATTCAACCGGATGACTTCCAGGCCAGCCGGCACTACCAGGCGAACTTTGCCGTCCAGCGCGACATCGGCTTCAACACCGTGGTTGAGGTCGCGTACGTCGGCAACTGGGGCCGTCACTACTACCAGGGCAAGACGGTCAACAACATCCCGGTTGACGCCTACGCCCAGACGGCGAACCTGTTCAACAACGACGCGATCTCGGCGAACTTCATTCGCCGGAACTTCGCAGGGTTGGGCGCCCTCTCCTACGTGTCGTCTGACTACGACGGGTTGGACTACAACTCGCTGCAGGTCAGCGCCCAGCGCCGGCTGGCTCATGGCCTCCAGATGGGCGGGGCCTACACGCTCGCGAAAGGCATGGGCATGCGCGGTTGGGACTTCCGGACGGAAGAGCTGGGTGGCGCGGCCGCACTGAAGCAGTTCTACTACGGACCGCTGATTTCCTCGGACCAGGGTCAGGAGCGCCGCCACGTGGCGGTCCTCAACTACAGCTACCAGATCCCCACGCTCGACAAGCCCGTGCTGAAGTACGTGTTGGGCGGATGGGAAGTGGCGGGCGTGTCGACCTTCGTCTCGGGTGACGCGGTCAACCCGAGCTGCGGCACTTCCGGCGTCTCGGGCATCGCGAACACCGATCCGTCGCTGAGCGGCGTTGGCACGCGCTGCGAACTGGTGCCCGGACAGTCGCTGACCAGCGGCTACGACCCGACCGGCGGCGTGGCCGGCGTGGCGTTCGAAGACCAGGCGCACTTCAACCCGGCCGCCTTCCAGCGGCCGCTCCCGACCAACACGGCCTTCTCGACGACGGGCGTGCTCGGCGTGGGCGCGCAGGGCAACCTCGGCAACGCGCCCTATGGGGTGCTGCGCAACCCCGGCTGGTCGAACTGGGACGTCACGCTGTCACGTCGTCTGCCTATCAAGGTCGGACACGGCGGCAACGTGCGCCTCCAGCTCCAGTTCTACAACCTGTTCAACCAGGTGGAGTTCAACCAGATGAACACGTCGTACACGTTCACTTCGGCGAACGCGACCGGCGGTTTCGGCGGCGGCAATACCAACACGAACACCGGCAAGTACACCGGCGTGCAGAACCCGTACAACTTCTCGTTCACGGTCCGGTTCGACTATTAAGAGCCGATGGAACCCCGGGGCTTGAGCCCCGGGGTTCAACGTCACACACAACCCCGGTCGCACTCGCGTGCGGCCGGGGTTTTTTTACGTACGGCGAGTGTCATAGTCTTTGCCATGGGCCGATCCTGGCGAGGCGCGCTCCTGCTGACATGGGTCGCACTCCTGTACGCGCCCTCCCTGAAGAACGGCTTCACCTACGATGACGGCAAAGTGATCGCCGGCGCCTCTGCGCTGCTGAACCATCCCAGTCTGCTGCCGCGCCTTTTCTCCACCGACTATTTTCGGCTCTCCAACGAGGCGACCTTCCGGCCCATTGTCACGCTCACGTACATGGTTGACTGGCAGATCGGCGCCGGCAGCCCCTGGGCGTTTCATCTGCAGAGCCTGCTCTGGCACCTCGCGGCCGTCGGCTGTCTGCTCTTGTTATTGAAAAAGCTCGGCGCAAGCGCGACCGTCGGTTATGCGAGTGCGGCCTTCTACGGCGTGCATCCGGCGTTGACGGAGGCCGTGGACAGCATCGCCTTTCGCGAGGATGTCTTGGTGACCACCTTCGGACTTCTGGGCCTGCTGTTCATGATTGGGAGTTGGCCGCGCCGCAGGGGCGTGCGGTTGGTTGTGGGCAGTGCCTGCTTCGCCGCGGCGATGTTGTCGAAGGAGTCCGGGGTGGTGTTTCTGTTCCTCCTGCCGCTCACGCATTGGGTCATGGCTCGCCAAACGGTCTCTTTGAAGTCCTGGTGGCCCACGCGCTACCGAAGCGAATACCTCAGCCTCTCAGTGTGCACCGCGTCATATCTAATCGTCCGTTTCGTCCTCTTGCCTTCACAGGGTGAATATGCCAAACGCATCGGTGATTCGTTGGCCCGCTCGCTGGCGACCGGGACGGTCGCGGTGGGCGACTACCTCCGACTGTTGGTCTACCCGAGCGCTCTGTGCGCCGACTATCGCGGTGTCGTCTCCTTCGTGACATCGGGGGCTGACTGGCGGTTCTGGGTCTCCTGTCGTCGCCATTCTTGGGCTCACGAGTCTTGCCTGGACGTGGCGCCGGCGGAACGCCCTGGCGTCGTGGGGCTGGGCGTGGTTTCTGATCGCCATCTTGCCGGTATCGAATGCCATCCCCATTCCGGTTTTCATGGCCGAGCGCTTCCTGCACCTGCCGTTTGCCGGACTCATCGTGTTTGCCATGAGTTCACTGGCGTCGCTGGCGCCGTCAGTCCATGCGAGACAGCGGTATGCCCCCTTGGCAGTGGCGGCAATCCTTTTCGTGACCCTGAGTGAGTTGACGTGGGCGCGCCAGGACGCGTGGTCTTCCAATGAAGTCCTTTGGCGGACAACCCTCGCGGACCACCCCACCGCTTACGGGGCGCTGCATGGATATGGAATGGCCCTGATAGAGCGGCGCAGCTACGCCGAGTCGGTGCCTTACCTCCAACGGGCGCTCGAAAACACGACGATCGGCGACGAACGGCGGAGTATCGTGCTGGCTGACCTGGGAGGCGCGTATCTCGCGATGGGTCAGCTCGATTCAGCGAAGGAGGCCCTCGAGCACTCGCTGGCTGTGACTCCGAACGAACGGGCGTACTTGAATCTGGGCCTGGCCCTCGTTCGCCTCGGCCGCGTGGACGGCGCGGAGCAGGCCTTTCGCGCGGCTGGGCGACTCGCGCCCGGGATGGCAGAGGCCCACAGCAGCCTGGGCGCCGTGTTCGCCATGCAGAACAAGATCGACGAAGCGATTGCGGAGTATCGAGAGGCCGTCCGGCTCGAGCCGTCGCTCGCCTCCGCGCACGCCAATCTCGGCATGGCGTTGGCCGCGCAACGACGCACGGATGAAGCGATCGAACAACTCGAAACGGCGCTCCGAATCGATCCGAGTCTGGATCGAACGAGAGAGGTCCTGCGGAAGCTGACGCAGAGGTGAGACGGGCGGATGGTCCGCGCCAGTGAGTTTTTGGAAGCCGCGATGAAGGACGAGCCATCCGGGCGGACCGTTCTGGCGGAGATGCCCGCCGAGCCGCGCCTCGGGCGCGTGCGCGTGCGCGACCGACGGCTCCGTTCGGAGCGTGGCGCCGGCCCTCGTGGTGCCGAGCAGTTGCACCTGTCGACGGGACCGCACCGTTGTCGCGACTTGATGGGGCTGCGCGCGGACGACTTGGTGGAGCAATAAGAGGCGCCACGCAATCGGGGCGAGCAAGGCCAACGCGATCAGGAGTGTCTGCAAGCTCTCGAGCTGCCGCTCTTCATAAGGCGCAGCCGGTCTTGAGCGCCTTGAAACACTCCTCGATCAGCCAGCGCGTACGGTAGGCATCCACGATGCGCAGCACCTGGTCCGCCGTGTCGATCGCCTAAGGGCCTGTCAGACAATAACTGAATAAATATGGCTTGTACTGCCGTGGTCGTCATCGTACGGTCTGACCGTGCAGGTGACCACGCTCCGGGCGAAGCATGCGGCGCTGGCGCCGGTATTCACCGAGCGATTCGTGAGCCTCATCGGCGCCACGCGCAGCCGCGCCGGCCTCCACGTGCGATCCGAGATTGATCGAGGCCGCCATCCCGACGGCGTGACCCTCACCGACGCCCAGATGGCGACCGTCCGGCTCGAACGGCACGCATTTCACGGCGACTGGAACTGTACGATTCATCCGACCATCCCACCATCCCACGGCGACGCTAATCAATAATTGTCTGACAGGCCCGTAGCGGTGAAGCGCGTGTATTGGCCGGCTCGGCGAGCCCGCAGTGTACGTTTGACGGCCTCGAAGATAATGTGTCCTCAAGGACAAACGTGCTCCTAATCAGCGACACTTGGCAGCCAGACTGCAAGTCACCATTGATGGCGTCGCGCTACTGCGGTTTCGCCCACACACCTTCTGCTCGAAGTGGTCAACGATAGATATGGCCAAGCGCAAGTCTCGGGCCAAGCGCAACTCTCGGGCGCAAGCTCCGGTCGAGCGGCCGCCCGGTGCGCCGCGCGCCATGTGGCTCGCGCTGCTCGTGATCGCGTTCGTCGCGTACATGCCGGCGCTGTGGAACGGGTTCAGCTACGACGATGTCGTCGTAATCCGCGACGCCGACTACCTACTATCGCACCCATCACTCGCATTCAAACTGCTGAGCCCCGATTACTTCGCGCTCAGCGGTGAGTCGACGTACCGGCCCACGCTGACGCTCACGTACATGATCGACCATAGCTTGGGAGGCGGCGCACCTTGGGTGTTCCACCTGAACAGCGTTCTGTGGCACGTCGCCGCGGTCGCGTTGGTGTTCCGCACGCTCCTGCGGCTGCATGCCGGTTCTCTATCGGCGAGCGCAGTCGCGCTGCTGTTCGCGGTGCATCCGGCGCTCACCGAGGCCATCGACAGTGTGTCCCTCCGCGACGACGTCGTGTCCACAGCGCTCGGGCTGACTGCGCTTCTCTTGTTCATTCGGGTCAGCGAGCACCGCGGCATCGGCCGCTCCCTCCTGGCCGGCGCCTCCCTGCTCCTCGCGCAGCTGGCGAAGGAGTCCGCGTTCGTGTTCGTCGCTCTCATCCCCGTGACGCTCTGGTACCTGGGAAAGCCTGAGCCATCGCGTGACGGCCTGCGAGCGTTCCTGCGCGCGCACAGCAGAGTCCTGACCGCCACGGCGATGGCGGGCTTCGTGTTCTTGATCCTTCGCTTCGTCGTGTTCTCGTCCGGTGGCTACCCCGGCGGGTACCCCGGCGGCTCACCGTGGACGGGCGCGGCCACCGGCGTGCTCGCGATCGGCCACTACGTGCGGCTGCTGTTCGTCCCGGCGCCCCTCTCGGCCGACTACCGCGGCGTCATCGCGCCCGTGACTTCAATGGCTGACGGCCGGCTGTGGATGGCGGCGGTGGCGATCGGCATGATCGTGTCGCTTGCATGGCTCGGGCGATCGGGCGGCGCCGCTCGTCACCTGGGGCGTCGCGGTTTTTCTCATCGCGCTCGTGCCAGTCGCGAACCTTGTGCCGATCGCGGTGCCCATAGCCGAGCGCTACCTGTATCTGCCGTACATCGGCGGCCTCACTGCGCTGGTGATCGGCGTCGAGCATCTGCGCCGAACGGTCGGCCAGCGCCTACCGGCGTGGACGCCTCCCGTCGCCGTGGTACTCGCGGCGTGTTCGCTGGCATTCCTGACGTGGAGCCGCCACGGGGCTTGGAAAGACAACGAAAGCCTCTGGAGCACGACGCTCGCGGACCATCCGGGCGCGTATGGTGCCATGCACGGGCTCGCCGTCGTCCGTCTGGACCAGGAACGCTTCGACGAGGCCGAGGCCCTGCTGCTGACTGCGCTGAAGTCACCGGCCATCGATGAGTGGAAGCGCGCCGCGATGCTCGATGACCTGGGCAGCACCTACGCCGCGGCGGGCAAGTTTGAGCAGGCGCTGCCCGTGTTCATTCAGACCCTCGAACTGGGAGAGAGCGCAAGGCGCCACTTCAACCTGGGTCTCACACTCGTCGCCTTGGGCCGATACGAGGACGGCGAGCGGCACCTGCGACGCGCGATCGAACTGAAGCCGCACTACGCAGCGCCGTACCCGACACTGATCGCACTTGCCCGCCGCCGCGGCGACGTGGCGGAGGCAGAGCGGCTCGCGAGGCAACAGCCCGTCCCTCCTCAGTAGGCCGCAAAGGGCGTTACGCTCTTATTTTCGCGACACCTTCTCCAGGTTCGCGCGGGCGTCGGACAAATCCGGTTGAAGCCGCAGCGCCGCCTTGAAACGCTCGGCGGCTTCGCTCTTTCGTCCGGCGCGCGCGAGCGCCACGCCCAGATTGTTGAGGGTTTCCGCCGACTGCGGGTCGCGGGCCAGCGCCTCTTGATACTGCGCAATCGCGTCGTCGATCCGGCCGCGCTGCATCAGCACGTCCGCCAGATTTCGATGGGCGTCGGCCAGTTCGGGATTGAGCCGGATCGATTCGCGGAAGGCGGTCTCAGCGTCGGCAAGCTGGTCGAGTTCCATCAAGGCGCCGCCGAGGCCATTCTGAGCCCCCGCCGCATCCGGCCACTCGCGCAGGACCCGCCGATAGTGGTCGACCGCCGCGGCCGGTTCACCCGTCGCTCGCAGGAGGTCGGCCAGCTCGTAATGCGTCTGAATCGACTCGGGGTTCAGCGCCAGGGCGATCTCCATCTCCGCGCGCGCATCCCGCAATCGGCCTGACGCCGCCAGCGCCGTGCCCATGTTCTTGTGCGCGGCGGCCCGACTCGGGGTGGTCCGCAAGGTCGTCGCGCATTCGGTCAGGGCGTCATCGACGAGATTCAGCCGCGCGGCCGCCTCGCAGAGATTGCTGTGCGCCGACGCCAGATCGGGTTGCAGGCGAAGAGCCTCGCGGAACTCGGCGGCGGCCTCCTGGTTGCGCGTCTGGTCGAGCAGGAACGCACCGAGGTTGTTGTGCAGGACCGACACGCCGGGGTTGCTCCGCAACGTCGTGCGATAGAGCGCCTCGGGACCCGCGTAGACATGGGCCTGCTGCCACGTCGCGACACCGACCGCTGCCAGTAACGCGGCGCTCCAGACATGACGAGCCGGCCTCGCCGAACCGAGCACGCGGTTCAGCCCGGCCGCCACGCATGCGACAACGCCAATCACGGCGATGTACGCGTAGTGATCCGCCACCAGCGAATACTTCATGAAGTACACGTCGGTGAAACCCATGACGGGAAGCACCGCGATGCAGACGAACGCCCACGCGAGCAGAACGGCTCGAGCCAAGGGCTGGCGGCGCTGCCAAACCAGGACGGCGGTGAAGGCCACGGCCGCGATGAGAGGCAGCCACCACCGCACCTCGTCCGCGCGGATGTCCCACTGCGGATACATAAAGACCAGGCGAATCGGGACGAGCGCCTTCGCCACATAGAACCAGATCACCGCGCCGGCTCCCAGCACTCGTTGCAACGCCGTGACATCCCGAGTGCCCCCGGGCATGCGCGCCTGAAACCATAAGTTCACGAAGGTCAGGCCCACGGCGATGATGAGGAACGGCAGGATCTTGATCACATCGCGACGCGTGATCCGTTCCTGGCGCCACCAGGTCAGCAGCAGGAGAACGCCTGGCAGGATCGCGACCGAGCCCTTGCTCAGCATGGCGAGCACGAACGCGCTGAGGCTGAGCCAGAACCAGAGCATCGTCGTCCGGAGCTGACGGTCGTCGTCCGGACGACGCGTGCGTGTCTCTCCGGACGACGCGTGCGTGTCTCTCCGGACGACGCGTGCGTGTCCCCCCGGACGACGCGTGCTCTCCTCCCCGGACGACGATCGGAAGTACCAAAGAATCGACAGCAGGAAGAACACCATCGACAGCGTGTTCTTCCGCTGCGCGATCCAGGCGACCGATTGCACGTTCACCGGATGCAGGGCGAAGAGCATCGCCGCAAGCCATGCGCCGGGGATCGACAGGCGGCGAAGAATCGCCCAGACCAGGAGTGCCGCGCCAATGTGCAGCAGGACATTCGTGACGTGATATCCGGCTGGATTGAGGCCCCAGAGCCGCCACTCGAACCAGAACGAGCTGTTGGTCACCGGCCAGTAGTCGATAGGTTCGGTGGTCAGCCACATGCGGCGAAGCCCGTCCGCGGCCTTCACGAGCGGGCTATCGATCACGAGCGACGGGTCGTCGAACAGAAAGCCGCCCCTGAGCGCAGGCTGGTAGGCCAGGAGCGTACTTGCGACAAGCAGGAAGGAACCGATCAGCCCCCAAGAGCGGGGGCGAGAGAGAATCGAGCCACTTCGACTCAACTGACGTGGTTACTTACCCGAGAGTTTCGGAATCAGCACCCACTGCCGGTTGCGGATGGTGACGCCATGCCTGTCGACTTTGACTTTGAGCTCGCGCGGCTGGCCGTCGCGGTCGGCGTCGGCCGGTTCGACACCCAGCAAATAATAGGCAGACGTCTCGCGCAGCACCTGGTCGAAGGCGAACTGGCCGCCGCCGACAGGGACATCAATCCGCTTGCCGCCCGCGGCGCGCGAGAAGTCCTCGAGCCAGTTGCTGGACATGGCACGGTCGCGCATCACGTTCGCGTCGCCATTCCCCTTCCGCGATGCGGGCATGCCGATGGCGGCGGCCCCGGCATCGACGTGGACCGTGTAGACAGTCGCTTGCGCACGCGCAGCCGCCTGCCCCATCACGCGCGCGACGTTGCCGGCATCGGGACGGCCGTCGAGCCGATCGCTGACGAGCAGGCCACCGGTGATGAGCACCACTGATTTCCGGCCCGGTCTCTCGGCGAGCGTCCGCAACAGCGACTCGATGCCGCCCAGGCTCAGCGAGACTTCGCGTTCGAGCTGGGTCGCGAGCGACATGCCCTCCGCGTAGATCTTGCTGGGGCAGTCCGGGTCCTCCGGGCATTCACGGGCCTGGATCTTCAGCACCGGATCGAGCGCCTTCGTGGTTGTCTGCCCAGCCCCCGTCCCAAGATTTCGCGCGGCCGCGAGAAACGAGTTCGGGCTCGTGGACTGAGCCGTAATGTCGACGATGTCGTGGGGCTTGAGGTTGTAGTAGCTTCGGAGCGGCTGCTTTTCGCCGACCAGGTTTTGCAACCTCGTGGTCAGGGGCGCCCGAAGCGTCGTGGGCTCTATCCAGAGGCTCGACGGATACACATACAAGCCGGCCAAATCGTTCGGATCCAGGTGCTTCAGAAACCCGCTCGCGGCCTCCATGGCCGCCTGGGTGTCTCCTGGGGCAAAGCTGCCATTGTCCACGGCCAGGACCAGCGTGCGCGCGGTCGCGGCGATCAGCGCGCGCTCGAGATCGGGCGTGGACACGACGTCGCGATTCGCTGTAAGCGCGGCCGCCATCTCGGTGTGTCGGACGAACTGGGCGGAGGCGACCTTTCGGCGCTTGCCGTTGATCGAGACTTCGAACGACTCAGGCCCGAGCTGGGCGACGGGGTTGCCCCCTGAGTCGATCACCTGAACGTCGACGGCAATCATGTCGACCGCGCTGCGGAAGACGGGTTGCTGTGCCCCGCCGATCGGCGCCAGACTGAGGACACCCGCGATTGCCGAGACGACCGCGATCGCACGCCGGGATGCACCGGGTGCGGAAGTCGACGTTGTCATGGGAAACTCCCGAGGAAGTTTACCGCAGAACCGCACGGTTGGGGGTCCTTATATTAGGAAAACCCTACTGCCAAAGGTAGACTTCGAGGGTTTGGAGGGGGACGTATGGTTTTTCGACTGCTGCTGACGACCCTGGCGGCTGCCCTGGTGGTGGCGGCTCTGACGTGGCGTGTCGGGGCCCAGACAGGCGCGGGGGGCGTGCAGAGCGGAGCCCCGCCCATCGAGGGCGTCAGGGCGCTGACGCCGTTTGAACAGTTCACCAATCGGCTGAAGCTCGACGAGAAGACCCAGGTACCTGCCGCCCAGGAGATCTTCACGGCCGCCGCCAAGGAGGCGTCGCCGGTCGCCGTGGAGATGCTTCAGCTCCGGCAGAAGATGCTCAACGTGGCGCTGTCCGGCAACCCGGAGGACCAGAAGGCCGTCGAGGGCGCCTACACGGTGGCCGCCGCCAAGATGACGGGCATCGAAACCTCGGCGTTTGCGAAGGTCTACGCCGGGCTCAAGCCGAACCAGCAGTCGAACGCCGCTCAGGCCTTCGCGCTGATCGCGGGGTTCTTCCAGGCGGCCGGCCCATCGGGCGGCGGGCGCGGTCAACGTGGAGGAGGTCAGTAATGATCACGAGACGTCATCTCCTTGTTGGCATCCTTGCGCTGGCGTCGGCGTTCACGGTCTCAACGAGCGGCTTCGCCCAGGGAAAAGGCGGTGGGGGGTCCAAAGGTGGGGGCGTCACCATGCCCTCGACCCACTCCCGGCTGGACGCGCTCGAGCTCAGCTTCAAGTTGACCAAGGATCAGAAGAAAGCCGTCAAGTTGCTGCTGGACGACGCGCACAAGAGCGCCGCGTCGGCGCGAGAGGGTCTGACCAGAACCCGGGCGGCCATCGCGGCGGCGATTCAGGGGAACAAGGGCCAGGCCGACATCGACGCCGCCGTGAAGAGCTACGCCGAGCAGGCCACGGTGATGACGGCGATCGAGATGAAGGCCCTTGCTGACCTGATGAAGGCGCTCGACGCGGAGCAGCGGGCCAACAATGCCGCCATCTCAACGGCGTTCTTCATGATGCGCGGTGCGTTCCTCGATCCCAAGAAGTGGGACGATATACCGGACGGACGGTTGTACTGACGCTGGAAATTTACAATTCAAAATTCAAAACTTAAAATTACCTGTGCTTTTCTCTCCCTCGCCGCATCGTAGGCGGCCATGGCCGCGACGAATGCGGCCTGCGCGTCGCGGATCGTCGCGACCGTGGGACGCCCGTGCTCCAGGCAGTCGATGAGGTGTTCGAGCGGCGACTGGCCAAGATCCATCTGCCGCTCGAAGACCCAGTCGGCCGCGCCCGCCGCGAGCACGGCCCGGCCGGGCACGCGGAAGAACTGGTCCATCATCTCGCCGCGGCTTCCGACGATCTCGATGCGGACGACGCTGTTCTGCTTCGGTGAAGGCGCGGTCTTGCGAGGCGCGTTGATGGTCCAGGCGCCCTCGAGCGTGGCAATCGCGCCGCTGCCCATCGTGAACGTGGCCAGGCCCCAGTCTTCGACGCCGATATCCTTGTTCACGAGGTTGGCGATCTTCGCCTCGACTTCCACGATCTCGCTGCCGGTGATCCACCGGAAGAAATCCAGCCAGTAGATGCCCTCGTCGATCAGCGCGCCGCCCGGGACGAACTTCGGATCGGCAAACCAGCCCGGCGTGCCTGAGTTGATCCAGTCCTCGGCGATGGACCAGCGCGACGTCTGGTGCATCAGAATGACGTCGCCGATTTCTCCGCTATCGATCCGCGTCTTCAGGTCGGGGTATCGCAGACGCAAGTGACACTGGAACGGCACGCACAGGACGCGGGCCCTTTCCACGGCCGCCACCATGTCGGCCGCTTCGGCGAGCGTCATGGCCATCGGCTTGCCGAGAATCATGTGTTTGCCGGCCTTCGCCGCGAGCACCGTCAGGTCCCTGATCTCGGACACGGGCGCGGCGATCTGCACGATGTCCACAGACTCTCGCTCGAGCAGCTCGCCGTAGTCGCCGTAGCCCTTGATGCCAAACGTCCTGGTGAATTCGTCGAGGTGAGCCGGATCGTGCCAGGCCGCCGCGACGAGCTCCGCCTTCGTGGACTCACGTAATGCGCGGCCCAGGCCGTAGGCCATGTACCAGTGGCCCAGGCCAAGGACAGCGACCTTGTATTTGGATCCGGGTGTGGACACTCGAACTACTTCGGCAGCGTGTAATACGTGTAGGTGTACGTCCAGGCGGTCGTCGCCCCAGGCGCCGTGCTGACGTCGACGAACGGCTCCATGGAGATCACGCTGCGGATCGACCACAGGCTCGCACTCGCGAGCGGCCGATCGGAGGTCACTCTGACACCGGCGCCGATCTTCCGGCTTTCAATCCGGAAATCGTAGTCCTTCGGATCGCTGCTGAAGCCCTGGACTCCAAAGGTCACGCGATCCTGATTCTCGAGCGTCTTCAAGTACACGATCTGATTCCCGCGAATCTCGGCGAACTGCTTGTCCGGCGGCGTCGTCGTCTTGATGTCGAACGGAAAGGCGATCACGAAGTCCGGCCCCGTGGGCGTCTTGTCGAGCACGAGGAAATTGTGGTTGTACTGGCGCGTCTCGATTGGCAGCGTGCCGGTGTTCTTCAGGCTGTGCTCGATGACCAGTTCGGGCTTACCTGGCGTCAACCGTAACGCCTTGCGATAGGTGTACCCAAAGCCCGAGGCAGGATCCATGATCTCCTGGATGCTCTCGACGGCGTCGGCGCTCGTGTGGACGGTCCATTTCCCCGGGTCGACGATGTCGTAGTTCGCGTACCCGCTGTATCGCGCATCGTCGGGCTTGCGCAGCACGCCGACGCCGATCTTGACGAAGGTCGCGCCGGGCTTGGCGGTCGTGTACCCCTGCGGCGTCTGGAACTCCTCGACCGGGCCGACCATCGCGCTTTGGGCGCTGACGACGATGTCGTTGTCCTTGTAGATGAAATCCCGCACGGACGGATCGGTCTTTGTGAACCAGGGTCCGTCGTACTCATGGCCCTGATATTCGAGACTGGGGATGGCGGCGGACCAGTCGAATCGAGTCGATCGATAAAAGCCCTTGACGGCGTCTGGCAGGTAGATCCGTGCCCGAATCTGCCCGTTGGAGATCAACGCCTCGGGAGTCTGTGGCTGGGATGACATTTGCGCCTTCGGAGAAGACACGGCGAGGGCGCTAACGGCGAGCGCGCCTGCCAGGACGAGTGCCGTTCGATTCATGGCTGCCGCCGAGAATATCAGAGTCTAGACGTCCTGCGGCGCGAATGGCCACTGCCGGAGCCGGTGCGACCAGACGCCGAAGGCGAGGACGCCCAGCAGGAGAAAGATCAAGCCGAACAGGATGACGTAGATGCCGGTGGTGACAAAGACCAGCAGCCAGCCAAGAAACGCGAGAACGACCGGCAGCGGATAGAGCCAGATCCTGAACGGCCGCGGCATCTCCGGCGCACGGCGCCGCAGCAGCACCACGGCGCCAATCTGGCCGATGAACTGGACCAGAATGCGGGTGGCGATGAGCGCATCGATCACGACGCCCAGCGAAAAGAAGGCGCTCAGGATCGACAGGATCCCGAGCACGAGCAGCGCGACGTGCGGGAAGCCCTTGGTCGGGTGCAGGGAGCCGAACGATTTGAAGAAATAGCCCTCCCGGGCGGCGGCGTACGGAATGCGGGAATACCCGAGCAGCAGGGCGAACACCGACCCGAAGGCGGTCCACAGAATCATCAGCGTGACGAGGCTCGCGACCTTCGACCCGTAGATCCGCTCCATGAAGATCGACACCACGAAGTCGGAGTTCGGATTCGAGCCTGCGGGAACGAACTCGCGCCAGGGCACGACGCCGATGATCGAAAGATTGATCGCGATATAGAGGAGCCCGACGGCGATTGTGCTGAAGATGATCGACCGGGGGATGACGCGGCCGGGGTCTTTGACCTCGTCGCCGATGTAGCAGACATCGTAGTAGCCGAGGTAGTCGTAGACGCCGATCCGCGCCGCGGTGCCGAGGCCGAAGACGAATCCCATGGAGAAGGAGAATGCGCCCGGCGGAAAATCGAACGCCAGCCGATGATCGAAATGCAGGCCCCCCGTTGCGATGACGGCGAGGGACGTGATCACGGTCCCCACCCACAGCGTCACCGTGATTGCGCCGATCGACGTGATCCGGCGATAGAGGAGTACGACATTGACGATCCCGACGGCCGCCGCGATTCCGAGCTTCTGACGTTGCCGTCAACTGCCAGATGTAATTTGCGTAGCTGGAGAAGCCGATGTACCCGGAGGCAATCTCGAGCGGGCCGCTCACGATGAATTGCCAGACGAATAGAAAGCCCATCAGGCGGCCGTAGGATTCCCGCCCGAATGCCTCGCGCAGGTACCCGAACGTGCCGCCGGAGACGGGCATCGCCGCACCCAGCTCGCTCCACACCAGGCCGTCGCAGATGACGATGACCAGCGCGATGATCCAGCCGAAGAGGGCCTGCGGACCGCCGAGGGCCGTCATCAGCAGCGGGACCGTGATGAACGGCCCGATGCCGATCATATTGATCATGTTGAGCGCAGTCGCCTGAAGCAGGCCGAAGCGGCGCACGAGGTGAGGTTCGGTCGAGCCCGAGACGCTCATGTCACTCCTCGCGCGTCAGGCCGCGCTCATATTTCCTGTTGATGAAGCAATTCCTCCCCAAGGCGTCCTTCAACGGGTCCACTTCCGTCCCGCTGAACCCGTAATGCAAGTGCCGCCGCCAGCCTTCGGCGTGCCGGAACTTGCCGCTCATCCGGCCCACCTCCCGGCTCTCGTCCACCATCGCCTGCAGGTACGAGTTCATCCCCTGTGTCAGGAGCAGCCAGCCCTGCTGGCTCTGATGGCACGCCAGCGCCGCGTGCTTCAGGTCCTGCACGGCGGACGTATTGACGAACGCGCCCGGCCTGACCCGCCGGCGCAGGCCGTCGGTCAACCCATGCGGCATCGCATGGTAGACCGTGACATCCTCGTCGAACGGGGCCCGCGGAGGCACCGTCTTGAAGTTGGGAATGGCGTGGGCGAACGCCGCGCTCACCGCCAGACGCGACGCGGTCATGTGGTCTTCCATGTAGTCCTGCGGCGCATGCGTGAGGACGATGGTCGCACGGGTCGCTCGAATCACCGCGGCCACCCGGCGCAGGTTCGGCACGCTGTAGACCAGTTCCATATCGTGGCCGATGGGAGCGTGCCACTCGGCGCCGAGCAGGGCGGCGGCTCGCTGCGCCTCCCGGCGGCGGATGCGGGCCGTCTCGGCAGCCGAGTGCTCGGCGTTGCCGCAGTTTCCGCTCAGCAGATTGAAGTAGTGCGTGTCGTACCCGGCCCGGTTCAGGAGCACCAACGTGCCGGCCATCACGAACTCGATGTCGTCCGGATGCGCGGCGATGGCAATGGCGGCTTTCACTGTTGTTCGGGGGGCTCCGCCCCCGCGAACCCCCCGACGCCGTCGCTCACGGGGCCCCTCCGCCCCACTCCGCTCCGGCGGGCTCGCTCGCATTCGCTCGCTCGCGTCAGTCACAGATTTCCGACGATAATAGTCGACCTCGCCGACGATTCCTGTTGAGCCCATGACTTTGACCGCCCCCGAAGTGACACCGGAGCTAGATCCGAGATTCAGGCCGGCGGCGCTCTTCCACCGGGCCTTTGACCGCGCCGCCGCCGAGTCCGGTGCCGTTCCCGTGCAGGTGGCGCTGGAACAGGCCGACGGATCGATCTGCCGCTGGGACACGGCCGCGCTGCCCGACGCCCATCCCGACGCGCACCTGAACTTTCTCAATCTCGAGCGGCAGGTCAAGTTCCTGCTGTGGTCGCGGGGCGGGCATCGAATCTACGTCCACGCGCCGGCCGGCTTGACGTCCGAGCTTCAGCGGCACTACGTGGAATCGGCGACGGGCCGGTTCGACGCCGAGATCATGGGCGGGCGGGTCTACGAGAAGCCGTTTGAAGTGATCTCGGTCGGTCCAGGCGAGCTGCCCGGGGAGAAGTACCAGGCCATTCGGCTTGGCCGGCATCTCGAAGGATGCCGCATCGGCTTCGATCTCGGGGCGAGCGATCGCAAGGCCGCCGCGGTCGTGGACGGCGAAGTCGTCTTCAGCGAGGAAATCGACTGGCATCCGGTGCCCCAGACCGACCCGCAGTGGCACTTCGATCAGATCATGGACTCACTCAGACGCGCGGCGGCGCATCTGCCTCGGGTCGACGCGATCGGCGGCAGCTCGGCCGGCGTCTACGTCAACAACGAAGTCAAGCTCTCTTCCCTGTTCCGCGGTGTGCCTCCGGACGTGTTCAAGAGCCGAGTCAAGGGATTGTTCCGTGAGCTGGGCCGCGCCTGGCATGACATCCCCTTCGAAATCGTCAACGACGGCGAGGTCACCGCTCTCGCCGGATCGATGTCCCTTGATGACAACGCCGTGCTTGGAATCGCCATGGGATCCAGCCTCGCCGGAGGCTACGTCACCCCCGACGGACACATCACGTCGTGGCTCGACGAACTCGCGTTCGTCCCGGTGGACTATCAGCCGGATGCCCCGGCCGACGAGTGGTCGGGCGACGTCGGCTGCGGCGTGCAGTACTTTTCCCAGCAGGCCGTCGGACGGCTGGCGCCGCACGCGGGCCTGACGCTGCCCCGCGATATGCCGCTGCCCGAACAACTGAAGGAGGTTCAACGCCTGATGGCGGAGGGCGACCCGCGCGCAGCATCGATTTATCGCACGATTGGCGTGTACCTGGGCTACGGCGCCGCGCACTTCGCGCGTTTCTATGCCCTCAAGCACGTCCTGATTCTTGGGCGGGTCACGACGGGCCCGGGCGGCGACGTCATCCTCGACCAGGCGCACCGGGTATTGTCCGCCGACTTTCCCGATCTCGCCGCGCGAGTGGCGTTCCACGTGCCGGACGAAAAGACCAAGCGCCACGGCCAGGCGATCGCCGCAGCCAGTCTGCCGTCGAGGCGACAATGTCCATGAATCCATACGAGGAGTACATCCAGAGCATCGCCTTTCAGGTGCATGAGGCGCGCAAGTTCTCGTTGGGTGGCTTTCCGGATTACCCGTCCGTGCCGAGGCCGCCGGACGCGCCCGTCGCGCTGCTGTTCTCGCCTCATCCAGACGATGAGGTGATCGTCGGTGGATGGGCGCTTCGGCTCTTGCGCGAGAGCGGTTGGCGCGTCATCAACGTCGCCGTGACGCAAGGAAGCAGCCTGCAGCGCCAACAGGCACGCTGGAATGAATTGACGAATTGCTGCCGGTGCATCGGCTTCGATCTCCAGGCGACAACGCCGAACGGCCTCGAGGGCGTGAACGCCAAGTCCCGCGCCAAGGATGCCGTCCGCTGGTCGGCGATGGTGAAGGTCATTGCCGGCATCCTGACGCAGCATCAGCCGCGTGCGATTTTTTATCCGCATCAAGGCGACTGGAACTCCACGCACGTCGGCACGCATTACCTCGTGACCGACGCGCTGGCCTCGATGCCGTCCAGCTTCCGTTGCTCGGCCGTCGAAACCGAATTTTGGGCGCAGATGCCCTCGCCGAATGTTCTTGTCGAGTCCTCGCCGGCGGACCTCGGGGCGCTCGTCACCGCCCTGACGTGGCACGTTGGCGAAGTGCGCCGAAACCCCTATCATCTGACGCTGCCCGCCTGGATGATGGACAACGTGCGCCGTGGAGGCGAATGGGTGGGCGGACAAGGCCAGGCGGCACCCGAGTTCCTGTTCGGCACGCTCTACCGCTTGAGACACTGGATCGGCGATCGATTCGCAGACGGCGCGGTGACGCCGGGATTCATGGACGCGGCGCAAGATCCCGCCGCGCCGTTGCTGACGGAACGGGATTAAGGAGCCTGTATGACACACGCGCGACTGGCGGCACTCTTTGTTCTGACCGCGTTGACGGCCACTGCGCTGGCTCAGCAGCAGCCACCGCTCAACAAGCCGCCGAAGGGGTTCACCGCCCTGTTCAACGGCAAGGATCTCAGCGGCTGGCGCGGTCGTCAGCCCAACTTCAATCCGGTCGAAGAAGCCAAGATGGCGAAGGACGCGTTGGCGGCCAAGCAGGCCGAGTGGAACGCCGCGCGGGATCTGCACTGGAAGGTCGACGCGGCCAAAGGCGAGATCGTGTCGGACGGGCAGAGCCCACAGCTCGCGACGGTCAAGGGCTACGGTGATTTCGAGCTGTACGTCGATTGGCTGATGGTGAGCCACAACGGCGACTCGGGCATCTATCTTCGTGGCTACCCGCAGGTGCAGATCTGGGATCCGGACAATCCTCGCGAGGTGGCCAACGGTGCGCCAAAAGGGTCCGGCGCGCTCTGGAACGACAAGCCGAGCAATCCGGGGCGATTCCCCCTCGTCAAGGCGGATCACCCGGTCGGGGAATGGAACACGTTCAAGATCAAGATGATTGGATCCCGCGTGTGGGTCACCTTCAACGACAAAGTCACGGTCGACGGCCAGGTCCTCGACAATTACTTCGACACCGTCAAACCCGAGCATCCGGCCGAACCGATTGTGACGCGCGGACCCATCGAGTTGCAGACGCACAATTCCGAACTGCGCTTCCGCAACATCTACGTCCGCGAGATCCCGGCGGCCGAGGCGAAGGCGGCGCTCTCCAAGATCGGCGGTAGGCCATGAATTACTCGCGGCGCGATTTCAACCGGCTGGCGCTTGCGGGTGTCCCCGCCACCTGGGCGCTCGCCAACCTGCCGGTGTCGGCGCTGGCGAACATCGACTCGAAAATCAACGGCGTCCAGATCGGGGCGATTACCTACAGCTTCCGCACGATGCCCGACCCGAACGAGATCATCAAGGCGTTTGTGACAATCGGGCTCGGCGAAATGGAGTTGATGGCCGCCGACTGCGAGAAGCTGGCCGGGGCGCCGATCGGCGGCCGTGGAGGCCGGGGCGCCCAGACGCCGGAGCAGCAGGCGGCCGCGAAGGCCCAGCAGGATTGGCGCCTGTCCGCCACTGAAGCGACGTTCAGGCCGGTGCGCCAGAAGATCGAAGGCGCCGATATCCATCTCGGCGTGCTCTGCGCCAACCTGAACGCGGCCATGAGCGACGACCTAATCGAGTACACGTTCGTCATGGCGAAAGGCCTGGGCGTCAAGGCCATCTCGTCGTCCACAACCGTCAGCATGGCGAAGCGGCTCGCGCCGTTTGCGGAAAAGCACAAGCTCGTGATTGGGTTTCACAACCACGACAACACGGAAGATCCCAACCAGATGGCGACCGAGGACTCCTTCAAGGCGGTGCTCGCCACCAGCAAGTACCTCGGCGCGAATTTCGACATCGGCCACTACGTCTCCGCCAACGGCGACCCCCTGGACTTCATCAAGAAGTACTACAGCCGAATCACGAACCTGCACGTCAAGGATCGCCGGCGCAATCACAACGGCCCAATCGCCTGGGGGCAGGGCGATGTGCCGATCAAGGACGTCCTGCAGCTCGTGAAGCAGGCGAAATGGGATTTCCCCTGCAACATCGAGTACGTCTACGACGACCCCGACGGCGTGATTCCTGGCGTCAAGAAGTGCTTCGAATTCATTAAGAGGGCGCTGGCGTAAGCTACTGCCTGATCGCCTGCTCCAGCCTCGCAATTAGTTCGGACCATCGGGTGAGTTCCGTCTGTAGGTCTGCAAATGCCTCTGCTTCGCGGGCTCGAATCTGAGCCTCGTGCGCTGTCGCCTGGGTCGCTTCCCCCGTGACCGCGGTCAGCATGTCCTGCACCTGCGCTCTTAGGTCAGGATCTAGCTCATTGGCCAGAGAGGCCCGCGCGGCGGCGAGACGGTCGGCGACGGTCTTGGAGTCGCGGGCAGCTATGTCTAAGTCCTTTCGGATGGTGTCTACCCGCGCCGATGTCTGGATCAGCCGGCTCTGTTGAGCGGACAGGTACACGCTGAGGCCCTGAAGCTGCGTCTGCGTCTGGGGGATTCTTCGACCGCCATTCTGAGGAGTCAGAGCCGCCAGTGACCCAACGGGCTGTGTCGATTCTTCCTGCGCAAGGGTGGTAGCGCCTACGATCATGATGGCTAGGACGCCGCATCCGAACAGCACCTTCATAGTCGTCTCCTTGGTGACGTCAAATAGGCGCGTGGTGACGCCTGCGGCCATTGGGGGCGACGTGCGGAGCGACGAGGGAATCTTGATGAAGTTGTAGGCGAAGTAGTTGATCGCCACGGTGGCCATGTGGTTTTCAATCTTCCGGTTGAATCCGTTCGACAGGCGCCTGTGACGGCGCATCGTCGTGCGCGCCGTCCAGTTCTGACGCTCCACAGAGCTGGTTGAGATGTGCTGCAAAGGAGCCCACTACCGCAAATCGGGTGGGCTATGCGCAGCGCCACGACGATCGTGGCTGTCCCGGTTCGCCGTTGGATTGGCGGTGCGGCGGCCGAATACGGGGCGGCGCGATCATGATCGCTGAAGCCGGAGCGGAGGCAGATCAGGTGTCGAGCGTCGCGGCCGTCGGCCGCAGCTTCCAACGGCCGGATAGGCCGCGATGCGATGAACGCCAGCGTGAAACCTGATCGGACGGCGCGACGGCTTCGAGCGTTCCCCGTTGAGGCCGCCGCAGCGTCAATCCAACGGCGAACCAGGCTTGAAACTTGGTTCGAGGTTCTGAGTGTCGAGTTGTAGGAAACTCAAACTGAAAATGAAGGGTTCCGCCCGCCTTCAAGTCGTCAGTAGATTCGACCGCAATACGACTTATGACGACCGTGCTAGGCTAGTGCCGCGGGCCCGGCTGTTGCCTCTCGAGCCGCTCCGCCTCGGCCACGTCACCGCGGCGGCGGGCGAGCTCGATGAGCATCGTGTACGGCTTGGAGTAATACGGGTTCAGCTCGATCGCGCGTCGCAGGTGCAGCTCGCCTTCCTGGGCTCGGCCCATCAGGACAAGGGTAACGCCCAGGTTGTAGTGGGGCTTCGCGCGCTCACGCAGGTTAAGGCTCTCGATGAACAGGGGCGCGGCCTGCTCCCATTTGTCCTCTGAAAGATACGTGGCGCCCAGTTCGTCGAGCATCCCGGCGCGCTGGTTCTGGTCCATGTCTGGTGACGCCAGCGCCCGCCGCAGCAGGGCCGCGGCCTCGTCGAAACGGTCCTGGTCCAGACGGACATCGGCGAGCCCGTGCATGGCGCCGTAGGCGCTCGGATGGTCGGCGAGCGTCGCGCTCCACAGGCTCTCGTTGTCCTTCCAGACGCCGTGGCGGCGCCACGTCAGGAACGCCAGCAAGCACGCCGCGAGCACCACGGCGAACAGGGGCGTCCAGGTCGGCAGGCGCCGGCCGACCGTGCGGCGCAGGTGCTCGACGCCGATCGCCAGCGCGGTGAGGCCGCCGATGTAAGGCAGGTACAGGAAGCGCTCGGCGATGGGCATCGGGATCGGGACGAGGTTTGCGACCGGCACGAGCCCGATGAGGAAGGTCGCCACGCCCCAGGTGACGAGCGGTGCCGCGCGCCGCCCGAGCCACGCAAGCGACACGATCGCGACGATCGCCGCCGCCGCCAGCCAAAGCCGTCCGTCGAGCATCGAGGTCACCGGCGCGATCACGCCGCGGTAGTCGGCGCAGAGCGGCGCCGGCACGAACAGCAGCCGCACGTAGTGGCCGATCGCGAGCACGCCGGTGGCCGCGCCCGTCCACAACGAACCGCCCGGGCGGTTGCCGAAGGTGCCGCCTGACGGGAACACGACGAAGCGGAGAATCAAGAAGGCGAGGCCCGCGGCCGCGGTGGCGGCAAGAGTCGCGCGGTGGGCGCGCAGGAACGCTCGCACGCGCTGCCGCGACGGCGCGGGCGGCGCCAGGCACCAGAGCGTGATCGGGATGAGAGCGACGAAGACGAACGCCGACTCCTTGGCCAGCTGCGCGAGGAGCAGGGTGGCGCCGGCCAGGAGGTAGCGGCCGGTGCCTGGGCGCTCCCTGGCTCGGACGAACGAGAGGAGCGCGGCCAGCCCGAGCGCCGTGGACAGGACGTCCTCGCGGAAGGACACGTTGTCCACGGCCTCGGTGAGCGCCGGATGCACCGCGAACAGCAGCGCGATCGCGCCCGCCGCCCGAGACCCGGCGCGCAGCCGCAGGAGCAGGGCGAACACCAGCGCGACCGCTGCGACGTGCCACACGACGCTGTCCAAGTGGAACACCCAGGGGGCGCCGCCTCCCAGGTTGCGGTCGATCATGTACGTGAGCGTCACCGTGGGCCGGTAGGTCGACTCACCGCTGAGCGCGAAGTAGTCCGAGCTGAGCAGCTTGGGTGCGAGCGACAAGTGCGACAGCAGGTAGTCGGCGTCGCTGATGACTGTGCGGTCGTCGTAGCTGAACCCGTTCCACAGCGCCGGCAGGTACGCGACGAAGGCGATCGCAAGCAGCGCGAGCCACATGGCGCGCCGCGCACCGGGCGGCCGCTCGGCCGGGGCTTGCGGTCGAGGCCTGGGCTCGAGCTTGGGGTGGCGCGGCAGCCGGACGATAGGACGCATTGTTGGACTAAACCGCTTCGCGGTAGGCGGTAGACCGGCGCGCTGATCCCCAAGTGCGCGTCTGGATTGTCCCACCGATTCGATCAGTGAATCCTCACATACGCTTCGGGGCGACCCGCCTGGACTGAGCCAGGCGCGTTCGCAGAGGAGCCGTCTATGACCCCGCTTCGGCAACGCATGCTTGAGGACCTGCAGGTACGGAATCTCTCCCCACACACGCAACCCGCCTACATCGAGAATGTCGCCCGGTTCGCTCGTCACTTTGGTCGGTCGCCGGCGGACCTCGGTCCGGAGGAGCTCCGCACGTACCAGGTGTATCTGATCCGCGAGCGCACGCTCGCGCCCAGTTCGGTCGAGATCGCGGTCTGCGCGCTCCGCTTCCTCTATAAGGTCACGCTCAGGAAGCCCTGGTCGTTCGACGATCTCATCCCCGCGCCGAAGAAGCCGCGACGGCTCTCTGTCGTGCTCAGCCGCGCTCGGTGGCCACGTGGAGCAGTGTGGCCGGTGCCACCACACGCGCATCTCGTACAACTCCTGTCGCAGCCGGCACTGTGGCCCCGTCGACCTCGACGACGGCCACGTGCGCTTCCGCTACAAGGACTACCGCGCCCACACGTCACAGACCCAGAGGACGACGACGCTCGGTGCCACGAAATTCATCCGGCGCTTTCTCCTGCACGTGCTGCCACCAGGATTTCACCGCATTCGCTATTGCTATTACGGCCTCTTGGGCCATCGTCACCGCCGCGCGCACCTCGCCCAGCGGCCGCGCGGACCTCGTAGCCGAGGTAGGCCAAAGTTCTCTCGAGAACGCAGCGGAAAGCATCCCCGCGGAAAGAACGCGGCCCATCCTCGATGAGGCTGCTGTCCCAGGAAACCGCGCAGGCGGGCGGCGCGGCGGGCCGAAGTTCCTCCACGCTTGTGCCGATCGAATCCGATAAGTATCATCGTCCCTCCATGAATCGCCAAACGGCAGCACGAGCACGCGCGCGGCGGACGGAATCTGCGCGTGCACAGGCGCCAGGACGCATTCCGCCGCTGCGGCTGGTCCTGGCGCTCATCGCGCTTCTCGCCTGCTCTGTTTTCCTCCCGGCGGTGAGGGCCAATTCCCGGCTTGCGTGGTCCGTCATTGGGGCGTCGGGATCATTGCTCTTGTTCGTGTTCTTGCTGAGCAGGCGGGTCGCCGAAACCGGACGCTCGCTGCGCTACGAGTTCGTCGGCAGGCAGGTGCACTATGTGCAGCTCGCGATGCAGGCGAGCCTTTACGCGTACTGGGGATGGTACTGGAGCGCGGTGTACCGTCAGATCCCGCTAATCATCGTTCAAGTCTTCTTCGTCTATGCCCTCGACATGCTGGTCTGCTGGTCGCGCCGCGACAAGTGGATACTCGGATTCGGCACCTTTCCGATCGTCTTGAGCGCGAACCTGTTTATTTGGTTCAAGCCGGATTGGTACTTCCTGCAGTTCCTGATGCTGGCCACCGGCGTTCTGTGCAAGGAGTTCATCACCTGGGAGAGGGAGGGGCGCCGCGCGCATATTTTCAATCCTTCGGCGATCGCGCTGTTCATCTTTTCCGCAGGCCTGATTGCCACCGGCAGCACGGAGATCACTTGGGCGCGGGAAATCTCGGTTTCCTTCGACCGTCCGCCTTTTATCTTTCTCGAAGTCTTTCTGCTGGGCATCGTAGTCCAGGCCCTGTTCTCGGTGACCTTGGTCACGCTCTCGGCGGCAGCGGTCCTGTACGCGCTGAACCTGGCGTACACGGCCTCGACCGGCCTCTACTGGTTCGTCGACACCGGCATGCCGGCGGCCGTTTTCCTCGGCGTGATTCTGCTGGTCACCGACCCGGCAACCTCGCCGCGAAAGAACTTCGGCAAAATCCTCTTCGGCGTGATGTACGGCGCGGGGGTCTTCGTTCTCTTTGGGGTTTTGGACCGGTATGAGCTGACCTTCTACGACAAACTGCTGGTCGTCCCGCTGCTCAATCTGACGGTCCGGGCGCTCGACCGGGCAAGCGACGCCGTGGCCGCGCGCCTTCCCTTGTCGGCTTGGAGCCCGCGACGCGTCAACTTCGTCGCTATCGGCGTCTGGAGCTCCCTTTTCGCCGTCATGCTGGCAACTGGCTTCATGGGAGGCCGCCACCCCGGCACCGACCCGCGCTTCTGGCGCACGACGTGCGGGGAGGGCCACCCGACGGCCTGCCGGACGTGGGTCGGGCTGATGCGTTCAGCGTGCACCTACGATACGGGGCCGGCATGCATGGAATTAGGATCCGCGTTGACCGACGGCGTCCTGCTGCCGCGCGACCCGGTGGAGGCGGGCAAAGCCTTCGCCCACGCCTGCGAGATCCCACTGCCGGACGGCTGCGCTGGCCTCCGGCGGGTGGTGGAGCAGACCAGCGGCGGCTCTTTCCAGAGCGCCTGCGAAAAGGGCGACGGCGAGAGCTGCTTCCTTCTGGGCTCGTTGTACATGGCCGGATTTGGCGTTCCCAAAGACGCCGAGCGCGCCTTCGCGCTGTTTCAGCGATCCTGCTCCGTCGGTTGGCGGCGCGGGTGCTTCGGGCTGGCGGAGTCCTATCGCGACGGCAACGGCGCAACGATCGACAACGCCCGGGCGATCGAGAGCTTCGACAAGGCCTGCCGGGCCGGCTTGGTGCCCGGCTGTTTCTCCGCCTCCTCGATGTACCAAGGCCTTCATGACAACGCCGCGGCGCAGGCGAGGCTGCGGCAGGGCTGCGAGCTCAGCATCGGGTACGCGCAATCGGCCGAGGCTTTGATCTCCGAGGGTTCACCGGCGAGGGCGCCGGCTGTTCCGGCAGTCTGTTCCTCCTTTTGAGCCTTGATATTTTCTAGAACAAGGCCATGTCCGAGCACCGCTAGACGATAGAAGGAAACATTTCCTATCGTCGACAAATAGCGCCCAAACAGACCAAATGACGTGCGGGAACCCGATGACGTACATTGTCGCCGGCACGCCGTTCATGGCAGGGCCGATCGGCTCCCGCACGTCCGGACGATATGGAGGAGTAGCGCATGCGAAGGATAATGTTCTCTCTCGCTTGGAATTGCCGCGGTCGGTCTTTGTACGGTCGGATTGCTGGGACAACAGGCCCCGCCGCCCGCACTTTCTGGCGCCTATACGACGCAATGTAGCCATTGCCATGGCGCCGCGATGACCGGCGGCACGGCTCCCGGGATTCTGGCCTACATCCGTTATCACACTGACGCAGAGGCCACGGCGCACATCCGGCAGAAGCATCCATCGCTGCAACTGCCCGACGATATGCTTCGACAGGTCATCGCTGACACACGAATCCTCGCGGGTACCAATCCCGCGATGGCGACATCTGGTTTCACCGGACGTCGTGAAGGACCTCGAGGCCGGGGAGCGGCGGGCGGGACGAGAGGACAAGGCCCAGCAACTGGCCCAGCTGCTGGTCTGACGCCTCTGCGGCCCTCCACGATGCCGCCTGTCACCATCAAAATGGCCGGTGGCAAGACCCGGACCGGCGTCCTGCTGGGCCTGACCGATCTGGATGCCACGCTGCTCGAGAACGGCAGGCTGGTGCTCCTGTCGCATGACGGCGACGTCTACCGGGAGAAAGTGATCACGCCGAAGGCCGACTGGTCGTCCTACGACGGGGCGCTGAGCGGCAACCGTTACAGCCCGCTCGATCAGCTGAACACCTCGACCATCAAGCGGCTTGGTCCGGCGTGGATCTTCCCGATCCCGAACGCGGGGAGGCTTGAAGTCACGCCGACCGTGGTGGACGGCATCATGTACATCAGCACGTGGAACCAGGTGCATGCGCTCGATGCGACCACCGGGATGGAGCTCTGGAACTACACCCAGCCGCGCACCGAGGGCATTAAGAGCGACGCCGGCCAAGGCGTGAATCGTGGGGTCACCGTTGCCGGGGACAGCGCGTTCTACGAGACCGATCACGCCCATCTGCTGGCCTTCAACCGGTTCACCGGTGAAGTGCGCTGGGACGTCGCGATGGCCGACTATAAGGACGGATATGCCGCCGTGTCGCCGCCTCTGCCCGTGGGCGACCTCTTGATCGCGGGAGTGGCAGGCGGCGAAGAAGGCATTCGCGGGTTCGTCGATGCCTATCGTCAGTCCACTGGCGAACGCGTCTGGCGCTTCTGGACCATTCCCGCGCGCGGCGAGGCCGTCGCTGAGACGTGGCAAGGGCAGGCCCTCGAGCATGGATGCGGTCCCACCTGGCTGCCCGGCTCCTACGATCCCACACTGGACCTGGTCTACTGGGCCGTTGGCAATCCGTGCCCTGACAATAACGGCGAGGAGCGCCTGGGCGACAACCTGTACACCTCGAGCGTCGTGGCGCTCGATCGCAAGACCGGCGCGTTGAAGTGGTATTACCAGTTCACGCCCCACGATACGCACGATTGGGATGCGGTGCAGCCGATGCTGCTCGTGGACGAGCAGTGGCAAGGCCGTCCGCGCAAGCTCCTGATGCACGGCGACCGCAACGGGATGTTCTACGTGCTCGATCGCACGAATGGCGAGTTCCTGCTGGCTGACAAGCTGGCCACGAAGGTGACGTGGGTCAAGGGGTTCAGCAAGGACGGCAAGCCGATTGTGGACCCCGCGTCGATCGCATCGCCGGAAGGCGCGGCGGCGTGCCCGGGCGGGCAAGGTGGCACCAATTGGCCGGCCGCCAGCTATAACCCGATCGCGAAGCTGTTCTACGCGCGCGTCAGCGACACCTGCGGTCTCTACACGTCCCATCACGATCCGCTGGGAAACAGTGAGACCCGTTGGTGGGGAAACGGGAGTTCCGGTCCTCAGGGACGAGCCGCGCTGGCCGCGCTCACCGCCGGCTACCAGACGGGAATGTTTCTACGCGCCATGAACCCGTTCACCGGGAAGAAAGTGTGGGAGTTTCCCGGCGTTCGCACGGGCGTGCTCTCGACCGCCGGCGGCCTGGTCCTGGTGGGCGGCGCTGGCGGCCTGCTGGCGCTCGACGCCAAGACGGGGAGGGCGCTGTGGAACAGCCACGTCGTGGCGTCAGGCCTGTCGACGCCGATGACCTACATGGTGGGTGGCCGGCAGTACGTCGCGCTTCCCGGAACGGGCTCGATCGTGGCCTACGCGATGTACTAGAAAACGCGGTCTCACGTGTCGACGCGGCCGTGATGTAGGCGCCAACCGCGAACGGCACGGCTGTGGCGTGCCGGCGTCGGGATCCCCACATCACCGCGAGCAATCCAAACGTCGCCGGCACTTCGGTCGCGCGTTGCGTGAGAGTGGCCGGTCGAACATCCCGGTGAGATCGGAGTCTCTTCGTACGCGATCATCGAGACGGCGATCGGTTATCGCCTGTCGTTCCCGATCGCTTCGTAATCCAGCGACTCTTGGCCCAAATGCCTTAACAAGCGACTCACTCCAATCGTTTCAGACAAATGTCACGAACTCTTCGAGTGACTTTTTGGCAATCTTCGGCACGGTCGCTCCTGCGGCCGGGTAGCCGACCACCAGAATCAGAAAGGGGCGCTCGCGCGAGGGCCGGCCAAGTATCGCGTTGAGAAATCCCATCGGGCTGGGAGTATGGGTGAGCGAGGCCAGGCCGGCATGGTGAATGGCCGTGATCAAAATGCCCGCGGCGATCCCAATCGACTCCTGCGCGTAGTAGTGCTTGACCTTCCGGCCGTCCGGCAGCGCTCCGTAGCTTTCGGCGAAGAGGACGATCAGATAGGGCGCCTCCTCGAGGAACGGTTTGTGCTCGTTCGTGCCGAGCGGGGCCAGGGCATCAAGCCATTCTTGCGGCGCCTTGTGGTGATAGAAGTCGTGCTCTTCTTTCTCGGCCTCGACGCGGATTCTCCGCTTGATCTCGGGGTCGGACACGACAACGAAGTGCCAGGGCTGCATGTTTGCCCCACTCGGTGCGGTTCCCGATGCGCGCAGGCAGTCCTCGATGACCTCTCGCGGCACCGGCCGGTCGGAGAACTCCCGCACGGTCCGTCGTCGCCGAACGTCGTCGTAGAACTCCGCCGCGCGGCGTTTCATGGCATCGACTGGGTATTCCCGATAGCTGGAAAGCGCGATGAATGTGGGTAGCGGCATGTGGCTCCCATGGCGACTATGATGACGCCTGGCATCTACAAGGCATACTCACCGAGCGTTCCATCAACGAGTCGGCGATAGCATCACGACGACGCCACAGGTGCGCGATGTTGTCGGCGCGTGCGCTTGCGAGGCGACTCTATCCGAACAGCGGCCATCTTGCACGTCGGGAAAGTACAGATCGCGCCACAGGACCATATCGTTGCACGTGGTGGCGTTGGCGGAGGCCTCCACGCGATGCGCCACTAGATCGTGCGCGATCATTTCGGGACCTTCCGTGCACGCGGCGAGCCTGCAGGACGAGGGAAGGCCTGCCTCGCTTTGTGGAGCAGGCGTTTCAGGATTATCTCCGGTGCGGTTGGCTGGCGGGCGGGCTTTATGTGGCCTCGCCACCTCTCTAATGCTTCCTATCCTTGACGATCCGGT
The DNA here is from genome assembly GCA_963724645.1 of uncultured Acidobacteriota bacterium. Taxonomy (GTDB): domain Bacteria; phylum Acidobacteriota; class Vicinamibacteria; order Vicinamibacterales; family SCN-69-37; genus CAVXSP01. The sequence goes on from CAVRVJ010000003.1 coordinate 1,227,655, forward strand.
CGGAGTGCTGGAGATCGGTTGTTGTTGTTCGGTACAATGCGCGCACGAGTGGTTGCGTGAACCAACCGCCGCATCTCCGATCCTCCGCCGTCAGCCTCCTGAAGCCCGCCACACTTGTGGCGATGCTTCTAGTGGCGTGGCACATTGCCGTCAAGTTTCAGAAGGCGCCGATTCTTCCCGGCCCTCTGGCAGTGGGGGCGGCTCTGCTCGAACTTGGCTATCGCGGGCTGTTACTGAAGTACGTCGTCGCTTCACTGTTCCGTGTGACCTGGGGGTTCCTTGGGGCGGCGTTGGTGGCGATCCCAACCGGGCTTTCCCTCGGGTGGCACAGGCGCGCGGAGCTGGCATTTAATCCGTTGCTCCAGATGCTTCGTCCGATCTCGCCGCTCGCGTGGATTCCGATTGCGATCTTGTGGTTCGGCGTGGGCGACCTGACCGCGGTCTTCCTGATCTTCCTGGCCTCCTTCCTGCCTCTCACGGTCACAGCCATGAATGCGGTGGCGGTCATTCCGGAGGTCTACGTGAATGTCGGGCGCAATTTTGGTCTGCGCCGGGCGCAGCTCGTCTACGGGGTCTTGTATCCCGCGGTGATGCCGCAGCTGGTCATCGGCCTTCGGATTACTCTCGGCATTGCGTGGCTCGTCGTGGTCGCCGCGGAAATGATCGCCGTCAACTCCGGCCTGGGCTTCCTGATCGTCGACGCACGGAATGCCGGGAACCGATACGACCTCGTCGTTGCGGGAATGGTGATGATCGGGATCATCGGGCTTCTGCTCGATGTCGGCATCCGGACGCTCGAAAGGGTTCCGTCCATCAGCTGGGGATACTCGGATGACTAGTGCGGCTCGACCCGCATCGGCGCTCACCATGCAGGCGCGCGCTGCCAAACTCCGCGCCGACGGTATCAGCATGGTGTTCGAGCGCGACGGTGCCAGCCTCAGCGTGCTGGACGACATCAGCCTCGACGTGGGCGAGGGAGAATTCGTCTGCCTGCTGGGTCCGTCGGGCTGCGGAAAGTCCACGATCCTGAACGTCATGGCCGGTTTCATCGCGCCGACCAGCGGTCAGGTCCGCATCGACGGCGAGCCGGTGGTCGGCCCCGACCCGCGGCGCATCTTTGTCTTTCAGGAACGCGGTGTGTTCCCGTGGCTGACGGTGGAAGGGAACATCGGCTTCGGTCTGTTCGAGCCTGTCTCCCGCGGATCGGCAGCGACGCATCGCGCACTACGTCGCCCTTGTAGGACTCCAGGGTTTCGAGAAGACATACCCGAGGGACTTGTCAGGAGGCATGAAGCAGCGCGTCGAGGTCGCCCGCGCGCTCGCCGTCAATCCCGACATGCTGTTCCTCGACGAACCCTTCGGTGCGCTCGATTCCATCACCAGGCTCATCATGCGCGGCGAGTTGCTGCGCATCTGGGAGGCGGAGCGCAAGACGATCATTTTCGTGACCCATGACATCGACGAGGCCGTGCAGCTTGCCGATAGAGTGGTCGTCATGAGCGCGCGTCCGGCCAAAGTCCAGCGCATCGTGGACATCGACATTCCGCACCCGCGCGACATCAGCTCGGAGAAGTATCTGGGCTTGCGCGATGGCATCCTCGAGGCGATAGGTCTCGCCCACAAGGTCTGACCGTGATCGCACAGACCCGGAAATGGGAACCCTATGCGTGGCCGCTGTTGACGGCTGTGCTGCTGCTGCTTCTCTGGCATTTCTCAGTCAAGCTGACCGGGACTGACGTGTTCCCATCGCCGCTGAGCGTACAGCGCGGCCTGGCCCAACTGATTGAAGGGGGCGTGCTCTGGCGCTACGTGGGCGATTCTTTGGGACGCGTCGGTGTCGGATATCTTGCGGCAGTGGCCATTGGCGTTCCGGGCGGACTGCTGCTGGGTTGGTATCCAGCGGCGGCCCAGATCGTCAACCCGGTCATTCAAATGCTGCGCCCCATCAGTCCGATTGCCTGGATTCCGGTGGCTATCGTCCTGTTCGGCGTCGGTAACCTCGCCGCCATCTACCTGATCTTCCTCGGCGCCTTCTTCCCGATCGTGGTCTCGACCATGAACGGCGTACGCAACGTTCCCTCGATGTATCGATGGGCGGGGCGGAATTTTGGGCTGTCGCCGCTCCAGCTGCTGGCAAGAGTCGTTCTCCCCGCCGCCCTGCCGCAGATGCTCGTCGGCCTTCGTATTGCGCTCGGGATCGCGTGGCTGGTCGTCGTCGCGGCGGAGATGATCGCGGTCGACTCCGGGCTCGGCTACCTCGTCATCGACGCGCGCAACGCCGGCAAGCGATACGATCTCGTGGTTGCCGCGATGATTCTGATCGGTGTGACCGGACTCGCGCTCGACCTCGGGATTCGCCGCGCGGAGACGCTCAAATCGATTCGATGGGGGTTCCGGAATGCCAATTAGCAGACGCGCGCTGCTCGGTTCGCTGGGATGGGTCGGAGCGGTCTCCGGCCTCCACGCCTACTTGAACGTCAACTGGTCGTCGTTCCTCAACGGGTACCTGCCCGAAGAAAAACGGAAGTTCAACGTCGCCTACATCCCGGTGACGTGCCACCTGGCGTGCCCGGTGACCGACTACATCTCGAAGTTCTCGGAGGCCGGCGAGACATTTCTCCCGCGGATGTTCCAGGGATTTCCGGAGATCAAGGAAGCGCTGATCTCGAACCAGATGCAGGCGGGGTTCATCGTCGCGCCGCTGGCCCTCGCCTTGAAGGCGCAGGGCGTGCCGATCAAGATCGTTTACCTCGGCCACCGCTACGGGAGCGCGGTTGTCGTGCAGAAGGACGGACCCATTCACACCGTTCCGGATCTGCGAGGCCGCGTGGTCGCGATTCCGAGCCGGTTCTCGGACGAACGGTTGATTCTGTTTCGAGCGATGAAGGCGTTCGATATGAAGTCGGGCGACATCAAGATGGTCGAGATGGCGCCTCCAGATGTGGCGGGAGCGCTCGCTGCGAAGGCGATCGACGCGTTTTCGATGGGCGAGCCCTTTCCGTCGCAGGCCGAGATGGGCGGCTTCGGACGCGTGCTGTTTCACGCGCGGGAGTACTGGCCGGACTACATGTCGTGCGTTCTCGTGGTGCGGCAGGACATGATCGACAGGCGGCCCGACGCGGTGCAACTCCTCGTCGACGGCGTCGCGCGCTCGGGGCTGTGGCTCGAACAAGGCCAGCGATATCGCGAGAACGCGGCCGACTTCGTGGGACGCTATTACTACAACCAGAATCCGGCGCTGTTGCGATGGGCGCTCACCAAGCCGCTCGATCGCGTCATGTACTCCCCGCTCGCTCCCCGCAAGGCGGATTTCGACATGGTGCGCGACCTGATGATCGAGACCGGCGTGCTCGACCGGAAGATCGAGTTCGAGGAATACACCGACGTGCGATTCGCCGATCGCGCCTCAATCCAGACGGCGTGGCGGTACGAGCCCGGAAGCGAGTCGGCCCGCTAGCCGAATCGCGACGATATCCGTCTTCTACTGTTCCTTGACGACGACCGTCGAGCCGGAGCGGTGTGGCCCGCTCACGACTTGCTGCTTGCCGGTCGGCCACTTCACCGTGATGGAATCCACCTGCGTGGCTGTCCCCAGGCCGAAGTAGAGCGGCATCGTGCTCTGGGCGAGATAGCCCGCGTTCACCTGAAGCTGAGTCCGGCCCCCTGCCTTCACGGTCACGACGGCGCCAATTCCATCGTGGTTTGAACGCTGGCCGACAAGCCGCACCTTGAGGAAATGCACCGGCCCGCGCTGGGCGAGGTCGCTGATGAATACCTGCGGCACGTCGCCGTAGTTGTTCGTGACGATGTCGAGATCGCCGTCGCCGTCGAGGTCGAGGATGGCTGCGGAGCGGCTGGCGCGCGAGGCCCAGCCGGTCACGTGCCCGTGGCGGGCGGCGCCCTTGTGCCGCTCCTCCGGGCTCAGCGTGTCATCGGCCAGCACCGGCCCCCGCTCGCCCCGGCAGATGTCATGCGCCCGGTCCGCGCCGTCGCACTCGAGGTCGAACCAGGGCCGCACCTCCCGTTGTCTCGGCTCGATGCCGAGGATGAACTCCGTATTCGCGAAGCACTTGCCGCCCTGGATGGGCCAGGCGGATGTGTAGAGGAGGCGTCGATGACTCCACTTCGGCAACGCATGCTCGAGGACCGGCAGGTGCGGAATCTGTCCCCACACACGCAACGCGCGTACATCGAGAATGTCGCCCGCTTCGCTCGTCACTTTGGTCGGTCGCCGGCGGACCTGGGTCCCGAGGAAATTCGCACGTACCAGGTGCATCTGGTCCGCGAGCGACGGCTCGCGCCCAGTTCGATCGAGATCGCGGTCTGCGCCCTCCGCTTCCGGTATAAAGTCACGCTCAAGAAACCCTGGTCGTTCGACGATCTGATCCCGGCGCCGAAGAAACCGCGACGCCTCCCCGTCGTGCTCAGTCCGGTAGCGCCGTCGGAGGCGCTTGGCGCGCGCGCACCTCACTCACTCCGCCGGTGTCAGTTTCCTCAAAGCGGGGCAGCGTCAGTACAACAAGAACGCCCAGATCGTGTCGCCGGTCGCCGCGAACGAGATATTGATGGCCGTCGAGCATCCACGTCTGGGGCGGGTTGCTCACGCTGCCGATCTTCGAGTGCCACAGCGGCGCCCCCGTCGAGGCATTGTGCGCAACGATGTTCCCGCCGCCGTCGCCGGCAAACACGAGTCCGCCGGCGGTCGTGAGAATGCCGCCTCCGCCGCCGTTCGCGCCGGTCGGATACAAATGCCGCCACGCCACCTTGTTGTTCTTGTAGTCAATCGCTGTCAGATACGCTCCGGTCGATCCGATATTGATTTCCTGATGACCGCCCAGTCCCATTGAGCCGCGCGGATCGGCATCGGTCAGATAGAAGAGCGACCACCCGTTGAGTTCAGCGACATAGAAATACCCGGTGTCGGGGTTGAACGCCGGTGGCTCCCAGTTGATCGTGCCGTCGGATGTCGGCGACACGATCGAGCCTCCAACGGAGGCGTCCTTGATGGGATTCCGCTCCGGTCCGCCCTTCGGCGTCAGGCCGATGGCCCAATTCGTCGCCGATCCGTATTTCATCGTCGAGACGTGCTCGCCGGTAATGCGATCGACCACGAAGAAGTATCCGTTGCGGGCGGCCGTCAACAGGAGCTTGCGCGGCCGGCCGTTGATCGTGCCGTCGACAAGGATGGGTGTCTGTGCCGAATCCCAGTCGTGCATGTCATGCGGCGAACTCTGGTAATACCAGGCCATCTTGCCGGTCTCGACATTGACGGCGATCGTCGACGACGTGTACAGGTTGTCCCCGACGCCGCGGCCGACGGTGTAGGCCGGCGTGGGATTTCCCGTGCCGAACATGTAGAGGTGCGTCTCTGGATCGTACGCGCCAGGCTGCCAGGGCTGCGCGCCCCCGTGCCGGGCGGCATCAAGACTGGGCCAGGTCTCCAGGCCGGGATCGCCTTCCTTCATCGGGACGGTATAGAACTTCCACTGCAGCTTGCCGGTTTCGGGATCAAAGGACTGCAGGAATCCAGGACCGTCGATGTCGTTTCCCGTCCCCACGAGCACATGGTTCCCGACCACGATGGGCGCGGGCGTCGAGAAATACTGCTGCGCGAGATCGGCAATCGTGACATGCCACCGTTCCTTCCCCGTCTTCGCATCCAGCGACACGAGGTAATCGTCCGGGGTCTCCATGAACAGGTAGTCGTGCCACATGCCAAGTCCGCGGTTGCCGATGTGCGTGCTGCCCCGGGTCTTCCACCAGTAGTGCCAGAGCTCGCGCCCGTCGCGCGCGTCGAGTGCGTAGGCGTTGTCGGGCGTCGAGATGTAGATCGTGCCGTCGACCATGAGCGCCGACGCCTTGATCGCCCCTCCGCCTGGCGGGAAGTCGCCCGTACCTTCGCCGCCGACATTCGTCCGCCCGCCGCCACCCGGCGTGAGCTTCGCGAACCAGCCGAGCGTGAGATTCTTCACGGTCGTCTGGTTGATCTGCGTGAGCAGGCTGTACCTCCTGCCGGAATAATCACCGTTGTAGGTCGGCCATGAATCCTTGAGCGGCTTGAGAATGTCCGCGGGGTCGAGTCCCTGCCCCTGGCCTGAGAGCAGCGCCGGCGCAACCACGAACGAGGCGATCGACAGGAGTTTCTTGAGCGTCATTTCAAGGTCACCAGATACGCAGTTACGTCGTGGACGTCTTTGTCGCTCATCACGCTCCACAGCGCCCGATGGGGTGTCAACGGATCCTTCACATCGACCTTCGGCCGATCCCCTTCGCGGTGGAAGGTGCGTAGCGTCCCGTCAGCCTGCGCCAGCGTCACGATGAAGTCGTCGATCTTCACCAGGCTGCCTTCGACCTTCTCTCCGGATGGCTGTGTGATGGTGACCGTCGGTGTTCGCGGATCCGGCGCGCCGGCTGCGCCGCGGCCGCGACGGCCACCGCCGCCGCCCACCGCTCCCCCGGATACCCACAGATTCTGCAGGGTCTTCGCGTCCGGCATGCGACCGCCAATGCCCTGCAGGTCGCCGGTGATGGAGTGACAGCCCGCGCACTTGGACTCGAAGTACGCCTTCCCGGCAGAGGCGTCGCCCACCACGATATTGGTGACCGGCACGCCTGGTCCCGGCGGCGCTCCCTGTCCTCTCGCCGTCCGGACGATGTCGTGCATGTAGACGGCGAGAGTCTTGACGTCGTCGGCGGTCATTTCGATCGCTTTCATGTTCGGCAGCGATCCGCGCACGACGGGATCGATCAGCTCGCCGCTGAGATCGCTCAGCAGGACTTGCGAGCGCAGGAGGTTCGGGCCGGTGGCGCCGCGCAGGTCCGCGCCATGGCAGGTCTGGCAGTTCATTTCGTACAACGTCTTTCCGCGCGCCACGATTGCGGGATCGCCTGGAGGGCGCTGCTGCGCCGGAAATGTCGCGAGCGACCGGCCTCGCCCCTGCCCTGCCCCGCCTGGCGGCGGCGCCGGCGCAGGCGGCGGCGCGTCTTGTGCAGCCACGCCCACGACGATCGTCAATCCGAGGAACGCGGCAGCCATCAATCCGGTCTTTACCTGCATCGCCACCCTCTCGAGCACTCTTGCCCAGCACGTCATTTTACTTCAAGCCAATCGAGGCCCATGGCGCGGTCGCGCGAGAAGCCTTGTTCTTTTCGGGGTCGTTCTGCTACTTTCACGCTTTCACCCTCTCACTCTTTCACCCTCTTCTTCAGAGGTATGCGGATGGACACCAAGCGCGTGAAATCCTCTCTCTACAGTCGTCGTGAGTTTGGGAAGCTGGCCATCGCGGCGGTTCCGGCCTCGCTCGCGCTGGCGCGCCCGCCGCTGTCGGCACGGGCGAATATCAACTCGACGATCAAGGGCGTCCAGATCGGGGCGATCACCTACAGCTTCAACCGGCTGCAGGGCGGAGCGGAAGCGATCATCAACGCGTACGTCACGCTCGGACTGGGCGAAATGGAGCTGATGTCCAACCACGCCGAGGCGTTGGCAGGCGCGCCGGCGCCGGCGCGCGGCGGAGGTGGTGGTGGACGCCGGGGAACGCCCCTCACCCCCGAAGAGGCGGCGGCGCAGACGGCGGCCCGCGATGCGGCCGCGAAGGCGCTCGGCGATTGGCGCAAGTCGGCGACCGAAGCCACGTTCCAGCCGGTTCGCAAGAAGATTCAGGACGCAGGCATCGACTTGCGGCTGCTCTGCTTCAACGTGAACAGCCAGGCGACGGACGAGACCATCGAATACGGCTTCAACATGGCCAAATGGCTGGGTGTCAAAGGCCTTACGACGTCCACGCAGGTCAGCATGGCGAAGCGTCTGGCGCCTTTCGCCGAAAAGCACAAGATGATCGTCGGGTTTCACGGCCACGACTCGGTCGACAGGCCCGGACGAAGTGCACAACGAGGCGTCATTCAAGGCCGTGATGGCCTTCAGCAAGTACTTCGACGCTAATCTCGACGTCGGCCACTACACGGCTGCCGGCGGCGACGCCGTGGCCTTCATCAAGACGTACCACGACCGGATCACCAACCTGCACTTCAAGGACATGGTGCGTGGCCAGTCCAATTCCTACAAGCCGTTTGGTCAGGGCGATGCGCCGCTGAAGGAAGTGCTGCTCCTGGTCAGCAAGGAAAAGTACAACATCCCCGTGAACATCGAGTTCGAGTACACCGGCGATCCGATGATCGAGATGCCCAAGTGCTTCCAGTTCATCAAGGATGCACTGGCGTGAAGAGCAGGCACTAGGCACTGGGCACTGGCACTGGGCACTAGTTGATTTGTGCCCAGTGGCTGATCCTTCGGAGACACTCTCGGTCTCGACACCTCTTTGGCGTGGTCGCCGAAAGCGACATACGACTGCGTTCTCAGACCGCGCCCGAACGCGGCCTCCTCACGGCGACGTGGCGGGGGTCTTTACTCCTAATGTAAGCGCTTACGCGAAAAGTAAGCGTCGTCTCTGGCTTTCGTCGGCGATCCTGCGGTTCTCATTGGCCTCCGGCTTGCATCGGCGTGCCCCGGCTCCCTCGACCCTTGGCTGGTCAAGTTCTGCTCTGGCTCGCTGTTCGCTCGCACGGTCGGCACCCCACCTTGTCTCCTGGGTGGGCGCGGCAGGGCCAGCGCGCCTGACAAAGAAGGAAGAAGGCGCAACGCATGCCAGCACTCCCGCTGATCTGGTTCTTGCGAGCGATGGGCATGGGCCTCGCGACGCTCACCGTGTGGTGGGGGCAGGCCACGCCCGCGAAACCTCCTGCCGAGTATATCGGCGAGGCGCGGTGTATCGAATGCCACGGCCAGGAGAACAAGCATTTCAGCGAGACTCTGCATGCGAAGCTCTTCCGTCTGAACCCGAGAAACGATCAACAGCGGCACGTGTGCGAAGCCTGCCACGGACCCGGCTCGAATCACGCCAAGAACGCCACTGACAAGACCGCGCTGATCGGGTTCACCAAAGGCTGGGGGACGCCAGTTGACGTGCAGAATGCCCAGTGCCTGACCTGCCACGAGGGTGGCAATCGCCTGCACTGGCCAGGTTCAATGCACGCACGAAGCAACCTCGGCTGCGCCGATTGCCACAATCCGATGCAGAAGCTGTCGGCCGACAGTCTCCTGGCCCGCCAAAGCATCTCGGAGACCTGCTCGCAGTGCCACGCGCAGCAACGCGCCGAGTTCCGCCGGCGTTCGCACATGCCGCTGCCCGAGGGAAAGGTGTCCTGCGTCGATTGCCACAACCCGCATGGCTCGGCGACTCGCGCCCTCCTGAACGCCGATTCGGTCAACGACGTCTGCTACACCTGCCATGCCGAAAAGCGCGGGCCGTTCCTCTGGGAACACGCGCCTGTCCGTGAGAGCTGCCTCAACTGTCATCAGCCTCATGGTTCCAATCACGACAAGTTGCTCGTCGGGGCACGCCCGTACCTCTGTCAGCAATGCCACGACCTGGGGGTGGGTCATAACGGCACGTTCTACCGCGCCGGCCAAACGGCCGCCGGTGCGCTGCAGGGAGGAGGACAGAGTCCGCGTGTGATCGGGCGCACCTGCCAGAACTGCCACTCCCAGATCCACGGCAGCAATCATCCGGCTGGCGCACGTTTCCAGCGCTGACCCAGACGCGTCGCCTCGGAATGACGGTGGGAGACTTCTGATGAAGATCCGTTCGTATATCTCGGTGATCACGGTGGGCTTCGGCGTGCTGGGGTTGACGACCTCGCTGGCGCACGCCGGGCAGGACAGCACGCCCGGCAACGCCTTGAATCCGCGCACGATCAGCTCACCTGTCGAACGAGACCCTGAGGGGTTGGGCATCGTTGAAGGTTCGCGCAGTCCCACGGGACTGCTCACGGCCGACCCGCCGCTCGTCACGGAGCCTTCGAAGACGTCGAGCGGCCTGCTCTATCGTGTGAAGGCCGAGTTCGGCGCCATCGGACTTTCCGGCGATAAAGGGGCCGCCAAGTTCCGGGAATACAAAGACCTCGGCAACGGCGTGTACCTCAACAACTTCAGCGTGATGCTCGAGCAGCCGAAAAACGCTTTTCACTTCGACGCAGTAGGCGGGGGCGTGGGCCGGCAGGATCAGTACTATGGCTTGGACGTGGGCCGCTACAACACGTGGAGGGCCCGCTACTTCTTCAGCGAAACGCCCCATGTGTTCACGACGACCTACCGGTCGTTGTGGAACGGCGTGGGCAGCAACCTTCTCACGTTGAAAGACCTTCGTCCGGGAGGCACGACCAACGCGAATACGACCCAGGCGACCATGGTCCCGGCGATCTTGTCCGCACCGGACACGAGCCTCGAGCTGACTCGAAAGAAGAGCCGGGCGCGCCTCGACCTCACGCTGCCTGCGAACTGGAACGCCTTCGGCAGCTACACCCGCGAGCGTCGGGAAGGCAGTCGCCCCTTTGGGGCCGTCTTTGGCGGGGGCGGCGGCGGTGGCAACATCGAGATCCCGGAATCCATCGACTACAACACGCAGGATGTACGAGGAGGGCTTCGGTTCGCCAACGCGCAGACCAACTTCAACCTGCTGGCCGCCGCCTCGTTCTTCGCGAACGACATCGACACGATGACGTTCCAGAACCCCCTGTTCATCACCACGAATACCATTCAGGGCGTGCCGGCGACGACATTCACGCAGGGGCAATTCGACCTTTACCCGGGCAATCAGTACTTCAATGTGAAGGGAGAGTTCGCCAGGAAGTTCCCTTCGTTTCTCAAGAGCCGGTTCACCGGCGTCGTGTCGCTCGCCCGTTCGAAGCAGAATGACAACCTGATTCCGTGGGCGATTGAGCCGTTGACGGGCGGCACGATCAACGGCGTTCCCACGGCCAACAATTGGAACACGACCGCCTCGCTGAGCCGGCGGTCGGCCGATGCGCGCATCGACACGAAGCTCGTCGACCTCAGTATCATCCTGAATCCCGCGCAAGCGCTGGCCGTGAAGGGCAAGGTCCGCTACTTCGATACCGACAACAGCACGGAATTCTGGGCCTGCAATCCGCTCACGGGGCAATGGGGGCGTCTGCTGAACAATGGCTCGGGAGGCTCCTTCGTGACGCCCAACCTGATTACCGGGAACAATCCGGCCGGTACGCTGAACTCCGGTTACAACGGCACCGGCTGCGACTACGGCGCCACGAAGGCGCTGGGACTGGCACCGAGCGCAGGGGACGTCCCCATCCGGAACGTGCCCTACGAGTACCGCCAACTCAACTCGGTGGTGTCGGCCGATTACCGCATCAATCGCGCGAACAATCTCGAAGCCACCTTCGAGCACGAGAGTTTTCGCCGGGAGCATCGCGAACGCGAGAAGACGTGGGAAGACAAGATCCGATTCGGATACGTGAACCGTGGTTTCGAGGCGGGCACTCTCCGGATTCGTACCGAGTACGGGCATCTTCGCGGCAGCGACTTCGTGTCCACCGCGCTCGACCCGTTCTACAGCACTTCTCTTGGACCGGTGCCGACTGCGGCGACGACGAACATGCCCTCGTGGCTGCGCAACGTTGACCAGTTCCGGCGATTCGATGTCGCCGACCATAATCAACACGTCCTCAATGCCCGGTTCAACCACGGCATCGGGTCGGCGCTCGACGCCAGCGTGGGCGTGCAGGTGAGAGATGTGGAGTATCCAGCGTCACTGTATGGACGCAACGACCATCACAGACTGGCGTCCCCGTCGGTGGAGCTCAACTGGCAGGCTTCTCCGGCCACGAGCGCGTACGGATTCGCCTCGATTCAAGAGGGCGCACAACACCAGGCTGCCATCCAGCCCAACTCCTGCGTGATCGGCAACTACTACTACTTCTTCAGCAACGGATCGATACAGACCAACGCAACCGGTGTGGCTCCCGCGCCCCCGGCAGGGACATCAATCGTATCGACGCAGCGGGTGCAGGCCGCAAACTGGAGGTCGCTGTGTGGAACGGCCTCGGACGTCAGTCCGCTCTTTCCAATCAGCAATACCTGGGATGTCTCTCAAAAGGATCACAACACGGTCGCGGGTCTCGGCTTCCGCTACGAGCTCGGCCGGGTCATGACCGACGTCGCATTCACCCATTCGATGGGCCGTACGAAGATCAACTACGGGTACAACCCCGCGGCGCTGGGATTGAACGCCGTGCAGGTGGCGTTGGCCGGCGACGGGTGGAGCGATCTCGTCTTTCGCCAGAATATCGTTGAGGCGAACGCCATCGTGCCTCTCCACAAGCGGCTATCCCTCCGCCTGCTCTACAGGTACGAGGACGCTCAGATTCGAGACTGGCACTACGACGGCATCAACGTGAATCCGATGCCGGCCAACAACGGGGCATACCTTGACTTCGGTCCGCAGGACTACAAGGTGCACTTGTTCGGAGTGTTATTCCGGTGCGAGTTGTGACATCGGTGAGGCGCGTCACGACGTGCCCCCAAGGAGGCATCACCGTGCGGAGGGTGTGGACGCTCGTGGGTCTGGGCCTGTGGCTGGCTGCCTCGCCCCTGCTGCGGGCGCAGGAGGCCATCACGTTCTCGGCGTGCCTTCCTTGTCACGGGGAGGGCGCCACTGGAGTGCCTGCTGGGGCGCCGCCCATCCCCAAGCTGGATGGGCAGCACGCCGCCTATTTGAACAAGCAACTGCGCGAATTCAAGTCCGGCAAGCGCAGGAACGACTTGATGGCTCCTCTGATCGGCGTGTTGAAGAAGCAGCAGATGCCCGCCCTGGCCGCCCATTTCGCCGGCCAGAGCCCCGTGCGGGGCACCGTGGAGAATCAACAACTGGCGGCGAGGGGGAAGGTGCTGTACGAGGAGGGCAACCGCGCCACCGGTGTACCAGGCTGTGTCGGCTGTCACCTGCCCGATGGGGTGGGCAATCAACGGTATCCGCGCCTGGCCGGCCAGCGTCAAACCTACGTCGTGCAGCAACTGACGAACTTCAAGAGCGGCACGCGCAGTAACGATCGCGCGGGCGTCATGCGCGCCGTCGCTGGGCGTCTCACCGACGAGGAGATGAGAGCCGTGGCCGAGTATGTTGCCGGGTTGAGGTGAAAGTTCCGCGCGTCGGGATCCCGACCGGTGTTTCTTTTCCTGCCTTTGACGCGCCCGGCATGGTACGGTTCGATAGGAGGATCCCCATGTCGATCGTTGATGATCTGGTGTCCAATCTCGTCGAACGGAACGCCATCAACCTGAATGGCGGTCTGACGATCTCGCTGGTCGACGGCGGGCTCGCGGTCAGCGGGCAGCTCAGGTCCACCCTGAGGGATCAGAAGAAGGGCAAGGATCTGCTCAACGTGAGCATTCCCGTCGGCGCCGATGTGCGTGTTGGGGAAATCGTCCTTCAGATCCCGCGCATCCCGTAAGCGCCAGGGACGCGTCCAACACACCAATCCGCAAGAACGGCTGCAACGATCTGTCGGAGGTGACGGGCAATGTCTGACGTGAACACGTTCATCGATGCCATCGGCCAGGACGTCAGCGCGACGGTCGCGCCTCGAATCGAGTCGCTGGCGCACGAATTCCGCGACAAGGCACTCAACGATTACGTCCCCAAGGTCTCGGCCTTCGCCAACCAGCTCGTCAAGGCCATCATCGACGAGCAGTCGGCGCATCTCCGGGATTTCACGACGGCTCTCCTCAAGGATCTATTCCAGCGCTATCGGCCCGAGTTGACCGGAGAGCTGCACGCCAGAATCGTCCAGGGCGCCGTCGAGCTGACCGGCCACAACATCAGGATCGACGTGACCCGTCGTGACACCGGCGCGGCCGTGTCGTCGCTGGATATTCCGGTGTCCCTGAGAATCAACGTCAATCCACTGGCCGTCACCGTGCAGAACGCCACGCTCAAGCTGGACGTCGTCTAGACACGACGTCACCGCGCCGCGGCTGTGAATTCGACGGCCGACTGCAGCACGTCGTCCTCTCTGCACCAATCTGCGGCTACCTGAGCGACCTGCGCGTGTCGCCCGACGGCACCCATGTCGCGTTCTTCGATCATCAATTCCTCACTGACGATCGCGGCTGGCTGAGGATGGTGGACACGGCCGGAGCGGTGACGACGCTGGCCGAGTACGGGGCCGAGGAAGGGCTGGCGTGGGCAGACGACCGGTCCGTCTTCTTCTCGGCGTCTTACGGAAGCATCCAGGGGCTTCAGCCATTCATCGTCAGATCCTTCCGACGGCCACCTCGATGATCGTCCAGGACGCCGCACGCGACGGGCGCGTCCTGGTCATGCGCAACGACAGCCGCCTCAGCATCCGCGGCCTGTTGCCAGGGGAGTCGGCGGAACGCGCCTGATGTCGTCAACTGGAGAGCTGTTCCTCTATCCGACGGGTGCCGGCGAACATACGAAGTTCGCTCGAGGCCCCATCGAGCAGTATCAGATGGGGGCGAACCAGACGCTGCAGTGGTTTCCCGATGGACGCCGCGTGCTCTTCTGCGCAAAAGAACAGGCCAGTCCGCTGCGGTGTTACGAAAATGATTCGCCAGCGCGGGCCGTCGAACCGCGCTGGTGGCGCGCGGCAGGGAGCCTCTACGACACGCTCTCCGCCTCCACACCCTTCGCCGAACTCGCCGGTCCGACGATCAGGATTCCGGTCACGATGACAGCGGCCGCGACGAGCATCCGTGCATGAAATGCCTCGCCGAGGACGAGCGTGCCGAGCGCGACGGCAATCACCGGATTCACGAAGTTATAGAGCGACACGACGGCGACCGGCAGGTGCTGCAGCGCATAGGAGAACGCCGCAAACCCGATCACCGAGCCGACCAGCGAGAGATACAGCCAGGACGCCATCGTTCGGGGCGTGAACGCCAGGCGTCCCCACTCCCCTGCGACCAAGCCAATCAAGACCATCATGAGGCCCCCGAAGATCATCTGGAGCGCCGCGGACCCGATCACGTCATCCGGCATGACGTGGCGGCGAGTGTAATTCGCGCCCGAGGCCCAACCGGCGCAGGCAATCTGCAGGCCAATCACCCCCAGCACAAATCCGTGCGCGTGCGCGCCGCCGATTGAGATCTCCGGCCAGACCAGCAGCAGGATGCCCGAGAATCCGATCACCAGGCCGGCCCACTGGCGCGCGTGCAGCCGATCGCCGCGCGGCATCAGCGCATTGATCCCCACCATCCAGAACGGGTTGGTGCCGAGGACGACGGCGGTCAGGCCGCTTGGCACGAACTGCTCGCCCCAGACGACCCCGCCGTTGCCCAGCACCATCATGAAGAATCCGAGTACCGCCAGCCGGCCCCAGACCGCGCGTGTCGGCAGCGGGTGCCGGCGCGCCGCCAGGACGCCGGCGAGGATCAGTCCGGCCAGCACGTATCGCGCGCCGCCCATCAGAAACGGCGGGATCGTCTCGAGACTGATCTTGATGGCGAGAAACGTCGTGCCCCAGAACAGGCACACTGCCGCCCATGAGATCCACGCGAGGCGCCGGGTGCGTGAAGAAGAAGAGGCGGCCGCAGCGGTCACGACTGCGGCGGCTTGAGAAACACCCGCTCCAGGCGCCGGTGGTACGACGTGAACGGCCCTTCCGTGTCATCGTCAGCGACATGCCGGCGAATCTGGTGGATCTTGGCGTCGAGGTCGTCGGCCGTCGCGAGGAGGAACGCCTCGACGGTCATCGGCTCGACCGGTGAACCCAGCTCTCTGGCGCCGTGGTGCGACAGGATGAGATGTTCGAGCTCCATCGCGAGGCCGGTTGGAAAATCCGGCCTCTCGCGAATGAGGTCGCGAAGCATCCCGAGGCCGATGGCGATGTGCCCGACCAGGTTGCCCTCGACCGTGTAATCGGTCGCGAAGTCGTAGGAGAGCTCCTGCAGTTTGCCGATGTCGTGCAGGATGGCGCCGGCGATCAGCAGGTCGCGGCGCGCCGCATAGCGTTCGGCCAGGAAGGACACGACCTCGATGATCTTGAGGATGTGCTCGAGCAGTCCGCTCCGGTAGGCATGATGGACCTGCCGGGCGGCGGGCCAGATCCTGCAGGCGATCGGCGTACTTGGCGGCCAACGCGGACAGCAGTTCCCGCAGGTGGCCGTCCTGCACTTCGGCGATGCGATCGAGCAGCTCCTGCCACATCTCACTCGGCGGGCCTGGGCGCGCAACGGATGCAGTCTTCTTCCCTGAATCCCTCCGTCGCGTCCTTTTCGGGAAGCACGCGTCGAATCTTGTCGACGATCAGCTCGAGCTGCTGGTTGAAGGAGTTCCCCTTGCCTTGAACTTTCACGAACTCCCCTGCCTCGAACTCCAGTTTGATCGTCTCGACATCCTGAAACACCTTGGCGCGAATCTCGCCTGACGCGTCCTGCAGCAGGAGCGCAAGGTATTCGCCGCCGCGGCCGGTGCGTACTTCTTTGCGCGCGCAGAGAAAGAATCCCCAGCCGGCGGAGGTGGCTTCAAGATCAGTGACGCGAGGAAGACGAGGCACGATCCTGGAAGTGTACTGCGAGATGCTAAGATTCGGCATTCCCGTGCCCGGCGGCTCGTCTTCTTGCCGAGCTCGACTTGGCAACGACGCCTTCGCGCGTTTCTTCCAGGGAGTTCACGAAGGCGTCTACATCGGCCTCGTCAGCCGAGGACGCAACGGCGACGCTCGCCGCCAATCCCCATCTCAAGCTGATGTTCGGCTGGGCCGAGGATGTGCCCATCTCGCAAATCCGTCCGTTCGACGCGGCCCGCTTCGTCGACGACCAGGCGCGCGCCGATTTCCTGCAGCAGCTCGCGCGGGACGGGACGGCGCTCGGCTATCTGCTGCGGCTTCGGCGGGCCGACGGCGCGGCGATGTGGATTGACGTCACGGCGCGCGCGGAAGCTCTGCCCTCTTCGACGACGCTGCGTGTCGAAGCCATCCTTCGCGACGTCACCGAGCGGCAGAAGCTGCAGGATCAGGCCCGCGATGTCTATCACCAGCTTTCGCAGGCGGAGAGACTGGCGTCCCTCGGCCAGACGATGTCGGGCGTCGCGCATGAGTTGAACAATCCGCTGGCCACCATCCTGGCCTGCGCCGAGCGGCTTGCGGGACGCCGGCTGGACGAACAGACTCGGCGCGATATCGACGTCATCCACAACGCCGCCGAGCGCGCGGCAAGAATCGTCCGAAACCTGCAGACGTTCGCCCGCAAGCGGCACACGACGCGCACGATGGTGGACGTGAATCAGGTCGTACGGGAGACCCTCGCGCTTCGCGCCTACGAGCAGCGGGCCGCCAATGTCGTGATTCTGGAGGCCCTGGCCGCCGGGCTGCCGCCGGTGTTCGCCGACCCGCACCAGATTCAGCAGGTGCTGCTGAACCTGATCATCAACGCGGAACAGGCCATGCTCGGCACGCATGGACGGGGGCTGCTGATTCTGCGCTCCTGGCACGATCCGGAGCGCGACGCCGTCGTGCTCGAAGTGAACGACGACGGTCCCGGCGTGCCCGAGGATATGCAGCCGAAGATCTTCGACCCGTTCTTCACGACGAAGGCGGTCGGCAAAGGGACGGGGCTCGGTCTGTCGGTGGCCTATGCCATCGCGCAGGAGCACGGCGGCCGGATCACGGTCAAGTCCCGTCAGGGGCGTGGCGCGTCGTTCTTTCTCGAGCTGCCGGTCGGCGGCACCAACTTGCGGCTGCCGGATCCGGTGCCGGCGCAGCCGCTGCCGGAAGTCCCCCGCGGCACCCGCGCCCTGGTCATCGAGGATGAGGAAGCGCTGGGAGAGGCCGTGGCCGGCGCCTTGACTGACGGCGGGTTTCGCGTGGACCGCGCCGCCAACGGCGCGGAGGCTCTGGCGAAAATACGCGAGCGCGCCTACGACGTCGTGATTTGCGATCTGAAGATGCCGAAGGTCGACGGCATGACGTTTTACCGTGAAGTCTCAGCCGCCATGCCCCAGATCGTCCGCCGGCTGATCTTCGTGACCGGCGACGTCGCGGGCACGGAGGCGGAGCGTTTCCTTGAAGAGTGCGGCTGCCGCTGGCTCGCGAAGCCCTTCAGGCTGCGAGATCTCGTAAGGACGGCGAGAGAAACACTGGCTTGATTGGCAGGTCGTACCCGCCGCATCCGTTATGCCACGCGCTTCTCCGGCAACGGTTGGTCCGCACGCCGCGGAGCGGCGGCAGCGCATCTGGCACGCGCTGCGGCGAGACGTTCGAAAGGCGCGCCCGCGCCGGCTTGGGCCTGTCCACTTCCGGCGCAGTTGATTCGCCTGACATCAGCGATCGCAACCGCTGCATCGCGCGGGCGTGCAACTGCGACACGCGCGATTCGTTGACGCCAATCGCTTCGCCAATCTGCTTCATCGTCGCTTCGGCGAAGTAATAGAGCCGCACGATGTGGCGCTCGCGCGGGGGAAGCTTGGCCATCGCCGCGCGAACGCGGTCGCGCACTTCGGACTGCTCGAACAGAGAATCGGGCGCCGGCGGCTCGCACGGCACCAGCACGGCCGGCAGTGACGCACTGTCGAGGCCCTCGGCATGGGCTATCGGCGAGGTCGATTCGATCGTGTTGATTCTGACGATCGTCCGCTCCAGCCGCGATTCGTCGGCGCCCACGCGCTTGGCGAGATCGGCCAGCGTCGGTTCCCCGCCTAATTCGCGCCGCAAGCGCCTCGCGCGCGGCTTCGAGCTCACGCCGGACGCGGCGCACACCGCGGGGCCAGGCGTCACGCCGCAGCGCGTCGATCATGGCGCCGCGCACCCGCCGTTCGGCAAAGGTTTCGAACTTGATGCCGCGGTCCTCGTCGAAGCGGCGGGCGGCGTCGATCAGTCCGATGACGCCATCCTGAACCAGGTCGCCCAGGTCGATCGAGTGCGGCATCGTCGAGGCCATCCGCCGCGCGAGCGATTCCACAAAGGGCAGGCTGCCAATCACTCGGTCGTGGTCATGTTCCATCATCGGCGAGCGGTCCATTGCGGTCCTCCCTTTCGGAGCCCGGGTGCAACGTTCAACCCGGCGGGCGCTCTAAAGGCAACTGCAGTGCCAGACCAGGAAGCGAATGAAAAACGAACCTGGTTGAGCCGATCGATAACCTTGTAAATAGCTGAAAAATAGATACTTATACCGCCAGTGATGAACTGTGCAGTCTCGTGAATGCCCCCGAAAACTGTCAAAATCGTGACAGTCCCAGGTGACAGGAGCCAATAGATTGACAGTGGAAATGCTGTAGTGCAGCGTGTTCAGATCGCGAACTCTCAGGTCTGGTTGGCTGCCTGGCGGAGGTGTCGGACAGTATTGATGGCTTCGAGAGCGCTCGAGACCACCTGGCTGGCTCGGAGGCGGTGCGTTTCATCCGCGAGGCGATGCTCAAGCAGCTCGGCGTTCGCCAGGATGATTCCGAGCTGGTTATTCAAGTGATGAAACAGACGGGGAAGATCCGCTGGCGGCGCTGAGGCCGGTTTCGAAATGTCCTGCGAGACCATCAGGCTCCTTCGGAGAGAGCTCCTCGGTCCAGACTGATTCGACTGTTTGCGGTTCGCGCCAGAGAGTGTCGGCGAAAATCCTGACCGAGCCGCCTGCGGTCCGTACGTACTGGACTTTGCCTTGGGTCATCCAGTTGTAGATTGTCCGGCGGCTGACGCCAACGAGTTCTCCTGCGCGCGCAATCGAGACGGTTTTGCGGTCGAACATCGCCCCATACTATCGGCGCCCGTTTCACCGGACTTTACGGACCGGCTAACGGCGTGCCAAGGCAGTCGCGCGGGGACGACGGGCAGGCCTTTCAAAGGTGCTACACTCCCGACTGTCAAAGATATGACTGACGCCGCGCCCTTGCACCTGCTGCTCGTCGACGACGAGGCGCCTTTCCGCGAGGTGATTGCCGAGCGCCTGATGGAACAGGGATTTCAAGTCGAGCAGGCCGGCACGGGGGAAGATGCGGTCGCGCGGCTCAACGATTTCGCCTTCGACATCCTCATCACGGACCTTCGGCTGCCCGGCGTGGACGGCCGGCAGATTCTCGACGAAGCCTTCAGCCGGTATCCAGACATCATCGCGATCGTCATCACGGGGTACGCCACGGTCAGAGAGGCGGTCGAGGTCACGCGCCTCGGCGCAGAAGGCTTCATCACGAAGCCCTTTCAGTTCGAGGAATTGATGCACGAGCTGACCGTCGCAATGGAGAAGCGGCGCCTTCGCGCGGAGAACGCCTACCTGCGGGCGCAATTGCACGACCGGTTCAAGCTCGATGGGATGGTGGGCCGCACGCCGATCATGATGCAGCTCGTCGAGCTGCTCCGCACCGTGGCGGTGACGTCCAGCACCGTCTTGATCTCCGGCGAGACCGGTACCGGCAAGGAGATCGCCGCGCGGGCGATTCACGATGCCAGCCCGCGGACGGCAGCATCGGTTCGTGGCGATCAATTGCAGCGCGATTCCGGAGACGCTGCTCGAAGCGGAGCTGTTCGGCCATGTCCGCGGCGCGTTCACCGGCGCCGTGGCGAACCGTCAAGGGCGGGTGGAACAGGCGAACCGCGGCACGCTGTTCCTCGATGAGGTCGGGACGATGAGCCCGTCGCTGCAGGCCAAGCTCCTGCGGGTGCTGCAGTCGCGCGAATTCGAGCGGCTCGGCGATTCGCAAACGATTCGAGTGGACGTCCGGGTCATTGCGGCGACCAACTCAGATCTGAAGAGCATGGTCGAGGCCGGCACATTCCGGGAGGACTTGTTCTACCGCCTGAACGTGATCCCCGTGCGCGTGCCGGCGTTGCGCGAACGGCGGGCCGACATTCCGTTGCTCGCGCAGCACTTCCTGGATCGGCTGGCCGCAGAAGCCGTGCCGCCACGAAGCCGGGTCACGCTCGCGCAGGATGCGCAGCAGGCGTTGATGGCGTTTGGCTGGCCCGGCAACGTCCGCCAGCTCGAGAACGTGATGGAGCGGACGCTGGCGCTTTCCCCCGGGCGTTCGCAGATCACTGCGGCCGACCTGCCGGAAGAAATTGACGCAGCGCACGTTGTTCCAAAGGCGGAAGAACTTGCGATTCCGGATCATGGGGTCGAGCTCGAGTCGCTGGTGACGGATTTCGAGCACACCCTGATCCGCCGCGCGCTCGAACACACGGGTGGTAACAAGCGGCAGGCGGCCGATCTGTTGCACATCAAGCGCACGACGTTGATCGAAAAACTGAAGAGGCTGGAGCGATGACTGACGCCGCTCGCCGGCCGCACGGCTACTGGATCATTCTCGCGGGCAACACGCCGACATCATTCCGCGCGCGCACACGCGACGTCCTGGTGCCGACGTTCGTCCAGCTTCGGCGCACGCAGCCGGACGTGTCGCTGAAATGGTTCGAGCGCAGCCGGATCTGGAATTCGCCTGGCGAGGCGCGGGACGCGCTGTTCGCGCAGAGGCAGCAGCCGCGGCGCCGGGAGCGTCCCCCCGATTGGCGTCCAGGCGGGGAACATCAGGATCCGCGCAAACGCTTCGAGTTGAGTCGCGACCAGAAGCGCGCCAGGTTCAAGGCGCGACAGCGAAACAACCCCCCAACCGCCGGGGGCGGTCCGACGAGCGCCGCGCGCCGGCCGGATCGACAGGGCCCGCAACACGGCTTCCCGGCACGAAGGCCCGGGGTATCAACGGGCAAGTCAGCCTCCAGCAGACGTTGGCCGGAGAAACACGCAAGACGGCCGGGCCGACCCGCCGGCGGCCCGCGAAAGCCAGGAGGAGGTTCCAGAGGCCCGCGATGATCGCTCACGTCGTGTTCTTCGAGCCGAGGAATAACCTCTCAGTTTCTGACAAAGAGCAGTTTCTGATCGAAATAAGGTCGTCAGCCAAAAATATTCCATCCGTGGCAAGGGCAAGAATAGGCAGGACGGTATCATTTGGCGTAATGCCCAAACAAGAATTGGGTCAAACAGAATACCAATACGCGGCTATCTTCGAATTTGCGACGCAGGAGGATCTCCAAGGCTATCTCGTGCATCCCATTCACGACGAATGAGGTCGGTGTTCTGGAATCTGTGCCAGGCCACACTCATCGCAGACGTCGAAATTTTCGACGCCCTGTCAGCGGAGGCCGATGATTTGGTCTGAAGACCTATCAATTGCTCTGTGCTGGACTTGCCACTCCCAGAAGGAAGAAGTCCTCAACAATCCGACGTGCCGCGTCGACGGATTCAGCCGAATTAATCGCGACGCGGAACTGTGATCCGCGGTCCAGCCCCTTCGAGTACCAGGAGTTGAGCGCCCGCAGTTTGTTGATGACCCAGCGCTCACGCCCTCGCGCGTGCAAGCTCCCACCAGGCGCAGTTTCGCCTGGCGCGCTGTGCCGGAATCCGCTGACTTCGTCCACGCGCTCCTTGAGCAGCAGATCGAGATAATCGAGGAGGAACTGACCCCGTTCATGGAGCGACACGGGTGGGGGAGTTCGGCCGGCGCGCGCCTCAGCCGCCTGGCGGAAGATCCAGGGATTGCGCAAGGCACCGCGGCCAATCAGGACGCCTCCGACGGCAGGATCGCGGAGCCGCTCGACAACCTGATCCGCCTCGATGCAATCGCCTGACCCGAACACCGGAATGCGAAGACCGCTCGCGACGCGGGAAATCAGCCCCCAATCCGACTCGCCCGAATACGATTGAGCGGCCGTGCGCCCGTGGACGGCGACCGCCGCGGCTCCTGCGTCCTCGACCATCCGGGCGAGCAGCGGGGCGTTAATCGTTTCGTCATTCCAGCCGGCCCGCATTTTGACAGTCACCGGAATTCGGACGGCCTTGGCCATCGCACCAATGACGCTCGCCGCGTGCTCGGGCTCGCGCATCAGGCTGCACCCGGCATTGTGTTTGGCAATCTTCGGGACCGGGCAGCCCATGTTGACGTCCACGAGGTCGGCGCCCATGCCCTCGACGATCTGCGCGGCGTCGGCCATCTTGACAGGGTCGCCGCCAAAAATCTGAATGGCTACTGGCCGCTCTTCCTCGGTGTACTCGGCGTACTCGAGCGTGCGATCGATGCCACGCACGAGGCCTTCGGAACTCACCATTTCCGTCACGACGAGGCCGCACCCGCCGCGCCGTTTGACCAGCCGGCGGAATGCCGTATCCGTCATGCCGGCCATGGGGGCCAGCGCGACAGGATCGGAGAGGGAGAGGGCACCGATCTTCATAGGGGCAGGCGGGCGGCGAGCCCGACGTCTATTGCTTCGCGCGCTCGGCCAGCTTCTTTTCGTACACCTGTTGCAGATCAGGCCGCTTCCACTCGATGAATGCCTGCGCGCGAAGCTGCTGAAGGTACTTCGCGGTCTCGACGTCGAGCCGTGCTTCGCCAATCTTCTGGGCGATGTCGTCCCGCACCGAGTCAAACGGCTGGCGTTCAGCGGCAGTCCGCGACTCCAGCTCGTAGAGCTGATATCCGCGGGTCGTGCGAATCGGCTGCGTGATGTCGCCCGGCTTCATCTTGTCGATCGCGTCGCGGATGCCTGTCGCCATCTCGGAGATGTTGATCGGGCCGATCAGCCCGCCAGCCTGCTTGCTGGGGGAGTCCGAGGCCTCGGCGACGAGCTTCTCGAAGTCCTCGCCCTTCAGCGCCCGTTCGCGCAGCGCCGTGACCTTCTCCCTCGCCGCCTGATCGAGCCCTGCCGAGAACATCTGCGGCTGGCCCGGTTTGGTGTCGGGCACCGGCACCGCCACCAGCAGTTCCCGCAGCATCACCGACGGCGGCTTCATGAATTCGTCAGGATGCTTGTCGTAGTACTGGCGCGATTCTTCCTCGGTCAGCGTCATGTGTCCGAGGATCTCCTTCCCCTGCACGGTCTTGATGACGTAGCTTCGGTCGAGCCGGGTCCGGAGCGACTCGAGCGTCAATCCCTCCTGCGTCAGTGCCGCTTTGAAGTCGGCGTCGTTCATCTTGTTGTCCGACTTGATGCGGTCTACCGTGTTCTTGAATTCCTCGTCACTCAGGTGGTACGCGAGCTCCTTGCCGCGCTGGAGGATCAACATCTCGTCAACGGCATTGACCAGCAGATCCGGCATCAGTTCGGAGAGCGCTTTGGCCAGCGCATCGCCCTGCAGGTCACCTTTGTTTTGCTGCTGCAGCGCTTCGATCTGCTTCTCCTCGAGATCCTTCTGCGTGAAAACCTCGCCGTTCACCTTGATCAGCACGCGCTGAATAATCGTGCTCTGCCCGGTTTGCCCACTGGGCGCCGCCGGGCTCGGGAGGCTCCGCGGGCGCGCCGCCGCCCCTTGAGCGCCGGTCGTGCCCGACATCGCCAGCAGCACGCCGAGGGTCACAATTGCACGTCTCATGAAGAACCCCGCAAGTTTCAGCAAATCAATATCTTACCGCGCCTTGGGCGATGATGGTCCAAGGCCCTGAATCTCAACCGACAACTAGAGGCGTTCTCACTTCCTCGTAGCAGGAAACCGCCCCAACCGCGAACATTCCGGCGCGATTGGGCAGGATTGCCCGCTACAGGAAAGTCAGAAACGGCTCTAGCCAGTCAGGAGCCCCTGAGTCAAATACCCGAGCACCCGGCCCAGCCTCTCGAACAGCCCATCTCTTGCGGCCGGGTCGGCCGGCGATTCCGTCGTCATTGCCTCCCGCGTAAACCCTGTTGTCACTTCGCTGGCGGTGGCTCGAGCCGTCCACCAGGAATCCGATGAAACCAACTCCGGCATCGGGTCGCGTCTCGGCCGGAGCCGGGCCAACGGTGTTGGCCGGCTCGGCGGCCGGCTGACCGGCGTCTCCGGCGGCGCGACCGGGCGCTCCAGGTCCAACCGCAGAACGGCCGGCGGGAGCAGGGTCAGGTCTCCGCGGCTCTGCACCAGCCGCAGGAGCCATGTCGGGTCGAGCTTGGCATCCTGTCTGAACTTCAAGACGACGGCGGAGCCCTGGCGGTCGAGACTTTCCAGCCCAATCCGGTCGGCCGCCAGACGGATCCGGGCATATTCGGCCAGATTCCTCACGCTGCCGGGCAGCGCGCCGTACCGGTCGCGCAGCTCGTCCAGATAGGTGCCGACGTCCTCCTCCGATCGCGCGTTCGCCAACCGGCGATAGACGGCCAGGCGCTGGTTCATGTCCGGGATGTAGGTCTCGTCGATGCGCAGGTCGAGCCGCAGGTTCACGGTCGCGTGGCGTTCGTCTTCCAACTCTTCGCCCTTCAGCTCGCGAATCGTGTCTTCCAGGAGCTTCGTGTAAGTATCGAACCCGACAGCCTCGATGTGCCCGCTCTGCTCCCCGCCGAGCAGGTTGCCGGCACCCCGAATCTCGAGGTCGAGGGCCGCGATGCGGAAGCCGCTCCCCAAGTCGCTGAACTCTCGAATGGCCGCCAGCCGCCGCCGGGCGATCGCGGACAGGGTCTGCTCGGCCGGGATGAGCAAGTAGGCGTATGCGCGCCGATCGGATCGGCCGACCCGGCCGCGCAGTTGATAGAGCTGCGCGAGGCCGTACCGGTCCGCGCGATTGATGATGATCGTGTTCGCGTTCGGGATATCCAGACCGTTCTCGACGATCGTCGTCGCCACCAGGACGTCGAACCTGTGCCCGACGAAATCGATCATGATCCGCTCGAGATCCGCCTCGCCCGACTGGCCGTGCGCCACCGCCAGTTTCGCCTCCGGCACGAGCCGGGCGACGAGATTGGCGATCGAATCGATGGACTCGATACGGTTGTGGACGACATACACCTGTCCGCCTCGCTCGAGCTCCGTCCGAATCGCCCGGGCGATAACGTCCTGGTCGAACCGGACGACGTGCGTCTGGATCGATAGCCGGTCGCGCGGCGGCGTCTCGATCACCGACATGTCGCGTATGCCCGCCAGGGACATGTTCAACGTTCGCGGAATCGGCGTCGCCGTCATTGTCAGGACGTCCACCTTTTTCCGAAGCTGCTTGATGCGTTCCTTATGGACGACGCCGAATCGCTGCTCCTCGTCCACGACGAGCAGTCCCAGATCCCGGAACGTCACGTCCTTCGAAAGCAGCCGGTGCGTCCCGACGATGACGTCGACTCGTCCGGCTCCGAGGTCGGCCAGCACGGTCTTTTGATCGGCCTTCGATCGGAACCGGCTGATCATGTCGATGCGGACAGGAAAGCCCGCGAACCGGTCTTGCAGCGTGCGCACGTGCTGAAAGGCGAGGACCGTGGTCGGCGCGAGGAACGCGACCTGTTTGCTGTCCATCACTGCCTTGAACGCCGCCCGCATGGCGACTTCGGTCTTGCCATACCCGACGTCGCCGCAGAGCAGCCGGTCCATCGGAGTGGGCGATTCCATGTCACGCCTGATGTCTCGAATCGCCCCCTGCTGGTCCGGCGTCAGGTCGTACTCGAAGGCATCGGCGAACTCCTGCTGCCAATGCGTATCCGGGCTGAACGCGTGGCCGGTGACCGCCTTCCGCGCCGCGTAAAGCTTGAGCAGTTCCTCTGCCATGTCGCGCATGGCTTTCTTGACGCGGGCCTTGGCCTTCTCCCAGCTCGTGCCGCCCAGCTTGTCGAGGGCGGGATTGGCGCCGCCGGTGTATTTCTGGACGAGGTCGAGCCGTTCCAGTGGAACGAACAGCTTGTCCTCATCCGCGTAGCGAAGCTCCATGAACTCCTGCTCGTCGGCGCCCATCGAGAGCTTCTTCAGACCGATGAACCGGCCGATGCCGTTATCGACGTGGACGACGAGGTCGCCGGTTTTCAGATCACGGAAATCGGAGATGAAGGACCGCGCCGCGGATCGCCGTCGTTCGTGCGTCCGGCGCTCCTCTTCGAACAGGTCGGTCTCGGTGAAAATCTGCAGGCCGGCAGCTGGGAGGTGGAATCCCTTGGAGAGCCAGCCTGTCGTGACGAGCACCGCGGCGTTTTCGAGATCGTCAGACGCGCCGACCGCACGGCCGCGCACCTCGTACTCGTTCAGCAGTTCGAGCGTTCGCTCGGCGCGGCCGGGAGTGGCCGCCACGAAGACCGTGACGTCGCCGCGGTCGCGCGCCTTGCGAACCTCGCCGACCCAGTCGCCAATCCGGCCCCGGTACTCCAGAGCCGGGGAACAGGAGACGTGTGACGCGTCCGTCTCAGATGCTTCATCTTCCAGCGCCAGCTGGCTGATGCGGCGGGCGGAGCCCAGCCAGACGGCGATGTCGTCCCAGGACCAGGCGATGTCGTCGAACGCCGGAACATGCCGGCCGCGCGATTCCATCTCCGCGGCGCTGGCGCGCCAGTGGTCCTCGAGGGCGCGGCCGCGCGCATCGACGTCCTCAATCTCGAAGATCGCGAGATTCGCGCCCGCCGCCCGTACGTAGTCCAGCACAGTCGCGGTTCGATCGCAGGCGGCCGGCTCGTCCGGGGCAGCCAGGCCGGGCAGCAGCTCTCGCTGTGGAGCAATCTCGATCGCCCCGAGCGCGGCGAGCGAGCGCTGAGTCGCGGCGTCGTATCGCCGAACGGATTCGATGATGTCGCCGATGAACTCCAGGCGGATGGGCTGCGACTCTGCGGCCGGATAGAGGTCGACCACTCCTCCACGGACGCAGAACTCGCCATGCTGATCGACCGGGTCCTCCGGGGAAAAGCCTGCGAGCGCCAGGCGCTCGCCCAGTTCGTGCGGCGCGATCTCAAACCCCGGCTGCAATGTCAGCGCCGTGGCCGCGAGGCGCCGCGGGTCGCTCAACCTGGGAGCAAGGGCCCGCGCCGACGCGATCACCAGGCGGGTCCGTCCTGAGATCAAGCCGTGCAGCGCGCGCGCACGTGCGGACGCGATCTCGAAATGGGGCGTGAGCCCCCGGTACGGATCGACTTCCTGCGACGGAAATGGGCGCACCTGCTCGGCGGCCTCTGTTTCCGACAGTCCTTTCAGCGCCGACAGAAAAAATTGTGCATCGCTGGTCATCTGCTCGACGTCCGCGTCCGTCGGCACGACCAGGAAGGTGATGGAATCCTGCGCCACAGCGGCCGCGTGAAAGGCGGTGGCGGCCGGCGTGGGCCCCGTCAGACGTGTCACCGGCCGGCCGAGCCCGGACTTGGCGGCGGCTGTCTTGAGCAACGACCGAAACGCGAGTGACGAGGAGGTCTGGAGCACAGGGAGAATGTGGACAGAGGATAAGTAAGAGGGTGAGAGGGTGAGAGGGTGAAAGGGTGAGAGCAAGCCCTCCTCTCACCCTTTCACCCTCTCACGCTCTCACCCTTTTGATCGTCAAGGGCTACTCTTTATTCTCTTAATGATCGCAGAAGTCGACCATCCCTGCTCGACGGGAATACGGACGACTCGTCCGCCTCGCGCCTCGACCGTGTCGCGGCCAACGATGGCATCGGCCGCCCAGTCAGCGCCTTTGACAAGGACATCTGGCTGGATCAGGTGGATGATTCGTCCGGGGGTCTCTTCATCGAAGATGACGACCGCGTCGACACAGGTCAGAGCGGCGAGGATCTCGGCCCGTTCCTCTTCGGGAGTAATCGGGCGCGAGGGCCCCTTGTAGGCGCGCACCGATCGATCGGAATTGAGTCCCACGATCAGGGCATCTCCTTCGGCCCGCGCCGCCCGCAAATACCGTACGTGCCCTGGATGAAGGAGATCGAACACGCCGTTCGTGAAGACCACGCGCCTGCCCGACTTGCGGCATGATTCGGCGAACGCAATGGCGTCGGGTACGGAGAGGAAGGGCAAAATCAGGCCTCAGGCCCGGGCCTGATCTTGAACTTCACATTCTCCGAAAACGCCCACCGGTGCCGCGGCCGATAGATGCCGACGTCCTTGAGCCGGGACTTCACGCGGAACGTATAGAGCAGGCGATGATAGTCGTACGGGGCGCCGTCGCGCTTGTGCACCGCGACGTCGAGCTTGTAGGTCCCTTCAACGAGATCGAGGGTCTCGATGGCCAGCGTGACCTCGGCATCACCGCTCAAAACATCCGCTTCATGCTCCTCGATGTCCGTGTTCGTCCCGTACACGCAGATGCCTTCGGCATTGAAAATCCCTACACCGAACACGAAATCGTGCACCGGCCGCTCGGCCCGCACCTGCAGCCGGAGCCTCAACGCTTCGCCGGAGTGAAACACGTGCGTCGCCTGTCCCTGGTCATTCTGGAACGTGACACTCGTGATCGCCACGCCACCCGACCCCCACCGGCCCTCGCCGGCCTGGAACATGTTCGTCGCCGCGTCGCCGGCATCCACCGGCTCCGCGGCCTGGTCAGCGGCGGCGCCGCGCAGCGCTTCCGCCGCCTTGGCGTCGGTGGACGCGAGAAACTGTTCCTCCTGCCGCTCCACGTCCGTGATGTAGGCGCCGATGACGCGCTTGGGATCACCCTCTGCGCGCTTCCTGCCGGCATCGAGCCACACCGCCTCGTCGCAAAACCGCTCGACCAGTCCGAGCGAGTGGGTGACGAGCAGGATCGTTCTATTACGACGTTTGAACTCGGCGAACTTGTCCAGGCACTTGTGGGTGAATCCTTCGTCGCCCACCGCCAGCACCTCGTCGACCAACAGGACATCGGGATCCACGTGAATGGCCACGGCGAAGCCCAGGCGCATGTACATCCCCGACGAGTAGTTCTTGACCGGCGCGTCGATGAACTCCTTCATCTCGGCGAACTCGACGATCTCGTCGAACCGGTGCTGAATTTCCCGCTTGGTCAAGCCCAGCATGATGCCGTTGATGAAGATGTTTTCGCGGCCGGAGATTTCCGGATGAAACCCGGCGCCGAGCTCGATGAGCGCCGAAATCCGCCCGTGAACGTTTACCGTGCCGCTCGAGGGCTTCGTGATGCCGGCCACCAGCTTGAGCGCCGTGCTCTTGCCGGATCCGTTCCGGCCGATGACGCCGAAGGTCGATCCCGTCGGCACGCTGAACGAGACGTTCTGCAGCGCCGGAAAGGTTTCCGTGGGCCGCAGATCGCTCAGGATACTCCGCTGCAGCAGCGCGCTCTTCAGCGTCGCGAAATGGCGCCCGCCGTACCGGCGGTAGATCTTCGTGACATCCGCGAGCTCGATCGCCGTCGTACCCGTCATACCGCCTCCGCAAAGGAATCGCGCAGGCGATCGAACACCCAGTAGCCGGCGAAGAAGAAGAGCACCGACGCACCGGCCAGATACAGCAGCGACGTGCGATGGCCGAAGGGCCCGGGAAAGAACAGCACTTCCTGGTACGACACCGCCAGGTGAAAAAACGGGTTGAACCTGAAGAGCCACAGGTAATGCGACACGCTCTCCATGAAATACGGATAGATGATCGGCGTCGCGAAGAACCAGAACGTCAGCAGGTTCGACAGCAGATCGCGGATATCGCGGAAATGCACGGTCAGCGCCGACAACATCAAGGCGAGGCCGAGCGAGAAGACGAGCTGAACGGCGACGATAATCGGCAGCCACCAGAGCTCGTTCCAGTCCGGAAAATGCCGGTTCCAGATCATGAAGGCCGCCAGGATCGACAGCCCGAGAAAGAAATGCACCATGTTCGCCAGGATGCTGACGATGGGCAGCACCTCGGCGGGGAAGAGCACTTTCTTGATGAGGTTGCCGCCGGAGATCAGCGATCCGGCCGCATCCATCAACGACGCCGAGAACCACGTCCAGGGCAGCAGTCCGCAGAACATGAAGACCGCAAACGGCCTGGTCTCCTTGATGTTGTTCTGCATGATGTAGGAAAACACGAACGAGTAGACCGACAGTAGGAGCAGCGGGTTCACGAACGACCAGAAGAATCCGAGGACCGATCCCCGGTAGCGCGCCTTCACCTCGCGCGCCACGAGGCTCTGGATGAGCCCGCGGTACCGCAGCAGCCGCCCGAGGTTATGCCACATCGACTTGCAGTGTCAGCGCCGTGATGTTGTCCGGGCCACCGACTTCGTTCGCCGCGGCCACCAGCGCGTTGCAGGTCTCCTGCAGCGGCCGCCCGGCGGCAAAGATCGCTTCGAGTCGGTCGTGCGCGACGATGGCGGACAGACCGTCCGAGCAGAGCAGGACCCGATCGCCGGCTGCCAGATCGAGGCCGGCCACGTCGACGTCCGGATCCGGCCCGCCGGCGATCGCGCGAGTGACGACGTTACGCCAGGGATGCCGCCGGGCATCGGCGTCCGTCAACGCCCCGGCGCGCACCTGTTCCCCAACCCATGAATGGTCCTCCGTCAATTGATGCAGGTGGTCACGGCGCCACAGGTACACGCGGCTGTCGCCGACGTGAGCAACGACCGGCGTGTCCCGGTCCGGGGACAGGAGGATGGCCGCGGCCGTCGTCGCCATGCCGCGTAATGCATCGTCGGCGGCCATCGCTGCGCCGATCCGCTGGTTGGCGAGCCGAAACGCCGCCTTCAGGCGATTGGCGGCGACACTCAACAGGGGATCCGGAGGAACCGGCCAGCGCGCGGGATCCAGGTTCTCGCTCTCGGCGACAAATCGCTCGATCACCTCGACCGCCAACCGCGATGCGACCTCGCCCGCAGCGTGGCCGCCCATGCCGTCGGCGACGACGAAGAGGCCGAGATCGGGCCTGGAGCAGAACGCGTCCTCGTTGTCGGCGCGGCGCAGCCCCGGATGGGTGGCTACCGCCGATGAGACGAGAAGCCGATTGGCCACGTAGTCAGAGACGGGGCCGGACGTGGCGGGACACTTGCAGACGCGCGAGTGCCTTGAGCAACGCGATCCGCGCGCGCTCGAAGTCTAAGTCGGCGACCGTGCGCGTGAGCCGCTCCTCGGCACGCCGTTTCGCCGCCTCGGCGCGTTGCACGTCGATCTCCTCAGCGCGCTCGGCGATCTGGGCCAGGATGGCGACCTGTTCCGGCAGCACTTCGGCAAATCCGCCGGCGACAAATGCGTACTTCCTCTCGGCACCCTTTCGGTACCAGAGCTCTCCCGGGCGCAGCGCGGCGAGCAGTGGTGCGTGGCCCGGCAGCACGCCGAAGTACCCTTCTCCGCCAGGAATTTCGACTTCGTCGACGTCCTCGTGGACGATCGCCCGCTCGGGCGTAACGAAGTGGAGACGGAGGTGTTTGGGAAGAGCCATAAGTTAACCAGGCCTCAGGCCCCTGGCCCGAGGCCCTGGTTCCGGAACGTTGTCCGAGACCTGGGCCTTGGGCCAAGGGCCTATTGTTTCTTCGATCTCTCGATCACTTCATCGATCGTGCCCGCGAGATAGAAGGCCTGCTCCGGAATTTCGTCGTGCTTGCCTTCGACGATCTCCCTGAAGCCGCGCACCGTTTCGGCGACCGGCACGTAGACGCCTTTGTAGCCGGTGAACTGCTCGGCGACGAAGAAGGGCTGCGACAGGAACTTCTGAATCTTGCGCGCGCGGGACACGGTGAGCTTGTCTTCTTCCGACAACTCGTCGATGCCGAGAATCGCGATGATGTCCTGCAGGTCCTTGTACCGCTGCAGAATCTGCTTCACCTGCCGCGCTACGTTGTAGTGCTCGTCCCCGATGACGCGCGCGTCGAGAATGCGCGATGACGACGCGAGCGGATCGACGGCGGGGTAGATGCCCAGCTCGGCGATCGCACGCGAGAGGTTGGTCGTCGCATCGAGGTGCGCAAACGTGGTCGCGGGCGCCGGGTCCGTGTAGTCGTCTGCGGGCACGTAGATCGCCTGGACCGACGTGATCGATCCCTTCCGCGTGGAGGTGATCCGCTCCTGCAGCTCGCCCATCTCGGTCAACAGGGTCGGCTGGTAGCCGACGGCCGAGGGCATGCGGCCGAGCAGCGCCGAGACTTCCGATCCGGCCTGGGTGAACCGGAAAATGTTGTCGATGAACAGGAGCACGTCCTTGTTTTCGGCGTCGCGGAAGTACTCGGCGACCGTGAGCGCCGACAGCGCGACCCGAAGGCGCGCGCCCGGCGGCTCCGTCATCTGGCCGTACACCAGCGCGGCGCGCGATTTCGACGGATCGTTCACATCGATGACACCGCTCTCCTGGAATTCGAGCCACAGATCATTGCCCTCGCGGGTCCGTTCGCCGACGCCGCCGAAGACCGACACGCCGCCGTGCTTCATGGCGATGTTGTTGATGAGTTCCATGATGATGACGGTCTTGCCGACGCCGGCGCCGCCGAACAGCCCGATCTTGCCGCCCTGAAGGTACGGCTCGAGCAGATCGATCACCTTGATGCCCGTCTCGAACATCTTGAGCTCGGTCGACTGTTCCTCGAGCGACGGCGCCTCGCGATGAATCGGCCATCGCTCCTTGCACTTCACGGGGCGGTCGGGAAAATCCACCGGCTCGCCGAGTACGTTGAGCACGCGGCCGAGCGTGTCCGGACCGACCGGCATGGAAATCGGGCCCCCCTGGTCGACCGCGGTCATGCCGCGCTGGAGCCCGTCGGTCGGTTTCATCGCGAGGGCACGCACGCGGTTCTCCCCGAGGTGCTGTTCCACTTCCGCGATGATGTCGACCGTCTGACCGCCGGACTCACCGGTGACGCGGAGGGCGTTGTATATCGACGGCAGGTGCCCGCCCTCGAACTCGACATCCAGGACCGGTCCGATGATTTGAACGATCTTGCCGACCTTGGCTTCGGCGGCGACTGCTGTGGTCATATTCGTCTTCTTCAATCAATGCGCGTGGGGCCCCACCCCCAACGCGCTTGCGCGCTTCGCGCGACGCCCATTGGGCTTGCCGCGGCGGCTCCGACGTCCGCGGGTTGTCTTCGCAGTGCCCTCTTCCCAGTGCCTAGTGCCGAATCCCCAGTGCCTTCTTCCTACAACGCCTGTGCGCCCGAGACGACTTCGATGATTTCCCGCGTGATCGCCGCCTGGCGGATCTTGTTCATGTACAGCGTCAGGCTCTCGAGCATGTCTGCCGAATTCCGCGTGGCGGCGTCCATGGCCGTCATCTGGGCCGCGTAGAACGCGGCCGTGGATTCGAGAAGCGCCCGCAGGATCTGCGCCTCGATCAAATGCTCGAGGAGTTCGTCGAAGATCCGCTCGGCCGAAGGCTCGTACTCGTAGTCGACAGTGGTCGCCTGCGGCGCCGCGACATCATCCTCGATCGACGGAAACGGCAGCAGCGGCTCGATCACGACGCGCTGCTGGATCACGGACTTGAACTCGTTGTAGATCAAGTACACGCTGTCGACCTTGCCCTCGACGTAGTCAGCGATCGGCGGCCCCGCGATGATCTCGGCTTCCGCGAAGTGAATCACTTTCGGCAGGTTCCCATGCTGAAACCGGACCGGGAGGCCGCGGCGGCCCAGCATCTCCCGGCTCTTTCGGCCCACCAACCCGAGTGAGACCGTGACGGCCGGCATGTTCCCGCAGGAACTTACCGACGGCCTTGACCACATTGGTATTGAAGCTGCCGCACAACCCGCGATCCGCCGCGATGACGATGAGCAGCGTGGCGCCCGTGCCGGCGCCCGGCCGCCGGGCTAGGAGCGGGTGCCTGGTTTCATCGACGCGCGCGGCGATGCTGCCGAGCACGCGGCGCGCCTCCCGGGCGAACGGCCGTGCCGCCACCACGCGCTCCTGCGCGCGGCGCAGCTTCGACGCGGCGACCATCTTCATCGCCTTCGTGATCTGCTGCGTCGACTTCACGGCGCGAATGCGCCGGCGCATGTCAATGAGAGAGGGCACTTGTGACTGGACTCCTGCTCACTCAAAAGTCAGAACTCAAAACCCAGGCCTACGCTGCTGCCGGCGCCGCGCCGAATTCGCTCCCGAATTCCTGCAAGGCCTGCCCGAGTCGCGTCCTGATGTCGTCATCCAGGATCTTCTTCTCGGCGATCGCGGCCAGCACGCCGGGCCGGTGCGAGTCGAGAAACGTGTACAGGCTCTCTTCGTACTGCCGCAGCCGCTCGACGGCAATCGCATCCAGGAATCCGTTGGTGGCCGCGTAGATGATCGCCACCTGCCTCTCAACCGGCAGCGGCTTGTATTGGGGCTGCTTCAAGATCTCGGTCAATCGGCGGCCGCGGTTCAACTGCTTCAGCGTCGCCTGGTCGAGGTCGCTGCCAAATTGCGCGAAGGCTGCCAATTCGCGGTACTGCGCGAGGTCAAGCCGAAGGCTGCCGGCGACCTGTCGCATCGCCTTGATCTGCGCCGAGCCGCCCACGCGCGAGACCGAGTTGCCGACGTTGATGGCCGGGCGGAAGCCCTGGTTGAACAGATCGGCCTCGAGAAAGATCTGGCCGTCGGTAATCGAGATGACGTTCGTTGGAATGTAGGCCGACAGGTCTCCTGCCTGCGTCTCGATGATCGGCAGGGCGGTCAGGGAGCCGCCGCCCAACTCCTTCTTCAGCTTCGCGGCGCGCTCGAGCAGGCGCGAATGCAGATAGAAGACGTCGCCCGGGTACGCCTCGCGGCCCGGCGGGCGCCGCAGCAGCAGCGAGATTTCCCGGTACGCCTGCGCGTGCTTGGACAGATCGTCGTAGACGCACAGCGCGTGCCGGCCGTCGTCCCGGAAGTACTCCCCAATCGTGCAGGCGGAGTACGGGCTGATGTACAGCAGCGGCGCCGGATCGGAGGCGCCGGCGGCGACCACAATCGTGTACTCCATCGCGCCCGCATCCTCGAGAGTCTTCACGACCTGCGCGATGGTCGATTGCTTCTGGCCGATCGCGTTGTAGATGCAGACGACGTCGAGGCCGCGCTGATTGATGATGGCGTCGACGGCCAGGGCGGTCTTGCCGGTTTGCCGGTCGCCGATGATCAGCTCGCGCTGGCCGCGCCCGATCGGCACCATGCCATCGATGGCCTTGAGGCCGGTCTGCAACGGCTCTTTGACCGGCGAGCGATCCACGACACCAGGCGCCAACCGCTCGATCGGCATGAACTTCTTGGAGGCAATCGGCCCCTTGCCGTCGATGGGCATCCCGAGGGCGTCGACCACGCGGCCGAGCATCTCTTCGCCCACCGGGACCGAGATGATCCGCCCGGTCCGCTTGACGATATCGCCTTCTTTGATCTCGCTCGAACGC
The DNA here is from genome assembly GCA_963724645.1 of uncultured Acidobacteriota bacterium. Classification (GTDB taxonomy): domain Bacteria; phylum Acidobacteriota; class Vicinamibacteria; order Vicinamibacterales; family SCN-69-37; genus CAVXSP01. The sequence goes on from CAVRVJ010000003.1 coordinate 1,263,405, forward strand.
CCGAGGAGCACCGCGCCGACGCTCTCTTCTTCCAGGTTCAGCGCAATGCCGAACAGCTGATTCGGAAACTCGAGCATCTCGCCGGCCATCGCCCGCTCCACGCCGTGAATGCGCGCGATCCCGTCGCCAACCGAGACCACCGTGCCGACTTCGGCGACGTCCACGTCGACGGCATAGTTGCCGATCTGATCGCGGATGATCTTGGAGATCTCTTCTGCTTTGATCTGCATATCCGTCCTGCTCAGGCCCGAGGCCCAGGGCCTATCTCTCTTCTACGAGCCGCTGCTTCATGCGCTCGAGTTGTCGCGTCACGCTCCCGTCGAACACCAGGCTGCCAACGCGCGCGATGACCCCACCGATGATCGAGGGATCGACTTTCTCCGAGATCATCAACTCGGAGCCCGCCGCCTGGCGCAGCGCGCTGACGAGGGACGCCCGCTGCGCTTCGGGAAGCGGAACCGCAGTCACGACCTCGGCCTGCAGCAGATGCCGCTCCTGACGCACGCGCTCATCGAAGGCCGCCGTCACCCAGGGCAGCAGCATGAGTCGATCGCGGTCGGCCATCATCCGCAACATTTGCCGGACTTCGCCATCGACCCCCCCGGCGCGGTCCAGCACGGCGTCCAGAATGGCGCGTTTCTGCCGCGGCGCCACGGCCGGCGTCTCGAGGACCCGCCGGAGGTCGCCGTTGGCGGCCAGCAGGTGGTTGAAGTCGTGCATCTGTCCCTCGACTCGGTCGATCACCTGATTGCGCCGCGCCACGTCGAACAGTGCGCCGCCGTACCGGCGCGCGACGGTTCGCAGGCTCATGCCCGCACCCCCGACGCATACGTGTCGATCAGCCGCGTCTGGTCCTCGGGCGTGATCTCGCGCTCGATCCGCGTGCGCGCCAGCCGCATCGCCACTTCGGCCGAATGTTCGAGCAACTGGCGTCGCGCGATCCGGAACTGCAGATCGATCTCGCGATGCGTGCGATCGACGAGGCGCTGCCTCTCGCGTGCGGTGGCCTCGGCGAGCCGGACCCGTTCGCCGGCGAGTTCGTCCTGACCGCGCCGGCGAAGCGCGTCGACCTCGGCGGGCAACGCCGAAAGACGGGCGCGAACCTCCGCAAGCTGCACCTCGGCGGACGACTTGAGCGCGGCGGCATCCATCAGGCCCCGGCGGATCGCCTCACTGCGCGTGCGAAGGTAGTCAGCAATCGGCGTCTTGAGAAAGTAGGCCAGGATCGCCGCGAGGGCGGCAAAGTTCACCGTCTTGGCGACGGTGCTTCCCCAGCCGCCGCCCTCGGCCTCGCCGCTCCCGCCTTCATGTGCCGTCTCGGCCTGCGCGGCCACGCGCGCTGCTGCGGCGGCCGACCCCGTGAGCGCCGGCAGCACGCCGAGCCCTAATGTGAGGATCAGCAGCAGGGCGCAGAAGGCGCGGCGGTAGCGTCCGAACGGTGCCTGTATCACGGTACCAATGTCTTGATAGTCCGGCCGCGCTACGAGGCGCGGCGTCCCAGAATGCGCGCGGCCGCTTGCGCCGCCAGTTGCTCGGCTTCGGCGTCCAGCCGCGCGGTTGCATCGGCCACGTCACGATCGAGCTGAGCGCGAGCCCGGACCAGAGCGTCCTCCGCGTCCTTGCGCGCAGCGTCAATCAACGAGGTTCGCTCTTCGAGCGCTGCCCGCCGCATGTCGTCCATCTGTCGATAAACCTCGAGGCGCGCCGCGGCGGTCTTCTCCTCGAATTCTGCCGCAGCCCGACGGGCCTCGGCGGCGGCTTGCTCCGCCAGCGTTCGTGCCGAGTGTGCCGCCTGTTCCCGCTGCGCGATCGCGTTCAGAAGGGGACGAAAAATCAGACGATTGAGAACGACCGTCAGGATCAGAACGAGAGCGATGACCCAGAGAACGGAAAGATCCGGAACCATGCGTGCAGTGCGGCCTTTCGCCGAGCGCCGGACAAGCCCACCAGCCGGGCGCGTCGTGCCTCAGGCAAACGCCAATTTATACCATCGCGCCAGCGGCACGGGCAAGGCGCGCTGGCGGCGGTGCGGCGGCTTGAGTGGCGAGTCGGCCACCCCGACAGTCAGTCTATGCGGACCAACGCGCCATCGGACGCGCGCTCGGTCACCCGGCCGATTTGATGTGCGGACGTGTCCGGTTGATCCAGCGAGGCCAGCAGTTCCCCGACCATTGCCGGCTGAACGGAGAACAGCAAGCCGCCTGACGTCTGTGGGTCGAACACAATCAACCGGAGCGGTGCCGCAACGGCGGACCCGATCCTGATTCGAGGCGAGAAGTAATCCAGGTTCGTTCGCGCGCCGCCGGACAGATTGGCCGCGGCCAGGTCGGCCGCACCCGGAAGCACGGGCAGGGCCGCCGCGTCGATCACGATCGTCACGCCGCTCGCGTCGGCCATCTCGGACCCGTGACCGGCGAGGCCAAACCCCGTGATGTCCGTGCAGGCGCTGACGGCGCCCGCCGGCAGACGACGGGCGGCTGACGCGGCATCGCGATTGAGCCGCACCATCGACGCAATTGCCGCCGCGGCGTGATCGTCGCCCGCGCGTTCGAACTTGATCGCGGTGGCGATGATCCCGGTCCCGAGCGGCTTCGTCAGGATCAGGACATCGCCGGCGCGCGCCCCCGTGTTTCTCCATACGCGTCGAGGATCGATTTCGCCCGTCACGGCGTATCCGAATTTGATTTCCTGATCCGCCACGGTGTGCCCGCCCAGGAGGGCAACTCCCGCCTCAGTGAGCTTGTCGAAGCCGCCTCGCACGATCCTGGCGAGCACCTCGGGCTCCGGACCCTCCTTCGGCCAGCCCGCGATGGCGAGTGCGGTGCGAGGCTCACCGCCCATGGCATAGACGTCACTGAGCGCGTTGGCCGCTGCGATTTGTCCGTAAGCGTAAGGGTCGTCGACGACCGGCGCAAAGAAATCGACGGTTTGCACGAGGGCCGGGCCGCCCGGCCAGGTGTACACACCCGCATCGTCCGCAGTCCTGAAGTCGACAAGGACACGGTCATCGGTCGCGCGCGGGATGTCACCCAGGACCTGGGCGAGCTCGCCAGCCGCGAGTTTCCCTGCTCAACCGGCGCAGGCGGCGTAGTCCGTCAGCCGTCGATTCACTGGAACAGTGTACTGGGTCGGCGCGCCTCGAGTCCCTCGTCCCCACGACTCAAGCCTCGAGCCAGCTCACTGTCCCGTCAACGCCTCATAAATCCTGTTGAGCTCGTCCTCGTCTGTGAAGTCCACTTCGATGCGGCCGCCCTTGCCCCTGCGGACAATCCTGACGCGGGTGCCGAGGGCGATCTTGAGTTTCTCCTCAGCCGCACGGGTGTTCGCGTCGACGGAGGGGCGCCGGGCGGGCGCTGCGGGCGGCGCAACCTCGTGGCGAACGAGCGCCTCGGTTTCGCGGACCGAAGCGCCACGCGCGACCACATCGCGGGCCACGCGCCGCTGCGCGTTTTCGTCAGGCAGCGCGAGCAGGGCGCGGGCCTGTCCCATCGAGAGCGCGCCGGCAGCCAGATCGTTGCGCACCTCTGCGGGAAGCCGGAGCAGACGCATGAAATTGGCGACGGTTGCGCGGTCCTTGCCCACCGCGTCGGCAATTTCTTCCTGCGACAGATGCAGTTCGTCGCTCAAGTGCCGATAGGCCTGCGCCTCTTCAATGGGATTGAGATCTTCGCGTTGAATGTTCTCGATGAGCGCGATTTCCAGAAGCTTCTCGTCGGGAACTTCTCGGACCGTCACCGGGACGCGCAATAAACCCGCGCGCTGGGCCGCGCGCCAGCGCCGCTCGCCGGCCACGATTTCGTGCTGGTCGCCGATCTTGCGCACGAGAATCGGCTGAATCACTCCGTTGGCGCGAATCGACTGGGCGAGTTCTTCGAGCCGCGCCTCGTCGATCTGGCTCCGCGGCTGGCGGGGGTTGGGGATCAGTCTGTCGAGATCGAGCTCCAGGGGTCTGGCAGATTCCGGGGCGTGTACCGGCGGCGTGGAATCAGGAATGAGGGCGCTCAGGCCGCGGCCCAATGCCAATCGTTTTTCTGCCATGGGATGGATCTCCTCATGCTTTTTCGGTCCTGGTTCGATCGTTGCGATCGCGCGCAAGGAACTCGTGGGCGAGGGCGACGTAGGCCGCGGCGCCGCGGGAGCGGGCGTCGTACAGGATGACCGGAAGGCCGTGGCTCGGCGCCTCCCCGAGCCGCACGTTGCGCGGAATCACGGTGTGGTACACTTTGTCGCCAAAAAACTCGCGGATGTTGCCGCCGACCTGCTGCCCCAGATTGGTGCGATCGTCGTACATCGTCAGCAGCACGCCTTCGAGCGCGAGCGTGGGGTTGAGCGAGGCCCGCACGCGATCCAACGTCGCAAGAAGATCCGCGATGCCTTCGAGGGCGAAGTATTCGCAATTGATCGGGACGAGCACGGTATCTGCCGCCACGAGTGCGTTGAGCGTCAACAGGCCCAGCGATGGAGGCGTGTCCACAAAGATGAAGTCGAAATCGGCACGGAGCTGGTCGGCGAGCTGGCGCAGGCGCCGTTCGCGCTGGGTAAACGAGACGAGCTCGATTTCGGCGCCCGTCAGGTGGCGATTGGCGGCGACCAGCCACAGGTGATCGATGCTGGTGGCCATAACGAACGAACGCGGGTCGGCGCCTTCTTGCGTCAACGCGTCGTAGATCGTTCCGCCCGTGCCGGTCTGCCCTTTCAGGCCAATGCCGCTTGTCAGGTTCGCTTGCGGATCCATGTCAATGAGCAAGATGCGCTGATTTGCCATGGCCAGGGACGCCGCCAGGTTGATGGCTGTCGTTGTCTTGGCGACGCCGCCTTTTTGATTCGCGACGGCGATCACGCGTGCGATATTGGTCATTAGCCAGAATGTCTGGGAGGAAACTCGAACTCGGTCGATATATTACTTTCTTTGGGCAAGGCTGAACCAGAAAACGTTCCACGTGGAACATCCTGGCGGTCGATCCTTCGTCGCGCCAATGCTGGACAGGGCCAGTCGGGCCGCTAGATTATCCTGCCGCCAGCGGCAGAACCGGCAGGCGGCCTGGACGGATTCATGGGACGACCTGAGGGCACAGTGAACAGACGCCGAGCTGATCTTGAGCTCGGGGTGTATGCAGACTCTGATCGGTCGGCGATTCTTGCGGATAACGCGCGAGATTCATGCCATGTTCCGTTCCGTCATGCCCTATAGCCCGCTCCAACGTCGTCGGAATAAGACCAAGAAACCAGCGGACGACGACTTCGTCCTGCAGACAGGCTCCGCTGGCTGAACTGTCCACCAGAACGCTTGTAGCGATCCGTTGCTGCTTGCGATCGAGCACTTGTTGTCGACCGCGAGTGAGTCAGGCGCGCGGGGCGCGGGGGCGACGGGTCCCGCGATCGCGTTGTGTAGGGATCCGTGGACGAAGGCCGGGCCTAAGGAAGTTTCGCCTGTGACCAGGTCCACCGTCTTGAGACATGCTCCCGCTCGACACAGACGTCAGGCCGACACACATGCTCGGCCTCAGCGCCACCTGCCTCACGAGAGGCAGTCGGCGGGCTTTCCGTGTCACCGACGGGGCCCAGGCAACCGGCGGGCCCACTTCATGCGAGTCGAGCTCTGTCCTAACCTCAGGCAGGGCATTTCAATCGTACTGTCCAATAGTCGGAGTGTTGCTGGCCGATTCGGAGCGTGTGTTGGTTTAGTGACCAAAATACTGATGTTGGCCGAGTGTCGGCGTCCGGCGGGCGGGGCCCCGCGAGTCCGTTTCTCTGCCAGCGTCGCGCTCAGTCGAGATTTCAGCAGAGACACTCGCCCGAGTGGGTTGAGAGCGGCCCTAACAGTGGGGTCTCGCGAATATCGCCAGGCGACTCTGCAGCGACGGCACGAGCGGTTCCGTCCGTACGGCTGGTCCCAGCGGGCTCCGATCCGGTTCGCGTGCGACAAACGCAAACACTCGACCTCCCGGTTTCAAGAATCCTTGCAGGGCGCCGACCAGGTCCGTGGTGAATCGCACGGCTCGCACCGTGGCGATGTCAACGCCCGACCGGAGGTCCTCTCGTTCGGCCAGGTCCTCGAGGCGCTGGTTCTCCACGCGGACGTCGATTAGATTCAACTGACGAACGGCCTCGCGCAGGAACGCCGCTTTGCGGACCTTGGCCTCAACGAGCACGAACTGAAGGCTCGGCACCGCCAGTTTGAGCGGCAGTGCCGGCGATCCGCCTCCAGACCCGATGTCAAGAACGAGCCGATCCGCGGGAAGAACATAGCGCGCGGCAGCAAGGGGCTCGACGATCAGGCGATCGATCGCGTCATCGTTCGGTGGATTGAGGTCGAGGGCGGTGAGGTTGATCTTCTTGTTCCAACGGCCCAGCAACTCGAGATAGGCGCTGAGCGGGCCCGCCAGATCCGGTGACACCGCGACCGAAGCCTTGGCGGCTCGCCGCGCGATGCGCGCAGGAAGGTCGCGGCCCGCCACGTGTCAATTCTCACTCATCTCACTCAGTTCGTGATTGGAAGGCCGCCCGATCGAATTCGCGCAAGGCGCGCGGCGACAATCGCCACGGCCGCCGGCGTCACACCAGGCACACGCCCCGCCTGGCCGATTGTCAACGGACGAATCGACGAGAGGCGCTCGACGACTTCGCGCGAAAGTCCCGGAACGCCCCGGGTACTCGAACTCAAGTGGAATCTGTCGATTCTCCTGCAGCGTCGTCCGCGCCCGTTGGGCATCGTCGCGTTTCAGGTAGCCGCGATACTTCAGTTCGGCCTCGAGCGTGGCCGAATCGACGTCCGAGGTGGAGACGTCTGTTTCAATCGTCAAGCCGCACGACACCAACGCCGCCACCGTGACCGCCGGTCGGCTCAAGGCCTGCTCTGCGGTCACGACGCCGTCGGAGAGCGCGACGCGTGTCACGCGCGCCTTCGCCAGGTTGCGTTCGAGGCGCGCGCGGCGGCTTTCGAACCGCTCCCAGCGTGAGTCGTTAACGAGGCCCATCTCACGGCCAGCGGGCGTCAGCCGCAGATCGGCGTTGTCGATGCGCAGCCGCAGGCGGTGCTCCGCGCGCGACGTGAACATCCGGTAAGGCTCCAGGCACCCCCGCGTCACGAGATCGTCGATGAGAATCCCGATGTACGCCTCATCACGGCGAAGTACGAACGCGGGCGCGCCGGCAGCCCGTCGCGAGGCGTTGATCCCGGCGATGAGTCCCTGCGCCGCCGCCTCTTCGTAACCCGACGTGCCGTTGATCTGACCGGCGAGAAACAGCCCCGGCAGTTTCTTCGCCTCGAGGGTCGGGTCGAGCTCGGTCGGCTGGACGAAGTCGTATTCGACGGCATACGCGTGGCGCAGGATCGCCGCGTCCTCCAGTCCGGGCAGCGCGCGCACAATCGCGTCCTGCACGTCCCTGGGCAAGCTCATCGACAGTCCGTTGACGTAAATCTCGTTCACGTCGAGCCCTTCCGGCTCGAGAAAGATCTGGTGCCGCTCCTTGTCGGGGAAGCGCATCACCTTGTCCTCGAGCGATGGGCAGTATCGCGGGCCAATCCCTGTGATCTGGCCGTTGTAGAAGGGCGATCGGCCGATGTTGCCGCGAACCAGATCCCGGACGCGCTCGTTCGTGTGGAGCAGATGGCAGACCACTTGATCGCGTGCAATGGGCGCCGAGCAGAAGGAAAACGGGACGATCGGGCCGATCGCCACTCTCGGCGTGGAACCGCGAGAAATCGATGCTGCGGCGATCGAGCCGCGGCGGCGTGCCCGTTTTCAATCGTCCCATCGCGAAGCCGACCGATCGCAGCGAATCCGCCAATTGCTGCGTGGGCGGTTCGCCGGCCCGGCCCGATGGCCGCTGTTCGTCGCCGATGTGGACGAGGCCGTTCAGAAAAGTGCCCGTGGTGATGACCAGCGAACGGCAGGCCACCCGATCGCCGTCTTCGAATGCGAGGCCGGCCACCCGCCCGCTCTCTACAAGGATCCGGCCAGCCCGCCTGAAGACCCACGTGATATTCGGCTCCGCCGTGAGCGTCTCGCGCATCCATGCGCCGTACCGGCGTTTGTCCGCCTGCGCGCGAGGAGACCAGACAGCCGGTCCGCGACTGCGGTTCAGCAGTTTGAACTGAATGCCGGTCGCGTCGATGGCCAGACCCATCAATCCGCCGAGCGCGTCAATCTCGCGGACCAGATGGCCCTTTGCCGTCCCGCCGATGGCCGGATTGCAGGGCATGAGTGCCACCGTCTCGGCCGTCAGGGTGACGAGGCCGACGCGGGCCCCGAGCCGCGCCGCCGCCCAGGCCGCCTCGCAGCCGGCATGTCCGGCGCCAATGACCACAACGTCAAAGTCCGACGTCAACATTTGTGCACTTTACTTTCCGACACAGAATCTCGAAAAAATGTGTTGCAGCAGGTCGTCGGGTGTTCGGCGGCCCGTGATCTCCTCCAGCACGCGTCGAGCGGCGCCCAGGTCCGCCAGCACGAGCTCTTCGGTGGCCCCGTCGCTCAGGGCCTGCGCGGCTCGCGCCAGCGCCGCCAACGCCTCATTCAACAGCGCCATGTGTCGAGCGTTGGAAATGCGAGGCGTGTCCCGCAACTCCTCACTCCCGAGCAGAGCAGTCGCGATCGCCGATCGCAAGCGGTCGAGGCCGAGGCCGGCAAGCGCGGACACCTCCACAGCACGTTCGCCCGCGGCGTCCAGCTCGTCGGCGGCCCATCGGCGCGGCAGGTCGGACTTCGCAATCGCAATGACGCGCTCTGGGCTGCCGGCGGTGGCCAGCTCGTAGTCTTCGCGGCGGAGCGGCCGAGACCCATCGAGCACTGCGATCGTCAGCGCCGCCACACGCTGCGCCTGGCGCGCGCGCTCGACGCCTTCCGCCTCGATCGCGTCCGATGCTTCGCGCAATCCCGCCGTATCCACCAGCGTGATATCGAGCCCCTGGATGTCCACACGTTCTGTCAGGATGTCACGCGTCGTTCCTGGGATGTCGGTCACGATTGCGCGCGCGGCGCCGACGAGCGCGTTGAACAGACTCGACTTTCCGGCGTTCGGCGGACCGACGATGACTACCAGCCGGCCCTCGCGCACGACCCGGCCGGCACGGCCCTGGCCTGCGAGCTCTGTGGCATCCTTTCGGATCCTCGCCAACTCCTTGCCGGTCTGTTCGCGCGTGACGAAGTGAAAGCCTTCGTCGGGAAAGTCCAGCGACGCCTCCAGGCGCGCCGACAAATCGAAGAGTGCCGCATCGATTCGCGCAATCTCGTCCGTCAGCGTCCCCTCGAGCTGATCCATGGCCGTGCGGGCCTGAAGGGGCGTGACCGCGTCCACCAGGTCAGCGACCGACTCGGCCTGGATCAAATCCATACGGCCGTTGAGGTAGGCGCGCAGCGTGAACTCGCCCGGCTCGGCCAATCTCGCACCTGCCGCCATGGCCGTCTCGACGATGCGCTGAAGCAGGAACGGGTTGCCGTGTCCGCTGATTTCGATGACGTCGTCGCCGGTGTAGGAGTGCGGCGCCGCGAACCAGGTCACGACGACCTGATCGATCGCGCGGGCGCTGGCCCCGCCCTGCGAATCCAGGATTCTCGCCACGGTGGCATGCCGCGGCTCGAAGGGGTTGGTCCGGCCAACGAGTGACAACGCGATTGCCGCGGCCTCGGGTCCGGACAATCGCACGACGCCAATGCCTCCGCGGCCGGCCGGAGTCGCAATCGCGACGATCGTGTCGGTGGTGGAGAACATAGGGAAGGCCCCAGGCCCGGGGCCTATTTCTTCCGCGAAATCACGATGCTCTTCAAGAAGGCGTCGCCAATGCTTTCGGATGAGAGATCGGGATCTTCAGCGACCGTCAGATGGACGAGGCGCCGCGCATAGGGATTCAACGGCCCGATCTCCTGCAGGCCGCCGCTCGTTTTCACCTTGTCCATCAGGAACCGCGCCATCTGGCGCAGTTCCGTGTCCTTGTCCCTTCGGAACCCGAGCGCATCGACGACGTAGTGGCGCTCGCCGCGCGCGTCGCGACGGAACACCGTATTGACAATCACCTGAAGCGCGTCGATTGCCTCGCCCTTACGGCGGAGCAATACTTCCGCGCCTTCACCCGAGATGTTCAGGCGCGTGTTGTCCGGCATCTCTTCGACGGTCACCTCGAGGTGCAAACCCATTGCCTCGAGAACCCGCTGGACGAATTCAATGACCTTCGCGTCGAGATCTGCGCTCATTGGGTGGAGGACTCCTGCTCGACGGAGGCGAGAACGATCCTAGCCCTTCGTGCGGCCGCTGCCGACCTGTTTCTGGGGCGCGCCGGCGGCGATCGGCCGCGCCACCCGCACCGGTGCACCAATGAGGCGATTGGTCGTGTACTGCTGGCCAATCGCCAGCAGATTGCTCACAAACCAGTAGACCACCAGGCCGCTCGGCGCCTGCAGGAACATGAAGGTGAAGACAACCGGCATCAGCAGGAACATCTTCTGCTGCACCGGATCGGCCGTCGAGGGCATCATCCGCTGCTGCCAGAACATGGTACCGCCCATGAGGATCGGCGTGATGTAGTACGGGTCCTTCGTCGACAGATCGTGGAGCCACCCGAAGAACGGCGCGCCGCGCAGCTCGATGGAGGCGCCCAGCATGGAGTAGAACGCGAACAACACCGGCATCGTCAACAGCATCGGCACGCAGCCGCTCGCCGGATTGACGCCGCGCTGTTTGTAGAGCGCCATCATTTCCTGGTTCATCTTCTGGCGCTCGGGATCCGTGATCTTGTATTTCGCGTAGCGATCCTGGATGAGCTTGACCTCTGGCTGGACCGACTGCATCTTGCGCATCGACACCATGCTCCGGTGGCGAAGCGGGAAGATCAGGACGTTGATGAACACCGTCAGCGCGACGATCGACCAGCCGTAGTTGCCCAGGTACCGGTTGATCCACTTCAGGGCCTGCAGGAGCGGCACGACGAGAAAGCGAAACATGCCGAAGTCGATGGCGCCCGTCAGCTCCGGATCGACCGCTCGAAGCGAATCGAGATCCTTCGGGCCCATGTAAAACGACACCGAGGCGGGTCCGGGCGTACGCACGCTGTAGGCCACGAGCGCGCGCGTGCGATTCTGAGGATCGTTGGGCACCGGCAGCGAGATTGGCTGATAGTCCACCCGCACCGTCTGAGCCTGGTGGGCTGGCATTCCCGGCAAGGCCGCGGTCAGGAAATACTGATCCTCGACGCCGGCGAATCTCAGCGGCCCTTCATACCGCGATTGCTTTTCGAGGTTCGAAGCCGAGAGCCGCTCGACCTTGTCCTGGAGCTGAATTGCGCGCGTGGGAAACGGCCGGGACCCGTCTGCGCTGTAGCCGAGCGCGATACCCGGTCCCCACTGCACGATGGCCGGCTGCGGCTTTCCACCTGCAGTGACCGACGCCTCCACATAGACGAGGTAGGCCTTGCCGTCCGGCTGAAACTGGAACGCCTTGTGCGCCGAGAGCCCGGACGCGTCCTGGTACGAAAGCTGAGGGTCCCTGACCCGGTGCCGATCTTCAGCTCGTCGGTGCTGGGTTGGTAAATGGCGGAGCGCAATGCCCCTGAAAGCGTGGCGTCGTCGACCGCGACGGTGAACGGCCTCGGAAACGTCTCGGGAATGTCTTGCGGCACCAACTCGAGCGGTTGGCCCTGTCCATCCGAGTACTTCTTCAGGCGCCAGCTCTTGAGCGCGGCGCCCCTCGTCGTGAACACAGCCGACACGGTGTCGGTTTCCACGCGAATGTCCTTCGCGGCCGCGTCGTTCACCACCGGTGCACTCGGCGTCGGAATCACGGAGGATGGCGGATTCGCAGCAGGGGCGGCCGGCGCGGGCGCGGCGCTGGGTCCCGGAGTCTCCACCCGTGCCTGCGGCGGCGTCGGGGTCGCCGGCGCGAAGTACGCCTGATAGAGCGCGAGCACCGCGAACGACAGAAAGATAGCGAGAAAAACGCGCTTTTCCATGAATCAGATGCGGGGAAGGACGGACCCGCGCGACGTCTCCACTGCAGCCGGCTCCAGGCCACGCGGCGGAACCGGATCGATACCAGCGGGCGACCACGGATGGCAGCGCGAAAATCGGCGCAGCGCCAGCCACAGTCCGCGCATCAGGCCATGTATCTCGATCGCCTCAGCAGCATACACGGAACACGATGGCTCGAACCGGCACGCTCCACCTGTAAAGGGGGCAAGCACCACTTGATACGCTCGAACGACGATGAGCCCGACTCGCTGGGAAGTCTTCATCACCTGGCTCGCAACCGTCGCACCGCGGCTTGAAAGTCCGCCGCAATCGCGGGAATTGGCGCCGACACCAGTTCGCGCCGAGGGATCACGACGAGATCCAGCGGACGGACGTTCGCGGCCGTCTCGCGTCGAAACACCTCCCGAATTCGGCGCTTGGCGCGGTTGCGAACAACGGCGCCCCCAAGCCGTCGAGACGCAATGATCCCCAGTCGATCGCAGGATCCACGCCCTGGCTGGGCCAGCACGGTCATGTACCGGGCCGCCACGCGCCGGCCGTGGGTCTGCACCGCGGTGAACTCAGGACGCGTCCTGAGGCGGGAGGCCGGGGGAAAGCGGCAGGACAACGATCTACCGCGTGCTGACAGTCAAACGCTTGCGGCCTTTGGCGCGGCGGCGCTTGAGCACAATGCGGCCGTTCTTCGTCTGCATGCGAACGCGAAAGCCATGCGTGCGGCTGCGATGGCGGCGATTTGGTTGAAAAGTACGTTTCATGTAGGGGGGCTCCCGGTGGACCTTTCAGGGCGACGGAGAAACACCGATCCTAGCGAACCGGTGAAAACAGGTCAACGTAGGCACAATGGGGTCATTGTCTGGCGTCCGAGGCCTGTGGTAGATTCGCCAGCTTTCGGCGTGGATACCCATCCTTTCCGGGAGTTTTCCACAACTGTGGAAAAACCTGTGGAAATCCTTGGGTTTTCGCTCGCGTGGTGGGCCAAACCCTACTAATCACTGGAGTTCCGGCGAGGCGAAAGAGTCCCCAACCAACGGTACAAAGGCATCCTACGGTCTCGAGTCGAGATTTTGCCGCGAGACGGGCCTTCTTCAAGGCGAAAGTCCCGCAAGAGGTTGAAGTTGGCAGGTTTTCCGGCATGACGGGCACGATCTGGGACAAGGTTCTCGCCCGAATCGAGACCAAGGTCAATCGCTACAGCTACTACACGTGGTTCAAGAACACCTCGCTCTTGAACGACGACGGGGCCGCATTGTCGATTCGGGTCTCGGATCCGATGGTCGTGGACTGGCTCACCAAACACTACGGAGGAGTGCTCGAGGAAGCCCTCGTCGAGGTCGGGCGGCCCGGCGTCCGTCTCACCTTCATTCCCGAGACTCTCGAACTCCGCGACCTGCCCCCCGTGCTTCCGTCGAAGGAGCGAGAGGAACCGCCGGACGTCGATCACGGGTTAGAAGAGACCGCGGACATGCTCGGCCTGAGCCCGCGATATTCGTTCGACACGTTCATCGTCGGTGCCTCCAACCAATTTGCGCACGCCGCCTGCCGCGCCGTTGCCGAAGCCCCGTCGCGTTCTTATAACCCGTTGTTCATCTACGGTGGCGTCGGACTGGGCAAGACGCATCTCATGCACGCGATTGGCCACTACGTGCTGACGCACAGCCAGGGGCTCAAGCTGACCTATATCTCGGCCGAGCGGTTCATGAACGAGGTGGTCAATGCTATCCGCTACGATCGGATCCTCGAGTTTCGGGAGCGTTATCGGGGCGTGGACGTCCTTCTCGTCGACGACATCCAGTTCATCGTCGGAAAGGAACGCACCCAGACCGAGTTTTTTCACACCTTCAACGCGCTGCACGATGCGCAAAAGCAAATCGTGTTGAGCAGCGATTGCCCGCCGCACCAGATCAACGACCTTGAGGAACGTCTGCGATCCCGCTTCGAATGGGGCCTGATTGCCGATATTCAGTCGCCCGATCTGGAGACGAAGATCGCCATTCTCAAGCGGAAAGCTGAAGCCGAGGGCGTGCCGTTGCCCGATGATGTCGCGCTGTACATCGCGGGACGCATCAAGTCGAACATCCGGGAACTCGAGGGCTCACTCATCAGGTTGCTGGCTTATGCCTCGCTCAAAGGCCAGCACGTGACCATGTCGCTGGCTCAGGAGGTGTTACGCGATGTCCTGCACCACGAGGAGAAGAGCGTCACGATCGACGTGATCCAGAAGTTCGTGGCCGATTACTACCGGCTGAAACTGGCCGACCTCAAGTCGCGAAACAACTCGAAGTCCGTGGCGATGCCCCGCCAGGTCGCGATGTATTTATGTAAGGCGTTGACGCGCGCCTCGCTGCCGGAGATCGGAAAGAGTTTCGGCGGCAAGCATCATTCAACCGTCATCCACTCGATCCGAAAGGTCGAAGAAATGCGCGGGAGGGACTCCGTTTTCAACACCCTTATCCACACACTGATCGAATCGGTTCATTAGGCTTTTGGCGCAAAACGGATGTGTCTGAATGTCTTACACAACCGGGGGTTGTGGATGAATGTGCATGGCCAGGTTGGACCTGGGATCCCCACACCTGCCGGGTGCCATGTGCTCAGCCAAATCCGCGAAAACGTCCACAGCGTAAGTTGCTGAAAGATAATATGTTATGGGCACCGATTGGAGTACCAACAACCCCTTATTCCTGTTATAATTTCTATTCACTAATTTGATTGTTTCTCGATCAAGTGATCCCCGTATTCGACATGCGGGCATGAAGCCGAGGTCGCCCTGCCTATGGAGCTTGTAGTCCGCAAGAACGATCTGCTGAAAGAGCTGTCTCTCCTGCAAGGCATCGTCGAGCGGAAGAATACGATTCCGATCCTGGCGAATGTTCTCCTCGAGGCGTCGGGCAGCGACGTCTCACTGTTGGCGACCGATCTGGACGTCGGCTTGCGGAGCCGGTGCGAGGCCACGGTGGGCAAGCCAGGGACCTTGACGCTGCCCGCGAAGAAACTGTTCGAGATCGTGAGCGCACTGCCGGAGACCGACATTCGGATCGAGGAGGACAAAGGCGGAAAGACCGTCACGGTTGCAGCGGATCGATTCGAGTCGCGGATGCAGACGCTGCCGGCGTCGGAATTCCCGACGCCGCCGCAGGACGGCGGGCCTGCTGAAGCATCGCTGCCGGGCGCGGCACTCAAGCGGATGATTTTGCACACGCGATTTGCGATCACCAGCGAAGACACCCGCTACTTCCTGAATGGGGCGCAACTGGTGCTCCGTGGGGACTCGATGAGCATGGTAGCGACCGACGGTCACCGGTTGGCGTTCATGAGCGTCCACGAGACGCCGGGAAAGGACGTTAAATCCGACGTGCTTCTGCCGAGGAAGACGCTGAACGAAGTCGCGCGGCTTGCGGAGGCCGGCGCCGTCATCGACTTCTCCCAGGGCGAGAACCACTTGTTCTTCCGCGCGGACGGCCGATTGCTGATCTCGCGGAAGATCGACGCGAATTTTCCGGCGTACGAGCGGGTGATCCCGAAGACCAACGACAAGCGGATCGAGTTTGATCGCGATCGGCTGGCTGCGGCCGTGCGGCGCGTACGGCTGCTCTCGAACGAGCGCTCGAAGGCCGTGAAGTTCGTGATCGGGAAGGACCAGGTCGAGATTACGTCGAGTACACCAGAGGTCGGCGAAGCGCGCGAAATCATTCCCGTGGATTACGCCGGCGCCGCGATGCAGATCTGCTTCAACGCGGATTATGTGGACAACTTTCTGAGCGTTGTGGAATCGGAGAACGTACAGCTCGAGTTCAAGGACGAAATGAGCCAGGCTGTGATGAAGCCGGTCGGCGGCGAAGGCTACGACTACACCTACGTCATCATGCCCATGAGAATCTGACGCCTTTTCTAGAGGGTGAGAGCGTGAAAGGGTAAGAGGGTGAGAGGACGAGCGATTGTCACCCCAGCAAACAAAGTATATAGATGGAATATCCAGAGCTGAAAAATACCGGCCCTGATCCGGCCGCCGCAGGCGCTGCCCTGAGCAATGGCGCAGACGATTACGGCGCCGACAAAATCAAAGTCCTTGAAGGATTGGAAGCGGTCCGCAAACGCCCCGCGATGTACATACGGATCGACCGGCCCTGTCGGCCTGCATCACCTCGTCTATGAGGTCGTCGACAACTCGATCGACGAGGCCCTCGCCGGGTTCTGCACGCATGTCGAAGTCACCATCCACATCGACGGGTCGGTCACGGTCGTGGACGACGGCCGGGGCATCCCCGTCGACATGCATGCAAGCGGGAAGTCGGCCGCGGAAGTCGTGTTGACGGTGTTGCATGCCGGAGGAAAGTTCGAAAACTCCGCGTACAAGGTCTCAGGCGGCCTGCACGGCGTCGGCGTCTCGGTCGTCAACGCGCTGTCCGAATGGCTGGAGGTGGAAATCTGGCGCAACGGGCACGTTCACCAGCAGCGCTACCAGCGGGGCACGCCGGTCAGCGATCTGTACGTCACGGGCACGACCGAGAAGCGCGGCACGAAGATCACCTTCAAACCGGACGCCGCGGTGTTCGAGACGATCGAACTGTCCTTCGAGACACTGTCGCAGCGGCTGCGCGAACTGGCGTTCCTGAATGCGGGTGTCACGATTTCGATCGACGACGAGCGCAACGATCGCAGCCACAAGTTTCTGTACGAGGGAGGCATCCGCGAGTTCGTCGAGTACCTCAACAAGAACCGCACGCCGGTCAACGAGAAGCCGATCTACATGCTCGGCGAGCGCGAGGGGATGGACGGCGCCGGCAAGATCGTCGTGGAGATCGCGCTGCAGTGGAACGACAGCTACACGGAGACGACCTACAGCTTCGCGAACAACATCAACACCACGGAAGGCGGCACGCACCTGTCGGGCTTCCGATCGGCCCTGACACGCACGATCAACTCGTATGTTTCGAGGAACAACCTCGCCGAGAAGCTTGCGGAAAGCATTACGGGCGACGACATCCGCGAGGGGATGACCGCGGTGATTTCGGTCAAGATTCCGCAGCCCCAATTCGAGGGCCAGACCAAGACCAAACTCGGCAATACCGAGGTAAAGGGCATTGTCGAAGGGATCGTCAACGACCGGCTGGCCGCGTTCCTGGAGGAGAACCCCGCGATCTCGAAGCGCGTGGTCGCCAAAGCTGTCGACGCGGCGCTCGCGCGCGAGGCGGCGCGCAAGGCCCGCGACCTGGTGCGCCGCAAGGGCGCGCTCGACAACACGGCACTGCCCGGCAAGCTCGCCGATTGCCAGGAGCGCGACCCGGCGCGGAGCGAGCTCTACATCGTCGAGGGTGAGTCCGCAGGCGGGTCGGCGAAACAGGGGCGCGATCGGCGGTTTCAGGCCGTGCTGCCGATCAAGGGCAAGATCCTGAACGTCGAGAAGGCGCGCTTCGACAAAATGCTGAGCCACGAGGAAATCCGGACGCTGATCGCGGCACTCGGCTGCGGCATCGGACAGGACGAGTTCGACCCGGCCAAGGTCCGGTATCACCGCGTGATCATCATGACCGACGCCGACGTGGACGGCTCACATATCCGGACACTGCTGCTGACGTTCTTCTATCGGCAGATGCGAGGTCTCGTCGACAACGGAAACATCTTCATCGCGCAGCCGCCTCTGTTCCGTGCCAAGCGCGGTCGCGCCGAGACGTTCATCAAGGACGAACGGTCCCTCGAGACCTTTCTGATTCGCCGGGCCGCCGAACTGCGCACGCTGGTCCTCTCGACGGGCAAGGAGATCTCCGGCGAACGGCTGGAGCACAAACTCGAGAAGTTGATGATGTTCCGCAAGTTCCTCTGGGTCGTCGAGCGCCGTGGTCCTGGCCGCCGCGCCATTCTGGCGCTGCTCGAGGGCGGCGCGCGCGACCGGAGTTTCTGGACCGATCGCGAACGGGTGGATGCCCTGGCGACCCACCTGGCGCAGCCCAGCGTCAAGTCCACCGTCGTCGACGACACCGAGCACCAGGCCCTCGCGGTCCGCCTCGACGATCTGTCAGCCGGTTACGTTCGGCGCCACCGGCTCGACCTCGATTTCGTGACGACCGCCGAGTTCCGGACGCTGGCGTCGGCGTACGACGAAGTCCGGGAGTTGATGATGGGACCGGTGACCATTCGCACGACCGGTTCCGCGCAAGTCGAGGAACCCGAGCCAGAGCCAGGCGAAGAGTCCGGGACGGATAGCTCAGGCGGTCCGCGTGGTTTGATCGACTCGGCACGTTCAGAGCGCGCTGAAGAGAGCGAGTCCTCCAGCGCTGGAGCGCGTGCCGCCGGGAGCGGGGCGCCACTCGCCGCGGGCAAGGATGGCAAGGGCGCCGACCACCGCGTCGACTCACTCGACGATCTGGTGGAGTATTTCGTCGCCGCGGGCCGCCGTGGCCTGGCCATCAATCGCTACAAGGGCTTGGGTGAGATGAATCCGGACACGTTGTGGGAAACGACGATGGATCCGTCGAAACGCACGCTGCTCGAGGTCCGCGCCGAAGATCACACGGAAGCCGACCTCATGTTCACGACGCTGATGGGCGACCAGGTCGAGCCGCGCCGGAAGTTCATCGAAGACAACGCGCTTGATGTGAAGAACCTCGATATCTAGGTTCCAGGGTTCCGAGGTTCCGGGGTTCCGAGGTTCGGGGACCGAAGACGCCTCGACCGCGTGAAGCCGAACCTTGGAACCGGAACCGCGGAACCTTGGAACCCCGGAACCGATCGTTAATCTATGGATCCCAATCTCTCCTCCCGCATCCCCGTCAATATCGAAGACGAGATGAAGCGCTCGTACATGGATTACGCCATGAGCGTGATCATCGGCCGCGCGCTGCCTGACGTTCGCGACGGCCTGAAGCCGGCGAACCGGCGCGTCCTTTTCGCCATGCGGCAGATGGGGCTCGCCTCGAATCGCGCGTACCGCAAGTGCGCGAAGATCGTCGGCGAAGTCATCGGCAACTACCATCCGCACGGCGACGCGCCGGCCTACGACACGCTCGTCCGGCTCGCGCAGGACTTCAACATGCGGTACCCGCTCGTCGACGGGCAGGGGAATTTCGGCTCGGTCGACGGCGACCCGCCGGCCGCGTACCGGTACACGGAGGCGCGCCTCGAGTCGCTGGCCGAGGCGATGATGGCCGATCTCGACAAGGACACGGTCGACTTCCGGCCGAACTTCGACGAGACCACCGAGGAGCCGACCGTCTTTCCGACGCCGTTTCCCAATCTTCTTGTCAACGGATCGACCGGCATCGCGGTGGGCATGGCCACGAGCATTCCGCCGCACAACATGCGCGAAGTGATCGACGGCGTCCTGGCGGTGATCGAGCGCCGTACCGCGCCCGTCGAAGAGCGGCGTCGCGCCCTCCTGCAGTGCGTGCCGGCGCCGGACTTTCCGACCGGCGGCACGATTGTGGGCCGCGCAGGCATTCACAAGGCCTACATGGAAGGCCGCGGCGGGGTGGTCGTCCGCGGTAAAGCCGCCTTCGAAGAGCAGAAGCGCGGGCGACCGTGTGTCGATCGTCATCACCGAGATTCCGTACCAGGTCAACAAGAAGAACCTGATCGAGGACATCGCCGAACTGGTGCGCGACAAGAAGATCGACGGCATTTCAGACCTGCGCGACGAGTCGAGCCGCGAGGGCATGCGCATCGTCATCGAGCTCAAGCGCGGCGAGCTGCCGGACGTCGTCCTGAACAACCTCTACAAGCACACGAAGCTGCAGATGAGCTACGGGATCACGCTGCTGGCGATCGTGGCCGGCCGGCCCCAGGGTGCTGAGCCTGCTCCAGGTCATCGAGCACTTCATCGAGTTCCGCCGCGAGGTTGTACGGCGCCGGACGGAGTTCGAGCTGCGCAAGGCCGAGGCGCGGGCGCACATTCTGGAAGGCCTCAAGATCGCGCTCGATCATCTCGACGCGGTGATCAAGCTCATCCGCGGGTCCAGGAATCCGCCAGAGGCGAAAACCGGCCTCGTCACGCAGTTCGGCTTGAGCGAGGTCCAGGCCCAGGCGATTCTCGACATGCAGCTGCAGCGGCTCACCGGTCTCGAGCGCCAGAAGATTCTGGACGAGCTGGCCGAGCTGATGAAGACCATCGAGCGGCTGCGCGGCATCCTGTCGAGCGACGACCTGGTGATGGCGATCGTTGTCGACGAGCTCCGCGCCGCGCAGACGAAGTACAGCGACGACCGCCGGACCGAGATCATCGAGGAAAGCGGCGAGTTCCGGGTCGAGGACCTGATCGCCGACGAAGACGTCGTCATCACGGCGACGAACACGGGTTACATCAAGCGCACGGCGCTCGACGCGTATCGGAAACAGCGGCGTGGGGGCAAGGGCCTGATCGGCATGTCCACCCGCGAAGAGGACATCGTGCAGCACCTCTTCGTCGCCAACACGCACGCCTACATTCTCATTTTCTCGGACCGGGGCCGGTGCTACTGGCTTCGCGTGTTCGACGTGCCGGAAGTGAGCCGCAGCAGCAAGGGCAAATCGATTGCAAACCTGGTGCACATGGCCGAAGGCGAGAAGATCGCGGCGCCGCTGCGCGTACAGGCGTTCCCCGATGCGGAGGGCCAGCGCTTCATCGTGATGGGCACGCAAAAGGGCACCATCAAGAAGACGGATCTGGCCCTGTTCTCGAATCCGCGTACCGCCGGCATCATCGCGTTGCAGGTCGATGACGACGATCGCCTCATTGCGGTGGCGGAAACGGACGGCTCGAAGGATCTGGTCATCGGCACGCGCAACGGCATGGCGATTCGCTTCGGGGAAGAGGACGCGCGGCCGATGGGCCGAAGCGCCTACGGCGTCCGCGGCATCCAACTGCGCGATGGCGACGAGGTCGTCGCCATGAAGGTGGTCAGCGAAGGCGCTACGATTCTCACGGTGTGCGAGCGCGGCTACGGCAAGCGAACCGAACTGGACGAATACCGCCGGCAGAGCCGCGGCGGCATCGGGCTGAAGAACGTGCAGACGAGCGATCGGAACGGTCCGGTGGTGGGCATCGCCTGCGTCGCGGACCGGGACGAGCTGCTGATCGTCACCGAGCAAGGGCAAATCATCCGGATGACGGCCGGCGATCTCCGGCCGATCGGACGCGACACGCAGGGCGTCAGGTTGATCGATCTGGCTGAAGGCGATCGCGTCGTGTCGATTGCCGCTCTGACAGAACCGGAAGACGTGGAAGAGGCAGAGGTCGAGTAGGTCCGCTCCTTACGCGGGCTCCAGCCCGGCGAAACTCGCGAGAAGCTTCTTCGTCCCGACCGCCGCGAACCTGACGGTGACCTTGTAGTCATCGCCATGGTCTTCGATGGAAACGACCGTCCCGACCCCGAACTGGCGATGGCGCACGCGCATGCCGGCGCGCATGTTGGACGTCGATTGATCTTCGTGTTCGTACTGGAAACCGGTCGTCTGTGCGTCGCGCAGACGAGACGCGCCCTTTGGGCGCCCGCCGTAAGGATTCCGCAGCTCGTATGGCGCCCCGTTCCATCGGGGTGCTGCCACCGGCTCGACTCGCTGCATCAGCGCCGGGGGGATTTCATCGAGAAATCGCGACGGCTGTGTCGCCTGATAGTCGCCGAAAATCCGTCGCCGCGCGGCGCCGGTCAAAATCAGCCGCTCGCGGGCTCGCGTAAGGCAGACGTAACACAACCGGCGCTCTTCCTCGACTTCATCCTCGTCCTCCGCCGATCTGGAGTGCGGAAAGAGCCCTTCCTCCATTCCCGCGACGACGACGATCGGGAATTCCAGGCCTTTGGCGGCGTGCATCGACATCAGCCACACGCGGGCTTCCTTGGCGCCCTGGGCCTCATCCGCCTCCGACAGGAGGGACAAGCGGTCGACAAAGCCCTCCAGAGCCGCGTCCGGCTCACGGGTCTCGTACTCGCGCGCGGCGGAGACGAGCTCCATCAGGTTTTCGATGCGGGCTTCGGACTCTTCGCTCTTGTCCTCGCGGAGATCGCGCAGATAGCCCGAGCGGTCGAGGATGAGCCCGAGCGCGGTCGAGACGTCCACGCCGGACACGTCCGCCGTCAGGGACACGAGCAGATCGCGAAAGCCCTTCAGCGACACGAGCGCTCGGGGAGGCGCGAGCCGCTTCTCGAGGGCCACCAGCAGTCTCGCCCAGAGCGAGCGAGGCGACGCGACCTGCTGCAGGCCCGCAGTGAGCAGCGGCATCGACGCGTCCTCCTCGTCGAGGCTCACCGCGTCGATCACGTCCATGACGCTCTTGCCGATCCCGCGCGCAGGCACGTTGACGACGCGCCGGAAGCTGACGTCGTCGTGCGGGTTCATCACGAGGCGCAGGTACGCCAGCGCGTCCTTGACCTCCTTGCGCTCGTAGAAACGGACGCCGCCGATGATCCGATAGGCCACGCCCTCGCGCATGAGCGCGTCCTCAATCGCGCGCGACTGCGCGTTCGTGCGATAAAGCACGGCCACCATCGCGTCCGCTTCGGTGCGCCTGGCTTCCCGGATCGCCCGTGTGATGAAATCCGCCTCCTCGATCTCGTCGCCGGCTCGAACGTACAGAATCCGCTCGCCGCCACGGCGATCGGTCCACAACCGCTTCTCCTTGCGGTTGCGGTTGCGGCCGATCACCGCCGACGCGGCGTCAAGGATGATCTGGGTCGAGCGGTAGTTCTGCTCCAACCGGACGACCTGGGTTTCCGGAAAATCCTGCTCGAAATCCAGAATGTTGCGCAGATCGGCGCCGCGCCACCGATAGATCGACTGGTCGGGATCTCCCACCACGCACAGATTGCGGTGGTGCTCGGCCAGGCGCCGGATGAGCAGGTACTGCGGGCGGTTGGTGTCCTGATACTCGTCGACGAGGATGAACCGGAACTTCTGCGAGTAGAAATTTCGGGCCCGCTCGCTCGTTTCCATCAAGTCGACGGTCTTGAGCAGCAGATCGTCGAAGTCCAACGCGCCCGCGTCGGCCAGAACCCGCCGGTAGATTTCGTAGATCTTGGCGATCTGCTGATCGCGCAGGCTCCAGCCGGCCGCACGCATCTCGTCAGGCGACTCCATCTTGTTCTTCGCCTGACTGATCCGCGCCAGGGCGGCCCGGGCAGGGATGAGCTTGTCGTCCACGTCGAGCGATTTCATCGCCTGCTTGACCACGGACAGTTGATCCGACGAGTCGTAGATCACGAAGTCGCGGGTCAGGCCGATCGCGGGCGCCTCGCGCCGAAGCAGACGGGCGCACAGTGAGTGAAACGTGGACAGCCAGACCTCGCGGCAGTCGGACCCGAGCAGTTGTTCGACCCGGCCGCGCATTTCCTCCGCGGCCTTGTTGGTGAACGTCACCGCAAGCACCTCGCCGGGCGCGGCATGTCCGCCGCCCACCAGGTACGCAATGCGATATGCGATGACACGCGTCTTGCCGGAGCCGGCGCCTGCCAGAATCAGCAACGGGCCGTTCACTTGAAGGACGGCGGCGCGCTGCTCAGGATTCAGGGAAGAAAGAAAATCCATGTGACAGGCCCAAGGCCCCAGGCCCAGGGCCCAAGCAAAGGACGAAGAGGACCCAAGAATAGCAGACGGTGACCGGCGAAAGCGCTCGCCACAACCCGTGCAGGAGACGGCCGACCTCGTTTGTCAGCTCGAGAAGCGCCTCGAAGCGGCTGACAGCAATGAAGGAGAGCCTCTTCGCAAGCTCGAGGTGCGTTTGCAGTTCTGCCTGAGAACCGAGCCCAATCGCCACGTGGAAACGATAGGCCGCCCGCGATCGACGACTGAAACCCTCCGCAATGTTTGCCGGAACGGACGCACTAGCGCGCTGAAACTGTCTGACGAGTCCAAAGCGCTCGTCACTCGGGAAGTGTCGAACTTCGCGATAGATCTGTTCGGCGAGGTCCATGGCCCTCTGCCAGACGATGAGTTCGTGAAAGGTTGCGATTCGTGCCATCGTCGTACCTCACAGGCATTGCAGTTGTTCCACCTGGGCCTGGGGCCTGGGGCCTTTGGCCCGAGGGCCCGGGTTGGGGCCTAAAGTCATTAGCAACCCTCATGCCGTGGGCCGCCTGATAAGATCGAGGGATTGAGCCATGGCTGAGACGCTCTTCGAGAAAGTCTGGAACCTTCACGCCGTCCGGCGCCTGCCAAACGGGCAGACGCAGCTTTATATCGGCTTGCACCTGGTGCACGAGGTGACGAGCCCGCAGGCCTTTGACGAGTTGCACCAGCGCGGCTGGCACGTCCGCGCGCCGGAGCGAACGTTCGCGACCGTGGACCACATCGTGCCGACACAGGTGCAGGCGCGACCCTTCGCCGACCTCATGGCCGAGCAGATGACCTCGCGGCTCGAGAAGAGCTGCCGCGAGCACGGGATCACTCTCTTCGATTTGCAAAGTGGCGCCCAGGGCATCGTCCACGTGATCGGACCGGAGCTCGGACTGACACAACCCGGCATGACGATTGCCTGCGGCGACAGCCACACGTCCACGCATGGAGCATTCGGCGCCATCGCGTTTGGCATCGGCACGTCGCAGGTGCGGGACGTGCTCGCGTCGCAGTGCCTGGCGATCTCGCCGCTGAAGGTCCGCCGGATCAACGTGCGCGGGAAACTATCACCCGGCGTCTACGCGAAGGACGTGATTCTGGCGATTATCGGACGCCTCGGCGTCAACGGCGGCACCGGCTACGCCTACGAATACGCGGGCGACACCATCGACCGGATGTCGATGGACGAACGGATGACGATCTGCAACATGTCCATCGAGGGCGGGGCTCGCGTGGGCTACGTCAATCCTGACCAGACGACCTTCGACTATCTGCGTGGGCGACGGTTCGCGCCGGCAGGCGACGCGTTCGATCGCGCGTGTCAGTGGTGGATGTCGATGGCCTCCGACCCTGGCGCGGCGTTTGACGACGAGGTCGTCCTGAGGGCCGGGGAGATCGAGCCAACCGTCACCTGGGGGATCAATCCCGGGCAGTCGGTCGGCATCAGCCAGCGGATTCCTGTTGCACGTGCGGCGGAAAGTGCCAGCACGGTCAGGACCGAAGTGCCGGACTTCAATAGTCTGCCTGACGCCGCGCACCCGCGGCGGGAAGGCGAACGAGCGTCCATCGCCGAGGCGATCGAGTTCATGGGATTCACGCCGGGCGCGCCTATCAAGGGCACGCGGATCGACGTCGCGTTCATCGGATCGTGCACCAACGCGCGGCTGTCTGACCTTCGGGAGGCCGCACGGATTGCCACGGGGCACCACGTCGCGAAGCACGTGCGGGCCCTGGTCGTGCCTGGCTCGCAGACGATCGCCAAGGCGGCCGAGCGTGAGGGCCTCGACCAGGTGTTCCGTGACGCCGGATTCGACTGGCGCGGCGCGGGTTGCTCGATGTGCCTGGCGATGAATCCCGACAAGCTCCAGGGCCGGGAGATTTGCGCGTCATCTTCCAACCGCAACTTCAAGGGCAGGCAGGGCAGCCCGACCGGACGGACGCTGCTCATGAGCCCCGCCATGGTCGCCGCCGCCGCGATCGCCGGCGAAGTCGTCGACGTCCGGCAGATGCTCAGCCCGCAGCCCGAGCTCGTGAACCAGTAGTGTAGAGGTACGAATGCCCAGCGCGTCCCGCATCGAACGCATTGCCGGTCGAGCCGTTCCTGTCCGCGGGCAGGACATCGACACCGATCGGATTATTCCCGCGAGGTTCCTGAAGGCCGTCAGTTTCGATGGCCTGGAAGCACACGTGTTCGAAGACGATCGGCTGCAGCTTCAACAGAGCGGCGTCGTGCACCCGTTCGATAATCCCTCGTACGCGGGAGCGACGATTCTTCTGGGCAGTGCGAACTTCGGTTGCGGATCGTCCAGGGAGCACGCGCCGCAAGCGCTCCGGCGATGGGGCATCCACGCGATCGTCGCCGAGTCGTTCGCGGAGATTTTTTTCGGCAACTCCATGAGCATCGGGCTACCGTGTCTCACCGCCAGCCACTCCGACCTGGATCGCCTGATGGTGCTCGTCGAAGCGAATCCGGCGGAAACCTTCGAGGTCGACCTGAAGACCCGCCTCGTGACCGGTGGAGGCCTCAGCGTGCCGGTCATGCTCGCCGGAATCCGCGCGAGACGCCTTTCTTTCCGGCGATTGGGATGCCACCGGGTTGCTCATGGCCGATTACGGTGAAGTCGAGCGCACGGCGGCTCGATTGCCGTACGTCAGCGGCTTCTAGGGGGAACGCCGCCATCCCATAAGCCCTCCGACTGCAAAGCTAAGCATCATAAACTTGACTTCTTGCCAGGACGGGCGAACACTCCGAACATGCCTCAGAGACTCGTCATTTTCGACACAACGCTTCGCGACGGGGAGCAGGCACCGGGGTTCTCGATGCGCGTGGAGGAGAAGCTGCGGATGGCGCGGCAGCTCGACGCGCTCGGTGTGGACATCATCGAGGCCGGGTTTCCGATCGCCTCGGAGGCAGACGCCGAAGCCGTTCGCCGCGTCTCGCTGGCGGTCGAACGGCCGGTCATCGCGGCGCTCGCCAGATGCGCGGTGGGCGATGTCGACCGCGCGGGCGAAGCCCTCAAGCCGGCCAGACGGGCACGGATTCACACGTTCATCGCCACCTCCGATCTTCATCTCGCCCACAAATTGCGCATGACGCGGGAGGCCTGCCTCGAGGCGGCCGTCACGGCCGTGAAGAAGGCGCGGTCGTACACGCCGGACGTCGAGTTTTCGGCGGAAGACGCGACGCGGAGCGACCGCGATTTCCTGTGCCGCGTCATCGACGCGGTGATTGACGCCGGCGCCACGACCATCAATCTGCCGGACACGGTCGGCTACTCGATTCCCGACGAAATCGGCGAGTTCTTCCGCGACATCATCGGGCGTGTATCGAACGCGGATCGCGTGATTTTCAGCGCCCATTGCCACGACGACCTCGGTCTGGCGGTCGCCAACACGCTCGCCGCGATTGCGGCCGGTGTGCGACAGGTCGAGTGCACGATCAACGGCATCGGCGAGCGTGCCGGTAACGCGTCGCTCGAGGAGATCGTGATGATCAGCAAGGTGCGCGAGGACCGCGTGCCAATCGACATCGGCATCGATCCGCAGAAGTTGTTCGCCGCCAGCCAGTTGTTGAGCGAGCTGACCGGCGAATACGTTCAGGCCAACAAGGCCATCGTCGGCCGCAACGCGTTCGCCCACGAGGCGGGGATCCATCAGGACGGGATGCTGAAGGATCGCCGGACGTACGAGATCATGCGCCCCGAAGACGTCGGCGTGCCCCGCACGACTCTTGTGCTGGGTAAGCACTCCGGACGGCACGCGGTGCAGACGCGTTGCGAGGAACTCGGCCTGACGCTCACGCGCCAGCAGCTTGACGAGACATATCGACGGATGATCGCGCTCGCCGACGAGCGAAAGGTCATCTCGGACGACGACCTGCGTCAGATCGTTTTGGCGGCCTGCGGCACAAAGCCCGCCGGCATCGAGGCGGTGACGCATGAGGCGGGCTATGGGTTCGGTGTGTGAAAGCCGAAATCGTTCTCCTGCCCGGTGATGGAATCGGGCCTGACGTCATCGCCGCGGCGGTCAAAGTTCTCGAAGAAATCGCGGATCAGTACGGGCACACCTGGACGTTCACGTCCAAGGTGTTTGGCGGTGCCGCGCTCCGGCAGAAGCTGCCGCCGCTGCCCGAGGAGACGCTCGCCGCCGCCCTCTCGGCCGACGCCGTGCTGCTCGGCGCCGCCGGCGATCCCGCCTTCGATCACCTGCCTCCAAGCCAGCGCCCTGAAGCCGGTCTCCTCGGCCTTCGACGGGAGCTTGGCGTGTTTGCGAATCTGCGGCCCGCCAGATCATGGCCGGGACTCGAGGAAGCCGGGCCGCTCAAGCCGAGCGTGCTCGCAGGCACGGACCTGGTCGTCGTGCGCGAACTCCTGGGCGGACTGTACTACGGGCAGCCGCGCGGACCGCTGTCCGACGCAGTCGTCAACACGATGAGCTACACGACGCCGGAGATCCAGCGCGTCGCGCACGTGGCGTTCGGCCTCGCGCGAAAGCGCCGGCGCCAGCTCGTCTCCGTGGACAAAGCCAACGTCCTCGAAGTGTCGCAGTTGTGGCGGGCCGTCGTCACAGAGGTGGGCTCGTCCTATCCGGACGTCGCACTTTCTCATCAACTGGTGGACTCGTGCGCGATGAAACTGGCGTTCGCCCCGGCGAGTTTCGATGTGCTGCTCACCGAGAATATGTTTGGCGACATTCTGTCGGATGAGGCTGGGGCGGTCTGTGGATCGCTGGGCCTGCTGCCCTCGGCCAGCCTGGGTCCTGGCCCGGGCCTGTTCGAGCCCGTGCACGGGTCCGCTCCGGATATCGCGGGTCAGGGCAAGGCGAACCCGGTAGGGGCGATTGCCTCGGCTGCCATGCTCCTCGGTGACGGGCTGGGTCTTCCGGATGAGGCGGCAGCGATCACGCGCGGGATCGAGCGGGCCCTCTCGGACGGGCTGCGGACTGCGGACATCATGCCGTCGGCCGGCGTCGCCGCGTCCGCGCGCGGAAGTGCGCGGCTCGTGAGCACGGCGGACTTCACAAATGCGGTGATCGAGGGCCTGCGGAATTCAGCGTGAATGTCTCGCGGTCCCGGAACGTCTTCCTCAAGGCTTCCGCGCCGCTCGCCGCTTCGTCGCCCAGCCTTCCTTGTTCTCCTGCCGGCCACGCGCAATCGCCAGCGAATCTTCCGGCACGTCAGCCGTGATCGACGAACCCGCGGCGATATACGAGCCCTTCCCGATTCTCACCGGCGCGATGAGCTGCGAATCGCTGCCGACGAACACGCCATCGTCGATGACGGTTGGATGTTTTTTTTCGCCATCGTAGTTGCACGTGATCGTGCCCGCCCCGATGTTCACGTCGGCGCCGATCGTCGCATCGCCGAGATAGGCCAGATGGTTGGCTTTCGAGTTTGGCCCGAGCCGCGTCTTCTTCAGCTCGACAAAGGTCCCGACGTGCGCACCCTTTCCGACGACCGATTCAGGACGAACATACGAGAACGGTCCCACGGACGCGCCGGCTTCGAGCGTTGAGCTCACGATCACGCTGTAGTCGAGCACGGTGACGTCGTCACCCGCGATGGCGTTGGTCAGCCGCGCTCCCGTGTGTACATGACAGCGCCGGCCGATGACGGTCCGGCCCTCGAGCCGCACGCCTGCACCGATGATCGTGTCGGGACCGATCAATACCTCCTGATCGATCGAAGTCGTGGACGGATCTTCGAGCGTCACGCCCGACAGCATGACCTCCCGGTTCCTTCGCTCGCGCCACACGACCGCCAGATCCGCCAGATCGACGCGGCTGTTGACACCCCGCAAGTCGGTGGCATCCGCGACGGCGACCGTCTCGAGGGGGCGCCCCTGCTGGCGGTAGCTCGCGATCAGATCCGTCAGGTAGTACTCCTTCTGGGCGTTCGCTGCCGGGAGCCGCCGCAGGGCGTCGAACAGCGGCTCGAGCTGGAATGCGTAGATGCCGCTGTTGATTTCCTTGAGCGCGCGCTCGTTCGGAGAGGCATCCCGCTCCTCGACGATCCGCACGAGCCCGCCGCTTCCGTCGCGGACGATTCGTCCGTAGCCAGAGGGGTCGTCGAGACTGGCGGTCAGGACCGTGGCCGCGGCGCCGGCGGCATGATGTGCGTCGAGCAGCCGGCGGAGTGTTGCGGTTTGAAGCAACGGAACGTCTGCATAGACCAGGAGCACCGTGCCCGCGCGGCCACGCAGCGCGTCTTCTGCTTGAAGCAACGCATGGCCGGTACCGAGTTGGGGCGACTGAACGACGAACTGGAGTCCGGGACGACCGGCAAGTGCGGCCTTGACCTCATCCGCGCCGTGGCCGACCACCAGCACGGTAGAGGCGGCGGAGAGCGGCTCGATCGACTGGAGGACATGCTCGATAAGCGTCCGGCCTCCCAATGCGTGCAGCACCTTCGGACGCGCGGACTTCATGCGCGTGCCTTTGCCCGCGGCCAGGACAACCACGTGGAGCGGCGACCCGCCGGCGAACGTCATGCTTGAAGTATAGGGGAGGGGGCTTCGCGGAGTCAGAGGCGATGGCCGCGGCGAGGCCTTCTTGGACTTGAGGGCGCGGAGGGCGGGTCTACCAGCGTCTGGAACGCGTCGGAGTTCCGAAGCCGCTCGAAATCCGCGTCGTGCCGGGCTTGCGCCCGTACCTCTGGAGTGATGGCTATCGCGCGGCCGAGGTACGACAGGGCGGCTTCGGCCTCCCCGCGACGGGCCTCGACCGCCGCCATCAGGTACAGGGCCAGATCATGACGGGCGTCTTCAGCGAGGACGCTCCGCACCAGGCGCTCAGCTTCGGCGTCCTGGTCGTTGTTGAGGGCAGCCGTGGCCGCCGTGACGCGCTCTTCCAGCGTGCGCGGGTTGGCCGGTTGACGGTTCAGTTCGCGCTCGGCGAGGTCGAGATACACGCGCGTGCGGTCGAGCAGCGCCCGCTCGGTCGGAAACTGCTTGAGCAGATTTCGAAACCGGTCAGCCGCTACGTCGTACCTCTTTCGCTGAAGGGCGTCCATCGCCTGCTGAAACAACGCCACGCCCTGGGCGTCCGGCGCCTGGATCGGGGGTATCGGCTTGGGCGCAGCCGGCGAGGATGAGGGTGTGGCGACCGACCGAGACAAGGGCTGACGATCTGGCCGAGGCCGTCGATCTGCCCGGCCGGCCTTGGGCCGCACGCGTTTCGCCATTTCGTCTGATATCTCTCTGCCGAGTGCCGGCGTGACGCGGAACATAGCAAACGGTCAGAGTGCCGGTCAAGCCAGCGTATCAATCTGTCGCTTAACCAATAGTTTGTGCTTCTTGATCGCCTTCCTTGCCGCATGTTCAGGGATACGCTCAATTGACGCGACGAGCTTGACGATCTCATCAGGCGTGAATTCGGCATAATTGGTCAAACGACTATATTAAGTTTGGTATTGATTCCTGAGATTGCTTCTCCATCTCCACCACTGACTGACCTGGCGCTGCCAGCAGGACGAATTCCCCTCTCGGCTTGATCGACGAGACAGGCATAATTGGCGTAATAACCAATTCTTCGTTAATTTTACTTATTTCTCTAAACGAATATATTGGTCTTACACCACAATTAGTGTGTGCCTCACTCAACGTGCGGTGTATCCGATGAGGGGCCTCAAAGAACACGACGGCACGTGGTTCTGCGGCCAGCCTCTTGAACCAGGCTCGTCGCTCCGAGCCGCCGGCTGGCGGAAAACCCATGAAGGTGAACTCGGACAGGGAAAACCCGGCGACTGACAAGGCGGCTGTGATTGCGCTCGGCCCGGGAACGGGCGTGACGGTGATGCCACGGTCGTGAGCGGCCCTGACGAGGCGCGCTCCCGGGTCTGAAACGGCCGGGGTACCGGCGTCGGAGACAAGGGCTATCCGCTCGCCTTGCTGCAAGCGCTCGATGAGGCGACGGGCCTCCCGGACTTCATTGTGTTCCCTCAGGCTGATCGTCGGCTTCCGGATTTCATAGTGAGCAAGAAGCTTGGCGGTTCGTCGCGTGTCCTCCGCTGCGATGAGATCGACTTCCCGCAGGACTCGGACCGCGCGAAACGTGATGTCCTCGAGGTTGCCGATAGGGGTGGCGACAACGTAGAGCACGCCGGCGGGCGGGGGCGCAATCACGATTCTCTATAATGGTATCGTTCCCACGATGCCCCTCTACGAATTTCAGTGCGACGAGTGCGGCCATCGGTTCGAGATCATCCAGCAGAAGTTCTCCGATCCGCCTCCCGCGGCTTGCCCGCAGTGTGGCGGCCCGGTGCGCAGGCTCGTCTCGTCACCCGCGTTCCAGTTCAAGGGATCGGGCTGGTATGCGACCGACTACGCGAAGAAACCGGAGAGTCCGAAAGGAGCTGAGAAGTCCACCGACTCCAAGGACGCCACTGCGGCTAAAGAGTCCAAGGACGCCGCGCCAAAGGACTCGGGGACGAAGGACACCGGGTCGACCGATTCGTCGTCGGCGGCGACCAGCGCAGCGCCCACGGCGAAGTCCAGCTGAGCGAAGCTCGATTGGCTATTCCGGCGTCACGGTCCTCAGGTACTCCCTGAACGGGCCGGCCAGGTCCGGGCGCCGGAGGGCGAAGTAGACGACCGCCTTCAGGAACCCGAGTTTGTTTCCCGTGTCGTGGCGCACGCCTTCCACCTCACACGCGTACAGCGGTCGTGACTTCAACAGGCGTTTCAGGCCGTTGGTCAGCTGCACTTCTCCGATGCGATCCCTGGCGGTTTCGGCGAGCGCGTCGAACACGTCGGGCGTCAGGACATACCGGCCGATGATGGCCAGATCCGACGGCGCCTGATCGGTGGAAGGTTTTTCCACGAGATCTTTGATGCGATACACGCCTGGGCGGACCGGATCGGCGTCGATGATGCCGTAGCTCGAAATCTCGGATCTGGGCACGCGCTCGACCAGCAGCACCGGTCCGTCCACCTCATCGAACACGTTCAGCATCTGTGCCAGGGCCGGCGGGTTGGCGTCGATCACGTCGTCGGCCAGGATCACGGCGAAGGGCTCGTTGCGCACGAAGGCGCGCGCTACCAGCACGGCGTGCCCCAGACCCAGCGCCTCGCCCTGGCGGACGTACGCGACGTTGATCAGATTGGAGATCTTGCGAATCTCTCCGAGCAGATCCGTCTTGCCGCGAGATTCGAGAAACGTCTCGAGCTCGACCGACACGTCGAAGTGATCTTCGATCGCGTTCTTGCCGCGCCCGGTGACGAGGATGATGTCGTCGATACCCGATGCGACGGCTTCCTCGACGCCGTACTGAATGATCGGCTTGTCGACGAGGGGGAGCATTTCCTTTGGTTGCGCTTTGGTAGCGGGCAGGAATCGCGTGCCCAGCCCCGCCGCCGGGAAGATCGCCTTGCGAACGAGTGTTTTCACAGGTCTGGAATCGTATCAGGCGCCAGCCGCCTGGGCACTAGGCACTAGGCACTCGGCACTGGATCCCTGGAGAATTCGTGTTTGCCGTTTCTGCTAGTGCCTAGTGCCCAGTGCCTGGTGCCTATATATTGAAACGCCATGCTTGACCTCGTCTTTCTTCGCGACCGCCTCGATGATGCGCGGACCCGGCTGCGGATGCGCGGCGAGGCCGCGGTGTCGGCGCTGGAGGAGTGCGCCGCGGTGGATGTCCGCTGGCGTCAGATGGTTACCGAGCTCGAAGCGCTCAAGAGCGAGCACAACTCCGCGAACGCGGCCATTCCCGAGCTCAAGCGGAGCGGCACGCCGGAGCAGTTTCAAGCGGCGCGCGAGGCGGGCAAGGTCCGCGGCGAGCGGATTCGCGCGCTCGAGACCGCGCTGGCGGCGATTGAAACGACGCGTGACGACCTGCTGCTGAACATTCCGAATCTGCCGCACGCGAGCGTGCCGGCGGGCGCATCGGCGGCCGACAACGTCGAGGTGCGGCAGTGGGGAGAGCGGCCGGTGTTCGCGTTCACGCCGCAGCCACACTGGGAGCTGGGAACCGCGCTCGGCATCATCGATTTCGAGCGGGCGGCCCGCATGTCCGGGGCGCGGTTCTCGGTGCTCGTGGGCGCGGGTGCCCGGCTCGCGCGCGCGCTCATCAACTTCATGCTCGACCTGCATGTGCGCGAGCACGGATATGAGGAGGTGGAGCCGCCGTTCCTCGTCAATGCGGCAGCGCTCAGGGGTACCGGAAATCTGCCGAAATTCGAGCAGGACCTGTTCCGGATCGCGGGCGACTGGGATCTCTATCTCATTCCGACCGCCGAGGTGCCACTCACCAATCTGCACCGCGAAGAAATCCTGGACGGGCGTCGGCTGCCGTTGAAATACACGGCCTACACGCCCTGTTTCCGCAGCGAGGCGGGATCGTACGGCGCGGATGTGCGCGGGTTGATCCGGCAACATCAGTTCGACAAGGTCGAACTGGTCAAGTTCGCGACGCCCGAGCAATCGCACGACGAGCTCGAGGGCCTCACGCGCAACGCTGAAACCGTGCTCGAGCGGCTCGGCCTGCCGTACCGGCGCGTCGTGCTCTGCACCGGCGACATGGGCTTTGCCTCGGCGAAGACCTACGACATCGAGGTGTGGCTGCCCAGTCAAAATGCGTATCGCGAGATTTCGTCCTGCAGCAACACGGAAGGTTTCCAGGCCCGCCGCGCGGGGATCAAGTTCCGCCCGGACGGCACGGGCAAGGTGCGGTACGTGCATACGTTGAACGGCTCCGGCCTGGCTGTCGGCCGCACCCTGATCGCGATCCTCGAGAATGGCCAGCAAGCCGACGGATCGGTCGTGATTCCGGAAGCCCTGCGGCCCTACATGGGAGGCTTGGTGAAAATAGACAGAGCGTGAGAGGGTGAAAGGGTGAAAGCGTGAAAGACGCGCGCTTGTCCCTCACCCTTTCACCCTCTCACCCTCTTACACTCTGATCAGCGGAGGGATGGCCGAGTGGTCGATGGCGGCGGTCTTGAAAACCGCTGTACGGGAAACCGTGCCGGGGGTTCGAATCCCTCTCCCTCCGCCAACCTTCGCGCCGCTTGGTTGGCGGAGCGAGCGCGCCGTCACCGGTTCCAGAGAACCATCGTGCCCCAGATCACGAAGCCGAGCGGGCCGAGCGCCATCAGGAGAAAGACCAATCCTTCTCTGAGAAACCTGGCGTCGATTGTGGTGACAGTTGCAGCAATCGGGTGCGGCGCGTTTCGCCATGGCGCCGCGAAGAGGTGCGCGCCGATCGCGGTGACCATCCAGCACGACGCGGTCAGGCCAGGCGTTCGCGTGAGGGCCTGAACCGACCCGCCGATGAGGAACAGCGGCAGGGCAAACGCGAACAGGCCCGCGACAAGGCCGGTGGCCTCGAGCACTCTCGGGCGCCGGACGGATGCGGGCCGGGTTGGCACCAGGAGAAACAGCGCGATGCCACCAAGCATCAAGGCCCATCCCAGGCGACGAAACGGGTAGAACAGCGATGCAGGAGGGACGGGCACCCCTTGCCGCGTACCCAACGGAAAATCCTCGCGTGTCCAACGGTGCTGCGTCACCCGGTAGTACACATCGACGTCGGGACGTGTGAACGACACGTACGTCGTTCCGCCACCCGCCGCGAGCTTCTCGGTCGCGTTTGCCATGGGAGGATCAACCGGGCGGACGAAGACACCGGCGCCTGGGCCGAGCGCTTTCGTGCGCTCGTCGATGCTGCGAAGAAACCGGTCCCACTCCGGACCAGACGCTGACACCACGTTGTACTGGAGGAACTCCTCGATGTAGACCGAAAGAGGAAGCACGGCCCGCCTGCGCTGCGCCTCAGTCTTCTGTTCGTCCGGCACCGACCGCGCTTCCTCCTGCTGCATGCGCGCGAAGTCGACCGGCGCGATCGTCAGCAGCGGATCCAGCGGAGCCAGCCGCAACAGCCATAGACTCGTCAGCAGCGCTCCCGTCAGGACCGCTCGTCGAAGAAGCTCCATCGGAGGTCAAGGTTATGGTACTCGTGCCCTTTGGAGCGCATTCCAATTCTGTCGCTCCAATGCGTGAAGAGCGACAAATCGCGAGCGCGTGCGCGAGCTTTTCCTGGAATCTGCTGTCAGCGCGTGGCGATCGAGGAGCGCCATCAGTTCCCGCCAGCGGCGGCGCGCTTCTTTGAGCGCGGCTCGTGCGAGGGTCGACTACACGGAAAGTCACTTGACTTGACGTGGTACATTGCGGCCGCGCCCCGGGGGCGCGCGACGATACCACGTCAAGTCAAGCGCTTTCCGGAGCTTTCCGGGATTAGGATGCGCTTGGCTGAAGGGTTTCAAGCGGGACGCGGCCCGACACGCAGCAGCGGAGCGCCGCAGGGGCTTCAGTTCAAGTGCGTTTCGGCACTTCGGAGGCGACTCCTGGAATTCCCACGATTTGACTTGACTGGTCAGGTGGCGCTTGTCACCGGTGCGGCACGAGGATTGGGTCGGGCGATTTCGCTGGCCCTCGCACACGCGGGCGCCGACGTGGCCCTGGGGCTGCGCGACGTGAACGCCGACGCCGGCCTGGCCGATGAGATTCGCGCGATGCACCGGCGCGCGCTGCCGCTCCAGATGGACGTGAGCAAGCTCGATCAGATCGTCCGCGCGGTGGAACAGGCTGAGAAACATTTCGGACGGATAGACATTCTCGTGAACAACGCCGGGATTGGACCGGAAAACCCGGCGGAGGACGTGCGCGAGGCGGACTTCGACGCGACGCTCGCGGTCAATCTGAAAGGCACGTTTTTCGCGAGCCAGGCAGTGGGACGCGTGATGATCCGGCAGAGGAGCGGAAAGATCATCAACCTCGGATCGCAGGCTGGCGCAGTGGCGCTGCCGACCGAATCGATCTACTGCATGACGAAGGCGGCGATCGCGCACCTGACGAGATGCCTGGCGGTGGAATGGGGAAAGCACAACATCACGGTCAATGCTGTGGCGCCGACGTTCATTCGCACGCCGGGGACGGAGAGCGCCCTCTCAGACCCCGCCGTTCGGGCCGACGTCGTGGAGCGGATTGCCGCGCTCCACCGGATCGGAGAGCCGATGGAGGTCGCTGGAACCGTGGTGTTCCTGGCGTCGCCCGCCGCGTCGCTGATTACCGGCGAGACGATTTTGATCGACGGCGGGTGGACCGCGCGTTAGCTGTCGCGCCTTGCACAAGTTGAACCGAAGGATCTCTTTTAACGCGAAACGACGATCGAACCGTCGCCGCTTCGTAGACGAAGCGTATGGCCGCCGTTGCCGAGACGCCCGCGAAGCGTGTGCCCGTCGTCGCGGTGGTCTCTGGTGACGCCGTCGAATCCCCTCGCCTCCACGTGGCCATCGCCGGTGTGCGCGTCCAACTCGGCGTTGAGCGCCGCGGGCAAGCGCAGATCGATCGCGCCATCGCCGGTCGTGATGTTCCAGTCGCTGGTGACGGCGCTGCCTTCCCCGGCGGCGACGCGGACGGAACCGTCGCCGGTTCTGACGGTGACGCCCTCGAAGCGCCCGGCGAGATCAATCGAGCCATCGCCTGTGTCGGCGTCGGCCAGGCCGATGGCGTCGGAAATGCGAATCGAGCCGTCACCGGTGTGCGCCTTGACACGCCCGTCGACGTGCGTCACCCGGATACTGCCGTCACCCGTATTCAGGACGAGTGCGCCGGCGAGCCCTTCAGTCGCAATCGAGCCATCTCCGCTGCGCGCGTCCAGGGTGACGCGTGCGGGCGTCGTGACGATCAGGCTGACGGATCCGGAGGTCCGGGACCCGAAGAATGAGCCGCCATTCCGGCCGCGAGGGTCGGCAGCCTCGACGACAATCCGATTCCCGATCTGGTTGACGTTCACGACGAGTGCCGCGGTGGCCTGCGAATCCCGCCCGCGCCGCTCGATTTCAATGCGCACCTCCTTCTGATCCCACGACTGCACCTGAATCGAGCCATCGAATGTGCTGAGGCTCAACTCCGGTTCGCCGCTGACACTGAACCGCTTCTCGTCGCGCGTGACGACGCTGTCGCCCTGAAGGTCGATCGAGCAGGCAGTCGAGCCAAGCGCCAGGAAACCCGCCACGAGGCCGGTAGATGTGAAATGACGCATGAGGTCCTCTGCGGGCGTTATACGTTGCCGGAGACCGCGAGGTTCACGGCGGCCTGGCGGGCCGGTCCCGGAAAGAGGACTGGTTGCTATCGTCTGGCCCAGCGAATCAGATCCGTCGGCGCCGGCGCGGCATCGAGCTGGCGGAGCATCCCTGCGACCTGGCCGCGGTGGTACGTGCCGTGATTGACAACGTGCTGACACAGGACGACCAGCGGCTGGGTGTCGGACGCGCCGGAGAAGAGCGTAAACGTCACCGGACGCGCGACGTCGGCGTCGGAGAGGCCCCTCAAGAACGCCGCCCGTTCGTCTTCCAGGGCGGCGAACCTGGCCGTGAGGTCCTGGAGCGAAGACGCCTTCGCCCACTCCGGCATTGCCGAGGGGCTCGTCCCCTGCCACCGTGACAACCACACCCATTCGCCGCCGGCGATGTGCGCGGCTGTCGCCGAGACGCTTGGAAAACTCATCCCCAGCGCCCGCGTGAACTGTTCCGTCGTGAGCGGCTGCAGGCTGCTCGAGCATGCGATCGTTTGCCCATTTGTTGTAGGCGAAGAGCTGCAGCACATCGTCAAGAGTCATCTCAGGAGTCTAGAGCCGTTCTCACTTCCGCGTAGCAGGAAACCGCCCCCAACCGCGAGCATTCCGGCGGGATTTGGCAGGATGGCCCGCTGCAGGAAAGTGAGAACCGCGGCAGACGGCAGTCACGGCAGCCCCCGGGGATGCGGCGTGCGACAATGCCGCCCCTTTGAAACTTTTCAACCCTCTCCGGGTTCTTCTCCCTGAGTGCGCGCCGGCAACCGCCCTTCAAGGCATGACCGACGTCCTGCGGTTTGAGGCGTTTCTGCTCGCCCATCAGGACATGGTGTTTGCGACAGCGGTACGGCTGGTCGGGCAGGCGGCAGACGCGGAGGACATCGCGCAGATGACGTTCTTGAAGGCCTGGGAGCGATTCGATGAACTTGACACCAACCCGGCGGCAAGTGGCTGGCTGAAGACCGTGGCAACCAATCTCTCGCTCAATCACCTCTCACGCTACCGTTCGCGCTGGCGGTTCTTCAGCGAGCTCGCCGGCGCCGAAGACGACGACCAGCGGTTCGAAGCCCGGCTCGCGGCCGAGGAGGTACCGGACGCGCTCGTGCGGTCGGATGAGCTCGCGCAGCTCGAGCGGGCCCTTCGCGCATTGCCTGCGCATCAGCGTGTGCCGATCGTGCTGTTTCACTTCGATCACTGGAGCTACGACGAGATCGCGGCGCGTCTGGGCGTGTCGGTCGGCAAGATCAAGACCGACATTCACCGCGGCCGCCTGGCGCTTCGGGCTTTCCTCGGGAACGACGATGGAACGCACTGAACTCGAGCGTCAGGTCGATCGTGCCCTGCGCCGGCTGCCATTGCCACGCGCGCCGCGCTCGCTGGCGCCGCGCGTGATGCAGGCGATCGCCGCCGCGTCGCGGACCGCGACGCGTGCAGCAGTAGGCGGGTGGCGATGCTGGTCGCCTGGCTGGCAGGTGCTTGGTCTGGCAAGTGCGTGCTGGCTGGCCGCCACGATCGCGCTCGCGCTGCCAATCGCCTCGCGCTGGATTGGCGACGTGGCCGTCACGCGTGCGGCCGTGGCCCTGTGGCAGATGTTCGTTGCCCCGATCGCGGCGCCGGTCATTGCCGTTGTCGCCGTGATGTGCACGGCCAGCGCGCTCCTCGTGGCCGCGTTGAGGTATGTGGCGTGGGAACGCCGATGGACCCTTCATTCATGAGCACAACCAGGAAACTCGCCGTCGCCGCCGTTCTCAGTCTGATTGCCTGGGTCAGCGTCGCCCTCGTCGTCGCGCAGACCGTCAGAATCGACAGCGATCCGTTCTTCCGCGTCGGCGGCCGAAACGTTGTCCGGGTGTGGCAGGACTTCGTGCTGCGCCAGGGCGAATCCGCGCGCGATGTCGTCGTGATCTCCGGTTCCGCGACCATCGCGGGTGAGGTCAACGGCGATGTCGTCGACGTGCTGGGTTCTGTGAAGCTCGAGAGCACGGCCGTCATCCACGGATCGCTCGTCGTGGTGGCCGGCAACGCGACCGTTGACGAAGGCGCGGTCGTCGAACGAGACCTCATGGTCTACGGTGGGGCATCCATCCGCCCGTCGCATTCTCTCCGGGCGGTCAGCACATCATCATCGGCAACTCGTGGATGGGAGACCGGGTGCGGTCGGTCGTGCCATGGGTGACGCGCGGTCTCCTGTGGGGCCGGCTGATCGTGCCGAGCCTTGGCTGGATCTGGGGCCTGATGGCGATGGTGTTCATCGTCACCCTGGCGATCAACCTGCTGCTCCATGGCGCGGTGGGCCAGTGCGCCGACGCGATTGCGGCCAGACCCGCGAGCACGTTTCTCACCGGCTTGCTGATGCTGCTGCTGACCGGCCCAATCGCCGTGCTGCTCGCGGCGACGGTCATCGGCCTGGCCATCGTGCCGTTCTTTGTGTGCGCGGTGGTGGTGGCGTGGATCGCCGGCAAGGTCGGTGTGTCGCGATGGATCGGCCGCAGCATTCTCGGCCACGGGTCGGAGGAGACGCACCTCGAGGCCATGCTCGCCGTGGCGCTTGGCTTCGTGGCGATCTGTCTTCTGTACATGGTCCCGATCGTCGGCATCGTGACCTGGGCGCTGGTCGGCGTCTTCGGCCTGGGCTCCGCGTCGCTCACGGTCATGGGCGCGCTGCGCCGGGAGCGGCCGCCCGCGCCGCCGAAAGCGCAGAAGGCCGCGAAGGAGACGACGGGATCGACGCCCCTCGAGACGCCGGTGCCAGGGGTCGCCCTGGCCGTGGCGTCCGAGCCGGCCGACACGCCCATTCGCGAGGCGGCGCCTGCCTATGAGGCGTTTTCGGCGCCGCCGCCTCCACCGGCACCGCCGGTTTCACCGCCCGCGGCCGCCGCAGGTCTGGCGCTGATGCCGCATGCGACCTTCATCGAGCGCCTTGCGGCCGGCGCGCTCGACGTCGCCTTCGTGTTGGTCGTCTTCAACGTGTTTCTGGATCGCGCCTTCTGGTTCCGCCACGACGGCGACGGACAGCTGTTTCTGATACTGGCCTACTTCGTGGTCTTCTGGTCCTGGAAGGGCACGACGCTCGGAGGCATCGTCTGCCACCTGCGCCTCACGCGCGTAGACGGCAGTCCGCTGGGCGGCGCCGATGCCATCATCCGGGGACTGGCGAGTCTGTTTTCCTTCGTGCCGCTCGGCCTCGGCTTTTTCTGGATCCTGCGCGATCCGCAGCAGCAAGCCTGGCACGACAAGATCGCTGGGACCTACGTCGTCAAAGTGCCGAAGGATTGGCCGGTGTAGGCCTGGCTCAGGCCGCGCCGCCGCCTCGCCGCCCCGCGGGCGCCGGAGCGCGCCAGTTCTGCAGCACCGATCGAACCTGCGCGACCTGGATGCCTGTCATCGCGTACTCGTTCTGGCCGTTGCTGTGGTTCTCGACGACGTACCAGCCTTTGTAGCCGGCATCGCGCAGCAGTCCCATCTTCGTGGCCAGCGGGCCTGAACACGTGGTGTTGTCCATGTGCACGGCGACGACCCACGGCGCCGACTCCTTGTCCGCCAGGTCCTTTTCCTGCGGCGTGCCCTGCCACTGGGACATGTGGACCGACAAACCGAAGCCGGGATGCGGCGCGATGGCTTTGTAGAGCTTTTGCATGTTCGGCCAGATTCCTTCAGGGCCCCAGTGGTTTTCGGGACCCATCTTGAATCCGTTGTCGGCCGCGTACTTCGCGTACTCGCGATAACCCGCGACGATGCCGTCAAAGACCTCGGGTGTCCACTCGCGGGCAGCGGGCGACGTGCGGTCGTTGTTGCTCGGACCGCCGGCGTCCACCCGCATGAACTCCGCACCGAGAATGCGCGCCGCGTTCAGGTGCGCGAGGGCGTTGGCCTTGTTCTTCGCGCGCACGGCCGGATCCGGATCCCACACGTGCGTGTTGTCCGTCGTCAGCACACACAACGTCAGGTTGCATTCATCGAGCGCTTCGCGCACTTTCTTCAGATACGCCTCGTCGGTGCTCGTGA
The DNA here is from genome assembly GCA_963724645.1 of uncultured Acidobacteriota bacterium. Lineage (GTDB taxonomy): Bacteria > Acidobacteriota > Vicinamibacteria > Vicinamibacterales > SCN-69-37 > CAVXSP01. The sequence continues at coordinate 1,304,955 of CAVRVJ010000003.1, forward strand.
GCATGCCGTTCCAGATATTGGCGGCGTCCAGACCGTAGCGGTGACGGCAGCTCTCGAGATAGCCGAACACGTCCATCTTCCCGGCCTGGAAAAGACCAAGGAACGAATACGAGAGGATGGAAATCCGGTTGGCGTCCTTCGCGGAGAGTAATGGCGGCTGGGCGGTGGGCGCGCCAGTCTGTGCGTGAAGCAGTGAACCGGCGGCCAGCCCGGCGGCGCCCGTCACGGTGGCCTTGAGAAAATCGCGGCGATGGCTCGACGACATGGCGGCCCCCTTTTGTGTATGCGCTGAGAATCGTGCGATTCTACCGCCATCGGGCCAGCGGTTCGAACGCTTTTGTTGTGGACCGACGGTGCGATGATGACGATAGGAGGATCAATCGACATGGGGGCTGTTGCGCCGGCGCAATGGAACCTGAAGGGCACCCTGATCATCGCCTGCAATTGCGACTACGGATGTCCGTGCAACTTCAACGCGCTGCCAACAAAAGGCCGGTGCGAAGGCGGCTGGACGTGGCACGTCGAGCAGGGGGCCGTTGACGATACGGCGCTCGACGGACTGACGTTCTCCGTCTACGCCAAGTGGCCTGGCGCGATTCATCAGGGAAACGGCGAGGCAGTGATCCTTCTTGACGAACGCGCCAGCGCTGCCCAGCGCGAGGCGATCGGCGCACTCGTGAGCGGCCAGTTCGGTGGGCCCTGGGGCATCCTCGCGTGGACCTGGCCCACGGTGCACGGACCCAAGCCGGTCCCGTCCCAGATCTCCATCGATGGCATCCACTCACGCCTGAAGGCCGGCGACTCGGTGCTCATCGAGTCGACGCCGATCAGGAACCCGGTGACGGGCGCCGAGTCGCATCCGGCAATGGTGCTGCCCGAGGGAATCGTCGTCAAACGCGCGGACCTCTGCGCGACCAGCGTGTTTCGCCTCGAGGATGCCATCACGTTTGATCATTCCGGCCAGTACGCGGCCGTCGGCGCGTTCGAGTTCACGCCTGGCGACGCTAGGCAAGAACACCTGGACGCGCTACGTCCCCTTCAACGAACTCAGATAGCTGACGATGTCGGCCACCTGCTGATCCGTCAGCTTGCCTTGAACGGACGGCATCAGGCCCTTGTCGACGATGGCGAACTCGCGCAGGTTCGCCCTAAGGTAGGACTTGAGCTCCTCCTTCGGAGTGATCAACTGCACGCTGATTGCGTCCTGATTGAGCAGTCTGCCGGTGACGGTGGCGCCGTCCTTGGTAACGACGCGGACGAACCGGTTTTCGGGAACAACTTCCTCATCCGGGGCCACCAGCGCCTGCCAGAGGCGCTCGGGCGTGCGCCGGCCGCCAAGCTCGGAAAGATCCGGACCCAGCCGCGAACCGCGTTCGCCGATCCGATGGCAGTCAAAGCAGCCGCTCGACTCGACCAGCGCCTTACCGCGAGAAGCGTCGCCCGGCGGGACGGCCGGGGCCGGCTGCTGGCCTTGGGCGATCAGAGGCGCCGCGCACAGCAGCAGGACGCACGCTGAAGCGAGCCGTGAGTATCCCAGCATCACCCTTGACCCAGCGGAGCATACGCCATAGCCTCTCCGAAGTTCCAGACCTTATCAAAATCGAAGGTGCCCGCCATGAAGCTACGCCTGCCGATTCTCCTTGCACTGCTGGCGTCCGCGCCGCTGGGCGCGCAAGTGACGCCCGACCGCCTGCTCCATCCCGACCGCGAGCCGCAGAACTGGCTCACCTATTCAGGCGGATACGCGGGCCAGCGCTACAGCCCGCTCTCGCAGATCAACCGGGGCAACGTCAAGAACCTTCAGTTGAAGTGGTCCTACCATCCGCTCTACGCGAAGAACACGAACAATCAGAACAAGATGGAGAACACACCGCTGGTCGTGGACGGCATCATGTACACAGGCACCGCGCTCGAGGCGGTGGCTCTTGACGCGGTCACAGGGCGGCAGTACTGGAAGTTCTCACGTCCGCTCGATCCCAAGGCGTACTACAACGCCTACGAAGTCAACAAAGGCATGGCGATCGCCGGCGACACGCTGTTCTGGGCCACGGTGGATTGTCACCTTCTTGCCATCGACGTCAAGAGCGGTCACGTGATCTGGGACAAGGTCCTGGCCGACTACAAGAAGGGCTACCAGTACAACGTCGCTCCGCTTGTCATCCGAAACATGGTCATTCTCGGACCCGCCACCAATGAGGCAGGCGCCAATTGCTGGGTGGCGGCGTACGACGTCAAGACGGGCCAGGAACTGTGGCGATTCGACACAGCGCCAAACTCGGCGAATGCGCCCGAGGCGAAAACCTGGACTGGTGAGTCCTGGAAACACGGCGGCAGTCCCATCTGGAATAACGGCAGCTACGACCCTGAAACGAACCTGACGTTCTGGGGAACCGGCAACCCGAACCCGGGCTGGAACGGCGACACCCGCACGCCGGCCGACAATCTGTATTCCAATTGCGTGATCGCCCTCGACGCCGATACCGGGAAACTGAAGTGGCACTTCCAGTTCACGCCGGGCGACGAGTACGACTGGGATGCCACGCAGGTGCCCGTGCTCGTGGACATGGAATGGCAGGGCCGGCCGCGCAAACTCATGCTCTGGGCCAACCGCAACGGCTTCTTCTACATCCTGGACCGGGTGACCGGGCAATTCCAGATGGCCAAGGCCTTCGTGAAACAAACCTGGAACAACGGCTTCGAGGAGAGCGGCCGTCCGATTAAGAACCCCGCGTTCTGGCCCAAGCCGATGGGCGGGATCTTCGTCGAGCCGGGCACGCAGGGTGGCACCAACTGGTACCCGCCGTCCTACAGCCCGCGCACCGGGTTCTTCTACATTCCGACGTGGGAGAATTCCGGTGGACGTTCCGCGAAGTTCGATGCCGGCGAGTGGAAGGAGGGCGTGCGATATACCGGTTCGACGCCGCCTCCCGGGTACAGCGGACCGCGCGCTGGTGGGCCCGCGCGGGCGCCTGTCCCCTTCAAGACAGAGGAAGAAGGCTACGGCGCCATTCGCGCCCTGGACGTGAAGACCGGCGAGAAGAAGTGGGACTTCAAGATGGTCAGCTATACCGAGTCGGGCGTACTCTCGACCGCGGGCGACCTGGTATTTGCCGGAGGGGTGGAAGGCAATTTTGTCGGACTCGACGCCAGAACCGGCGAACTGCTCTGGCACGTCAATCTCGGTGGCCCGAGCGCGAGCGGTCCGATCAGTTACGCCGTGAATGGCAAGCAATACATCGTCGGTACGGGTGCGGGTTCGATGTTCGTGTTCAGTTTGCCCGACTAATCTTCGTCTTATACGGAAAGTCACTTGACTTGACGTGGCAGTGCCTCCGCGCCCTCACGGGCGCGCGACGACACCACGTCAAGTCAAGTGCTGATCAGACATGTCCTGCCCACCTGCGTGATGCTATGTCACGTTCAACGTCTTGAGATACGCAATGCTTCTCAGGGTGACGGCCCAGTCCTGTTCGACAAAGTAATTCTTCAGGCCACCGATTTTGGCGGCCTGAAACACCTTGACCCAGTCAACGCTGTCTTCGCCGACCGCGAGGCCACCAGGCCCCTCGGCGCCGGCCGCGACCGTTCCGCCGGCCACGGCGGCCCGCCCGCCACCCGCTGCGGCCGCACCACCAGCTGCTGCACGCCCGCCGCCGCCGGCCCGTGCGGCGCGCGCCGCCTCCTGCGCCGCGAGTTGTTCGGGCGTCGGCTTGACCGTCAGCGTTCCTCGGCCAACCGCGGTCATGCCGGCACTCGCGTCCACGCCCTGAAGGTGTGCCGAGGCGAACCGGCCGGGGTACATCGTGAAATACATCACCGGGTCGCCAATGGTCCGCATCGACGACATCTGGAACTGCATCTTCATGACGTCTGGATCGAGGTACTCGAGCAGGACCGGATAGGTCAGCCTGCCGTCGTCGAGTCTCGAGTTCTCGAAGCCCTCGTTGTGGGTCATCATCTGCAGACCCTCTTTCTTCGCCACCGCTCCGAGCTTGTTGTACTCGTCGCAGGTCTTCTTGACCGTCTCGAGCGTAGTCACGCCATTTACCGTCTGGCCGCCCATGCTGGCCATGCTCATGTGGGTCATGCCGATGTCGTGCGCCCATTGGATCAGCGTCGGCAGGTTCGTCCGGACGCCACGGAAATGCGCGCTGGGGCTTTTCATTCCGCTGTCGTCGAGGGCTTTTCTGACCTGCTTGCCGTCGGTGAGGCTCGCGAATTCGCCGCTGGGCGACACGAGCTCGATGGTGTCGATCCCGACCGCTTTCATGTCCTTGAGCAGCGAGGCCAGGCCGGCGTATCCGTTGGTCCCGATTCGCGCGCGGTGCGGCCACGCCTGGCTGCCGATCGGCAGGCCCAGCGGGTTGGCGTCGAGCTTGATGCCGTTCGCCACCATGAACGTCAGCGCCGCGGATGCGCCTCCCGCGCGCTGCAGAAAGTCTCGCCTGGAAACGCCACTCATAAGCACCCCCGCTTGTGTACCGATCCGTGTCGGCCTCGAGAGCTTCCGTAATCCCGCGCCGAACGCGCCGATTGTGCCACAGTTGTGCTCACCGACGATCGAAGAGCGTCGCGTCGGCGGCGGTCTCCTCCGCCTCATCCTGTTCCCGAGAGCATCGGCCTGCTTGAGTTGCCGCGCATGCTGTTTGCCGTTCTCGCCGCAACCGCCGTCCTTCTCCTGCTGGGCCTGGCCTATCAGCAAATCGCGTCGATCGCCGACCGTCGGCGCTTTGCTGACTCGACACATCTTGTCCTGGTGCCGACGGGCGAGCGGCTGCACATCCAGTGTATGGGTACCGGCGCCCCGGTCGTCGTGCTCGAAGCGGGCATCGCAGCGACGTCGTTGAGCTGGGCCCTGGTGCAGCCTCGTGTCGCCGAGTTTACACGCGTCTGCAGCTACGATCGCGCCGGCCTCGGCAGAAGCGATTCCGGCACCACGCCCGCCTCTGCGAAAGCGCACGCGGCGACCCTGGATGCGATGCTCCGGGCGTCGAACATCCCACCGCCATACGTGCTCGCCGGGCATTCGTACGGGAGCTTCGTGATCCGCGCGTATGCGCAGCAACATCCCGACCGCGTGGCCGGAGCAGTACCTCGTCGATCCGATCCATCCGGCCGACTGGATCAATCCTGGGCCGGAGCTGCGACGACAACTCAGAGGAGGCGTGTTCCTCTCCCGCCTGGGAGCACTGCTGGCGCGCGTCGGATTTGTGCGGCTGATCCTTATCCTGTTGACCGGCGAAGCGCCGGGGGCAGCGCGGGGAGTCGCGCGGCTGTTCGGCTCGAAGGTGGAGGGCGTGCTCAGCCGGCTGGTCGGCGAGGTCCAGAAGCTGCCGCCGGAGAGCTGGCCGCTCGTGCAGGCCTGCTGGTCTCAGCCCAAATGCTTCACTGCCATGGCCCGTCACCTGGCCGGTCTGCCGTCGAGCGCGCGCGACGTAGCGGAGGGGATCGCTCGGCGACATCCCGCTCATTGTGATTTCCGCCGCTCAGGGCTGGGCGGCCCGGCGCGACACGCACGAACAACTGGCGGCGCTCTCATCCCACGGACGAGTGATCATCGCTGGACAGAGCGGCCACTGGGCGCACCTGGACGAACCCCAGCTTGTCATCGCGGCCATCCGCGAGCTGGTGGAACAGCACCGGGTCCGAGTCGCGCCGTCGCGATGAACGCGCTGCCATTCACAGGCCTCTCGTTGCAGACCGTCACGTCAATGCCTATGCTGTCGCAATCGCAGGAGGGCTCAGATGACCCATTGGCTTCTCGCATCGACAGCCGTGCTCGGCATCGGGGCCGGTCTCGGCGTGACCTTCGCGCCACAAGCGCTTCCCTCCGGTCAGCCAGGACCCCATCAGCCGGCCGGCAAGGCGCCCGAGCAGGGGTATGTGCCCGATGGCTGGGCGCCGCACGAAGGCGCCTTGCTCAAGTACCGCGTCGAGATTCGATTCGGCGAGGAACCCGACACGATGCCCGACGGGTTCAAGTTCGGGCGCGCCTCGGCCGTGACGACCGACGCCCAGGGAAATGTCTACGCCTTCCAGCGTGGTTTGAAGGCCGATCCGATCGTCGTGTTCGACTCGACGGGCAAGTACCTGCGGTCCTGGGGCAAAGGCCTCTTCGGGAATCCGCATGGCATTCGCGTCGACAGGGCCGGCAACGTATGGGTCACCGACAACTCCGACCATCAGGTCTTCAAGTTCTCCAACGACGGCAAGCTGCTCCAGACGTGGGGCAGGAAAGGTGTCGCGGGCACCGATGACAAGACGTTCAACCGCCCGACCGACATCGCGTGGGACTCGCAGGACAATGTCTATATCTCAGACGGGTACGGCAATTCGCGCGTCGTCAAACTCGACAAGACGGGCAAGTACGTCATGGCCTGGGGCACGCCGGGGGACGGGCCCGGACAGTTCCGCATTCCGCATTCCGTCGCCATCGACTCGAAGGACCAGGTGTACGTCAGCGACCGGGAGAACAATCGGATCCAGATCTTCGACGTCAACGGCAAGTTGCTCAAGATCTGGACCCACCTTGGCTGCACGCAGGGCATCTTCATCACGCCCAGGGACGAGATGTGGGTCATCACCCACCGCAATAACAGCGAGAACATCACGTACGACACGCTCGCCGGCCGCTTGATGAAAATCGACCTTGTGACCGGCAGGATTCTCGGCTCGATGGAAAGCCCGGGGCACGAGCTGACCGTCGCAGCCGATGGGGCGGTTTACGTCGCCAGCCTGACGGGCAACATCTTCAAGTGGTCGCCCGACCCGAGGTGGCCGCAGAGGTCGAAATAACCGTTGTTTTCCGGCGAGCCAGACTGTCGCGATGCGTGACCGCGTCATTCGATCGACCGCCCCCGTGCGCATCGCCGACAACGGCGGTTGGACGGATACCTGGTTCGCTGGATATGGAAGGGTGCTGAACATCGCGGTGACCCCAGGGGTGGACGTCACGCTCCGCGCATTCAGCCGTCAGCGTGACGACCCCGCGGTCACATTTCACCTGCACAACTCCGGTCTCGTGTACCGAGTACGAGCCCCGATCCGGAAGCGGAGGCGCCCATCCGCTGTTGGAGGCGGCGATCGACTATCTGGACATTCCCGACGGTGCCGCCGTCCGCATCGACGTCGCATCTGCAGTGCCGGCCGGGGCGTCGACCGGGACTTCAGCTTCCGTGACCGTGGCACTTCTTGCGGCCCTGTCTCGACTGCTGGGGCGCGCGTTGACGCCGATGGAACTTGCCATGGCCGCCCACCATGTCGAGATGGACATCCTCGGATGGCAGTGCGGCGTGCAGGATCAAATCGCGGCGGCATTTGGAGGCGTCAATTACATTGCGATCGATCGATTCCCACGCGCTTCCGTCGAGCGACTCGAACTCGATGCCGGCCTGTGCCGGCGGCTCGAGGAGCGGCTGCTGCTCGTGTTCCTCGGGGTGTCGCACCGGTCATCCGACGTGCACCGGCTGGTCATCGCCGAACTCGAGGGTGAAGGCGAGACCTCGCCACGCCTCGAGACCCTCCGCCGGTGTGCGGCCGATGCGCGCGACGCCCTTCGCGCGGGCGATCTCGAGGCCTTCGGCAGATCGCTCTCGTGCAATACCGAGGCGCAGGCCTGTCTGCATCCCAGACTGATTGGGGAGGCCGCCCGACGCGTGATCGAGATTGCCGCGGCGCACGGGGCGAGCGGCTGGAAGGTCAATGGCGCCGGAGGCGATGGCGGATCGGTGACTATCCTGCGCGGATCGAACAGCGTGGCGGACGGCCGGATCTGCGAGGCAATCGCTGCCGCGGTGCCCGGCTCGAGCGTGATTCCCGTCGCGTTGGCTCCGCACGGGGCCCGGACTATCGAGGAAACCTGACTTTCGCGGCGCCCAGGCCCCAATCCGCATATACTTGCCTCCAATTTCCGAGCGACTGGCAACGGGATCGACCCGACCTAATCTCGCGCCGCCGGGCGGCAGGTGATCGAATATGCGGCAAGAGTCATGTATTTCAAACGTCTGGCACGCGCGACGGCCCCGGATGTTCGTCGTCGCCGTCGCCGTCCTCGCCGGCGCGGCGACCCTCGGCGCGCAGCACCGGCTGACGCCCAGCGAGGCGGCGGACCGGTACAAGCGCGCGACGCACTTCTTCGCGGACGCGCGATACGAAGAGGCCTACAGGCATTACGCCGAAGCTTTTTCGGCGGGCCAGGGCGACCTGCCGACCGGCGCCCTCAAGGGCATGATTCGTTCGGCGCTCCGGCTTTCCAGTTTTGAGATCGCCCGGCGGGGGTCCGAGGCCCTGAAGGCCGTTACAAACGATGAAGACTCGCTGACGCTGTTCGGCGACGCGCTGTGGGGCGGAGGATTGTTCGACGAGGCGGAGGCGGCTTACCGGGATGCGCAGCAGCGGTACCCGGCGTCGGCGCGCGCGCGATTCGGCGTGGCGCGCTCGCTCGCGGCGCGCGGCCGTCTTGGCGAGGCGCTGACCGAGGGGCTCGCCGCCCTCACGGCTGCACCAACCGATGCCGAAATCCTCGTGCTCGTGGCCGAGCTGTACGAGCGCGTCTTCCGGTACGACGACGCCGCCCGCGTCTACGAGGAGTACGTCAAGGTGCTGCCGGCGCGCCTGCGCGGCGACACCGACGTGGCGGCGATCAAGATCCGGCTGCTGCGTAGCTTCAGCGGGCGCACGCCCGTGACGATCGAGGGCGCCGGCGGCTCGCATACGGTGCCGTTTACGATGCGGGAGAAGAAAGTCGTCATCGACGGCCTCTTGAACGGCAAGCCGATGGAGTTCGTTCTCGATACCGGCGCCGATCGGACGGCGGTCACCGGAAAATCCGCCGACCGTGCCGGCGTTCGCGGAATCATCGAAACGATGATCACGGGTGTCGGCGCCCCGGGTGTTCGCCGGCTCGCCGTCGGGCGCGCCGACACAATCGCGATCGGCGATCTCACGATTCACGACGTGCCGGTATCGATACGCCGTCAGAACATTCCAGGCACGGACTCGTGGCAGAACGAGACGTTTTCCCCGATGGCGCTCGGCCTCTCGGTCGTCGTCGACTACAAACGCCACGAGGTCAGCTTCGGGCGCGAGATTCCGATCGAGCCCGCGGATTTCCGCCTGCCGCTGCGGGTCTACCGCCTGCCCCTCGTCCGGGGGCTCGTCAACGACAAGTACCCTGCCTCGTTCATCGTCGATACCGGCGGCGAAATGCTCTCGATCAGCAAGGACATGGCGACACAGCTCGCGATGCAGCCGACGCGCCGGATCGGGCTTCGGGTCTTTGGCATCATGGGCCTCGATCCGGACGCGTTCGTGCTGCCGGGCGTCGACCTGAATTTCGACGCCATCGAATACCAGAAGTTCGCCGTGGCAGTGCTCAACCTGCGGGCGCCGAGCGTGCTTCTCGGATTCCAGCTCGGCGGCGTCCTCGGCTACACGTTCCTCAATGAGTATCGCGTGGCGATGGATTTTGCCCGCGGCGAGCTGCGCCTCCGGAAGTTGTAGGTTCCGGGCGGCCGCGGTAGCCGCCGACTCTTCGCATGCGTCAGGAGCCGGAGGCGTTCGGCGATCGTGAGCTCAGCCTGATCTATATCGCGCGAAAGTTGAATGACGCGCTGCGTGTCGAAGAAGTATTGACGGCTGCTGGCCTGGATTACGCGGTCGAAGCGGATCATTACTCCGCCGGGTTCCTGTTTCGAAGACAACGAGTCGGCGCGTTCTTCTACGTGGCCGCTGAAGAGGAGAATCGCGCACGGGCCGTGCTGCGACAGGAACGCTTCACGCCCTTCAAGCCCGTCCCATAAGATCACCGCACGCTGCAAAATGAAGCCGATGCGTCCGCGCCTCCTGCCCAGTCTGGCCTGCATCGGCGTTGCGGCAGCCTCGTGCCGGCCCCAGGTTCCACAACGCACTCCGCCGGCCTCCACCGTCGAGCAGCCGGCCAGCAGGATCGTGCCTGCGGGCGCGCTGCGGTGGTCGGCGACCCGCCGCCTGGCGTGGAGCGACTTCCTCGCGCGGCCGCCCATCAGTCACTCGGAGGCCGCCATGACGGCCAAGAGTTTGATCTGGGGATTTCACTGCACGGGCGACGAGTTCACATTTCAGGCGGTCGCCGTGTTCCTTCCAGACCGTTCGTGGGTGGACCCGACGGTATCGATCCAACTGGGGAGCGGTCTGGAGACGCTGAGGCACGAGCAGACCCACTTCGATCTGACCGAGGTGTTTACGCGGCGAATGCGGCAGTTCTTCGCCGGGCTCCCCCATCCGTGCGATAACACGGCCGAGCAACTCACGGATCTGGCCGATCGCTTCCTGCACGATGAGGCCGACGCACAGCGCCGGTACGATGAGGCAACGGCCAATGGCCGTGCCGGCTCCGCCCAGTCGCGATGGGATGCCGACGTCAAGCGCTGGCTCGAAGCGCTGGCGTCCTTTGCCCGTCCTCCTTCGCCTGACACTGAAATAAGACGTCCATGAATTCGGTCCCTGTCGATCGGCCGGCAATCATGTCAGCAGGCTCCGCAATTGCCGGCCGCTCATGCCAGTGTTGTACGGCCGGGTGCCCGGCTCGAACTCCTTCCCCCGAGGCAGTGCTCCGACGATGACAGGATCGAAACCGGCGTCCCGCACGAGGCCGGCCACGACCTCCATGGCGCCGGGGTCGTCGCCGGCGAGCGGAATGCCGACTCGATCGCCGTTGCGGTGCGCTTCACTTTCGAGCACTTTGAAGTACACGCTGTTGAACGCTTTCACCCAACGGGCCTTTGGAAAGAAGGCAGCCGCCCACGCCGCGGATCCGCCGGGATGGCGCGCCGCGTCACGTGCGCTGTCCCCGTCCCTCTTCTCGTATGCGTTGCTGGTGTCGATGACGACCTTGCCCGCCAACAGAGGCGCGAGATCGTGTGCGAGTCCGGGGATGGCGCGCAGTGGGACCGTCAGCATCACCGCGTCGCCAAACGTGGCCGCCTCGGCAGGTGTCCCCGCCGACGCCTGATTTCCTAACCTGTCGACGAGTGCCTGCAGGCCCTCGGGGTGTCGCGAAGCCACTCGGACGTGGTGTCCGGCGTCGACCCACAGCTTCGCCATGGTCGAGCCGATCATGCCGGCGCCAACGATCCCAATCTGCATGAAGGCCTCCCTGGATCAGTGCGCGTTGCAAGCCCTATTGTTTGAGGTGACCCCACCGTACGAGATCTTCGACTGTCGCGATCACGCTTTCACGCGCCGGCCGGAAGTTCACTCCAAGGTCGTGTCTGATCTTGCTGTTGTCGTAGCGCATCGTCCTGCCGACGTGGGTCCGAATATACGAGCCGGTTCCCTTCGGTCGCGTGTAGGACAACAGCTTGACCACGAAACTGCCGATCGGGCCGGTCAGATCACGCCTCGGAAGCCGATAGCGGCGGCCGTAGCCCGCTTCTTCCAGCAACGCGACGACGTCCCTCATTGAAAGCGTTTCGCCGGCGCAGATGTAGCGGCCGTGCGCCCGGTCGTTCTCCATCGCCAGCACGTGAGCGGTGGCCACGTCGCGCACGTCCACGAATCCCCACGCCAGGCTCAGAATTCCCGGGTACGCCCCCGTGAGGATGTCGCGAAAAACGGCGTTCGTCGTGTTCAGGTCCGGCCCGAGCGACGGTCCGAGAATCATGAACGGGTTGATGGCAATCAGGTCGAAGCCAGGCGATTCGTCCTCGACAAATCGCCAGGCCGATCGTTCGGCGACGGTCTTGGAAAAGTAGTAGGGGTTGCGATCGAGCGAGGACCGCTCGTTCCAGTCGCTCTCCGTAAAGACTTTCCCGTCGATCGGTTCATCGGTGATCGCGGCCAGCGAAGAGGTCAGAACCACACGCCGCACTCCGGCCCGCTTGGCCGATCGCAAGACGTTGAGCGTGCCGTTGGCGGCCGGATCGACCAGATCGCGCTGAGGGTCCTTGACGTCGACGATATACGGGCTTGCTGTGTGGATGACCACCGCGCAGCCGTCGATCGCCGGCGCGTAGGACCCCTCATTGAGCAATTCCGCGGTCATCAACTCGAGCCGGCCGGCCGCGCCCGGGAGGCCCGTGAGAAAGGCATACTTTCCCTGGGCGGGCGGGCTCCGAACGGTGCCTCGAACCCTGTAGCCGCGCTCGAGCAGCTCGCGGACGATGTGCGCCGCCACGAACCCTGAGGCGCCAGTCACGCAGATCGGCTCGCCAGTCATCATCCTGCCCCTCTCAAATGATTTGTCATGGACGAGGCGTGGGGCAACATGGGAATGCTGCGGGTCGAAGGCTTGCGGGCGGTGCTACGATTGGCGCGGAGAGTCACCGCAGGCTGCCATGACGAGACGCGTCGTCCTTCCAGTGATCATCGCGGCCCTGGCGTGCAGTGGGGGCGCCGCGATTCTGGGCCAGGCCAAACCTGAGCCCGCAAACCGGGATTGGCCGGTTTACCGCGGCGATCCGGGCGCCACTCAGTACGCTGCGCTCGCACAGATTCATGCAGCAAACGTCCACCGGCTGCAGCCGGTCTGGGAATACGCCACCGGCGACGCCAGCGCGCGTTCCACGATGCACGCCAATCCCATTGTCGTGAACGGCGTGATGTATCTGACCACGCCGAGTCTGAAGGCCGTGGCATTGAATGCGGCCACCGGCCGCGAACTCTGGAGCTTCGATCCGGCGACCTACAACGAGCGCCACGCCGTGATCAGGCTTCGCAATCGAGGTGTCACGTACTGGAAGGGCGCAGAGGGCGAGCGAATCTTCGATTTCGTGAAAGATCGCGTGTACGCTCTCGACGCGGCCTCGGGCAGGCTGATCACGACATTCGGCAAGGGCGGGTGGATCGACCTGCGCGAGAATCTCGGCGTGGATCCGGCGACGGTGAGCCTCGAGATGACGTCGCCTGGCGCGATTTACAGGAATCTGCTGATCGTCGGCTCGCGCGTCAACGAGAGCTACGACGCCTCGCCCGGCCACGTTCGCGCCTTCGACGCCGCCACGGGCCAGCTCAAGTGGGTGTTTCACACGATCCCGCAGGAAGGCGAGTTCGGCCACGAGACGTGGAAATGGGTGAATGGCGAGAACTACGGCGGCGCCAACGCATGGGGTGGCATCACCGTCGACGAGCGCCGCGGGTGGGTGTTCTGCGCGACCGGATCGGCGACGGACGATTTCTACGGCGCGTTCCGCAAAGGCGCCGATCTGTTTGCCGACAGCGTCCTGGCCCTCGACGCGACGACCGGCGAGCGCAAGTGGCACTACCAGACCGTGCATCACGACATCTGGGATTACGACAATCCGCCAGCACCGATCCTTGTCACACTCAACGCGGGAGGCACTCCCAGAGATGTCGTGGTCCAGCTCACGAAGATGGGTTTCATCTTCGTGCTCGATCGGGACACGGGGCAGCCGGTTTTTCCGGTGGTCGAAAAGCCGGTGCCGCCTTCCACCGTGCCCGGCGAGGAAGCCTGGCCCACGCAGCCGTTTCCCCTCAAACCACCGGCGCTCGTGCGCCAGTTGCTCACCGAGGCTGATCTCACCAACATCACGCCGGCGGCACGCGAATTTGCTCTCAGGGAATTCAAGAAATACACGGCCGGATCGATCTTCACTCCGCCGACGTTGCAGGGCACTCTGACGCAGCCGGGCCATCTGGGCGGCAGTGAATGGCACGGGGGATCGTTCGATCCCTTCCTGAACGTGCTGTACGTGAACGTCAACGACGCGCCGACGATCAACCAGCTCAGGCCGGTGCACGAGTCGCCGCTCAATGGGTCGCAGACGCCCATCGAGCTGGGACGGCAAATCTACGAAAAGACTTGCGCGAGCTGCCACGGCGCCGATCGACGAGGCGCACCCCCTCTGACGCCGTCCCTGACCGAACTGAAGATGAGCAAGGCGGACATCCAGGCGATCGTTCTCGAGGGGCGCAACAGCATGCCGGCCTTTCGACTTTTCCGGCCTGCGGAGATGAGCGGGCTCCTGCAGTACGTCGCCAGTCCGCCTGGCGAGGCGGCGTCCGTTCCCCTGAAACGTTCGGTCGATCGGTACGCGATCGACGCGTACACCGTCTTCACGGATCAGGACGGCGTGCCGGCGATTGCACCGCCTTGGGGAACGCTCAACGCCGTCGATCTCAACAAGGGTGAGATTCTTTGGAAGGTCCCCCTTGGAGAGTATCCGCAGTTGGTCGCCAAGGGCATTCGCAACACCGGCACGATGAACTACGGCGGCACTGTCACAACGGCCGGTGGCGTTGTGTTCGTGGCGGCGACCGCGGACGAAAAGATTCGGGCGTTCGAGGCGCATTCCGGGCGGCTATTGTGGGAGCACCAGCTGCCGGCGGGCGGCTATGCGACCCCCAGCGTCTATATGGTCAACGGCAGGGAATACGTCGTGATTGCCGCCGGCGGCGGAGGCAAGAACGGCACGAAATCAGGTGACGCAATTATCGCATTCGCGTTGCCCGAGCTGGATTCACCCCGGGCAGCCCAGACACCGGGCGAATGGACGCGGCTATTCGACGGCTCGACCTTGAACGGCTGGGTCCATCTGAATGGGGCGCACACCTATACCGTCGAGGATGGCGCCATTGTCGGCCGCACGGTGCAGAACAGCGCCAGCATGAATTCATTCCTCTGCACCCTGCAGGAGTTCGACGATTTTGAGCTCGAGCTCGAGACGATGGTCGACCGTGTGACGAATCAGGGGATTCAGATCCGCAGTCAGGTCCGGCCCGTGACGACAGGACAGGGTTTCGACCTCGCCGCTGGCCGCGTAGTTGGACCGCAGGTCGAGGTCAGGAGATTCTACGAGGGCTTATCCACCAGCGGACTGCTGTACGGTGAAGCCCTCGGAACTGGCTGGCTGTCCTCGCAGGCCAAGATCGACCACGGGCATCACTTCTTTGTCGACGAAGGTTGGAACGTGTTGCGCATCGTCGCCAACGGACCGCGCATTCAAACATGGGTAAACGGCCATCCCGTCGAGGATCTGACGCTCGATGCCGTGTACAAGAGCCATCCCAAAGGGTTCATCGGCCTGCAGCTTCACGGGATCAACGAGCGCGATCTGGCGCTGCCGGTCAATGCCGGCTCAGGGGTCACCATCAGTCAACCCCTGATCAGCAGGTGGAGGAACATCCGAATCCGGCCGCTCGCGAGGTAACTAGGAAATCCGATTCACCATCCCGTACTACCAGATCTGAACCCGATCTTTCGGGTCCCTGTACAGTTTGTCGCCGGGCTTGACGCCGAACGCATCGTAGAAGCCCTGGACGTTGCTCGCCGGAATATTCACACGGAACTCCGGCGGCGAATGCGGATCGATCACGAGCCGCCGCCGGGCCTCTTGATCACGGTACTTGGTGCGCCAGATCTGCGCCCAACCCTCGAACAGGCGCTGCTCGCCTGTCAGGTTGTCCAAGGTGGGCGAGGGCCGCCCGGCCAGCGAGATCTTATAGGCCTTGTAAGCGATCGACAGGCCGCCGAGATCGCCGATGTTTTCTCCGAGCGTGAGTTCGCCGTTGACGTGCAGCCCTGGCAGCGGCGTGGCCGCGTTGTATTGTTCGACCAGCATCTTCGCGCGCTTCTCGAACTCCTTCGCATCCGCCTCCGTCCACCAGTCGCGCAGCGCGCCCGTGCCGTCGTAATGGCGGCCCTGGTCGTCGAAACCGTGGCCGATTTCATGGCCGATCACCGCGCCGATGGCCCCGTAATTCGCCGCGTCGTCCGCGTCGAAGTTGAAGAACGGCGGCCGCATGATGGCCGCCGGAAACACGATCTCGTTCATCAGAGGAGTGTAGTACGCGTTGACCGTTTGCGGCGTCAGGAGCCATTCGGTCCGATCGACAGGCTTGCCGAGCTTGGCCACCTGATAGTCGTTCTCAAACCTCTCTGCCCGCAGGACATTCCCGAGCAGGTCGTCAGACTTGATCACGAGCCCGGTATAGTCGCGCCATTTGTCCGGATACGCGATCTTGGTGTTGAATTTCGCGAGCTTCTCGAGCGCCTGCTTCCTGGTATCAGGGGTCATCCAGTCGAGCGTCGTGATCGATTGCCGGTACGCCTCGAGCAGGTTGCCGACCATCTTCTGCATTCGAGCCTTCGCCTCTGGTGGAAACGTCTTGTCCACATACAGTTTTCCGACAGCCATGCCGATGTGGCCGTTCACGACGCTCACTCCTCGTTTCCAGCGCTCGCGCTGGCTCGGCTGTCCGCTGAGCGTGCGGCCGAACAGCTCGAAGGACGCGTCGACGAACGGCTTGCTCAGATAGGGCGCCGCTGCGGTCAAATACTGCGCCGCCAACCACGCCCTCCATGTCGCCAGAGGTGTGGCCGGGACAAGGGCCGCGAAACTCTTGAAGAACGACGGCTGTGACACAACGACGTCGACGGCTCGATCGAGGCCTTGGGGCCTGGCCCACGCCATCCAATCGAAGCCCGGCATTTCCCTGGGGAGGCTCTCGAATGGGAATTTGTTGTAGGTCTTGAGCGAATCGCGACTCTCGACGCGCGTCCACTGAATCCTCGCCAGTTCGGTCTCGAGACCGAGGACCGCCTTCGCGTCAGCCGCAGCGTTGGGCCGGCCGGAGAGCGTGAAGATCTTTTCCAGGAACTCCTGGTACTTCTGTCGGACCTCAACGAATTTCGGATCGTCCTGCAGGTAGTAGTCCCGATCGGGGAGCGCGATGCCACCCTGTGCGAGGTACAGAATCGTCCGAGTCGGATCTTTCGCGTCCGACGCGACCCCGGCGTTCACCGGTCCGCCGGCATTGATCGCTGACAAGGCGCCCGCCTCGGCGGCCATGGCCTGCGCCGTCGTGATTGCGTCGATCTTCTGAAGCTCGGCTTTGATCGGCGTCGCGCCAAGCTGCTCGGCGCGCGCTTCGTTCATGAAGCTCGTGTACAAGTCGCCGACCTGTTGCGCGACAGTGCCGCCGGCGCGATTGTCCGCTGACGCCGCGGCGTCGAGGATGGCGCGCACGTCCGCCTCGGCCTTGTCGGTCAGTTCCGCGAATGCGCCGTACCCCGCCTTGTCGGCAGGGATCTCGGTCCTGGCCAGCCACGCGCCGTTGACATGGCGGAAGAAATTGTCCTGAGGACGCACGGCGGGATCGGCGTTGCCGATTTCGATCCCCGACTTGAGCGCCGGCTGTTGCGCAGTCAGCGTGCTGACCGCCAGAATGATGAGTGCGCGCCGCATTGTTCACCTCGAGACGGCTGGAGCCCTGGGCCGCCCATCCATCAGTCTACTAGCCACGCGCGAACCTCGCCCGCGCCGAGGCCGTTCAACCGGATGACCTGCAGCCGGAGGCGGCCATATTCGACGATGTCCCCGACTGCCGGCGGCCGGCCCAGCCGGGCCAGCACCAGCCCGCTGACGCTGTCGACTTCCTCGTGCTCCAGGCCAATGTCGAAATGCTGGCCCAGTTCATCCAGCCTCAGCGTCCCGGCGACCTCTACAGAACCATCAGGGAGCGGCGTGAGACCGGCCGAGCCCGTTGTGCCCGCATCGATGTCGCCGACGACCTCCTCGAACAGGTCTTCGAGACTGACGAGTCCTGCCGTGCCGCCGTGCTCATCGATGACGATCGCCATGTGCACCGCTGCCCGCTGCATCGTCGCCAACACGTCGTCGAGCGCCGCGGTCTCCGGCACGGGCGGCATCAGCCTGACGTCCGTCGCGGTGACCGGCTGACCTGCAATCAGCAGGCGGAGCAGGTCCTTCGCGTGGACCACGCCGACGATGTGATCCAGGTCGCCGTCGTACACCGGATAGCGCGTGTGGCGCTTCGACGCAATGAGCTTGCGGATCTCGTCAGGCTTTGCGCCCAATGGAAGACCGACGACGCGAACGCGCGGCATCATCACCTCGCCTGCGGTGAGATCGCCGAATTCGAAGAGTTCGCGGAACAAGCGGCCGGACTCGCCGCGAATTGCGCCGCTCTGTTCGCTCTCCTCGACGATGAGCTGCAGTTCCTCCGGCGTGTAGGACTGCTCGCGTGTGTTGTCCTGCCGGCGCACGCCGAGCAGTCGCAGGCAGCCGCGCGCGACGCCGCTCAAGATCCGCACGAACGGATACATCACGATCAGCGTCACGCGCATGGGCCAGTACGCCAGCCGCGCCACAGGCTCGGCATGTTGCAAGGCCACGCTCTTGGGCGCCATTTCCCCGAAAATGATGTGCACGAGCGTCAGAAAGCCGAGCGTCAGGGCGCCGGACAGCGCCGCGGCGCCGAGCACGGGGACGTACCCGAGATGCGGCCGCAGCATGTCGGCCAGCAGGTGTTCGCCGTACATCCCGAGGCCCAGGCTGGCGACGGTGATCCCGATCTGCGACGTGGCGATGTAACGGTCCTGTTGTTCCGGCGATCCCAGAATGCTCAGCAACCGGCGCGACAGCCGATCGCCCTGGCCCGCGCGACGCGCGATCGCCGTTCTGGGCGCCCCGATCAACGAGAACTCGGCGGCGACGAACAGGCCGTTCAGCATGATGAACGCGAAGCAGAGAAGGATGATTCCCGTCAAGGTCATCTGGACCTCGAGGAGCCGAGCAACTCACTGAGCACATCCTGAATGGTGATGAGTCCGATGGCGTGCCCCGGTGTGTCCACGACGATCGCCTGGTGGACGCGGCGCTCCCGCAGGGCGGTGACCACGCGGTCGGCCGGCAGATCCTGTCGCACCTCGGCGATGGGACGCACGAGCCGTTCCAATGGCACGGGCCCTTCGGCAGCGTAGCGGGCAACCAGGTCTCTCACGAACAATGTGCCGACAATTCGATGGGGCGATTCGCGGTACACCGGAATCCGGCTGTACGGCGTAGCGGCCACGAACCGGACCACGTCCTGCCAGGGCGTGTCCATCCGAAGCATCGTCACGCGTGCATGCGGAACCATGAGATCGCGGGCCGTGCGAAGCCCGAGTCGAAGGGCCTGATGAAGCCGGCGGTGCTCGTCCGGTTCCAGCAGGCCGCCGTCGCGGCTTTCGGCGATCAGCAGTTCGATTTCGTCCGGCGAATGGATATGTCGATGCGTGCTGCCGCCCGAGCCGAAGGCGCGAAGCACGATCGTCGACGTGTAGTTCAAGAGCGCCGCAAACGGCCGGAACGCCGCCAGCGACCACCGCATGGGCCGGACCGTGAACAAGGCGATCTCGGTCGGGTGCTGCAGCGCCAGCGATTTCGGGACGAGTTCACCGAGCACGACCTGGACCGCTGTCAGACCCAGCAGCAGCGCCACCTCGGCGGCCGAGTCGGCCGTGCTCGGGTCCATTCGGAACCATCCGGCGATCGCGGACTC
This sequence comes from uncultured Acidobacteriota bacterium, assembly GCA_963724645.1. GTDB lineage: Bacteria > Acidobacteriota > Vicinamibacteria > Vicinamibacterales > SCN-69-37 > CAVXSP01. Next base: position 1,324,236 of record CAVRVJ010000003.1, read on the forward strand.
CAGCGTCGTGCCAAACGTTGCCTCGGCGTACGCGCCGAGCGTCAGGCTCGACAGGGTGATGCCGATTTGAGAAGCCGACACATAGCGCACGAGTGCCGCGGGGCGTTCGATGAAGGGCACGAGCGCTTTGGCGGCGGCATTCCCGTCCTCTGCCAAACGGCGCACGCGGCTTCGCCGAACCCCGACCGCTCCGAATTCGGCGGCCACGTACAACGCGTTGGTCAGGATGAGGAACGCGACGGTGACCCAGACGGTCGCGGACACGAGGACTAGTCTAACGACAACGGCAGCGCCCTCGCGCGACCCCGGCGTCCTGATCTATCCTCGATTTCTGGAGGGACGCCAATGAAGCTGACCGATCTGTTCATCGAGCAACTGAAGGCCGAAGCCCCACGGACCCGCCGCGTCCTCGAGCAGATGCCGGAGGGCCGCGACGACTGGAAGCCGCACGACAAGTCCATGCCGTTCGGCCGCCTCGCGGCGCTCGTGGCCCGGATGCCCTCCTGGTTTTCGCTCATCATCAAGCAGGACGAACTTAATCTCGGCGGATCCAACGTGGATCAGCGGCCGCTGCGCACGAGCGCGGAGCTCGTCGACGCGCACGACCAGGCGGTTGCCGATGGGCTAAGCGCGCTGGCCGGCGCCACGGACGAGACCCTGACGACCACGAAATGGCGGCTGGTAGCCGGCGGACACCCGGTGATGGAGGAGCTGCGCTACCTCGTCATCCGCGACACGTTCGCGCACTGGTCGCATCATCGCGGCCAGATGACGGTCTATCTGCGGTTGAACAATCTGATGGTGCCGTCGATCTACGGGCCGTCGGCCGACGACCAGCGGTTCGCGTGACGCGTCTTGTGCTCGTACTTGCGTCCCGTCGTCAACGTTGCTTCGAAGCGCGACATGTGTACTGAAATCGGACCAACACCCAGATCCCCCGGCCAAGGTCGGACACCTCAGGTCAGACCCAATAGGAGGTGAGATCATGCGACTCGGGCCTACCGTTCTGTGTGCCATGCTCATCGCGACATTCGGTGTGACGCCGGCGGCCGCGCAAGGACGAAGGCGGGACGCACGTGAGCCTGTCCCTGCGCCGGGCATGGTCGCGATTGGCGGATCGTTCGGCGCAGCGCCGCCGTTGGAAGCCAGCTTCACCAGCGGCCCGACGCTCACGGGGAACATTGAGGGCTATCTCACTCGACGAGTCTCGGTGCGAGGCCAGGTCAGCGGTGCGTGGTGGGACATCACCGGCCGGGGCTTCACGGGCAGCGTGCATCCGATCGCCGCCGACGCCAACGTCGTCTACAACTTCGAGGGCGGCCGGATCCATCCGTTCGTGACGGGTGGCGTGGGCCTCTATCATTACCGGTTCGAGGAACATCCGACCACGGGCTCGGCGAACAAGGCCGGCGTGAATGTCGGCGGCGGTGTCGAGTACTTCGTTCGCCGGCACGCCACGGCGACCGCCGAAGTTCTGTTCCATAATACCCAGGCGCCGATGACGAGTCCGTTGACGACCTATAGCGACAGCAGTTACTGGACCTTCACAGTCGGTATGAAGAGGTATTTCTGAGACCAGCAGTTGTCCTTGGAGTGCTCGTGACCTGCGCCGCGCTGGTTCTGGCGGCGCGGGCGCGAGACTCCGGCGTCGCGCTCCCCGTGCCCGCCTTCGATCCCTGCCGCGTCGAGTGCTGTGGACACGGCAGTTCTCGCGGGTGGGTGCTTCTGGGGGATTCAGGCGGTGTTCGAGCACGTCAATGGTGTGACGCAGGCCGTGGCGGGCTATTCCGGTGGCACGACGCCCAATCCGACCTACGAAGACGTGAGCACGGAGAAGACGGGGCACGCCGAGGCGGTGAAGATTACGTTCAACCCGGCGAACGTCTCCTACGGCAAACTGCTGCAGGTCTTCTTCTCCGTCGGCCATGACCCGACGCAGCTCGATCGGCAGGGTCCCGACGAAGGGCCGAGCTATCGCTCCAATATCTTCTATACAAGTGAAGCTCAGAAACGCGTGGCCGAGGCCTACATTGCTCAGCTCACCGAGGCTCGCGCGTTTTCACGGCCGATCGTGACGCGCGTCGATCGATTCGGGGCATTCTTTCCAGCCGAGGCCTACCATCAGGACTTCCTCATCAAGAACCCGACCTATCCCTACATCGTCATCAACGACCAGCCGAAGCTCGTGAACTTCAAGCGGTTGCTGCCTGCGCTATATCGCGACTCGCCCGTCAGAGTGTCCGGCGGGAACTGAGCACAGGCCGTGTCGTCGCTCGTGGCACGCGCGCACAACGGCACGTGTATTTCCCGCCGTTCGGGTCTACGATTGGGCTTCAGCTTTTTCGGAGCCAGGAGCAAGCAAGATGTTCACGCTTCGAGGGGGATTGCCATGAAGTTCCGTCGGATGTCCCACGCCGTAGAGGTCTTTGGATTACTTCTGATCGCGCTGGTTCCGGCAACGGCAATGGCCCGGCAGGCGGCCGGGCGCGGTGCGACACCCGCGGCGCCAACGGTGGTTTCGCCCGAAGTGCTGCCGGATCGCCGCGTCGTGTTTCGAATGTATGCGCCGCAAGCGAGCGATGTCGCGCTGCGGGGCGCCGGCCGCGGCGGTCCGTTGACGAAAGGCGAGAACGGCGTCTGGGAGATAACGGCCGGCCCGCTCGCGCCCGGCGTCTACCAGTACAGCTTCGGCGTCCAGGGCGTGACCGTCGTCGATCCCTCCAACCAGTCCGTGAACGAGACCACGACCGGCTTGCGCAACCTGCTGGTCGTCCCCGGCGGCGAGTGGACGGATCTGAAGAACGTGCCGCACGGAGCGGTCGCCGAGGTCTCTTACGAATCGTCGGTGCTTGGCCGGCAGCGTCGCCTGCACGTCTACACGCCGCCCGGCTATAGCGCGGCCGCCGATCGGTATCCGGTTTTCTATCTGCTGCACGGGTCGGGCGACACGGATCAATCCTGGAATGCGATCGGACGCGCGGGCGTGATCCTCGACAACCTCATCGCCGCCAACCGCGCCAGGCCGATGATAGTCGTCATGCCGAACGGGCACACACGCACCGGCGCGGCGGCCGCCCTTCCCGAGGCGCGCATGGAATTCGTGAAGGAGTTTCTCGCCGATATCGTTCCCTTCGTCGAAAAGACATATCGTGTTCGCGCCGAGCGCGCCGGCCGGGCGATTGCCGGATTGTCGATGGGCGGCGGCCAGACGCTGAACATCGCGATTCCCAACATGGACAAATTCGCCTATATCGGCGTGTTCAGCGCCGGCCTTTCCGGCGGCGGCGCCGGTCAACCATCCGCGGTTGAGGTCTGGGAGACCCAGAACAAGGCGGCGCTCGACAACGAGGCTCTCAAGAAAGGCGTGAAGCTGCTTTGGTTCAGCACCGGGAAGGACGACCCCGCGATGGCCAACACGATGAACGCCGTCAATCTCTTGAAGAAGCACGGGTTCACTCCAACTTTCCAGGAAAGCCAGGGCGCGCATACGTGGGAGAATTGGCGCGACTACCTCGTCATCTTCGGGGGCCAACTGTTTCGCTGAACTTGGACACCCGGCAGGCAAGAACGACGATGGCGGAAGCGACGATGGCATCGCTCGGCGCCGATCGCGGAAGCGTCAAGCCCCGGCCGCACACCCGTTAAGATGGCGTATGCCGCTTCAATGCCGTCTGACGCCGCTCGCCACGCTCGCTTCCCTGCTGCTCGCGGGAGCCTGCTCGTCCAAGCCCCCCGCGCCTCCGCCGGCCGCCCCGTCCCCCGACGCCTGGGCCGTCGTCGACGGCCGTGAAATCCGGCGGGATGACGTCGAAAAGGCCTACCGGCGCATGGTCGACCTCGCGGCCACGCCCTCGGAGACCGAGGCGATGACTGCCAAGGTCAACCTGCTGAACGAGATGATCACGCAGAATCTTCTGGTGGCGAAGGCCAAGGCGCTCGGCATCGAAGTAACGGGGGCCGAAATCGAGACGGCCTTCAACGAACGCAAGAAGAACCTGACGGACGATGTCTTTCAGAAGCAGCTCACCCAGCGCGGCCTGACGACGGCGGATCTCAAGGAGGATCTCCGGCGCGACCTGACGACGCAGAAGGTCATGGAGCATGAAGTCAGTTCGAAGGTCGCGGTGAGCGAAGAGGCGATAGTCGAGTACTACAACGCCAATCGCGGGCAGTTCAACCTGAACGAGCCGGCCTATCGCATTGCGCAAATCGTCGTCACGCCCGTGCGCGAGCCCCAGATCGCCAACCGTCAGAACGACGACGCGACGACCCCGGAAGCAGCCGCGCGCAAGATCAAGATGATCGCGGACCGCCTGCAGGGCGGTGCGCTGTTCAGCGAGCTGGCGATGGACTATTCGGAGGATTCGCAGACGGCGCCGCAAGGCGGTGACCTCGGACTCGTGCCCGCTTCGCAGCTTCGACAGGCGCCCGCTCCGCTGCGCGATGCCGTGCTGAAGGCGCAGCCCGGTACCGTCAGCCAGGTGAACACCGGGGGCGGCTACACGCTGGTCCTGGTCGCCGCAAAGGAGGAGGCCGGCCAGCGCGACCTCACAACGCCCGGCGTCCGCGACAGCATCAGCGCGGCATTGCGCGATCGCCAGCAGCAATTGCTGCAGACAGCGTTCCTGACGGTCGTACGGAACGACGCGCAGGTGGTGAACCTGCTCGCGAAGCAGGTCCTTTCGCAGACCAGCAAGCCGCCGACGATCACACCGGTGGCGCCCGGCAAGAAACAGCCTTAGCAGGGCGTGTGATCCCTCGGACCGCGAGCCGCGATTGCCGTTCATTGCCCGTGAAGCAGCGCTGAGACAACTGCGCGCTCAAGCCGCAGAAGGCCGGCCCATTGTCGGCGCGGGCGCGGGCACCGGTATCTCGGCCAGGTGCGCTGTCGAAGGCGGCGTCGACATCGTCATCATCTACAACTCGGGACGATACCGCATGGCCGGACGCGGCAGCCTGGCGGGCCTGTTGCCCTATGGCGATGCGAACGCGGTCGTGATGGAAATGGCCGGAGAGGTGCTGCCGGTCGTAAAAGACCGGCCTGTGCTGGCCGGAGTGTGCGGCACCGATCCATTCCGCCTGATGCCGTTATTCCTGCGCGAGGTCAAGGCCAAAGGCTTTGACGGCGTGCAGAACTTTCCGACGGTCGGGTTGTTTGAAGGGCGGTTCCGGCAGAATCTTGAAGAGACCGGGATGGGGTTTGGCCTTGAAGTCGACATGATCCGGCTGGCGCACGAACTGGACCTGCTGACGTGCCCTTACGTGTTCAATCCCGATGAAGCCATCGCGATGGCGCGTGCCGGAGCCGACGTGCTGGTGCCCCATGTGGGGTTGACCACGAAAGGCCGTATCGGAGCGGAGACCGCGCTGACCCTCGATGAATCGGCTGCGCGCGTGCAGGCCATGCGCGATGCCGCGATCGCCGTCAATCCCGACCTCCTCGTGTTGTGCCATGGCGGGCCGATCGCGGAACCCGAAGATGCGCAATACATCCTCGATCACACTCACGGCATTGCCGGCTTCTTCGGCGCGAGCAGTATCGAGCGCCTGCCCGTGGAACCGGCCATTACCGGGCAGGCGCGCCGGTTCAAGAATCTGCGCATGCGTTGACGCATCCGGCCGGCAAATCGACGAGCGCTGCGGACGGTCACCAGGTCATCGGCTTGTGGCCGCTATTCTCGATGACGACATGGATGTTCTTGGCCTTCGCATCAAGCGTCGTCTTGGCGGTGTAGCTCGTGCCGTCGGTGAGCGACCCGAACTGGACGTCGAGCGTCACGGCGTCCTCGCGCTTGTCAAGGTAGGTTGAAACGCTCAGGCCGGCGAGGGCGTTGCGGGCCGCGTCGATGTCGATGGCCAGACGGTCCCCAGGCTGCAGATAGTCCTGGAACTCGAGGTGCACCCGTCCCTGTTCCGGCGGCTTGACCGTGAGCTTTCCCGCATCCTTCGCCTTCTGGATCTGCGCCGGGACGGGCGGAACGTACTGATGGATCAACGCCGCCGCCCGCTCCATGTAGTCCTTCATGTCGTCCTTCTTGTTCTCGACGATGGCTTGTTTCGCCCGGCCGCCGCCGCGACGGCCACCGCTCGGCGCCGCCGCTTGCGCCTGCGGAGCCTCGCCCATCGGAACCTTCTGGAGCTTGCCGTCGGCGCCGTAATAACACCGCTGCTGCTTCCGGGCTTTTTCTTCGCCCTTGAGGCTGATAATGGTCGTTTCGATCCACTCGTATTTCTTCAGGCGGGCCTGACTCTCTGCCAGTGACTGCTTGAGCGCGGCCACGCGCTGGTCCGGGGTTGGCGCAGTCTGCGCGCCCGCCGGCGCGGCGCCGAAACCGGATCCGGCCACAGCAGCCATGAGAGCGAGGATGAGCGTGGAATGACGCAATGACATTTGACCCTCCGTGGCGAATTCAGCAAGACGACCGCCAGCCGATTCGGCTGGCATTCGTGAAGTCAGAGGAGCCCCTCGATGGCCACTCACCGCGGGCGGTGAGAGACAGACCACCAGTCGTGGGAGCCGTGCCGGGCGCAGCCGGCCGGCCACGGCCTCCACGCTGTTTGCGTCATTCGTCTTCCGCGGAACGGCGCAGCCGGCTTCTGCCTTCGGGAGGCACCACATTCAGTTTCTTCATGCGGAAGCGCAGCGTATTTGGATGGATGCCGAGCCGCTCGGCGGCGTTTCCCGATCCGTTGATTCGCCACCCGCACCGTTCGAGGACGGCCTCGATGTGCGCGCGCTGCACGGCGTCGAGATTGTCCCCGCCCTCGCCCCGCATCTTGATCGGCCGGTCGAATGCCAGCGGCCCGTCGAGTCGAAGCGTGTCGCCAGTGGACGCGATCATGGCGCGCTCGACCACGTTTTCGAGCTCGCGCACGTTGCCAGGCCAGGCGTAGTGCTGCAAGGCGCTCATCACCGACTGCGGCACCTTGCTGATGGATCGCCCGAGGTCGCGCTGATGACGATGGATGAAGAACCACACGAGCCGCGGGATGTCTTCCGCGCGTTCCCGCAGGGCGGGCAGACGAATCGGATAAACGCTCAAGCGGTAGAACAAGTCGGCCCGGAAGGTCCCGGCGGAAGCCGCCGCTTCGAGGTCGCGATGGGTGGCGGCAATGATCCGGACGTCCACCTTCCTCGTGCGCGAGGATCCGACACGCTCGAATTCCCCCTCTTGCAGGACGCGAAGGAACTTCACCTGGAGGTCATTCGGCAGATCGCCAATCTCGTCCAGGAAGATCGTGCCGCCGTCGGCCAACTCGAAGCGCCCCTGTCGCGTCGTCACCGCTCCGGTAAAGGCGCCCTTCTCATGACCAAACAGCTCGCTTTCGACGAGCGTCGGCGGAAGCGCGGCGCAGTTGACCCTCACAAGCGGCCGCGCCGACCGGCGGCTCCGCTCGTGCAGCACACGGGCGAAAAGCTCCTTCCCGGTGCCGGTCTCTCCCAGCAGCAGGACGGTCGATTTCATCGGCGCCACCTGAGACAGGCGGTTCAAGGCATGCCGGAACGGCCCGCATTCGCCAACGATCTCGTCGAAGTCGTGATACGTCTGCAGCTCCTCCTTCAAATAGACGTTCTCTGCTTTGAGCTGGGCGTTCAGCCCCTCGATCATCGCGACATTGGCTCGCAGCGTGTTCTCCTGGCGCTCTCGCTGTAAGGCGGCGCCAAGAATCTCCGACAGAAGCTGCATGCGTCCAACCAGCGAGGGCGACCAGTGCCGCGGCACGGGGCCGCCGTCGAGCAGCAGAGCGCAGACGACCTGTCCGTTGAACGTCGCGGGGACACCCAAAACGGAACAGGCGCCGCTGCCGTGCTCGCGTCTTACAAGTGTCGCGAGTTGAGGTTCGTCCGGTCCCGAGCTGCACACGATCTCGCCTCGGGCGAGGCGTTCGCTGAGCCATGATGGGGTCGATGGAGGCCCATCCGCCACGTGAAGCGCGTTCATGGCGAGCGCAGGCAGGTACACGCGGGGGTCGGATCCTGACGCGGTAAACTCGAGGAGCTGACAGCTTTCGAGGTGAGTCGCCCCGGCGACGTCTCGGAGGGCCTCGGAAATCGCCGTGGTTACGTCCTCGGCGAGCGCGTGAGTCAATCTTCTCGACAACCCGACGGCAAGATCCGCCAGGCTGCTGTCCATGTCGGCTTCGTCAACTACAAGTCCGTATCGCGCGCTAGTCACGTACATGCCCCCAGGCAGTGAGCAATCTTGACGCCAAGATTCTTCGTCACTTCGATCACAAGACGATCTTGGGCTGCGGCTGGCCGGTCTGGGGTGCCGGGCTACTCGCCCAATTCCGAACGGGACCCTGGTAGTAGGGACATAAGGCACACCCCCTACATACAGTGGCTACTGTAAGACTTTATGGAGCAACGCAGTCAGATTTCCAGGGCAATTCCATGTCAGGTCAACTGCCGATTGGTGATCTTACACCCAGGCCACGAGGCGGGCAATCTCCAGTTGCGGAAATACTCCCCTGCAATGACCACATACGGTGACCGCTCTCGGATGGTTGAATGAAACAGGGCGGCTGACACATTAAATGGCCCGGAAGCGCCGCCAGTCGCGCACATATTGGAGGCTCGATTCTTGCCCTCAGTACCTCAGCCGTGCGACTCGAGGAGAACGCCATTCATCCGTCGCACGACGGCGGCATCGACGCTCCGACGTGCTGTTGCCCGGACTCGACTTGTGCGGCCCACCCGAATGCTTGGCGTCGGCGCTGAGATGACGATCGGGACTTTTCACGGAGGGCGCAACTGGCGATCCGCATGCGGGAGTGCGAATCGGGCTCGCGTCAGGTTCTGCTCCAGGGAGGCCTGCTGTGGATTGCTGGATTGGTGTCGTGCATCAAGGCGGTCGACGCGTCGTGCGCCTCGCTGGCCGGTTGACCGCCGCCCAGGTCCCGGAGCTGCTCATGCTGTGCGCCGAGGGCGGTCCTCTGGAGCTCAATCTCACCGACCTTTTGTCTGGCGACCAGGCAGGCATCGAGGCACTCCAACGCCTGCGCGACAAGGGCGCGACGCTGGTGGGGACACCGGGGTACATCGATTTGAAGCTCAAGGCGCCGCCCGCCGGATGCAACGGCAACCGGTAGCCACGAGGTGTCAGTAGGTCCCGCCTCGCACTGCCACGAAGCGGCGACAGCCTGCGTCTCGTGAACACGAACCCGCGCAGTTCTCGGTCGACGGCGGGCTCGTCGCCAATCGACGAAGATCTGCAGTCGTGGTCCCGGTTGGCTGGTTCGTTTGAGCGCGGCAAGTTGTTCGTCTCGTCAGGGGTTTACGTTCAAAATGGTTGAGACCAGATCACGGGAGATGGTGAACTCGAGGCCAGTAATGCCCGTTCGCCCTCTGTGCGTCCATGGCGTCACTCTTGCGTTACGGAAACCGAACGTGGATTGCTGGATTGGCATCACCGACAAAACCGGCCGACGCGTCGTGCGCCTGGCGGGCCGGCTGACTGCTGAGCAGGTTCCGGACCTGCTTGCGGCATGTGTCGACGCCGGATCGCTTGAGCTCGATCTCACGGATCTCGTGTCGGCGGACGTTGTCGGAATCGACGCGCTTCAGCGCCTGCCTGACAAAGGTGTAAGGCTGGTGGGAACACCCAGGTACATCCAATTGAAGCTCGACTCGCGGGCGGCCGGTCCAATCGGTGCGCGTCGCCCGCAGACCAGGCACTCCCGACCGCCTCACGGCATGTTGTGAACAGGTCGAAATGCGGTTGTAACCGGGGAGACTTCTGAGCGCGTCCGGACTATTCACAAAGACGAAATCACAAGGAGAGACACATGAAAGCACTCAACACGATGGCTCTGGCCGGTTCGGTCCTGCTGCTGACAGGCGGCGCCGCCACCGCACAGACCAAGACGATCGAGGGCGACTCCGTGACGGCAACCGCCACCATCGAGGCGATTGAAAAGAGCAGCCGGACGCTGACCATCAAGGACGAGAAGGGCAACTACGAGGTGATGGAGGTTCCAGCCTCGGTCACTCGGTTCGATGCGCTCAAGGTCGGCGACCGCATCACGGCCCGCTACTACGACAACGTCGTGGTTACTCTGAAGAAACCCGGCGAAGCGGCCATCAATGTCGACAGGTCAGCCTTGACGCCGACGCCGGGAGAGAAGCCAGGCGGGACCGCGGCGAGGCAGCAAACCCTGACCGTGACGATCACCGCCATCGATCCAAACCTGCCGTCCCTCACGGTCAAGGGACCGAATGGATACGTCTACACCCGCAAGATAACGGACAAGAAGGCACTGGCCCAGGTCAAAGTTGGAGACAAGCTCGACATCACCTGGACCGCTGCTCTACTGGTTTCGGTGGAGCCCGCGAAGTAGTCCGGGCAGGTCCATCGTGCCGGCCGCCAGGGCGCCCACCCCTGGCGGCCCGGCTGCTAATCTACCTGCACCGCCCGCGCACGCCGATCACATCGCGACCCGAATCTCCGAGTTGTCGTGAGAGTCCCGCCGCGGTCCGGTCTCTGACAAATGCGCCCAAGGCTGGTCAATGGCGGTCCGCAGCGTATCGGAGGGACGCTCGCCGAACACCACCTTGTACCTTTGGGCGAACCGTCCCAGTTCAAAGAATCCGTAGCGCGTCGCGACCTCGGTGACGGTCGCGTGCTGCTCGCCGTGCCTGAGCGCCTCATGCGCTCCGTCGAGGCGCATTCGCAGCATGTAGCGTTTCGGGCTCATGCCGTGCACGTCGTAGAACGCGTTGCGGAGCGTACGCTGGCTCACCCCCATGATCTCGCAGAGCGGTTGCAGCGCGACGGGCTGGACGATGTGAGCTCTGAAGTATGCTTCGACGCCTTCGACAATCTTGCGCCGGAGCGTGTTTTTCCGCATATCTTGCCTACGACGACCAGGTGCCATGTCTCTTTGTCTCCGCTGGGCCGTGCCTTCGGTGTCGCCCGGTCACTACCCGTGGCAAGGACCGGACCAGCCGTTCTCGAGCGAACGGCCGCTAATCCTTCGGGAATCGGGCGGATAATGAGGTCGGGTCAGGGGGCTCACAAAATACGGTGAGAACCATGCCGCGGTGTGGTGACGGCGAGGCGTCTGGCCCTGTCCGCGTGCCGAATCTGCATAGCGGCGTCTCCGCCAGTTATCTAGGCTGCTCATGGGCAGGTGTCTAATGCGTTTCACGTCTTTTCGCTCTCGCTCGCTGGCCTGGGTTCTGTCGGTGGGCCTCGCCGCGCCGCCAGGAGCGCTTGTCGGCGCGCAAACGCAACCCGCCCCAAGCCCGAAGGCTGCCGCGCCGGCAAAGACCGCTGCACCGGCAAAGGCTGCTGCGGCACAGACCGGCACACCGCCCGCCGGCACCAGTGCGGACCCGGGCTGGCCGCGCCCCATTTCACTCAAGTCCGGCACGGTGATCTGGTACCAGCCTCAGATCGAAAGCTGGGTCGACCAGAAGCAAATCGTCGCGTGGTCCGCCGTGTCCTACCAGCCAACGGGTGCGACAGCGCCGGCGCTCGGCACGATCAAGATCGAGGGGCCCACGAGCGTGTCGGTCGAGGAGTCCGTCGTACGCATGGACCTTCGCGTCACCGAGTACAACTTCAAGTCGCTGTCGCCGGATCAGGTGAAGGCGCTCGTCGCTGACGTGCAGGCGCGTCCGCAGAACGAGCGTGTGATCGACCTCAGTCGCGTGCTCGCCTATGTATCGACCAGCCCGCTGCAGGTGAAGAACGTCGAGGGCATCAAGGCCGACCCGCCGCACGTGTTCTCGGCGCCCGCGCCCGCAATTCTCGTCAACCTGGACGGGGATCCAATCTGGAGCCCGATCGAAGGACTCGATCTGCGGTACGCGCTGAACACCAACTGGGACCTGTTCGAGCACGCGCCGAGCAAGATGTTCTACCTGCGGTACAACGAGTCGTGGCTGGAGGCCTCCGCCGTGGCCGGGCCGTGGTCGCCCTTGAAGGACAAGCTTCCGGCGAGTTTTTCGAAACTGCCAGGCGACGCCAACTGGAAGGACGTCAAGGTCGCGGTTCCTGGCAAGAAACTCTCGGGCAAAGCCGTACCGAAAGTCTTCGTGAGCACGGAACCTGCCGAGTTGATCGTTCTCCAGGGCGAGCCCAGCTACCTGAAGGTCGCTGGTGCGCCCACGCTCTTGTGGGTCAACAACACGGAAGCCGATCTCTTCCGGATGGGCCTCGGCGGCGATTTCTACTTCCTCGTGGCCGGGCGCTGGTTCAAAGCCGCCAGCCTCGATGGGCCGTGGACGTTTGCGACGCCCACGTTGCCGGCCGACTTCAAGCAGATTCCGGTCGAGCATCAGCGCTCGCGTGTCCTGGCATCGGTGCCTGGCACGCCGCAGGCGACTGAAGCCGTGCTGCTCGCGATGATCCCGAGGACCGCCCGCGTCAACAAGAAAGACCTGAAAGCGCCCGACGTCGCTTACCAGGGTGATCCGCAGTTCAAAGCGATCGAGGGTTCGAAGGGTGTCGAGCAGGCGGTCAACACCGACAAGGACATCGTCAAGTTCGGCGACCTTTATTACATGTGTTTTCAGGGCGTGTGGTTCATGTCGAAGTCAGCCACAGGTCCGTGGGAAGTGGCGTCGTCGATCCCGCAGGAGATCTACAGCATCCCCGTCAGCTCCTCGATCAATCACGTCACCAATGTGACCGTGGTGAAGGAAGAGTCGAACGACGAGTGGGTGACGTTTGCGTACGTCGCGGCCTACACCGGCTTGATGATCGGATGGGGCTGCGCGGTCTGGGGCAGCGGCTGGTACTACCCGCCGTACGGGGGGTACTACGGCGGGTATCCGTACTACCACCCGTATGGGCACACGTACGGCATGGGCGCCTGGTACAACCCGCACACCGGCGCCTACGGGCGCGGGTACGCGGCCTACGGGCCGTACGGCGGCGTGGGGATGGGCGCATCCTACAACCCGCGCACGGGCACGTATGCACGGGGCGCCGCTGCGTACGGTCCGTATGGATCGCGATCCGCCGGGCAGGCGTACAACCCGCGCACCGGCACCTACGCGCAAACGCGCCAGGGCTCGAACGTCTATGGCAATTGGGGGACGAGCTCGGTTCAGCGAGGCGATAGCTGGGCGCAGACCGCCCATCGCGAAAACTATCAAACAGGTCGGACCACGTCGGGCGTCCGAACCAGCGAAGGCGGCGGTGCAGTTCGCACCAGCGGCGCCGGGGGAAGTTCCACGGTCGCCCGGACGGGCGGCGGCGACATCTACGCAGGCCACGACGGCAATGTGTATCGGCGTAATGACTCTGGCGGGTGGGAGCAGAACAATGGCTCTGGTGGCTGGAGTCCGGCGGGCGGCGGCAGTGCTGAGCCGCGCCAGGCGGCCCCGGCGGGCGCCGCATCGCGCAGCCCCAACGGCGGTTCCGTGAATGTCAACGATCTCAATCGGGATAGCACGGCGCGCACCAACGGAAATCAGCGCACGACGAGCCGCAGCAGTTGGGAGGGCAGTGGTTCCACGCGATCCGGCGCGAGCAGTTATGGCGGGTCGCGCGGCGCCGCACGCTCGGGAGGGGGACGTCGACGTTAGACGTGTCTCGGCGGTTTCCCGCCTACGCTCCTTGTGGCTCTCGGGTGCTCGTGGTGGCGGAGGGCGCCATTCACTCGTGACGATTCTCGTCGTCGCGGTCCGATCGATCAATATACTCGGCAGCGGCAGGCGCGACGGGCGAGGCGCTGATCGTTGCTGCGATCCTTGCCTCATCCCATGTGTCATGTTCCGTGGCCTGGTGACGCGATTTGCGCGTCGCGGGGGACGCAAGGAATGATCCGAGATGTCACCAACTAGACGTTCATCGGTGTCACGTCGCAAGACAGATACCGGCGCCCGGGCGGGCGCGAGTACGCCGCTCGGCGCCACGCTCGCGGCGGGCGGCGTCAACTTCAGCGTGTTCTCGAAGCACGCGGAGTACATCGATCTGCTCCTGTTCGACCGCGTTGACGACGCGACACCGGCGCGCGTGATCCGCCTCGACCCCGTGGCGAACCGCACATATCACTACTGGCACGTTTCTGTTCCGGGCCTCGAGGCCGGGCAGATCTACGGCTATCGCGCCCACGGCCGGTTCGAGCCATCGCAGGGTGAGCGATTCGACGGCGGCAAGGTCCTTCTCGATCCGTACGGACGCGCGGTCGTCGTGCCGGACGGGTACAGCCGCGACGCAGCGAGCAAGAAAGGCGAGAACACGCCCACAGCGATGAAAAGCGTCGTTGTCGATTCGGGCGCGTACAACTGGGAGGGAGACCGGCCCCTGCGCCGGCCGTCGTCGCAGACACTCGTGTACGAAATGCACGTGCGCGGATTCACCGCGCATCCCAACTCCGGCGTGCCCGAGGCGCTGCGCGGGACCTACGCCGGCCTGATCGCGAAAATACCGTATCTGCAGGCGCTCGGCGTCACCGCCCTTGAACTCCTGCCCGTCTTCCAGTTCGACGCGCTCGCCTGCCCGCCCGGTCACGTGAACTACTGGGGCTACCAGCCGGTGTCATTCTTCGCGCCGCACCAGGCCTACAGCTCGCGCCGCGATCCGCTCGGGCCGGTGGATGAGTTCCGCGACATGGTCAAGGCGCTGCACCGGGCCGGCATCGAGGTGATCCTCGACGTCGTGTTCAACCACACGGCCGAAGGCGACCATCTCGGACCGACAATCTGCTTCCGCGGCCTTGGGGATCGGGCCTACTACATCCTCCAGGGCGCGCAGGGCCGATACGCGGACTACACGGGGTGCGGCAACACGTTGAACGCGAACCATCCGATCGTGCGGCGGCTCATTATCGACAGCCTCCGGTACTGGGTCCAGGAGATGCACGTGGACGGGTTCCGGTTCGATCTTGCATCGATCCTGACGCGCGATCCGAGTGGTGATCCGCTGCCGAATCCTCCGATCCTCTGGGACATTGAATCCGATCCAGTGCTGGCGGGCACGCAGCTCATCGCTGAGGCGTGGGACGCGGCGGGACTGTACCAGGTGGGCAGCTTCATCGGCGACGCGTGGAAGGAATGGAACGGCCGCTTCCGCGACGACGTCCGGAGCTTTCTCCGGGGAGAGGACGGGACGGTCGGGAAACTTGCCGACCGGCTGCTCGGCAGTCCGGAGGTCTACGGTCACAAGGGGCGCGAGGCCGAGGCCAGCGTCAATTTCGCCACCTGCCACGACGGCTTCACGCTGAACGATCTCGTCAGCTACAACGACAAGCACAACGAGGCGAACGGCGAGGGCAACCGCGACGGCGCGGACGACAACCGGAGCTGGAACTGCGGTGTCGAGGGGCCAACCAGCGATGTGGCCATCGAGACGCTCCGCAATCGTCAGGTGAAGAACTTCCTGACGCTTACCGTGATGTCCCTTGGCGTGCCGATGATTCTGATGGGCGACGAAGTGCGCCGAACGCAGCGCGGCAACAACAACGCCTACTGCCAGGACGATGAGACGAACTGGTTCGACTGGACGCTCGTCGAGGCGCACGCCGACGTCCTGCGCTTCGCACAACTGCTCATCGCGCGCCGCCTGCTGCGCGACATCACAGCGGAGGAGCAGCGGGTGAGCCTTGTCGACCTGATCCACCAGGCGACAATGGCGTGGCACGGGGTCAGGCTGTTGCAGCCCGACTGGAGTCCCTCGTCGCACACCCTGGCGCTTGGCGCAGAGCTGAGCCGCGCGGGTCTCCAGATGCACCTGATCATGAACGCGTACTGGGAGCCGCTCGATTTCGAGCTGCCACCGCTCGATGGCGATGAAACGTGGCGCAGGTGGATCGATACCTCCCTCGACTCGCCGAACGACATCGTGCCCTGGCAGGAGGCGCCGGCGCACGCGCGTCATACGTACCGCGCCGGCCCGCGTTCGGTCGTTCTCCTGTGGGCGCCGATGGCACCGGGAGGACCGGGTTCACTTGCCGAATCTACATAATCGTCCCGTCCGGGCTGTTCCGGCGAGCCACCTCGCGAGTGCGGTGATCTTCCTTTTCGTCGCTGTCAGCCCGGTCGCGGCTCAGGACCTCGAGCCCAAGGCGTACGTCGCCAGTCCCGTCGGCGCGACGTTTCTGGTCGCGGTTCTTTCGCGATCTTCGGGGTCCGTGCTGACGGACCCGACGCTGCCAATCTCCGACGTCGAAGCCAAAATGCCGATTGCCACGGCCGCGCTGGGACACACGTTTGGTCTGTTCGGGAAGCTCGCGCTGGTGTCAGGTGCGGTGCCCTATGCCTGGGCCGAAGTCACCGGCAACGTACGCGAGGAGGCCGGTTCGGTGTCGCGTACCGGACTGGCCGACGCGCGTCTCAAGCTGTCGGTCAATCTCCACGGGAATCCTGCGATGCGGCCGCGCGAGTTCGCGCGGGCGCCGCGCAGGACCATCGTGGGTGCCAGCCTCACCACGATCGCACCAACCGGCCAGTACAGACGGCGCCAGGCTGATCAATCTCGGGACACACCGCTGGGCCTTCAAGCCGGAAGTCGGAGTATCGGTCCCGAGGGGTCGGTGGGATCTCGACTCGTACCTTGGCGTCTGGCTGTTCTCGCACAACGGGGATTACTACCCCGGCGGCTCGACGCGTGCGCAAGACGGCATGGTGGCGTTCCAGGCGCACGGCAGCTACTCGTTCCGCCCCCAGCTTTGGCTGGCTCTGGACGGCACCTGGTATGCCGGCGGCGCAGCACGGGTGAACGGAGGCGAGCCTGGAAGACGCTTGAACAACTCCCGGCTGGGCGTCACCTTTTCCATCCCAGCCTGGCGCCAGCAGTCGTTCAAGATCGCGTACAGCGCAGGCGCCATCGTCCGGACGGGGACCGACTTCAGGACGTTCAGCGTCGCGTGGCAGTGGCTCTGGCTGACGAGGTCGTAACAGTCGTGACAGTCGTGCCGAGCATGACGATCAAGTCGATCGCCGCCGCCGTTGTGCTCCTGGTCGCGTCAGCGGCCGCGGCGAATCAACTCGAGGGGCGGCCGATCCTGACGCTGACGGTGACCGGCCTCCACCATATCGACGAGACCGTCGTCACCGCGCAAATCGAGACGCGTCCCGGCCGGCTCTACGCCCAGAGCATTGCGGACAAAGATATCCTCCGCCTGGAGCAGCTTCGCGTCTTCAGCAGCATCTCAATCACGCCCATCGAGGCCGGCGAGGGCGTGCGCGTCGAGGTGCGCGTCGTCGAGAGCCCTCGCATGCTGCCGGCCGTGTCATTCTCCCTCACCGATGAGAGTGGGGCGGCCATCGGCCCGGCCGTCGAGGTGCTCAGCATCCACGGTCATCCCCTCGACGTCACTGCGCTCAGCCAATTCGGCGGTCAGACCCTGGTCGGGGTGAGCGAGGTGTCACCGCTGCTCACCGACCGCCCCCTCTGGCACAGCGTCAGTCTCTCGCTCCGCGACCGCACCAACCGCCTGGAGGACTTCCACGAGCGTTCGGTCGATCTCGATGCGCGGATTGGCGTGCGCGGCTCGGAGGCCTGGAAGACGGGCGCGATCGTTCAGTTGTACGGCGTCGGAAGCGACGTGAGCGGCGCCACGCTGTCCGCGGACAACCACGACATGTTCTTCGGCGTGGGTGGCGTTTTCGACTACGACAGTCGTGACTCATTGACGACGACCACGCGCGGCTGGTGGAACACCGCCGATGCGATCTGGCACGGCGGAAGCGGCACCTTCGCCACACTGGATCTCGACCTGCGCCGCTACCAACCGATCGCGTCACGACACATCGTTGTGGCGACGGGGCTGTTGACGTTGCAGTCCGGCGAGCCCGGCGTGGACCTGCCGACGTACACGGACTATGCCATTGGCGGCGAGAACTCCGTTCGCGGCTGGGAATTTGCGTCCAGGCGCGGCAAGAACCAGGCCATCGCGTCGCTGGAGTATCGCTACATGGCGGTTCCGACGCGGACGCTGCGCTTCGGACGGTTTGGTTTCTATCTTGGCCTCGCGTTAGCCGCATTCGGCGACGCCGGCTCGGCGTGGAGTAAGCCGGAGGACTTCTCCAACCATGTGATTTCCGGCGGCGGCGTCGGCCTGCGCCTCTTCGTGCCGTACGTCGACGTGATCAGGCTGGATGTGTCGTTCGGGAGCGCCTTGAGTGTGGACCTTGGTCTCGGCGAAAAGGCGGTCGCGCAGCGAAACCGGGTGCGCTGATGCGCGCGGAGCCCTGATGCCTTGTCGCGACCAGACCCCAACGGGCGGATAATGCGGCAGCCGATTGGAGGTCCCATGCGCATCCGTGCCGCCCTCGCGTTCTGGCTGTTGCTGTTCGTGCCGGTGGCGGCGCGGCCGGGCCAGCAGGACCGGCCCGCGCCCAAGTTCACGGTTGAACAGATCCTGGGCTTTCCCTCCCCCGAGAATCTCGTGGCCTCGCCGGTTGGGGCCGCGATTGCCTGGACGTTCAACGAGCGGGGCGTACGCAACATCTACGTCGCGGAGGCTCCCGGCTTCGAGGCTCGGCGCGTCACTGCGTATCGCGACGACGACGGGCAGGAGTTGACACAGATCGCCTTCTCGCGCGACGGCAAGCACATCGTCTACGTGCGCGGCGGCGATCACGGATCGAATCGACAGGCCGAGCCGCCGAATCCGGCGGAAAGTCCCGTCCAGCCAAAGGTTCAGATCTGGTCCATCCCGGTTGCCGGTGGATCACCAAAGCTTGTCGGCGACGGCGACGAACCGGTTGTGGCGCCCGACGGCGATCGTCTCGCGTTTATCAGGAACCGGCAGATCTGGTACGCCTCGATCGACGGATCGAAACCTCCGCAGCAGGCGTTCTACGCGCGTGGTGCGAGTGAGTCGCCGGCATGGTCGCCGGATGGGCGGACCCTCGCCTTCGTCTCCAATCGCGGCGATCACAGCTTCATCGGACTGGTGGCCGGCGACCAGCCGATCCGGTTCATCGCGCCGTCGACGTCGCGTGATTCGATGCCCGTCTGGTCGGCCGACGGGAAGAAGATCGCGTTTCTTCGCCAGCCAGGCACTGGCGGCGCGCCGCAGCCTCCGCTCGCCAGGCGTGAACCGGCGCCATGGTCCGTGATGGTCGCGAACGTCGGCGCACCCGGTACAACGTTCCGGTCGTCAGCGCCGTGACTAGCGGCCGTGCGCCCGTCGATCGGATTCTGCAGAATCCCGGCGGCATCGGGCTCCGATGGGCCGCCGACGACACGCTCGTCTTCATGTCGTACCGCGACGGCTTTCCGCACCTGTATGCCCTTCAGCATCCGGATATGGCTGGAGCACCGAAGCTTCTGACGCCAGGCGCGTTCATGGTCGAACAGGTGACGCTCTCGTCCGATCGGCGATCCGCGATCTACAACGCGAACACTGGAGTGGATCGCGAGCGACGTCGACCGCCGGCATCTGTTCACGGTGCCAGTCAGCGGCGGTACGCCGACGCCGCTCACGCCTGGAACCGGCATTGAGTGGAGCCCGGTGGCAACGGCCGACGGCCAGACGATCGCGTTTCTCAAGTCGGACGCGCAACATCCGCCTGCGCCCGCTCGCATGACAGCGCCAGGCGGCGCGCCGCAGGCAATTGGCGCGACTCTGCTCGCAGCGGATTTTCCTGCCGCCAGGCTTGTCACGCCCGAGCTGGTGTCTTTCAAGGCGAGCGACGGGGTCGAGGCTTCGGCCAGCTCTTCAAGCCGGCTGGGGTGACCGGCCGGCGGCCGGCGGTCGTGTATATCCACGGCGGTGGCCCGCGGCAGATGCTGCTCGGTTGGCACTACCGCTGGGAGTACGCCAACGACTACGGCGCAAATCAGTACCTCGCCAGCCTGGGCTTCGTGGTGCTCTCGGTGGACTACCGGCTGAGCGTCGGCTACGGGCAGGCTTTTCAGTTTGCCGACAACACTGGGGCGCGCGGGGCGGCCGAATATCGCGACATCCTCGCGGCCGGCAAGTACCTGCAGTCGCGCGCCGATGTCGATCCGGCACGGATCGGCGCCTGGGGCGGCTCGTATGGCGGCTATCTCACCGCGCTGGCGTTAGGACGGAATTCCGACGTGTTCGCCGCGGGCGTGGACATGCACGGTGTGCACGACCGGCTGCCGGCGTTGAACCCTGTGCAATTTGCTCACGCGGTGGTCGGCGACGGGCTCGTCGAAGCCGACGTCCGGCAGGCGCTGAAGATCCAGTTCGAGTCCTCGCCGATTGCCGCGGTGTCGACCTGGAAATCTCCGGTCCTGCTGATCCACGGCGACGACGATCGGACCGTGGATTTTCATCAGACGGTCGATCTCGAACGACGGCTGAACGCGAGGGCGTCAAAGTCGAAAGCCTCGTGCTGCCCGACGACGTGCACGACGCGCTCCTGTGGCGGAACTGGACGACGGCGATCGGCGCGATGGCGGAGTTCTTTCAGCGGACCCTCCAGCCGGCCCGCTGAGGGACGGCTGCGATTCCGTCACATGCGATCAAGCATCCACCTTCGGCCTGGACGAAGCGTCTCGAGGAACGCGCCCGCTCGAACGCTGACGAGGAGGTCTGGACGCTGAATCGCGCCCTCACTCCTGCTGGCTCGGGAAGAGCTCTGCTTCGCCACGATCGGCCTGCAGCGTTCCGATCGCGTCGAGCTGGCGCTGAAGCGCCATCCGGTCCAACATCTCCAGCCGCAGGCTGGTGAAGATCTTGATGCGGGCGTCCAGCTCACGAAACGCCGTGCTGAATGCACGAAATCTGATCTCTTCGGACCCTTCGACCGCCGCCGGATCTTCGATGCCCCAGTGCGCGGTCATCGGCTGACCGGGCCAGATCGGGCAGACCTCGCTGGCTGCGCGGTCGCAGACCGTGAAGACGAAGTGCAGCGTCGGCGCACCGGGCGCCGCGAACTCGTCCCAACTCTTGCTGCGGAGGCCGTCCGTTGGCAGGTGGTATTTCCTGAGCACGTCGAGCGCCATCGGATGCACCTCGCCCTTGGGATGACTCCCGGCACTGAAACCATGGAAACGCCCGCGACCCCAGTGGTTGATGAGCACTTCTCCAATGATGCTGCGCGCGGAGTTTCCCGTGCAGAGGAACAGGACGTTGTAGGGGTGTGTCATGGAGGACCTTTAACACGCGCGTTCGTGCGCCACGATCAGCTGCAGCAGCCGGGGCCGCAGCAGGCCGTTGACGCGGGTTTGGTCGCCCGCACGAACGCGCTGGCGAAGGTGCCGTCCACTTCTTTCGCGAGCGCATCGACATCGAGTCCTTCCGCAGCGAGAAAGGTCCGTGCGTCGTCGATGCTGTACACGCGGGTCTCCTCAATACCGATGTGCTCGAAACCTGCCTCGGCGAGCTTCGCGACGTAATCGGAATCGCGCAGGGCGCCGGCGACGCATCCCACCCACAGTTCCATGTGCTTCCTGATCGCCGGCGGCACCCGACCGCGCACGACCACGTCCGACACCGCGAACCGGCCCCCGGGCTTCAAAACGCGGAAGGCTTCGCGCAGCACGCGATCCTTGTCGCCGGACAGGTTGATCACGCAGTTCGAGATGATCACGTCCACGGAGTTGTCCGGCAGCGGAATGTGCTCGATCTCGCCCTTGAGAAAGGTGACGTTCTCGAGACCGCTCTTGCGCTTGGCTTCCTCGGCGATCGCCAGCATCTCGTCAGTCATGTCCAGGCCGAAGGCCCAGCCGTTCGGACCGACGTGGCGGGCGGACAGCAGAACGTCGATGCCGCCACCCGACCCCAAATCGAGGACGGTTTCGCCGTCCCTCAACTCCGCCAGGGCCGTCGGATTGCCGCAGCCCAGTGACGCCCTCAGGGCGAGTTCCGGGACCTCACGCTCCTGGCGCGCGTCGTACAAGTTCGACGTGATTGGGTCGCAACAGCCGTCAGACGCCGCGGCGCCTCCGCAGCACGCACTTCCCGCGCCGGTCCTGGCGCGGAGGGCCGCCTGGCCGTACTTTTCCTTGACGACGTTCTTCAGATGTCCGGTGCTCACAGAGTCCTCTCCTCACTTAGACAGGGCAGCGATCCGCCTGGGTTCGACGGCCCTATTGCGGGTACAGCATTCGGCATAAAGAAACCCGAGCAGTTCCTCGAGCGCTTTCGTGTTCGCCCGGTAGCGAATGAAGGCCTTTTCGCGCTCGGCGGTGACCAGATCGTCAATCTTGAGTTTCTCGAGATGGTGGGACAGTGTCGAGCCGGCGATGCCGGTCTCCGCCTGGATGTCGCCGACGACCATGCCGTCCGGGTGCACGGACAGGAGCAAGCGCACGATGCGCAACCGCGGCTCCGCGCCCAACGCCGCGAACATGTCGGCGAAGCGCGTGACTGCGGCCTCGGTCAGTTTCATATCAACAATTCTACAATAGTAGAAATATAGATGTCAATATTGCTGCCACAGCCGGGTGTGCTGACTCCGCCCGAGGATTGGCTCCACGCCCCAGCCCGCTGAACTTTACCCGGTTCTCAACGCGCTGTTGGCGGCAATGCGCGACGCGGAAGGCGTCCGCTCGCTTGACTCCGTCCGCAGGGTACACAATCCTTGGCTGGTCAGCACGACGCATGTTTCTCCGGCACCTCCCCGCACACGCATGACCGATCTGCACAGCCGGCGCCTCTTCCTTCGGGCCGCCGTTGCGGCAAGCGCCGCATGGGCGGCGGCCAGTCTCGGCGACGTGGAGGACGCGCTGGCGTGGGCGGCCCAGCGGGCCGCGGACGGCGACCGCGCGGCGACCCTGGCGCTCACGCCTGCGCAAGCCGACGTGATCGACGCCGTCGCCTCGCGGATCCTTCCGGCAGTGGACGGCCGTCCGGGCGCGCGAGAAGCCGGCGCCCTGTACTTCATCGACAAGGCGCTGGCGACCTTCAACACCGGCCAGAAACCGCTCTACGCGCGAGGCGTCGCCGACCTCGATCGACGAGCGGCCCGCCGCTGGAAGGGCAGTGCGGGCTTCGCAGCATTGACGTCCTCGCAGCAGGACGAACTGCTTCGCGAGATCGAAAAGACGCCGTTCTTTGAGGCTGTACGCTTCGATACGATCGTCGGCGTCTTCGCGTTACCGAGCTGGGGCGGCAATCGCGACTACGCGGGCTGGAAACTGCTCGGCATCGACCACCAGATGGCCTACCAGGCGCCGTTCGGGTACTACGACGCCGAAGCGAACAGGCCGCGCTGATGACGGTGCCGCTGCTTCAAGGAGGCGCGCTTCCGCCCGAGCGACCTGGTCGACTTCGTCATCGTCGGTTCAGGCGCGGCAGGCGGCATCCTCGCGAAGGAGCTCAGCACCGCCGGTTTTTCGGTGGTCGTGCTGGAGCAAGGCCCGCGGCTCACCGAGGCGCAGTTCGATCACGACGAGTTCGGCGCGTTCATGCAGACGAAATTCGCCAACAGTCCGGTGACGCAGCCCCACACGTTCCGCGCAACTGCGGCGGACAAAGCGACGAAGACCTGGACACTCGTCTACGGAAGGATGGTGGGCGGCAGCAACGCGCACTTCACCGGCAACTTCTGGCGGCTTCGTCCGATCGACTTCCACGAAGCGAGCGCGCTCGGTGGGGTCCCCGGCGCGGCCCTGGCGGACTGGCCGATCACCTACGAGGATCTGGAGCCTTACTACACGAAGGCGGAATGGGAGCTCGGCGTCTCCGGCGAGCCGGGTCCGTTCGATCCGCCGCGATCGCGTCCATATCCCATGACGCCGCTTCCGGTGAAATCATCCGGCGTGCTGATGGAGCGCGGCGCGCGGGCCCTCGGCCTGCATCCGCAGCCGTCGGTGATGGCGATCAACTCTCAGCCGTACAACGGCCGGCCCGCGTGCCAGCACTGCGGGTTCTGCCTGTTTTTCATGTGCGAGTTCCGCGCGAAGTCGACCTCCATGGCGACGATGCTGCCACTGGCGGAGGCGACGGGCCGCTGCGAAATCCGGCCCGACAGCTATGTCGCGCGGATCGACACCGGCCCCGACGGCCGCGCAACGGGCGTCGCATACTTCGACTCGTCCAAACAGTTGCAACGACAGCGCGCCAGGGCCGTGGTTCTCTGCGCGAACGGCGCCGAGACGCCGCGCCTCCTCCTCAATTCCGAATCCTCGAGGTTCCCGCACGGGCTGGCCAACTCGAGCGGGCTGGTCGGCAAGCACCTGATGTTCAACACGTACTTCGGCGTGAACGCCCAGTTCGAGCATCCGCTGAACGAGTACAAGAGCGTCCAGAACACCCGCATGGTGCTCGACTTCTACGAGACGGATCCAGGGCGCGGATTCTACGGGGGCGGCGGGATCGACTCGCGGTTCGGCAAGTACCCGAATCCTGTTCGCGCTCGGCGGGCTGCCGCCCGACGCGCCGGCGTGGGGCGAGGCGTTCGCGCGCGGTCTGGCGGAGCAATTCCCGCGATCGATGTTCTTCGGCACGCACGGCACGTCGCTGCCGGTCGAGAGCAACCGGATCACGATCGATCCCTCGGTCAAGGACGCGTGGGGACTGCCGTGCATGCGCGTGACCTATCGCGATCACCCGGACGACTTGAAGTGCGCGGAGTTCCTGGTCTCGAAGGCGACCGACATCGCACAGGCCGCGGGAGCGCTCAAGACATGGCCGGAAAAGGTCAAGCCCCAGACCCAGGCCGTTCACCTGCTCGGCACGTGCCGCATGGGAAACGATCCCCGGACATCAGTGATCGACCGGTTCCATCGCACGCACGACGTGCGGAATCTGTTCATCTGCGACGGCAGCAGCATGGTCACCTCGTCGCGCGGCCAGCCGACGGCGACGATTTCCGCTCTTGCCTTCCGCGCGGGCGAGCACATCGCAGCCTTCGCCAAGCGCGGTGAGATCTAATCCCGGAAGTCACTTGACTTGACGTGGTAGCCTCGCGCGCCTGTGGGCGCGCTGGCGGCGCTGACCACGTCAAGTCAAGTGAACTTCCATATAGGCGATGCGGTACTCAACTGGTCGACTTGGTTTAATCACCTACTGACGGCCCGTGTTCTTGCCCCGCACCATCGCCGGCGGCCGTGACTGAGAACGACCGTGGAGCGACCGTTCGGCATCGGCGGGGCAATGCTCCCTCAGCCAGGTTCGCAGCGGGACGTCGCCGTCGACCGGGTCGTACGTCCCGTTCGCGGAAAGCCCGTCTCCCAGAATCTGACGCCGGATCGGATCCAGATGCGGGTACAAGTGCGCGACGGTCATCTGATCTTTGGGACGGAGCCAACGGTAGCTATAGCCGAACCAGACCACCTTGCGCGTCTGGTCCCAGAGGTTCGGGCTGCGTGAATGCCAGATGCGGCGATCGATAATCACCGCGGATCCGGCTTCCATACAGAGCGGCTCGACCCCTTCCGGATTCGACACGCCATCCGCAGGGCAGTCGAAATCGTCCTGCAACTGCGAGCCGGGGAGCACGAGCGTGTTTCCACGATCCGGCTGACTGGCATCGGTCAGATAGAACCCGATCTTCAGCGACAGGCGAGGACGAGGATGCGTCTCCAGTTCGTCGTTCACGCGCATGCTGTCCTGGTGCCAGGCGACCCGCCACGTCAGCGCGTGCTCATCGGCAGGGGGCGTCACGTCGATATGCGAGTGATACAGGTAGATGTTCCAGCCGAGGATGCCCCATACCTTCGGAAAGGTCGTGGGCCAGTCGATCAGGTCGACGAGAGCCGGATCCTCGTGAACCACGTTGGTGACAGAGAGCAGCTTCCCGCGGTTCTCGGCGGTCCGCTCCCGGGCATCCACACGATCGACGACCGCGAGCAGCCGGTCGTTCATCGCCTGGTCGAGCGCATCGGGCACGACCAGGTAGCCGGACGTTTCGAACATTCTGTGTTCGTCTTCAGTCAGACGATGAGCGAGACAGTCGGGATTCATGGCGAGCGCTCCATTGTCGTCGTCAATACTTTACGTCACGACAGACGTCGCGACGGATGCCGCGTGACGTCAAATGCGAGGCTGGCATTCTGGCGCAGGGCTGGCCTCTTCTGACGCTGCTGCCGACGCTCCTGTACCTGCATCACATCGTCATTCCCGTGGAGGAGGCACGCCTCAGGCAGGCCTTCGGCGAGGCGTACGTGAGGTACTGCGCGCGAGTCGGCAGATGGATTCCGCATCGATGACCGGCGTCAACGTTTACTGCTCGGCGTAGCGTTTCAATCGATCGACTGCGGCCCGTCGTCGCACAGGGCGTAATCAGCCCACGCTGGTAAGGCGTTTGATCAACTGCACCTGTCCCGCGTGGTACACGGCATGGCACGTAATGCCGAGCACCAGGTCGAAGCGTTCCGGTTCCCCTAACGGCGACCTCGTGCGTCCGGCGCTGATATCAGCGACGCACGCCGCGAGTTGTTCCTGCTCGGTTCTGACGATCTCGAGAATCCTCGACCACGACAGCGTTGAGGAATCCGGTAGAACGAACCAATCGTCGCCAGGCAGGATAAACGGCTCGGCGGCGATGCCCGTCAGCTTCGCGCGCAGGCCGCGAACGCAGTACGCGTGGTGCAGCGCGACCTCCGCGATGTTGTGACGCCCGGGTGCGGGCCTGGTGAAAGCGGACTGTCCGGTCACATCGGCCAGGGCCGCTTTCAGATCCGGGCCGTGCCACGCCCCTTGACCGTACCCTTCCTGCAGGATTCGCTGTTCCACGCCATCGAGCGTCGTGCGTTCCGTTGACGTCGTGTTCATGTTCGCCTCCGCTTCGCGAGAAACTCGCCCTCGAGTGTCCACGTCTCGTTGTTCGGGATACAGCGCTTCGCCGCGCCAATGAAAGGAATCCGCGGTGATTTCGGTGAACGTCCAGCGCGTCTTCGTGCCGTCGGCTCGCGTGCCTTCCTGCAGGATGTCGCTACCGTTCCACCGGCCCACCAACTCCTCGCGATGGTCGGATGCCGGGTTCGTCCAGGCGACGCGCCACGCCTGAATCGAGGCGTCCCACGATCGCAAGCGTCGTACCGTACATGTTCATCGTCCGATCGAAGTCTTTTTGCCGGTCTTCGCGCCGCGGCATGATCCACAAGTCCTGGACGGCGCGACCTTCGAGGACTCGAGCGGCGTGGACCTCGCCCGTCAGGCCGCGGTCCGCGACCCCGAGCCCGCGGTAGTGAATGACGTCCAGATCCCAACTGCCGCACAGCCAGCCGTAGAGGTCCGCCGATTCGGGGATTTCCGGCGAACGCTCCGCCGCCATCAGCAGAACAGAGAAGTCGGCCAACGCTCCAACGCTCGTATTCATGTCCCCTCGCCTCCCTTCATGGTAAGAGTTGTACAGCCGGCAAGGAATTTCACTCTTGGCAAAAATTGCGGTCAGTTCATTGAGGGCACCGTCAAAGCGACAGGCGCCGGCCCGACAAGAGCGGCCAGGACGACTTGAGGCGCGTATTCTTGCCGCGGGCCGCGGCTGGACCGTGGAGGACGTCCTGTGCTCGTGTGGCCCAGAAGACCGTCCCTACGACGAGCAGCACGGTCAGGTGACGATTGCGATCGTGACGTCCGGCAGTTTTCAATATCGCGGGTCAGGGCGCAACGGCCGCGAGTTGATGACACCGGGGTCGCTGCTGCTCGGGAGCCCCGGTCAGTGTTTCGAGTGCGGCCACGAGCACGGCGTTGGCGATCGCTGTCTGTCCTTCAGCTTCACACCGGACTACTTCCAGGCGATCACAACTGGCGTCGGAGTGGGCAGGGCCACGCGCCAGTTCCGATCGCTTCGATTGCCACCCGTTCGCACGCTGTCGCCCGTGATTGCGGACGCGTGTGCCGCGCTCGTCGGATCGACTGATATCGGCTGGGAAGAGTTGGGAATCCGTCTGGCGGCGCGAGCCGTTCAAGTAGACGGCGATCTCGAGCCGGACCGGAGCGCGATTTCGCCCGCGGCCGTCGCTCGCGTCACTCGAACAGTGCGAACGATCGAAGCGCAGCCTGCGACGGAGTTGACCGTCGTCCATCTCGCGCGAGACGCTCGACTCAGCCCCTTCCACTTCCTGCGGACCTTCGAGAGCCTGACCGGCGCGACACCGCATCAGTACTTGCTTCGGGCCCGGCTGCGCGCCGCGGCGATTCGACTGACGACCGAAGGGGCGAAAGTTCTCGACGTTGCGTTCGATGCCGGCTTCGGCGACGTCTCGAACTTCAACCGGGCGTTTCGGACTGAATTCGGAGTCAGCCCCACCGCCTACCGTCGGCGTAGTCGGGATCGATAATCCGCGCCCCGCACCCTGCGCGATCGGAAACTACCCTGCCGCGACATCGCTTCAAGAGAAATCAGCGAGTCGCGCCATCCAACAACGCAAGGATCTCCGGCCGCTTCATCTTGTCCGCCCAGGCACGCGGGGTGGCCCAGCGCTCGGCCTCGGCCTCGATCGGATCGGCGCCTCGGTCGAGCAGCAGCTTGGCCAAAGCCGCACGACCCCAGCGACACGCCCATCCAAGCGGCGTGCTGTTGAGCAGGCCATCGCGGACGTCCAGTCGCGCGCCCGCATCCAGCAGGAGCGTCGCCAGGGCCACGCCACGATCCCGCGCGATCACCTCGTGCAGCATCGTCTGTCCCGACTCAGGCGCTCGCAGATTCGGACCGCACCGCTCGAGAATCAGCCGAAACACCTCAAGGCAATCCGCGTGGTCTGCTTCGCTGAGGTCGTCGTATCCACCCAACGGCTGCCACAGCATCCAGAACCAGCGCGGGTCACTGGGGGCCCAGTCGATCCGGTCGAGCGCCAGGCGTACGATCTCCGGACTGCGGCCGCTGCCCGACAGGATTGTTTCCGCGACATCCGCAACCGAAGACGACCCCGATTCGAGGTGCGGATCCAAATCGCCCGCCAGCATGCGCCGCGCGACGTCCGCCTGGCGCAGGTACCCGACTGATGTGGCGTCGATCCAGCCGCCGTGTTGGACCATCAACTCGATCATCGCGGAATCAGGGACGTGCCCATGCGGCGAACCTCCCTGATACGCCGCGAACGTTGGCGAGCCAGACGTGAAGACGTTCGCGTTCGGATCGGCGCCGTGTTCGAGGAGCATCCGCGCCATGTCGATGCGTCCCGTGTTGACCGCCTCCATCAGCGGGCCGCCCGCCGAAAACGTCCGGTCTTCCAGCTGTCCGAGCTGCGTGCGCTCGTCCGGGTCGAGACCGGCGTCGAGCAACTGACGCAGCACGTCAGGACGATTGCCGCGCACCGCAGCCTGCAGCACTCCTTTGCCCTGCAGCGACTCGCGCGGACACGTGGCGAGATAGTCCCAACGTCCGAGCGCGGCCGCCGCGACCGGGCTCAGTGCCGCGCCTCGCTGGATCAGGAGCGCAGCCATCGCCTCGAAGGCCGGCACGTCGAAACGATCCACGCCGCTTCCTGATGCAGCAAAATCGAGCGGTGCCTGCCCCTCGGGCCGCCAGAAGCTCGCGTGCGATCGGTGGTTCACGTCCGCGCCGTGGTCGAGCAGCCAGGCGGCCACGAGCGCGGCGCCTTGACCCGCCGCGTGATGCAACAGCGTCATGCCGTCGGCGGCACAGAGGTTGGCCAGCGCCGGCTGGGATTCGAGCATGGCGATGACCGCCGGCTCGCCGCCCGTCATCATGGCGTTGCCGAGCCGGCGATACGCGTCGGCGAAGACGTTCTGGCCGCGTGCGCCGCGCCGCGTCTCGGCCTCCGTCATGAGCTCGACGATGTCGTCGTATCCGCGCTCGCGCGCGATCGTGCGCGGACTCGTCGCATCGCGGTTCGGCCAGATGCCGCCGCAGGTGTCGGCCCCGGCCTCGAGCAGCAATCGCGTCATCTCGAGGTCATGCTTCAGGACCGCGATGTGGAGCGCCCGCCTTTCGAAGCCGGACGGCCCTGCAGGCAGCAGATCGACGATCTCCGGCCGTCGAGCGAGAAGCGCACGAGCCCCTGCGACGTCACTCTTTGCCACGGCGTCGTGCAACCTCGCGACCGTGACGCCCTCCACGGCCGCCTTCAGCTTCGGCCAGCTCTCGAATCCGTACGATCGCGCCAGCACGAACTGTGCGTCGTGCAGCGCGAACGCCGCGGGCGTGGCAGTGCGGTGGTGGGCGGTGACCTCGGTAACCGCATCGGGCGCCCCGGCGCGATACGCCTCCAGCAGCTCCTTGGCCTGGCGCTTGAGTTGATCAATGTCGGGGTTCTCGCGCATCACGCGAGCAGGCGTGTGCGTTCGGTGAGCGGTCATGACGAGCTCCCTTCCCGGCCGTGCCTGAGGCACGAGCCTTGCGCGCCCGTTGTCCGCTCTCCCGGGCAGGAAAAGAGATCATCCTGACGACGACGTGCCGATCGGTCGGGGTGGACGCAGTCCTTCCCGCGGACGTGGGGGGCGCCCCGATGCGCCGGTGACAGCATACCCCGTGTGACGCCCGGGAAATCGCCGAAACATCCCACGCTATAATTCGGCCGCCAGTGCGTATGCCGCTATCCAGGTTATTCAAGCTCGGACTGACCGTGGCAGGGGCCGCTGCCGTGATGATGCTTGGCGCTCTTGCGCCCACGGCGCAGCCGCAAGGGTGTCCGGCTCGTCCCGTTGCGGACGCGTCATCACCTCAACTGCCGCTGGATACTTGCATCCCCGACGGCTTCAGCGAAGTCGCGATTGACTACTTCGACGATTACTCCTGGCGGGTGTTTATTGCCATGGTCTGGCCCGCCGCGCCGGGCAAGCGCGGAGTAGCCGATGCCGGGAAGAAGCTCGGCGACGCGGGTCCACGCGTGTTCGAAACCTACAAATCATTGTGGGAAGTGTTCCACGAAGACGGTACCGCCCCGACCACGGATTTCAATGAGTACGACACGGCCGCCAACAACGCCTGCAAAGTAAGCCCGCAGTTTGGCGACATCGTGCTCGCCAGCAGCTCGGCCTTCGGCGACATCGGGCAGTCCGGATCGGGCGTGCTGACGGGACCCTTGGCGGCGCAGAACGGGAGATACGTCCGCTACCAGACTCTTTACAATCAGCTCGCGTACGATTTCATCGTCGCGAACAAGTACTACCTCAGAAGCAATCTCCCCGACGTGCCGGATGCACCAGGGTCAGTGCCCCCGATGCAGTTTCCGGACGGATCCGTCGCCGTGAAGGCCGCCTGGCTCGACATGACCGGCTTCTCGGAGGCGCACACGCGACGCTATTACACGCGCATGGCGATCCTGAAGGATCCCGATAGCGGTACGTGTTCGCGCGTGACCATGGGGCTGGTGGGACTGCACGTCGTTCAGAAGACGCCGAGCCGGCCGCAATGGTCCTGGTCCACCTACGAGCACGTGGACAATGTACCGTCCGATCGGACTGACGGACCGGGCACGTTCACGTTTCATGACGGCGGGACCGCCGAGATGCCGGAGGAAGACCCGCTGTTTCTGGTTCCGCTCGCGCGTCAGCCGGTCAAGCCGTTCAATGTGGTCCGGTCCTCCAAGGCGCCAATTCACCCCAACACGGCCGCGATGAACACCCGCTACCAAAGACTGCTGAAGGACACGTTGTGGGAGCGCTACCAGTTGGTGATGACGCAGTGGTCACGCGTGCCGGGCAATCAAGCGAGGCCCGTTGCCGTGACGGTCACCGGAGATGCCTCGACGACGTTTCCAGGCGTCGGCGCCGGATCGGCGTTCGCCAACGTCACCATGGAGACGTTCGATCAAAACCGCGTGCAGCTTGGATGCATGAACTGCCACACGCGGGCGCGCATGAAGGCCGACTTCATGTGGTCCGTGGTCGACCACGCGTATCCGGCCATTCTTGCTCCGGCGGCCTCGGCGGTGAAACCCACCGAGGCCGTCAAGAAGTAAGTCCCTCAATCCGAAAGCGCCGATGGTCATCACAGCAACTACGCGTTTAGGTCCGTACGAGATCATCGGTCCACTTGGTGCCGGAGGTATGGGCGAAGTCTACAAAGCCCGCGACACCCGGCTCGATCGAACCGTCGCCCTCAAGATTCTGCCGCCCGATCTGGCCGCCGACCCGCAATTCCGCGAGCGGTTCGACCGCGAAGCCAAGAGCATCTCGTCGCTCAGTCACCCGAACATCTGCGCGCTGTATGACGTCGGCGAGGCGCCAGGCCCGGACTCCCGGCGGCACATCAGGGTCAACGCTCCGCTATCTCGTCCTTGAGCATCTCGAGGGCGAGACGCTGGCCGCGCGGCTGACCAAAGGCGCACTGCCGCTACCCGATGCGCTCAAGATCGGCCTCGAGATCCTGAGCGCCCTCGACGCCGCTCACCGCCACGGCGTCGTCCATCGCGATCTCAAGCCTGGCAACGTCATGCTGACGAGGACCGGCGCCAAACTGCTCGATTTCGGCCTGGCGAAGGTCGCGTCACCGCTGAACTCGTCGATCTCCAGCGCGTCGGTGCTGCCGACGACGATAGAGAGGCCGCTGACGGCGCAGGGGACGATTCTCGGGACGTTTCAGTACATGGCCCCGGAGCAGATCGAGGGAGATGTCGTCGATGCGCGGACGGACCTGTTTGCGTTTGGCGCGGTGCTTCACGAGATGGTCACCGGCCGCCGCGCGTTCAACGGCAAGAGCCAGGCGAGCCTGCTCGGCGCGATCCTGAAGGAGGATCCGCCGCCGGTGAGCCAGACGCAGACGGTCGCGCCGCCGGCACTCGACTATCTCGTCCGCACGTGTCTGGCGAAGGATCCGGACTCGCGATTTCAGACGGCGCACGACGTTTGGCTGCAGCTGAAGTGGATTGTGGAGGGCGGCAGCGCGGCGGGAGTTCCGACGCCAGTGACCGCGAGGCGGCGAACGCGCGAGCGTATCGCGTGGACGGTCGCCATGGCGATGGGCGGCTTCGCCGTCGCCGCCGGCGTTCTCGCGCTCGCTCACCTGCGCGAGGCCCCTCCAGCGGAGGAACGCATCGAGTTCCCGGTCTGGAGCAACGATGGGTCCACGATCTCCGCTGGCTTGGCGGTCTCGCCCGACGGGCGGAAGGTGGCGTTCTCCACGCTCTCAGGCCGCACGTTCGCCGTGACGCGCGACGGCAAACGCTTTCTGCTCATCGTTCCTGAAGCCGGACAGCCAACGATCCCGGTGACCGTCGTGGTCAACTGGCCGTCCGGGCTTCGGCGCTGAGTCGCCGCGGGCCCCGCCGCTGCTGGTGCATCTTACATAGTGGCTGTAGGCTCGCCGGACATTGTCTCAGCCGCGCCTCCGATCGCGCGGCGATCCTTCCCGATCCCCCGGTGGTCCGTATCGTGCAGTACTCCCCCATACAGGGCATCACACCGCATTGAATCGAAACACACCTTTCAGGAGGCTAGTCTCATGAAGCGTACGCTTATTGGAACAGCTCTCGCCGTGTTGGCCAGCGCGGCTCTTGTTGCGGCTCAGGGGCAGGCCCCGAATCCGAGCGATCCGCCGTCCGCGCCGCCGCGGCCGCCGGCGGCACAGTCACCGGCGCCTTCGGCCCAGACGCCTGAGTCACAGACGTGGACCGGCTGTCTGGAGGCGGGGACGACCCCGGGCACGTATGTGTTGAGCAGCGCGTCGGCCAGCGGCGCTGCGGCGGCGAAATCCGCGCCGCGTGAGCCGGCTGGGGCGGCGGCCGCAGGCGACAAGGGCGACAAGTTCGTGCTGTCGGGCGCGCCGGCGAGCTTCAACATCAGCAGTCACGTGAATCACAAGGTGGAAATCACCGGGACCGTCGCTGAGGCGGCCGCCGGCGGCGCGCAGAGCAAGGCGGGCAGGCGGCCTCGGCTGATATGCCGACGCGCACCATCACCGTGAAGAGCGCAAAGATGGTCAGCGATCGCTGCACCGCGTTCTAGACGACAGAGAGCGGTCAATCGGACAAAACGGCCGGCACCTTTTCAAGGGCCGGCCGTTTTCTTTTCTTGAGCTGGATGGTCGGCGCCCGTGCCCGAATGCCAGGGCGAAGGCCAGCGCGACTGCTGCGGCTACTGGAACACGACGAACCGGGAAATGCGCGCCGCTTCCTTCGCGTCGGCGCCCTTGGCCATTGCCTGCTCGAAGGCCTCCTTCGACGCATAGGGCCGCCCCTGCTTCAGCTTCGCGAGCGTCGCCGCCGTCATGCCGGGAATCGTCATCAGATCCTCATCGCTGGCGGCGTTCGCGTTCAGGGGGATGAACACGTACTGCTTCAGCTTGTCGGTCGCTTCCTGGCCTACGTACTTTCCAATCTGACGATCGAACTGCGCCCACGTCTTCCAAGGGCGGTACTCGGGAAACTCAATCGTCATGCGGTTGCCGGCGCCCGGAATCAGGAGGATCTCCTCTTTCGTTGCCGTGTTGAGATTTACGTGGACGAAGCCCTTCGGGTAGAGCTGCATCGCCTGCTCCGGCGTGAGCCCTTGAGCGAGGAGAAACGTATTCAACTCGGTGATACTCGCGAACGGTCGCTTGGCGACGAGCGCCTTGGCGATCGCCGGCGTCAGCCCGGGCATGGCCGACAGGTCCTTCTCCGACGCGGTGTTGATGTCCATGACGCCGAGCGACTTGCCGACCTGAGCCCGCACATGGCCTCCGAGCAGACAGAGCGCGATGGCGCCCGCCGCGGCCAATGACAGCAGTTTCGTGCTCTTCATCTCATCCTCCAGTGGTGGACGGGTCCGGCGGATCGCCGGACGCCGGGTGTCTGTATGCGTAGATTAAGCCCAGTAGACCCAATTGGGCCATCAATCCCGGGGCGAGCGCCGGAGGCGCCTTCGAGCGCATCACCTTCCAGAACAGGACTGACCCTGCAAGCGTCGGGTCGCTTTCCAGCTGGAATTCCAGGCTGCCTCGATAGTGCAATACGACGCCCAATCCGCCCGCGACGACAAAGGCAACCATGACCACGCGCACGGCGCGCAGGGCCGCCGCCGACGGGCGCACGATCTGCCACAACAGCGTGAAGAACGCGGCGAGGATCAGCCAGAGCGGCGTTGACTGCCAGAGGCCGTCGTAGTGCTCGAGGAGCACGAGCTCCACGGCCGTGCCGACCATCCCCAGGAGCAGCGCGCTCAGGATGAAACGCCGGATGCGGTCGATCACGATCACGCGCGCGCGTCCTCCTCGAGTTTCTCCAGATGCGCCTGAATGGCCAGCCGCGCCGCCGGCAGAATGGCATCCGGCAACCCACGATAAAGGTGCGACACGATCGCGTCAACTGTCGTCAGGGCGGCCGCCAGCATTTCGATATGGGACCAACAGAGGCCCCAGGCCCCGGGCCCAAGACTCTAGGCGCAAGACCCGAGACCCGAGACTATAGTTGTCGTCATGAGAGTCCTCAGCGTCGTCGTTGCAGCCGCGGTGGCGTTTTCGGCACAGACGCCGCCGGCCGTCCTGGAGATCGCCGACTACGCCGTGATGCCGCTCACGGGAAGAGTCGAGGGCACGAGTGCGAACACCGGCCTGCTCTCTCGAGTGAACGCCATCCGCGAGGAGCCCGGGGGCGCCGATCGATTCTTTGTGATCGATCAGAACGGCCCGGTCTACATCCTCGACAAGAAGACGACAACCTTCACGCCTTATCTCGATTTCAACGGGCGCGCCGATCATGCCGGTCTCTTTCAGAGATTCTTCATCGAGACCGGGTTCGGCACGGGACTGAACGCCTTCGCCTTCGATCCCGATTACCAGCACAACGGCCGTTTCTACACGGCCCACATCGAGGATCCGTCGGTGCCGGCCAGTCAGCCGCTGAACGCCAGGAGTGTTCCCGGCCTCGAAATACCGAGCTATGCGCCGACCGTGGCGATCGCGTCGCCGGGTCCGTTGCGCATCGAGGGCGTGCTCGTCGAATGGACCGACACGCGGCCGTCGAACACGACGTTCGAGGGCACGGCACGCGAACTCCTGCGCGTGCAGCTCAACACGACCAGCCACCCGTTGGGCGACATGATTTTCAACCCGGCGGCGCGCGCCGGCGATCCCGACTGGCGCGTGCTGTATCTGGAGTGCGGCGATTCGGCATCGGGCGAGTCGAACGATTCCAGGATGCGGAGCAATCCGCAGCGTCTCGACAATCTTCTGGGAAAGATTCTTCGCATCATTCCCGACCTCAACGAACACGCGTCCTCGAGCCGGCCGAGCTCGAACGGCCGGTATCGCGTGCCCAACGACAACCCGTTCGTGAGCACGACGGGCGCGCGTCCGGAGATTTTTGCCTACGGCCTGCGGAACCCGCATCGACTGAGCTGGGCGGTTGACGCGGCGGCGCCGGCCAACAACCGGTTGATCGCCAATTCCGTTGGCCTGCACACGTGGGAGTCCGTCTTCATCATTCAGCGCGGCGCGAATTATGGATACTCGCTGCGAGAAGGTAATCAGCGCTTGATGCTCGACAACTCGTTGGCGCCGCTGCCGCAGCCGGACCAGGTGCCGGTGCAGATCGGCGAGACGCCGACGACCGAGATGATCACGCCACGATATCCGGTGATTCAATACGACCACGGCAAGGGCGGAGGCGACGCGATCGGGAGCGGCTTCGTGTACAACGGCCGTGCCGTTCCCTCGCTGCGCGGCAAGTACGTCTTCACGGACATCACGACCGGCCGGATCTGGTGGGCCGACTACAAGGACATGCTCGCCGCCGATGACGGGAGACCTGACACGCTGGCGACGATCCACCCGATGCGCGTTCAATGGACGCGGGAAGGGTCGTCGACGCCGGAACCCACGATTTACGACACCATGTTCCCGATCGTCGATGCGACGTACCACAAGCGCGGGGGCAGAGCGGCCAATTTGCCTGGCGGGACGGGGATGACGGTCGCGACGCTCGGCCGCGTGGACGCGCGGTTTGCGATCGACGCGGCAGGCGAGCTCTATCTCTACAGCAAGACCGACGGAATGATTCGGATGGTTCGTGGCGCATCGGGCTTCTGATCCATGACCTGCTCCGGAGGAGGATCCATGGCCGCCGCGCTGCACACCTCATTGGCCCAACTGTTCGGCGAGCTGATCGACGGGCCCCCAGCCGCCGAAGCCTACATGCTGAACGGCGGCGACCCGGGATTGTTGCGGTCGCTCGAGCGCCTGCCGGCCGACCAGGCGTCGTATGTGCCCGCGCCCCGCGGCGCCTCCATCGCGGCGCACGTGGACCACGTCTGCTACGGGCTCGACCTGATGAACCGCTGGAGCGCCGGCGAAGCCAACCCTTGGGCCGACGCCGACTGGACGGCAAGCTGGAAGCAGACGCGCGTCACAGACGACGGGTGGAACGTCCTGCGCGAACGGCTGCGGGCCTCGGCGCGCCGCTGGCACGCCTCGCTGGCGCAGCCGCGCGATCTGGCGCCTATGGAGCTGAACGGCGTCATCGCCAGCCTCGCGCACCTCGCGTATCATTTCGGAGCGATTCGCCAGATCGACCGCTCGATCCAGGGGCCGAAAGCCGAGCCGCGCGCGTAAGAGACACACGGGTCCGACCGGCCCGGTCTCGACCTCCACGGGTCGTGTTGTTGTTTAAACCCGTGCTGCACGCCCTCGTAAACGTGCACTTCGTTGCGCCGCACCTTGGCCTCCTTCAGCGCCGCCTCGCGTTGTCGAGCGGAAGGAAGGGGCGTGTCGGGTACTGAGCGCAGGGTGCGGCGGCCCGCGCCTGGAGGTTGCCATGTATCGGGACACGACCAGCCGGTTCCTCTTCGTCCTCCTGCTCCTCGCGATGACGTGGTTCGCGGGCCACGTGATGGCGCCGTTCATCGCAGGCCTCACGTGGGCCGCGGTGCTCGTCGTCACCTTCCGCCCGTTCCATCGCCGCCTCCAGCGCGCGTGCGGCGGCCGACAGTGGGTCGCCACGACCATCCTCACGCTGCTCGTGGCGGCCTTCGTCATCGTACCGGTGACACTTGCCGCGTTGCAGGCCGTGCAGGGCGGGATCGCCGGCTACCAGTGGCTACAGGCTTCCTACCTGGGCACGTCGTCCAGCCCGACGGTGGCGGAGCGCTGGCCCTGGCTCGTCGATCTCGTCGAGCACGTCAAGCGGGTGTTCGGCATCGCCGACGTGAACCTGAAGGCGCTCGCCATCACCGCGCTGCAGCGTGTCGCGGCGTTCCTCGCGGCGGCCGGCCCGGCGCTCGTCGGGGGAGCGCTCGGCTTCGCGTTCTCGTTCATCGTGATGATCGTGGGGATCCCGGTGCTCTTCGCGCACGGGGAGACGATGACCGAGGCGCTCGCCTCGGCGCTCCCGTTCCCCATCCACGACGCCCGGCGCATCCTGTACGACATCGGCGAGATGACGCGCGGCGTGTTCCTCAGCGTCGGACTGACCGCCGCCGTCCAAGCGGCCCTCGGCTTGATCGGGTTTCTCGTGGTGGGTGTCCCCCAGGCGGGCACCCTGAGCGCGCTCATGTTCTTTCTGGCCCTGGTGCCTGGCGGCGTGGGGCTGGTGTGGGCCCCTGTCGCGATCTGGCTCGGGCTCGGTGGCAACACGTGGAGCGCCGTGTTCATGGTGGTGTGGGGTGGCGGCGTCGTCGGCACGAGCGACAACATCCTGCGCCCGCTGCTCGCGGGACGCGGTGTGAAGCTCGACGGCATCACGTTGTTCTTCGGGTTGGTCGGCGGAATGGCCGCCTTCGGTCTCGTGGGACTCTTCCTCGGCCCCATTGTGCTGTACACGCTTCGCGAGCTCGTAGCGATCCTGCGGCGCGACGTGTACTCGGCCGTCTGAACCGTCTAGGCCGCGGCGCCCGGCCGGGCGTTCTCTCGAGCCGCTCACCGACGCGTTCAGACACGTGGATCGCCGGCGCGCGCCCACTGCCGGTTGTGGGACACTGTTCCGCCCCCAAGCTCATTCGGAATCGAAAACGAGTCACCGGAAGACACGACTACGAGTTACCGGCACGGTTCCCGCTGCCTGCCGGACGCCACTACGTCAGCGCGACATCCGGCGGCGCGAAAGGAGAGGCGGAAGTGTCGGTCGCCGAGGGAAAAGTACAGCCGCTACAGCTGCAGCTCAGCCGCACCAGTCAGCGCTGATGTCCAATGTTCGCTCCTTGAGGGAGAATGGTGCGGAGGAACGAACTGAGTCCCCTATGACAATCGTCTCGCATACGGGCCGCGAATGAAGCGTTTGCGGCGGTCAAGCGATTCCCACCGGTTGCCCCTACGTGACAGACTATGTTGGCCCCAACATGGTTCGGCCGCTCATCGATGAACAGCTGGCGCCGCGCGGCCGCGAAGCGGATCGAAAGGGCACGATCAGCACACGGGCGGATGCGCTGGCGCGGGAGAACAGCAGGATTGCCCTCGAGGCTAGCGGTCGCTGATGCCGACGCCGAAGCTGCTGGCCGTGCTGGCTCACCCGGACGACGAGTCCCTCGGTATCGGAGGGACACTGGCGAAGTACGCATCCGAAGGCGTCGAGATTTCCTTGCTCACCGCCACCCGAGGCAACAGGGGCCGGTTTCACGGTCGTTTGCGCGACGATCCCCGGCACCCCGGTCCCGAGGCTCTCTCGCAGGTCCGCGAAGTGGAGTTGCGGGCCGCGGCCTCGGTACTCGGCGTCCATGACGTGTCGCTCCTCGGTTACGAGGACCAGCGACTCGATCGCGCAGACCCACGCGAAGCGGTCGCGAACATCGTCCAGTACATCAGGCGGATTCGACCGGATGTCGTGGTGACGTTCGGGCCGGACGGTGCGTACGGACATCCGGATCACATCGCCATATCGCAGTTCACGACCGCCGCGGTCGTCGCGGCGGCTGATGCCGTTTTCCGGTCCGATCCAGGCGCGGAGCGGCCGCATGCGGTCTCGAAGCTCTATTACATCGCCTGGCCGGAATCGACATGGGCCGCCTATCGGGCAGCGGTGGGAAGGTCGGTCTCGACGGTCGACGGCGTCGAACGCCAGGGGACACCGTGGCCCGATTGGGCCATCACCACGGTTATCGATACGCGCGCCTTCTGGTCCACGGTGTGGCGGGCGGTCTCCTGCCACGAGTCGCAAGCGTCCGCCTACGAGCGGCTGAAAGACCTGGCGCCGGAGCATCATGAGGCGTTGTGGGGCCGTCAGTCGTTCTATCGGGTGTTCAGCACGGTAAATGGCGGACGAGTACGCGAGACCGATCTGTTCGAAGGAATTGTCAAAGTGAACGCGGCGTAGGGAACGGTCGCACGCTCATCGCTCCTTGAGAGAGAATAGTGCGGAGGAGCGAGCTGAGTCCCCTATGACATCGTCTCGCATACGGGCCGCGGATGCGGCGTTTGCGGCAGTCAAGCGATTCTATTCCTCGTCGCGATACGCCACCGGGCGGTTCGATCCCCGAATTTCCGACTTCACGTTTGGCAATCCGCACGAATTTCCGTTGCCGGGCCTCGTCAGGGCGATTCGCGAACGCGCCGAGCCCCGCGACAAGAACTGGTTCGCCTACAAGACCAGCGAAGAGGAGCCGCAACGATTCCTGGCCGAGCACCTTGGCCGCGAGCTCGGCTTGCCCTTCGAGCCGTCCGACCTCGCGCTGACGACCGGTGCATTCGCCGCGATCATGGTGGCGTTTCACCTCGTCCTCGACGCCGGTGACGAAGCGATCTTCTCCGAGCCCGCGTGGTTCTGCTATGAGCCGCTGCTGCTCGCGGCGGCCGCCGTGCCGCGAAAGGTCACGCTTCAACGGCCGTCATTCGACCTGGACCTCGGCTCGATCGAGGCGGCGATCGGCCCGCGGACTCGCCTGGTGATCGTCAATACGCCGCACAATCCAACCGGTCGCATTTATGCGCCCCACACGCTGCGGAGCCTCGCGGATCTCCTCGAACGTGCCTCCGCCCGCCTCGGCCACCGCGTTTACCTGCTGTCGGACGAGCCATATCGGCGGCTGCGATTCGATGGGAACGGGTTCGTGAGCCCGGCGACGGTCTATCCGTGGACGTTCATCTCGTACAGCTACGGCAAGGTCCTCCTCGCGCCCGGACAACGACTCGGCTACCTGGCCATTTCGCCGCTCATGCCCGACGCGGACCGGCGTGCGTTCAGCGACGCGATGCTCGGTGCGCAAATGGCCCTGGGTTGGTGTTTCCCGAACGCCGTCATGCAGTACGCCGTGCCGGATCTCGAGACGCTGTCGATCGATCAGGCCGCACTCGCACGCCGCCGCGATCAGCTGATGGCCACGCTTGTGAACAACGGCTACAACGTGCTCAGGCCGGAAGGGACGTTTTACTTGTGGGTCAAATGGCCGGACGGCGACCCGGGGCAGCTCTGGGACCAGTTGGCCGATCGCGGCGTGTTTGTGTTGCCGGGCAGCCTGATGAATGCGCCCGACTATTTTCGAATCAGCCTGACAGCATCCGACGAAATGGTGCAACGCTCGCTCGCGGTGTTCGCGGACCTCGCCCGCCTGTCGTTATCGTAGCGTCCACTTCGACGTGGTACGCCGTCGTGACACCATTGAGCGCGTATGAGAACTTCCTGCTCCGGCGGCCTCGGCGGTTAAACACGCCGAGGCCGTCGAGCCCGCGGTGCCTACTTGCCCGGCGTCGCCTTGGTGGCATTCGCCGCCGGTTTTCCCCAGAAGACAAACGTGCCCCGGTCACCCGAAGTCAGGATGTCGAGCGCGCCGTCCTTGTTCACATCCAGCACTTGAAGGTGAGAACCGACGCCCGACCGGTTGTGCACCAACTCAGGAACGAACCGTGCGCCGCCCGGGGCCTTCGGATCGCGAACGGTTTTGTAGACGTAGAGCACCGGCGTCCCGTACGGATCGGGATCGGCCCAGCTCTCCTCATGGGAGAAGTGGCGCTTGCCGACGATCAGATCCGGAATCCCGTCTCCGTCCATGTCGCCGATGGTCGAGGCGTGCGGCTCGGAGAAGGTGACGTCCCCCGCGTTCTTGGTCGAGAAGTCACCCATGATTTGGTGCTCGACGAACGAAATCGTGCCCTCCTTGTCGCGCTTCTGCTCGAACCAGGAGATGCCCCATCCGTGCGCTTCGATACTCGTGACGACGTCGTTCTTTCCGTCGCCGTTCACGTCATAGACGCTGATCTCGCCGCCGCCCCGGCCGAAGTACTCCGGGTGGAACGTCCAGACCGCCGTCGGCGTGTTGTTCGCCGGCTGTTCCCACCACCCTGAGGGCTGCAGGATGTCCATGCGCCCGTCGCCATTGATATCGCCGACGCCGACGCCGTGCCCGTTGACCGTCACGCTGTCGGACACCGCGCGGACAATCCAGGGCTTGGTCGGATCGGCCGGATCCGGTTTCGCGTAAGCCACCACTCCGGCCCCTCCGAACACCACTTCCGGCTTTCCGTCGCCGTCCACATCCTTGAATTGCACTTCTTCGGTCGACACCGTGGGCAGCACGGGATAGCTGTCCCAGCGCCGCGATTCACCCCGCGGGTTGACGTAGAGGATGATCGGTCGGCTGTTGGTCATCAGGATGTCCGGCCATCCGTCGCCCGTGTAGTCGTAGGCGAAGTTGATCATGCCGCTCGCGTACTGGTTGCTCGGGTTGAAGGTCTGCGAGATCGTGAATTCCCTTCGCTCGGTGTAGCTGGGACCCAGATAGATGAATGGGCCGGCGGCGACATCCATCACGCCATCGTGGTTGAAATCGGCGGCTGTCGCCGACCAGGCGTAATAAAAGTCGCTGAGGCGCTGCATTCTGAAACGGGGTGACGTCTTTTCCGCCTCTTCAACTTTGGGCGCGAGATCACGTACCGAGACGTCCTTGAAATGGACGTCTCCGGTGCCGCCGACATACAGCGCGACCGGGCCGTACCCCTTCATCCCATCGTCAGTGGCGCCACCGGAAATACCGGTGCTGCCGCCGCCGCTGGCGCCCATGTTGTTGAGAGACGCCCGCACGATGTCCGCGTCCACGATTGCCTCAACCGTATTCCACTCCTGTGGCCGCAGACCGACAGGTGCGCCGGCGGGAC
This sequence comes from uncultured Acidobacteriota bacterium, assembly GCA_963724645.1. Lineage (GTDB taxonomy): Bacteria > Acidobacteriota > Vicinamibacteria > Vicinamibacterales > SCN-69-37 > CAVXSP01. The sequence continues at coordinate 1,366,963 of CAVRVJ010000003.1, forward strand.
CGCTGTACCCACCGCCACCGCCCGCGGGCGCGCCTCCTCGTCCCGCGCCGGCTCGTCCCGCGCCACCACGGCCGGCCGGCGCCGCCGCCCCACCGCCGCCGCCAGCGGCTTGTGCCCCGCCGCCACGCCCGGCCGGAGCCGCAGTTCCACCACGCCCGCCCGGAGCCGACGCCGGCGAAAACCGAATCGTGCCGCCGGCAGGCCCGAGGGCCGCTCGCGACACTTCCTGTCCCTGGGCATCGAGCTTCAGGCCGTACGACACCAGATCGCCCTCATTGAGCGAAATGAACGATCCCTTCATGCCGTCAGCCGTCTTCTCGGCGCGCAGGAGCACGCCGGTCTTGCACCCGCTCATGCAGCGGAACGACGCGAAGAACCCTGTGTCCTGATAGCTTTTGTCGAGCACCAGCCAGCCGCCTCCGGGTGCCTTGGGTGTGCCGACGATTTCGCCGTTCTCCACCCGCCAGTCGGCCTGGCCGACGGGATGCCAACCGGCCAGTGTCGTTCCATTGAAGGCCGGGTTCGCCTTGAAGTGCGACGGGCCCGCGGCGGACGCCACCTCCACCAAAACGAAAGCGGCGATGATTCCATAGATCCATCTACGAGACATGGAGAACCCCTTTCATCCTTCGCGGACTCAGCTGATGTGTGCGGCTGATTATCGTCGAACGGCTCTGGAGGGGAAAGACAATATGACCGGCGAATCGCAGAATACTCACTATCCAGTATTTGGACGACGTATCGGTCAGACGCTGCGTGCTGGGATCAAAACCCTCACCGCTGCGCTGCGAAGCCTCGTGCGGCCGCTCATGCGTCTTATCTTCTGAGCGTCACCACGACAGTTGTCGGGTTGCAAATCTCTCCAGGCGCCAGTAGGATTGCGCGCCTCCCCACAATCCGTGTTCGGCCAGCCAAAGGGTTCGCCCGGGCTGCCCGCGCCGGTGTTGCCGCAGACGATCGAGGAGCGCGGCCGTTGCACCCGGATGTGTGTTCACGCACGTGGCAAAGACACAGACGAAAGTAACTGCGAGGCCACCAGCAAAATCGACGGGCCAGCGTGCAACGCCCTTTCGCGGCAACGCGCCCGGAAGCCGCCGTGTCGGGGACGCTGGCGCGGCGGCGACGACAGCCCCAAAGGCGGAAGGGCCGACCTCCTGGAATTTTGTGAAGATCCCGCTGTTCGAGCCGGGCCGGGCAAGCCGGTCGCAAGAAACACCCCTGCTCCCGGCGGCGGCGTTGCCGACCCAAGAGCTTGCGGTCGGGCGGGTTGAGGATGCCGGTGAACGAGCGGCAGATCGCGTTGCCGACCGAATCATGCGCATGCCTTTTTCGGACGCATCAAGTCCGCTTCAGGCGCACGAGGCCGGCGCGCCCCAAACTGCGGTCGGTAAGGCGCCCGCCGTTGTTCAGGACGTACTCCGTTCGCCGGGCCAACCGCTCGATGCAACGACGCGCGCGTTTATGGAGCCGCGCTTCGGCCACGATTTCAGTCGTATCCGTATCCATGCGGACCCAGCCGCAGCGAGAGCCGCAATGGCACTGGGAGCGGAGGCTTTTACCGTCGGTTCCAACATCGCGTTTGCGCGCGGACGTTTTGCGACGGGCTCGGCGAGCGGCAGGCGCCTCATCGCGCATGAACTGACGCACACCATTCAGCAAGCGGCGACCACCCCGTACATTGCTCTAAGCCCAGACGAGGCACGGGCGCCGGGAAGCTCGGCTTTTATCGGGGCGCTTCTCGACACCAACCGCAGCGGAAAGCAGATCCTGGTCAAGCGAGAAGTGGGTGAAACTCAGGGGTACGACGACAGGTTGCAGGCGATTGCCATCGCGCGGCTGGCCAAGGCGGAACCCTCTGCGGTTGCCCAGGATCGGAATGAGAAGTGGCATGCGTTTGAAACGGAAACGGGGATCAACGTCGAGGATGCCAGTGCAAACGATCCCCGAGCCGCTGTGAAAGCAAGGGTGCCCTTCAAGGATGTCTTCATCCTTCCATCGCTGGCCGGCATCGACGAGTCGCGCAAGAGAGTGGACGAACTCAAAGCGAAGCTGGTCAGGCTCGACAAACTGGAGGCGGATTGGAGGAACGATCCGACGTTTCGCGAGGCGGTCAAAGGGTCTGACAAACCGTTTCTGGAGGCAATCGAGGAAGAAAGGGAAAACACGAAAAAACGTCTGCAGCAGGCCAACGAGACCCGTGCGGCGTTCATTTTCGGCGTGCCGGCGTCGGAGATATCGTTCAATACTTATTCGTCCCAGCGCGTGGCCGGCAGAATCAACCTGACGGCAGAACCTGGCCGGGACGCCACTTCAGACGCGCGCCATGGGCCCGTCGCCGGACAGAAAGGAGGCGTCGATTTTCGCCCGGGGTTGGTCACGGCCTTCGACATCGATACCAAGGACCTCGACACCCCTGAACGCGCCCAGGGCGCCCTGTTTCACGAGGTGTCTCATCTGAAGGACTATGAGTTGGCGCAACAATGGGTCGCCCGCTACCAGCAGGAGACCGGTCGCATTTTCGTCGGCGGACCCGGCCTGAAGGTATTTAAGGACTGGATCGACAACCAGGCCAGGAAAAGGCCGCCTAGGCTGTCGGCTGCGGATGCCGAACTGGTGGTGGACGAGGCGGCGGACGTGACAGCCACCACCGAGGCACGCGCCAATACCCGTACCTTTCTGGCCTACTTCCGATCCGGGCTTTTCGACGCCGCAACCACGGCGCTGGTGAACTACGCAGCCGCCCTTCCGCCGGGCCACGTTTACGGAGCCCCGCCGCCGGATTCCCCGGTTGTGGCAGAGCTTACGAACGAACTCAGGGCGGCGTATCGGCGCACGCCCAAGGCTCAAAAAGCGCAGTTCGATGCCGCCATGGCGGCTGCGAAGAAGGCAAATCCCGCCGCCTGGATCTCCAAGATCGACCCCGCCAAGTGAGCGGCAACTAGAACCGCGTGCTGACCCGGAAGCCATAGCTGTTGAGCACAGCGTTTTCCGCTTCCGCCGAGAGCACGAGCGCCCGCCATCGGTAAGAGAGCCCGCCGTACACGAGTCGTGCTTGCGTCATGGCGTGGTCGAGATCGACATCCTTCGACCGTTCCACACCAAGCGAGGCGCTGGAACCGACACCGTCCACGCGGTTGCTCACGCCCACTCGGGCCACCAGGCGAGGGAATTGAATTGACCGTCCCAAGTAATGGTCCGCGTCCGGATGGGACATCGTGTTGTTCCACGCGCCCTTCGAATCGTTGATGCCGGTGCTGGCGTACTGCATCCCGATATCGAAGTGCCCCTTGCCGAGAGGCGCCACGCCGCCAAGCTGACGGAAGCGAAGGATCGACCCCAGTTCGGCCGTGAACGTGTTGAACTCCGCCTGCGTGAGTTCGGAATGCGTGGCGCCCAAACCCGACGTGTCCTACCTCGAAGGCGACATCGGCTATCGCGTCCACACGGGCGGACACACGCCGGCGCCCGACTGGCCGGCGTTCGTGGAGTTCACCCGGAAGTGTTTTCAGCGCGCCCAGCCGGCCGGATCCGGGAAATAACCCTTCCCGCCCTCGTCATTGACCGGGCGTGCTTCCTTGTGTAAGCATTGAATTTGATGCGAATTTGATGAGGACCCATGCTCAACCTCGCCAACGACATTCGGTCGCTCAGCGACTTCAAGCGCAACACGGTCGATCTTCTCGACCGGCTCAGAAGGACCGGACATCCTCTCGTGCTCACCATCAACGGCAAAGCCGAACTCGTCGTGCAAGACGCGAACGCGTACCAGGCGCTGTTGGATCGCGTCGAAGCCATTGAGGGCATCCAGCGTGGCCTCACGGATGTGAAGGCGGGCCGGGTAAAGCCCGCGCGGCGGGTGTTCAGCCGGCTGCGGCGCGCGCATGGCATACCGCGTTGAGATCGCCGCCAGTGCGGAGGCCCAGCTCGAAGCGCTCTATCTCTGGGTTGCCGCGCGGGCCCCGCACCAAGGTATCGCGTGGTTCAACGGTTTGGAACATGCGATCCTGACGCTCGAGAAACATCCGCAGCGATGTCCGGTGGCGCCTGAGAGTTGGGATCGGGACAATCCGGTTCGAGTGCTTCACTATGGGAGGAGCCCTCACGTGTATCGAATCTTCTTTACGATTGATTCGAGGGTGCGCGTCGTTCGCGTCGTTCACGTGAGACATGGCGCGAGGCAGCGCCCGGCCGCCAGTGAACTGATCGATGAGTAATCCGGCCGGGGTGATACAAACCAAGGCTGCCGGTCGCCATCAGCGCGGCTGCCCAGATTACATCGAGTTTATCCAGGCACGGCGCAGGATGCCCACGCGGAGCATCTCGAACACCAGCACTGCGACGAACGCGGTCACCGCCAGATAGCCCACAGCGTGCAGGCCGGTGGCAAGGAGCGCGGTTCCCGCCCCAGCCCGCTGGCGCCACTGTTACGCTTCACTCGCCCTTCACCACCGCCTCGTCCGCTATGACGGAGCCGGGGCCATCCCTTCCCGAGGGACGGCCACGAATGCGGCGGTTTGAAAACCGTCAATTTTCGATCCGTGGAGCCCCTGAGGCCGCCAGACAGGAGGAGACTGACCGGTTCATCGTTCATGCCCGAGCCCCAGCTTCTTTCGCAGCTCGCCAATATCCGGCACGAATGCCGACTGGCTGCGTTCCGCCGAACGCTCGAAGTCGCTGAGCAGCGCCTCGAGCCGCTCGCGCCCTCGCGCGGTCTTGGCGGCCTGACGCGGCGTCCGGTTGCCAAGTGCGGGCACCTTCTGATCGACCCACGCGTCCCAGTGTTTGCGCACCAGATCAGCTTGGAGTGCTTCGAGTTCAGGTGTGCGTTCGACCTCGGGTGGTGATGTAGGGGATGATCCTACGTCGTTCCGGGCCTTGACGGCCTGCTGGCGGAAGAGCGGCGACGGTGGGAATCGGCGGCCGCAAGCGATTTCAATCGAGACTGTCTGAAGGCGGCGGGCCGCGCGTGGCGGGCAGGCCGATTCAGACACGTTGCGGCTGTCCGATTGTGTGCACGGAACCTTTTGGAGCCGTCCTATGTAGAATACTGTGTAGCGGCGCGATTAGGAGTGCAGCATGAACACTCGGTTGTGGCTCATCGCGGTTGTTTGGCTTGTCTCCGCACTCGCCGCCGGACAGGCATCTCTCGCGGGAAGCTGGCAAGGCGAAACGAACGCCGGCGCGACGGTGGTGCTGGATCTGGCGGTCAAGGGCGGCGCGTTGTCAGGGACGTTGACGCGAAACGGCACGCCGAGCCCGATTACGGAAGGGAAGGTGGGCAAGAACACGTTCACATTCAAAGCGAAGCTCAACGAGCAGAACGAGGTGCTCTCTGGCACGGTCGACAAAGACACGATCAAGATCTGGCTCGATCGCCAAGGGCCGTCGAGCGCCATTGTGCTCAAGCGAGTCAATCGTTGATATGGGCAGGCGATTCCTCACCTTCGCCGGCGCCGCGATCCTGAACGCCGTCTCCAACGGCTACTTGTTTGGCTTCGACATCGTCGACATGACGGGGATGCCGACTGGAACGGTCTATCCCGCGCTTCGACGACTGGAAGATGAAGGGTACGTGACGTCGAAGTGGGAAAACGATAGCGTCGCGCATGCCGATGCGCGGCCCAGGCGGCGGTATTACGAAATCACTCGATCAGGACGGGCAGCGTTGGCCGATGCGCTGAAGCGCTATCGTCTTCTCGAGCAGGCGGCGTTCCCGAAGGCGCGCGAGCCGAGGACGTCGAGATCATGAGCATCTTCTCGAGGCCGTACCTCGCGCTTGTGGCACTCATCGGTATCATCGTGCCGCGGCGCCTCCGCCCCGACTGGCGCAAGGAATGGGAGGCTGAACTCCAACATCGCGAGCGGCTGCTCTCGGAGTGGCACCGTCTCGACCGTGCGGCCAGGTGGCACCTGCTTCGGCGCAGTGTCGGCGCGTTTCGTGACGCGCTCTGGTTGCAGCGCCAGCGATGGGAAGACGATGCCGTGCAGGATGTGCGACTGGCGGTTCGGATGTTGACCAAGTCACCGGCGTTTACGCTGGCGGTCCTTCTGACCCTCGGGCTCGGCATCGGGGCGAACGCAGCGATCTATACGGCCGTCAACGCGCTGCTGTTCAGGCCGATTGACGGCGTGCCGGACCCAGGCCGACTCGTGCAGATCTATCGCCAGTATCCGACCGTCCAGCGCCAAGCGACTCGACGTATCCCGACTACGTCGACTATCGGGATCAGAACGCGACGATGTCCGGTGTGGCCGTGTCTTCGCCCGCCGCCTTTCATGTCAGCACCAACAGTCACACTGCGCGCGTTGAGGGCGAGTTGGTCTCTGGCAATTACTTCGACGTCCTACGCGTGACACCGGCACGCGGCCGCCTCATCGCGCCATCTGACGATCGCGCTGGCACGGCCGAGGATGTGTGTGTGATCAGCGACCGCCTCTGGCAGCGCGAGTTCGGCAGTGAGCCGGGCGTCGTCGGCTCGACGCTGAAAGTCGATGGACGGAACTTCACAATCATCGGCGTCGCCACCGCAGAGTTTGCAGGAATCAAGATTGGCACATCGAGAGACTTGTGGGTACCGCTGCTGACGCTCCGCCGGAGTGATCCGGGCGTCGCGATGCGTTTCGATCAGCGCCGCGCGTCGTGGCTGGAAATGTTCGGCCGGCTTCGGCCTGGCGTGACGTTGGAACAGGCGCGGACGGACTTCTCGGGAATCGCGGAACAGCTGGAGCGCGGGCATCCCGACACGAACGCGCACACACGCGCACGGCTGGAGCCTGGGCTCGGACACGACGTCGATGTGAGACAGCAGCTGCAGCGGTTTACGTATCTGCCAATCGTCACCGGCACGCTCGTCCTACTCATTGCATGCGCCAATGTTGCCGGATTGCTCCTCGCACGCGCCGCCGCGCGGCGACGGGAAATGGCGACGAGGATTGCGCTCGGCGCTGGGCGTGTACGCGTGGTTCGCCAGCTCATGACCGAAAGCCTGGTGCTGGCCTTGGTGGGCGGCTCGGTAGGACTGGCGATAGGGATGTGGTTGATGGGGTGGTTGCGCACTCTGCTGCCGGACCGATACCTGTTTCTCTCCTTCGATTTGAACTTCGGCGTGGATCTGCGAGTGTTCGTCTTCATGCTCGCCATCGCGGCGGCCACCGGCGTCCTGTTCGGGCTCGCGCCGGCCGTTCCGGCATCGCGACCGGATCTCGTGCCCGCGCTCAAGGCATCTGTTTGCGGCGATGTTCGTTCCGGCCGAATCGGCAGCCGCAGCGCGCTCGTGGCAGGACAGGTCGCGTTGTCAATGGTCCTGTTAGTCGCCGCCGGCCTCTGCGTGCGCACCCTGCGGAACGCCGCGGCGATCGACACTGGCTACGACGTGCGTCACGTGTTGACCGCGCGCGTCGATTTGGCCAAACAGCGCTATACAGAGGTTCAGGGCCGCGCATTTCAGCATGTCGTGCTCCAGCGGCTGCGGGCCGCGCCGGGTGTTGTCGCCGCGGCGCTCGCCGTCACCTTGCCCTTGAATGACAGCCGTTGGGAGAACCGGATACGCCGCGATACCGGCGGCGCCGGCACGCAGACGTTCGAGAACATCATCTCCACGGGCTACTTCGACGCGATGGGTATTCCACTCATCGCCGGACGCGCGTTCGCGGATCGTGACGACAGTCTGTCACCGCGTGTGGCGGTGGTAAACCAGAAACTCGCCGCCGTGATGTGGCCTGGCGGGAATCCCGTCGGGCGGCGGTTCATATTCAAAGGGCAGACGATCGAGGTGATCGGTGTTGCCCGCGATACCAGGGGTCGAAATCTGTTCGAAGCCGCCGGACCGCTGCTGTACCTGCCACTGTCGCAGTTCTACGAGGCAGCGGTCGTGCTGCACGTGCGGTCGCGGCAGCCAGAGGCGCACCTCGCGCCGCTCGTGCGCCGCGAAGTGGAGGCGCTCGACCGCGATCTGCCTGTCTACAGCATTGGCATGTTGGACGAACACGTGTTTGCGACGTTGACGCCGCAGCGGCTGCTTGCGAACGTCAGCACCGCGTTCGGTGGATTGGCATTGCTGCTCTCAGGCGTCGGGTTGTACGGGCTGCTCTCCTACACCGTGGCGCAACGCAAACCGGAGATCAGCATCCGGCTGGCGCTTGGCGCCGGTCGGCAGCAAGTCGGCCGGTTGTTCCTCGTGGACGGGCTCCGTGTCGCCGCCGTAGGTATCGCCGTCGGCGTCATCGCCGCGGGTGGCGCCACACGGCTGATGACCAGTCTGCTGTTTGGTGTGAGCCCGTTCGATCCGACGGTCGTGGTCGCCGCGGCCGGCCTGCTGGCGCTCGTGTCGGTCGTCGCCTGCGCGTTGCCGGCGCTCCGCGCGTCGCGGTCGGATCCGAAATCGGTCCTCAGGGCGGAATGAGCCCTCAAGGCGACAAGTTCTTACATCGACGATGCGCGATCGCGACGGTCAGTCGCTGATATCCGTAGAAGAACTGATGTCCCCAAGAGACACCAGCCCCAACCATCACTCATGCCGCAGCGCGCGCGTCGGCTGAATTGCCGTCGCGCGCCGCGCAGGAATGACGGATGCCATCACCGCAATGGCTGTCATCACGAGAACGGACGCCACTATTGTTCCCGGGTCCGCGGTTGTCACACCAAATAGCAGACTTTCGGTGAGCCTCGATGCGGTGATGGCGAGCGGCACGCCCAACAACAGACCGGCGCCGACTAATCCGACCTCGTGACGTCCGACCATCCACAGGATCCGGAGCCGCGACGCTCCGAGGGCCATCCGGATGCCGATCTCGTTGGTCCGCTGGGCGACGCGATAGGCCATGAGCCCGTACAGACCGATGCACGTCAGCGCGAGCGCCAGCAAGCCAAATGCCGTCGAAAGCTTCGCGATCATGCGCTCCTGGACCAATGTGCGATCCACGAGATCGGTCGCGATGCTGATGGTTGGCGGCGGCAGCTTGCCATCTTCGACCTGGATCGCCGATCGCAACGTGCCGGCGACAGACTGCGGATCGCCGCTCGCGCGCACGATGAATCGCGTGCTCGCGAGGTCGAATCGGTCCGGATGCTGGAAGTACGGGACGTAGAACTCCGGGCGCGCGTCGCTCCGTGGCCCGCGCTGTTTCGCACTCCGCGTCACGCCAATCACTTCCAGATCGAGATCGTTCCATTGCAAGTGCCGCCCGAGGGCGCTGGACCGCCCGAAGAATTGTCGCGACAGCACATCGTTGATGAGCACCACGCCCGGCGCAGCCACCGTATCGCGAGTAGTGATGTCGCGGCCGTCGATGAGATCGATCCCGAGGGCGGCAAGGTATCCCGGCCCGACGACGTCGAAGTACGACTTCGGCACGGTTTCTAGCCCTGCCGGCCAATCCGGTGGTCGGAGGCGATCAGTCGAGCCCGAGCGACCCATCAAGGCGCCGTTTTCCGACAACGTGACCACGGCGACGCCGGGAACCGCCGCCAGCCTCTGCAGCAGGCGGCGGTTGAGATCGCCGTACGGCGTGCCATGGTATCCAGCGGCCCGCGGGTCGACGTCCAGGATCAATCGGTGGTGCGGCTCGAATCCAAGATCGACATGGCGGAGGTTCGACAGGGTACGCAGGAATAAGCCCGCACCCACGAGCAGTGTCAGTGACATACCAATTTGTCCGATGACCAACAGGGAACCTGCCGCGTTCCAGCGCCCTCGGCGATCGGGTCCGCGAAGCGTCCCGAGGGCCGTCGCCACATCGGCGCGTGCACATTTCCATGCGGGAGCCAGACCAAAGAGCAGGGCCGTCACCACCGATCCGGCCGTCACGAACGCCAGCATCCGTGCGTCGGTCGTGACGACGACGGGGATGCGCGATCCGTCGGCCGAAACCAGGCGCAGCAGAATCTCCCGGGCTCCCCAGGCCAACAGCAGGCCAACCGACGCGCCGATCGCGGAGAGCGTCACTGCTTCGGCGAGCAGTTGTCGAAGGAGTCGGCCACGACTGATCCCGAGGGCCAGACGAAGCCCGATCTCACGACGCCGCATCGTCGCGCGTTCCAGCAGTAGGTTGGCGACGTTCGCGCAGGCGATCAAGAAGACGAGCGCCACGACCGCCATCAGAATCCACAGCGGGCGAGCGAATTGTTTCCTCAAGCTCGAGAGTCCATTCGTCGCAGAGGTCAGGGCCACGGCCGTGCCGTCGATATCGCGTTTGACGTCGGGCTCCGGTAACGGCCCGAAGATTTCCATGAGCTTTTGCCGGTATCGCACCGTCAGCACGCGTCCGACTTCATCGGCGTCGTGGCCGGGCTTCAGCCGTCCCAAAAGATCCAGCCATGACGTTCCCGGACTTCGCAGCAGGTCCCGACCGGGCACGAGGCTCGATCGCATCGTCAACGGGATCCACAGATCTGGAATCGTCCCGACGTGCTCCCCGAAAAACCCTGGCGGTGCGATTCCGATCACCGTCACCGCCGAGCCGGAGACGTGGACGACCTGGCCGACGAGATCCGGCGCGCGCGCAAAGCGGCGCTGCCAGTAGGTGTCACTCGCCACGGCAACAGCCGGGGCTCCAATCTCGCGATCAGCGTCGCCCATGAACGTGCGGCCCACGGCGGCGCGGACGCCGAGCACTGAAAAATACTGGCCCGAAACAAAGGCCACCGACGTGGGCGCCGCCTCGGCGGCGCCGAGCCGAACGGGAAGTTTCTCGATGCCTGAGGTCGCAAACAGATCGATCGCCGGGCGACTCTGTTCGGCGAGCGTCAGAAACGAGGGGTAGGAATAGTTGGCCGACAAAGAGACGAGCTCGTTCGGTCGCTGCACAGGAAGCGATCGGACGACGACGGCATCCAGGAGGCTGAAGATGGCGGTCGTCGCGCCGATGCCGAGGGCGAGCGTCACGATCGCCGCGGTCGCGAAGCCAGGGCTGCGACGAAGGGTCCGCAGCGCGTAGCGCATGTCCTGCGAGACGCTATCGACGAGGGGAAGGCGACGCTCGTCCCGATGCGCCTCCCTGATCTGGGCGGTGTTACCAAAGGCTCGGCGTGCCGCCACGCGCGCCTCGTCATCAGGGAGACCGCGGCGACGGTAGTCCTCGATCAAGAGGTCGAAATGGACCTGCAGCTCGTCGTCCAACGCCTCGTCGACGCGCCGCCCGCTCACGCGCGATCGAATCCTCGCGACCGATTCGCGCAGGCCGATCATGATTTCTCTTCCAGCAGTCGACCGACCATGGCGACCGTGCGCGTCCACCCGTCTACTTCCGTCGCGAGCTGCTTTCGTCCGGCGCGAGTGATCGAATAGAAACGCGCGCGGCGATTGTTCTCGCTGGCGCCCCACTCGCTGCGAATCCAGCCGCGCTGCTGAAGCCGGAGCAGCGCCGGATAGATCGTCCCCTGATTAAGCGAGAGCGAGCCTTCGACAATCTGCTCGATGCGCCTTGCCAGGCCGTAGCCGTGGAGCGGGCCCATCGCCTCGAGGGTCTTGAGCATTATCAGGTCGAGCGTGCCGTACGGAACTGGGGAAAGGGTAGCGTCCACGTGGCCCTCTGTAGAGAGACCACATGAGTATCGGCTGTGTTCTGTGGAAAGTCAACAGGAGCCCAGCGCGTCGCGCGTTTCGCTGCGGTGGCGGCGTTGTCCATCCGTACCGTCGCTCTGCGGCCGTAACCTGCCGTTTCACGGTTTCAGAAACTGCTGCGGGGCGTACCGACCTGCGCCTGCTCGACGCCAAGTCGCCAATTCCAGGCGCTTGTGGCTCCGCGGACACTCTGCCGGAGATCCGCGTGAAAGACGGCCCGGGTAAAGTCGATGAGAATCATTGGGCTTGCAGGATCGGTAACGTCGAAAAGAACCGCTGATTTCCAATGATCAGCTCCGGCCAGAAATTGGCGGCGGCGGGCGACGCCGCCCGAATGTTCAGTCATCAGCGCGGCGTTAACGAGAGGAATGCTACCTTCAGGTGGAGCGCGACCGCCGCGCCGCCGTGTCGAACTCCGACGTCAACTGCTCCTGAGCGCGATCATCGGATCGATGCGCGAGGCCCGACGGGCGGGGAGATACCCCGAGATCAGCGCGACCGCCAGGAAGACCGCGGCCATGGCCGCATAGGTTGGCAGGTCCCACGGCGAGGTCCCGAACAGCAACGAGCTGATCAGCCGGGCCACGACGAGCGACGACGCGAGTCCCACCCCGATGCCCCACAGCGTGACGCGCAACGTGGCGAGCAGGACCTCGCGACCGACGCGGCTCGCGCTCGCGCCGAGCGCCATCCGGACGCCGATCTCGCGCGACTGCCGCGCCACCGAGTACCGAGATGACGCCGTGGATGCCGAGCGCGGCCAGGAGCAATCCAAGGCTCGCCATGGCCGCGACGAGCAGCAGGAAGAACCGCCGCGGCGACACGGCGTGGCTGACGAGCCGTTGGAGAGGTTTGAATTCCGCTACCGGCTGGCGGGTTCAGCTCGCGCAAGGTCCGGAGGACGCTCGGTCCGAGCGAATCGAGCGGACGAGTCACCGCGCGCGGATATTGTGCCCCTGGCAGGTCGCTGCCTCAGGGCAGCCGCCACACCCACAACATGGACGCTGTCGCGCCTCGCACCGCGGCGAGCTCGGGTGCGGTGTTCAAGGCGGTGTTGCCCTGGAGTCCGGTATTCCCCACGGGCATCGCGATGTACTGCTTGCCGTCCACCATGTAGGTGATCGGGAAGGCATTCGGAATGTCGTTCAGCCGTGGGCTTTCCCACAGCACCTTGCCGTCGCGATCGTCAAACGCGCGGAAATAGCGATCCGGCGTCGCCGAAAACAGCAGGCCCCCGGCGGTCGTCAGCGCGCCGGACGATTGCGGGACACGCGTGCGAATATCCCACGCGAATTCCTGCGTCTGCATGTCCAACGCCAGGTAGCGCGCCGGCGTCTCACCCATCTTCCCCATGCAGGTGTCGATGATCGGCAGGTAGTACCGGTTCGTGAGAGGACTGTACGAGCCCGGCCGGGAAGTTCCTGGCGCCCATGTTGCCCGGGCAGCGGGTCACGCCAACGGGCAGCGGTTCGGGGAGCAGCGTTTTGACACCCGTGACCGGGTCGATCGCGGTGGCGACGTTCTGCGCACCTGGATCGACCGCGAACAGGAACTGGCCGGTTGCGGCATCGAGCGCTTCGAACACTCCGGGCTTACCCGCGGTGATGACGGCTTTGCGAGGCCGCCCCTGGAAGTTCACCGTCACGATAATCCGCTCGAACGCATAGTCCTGGTCGTACGGATCAGCGCCGATGTGCTGGTAATACCAGACGAGCTTGCCGGTGTCGGGATTGAGCGCCAGCGTGGAGTTCATGTACAAGCCCTTCGCGTCGAAGCTCCCACGCGTGACGGTCGACCACGGCGAGGGCGAGCCGGTGCCCCAATACGTCAGGTTGAGCTCCGGGTCGTACTGCCCGGCCACCCAGATGGCGCCGCCGCCGCGCTTTTCCGCCGGCAGGTTGTTCCACGTGTCGCCGCCTGGCTCGTCCGGTTGCGCGATCGTGTTGAATCGCCACAGTTGCTGCCCCGTCTCGAGATCGTGGCCGGTGATGAAGCATCCACCCTTCGGGAACACGCCTTGGAGGGGCCCGGGTGAATTGGTGTGTCCCGGCGAGCAGTTGCCGGCGCCGACAAGGACCTTGTCTTTGATGACCAGCGGGCCGCTGTTGTAGGTGCGCCTCTCATGGTAGTCGTCGGTGGCGACGTCCCACAACTTGGCACCCGTCTTGATGTCCAGCGCGACGACACGCATGTCGATCGTCGGCACGATGAGCTTGTTGCCGCCAATCGCGAGGCTCCGCTTCGTTCTGAAGAAGCCCGGCAGCGGCGGATAGTCGGCCGGCAGCTGGTGCGTGTATTGCCAGAGCAGCGTGCCGGTTTTCGCATCGAGCGCCTGAATCGTCTCGCCGAAGTTCCACATGAAGATGACGCCGTCGTGGACGAGCGGCGTGAACTCGTTGACGGCGCCACTCGCTGAATTCAGGCCCCACGTCCACGCCACCTGCAGGTCCTTGACCGTGCTGCGATTGATCTGCGTCAGCGGGCTGTGCGCCCAGCCGTCGTACGTGCGTCGCCAGTGCAGCCAGTCGTCAGGTGGCGGATTTCGCAGCATCGCGTCGGTCACGGGCGTCAGACGATCCAGTGGCGCACGCAGGGCCGCAAGCGCGGCCTGCGCGACCGGGGAAAGGCCACGACCACGACCACCGCCGGCACCCGCCGGGGCCGCGGGCGGCGCCGCGGTGCCCCCGGCTGGGGGAGCCGGAGCAGGCGCTTGCGTCAAGACGACGCGGTCCAAGCACGCCCACGCGGCCAACACGAGCAGACACGCGCCAGCAGGACGCGCGATTTCGCGTGCGAACGATCTGAACAGACGCATATGTCAGTCTCCTCGGAACGTGCTTCCAAGCCAGCGTACGGGAATGACAGAACTGCCGCCCATGATCGATGAGCTCTGCAAGAAACCGCAAGGGCAGTTTCAACCGATTGAACCGCGAGCGGTTCTCAATGGACGGGCGCCTGGCCATATCAGCAGAGCCGCGGTGCCGGTTCTCGAAACCGCTGCAGGCCGCCGACACCGAATTGCACCTGCGCGCGACGCCACTTCGCTTAATCCTCGCGCTTGGGGCCTCACGGGGACACGTCTCCGGCAGAAAAAACCGTTAACGTCGGTGGGTACAACAACCGCGGGCCGCCGTCGTAAAAGAGGCGGTCACGCCTGCCGCGGAGTGAATGATGCCGATTCCGGCAGATGAGCCCGTGGACACGCGCGAGTGCATGCCCGGCAGAAGCGCCGGCCGCACTCGCGACAGGCCGCCAGGCAGTCGTGGCAGACATAATGCACGGCGTCGTCGCACAGCCAGGCGGAGTTGGTCGGAGTCAGGCAGCCGTCACACGCGCGTGGCTCGATGCGACCATCGATGGGATTCCACGAAAAGACGGCATTGGCGGCGGAGTCCCGGCGCATCAGTCTCACGTTGATGTGATAGGCGGGCAGACGACACAGCCACACGCCAACCGGCGAGAGATGGAGCCGGACGCGATAGCGATTCGCCACTTCCACGCCGCGCGATCGACATGCCCGGTGCGTGGCGTCGAGGCGATCACGCTCGCGCCGGTCCAGATCGTCGGTCAGGCCCTGGCGCAAGAGCTTTCGCCGGATCTCGAGGTCGATCTCCGCGTAGTAGTCGCGCAGGCGGCGCACATCGCGATCGCGCCGCCTGCGCAGCCTCTCGAGAAAATCGGCGATCTCCGGCACGATCCGCGCGCGAGCGGATGCGACGGCCAGCGGCCACGCGGCGGCTGATCCAGCCGTCGGTTCCCCGACGGCGGCTTGGTCCGTATCGTCGGGGAGCGACGCGGCATCGATCCGTGATTCGAGCCTTGCGATGGATCGCGTCGCCGGACTGATCCAGGTCGTGACGACGCCGCCCATTCGCTCGTCGGCCAGCACGGTGTACTCGAACGCCATGCCGACGTACGTGGCGTCGACAGGAGCGTGGCTCTGATAGCGGTGTATGCCGTTGTGGATGGTGACGCCTCGATCGATCGTGACAGCGGCGTCGATCGGCCTTCGCGTGACGGGTGGTGGCTGGACGCGCGCCACTCGGCCGAGCCCATTGACAACGGCCGCGAGCCGATCGACGAGTGGCGAGTCGTAATCGATGAAGGTGGCTCCGGCAACACATGGCTCGAATGCCAATCGCTCGAACTCGCCGAGCCCGAGGGCGTCGCGGAGCGCCGGCTCGGCCATGACGTCGAGCGCGGGGCCGGGACGGGCGTCGACAATCGCGCCGGCGCGTGTCAGCAGATCGGCCGTGAGCTGCTGGATGAGCGTGCTAGATTTCATAGTCCTCGCTGAAGAGCGCCCGATCGAGATCGGATGTCCTCTGGTACTCGGACTGCGCCTCGAGCAATCGCGCCGACAGCTGCTCGAATGTCTCGCGCGCGTCCTCGCCGGAGCGGCTGCTCGACCATGCATCCATCACTAGGCTCGCGAAGTCCTGATCGTCGCCGAGATGCCCGAGAATCATCTCGACCTCGCCGGCCACCAACTCGAACATGTTGATCTTGTCGTGCAGGATCGACAAGATGCGCTCTTCGACACTGCCTGCCAGGCACAGATTGAAGATGTAGACATCTTGGGTCTGGCCGATGCGGTGCACGCGGCCGACACGCTGTTCGATCGTCACCGGATTCCAGGGCAAGTCGTAGTTGATGACGGTGCGGCAGAATTGCAGATTGCGTCCTTCGCCGCCGACTTCGGTTGACAGCAGGATCGCAGCGTCGTCTTCGAACGCGTCGATGGCCCGCTGCTTCTCAGCCGAAGACAGCCCGCCGTGAAACATGCTGACGCGGCGGCCAGCCGCGGTGAGCGCGGCGTCGAGCTCGTCGAGGGTCGCGCGGAAGCGTGTGAAGACGATCGTCTTCTCCGGCGACCGGCGCGTCAGATCGAGCAGCGCTTCAACTTTGGCCGATCGGCCGCCGCCGATTCGATCGAGCGCTGCCACAACAGCGGCGAACGGCTCCGCCTCCGTCTGTCCTGAGTGGTCGCGCAGGCCGAATCGCAGCGCGGCCGGCCCGCTGCCGGCCTGCATCTGCAGGGTCGTCATTCGCCAGCGGTCCGCGGCCGTCGCGGTCGTGTACCTGTCGCGAATGACGGCGGCGAGGGCGTCCAAGACGTCCGCTTCCTCAGGCGCTGGCCGGACGACGATCGTGGCGGCGATGCGTTTGGGCAGCTTGAGATCGATATGCGCGCGCGTGTTGCGGACCATCACTTCGCGCAGCAGTTCGCGCAGCCGATCGCGCCGGCCGGCCTGTGTCAGCGCTTCCATCTGCCCGTACTCGCGGCGGAACTGCCCCTCACTGGACAACAGGCCCGGTCGCAGCAACTGGATCAGGTTGTACAGTTCGGTCAGATTGTTGCCGACGGGCGTCGCGCTCAGTAGCAGCAGGAAGCGCTTCTTCAGATCGTTCACGAGCTGCCAGCCGGCGCTGGCTCGGTTTTTGAGCGCGTGGGCTTCATCGACGATCACGAGATCGTACTCGATCCGCGACAACCGATCGCGATGCGTGGGTTGCCGCGCGAGCGGCAGCGACGCGACGACCAGCGGCTCGCGCGCCCAGAACTCCTCGTCCTGGCGAACGAGCTGGGCGTCGGCGGCGACCGGTGTCAGCGCGAACCGCTCCGTCAGCTCGCCTACCCATTGTCCGACGAGCGACGACGGCGTCAGAATCAGCGCCTTTCGCGCCAAGCCCCGCATCCAGTATTCCTTCAACGTCAGGCACGCTTCGATCGTTTTGCCGAGACCGACCTCGTCGGCCAGCAGGACGCGTCCCCGGAAGTCGCGAACCACACGCCGAACGGTGTCGAGCTGATAGCCGAAATGCTCGACGTTGCGGATCGCGCCGAGTGAGAGCAACTCGTCGAAGCCCTTCTGCAGGCGCAGTTCGGCATAGCGCAGTCGCAAGGCAACATCGTGCGCCGGTGCGACGCCCTCTGGAGTCCACGACTCGGGAAAGCCCGATCGATCGAACGTAAACTCCAGGTCGATGCCGGCGAAGTCGAGATTCGGGAACGGCGGCAGATCGGGGAGCGGCGGCGACGCCGCAACCGGCTCAGCCTTTGCGGCCGGTGCTTCCGCGCGCGACGACAGAGGCAGGAACGGGTCAGACGATGGCCAGAGCGTGACTGGCGCGGGTGCACGCGGAACAGGTGGAGTCGGCTGAACTCGGCTGGCCATACGCCGGCCGCCGGGAGCGGCGCGTTCGTCGGGGCGCGTCAGTAGGCCGGCCTGTCGGGCCAGATGGCGATTCGCCTTGGCCAGCCGCAGGCATTCGGCGCGAATCAGACGAGCTTTGGCGCGCGGGCCGTCCATGAGGCCATCGTCCTCGGTCCGCCGAAGAAAACGCTTCGCCAGATCCGCGCCCTGATCGAAACGGTCGGTGATCAAGCAGGCGCCCGCGGCGCGAAAATCGATGATTGGAAACTCCGGCGGCTGGACCAGGCGATCGAAGTGCCGCAAGCCTTCGGCGTGCAATCCGTCGATGAAAAGGAGCTCGGCCATCCGCTCGTTCGCGGCTTGATGGGTCGGCCGCACGCGAAGAATGCGCTGAAAGCACTGTCGCGCGCGTGCAAAGTCCTTCGCGAACCAGGCATCTTCAGCATCGTCCATCCACTGCGCGCAGTGATCGGCGAGCTGTCGGCGCGTCTTCTCCGCCCGCTTGCGCGCTTCGCGCCGCTGCGCCTTGGCACGCTGCTTCGATTCGCGGCTCACGATCGGCGATTGTACCTGTCGTCGTCGGGACTGCGAAGAGGGGTGGCCTGAGTGTTCACGATCAACGGGCTACCTGTCGATCGAGGACGCGATCGGATCGATGCCTTTCAGATGCACGCTCGAGCACGCGGCCAGCAGATGCGTGTCGTTCGAGTACAGACGATCGAACTGCTCAGCCGTGGCCGTCATCAGATGTACGGCGTCCAATGATCGAACGAATACCGATCGATCCAGCCCCGCAAACAGGACTTGAACCTGCTGAAGAAGGACCGGTGTCGGCCCGATGAGCGTCCAGAGTCCGCGTGTCACGTCATGGTGGAACTGGCCCTGCAACGCGTCGAATGCGTGGGAGTCGATCGAGGCGCGCCGTCGGTCCCTCCACGTCAAGCCGCTCGCCGCGTCGGCCTGAGGCAGATCGGTCTTAAGGGCCACCGCGCCCGCCGCCGCGCGCCGTCGGCGCGGACATGTCGGGGTCCCCCGGCTTGCGGGTCAGGCCCAGCGATTCCATCCACCAGTAGAACTCGTCGATGAAGTGCCTGCTCGTGTTGTGCGTCGGGTTCATCCCGACGCCGTGGCCGCCGTTGAGAAACAGGTGGAATTCCGGGCGGTAGCCGGCGGTGTACAGAGCATCGTAGAACGAGCGTGTCATGGTGGTGGCCAGAGGTCAACTACCTTCGCCGCCTCGCACCGAAGAAGCAGGCCCGGATCCGATCCTCTATACCCGAGAAGCGAACGACGCCGTCAACGCTTCGTGATCGCGGCGGCACCACGTACGACCCAATGGCCGACTTCGCCGCGTTTCAGAATGTGCTGCGCACGCGCTCACCAACTTCGCGTACGCCCAACTCAAGAAGACGTTCGACGTCGCGCTCCTCCTGACCAAGGCGCCTGAAGTCTACTGAAACAACTGCGGCGCAAACTCGGCGAGATAGTTCCGCCAGTTGATCCACGTGTGCGCGCCTGGGCTCTCCTTGAACTGCGCGTCGAAGCCATGCTTCTTCAGCATCTCGACAGTCGACTTCGAGTTCGCGATCAAACCGTCGTTCACGCCGGGTACTGAACCAGACCAGCTTCGTGCCTTTCTTCAGGGAGCCGTTGTCGAGATTCGCCATGTGGGAAGTTTCCCATGGCGTCGGTCCGGCCGGCGCCGCGGCCGGAGCGGGTGTGGCCGCTGCGCCAGGAGCGGCGGCAGCCGCGGCGCGCCCGCCGCCGCCGAGCGACGCGCCCGAGCTGAACACGCCGATGTACGCGAATTTCTCGAGATGCAGGAACGCGACGTTCAACGTCTGCGAGCCGCCCATGGAGAGTCCGGCAATCGCGCGGTTCGGGCGGTCGGTGAGCACGCGATAGTGCGACTCGGCATACGGCATCAGGTCCGTCAGGAAATCGCGCGCGAAGTCATCGAGCGGCGAGGGCGCCGCCGGCGACGCGCCCGCAGCGGTAGCCGGGGCCGCGCCGCGACCGCCGGCTGGCGTCGTGTTCGTGTGCCCGGCAGGCATGACCACGACCATCGGCTTCACTCTTTTCGCGGCGATCAGGTTGTCGAGAATGAAGCCCGCGCGACCGACCGACGTCCACGCCTCGTCGCAGTCGCCGGCACCGTGCAGCAAATAGAAGATCGGATACTTTTGCGTGCTCGTTTCGTAGCCTGGGGGCGTGTAGACGTGCATACGTCGGAAGGTGCCCAACGCCGTCGAATAATAGGTCACGGCCGCAACCGCGCCGTGCGGCACCTGCTTCGTATCGAAGATGTCGGAGCCTGGCACGTAAACCAGGCTCCAGACGTTCGCATTCGACTCGCTGATCGACGGATTGCGCGGATCGATCACGCTCACGCCGTCGACGTTGAAGTTGTAACGATACGCGCCCGGATCGACCGGCCCTATCGTGACCGACCATACGCCGTCGGCCCCCTTGGTCATCTGTCCGCGCGGCGGCGCCGCTGGATCCGCGCCGCGGCCGCCGCCGGCGAGCTGTGGCATGTCGCCGCCGGACACGCGCACGCTCTGTGCGTTCGGCGCGGAAATCCTGAACGTCACAGAGCGATCCCCCTTGATCTCAGGCGAGACCACCTGCGGCGCCTGGGCACCGCCTCGTCCGCGTCCAGCCGCCGGCGCGGCGGGATCTTGTGCGTGGCCCAGCGACGCCGTGGCGATCACGCCGACGAACGCCGCGACCCATCCGTGCAATGCGTGTCTTCTCCTCATGTGGACCTCCTCCTGAGAGTCATGCGTCCCTTCGTGGGACGTCATTGGGCGTCGCCTGCAGATCGACGCATCAGCTCGATCGCCGTCGACACGATCTTGCCCTCCGCACAGCCAGGCTTCAGCCGCGAGCCGATCACCTGAAATGTGAGATGGCTGTACGCCTCGTCTGAATAGATGTAGCCCGAATTGGCCGAGCCATTCGCCAGCGTGACGACGACCGTCTTGCTGGCCGGCGCTTCGGCTTTGATTCGCATCCCGATCTGGCTGTAGATCTCCCCGTTGACGCTGACGAAATGAACATCGCCGATCCGCAGGTCACCAACTCTGATGTTCACGTCGGGCCCGTCCTTATAGCCGGGAAACACGTTCTCGCGCGCGGGATTGTCGGCGTCGTTGCGGATCCGCCCGGGGCACGCGAAGGTCTGCTGGCCAGCCCAGATCGGTGCGCTGTCGAGCGGCCGGACCGACTCGCGCATCACGCGCACCGCGCTCGAGGCGAGCATCGAGCCGAGCATGTGCACGTACTCGCCCGTCCGCGCGATCGCCTTCTTGTACGCGTCGAGACTCTCGGCCGGAATGGCTCGCCGTTCGCCGACGCCTGTTGCGCGTTGAAGCCTTGCGCCGCGGTCGTGGCCGTCGTCGCGGCCGGCGGCGGGCCGATCGTTTGAGCGAATGGGCCGCTTCTCGTCGTCAGGGCAGCGCGCTGGCCCATGAAGGTCGTTGGCGACCGGAAGTCGCGCGGATTCTGGTCGCCGGAGGCGCCTTGGCTGAACACCGCGATCGTCCGGTTGCCGAATAGTTCTTCGATGTATCGCGACGCTTCGCCAGGAAAATCGGCGCTTCACCTTGGTGGCGCCGGCGCGAAGGCGCGCGGCCGGTGCCTGCCTGGTGTCAACGACAGCGGCAAGGCATAGCACGACAGACGCCGTAATCGCCAAAGTCCGGTTCATGATGGCCTCCTGAGGCTAGGCTGACATCTTCAGCAGCTTGTGCGCGTTGTCCCACGTGATCTTTTTGAAGATCTGGGGCGACGCCGATCGCTTGAGCACGGTCAAGGTCTCGCGCGCGACGCACTTGCCCGCTAAACGAGCCGCCGCCGGATTGTTCGCTTGGCTGATGCCGGCGCCGTGGCCGTCAGAACAGCTGCAATCGCTGCCGAACATGAGCTTGTCCTGATGGCGTCGCAGGAAATCCCGCGTGAACGCCTCATCGCGCGAGAGCATGTTGTTGCCGGAGTTCGCCGAAAGATCGCCGTAAAGGTTGGGATAGTCGGCGAGCAGCTTGTCGGTGATGCCGCCCCGGACGATCGGGCCTGACGGATAGGCCGCTTCGTTGTGGTAGTCCGCGCTGACGTTCGCCCAGAACGCGTCCGCGTGGCCGATGAACGTCGTCTTCGGAAACTCCTTCAGAAGTCGTTCGAAGTTCGTGGCGAATCCCGGACTCCACTTGCCTTCGTTCTCGAAGTGATCGACTTCCTGAAAGTGAATCAGGATCGGCACACTGAGCTCGGCCGCGAGCGCGTAGGCGCGCCGGAACTCGGGGCCGTCGGTGGCGTAGTGGAACTTCATCTCGCCGAAGCCCCGCGCGCCGTTCTTGACCGCCTGCGTGAGCGTGTCGATGCTGGCGGGCTGAGCGACGTCCGCGCTCGCAAACCAAACGAACCGTCCGGGCGCCGCGGCTTGCACCGCCGCCACCTGTTCGGCGCCCGTCGCGCGCGTGAGCAGATTGGCTTTCGCGATCCCCGCACCGTCGAGGTGCGCGAGATTCTGAACCGCCTGCCCCCGCATGTGGAAATGCAGATCGAGCACGGGCGAGGCCCACTCGCTCGTCTGCGACTGACCCCGCGCCAGCGCGGGGAACGACACCGCGCCGACGACTCCGAGAAACTCACGACGATTCAACATGGCGGAAACTTCTCCTGTGGGCTATCGCTTCACACGTACGATGACGTACGGCGTATCGGTTTCGAGGTCGGGATAGATGCGCCCGTTCCCTCGTCGATCGACGATTTCGATGTAGTGCACCAGGTCCCATTGCGGCGTGATAAAGGCGCCAGGGATCGTCGCGGTGTAGAGACCCGACCGCGAATCGAGCGTCATCTCCGCTGTTTCGTAGTCTTCCATCTGATTGACGTGACGGTAGCGGAGCCTCATCCATTTCACGCCGGCCGCCGATGTCACCCGCGCGCTGACCCGAAACGGTGCCCCCGGCGTCGCGCCTTCAGGAGGTGGACCGACGAGCACGACCGCCGGAGGCGTCGCGTTTGCGTCGTGCGGCGGAATGCGCGCCGGCTTCGCGTCCGGCCGCGGCGTCGCGTTGCGGCGCTCCGTTTCCAGTTGCGAAAACGCCCGCTCGAGCGCCGGCAGTTCGTCTTTCCAATGGCGAGGGAAGTTTCGCGCCGCGGGTCCGAAGGCGATGTTGTCGCTGTACACGTCGCCCGCAGCGGCGACAAGATCCCGCCACGCCTGCACCGCCTGGCGCTCATTGGCAAGCGCGTTATCGAACGCGCCAAGATCGCCCGACTGTTTGTAGAGGTTGTAGTTGACGCCGCCCAACTGCCGCCACGAGTGATAGCGCGCAAGCGCGGCGAGAATGCGCGCATCGGCGGCCGTCGCCAGGAATTCAGCAGTCGCTTTGGCGCCGAGCGAGTGCTCCGCTGCGCCAATCTCGGCCAGAATCGCGTCGGAGGTCTCGGCAAACCAGCGGCTCGTTTCTTCAGGCCGCCGCAGCGCCGAATCCGCGCCAGCAAGAATGCTCGCGGCTTCGTCGCGCACGCTCATGAACTGCGCGATGTCAGTCGGCGTCTCCTGCTGCGCGAACTGCGGCAGGCTGCCCATATGCTGCATCTCTGCCCACCCGAGCGTCGTCGGAAACATCTGATAGCGATAGCTCGCGGCGACGATGCGCGGCAGCACGCGGCTGGAGAGCGCAAGCGCCTTCGACACGTGCGGCGCCGCCTGCGGTCCGAACCGGTGAGCAAATTCCTGCTCCCAGACCTCCGGTGCGGTCTCAGGGTTGTAGAGCAGCCGGCCCCACTGCCGGTAGAACGCCCAGTACCGTTCGAATTCGTAGTCGAAGGACCGGTACGTCGTGTTCAGAAAGTCGCGCGCGGGCGCTTCCGGCGGTTCGCCGAGCATCTTGGTGGCTTCCATCTCGGTGACCGCGAACCTCCGCCCGTCGTAGAACCGAGCATTGCCCGCCATGCGCTTCACGTAGTCCGGGTCGCCCCAGAGCAGCAGGCGCTGCGTGCCGCCGTTCCACAGCGTCCAACCCATGCGATACGTCTGCGGGTATTCGAGCAGGTCGGCGTAGCTGTGGCGCGCCTCTTTCTGATTCTCGACGTTGATGTGCGTCGGATGGAACGGCAGCCCCATTTGCTCCATCCAGAACTTGGTATCGAGATCGATCGTGAGTCCTTGCGCCTGCGCGTCCTTAATGACGGACTTCGGCAGGTTTTTCACGCGCAGCTCGAGCGGCATGTCGCGTTTGCTGCGGCTGAAGAAGCCGAATACATCGTGCCAGAACGGCTCGATTTCGTTCAGCCGCAGGCCCGACTCGTCGTGCATGCGGAATTGCGTTTCGGCGATTCCAGGAAACGTCTGGTAGAACTTGGCGAGTCCGGCGGTCGTGAACGCCGCGAGATTCGACCCGTCGAGTCCCCAGACCAACCCTTCCGTCGGTTTGGTGCCGTTCGACGCGCCGCGGATGCCGCCGGCCTGTACGCCGCCGCGATAGATGTGATCCCAGATGCCGACCTTCACCTGGATGCCGCGATCGGCCGCCATTCGCAGCAATGTCCGAAACGCCATCCGATTGCGGGCCTGCTGCTCGGACGTCAGCCCGACGACTTTGACGTTCGGAAACCCGTCGACATCGAAGAAATAGGGATACGGCGGCGCCATGTAGCCGCCGTCTTCGTAGCCGAATGTGACGACGAGTTGGTTGAGACGACTGTCGGCGAGCAGATCCAAGTAGCGCGCAAGGTACCGCTCGTCGTACATCCGGCTTTCGAAGTACGCGCGGTTCATCGTGAACATGACGACGCCTCGGCGCTCGAGGTACGGCGTCTCGGTCGTGTCGCGGACGAGCTCGAATGGATCTGCGCCCGTCGCCCAGCTGATGCGATCTGCCGTGTCGAGCGCGGCGTACATCAGGCCGACGCCATCGCCGCCCGAGAGCGCAATCGCAGGTTTGTTGCGATACCGAGCGCCCTTTCGAATGGTCAGCGCCTGCGGGCCTGCGGCGGGCGCGAGGGCCGCCTGGATCACGACGTCGGCTGTTGCGAGCTGGGCCGATTCTTCCGAAACGGCGACGTGCTTGGCTCGAAGCGCGTCTTCAAGCGCCGCGATGCCATGCCTGGGCGGCGGGGGGATCGCAGGGTCTGCGATGACCAGCACCGTCTTCGGCGCCGCGGGCAGCGCGCGAGCGCGGACGTCGCGGCTTTGCGCCGCGACCAACAGGCCGCCTGCGCACAGGGCGCAGAGCCAGAGCATTCGATGTCGCATCGCGCTTCAACTCCTTAGTTGCGGAGGTGGCAAGCATACGCCCATCGCCGGGTCGATTCAGTCCGCAGGACGATCTCGCATTGTCAAATTGGGGAACGCCTGAAAAGCAAGCGAACCGACCGGTCAGATGGCACAGGATTCTGCATTGTAAAACCTCGACCGCTATTCGTTGCGGTCGTGCGTCACTTCAAAGGGGCCGTATACTCGCGGACCTCGGGAGATCACATGAATCGCTTCATCGCTGTTGGCAGTCTTGTTTTCGGCCTCGTCGTCACTGCGGCCACTCAACAGGCGCCGGCGACTCGACAACCTGCGACGCCCGCCGGTCCGGATCCGGTTCTCTATACGGAGACGCGAACGACGCCATCGACTTTTCGCGACCGCGGCACATCGTACGCGCCGACCTACTTCATCTACGTCGACCAGCAGCGAAGTGCTGAAGACGCCAGGAAGCTGATTGATGACTTGGGAATGTTGGCGCACCTCGACGAACACAAGGCGCGCGCGTTCGTCGTCGGTCCGGTCAACGGCACGGCGTACGATCCGCCCGCGGATCTCGAGGCGTTCAAGACTCTCTTACGCTCGCGGCGCTCGTCGAACCTCAAAGTCATCGGCGTCGGCGCTGGCGCGACGTTCGTTAATAACGTGATTTCGAAGTACGGCTTCGCGGTCGCCGGCGTTCTCACGTACGGCGGCTCGCTCGATAAGGGCGTCGCGTCGTCTATCCCCGTCCCGGCGTACGTGCATGTGTCGGACGCAGCCGTCGCCAAGTTGTACATCGATGCCAACGGCGCCACGAAGAAGGTCGACGAATCATCGACCGCGACGGCCTATGTGAATCCTGGCGCCTACGCCGGACTGCAACGCGTCGTCGTCAGCAAGCTGCCCGATGCCAGGGAGACACTCGCGCAGGCATTCCAGAACGCGTGGCAGACCGTGTTCAGCAAGAACTACCGGCTCTATATGAGTCGAATGGAGTCGTACGCCCAGGGCTTCGATCCAAACAACTTCACCGAGCCGTGGGAGCTGGAGCCGTACGTGATGTACGACGAGCTCGGCGTCCGGTATGAAGCGATCACCGAAGAACTGCCCAACCTCGGGCTATCCCTCCGCTACGAGTACGTGCCAGCCAAGGCGCTGCGCGCGTCGTCGAAATCGGTGCCGCTCGTCATCATGCTGCATGGCAACATGAACGATCCGCGGATTCAGGGCGAAAGCAGCGGATGGGTCGAGCTCGCGGCGAAGAACACGCTCATGCTGACGTCGATTGAGTGGCAGGGACGCACGTCGGGCGACACGAAGTTTGCCGCGATTGCCGAGGCAGGCACGATGGCGATTCTTGATCGCCTGCTCGTGAAGTACCCGCAGATCGATCCGAGCCGCGTGTACTTCACAGGCCTGTCAGCCGGCGCGATGAATTCGTTTACCTATGGGATGAACAACCTGGCTCGCATTGCCGGTGTGGCCGGCCATTCCGCGCCGTTCGGTCCACCTACACTGCTCGACGCCGCGACGAAGAACAAAGGTGCCGACAAGCACCTGCCGATGTATGCCATTGCCGGCAACAAGGACATGTACAAGCCGCTGCCGGTCAATGACACGCCGCGCTCGTTCTACACCGTCATTCGCGCATTCGCGATGGTTGACGACGTCGCCGTGCCCGAAAAGCCAGACCTCGCGGTCAACGAAATGTTCGGGCTCAAACTAGACGGGCCCGGTTGGAGCGAGCTGGGAGGACGGCGCGCGATGATCGGCACGCTGTCGAACACACAGGGCGCGATGATCAGACTTGTCGCGCTCGATCCGTATGGACACTGGAACTTCAAACCGGCGGCGGCGGACATGTGGGCGTTCCTCTCGCGGTTCCGCCGCGACCTGTCGACTGGTCAGTTGCTGGTCGCACCAGAGCGCTGAGCGCAGGGCCACGGTCCGCACACCTCAGTCACGAGAGCGCACTATGAAAACACAATCTTCACGGGATTCTGCCCCGCTTTCACGCCGACGCTTTCTAGGCGTCGGAACTGCACTGGCCGGCGCGTCTGGAGCGAGCCTCTTCGTTCCGGCGCCGGTCCTGGCCGAGCCATCGCCACAGGCCACAGTCTCCCAAAAGGGGGCGTTGCCAGCGACTGGCGTGATTCGCGACGGCATCTATTCCTTCAAAGGTGTGCCTTACGGCGCCGACACCGGCGGCGCCAACCGCTGGATGATGGCGAAAGCGCCAACCCCCTGGGCCGGCGTGAAGAGCACGACGTGCTACGCGCAGACCTGTCCCATGATCGCGCGCGCCGGATGGAACAACGACGAGGAGCGCGCGGCCGGCCATGGTGCCGATACGGTGCACGCTCTGCTGAAAATGTGGGAGACAGTCGTTCAAGAATGACGAATCAGTCGCCGCGATCGAGGTACGTAGGCGTCGAGTACACGCGTCGCACCGCCAACGCACCGGCAAGCTCCATCGGACATACGGAAGTCTGCCAACGGTGAAGCCGCCGGCGCGACCGGCGCGAAGAACGCGAAAACGCTAGACGAGTGCATCGGCGGTGAGTCGCTCGGCCGTCACTCTCGCAGTTCCGGCGCGATCCTGCGACGGGGGCCCTGCGGATCGTTCAGTCGCCTATGTAGAGCGCGTCGTCACCTGCCCCTTGAGGGCAGCGGTTCTCGAGACCGCTGCAGAACAGGCGGCGCCGAGTTGCGCCCGCGCGGCGGCAATTCCAGGTGCTCGTGGCTTCGCGAGGACAGGTTGCCGAGAAATCGCGCGAGAAAGCCGTCCTGCAGATCGCTGGCGGGGACAATTTCGGGGACAGTTTCGGGAAAACCGGCGTTCCCGTAACTGACAGATCGCAATATACTTAGAAACTCTTCCGCGGTGAGGTGGCCGAGAGGCTGAAGGCGGCGGTTTGCTAAGACGCTACCTTCGGTGCTCGGCCATTTCGTTTTTCCACGCAAATCCTTGGAATCGCAAAACCTTACAGCCGTTCGCGAGTTGGCTGGCGTTGGCTGGAATGGGCTACCGTTGGCTGGCCGCAGGGACAGGTTCGGGGACAGGCGAGCGCCGGAAAAAACCGTTAGCTTCCGCGCCGGAGACGTGCCAACTGCCGCCGGGCGTAAAATTGACAGCATCATGAAGGTCACTATCGAGCTCCCCGAGGACATCGCGGCCGCGCTGAAGGGCAAGTGGGACGATCTGTCCCAGGGGTCCCTCGAGGCGATCGCGGTCGAGGCTTACCGAACCGGTCTGTTGCACGAGAGTCAAGTGCGTCGGCTCATGGGTTTCGAGACGCGCTACGAGGTCCATGGCCTTCTGAAGAAGCACGGTGTGCCCCTGGATATCACGGCGGCGGACGTCGAAGCTGACGTTGAAGCCCATCGCCAACTCGGCATTCTGCCGCGGCGATGATCGTCGTCGCTGACACGTCACCCATCCTCTACCTGGTTCTGATCGATCAAATCGGCCTTCTTCAGTCGTTGTACGGCAAAGTGATCATCCCGGATGCAGTGACTGCTGAACTTCTCGCCCCGGCTTCGCCGAAGCCTGTGCGGAGTTGGATCTCGAACCCTCCCGACTGGATCCAAGTCAAATCGCCGACGCCAGAGCAACTCGAAGCAGTAGGTGCCGAACTGGATCTCGGCGAGCGCATGGCGATCGCCCTCGCGACCGCGTTATCGGCCGATCTTCTCCTGATTGACGACGCGCGAGGTCGCAACGAAGCCCGTCGTCGCCACTTGGTTGTCACAGGAACGTTGGGCGTGTTGCGCACTGCTGCCGAGCAGGAGCTCATAGATGTCCCAAAGACGCTCGATCGGTTGAGGACGACGAACTTCTATGCCAGCGATGCCTTGATCACGCAGATGTTCGAACGCTGGACTCGCTGACAGGACGCGCGGACGCCTCACCTAACGGCTGACGATTTCTCGGATGCGGGCCGCCTTCTTCGACCCGATGCCGCGGACGACGGCAAGTTCAGCGGCACCTGCCGTCATCACGCGTTCGACCGAACCCAACTGCGCCAAGAGCCGTTGTGCCAGCGCAGGTCCGACTCCGGGCAATCCTTGCAGAACAAAGAGCCGCCGAGTCGCGATTCGCTTCGGCTTCCGGTCATAGCGGGCCAGCGCCGTCTCACCAGTTTCGCGTCCTTGCTCCGCGAGAAATCGCAGCACTCGACACGACGCCTCGGCATCGGCCGAGTGGAGGACCGGAAGCCGCCACATCGCGGCGATGGAGACAAGCGCTCCCTCCAGGGAATGTGGATGGACCTGTGGATCGGTTGAGGACGCCTGGCCTTCAATCACCATCAGCGAACGGAAACGGCTGTGTGCCAGTCTGGCCACCTGTGGAAACAGCCGGCCATCGACGAGCGACGCGAGCAGATCCGCATGGGTCTTTCGCTCGACGAGGATCCTGTCGTTGAGCAGGTAGTCACCTGCCTTCAACCGAGTCATCTGGACAGCGAATACTCCCGACTCGCGGGCCAGCCGAAGTAATGACGCGCTGTGTTCGGAATGATCGACCATCAGATGATGCATCGTTCCGACGACGATGGCATCGTCTTGCCGCGGCGATCAAGTCGAGAGTGACCATCAACCGGGGGCGCTCACGTTCGTTGCGGTCGAAGCCGATCGGGCCGGCGTGGTCCATGAGAGTCGGGTCCGACGCGGGATGGGTTTCGAGATCCGCTACGAAGCTCACGGCCGGCGCGCGTGCCGGTTGCCCTATCATGTTCGAGAGGGTTTCAATCTTGTCACGACAACTGACGCGGTCCCGCGACTGGAGAATCGGGCTTGCCGAGGATTTTCGCGTTCCAGCATTCGCGCGGGCGTTCGAGCGTGCCTGTCGCGATGAAGGAATCCCCTCGCGTGTTGTCGCGCGCGTCATGGTGGAGAGGCCACCGGTCGTCGCCAGCAGGCCAGGGCCATCTCATGGACAGTCGAATCGCCGACGGCCACGACGCGCGCGACGATGAGTCGCCGGTCGAGGCCGCGTCCGTTGCCGGGCGAAAGTCTTGAGAGCGGTTTGCCGATGCCGACCTTTACGTTGAAGGTAACCCTGGAAGGCATCCGGCCGCCAATCTGGCGTCGCTTCGTCGTACCTGCCGGCATCAGCCTGGCGCAACTGCATCGCGTGCTCCAGATCGTCATGGGCTGGACGGACTCGCACCTGCATCAGTTCGAGCGCGGCCGTGTCATCTACGGTCTGCCCGACCCCGATTTCGGCGGTCAACACGAGGACGAGCGCCGGACGCGCTTGGACGCCGTGCTCCAGCGCAAGGCCGACTGGATGACATACGAGTACGACTTTGGTGACTCGTGGACCCATCGCGTTGTGCTCGAGACGATGGAGGAGGCGGATGCGGCGCGGTCGGCGGTGGTCGTGGCCGGGAAGGGCGCCTGTCCACCGGAGGACTGCGGCGGCGTCGGGGGCTACGCGCGCGTCGTCTCGGCGGCACAGGATCCGGATCACCCTGAACATCAGGAGGTGCGGGAGTGGCTGGGCGGCGCGTTCGATCCGGCGGCGTTCGATCTGGCCGCTATCAACAGAGCGCTGCGGCGGGTTCCGCTTCGTGAACTCCAGCCGCCAGCACCAAGGCGCCGGTCCCCAATCGAGCGAGTCCTCGCCGGACCGGAAGAACCCTCGCCGACGTTTCGCGCCAAACTGAAGATGAAGCTCGAGAATCCGACGGCGATCCTGACCGACCGCGAAGTGCAGTACCTTGCCAGTCAGGTCGAGCTGGCCCTTGCCGCGGTTCCACAACCCACCCGAGCCGCGATTCCGTCGGCCGAGGACATCGTCCGGTGGTCGGCCGTTGCCGCGCGGTGCAGGCAAGTCCGCGAAGAGCGTGGCTGGACGACAAAAGACGCAGCCAGCGCGCTGAAGGTGGCGCGATACAAGATCGATGCGGTCGAGAAGGGGCCTGTACCGGGCTATGAGCTCGAAGTCGCCGTGCGCTATTTCCGCCTGCTCGGCTTGGAGACGTGGATCGCGCGCTGGGCACGATCCAACCGCGAGTTGGCGCGACGTCAAGGGCTCGGAAAGTAGGTTGTTCCTGCGCCAAGTCGCCTTCAGGATGCGGCCGACGAGTTCTTCAATCTCATCGCGTCTGTATTCTTCCTGTAGAAGACTGAAGACTCGGTCCAAACCGCGAGAAGCCTGTTCGTCGAACAAGGATCGACTCTTGGCATCGGCAGGCGTTCCAAGTGCTCGCATGATTCGGTTCGCGAGCCCGGAAAAAGTCAGGCAGGCCTGCAGGCACCGAGACGCCGGCGCCGCAGAAAAAGACCACCTTTCCCTTTTGTCGCGTTCTTCGAGGAGTTCGTCCGGGATTCGGGGCCCTCGGCCGCAAAGCGCATGACAGTAATCGTTGATCGCCGGGACTCGGAGATCTGCAATCACCGGCTAATCACGGCAGATGATCCGCCCGAAGGAGCTTGAGGACTTCGGCAGTTGGTCTTCAGCGGACTGGCGCACCGCGTTTGAGCCCATAACCACTGGTCCGAACCTGTCCCCGAAATTGTCCCCGGTGCCCGAAAACCTGTCCCCGGAAATCGCGCGCCGAACTCCTTTGGATCGTGACGGTTGCGAAGGCGCACGGGGACAGCCTCCGCCGAAAGGCCTGAGACATGGCGACCTTGAGGGCCACCGTGATTTCGCAACTGCTTCCGCGGCGTATACTTGCAGTTCTTGCGGTGAGGTGGCCGAGAGGCTGAAGGCGGCGGTTTGCTAAACCGTTATACGGGCCAAAACCTGTATCCAGGGTTCGAATCCCTGCCTCACCGCCAGTTAAGCCATTTTAATCACTAGACTTACCCGTTTGAGCCCCTGGCGTTGCCACTATGTTGCCACGCCGATCTCGCAATTCAATCGCCGACTCGAGCGCCGCCGGACTCAGGTGCATATAGCGCTGGGTCCTGCCCAGTTCGCTGTGCCCGACGAGTTCCTGCACGGCCCGCGCCGGGGCCCCGCGCATCGCCAGATGCGAGCAGAACCTGTGCCGCAGCAGATGTACGCCGTCACGCACAGTCGCCCGCCGCGCCGCCCGCTTGACTCGGTACTGCACCTGCTGCCTCGTGAACGACGTTCCATCCGATTGACAGTGCACGCGTGACCGCCTCTTGACACGTCAGTTAGCGTATGCTAACGTCACGGCCAGATGGCTCAGACGCTTCCGTTCTACATTCACGAGGGCGACCCGCCGGCCAAGCGCCAGATCCTCCGCGCGGCAATGAAGCTGTTCAGCGAGCGCGGACTCGACGCCACGAGCATTCGTGACATCGCCCGCGAGAGCGGCTACACCAATCCCGCGCTGTACAAACACTTCGCGGGCAAGCAGGAGTTGGCCCTGCATCTCTTCGAGACTTGTCATCGACGTCTGTGGACGAAATGCAACGCCGCCATCCTCGCTGCCAGAGGCTTCGACGACAAGCTTGATGGATACATCGGCCAGGTCCTTGCGCTCGTGGACGAGCACCCCGAAGCAATGGCGTTTCTGTCCGACAGCGCGCGTGTCCTCTGGCCAAGGTCGGGGCCGGCGGTCCGGCGGCAGACGATGATCGGCCTGGCTCGGTCTCTCATGAGCCATGCGCCGCAACCCCGCCGCGGCCAATCAGCCGTCAGCCCCGACGTCGTGGCGGCGAGCCTTCAGGGAACGCTCGCTGAGGTCGCCCGCATGCTCCAGGTGGGCGTGATACCAGGGCCTGCGGTTCGGTGGAAGACCGATCTGGTTCGACTGTTTCGGAGGGTCGCCGCGTAATTCTTTTGCGTCAGTGGTTAGCGATTGCTAACACGCCGAGTCGAAGAGAGGCTGGGAGCGATGACGATACCGCGATCCAATTGGATGCTCTACGGCGCGTACGGCATCCCGCTCTCGCGCGGCCTCGGCCGCCGCGGTCCGCGCGTTGGAGCTGCAGCCGCGCGAGCCTCGCGTTGGCGCTCTCACACCAGTGCAGGCATTTCGTCCGGAATTCGCGTTGCTCGTACCGGGCACACGCATCGAGGAGATCGTAGAGATCATGTCGATGAGGACATCGCTCGCGGTCGATAAGACGATCACGCTGGCCATCAACAGCTCGACGCAGCGCATCCGCCTGTGCGCGACACGCACGGGGTTGCCCCCGCTTTTGATCGTCCAGGCCGGCCCGGGCTTGCCCGTCCTGAACGAAGTCGCAAAGCTTCAACAAGGCCTGCGCCTGGAGCAACAGTTCCTGGTCGCTTACTGGGAGCAGCGCGGCTGCGGCGCCGCATCACGAGAAGACGCAATGAGCGCGTCCTTTCAGCAGCAAGTCGATGATCTGCGGCAGGTCTTGCGCTGGTTGCGTGACGAGACGAAGCAGGCCGCCGTCGTCCTGGGCATTTCCCTGGGCGCTACCATCGCCTTGCGAGCCGTCGAACACGAGCCGGACTGTGTGAAGGCGGTGGTCGCCATATCGGTTGATACGCACACGGCGTGGAGCGACGCCGCCGCCGACGCATTTCTCCAGGAGCAAGGCCTTCGCGCTTGGAGTCGACGACTCAGCCGAAGAGTGAGGGCACTCGAAAAGCCGCCCTACGTGGATCCTGCCGCGTTGCAGCGGCGCGCCGGACTGCTGGCCGATCTCGACACCATCGAACGCGGGAAGACGTTCAACGCGTTGTTGCGAGAGGCGCTGTTCAGCATGATCCGCACGTATGGTGTCGTTGGCGCTGTCAAGGCTCTCCGCAACATCAACATCGTGCAGCGCATGATGCTGCCCGAGTTGGTCGCGTTGGACTTGTTCGCGGCTCCGCCACGGTTGGCGGTCCCGGTTCATTGCGTGTTTGGCGAGCAGGACGCGCTCCTCCCCGCCGCAGTCGTGAAGGACCTGCCCGCGGCGATCATCGCACCCGCATGCACGGTTCGTCTGGTGCCCGATGCCGGCCACATGGTCCACTTCGACCAGCCGGACCTCGTGCGATCGATCGCGGTGAACGCATGAAGCTCCACGCGATCCAGACAGGCTCAGTCCGGATCAAGACCGCCCAGGTCGAAGGGCGTGGACGCGGACTACGACGACGGCTTGGGGTCATCACTGATCGCAACTGGACGCAATGGCTTCCAAGCCATGCGTGGGTCATCGAGCATCCGGAAGGCGTGATCGTGGTCGACACCGGCCAGGGCACGCACCTGCTCGAGACAGCGACCTCCCTGCATCCGTACGCTCGCTGGGAAGTGGCCTTTCGCATCGAACGGGATCAGGAAATCGGTCCGCAGCTACGCGCGCTTGGCATCGGGCCGCGAGACGTGAAACGAGTCGTTCTCACCCATTTGCACTGCGACCATGACGGCGGCCTTGCCCATTTTCCACAGACCGAGATTCTCGTGTCTCGAGGTGAATTCCAGATGGCACGCGGATGGATGGGCCGCGTCCGCGGATACCTGCCCAATCGCTGGCCGTCGTGGTTCGATCCGGCCCCGCTCGATCTCACCGCCGTGCCTTACGGGCCTTTCGCCGCCAGCAGGCGACTGACCACGGCGGGTGATGTGATCGCAGTGGCAACTCCCGGTCACACACGGGATCACGTTTCGGTCGTCGTCGACGATCAGGGGACAACGTTCTTTCTGGCCGGCGACACGTCGTACGACGAGCGACTGATGCTCGCGGGTCGCGTCGACGGCGTGAGCGCGGACGACGATGTGGCTGGCGCAACGCTCCGCGCAATCAGGCAGCTTGCCAAGGATCGTCCGACGGTTTATCTACCGACACACGATCCTGAAGCCGCGGCGC
This sequence comes from uncultured Acidobacteriota bacterium, assembly GCA_963724645.1. Taxonomy (GTDB): domain Bacteria; phylum Acidobacteriota; class Vicinamibacteria; order Vicinamibacterales; family SCN-69-37; genus CAVXSP01. The sequence continues at coordinate 1,401,684 of CAVRVJ010000003.1, forward strand.
GTCTTGCAACCCGCAGCTTGGTTGCGACCTGATCACAGTCGGCCGCACACTGGTGCGACCGGCGTCGGTGTGTGTTGCTCCTCACAAGGCGGACTGACGTTCAGTGCGCCCTGCATCAAGAACCTAATCTTAGTAATCGAACCGTACCGTGAACGAGAAGTTGTACGGATTCTGCACGCCGGTGTACTTACCGGTGCTGGTGTTGGTGTTGCCGCCGCCGAAACCGCCGGTCGCGTTCGCCGAGGTGAACGCGTACGTCGTGCCCATGGCGTTGAACTCCACCTGGTTGAACAGGTTGTAGAACTGGAGCTGGAGGCGCACGTTGCCGCCGTGGCCGACCTTGATGGGCAGACGACGTGACAGCGTGAAGTCCCAGTTCGACCAGCCCGGGTTGCGCAGGAGGCCCCAGGGGGCGTTCCCCATGTTGCCCGCCGCGCCGGCGCCGAGGAATCCGCCGGTCGAGAACGCCGTGTTGGTCGGCAATGGCCGCTGGAAGGCGTTGATGTTGAAGTGCGCCTGGTCTTCGAACGCCACGCCGGCCACGCCGCCCGTCGGATCGTACCCGCTGGTCAGCGCCTGTCCGGGCACCATCTCGCAGCGCGCGGAGGTGCCGCTCAGCGACGAATCGGTGTTCGCGATACCGCTGACGCCGCCGCCCGTGCCGCAGCTCGGACTGGCCGCGTCGCCGGTGACGATCGTCGTCACGCCTGCCGCTTCCCAGCCACCCAGGATGTACTTGAGGACCGGCTTGTTGATCGTGGGGATCTGGTAGCTGTAGTTGAAGACCGCCACGTGGCGGCGCTCCTGGCCCTGGTCCGACGCAATCTGCGGACCGTAGTAGAGCGCCTTGAGCGCGGCTATCCCGCCGACCTCTTCCGTGCGGAAGTCCCAGCCCCGCATGCCCATGCCCTTGGCGAGCGTGTAGGAGCCGCCCATCTGGAGGCCCCGGGACAGCCGGCGCTGGACGCTGATCTGCAGCGAGTTGTAGTCCAACCCGTTGTAGTCAGACGTCGTGTAGGTGAGGGCACCCATGCCTGGGAAATCCCGCCGAATGAAGTTCGCCGAGATGGCGTCGTTGTTGAACAGGTTCGCCGTGTTGCCGTACGCATCGACCGGGATGTTGTTCGTGGTCTTGCTCTGGTAGTAATGACGGCCCCAGTTGCCGACGTACGCGACTTCGACGACGGTGTTGAAGCCGATGTCGCGCTGGACGGCGACGTTCGCCTGGTAGTGCAGGCTGGTCTGGAAGTCGTCCGGCACGATGTCCTGTCCGTACAGCTTCGGGTTGAACTCGCGCGGGATGCCGGCGCCCGACGGGCTGACCGCGAGGTTGCCGTTCTGCGAGAACTCCGTAATCTGCGGAATCGTTCCGTTGAGAACCTGGCGGGTCAGCGAGATCGTCGGGCCACCATTGAAGGGGTAGCCGCCACAGCAACTGAAGAAGTTGTAGAAGATTCCCGAGGCGCCGCGGATGGCGGTCTTCCCGTTGCCGAACACGTCCCATGCAAAGCCGACGCGCGGGCCGTAGGACATGTACTTCAGGCTGTCATACTCCCCGGGCTTCTTGCCGGGGAGTCCACCTTCGAAGATACCGTTGGCAACCGTACCCGTGCCACCTTGCGTGGCCGGCACAATCGTGCCCGTGAACGCGCGCGACACGATCGCCCCGTTCACCGGGTTCCGCGCGAACGTGTTCGCGGACGAGCAGGGCACGTTGCCCGGGACGCCCGTCGAACAATACGGCACGTACAACGTCGGGATCGCGCTCGTCTGGAACAACGCCGGGTTGAAGCCCGAGTTGTAGTTGCGCGTTTCGAACATCGATCCGTTGTGCGTGAAGCGCACGCCATAGTCCAACGTCAGCCGCGGGGTCACGCGCCAGGTATCCTGCGCGTAGCCTTCGCCCAGCCAGTGCGTGTCTGAACGATCGACGCGACGATCGATCTCGCCGTAGCTGGTGTAGATGCCGAGCAGCGCGTTGGCGTAGCCGTTGTTCGTGCTGAGCGGGTTGCTCGAGCTGTCGCCGAAGTTGAAGCTGCCGTTCACCGCGGCATCCCCCGGCCCAGTCTTCGCGTTGCGCTCCACGGAGAAGCCGAACTTGAAGCTGTGGCGACCCTTGACGATCGACAGGTCGTCCTCGAAGGCGAAGCGCGGGTTGAAATTCTGGCGCGGCAGCGGGCCGTTGCCGCCGCTTGGCCGGAACTGGCCGTAGCCTGAATAGTTGCCGCCGCTGAACGCGGTGTCCGGGTAGTACGGCAACTGAATCGCCTGGTTGGATCCGAGCAGCGGCAACGGGTCGGTGCTCGCAAACTCCGCGGGATACGGCGCGAGCCTCGGCGGATCCGGCAGCGTCTGGTTGATGATCGGGTTGTTGGCGCCCCGATACCACTGCGTGTAGTCGTTCGCCTGGAGCGAGCCCGGCTGATAGATGAAGCCCCAGTGGTCGAACGTGTAGCCCGCCGAGATCTCGTTGACGACCGTGGGCTTCACGACCCACGTCATGGTGCCGCCGAAGAAGTCGCCATTGTAGATGTTGTCAATGGAGCCAACGTGGGACGACATCGCGTTGTACGTGGTGCTGTCGTCCCGGTCCCGCAGGTAACGGCCGCTGAAGCGGATCTTGTTGTTGAGGACCTGGTCGACGCGCAACAGGTAGTTCTTGCGCGTGTGCAGCGGCAGCGTGTCCGACGAATCGTTCGCGTTGTTGAACTGATCGGGCGCCGGATTGTGCTGGCCGTTGGGCAGCGGCAGCAAGTTCAGCATGCTCGCGCCCATCGCGTTGAAGTACTTCGGGTTGATGATGTTCGTCGCGGCGGACCCGCCGGCGCAACTGACCCCGCTCATGCCCCCCGTGCCCGGCGCGCAGAAGAAGTCCGTCCACGTCTGCGGGTTCGGGTTCTTGAGCGTGACCAGATTCCTCACGCCCGACTGGAACTCGCCGCCCTTCGTCCCGGTGGCTTTGCCCGAGAAGGTCTGCGTGAAGTCGCCCGAGCGCTCGAGCGACGTCGGCAGGTTCGTGTAGGCCACGGCCGTCGGCCGGATGTCCTGCGTCTGTTCGGTGGACCCGAAGAAGAACGTCTTCTTGTCGTTCTTGCGACTGTCCACGACACCCGGGATGATCACCGGGCCGCCGACGCTGAAGCCATAGACGTTCACGGAGAAGAACGGCTTGGCGTTGCCCTGCTTGAGCCGGAAAAAGTCGTTCTTGTTCATCCAGTCGCGCCGGCCGTTGTACCACGCCGACCCCTTCAACTGGTTCGTCCCCGACTTGGTCGTCATGATCACCTGGCCGCTCGCGCCGCGTCCGTTCTCCGCCGCGTAGCCGTTGGTGATGACGTTGACTTCCGACACCGAGTCGATGTTCGGCGTGATGTGCGTCGTGCCGTTGCCGCCTTCCTCACCGGACGGGACGCCGTCAATCGTCGTGTTCTTGTTCAGCGAGAGGCCGCCGTTGATGCTCAGGGAGCGGCCCGAGGCCCACTGTGCGAAGTCGCGGCTCGCGCTGGCGTCGATCACGCCCGGCAGCAGCTTCAACATGCCGAAGACGTCGCGGCCCTTGACCTGCACCGACGTCAGCAGGTCGCCCGACAGGTTCTTCGTCAGCGCGCTGCTGGACGTCTGCACGGGGGTGACTTCCGCGGTGACGTTGACGGTCTCCGTGCGCCCGCCGACACTCAGCGTCATCTTGCCCAGGTCACGGATTTCGCCTGAGAGCAAGGTGAGGCTCGTCGTCAGTTCCTTGAAGCCCTGCATCTCGACCTTGACCGAATACTGCCCGGGCTGCACGGTGGGAATACGGAACACACCGGTGGCATCGCTGACCGCAGTGCGCACCGCTGCCGTCGCCGCGTTCGTGATCGTGATCGTGGCCCCAGGCACCACGCCGGCGTTATCCACGACGGTTCCAGTCAGGGTCGCCTGACCTTGTTGTGCAAACGCGGAGGCCGCGCCTGCCGGACACATTAACAACACGGCACAGACAAACAGCCGTGCACGACGACTTCTTCTCACATCCATCTTGGGCTCCTCTCCGACCGTGACATTCGGTCGTGGACAGGACGAATTGCCCGCAATTGACGATAGGTTTCCTGATTGATCGCCCGACCATAGCACGGAGGCGGCGTGCAATTCGACAATTCAATGATTGTCGAAAAAACTCCGGACGTTCGTCCGTTTGCCTGGGATCAACGTCGAGCGCGCGCAGGATGGATCCCAATGGCGCCGCCGCCGAGTGAATCATCATGCGGGCCTTCTGAACCGCAGCACTTCAAACGCTTTCCCGCTCGGAAGCCATTCGTTGTGCCGGTGGTCCTGGCGAAGGCCCGCATCACGCGCTGACAGAATCAAGGCCCTTGGTTCCACGAATTGGAAGATGGATTCGAGGGATAGGAGGCTCGGGAATGGCGTCGGCGTCACAGGTGGACTCGACTCGGACGGACCCTGCACCACGACGCTCAGGGCACCGTCGGGCTTCAGCCACGTCGCAACGCGCGGCAGCAGAGCACGCCATGGCAGGTATTCGAGAACGAGGGCCGCGTGAATCAGATCGTAGGAGTCACGTGCAAACTCGCACGTCATGACATCAGCACACTGGGCATCCAACGCGAAGCCAGTCGCCCCGTATTGCTTCACGAGCGTCCGGAGATAGGCGCCATTGACGTCCACGCCCGTAACACGCTTTGTGATCGCCGGGTCGATGTGCTCGAATCCGTTTCCTGTTGAACAGCCGACGACGAGGAGGGCTGACGGCCGAGTATTTCCGAGCGTCTCACCGAGGAGTCGATTCAGAACCGCACGCTGGCCCACGGCCGGGTTGTTCATGTGACCGACGTAGTCGGCCTCAGGAATCTTGAGCCACGGATTGGTCATAGACCGGAGTAGTTTATCTGCGCGCTGTTGCGTCGGTTGGGCTTGATCGCATCGCGATCTCCTCTTGCGAGAGGCCGAGCTGACGACCACGAGCGGGCGCGCAGGGTCTAATATCTGCGGTTAACACACCGCCTCTCTGAAGTGTCCTGACAGACAGAGAATGGATGGCACCATGCGTGCGCTCCAAGTTGTCAGCGTTGCCCTGACGATGGGCCTGTATCTGCCTGGCCCTGGTGGTGCTCGCCAGCTTTCGAGTGCTCAAGCCCCAGCAAGCCACGTCTTCAGAATCCGCGTGTTTGACGGCACGACGAATGAGCCGATTTCAGGCGTCTCGGTCGACTTTCGCTGCTTCGACGCGTACCCTCGCAGCACGCGCTTCATCGATACGGGCACCGGCCGGACGGACGAACGGGGCGAGGTCACGACCACGCTCGCACAAGCCGGCGTCTGCATGGTGATGAACACGCTGAAGCCAGGATTTCTCATGAGAATCGGCGAGAATGCCAGGCCGACCGACGTGGGATCAGGCGAAGCCGTGCGTATCGTGCACATCTGGAAGGAGGGACGCGTTGACGGCCATGTGCAGGACGAATCTGGGCGACCTGTGGCTCGGACACCCGTCCGGCTTCTGGGCCGTCGAGACAGCGCACGCGGCCCGGAATGGGTCCCCACGGCTCAGCCGTCGATTACTGATGACCAGGGTGCATTTCACTTCGAGTCGCTTTCATCAGCCGTGACCTACAGCATGAGAGTTCCGAACATGCAGTTGGTCGAGCCGGCGCCGTCGCTGATCTTGCGGCCCGGCGAATCTCAGATGGTCAATCTACGCGTTCGGCCGGTCCCGATGTTCCGCGTGGCTGGCCACGCGATCGCTCCGTCCGGCGGCTCGGCGCGGGTAATGGTGTCCTTGGACAGCGCCGATTCTTCCGAGACGTACCTGCCGACCACCGTGGCAATGGTCCAGGCGGACGCGACTGGGCGCTTCACGTTCCCTGCGGTGCCACGGGGCGATTACCGGCTTCGCGTTGATACCGGCATTCCGGTGAGTTTGCCCAACCGTCTCGAGTACTCCGTGCTCTGGGCGACGCAGCCGCTGAGCGTGAACGCCGATCTCGATGATGTGTCACTCCCCTTGCAACGCGGTCCCGAGGTGCGCGGAACGATCAGGTTCGAGGGATCGAGTTCGGCGCCAACAACCGGCCGGATTCTGCTCAGCCTGGAGTCTGCTGACGGCCCCGGCGCCCGAAGAGTGACAAGCGGCATGATGGAGGTCGACGCGGCCAATCACTTCTCTGCGGTCGGCATGTTACCTGGACGGTACTTCCTCCGGGTTGCGCTGTTTCCCGACGGATGGCGGTGGCGGTTGAAGGATGCCATCGCGCAAGGACACGACATCGCGAGCGTGCCGCTCGTCCTCGGCAGCGCACTCGTTGACAACCTCGTGGTGACCTTCACGGATCGCCAGACCGACGTCACGGGCGTTGTCCGGAACCCACAGGGCGCGGAGGATGGCGAAGCGAGCGTGCTCGTCTTCTCAACAGACGAGCAGTACTGGGCGAACACAGGCGCGACCGGACGCCGACTGCGAACCGTACTGACCGACCAGCACGGAAAATACGGCGTGCCCGACTTGCCGCCAGGCGAGTATTTCATCGCGGCAGTTTCGACCGCCCTGGCGACGCCCGCCGCCGGTGGACCGGACATCCTGCACGACTCGACGCGTCTGCGACAACTCTCGTCTGTCGCGACGCGCATCCATGTGGAGTATGACCGCCCGGTGTCGCAGGACCTCACACGTGTCGCGATTCCGTCAGGCGCCCTGCGCGCGAGCGGCGGCGACGAATGACTACTTCGCCATTCGCTGCCGTGCCGCCTCATACTCGTGTACCTGCTCAGCAACCGGAGGCACCCCCAGCGCCCGTCGCAGATCGTCACTGATCAGATCACCGTTGAACGGTCCTTCGTGCGCCACCGTACCGTCTCGTATGTCGAATCCCGTGCCGAATATCTGGGGCTTCCCGGCGGCGTGAAGATAACGGTCCAGAGTGGCGGCTGCGATCCAGCGCGCCTCGACGTCGCCTTGCGTCAAGGCGACAATCGCCAGGGTATGCGCCAGCAGGTAGTCATCCGGCCGAGTGCCGTGCTGGAAGACAAATGCTGCCAGACGAAAGTCGCGGCCTGTGTGCAACTGGCCTTCCTTCAGCAACTCACGCGTCTGCGATCGCCTCTGCGCGTCGTCGGCCTCGATCGTCGACCAATCCTGCGTCTCTGACTGCATGACCTTCTCACGCGCGTGTTGATCGGCGTCGAAGATCGCCTGCATCTGCGCGCTGGACGGAACCGGCGGCGCATCCACCAGGTAGGACTGCTTCGGATCCCAATCGGCGGGGATCGTGATGTCGCCAGAGGTGCGGGCGAGTGTCCAGGGTTTCAGGGGAGCGCCGACCATCGCGAGGGACGCATGATTCTCATCGAGCAGCGTCAGATCGAATTCATCCGTATCTGACTTGTCCTGTGGGTTTTCGATGACGAAGTGTACTCGCGCATCCTGCAACGAGATAGTGGTGATTGACCTCGCCAGGGTCTTGGGGCCGAGCTCGGAGAAGACCAACCCATCGTTGCTGACCTGCAGGTGCTCCGGAAGGTTGAGGGTGCCGGACCATTTCGTACCTTGCTGCCGGAGCTGCACGACAACGATCGGTTTGTGCGCGGCGGTCATGACCCAGGTGCCAGCGCGATGATCCGGGCGCGTGCGGGCACAAGAAGCGAGGACGACCGCGGCAAACAGAATCCATATCCATCCAACGATCGAAGGCGCACGTGCCTTCCCGGAGATGTGCATCCTCGCTGAGTAGATCTGCCCGCGAGGCATCAGATCCTCCAAAGTTGCCACTGCGTCACACTCTCTAGACGTGCTGGCGACTGGCTTGGCCGGCTGTGCCTGCCACCGGGCAGTCAGGCAGCGACCTGGGCGCTGCGCGTCCTGATGCCGCAAGTTGATGCGCGGGCTGTAGAATCCGCCCATGCAGATCATTGGAATCGCGCTGCTGAGCCTTGCGTGGACCGCGGTCCAGACGCCGCCCGCGCAGAACCCTCCTGCCCAGACACCTCGCGTCCCGCTGCTGCCGACGCCGGTTGTGACGACGCCGCCGACGCCGGACGCCGACGGCGACTTCGTCATTGGCCCGCCGTACGCGCCGGCGCGCGAGCTGACCGTGAAGGACGGCGTGGCCCGCGGAACCATCCACGAGTTCACGATGGACTCGAAGGACAGCAAGATCTATCCGGGCATCGCGCGGTCGCAGCCGGGCGCGGTCGTGCCGTACACGCGCCAGGTCGCGGTCTACATTCCGGCCGGTTACGTCGCGGGCACGCCGGCGCCATTCATCGTCGTGCAGGACGGCATGTCGCCGACCTATCGGAACAACGTGCCGCCGGCCCTCGACACGCTCATCGCCGAAAAGCGCGTGCCGCCGATGGTCGCGGTGATGGTCCACAACGGCGGCGGCGACGCGCAAGGCAGCGAGCGCGGCCTGGAATACGACACCGTCTCGGGCAAGTACACCGAGTTCATCGAGACCGAGGTCCTGCCGCGCATCACGAAGGACTACGGCGTCGCGTTCACGAAGGATCCGGAAGGCCGCGCCACCATGGGCGGCAGCTCGGGCGCCGCGTGCGCGTTCACGATGGCGTGGTTTCATCCCGAGCTCTATCGCCGCGTGCTCTCGTACTCCGGCACGTACGTGAACCAGCAATCGCCAGCCAACCCGGAGTCACCGCGTGGCGCCTGGGAGTACCACGCCACGCTCATCCCGAACAATCCGCCCCAACCCATTCGGGTCTGGATGCACGTCAGCGAACGTGACAATCGCTACTACGACGGCGAGGAAACCTGGCACAACTGGGTGCTGGCGAACGAGCGCATGGCCGCCGCGCTCAAAGCCAAGGGGTACAAATATCAGTACGTCTACTCGCAGGACTCCGGGCACACCGATCGCAACGTGATCATGAACACGCTGCCCGAGGCGCTCGAGTGGCTATGGAAAGGCTATAAGTAGGGCGGCCTGATCGATAAGGCGGCCGAACCGATAGGAAGAACCGGCTGGAACGCTTGCGTTTGAAGCGGACCTGAAGGTCCGCCCTACGTACGACCTCCCCGCATGTCACCCGTCGCAGCCTGCAGGCGCTTCGCCAGCGCCGCGAACTCCTTCTTCGGGCCGTGCCATTTGAGCTCCTCCACCGAATCGAACAGCTTGATGTCCGTGCGCAGCGTGGCGAGCGTGCGATACAGGAACGCGCGATCGCGCTCGCTCTGAAGCCTTGCCGCGAGCGCCGCCGGGCTCGTGGCGTTGACGCCCCAGCTTCGCCAGTCGTCGGGAATGTGCTCGAGGTGCCCGAACTTCGCGAGGACAGCGGCGGCTGACTTCGGGCCCCAGCCCTGCAGGCCCGGGTATCCATCCGACGAGTCGCCGACGAGCGCGAGGTAGTCCGGAATCGAGGCCGGAGGTACACCGAACCGCGCGATGACACCGGCCTCGTCGCGCATCTCGCGCTTCCGTCGATTGAACTGGACCACGCGCGTGCCGCGCACGCATTGGGCCAGGTCCTTGTCGGGCGTGCAGATCAGCACGCGCTCTACGCGCGGGTCCTTCTCCGCCAGCGCCGCGCCGGCCGCCAGCGCATCGTCGGCCTCGAACTCCACCATCGGCCAGACGACGACGCCGAGCAGGCCGAGGCTTTCCTCGAGCAGATTGAACTGCGAGAGCAGCGCCTTGGGCACCCCCTCGCCTGTTTTGTATCCCGAGTAGAGCGTGTTGCGGAACGATTCGATGACGTGATCGGTGGCGACCGCCACATGCGTGGCGCCGCCGTTGAGCATGCCGAGGATTCATTGCACCACGCCGGCCACCGCGCCGACTTCCCGGCCGTCCGCGTCCTTCGACGGTGGCAGGGCGTAGAAATGGCGGAAGAGCTCGTACGTGCCATCGACGAGGTGGACGATCACCGTTCGCCGATTCTAATGTCCTGGACCTGCTTCTCGCCTTCGTCGTCGGCAACGGTCGTGGCCCTGCACGCCTTGTGCGCCGGCATCGGCGGCAGGGGACATTTCTATTTCGCGTTGACAGACGTCCAGAGATGCCTTGACTTCGTCCCTTTGCGGACGTAATTTCTGAACGCTCCCCCAGGAACCAAGCCATGGACGACTCCAGGAAGAAGGGTGGTCGTGCCGCCAAAGGTACGCCTGATGAGACGTGGGTGGAGCTGCTGGGCGGAAGCAAGACCGAAGCGCCGAGCGGCGTGACGATCTACACCGGCCTGCTTCGCAAGAAGCCCGACCACGAGGGCGTCTATCAGCTGTATCGCAGCCTCGACATGCGGGCGTACCTCGAGATCCAGAAAGAGGACGTCGTCCATTGGGAGGATCTGCCGCCTGACAAGTCGCCGTTCGGCAGCCTCGGCGGCGCGCGCTGCTACGTGCGCAAGGGCGCGAAGATCACGTCGGTCAGGACGTCGGCCACGACGTACGAGAGCGGCGACGAGTTCGATCTCGACGTCCGGCTCGGGCGGGCAGTCGCGGCCGCCGCCACCGACAACACTATTCCCGACACGGGATGCGGCGCGGCGTGCGAGACGATTCCGCCATTCACGCAGGGGTGTGAGAACGCGACCGCTGCAGGGTTCACCTGCAACTGCACGATCGACACGTGTCCATGCATTCCCACGGAGTCCGGGAAGACGTGCGGCGCGAACTGCCTGATCACGCGCGCGTTCACGTGCATCTCGAACTGCCCGACCAACTGCAACACCTGCGGGCAGACGTGCCAGACGTGCCAGACCGCCTGCGGGACGTGTCCGAATACGCAGTGCGCCACGTGCAATACGCACTGCGGCACGTGCGCGGTCAACACGTGCAGCACGAAGTGCCATCAGGAGACCTGCGGTGCGTGCACGCACGTCTTCACGCAGTGCGGCCACGGCTGCCAGCAGCAATAAGTGCCTGTGCTGACAGGCCGGGCCCGGGAAGCGGCGATCGCGGCCGCGCTCCACGTCGCGTCCCGGCTCAAGGATCCCGGGGACGCCGAGCGCGCTGCGGCCGTCGCTGCGACGCAGTCTCAGTTTCCCCAGTTCGCCCACTGGTCGCCTCCGAGCATCGCGCAGGGCAACGCCGGCCTGGGCGTGCTCTGGGCCTATCTCGACGCGTGCTTCCGCAACGAAGGCTGGGATCTCGTCGGCAAAGCGCATCTCGAGTTAGCGGCGCGCGGCGCCGAGCGCTCGCAATGGATCGACACGAGCATGTTCTCGGGATTCGCCGGTGTCGGGTTCGCCGCCTGGCAACTCTCCCGCGGCGGCACGCGATATCAGCGGCTGCTCGCCTCCTTTGACGAGGCCATCGCACGAGAGACCGTGCAGACGGCGGCTCGTGTGCGCGCGAGCGATCAGATTTCCGTCGGCGACTTCGACGTCATCTCGGGCCTGAGCGGCGTCGGCGCGTATCTCGTCTGCCGGCGCGACGAACCGGCCATCGGCGTCGCACTCGCAAACGCCGTGGACGCGCTCGCGTGCATCGTCACTCGCGACCGGACACCGCCGGCGTGGTACACGCCCGTGCATCTGCTCTACGACGACGCGACGAGAGAGATGTACCCGCATGGGAACTTGAACTGCGGCCTGGCGCACGGTGTGCCAGGCATCCTCGCGTTTCTCTCTCTTGCGCGGCTGAGTGGAGAGTCGTCGCCAACGCTCGACGAAGCGATCGGAACGATCGCCGACTGGCTGCTGGCCAATCGATGGGACGACGAGTGGGGCGTGAACTGGCCAGCAGCGGTGCCGCTCGAGGCGATGCGCTCGGAAAACGGAGCCGTGACGCTGCGTCCCGCCGATCCGGCGGCCGCGCCCGGTGGTCCGGGCCGTGCCGCCTGGTGCTACGGGGCGCCTGGCATCGCGCGCGCGTTGTGGCTCGCCGGCCGGGCGATGGATCGCGCTGAGTACCTCACGCTCGCAATCTCGGCGATGGAGGCCGTCTTCCGCCGGCCGGTTCCCGCGCGGATGATCGACTCGCCGACGTTCTGTCACGGCGTCGCCGGGCTGCTCGCGATCACCCTGCGATTCGCGGCAGACACGGGCGACGCGCAGTTCGCCGGGGCCGCGGAGGGGCTCACGCAGCAAATCCTCGGACGCTTCCGGCCGGACTCGCTGCTCGGCTTCCGTAATCTCGAGTATCGCGGCAACGAAACCGATCAGCCGGGCCTGCTCGACGGCGCGGCCGGCGTCGCCATTGTGCTGCTCGCGGCGGCCACCGGCGTTGAACCCACGTGGGATCGGGCGTTTCTGCTGTCATGACCACTTCGACCGGGACGAAGCCAGCCGGTCCTCGCAGAGAGCAGACGCTGTCGCTCTATCGGCCGCTGGACTTCGCCATGGTCCGTGCGCCGCTGCTGCCGGTCGAGGCCTATCTCTCGCTCAAGAGCGCGGAAGATCAGTGGGCACTGCTGAAGGATCCGCGCGTGAGGCGAGCCGTCGCGGTCGGCAGCCTGTCCCTTCTTGGCGCGCTCGAACGATTCGAGCGCGGCGAGCTCTCGAAGAAGGACGCCGACAAACTCCGGGCGAAATTGCTCCGATATCAAATCCGCATGTCCACGCGGCCGACGCCGTACGGGCTCTTCGCCGGCTGCGCGATCGTGCGGCTTGCCGGCCGGACGGATCTCAGCCTCAGATGCACGTTCGGCAGCGCGCACACGCGGCCCGACATGGCGTGGCTGATGGATCTGGTCGCGACGGCCGAATCCGATGCCGCGATTCGACGCCAGCTGCGCCTCGTGCGCAATCCGGTCATCCGCGCGGACGGCGATCGCATCTCGCTCACAGCGCGCATGGCCGGCGGCGCGAAGGCGTCATCCGAGCAGCCGATTTCCGTCCGGGCGACGTCCGTCGTCTCCCTCGCGCTGAGGCTGGCCAGGCAGCCCGTCAACTATTCGGAGCTCGCGGGCCAGCTCATGCAGTCGAGTCCATCTGCGACGCCCGAGAAAGTCGATCGACTGCTCACCGAGCTGTGGGAGCAGACGTTTCTCCTCAGCGACCTGCGCCCGCCGCTCACGATCGAGAGTCCCGCGCGGTACGTCCTCGATCGGCTGACCGGCATCGCCGAGGCTGCGTCCTTCGCCGCTCGACTGGAGGCGTTCCTCGCCGCTGCCACGGCCTGGGACCGCCTCCCGCACGAGGAAAGCATCGACGGCTTCGACGCGCTCGTAAAGGCGGCCGACGTTCCAGAAGACGCGTCGAAGGACGCGCCATTTCAGACGGACATGGCGCTCTCCATCGAGGGCGGAATCACTGCGAGCGTCGCAGAGGAGGCCGCGCGCGCGGCCGAGCTGCTCCTGCGCCTCTCGCCGTCGCCGCGCGGGCTGTCGTCGATCGCCGCGTATCGTCAGGCGTTCGTCTCACGCTACGGGCACGAGCGCGAAGTGCCCCTGCTCGAGCTGCTCGATCCGGATCGCGGACTCGGTCCGGTCTCCGCGCACGGGCACGCGATGGTCGGGCCCGATCCTCGGGTCAGCGCCGTCCGCTCGCGAACGCTGCTCGCGCTCGCTACGTCCGCCCTTCACAGCCATCGCCGCGTCGTCACACTGGACGACGAGACGACGAAGAAGCTCGAGACGTGGCCCGCGCGAGTGGAGACGGCGCCGATTTCACTCGACATCAACGTGCTCGTCGCGGCGAAGTCGGCCGAGGCGATCGATCGCGGCGAGTTTCAGGTGATCGTCGGGCCGAATCTCGGGGGTTGGGCCGCCGGACGGAACTTCGGGCGGTTCGCGCATCTCTTTCCGGCTGCGCTTGGCCGCAACGTGCTCGCGCTTGCCGCCGAGGTCGAGCAGGCTTCTCATCGACGCGATCACCTCTGGGTCGAGGTCGTGTTCCTGCCGTCGAACACGAGAATGGCCAACGTCACGATCCGTCCGGCGGTGCGTTCGCACGAGATCGTCTTCGGCGTCTCGCCCGGCGTCGTCGACGTCATTCCCCTCGAGGAGCTGGTCGTCGGCGTCTCGCACGATCGGTTCTTCGTGCGCTGGCCGGCCGGAGGAGCGCGCCTGCTCAACTTCGTCTCTGGCCACATGCTGAGTCTCTACGGCGCGCCGCCGGTCGCGCAGTTCCTCATGCAGGTCTCGCACGACGGCCTCGTCCCGTTCACGTTGTTCGACTGGGGACCTGCTGAAGGCTTCCCTTTCCTCCCGCGCGTGCAGACTGGCCGCATCGTCCTGCGACCGGCCGAATGGAACATCTCGAAGGACGTCGTCGATCCCGCGGCCCCGACGTCTATCGCGGCGTGGCGAGCCGCGTGGGACGTGCCGCGGCACATCGCGATCAGCTTCGGCGACAACCGGCTCGTCCTCGATTTTGACTTGCCGGACCACGTGCAGCAGCTCGCGGCGGAGGTGTCGGCCCTGGCCGACGGGCGTTCGCTCGTGGTTCAGGAGGTGCTGCCGGCGCTCGATGATGTGTGGCTGACAGGGCGCGACGGGCACTACTGCAGCGAACTCATCGTGCCGCTGGTGCTCCGACCGCGTGAGACTGAGGGGCAAGCGGCGCACACGGAGGTGCCCACAGAGCACGACGTCGAACCTGCTCCGGTCCTCGCTCGCCGAGCGCCGGTCCACCGCCAGCACCCGCCCGGCAGCGAGTGGCTCTTCGTCAAGCTCTACTGCCCCGCCGAGCGCGACCCCGATGTGGTCGGCGACGCGCTCCCGGCGTTTGCGAACAACGTCACCGCGGCCGGTCTCGCCGACTGCTGGTTCTTCATCCGCTACGCCGATCCGGAGAGCCACATCCGCCTCCGTTTTCATGGCGACGCGGAGCGCCTCACGGAGCATCTCTTCGGGCAGATCTGCCGGTGGGCGAACGATCTCGTCGCCAATGGCCTCTGCACACGGCTTGTGTTCGACACGTACGACCAGGAGATCGAGCGATTCGGGGGCGTCGAAGGCATGCGCCTCTCCGAGCAGCTTTTCCTCGCCGACAGCCGCGCCGCGACGGCCATCGTTGGCGCGCTGCGATCGAAGGCCTGGACCGCGGACGACGACCGCACGACGCTCTGGGCGCTCACGATCGACGATCTGCTGGCGTCGATCGGCCTGGACGATGCGGCACGGCTCGAGTGGTACCGGAAGCAGGTGCGGGACAACGATCCGGACTCGGGAGATGCCTACCGGAAGCTGAAGATCTCGCTGCGGGCGGCGGTGGGCCATCCGTCCGCGTGGCTGGCCGCGAAACCGCACGGAGATGCCATCGCGTCAGCGTTGGCCGAGCGCCGACGGGCGCTGACGAAGGTGTCAGAGCAACTGCATGATCTCGCCCAGCGGCGCCAGCTCGATCAGCCGCTCGACGCGCTGTGCACCTCGTACGTGCACCTGCACCTGAATCGCGTCGGTGCCGCGGCGTCCGAGCGCGCGCTCGTCGGACTGCTCATGCGGACGCGCGAGAGTCTCGTGAAGGCGCCGGTGCCATGAACCACGGGTAGCGGCTCGTCGTGGTGGCGCGTCACGTGCCCAGATGCGCCTTCAGAAACCTGCCGGTGTGTGATGCCTTGCATCGCACAATCGCTTCCGGCGTCCCCGTCGCAACCACGTCCCCGCCCGCATGACCGCCGTCGGGCCCGAGGTCGATGACGTAGTCGGCCACCTTGATGACGTCGAGATGGTGCTCGATGAGAATCACAGTGTGGCCCGCATCCACGAGCTTGTTCAGCGATTCGAGCAGGCGTTCGATGTCCGCGAGGTGCAATCCGGTGGTCGGCTCGTCAAGGATGTAGACGGTGTGTTTCGCGCGCTGCAGCGTCGAGAGTTCCGTCGCGATCTTGATCCGCTGCGCCTCGCCGCCCGAAAGCGTCGTCGCCGACTGGCCCAGCGTGAGGTAGCTCAGCCCGAGATCGGCGAGCACTTGAATCTTGCGGCCGATGGACGGATCCGCCGCAAAGAAACTGACGCCCTCCTCCACCGACATGTTCAGGATGTCGTCAATCGTTTTGCCGCGCAGCGTGACCTCGAGCGTGTCGATGTTGAAGCGCGCGCCTTTGCAGGCACCGCACGTCACCTCGACGTCCGGCATGAAGTAGAGCTGCGTCGTGATCACACCCTCGCCCTGGCACTCCTCGCAACGGCCGCCCTTCACGTTGAAGCTGAAACGTCCCGGTTTGTACTCGCGCTCCACGGCGAGAGGCGTGTTCGAGAACAGGTCGCGGATCGCGTCGTAGAACCCGACGTACGTGGCGGGGTTCGACCGGCTGTTGCGACCGATGGGCGACTGGTCGATGTTCACGACCTTGTGCACGTGCTCGAGGCCGTCGATGCCATCGTGGTCGCCCGGCAGCGTGCGCGTGTCGACCAGCCGTTTCCACAGCGCCCTGTACAGGATGTCGCCGACCAGCGTGCTCTTGCCTGACCCGGATGCACCCGTCACCGCGATGAGTTGCCCGAGTGGAAAGGCCACGGTCAGCGCCTTGAGGTTGTTCTCGCGAGCGCCGCGGACGACGAGCGATTTGCCGTTGCCCTTGCGGCGCTTCTGGGGCGTGCGAATGCCGCGCGCGCCCGAAAGATACTGACCCGTCGGCGACGCCTTGCTCTTGAGAATGTCGGCGATTGTGCCTTGCGCCACCACCCGCCCGCCGTGCACGCCTGGCCCCGGGCCCATCTCCACGAGGTGATCGGCGGCGCGAATCGTCTCCTCGTCGTGCTCAACCACGATCACGGTGTTGCCGATGTCGCGCAGCCGCTCGAGGGTGGCGATCATCTTGACGTTGTCCTTGGGGTGCAGCCCGATGCTCGGTTCATCGAGCACGTAGAGCATGCCCATCAGCCCCGATCCGATCTGTGACGAGAGCCGGATGCGCTGCGACTCTCCGCCCGACAGTGTGCTCGATCGACGGTTGAAACTGAGGTAGTCCAGGCCGATGCCCATGAGCAGGTCGAGCCGGCCGCGGATGTCCTGCAACACCTGACGACCGGCGTCGGCGCCGCGCCCAATCGTCTTGACCGAGGCCAGAAAGCGCTGCAGCTCATCGAAATGCAACTGCCCCAACTCGTGGATGTTGCGGCTGTTGATCGTGAAGAGCAGCCGCGTCGCGCGCACCCGCGCGCCCTGACACTCTGGACACGGGCGCTCCACCATCACCTTGTCGAGCCATTCCTCCATGCGCGAGTTCGCTTCACCGCGCTGCCGGTACCGCCGGTAGTAGCGCTCGATGCGACGCGCGATGCCGTGAAACCCGACTTCGCGTCCGTCCGGACCGCTGCGGAGCATCTTGGCCTCCGGCGGCGACATGAGCCGGATTTTCGTGCCGCCGATGCCGTAGAGAATCGCGTGGCGGACCGATTCGGACAGCAGGCGCCACGGCGAGTCGAGCTGAAAGTTCAGCAGATTCGACAGGCTGAACATCAGCCGCCCGTCCCACGTGTCCGGGTTGTACTTGAACGCCTCACGCACGAAACAGCCGCCCAGGATGCTGCGGTCGGGGTCCGGCACGAGCAACTCCGGATGCGTCAGCTTGTCCACGCCGAGGCCCCCGCACGTGCGGCACGCGCTCTCAGGGTTGTTGAATTGAAAGTACGCCGGTCCGATGTCGCCATATACGAGTCGATGCGCGGTGCTGCACGTCTCCTTGTAGAACCGGTCTGCGACAGCCTTGCTGGCGCCCTTGGCGACATGAACCTGCAGCAGGCCGTCGCCAATGAGCAGCGCCGCGGCAATGCCGGCCTTGATGGCCTTCTCGTGCTTGCGGCCCACGATAAAACGATCGACGATGGCGTCTATCTGCGCGGCCGGCGTCGAGCCGCTGGCGCTCGAGTCGGCTTCAGCCGCCGTGTCGTCTGCCGCCTCCGGCTCGACCGTGTCCGACAGATCGATCGTCTCGCCGTCGACGATCACGCGCCGGACGCCCTTCTTGCGCAGCTCCGCGTAGAGCACCTCGACGTCTTCGCCGTAGATCGGAAACACCGGCGCGCGCAGCTCGACCTCGGCGCCCTCCGGCAGCGAGAGAATCGCTTCGAGGATTTGACTCGAGGTGCGGCTCGGCACCGTCTCGCCGGTACGGGGGCAATGCGCCTGGCCAATCGTGGCGAAGAGCAAGTTCAGGTAGCTGGCGACATCGGTCATCGTCCCGACGGTCGACCGCGGGTTGTTCGACAGCGTCTTCTGCTCGATGGAAATCACCGGCGAGAGCCCGAAGATGAAGTCGACGTCGGGCTTCGCGACCTGCGCCACGAAGCGCTTGGCGTAGCTCGACAGCGATTCCATGTACCGGCGCTGGCCCTCGGCGTAGATCGTGTCGAACGCCAGGCTCGACTTGCCCGATCCGGAGAGGCCGGTGATGACAATGAGCGCGTCGCGCGGAAGCTCGACAGAGACGTTCTTCAGGTTGTGGACGCGGGCGCCCTGGACGGCGATGGTCTTGCGTGCGGCGGCTCGGGATGCGGTGGCCTTCATCGCGTCATGCTTTGTCCGGCTTTGCCGGCAGGTCGCTGATGTAGAAGAATGCCAGCTCCTGCACCTCGACATTGCTGGTTCTCGTGAGTCGCACCGGCGCCGAGGCCTTGCCGAGCATCTGCTGGTCCGCGAGGTACTCACAGACGGTGGTTACCCCGCCCAGGTTCAGATGGCGCGTGAAGTGATCCTCGAGGTCCCTCGACGATCGCGCCTCACCGACCTCGCGCAGATGGTCCAGGACGGGCCGAAACAGCGCGGCAGCTCGGTCGGCCAGATAGGCATCGATCAGGTCGAGGGCGCCGCCAACGGCCTCGGGCGTCTTCGGCGTGTTGAGCAGGCCGGTGTAGATCACATTGAAGAACGACGGGTTGAGCGCGGCCGCCTGGGGAATCACCTCGCGGTCGGGCACCAGTCGCCGCGAGATCACTTCGATCTGCGCGAGCGGCGTTGCCGCATAGAGAATCCACAGCGCGCTGTAGTCGAGATCGCGGCGGGTGACGAACCACTTCCGCGCCTTGTCGATGGGCGCCAGGGCGTGGGACGCGGCTCGAAACAGCTGCAGCTCCGTGTCACGCCGGCCGACGTCCTTCAGACGCTGGCACAGCCCGGCGATCGTTTCGTCATGCGTGTACAGCAGCCGGCCCTTTGACAGGAAGGAATGGATGAACGAGTGCTGCAGCGAACCCTCGACCATCTTGCGGAATTCGGCTCGCGGCACGAGCAGAACGTGGACGTTGACGCCGTCGGCCAGGAGCGGCAGGTCTGACGCTTTCGCGTGCTTGTCGTCGACAGTTACGAGCATCAGATCGATGTCGGACTTCTCCCAGACGACGTCGTGCGAGAGGCTGCCGCAGAGCAGCACGGCCAGAATCGAGCGGTCGGCCTTGACGTGTTCCACGAGCGCGTCGAGAGCCGCTGAGAAGCGTTCGCGAATCGCCTGCTGGTCCATGGGCCGGGGACGTCCTCAGACCGAGACGGTCACGCGCAGGAACGTGGCCGGAATCGACGTGCTGCCGTTTGCCCTCGCATTCTGACTGGTGAACAAGGTTGTCAACTCCCGGGCCAGGCCGTCCGTGCGGCCGTTCTTTTCCTCGGCTTCAAAACGCCATTCGGCCGGCGAGTCTACAGCGATTCGGTGGTGAAGTTAAGACTGACCAGTCCCTTGAGTTTCTCATTGAAAGATCGAGCCGGGGCGACCAGCATAGGCCAATGACTCGAGCCCTCCGGTGCGTCCTTGTGGCGGTTGCCGTATCTCTTCCGGCCGTCCGCGCGCAGGAGCCCGCCGCGATCGCACCCTCAGCTCCGATCAAGCTCTTCGATGGCGCCTCGCTCGCGAACTTCGAGACATGGCTCGTCGATCATCACTCCGCCGATCCGCAGCGCGTCTTCAGCGTGGTCGATCAAATCGACGGCGCGCCGGCGATCCGTATCAGCGGTCAAACATGGGGCGGGCTGCTGACGAAGGCCGCGTATCGTGACTATCGGCTTGTGGCGGAGTTCAGGTGGGGCGGCGTCACGTGGGGCGATCGGAAGGCTCGGGCCCGCGACAGCGGCATTCTGCTGCACGCACAGGGGCGGCTCGGCAACACCGGCAAGGATTTCAACGGCCCGTGGTTGCGCTCGATCGAGTTTCAGATCATCGAAGGCGGCGTCGGCGACATCCTGCCGGTGCTGGGCTACGACGAGAGTGGCGCCGCCATCCGGCCGACGGTGACGGCGACGACGCGGAAGGATCGCGACGGCGAGACGGTGTTCGACGCCAGGGGAACGACCGGCACGTTTGCGGGCGGGCGCATCAACTGGTGGGGCCGCAGCGAGGATTGGGCCGATCAGCTCGGCTTTCGCGGCGCTCAGGATGTCGAAACGGCCGGCTTCGGGTGGACGCACGTCGAAGCTGTCGTGGACGGATCGAACCTGACGTACTTCGTCAACGGCCAACGCGTGAACGCGGCAACCAACTCGTCGTTCACGAGCGGCAAGATCATGATTCAGTCGGAGGGCGCCGAGATCTATTTCCGGCGTCTGGAGCTTCAGCCGCTGCGTTGACCGGCGCGCCCAGTGCTTTCCGGGACAGTGCTTTCCGGGACTAGGATGTGCGCGTGAACCTCAAACCGATCTGGCCCATCGCGCTCGCGGTGACGGCCATGGCCGGGCGTCCCGGTTGGAGCCCGGACTCGGCCGCGCAGGCCACGCGCGATCTGCCCGGCTTCCAGCTCCCGCCCGGTTTCGAGATCGAGCGCGTGGCCGGACCGCCGCTGGTCGCGCATCCCACACTGGTTGGATTCGACGATCGCGGCCGACTGTTCGTCTCCGAGAACGCCGGCGTCAATCTCGACAAGGCGGGGTTGATTGCGCAGACACCCAGCACGATTCGGCTGCTGGAGGATACCGACGGCGACGGCGTCTTCGACAAGGCGGGCGTCTTCGCGGACCGCCTGACGTTTCCGCAAGGCGCGCTCTGGTACGAGGGCGCCCTGTTCGCGGCGTCCCCGCCAAGCATGTGGCGATTCGAGGACGCCGACCACGACGGCGTGTCGGACGGACGTCGAGCGATCGCAACCGGCTTCGATTTCACCGGGAACGCCGCCGACATCCATGGTCCGTTTCTCGCGCCGACCGGACGGCTGTTCTGGTGTCACGGTCGAAAGGGCCACGAGGTCTACGATGGCGACCGCCTCGTTTCGAAGGCGCTCGGCGCGCGCATCTGGACGTCCCGGCCGGACGGGAGCGATCTTCAAGTGTTCGCCGGCGGCGGCATGGACAATCCCGCGGAAGTCGCCTTTACCGATGAGGGCGATGTCTTCGGGACCGTCAATATCTTTCACGAGAATCCGCGCGCCGACGCGATCGTCCACTGGGTGTACGGGGGCGTGTATCCGCGCGCCGATCAGGAGCAGGCGCTCGGCGAATTCAAGCGGACCGCCGAGCTGCTGGCGCCGGCGGTCACGCTGGGCCACGTGGCCCCCGCGGGCCTCATGCGGTACCGCAGCCGCGCGCTCGGTCCGGAGTTTCAGAACAATCTGTTCGTCGCCGAGTTCGATACCCATCGCATCACGCGCGTGATTCTCGAGCGGCAGGGATCCACGTTTGCCGGCCGCACGGAAGTGTTTCTTTCGTCGTCCGATCCCCATCTGCATTTCACCGATGTGCTCGAAGACGCGGACGGCAGTCTGCTCGTCGTCGACACCGGCGGCTGGTTCAGCAGCGGTTGTCCGACGTCCGGCGCGGCGAAGCCAGATGTCGGCGGCGCGATTTATCGCGTGCGCAGGAAGAACGGCGGCCGCGTGAGCGATCCGAGAGGGCTGACGATCGACTGGGCCGCCGCGTCGACTCGCCAACTGTCGGCGTTGCTGAACGATGCGCGATTTGCCGTGCGCGATCGCACGACCGCGGAGCTTGCGCGGCGCGGCGACCGCGCGGTGCCCGGTCTCGCGGCAATGGCCTCGAGTCGCGATCGACAGGCGCGGCTGGGCGCGGTCTGGGCGTTGACACGCATCGACACGCCGTCCGCGAGGTCGGCCGTCCTCCGCGCGCTTCAGGACGCGGACCCAGGGGTGCGTCAGGCCGCCGCACGAAGCGTGTTCACCACGCGCGATGTCGAGGCAGGCCCGCGACTGATTCATCTGCTTGCTGATGCGAATCCGGCTGTGCGCCGCGAGGCCGCCGCAGCCTTGGGCCGCTTGCCGGCGGCACCCGGCGCCGTACCCGCGCTGCTGCAGTCGTTGGCCGCCCCCGGCAACGATCGGATGCTCGACCACGCGCTGACATATGCCCTGATCGAACTCGCCGACGCGCAGGAAACCGCCGTCGGCCTCGCAAGTCCCCTGCCGCAGGTGCGCCGCGCCGCGCTCGTGGCCCTCGATCAGATGACCGGCAGCCCGCTTCGCCCGGACCAGACGTTCCCGCTGCTGACATCGCCCGTCGCGTCCCTGCGCGCCGCGGCGTTGAACGTGATCGCCGGCCGCCGCCAGTGGGCGGGCGCGGTCGTCGCCGAATTGCAGCGGTCGCTCGGCGCCGGTCGATTGGCCGCCGCCGAGACCCCGATCGTGCGCACGCTGCTGATCAAGTTCGGGCGTGAGACCGGCGTCCAGGAACTCATCGGTCGCGCCCTCGCGCGGCCGGATCTGTCTCGTGACGACCGACTGCTGATTCTGACGGCTGCCGGAGACACTCCCGGCGTGCAGATTCACGCGACGTGGATTGCGCCTGTCCAATCGGCGCTTGCCTCAGGCGATCGCGACCTGGCCTCGGCAGCCGTCACCGTAATTCGTGCCGCCCGATCCGCCGGGTTCGACGATGACTTGCGGCGCGTTGGCGCTGACAATCGCCAGGATCCCCTGCTGCGGGTCGCGGCCCTGCAAGCGATTCGAGGCGGCGCCGCGGACCTGCCCGGCGCACGCGGTCGTGGCGGCCCGGCACCGCTCGACGCGTCGACGTTCGACCTCGCCGTCGGCCTCTTCGGATCTGCCCCCTCGGTGTCTGTTCGAACGCAGGCCGCGCAAATGCTCGCGCGCGCGTCGCTGACCGCGCCGCAGCTCCTGCATCTGGCCGACGTTATTCGAACGGCGGGGCCGCTGGAATTGCACGCCATCGCACCCGTGCTCGCGGCGTCTCGCGATTCCCAGGTCGGGCTCGCGTTCATTCAGGCGCTCGCGACATCCCCAGGGTTATTCGCGCTCACTGAAGGCGATATCCGCCGCTCATTCCGCGGCTACCCCGCCGACGTCGTGGCGGCATCGGCGCCGCTCGTTCAACAACTGCTCGTGCGCGATCGGGACAAAGACGTGCACCTCGCCGACCTGGCGTCCGTGCTGGATCGGGGAAACGCCGCGCGGGGCCGACGCGTGTTCGAATCGACGGGCCATTGCGTCGCGTGTCATCGTGTCGGCTCGACGGGTGCGCAGGTTGGTCCCGATCTCTCGACGATCGGCCGCATCCGCACCGGACCGGAGTTGCTGAACGCCATCGCGTATCCGTCCGACTCCATCGCTCGCGGGTACGAGGCCTACAGCATCACGCTGCGGGACGGCCGCACCGTCGTCGGAACCGTGCCACGCGAGACGGCTGACACCGTCCAGGTCACGCCTGCGTCAGGGCCCCCGCTGGCGCTGGCGCGCGATCAGATCACCTCGATGACGCCGATCGCGACGTCGCTGATGCCGCCCGGACTCGATGCCTTGCTGTCCCGGCAGGATCTCGGCGATTTGATCGCGTACTTGCGGACGCTGAAGTAGCCAGAACCTGATCAGTTGATCCTGACCGCCCGAGGCGTCGTGCCCTTCGGGACAACCACCACGGTCTCTCCCTTGGCCGTCGCCAACGTCAGCGTGTCTCCCGACAACTCCTCACCCAGGCGGCCATTTCGAAAGAGTGTCACGGCTCGAGCGTGCCAGGGGTTGGCCAGGCGGATCGGGCCGCCCAGGAGCGACACGACTTCGAGGAGCGGGATGGCTCCGCCCTGCTGCGCTGAGCTGATGACAAACCCGCCGCGCGCCAGCAGGCTGAACGCCGCGTCCCAATCCTTCGGCCACTGGTTGAAGACGCTGACAGGCTCGTCATTGGTCGTCGACTCAGGGTGGCTGCTCAACAGCGTCGCGTGAATCCCGCTCGCCAGACCGGCGATGTGCTCGGCGTCGATGGCGCCGGGGCCTTCGCGCAGGCGCAGACGATTCCGGAGAATCTGCGCGCCGCCGCCGCCCGCCGCATCGATGAAGCTGCCGAGGCGCGTGAAACCCAGGAAGCGACTCTTCAACTCGGGCTCGGGACCGATCGGCGTGATGCCGCCCGGGCCGTTGTAGACGAACGCGCCGTACGGCCGGTTATCGGCAATCTCGCTGCCCGTGCCGCACAAACTGCCGGGCCGCGGCGCGACCAGGTGCGACTTGATGTCCTGCCAGGCCGGACGCAGTGGCGCGTCGACGCCAAGCACCTCCGACGCACGCACCGCGAGCGGAAAGATCATATGCATGCAGGTAACTTCGTAGGCGGCGTCCCTCGAGTTCCATGCCGATTCGCCGCTGTTGGTGTGATTGATGTGATAGACGCCGGCGTCGTCTTTCTGCAGGTTCGGGAAGTGTCGATAGAATTCCGCGGCGCCTTTGATGAACGGGTAGGCCCGATCGCGCAACCAGGCGGCGTCCCCGGTGAACTGGTACTTCTGCCACGCCAGGTTGCCGATGCGCGACGCGACGCCCAGGATGTGGGAGGTCTGGCCGAACACGCCCGATCCCTTGTTCTGAAACACGTAGTACCCGTGGTCCCACTCGCCGTCCGCGCGGAAGTTCCAGCGGCTGTTGTGACGATTCTTGTTGTTCGCGAACCAGTCGAACTTCGGCGAGCGCTTCTCCCACGGCTTTCTGACGAGCACCAGATCCCGCAACTCTGTCGCGATGTCGTCGGGCAGCGGCTCAGGGCCGTTGAAGAACGTCGTCTCGGGAATCCAGATGCCCTGCGTGCCCCACTGCTCGCGAGCCGCCCGCGCGGCGGCCTCGTACATGCCCCAGTACAACTTGAACATCGGGTCGATCAGTTCGAGCCGATTCGCCGGCATGAGGTTGCTGTAATAGGCGCTCGTGTTCGCCCACCAGTACTGCGAGCCCCACCGGCTCATGTCGCCGTCGGTGAGCCACAGCATCCCGCCGAACCGGGGCGGGAAGTCGCCCCGGGAGCTGGAGCCCATCAGGTAGAGGAAATAGTCGTAGTTGGCTTCGACGACATCCGCCTGGCCGGACGCGCTGTGCATGTACACCGCGCCTTTCGACCAGAAATCGGCCCACCACGCCGCGGTCTCCTTCTGCAACGCGGCGAAACCCTTGGCTTCGGCGGACGTGACTTCCCCCAGCGCGGAGGCCGCCACATCGGCCGTCGGCTTGTCGGAGGAGGCGCTGCCGATCAGGATCGCGAACCGTCCCCTTCCCGGCGCCGCAGACAACTGCACGGTCGAGTCACTCAGGTAGCGCGCGCGCGACGGTCGCCCGATGACGCCAATCGCCACAGCCGACGCATCGAAGAATCGATCCTCCTTGAACTGTTGGACCAGCGTGATTCGGCCATCGCGCACGCCCAGGATCGACGTCGCGGTATGGCCGGCCGTGCGGAACGTGACCGCGTGGTTTTCCCGCTGCGGAACCGTCTGGCCGGGCGTGAACTGCATCTGGTAGCGCAGCATGCGCAGGTCGATGTTGATCGCGGACGGCTGGCTTCGCTGGTCATCGATCTCGATCGCCATGACATCGGCGGCCGGCGACACCAGGACCCGCGCGGTGATGCCCTTCCCCTGCGCGGTCATCAACGCGTCGTAGAGGGAGAGATGCTGGCGGAACGACCCCGCGACGAAGACGTCCTCGCCGGCGTCGACGAGAGTCACGTCGACGAACCCGCATCCGTAGCCGTAGTCGCTGTCCGCGCGGCCGAAGCTGAACGACGTGCTGTCCATCGCGTGAACGTCGACGCGGTTGATCTGCAGCTTGATCGACGCCGGCGTCGTCCAGATGAGGCTGCCCATCCGGCCGTTGCCGACCGGCATGCCCTCTTCGGGGCGGGACACGGGCGTGTCATAGTCGAGATCCGCTCGCAAGACCTGAGCGCGTCGATCGATCTGGATCAGGCTTCCCGGCGCGACGGCTTCCAGGGGGGACGCCAGCAGCGCGATGGCCAGAATGGCGAGTGGCGACCAGAAACGGCGCATGGCGTGCTCCTCAGGATCTCGAAATGATACCCAGGTCGCTCCTTTCCACCGCCATTGTTTTCGCAGGCGTGCCTGCTGCCATCCGCTCAGCCGCGGTCGCCGGTCTGACCCTTCGCCTGGAGCAACGCCCTGATGCGGTCGCGCAGATCCTGGGGCAGGCGCGGCCGGGCGCTCTGGCGGCACAGGCGCGACACGCGTTCGAGATCCTGCCGCAGCGTCTCGCACGACGCGCATCCCGAGAGATGTTGCTCGATCTCGCGGCACAGGCAATCGTCAGCCGCGCCGTCGTCATAGTCGGCCAGCAGGCGCAGCAGATCGTCGCAGTTCATGACCGGGGCTCCTGCGGCCTCAATCCGGCCAGCCGCGCGCGCAGATTCAGCCGTGCGCGATGCAAGTGTACCCGCACCGCGCCCGGCGTCAGACCCAGCAGTTCCGCGACGTCGTTTGTCGAGCGTCCGTCCATCTCGCGCAATTCAAACACGGCTCGCTGTTGCGGGCCCAGTTCGCCGAGTGCCTGCTCGAGCGCGGCCCGAGTCTCCTGCCGCTCGAGTAGATCATCGGGCAGCGGGCCCGCCAGGCCATGAGCGAGGCCGAGATCCTCCGCCGTCAGCTCATCTACGTCATCGAACAGGGGCCGCTCGCGGCTGCGGCGGCGCAGCAGGTCCATCGCGCGGTTGAAGACGATGCGATAGAGCCACGTGCTGATCGTCGCGTCCCCACGGAATTCGTCCACGTGTTCCAGTGCGGCGCGGAACGCGTCCTGCACGGCGTCACCCGCGAGATCGGGATCACCGGTCACCCGGAGCGCGAGCGCGTACAACCGATCGCCGTCGTTCTCGAGCGCGATGGTCAGCGCGTCGCGCACGGCGGCCGCGGACTCGTAGCCCACCGTCCGAATCTAGCGGTCTGTCTCGGCTGAAATCAATACCCGGCCGGTTCCTCGAACTTCCGTCATCCGCCGGCGCCGACCGCCGCGTGCTCGTTGAGGAAGTTCTCCAGCTCCGCCAGGCTCAGGGCGCCGATTCGTTGATCGACCACCTGACCATCGCGAAGGATCAGCAAGGTCGGGATGGAGCTGATGCCGAACCGCGTGGCCAGTTGCGGCTCCGCGTCGACGTCCACTTTGCCGACTTTCGCGCGTCCCTGGAAACGCCGGCCCACTTCCTCGACGGACGACGCGATCATGCGGCAGGGCGCACACCACTCGGCCCAGAAATCGACCAGGACCCGGAACGGCCGACGATTCGACCTCCGTCGTCCAGTTGTCCACACCCAGCCGCAGCGTCTGTTCGCTCATCAAGACACCTCTCCTTCCCTGCGAGGTTGGACGTTTGACCCCCGGCCGGCGTTACATCCACACGGCTATTCGTCGTCTTGAAGCAGGTGTATCGTGTGTCCCACACATCAAAAAGGAGCGTTCGATGAGCACCACGACTCGCCGGCAGTTTCTGCAAAACGTGACCGTTGGTGGGGCCGCCGCGCTCGCGGCGAGCCGGCTGCAGCCGCTGGCCGCGCGTCAGGCGGCCGGCGCGTTGCCCTGGCGATCGCGCATTGGCCTCGAGGTGTACACGGTGCGCGATCTGCTGATGAAGGATTTCGAAGGCACGCTCGCCAAGGTCGCGGCGATCGGATACACCGAAATTGAGCCGACGAGCTACAACGACATGTCGCCGAAGGATTTCCGGGCGATGTTGGATCGACACAAGCTCACGATGCCGAGCACGCATTCAGCCGCGCGCGGCGAGGGCGCCGACCTCGAGAAGATGCTCGAAGGATTCCAGATCATGGGCATCAAGTACACCGAGATCCAGGTGGGCGGCGCGCGTGGCGGTGGCGGCGGAGCAGGCGCGCCCGGCGCGGCCCGTGGTGCGGCGCCGGCCGGAGCGCGAGGCGCGGCGGGGCCGGTGGCTGGCCGGCCAGCCAACCTGCCGCCCGGTGCCTACTACGACGCCGGCACCGGCATCGTCCATAACGCGTTCAAGGAGACGGAAGCGTTCGGACCCTATCAGCCCCCGGTGTCGCTCGACTCGGTCAAGCGTCGCGCGGAGCAACTCAACGCCAACGGCAAGATCGCGCAGAAGTTTGGAATGAAGATGCTCGTGCACAACCATACGGGCGAGTTCGAGAAGCTCACCGACAGTCCGCGCACGACCTACGACATCCTTCTCGCGGAAACCGACCCGGCGCTCGTCACCATGCAGATCGACCTCGGCTGGACCTACATCGCCGGGATGGATCCGATTGCGTTGTTTAAGGCGCACCCGGGCCGATTCGAGCTGTGGCATGTGAAGGACGTGTTCGGCTTGAAGAAGGTGAATCCGTCGCTGGGCCCGAATGCGAGGGTCAGCAGCATGGCGCTCGTCCCGGTCGGCAGCGGCCATATCGACTGGAAACCGGTGTTCGCGCAGGCCCAACTCGCCGGCCTCAAGCATTTCTGCATCGAGCAGGACAACGCCGCCGCGTGGGGCGATTCGATGGCCGCCGCGCGCCTGTCGTATCAGAACCTGGCGGCGATGCTCGACGAGATGAAATAGGCGCGGGCCGCCAGGGCGGAAACGGCCTCCAGCTTCGGGTAGGATCGTCATTCGGACCGTCGAACGTCGATCCGGCATTGAGAGGCGCGCCAGCTCCGGGGAGCGATTATGGACCTCAACTCTCTCACTCAACAGGCCGTCACCACGCTCACGCAGGTCGCGTGGAGAGTGGCCGGAGCCCTGGCCCTCTGGCTGATCGGCCGTTGGCTGATCAAGCTGGCACTCCGTATTCTCGGTGGCGCTCTGTCCCGGCAGAACTTCGATGCGACGCTCGCGAGGTTACATGCAGACCGGCCTGAGCGCCGTGCTCAACGTGGTCCTGGTGGTCGCTCTGCTGGGCTACTTCGGCGTTGAGACGACGAGCTTCGCGGCGCTGCTGGCGGCCGGCGGCGTGGCAATCGGCGTCGCCTGGAGCGGGCTGTTGGCGAATTTCGCCGCCGGGGCGTTCCTGGTGTTCCTGCGGCCCTTCAAGGTCGGCGACTTCGTCACGGCTGGAGGGGTCACGGGGACGGTCGATACGATCGGCCTGTTCGGCACCACGATCAACACCCCCGACAACGTCCTCGCCATCGTCGGCAACAACAAGATCTTCTCGGATACGATCCACAACTTCTCGGCCAACCCGTACCGGCGTGTGGATCTGACCGCGACGATCAGCAGCGCGGTCGACCATCACCACGCGATGCGGATCCTGAAGGACCGGCTCGCCACGATCCCGAACGTGCTGGCGACGCCGGCACCGGACGTGGACGTACTGCAGTTCACTCCAGCCGGGCCCGTGCTCTGCGTGAGGCCGTACTGCCGCAACGAGCAC
Organism: uncultured Acidobacteriota bacterium; assembly: GCA_963724645.1. Classification (GTDB taxonomy): domain Bacteria; phylum Acidobacteriota; class Vicinamibacteria; order Vicinamibacterales; family SCN-69-37; genus CAVXSP01. The sequence continues at coordinate 1,431,061 of CAVRVJ010000003.1, forward strand.
TACTGGCAGGTGTACTTCGACACGAACCGGATGATTCGCGAAGCGTTCGGCGAGGCGGGCTTCCCGGCGCCCATGCCGTCGTACGCGTTGGCAGGCCCGGCGTCGGCCCCGCCGCCCGACGCCCTGATCTGACAGATTCGGCCGGCCATCGCAAGGCCGATGTTCCAGCCGATGTCCCAGCCTTTGCCGGACGGCGCCGGACAGGTTACACTCCCGCTCCAGTATCCCGCTCGTCGAATGCTGACGCTCCCCAGCGCCGCTGGAGCCCTTGCACTGGCTCTGGTCCTGACCCCCTGCGCAGGCCGGCGCCGCGGTGTCCGTGGCGCGGCTCGACGTCGCGTTTCGCAGCAGAGCGCTGAACGTCAAGGCGTATCAACCGCCGGCGCGCGGTGCGCATTAATGACCAGACTGCGCGCTTTCGTCATCGCCGCCGCGTGCTCGATCGCCTCCGCGGCCGCTGAAGCGCAAACCGCCGCTCGACACACGGTCGTCGATCAGACTGGAGCGGCGCTGCCCGGTGCAACGGTGCAGCTCCTGGACGGTTCGACCGTGCTCGCTACCGTGATAACCGATGCGGATGGAACCTTCGCGCTCGACGAAAACCTCGGCGGCACTACGGTCGTTGTCTCGCTGAACGGCTTTGAGCCCGCGAGCGTGCCGCGCGCGGAGGCGGGTCGCGTTGCGCTCGCACTGGCACGGACCACCGAGACGACGACGGTGGTCGCGCCCATCGGCGCCGTGTCGTCTCCAACCGGCGCGGCGCTCGGCAATACGCTCGAAGCCGTGAACATCTCGCGGTTGCCGTCTTCCCACATGAAGGCGCGCGAGTCGCTGCCACTGCTGCCGGCCGTCGTGCGCGGCCCGGACGGACTGCTGCAGCTCGGCGGCGCGCGCGCCCACGACACGCCGCTCGTGCTGGATGGATTCAATGTCACCGATCCGGCGACCGGTACGTCGTCCATCAATCTCCCGTTCGAGACCGTTCGCGGGATTGAAGTGCTCCGCGATCCGATGGCCGTCACTTACGGCGGCCTCCTGGCCGGCGTTGTCGCGCTCGAGAGCCGGCCGGGCGGAGACAAGTTCAAGATGGGCGTGCAGGGCATCGTGCCACGCCCCCGATTCCAGAGCCCCGGATTCGGCCGCATCGAGGGGATCTTTCCGCGCGTGTGGGTGAACGGCGCCAGTTCCTCCGGCGCTGTCCGGTACTTCGCCGCGGTCGAGTACCGACTACGAGCATATTCCCGTGCCGGGCGTCACCCAGGGGCGAGGCCCCGACATCGTCGAAATAAGCGCCACGGTGTTCGGGCGGATCGACGCGAAGCTGGGGCCGCGCCGTTCGATCACGGTTGAAACCCTCGCGTTTCCAAGCCGCACAAGGTCGCAGGGACTGAGCCCGCGCCGGGAACAGCACGCGACGACCGATCTCGAAGGACACGACTTATTCGCCGGTCTGACGCACCGTCTCATCATCGGTGATGGAGGTGTGTTGACACTTCAGGCTGGCGCCCTTGGACACTCGACCACCCTCGTCCCGAACGGCAACGGCACCTCGCTGCTCTCGCCGGCCGGGTGGAGCCGAAACTGGTTTGCCACTGCGACGCGGCATGCGGCCCGGTACACCGCGGTCGCGACGTGGGAGCGGCTCAAGACCATCGCTGGACGCAAACACGACTTCACCTTGATCGCCGAATTGGCGTTCCGCCGGCTGCGAGGCCATGTGTCGGAAGGTCCGATCCGCGTCGAGGACGCGCACGCGCGCCCGGTTCGGACCATCGGCTTCGGTCGGGGTGCCTCGATCGGGGCCGGCGACTGGCCTGTCGGGATGGCTCTGAGGGATCTCTGGCAGTTCAACAAGCGCACGCAGATCGACGCCGGCCTCCGGTTCGATCGGAGTCATCACGGCGGCAACGCCACGTCGGGCCGGGCCGGACTCCGCTACATGCTGGATGAGTCGGGTCTCACCGTGTTGAAAGCCGGCTATGGCAAGTTCGTTGGCGTGGTTCCGCTCGCCGTGCCGGCGTTTGGCGGCTATCCGTCGCGACTGGATCGCCGATTCGACGGCGATACCGGCGAACTGATTGACGAAATCGACGAGCAGCCCACGTTGGGGATCCTGCGCCTGCCGCGTGCCCTGGCCGCGACGGTCGGGCTGGAGCGGCAGCTCGCGGCGTCACTGGACGCGCAGGTGGCGTTCACGGACCGGCGATCGTCGCGCCTGGCGACGCTTCGCGTTCCGACGGAGAGCGGTCCGCTGACGCTGGAGAGCACCGGCGTGGCGCGCTACCGCGAGCTTCAGGTTTCGGCCCGGCGCTCGTGGGCCGACGATCAGCAGGTGTTTGTGAGCTACGTGCGGTCGCTCGGCCGCGGCGAGCTCAATGACTTCTCGTCGCTCTTCGCCGCGCTGGACGCGCCGCTGCTGCAGCCAGGCGCCCTGGCGTGGCTCAACACCGATGTCCGGAATCGCATCGTCGTCTGGGGGACCGTCAATCTTCCGGGACGCGTCGTGATCTCGCCCGCCACCGAGTGGCGATCCGGCTTTCCCTATTCCGCCGTGGATGACCGCTACATCTACGCCGAGACGCCGAACAGCCGCTCGTTTCCCAACTTCTTTTCTACGGATCTCGTTGTTTACAAAACGATCAGCGTGAGGAAACGCTCCGTGGACCTGGGGGCACAGCTCTTCAACGTGACGAATCATCGCAACCCTCGCGATGTGTATGCCGTGACAGGTGCACCGGGCTTTGGCCGGTTCACGAACAGCGTGGGCACGATTCTTCGCGGGTACATGCTCTTCAAGTGGTAGGGCCGTTCCGCGACAATCGATAGAATCCCAGTGTGCGCCCTCGTCTTCGCTTTGCTCCGTCGCCAACCGGCTATCTTCACGTCGGCGGCGCGCGCACGGCGCTGTTCAACTGGCTCTACACCCGCCACGCCGGAGGCACGTTCGTCCTTCGTATTGAAGACACGGACGTCGAGCGCTCGTCGGCCGAGATGGTCGCGGGCATTCTCAAGAGCATGAGATGGCTGGGCCTGACCTGGGACGAGGGTCCCGAGGTCGGAGGCCCGCACGCGCCCTATTTTCAGGCCCAGCGCCTCGACCGCTATCGCGCCGCCATCGGACGGCTCGTTGCGGAGGGCCACGCCTACTACTGTTATTGCACGCCTGCGGATCTGGATGCGTCAAGGCGGGCGGCCGAAGCCGAAGGTCGCGCGTGGTCGTACGATCGGACCTGTCGCGCGCTCGATCGCGGCGAGATCGACCGGCGCGAGGCTGCCGCCCGTCCTCGTGCCGTGCGTTTCCTCGTGCCCGAGGGCCGGACCGCGTTCCATGACGTGGTTCGGGGGCAAATCGAATTCGACCACGCGAACCTCGAAGATTTTGTCCTCCTGCGCTCGGACGGCCATCCAACCTACCATCTCTCGGTTGTCGTCGACGACGTCGAGATGGCGATCTCGCACGTGGTTCGCGGCGACGATCACATCTCGAATACGCCGAAACAGGTGTTGATCTATCGGGCGCTCGCGGCGCCGGTGCCGACGTTCGCTCACGTGCCGCTCATCCTCGGTCCGGACAAGAAACGGTTGAGCAAACGCCACGGCGCGACGTCGGTCGGTGAATACGAGCTTCAGGGTTACCTGCCGGAGGCAATGATCAATTTCCTGGCGTTGATGGGTTGGTCGCCCGGCACCAACGAGGAAGTGTTCACGCGTGAGGAACTGATCGCGCGATTCTCGTTGGACGGCATCAGCGGCGGGAATGCCGTGTTCAATCCGGAGAAGCTGGACTGGTTCAATCAACAGCACATCCTGCGGATGCCGGCGGCGGAAATTCTGCGGCGGCTCGCAACCGAGCTGGACACCGCGGGACTGAACCGCCCGCTCGAGACGGACGACCGCACGCGACTCGAAAGAGTGGTGGACCTCGTCAAGCCCCGCGCCCGCAAACTGACAGACATCATCCTGCTCATCCGGCCCTTCGTGCTCGAGCCAATCGATCGCGATCCGTCGGCCGTGGCAAGATATCTTGCCGATGCGGCGCTTCGACCGCATCTGGCCGAATGGCGCAATCGATTGCGCGTGGCCGAGTCGTTCACCGCCGCGCCGCTCGAGTCGGCGCTGCGGCAACTGGCGGCCGAACGCGGGCTCAAAGCAGGACCGCTCATTCATGCGACCCGCGTGGCCGTGACCGGCCAGGCGGTCAGTCCGGGTCTGTTCGATGTGCTGGAATTGATGGGACGCGACAGGGTGGTCTCGAGACTTCTGGATGCCGACCGTCTGATCGCACAGCACGCCGGGACCTCGGAACCCGGGAATTCCGGAGCCTCATGACGAAGCCTTCGCGCGCCCTGTCCCCTGAAGAATTCGAACGCGCGCGTCGCGTACTGATGCGCCGCGATCCGCGCCTGGCGGCGCTGATCAAACGAGTCGGCCCTTGTCTGCTGCCGGAGGCACGCACGCGGCATCCTTTCGGGGCGCTCGTGCGCGCCGTGGTCGCGCAGCAACTCTCCGGCAAGGCAGCCGCCACGATCCACGAGCGCGTGCTTGCCCTCGTCGGCGGCGTCCAGGGATTGCATCCGGCCAGCCTCCTTGCGGCGGATCCTGTCGCGCTGCGGGCCGCCGGCTTGAGCCGGCAGAAGATCTGGTACCTGCAGGATCTTGCCGGCGCACGTCGCCGACGGCCGCCTGGACCTGGCGGCGCTCGAAGAGCTGTCCGACGACGACGTCATCGCCGCGATCACGGCCGTCAAGGGATTCGGACGATGGTCCGCCGAGATGTTCCTCATGTTCCGGCTGAACAGGCCTGACGTCTTTCCCGTTGCCGACCTCGGCATCGTCAAAGGCGTTCAGAAGCTGCTGGGGATGAAGGGCCGGCCCGCGCCGCGGACGATGGAGCGGTTGGCCGAGACCTGGCGGCCGTACCGCTCCGTGGCCGCCTGGTATCTGTGGCGGATTCACGAATAACCCGCCACGCGCGCCGTAACAGCGCGCCGCTGCCCACCGTATTGTTATCAGGATGAAACTGCGCGCCCGTCTCCTTGTCACGGCCCTTCTGGCAGCGCTCCCCGTCGCGATTCTTGTGTACTGGGTGAACGAGTCGCTGCGGGCGCGCGATATGCGCCTGATGCTCGATCGCTTCGTCACATCGCAATTGACGGACGACACGCGCGAGCGCTGCGAATCCAACGCAAACTGGTTTCTCGCCGGGCCCAGGCCCGATCGGCCGTCGCCGCAGCAACTCGCGGCGCCTGATGCGGACGTCGTTGCGCCCCGCGCGCCGACGCAGCAGCTGCCATTCGAGTTCTTTGCCTATGACGACGCGTTCCTGCCGCTGAGCACCGCCGGTCCCCGGTTTCCGGCCGAGTTCCGTCTGGCGCTGAAGTCCGGAGCGAAGGTCACGGCCGGGCCGTTTGTCACCAGCGCAGGAACGGGCCAGCAGGAAGCCTTGCTGACCGGATGGTTCGGCAGTCCGTGCGTCGCGCTGTTGTTCCGCATGCGGCCCGTTCCCCAACAGACGACCGAGCGTTTCGTCCTGCTGCTCTCACTCGGCGTACTGTTCTTCGGCGTCGCGCTCGCCGCCGGCGCGCCCGTCGTGGCGCGGCTGCGCAAGCTGGGCCTTGAAGCGCGCCAATCCGCGAGCGAAGAATATCGATCGGGGGTCACGGTCAGCGGCCGCGATGAGATGAGCGCGGTTGCCTTCGCGTTCAACGAGGCCGCGGCCGATATCCGCCGGCGCGCCACCGACGTCAGGGACCGCGAGGAAAGCCTGCGGCGTTACATCGCCAGCACCTCCGAAAACGTGACGGCGCCGCTGACCGCGCTGGAACGCCGGCTGGCCGGTATCGATCGACCGGACGCCCCCACCGACATGCAGGCCGCGATCAAGGCGGCTATTGCCGACACGCACGGCCTCACGATGCGCCTGCAGAACCTGTCGGTCGCCGCCACTCTGAGGATGACCATGGAATCGCCGGCCGGGGACGCGGTCGATCTGAGCGCCCTCATTCAACGAGTAATCGACCGGCAGACAGGCTTCGCCCGCGCGGCCGGAGTGAGCATCAGTTTCGTGCCGGAAGGCGGGCCAATCGCCGCAGCGGCGGATTCGGCCCTTCTCGAGCAGGCGGTCAACAATCTGGTCGACAACGCCATCCGGCACAACCGCGCCGGCGGTCAGGTCACGATCGCGCTCGATCGGACGCGCGACGGCCGTTTCTCCCTGCGCGTGTCAGATGACGGTCCAGGCGCGCCCGATGACGTGCTTGCGAAACTCAACGCCAACCGGCGATTCCGCGGGGACGAAGGGCGCACCCGGCGGCCCGGCGAACTTGGACTGGGTTTGGCGATCGTGCGCGAAGTGGCGGATCGCTTCAAGATGCAGTGGGCATTCCGCCGATCGGCAAGGGGCTGGTTCGAGGCCGAACTGACCGGGAGGAGTCAGCCCTAGACCGTTCTCACGTCCTCGTAGCAGGAGTTGGCCCCCAACCGCGAGCATTCCGGCGGGATTTGGGCAGGGTTGCCCCGCTACAGGACAGTGAGAACGGCCCTGGTGCCTTCCTCGTACCTCTCGTGTCTACTTCTTTTGCGCCGGCGCCGGTGGCGGCGGTTCGTTGATCACTGGATCCGGTACGTGGTTCGTAATCGGCGTCAGCGTACGCAAGAAGGCCCAAATCCCCTTGAGGTCATCGTCGGTCATGTTCCTGAACACGTGCCACGGCATCGGCGGCAGGATGGGTCGCGACTGGCCCATATGCTTGCCTTCGCGCATCGCCCTGATGAACATGTCCTCGGTCCAAATACCGAGGCCGGTGTTCTGATCGGGCGTCAGGTTCGCGGGATACGAAATGCCCCAGGGACCCGCCCAGGTCGTCAGGTCGGGTGACCCGGCGATCATCCAGCCACCCGCCGGCTTCGGCGGCTCACCCAGCTTCATGTTCTCCGGGTGTCCGGACAGCCGGCGGGTCATGTCTGGTTCGGGTCCGTTCGGCCCCATGTTCTTGGGCGTGTGGCAGTCGTCGCATCCGGCGATCGCATCTACGAGGTACCTGCCGCGTTCGGCTGGGGTCTGCTTCGGCGCCTGCGCCTGAGCAGTGTCCGCCGGCGGTACGGCGGAAGCCTGCTGACATGCACCGAGCACGAGAATGCCGGCGGCAGCCAGGAGGCCTGCTGTCAATCTAGTCATTGTTCCTCCGAGTGAAAAGCAAAACGCGCGATTATAGCCTGGTTGGCCCGCTCACAGTAGTCCCGCCACGGCGAGAAGGATTCCAAGAAGATTGCGCACGCCCGCGAGACTGGCGGTCTTGTCCACGTCGATCCACTCGTCCAGGGCATGGGAACGTCCGCCGTTCGCGCCCGAATCCAGCGTGATCGCCGGAATGCCCAGACTCATCGGGATGTTGGCGTCGGTGCTGCTGACGCTGAACCGCGGCGACAGGCCCATGGCGCGGATGACGGCGGCGGCCGTCTGGACGAGCGCCGACGAGCGAGGCGTCTCGCCGGAGGGCCGGTCCCCGATCAACTTCATTTCGAGCGCGATGCGGCCCTGCGTCGTTGACCGTGCGTGGTTTTCCTCGTCGGCCGCCTGTGCCATGAGGCTTTTCACGGTCTTGTCGAGCTTTGACAATTCCGCCGGCGACTCGGACCGGAGATCGAGTTCCATCCAGTTCTCGAACGGAATGGCGTTGACCGAAGTTCCGCCTCCCACCACGCCGACGTTGAACGTGGTCTTTGGCGTCAACGGCACCTGGATCCTGGAGAGCTTCCCGATCGCGCTGCCCATCGCGAAGGCTGGGCTCACCAGGCCGAAAGCGCCGTAGCTATGACCGCCCGGGCCCTTGAACGTGACCCGATATCGCTTGCTGCCCACGCCGCCGTTCGTGATGTCATCGCCCGCGCCGGCGCCGTCAATGGAGATGAAAGTCTTGATGAGATCTTTGTAGCGGCCCTTTTGAAACAGGTATCGCATGCCGCGCAGATCGCCCGGCCCTTCTTCTCCGACGTCGCCGACGAACAGGATGTCGCTCGCTGTCTGGACATTGGCGGCGTCCAGGGCGCGGGCGATCGCGAGCAGAACAGCCAGCGATCGCGAGTCGTCGCCGACGCCGGGCGCCGCCAGGCGCGTGCCGGTGCGTTTCACCTTGACGTCCGTTCCCTCGGGGAACACCGTGTCGAGATGGGCGGCAATGGCGACGAGCGGTGCGCCGCCGGCGCCTTTCCGCACCCCCATCACGTTGCCTTCGGCGTCCGTCTCGACGCTGGACAGGCCGGCCTGCCGCAGCAGATCCAGAAACGCCCTGGCGCGCTGGGCTTCCTTGAATGGCGGCGCCGGGATCTCGGTGAGCAGGATCGTTTCCGCCACGAGTCGATCGTGGGTCCGATCGAGAAACGCCGCCGCCTCTCTGAATCTTGGCGACTCGAGCACGCGAACGACGCGGGCGTCCGGCGTGGCCTGACGCGCAGCGGTCGTCAGGCCCGCGGCGATCAGGACGATGGCCAGCAGCCAGTGTCTGTGCAAGGCTGCAGGATAGCGCACGAAAGGTCCGAACCGTTATTCTGAATCGGTTCGTTGAAAGGAGACACGGGCAGTGGCACGGTATTTCACGCCGGAGTTCTTCACGTTTCTGAGAAGCCTGAAGCGCCACAACGACAGAACCTGGTTTGCAGACCACCGGCAGCGCTACCTGGATGATGTCGAAGCGCCGATGCTCCAGTTCATCAACGATTTTGGTCCGCGGTTGCGCGGGATCAGTCGCGCATACGTGGCGGATCCACGCCGCACCGGCGGCTCGATGTTTCGCATTTATCGCGATACACGATTCTCCGAAGACAAGTCGCCGTTCAAGACCTGGGCGGCCGCGAGATTCGCGCACGAACGCCGCAAAGAGGCTGGGAGTGTGCCGGGGTTCTATCTTCACCTGGGCCCCGAGGAGAGGATTGGCGGCGGCGGCGTGTATCACATCGACATGCCCGCGCTGACGCGGATCCGCCATCACATGGTCGACTCGGCCGCTCGCTGGGCCGCTGTTCGCCGGACCGGTCTCGTCATCGAAGGCGACACACTCACGCGGCCGCCCGCGGGATTCGATCCCTCCCACCGGTTCATCAAAGACCTGAAGCGCAAAGATCTGTACACGATGACGGAGTTCACCGAGCGCGAAGCTGTGGCCGGCGATTTCCTCGATCGTTACACGGATGCCTGCGAGCGCGCGGCGCCGCTGTTGGAGTTTCTGACGAAGGCACTCGGGTTGCGGTGGTGATCCGTGGGGCTGCCTTACTCCCGCAACACGGTCGCGGGATCGAGCCGCGAGGCGGCACGAGCGGGAAGACCTCCGGCTAGAGCGGCGATACCGACGAGGATGATGCACGCGCTGCCGACCGTCCACGGATCGGTTGGCGTAAGTCCGAAGAGCAGCGGTTTGACGAGACGGCCGACCACCAACACGCCGACGCTGCCCACCACCACGCCGACGGCGACCACGCCCACGATCTGGCGGAGCACCATCCAGACAATGCCGGCACGACGGGCGCCAAGCGCGACTCGAACCCCAAGCTCTTTCGTACGCTGACCAACGGCATACGCCAGCGTCCCGTAGACGCCGATTGACAGCAGCGCAAGAGTCAACGTGCCGAAGAAGCCGGCGAGGTCGGCGACAAGGTGCTCGCGGCCCAGCTTGCGGCCGATGAGGTCCGACAAGGTCATCGCCGTGCCTGCGCTCAACCGAGGATCCAACTCGCGGATCAGCGGCCGGATTGTGGCCGCCAGCGCGAGAGGGGCCGCGTCGGACGTGCGGATCTCCAGGTGACCGACACCGGACTGCGTCTGGAGCGCTGGAAAGTACATGAAGGGCGGTGTGGTTTCACGAAGATCGCGGTACTTCGCGTCTTTGGTGACGCCGACGATCACGAACTCGTTCTTGTTGAAGACGACCCGGCGTCCAAGCGCGTCACGATCACCAAAATACTTACGGGCCATCGTCTGATTGACAATCACGACCTTCTGGCCCTGCTCGTTGTCTGACAGAGCAAAATCACGGCCCGCGACGAGCGTCATGCCGGCGGTCCGAACGTAGTCGGGCCCGACCCAATCGGCACTCATGCGATCTTGCGCGGCGGATCCCTCGACCTGGACGCGAGCGCCTCCGATGTTATTGAGCGTTCCCCCGAGGGCCATGCTTGCTGATGCGACGCCCGGCACGGCTGAGACACGCTCGAGGAGTCGGGGGACGAGCGTGGATAGTGTCGGACGATAGCCGCGCTCGCTGACGATCGGCACCAGGAGGACATGGTCCGCGCGAAACCCAAGGTCTTGCGATTCGAGGTTTCTGAGCGTGCGGACGAACATGACGCTCCCCGCCAGCAACACCAGCGACAATGCCACCTGCACGACGATGAGCGCACCCCGTAGACCCCAGACGCGACTGTGCCCGACGACACGCGAGGAGCCTTGGACCGCGCCGCCCCGCGCCGCCTGCCATGCCGGGGCCAGCCCGAACAGGATGCCGGCCACGATCGAAATCGTGCCCGTGAAAGCGAGCATGCGCAGGTTGAGCCCCACGTCGAGCGCTACCGTCCGGTCGCCCAAAGGCAACCCCAACAGAGCGGCCTGTCCCCAGAGGGCGAGCGCGACTCCGAGTGCGCCGCCGGCTGCGGCGAGCAAGAGACTCTCGGTCAACAACTGCCGGATGATCCGGGCGCGCGTGGCGCCAATTGCCATTCGCATCGCGATCTCCCACCGGCGCGCCGCCCCGCGCGAGAGCAGCAGCCCGGCGAGGTTTGTGCACGCCACGAGCAGCACGATCGCGGCGAGGACCATCAACACCCACAGCGGATCCGAAAGCCGGTCTCGAAGGGCGGACAAGCCGCGCGCGCCTGGCGCAACACTCAGGCGTGAAGACGTCTCGGCAGGCGGAGACGCCGGCCTGCTCTGGACGAGCAGCGACGTGAGATCGGCGTGTACTTGGTCAATCGTCCCACCGGGTTTCAGCCGGCCCATGAGGTAGAGCCACGAGTAGCCCCGTTCCTCCCTCATGTCGCGCGTCCGAAGTACCACTGAAGTCCACACGTCGGGCGATTCGCCGGGAGCTTCGCCCGTGAACCCCGCCGGCGCGACTCCGATGACCGTGAAGAGGACTCCGTCGATGGTGATGGGTTGGCCGACCGCCGTCACGGACCCATTGAACCGGCGGCGCCAATAGTCGTGACCGATGACTGCCACGGGCTCCAACTCGTCTGAGGAAGCGAACACGCGGCCAACAGCAGATCCGACACCAAGCCCTGTGAAGTAGTTACCGGAGACGACCTTCGCAAACGCCTGATCGATGTCGCCACCCACGCCGACAGGCACCTTCACGAGAAACGACGCGGCGATGAGATCCGACAACGTCCGTGTGCCCTGGCGCAGCGCCAGATAGTCAGGGTAAGAGAAATTCCCGCCGGTGGTGCTGTCGGTCACCGTCACCAACTGCTCGGGATGGCTGACGGGCAACGATCGAAGCAGGGCCGCATCGATTATCGAAAAGATGGCCGTGTTCGCCCCGATGCCGAGGCCGAGGGACAGCACGGCTGCCGCGAGGAATCCCGGCTGCCGCCGCAGGGTCCGGGCGCCGTATCGAATGTCCGTGACGAAATCCTCCAGCCACCCGATGAGGCGGACGTCGCGGCTCGCTTCGCGCTGTCGAACCAGGTCGCCAAACGCTCGTCGCGCTTCCTCGGGATCGCGGCCGTGCGCAACCGCTTCCGCGAGGTGCGACTCCAGCTCCTCGTCGATGTCGCGAATCAGACGATCGCCACGAAAGACGTTGATGAATCGCGACCAACGCGACATCTCACACCGTCCTCAACACGCGATTGACGGCGGAGGTCACGGCGTACCAGCGCAGCTCTTCCGCCGCCAGTTGCTTCTTGCCCGCGGCCGTGAGCTCGTACGCGCGCGCCCGCCGGCCGCCCTCCGTGGTCGTCCATCTGGCACGGATCCAGCCGGCCTCCTCCATCCGATGCAGGGCGGGATAGAGCGACCCTTCCTCCACTCGAAGGTCGTCGCGAGAGGCATCGTGGATGGCCGTCATCAGCGCGTAACCGTGCAGGCCGGGGCGCCGGGAGAGGATCGTCAGGACGAGGAGGTCGAGAGAACCTTGAAGGGAGTCGGGTTTCGCCATGATCCTCCGCCGCGATCAACGCCGGCCTGTGGAAACGCCAACCGTGTCGCGATACTCAGGCATCTGAAGTCAATACTTAGACGTCTTATTATACGGTTGGTTGGCTGCGGTTGTTCCGGCTGTCGGCGAGTCGCGATCGCGAGCCGTTGCCGCCCAGGAGGCCGACTCTTGTGAATGGAATTGGTGTGGTAGCATCGCTTTCTGATGCTCTGGATGCGACCTCAGCTCGCGCGCATCGCCGGCGGCTGGCTCGCGTTCCACCTCTGCCTGCTCGTGTCCGTTCCGACGGCCTGTTGCGCGACGATGTCAGCCAGCACGGTCCGAGCGGAATGCACCTGCGACCATGCTGACGGGCGGATGTGCCCGATGCACCACACTCGCTCGAAGGCCGCTCCGGCTTCAGCGTCCCGCTCCTGTGTGTGTCGCGGCGCATCAGATCCGCTCGCCGCGATGGCCGCATCACTGTTTGGTCCAGCCGCCGTACTGACGCCTGCAATGTCGGAGGTCGCATCGTCCAACGCAATCACCTGGCTGCCTTCCCTCAGCCCCGAGCCGCTCGCGTCGTCCATCGTTCCGGATTTCCCACCTCCCCGCGTCTAGCGCAACCCGTCACGACACTCGAGATCTGATCGCTTCAGGGCAGATCTCTCAATCGCTGCGGCGCTTCGTCCCTGGACGGCTGCGCCTGCACGTTTTCCGGCGGTTTGGTCGTGGGTTCATCGCGGAGGGCCCCAGTGAGGCAGACATTTATTTGCGGTCTGATGCTGTTGACGTGCTGCGCCGTCGCCTCGACGGGCATCGTACATGCACAGGAAACGATCAACTACGGCAGCATCAGCGGGCGCATCACCGATCCCCAGGGGGCCGTTGTTCCTGGCGCGCAGGTCAGCGCTCGCCAGACGGACACGAACGTCACCTCGGAGACGGTGACGGATTCGGCAGGACGATTTCGCTTTTCGTACCTCAGAGTCGGACCGTACGAAGTGAAAGTGCACGTGCAGGGATTCATGGACGCCACGCGCGCCGTGAGGCTCACCATCGGTTCGGCCTTCGACCTTCCGATCAGCGTCGCCGTGGCGGGCCTCGACACGAGCGTCACCGTCAGTGGGGAAGCCACGGTCCTGGAGGCCGCGCGGAGCCAAATCGCAGGAACGGTGCCGCAGACCGAAGTGCAGAGTCTGCCGATGAACGGACGTAATTTCCTGGATCTCGCCCTGTTGATTCCCGGCGTCTCGCCGACGAACGTCGGCAGCACCCAGCTCTTCGCCGAAACGTCGGCCGTTCCGGGCCAGGGCATTTCCATCGCCAGCCAGCGCAACCTGTCGAACAGCTTCATCGTCGATGGCCTGTCAGCGAACGATGATGCCGCAGGGCTCAGTGGCATCCCGTACGGCGTGGACGCCGTGGAGCAGTTTCAGGTGGTCACCTCCGGAGGGCAGGCGGAACTCGGCCGCGCGCTGGGCGGATATGTCAACGTCGTGACGAAGAGCGGCACGAACGCGGTGCACGGCACCGTCTACGATTTTGTCCGCGACGACAACTTCAATGCGGCGAACGCCCTGTCCGGCACGACGCTTCCCATGAATCAGCAGCAGTACGGCGGGAGCCTCGGCGGGCCTCTCGTCCGGAATCGAACCTTCTACTTCTCGAACTTCGAGCAGCGACTGCTGGATCAGACCGGACTGGTGACGATCCTGCCGGAGAATGTGCCGATCATCAACGCCAAGCTCGCAGCGGTCGGGTACCCGGGTTCACCGGTCAGCACCGGCGTCTATCCGAATCCGGTTCACAGTGCGAACTTTCTCGGAAAAGTCGATCACCAGATCGGCCGATCGGACCAATTTACCGCGCGGTACGGCCTCTATCACGTCACGTCCGATAACTCGCGCGGCGCCGGCGCGCTGAATGCCCCGAGTGCGTCTGCCGGCCTGGACAACATCGACTATTCCGCTCGCATTCGGCAACACGTGGACGATCTCCTCAAGGACGGTGAACGAAACCCGCGCTCAGGTTGCCTACGGCGACTTGAAGGCGCCGCCGACCGACCCGTTGGACCGGCCGTCAGCATTACCGGCGTGGCGTCGTTCGGTACATTGTCCGGGCACCCAACGAGACGCCTGAACAAGATGTATCAGGTCGTCGACAATCTGACCCACCAGGCGGGATCGCACGCGCTGCGGGCGGGTGTCGACGTCGTGTTCAACGATGACACGATCACGTACCCTCGATCGTCTCGCGGCAGCTACGCATTCTCGTCCCTTGCAGGTTTCCTCTCCGGCAACTACAGCGGGTTTACCCAGACGTTCGGCGACCCGGTGGTGTCGCAGACCAATCCCAACATCGGGATGTACGCCCAGGACGAGTGGCGGGTCGGCTCGGCCCTGACGCTGAACCTTGGGCCTGCGGTACGACCTCCAGTTCCTCGACACCGATCAAGACGGATCACCAACAACGTGTCGCCGCGGGCCGGGTTCGCGTGGTCGCCGTCCGCGTCGCAGGATCTCGTTGTGCGCGGCAGCGCAGGTCTGTTCTTCGACCGTGTGCCGCTTCGTGCCGTCGCCAACGCCATCCTGTCCGCCGGAAACACTACCGAGCTCGACAACCTGCATCAGCCGGGCGTGTCGGGAATCATTCCGACTCAGGCCGGCGCTCCGACGTTCCCAGACATCCTCCCGGCACGCATATTGACGACGACGCTCGTGGATTTCGCGACGATGGACAGGAACCTGCAGAACGCGTACTCAAGGCAGGCGAGCGTGGAAGTGGAACGGTCACTCGGTCCAGGACGCACGATCAGCGTCGGGTACCAGTACCTGCGCGGCGGAGAACCTGCTGGCGTCGGTGAACCAGAACGTGCCGACCTGCGTGGCCGCCGGCACGAACAATGGCTGCCGGCCGAACTCTACCTACAGAAACAACGGCCAGTATTCGTCAGTGGCGGAGTCGACCTATCACGGTCTGCACCTGTCGTTCGTGCAACGCCCGACACAGTGGGCGAGTGTCCGGCTCAGCTACACGCTGTCGAAGTCGATGAACGACGTTGGCGAGGCTTTTTTCAGCTCGCCGATCGACCCCACGGACATCATGAGAGACTGGGGCCGCTCTGACGACGATCAACGGCACCGTCTCGTGATCAATGGAACCGTCAACACGTCGATGGCCCCCGCAACCACGGTCTGGGAGCACATCAGTCCACGGGTTCCAGATGAGCGGCATGTTGCAGTGGTACTCAGCGCTCCCGTTCAACATCACGTCTGGCGTCGCCAATCTGCAAGCGACGACAAGCCGGCCGCTCGCCGATGGCGCGACGGCGCCCGCCAACTTCGACGTGCGGGCCGTATCGTTCATCCCTCGAAACGCTGGAATCGGCAGCGATTTCTTCACCCTGAATCTTCGCGTGAGTCGCGCGTTTCGGATCACCGGCGATGTCAAGATCGAGGGCCTGGTCGAAGCTTTCAACGTGACGAATCGCGTGAACAACCTGACCAGGAATCCCACCTGGGGACCGGGCGCTTATCCCACGAACCCCAATGTCGACGTTCAACCAGATCCTGGCGGTCGGCGATCCGAGGACCCTTCAGTTCGGCGCCCGGCTGAGTTTCTGACGCGCCTCTCGGGGCCGAATTGCGCTGGCTCTCGTGCGGGACTGGCCGTTATCGGGCTATAGTCGGTCACCGTCGTCGCTCCATGGGTGGTCAGTATGAAGGGAGCAACCGAGCTCGAGCTTGGACGCAAGTCGTACGGTGAACAGGCATGGGTGAGCGCCTTCGACTCGCTCGCGAGCGCCGACCGCAAGGAGCCGTTAGGTGCCGAAGACCTCGAACTGCTTGCACGGTCGGCGTACATGCTTGGTCGGGACGACGACTACGTCGCCGGCTTGGAACGTGCCCACCAGGACTACCTCGACAGGGGTGACGTGCCTTCTGCAGTGCGCTGCAGCTTCTGGATCGGCCACAGTTTCCTATTCAGAGGCGAACGGACCCGAGGGACCGGCTGGTTCGCTCGCGGCGAGCGGTTGCTCGAGAGTTTCGGCCGTGACTGCGTCGAGCGAGGGTACCTCCTGATTCCCGTCTGGCTCGAGCAGATGGGCGGCGGCAACTTTGAGGATGGCTACGCCACGGCGCTGGGGGCCGCCGAGATCGGCCAGCGGTTCGGGGATCCGGACCTGGTCTGGCTCGCGAGGGACGATCAGGCACGGGCATTGATGCGACTCGGACGGGTGAAGGAAGGCCTGCGGCTGGTGGACGAAGCGCTGGCCGCTGCGACGGCGAACGATCTGTCGCCGATCGTGACCGGCATCGTCTATTGCAACACCATCGCCTTCTGCCGGGCCGCGTACGACGTGCGACGCGTGCGGGAGTGGACTCGCGCGTTGACCGGATGGTGCGAGCGTCAGCCCGAAATGGTCGCCCACAATGGGCTGTGTTTGGTGCATCGCGCCGAGATCATGCTTCTCGGCGGCGATTGGGAGAGTGCGCTGATCGAAGCGCGTCGCTCGGCGGAACGGTTCACGCGAGGGGCGCTGAACCGGCTGGCGTGCGGCAACGCCTTCTATTGCCAGGGAGAGGTGCATCGCCTGCGAGGCGACTTCGAAGCAGCCGAGCAGGCGTACCGCCAGGCGAGCCTGAATGGATGCGAGCCGCAGCCCGGCTTGGCACTCATGCGGCTGGCCCAGGGAAAGGCGGAGTCGGCCGCCGCCGCTATCCGGCGAATCGTCGGAGAGACGACCCTCCCGCTGCGACGTGCGGGGATCCTGCCCGTTTATGTCGAGATCATGCTCGCTGTCGGACACCTCGACCCGGCGAAGGCCGCGTGTCGCGAACTCGACGAAACGGCACAGCATTTCGACTGCGAAGCCCTGCACGCGATGGCGGCACATTCCAGAGGAACCACGGCGCTCGCCGAAGGCCGAACGAGCGATGCGCTGATCGAACTCCGGCGCGCGCTGGCCATCTGGACCGAACTCGACGCCCCGTATGAAGCCGCGCGAGTCCGGCTGGAGCTTGGTCTGGCCTGCCGGACCGTGGAGGATCACGAGACGGCCTCCTTGGAACTGGAAGCGGCGCGAATCATCTTCAAGAAACTGGGGGCCGTGAGCGACCTCGCGCGCGTCGCCTCGCTTGCGTCAGTTGTCAGCGCCAACACCGAGGCTGCCGATTCGCACGGGCTGACCGGTCGCGAGCTTCAGGTGCTGCGGCTGATCGCGGCCGGGAAGAGCAACCGCGAGATCGCAGAGGCGTTGTTCATCAGTGAGCACACGGTGGCCCGGCACGTCCAGAACATCTTCGCCAAGCTGGCCGTCTCGTCGCGAGCGGCGGCGACGGCATTCGCGTTCTCACACCAGCTCGTCTGATCCCGGCGTGTGGTGATTTCTCACCATTTTCCCTGCTTCCCGAAATTGGTGTTTTCGAGCGATGCGGGTTGCTGGTCTGCGGTGGCAATCTTGTGCCTGTCGACAGACGATGAGGAGGTGCGAGATGTATGTTGTGGTGTTGCATCGGATCAAGAATGCGCAAGCGTTTTCGCGAGGCGAGCGGCTCATGAAGAACGAGGGTGCACCGGCTGGCGTGCGCGTCCTGCAGTTCTATCCAAGCCGCGATCGCGCTACGGTGACCTGTCTCTGGGAAGCGCCCTCGGTGGGCCCCGTCCAGGAGTACGTCGACTCCACACTCGGAGACTCGAGCGAGAACACCTGCTACGACGTGGACTCGGACTTCGCGTTCGCGCGGCTGCCCCTGGGAGTCCGTGAGTCAGCCGCGGGCGTTTCGTCCACGCGATAGCGCTGCGCTAGGCGCGCGGCAGGCTCGCCTCGACTCAGGTCGAGGCGAGCCATCATGCCGGTTCACGCGGGCACGAGGTACGTAGGCTGGCCGAATTGCGCTGGCTCGGGATGCCTCGCCGTGCGGGCGCGCACAGACGCGCTTTCACTTGACTCTCCAGTAAACGATCGACTACCGTGATCACTAGACGGACAAGTGGTGTCAAGACCGGGCACGCCCGGGTCGAACTGCTCAACGGAACACTCGATCTCATCGTCCTGCGAGCCCTGGCGACGATGGGCCCGCTGCACGCGTATGCGTTGGCTTCGAGGCTCGATCAGGTCGCCGACCATCCCCTCATGTTGAATCAGGGCACGCTGTATCCCGCCCTCGTTCGACTGGAACAGAAGGGCTGGATCAAAGGTGACTGGCGCAAGACCAAGAGCAACCTGAGGCGAAGTACTACACCATCACCAAACCCGGGCTTCGCGCCGTCGATCAGCAAGCCGAGCGTTGGCGTCGGCTGTCCGGACTCGTCAATAAGCTTCTCCTCAACGAGCCCTAGAACATGCGCCGCTTCGTTGCCAGGTTGCTGAACTTCCTTCGAGTGACACGTCCTGAAGACGACGTGACGCGTGAGATCAACGCGCATGTGGTGCTGATGCAGGACGAATACGAAGCCCGCGGCATGGGCCGCGACGCCGCGGCACGCGCCGCAAGACTGTCGCTGGGGGGCATCGAGCAGACCAAGGAGTTGCATCGGGACGCCCGATCGTTCGTTTGGCTCGAGGACGGCCGACGGGACGTTGCCTATGGGCTGCGCCTTCTTCTGCGAAGCCCACTGTTCACGCTGACCGCCGCGATCTCGCTGGCGATTGGCATCGGTGCCAACACGGCCATCTTTGCGGTCGCCAACAGCCTGTTGTTTCGTCCACCCGAGGGCATCTCCGAGCCGGACCGGCTCGTCGACATCGGGACGTCGCGCGGCGATGGCGGGCTGAATCCCTTTTCCTACTCGACGTACCTGGAACTTGCCCGCGGCGCGACGTCGTTCTCCGGCGTGTTCGCGTCCGAAATGTTCTCGCACGTCATGAGTCTCGGCGTGACAGATTCGGCGACCGCCGAACGAGTCGTCGGCCAATACGTGTCGGCGAATTTCTTCAGCGTCCTTGGCTCTCGTCCATCCGCGGGGCGGGTGTTTACGGCTGCCGATGATCGCACCGGCGGTGTGGCGGTCCTCGACCATGGCTTTTGGACTCGCCGCTTCAACCTGGATCCGGGGATCGTCGGTCGAGTACTGCGTATCAACGGCCGGCCTTTTGTCGTCGTCGGCGTCGCCGCACAGGATTTCCGCGGCGCGGGCATGCAAACGCGGGACATCTGGCTCGTCATCGGTCCCGAAGGAAGAAAGTCGAGTGTTGTCGCCGGCGGGCGCTTGCGGCCCGGCGTCTCCGTGGCGGCCGCGTCCAACGAGACGGCGGCGATCGGCGAAGCAGTCGAACGACAGCGCGGGATCGCACAGCCTGGCAAGAAGTTGCGCGCCCTGCCGTTTTCGCTGGCCGGTGGCAACCGTAATGTCGTGGCTGGTTTCGCCGTCGCGCTGATGGTGATCGTCTCGCTCGTGCTGGCCGCGGCGTGCGCGAACGTCGCGGGGATCCTGCTGGCTCGATCGATGGCCCGCACCCGAGAGATGGCCCTTCGTACCGCGCTGGGGGCAGGGCGAGGACGGCTCGTGCGTCAGCTTCTGACCGAGACGCTGATGCTGTTTCTCCTTGGCGGGGCACTCGGCGTCTCATTGGCGCGCGGCATGGTCGTCCTGGCGCCGCTGTTTGCAACGCTTCCAATACCGCTCTCTTTCCCGGTCACACTCGACCTGCGAGTGCTGAGTTTCGCGTTGTCGCTATCGTTACTCGCCGCACTGATGTCGGGTCTCGTTCCTGCGTTCAAGGGCTCGAAGAGCGATCCCATCGGGTCGTTGAAAGAAGGGTCGCCGTCCGATTCGGGCCGCTCGCGCCTCCGCGGTGCGTTCGTGGTCGCCCAGACCGCCCTCAGCATTCTGCTCGTCGTGATGGCCGGTCTCTTCGTGCGCGCGGTGCGATACGCAGGTATGACGGATCCTGGATTCGATCCGCGCGGTGTCGAGATTGCCGCGCTCGATCTCTCGCAGGCTGATGGTGACGAGGCGACGCGTTCCCTGTTCTGGCGCAACGTCATCGAACGAGTCCGCGGGCTGCCTTCGGTTGAGACGGCGTCGGTCGCCCTGGTGCCGCCGGGCGGATTCGAGGGCTACGGTCTGGGAAGCGTCACGGCCGCCGACGCGCTCGTATCCGACTCCTTCGAGCCCGCCTGGAATCTCGTGGACTCGCGTTATTTTGCGACCCTTCGAATACCGATTCTCAGCGGCCGAGATTTCTCGGTGGGTGATGTGGAAAACGCGCCGCCGGTGGCGATCGTCGCCGACACGATTGCGCGTCGACTCTGGCCGGGGCAGGCTGCGGTCGGAAAATCACTGATCGTGTCGGAGTTCAACCCGCAAGCACGACGATCGGAGAGACGCCGCGTGCAGATCGTTGGCGTCGTCGGCGATATCAAGTCCAGCAGCTTGATCGACGGTCTCGCCGGGTCGTACGTGTATCTACCGCTGTCCCAACGGACGATGTCCGCCGCCCCGTTCACCGACAGGGCGTCAATCGTCGCGCGCCGGCGAGCACTCCGGCCGCTGGCTGCGGACATCGCCGCCGTCGTTCGCGAACTCAATCCGAACCTCGTCATCGTGAGGTCAGAGACTCTGCAGGACTCTGTGGCCCTGGGGCTCGCGCCTCAGCGCCTGCTTGGCGCCGTGACTGGCAGCCTCGGTCTCGTAGGCTTGCTCCTGGCATCGATTGGGGTTTACGGCGTGATCGCGTATACCGTCGCCTTAAGACGTCGGGAATTCGGCATCCGCATGGCACTTGGAGCCCGGCGCATCAGTATTGTCTGGATGGTCTTGAGACACGGCATGTTGCTCGTGAGCGTCGGCGCGGTCATTGGACTCGCCGTTTCTGTGGGCGCCGGTGAAGTGCTTTCCGTGTTCCTGTATGGCCTCCCGGCCATTCACGTGCCGACATTCCTTGGAACGGCGCTGTTGTTCCTGGTCATTGGCGCCGTTGCCTGCTACATCCCGGCTCGCCACGCCATCAGTATTGAACCGCTGCGCGCTCTGCGCATCGACTGACGTCGCGGGCTGTCTTCGCTCACTCCGACAAACCGATCGTCTGCGTAGTCGCCAAGGGAGGAGCGACTCTGTCGAGTGCTGCAGGTCGTGCCTGAGCCCCTCGCAAGGTCAGACGACAGTGGAGAAGCCCTTCTCGAGGACCAGCTTGAACAGCGCCCATGGACAAATAAGCATATATCTGCCTATACTTCGCCCATGCGCAGAAAGCCGGGGGCCCTCGTGCCTCTCGAACGTGACATCTGCCTCGCGGCCTTCGACCTGAAACGCCAGGGGACCGATGAGGTTCACGGCTACCAACTCGCCAAGAGCCTGCGCGATGGCGCCGGTCATCGGCTGCTGACCGCGTACGGCACCCTGTATCGCGCGCTGGGCCGCCTGGAGAGGATGGGCCTGCTCGCGAGCCGGTGGGAAGATCCCGCGATCCCCGCGCGTGAGAATCGCCCGGGCCGTCGTCTCTACACGCTCACCGCTGCGGGCAACACCGCCGCGGCCGATGCCCGGCGGCTCGCCAGCGGCGTGCCGCGACGCGCTCGACGGGGAGTGGTGCCGGCATGAGCTCGACGCTCAGTGGGTTCGCGGCGCACGTCGTCTACGCATGGACGCGTCTGTACACGTGGCGGCTGCCGCCGGACGTTCGAGACGATCGCCGAAGAGAGATCGCGTCGGATCTGTGGGAGTCCCGCGAAGATGCCGACGGCGGGCTTCTCGCGCTGCACGTGCTGGGCCGCATGCTGGCAGGGATGCCGGACGACGTGTTGTGGCGTTGGGAGCATGCGCGCCAGCGATCCCGCCGGTCGCATGCGGCAATCACGGTGATCGCCAGCGTCGTCGTCCTCCTCGTGGCGGCGCTGTGGATCGTCGACCTTGCGCAGGTCGACCTGCCCGAACCGCCAGCGATGGTCAAGGCGATCACGTACCCACCGCCGCCGCCCCCACCGCCACCGCCGCATCGGGTGCGGAAGTGAACCCGGAACGATGCGCACGCGACGCATCGCGGCGTTCGCCTCGTCGCTGGCGCTCCACCTGCTCGTTGGGCTCGTCGCCCTTTGGCGCGTGCCGCCGCCGGTCGGAGCGCTCCAGCCTCCGCCAGCTCCGCCGAAGATCACGTTCTTCGTGCAGCCGGCGGACGATCAGAAATTTCCTGGCCTGAAACCGCTCGAGACGATTCCGGAAGACGCCGCGCTTGCGAACGCCAAGACAGCGTCGCCGCTCACGCTCGCGCGCCTCACCTTCGATGTGGCCAAGGTCGCGGATCATGCGATGGTCTTGTTTCCATTTCTCACGCCGGGACTCTCGTTGGATCATCTGGCGCTCGTGCCCGACAGCGACAAGCACGAAAGCCTTGGAAACCCCCTCGTGCGGACCCAATCCCCCAAGCCGCGGGAGGCCGCCAACCGTCCGCTTGTGCTGGGAGAACACGCGCTTCAGGCGATGGTCGACAAGTCGTGGTCACGGCGAGATCGTTGGACAGTCTTTCAGCCCATCATCGCCCTGGCCGACACGCACAGCGCCGACACCGGAGACCTGCCGGCCCTGTTGCAACGGTACCGGCAGCAGAATTGGCTGCAGCCGTATGACGACGCCTTTATCCCCGATCCGCGATTGTGGGCCGAACTGGAACTTGCGGCGGACCACGTGAACTTCATTGGCCTCATACGCCGGTACGCGTCTGAGCGCGGCTCGTCAAAGGCCACGACCGAACTGTTGTTCCTCCTGGACGACATGGCGCAATCGAGCCGAAACATCCTCGGCACGCTCATGGAGACTGATCCGCCACGACACCTCGCGCGCACGCATCAGGAAAGCCCCATGGCTTACGACCTGGTCGTCGAACTGCGGAGGTTTTACGAAGCCGAGCTCACCAATCGCGGCCTCACCTCGGACGAGGCCATCACGGCGTACTACGACAAGGTGCGGTTGAGGATCCTGATGGGGATCGTGAGCACCACGCCGGGCGGCTACCGCGCAAACGACGCGCGGTTTCTGATCGGTGCGATCTATTGGGACCAACAGCGCACGGAGGACGCTCTCCACTGGTGGCGGCAGCTGACGCTGGACCCGACCGACAGCCACGCGTCGACGTACGCGCAGATCATCAACGCATTGCACCTGGCTGATGGATCGCCCACGCGCGACCCCGGGCGGCGTGAGGCCGCGCTGAAGGCGAAGATCAAGAGCATCTTGTCCCACGACTACGGGCGCTGGCTCAGTTTCTCGTTCGACCGGTTGTGGCTGTTCGGCTATCGCTTCAATACCTACTAAGAATGAGACACGGGAGGATTCAGCGATCGACCGCGCCTGAGGAGCCGGGAACATGACGTGCATCACCGTGCGACGGCGCGGTACAGGCGAAGCTCGAAGCGTCGTTCACGTCGCCCGAACCGCGGTACTGCGCCACCTGCGGATATGGGCACAGCGGCCGGGTGAGCGGCTTCGAGGGATCGTCGACGGCGCGGCCGGTGCCGATGATGCGTTCGGGCGCGACGCCGCGCTCGACCCAGCGCTCCAGCGCGGTGAAAATGTCGTGCTCGGGATCGCGGGCTCGGCGCGGCACGGCCACCGTTGCCGAAGCTGTTCGGACCCGCGCCGCCGCCGCAGTGCGCCATTCCGGGCACGAGAAACAGCCGGTAGAAATCCTCGGTCGGCGGAGCGCCGGGCGTCCGCGCATCCGGGTACTTCGAGAGAAAGGCGCGCACGCTGTCGTAGTATTCGATCGAACTCGGCGCCGGGATCGCGGCGTCGCCCCAGCCGTGATACTGAATGAGCTTCCCGCCGGACGCACGGAATGACCGCAGGTCCGGGCTGGTCGCGTTGAGAACCGGTCCCGCCTTCGCATCGCCGATGCTCACGTCGCGATCGAAGTCGAGCATCCGGAAATTCCAATTCGGATCCTCGAACACCGCGGCCCCGTAGTAGCTGTTGCCGAACCCGAACTGGATCGCGCTGGCGGCGTTCGCCGGGGTGATCCAGGTGCCCCAGCCGCCCGGCACGGCTTCGGTCCCGACCGGCTGTCCCACGAAGAGACGCTCCTGGGTGCGCGGGTTAATCGGTCCCGCATAAATCTTGCGCAGCGCGTCGACCTGGGCTTTGGTCAGACAATCCGCCGCGTCTGCGTTCTTGCAGACCAGCGCCGCGGGATCGAACGTGCAGGCGCGCGGATTCTCGATCAACCCGTCAGCAACGCCATCGAGCCGATCGCACGTGGCCATCACGGCGCGCTGGATCACCGGGAGTTTGGCGGGCGGGATCGCACTCTCCGCCGTGGCGAGGAGGGCCTGTTCGTTCCACACGAAGGCGGTGAACAGATGCGACCAGTTGTTTGCCGGGGCGCCGGCGAGAATGCCGTTGAAGTCTTCCGGGTAACGCTGCGCTTCCATCAGCGCTTCGCGGCCGCCGTCGGAGCAGCCGTCGAAGTAGCTCCGCTCCGGGTCCCGGCTGTAAAACGCGCGAATAATCGCTTTGGACTGCATCGACGGTTTCGTGTACGGCGCGATATCCGAAGTCGATCAGCTTTTCCGGATGGCCGATTGCCCAGTTCGCCCCCGCGCCGCCTTCGTGGCCATCGTCTGTTGCAGCCACGGCGTAACCGCGGCGCAGTGGCTCCGCGAGCGCGGCGGTGTTGACTGCTCCGGCCCAGCCACCGTTGCCCTGCTGGCGGTATTTGCCGTTCCACGCCGACGTCGCCGGCAGCCACAGCGCGAACTTGATTTCAGAATCGGGGCTGGGACGGATCACGCCTCGGACGTCGCAGTGCGCGGGCACCGGCCACCGGCGGCGCCGCTGATGCGCCGGCCGCTACGGGCGCCGCCCCTTCGGCGACACTGACCGCGGAGGTGATCAGCGTGTAGGGAAGCTTCACACTCATAAGCGCCTCGCAGGGCTGCTGCGCGTATGCCGCCTGCCCGCCGAGCAGGACGCCTATCGGAATGAGCCACGATATGCGTGTCAGCACGTTGTCTCCTTTCTCTCGCCCGCGCTCAGGCGCGTGTCCACGCCCACGACTCCGCCGAGGCCAAATTCCGCGACGGAGATCTCCCGCATCCTGAACTTCTGAATCTTGCCGGTGACTGTCATCGGGAATTCGCTCGTGAACTTGACGTAGCGCGGGATCTTGTAGGCGGCGATCTGTCCGCGGCAGAAATCGCGAATCTCCTCCACCGTCGCGGTGGTCCCATCGCGCAGCCTGATCCACGCGCAGATCTCTTCGCCGTACTTGGGATCTGGCACGCCGATCACCTGCACCTCGCTCACCTTCTGGTGCGTGTATAGGAACTCTTCGATCTCGCGCGGAGAGACGTTCTCTCCGCCGCGGATGATCATGTCCTTGATGCGGCCGGTGATCGCGACGTAGCCGTCGCCGTTCATCACGGCAAGGTCGCCGCTGTGCATCCACCGCGCCGCGTCAATCGCGCCGGCGGTGGCGCCGGCATCGTTCCAGTATCCGAGCATGACGGCGTAGCCGCGCGTGCACAGCTCCCCCGGCGTGCCGCGAGGTACGATCGCCCCGGTTTCCGGGTCGACGATCTTGCATTCGAGGTGCGGCAGCACGCGGCCCACTGTCGAGACTCGCAGATCGATCGGATCGTCGACCTGCGACTGGAAGGACACCGGCGACGTCTCCGTCATGCCGTAGCAGATCGTGACCTGCGGCACGTGCATGCGGTCGATCACCTGACGCATGACGTCGATGGGACATGGCGCTCCGGCCATGATCCCGGTGCGCAGCGTCTCGAGACGGACGCGGCTGAAGTGCGGATGGTCCAGCTGCGAGATGAACATCGTCGGCACGCCATAGATGGACGTGCAGGCCTGGGCCTCGACGGTCCGCAGCGTGGCTTCCGGATCGAACCATTCGCCCGGGATGCACCACCGCGCTGCCGTGCGTGACGGCGGCCATATTGCCAAGCACGCAGCCAAAGCAGTGATAGAACGGGACCGGCAGACAAATCCTGTCCCGTTCCGTGTAGCGCAGCACTTCACCGACGAAGTAGCCGTTGTTCAGGATGTTGTGGTGGGAAAGCGTCGCGCCTTTCGGCAATCCTGTCGTGCCGGAGGTGTATTGGATGTTGATCGGATCGTCGAACTGTAGCGTGGCCTCACGCTCTTCGAGCTCTCTGAGAGTGATCCGGCTTCCGAGGTCCAGGAAATCGTCCCAGGCGATCCCACCGGGTCGCGCGTCGGTGTCGAGATAGATGACATGGCGAAGGGAGGGCACCCGTTCCGCCAGCGATCGGCGCGCCCGCGCGCGTCGTCGCCAGCTCGGGCATGAGCCCCACCAGAATGTCCACATAGTCGGTCGTGCGGAACCCGCGCGCGGTGACCAGCACACTGACACCCGACTGTGTCAGTGCATATTCCAGCTCGCGCAGCTGGTAGGACGGATTGATGTTCACAAGGATGGCGCCGGTTTTCGCTGACGCGTACTGCGTGATCATCCACTCCGCCCTGTTGCCGCTCCAGATGCCGACGCGGTCGCCGCGGCGCACACCGAGCGCGATCAGGGCGCGCGCCATGCGGTCTGCCTCGTGGCGGAGCTCGACGTACGAATAGCGCTGCTGCTGATGACATGCCACCAGTGCGTCGCGATCGCCCCAGCGTGCGGCGGCATGGTTCAACGCGCGGCCGATGGTGTCCGCCAGCAGGGGCGTGGCGCCGACGCCGTGCACGTAGGAGACTGTCACCTCTGCGCCCTCATGGGAGATAGGTGCGTGGCGCGCGGTGCCGCGCCGATGCCAAGGCCGTCGGCAACCGCATGCGTCAGACCGTCGACGGCGGGCATGACAATAACCGATCCGGGCCGCGGCGGGGTTTGTTGCGAGGGGTGCGCGATTGGGCGAGTTCGCGCCGCTGACGGGCGCCTTGACGTTAAGTGTTCGCGCCTTTCGCGATCGGCATCGTATAGCACACCGCGTCACCGTCGAGGACGAGCGTTCCGTCGTCTCTGATGACGCTGGTCTTGAGCTTCGTGATGGGTTTATCGGTTCGCACCTCGAGTACCTCGGCGCGGCCAGTAATCGTGTCACCGGGCCGAACCGGTGCCTTGAAACTCCAATTCACCTGAAGGAATACGGTGCCAGGCCCCGGGAGGTCTTCGGCCACGACCGCGTTGAGGATTGCGCTCGTTACACCACCCTGTACGACAATCTCGCCGAACCGGCTCGCCTTCGCCACGGCCTCATCGTAATGAAGTGGATTCCTGTCTCCGCTGATCTCGGTGAACCGTTCGATATCTTTCGCGTTCACCGTGCGCGAGCGCTCCGCGACTTGCCCAACGCGTGGGATGCCACCAGGCCAGATGTGATCGATATTGCTGCTCATATTTCCCAATTGGACTCGACGTGCCACCGTCAGACGTCGTGCTAATGTTATCCCCATCGCTACCCCATCCGTCGATTTCGACGTCGTCATTGTCGGAGCCCGTTGCGCCGGCGCGGCCACCGCGCTGCTCCTCGCGAGACGAGGCCTTCGTGTGCTCGCGATCGACCGCGGTCGCTACGGGAGCGATACGGTCTCGACCCACGCCCTCATGCGCGCCGGCGTTGTCCAGCTCTCTCGCTGGGGCGTTCTAGAGGGAATCAAAGCGGCCGGTACGCCTGTGGTCCGATCGACGTCGTTTCACTACGGCGACGAGGTCGTCGCGGTGCAGATCAAACCGCAGCACGACATTGATGGTCTCTACGCACCTCGGCGTACTGTCATTGACCGGTTGCTTGTCGATGCCGCGCAAAAAGCCGGTGCAGCGATCACGTTCGAAACGCAACTCGTCGATCTGGTCCGCGCGGACAACGGTCGCGTCTCCGGCGTGCGCCTCAAAGATGGTCATGATCGGGAGCGGCAGGTTTCGGCTGAACTCGTGATCGGAGCCGATGGTGTCCGTTCTACGGTCGCGCGTCTCGTCGGCTCTGAATGCTATCGAACCGGTCGTCATGCGACCGGCGTTGTCTTCAGCTACTGGTCAGGCCCGGGGTTCGACGGCTACCACTGGTACTACAACCCTGGTGTGAGCGCCGGCGCGATTCCGACCAATGACGGGCTGACTTGCATATTTGCCACGGTTCCACAGAGGCGGTTCCACGAGACGATGAGACACGGTACGGACGCTGGGTACCGACAAGTATTGAGGGAATGCGCGTCCGACCTGGCGGCGGTTGTGGAACAGTCGGAAAGGGTTGAAAAGTACCGCGGGTTTTCGGGAGAGACAGGATTCTTTCGACAATCGTTCGGACCCGGCTGGGCGCTCGTGGGCGATGCCGGTTACTTCAAGGATCCGCTTACGGCCCACGGAATCACCGATGCGTTGATCGACGCGGAACTGCTCGCGCAAGCGGCGGCCGCCGGCACGGAGGCCGCGTTCGCCGGCTATCAGAGTGCTCGCGACAAGTTGGCGGTCGGACACTTTGAAGTGACCGATGCCGTCGCATCCTTCGAATGGGACCTCCCAAAGGTTCAGCAGCTCCATCGTGCACTGAGCGATGAAATGAAGAAAGAGTCGCTCGAGGTGACTCGCTTCGTTATGCCGGCGTAGCCAAATAATCGGCTAAGTGATCGACGAGCTCACGCGCATCGTCTTCAGCACCACTGATGAACGTCGACTTCCGTCGTCGAAGGAACGGCAACCCAAGCGCATACAGACCTGGCGCATCAACGACGCCTCCGTCGTGCCGCAAGTGTCCTTTGTCATCAATCACGGGCAGGTCTAACCAGCTGTAGTCAGGTTGGAATCCCGTCGCCCAAACGATCGAACGGATTTCTCCATTCCGCAGATCGAGTTTCAGAGTTGACGACGCCGGCGCGCGTGTCGGTTCAAACCGTTCCGGAGGGCCGACCTCGGCCTCGCGGGCGTGGCTCCGAGCCCACTCATCGAACGTGCCGAGCAACCGGTTCATCTTCAAGTCTGCCAGCGCAAACTGATTTCGCAGTCCGCCGGAGAACAATGCCTGTCCGTCCCGCACTGCCGAGAGACGTCCGACAATCTCGACACCGGCGGAACTGAGCGCGTTGAGATCCAACGTCGCTCGCTCAGGTGTCCCAATGAGTTGCGGTGAGGGGAGGCGGCGGACACGCATCAGGTCGTCGACTTCGTTGTAGCGCTGATTCCACACGCCCGACGCATCCATCCACCAGAGCACGTCGCGACGCGCGATACGTCCTTGGCAGCCTGACGTGCTCGCCGACGGAAAGAGTGACCGGCCGACCGGAACGGATGATTTCGTCGGCGAGTTGGACGCCGGTGGCCGATGCGCCGACGACCAGCACGCCGCCTTCCGGCAAGTCATTCGGGTTGCGGTAGCTGAATGGCGTGAAGCACCGGATCGATGGCGGCACGGCTTTGCCGAGCGCCGGTACGCTCGGAACGTTACACGCGCCGCTCGCGATCATGATGGTGCGGCAGCGCAGATCACCGTTGGTCGTCGCGACGTCGTATCCGGCGTCGGTTCGCTGCACACGTGTGACGGTGGTGTGCGTGCGCACCGGCGCACTCGACAACACGGCAAAGCGTGAGATGAAGTCGATCACCTCACGCATCGTCATATAGCCGTCCGGGTCCGGGCCGTCGTAGTGATACCCGGGCAGTCGACTCTGCCAATTGGGCGTCAGCAGCCGGAGTGAGTCCCAGCGCTCGCGACGCCAGGAGTTGGCGATCTCGCCGCGCTCGAGCACCACGTGATCGATGGAGCGCTCGTTGAGACATCGGCTCGCCGCCAGACCCGCATGCCCGGCGCCGATGACGACCGTGGTGACCTGTTCGATGGTCCCGCTCCGCTAACTAAGCGACTTCAACCGTGACGTTTACGGGATTGGTGATGACGTCGTTAATGCCCGTCGAAGGGGGGCAGCCGCGCGAACTGCTGCGAGTCAGCGCGCCCGAAGATCTGCGAGCCCCAACATGGTCTCGCGACGGCAAGTTCCTGGTGTTCTTCAAGCTCGATACACAGGACACGAATCGAACCGTTGAAGTCTGGAGCATTCCTGTCGAAGGCGGGACGCCGCACAGGATCGACCTCGGCGGCCACGTTCCTGTGATTCCCAGCAATGACGCCGACCTTAACAAATCGATTCGGATTCATCCTGACGGACGGCAGGTCGCCATCGAAACGATGGAACCGAAGGCGGAGGTCTGGATGATGGAGAACCTTCTCGCGCAGGTGCAGGCGGGTCGGTGACCGTTCGCGTTTTCTGCCGAATCTTGAGGGTGTTGCGGTTTGAAAAGCCGTTTGTAGGTTGGATCTCCCGAAGACGCGGTTCTGTACATCCCGAATGATCGGCGGTGCAGGCAACTGAGTTCGATACCTGAGAATCACCCTACGCTGCAAGTTGTTGCAAACACAGGGCAAAATTGCGTGGCTGGGAGGCAGGGATTCTTTTGACCGATTTCCAGAAACTTCAATAAAGATCGGCCTATTTGGCATAAAGCTCGCGGCGCCAGCAATTTGGCGTATTCGTCTTCTTTCGTCGGCTTTCATCTATTGGCGTCGATTTTCGTCCTTTGCCAGCGCAATGACACTCGCAATGACACTCGTCGCGACGGACTTCCCAGGTTTCCCCGGAGGGAATCTCCGAGAACGCCTGAAGCATGTCGGCAGGAGTTGGATCAAGCTCGGGGTCACGTCAGCTGCGCCGAGGCACTTGAAGGCCGCAGCGCCCGCGACCGAACATTCCGTCATGCTGGACGCGGCAGTAGAATGTTGAGACGGCCGGCACGGGCTGTACGGAGATGACATGTCGAGAGCTGTTGCCGAACTGGAAGCAGAAATCCGATCGTTGAACTCTGACGACAAGATGGGCCTCATTCGGGCCCTGCTTGCCGAACTCGACGGACCGGTCGAAACCGACGTCGAGCACGCGTGGATCGAGGAGGCCCGACGGCGACACCGCGAGATTATTGACGGCACGGTCCAGCCCGTTGCAGGGGATCGTGTCTTCGAAAACCTTCGCGCCCGTTTGAATCGATGAGACTTGAATTCCACCCGGAAGCGGAGCTGGAGTTCATTGAGGCGGCTGCATACTACGAGCGTCAGGTCTCTGGTCTTGGCCAGCGTTTCGGCGCAGATGTTCGGCGAGCGCTCGATGTTCTGCTGGCGCATCCAGACAGTGGAGTCGCGGTCGACGACGATCTACGCAAGTATGTTCTCCGACGCTTCCCGTTCTCGATCATCTACAGCGTGTCGCCGGATGTATTACGTGTCGAAGTCCTCGCCCATCAAAGCCGCCGCCCCGGATACTGGCGATCGAGAATCCAACGCTGACACACTTCTCGGTGCATCGCCAGGACATCCTGGCCAATACGCGCGAATGAGGTATGGTCGTCCGACGCTGCACGCGCAAGCTCCTCGATAGACTCGGTCAACGGACGCTGTGTGAGGTGACGTCAACAACTACCCTCGGTGATTGGTACGCGACCATCCTCTTCACCAAACCCCATCACGTCGTGCTGCTGGTCAACGCAGCGACCCGCTTGTCCGTGGTTGTACCCGCACGCCGTCTGTCCAGGCTGTCCTCGCGGTTCGCCGAGGGATTGGCGACGGTGTTGACAACCCTCGACATCTCCCCGGAGGTCATCACCGCGGAGTTGAGGGAGATGCGGGATGTGACGTTCACCACTACCGCGAGTCGCAGTGTTCTCGGCACGATGAACGACTACGCGATCTACATCGAGGCGGTATTCCGCGACGACGTCACGGTATCGCTCAACCCATTGAGCGTGAAGCTCGCCGACACTCCGTTCGGCCCACTTGGCTACGACCAACCGCGGGACGTGGTTCGTCGGTTACTCGCGAAGGGCGCTGCAAC
Organism: uncultured Acidobacteriota bacterium; assembly: GCA_963724645.1. Taxonomy (GTDB): domain Bacteria; phylum Acidobacteriota; class Vicinamibacteria; order Vicinamibacterales; family SCN-69-37; genus CAVXSP01. The sequence continues at coordinate 1,462,974 of CAVRVJ010000003.1, forward strand.
ACCGGAAGCGGGTTGAGAAGCCGGGCTCGAATTGGGTCGAGAACACGGCCTTGTGACTGCAAATAGCTGGAAGTGAACTGGTTATCTCGACCTGCTGAAGTGGCTGGGACGTAGGGATTCGAACCCCAATAACCGCGTCCAGAGCGCGGTGTCCTACCGTTGAACGACGTCCCAGCACGGAGTGCGTCGAGGCAGATAACCCTACAAACTTAGCAGTACCAATTGTGTGCCGGCAAGCCGAGCGCGCGATAGTGGCCGAAGCGCCTGCTTCATCGTCATGCTCGACGGCCGTCGGTCAGCTCCCGCCGCCGCAGCGACAAACCGCTTGCCCGGCCTTGGTCCCGGTGGTAACGTCGCCGGAAATCAATTACAACCCGGGCCGAGACACCAATCATGATGGAGTCCCCGATGAAGACCATTGCTCCACGAGCATGGATTGTCCTTACCCTTACCGCAACCGTGACTGCGGCGAGCCTGTCGCTGACCGCGCAGATGCCCGCGTCGGGCGCGCCCGCCGGTCAGGCGCCGAATGGCGCAGCAGGACAGGGCGGTCGAGGCGCCGGTGGTCGCGGCGGCCCCAACGCCAACGACCCGATCAATGCCGACGTGGATTATTCGAAGAAGCCGCCGGTGCTCCCGAAGACGCCCGACGAGGAGTTGAAGCAGTTCATCCTGCAGCCGGGGTATCGCCTCGAACTGGTCATGTCCGACCCGGAGATTCAGGAACCGGCGGCGATCGCGTTCGACGGCAACGGCCGGATGTTCGTGCTCGAGCAGCGCGGATACATGCACGATGCCGACGCGACCGGTGAGCTCGACCCGGTCGGCCGGATCTCGCTCCACACCGACACCGACAACGACGGCGTCTACGACAAGCACACCGTCTTCGTCGACCACCTGATCTTTCCGCGTTTTGTCACGCCGTTCGGACCGAATGCGATTCTGACCAAGGAATCGAACGCCGACGAAGTCTGGAAGTTCACGGACACCAACGGCGACGGCGTCGCCGACAAGAAGGAGTTGTTCGACACCGGATACGGCCGCACCGGCAACGTCGAGCACCAGGAAGCGTTTCTGACCTGGTCGATGGACAACTGGATGTACAGCACGTACAACGCGTTTCGCGCGCGGTGGACGCCGAACGGCATCGTGAAGGAGACCACCGGGGCAAACGGGTCGGCATGGGGCGTGACGCAGGACAACGACGGCAAACAGTGGTTCCAGGGAGGGGCGAGCGGCCTGCCTTCCTACTGGCAGTTCCCGATCGTGTACGGCAACTTCGGGGGCGGCCGCGGCGCCAGCTCGATGGATCCGGACCTCGCGATTCCCTGGGGCGCGCCGATTCGCATCGCCGACATGCAGGGCGGCATGGCCGTGATCCGCATGCCCGACGGATCGCTCAAGAGCACGACCGCGGGCGCCGGCGGCAACATCTACCGGGGCGATCGACTGCCCAAGGACCTCGTCGGCGACTATTTCTACGGCGAGCAGGTCGCGCGCATCGTTCGCCGCGTCCGCGCGGAGAAGGACGAAGGCCTGACGATGATCCGCAACGCGTACGCGGGCAACGAATTCCTGAAGTCGCTCGACCCGTACTTCCGCCCGGTCGACAACACCACCGCGCCCGACGGCACAATGTACATCGCGGACATGTACCACGGAATCATCCAGGAGTCCCAGTGGACCCCACGAGGTTCGTACCTGCGCGCGAAGATCGAGCAGTACGACCTCGACAAGGTCATCCACAAGGGCCGGATCTGGCGGCTGGTCTACGACGGCGTCAAGCGCGACCACTCCGACGCGCTCGACCGCGACAAGACCGTGCCGCGCATGAACAATGAGACCGCGGCACAGCTCGTCACACACCTTGCGCATCCGAACGGCTGGTGGCGCGACACCGCGCAGCAACTGCTCGTCCTCAAGCAGGACAAGTCGGTCGTGCCGGCGCTGCAGCGCGATGGCGAAGAGCTCGCCGAATCTGCTCGCGCGCTTCCATGCGATGTGGACGCTCGAAGGTCTCGGCGCGCTCGACGCCGCGCTCGTGCGCCAGCAGATGGAGGATCCGTGAGCCGCGGATGCGCGTGCAGGCGATCCGCGCGAGCGAGACGCTTTACAAGGCCGGCGACAAGTCATTCGCGGCCGACTACAAGCGTCTGGCAAAGGACTCCGAGCGTCGACGTCGTCATGCAGTCGATGCTGACCATGAACCGATGGAAGGTGCCGGACGCCACGGCGACGATCAAGGCGGTGGCCGACAGCAACAAGGCGAGAGGAGTGCAGACGGTCGCGAGCGCGGTGCTGAATCCGTCGGCGCCGCTCGCCGGTGGACGCGGCGCTGCGGGCGGCGGCGGCCCTGGCGCTCACGCCCGAACAGCAGAACGCGATCGAGCGCGGCGCGCGATTTACAACGAGTTGTGCTTCACCTGCCACGGCAACGACGGCTACGGCACGCCGCAGGCCGGAGAGCAACTCGACGATGGGACCGCCGCTGGCCGGGTCGCCGCGCGTGAATGGCCACCGCGACTACGTCGTCAATGCCGTGCTGCACGGATTGACCGGGCCGATCGGCGACAAGAGCTACACCGAAGTCATGATTCCGATGGGACCAGAACAGGGACGAGTGGATCGCCGACGGTGGCGTCGTACGTTCGCAACAGCTTCGGCAATGCCGGCTCGCTTCGTGACGCCCGCCGACGTCGCGCGCGTGCGCGCGGCGACGGCGGCTCGCAAGACGCCGTGGACGATCGCTGAGCTGACCGCGGGGTTGCCCACAGTCGTCGTCAATGATGGATGGAAGGTGACGGCCAGCCATAACGAGCCCGCAGCCGCGGGCGCTCTGAGCCTGGCGTCGTGGAGTTCGTCATCGCCGCAGGAACCCGGCATCTGGTTCCAGGTGGAGCTGCCGGCTCCAGCAGCGATCACAGAGGTGCAGTTCAACTCCGGATCCGGTGGGCGCGGTGGCGGCGGCCGAGGTGGCCCCGCTGGCCCCGGTGGGCGCGGTGGACGAGCAGGTGCGGCACCGGCCGCCGGGGGCGAGGGGCCGGTCGCACCGCTTCCTCCGCCGATCGTTGGTTACCCGCGAGGCTTCCGCGTGCAGACGTCGATGGACGGTGCCACGTGGACGTCCGTGGCCGAGGGTCAGGGTTCCAGTGCGACGACCAACATCACGTTCGCGCCGGTGCGCGCGAGGTTTGTCCGGCTGACGACGACCGCCGCGGATCCGGCGCTGTGGTCGATTCAGAATTTTCGGTTGTATCAACAACAGGGACGGTAGTTTCCGCGCGAATTCCCGGAGGAGGGACGGGTCGGCGTCGCGTCTGAGGGTTTGTTCGCGACGGCCAGCCCTCATTCCTCCCAGCGAAAGCGGTTGACCGCGACGACCCAGAAGAGCGCGGCGAAACCAACCAGGACCAGCATTGGCATTACGGCGCTGCTGACCGCGACCAGGCTGCCGAAGGACTTGTGGACCTTTCTGACCTGCAGCATCGGGACTCTCTGGGTCCCGGCATCGTGACATGCAGCGAGGGCCGGCGACGGGCAAATCGGCGAATCGCCACCGTGGCCCGACCAGTGGCGCATCGGGACGGCGTTCACCTTCCAGTCCGCGCCGGCCCCGAGGAACCCGTGCGGTCACAACGGCGGATTGCGTCATCGGCCGAGCTGCGGGAGCACGCCCGTCTGCTGAAGCAGTTCCATCATGGCTACTTCCCGTCGGGCGGAAGCACCGTGACGGCGATGTGCGACGGGGCGGCCGGCGAATGGTGGACCGTGTGCGTCTGCGCCTTGAAGTCCGACGCTTTCGCCTCGAAGATGTTCGCCACGTACGTCTGAGGGTTCCGGTCGTACAACGGGAACCAGGTGCTCTGCACCTGCACCATGACGCGGTGACCTTTGAGGAACCGGTACAGCTGTTCGTGGAGGTCCACGGTGAAGGCCGTGACCGCGTTCCTCGGGAGCGGCTGCGGCTTGCTCCAGCTCTTGTAGTACCGGCCGCGCATGATGTCGCCCGCGACCATCAACTCATAGCCACCCATTCTCGGCCCCGTGGGCTCGCTCTGCGCGGTGTCCGGGTAGACGTCGATCAACTTCACGACCCAGTCGGCGTCGGTGCCCGTGGTGCCCGCATACAGGTGCGCGATCACGTCGCCGGCGATGACGAAATCGGCTTCGAGCGGGTCCGACTCCCAGGAGAGCACGTCCGGCCGGTTCTGCACGAACCGCTGGTCCTCGACGAGCCACTGGCTCCACCGCGTGCCGTCAATTGGTCGCGCGATGTACGGAATCGGGTGCGTCGGGTCCGACACGTACGACTCCGATCCGCCCGAGGTCGGCGGATCGAACGAGACCTTGCCGTTCTCGCGAAGATAGAGCCGGGCCGGGGTCGCTTCGTTTGGCGGCCAGGCGCTGAATGTGTGCCACTGGCCTTCGTTGACCTCGTACATGTACGCGTTGGCGAACGCGCCGTCGCCCCGGCCATGCAGGTAGTAGGCAAACCACGGGCGCTGGATCTTGTCGCGGAAGTACACGCCAATGCCGGTCCCGAACTTGATGGGCCCGATGGCGTCGCCCGAGCCCGACCAGCCGCCGTGAGACCACGGGCCGAGCACGATGGAGTTCCAGTGGTTCGTGTCGTTCTTCTCGAGCGTCGCGATACGCTTCCTGCGGACCGAAGATGTCCTCCTGATCCCAATAGCCGCCGACGTTCAGCACCGGGACGTCCGGCCTGGTCAGGACGCGCTGCATGGCTTTCGCCTGCCAGTACTCGTCCCACGCCGGATGAGCTTTGAAGCCGGTCCAGGACGGCAAGCTGTCGATGCCGTTCTTCTCGCCGAGGTCCTTGAGGGTCGGGAACCTGAGGTACCAGTCATACCGGTCGTAGCGGTCGAACTTGAGCGGCGACGGCGTTCCGCGTGGCCATTCCATGCTCGTCGCGTACTCCACACCGAACGACTGCCGGAATGCGCCCTGATGAAAGAAATCGTCGCCCATCCAGGTGTCGGTCATCGGGGCCTGCGGCGAGATCGCTTTGAGGGCGGGGTGCGGATTCACACCGGCGATCCCCGCGAGCCATCCCGGATAGGACACGCCCATCACCCCGACGCGGCCGTTGTTGTTCGGAACGTTCTTGACGAGCCAGTCGATCGTGTCGTAGGTGTCGGTCGCTTCGTCCACGCCTTTCGGGTCCTTCGGATCATGCAACGCGCCGTTCATCACGAATTGCCCGGCCGACTTGCCCGTGCCGCGTGCGTCCTCGAACACGAAGGCGTAGCCATCCCGCGCCAGTTCCTGATAAGCCGACCCGAGGGGGCCGGGCTTGAGGTTCCCGTCGACGCCGTAGGGCGTCCGGATCAGCATGATCGGCAGCGGCGATGTCGTGGCCTTCGGCGAGACGACGACGGCATGGAGCGTCACGCCGTCCCGCATCCGATCGACACCTCACGCCGGTCCCAGTCGTCGGCGCGCGTGGGATCCTGTGCGCGCGGCGGTACAAAGGCGCCGAGTGCCGGCGCGAGGAACGCGAAGGCTGCAAGGGCGAACAGACGGCGGAGCATGACGCGCACGGACAGCCTGCTTGGAATGACCGCGGATCTTATCCCATGCAGGCGCCGCAAGACCAGAGGTCTTTACCCTTCGTGTTTGACGTGGCGGAAAGTGGTTTACGGGATTAGGCATGGCACCAGGTCGGTTCCTGAGGAGAACGCGAATGAAGTATGCGCGGGCGCTCGTTGCCGTGTTCCTGCTCGGGTCGCTGACCCTCGCCGCCAGGGCTCAGCGTCCGGCCGATGGGCCGCTCTTCGACCTCAAGCCCGTCGTGGACGGCGTGTACGCTGCCATTGCCAGGCCCATACAAGATCAACTGCAACGCCGTCGTCATCGCGCTCGCCGACAGCGTGCTGGTGGTGGACACGCACTCCAAGCCTTCCGCGGCGCGCGCCCTGATCGCCCAGATCAAGTCCACGACTCAACAAGCCGGTCAAGTACGTCGTGGACACGCACTTTCACTGGGATCACTTCCGAGGCAACGAGGCGTATCCCGCCGCGTGGCCGCAGGGCCTGGAGATCATCGCCTCAGAGGCCACTCGCGAGGACATCGAGCGCAGGGGCCTGCCCCGCGTGAAGTACGAAATCCTCGAAATGCCCAAGCAGATCGAGGCGTTGAAAGCAGGACTTGGCCAAGGCCACTGACGCCGCCAGAAAGGCCGACCTCCAGGGAAACCTGGCACAGGCGGAAAGCTACCTGGCCGAGCTGAAAGCGATGCACGTGACGTTGCCGTCCCTCACGTTCGACCGCAGCTTCACAATCAACGACAAGGCCCGCACGGTGCAGATCCTCTGGCTCGGCAAGGCGCACACCGACGGCGACGTGTTCGTCTATCTGCCCAGGGAACGATTCATCGCCACGGGGACGCGCTCCACGGGTGGACGCCGTTCCTGGCCGATGGTCACCCGTACGACTGGGTCCGTACGCTCCAGGCCGCCGAGCAACTGGACTTCGACTACGCGGTCGGCGGCCACGGCGACGTGTTTCGAGGGAAGGCGCAGTTCCAGATGTGGGAGCAGTACCTGACCGACCTGATGCGGAGACGGCTGCCGCCTACACCGAAGGCGCGTCACTCTCAGACGCGGTCAAGCGTGTGTCCGCGGCGCTCGCGCCAAGATACACGGGCAAGATGCCATCGACGTTCAAGGACGACGTGGTCGGAAACATTCAGAAGGCCTACCGCGTCATCAGCGGCCAGATGGAATAGCGCCGTTCACCGGAGGCTCCGATGAAAAGACTGCTGCTCGTCACGTTGGCGTGGGCCGGATGGCTGCTGGCGCCGTCGCCGGCCGTCGCCCAGAATCCGCATGTCATCGTCTATCAGGGCGATCAGGGCCCCGGGCGCGGAAAACACATCGTGTTCCTCGCCGGCGACCACGAGTACCGATCCGAAGAGACACTGCCGGCGCTCGCCCGCATTCTGGCCAGGCACTACGGATTCAAGTGCAGCGTGTTCTTCACGACGGATCCGAAGACCGGATTCATCGAGCCGGGCAACTCGAATATCGCGGGACTCGACGCGCTGAAGACGGCTGACCTGCTGGTGATCTTCCTGCGGTTCCAGGATTTTCCCGACGCGGAGATGCAGCAGATCGTCGACTACCTCGATCGCGGTGGTCCGGTCGTCGGCCTGCGAACGGCGACCCATGCCTTCGAGATTCTGCGGCCCAACGCGACGTTCCTGAAGTACACGCGGAACAGCAAGGATCCCGGATTCGCGGGAGGGTTTGGCCGCCAGGTCCTCGGGGAGACGTGGGTGGCGCACTCGGGCACGAATCACCAGCAGAGCTCGCGCCTGGTGTTACAACCGTCGCAGCTGAATCACCCGATCCTGCGCGGCGTCAAGGATGTGTGGGCCCAGTCGGGCGTCTACACGGCCAGCCCGCTCGAGGGCAGCCAGATTCTCGCGATGGGCGAGATCCTCGATGGCATGACGCCGGACTCGCCGGTCTCCACGCAGAAGCCGCCGCAGCCTGTCGCATGGTACCGCAGCTACACGGGCGCGTCGGGCAAGCCGGCGCGAGTGTTCACGACGACGCACGGGGCGTCGGAGGATTTGCTGAACGACGGCTTCCGTCGCATGCTGGTGAACGCGTGTCTGTGGGCCGCGGGCCTCGAGGCGAGCATTCGTCCCGACGGCCCCATCGCCTTCGTCGGTCCCTACCGGCCGTCGACGTTCAACTTCGGGGGGTTCGTCAAAGGGATCAAGCCGGCAGAGATGAGCGGGTGGGATACCCCCATCCCTCCACACAAGTAGTTCTCAAGGTGATTCACATGTAGGCATGTAGGGGTAATCCTTTGAAGACATTTCTACATTTCTACATGCCTTCATGTGAAAGCTCTTTGGGGTTTTCGATATGACGAAGACGTACCGCTGGTGCCTGGCGCTGGGAGTGGGACTCGCGCTCTTGTGGACGACGCCCGCCGGGACCGTCGCCACGGCGCCGTTCGTGCTGCAGGCCAGGGACCACATCTGCATCATCGGCAACACGCTCGCGGAGCGCATGCAGTTCGATGGCTGGCTCGAGACGCGGCTGCACGCCCGCTTCCCCAGGCTCGATCTGGTGATTCGCAACCTCGGCTGGGCCGGCGACGAAGTCGGCACGCGGCTACGCGAGCTGAACTTCGGCACTCCTGACGAGTGGCTGAGCGGGCAGCCCGCGCCGATCGGCGGCTACACGGAGAACCGATTCGCCGGCGTCGAACGAAAGCCGACGTCATCTTCGCGTTCTTCGGCTACAACGAATCCTACGCGGGGCCGGCCGGCCTCGACGCATTCAAGAAGACGCTCGACGACTGGATCACCCACACGCTCGGGCAGAAGTACAACGGGAAGTCCGCGCCGCGCATCGTGCTGTTCTCCCCCATCGCGCACGAGGATCTGCACAACCCGGATCTGCCTGATGGCCGGGCGAACAACGAGCGGCTGGCGCTGTACACGCGGGCGATGGCGGATGTCGCCGCGGCTCGCGGTATACGTTTCGTCGATCTCTTCACGCCGACGCGGCAAGCGTACCTCGACGCGAAATCGCCTCTCACGTCGAACGGCGTGCACCTGAACGCCGAGGGCAACCGCCGCATCGCCGAGATCATCGACCGCGATCTTTTCGGGCCGCCGCCCGCATCGAGCGCGGCCTTCCTTGCCCGGCTGCGCCAGGCGGTTGTCGACAGGAACACGCTGTGGTTCGACCGGTACCGGGTGACCGACGGGTACTCGACGTACGGCGAACGGGCGTTCCTGACGTTCATCAAGGGCAACCCGCGCGACGTCAGCCGTAATCAGGTTACGCGGCAGGAAGATGTGCTGCCGACCAACTACGAGGTGCTCGAGCGCGAGTTGTCGGTGCTCGACATCATGACCGCAAATCGCGACCGCCGCATCTGGGCCGTCGCGCGCGGCGTGACACCGCCGGCGGCGACACTCAAAGTCGACGACACCGATACGCCGTCCTTCATCAACGCCGGGACCAACGAACCGGGCCCCGGACCGGACGGCGCGCACGTGTTTCTTCCCGGCGACGAAGCGACGGAGAAGATGACGCTCGCCAAAGGCATCAAGGCGGAGCTGTTCGCGTCAGAACGGGAATTCCCTGATCTCGTCGAATCCGGTCCAGATGGCGTTCGACACCAAGGGCCGCCTGTGGGTGGCGTGCTGGAAGAACTACCCGCACTGGCAGCCGAAGACGCCCATGGACGACAAGCTGATCATTCTCGAGGACACCGACGGCGACGGAAAGGCCGACAAGCGGACGGTGTTCGCGGGCGACCTGAAAAACCCGACCGGCTTCGAGTTCTACAACGGGGGCGTCATCCTCGCACAGGCGCCAAACCTCGTGTTCCTCAAGGACACGAACGGCGACGACAAGTACGACGTCAAAGAGATTCTGCTAAGCGGCTTCGACACCGCCGACACGCACCACACACTCAACAGCTTCACATTCGATCCGGGCGGGGCGCTTTACATGCAGGAAGGGCTGTTCATGCGCACGCAGGTCGAGTCGCCCTGGGGTCCGACCACGCGCGAAGCCGACGGCGCGGTCTTCCGGTTCGAGCCGCGCACGTCAAAGATCGAAGTCTACATTCCGATGAACTTTCCCAACCCCCACGGACACGTCTTTGACTACTGGGGACGCGACATCGTGAACGACGCGACGAACAGCCAGCCGTTTTACGGACCGGCGATTTCGACCAAACGTTACTTCCCGGCGATGGTGCCCAAGAGCACCGCGCCCAAGCCGGGGACATTCCGGGACGGTCGACCGGCGGCACCGAGATTCTCTCGAGCCGGCACTTCCCCGAGGAACTGCAGGGAAATTTCCTTGCGCTCAATGTCATCACGCACCGAGGTATCCTCAACTTCAAGCTGAGCGAGGACGGGGCGGGCCTGAAATCGCAGATCGTCGATCCGCTGCTGGTGTCGGCGGACCAGAGCTTCCGGCCGGTGGACGCCGAGGTCGGGCCCGACGGTGCGTTGTACGTGCTCGACTGGCAGAACCCCATCATCGGCCACATGCAACACAACCTGCGCGACACCTCGCGCGACCACGATCATGGCCGCATTTACCGCCTGACGGCCGTTGGCCGTCCGCTGCTGACGCCGGCGAGAATCGCCGGACAGCCGATCCCGGCGCTGCTCGACCTGCTCAAGGAACCCGAGGATCGCGTCCGCTACCGCACCAAGATCGAGCTGAGCGCTCGCGACACGACAGCCGTGCTGACGGCCCTTCAGACGTGGATCGATCGCCTGGACCCGAAGGACCCGCGGTACGAGCACCACATGATGGAAGCCCTCTGGGTTCAGCAGTGGCACAATCGCGTGAACGAGACTCTCCTGAAGCGGATGCTGCGGTCGCCCGAGCCCTGGGCGCGCGCGGCCGCCACGCGCGTGCTGTGCTACTGGCGCGATCGCGTCGCAAATCCGCTGGCGCTGCTGAAGGTGCAGGTCAATGACGAACATCCGGGTGTGCGGCTGGAGGCCGTGCGGGCCGCCAGCTTCTTCCAGACATCGGAGGCCGCTGCCGTGGCACTCGAGTCGCTCAATCAGCCGCAGGATCGCTTCCTGAAGTTTGCGCTGGACCAGACGATGGATACGCTGAAGCCGTTCGTCCGATGAAGCAGCGGGGCGGGCTCAGGCATCTCTCGCGGGCGCGTTGTGTCTCGTGGCTCACCGCGGCGTGGTTCTCGATCGCCGCCGCGGCCGCGCAAGAGAGCGGCGCGCCGGTGCGGATCCTGCTCGATCAGCCGCCGCGCGCCGTCGAATATCAGCTCGGCCGCCTGACCAACGAAGAGCTGGCTCACATCGAGCGCAAGGACGATGACGCGAAGTACCGCCTGGTGTACGTCGCGCTCCTGACCAGAAAGGGCCTGGCCCGGGAACTCCGCGACGAGGCCGTGGCAGCGCTGACGAAAATCGACCACCTTAGCCCGACCCAGGTTCTGCTCGAGGCCCTGGCCAGGATTCCAGCCGACGACGGTCCGACCGGCGACAAGCTGGCGATGATGCTGCTCGGCGAGCCGGTTGAAACGCTGCGGAGCCAACGCGGTGTGCTGGCGCAAGCGGCCGGCGTGGCCGAAGTCTCGCCGGCTCTTCGCGCGGCTCACATGGCCTTGATGATTGCCGACGACTCCCCAGACGCGGCGTGGCAGTTGGCGGGCCAGCACGCGGGCCACCTCGTCGAGCTGCTGCGTGGCGTCCCGCTTTTGCCGGCCGACGTCGCCCTTGATCCGTTGCGAGCTCGCGTGGCGAGCGCAATCACAGCGCTGCTTACCGAGAGGCGCGACGCGGCCAGTCGTGCGCAGGCCCTCGAGGCGTTGGCGTGGACGCGTCGAGACGCCTCCACCTTTCAGTTGCTGGCGCGCGAGCTCCTGGGTCCGCAGGCCGGCCTCACAACGGCCACACGAGCCGCAGCCGTGCGCGCACTGCAACGGATTCCGGAAAGCGCCTGGACCGCGGCCGAGATTCGAGCCGCTTGCGCGGGCCATGGTCGCACTTGTCAGAGATACACCGACCAATCAACGCACCGAGCCAGCCGCCGTCGAGGCAATCCAGTTGGGCGAGCGGCTCGCCGCCTCGCTGCCAGACGAGGCGCGCACCGCCGTGCGCCGGGACCTGCGCGCCCTCGGGGTGCAGGTCGTCGGGATCGAGACCCTTCCCGAGCAGATGCAGTTCACCGTGAAGTGGTTCGTGGTCGAACACGGGAAGCCGGTGCAGATCGTGTTTTTCAATCCCGACACCATGCCGCACAACCTCGTGCTCGGCGAACCCGGCGCGCTCGAGAAGTTGGGCACGGCCGCCATGACCATGCAGATGCCTTCCGATCCGGCCGTCAAACCATATGTCCCCGCCGGGCCGCTCGTGGTGCAGGCGACGAACCTCGTCAAGGAAGGCGAAACAGAGCGACTGAACTTCACGGCGCCGGAAGAGGCGGGCGAGTACGTGTACGCATGCACATTTCCGGGCCACTGGGTGCGCATGTACGGCGTGATGCTGGTGGTCGACAATCTCGAGGCCTGGGAGGCGGCGCCGACCACGCCGGCCGACCCGATCACCGGCCGGCCGTTCAGTTCCCGCCGCTGATTTCCCGCCGTTACTTCTTCGCCGCCGGCGTGATGGCCTGGCCCCAGAAGACATACGATCCGAACTTCGTCGCCGTCAGCAGGTCCATGCGGCCGTCCTTGTTGAGGTCCACGGCATAGACCTGCGTCCCGACGCCGGATTCGTTGTGGACCAGTTCGGGGACGAACTCGGCGCCGCCGGGCGCTTTGGGGTTGCGCACCGTGCGGTAGACGTAGAGGACGGGCGGACCGTATGCGTCTGGATCGGCCCAGGTATCGAGGTGCGCCCAGTATTTCTTGCCGACGATGAAGTCCGGGGACGCCGTCGCCGTCCACGTCTGCGACGGCGGAGCCGTGCGGCTCCGTGAAGATGACATCGCCCGCGTTCTTCGTCGTGAAGTTGTCCATGATCATGTGTTGGACGAACGAAATGTCGCCGTTCGCCGCTCGCTTCTGCTCGTACCACGCGAGGCCGTAGCCGTGCGCGCTGAGCGACGTGACGACGTCTTTGAGCCCGTCGTCGTTGACATCGTAGACAGCCATCAACGCGCCGCCATTGCTGGCGCGCGAGCCGACCGACCGTGAGAACGCGACAGGGTGGTAGGTCCAGAGCGCGCCGGGCGGACCGCCGGGCGCGGGCTGTTCCCACCAGCCGTACGCGTCCAGGATGTCCACGCGGCCGTCGCCGTTGATGTCGCCGGCACCCACGCCGTGCGCGATCGTCGTCCCGTACTCCGAGACGACGTGCTGTTTCCACGGGCCGGTCGGATTCGCCGGATCCGGGGTCGCCCACTGCATGATGCCGTTTCCGCCGAAGACGATATCCTGGCGGCCGTCGCCGTCCACGTCGGTCATCACCGCGATTTCCGTGCTCTGACCGGTCGTCACCGGGAACTTGTCCCAGCGGCGCGACTCCTTGCCGGGATTGACGTAGAGCACGCATCCCGGGCCCTGGCCGCAGTTCAGCGCGTCCGGCCATCCGTCGCCGGTGAGGTCGGACGAGAACTGCATCCACACCGCGTTCGAGTACTCGGTAGATGGATTGATCGTCTGCTGCACGTAAATCTCCCGGCGGGTTGTGTAATCCGGTCCGTAGAAAATGTGCGGACCCGAAACGACGTCGAGGATGCCGTCGCGATTGAAGTCCGCGGCGCTGACGCCCCACGAATAGTAAAAGTCGCTGAGCTGCTGGACCTTGAATCGGCGGCCGACTTTCTCCGGCTCGCGCGGCTGGAGCAACAGATCGCGGTACGCGACGTTCTTGAACGAAACAGCGCCGGTGCCGGCGACAAACAGCGCGATGGGACCGAAACGGCCCGCGTCGTCAGCCTGACCACCACCTCCTCCGCCACCGCCGTCGTTGACCAGCACGCGAACGTTGGTCGCGTCGGCGATGACTTCGACGTCGTTCCAATCGCCGGGCTTGTACGCCGGGTTCGTCACCACGTCGGCCGGCAGCGGCGTCGTGAGGTGCACGGGGCCGCGGGCGCGACCGCTGAAACCGGCCGCGGGATCGGGCGCCTCTCTGCCGGATCGTGGGCCCGCGGCGCGGCCCTGAGCGACGCCCGCAGGATCGGCGCCCGCGCGCGCTCCGCCGGCCGGAGCATCGGCACGAGTGCCAGCGGCGCGCCCGCCGCGGCCACCCCAGGGTGCGCGCGTCAGTTCCTTACCCGCCGCGTCCAGTGTTACGGCGTAGGCTCGCGATGGCGCCGCATCCAGCGACAGGAACACGCCCTTCATCCCGCCGGTGGGCGTCTTTTCCGCTCTGATCAGGACGCCGGTCGCGCATCCCGCGGAGCACTTGTATGTGGCGAAGAAGCCGACGTCTTGAAAGGACTGGTCGAGGACAAGCCAGCCGCCGGCGGGCTGAGTCGGGGTCCCGGTGATTTCACCGTTGGTGACCGTCCAGGTCGCGTCGCCCAGCACGTGCCAGCCGGTGAGCGCCGAGCCCTTGAAGGTGTTGGTCGGCCGGAATGATGGGCCGGAGCCCATCACCAGCGCAAGCGCAAAAATGGAAAACACTGCAAGGCTGAACGCGCCGAGTCGTAGCTGAAACATAGGCCGGCTTCCTGGTTGTGGACGACGTATTGAGAGATCCGCTGATCACCGACAAACGCGTGTGGGAAACTGGAACGGCCGGACCTCAATCGATCACGTACGGCCAGCGTTGCGGCCGCGACAGCATCGCGTTCGCCTCGTCGTCGTTCCTGAAACGCTCCTTGACGGGATCCCAGAACAGCTTGCGCTTCAGCTTCATCGCCATGTGATGGAGCAGGCAGGCTGAGCACGCCCGGTGCGCGACTTCGACCGGCGCGATCGGCTGCTGGCGCGACTTCATGCACTCGAGCCAGTTGCCGTGGTGCTCCTTGCTCTCGGGCAGGTGAATCTCGTCCGGCCCGATGACCGACTTGATGATCTTCGGATCGCTCGGCCGAGAGCGCGTGACCGTCCTTCAGCTTCGCGACCGGATCGCTCGCCGTCACCGTCTCGTTGCCGCGCGAGACGAAGATCCAGCCGTCGGTGCCGTCGAACTTGATGCCGTTCGGAAAATCGCCGCTGACGATCATCTGCACGCCGTTGGCGTAGCAGCGCTTCGGTCCTGAAGGCGCCGTGGACGTCCCAGAGGCCCTGTCTTCGGGAACTCCGCCGTTCCCCAGATCTCGACGGGCCGGTGTACTCGGTGTCCATGCCCCAGTGCGCGCTGTCGATGTGGTGCGCGCCCCAGCCGGTGATCATGCCGGCGCCGAACTGCTCGCAGCGCAGCCAGCCCGGCCGGTCGTAGCCGACCTGCGGATGCACGCGCTTCTCGGTGTAGTAGACGTACCGGCGTCGATCCCAGCCACATCTCGTAGTTGAGGTTCTTCGGCACCGGCATCTCCGGCTCGTCGTCGCCGGACGGATCGCCGGGCAGGCCGACCTCACCGTCTTCAGCTGGCCGATGCGGCCGTTGCGCACGAGCTCGGCGGCGTAGCGGAACTGCGGCGTCGATCGCTGCTGGCTGCCGATCTGGAAGATCCGGCCCGAGCGGTGGACGGCATCGCTCAGCGCGCGGCCTTCGGCGATGGTCAGCGACGCCGGCTTCTGCAGGTACACGTCCTTGCCGGCCTGCGACCGCGTCGAATGGCGATGAGCGCGTGCCAGTGATCCGGCGTGCTGATGACGACGGCGTCGATGTCCTTGTTCGCGAGCAGCTCGTGATAGTTCGTGTAGGTCGGTGACGCCGTCGTACGGCTTGCCGGTCTTGCCCGCGTAGTAGTCGTTGACGAGCTTCTTCGCGTCCTGCACGCGCTGGCTGTCGAGATCGCAGACCGCCATGATCCGCGCGATGTCGTGCTGCCAGATGCCCGGCAGGTCGTGCGCCGCGCGAGATGCGGCCGGTGCCGATGGCGCCGACGTTGATCGCGGTTGCTCGGCGCCGTCGCGCCGAACGACCGACGCCGGCACGATGGCCGGAAAGCCGGTCATGACGGACGAGGCCGCGATCGCCCTTGCCTGCCGCGGCGAGGAAATCGCGCCGTGACGGTCGTTGCATGATTCCTTCGTCGTTCGCGTGAGGCCACCCCAGCGCTCCACCTGCGCGCGACGCTCTAGGGCTTGCCTTCGAAAGCCGTGCCGGACTCCGCTCGAAACTCGGGCTGCTGTCGCCTGCTTCTGCGCCTTCAGCATCAGCTCCGTCGCCAGGAAGCAGTGCGCCTGCGTCATCGCCGTCTCCGTGCGGTTGAGGACGTCGTCGACGAGTGCTCGCCGTAGGGCAGCGGCGACGTCGCGGCAGTCGATGTACGCGTCTCCTTTCTGATCGACCAGGAACAGATGGCTTCGCCCGGCGTGCCGGCGATGTCGATGTTCTTGCGGACCTCGATGTAGCCGTCGGTGCCGAGGATCGTGAGCCGCCCGTCGCCCCAGGTGGCGAGGCCGTCGGGCGTGAACCAGTCGACGCGGATGTAGCCGGCCCCGCCGTCGCCGCGGAGCATCACGTCGCCGAAGTCCTCGAACTCGGGATACTGCTGGTGGTGCACGTTGCCGACCTGCGACGCCACGACGTCGGCGCGCGTCGAGCCGGTGAAGTACAGGAACTGATCGGCCTGATGCGAGCCGATGTCGCACAGGATGCCGCCGTAGCGCGGCTTGTCGAAGAACCACGCCGGCCGATTCTTTGGCGATCATGCGGTGCGGCCCCAGGCCGATCGTCTGGACGACCTGCCCGATCGCGCCCGCCTTGACCAGCTCGCCGGCCTTGACGGTCGCGCGGTTCTCGAACCGCTCGCTGTACATGATCGAATAGATGCGCTTCGTCTCCGCCTGGACGCGGCGGACCTCGGCCAGCTGCTCGAGCGTCGTGATGCCCGGCTTGTCGGCCATGTAGTCCTTGCCGTGCTGCATCACGCGAATGCCGAGCGGCGCGCGCTCGTCCGGAATTCCCGAGCTCAGCACGAGCTGGATGCTCGCGTCTTCGAGGATCTCGGTCTCGCTGCGCGCGGCCTTCGCCTGCGGGAAGCGCTTAAGGAACGCGGCGCGAGAGGTCCGGTTCCTTCGCGTAGACCGACACCAGCTCGCCGCCGCCGCCGACGCACCGCGTTCACCTGGCTGTTGATGTGGTTGTGGTTGATGCCGATGACGGCAAACCGAATTCGGCCCTGCTGTGTCACCTGTCTCCCCTGCGGCCGCACGGCCATCGCCACCGCCGATCCAGCGATGCCTTTGATGAAGCTCCGCCGATCGGATGTGCCCATGTGTGACCTCGCCCCATGACGCGTCGCCAGCGATGGATCGTTCGACGCTGATTCTACGCGCAAGAGCGGATCCAGGGGGGACGAAACGGCACGGAAGATCTCCACGCCTTCATAGCCTCCCAGGTTGCACAAGGCCCCCCACAGAGCGTCGATGCTCGAGTTGAGGTATCGCCTCAGCATCCAGTTCCGCACGCGCGATTTCCCAAGCACGTTCACCGCGAACGAGATCGCAATGAGCTGGCAGTCGCGTGCGGGATCCCACCGGAGGCAGTACGCCCGATCGAGCGCCAGCGACGCCGCTGATGTACCGGCGCCCATGAGCTGGGCCAGTCCCGTCAGTCCCGGCTTGACCTGCCAGCGGAATTCGACCTCGGCGCCGGTCCAGCCAAGGCGATCCACGTCGGCCGGCGTGAGTGGACGCGGCCCGACGCCGCTCATGTCGCCGCGCAGAATGTTGATGAACTGTGGAAGTTCGTCGAGACCAGTGGCGCGCAGGATCCGTCCGGCACGCGTGACGCGGCCGTCACGCATGGAGCGGAACTTGAGAATCGAAAACGGCCGGCGCCGATAACCCAGGCGCGCCTGCGTAAAGAGGACAGGTGCGCCGTCGTCGAGCCGGATGGCGATCGCGATGATTGCCATGACTGGCGCGAAGACAACCAGACCCGCACATGCCCCAGCCAGATCGAACAGGCGCTTCCACCTTGACATCATTAACTTTGCATTGCAAAGTATAGCACAGTGCGCGTCAAGTTTGTCCTGCCGGCGCTGACCGAGGCGACGAGCCCCCAGTGGCGCCCGATCAAATACTCGCTGTTTCCACCACTCGGGCTGGCGACCCTCGCAGCGTATCTCCGGCCCGACGATGACGCGACGCTGGAGGACGAGCACGTCATGCGGCTCGATCTCGAGGATCGCGATGGCGTTCCGGACCTTGTGGTGATTCAGGTCTACATCACGAGCGCGCGCCGGGCGTACCAGTTGGCCGATCACTACCGTGCTCGCGGCGCCTTCGTGGCGCTTGGGGGACTTCACGTTACGGCGCTGCCGGACGAGGCGGCGGCACACGCGGACGTGATCTTCCGGGGCCCCGGCGAACAGACCTTTCCGAAATTCCTCGATGACTACCGCGCCGGCCGCGCCGCGCGACGGTACATCTCGACGACCAATCGCACGCTGGAACGGCTGCCGCCCATCCGGCGAGATCTGATCAGCCGCCGCCGCTATCTCGTCCCCAATTCAATCGTCGTCTCGCGTGGTTGTCCGCAGCACTGCGACTTCTGCTACAAGGACGCCTTCTTCGACGGCGGCCGTTCGTTCTACACGCAGCGGGTGGACGACGCGCTCTCGGAGATTTCGCGGCTGCCTGGCCGCCATCTGTATTTTCTCGACGATCACCTGCTCGGCGACGCGCGCTTCGCGACGGCGCTCTTTGACGGAATGCGGGGCATGGCACGCCTCTTTCAAGGCGCGGCGACCGTCGATTCAATCTTGCGTGGCAACCTGATCGAGCGTGCGGCGGATGCGGGCCTTCGCAGCCTCTTCGTCGGTTTCGAGACGTTGACGCCCGGAAACCTGGCGCGCTCCAACAAGCGCCAGAACCTCGGCAGAGATTACGCGCTGGTGGCCAGGCGACTTCACGATCTCGGCATCATGATCAACGGCAGTTTCGTCTTCGGCATGGACGAGGATGACGCCGACGTCTTTCCGCGGACAGTGGACTGGGCGATTGAACACGGGCTGACGACCGCGACGTTCCATATCCAGACGCCGTATCCCGGCACGCGGCTCTTCGCACGCATGGACGCGGAACATCGTATCGTCACGCGCGATTGGGATCTGTACGACACCCGCCACGTCGTCTATCAACCAGCGCGGTTGACGCCGAGGGCGCTGAAAGGGGGCTACGATTGGGCCTATCGGGAGTTCTACCGATGGTCCTCAATCGCCAGAGGCTCATGGGCGCACGGCACCCTCAAGCATCAGGCCAAGCACTTCTTCTATGCCGCCGGGTGGAAGAAATTCGAGGGACTCTGGGATGCCGTGATCCGGATGAAACAGCTGCCGGCGATGACGCCGTTGCTCGAAAGCGTCCTGGCGAAAGTGACGGCGGAGCGGCGATCCGGAACGCAGGTCGCGGCGATCCTCGATCCAATTGAGATCGCGGCTGCCCGGACGGCCGCTCGGACCTAACTTCCAGCGGGTTTGTTGATTGGCAGCTTATTGAATGTCTGGAAGTACTGAAGAATCTGATCGCGCCACTTGACCGCGTCCGCGACCTGGATCGTCAGCCGGTCGTCGACTTCTTTGTGACGCTGCGGATCGATCGCACCGGCGAGAGACCGCCAGGTGGTTTGCAGCGCCGCTGCCTGCGCCCGCGCCTTCGTAGTACTTTTCGCACAGCCCCTCCCAGAGCGTCTTGCCGGACTTCAGTTTGTAGTCCCACGCGCAGCGATGGAACCACAAGAGGAACGCTTCCGGGCACGTGGCGAGATTGTCGAACATGTCACGAACGGGCGGAAAGTATTGATCGACCGCCTTGTCGCCCTGTCATCGTTCGGTCGAACCCGATGCCGTCGGCCGACGCCTGGTGGTAGTAGACCGCCGTCTGGTCGCTGCGCGCCGCGCGCGCGTTCTGCGGCATCGGCGCGTAGTGATTGCCGCCAATCAAATGGTGCAGGCCGAGCGGCATCGTGTAGTTCAGGTACGTCTCGCGCGACGTCATCATCATTCCGCGGATCGTCCCGACCGCCTTCGCGTCGTTGGTGAACGTCTGCCTGCGTCCATTCCTCCGCGATCTGTTCCGCCGGCAAGCTCCGGATTCCAGGCCAGTCGGCCGGCCGCGTACCAGTTCGACTGCGAAAAATGATGACCGCACCAGTTGGTGTCGAGCCCGGGATTGGTCACCGAGACGAAACCTGTGACGCGGGAGGGCTCGATAGCGCCTTCGATCGCCTTGGCGACCGTCGAGCCTTTGCCCTTCGCGTACGTATCTGAATCGAGAAACTCCCTCCACATCGTGCCCAGATAGACCAGATGCTTCGCCTGGCCCAGGTACTCCTGAGTCGCCTGCACCTCGGCCAGCACCGGAGTCTGCTTCATGGCGCCGAACAACGGATGGAATGGTTCGCGCGGCTGAAAATCGATCGGGCCGTTCTTGACCTGGATAAGCACGTTCGGCTTGAACTGTCCATCGAGCTTCATGAACTCGATGTAGGCGCGCTTTGAGCGGTCCGGATCGACATCCTCGTCGTAGATGAACGCGCGCCAGATCACGTAGCCGCCGTGCGGCGCGAGAGCGTCGGCGAGCACGTTGGCGCCCTCCGCGTGCGATCGCGCGTAATCCTTTGGACCAGGCTGGCCCTCGGAATTGGCCTTGACGAGAAACCCGCCGAAGTCGGGAATCAGTTTGTAGATCTCCTCCGACTTCGCCTTCCACCAATCCGCCACGCCCTTGTCGAGCGGGTCGGCCGTTGCCAATCCGCCGAGCCTGATGGGTGCAGCAAAGTTCGGCGACAAGTAGACGCGCAGACCGTACGGCCGCCATGCCTCGGCCAATGCGGCGACCTTGGCAAGGTACTCCGGCGACAAAATGCGGACATCCGCATTCACGTTGTTGATCACCGCGCCGTTGATGCCAATCGACGCGTTCGCGCGAGCGTAGTCCGCGTAGCGCGGGCTGATCTTCCCTGGAAGATCGCTCCACTGCCACAGCGAGTTGCCCGCGTAGCCTCGTTCGATCGTCCCGTTGAGATTGTCCCAGTGATTGAGCATGCGCAGTTGCACTTTGGGCCGTTCGGCCACATTCAGCTGATCGATCGGCTGCGCGGTCTGCATCAGCCGAAGCAGATGAAACGCGCCATAAAGCGCCCCAACTTCGCCTTCGGACGCAATCGCGGTCACGCGATGATTCGCCACGCCGGCCGAACGGATCACGAACCCTTCCGGTCCGGCCTTGGCGAGGTCGGCGGCCCAGCCCAGACCGCGGATGGCAGGTGAGCTCGCTGGCGTGCCGACGATGAGCGCGCCATCCGGGATCGCTTGTCGGTTCGCGAGAACCGGGGATCCGAACATTGCCGCCAGCGCGGTGGTGAGTTCCGCGCGCGTGACCTGCGCCGTCCTGCCCGTCCCCTCGACGACGATCTGCCGGATGGCTTGACGGTAGCCGGCCGCCGTGGGACCAGCCGCCGCGTAGCGCAGCCAGAGCTTGTATCCGTCCTCTCCAGCGGGCGGGGCCGCGGCGCCGACCAGGTGTTCACGTCCGACGAAGAGGCCGGTGACGCCGGCGGCGGTCGTGGTCACAAAGTCGCGACGAGATAGGGTCATGGTGGCCTCCGCTGAATGGCGCTGCCGCGGATTCTACTGGCGTTTTCGCCTGGCGGCGATGGTATGATGCCGCGATTCTCGATTATCGATTCTTGGCGGTCTCGGCCTGAGACCCGAAGAGAGGACCCCATGTCCCAGTCTCGTACCTGGCGGCGTTCGATTGTCTGTGTCATGTGCCTCGTTGGCGTGGTCTTCGGCATGCGCATGCTGGCGCAAAGCGGTGGCCCTTCTGGAGGCTCAGGGTCCCAGGAGCCCGTGAAGCTGACCAATCAGGAAGACCGTCAGCGGATGATGGATCAACTGAAGATCACGATGTTTCCGTCGGGGCCGGGGGCATACCTCGCCTCAACCTATGACGAGGCGACGGCCAATCCCTATCCGAAGCTGCCCGATCCTCTCGTGATGAACAACGGCACGAAGGTCACGACGCCCGCGCAGTGGAAAGCGCGCCGCGCTGAGATTCTCGAGCTGTTCGATCGCGAAGTGTACGGGCGACGGCCGAAGGTGATGCCGAAAGTGACGTGGCAGGTGCTGAACACCCTCGACGAAACGTTCGGCAGCGTGCCGGTCGTCACGAAGCAACTCGTAGGCCACGTCGACAATTCCGCATTTCCTGCCATCAAGGTAGACATTCACGCAACCTTGAGCACACCCAAGAACGCCAAAGGGCCCGTACCCGTGGTCATGGTGCTCGGAGGTGGTGCAATTCCTGGTGCGCCGCCGATCCCGACCCCGTGTGTACAGCCTGGGGCTCCAGCGCGCGGCGTGCCTCCAGCGGGCGCGGCGCGAGTCGCCGGCGCCGGCGCTGCGGCGCGTGGAGCGGCCGCAGGCCCGCCACCAGGATTCGGCGCGCAGGGGCCGACCGCGCAGGAGCAGATCGCCAGCCGCGGGTGGGGCTACGCGACCGTGAACACGGCCAGCATCCAGGCTGACTGCGGCGCCGGACTGGACGTCGGGATCATCGGCCTCGTCAACAAAGGCCAGCCGCGCAAGCTCGACGACTGGGGCGTGCTCTCGGCGTGGGGCTGGGGCATGAGCAAGGTCCTCGACTACTTCGAGACGGACAAAGCGGTCGACGCGAAGAAAGTGGCCGTGCAGGGACACTCGCGCAATGGGAAGGCGGCGCTGGTCGCGATGGCGTACGACGAGCGGTTCCTTACCGGCTTCATCAGCTCCTCAGGTGAAGGCGGCGCAAAGCTTCATCGCCGCAAGTATGGCGAGCTCATCGAGAATCTTGCCGCGCTCAACGAGTACCACTGGATGGCCGGCAACTTCCTGAAGTACGCCGGTCGCTGGGACACCTTGCCGGTCGACTCGCACGAACTGATCGCGCTGTGCGCGCCGCGCCCCGTCTTCCTGAGCGCGGGCAAGGGACCGGACGAGAACCCGGACGGCACGCCGAAGATGCTGAAGCCCGGCGATCCCGGCGTCATCCTGAGCCGCGGCCCCGTCGAGTTGCAGGCGGCGAACATCAACGACGCCTGGGTTGACGCGAAGGGGACGTTCCTCGCCGGCGTCGGCGCCGGGCCCGTCTACAGACTCCTCGGGAAGAAAGACCTCGGCACGACCGAGTTCCCGCAGATTGAGACGACGCTCATCACCGGCGACATCGGATTCCGCCAGCACGCGTCCGGTCACACGCCCGGACCGAACTGGCCCGTGTTCCTGGACTTCGCCGCGAAATACTTCGATGCGCCCAGCGCTGCGGCGCCTGGCGCCGGCAAGAAGAGATAGCAGGCCGTGTCGAAGTATCTCCTCCGTGCACATCATCAAGGGCCTCAGGTGGTGGATGATCAGCCTCCTGATGGTCGGGTCGATCGTCAACTACCTGACCCGCAGCGCGCTGGCGGTGGCAGCGCCGACGATTCTCGCTGAGCTGCACATCTCCGCACAGCAGTACTCCTGGATTCTCGGCAGCTTCCAGGGCGCGATCATGCTGCAGCCGGTGTCCGGCTACGTGCTCGACGTCGTGGGCCTCAAGGCCGGGTTTGCGATGTTTGCCGTCGCCTGGTCGTGCATCTGCATGGCGCACGGCCTGGCGCACAGTTGGCAGGCCCTCGCCGGTCTGCGCGGACTCCTCGGCTTCGCCGAGGGCTGCGCCAACCCGGCGGGGATGAAGGCCACGTCAGAGTGGTTTCCGGCGAAGGAGCGCCACTTCGCGGGCGGCGTGTTCAACCTGGGCGCGTCCGCCGGTTCGATGGTGGCGCCGCCGCTCGTGGCGTGGGCCATCCTCAAGTACAACTGGCAGACGGCCTTCGTCATCACCGGTCTGATCGGGCTGGGGTGGGTCGTGCTCTGGCTCCTGTTCTATGAGTCGCCATCCCGCCATCGATCGCTGTCTGAAGACGAGCGAGCCTACATCGCGAAAGGCCAGGAGTCGCACCTTCGTGGCAGCGGCCGCCCGCCGATCGCGCACATCCTCGGTCAGCGGAATTTCTGGGGAATCGCGCTGCCGCGTCTGCTGGCGGACCCGACCTGGGGCACGCTCACCTTCTGGCTGCCGCTCTACCTCAGCACCGTCCGGCACTTCGACCTCAAGCAGATCGCGCTCTTCGCCTGGCTGCCGTTCCTCGCGGCCGATCTCGGGTGTCTTTTCGGCGGCACGATCAGCCTGGGGTTGCAGCGGTACTTTGGAGCGAGCCTGATCAACGCGCGGCGGGGCGCCTTCACGATCGGCGCGTGTTTGATGATGGGCGTCGGTTTCGTGGGATTCGTCGACAGTCCCTACGTGGCGATCGCGCTGCTCAGTCTGGCGGGGTTCGCGCACCAGACGCTGTCGGTGACGGTCATCACGATGTCGTCCGATCTGTTCAAGCGCAGCGAAGTGGCAACTGTCGCCGGCATGGCCGGCACCTGCGGCAACGCCGGGCTGCTCATCTTCTCGCTGTTGATTGGCGGTCTGGTCGCCACCGTCGGCTACTCGCCGTTCTTCATCGGCCTGGCCGTGCTCGACCTGCTGGGAGCCGTGGTCTTGTGGACGCTCGTCCGCGAACCGCTCGCCGTGCGCCACGCATGATCATCCGCAACCCGATCCTGCGCGGGTTCAACCCGGACCCCTCCATCGTCCGCGTCGGCGACGACTATTACATCGCCACGTCCACCTTCGAGTGGTTTCCCGGCGTCCAGATTCATCACTCGCGCGACCTCGTTCATTGGCGACTGCTGACGCGGCCGTTGACGCGGGCGAGCCAGCTCGACATGCTGGGCGAGCCGGACTCGTGCGGCATCTGGGCGCCGTGCCTGACGCACGCCGACGGCCTGTTCTATCTGATCTACACGGACGTGAAGCGGTACGGCCGAACCTCGCAGCCGCGTGCCGGCGGTGCGGCGCTGCGCGACGTCCACAACTATCTGGTGACGAGTCCTCGCATCGACGGCGACTGGTCCGATCCGATCCCCCTGAACAGCAGCGGCTTCGATCCGTCGCTCTTTCATGACGACGACGGCCGGAAGTACCTGGTCAACATGTTGTGGGATCACCGGCCGGGACAGAATCGCTTCGCGGGCATCGTCTTACAGGAGTACTCCCCGGCCGGGCGCCGGCTGATCGGCGAACGCAAGAACATCTTCGCCGGCACGGCCATCGGGTTCACCGAAGCGCCGCATCTCTACAAACGCGGCGGCTTCTATTATCTGATCACCGCCGAGGGCGGGACCGGATGGGGCCATGCCGTCACGATGGCGCGGTCCCGCGCCCTGACCGGTCCGTACGAGTTGCACCCGGACACATACATCCTCACCGCCCGGCATCGGCCCGATGTCGCCTTGCAGCGGGCAGGGCATGCCGACCTGGTCGAGACACAAACCGGCGAGACCTATATGGTGTACTCTGTGCGGGCGCCCCCTGCACAATCGCGGGCGCTGCACGCTCGGCAGGGAGACAGCGATCCAGCCAATGGTCTGGTCCGCCGACGGATGGCTTCGTACGGCGGATGGGCAAGGGTTGCCGATGCTCGAAGTCGAGGCGCCAGCCCTGTCGCCGCACCCCATGGCCGCGCCGCCGGTGCGGAGGGATTTCGATGACGACGCGTTGCCGCTCGAGTTTCAATGGCTACGGTCGCCCCAACCGGACGAATTGTTCAGCCTGACGGCGCGCCGTGGTCATCTGCGCCTCTACGGCCGGGAGACGATCGGCAGTCAATTTCGACAGGCGCTGGTCGCCCGGCGTCAGCAGTCGCATTGCTATCGGGCCGCGACCATCGTCGACGCCGCGCCGCGGCACTTTCAGCAGGCGGCGGGCCTCGTGTGTTACTACAACGGCGCCAAGTTCCACTACTTCTATGTTTCACACGACGATGTTGTGGGACGGCACCTCCGCGTGATGTCCATGCTGCCCGACCAGCTCCAACCTGACGCGTTCACGCCGCCGATTCCGATCCCGCCGGATGGCCCGGTGGAGCTGCGTGTCGAGGTGGACTACGAGCGTCTCCTGTTTGGATATCGGCAGGACGGACGGCCCTGGACGTGGCTTACGCAGCAGTTCGATGCCAGCGCGCTGTCCGATGAGGCGACCGCGCCAGGCCTTCCGAACTTCACGGGCGCATTTGTGGGCGTGGCCTGCCAGGATCTGGCGGGCACGCTGATGCCGGCCGACTTCGACTACTTCGAGTACGAAGAGCGCGCGTTCCTGCCCGACCCGCGCGTCTGACCGTCGTGCCTCGGGAGAGGCGCCTCAGCGTCGCTACGCCCTCACTTTCGACAGCGTCTCTTTCAGCGCGCGCGCGGATTGCTGCACGCCCGCCACTTCCTTCGGCCACAGCTTGATCTCGACATGCTGCTCGACGCCGCCGCGGCCGACGACCGACGGGCACGCTCAGGCAGATGTCGCGGATGGCATAGGCGCCTTGGACGAGCGAGGAAACCGGCAGCAGCGCTTTCTTGTCGAGCAGCACCGCGTGAATGACGTCGCGGATGGCGATGCGCGACCGCCCAGCCGGCGCCGCCCTTCCTCTTGATGACTTCCGCGCCGCTGCCTTTGGTGCGCTCGAAGACGTCATTCTGAAAACCGGCATTGCAGTCGGGCAGCCCGGTGAGCGGCAGGCCATTGACGGCGGCGCTCGACCAGATGGGCACCATCGAATCGCCGTGCTCGCCGAGGATCAGGGCCTTCACCTGTGTCGGCGCAAGCTTCAGCTCCTCGGCGATGAACGAGCTGAAGCGCGCGCTGTCGAGCATCGTGCCCAGGCCGTAGACCTGCTGCCAGGGGAGTCCGAGCCGCTGCACCGCCAGCTGGGTGAGGATATCGACAGGATTCGACACGACGAAGACGTGCGCGTCCTTGCGCGAGTCCCGCGGATTTCAGGCTGTCGAGAATCTGCACGAACAGCGCGACGTTGCGATTGATCAGATCGAGCCGCGACTCGTCCGGTTTGCGCCGGAGGCCGGCCGTAATCAGGAACAGGTCGCTGTCGGCCGCGCGCGCGTAGTCGCCCGCGTAGAATGCGCTGGTCGCCCGCCAATGCGCTGCCGTGCAGGAGGTCGAGCGCTTCGCCTTCGGCCAGTTCCTGGTTGGCGTCGAGGATCTGGAGTTCGGCGACGAGGCCGCTGCACTGCAGCGCGAAGGCCGCGCACGATCCGACCCGCCCGCCGCCGCCGATGATCGTGACTTTCATTGATGCTTCCGGGGACATGCGCGGCAGGCTGCACGGCCGCAGGGCCGCCAGGTCACGCGCCGGCTTGCCGCCCTGCGGGCCCGCCGGCTCATTTGAGTTGCTCCATGATCTGATCGGTAATCGCCTGAACGAGCGCCTCGGCTGGCCGAGTCGGGCTGCGACGCGGAGGGCGACGCGGGGCACCGCGCACTGCACGCCCGGCCGCCATTCGGTGTTGTCGCAGAGACTCGCTTCCTTCAGGCCGATGCGCGGATCGGGAATGTCCAGGCTCTGCTTGATCTTCAGCAGATCCTGCATCTGCTGCGGCGTGAACGTGTTCGGCGGCTTGCCCAGCTGCGCCGTCACGAGCACGGTGCGGCAATACGCCTCGAGGATTTCCATCTTGAAGTACGCGTCCTCGACCGACTTCGGACTCCAGGCGACAACGCCGTGATTGGCCATCAGCACGATGTTGTGCTGGTCGACCAGATCCGCCACGAGCTTGCCCATGTCCGGGCGTTCCCGGCGTCCGGTACGGCGCGAGCGCCACCGACGCGAAGATTTCGTACTCGGGCACAAGGCACGTTGGCGGCTCGAGGCCGACGACGGCGAATCCGGTCGCTGTACGGCGGATGGCAGTGCACGGTCGCGACCGCCTTCGGCTGGCGCGCCATGATCTGCAGGTGCATCAGAATTTCGCTGGTCCGCTTCTTTCGCTCCCGCGAGCTGGTTGCCGTCGAAATCGACCAGGCACATGTCGTCGGGCTGCATGAAGCCCTTTGCTGACGAGCGTCGGCGTGCAGATCGCCAGGTCCTCGCCGACGCGGATGGCGATGTTGCCGCCGTTGCCGTCGACGTACTCGCGCTGCCACAGCCGGCGGCCGACTTCGCAAATCTGTTCTTTGATGTCGAGGCAGTGCGCCGAGTTGAAAAGCGCCTCGAGCTCGGCCTTCGGACTCTTCGAGCTGATCGGCCTGCGAGGGCGGCGCGCGGCCGCGCTCGCGGCGGCGTCGCGTCGGATCCGCTGTCGCTCGGCGTCGCGCAGAAGATCGAGTGCCGACGGCGTGTAGATCGCGTCGGCCGGCAAGCGTCGCGACGTCGCCGCCGGTTCGCAGCAGCTCTTCGATTTGTCTGGCGGTGATGACGGGTCTTCGATCATGAAATTGCGTGCAGCGCGCTCGCAAGACTCGCTTCCTCAGGCGGACTGTCCGTCACCGGCTCGTAGACGACCTCGTCCACGAGCGCGACGTTGATCGGCGTCGACCGGCGTCGGCGAATCGAACGGCATGGCGGCCTCGCGGCCCTCGACGTAGCCGATCGTCTGGCCGAGGCCGCCGCCGATATTGTCGTAGACGACCAGCGTCGGGTCCTTGCTCATGCCGTCGGGCGTCTCGGTGCCGCGCTGATAGAGATCGCGGGTGAACGGCGAGACGATGAGCCAGCGCGCGCCCTCGAGCTCGCGCACGACCTGGTTCAACGTGACGCGGCCGATGACTGCCCAATTTCATGTCCGATACCGTCCCGCGTCCCTCGCACGGCTGACGCTCCGGCACTCACTCCTCGTCGTTCGGCATCGACTCACGCATCGCATCGACTCTCGACGATGCAGAGATCCATCGCGCGGGACTCTTGTCGTCGCCGACCAGCCGGCGCGTCGCCGAGTCCGTCCGACGAGATGATCACGCGCTCGCTGATGCCGGCGCCGTGCGGATCGATGGCGATCTGCGGCGAGCCCTCGGGCTCGCCCTCGCGGTTGATGGGCTGGCAGATCACCAGCCGCCAGCCCTCCAGGCTCGGATGCTTGCGCGTCGCGACGACGTTGCCTTCCACGCGGCAGAGCAGCACGTCAGTAAATCCGCAGGTTATCGACCATCACGCAGCGCCGCACGCGGCAGAACGTCTTCGGATTGGTCACGCCTTCGCCGGTCGGCGTCGCGATCGAATAGCTCAGGTAGCCTTCGCCGCCCAGGCCCGAGGCCCGCCATGCACGGGCCGTTCTTGATGAAGAGCGTCGTGTCGAGCTTGCGCGCCATCGGCGGTCATGTGCTCGACGTTCGTGCGAGTGGATCATGCTCGTGTGCTTGTAGCCGAGCTCCGATTCGAACGCGCGCTCGATACCCTCCTCGACGCTGCGCGACGCGGACGATCGGGAGGAACGGCATCATCTGTTCCTCCATGACGAAGGGATGCGTGCGCGTCGGTCTCGGCGAACAGCAGCTGCGTGCCGGCCGGCACGTTCACGCCGGCCGCCTGCGCCAGCACGGGCGCGTCCTTGCCGATCAGATCCTTCTTGACCGACGCGTGTGCGCAGCCGCCGCCTGTGCCGGGCGTGATCGTGAACGCCGCCTTGGTCAGCGCGTCGACCTGCGAAGCGTTCAGCCGGACCGCGCCGTGGCTGCGCGAGCTCGATCATCAGCTCGTCGGCGATGACGTCCAGCGCGAACACCTGCTTTTCGCCGATGCACGAGCAGGTTGTTGTCGTAGGCGGCGCCCTGAATCACCTTCTGCGCCGTCCGTGTCATGCACGGCCGTGTCGTCCACCAGCACGGGCGGGTTGCCCGGGCCCGCGCAGATCGCGCGCTTGCCGGCCTGCATGGCGGCCTTGACGACGCCGGGACCGCCGGTGACGAGCAGCAGCTTGACGAGTTCGTGCCGGCACATCGCGTCGAACGTCTCGAGCGTCGGCGGCTCGATGATGCAGGCGATGTTCTCGATGCCGATCTCGCGATGAATGGCCTCGTTGTACGCGCGCACGGCCGTCGCGGCGCAGCGCGCCGCCGCCGGGTGCGCGTTGAACACGACGGCGTTGCCCGCCGCGACGATGTTGACGATGTTGCCGCTCAGCGTCGGCACCGAGTGCGTGCTCGGCGTGACCGCGCCGACGACGCCGAACGGCGTGTACTCCTCGTGCGTGATGCCGTGATCGCCGCTGAGCGCGTACGGCTGACAGCCATTCGACGCCGGGCACGAGCTTGATGATCTGCAGCTTCTCGATCTTGTGATCGAGCCGGCCGATCTTCGTCTCATCCAGCTCGAGCCGACCCCAGGCCTCCGCGTTGATCTCGGCCAGCTGCTTGACGATCGCGACGATCTTGCCGCCGCGCCTCGACGCCCTTCGCCTGCAGCTGGAGGTAGGCCTCGTGCGCGGCGGTGCAGGCCTCGTCGACGTCCTGGAACACGCCGAACGCGCCTCGGCGCGGCCGCCGGGTTCGACCGCCGGCCTGCGCGCGCACTGGCCGCGCTCGCCGCGGACGGCGCGGCCGCAGGAGCGGCATCCCCCCAGGCGGCTCACGACCTCGGCGACGATGTCCCGGATGGCGGCTTCGTTGAGCAGAGCCATTTACGCGCCGTTCCGCGCGTTGTAGATCTCTTTTCCGAACACGTCCACCACGTCGACGATGCCGACGATGACGGCGTCCACGGGCAGATCCTTGAGGCCGCCGGCGAGGCGCGAGCTGCTGCCCTGGCAGAACATCACCAGCTCGCCCAGACCCGCGCCGACGCTGTCGACGGCCACGATG
The DNA here is from genome assembly GCA_963724645.1 of uncultured Acidobacteriota bacterium. Classification (GTDB taxonomy): domain Bacteria; phylum Acidobacteriota; class Vicinamibacteria; order Vicinamibacterales; family SCN-69-37; genus CAVXSP01. Next base: position 1,493,239 of record CAVRVJ010000003.1, read on the forward strand.
GTGTTGCTGCCCGGACGGAAGTGCGTGGGATCCTTGTCGTCCACGAGCTGCGGCCGCAGCAGAAGGAGCTTGCGCCCGTCCATGCTCGGCGTCCTTCTTGGTCGAGACGACGGATCCTTCAACTCGTGCGAGAAACATCGGTCAGCTTCTTTCCTTGCTCGCGGGGCCCCACTCCGCCCGCGCGGCAGCGCTCGAACACTCGTTCTCGTGCTGGACTATTTCTTCTTCGGCAGCACCGTGTTCACGTCGTCGTGCGGGCGGGCGATGACGTGGACGCTGACGAGCTCGCCCTTCATCGCTCGGACGGCCTGCGCGCCGGCGTCGGTCGCGGCTTTGACCGCCGCGACGTCGCCGACGACGACCGCCGTCACCAGCGCGTTGCCGACCTGCGTCATCGGGCCCGCCAGCTCGACGTTCGCCGCTTTGAGCATGGCGTCGGTCGCTTCGACGAGCGCCACCAGTCCGCGAGTTTCAAGAATTCCCAGTGCCTGCTGTTGTTCAGCCATATGTGTGGTCCTGCGTTAATGACGAGGACGGGCCGGTGCGAGTCGTGGCGCCTCGTCGTTTCGTGAGGCTTCCCGCGCAGACTCGAGCAGCCGTCGCGCTTCCCGCGCCACGACCAGTTCTTCATTCGTCGGAATGACCAAGACGCTCACTCGCGACGACGGAGCGCTGATCAGCGCTTCGCGTCCGTGCGCGTCGGCGTTCGCGTGCGGATCGAGCACGATGCCCAGCGCGTCGAGATTGGCGCAGATCGCTCGCGCAGCGCGCGCTGTTCTCGCCGATCCCGGCGGTGAACACGATCGCGTCGGCGCCGTTCAACGCCAGGAAATAGGCGCCGATCCAATGCCGCGCGGCGGCGACGAACAGTCGAGCGCAGCGCCGCGCGCCGATCGCCCTCGTCGGCCGCGCGCTCGATATCCCGCATGTCATTCGACAAGCCGCTGACGCCCTTGCAGGCCGGATTCGCTGCGTCAACTGCCGCTCGAGCTTCATCGATCGACAGATCCGAGCGCACGCATCACCCACGGGCAGAGCCGCCGGATCGAGGTCGCCGACGCGGTTGTTCTGCGGCAGGCCGGACTGCGGGCTCATCCCGAAGCTGTTGCCGATCGCCACGCCGTTGAGGATCCCGGTAATGCTCGAACTGCCGCCGAGATGACAGCGAAATCGACGCGAAGATCGCGCTGACTGGCGATGCGGGCCTGGGACGCGCGGCCGCGGCCGGTCCGACGGAGCGGGCCCACTACAGGGCGCGCGTCCGGTCGGCGACATCCGGCCGTCCGAGGAGATCCGCCGATCGTTCCGCGATGAATTTGTGGCTGGCGCCGTGAAATCCCCAGCGCCGGACCCCGGCGTCGTGCCAGGCTTCCGGCACGGCGTAGCGCATCATGGCTTCCGGGGCAAACTGATAGAACGCCGTCTCGAACAGCGCGATGAGCGGCACGTCCGGCATCCGATCGGCGAACAGCCGGATGCCGGTGATGTACGGCGGATTGTGCGCCGGCGCGAGCCCGCTGTACGCCTCCATGGCGCGCAGGACACGCTCGTCGATCCGGACGCAGCCGGTGATCCCCTTGGCGATGATCGTCTTGAACCCGACCGCCGCGATGTCCGATTCGCGATGAATGGCGCCGGCCGCCTTGAGCTGCTCCAGGCAATCTCCAATCGCCCGCGCATAATCGGTCACCCGCTCGAAGCCGCCCTTGTGCAGCAGCCGCTCCTCGCCGTTCGAAAAATCGAACAGCCGCCATTTCAGCGACGTCGAACCGATGTTGGGGACAAGGATCTTCATCTGGAGCTGACGGGAAACTCTGTGTTCTTCGCGGTGCCCCGCGGTCGAATTGCGCGACTACAGCAGCCAGCGTCCCAACACGCTGAGGCCGTCGTGCGGCCGCGGAATCACTTGCACGCTGACGACCGTGCCGATCTGGGCGGCCGCCGAGGCGCCGCGTCCGTCGCGGCCTTCACGCTGGCGACGTCGCCGCGGAAGAACGCGGTGACGTACCCGCTGCCGATCTTTTCCCAGCCTGAGAACGAGACGTCGGCGGCTTTGAGGGCGGCATCCGTCGCTTCGAAAAGCGCGCAGAGGCCCTTCGTTTCGATCATGCCGAGTGCTGGCTGAGCCATTAAGAACCTGCCTTTTTCGCCGATCCGCGTCGCGGCGCCGCGCCGTCGCCCAGGAAACCCTTGGCCAGCTCGTCGTGCGGGCCGTGGAATGACGTGCGAGGCGACCAACTCGCCGACCTTGGCTGCGGCCCTGGCGCCGGCGTCCACGGCGGCCTTCACGCTGGCGACATCGCCCCGGCAAATCACCGTGATCAACCCGCCGCCGATGGCGATGCTTCGCGAGATCGTCACGTTCGCGGCCTTCGCCATGCCGTCGGTGGCTTCGACGGCGCCGGTGTAGCCCTTCGTTTCAACCATCCCGATTGCTGCTTCGACCATGTTCAGAAGTCCTCTCTTATTCAATGTCGCGTGGCGGCCCTACGATGGGGCCCCAGCGCGTGTCTTGCTCGCTCCGGCGCTCGGTCGCGCAGGCTACTTCACCAGCTCACACGGAGTGTCAGGCTGAAGGTTGCAGGCATTGCCTTCGTCGGTGTCGATATGGACCTCGAGTTTCGAGGTCGGTTCGATCCGGACCAGCACGTTGTCGAGCGTGATCCCGGCGCGGCCCTCCAATTTTGAGCTTCATCATATCGCCGGCCTTCACGCCGTAGTGCGCGGCATCGTCCGGGCCCATGTGGACGTGCCGCATGGCGCGGATGACGCCTTCCTGCATCTCGTAGAACCCGGCCGGCCCCATCAACATCGCGCCGATCGTGCCCTGGACCTTGCCGGAGAGGCGGTGCGGCAGATCGAAGCCGAGCGCGATGCCGTCCGAATAGGCGAGCTCGACCTGCGTGTAGCTGCGGCACGGGCCGAGAATTCGCAGGTTGGAGATCATCCGCTGCCTCGGGCCGATGATGGTGACGGTCTCCTCGGCGGCGAAATGCCCTTCCTGATACAGCGGCCGGTGCACGCGCAGCTGATGGCCCGTGCCGAACAGCTGCTCGAGCGCCTCCTGCGTCACGTGACAGTGTCTCGCGCTGACATTCACCACGAGCGGATGAGGCGGCGCGCTCGGCGCGCATGCGGCCGACCAACGCGCGCGTACACCGCCTGTCGGACCAGTTGTTCGACGTCGGCACGGGTCGATGTGATTGCTCGATGGCCATGGACTGAAGTTGACGCGGAGACGGACCGCTCGTCCGGGGGCGGCGTGAGGCGCCAATGATTCTCTAAGGGCTGGAGGATGTCAAATTTGCGGGCGCTCGACGACTCATTTCGCAGCGTAGAACAATGCGCCGTCAATTCAGAGCCATCGTGCCTTCTTCATCACGCTGCCGCACAGACTGGCGGTCCGGGCGATGACGCGGCTACTGGCAGGCTGGAAAGCGCGATCCGGGCTGCCGCGGGCGCCGCCAATTGGACCGCCGGGGACGGCTGCGGTTGCCGGGCGCACTGGCGCCGCGCGCGCGCCCCGTGGCAACACCGGCCCCTGGGCTCGGGCCTGCGGCCTACGCCCAGTCGGTTTGTCGTTTCGTTGTTGTCGGGGACCGGCTCCTGCGCGCCTGCCGTGATGAGCGAACCAGAGATGGAGATCCGCGCGAGTGTCTTTTCCCCGGCGGGTGAATTACGATCTGTGGAAAAGAAGGAGCGGCGCGTGAGCTCGAGCAGGAAGTTGGCCATTCTGGTCGGCGGCGGTCCGGCCCCAGGCATCAACAGCGTCATCGGCGCGGCGACGATCCGCGGCCGTCTGGAAAATGTCGAAGTGGTCGGGATTCGCGACGGCTTTCAGTGGCTGATGCAGGGGAACATCGATCACGTCGTGCCGCTGACGATCCACGAGGTCAGCCGGATCCATTTCCGCGGGGGATCCCAGCTCGGCATCGCGCGAGCGAACCCGACGAGCGATCCCCAGCTGCTCGAGAACACGATTCAGTCGCTGCTGCGGCTTGGCGTCTCGCAGCTCATCACGATCGGCGGCGACGACACGGCGTTCTCGGCGATGAAACTCGCGCAGAGCGCCGACGGACGTCTGCGCGTCGTGCACGTCCCCAAGACCATCGACAACGATCTCGAGCTGCCGGCCTACGTCGACACGTTCGGCTACCAGACCGCGCGGCACGTCGGTGTGCAGATCGTGCAGAACCTGATGGTGGATGCCAAGACCACGTCGCGGTGGTACTTCGTCGTCGCGATGGGGCGCAAGGCGGGCCATCTGGCGCTCGGCATCGGCAAGGCCGCCGGCGCGACGCTCACGCTGATCCCCGAGGAGTTCGGCGCCACGTGCGCCTGAGGAAGATCGTCGACACGCTGGTCGGCGCCATCATCAAGCGTCTGAGCGACGGCCGGCAGTACGGCGTGGCCGTGCTCGCGGAAGGGCTGGTGCTCTCGTTCGAGCCCGAGGACTTCGCGGTGCTGGGAGACGTCGAGCGCGACGCGCACGGCCACGTGCGCCTGGCCGAAGTCGACCTGGGCGACATGGTCAAGAAACAGGTGCAGGCCAGGCTGAAGCAGCTGGGCATCGAGATCACGATTGCCGTCGAAGGACATCGGCTACGAGCTGCGCTGCGCCGATCCGATTCCGTTCGACATGGAATACACGCGCGATCTGGGATACTGCGCGACGAAGTATCTGCTGTCCGGCGGCAACGCGGCGATGGTCTCGATGCAGGCCGGCAATTTCGTGCCGATTCCGTTCGCCGACATGCTGGATCCGGACACGGGCCGCGCCCGCGTGCGACTGGTCGATATCCACTCCACGCGCTACGCCATCGCACGCCGCTACATGATCCGACTCCGCCGCGACGACTTCGACGATCCCAACGAGTGCGCGAAAGTGCGCGGCCGCGTCCGGCATGCCGGTCGAGCAGTTCCGCGACGAGTTCGAGTACCTCATCGACGACGAGCCGCCGCCGATCCACTGGAAGCCGACGCGTTTGTGACGGAATAGAAGAGTGACGCTTTCATGAGTGACCGTCCCGTCACCGAGGTCGTCGAAGCCGAAGGCCATCTCATCGACTCGCAGCTGCTCAACACGATCTTCGACAAGGTCATCGAGCGAGCGGGCAGCTTTGAAGTGCTGCACTTCGATATCGGCCGGACCAACGAGGACTTCTCGCACCTGCAAGTTGAAGGTCACCGCCGCCAACGAGGCGGCGCTCCAGCGGCTGATCGAAGAATTGATGCCGCTCGGCTGCCACGCCGTCCGCGAGCGCGACGCCGAGGTGCAGCCCGCCGACAAGGACGGCTGCGCGCCCGAAGACTTCTACTCGACGACCAACCAGCAGACATCCGTCCGGCATCGGGGCGCGCTGGCTCGAGGTCGAGCGGCAGCGCATGGACGCCGTGATCGTGATCGATGACGGCCGCGCCATCTGCCGGAAGCTTCGGGAAGTGCGCAAGGGCGACGCGATCGTCTGCGGCGTGGACGGCATCCGCGTCACACCGGAGTTCCGCGAGCGCGACCGGCTCGGCTTCGCGTTCATGACCAACGACATCTCCTCGGAGCGGCGCGTCGAGGTCAGCGTCGGCAAGATCGCCACGATGATGCGCGAGGTCCGCCAGGCGGGCGGCCGCATCGCGTTCGTCGCCGGACCGGTCGTCGTGCACACCGGGCGGCGTCGAGCACTTCGGGGAACTGATTCGCCGCGGGTACGTGCAGGTGCTGCTCGCGGGCAACGCGCTGGCCGTGCACGACATCGAATTCGCGCTGTTCGGCACGTCGCTCGGCGTCGATCTCACGCTCGGCAATCCCGTCAAGGAAGGCCATCAGCATCACATGCGGGCGATCAACACGATCATCCGCGCCGGCGGCCTGCACGCGGCCGTCGAGCATGGCGTCCTGACGTCGGGCGTGATGTACGAGTGCGTGCGCAACCATGTCGATTTCGTGCTTGCCGGCAGCATTCGCGACGACGGCCCGCTGCCCGAGACCATGATGGATCTGATCGCCGCGCAGGATCGCTATGCAGCCGCGCTCGCCAATGTCGAGCTGGTCCTGGTGTTGTCGACGATGCTGCACGGCATCGGCGTCGGCAACATGCTGCCGGCGCGGGTGCGGGTCGTGTGCGTCGACATCAATCCCGCCGTCGTGACGAAGCTCTCCGATCGCGGATCGTCGCAGACCGTCGGGCTCGTGACCGACGTCGGTCTGTTCCTGCATCACCTGGCGCACAAGCTGCGAGTGGAGGCTTGAGCCCTCGCGATCCGCGAAGCCAACACTCCAGGCCGGAGGGCCTGATCCGTTCGTATCTCCAGCTTCTTCGTCCGGCCAATGTCGTCACCGCGCTGGCCGACGTGTTGGCGGGGTACGCGATCGTGGGAGCGAACGGCTGGTCCGTGCTGGCGTGGCTTCTGGTGGCCACCGCGTGTCTGTACGGCGGCGGCGTCGTCCTGAACGATTTCTTCGACAGGGATTTGGATGCGATCGAGCGTCCGGAGCGGCCGATTCCGTCAGGCCGCGTGCCCGCCCGCACTGCGGCGGGGCTTGGTGGCGGGTTGCTTCTCGCCGGCGTCATCGCGGCTGGCGCCGCCACATCGCTGGGCTTCGTCATCGCCGCCGCCATCGCGGCGTTCGTGCTCGCCTACGACTCATGGGCGAAGCGCCATGCCGTGGCTGGCCCTGCGATGATGGGCGCGTGTCGCGGATTGAACCTGTGCCTCGGCATGGCCGCCGCGCCCGCAGCGTTCGGGCGGAAGCTGCGCGCTCGCCCTGCTGCCTTTTGTCTATGTCTATTCCATCACCGCCTGAGCCGGGGCGAGGTTCATGGCGGGGGGCGGCGCGAGGCCGGCCTTGCGCTTGCGGGCGTGGCAGGCGTCATCGCCGCGCTGATCGTTCTGGGCACAGGCGGCGACAGGTCATCGCTGTTCTTCATGGTCCTGCTCGCCTGGCGGGTCCTGCCGGCCTTTTCGCGCGCCTATCGGCGGCCCGATCCGTTGGCAATCCGGCAGGCTGTCAAGGCCGGCATCCTTTCCCTGGTCGTGTTGGATGCGGCGATCGCCGCCACTTATGCCGGAGCAGTCGACGGCCTCGCAGTCCTCGGGCTTGCCGTGGTGGCCTATGGCTTGTCCCGGTTGTTCGCGGTTACGTAGGGGACGGGTTAGTTTTCCACAGATTTCGGGATAAATGGGGACAGGCCTGTCGGGGCCTGCCCGGCGTCACCGGGGCAGGCCCCGGCAGGCCTGTCCCCGTTTACCGCAAATCTGTGGAAAACTGACCCGTCCCCATGACATCGAGCGCGGCTTTCAACGTCGCATTCCACTATCCCCTCCACCTCACGGAGGGGGTCTTCGACGCGTCCAACACGTGTCTGCGCGATGTTGTCGCGAAACAGCGCAGACTACCTGCCCGCGAAGGTGGCTGCGGTGGCCGATCACGGGCTGCTGGAAGGCCATCCTGACCTCATCGAGCAGGTCGAGGAGTATTGCCGGCGTCATGAGGACGTGTTGCGGCTGATGGCGCCCGTGCTGGCGCTGCCGGGCGGGGAGCGTGTAAAGAACGAATGGCGCTACGTGCTCGATGTGCTGCGAGTCATGGAATCAGGCCATGCTCTGCCGCCACTCGTACCTCATCGGCATCGGCGGCGGAGCGCTCCTCGACGTCGTTGGCTTCGCGGCCGCCATGGCGCACCGGGGCGTGCGGCTCGTGCGGGTGCCGACGACGGTGCTGGCCCAGGACGACTCGGCCCTCGGCGTCAAGAACGGCATCAACGCTTTCGAGAAGAAGAATTATCTCGGCACGTTTGCTCCGCCGTTCGCCGTCATCAACGACTCCCGGTTTCTGCCGACGCTGTCGGATCGCGACTGGCGGGCGGGCATTTCAGAAGCCATCAAGGTGGCGTTGATCCGAGACGCCGGGTTCTTCGACTTCATCGAAGCCCAGTCGAGTCGCTTGAGAGGGCGCGATCTGGCGGTCATGCAGCAACTCGTCCGCCGATCGGCCGAGCTGCACTACGACCACATCACCACCAACGGCGACCCGTTCGAGCTCGGATCGTCGCGGCCGCTCGACTACGGGCATTGGGCGGCGCACAAGCTGGAGCAGGTTACCGATTACCGTTTGCGCCACGGGGAGGCGGTGGCGATCGGCATCGCGCTCGACACGACTTACGCCTGTCTGTCAGGCGTGTCCTGCCGGAGCGCGACTGGCGGCGTGTGGTCGACCTGCTGGTCGCCCTCGGGCTGCCAATCTACACGGCCGAGATGTCGCAGCACCTGGACAAGGACAGCGACTCCCGCAACGTGCTGCGCGGGTTGATCGAGTTCCAGGAGCACCTCGGCGGCCGGCTGACCATCATGCTGCTCCGCAACATCGGCCAGGCGTTCGACGTGCACGAGATCAGCCGGGACGTTATGATTCGAAGTATCGAGACGCTGCGGACGTACGAGCCGACCGGCGCCCGCCACCCCATCGTCGTGACGTGACGCGCCCCGAGAGAACCATCATGGCCTTGCAGTCCTCGCTCACCGCCAGGGAACTCGCAGACGAGTACTTCATCGAGAATCGCAACCGGATCCTGGAAATCGCGGCGTTTCTCGATCGGCTGGATCGGGCCGACCCGGCGCGCGAGTCGCGAGACTTCCGGCTCCAGGCGCTGACCGAGGCGTTGAAGACGCTGGCCGGAAAGGCGCCGGACTACGTCAGGCAGATCCAGTTACTTTTGAGCGATCCGACGACCGAGCCGATCCCGACGCTCGATCGGAAGAGCGCGCAAGGCGCGTATGAGCGTGAGAAGCGGGGGTAATTCAATGCAATACATCGATCACCACGCCCACATGGTCTCGCGCACCACCGACGACTACCAGCAGATGGCCCTGACCGGCTGCGTGGCGGTCACCGAGCCCGCGTTCTGGGCCGGCTGGGATCGCAGCTGCGGTGACAGCGTCGAGGATTACTTCCGGCAACTCACCGAGTTCGAGCCGAAGCGGGCCGCGCAGTACGGCATCCAGCACTACACGTGGATGGCCATCAACCCGAAGGAGTCCGACGACCGCGAACTGTCGCGCGAGGTCCTCAAGCGGATCCCGAAGTTCCTGGATAGGCCGAGCGTGCTGGGGATTGGCGAGATCGGCATGAACCGGATCACGCGCAACGAGGTGGCGACTTTCGACGAGCAGGTCGAGCTCGCCATTGCACACCGGCAGTTGATTCTGATCCACACGCCGCACCTGGAGGACAAGCTGAAGGGCACCCGGGTGTCCATTGACGTCCTTCGCCGGTACTCGACACTCGAGCCGGGACGAGTGCTGGTCGATCACGCGGAGGAGCACACGATCGAGATGATCCTCGCGGGCGGCTACTGGGCCGGGCTGACGCTCTATCCGCAGACCAAGGTCTCCGCCCAGCGAGCCGTCGACATGATCGCCACGTACGGGCCCGACCGCATCTGCGTCGCCGGGGCCTGCGACTGGGGCCCGAGCGATCCCATCGCCGTGCCGCGGTTCATCCTGGAGATGCGGCGCCGCCGCCTGCCGGAGGATCTCATTCGGCGGGTGGTCTTCGAGAACCCTGTGAGCTTCCTCAGCCAGTCTGGAAAGTTTCATCTCCGGCCGCAGGCGAGTGAGCCGGCAATCGCCGCCCGGTGAAGACTCACCTTCGTGGTGCAATCGAGCATAAGTTATTGGTGTGCTGCTGCGCGCCGATCCGCCGCTTCACCTGACGTACTGCACCAATATTCACGCCGCCGATGGCTGGCTCGCCATCGACGCGGCGCTGCGGCGCGTCGCGCCGGCGCTGAAGGCGAGAGCTGTCGCCCGACGCGCCTTTCGGCCTGGGGCTGCGCCTGGGCGCGCGCGACGCGCGCGAGCTGCTGCAGGACGGCCACCTCGATCGATTCCGCGCCTTCCTCGACGCGGAGGGTCTGTACGTCGCCATCATCAACGGATTTCCGTACGGGCCGTTTCACGGCGAGCCGGTCAAGACGCAGGTGTACGCCCCCGACTGGCGCACCGACGCCCGCGTGGACTATACGTGCGACCTGATCAGGATTCTGACCGCGCTGGTGCCTGACGGACTGGCTGGAGGAATTTCGACGACCCCGCTGTCTTACAAGGCGTGGATTCCCGCACCGGCGGACAAGGACTGGGAGCAGCTGACCCTCAACGTCGTGCGCGTTGCCGAGCGGCTGGTCGAAGTTCGACGGCAGACCGGACGGTCGCTGCACCTGGACCTCGAGCCGGAGCCCGATTGCCTGCTCGAGACCAGCGGCGAGGCGGTGGAGTACTTCCAGCGATGGCTTCAGCCTCTTGGCGGCCGGGAGCTCGCTCGGCGTCTTGGCATTCAGCCGGAGGAGGCGCGCGAGCATCTTCGCGAGCATGTCCACTTTGCTTCGACGTGTGCCACTGCGGCGTCGAGTTCGAGGACCCGGCCGCGGCGCTCGCTCACCTTCGCGACGCCGGCGTTGGAATCGGGAGAATCCAGCTCAGCTCGGCATTGAACGTCAACCTTCCCGCGGATGCCGCCGAGGCGGCCTCGATCGAGGCCCGGCTCGAGCCCTTTGCCGACTCGACATACCTCCATCAGGTGATCGAAAAGCAGGGACGGGAGCTGCGCCGATTCAGCGACCTCGATGTCGCGTTGCGCTCGCCGGCGAGGCCGGCGGCGCGCCAATGGCGGATTCACTTCCATGTGCCGCTGTTCACGGCCGAGTACCGATGGTCTGGGATCCACGCAGACGGACGTCAAGACGGTACTCCAGGCAGTCCGGGATGCGGACGTGACCCGGTATCTCGAGATCGAAACGTATACGTGGAGCGTGCTGCCGCCGGGCCTCAAGGTCGAGATCGCCGACTCGATCGCGCGCGAGTACGAGTGGGTGTTGAAGGAATTCAAGACGGCTTGAGACTCGAGTCCTGGGGCTTGCCCGTCGGCTCAGGTCACGGGCCCCAGGGCGCAGTTGTCCATGAATAAGATCGTCGTCCTCAACGTCGTCGGCCTGACGCCGAAACTGATTCGATCGGCGATGCCGAGGTTGTCGGCGTGGGCCGCAGCGGGCACCGTGGCGTCGATCGATCCGGCGTTTCCCGCAGTCACCTGCACGGCCCAGGCGGACTACTTGACCGGGGAGTATCCCGAGCAGCACGGCGTCGTTGGCAACGGCTGGTACGTGCGAGAAAGCGCGGAAGTCCAATTCTGGAAGCAGTCCAACCGGCTCGTGCAGGCTCCGAAGATCTGGGATGCGGCGCGCGCCCTGAATCCGTCGTTTACGTGCGCGAATCTGTTCTGGTGGTTCAACATGTACTCGACCGCCGACTACGCCGTAACCCCGCGGCCGATCTACCGCGCCGACGGACGCAAGTTCCCGGACATCTACACCACACCGGCGGACCTGCGCGGCGAGCTCCAGTCGCAGCTCGGCACGTTTCCGCTCTTCGACTTCTGGGGGCCACGCGCATCCATCCGATCGACCCGATGGATCGCCGACGCCGCCAAACAGGTTGACGAGCGATTCAACGCGACGCTGACGCTCATCTACCTTCCTCATCTCGATTACAACCTCCAGCGGCTCGGGCCCGGTAATCCGGCGATCGCATCGGATCTGAATCAGGTCGACGAGGTCTGCGCCGATCTGATTGCGTTTTTCGAGGGGCGGGGCGCTGGAGTGCTCGTCCTGTCTGAATACGGCCTGGTCGACGTCACGACGCCCGTGCACCTCAATCGCGTGTTGCGCGATCGCGGGCTGCTTGCCGTCCGCGAGGAGATGGGCGGCGAGTTGCTCGATCCGGGCGCGAGCGCGGCGTTTGCCGTCGCCGATCATCAGGTGGCGCACGTCTATGTCAACGATCCCCGCCGGTTGGAGGAGGTACGCGCCCTGGTCGAAGCCACCACCGGGGTGGAGACGGTGCACGGCAAGACCGAAAAGGCCGCGCGCCACCTCGACCATCCTCGTTGCGGCGATCTCGTTGCCGTGGCGCGGCCCGATGCGTGGTTCACCTACTATTACTGGCTGGACGATCAGCGCGCGCCCGACTTCGCGCGGACTGTCGAGATTCACCGGAAGCCCGGCTACGATCCTGCCGAACTGCTGCTCGATCCGGCCATTCGCGTGCCGGCGCTTTCGGTCGGCTGGAGGCTGGCGAAGAAGGCGCTCGGGTTCCGTATGCTGATGGACGTCATCCCGCTGGACGCCTCACTCGTCAAGGGATCGCACGGACGACCGGGCGGCCCGCCTGATGACAGTCCGGTCTTCATTTCGCGGCAGACGGAATTGATGAAGTTCGGCCGCCTGCGATCGATCGACGTCTACCGCCTGATCCTCGAGCATCTGATGCCGGCAACGCGGAACTAGAGCCGTATGAGAACGGCTCTCGCCGGAAGACGAAGCGGCTCCGGGATCTGTGCCGAGCGCGCGATGACGCCCGCGAAGATTTGCAGCGCGCCCGCCATCGCCATGGGCAAGTTGCTGCTCCGTCGCGGCCTGCACCATCGCGGTCGCAACTGGACGCGCGCGCATCGGCAGTGGGTCGACAGCCTGTCGTGGACACACTCGGCCGAGCGCGTGGTGGTGGAAGACTATCTGTTGGCGATCGATCACCTCCAGGCTCGGCTGATCGAGCTCGACGCGTGGCTGACCGAGATCGCGGAGACGGCACCGTATCGGGAACCGGTCGGATGGTTGCGATGCTTCCGTGGCATCGACACGCTGACGGCGATCCTGATCCTGGCCGAACTGCATGACTTTCGTCGGTTCCACTCGCCTCGGGCATTGATGGCGTATCTCGGCCTGGTGCCCGGTGAGGATTCCACGGGCGAGAAACATCGGCGACGGCCGGATCACTCGGACCGGCAATGCGCTGGTCCGCCGACTGCTCGTCGAGACGGCTTGGCATTACCAGCATCGCCCGGGCGTCGGGGTGGCGCTCACGCGTCGACGCAAAGGCCAACCGAGCCGCGTGATTGCGATGGCGGACAAGGCACAGCAACGACTGTGTCGTCGCTTCCGGCGGCTGCGGAACAACACAAGCCGGCGCCAAAAATCGCCGTCGCGATCGCACGTGAGCTGACGGGCTTCCTGTGGGCGGCGCTCCAACCGGCCTCGGGATCGGCGAGCTGATGCACACCATCGCGCACGGAAAGGGCGAGTCGGTCACGAAACGATGAGGCGGTCGGGTGACAGGCCGCGAAGACGCCGGATGATCAGAGGCACGATTGCGAGGATCGGCGAGCTAGCAATGCGATACGGACCTCCGTCCCAACTCGCGACTCTAGACTGCACGTCCTCCCGACGAAGTACTGTCATGTGTGCTCTGCCGCGGGCGACCGCGGTAACCACCGTATATCAGCGTGACTCGTCGTCGAAGCGCCCTCGATCATCCGTCGTCTCCGCGGCCCGCGCCCCAACGCGTCGGAGATCTCACGAGCCCGACACGGCCTCCAGGGCTTCCCGCCCTGCGGGCGGCGTCTTCGACGCCACCATGGACCCCGTTGTATGCAGGCTCGTGAGTTGAAGCTGTCGCAGGTTACAACGTCAAGCCCTGCGTTAGATGCAAAGCCGAGGTGAAACGGTCTTTCCATATGGTCTAGCGGCCTGATTCGGCTGCTCGAGCCTACTTCGCGGGAATCCTCGACGGCGCGCGCAGGGTGACGCCCTTTCGAGTGGTCGAGATGCTGAAGCGCTCGTCGAGCTTGACGCCCTCAGGCACCTGATACGTCACGACGTACTGATGGACCAGTTCGTCGGCGATTCGCTGCAGACCTTGCAGCAGGCCGGGAGCGGCGACGATCTCATCATGGCGCCCGCCGGATTGCTTCGGGCCGTCCCCCAGCACCTGGCCAAGGTTGAGCGGCGCGTCGAGGAGATCCGCCGGCCTGGCCGGCCTGGTCTGGGAGCGGATGGTCGACTGGGCGACCGACACGACGTACATGATGGCGCGACTGTCGCGAAGCTGGTCGAGCACGAGATCGGCGGTGAGCGGGCTCTGTTCGTCACCGCCGACTGTCAGGGCCACGATGACTGGACGCGCGGCCTCGCGCTGGCGGAGCTCGCGCGCTGAATCGGAAATGGCTTGGAGCAGCTGCCCGCCATCCGGCGTGGCGGCCTGTGGGCCGAGCCGTCCGATCGCCGTCCGCAGGGCCACAACATCGTGTGTGTATCCGACGAGCTTCTGCACCTGGCCGGCAATGGTGCTGACCGCAAAGTCTCCATAGTCCAGCAAGCGGTTCAGGAATTGCACGACAGACGCCCGGAAGAGACCGCTGCCGTTGTCGTCGATGATGAGAGCGACATGCAGGCGCGCGGTCGCCGGCTCGGCGCCGGTCACCGCGCGCGGCTTGCCGCCTTCCTTCACGGCCAGATCGGCGGCAGTCAGATCCGTGATTGCGGCGCCGTTCTGGTCGAGCGCCGTGACATACACCGTCCGCGTGCGCGCCTGGGCGACCGGCGCGGACTGATCGGGGCGGCCGACGGGCACGGCCGCGGAGAGCGCCGAAACCGCCCAAAAGACCAGGAAAACGCCTGCCATGGCCTGCCTCCCGTCAGGGCTATCTTGAACCATCCGGGGACGCCGTGGTATGTACTTGTACTTCTATGCTCTTTTCCCTCTGCTGTTGTTGTCCGGGCGCGTCGGCAGCCTGTCGATGCGCATGTATCGTGCCGGCGATGGCAGAGGAGAAGCCTTTCTAGCTTAGTTCTTCGTTACCTACCGCTTCTCTCCCGCAATCGCTCGGCCTTCCCAGTCGCCGCTGGTCGTGTGAGGTCTTGCGTCAGGAAAGAAGTGTCTGGCCCATGTCAACAATCGAGTCACTCTCGGAATCCCCGCCTTCGACATTGCAGCCTTTGCGGCTGGATCACCTTCGCGCGCTCGAGGCGGAGAGCATTCACATTCTGCGCGAAGTCGTCGCCGAGTTCGAGCGGCCCGTGATGCTGTACTCGATCGGCAAGGACTCGTCGGTCCTGCTGCGGCTGGCCCAGAAGGCCTTCTATCCCGGCCCGATTCCGTTTCCGTTGCTGCACGTCGACACCACGTACAAGTTCCGGGAGATGATCGAGTTTCGGGACAGATACGCCGCCGAAATCGGCGCCAAGCTCATCGTTCACACGAACCGGCAGGCGATTGCCGATGGCACGGAGCCGTTCCTCGTCGGGACACAGCGTTGCTGCGGGCTGCTGAAGACCCGGGCGCTTCTGGACGCGCTCGAGGACGGCAAGTTTGATGCGGCGTTCGGCGGGGCCAGGCGCGACGAGGAGCGCTCGCGCGCCAAGGAGCGGATTTTTTCCCTGCGCGATCCAAAAGGGCAGTGGGATCCCAAGCGCCAGCGCCCGGAGCTGTGGCATGTGCTTAATGCCCGGGTCAAGCCGGGCGAAAGCATCCGGGTGTTTCCTCTGTCGAACTGGACCGAAATCGACGTCTGGCAATACATCCACGTCGAGAACATCCCGGTCGTGCCCCTCTACTTCGCCAAGGAGCGTGAAGTGATCGTGCGTGGCGAAGCGCTCATCATGGTGGAGCAGCCGTTCGTCCGACTGCTTGGCGACGAGCGGCCGCAAAAGGTGCTGTGCCGGATGCGATCCCTTGGTTGCTCGCCGTGCACGGGCGCGGTCCGGTCCACCGCCGACACAGTCCCGAAAATTATCGAAGAGCTCATCAGCGTCCGGAACTCCGAGCGGCAGCTTCGCATCATCGACCACGACCAGGACGGTTCGATGGAGGTCAAGAAGCGCGAGGGCTATTTCTGATGCGCAGCCTTCTTCGCCTCTGCACGGCGGGCAGCGTCGACGACGGCAAGAGCACGCTGATCGGACGGCTGCTCTACGACTCGCGCGGCGTGTACGAAGACCAGGTGCAGTCGGTCGAAAAGGCGTCCAAGAACCGTACGGCAGGGCCGATCGACTTTTCCCTCTTCACCGACGGGCTCAAGGCCGAGCGGGAACAGGGCATCACCATCGATGTCGCGTACCGGTACTTCGCCACGGCGAGGCGCAAGTTCATCCTGGCCGACACGCCCGGACACGAGCAGTACACACGCAACATGGCCACCGGTGCGTCCACCGCCGACGTGGCTATTCTGCTCGTCGATGCGCGGCACGGCATGCGCGTCCAGTCCAAGCGCCACGCACGCATCGCCCGGCTCCTCGGCATCACCAAGTTCGTGCTGGCCGTGAACAAGATGGACCTTGTCGAGTTCGATCGGGGCGTGTTCGATCGGATCCACGCGGATTTCGCCGAGCTTCTGCGAGGCGCCGATCTCCACGCGATTCCAATCAGCGCCCTGCTCGGCGACAACGTCATTACCTCCAGCGATCGCACGCCGTGGTTCGACGGGCAGAGCCTGCTGGACTACCTGGAAACGGTCGAAGCGGACCGAAGTCTCGTGGACAAGCCCTTTCGCTTTCCCGTGCAACTCGTGCTGCGGCCGGGGGATTCGTTCCGCGGCTACGCCGGCGAGATCGAGTCAGGATCGATTCGTGTCGGCGACACCATCACCGCATGGCCGGGCGGGCGCCAGGCGCGCATCCGCCGCATCGCGACCTGGGACGGCGACCTCGACCGCGCCTTCGCGCCGATGTCGGTGACGCTCGTGCTCGACGACGAGCTGGACATCAGCCGGGGGGACCTGCTGGCCGTCGGCGACGTGCACCAGGCTGCGCGCTTCGAGGCGCAAATGGTCTGGATGGACGAGCGTCCGCTTGATCCGTCGCGCGTCTACGTGCTCAAGCACATGACGCGCAGTACCGCGGCCGAAATCGATCGGCCGCTCGAGTTGAACCAGATCGGGTCCGTCGTGGTGACAGCCTCCCGGCCGCTGGTATTCGACTCCTACGCCGACAACCGGTTCACCGGCTGCTTCATCGTCATTGACCCGGCGACCAACTTCACGTCGGGCGCCGGGATGATCGACCAGCCGGTTCGCGAGGCCGACAGGGCGGATTCGCAGTCGGGCGCCGCCGAAAGACTCGCGCAGATCGCACGAGGCGCGCGCTCGGATCGCGAGGCGGTTGAAGCCGTGCGCCAGGCGCTCGAGGAGATCCTGAAATGACGAACGAACGGCAGCTCATTGCGGCGGAGCTGGCGGCGGCCTCCCGCCCCTGCATCACTTCGAGCTTTCAGGCCGAGTGCGTGGTGCTCGTGCACTTGCTGCGCGAAGTGCGGCCGGATATTCCCGTGCTCTTTCTTGACACGGTCCACCATTTCGCCCAGACGTACGAGTATCGCGACGTGCTCGCCGAGCGGTGGAAGCTCAATCTGATCAATCTACGCGCGGCGGAGCCGCAGCCGGGGCTCTGGAGAACCGACACGACGGCATGCTGCGCGCGCCACAAGGTCGGTCCGCTGTTCGCCGCCCTGGAAGACTACGACGTCTGGTTCACAGGTTTGCGCCGCGACCAGTCTCCGTCCCGCGCGAATCTGGCCGAAGTCGAGCCGTTCAAGCTGCCCACGGGCAAAGTGCTGCGAAAGGTCAGCCCGCTGGCCGGCTGGACAGCGAAGGACGTCTGGGAGTACGCCAAAGCTCACGAGATCCCGCTGCTGCCGCTGTATGAGCTCGGCTACACGAGCGTCGGCTGCGAGCCGTGCACGTCATTGCCGCTCGATCCATCAAATCCGCGGTCGGGCCGCTGGCAAGGCCAGAAGCTCGAATGCGGGATTCACATCCAGGCAAAATCGTAGAAGTCCGCGCGAACGGCGCGGGGCGTGGGGGCCCCGCAAGAGAGCGCGTCAGGGGGTCCGGGGGACGCCGAGGCGGCGGGTGAGCGAGCGCGCGCGAGCCCGCGCGAACGGCGCGGGGCGTGGGGGCCCCGCAAGAGAGCGCGTCAGGGGGTCCGGGGGACGCCGAGGCGGCGGGTGAGCGAGCGCGCGCGAGCCCGCGCGAACGGCGCGGGGCGTGGGGGCCCCGCAAGAGAGCGCGTCAGGGGGTCCGGGGGACGCCGAGGCGGCGGGTGAGCGCGCGCGCGCGAGCCCGCGCGAACGGCGCGGGGGCGTGGGGGCCCCGCAAGAGAGCGCGTCAGGGGGTCCCGGGGGACGCCGAGGCGGCGGGTGAGCGAGCGCGCGCGAGCCCGCGCGAACGGCGCGGGGCGTGGGGGCCCCGCAAGACGCGTGGGGGTCCGGGGGACGCCGAGGCGGCGGGTGAGCGAGCGCGCGCGAGCGCGCGCGAACGGCGCAGGGGGCGTGGTCCCCAATTCGCGGGCCGCACAAGCTGCGGGCGTAGCGACGGATCAGATCGGTGGTCACGCCGGATTCGTCGACGAAGACATACTGCGGCGCATCGTGGAGCGGCTGCGTCTCGTGCCAGTGCCGGCGGGCGGCCGCGACATCAGGGCGTCGCTGTTCGTCGGCGTGGACCGTTTTTTTTAAATGTCACCCCAAGCCGATCGATTTCCAGCCAGAGCGAACTGAGCGCGGCGGTCGTCGGGAGGGCGTCTCGCAGCTCAGCGAACGTCGCATCGGGTCGCGCCAGGATGAGGGCCCGAAGCCGCTCTTCTTTGCCGGCCAAGACACGTGACCGAAACTTCGTGGGTTTCCGCGGCGCAATCGATCCGGTTTCACGCCGCCGCTGCGCCAAGCGATGGACTGATGCCCGGCTGACCGCGAAGGTCGCGGCGACCGCGTCCGCATCGCCGCTCGTATCCCAGGCCTGAAGCACCCGCTCGCGCAGATCCATCTAAGGGTGCGCAATCTTCACGTCGAACAACACACGGCCGTTCAGTTGGCCCGTGTCGAACATCCTCACGCAAAACGTCCCCGCCTCGGCGTTCGAGGACATCTCCGCGCCCGAGCCGGGCGTGGTGATGAGCGACGTGTTGAGGATGCAATCGGCGTTGTTCGGTATGCCCAGGCCCATCCCGACTGACGCGGCCGGCGTGATGCTCGAGAGCGTGACCGTCACATTGCCACTCTGGCTCACGGCGAACGTTCGTGCGACCACTCCCCGCGGATAGAGATTGCTCGAGAATGTCTCGGTGCCGGCTTGCCCGGGCGCGCTCGTATAGGCGCTCTGGTTGATGCGGATCGCGAAGTCCACATCAGAGGTCAGGCTTCCCGAATCCGTAACCGACACACAGTACGTTCCGGCGATTAGTGACTGATTGATTTGCGACGCCAGTGCCGGAGTCGCCGTCACCGTGCTCGACGCGGTGCAGCCCAAGCCGTCAGACGTAAGGGTGCCGAGGGCCAGTTGGAGCGGCAGCGACAGGGTCGTGGTCGTCCCGGTCAGCGTCAGGCTGGCCAGTAACACATTGACCGTCGCCGACGTCGCCACCGTAAAGGCCTGGAAGTCCGTGCCCTGAGCGGAGAGCGTGCCCGAGAATACACGGGAGTCGGAATAGGGTGTGGGCGTGCCGGCGGTTGGTGCGGTTGTGTCCTTGGTGCAGCCGGGGCCCAGCAACAGCACGAGTACCAGAAGTGAGAGGCCGATTTTCATGGAGTGACACATTCCTCAGCGCGTGGCGCCACTCATGATATTGCCTCCGGACCGTTGAGGGAACCCATGGCCGATTCAGTGGAAATCCGGCCCGGCTGCTCCAATAATGATTAAGTGGTGACGCGAGCCCTTTGCGTGATGACTTCGATCGTCCTTGCGCGCCACGCTCCTGGGCGCGCCCAGACCTGCGGCCAAGTCTGCCGGCGGCGAGACGCCCTTAGGACGACAGGCAGCCGGTGCCGGCCGGAGCGACCTCGATGCCTTCATGGAGAAGGTGCTTGCCCGCCGCGATGAGAACTGGAAGAAGCTTCAGCAGTACGTGCTCGACGAGCGCGAGCAGATGGAAGTCCGCGGCCTCGGAGACGTGCCCATCTGGGGCGAGGTTCGTGATTACACCTGGTACCTCCAGGACGGGTTCTTCGTACGCAGCCCGGTCAAGGTCAACGGCGTGCTCATCGCCGAATCGGAGCGCCGGAAGTACGAGGAGGACTATCTCCGGCGGGCGAAGGAGCGCGACAAGCGGCGAGGCCGCGGCGGCCCGCCTGCGGCGGCCCCTCCCGAGGCGCCGACGCCGGCGGCGTCCGATCCGGCCGACGTTCAGGACTTCATTCTTCAAACGCGACAGCCGCAGTTCGTGGACTCCGCCTACTTCCTGAAGTTCAAGTTCGAGCCCTCGAAATACGCGCTGGTGGGTCACGAGACCTTCGAAGGGCGGGACGTGCTGC
This sequence comes from uncultured Acidobacteriota bacterium, assembly GCA_963724645.1. Classification (GTDB taxonomy): domain Bacteria; phylum Acidobacteriota; class Vicinamibacteria; order Vicinamibacterales; family SCN-69-37; genus CAVXSP01. The sequence continues at coordinate 1,513,366 of CAVRVJ010000003.1, forward strand.
AGGATCGAGTACTACCCGTCGCGACTGTTCGTGCACGAGCAGGATCAGCAGGAACGCCGCCGCCAGCAGAACCAGTCAAACCGGTCCAGGGACGAAAGCGCCGCCATCGAGCGCATGATGAACAAGGTCTCGCTCGTGACGATCTGGGTCGAGCCGAAGGCCTCCCAGATCGTGAAATACACCTTCGATAACGTGAACCTCGAGTTCCTGCCGGCCGCATGGCTCGTGCACATGGACGACGCGAAGGCCGTCGATGACGATGAGCGAGCCTTTCCCCGACGTGTGGCTGCCCGCGCGATGTGAACATGCTGGTCTCCGCCACGCTCGCGGTCGGGTCGTTCGATGTTCGATACCACCTCGACTATCAGCACTATCGCAAGGCCGAGACCAGCTCGAGGATCAAGAAGATCGGCGGCGGCCGGCCGTGATGTGTCTCGCGCTGCCGCTCTGGCTGGCAGCGGGGATGGCCACCGGCCAGGCACTCGAGATTCAGCACTCGGCACTGGAAGCCCTTTGTGGCCGCGTTCAGCCGCCAGCGCCCGGTGTCCGGTGCCTGGTACCCGACACCGATGCCCTGCAGGGCGAAGCCGCCGCAGAAGTCCTCGCCGAGATCCGCGTCCACGGCAATCTGATTGTCTCGAACGACGAGGTGATCAAGATCGCCGGCGTGACGCCCGGAGAGCCGTTTGGCAGCCGGACGATCGAGGACGTCGACCGCTCGTCTGCGCGCGTCGAAGAAGTTCCAGGAAGTGCAGGTCCTGAAACGGTTCGCGTCGATTTCCGATCCCACGCAGATCGCCCTGGTGATTGTCGTCAACGAGGGACCAGTGCGCATCGAATCCGGCGCCCCTGGGACTCCGCTCTCCGTCGTCAGACGCCGCGGCATTCGCAAATTCATGTTCCTTCCCATCATCGAAGCCGAGGACGGCTACGGCGTGACGTTCGGCGCGCGCCTCGCGCTTCTGGGCACTGCAGGGCCGAAGAGCCGATTGTCATTTCCATTGACGTGGGGCGGAATGAAGCGCGCCGGGATCGAGCTGGAACGACGGTTCGCGAGCGGGCCGTTCAGCCGCGTGGAACTCGGCGGCGCGGTGCAGCGGCAAACGAACCCGGCATTTCGAGCAGGATGACGACCGTCAGCGCGTGTGGGTCGCGGGCGGAGCGCGCCGCCGGACCGCTGCGCGCAGGCGGGACGGTCGGATGGCAGCGCGTGTCTTTTGCCGGAGCGGACGATCGCTTTCGATCTGTGGGCGGCGACCTCACGTTCGACACGCGACTCGACCCGCTGGTGCCGAGAAACGCAGTGTATGCCGTAGCCTCGTGGGAACATCTGAGTGTTCCGGCGGCGACGCGGTCAATCGCGTTCGCCTCGAAGGCCGCGGCTACATCGGTCTGGTCGGCCCCGCCGTCCTCGCCCTGCGGGCCGTGCGCGAGGATGCGAATCGGCCCTTGCCGCCGTACCTGAAATCGATGCTCGGCGGCTGGTCAACGCTGCGTGGGTTTCGAGGCCGGATCGTTCGTCGGCGACACGCTGGTCGCCGGAATCGGCCGAGCTGCGCGTCCCGATCAACTCACCGCTTCGGATCGCCAGGCTCGGGATCGGCATCTTCACCGATGCCGGCGTGGCCTACGACAAGGGCCAGCACTATGGCGACCAACCCGTCCACAAGAGCCTCGGCGCCAGCATCTGGATGGCGGCGACAGTTTTTCATCTCGAGGTATCGGTCGCGCACGGATTCCGGGCGGGGACCCGAGTCAACTTTGGTGCTGGATTGTCGTTCTGACAGCTAATGCTGGCGCCCCTCCTGCCGATAGAGATCGCGGAGTGATTGGATTAAACCCTCGGCGGCCTGTCGCTGGTCTCACGGCGTATGCGACTGCTGCGTGGACTCGCCGGGCGCATTCTTCCGTGCGGATGCCTGGTGGGGGTGTACCAGACATACAGCGGGGGAGTAGTCGCGACGATTGACGCTCTGGGCGCTGCCTGCAACCAGCCGGACCATCGCCTCCACGAAGCCGTCGACCTGAGCCAGGTTGGTCCCGCCGCCAGTCCAGCGCTCCACAATCAGCCCACGCGTCTATAGCCGGGACCGCGACGCGGGGATTCCAGGCGTCTTTCGCCCGCGCCTGTTAACATCGAAGGCAGCCAGTTCCTGTTTCCTGGGGGCTCTATGTCTCGATCCGTTTCTGGCAGTCGCATCCGCAGCGATCGTGTCGTGTGTCCTCGCGGTCCCTGCCTCCGCGCAGACAGTCGACGAGCTCATCGCCAAGAACCTTCGAGGCTCGCGGCGGCGTGGCGAAAATCAAGGCCGCCCAGACGATGAAGATGGTCGCGCATCTCAGCAGTCAGGGCATGGATCTACCGATGACGCTCTACGCGAAGCGGCCGAACTTGACCCGCAAGGAGTTGACCATCGGGCAGCAGAAGATCCTGTTCGTCTTCGACGGGACGACGGCGTGGCAGATCAATCCGCTCCAGGCATCAAGCGAGCCGATCGTCGTGGCCGGTCCGGAGCTCGAAGTGATTCGGCTGGAGTCGGATTTCGATAATCCTCTGGTCGATTACCAGGCTCGCGGCTACGTCATTACGAATGCCGGAACCGAGACGATTGCCGGTCGATCCCTCCATCATCTGAAGCTGACGAAGAACGGCATCACCCAGGAGTGTTACCTCGATGCCGAAACGGGCCTCGAGGCGAAGACCGTGAATCAAAGCCCGATGGGAGCGCTCGAGCAGGAGTTTTCCGACTACCGCGACGTGCAAGGGCTCAAGCTTCCGTTTCTGGTCCGAACGCTCCAGAACGGTGTGCGGGTCGCCGAGATCAAATCGACAGCATCGACGTCAACACGCCGATTGACGAGGGCCTGTTCAAAAAGCCGGGGAAGTGATCGGCGTCCCTTTTTGGGTGCAGGCGCTGTCCGAATCCGGACCGATTTGTCCCTTTGCCGGGCGCACCGGCGACGCGTCTGGACGACGTTCTTTCTCTTACGCAGGTCGGAGGCTGTAAGCTACAGCATCCAATGCACATAGGTTCTGAAGAGGCACCCGGTATCCGGGGCCCCGCCTTTCACCCTTCCTGGAGACGCCGGGTCTAAAGCTTGCAGCACTCACGCTGCACCATGCGCCTTCAAGCTTGCCGTACCACGGCGTCGGCCGTTCTTGTCGCCCTGGGCGCCTTGCTGACAAACAGCGCGCGGTTGCGGGGCGAGGCGCCCGTGCTGCAGATCGACACGTCCTTCGTCGCTCAGGATCCGGGCGGCCACGGCTGGATCATCGGCAACGATCTCATTCAGTACTCGCTTGGACAGCAGGAGTCCTTGATCGCTGTCCGCGGCATCACGGACGCGGTCACGGGCCGCGACTGGCATCAAGACAACGTGCCCGACTCGTCCGCCATCATCAACGGTCAGCCAGTCAACATTGGATCCTCAACAACCACCTTCGAGCGCGTGAACATGTCCGAGTGGTGGGGCGGCGTCCGGCTCGACGTCGTCTACCGGATTGCGTCCGCGTCGCTCGAGGTCACGCGCTCGTATGCGTGCTACCCGGGAAGCTCGGTCGTCGAAACGTGGACGACCTTCCGTGCGGATGGCACCCGCGCGGCCACTCTGTCCGGGCTGAACAGCTTTACCTTTGCGCTGGGAAACGGCACCGTGCGGTGGCTGAAAGGCCTCCAGGTGCCGGCGGAGGAGGGTGGACCCTTCACGTTGTCGAAGCGCGATTTGGACGACGGCCAGACACTTGAGATCGGCTCGGACTCGCGCAGTTCGGAAAAGAACCTGCCGTGGCTGAGCGTCGTACAGAACAACGCCAGCGTCGACGATTCGTCCGCATGGACGCCGGAGTTCTTCGGCGCGTTTCTGTGGGCTGGGGCCTGGCGGATTTCCGCGCGCCGGGCCGGCAGCCAGTTGACGATGCAGGTTGGCCTGCCCCCGTTCGAGACGACTCTTGGCGGGGGTGCCACGCTCGAGACACCGCACGCGATTTTCGGAATAACCAATCCAGTTGTCCCGGCCGTGTCGATAGCCCTGCGCTCGTTCATCGACAAGGGCGTGCGGCACGGCCGACCGCTGCGCGCCGACGTGACCTACAACACGTGGTTCACTTACGGCACGTTCGTCAACGAAGCATCCATGCAGGCCGAAATGCAGTTCGCGGCAAGCATGGGGATCGAGCAGTTTGTCGTGGATGCCGGGTGGTGGGTCGGCATCAACACAAACGACCCTTCGGATTTCTCCCGCGGCCTCGGGAGCTGGCAGGTCGATTCGGATCGGTTCCCGTCGGGATTGGGCGCCCTGGCTGACTACGCGCATCAGCTCGGCATGCGCTTCGGCGTCTGGGTGGAGCCCGAGCGCGTCGATCTGGCGACGGTCGGGCAGGAGGGCCTGGCCGAAGAGCGATTCCTGGCCACGCAGAACGGCCGGTACGACTCGGCCAACGCGAACAGCGACGCGACCTCCGCTCAGATCTGCCTGGCCGACTCGGCGGCGCGCGACTGGCTCCTGTCAAAGCTGCATGCGTTTCTGGACGACGTCCACCCGGACTATCTGAAGTGGGACAACAACTTCTGGATCAACTGCAATCGCGGCAACCACGGCCACGGCCAGCAGGACGGCAATTTCCAGCAGGTGCGCGGGCTCGAGACCTTCCTCTCCGAACTGCGAGCCAGTTATCCCGACATGGATATCGAGAACTCCGCGAGCGGGGGCAATCGGCTGTCGCTGGGAATGCTGGCGCAGACGGACGTCGGCTGGATTGACGACCATTCGTCCCCGTCGACACATGTACGGCACGACCTGGGCGGACTGTCGGCCCTCTTTCCGCCAGCCTACTTGTTCACCTTTGCGATGGGCGATGTCACTGAGGAGTTGATCGACACGCCCGAGGCGGATCTGTCGCGGCTCGTGCGCAGTCGGATGGGCGGCATGCTCGGCGGGACCTGGTCAGCCTCGAACATGAGCGAAGGCACGCGGAACGCCGTCGCGAATCAAATTGCGCTGTACAAGCGCATCCGGCCGATATTGCAACAGGGCGTCTCCATTCTCCTCGGGACGCAACTGATGGACTACCCGGATGCGCCCTGGTGGGGCTGGGACGCGATCGAACACGTCCAGCCATCGACGGGTGACGCGGTCGTGCTTGCCTTCGACACCGATGACAGCACCGAAAACGCCATCGTCAAACCTCGCGCGCTGAACCCCAATGCGTCCTACGATGTCGAATCAGCCGACTACGGTTTCCTCGGCACCGTGGACGGCACCGAACTGATGGACCGCGGCATCGAGTTGACGGTCTCCGGCCTCACGCATAGCCACGTGCTCATCTTCCACGCGCGCTCGTCGGACATTCAGCGCCGGCGGCGGTGATGGAAACGAACCCGCAAAATGAGCGTCACCGGCGTTTTTTTCTGGAAGCCCCCGGGTTTTCCAATATCATTAGCGGCGTGAGTACTACGTGAGTACAACTGGTCGGGTGCAACGCACCTGGCGCCAGGGGGATCCGTGGACGGTGCATGACGCCGCGGAGCTGTACGAAGTCGAGCGGTGGGGCAAGAACTACTTCTCGATCGCGCCGAATGGCCACATGCGCGTGCACGCCACCAAGGACCCTGAACGGTCCATCGATCTCAAGCAGCTCGTCGACCACCTGCAGCTTCGTGGAATCGGCCTGCCGATCCTGATCCGGTTCAGCGACATCCTCAAGCAGCGGCTGGCCGATGTCGCCGGCGCGTTCCAGGCGGCGATTGCGCAGCACCAGTACGACGGGAAGTATTTCTGCGTCTACCCGATCAAGGTGAACCAGCAGCGCCAGGTCGTTGAAGAGGTGCTGGAGTTCGGCCGTCCCTTCAATTTCGGGCTCGAGGCCGGCTCCAAGCCGGAGCTGCTGGCCGTCGTCGCGATGACCGACAATGAGACCCCCATCATCTGCAACGGCTTCAAGGACGCGGAATTCGTCGAGACGGCCATGTTGGCCCTCAAAATGGGGCGGCAGATCATCCCGGTGGTCGAGAAATACACCGAATTGGGTCTGATCCTCGAGTACGCCAGGAAGGTTGGAGTTCGGCCCAGCCTCGGCATGCGGGTCAAGCTGGCCTCACGCGGAGGCGGCCGGTGGCAGTCATCCGGCGGGTACCGCTCGAAGTTCGGCCTGACGGTTGCCGAAGTGAGGCAGGGGCTGGAGGAGCTGAAGTCCTACGGCATGCAGGACTGCTTCACGCTGCTGCATTTCCACCTTGGCAGCCAGATTCCCAACATCCGCATCGTCAAAGGCGCCCTCAACGAGGCCGCCCGGATTTATGCCGAGCTGGTCAAAGAAGGCGCGGGACTCGAGTACCTCGACGTCGGTGGGGGCCTCGGGGTCGACTACGACGGGTCGCAGACGAATTTCGAGTCGAGCGTCAATTACACGCTGGAGGAGTACGCCAACGACGTCGTCTATCACATCCAGACGGTGTGCGATGAGGCGGGCGTCAAGGCTCCGACGATCGTCTCCGAGAGCGGCCGGGCCATCGTCGCCTACCACAGCGTGCTGATCTTCAACGTGCTGGGCGTGTCGGGCTTCGGCGAGGACGAGATTCCGGCGAACGGGCATGGCGAGGATCTCGAGCAGCCAATCGTCGATCTCAAGGAGACGTATCAGAACCTCACTGCCCGCAATGCACTGGAGAGCTATCACGACGCGCAGCAGGCCCTGGACATGGCGCTGAACCTGTTCAACGGCGGCTACCTGCCGCTCGGGCAGCGGTGCCTGGCCGAGACGCTGTTCTGGGCGATTTGCAGCCGGTTGCGCAAGCTCGTGCAGCAGATGGACGAGGTCCCGGAAGACCTCCAGGGCCTGGACGACACGCTCGCAGACACCTACTTCTGCAACTTCTCGCTGTTTCAGTCGATTCCCGACTCCTGGGCCATCAAGCAACTGTTCCCGGTCATGCCGATTCACCGGCTCAACGAGCCGCCCACCCGGCAGGCGGTCCTGGGCGACATCACCTGCGACTCGGACGGCAAGATCGATCAGTTCATCGACCGGCGCGACGTCAAACGCACCCTGGCCCTGCATCCGTTCACCGGGGAGCCGTACTACCTTGGCGTGTTTCTCGTCGGCGCCTACCAGGAAATCCTCGGTGACCTGCACAACCTCTTCGGAGACACGCACGCCGTCCACGTGAGCCTCGATGCGGCGGGCAATGTGATGCTCGAATCGGTCATCAAGGGCGACACCGTGCGCGAAGTGCTTGACTACGTCGAGTTCGACGCCGATACGCTTATCCGAAAGCTGCGCGATTCGGTCGAGGCCGCGGTGCGTGAGGGCCGAGTCGACTTCGAGGAATCAGGCCGCCTGCTGCGTTTCTACGAGGACGGCCTTCACGGCTACACGTATCTGGAAGATCCAAGCGAACAGTAGAAATCGTCAGTCGATCGCGCGGGCCGGCCGCTGTATTTGAAGAGACAGGCGTCGGTCGCACCTCTCATCGCCGGCGCGCGTAGATCGTGATGTCTGGCCCGGGACGTTCGACACCCTTGAAGCCCGCGAGCGGCAGATAGAACTCGTCCTGCAGATCGTAGATACGGGCCTTATCGTCTGTCGACGCCTTCAGCTCGAGGACACGTTCGTAGTCTCGCGCCAGCGTCTCATCCGCGCCGTAGATATTCGCAGGTCCCGTCAGTGCCGATGAATTCATAAGAATGACTTGAGCTGAGCGCATATCCTCCGTGATCTCGATCAGCCGGTAACGCACTTCGTTCGCATCGCCATGAAAGACGCGACCGTGGGGTGCGCCGGCCTGCGCAATCGTCACCCCGGCGGGAAAGTGCTGCTCGACCCACCTCCGTGCAAGCAGTCTGTTGTCCGTGCGCGCGAGCAGCCGATCGAACTGAATCACCGATCGAATGGACGGCAACAACAGCCCAACGACCATGCTTGTGGCCACCAGACCGAACCAGCGGGGCGCATGCAGTCGGGTCACGACCCAGCGTGCGGCCGTCGTGACGAAGCTCGCCGCCGTCAGACACAGGAACGGGATGACCGGCAGGATGTAACGGGCGAACACGGTCCTGCCCGATCCCACGAGTACGTCAGTACGCGAGCGGGAAGGCCACGACCAGCACGCCCTTCCCTGGAGCCTGTCTCAGCAGCAGAACCATTCCGGCCAGGCTGGCGGAGAACAGGGGAAGGCCCAATCCATATCGGAGCGAGTGGGTGAGGTGGTAGGTCCAGCCCCGTCCGAGATCGATATCTCCATGACCCGTCGCCAGGTGATGCGATTCAAAGGCCAGGTCACGGACAAACTGGGTCCTGTTCAGCAGCGCGGATGGGCACAGGATGAGAAACACGGCGACCAACACGAAAACAAATGCCAGAATGCGGACACCCCGAACACGAAGAGAATGACGGCCGGGCTCAGCGAGCAAGGCGAATGAGGCCGGCAGGACAAGCAGGACAGCGTTGTATTTCGTCGCCGTCGCCGCGCCGGTCAATGCCGCCGCCACCAAAAGATCCAGCGTCGTGCCGGACTCCCAGAGCTTGACGATCCAGAAGAACGCGAGCATGACGAGGGCGGTCATCGGGATATCCGTGACTCCAAAATGCGAGTCGCGAACGTGCAGAAACGCGAGCGCGAGAAATACGGACGCAACCAGTCCGGTGTACCGATCGAACAAGCGCGTCCCGATCCGGAAAACCACCCAGACTGTCGCGACGCCAGCGAACGCACTGAGCAGCCGGGCGATCATGCGCATGATCACCGTCGCGGTCGGATCGATGCCCAGTCGGACGCCGAAGTGTCCAAGGAGCCAGAGGCCGCGGTAGAGGAGCCACAGCACACCGGCAATGACCAGCATGAAAAACGGCGGATAGTTGAATGTCGACGGAGCGGTTCCCGAGTAAATGCTGCGGGCGATGGAGTTGATCGCTCCCTCATCGGGGCGGCAGTCCGGGTGTGGCAAGCCAAATGTGATTCCCCAGAGCCGGACGCCAATCGCGACTCCCAGAATCGCGATGAGAGGAAAGTGTGATCGAACGGCCGAGACGATACCAGACCAGGCGGGAGCGGGATTCCATCGTAGGACACGCGCCGTCGCGGCTGCGGCAATCGCCAGCGTGGCGGTTCTGACCGGATCGGTCGACCTCAGTCTGAGACCGAAGAAGGCGACGTCGAACCCGCCCGACGCCAGCAGCAACAGGGTCCAGATCGCGCTCGCGATCGCGATGACCCAACACCCGCGCGCTGCGCCTGCCCGCACTTGCGCAATCATACGCGCGGTACACTACGCCCATCCGCGCATCGCTTGCGCATCAGCCCAATGGCCGGACCCGCCCGTCGTCTCATCTCCCACGGCCTGTTGACCGTCGCCGTCCTGACGGGTCTGTGGACATTCGTGCTGGCGACCTTCGGTGGATTCACGGTAAAGGCCGCGGGCGCGAGAATCTCCGCCCATAGTCCTGTCCGATCGCTCGGAGTCATGTTGCTCGCCGCGGTCGCCTACGTCGCACTGATCGGCATCCGCGGCGCGGCCGATGAGCTGAGCGCGGTGTCTCGCGGCCTCAACCGGATGGTCACGTCTGTCAGCGGACTCGCGCTGGCCAGCACGATCGCGATTTCGATGGTCGCCGTCGGAGTGCTGTACGGTGCACAGGCCGCGGGTGGCTCGGATTCCTATGGCTACTTGAGCGAGGCCGATCTTTGGCTGAGCGGCGACATTGCGATTCGCCAGCCTTGGGTCGCAAGCGTACCGTGGCCAGACGCGGCAGCGACTTTTTCCCCGCTTGGGTATCTGCCAAGGGCCGTGAAGCGCGGGAACACCGTAAGCGAGGACCCGACGGCGATTGTTCCGAAATACTCCGCAGGGTTTCCGTTGCTCATGGCCGCTGCGAAACGGCTTGCAGGATATTGCGCCATGTTCTGGGTGGTGCCTTTTTCCGGAGGCATCTTGATCCTGGCCACTTTCGGCATAGGCCGTCGGCTTGGCGAGCCGGGAGCCGGGCTGTTGGCGGGCTGGCTGACAGCGACCAGCCCCGTGTTTCTGTACATGCTCCTGCAGCCCATGTCTGACGTGCCCGCAGCCGCTGCCTGGTCTGTGGCCGTGTGGTGTGTGCTCTCGGACTCGATGGGGCTCGCCGTGGTTGGCGGGCTTGCTGGATCGCTCGCGGTCCTGATCCGTCCGAACCTGGCGCCGATCGCGATCATTATTCTTGCCTGGTTGGCGTGGCGCGCATTCTCCGAGCCCAGCAATAACCGCTCCTTGACCCTGCGCTGTCTCGGATTTGGTACTGCACTGGTGCCGGGGCTGGTCATCATCGCCGTCGTCAACCGGCTTTGGTACGGTGCCGTATTCAGCTCAGGCTATGGTTCCTTGGATCCCTTGTTCAGCCGATTGCATGTGGCGCCCAACCTGACGCGCTACCTCAAATCCCTCGTGGCGACGCAGACGTTCGTCGTGTTGACCGGTTTCGCCGCGCTCGCCTGGCCCGGCGGCTGGTTCTGGTGCGAGCAGGCCAAGCGCCTGTCGGCGCACATGCTCTTCGGTGCACTCGTCCTGGTCACGTGGGCCGAGTCCTCTGCCCTACGAGGTCTTTGAACCCTGGTGGTATCTCAGATTCTTCCTGCCGACGTGGCCGTTCATGATGATTGGGGTGGCCCTGTTCTTCCTGAGGCCGCTGCCACGATTCCGGACGCCGGCGTGGCTCGTCGGCCTCTTGTTGGTCGGCCTTGGACTGCATACTCTACGTTGGGCCGTCGACTGGGGCACCTTCGCCACGCGGGAAGTCGAGAGCAAGTCCTCTGCAGTGGCGCAAATCGTTCGCGCGCGAACGGACGCCAACGCCGTGATTCTCAGTTCCCAGCACAGCGGTTCGCTGCGTTACTACGGTGGCCGGATGACACTGGATTTTGAGAAGCTCGACCCGGCATGGCTGGATCAATCGGTGGCGTGGCTCGACGCGCGCGGGGCCCGTCCGTACACCCTACTCGAGGATTGGGAGGTGGCAAGATTCCGAGAACGATTTGGACGCACGAATACCGTCGGTACGCTCAACATGAATCCTCTTGTCCAGTACGATGGTTCCCGCTTGATCTATCTCTTCGACTTGTCGGGCGTCGCGAGCCGCTCCGTTGCCGTTGAACGGATCTTCGAGGCCCCAGGCGCTGACACCTGTCCCCAACCGGCCCCACCGCCAACGCTGGTGCTGAACTAGTGTTTCAGTTGAGGTTGTCGTCCCGGCTTTCCTGGCTTGCCGCGACCCTCGTGTATGTCGGCCTTACCCTGGTCTATGCCCGGCCGCTGCTGGCGGTCCTGAACTCTGCGCTCCCGAACGACACCGGCGATCCCGGCCTCAATACCTGGATCCTCTGGTGGAACGCACACGCCGTTCCCCTGACGACAAAGTGGTGGAACGGGCCCATCTTCTTTCCGTCGCAAGGCTCGATGGCCTTGTCCGAGACATTCCTGAACCTCGTGCCGCTGTCAACGCCATTGCAGTGGACGGGCGCCAGTGCCGTCCTCACATACAACATCCTGTTCCTGCTCTCGTTTCCAACCGCGGCTCTCGCGGCCCACGCGTTGGGACGGTGGCTGACCGGGCGCCACGATGCGGCGCTCATCGCCGGCCTCGCTTTCGGGTTTGCGCCGTATCGGGCCGCGCAGATGCCGCATTTGCAGACGCTCTGGTCGTGTTGGATGCCGCTCGGCCTCCTGGCGCTGCATGCGTATCTTGCCAATCGCAAGGCTCGTCATCTCTGGCTTTTCGGTCTGTGCTGGCTGATGAACGGCCTGGCGACCGGCTACTACCTGTTCTTCTTCTCCGTCCTGGTCGGGTTGTGGCTGCTGTGGTTTGCGCGAACGCTCCGCGACTGGGTCGCGATTGGGGTCGCCGCCGCCATCGCCAGCCTGCCAATCGTGCCCCTGCTCGTGGGGTACCAGCACTATCAGGCGGCGTTCGGGTTGGCGCGCAGCGTACAGGAAATCGAGTTCTTCAGCGCGGATCTCAAGGCGATCTGGGCCACGACGCCGTACGTGTGGCCGTATCGGTGGACGTTCAAGCCCGGCCCTGAAGGGGAGTTGTACCCCGGTGCCACGATCCTGGCCCTCACGATCGTGGGAGCGCTGGTCGCGTGGCGGCGCTCAAGGCCCTCCGGGCGATATCGGGTGCAGCCGGTCCTGGCCTTGACGGCCGTCGCGCTCTCGATCGTGACGTACATCTCGGTGCGCTCCGGCGGGTGGTCCTTGAGGCTCGCTGGGATAAGCATTTCGCTGACGCGGCCGGCGAAAGCTGTCTTCGTGACGCTTTGCGTCTCGGCGCTCGCCATCTTCTGGAACCCGCGGATTGTCCAGGCGTGGCGGCGCCGGTCGCCGTTCCTGTTCTACACCATTGCCGCCGTGCTGATGCTGTTGTTTGCGCTCGGCCCGGTGGGCCATGTGGCCAAGACTACATTCCTCTACCAGGCGCCTTACTACTGGCTCATGCAACTCCCGGGCGGCCACGCGTTCCGTGTGCCCGCCCGCTTCGCGATGCTCTTCGTGCTCTGCCTGGCCGAATCCGCGGCGCTCGCATTCAGCCACTTGACCGCGGGGACACCGGTGCGAGACGGGCAACCTCTTCCAGTCGACGTACCCCGCACCTGGTTCCGCGCTCGCACCCTGGCGACTGTGGCGGTCTGCCTGGCCGTTGGATCCGAAGGGTTCGTCGCAGACATGAACGTGGCCAGGACGCCCGCGGCCCTTGATCTCGCCGGCCTCGATCGCGGCGCCGTCGTGCTCGAACTGCCGATCGTTGACGATTATTCGGACACGGCGGCGATGCTCCGCGCCACCCAGGCCAGCCACACGCTCGTGAACGGCTTCAGCGGGTACGTGCCGCCTCATTACAACCTGCTGAAGGATGGACTGGCCGCGTTCGACGACAGCATCCTGAAAGCCCTGCAGCAGTTCGGCCCGCTGTTCGTGTTCGTCCACCAGGACGTCGATCCGGATCAGCGCTATCGCGATCTCGTCGGCGATCTTCCGGACGCGCATCGTGTGCTGACGACAGCCACGGGGTCCCTGTTCCAGCTGCCGTCGCGACGCGCATCGCGAGTGGACTCGGATGCGGCGCAGCCGATCGCGGCCATCCACGCTAACGCCGGCGAACTGCATGTCGCCGAGATGATCGACGGCGACCTTACGACCAGGTGGCAGACGCCGTTCCACCAGATGGGCGGCAACCAGGTGGTGGTCGCGCTCGATCACCCGGCCACGCTCTCACGCGTCGAGCTGGACCTCGGAGAGTTCAAGGACGACTATCCTCGACGGCTTCGTGTGAGCGTCGAGGAGCCCGGCCGGCCGTCGGTGACGGTGTGGGAGGGCCGCACGATGGGCGTCGCCATGATTGCCGCGCTCACCGACACGAGGCGCATGCCGCTCGTCTTCGATCTGGCGCCGATTGCGCGCGGGCGCCAGGTGATCCTGACAGTTCTCGACGGCCATCCGGAGTTCTCGTGGTCGATCGCCGAGTTGAAGGTCTTTGGACACCAGGAGTAGAACCTTTCCGTGATCGACAGGCTCGACCCGCGCTTCGAGGAGTTCGCGTCGCGCGAACCGCACTTTGCCGTGCTCACGGCGCCGAAGTACCGCCGGGCCAATCTGACCCCCGAGCACGAACGCGAGTTCTTCGACAGTGGGCAGGAACTGGTCGACTGGATGTTCCACGTCATCGAGGGACGGCTTTCCCCGGCTTTCTCCCCGATGTCCACGCTCGAGTACGGATGCGGCATCGGACGGTTGGCCATTCCATTCGCCCGTCGGCCCGGATCGGTGACAGCCGTCGATCGATCGCCGGCCATGCTGGCGGCCGCGAGGGCAGAAGCTGCACGGCGTGGAATCGCGCACATCGACTTTCAGACCGCCGCCGAGTTCGAGTCGAGCGCGCGCACCTTCGATCTCGTCTGCTGTTTTCACGTGCTGCAGCGAATACCGAGACGCGACGGCGAGGCGCTGCTGCAGGGACTGCTCCGGCGGATGGCGTCCGGCGGCGTCGGCGTGTTTCACGTGCCTTATGGCACGGCCGCCTCTCGCGGGCTCCGCGCGCTCCGCTGGGCGCGCGAGCACGGCCCGCTCGTGAATGGCGTGGTCAACCAGTTGCGTGGCAAGCCCTGGAACGACCCCCACATTCCCGCCCACACCTACGATCTCGATCGGATCTTGCGCATAGTCGATGCGGCGGCGGTGGCGGCGACCCACGTCGTGTTCGAACACCAGCAGGAACTGTCGAGCGCCATTCTCTTCGTGGAAGTGCCGCTCCCGTCAATCACGGGCGTCGATCAGCACGGCCGGCCGCTGCCTGGCATCACACTCCGACTGCCGGAGCCCGTGGCCGACCATCGTCCAGTCAACGTCAAGGCGCTTGTCGACCGGACGTCGATCCAGGCGCTGAATGAATCGGCCGAGGAGTATTTCGCGTCGCTGAACAACTGGGACGATCATCTCGCCAAGCCGTTCAGCACGCCGGGCGATGCCCCGCGCCTGCTTGTCAACCTGTCGACGCTGCTCCACGGCCTGCGCCTCAAGCCCGGCACGACCGTACTCGAGTTTGGGGCCGGCACGGGCTGGCTATCGCGGCAGATCACACAGCTCGGCTGCCGCGCGATCCTGCTGGACGTTTCGCCGACGGCGCTGAACATTGCGCGCGAGTTGTATCGCCGGCAGCCGGTCGCCGGCCCGCGTCCCTCACCGGAATTTCTCGTCTTCGACGGCCGGCGCATCGATTTGCCCGACGCCAGCGTCGATCGCATCGTCAGCTTCGATGCTTTTCACCATTTGTCGAATCCCGAGGAGGTGCTGCGCGAGTTCGGTCGCGTACTGAAGCCAGGCGGCATCGCCGGGTTCGCGGAGCCCGGCGCCCGGCACTCGCACTCCCCGATGTCGCAGTTCGAAATGCGCACCTACGGCGTCGTCGAAAACGACATTGACGTGCACGCGCTGTGGCGGGTGGCGCAGCAATGCGGCTTCGCCGACTTGAAACTGGCGATCTTCAACGGCCCTCCGTTCTACGTCTCCCTGGCTGAATACGTGGACTTCCTCGCGGCCGGCCCGACCAGCGAGCGGTGGCTCACAGCCACCCGCGTATTCCAGCGGGATGTGCGGAACTTCTTTCTCTTCAAAGCGGGGTCCGAGCCGCTGGACAGCCGCGCGCTGGATGGACTTGCGGCCACGATCAGCGTGACGCGTGCCGCGAAGGAGCTCGAGGAAGGGCAGCCGATTACCCTGGATGTCGCCGTGACAAACGCGGGCCAGGCCCGCTGGCTGCCCGGCGACGCTGAATACGGCGGCGTGCAGGTTGGGGCGCACCTGTACGGTCCGGACGGGCGCATGCGGAAGTTTGACTTTCACGCGGAGCCGCTGACCAACCCACCGCGCCCTGTGGAGCCCGGGGAGACGATCCGTCTCCGGATGACGCTGCCGACCCTTTCGGCGGGGCTCTACGAGATCGAAATGGACTGCGTGGCGTCGCGCGTCACCTGGTTCGCCCAGGCAGGCTCGAAGACGGCCGTCGTGCGGATCGAGGTACGGCCGAGCCCTGATCTCCCAGCGTCTCCGGGCGCACGAGCCTGACAGGATACGGCACACTTCTTCGAGGGTTGTCGGGATCGTACAACACGCAGATGACGCTGCCTACGGCGGGCCCCTTCCCGGACGTGGAACTCTTGCCCGACGCCACGGCGCCGCTCAGGAGAGGAAATTCGTATCGCATGTGCCGATGCGTGCCGCCGTGCGATGAATGGTGTGTCGTGATCTTCGTCACGATCGCCGGCGCGGCTCGGCCATCGCTGACGAGGCGGCGCTCGCGATTCAGCCAGAAGAGACAGGCCACGCCGAAGGCCGCAATGGAGGCCGAGACCACGAATGGAAGCCAGAGCGGCATCGCCTGAGCCTCCCGCCCGCGCGGCAGGCTCCGTTCGGGATGCGCGGCAGGAAAGCGAATCGGAAGCGGCGATCCCACGTGGAGCGTCCGCCAGCGCGCGAGACCGATCTCGGCCTCACGTGCGAACACGCGACCGGACAACTCAAACCGGTAGGCGACCCAGGGCTGCCGTGACTTCCCCTCGTTCCGCCATAGCCTGGTGACCTCGGCCGTAACCTCGAGGCCCGTGTCTTTCAGCAGCCGCTGCTCGTTCGCCTGACGAATCGCCACGCTGGACATCGTTACGAACACGACGACCGCCAGTGCGACCAGCGACAGGGCCGCCACGCTGACAACCCATCCGCCCGCCGTCAGCCGCACCTCGCGCGGCCGCGATCGGCCAAGCCCGGGCGGTGCAACGAATGAACGCTGCAGTTCACTGAGGTCGGTTCTAGGGGCCATCGCCTACTCCTCTGGCTTTCCACCACCTGACGCGGCATCAACCGGGCGGGACGCGGGCAGGCGGCCGGAGTCCCGGAGCGATTGGCGGAGAAGGAACTCAATCTGTGCATTCAGACTCCGCAATTCCGCGTCGGCCCACTGCTGCAGCGCCTCATGGATCGCGGGATCCAGGCGCACCAGAAATGCCTTCCGCTCCGCCATCGCATCGACCTTTCGCGTGACGGCCCGACGTTACTGGTACAGCGTGCCCGTGTTGACGACGGGCTGGGCATCGCGATCGCTGCACAGCACCACCAGAAGATTGCTCACCATGCTGGCCTTCCGCTCCTCGTCAAGATGAACGACTGCCTTCGCGCTGAGCTGCGCAAGGGCCATCTCCACCATCCCCACAGCGCCTTCGACGATCTTCTGCCGCGCCGCGATGATCGCCGTCGCCTGCTGGCGGCGCAGCATGGCGTTGGCGATTTCCGGAGCATAGGCAAGGTGGCTGATCCGCGCTTCGACGACTTCCACTCCGGCCTTTGCCAGCCGTTCTTGGATCTCCTCGCGGAGCCGGTGAGAGACTTCCTCGCCCGAGCCGCGAAGCGACGTCTCACCTTCATCGTGCGCGTCATACGGGAACGTCGTCGCCAGCACGCGGACCGCGGACTCGCTCTGGACGTGCACGAAATGCTCGTAGTCGTCGACCAGAAACAGTGCCTCGGCCGTCTCGATGACGCGCCACACGACAATTGCCGCAATTTCGATGGGGTTGCCGATGTGGTCGTTGACTTTCAGCCTGCCGCTTTCGAAGTTGCGGACCCGCAAGGAAACCGTGCGGCGCACGGTGAGCGGGTTGACCCAGCAGAATCCCGGCGTCTTGATGGTCCCCTTGTAGTCGCCGAACAAGAGCAGGACCTTCGCCGTGTTCGGGTTGACCACTGTCAGCCCAACCCAGCACGCCCCGTCCAGGGTGAGTGCGAGAGCGATTGCGACGATAAGCCATGGCGTTTCCTGGATCTGGCTGGAGTTGACCAGGATTGCGATCAATACGACGACGCCACCCGAAAGCACCCCGACCATCAACCAGCCGGGGAATCCCTTGACGATGCGCTCCTGCACCATAAACTGAGCCCTCCTGCGATGTGACATCAGAGTGATATCATAATGAAATCAGACGTGTCAAGGTGGCATCTCGGGCGGAGACGCAGACGCAATTCGACTCCAGTCGAGCTGTCGGTCTGCAGGCGGGCAGGAATTACGGATCTTCAGGCGCCAGCGACGGCCACTTGCGCAGGCCGCAGCACGTCCTCACCCATCAGATAGCCGGGCCGAATGACGCCGACGATCTGACCTTGGGGATGTTTGCGGTGGCCGCGACTGTCGTCACGGCCTCGTGTCTGGCGGGATCGAACGGCTGGCCGACCGGGTCGACGCGCGTCACGCCAAACGCCTTCCAAGGTCGACAGGAACTGCTGGCGGACCAGCCGACGCCTTGCACGAACGGGTCATCCGGCCGGTTGGCGGCCGCATCAAGCGCCCGATCCAGATTGTCCAGGACTTCGAGAAACGAAACGAGCATCGACCGCCGGCCGCGCTCCACGTCCCTGGAAAGTTCCTTGCGAAGCCGCGCGCGCGCCTGCTCGAATTCATCGGACGCGCCGCGGTACTTCGACAGAAGCTGCTGAATCTCGAGGTTCTTCTCGGTGATCTGCGTTTCGAGCTCCTCGACGTACTTCGGCTTGAGCTTCGGCTCCTCGGCGCTGATCGGCTCCTCGGTTCGAGCCCACCAACGGCGATCGGTCACTTTGAGATCGGAATCGGGCATAGGAATGTTGTGAACCTTGTGGCGTCAATTCTGGGGCTGGGCCGGCGGCTGGAGCCCGCAAGCGTCAAGCCGCCTTCCCTTCATACTCAAACGTCAGGTCGCCGGCGGCCACACCGATGGTCACCGTACCGCCGTGTTCGAGCCTGCCGAAAAGAATCTCGTCCGTGAGCGGATCGCGGACATCGCGCTGTACGACGCGGCTCAGCGGGCGCGCGCCGTACACGGTGTCGTAGCCCTTCCTGGCGAGCCAGGCGCGCGCTTCGGGCGTGAGCGTGATGGCGACATGCCGTTCCGCGAGCTGCGCCTCGAGCTGGAGGATGAACTTCTCGACGATGGTTTCCATGACGTCCGGAGTCAGCGAGCTGAACGTCACGATCGCGTCCAGGCGATTGCGGAATTCAGGGCTGAAGACTCGTTCAATCGCCGCCTTGGATTTGCCTGCCGCCACGCGCCGAAGGGCGTCATCGCGGTTCTCCTCGGTGCCCGCGTCAGAGAACCCGATCGACTTCGCGCTCATCTCGCGCGATCCGGCGTTCGACGTGAGGATCAGCACGACATTGCGAAAGTCGGCCTTTCGGCCGGTGTTGTCCGTCAGCGTCGCATGGTCCATGACCTGGAGCAGGATGTTGAAGATGTCCTGATGCGCCTTCTCAATCTCGTCCAGCAGCACGACGGCGTACGGATGCGTTCGCACGGCGTCGACGAGCTGGCCGCCCTGCTCGAATCCGACGTAGCCGGGCGGCGCGCCAATCAGCCGCGCCACCGCGTGCTTCTCCATGTACTCGCTCATGTCGAAGCGAATGAACTCGTTGCCCAGTTGAATCGCCAACTGCTTGGCGAGTTCGGTCTTGCCGACGCCGGTTGGACCGGTGAAAAGGAAACAGCCTGCCGGCCGCTCCGGCTGCCCAAGGCCGGCCCGGGATCGCTTGATGGCCTGGGCCACCAGGTGCACCGCCTCTTTTTGACCGAAAACGACCCGTTCGAGCGATTCCTCCAGCGTCCGCAATCGCTCGCGATCGGACGCCGACGCCTGGCGCGCAGGAATTCGCGCCATTCTGGCGACGACTGCCTCGATATCCGGCGCGTCGACGATCACCTCGGGAGGGGGCGGATGTCCCGCGGCCGCCGTCGCGCCGGCGGCGGGCATCGTCGAAGGCGCCAGCGTCGGACCGGCGGGCGCTACCGGCTCGACTGCGGCTTCCAGTACGTCCGCGGCTGCCGACTGTTTGAGCCGCATGACAGCGCCGGCTTCGTCGACGACGTCGATGGCGCTGTCGGGCAGCCGGTAGTCGCGCAGATGGCGGGCGGCGAGCTTCGCCGCGGCTTCGAGCGCCGCATCTGTGAACGTCACGCGATGGTGCTCTTCGTAGCGCGCGCGCAGGCCCTTCAGGATGCGGACCGTCTCCTCGATGGAGGGCTCCTCGATGGCGATGCGCTGCAGCCGCCGGGCGAGGGCGCGATCCTTCTCGATGTGCTTGTACTCTTCGAACGTCGTCGATCCGATGACGCGAAGCTCGTCCGCCGGTCAGGATGGGCTTGATGAGCGTTGCCAGGTCCATGGTGCCGCCGGTCGTGGCGCCTGCGCCCACGGTCGAATGGATTTCGTCGATGAACAGGATCGCACGAGGCCGATGATGAAGGGCCTTGATAACGGCCTTGAATCGCTCCTCGAAGTCGCCACGAAAACGCGTGCCGGCCAGGAGAGCGGCCGTATCGAGCGAGAATACCTCGGCGCCCTCGAGGATGTCGGGCACGTTGCTGTCGAGGAGACGGGCCGCCAGACCTTCGGCCATGGCGGTCTTGCCGACGCCGGCTTCGCCGACGAACACCGGGTTGTTCTTTCGCCGGCGGCACAGGACCTCAATCGTGCGTTGCAGCTCGTCGGCACGGCCGATCAGCGGATCCAGCTGGCCTCGCTTGGCGCGTTCCGTGAGGTTCACACAATATGCCGCCAGCGGATCCCGTGCCGCGGCCGGGCCCTCCTCGGCTGCGCCGGCCGGGGCCTCACCCTCCTTTGAGGATTCGGCGTCGACCGTCGGCACCTTCGAAATGCCATGAGAAATGTACTCGAGCACATCGAGCCGCGTGACGCTCTGACCTTCGAGCAGGCGGGCGGCATGCGTCTTCGGCTGCTGCAAAATGGCCGCGAGGATGTCACCGGCCTGCACTTCCTGCCGCTGCGCGCTCTGCACGTGCAGCACCGCGGTCTGCAGGACGCGGCGAAACGCGGCGGTCTGTTCCGGTTCGCGCTCCTGTCCGCGCTTGAGCTGCTCGATGGAGTCGTCGAGGTAGTCGTTCAAGTCTTTCCGCAGCCGCGGCAGGTCGGCTCCGCACCCGAGAAGGATACGCTCGCCTTCCGGATCGTGCGCGAGCGCGTACAGCAGATGCTCCAGCGTCAGATAGGCGTGCCGCCGCGACACGGCCTCGCGATAGGCGATGGTCAGGACGACTTCGAGGGACGCGGAGAACATGACTGTACGTATAGCATAGGACTCTCATGAGGGCGCGTCAGCGATGAGCGTCCGGCCGCTCACACGCCGGCGGTGGCTGATGGCGACGGCGCTGGCCTGCGCGACGGCGGCGTGCGGGCGCACGCCGTCGGTCACCCTTCTGCACTTGAACGAGGTCTATGAAATCGAGCCGGTCGAAAGGGGCCGCGCCGGCGGCCTCGCGCGCGTCGCCACCTTCCGGGCCGGACTGCTCAAGACGGCCGCGCCCGTCGTGACCACGCTCGGCGGCGACTACCTGTCGCCGTCGGCCATCGGCACCGCGAACGTCGACGGCGCGCCGCTCGCCGGCCGGCAGATGGTGGACGTGCTCAATGCGGTCGGGGTCGACTGGGCAACCTTCGGGGATCACGAATTCGACGTCTCCGAGGACGCCTTTCGGCAGCGGCTGGCGGAACAGAAATTCAGGATCGTCTCGAGCAACGTGACCGACGCAAACGGGTTCGGCTTCGAGGGCACCGTGCGGTCGGTCGTCATCCCGGTGCACGCGCGCGCCCGCGACCTGCGAATCGGGCTCATCGGCCTGACGCTCGACGTCAATCGGAAGCCCTGGGTGAGGTATCTTCCGCCAATCGACGCGGCCAGAGCGGAAATCGTGAAAATACGGGCCGCCGGGCGGGTTGACGCCATCATGGCACTGACGCATCAGAGTCTTGCGGGTGATCAAGCAGTTGGTGGAGGCCGTCGACGATATCGATCTGGTTCTGGGTGGCCACGAGCATGGGAACTGGATGCTCCGCCGAGGCCGGCGCTTCACGCCGATCGTCAAGGCCGATGCCAACGTGCGGTCGGTTGTCGTCGCGACGCTGACGTTCGATCGCGGCGACGGCCGGCCATCTGTCTCGGCCACGCTCGGGATCATCGACGATCGGATCGCGCCCGATCCCGGCGTCGACGCCATCGCGCGCCGGTGGCGGACGGCGGCGTTCGACGCGTTTCGCAAGGAAGGTTTCGCCCCCGAGGCCGCAGTGGCGTCGATTCCTGAGCCGCTGGACGGCCGTGAATCCACCGTTTGGAACCGGTCCGGCCTGCTGACCGACATTCTCGCGGCCAGTCTTCTCCGGGAAGCGAAATCAGCCGATGTCGCTCTCGTGAGCAGCGGCTCGGTGCGAATCGACGACGTCCTGCCGCCGGGGCCGATCACGCAGTATGACGTCATCCGCATCCTGCCTGATGGCGGCCGCGTGCTCGAAGCGACGTTCGACGGCGCCCTTCTGGCGCAGGTCCTCGACGTCGGACTCAAGAATCAGGGGACCGGCGGTTTTCTTCAAACCGCAGGAGTCACTCATGACGGCGGTCGATGGCTGATTCGAGGCAGGCCGCTCAATCTGTCCGGCCGCTACACCGTTGCGATGACCGACTTCCTGCTGACCGGCGCCGAGACGGGCTTGGGGTTCCTGGTTCGCTCCAATCCGCATGTCCATGACGTCCGGGAGTTGCGCGACATCAGGCAGGCGGTCATCGACGAGCTCAAAGCCAGGTACGGAAAATAGGCGGAAGGCGCAAGCCTCAAGCCTCTTCCGTCACCGCCCTCAGTGGAAAACCGGCCTCGCGCGCCATTGACGTGACGACGTCAACTTTCGTTTCCGCCACTTCCCACGGGTAAACGCCGGCGATGCCCTTGCCGCCGACGTGAACCGCCATCATGATGCGGTAGGCCTCCGCCGGCGATTTCTGGAAGACGTTCTCGAGCACGTGGACAACGAACTCCATCGTCGTGTAATCGTCATTGAGGAGGACGACTTTGTACTGCGGAGGCTCCTGCTTCTTCGACTGGACCCGTTCCTTGACGGCGTCGCCGGTCTGGCGTTCCTGTTGGGCCATACGCGTCTGGCTACTTCTTGCCGGCGTTCATCTTCTGAAGCAATTCCCCCACTTTTTTCGACTCTTCACCGTACAACGCGAAGTTTCCGTCACGCAACGCTTTTTGGGCGAGATCCCAGTGCACCTGCGCTTCAGCCGCGAGCCCGGCGATTGTGGTCTCGTTCGAGATCGACGTCGTGGATGTCTCTTCGACGGCTTGCACGACGGACGTCGCGGTGCCCTGGAGCCGATCCTGCGGAAGGGCGCTCGCGATTGACTGTCCGAAGATTTGAACGAGCGCCAGTTTCAGTGTGTCGGCCATGACGATCTGGCTCTGGTAGGCGACGATGACTCTCTTGAGCTCGGGAATCTTGCCCTCCGGCGATCTCAGGTACAGGGGCCTGACATACAAGAGCGATTCCTCAATTGGAATGACGAGCAGCGTGCCCCATTTCACCTCGGATCCCTGCTGATTCCACAGCGTGATCTGCGGCGAGATGACCTGATCCTGGTTGATCCGTCCGGCAATCTGCCTGGGGCCGTACACGATCTTCTGCTTCGGAAACTGGAATACGAGCATGTGGCCGTAATGAGCCGCGTCGCTTCTCGCGACCATCCAGGCCGAGAGATTGTCCTTGGAACGCGGTGTGAACGGCAGGATCTGCACGAATTCCGTCTGGTGCTCGCCTGGCAGCTTCATGATCGTGTAGTACGGCTGCATTGGCGTCGCGTTGCGGTCGGTATCGAGCACCGGCACCTGCCATTGATCTTCCTTGTTGTAGAAGACCGAGGGGTTGGTCATGTGGTACGTCGTGTAGATTGACGCCTGAATTCGAAAGATATCTTCGGGGTAGCGAACATGCTGCCGGAGCCCGGCTGGCATCTCGTCCAGCCGGTGCAGCAGGCCCGGGAAGATCCTCGAGATCGTCTGCACGATGGGATCGCCCGGCTCGGCCAGGTACAGCGTCGTGGTGCCGTTATAGGCGTCGATCACGATCTTGACGGAATTACGGATGTAGTTCAGCTCGCCCGGGGACGGAATCGGCGTGGAGTACGGGTAGTTGGCGGAGGTCGTGTACGCGTCCTGGATCCAGTAGATCCGGCCGCCGTAGACGACCGGATACGGATCCTTGTCAGGCGTCAGGAAGGGCACGAGCGTGGTTACTCGATCCGCGATCCTGCGGTGAAAGATGATGCGGCTTTGACGGCCGATCTGCCCCGTGACGAGGATGTCCGTCGTACCGAACCGCAGGGCGAACAGCAACCGGCGGAAGAAACCGCCGACCGGCACGCCTGCGGCACCCTGATAGTAGGTGGTGACGTTGTCGTTGCCGCGCGGGTAGTGAAATTCCGGGGTGTTCGTGCGCACCAGGACGTAGTCGCTGGCCAGTTCCCCGAAATACAGGCTTGGCTCGGTGATCGGCAGGTCCGCGGTCGTCACCGGCGGCAGGTTCTGGATGAACAGGACGGGCAGTCCCTCGGTCGTGACCTGATTGACCGGGCCGAGGGTGAGGCCGTAGCCGTGGGTGAACGTCAGGCGCTCGTTGACGAAGCTGTGATTCGGCAAGCAGTTCGGTGTTGAGCTCCCGCGCGGAAAGCATCACCTGGCGCTCCTGGCCGTTGATGACGTAGCGATCGTTGTCGACCGAGACGAAGTCGTAGTACGTCCGGATCTCCTGTATCTGCGAGAACGTCTGCAGGAGCTGGTCGTGATCCCACAGCCTGACGTTCTCAATGGTGCCGGCGTTGGCCACCACCTGGTCCGGCGTCAGTTGCGCGTCACCGGACAATTCCCGCTCATCCACCCGATCGAGTGCATACGCGCGCCGGGTGGCCGCGATGTTGTACTGGATGAACTCCTGCTCCTTCGCCGATTCGTTCGGGCTGACGACGAATCCCTGAATCAGCCCTGCGTAGAGACCGCCGGCGATCGACACGGCCAGGTACAGTCCGACCGCCAGGGGAATTGCCCAGCCGCGCCCGCCGAAGCCGTGCCAGATTGCGAGTCCCGCGCCCAGGACCAGCAGCACGATGCTGATGCGTAGAACTGGCAGGTTGGCGTGTAGATCGACGTAGGAAGCACCGAACAGGACGTTGGCCGACGTGAGCAGCGTCTGCGCCATCGTCAGCCACGCGCCCCAGGCCATCAAGCCGAAGATGATTGCGGCCAGCAGAGCAAGGTGGCGCCGCGCGGCCGGCACGAGGCGAAACCGCGGCCATGTGCCGGCGACGTGCCGCGATTCCATGACGAAGCTGCCCGAGAGAACGTAGAGCAGGCCGCAGCCCACTAGGGCCAGAAACGACAGCGTGAGCGCCTGCTCGCGGATGGACTCCCAGATTGGCAGGCGGAAAACGTAGAACGAGACGTCGCGCCCGAAGATCGGATCGCGATCGCCAAAGGGCACGGCATTGAAAAACGCCAGCCAGCTCAACCAGTTCGACGCGCCTGACAACGCGAACATCAGCGCCAGGACGGCGGCCGCCGGCCGCATCCAGCCGGTGATCTGCCCGCCCTCAAACGTCAGCGGCCGGCTGTCGTGGGTTGTGCCGACGACGATGTGCGGGCGCCGCAGCGCGGTGCGGGCGATGCGGAAATTGATGTAGAGAAACAGAAAAACCGCCGCAAAGGTCGCCGCGAAGACGGCGCCCTGCGCGTTGAGCCCGCGCAGGAACACCTGCTCGTACCCGAGCTCGCGATACCACAGCCAATCGGTGTAGTAGATGGCCGCCGACGGCACCACCAGGAGCAGACTCAGCGCGAGCAAGGCCAGGACGAACAACCAACGGCGTCTGAACATTGGCATCACCTTATCAAAACATCGAGACACAGGTGCGACGCCTTCCATCCTTGAGCCGGGCACTGCCGGGCGCCGTGGCCTTGTCCCGCCATACCGGTTGTAAAATATTGCCTACGGAGGACGTATGTCGAACTTGAGGGCGCCGCTCGCCGAGTTTCTCGGAACGTTCTTTCTGTGCTTTGCCGGTATTGCCGCCATCTTGTCGAACACGAGCGCCGTCGGCGGCAATCCTGGTCTGCTGGGCATTGCACTGGCCCACGGTCTCGCTCTGTCGATCGCCGTCAACGCCTTCGGCGGGGTTTCGGGCGCGCACTTCAACCCGGCGGTGACGGCCGGAATGCTCGCGACCGGACGGATCAGCGCATCGAATGCGGGCGTGTACGTTCTTTTTCAACTCGCCGGCGCGACGGCGGCGGCCGCCATCTGCAAGGCCGCCTTCCCTGAGGCAGCGGTCACCGCGGCCAACCTCGGCATCCCCCTTCCCGCCCCGTCGGTCTCCACCGGCGTGATCGTCATTCTCGAATTCGTCATGACGTTTCTGCTGATGACCGCGATCTTCGGCACGGCTATCGACACGCGCGGCCAGGCCGTAAAGATCGGCGGTTTCGGCGTCGGATTGACAGTGACCTTCGATATTCTGGCCGGCGGAGCAATGACCGGCGCGTCGATGAACCCCGCGCGGTCGTTTGGCCCGGCTTTCATGCAGAACTACTGGGCGTGGCACCACTTATATTGGATTGCTCCAATCGCTGGAGCCGTCACCGCAGCACTCGTGTATCAGCATCTGATATTAGATACGAAAGCCCCCACGCCCTGAGCCGCACGGCCGCTGACGCTCGGCAACGCGTCGAGATTCGCAGAAAGGATCCACTCTTGCTTCCCGTCGGCTCCATCGCGCCGGATTTTGAGCTCCTCAGCCATACCGGCGCGGCGGTTCGATTGTTCGATTTTCGCGGCAAACGCCACGTTGTCGTGGCGTTTCATCCGCTGGCGTTTACTCCAGTGTGCGCCGCCCAGATGCAGACCTACGAGAAGGAGAAGAAGCGCTTCGACGCTCTCGGCGCCCATCTGCTCGGGATCAGCGTGGATGCCGGACCAGCCAAGAAGGCCTGGGCCGAGTCACTTGGCGGTATCTCGTACGATCTGCTCAGCGACTTTCATCCGAAGGGCAAGGTGGCGGCGTCCTACGGCGTGATGCGGGACGACGGCATCTCCGAGCGCGCGGTCTTCGTCATCGACAAGACAGGCAGGATTGCCTGGGCGAAACGGTACCAGATTCCCGAACAGCCGGACGTCCTCGAGTTGCTGGCGCAACTCGAGCAGATTCAGATTCAGAAGTAGGGAGTCTCTACTCGAAAAAAAGGCCGAGTGACCTGCATTTCACAGTTCTCGGAGCGCTGATGGAATCGGGAGTCTGGCCGCGCGGATAGCGGGGAAAAGGCCGCCGAACAGGCCCATCACGAGCGAGTAGCCAAGGCCGCTGCATGAGCAGCGTCCGGCGTCACGGCAAAGGCGAACGCGACCTGGCTGAACGTCTGGAAGTTCATCGTCGCGGTTTCATAACCGTTGAAGGCTCCGTAGGCGAGCAGGCCGCCTGCCAGGCCACCGATCGCGGCGAGCACCATGGATTCCCCGAGGACGGACACGAGCACGGAGAGGGTGTTGAATCCGAGCGCCCGGAGCGTCGCGATCTCGCGCGTGCGCGTCGCGACCGCGGTGTACATCGTCAGAATCGCGCCGAACACCGCCGCGATGCCCATGAGGACCGCGATGATATAGCCGATGCCGTTGATGAGACCGGTCATCACCTCCGTCTGCGCGGCGTAGTACTCGTTCTCGCGCTTTACCGTCACGTTCAGCTGGGGGTTCGTCGTCAGCCAGTTTTTGAACGTATCGAGCGACGCCGGCGAGTCGAGGCTGCGCCAGCACGGACTGATACGAGTTGCCGCGCTTGTAGGCGCCTTGCAGCACGCGCACATCGCACCAGACTTCGCTCTCGGCCACCGACCCATTCGCCGTGAACACGCCGACCACCTTGAGCGTGAGCTGCTTGGACACGTATTCGGACCCGAGATCGATGCCCGCGAACTGTCTGAGCGCCGACCGGCCGACGATCGCTTCGTTGGTGCCGAACTGCAGCAGCCGGCCTTCGACGATCTTTACTTCCGGCCGGATCGCCGCGGATTCCGGCTCGATGCCCCGCAGCGGGACATTGGCCGGCGTGCCGGTCGATCCGTTTGTTCAGATCGACGACGACGTACATTTCCGCGGCCGCCAGCGGCACGGTTATTGGTGTGGGCCAGACCCGGGCGCCTGCTTGACGATTTCGGTCTCCGGGCCGGTCAGGCCGCTCGTCATTTCCGACTCGGATCCGTTGCGCATCACGATGGCGCGCGACGGCGACCCGGCGCCGACCAGCGCGGCGCGGAACCCTTCGCCAATCGACAGCACCGACACGAAGACGACGACAACGCCGGCAATGCCGATGAGCGCGACGACGGAGGCGCCGAAGCGCTGAGGCACGGTGCGGACGTCCGAGCACCGTGACGGCAATGGTCTGGCCGATCCAGCGAAACACGTCAGTTCCTCCTCAGGGCGTCGGTAATCTTCAGACGCATCGCCGAGATGGCGGGCAGCGCGCCGGCGAGCAGGCCGAGCAGCACGGCGAGGGTCAAGCCGAGTACCTGCGCGCGCACGTTGAAAGACGAACACCGGCAGCATCGCGATATTGAACGACTCCGCGCCCGACAAACGCGGCACATGAGAGCGAGCGCCGCCCAGCCGGCGACGACCGAAATGGCCAGCGATTCGGCGAGCACGAGGACGAGGATTCGCGCGTCCGAGAAGCCCGAGCGTCTTCAGCACTGCGAGCTCGGCCGTACGCTCGCGCACCGACTGCGCCATGGTGTTGGCGACGACGAGCAGGATGATGAAGAACACGACCGAAAGAACGGCGGTGATCATCGCGCCGATGTTGCCGGTCTGTTTCGCGAAGTCCGCGATGACGGCCTTTCTCGGGCTGCGGTCTTGGTTTCCGCCTGCGAATTCGCGAACTTGGCGTCGAGCGTCGCCGCGATCGCCGCGGCGCTCGACGGATCGCGCGACCTTGATGACGTACCAGCTCACGGTGCCCTTGCCGGCGCGCCGGTTTTCGTCGAAGTAGTCGTACCGGAAGAGAAACTGCGTCTTGTCGGCGTTCTTGTCGCCGTCGTAGATGCCGTCGATGTTGAAATACCAGGTCTGGCCGTCCTTGGGCATCCAGATGTCGGCGCCGATGGGTACGCGGTCGCCGAGCTTCCAGCCGTACTTGCGTGGCCGTGTCCTTGCCGACAATCGCGCCCTGGCGATCGGCCTTGAGCGCGTCGCAGCTGCGCGGGCGGGACTTTGAGCTCCGGATAGAGCTTGCAAGTACGTGTCGACGTCAGTCGCGAACGTCGCGAACTGGCTGGGCTTGTCCTGATAGCTGCCGCCGAACCAGGTGCAATACGTCGTCAGCGTGACACCCGGCGTCGCGATGATGTCGTTCAGGTACGACGACCGGGATCAACTGAATGATGCTGACTTTGTCGAACAGCCACAGCCGATCGGCGCCGGCGAAGTCGACGCCCATGAGTGAAGGCCGCTCGCACGATCATCAGAAAGGCGTACAGCACGAAGCTGATGAAAATGCAGCCGATCGTGAACGCCGTCCGGAACTTCCGCCGGAACAGGTTGCGCCAGACGAGCGGCAGGTATTTCATGCGATCGCCGCCTCCATCAGCGTGCCCTTCTCGAGATGAAGGGTGCGCGCTCGCCCGTTCAGCGGCGCGTGGATCGTGGGTGACCATGACGATCGTCTTGCCGTGGTCGCGGTTCAGCGTCTGGAGCAGCTCCAGAATCTCGTCGCCCGGCCTTGCGATCGAGATCGCCGGTCGGCTCGTCGCAGAGCAGCAGCGTCGGGTCGGTGACGATCGCCCGGGCGATGCCGACGCGCTGCTCCTGGCCGCCCGGAGAGCTGGCGCGGATAGTGCTTGGCGCGGTCGGCCAGCCCGACGACTTTCAGCGCGATGCCCGCGCGCTCACGCCGCGCGCTCTTCGAGAGCTTGGTCAAGCAGCAGCGGCAGCTCGACGTTCCGCTCGGCCGTGAGCACCGGCAGCAGGTTGTAGAGCTGAAACACGAAGCCGATGTTCTGCGCCCGCCACTTGGACAGGGCGCCGCCGCTCAGTTGCGTGATCTGCACGCCGGCGATCTCAATCGAGCCGCTGCTCGGCTGGTCCAGCCCGCCCATCAGGTTGAGCAGCGTCGTCTTGCCGGAGCCCGACGGCCCCATCAGGGCGAGAAAATCGCCCTGCCGGGATCGTCAGATTCACGCCCTTGAGCACGTCGATGCGCTCGTTGCCGCGCGTGAAGAACTTGTGGACGTCGCGAACAGTGACCAGATCGGTCATCGGCTGCCTCTCCGCGTAGCTTGGACACGCTCAGCCGGCGTCATGATGGCCTGACTCATGATCCTGCCGACGGCGGCCAGTGGAACCGGTTACTTTACAACGACCTTCGCCCCGCCTTCAACTCCTTGGGCGGCGTGATCACGACGCGGTCGCCAGGCTGCAGGCCGGCGAGCACCTCCACGCGGTCGCCGTCGGCGCCGCCGGCTCTCACGGCCCGGCGCTCGACCGTTTCGCCGCGCACGATGAACACGAAACTGCCGCCGTTGTCCGTCGCGATCGACGCCTTCGGCACGAGCGTCATCGGCTGCGCCGCCGGCGTCGCCGTCACCCTTGGGTTGATCCGCCTCCCGGAGGAAGGTGACCTTGATGCCCATGTCCGGCAGGATACGGGGATCGAGCTTCTCGAATGCGATCCGGACCTGCACCGTCGCCTTCTGGCGATCAGCCGTCGGGATCGTGGTGATCACGTGGCCGGGAATCTGCCATTCGGGATACGCGTCGAGGACCGCTGAGACCTGTTGATCTGGGCGGACCCGGTTGATGTAGCTCTCGTTGACGTCGACGTCGATCTCGAGCGAGTGCATGTCGACGACGGTGCAGATGCCTGTCCGGGTGAAGCCGCCGCCGGCCGAGACCGGCGAAACCATTTCGCCCGGCTGCGCGTCCTTGGTGACCGCGATGCCGCTGAACGGCGCGCGAATGATCGTGTCGTCCAGTGCCGTCTTCTGCAGGGCGACCTGATGCTCAGCGACTTTGATCTGCTCAGCCAGGCTCGCGATGCGCGCCGCCGTCGCGTCGACATCGAGCTTCGCCTGATCGACGTCGGCCTGCGTGACGATGCCGTCCTTGTGCAGCTGACGTCATGCGGCCGAGCGTCACCCGCGCCTGGGCCAGATGCGCCTCGTTCTCCTGCACGCCGTGCCGCGCGGCCTCGGCCTGCGCTTCGGCCAGCGCCAGCGTCGCTCGCGCGCGTCGAGTCGTCCAGTCGCGCGAGGACCTGGCCCTCTTTGACGGCCATGCCTTCCTCGACGTTGACCTCGATGACTTTGCCCGTGATCTTGGAGGACACCGTCGCCCGCCGCCGCGCCGTGACATAGCCGGACGCGTTCAGCACGGCCGCCTGGGCGCCCGCCGCGCGCTCGGTCACGGCCGCTGCCTGCACCTCGATCGGCTGCTCCCGCGTCACCCACTTCCACGCGCCGACACCCGCGCCCCCGAGCACCAGCAGCACGATCACCCAGGCCAGCCAGCGGCGGCCGCGACCACGGCGCTCGGGCTCGCGCTCGATTCGAAGGGCGGCGAGATCCTGCTTTCAGACTCAGCTCATACAGGGATCAGCGAAGGCGCACCCGGACAGCAGCCCAGTTTGACGAACCTGCGACCTACGGGCGTTCGACAGAATCGGCCAGTGGCGGCTGAGTCCCGGTAAAAGGGTTCACCTTCTACGGTCTCACACTGTTCACCCTTTCACCCTCTCACACTCTTGTCTCTTATCGTCCGGGTATGCCAAGCCAGGGCCGGCTCAGGTAGTCGCTCATCCCGAGCGCCGAAGAGAATCAGCAGCCAGAGGAATCCGGAGACGACGGCGACTTTGGTCAGGGACGTGTTGTAGCGAACGCCCATGAAGAACCAGATCACCAGCGTCGCCTTCGTGCACGCGATCGCCGAGCGCGACGGCCGTATTCAGGAATCCGAAATCGTGCGACGGCCACCACGACGGTCGGTGAGCGTGAAGACCAGCAGCGCCCCGAAGACCGTGACGTACGTCCTGACCGGAGTGATGACGTGATGCGTGGACATGGCCGTGTGCCTCAACCTAGCCGCGCCGAGTTTGAATCCCAGCAGATACAACAACGGGAACAGGAAGATCCAGACGATGTCGACGAAGTGCCAGTAGAGGCCCGAGACTTCGACCGGCCCGTAATACGTCGGGCCCGAACCGTCCGCGCCAGGCCATGACGAGGATGATGGTCATGAGCACGATGCCCACGACCATGTGGGCCGCATGGATGCCGGTCATGATGAAGTACAGCGAGAAGAAGATCTGCGCGCCGTAGGGGAGCGCCGGCTCCGGGGCGAAGTGCGGTCCGGGCACGAGGTGGTGCTCGAACTTCGCGGCGTACTCGAAGTACTTGACGACGAGGAACGTGCTGCCGAACATGATCGTGAGAATCAGATTCACGATCTGGCCGCGGCGCGATCCGACCTGCGCGGACCGCACCGCCAGCGCCATCGTCAAGCTGCTGCAGATCAGGACGGCGGTGTTGATGCCGCCCAGGATAACGTTGAGCTCCTGGCTGCTCTTCTCCCAGGCCAGTCGGATACGTCGTGCGGTAGACGATGTACGCCATGAACAGGCCGCCGAAGAACATGACTTCGGTGACGAGGAAGATCCACATCCCGAGGATCGACGCCTCGAGCTGCTGCTCCATGCTGTAGAAGTGGTGCTGCAGCCGTCGGATGGTGCCCGTGGCCGCCGACGGCTGGCGAGGCGCCGTCGTGGCCGGTCGAGTGTCCAATCATGTCCCGCCCCATGAGCGAAGGGTCGTGGCCGTCAGCCAACGGTGACCTCCCCGGGCGGCCGGTAGTTGTAGGCGGGCTCGTCGACGACGACTGGTCCCGTCGAAATTGAACGTCGGCGGCGGCGACGTCGTCGTCCACTCCAGGCCCTTGGCGCCCCACGGATTGGCGGGCGCCGTCGCGCCTTTGAACACGGAGTAGGTCAGGTAGATCATCGGCAGGAGGTAGCCCAGCCCCAGAATCGACGCGCCGGCGGTCGAGAGCGACGTTCCACACCTGCAGCTCGTCCGGATAGCTGTAGTAGCGGCGCGGCATGCCCAGGTAGCCCGAGCACGAACTGCGGGAAGAACGTCAGGTTGAAGCCGACGAAGATCAGGATCGCGCAGGTCTTGGCCCACGCTTCGGAATACATCTTCCCGAATATCTTCGGCCACCAGAAGTGCAGGCCGCCCATGAAGGCCATGACGGCGCCGCCGACCATGATGTAGTGGAAGTGCGCGACGACGAAATAGGTGTCGTGCAGCGCGATGTCCATCCCCATCGTCGCCAGGATAGAGGCCGGTCAGCCCGCCGATGGTGAAGAGGCCCATGAACCCGACCACGAAGAAGGTCGGCGACTCCCAACTGACCGAGCCTTTGTACATCGTCGCGGTCCAGTTGAACGTCTTCACGGCCGACGGCACCGCGACCAGCATGCTGATGAACGAGAACACCAGGCCGGCGTAGATGGACTGGCTGCTCACGAACAGGTGGTGGCCCCAGACCAGGAACCCGATGACGGCAATCGCGAGGCTCGAGAACGCGACGAAGCCGTACCCGAAGATCTGCTTGCGCGACATCGCCGCCACCAGTTCGCTGATGACGCCCATGCCGGGCAGAATCATGATGTAGACCGCCGGGTGCGAGTAGAACCAGAACAGGTGCTGCATCAGCACCGGATCGCCGCCGGTCCGCGGATCGAAGATGCCGAGGTGCAGCGCGCGCTCCGCGGCGACCAGCGTGAGCGTGATCGCGACGACCGGCGTGCCCAGGATCATGACGAGGCTCGTCGCGTAATTCGCCCAGACGAAGAGCGGCAGCCGGAACCAGGTGAGGCCCGGGGCGCGCATCCGGTGGACGGTGACGATGAAGTTGAAGCCGGTCAGAATCGACGAGAACCCGGCGACGAACACGCCGACGATCGCCAGCGTCGCGTTCGTGTTCGTGCTCGATGCTGCTGTAGGGCGTGTAGAAGGTCCAGCCCGTGTCGAGGCCGCCGCTGGCGGCGACCGCCAGCACGATGATGGCCGCCGATGACGTAGAGATACCAGCTCAGCAGGTTGATGCGCGGAAAGGCCAGGTCCTTCGTGCCGCACATGATCGGCATCAGGAAGTTGCCGAGCGTCGCCGGAATCGACGGCACGAGGAAGAAGAACACCATCGTGACGCCGTGCATGGTGAAGAGCTTGTTGTAGAGGTCGGCCGACAGGAAGTCGCCCTTGGGCGTCAACAGCTCGACGCGCACGCCGGCGGCGAAGATCGCGCCGAGCGCGAACATGATGGTGATCGAGATCAGATACAGCATCGCGAT
The DNA here is from genome assembly GCA_963724645.1 of uncultured Acidobacteriota bacterium. Lineage (GTDB taxonomy): Bacteria > Acidobacteriota > Vicinamibacteria > Vicinamibacterales > SCN-69-37 > CAVXSP01. The sequence continues at coordinate 1,547,132 of CAVRVJ010000003.1, forward strand.
GCGCTTGTGGTCCCTCGTCAGCAGCCAGGCGGCCAGGCCATAGGGCGCGTCGAGGTAGCTGTGTCGTACGGTGGTGCGAGCGATTTCCTGCATAAGAGTCTCTCTCGGGACTCAAGCCTCAGGCCCCGAGCCTTATTTCTTCAGCGACTTGATGTGCACGATGAGCGCCACCAGCTGCTCTTCGCTCACCATGCCCTGAAACACCGGCATCAGCGGCGGATAGCCGGCCACGATCTTGGCCTGCGAGTTCACAATCGACTCGCGCAGGTAGTTGTCGTCGGCCATGACCGTCCGGCCATCCGCCAGCTTCACTGCGCCGCCCGCAAGGCCCACGAGCGACGGGCCCCGGCCCTTTCCGTCGGCAAGGTGGCACGTCGCGCAGGTGAGGTCCCTGAACAGTTGCTCGCCGTTCTGGGCCAGGTTCCCGCCGCCGGCGGCGAGGCCGCCGGAGAGCCACGCCTGGTACGCCTGCGGCTCCATCGCCGTCACCTCGCCGATCATTTGCGAATGTCGCGTGCCGCAGTACTGGTCGCAGTAGATGTGGTACGTGCCCGGGACGGTCGCCCTGAACCAGAGCGTCGTCAGCCTGCCCGGCACCGCGTCCATCTTCACGCGGAACGCCGGGATGCCGTAATCGTGGATGACGTCCTCGGACCCGAGCGTGATGCGCACGTCGCGGTCGACGGGCACGTGCAGCTCGTTGATCTCGCGCACGCCCTCGGGATGCTGCACCTTCCACATCCACTGCTTGCCGACGACGTAGAGCTCCATCGCGTCCTGCGGCGGCTTCGACAACCGGAAGAACAGCGACGCGCCCCAGCCGAACATGACCATCGACAGCACCAGCGGGATGATCGTCCAGGTGAGTTCGAGGACCAGCGAGCCGTGAATGTCGGCGCCGACGTCGTCGGGGATCGCGCCGCCGGTATCGCACCGTGAAGAACACGACCAGGGCGCCGACGAGCACCACGAAGAACGCCGTGACGCCCGTCAGAAACAAGTACAGCAGGTCGACTTCGGTCGCGACCGAGGACGCGCTGGGCGGAAGAAACGGAATGCCGTCGTCGACATCTAGCGGATACCTGTTGCGGTCGGTCCGGACCGCGGTCACCTGCCGCCGCTCGCGGCGCAGAGTCGTCCACATGAACAGGCCAAGCGCCAGAAGCGTCGCAATGCCGGCCGCCCGGACGACGTTCAGAATGGCAATGCCATATCGGCCGCTCGCCGGGTCGTAGTGGTAGCAGTAGAGCAGCGCCTGATCGACCTTCGTGCCGATCTTGCCGTCGGCCGCTTCGACCAGCGCCAGCCGCAAGTCGAACGGCGGGAAATCGATGCCGTACAGATATCGTGAAATCCTGCCGGCGGGCGTCAGGACGGTGATGAGCGCCGGATGCGCGAACTGGCGAATCGCCGGGTCGTAGGCGTACTTGAAACCGACGGCCGACGTCAGCCGCTTGATAGAGCTCTCGCCGGCCCGTCAGGAAATGAAAGCCCGCCTCCCCGCGCGGACGCCCGTAGCGCGGCAGGTAACTGGCCTTCTTGCTCTGCGCCAGCGACGGCGTGTCGCCGGGATTGAAGCTGACCACGACGAACTCGAACTCCTTGCCCGCATCGAACGACAGCGTCTGCAGGGCGGCCACCGACGCCGTTCAGCACAAGGGTGCAGAGCATCGGACAGTTGTAATAGGCCAGCACGAGCACCACCGGCCGGGTGCCGAAGAAATCGCCGAGCATGACGTCGCGGCCCTGCTCGTCGACAAACGGCGTGTCCAGGGGCAGCTGCCCGTTCAGGTGCTGATCGACGCCGACGTCCTCAAGGATCGGCAGCCGTTCGGCGGCCGCCTTGCCGGGCGGAGGCACGTCGACCGGCGCGCGTGAACTGCGCGCCTCCTCTGGCGCCGGAAAGCGCCACGAAGCCCGCGAGGGACACGAATGCAATTCGGCTAGAACAGTTCATGGCCTTCATGGTCTTCGTGTCCTTCGTGATGATCGGTCTTGCCCGCTGGTGCGGGAGTTTGACTGTTTGCGGGTGTCGGGGCCTTGGCCGGCTGTGCCGCGGGCGTCGTCGTGTCGCGCGACGGCAGGCCACGCTGCAGCAGCAGTTCTTTGGCCCGATCGATCGGAATCAGCGCGACGCCGCTCGCCTTGTCGTACGAATAGCCCTTCAGGATCGCGTCTTCCTTCTCGCGGAACTGCTCGAGATTCCCCGGATCACTGACCTGCGGCGATCCGGACGAGAGGTACTGCAGGTTCGGCGCCGGCGGAAGCTGGCCGGTGGGCGCGGCCAGCGGCGCCCGCGGCGCATCGGCACTCTTGAAGTCGTGATCGAGCCACTTGAACGTGCCCACCATCAGCAACTGGCTGACCAGCGTGGTGATGACCAGAACCGCCACGAACCAGACCACGCCCCGATAGCTGATCCCGTCGCCTTCCACGGGTCCGATCCCCGCGTGGTCGTGCTCTAATGTCCGCCATGGGCCATTGCTTCCTTGAAGTGGGGATCGTGCGCCGGCACAAGTGCGCGGCTGCCCAGCGTCGTGAAGAAGAACGCCAGCCACACGCCGCCCATGCCGATGACCGCCGCGAAGTCCAGCCAGTGAATCGTCGAAGTCTCGTGACGGAAGACCGGTCCGATCGTCCAGATGAGGTCCACCACGCGCATGAACAGAACGAACATCGCGACCTTCGAGAGCAGACCGGGCCGGCGTTTCAGGTCGCGGGACAGGAGCAGGCCGAACGGCAGCACGAAGTGGCCGATGAAGACCGCCCAGGCCACCGGCGCCCACGTGCCCTGCATTCGCTCGAGGTACCAGGGAATCTCCTCCGGCAGGTTGCCGGAGTAGATGATGATGAGCTGCGAGACGTTGAAGTAGGCCCACAACATCACGAAGGCGAGCATCAGCTTGCCCAGATCGTGAAAATGATCCGGCTCGACCACGTCCGACAGGGGCTTGAACCGCGCGAGCGCCGCCAGCGTCAGGATCGTGAAGGCCAGCGTCGACAGTCCCTGGCCGCCGAGCATGAGGATGCCGAAAATCGTCGAATAGAAATGCGGCGCGAGCGAGAGGACCCAGTCGACGCTCATGAAGGTGAGGGTCAGCATGTACAGGACCAGCCCGGGACCGGACAGCATGCGGAAGCGGCCGTCTTTCGGCCCGGGCAGCCGCGGCTCCGAGTCGTCCTGCTCCTTGGACCAGCGATTGAAGAAGAACGCGAGCCCGCCCCAGATGGCGAAGAAGATCGCGGCGCGGACGAGGAAAAAGCCGACGTTCAGATACGCCGCCTTCTCCTGGATGACCGGGTCGGACGCGGCTTCGGGCCGCACCCACTCGTACAGCACCGGGAGGTTGAGCGCGATCGGAAGGAAGAGCACGATCATCAGCGGCAGATTGCGCGTGGACGCCTCGAAGATTCGGCGCGCGACCATGCCCCAGGCGCCGCCGCTGAGGTACTGCACCATGAGCAGCGCCAGCGAGCCCATCGTGATGCCCATCCAGAAGATGAAACTGATCAGATAGGACTGGAGGAACTCCGCCCGTCCCTGCGTCAGCCAGCCGACGGCCATCAGCCCCAGGCCGAGCACGCCGAATATGACACTCCGCCCTCGCAGGCGCGACAGATCGCCGGTCGGCCGTTCGCGCAGCAGCGCTTCAGGATTCAATTCGGCCATTTTTTCCCGGGGGACTTCGTCCCGCCGGACCCCCTGACGCGGTCGCTCGTGGGGACCCCTCGATCCCCCGTTTGCTTCCGCGAGCTTCGCCGCCGCCGCCCGCTGGAGCTCAATCCTGGCCTTCCTTCTTCTCTGCCGCTGGCGCACCGCCGCTCTCGAGGCGCTTCATCTCGTCCGCCGGGATGTCCGCCGCGGTCGCGTTGCGGCTGAGCTGCAGCGCTCGGATGTAGGCGACGATGCGCCATCGATCCGCCACGGGAATCTGGGCGCGATAGTCGGACATCACGCCGAACCCGTTGGTCATCACATCGAAGAAGTAGCCGACGGGCACCTGGCGCAGGCGATCGCTGTGGTACGTCGGCGGCGCCTTGAAGCCACGCTGTACGACCATGCCGTTGCCTTCCCCGGTGCGTCCGTGGCACGGGGAGCAATAGATATTGAAGCGCTCCTCGCCACGGTCCAGATCGTCGCGCGTGATCGCGAACGGAAACGTCGTCACCGCATCGCCGTCGAGCTTGCCGGTGTTGAGCGGCTCGTCCTCGTTGAGAAACCCGCGCGCGACCGTGCCCGTCACGAGCGGCTGCGCAGAACTGTGCTTCGGCAGGACCGGCGACTCTTCGAGTGGATCGTAGCGAGGCGCCTGGTGCATGTCTTGACGACACGCCGCAAAAAGCGCCGTCATGAGAACGACACCGGCGGCGGCGCCGACGCGGCGTGCTCTCCAGCCCAAAGCCCAGGGCCCAAGGCCCGAGAAGGACCGGTCCGCTCGGGCGATCGTCTGGGGCCTGAGGCCAAGGACCCGGGGCCTGAAAACTGCCCTACTCATCGACCGCCACCACTTCGCGCGGATTGAGCCCGGCGAGAAACGCCCTGGTCCGGTCCCGGTCGAACTTGGGATCGGCCGCTTCTATCACGAGAAAAAAGCGCTCCTGGCTGGCGAGGGCGAACCTCGGCGCATTGAAGACCGGATGATAGGGCTGCGGCAGCCCGTTCAACGCGATCATGCCGATCACGGCCGCGAACGCCGCAAAGAGAATCGTCATCTCGAACGTGGGCGGAATCCACGCGACCCAGGAATAAGTCGGGCGGCCAGCGATGTCCATCGGGTAGGCGATGACCTGACAGTCAGTACCTGCAGTCCGAAGCCGCCAAGCAGGCCGGTGATGCCGCCGCCGAGGATGATCGGCGCCACCTTGTTTTCCTTGAAGCCAATCGCGTCGGCGAGACCGTGAATCGGGAACGGCGAGAACGCGTCGGTCCGCGTGTAGCCGCCGGCGGTGACTTTCTCGGCGGCCTCCAGCAGGGCCGCCGGGGAGTCGAACTCGGCGAGCAGGCCGTAGATGTCGGGCGTCGAGGTCGAGTGAACCGCGCTCATAGTGGATCCTGGTCGCCCGCTGGCCTCGGCTCCGCTCCGGGAATCAGCATGCGGACTTCAAAGATGGAAATCATCGGCAGGACCCTGACGAAGACGAACATGAGCGTCAGGAACAGGCCGATCGTGCCGGCCAGCGTGATGAAGTCCCACCGCGTCGGGTAATACATCTCCCACGACGAGGGCAGGAAGTCGCGATGCAGACTGGTCACGATGATGACGAAGCGCTCGAGCCACATCCCGACGTTGATGAACATCACAACCGTGAAGATCACGCCGAGGTTGTGGCGCATCCGCTTGGACCACATGAGCTGCGGCACGATGAAGTTGCAGAGCAGCAGCAGCCAGTACGACCAGGCGTACGGCCCGTAGTACGTGCGGTTCTTCATCATGAACCGCTCGTATTCATTGCCGCTGTACCAGCCGAAGAACAACTCGCACATGTAGCCATAGACGACGACCAGGCCGGTGACGAGCATGACCTTGCACATGTTCTCGATGTGGCGCGGCGTGATGAAGTCGTGCAGCTTGTAGAGCGCCCGCAGCGGAATCGCCAGCGTCAACACCATCGCGAAGCCCGCGTACACCGCGCCCGCGACGAAATACGGCGGGAAGATCGTGGCATGCCAGCCCGGGATGATGCCGACCGAGAAGTCGAAGCTGACGACCGTGTGGACCGACAGCACCAGCGGCGTCGACAGGCCCGCGAGAATCAGATACGCCTTTTCGTAGCGCGCCCAGTGACGGGCCGACCCGCGCCAGCCCATGGCGACCAGGCCGTAGATCCTCCTGAGCAGCGGATGCTGGGTGCGATCGCGGAACGTTCCCAGATCCGGGATCAAGCCGACGAACCAGAACATCAGGGAGACCGTGAAGTAGGTGGAGACCGCGAAGACGTCCCAGATGAGCGGGCTCTTGAAGTTCGGCCACAACGTCATGACGTTCGGATACGGCAGCAGCCAGTACACCGCGAGCCAGGGACGGCCGGTGTGGATCAACGGGAACAGTCCCGCGCAGATCACGGCGAAAATCGTCATCGCCTCGGCGAAGCGGTTGATCGACGTGCGCCAGTCCTGCTTGAAGAGCAGCAGGATCGCGGAAATGAGCGTGCCGGCGTGGCCGATGCCGATCCACCAGACGAAGTTGATGATGTCGAAGGCCCAGCCCACCGGGACGTTATTGCCCCAGATCCCGATGCCTTTGAGGAACAGGTAGGTGAGGGCCACCATGAGGCCCATCACCAGCATGAAGCCGATCGCCGTCGTGATGAACCACGCCAGTGGCGTGTTCTTCGTGAGAACGATGGCGGAGAGCTTCTCCGTGATCGAGCGATAGCTGTGGCCCGGCTCGATGACCGGCGCCGGCACTCTCACATCACCCGGCGGATATTCAGTAGCCTGCACGGTGACTCAGCCCTTCTTGTCCAACTGATCGTTTGGATTGCGCACGACGGCCAGGTACGTCGTGCGCGGCCGCGTGTTCAACTCCTCGAGCAGGCCGTAGTTGCGCTCCTGCTGAACCACCTTTGCGACGCGACTCGCCGGGTCGTTCAGATTGCCGAACACGATGGCGTCACTCGGGCAGGCCTGCTGACAGGCCGTCACGATCTCGCCGTCCTTGATCTGACGTCCCTCTGTCTTCGCGTCGATCCGGGCGTGATTGATGCGCTGGACGCAGTACGTACACTTTTCCATGACGCCGCGGCTGCGAACCGTGACATCCGGGTTGCGCTGCGCGAACAGTTCGGGCGTCGCGAAATCCGAATAGAGCAGGAAGTTGAACCGGCGCACCTTGTAGGGGCAGTTGTTCGAGCAGTACCGCGTCCCGACGCAGCGGTTGTAGATCATGTCGTTCAGGCCTTCATCGCTATGCTGGGTCGCCGCCACCGGGCAGACCAGTTCGCACGGCGCGTTCTCGCACTGCATGCAGGGTACCGGCTGGTTGTAGGTGGCCGGTGCATCGAGCGCGCCCTCGAAGTACGTGTCGACGCGGATCCAGTGCATCTCGCGCGTTCTCTGGACCTCCTCCTTGCCAACCACCGCGATGTTGTTCTCGGCCACGCAGGCGATGATGCAGACGCTGCATCCGGTGCAGGCGTTCAGGTCGATCGCCATGCCCCACTTGTGATCCTTGTACTCGTACCCCGAATAGAGCGTCAGCAGCTTCGGCGGCTTCTCGCCGAACTTCGCGACCGATTCCTTCGGAGCGGCGCGGTATTCCGCGGCGCTCACGACGCGGACCGGATTGCGTCCCTCCATCATGAAGTGATTCTGCGTCGCGGCAATCGAGTACGTGGCGCCGGTCTTCGTCACCGATGCGCCGCTTTCGAACCAGGGCGCGCTCGAACTGCGGAGCGCGAAGGTGTCGTGGCCGATGCCGGTGCCCACGCGCCCGGCTCTGCGACGGCCGTACCCGAAGTGCACCACCACCACGTCGTCGGCGGTTCCCGGCATGATCCAGACCGGCAGGCGAACCGCGCGATTCTGAATCTTGATCTCGATGATGTCCCTGTTCCCGTTCCCGGAGCCGTTCGCGTCGGCGGCACCGCTGATGCCGATCCCGAGCCGCTCCGCGGTCCGGACGCCGATGTACGCGACATTGTCCCAGGTGACCTTGCTCAGCGGCTTCGGCAGTTCCTGCAGCCAGCCATTGTTCGCGTACCGGCCGTCGAGGATGGTCGGGTCGGGCCGGAAGACCACTTCAATCCCGGATCCGCCGGCCGCGGGCGCCGGCGTCGCCTCAGCCGCCGCGCCCGTCGTCGTCGCGGGGTTCACGCCGCCCGCATTCGCCGTACCTGCGGAACCCGTCGTACCGGTCGTACTCAGCAGTGAAGTGCCGTTGAGAAAACCGTCGTGCAGGGCGTGGCGCCAGAAGATGTCCTTGTTGGCGAAGGCAGCGCCGTTCCCATCGTGCAGCGTCCAGGTCGTCTTGGTCTCGCCCTGAAAGGCGCGCGCCCAGTAGTCCTTGATCAAATCGGCCGGGGGCGTGCCGGAGGTGCCGTTCATCGCGGCCAGGATTTCAATGGCCTGGCGCCCGTCGTAAAGCGGCGCGATGAGCGGCTGAATCATCGTGACTGTGCCGTCGAACGACCGCGCATCGCCCCACGACTCGAGGTAGTGCGCTTCCGGGACATGCCAGTGGCACAGTTCGGCGGTTTCGTCGTCGTACGGGCCGAGGTGGAAGATCGTGCCGCCGGCGCTCATCTTCGCCATCGCGCTCGCGAATCCGACATCCGCCGGCGCCGTGAACGCGGGATTGCCGCCGAGGATGACAAGAAGGTTCACACTGCCGGCGTTCATGTCCGCCGCCAGCGCCGCAATCGACGCGGCGCCGTCGGGCGGAGACGCCGCGATCGGCGCCTGGTAGGTCACCGTGATGCCGCTGTTGCCGAGCGCCTCGTTGATCGAGCGGGCGAGCGCATGAACCGCGGGCGGCTGGCAGTCGCCAGCCACGACGACTGATTTGCCGCGATTCGCTTGAAGATCGGCCGCGGCCGCGGCGACCCATCTGGCGGCATCACCCGGCACGGAGCCCGAGCCGGCGCCGGGCGCCCCAACCGCGCCCGCGAGGGCCGCGGCCAGCGCGTGAATATCTCGAGCCTTGACCGGCAGGCGGTGCTCGGCTTTCGCGCCGGTCACCGTGATAACCGGTTCAGCGACGTACAGTCGATTCTGTTGATCCTGCGGGGTCTCGATCCGCCGCCGCGACGCGAAGTCTTTCGAGTAGCGCAGCGAGCCGGCGCCGCCGCCCAGAAAGTCAGCGTCGAGCGAGACGACGACGTCAGCTTTGTCAAAGCGGTAGAGCGCGCGCTCGGCGGGTGCGCCGCCCTGCACGGTGCCGAACACGGGATCCCACTGATGCCACTTGGCGCCCGGTAGCGCGGTCATCAGCTTGTCGACTTGTTCGAGCAGCGACGGCGAAGTCATGGGCTCGGTGAGCAGCCTCAGTCCCTGGCCGCGCGAGATGCGCCGGATGCTCATGGCGGACTGGAGCGCCGAGAGAAAGGCGCTCCACGTTCTGATGTCGCCCCGACTGAGAATCGTGCGTGACCGATCCGGGTCGTACAGCGACAGGACCGAGGCCTGTCCGAAGATATCCGTGGCACCGAGGCTGGCCGGGTGTTCCGGATTGCCTTCGAGCTTCGTGGGCCGGCCCATGTGGTTTTCGGCCAGGAGCGGCATGGCGAAGCCGCCGTGCGGCATCGCTGTCGCGAAGAACAGGGGCCGGCCGGGAACGATCTCTTCCGGCTGCTTGACGTACGGGATGATCTTTTCGTCAGGCATGCGCGTACACGCGCTGACGCCAGCGAGGGCGAGCGAGGCGCCCATCAGCTTGAGGAACTGCCGGCGGCCGGCGGGATCGGTGAACTCGGACGCATGGGCCGGAAATTCGCGCGAGACGTACTCGCGAAAATCAGGCGTGTCGGCGAGTTCCTCGAGGCTCCGCCAATAGGTGCGCCCCTCGAGGCTGGCCAGACGGGAGCGAATCTCTTCGAAGGTCATGCTGTTCTCACCGATGGCAGACCGAACAACTGATCAGATGCCGCACGCCGGCGACGTTGTATTCCTGCTTCAAGCGCATGCCGAGCGTGAGTTGATCGGCCGGGGCCTCGTAAGCCATGTTGAACACCTGGGCACGTGGCCGAAGGTACTTCTCGGGCGCACGGTGACAGTCCAGGCACCATTCCATCTGGAGGGATCGCGCCTGATACGTGAGCGGCATCTTGTCGATCGGCCCGTGGCACGTTGCGCAGCCCACGCCTTGATGGATGTGTATCTGATGGTTGAAATACACGAAGTCGGGAAGGTTGTTCACCCTAATCCACGTCAATGGCGTGTCGTTCTTGAAGCTGGCTCGGATCGGCTCGAGGATCGGGGCGGTTGTCCAAATCTGCGAATGGCAATTCATGCACGTTTTGGTTGGCGGGATGCCGGCGAAGGCCGATTTCTCCACCGAGGTGTGGCAGTATCGGCAGTCGATGCCCTCACCGCCGACGTGATGGGCGTGGCTGAATTGCACGGGTTGCTCGACGAATTCGTCCTGGCGTGTCAGCCAGGACGAACGCATGAGCGTCAGGAGCAACCAGCCGACCAGCGCCACGAACGCCAGGGCGCCGATCAAGCTCATTCGGGCGATGGCATTCGCACTTCTTGGGAAAATCTGGCTCATAGGAGGCGACGAAGAGCGCCCATAGCCTACATTGATCGACGGCTCAAATGCACTCGGAAGGACCGCTGCAATTCCGAGAAATGCGCGAGCGCGTCGGCCGATGATGGGGCCGTGTTCGGCCTTTATAATGTGAAATATTTCACAAGCTTGTCAACCGTGCCTTCGGCGTGCCGGACGGCGCCGTGTTCTATCGGATAATGGCCCACTTCATGAACGCGGACTCGCTCCGGTGCCGTGGGTTCCGCGTGACGGCGCGGCACCGAAAATGCTCCACACCGTGGTGACCACAGATCATGTCCGTTGATGTCGTGATCGCTGGTGCCGGTCCGGCCGGGGCCTCGGCCGCGATTCGACTCGCCCGCGCGGGCAAACGGGTGATTCTCTGTGATCGCAGCGAATTCCCGCGCGACAAGGCCTGCGGTGATGGTCTGATTGCCGATGCCATCAGCGCATTGAAGCTGCTCGGACTGGATCGGCGAGTCGCCGAGGCCGCATTTCGTACGACTGGATTGCTGACGATCTCGCCCGGGGGCACGGAGGTTCGTTTTCAGAACACGTTCTGGGTGCTGCCGCGTCGCATCCTCGATCACATTCTTTTCGAGACCGCGCTCGAGTCGGGCGCGCGCTTCGAGCACCTGATCGTCGACGGTCCCCTGATGGACGGCCAGCAGGTCGTTGGAGTCAGCGGCAGGCGCCCCGACAGCGGGGCGCGCATCGAGTTTCGCGCGCCCCTGACGCTGCTGGCGACGGGTGGCGCGGCGGGCATACTGAGGAAATTCGACGAGCACGCGCGCGCCGATGCCTCCGGCGTGGCGATTCGGACGTACACGCGTCCCGGCCACACGCGGATTTCCGAGCTGATCATCTCGCTCGAGCGCGACCTGCTGCCCGGCTACGCGTGGGCCTTCCCCGCGCCTGACGGTCTGATGAACGTCGGCGTCGGCGCATTGCGCGGCCGCGGCCTTGGCAGCGACGACAGGAATCTTCGCCAGCGCCTCGACGCGCTCCTGTCCGGCGCCGGCCTGCTCGGCCAGATGCTCGGTCCTCAGCAGGCCGTCACACCCTATCAGGGCGCCCCCCTCAGAACGGGCCTCTCCGGCACCCGGATGCATCGTCCTGGTCTTGTCGTTGTGGGCGAGGCTGCCGGCACGACGTACTCGCTGACCGGCGAAGGCATCGGCAAGGCGATGGAAAGCGCGATCCTGGCGTCGGATCTGGCTCTGTCAGCCGGCGACGCGGTCGCGTTCATCGGCCCCGAATATGCGCAGACGATGCTCACGCGCTACGCTCAGCGCTTCAGGACGTACGACACGGCGCAGCGGTGGGCGTCGTTTCCGTTCATCACCGACTACATCGCCATGCGTGCCAATCGCAGCCAGTGGGTCCACGATCGGCTGACGCGCGTGATTACTGAGCAGGCGCTGCCCACTCAAGTGTTTTCGGCGCGGACGATCTGGCGGCTGTTGACGCAACAATTGAGCATGGGCCGCATCGCCGCATTGCCCCGGGGCCTCGTTCTCGGTCTGCTGCTGTCGCTCGCCACGCCCGCTTCCGCGCAAACCATCACGTATGCGGTCACCATTCCCGAACCTGAGCACCACTGGCTGCAGGTTGAGGCGACGTTCTCTTCGCTGAGCCAGGCGCCGTTGAAGGCGTTCATGAGCCGGTCCTCTCCGGGCCGCTACGCCGTGCACGAGTTTGCAAAGAATGTGTTCCGGGTCGAGGCATTCAATGGCCGCGGGCAGTCGCTGTCGTACCACGCGTGCGAATCCGTACGAATGGGACGTCGCCGGCCACGACGGCACCGTGCGTCTGGTGTATCGCGTGTTTGGCGACCTCGTGGACGGCACCTACCTGGCCGTCGACACGACGCACGCGCACATGAACATGCCCGCGACGTTCATGTTCGACCTGGAGCGGCAGGATCGTCCGATGCGCGTGACGTTCACGCCTCCGCCGGGGTTGAGTTGGAAAGTCGCGACGCAGCTTTACCCGACCGCCGATCCGTTCACGTTCACCGCGCCCAATCTTCAGTACTTCATGGACAGCCCGACCGAGTTTTCCGCCTTCGTGCTGAGCACGTTCACCGTGCCGAACGCCGACGGAAAGTCAGCCACCTTCCGGCTCGCCGCGCACACCGACGCGTCCCAGGGCGATGTCGATGCGCTCGGCCTCCTCGTGCAGCGCCTGGTTCGGGAGCAGGAGGCCGTGTTCGGCGAGTTTCCGCAGTACGAACCTGGCTACTACACGTTTCTGCTCGACTACTGGCCGTCGAATGACGGCGACGGGATGGAACACCGGAACAGCACGGTCATCACGCAGTCGGCGAGCGCGCCACTCAAGACCGCGGCTGGCCGGCAGGCTGCGCTTTCCACGATCTCGCACGAGTTCTTTCACAACTGGAACGTCGAGCGGATCCGGCCGGCTGGGCTCGAGCCGTTCGACTTCACGCGAGCGAACATCACGTGCTGCCTGTGGCTGGCGGAAGGCTTCACGCAGTACTACGGCCCGCTGCTCCTGACGCGGGCGGGCCTGGCCGGCGGCCTCTTACCGGCCAGTCCGATTCCCGTGATCAATGGTTCCGGGCGGCAGATGCGATCCGCTGTGGAGATGAGCGAGTACGCGCCGTTCAGCGACGCCGCGCGCTCCGTGGACCCGACCGATCAGAGCCGAAGCTTCATCTCGTACTACACCTACGGCGCCGCGATTGCCCTTGCGCTCGATCTGTCGCTGCGCGACATGTCCAGAGGCGCGCGGTCACTCGACGATTTCATGCAGCGGCTCTGGCAGCGATTCGGCAAGCCCGGCGGCGCAGAACCCGGCTTGGTCGAACAACCGTACACGCTCGACGATCTCCGGACCGTGCTCGCCGAGCTCACCGGCAAGCGCGCCTTCGCGGACGATTTCTTTCAGCAGTACGTCGAGGGTCGGGGCGTAGCTGATTACGGATCGCTGCTCAACCATGCGGGCTTCGCGCTGAAACGCGTCAATCCTCAAGGGGCCTGGACCGGCGCCCAGGTGCATGCGACAACGGGCGGCGTCGTCGTCGGCGCCGGTGGAGGACGAGGAGGCGACGCGCTCGTGCCTTTCGGAACGCCAGCGTACGACGCCGGCTTGGAACAGGGCGACGTGATTCAGACGATCGATGGACAGCCAGCGACGGTCGATCTGTGGAATGGCCTTCGCCAGAAGGCACCGGGCGACTCCGTCTCGCTCGTCGTCGTCCATCGCGGCGGCGTGACCGGCACGACGTCTCTGAAACTGCAGGCGGACCCAGCGTTGCAGATCTCCGATCTCGGCAGTGCGATGACGCCGGAGCAGAAGATATTCCGCGACGCGTGGTTCGGCTCACGGCTTCCGAAATGAGGCAGTGCACTCACCGGTAACGATCACCCTCACGTCGAACTTCCGATAGTTCGTGTACTTCGCTTCGCAGAAGACGACTTCGCGGACGCCCTTCGATCGTTCGTAACGTTCCGCAAATATCGATGGCACCCACATGTCCAGTTGCGGCTCGCGCGCGTAGGTGGTGGTGAGTTGGGCGGTCACCGGGCCGTACGTGAATCGAATGAGCGTCCGTCGAATCCGGCCGCTGCCGGCTTCCAGCTGCAGTTCGCCGTTCGAAAACAACGGGCTGCCATCGATGCCGCGAACGAGCGTCGGCCGTTCGACCTCTTTGAATCGGAGCGTCACCACGGTGGCCTCCCCGTCCTCTTCCACGCGCTCGCGGCTGAACTTGAACTGATCGAAGCGCCCCGGCTCGAACACCAGCAACCCGAGGGTCGGCTCGTTGAAATTGCGTATGACCGTGCCGATGTTGAACCTGGCATTCCGGTTGGCGAGCAGGCGAGCCGCACCGGCCACCGGTTCCCGGCCGAGCAGTTGCCCGAGGTCTTCGCGATTGTCGACCGGCCGGCCATCCACCTCCGCTGTGTCGTGCACTGAAATCCAGGCGCGGTCCGCGGGGAGAAACGTCACGAAGAGCTCGCCGGCCGTCGTGCGCCGCGCCGTCTCGCGGCCACTGCCGTCGATCACCTGCTGTGAGGAATGCTCATCGGCCAGGAGAAAGGACAGGCGCTTCTCGTAATCGGTCACATATCTCGCGGCCGCCGCGGTCACGGCCTTGACTGATGTGTCGGCAGGTGTCTGATGGACGGCTGGCGATAGCGCCAGCGCCGCCGCGGCGACGAGCCCAAGGGGGACGCGGACGGTCACAAAACCATGTTACTCACGCGCCGCCGGCGCCGCTTGCGAACAGCACTCCCGGCGCCAGTCTCCAGTCGGGATCGAGCACCTGCTTGATCGCGCGCATTTCGTCGATTGCAGGCTCCCCGTAGAGCTGCTTGAGCAAGGCCTGTTTGATCGCGCTGCGACCGACGCCATGTTCAGCGAGCGGCGATCCGCCGAGCCGGACGACCTCCCGGCCGAACTCCAGCACCGCGTCCTTGCCCGCGACGACGTCCTCGTACGAGCGAGGGATCGCGTTCGGATGGACGTTTCCATCAGAGACGTGACCCCAGATGGCGCAATCGAGCCCACGCCGGCGGTATCCATCCCGATAGACGCGCATCATCTCGGCCAGCCGATCGAACGGGACCACCATGTCGGCGGCGGCCTTTTCGATCCGGCCGTCGATGATCCGCTTGGCGTCGCCGACGCGCCGATTCACGCCGGCCGGCGCACCCTCGCGAAAGGCGAGCAACTGATCGGCCCGGCGGGCGTCGCCCGGCATGGCCAGCTCGGCGTGCTCGAGCACGCCATGCGCATCCAGCAACCGGCAGAAGCGCGCAAGCGCCGTGTCCGGCGCGTCGGGGCCCAGGGCGGATCCAATCTCGTCGAACGCGCGGGCAGCGTCCGTGTCGCGAGGCAGCTCCAACTGAATCAGCAACGCGGCCGCGGTGTCCTCCGGCAGCGCGATGTCATTCCTCCTGTCGACGCCGTCTTCGCGCAGGATGTCGAGGCACCGGCGATCGAGGTATTCCACGGCCGCGGCATCGATGCCGTGCGGATCGCCATCGCGCCACGTCGCCTGGGAGGCGCGGCGCAGCTGATCGACCAGCGGCAGGCACGCCTCGTCGGACGCCAACGGCACCAGCGCCAGGGCCGAGGCGGAGCGTGCCGGCAAGACACGCAGCGTCGCGTCGACGATGATTCCGAGCGTGCCTTCGGCGCCGATGAAGAGGTCGATCAAGTCCATGCCGGGTGCGGCGAAATATCCGGCCGAACACTTCGGCACGTCGGGCATGCGATACGAGCCTGGCTTCACTCGCCGTGAACCGTGCGCGCAGATGATGTCGAAGCCGTCCACCGAAGCATGCACGCTCCCGCGTACCAGGTCGAGCACGTCTCCGCAGGCAAGCACCACCGTCAACCCGTCCACCCACGCTCGCGTGGCGCCGTACTTGAACGTCGCGGCGCCTGCCGCATTGGTGGCGACAACGCCCCCCACGAACGCGCCGGTGAACGTCGGCACCGGAGGAAACCAGAGGCCGTGATCGGCGAGAAAGGCCTGCAATGACGCCAGTGGAACGCCGGCGCCTGCGCGGACGCGATCGTGATCGATCCGTTCGACGGCGGTCAGCTTCTCCGTCGAAAGAATCAGGCCGCCGTCCGGCGTCGCGCCGCCGGTGACCGACGACTGGGCGCCGATGGGCAGGACCCTCCGCGCAGACGCGATGAGCCACGCGACGTCCGCTTCGCTGCGCGGCCGGGCGATGCCATCCGCGCGGCCGCCGGGAAAGTGCGCGGCGTCCTCGAGATGCGCCGCAATGGCGTCGGGCGCGCGGTCGATTGCCACGGCCGATCGATCGCCGCGCGGGTCCCGCGCCCGGATCGTGGAAGGAGCTGTCACTGCTTCTGTCGGCGGGTGCGCACGGTCAACAGTCCTCGATTCTATACAGCCGGCCGCTCGTTGCGGCGGCGGATCCAGTAGAGGACGGTGCCCGCGGCCACGACCATCAGCGCGAGACGGATTTGGACGATCGATTTCGGCCTCATGATCACGACGTAGACGAAGCCGGCAAAGGCCAGCAGCGCGGGGATCGGGTACAGCCACATCCGGAACGGCCGTGGCACGTCCGGGCGGCGCGATCGCAGGACGATGATGCCGAGCGTCTGCGCGAGGAACTGGACGATGATGCGGATCACGACGAGCGCGGTGACCACGTCCGCCAGCCGGAACAGACAGAATACAATCGCCATCCCGCCCAAAACGAGCAGTGAGACATAGGGAAACGCGTGGACGGGGTGCACACGGGCGAAGGCTCGGAAGAAGTCGCCGTCAACCGCGGCCGCGTATGGCACGCGCGAGTAGCCGAGCAGCAGTGAGAAGACGGACGCGAACGCGGTCCACAGCATCAGCACGGTGACGATCACGCCGGCGCCCGGCCCCCAGATCCGCTGCATGAAATCGGACGCAATGAACTTCGATTGCTCGACTTCCTGCCATGGCATGGCGCCGAGAATCGTGATGTTCATCGAGAGATACAGCAGCGCGACGCCGGCAATGGACAGCAGGATCGCGCGTGGAATGACGCGGCTGGGGTCGCGGATCTCGGCACCGAGATAGCAGACGTTGTAGTAGCCCCAGTAGTCGTAGACGGCAATCAGCAGCGCGGCGCCCAGGCCGGTGAAGAAATCCGCAGACAGCGTCCAGGCCTGCGGTGGAAAACTGAACGCACGCGCGGCGCTGAAATGGCCGAGGCCGGACACGATGATCCACAGCGTCGTGCCGGTGACGCCGATCCACAGAAGGGCCGCCAGGCGTCCGATCACCGTGATCCGCCGGTACAGCAGGAGGACCGCGACCGCCGCGGTCGCCATCGCGACGAACGTGCCTCGCGTGATCGTGAAATCAATCCCGGTGTCGCCGATGATCGGAAGCGGAACAGAGAACTTGTGCGAGATGAGGGTCGCATCGAGACCGGGCCACAGATAGGCGGCGTACTGGGCGAAGCCAATGCAGCCGGACGCCATCGACAGCGGCGCGCTGAATGTCAACTGCCACACAAACAGGAACGACAGCCAGCGGCCGACTCGCGGACCGTACATCGTACGCAGGTAGCGGACGGGACCGCCGGCCTCGGGCAAGCTGGCGCCCAGTTCCGCCCAGACGAGACCGTCGCAGGTCACGAGCAACGCGCCCAGGATCCACCCCAGCATCGCCTGCGGGCCGTGCATCGTCGCGACCATCAACGGAATCGTGATGAACGGGCCGACGCCAATCATGTCGATCATGTTCAGCGCGGTCGCCTGCCACAGGCCGATGCCGCGAAGCAGGGGGATCCTGGATCCGGGTGTTGTCACGCCGGGACAGGTTAGCGCAAAGCGACTATTGGCCTCCGTTTGGAGTCACACTTGAGGGAGAGCGAAGCCACGGAGGTTGATATGAATCGAAGGGCAGCATGGGCCTTGGCACTGGGCGCGTCCGGCCTCGCCGCGTGCGGGATCTGGTTCGCGTGGCAGACGAGAAGAGGCGACCAGGAATCTTCGCGCATCAGTCGGATCCGACACGAAGACGAAGGGGTGACTGAGGCGTCAGAAGACTCGTTTCCCGCCAGCGACGCGCCGTCTCATACTCCAGTGACGGGGTCGCGAGTGGCGGCGGCTCACTGACCCGGACGGAAGTCCGACAAGTCCGGTTTCGCTATGGAGCGGGCCGCCCGCTGGCTGAAAAGCACGAGTGGCCGCTCGCGCCATTTGGGGATAATGGGTCGCATTACCCGGCGCTTCGTCAAACCGTGCGTGTGTCTCGGCCTGCTGCTCGCGGCCGGTTCCCGCCCGGCCCCGGCTGCGGATTTCGAGCCACTCGCCAGTCTGTGGTACCGCGGCCGGCCAGCGGGTGTTCCACGGGCGGAGGATCTGGCCGACGTCCGCGCGGCCGGATTCACCTCGGTCACCTGGCCGGCAGCGACCGCTGGCCTCGACACGCTGCAGAAACTCGCGAATGCCGCGGGCGTCGACGTGTTCGTGCGGCCGTCGACAACTCCGGCGACGTTCGTTTCGGCCCTCACGCCGCACGAGTTCGTCGACCTGCGGGTCGGTCAGGACCCGGATGGAACGATTGCGCCGTTGGCATGGCGCGCGATCGCTCACGGCGCCAGGGTGATTGCCTTCGACCCAGGAAACGACGAGGGCACCGGCCTCTTCGATCAGAGTCGTCACCGGCCGTCCTGGGTGCCAGCCGCGGCCGAAGTGGCCCGACAGCTTCGCGCAAACGGCGCGTTGTTCGCACACTGCCGGCCCGGTCCTGCCGCCGTCGTCGATCACCCGTCGACGGAGGGGCTTGACGTGACGTTGCTCGAAGTGCCCAAGTCCTGGGTGCTCGTCGCGACGAACGGATCCAGCACTCGTGCGACGGCGACCGTGCATCTGGCCGCGGGAGTTCCATACGCCCTCTGGCTCAACCTGCTCGATGCCTCTACCATGGCCATGCTCGAGCGGCCTGGAGGTCCCCAGTGGACGGCCGACCTGGAACCGTATGGCGTCAGGGTTTATGTCATCGACAAGATATTGAAGTGAAAAAGCGCCTTGCTGATCGGGACGGCCATGGTCCGGGGGAATGATCAGTGCGAAGATGCCGGGGATGTTCTCGTCGCGACTGCCTGCCGCGCTTGCGCCGAATGCGTTGACGCGGGCGCTGGCGCGGCTGCGCGAATCGGGCCAATCCTGGCTTGACCTGACTCAAACGAATCCGACCGCGGTCGGACTGTCATACCCTGCGGATCTGCTGCAACCGCTGGCGGATCCGTCGGGCGTGCGCTACCGGCCGCACGCGCTCGGTCTCGAACCGGCGCGTGCCGCCGTCGCCGCGGAGTACGCGCGCCTCGGCACGCCGATCGCGCCCGATCGCATTGTGCTGACCGCGAGCACGAGCGAAGCCTACGCGGTCCTGTTCAAGCTGCTGTGTAATCCGGGCGAGACGGTGCTCGTGCCGCAGCCGAGCTATCCGCTGTTCGATCTGCTCACGCGCCTCGAGGGCGTCGCCGCCCAGCCGTACCGGCTCGAGTGCCATGGTGTCTGGTCGATCGATCGAGCGAGCGTGGAAGCGGCGCTGAGTTCGCGCGCGCGCGCGATTCTCATTGTGAGCCCGAACAATCCCAGCGGCTCCATGCTCCGCGCGACCGACCGCGCGTGGCTGGTGGACCTCTGCGCCGAACGAGAACTGGCGTTGATTGCGGATGAAGTCTTTGGAGACTATCCGCTGGCGCCGAGGCCTGACGCCGTTCGTGCGCTCTGCGGCGGACCCGCGCTGACTTTTGCGCTCGGCGGCTTGTCCAAGTCCGCCGGCTTGCCGCAGGTCAAGCTTGGTTGGATCGCCGTCGACGGGCCCTCTCGCCGTGCGCGAGAGGCACTTCAGCGGCTCGAGGTGATTTGCGACACCTACCTGTCTGTCTCGACTCCAGTCCAGATCGCAGCGCCCCGGCTCATTGAAGCCGGCCGGTCGATCCGGGCGTCGGTCGCCTCCCGACTGGATCGGAACCTGCAGTACCTTCGTGCAGCGGTCGGACGTCATGGCGCTGTGTCGCTGCTCGAGCCCGAGGGGGGATGGTCGGCGGTCGTCAGGGTGCCGGCCACGGAAAGCGAAGAGTCGCTCGTTCTGCGCTTGCTCGACCGGGCGCGGGTGCTCGTGCATCCCGGATATTTTTTTGATTTCTCTACCGAAGCTTTTCTCGTGCTGAGCCTGCTGCCGGACCATTCAGTTTTCACCGAGGCGGTCGACCGTCTGCTTCCACTGGTGAGCGGGGACGAGCCGATGTCCGGCGGAGCCGCATTGTGACCCGCCATGCAGGTCTGCTGATGCCGCTCTTTTCGGCGGCCTCCACGTCGAGCTGGGGCGTTGGTGAACTGCGGGACGTCGGCCCCCTGTCGCGGTGGATCGCGCACTGCGGATGCGATCGCCTGATGATCCTGCCGATCGGCGCGATGGCGTCCGGGCAGACTTCGCCGTATTCGGCCGCATCGGCGATGGCGCTCGATCCGATCTACATCGCCGTCGAGTCGCTGACCGACTTCGGCCATGCAGGCGGGACGGACGCACTGCCCGAACACGTCCGAGCGGATCTGCACGATGCGCGTGCCGCGTCGGAGGTGTGCTACGAGATCGTGCGGCGCGCCAAGAACCAGGCGCTCGACCTGGCATTCGCGCAATTCCTGAAGCACGAATGGGAACTGCACACGCCGCGGGCGGCGGCGCTGGCCGCCTACATCGATCGCGAGCGCTGGTGGCTCGATGACTACGCGCTGTTTCAGGCCCTTTCGGACGCGCACGCCGACGCGTCCTGGCGCGACTGGCCCGCGTCCCTGCGCGATCGCGATCCGGCGGCGATCGACGCGGCGAGGCGCCAGTTCGCCAGACAAATCCTTCGTCATCAGTACCTGCAATGGATTGCCGAGGAGCAATGGCAATCGGCCCGGGCGGCCGCGGAGATTCACGGGGTCGCCGTCTTCGGCGATCTGCCCTTTGCCGTCAATGTCCACAGCGCCGACGTCTGGGCGCGCGCCGACGAATTTCTCCTCGACGTCTCGGTCGGTGTGCCGCCCGACGCGTTCAGCGAGACCGGCCAGGACTGGGGGCTGCCCGCCTATCACTGGGATCTGGTGGCCTCGCGCGACTATCCCTGGATTCGTCAACGCGCGCGGCGCATGGCGGCGCTGTTCAGCGGATTCCGCGTGGATCACGTGATCGGGTTCTATCGTACGTACGGGCGGCCGCCGGAGGGCGATCCGTTCTTCACGCCGTCCGACGAGGCGTCTCAGACTCGTCAGGGCGAAGACGTTCTTCGAATCTTCCTGGAAACCGGGGCCGCCATCATCGCCGAGGATCTCGGGACCGTCCCCGATTTCCTGCGGGCCTCGCTGGCGCGGCTGGGCATCGCCGGTTGCAAGGTCCTGCGTTGGGAGCGGCACTGGCACAGGCCCGGGCAGCCGTTCGTGGATCCGAGCGACTATCCTCCGCTCTCGTGTGCGCTGACCGGCACGCACGACACGGACACACTGGCTGACTGGTGGAACGCTGCCGACCTCGAGGAACGGACGCAACTGCTCCGGTTGCCGGTCCTCCACGGCCGGCCGTTCGTCGCGTCCAGCCCCTGGAATGAGGCGCTGCGTGACGCCCTGCTCGAGCTGGCCTGCTCTACCGCCTCGCGGGACCTCTTCATTTCCGTACAGGACTTGTTCGGTTGGAGTGATCGCGTCAATGTCCCTGGCACCGTCGGGGAGCACAACTGGACATGGCGGATGCGGTGGCCGGTCGATCGGCTGATGGACACGCCCGAAGCGGTCGCGCGCGCGACGTTCTTCCAGACGCTGGTCAGCGAACACCGCCGCCGGTAGCCGCCGAGTACAATGCGGATCGTGAGTGGTCCGGAATATCTGATCCGCGAGTACCCGCTGCAGCAAGGCTCCCTCGAAATTGCGTACATCGAGGAATACTTCAATGAATTCCCGGAGCGGAAGACTGCTGCGGAGATCTGCGAGCGTCTCGAAGGGCGGCAGTTTCAGATCCTGATGGCTGAGGCGCCGATCGACGACGGCTCGACGGTCGTGCCGGTGTCGTACAAGGTCTCGCACGAGCTCCGTGCAGAGGAGACCGACGACAAGCTGAAGGACCTCGTCGAGCGGCTGCGAGACACGATCGAGTTTCGCGACCGGCGGATTCTTTACAACTGGCTTGGCGCGACCCGGCGCGACTGGCGCGGTCAGGGGCACTTTCGCGCGCTGACCGAAGAGCAGGAAGAGTGGGCGGTCGCCCAGGGATTCGACGAGGTCGTCGTCAAGACCAAGAACCGCTACTACGCGATGCGCGGCACGCTGGACAGTCTCGAGTTCGACGTCATCAAGCTCGAGACGGCGGCTGCCAGTCTGGAATCGAAGGTCTATCTCAGCAAGCGGCTCGGTCCGTCGGTGCTCAATGCGCACCGCAGCCGCCGTTCCGTGACCCGCGCGCGCTGACGGCACGGAGATCCCGGGGCGCGCGAACGGCGCGGGGAATGATGGGGCCCCGCGAGTGAGCGCGTAGGGGGGCCCGCGGGGGCGAAGCCCCCCGGACAAGCAGGATGAAAAGCGAACGAGCGAAGCGACGTGAGCCCGCGCGAACGGCGCGGGGAATGATGGGGCCCCGCGAGTGAGCGCGTGGGGGGCCCGCGGGGGCGAAGCCCCCCGGACAAGAATGAAACTCGCCACCTGGAACGTGAACGGCATCCGTGCGCGGCAGATCGAGCTGCAGGAGTTCCTGGCCACCGAGCAGCCGGATGTGCTTTGCCTGCAGGAAATCAAAGCGCTGCCGGAGCAGGTGCCGGAGCTGCTGGTGTCGCCCGATGGGTACTGGTGTTATTGGCACGGCGGCCGCGGATATTCCGGCGTGGCACTGCTCGTCCGGCGCGCCCTGTGCGCGGCCGCGCCGGATTTCAGCCATCCGCATTTCGACCTCGAGCAGCGAATTGTCGTCGCCGACCTCGGCCCGGTCCGGGTCGCCTCGGTGTACGTCCCCAATGGCGGCAAGGATTACGAGGCGAAGATTGGCTTTCTCCAGTCGCTGGCGGAGTGGTGCGGCGAAAATGCCGGGTCCGGCAAGCCCCTGGTCGTCTGCGGCGATTTGAACGTCGCTCGTGAAGAACGCGATGTGCATCCCAAGCTCCGCAAGACCGATCAAATTGGCACGCGTGCCGACGAACGCGCGCTGTTGGGCCGCATAATCAATGAGGGCCTGGTCGATATCGGACGGACGCTGGAACCGGCGAACGACAATCTGTTCACCTGGTGGGCGCCCTGGCGCAACCTCCGCCAGCGCAACATTGGCTGGCGGATCGACTACGTGCTCGCCGGCGAGGCTCTGGCGGCGACGGCGACGACCTCAGTCTCGATGCGGGAATTTGGCACGAGTGACCACGCACCTGTCGTGGTTGAATGCGGCGGATTGTGACGACTTTGTGAGCCTGGTCGGCCGGCGACACGTTTGGGCCGCCGGCGTCGTCATAGTAAATGGGCCGAGGAGCCCGGCGGGACGCAGTGCCCGGACACCATGAGATTACGCGTTCGACTGATTCTTGCGTTCCTGCTGCTCTCGGTCGTGCCGCTCGGGGCGACCACAATCTACTCGTACGTCAGCAGCTACCGGGCGCTTCAAGCCGTCGCGACTCGCGAGGCTGACCAGCTCGCGGAGGAGTTGAGCCAGCGCATGCAACTGGTCACCTCGCAGCTCAGCGAGCGCGTCGAGCACCTGATGACCATGTCGACGCCGCAGGAGCCGGTCGAGCCGGTGGAACGCGTGGTGAAGAAGACCGAACCGGCGGTCGACGAGGCGGCGCTGGCCACCATCGTGCTCCAGGGCCAGGCGGCGGATGCGCTGGGTGAAGCCGCCATGCTTCTCAATACCGTCGAGTTGAGCGGCTTGCGCCGCTCAGGCGGCCCACGGGGACGCGGCGGCTCGCCGCCCGGCCGATCCGGCCCGCCCGAAGGGCGCGGCGAGGGGCAGCGTGGGACCGTCACTGTCGCTCGAGGACCCGACAGCGGAGACGCCGCTCCGCCTCGGCCGACGCCGCCTGCTTGGCCTTCGACGCCGCCTGCGCTGATGGCGCCCGTGCCGCCAGCGCCGCCCGTCTCCACCGCGAGCGCCGCGGCGGGCAGGCGGTCATCCAACCCGAAGAACCTCGATCGCTTCCGCGATCGCCGGGGTCCGCCCGATCGTCCCGCCTCTGACACGCCGCCGTCCGAAGGCGGGGGCCAGGCCGTCCCTCCGCCGCCACGTCCGGCGCCGGACAATCCACGTCCGGCAGCGATCACGCCTGTCGACGAAGCCGATCGAATCCGCATTGATGTGGGACCGATCGCGCGCGATATCTTCCGGCAGTTTGTGCCGGAAGGGACCAACCCGAGCGAGCTGACGTCTGAGCAGCGGCAGCGCGTCGCCGCTGAAATCAATCAGCGCATGACGGGCATCAACGAAGGCATCAAGCTCGCCGCGGCCGAGTTGCAGCGCAAGGCCGACGAGGCGCGCCGCAAGGCTGTGGACGATGCGAAGGCCGCGCAGGCGAAGGCCACGGCGCCGCTCAAGCGCCACACCGCGCTGACCGGCAATCGGCTCGACGTCACGATGGAGCAGAACGGCAAGGTGGTTCGCACGGCGAACGCCGAGATCAATCTGCCGAACGTGCTGATGACCGTCTTCTCGACGATGCCGCACCGCCAGGGGGAAGTGCCTTTTGCGGTCGCCAAGGACGGCCGCGTCTACACACCGACGGTCGGCAACCGGGCGGCGGTCGAGCAGTTGGTGCCGGCGAAGCTGCCGAATGGTGCGTCGATGATTGGCGAGTGGGTCGTCGTGATGACCAACGATCCGACCGGGTCGGGTCTTCGGTTGGGGATCGCGCGCCCCGTGGCCGACTCGTTGAGCGAGCTGAGGCGAACGGCCGGGCGGAATGCGGGCCTTGGCCTGGCGTTCATCGGTTTGTCCCTCATGTTGATCGTGCCGCTGTCGGGACGGCTGACACGCAATCTTTCGAGGTTGACGGCCGCCGTTACGCGCTTCGCGCACGGCGAGTACGGCACGCGTGTGTCGGTGAAGTCTCAGGACGAGATCGGCGAGCTCGCACGCGCGTTCAATCAAATGGCGGCCGACGTGGAGGCACATCAGCGCGCGGTTGTCGAACAGGAGCGCCTGAAGCGCGAGCTGGAGCTGGGCCGGCAGATCCAGCAGGACATGCAGCCGCAGGAGCCGCTGCGTCTCGGGTTGACCGAGATTCAGGGCGTGTCCGTGCCGGCGCGCGAAGTGGGCGGCGACTTCTTCAATTACTTCGCGTTGCCCGACGGGCAAGTCGCGCTGCTCGTCGGAGACGTCTCGGGCAAGGGCGTGGGCGCCGCGCTGCTCATGGCCAACATTCAGGCCTCGCTGCGCACGCGCTTTGCGCTCGGTCAGGATCTATCGGCCATCGTGGACGCGATCGACCGCGACATCGAAGCGAACTCGCCCGGGCAGATGTATGCGACGCTGTTCGTCGGCATTCTCGACCCCCAGACCCGACGACTGCGGTACGTCAACGCGGGACATCATCCGCAGTACGTGCTCCCGACGCGCGGCGGCCTCGACCGCATGGGGGCCACGGGCCTTCCGGCAGGTCTGCTGGCCGGGCGCGGCTACACCGAGGAGCACACCCAACTCGAGCGCGGGGATCTGATCTTCTTTTACACGGACGGCTGTCCGGAAACCGAAAACGTGCAGGAAGAGATGTTCGGCAGCGAGCGGCTCGAAGCGCTGCTGGTCCTCTCCAGTTCCGGCGGTCCGAACGACGTGCTCGAGCGCGTCGAGGCGGCGCTGAAGGAATTCCGCGGCACGCGCGAGCCGTACGACGACGCGACAATGATGGCCGTCAGGGTCGGCTAGAGCGCCCCCAACCGCGAGCATTCCGGCGGGATCGAGTCTGGTACCATCACGCGGTGCAATTGGTGCTTCCCCTTCTTGCGCCTCAGGACGCCACACGACGGACGCTTTCTGTGGCCGGTCGCACCTACCAGGTCCATATCGCCCGCCATCGGCGCGCGCGCCGGTATCTGCTCCGCGTCAGACCCGACGGATCGCTGCGTCTGACCGTCCCGCGCGGGGCGGCAATTGCCGACGGGCTGCAGTTTGCCGCCAGCCAGAGCGAATGGATCGAGCGCGAGCGGGTCCGCCAGCGCCGGCGGATGGCGCCGTGGCTCGACGGCTCGCCGGTGCTGTTTCGCGGCGGCGAGGTGCGCCTCCAGGTGGCCGACGGGGTTGTGAAGTGCGCTGGCGAAAGCGTTCGCTTGAAACGTGCGGATGCGGATATTCGCACGGCTGTCGAAGCGCACCTGGCGGCGATCGCCGGGAGGGAGCTTCCCGCGCGCTGTGTCGCGCTGGCCGCGAGGCACGGTCTGCGAGCGGCCAGCGTGAAGGTGCGCAATCAGAAGTCGCGATGGGGTTCCTGTTCGCCGCGGGGCGCCATCACGCTCAACTGGCGGCTGATTCAGATGCCGCCCGAAGTCACCGAGTACGTCCTGCTGCACGAGCTCATGCACCTTCGCCAGCCGAATCACTCGCGCCGGTTCTGGCGCGAGGTCGAGCGCGTCTGCCCGACGTGGCGTGAGAGCGAACGGTGGCTGAGAAGACACGGAAGAGAGATTCTGTAAGGCAGGACGTTCGTCTTGTGATGCGGACACGCTCTCGGGCCGCACGCTTCAGCCTCACGTCGATCCTGGTCCAAAATCAGGCTCGAAGAGCGCCCCGAACTCGCCGAGAATCATCGCCGTCGCGCCCCATACCTGATGGCCGGCCAACTTGAAGTACGGGTAATCGACGTCGATGCCGTCGCGAACGCGCCGCTCCCGGCCGATCCGCGTGATGTCGTGGAGGCTGGCCAGCGGCAGTTCCACAAGCGCCTCGACCTCTCCAGCGGCGAGACGAAACTCCGGCTTGGTGTCGGTGGCGCCGATGAAAGGCTGGACGAGGTGATTGCTGACGATCACCCAGAGACTCGAAAGCGCGCCTAGAACCCGCACCGCTTCCGTCCGGACGCCGATCTCTTCGTACGTTTCGCGAAGCGCGGCGGACTCGGCGGATTCGCTGAAGTCAACGCGCCCACCCGGCAGGCTGATCTGCCCTGGATGATGTGGCAGTTCGTCATGCCTGACTGTCAAAGGGATCGTGACGCCATGCTCGCCGGGGTAAAGCAAGATGAGCGCCGCAGCCTGGCGAGCCGTGACCGGGCGGTCGTCTGGGCGCCACGCCTCGTGCGCGGGACGCGGGGCAAAACGCAGGTGCGCGTCGGCGCCGGGCAGAGGCGCTGCCAGCCGCTGTCGCAGGAACGTCTCGATGGCTGCGAGGCCCGTCAGATTCGTCGGCACCACATCTGATTGTGACCGGACTGGTGTTACCTTACGCGCATGATCAACAAGTCCACGCTCCACGCGGCGGCTGTGGCATTGATGGTGGCCGGCACTGCCGGCATCTCTGTCGCCCAGCGGGCCTCCGCGGTTCGGCCAGGCTATACAGGCGGCGGTGTGACACTCCTGCCCAACGGCTGGCACATCAGCCCGGCCGGGCGTCACATGGCTATTGGCGATTTGCCGCTCGCCATGACCCTCGCCCCCGACGGCCACTCGCTCATCGTCACCAATAATGGGCACGCTCGGCCGACGATCAGGACGGTCGATCTGGACCGGCAGGTGGTGTCGTCGATCTTCACGCTCGACGACGCGTGGCTGGGACTGGCGTGGCATCCAGACGGCACGCGCCTGTACTCCTCAGGGGCCGCGGCGAACAGCGTCGTTGAGCTCGCATGGCAGAACGGCCGCTTTCGAGCCGGCTCGACGATCCAGCTGGCGCCGTCGTCGCGAACACCGAGCGGGCCGGGGAATCCCGCGGCGCCTCAGAGCTTTGTCGGCGGCATCGGCCTCACGCCTGACGGCGCCCGGCTGTGCGCGGTGCACGTCCTCGGGCAAATCGTGAATCTCGTCGACACGGCAACCAGGGAGATTCGCGCGACGGCCAAGTTGCCGGCGGAGCCCTACACGTGCCTGGCCTCAGCAGACGGCAAGACGTTTCTCGTCTCGCTCTGGGGCGGCGCGCGGGTGTTGATGTTCGACGCCACGACGCTCGCGCCCACAGGAGAAGTGCAGGTGGGCGAGCATCCCAACGCGATGGTGCCGTCGGTTGACGGCAAGCGGCTGTTCGTGGCCTGTGCCAATACGAACGCGGTCTGGGTCGTGGACCTGGCGGCGGGCAGAGCCACCGAACAGATTTCGGTGGCGCTCTTTCCCAACGCGCCGCCGGGCTCGACGCCAAACGCCCTTGCGCTGTCGCCCGACGGCCAGCGCCTGCTCGTCGCCAATGCGGACAACAACACCGTCGCGATGGTCGATGTCTCGAAGCCTGGGGAGAGCCGCGTGAGCGGATTCATTCCGACCGGCTGGTATCCCACGGGCGTGCTGTTCAGCCGCGACGGCCGCGACCTCTTCGTCTTGAGCGGGAAGGGCCTCACGTCGCTCGCGAATCCGCGGGGGCCACAGCCGGGCATTCCTTCCGCCGATCCCGGGCAATATAGCGGATCGATGCTGCAGGGCTCGCTGTCGATCCTTCCCGTTCCCGACGCGGCGACGCTGGCTCGATACACGAAGACGGTCTACAGCGTGACTCCCTATAGCGATGCGACCCGGCTGGCGCCGGCGGGCGCGCCTGCTTCGTCGCCGATTCCGCGCCGGGTCGGCGGGGCGTCGCCGATCACGCACGTCTTCTACATCATTCGTGAGAACCGCACGTACGATCAGATTCTCGGCGACCTCGATCGCGGCAATGGCGACCCGACGCTCGCGTTGTTCGGCGGGGACGTCACGCCGAACGCGCACGCCCTGGCCCGGCAGTTCGTCACGCTCGACAACTTCTACGTCGATGCCGAAGTCAGTTACGACGGGCACGCGTTTTCCACTGGTGCGTATGCGACGGATTTCGTCGAGAAGATCTGGCCGACCAACTACGCGAGTCGCGGCGCCGCCTACTTGAGCGAAGGTGGCGGACAGATGCGCACCCAGTACGGCAACGTCAGCGCCCCGATCAACGGCTATATCTGGGATGCGTGCGTCCGGGCAGGCAAGAGCGTTCGCAGTTACGGCGAGTTCGCGGAACTGGACCGTGCGACGGGCACCATGAAGGCCACGGTGCCCGGCCTCGAGGGACACGTGCATCCGTCGTACCCGGCGTTCGATCTCAAGATCAAGGACAGCAAGCGCGTGGACATCTGGCTGCAGGAGTTCGAGAAGCTCGACAGCGATGGCGCCTTGCCGGCGCTGTCGATCATTCGCCTTCCCACCGATCACACGAGCGGGACCAGCGTCGGGGCGCCAACTCCGCGCGCGATGATCGCGGACAACGACCTGGCTCTCGGCAGGATCATTGAAGCGGTCAGCAAGAGCCGGGCGTGGAAGACGTCAGCTGTGTTCGTGCTGGAGGACGACGCGCAGAACGGGCCGGACCACGTCGACGCGCATCGTTCGCCGGCGTTCGTCGCCAGTCCGTTCGCGCGCCGCGGCGTCGTCGACAGTACGCTCTATACGACATCGGGAGTGCTGCGCACGATGGAGTTGATCCTTGGGCTGCCGCCGATGAGCCAGGTACCATGCGTCGGCCACGCCGCTCTACGGCGCGTTTCAGATGACGCCCGCTGTCGCGCCGTTTGCCCATCTCGAGGCCCGCGTACCGCTCGACGAGACGAATCGCGCGGGCGCGCCAGGTGCCGAGGCTTCCGCGCGGATGGATTTCACCGAGGCGGATCGCACGCCGGAAATCGAGTTGAACGAGATTCTCTGGCGCTCGATTCACGGACCGGGCGCCGTCATGCCGCCACCGGTGCACGCGGCGTTCATTCGGCCTGTCACGGCAGGCGAGGACGATGACGATCTGTGGGATCGGCTGACGCGGCGCGAAAAGCGGTAGTGGTTAGATCGCGCGGAGCGCCCAGCGGATGGCGCCCAGCAGGTGGGTCTGGAATCGTGCGTCCTGCCAGACCTCTTCCCGGTGTCCGAGCGCCGTGTAGAAGACGCGGCCGGTGCCGTAGGTGCTGCCCCAGGAAATCGGCATGTCCGCCGGTTGATTCTCCCCCGGCAAGCCGTCAGCGGGCGCCCGATCGAGCGACAGCAGCGTCTCGACGCGCCCGCGATTGTTCGCCGTGAAATGGTAGATTTCGTCCAGGATCGTGAAGCGCGCCCCTAATCCGGCATCGGCGGGATGGTTCGGCCGCTCGACAACGACATCGACCGTCGCCTGATTCCCGTGCGTCAGAAACTCGCCGCCGAGCATCTCGAGGTACCGAGGCTCGTTGTGGTAGGTGTCCGATGCGCTGTGGGCGCCCAGGAAGGCGCCGCCGCCTCGTATCCACGCGAGAAAACCATCCAGATCCGGGAGCCCGAGGTCGCCGGTCGTGTTGGCGAAAAACACGGCGTTGACCTGTTTCAACGCGTCGGTCGTCATGAGCCGGGCGACATCGCCGGCATCGCGGCAGTACCGGACGTTGAACAGGCCGCTGCGGTCACCGAGCGTGGCGATCGTCGCCTCCGCCACGGGAATGGAGCTGTGCCGGAACCCCGTGGTGTGAGTGACGACGAGCAGCGTGAAGGCGCGCGCTTGAGATGGAGACGGCGTCGAGGCGGTCGTCGGTGCAGGTGCGCCGCCAGGCGAACTGGTGGTGCCGGTGCACGCGAACGCCAGGGCGAGCGACAGGCCGGCTTGCCAGCGCCGCATCACTCGCTGCCGGATCGCGCGTTGAGGTCATCCACAACGCAGCGCATCGAAGCCTCCGGGGAACGGTATCCACCTAGATCCTGAACTTGTTGCGCGACGCGCGTCAACGGTGGGCACCGAGAACCGACAGTCCGCAACCTGCTGCGACACAGTCGTTTCCAGCTCGAGAACCGCCTGTGAAGTCTCCTGCTGCGGCACGGACGATGCCGCGCCTTCGACAAATTTGCAGGGTACCCCGCTGACAGCGACATTCTTGTGGCGTCTGAGAGAATTGGCGCGCGGAAAGCGCTTTTTCTGTCGGGACGCCCCTTTACTTCTCGTGCGTTCCATACAGAATAAGAACTCAGCCGCCCGGCTTTTCCGACCACGGGAAGGCATCCGGATCTCTCTGAAAGGAATTTTCAGTCATGGCCTCGTCAGCACTGCACAACGCCACCAGAAGCATCATTGAATGGGCAATCAAGAACGGCAAATCGGCCGTCGATCGGCCCAAAGCCACCGACATTTTCGGATCGCTCACGTTCGGCGAAGAAGCGCAGCGCCGCCGCTTGCCGCGCGACGTGTACAAGGCGCTCCGGCGTACCGTGACCCATGGTGAGCCGCTCGACGCCGCCTCGGCCGACATCATCGCCTCGGCGCTGAAGGATTGGGCGGTCGAGGCCGGCGCGACGCATTACACCCATTGGTTCCAGCCGATGACCGGGATCACCGCGGAGAAGCACGACGCCTTCATCGCGCCGAGCGCCGACGGCGGGCGCGCGGTCGCGGAATTCAGCGGTAAGGAACTGATCCAGGGCGAACCGGATGCGTCGAGTTTCCCGTCGGGCGGCATGCGCTCCACCTTCGAGGCGCGCGGCTACACCGCGTGGGACCCGACCAGCGCACCCTGGCTGCTCGTGGGACAGAACGGCACGACGCTGGTGATCCCGACGGCGTTCGTGAGCTGGACCGGCGAATCGCTCGACAAGAAGACGCCGCTGCTGCGCTCGATCGAGGCGCTCTCGAAGCAGGCCGTCCGCATCCTCAAGCTGTTCGGATCGAAGGCGCACCGCGTCGGGACGACCTGCGGCCCGGAGCAGGAGTACTTCCTGATTGATCGCAACTTCTACTTTGCCCGTCCCGATCTGATCAATGCCGGCCGGACGCTCTTCGGCGCCAGGCCGCCAAAGGGCCAGGAGATGGAGGATCAGTATTTCGGCGCGATTCCCGAGCGCGTGCTGGCCTTCATGCACGAGCTCGAAACCGAGCTGTACAAGGTCGGCGTGCCGGTGAAGACGCGGCACAACGAGGTCGCCCCGAGCCAGTACCGAGATCGCGCCGATCTTCGAGAACGCCAATGTCGCCACCGATCATCAGATGATGACGATGGAAATGATGAAGCGGCTGGCGCCGAAGTACGGCCTGACCTGCCTTCTGCACGAGAAGCCGTTTGCGGGCGTCAATGGCAGCGGCAAGCACCTCAACTGGTCCATGAGCGACGACCTGGGCAACAACTTGTTCAGCCCGGGCGCCACGCCACATGACAACGTCCAGTTCCTGGTCTTCTGTGCGGCGATGCTCCGCGCGGTGAACAAGTGGCAGGGCCTCCTGCGGTACTCCATCGCAAGCGCCGGCAACGACCATCGCCTCGGCGCCAACGAGGCGCCGCCGGCGATCATTTCCGTGTTTCTCGGCGACCAGCTCACCGACATCTTCGAGCAGGTCGAGAAGGGCGGCGCGAAGCACACGAAGTCGGGCGGGATCCTGGACACCGGGGTAACGGTGCTGCCGAAACTGCCCCGCGATGCCGGCGACCGAAACCGGACGAGCCCGTTCGCGTTCACGGGCAACAAGTTCGAGTTCCGCGCGGTCTCGTCCGGCCAGAGCATCGCGTTCCCGAATATCGCCCTGAACGTCGCGATGACCGAGGCCCTCGATTACGTCGCCACGCAGCTCGAGACGGCCATGAAAGGCAACAAGAAGACGGTCGAAGCCGCGGTGAAAGAGCTGCTGCCGAAGATGATCAAAGAGAACAAGCGGATCATCTTCAACGGGAACAACTACACGGACGAGTGGCGGAAGGACGCGGCCAAGCGCGGCCTGCTCAACCTGACCAATACCGTCGACGCCTTGCCGGAGCTCGTCAAGCCGGACGTCATCAAGATCTTCGAGAGGTACAAGGTGATGAACGACCGGGAGCTGCACGCGCGTCGCGACGTGGCGGTCGAGACCTACGTCAAGACCGTCAACATCGAGGCCCAGCTCATGACGCTGATGGCCGATCGGTACATCCTGCCCGCGGCGCTGCGGTACCAGAAGGACGTGGCGGATTCGGTCAAGGCGGTGATCGATGCCGGTGGCGCCACCCGCGAGGCGAAGAAGGTGCTCGATCGCGTGACCGGTCTCGTCGACGAGTTCCGAACCCGGACAGACAAGCTGGCGAAAGGGCTGACACACCACGTGGCCGATACGGAGAAGCACGCCAAGCACATGCGCGATGTCGTCGTCCCGGCGATGGAAGCCTTGCGCGAGGTCGGCGACCAGATCGAGGTCCTCGTGCCGCACGAGCTCTGGCCGCTGCCGACTTACCGGGAGATGTTGTTCATCAAATAGCGCGTCTCCCAGTGCTGCCGCCCGTCGTCCGGGGCTCGGGGCTCTGATTGTCCCAGGGTTCCGGACGAACGGTCGTCCGTTTCGGGCCGGCCTAATTCAAGCCCGCGACGCGGCGTCGCAGTGTCTTGACGTGGTCGACGATCTGCTGGTGCTCCTCCTGATCGGAGTCGTCCCTCCAGCCTCGCAGCCGCAGGTACTCTTCAAGATCCCGCAACGCGCCGTGCCAGTCGTCCAGGTGGTACGACAACAGCCCGCGATCGCGGAGCTCCGTCAGAAGCATCGGGTCGACCGTCAACAGGAGATTCGTGACCCGCCGCGCATGCCCGAATGAGCGCAGCTCAACGTAGGTGCGCTTCAAGTTGTTCAACATGCGGGCGAGCATGTGGCGCCGGGAGCAGGGCCGGAGCAGGGCGGGATCGAATGGGCCATCCTCGCTGGCGGCGCCCAGGTGGCGCCCCAGAAGCTTCCGGCAATCCGAGATGTCCAGCTCCACGCCGGCGTCAAATGGATCCAACAGGATTTCCTCGGTGCCGGCATCAGTCCCCGGTGCGGGCACGCGCATCAGAAAGTGGCCTGGAAACGCGACGCCCTGAACGTCGATGCCTGCCCGGCTTGCGACCTCCATGTAGACCAGCGCGAGCGTGATCGGAATGCCGAGCCGGCGCTCGAGCACGATGTTCAAGAAACTGTTGCGGAAGTCGTCGTAGTGGCCGTGGTTCCCGGAGAAACCTTCGTCTTCGAACAGCAATCCGTTGAGCGCGGTCAGCCGGGCGCGGACCGATCGTCCCACAATCCGATGCATCCGCGCGCGAGCCTGGGCGCCGAGTCGATCCAGCGTCTGCACGGACGGCCGTGGATCGAGGGCGGGATACTCCAGCCTGGCGATGATCAGCGCGGCGCCGGCCAGGTCGATGGGCTCCACGCGCAGGGTTGCCTCCAGCTCGCGGACCAGGGGGTCCTTTTCGTTGGCGATCACAGGCGGTCGATCACCTCGGGGGTGATGTCCTCGAGCGAATCGACAATCAGATCGGCCGGGACCAGGGCCGACGCCGGGTAGGTGGTCGTGATTCCGATCGCGCGCATGCCGGCGGCCCGGGCGGCTTCGAGCCCCCACCGCGAGTCTTCGATCGCGACGGCAGCGGAGGGGTCGACGTCCAGCAGCCGCGCGGCCCTGAGGTACGACTCCGGCGCCGGCTTCCCCGCCGCCACATCGTCGGCGCCGACGATGGCGCCGAACGCCTCGAGCAAGCCGGCGCCCGACAGGATGTTCTGGATTTCGCCTCGCAGCGAGCCGGAGGCGATGGCGAGCGCAAACCGCGCGCTGAGAGATCGGACGCACGCGCTCGCCGGCGAATACAGGGCGTCGCCACCGACGAGATGGCTCCGGTACCGTTCGGCCTTGAGAGCCATGAGGCCGTCGAGCGTCGTCTCATCAAGCGTCCAGGAAAGATCGCGCGCGAGCTCGACGAACACATCGCGATCGCCGAAGCCAAGGTACCGGTCGAAGTACGTGCGCTCGTCGAGCACGCGGCCATGCGCCGCGAGCGCATCCTGGATGGCCTGCAGGTGCAGGCGTTCCGTGTTCGCCAGCACGCCATCGAAGTCGAATATGACGGCAGTAATCAATGGCGGAACGCGCCGAGCTGCTCGCCGGCGCGAATAGCCACGGCGAGCCGGTTTTCCCTGGGAGGAATCGGACAGTCGTAGCTGCTGTTGTAGACACAGAACGGGTTGGTCGCGCGGTTGAAATCCAGGTCGTAGATGCCCGTCGCTGTCCGATCGATTTCCAGGTATCGCCCCCCGCCGTAGGTCTCGACGCCGTTGGTGAGATCGCCAAAGGGCACGAAGAGCCGGCTGAGCGAGCCTTCGTCCGCGAACGCGATCAACTTGTACTGCTCACCGCGAATCGTGAATGCCAGCGTGCCGACTTTCTCCATTCGCCGGCGCAGTTCGGGGCCGCTCGTCTGCAGTACGATCACTTGAGGCGGCTGCGTGGATTGCAGCGTCAGGTACGCCGGCACGTGATACGCCGGGTCGATCGAGAAGTATGACAGCCCGCTGAAGCTGGCGCGCTGGGCTTCGGGAATGGGCGACTCGCTGCCTTTGTCCGTCGCCCGGAATGCGGCGTCCTTCGACTGCCGCCAGGCGACGATCTGGTCCTCGTACGGACGAGTATCGGGCGGAGGCGGTCCCGAGGTGCACGCCTGACACAGCAGGACAAGGGCGAGACAGAACAAAGAGTGAGAGGGTCTCACCCTTTCACTCTCTCACGCTTTCACCCTTTAGAAAATATATCCGCCCTGTTGCGCGACCGCATCCGCGATCCGACGCCTGGCCGCGATGGTGTTCACGGAGACGATCTTCATCACGCGCCGCAACGCCGCCAGCATGGTTCGCAGCGTATCGCCGGTGTTCATTGCGGCGAGGGCCACCCGTGCATGTGCCTCGGCGCGCATCCCGGCGTCGTGGACGAGCACGGCCGCGACATCCTGCTGAAGCGGCTGCCCACCGGCTTCCGACCGCAACATCGCGCTTTCGGCGCCGAAGGCTTCGCGAACGATGTCCGACGCGAGCATCAGCACCTCCTGCTCGTGCTGCAGCGCCTCGCCGTAGGTCTGCATGGCCAGGCCGAGGATCATGATCGCGGTCTTCTTCAGGCTGATGACATTCTGCCGTGTCGATGCCAGCGGGCTGTCGTCCGCCCTGGCGGTGGCGCCGGGAATCAACAGGTCATCCTGCAGCTTTCTGGCCGCCGCAACGATCGCCAGACTGCCAGCGAGCGCGCGCTTGATGAGCATGCCGGGGACGAGCAGGCGATTGATTTCGTTCGTGCCTTCGAAAATCCGATTCACGCGCGCGTCCCGATAATGGCGCTCCGCCGGATAGTCGCGCACAAAGCCGTTGCCGCCATGAACCTGCACGTTCTCGTCCAGGACCGCGTCGAGCATCTCCGTGCCGGCGACCTTCAGCAGCGAGGCCTCGGTCGCGAACTCCTCGAACGCCTGGAGCGCGGACAGCGGCCGATCCGGGTTCCCTATCGCCGCTTCAACGAGTCCAGCCGTCCGGAACAGCATGCTTTCCACGCCGTATTCGAGGACGGTCATCTCCGCGAGCTTCTGCCGGATCGCGCCGAAGGCGGCGATCGGCTGGCCGAATTGTTGCCTGGACGCGGCGTATTGCGCCGCTTCGCGGATCGCCGCCTTCGCCCCGCCACTGCACATGGCCGCCAGCTTGAAGCGGCCGTAATTCAGCACGTTGAACGCGATCTTGTGCCCTTTGCCGATTTCGCCCAGCAGGTTGCCCGCAGGCACGTTGGCGTCCTGCAGAATCACCGGCGTCGTCGATGAGCCATGCAGGCCCATCTTGTGTTCTTCCTTGCCGCTCGAAACGCCGGGAAAGGCGCGCTCGACGATGAAGGCGGTGAAATGCTCCCCGTCGACCTTGGCAAAGACGATGAACAGATCCGCAAATCCGCCGTTCGTCGTCCACATCTTCTCGCCGTTCAGCCGCCAGGAACCGTCCGGCTCGCGCGTCGCGCGGGCGCGGGCGCCCAGAGCATCGGATCCGGATCCGGATTCGCTGAGGCAGTACGCGCCAATCAGCTCGCCCGACACCAGCTTTGGCAGGTACGCGCGCTTCTGGGACTCCGTGCCGAACCAGAGGATGGGAATAATCGAGAGCCCTGACTGGGCGCCAAAGGTCGTGGCAAATGATGAGGCGGATCCCAGCGTCTCGGAAACCACGACGGACGAAATCCTGTCGAGCCCGACGCCGCCGAACTCCTCAGGCACGTCGGTTCCGAGCAATCCCAGATCGCCGCTTCGCCTGATCAGCGCTCGCGCGACGTCCCAGTTCTTGCGCTCGAGTTCGTCGAGTGCCGGGACGACTTCCTCCTCGAGAAACTCGGCGGTCGTCCTGCCGATGAGGCGTTGCTCGTCGGTCAGCCGCTCGGGCGTGAAGACGTCCGCAGGGCTGGTTTCACCGACGAGCCATTCGCCGCCGCGGTTAATGGCCATCTGTCAAAGGGTGAGAGGGTGGGAGGGTGAGAGGGTGAGAGAAAGAAGACAGAGAGAAAAGAAGAGAGAGATTCCTGCAATGCGGCGATTGACGATACTGCAGAAACTGAAGGGCTACGCCGGGTCTCCTGTAGGGTGACTCGGGCATGATTGTTGCCTTTAAGAACGCCGTGCGCGAGTCGTACGACAGTCTCAATGCCCGGACGAAGAAGTTTGCCGTTCGAGTGATCCTGTTTGCGCGGGCGATCGACGACATCCCTGTGATCCGAGGACTGGCAAAGCAGCTGATCAATGCCGGGACGAGCGTTGCCGCGAACCAACGCGCCGCGCGCCG
Organism: uncultured Acidobacteriota bacterium; assembly: GCA_963724645.1. GTDB lineage: Bacteria > Acidobacteriota > Vicinamibacteria > Vicinamibacterales > SCN-69-37 > CAVXSP01. Next base: position 1,584,530 of record CAVRVJ010000003.1, read on the forward strand.
GGCGCGGTCCAACAGGGAACTTGCAGCGAAGCTCTCCGTCGTCGTTGAGGAAGCCGACGAAGCAGCGTTCTGGTGTGAATTACTCAAGGAGTTGTCCCTTCCATCTCAACTCAGGGCGCAACTGGACGAACTTACGGACGAGGCGCATCAGTTGGTGGCGATCTTCTCTAAGGGAAGAGCCACAATGCGCCGCCGTCTGGACTCGACATAGGCCGCGCTCTCGGCTCTTCTTTCTCATGACTCTCTCCGATCTCTCTCTTTCTTTCACCCTTTCACCCTTTCACGCTTTCACCCTCTGATCACTCTCTTTCAAATATAGCCGCAGCTCCCATCCCCCCGCCCACGCAAAGCGTAACCATGCCGTACCGGACATTGCGCCGCGCCATTTCGTGGACGAGCGTGGTCGTGAGCCGCGCGCCGGTGCAGCCGAGGGGATGACCGAGCGCGATGGCGCCACCATTGACGTTCAACCGATCGGGATCGATAGGCAGACCTTTCAGACAGGCGAGGACCTGAGCGGCAAACGCCTCGTTGAGCTCGATCAGATCGATCTGCTCGAGCCTGAGCCCGGTCTGCCGCAACACCTTCCGAATAGCGGGAATCGGCCCCAGCCCGAACAGTTCCGGCGGAACGCCGGCGGTTGCGTAACCCACCACGCGACAGAGCGGCGTCAGCCGGAGATCGGCGGCGCGCTTGGCGCTGGTGACCAACACCGCGGCAGCGCCGTCGCTCATCTGGGACGAATTTCCGGCGGTCACCGAGCCCGAGACATGAAAAGCGGCCCGCAGCTTCGCGAGCGCATCGAGCGACGTGTCGCGCCGGGGACCCTCGTCGACGTCGAACGTCGACGTTCGAGCCTCAACCTTCGCGCTTCCGAGAGGAGGGATGACGGGCACGTCGACAGCGACAATCTCGTCCTTGAACCGGCCGGCGTCGATGGCCGCAATCGCCCGCCGGTTGCTGTCGAGCGCGAACGCGTCCTGCGCCTCGCGCGAGATTCCGCTTTCGCGCGCATGGTTCTCCGCGACGAGCCCTGTGCTCAGGTACACATCAGGATAGTCGGCGACGAGATGCGGGTTCGGCGCGACCTTGTGGCCGCCCATGGGGACAAGGCTCATCGATTCCGTACCGCCGGCGAGAATCGCGTCTGCCGCGCCGGCCCGCACCCTGTCGGCCGCATAAGCGATGGCCTCCAACCCCGATGCGCAGAATCGATTGATCGTCAGCGCCGAGACCGATACAGGCAGCCCGGCGCGGAGGCTTGCGATGCGCGCGACGTTCAGTCCCTGCTCGGCTTCCGGCATGGCGCAGCCGAGAATCACGTCCTCGATCTCCACAGGGTCGATCGCCGGCGCGCGGCGCAGGGCTTCCCGCAGCACTACCGCGGCCATGTCGTCGGGTCGCGCATGGCGCAGCGCGCCGTTCGGCGCCTTGCCGATGGCCGTTCGGACCGCACTCACGATGACGGCGTCTCTCATGGCTGGAAGTCCGCGAGGAGATCCTCGAGCGCCTCGGCGATCTCAGCCGTCTTGCCCTCGAACAGGTGGTTTGCGCCGTCGATTACGACAATCTCTTTCGGCTCCTTCAGCTTTCCGTAGAACGCCCACAACTCCTTGATCGGGCAGAGTTCATCGAGGTTGCCTTGAATGAAGAATTTCGGCTTCGTGGTGTCGAGCGTATTCGCGAAAGGGTAGCGGTCTACCGGTGGCGCGATCCCGATCAGCAGCAGGACGCGTGCATCAGCGGCGCCTGTCTCGAGGGCGATCCAGGAGCCGAACGAAAACCCGGCGGCCCACAGCGGGACGCCCGGGTAGCGCGCGGCCATGAAGTCCAGAGCCGCGTGGTAGTCGTCTATTTCGCCCGGCCCCTCGTCGAAGGTGCCCGCGCTCTTGCCGACGCCTCGGAAATTGAAACGCAGGACCGCGCACCCGATGCGGGAGAGCCCCTTGGCGCCCTGGAAGACCGCCTTGGTGTGCATGGTCCCGCCGTGCGTGGGCAAGGGATGCGCGAAGACGACCGCCGCACGCGGCCGTTGCGCGTCGTTTATCAGCGCTTCGAGCGGGCCGGCCGGACCGGGAATATCGAGCGTCATGAATCTTGTACGAATTCTCCCACGATCCGCGCGAACGTCTGCGGCCTGGTCAGAAGGCCCACATGGCCGGTACGCGGAAGCACGACGTGCCGCGCACCGCGAACGAGCGCCAGGTATTCGAGCGTACTGGACTGCGGCACGACGCGATCGAGCGCTGACTCGCCGGTGACCAGCAGCGTCGGCGCCGCAATGCGCGCGCACTCGATATCGTTCCGCCGTGCTTGCCAGGCCCTGGCCCATGCGGCCATGCGCCGGGGAGACATCGGAAAGCGGAGAACCCGTGCGCCGTGTGACACAAGAAAACGCACCCGCGTCAGCAATGTCGGTTGAGAAGCGACGACCTCCGGCATCAGGCGACCCAGGCTCTCCAGGGCAAATGCGGGCGCCGACCGCAAGGGGCGCTCGAGATACTGCAGCCGCTGCGGCTCGAGAGGCCACGCGGGCGCCGGTGACGAGACAAGAATCAACGCGGTCACCCGCTCCGGATGCCGCGCGGCGTACCACGCGGCGATGATCCCCCCGAATGACACGCCCACGAATGCCGCGGCCTTGAGGCCCGCCCGGTTCAGCAGGCCATCGATGTAGGACTCCGACAGTGGAAAAAACTCTTCCGGCGCGGGAATGCCGGGACTGATTTCCGTGAGCGAGAAGCTGAGCACCCGGTGCGTGGCGCCGAGGGCGCGAACGGCGGGCGCCATCCATTCCCAGCGGCCCTGGATGCCGGGAATGAGAACGATGGGGGAACCGTGGCCGATGTCGATCATTGCCTGGGGGCTTCAGTTCCGCAATGCTTTTCCCGTCTTCAACATATGACCGATCCGCTCTTGCGTCTGGCGCTCGCCGCAGAGGCTCAGGAACGCCTCGCGCTCGAGATCCAGCAGGTACTGTTCGCTCACGGCCGCGCCGTGTGGAAGATCGCCGCCGGCGAGCACCCAGGCGAGCTTGCGGCCGATGACCGCGTCGTGATCGCTGAGGCGCCCGGCGCGAGTGGCCAGGTGGATACCGAGCGAGAGCGCGGCAAACGTGTCGGCGCCTCCAACGGGCACGTCGGTTCGCGGCACGATCGGTTGATGGCCCTCGCGCGCCCGCAGAAGCGCGAGAGCCTTGGCGTCTGAAATCACCCGTTCCCGGTTCATCGTGATCTCGTCGACCTCGCGCAGATACCGGAGCCGCCTCGCGTGCGGTCCACTCGTCGAGACCTTCGCAAACCCGATCGTCTCGAAGGCGGACCGGACCGCGTCCGATGATCCGGCGCGCAACAACATTTCCTTCGTGCCCCCGCCCGCCGGAATCAGCCCGACGCCGGTCTCGACCAGGCCCATGTACGTCTCTGCCGCCGCCTGCACTCGATGGGTGTGGAGACAAATCTCACAGCCGCCGCCCAAGGTGAGCCCCGCCGGCGCCGCGATCACCGGAACAGGGCTGCTCTTGAGAGCCATCGTCGTGCTCTGAAACGCGCGCACCATGCGATCGATCTCGTCCCAGTTCCCGTCCTGGGCTTCGAGCAGAAGCAGCAGGAGATCGGCGCCGGCCGAAAAATTCTCGGCTTCATTCCCGACGATGAGCGCGGAGAAGTTGACCGCGGCCTCGTCGACGCCGGCTTGCAGCATGCTCACCGTGTCGTTGCCGATCGTATTCATCTTCGAGTGAAACTCGACGCACAATACCCCGTCGCCGAGATCGACAAGATCAGCGGAGGGATTCGTCCTGACGATCCGCGACCGCTCTTTGGCCGCCCGCAGGATCAGATACTCGGATCTCGCTTGATGGAGCCCCTGGCCTTCGAGGTGATGGAGCGTTTGGGCCTCGGCCCAGGGCGGCGGTGCCAACCCACCGATGGCATCCATCGTCTCGAACGGGCCAAGCTCCCAGCCAAATCCCCAACGCATGGCCTTGTCCACGTCGTCGGTTGAGTACGCGATCTCTGGAGTGACGCGGGCGGCGTATTCAAGGGTCGGGCCCAGAGTATCCCTCAGGAGCGCGCCGGCCTTGTCGGAGCCGCGATACAGCGTCCGGAGCCTCGCTCCAATGTCCTGGATCGACCTCGCGGCTTCAAGAGAAGGCAACTGAGCTGCGCGCCGGCTGACGTAGAGTTTGGAAACATCGGGTGCCGGTTGGACAACCGCCATCAGCGCCTGAACGTCCAGGGTGAGAATCCTCGTTTCGCCGCCTTCCGTGACTCGTGCATAGAAACCATGCCCCGCTTTCTCGCCGAGCAACCCCATCGCGATCATTCGGTCGACCAGGGGGGGAGCGAGAAGGAGCGCGCTTCGTCGGGCGGCAGCCGCCTCGCCAGATCGCGCGTCACGTGCGCCAGAATGTCGAGCCCCGCGATATCAAGCGTCCGAAACGTGGCGCTCTTCGGACGGCCGATGGCGGGTCCTGTGATGGCGTCGATTTCTTCGATCGTGTAAACCCCCGAGGCCAGCGCATCGAGCAACCGGACCATTCCGAACAACCCGATCCGGTTGCCTATGAAGGCTGGAGTGTCTTTGGCCAATACAACACCCTTACCGAGGCGTCGATCGACAAAGTCGGCGAGCGTGGTGGTCACGTCGGGGGCGGTATCGGGAGCCGGGATCAGTTCGACCAGCCGGAGGTATCGCGGAGGATTGAAGAAATGCGAGCCGAGCCAATGACGGCGGAACCCGTCCGAGCGCCCCTCCGCGATGGCGTCAATCGAAATGCCGGAGGTATTTGAAGAGACAATGGTCTGCGGCGCCCGCACGGCATCGACGCGGCGCATCAAATCGCGTTTGGCTTCCAGGTTTTCGATAATCGCCTCGATGATCCAATCCGAGGCTGACAGGCCCGACAGATCTTCGAGACTTCCCGTTTGGACAAGGCCGGCGGTTTCCGCCAGAAAGAACGGATCCGGTTTGAGTTTTCTCGCCCGGGCCAGGCCCTGATCGGCGGCCTCCTTGGAGACATCGAGCAGCAGGACCGGCAGACCGGCATTCGCCAGGTGCGCCGCGACTTGGGAGCCCATAGTCCCGGCCCCGAGCACCGAGGCACGCCTAATCCTGGACATGGGGGAAACAGCCTCGTCGTCGCGGCGTATACACCTTCATAGTGTGAGGTCAGCGCCTCTTACTAGCGTGAATCGTAGCCTACGAGTCTCGCAGATCGGCGGATGGTCATGTTGGATGAGCCACAGCAGCAAGCCCTGATCACGCGTCTCAATCGGATCGAGGGCCAAATCCGGGGAATTCGGCGGATGGTGCAGGAGCCCAGGCTCTGCGTCGAAATTCTTCAGCAGTTAGCGGCCGCCGAGGCGGCGCTCAACCGCATCAGCCTCAGTGTCTTTCGGCACCACGTGGAAAGCTGCGTACCTGATGGGGTGGCGCAGGGAGAGCACGAGGGCCGGAAAAGCCTGAACGAACTGGTGGACATCTTCGATCGATTCGCCAAGTAATCGCTCGCCGCTCAGTCCGTCCTCGCCCGATGCGGCGAGGCGCGACTTACGTACGACAGCCAGTTGTCTATAATCCAGGCCATATGCGCATCTGGCCGGTGAAGGTCCGTCTTGTTCTCGCCTGCGCGATGATCCTGACTGGCATTGCGCTGCGTGCCCAGAGAGCCGGCGGACCGGCTGTTGCGACACCGGCAGGCGTCAATGTCGAGCGGCTGCAGGGCATCGACGCCATCGTAAATCAGGCTATCGCCGATCATAAGCTGCCGGGTGCCGTCGTGCTGATCGGACAGGGCGACAGTGTCGTGTTTCGCAAGGCCTACGGCAACCGCGCCATGGCGCCTCAACGCGAAGCCATGACGCTCGACACGATTTTCGATCTGGCCTCACTCACCAAGGTGGTCAGCACGACGACCGCCGTCATGATGCTGGTCGAAAATGGACAGGTGCGACTGAACGATACGGTTGCCTCGTTCATCCCTGAATTCGGCAAGTACGGCAAGGAGCGTCTCACCGTCCGGGATCTGCTGACGCACGCGTCGGGTCTGCGGCCCGATCTGGATCTTGGCGAGAAATGGGTGGGGGCAGACACCGCGATCAAACTCGCCTCGGAAGAAGTCCTGACCTCCCCAGTGCCTCATCGGTTCGTCTACAGCGACATCAACTTCGAGCTGCTCGGCGAGATTGTCGCCAGAGTCAGCCGTACGCCGCTTGACGTCTTCGTGCGCGATCGCATTTTCGAGCCGCTGGGAATGCACGAGACGATGTTCAAACCGCCGGCCTCGCTTCACGCGAGGATTGCGCCAACGCAAATGTGCCGCGCGGCAGATGCACCGTGCGATCTGGCGAATCAGCCAGGGGCGGATGTGATGCTCCGCGGCGTGGTGCACGATCCGACTGCCCGCAGGATGGGTGGGGTCGCCGGTCATGCCGGGCTGTTCAGCACGGCGGCTGACCTCTCGATCTTCTGCCGCATGTTGCTCGACGGCGGGGCGGTGGGGACTGCCCGCGTGCTGTCGCCGTTGACCGTGTCGCGCATGACCGCGCCCGCGACGTCGGCGGCCGAACCGAACGTCCGCGGCCTTGGATGGGACCTGGATTCGGCCTATTCGTCGAATCGCGGTGAACTGCTGCCGCTGGGATCGTTCGGCCATACCGGGTACACCGGCACGTCGCTGTGGATCGATCCGGCAACGCGGATCTACATCGTGTTTTTGTCCAACCGTGTGCACCCTGACGGATCCGGAGACGTGACGCCGCTGCGTGCGCGCCTCGCGACGATCGTAGCCTCGGCTGTCACGGCCGTGTCGGCCGAGACGTCACGGGAACTGGTCTGGCCGAGGGGGACCACGCTGGCGCCCGCCGGCATCGTCAGTCCCACGCCCGCACCGCCCGTCCAGACGGGCATCGACCTGCTGCGCGCCGAAGCGTTTGCGCCTCTCAAGGGACTCCAAGTGGGCCTGCTCACGAACCATACGGGCAAGACGCGAGATGGCGTCGCGACCATCGACGCGCTGGCTGGCGCGCCGGGTGTGAAGTTGACGGCGCTGTTCAGTCCCGAGCACGGCATTCGCGGCATCCTCGACGCGGCCGTGCCGTCGAGCCGCGATGAGAAGACCGGCCTTCCGATCTACTCGCTCTACGGCGCGACGACGCATCCGACGGCGGAAATGCTGGCCGGACTCGACGCCATCGTCATCGATCTCCAGGACATTGGCGCTCGCTTTTACACCTACATCACGACAATGGGGTACGTGATGGAGGAGGCCGCCGCGCGCAAGATCAAAGTGTTCGTGCTCGACAGGCCCAATCCGATCGGGGGCGTGCTGATTGAAGGGCCGGCGCTGGATCCATCGGCTGTCGGATTCACCGGCTACTTTGCGCCAATGCCTGTCCGTCACGGCATGACGATGGGCGAGATGGCGCGGATGTTCAACGCCGAGAAGAAGATCGGCGCGGACCTGACGGTCGTGGCGATGAAGAACTGGCGCCGCGACGAATGGTTTGACGAGACCGGCCTCAGCTGGGTCAACCCGTCCCCGAACATGCGAAATCTGTACGAGGCGGTGATGTATCCGGGCATCGGAGCCATAGAAGGGACCAACATTTCTGTAGGGCGCGGCACGGACACGCCGTTCGAACAGATCGGCGCCCCATGGATTGACGGCCCACGGCTGTCGGACGAGCTGAACGGCCGTCATCTGCCCGGCGTGCGGTTCTATCCCGTGAGGTTCACACCGGCATCCAGCAAGCTCTCGAATCAGGAATGTCAGGGCGTCTTCATTGTCGTGACCGATCGCGACGCCGTCCGTCCGGTCAGGGTGGGACTCGAAATTGCTGCGGCGCTGGTCAAGCTGTTCCCAGGCAAGTTCGAGGTCGACGCCGCGCTGCGGCTCTTCGGGTCGGCCGCCAATCTGAATCGGATCAGGGCCAACGACGATCCGGCCGCGGTCGCCGCGTCCTGGTCTGCGGCCGAGGCGCACTGGCGCCTGCTGCGCGCGAAGTATCTGTTGTACTGAATGACCTCGGGGAGTTTCTTGCACCGTTATGGCCACATCGCGTGATTTTCTCCGCCACACTCTTGCCACGCTCGCCTACCGCGGCGGCAAGGCGATCCGCGGCGCGCCAACGTCGTTTTCGGACTTTCGCGCCGGGGCATCGTCGAGAACGGCTGGCGAGATCCTGGCGCACGTCGGCGACTTACTCGACTGGGCGCTGCACCTGGCGCGGGGAGAGCATGTCTGGCGGGACCGTCCGCCGGATGCCTGGGACGCCGACGTCAGGAGGTTCCAGGAGGGGTTGGCGGCGCTCGACGCGTATCTGGCGTCCGACGCTTCCCTCGGCTTCGCGGCCGAACAGATTTTCCAGGGGCCCATCGCGGATGCGCTGACGCACGTTGGCCAGATTGCGCTCCTGCGCAGGCTCGCAGGCCATCCAGTGAAGGGCGAGAATTACTTCGCTGCCGACATCAAGATCGGGACGGTCGGCATCGGGCCGGCGACACCAGTCCGCGAGTTCGATTGAATATCCTGGCGGCCAAGGGGACGCGAACTGTGGGCATTCGACGACAGATAGTGATCGTGGCGGTGGCCTGCGCGGCGTTCGCGTCCGCGCCGCGCGGCCAACAGCCGGCTTTTGACCCGGTGAGGCTGGAGACCGGCGCACGGCTGTACGCCTCGCACTGCGCTACCTGCCATGGCCCCAATGGCGACCTCACCGGCGGCGTCAATCTGAGCGCGGGCCAGTTCAAGCGCGCATCCACCGATCTGGACTTGATGAACACGATCGTGCGGGGAGTACCGGGGACGTCGATGCCGGCGACGCCGCTCGCCAGCGGCGATCTGGTGGCGCTGGTGACGTACCTGCGCGGGATGAAAGATTACGGCGCGCGCAAGGTCGTCCTGGGCGATCCGATCAAAGGGAAGGCCATTTTCGATGGCAAAGGCGCCTGCCTGAGCTGTCATCGCGTCAACCACCAGGGCTCGTATGTGGCGCCGGATCTCAGCGACATCGGGGCGGCACGCCCGGCGGCAGTGTTAGAAGACACCCTGCTGAATCCCGACTCCATGGCTCAGCCCGGGAATCGCTCCATTCGTGCGGTCACGAAGAACGGAACGGTCATCACCGGCCGCCACCTGAACGAGGACACATGGACCGTTCAGGTTATCGACAGTAAGGAGCGTCTGGTGTCGTTGTGGAAGCCGGATTTGAAGGAGTACACGATCTTGAAGTCTCCGATGCCGTCGTACAAGGACACGCTGACACCGGGCGAGCGATCGGACCTGATCGCGTACCTGGTTTCACTCCAGCCGGCAAGCGGCGGCACGGGACGCGGGCGCGCCGCCGGACGCGGGGGAGCCCTCAGATGACCGGGCGAACGATCGTCACGCGCCTGGCGCTTGTCTGTCTCGCCGTTGGTGCGCTCAGCGCCCAGGTGACTGTCGATCGATTGCTCAAGCCGGATCAGGAGCCGCAGAACTGGCTGACCTATTCGGGCAACTACAAGGGTTGGCGGCACAGTCCGCTGAAACAGATCACGCCCGCCAATGCGAAGGACCTCGAAATGAAATGGGTCTTTCAGGCGGATTCGACGGAGAAGCTCGAGGCCTCGCCGCTCGTTGTGGATGGCGTGATGTACGTCACGCAGCCGCCGAACGACATCATCGCACTCGACGCCAAGACCGGCCGGATCTTCTGGATCTATCAGTACCGCGTGGCGCCGGACGCGCGCGTCTGCTGCGGCCGGGTCAATCGCGGACTGGCGATCCTCGGCAACACGCTGTTCATGGGTACGATCGATGCCCATCTCGTTGCGGTCGACGCGAAGAACGGCCGTCTGATCTGGGACACGAAGGTCAGCACGGCGGCGCAGGGATATGCCGTCACGATGGCGCCGCTCGTGGTGAAAGACAAAGTCATCATCGGGACGGCGGGCGGCGAGCAGGGCATCATCGGATTCATCGCCGCGTACGACGTCGCAACCGGTAAGGAGGCCTGGCGATTCAACACCATTCCCGGCCCGGGAGAGCCGGGCAACGAGACCTGGGGGAACGACTCGTGGAAGCACGGGGCAGGCTCGCTCTGGGTGACCGGCTCGTACGATCCGGATCTCAACCTCACTTACTGGGGCATCGGCAACCCGGGTCCGGACTGGAACCCTGACAAGCGGCCGGGCGATAACCTCTACACGTGCTCGGCTGTCGCGCTCGATCCGGACACCGGGAAACTGAAGTGGTATTTCCAGTTCACACCCAATGACGGCATGGACTGGGACTCGGCGCAGGTGCCCGTGCTCGTCGACATGGCCTGGAACGGCACGCCGCGCAAGCTCATGCTGTGGGCCAACCGGAACGGCTTCTTCTACGTGCTCGACAGGACGAACGGCAAATTCGTGCGCGGCGCGCCGTTCGTCAAGCAGAACTGGGCCGCCGGCCTCGACGAAAACGGGCGTCCCATCCGGCTGATCAATACGGGCAGCGGCGCCGGCGGCACCTTGACCTATCCCAACGCACAGGGCGGCACGAACTGGTTTTCGCCGTCGTGGAGCCCGCGTACCGGGCTGTTCTACGTCGGCTCATGGAACGACGCGTCGGCGTTCGCCTCGTCGTATCCCGTCGAGTTCGAGGAAGGCCGCGGGTATACGGGAGGCTCGCCCACGACCAAGATGCCGAATATCCGGCGGCCGGCGATCAACACCTGGACCGAGGCCGCCGGCCACGGTGAGATCAAGGCGCTCGATCCGCGCACCGGTGACGTCAAGTGGGCGTTCAAGATGCACGACGTCACTGACGCGGGCATTCTCACCACCGCCGGCGACATGCTGTTTGCCGGAAACCGCGAGGGCTACTTCATGGGTCTCGATGCGCGCGACGGCACGGTGCTGTGGCGCGCGCTGGTCAGCGGGCAGATTTCGTCCTCGCCGATCAGCTACGAAGTGGACGGCAAGCAGTACGTCGCGATTTCGGCGTATCACGCTGTGTTCGCGTTCGGGCTGCACTGACGTCACACGACGTTTACCGCGAAGGGCACGACAAGTACCAGCGCAGAGTGAATGGGCGCAGCCAGACATGAAAGTCACCACCGCGACGGTGCTGGAGATCTCCCGCGCTCGACGGCGGCGATCCTGGGTGTGGTCCTTGGAATCGTTTTGATCTCAGGCTCGGTCGCCGCAATGAGATTCGCGTCGGCGGATCCATCTGCGCGCTTCGTATACAACCTGGATATCGATACCTCGACATACGACTCGCTCGCTCGGCAACTGTCGAGCAGTTGGAGTCTGCGGATGCTGCCCACAACCCAGCCGCCAGGATTCGTTGTGCTGCTCGCGACGATTTACACGGTCTTTGGTCCGTCGCATCTCGCCGCCAAGCTGGTGTTCTGCAGCTTATTGGCTGTGACCGCTCTCATCGCGGCGCTCGTGATGTGGCGCAGGGCCGGGCCTCTGGAAGGCACGCTCGTTGCGTGCGCGACCATTCTGTCTCCGCTCCTGGTTGCGTATGCTGCGACACTCCAGTACGAAGTCCCGGCTGCGTGTCTTGTCACGGTCATCATTGCCATGTTGGTCACCGGGGAACCGCACTGGCGTTTGTGGAGAGACGCCGGTTGGTGCGCGGGTCTTGCAACGTTGTGCGCTGTTGCTGCGTTGGTTCGCGAGGTCCTGGTCGTACTTTTTCCGATCGCTCTCATCGCCGTTCTGTTGCGGGAACGTCGCGAGCGATCTTTTTCGCCTCGTCGACCGGCGGTGTTAAGCGCTGTGATGATCATGGTGTTCTGCACCGGCGTTGGGAGCTGGGCATTGCTGCAGTACAAGCAAACAGGCCGCGTCGTGGTCATCTCTGACAAATCAGACATCAATTTTCGGATAGGCAATAATCCCTCGGCAAACGGCACTTACAACATGCAGTTGACCGGTGTGGCCGAACCAAGCGGGTGGACCTTCATCCGCGAGCGGCCCGGCCAGGCGGCGCGACTTGGCGTTCGCAAGGCTTCTTATTTTTGGGGTCTACTGCGCGAGCAGTGGTCCGTTCCACAGCGGGCGTCACTGGCTGTCGCGCGGTTCACATTGAACGTGATGCCACTGCAGTGGGGAGAGGTCGCCGTCAACGGTACGATCTTGCTTCTCTTTCTCATGGGCCTGACGCTCGCATGGGGAACGCCAGGTATGTGGTCCCCCGGGTGTGTGGTCTTGGGCGTTCTCGCCGTCCACGTTGTGTACTTCGGGTCGCAGCGGTTCGCAGTTCCCGTCCAGGTGGCGATCTACATGGTGGCTTCGCTCGCCGCGGCTCGCCTGATCCGACTCGTGCTTCGAAGCAGGACGGCAATAGTGTCCGTTGCAGGTCTGGTTGTGTGGACGACTGCGACTCAGTTTCTTCCGTTGACCGGCGCCTATAGGGTGGAGGCAGAGGAGTTGGAGGGGATCTCGGCAGAAAACGTCAAGGATCCGCTCGCAGTCAATGGCACCGCACGGTTCGGTGTTGCGGCACGAGGCGCACGCCCGATTGCATTTCTCTCGGCGTCAGTGTTTCCGCGCGGATCGTTTGCCATCCATGCCCTTGTGCGGACGACTGATTGTTCAAGAGCCGGTGAGCAGGCCTTGACGATCGCCGCGCGGGACGAGCAACACAATGGTCGCGCGATGGGTCAATTCACCGTCGGTGATCTCTGCTCGTCACCTGGCTACCACGTTCTGACCACGACAGGCAGTCTGCGTGACGACCAGATCCTGTATCTGTCCGTCGTCACATCCGGAACGGTGGACGTCTTTGTGGATCGTGTTGACGTCGACTTCGGCTATCGGCGCCGGCTGGACCTGCCAGTCCGGTGACCAAGCAGGAAAACATATAAGGGATTGTTACCGCGAATGCATCGGCACGCCACCGGACTTGACCCACGCCATGTCGGTTGACTTCCGGGACTAGACAAGGCGATACAGCATCAAATACACAATCACGCCGGTCACCGACACAAACAGCCAAAGCGGCAGCGTCCATCTCGCGATACGCCGGTGCCGATCGTCGAGGCGGCGCAGCCCGCGTGAGAGCGTGGTGATCGCAAGCGGAACGACCGCGGCAGCAAGGGTGACGTGCGGGATCAGGATCGAAAAATAGACGGTACGCAGGACGCCAGTGCCCGGGTACGGCTTCGATCCGATCTGCGCGTGGTAGACGACGTAAGAGATCAGGAAGAGAGACGACGTGACGAACGCCGCGATCATGAACCTGCGGTGGGCGGCAATACGGCCGGACCGGATCAGGAGCCAACCGGTGGTCAACAGCAGCGCCGAGGTTGCGTTCAGGGTCGCGTTGAGCGCCGGCAGGTCCGCAAGAGACATGATCAGCGCCGCCCTAACACCATGAGCAGCCAGAGCAACGGCAGGTAGACCAGCGTCATGTAGAACAGCTGTCGCGCCCTTCTGGCGGAACGATCGCGTGCGAACCTGGCCGCCAGCGCGAATTGCACCAGGCCGAGAGGGAGGGCGCCGGCCAGATAGCCGAGACCCGTGACATGAACCGCCGGCGTGGACGGCAGAAGGCTGACCGGAATCAGGGCCGCGGCCCAGAGCATCGCCTGCCGGCCCGTGATCGCGCCGGTTGTATCGACAACCGCGAGCAGCGGCAGGCCCGCGCGCGCGTAGTCTTCGCGGTACATCCATCCGATCGCAAGGATGTGCGGAAGCTGCCAGAAGAAGCCGATGAGGAACAGCGCCCATGGCGCCGGCTCGAGCAGCGTGCCCCGTGCGGCGGCCCACCCGATGAGCGGCGGGAGCGCGCCGGGGACAGCGCCGACAATCGTTGACAGCGAAGTGATCCGCTTCAGCGGCGTATACACAAACGCATAGGACAGGAACGTCGCGAGGGCCACCAGTGCAGCCAGCAGGCCGGTGGTGATCCACAGCATGAAGAGCCCGACGGCTGTCAGGCCGAGTGCCAGCGCCACGGCCTCGACGACCGGCATCCTGGCGTCGGCGAGCGGCCGGCGCCGCGTGCGGACCATCAGCCGATCGATGTCGCGTTCGGAGACCTGATTGATCGCCGCGGCCCCGCCGGCGACGAGCGCGGTCCCTGCGCACGCGTTGAACAGCAGAAGCGGATCGATGGTCCCCGAGCTCGCCAGCCAGTAGCCGCCGGCTGTGGTGGCGACGACAAGCGTGTTGACGCGGACTTTCGTCAGCGTCAGGAGATCCCCAACTCTCGAGCGCTCACGTGGGACGGCGAGGGTGTCTGAGTTCACGGTCGGGTCCAGTGCCTAGTGCCCAGCGCCTAGTGCCTGATCATTGAATCGTACTCGATATGTCCTGAGCGCAAGCACAAGTGCCGTCGCAAGGACGACGGCGCCGGTCGCGACGTGAAGGGTGTTGATCAGCGGCTGTCGGCGGCTGAGCACGACGAGGGCGCCGAGCACGACCTGCGCGGCCACCGCAAAGACAAGAACCATCGACGGTCGCGCCAGTTCGGGCCTGTGTCGATGGCGGGACCACACAACCGAGACGGTCGTCAGCACCAGCAGGCTGATCACGACGGCGCCCACGCGGTGCGCAAAGTGAATGGCCACCGGCAACGGCCAGGCTGGCGGCAGCAGATGGCCGAACGCCAGAGGAAAATCGGGGATGGCCAGTCCGGCCCCCAGATGCCGCATCGTCGCGCCGAGCAGAATCTGCAAATAGATCAAGATCGTCACGCTCGTCGTCAACCGTCGAAGCCGCTCGTCGTCGACCGCGAAAGCCCCGGTGGGCTTCAGCCAGCCCGGCGAGGTCAACAGTGCGACGATCACAGTCAGACAAAAGAACATCTGTGCGAGCGCGGCATGCCCGATGGAGATCGGGGCAGGCAGGAAGTACAGGACCGTCAAGCCGCCAAGCACCCCCTGCAGGACGACCGTCGCCAAGGCCGCGAAGCCGAGGCGACGCATCCAGGGGCGCGGATCGACCCGCCAGAGAAACACGACCAGGCCAATTGTGAGGAACCCGACGGTGCTCGCGATCAGCCGATGGCCGTGCTCGTAGAAGATCCCTCCCACCATGTTGCTCAGAGGAAACGAGAACATGGAGTAACCGTACGTCGTCGGCCAGTCGGGCACCGACAGGCCGGAGCTCGTGCTTGTGACCATGCCTCCGGCCGCGATGAGCAGGAGTGTTGCCGCGACCAGCAGCTGGGCGTAACGGTGAAGCCAGATCAGGGTTGACTCGCTGCTGCCGAGAATGTGAACGCGACGGCCTGGGTCTGGTGCTCGCCAACGGTGACCTTCTGCGTCCTGACGCCGAACCGCTCGTGCCAGGCCTCGATCGTGTACGTGCCTGGTGGCAGCGCCGCGATCTCGAATGCGCCGCTGTCGTTCGTCACGGCGAAGAACGGATGCGCCATGACACCGACGTAGGCCGTCATCCAGTTGTGGACGTCGCACTTGAACCGGACCATCACTTCAGGCGTTGTGAAGGTCCTGGTCATTCGCTGGCCATGCAGCGGCATGCTCTGGTTGAACTCCGGATTCGTCTTGGGCAGCGCGTGGACGTTGTGGAGCGTGTTGTCGTCGTTGATGATGTCGATCGGCTGGCCGGCCCGCACGCCGAAGATGCGAGGCACATACCGGCAGCCGTGCTGATCGAACTTCAGAGACTGCTTCGGCACGTCGAACGAGTACGCCGGATCGAGGCCCTCCTTGACGTACACGAACACGTTCTGAATGCCACCGTCTTTGATCAACACCGCATCGTTCTGCGGATTCGGCCCGCTGCTTTCGGCACACGCCGGGTCGGCGGCCATCTTCAACGGCTCCGGCGGCGGCGGGGTACCGTCGAACGTCACACGGCCCGTCAGGCTGCCCGCCGTGGCCGGGTCGACATGTTTGCCGCCGCCTGTCGCCGCCGGGGCCGGACCAGGCGAGCTGCACGAGATGGCGAGTGAGAGCGCGGTGATGCAGCCGAGAATGAGTGGAAAACGCATGGAGTTCGTCATTATCGCGTAGTTGTGCCGCGCTTGCGCCTTTGAGCCCAGGATGCTACTTTGGAAAGTTACTGCTCGCGAGCGGCGGTATCGTCTAGGGGTTAGGACACGTGGTTCTCAACCACGGAACCGGGGTTCGAATCCCCGTACCGCTACCAGATTAATCGTGCGATCGATGCCAACCACCTCCCTCCCGAGCTGGAGGTCAATGCCGAGCGCACGCGTGCGAGTACTCAAGAGGTCGACCAGATTCGGATCGAAGGCCTCCAACGGCCGCTCGTCGCGATGGACGATCGTCACGCCGACGAAGCGCGCCGGGCCGTGGAAGGCCCCACTCTCTTTGCGTCGCCGGCCGAACCTCGCGTTCCCAGTTCGCTCTATCGCGCTGGTTCAAACAGCTCGATCGGATTGCCGTCCGGGTCCTCAATCTGAATTTGACGCCCGCCTGGACCGGTTTCCATCTCGCTTCGAAAGCGGAGGCGTCCGATGGGCATCTTATCCAGTCGCCTGTAGGCTGGGCGGACAACTGCCTCAATCGCACCTCCGATTGCGCCCCGTCCTTCCCGATATCTAGATGGTCCGCATCGTGCATTCAAGGTCTCCGACATAGCGTCCGCCGGCGGCGCGCAGAGCAAGGCAGGCCAGGCGCCAGGCACAGGACACTTCCGTGCCGTTGAAACCTCACTGGCGCCGCCCGACGTCAATTGCCGCCGCAGCCGTTCTGATTCTCCTCATTGGTGCCCTGACGCTCCCGTGGTCCCTCGGACCTCACATCAAGCACCGGTTGATGGATGCGGTCGGCGAACGCTTCGGCAGTGATGTCGAGGTCGAATCCATCGCGATCTCGATGCTGCCTCGTCCTCGCGTCCGAGGCCGCGGGCTGGTCCTCCGGCACAAGCACCGCACGGACGTTCCGCCCCTCATCACCATCTCGTCGTTTTCGGCAGAAGCCAGCCTGCTCGGACTTCTCTGGCATCCGCTGCACCTGAGCCGCGTCGATCTCGAGGGACTGGAGATCAACGTCCCGCCTGGTGGCATGCATGTCGGCAAAGGCAACGACAAAGACGACGACTCTCCGACCAACAGGTCGGACGCCTCGCCGATCCTCATTGCCGACGTTGTGTCTCAGCATGCGGTGCTGCGCATTCTCCGGCGAGAGCCTGGGAAGGCATCCTCGCGTGTTCCAGATCTTTCGCCTCGACATGAAGAATGTCGGCGCCGATGACCGGTGGCCGTTTCGCGCGTCGCTGACCAATCCGACGCCGCCTGGCGACATTGAGACGGACGGCATCTTCGGGCCATGGAATATCGAGACGCCGTCGCAGACGCCGCTCGCCGGCAACTACACATTTGCAAATGCCGACCTCGGCGTATTCGACGGCATCCGCGGTACGCTCTCGTCCACCGGGAAATTCAGCGGCGTGCTCGAACGGATTGACGCGGACGGCCAGACGGCCGTGCCGGCGTTCGCGCTGTCTGACGTCGGGAATTCCGTGCCGCTCGAAACGCATTACCACGCCATCATCGACGGCACGAACGGCAATACGCTGCTGCAACCGGTCGACGCGCAGTTTCTGCACACGAAGATTCACGCGTCGGGCGGCGTCGTCGAACGCGAGGGCCAGGACGGCAGGACGACGACGCTTGACATCGTCATGAACGAAGCGAGGCTCGAGGATGTGCTGCGCCTGGCAGTCAAAGGCAGCCGGCCGCCCATGTCCGGCGAGCTGAAATTGAAGGCGGCGCTCGTCCTGCCTCCCGGACAACAGGACAACATCCTGAAGCTTCGTCTCGATGGCACGTTCGATGTCGTGACCGCGCGGTTCCTCCAGCCGGAGGTCCAAGCGAAGATGAACGACTACAGCACCAAGGCGCAAGGCATCAGCGACGACACGCCGGACCCCGTCGTGTCGAACTTCAAGGGACGGTTCCGCATGCGCGATGGCGTCATTCAGTTCGACGATGTCACGTTCTCCATGCCGGGCGCCCGCGCGAACGTCGCTGGGCGCTACGCCATGAAGACCGAAACGATCGACTTTCGCGGCACCATCCACCTGGACGCGAAACTGTCGAGCCTGACCACAGGCGTGAAGGCCACGGTCCTCAAGTTGTTCGACGGATTGTTCCGCCACCAGGACGTCACCGTGATCCCCATCACGATCGGGGGCACGGCGAAAGCCCCCAGGTGTCGCTCGACGTCGGCGGGGTCCTCAAGAAGAGCGAGTGATTCGACTCAGGAACGCGGGCGCGAGCAGAATACTCGCGTTCAGGACGGCCGCGGCCGTGAACGTCACGAGCCGTGAGCCGGCGATACGACCAATCTCGATTGGCGCGCCGAAGGCCAGCCCTACGAAGACCAGCACCACCGCGACGCGAGCGGCGCGTCCCGACGCGGATCGGGATTCGTCCAGCAGGTCCCACTTCACGAGCGCCCACGCGGCGACGGCGAATCCAAAGAGTCGTCCGGTGTCTGCTGGAACGAGCCGGTTCATCACCAGCGCGACGAGGGCGACGCACACGGCGAGCCCTACCAGCGCATTCAACCGCAGGGCCTGCCATGCAACGAACACACTCGCCACCCCGATGCCGAACCCGCCGATCACGTCTCCGGGAAAATGACGGCCTAAATACATACGAGAGACCGCCATCAGCACGACAGCCGCGGCCGCCGGGACCAACAACCACCTGCGGCGGCCGAACCACCACACGCCGCCAACCAGCGCGGTCGTCGCGGCGACGTGTCCCGAGGGAAATCCGAACGACGGGTCCGAGGTGTTCGGAAAGGTGCTGAGCGCCTGCACACGAGCGTCCGCCGCGTCGGGACGTGGCCACTTGAGCGCCGATTTGGCCGCGTTGGTGGTAAGTGCCGCGATCGCGATCGCAAGAAGCACGACGACGCCAGCGCGAAGTCGCCACCCACACGCCACGATGGCGGCGATCGCCACGCAACTAGACACGTAGCCGAGCCACGAGACCCCATTCATGACCGTCGTCAACGTGGGCGACGAGAAGGACTGGAGCCAGAGGATGGGCACTGTCTCGAACATTGTGGGAAAAGTGTAGCGGTTCTGAAACGAGTACAACGGGTTTGGCGACGTCGTGGCGAAAGACGCCGACGAACATGGCGATGACGGTCATGCCGAAGCGTTGGCTGTGTGATTCACCGACGATGTCCTTGAGGGTCTGCGCCTTCGCCATTGGCAGTGCCGGATCGAGGTGTGCGATGGCGCGCTCCCACCCTTCGACGATACTCAAGAACAGGATGCGCCCTTCGTCGACGCGTAGTCGAGCAACGCCCGCGCTGGCGAGCCTGATCCGGCGCGTGCGCGCCGCCGCGGCGGCCAGAATGATGGCGGGCGCCGAATCGAGATATTCACGCCGGTGGTGTTGCCGAAAGGGTGGTCGGGCGCGGCTCATTCATCGACGCGTTTCCGTTGTTCGGGTTGAACCTGGAAGACTACGACTCGCTCTTTGAAGAGCACCTGGATCTCCTGCTCAACATCCGCGCACACGAACACGTGCACTGGTCCGGCCGGCATCGGCCCGCGCTCAGTGGCCAAGGGGTGTACCCGAGGCCTGTGCAAAACCCGTTGCCGATTTGGGTCGGCGTGGGCGGCACGCCGAAGTCGTTCGCCCGCGCTGGAGCGCTCGGACTGCCCTTGATGGTGGCAATCATCGGCGGCGAAACGCGGCGGTTCAGACCGCTGATCGATCTCTATCGAGAGACCGGCGCCCGGTTCGGACACAGTCCTGAACGACTCACGGTGGGTGTGCACTCGCTGGGGTATGTCGCCCAGACGAAGAAAGAGGTGAGACACTGGGCGGGATCTCGCGCATCACGTTTCAGATGAATGCGGCCTCGTTGCCGCATGCGAAGATGATGCGCGCGATCCAGACGATCGGCGCCCGCGTCGCACCGCCCGGACGCCTGAAGAGATCCGTCAAGCCCGCGAGGATTGGGAGGCTCATCGCAGATTCGGCGATGTTCCTGGGTACGAAGGACCTCACCTTACGGCTCAGGAACTGACCCGACTGGCTCCGCCCAATCCTGTCAGTTGAGTCTGACGGCGGATCGAGGATACAGGCCCATGGCAGGAGAGCGGATCGGCGAGTTGGTGCTTGACGACGCAGTTGTCCCGATCGAGCTTGACATGCCGTCCGGTCGCCTCGCCATTCGCGCAGGCGACAAGGTGGCTATCCTTGCGTTCCACTTGCGCGGATCGGGTACTCTCGTTGATCCATACCGAGGTACCGACAACTCTGCGAGGGAAGGGCGTCGCGGGAGCGCTCGCTCGAGCCGTCCTGGATTACGCGCGGGCACATCGCATGACGGTGAAGCCATTCTGCCCATTCGTGGGGCGCTATATCAGGCGCCATCCAGAGTTTCAGGATCTGGTGGACCCAACATTCTCGAGTTCGGAGACCGCCGCCGATGGGTCATGACCAGACGGGGTTAGCTGAGAAAAACTCCGTGGCCAAGTCGAGCCCATCCGCCATCTTTGTCTTGTCGAGAGACAATACACGGCCAAAGAGCAGGTCCCATTGAGACGAATTCTTGACATTTCTGCGGTCTGAAGCCGGAAAACGGCTTGACACCCTCCCGAAGACTTATATATTGCCTCGCGCAAAGACAATATCCGGTTTCCCCAGAGGGGTGCGCCGATGAAGGGCAACACGCTGACGGTTTTTCTGTTTGTCGCGATGCTGGCCCGCCCATGGCCCGCCGTCGGGATGGCGCAGATCACGACGGCGACGATCGTGGGCACGGTCACAGACTCGAGCGGCGCCGCGCTCCCGGGGGCGACGGTCACCGCTCGCAACGTCGACACTGGTTCGCCGCGCACGGTGACCTCCGACAGCGTCGGTGCCTATCGGCTGGACTTCCTGCCGATCGGCAACTACCTGGTGACGGTCGGCCTCAGCGGATTCAAGACGTCGAGCCGCAGCGGCGTGGTCCTGCGCGTCAATGACACGGTGCGCGTGGACGCGTCCCTGTCGATCGGCGGGCTCAGTGAGACGGTGACGGTCGAAGCCGCGCCGCCCGAAGTGAACACCGCCACCTCCGACATCTCGCGGACGCTCGAAGCGAAGGCGATTGAGAGCCTGCCGCTCGTCAACCGCAACGTGTATTCGCTGCTGGACCTGGTGCCGGGCGTGCAGTCCAACAACAACGGTGTCACCGGCTCGCCGACCGCCAGCACGATCGTCCTCGGCTACCCGGAGCAGCGAACCATGATCAACGGCGGCACCGACGGCGGCACGGGCTCGGTGAACTACTACCTCGATGGCGGCATCAATATGACGGGGTTGCGCAACACCGGCAACATCCTGCCCAATCCGGACGCCATTCAGGAGTTCAAGGTCCAGACCAACAGCTACAACGCCGAGTATGGACGCTTCGCCAGCGGCGTGATCAACGTGATCACCAAGTCGGGCACCAACCGGTACCACGGGTCGGGCTTTGAGTACGCACGCAACAGCCGTTTCGACGCCAAAGACTGGGGGGCGGTGCTGGACAAGCCGGCGCTCAGCCGGAACCAGTTTGGCGGCACGCTCGGCGGTCCCATCACGCGCAACCAGACATTCTTCTTCGGTACGTACTCGGGGTTGCGCCAGACGACGAGCACCCTGCTGAACAACGCCATTGTGCCGACGGCCCTGGAGCGGACCGGTGATTTCAGCGCCTCGAAGACGCTGCCGGTCGATCCGGCGACCGGCGCGGTATTTACCTGCAACGGCGTCACCGGCGTCATTTGTCCAAATCGCCTCGACCCCGTGGCGATGAAGATCATCACCCAGTACATTCCCGAAGCCAACGTACCCGGGAACATCTGGCAGGGCTACGTCCTGAGCCCGTTCGACTCCGACGAGTTCCTCGTGAAGCTCGACCACCAGGTGACCGCCGCGCACCGTTTCTCGGCCAACTATTTCCTCACCACCGGCTCGAACACGAACGCCGCAGGCACTGGCAACCTGCCATGGGCCAGCCAGCAGTTCAGTTGGCGGCAGCACAATCTCAACGTCAGCGACACGTGGGTCATCGACAACACCCGGGTCAACCAGGCGTGGTTTTCGTTCAACCGCAACTTCGGCGGCCGCCTGAATCTGCCGCAGACGTCGCTGACCGATTTGGGATCGTCGGCAGTTATTCAGGGCGCGCCGTCGCTGCCGCAGATCACCGTCAGCGGATTGTTCACGTTGACCAATGTCATCGGCGGCCCGACGGCCGGCGGCGACTTCTTTTCTGGCCGCGACATCTTGAGCTGGATCACGGGCGGCCACTCGATCAAGCTCGGCGGCGAGATCTCCTACAACCGTACCGTTCAGGACACGCTCCTCAACAACTACGGCGTCTTCACGTTCAACAACAGCGTGACCAAGAACGCGCTGGCTGATTTCCTCATCGGGATTCCCAGTGCCGTCACGCAGGACGTGCCGGTCAAGGCCCTGTGGAACAGCTGGGTCGGCGCCGCGTTTCTGCAGGACGACTACCGCGTCAATTCGCGGGTGACCCTCAACCTGGGTCTGCGATGGGATGTCCAGACGCCCGGCACCGATCCACAAAACCGATTCACGACCTACGTCGCCGGCCAGCAGTCCATCGTCAACACGGCGGCGCCTGCCGGCCTGCTGTTCTATGGAGATCCCGGCGTGGAGCGCGGCGTCATCAAGACGGCTTGGAATCATGTGTCCCCGCGGATCGGGTTGGCGTGGGATCCATTCGGCGATGGGAAGACGTCGATTCGTGGCGCGGCGGGCATCTTTTACGGCAGCATCTCGGGCAACGAATGGAACACGATCGACCAACTTTCAGCCGTGGTCCACCCGGCTGACCTTCACCAATACCAGCGCGAAGACCAGCGCGACCGGCGTGCCGCTGGGCGCCTCGCTCAGCAATCCCTACACCGCGTTTGTCGGCGGCGCGCCATTCCCGTATCACGGGGCGTTCGTGAACGGCGGTGGCGTCTTCGGCGTCGCCGAGGATTTCGTGTGGCCGCACGCCTACCAGACGAACATCGGCATTCAGCGCCAGATCGGCGCGGCCATGAGCGTCGGTGCGGCCTACGTCGGGACGTTCAATCGCCACCTTCCGTTTTCGCGTGACGTGAATTACCCGGTCGTCAACGCGACCGCCACCAGCGCCGGCGCGAATATTCTGTCGCGCCGGCCGAACCCGGCGTACGGCGCCGTGCTGTTCCTGGCCTCGGATCAGACGCTCGTCCTACAACGCCCTGCAAATGACCGCCGCCTTGCGCCCGTGGCACCACCTGAGCGTCAACGGCTTCTACACCTACAGCAAGACCATGAGCAGCGTGCAGCTCCACAACACCACCACACAGGGCGGCGTCCAGAACTCCAGCAACCTGAGCGAGGAATACGGCCCCGCGGACACCGATCAGCGCCACGTCTTCAGCATGAGTGTCAACTGGGAGATGGACTATTACCACGGCACAACGCCGTCATGCGCAACGTGCTCAACGGCTGGAGCATGTCGCCGATCATCAAGCTTCGCAGTGGCGTGCCGTTCACGGTCACCAACGGCAACGTGGACGCCAACCTCGACGGCGTCACCAACGACCGCGCCAACCTGATCGGCGATCCGGCGATCGACAACCCCACGAAGGCGCAGTGGTTCAATACCGCGGCCTTCGTGCAGAACAAAGTCGTCACCGGTGTGGCGACCGACGGCAACTCCGGCCGCAACATGCTGTACGGTCCCGCGTATCACAGCGTCGATATCGGCCTATCGCGCAGCTTCACGATGGCGGCGCGCACCAAGCTGAGCTTCCGCGCTCGAGGGCACGAATATCTTCGGCATCGTGAGCCTTGGGCAGCCGGGCGCCGCCGCCCCCGCAGCGGGCGCCACCTCGGCCACGTTCGGCGTGATTCGCACCGCGTACCCGATGCGCAAGTTGCAGCTTCGGGCTGCGCCTGACCTTCTGACACGTGCAGCAGAGGCTTTCTCATCATGTCCGCACGGCCACACGCGGCACGACCCGGGCGATCAATCGTCGGATTGCGTTGAATCTGATCCGGACTCGAATTGGTAGCCCAACGCCTGAAGGCCAGCTTGTCCCGGTGCTCGCCACCGTCAAGGCACCTCGCTTCGCTCGGCGCCTTTCGTAGCTCCGGCCTTGACCCTGGCTCCGCGCCGGGAAAGCTCGGCCGTTGTCGCCGGCATCGCTTGTTCCCAGATTCTTCTCAAATGTGTCCCAGACGGCAGGACGAGCCGCATCGCGCCGTGGGACGCTCAAATGGCGTCGTTGGCCCAAACAACCGTGGCCCCAATCGTCGTGTTCGATCTGCCGAACTCACGTCCGTCTACACGACCACGGACGAATGCCGAGGGTTCGGGGAGACTCACGAGGAATTCTTGATGTCTTAGGCGCGGTCGGTCGTCAAGTCGGCGATGTCCACGGCGCCAACTGTTACCTCGCATGGTAACATTTTAAGCCGGTGGGCAAGTATCGGCGGGGCGGGTACGTCTTCATCACGTGGAAAGGCGATCACCCGCCGCGGCATGTCCACGTGTACCGCGACGGCACGCTGATCGTGAAGTGGGATTTGGACAACCAGCAGGCGATGAAGGGCACGGCGACACGGCGCATTCTGGAGTTGATCCGCGGCCTGGAAGCTGAGGGAGTGCTGTGAAGATCCGCTCTGTCAGGCACAACAACCGGAAGAAGGTGTTCGAGGTCGGCACCTCGACGAAGACGCTCATGTTCCCGTTCTCGAAGGCGGCGCCGATACCAACGACCGAAGACCCGGTCACGCAGCTTGCCGTCGACCGAGAGGCTGGCCGGGAGGCGTTTACCTACGTCCTCCACTCCGGCCGCACCGGCACGGTCCACGTCGAGCAGGTGCTCGAGTACAACCAGGATCCGACCTACCTCCGCGATCTCCTGTTGTACCGATTGACGGTCGAAGCACAGAAGCGAGTCGCTGAGAGCCCGCTCTCGAAGCGCGAGATCGTGCGTCGGCTGGGGACATCCGCGGCGCAGCTGTATCGACTGCTCGATCAGACGAACTATCGCAAGTCTGTCGATCAGCTGCTCGGCCTGCTGCAAGTGCTCAACTGTGACGTGGACCTGATCGTCCGGACGAAGACCGCCTGACGAGGACACGCCTGAAGGCGTGCTCCTTCAAGGTTACGTCCACTGTGACGTAACTGTGATGTGACCCTGTCGATTCGGTGAGATCTACCGTGGTTTGCGGCGATCATTGGCGTGGACGCGATCGCGGCTCAATGCCTGGGCGTCATACGCTGTCGGCCCCGACTATCGCACGGTGATGCGTCGGCGTTGGCGGGAATGCGACGCCGTCTCGGAGATAATGGCGTTTCGCTGTCGCAGCATGAGTCGCGGCCAGAACTCCGGTTCACCTTGAGCTCCTCACGTGCCCCAAGCTCGTGCATGGTTCGTCATCGATGAAGAAGTTGCCCGTACAGGCCCGCGTGTCGCGCGTGGATCGCTTGCGCGGCGTCCGACATGATGGCGGGGTTACGCGCCCATCGGAGCGCCTCCAACCAGCGATAGTCTTCGCCCACCTCATGCGCCCGTTGACACGTGCCCGACGAACGGATAATGTCCGGCACCTTGTCGCATTGGGATCTGCCGTGTCAATGCGGCGGCCGCACCTGTCCCATGCCCCCGGAGGGACCATGAAGCTGTCTGTCACGATCAGCGTCAACGGCCGGCCGCAGACGCACGAGATCGAGCCGCGCCTGCTGCTCGTGCATTTCCTGCGCGACGCCGCCGGCCTGACCGGCACGAAGGTCGGCTGCGACACCAGCCAGTGCGGCGCCTGCACCGTGCTCCTGGACGGCGTCGCCGTCAAGTCGTGCACCTGACGCTCGCGGTGCAGGCCGACGGCGTCCAGCGTGACCACCATCGAAGGGCTGGCGCAGGACGGCAGCTCTCGCCGCTGCAGGAAGCGTTCTGGGCGAAGCACGGGCTCCAGTGCGGCTTCTGCACGCCGGGGATGGTGTTCGCCGCGCACGAAATGCTCCGCACCAACCCGAATCCCGTCGGCCGACGCAGATCCGGCACGGCCTCGAAGGCAACATGTGCCGCTGCACGGGCTACCAGAACATCGTCCGCGCGGTGCAGGCGGCCGCGGCCGATCCCGCGTCGCGCAGCGGACGGGAGTGCCGATGACGGCACGGCCACGGCCACGCCCGCTCGCGTCTTCGGCTCCGGCATCCGGCGGCGCGAGGATCCGCGGCTGCTCACCGGCACGGCGCGCTACACCGACGACTTCGCGCTGCCCGGGATGGTGCACGCCGCGATCCTGCGCAGCCCGCACGGGCACGCGCGGATCCGCGGCATCGACACCGCCGGCGCCAAGGCGGCGCCCGGCGTCGTGGCCGTCTTCACCGGCGCCGACATCGAGGGCGCGCTGCAAGCCGATTCCGTGCGCGTGGCTGGTGCCGAACGCCGACCTGAAGGTCGGCGCCGTATCGCGCGCATCGCGAAAGACGTCGTCCGCTACGTCGGCGACGCCGTCGCGGTCGTCGTCGCCGAGTCGCCGTACCAGGCGTACGACGCGCTCGATCTGATCGACGTCGACTACGATCCGCTGCCGGCCGTCGTCGATCCCGAAGAAGGCCGCGGCGGACGGCGCGCCGCAGCTGCATGCCGGAGGCGCCGGGCAACTCGCGTTCCACTGGACGGTGGCGGGCGGCGACGTCGACGCCGCGTTCACGAACGCCGACGTCGTCGTCCGCGATCGCATCATGCAGCAGCGGCTGATTCCGACGGCGATGGAGCCGCGCGGCGCCGTGGCGCAGTTCTCGCCGGCGACCGGCGAGCTGACGCTGTGGAACACGACCCAGAACCCGCACATCGTCCGCTTCATCATGTCGCTGGTCACCGGCGTGCCCGAAGATCGGCTGCGGGTGATCGCGCCCGAGGTGGGCGGCGGGTTCGGCAGCAAGATCGCGCAGATTCAGGGCGACTTCATCACCGTGTTCTGCTCGATGAAGCTGGGGCGGCCCGTGAAGTGGATCGAGACGCGCTCCGAGAATTACCAGTCCACGACGCACGGCCGCGATCACGTGCAGGACGTCGAGCTGGCCGCGACGAAGGACGGGCGGATCCTCGGCCTGCGCGCCACGGTCTGGGCCGGCATGGGCGCGTACCTCTCCACCGCGGCGCCCGGCATTCCGACCATCCTTCACGGCCTCATGCTGTCGGGACCGTACAACGTGCCGGCGGTGAAGGAAGACGTGTACGGCGTCTACACGAACACGACGCCCGTCGAGGCGTATCGCGGCGCCGGCCGGCCGGAAGCGACGTTCATGCTCGAGCGGATGATCGACCTGCTCGCCGACAAGATCGGCGTGGATCCGGTCGAGGTCCGGCGGCGCAACCTGATTCCGCCGTTCGACAACGGCCACACCGTCGTCACGGGCCTCAACTACGACAGCGGCAACTACCAGGGCGCGCTGGACAAGGTGCTCGCGCACGTCGGCTACGACGCGCTGCGGCGCCGAGCAGGCAGCCGCGCGCGCGAAGGGCCGGTACCTGGGCATCGGCGTCACGCATGTACGTGGAGATCTGCGGCCTCGGGCCGTCGCAGGTGGCGGGCGCGGTCGGGTTCCAGGGCGGGCTCTGGGAAAGCGCGATCGTCCGCGTTCCATCCGAGCGGCAAGGTCAACGTGTTCATCGGCGCCTCGCCGCACGGCCAGGGCGAGGAGACGACGTTCGCGCAGATCGTCGCCGACGAGCTCGGCGTCGGCGGTGGACGACGTGCAGCGTGATCCACGGCGATACGGACAACACGCCGATGGGATGGGGCACCTACGGCAGCCGGACGACCGCCGTCGGCGGCGCGGCGCTCGCGGTGGCCACGCGCAAGATCAAGGACAAGGCGAAGCTGCTGGCCGAGCCATCTGCTCGAGGCGGCCGTCGAGGACATCGACTACGCCGACGGCAGGTTCTTCGTGAAAGGCTCTCCCGACAAGCACAAGACGATTCAGGACATCGCGCTCATGGCCAACGTGGCCTGGAACCTGCCGCAGGGGATGGAGGCCGGCCTCGAAGCGTCGAGCTTCTACGATCCGCCGAACTTCACGTATCCCGTTCGGCGCGCACGTGGCGGTTGTCGAGGTCGATCCCGAAACCGGGCACGTCGAGCTGAAGCGGTACGTCGCCGTGCGACGACTGCGGGCCGCAGATCAACCCGGTGATCGTCGAAGGGCAGGTGCACGGCGGCGTCGTCCAGGGCATCGGGCAGGCGCTGTGGGAAGAGGCGGTCTACGACGACAACGGCCAACTGCTCACCGGGTCGCTCGCCGACTACGCGATCCCGCGCGCGGACGTGCTGCCGGACATCGAAGTGTTGTCGACGGTGACGCCGTCGCCGCACCATCCGCTCGGCGTCAAGGGCATCGGCGAGGCCGGCACCATCGCGTCGACGTGCACCGTCTACAACGCGGTCATCGACGCGCTCGAGCCGTTCGGGGTGACGACGGTGCAGATGCCGCTGACGCCGGAGCGCGTGTGGCGCGCGATTGCCAACGGGCGAAAGGAGGCGTGAGCATGTACTCGGCTGACGTTCGACTATCACCGCGCCCGCTCGCTGGCCGACGCGCAACAGCTGCTCGCGGCGCAATCCCGGCGCGAAGCTGCTGGCCGGCGGGCACAGCCTGATTCCGCTGTTGAAGCTGCGGCTGGCCACGCCGACCGCCGTCATCGACATCGGACGGATCCCCGAGCTGCGCGGCATCGCGCGGCAGGGCGACACGCTGCGGATCGGCGCGTTGACCACGCACGCGGAGCTCGCGGCGTCGGCGGATCTGCGGCAAGTCGGCCGCGGCGCTGGCCGAAGCGGCGGCGCGCGTCGGCGACCCCGCGGTCAGGAATCGCGGAACCATCGGCGGCAACGTCGCGCACGCGGATCCGGCATCGGATCTGCCGACGGTGCTCGTCGCGCTCGACGCGCGCTTCGTCGCGATCGGGCCGCGGGGCGAACGCACGATCGCGGCCGACGACTTCTTCACCGGGCATCATGACGACGGCGCTCGGCGACGGACGAGATCCTGTCGGCGATCGTCGTGCCGGCGGCGGACCAGGGAGCAGGGATCGGCGTACGTGAAGTTCGCGCATCCCGCGTCGCGGTATGCCGTGATCGGCGTGGCGGCGCTGGCTGACCGTGCAAGGCGGCACGATGCACGAGCGCGCGCGTGGCGCTGGGCGGCCTGCTTCCGGCGCGCGCGCCGCGCCGCGAGCGGTCGAGGCGGCCCTGGCCGGCGAGGACGGCGGACACCGCGGCGATTGCCGCCGCGGCGGCGCAGCGTGGCCGGCGATCTCGGCGGCCAGCGTGAGCGGTGACATCTACGCGTCGGCCGAGTACCGCGCGGCGGTGGCGCCCGTCTACGTCAAGCGTGCGCTCGTCGAGGCCGCCCGTCGCGCAGAGCCGGGCTTGCGGTGACATCACCGTCCGATCGGATCGACGCTCGAGCGGGCCCTCGGCGGGCAGCAGTATGTGACCGACCGCGGGCTCGCCCGTGTCGATCTTCCTCGCGCTGCGGCTGAAACGGCCGCTCTTCCTCGAGGGGGAGGCCGGTGTCGGCAAGACCGAGGTCGCCAAGGTCCTGGCGCGCCGCGCTGGGCACCGAGCTGATCCGCCTGCAGTGCTACGAAGGCCTCGACATCAGCCACGCCGTGTACGAGTGGAACTACCCGCGACAGATCCTCGAAATCCGCATGCTCGAGGCCGCGCACGCCATGGATCGCGACAAGGCGGCGCGCGAGCTGTTCACCGAGGCCTTTCTCATCAAGCGCCCGCTCCTGCGCGCCCTCGAGGCGAGCGCCGCCGGCCCGCCGGTGCTCCTCATCGACGAGATCGATCGCGCCGACGACGAGTTCGAGGGCTATCTGCTGGAGCTGCTGTCCGACTTCCAGGTCACGATTCCCGAGCTCGGCACCATTCGCGCGGCCGAACCGCCCATCGTCGATCATCACCTCGAACCGGACGCGCGAGGTCCACGATGCGCTGAAGCGGCGCTGCCTCTACTGCCTGGATCGCCTACCCCGACTTCGAGAAGGAGAGGCGGATCGTCGCCGCGAAGGTGCCAGGAGCGTCGGCTCGGCTGGCGGAGCAGGTGACCGCGTTCGTGCAGGAGCTGCGCACCGCGGAGCTGTACAAGGCGGCGGGTGTCTCCGAGACGCTGGACTGGGCGGCCGCGCTCGTGGCGCTGAATCGCGACGAGCTGGACGCGGCGACTGTGGACGAGACGCTGGGCATTCTCCTCAAGAACCAGGAGGACATCGAGCGCGTGCGCGGCGAGCGTGCCGGCACGATGCTCGCGCGCGCGCTCGGCCGCGGAACCACGCAGGCGGGCTCGCCGTGAGCGATGCCGCGCTGCTCGACAACGTGCATGCTGTTTGGCCGCGTGCTGCGCGGCGCGGGTCTCGATGTGGACCACGGACGAATGCTCGACGCCGTGCGCGCGCTCGGGTGGATCGACGTCGGACGTCGCGAGGACGTCCGTGCCGCACTGCGCGCGCTGCTCGTTCACCGGCACGAGGATCTTCCTCGGTTCGACGAAGCCTTCGATCTGTTCTTTCGTGCGCATCGCCCTCCGTCGCCGGGGCCGCCGCTGTTCTCGTTCGGCGAGCGCCCGCGCGTGGTGGCGCGGCCGGCGCAGGGGGTACCGGTCAGCTTCGAGGGCGCCGGCGCAGGCAGTCACGTGCCGGACCGCGAGCTTCGCGGTCGGCGCGTACAGCGCGGCCGAGATATCGCGGACCAGGGACTTCGCCGACTTCACCGACGCCGAGCTGGCGCGGGCCACGGCACTGCTCGCGGCGTTGCCCTGGCATCTCGGCGTGCGCCGCACGCGGCGGTGGGAGGCGGCCCAAGGGACGGCGATCGATCTGCGTGTCCTCGCGCGCCGCAACCTGATGCGCGGCGGCGATCCGCTCGAGCTCCCGCGCCGCCGGCGCCGCGAGGCGCCTCGCCCTGTCGTCGTCCTCGCGGACGTGAGCGGATCGATGGAGCGCTACAGCCGCGTGCTCCTGCACTTCGCCTACGGCCTGGCGCATGGCGCGGGGCACGTGGAGAGCTTCGTCTTTGCGACACGGCTCACGCGCGTGACCCGCGGGCTCACCGCACGCGGCGCCGAGCGGGCACTCTCGCGGCTCGTCGAGCGGCTCCAGGACTGGGGTGGCGGCACGCGCATCGGCGACGCCCTGCGGACGTTCAACGTGCAGTGGGCGCGCCGCGTCATGCGCCATGGCCCCGTCGTCCTGATCGTGTCGGACGGATGGGATCGGGGCGATCCGGAACTGCTCGCGCGCGAGCTCGCGCGCGTCCGCCGAAGCTGCCGCCGTCTCGTGTGGCTCAATCCGCTGCTGGGGTCGGCGAACTACCAGCCGCTGACGCGCGGCATGCAGGCGGCGCTCCGGCACGTCGACGACTTCATGCCCGCGCACAACGTGGCGAGCCTCGAGGATCTGGCGCGTCACCTTTGCGAGCTTCGCGCAGGACGCCACCGCGCCCATGCAGCTTGAGGCCACCTACGTCTTCAAGGCGCCCGTCGAACGGGTGTGGGCGCTGCTGATGGACACCGAGGCGGTCGCCGCGTGCCTCCCAGGCTGCAAGGGCCTGCATCCGATCGGCGACGACCGCTACGAGGCCGAGATCGCAGCCGCAGTCGCGGCCATCGCCGGCAACTTCAAGGGCACGATCACGCTGCAGGACAAGGTGCCGCCACGTTCCTATCGTCTGCTCGTCGAGGGGATCGGCAAGCCGGGGTTCGTCAAGGGGCACGCCGACGTCACGCTCGTGCCCGATGGCGACACGACGACGGTCCAGATCAAAGCGATCGTTGACGCCGGGGGCACGATCGCCCGGGTCGGGCAGCGCCTGCTCGAGGGCGTCGCACGCATGACGATGGACCGTTTCTACGAGAGCCTGGCCAAACTGATCTGATCGAAAGACGCTGACAGAAATGGACCAGCATCAATCAGCCACGGAACCCCGTACCGCTACCACAGCCTGCGTAACCAAGAGCCCGCTTGGCAATTGGCCTGACGTCACCTCGCCAGCCTCGCTAACGCTTCCTTGCATCGTCGAGGGCAACCCGACCGTGTCGCTCTGGCGCGCGATGGATCGCTGACCCGGGGGCATTTCTAACGAGCAGACAGCTGTCACGGAGCGATGACGTGACGGACCCGCGCGGCGCGGTGTATCGTCTCGGCATGCGCACGCGATTCTTGCCGCGAGCCGCCGTGTTCGTGCTGTCGCTCGCCGCCGGGCGCACGCTGGTGGCCGCCGTGGCGCCGTGCGTGACCGCCACGACGGCCTGCACTGAATGGGTGACCCTGGCCGGCGGCCAGGGCCGGTCGATGATCTATCGATCGTCCTCGCTGGACGCGCCCAATCCGTCCATCACGCGCGCGCTGATCATGGTCCACGGCACGAACCGCAACGCGGACCACTACTTTGCCACCGCCATGGCCGCCGCCTTCCTGGCCGGCGCCGTCGATGACACCGACGTCATCGCGCCGCACATGATCGATCGCACCGATCCGAAGCAGGAGAACGAAGTCGTGTGGACTCCAAGCTGGCGGACCGGCGGGCCGGCGGCGGACAACGCGCAGTTGTCGTCGTTTGACTTCGTCGACGAGATCCTGCGAAAGCTGGCCAACCGCCAGCGGTTCCCGAACATGAGGGCGATCGTCGTCGCCGGACATTCCGCCGGCGGGCAGTTTGCTACTCGTTATGAGATGTCCAACAAGATCCACGGGGCGCTCGGCGTGCCGATCACGTACGTTGTCGCCAACCCGTCGAGCTATGCGTGGCCGGCGGCGGTGCGACCGCTGCCCCAGGACGACGCGGATCCCGCGAAGGCGAAGGACGGATGGAGTCTGACGCCGGACAACGCCGTGCACCAGAACTTCACCTTCGGTCCGCTCGACCCTGCGAACGCCGCCTTCAACCGATGGCCGATGGGACTCGAGGATCGGACCGGCTACGTGGAGAAGATGAGCGACGAGCAGCTCAAGACGCAGCTTGTCGAGCGGCCAACGACGTACCTGCTGGGGCAGGTGGACACGCTGCCGCTTGGCGGCTTCGACTCATCGCCGGCGGCGATGGCGCAGGGACCGACACGGCGAGCCCGCGGCGAAGCGTTCTACAAGTACGTCACCGAGACGCTCGGCGCGAAACATCGGATCATCATCGTTCCAGAGTGCGGGCACAACGATCGGTGCATGTACACGTCGGACGTCGTATTTCCAGTGATCTTTCCTTAAAAATGACCCGGCCGCTCGTCGTCACGTTTTGGCCGACTTCATCAAAACGTCTTGATGAACGCGATCAGCGCGTGCTTGTCGGCGTCGTTCAGGCCAGGCTCGCCCGGTTCGATTGACTCGAACTGGCTCGTGCCGAAGTAATGACCCTTGTTGACGACAAGGTCTTTGCACTTGCTGACCGCGAGCATCTCGTCGACCAGCTTTCCAAGCGTGGCGCCGAGATCGTGGCTCTCCTTCAGCTCGCTCTTCGCACGCTTGAGGAGCGCGAGCACGCGCTTCTGGTGGTCGGCACGTTCCTGCTCGGGTAAGTCGGATCCAGCCACATCCATGCTCGTGATCAGATTCACCGGCATCCCTTTCGGGAAGGGCCCGATCTTGACGGAGTAACCGCTCCCGCCGACCAGAAAGGGAAAGAGCCGGTGGCCGACTCCCACCAGACCGCGAAGATGGTCCGGGATGTAGCCCTCCGGGATTTCGGCATAACTGTCCACCGTGGTCCGGTCGATGACACCCACACCGGGGCCGTTCTCGTTCGCAAACAGCGGATCCTTGTCGCGCTTCTCCGGCCAGAGCAGCTGTTCGATCGAATCCTGGAATGACCGCATCCGCGCCTCGACCGATGGGCTCCACTCGAAGCGGCCCAGCGAATTGTTCTGGAGAAACGGCGCGGTCGACCAGACGCTGACGAGCGACGGCGGACGGATGTAGCCGCGGCCCCCGGCGGGCATCGGGTAGTCGCTCTCGGCGCCCGTGACCGGATGTCTGATCTTGATCGTCCCGACCGACGGCAGTTGTTTGTACGACTCGGACGAGAAGTTGTCCCAGATGTTGTTGCGGATCGCGTTGGTGCCCAGCGGACTGCAGGCGTTGATGCCCAGCAGCGTGATCGGCACGCGGAGCTCGGTCGACAGGAAGTTGTCCTTGAGAAAGTCGCCGGCAAGCACGATCGGCCGCATCCGCGCCTTGAAGTCCTCGGTCTTCGTCCAGGCCCAGTACTCGTTCCACTTCGTCAGGTAGTTCGGTCCATTGGCGTTCTCGAGGTCGAGGCCGGCGGGCAGATCCGGAAGCTTGCTCGAATGGCACCGCGCGCAGCGCTCGGCGAAGACGGCCTTCCCGCGTTGCAGGACGTCGGCGCTCTCCGTGATGTAACCCGATCCCCCGGGGGCGTCCGTCAAGTGATGCGGATCGGTGCTGGCCAGGAAGAACCGCGCCATATTCGGCGTCTGCATTTCGGTGGCCCGCCAGTAGTTGGAGTTCCTGTCAGCGGCCTCGATCTCGATCGGCGAGATCGGCCTGCCGCCAATGAGCGGACGGAAATGAAGGAGCCACTCTTCGCTGAACAGACCGATGTTGATGTACACGCGGTTCAGTGCCCCGAGCGCGCCCACCGAATCGGATCCGTCTTTCAGCACGCGCGGAGTCCACGAGGTGCTCGGCCACACGAAGAATTGCGCGAGCGGGTCGCTGTTCGGGACGAAGTCATTGAACTGCTTGTTCTTCAGGTTGCCGCCGGCGAGCGTTTCCCTTCCCCACTTCTTCGCGAGACCCATGCGCGGCAGCAGGTAGTACACGGCATTCATCGTGCGGGGGTTGTTGATGTTGTCGGTCGAGACGAGCGAGGTATCGACCGTCCCGGGACGATACGTGTGGAGCGACTGATAGAACAAGCTCGCTTCGTCACGCACGCCTCGCCAGTTGAAGATGCGATCCCACCAGGAATATTGGCCGCCAACGTTGGAGCTCAGGTTTTCCCACTTCGGGTTTTCCGGGTCCTCCGGCGGCCTGACCGGATTGGGCCCCACGTGACAGATGGCGCACGACATGCCGACGCGGTACGGACGCACCAGATCGGGGGAATAGTAGTAGCTGGGATCGTTGTAGAAGCGTTCCGAGTTCCACTTCTTTCGGGCGTTCTCATCGAAATCCGGGTTCGTGAACAGCCGGAAGCCGACGACGCCGGTGGGCTCGCCGTAGTAGGAACCCACAGCAACGGTTTTGCCCCTCGCGCCGATCTTGACTCCCGGATACTTCTGAGCGTCAGCGAACGGATCGGGCGGACAACTCGGATCGCGGACGTCGAGCCACAGGCCGAACCGATTCGGATCCGGCCCCGTCGCTTCCTTGAAGCACGGCTCGTTGACGAGACCGAGGTAGCGCCAGCGATTGTGCCGGCCGTAGGCGCCGCTGCCGTAGCTGCCGTACGCGCTTCCTTGCGGATCCGGATGCGACGAGATCGTCTTCAGCAGGTCGAACGATCCGACGCTCGAGACCGTCAGCGTATTCCACAGCCGCTCGTCGCCGCCCGTCCACACGAGCCACATGTTCCGGCCCTGGATCTCCTCCTTCGTGAGCGGCCGGTGCGGGCTGCCATCCACGATGTTGAAGTCCATGTCATGGAAATAGTCTTCTGACGCGGGAACGAATTGCTCGGGCGCGACGCCGGCAAGTTTCGCTTCGTCAAGGACCGTTCCAGGACGAGGCTCGTCGTGTGAGCAGCTGACACCGGCCGTGGCGAGAAGAACCGCCGCACACACTGATATCCCTCGCGGACTCATGGCGCGACTCCTGACGACGGGGAAGCCTGACCACGGTAGCTCAAGGATGCAGGATGTCAACTGATATGTCTTTGCACGCTTGACAAGACGTCTTTGCGGGCGTATTCGTACAGAGTCAGCGACCCCGTGAAGCTAAGCGTGGGGGTTTACCATGGAGGGACCACCGGGCCTGTAAGGCGCATCAGCGATGGACGTCGCTCACGGATCCTCGTTGATGCGCGCAGACAACATGTTCGTTTGAATTGAATCCTGACTCTTGCCAGGATGCGTCCAAGACGCTGTGAAACGCCCGTGCTCAAGCTTTGCTTGCCGGGCGTTTCCCTTTTTGTGTGATCGACGCCAGCCGCCGGCTCATTTCCTCCGGAGCGACGCAATTCGCTGGGCGGAAGGACAGTAGCTAACGCAGCGGGCGCGACGTGATGTCAGCGTCGACCAGCCGCATCGCCCACTTGATGGCGCCGGTGAACATCTCCTGCATTTCCGGCTTGTCCCAGTTTTCCTCGACGTGCCCGAGCGTGGAGTAGAACACGCGACCCTTTCCGTACGTCTTGGCCCAGCTCACCGCGAAGTCGCCGTCCTTGCGGTGCACGCGCGGGTTGTTCATCTCGAGCTTGCCCGGGTCGAGCCGCATCAGCACGCGCCGGTCGTCACGCGTGTAGTCCTTGAATTGATAGATCTCGTCGGTCAGGGTGAACGACGGCTTCCACCTCTGCATCCCGGGAAACGACGCGTCTTCCATCATGATGGGCGCGTCGAACACGCCCCACGGATGCTCGTCGAAGTAGCCGCCGATCATGTCGCCGTATTCCGGCCATTTCGTGAAGGTGATCGTCGCGCTGTGCACGCCGATGAACCCCTTGCCATCGTCGCGCACGAACGAGATGAAGTCCGCCTTCTGCTGGTCGTCCATCTCCAGCGTCCCGCCGGTGTAGAACAGCACCGCGTCGAAGTCGTTGAGGTTCTTGGCGTTGTACTCGAGCTTTTTCCTGGTCAACACCTCGGTGTCCGTCCGCAGCGTCGTGTCCCACAGACCGGTCGTCCTGCCCAGCCGCTCGATCGTGACCATGGCGTGCGAGACGGCCTCGTGGCGATAGCCCTTCTCCTCGCCGATCACCAGCAGGTGCTTGCGCGCCGGCGGTTGGGTGCCGCTCTGCGCGAAAGCGCCGACGCCTGCCGTGACGACCGCGAGCACGATGACCCGGATGAATCTCATGGACGGAGTGTAGTGCAGACGTATACTCGCGCCAATGGTTGGCCGATCTGCCTCGGTGCTTTCGGTCGCGCTGGCGACTCAGCTCATCGTGCTGTCGGCCGCGCCGAAAGCGGCGGATATCGAGGCGCTGATGACACGGGTCGGCGCGCACGTCGCCGAGTACTACCGTCGCGTCCAACACGTCATCTGCATCGAACGCGCCACCGTCCAACCGATCCAGTCGAACTGGGCACCGGACGGGTTTTCGCGGACAGTGGAATCCGAGCTGCGCGTCGAATCCAACCCTGACGACGCCGGCCCGCTACCGAAAGTGAGCGTGATGCGGGACATTCTCCGAGTCAACGGGCGTTCCCCGCGCGAGCGGGACCGGACCGATCGCGCCGGCTGCACTGATCCCAATCCGCTGTCGCCGGAGCCGCTCGCCTTCCTGCTGCCCGAGCACCGCGACGGGTACCGGTTCACGTCGCTGCGCCGCGGCAAGGAAAAGGATCGCGCAGCGCTCATCGTAGATTTCATCTCGACGAACCGCACGAGCCGGCTCGAGCTCATCGAAGATGAGCGCGGGCACGACGACTGCTTCGACTGGTCAGGTCCTCTCGCGACGAGAGGGCAGGTGTGGGTGGACGTGGCGACAGACGAGGTGTTGCGCGTCGATCAGCACATCGACGGACCGGTCGACGTGCGGGTGCCGTGGCGGTTGCAGCGCCGGTACAATCTCGCACCCTCGGTGACGCTCGAGCGTGATGATCAGACGATGCGCTACCGGACGATGGCCTTCCATGATCCCGACGAACTCATGCTGCTGCCCTCGTCGATCGAATCGCTGACCGTGATGCGCGGAGGCCTGCAGTCGACTCGCCGGACGGAAACATTCGCCAACTACAGACGGTTTCTTACCCAGGGCCGGGTCGTCAAAGATCCGTGAGGCCGTGGATAATGAGAGCACGGGACGGGCCGACGCGCACGGCAAGTGCTTCGGCGACGCCGCCGGCTGACCCCGCGCCTCGCAATGGAGTGTCCCTGATGGTCCCTCACTGGTCCCTCTCGAACCGCACCCTTTCTCTCCTGGGCCTCGTACTCGTGATCGCGGCGACGCTGCCGTCGTGCGGCCGCGGCACTGACGCACCTCCGGCCAGCAACCGGGCGGCTGCCGACATAGCCGCTCCGGCGCCCGCACCGCCGCCAGCACCGCCCCGTCCGACGCGCGAGCTTACCTGGAGCGGGAAGGTCGACATGAAGCTCTGGTCGCCGGGCCGGATAAAGGCCTACAAGGCCGCACTGCAGCTGGAAACGCCGCCCACGCTCGCCATCCTGCGCATCCCGCGGCTCGAGCTCGAGGTGCCGGTCTACGACGGCACCACGGACGCGGTGCTCGACCTTGCGGCCGGTCGGATCGAGGACACGGCCCTACCCGGGACGCCGGGCAACGTCGGCATTGCGGCCCACCGGGACGGCTTCTTCAGGGTTCTGAAGGACCTCAAGGAAGGCGACGCGCTGGTGCTGGACACGCCCGTTGCGACCGAGCAATACCGGGTCGAGTGGATCCGGATCACCACCCCGACCGACGTCAGCGTGATCGACCCGACGCCCGGTCCAGCGGTGACGCTTGTCGGTTGCTACCCGTTCTATCATTCGGGCCCAGCCCCGAAGCGGTTCATCGTGCGCGCGGTGCCCGCGGCGGGATCGCCCGCGGGTGGCTAGAGCCGTTCTCACTTCCTCGTAGAAGGAAGAACCACGCCGTCAAACGGCGGCCATGCCGCAGTGCAGTCACGACGCAAGACGTGGCGGTCGTACCAGGAAGACACCGACGTGGACAGCCACAACGTCCCGCTGATGCAAAGTCAGTGGACGGTGCCGCTGTTCAATCTCTCGGGCCTCTTCACCGGTCGTGTCAACGCGTACAACTACTCCACGCAGTACAACTACGCCGCCAAGCACAATCCGATGGTGTATTTCTCGGACACCAACGGTGGGTGCAATACGACTGTCTCAAATGCCGAGCGCCTCCAGTATGCGCCGCTGCAGCAGTTGGCGCTCGATCTTCAGCATGACCAGGTGGCCGACTACAACTGGATCACGCCAAACCAATTCAACGACATGCACTCGACCCTCACCGGCGGGTGGGGCTACCTGACCGGCGGCGCCGCCGCAATCCTGCAGGGCGATAATTTCCTGAGCCGGATCGTGCCCTTGATCATGGCGTCCGACGCCTACCAGGACCACGGCGCGATCGTCCTCTGGTGGGACGAGAGCGAAGGGGGCGACGACCCGAGTCGCACGCTGCCGTTCATCATCATCTCCCGGGATGCGCGTGCGAACGTGGGCGGCCTGCCGTACGCGAGCCACCTGGAGTATTCGCATTCGTCGTTCTTGCGCACCATGCAGGCGATCTTCGGCGTTGACCCGCGGAACGGCTACGCTTGGTTGGGAGCCGCGAGTTCAGCGCTGGACATGTCCGAGCTGTTCAAGCCAGGCTCGATCAAGGAGCGTTAATCCCCGGAAAGTGACCTTCTGTATAGGTCGAGCAGTGAATGCAACCAGGCGAAAGGGCTTGCAGGAGGATCTGCAAGCCCTTTCGCATCTTGCTGCGGGCAACGACGTCGATCAGTCCACGGCCCGATACGCCACGAGCCGCCACTCGCCCTCCACGCGACGCCAGACGAACACGATGGTGCCGCCCGGCCGTCCCTCCTGCACGACCTGCAGCAGGGCCCCATAGTAGGTGCCGTATTGAGGGGTCGCCATCGGCTCGAACTTTTTCGGCGGCGTCGCGCCACACTCATACTGGGCGCCCAGCTCGGTCGGTGCCTCGACGATCGTGAAGTCCCGCTCGAATGGATGCTTGATCACCCGCACGCTGGGTGCCCAAGGGAAGACCGGATTCATCGCCTCCGTCAGGTTGCCGGGATGGCCCCAGGTCTTCGCCGTCTTCTCGAGTAACTGGAGGGCCGCCTGCCTGAGCTGCGCCTGCGGCGCCTTCGGATTCATGTCGAGGGAATCGGCAATGCACGGCAAGACGTCAGGCGCGAGGAACGCCGCGGCCTCCTGATAATTGCGGCGAATCAGCCAGTCGGTCAGGAATTCCTGGACGGCGTCGGCCACCTCTGGGATCGAGCCGTTGGCCGGCCGGTTTGGCGGGAGCGGCGAGACGGGCCTCGTCGCGGCGGTGCCGAACGGTCCAGCGGGCTCCGCGCTATCCACGTACTTGACCGTGCCGAACACGCTCGACCACCAGTTGGGGAAGCCATTCCACCGGCGATCGTGCAGCTGGGCGTTGTCGCCGGCCCGGACATCAGAGTTCGATGCCGTGAGATGACCGTTGAAGAGCGACTTGGGAGTCTTGCTCGTGCGGTAGTCGACGTCGATGTCGGCACGCAGGCCGTCCTCGGCCATCGAGATCTGGTTGCTGGGCACACCAACCGTCCGGTACGAGTGCGGAAAGCCCGCGTGGTACACGGTGTTCTCATGGTCCCGTATGTACTCACGTGATTGCTCGAGCGTGGCGCGGGCGTCTGGCCTGAGCGTCACGTACAGCCGGAACTGCTGATCGCCGCCCTTGCCGGCCTGCTGGCCCGCGATGCGCTCGACGCCCGTCACCAGATCGAGCACCCGGCCGAGCGAACGCCCCTGTTCATCGGTTAGCGACAAGTGCATCAGCGCGTGGGTGATGCCGTCGAACGTGGTCTGTTCCGAGGGGCTCAGGGCGCGGAATCGCTCCTCTGGGGACAGGCTCGTGCCGGTCCTCGAGTTCAACAGGCGCGCGTAGGTGTCGAAAAGTTTCTGCCGATCGGGCTCGAGTTCGAGGTACCGGTTCCGAATGGGTCCAGTGACAACGCGCCGGTGGACGAGTTTTCGGCCGGGCCATTCGCGATTGACGCCGACGACCCGTAGCCCGCCCGCCTCACTTCGTAAGTAGACGTCGACGGCCATGCCGGCCGTGCCCTCCGCCGTCACGTGCGCGAAGACATAGCTTCCGGCCGGGGCATTCATCGCACCCGGCGGGATCTGCAGGGCCCCGTCGGCCGGGTCGATTCGCGCGGACGGCTTGCCGGCCTTGTTGTCGAACATCGACCACTCCACCCGGAAGCGGCGCGGTTCGACATAGCCGCGATCGGCGGCGAGGTCGGTGAACGCCAGCGCCCCGCCTCGGACGGCGAAGTCGTCCAGCGGCAGCACCTTCGCGAAGTAGGTGCGACCGATGCGATTGCGCCGCTCGATGAGCCTGTCGGCAATCCAGCGCTCGGCGGCCGGGTCCGAGTATTGCGCCACCCTGACGATGGCCCGGATGTCCTCGTCGCTGAATGCCATCACCTGTTTGGCCGCCCAGTACGTGTCGTCTGGCAGCCGGTTGGCGAACGCCGCCAGCTCGTAGGTCGGGGTCCACTTGTCTGGTTCGAACGTCTCGGATTCGAATCGGCCGACCGAGGGGAGATCGGGGTAGGACGCGCGCATCCACGCCGGCGTGTAGATACCCAGGCCGACCATGTTTCGTACGGTCGTGTTCTGCGCGTACAGCGTGTCCCGCCCCTCCCATGCCGGCTTCGGTCCCGTGAGGCCGCTGCCGAGCGTCGCCATGAAGTCGAACAGGTAGTGACGGACGTGTTGGGGCTGCCCTTCGGCCTCGAGCACGGCGTCCATGGTGTGAAGAGCATCCATGTGGGTATGGTTCACCCACGCCGAGAACACCTGCAGCCCCCGCAGCTCGCGCCGGTGCTCGTGCGGCACGATGTCGTTGGGATCGTCGCTGCGCGTCCCGTAGAACTGAAACGGACCGATCAATGACTCGGCGGGTATCAGAAGCGCCACGGCTCGATAGCTCCCGTCGGGTCGGCGCGCGACGCGCTCCAGGAGGCGGTCGATGTCCTCCGGCAGCACGTCGCGCAGTCCTCCGAGCGACGTGATGCCGCTCGCGTTGTTTTCCACGACGAGGCGATCGCGATTGAACGTCACCAGATACGTCTCCGGGACGTAGTACCCCAGCGCATGGAAGATGCGCGACGAAATCATGTCGGCGCCCGTCGCCAGCTCGGGGGCCTCCGGAGGGTCGAAACGCACCACGTACAGGTTGCCGATTCCGTCACGGATGACGATTGTGGGCCGCGCGACCTGGCTTCCGAGGAGAACGACGCGCCACTGGCCGTCTGGTGACGGCGGCCGGGCGTCGCCGCTTCCGCGGCGCAACTCGTCGAGACTCAACCTCGCGCGGCCGTGCCGATTGACGTACCAGGCCCCGTCGAGCACCTCGCCCAGCGTGTTCACGCCCTCGGCCGCAATGACGCCGGGGAGGGGCTGCCGCTCACCCGGATGGCCGAACGTGGCCGACGCGGCTTCGAGAAGGACGCTGAGGTTGCGCGGGCCGGGGTCGACGGCAGGCAGCGGCGTCGGCTCGCGCACGAGCGGGTCGTCTGGATAGAACGTCTGCGCCGTGGCCCGGCCCGGTCCACAGAACACCACCAGGAAGAGAAGTCCGAGCGCACACCGCGTCGCCCTGGCATGCTGCGCCCGTCTCATCAGAATCTCCTCTGCGAGACGTCGCTGATGCTCCAGATCCACCGGATGCCTTCGCGGCTCCTCGCGACGTCGAACCGCAGCACGACGGCGCCCTGGAGGCGGGCACGGAACCCAATCCCTCCGCTGTAATTCAGCCCCGAGACGCCGATCTCCCCTTTGTTGGCGACCGTTTTGCCGGCGTCCAGGAACGCCGCCATCTCGAGGCCTGTGAAGGCGTACCACCGATGCTCGATTGTCGCCATGAACGCGTTGTTGTCCGTGAACCGATAGTCGTCGAAGCCACGAAGCTCCTGGCCTCCACCGAGTGTGGGCATCAGGTAGAACGGGACGACGCCGTGGGTATCCCCGGCATAAGCGAACCTGGTCTTGGCGAACAGCGCAAGAACCCGTGTCTCGTTGAAATACGGAAAGAACTGCTGGCCTTCCAGCTCCAGCCGCCGGTGGGTGTAGATGCCCTTGGTCTCGTCCACGTAGCGGTGGTAGTTGATGCCATAGAAGCCGCCCTTCTTGGGCCCGCGCGGCACGTCACGGGTGTCCCATCCGGCAAAACCGCCCCACCCAAGGAACGTTGTGTCGTCGAAGAGGCCGGGGGCTGTTGTCGCGTCGAAGACCTCCTCGATAGAAGGCACATCCTCGAAGCTTGTCGGGCCGGTGTGCACTCGTCCCGCGATGAAGTCCATGCCGGCGTTGAAAGTTCGGGTGAAGCGGTAGCCGGCCCTCGCTTCGCCGCTCGCGGTCGTCTCCAGATAGCGCGTGCGGTCTTCTTTGCGCGAGTCGCGTCCGAGGCCGAAGAACTCCATCTGCGGCGATCGCTCGAATTTCGAACGAAGGGTGACGAACGTGTCCTGGGAGCGGTGCAGACGGTTGAGGTCGGCCTCGCCGTCTACCATGAACGCCCCTCGCAGGGTGCCGCGGACCGCCGCCCGTGCGTTGAGGGCATCGTGGAAGAGGTCCGATCGGCGATAGCCGAGGCCGATCGTCTGGCCCTGGGCCGGTCGTGTGCCGGTGAGCAGCACCTGCCACCCGTTGTTGCCTCTGCCGCTCTGGATTCCTTCGAGGAGTCCCCGGTCGAGGAGACCGTTGGCCTTCACGACGAGGGGACTCTCGCGTTCGGGCCACAACGTGGCGTGCTTCTCACGCCGTTCCTGCTCGATCGCTTCAGCGCGCGTTGCGGGCTGCTGTGCCGGCGCCGCGGGTTCCTGCGCTGACGCTGCGGGCTGCTGTGCCGGCGCCGCGGGTTCCTGTGCTGACGCCGCGGGCTGCTGTGCCGGCGCCCCGGGCTCCTGCCCCGACGCCATGGTGTTGCTGCCTGTTATGGCAATAGCGATGGCTGCCCAGAGCCACCAACGGCGACCTGAAGCACGCAACTCATCCATGTCGTTATCTCTCGGTCCGGCCTGAGGCCCAGAGTCGGTCAATCGACGAAGCATGAATTGTACCGGACGTGTCGGACGGGGCACGGAGGGTGGAAACGCTGA
This sequence comes from uncultured Acidobacteriota bacterium, assembly GCA_963724645.1. Taxonomy (GTDB): domain Bacteria; phylum Acidobacteriota; class Vicinamibacteria; order Vicinamibacterales; family SCN-69-37; genus CAVXSP01. Next base: position 1,628,491 of record CAVRVJ010000003.1, read on the forward strand.
GTACGACCCAGGATCCAGCCGTTTATGCTGGCGCGCCCATCCCTTATCCGACAGCGCGGCTTGAGTGTGCGCGCGGCGGGGATCTCAACGCAATGACCAAGGGCAGTCAGAGAAACCATGGGTGGTTATTCATTACGCCCTCGAACCAGCCGTAAACCGTTCCGGACCCTCTGAAGCGTTCACTCGTGGCGGCCCATTATCGTCGCTCTGTTGCCGGCCTCTGGACCACATTGTCGGGGTTCGAATCCCTGACCCCCAGCCAGCTCAGCCGCGAAGGCAACCCGTCCTAGTCCGGTGCACGCAAGCTCGGGCCTCTCACTTGCCCGCACTATTTCATTTCGCCGGAGCCTTCGGCATGGATGGTTTCCTGCGCATCGTTTCATAGGCTCGCTGAAAAAATTCGATTTCAGGACTTCGAGCGTTCGAGCGGACCGTTACGGCGTCGCCGAAATCGAGCAAGCGATAGTCGGGAGAGCGGTACGCAGGCCATTGAGGGGAGTCTCCACCGTTTGGATTCCCTGTCTTCGCGAACCGCACCCACGCCGCTGCCATTGCCCCCGACACCGTGCGATCAATCTCTTCAAATTGTGAGGCGTCCCCACTGGTGTTGTCGAAGACGTACGCGACTTCGGAGGTATGCGCGGCGCCTCCCCAGGCCGCACGGCTGGATGGCGCGACACGCGAAAACCGATACATGTAGACATCGCTGACTCTCGAAGCCGCGCGAGCGGTGAGTACCGTCGGCGCGACGAGTCGTGACTCGCCGTCCAACAGCGGCGCCGCCACTAAGACCTGTGCGTCGGTCGCTGCGGGATACTGCGCGAGCACGGCATCAACGAGCTCTGCCGGAAATCTCGCGCGGACGAACGCGCGATAGTCCTCGAGCGTCTTGGGCAAGTCCCTCGCAAAGAAGAGACCCTCGTCGGCGTTGTGACCGGTGAGGAGCGGTACTTTCACTTGATCCTTCGTGCCCATGAGAACGGTGGGATCATCCGGCACTACATACCCATCCACGACCGGGACGTAGATCGGGCGCAGGGTCTCACTCGTGTTGGGCAGGCGCTCAAGCACCTCGTCTACGCTCAACGCGCGAAGTGTCGCGATGTCCCGTGCGATCGATAGTCCGTTGGCTTCCGCGGCGGCGAAGCCGTAGTACGGAACGCGAAGTCGCGGCTTCGGCCCGGCCACCGTCGACCCGAGGCTTTGCGCAATCGCGCGATGGAACAACCCTCGTGCGAGCGGCGAGACCATGAGGAATCCCTGGCTCGACGCGCCGGCTGACGATCCGAACAGCGTAACCCTCTCCGGATCTCCGCCGAACGCCGCGATGTTCGCGCGAACCCAGCGGAGCGCGGTGATCTGATCGAGCAGCCCGTAGTTGCCGGAGACTTGGTGTTCGGACTCGCGCGACAGCGCGGGGTGCGCCAGAAACCCAAGCGCTCCCAGTCGGTAGTTGAAACTCACGACGACCACACCACGACGAGCCAGGTTCGTCCCATCGAGACGGGGCAACGTGACCGTCCCGGCGGCGAATCCTCCACCGTGGATCCACACCATGACGGGGAGCCGGTCGCCGCTGGACTTCGCCGGAGTCCAGACGTTGAGCGAGAGACAGTCTTCGCTTGCGGGCCCACCCGGCAGTCCCGCGCGCGCGGGTGCCGTCTGGGGACATCTCGGTCCGAACTGCGTCGCATCTCGCACATCCGTCCACGGCTCGGGAGCAATGGGTGGACGCCACCGGCGCTCGCCTGTCGGTGGCGCCGCATAGCGAATGCCCTTGAACACCCTGACGTCCGTCCCCATGCCACGAACAGGGCCGAACTGTGTGCGAATGGTGATTTGCAAAGCGTCGGTCGACTGGCCATGCACAACGACCACCGCGAACGAGACGCACAGCAGTTTTAGAATCGAGCGCATGCACCCCTCCCGGACCGGATGGACTAGCCGCGACACACTGTCGACCACTCAGCGAAGCGGTGCGGCAGGACCCGCTGGCGCGATGACCTTCCTGCAAATCGGTTGTCCGAAATTTGCAGACAAGTTTCCCGCTCAAACATCTCTAATCCAGATGTCACCTCTGAAGTTGCCCAGCACGAAGATGATCTGATCCGGTGCGGCGATCGGAGCGACGGACGTTACCATCGCGGGCACGATCATTTCGGTCAGATTCAAAACCGGAAAGGTCTCGCCTTCAACGCGGCCGCCTGACGGATCAAACCGCCGCGCCGCTACCCGGTTGCGAATGTCCACGCTCGGCGTCGTCGGCAGGTAATAAAGCATGTGGCCGTCGCGGGACCAGAACGGATGACTGGCCGACGGCGCGACGGAGATCCACGCGGCCTCCTCCAGGGCTCTGCCGTCCACGCGTGCGATCGCCACCGCCGGCGAACCTCCAGGCGTCGCCGTATCGAACGCCAGCCAGCGCCGGTCGGGTGAGACGCGAGGGTTGGAAAGCCGGCGAGTGATCGACGAGAGCAGTGGCCGCTGACTTCCGTCGAGGGTGTCGAGAGCCAGGAAGGCGTTGAGCCCCGCACCGAATGTCTCGACCACCAGCGTCCGCTCGTCGAGCCACTGACGCGGGCGGCCGCCACAGTCCTCGCGAACCAGGCGCATCTCTCCAGTGTCGACGCTCGTGAGCAACACCGGACGCTGCACAGGCGGGCCCGGCACCAGCGCGCTAGACGCCATCCGCTCTCCGTCCGCCGAGATGACGGGAAACCCGCGTTCGGCATCCGCGCCAATCACCGTGTCTGACCCGCTCTCCAGGTTCCTCACATGCAGCTCGCCACCGCTCGTACCCGCGGCGAAATAGGCGAGTGACCGTCCGTCCTCCGACAGCGTCAGGTGACTGTTGAACCCCGCCCCTCGCGTGAGACGACGCAACGGGCCGTGCGCTCTGCCGGTGCCGGCGTCGATCGCAATCGACCAGAGGTTGATGTCAGCGTGCGTCCCGACAAAACTCAGGCGCCCGTGAGCCGCTGTTGGGAAGTACGCCCAGTCACCACCCGGTGTCAGGAGTTCGGGCGCACCGATCGACTCGAGTGTTGGTGACACGCGTTGCCGCCAGACGCGCACTCCCTCCCGCCCGGCTGCGGAATAGAAGATGGAATCTGCGGCCCACGCCGGTGGCATCGTGATGACGATCAGACCCTGCTGTCGCCCTCGTCGGAGCGCACCGGTGTCGACCGGCTTGCCACCATCCACGGGTACGGCCCAGCAATCGAGATCGACGGAGGGATTCGGATGCGCGACCACAAGAAGGTGACGGCTGTCGTCAGACCACCTGGCGGACGCGATGTCGACGAGGTCGGTCGCCAACGTGCGCTCTGCGCCGCCGGCCACCGGCGCGAGTCGAAGAGTGTCGCGCGGTTCGAGCGCGATATACGCCAACCACTTGCCGTCGGGCGAGAACCTCCCGTTTCGCGCCGCACGTCTCAGCACGCGCGGCGGTCCTCCCAGCGCTGGAATCTCGTACACGTTCAGGGTCGATTCACCGGAGGCGCTAAACGCCACGCGCGTGTCATCGCCAAAAAAGCTCGGCTCCGCGCAATCGTGCAAACCTGACGTCAGCTGCGTGGCGGCCCCGCCGATCTGCTGCAGCCAGAGCTGCGGCGCGCCGCCATCCTGCCCGGCGTCCGAGACGTAGACGACCATGCGTGCGTCCGACGACAGCGCCGGCCAGGACGTCGCAGCGGCCGTAATCGTGACGCGACCGAGGCGCGCCTCGGTGTCGGTGCGGAACGGTGTCGCTGGCTCGGGGTTGATCTGTCGGCGTTCCCACCACGCGCTCAGCTCGTTCGCGTGGGCAAAGACGCTGCCGCGCTGAGCGTGCGGCAGCCGGTGCACGGGTAACCCGTCTTCCCGTTCCCACCGTTGGACCGTGCGAATCCCCCGGCCAAGGAAGGAAGCGATCTCCTTCCATGAATCCAGCCGACGACTGGGGGCCGCAGAGTTCTGCGCCTGGCCTTCCGGACTCTTGGCCATATCGCCCGAAGGATATACCTCCCGTGTTTTCTGATGCTGCGACTGGCGGTGCGCCATTACACGCCATCTCTGGCTTGGCGCTTGATCGCGCTTGAGCCTCGGATAAGCGCGCAGGACACTGCGACTGCGAGTTCATGTCGACTCGCCGGAACAGCGCAAGGAGGATTTTATGGTCACACGTTTAACGGCTTTGACATCGTCCGCAGTTCTCGTGCTGGCACTGACCGCCGGTATCAGCGTCACCGCGTCCGCCCAGAGCCCGAACGCGACGTTCCAGGGTGTCTGGCGGACCGTCGAGGTCGTCGTGACGGGGCCGGGTGGCCGCACCTTCAGACCCGAGGCGACGCTCGCCATCTTCCATGGCCGACACTACAGCCGAATCGAAGTCCACGCCGAACAGTCGCGGCCCCCGCTGGCTGACCAGGCCACAGCTTCCGCCGACCAGCTGCGCGCGGTCTGGGGACCCTTCGTTGGCGAGGCGGGCACCTTTGAAGTGAGTGGCAACAACACGATCACGATGCAGGCGATGGTTGCGAAGAATCCTGCAGCCATGACGCCGGGCGCGGCCAGTGTCTACACCTACCGCCGAGAGGGAGACCTGATGACGCTGACCCAGGTGCGGACGCCCGCTGGTCCGATGTCCAATCCCATCACCATCAAGTTGACCCGCGTCGAGTGACGCGCGTCGACCAGTGGAGGCACGCTCATGACTACATCACGCCGCGCGTCACTGCTCGTAGTGCTCGCGCATCCCGACGACGAGATCTTCCATGGCGGCATGCTGATGCACCTCGGTCAGCAGGGTGTTCGAGTCACGCTCGTCTGCGCCACCAACGGCGAGGCGGGCAAGGCGCATCCATCGGTCGGAGCGGTCGACGATCTCGGGGCGCTGCGCGTCGAAGAACTGAGACTGTCGTGCCAGCGGCTCGGCATCGATCCGCCCGTGTGCCTGGGCTTCCACGACTCAGCGCGTGGTGAGCGCCAGCGGCACGGTGATCCTCGGGCGCTGGCGAACGTCGACATGTTGGAAGTGGAAGCCGCGATTCGCCGCGTCATCGAGGACGTGACGCCGCACGTCGTCCTCACGTTCGATCCGCACGGCGGCTACTACCATCCCGACCATCTGGCCGTTCAGCGCGCCACGGCGGCGGCGTTCTTTTCGAGTGGCGCGATGGGCACCATCGCACCAGAGCGCTTGTTCTACGCCACGATGCTGTGCGAGGTGTTCCGCGGCCTTGCCGTCAAGAGTCGAGGGCGCGGCATCGTCGACGGCCTGGATCCCGACGTGTTCGGCACCGCGTCAGAGATGATCGCGGTGTCATTCGACGCCGCTCCGTTTGTGCAACGGAAGTTCCTGGCGCTTGCGGCCCATCGGTCTGCCTTCGGCATCACCGAGGAGATGCTGAGCAGCCCTCCGGCCGGTACACGCGAGATGATCGATGCGTTCCGTCCGGTGTTCGAGCGCGAGGTGTTCGTTCTGGGTGGGACGCGTACTGCGACCTCACGATGGCCCTTGAACGACTTCTTCGAAGGCATCGCCGAACTCGATCAGGCCAGCTCGGGAATCGCGCCGGCTTAGCGATCGAGCCTGTCCGAAATTTGTATACATATTTCGGACAGGCCCTCGGCGGCGGGCGCCCTCTCAGGCGCAGGAGCCACTGATTGCCACGGGTTGCGTGGAGTCGTCTTCAGGCCGCCGTGATCAGGTAGTTGCGAATTCCGTCCCTGACACCCAGCCAAGCTCTTCCGCATCGCCAAGCTACTGAGTCACTGTCATTTTGCGGGTTAAAACGGGTTCGAATCCCCAGACTGTCTCGGCGAGAGTACGATCGGCCCTGTATCAGGGCACAGTTGTAAATCGGCGCTTCTCAATCCCGAGCTGCTTGATCTTCGATTCCAGCGTCGAGGTGGGAATGCCGAGTGTGGCAGCAGCCCCTCGAGGCCCCGCCACCTTTCCTCGACTCTTCAGAAGGGCAGCCTCGATCATTTCGCGCTGGTTCTACCGTCGTCGAGGCCAAGGGGAGTCATGCGGTCTACGTGTCTCAGCCGCAGTCCGTCCCGTCGATCATCACGAAGGCCGCACATGGGGTGGCTGTGGTGACGCAATAGACCAGGATCAGAAACGACTCGAACGATTGGTCACGTCCGGCAGAGCCGTCTGCCGGACGTGACTTCGGCGTCCGCCCACGGCGATGCGCTGTCCGAAATGTGTCTACAGATGTCGAGCGGGCCCTCTGCAGCTCCCGCCACCTTTGAGCGGCAGGCTCGCCGCGCGATACCAGCGCGTTACGGCCCCCATCCATGGCGGGCCGCCTGTAGCACGCTAGGCGTGCTATAGTGCTAGTCGGTGATCCGGACGCTGGCCGATGACACGACCCGCGACATCTGGAACGGCGTCAACAGCAAGGCAGCTCGACGCATCCCTCACGAGCTCTGGTCTATCGTGCGTCGCAAGCTGGATCAAGTCGACGCCGTAACGCGGCTTGATGACCTGAAAGTGCCGCCCGGGAATCGGTTGCACTCGCTCGGCGGCGACCTTCGAGGTTTCCACGCCGTGCGCGTGAGCGACCAATACCGGATCGTGTTCCGATTCGAAGGCGCAGATGCGTTCGAGGTGCGGTGCACCGACTATCACTGAGGCACTCCTATGCTGTCGACCCATCGCCCGCCGACCCACCCTGGCGAGATGCTCCTGAAGGAGTTTCTCGAACCTCTTGGAGTGTCTCAGGTCGAGGCCGCAACGCGGATGAGCATTCCTTTTCAGCGGCTGAATGCTATCGTCAAAGGCCGTCGGGCTGTCAGCGCCGATACGGCGCTCCTGTTCGAAGCGCTGACAGGCTGGGACGCGCAGATCTGGCTGACGCTGCAAGCGAAGTGGGACCTGTGGCACGCCGTGAAGGCCCGAGGGCACAGACCGAAGGTCCGACCGCTGCGCAAGACCGCATGAGAGCCAGTGCCGCTCACGCAGCACGGATGAGCCAGCTGAGGAAATCGTCCCGAACAGCCAGCTCATCCTTGGCGCCCATTCTCAGGTTGCTGAGCCCTACGGTATCCTTCAGCAACGGTGGCTTCTCTCGGGTCTCGTGCGTCGGGATACTTCTCAGCTTCCATCGATCAATTTCTCCGGACCGATGCCCAACATATCCTCGGCACCTTGGCCGCGGCGCACGTGCATGATCTCGAAGTCGCTCAGCGGCAAGCGTGGGAACAAGAAATCGAGATTCTCGGTTCCGTTCTGACTGGGCTGACGGGCACGCTGTATTTAGAATTCGACGTCCCGCGGCTTGGCAGTCGGATCGACGCGGTACTCATTTCAGGGCCAGCCATCTTTCCGATTGAGTTCAAGTGCGGCGAACGGCAGTTCCGTCTTGCAGATTACAACCAGGCCTGGGACTACGCGCTGGACTTGAAGAACTTTCACGCAGCTAGTCACGACGCACCGATCCTTCCGATCCTGGTTGCGACCGAAGCAGAGACGGAGGATGAGGAATGGCAGGCCGCGTACCCGGACGGCGTGCGGCCACCGTATCGCTGCGGCGCAGCGCACTTACGCGGTGCTTTCGACCAGGGACTCGCGAAGAGTCGCGGGTCTCTAATCGACGGCGGGGCGTGGGGCGCGGCGCCCTACGAGCCGACGCCCACAATCATCGAAGCCGCAAGGGCGCTGTATGCCAGACACTCAGTCGAGGCGATCTCACGCCATGATGCCGGCGCCAAGAACCTGCGTGTGACATCGGTTGGTGTTGAGGAAATCATCGAACGTGCCAGGGTAAATCGCGAGAAGTCCATCGTGTTCGTCACCGGCGTACCAGGTGCGGGTAAGACGCTCGTAGGTCTCAACGTGGCGACACGCCGCCGAACGATGGGCGACGCCCGCGCGGTCTATCTCTCAGGTAACGGTCCCTTGGTTGCCGTTCTCCAGGAAGCGCTCACTCGTGATGAATTAGCGCGTCCTGGCAACGCCGAGCGGAAAGGCGCCATCCGTCAGCGTGTAAAGCCTTTCATACAGAACGTCCACCACTTCAGAGATGAAGGTGTCCGTACGACAACCCCTCCGTACGACCACGTGGTCATCTTCGATGAAGCGCAGCGTGCGTGGACGCAGGCCAAAACGGCCGACTTCATGAAGCGTCGGAAGAAGATCGCGAACTTCGCTCGCTCGGAACCCGAGTTCCTGATCTCGTATCTCGACCGGCACGATACGTGGGCTGTTGTCATCTGCCTCGTCGGCGGCGGTCAGGAGATCCACACCGGTGAGGCAGGTATCGGCGAATGGCTCGACGCCGTTCGGCTGAAATTTCGGCACTGGCGCGTCTGTGTATCGCCAAATCTCACCGGTTCCGAATACGCTGCACAGTCCGCCCTCCATCAGCTCGGCGCCTTCGCGTCAATCGAATGGGACGATCGGCTCCATCTCGCGACCTCGATGCGATCGTTCCGATCGGAGAAGGTGTCCGCGTTTGTCAAGGCTGTTCTCGATTGTGACGTGGTCTTGGCCCAATCGCTACTCCGGGAGGTGACTCGGCGGTATCCGATTGCTGTTACGCGCGACTTGGCACGTGCCAAGGCGTGGATTCGCAACCATGCCCGTGGATCAGAGCGCTATGGGTTGGTCGCCTCGTCGCAGGCCCAACGTCTGAAGCCGCACGCAATCGATGTTCGAGTCAATGTCGATCCGGTTCAGTGGTTTCTGAACGACCGGCATGACACGCGCTCGAGCTATTACCTCGAGGACGCGGCAACCGAATTCCAGGTGCAGGGGCTGGAGCTCGACTGGGTCTGCGTCACTTGGGATGCGGACCTACGACGTCATGCGGACGTATGGCGCTACCACTCGTTTCGCGGCGATACCTGGACAACAGTCCACAAGGAAGACCGGAAGCGCTATCTTCTTAATGCCTATCGAGTTCTCTTGACGCGGGCCCGCCAGGGAATGGTGATCTTCGTGCCGCCTGGCGATGAGTCTGACCCTACGCGCACTCCGGCTGTTTACGACGACACGTACGAATATCTCACCAGCTTAGGTGTCGCAGAGGTCTGACTGCCACCGGCGTAGCGGACCGTCACTCTCGATCGCGCAGAGCCGAGAGTACTTTCTGCAGTGGGATGCCGTCGCCCCCGATCACACTGAGCGATCGCATCGAGCAACATCTTCTCGGTTGCTGGATCCGCGTCGAAGCTTTCGTCATCTTCGCGTGCGATGACCGTGACCGACGCGCCCTCTGGCAGCTCAGTGTCCAACTCGATCCGCCCGCGAACGACCTTTCCCGACACGATTTGCATGTCTCATTCGTGCGACCCACCTGGCGATGATGCGCGGGAAGAATCCCAGCAAGCGCCTTGATGAGCGCCATTTCGAGTGTCATCGCTGTGGCAGGTGGTGCGAACAGCCGCAAATGGCCGCGACGCGCTACGAATGTGCCATCGGCGCGATTTGCAGAATCTGCGCCGCGGTCGGCTCGCACAGCGCGTGCTGATCGAGAGCGAACTTCGTGGGACGGCCGACAAGCGAAGCCAGGGCGCCTGATCGAACGTGCGCCCATGGGTGCATACGGTCGGTCGCGTCCGATGCCCTCCCCATCGAGCGACTGATCACACCGCCGGCCAGCGCGGGACTCGAACGTTGACGGATATAACGTCACGCGTTATATATGCACCGTGACGCCGCTTTCACCGGCCAATCCCAGCGACCTGCTGCCGCTGCCTGTCGCGATGTTTCACATCCTGGTCGCCGTCGCCGACCAGGACCGGCACGGCTACGCCATCATGCAGGACGTCGCCGCGCGAACGAACGGCGCGCTCAAACTGAGCCCCGGCACGCTGTATGGGTCGATCCGACGAATGCTCGAAGAGGCGCTCATCGTCGAACTCAGTGACCGGCAGCGCCCGGACGAGGACGATGAGCGGCGACGGTATTACCGGATCACCGCGTTCGGGCGGTCCGTTGCGCAGGCGGAAGCGGCGCGGCTCACGGCCCTGCTCCGCCAGGCGAAGGCGGTGGGATTGGCGCCGGGCCGCGCGTAGCTCGCCGTGGGGACCTGATGGCCAAACGCACAATCGGCGAGCGCGTTTATCGACGGTTGCTGCGTCTGTACCCGCGCGACTTCTCCGACGACTACACAGACGAGATGACGCACCTCTATCGCGACCGCGTGCGCGGTGAAGGGACGACCCGCGTGTGGCTGGCGCTCGTCGCCGATCTGGCGCGCACCGCGCCCAGGGAGCAGATTTCGACGCTCGTGCAGGACGTGCGACACGCGTGGCGGACGTGGCGGCGGACGCCCGTCCTTGCGCTCGCAGCGGTTCTGACATTGGCACTGGGCGTCGGCGCGAACACCGCCGTCTTCAGCGTTGTGCACGGCGTGCTCCTGAGGCCGCTGCCATATCCAGATGCGGATCGTCTCGTCGAAATGTTCGAGGACAATACCCGCGCCGGAGGCGGGCCCTTCTTCCGTGTGTCGCTGCTCAACTATCTGTCGTGGATCGAGCGCACCCGGAGCTTCGAAGCGGTGGCTGCCTTCAACGGACGGGACTTCACCGTCACCGGGCATGGTGACCCGGAGCGCATCCTTGGAAGCGCCATTACCGCCTCGCTGTTCAAGGTGCTTGGCGTCGCGCCGATCGTCGGGCGACCGTTGATGGCAGAAGATGAGCAGCCCGGCGCCGCACCCGTGGCTGTGCTCGCGGAGTCACTCTGGGTACGCGGATTTGGTGGAGATCGCTCGGTCGTCGGCCGTGCCATTGTCCTGAACGGCACACCCCATCGCGTCGTCGGCGTCGTGCCGGCCGTGTTCCGGGAGGTCGGACGCACACTGATCGGCTCAGCCGGAGCTGCCCAGATCTTCGTCCCTCTGACGATCGATACCGCGCAGAGCCGCGGCAACCGCACGCTCCGCGTGGTTGCCAGGCTGCGCCCGGAGATCTCGATCGATCAGAGCAGGGACGAGATGCACCGCGTCGCTGCCGCTCTGGAGGAGCAACAGCCGTCTACGAATCGAAACTGGGGCGTGCGGATCGAGCGCCTGCACGACTCGATGTTCGATCCTCGAGTGCGTGTGTCGCTCCTGGTCCTCCTTGCTGCGGTCGGCGTCGTGCTCCTTATCGCCTGCGCGAATGTCGCCAATCTCGTGCTCGCGCGCGCCGCGAGCCGCCAGAGGGAACTCGCGCTCCGCGCGGCGCTCGGCGCCCGCCCCGCGCGTCTCGCGCGGCAACTGCTCACGGAGAGTGTCTCGCTGGCGATCGTCAGCGGCGCCTGTGGAGTGACGGTGGCCGTTCTCTCGATGCAGGCGTTGCGCACGCTGATCCCGGCAACGGTTCCGCGAGTCGATGAGATCCGCCTCGACGGGACTGTCCTCGGGTTCGGACTGTTCATCACGATCGCGTGTGGCCTGTTCTTTGGCATGGCGCCGGCCACGCGTGGAGCACGTGCAAACCTGCTGTCGGCGCTGACGCAGAGCGGCAGAGGCATCCTCGGTTCGTCGCGCGAGCTGTGGCGGCACGGCCTCGTGGCCGCGCAAACCGGTTTCGCGACGACGCTGGTGGTCATCGCGGCGCTGCTACTGCAAAGCCTGGTGCGGCTGCAACATGTGCCGCTCGGATTCGAGCCCAGCGGAGTGGTAACCGCACGCCTGAGTGCGCCAAGGGTGAAGTCTCCAAACGCCGCCGCAACGGTCGCGTTCCATCGAACGTTGCTGGGATCGCTTGAGTCGCTGCCGTCAGTTCGGGCAGTCGGTCTCATGACAAGCGCGCCATTCGCCCCAGGGGTTCGCCGGGGCGTCTCGCTGCGCGACCGTGCGGCGGCCCGCGAGTCGTCGGGTGCGCCGACGCCAGCGGTTGAACAAGTCGTGAGTCCCGCCCTGTTTCGAGCGCTCGGCGTGAAGCTGATGGCAGGACGCGAATTCGGTGCGCAGGATCGACCGGGCTCGCCGCTGGTTGCGATTGTCAGCGAGAGACTCGCGCGACGGCTCTGGACCAACGCCGACGCAATCGGTGGAGTTCTCGAGGTCGAGGGCCGTAGCCATGAAGTCGTGGGTGTCGTCGCCGACATCCGTGGGAGCGACGGCACCGCGCGCGGCGGAAGTCTCGATCGCGATCCGAGTGCGGTGCTGTACCTGCCTTCCGCGCAGTTTCCGCAGGATACCGTTTCCCTCGTCATTCGCGCAGACACCCCGCTCCAGGCGATCGTGCCGGCGTTCCGTGCGGCGGTTCGTGAAATCAACGCCGGTCAGCCGGTCCCTGACCTGCGGCGCCTGAACGATTGGATCGACGAAAGCACGGAACAGCCGCGCGTGACGACGACTCTGGCCGGGGCGTTTGCCGTGGCGGCGTTGCTCCTCACGGCTGTGGGCATCTACGGGGTCATTTCCCATGACGTCAGCCAGCGGACGCAGGAAATCGGCGTGCGCATGGCCATTGGCGCCGCTCGAACCTCCGTGGTTGGGCTGGTTCTCCGAGGAGGCATGACCTGGGCAGGCGGCGGCATCGTGCTCGGCCTGCTCGGCGCGTGGGCAGCCAGTCATGCAATCGCCGGACTGCTCTTCGACACCTCAGCCGCCGATCCGCTCACCTTCGGAGTGACCGCGTTCGCCTTGGCGGGAGTGGCCGCGCTGGCCTGTATGGTGCCGGCCATTCGCGCGACACGGATGGATCCCCTGATCGCATTGCGTGGCGACTGAGCCACGCGGGGCGCACGCAGGCAACTGCAGCCTGGCGCGCTAGCGCGGCGGTTGAACCGCTCGCGCTCGCTCTTACATCAGAAACCTCTTGCAGGGTCAGCGATAACTCCAGCCGGTCCGGTACCCGTCTTCGTAGCCTTGGAAGAAGGCGCGCCGGTAGTTGACGCGATAGGCGTCGCGTTCTCCGTACCACCTGTCGTAGCCGCGGTCGGCGTTGTGGTAGCGGCTCTCGGCCGTTGGATCGTTGCGATGGCGCTTGCGCCCGTCGTTGAGCCCTTCTTCGTAGCCATCGTTGAAGCCGTTGTTCAGTGCCAGATCGCGCTCGGCGCCGTAGCCAAATTCAGCCGGTCGTCGCGACCAGGCCGTCGGACCCAAGGCTCGACTCGTGCGGACGCGCTCGTAGCCGTTGCGATAACCTGCTTCGAAGCCGACTCGAAAATCCTGCCGGTAGCGGTCGCGAGTGCCGTATCGCGCGGCCCAACCGACATCGCCGCGGCGGTAGTCCACGTCGACGCTGAAGTTGAACGCCGCCCCTCGCCGGCCGTCGTCCTGACCAACGCGCTCGCCGCGCCGGTAACCTTCGTCGTAAGCCGTTAGCGCGTACGTCGACGTCGAGGCGGGACCTCGGAACACCTGGGCATCGAGGCGGGCGGCAGGCGCGGCGAACACGAGCGCCGACACCAGCGTGAGATAACGTGCACTCACCATACGGACCTCCTGCACAGCGTAAGTGCAAGAGGCGGGCCACTGAGGAAACGAGGCAGTGGGGAATGAGAATCTGGCGATGGAGAGCTGAAGTGGCCCCTCCGGTGTTCACTGCGTCCAGATGAGGACGCGCTCGCCGCTCGGCGTACGGTAGTCAAGGACGAGAGCCGGACCAATCCGCTCCAGTTCCGGGATGTCGAGATTCAGACTCTCGAAGTTGAAGCCGCGGCTGCTCTTCAGAATGTCGATCTTGTGCCGGCCAAGACTCAGAACCCAGAAGGGCACGCTGACGCGCGCGAGTTTGTCCTCGTCGGGATTCCACGCAAGCACGTACAGGCTCCTGGGCGTGGCGTTGGACGTCGGCAGGTCGGCGACGGGGCGACCCTCGCGCGGACGATCGAACGCATCGATCTCAATCAGCGGTTTCGTATTGAAACGTGCTCGCGTCGAGTCCAGCACTCGAAGCGCCTGCGAACTGCTCGTCTTCTGAACCGAGATGTGGTGCGAAACGAAATAGACCCCAGCCCCCGCGATAGCCACAAGTCCGAGGACACAGATCCCGATGAAGCCGACGATGATCCAGAGCCAGGTCTTCGCCGTGGCCATACCTTGTTTTCCGAAAGGCGCTTGACTTGACCTGCATCAAGACCAATGAGTTCACGCTACCACGTCAAATCGAGCGCCTTCCGTCCTGTTAGACGAGAAGTCTAAGCCACCTGATGCCTAGAATTTGAACGGCCGCTGGATGAGGCGCTCGGCTTCGCCGGCACAGGCGGCGTCATTGTGCGAACCACAGAGACTCTGGGCCATGCGGTACGCCGAGAGCGCCTCGGGGCGACGGCCCGCAGCATCGGCCAGTTTGCCGAGTTCGAGCTGAATGCGCCCTCTGACCCATTCGACCGGCTGGCTGCGGAGCGCCGCTTCCAGGTCGTCATGCGCCTCGGGAAGATGCCGCAGGGCCATTCGCGCCAGGGCTCGTTTGTAAAGCCAGAGGCCTCGCTCGCCGGGAAATTTTGGCCGGTCGTCCTTGTCGAACGCCGCCAGGCCGCGCGTGAGCAGTTCATCGGCCTCGACGCCGCGCCCTGCGCGGAGGGCGGAGGATCCGGCCTCCAGAACAAGGATTCGATTTCTCGGAAACTCGGCCGCGAGCTCTTTGGCGACCCGAAGCGCGTCGGCGTGCCGCCCTTCCCGGTTGTAGATCAATAACAACGCGATTCTTCGCATCAACGTGCGTGTCGACCGCCCGCGTAGCCGCCTCGATCTGAGCGATGCCGCGCTCCTTGCCGCCGCCAAACCCCACGACATACGCCATCAGGCGCGCAGGCAGCGCGAGCGACGACACCAGATACCGGTACGTGCCGACGATGAGCCCTGCTTCGACCCGCTTCGGATCATGGCTCAGGACGATACTCCTGCGCGTCGTAGCGCGCGTTTGGCGAGCCGGAGCGCGCCCATGACGCTTCCCTCCACCGTGGCCGCGTAGGAGGCTTGCAGCGCATAGGCGGTTGCCGACGTCGAATCGGGCCTGCAGACTGCGCGGGATCCCGCCGCACGCGCGCTTCGGCCAGCTCGATCGCCCGAGCCGAGTTCCTTCTTGAATTCCGCATCCAGATCGGCAGGCGGCTTCGGGAGCGAGACCTGTTCCTTCAACCCGCCGCTGATGTAGTGGTCGGTGACGACGGCTCCGCGCTTGAAGAGGATGTCCATCCAGAGGATGCTGGCGAGCGCTCTGTGGGTGGTCGGCTCGTCCGGTCCCATTGCGACGCTCCGGCGGGCCATCGCCAGCGCCTCGGTCTCGTCCAGATTGTAGGCCGATCGAAACGCCTGCTTGATGACGCCGGTGATTTCGGCAAGCGTGGGAGCGGTCTGAGGCGCCGCCGTCATCTCCGGCCCGGCTGCGATCGCGACGATGATGAGTGAAGCCGCAAACGCACTGCGCATTTCACCCATTATCCCCGCCAACGGAGGCCCACGGCCGAACCTCAGGAGATCGCCTCCTGCAGGGTGTCTACCTTCCCATCCAGTGCAGAAGGCCCGAGCGTCAGCCAGGGCACGTACGTGATCAGCAGCACGCCCAGCGCGAGGATGCCTAGCATCGGCAGCGTCGACCACATGACCTCCAGCACCGGCTTCTTGAAGCGCACGGACGCGAGCAGCAGGTTGAGGCCGAGCGGCGGGTGAAGGAACCCGAGCTCGAGATTGGCGATGAAGATGATGCCGAGGTGAATGGGATTGACCTCGAACAACAGCCGCGAGCGGAAGAATCAGCGGCACGACGACGATGATCGCGGAGAAGATGTCCATGACGCTGCCTACGAGCAGCAGAAACACGTTCAGGCTCAGCAGGAACAGGGCGCGCGAGTGGACGTGCTGCTGCGTCCACAGGACGATCTGGTTGGGCACATCGGCGTTGACCAGGTAATTGGTCAAGACCCGCCGCGACCGATAGAATCACCAGCACGCCGCCGACGAGCGCGATGCAGTCGCTCGTCACCCGAATCACCTCCCGGAACGACGGCAGGTCCCGGGTGACGAAGCGCTGGACGATCAGCGCATAGAGGGCGGCGACCGGCGCGCATTCCACCGGCACGGCGTAGCCCTTCACCAGCACGAAGAGCACGACCACCGGCAGCAGCAGTTCCCATTTCGCCTGCCAGAGCGCGCCGGCGCCTCCTGCCCGCGAAACGGCGGCCGCGGCGTGTCGCGCCGCAGGTCCTGCCGGACGCCAAGCGCCGCCACCAGGCCGAGCATCAGCAGGCCCGGCAGGAGGCCCGCGATGAACAGGTCTTCGATGGCGACGCTCGCGATGTTGGCGGCGACGATGCCGTACAGCAGCAGCGGGAGCGACAGCGGAAACAGCAGCCCGAGCGATCCGGACGCGGTCAGCAGGCCGATCGAGAAACGCTCGCGGTAGCCTTCCTTGAGCAGCGCCGGCAGCAGCAGCCCGCCGAGCGCGAGGATGGTGATGCCGGATCCGCCGGTGAACAGCGTGAACATCGCGCACAGCGTCGCGGCGGCCACGGCGGTGCCGCCGGGCGCCCATCCAAACAGCGCCCGAAGCGCGCGCAGCAGCCGCTCCGACGATCGGCCTTCGGCGAACAGGAACCCGGCGAGCGTGAACAGCGGAATCGCCGCCAGTCCCGCCGACGTCGTCAGCTCCTCGTGCGCCTTGATCAGCATGACAATCGGCGGGCTGCCGAGCGAGAGGAACAGAAACAGCGCGATGCCGCCGAGCAACGCGAAGATCGGCATGCCGAGCGCGCCGGTGCCGACGAGCAGGACGACCCAGGGCCAGGCCGGGCCGGCCGTCGAACAGCGCGCGGTGCTGGAAGACCGCGACACGCCGGCGACGATGCCGAGCGCGGCGACCGCGCGCCCGCTCCAGGCCGGCGACGCGCGGCCGACAGCCGAAGCGCGATGAGGCCGAACGCGAAGGGGAAGACGAGGCCGGCGATCCAGACCGGGCACGTCCAGCGCGACCATGTCGCCGGCGGCGCGTTCGCTCGCCACGAACGCGCAGCCGCCGAAGCGCCAGCACGGTGGCAGACCATCGCGCCCATCGCGCCGGCGATGATGTGGGCGAGGCCGCGGTGCGGCCGGCCGGCAGGAACTCGCCGGTCGCGAGCGTCAGGAGCTTGCCTTCGCGTGCGGCGATCGCGGCGCCCAGCATGCCGACCCAGAGCGTCAGCGTTGAAGCGAACGGCGCGGCCCCTGGGATGCCCCTGCTGAAGACCGAGCGGGCGACGATCTCGCCGAGCGGCAGCAGCATCACGCCGATGAGCGCGAGACTGGCGACCGTGTTTTCGGCGAGCCGAGCGAACTGCCGCATCTATTGCCGTGGGACTTTCTGTGGTCGGTCGCGTGCCTGTGCGGCGCAGGTCGTAGACGTCGGCCGGCACCATGCCGCCTCGCATCGTGGCGGCCAGTTTGTCAGCCTCGGCGTGAAACGCCGCGCGCGCCGGCCGCGTCGAGCTTGTGCACCGTCAGCCCGCGAGCCTGCATCGTCGACGACCGGCCTTCGCGTCCTGCGCCGGCACTTCAGTCTGCAAGCGCTTCTCCATGGCCTTGGCGGCGGCGACGATCTTGTCGTGATCCTCGGCGCTGATCTTCTCCCACGCCGTGTCGGTCATGATGAGCGCGCCGATCAGCGGGTCGACGTTGATGTCGCAGCATGTGCTTGGCCGCTGCGGGACACCTGAAGCGACGACCGCGCCGTAGGGCGGCATCGGCGTCGCCTGGATCATGCCGGTGGTCAGCCCCGGTCATGATGTTGGTGGCCTCCATGCGCCACGGGATTGAAACCGTTGCTCGTGTACCACTGCCATCATGGCGGTGTTGCCGGCGCTCGTGAAGAGCTTGGCTTCTCTTCACGTCGGCCAGCGAATTGACCGGCGACGGTCGAGAAGAGCTGAACCCAGCCGCCGTGGCCCCAGCTCAGCAGATGGAAGTGCTTGGCCTCCAGCCGCTTCGCGAGCACCGGCTCGAGCTTGGCGCGCACGGCCTGCTCTTCGTCGTCGGACTGGAAGAAGAAGGGAATGCCGAAAACGTTGAAGGCGTCGTCGATGTCGGCCAGGCCGTTTGCGGTCAGCAGGCGCGGCGTCGACGGTGTTGACTTCCGGCCGCATGTGCTTGAATGACGGTCGTCTCGCTGCCCTGGCTGCCGCCGCCGGTCACTCTGAGCGTGACGCGGCGCCTCGGTCGCCTTGCTCCACGCGGCGCCCATGTCCTTCAAGGCCGTGTCCCACGTCGTGCCAGCGGGCGCGACGGTGGACAGCCGGATCACCACCGGCGCGGCGGCGAGGCTCACGGTCGCCGGCCAGCACCAGCGACAGGACTAACGCGCGTCTCGGACTCAACATGGTCTCCTCCTGCAGCCCGCCAGGCTCGAAGACCCGGGGGCTCCATCTGTTCCTCATTTCGGAAACAGCTCGTCGATGCGATCCAGCAGCGCCTTCGCGCGCCGCTGCTGGATGAGATTGACGAGCCGGACCGACTTCTTCTTCTCCGGGTCGATGGCCAGGGCCTGCTGCAGCAGCTTCTCGAACTCGGCGCGGTCGCCCTTTCGGCTAGGCGACACACCCGTCGCCAGCGAGACGTACGGACCGGCCATCAGCCCCTGCTGAAGCTGCACCGCCCGCTCGAAGTGCTTGCGCGCGCCGGCCTCCGATCCGCCGACAGCCTCGCCTTGCGCAGTCGAGACTGATCATGAGCTCGTGCAGCGCACCGTCGCTCCAGGCTTCATCCAGCTCGAGGCCACGTTCCGCGAGCGCTCTGACCACCGGAAAATCGATGACGAGGTCGGGATCCTTGCGCAGCGACATGGCGGCGCTCCACGACGCCGCCGTCCAGTAGAGCAGCGGCACGTCCTCTTTGCTCGTGACCTTCTTGAGCGCCGGCGCCGGGTCGGCCAGCAGCGCCTTGGTCAGGCCTGGGAACTTCACGTCCATGGCGCGCGAGGCAGTAGTCCTTGCCGCGTAGATAGAGCGTCACCGCTTCGTCACGCAGCGCTTTGATCTCTTCGTGGTGCTGTTCCTCGCGCAGCAGATCCGCATCGGTCTCGACGAACGCGTAGGCGTAGCTCGTGTAGCCGCTGCAGGTGGCCACGAGCAGCGGCGTATGCGTCGGGATCGAGACGAGCAGCGTTTCGTACATCTTCAGCGCGAATGGGACCGCCCGCCGCACGAGCTCCGGATCGTTGTCGGACGTGAACGTGTCGCCCGGCGCCGCCAGGGTGTTGCCGACGTTCTTGATGGCCGAGGTCCTGATCATGGAGCAGCCGGCCAGGCCGCAGGCGGCCGCCAGCGCCACGGCGGCCTGCGTGCCGCCGGACAGGAGGATCCCTCGCCTCATGGGTTTTCCATTCTATAGGCAAGGCTGACGGCGGAGTCGTGAGGAGACTCTGAAGAAAGGCTGAACGTGAGCGGTCTATCGGCCTTCCGCGACGTAGCTCTTGCGCGCGCGCGCCGTCAGCCCGGGCCGCTTGACTTTGACTTCGAGCTTGTGGACGTTGCCGTCCAGCTTCGTCGGCGGAAAGGCGAGCGCATACTGGTGATGCAGCTCGTCGGCCACGCGCGTGAACGCGCGCGCCAGATTATCGCCCCAGGTCAGCTCGAAGTAGCCGCCGCCACTCTGATCGGCGAGTTTCTGCAGCCCGGAGTCCGGCTTCAGGAGCTGCGGCCGGCCGCCGCCTTTGCCGAGCTGGAATTGCCCGAGGCGGTTGTGCAGCGCCCAGGACGAGACGGAGTAGTCGGTGTCGGCCAGGCCGATGGCGTACACCATGACCTCGTCGATCTCCGACCGGCGGATGACGTCCTTCAATTCGGTGAAGACCTGCCCGGGCCGAGGCGCGTCATGCCCGTCGGTAAAGAGCAGCACGACGCGGCGGCCTTCTTCATGAAGCAGGGCCGTGATGCTTCGATCGACGGCCGTCCACACGGGCGATGGGCCGACATTCTGCATCTCGTTGCGCAGCACGTCGCAGCAGCAGTTCCTGGTCCGAGGTGAAATCGTGGGGGCTGATCACGATCTGCCGGCTGAAATTCCCGATGCGCGCGCGGTCCGCCGGCAGCAGCTTGCGCACGAACAGCTCGGACGCCTGTTCCACCAGCGGGAAGTTCTCTTCCATGCTGCCGCTGCGATCGAGCATCACGATGATGGTGATGGGCTGGATATCGTTGCTGAAGTAGTTGAGCGCCTGCACCTTGCCATTGTCGCGGACCTCGAAGTCGTCCTTCGTGAGGTCGGGCACGAGCCGTCCCGTGCTGTCCATGACCGTGGCGTACACCGACACCAGATCGGTGCGGCTGCGATATGCCTGTTGGGCGCCGATCGTCGCGACGGCCGCCGCGATGCCGCAGATGAGAGCGGCCCCCCGCCATGCCGCCCGGATCATCGAACCACTCCGGATTCCTCCGCGATATAGGACTGCCGCGCGCGGATCTTGAGCCGCGGGCGTTTCACCCGGACGTCGATCTTGTGCAGCTTGCCGTCCAACGTCTGCGGCACAAAACCCAGCACGTACTGGCTGTGCAACTCCCCGGCGATCACGGTCGCGATGGAGTTCATGTCGTCGAGCACGTTGTCGACGAGGTAGTACCCGCCGCCGCTGGCAAGCGACGAGATCGGCCACATCCTGAAGTCTGGTCCGGCGCGGCGAGCGCCGTTCCTCCGGCAGCCGCTCCATGCCGCGGATGAGCACCAGGTACACCATGACGTCCGCGTGCCTCGCCCGCGAGAGCGCTTCCTCGAACGTGCTCGTGCTCGACGTGTCATCGCCGTCGGTGAACACGATCACGACGCGACGGCCTTCTGTGCCTTCGAACGAGGCGGTCGCCTGGCCGATCGCGTCCCAGAGCCGCGTGCCGGGTCCGATGCGCAGGTCGAAGAGATCGTTCACCTCGCGCGCCAGTTGGTCGCGATCGCCGGTGAACGCCGGGGCAAAACGAATTTCGTCGCTGAAGCTGCCGACGCGGGCGCGGTCGCCGGGTATCAGCCGGACGACGAAATGATCGGCGGCGGTAATGACGGTGTCGAGCGCCTTCACCATGCTGCGGCTGCCATCGAGCAGCACGACGGCGGTGAGCGGTTGGAGATCCGTCGTGAACAGCGTGATCGGCTGCACCTTCCCCTCGTCGCGCACTTCGAAGTCTTCGCGGCGCAGGTCGGTCACGAAGCGGCCGATGTCGTCGGTCACCGAGGCGTAAATCGGCACCGTGCGCGTGCCGGCGCGGAACGTCGGCTCCTGCTGTGCGGCGGCCGGCTGCTGGGCGACAAGCGTCGGCACCACCACGACGGACGCAGCCAGGCCGGTCAGGAGCAGGAAGCGGACAATCACGACGGGCTCTTTTCGCCGGACTGCGCGAGGTAGCTCTTCCGCGCGCGCGCCGTCATCGAGGGCTGCCGGACGCGCACCTCCAGCTTGTGCAGCCTGCCGTCGAGCCGGGGGGCGGAAAAGGCGAGCAGATATTGACGGTGGAGCTCTTCGGCCACGCGCGTGAATGTCGGGCCGAGATTGTCGGTGTCGAGCAGCTCGAAGTACCCGCCGCCGGTCTCGTCCGCGAGGGTCTTCACGCCGGGATCGGGCGGCATCGTCTGCATCATCCCGCGGCGGCCTCCGCCGCCGGACCCCCCCAGCGACCGCTGCGGCTCCACAGGCCGATGCCGTAGATCATGAATTCCTCCGACTGGGCCCGCGACACCACGTCGTGCAGCGTGACGAACTGGCGGTTCGACGCATCGTAGCCGTCCGTGAAAACCAGGACGACGCGGCGGCCTTCGACGTGCTCGAGCGACGTCATGCCGACGTTCACCGCGCCCCACAGGGGAGTCGGTCCCCCTACTTCAACGTCCGTCCACAACCAGCGAATGAGCTCGTCCTCATCGTTCGTGAATCTGGGACTGACCGTAATTCGGTTGCCGAAGTTGCCGACGCGCGCCTTGTCGCCAGGCAGCAGGTGCGTGAAGAGCTGGACGCTTGCGTCCTTGAGCAATCGAAGGTTGCCCGTCATGCTGCCGCTCGTGTCGAGCATGACCACGATGCTGATCGGCTGGACTTCGTTGGAGAAAACCGTGATCGGCTGCGGCCGGCCATCGTCGTAGACCTCGAAATCGTCTTTGGTGAGGTCGGTGACCAGGCGCCCGTCCGGACCGAGAACCGTCGTGAACACCGGGACGGTCTGCGTGCCGGCGCGAAACACCGTGATTGCTGGCGCGCGGCGGCAGGCGTCGATCGCCGAGCACGACTGCCGCAGCGACGCTCGCGAGTCGGATGCTGGTCCTACTTCGGACGGTCGGCCACATAGCTGGTGCGCGCCCGCGCGGTCATCCCAGGCCGTTTGACGACCACACTCAATTTATGGACTTTGCCATCCAGAACCGCGGGGGTGAACCCCAGCACGTACTGGCGATGCAGCTCATCGGCCACCCGGCTGAACGTCGAGTTCAGCTCGTCGCTCGTCTTCAGCTCGAAGTACCCGCCGCCCGTTTCGGTGGCGATTCGTTTCAGCCCTGGATCCGGCTTCGTAATCGTCCCCATGACGTGGCTCCGGAATCCGATCCCGTACACCATGTAATCCTGGGCGTTGGCGCGGCCCAGCACCTCCCTGAGCGAGTGCTGCCGGCTGTCGGTGTCGTCGCCGTCGGTGAAGAGCAGCACGACGCGGCGATTCGTCTCGTTCGCGAGCTCGTCCAGGCTCACCCAGGCCGCATCCCAGAGCCGGGTCGGGTTGCCGAAGTCGACGTCATTGCGTAAATACCGGACGAGGCGATCGCGATCGCTGGTAAAGGTCGGGCTCACCACGATCTTGTCTGAAAAACTGCCGATCTTCGCCCGGTCCTCCGGCAGCAGCCGGATGACGAACTTTTCAGCCGCGATCTTCAACATCTCGAGGTTCGCCGTCATGGATCCGCTCGTGTCGAGCATGACGACCACCGAGATCGGCTGAACGTCCGTCAGGAAGATGGACAATTCCTGCTTCTTGCCCTCGTCGAGATTTCGAAGTCCTTCTGCTCCAGGTCGGGCACGAGCCGGCCGGCGCTGTCGACGACCGTCGCATACACAGGCACGGTCTGGACCGTGGCCCGGAACGCGCCCTGTTGAGCGCGGGCACGGACGACGATCAGCGAGCCAGCCAGCGCGACTGCGAATATGAAAACCAGAGCATGACGTTTCATGGGGAAAACCGTACCTCGTTGGGTACTCTACCATCCCGCACTTTCGCCCGCCGGGGGACGGCGTGTTTTCCACCGATCTGGCCGCTGGACGGGGACGGGGGGTCACGCTTGCCAGCTGACCAGTCCTCAAATGTCCACATCTGTGGAAAACACCCCCGTCCCCCGTTCGATCCAACATGGGCTCGTGCAACTCATCGTGTTTGATCTTGATGGCACGCTCGTCGACTCGAGCCTTGACCTGGCCAACAGCACCAACGAGATGCTGGAAAGCTACGGCGCGCCGGCACTCCCGG
Source organism: uncultured Acidobacteriota bacterium (assembly GCA_963724645.1). Taxonomy (GTDB): domain Bacteria; phylum Acidobacteriota; class Vicinamibacteria; order Vicinamibacterales; family SCN-69-37; genus CAVXSP01. Next base: position 1,651,820 of record CAVRVJ010000003.1, read on the forward strand.
TCGCCGTTGTTACCGGCATGGTCGGCGAAGGGGCGAAGAAGCTCGTGGAGCGTGCACTCGCCGCATCGGGATTGGATCCCGTGCTGCCGGAGGCGCTCGAACGATTCATGGGGATCTACAGTCGCCGGCTGCTCGAACATACGCGTCCGTACGACGGCATTCCGGCCGTCGTTCGCGCGGCGAGCCGCCGCGCACGCCTCGGCGTGCTGACCAACAAGCCCGAGAACTTCACTCGCCGGTTGCTCGACGCGTTCGGCCTGGCGTCCTTCTTCGCGTGGGTGATCGGCGGCGATTCAGGATTTCCGCGCAAGCCCGATCCGGCAGCGGTGCGGCATCTGATGACGCAGGCGTCGGCCTCGGCGGCCGAAACGCTGCTTGTCGGTGACTCGATGATCGACGTCGAGACCGCGCGCCGCGCCGGCGTGAAGATCTGCGTGGCGCGCTACGGGTTTGGCCACCTTCGCGGAGAACTGGTGCTGCGAGGTGACGAGATCGTCGCGATGCAGCCCCTCGACGTGCAGACGGTCATCGAGCAATTTCCGTTGCCGGGCCACTAGAAATCGAACCGCACCGCCGCGAGCGCGATGGTCTTCCGGTCGACGAAATACGGGAAGGCGCCCACCACGCGCCGATGATCGGCTGCGATGCCGATATAGTCGCCGAAGGATGGCGAGGTAAAGGTCTCGAAGGCCGGCAGGTTGACCGGATAGTTCGCGAATGTCCGGCCGCCATCGATGCTTCGCGCGACGGTGACCGCAGTTCGGGTGCCGGTCTGTCCCCGGCGATCGTAGAAGATCACGTTGATGGATCCGTCCGCCGGATCCACGGCCATCCAGGTTAGGAACTGAAATGCCCCATTGCCGATGGGGTCGTCGTTGACGCGCACGGGAGCGGACCACGTGCGACCACCATCGCGCGACGATGCGACGAAGACGTCCGGGTCGCCATGACGCGCGTCGATCCAGTTCACATAGATCGATCCGCGAAACGCCCCCGCGCTTCGGTCGACGCCGGTCACCGGCATGCCGTTCGCCCGGTCGACGCCAGGAACGTCGAGATCCCAGCCACCGGGCAGGTCCGAGATCTTGACGTCGGTGCCAAACGTCTGTCCCGCGTCCCGCGAGGCGTCAAAGACCAGTCCGGCCGGCCCGGCCCAGGCGATGTAGACCTCGCCATTCGGACCGACGGACGGCACCGCGCCTTCATCGGTGTTGTCGCTGTCCTGGCAGTCGCCGGCGACATCGGAGATTCGAAACGGCATCGTGAAGCTCTTGCCTCCGTCGATCGATCGCGAGAAGACGATGTGGGTATGGCAGTCCGGCGCCTTGCTGCCGTACTCGTCGAACCGGGTCCACGCCAGATAGACGTGTGATTGTCCACTCGTGGTCCGCGTTGCGGCCGGCCAGGGCTTGTCTTCGAACGGGACGACGGTGTTGAAATGGTCGACCACGGCGACCGGCGGCTGCCAGGTGCGGCCGCCGTTCTCCGATCGGCTGACGAAGACGCCGTTTACGGCGCGCTGCGGCCGCGCCTGGCGAATGCCGAGGAACGCGATGTGCGCGTGGTACGCGATTCCCGACTGGTCGAACGTCACCGCATCGTCGCCTTGCGTGCGGGAATCTGAATTGACCGCTGGTTGACTGGTCCAGCTCTTCCCGCCGTCGATCGACACGTACAGAAAGTCGCTCGTGCGAGGCCCCTGGGGAAGACCTTGCTGATATGACACGGCGAGAATATTGTCTGGATTCGTCGGGTTGATCGCGATCGAGACTTCGACCGGATCGCGATCGCTCGGGCTGGACAGCTTGACCACTGTCTGGCGTGGAGGAGACGACTGCGAGGGGCCGCCCGCACCGGGTGCCGCTGCAAGCGCCAGCAGCACGACGCCCGCCAGGCGACGCGTCACCTGGCGCCCGCTCCGGCCGGATTGAATTCTGCGGGAGACGTCTTCGGCCTGCCGGAGCACGCGCAGGATATTGCGGCCGGCAATCTTCCTGATGTCCTCGTCGGAATATCCGCGCCGCAGCAGCTCCCGAATGAGCTGCGGATAGGTCGAGACATCTTCCAGTCCGACGACAACGCTGGTGATCCCGTCGAAGTCACTTCCCAACCCGATGTGATCGATGCCCGCGACCGCCTTGATGTGATCGATGTGGTCGGCAACCTGAATGAGCGTGGCGCGCGGCGCCGGATGGGACTTGCGCCAGTCGTCCATCGCGCCCTTCACAGCGTCGGCGCTCTTCAGTTCGGCGGTCAGGAGCTTCTGCTGGTTCTCCTCGCGCGTGTTGTACTCGTTGACTTCCTGCGACACGAAACTCGGCACGAACGTGACCATGATGACCCCGCCGTTTTTCGGGAGCTGGGCGAGCACGCTGTCCGGCACATCCCTGGGATGATCGACCAGCGCGCGCGCCGCAGAATGCGAAAAAATCACGGGTGCCTGCGAGACCCGAAGCGCTGCGTCCATCGTGGCTGGCGACACATGGCTGAGATCCACGAGCATGCCGAGCCGGTTCATTTCGCGGACCACTTCTTCGCCGAACGGCGTCAGGCCGTTGTGCTGTGGCGTATCGGTGGCGGAATCGGCCCATGGCGTATTGGATGAGTGCGTAAGAGTCATGTAGCGCGCGCCGAGACGGTAGAACATGCGCAATACGCCGAGCGAGCCGTTGATCGAGTGTCCGCCTTCAACACCAATGAGCGACGCTATCTTTCCCTGCTTCTCGATCTTCTCGACGTCGTCGGCCCTCAGTGCCATCGCGAGCTTGTCCGGATACCGGAGGGTCATTCGGTAGACGATGTCGATTTGATCCAGCGTTGCACTGACGGCGTCTGCGCCTTTCAACTCGACGGGCACGTAGACGGACCAGAACTGTCCGCCGACACCTCCGGCCGCGAGCCGCCCGAGGTCAGTCATGAGTTCCGGCCGCGCCTGCCGGATGTCAAGCTTGTCGAGGTCGCCGTTCGCCTTCTCGTGAACGGCCATTGGATAGTCGTTGTGCCCGTCGATGACGGGCACGTCGTGGAGCAGTCGCCTGGCGCGCTCCAGCGCCGGGTCGCTCTGCGCCTGGATTCCCGTCAGCGGCGCCGCCAGTCCGAGCAGCGCGAGCGACCATAACAGCTTCTGCATCTGCGGATTATAGGGTTTCGTGTGAAAACCGCCCGCGGTCCGCCAACCGTGCCTCGGCGCAAGGAGACCGGCGGGACGCAGTCCCGATCTAAGTCCGACTTGACTGGTCGTAGTTCAGCCGCTATGCTCGATTCAGGTCAGGAGACGGGTCCATTTTTGTCCATGCGCTCGCCTGGCCGGTCTCATCAAGTCTGGCAATGCTCCAGTCATTCATCATCACCCTCCGGGAAGGTCTCGAGGCGTTTCTTATCGTCGCTATCAGCCTTGCCTATCTGAAGAAGGACCGGCCGGCATCATCTGGCCTCGGCTGTGCGATGGGGCATCGCCATTTCCGTGGTGGTCAGCGTCGTTGCGGGCGTGCTGTTGGGACAGGCGCGCAACCAGTCGCTGTGGGAGTCAATACTTGCGCTTGTGGCAGCCGTGTCGGTCACGACGCTGATCGTGCACATGTGGCGGACCGGCAAGCGGATGAAGCGGGACATCGAAGGGCGCCTCGAGTCGTCGGCCGGCAAAGCAGGCGCGGCGGCCTTCTCGGGTGTGTTGGGCTTCACGGTCCTGATGATCACGCGCGAGGGGATGGAGACCGCGCTGCTGATGAACACGCTGCTCTTTCAGATCAAGGCGCCTGCGATCATCGCCGGCGCTATCGGCGGCACCGTCTCGGCGGCCGCGGTGGCCTGGCTGTGGTCGCGGTACGGTCATCGCGTCAACCTGTCCCGCTTCTTTCAGGTCACGGCGATTTTTCTGCTCGTGTTCGTGGTGCAGTTGGTCATCTACAGCTTCCATGAGTTGATGGAGGCGAACATCGGGATCCCGAATTCCGAGGCGCTGCACTGGGCCACGGAGCCGTACGGCCCGGACGGCCGGTACGGTCAACTGCTCACATATCTGCTTGTGCTGCTCCCGGTCGGCTGGCTCGTGATGTCCAGCGTCTTCAATCGCCGGCCGACTCAGGCATAGGCGCCTGCTCGCAACCTTGGAGAGGTTGCCACCTTGGAGAGATGGAGGGCATGGAGAAGGGGCATGCGCGGGCTGGCCTGGACAGCCCGGCGCGGCCGGGCTGTGACTGAGAAACAGATCGCCAGAAACGAGCACGCCAGTTGCCATTCCCCGCGTGTTCGTTTCTGGCGGTCTGTTTCTCAGTCAGACCGCCGGAGGCGGCCAAGGCCAGCCCCGCCGTCCAACCTCCATGTCCTTTATCTCTCCAAGGTGGAAAGCTTCATCTCTCCACACGTCTGCACATTCCTCCCGGCGACAGGCCCTTCTTGCTAGGATCTCTCCAATGCCGTCCGCCCTCGTCCCTGCCGCTGGATCCGCCTCTCGATTTGGCGGGGGCAAGTTGCTCGTGACCGTGAACGGCACGCCGCTGCTCGATCGTCCGATCGGCGCCATCCTCGATGGAGGGATAGACGACGTCGTTGTCATCCTTCCGCCCGGAGCGGCGTGGCAGAACACTATCCGCCTTCTGGAGGATAAGCGCGTTGGTACGGAGGTGAACCCCGATCCGTCGAGAGGCATGTTTTCGTCCATTCAGGTCGGTCTCCAGGCGCTGTCGGAAGCGCCAATCGCCGTACTACCCGGCGACATGCCGTTCGTCCGTGGAGAAACGGTGAGGGAGCTGATTGATGTCGCCGTGCGGACCCACGCGATCGTCTCGCCGTGTTACAACGGACGCCGCGGCCATCCCGTGATGCTTCCGCTTGACCTTCGCGAGGCAATTCTTGCGGCTCCGGCGACCGCGACGCTCAACGACGTCCTGCGGCCGCACGCGGCTCGATTCGTGAACATCGACGTGACCGATAGAGGCGTCCTGCGCGACGTTGACGTGGTGGAGGATCTGGTTCCGTGAGAGAGACGTTGCAACGGATGCTCGACCTCGAGCGCGCCGGGCGGCACTTCGTTGTTGCCACTGTGGTACGGACACAGGGCAGCACTCCGCAGGTGGTCGGTGCCCGTTTGATCGTTGACGATGATGGCGGACTCGCCGGGACGCTGGGCGGCGGCTGCGTCGAGGGCGATGCCATTTCGGAGGCGCGCCGTGTGCTCACTGAGGGTGGGTCGTCGCTTCGCGCATACGACCTGACCGAGCCGCTGGCGTGGGACACCGGGTTGGTCTGCGGCGGCACGATGTGGATCCACATCGAGCCGGATCGCGTGGCGTTCGGGGAATGGACGGAGCGCCTTCGGGCGAGCCTCGACGACCCGCGAAAGAAGCCAATCGCGCTCGGTACGCGGTTGCGCGTCGAAGGGCAGAAGGTCGCGGCCGAAGGCCACTGCCTGATCGAGCGCGCCGAACAGACGGAGGAACTGTCGGATCGCGCCAGGCGGCTGCTGGCCGATGCGTTCGAACGAGGCGCCGCCCGGCTCGTGCCGCTCGGCGATGGTCGCGAGCTGCTGGTCGAGCCGATCGTCGCGCGACCGCGGTTGATCATTGCCGGCGGTGGGCACGTCGCGCTCGCCCTCGCCCAGATGGCGCATTTGCTCGACTACGAAATCACCGTCGTCGACGATCGCGAGGACTTCGCCAATGCCGTCCGCTTCCCCGGGATCGACGTCATTCAAGGCGACATTGCCTCGACACTGACCAGACTCGATCCTGGCTGGAACACATTTATCGTGGTGGCCACCCGTGGGCACAAGCTCGACGCGCATTGTCTGCGCGCGGCGGTCGCCACGCAGGCGCGTTACGTCGGCCTGCTCGGCAGCAAGCGCAAGACGGTGCTGATTGCGCAGATGCTCCATGAAGAAGGAGCCGGTGAGGACCGGCTGCGTGCGGTTCACGCGCCGATCGGGCTTGACCTGGGTGGCCGGACGCCAGCGGAGATCGCGCTGTCGGTCCTCGCCGAGATGAGTCAGGAACGGTTCGGCGGCACCGGTCGTCCGCTGCGGCTTCCGGATGCACAACTCGAGCGAACGGTGCTCTCGCACTCGCCCGGGCGCTAGAGATGTCCCGTACTCACGCTGATCTGGAAGGGCGATCTGAAATTTGCGAGTGGTCCGGAAGGACCGCCCATCGAGCTGCACAGCTCGACGCCAAACGTCGTGTCTCCGACACAGGCGCTCGGATATGCGGTGATGGCCTGCATGGCCATGGACGTGGTGCACGTGCTCCGGAAGGCCCAGCACGACCTTCAGGCATTGAAGGTCACCTTCAATAGCACGCGCGCCCAGGCGCACCCCCGGCGCTACACGGGAATCCACCTGCATTTCGACGTCACCGGCGACGTGCCTGAATCAGCGGTGACCCGGGCGATCGACCTGTCGCGAACGACCTACTGCTCGGTGTCCAATTCCCTTCGACAGGACATCGAATTCAAGACCACGTTTCTTGTGCACCCATAGGTCACTCCAAACATCAGACTCCGAAGTTCGAACTTGGAATAGACTCGTGGTGCCGCCTGCCGCCCGGGTGCCGTGATGCATCGTGCCTTCGTGTCCGCCTCCGTTGCGGCGACGGCCCTGCTGTCATTTCAGGTCCACGCCAGGGCTCCGCAGTCGACGCAGCCCCAGTCCACGTTTCACGCCGCCGTTGATCTCGTCCAGGTCGACGTCTCGGTCCTCGACAAGGACCGCAGGCCGGTTTCCGGACTGACCGCTGCAGATTTCACGCTTCTCGAGGACGGCAAACGCCGGCCGGTCGTCGCGTTCACTGCCGTGGACTTGCCAGGTCGCGCGAGTGGCCCCGTCGCACCGTGGACACGCGACGTGGCGTCCGACGTCGCGACCAACAGCCTCCCTGAGGAAGGGCGCCTCGTCGTCATTCTCCTGGATCGATCGAATCCCGGATGGGCGGCCGACTTTGACGGCACGAAGCATCGCCAAGGCCGCGATCAGCGAGCTCGGCGCGGGCGATCTGGCGGCCGTGGTGTACACCGGGTCGGGGATGCCGCACGACTTCACGAACGATCGGGCCCGGTTGATTGCCGCGATCGACCGGTCGTACCCCGCCGCCGAGCTTTCGGCGGAAGCCAATGGAATGTACGAGTCCCTGCTGGCGGGGATGCAGTTCCCGAACAATTGGACATCCACCGCGCTGCCGGCTTTGAGCTTCGGCGCCGACTGCCTGTGCGGCGCGTGTGTTCTCAACGCGATCACGCAGATCGCGGACGCCGTCCGCGACGTGGGCCGCCGACGGAAGTCACTGTTGTTCATCGGCACGGACGTCCAGATTGAAACCACCGAGTCGATCTGCATCGATCCGGTGATCAAGGCCCGTGGGGCCATGTTCAAGGCTCTCGATCTGGCGAATCTGACCGTGCACTCACTCGACCCGCTCGGGCTCGAGACGCTCAGTTTTCAGGCGAGTTCTCCGAGAGGCGGCTACCGCGGGCGCGGGAATCTCATTCGCCAGGGCAATATTGCCGTGCTGCCGGATCGCACGGGCGGCCGCACCGTGCTCAACACCAACAACCCAGCGGCGCGCGTGTCCGAGATCTTCCATGAAAGCGATTCGTACTATCTGCTCGGCTTCGAGCCGGCGGTCGCCGATGGGCGCCGGCATGACATCAGCGTGAAGGTCGATCGCCGCGGCCTCGACGTCCGGACCCGTCACGCCTACGTCGCGAGCGCGCCCTCGCCTGGTTCTCCTGACTCATCGCATGCCGGTAAGTCGGCGCGTGATGCGATCGAAGGGCTCATGCCGAAGCGGCAAGGCGTCACCCTTGACGCCAGCGTCGTCGTCCTCGAAGCGCCCGGCACCCACGCGCCCGTCATCACGGTGGCCCTTCATGTCCGGCACGATGCGAGCGCCCTTGCTGCCTCGCCGGCGCCAGCCCAGGAACCTGTGGAGATCGTGACGGCGGTTTTCAGCATGGATGGCCGGCCGGTGGGTACGCTCCGCCAGACCCTCACGGTGACGCCGAAGGCCGGAGCGGGCGGCCTGGCGATCTACGACGTGCTGCAGCGGATTCCGGCCAAGCCGGGATCCTACGAACTTCGGATTGGACTGACGAACGCCAGCCGGCAGCAGACCGGCAGCGTGCACACGTTCGTGGACGTGCCGTCCTACGGGAAGATGGCGCTGGCGCTGAGCGAGATCGCGGTCTACGCCCCCGTGGGAGTCCCCGCGATGAAAGACAGCCTCGCCGACCTGCTCCCCGCTCCGCCGACGGCGCGTCGTGACTTCGATCGAGGCGAGCGCGCCACCGCTTTCCTGCGTGTCTACGAGAAAGGCGGCGGACCGGTAATGCCGGTCACTCTTTCGACCGGGATCGTCGACGAGTCCAACCGTCGAAGATTCGGCCAGGAGGTCTCGCTGTTACCGGAGGAGTCCAGCGGGACCCAATCCGGAGACTACGTCATCAATCTTCCGCTTGCCGAGCTCGACGCCGGATCGTACCTGCTGACGATTGGAGCCAAGGCAGGGACGTCGTCGGCGCAGCGCGATGCCCGGTTCACGGTCAGGTAAGACTCGCGGGCAGGCGCGCCGGGCAGAGAGGTGCTGCGGCCTCAACCAGGAAAGAACGTTCGACTGAGCCAGACCAACAGGCCCAGCAGCACGAGACCCAGGCCGATGCTCCAGACGATTAGTTTCTTCTCGATTGGCAGCAGCGGCTCGTCCGGGAGCCTTCGCAGTTCGTTCCCGATCTCGGGTTGGTCAGGCATGCGCTTCCTCCGGGATCAGCAGGCGATCAGCCGGTGACGAGCGGCGGCCGGGTACCGTGGAAGAACAGCCACGAGATCGCCAGGCCGATCCAGATGATGAAGCCGAACAGACTGATGACATAGACGAGCGCAAGCCGGCCGATGCCTTCCTCGGCCAGCCGTCTGAAGTTTGACACGACCCCGATCGTGAAAAACGTCATCACGAAGAAGATCCCGCGAAAGACATTCGCCTCCGCCATGGCGGCCGACAGTGTTGTTCGCCAGGCCGGAGCCGCCAGACCAAGGCAGAACACGACAAGGAAGGTCGTCATGTAGCCAAGGACGAACTTCGGAAACCGCTGCCAGATTTCGCCGGCGCGGACGGGGTCGCCGGCGCGCGGCTCGATCTTCGTGCTCCAGATGACCGCGAGCACGAACGCCCATACGCCGATGAAGATGTCGATGAACACCTTGACGGCCGCCGCGGTGTTCATGACCCATCCTTCCTGGTAGTGCCAGCCCGAGACGGCGATTGCCTGGGCGCGGATGAGCGAATCGGCGATGGCACCGCTGGCCACGGCGGCGCCATCGGTCTTGACCGCGAGCCCCATCCACGCGCCCGCCACCATCGGTTCGTTGTAGAGGAAGTGTTGCGCCGCGAACGGCAGCACCAGCAACTCGACAACGGCGAAGATGACGACGAGCGAAGACACCATGACGGGCACGATAGGCCGCGCTCGGATGGCGGCGCCGGTGGCAATGGCGGCCGACACACCGCAGATCGAGATGCCGGAAGCGAGCGGCGCGGCCCACTCGCGCGGAAACTTGAAGAACCGGCGCGCGACGTCGTACACGAGTCCCCAGTAGATCAAATACGCTTCGACGATGGCACACAGGCCGCGGAAGAGCACAGCGGAGGCCAGTCCGATCTGAGAGGCCGCCGCCGCGCCGAAGAAACCCCCAAGCAGCACGACGCCCGTCTTGACGTACCACTCGGGGCGAAGCGCATCCTGCAGTGCTCCCGCGACGCGCGGCAGAAAATTGCCGACGAAAAGACCGGCAAGCAGCGCCACGATGAACCCGGCTTCTGCCGTGAGCTGCAAAGACCAGGTGATGTGGAGCGCCGCCCGCTTATCTGCGGTGGCCGCGATGTTCGCGTAGCTGCCGATGATCCAGCAGGCATAGCTGAGGCCGAAGACGGCAGTGAACGAGCCGGCAAAACGGGACACGTTCACACGCAGTGTGGCCGCTCCCAGCGTGGCGATCACGAGCATGAACACGTAGGTCCAGGCGAGCGAGGCCAGTCCGGGCAGCGTGCCGTAGCTGCTCGAGACAGGTCCAAGGGCCCTCGAGGGGTCGGTCCAGACCCTGGCGGTCACGCCCCATCCGAGCAGGTCGCCGCCGGCAAGAACGCCAAGTGAAAGGACGAAAATCAGCAGGCCGATGGCGACCGCCAGCCAGTCTTCGCTGATGCGCGGTGAACGCGTGGTCGAGTCGCTCATACCGAAGCCGTTACAGCCTGGGCATCATTTCACAACTCACAACGGGCAGACCCAGATCCTAACGCCGGCAGCACACCCGTGTAAGCTGTCGCCGATGAACGAAGCGAGGCCGGAGACGCGACACGCTCCGCGCAGTGACGCGAGTTCCCTGCGGCTTCTCTACATCGACTGGCTCAGGGGTCTCGCGGTGCTGATCATGATCCTCTGGCACTCGCTCGACTCCTGGACTGCGCCCTCGGAGCGCGCCGGCGCGCCGTTTGCGGTCATCATTTTCCTGGGAGGCTGGGCGGCGCCCCTTTTTCTGTTTCTGGCGGGTGTATCGGTCGCGCTCTCAGGCGCAAGGCCCTTGGTACTTGGCAATCGAGTCTCGAGTGCCCAGCGTGGAGGCCCCAGTCCCCAGTCCGATCGCCGCGCCATCGGCTGGCGATTGCAAAAGCGCGGCTGGCAGGTTTTCGGACTTGCGCACCTCTTTCGGCTGCAGTCTTTTCTGCTCAACCCCGCCGCGTCATGGTCCAGCCTTCTCAAGCCCGACATTCTGAACATTCTTGGACTCGGGCTCGTCGCGGTCGCCTTCTGCTGGAGCCGCGCGACGACGCGTGCGCGAGAACTGCTGTGGCTGATCGCACCAGCGGCGGTCATCGTGCTGATGGCGCCGGCGTCGCGCCTTTGGGAGTGGCCGGCGCATCTTCGGCCGTACGCACCGCGGCTCGAGGCCTATATCCGGCCGGTCAGCGGCATGGGTGTGTTCAGCGTGTTCCCGTGGCTGGCCTTTGTCTTCGCTGGCGCGTTCATCGGGTCTCGCATGGCCGCCGCCCCGGGACGCGGAGACGACGGATCGTTCCAGGGTCGTCTCGCGCTCAGCGGCATTGCCACCATCCTTGCAGGGATCGTCGGTATCTATCTGCCGTCGCTGACACCCTCATCGTTCTGGACAACGTCGTTGTCGTTCTTCCTGATCCGTGCAGGGGCGATGACGCTGATGTTGACGGCAGCCTGGCTTTGGCTGCGGCGTCCGGCCGCCGCCCACTACAGCCCGGTGATCGTGCTGGGCCGCGCCTCGCTGTTCGTCTACTGGGTGCACGTGGAGCTGGCGTATGGGTTTTTCAGTTATCCCCTGCACAACGCGCTGCCGCTGCCATGGGCGATGGCGGCCTTCGTCATGCTCACGGCGTTCATGCTTGGGTTGACCGTCCTCTGGAACCGGCGCCGGCGTCCGATCGTGCCGGCGTATCTCTCGCCGAACGTGACTTCACACAGTCCTGACATCGCCTCCATTCCGGCCTGACGCCAGGTCGCTGGCGAGATCTACCAGGTGCGTTCGGCCGACGCTCGCGGTCTCACTCCTCTTGCCCGGCCTCTATGCCGGCCACAATGCCGCACTGCAACATAACACGCCAGTTCGTCACGGAGCCGCGGACGCCTGAGGTCGCGTCGACCTGCTACTGAGACACCGTCCGGTTGATCCACAGGACGTTGTCCCAGCTCAGCAGTCTCTCGGAGCCGTCGAAAAGCTTCGAGAAGGTCAAGGTGCCGTCCCTATCGCTGCGGGCCCAGGTCATTCCAGTTCAAAATGCTGTTGAAGATCATGTTGAACTCGCCGTGGTTCTGCCACCGGTAGATCGGATTGTTCGCGAACAGGATCACGCGTCCCTTGCCGTTATGGGCGTTGGGAATATCGACCGCGAACGGCCGCTGGTGAAGTAGGTCGGCCCCGGTCATCAGGCCGCTCAGCACGGACGCGTCGCCGCCGACGTAGCGCCCGAGCACGTTGGACTGATCGGCCAGTCCGACGCGCAGGATCGGCGCGCCGGTGACGTACTTGATGGGCACGGTCTTGTCAGCATAGCCGTAGAAGACCGGGTGATCGGCTCGCGTGATCTCTGCCTGCACGATCGGGCGCTGCGCCGTCAGACCGCTTGCCGTCATCGGTGTCCACTGTATGCGCCCAGCCGAAGTCGATCGGGAATCGCGCGGCCGGCCCGGCGGCAATCAACGTGCCGCCGGCCTCCAGGAATGCCCCGAACGCATCCACGCCCTCCTGACCGAAGCCGCCTGACATATCCGGCGTCTCGCCATACATGCCGAGGAACTGGTACTTGTCCGACTTGAGGTACGGCGCCGGCTTGGCCGCCGCCGGCTGCAGCACCGTCTGGCGATTGATCTGCTGAGCTGCCATCAGGATCACGTCGTAGTCCGCCCTGAGGTTGCCCTTCTTGACGCTCTCCTTGTAGATGAGGTCGTACGGGATGTGGAACCGATCGAACGTGAGTCGGTACCAGCCGAGATCCTGCGTGTTCGTCCACTGAGAGTAGATCGCAATTCGAGGCGGGTCGGCGTCATGCATCGGGACTTGCGGCAGAGCCGACAGGGTGGAGGCGGTCAGGCCCAGTCCTCGATCGCCGCCCGCGCGCGGTCGATCGTCGAGGTGTCTGTGATGATGAACGAGCCCGCCGGAAAATCGACGCCGCCGACGATAAAACTCTTTTCGGCGATCTTCATCGGCACCGACGCTGAGCTCGTACCGCAGGGCGATCATGTTGTTCGATCCGTAGTGCGCGACGGCCAGTCCCTCGGCGTCCGAGTCCTGCGATCGCGCCTCTCGCGACAGCCGTCGAGACCGGTGTCGTGGCCGCACTCAGAATCGCCGGGTCGGCGATCTCCTTCACCTCCACGCCCATCGACAAGCCCATCGTCCAGCCGCTGTCGTCATAGGTTGTCAGGCGCGCGTCGGGGAACACCTGCTTTTCGAGGAGATTCTTGGCCAGGCGGCCATATGGCTGATCGCGCTTGATGACGTACGAGCCTGCCGGATACGTCGTCGTCGCCGATCTTCAGTGGCAGGCTCGCGAGGCCCACTTCAATGCCCTGGGCTCGCAGAATGTTGACGAGCTCAGCTGGCTTCGTCATGTCGCGCTGCGCGGGAATCACGAACCCGTAGGGCGCGTTCGTCTTGCCGTCCTGAATCGAGTTCCTGGTCTTGATGTAGAAATTCTCGACGACGACATTCGGGAACATGGACGTGAGCTGGAGCGACGAAAGGACACCGGTCTCCATGTAGTTGGTGTTGTCGCGCCGGCTGAAGTTAGCGACCGCGTTCGGGCGGCACTGGAATGCCGCGGTACCACTCGCGATCCTGGGACCCGCCGCGTCCCGTCGGTGCCGCTCCCGCCCGCGCGTCCCGCGGGACCGGCGGCCGCCCCGGCACCATTGGGCTCGGCGCGCGGCCGTTGGATTGCCCGGTGCAGCTGGCGCCCCCCGACCCTCACGAGCCCCCCGCGCACCCTGTCGTACCTGTCGCACCCGTCGTACCTCCCCTTGCGTCTCGTCCCGACTGGGTCTCGTACATTTTCATCATGCCGTTGTGGTTATAGGCGACGGAGCCCACGTAGCCGGGCGACCAGCCGTCCATGAATGCGTGGGTGTACACGCCCGGCATGCCCCACTTGGTCATCTGCGCGAGCTCCCAATTGGAGAACCACGGCAGCTCTGCGAACAGCAGCGGATCGAGATTCGGATTCTGCGGAGGGCCGCCGCTGTAGGTGTACAGCAGGGTCTGGGACTCGTGGAGGTCGTGAACGATCGGCGGATGCGCGGTGAAGTACCAGTCGGTGAGCGCGCGCACTTGCATCAAGGCGAGGTTAATGTCGCGATTGTTATCGTGATAGACATACTTGCCCCAGTAGGGCAACGGCGATCGACTCGGCATTCGCCGTACCCTGGCGTACTCGTCGTCCCTGAGGTTCGTCATCCTGTCGTACCCGTCGTCCCTGTCTCTAAGTTCCTGTAGTGCCAATCGACGTTCCGGTCTCGTCCGTCCGCATCCGCGGCCGGCGTGATGGAGACGAAGACGTTGTTCCGGATTTGTGTGATGAGCGGCGAGGTTTCCGTGACGAGTCGATAGGCCAGCTCCATCAACATCTCGGAGGGACCGGTCTCGCTGCTGTGAAGGCCGCCCATCAGGTGGTAGTTCGGCTTGGTCGTCGCGATGAGCTGCTGCACCTGTGGATCGGTCAGCCCGCGCGGATCGGCGAGCTTCGCGAGGTTCGCGCGGTTGGCGTCGAGGGCGCGGAGGTTTTCCTCCGATGAAACCCAGACGACGACGAGCTCGCGGCCTTCGTCGGACCGTCCGATCGTCTCGACCTTGACGACGAGGCGTGGCGGCCGCGAGCGCGCGGTAGTACTTCAGCATGTCCGCGTAGTAGGTCAGTTTCTGCGGCGCGCCGATGTAGTAGCCGAGCACGTCCTTTGGAGTCGGGACGCCGGGCACGCGCGGCAGATGGTCAACCAGCGGGACTGCCGAATTGCGGGTCGCCCGTCCATTCCTTGTAGAGTTTCGTGAAATCTTCGTCTTGCTGCTGCGCGGGGTCGCGCGTCTCGGTCACCGTCTGCTGGGCCGGTACCGAGACAGCGACAAAAAAAGTATGGCGGCCGAGGCCAGAGTCCAGCGACGCCGACGGCCGATCGAGATCGCGCCCATGCCGTAACTCCTTATTAATCTGTTATTTGAGAGTCTATCCTGTCGGAGGGCGCCTCGGCGGCCTTCCGTGCGGCCGATCCGGGGAGACTTGTGATTGGGGACCACTGGCACATACAATCCGGCGGAACGCCTGAGTGTGCTGGTTCGGGGCACGGAAGGGCCCCGTCTGCCTATGATTAGCGTCGCCGCGCTTCGGATGCAGCAATTTGGCGTGCAATTCTACCAAGCTTCTCTCACGGCCAAGGACATCGACAAACTGGTTCGATTCGAGGTGCTGAACTATGGGGAGCATGGTTCGGCGCCGGGTGTCCGCGGAGCCGCCAAGCAGTCAAAAGTGCGGTGGGACCTGCTCGAGCGGCGCATCGCCGCGAACGAGAAGGCGTACCAGCGCCAGATCATCCGTAAGAAGATCGACGAGCTCGTCGCCTACTACGAGCAGTGCCGGCAGGCGCACGATCTGCCGTCGATTCCCGGCGCCGTCATCATCTCGTGCGATGAGCCGCTGAAGTTCGAGCCGATCGTCCGGCGAACCGTCGATCGGGATCCTCAAGGTGCCAGAGCGTGAAGGCATCCTCCGCGCCATCGACGGCCAGCACCGGCTGCTGGCGCTGCACGCGGGCATCGAGCATTTCGGCGATGAGACGTTCACGGTTCCGGCGGTGATCTTCGATCGGCTGCCCGAGGATCACGTCGTGCAGATGTTCGTCACGATCAACGCCAAACACACGCGGTTGAACGCGTCGCATCTGGTGTCGCTCTCGGGCCGGCAGCTGTACCGGGATGAGAACCTGGCGGCCGCACATGATGTCGTTCGGGCGCTCAGCGAAAAAGAGGATTCGCCTCTTCATGGCGAGATCAAGCTGCTCGGCGTCGGCCGCGGCCGCGTGGCTCAGGCGCCGCTCGCGCAGGAGCTGAAGAAGCTGTTCGCGGTCGATGCGTTCGGCACGGGCCGGAAGGCCGAGGATTTCCGCGACGAGGCCACGCGCTTTTTCGTGAATTACTTCCGCCAGGTCGCGGTCGTGTTCGGCGCGGCCTGGAACGGCCGCAAGTACAGCATCAAGTCCGCCCAGGCGCTTCGCGCGTTCATCCGCGTCGCGCCCGACATCGTCAAGCGCCTCGATCAGCAGCATGCCGACCGCGCCGACTTCCGCGCGATCGGACGGGTCATCGCGCCGTGGGGCCGCCGTATCGGCGATCTCCGGTTCGAAACCGATGGCGCCTGGAAACGCTCGGGTTCGACAGTCGACCAACTCTCCAAGGAGCTCCGCCTCGCGCTGCAGTATCCCGAAGGGGCGATGGTGTGAGAGCGCTCGGGGGCCCGCCCCGGGGGGCCACCGCGTGTGAGGCCGTAAAGGGTCTGGGGACCACCCCCCGATAAGAAAAAAGGCCCGCGTGAGCGGGCCTTTGACGGGCAACCTGGCTCCCCAGCTCTTCACGGCACCTGCCGCAAATTCAGGCTACCCGGCATTTTAAGTAGAGCAAACGACGTGCCGAACGACGGGCCGCTAATACGCCGCAAGATGTCATGACGAATCGGTCGTGTGAGGAGGGCCTCGGATTTGTGCGTGAATTCACGAAATGGACATTCGCCGGTCCAGCCGTACGTCGCTCCTGACACATCCCTCCGGTTTTTCCTGCATGTGCTTTAGGGTATTACCGAGACGCTTTCGGATACTACATTGACGTCGTTTACGACACGCTCATCCGCCCGATTCGAGTTCCCTCGGGTCATCGTACGCGCGAATGCCGCCGCCGGCCTCCATGTCCCGAAAAATCTGGAGAACCTCGCGATCGGATCGCACGGCCCCCGCCGTTCGGTTTGCCGGTCGGCGTCGGATCGCGGGGATCTGCCGGAGCGCGTCCGAGAATCCTCGCAGGAACGCGGTCTTCAGCGTCACCGGTGCGGTGACGAGCAGCACCGCGACCCAGAACACGTGCGCTCGAAGATAGCCGGCGTCGTGAAGATGAATCCAGTGAAAGATCAGCCGGTTCCGCTGGCTGATTCGCTCGATCTTGCCGGCCGGCCAGACGGAGCAATCGTTGACGAGAACTGATGCCGGACGACGCTCCGCGGTTCGTAACGGACGGTGAGGCCGCGCTTCCACGCGCGATAGCTCAGCTCGACGTCTTCCAGATAGAAGGGCGCGAAGATCGGATCGAACCCGCCGAGCTCCAGGAACAGCGCCCGCTGGAACATCGCGGACCCGCCTGTCGCGAACATCGACCAGAACGGCCCCGGCGCCGACGGCCGCGGGATGTAGCTGCGGTGCACGCGAAGGAATCCTCGCCAGAATCCGCCCATCTTGCCCGTGCCGACCTCACGGCCTGTCGCCAGATCGATCATTCGTGAATGCACTGCCAGCAGCTTGGCGTCGTCATCGCCGAACGCGCCGGCAAGCGCGTCGACCGCGTCGGGTTCGACTTCGACGTCGTTGTTCACGCAGCCAGACGAGCGGGAACGCCGCTTCGCGCACTCCACGATTCGCCGCTTCCGCAAACCCGAGGTTCTGCGGCGTGTTCGACGTGCCGCAGCATCACGGGGCAGCGGTTGGCCTGCGCCGTGATCCACTCGGCCGTTCGGTCCGTGCTTCCGTCATCCACGACGACAATTTCAACTGCCGCGTCGGTGTCGATCGGGTACTGCCGCGCGGCCGCGATCACCGAGGGAAGGAATCGCTCGAGCAGGTGCTGCCCGTTCCAGGTGGGGACGACGATGGAGACGGGAAGAGGACACCCGGGGGAATTACGATTAGGAATTAAGCTTGGAATTGGGAAGTCGGGAATCGGACAGATTCTGAGGACGGCGATCCTGCCTAATTCCTGATTCTCAATTCCTAATTCACGTTTCTGTGCAATCCTCCGCCCATGCCCGTTCGCATCGGCATCGACACCGGAGGCACGTTCACCGATTTCGTGCGGTTCGGACCCGACGGGCTGACCGTCCACAAGGTGCGCTCGACTCCCGCCGATCCGTCGCGCGCGATCCTCGCGGGCATCGCGGAGATGTTCGGCTGGCGACGCTCATGCGAGCGAGCGAACGCGAGCGAGCCCGCGCGAACGGAGCGGGGCGGAGGGGTCCCCGCGAGTGAGCGCGTCGGGGGGTCCGGGGGGCGAAGCCTCTCGGGTAAATATCGTCCATGGCTCGACCGTCGCCACGAATGCCGTGCTCGAGCGAAAGGGCGCGCGCGTGGCGCTCGTCACGACGCGTGGGTTCGAGGACGTGCTTCGCATCGGGCGTCAGACGCGGCCCCAGCTCTACAACATCTTCGTGCTCCCGCCCCGGCCCCTCGTGAATCCGGCGCTGACGTTCGGAGTGACCGAGCGGCTCGACGCGGCCGGCCGGGTCGTCGTCCCGATAGCCGACGAGGAAGTCGAGGCGCTGGCCGGGCATCTGCGCCATTGCGGCGTCGAGATTGCGGCGGTCTGCCTGCTGCACTCCTATGCCAATGCCGCGCCACGAGCAGCGAGTGGCGCGCGCGCTGTCGAAGCAGCGGCCTGGCGGTCTGCGCGTCGCACGAGGTGCTGCCCGAGTATCGCGAGTTCGAGCGGTGGAGCACGACCGTCGTGAACGCGTACGTCACGCCGCTGATCGATCGGTATCTCGGACGGCTCGGAGGCCGCGGCGCCGAACGTCCGGCTTTCGATCATGCAGTCCAACGGCGGATCGATTTCGGCCGCGGCGGCACGCGCGCAAGCCGTGCGAACGATTCTTTCCGGTCCGGCGGCGGGGGTGGTGGGCGCGCGCGCCGTCGCCCGGGCCGCGGGGTTGTCGCGCGTGATCTCATTCGACATGGGCGGCACGTCCACGGACGTCAGCCTGATCGACGGCACCATCTCGACGGACCACCGATTCGCACATCGGCGATTTTCCCGTGCGGCTGCCGGTCATCGACATCGAGACGGTGGGCGCGGGCGGCGGGTCGATTGCCTTCGTCGACACAGGCGGCGCGCTTCGCGTCGGGCCGCGCAGCGCGGGTGCCGTTCCCGGTCCGGTGTGCTACGGGTCCGGCGTCGAGTTGACCGTGACCGACGCCAATCTGCTGCTCGGCCGGCTCGATCCCGAGCTGTTCTTCGATGGCCGCATGACGATCGACGTTGACCGCACGCTACCGGATCGCCGCCGACATGGCCAGACGGCTGGCGGTTGACGTGCACGAACTCGCGGAGGGGATCGTCCGCGTGGCCAATGCCAACATGGAGCGCGCGATTCGCGTGGTGTCCGTCGAGCGCGGTCACGATCCGCGCGACTTCTCGCTGCTCGCGTTCGGGGGCGCGGGCGGAATGCACGCCTGCGAGATCGCGGAGCGCCTCGAGATCGGATCGGTCGTCGTGCCCCGCCATGGCGGCGTCCTTTCGGCCCTGGGCATGCTCGTGGCTGACGTCGCGAAGGACTATTCCTCGGCCGTCCTGCGTCACACCGATTCGATCCGCCTGTCGGAACTCGACCGGTCGATTCATTCCCCTCGTTCGTCAAGCCAGGAGGAATTGAAGGCCGAGGGATACGGTCCGGCCGCTCAACGGATTGAGCGCGCGCTCGATGTCCGTTACGTCGGACAGTCGTACGAACTCACGGTGCCGTTCACGCGCGACTTCAGACGCCAGTTCGATCGCGAGCACCATCGCAAGTACGGCTACGCGGACCCTTCGCGGCCGACAGAGATTGTCAATGTTCGCGTGGCCGCGTCCGGAATGACGGACAAGCCGGCGTTGCCCGTTCACCCGGCCGGGCCGGCCGATTCGTGCCGAGGCCGGAGTCCGTGCGCCAGGGCCGGTTCGCCGGCCGCGCCGTGCAAGGTCGCCTTTCACCGGTGGCACGCGCTCGTTCCGGGAGCACGGTCGCGCGGGCCGGCGGTCATCACGAGCGGGGAAGCCACGGTCGTGATTCCGCCGCGCTGGAGATTCCGGATCGATGGGTTTGGAAATGTGGTTGCTCAAGGGCCCTCGGCCCCGGGCCACAGGCCCGAGAAGGACTGGCCCTTTGGCCTTGGGCCAAGGGCCTAGGGCCTTCGTATGCTCACCAATCCCATCGATTTCGAAGTCTTCAAGAATCTGTTTCTGTCAGTCGCCGAAGAAATGGGCGTGACGCTGCGCCGTACCGGCTTCTCGCCCAACATCAAGGAACGTCTCGACTACTCGTGCGCGGTGTATGACGCGCAGGGCGAGACGATCGCACAGGGCGATCACATGCCCGTGCATCTGGGGGCGATGCCGCTGTCCGTCCGCGCGGCCGTGGATGCCGGACCGCATGGATCCCGGCGACGTCGTGATGCTGAACGATCCGTTCCGCGGCGGAACCCATCTGCCCGACATCACGCTGGTCTCGCCGGTGTTCTCTGAGCGGCCGCCGGCCGTCATTCTATGTTGCGAACCGCGCGCACCATTCCGACATTGGCGGCATGACAGCCGGTTCGATGCCGGTCGCGCGCGAGATCTATCAGGAAGGCCTCATCGTTCCTCCGGTGCGGCTCGTTCACCGCGGCCGGATGGTCGGCGACGTGCTCGCGTTGGTGCTCGCGAACGTGCGGACGCCGCAGGAGCGGGAAGGCGACCTGACAGCGCAGATCGCGGCCAACCGTGTCGCCGCGACACGGTTGCGCGATCTGGTCGCCCGCTACGGCCGCGCCCGCACGCTGGCATATGCCACGGCGCTGCAGGCGTACACCGAGCGCGTCATGCGCGCCGCGATACGCGCGATTCCCGACGGCGAGTACGTCTTTGAAGATGCTCTTGACGACGACGGCTTCTCGGACAAGCCGGTGACGATCCGCGTGCGGATTCGCGTGAACGGCGGCCGTGCGACGGTCGACTTCACCGGCTCCGATCCGCAAGTGGACGGCAGCGTCAACGCCAACAGCGCCGTGACGCTCTCGGCGTGCCTCTACGCCTTTCGCTGCCTGGTGGATGAGGACGTCCTGTACAACGCCGGCATCGGGCGCGCGCTCACCGTCATCGCGCCCGAAGGGACCATCGTCAACGCCCGCCGGCCCGCCGCTGTAGCCGGCGGCAACGTGGAGACCTCGCAGCGGATTACGGATGTCGTGCTCGGAGCGCTGGGACGCGCCGTTGCCGGAGCGGATGCCGGCCGCCAGCCAGGGCACGATGAACAACGTGACACTGGGCGGCGTCCATCCCGCCACCGGGCGGCCGATTCGCTTACTACGAGACGATCGGCGGTGGGATGGGCGGACGCCGTGGACTGGCCGGGCTCTCCGGCGTTCATACCCACATGAGCAACACGCGGAACACGCCGATCGAGGCCATCGAGCACTACCTGCCGGTAAGAATCCGGCAGTACGCGCTGCGAACCGGCAGCGGCGGCGCAGGCGCGTCGCCCGGCGGCGAGGGCCTGGTGCGCGAGTACGAAGCGCTGGCCGAGATGTCCGCGACGATCCTCTCCGACCGGCGTCGGCGTCCACCCTACGGCGTGCTGGGCGGCGATTCGGGCGCGTGCGGACGCAACGTGCTCATCCGTGACGGCGTCGAACAACTGTTGCCGGGAAAGATCGAGCTCCGGCTTCGACCTGGCGATCGGTCTGCGCATCGAAACACCGGGCGGTGGCGGATACGGGCGCCGGGCACCAGTGACTGGGCCCTCGGCAATCGGGCCTGAGGGTCCTTTCCCATCGCCCAGTGCCTGAGCGCCTGACGCCGAAGACGCCTATGTTCCTCTGGTGGCGCGAAGCCGATCGACCTGCGCGGCGCGCGCTCGTCGCGGCGTCGCTCGGCTGGATGCTGGACTCGTTCGACGTCAGTCTGTATCCGTTGGTGCTGCCCGCGGTGATGGCCGGTCTCGACATGGACCAGACGACAGCCGGGTCGCTGCAGTCGCTGACGCTGTTGTCGGCGGCCGCGGGTGGTCTGGTGTTCGGCGTGATCGCCGATCGGTTCGGCCGGGTCCGCGCGCTCATGACGAGCGTGTTGATCTACTCGATATTCACCGCTGCCTGCGGCCTCGCGACGACTGCGGCAGCCCTCGCGCTCTTTCGAATCTGTCTGGGGCTCGGCATGGGCGCCGAATGGGCCAGCGGCGCCGCGCTCGTGTCGGAGACCTGGCCGGATCGACATCGGGCCAAGGCGTTGGCGTTCATGCAGAGCGCCTGGGCGGTGGGGTTCGCACTGGCCGCCGTCGTGAACTATCTCGTGCAATCGGTCGCCGGACTGCCATGGCGTGCGGTGTTCTTCGTGGGTCTGCTGCCGGCCCTGCTCACGCTGTGGATTCGACGCGGGGTTGAGGAACCAGCGATCTGGCGCAGTGCCCGCACGCGTCCCTCCGCGATCCATCCTCTCCGGTCTCGGCGGCCCGAAGCTGCGTCTCACGATCGCGCTCGCGCTGATGAACTCCTGCACGCTGTTCGCGTATTGGGGCTTCAACACGTGGGTCCCGACGTATTTGTCGGCGCCCCGCGCCGGCGGTGGCGTGGGCCTCGGACAGTCGGTGATGACCGGCTTGATCGTCGCGAACCAGTGCGGCACCTGGTTCGGGTACGTGGCGTTCGGGTACATCGCCGATGCGCTCGGACGCCGGCGCGCCTATGTTGCCTATCTGCTCCTCGCAGCGGCGCTGGTGTGGGCGTATACCTCCGTCCACAGCGCGTGGGCGCTGCTGGCGCTTGGCCCGCTGACATCATTCTTCGCCACCGGGCACTTCAGCGGCTTCGGCGTCGTGACCGCGGAACTTTATCCGACGTCCGTGCGGGCCACCGCCCAGGGTTTCACCTATAACCTGGGCCGCATCGCGAGCGCCTACGCCCCGCGCTTTGTCGGCTCGGTCGCGCAAACCCGCGGATACCCCGCGGCGTTGTCAATTGCCGCCGCAGCGTTCCTGCTCGCGTCACTCTGCTGGGTGGTCATTCCGGAGACGAAAGGGAGAGCAATTGAATAGCTGGTTCCGGGGTTCCGAGGTTCAAATGACGTCGCAGCAGACCGGTTCGTCAAGTAGCAAACTTGAACTGAGGTGCTGCCGAACCCCGGAACTCCGGAACCTCGGAACTCCGGAACCTACTTCGTAATCTGCGTCACCTCGCCGAGCAGATAATGCAGCGTGACACGGTCGCCAGGCTCCATGGCGCGCGGGACTGATTCGTTGCCCACGCGAGCGTGGCGGATTTCCTCTTCCTGATCGTCGGGGTCGACCCAGAAGACGTCCAGGGAGACCTGCCCGTGAATGGACACGGGTTGAACGCGTTTGATGATGGCCGCGCGGCTGCCCTTCAGCATTCGCCTGCAGGTATTATTCTCTAGCCAGGTTCTTATGGCGCATCGATTTCGCCGCGCGCTGATCCCTCTTGTGGCGCCTCTGCTGTTGACGCCGATTGTGCTGGCGTCGCAGCGGCCCGCGCCCCTGCCGTCGGGCCGGGAGCTCGTCGAGCGCCACGTCGCGGCCATCGGCGGCGAGCCCGCCTTTAAATCCATCAAGTCCATGCGTTTGCGAGGGCGCTTCGAGATCACCGGTCAGAACATCACAGCCGAGTTCGAGGAACTGGCGGCCCGGCCGGACAGACTGCTGATGCGCGCCGACATCGCGGGCGTCGGCCACACGGAACAGGGTTACGACGGCAAGGTCGCCTGGACGATCGATCCGCAGACCGGTCCGAGGATTCTGAAAGACCGCGAGAGGGATGAAGCCAGAGCCGATGCCGACTTCGATGGCCCCCTGCATCTGCCCGAACACATCAGCGCACTGACCACCGTCGGCCGGGTCGACTTCGACGGCCGTCCTGCATATAAAGTCAACGTCGTGCTGCTTTCAGGCGTCCAGCAGGACGAGTACTTCGACGTCGAGTCCGGTCTCGAGATCGGATGGGAAGCCAGGCGCACGATGCAGCTCGGCACTGTTCCAACGACCGCCATACTTCGCGACTACAAGCAGTTCGGTCCGATCAAGCAGCCAACCACGCTCGTCCAGAAGGCGCTGTTCATCGAACAGATTCTTCACGTGACATCCGTCGAATACGACGGCGTGCCCCCGGCAGCGTTCGACCCCCCGGCGCAAATCAAAGCCCTCATCAAGTGAGATTCACTCGCGCCCTGATGTGCGGATCGGCCGTCGTCGTCCTGGCCGCCTTTTCCCTTCAGCGTCCCGACGGCTGGCGCGAAGAGGGCCTGGCGAGCTTCGACGAGACCTGGCAGACGGTCGCCGACACGTTCTACGACGCGGCGTTCGGGGGACTCGACTGGAACGCCATTCGAGCCGAGCTGAGACCGAAGGCCGAAGCGGCGGCCTCGGCCGATGACCTCCGGCGGGTCATCAGCGACATGCTCGCACGGTTGAAGCGCTCGCACTTCGTGCTGCTGTCGTCCTCGTCGACCGACGTCGATGCTGGTCCGATCGGCCCGGCGACCGTACCGATCGAGATGCGAATCACCGCGCAGGGCGTCCTGGTGACCCGCGTCGATCCGGAATCGCCGACGGCCCGGGCGGGACTGTCGGCGGGACAGGTCCTGCTCTCCATCGACGGCGCGTCCGTCGCGGCGTGGCGCTCCTCAGGCAACAATCCGGCAGGCCGGCTGCGCGCGTTCGATTTGTGGCGCCGCGCGTATCGCGCGTTGCATGGCGACGCAGGCTCGGCCGCGGCGCTCGAAGTTCGCGCGCCGGACGGATCGGAGCGACACATCACGGTCGCGCGCGCGCCCGAGCCCGGAGAGGTGGTCACGCTCGGCAATCTGCCGCCGCTCGCGGTGAGAACGGAGACGCGAGAGCTCCTGTCGCCCGGTCGCCGGCGCATCGGCCTGATTCGATTCAATCTCTGGATGACGGCCATCGACGCGCCGGTGGCGGCGGCCGTCGATCGGTTTCGGCGCGCCGACGGTGTCATCATCGATTTGCGTGGAAACCCCGGCGGCCTCGCCGGCATGATGTCGGGGGTCGCCGGACATTTTCTGGACGATGCCGATGCGCTGCTGGGACGGATGCAGACACGTCAGATGCAGCTGGAATTCCATCCCAATCCTCGTCTCTCAATGCCGGACGGCCGGCGGGTCAGGCCCTACGCAGGCCCGGTCGCGATTCTGGTCGACGAGCTGACGGGCAGCACTTCCGAATGCTTCACCGGCGCGATGCAAAGTCTGGGGCGCGCAAGGGTTGTCGGGACCCAGACGATGGGAGAGGCGCTTCCCGCGCTGACGAAACGACTGCCCAACGGTGACGTATTGATGTATGCCGTCGGTAATTTCGTCACGAGCACTGGACGCTCCCTTGAAGGCGATGGGGTGACACCCGACGAGGTGGTGCCGTTGTCGATTGGGGCGCTCGCCGCGGGCCGGGATCCGGCGATGGAGCAAGCGCTGCGATGGATGGACCAGCGGAACCCGGCTGCACAGCGAGTACCTGGGCCGGCCCGTAGCGAAGGCGGCAAGTCTTTGCTAAGATAGGGTTTAGGGAGCGGGCGGGCATTTGCACTTGCTCTCGACCCGTGCTTGTTGTTATCCTCCGGTGACCTGCAAGCACCTTACTTCCTTCCGCGTTTAGCGCCTGCGGCCAAAGCGCCGCGCCGTCGTTGATTCGTGACGCAGAGCTTTGCCGTTGGGCTGGCTCACGGTGCCTGAGCGACGTTGATGGGCCACGGCGGTACCAAAAGCGCGGATCGATCTGGGCTGGGGACAGGCCCCGGCTGTGAATGACTAGGAAATGAATACCCCTCGGGAGAAGTGAATGGAGCAGCGCCCGCTGCGTCTTGGCGACCTCGTGGACGACTACTGTCCCCGGGAACGACGCGTTACCAACCATGCCATCGTCGCCATCGTGAACGACTCGATTCGACAGACGCGGTGCACGACCTGTGACACCGAGCATGTCTTCAGGAGCGGGAAGCCGCCGCGCCGCCGCGCGAAACACGCGGGCGACGCGCAGACGGTCGACAACACGGGTGGTCAACTCGTGACACCCTCGCGAGACGAGGAGGGCAGCCCAGTCGAGATTGCCCCGGTCGAGATCGTCGAGACGGAAGTCGTCGAGGCCGATCCTGTCCAGGTCAGCGCCCAGGCGATCGACAATCCCGCGGAACGCGAGGCGAATGACGAGCGCCCTGACGAGATCTGGCCGGCGAACCGTCAGTTGATCCGCGCCACGTTGCCGCGCGTGGAGGGCGGCGAGCCGCCTCCCAGGCCCATTCCAGAATTCACGATGCATCAGCGGTACAGCGGCCGCGGCGCCGGCGCCTTTCGCCAGGCGCGCAGCTGGGCTGAACAGGGCTTCGGCAGCGCCCGGAACGGCAACGGAAACGGGAACGGACCTCGGGGCGATCGACGTTCCGGCCAGGGTCCCACCTTTCCCGGTCAGGGTCAGGGCCGTCGGCGGCACGGCAAAAAGCGGCCTCGGTAGTGGGAGATCTCGAGGGGAAGACTGGCCTCATCGTCGGCGTCGCCAACAAACGATCCATTGCGTGGGCGATCGCGCAGGCGGCGTCTGCCGCGGGCGCCTCGCTCGTGCTGACGTACCAGAACGATCGGCTCGCCGAAAACGTGCGTGAGCTGGCGGCGACGCTGCCAAACGTCACGATCCTGCCGTGCGACGTCGGCAGCGACGATCAAATCCGCGAGCTGTTTGCGGCCATCGAAAGTCAGGTCGGCGATCTGGATTTTCTCGTGCACGGCGTCGCCTTTGCGCAACCCGAAGATCTGAAAGCGCCTTTCTCGCAGACGTCTCGCGAAGGATTTCGGATCGCGCTGGACATCAGCGCCTATTCGCTGATCGCGCTGGCGCGCGGCGCGGCGCCGCTGATGGAGAAACGGGGCGGCGGCAGCATCCTGACGCTCAGCTATCTCGGCAGCGAGCGCGTCTTCCCCAATTACAACGTCATGGGCGTGGCCAAGGCCGCGCTCGAAGCGTCGGTCCGATATCTTGCGAACGACCTGGGTGCGAAAGGCATCCGCGTGAATGCGATCTCCGCTGGCCCGATCAAGACGCTGGCGGCATACGGCATTGCCGGCTTCTCCGGGATCCTGCAGGCGTACCGCGACAGGGCGCCGCTGCGCCGTACCGTGGACGCCAATGAGGTGGCCGATGCCGCAGCGTTTCTGCTCGGCCCCGCGGGCCGCGCCATCACGGCGGAAGTCCTGATGGTGGACGCCGGGTTCCACGCGATGGGGATCTAAACAGGCCGCTGGGCCTTCCCGTAATACTCCGACTGAAATCGCTCGATCAGTTCCTTCATCCTGACCGCGTCACCCTTGGTGTGCCCATGGCAGACGACAGGGTTCTGGCCGCCGCTGGTTTCCACGTAGATGTCCGAAAAGATAAGGTGCGTGTCGATCTTGATCGAGGCGACGTGCGCCATGTGAACCGACTCCTCGAGCTTGCCGATCCATTGAGGCTTGTACAGCGTAAGGCTGCTCGGTGTGATCACGACCTGCGTCGGGAAGACGTGATTGCCGCTTCCGAGGCGGCTGGCGCGAAACACATGCTCGCCGGGTAGAAGGCGGCCTTTCGACCAGATCCACCATGCGAGACCGATCAGAACGGCCGCAACGATGACGACCGTATAGATGACGGCTGGCGGCCAGGCGGAGTTGATCGAGGTGGTATCCATGAGGGAGATGGTAAGCTAGGACGCGACGTGCCGCATCGCGCTTCAGGGCCGCCTCGGCGCGGTCCACGCCGGTTCCTCACGGGCAAACCCATTACCTATTACCGGCCGACGGGCGATCCCGCCATCCGGGCGCTGATCGAGCAGGGATTCCAGGCGTTCAACGCCGGCCGCCTGCTGGAAGCCTGCCACATATTCACCGACAAGATGCTGGCGCCCGAGAATGACACGATGATCGGGCTGACGATTGCCGGCGCGATGACGCCTGCCGGGCTCGGCGGCTGCATCAACGAAATGATGGAGCGCGGCCTGATCGATTTCATCATCAGCACCGGCGCGAATCTGTATCACGACCTGCACTACGCCCTGAACTTCACGCTCCATCGCGGGTCGCCGTTTCTGGACGATCGCGTTCTGTACGAGAATGGCATCATCCGCATCTATGACGTCCTGTTTCCGGCGACCGTGCTGCTCGAGACGGACGAGTACATCCGTGAGTTCCTCCGGCGCTCGCGCATGAACGGCCCGGTCTCGACGTCGGAATTTCATTTCCGGCTCGGGCAGGATTTGATCGAGCGGCGGCCCGGCTGCGAAGAGTATTCAGTCGTGGCGCGCGCCGCGAGGCTCGGCGTGCCGGTCTACACGTCGTCGCCGGGCGACAGCTCGATCGGGATGAACATCGCCTGGCACGAGCTGATGCGCGGCAGCCGGCTGATGATCGATCCGAACCTGGACGTCAACGAGGTCTGCGCCATCATCCTTGCCGGTACGAAGAACGGCTGCGTAATTCTGGGCGGCGGATCGCCGAAGAACTTCTACTTGCAGGGCCAGCCGACGCTCTGGGAGGTGTACGGTATTCCCAAGGGCGGCAACGAGTATTTCATTCAGATCACGACCGATCACGTGGTCTGGGGCGGTCTGTCCGGGGCAACGCCGTCGGAGGCGGTCAGCTGGGGCAAGGTCAATCCTGGCGTGTTGCCTGACACGGTCGTCGCGTACTGCGATTCCACGATCGCGTTTCCATTGTTCTGTGAGTACGCGGTTGGCAGCAGGAACGGCGCGCGAACGCCGCGCCGACTGTTCGACAAGCGCGAGGTGCTCGTCGCGGCGCTGAAGCGGCAAGGGAAGGCTGCGCGCAGGAAGCGCAGAAGAAGACACGCGGTCGATCGGAATCGCTGAAGGGCAGCCAGCGACATGGGTTCTCTCTCCTCCGAACTCCGTCCCATTGCCGCCGGGCTGGCTGCCGCGCCCCGTGTCTACGTCGACGCCAATGTGCCCCTGGGGGTGGTGGGCTTCATGCGCCAGGTCCTGCACTGGGACGTCCTGTTCGTCCTCGAGGATCCCGAGTTCCGCCGGGCCTCGGACCGCGAGCACTTCCGGCGCGCGCGGGATCTCGGACGCACCCTCATTACCCTCGACCACGATTTCTTCGATGAGCGTCGGTTCCCGTCTGCGGACAGTCCGGGAGTCGTGGTGTGCACCGCGCCTGACGAATCCGCGCTGAAGCGGCTGCTGAAACGGTTCGATGAGACCACAATGCGCGCCGATCCGGCGGCTGAGCTGCCGCTGCGCGGACAGACGATTGAAATCACGCCGGAAGCGGTCTCAGATCGTAATCGATAGCAATGCGCCGAAAGTGATTTCGGGGATTAGTTCCCCAATGCCGCATAAGTCGTCGGGTCCGGTATTCGTGCGGCCTTGAAGGCCTCGTGCCGCTCCCGGCACTTGCTGCACTGGCCGCAGTGATCCTGGCCGAGCGGGCCGGTGGGCTTCATGCACGATAGCGTCTGCTCGAGAGGCACATGCAGGTCCACGCCGATCGCGATGACCTCTTCCTTGTGCAGATGACGCAGTGGTGTCGCGATCGTCAGCGGCCGCGACAGACCCAGCGACAGCGCCCGGGCCATCGTCTCAAAAAATTCCGGCGTGGCGTCCGGAAACGGATTGCCTTGCAGCGGCCCGAGGGCCAGCCGCTCGATGCCCAGCCGCGCGCACAGCACCGCCGCCTTCGAGAGCAGCACGATGTTCCGCCCCTCGAGGTAGACGTCTTCGTCCGGTGTGTCGTAGGCCGGCGCCTCGCCCGTCAAAGCCCAATGCGTCGGTGGATACACGTCGCGCATATCGAGGGCGAGGGTCCTGAGGGCGGCTGCCCGGCCGTCGAACGGAGGGCAGGCCAGGAGCCGGGCGATTGCGTGCGCTTCCGCGTCTTCCCACGCCAACCCCGCGCGGACGTGGATGGGTTGGACGCGCCGGCCTTCGGACAACTCGAGCGCCATCAGCACGGCACTGTCGAGCCCGCCGGAAAAGAGGACAGCGGAGGGAAGGGGCGGCACGGGCAATGCAGAATTGTGAATTAGGAGTTCAGAATTGGGAACCTAATTCCTGAAGCCGAAATCTGAACTACAGTGATCACCATGTACCTTGTGACCAAGCGCATCGAGTTCTGCTACGGGCACCGGCTGCTCGACTACGACGGCATCTGCAAGCATCCGCACGGACACAACGCGCTCGTCGAGGTCGATGTGCGCACCGATCGTCTGGACACACGCAACATGGTGGCGGATTTCTCGGACATCAAGCGCCTGGTGAAAGGCTGGATCGACCGCGAGCTGGATCACAAGATGATTCTTCGCCATGACGACCCGCTGGTCAGGCCGCTCGAAGCGTTGGGCGAGCCGGTTTACACGCTCGAGAGCAATCCGACCGTCGAGCGAATCGCGAAGCTGATCTTCGACAAGTCTCGCGAGCAGGGCCTCGACGTCCTCGCCGTGCGGGTGTGGGAGACGCCGAGCTCGTTTGCGGAGTACAGCGAAGCAGGCACTCGGGCCTAGGCACTCGGCGCTCGTCTGAAGCCACGCCCGACGGCAGGATTCCGCCGGAATGCTCGCGGTTGGGGGCGGTTTCCTGCTACGAGGAAGTGAGAACGGCTCTATTGCCCAGCGCCCGACTTCTCCCCGTGTGCCTTCAACAACAGCACCGGCACGTCCACCTGATGCCGGAGGCGATCGGCCGTCGTGCCGTGCAACAAGTCGGACAGAAAGCGGTGGCCGTGAGTGGCCATCGCGATGAGATCCACCTGCTGCTCCCGTGCCACGCGCAGCAGCTCGGTGACCGGATCGCCCGCCGCGAGCAGACTGGACACCGAGAATCCGTGGCTTGTCAGGTCGGCGCACAGCCGGGCGAGATACGCGCGATCGTCCTTCATTTCTTCGGACTCGCGCAGTTGAAGATCGTCGAAATGCCGGGCCACGACGCCGTCGGCGACATGCACGAGCAGCAACTCGCTGCCGGTGATGCTCGCCAGCCCCTCGATATGCGTCAGGATTGTCTGGTCTGACGGCGAGTTCTCGATCGCGACGAGAATCCGGCGATACATGGCGCGACTCTCCGGCTCAGAGACCCACGACGGTTTGATAGAGCATCCAGCCGTTCAACATGGCGATCACGATGCCCGTTGCCCAGGCCAGTCCCTGCATCCAGGCCGGCGCTACGAACCCGCCCATCTTCTTCCGGTCACCCGTGAACATGATGAGCGGGAACACGGCAAACGGCAACTGCAGACTCAGCACGACCTGGCTCAGGATGATCAGCGCACCGGTGCCGCGTTCGCCGTACAGCCAGACCACGATGATAGCGGGAATGATGGCCATCAAGCGCGTGATGAGCCGCCGCATCCATGGCCGGAGCCGGATATTCACAAAGCCCTCCATCACGATCTGGCCCGCCAACGTGCCGGTCAGCGTCGCGTTCTGTCCCGAGCACAGGAGCGCAACCGCGAACAGCACGCTGGCCATGGTGGTTCCCATCAGGGGGGAGAGCAGCGCATACGCGTCGGAAATATCGGCGACGTCCTGATGGCCGGTCCCGTGAAAGGTCGCTGCGGCCATGACAAGGATGGCGCCGTTGATAAAGAGCGCGGACATCAGCGCAACGGTTGAATCGATCGTCGAAAACCGGATCGCTTCGCGCTTGCTCTGCACCGAGTCGGTGTATTTGCGCGTCTGCACGATGGACGAGTGCAGGTACAGGTTGTGCGGCATCACGGTGGCGCCGAGAATGCCGATCGCGATATACAGCATCTCTCCGTTGCGCACGATCGCCGTCTGCGGAATGAACCCGGCCGCGACGGCGATGTAATCGGGCCGCGCCAGCCAGAGCTCGATGCCGAACGAGCCGGCGATGGCGAGAATCAATCCGACGACGAGCGCTTCGACGTAGCGAAAGCCGTGATTTTGAAGGTAGAGGACGACCAGTACGTCGGCCGATGTCAGGCAGACGCCCCAGATGAGCGGCAGCCCGAACAGCAGGTTGAGCGCGATCGCCGCGCCGAGCACTTCCGCGAGATCGCACGCGGCAATGGCGATCTCGCACGCGATCCACAACAGCACCACCACCGGCCGCGAGTAGGTGTCGCGGCAGGCCTGGGCGAGGTCGCGGCCGCTGGCGATGCCGAGCCGCGCGGCAAGGGCCTGCAGCAGGATCGCCATGAAATTCGACACCATGATGACGCTCAGCAGGGTGTAGCCGTAGCGCGCGCCGCCGGCCAGATCCGTTGCCCAATTGCCGGGATCCATGTAGCCGACCGCGACGAGGTAGCCGGGGCCCGCGAAAGCAAAGAGCTTCCGCCAGAACCCGGCGTCGACGGGAACCGGCACCGAGCCATGGACTTCAGGCAGGCTCACCGACCCGGCAGGAAGCCGCCAGCCGGGTGAGGCGGACGGATCGGAAGCCATCAGGACGTTTCGCTCATGCGTAAATGTAATTTTGACGAGTCAAAACAGTTCAAATGGTAATCGAAACCCCTTTCGGACACAAGTCGGGGCAGTTTGAAACGCCTGGCAGGTCGAGAACTCAGATCAGCGGCTCACGCGCGCGAGCACCTTGGCGGCTGCGCGAGCGCCGATGCTGATCGTCTCTCCCGATTCGGATCGCAGACGCACGGCATCTGCCGAAGCCTCGCGTGCCTCGATGGTCACCGAACATCCCGGCATGAGCTGATGCTGTTCGATGAAGCGAAGGAACCCCGGATCCTGATCGGTGACGCGTGTGATCACCAACGGAACCGCGAGCGGCGCGGTCAGCAGGTCGAGGTAATCGGGCCGCGGCATGCGACCTTGTGCCGTCGGGATGGGATCGCCGTGGGGATCGACCTCGGGACGTCCGAGCATCTCATCGATTCGATCGATGAGGCGCTCCGACACGGCGTGTTCGAGCTGCTCCGCTTCGTCGTGCACTTCCGCCCAGCTCATTCCGAGCACCTTGACCAGGAACAGCTCAATCAGCCGATGCCGGCGGAGCACCATGCTGGCGAGTTTCTCGCCGGCCTTGGTCAGGCGCACGCCCATGTACGGCTCGTACCGCACGAGCCCTGACTCCGCCAGCGTCTTCATCATCGTCGTCGCTGTGCCCGGCACGACTCGGAGCGCAGCTGCAAGCTGGCCGACCGGTACCAGTTCCTGGGACGACGCCTGACCGGCCTGCGCCAGATAGATCGTCTTCAGGTAGTTCTCGACCGTCTGCGATGGCAGCATGAATCAGGCAATTATCATCCAACGGCGACGGCGAAGACGCCCCTCGTCTGAGCGGGGGGCGCGAACCGCCGGACGACTATGATTGCATCCCAGGTTCATGAAGGAGCCGTCCGGTCTCGCGGGCGCATTCGCCGCGCCTGATTCCAAACGTCGCTATGTGCGCCGGTTGTTCGCGACGATCGCGGACCGCTACGACCTGATAACGGTGCTCTTGTCGTTCGGACGCGATCGGCACTGGAAACGGCGGCTCGTCGATCTTGCGCGGATTGGCGATGGATCCCAGGTGCTCGACCTTGCCTGCGGGACCGGCGATATCGCGTTCGAGGCTGCCTCCAGGGATGCAGAGGTCACCGCTCTCGACCTGACGCCGCGCATGATCGAGCTCGCGAAAGCCAAGGCCGGGCGGCGGCGGAGGAAGGCTTTGTGTTTTCTTGTCGGCGACATGACGGCGCTGCCGTTCGCCGCGAATCGTTTTGACGTCGTGACGACCGGCTACGGACTTCGCAACGTTCCCGACCTGCCGGCAGCGCTCGCGGAGATTCTCCGCGTGCTCGCGCCGGGCGGCACGATGTGTTCGTTGGACTTCGATCGCCCTGAACAGCCGTTCCGTCGATCGATCTATCTCGCGTATCTCACGATTGTCGGCTCCGTTCTCGGCTGGATCCTGCATCGCGATCCGGATACCTACCGCTACATTCCCGAGTCCATTCGTCGATATCCCGGCGCGCGCGGCGTGGCCGAGATGATGCGTGGGCTGGGATTCCGCGACGTGCATGCGCTGCCAGTGTTCGGCGGCTTCATGGCGATTCACGTGGCCAGAAAGAACTAATCCCGGTTCGCTCCGGTTCGCAGTTGATGTGAC
Organism: uncultured Acidobacteriota bacterium; assembly: GCA_963724645.1. Classification (GTDB taxonomy): domain Bacteria; phylum Acidobacteriota; class Vicinamibacteria; order Vicinamibacterales; family SCN-69-37; genus CAVXSP01. Next base: position 1,685,429 of record CAVRVJ010000003.1, read on the forward strand.
GTTCTCGGCCGACTCGGACCGACGCGACGAGCGACAGCACGGAAACCGCGCCGAAAGAAGCGAAGGATTGCCCGCGCCGCCGTCCGCACGCTTGCGGACCGGCGCGGCCAATCGACCATCGCAATCCGAGCGAATGGAGGCAGCGGTTTCGAGCGTCGCGTCCGCGGAGACCGCAGGACGTCACATCCACTGCGAACCGGGGATAAGCTTGGACACAGCGCCGCGACGAGCGAAAGGGAGTGAGCCGCCGGAGCGGCGTGGGGTGACGGGGCCCCACAAGCGACGGCGTGAGGGGTTCGGGGGACGAAGTCCCGACTGAGGCGAACGAGCGAACGGGAGTGAGCCGCCGGAGCGGCGTGGGGTGACGGGGCCCCACAAGCGACGGCGTGAGGGGGTTCGGGGGACGAAGTCCCCGACTGAGGCGAACGAGCGAACGGGAGTGAGCCGCCGGAGCGGCGTGGGGTGACGGGGCCCCACAAGCGACGGCGTGAGGGGGTTCGGGGGACGAAGTCCCCCGAGTATACTAATGGACGTTTCCGATCTCAGAAAACGGATTCTTCGCGCCTTGGACGACGCCCGCAAAGAGGCGGCGGACCGCCGACAGAATGTCGATCGGGCAACTGCGGCGTACGGACAGTTTCTGTCAGACGTTGCCGTGCCGCTGTTCCATCAGGCCGCGAACGTCCTGCGCGCCGAGGGACATCCGTTCAGCGTCAATACGCCGGCCGGGTCGGTCCGTCTCGCGTCCGACCGCGCGTCGCAGGACTTCGTCGAGCTCGAGCTCGATGCGAGCAGGCCGCAGCCGCAGGTGCTGGGGCGCACGACCTTGGCGCGAGGCGGCAAAGGGCTCGTCGTCGACGAGCGCCCGCTCGCCCCGGGCAAGGCGATCCAGGAACTGACCGAAGACGACGTGGCGCAGTTTCTGATGACGGAGATTCGCCGGCTCGTTACCCGCACGTGATCACCCCGCGCTTCTCGAGCAACGCGACCGTTTCCGCGTTGAGGCCGACGTCATCAGTAAGGAGGCGACGAGTGTGCTCGCCCAGCCGAGGCGGCGCGGTGCGCAGAGATCCGGGCGTCGCCGAGAGTTTGACCGGCAGTCCCACTGTCTGGATCCCACCAATCGAGGAGTGATCGAGCGTCGTGATCATGCCGCGGGCAATCAACTGCGGATCTGCAAGTACTTCGTCGAGCGACCGGACGCTTCCGCACGGCACGGCAGCGCTCCTCAACAGCCTGACCCACGCGGCGGCCGCCTGCTGCTTCAGGATGTCCTCGAGATTCGCATGCAGGGCTTGATGGTGGCGGACCCGGTCCTCATTCGTCCGGAAACGTTCGTCCTCTGCAAGAGCAGGCGTCTTCAGGGCACCACAAAGGCGCCGCCATTGGTCGTCGTTTCCCACAGCGAGGATGAGGACGCCGTCGGCCGTGTCAAACGTGTCGTACGGGGCGATTGCGGTGTGACGGTTCCCGGTCCGTGCCGGCGGATCGCCGGTCGCAAAATACCGGCTCGCCTGATAGGTCAAGAGTGCGACCACGCTGTCGAGTAGCGCGACGTCCACGAGCTGGCCGCGGCCCGTGCGCCCCCGCGCGATCAGCGCGAGCAGCATCCCCTGAAACGCGAACATTCCTGCGGCGAGGTCGGCCACGGCGACGCCGAGTCGCACGGGCGGGCCCTCAGGCGTGCCAGTAACGCTCATCAGCCCGCCCTCGCCTTGAATCACGGCGTCATAACCCGCTTCGTCGCGCCGGGGGCCGTTCTGGCCGAATCCGGAAATCGAGACATAGATCAGCCGGGGATGTTTTGCCGAGAGTGCGTCGTAGCCGAGCCCCAGATCGTTCAACGTGCCCGGCCGGAAGTTCTCCACAAGGACATCCGCGCCTGCGATCAGATGCTCGAGGATCTGCCGGCCGTCCGAAGACTTGAAGTCGATCGCCAGGCTCTCCTTGTTGCGGTTGATGCTGAGAAAATACGCGCTCTCATTCCCTAGAAACGGCGGCCCCCAGGCGCGTGTGTCGTCTCCGCGAACGGGGTGTTCAATTTTGATAATCCGCGCGCCCATGTCGGCGGCCAGCATCGTGCAATACGGGCCCGCCAACACCCGCGTCAGATCGACAACGGTGAGCCCGGCGAGCGGCGCATCAGTCATAATTTGTTTCATGGCATGGCCACGAGTGGTCGTTTTTGCCGGCGAGGCCTGACGGCCGTGCGCACGAGTGAAAGAGTTGCTTTCACACGCCGGCGTCCCCTTCGAGGTCAAGGAGGTCGATCTCGATCTCGAGTCCTACCGCGAGCTGCTCGCACGCGGATTTCGCACCGTGCCGGTCACGCTGGTTGGCGATGATCCGGACACGGCGGCCATCATCGGATTCAACGAGCAGGCGCTGAGACGGGCGCTTGGCCTCGACGTGTCGTGAATTGTACGCGGCACCACCTGTGCCACGTCTTCTCGTGAGCGCAAACTCTCCCACCGGCTCAGGCGTCTCAATGAGTACGCGGGTCTTGGTGCCCTGGGAGCAGGGCGGCGCGAGGCACTCCGAGCGCCGAAGACGAGGAAGACGCCGGCCCAAAGTGCGTCGCCTTCGGCCAGTCAGCGCCGCTCGGTTGGCATCGAGACCCGCACATTCTTTCCTCCAGGCGAATTCCTCCCCGCGGGACCTCCCCCACGCGCTTTCTCGTGGGGACCACTGACCCCTGCGCCCCACTCAGTCGCGCGGGCTCACTCGCGGTCGCGCTCCCTACCCCTCTCACCCTCTCACCCTTCCACCCTCTTACCCTTTTCAGTCGTAGAGTGTATCCAAGGAGCGCATTCATGACGCCAATCACGCTCGCGTTGATCTTGGCCATGTCGCCAGCAGCCGCGGCGCCGGCGCAGGCGCCGGTCTCGAGCGACGGTCCCGTGATCGTCGCGCAGGGTGAAGCGACCGTTCAGCAGCGAGCCGACGTGGCGTGGGTGCAGATCGCCGTCGAGGCCCGCGGCGCCAAGCCGGAAGACGCCCGGCAGCAGGCCGCCGCGACGATGACGTCGGTCATGGCGACGCTGAAAAAACTCGTGGCCGACGACGCCATCAAGACGTCGATTTTCTCCATCCAGCCCGAGATGGAGTATCAGAACAACACGCCGCGCGTGAAGGACTATCTCGCGCGGAATCAGATTGAGATTCGTGTCGACGATCTGGACAGGCTGGCCGCTGTGCTCGACGCCAGTGTCTCGAGCGGCGCCACGTCGGTCGCCGGATTGCGATTCGATGTCAAGAAGCGCGCCGAGATCGAACGCGATGCCCTCCGCCTCGCGGTCGGCGACGCAACGGAGCGGGCGCAGGCGATGGCAAGCGGAGCCGGCCGCAGTCTCGGTCCGCTCGTGCGAATCCAGGAGCAGCGCGTCTCCGCAGCGCCGATGATGCAGCGAATGATGTTGGAATCGACGGCCGGTGGACGAGGCGCCACGGCGACGCCAGTGACACCCGGCGAAATCGAGATCCGCGCCGAGGTCATGCTGACGATCGGGATCAAGTAGCAGCAACCTCCCTTCAGCGGCCGTCGCCGCCGAGAAGCGGCATCGCGGGCTCGGCTTCGAGGACCTCGTCGCCCGGCCCTCGGAGTTCTTCTTTTCTGACAATTCGAACGGAAAGATTGATCGGATCGGGAATCTCGAGCTCTTTCGTGGAGCTCACGCCCAGTTCCTTGAAGCGCCGCGCCCCCGGCAGCACCTTTTGCTCGAGTGAGCCTACGAACTTGTCGTAATTATCGGCGGCCTGCTTGATGTTGGCGCCCAGGCTGTCGAGGTGACTCACCATCGTCGCCAGGCGATCGTACAGTTCGCGGCCGAGCAACTGGATCTCTTCGGCATTTCTGGCGAGTTGCTGCTGTTTCCAGCCGTACGCAACGGCCTTGAGCAACGCGAGGAGGGTCATCGGGCTTGCGGGGATCACCCTGAGACTGGCTGCCTGCTCCAGGAGAGCGCCATCCTGCTCGAATGCCGAAGACAGGAGAGGCTCGAGCGGCAGGAACATGATCACGAACTCCGGCGCCGGCTGAAACTGCTTCCAGTATTCCTTTGCGCCCAGAGCCCGGACGTGGTCGCGTACCTGGCGCGCGTGCAGCGCGAGCGCCGTCGCGCGCTGCACGTCGTCTTTCGCGTTTACCGCGTCCAGATACGCGTCAATCGGCACCTTGGAGTCAACCACGAGGCTCGTGTCGCCCGGCAGTCTGACGATCAGGTCCGGTGTCTGCCGTGCGCCGCCCTCGGTCGTGACGCTTGTTTTCTCGAAAAAATCGCACTGCTCGAGCATGCCGGCCAGCTCAACGATACGCTTGAGCTGAATCTCGCCCCACTTGCCGCGGACATTGGGCGAGCGAAGCGAGCGCGAGAGCCCCTCGGTCGTCTGGCGCAGCTGCTCCTGCGATTGCGCGAGCGATCCGAGCTGTGAGGCGACCGCGCGGAAGGATCCTTCCCGCTCCTTGTCCACCGCCACGAGCTGGGACTGCACTCTGTCCAGCGTGTCGCGGACAGGCTTCAGCAGCGCGTCGGCGTTGTGCAGGAAGTCCTGGCGGTTCTCTTTCAGCGCGTCTTTCGAAAGCGAGGCAAACGTCTCGCGCAACTGCGCCTGCGCGGCCGCGAGCGCCGCCTTTTGCTCGTCGGCGGCGCGGCGCGTCGCGTCCAGTTCCGCCTGCAGACGAGCGGCCTCTGCAGCGAAGCGTTGCTGCCGCAGGAGTGTCACGATCACGCCGAGCGCGGCCCCAAGAATCAGGACCAGTGCGATGAGGAACGTGCTGACCGACATGGGGCGGATTGTACGCCTATGACCTGACAGGACAGGTCACGGGGCGGGTTTCCGAGGTCGGGCGGCGCCGGAGCTCACCTCCAATCCGCCGCCTCGGAACCCCGTGAGCCCGTTGGGCGTAACATTCAGCAGGCATGGTCAAGTTCCTGCTCTGGTGCATCCTGCTGGTGCTCTGCTGGCCGGTGGCGTTATTGGCGCTTGTGCTGTACCCGGCGGTCTGGCTGATCCTCCTGCCGTTCAGACTCATCGGCCTCGCCGTGACAGGGGTGCTGGAGCTCCTCTGGGCCGCGGTCACTTTGCCCGCACGCATGCTCCGGCACGTGTGACTTTGCCCGCCTCGGTCGGCTCCATGAGCGATCTCAGCGGTCGCTGAGCGTTCGGGTCCCCGTCGGCCCGACTTGCCCATGGACACCCTCGGACTATAAAATGGACTAGTTCGGTCGGATATCGAGGTTGAGCTCGATAGAACTGGCTTGTGCGAGGGCGCCGGGGCGGAGCCGGGACTGAGAGCCCCCCGAGAGCGAGGGCGCGAGGGGTCTCCGGAGTAGTTATGCTGAGGCTGTCAAAGAAGGCCGATTACGCATTGCTGGCGATGCGCCACCTCGCGGCGCGTACCGATAGGGAAGCGGTCTCCGCTCGTGAACTGGCGGAGGCCTATGACATCCCTCCCGAGCTTCTCGCCAAGGTCCTTCAGAAGCTGGTGAGGGCCCGGCTGCTCGAGTCACACCAGGGGATTCGCGGCGGGTACGGGCTGGCTCGACCGGCCGGCGCCGTCTCGGTGGTGGAGGTGATCCAGGCGATCGACGGTCCGTTGACCGTGACCGCATGTTCTGAGGAAGACCACAGCTGCGATCAGTACGCCAAGTGCGGCATACGCGATCCTCTCTGGCGCATCAAGGACCGGATTGTGTCGGCGCTGGCCGCCACGTCCGTAGCGGAACTGGCGGCGGATCTTTCGCAGCCTCGGAGTGGGGACTCGATGCCGATGGCGGTGGTGAGGAAATAGGCACTCGGCATTGGGCACCAGGCACTAGAGACTCGGGCTCTCCGTCTAGTGCCTAGTGCCGAGTGCCCAGTGCCTGGCAAACGTAAGAATCATGATTACTGTCACTGAGAACGCGGCGAATCAGATTCGAAATCTGCTGGCGAAACAGCAGATACCCGGCGGCGGCTTGCGGCTCGGCGTCAAGGCGGGAGGCTGCTCGGGATTCGAGTACATGTTTGCGTGGGAAACGGCGCCGCGGGACGGCGATTTGGTGTTCGACGGCCCCACCGGCGTGCGCGTCTGGATCGATTCGCGCAGTCACCGCGTGCTCGACGGCACGACGCTTGATTACGACACGACGCTGCTGAGTCGAGGTTTTGTGTTCCGCAATCCGCAGGCCAAGAGCACGTGCGGGTGCGGGACGTCTTTTAGTGTGTAGGCCCAAGGCCCAAGGCGCAAGGCCCAAGTGAAGACAGACTGCTTGGCCTCCGTTCTTCTTGGGCCCTGGGGCCTAGGGCCTGGGGCCTGACGAACGATAGAGACTTATGTCTACATCCACCGAAACCATCGAACAGCTTGCCACGCGCGAGTACAAGTACGGCTTCGAGACCGAGGTCGAGACCGATACTTTTCCGGTCGGCTTGAGCGAGGACATCGTCCGCCGGCTGTCGGCGAAGAAGGGCGAGCCCGCCTGGCTGCTCGAATTCCGCCTGAAGTCGTATCGCGCCTGGGTGACCATGCGCGAGCCGACCTGGCACAACCTCAAGATTCAGCCTGTGGACTACCAGGCCCTGAGCTATTACTCGGCGCCCAAGCCGAAAAAGGTGCTGAACAGTCTCGATGAGGTGGACCCGGAGGTACGAAGGACCTTCGAGAAGCTCGGAATTCCGCTCGAGGAACAGAAGCTGCTCTCGGGCGTCGCGGTCGATGCCGTCTTCGACAGTGTGTCGGTGGCGACGACGTTCCGTTCGAAGCTGGCCGAGCTGGGAATCATCTTCTGCTCGTTTTCCGAAGCGGTCAAAGATCATCCCGAGATCGTGAAGAAGTATCTCGGATCGGTCGTGCCTTATACCGACAACTTCTATGCGACGCTCAATTCCGCGGTGTTCAGCGACGGGTCGTTCGCCTACATTCCGAAGGGCGTTCGTTGTCCGATGGAGCTGTCGACGTACTTCCGGATCAACGCCAGAAACACGGGCCAATTCGAGCGGACGCTGATCGTCGCCGACGAGGGCGCGCAGGTCAGCTATCTGGAAGGCTGCACCGCGCCGATGCGGGACGAGCACCAGCTTCACGCGGCGGTCGTCGAGCTGGTCGCACTGGACAACGCGACCATCAAGTACTCGACCATCCAGAACTGGTATCCCGGCGACAAGGATGGCAAGGGCGGGATCTACAATTTCGTGACCAAGCGGGGCAAAGCGTCGACCAACGCCAAGATCACGTGGACGCAGGTCGAGACAGGCTCCGCGATCACCTGGAAGTATCCGAGCTGCATTCTCCAGGGGGACAACTCCGTCGGCGAGTTTTATTCAGTCGCGACGACCAACAACTGGCAGCAGGCCGACACCGGCACCAAAATGCTGCACCTCGGGAAGAATACGCGGAGCACGATCGTCTCGAAGGGCATCTCGGCAGGTCACGGCCAGAACACCTATCGCGGCGCGGTCAAGATCGGCAAGAACGCCAGGAACGCGCGCAACTACTCGCAGTGCGATTCGCTCCTGATCGGCGACAAGTGCGGCGCGCACACGTTCCCGTATCTGGAGATCAAGAATACGTCGGCCAAAGTCGAGCACGAGGCGTCGACGTCGAAAATCGGCGAAGACCAGCTCTTCTACTGCCGGCAGCGCGGCATCGCGATGGAAGACGCCGTGAACATGATCGTCAGCGGCTTCTGCAAGGAAGTGTTCCGGGAGCTGCCGATGGAGTTTGCGGTCGAGGCGCAGAAGCTGCTGTCGATCTCGCTCGAGGGATCAGTCGGGTAAGTGGACAGCTGGCGTGGGGGTGGGGCCCCACGCAACTGGAAAAACGAGGGCGAGCGTCGCGAGCCCCGAAGCGAGCATCGCGCGTGAGGGCAGGACCTCAGGCGCACACTTAAGGAAGCTGACATGCTTTTGGAAATCAAGGACCTTCGCGTGCGCGCGGAGAACAAAGACATCTTGAAGGGGCTTACGCTCAGCGTGGATGCCGGGGAGGTCCACGCGATCATGGGACCGAACGGCTCGGGGAAGAGCACGCTCGCCCGCGCACTGGCCGGGCACCCGGCGTACGAAGTCACCGGCGGGTCGATGACCTACGCGGGGAAGGATCTGCTGGAGTTGCAGCCCGAAGAACGGGCCTGCGAGGGCGTGTTCATGGCCTTCCAGTACCCGGTCGAGATTCCAGGCGTGAACAACGCGTATTTTCTGAAGGCCGCCCTCAACGCCGCGCGCAAGCATCGCGGCCAGGGCGAACTGGATGCCGTCGAATTCATGCAGCTCATTCGCGAGAAGGCGAAACTGCTGGACATGGATCAGTCGATGCTGAGCCGCGCGGTCAACGAGGGGTTTTCCGGCGGCGAGAAGAAGCGCAACGAGATCTTTCAGATGGCCGTGCTCGAGCCGAAGCTGGCGATCCTCGACGAGACGGACTCCGGCCTCGACATCGACGCCTTGAAGATCGTGGCCAACGGCGTGAACGCCCTTCGCAGCCCCGCTCGCGCGATCATCGTGGTCACCCACTATCAGCGGCTGCTCAATTACATCGTGCCCGACTTCGTGCACGTCCTGACCGACGGCCGCATCGTCCGATCGGGCGGGAAGGATCTCGCGCTCGAGCTGGAGGCGAAGGGCTACGGCTGGGTCGAACCAGCGGAAGCGCAGGCGGGGCGATGAGCCAGGTCGCTGAGCGGCACGAGACACTGACCGGCGCGTTCGAGGCATTCCGGCGGGAGCGCGCGTTCGGACCGGACTGGCTGGCGCGAACGCGCGAGACGTTCTTCGATCGCTTCCTCGAGCGCGGCTTCCCGACCACGCGCGAAGAGGAATGGCGTTTCACGAACGTGGCGCCGATCGCCGAATTGAAATTTGCGAGACCTGCCCAGGCCTCACCGGATCGCCGCGCCATCGCGCCGTATTACTTCGAGCAGATTCCCACGATCGTGGCCGTCAACGGACGGATTTCGAAGGCGCTTTCGACGCTGGACGCCCTGCCGTCCGGTATCGACGTCGAGACGATCGACGACGCAGACGCGGGGACGCTCGCCGCTCGCCAGCGCGCCGGGACCGCGACGCCGGGCACGTTTGTCGATCTGAACGGCGCGTTCTTCGAGGACCTGGCGAGCGTCATCATCGCGCCGGGAACCGTCGTGGCGGCGCCGCTGCATGTCCTGTCGGTCGTGGTGCCGGGCCCGGGGACAAGTCTCGTGGCGCCGCGGCTCGCCATCCATGCCGGCGAAGCCTCGCAGGTCACCGTGATCGAGAGCTATGCGACGGTGGGAGAGGGAACAGCGCTGGTCACCGCGGTCACCGACATCATCCTCGACGCAGGCGCAGTCGTGGATCACGTCAAGATCCAGCGCGAATCGGCCGCTGTCTTTCATCTGGCGAGCACGTTCATCACGCTCGGCCGCGCGAGCACGTTTACGTCGCGGGCGATGACCTTCGGCGGCCGCATCTCGCGCAATGACATTGTCGCGGTGCTCGACGGCGAAGGCGCGGAATGCACGCTGAACGGCTTGTATCTGGCGGACGGCGACGCCGTCGTGGACACGCACACGATCATCGACCACGCGAAGGCCCATTGCCCGAGCCATGAAGTGTACAAGGGCATTCTCGGCGGGCGTGCGAAGGCCGTGTTCAACGGCAAGATCATCGTGCGGCCCGACGCGCAGAAGACAGACGCCAAGCAGACGAACAAGGCGCTGCTCCTGACCGACGAGGCGCAGATCAACACCAAGCCGCAGCTCGAGATCTTTGCCGACGACGTGAAGTGCACGCACGGCGCGGCCATCGGTCAGCTCGATGACGACGCGATGTTCTATCTGCGGGCGCGCGGGATCGCGGAACTCGATGCGCGCAGCCTGTTGATCCACGCGTTCGCCGGCCAGGTGATCGACGGCATCAAAGTGGACGCGGTGCGGGAGCGGGTGCAGCAGGTGATGGAAGAGAAATTGAAGCTTTCGTAGGCCCCAGGCCCCAGGCCCCAGGCCCCAGTGGAAGCCGACGCAATCGGTTTTCCTGGGCCTTGGGCCAAGGGCCTCGGGCCTGGGCGTTTCTTATGAAGTTCCCAGCGCCAGTCGCCACTTTCGACGTCCAGAAGGTCCGCGCCGATTTTCCGGCGCTGCACCAGTCGGCCCACGGCCGGCCGCTGATCTACCTCGACAACGCGGCGACGACCCAGAAGCCGCGGGCGGTGATTGACGCGATCCGCCGCTATTACGAGGCGGACAACGCCAACGTCCACCGAGGTGTGCACCTGCTCAGCCAGCGGGCCACCGATGCGTATGAGGACGCGCGAGAGACAGTGCGCGCGTTCATCAATGCGGCGTCGACCCGCGAGATCGTGTACACCCGCAACGCCACGGAAAGCATCAACCTCGTGGCCCGCGCCTGGGGCGACGCCAATGTCCGGACCGGCGACGAGGTGCTCATCACGGCGATGGAGCACCACTCCAACATCGTGCCGTGGCAGCAATTGTGCGGACGGACCGGTGGGGTCCTGCGCGTGGCCCCGATGGACGATCGCGGCGAGCTGCTGATGGACGAATTCGAGCGGTTGCTTTCGCCACGGACGAAAATCGTGTCCGTCGTCCATCTCTCGAATGCACTGGGCACGGTGAATCCGGTGACGGAGATCGCGCGTCTGGCGCACCGGGCCGGCGCCCTGGTCCTCGTGGACGGATCGCAGGCCGCGTATCACATGCCCGTGGACGTGGCGGCCATGGCCCCGGACTTCTACGTGTTCACCGGCCACAAGGTCTACGGGCCGACTGGCATCGGCGTCCTGTACGGGCGGGAGTCCGTGCTTCAGTCCACGCCGCCTTTCATGGGCGGCGGCGACATGATCAGCTCGGTCACCTTCGAGCGCAGCACCTGGAACGAGCTGCCGTACAAGTTCGAGGCCGGCACGCCCCATATCGCCGGAGCAGTCGGCCTGGGAGCCGCCATCGATTACATCCGCGAGATCGGGTTCGAGGCCATCGCGCCGCATGAAGAGGCGCTGCTGGAATACGGGACGGCGCAGCTCCAGACCGTACCGGGGTTGCGGCTGATCGGTACCGCGCGGCAGAAGGCGAGCGTGCTGTCGTTCGTGATGGATGGCATCCACCCGCACGACATCGGCACGATCGTCGATCGCGAAGGGATCGCGATTCGGACCGGCCATCATTGCGCGCAGCCGGTAATGGACCGTCTGGGCGTCACCGCCACGGCTCGGGCCTCGCTGGCCATGTACAACACCAAAGAAGACATCGATGGGCTTGTCGCGGCTCTGGGTCGCGTGCGAGCGCTGCTGGGTTGATGACGTGGGGATCTTTTCGTTTTTGACGCGTCGGAAGGAAGAGGAAACGGCGACTCTGACGAAGGCTGGTCCGGCTGAGAGTGCGCCTCCGTCTTCGGCGGACCTTGGGCACGAAGGCGCCGTCGCAGAGACTGGTATCAGCGCCGTTCCAGAAGATATGGAAACGAGCCACGGGGTTTCCGGGCAATCCGGCGAGTCGTCCAACACGCCGTTTCACGCGCCCGACGCCTGGAACGTCGACGCATTGACCGCGCCGAAACCGGAAGTGATCGGCGACCGGCCGGAGATCGGTCCGGTCGATCCCGTCGTGACTGCCGAGCTCCAGCCGAAGATCGTCGAGGCGATGAAGACGGTGTACGACCCTGAAATCCCCGTCGACATCTACGAGCTTGGCCTGATTTATGGGATCGACGCGGACACTGAACGGCGGGTCCTCGTGCGGATGACCTTGACGAGTCCGGCCTGCCCATCCGCTCAGCAGCTGCCGAGCGAAGTTCGCTATAAGGTGAAGGCGATTGCCGGCGTGAAAGACGCCTGGGTCGACATCGTCTGGGAACCGCCCTGGGACAAGGACCGGATGTCCGAAGCGGCGAAACTGCAACTGGGGTTTTTTTGATGCCGCCAATGTCCGACCTCACCGACCTCTATCAGGAGGTCATCCTCGACCACAATCGGCGTCCTCGAAATTTCGGGACGCTGACCGGCGCCACGCGCGTCGCCAACGGCAACAATCCTCTCTGCGGCGACCGCTTGAAGGTGTACCTGCGGCTCGATGGCGAGCACATCGCGGATATCTCGTTCGAGGGGTCGGGATGCGCGATTTCGAAGGCCTCAGCCTCGTTGATGACCGACGCGGTCAAGGGCCGATCGATTGTCGATGCCCTCGCGCTGTTCGATCGCTTTCATCAGGTCGTGACGACCCCGGTGGATGAGCCGATTGACGAGGCCTCAGTCGGAAAACTGGCGGCCCTGGCCGGCGTGCGCGAGTTTCCCGCCCGCGTGAAATGTGCAAGCCTGGCCTGGCATACGTTGAAGGCCGCCCTCGAAGGGGCGGACGAACCGGTCAAGACAGAATAGCTATCGCGCCGGCCGGCGCATACGGCGAATCCGCGGCGCAGCTTCCGGATACCGCGCCTCGAGGTCCGGTCCTTCGGCGAGCTCGAAATCGGCGAACTCGAAGCCCGGCGCGACCGTGCACCCGACCAGGCAATGCGACGCACCGGCCGCCAGTTCCGTGCCGAACCATACGCCGGCCGGGACAACGAGCTGCGGTCGCTCGCCGGCCTCGAGGCTCATGCCGAGGCGGGCGACGTCCCACGTGCCGTTCGCGTGCAGGCGAAGGATGTCCAGCGGGCCGCCATCGTAAAGATGAAAGACTTCGTCGGATTTCAGCCGGTGAAGGCTGGTCGCCGGCTCGTCGCCGCAGATCAAGAAATAGATGGCGGTGGAGGCGGCTCGTTCCCCTCCATGCGCGGCGGACTGCACGCGTGCCGGCGCACGATACGTCTCGCTGTAGTAGCCGCGCTCGGGATGGGGGGTGAGCCCGAGGCGGCTGATGATCGTCTGCGCACGGGGCGGGATGACTCCGGGCACGAGCAAAGCATCTCACGAGTGCGGCACCCCCGAGTGCCGGTCACCTCGCCCATGCTGCGGCGAGGGCGGTCAGGCCCGATGTTCAAGTAGACTTACCATTCTGGGCTCCGCCCAGCTTCCAGGAGTGAGAGCATGATCCATCGAACGCTGTTCAAGAGTTTGCTTTCTTTCGCCCTGGCGCTCGGCGCCGTGGCGATCGCCGCCGGGCAGACGGCCAGCAACCCGGCGCTGAAGAATCCGGCGGGCCTCAAAGAAGCGGCGCCGGCGAAATTCAACGTGAAGTTCGATACGAGCGCCGGGGTGTTCGTTGTCGAGGTTCAGCGGGCGTGGGCGCCGAACGGCGCTGACCGCTTCTATAACCTCGTGAAGAACGGCTACTACGACAATTGCCGGTTCTTCCGGGTCGTCGAAGGCTTCATGGTGCAGTTCGGAATCAATGGCGATCCGGCGGTCAATGCCGTCTGGCAGTCGGCGCGTATTCCGCGCGACCCGGTGAAGGAAAGCAATCAACCGGGTTATGTGACCTTCGCGATGGCCGGCGGCCCTTCGGGACCCGACACGCGAACGACGCAGGTGTTCATCAACTTCGGCGACAACAGTCGATCCCTTGACGGCCAGGGCTTCGCGCCGTTCGGCAAGGTGACATCAGGGATGGATGTCGTGAACAAGATCTACAGCGGGTACGGCGAAGGCGCACCAAGCGGGAAGGGACCGAACCAGAGTCAGATTCAGGCGCAGGGCAATGCCTACCTGACCAAGGACTTCCCGAAGTTGGACTACATCAAGAAGGCGACGATCGAGGAAGGGGCGGCGCAAGAAATAGGAAATGGGGATCAGAGGGTGAGAGTGTGACAGAGTGAAAGCGTGAGAGAAGAGCTTTTCTCTCACCCTTCCACCCTTTCACGCTTTTGCCCTTTGATCCGTTTTCGGATTATTTCGTTTCCGCCGGAGCGCCCTCGAGCCTGTCCACGTCGACCGGATCGAGAAACGGCATCATGTTGCGCAGCTTCTTGCCAACCTCTTCGAGCAGTTGCTGACGTTCGCGGGCGCGGGTCTTGTTGAATTCCGGCCGGCCGGCGGCATGCTCGGCCATCCATGCGCGGGCGTACTCGCCGCTCTGAATCCGCTCGAGCATCTTCTTCATGTTTTTTCGAGTCTCGTCGGTGACGATTTGCGGTCCGCCCGTGTAGTCGCCGTGTTCGGCCGTGTCGCTGATTGAGTACCGCATGTAGCTGAGGCCGCCGCGGTAGATCAGATCCACGATCAGCTTGAGCTCGTGGAGGCACTCGAAGTAGGCGATCTCCGGTTGATAGCCGGCCGCGACCAGCGTCTCGAATCCGGCCTTGATGAGCGCACTCGTGCCGCCGCAGAGGACCGCCTGTTCGCCGAACAGATCCGTCTCGGTTTCCTCGGCAAACGTCGTCTCGATGACGCCCGCGCGGGTCACGCCGATGCCCCACGCGTAGGAGAGCGCCGTCTCGCGGGCCTTGCCGGTGGCGTCCTGGTGCACGGCCAGCAGGGCCGGCGTGCCGCCGCCTTCGACGAACAGTTCGCGCACCCTATGGCCCGGCGACTTCGGCGCAATCATGGCCACGTCGATGTTGGCCGGCGGCGTGATGAAGCCGAATCGGATGTTGAAGCCGTGCGCGAACATGAGCATGTTGCCGGCATCGAGGTTCGGCGCGATTTCGTCGCGGTACAGCGGCCCCTGAGCCGTGTCGGGGACGAGCACCATGATGATATCGGCCCATTTGGTGACGTCGCCGACCTCGCCGACCGCCAGACCCGCCGCCCGCGCCTTGTCGCGCGAACGGCTGGCTCCCGGCAGTCCCACGCGCACTGCGACACCGTTGTCCTGCAGGTTCAGCGCGTGCGCATGACCCTGGGATCCGTAGCCAAGGATCGCCAATCTTCTTGCCGCGGATAATGTCGGGGTTGGCGTCCTTGTCGTAATACATTTTTGCTGGCATGAAACTGCTCCCAAGAAGGCCCCAGGCCCCAGGCCCCAGAAAAACTGAGTCGTTAGCGGTAGCTGGTTTTCGGCGTGCTCTTGCTGGGGCCTTGGACCCTGGGCCTCAGGCCTACTGTTGCTACACCGATCCACTGCTCACATCCGCCGCCTGGTGCGCGATCGAGTGTCCGTTGCGGCGGGCAGGGCGCTCGGCGGCGGCCCCGCGCACCATGGCAATGACGCCGGTGCGGACGATCTCGATGATGCCAAACGGTCGAAGCACTTCGACCAGGCTCTCGATCTTGTCCTCTGTCCCCGTCGTCTCGACCACCAGCGAATCGGCGCTCACGTCGACGACGCGCGCCCGGTAGACGTCCACGAGCTGCATCACGTGCGTGCGCGACTCGCCGGACACCGCAACTTTGATCATGGCCAGGTCGCGCTCGATCACCGCCTTGTGGGTGATGTTGTCCACTCGCCGGACGGGCACCAGCTTGTGGAGATGCGCCTCGAGCCGGCGCGCGCCATACTCGTCCGTGTCGACGCACCACAGTCATGCGCGAAATGTCGGCGGTCTCGGTGTGGCCGACGGTCAGCGACTCGATGTTGAAGGCCCGACGACGGAACAGCGATGCGACGCGGTTCAGCACGCCCGGCTTGTTGTCGACGTAGACAGCAAAGGTATGAATCATAAGGACTCTTTCGAGCGTCAGGCCCTTCGTCAGTCGGCCGCCGTCTCCACAATCGGCGACGGCGACGGCCGGCGAATCATCTTGTGCAGATCCGCGCCCGCCGGGAACCATGGGATAGACCGAGTCTTCCTGCTCGACCTGGAAAGTCGATCACCATCGCGCGGCCCGATGATCGGGCGGTCTGCACGGCGTCGGCGACCTCCGCGCGCTTCGTCACGGTTCGACCCTGAATGCCGAACGCGTCCGCGAGCTTCGCGAAGTCGGGTCCCGTGATCGGCGTCGCGGCATAGCGCTTCTCGTAGAAGAATTCCTGCCACTGCCGGACCATTCCGAGGTAGCCGTTGTTGATAATCGCGACGTTGATGTCGAGCCGTTCCTGGACGATCGTGGCGAGCTCGGGCATCGTCATCTGGAATCCGCCGTCGCCGACCACCACCCAGACCTCGGCATCCGGCCGCGCGACCTTCGCGCCAATCGCCGCCGGCAGCGCGAAGCCCATCGTGCCAAGGCCGCCTGACGTGATGAGCGAGCGCGAGCGATCGTGCTTGTAGTACTGCGCTTCCCACATCTGGTGCTGGCCGACATCGGTCACCACCACGGCGTTGCCGTCGGTCATGCGCCAGATGTCGTTGATCACGTGAGCCGCGTACAGGTGGCCGTCATCCGGCAGGCTCTGGATGTCCCGGACGGCCGAGTCGCCCTTCAGATCGTCGATGTGCCGGAGCCACGGCGACCGGTCGCCCGTTGTCACGTGCGGCAGCCATTCCGCCAGCGCTGCGCGAAGATCCTTGGCAATCGCGACGTCGACGCGCACGTTCTTGTTGAGCTCCGCGCGATCGATGTCCACGTGAATCTTGCGGGCGGTCGGATTGTAGGTCTTGATGTTGCCGGTGACCCGATCGTCGAAGCGCATGCCGAGCGCGATCAGCAGGTCGGCTTCCTGGACCGCGTTGTTCACCCAGGCTTCGCCGTGCATCCCCATCATGCCGAGGTTGAGCGGGATGCGACGCCGGAACACCGCCGATGCCGAGCAGGGTCGTCGCGATCGGGATCTGCGCGCGGTTCGCCAGTTCCAGCACCTCGCGCTCCGCGCCGGACAGCATGATTCCGTGCCCGGCCAGGATCAGCGGACGCTCGGCGGCGTTGATGAGCGCCACCGCGTCGCGGTAGTCGGCGTCTCCAGGCAGCGCGTCGTCCTGGGCTTCCTGCAGGTGCGGCCGCGCGGCGTCCCAGTCCACCTCGCACGTCGTCTGCTGCGCGTCCTTCGTGATGTCGACGAGCACCGGCCCGGGTCGTCCGCTGCGCGCGACGGCAAAGGCCTCAGCGACCGCCGCCGCGACGTCTTCCGCCCGGGTGACGAGGTAGTTGTGCTTCGTGATGGGCAGCGTGATGCCGGTGATGTCGGTCTCCTGGAAGGCGTCGGATCCAATCAGCTTGCTGCCGACCTGTCCGGTGATGCAGACGATCGGCGACGAGTCCATCATCGCGGTCGCGATGCCGGTGACCATGTTCGTGGCGCCGGGTCCCGAGGTGGCGATGGCGACGCCCACTTCGCCGGTCGCCCGCGCAAACCCATCGGCCATGTGCGTGGCGCCCTGCTCGTGTCGCACGAGGATGTGCCGAATCGGGTAGCCAAGCATCGCGTCGTACGCGGGCAGAATCGCGCCGCCTGGGTAGCCGAATACCGTGTGAACGCCCTCGCGGACGAGCGCTTCCCAAAGAATCTGTGCGCCTGTTTTCTTCATAGTGGTCATCTTCACGATCTCATTACTGCGCCGTCGGATGCCGAGGCGACCGCGCCGGCGTACCGCGCAAAGACGCCGGTCGAAAACCGCGGCGCCGGTCGCGTCCAGTGCGCCAGCCTGGCGCTCAGTGTTTCGGCATCGAGATCGATATCCAACAGGCGGGCGTCGATGTCAATGGTGATCATGTCGCCGTCGCGTACCGCGGCAATCGGCCCGCCATTCGCCGCTTCCGGGGCGACGTGTCCCACCATCAGACCGCGCGTTGCGCCGGAGAACCGGCCGTCGGTCACCATCGCGACCGAATCACCCAGACCCGCGCCCATGACCGCGCCCGTCACTCCCAGCATCTCGCGCATGCCCGGGCCGCCCTTCGGCCCCTCGTAGCGAATCACGAGGACGTCGCCGGCCGCGATCGTCTGACCGGTGACCGCCGCCATCGCGGCCTCCTCCGAATCGAAGACGCGCGCGGGGCCCGAGTGCAGGCGGCGCGTCGTCGCGCTGACTTTGACGACGGCGCCGTCGGGGGCGAGACGTCCACGGAGGATGCCGAGGCCGGCTTCGGTGGCGATGGGCCTGGCCGCCGATCCGATCACCTGCTGGTTCGGCCGTTCCTCGCGCCGACTTCGACTCGTCGGCCAGCGACTTGCCGGTCACGGTCATGCATCGTGCCATCGACCCAACGACCTTCCAGGAGCCGTTGCGCCAGCACGCGCGACCCGCCAGCGGAGTGAAGGTCGACAGCGGTGAATCTGCCGGACGGTTTCAGGTCGGCCAATACCGGCACGTCGCGGCTGAGCCGATCGAAATCATCGAGCGCGAGCGGGATGCCGGCTTCATGCGCGATTGCCAGCAGGTGGAGCACCGCGTTGGTCGATCCGCCGGTGGCCGCGACCGATCGGATGGCGTTGGCGAAGGCGGCGGGCGTCAGCAGCGAGCGTGGGCGCCGCCTGGCCTTGACGACCTCGAGCACGAGCGCGCCGATGGCTTCCGCCTGGTCGGGCCGGTCGTGCGATGTCGCCGGCGTGCCGGCGGAGCCGAGCGGCGACAGACCGAGAAACTCGAGCGCCATGGACATGGTGTTGGCGGTGAACTGGCCGCCGCAGGCGCCCGCGCCCGGACAGGCCGCCTCCTCGAGCGCCTTCAAGTCGGCGTCTGTAATGGCACCGCGCGCCCGCGAGCCGACGGCCTCGAAGACGTCCTGAATCGTCACGTCCTTGCCGTGCCATTTGCCGGGTGCGATGGGACCGCCGTAGTAGACGAGTCCGGGAATATCGAGGCGGGCGAGCGCCATCGCGGCGCCAGGAATCGTCTTGTCGCAGCCGACGAGACAGACGAGGCCGTCGAACTCGTTCCCGCGGGCGACCAGCTCGATTGAATCCGCGATCACTTCGCGGCTCACGAGCGAGGCCCGCATCCCCGCGGTGCCCATCGTGATGCCGTCCGAGATCGAGATCGTATTGAACTCCATGGGCGTGCCGCCCGCCCGCCGGATTCCGGCTTTCACCGCCGCGGCCAGATCCCTGAGGTGGTAGTTGCACGGACCGATTTCAATCCACGTGTTGGCGACGCCGATGACCGGGCGGCTCAAATCTCGCGCAGTGAAACCGGACGCGAGCAGCATCGCGCGGGCTGGCGCGCGCTGGGGCCCACCATATCGGGATGAGTCAGTGGAGCTCATCCTCTGAGTACAGGCTACGGGAGGCTCGAGATCCAATTCCGAATCGCTTACGTTTTCATGACGAGGCGCGAAAACGAGCCCGTATTTATTGAGTCCAACTGGCATATCACGTATTGTGATGAAGACGTCGAGATGATGACCTATACTTATTGAGCCATGCACGAGCGCATACGACGGCGCGGGACCGGCCCCGGATAGAACATGGAATTAGATGAACTCAAGGTCTTTCTGGCCGTCGCCGACAGCCGCAGCTTCACGAAGGCGGCAGCGATCACGTACCGCACGCAATCGGCGGTCAGCCAGGCCATCCGGCGCCTGGAAGAGGATCTCGGCGAGCGCCTGTTCGATCGTTCGGTGAAGGACGGTCAATTGACGGAAGCCGGCGTCGTGCTGGCCGAGCACGCGCGTCAGATCCTGGCGCTCATCGAGCGGGCGGCCGTGGCCGTGCGGGATCTGCGTGACCTGAAGCGAGGCCGCGTGCGCGTGGGCTCGAATGAAGCCAGCATGCACGTGCTCGTGCCCATCGTCTCGCGGCTTCACGAACACCATCCGCGCGTGCTCGTCGATGTCCAGCGAATGTCGTCGC
This sequence comes from uncultured Acidobacteriota bacterium, assembly GCA_963724645.1. Taxonomy (GTDB): domain Bacteria; phylum Acidobacteriota; class Vicinamibacteria; order Vicinamibacterales; family SCN-69-37; genus CAVXSP01. The sequence goes on from CAVRVJ010000003.1 coordinate 1,704,946, forward strand.
GGCAGATTGCCACTTCGCTCGCCGACGGCAGCATCGACTTCGGCGTCTTGACGTTCGATCCCAAGCAGTCGGATCTGAAGTTCGTCTCGCTCGGCCGCGACGAGCTTGTGCTGCTCGTCCCGCCGGGCCATCCCCTGGCAAGGCGCCGTGTCGCCGCCGAGCGCGACATCGCCGACCTGCCGATCGTCGCGCACAGCGATCCGTCGCCGGCGCGCAGCCGCGTGCTGAGCTATTTCGAGGGCCGGCAGGAAGCGCTCGACATCCGGCTGTCCATGTCGAGCCTGGACGCGATCAAGCATGCCGTCGAGAGCGGTCTCGGCGTTGCCATCCTGCCGCGCCGATGCGCCGCGGGCGAAATCAGCGGCGGCCGGCTGGTCGCCCTCGAACTGCCGCATCTGGCCATGCGCCGCGAACTGCGCCTGGCGTACAGCGCGAAGCGCGACCTCTCGCGCGCGGCCGCGGCGTTCCTGGACGCGGTGAAAGGGGGATAGCAGGCTCGGCGTGTCGCCGTCTCACTTTATTCTGCGTCGCGTCCATCACCCACATGCCGCGGCCGTACGTCGAGATCACGATCATTCGATCGCGCGGCTGATATCGCAGGTCCGATACCTGCACTGATGGGAGATTGCTCCCCAGGACGGCCCATCGCGCGCCGCCGTTGGTCGAGACATACACGCCGAAATCGGTGCCGACGTACAGGATGCCGGGATTCGAAGGATCCTCCCGAATCACGTTCACCGGTCCGGCCGGGATGTTGTTCACGATGCTCTTGAAGGTCTGGCCGTAATCCGTGGACACATAGACGTACGGCGCGAAGTCATCCTCCTCCCGGCCCCGCTGGGTGACGTAGACCGTGCCCTCCGCATGTTCGGACGCAACCACCCGCGAGATCCATTTGCGCGAGGGTAGATGGCTGGTGAGATCGACCCATTCTCGGCCGCCATCCAGCGTCGACTGAAGCCGGCCGTCATCCGACCCGATGTACAGCACCCCCTTCCTTTTTGGCGACTCGGACATCGCGACGATCGTCTGATAGGGGATCGCGCTCGAGTTCCTCGGCAGCATCTGCGCAGGATCGTTCCCGGTCAGGTCGGGGCTGACCTTGTCCCACGAGTCACCTCGATCCGGGGATCGAAACAGAAACTGGTAGCCCGCATAGACGACGCTCGGGTCGTGGGGCGAAATCAGGAATGGCGCCATCCATTGCGCGCGCAGCTCCGCCTCCGCATCCTTCGGCTGAATGTTCTTTGAGGCTCCGCCGCGGCCTCCTCGGCCCCGGCCGGATTGAGCGAGGTCCGTGCGGCTGAAGTTGCCGTAAAACTGGTGCGAGTACACGATGTTCGGGTTCACCGGATCGATGGCGTGATCCGAGCCTTCGCCGCCGGGCGCATCCTCGAACGCAACGGCCGGCACGCGGTCTCGTCCGGCGCTGAGATCCACGGCGCCGCGCCTGCTCCCGATGTCCTGAATCGATCCGTACGCATGGAACGGCGTCGTCGTGTCGAGCGCAGCGTCATAGAACTGCGCCGCGGGAACCGAACCGGCAAACGTCCACGTCCCGCCGGCGTTGGCCGACTGATAGAACCCGCCGTCGTTGGCGTTGTAAAGGATCCTCGGATCGGCTGGATCGATCCAGAGCCCGTGATTGTCGCCGTGGGGCTGGCTGATGCGCGAGAACGTCCTGCCGGCGTCGTGCGAGACGTTCAGATTCAAGCCGAGCGTGTAGATCGTGTTCTCGTCCCTCGGATCGACGCGGATCTGCCCGAAGACCCAGCCGTAGGTCCCGGAGTGCTCGATCATGAAATCGTTGGTCTCGCTGGTCTTGCGCCACGTCGCGCCGCTGTCGTCGGATCGGTAGATCTCCGCAGCCTTGATCCGTCCGTTCGTGATCGGACGTCCGTAGGCATCGTGTTCGTTGGGCTGTGCGGGCCGGCCCTCCTCGTAGTTGTCGATGAACGCATACACCGTTCTCGGATTCGAACGGGCGACGTCGAGACCGATGCGGCCGCGAAATCTCGCGTCAGGCAACCCGGTCGAAAGCGGGCTCCAGGTCCTTCCAGCGTCCGTCGTCTTGAACACGCCGCTTTCGTCATAGCCGGGCTCGACGCGCGGATCGCTCCACTTCCGGCGGATCCGCTGCCAGGTTGCTGCGTAGAGCGTGTTCGGATCGGACGGATCCATCACGAGGTCGATCGCGCCGGTGCGCGGGCTTCGATACAGGATCTTCGTCCACGTCCGTGCCTCCGTCGGTCGTCTTGAACACGCCGCGCATCTCGTTGTCCGTCCACTCGTGGCCAGACGCGGCCACGTAGACGATGTCAGGGTTCGTGGGGTGGATGACGATCCGTGCGATCGTCTGTGAGTCGGTCAGCCCCATGTGCTGCCACGTGCGGCCCGCGTCGGTCGATTTGTAGATGCCCGTGCCCGCCATCGAGGCGCGGAAGATATTCGATTCGCCAGTCCCCACCCACACGATGTCAGGATTGGAAGGCGCCACCGCGATGTCGCCGATGCTTGTCGAAGGCATGTGCTCGAACACTGCCTGCCAGGTGCCGCCGTTGTCGTCCGTCTGCCAGACGCCGCCGGTCGCATAGGCGGCATAAATGCGCCGCTGCCCGTTGCGATCGGCGACAGCCACGTCCGTCGCGCGCCCGCTGATGTTCGTCGGACCGAGAAACGACCACGACAAGGCTCCATACGGTGAGGATTGCTCCATCGACCGGTACTGCACGTACGCCTGTCGGAGGTACTCGGCATCTGCTTTTGGAGGTGTCTGGGCGCGTGTTCCGGCCAGCGCGAGACCGGCGGCCACTGCCGCCAGGATTCCGGCCGGGCCGGACGGTCGTGGGAACGTCATAGGGATAGATTAGATAACATCGATCCCGTGGCCAGAACGCCCATTTACCTCGACTACCACGCGACCACGCCCGTGGACCCCCGCGTGGTCGAGGCGATGCTGCCGTACTTCACGGAAGTGTTCGGCAACCCGGCCTCGTCCAGCCATCAATGGGGCTGGAAGGCCCAGGAAGCGGTTGAAGCCGCGCGGCGCGACGTGGCCGGCCTCATCGGCGCCGCGGCGCGCGAGATCGTCTTCACGAGCGGCGCCAGCGAGTCGAACAACCTTGCGATCCGGGGCGTGGCCGAGCGCGCGCCGGCGACGCGGCACCACATCGTCGTCTCCGCGATCGAACACAAGTCCGTGCTCGAGGCGTCGATGCAACTCGAGGAATCGGGCTGGCGCCGCACGGTGCTGCCGGTCCAGCCCGACGGACGGATCAAGCTGGACGAGTTCGCGGCGGCCGTGACCGATGAGACCGCCCTCGTCAGCATCATGGCCGCCAACAACGAAATCGGCGTCATCCAGCCGCTCGCCGAGATCGCCGCGATCGCGCACGCTCGCGGCGCGCTGGTCCACACGGACGCGGCCCAGTCCGCTGGCAAGATTCCGGTCGACGTCAACGCGCTTGGCGTGGATCTGCTGTCGCTGACGGCGCACAAGATGTACGGTCCAAAAGGCAGCGGCGCGATCTACATTCGCAAGCGCACGGAACTGGCGCCGCTCATCGTCGGCGGCGGCCAGGAGCGCGGCCTCCGGGCTGGCACGCTGAATGTGCCGGGCATCGTCGGCCTCGGCACGACGTGCGCGATCTGCCGCGTGGAAATGGCGGCTGAGGGCCCTCGTCTGGCGCGCCTGCGGGACCGGCTCCTCGAGGGTCTGCAATCGCGGCTCGAGGGCGTCTCGGTGAACGGATCCATGACACACCGGCTGCCGCACAACCTGCACGTCAGCTTTGCGGGCGTCGACGGCGAGTCGCTGCTGATCGGCATCGGCGACATCGCCGTCTCGTCCGGATCCGCCTGTGCCTCCGGCGCGGCCACGCCGTCGCACGTGCTGGCAGCCATATTTGGCGATCAGGTGCCCCCAGCAAGCATCCGATTCGGACTAGGGCGATTTTCCACGGCTGACCATATCGAATACACAATTGACAGGTTCTCGACTGTCGTGCGGCACCTTCGACAACTCGTGCCGGCGCGGTGAACTCTGGGCTAGTCTCAATACATTGCCCATGCTCAACGGCACTGAGGAACGCTCCGGGCGGGAAATCAGGCTGCTGGTCCTGGTGATCCTCGTCGCGGTCGCCGGGCTGCTCGTGCTCGCGCGATTTCGATTCCCCACAGCCGATATCGTGACCGTGTCGCCGACCCCGAGCGCGCTGGAGCCGCTGGCCGTCAAGGCGCCCTTTGAGCAACTTGCCGGTGCCGTTGCAGATGCCAGCGTGCGGGTGGGCGCGTTGGTCGCCGTGGTGGAGTTCGATCGGACACCGGAAAAGCCCGCGCGACGAGCGCCGCCGCTCGTTGTGCCCCAGCCTATCCAGCGGCGGGTGTTCCCCGGTCTGCGTGTGCGTCCGGATCTCGTCCTGACATATGTGCCGTCGGGCTGGCATCCGACGACGGTCGCGGGCGTTCCCGGGCAATTGGTGGCGGCAGATCCCCGGCGCGAACTCGCCCTCGTCGGCGCCGATAACCGCACGGGCGAACACGTTCTGCCGCCTGGCGATGTCGTGGATCTCGCCAACGCCGTGTCCGTCCTGACGCCATCACACTATGTGCTGGCGGTGGAAGGAGCGGCCGGCGGTGCCGCGATACGCCCGATCTTCATTCCCCGCACCGATCCCGTGGCCGAGGACCGCTGGACGTCGCCCACTCTCCGCATCGGTGGCGACGCGCAGGTCGGCGCCGGGGCGTTTCTCTTCACCATCGATGGCCGACTGATCGGTTTGACGATGCCTCAGGAGAACGGGATAGCGATCGTCACGGTGGCCGCGCTGGGCCAGGTGATCGCCGATCTGACGAGCGGCCATCAATGATTCGCTCGCCGCGCGATGTCAGTCGCCGCGAGCTCGGCGGCCCCGATCCGTTGGATCGCACGGTCGGCGCGCCTCGCGTGTCGCCGCTCTTCTGGCTCCTCTCACTGTTGCGAACGCGATCGGCGCTTGGCCTGGCTCCGTCTCCGACTCCAGCGATCATATTTCTTCCGATCGGAGCACTCCTCGGTCCCCGAGCGCTCGGCTTGCTGTCAGTTCAGACACTCGCCAATCTGGATCTGGTCGTCACGGTCGGTCTCACGGTGCTGGGGATGCTGGTCGGCATCGCGCTCGGGCGCGAAATGCGAGCGGCGCCCCGCTTGTTTGCCGCCGCCAGCCTCGAAAGTCTGGTCACGATCGGTGCGGTTGCCGCCGCGACGGTCTACTTCGTTCAACGGACCGGTCTGCCGGTCGGCGCGCCCCTTCTCGCGTTCGCGCTCGCGCTCGGACTGTGCGCCTCAGCGTCCTCGGCGACTTCAGCGGATCCCGATTTCGAGCCGGCCGCCGCCATCGGCACGCGAGTGGCCGACCTCGATGACGTGCTCCCCATCGCGCTGGCCAGCTGCGCGCTGCTGCCCTCGGTCTCGGGCGCCGACACCTGGGTGCTCATACTCGCGCCGCCCGCCATCGGGCTCGCGGCCGGCGCGATCGGCTGGCTCCTCTTCGAACGGGCGGGGTCCGGAGGCGAGCGAGCCGTATTCGTCCTCGGGACGCTGGGGCTCGCCGGCGGCGCGGCGGCCCACCTGAGAGTTTCGCCGCTCGAAGCCGGGCTGATTGCGGGGTGGTGCTGGACGCTGTTACCCGGACACGCCGATCGCGTCGCGCAGGTCGATCTGGGCAAGGTACAGCATCCGCTGGTCGTGCTGCTGCTGCTCACGGCCGGTGCGCTGTGGAGACCGAGCGGGATCGCGCTCTGGCTGCTGGCGCCTTATCTCCTGTTTCGGTTGGCCGGCAAGGTCGGCGGCGCGTGGGCGTCGGCGTCTCTCGCGGACGTCGGTCCTGCCGACCTGGCCGCGTATCTCATGCCGCCGGGCGTTCTGGCGATTGCCTTTGCGCTCAACTTTCATCAGCTGCTCCCAGCGGCCGCCGGCGACACGTTGTTGTCGACCGTCGCGGTCGGGACCGCCGCGTTCGAGCTGTTTGCGCTGGCGGTTCTGCCCCGCTGGCGAAAGGGGACCCGCTAGTGCGGCGTCTGGCCGCCCTAGCAATCACGATCGCACTCGCATGGCTGGTCGTGCGGCTCGGCGACCAGGCCGCCAGCTCCGCCGTCCTGGCGCTCGGCGTGGCGCTCCTCGCCGCCGCCATCGTCGGCTGGCTCCTCGAATTCCTCCGTCTGCCGCGCATCACCGGCTACTTGATGTTCGGCCTGCTGTGCGGGCCGTACGTCGGCAACATCATCCGCGAGTCGATGGCGCGCGACCTGCAAGTCGCCAACGGTCTGGCCATCGCGGTGATCGGTTTCATCGCGGGCCTCGAGCTGAACTTCGACCGGCTGCGGCCGCGGCTCGCGACCATCGCGACGATCGGCGGCATCACGATCGCCGTTGCCTGGCTCGGTCTGTTCGCGGGACTGTATCTGGCGTGGCCGTGGCTGCCGATCGGCGCCGAGCTCGTCGGATGGACGCGCGTCGCGGCGGCGAGCCTGGCCGCGACGGTGCTGGTCGGTTTCTCGACGACGGTGACGATCGCGGTGATTACGGAGAGCCGGGCTCGCGGGCCGCTGGCCGAACTGGCGGTTCCTCTCGTCGTGCTCGCCGACCTCGTAGTCATTCTTCTGTTCGCCATTTGCATGGAAGCGACTCGGCTGGCATTCGGCGCGCACGAAGGCGCCCCGATGCTGTTCGTGATCTCCACGGCGTGGGAGATCATCGGATCGTTCGCGTTCGGCACGATCTTCGGATCGCTCTTCGCGTTGTATCTGCGCTACGTCGGCCGGGAACTCACGCTGGTGCTCGTGTCGATGTGCGTCGCGCTGACGGCCCTCGGCGCGCAATGGCATTTCGTGCCGCTGCTCGCCGCCGTGGCGGCCGGGGTCGTCGTCCAGAATGCGGCGTCGCCCGTCGGCGACGTGCTGCGCGACGCCATCGAGCGCGGAGCCATGCCGATTGTGGTGTTGTTCTTTGCCGCCGCCGGCGCATCGATTCATCTGGAGGCCCTCGCGACGCTGGGGGCCACGGCCGTCGCGATCTCCGCCGTCCGGCTCGTCTTTGTCAGATGGGGCACGTTGCTCGGCGCGCGCGCCGCGGGCGTCGACACACCGGCATCGCGGCTGTTGTGGCGCGCGCTGATGACAAAGGCTGGCGTCGCGCTCGGCCTCGCCGTGCTGGCGGCTAACGAGTATCCGACCTGGGGCGGCCGGCTCGAGACGCTTGTCGTCGCGATCATCGCGCTGCACGAGGTCGTCGGGCCGATCCTGTTCAAGTCGGCGCTCGCGCAGGTGAAGGAAATCGGCCGCGCGGGGGCCGGGCTTGTCGTCGTTTCGAATCGCGAACCCTGGGTCCACGAGTACGCAGAAGACGGATCGATTCGCGTGCGGCCGACGCCGGGCGGCGTGTCCGTAGCGCTCGACGCGCTGATGCGCGAGCGCGGTGGCGTGTGGATCGCGCACGGCGCCGGCAGCGCCGATCGCGCCGTCGTGGACGAGCGGAGCTCCGTGGAGATGCCGCCGGAGTCGCCGGCGTACCGACTGCGTCGAATCTGGCTGACCAAGGAGGAGGAAGAGGGCTATTACGCCGGCTTCGCGAACAGCGGTCTGTGGCCCCTCTGCCATCAGGCGCATGTCCGGCCGATCTTCAAGGCGGAAGACTGGGAGGCGTACCGGGCGGTCAATCGTCGCTTCGCCGAAATCGCCGCGGTCGAGGCGCCGACCGATGCCTCGGTCTTTCTCAACGACTATCACCTCGCGCTCGTCGCGCAGTACCTCCGCGAACGGCGGCCGCTGCTTCGCACGGCACTCTTCTGGCACATTCCCTGGCCCGATCCCGATCGCCTGCGCATCTGTCCATGGCGCAAGGAGATTGTCGAGGGCCTGCTGAACAACGACCTGCTTGCGTTTCAAGTGCCGCGCGATCAGAAGAACTTTCTGGCGGCGGCCGAAGAGGAAGCCGGCGCGTCGGTCTCCAGCGAGATCGTCCATCGAGGCGACCGGTCGGTGCGTGTCGTGGCGATCCCGATCGGCGCCGATTTCGATCGGATCCAGGGAATCCTCGCCGATGAGACCCTGCAGACCACGATGCGGCGTCTGACGGACGAGCTTCGACTCGACGGCGACGACCGCGTGATCGGCGTGGGAGTCGACCGTCTTGATTACACGAAGGGGATTCCGGAACGCGTTGCCGCCATAGAACGCCTGCTGGACGAGCGGCCGGACTTGCGCGACCGGTTCACGTTTGTCCAGATCGGCGTGCTGTCGCGAGCCGAAGTGCCGGCTTACGTGGAAATCGGCGCCGAGATCGATGATCTGGTCGCACGCGTGAACGTGCGCTATGGACGCGGCCCGGAGGAGGGTCCGATCCGGTATTTGAAGAAGCCGTTCGAGCTGCCGGAGTTGGTCGCGCTCTACCGCCTCGCCAACTTCTGCATTGTCTCGTCGCTGCACGACGGCATGAATCTGGTGGCCAAGGAGTTCGTCGCCGCGCGCGACGACCTGGACGGCGTGCTCATTCTGAGCGAGCTCGCCGGGGCCGCGCAGGAGCTGGCCGAAGCCATGATCATCAACCCATACGAGGAGCAAGGCTTCACGGCCGCGATCGAGCGCGCAATCGAGATGCCCGGCTGGGAGCGACGACGGCGCATGCAGGCTCTGCGACGCCGCGTCGCCGGACGCGACGTACTGGACTGGGCGTCGAACATCCTCGATCGCCTCGAACGGCGGAAAGGATTGGGGTTCCTGTCTGGCTAGACACGCACGGGCAGACGCCGCGTTCCACCCGTCCGACCTGGTGGCAGCCGAGGTCCAGCGGCGGCTGACACACCGGCACGCGCTGCTGCTGACCGATTTCGACGGGACACTGGCCGATCTGGCGCCCACGCCGGGCGACGCAATGATGGCCGACGACGTGCGCGCCCAGATCGATATCCTCGGCGCGCTCGAGTCGGTGACGCTTGGCGTCGTCAGTGGCCGGCGGCTGGCCGACGTCCGCGAACGCGTGGGACCGGCGGCGGAATTCGTTGCCGGCCTGCACGGTTTGGAGATCATCGGGCCTTCCGAGTCCTTCGCTCACCCATCGCTGAAGACGGTCGGGCCGGTCATTCGAGATCTGCTCGCCCTCGCCGCTCGGGAGCTCTCCTGGTGCGAGGGCCTGCTGCTCGAGGACAAGACCTTCTCACTGGCCTGTCATGTCCGCCTGGCGGCGCCGGATGCCGGAGCGGCGGCGCTCGAGACATTTGCCACACTGGCGGAACCGCAAATCGAATCCGGCATTCTGAAGCTGCTGCCAGGGGCAAAGGTCTACGAGCTGCTGCCCGCGGCGGATTGGCATAAGGGTCGCGCAGTCGAATGGATTCGTGCCCGCGTGGCTGCCGGTCATGACTCGCCCGTGACGGTGATCTATCTCGGCGACGACCGCACCGACGAGGATGCGTTTGCGTCGCTCGCACCCGAGGACATCGCCATCGGTGTCGGTTCGCGGCCGCACACGCACTTGATCGACTGGCGCCTGGCCGGCCCCGCCTCGGCCGGCCGGTTTTTCGCCCACCTCGCGCGCCTGCGTGTGGGGAGTCTTCCACAATAGGGGGACGGGTTTCGATTTGTGGAAAACTCGAACGCACTACAATGAGTTTTCCAGACCGAAACCCGTCCCCCTTATGAAAATCACGGTCGCTCACAGTCCGGATTCCGATGACGCATTCATGTTCTTTGGCTTGGCGAGTGGCGCCGTCCGCGTAGAAGGCGTCGACGTCGATCAGGTACTCGCCGATATTGAAACCCTGAACCGCGCCGCCTTCGAGGGCCGCTACGAGGTCACGGCTGTTTCATTTCACGCCTACGCGCACCTGGTCGACAAGTACGCGCTGCTGCCGCATGGCGCGAGCATGGGCGATCGGTACGGCCCGATTCTCGTCGCCCGCCAGCCGCTGGCCGCGCGCTCGTTGAAGGGCCTCAAAGTGGGAATCCCCGGGCGACTGACGTCGGCATTTCTGACGCTGCAGCTCTATGACGCCTCGTTTGACTTCGAGGTGATTCCCTTTGATCAGATTCAGCAGGCGGTGATGGACGGGGTCGTCGACGCCGGCCTGTTGATCCACGAAGGCCAGCTCACATACCGATCGCAAGGACTCGAGAAGATCGTTGACCTCGGTGAATGGTGGTTCGACCGGACGGGTGGTCTGCCGCTGCCGCTCGGCGGCAATGTCATTCGTCGCGATCTGGGCGGCGACATGATTCGAGTCGTCTCGAAGATGCTCCACGACAGCATCGCGCACGCGCTCTCCAATCGCCCGGCGGCCGTGCAATACGCGCAGCAATTCGGCCGGGGCCTGGACGAGACCACGACCGATCGATTCGTCGGAATGTACGTGAACCAGCTGACACTCGATTACGGCCCGCGTGGCCGCGCGGGGCTGGAGCGGTTTTTTGGCGAGGCGTTCGAGCGTGGCCTGATTCCGAAGAGAATCGACGTCGAGTTCGTGTAGTCAATCGGCCCCAGGCCGCGGGCCGCGAGACGAAGGCAACTGCATCACATCACTTGAAGACGTCCGGATGCAGCGCCCGGGCCATCAGCATGACGGCGTCCGGGACACGCGGTCCTGGGATAGACATGACCTCGTCGGTCAGCAGATAGACTCGGCCGGTGCGGACGGCGGGCATCGAGGCCAGCGCCCGCCAGGCGTCGCGTTCCCGCGCAACGCGCGCCGGCGTCCACTCCGGGCCGGCACGGATTTCGAGAATCACCTCGGGCGCTCGTGCGAGCGCCAGCTCGGAGGTCACCTGCAAGCTCTGGCGATGGACGTCGGAGAACACATCCGCGCCGCCGGCCGTTTCGAGCATGTCGTGCAGAAACCCGACCCCGCCGCTGGCGAACATCCCCCGCAGCGTTCCCGGTTCACGCTCGAAGACGATCATGGTCTTCGGCTTCGGGCGGTTGCCGATCCTGGTCCGAACGTCCGTCAGGCGTTTCTCGAGAGCGAGGGCCAGCCGGTTGGCGACGTCGGCGCGGCCAACCCGCGCGCCGACCTGGCGCAGGGTCCGGGTGACGTCCGCCAGGCCTGCGTGCTCATAGTTGAACATCGGAATATGCGCGCGGCCGAGCCGTTCGATCAGGGCGCTCTGTGTCCCGTACACGACGACGAGGTCAGGGCGGAGTGAGAGGATCCGCTCGAAATCTGGATCGAGCAGGCCGCCAACCTTGGTCCGGGTCTCGACCTCGTGCGGGTAATGATCGAACGTCGATACTCCAACGACTGCGTCGCCAGCCCCGATGGCGAAAAGCATCTCAGTGACCGAGGGAATCAGGGAAATGATGCGGTGGGGGACAGGGCTCGTGACGCTGCGAGCCTGCGAGCCGGCCGGCCTGGGCACGGCGTGAGCTCGAAAACCACAGCCGAGAATGAGCGCCACGGCAAGCAACGCTGCTGGCGCCCGACTCCCTCGCGGCCTTGCCGTCTGACCTCGAGTCATCTCTTCCTCACCAGCAGCCAGAGAAAAAACGGCCCGCCGAGCAGGGCCGTGATGACCCCGACGGGCAACTCCATCGGCGCGATCGCCGTTCGCGCGAGGATGTCGCAGACCACGAGAAATGCCGCACCGAGAAATGTGGACGCCGGCAGGACGACCCGATGGTCCGCGCCGACGAGAAGGCGCACCAGATGCGGCACGATGATGCCGATAAACCCGATCGGGCCGCCAATCGACACGGCCGCGCCTGTGGCGAGCGACGCGCTGAAGAACGCAAGGCGCTGCGCCTGCTCGACCTTCACACCACGCGACTCGGCGGCGTCGACTCCGAGGCTCAGCAGATTCAGCGGTCTGGCGAGCCAGGCGAACGCGACGAACGCAACTGCAATGAACGGCAGGGCGGCCAGGATCGGCGAATAACTGGCGACGTCCAGATCGCCCATGAGCCAGCGCATGGCGCGGAAGACCTCGGAGAAATTGCTGAGGTACTGCACGAACAGAATCAGCGCCGAAAAAAACGCGTTCAGCGTCACGCCGGCAAGGAGGAGCACCGTGGTGGAGAATCCGGATCGCCTTGCCGAGGCCAGCGCATAGACCACGGCAACCGCCAGCGCGGCGCCTGCCAGGCTGGCCGAGGCGACGCCGCCGGCGGGCATCGCCGCACCGAAGGTGATCGCAATCATGGCGCCCAGCGCCGCACCGGCCGAGACCCCAAGCGTGTACGGCGTCGCAAGGGGGTTGCGGAGCAATCCCTGGAACACCACGCCGGCGGCGGCCAGGCAGCCGCCGACAAGTGCCGCTGCCACCGCGCGCGGCAGTCGAGCGATGAAGAAGATCTGCCGATCCAGATTGTCCGGCGCCGCGGCAGCGCCGGTAAAGACTTTCGCGAAGCTGATCGACGTCGTGCCGACAAACGGCGCGCCGATCACGGCGGCGACCATCGCAAGAAAGCAGACGGCAATCACTGGTGATGCGCGCCGCAACGGATGCCGAACGTCCATCACGGGTTCGCGACTCCGGCAGCCGGCATCTCGCGCAGATCCTCTTCGTCAAGCTCGTACAGTTCGGCCACGCGCATCCGGGTCAGGGTGTCGGCCACGGGTCCTCGAGCAAGCACGCGTCCTGCCTTGAGCAGCACCAGCTCGGTGCAGAGCGCGGCGGCCAGCCGGAGGTCATGCGTCGACAGCACAACGCCGATGCCATGATCCTTCGGCAGGCGCCGGATCAATCGCGCGACCTCGATCTGGTACTTCAGATCGAGCGAAGCCGTGGGCTCATCGAGCAGGAGGAGGCGTCCGGCGTTGGCTGCGGCCGGCGGGCTCTCCGTCGCAGCCGAGTGCCGGGCATCGCGTGCCTGGTCCAACTGCGCCAGAGCGGAGGCGATGATCACGCGTTGTTTTTCCCCGCCGCTGAGCGTCTGGAACCCGCGGTGCGCCACGTGCCGCGTGCCGGTCGAGTCGAGTGCGTCCAATGCGGCGCGAATGTCCGCGGGCGTCTCGACTTCGAACGCGCCAAGATGCGGATACCGTCCCATGAGGGCGATCTCCAGGGCGCTGTAGTCGAACGCCAGGTGCGTTTCCTGCGGCACGACCGCACACCGGCGCGCGACAGCCGCCCGAGGCCAGCGGGACAGATTCTCGCCATCGAGGATCACTTCGCCGCTGTCCGGTTTCAGCGTCCCGGCCAGCAGCCGCAAGAGCGTCGTCTTGCCCGATCCATTGGGACCGAGAATCCCGACGAGCGCGCCTCTCGTGATCTCGAGCGACACGCCGTCAATCACGAGGCCAGAGGCCCTGGGCCCTGGGCCCAAGGAAGAACGCTCTCTCTTGGGCCTGGGGGCTTGGGCCTCGGGCCTGGCTCGGCCGTACCCGAACCTCAGATCAACGGCTTGCAGCAACTCGCACGCCTATCGACGCAGTTCGACCGAGCGCCGGAAAGCCGAACACTTCTTCATAGCTGCGGTCGAGCACGTTCGTCACACGACCGAAGATCTCGACATGGCGAGCCACGGTGAACGATCCCCCGAGCGCGATGGTGACATAGCCCGGATTGGTGTACACGCTCGACACGTAATTCGGCTCGAGGTCGGACATCCTGCCTCGGCCGCCAACCGTCAGAAACGCGGTCGACCTGCGATGGGTCCAGGCGATCTCGCCGAACCCCTGCTGACGCGGGCGCCGGATGAGGGGATCGCCCACCTTGTACGGGCTGGGCGCCACGGAGGTCAGCCCGTCCACGCCAAGGACTTCCGTGTCGAGCCAGGTCCATGACACCCGCGCCGACAGCCCTGCGCCGGAGCGCCAGCGGAGGCCGGTCTCCAGTCCCTGCGCCCTGGCGTTGGCGATGTTGTCGGTCTGATACCGGCTGGCGCCGGTGAGGGTGGTTCCGACCGTCACGATCAGATCCTCGTATCGGTTGAAGAACCATGTGGCGTCGGCGACGAGCGAAGGGCCGCCGATCGCCTGCTCGATTCCGGCATCGACGCTGCGGTTGCGCTCGGGTTTGAGGCTTGGATTGTCGGTGTAAGCGATCTCGAATCCCGTCGGCGGCTTGATGCCGGTCCCCGCACTCGCACGGAGTTTCGTCCAATACCCCGCGTCGGATTCGTGCAGGAACCAGGCTCCAGCGAGTTTCGGATTCAGCGACCAGACGACATCGTCACCAAAGGCCGGCCGCGTGCCCGGGTTTGCCTCGAGCGCGTCGCGCTTGATGTACTCGAGCCGCGCGCCCAGCGTCAGAAAGGCGCGCCGGCCCAGTGAGGGGCGAGCCTCTACAAAGAGGCCGGAGTCCAATCGGGTGATGGGTACGGGTTGAAAGGTCTGGCCCGCAATGTACGTATTGTCAACGCGTTCGTTCAGGATTTCCCAGCCGCCTGAAAGGCTGACGGGACGGAGGTCGCGATCGAATTGATAGCGGCCGGTCAGGCGGCGGGTCCGATCGTCAGAACTGAGTGGAGGCAGTTGACAATTGGTCGGGTCGCAGCCGAATGGCGGAGAGACGAAGTCGCTCTGCTGGTCGGCCCACGTGAACTGGACACGATGTCGCCACGTCACGGGGCTGCCCAACGTGCCGGAGATGCCGACACCCTTGGAGGTAATGGTCTCGCGCGATACCAGATCCAGTCCGCCGTACAGATGCTGCGGGTCTGAGCCGTACGGTCCGGGAGTGCCCCTGGTGTCACGACCGCCGCGGACGTCCACACGGATCGCGCGGCTCGGACCGTCGGACCATCCGAAGCTGCCGGATCCGATGACGCGGTCGTAATCGCTGTTGGCTACGCGGCGATTGAGGCTGGGCCACTCGCGCGTGTCACCGTCGGTCAACAACCTGTCGAACGAACCGCCCCAGCTCCACGCGCCCGCCGATCCGCTCGCCGAGGCGGTCGATCGGCTGAAGCCGTACCCGCCGCCTTCAACCGACGCTTGTCCCTGCAGAGGCCCGCCCTGACGCGTCACCAAATGAACAATGCCGCCGATTGCGCCATCGCCGTACAGCGCGCTCTCCGGTCCGCGCACGACTTCGATCCGCTCGAGGCCGGCGGTGTCGAGGTGAGCGGCATCGAAGCCGCCGCCGAACGCATTCTGGGGGACGCCGTCGACGAGCACGAGCGTGTAGTCCGACTCGCCGCCGCGGGGAAAAATTGACGTGAGCGCGCCTGGTCCGCCGGACGCGGCGACGCTGAAGCCGGGCACCAACCGCAGCGCGTCGGCGACGCTGGCCGTCTGTGTGAGGTCCAGTTCCTCCCGATCGATGACGGTCACGCTTTCGTTCGCGCGCGACAGCGGCGTCTCGACTTGCGAGGCGGAGACGACAACCGATTCCTGAACGGCGCTGATCGCAAGGCGGAGCTCGATATCGATCGGATCGCTCGTACCGACCGAGACCGATCGCGGCGTGCTCGCCAATCCGGGTGCCGTGGCGAGGAGGACATAGTCGCCGTTGGCGAGCGGAGCCGCCCTGAAGCGGCCGTCGGACGTGGTCTTCATGCTGGCGATGACCGTCTCGCCGTGCAGCACGATCACGTCGGCGCCGCCGACAGGACGCGCGTCCGGATCGAGAACCCGGCCGCGCAGCGTCTGCGCGGACGCCGCGGTGCAAATCGCCAGACTGGAAGCGAACACCGTAAGAAGAATTGTGAAGGAGAACAGCCGGCACGAACAGCCGGATAGACGACGGGTCATCAGACCTCCTTCGGCGTGCTCTCGCGCCGATCCAGGCGCCGGCTGATTCCAGCGGCTGGGGGAAGGACGGCCCGGGCTCAGTATCCTGGCTCGCGACGTGTCACCGATCGAACGGTGACTATCGCTTACAGTGGCGGCACCGCGTGGGCATCGCACCCACTTCCCTGGCGCCGGGCGAACGTCAGTTGTCTGGCGGAGTATAGCATGCCAAAATGAGCGGTCCGGCGCGTGCAATCGCATGTGACACGAGAGTGAGCCACCCCGATCGGAGCGGGGATCGAGGGTCCAGCGAGCGACGGCGTAGGGGGTTTGCGGGGACGACGTCCCCCGAGGAAAACATGACGAAGAGCTCGACGGTGACGGCGCGCGCGCGGCCTGTCGCCGGGGTGTTGACGGTCGCCGGTCCGCTGCGAGTCCATGGCGAGACCTTCGTGGTTGAAACCGTCGAGCGGATTCAGGTGGTCGATCTGACCGATCGCGTCATGGCGATCGTCCGCAAGGCGCGCATTGCGGAGGGCATGGTCAATCTCTTTTCGACGCACACGACCTGCACACTGTTCATCAACGAGTTTCAATCGGCGCTGACCGCCGATATCAAGACGTTTCTGGAGCAGATCGTCCCCCGTGAAGCAAACTGGCGGCACAACGATCCCCGCCATTCTGATTGCGATCGCATGAACGCGGACGCGCACCTGCGATCGCTGCTCCTGTCGCACAGCCTCTCGCTCCAGTTGAGCGGTGGCGAAGTCGTACTCGGCCAGTGGCAGCGCCTGCTGCTGGCGGAGTTCGACGGCCCGCGCGCCCGCACGATGCGAGTGCAGGTGATGGGAGCGGCATGAGATCAGGCCCCAGGCCCCAGGCCCCAGGCCGAAGTGGGATCTCAAGCGCGGACGGGAACGAGTGGCCTTGGGCCCTGGGCCTTGGGCCTTGGGCCTGAGAAATGCTCTCTCGCCTCTCCTCCCTCGGCCTCTCCGACATCGTCGCGAAGCTCGATGCCGCTGAACGCCTCGATCTCGGCGACGGCGTTCGACTCTTCGAATGTCCCGACGTGCACGCGATCGGCTGGCTGGCCAACCGCGAACGCGAACGCCGCCACGGGGCGCTGACCTACTACAACTACAACCTGCGCCTCGAAGCCACAAACGTGTGCGCTGCCAGTTGCCTGTTCTGTTCGTTTGCGCGGTTGCGTCCAGGCGACAGCCAGGCCTATACGATGTCGCTGGAGCAGATCTTCGACAAGCTGCGCTCGCGAGGCGATCAGGCGCTGACCGAAGTCCACATCGTCAACGGTCTCCATCCCGATCTTCCGTTCAACTACTACCTTGAGATGCTGCGCGGCTTGAAGCAGATCCGGCCGGGGATCCATCTGAAGTGCTTCACGGCGGTGGAGATCGCGTTCTTTGCAGACACGTACGGCATGAGCGACGAGGAGGTCCTGCGCGGGCTGATGGTGGCGGGATTGGACTCACTGCCGGGCGGCGGCGCCGAGATTTTTGCCGAGCGCGTGCGCCGGAAGATCTGCCACGACAAGGCGGACGCCGATCGCTACCTGTCAATCCACCGCCTCGCGCACCGGCTCGGCCTCCGGTCGAATGTGACGATGCTCTACGGCCATATCGAAACGATGGAGGAGCGCGTCGATCACATGCTGCGGGCCCGCGCCCTTCAGGACGAGACCGGCGGATTCCAGGCGTTCATTCCGCTCGCCTTTCATCCAGACAACAACCAGATGCGCAAGTTGCCGGCGCCGTCGGCGAGTGACACCCTGCGCGTGCATGCGGTGGCGCGCCTGATGCTCGACAACATTCCGCACATCAAAGCCTTCTGGATCGCGACCGGTGTGGAGGTCGCTCAGATCTCGCTCTGGTACGGCGTCGACGATCTGGACGGAACCGTGCAGGAAGAACGGATCTACCACATGGCGGGCGCCCGAACGCCCGTCGCGATGGCGACAGCCGAGATTCGCCGCCTGATTCGGACGGCCGGCCGCCTCCCAGTCGAGCGTGACACGCTGTACAACGTAGTGGCGCCGCCGGAGGAGGGCTTGGGGCCGGGGGTCGACTCGTCTCCCTGCGATGTCGCAGCCAGCCGCTGAGCTCGTCGAACAGGTCTATCAGGAGCTTCGCCGTCTGGCAGACGGGTACGTGCGCCGCGAGCGGGCGAAGAGTGTGCAGGCGACCGAGCTCGTCCACGAAGCCTGTCTGCGGCTGCTGAAGGACGGATCGCCTCCATGGCAGGACTCGCGGACATTTCGTGGCGATCGCCGCCATCGCGATGAGGCGCCTGCTCGTGGAGCGCGCGCGCGCCCGCGCAGCGTTCAAGCGCGGAGGCGGCCAGGTCGCCGTCACGCTCGACGAGACGCTTCTGCCCGGGGCAGCGGCTGACGACCCCGTCGATCTCATCGCGCTCGACCGCGCGCTCGAGAGGCTTGCCGGCGCGCATCCAGAGCATGCACGGGTCGTTGAGCTCAGATTCTTCGGGGGGCTTTCGGTGGACGAAACGGCGGACGCCATGGACGTGTCGCCTGCGACTGTCAAACGTCACTGGACGTTCGCCAAGGCCTGGCTGCTGCGGGAGATGCAAGGCAGCTCCTCCGCGTGAACGCCGCCGTCGATCTGTTCCATCGTGCCCTGGAGATTGCGCCGGCTGACCGCGCGGCCTTTCTTGACGCCGCGTGTGCGGACGACGCCGCTCTCGGGCCGAGGTCGATTCGCTGATCGCGGCGCATGAGCACGCCGGTTCGTTTCTTGAAACGCCCCCGGCGAGGCCTCTCGATTGATCGAGCTGGCGGACCAATCGGGCACGTCCCTTGTCGGGCAGTCGATCGGACAGTACGAGATTCGTGGCGTGCTGGGTGTCGGGCGGGATGGGCGTCGTGTATCTGGCTGACGACACGCGTCTGGGCAGGACGGTGGCGCTCAAAGCGATTGCCCCGCGGTTTGCCGCCGACGACACCAGGCGCGAGCGGCTGCGGCGCGAGGCGCGGGCTGCCGCCACGCTGACCCACCCGAACATCGCGATTGTCTACGCGCTGGAAGAGATTGACGGTCATCTCTTCATCGCCTCCGAATACGTCCCGGGCGAGACGTTGCGGGAGGAAATCGGCCGCGGTCCGCAGCCCCTTCCGCGCGTGGTCGCAACCGCCCTCGGTCTCGCGCGCGCACTCGCCCTGGCCCACGAGCGCGAGATTGTGCATCGCGATCTGAAGCCGGAAAACGTGGTGCGCGGGCCGGACGGCGAAGTCAAGGTCCTGGATTTCGGTCTCGCGCGGACGCTCGCGTCCGACCGGCCGTCCCGCCCGGTGCTCACCGAAGACGGCGCCCGCCTCGGAACGCCCACCTACATGTCTCCGGAGCAGCTGCGCGGTGAGCCGCTGGATGGCCGGAGCGATCTCTTCTCGCTCGGAGTGGTGATCTACGAGCTCGCGGCGGGCCGTCATCCCTTCGCCGGCGAGGATCAAGCCTCCACGGTTGCGCGGATCCTCGAGCAGGCGCCAGCAGATCTGCCGGAATGGGCAACATCCGGAAGTGACTACGCCGCATTGAGCACAATCCTGCGGACGTGCTTGCAGAAAGATCGTGCGCAGCGATACTCGTCGGCGGGGGAGCTCGTGGCCGCGCTGGAGTGCCTTCGGGACGGTGGAACCGCAGGATCCACGACCGGCGTGCGCGCGACGCCGCCGGATCTCTCGTCAGGACACAAGTCTTCGCGCTGGTGGTGGCGCGTTCACCAGGCCGCGATCAGCGTCCTGTACACCGTGATGTCGGGCGTTCTCCTCGCAGGGCTGGGCCTGGGACCGGAAATCTACAGGTTCGGGATCCTCGTCATCGGAGTGGCGGCCGCGCTGACTTCGATCACCCTTCGGCTGCATGTGTGGTTCACGCTGCAGGCGATGCCTGCGGAGTGGACGCTTCAGCGCGGCCGAACCAGGGGATGGATTCGAGCCGCTGACTTCGCGCTCATGTCGGCCCAGGTGCTCGGAGCGGTCGCGATGCTGACCGATCACCGTTCACTGGCGATCCTCCTGCTGGCCGCTGCCGTCACCGAATTCCTGGCCGCGACCGTCATTGAGCCCGCGACGGCGCGCGCGGCCTTTGGGTGACAGGATTCGCCTGAAAGTAGCGCTGCAGCCCCGTCAGCGTTCGCTCCATCGACTCCCGTGCGACCCCGCTGATGAGAGGGCCGATCAGGGAACGCAGGCCGAAGGGGGCTCGGCGGCTGAGGCTCACGGATTCGCACTCGGCAATCACGCCTCCCGGAACCTGCTCGTAACGCCAATACGAATTCCACCTCCAGAGAAAGCCGCGGTCCTCGCCAGACGGCACTTCCCGTTCGCCGCCGGCATCCGCCAGTTCGGCAATCTTCGTCGCCACACTCTCGCTCCAGGCGCGCTGCGAAGAGACGCGATGAAACCTGAGCGCATGCTCCGTGTTGTAGACCGCCGTCACGAACTTCGTCCGCCGGACCTTCAGAAACACCGTCATGGTATCCGGCCCGCGATTGAGGACCGAGGCGCGCAGCACGTCCTCCTGACCCGTATTCGGCACGTCCCTCTCGAGTATGGCCATCAGAGACGTCACGTCGAGCCCTCTGAGCAACACCGCCCCCCGCCAGTGGTGCACCATCGCGTTCGGAACCTCGAGAGGCTTCCCGTTCGTGTCGACACTGGCCGTCGCGCGAATGGGGATCGCGCCGGACAACACCGAGGCGCGCTCTGCTGCTGCACCGGCGGCAAAGTCGATCGCAAGGAAACCGGCCTTGGACGAGACCTCACGCGTGACTCGTTGTTCGGTCTCAGCTGCGTATCGCGTCCACCCTTCGAGCGCGCCGTCCGGCAGCGGCGGGACCAGGCCTTCGGCGGTCACGGTCAGCCCAACCGTCGCGATGACCGCCACGCAGAGTCCTTTCATGTCCCTCTCGAATCGATTATGCGTCAAACGGTAAGGAATGAGCTCAGGCCGGCGGCCGACCGGATGGTGAGCCGCCTCCTCGCCCTTTCTCGCATATCGAGATGAGGAGACCGTCATGGACACCACGGGCACGACTTCGACCCACTCGCGTCAACCGTTCCGCGATCCCGCTCGAGTGCTGACGAGCCTGCTCGCGCCAATTGAAAAGCGCTGCTTGATCTGGCTCGCTGGCCGGATGCCGCGGTCAATCAATTCCGATCACCTCACGGTCCTGGCGCTCGTCGCGATGGTGGCGGCGGGCGGCTCGTACTGGCTGGCTCGAGTCACGCCTCTCGGCCTCCTGCTGGTTGTGCTCAGCCTCGCGGCGAATTGGTTTGGCGACAGTCTGGACGGCACGCTCGCGCGCGTGCGGGGCCAGCAGCGCCCTCGCTACGGGTTCTACGTCGACCACGTCGTCGACGCCGTAGGCATCAGCGTGCCTCTTCGGCGGACTGGCGCTCTCCGGATATATGAGTCCACTCGTGGCGCTCGTGCTGCTCGTGGCGTATCTGCTGGTTTGCATCGAGGTGTATCTGGCGACGCACTGCCTGGGCACGTTCACGATGAGCTTCTTCAAGATTGGGCCGACCGAGCTGCGCATTCTGCTCGCCGTTGGAAACCTTGCCGCTTATCTGCACCCCACGACGGCGATCCTTGGGCACAGGTTCCTGCTCTTCGACGTGGGCGGCGTGATTGCGGCGGCGGGGCTGGGCGCGACGATGATTGTCTCGACCGCGCGAAACACGCTCGCGTTGTATCGAGCGGAACCTCGTCCGGAGTGAGCGATCGAGCATGCGCTTCATCGAGTTCAATCTCGTTAGTGCGCTCGGGTGTGATCGTTCAGCTGGGCGTTCTCTGGGCGCTCATTCACGTGATGGACTATGCGGCGGCGGCCGTGCTCGCCGTAACGATGGCGGTGCATGCACAACTTTGCCTGGCATTGGCACTGGACATGGCCGGACAGCCGGCAGGGGAGACCGGAGATGGCCGGGCATCTTCGCACGTTTCGCGATCGCCAACGGCGTCATCTCCCTCGCCGGCAACGCGGTGGTGATGCTGGTCCTCGTCGGCGGCGCCCGGCTGCGCCCGCTGCCCGCCAACC
This sequence comes from uncultured Acidobacteriota bacterium, assembly GCA_963724645.1. Lineage (GTDB taxonomy): Bacteria > Acidobacteriota > Vicinamibacteria > Vicinamibacterales > SCN-69-37 > CAVXSP01. The sequence goes on from CAVRVJ010000003.1 coordinate 1,726,659, forward strand.
TGGTGGCGATAGCCGTCTGCGGAGTGTTGAATTTCTGGACAAGCGACAGGCTGGTGTTCGAGAGCGGGGAGGCTGACATTGGACAGAATCGTGCAGCTTAAATAGAGTGTGAGGAGAACCTGTTTCACCCTTTCACCCTTTCACTCTTTCACCCTCTTTCTCCCTGGAGGTCCCCGTGGCCCACACGCTACCGCCCCTGCCGTACGACTTCGGCGCGCTCGAGCCGCACATCGATGCGCAGACGATGCAGATCCATCACGGCAAGCATCACGCCGCCTATGTCAACAATCTGAACGCGGCGCTCGAGAAACACGCCGACTTGCAGAGCAGGAGTGCGGAAGAGCTCATCAAGAATCTTGAACGCGGTGCCCGAGGATATTCGCACCGCCGTCCGCAACAACGGCGGCGGCCACGTCAATCACACGATGTTCTGGCAAATCATGGGCTCGGCGAAGGGTGGCGCGCCGACCGGCCAGGTGGCCGAGGCGATCAACGGCGCGTTCGGCAGCTTCGACGCCTTCAAGGAACAGATGAACAAGGGCGGCGCGCGCGGTTCGGCAGCGGGTGGGTCTGGCTCGTTGACGCAGGCGGCAAGCTCTCGGTCGAGAGCACGCCGAACCAGGACAACCCGATGATGGACGGCAAGCGCCCCATCTTCGGCATCGACGTCTGGGAGCACGCCTACTACCTCAAGTACCAGAATCGCCGGCCCGATTACCTCGCGGCGTGGTGGAACGTCGATCAACTGGGACGAGGTGAACAAGAGACTTCGCTGAAGTAATCAGAAGAGCCTACCACACCACCGTTCCGGCTTCGACGATGTCGGTCTGGGCGGGGATCTCTATGTACCCGTCGGCGTTGGCCATGCTCGTGATGTCGCCAGACGCTTTGAACGCGGGCTCCGCCCGGCCGTCGACGATGCGCACGGTATAGAACTGGTGGCGGCCGGTCGTGGAGACGATCCGGCGCGCGAGGGGCACTTCAATCGTCGTCGGACGCCACTCGGGCAGCCGCGCTATCTTCCTGAGAAACGGTACGAGCAGCATATAGGCGTTCGACAGGCACGACGTCGGATAGCCGGGCATGCCGAGCACAGGGGTCGTGCCGATTCGGCCGAAGGCTGTCGGCTTTCCCGGTTTGACGGCGATGCCATGAAACAGCACTTCGCCGCGCTGCCGCAGGACATCGAGAATCAGATCGCGGTCGCCGACGGAGCTTCCTCCGGAGAACACGATCACGTCGTGGGCGCGCGCGGCATCCACGCTCGCCGATAGGTCTTCGAGCGTGTCGATCGCGGTTGGCAGGGCGACCGCGACGCCGCCGTGGCGCTTGACGACCGCTTCCAGCGTGAAGCGGTTGATGTCGTAAATCTGTCCGGGCGCCAGTGGCTGGCCGGGCTCGGCGATTTCGTTGCCGGTCGACAGAATGGCAACGGACGGCCGCTTGTACACTTCGACGCTGGTGACGCCTGTGGCCGCCAGCGCGCCCACGCGGCTTGGTGTGAGCACATGGCCGGCGACTGACGACCGTCTGACCGGACGCCATGTCCGCGCCGCGGCGACCCACGTACTGCCGGGGATAGACCGGCGTCAGCACGCGAATCTCGTCGACCGGCCGGATCGGCGCGCTCCGTTTCCTCGACCATGACGACGGCATCGGCTCCGTCCGGCATCGGGGCGCCGGTTGCGATCTCAATGCACTCGCCGCGCGCGAGCGTGCGCGCTGGCATCTGGCCGGTGAACACGCGGTCGACGCGGACGAGCGTTCTTCGGCGCATGCGGACCCGCGCCGAACGTGTCTTCCGCGACGACGGCATAGCCGTCCATGGCGGCGCGGTCGAACGGCGGCACGTCCACGCCAGCCACGACGTCGCGCGCCGCGACCCGTCCGTCGGCCTCGGTCAGGGGCACGCGGTCGATGCCCTCAATCGGCACGGCGGCATCCATCAACAGCCGGAGGGCGTCGTCGAACAAGCAGCGTGTCCTTGATTGGACGCATATCGTTAACTGGTAACTCGAGCTCGCAGTTTACTTCCTGAGCTCACGAACGACATGCCCGAGCTCAGGAAGGATGAGGCGCTCCATGGCCAGCCGGACCGCGGCAGGCGAGCCTGGCAGCATGAAGACGGCGCAGCCGCCCGAGACTCCCGCCGTCGCGCGTGAGAGCATGGCAGCCGATCCGATCTCCTGATAGCTGAGCATCCTGAACAACTCACCAAAGCCGTCCAGCCGCTTCTCGAAGAGGGCGGTGACGGCCTCGTAGGTGGAATCCCGCCTCGAGATCCCGGTTCCTCCTGTCGTGATGATTACGCGCGCTTCGCCTTTGTCGATTTCCTCGCGAATGGTCCGCGCGACATCGACGCGGCTCGTCGCGAACCACCAGCCGTCCGGTGACCGTGTGGCCGGCGGCCACAAGAAGACTCGCGATGGCCTGGCCGCTCGTATCCGTGACCGAGCGTTCGCGAATCGCTCACCGTCAGCACAAAACAGCTGACATGGCTGGGGGACAGCGCCTTGTGCTCGGCGACGGACATTGAGGGATTATGCGCGACGACGCCTGCGGCTCAAAGGGTCAGGAAGAGATGAGATGGAGGATCCACCTTGGAGAAATGAAGGACATGGAGGTCGGTCGGCTGGCCCAGGCCAGCCAATGACTCTTCTTCATGCCCTCCATTTCTCCAAGGTGGAGAAACTCCAAGGTGCAGAAGCTCCTCCTTTCCGGCGGAGTCGCCGAGTAACATCATTGCGGAGGCTCTGCATGCGTTCGCTCCACCGACTGGCTCTGGCTGCCGTGTTTCTCAGCGTGATCGCTACTCCACTCGCTCAGTCTCCCGCCAAGCCCTGGGACGAGACCTTCCGAGCCTTGCCGCAGCCGGCCAACGTGAAGGCCACGATGCAGCGGCTCAGCGCGCGGCCGCATCACGTCGGGTCGCCCTACGACAAGGACAACGCCGAATGGATTCTGGCCAGATTCAAGGAATACGGCTGGGACACCGCCATTGAGCAGTTCGACGTCCTGTTTCCGACGCCGAAGGAACGCTTGCTCGAGCTGGTCGAGCCGACGAAGTTCACGGCGAAGCTGGAGGAGCCGGCGGTGTCTGCCGACCCGACAAGCGTTCAGAAGGCCGAGCAGCTTCCCACCTACAACGCCTATTCGATCGACGGCGACGTCACCGCACCGCTGGTCTACGTCAACTACGGACGGCCTGAGGACTACGACGAGCTCGATCGGCTGGGCGTCTCGGTGCGCGGGGCGATCGCCATCGCCCGCTACGGCGCCTCGTGGCGAGGCATCAAGCCGAAGGTCGCCGCTGAACATGGCGCAGTGGCGTGTCTGATCTACTCGGATCCGCGAGACGACGGGTATGCGATCGCGTCAGTGTTTCCTGCCGGTCCGATGCGGCCGGGCGAGGGCGTGCAGCGCGGCAGCGTGATGGATATGCCGATGTATCCGGGCGATCCGTTGACCCCCGGCGTTGGGGCGACGCCCTCGGCCAGGCGGCTCGCGGTCAAGGACGCGCCGACGCTGACCAGGATTCCGGTGATGCCCATTTCGTACGGCGACGCGCAGCCGCTGCTGGCAGCGTTGACGGGTCCTTCCGCTCCGGAGAGCTTTCGCGGAGGTCTGCCGATCACGTACCGCCTGGGCCCCGGATCCGCAAAGGTCCATTTCCGTGTGGCGTTCAACTGGGACATCAAGCCGCTCTACAACGTGGTCGCCAGGATTCCCGGATCGACGTATCCCGACGAATGGATCGTGCGCGGTAACCACCATGACGCGTGGGTGAACGGCGCCAGCGATCCGGTGAGCGGAATCGCGACCGAACTGGAGGAGGCGCGGGCGCTCGGCGAACTGCGCAAGCAGGGCTGGGCGCCGAAGCGGACGATCGTCTACACCGCCTGGGACGGCGAGGAGCCGGCCCTGCTCGGATCGACCGAGTGGGTCGAGACGCACATGGCGGAACTGCAGCAGCACGCCGTCGCGTACATCAACACGGACGGTACCGGTCGGGGCTTCCTCGGGATGAGCGGTTCGCATTCGCTGGAGAAATTCGTCAACGACGTTGCGCGCGACGTTGCCGATCCCGAAGCGGGCGTCACGGTATGGAAGCGGGCCCAGGCGCAAGCGATCGCGCGCGGCTCGGCCTCGAGCCGGGAGGAAGCGCGCAACCGCGCCGATCTGCGCATCGGCGCGCTCGGTTCCGGGTCGGACTACACGCCGTTCCTCCAGCATGCCGGCATTGCGTCGCTCAATCTCGGCTTCGGCGGAGAGGGCGACGACGGCATCTATCACTCGATCTACGACGATTTCTATTTCTATACGCACTTTCTCGACACCGATTTCGTCTATGCGCGGGCGCTCGCGCAGACGGTTGGCACGGCGGTCATCCGGCTGTCCGATGCCGAGGTCCTGCCGTTTCAATTCTCCAACTTCGCCGATACCGTGCAGACCTACGTCAAGGATCTGCAGGACCTCTTGAAGCGGCGCCAGGACGAGATCAAGGAACGCAATCGTGAGCTCGACGACGGCGTGCTGGCGGCGATGCGTGACCCGCGCCACCCTGACGTGCTGCCGGCGAAGAAAGAGGTGCCGCCGGCGCTGAATTTCGCGCCGCTCGACAACGCCGTGACCACGCTGACGGAAAGCGCGAAGCATTATCAGCGCGCCCTCGATGCGGCGCGCGGCCGGATGAGCGGACACGCCGATGTGCTCGTCGCGGTCAACGCCAAGCTCCGTCAGAGCGAACAGCAGTTGACAGACTCTGCCGGCCTGCCGGGCCGCGAATGGTATCGCCACCTGATTTACGCGCCCGGCTTCTACACGGGCTATGGCGTCAAGACGATTCCTGGCGTCCGGGAGAACATCGAGCAGGCGCACTACAAGGAGGCCGAAGCCGAAGCGGTCCGCGCGGCGGCGGCGCTCACGCGGTTGGCGTCCCTCGTCGAGTCAGCCGCGACGGATCTGGACAGGGTGAAATAGATTACCGTCCGCGGGTCTTTGCTATAGTGGATGGTTCGCGCGCCCTTAGCTCAGTTGGATAGAGCGTCTGGCTACGAACCAGGAGGTCGCAGGTTCGAGTCCTGCAGGGCGCGCCAGTCTTTTCAATGACTTAGCGTTCCCACTCCTGCCGGCGTGTGAACAATTGTGAACAATTCGCTCCCGACCTTGTCCGCGGCGGCTCGCAGCGAGCCGTCGAGGACCTGCGTGTAGACGTTCAGCGTCGTATCGACGTTGGCGTGTCCCATGAGCTGCGCGACCACCTTGCCGGGCACGCCCTTGTCGTGTGACCACGACGAGTACGTGCGCCGGAACGTGAGCCAGGTGGCTTTCGGCAGCTGCAGACGCTCGCACGCCGGGAAGATCGCCCGGCGCAGGACGTTGTTCGGCGATATCGGCATGCCGGTCCGTGTTGAGAACACCAACCGATCCGGGTCCGGTATCGTGTCGCCCCGCCAGTCCGCGATCAGTTGCAGCGCTGTCGCGGACAGCGGGATCTGCCGAGCGCCCGCCTCGGTCTTCGGCGTGCTGAACATCCCGTCATAGACAGACTCTCGTACGGTGAGCATCCGTGCTTGGCCATCAATATCCTTCCAACGCAGCGCGAACAACTCGCCACGCCGAAGGCCGGACAGCACGGCCAACCCCACCATGGTCTTGGCCAGCAACGGCAAGGTTCCCAGCAAGGCTGTCGCTTGATCCGTGGTCAACACCCACTTGGGCCGCACCGTTCGCAACATGGGCAGATCGACGCCGCGCGCGGGATTGTCCAGGAGATGTCCCCACTTCACGCCCGTCCGAAGGACCGCGCTCAGCACATCGTGAATGTGATCGATGGACTTGGGCGCGTACTCTTCCCGCGTGAGATGGGCGACGTAGGCCTGGATCTCCTGCCGCGTGATGGCGCACAGCGGTATGTCGCCGAAGCGCGGCAACAAGTGCTTCTTCAACATGAAACGCCGATGTTTCTGCGTCGAATGCTTGTACATGGGCAACACCGATGCTTGCCACTCCTCTGCCAGCGTGCGGAACGTCACCCGCGATCGTGCCGGTCGTCTACTTCCAGATGTTGCGGCGACTTTCTGCGCGAGGACGTTGGCCGCCTCGTGCCGAGTCACATCCCCGAGCGCCTCGTAGCGCAACACCCGCCTGGTCGTGCCGTCGGGCGCCATCTCGAGCTCCCGCCAGCGGATCGCCCACCCCCTTCCTCTCCTGAACAGAGATCCGCTTCCGTATTGACGCTTTCTTCGAGCCATACGAGGACCATTCCCTTCCCTCGTTGGCTCTTCGGGGTTCAGCTTCGCCCCGATTCTAGCGCGTGATCGGGAACGGATCACATCGCTCGACATTTCCTGTCGAGGAACGCCCGCACGGCGCTGGCTTCGAACCGGACGTACTTGCCGATCTTGATGTGCGGCAGTCGTTCGGCACGCGGTGTGCCGCGGCCGCGCGTGTGTTCGTACACCCAACTCTTGCTCACCTTCAACAGGGCGGCGACATCGTCGACAGTTAGGAGTTCGTCCAAGGCGGGGGCATCGCCAAGTCCGGCCGACGCATCCTGACGACGCGTGAATGCCGGCACCGTCTGTGGTTGGAACTTAGTCTCAGGCATCTGCACCTCCGTCAACGAAGCTGACCGCGGGTAAGGCCCACCGTCGGTCCCAGGACGAGTCACGTCGCGCTCATCCTGGCTCGCTCCGCAATTGCGCGCCTTTCCGGCGCGCGGAAGCCGGGTCAAGGTCGCGCCGGCGGCGAGCGAGAGCGAGCGGAACCTTGACGCGGCTGAGCACGCCGGCATGCTCTCGGCAGGAGCGAGCCTCAGGCGCGATCCGTCGCAATCGACAGGTTGCACGTGTCTTCGAGACCGTCACGGTTCGTGACTCGTTGCGATCTCAGTCGCAGCCCCAACGACGCACTGGCGGCGACACGACCTGGGCACAGGGGAGAGCGACCCCCGATCCGGCGAAGCCGGGTGTCTGGGGGTCGCTCTCCCCTGTGCCCAGGTTCTCCGCGCGGCTGCAGGCGGCACCGGACGCCGCCCACGTGCGTTGCGCGCCCCGGTGTTTTGTCTCGGCATTTGCCGCATTTCCGAGCCTCGTGCGGGCCACTCGCGACCGCGAACGCCCGCCGCACGTCTAGCCACCGACCCGCCACCGTGTTCGGACGGTGGCGCGTCAGCTCACGCCCGCACGCGTGCCAAAGCGGTCGTACGAGTGCGGCAACTGATCGGTGACGAGCGCGCCACGGCCCGTCACGGATGGCCGCGATGAAGCCAGCCGCACCGCGATCGGGCAGCGCCGCGTCGCCCGCGACTGTCCAGTGCTGGAATAACCGCTCGAACTCGTGGGCGTCGAATCTCCGCCGGAGATCGTGGAAACGTTGAATGTCCTCGAGGCTCGTTCGAGCGAGGTCATTCCGCTCGATTCGGTCGAGCGTCTGATAGTAGGTCCGGAGCGCGTCACATTCTTCCGCTGGGCGGGGCCGCGCCACCTGTCGCAGGACCCGCTGCAGGGCCGGCTCACAGGCGGGCAGCCCGGGGATGTGACGAGGCGCGATGGCGATGATCCGCCACTGGGGAAGATGGCTCAACAGTCGGACATGGTCGTTCAGGAAGGCCTCGAAGGCCTCGCCCGACGTCTCGGTCACGAGCCAGACGAACGAGACGGCCGGCGGTTCCTGCTGATGAAGATGGGAAGCTTCTGAACGAAGTAGCGAATCGTGGGAGGCGTATCCCGTCGAGGTGCCACGTAGACACGTTGAGGCAGGTCGAGCAGGGGCACCCCGAAGCGACCAGTGAAGAGCGCGACCTTGTCGTCCTCGGTGGCGTACCACTCGACGTCTCGCTGCCCGAGGACATAGTCGAGGAGCATGAGCTTCCGGGCAATCAGCGCGGCGCTGGCGCTCCGCCGGTTGCGGTTGTCGGCCTGGCCGATCGCGTCATAGATGGCGGAGGCCTGCAGATGGTAGACGTGCCCGCGATCGCGCCGGAAATCGACCCGCGTCGCCAGCTTTCGGACCACGAGCCGGTCCAGGAAGTCGCGCACGCCGGCGCCGTAGGTGAGGCCGGCGAACGTCATGTACTGGCGGCGCAGACAGAAGCCGCTGTGGAGGGCGACGGTCACCAGGAATCGCGTTTGCCGCTCGCTGAACCCCAGCAGCGCGAGGGCGCGCACGCGGTCGTCGAAGGTCATGACAGTCGGGTCAGATGGCGGGGATCGAACGGTGTGCCGCCTGTTCGAGCACGCCCTCCGCCGACGCGGTAGCAGGTGAACCCGGCGCGGCTCTTGCCGCTGATCTGGCCGCGCGAGTAGTGCTCAGTCACGATCTCGACATCCCGGTGCTCGAGCCGACCGTCTGCTGTGTCGTACTCGATCCGCAGGTCGGGCAGCTCGAGATGGTCGCGCACGACGTGCAGGTCATGCGCGTCGGCGAAGGCGCGTCGATCGGACTCAAGGGTGGCCTCCTCGGGCCAATCGTCGCGATTCAGAAAGCGCTGGTACTCGCGCTTCAGTTCGTCGTCGAGGACGACGCGCGTGACGCGGCCGCCCTCGGCGTCGAGGCAATCGTGCTCTTCCTTGAAGGCTCGGTATACCTGTGCGTCATGCGCCAGCTCGCGCGGCTTGACGACGCCCGCGTAGAAGGCCTGCTCGGGACCGTTGGCCCCCGGATCCCGGTGGGCGTCCAGCAGGTCCTTCCCGTCGGGCGTGAGCGACACGATGTGCCGTGAGCCAGCAGTATCGGTCACGGTCTCGCGCGTGATCAGGCCTTCATCGCTCAAGTGCTTGAGGTCGGCGTCACTCATACGGCGTTCGTTGGCCACCAAGTCATCGATGGGCACGACGCGGAACGCGCCAATCGTGGCCAAGGCGCGAGTCTCGTTCTCGTTCAACAGGTGGTCGCGATCGCGGCCCTCAACGCGCTCGCGGGTCTCGCCGCGAGGTAGGTCGAGATGCCGGCCAAACAAGTCCCTGTCCTCGGAGCGACGATTGGCCGGAACCTCCGGCGTGCGCTCGACTTCGCGCGCAGGGCGTTCATCCCGAGCGTCGTCGCGGAAGTCTCTGGACATGTAGGACGGCAGATGCGGGTCTTGGCAACGGCGCAGACAGGCCCCGGGCCGGCGGAGCGGCAAGAGGACCCTCTGCTAAGTTGAACGCCGGTTTTCAGGAAAACCTTACAGGCGGATCCACCTCGCAACGACGAGAGGTGCGCGCCCAGCGCCCATCGATTGCAGTACGGAGCTCGACAGCGTCGGCGCCCTTGACGGCGATTCGGCAGGCCTGTCCTTGTTCAGCCGCGGCTCCGACAAGGGAGTGTTCCGATTGGCTGTGACCGACGCGAGAGGGCCCACTACCCGGCGCCCCAGCGCGCTTGTGCCGCTCAGGGGAAAGGCGTACTGTCAAGGCTCACGCTTTCTCCAGCCTTGGCCCCTGCTCTCATCAAGGCTCGTTTGCCAGAAATCAGGTGCCGTGTTCACATCTCCCCCCTCGCTCCGCACCACTTGCCGCACTGCTGCAGCGAATCCGTAGAGAACACCGAGAAATGCCGGGGCTCAAATTAACCAAGCCGCAGGCCATGCGGTTATTTGGGGTGGCACCATCGGTGTGCGCCGCGATGTTCAGGGCGCTCGTGATGGAGAACCTATCCCGCGCCGAAGATGGCAGGTTTGTACGGTCGACCGCATATTAAGCAACGAGCCCGCAGCGACGCGTGCGCGTGCCGAGGTGTTGGTGCCCTTGGCGTTCCTGCTCGCGGGCTGCGTCGGCTCGGGCGTGATCCCCGCCGGGCGGTTGTGGCGTGCGTGGTCTAGAAAGAAGAAGGACACCTTGATCGCGGCGGCGCGGGCGCATCGTCGTCGAGCGCACAGGGCGCCGCGACGCGACATTTCAACCCAGAGGACGACGGCGCCTCGAGATCCACGCCCCAGCTGACGCACGCTACTGCTATCTCTCGATGCATCTGTGCGCCACCATCGTCTCGTCGCGCCGCGAAGCGAGATCGAGAGACCCCACGAGCGTGTCGTCGAACAGAACATGGTCCTCGGCGCACTTCGAGGGATTCCACACACTAGAGAGTTGATCGTGCGGCCGTTGGGCTCCCTCGTGGCGAATGAGATTCAGGAGGCGCCCGCCTGATGCCCAGGCTCACGTGAGCGCGGAGACCGGTGAAGCCCGAAGGACCTTGACGTAGATGATGTCGGCGTAGCCCTTCGGCCGCCCTTCGATCGCGTACTTCCTCTCGTAGCCCATGCGCTCATAGAAGCCTGGGGCTTGGAAACTGTGTGTTGCGAGAACGACCTGTGCGCAGCCGCGAGCGACAGCTTCAGCTTCAGCAGAGCGAAGCGGTCCCGCTCCGAGACCCTGCCCTCGGTACCGTTCGTTCACCCAGACATGTGAGAGCTCGCAACATCCTCCCCATGTATGCCCGTTGAAACCCGCGATGATGTCACCCGCATCATTCCGGATGCAGGAAGCGAGCAGCATTCCATCGTCGTATCCTGTCGCCTTCGCGTTGAACTCGTAAATGCGATCTACCAGGAACGCAGCGAGTTTCTCGCATTCGGCATCATCTCGGCATGGAATAACCTTGCGTTCCATGGCACCTATTAGTATCGGAGGATCGGCCGTTTCATGATTGCACGACGCGAGGGGAGCCCGCGACGCGTTTCGTCCTCGACGATCGCACGGAGCGATGCCGAGACTTGCTCTGGGGCGACGACCTCGAATCCGAGTCGGGCATAGAACGGCAAGTTCTATGG
>CAVRVJ010000004.1:0-28552 GCA_963724645.1 uncultured Acidobacteriota bacterium
AAGGCAACGTCGACGAATCCGACGTCGGCCGGCTGCGACCAGGGCAAGGCGTCGTCTTCACGGTCGAGGCGTATCCCAACAGCCGCTTTCAGGGCACGGTGGCCGAGGTCCGCCTGAATTCGACGACGATCAACAACGTCGTCACCTATCAGGCCGTCATCACCGCGCCAAATCCCGACCTGCGCCTTCTGCCCGGCATGACGGCCAGCCTGAGCATCGAGACCTCCCGCGCGACGGCTGTCGTGCGGGTGCCAAACAGCGCGCTGCGCTTCCAGCCGACGCCGGCGATGTTCACCGCCTTCGGCCAGCCTGCGCTACCGGGCGTCCGGCCAGCACCCGCGGCGCAGCCGAGCCCCAACGTCAGCACGTCGATTCTGGGTTGGGCGGCCGCCACGAAACCGGGCGCGACGATTGATTGGTTCTTCGAGCCGCTGCCAGCGACGAGCCGGCCTGCTGAAGTCTCGATCCTCGACCACCAGAAACTGGTTCGTGTGCCAGTCGATGTGGGCATCACCGACGGCACGTGGACGCAGGTGCTGTCCGGCTCTGTTCGGCCTGGCGAAGAGGCCGTTGCCTCCGTCGTGGTGCAGGCTGTCAGAGGCTCGACTTCCGGCTGACACCACGCGTCACGTTCTGGCGTCTCTCAACGTCGCCAGACTGCGTTCGAGACGGCCGCCATGGCCGGTGTCGCCGCGATCACGACGGAATCGCGACGCGTCTTGACGTCCTGCGACGCCGAGCGCCGGTGGTGGTCGTCGGGGGCGTGCCGCTAGAGTAGCGCGCTGGTGACGCCGCCAGCGGCGATGGTGCAGCAACGGCGATGAATAGGAGGCGAGCGGGGGACCCTGGCACGAACAGCAGCGCGTGTTAACCTGATCCCGGAAGTCACTTGACTTGACGTGGTCGACGGCACGAGGCAACTCAACGACATCACCGAGGTGAACTGAGTGAGGGTTGGGGACCTCGTCATCCTCCTGCTGCTGTTGCTCTCGTTGAGCGGAACGGCGTATGCGCAGCCGAAGACGGACGTCGCCACGCTGGCCAACGGCGATGTGATCACGGGCGAGATCTCGAAGCTCAGTCGCGGGCGACTCGAGTACAAGACCGACGATCTGGGGACGATCTACATCGAATGGGACAAGATCGTTTCGCTTGTCGCCAAGGGACAGTTCGACGTGACCACCACCGGCGGCCAGCGCTTTCTTGGCAGCCTGGCCGCAGGCAATCCTCGGTCGCTTGTGGTCGTCTCACTTGCCGGTCCGGTCCCGCTGCAGATGCCGGATGTCACGACAATCACGCCGATCGGATCGAGCTTCTGGGGGCAGCTCGATGGCTCCGTTGGACGTCGGCTTCAGCTACACGCGTTCGAGTCGCATCGCCCAGCTGAACATCAACACGAACACCGTCTTTCCGCAGGCCGGCGTTCGAAGCTCGGCTCACGGCGTCGGGCACGGCCACGCAGAACGGCGACGACGGCTCGAGTGATGACCGGGGTATTGTCCAGGCGTCGTCCAGCCGGTTTCGCAGCGAGCGCATGTTCGTCGCGGCCGGCGCGAGCTTCGAGAGCAACGAAAGCCTCGGCCTGCTCTTGCGCTCGCAAGGGGGCGTTCACCGCGGGCTCGCGGCTTGTCAACAGCAATCGGGCGCAGTTGGCGATTGGCGCCGGGCTCGCGGTCAACGACGAGCGAAACATCGGCGCGGAACCCACGCAGAACCTGGAGGGCGTCGTCACGTTCAGGCAGTCGTCCTGCCGGTACGATCGCCCGAAACGAACGTCGACGTTGCCTTCCAGTATTACCCGAGCCTCAGCAACTGGGGCCGCCAGCGCATCCAGCTCGACGCCAGCGCCAAGCGCGAGGTCTGGAAGGATGTCTTCCTGTCGGTGAATGCCTTCGACACGTTCGACAGCCGGCCGCCCAACGAGAGCGCCGAACGCAACGACGTGGGCGTCGTCCTTTCGTTTGGCTGGAGCTACTGAGCGGTGCGGCTCAGCGAGGGTTCTCAATCGAACGGGTCAGGTCCTCCCTCCCAGAATTCCTTGCGGGTGGGAGTCAACTCACATTTGGCCCGGTGCGACCGACCCAACGGGCACGGTCGCGTCTGGCGCACCGGCGTCGAGCGTCTTCGACGCGTGGCCTCGATCGTCGACGATCCAGGTGACTATTCCTCAACCCCTCGCCCTGATGTCTGGCTGACAGATGGACATGCCGACGCACGAGCCGTCCCTGAACCCATCGTGACTCTCGTTCACGAAGCCCGCTGGGTCGAGCCAGCTTTGGCCGCCGATGTCGATCCGGCATTCTTGTCGGCCATCGCGCCGACCACGGCACAAGCGGTGCGCCAGGCGACACGCGTGCTCACACATTCTTTTGCGTCGGCTCGCAATATCGCCCAGCTTGGCGTCAGCGCCGATCGCATTGACGTGGTGCCACCCGGCGTCGACTTGAACATCTTTCGACCTGGCCTCATCGGCGGCCGTGAGTTGGTGGCGGCTCGGACGAACGACGATCGACCGTACATTATTGCCGTCGCGTCGCTGTTTCGAGGGAAGAACCTTCCGTTGCTTCAGCGCGCGGTCACTCGGCTCTCTTCCCGGGGCTTTCCGCATCGATTGGTGCTCGTCACGCAGAGGCCTGGAGACGGAATCGATTCGACTCAAGTGCTTGCCGAATTAAGGTCGAGCGCGGGGCCTCGGCCGGAGGTATTCGAGAATGTCACTGACAGAGAACTGGCCGCGCTCCTTGCTTCGTCCACGGCGTTCTGTCTGCCCAGCCGCTTTGAGGGCTTTGGTCTACCGGCCTTGGAAGCCCTGGCGTGCGGGGTGCCGGTCATCGTTTCCAGCGGGGGCGCCCTGCCCGAGGTTGTTGCGGACGCGGGACTGATCGTGATGCCCGAGCTGGACACGATCGAACGGGCTCTGGCGACGGTCATCGAAAATCACACACTCGCCCGGACCCTGGCCGTAAAAGGTCGACAGAGAGCAGAAACATTTACATGGGAAAGAACCACAGAAGGGTGGATGCGCGCGCTGACCCGAGCGGCCGAGGCCGGCCATAGCCGCACGCACATGCGTGGCGTTGCTTACCGGTCTTAGACAGCACGGTTTCCCTCCCCGCACGACAGCCGCTGAGGACTACTTCGCCGGCACTGTCACCGTGATCGGATCCTGGACGAGAACGCTGACGACTGTCCCGGCCGGAATTTCTATCTCGCCGCCTTTCGTGGCGAGCACGCCGCCCGCGCCGCCTGCCACCACGCCAATGGCCGCGCCCTTCCCGCCGCCGATCACGCCGCCGACGATGGCGCCCGTTGCTGCGCCGAGCCCGCCTTTCTTGATGTCGGACTTCTTGTCGGCGGCAGCCTCGAGCCGCACGTCCGCGGTCTGGACGCGGACCGTTTCGCGGTTGACCACGAGCCGGTCGAAGCGGAACGAAACGGCCGCCTTGCCCTTGACGCGTCCCGATTCGGCCGCCTCGGTCACCGATCCGAGTATCTGCGTGCCAACGGGAAGCGCAGTCACACCGGAAATCGTCACGGCCTTCGCGATGGCCCCCTTGATCGGGTCCTCCACCTTGCTCTTGTTCGACGCCAACGTGCTGAGGAGCGTCACGCTGAGTGATGTGCCAGCGGGAATCGTCACCTCGCGGAACGCTGGCGCCGGTGGGGGCGCGGGTTCTGGATTCGACTGACGTTGGGCCGGCGCCGCCGCAGGTGCCGCCGCCGGCGTCGACTGCGGCGTGGTCGCAGGCGTCGCGCTCGCCGCCTCGGCTGTCGCCGGCTTGGATGCCTCAGGTTGCGCCTGCGCGGTCGCCGGCGCCGGCGACGCGGCCGGGCCCGATGCGGCGGATTGCTCAGGTGGTGTCTGCGCGCACGCCATCGCACAAGTTGAAACGAGGGTGAGCGCGACAATCGATTTGATCATGGTGTGCCTCCAATGCCGGACGCTGACAAATCCACCGATACCCTCCCCATTTTCTCATCTGGCGATAGTGCCGACGATTCGAATCTACGCGATCGTGAAGTTGTTGGTCTGGAACGAGTTAGTCGAGCGGGCTACGGGAATCGAACTCTCTTGCCGCGCATGTGCAAACTGCTGATGAGGCGCAACTTCTGGCCGTAGCAGTTGCTTCAGTGACGTCGATCTTCTGGACGAACGTCAGCGCCGCGCCCCGCGTCCGAACCGCGGGTCGCGCGCGCGATAGACCTCGCCCATGCCGCCAGTGCGCCTGCTTTGGGGCCGCGGGGCGAAACGCCCGCAAGTCACCTGCGCTTGGATGAAGTGAGCGATCGACGTTAGAATGTGCCCCGGCAAAGATGAGTCCCTTCCTCGCGGAACTCCTGGGCACGATGCTGCTGGTCCTGTTTGGCGACGGCGTCGTCGCCAACGTGGTCCTCTCGCGATCGAAAGGGCAGAACAGCGGATGGATCGTCATCGCCGCCGGCTGGGCAGGCGGCGTCACGATCGCAGTCTACGCCGTGAACGCGCTGAGCGGCGCGCACTTGAACCCCGCCGTCACGATCGCCCTCGCGAGCATCGGCAAGTTCGAGTGGGCGCGCGTGCCGGGCTACATCCTCGCGCAGACCGCCGGCGCGTTCCTCGGCGGCGTGCTCGTGTGGCTGACCTATCTTCCGCACTGGCCGCTCACCGAGGACAAAGGCGCGAAGCTGGCTGTCTTCTCCACCGGCCCCGCCGTCCGCCAGCCGTTGGCGAATCTGGTGAGCGAGGCGATCGCGACGGCGGCGCTCGTTCTCGGGCTGTTGAGCGTGCTTACGCCGAAGAACCTGGTGCCCAACTCGGGCTTCGAGTCCGCGTTCGCGCCGCTGCTCGTCGGCGTCATCGTGTTCGCGATCGGCCTCTCGCTTGGCGGATCGACCGGCTACGCGATCAACCCGGCTCGCGATCTCGGTCCTCGGCTCGCGCATCTGATCCTGCCGATTCCCGGCAAAGGTTCGTCCGATTGGGGCTACGCGTGGGTGCCGGTCATCGGCCCGATCATCGGCGGCGTCGTTGGCGCCTGGCTTTACGTCGCGCTGTGGACCGCCTGAAACCGCTCGTATGACATGCATTCTCGCCCTCGATCAGGGCACGACCAGCTCGCGCGCCATCGTCGCGATGACCTCCCAGGAATTCCGGCAGATCTTCCCAAAGCCGGGATAGGTCGAGCACCACCCCAGAGATCTGGGCCAGCCAATCGAGTGTCGCGGACTAGGCGCTCGAGCGGGCTGGGCTGACCGCGAACGACCTCGCCGCGATCGGCATCACCGGGAGTCTGGGCAGGATCCGTTCTGTGGAAAGGGGCGGATCAACATCGCGCGGGCGGTGGGCCTGCAGTAGGTGAGACGTCGAAGATCGCAGACGCTGCGACGTCTTCCGGCGCGAAGACTCGTCATAGCGCGCGCGGCGTCGGATTGCCGCAGCGGCGATCGGACTCGACTGCCTACTTGCCCGTGTAGCTCACCCTCCAGATCGATGAGGATCCATCGTCGGACACGACGAGCGACCCCGTCCTTCGCCACGCCCACCCCGACCGGCTTGCCCCAGACGTTGCCTTCGGGCGTCAGGAATCCGGTCAGGAAGTCCTGGAATACGCCAGTTGCGCGGCCATCCTTCACGACAACGCGTACGACTTCGTAGCCCGAGTGCATCGACCGGTTCCAGGAGCCGTTTTGCCCGGCGAAGATGCTCCCGCGGTAGTCCGGCGGGAACTGCGTGCCCGTGTAGAACTCGAGCTGCAGCGACGCGGTGTGTGACGGCAGCAGCACGTCGGGCACCAGCACTTTGTCTTTCAGCTCCAGATGCTTGCCGGCATGGCCCGGATCAGGGTTGCCGCCGATGTAGTAGAAGGGCCAACCGTAGAAGCCGCCGGGCTCGACGTGCGTGATGAAGTCCGGCACCAGTTCGTCGCCGAGGCCGTCGCGCTCGTTGACCGACGCCCACAACTGACCAGTCGTCGGGCTGACCGCAATCCCCGTCGCGTTGCGAAGACCAGTCGCGTAGGTCCGCACGAACGTCCCGTCCGGGCGGTACTCTAGAATCGTCGCGCGGTTTTTTTCGGCCGGGTGTGTGTCCGGGTCGTCGTTGTTCGACGCGGATCCGACTGCGACGAAGAGCTGCTTCCCGTCGAGCGAGAACGCCAGGTCGCGCGTCCAGTGTCCGTGATCCGGCGGAGGCATCTGCCTCAGCGCCAGCTGCACATCGTCACGCTGACCGGCCGCGGGCAACGACGCGATGACGGTTTCAGGCTCACTGCGGGCCTTGAGATCACCGCGCTGGTACGCAAAACGCACCACCGAATCGGTGTTGCCGACATAGAGCCACTGCGGGTTGTCGCCGCCCGGATAGAACACCATGCCGTAGCCGAGCCGTAGCCCCGTTGCGAAGATGGACTGCTCGCCTGCTTTTCCATCCGGCGTCAGGCCGCGCAACACGCGAATCTGGCCGGCGCGGCTCTCCATGACGAACACATCGCCGTTCGGCGCGACACGGATCAACCGCGGACGATCGAGGCCCGACGCGTAGAGTCCGACCTGAAATCCCGGCGGCGCCTGCGGCCACGCGCCCTCCGGCCGCGGCACGACCCGCTGGGTCGTCGTGGCGTACTGGGTCGCGAACGGCTTTGGCAGGTCAGCGACCGTAATCTTTCGCAACGTTCCCGCCTTGACGGTGACCGACGAGATGAAGGCCGCCGGCCCCGTCAGCACGTTTGCCGGCTCGGCTCCCCGCTGCGCGTAGGTTGAGACGGCTCCGAGCAAGACCGCCAGTGAAGCGGCAAGACGGTGGCGCGCGCTCATAGCCGCCCCGCCGACACGTTCAGCCCGACGTAGAAGGTGCGGCCTGGCGACGGGTCGTAGAATCGGTTGCCGGCTGCGTTCGGGCTGGTCACGCCGTTGTAGCGCGTGTTGAACAGGTTATCGATGCCGACGAACGGCCGGACCGAAACCCGTTGGCGCGCGTGGGTGAGCCCGAATCGCAGATCGACGACCCCGTACGACCAGTTCGAGGCGGTGTTGGCGTTGTTCACCGGGTAGTCATCGACCCAGCGGAACTGCGCGATCGACTGGATCCCGAAGGGACCCACATACGATCCTTGCGCCGACCACTGATGCGGCGGCGTGCCCGGCTCGTGCTTGCCGGCGTAGCTGACGCCGCCGCTTTCGAAGCTGGCGAACGTGAAGTCCTGATAGGTGTACGCCAGCCGCGCTCGTATCTTCGCCTTGGGCGTCCACTCGACCAGCGCCTCGACGCCGTTGCGCGACGACTCGGCCGCGTTCGTGTAGTAGGTCCGGCCGTCCGGCCGCTGGGAGGCGACAAAGGCGTTCTCTACCGTCGACCGGTAGCCCACCAGCTCGTACCTCAACCGGGAGCGCTCGATGAAACCGCGCGCGCCGCCCTCGACGCTCTTGAGCGTTGCCGGCTGCAGGTCCTGATTGAATCCGCCGCCCTGACCGGGCGGCCGGTTCGCCAGCTCCTGCGTGAGCGGCGTCTGGTACGCCGTCGCGTAGTTCGCGTACAGATTGAACCCGTCGGTGGCTGCGTAGACGACGCCGAGCTTCGGACTGGCGGCGTTCATCGGCCGCGTGCCCGACTGGTCGCCGTCGCTCAGAAACTTGTCCACCGCCTTGAAGTCATAGCGGTCGTAGCGCGCACCGATGGTCGCGCGCAGGTGGGGCCGGATCGCGAAGGTTCCTTGAATGAACGGCGCGGTCGAAAGCACGGTCTCGTCCTGTTTCAGCAGGACGGCCCCTTCTTTCGTCCGGGAGCCTCCCGGCGGGACCCCGGCATTCTCCCAGTCGGTGCGATCGTCGCGCTGGCTCGAATGTCCACGCCGGTCGTCCACGAGAACGGCACGGCGAACATGCGGCTGTCGCCGCCGAACTCGGATCGGAAGCCCGCGGCGACACGGTTCAAGCCGATGATGCGCGACGGAATCGGGTTCCACACGTCGCGCCACAGCGCCCAGCCGGTGGCGCGGAACATCTCGCCGCCGGCGAAGTGGTGCTCGAGGGTCAATCCGCCCTGGCCCTGGCGGCCCGATTCTCCCCATCCCTGGCTGATGGCCTCCGGTCGCACGCTCTGCGGGTTGTTCTGCGCATCGGCAAGCGTCAGCGTGCTCGGGCTCTCGCCAAACGGCATGTCGTAGATGTTGAAGACGGCTCGGATCTCCGTGGCTGGCGACACGGCGCTCCGGATCATCATGTTCGCCTTGCGCACGTCCGCGGCGCTGTGCTGCCGGAACCCGTCGGTCTGCATGCGATTGACGTTGAAGAGGTACCCGACTTTGCCGGCCGTGCCGGCCGCCTTCACCTGCCAGCGCTGATAGCCGTAACTGCCCCCTTGCAGATCGGGCTGCAGCACGAAGTGACCGGCCGGCGGCAGCTCCGTCTGCAAATCGATCACGCCCGCGGCGGCATTGCCGTAGAGCACCGAGCTCGGACCGCGAAGCACCTCCATGCGGCCGGTCGATCCGAGATCGATGTTGTTCGGCTGCGTCGTCCCGTCGGCGGTGGTCAGCGGCACGCCGTCCTGGACGATCTGCACGCTCCGCATATTGGCGGCCACGGGCGCGCGCACCACGAGGCGCACGCCGCCACGGACGGCGTAGTTCTGGCCGCTCTCCGCGGACACGCCCGGAATCGCGACGAGCGCCTCGGCCGGCGAGACCTGCCGCTGCGCGAACTGGATCTCCGCCTGCTCGACGACGGCGACCGCGTTCGGCACGGTCGACACATCCTGAGGCGTTCGCGTCACCGTGACGGTCTCGGCCAGCGGCGCGATTTGGAGGACGACGTCGAATGCCAGCCTGGCGCCGGGGGCCAGCGTGATGATCGCGGTATGCGTCCGGAACCCTGGCATCACGATCTCGAGAGCGGTACTGGCCTGGGTCGAGGCCCACGATCTCGAACGCACCACGGTCATTGGAGACGACCGTCCGCGCCGGCGCGCCGGTGGCCGTGCCTCTGACCGTGACGGTCGCGCCTGGCAGGACGGCGCCCGTGGCGTCGCAGATCGCACCGGCGATCACGCCGGTCGCCTGAGGAGCCGCCGCAGTGGCGGAAACGAGCATCAGCAGGATGGCAACCATAGGCATGGCATCCTCACCATTTCCCCGAGTAGCTCACGCGCCAGATCGATCCCGATCCGTCGTCGGACACGAGCAGCGAGCCGTCGCGCGCGACCTCGACACCGACCGGGCGGCCCCAGACATCGCCTTTCGGCGTGACGAAGCCCGTGAGGAAGTCCTGAAACACGCCCGTCGCCTTCCCGTCTTTCATGAGCACGCGGACGACTTCGTAGCCGGACCGGATCGATCGGTTCCACGACCCGTGCTGGCTCGCGAAGGCGTCGCCGCGGTACTCCGCTGGAAACTGGGATCCGTTGTAGAAGAGCACCTGCAGCGAGGCCGTGTGCGATTGCAGCAGCACGTCGGGGACGATGACCTTGGTCCTCAACTCGGGATGCTTACCGGCATGGCCCGGATCGGGATGGCCTCCCAGGTAGTAGTACGGCCAACCGTAGAAGCCGCCCGGCTCGACGTGCGTCACGTAATCGGGGACGAGGTCGTCGCCCAGGCCGTCGCGCTCGTTGACCGAACACCACAGTTGACCGGTCGCCGGATTGACGGCCAGGCCTGATGGATTGCGGATACCCGACGCGTAGACCCGCACGAACGTGCCATCGGGCGTGTACTCGAGTATGGCGGCACGGTGGTGCTCGGCGGGATGGTCATCGGGATCGTCGTTGTTCGATGCGGAGCCGACGGCGACGAAGAGTTGCTTTTCGTCGAGCGAGAACGCGAGGTCTCGCGTCCAGTGTCCGTGATCGGGCGGCGGCATCGCCGCTGCCAGCGCGCGCTCGACGTCGTCGCGCCGGCCCGCGGCGGGCAGTTCAGCGATGACCGTTTCAGCCTTGTCGCGCGCCTTCAGATCGCCGACACGGTACGGATACCGGACGACCGAATCAGTGTTGGCGACATAGAGCCACTGCGGGTTGTCGCCGCTCGGGTAGAACAGCATCCCGTAGCCTTGGCGCAGGCCGTCCGCAAAAAGCGACTGCGCTTTCGCCCCGGGCGTCGTCGCTCGCAGGACCTGAATGCGGCCCGCGCGGCTCTCCATCACGAACAGATCGCCGTTTGGCGCGACGCGCAGCAGGCGCGGCCGGTCGAGGCCGGAGGCCAGCAGGCTCACGGCGAATCCAGGCGGTGCCTGCGGCCATGCGCCTTCAGGGCGCGGGATGATCTGCTGCGGCGTCGTGGCCGAATCGGTCGCATGCGGCTTCGGCAGATCGGCGACCGTGATCTTGCGCCGGGTGCCAGGTGTGACAACCGTGGACGATACGAACGCCGACGGGCCCGTGAGCACGTCTGCTGGAAGGGTCTGGTTTGAACTGGTGCCTTGCGCGAGGACGAGAGCGAAGACTGACAGGATGGCAGTGGCCGCCGCAGACGGGTAGAGGGCCCGCATAGAACCTTCCCCCCGCCCGCAACTATCCTACCGCAGTCCACGACGGCCGGCGGAAATTTCTATCCGCCGTCTTGGCAGTGATACGGTTCCTCTCCTGTCTCAGAGAGACGTCCGAGAACGGGGCGCTCATGCTGACTCGGGACAGTGCGACAATGACGTGTTCGAGGTGTACAAGGCTGAACTCGATAAAGCCTACGAAGAGGCACGATGCTCCTGCTGACGATGCACCCGCAGATCACAAGGTGCCGATCGTGGATTGCCGTGCTCGAGGGGCTGATTGCGTGCATGAAGTCGAATCCCGGCGTCTGGTTCGCGACAGATGAGCAGGCCGCACAGGCTGCCGCCACCAACTGACGGCCAGGTAAGGAGCGCGGGTGATCAAACGACAACTGGGATCGAGCGGGTTCGAAATCACGTCGATTGGCGTCGGCACGTGGGCGATTGGCGGGCACCTGTGGGGAGGGCAGGACGACGCGCAAAGCATCGCGGCGATTCATGCGGCGCTCGACCATGGCGTCAATTGGATCGACACCGCGCCGATTTACGGCTCGGGTCACTCCGAGACCGTCGTCGGACGCGCGGTCCGTGCGCTGCCGTCCACCCGGCGTCCGTTCGTCTTCACGAAGTTCGGCCTCGGCCTGGACAGCGACGCGCCCGTCAAGTCCGCGACCGCGCAGCAGGTGCTCGACGAATGCGAGGGCAGCCTGCGGCGGCTGGGCGTCGACTCGCATCGATCTTTACCAGTTGCACTGGCCGGCGCCGCAGCCGATTGCCGAGACCGCCGCTGCCTGCGCGAAGCTCCTGTCCGCAGGAAAAGTCCGGGCGATTGGCGTGTCGAACTTCTCGGTCGCACAGCTCGAAGAATGGCGCGCGACCGGCGTGCCGCTCCATTCGAATCAGCCGCCGTTCAGCATCCTGCGGCCAGCCGCGGGCACGAACGTGCTGCCCTGGTGCGCGGCGAACGGAGTCGGCGCCATCTCGTACTCGCCGCTCTTGCGCGGCATGCTGTTCGGCACCTGGGGAAGAGACAAGAAGTTTCCGCCCGACGACGGCCGCAGCACGCACAAGGATTATTCCGGCGCGCGCTTTCAGCGGCATCTCGACGCGATCGACGAGCTTCACGCCCTCGCGCGCCGGGCGGCGCTCTCGTGCGGGCAGCTCGCGGTCGGCACCATCCTGCGTACGCCGGGTCTGACCGGCTGCATCGTCGGCGCCCGTAACGCGCGGCAGGGCGCGCTCATCGCCGGTCTTGGCGTCGTGGTGACGGACGAGCAGGCGAACGAGGTGTGGGACATCGTCTCCCGGCTGCAGAAGGATCTCGAACGGCTATAGACCGGAGGTGAGCCCTGTCTATACCATCATTGGTGGAGCGCACATGAAGAAACTGATCAACGACCCGCAGGATGTGATGCGGGAATCGCTGGCTGGGTTCGCCGCAGCCCACTCCGAAATCCTCAAGGTCTACTTCGATCCGGTGTACGTGGTTCGGGCGGACGCCCCCGTCGCCGGCAAGGTCGGCATCATTTCGGGCGGCGGCAGCGGCCACGAACCTTTGCACGGCGGATTTGTGGGTCAGGGCATGCTCGATGCCGCCTGTCCCGGCCAGGTCTTCACGTCCCCCAGTCCCGACCAGATGGAGGCGGCCACCGGCGCTGTCAATGGCGGAGCCGGCGTCCTCCACATCGTCAAGAACTACACCGGCGACGTTATGAATTTCGAAATGGCCGCCGAGCTTTGCCAGGCTCGCGGCATCGAGGTGCAGGCGGTCGTGATTAACGATGACGTCGCCGTCCAGGACAGCCTCTACACCGCCGGACGCCGCGGCGTCGGCGCCACCGTGCTGGCCGAAAAGATCTGCGGCGCGGCGCGCCGCCCGCGGTTACGACCTCGGCCGCGTAGCGGCGCTGGCCCGCCGGGTGAATGACTGCGCTCGTTCCATGGGCATGGCCCTGAGCGCTCTGCACGCGCGCCCGCCGCCGGCAAGCCCAACTTCGTGCTGGGCGATGACGAAATCGAGATGGGCGTCGGCATTCATGGCGAACCGGGCCGGCGCCGCATGCCTCTTATGCCCGCCGCCGAGTCGGTCGCGCACATGGCCGACGCCATCCTGGCCGATCTGCCATTCCGCGCCGGCGACCGCGTCATTGCCATGCTCAACGGCATGGGCGGCACGCCTCTCCTCGAGCTGTATCTGGTCTACGGCGAACTGGAGATGCACCTGCGCGGCCGACAGATCACCATCGCCCGCCGCCTGGTCGGCAACTACATCACCAGCCTCGAAATGGCCGGCTTCTCGATCACCCTGTTGCAGGCCGACGACGAGTTGCTGTCCCTGTGGGACGACCCGGTGCTGACGCCAGCCCTGCGCTGGGGGATCTGAAATGTCGGTGAGGAAGCAGGACGTGGTGCGCTGGGTGGACGCATTACAGCAGGTTTTCGCCGAAAACCGCCAGATGCTTACGGACCTGGATGCAGCCGTCGGCGACGGCGATTATGGTGACAGCATGGACCGCGGCTTTACTGCGGCACAGGCCGAGCTGTCCGCCCACCCTCCGCCGGATCTCCGCTCCGCGTTTCAAAGCGTGTCGGCTGTCCTTATCCGCAGCATGGGCGGCTCCGCCGGGCCCCTCCTCGGCACATTTTTTCTCCGCGCCGGAGCGGCGTGCGCGGACAAGTCCGAACTCGCGCCGGCCGACGTGGTGGCGCTGTTCCAGGCCGGCGTCGAAGGCCTCCAACAGCGCGGCAAGGCCGCACTCGGCGACAAAACCATGCTGGATGCTCTGCTTCCCGCAGTGGATGCGATGCGAGGTGCCCTGGAGGCTGGAGACGGCCTGGCGGAAATCCTGGAGCGGGGCGCGGCGGCGGCTGAAGCCGGCATGCGGGCGACCATTTCCATGCAGGCGCGCAAGGGCCGTGCGAGCTATGCGGGAGACCGCAGCATTGGACACCAGGACGCCGGCGCCACCGGGTCCTACCTGATGCTGAAAGCCGCTGCGGACGCGTGGCGGCCGTGATCGGCCTGGTCGCCCCTGGGCGATGCCGGCTTCGCGTTGTGGTGTGTAGTAAATGGTGTTACATTTTGCACCGCTATTGAGGTGGCCTATGAAAACACGTTGCATTTATGGGGTGGCCGCGGCGCTGGCACTATCAGCGGTCGTCACCTTGTTCGCCCAGGCACCAGCTGGCGGCGCCCAAACACCCCCTCCCGCCGGCGGCGGCCAGGCACCTGCTGGCGGCCGGGGAGCTGGCCGCGGTGAGGGAGCCCCGGCAGGTGGCCAGGGCGCTGGCGCCGGCGCCGCGCCCCAACGTGGAGGCGGAGGCGGCCGCGGCGTGAACCTGCGGCCCAAGGCCCTCGACACCGCGTCCGACATCCAGTACGAAGTCGTCAAAGACTTCTTCAAGTTGCCGCCCAACGTGTACATGGGCGAAGGCATCGGCATCGCCACCAACTCGAAGGGGCACATCTTCGTCAACACCTGCGCCCAGCAGACGCGCAATTTCGAATTCGACGAGAAGGGCAACTTCGTCCGGGAGATCGGGAAGGACTCGTACGGCAACGTGTTCTGTCATGGCATTGAAGGTCGATGCCCAGGACAACATCTGGGTGATCGACGAGGGCGCCAGCTCGATCATCAAGTACAACCCGCAGGGACGCGCGGTCATGATCCTCGGCCGTCGCCTCGAGTTCCCCTTCAACGGCATCGAGCAGGGCATACCGGCAGCCGATCCCGCTCCGCCCTATCGTTTTCAATCGTCCCACCGACGTTTCCTTCGACGCGCAAGGCAACATCTTCGTGGCGGACGGCTACATCAATTCACGCATCGTGAAGTACGACAAGAACGGCAAATTCATCAAGCAGGTCGGCAGTCGCGGATCGCAGGGCCCCCAGTTCACCTTGATTCATGCCATCGAGGTCGATGCCAAGGGCAATGTCTACGCGGGCAGCCGCAGCGACGCGCGCATCGTGGTCTTCGACAACGACCTGAATTACAAGACGACGTACAATCACGTCGGCGCTCCGTGGTCGTTGTGCATCACCCCAGGCCCGCATCAGTATCTCTACGCCTCCAACTCCAACCCTGACAGCCAGGACACCGAGGTGCACAAGGTGACCGGCCAGGTCTTCAAGATGGAGCTGGACGGCACGGTCCTTGGCAAGTTCGGCGTCCCCGGCAAAGAGCAGGGGCAGTTCAGCACGGTGCACGGCCTCGATTGCCGCCAAGAAAACGTCATTTATACGAGCGAAATCGTCGAGTGGCGCGCGCAGAAATTCATCCTGCATCCGACCGCCGCTCAGGGGGGCAAGTAGATGAAGTCTTCACGACTCGCAGCCACAGGCGTCGCAGCGACGCTGCTGCTCACGGGTTCGATCTTCGCGGGCTCACGATTCTCGGCGTCGGTTTCGGCCCAAGCCCCAGCCGCGGCGCCGGCCCAGGCGCCGGCCCCGGCCCAGGTCGCGGCCCCAGCGGCGTCAACGATCCAAGCGAAAGAAATCGCCTTCGATTCAGCCGGCGATTTTTTGAAGCTGCCGGACGACATCCATCTCGGTGAAGTCGCCGGCGTGGCCACGACCTCGACGGGAAACATCTGGCTCTACTACCGCAGCGGCGGCCCGAACGCGACGCTCGGGGCGTCGCGCAACTACATCAACGGCGGCGCGCGGCTGCTCGAGTTCGATAAGACCGGGAAGTTTCTGCGCGAGGTCGGCAGCAGCGAAAACGACCGACCGTACGCGTTCCTGTTTGCGCAGGGCGTCCGCGTCGATCCGCAGGACAACGTCTGGATCATCGACCGCGCGTCCAGAATGGTCGTGAAGTTCGACCGCTCCGGCCGCGTCCTGCTGACGTTGGGCCGCCGGCCGGAGGCGATCGGCGAGCGCGGCAGCAGCGCCGGTAGCGGCGTCTACGGCCGCGGGACGGGCGCCCCGGGACTCGGCGTCCCCGGCGACAACTTCAACCAGCCGACCGACGTGGCGTGGGACGCCGCGGGCAACATCTTCATCAGCGACGGATACGGCAACGCCCGCGTCACGAAGTTCGACAAGACCGGCAAATACATCAAGCAGTGGGGCGGCATCGGCTCGGGACCGGGGCAGTTCAACGTGCCCTCCTCGATCGCCGTCGACGCCGCCGGCAACGTCTACGTCGCCGACATGGGCAATGCGCGCATCCAGGTGTTCGACAACGACGGCAACGTCAAGAGCGAGATCAAGGGCGTCGGTGCGACCCGCGCCATCTGCATCTCGCCCGGCGCGCACCAGTACCTCTTCAGCTCGAACTCGAACCCGACCGAGGATCCGTTCCTCAACGGCGAGATCCTGAAGCTGGAACTGAACGGCACACCGGTCGGCAAGTTCGGCAAGGCCGGCAAGCAGTTCAAGGAGTTCGGCATGGTCAATGACATCGACTGCCGCGATCCCAACACGGTGTACGTCGCCGAGCTCATGAACTGGCGAGTGCAAAAGCTCAGCCTCAAGAACTAAGCCGGCGACCCCGGCGAGCCCGGCAACACGGGAACGGCGTAGACCCCGGCTACAAGAGTAGAGGGTCCACGCACGAAAGAAAGCGCTCCGGACGTCACGCCGGCATTCGCGCCACTGACGGCCATCGTCACGAATCGCCGCTGCAAATCGACCGGAATTGGCGGCCGTCTGGCACGGGATGTCCAGCGCCAGAAGCGTCGCCAACCCTGACGGTGCCCCCCGATCCGCGTGTCCGGTGTGACCACCGTGAGCAGCGCGCGCCAGTTCAGCTATCGGGAGAACACGACGAGCGCCACGCGCGTCGCGGGGTCGGGCCGCCGCGGTCTCGTGCGCCGTCCCTGATAGAGCGCCAGTGGCGTGCGCAGGAATAGGTGCTCCGCCACCAGGCGCGCCCGGGACGTCAGTCCCAGTCTGATCAGCGCGAGCAGGTCCTCCAGCAAACGGTAACCGGTGCGCGGAAAGGAAGGCCGACGGTTCGACAGGGCCTCGTATCGTAGCCGCTCGGGCTCAGCGGTCGATCCCGTGACGCGAGGGACGTGGTGGCAGACTCAGATCAACGGGCGGTTGGAATAGTTGCGGACCAGGCAAACTTCAGCCGTCCCGGCGCTGGTCGGCCTGTTGACTATTTCCGGCCTGGCTACTTTGTGGCCGCGCTGTTGATTGCCTCATGGCTCGTCTCGCTGAACGTCTGGAAGCTCCGGCGATTCGGCGGACGCTGCTGAATCTTCCTCACCTGCCGAAAAGTTCGCCCAGGCCGCACCCCGCACGTAAGCTCCGCACCTCGCACCCCGCACTACGCACCGCACTCTTGTCCGTACCCACCCGCGCGCGTGTGTGGCACGCCATGTGCGTCTGCGACGCTCGGATTCAGGGGTATACGAGGCGCGAGCAGGCTTCGCCCTCGACGCCATGACGTTCGACAGCGGCGGCCCGAACGAAACGAGCGAGTGGCAAACCCCCGGACTTTCTTGAGGGGTGAGGAATGAGCGAGCAAGGCTCCTGGCTCAGGACGGAACTGGCGCGACACGGGGTCTCGCGGCGCGAGTTCATGGCCTTCTGCACGACGATGGCGGCGGCGCTGTCGCTGCCCCGTGGCGTGGCGGCCCAGATTGCCAAGGCGGTCGGCAAGGCGGAAAGACCCGTGCTGGTCTGGCTGGAGTTCCAGGACTGCGCGGGGAACACCGAGTCGTTCCTGCGTGCCTCCCGTCCGACAGCGGCCGAAATCGTTCTTGACGTCCTGTCCGTGGACTACCACGAGACGATCATGGCGGCGGCCGGGACGCAGGCGGAGGAAGCGCTGGCCGGCGTGGTGAAGAACCGCGCGGGCGCGTACATCGCGGTCGTCGAAGGCTCGATTCCGATCGGCGCCAACGGCGCCTACTGCACGATCGGCGGTCGATCGGCGCTCGACATCGCGCGCGAAGTGTGCGGTGGCGCGGCGGCGACGGTGGCCATCGGGACGTGCGCGGCGTTTGGCGGATTGCCGGCGGCGGCGCCTAATCCCACCGGCGCGCTCGCGGTCGCCGACGCGGTGCCAGGCCTCAAGCACCTGATCAACCTGCCGGCCTGCCCGGCCAACGTCGAGAACCTGACGGCGTTGCTCGTTCACTACCTGACGTTCAAGCAGTGGCCGGCGCTCGACCAGTACCGGCGCCCGCTTTTCGCCTACGGCAAGGCGATCCACGACAACTGCGAGCGGCGCGCGCACTACGACGCCGGGCAGTATGTGGAGGCATGGGGCGACTCGGGCCATCGCGCCGGCTACTGCCTTTACAAGATGGGCTGCAAGGGACCGGTCACGTTCCAGAACTGCCCGAACGTGCGCTGGAACGACGGCACGAACTGGCCGATCGGGTGCGGGCATCCGTGCATCGGGTGCGCCGAGCCGGCATTCTGGGACAAGATGACGCCCTTCTACCGGCACCTCACGGGCATCCCCGGCTTCGGCATCCAGTCGAACATCGACACGATCGGCGCGGCGGCGGTCGTCGGTGTCGGCGCGGCGTTCGCCGGGCATGGAGTGATCCAGATGATGAAGCACGTCGGCGGCAGGGCCGAGCCGATCACGCCCAAGACTACGCAGAAGGGGGAGCCGTCGTGAGTCGCATCGTTGTCGATCCCGTCACGCGGATCGAAGGCCATCTGCGGATCGAAGCGGAGGTTGACGGCGGTGTCGTGAAGGACGCGTGGTCGTCGTCCACGATGTTTCGCGGCATCGAGCTGATTCTGAAGGGACGCGACCCGCGCGACGCGTGGGCGTTCGCGCAGCGCATCTGCGGCGTGTGCACGACGGTGCACGCGATTGCCTCGATCCGGGCTGTGGAGAGCGCGATTGGCGCCACGCCGCCGCCCAACGCGCGTCTGCTGCGCAACCTCATCATCGCGTCGCAGTGCGTCCAGGACCACGTCATTCACTTCTACCATCTGCACGCGCTCGACTGGGTGGATATCGTCTCGGCGCTGTCGGCCGATCCGGCCAAGACGGCTTCACTTGCTCAGTCGATTTCGGACTGGCCGTTGTCGAGTGCCACGTACTTCGGGGGAGTGCGTGACCGCGTCAAGGGTTTCGTCGATCGGGGGCAGCTTGGTCCCTTTGCGAACGCGTACTGGGGACACCCTGCGTACAAGCTGCCGCCCGAGGCGAACCTGATGGCGGTTGCGCACTACCTCGAGGCGCTCGATTGGCAGCGCGAGTTCATCAAGATGCACGCCATCCTCGGCGGCAAGAACCCGCACCTGCAGAGCTTCCTCGTAGGCGGCATGGCCACGCCCGTCGATCCGAACAGCCAGGCTGCGCTCAACGCCGGCACGATCGCGGCGTTCAAGGAGTTGATCGCGAAGGCCAAGGACTTCGTCACGCGCGTCTACGTTCCCGATCTGCTCGCGGTCGCCAGTTTCTACAAGGACTGGGCGGGACACGGGCAGGGCGTCGGCAACTACCTCGTCTACGGGGAATACCCGGACGACGACTCGAGCAAGCCGAAGCTGTTCCTGCCGGGCGGCGTGATTCGCGCGCGCGACCTGTCGAAGGTCGAGCCGTTCGACCCCGCCAAGGTCACCGAGTACATTTCGCATTCCTGGTATGACTACGAGAAGGGCGATGCGACGTCGCTGCACCCGTTCCAGGGTGAAACGGCGCCACACTACACGGGTCCGAATCCCCCGTACGACCACCTCGACACCGACAAGAAATACTCCTGGCTCAAGTCTCCACGTTATGACGACCTGCCTATGGAAGTCGGACCCTTGTCGCGCATGCTCGTCTCATACGCCTCAGGCCAGCCGCGAGTGAAGGAGCTCGTCGGCGGCGTGCTGAAGAAGCTCGGCGTCGGGCCCGAGGCGTTGTTCTCGACGCTCGGCCGCGTGGCCGCGCGTGGGATCGAGACACAGGTGCTCGCGGAAAAGATCGGAGATTGGGTGGATCAGCTGGCGGCGAACATGGCGGCCGGCGAGCTCCGCATCCATGACAACTCGAAGTGGGAGCCGGCGAGCTGGCCAGCGGATACGACCGGCGCCGGTTTCCACGAAGCTCCGCGTGGCGCGCTCGGCCACTGGGTGCACATCAAGGACGGGTTGATCGCCAACTACCAGTGCGTCGTGCCGAGCACCTGGAACGCCGGACCGCGCGACGCCAAAGGGCAGCGCGGCCCGTACGAGGAAGCGCTCGTCAACACGCCGGTGGTCGATCCGAAGCGGCCCGTGGAGATCCTGCGGACGATCCACTCGTTCGATCCGTGCATGGCGTGCGGCGTCCACGTCGTGGACGTCAAGCGGCAGGAACTGGTCACGGTGAGGGCGGTATGACCAACGCGTTGCCGTCGCAGCTGATTTGCACGTACGTGTGGCAGATTCCCGTGCGCGTCACGCACTGGCTGATCGCGCTCTCGATCGTCGTGCTGTCTGTGACCGGGATCTACATCGGTCACCCGTTCATTACCGTCGCCGGCGAAGCGCGCCTGTCGTTTGTGATGGGCTGGATGAAGGCGATTCACCTGTACGGGGCGGCGACGTTCGCCGGCGCCGTGCTGGTGCGGGTGATCTGGATGTTCACCGGCAACAAGTACGCCCGCTGGGACAAGTTCCTGCCCGTGCACAAGTCCCGGCGTCACGGGATCCTGCCGACGCTCAGGTTCTATCTCTTCGCCTTGCGCAAGCCGCCAGGATTCGTCGGGCACAACCCCATCGCCGGGATGACCTACATCCTGGTGTTCTGCCTGTACTTCCTCGCGATCCTGAGCGGCCTCACCCTGTACGCGCCGTACGGCGACGTCGGCTCGCCGCTCCGATGGTTCGCGTCGTTCGCGCCGCTTCTCGGCGGGTTCCAGACCGCGCGGTGGACCCACCACGTCGTGATGTGGCTGCTCCTTGGCTTCACCGTGCACCACGTCTACAGCGGCGTGCTGATGTCGATCATCGAAGCGAACGGCACCATGGAGTCGATCTTCTCCGGCTACAAGTTCGTGCCGCACCAGGACCTCGAGTACTCCGGCTACCGCTTCATCAACCGCCAAGGGCAGGTCGATGAATGACCGCGTCCCGCTCCTCGTCCTCGGTCTGGGCAACGTGCTGCTCGAAGACGATGGTCTGGGTGCGGCGGCCGTGGCGCGGCTTCGCGATTCGTACGAGTGGCCCGACGACGTCCGTGTGCTCGACGGCGGGACGCTGGGGCTGTCCTTGCTGCCTTACGTGGAGCAGGCGGACGCCTTGATCCTCGTCGACGCCATTCGCGCCGACGGGCCGCCTGGCACGTTCGTCCGGCTCGACGGCGACGATGTGGCACCGGCGGTGGCCACGCGGTTGTCGCCGCATCAGGTCGGCGTGTCCGACCTGCTCGACGGCGCGCGCTGGCGCGAGCGCTATCCGGCGCGCGTCGTGCTGCTTGGGCTCGTGCCCCAATCGATGGAGCTGGTGGTCGGGCTGTCGAAGGACGTCGCGCCCGCGTTAGACGGGCTCGTCGATCGGATCGTGGATGAGGCGGCGGAGCTAGGCTTCGCCTTCCATCCCAAGAGTGTCCATGAGGCGGCTGCTGCTGGTGTTGGCGTGGATGTCGCTCGTCTCGCCGGCATGCGGTGACGCCGATCGCGATCTGCCGCGCGAGTACCGCGCGATGGCCGTGCCGGCGGCGCGGCTGGCGTCGGCGGACGCGGTGAATCGCGGCGGCGATCTGTTTCAGAAGTGCACTGCACGCTCTGCCACGGCGTGCGCGGCAATGGACTCGGTCTCCAGCACGAGGGGCTGAATCCGGCGCCGAGGGACTTCACGAATCCGACGTGGCGGCAGCGGACGACGCCGCGGCACGTGTACTTCGCGATTAGGGAAGGCGTCGCCACAACGGCGATGCCGAGCTGGAAGAGGCTGACGGAGCAGGACGGCTGGGATTTGACGGCGTACGTGTTATCGCTCGCACCACGGTAGTTCGTTCGGCTTCGCGTGAACCGCGCAGGGGGGCACGACGTGCACGAGCTGGGTCTCGCTAACAGCATTCTCGACATCGTCCGGCAGGTCGTCCCGGCGGAACGGGCCTGGGCTGTGCGATCGGTGCGCGTCCGCGTCGGCGATCTCGCCGGGGTCGTGCCCGACTCGCTGGCCTGGTGCTTCAGCGCGATCGTCTCCGACACGCCATTTGACAAAGCCGCCTTGACGATCGACCACGTGCTCGGCCGCGAGCTGCAAGTCGCGGACATCGAGCTCGAGGAGGAGACGCCGTGACTGAGGTCATCAAGATCGAGCGCAAAGTGCTCGAGAAGAACGACGCGATCGCCGCGGCGAATCGCGCGCGGTTTGCGGAGCACGGGCTCACGGTGCTGAACATCGTCAGCTCGCCCGGCGCGGGCAAGACGACCTTGCTCGAGCGAACGCTCGAGCGGTTGAACGGCCGCCTGCGCATCGCCGTGATCGAAGGCGACGTGCAGACGGACCTCGATGCCCGCCGCGTGGCGCGCTACGGCGTGCCGGTCGTGCAGATCGTGACCAACGGTGGCTGCCATCTCGAGGCCAACCTCGTGCAGCGTGCTCTCGACCGGCTCGACCTCGACGGCCTCGACCTGCTGATCATCGAGAACGTCGGCAACCTCGTGTGCCCGGCCAACTACGACCTGGGCGAGGCAATGAAGGTCGTCGTGCTGAGCACGACCGAAGGCGACGACAAGCCGCTGAAGTATCCGGCGATGTTCCGCAATGCATCGGTGCTGGTCGATCAACAAGATCGGACCTGCTGCCGTACGTGGGCGCCGATCTCGAGGCGATCAGACGACACGCGCGCACAGATCAATCCCGATCTGCAGGTCTTCGAAACGTCCTGCACGACCGGCGCGGGTCTCGACGACTGGTGCCAGTGGCTCGAATCCAGCGGGGCGAGGGTGTCATGCGCGAGCGCCTGCGCCTGGCGGTGCGCGGCGCGGTGCAGGGCGTCGGCTTCCGGCCGTTCGTCTACCGGCTCGCCCGCGAGCTCGAGCTCGACGGCTGGGTGCTCAACTCGCCGCAGGGCGTGTTCATCGAAGTCGAGGGTCCGCGCGATCGGCTCGAGCGATTCCTCGCTCAATTGGGCGCGGAGCGTCCGCCGCTCGCCGTCATCCAGAGCCTCGAGTCGACGTGGCTGGATCCCGTGTCCTACGACACGGTTCGAGATTCGCGAAAGCGCGCGACGACGGCGCGCCGACCGCGCTGGTGCTGCCAGACATCGCGACCTGCGACGACTGCCGCCGCGAGCTGTTCGATCCGGCGAATCGCCGCTATCGCTATCCCTTCACCAATTGCACGAATTGCGGGCCGCGCTTCAGCGATCATCGACGCGCTGCCGTACGACCGCGCCCGAACGTCGATGCGCGCGTTCGAGATGTGTCCGGCGTGCCGGCACGAGTACCACGATCCGGTCGATCGCCGATTCCACGCGCAGCCGAATGCGTGTCCGGTCTGCGGACCGCAGCTTGTCTTGTGGGACGGCCGCGGACTGGCCCTGGCTGCGCGCGACGAGGCCTTGCGCGCAGCCGAGGACGCCCTCCGCACCGGCCGGATCGTGGCCATCAAAGGGCTGGGCGGGTTCCATCTGATGGTGGACGCGCGCCAGCAGCCGGCGGTCCGCCGGCTGCGGGAGCGGAAGCACCGCGAAGAGAAGCCGTTCGCGTTGATGTATCCGTCGCTCGCGGTCGTGCTCCGCGATTGCGAGGTGTCGCCGTCGGAGGCGCGGCTGCTGACGTCGCCCGAAGCGCCGATCGTCCTGCTGCGCAGACGACGACCGGATCACCGGCGTCGTGGCGTCGTCCGTGGCGCCGGGCAATCCGAAGCTCGGCGTGATGCTGCCGTACACGCCGCTGCACCACCTGCTGCTGGCAGACGTCGGCGCGCCGCTCGTGGCGACGAGCGGCAATCTGTCCGACGAGCCGATCTGCACCGACGAACACGACGCCATCTCACGGCTGGGCGGAATCGCCGACGCTCTTCCTCGTGCACAACCGGCCGATCGTCCGTCACGTCGACGACTCGATCGTCCGCGTGATGCTGGGCCGCGAGCTGGTGATGCGTCGCGCGCGCGGCTACGCGCCGCTGCCGGTTCCGCTTCGCCACGACGCACCGTCCGATCGTCGCCGTCGGCGCGCACCTCAAGAACACCGTCGCCGTCACGGCGGGCGCGAACGTGTTCGTCAGCCAGCACATCGGCGACCTCGAGTCGCCGCAGGCGGTGGCGGCGTTCGAGCAGGTCATGACCAGTCTCGAAACGCTGTTTCAGGTCGACGCCTGAAGCCGCCGCGGCCGATCTTGCATCCGGACTACGTGTCCAGTCGATACGCGCGCGGCCTCGGCCTGCCGGTCGCGCACGTGCAGCACCACGTGGCGCACGTTGCCGCCTGCATGGCGGAGAACGACGTCGACGGTCCGGTGCTTGGCGTGTCGTGGGACGGGACGGGCTACGGTCCGGACGGGACGGTCTGGGGCGGCGAGTTCTTGGCCGTCGATGCCGACGGGTGGAGCCGCGTGGCGTGCCTCCGGCCGTTCCGCCTGCCGGGCGGCGAGCAGGCGGTGCGGGAGCCGCGGCGATCGGCCTGCGGCGTGCTGCACGCGATCGTTGGGCCGGCGATGCTCGAGTCTCGATCACGCCAGCCGTCCGTGCGTTCGACGACAGCGAGCGGCGGGTCATGGTGCGGGCGCTCGACGCGCGGCTTGAACGCGCCGGTGACGACCAGCGCCGGGCGGCTGTTCGACGCGGTCGCCGTCGCTGCTCGGCATCCGGCAGCGCGCGGGCTTCGAAGGCCAGGCGGCGATGATGCTCGAGTGGGCCGCCGACGAGACGGTCACCGACGCGTATCCGTTCATGCTGGCCTCGGGCCGCGACTCGTTCGAGTTCGGCTCGTGGCAGCCGCCGCCGCTCGTCGTCGACTGGGACCTGCTCGTGCGTGCACTGCTGGCGCGATCGGCGCGCCGGCGTGCCCATCTCGGACCATCGCCGCGAGGTTTCACAACACGCTGGTCGACATGATCGTCGCTGTCGCCGAGCGCGTCGGTGAGCCACGCGTAGTCCTCTCCGGCGGCTGTTTCCAGAATCGCGTGCTGACCGAGCGCGCCGTGGGACGGCTGCGAGAGGCCGGATTCCGACCGTACTGGCATCAGCGCGTGCCGCCCAACGACGGCGGCATCGCGCTCGGACAGATCGCCGCGTGTCTCAGTGGTCTCGCGGGCCCGCCTCGCCCGGTCGCAGAAGTCGCCTCGATCGCCGCCGTTGCGGGCGTCGGCGTCGGATCGTGAAGGAAGGGAAGCGCACCATGTGCCTCGCTGTTCCTGGACAGATTCTTGAAATCGACGGTGACGATCCGCTGGTGCGAACGGGCCGCGTCAACTTCGCCGGCATCGTCAAGCGCGTCAATCTGAGCTACATACCCGAGGCCAGGCTCGGCGACTACGTGCTGGTGCACGTGGGCTTCGCCTTGTCCACGGTGGATGAGGAGGAGGCCGGGAAGCAGTTGTCCTACCTGCGCGAGATGGGCGAGCTGGCCGAGCTCGAGGAAGGGGAGCGGCCGTGAAGTACATCGACGAATACCGCGATGCCGGCCAGGCCGCCGCGTTCGCGCGCGCGCTCGGGCAGATCACGACGCGCCCCTGGACGCTGATGGAGGTCTGCGGCGGACAGACCCACGCAATCGTGAAGTTCGGCGTGGACGAGCTTCTGCCGGACGGCGTCACGCTCGTGCACGGCCCCGGCTGCCCGGTGTGCGTCACGCCGCTCGAGCTGATCGAGAAGGCGATCGAGATCGCGTCGCGCCCGGGCGTCATTTTCTGCTCGTTCGGCGACATGCTGCGCGTGCCCGGCCGATCCGCCGACCTGCTTGTCCGTCAAGGCGCGCGGTGGCGACGTTCGCATCGTGTATTCGCCGCTCGACGCGCTGCAGATCGCGCGAATGCATCCCGACCGCGAAGTGGTGTTCTTCGCCGTCGGATTCGAGACCACCGCGCCGGCCAATGCGATGGCGGTGTTCCAGGCGGCCGAGGGCGGCCTCAAGAACTTCTCGATCCTCGTGTCGCACGTGCTCGTGCCGCCGGCGATGGAGGCCATCCTCTCGTCGGGCCAGAGCAAGGTGCAGGCGTTTCTTGCGGCCGGACACGTGTGCACGGTGATGGGCTACACGGAGTACGAGCCGATCGCGCGGAAGTACCGCGTGCCGATCGTCGTCACCGGCTTCGAGCCGCTGGACATTCTGCAGGGCATCTACATGTGCGTGAAGCAGCTCGAGGAAGGCCGCGCGGAGGTCGAGAACCAGTACGCGCGCGCGGTGCGGCGGGCGGGCAACGTCCCGGCGCAGCAGCTGATTCGCGAGGTGTTCCGCGTCGTGCCTCGCAAGTGGCGCGGCGTCGGCGAGATTCCGCAAAGCGGTCTCGGGTTGCAGGACCGCTATCGTGCGTTCGACGCCGAGCTGCGATTTGGCGTGGCCGACGAACGGATCGATGAGCCCTCGGAGTGCATCAGCGGGCTGATCATGCAGGGCCTTCAGAAACCCCACGAATGTCCGGCGTTCGGGACGCGGTGCACGCCGGAACATCCGCTGGGCGCGACGATGGTCTCGTCGGAGGGCGCGTGCGCCGCGTACTACCGGTATCGTCGCGTGCAGTTTCGGACTGGACGGACGGAGGCGAACGCCATGGCCGTTGATCTGACTCAGGGCTTCAGTTGTCCGGTGCCCGTCATGTCGCCACACGCAGGTGCTGCTGGCGCACGGCGGCGGCGGAACGCTGACGCATCAGCTGATTGAGCAGCTGTTCGTGCCGGCCTTCGACAACCCGGCGCTCAG
The DNA here is from genome assembly GCA_963724645.1 of uncultured Acidobacteriota bacterium. Taxonomy (GTDB): domain Bacteria; phylum Acidobacteriota; class Vicinamibacteria; order Vicinamibacterales; family SCN-69-37; genus CAVXSP01. The sequence continues at coordinate 26,222 of CAVRVJ010000004.1, forward strand.
CGCGCGGCACGACGGCGCGCGGCTCGACCTCGGGGGCGCGCGGCTCGCGTTCTCCACGGACTCGTACGTCGTCCGGCCGATGTTCTTTCCCGGCGGCGATATCGGCACGCTCGCGGTCAACGGGACGGTCAACGACCTCGCGATGTGCGGCGCGCGACCGCAATTTCTGAGCGTGGGGTTCATTCTCGAGGAGGGGCTGGCGATGGAGACGCTCTGGCGCGTTGTGTCGTCGATGCGGGAAGCCGCGTCGGTGGCGGGCGTCGCCTTGGTGACTGGCGATACGAAGGTCGTCGACCGCGGCAAGGGCGACGGTCTGTACGTCAACACGGCAGGCGTCGGCTTAATCGAACACGATCAGATGATTGCGCCGGCGAGCGTGCGGCCGGGTGACGTCGTGCTGCTGTCCGGGGACATCGGACGGCACGGCATGGCGGTGATGGCCGCGCGCGAGGGCCTGGAATTCGAGTCGGCGATCGAAAGCGACTGCGCGCCGCTGGCGGAACGCCGGTCCTCGCGCTCTTCGAGGCGGGCGTCGAAGTGCACTGCCTGCGCGACCTCACGCGCGGCGGGCTGGCCAGCGCGCTCGTCGAAATTGCGCAGGCATCCCGGTCTGCATGTCCGGATCGAGGAGACGGCGATTCGCGTGCGCGAGGACGTCCGGGGCGCGTGCGAGATTCTCGGCTTCGACCCGCTCTACGTCGCCAACGAAGGGCGATTCGTCGCGTTCGTTCCGGCTGGCGCCGCCGATCTCGCGTTGCGGGTGCTGCAGGCGTTCGAGGTGACCGCGGGCGTCGAAATGGTCGGCGTCGTCTCGGACGCGCCCGCGGGCCTGGTCACCCTGCGCAGCCGCATCGGCGCCACCCGCATCGTCGACATGCTCAGCGGAGAACAGCTCCCGAGGATTTGTTAGGGGGTCAGATCTCTTTTCCACACGTCGGTCCATTTCGGGGACAACGCGCGATTTCGCTGCGCCACGTGCGGGCTCGATCGCTTGGTCGCGTTTTCGTGCAGGGGACGCACCCTGTGCACAAGCTGCGGAGGGCGCCTACAGGTCCATCAGCCAAACGTCGCCCCTGAAATCGCCGAGTACCAGAATGATCTGGTCGGGTGTGGCGACTGGTGCCGTGCCGGGCAGGTACGCCGGCATCATCATCTCGTGTGATGCATACACCGCGCTGAGGACGATGGGTAGGACCGATTCTTCAGCGTCCGCGGCGTCTCCGCGTGAGATCACTTAGCGCGCTCTTGCCTTTCATCGGCCAGCGACGAGCGGTAGTACGCAAACACCGCCCCGGACACCACTCCCACCGTCGACGCCTTCAGCACGAACCGCGCGGTCAGGTCGTCGCCGAGCACGGTGTAGATCAGCGTGATCACGTCGCCAAAGGCTGTGCAGGCGGCCACGAGCAGCGTCAGGTAGGTCAGCCATCGTCGAACCTTCGAGTCTCTCGCGGAGGGTTCCTTGGCGATCTCCCGATTGGTCAGCACCGAGACGTACAGGAAGATCGGCAGCGAGACGACGAGCGTCGCGCCCGACCAGCGCAGCTGCTCACCGAGGAAGGTGATCGCGCGGGCCGTGGCCTTCGGGTCTGGAAACGCCCGGTCGATGAACACGAACAGCAGGCTGCCCGCGTGGTACGCGCTCAAGTAGAGCGCCCCGAAGAGCAGCAGGTACAGGAACGCTTCGCGCGCCGACCAGTACGGTCGCGGTTTGGGGACCGGGATGGGGAAGGCGAGATCGGCGAAGCCCGCGAGCGCGGCACGCACCCGCGCGGCGTCCCACCCGGCCCGGCCGAGGACCTGCGCCACCTCCTGGCGCGCCACACCACGAGCGAGCGCGTCCTTCACGAAGCCCGTCAGTTCATCGGTGGTGGTCATGATGCCCTCCGATGAAGAGCATACGCGCCTGGTCGCCGCTGGTCTTGAGCCCGCGCTGAGAAAGCGTGAGGAATTGTGAGCACGGCCTATAGTCCGCCAGTCGGATCGCAGGCTCACCAGCCAGGGAGGACTGACATGACGTGGCTGATGGTGGTGATGGCGGTGGCGGTGTGCACGGCGGTGGACGACGCGTAGACGCCGAAATCGGCGCCCGGCGTATCCTCTCAAGGAACTTGCCCTCCGACCAAGCCGGTACGATTCACCATTTTGTTCGTCGCTGATGTGGCTTTCCAGATCAGATGTCCGACGATTCTCGTGCCGTATCGGCTGACAGCTTGGCAATCATGAGAGAGGACCATTGCCACGGATTCGGTGAGCGCCGGATTTCCACCACAGTGCACCCCGAATCGCGGCGCGGCACCGTGTTTCCGATGTCAACCTAGATTCAATCAC
>CAVRVJ010000005.1:0-478135 GCA_963724645.1 uncultured Acidobacteriota bacterium
CGTCGACACCAACGCCAGGTTGAAGAAACCTTTGACGCTCGACTACGAGATGAACGACCCGACCGATCCCGAAACGGTGTACTACCGGAGCGATCATTACAGCTACGCGTCGAAAGGGATTCCCATCGCGTTCTTCACCGATGGGCTGCACGCCGACTACCACTGCCTGTCGGACACGCCGGAGAAGATTCATTACGAGAAGATGGCGCGCATCGGCCAGCTCGTCTACCAGACAGGCTTCGCCATTGGAAACATGGACAGGTTCGTCGATCGTGACAACCTCGGGCCACGCAGCGGCAAGGGCTTCGTGGGGAAGATCAAGAAATAGGCTGGTTCGGGCGGGCCTGAAGGCCCGTCCCCGCATCCCGAACAGAAGGATAAGAGCGATGAGAGGACCGGGGAGGCGCAGGACGCACGTGGTGCGGGCGGCCGTTGGGATCGTAGCTGCGCTGGTACTCGTTCCGGTTCTCGCGCAAGCGCCGGAGCCGGCGAAGGGCATCAAGTTTCCGGCCATCAGTCAGGCCGATCTCAAGGAATGGCTGACCTACCTCTCGTCTGATGAACTGCAAGGACGCCAGGTCTTCACCGAGGGCTACGGCGTCGCGGCGCAATACGTGGCCGAGCGGCTTCGCCAATTCGGTGTCAAGCCGCTTGGGGAAGACGGCACCTATTTCCAGATCGTCAAGCTGCGGTCCTACAAGGTCATTCGCAACTCGTCGGTCACCCTCGAGGCGAACGGTCAGTCGCGTACCTTTACAGGACGGCGACCATGTCACGTTCCCGCGGCTTCGGGCGGCAGGCAGACGGTCGTATTAGACGGCGGCGAATTCGTCGGCGCCGGACAGCCGGCCGACTTCAGCGGCCGCAATGTCGCCGGCAAGTTGGTGGTCGTGATGGCCGCGCCGGCCGCGGGACGAGGCGGACGCGGCCGAAACGCGTTCGCGACTCAGACGGCCGGCGCGAGAGCGGTTGTCGAGTACGTCGCGCCGCGCCGGGCCGCCGACGCCGGCCGACGAGGCACCGGCGCAGGCGCAGGACAACCTGGCGCAGGCCCGACGCGGCCGTGACCGCGGCCCAACAGCAAGTGCAGGCGCAGCGCGGCGGCGGCCGCGGGGGCGGCGGCGGTCGCGGCCGCGGCCAGGGCGGGGTTCAAGCCGACATCGGTCCCACGACCGCAGCGCGTGGACGGGATCGTGCCGCCACAGTTTTCGGCCGACGACACCTTCTTCACCGCTCTGCTCAGCGCGGCGCCGACAACGTTTTCCGGATCTCAAGGCCAGGGCCAGCCGTGGCGAAACGCGTTCCGCCCTTCACCGTGCCGGGCGTGAAGGTCACGATCAGCGTCGACAACACCTATGAGCCGGTCACGACCCAGCTCACGCGGAACGTGGTCGGGATGGTCGAAGGCAGCGACCCGAAACTGAAGGACACGTACGTGCTGTTCGGTGCCCACCTTGATCACGTGGGGTATGCCGTCTCAAATCAGAACCCGCCGGGGCGCGTCAACAATCCTATCGAGGCCGACAAGATCTGGAACGGCGCCGACGATGATGGCACAGGGACAACGGCCGAGTTGGCCATTGCCAAGGCGTTCGCGACGGGACCGAAGCCCAAGCGATCCGTCGTCTTCATCTGGCACAGCGGCGAAGAGGCGAACCTGTATGGGTCCCGCTACAACGCGGATTTCCCGATCGTGCCGCTCGAGAAGATTCAGTGTCAGCTCAATATCGACATGATCGGCCGCAACCGCGACAACGATCCGGACCAGGCGAACACGGTCTTCGTGATCGGCGCCGATCGGATCAGCACCGATCTGCACAATCTGGTCGTCGACACCAACGACAGCCTGGCGGCGCCGCTCAAGCTCGACTACGAGTACAACGATCCGGCGACGGCAACAGCTTCTACACGCGCAGCGACCACTACAGCTATGCGTCCAAAGGCATCCCCATCGCATTCTTCTTCACGGGCACGCATCCCGACTACCACGCGAACTCCGACAGTGTCGAAAAGATTCTGTTCGACAAACAGGCCCGTGTGACTCAGCTCGTGTACCAGACGGGCTTTGCCGATAGCGGACACGGACAGGGCGCTGCAACGCGACAATCGTGGCGCCCGAAGCGGGAAGGGGATTTTCGGGCCGGATCAGGTGAGAAGTCGGCCGCGGTGATAGATATTACTGCGCGGAAGTCGCGGCTGCTCTTCAGGTTAGCCGACAGATTCCGGACTCGGCGAAGAAAGAGCGAAACGCCGACAAACCCCTTAATTTACAGGCGTTTCCGTTGATTTTCGCGGCAGATCCAGCTACACTGAAGGGACGTTCCTGCTCGTAGTTACCCAACCGTAAGGTTCATACATAGCCGGGGGTCACGTGGCATTCGATATCGGAGACAAGGTCATTTACCCGAATCACGGACTCGGCATCGTCGAGCGCATCGAGACGAAAACAATCATGGGCACGACGTGCGGTTTCTATCAGTTGCGCATGGCCAATGAAACGACGGTTTTCGTTCCGGTCGACAATGTCGATGGCGTCGGGTTGCGACGCGCCGTCAGCGACCAGGAGGTCGAACGTCTGTTCGACTTGCTGGGCAATGGCAAAATCGAAAGTCATCAGAACTGGAAGGGGCGGTTCAAGGACAACTCCGATCGCATGCGCACGGGGTCGATCTATGACGTCGTGGAAGTGCTGAAGAGCCTGACGTTCCTGAGCAAGTCCAAGAGCCTCTCGTTCCGCGAGAAGCGGATGCTCGACCGGGCGAAGTTCCTGGTCGTCTCCGAGATCACCGAAGTCATGGGGCAGAAGACGCCGATCGTTGAGATCAAGGTGGACGCGGCCCTCGAGCAGTGCTTCGTGACCAAGGCGCGCAACGCGGCCAGGGCCAAGGCGACCACCGCGACGCGCGCCAAGGCGCCGGTCCGGGTCCCGGTTGCCGCTGCGGCGCCGCGGCGCGCCGCGCGGGCATCGTAGCAGACGCGTTCCGACAAACATGCGCTGATTGAGAATGGAGGGGCGGACCTTCGGGTCCGCCCAGCCCTCCGGCCTCGAGCCGGGGGCTCCACATGTTGACTCGCTTCCTTCCGCACCGTCCTGACGCTCGTCGCTCTTGCTGTTTACATCCTGCTGCTCGGTCCACCTGTACCTGATCTGGACTCTTCTGTCCCGAAATCCACGGGCGCTCTATGCCGTGGGTGATGGGGGCGTCCGGCTGGCATTCGCGCTGGTCGGCATTCGCGTGCGGGTCGTCGGCGTGGAGAACATCCAGGCTGGGCGCGCCGCCGTCTACGCCGCCAACCACAGCAGCAACATCGACCCGCCGGCCGTGTTCACCGCCTTATCGCGGCTGCACCCGAGGCTCCAAACGATTTACAAGGCAGAGCTACGCAGACTTCCGGTGCTGGTCTGGGCGTTCGACGCAGCGGGATTCGTCCCGATCGAGCGCGCGAATCGCGAGCAGAGCCTGCCGGCGATGGATCGGGCGGCGCAGTCGCTCGCGGCGGGCAATTCGTTCTTCGTTTTTCCCGAGGGCACCCGGAGCCGCACGGGGGAGCTGCTGCCGTTCAAGAAGGGCGGCTTTCTCATGGCCATCGCGGCGCAGGCCCCGGTGGTGCCGGTGACGGTCTCCGGCGGGCGGGACGCCATGCGCAAGGGCAGTCTGATCATCCGGCCGGTGACGGTGACGGTCGACTTCGGTTTGCCGATCGCGACGTCGGGGCTGACGGCCGAGGATCGGGACGTGTTGATCGGGCGAGTGCGCGCCGCCATTGAGGCACGACTGCCGCGCAAACCGCTGTAAAATTCTGCGCTTGTGACTGACAAGAACAAGCCCCGGGGCGTCGCCGATCAAGTCTCCGAGCTGACCGCCGGGCGCCTTTCCGTGTACCTCCGCTGCCTCAACGCCCTGGACGCCGCCGGGGTGAAAACGATCTCCTCGAAGGCTCTGGCGGAGCGATTTCAGCTCAACGCGGCGCAGATCCGGAAGGACCTGGCCTATTTCGGCGAGTTTGGCGTTCGCGGCGTCGGGTACTACGTCAAGGAACTGAAGCGGCACCTGCGGACGATTCTCGGCCTCGACCGCAGCGTTCGCGTGGCGATCCTCGGCGCGGGTAACCTCGGACTGGCGCTGGCCGACTATCCCGGGATTCCGCCAGGAAGGGTTTTCCATCGTCGCGCTCTACGACACCGAGCGCTCGAAGATCGGGCACCGGTCGCGCGGCGGCGTGCGCATCCACGATATCAGCGAGTTCCGCCGGTCGGTGAAGCAGGACAAGATCGACATTGCCGTGATCGCCGTGCCGGCCGAGTCCGCGCAAGGCGTCGTCAATACGGCCGTGCAGGCCGGCGTCAGGGCGATCCTCAATTTCTCGCCCGGCTCGTTGAAGGTGCCGCCTGACGTGAAGCTCAAGAACGTGGATTTGACCGTCTCGCTCGAGAGCCTGTCGTTTTTCCTGGCGCGCGTCGAGGCGGACAATGGGTAAGCGCCGTCGCACGCGATGGCGCGCCTGGGCAGCGCGCATCGCTCTCGCACGTCGATGACGCGCGGGCGCGTGCGGATGGTGGACGTCGGAGGAAAGGCGGAAACGGCGAGGGAGGCGGTGGCGGCCGGCGAAGTGCGGATGAGCGCCGCCGCGCGCCGCGCGATTCGCGCGCGCGCCGTGAAGAAGGGCGATCCGCTGCAGACGGCGCGCCTCGCCGGCATCATGGCAGCCAAACGGACAGCCGAGCTGATCCCGCTGTGCCACTCGCTGCCGCTGACGCATGTGGACGTCGACCTCGAGGCTCGCCCGCAGGGTTATCGGATCACCGCGCGGGTCGGCACAATTGGGCGCACAGGCGTGGAAATGGAGGCGCTCACGGCGGTCACCGTTGCCGCGCTAGCGTTGTACGACATGTTGAAGGCCGTGGATCGCGCGATGGACATCGGCAACATTCGCCTGCTCGAAAAGCGCGGCGGGCGCAGTGGCCACTACCGGCGAAAAGAGAGAGAACGCTGACACGAAGCGCACGAGGCAATCCAGGTTCTTCGTGCGCGTTCGATCTGCGCCCGGTACTGTCATGCGCATCGTCATCGCCATTCACGATCTGCCGGTATGGACCATCCCGGCGGCCGAGAGTCGCCGCATTGCGGCCGTCCTTCCTCCGATGACGTGGTGGACGTCCGGAACGAGGGCGCGAGGGCGCCGGCGATCGCGGCGGCCGACGCTGTCTTTACGGCGCGGCTGAGCGCGCCGAATTGGACGGGGCGGAGGCGTTGGAGTGGGTGCACAGCCCATCGGTCGGCGTCGGGTCGCTGTCTGACCGAGGGCCTGGTGAGAAGCGCTGTTGTGCGTCACCAATTCCCGCGGGGTCCACAGCGAGGCGATCGCGGAACACGCCCTCGCCCTGATGCTGGCGTTGCGACGCCATTTGCACACGGCTGTGCGCCGGCAGGGGGATCACAGTGGGCCCAGGCAGAACTCTCGAGCGTGTGCAGTTCGCCGTTCTCCCGGACCAGACTTCTGGTCGTGGGCCTCGGGACGATCGGCGCCCGCGTTGCGGCCTGGGCGTCTGGCCTGGGCATGCGTGTGATCGGCATCCGGCGCCACGTGGAACAGGCCGCCGCCGCCCGGCGTCGCGGAGGTTCTGCCGCGTCTCGAGACTGCGGGACGCGCTGCGTGAAGCAGATGTCGTCGTGTTGGCCATCCCGGCCACGCGTGAGACGCGCGGCCTCATCGGCGCGGCGGAGCTGGCGGCGATGAAGCCGTCCGCGATTCTTGTCAACGTTGCGCGCGGGGAATTGATTGACGAGGAGGCGCTCGTGCGGGCGTTGTCCGAGCGGCCGGATTGCGGCCGCCGGGCTGGATGCGTTTCAACAGGAGCCGCTGCCGGCACAACACGCCCTCTGGGAGCAGCCGAATGTGCTGATCTCGCCGCATACGGCGGTGTTTGCCGGCGACTTCTGGCCGCCCGGTGGTCGATCTCTTTCTCGAAAACGTCAACCGCTTCAAGAGCTGGCGAGTCGGTTGATGAATCTGGTCGACAAGCAGGCAGGGTACTGATCGGTGGAGAGCGAGATCCCTCCGTCCCGTCGACGATCGCGCAGTTGCTGTTCTTCACGAGCGGGCGATTTCCCAGGCCGGACCTGATTGGGCAGTGCGGCCCGGCCGAAGTGACCTACACGAGCGGGCGCGAGTTGCTGGAGCGCGTTCGTGACCTGAGCCTCGGGCTGGCCGACCTCGGCGTGGAGGCCGGCACGCGCGTCGCCCTGCTGTCCGAAAACCGGCCCGAGTGGCTGTTTGCCGATCTGGCGGTGCAGGCGGCGGGCGCCGTCACCGTTCCCATCTACCCGACGCTGTCGACCGAACAGGTCGCGTTCATCCTGCGCGACAGCGAGGCCCAGCGTCGCGATCGTCTCGAGCCACATTGCTCTACGAGAAGCTTACGGCCGCGGCAGCCACTGCGCCGTCCTGCGCGCGATTGTGTTGATGGATCGAGAAGGGCGCGTGCCTTCGGCGTCAGGCGAGGCCGCCGGTCCTGAAGCCGTGGCCGTCCATCAGTTCTCGGACGTCGCGGCTGCCGGTCATCGGCGGATCCTCGACGGGTGGGGTGTCGCGCGCGACATTCCAGGAGACCGCCAAGCGGGTCCAGCCGCGACGATCTGTCGACGATCATGTACACGTCAGGGACGACGGGCGAGCCGAAGGGCGTCATGCTGACGCACGGTAACCTCATGGCCAACGTTCGGCGCGGTGTGCGCGGTGCTGCGCGCTCGACGAGACCGATACCGGCTTGTCGTTCCTGCCCTTGTGCCACGCCTTCGAGCGGCTGGTAGCCTACGTGTATCTGACCCGCCGGCGTCTCGATTGTCTTCGCCGAATCGTTCAGCACGATCGGCCGCGATCTCGCTTCGCGTCCGGCCGACCGTCATGACCGGAGTGCCGCGGCTGTTCGAAAAGCTGCACGCGCGCATTCTGGACAAAGGCAAGGAGTTGCGCGGGCTGAAGCGACGGGTCTTTGATTGGTCGGTCGCCTCGCTGCCAGACGCGGACGGCTGCTGGAGGACCGCACGCCGTTGTCCCCCTGGATGCGCCTGCGGGCGCGCCTGGCCGATCGGTTGGTGTTTCAGGAAGATTCGCGAGAGTCTCGGCGGCCGGCTGCGGTTCGCGGTGTCCGGCGGCGCAGCGTTCCTCCTCGCTCGGCCGATTCTTCTCTGGTGCTCGGCGTGCCGATCCTGGAAGGGTACGGCCTGACCGAGACCGCGCCCGTGCTGACCGTGATGCCGCTCGGCGCGGTCCGCTTCGGCACGGTCGGCCGCGCCCTGCCCGGCGTCGCGCTCCGCATCGCGGATGACGGCGAGATTCTGGTGCGCGGCCCCAACATCATGGCGGGCTACTACGGCCGACCGGCGGAAACAGCCGAGGTGCTGCGGGATGGCTGGTTTCACACCGGCGATATTGGCGCTCTCGATGCCGGCGGCTACCTGCGGATTACCGATCGCAAGAAGGAGCTGCATCGTGACTTCCGGCGGCAAGAACGTCGCCCCGCAATCGATTGAAGCAGCGCTCGGCCGCGATCGGCTCGTGGCCGAGGCCGTGCTCATCGGCGAGGGCCGAAATTTTCTGACGGCGCTCATCGTCCCGGACTTCGACGAGCTGGCGCGCCGCCTCGGCCATGCCAGCCGGCGAGCGCCGGGGATCGCGTCCGCCTGCTGGAGCGCGCAGACGTGCGAGCGCTCTATCAAGTCGAGCGTCGACGCGGTGAATGCCTGCATCGCGCGCAGTTCGAGCGAGATCAAGAAGTTCGCCCTGCTTCCGCATCGATTTTTCGGTCGAATCCGGGGAGCTCACGCCCACGCTCAAGCTCAAGCGCCGCGTCATCGAGGAAAAGTATCGAGAGGTGATTGAGGGACTCTACAAGGAACAACGAAACTAGTGAGAATGGCTCTAGGAATTCACTGGCGGCGGCTCGATGTGAATGATCACGTCTGCGAGGTCCGGGAATTCCGACATCAGACGGTCCTTCACGATGTGCGAGAGGCCATGCGCTTCATCGAGCCGCATGTCGGGACGGAGCCAGACGTGCAGGTCGAGGAACACGTGGTCAACCGATCCGCGTGTTCGAATCTCGTGGCACCCGAGGACGTTCGGCACCGCCAGGACGGTGCGCCGGACATCGTCTTCGTCCATGACCATGTGATCGGTCAGGATGCTGGACGTTTCCTTGGCGATGGCATAGCCCGCATGACCGATGAAGCCCGCAACGAGCAACCCGGCCAACGGGTCGAGCAGCCGCCATCCCAATCTCACACCGAGGAGCGCGGCCAGCACTGCCAAAGACGTGAACACGTCACTGCGCGTGTGGGCGGAGTCGGCTGCCAGCAGTTCGCTCTTCAATCGCCTCGCGGCGCGCGATTCGTACCAGACGACGATGAGATTCACCGCGAGCGTGCCGGCCATCAGGACGAACGCCACGCCCCCAATCATGGGCGTCTGATCCCGACGTCAGACGCCTGAAGGCTGTCTGCGCCACCTGGACCAGCACGAGCAGCAGAAAGACGAAGATCGCGGCCGACGCGAGGGTCTCGAATTTGCGGTGGCCGTACGGGTGCTGGCGGTCGGCCGGGCGGCGCGCCGCCCGTACCCCGACGAGCGCCACGATGTTCGATGCCGAGTCCGTCAGTGAATGAAAACCGTCGGACAGAATACTGACGGCGCCGGACCAGGCGCCGTACCCGATCTTCGCGACCGCGACCGCCAGATTGAGGACAAGGACGCGCGTGAGGACGCGGAGGATCTCGGCGGACCGGGAGGAGGGATGGGCCACAGGATGAAACCATCGGCCGGACGACGCGCGTCAGTCTGACGGCGCGCGTCAGTTTCCTGTGAACCCGTTGAAAATCCGCGCGTGGTTCACGGGCCACCACCGAATCTGCACCTTGCCGATGATGTATCTCTTCGGCACGAAGTGCCAGGTGCGGCTGTCGGAGCTGTTGTTGCGATGATCGCCCATGACGAAGTAGTACCCTGGCGGCACGACCTCCGGGCCCCAGGTGTCGCTCGACCTGAAATCCGCCGGAATGAAATCGTCGGGCAGCGGCACGTCGTTGCGATAGACGCGTCCCTCCACGCTCCGAATCACGTCATCCGGTCCCGCGACCACGCGTTTGACGAACGACTTGTCCGGGATCGACCGGGTAGTAGAGCATGACGATGTCGCCGATCTGCGGATCGGCGAGCCGATAGGCGAGCTTGTTGACGATGAGCCGGTCCTGATCCTCCAGAGTCGGCGCCATGCTTTGCCCTTCCACGCGCGCCACCTGGAAACCAAACGTCACGATGAGCGTGGCGTACACGGCGGCCGACGTGAGGGTCTTCAGCCAGGCCAGCAGTTCCTCGCCGACGCGCGCCAGCCTCGCCGAGCCGGACTCGAGCGGATCGAGACCGTACGCCGGCCGTGCGGGCCCCGCGAGCTTCGGCGGCGGCTGGCCGGCCGCGGCGGCGATCGTGGCCGGGTCCGTCTCGCGCAGAATCGCCGCAAAATCCGGGCGGTCTTCGAGGCCGCCGCTCACCAGAGGCAACGGCTCGTTCGCCGAGCGAAGGCGTCGCATCGACAGGCAGGCGGCTCCGGATTCAGAGCTGCGAGGTACTCCCGCAGCCGCTTCGTCTGCGACCGGCTGACCGGGATTTCCGTCGCCTTCGGGTCTTTCATCTTCAGAATGTAATTCCTGCTGAACCAGGGGACTATCTCCTTGATATTCGTGATGTTCACGAGATGCGACCGATGGACGCGCCAGAAAACGGCCGGGTCCAGCCGGGCCTGCAGCTCATCCAGTGTCCGATAGTTAGACGTCCCGGCCACCGTGTTTGTTACCACAACGATAGCTTCATCGACCAGCGACGCGTGGACTATTTCCTCGGCCTGCACCAGCACGAACCGTTCGCCGACCCGGATCGCCACCTGCTCCCGCCGGCCCTGGCGGGCCTGAACGGCGTCGATGACGCGCTCGAGATCTGCCGGCGACAGCGGGAGCCTGGCCGCCTGTTCCGACGCCACGCGGCGCCGCGCCCGGTCGAGGGCCTGCTCGAGCCGGTCGCGGATCCACCGGCTTGAGCAGGTAGTCGACAGCGTTCACCGAGAACGCCTCGATTGCATACTGGTCGAACGCGGTCACGAAGACCAATGGGGGCAGCAGTCGGCCTCGATGAGCGCCGCGCCACCTCGAAGCCGGTCAAGCCCGGCATCTGGACGTCGAGAAACAGCAGGTCCGGCTGCAGCTCGCCGCACAGCCGCAGCGCCTGCACGCCGTCGGTGGCCTGGCCGACGATTTCGATTCCGCCTGACTGTCCCAGCAGGAAACACAGCTCCTCGCGCGCGAGCTGCTCGTCGTCGACGACCATGACGCGGAGCGGAGCTCGGCCGTCATGCGGTGGCGCGCTCCGGCAGCGACCAGCTCGGGAATCTCAATTCTCGCCGACGTTCCCTGGCCCGCGACGCTGTGCAGCTTCAGCTCGTAGTTCGCGCCATAGATGACCCGCAGCCGCTCGTTGACGTTGCGGAGGCCGATCCCGTGCTGGGTCGCGGGATCGAGCTGCTCGTCCGACATCCCGATGCCGTTGTCCACGACTTCGATGACGGCGTGCCCGGCGCGGCGCGTCGAGCGAATCGTGACGCGGCCCTCCCCGACCTTTCGGCCGAGGCCGTGCTTGATCGAGTTCTCGACCAGCGGCTGAAGGATCATGCTGGGCACGATGATGTCGAGGCTCGCGTCGTCGATTTCCTTCTCGACGACGAGCGTGGGGCCGAAGCGGACGCGCTCGATATCCAGATATTCGTCGATGGCCGCCAGTTCCTCGCGCAGCGTGACGAAGTGCTCCTGATGCCGCAGCAGCCGGCGCAGCAGGCCCGACAGCTTCACGATCAGCAGGCGCGCGGTTTCCGGCTGCGAGCGAATCAGCGATGAGATGGACGTCAGCGTGTTGAACAGGAAGTGAGGGTTGATCTGATTAGCCAGCGCCTCGACGCGCGCGCGTCATCAGCAGCTGCTCCTGCTCGGCCAGCCGGTGCTCGATGCGCGCGCTGTTCCAGATCTTGATGGGAATGGCGACGCAGAGGACGGTCTCCACAAGCAGCAGCACCCACAGCCACCAGGTCGTCGGATTCAGAAAGAACAGACGGTGGAAGCGATGGCCGATCGCCTGGCGGATGGCCTCGAGGATGATCGGCGCCGTGACCAGCGCGATCTGCCAGTCGAGAAACCACTGGCGGATGAGCCGCCAGGTCGTGCGGTGGAGCTGGGTGAAGAACAGCGGCGTGAACCGCCAGATTTCTTCCTTGGGACAAATCTCGCGCAGGCCGCCGCCGGCGAACCCGCAGCCGATGGCGAACGGCAGCGCCGCATATTCATGCGCGAAGATCGGCGGGAAGCCGACCAGCGCGCCCACGATCGCGCCGGCGTACGGGCCCGGCGACGAGGCCGGCGAGGTACGCGCCCGACAAGGTCAAATCGGCCGCCCGGTAATCGAGCAGGAGCCGTGAAACCACGCCGAGCGTGAGCGGCAGGCCGAGGCCGGCGGCGAAGATCAGACGCTCCGGCCAGTCACGACGCTCGGTCAGCAGAATCCGACGAAACCACTTGAAGCGCACGAGCATCGTGGCCAGCGTCGCGACGACCGCGAGCTTGGCCATGAGCGTGTAGAGCAGGATCTGCTCGGCGGGAAACGACTGGGCGCTCTGCGGCACTGGGTTGTTATCGTCAGGTGGTTCCGGCACTAAGTATAGCAGCCGGCTGGACTTGCACCGCCGTGCGAGTGATATCATCGCAGGATGATTCGTCCGTTTCTCGTCGGCTTCGCCACGACGCTCAGGCACATGTTCAAGAAGCCGAACACGGTCAATTATCCGGCTGAGAAGTTTCCGGTGTTCCCGAAATACCGCGGCAAGCAGGTGCTGATGCGCGATGAGAACGGCCTCGAGAAATGCGTGGCGTGCGGCCTGTGCGCCGTCGCTTGTCCGGCCGACGCGATCTATCTCGAGCCGGCGGAGAACGACGGCACGGTGCAGGCCGGCCCGCGCTACGCGAGCGTCTATCAGATCCACAAGACGCGCTGCATCTTCTGCGGCTACTGTGAAGAGGCCTGCCCGGTGTCCGCCATCTTCATGGGCAAGGACTACGAGCTCGCCGTCTACAGCTCGAAGGATTTCATCTGGGACAAGCAGGACCTGCTCGTCCCAGCGGACAGCGTGCCGACAGGGCGATGACGCGCCCTTGGGGCCTGGCACTGGAAGCTGGTGCCAACTCTGGGCCCGGTACCTAGACCCTGGCGTCCGACAATCCGCTCGTCTCTTTAAACGCTCTGGTCCAGCTCAATCCGAAAATCACGATGGCCATCGCCGCATAGCCGCCGGCCCAATGCCAGGGTAGATGCGAGCCGAGGAGATCTGCGCTCCAGGGCGACGTAGATTCCGCCGCTCGGCAGTACGGAGTGGATGACGCCAAAGAGCGAGAGCGCGGCGCGCGGCGCCAAGCACCGCGAGCCACCGCGGCGATCCGGCGATCGATCAGGAACGCCAGCGCGGCGCCCCACAGCATGCCGGTCAGAATGAATCCGTGCGCCAGCGTGAAGAACACGCCGGCTTGCGCGACGAAGGTGTCCGAGAGGTGCAGTTCGTCGACGACGCGTCGCCGGGTCGAGCGCGGCCGACGCCAGTCCGCCGTTGGCGTTGCTCATGATGATCAGGAGCAGTTGGGCGATCGACGGCAGCATCGCGAGCGCGACTGCCGGCGCTGTGCGCCGGCGGAGTCGCCTTGAACGCCTGGCCGACGATGTCGAAGCCGACGAAGATGAGAATCGGAGCGAGGCAGGCGATGGGCAGAATCATGCGCCATGAACGGAATGTAGCCCAGAATCCCGCCGAGTCCGATGAACACGCCCGTCGCGAGCGTATACGCGGCGCGTGCCCCCATGTCCTTGTAGGCGGGGTGGCCGATATACGGCGTCGTCTGTGAGACGCCGCCAAAGACGCCGGCGACCATCGTGGCGATCGCCTCGGTCATCAGGATGGATCGCGCGTTGTAGTTGTCGCCCGCCAGCCGCGCGCTTTCGGTGACGTTGATCCCTCCCACGACGGTGAGAATCGCAAACGGAATGGTGAGCGGCAGGTACTGCTGCACGGCGATTGGCATCCCCTGCAGGAATCCGAGCGTCGGCACGGGCAGGCCAAGCGTGAGACTGAGGTGTGGCGTCGCCAGCGGGTGCACGAGCCAGCCGGCGCGATCCCAGCGCGTAGTACACGATCGCGCCCGCGACGACGGAAGCCAGCACGCCCGGCACGTGGAACGGGAGCCGGATGCGCGCGATGAGCGCGTAGAAGATCAGTCCCAGCGACACGAGTCCGACGACCGGCTCCGCCAGGATGTCGCCCAGTTGGAGGCCGCCCATCAGCGCGATGCCGACGCCGGCCAGCGATCCGAGCAGTCCCGCCTCGGGCACGATCCGCTGAATCGTCGCGGCCGAGAAACGCCATCCCCAGCTTGAAGACGCCGATGAGCAACATGCAGGCCATGCCGACCTGCCAGGCCTGGATGGCCGCCTCGTGCTCGGGCAGCCGCAGCCGTGCCGCGACGAACGCCGGTCCGAGCACGGTGAACGCCATGCCAATCGTGCTCGGCGCATCCAGGCCGAGCGGCATCGCGGTCACGTCGTCGCGCCCCTCGCGCTTGGCCAGCCGAAACGCCATCCAGGTGTACACGAGGTCGCCGAAAAGCACGCCGAAGGCCGTGCCCGGAAACATCCGCGTATAGACGACGTCGGACGGCAGCTTGAAGACCGAAATCAGAATGCCCGCGAGGATGACGAGGTTCATCACGTTGTCGAGCATCAAGCCGAAGAACGCGTTGACGTCGCCCGGGGCAGCCCATCGATAAGGACGCGAAGGAGGCATGGGGCGGATTGTAGTGGAAAGGCGCGCGTCGCCCGGAGGGAGCGCCCATCGCAGGTGGACGTCTGCCTTACAATCCTGGAGTGCGCCCTTCCTTTCTCGAAGCGCTGGACTGCCCGCGTGCTCGTCTGCGACGGCGCGATGGGGACGATGCTGTACTCGCGCGGCGTGTTTCTCAACCGCTGCTTCGACGAGCTGAATCTCACGCAGCCGGGGCTCGTGGCGGACGTGCACCAGGAGTACGTTCGCGCGGGCGCGGACGTCATCGAGACCAACACGTTCGGCGCCAACCGGTTCAAGCTGGCGAACTTCGGGTCTGGCCGATCAGGTGCGCGCGATCAATCTCGAGGGCGCGAAGATCGCCGGCCACGCCGCGCGCGATGCGGCCTGGGTCGCCGGGTCCATCGGCCCGCTCGGCGTGCGGATCGAGCCGTGGGGCAAGACCGGCGTCGACGAGGCCGAGGCGGCATTCCGCGAGCAGGCCGCCGCGCTCGCCGAGGGCGGCGTCGATCTGTTCATCCTCGAGACGTTTCGCGATCTGAACGAGATCAAAGCGGCGATTCGGGCGGTGCGCGCCGTGTCATCGCGTCCCATCGTCGCCCAGATGACGACCGAGGACGACGGGAACAGCCTGGACGGCACGCCGCCGGAGACGTTCGCGCCGGAGTTGGAACGCGCCGGGGCGGACGTGATCGGCGTGAACTGCAGCGTCGGGCCGGCGGCGATGCTCGAGACGATCGAGCGGATGGCCGGGTTGACGAGCGCCCGGCTGGCCGCGCAGCCCAACGCGGGACGGCCGCGCGACGTCGACGGCCGCAATCTCTACCTGTGCTCGCCCGAGTACATGGCGACCTACGCCCGGCGGTTCATCGCGGCGGGTGTCCGGCTGGTGGGCGGTTGCTGTGGAACGACCGCAGAGCATATCCGTCAAATCAAGGCGGCGGTGCGCGCGACGGCGCCGGCGAAGCCGAGGGCGACGCGCGCGGCGGCGCTCGACGGCCATGCCGAGCCGATGGCGCCCGTCGGGTCGGCGGGAGAAGTCGGCGCTGGCGCGGGCGCTGGCGGACGGGACGTTCGGCCTCGTGGTCGAAGTCGCGGCTCCGCGCGGGCTGGACCTGTCGTCGGCGGTCGCGCAGGCGAACCGGTTTCACGAACTAGGAGCGACCGCGGTCAGCGTCACCGACTATCCGAAATCCGGCGCTACGAGCGAGCGCGCTCGCCCTCGGCGTCCTGATCGAGCAGCAAAGTCACGTCGAGACCCTGCTGCATTACTCGTGTCGGGATCGGAATCTGATCAGCATGCAGTCGGATCTGCTCGGCGCGCACGCCATGGGGTTGCGCAACGTGCTGCTGACGACTGGCGAGCCACCCCGGCAGGGGAGCTATGCCGACGCGACGTCGGTGTTCGATGTCGATGCGATCGGTTTGACGAACATGGTGGCTCAGCTCAACCGCGGGCTCGACATCGGTGGTCAGTCGATTGGCGCGCCGACGCGCTTTCACATCGGCGTCGCGGTGAACCCGTTCTCGCCCACGCCCGACACGGAATGGCGGCGCCTCGAGTACAAGGTCGAAGCCGGCGCGGAGTTTCTGATGACGCCTCCGATTCTCGACCTCGAGGCGTTCGATGCCGTGCTCGGTCGGCTGCGCCGAGAGCGGTCTGCCGGTGCTGGCGGGGGTGGTCGCCCTGGAGAGCGTGCGGCAGGCGGAGTTTCTCGCAAGCGAAGTCGCTGGACTGCAGATGCCGGATCGCGTGCTCGAGCGGCTGCGCGCGGCCGCCGATCCGGCCGCGGAGGGGCTCGCCATCACGCAGGGCATCGTCGCGGGTCTTCGCGAACGCGTGCAGGGCATTCACGTGACGGGATTGCACGGATCGCCGACGGCGGTCGAACATCTGCTGCAGACGTCCTACTCGCGCCAATGAGCGGCGGCGCGCAGCGGCTCGGGCTGGCGCGAGCATCTTCTGCTCCTGAGCCGGTTTCTTCTGCATCCCCGAGTCCGTGGGCGCCATCGCGCCAAGCTCGCCGTCACTGGCGCGCGCCATGGTGCGAGCACCTGGATCTCGACGGCAGCGTGCGGATCGTCGAGTTGGGGCCCGGGACTGGCGCCTTTACCTCCGCGATCGTGTCCCGTCTCGGCGCGTCCGCAAAGTATCTCGCCATCGATCGGGATCCAGGTGTTCGTCGAGCGGATCAGGCGGCAGTGGCCGCAGGTGGAATGCGTGTGCGCGTCGGCGGCGGCGCTGCCGGCGCTGGCCGCCGAGCGCGGCATGACGCCGATCGATCATGTCGTGTCCGGGCTGCCGTTTGCCAGTCTGCCGGGAGCGGTCACGACGCAGATTCTCGAAGGGCTCGAACGCACGCTCCGGCCGGGCGGGACCTTCACCACGTTTCAGTACGTGCACGCCTATCGCCTGCCGCCGGCGGTCGCCTTCCGCCGCGACATCAATGAGCGAATGGGCAGCGACGCCTGCCCGGACGATGGTGACGCGGAATCTTCCGCCGGCGTACGTGTTGACGTGGCAGAGAGCCTTGCATCAACCGGCCTTCAGTGAGCGCGTCACATGCCGCCACGGAGAGCGAATCTTCAGGGCCGTAGAAGAGACTGATGCCACTGGTATCTCAGCGCAACAGGCAGGCCTTCACTACAATTGACCCTATGGCCGACGACAAATCCCTGAAGACCAGTTACGAACTGGCGATGGAGCGCCTGCGCAAGAATGATGCGGGCGCCGGCATCGAAGGGCGGCCGCTGACGGAGGCGCAGAAGGTCGCGATTGCAGAGGTAAGGACGACCTATCAGGCAAAGATTGCGGAGCAGGAAATCCTCCACCAGTCGCGGCTGCGTCAAACGGTCGATCCGACGGAACGCGAGTCTCTCGAAGCGGATTTCCGCCGGGACCGTGAGCGACTCGTCGCCGAGCGCGGCGCGAAGATTGAGAAGATCCGCCGACCCGCTCCGTAATCGAGCCGGCGGCTACTCGTATCGCAAGGCAATGATCGGATCGATCCGGCTCGCGCGGCGCGCGGGGATCCAGACGGCCAGCAACGCGACCATCATCAGGAGCACCGGTACACCGGCGAACACGAGCGGATCGCGCGGCGTGATCCCGAAGAGAAACGTCGCCATGAACCTGGCAAGCGCCCAGGCGGCGCCAACACCGAGGAGGCCGCCGACCATGGCCAGCCGCATGCCGTGAAACACCACGAGGCGCTTGACCTGCGCGGAGGGTGCGCCGAGCGCGAGACGGATGCCCATCTCCTGGCTGCGCTGCTCGACGGAGTACGCCATCAACCCGTAGATCCCGATCGCCGCCAGCAGCAGCGCGCAGGCGCCGAACACGGTCATCAGCCACATATTGAACTGCTGGCGCGACGTCGACCGTGAGACGACGGTTTCCATGGAGCGCACGTCGGACACCGGCAGTCCCGTGACCTGCCGAAGTTGCTCCTGGATCGCCGTGCTCAACGCCTCCGGCCGGGTTTGCGTGCGGACGACCCACGCGATCGGCGTGAGCCGCACGTTCAGGGCGTTGGCCGCATCGGGCACCTGCGCCTGAGGAATGAACATCTTCGGGCCTGGGTCGTTGTCCAGGCCATTGTCCCGGCTGTCGGCAACCACGCCGACGATCTGCCGCTCCGGTTCGTCCTTGAACTCGCGCATGATGCCTCGGCCAATCACAAGCCGATCCGCGAGGGGATCGCTCTTCGGCCAGAACTGCCGGGCCATGGCTTCATTGATGATCACGACCGGCGGCGCATGACTGGCGTCGCGCTCGGTGAACGTCCGCCCGCGTTTGATCGGAATCTTGAACACCTCGAAGTATCCGGGCGAGACGGTCATCCAGCCGCCTCCGCCATGGAATGGACCGTCAGCCGGCCGGCCCACGACAAGGAATGGCAGGCCGTAGCCGCCCTCGAGAGGCACACAGCACGTGGCGCTGGCCTTCACAACGCCGGGCAGCGTCTGCAGCCGCTCGACGCCATCGCGCACGATGCGATCGACGCCGTCGGACTTCAAGTACTTCGGTCCGGTCAATGACATGCGCATTGTCAGGACATTTCTGGCGTCGAAGCCAGGATCGACGTATGCCGAGCGCCACGGCCGTGCGGATGAGCAGTGACGAGCCGATGAGCAGGACCAGCGCGAGCGCGACCTCCGTGACGACCAGGACCGATCGCGCTTTGTTCTGGCGAAACCCGCTTCCCGATCGGCCCGCGCTCTCCTTGAGCGTCGTGACGAGGTCGGTCTTGGAACTCTGCAGCGCCGGAAACAGACCGAACACGACGCCGGTGCCAAGCGCCACGGCCATGGTGAACGCGAGGACACGCCAATCGACACCGACCAGGGCACCGTTCTCCCCAACCCGCGGAAGATTCGCCGTGTTCACTGACAGCAGCGCCCGGATTCCGACGATGCCTGCGGCGAGTCCCAGGACGCCTCCGGACGAGGACAGCACCACGCTCTCCGTCAGCAGTTGCCGGACGATGCGTCCGCGTGAGCCGCCGATGGCCGCACGGATTGCGATTTCGCGCCGGCGGCCGGTCGCGCGCACGAGCAGCAGGTTCGCGACGTTGGCGCAGGCGATCAGCAGGACGAAGCTGACCGCGCCGGCGAGAACGAACAGCGACGAGCGGACATTGGCGACCAGCGCTTCGCGAACCGGCTGCACGCTGAAGCTGTTGCCGGCGCCGAAGAGTTCGGAAACTTCCGGCGATAGTCGGCGCCCGATACCTGGAGCTTGGCTTTCGCCTGCTCGAGGCTGACGCCGGGCTTCAATCGACCGGCCGCCCTGAAGTAATGGCCCTGGTCCGTGGTATTGGGATCGAGCTGGAATGGCACCCACACGCCGGGGGTCGGGCCGAAGTCCTCGAAGTCGAACTCGCCGAGCACGCCGACGATGGCGTACGAGTCACCGCTCAGCACGATGGTCTTGCCGATGACATGCGGATCGCTCCCGAAGCGCGTCGTCCAGAGCTGACGACTGAGCACGACCACCCGAGGGCCGTCCGGGGCGTCTTCCTCCTTGGCGAACGTCCGGCCGAGGGCGATGGGCGCGCCGAAGAGTCTGAAGAAATCAGCAGACACCTGACCGGAGCGAAGCTGTTCCGGGAAGCTGCCGCCGGTGTAATTCACGACCCCTGTTCGAAATGCCGACACGTCCTGCACGACGGCGGACTGTTCGCGGTAGTGCTGAAACTTGGCGGGCGAGGCGGCCGCGCCTCCAGACCCTTGCGGCGACGTATTCACGAAGATCACCGCCCGGTCCGGGTCCCGAATCGCGATCGGCTTCAACAGGACCGCGTTCACGACCGAAAAGATCGCGGTGTTGGCGCCGATTCCGAGCGTCAGCGCAGCGAGCGCGGCCATCGTGAACGCCGGGCTCTGCCGGAACATGCGAAGCGCCTGCTTGAGATCCTTGAGAATCGTTTCGATGGCGGGCATGTTCGAATTAGACGAAGGACTGAACAGCCGGGTTTGGCGGCGAGACGCTCACACGTTGAGGCTGCTCACCAGCGCGGCGACCGCCTCCTCCGCGCCGTTTGTCGCCATGGTTTCAGGCGGCTGCCGGTTGTGATGTCAGGGCCTGAAGAGCGTCCCGCCAGCGACCCGCAAACAGGTCGGACGGCTCGAGGAACGACAGCGCAGATATCGCGGCATGTCCCGGACGAAGATGTCGTACTCCCGGAAACGCCTCGCGATGTGTAGAGCAACGGCGTGTTGCAGGCGATGCATTCGGACACGATGCCGTACCCGGGTTTGCTCATGACCGCGTCCGCGGCGGCCACGAGGTCCTCGTAGCGAAACCGGCTCGCGATGAATTGCTGTTCGGCGATGTAGCACCATGTGGCGCGGCACGGCCCAGGATCCATCTGCATGACCCGGTCGGTGACGACCAGCGTCCAGTCCCGGCAATCGACATGGGACACATCGAGTGTCGGCATGCCGTATCCACCGAACGACAGAAGCACGGCCGGCCGATCGAGCGGTATTCGGAAATGCGCGCGTGTCTCGTCCGGGGTCACGCTGGCCGCCGCGCGATGAGCGGCAGCCGATGAACGCGTGGGAAGACCTCGAACCCGCCGGCAAAGGGAAGTTGAAGCGCCTGGGTTGCCTTGGAGTAGGCTCGGCGCATGAGCGGCGGAATCCATGGTGCGGCGTCGAGCAGGCCGGGATGGGTCTCGTAGATCCAGTCCCAGGTGAAGTTCCCGATCGCGACTGCCGGCACCCCCAGACGCGCGCCGACCTCAAAAGCGAGCGGGGGGATATCACCAACGATCAGCCGGACGCCGTCGTCGGCGAGCGCCGAGGTCTCCTCATCGACAGCGCGCGCAAAATCTGAATAGAACGCGATCGCCTCGCGGACGGTCGCGGCATCGTCATGTTGGACGCTGGTGGTCTGCGTGATGCCTGTATCGCAGGGGCCAGGCCGCAGCTCGTACGGCACGCGAAGTGTGCGCGCCAGCAGCGTCGGGCTGGCGGCCGTGCGGATGAGCAGGCGAGCATCGCGCCGCGCCGCCCCGAGAGCATTGATCACCTCGACTTCGCGCGACGCGTGGCCAAAACCGTGGCCCGAGATGTAGAAGACAAGGGTCGGCACTGGTGCCCGCCAGTGTATCGAGCAAAGGGGCAATGTGGCAGTGGGGCAATGCCCCCCTCGGCCGAGGCCTGGGGCCGACAACTGAAGTACCATCAATCCATGTCTCTGAACGAACGCGACTTCTTCACAGAGAAGCCTGAGATGCGGTCGATGTCTCTTGCCTGTCCGCAGTGCCGGCATCGTGCGGACTATCAGATCCGGTGGATGCACCGGAAGGAAGAAAGATCGCATTCCGCCAGGGGCCGATGAACGGGACCGGGCGATATTCGAGAAACTTCGCGAGCATCTGTTTCGCGTTGACGACTTCGTCAACTGTGCCAGGTGCCGGCGCCGGTTCGAGATCCCATCACATCAGTCGATGATTTTCCTGGACGAGTTGCCCGGCAACATGCCCGACTACGACGAATGAAAAAGGCGCCTGGCGTCATGTCTTCAATCAGTGCACGCCCGGCACCACTTTCCATCGGACGCGCCGCATGTAGCTGCCCGTACGCGGCGCCAAACGTCCGGCGCAGGTCGCGCTCCTCGAACGTGATGGCCAGAAGCAGGTAGAAGCAGCTCGCCGCCGCAAAGGCCAGGCGCGTGCCGTTCATGTCGGGCGCGCCCCACACCACGAGAAACCAGCCGAGATAGATCGGATGGCGCACGAAGCGCATAGGGACCGCTCTCGTCGAGCGATCACGGACGGCGAGACCTCATGGCCCGCCTGTCGAATGCCAGCCAGCGCCAGGGTGTCGAGGTGTCGTGCCGCGACCAGGATCAGGGTCGCCCCTGCCAGTTGCACGTCCGCGCAAGAGCAGACGCCGGAATGCCCGACAAGTGCCAGACTGACCCGGCACCGGCTGCCATCCCGCGCAGACCGCCAGAAACAGCAGGCTGGAGACCCAGACATAGAGCGAGCGTTCCAGTTCCGGGTGGCCAGACGCGCTAATCCAGGCCTTCAGGGGAGTGCGGGCAAACACGGAATGATGAAGGGCAAAGACGGTAAACAGCAACAGATCGGTCAGCGCCGGCCGCCAGCCTGCCGCGACCGACCAGGGACCAGCCTCCTGAAAGCCCCAGCCGTAAGCTGAACGCGAAGTAGAGCAGCGAGACCGACAAATGCGAGACCGCCCGCTCATCGCGAAGGTGCGTGACATTCGAGCCGTATTATAGAAATGAACATTCGTCCCGGAAAGATTGATGTCCAGGATTGATGACCGAGCCGCGAGTCGCAATCACCGGTATCGGTGTCGTATCGGCGTTTGGTGCGGGCCGCGAGCTGTTCTGGGATCGGATCTCGCGCGGCATCAGCGGGATCCGCGCGATTACCGAGTTCGAGCCGCAAGGGCCGTGCCGCGTCGCCGCGAGTGTGCCTGCGGAGGCGCTGTGCGACGACGGGTGCGGTGAGACGCGTCGGTGGACGGCTCCGGCCGCGCCGATCCGCGACGGTACGCGAAAGTGTCGCGGATCGCCGTGCTGGCCGCACGCGAGGCGTTTCGCGATGCCGGACTGGTCCCCGAGGAGCAAATCGACGCTGGCGTGATTGTCGGCAGCGGCGCGGGTGGTATCGACGTCGCCGAGCGACAGTACGGGGAATTCTTTGCCGGCGAGCTGCACCGGGTGTCTCGCCGTACGCGATTCCAGTGTCGATCGTCGGCATCGTCGCGAGTGAGATCTCCATCGCGCTCGGTTTGCGCGGGATCAGCCACGTCCTCTCGACCGGCTGCACGAGCTCGACCGACGCCATCGGCTATGCCGCCTCGATGATTCGGCATGGCGAGGCGGAGGTGCTTCTGACCGGCGGCGCGGATGCCTGTGTGACGCCGGGGATGATCTTCGGGTTCTCGCGGATGCGGGTCATCTCGACCGCCTACAACGACCGGCCGACGCAGGCTTCCCGGCCGTTCGATCGAGGGCGCGATGGTTTTGTACTGGGTGAAGGCGCGTGGCTCATGACGCTGGAGCGTGAGAATCACGCGCTCGATCGGGGCGCGCGCATCTATGCGACCGTCGATGGCTACGCCTCGACCTGCGATGCCTACCATCGCGTGCAGATGGACCCCGGACGGCGTGCAGATCGTCCGCGCGATGCGGCTGGCGATCGAACGGGCCGGTCGATCGCCCGCGGACATCGACTACGTCAACTATCACGGCACGTCGACGCAATTGAACGACGCGGTCGAGGCACGTTGCGTGCGCGCGCTGTTCGGGGCGGAGTCCGGCCACGCCGCCGGGATCGTCGATCAAATCGATGATCGGGCATCCGCAGGGCGCCAGTGGCGCGGCGGGCATCGTGGCATCGGCGCTCGCCATCTCCCGGTGCCTGCTGCCGCCGACGATCAACCTGTCCGACTGCGACCCGCAATGCGACCTGGACTTCATCCCGCACGTCGCTCGGCGCGCGCGCATCGACAGCGCGCTATGCAACTGCCTGGGATTCGGATCGAAAAACAGCGCGATCGTTCTCGGGAGAGCGTGAGTGCTCGACGTCATCGTTGCAGGGGCCGGCCCGGCGGGGTCAATCGCGGCGCTGACGCTCGCGCGCGAAGGTGCGCGCGTGCTCATCATCGATCGCGAGACGTTTCCGCGCGAGAAACTCTGCGGCGACACGGTCAATCCCGGCGCGCTGGATCTGCTGGCTTCCCTCGGCCTGACCGGCGGACCTCTGGCCTCGGGACGTCCGCTGGCTGGCATGCTTTTGAGCGGCCCGCGCGTGAGCGTCCGCACGTTGTATGGACCGGGCATCGTGGGCCGCGCCGTGACACGGCGGGACCTCGATGTCTGGCTGCTCGAGCAGGCAATACGGGCCGGCGCACGCTTCGAGGCTGGCGTTGTCGCCCGCGCGCCGCTCGTCGCCGAAGCGGGAGGGCGCCGCACCGTGCGCGGACTGGCGCTGGCCCGTCGTGGACACCAGGAACGGATCTCGAGAATGCCCGCCAACCTGGTCATCGCGGCTGATGGCAGTCGATCGGCCCTTGCGCGCGGGCTGGGCTTGCTTGGCACGCCGAACCGGCCGAGGCGCTGGGCCTTTGGTGCGTACGCGACCGGCATCGAGGGCACGAGCGAGGTCGGCGAGATGCACGTTCGCCGGAACGCGTATCTCGGGATCGCGCCGCTCACCGACGCTCTGGCCAACGTCTGCGTGGTCACCGGCTCGCGGCCCGAGGGCCGCGGTCCGCTGGACGTCATGCGCCGCGTGATCGATCAGGACGCGGGTCTGGCCGCGCGCTTCAGGAACGCGGCGTTCATCGGCCGTCCGCGTGTGCTCGGGCCTCTCGCCGCGGAGACGGCCGCGCCTGGCGTGGAAGGCTTGCTGCTGGCCGGTGACGCCGCAGGTTTCATCGATCCGATGACTGGAGACGGCCTGCACCTGGCCATTCGCGGCGCGCTGCTCGCCGCCGGTGAAGGGCTGCGAGCGCTCGAGACCGCCGATTTTCGCGGCTCGGTGACGCGGCTTGCCGAGGCTCGTCAGCAGGCGCTTGGCACCAAATTGCGCTTCAATCGAGGCGGCGCGGCTCGTCGCCGGTTCGCCCGCGGCCGTTGGACTTGCCAGTTTCGGCGCGGCGATGGCACCCGGCTTGATCCGCCGCCTGGTGCGGTATGCCGGCGACGTGCCCAGAAGGCCTCAGGTCCCAGGCCGCGAGCCTCAGACGCAAGAGGCCAGGCCACAAGTCCCTGATCTCAATCCCTAGGCGACCGCAGTGGCGCTTTGTCTCTTTACGTTGTCCGTCATTCTCGGTCTGCTGCTTGCGGAAACAGGTTGTCGATCCGGAACGAAGGCGAGTTGCGCCGGCAAGGGGCTATCGAGCGGCCGGGGGACGTCTATGCGGCAATGGCAATCGCCTACCCGCTCGCGTTCATCGCCATGGGACTCGAGGGCGCCATTCGCGCCAACCTGGAACGTCCAGGTTCGATCGTCGAACCTGCTGGCGCCTCGGGCTTGGGGCCCGGGGTGTTCTTGTCTGGTGCGCTCCTCTTCGTCGCCAGCAAGGCGCTGAAGTATTGGGCCATCGGCGCATTGGGACCCAGGTGGACCTTTCGTGTACTGGTGCTGCCGGGCGTGCCACTGGTCAGCAGCGGGCCGTACCGCTACGTCGCGCATCCCAATTACGTCGGGGTCGTCGGCGAACTGCTCGGGACAGCTATGATGATGAATGCGCGGATCACCGGGCCCATCGCGCTAGTGTTGTTCGGGGCGCTCCTCGTGGCCCGGATCAGGTTCGAAACTCGCGTCCTGCAGGCGGCGTATGAAGAGATCGATGGCTAACCGGATGTCGGCTTCGTTTACCTGCGCCGTGCCGCTCGCGCTGCTTCTCGGAGCGGTCGGATTCAGTCAGGCGCAGAGCAGCCGGCCGGCCAACTCGCAGGGCGACGCCTTCGTTCGCCAGGTGCGAGCGGCGCTTGGGCATGGCCGCGTCGACGACGCGCACACGCTCGTGTCGGGATCCGCCGGGACGCCCGCGGGGCGCGAATTCGGGACGGCATTGATTGAAATCTTTGAAGGCGCGGACGACGCCGCACGGAAGCGCTTGCAGACGCTGGTCGACGGCGGGGCAGGGAAGGAAGTCGTGCTGGAGCTGGCCCTGCTCGAAATGCGCCACGGGCAGCGGGATGCGGCGAGATCCCGGTTGCAAAGGCTGACGACTCAAGGTTCGCTGAGTTCCCCTGATGATTACCTCGTGCTCGCTCGAGCGGCACGAGCGAATGGCGAGTTGCAGCTTGCCAACTCCGCGTTTCTCAAGGTAGAGGCCGCCGGGCGAACCGACGCCCTCACGGAATTCGGCGATTTGTATCTCCAGGCGTATCTCTATGGCTATGCGGCCGCTGAGTATCGCAAGGCTCTTGAAGTGGATCCGAAGTGGGTGCCGGCACACCTCGGCCTGTCGAGAACATTGGCAGACCAGGAGCCCGAGGAAGCCTCCGCCGAGTTTGAGGCCGCTCGCGGGCTAGCTCCGGACCATCCGGACGTTTGGATTCTTGCGGCCGAGCGCGCGCTCGGCGCCGACGACGCGGCGGCGGCGAAGAGCGCGCTGGATCGCGTCGCGAAGGTCAGACCCGGTTCCATCCGCGAGGCCGCGCTACGGGCGGCTGTAGCCTACGCGAACCGGCAGTCCGCTGAAGTGGATGCGGCGATCGCGCGCGCTCACGAAATCGATCCGATCTCCGGTCTGGCATATCGCACAGCAGGGGAGGAAGCCGCGCGAAAGTACCGGTTTCAGGACGCTGCCGACTTTGCGCGGAAGGCCGTTGCGATTGATGGAATGGACTCCGGCGCCCAGGCCGATCTTGGCCTGTATCTTCTGCGCACGGGCGACGAGGCCGCAGCGCGTGTCGCATTGGAAGGCGCGTGGGGCCTCGACAAGTTCAGTCCGGTGACCAAGAATCTGCTCGAGATGCTCGATCGGCTCGACAAGTTCGAGGTCGTGCCGGATGGCGACCTGACGTTCAAGTTCCCAAAGGATGAAGCGGCCGTTCTCAAGCCGTATGCGTTGCCGCTGGGCGAGCAGGCTTACAAGACCTTCAGCGAGCGCTACGGGTTCAAGCCGGCGGGTCCCATCCTCGTCGAGGTGTTCGGCAGGCACGATGACTTCGCAGTCCGTACCGTGGGCCTCATGGGACTCACGGGCGCACTGGGCGCCTGCTTCGGCCGGGTTGTGACGATGGATTCTCCGAAGGCACGGCCGCCAGGCGACTTCAGCTGGCAGGCGACTGAATGGCACGAACTGGCGCATGTCTTCACGCTGCAGTTGTCGGAGTACCGTGTGCCGCGTTGGTTGACTGAAGGGATCTCCGTCTACGAAGAGCATCGACGCGTGCCGGCCTGGGGCCGTGAACTGACGGTGGAATTTGCGCGCAACCTGTCGAAGGGGCGGACCTTTGGCGTCAAAGGAATGCCCGACGCCTTCAAGCATCCCGAGACGCTTTCGCTCGCCTACTTCGAGGCCTCGCTCGTCGTCGAGCACCTTGTCGAGCTGAATGGCGACGCGGGATTGCGGACGCTGCTGAAGGCCTACGCCGACGGGGCGACCGACAGCGAAGCGTTCGAAAAGGCGTTCGGCAAGAACATCAACGACGTCGATGCCTCCTTCGCAGCCTTCGTGAAGCAGCACTACGGCGCGTTGAGCGCGGCCCTGGCCGATCCGCCGTCGGAAGTGGACGGGAAGGATCTGGCCGGGCTGAAGGCCCGCGCCGAGAAGGCACCGGATAATTTCTACAGTCAGTGGACGTACGGCCGCGCGCTGTTCGACTCCGGGAACTTCGCCGCGGCGCGTCCGGCGCTCGAGAAGGCCGCCCAGTTGGCGCCTCCGGTCCGTGGCAGCGTCAGCCCGCGTGGCCTGCTCGCCCAGATTGCCGAGAAGGACGGAGATCCGACCCGCGCGCGCAAGGAACTGCGCGAGTTGTTGACCTACGATCATGAAAACGTGGAGGCGGCCCGGCACCTCGCGCTGCTCGCCGGCAAGGCGAATGCGACGGAAGATCAGGACATCGGTTTGCGGCTTGTGGCCGATCTCGATCCTTTCGATGCGGGTGTGCACAGCCAGCTCGGGCGCCGCGAGCTGGCCAAGTCCCGCCGTGAGGCGGCGTTGATTGAGTTTCAGGCGGCGCTCGCACTCAACCCGCCGACCCTGGCGGAGGCGCACACGGATGTCGGCGAGGTGTTGCTGGCGCTCGGGCGGCGCGACGAGGCCAGGAAAGAAGCGCTGTTGGCGCTGCAGCAGGCCCCGAACTACGCTCGCGCGCAGGAGCTGTTGCTGGCGGCCAGCGCGAGGTGAGCGCCCGCGGGCCGCGCGAAGGAGGATGGTGAGCCTTCGAAGTGCGCGCCAGTGGGGGTGGGGCCCCACGAGCATGAATAGAAGATGGCAGCTTGTCTGCGTGTGTGTCGGCTGGCTGGCGTTCCTGCCCGGGCCCGTCTCCGCTCAAACCAGCCGCTATGCGCTCATCGTCGCGGGCGCATCGGGCGAGGAGCAGTACGCGAAGATGCACCGCGAGTGGGTGGACAGCCTGGCCGGCGCCCTGCGCGGCAAGTTCGGCTTCGACGCCGGCCACCTGGTCATCCTTACCGAGACGCCGCAGGCGGGCGAAGCCGTGTCGAACGCTGCCAACGTGACAGCCGCCCTGCAGAAGCTGGCGCCTCTCGTGAAGAAGGATGACGAGCTGTTCGTGATGCTGATTGGGCATGGATCGGGCTCCGGCGCGGACGCAAAGTTCAATCTGATCGGCCCGGACCTGACGGCTGGCGAATGGAACGCGCTGCTGAAGCCCGTCCTCGGACGGGTTGCCTTCGTCGACGCGTCGAGCGCGAGCGCCGGGTTTCTCAAGACGCTCGCCGGTCCCGAACGGGTGGTGATCACCGCGACGAACTCGCCGGCGCAGGTCTACCATCCGATGTTCGGCCAGGCCTTCATCGAGGCGCTGACCTCGAGCGCCGCGGACCTGGACAAGAACGATCGGATCTCGCTCTGGGAAGCGTTCGTCTACGCGTCCAAGCTGGTCGAGCAGCACTATCAACGCGCCGGCACTCTTGCGACGGAGCATGCGGTACTCGACGACACCGGAGAGGGAGTCGGCCGCGATGCGGCGGCGAAGACGGCCGGCGTCACTCTGGCCAGCCTCACCTATCTCGACGCCCCCGCGGCGACCAAGTCCGCGGATCCCGCCATCCAGGCTCTGATCGATCGACGCGAGGCGCTCAACAAGCAAATCGACGATCTGCGCCGGGCCCAGGCCACGATGCCGCCCGCAGAGTTCGAGCAGCAATTCGAAAAGCTCGCGCTCGAGCTTGCGCAGGTGTCAGCGGAGATCCGGAAAAAAGGCGGCTAGGCGCCCCACCATTCCACTCTCTGTCGTTCCGGCCGTTTGAACATCCAGACGCCGAGCACGCCTGTGAGAAACCCGCCGACGTGAGCCCAGAACCCGACGTTGGCCCCAGGCAGGCTGGCGAGCTGGCCAACGCCGCTCAAGAGCTGGATCAGAAACCAGAAGGCCAGGAAGAACACCGCGGGAATTTCGATGATGTCGACGAAGAAGAACAGGAAGATCAGGACGTGGATCCGCGAGTACGGAAACAGGATCAAATAGGCGCCCATGACGCCGGCGATCGCGCCGCTGGCGCCAATGAGGGGGATCGGCGAGCCGGGGACCGCGATCACCTGCGCGAGATTGCCCACGAGACCTGACAGCAGATAGAACACGAGAAACCGGCCGTGGCCCATGCGGTCTTCCACGTTGTCACCGAAAATCCAGAGCGACCAGAGATTCCCCACGATGTGCAGCCAGCCACCGTGGAGAAACATCGACGTCATGGCGGCGGCCCATGTGAAGCGTGCCGGGACCAGGCCGTACGCAAGAATGAATTGCTCGACGCCCCGCTCGTCGAGCGAGATTTCGATCAGAAAGACACCGATGTTGGCGGCAATGAGAAGAAAGGTGACCCAGGGCGTCGTGCGAGAGGGGATGACGTCGCGAAGCGGAAACATGTGACCGGTGCTGGCAGTTCAGAATTAGGAATTCAGAATGAGGATTATCGGATAGATTCGACTAATCGCGATGACCTGTCGTTCCTGCGGCGCGGAGATTGCTGAAAAAGCCATTGTCTGTTACCGATGCGGAACGCCCACGGCAGCGGCGCCCGCGCCGCCGCTTTCTCCAAGACGCCGCCAGGGCTGGGTCGCATTGCCGCTCATGCTCGTCATCCTCGTCCTTGGCGCGTGGCTCATTCCCAAGACGCCGCCGGGCACGCCCGAGCGAATTGCGGCCTGGGTGGTGACGTGGCTCGTGGTGTTCGCCATGGTGGCGTGGATGCGGCGCCGCGTCCGCTCCTGAGATGCGCAGACGGATGCTGGCGCTCCTCTGGCTGGCCCTCGGGGTGGCCGTGTGGTGCGGGTTCTTCGATCTCTACATCTCGCGCGGCGCGCGCCTCTACGGCCAGTTGCACGCCGAGTACGAACTGCACATGGTTCACGACGAGCCGTCCATGGTGGCGGTCATGAATCAGGCGAAACACGACGGCCTCATTGCCGCATCCCTGTGGGCGGCCGTCGTCACGTTGTCGGGCTGGGCGACGATCTGGCTGAAGGGGGGCGCGCGCGCAAGGCATCAGTCGCGCGGCAGCTTGTAACCCATGCATCCGCTGATCCACGACTGGAACGCGGCCGATAGCCAGGGCGCGCCGGGTCTGCCGGTGACCCTCAACGACGAGACGCTGCGCGACGGGCTGCAGTCGCCCTCGGTCCGGACGCCTTCGATTGACGACAAGATTGGCATTCTGCACCTCATTGACGAACTGGGGATTGAAAGCGCGGACATCGGCTTGCCGGGCGCCGGCCTGCACGTGGCGGCGGATGTCGAGCGGTTGGCCCGGGAGATTCTCAACGGCCGGCTGCACGTGCAGCCCAACTGCGCCGCGAGAACCGTGATCGCCGACATCATTCCGATCGTGGAGATCTCGCAGCGTGTCGGGCTGCCGATCGAGTGCTGCACGTTCATCGGATCCAGTCCGATCCGGCAGTACGCGGAGAATTGGACCCTGGACCGGCTTCAACGGCTGACGGAGGAGGCCGTCCATTTCGCCGTCACGCAAGGCCTGGAAGTGATGTACGTCACTGAGGACACGACTCGGGCAGACCCGGAATCGCTGCGCCGCCTGTATTCAGCAGCGATACGAGCGGGCGCCCGGCGCGTGTGCATCGCCGACACGGTCGGCCATGCGACGCCGTCGGGGGCAGCCGCCGTCACACGATTCGTCCGGCGCGTCATCGACGAATGCGGTGGCGGCGTCGGCATTGACTGGCACGGGCATCGCGACCGGGACCTCGGCGTGGCCAACACACTGGCATCCATGGACGCGGGCGCGACACGTCTGCACGGGACGGCGATCGGGATCGGCGAACGCGTTGGCAATGCGCCGATGGATCTTCTGCTGGTCAACCTGGTGCTCATGGGACGGCGCTCGGCGGACCTGGGCCGGCTCGCCGAGTACTGCGCGGCGGTGTCCGAGGCGGTCGGCGTGGCGATCCCGCCGAATTACCCGGTCGTCGGGCGCGACGCCTTTCGCACCGCGACCGGTGTGCACGCGGCGGCCCTCATCAAGGCCATCAGGAAGGGCGAACCCGACCTGGTGGACGCGGTCTACTCGGGCGTGCCAGCGAGCCTCGTCGGCCGCGAGCAGCAGATCGAGATCGGCCCCATGTCGGGCCGGTCGAACGTCATCTACTGGCTGGAGCAGCGGGGCTTCGAGGCAACCGATGAGCGCGTCGATCGAATCTTCGAGACGGCGAAGAACGCATCGACGGTGCTGACCGACGCGGAGATACGGGCGCTTCTTCAGTAGCCATCAGGCCGCCACCCGGAGCGACGCGCCTGCGCTTACCGGGCGAGGTGCTTTTCGATGTCGGGCAGCGCTGCCAGGACGACATCGCCGACCACCTGCAGACTGCTTGCCGCGACGTGCGCCAGGTCGTCGTCCTTCGTGTGCCACTGTGGATAGTCTTCGAGATCGATGATGTCGACCGAGGGAATCCCAGCCGCGATGAACGCCATGTGGTCGTCGCCGCCAACGCTGGTGGGCTGATCGACAAAGGTGCTCGTGTGACCGAGGCGTTTCGCGGCCGTCCAGATGACGTCGTTCAGCCAGGGTGTCGACGCGCTGTCGCGCTTCAGCCTGAGGTTCCTGGCGCCAATCATGTCGAAGAGAATCATGGCTTTCAACGATCCGAGCGCGTTCGCCTTCTTCGCCGCCTGCACATAGTAGCGACTGCCGTACGTGTTGTCCGGAGAGCTGGCCGTCCCGCACTCATCCCAACCTTTACAGACGGCTTCTTCGCCGTCGAACCAGACGAGCTCGTAGGTGAACTCGTGCGGGCGTGATTTGAGCACCCGCGCCAGTTCAATCAGGATCGCCGCGCTGGACGCGCGCGTCGCTGGCGCCGACGAACACCTGATCGCGATACAGCTTGGTGTCGTAGTGGCCAGTCAGCAGGATCTTCTCAGGGCGGCGGCCCGGCAGCCTGCTCGCCAGGTTCACCATGTCGACCTTACCGAGCGGCGTGTCGGCTGTGAAGGGCTGCTCCTGCACGGTCAGGCCGTAGCTCGAGAGTTGCCGCGTGATGTAGGCGCGCGTCTGGCGGATGGCCGCCGAGCCTGCCGGCCGCGGCCCTATGCGGACCATCTGCGTGAGGTGCTCCCAGGCTTTGGAGGAGTCGAAGACCGCCTGGGCTTGGGCCTTGGGGCTCGAGGCTTGCGCGGCAGCGCGCACTGGATCCTGCCGCGCGCCAAGAAAACCTGACGCCGGACCCAGCCACGCCGCAAGGATGCCGATCGCGAGTGCAAGCGGCAGCACGCGCAGTTTCATCGTCTCTTCTCCCGGGGGACGTAGTCCCGCGTCTCGGGGCCGACGTAAATCTGTCTGGGCCGCGCGATCTTCTGATCGGAGTCGCGCAGCATCTCGTCCCACTGCGCCAGCCAGCCCGCCGTGCGCGGAATCGCGAAGAGCACCGGGAACATGTCCAGCGGGAACCCCATCGCCTGGTAGATCAGGCCCGAATAGAAATCGACGTTCGGGTAGAGCTTGCGGCTGACGAAATATTCGTCCTGCAGGGCGATCCGCTCGAGCTCGAGGGCGATGTCGAGCAGCGGGTTGCGGCCGGTCACGCTGAATACCAGGTCGGCGGTCTGCTTGATGATCCGCGCCCGCGGATCGTACGACTTGTAGACGCGGTGCCCGAAGCCCATCAGGCGGCCCTCGCCGTTCTTCACGCGGGTGATGAACCCCGGCACGTTCTTGACCGCGCCGATTTCCTTGAGCATGCGCAGCACCGCCTCGTTCGCGCCGCCGTGCAGCGGGCCGTAGAGCGCGGCGGCCGCGCCGGCCAGCGACGAATACGGGTCGGCGTGCGAACTGCCGATGCCGCGCATCACGCTCGTGCTGCAGTTCTGCTCGTGATCGGCATGCAGGATGAAGAGCACGTCGAGCGCGCGTTCCAGGATCGGATGCGGGCGATACTGGATCTCCGTCATCCGGAACAGCATGTTGAGGAAATTGCCGGTGAAGCTCAACGAATTGTCGGGATAGATGTACGGCCGGCCGATGCTGTGCCGGTAGGCGTAGGCGGCGATGCTCGGCACCTTCGCGATGAGCCGGCGAATCTGCGCCCGGCGCGAGTCTTCATCCTGAATCCGCTTGGCATCAGGATAGATGGTCGACAGCGCACCGACGATGGCGAGAAACGCGCCCATGGGATGCGCGTCGTACTGGAAGCCCTCCATCAGCTTCTTGATGTTCTCGTGGAGCATCGTGTGAAGCGTGATTTCCTTCTGCCATGCCTCGAGCTCGACCGCCGTCGGCAGCTCACCGAAGAGGATCAGGTACGCCGTCTCGAGGAATGTGCTCTGTTCGGCGAGCTGCTCGATCGGATAGCCGCGGTAGAGCAGAATCCCCTTGTCGCCGTCAATGAACGTAATCTGGCTGCGGCAGGCTGCCGTGTTCTGAAACGCAGGGTCGTAGGTAATCAGCCCGAAATCCTCGGGCGACGTCTTGATCTGCCGGAGATCCATGGCGCGAATCGCGCCCTGTTCGACGGGAAGCTCGTATTTCTTGCCGGTGCGGTTGTCGACAATCGTCAGCGTGTCGGTCATAGGGGAGATCCAGTGTTCCACATGTCGACACCGGTTCTCCTAGACATTTTCCTGCTCATCGTCGTCGTCGGAGGGGGCCGTGGGTTCGACGGCCGGTCCCGGAATCCGATAGTCGCCCTTCAGCCAGCGGCCCAGGTCGGCCTGCTTGCAGCGCTCGCTGCAGAACGGCCGCCACCGCGGGTCGACCGGCTGGCGACGGCAATACGCGCACACCGGTGGCGGAGGCATTCCCGGTATCTTAATCCCGTCTCCGCGCAGGCGTGCCTGCGCCGGCCGTCGCGGCCGCCGCCCGGGGCGCCTGAAACCGGCCGCTACGGCTCTTCAATCTTGTGGTGCCGGACGTCCTTGGCGGAAACCATGAAGATGACATCTTCGGCGACGTTCGTGGCATGGTCGCCGATCCGCTCGAGATGGCGGGAAATGAGGATCAAGTCGAGCGATGGCTCGATGGTGCTCGCGTCCTTCAGCATGTACGTCAGGACCTTGCGGAACACGGCGGTCTTCAGTTCGTCGAGGTCGTCGTCCTTGTCGAGGACCCTCTGCGCGAGCGCCGAATCTCGGCGGACGTAAGCGTCCAAGGCATCGCGCAGCATGTCCTGCGCGATATCCGCCATGCGCGGGATGTCGACGAGCTCCTTGAGAGCCGGGTGCTGGAAATACCGGCGGGCGGCCTCGCCGATATTGACGGCCAGGTCGCCGACGCGTTCGAGGTCGGTGTTGATCTTCACGGCCCCGACGATCGATCGAAGGTCGACAGCCATCGGCTGGTGCAACGCGAGCAGCTTGAAGCAGCGGTCGTCGATCTCGATATGCAGCTTGTTGATGGCGTCGTCGCCGGTCAGCACGCGCTCCATCAGCGCGACGTCGCGCTCCACGACCGACCGCACGGCCGTCCGAACGCGATCCTCGGCCAATCCGCCCATCTCCAACAGACGCGTCTTGAGCTGCTCGAGCTCCTCCAGGAAGTGCGGAACGTGGTGATCCGAAGTCATCCGAACCTTCCGGTCACGTAATCTTCTGTCAGCTTCTCGCTGGGATTGGTGAAGATTCGATCCGTGGGCCCGAACTCGACCAGTTTCCCAAGCCAGAAGAACGCCGTGTGGTCTGAGACCCGCGCGGCCTGCTGCATATTGTGGGTCACGATGACGATGGTGTACTGCCGTTTCAACTCGTAGATGAGCTCTTCGATCCGCTGCGTCGCGATCGGGTCCAGGGCCGACGCCGGCTCGTCCATCAGCAGGATATCCGGCCGGATGGCCAGCGCGCGCGCGATGCACAGGCGCTGTTGCTGGCCGCCGGAGAGGGCCAGCGCTGATTCCTGGAGGCGGTCCTTGACCTCATCCCAGATCGCAGCCGCGCGCAGGCTGTCCTCTACCATCGCCGACAGGTCGCTGCGGCTCTTCGCCATGCCGTTCAGACGCAGCCCGTAAGCGACATTCTCAAAGATGGATTTCGGAAACGGGTTCGACTTCTGGAAAACCATGCCGACTTTGCGGCGGAGGGCGACCACATCCATGCCCGACGCGTAGATGTCCTGACCGTCGAGCAGCACCCGCCCTTCGACCCTGGCCCCGGGCACGATGTCGTTCATCCGATTGAGGGTTCGAATGAACGTGCTCTTGCCGCACCCGGACGGCCCAATCAGCGCCGTGACCAGGTTCGCGCGGATGGACAGGTGAATGTCGGTCAGGGCACGACTGGGCCCGTAAAAGAAGTTCATTCCCTCGACGTGGATTTTGGCGGGCGCGTCTGCACCGGCCGATGACGGATCGGCCGGTGTGGTCGACGATGGGCGCGGGCCGACGGGCATCAGCAAGAGGCTCATCCTAGCGGGCGCGGGTTACGGGATAGTTTCCTGCATGTAAATTCCGGGTGTCTCGGGGCCGTTAAGGCCCCATACATCGGGAATGAACCCGGTTTCCCCCCTTCCCGGCAGCTCGTAGAGTCAGGGAAGAGGTGTGCCGTGCCCGATCGTCTGCGCGCAGCGGTTCCCGTGCTCGTGAGTTTGTTTCTCTCGCTCGGTACCGGGGCTGGCCGGGCTCAGCAGGAAACCAACCCGAAGGCCGCCGCGCTTGTGGAGTTCACCAAACGTATCCAGGGGTACATGGATACCCGGCAGAAGGCCCTGAGCCACTTCGAGCCGCTCAAGACGGATGCCGACCAGGCGACGATCGCTGCGCGCGAAAAAGCCATTGGCGACGCCATTCGTACGGCCCGCACGGGCGCCAAGCCGGGCGACATCCTGGCACCCGACGTCGCGCCGATCTTTCGCGCCGCCACGAAGGCCGATTTCCGGCGCCGTTCGACCCACGCCAAGAACCTGCGTTTGGACGAGCTGCCGCATTTCCGGCCGGTCGTGAACCAGACGTATCCCAGCTCCTGGCCGCTGCAGACGTTTCCGCCGACGCTGCTGGCGGAGCTGCCGAAGCTCCGCCCGAGTTGGAGTACCGATTCGTCGACAACGCGCTCCTGCTGCGCGACACGAAAGCCAATATCGTCGTCGATTTTCTGCTGGACGTGATGTAGGAGGCGCTGGTGACCGCGACCCGCCGAATCAACGTGTTGCTGACGCTTGTCACCGCGTACGTCGTGGCGGCCACGGCTCCCGCCGCCCAGGAGCTGGCCTTACCGCTCAAGCCGGACTCGGTGCGATTCGCCGTCATTGGCGATACCGGGACGGGCAGCTCGGCGCAATACGACGTCGGGAAGCAGCTCGCGGCCTATCACGCGAAGTTCCCCTTCACGTTCGTGATCATGGTCGGCGACAACATCTACGGGTCGGAGCGGCCTCAGGACTTCGAGAAGAAGTTCGAAAAGCCCTACAAGGCCCTGCTCGACGGGAAGGTCGAGTTCTACGCGGCGCTTGGCAACCACGACGACCCGAACCAGCGGTACTACAAGCCGTTCGGCATGAACGGCCAGCGCTACTACGCGTTCAAGAAGGGCGACGTGCGGTTCTTCGTGCTGGATTCCAATTACATGAGTCCCGAGCAGCTCGGCTGGCTCGAGAAGGAGCTGTCTTCGTCGGGCTCCGAGTGGAAAATCGCGTACTTCCATCACCCGCTCTACTCGAACGGGATGCACGGATCCGAGACCGACCTGCGCAACGTGCTCGAGCCGATGTTCGTGAAATACGGCATCAACGCTGTCTTCGCGGGCCACGAGCACTTCTACGAGCGCATCAAGCCGCAGAAGGGAATCTACTACTTCATCGATGGCTCAGGCGGCCAGTTGCGGAAAGGCGACATCAATCGCGACGAGCTGACCGAGGTCGGCTTCGATACGGACTGGACGTTCATGCTGGTGGAGATCGCCGGCAAGGACCTCCACTTCCAGACGATCAGCCGGACGGGCAAGACCGTCGATAAAGGCAGCCTGCCCAGGCAAGAGCCGATCAAGGCGAGGGGGGCAGCCCACCGGCCATGATTTCACCTGCGTTGCGTGGAATGCTGATCGTTGGGCTCCTTGCTGTTGCGCCCGCAGTGACGCTCGAGCTGACATCTCTGCTCGCGACCGCGCGGGCCCAGGAGACCGCTCCGGCCTCGAAGAAGCCCGGACCCGTCCTGCCTGGAATCCAGGGTGAATCGGATTCGGACACTGAGACTCAGTACGGTGGACTCGCATCTGTCCAGGGTGCTGAGCGCCGCGATGGCGCTTCCCGTCGCCACCGCCCTCGGCGCCGCCCTGGCGTTGCGGCCGCGCCGGCGCGGGACGCCCAAGCGCTCGGCCCCGATCGTGCAAACCCAGATCATCCTGGCGGTGATTGGCGCCCTGGTCATGCTCGTCGTCGGATCGAGCCTGGCGCGGGCGTTTGGCGTGGTCGGCGCAGCGGGCCTTGTGCGGTACCGCGCGCGTGTGCAGGACCCCAAAGGACGCCGGTGTCATGTTGTCCACGCTGGCGGTGGGACTGGCCGCCGGCGTCGGGTTGTATCTGCTGTCCGCGTTTGCCGCCGTCTTCATCATGGCAGTGCTGTGGGTCATCGAGTCGTTCGAACCGGAGGCGTACAAGTTGTTTCTCCTGAAGGTGACGACGAGCGACGCCAAGCAAATCGAGCCGCAGATCGAAGCGCTGCTGCGGCGTCAGAAGGTCACGAGCGAGCTCCGCACGTCCTCGGCGGAGGAGGTCTCGTACGAGGTCCATCTGCCGATCGACAAGCACACGGACGCCTTGACCAAGACCATTCTCGGCATCTCCGGCGCCACCGCGGTGGACTGGGCCGAGCAGAAGAAGAAGCCATCGGAGGAGAGCTGAATCCCATGAAACTGCTCGTACAACCGGACAGCGGCCTGACGCCCCTCATCTCCGCGATCAAACAGGCGCAGACCAGCGTCGATCTGGTGATCTTCCGCGCTGACATGAAGGAGTTTCAGAAGGCGCTCGAGACGACCGTCGAGCGGGGCGTCGCCGTGCACGCACTCATCGCGCATACCAATCGCGGCGGGGAAAAGCGTCTGCGCAAGCTGGAGCAGGCCCTCCTGAAGGCCGGCGTGACAGTGTCCCGGACCGGCGAGGATCTGCTGCGCTATCACGGCAAGTTGATGGTCATCGACAAGCACACGCTTTACGCGCTGGGTTTCAACTACACCTATCTCGACACCCTCAAGAGCCGGAGTTTCGGGATCATCACTCGCGACAAGGCGTTCGTCCAGGAGGCGCTGCGGCTTTTCGAGGCCGACACGACGCGCCAGCCGTTCGTACCGGCGCTCGACACGTTCGTCGTCAGTCCGGAGAACTCGCGCGCCCGGCTCGCGGCACTCATCAAGGGCGCGCGTAAGCAGTTGCTGATTTACGACCCGAAGATCGCAGACGGGCCGATGATTCGGCTCCTGAATGAGCGCGCGGCCGCCGGCGTGGAGATCCGCGTTCTGGGCAGAGTCACCAGCCGCCGCGAGGAGCTCCTGGTCGACAAGCTCCCGAAGCTGCGCCTGCATGTTCGCGCGATTCTGCGCGATGAGCGGTACCTGTTTATCGGCAGCCAGAGCCTGCGGCCAATGGAGCTCGACCGGCGTCGGGAGATCGGACTGATCGTGCGCGAGCCCAAGGTCATCAAGCAGTTTCGAACCGTCTTCGAGGCCGACTGGGAGTTGACAGACCTGGCCGCCAGGCAACAGCGCAACACCAAAGAAGACGAGAAAGGGGAGCCGGAACATGAAGCGGCCAGCGCATCCAAATGACGGTCGGTGGTGGCGCACCCTCCCTCTTGTCGCAATTTTCGTGGTCGTCTGCTGGGGCACGAAAGCGTCTGCGTTCGACGACCCGGCGCCGGCCGGCACGACGGCGCTCGTCCTGCCTGGCGCCACCCTCGTGACGCTCTCGGAGCCCCCGCCGCAGGAGGGCGCGCCGTCCACCGCGACCGAGCCGACCCACGAGGAGGCTCGGATCGGCCGGCAGCTTCGTTTCCACGTTCGTTCACAACCTGGCCGACGACGTGAAGCATCTGCCGCGGCGCAATACGGTCTACTGGGCCGCGGGCGGTGGCGCGCTCGCCCTCGCCGTGCACCCGGCGGACAAGGCGCTGAATCGCCACTTGCTCGGCTCGTCCGCGTGGGACCACTTCTTCATTCCCGGCAAGATTATCGGATCGACGGAGGTCCAGGTCGCGGCGGGCCTTCTGACCTATGGCATCGGCCGGTACCGCGGGTCGAACAAGGCCCGCCACCTCGGCATGGATTTGATGGAGGCGCAACTCCTGACCGAAGGCCTCGTCGAGGCGACGAAAGCGATCGTGCGGCGGCCTCGACCGCCCAATCCTGACGGGACGCCGAACTCGAGCAAGACCTACAGTTTCCCCTCCGGCCACGCGGCAGTGACGTTTGCCGGCGCGACCGTGCTGCAGCAGCATCTGGGCTGGAAGGCGGCAGTGCCGACCTACCTGATTGCATCGTACGTCGCCATCTCACGGCTGCACGACAATAAGCACTACCTGAGCGATGTCGTGTTCGGCGCCGCTACTGGCGTCATCGTGGGCCGGGCCGTGACCTGGCACGGACGGAACAACTACCCCATCGCGCCGGCTGTGGGCCCGGACTTTCTGGGGATGACGATTGAATGGCGGTAGCGCTCGAACCCTACTTCATGTTCTGAAGGCCGAATTGAGAAACGTCGGGCGTGGCGCCGTCGGCAAGGAATTCGCCGACCTGCCGGCGGAGTTCGTCCTGGATCGACGTGATGGACTTCTTGCCGTCAAGCACGCGAAAGCCGAATTCGTCGGCCATCGAGGCGTATTCCTTCAAGAGCTGGCGCTGATACGCACGGAAACTGTCGTAGATGTCATCGCCGGCCTTCATGTCCATGCCGGATTCCCAGTACGCCATGCCGCGGGCTTCGAGCACGCGGCGGGCGAGGGTGTCGACGTCGAGCTTGAGATAGAAGACCAGGTGGGGCGCGATGGCGAAGCCGTACGACGCGGCGAATCCACTGACTGTCCACGCCGCGCACGCCGGCGCGGGCGAACGCCGTGTAGATATAGCGATCGGCGAGCACGATGAACCCGGCCTTGAGCGCCGGGATGATCTCCTTTTCCAATCGGTCGGCGAAATCGCACGCGTACAGGAGCACGAAGGTGAGCTTGTTGAGCGTGTTGCTGGCCTTGGCCAGGTCTATGGTCGGCTGCATCAGCTCGGATCGGGTCCATCCCGTTTCAATGACGCCATAGCCGCGGATTTCCAGCCATTCCCGAAGCAGGCGAATCTGTGTCGAGCGGCCGACCCCGTCGGTGCTTTCGACCGCGATGATCTTGCCGGGGTAGCCGTCCAACGGGAGATAGCGCAGCCCGTGACCGTAATAGCGGCCGGGCGTGACGCCGCTGTAGGCGCTGGAGTCCGCCGAGCTCGGGGGGGCAGTCATGATTTTTGAATCTCCAGGTTGGCTGACACGACTTGACGCAGGGTCCGCTGCTGCTCAGTGATGCTGCCGGAGGCATCAATCACGCCAAGACCGAATTCGGTCACCAGTTGATCGTACTCGTCAAGGACCTTGGACTGGAAGATTCGGAAACTTTCGGTGGCGTTGGCGCTCCAGCCCATATCGAGGCCCGCTTCGTAGAACTTCAGCTTCACACGGCGGGCGAGCAGGCGGTCGAGCGAGACGTCGATGGTCACGCGGAAATAGACAGCAACATCGGGCCGGACCGCGAAACTGTACAGGTCGCGCACCCACTGCCGGTCGACCCCGCGGGCGACATCGCGCGCAAACGCCGTGTACGTATACCGGTCGGCCAGGACGATCATTCCCGCCTTGAGCGGCGGGATGATCTTGTAGAGCAGCCTGTCGGCAAAATCCGTCGCGTGCAACAGGCTGAACGTCGTCGGCGTCAGCGCGTTCTTCTTCTTGCCCGACTTCGTGGCCGCCTTGACGAGCGCGGACGAGTTCCACTCAGTGACGAACACCCGGTGCCCGCTGGCGGTCAGCCACTTGGCGAGCAGGGCGAGTTGCGTGGTCTTGCCGGACCCGTCGATGCCTTCGACGACGAACAGCCGGCCCGGGTAGACGTGAGGCGTCGTCAGCGTTTCGAGCATGCGCGATTCTGTCCTTCTTTTCGACCGGCCGAGTCGGCGGCCGCCCTGGCCCACGTTCGATGTGGATCTCTTTGTTCAGTTGCGCAGCGAGTTCAGCCGCATGCCGACGAGCGGCCCAGAGCTCCAACTCGTTGTCTTCCTTGCCACGGAGACGGATGGTCAATGCGTCAGGACGCCGGCGATCGACGTGGACGCGGGAGACAGCCTGCGTGTGGCTGCGATCCAGCGCTTCCGCCAGCCGCACCATGGCGGCGAGGATGCGCACGATCCGGCGTTCGTCGCGTCCGAGGGTGGCGAAACCCTCGTGCGATTTCTTCGGCTCGTTCTGGCGGTGGTAGCGGGCCACCAGGGCGATCATCTCGATTTCGCCCGGGTCGAATCCTCGCAGGTCGCCGTGCTTGATCAGGTAATACGAATGCTTGTGGTGCCGTTCGTAGCTGATGTGGACGCCGACGTCATGCAGAAGGGCGGCATATTCCAGCCATTCACGCTCGCGGTCGCCGAGCGCGTGGTCCTTGCGGGTCGCGTCGAAGAGGGCCAGACCCAGCCGCGCGACCTGTTGGGCGTGGTCGGCCAGGTAATTGCAGCGCTCACCCAACTCGATGACACTCCGCCGGCGAACATCCGGGTACCGTTCGACTTTGCGGATGTGGGCCTGATTCTTCTGGACGTACTCGAGCACGAGGCCCTCGCGCAACGCGAAATCACAAAGCGTGATGTCATCCGCGCCCAGCGCGTCGAGCAGGGTGTCGAGGAGGACCACGCCGGCGACCGCCAGGTCGGCCCGGCGAGGATCCAGCCCGGGCACGGCCAGCCGCTCGTTCAATGACTGCCGCACGAGCATTTTGCGCAGCCGGTGCACGCCGCGAACGTCGACGCGGAGGTTGCGAATGTCGGACGCCGGCGCACGGCGGCCCGCGGCCAGCGTGCCGAGCGCCAGGATGGTGCCCGACGTGCCGATGACACGGCTGGCGCGGCGCTTGACGAGTTGTCGGACGAACGCCTGTGTCTCGCGGCGGATGTGCCGGACGAGGCGCCGCTCATCCCGCCCGCTGAGCGGGTCGCTCTTGACGAAGTGCTCGGTGAGGCGAATCGCGCCGAGTTTGAAGCTGCGCCCGAGGTACATGCGCGCGGCAGTGCCCAGTGTGATCTCGGTGCTGCCGCCGCCGATATCGATGACGATGGCCGGCTTCGGCCCGGCTCCGGTCGCGTACAGCGCAGCTTGATGAATAAGGCGGGCCTCCTCCGTGCCGGAAATCGTCCGCGCGTGGATGCCGACGTCCCGTTTGACGGCGGCGATGAAGTCGGCGCCGTTGGTCGCCTCGCGGACGGCGCTCGTCGCGGCAGCGATGATCTCGTCAACCGCGTGCGACTCGGCAAGCCGCCGGAACTTGGACAAGGTCTGCATCGCCACCGCCATGCTCGTCTCCGAGAGGCGGCGCCCCTCGAGACCGCCGGCGC
Organism: uncultured Acidobacteriota bacterium; assembly: GCA_963724645.1. Taxonomy (GTDB): domain Bacteria; phylum Acidobacteriota; class Vicinamibacteria; order Vicinamibacterales; family SCN-69-37; genus CAVXSP01. The sequence continues at coordinate 42,114 of CAVRVJ010000005.1, forward strand.
CGAGGCGAATCATGTCTTTCTCGCGATCGATGACCTCGAACGACAGATCGGGCCGGATCCGGCACACGATCATATGGATGGAATTCGTCCCGATATCGATGGCCGCGATACGCATGCGTTACACTACGTTTACTGACGGGGCCTGGAGTGTTGGCTCATGCTATCACGGTGATGCGTAACGACTTGGCGTGGCTCGTGCGGCGACAATTAGAGTTGGTACTGGATCACCTGCCGCGCGCGCGGCGCGGTGATGTCCGCGCGGTGCATCAGGCGCGCGTGGCGTCGCGCCGATTGCGCGAGACCCTGCCGGTGGCGGCCGCCGCCGCACGCGAGCCCCACCGCGGGCTCGCCCGCGACGTCAAGCGCATCACGCGCGCCCTGGGCGCGGTGCGGGAAATGGACGTCGCACTGCAGGAATTCGAGAAGGATGCCGGACGCCGGCGGTGGGCGCCGGTACCTGTCGAGCGCGTGCGCCGGCATCTGACCAGCGAGCGCGCCCGACGCGAGCGCGCAATGCAGGCAAAGCTGAGGCGCGTCAGTTTCAAACGTCTCGAGGAGCGGATTCTGGGGTTGGCGGCGCTCGCCGAAGCAGGCTCGGCTCGGCTGTGGGAATCGGTGCTGACCGCGCGGTTGCAGAAACGCGCGAAGTGGCTGGCCGAAGCCTTGCACGCGCACGGGAACGATGTATGTCCCCGAACCGATTCATCAGGTTCGGATTGCCGGCAAGAAACTGCGTTACGCCTTGGAGCTGGCTCACGCCGCCGCTGGCGCTCCGGTCGGCCGGGAGATCGCGGCCCTGAAGCGTCTGCAGGACCTGCTCGGGCGACTGCGGGACCTGCAGATCCTGCAGGCGCACGTGCGTGTCGTGGCCAGCGACGCGGCCGAGGACGTGGCACTGACCGCCGTGCTCGACGCGATGCAGACGGAGCTCGAGGCGGAGTGCCGCACGCTTCATGCCGATTTCTTGCGGCGGATCAATCCACTCGTCACGCTCGTTGATCGCGTCACTCGGGAGATTCCCGCGGCGCTGGCGGTGAAGGGAATCCCGCGAATGGCGAAGGCCGGGCCGTCTTCCGCGTCAAGGCCCGCGCCAGGGCGGCTTCGCTCGGCCTGATCTCACGCCCGGCGCGGGCGGATGGAGCGATGGCGACACAAAAGACCCACAAACTCTACCTCGTGCGGCACGCGATTGCCGCCGAACGGGGAGATGCCTGGCCGGACGACAACAAGCGCCCGCTGACGCCAAAGGGCACTGCCCGCATGCGGCAGGTCGTCCGAGGACTCCGGGAGCTCGGCGTCGTCGTGGACGTCGTGCTGAGCAGCCCGCTCGTCCGGGCGAAGCAGACCGCCGAGCTCCTGGTCGACGGCCTCAAGCCGGCGCCGACCATCGTGGTGGTGGCCGTGCTCGCACCGGGCACGGCGCCTGTCACAGATTGCCGAGGCGCTGGGGCATTCCGCAAGGTGCGCCGCGTCGCGCTGGTCGGCCACGAACCGGGCATCGGCGAGCTGGCGACGTGGTTGGTCGGCTCGAAGACGCCGATGCCGTTCAAGAAGGGTGGTATCTGCCGGATCGACGTGGCGAGTCTGCCGCCCGCCTCAGGCGGCGGCCAGCTCATCTGGTTCGCGCCGCCACGAATGCTGCGCCGATAATTCGCGGAGTGCTTTTCACACAACAGTTCCTGGCTTCACGACGCCGCCCTTCGGCACGACGATGATGCCGCTGCGGATGTAGTAGCCGTCGCCGTCAACGTCCTGAATGCCGCGCTCGTTGACGAGCCGCGCACCCTCGCCGATCCTGGCATTCTTGTCGACAATCACCCGGTCGAGCACGGCGTTGCGGCCGATGCCGAGGGGGATCTCGCCGAGCTGGTCCTCATATAAATCCGCGCCGAGGACCACCGAACGGGACACCGTCGCGCCGCGATGAATCGAGCTGCGGACGCCGATCACGCTGTCGGTGACCTCGCAGGTCGTCGAGAAACGCGCCCTCGCAGACGAGCGCTTGCCGCATCCGGCAGTCCTGCAGCCGCGCGGCCGGAAGGAAGCGCGGATGGGTATAGATCGGCCGTGTCGGGTGGAAGAAGTTGAACGGCGACCCTCGACGGGTCAGCATCATGTTCACGTCATAGAACGAGGCGACCGTTCCGACGTCCGCCCAGAAGCCCCGGTAGAAAAACGGCATGACGCGATGCGTGCCAAGCGCGTGCGGAATGATCTCGCGTCCGAAGTCAACCGCCTGGTCGCGCGCCAGCACGTCATAGAGCACCTGCCGCGAAAAGACGTAGATCCCCATCGAGGCGACGAACGGCTTGTCCGGCGTGAGGTTGCCGACCGGGGAACCTGGCGGCGCGCTGGAGCGCATCTCCGCCAGCCGGATCGGGGTTGGGTTTTTCTTCGAAGCCTTCGATCTGACCGGCTCCGTCGAACAGGAAGATGCCCATCTGCGTGGCATCGTCGGGCGATACAGGCTGAGCCGCGATGGTGATGTCGGACTCGCTTTCGATGTGCGCTTCGAGGAGCTCGTTGAAATCCATGCGAAAGATGTGGTCGCCGGCAAGGATCAGGTAGTACTCGGCCTCGACGGTGCGAAAGTGGCGCGCCGCCTGACGCACGGCGTCGGCGGTCCCCTGAAACCATTGTTCGCCTTCGGGCGTCTGCTCAGCGGCCAGCACCTCGACCGCTCCTTCGGAAAACAGGTCGAGCCGGTACGTCTGCGCGATGTGCCGGTTGAGCGACGCGGAGTTGAACTGCGTCAGGACGAAGATGCGTTTGAGCCCCGCGTGCAGGCAGTTGCTGAGGGGAACATCGATGATGCGGTACTTGCCGCCGATGGGCACGGCGGGCTTCGAACGCCGGTGGGTGAGCGGGAAGAGCCGCGCGCCACGCCCGCCGCCGAGCACGATCGTCACGACGTCATTCATCGGGCGTCCATTGTACATGGGCGTCCTGATTTGCCAGCCCGCGCGGACGAACCGGCGATCGACGTCTAGGGGCTAGAGCCGTTCTCACTTTCCTGTAGCGGGCAATCCCGCCAAGTCCCGCCGGAATGCTCGCGGTCGGGGCGGCTTCTGGCTACGAGGAAGCGAGAACGGCTCTAGTCAATGAACCGGTAGCCCATGCCGACGACCGTTTCGATCTGGTCGCCCGCCGCGCCGAGCTTCGCGCGCAGCCGTCCGACGTGCACGTCAACCGATCGCGTTTCGATGGATTCCAGATAGCCCCAGACGCGTTGGAGCAGGCGGTCCCGCGAGATCACGCGATTGCGATTCTCGACGAGGAAGCGGAGCAGCTCGAACTCCCGGCGTGTCAGGCGCACGGGCTGCCCGTCGACCGCGACCGACGCCGCTTCGAAATCGGCGATCAGGTGCCGGCCTCGATACAACGTCGTCGAGGGGGTCTGGCGCTGCGCCCGCCTGAGCACTGCGCGGACGCGCGCGGCCAGCTCCCGTAAGCTGAACGGCTTGGTCACGTAGTCGTCCGCGCCCAGATCGAGGCCGGCCACCCGGTCGCCCTCCGTCGTGCGGGCGGTCAGGATGATGATCGGCAGCGTGGCGGTGGCCAGGTGGCCGCGCACGAGACGACAGACCTCCGCGCCGTCGATGACCGGAAGGTTGAGATCCAGAATCATCAGGTCCGGTGGCGCGACCGTCACGGCGCGGAGCGCCGCGTCACCTGTGCCGACGACGTCGACCTGCGTGCCGCCGTGGCGCTCCAGCGTGTGTTTGACGAGCTCGGCGATGTCCGCGTCGTCTTCGACGACCAGAATGCGCACGCGAGGTACCACAGCTCGAGCGTAGAGGACGCTGGTTACCCGGGCATCACAGCCAGGTTAAATGCCGGTTACATGAGGCGCAAGTTACATTGATGTTACAGTGGGCTGCGCCGACGCTGCGCCGAGGCCGCCCATGTCATTCAGTCTCCTGCCGAGAAACGAGCAGTTCTTCGACCTGTTCAAGGAAATGGCCAATGAGATTCGCGCGGCCGCGGTCATGCTGGAGGGATCTGCTCGCCGCCGATCCGCCGGACGACTCGAAGGTCGACCTCATCAAGGACGCGGAGCATCGCTGCGATGCGCTGACGCACGACACGATTCAGCGGCTGCACCGCACCTTCGTCACGCCGTTCGATCGTGAGGATCTGTACGCGATGTCGACGTCGCTCGACAACGTGATGGATGCGATCGACCACGCCGCCTCGCTCGTGCGGCTCTATCAGATCAAGACCGTCCGGCCAGGCGCGCGCGAGCTCGCGCACACGGTGACCGGCTCAACCGAACGACTGCACGCGGCGCTCGATGCGCTCGCGAAGAAACGGCCCGTGCATCCGCATGCCGTCGAGATCAATCGCCTCGAAAACGAGGCGGACCGCGCGTACCATGACGCCATCCGCAAGCTCTTCGACGGCGAGCACGACCCCATCGTCATCATCAAATGGAAGGAGCTGTTCGACGTGCTCGAGCAGATCACGGACGCCTGCGAAGATGTCGCGAACGTCATCGAAGGCGTCGTGGTCAAGCACGGGTAACGCGCGTGGACGCGGCGTTCGCCACTATCGTCGTCATCATTGGCGTGGCCCTGGTGTTCGACTACATCAACGGGTTTCACGACGCCGCCAATTCGATTGCGACGGTCGTGTCGACGCGTGTGCTCTCTCCAGGGCAGGCGGTCGTCTGGGCGGCCTGTTTCAATTTCGCCGCGGCGTTCCTCGTCGGTACAGCGGTCGCCAGAAGTGTCGGGGCCGGGATGGTGGACCTGTCGGTCGTGACCTACTCTGTGATCTTCGGCGGCCTGCTTGGCGCGATTGCCTGGAACCTGATCACCTGGTACCTCGGGCTGCCCACCAGTTCCTCGCACGCGCTCTTCGGCGGCTACGCGGGCGCGGCTGTCGCCAAGGCCGGGTTCGGCGCGATCATCGCCTCGGGCTGGACCAGGACACTCATCTTCATCGTCGCATCGCCGCTCATCGGTCTGACCGTGGGCTGGATCGTCATGATGGCGAACTACTGGATCTTCCGTGACTCGACGCCGGCCCGCGTCGATCGTTGGTTTCGCAAGCTGCAGCTGGCGTCCGCCGCTTGCTACAGCCTGATGCACGGCGCCAACGACGCGCAGAAGACGATGGGGATCATCTCGAGCGCGCTGTTCACCGGCCACTATCTCTCGAAGTTCGAGATTCCACTCTGGGTGGAGATGCTCTCCTATTCGGCGATCAGCCTCGGGACCTTGAGTGGCGGCTGGCGCATCATCAAGACCATGGGCCAGAAGATCACGAAGCTCACGCCCGCCGGAGGCTTCGCGGCCGAGACCGGGGCCGCCGTCGCGATTTATACGGCGACGGCGCTAGGCGTCGGTGTCAGCACCACCCACACGATCACGGGAGCCATTGTCGGCGTCGGCGCCACGCGCCGGCTGTCCGCAGTCCGCTGGGGCGTGGCGGGGCAGATTGTCTGGGCCTGGATTCTGACGATCCCGGCCTCGGCGGCGATTGGCGCAGTCAGCTATTTCCTGATCAGACTGGTGCGGTGATCGGCAACTTCACGGTCATGACGGCCCCGCCGCCCGGCCGGTTGGCGGCGACCACGCGGCCGCCGTGGAGCTCGACCAGGTGCCGGACGATGGACAATCCCAGCCCGGTGCCCCCGGGGTCACGAGTGCGCGAACGATCGACGCGGTAGAAACGCTCGAAGATTCGCGACAAGTCGGCTTCGGGAATACCTGGACCGCGATCCGCGACCGCAATCTCCACCTCATCACCGGTCCGGTGCGCCGTCACCTCGATGGTCGCGGCGGACGAACTGTAGTTGCTTGCATTCTCGAGCAGGTTCTCTCAATACATCGTGGAGCTTTCCCGGGTCGCCGTATACGGTCGCCGCGTCGTCGGTGACCGACACGGCGACCTCCTGATTGCGCGCCGTCAGCAGCGACTGCAGGTCCGTCTGCGCCGCCGCCACGAGCGCCCGGATGGAGCACGCACTACGATCGAGGCCCTCCTGGCCGGCATCCAGACGGGCGAGCCGGAGAAGGTCGCGAACGAGCCGTTCCATGCGCAGCGTATGACGCGCGATGACGTCGAGAAAGTGGCGCGCCTGGTCGGCCGGCGGACCATCGAGCAGCGCCTCCACGTATCCGCGGATGGCGGTGAGCGGCGTGCGCAGCTCGTGCGAGATGTTGGCGACGAAATCGCGCCGGACCTGATCGGCGCGCCGCAGGTCGGTGACGTCGTGCAGGACCAGAACCGCGCCTCCGCCGCGGGCTTCGGAGACCGGGACGGCGTGCGCGGCCAGCGTGCGGCGGCCGTCTCGCCCGGCGCGGATCTCGCCGACAGGGGGCGTGCGGCCCTTGAGTGCGCCGGTCAACTGTGCGGCGATCTCCGGATGGCGAACGACCTCCAGGAAATGCCGGCCCTCTGCCTCGGTTGTCAGCGCCAGCATCTCGCGGAGGGCGGGATTGGCCAGGACCAGGCGGCCCTGACTATTGACGAGCAAGATGCCTTCGACCATGCGCGGTGAGAATGGCGTCGAGGTGCGCCCGCTCGGTCGCCATCTCGGCGAGCCGTGCGCCGAGCGCACGTGGCGTGTGATCGAGCACACTGGCCACGAGGCCGATTTCGTCGTGGCCGTAGTCGCGGGCCGGCCGGCTGAAGTCGCCCTGCCCGTAGCGGCGCGCCACATCCGCCACGGCGGCGACGCGCCGGCCGATCAGCCGCGACGCGGTCCAGGCCACGAGCGTCGCCACGAGGAACCCGGCCAGCAGACCTGCGAGCGCGGATCGGCGAACGGCGGCGACGCGCGCTTCCACCGCGGTGAGCGGCAGGGCGATGCGCGCAAAGGCGACGGTCGCTGTCGCGAACCTTCACCGCGGCATATTCGGTCGCCACGCCGGTGCTCGCGCTCGTGCGGCGACCGACGCCTTCACCGGTCTGCCTGGCCTGGATGACCTCCTCGCGGTTCGAGTGATTTTCCAGGTTGCCGAGCGCCTCGCGAACGATCTCGGAGTCTCCCAGGACCTGGCCGTCGTCCGCGATGAACGTCACGCGCGCTTGAATCAGGCGGCCCAGGGCGGCGGCCTCTGCCTCCGGGTCCGGAGATGTCGTGCCGCCCCGCGAGCAGCGCCGCGGCCAGCCTGGCCTGGTTCTTGAGATGGTCGGCGATGTCGGCCTCCATCGAGCCGCGCAGCTCGACGGACAGCAGCAACGTGGCGACGCCGAGCGCGATCGAGGTCGCAATCAGTGTGCCCAGGAAGGTGCGTGCGCCAAATGTCACGAAGTCACGGGGGCGGGATCTTCGAGCTTGTAGCCGAATTGTTTGATCGTCACCAGCGCGGTCTCGAGCAACGGTACCTTTTCGCGCAGGCGGCGGACGTGCACATCCACCGTGCGCGTGCCGCCGGTGTACTGATAGCCCCAGACATCGGTCAGCAGCAGATCGCGCGAGAGCACGCGTCCGCGATGCTCGACCATGTAGTGAAGGAGCAGGAACTCCTTCGCCGTCAGCCGGACCGCGCGGCCGCCGACGGCGACCTCGTGGCGATCCACGTCGATCGTGATCGGCCCATATGCCACGATCGCGGCGGGCTGTCCGGTGCCGCTCGACGCCGGCGCAGCATCGCGGCGACGCGAGCCACCAGCTCCTTGGGGCTGAACGGCTTCGTGACGTAATCATCCGCGCCAAGCTCGAGCCCGCGCACTCGATCCCCCTCTTCTCCTCGGGCGGTGAGCATGATGACGGGGAATCGATGCGGTGGCCGGCTCGGCCCGCAGCGCCTGACAGACGAGCAAGCCGTCCATCCCCGGAAGCATGAGATCCAGCACGAGCAGATCGGGCGTGTGGCTTCGCGCACGCGCGACCACGCCCGTCCCGGTGGTCAATCGATCGACGACATGGCCCGCCCGCTCGAGATAGTGCGCAATCAAGTCGGCGATGTCGGCGCTGTCTTCGACCAGAAGGATGCGGGCCACTCGGGAATTCTAATGAATTTGTGAGTACAATCCATTGTGCCTTTCGTGCTTCTCGGCGGTTCCGCGCTCGTGCTCGGGTTCCTGCACGGCCTTGGCGTCGATCATCTGATGGCCATCGCCGCGTTGTCGGTTGACGGCCGCGGCGGCGTCCGCCGCGTCCGGATCGTCCGCACTGCCGTGCAATTTGCCTGCGGCCACACGTTGCTGCTCGGCGTCGGAGTCGTGCTCGCGCTGAGTTTCCGGTGGATCCTGCCCGCAGCGCTCGCACTGGATGCCGAGCGGGTGGGTGGAGGATTGCTCGTCGTGCTCGGCGGCGCGGGATTCTGGAGCGCGTGGAGCGGCACGGCGTACGGCCACATCCACAGGGAACGGAACGGCGCCCCGCGGTGGCACCTCCACTTTGGTACCGCAACCCATTCGAGCGCGGCACATTCACATTCCCACGTGCCCACGGTCATGGGCGCCCTGTTCGCCGTCAGCAGCCTGCGTGCGCTCGTGCTGCTGGCGCCGATGGGATCCTCGCTGACTTCGATGGCATTGCCGACGGTGCTGCTGCTCGTGCTGCTGTTCGGCCTGGGAATTCTGCTCTCGATGTCGCTGTTCGGCGTGGTGCTCGCGCGCGTGCTGTCACTGCGCAAGCTCGAAGCGCTCGGCCGCGCGGCCGGGTTCGTGGTTGCCGGCGCATCGATGGCGTTGGGCATCTACTGGATGGTGACGTAGACACCCTGCCGGCCCGCTGCCTTCTCACACGGTTCTCAGACTCCGCCCTCGTCCCACGAAAAAGATCGACGCCGCGATCAGTGCCATCAGAATGCCGTTGACCTCCATCACATGTGGCGCGCTGAATCGATCCGCCAGGTACCCGGCGACGAGACCGCCTAACGGCCACCCGCCCCGCAGCGCCACCATGTAGATGCTGACGACCCGGCCGCGCAGTTCGTCGGGAACGCTCAGTTGAACGATCGAAAAGCTGATCGAGAAGACCGCCATGAAGAAAATGCCGCCGACGAACAGCAGGGCGAGACTGAGCGGAAACGAGCGGGAACTGGCGAAGGCCGCAATCAGCAGTCCCTGAAGCGCCTGTACGCCGAGCAGCGTCAGTCCCATGTGCCGGAAGCGGCCGAGGCTGCCGATGACCAGGGCGCCGACGATGGCGCCCAGTCCCTGGCACGCCATCAGCATCGACAAACGCGTCGCCGAGGTGCCGGGGCCGCTCGCGAGCACGTTGGTCGCAAACGCGGGCATCAACGTGAGGACGGGCATCACCAGAAAAGTGCTGATGAACACGAGGATCGTCAGCGTCAGCATGAGCCGGTTCTGCACCATGTACGACAACCCACCCTTCAGATCTTCGCCGATCGCGCGGTGCGTCTTGGACGGGATGTGGGGCGGCAGGTGCAGCGACATGAGCGCGAGGACGACGATGAAGAACGACAGACCGTTCAGCGCAAAGCACGCGGCGGCGCCGATGCCGACGAGGACGATGTTGCCGGCGACGGGGCCCAGCACGCGTGAAAGGTTGAATTGCGTGGAATTGAGGGCGATGGCGTTGGGCAGATCGCGGCGCGGCACGAGCGAGGGGATCATCGACTGGTAGGCTGGGCCGCCAAACGCCTGTCCGCAGCCGGTGATGAACGACAACGCGAAGATGTGCCAGATCGTGACCCGATGCCAGAAGAGCAGCGCCGCCAGCGTGAAGGCGGAAAACGCCTGCACGTATTGCGACCCGGTCAGCAGTTTGCGCCGGTCCTGCCGATCCGCAATGACGCCGCCAATCAGCATGAACAGCAGAATGGGAAGCTGCGCGAGAAAGTCGTCGATCCCCTTGTAGAAATTCGACCCGGTCAGATCGAAGACCAGCCAGCTCTGCGCGAAGTTCTGCATCCACGTGCCGATCGTGGAACCGAGGGCCGCAAACCAGACGATCCGGAAATTACGATGGGTGAGCGCGCCCGCCACCCGGTGGACCCAGGGGCGGGGAGGCTCGGCTTCAGTAGATGAGGAGTCGGTCGAAAGGGTCGTCACGCCTTGGGGTCCATCTTACTTAAAGGGCGAGAGGGTGAACGCGTGAAAGGGCGATAGACTCCTCATGCTTTCGCCCCTTGATCGCCTCTGTAGATTCCGCCTATACTTCCAAACTGGATAGCGAAAATAAAGCGAAACTATGTCCTCTCTTGCCATTCAGCGGCTGGAGTCGCTCCTTCAGACGCAAAAACTTGATAACACCGTCACGTCCCGGCTGGTCCGCCCGGACAGCGGGCGGTTGCCGACTGGGATAGACGCGATCGATCGTCCCTTGGGTGGCGGCTGGCCGTACGGAGAAGTGTCCGAACTCATCGGCAGACGATCGTCCGGTCGTGGCACCGTTTTGCTGGCCACACTGGCGGCGGCGACCCGGCTTGACGGAGTCGTCGGCCTGGTCGATGCGTTCGATCGGTTCGATCCGCTGACGGCCGCGCGAGCGGGGGTGGATCTCGATCGTGTGCTGTGGGTGAGAGGGCCGAACCTGACGTTGGAAGGCCTGAGGTCCAGGGCCTTTGTCGACCGCGCCATTCTGCAGGCGTTGCGGGCGCTCGATTTGATCCTGCGGGCCGGTGGATTTTCCGTCGTGACGCTGGATCTGGCCGACGCCCCATCTCGCGCGCTGAGCACGTTGCCATTCACGACCTGGCTGCGGTTGGCGCACGCGAATGAAGGCCGCGACACCGCTTGCCTGATCGTGGGCGAGCGACCGATGGGCAGAAGCGCTCGCGGCGTGTCCGTGCGACTCGAAGCGCGGCGATGCTGGACGGGCACCCACGCGCAAAGCCGACGATTTGCGGGATTCGATCTTCGCCTGCAGGTGATTGCTGCACGCGTATCAGGCGTGGAGCGGCTCACCATCCCCCACGCAATTGGGCATGAATAGGCGCGAGCGTCATGTTTTGTTCCGTAGTGGCCCACCAGTCGAGTCACTCACGCCTTTGCCGTGCTGGAGATCATTGCGCGGGCGTGTTCACCGCGCATTGAGAGAGCCGCCCCTCGACAGTGCTCCGCGAGCGAGCGGGAGCGAGAGAGCCCGCGCGCACGGCGCGGGGAGACCGGGGTCCCCGCAAGTGCGCGCGGTGGGGGGTCCGCGGGGGCAACGCCCCCCGGAGTGGACGCGAGCGAGCGGGAGCGAGAGAGCCCGCGCGCACGGCGCGGGGAGACCGGGGTCCCCGCAAGTGCGCGCGGTGGGGGGTCCGCGGGGGCAACGCCCCCCGGAGTGATCTTCGACGTCAGCGGTCTCCAGCGTGTGATCGGTCCGCCTCAGGTGATCGCCGAGGAAGTGGCGCGCCTGGCCGCCGCGCACGGACTCCCGGTGCGGATTGCGATCGCGGGCACGAAGACTGCCGCCTGGCTGCTGGCGAACGCGCATCCCGGCATCACCGTCGTGCCGCCGGGAAACGCTGCGACGCTGGCAGCACTGCCGCTGGAAATTTTGGAGGCCTTAGGCTCGTTGGAGCCTGAGGTCTGCGGTCTGGAGCCTGATCTTTTTCAGATCCTCTTCCGTTGGGGTCTGCGCACGCTTGGCGATCTGGCGCGGTTGCCCGAGGCCGAGGTGCGGACGCGGCTCGGGGCGCCCGGCGTGCGGCTCCATCAGGCCGCATCGGGCCGGGATGCCGCTCCGCTCGTGCCCGCAGGCGAGCCCGTGCGATTTCTGGAACGGCTGGAGCTCGAGTGGCCGATTGAAGGCCTCGAGCCCTTGTCTTTCGTGCTTGCCCGCTTGTGCGATGCGCTCGCGGACTCGCTCGAGCGCGCCGATCGCGGGGCGGTCGTGGTGACCACACGGCTGCGGCTGGTCACACGGACGTCGCACGAGCGAATCCTGAATTTGCCCGCGGCGATGCGCGACAGCCGCGTGCTGCGGACGCTCATTCTGCTCGATCTGGAATGCCATCCGCCTGACGCGGCGATTGACGCCGTCGAGATCGATCTGGATGTGACGCCGGGGCGGATCGTTCAAGGGACGCTGCTCGCGCGGTCGCTGCCCTCGGTCGAAGAAAGGACAACGCTCATCGCGCGCCTGAATGCGTTGATGGGCGAGACCCGGGTCGGAGCGCCCGTCGTGGTGGACACACACGATGAACGTGCGCTGGCGATGAAGGCGTTCAATCCTGGCACTCGGGACTTGGCACTGGGCACTGGGAAACATTTAGACAGCCGCATCACTCTGGTGCCTGCTCTTCGCCGCTTCCGCCTTCCGATCGCGGCCGACGTCTGCGTCGAGCATGGCGCGCCGGTGGCGATCAGGCCGTTCGCGCGCGGATTGGCCGGAGGCCCTGTGATCAGCAGCGCCGGTCCGTGGCGCTCATCCGGACATTGGTGGGCGCTCGATCGCCACGGCTGGGATCGCGATGAGTGGGAGGTAGAACTGCCGGACGGCGTCTACCGCCTCGCGCGGGATCGAGCTACCGGACGTTGGGAGATTGAAGGCGCGTTTGATTGATGAAAGCCCCATGTACATCGAACTGCACACGTCTTCGGCCTTTTCATTTCTGGACGGCGCGTCGCTGCCCGAGACGCTGATTAAGCGCGCGGCGGCGCTGGGCTATCCGGCCCTGGCCTTGCTCGATCGCGACGGGGTGTATGGCGCACCGCAGTTTTATCGCGCAGCCAAGGCCGTGGGCATGAAGGCGATTGTCGGGGCGGAGCTGACGATTCAGGCCCCAAGCCCCGGGCCTCAGACGCCGGGTCGAAAGGTGCGAATTCCATCAACTCGCCATGAAGCATCCAAAGCTTCTGGGGCCAGCGGCCAGGGGCCGGAGGCCTGGACGTTGCCTGTCCTCGTCTCCTCCCCGGAGGGCTACCGCAATCTCTGCCGGATCATCACGCGCGCGAAGTTGAAGGCGCCGAAAGGCGAATCGGCCCTGACACTCGACGATCTGGCGGGGCATACGACGGGATTGATTGCGCTCGCGGGTCGGCAGGCGCTGGATGCAGCACGCCATGGCGTTGGCGGGCTGATCGATCGGCTTGTCGGAATCTTTGGCCGCGGCCAGGTCTGGATCGAACTGCAGCGGCATTTGCGCCGGGATGATCAGGCGGTCATCCAGTCGCTGCTCGATCTGGCCGGCGCGTTTCGCGTGTCCGTGATGGCCTCGAACGGCGTGCGATTTGCGACCGCCGATGCGCGCCCGCTGTACGACGTGCTCACCTGCATCCGCCAGGGCGTCACGCTGGAGCAGGCCGGACAGCGGCTGTCTCAAAATGCAGAGCGCTATTTGAAGCCGCCGGAGTTGATGGCGCGGCTGTTTTCGGATCTTCCGCAGGCGTTGGCGGGAACCGAGGCACTGGCCGAGCGGCTCGAATTCACGCTGGCGAATCTCGGCTATCGCTTTCCGGAGTATCCCGTGCCGGACGGGGAAAGCCCTGCCGCGTTTCTCGGGCGGCTCGCGCAAGTGGGCGCGCGCGGCCGGTACCGGCCGTACCACGATCGCGCCAGGGCCCAGATCGCGCGTGAGCTCGACCTCATCGAAAAGCTCGACCTGGCCGGCTACTTCCTCATCGTCTGGGACATCGTCAATTTCTGCCGCCAGCAGGGCATTCTCGTGCAGGGCCGTGGGTCGGCGGCCAACAGCGCCGTCTGCTACGCCCTCGGGATCACGGCGGTCGATCCGGTCGGCATGGATCTGCTGTTCGAGCGTTTTCTGTCGGAAGAGCGCGGAGAGTGGCCGGATATCGATCTGGACCTGCCGAGCGGCGATCGGCGCGAGCGTGTGATTCAGTACGTGTACGAGCGGTACGGAAAGATGGGCGCGGCCATGACCGCGAACGTGATTACGTATCGCGGCCGCAGCGCCGCGCGGGAAGTCGGTAAGGTGCTGGGGTTGGACGAAGTCGAGATCGACCGGCTGGCGCGAATGATGAATCAGTTCGAGTTCGTCGATCCACGCGAGACGTTCGCGAAGCATCTGGTCGACGCCGGCCTGGATCCCGCCGATCGCCGGTTTCAGCGGTTCGCGGCGCTCTGGGCGGAGATACAGGATCTGCCGCGTCATCTCGGCCAGCACTCCGGCGGGATGGTGATCTGTCAGGGCCGTCTCGACGAGGTCGTGCCGCTCGAAAACGCCTCCATGCCGGGCCGCGTCGTCGTGCAGTGGGACAAGGACGATTGCGCGGATCTCGGCATCGTGAAAGTCGATCTGTTGGGCCTCGGGATGATGGCGGTCATTGAAGAGGCGCTGGCGATTGTGAATGGAGAAGGCACTCGGGACTTGGCACCCGGCACTCGGACGGATGGCTCTCCGGATCGAGTGCCCAGTGCCCAGTGCCCAGTGCCAGATCCGAAGCGTGTCGACCTCGCTCATCTTCCCCCCGACGACCCGGCCGTCTATCGCATGCTGCAACAGGCCGACACGATCGGGATCTTTCAGGTGGAATCGCGCGCGCAGATGGCGACGCTGCCGCGGCTGCGGCCTGAGCATTTTTACGATCTGGTGGTCGAGGTCGCCATCATCCGGCCGGGACCGATCGTGGGCAACATGGTGCACCCGTACCTGGCCCGCCGGCGCGGCGATCAGCAGGTGAGTTACCCGCACCCGTCGCTCGAGCCGGTCCTGGCGCGCACGTTGGGGGTGCCCCTGTTTCAGGAGCAGTTGCTGCGGATGGCGATGGTGGTGGCCGGGTTCAGCGGCGGCGAGGCCGAGGAACTGCGGCGCGCCATGGGCTTCAAGCGATCGGTCAAGCGGATGCAGCAGATCGAAGCAAAACTGCGAACGGGCATGGCGGCGAAGGGCATCACCGGTTCGGCCGCCGATGGCATCGTCCAGTCGATTACCTCGTTTGCGTTGTACGGATTTCCAGAATCGCACGCGGCTAGTTTTGCCTTGCTTGTGTACGCGAGCGCGTATCTGAAGGCGCATTTTGCGGCCGCGTTCTATACCGCGCTGCTCAATAACCAGCCGATGGGGTTCTACCATCCAGCAACGCTGGTCAAGGATGCCCAGCGGCACGGCGTCCGGTTCGCGCCGATCGACGTGCAAATCTCACGCTGGTGCTGTTTCATTCAAGAGGACGGCCACGTGCGGCTGGGATTGATGTACGTGAAAGGGCTGAGGGAAGAGGCGGGGAGAAGGATAGAGAATCACTCGTCAGGCCCGCGGCGCCCAGTGCCTGATCTTCAGCAGCGCTTTCAATCTCTTGATCACCTCGTCTCCCACGCCTCTCTTCGCCAGGACGAACTGCGCACGCTCGCCGAAATTGGCGCGCTGGCGTCGTTTGGCGATCACCGTCGCAGCGCGCTCTGGCAGGCGGAGCGAGCGGCGCGGCCGGCAGGACCGTTGCTGATGGACGGAGAAGATGATCAGGCACTCATCAGGCGCTCGGCACTCGAGAAGGGTGTCCGCGATGCGGCCAGCAGGGCTGTTCCAGTGCCCGGTGCCGAGAGCCCAGGGTCTGATCGCGAGCCCTCCTCGCCCCTCCCTCCCATGTCACTCGTCGAACGGGTCCGCGCGGATTACGGCGGTACCGGCCTGACGATCGGACCCCATCCAATGGCGCTCGTTCGATCATCGCTCGTCACGCGCGGCGTGCTGCGTGCGAGCGATCTGCCGCGCGAGCGAACCGGTCGCCGCGTGCAGGTCGCCGGCGCGGTGATCGTTCGTCAGCGGCCCGGCACGGCAAAAGGGTTCGTGTTCCTGTCGCTGGAGGACGAGACCGGCATCGCCAATGTGATCATTACTCCAGACGTATTTCAGGCCAACAAACAGACGATCGTCGGCAAACCGTACCTGATCGTGGAGGGCGTGCTGCAGAATCAGGACGGCGCCGTGTCGATCAAAGCGGATCGGATTGACGGGTTGCGGGCGGCGGGACCAGCCCCGGACTCCCACGACTTTCACTGAGGCCGCCTCCCGGCCTGGTCGCCCACGCCCGGTCGCGACAGCTCGACGCGTCCACCTGGCCGGATACAGGCCCTTACGAAGCGACAGACTTGGCCGTGGGACTGGCCGGGGCGTCCGAGGACTGGGGCTTGCGCCAGAAATCCATCGTGGACACGCGATGGACGCAGCCGATCGTGCAATAGGGGGCGCACCATTTGGGCGACATGAATTCCCGGCGGATGTCGTCGATCGAGTACTGCTCGAGGGGCGTCCCGGGCGTGCCGCGCTGCTGGGAGCACCAGTGCACCAGGCCGTGCTCGCAAATGTAGAGGTACCGCGCGCCGGCCCGGCAGTACCAGTCGTTCGGCTTGCCGTCAACCAGGTTCTCCTGAAATCCGCGAATGCCCGAATACAGATTCTTGAGTACCTGGCGCGGCCCATTGATGATGCGGGTCACATCGTCGAACACGCGGCGCTCGGCGCCCCCGAGCGGCTTCAGCAGCCCGTCGCCATCGTGGATGATCCCGAGAGAGGTGGAGAACCCGAGCTCGCGAGCCCGCTGGTTGATGTGCCTGGCGTCTTCGGGATAGCGGACGCCGCCGCCGACGACCGAATTGATGTTGACGTCGAATTCCGCAAACTCCGCGAGCCATTGGAGCTTCCGGTCGAGCAGCCGCAGGCTCTTCTTGCTGACGTCGTCCGGTTCCAGATTGTCGATGCTGATCTGCAGGTAGTCGAGACCGGCGGCGTTCAGCGCACCAATCCGTCCTGGCGAGAGGAAGTAGCCGTTGGTGATGAGCCCGGCAATCATGCCCCGCCGGCGGATGGCGCGAATGATGTCATCGAGCTCCGGATGGAGCATCGGCTCGCCCCCGCTGAACGCGACCACCGACGTGCCGAGCGCGGCCAGTTTGTCGATGCGCTGCTGCATGACATCGAGCGGCACCGGCTTCGAGACCTTGTCGAATTCGTTGCAGTAGCCGCAGTCGATGTTGCAGCGCCGCATCGGCACGATGTGCACGAGCAGCGGATGCTGCGTATCGGCGAGACCGCGGACGAACTCGCGGGCCGATCGTGCCTGCCGGGAGGCCTTGCGCAGAAACCGCATGAACCTTTCATTATACGGGGACTTCGTGCGTGTACGCGCTCCCGCCGGCGTCGACCCGCGGCCCCGCCTCCGCGAAGGTCGCGAGTCGCCATCACGTCGAAGAGTGGACCCGGTGGAACCGCTATGATCGCATCCGTGCCTGCTGCGCGCCCGCGTCTCGTTCGCCGACGATCGTCGATCGCCGGACTCGGCGTCTTCGCCGCCGGGCGCATCCGCAAGGGCGCCCGAATCATCGACTACGCCGGCGAGCTGATCTCGCAGGGCGAAAGCGCCCGCCGCGAGCAGCGGTATTTGAGGCAGGGGCGGATCTGGTGTTTCAACCTGAATCGGCGCTGGGTGCGGGACGCCGCCGTCGGCGGAAACCTGGCCCGCTTCATCAACCACTCGTGCCGTCCGAACTGCTACGTGCAGATCGTCGGCCGCACGATCTGGATCCGCGCGACCAGGGCCATCGAGCCCGGTGAAGAACTGACCTACGACTACTCGACGGGTGGCGCCGCCAGGATTCCCTGCCGGTGCCGCGCCGGGTGTGAGACGGTCCTGTGACCTCCGTCCGCCATGTGATCTACCTTCACGGCTTCACCTCGTCGCCTTCATCGTCGAAGGCGCAGCGGTTTGCGCGCGAGCTGGCGGAGGCGGGTGTCACGTTCGCCTGCCCGGACTTCAATCAGCCGTCCTTTGAAACACTCACGATCACGCGGATGCTCGAGCAGACCGCCGAGGCGATTGCCGCCGCGCCTGCCGGCCCCGTGGCGCTCATCGGCTCCAGCCTCGGCGCGTTTGTCGCGGTGCACGCGGTAGCAGGGGGACGGGGGTCGATCGACCCCCGTCCCCCTGTCGATCGTCTGATCCTGCTGGCGCCGGCGGTCGACTTCGGGGGCAATCGGCTGAACAGGCTCGGGGAGCACGGGATCGACGAATGGCGCCGCGCGGGCCGGCTCACCGTGTTCCATCACGCGGCCAACGCTTTCCGGGACATTCGGTTCGAACTGTACGAGGATGCCGCCGGCTACGACGCGTTTGCCGTCGACTTAACGTTGCCGACGCTGGTGTTTCAGGGACGCGCCGACGAGACAGTCGATCCGGCCGGAGTGGAGCGCTGGGCGCGCGGCCGGCCGATGGTGGATGTGCGACTCGTGGATGACGGCCATCAACTGACCGCGTCGATGGATCTGATCTGGACTGAAACCGCGAAATTCCTCGGGCTCAGCCATGTCCCGGACTGGCCGCCCTCATCGGCGCCCCGAGTTTGAAGACGTGCGGGTGCGGCGTCTTGATCGCATTCCGCGTGTCGACGATCAGCCCGGCATGCCGGACGATTGCGTCGTAGTCCATGACGCGATGGTCGGTCACGATGACGACGCAGTCTGCGGCGGCGAGTGTCTCCGGCGTGAGCGGAGTCGATCGCAGATCGAAGTCGCCGGGCCAGTCGCGCGCGTGCAGCTCGGCTAGATAGGGGTCGTGATAACTGATGCGCGCGCCCTTCTGGTGCAGCGCCGCCATCACATCGAGCGCGGGCGATTCGCGCAGGTCGTCGATATCCCGCTTGTACGAGATGCCCAACAGCAGCACCGATGAGCCCCGCACGGACTTGGATTGGCTGTTGAGCGCATCGGCGATCTTCTCCACGACGTGGTGGGGCATCGACGCCGTTGACGTGGCCTGCCAGTTCGATGAATCGCGCCTCGAATCCGACTTCCTTGACCTTCCACGAGAGGTAGAACGGATCGATCGGGATGCAGTGCCCGCCGAGTCCGGGCCCTGGATAGAACGGCATGAACCCGAAAGGCTTGGTGGCCGCAGCGTCAACCACCTCCCACACATTCATGCCGAGCCGGTCGCACATCAGCGCCAGTTCGTTCACGAGGCCGATATTGACCGCACGAAACGTGTTCTCGAGCAGTTTCACCATCTCGGCGACTCGCGGTGAGGCGACTTCGATGACGGTGTCGATCGAAGCCGAATAAAGTGCCCGGGCGAGCGCCGAGCAGTTCGGTGTCAGGCCGCCGACGACCTTCGGCACGTTCTTCGTGTTCCATTTCTCGTTGCCCGGATCCACGCGCTCGGGCGAGAACGCCAGAAAAAAATCCTTGCCCGCCTTCAGGCCGTGCCGCTCCAGAATCGGCTGGACGACTTCCTCCGTAGTACCTGGATAGGTGGTCGATTCCAGCACCACCAGCATGCCGGGATGAAGGTGGGCGGCAGATCATCTCGACGGCCGAGACGACATACGAGAGATCCGGGTCCTTGGTCTTGCGAAGGGGGGTGGGGACGCAGATATTGACGGTGTCGAGCCGCGCCACGACCGCAGGTTCGGTGGTCGCCTCGAGGCGCTGAGCCGCCTGGAATTGCGCGACGTCCTTGCCTGGGACGTCCTGAATGTAGGATTCGCCACGGTTGATCGCGTCGACCTTGCGGCCGTCCAGATCGATGCCGGTTGTTCGGAATCCGGCGCGTGCCAGTTCTACGGCCAGCGGCAGGCCGACGTAGCCCAGCCCGACGACCCCCACGCGCGCGGTGCGCATGGAGAGCTTCTCCCGAAGGTGCCTCGACAGTGCTGGACAGCAGGGTAGGCATGGCGCTCATGTATTGAACTCCGAAAGCCTTGGTAATGCTACCTCAGGCGTTTCGGCTCGCCGCGGAGGGCCTCTGACTTCTGTGCTCTAATTGAGGTATTTTCCGAGGGGTTTCATGGTCATCAGGGTCAAGACATTCGGCCGACGTCCCGTCGTCGGAGATCACTCCGGAGCGCATCTATCAATCGCGTCGCGATTTCATGCGCACCGCCGGCGCCAGCGTGCTCGGGGCCGCCGCGGGCGCCCTGTGGGCCGGCAGCGGACCAGTCGCAGGCCAGGCCGCGCAGGCTGCGCTGACGGCCAGGAAGTCGGCGTTCACCGTCGATCCGAAAGCCGATCCGCTGAACACGTACGAACAGATCCCAGACTACAACAACTACTACGAGTTCGGCACCGACAAGTCGGATCCGGCCAAGTACGCGCAGAAGCTCACCGTGAAGCCGTGGACCGTGAAGGTCGACGGCCTGGTCAACAAGCCTGGCGATTACGCCATCGAGGATCTCGTCAACTTCAAGCGAGCTCGAGGAGCGCGTCTATCGGCACCGGTGTGTCGAGGCGCTGGTCGATGGTGATTCCCTGGATCGGCGTGCCGTTGTCCGCGGGTGCTGAACAAGGTCGGAGCCGCAGCCGGGCGCGAAGTTCGTCGAGTTCACGACGCTCATCCGCGCGAGCGAGATGCCGTTCTTGAACAGCGCGGGCATCTCGTTTCCCTACGTTGAGGGCCTCCGGATGGACGAAGCGATGCACCCGCTCTCCCTGGCGGTCGTCGGACTGTACGGGAAGGTGCTGCCGAACCAGAACGGCGCGCCACTGCGCGTGCACATTCCCTGGAAATACGGCTTCAAGAGCGGCAAGTCGATCGTGCGCATCCGGTTGACCGACAAGCAGCCAGAGACGACGTGGGTGAGGCAGTGCGCGCAACGAGTACGGGTTCTACGCGAACGTCAATCCTGGGGTCGACCATCCGCGCTGGTCGCAGAAGCGGGAGACGCGTCTGCCAGGGCTGTTTGCGAACCGTGCCACGTTGATGTTCAACGGCTATGGCGATCAGGTCGCCGGCCTCTATTCAGGCATGGATCTGAAGAAGAACTTCTAGATGTGGCGGACGTGGTGGCGGCGCCTGAGCGCGCTGCTTGCGGCGATTGCGAACTGGCGGTTTTTCAAACCCGCGGTCTTTCTCGCATGCCTGATTCCCGGCGTGGTGCTGGCTTACAACTTGTGCCAGATCCTTGTCTGGAATCACCCGGAGGCCCTCGGCGTCGACCCCAAGAAGACGCTGTTGCACGAGACGGGTGAGGACGCCCTGGGATTCCTCGTCGCGAGCTTGATGGTCACGCCAGTTCGGCGCATCTTCAAGATCAATCGGGTCCAGGCCGTCCGCCGGCTGCTCGGCGTCACCGCGTTTTTCTACGCGCTGGGGCACGTCTCGACGTATCTCGTGTTCGACCAGCTGTGTTACTCGTTCGCGACCTGCGACTACAGCAGCATCTGGACCGACATCCTGAAACGGAAATTCATCTTCGCCGGCATGACGGCGTTCACGATCCTGACAATGCTTGCCATCACCTCCACGAGCGGGTGGGTGAGACGACTGAAGAAGCGATGGGTAACGTCTGCACCGACTCGTCTATGTTGCCGCGATGGCCGGCGTCGTCCACTACGTGTGGGGACAGAAATCCGATATCAGCGAGCCATTGAAGTGGGCGGGGTACGTCGCGGTGCTCCTTGGCATCCGTGTCTATTTTGCCTGGCAAAAGCGGCGGCGGCCGCTGAAGTCCCGGCCGTCTGAGCTGCTTCCCGGCGCGTCGGAGCTATGATACGCAGCAAGTGGAGTTGAACATGCGCCGACTGATCGCGACTTCATGGGTAGTTTGCTCCGTCCTGTGGGCCTTGGCCGCGTCGGCACGCATTGGCGCGCAGGTGCCGGCCAATCGTGCCCTCTACCCGAACGAGCAATGGGTGCAGCTCTTCAATGGCAAGGACCTGACGAACTGGGTGGAGGTCGGCCATGAGAAGTGGACCGTCGAGGACGGGGCAATCCACGGACAAGGTGTGACGGCGGCGTACGGGTATCTTCGAACGCAGAAGATGTACAAGGACTTCTGGCTGTCGCTCCGTTTCAAGTGCGAAGGCGACGGCAACAGTGGCGTGTATTTCCATACCGAATTTACTCCGGGCACGGTCAACGTTGCCAAGGGAATGCAGTTTGAAATCGATCGGACGTTGAATCATCACAACGGTGGCTTGTACGGCGATGGCCGCAACTGGATTGCGTGGCCGGCCCCGGAGTACGAGCAGGTGATTCGCCCAACGGACTGGAACGAGTTTCTGCTGAAGGTCGAGGGGAATCACATGGTCGCGATTCTGAATGGCATCGAAGTCCTCAACTTCACCGATCCGACGCCGAAGTCGTTTGACGGATATGTCGCGCTGCAGCTCCATTCGGGTGGAATAGGGAACATGAGGTTCAAGGACATCTACATCCGCGACCTCTCGGCTCGGTGACACGCCTCGAGCGCGACTATTTCGGTTTCAAATAGTTGTCGATCGCGTGTTTCCCGATTTGTGTACCAACTTGAATTCCGACGACATCCGAAATGCGCATGTGGACCCCAGCCCAGACGCGCGCGAGGATGCACTCGTCCCGGAACGCGTCGATCGTCGCGTACCTTCGGGTCCCACCGGAGCTGTCCACCGTGATGCTGCGATCCCCAGTAAGGGCCTTGATCACGAAGAGCGGCGGCGTCACCACCGTACAGTGCGCCGAAATGTAATCTGGAAACGGTAGCGTCTCCACTAGTGGCACCCAGTGCAGATCGGCCGCGGTTGCGGCGTTGCCGTCGTTGTCCGCTTCTCGAATGGCCGTGACCGGTCTCCACTGGTTATAGAAGAACTTTGCGTCGAACGTCGCGATGACCGCATCCATCCACGACATGCTGACGAGCGCGAGCAACCGCGCCGCATCCGAGCGATCGAGAGATGCGGCGGCCGCAGCATCGCGAGCCAGCTTGTGCCATTCATGCGCAGTGGAGATGCCGACCCAGAATCTGGCGATTTGCGTTTCCTCCGACGATCGCGCGGAACTTTCTTGGGCGCCCAGGCTCTTGACCTGGTTCAGCTCGGCCGCGTATTGCGCGCTGTCGAGCGCCGGCGGGGGGCCCGGCCGAAACTGGCTCGGACTCGTCATCGTCCACGGCGTGACGAGCGCAAGCTGCATGCCGAAGGCGGGGGCGTAGTCGGCGGGGGTGGGACGCCACAATCCAGGAACTTTTGACGGCTTGTATCGGACCGTCTTGTACCACCCGTCGTTCTGCCTCAGCGCCAGCACTCGTGCCGCCGCGGCCTTTCCAACTGCGATGCCGGCCATCTTGCCCGCGCCCTCCGGTACGTCCTTCAGCGAGCGCCGGTAACGATCGTCGACCAGAATTCCTTGGGATACAGCGTCCGCAGCACTCGGTACGCGGCGGTCGCGGCGGCGGCGTCCACCGACGCTCCGGGAGGGGAAGTCAACGGGCCCTTGGGATTCAAATAGGGTTGGTATCGGCCTTCGATCGCGTTCACGGCGTCGAAGACGGCGACCTGGGCGATCGTGATGCCCCGCCAACCGTTCGCATAGCCCGGGGGTGAACGGTCGTACGCGTCAGTGGCGATTTCGTTCCATTCCAGAATGATGTTCTTGCTGCTCGGGGTCGATCGCTGCTGCTGCAGACCCGGGCTCCAGAACGCGGGCGTAGGGAGAACGAGCCCGCTGATCATCACGACCAGCAGCGGTTGGGACAAACATCGCATACGAGATCCCGGCGCCATTCTGGATTGGGCTCACTCACGACTCACTCACGACGTCCTTGACAGCCCGCGAGGCGATAGTATAAGAAAACCTCACTTGCTACCCTACAATCAAACGCAATTCAAGTCGGTGCCGCAACTTCCGCCGGATTGCGCGGCGCTTCGATCGTCGCTGTGGTTCCGTCAGTCGACGGAACGAGTGTTCGACGACGCGTCAGCCGGAGCGACGGGGAGTCGATGACTATGGCGTCTCAATCGCAAAGCCTCCTATTGACTGTCGCCGGGGTGATCGGGGTGTCGTGGTTGGACTTCCTTCGGTCGCCCGCACGGCGCAGGCGCCCGGTGTTGGTCAACCTGCCGTCCAGTCGCCTGCTGACAATCCCAACGCCGCCGGCCAGGACGCCGGCCGACAAGGTGCGCGGGGGAGGCAGACCGGTGCCGGCACCGCCGGGCGAAGCGGCATTGGCCCTGATGATCCCAACAGGACACACCCCGAGGACCCGGCCAACGCCAACGCGGACTGGTCGCCAAAACCGCCGGTCGTGGCCCTTTCTCCTGCAGGAACAGGCCAAGCGGTTCTGGCTCCCGCCCGGGTACGCATGGAGCCCATCCTCTCGGACCCGCTCATCGAGGACCCGGCTCAGATCGCCTTTGACGGCAACGGCCGGATGTTCGTCGTCGAGCTGCGCGGCTACTTCGAGACTCCGGAGGGTGTCGACCTCATCCCGCCGATCGGCCGCATCTCGATGCACGAGGATCGCGACAACGACGGCGTCTACGAGCATCACACGGTCTTCGTCGACAAGCTGGTCTTTCCCGCGGTTCGTGATGCCGTTCGGCGCCAACACCATCCTGACGATGGAGACCAATGCCGGACGAAGTGTGGAAATACACCGATACGAACGGCGACGGCGTGGCCGACAAGAAGGAGTTGTTCACGACGAACTTCGGCCGAGCCGGGCAACATGGAGTCGCAGCAGTCCAGCCTCTTCTGGGCGATGGACAACTGGCTGTACAGCACGGTCAACGCGTTCCGCCTGCGCTGGACGCCCAACGGGCTCTTGCGGGAGCCGACCGGGCCGAACGGCGCGCAGTGGGGCGCGACGCAGGACAACGACGGCAAGGTGTGGTTTCAGGGCGGCGCCAGCGGCATGCCCGGCTACTTCCAGTTCCCGGTGCACTACGGCAACTTTGCGTCGCCCGATCAGTTCGAGCCGGACCTGAACATCGTGTGGGGCGCTCCGATCCTGATCGGCGATATCCAGGCGGGACTGCCGGGCACTCGCATGCCGGATGGCTCGCTGATCTATGGGACGGCCGCGGCCGGGCAACGAGATCTATCGCGGAGACCGGCTGCCGAAGGACTTCGTCGGCGACTACCTCTACGGCGAAGACGTCGCCCGCATCGTGCGCCGACTAGGCCGGTCAAGACCGAAGGCCTGACGCAGCTCCAGAATGTCTATCCGCGGTCCGAGTTCATTCGTTCGCTCGATCCGCTGTTCCGCCCCGTGGACATCGCGACCGGCTCCCGACGGCACGATCTACATCGCCGACATGTACCGCGGCATCATCGAGGGCGCCGAGTGGGCGAAGGAGGGCACCTACCTCCGGGCAAAAGATCAAGCAATACCAGTTGGACAAAGTCGATGCGATCACGGCCGCATCTGGCGACTGACCTACGACGGCATGGCGCGTGATCGCACGCAGCCGCGGATGCTCGAACGAAACCCCCGCGCAACTCGTCGCGCACCTGTCGCATCCGAACGGCTGGTGGCGGGACACCGCGCAGCAGTTGCTCGTTCTGAAACAGGACAGGTCGGTCGTGCCGGCGCTGCAGACGATGGTCCGGACGTCGAAGAATCAGCTGGCGCGCTTCCACGCCCTCTGGACGCTCGAGGGGCTGGGCGCGCTCACGCCGGCGCTCACGCGCGAGATGCTGCGAGGATCCGCGAGCCGCGATCCTGCGGATTCAGGCGATGCGCGCGAGCGAGACCCTGTACAAGGCCGGTGACAAGTCGTTCGCCGACGACTACCGCGCGCTCACGAAAGACGAGGACACCGACGTCGTCATTCAGGCGATGTTGACGATGAACATCTTGAAGGTGCCGGACGTCGCGCACGACCGTGAAGGCCGCGATGGACGGCAACAAAGCGCGCGGCGTGCAGTTCGTCGCCGACCGAATTCTGAATCCGCCGCGACGCTGGACGGGGCGGCGGTCGCGGCGGTGCGCCGCTGACGCCCGAGCAGCAGAACATCATCGAGCGCGGCGGCGCCATCTACAACGGAGCTGTGCTTCTCCTGCCACGGCGACGACGGCCGCGGCACGCCGACGCCTGGGGCGAGGCCGGCGTCGACGCTGGCGCCGTCGCTGGCGGGATCGCCGCGCGTCAACGGCCATCGCGACTACGTCATCAAGGCCGTCCTGCACGGGCTGACCGGGCCGATCGACGGCAAGACCTATTCGCAGGTCATGGTGCCGATGGGTACGAACAAGGATCAGTGGATTGCTGACATCGCGTCCTATGTGCGCAACAGCTTCGGCAACACCGGCGCGCTTTGTGACGCCGCAGACGTCGCTCGCGTCCGTCGCGCGACCGGCGATCGGAAGACGCCGTGGACCGTCGCAGAGTTGGAGGCCTCGCTGCCGCGTCCGCTCGTCGCGGATGCGACATGGAAGGCCACGGCGAGCCACGACGGGACAGCCCGCCCCGCAGGCACGAACGCCGCCGGCGGCTTCAGCTACCTGCAGGTGACGCTGGAGGGGCGCTCAGCTTTCTGGGATGGACCACGGCGTGCCTCAGCAGGCCGGCATGTGGTTCCAGGTCGAGTTGCCGTCGCCGATGGTCTTGACCGAGATCCAGTTCACGTCGTCTCCGACGACGGCCGCCGGACGCGCCGGGACGCCGCCGGTCTGGACCTTCCCACGCGGCTACCGGGTGCAGGTGTCGAGCCGATGGCACCACGTGGAGCGCGCCGGTTGCGGAAGGTGAGGGAGTGGCCGGAACTACGATCATCCCGTTTGCGCCGGTTAGCGCCAAGTTTGTTCGCATCACGCAGACGGCGACTGTTCCGGACGCTCCGGCATGGGCGATGCGACAGCTGCGGTTCTATGAGGCGCCAGCGAGCCATCGGCAGCGAGGAATCCATGAGGCGCCGATGTCTGTTTGACCCTGATGGGTATCGTCTTCGTGGGCAATGTGTCGCTCCTATGCATCCTGGCAGCCTGATCGCGGCGGCCAGCCGCGGACCGCAGTCGGCCCAGGCGGTGACGCCAGCGGTTCTCGCCCGACAGATCCTCGACCCGGCCAGGTCCAATGCGGAACGAGACAAGCTAGTGGCGGATTCCGGCGTCGATCCGGGCGCCCTCATTACGGCCATGGCGTCGGGGATGGAACCAGGAACGCCGGAAGAGTACGTTCGCATCCCGATGATTTGGCGCGTGGCGCTCGCGGCGGGCAGGCGCAATCAGCCTGGTGAAATGCGGGCCGTGCTTGCGGCCGCGATGCCCAATGTGGGCGAGCCGCTGCGCGAGTGGCAGGCTGTAGTCGTCGGTGGGGGCATTGTGAACGGCATCAGTCTGTCCGGCGCGCGACCAGGTGATCGATTGCCTGAGATTCTGCGGGACCAGAAGGATCTGAACGCCCGCTGGCAGCGGGTACCGGATCTGGCAGCTGCCATGGCGGCCGACGACAAGGTCAAGGCCGGCACGCGTTATGACGCGCTGCGAATTCTGGCCGTGGACACCTGGAAGCAACGTGGAGCCCAGCTCACCAAGTACCTGGCGGCCGGCACGCCTGCCGAAGTGCAGCAAGGCGCGATTGCGGCGCTGAGTGACATGAACGCGGGGCGAGGTTGGACCGGCCTTGATGGGCGGTCTGAAGGACTTTTCCGGCCGTAGCCGCACCATGGCGCTCGATGCGCTCCTACGAGACGATGCCCGGATGACGGTGTTGCTCGATGGGGTCGCCGCCGGTCAACTCACGGCCGCCGACCTCGGTGAGGCTCGTGTACAGAAGCTCAAGGCCGTTGCCAATAGCGCCATTCGAGCCCGAGCCGAACAACTCCTTCGCTGAACTTTGAGCCACGGCATCTCCCGGAGCACGGCGTTCTGCCGTGCCCGACCGGCGTGATGAGTGATTCTGCCGTTGCGTTCGTTGGCGGGCGATGGTATAAGTCCGCGCAGCAATCCATTCAGTCCGAGCGTTCTTTTACTCTCCGCTCAAGAGGTCCGTGCGGGAGTTGAATACGCCGCCCTGTGGCGGCAAATGCACTTCTACCAGGCCATCAGTAAACCCAGGAGGAGGCTCGAAATGAACGAGCGCAGGATGCGGGCACGGTCATGTCTGATGGCGGCTCTTGTTCTCATTGCCGCAGCCGTGATTGCCGCGCCCACGGCAGCCCAGAATCTCTACGGCGGCGTTGTCGGCGTCGTAAAAGACGCGCAGGGCGGAGTGTCTGCCCGGTGCGACGGTCACGCTCGTCAACACCGGAACCAACCTCAAGCGGGACGCGGTCACCGATGCGCAGGGCGCGTACACGACTTCGTCAATGTTCTGGCTGGGCAATACGACGTCCGCGTCAGCATGCAGGGGTTTCGGGAGGCGGTCCGGTCGGGCGTGCCGGTCACGGTCGGCCAGATCAGCCGTGTCGACACGACCCTCGAGATTGGCGGAATGAATGAGACCGTCACCGTGCAATCGGAAGCCGAGCTTCTGCAGACCGACAAGGCCGACGTGCGCACGGAGTTGAACTCCCAGGAGGTCACGAGCCTGCCGCTCAATTCCTATCGCAACGTCCAGTCCCTCGTCGTCCTCGTGCCCGGCTCGATGCCACCGACGTTTCAGAACGCCGAGACGGATACGCCGCAGCGATCACTATTCATGACGGTGAACGGGCTGTCGGGAGTCTCCAACACGACCCGGACCGACGGCTCCAGAAACGTCAACGTGGAGATGCCGTACCATTTGCTCCTTGTTCCATCGGCCGAGACCGTTGACACAGTGAACATCACGACGGGCAGTATGGACGCTGAAGAGGGCATGGCCGTTGGTGCGTCGATTACGGTGACGACGAAGTCCGGCACGAACCAGTTTCACGGGTCAGCGTTCGAGTTCTTCAACAACCAGCACCTGAACGCGAATCCGTATTACTTCGGCCGCGGCGCGGTACCGGCGAAACCGATTATCCAGCGTCAGACGGCCGGGGGCACGCTGGGCGGCCCGCTTCTTCGCAACAAGCTGTTCTTCTTCGGTTCGTACGAAGGGCTACTACAGCGACGCGAACCAGTACGTGTTTTACACTGTGCCGGATGCCGCGCTGCGCAATGGCGACTTCAGTGGGGCCTTGAACGCGAACGGCACGTTGCAGCGCATCTACGATCCCTTCACGGGGGATATGAGGTACTGGCACAGGGCGCGTGCAATTCGCCAACAACGTCATTCCCGTCGCTCAGATGAACTCGATCGCGAAGAATCTGCTGCAGATGTATCCGATGCCGAACATCGAAGGCAGCGGGGCGGGCAATCTGACGAATAACTACCGGGCTCTCGAGCTCGACACGACACGGCGTCACAATTTCGACATGAAATTCAACTGGAACCGGACGGGGTCGCACCAGATCTGGGTGAAGTACAGTGGGATGCGCGCACTGGTGAACAACCTGTTCCACTTCCCCTTGGGACGGTGCAGCGATTGTGGCGGCGACACGAACGTGAATCAGCTGACGGCCGGCCAGACCTGGTCCCTGAGTCCGACGCTCTTGCTCGACAGCTCGTTCGGCACCACGATTGATGACGCCTTTTCGAGCGCGGCGGACTACAAACTTGGCAACCTCGGCCTCGGCTTGGGGATTCCGGGGACCAACGATCAGGGGCGCAACGACTCCCACTATGCTGGTCTGCCGCAGTTCTCCACGGGGTTCACCGCGTTGGGCAACTCGCCGACGTGGACGCCACAGTGGATCGATATTCCCACAGCCTCGTTCAGCACGAACATCACGAAGATTACCGGCCGGCACGAACTCAAGGGCGGCTACTTTCTCGACTATCTCGGCGTGAACAGCTGGGAACCGGAAATCGCCAACCCGCGCGGCAGCTTCACGTTTGCGTCCAACGCGACGAGGACGTTCGGAACGGGGTCGCAGACGGCGAACTTCTACAACCAGTACGCGGCGTTTCTGCTCGGCTTGGTCGGCACCGCCGGCAAGAGCATTCAGTACAAAATTTTACAGCGTACGATTGGCAGCATGCGGTGTACCTCCGCGACCATTGGACGCCGAGCAAGAATTTCACGCTGGATCTGGGCTTGCGTTGGGAGTACTACCCCATCATGCAACGCGCCAATCGACAGATCGAGATGCTCGATTTGAAGACCCTCAACGTCTTAATCGGTGGCGTCGCCGGAAACCCGGAGAACATGGGCATGGTGGCGCCGAAAGACGACTTTGCGCCTCGGGTCGGTGCCGTCTATCGCCTCGGTGAGAAGACTGTCGTCCGCGCAGGCTACGGTCTCACTTACGACGGGCGGAGCTGGGGGGCGATCGAGACGCTCCGCGGCCAGGCGAGCTACCCGCTGGCACTCAATGGCACATTCCAGACGCCGGCCGCCCAGGCCAATTTCGGCTGGTATGGGACACTCAACGACGGCATCCCGCTGTTGAATGGACCGGATCTGAGCAAGGGCAGTATCCCGCTGCCCAACACCGTCGGGATGACGACGGCCGTTCCGGCGTCGACGCAGCGTGGCAAGACACATTCCTGGAACGTCGCGTTGGAGCGGCGCTTGCCGTTCGTGTCGGTCGACGTCGCCTACGTCGGTAACCGGCAATCAGACGGCCTGACCAACACGGTTAACGTCAACCCCGTGCTGCATCTGGGCGGTGGTGCGACGGATCGCCCCTACTTCGCGTCCAATGGCCGTCAGTTGGCCATCAATATCTTTACACCGTACATCAAGGACGGAGTACAACGGGCTGCAGGTCGGCATCACAAGGCCTCTTACGCGCGGTCTTCTCCTCAAAGGCCACTACACCTACGCCAGCGCCTGGTCGCTTGGGACCAGCTACCAGCTTCCAGATCCGGAAGCGCAGGCTCGGAACTGGGCCGAGCAGGGCACCAACCGGCCGCATACCTTCACGATGGGTTTCGTCTACCAGGTGCCGTCGAGCACGGCGACCGATTTCAGCCTGCTGCGGTCGCTCATGAACAACTGGCAGGTGAACGGAGTCTTCCAGGCGTTCAGCGGCACGCCATTCACGGTGACCGCCGATGCCACGACCCTCAACACGCCGAACAACACACAGACGGCTGACCTCGTCGGTCCGGTCACGAAGGTCGGCAAGATTGGGGCTGACGGTGTGTACTTCGATCCCGCAGCCTGGGCCCAGCCGACGTGCGTCTGTTTTGGGAACAGCCGGCTGAACCAGTTCCGCGGCCCGGGCGGCTGGAACCTCGATTTCTCGGTGTTCCGTACGTTCCCGCTGGTGAACAAACAGAGGATCGAGCTGAGAGTCGAGGCCACCAACGTGACCAACAAGGCAAACTTCGCGAATCCGACCTCGTCTATCACGAGCGCGGATTTCATGCACATCTACAGTTTGAATAGTGCGTTTTCTCAGCGGCAGATTCGCCTCGCGCTTCGGTACGCCTTCTAGCCTAACCCTAGCCAGACAGGCAGAGGAAACGACGAGGCGACCGTGTACTGTTCATCCCCATCGTGGCGCGGGCGCCACGACGGGTCTCACCGAGACGCCGTTGCAGCCGGATTGATTCGATCCGGAGGGTGGGCCCTGGCCGGAATGGCCATCGCGGCGGTGGTGGCCTGGCTCTGCTTGGCGACCGAGCTGCGAGGGGCTCCGCCGCGCGGAGTTGCGACGTCCGGCGGTCAGACGCGGGGATGGAAGGCTGGCGTCGCGAAGGTGGTCGTCACGCCGCGTGAGCCGATCTTCTTGAAAGGCTATGCCTCGCGCACCAGACCCTCTGAAGGTGTTCGTCAGGATCTGTACGTGAAGGCGCTGGCCCTGCAGGATGAAGGCGACGTCATTTCAATTATCGTCACGAGCGATTTTCATTCCTACACTCGAGGCATGTCCGACACGGTCGCCGAGGCCGCGGAACGAAAATACGGTCTTTCCCGCGACCGACTGATTCTGAATGCCTCCCACACGCACAGCGGTCCCGCAGTGACAATGGAGCCGCTGCTGCGGCCCTCCGAGGACATCAACCCAGACGAGGAAGTCGTCGTTCGTCGATATACGGCGCGCCTTGTCGAGCAAATTGTCGATCTGATTGGGCAGGCAATTGGAAACCTCTCGCCGGCCGACGTAGCGTTTGGCCAAGGGTTGGCTGGCATTGGCGTCAATCGCCGTCGCGTCGGTGCCGGCACGCGGCACCTGCCGGGCCCCGTCGATCAGGACGTACCCGTGCTGCGCGTCCGCGCGGCCGATGGCTCTCCGCGTGCCATCCTGTTCGGCTATTCCTGCCACGCCACGGCGTCCCCCGGCGACTATCAAATCAGCGGAGATTGGCCAGGCTACGCACAGGCGGCATTGGAGACGGCCAACCCGGGCGTGGTCGCGATGTTTGTCAACGGCTGCGGCGCGGATTGTGATCCCATTCCTCGGGGAACCGTCGACCTGCCCAGAATGTATGGCGAGATCATCTCGACGGCGGTGGGTCAAGTGCTGCGCCAGCAGATGCGGCCTCTGCGGGGGCGTCTGAGAGCGGTGTTCGACTATGTCGACATTCCGTTTCAAGTCCCACCGACAAAAGAAGAGCTGCAGGACCGCTTGAAAACAGCGACAGGTGCCCAAGCGCGACAGATCCGACAGCTCCTCGGCATCATCGAGCGCGAAGGCAAGCTGTATGACCGCTATCCCTACCCAGTGCAGGTGTGGCAATTCGGCGATGGACTGACGCTCATCGCGCTGGGTGGTGAGACAGTGGTCGACTACGCCCTTCGGTTCAAAGCGGCGTACGGGTGGGAGGACACCTGGGTCACAGGTACTCGAACGACGTCATGGGCTATATTCCTTCTCTTCGGGTCCTCAAAGAAGGCGGGTATGAGGGTGGGGGGGCCATGATCGGGTATGGCCGTCCGGGCCCGTGGGGGGGAGATGTGGAAGAGATCATCGCCCACAAGGTGGACGAGCTCGTCAGACGCGCCGGTGGGAAGAACTGACCGTCCGCTAACTCCACATTTCGACTCCGCGTTCACCGTGGCAATCTTGCTGGTTCTTGTGCTGTGTGCGGTACCTGCCGCTGCACAGACGAAGCCGGTGCCGCCGCTGCCTCGCCTCGCAGTGGACTTGTTTCCCCCGGCGACTCGCGACGCGGTGACGCCGGTCTATCGCGAGGCCACCAGGAGACCGACCGACGTCGCCGCCGTTGGCGCCCTCGGGCGCGTCCTTCAGGCGTGGGAGGAATGGGAAGCGGCGCATGCCGTCTATCTGCGATCGCAGGCGCTATCGCCCGGAGCGTTCGAGTGGGCGTATCTGGATGGCGTCGTGCTCCAGCGCCTGGGACGTCAGGTTGACGCCGCAGCGCGGTTCAAAGAGGCGGCGGTTGCGACACCGGTGTACGTCCCAGCACGGGTGAAGCTGGCTCAAGCCTTGCTCGACATCGGCGAGATCGGTCAGAGTCGACCGCTCTTCGATGCCTTGAGTCGCGATCGAGCGACGGAGCCATTCGGCGAATTGGGCCTCGGACGAATCGCCGCGGCAGACGGCGACCACCAAAGCGCGGTCGTTCATCTCGAACGGGCCATCGCGTTGTTCCCGGCTTGGGGACTAGCGCACTACGCCTTGGCGCTCTCCTATCGGGCCCTCGGACGACTGGACGATGCGCAGCGCGCCGTGGAGCGGTACGCCCAGTTTGGCCCGGCGTCGCCCGCCCTGGACGACCCGGTGCTCGCCGCTGTCAACATCCTCCGCGATGATGCCGTAGCGATTCTTGGAAGAGGGTTGAAGCTGGCTGAGGCCGGCGACCTGACTGGGGCGATCGACGCGCACGAAGCGGCGCTCGTCCGCGATTCGTCGTTTGCTCAGGCCCACGCGAACCTGATTTCTTTGTACGGACGCCGTCAAAACTGGGCGAAGGCGGAGGAGCACTACCGCGCCGTGCTCTTGCTCGGCGTCAACCTTGCCGACGCCCACTATGACTACGGCGTCGTGCTGGGCCTGCAGGGCAGATGGGATTTGGCGGCCGAGACCTATCGTCACGCTATTCTGATCAATCCACGCCACGCGCTCGCCTACAACAATCTGGGTCAGATTCTCGAGCGCCAAGGGCAAGTACAGGAGGGGCTCGACGCCTATCGCCACGCCGTCGACAGTCAACCGACGCTGCGTGTGGCGCGCTTCAATCTGGGGCGTGCGCTGCTGGTCCTCGGGCGTCCACGTGAGGCGATTGCGGAGCTCGAGAAGCTGGTCCAGCCGGTCAATGCTGAAACGCCGCGGTACGTCTATGGGCTCGCCACGGCGTACGCGCGGGCCGGCGACAGGGGAAACGCGCTGAAGTGGGCGGCCGAAGCCCGGCGAATTGCCGTTCAATATGATCAGCTCGATCTCGTCGTGACTATCGACCGCGAATTGGCGGCGATCAGGTGATGCAGGTTTCAATCCGGCCGTGGTGTTGGAGTGTCGCGGCCGTCGTAATGATGGCGCTGCCTGCGATGCGTGGCGCGGCGCGCGCGGGGGCGGCCGCCGGCCCGCTTTTCATTGAGGCCGCGACGACTACCGGCTTGGTCTTCAATCACGTCAATGGCGCGACCGGGCAGTACTATCTTGCCGAGGAGATGGGCGCGGGGGTGGCCTTGTTCGACTATGACAATGATGGCGATCTCGATGTCTTCTTCGTGCAAGGAGGCACGCTTGGCGCAGCTGGAATGCGCGCGGCGGGCCGGCGACGAGCCGTCTGTTCCGCAGCGACACCACCGCGGCCGGCGATGGCCGGCGATCGCTGCGCTTCACTGATGTGACTGAACAGGCGCGCGTCGACCTCCGGGCCTATGGCATGGGAGCGGCCGTTGCAGACTATGACAATGACGGCTGGCTGGATCTGTTCGTGACATCAGTTCAGCCGTAACTTCGCTCTTTCACAACAATCATGACGGCACGTTCACCGAGACGACCCGTCAGGCCGGCGTTGGAGGAAGCGGGGAATGGAGTACCAGCGCCGCTTTTCTGGATTTCAACCGGGACGGCTATCTCGATTTGTTCGTCACAAACTACCTCGACTTCACGCCCTCGGGAAACAAGTTGTGCTATGACTCGGTCGGCGCGCGTGATTATTGCAGTCCGCGGGTCGTACCGTCCCGTTCCAGATCGGTTGTATCGCAATGAAGGTAATGGCCGATTCACGGAGGTGAGTGAGGCCGCCGGTATCGTCAGAGCCGTTGGTGCCGGTCTGGGCGTCTCGGTCGGCGACTACAACGGCGACGGCTGGCTTGATCTGTATGTGGCGAACGACGCGACGCCGAATCAGCTGTGGATCAACCGGCGGGATGGCACGTACGAGGATCAGGGCTGCTATCCGGGTCGGCCGTCAATGCCGCGGGCACCCCCGAAGGGAGCATGGGCATCGCCTCAGGAGATGTCGATGCCGACGGCGATGAGGATCTCTTCGTGACGAACCTCGTCGGCGAGACGTCGGTGCTGTACTGAGCGATGGCCGCGGAAACTTCAAGGATTCCGCGGGCCAAATGGGGTCTGGCGTCGCCGACGGCGGCGTTTACCGGATTCGGCACCGGCTGGCTCGACTACGATAATGACGGGTGGTTGGATCTGTTTATCGCCAACGGCGGCGTGAACCTCATCGAAGCGCAGCGAGGTCAGTCGCGCCCGTTCAGGATGAGAAACCAGTTGCTCCACAACACCGGCAGCCGGCCGGTTCGAGGAAATCAGGGCTGCCGCGGGTCCAGTCTTCTCGCGCATCGATGATCGGCCGCGGGGCGGCGTTTGGGGACATCGACAACGACGGCGACGTTGACATCGTGGTCACCAACAATGGCGGCCGGGCGATGCTGCTGCTCAATCAGAACGACCGGTTGAACCATTGGGTGCAGGTCCGCCTCGAGCAGACTTCCGGCAACCGGTTCGCCTTCGGCGCAGCCGTGGGCGTGGAACGCGCCGGCCTGCCCACTCTCTGGCGTCGTGTCGGCACCGACGGGAGTTATCTCTCGGCGAGCGATTCTCGAGTCCATTTTGGGCTCGGCAGCACGCCCGTCATCGCCGGCATCGTCGTGCAATGGCCCGACGGTCAGCGCGAGCGCTGGACCGGCGTCGCGGGCAATCGCCTCGTGACGCTGCGGCGCGGCACCGGCCGATAGGCCTCGAGCGAGCGGCCCCCGTCGTTATCGCGCGGGCACGACGACCCAGGTTCTGTTGCGGATGGTGAGGCCGCGCTCCGCCACTCTGACCTTCAACTCACGCAACCGACCGTCCCGGTCGGCCGCGGCCGGCTCGACACCCAGCAGATAGTCCGCGGAGGTTTCCTGGAGAACTCGCTCGAACTCGACGCTACCGCTGCCGGCTGGCACGGAGAGAAGCGTACCGCCGGCGGCTGCAGAAAACTGCCCCAGCCAGCGGCTGAGCAGGTCCCGGCTCCGCTGCTCAGTTTCGCCTGCGCTGTCGACCCGGCGAGCCTCGGAGGAATACGTGTCGACAAAACTGGAGTCCATGTGAAGCGTGTAAATGACCGCATTTGCGTACGCGACTTCTCGACCGAGCACCCGCGCCAGGTTGTCAATCTCGGGGCGCGCGCCCGGCCGATCGCTGACGATCATGCCCGCACTGACCAGAATGACCGTCTTTCGTCCCGGATACGTCGCCACGAGGCGGAGCAGCGATTGCAGCCCGCTCACGCTCTCGGTGACCTGCGCTTCGAATTCGTTCACGACGGACGTGGCATCCATCAGAATTCTGACTGGGCACGTCGCGTCGCCGGGACATTCGCGGCTCTGAATGCTCGCAACTGCCGGCGTGTCGGTTCCGGCCGCGAACGCGTCGAGCAACGCCGGGGATCGCGACGGACTCCTCATCGTGGTGACATCACTGACAATGTTGATCGCCTCTGAGGGCGTCAAATTGAATGCACTCCGGAGTGGATGACGTTGGCCGGCAATCGAGGCCAGGCCACGCCTGACCGCCCCATGATCGGTCGTGGGATCGACCCTGGGCCCGGCAGGGTAGCTATAGAGGCCGACTCGATCTTGGGGCGGAAGGCGCTCGACGAAGCCTTGAGCGGTCGCCTTCAGCCGGGCCCAGGCCTGGACCGTAAAGCTGGCGGCATCGACAGCCAGCACGAACGTGCGTGCGGACTGGGTTGAGTCTGGCCAGGCGTTGCTCGCGACTGGACCCATCGGCTGCGATTGCCGGGCGACCAGAGGAGAGTGATCGAACTGCACCAACTCCGCCGACAGAACCCGCCGCGCGCGGCCGTTGAGGAAGGCTTGAAAGTCGACGGGCCGCAGACTTGTCACAGGCTTCCCGCCGCGATCGATCACCTGTACATCGATCGCGATGAGGTCAACGGCCGAACGGAAGACGGGCTCCTGCGATTGCGTCCACGGCGTACCGAGAAGCGCTCGACTGGTGCTCAGGGAGATAAGCAGCACCAACGCTCCGGACGCCAGGCGAGTGCCGGAGCGGTTGGCGCGCTGCATTGAATGGGCCTTCCCTCAGAGCCTGGCACCGACGAGGCGCACGGCGTCACCTGAACGTCGGGAACACCTTCTTCAGGTCGTCCGCCGTGCCGGCGGTGCCGTACTGATTCAGCTCGAAAGCCTCCGCATACTTGAACGCGCGGCCCTTCGGTTCGCCGTACAGCTTCACCAGCAGGTCGCGATACTTGTTCGCGACGTCGGCGTTGCTCTGTCTGACGATTTCGATCAGAGCCGCCTTGCGTGCCGCTTCGTCGGTCGGGATGTTCGTCCGATAGCGGGCCTGCCAGGAGTCGGCGTCCCCGAACTGCGACGGCAGCGCCTGAATGCAGTCCCATTTCTTCTGCGCCACGCTGTCGATCCCAACCGCAAGAATCGGATCGAACGGATACGGATGCGTAAACGCATCCGAGTAGTAGAGGTACACGGGGTTGAGCTGTCGTCGGCGGCGTGTACGGCGCGAAGAACGGCGCGGCGACGACGACGGCGGTGTCGTTCGGCGAGCTGGCCGACGGCCCGGTGATCGGGATGGTAGTCATACGGCCGGTGCGACAGCACGATGTCGGCCTGCCACTCGCGAATCAGGTTGCCGACCATCTTCCGCGTCGGCAGATCGGCCATGAGCTCGCCGTCGTGAATGTCGAGAACGCCGGTCTCGACGTTCAGCATCTTGTGGCACGCTTCGACCTCGGCCTTGCGGCGCTGCGCGAGCGGGCCGCCCGCTTGCGCGAAGTGCCCGACGTCGCCGTTGGTCAGCGCCACGAGCTTCACCTTCGCGCCCATGCGCCGCGAACATGGCGCCCGTTCCCGCAAACTTCAGCTCCGCATCGTCGGGGTGCGCCCCGAACGCGATGACCCGAAGCGGGCGAGTTCGTCGGCAACTGAGCCGATACCGCCTGCACCAGGAAAATCAGGAAGGCCCCGAACAGAACAACGAAGATTCGACCGGTTCGCATAACATCCCTCACTGGCTGTACAAAGTAACCGTGCGCGCCAATATAGCCGGAAAACGCCCGCGCCGAGGCCGCGACAGGCAGCACTAATCTTAGTGCAAACTTTTTGTTGACACCCCAAGGGCCGGATGTCAGTTTGGCAGCACTCCACCGGAACCTGCGGAGAGCCAAGGCCGATCTGCGAAGCACGTGCTTCCCTTGATGGATAGATGTCTGAGCAACTTGAGCGTCGTGTGATTAACACCTGGACCGATCGGCCCCGCGTGCTCGGCGGCCTGGTTGTGGTGTTCGCCCTGAACACGGCGTACGTGGCCGGGTCGACGAGCCTGTCGGCTTTTTACTTCCTTAATGTCGCGCTGCACATGGCCGTCGGCGTCGTCCTGGCGATCTGGTTGGGGCGGCGGCTGACGCGCCAGTGGCGGCGACTGCCGCTGGTGCTGCTCGTGTGTTCGGCGGTGCTGGCCGTCGGCACAGCGTTCGGTCTGACGATCATGGTGATCGGCACGGCTGGCAGGCTCCGATGGCTGTTGCCGGTGCATATTTGGACGAGTCTTGCCGGCGGCGTGCCGCTGGCGTTGTACGCCGTGGCCCTGGGACTTCGCAGGTCTCCGGAGCGCGGGCAGGTCTGGCTGCCGGCGCTCGTGGCGCTGGTGGTGATTTCGACCGCGGTGTCCGCCGTCAGCGTGGCGAGCCGCACAGTGGATCGTGCCACCCAGTTCCGAATTGTCAATCCCGCGTCACCTCCGGACAGTATGCAGCACGAAGGCGCGGGCCCGGGCAGCCCGTTCTTTCCTTCCTCCGCCGACACGAACCGGCACGGAGTCATTCCGGCGAACTTCTTTCTGACGAGCGCGACGTGCGGCCGCTGCCATGCCGAGATCTACGAGCAGTGGAAGTCGTCTACACATCACTTTTCCTCGTTCAATAATCAGTGGTATCGCAAATCGATCGAGTACATGCAGGACGTCGTCGGCACGAAGCCGTCGAAATGGTGCGCGGGCTGTCACGACCACGCCGTGTTCTTCAACGGGCGCTTCGACCGTCCGATCAAGGAACAAATTGAGACGCCCGAGGCGCAGGCCGGCCTCGCGTGCACATCCTGCCATTCGATCACGCACGTGCGGAGCACGATGGGGCAGGGCGATTTCGACGTTGAATACCCGCCGCTGCACGATCTGGCCGCGAGTGACAACCCCATCCTGCGGGTCCTGCACGATCAGCTGACGTACGTCGACCCCCGGCCGCATCGCGAGGTCTTCCTCAAGCCGTTTCACACCACGCAGACGCCGGACTTCTGCTCGTCGTGCCACAAGGTGCACCTGGACGTGCCCGTCAACAGCTACCGCTGGTTCCGCGGGTTCAATGACTACGACAACTGGCAGGCCTCCGGCGTGTCGGGGCAGGGCGCCAGATCGTTCTACTACCCGCCGAAGCCGCAGACCTGCGCCGACTGCCACATGCCGCTCGTAGCGTCGAGCGATCCGGCGGCGAAGAACGGCAAGGTGAGGTCGCATCGGTTCGCCGCCGCGAACACCGCCTTGCCGTTCGTGAATCACGACCCGGTCCAGCTGAAGGCCGTGCAGGACTTTCTGCGCGATGGTCAGGTGACCGTTGACGTGTTCGGCCTCGTGTGGGGCGCCGGCACGGCTCCGGAGGCGGCCGGTCCCAACGCCGCGAGCGAGCCGCGGCTGTCGAGCACGTTCGCGATCGGCGAGGAGTCGATGAACTTCGGCGCGGCGCAGACATTCGTCGCGGCGCCCCAGACCGTCGTGGCGCCGCTCGACAAGGTGAACGCGGTGGTTCGGCGCGGCGACTCGCTCCGGTTGGATGTTGTCGTCCGTACGCGCAAGGTCGGGCACTTCTTTCCGGGCGGCACTGTCGATGCCTTTGACGTGTGGGTGGAACTGGAGGCCGTTGACGACAAAAGGCACGTGCTCCTTCACAGCGGCGAAGCAGCCGACGGCGGGAAAGGTCCCGTGGAACCAGGTGCGCATTTCTATCGCAGTCTGCAGCTCGACGACCACGGCAACCCGATCAACAAGCGCAACGCCTGGAGTTCGCGGTCGGTGGCCTACGTTCGCCTGATCCCTCCCGGCGCGGCCGACACGGTGCACTACCGTCTGCAGATTCCCGAGGACGCGGGAAGCCGGATCACCGTAACCGCCAAGGTCAACTATCGGAAGTTCGCCTGGTGGAACACGCAGTGGGCCTTTGCCGGCGTGCGCGACCCGGCGCAGGGTGCGTTTGCCCTCGGGCCGTCGCACGACGACGGGAAATGGACTTTCAGCGGCGACACGTCGAAAGTCTCGGGCCAGATCAAGGCGATTCCCGACATTCCGACGACGGTGATGGCGCGGGCGCAGGCGATCCTGACCGTGGCGGCGCGAGGCGCGGCCGCCGGGAACGACAAGCCGTACGTCGACAAGTCCGTGCGCGAGCGATGGAACGACTACGGAATCGGTCTGCTCCTCCAGGGCGACATCCGCAACGCCGAAGCGACATTTCTCAAGGTCACCGAAATGGATCCGGGCTACGCCGACGGATGGGTCAACGTCGCGCGCGCGCGTCTTCAGGAAGGCGACATGGCCGGCGCCGAGCCGATGCTGCGCCATGCGCTGGAGCTCGATCCGAAACTCGCAAAGACGCATTTCTTCCTGGGCACCGCCCTGAAAAGCCTGGGCCGTTATGACGAGGCGTTGACGCACCTGCGAACGGCGTCGGATTTGTATCCTCGCGACCGGGTGGTGCTGAATCAGCTGGGGCGGGTACAGTTTCTCAAGCGCGACTTCAAGGACGCGCTTGAGACCTTGCAGAAGGTCCTGTCAATCGACCCCGAAGACCTGCAAGCGCACTACAACCTCATGCTGTGTTACCAGGGGCAAGGCGATTCGGCGGCGGCCGGACGGGAACAGGTGCTCTACGAACGGTTCAAGGCGGACGAGTCCGCCCAGGCGATTACCGGGCCGTACCGCCAGTTGCACGCCGAGGACAACAACGAACGCCAGCAGATTCATGAACATGGGGCGCCGGCGAAGCCGTATGAGGCGCCGCCCACGCGAGGAGCGCGGCAGTGAGCCGCGGCCCAGCCGCCGTCACACTCCCTGCCGTCTGTTGCCTGTTCGTCATTGCCTCTCGCGCGGCCGGTCCGGATCTGTTCGCCGATGTGACGACGTCTGCGGGAATCCGCTTCGTCCATACGAACGGCGCCTTCGGCAAGAAGTATCTGCCCGAGACGCTCGGTTCGGGCGTCGCATTCCTTGACGCGGATGGAGATGGCTGGCCGGATGCGCTGCTCATCAACTCCATGAACTGGCCGGGACGACCGGCGTCCAATTCGCACGCGGCGCTCTACCGCAACAACCACAACGGCACCTTCAGCGACGTCACGGCCGGGTCAGGCCTCGACGGCCCCCTCTACGGCATGGGCGTCACCGCCGGGGACTTTGACAACGACGGCCGCGACGATCTCTTCGTTACTGCGCTCGGCGGCAGCCGGCTGTTCCGGAACCTGGGCGGGTTCAAGTTCGCCGACGTCACGAAGAAGTCAGGAATCGCCGACAGCGGTCTGGCGACGAGCGCCTTGTGGGTCGACTACGACAAGGACGGCCGGCTCGATCTGTTCGTCGCGCACTACGTCGACTGGGCCATCAGCCGGGACCTCTTCTGCACCCTCGATGGGAAGTCGAAGTCCTACTGCACGCCCGAGTCGTACAAAGGACAGAGTGCGGCGTTGTACCGCAATCGGGGCGACGGGACATTCGAGGACGTGACCCGGAAGGCGGGCCTCGAGGACCCGTCGTCCAAGGGCCTCGGCGTCGCGATGCTCGACTTCGACGGCGACGGATGGATGGATTTGTTCGTGGCCAACGACACCCAGCCCAATCGCCTCTACCGCAACCGAGGGAATGGAACGTTCGTGGATGTCGCGGTCAGCGCGGGCGTCGCCTTCAGTGAGGCGGGCGTCGCCCGCGCCGGCATGGGCGTCGACGCGGTCGACTACGACGGATCCGGCAGACCGAGCCTGATCATCGGCAATTTTTCGAACGAGATGATCGCGCTCTATCACAACGAGGGACACGGGCTGTTCATCGATGAGGCGCCGACGATCGCCGCTCGGCCGGGCGTCGCTGCTCACGCTCACCTTCGGCTGCTTCTTCTTCGACTACGATCTCGACGGCCAACCTGATATCTTTACCGCCAACGGACACGTGGCCGACGACATCGAGCGCGTGCAGTCGCGCGTGACGTACGCCCAGCGCCCACAGCTGTTCCACAACGCGGGAAAGGGCCGCTTCGAAGACGCCAGCGCCGACGCCGGCGCCGCGTTTCAGCGTCCGATCGTGGCCCGCGGAGCCGCGTATGCCGATTACGACAACGACGGCGACCTCGACGTGCTGGTCGGGGTCAATGGCGGCGCGGCGCATCTGTTTCGAAACGACACGTGCGACCCGGCAGAACGTCCTTCGGGTGCGCACGGTGGGCGTCGTCTCGAATCGTGACGGCATCGGCGCTCGGGTGGAGGTCTCGGTGAAGGGCGGCGCCACGCGATGGCAGATCGTCAAGACCGGTTCCAGCTATCTCTCACAAAGCGAACTGCCGCTGTCATTCGGATTGGGCAGCGCC
Source organism: uncultured Acidobacteriota bacterium (assembly GCA_963724645.1). GTDB lineage: Bacteria > Acidobacteriota > Vicinamibacteria > Vicinamibacterales > SCN-69-37 > CAVXSP01. The sequence goes on from CAVRVJ010000005.1 coordinate 84,617, forward strand.
TCGAGCGTCGATCGCGTGGGGGTCAACTGGCCGAGCGGGCGTGTGGACACGGCCGGGCCCTTCGCCGCCAACCAGGTGGTGACCCTCAAGGAAGGCGCCGGCGCGCTCAGCGCCATGGCGATCCCTCGTGTTCCACAGAAGTAACGTCGGGCCTCCGAAAGCCCCGGCCTTACTTCTCGCATTGCTTGTCGCTGGATCGGCTTGTCGCGGCCGGCCCACGTCATCGTCCGCTGATCGAGAAAACGCGTATCGCGCGAACAACGTCGGCGTGGCGCTGCTCGAGCAGGCCAATTACGAACAAGCGGCCGCCGCGTTCCGCCGGGCGCTTCAAATAGATCCCGGGCTGGCGATCGCGCACGTGAATCTCAGCCTCGCGCTGCAGTACTCGCAGGATCTCGCGGGCGCCGCTCGCGAGGCCGCGGAGGCCGGCCGGCTCCTGCCGTCAGCGCCGCAGCCGCCCTACATCTCGGGTCTCGTGGCCCGCGCCGAGAACCGACGCGACGACGCGATTCGATCCCTGGAGCGCGTCCGGCAATTGGACCCGCGCGATGTCGGCGCGCGCGTGAATCTGGCGCAGCTGTATCTCGAGGATCGGAAGTACACCGACGCGATCGCGTTGCTGCGTCCGGCGGTCGCCGACGAGCCCTACAACGTCACCGCGGCGTACACGCTCGGGCTGGCGCTCACCCGCAGCGGGAATGCCACTGAGGGCCGCCAGATGCTGGAGCGATCCCAGACGCTGCGATCGACCGGCTACGCGGCCGCGTTTGGCACCGGATATCTCGAACAAGGGCGGTACGCCGAAGGGATCGCGTCGACCGGCGCAGAGCCGGAACTGGTCGATCAGACGCCGGCGACGGCGAATTTCACCAGGTTCGCGGTCGCGCCCGCCGCTTTGCACCCAGCGGGGTCGGCCGTGCCGTTCGGCCGATCGTTTGCCCCGGGCGCCCTTGACGCGGGCGGTGCCGCAACGCTCGCCGCCTCGCTGGGCGGCGGGCTGACTCTGGTCGACTTTGACGGCGATGGCGATCTGGATGTGTTCGTCTGTGCGGCGGACGCAGCCCGCTTGCTGCGCAACGACGCCGGTAACATGGGCGGACGTGACCGGAGGATCAGGCCTGAACCAGGCGGCCGGAGTGGGCGTGTCGATCGGGTGTATCGCCGGCGACTACGACAACGACGGACGTCCTGACCTGTTCGTCCTGCGATATGGACGCAGCACGCTGTACCGCAACGAGGGCGGTGGTCGCTTCCGCGACGTCACCGATCAATCCCGTTTGCCGGCCTATCCATTTCTCCCAGGGGCGGCGGCGTTCGTCGACGTCGATCACGACGGCGACCTCGACCTCGTGATTGCCGGGCTGGCCGACGTGGAGCGGACGCGCGCGGCGGGCCGGCCCGCGACGTTCCCGCGTGAGTTCGCTCCGGCGCCTCTTCAACTTCTGCGCAACAACGGTAACGGAATGTTCACCGAGGTGACCCGCGAGGCTGATCTTCAGGCCAGCGGGCACGCGATCGCCATCGTGCCGACCGACTTCGACAATCATCGGGATATCGACCTGCTTGTGGCGTACCGGGACAGGCCGCCGAAGTTGTTCAAGAACGAACGCGATGGCACATTCAAGGACGTCGCCGAAGAGGTGGGCCTGGGCGCGATTGCCGTCGGCGGCGACGAGGTCACGGCGGTTACGGCAGCCGACGTCAACAAGGACGACTATCCCGATTTCTTTTTCGCACGCACGCGCGGCGCAGCATTCGCGCTGAGTGACGGGCAGGGGCGGTTCAAGGTCAGCCCGGGCCCGACGGACAGCCGGTCGGCGGCCGCAGTCCAATTTGCCGACTATGACAACGACGGGCTCGTCGATCTGGTGACCTGGTCAGCCGAGGGACCCCATGTTTTCCGGAATCTCGGCGGCCGATGGAGCGACGACGTCACGGCGAAGGCGCTGCGGTCCACCGCGCAAGGTGAGGCCGCGGGCGTGCGATCGAGTCGGGGCGTCGTACTCGCCGATTTGGACGGCGACGGCTTCACCGACGTGGTCACGGGCGGCTCGTCAATTTCACTGTGGCACAACGGCGGAGATCCTCGTCACCGGTCGCAACGCGTCGTCCTGAAAGGCGTGGTCAGCAACCGTCTCGCCATCGGATCGAAGGTCCAGATCCGTGCCGGTAGCCTGAGTGCGCGTCTCGAGACCTCGGCCGCGACGCCGCCGGTCGCGGCGGTCGACAGACTGTTCGGCCTCGGCACGCGGACGGGCGCCGACGTCATACGCGTCCTCTGGCCGTCGGGAATTCTGCAAACGGAGACGGGCGCCGCGTCCGCCAAACCTGCGCCGGCCTCGCCGCCCGATCCGCCGATGCTGCCGTCGCCGATTGTCGTGACGGAACTCGATCGCAAACCGTCGTCGTGCCCGTTCCTGTTTACGTGGGACGGTGATCGCTTTCAGTTCGTGACAGACTTCATGGGCGCCGGCGAGATGGGGTACTGGGAAGGCCCACGCCAGTGGAATCGACCATCTCCTGTCGAGTACGTGCGGATTTCCGGAGCGCAGCTCCAGGCGAAGAATGGACTCTTCGATATCCGGGTCACCAACGAGCTCGAGGAGGCCCTCTTCGCGGATCGCCTCCAGCTCGTGACCGTTTCGCACCCGGCCGATCTCGAGATGTTCCCGAACGAGGGCATGACGGATCCCCCGAAACCGTTTCAGTTGCACGTGGTGCGCGATGAGCGGGTACCGGCGAGGGTGACCGACGATCACGGCCATGACGTCACCGAGCGGATCGCTCGTGTCGATCGCACATATCCGGATGACTTCGACCTTGAGCGCTTTCGCGGCTACGCCAAAGAACACGCGCTGACCATCGACGCCGGGCCGGTGACCGCGCCGATCACGCTGCTGCTGACCGCGTGGACCGACTACGCGTTCTCGAGCGATAATCGCGCGGCGCATCAAGCCGGACTGGCGCTGACGTCTCCGGCGCTGCAGGCGAAGGACTCCGCGGGACGCTGGCGCACGGTGATCGCCGACATCGGCGTTCCGGTCGGGCGCCCGCAGACGATTGCCCTCGACCTGTCGGGCAAGTTACGAACCGGCGAGCACGAGCTCCGGATCGTGACCAATATGCGGATCTACTGGGATCAGATCCACGTGGGCACCACCGTCCACGAGGGCCCGTGGCGATCGGTACGGCTCGATCCGGCGGCCGCGACCCTTCGGGCTCGCGGGTTTTCCGCGGAAGTGCGTCCCGACGGCAAAGAGCCGGTTCGGTACGACTACGCGCAAGTCTCGACGACGTCGCCATGGAAGGTGATGCTGGGCCGGTATACGCGAGAGGGCGACGTGCGTGACTTGCTCGTGCGATCCGACGATCAGTTCGTGATCGCCAAGCCGGGCGACGAGATCGCCCTGCAGTTTGACGCCAGTGCCGCCGGTAGGCTGCCGGACGGATGGACCCGGACGTTTCTGCTGATGGCCGATGGCTTCAGCAAGGAAATGGACGTGAACTCGGCGAGTCCGGACGTCCTCGAGCCGATGCCGTTTCATGCGATGAGCCAGTATCCGTACACGGCGCCCGAGCATTACCCGGACACGCCGGCCCATCGGCGATACCTGGAGATTTACAACCGGCGCCTCGTCGCCAGACCGCTGCCGCCGCTCGACCTGTCCCTCGTTGGGCGCGAACGCTCCGTGCGATGATTTGACCGTCACGTCATGACCGTTCCATCGTCGGTGCCTCTCCGTTACGCGGCCGCCGCGTGCCAGACCGACTTGCCGAACCCCACGGAGCGGCGGCAGATGGCCGCCAGCACGGATCGGATCGTCGAGATGATCGATGCCGCGGTCGCCGGTGCCGCGCCGTTCCTGCCGGTCCGTCTCGTGGTGTTTCCCGAGTTCGCGCATGCGGCGCCCGTGTTTGCGACCGTGCGGGAGCTTCTGGCCAAGCTCGCCGTACAGATCCCGAACGAACACACCGCGCGCCTCCTCGCGAAGGCGCGCGAGCACGACATCTATATCCAGAGCGGCTCGATGCTGGAGGAGGATCCGAAATGGCCGGGCGTGGTCTTCAACACCACGTGCCTGATTGGCCCTGACGGCATTCTCTACAGGTATCGGAAGGTCAATCCGTGGCTTCCGTACGAAGTCCACAGCAGTCCCCACGATTTGCCCGGGTACGACGAGCCGCTGTTTCCCGTGGCAGATACCGCGATTGGCCGGATCGGCTGCGCGATCTGCTACGACTGGGTGTTTCCTGAGGCGATTCGGCAGCTCGCGGCCAATGGCGCGGAGGTCCTGGTCCGAGTCTCGGCCTACATGGATCCGTGGGGGACCACCGAGCCGATGAATTGGTGGTCGATCGTCAATCGATGCCGCGCCCTTGAGAACATCGGGTTTGTCGTGGCGGCGAACCAGGGAGCGAGCCTGCGCCACTATCCGCCGTACTCCTGGCCCGGCGGCAGTCAGATTGTCGACTTCGAGGGCCGGGTCCTTGCCGACGCCTCGCCGGGCCCTGGCGAGCGGATTGTCGTCGCTCCAATCGACATCTCCGCGCTGCGGCATGAGCGTGCGACCCGGCGGGGACATCACATGCTCGCGCATCTCCGGACGGAGGCCTACCCCGTCTACGGGCGGCATCAATACCCCCGGAACTGCCCGAGCGCGGGGCGGGGAGCGAGCCGTCGTACCGAGCGGAATTTGAACTTGATTGAGCGCGCCAAGGCCCAAATGGGCCATCGCGAATAGGCATTTGCCTGCCAGTTCAGGCCGCCATCTGCCCCTTCAGACCCCATTAGCGCCCGTTCCCGACAATTCCGCGATCGGGGGCAGTATTGGCGCTATCCTCTAGTCGGGGTTGGACTTCCGTTCGTGCCCTCAACTTGGAGAGTGTATGCACAAGCCAGTGAAGTACGTCGAGAAGGGGTTGACCTATGCCGCCAAGGGCGCGTGGGTGGTTTTCGACGCCCTGAACAACATCCGCCAGAACGAAGGGTTTGTCCCGAACTGGTCCGACAAGCCGCTCTTGAAGTCGTGGCAGAAGGTCAAGCCGCCGCTCGGGTGGCCGCGCGAGACCGATTCGCTGTGTCCGACCTGCGTGCGTGAAGCACGCCAGGAGATTCTCGACGGCAAGCGGGATTACAAGATCCTCCTGAACGAGAAGGTCGGCGAGATCAAGGCGCAGATCATCGAGCGCGACGGCAAGATCATGATGATCAAGGATTGTCCGCTTCATGGACATTTCGAGGACGTCATGGCCATGGACACGGACTTCTTCAAGCACCTGGAGGAGACGTTTCCGGGTTCGGACATGCGCGCGCACAACGACGAGAAGCTCCACAACCATGGATCCTCGACCATCAAGTACGGCCGCGGCTCGGTCCTGACCATCGATCTGACGAACCGCTGCAACATGATGTGCGACCCCTGTTTCATGGATGCGAACCAGGTGGGTTTCGTCCACGAGCTCGATTGGGAAGGCATCAAGACGCTGCTGGACAACGCAATCACCATCAAACCGAAGCGGCAGATGTCGGTGCAGTTCTCGGGCGGCGAGCCGACGCTATCGCCGTACTTCCTCGACGCGGTGCGTTACGCACGCAAGGTCGGCTACAACAGCGTGCAGGCGGCGACCAACGGAATCGAGTTCGCCAAGAGCCCGGAGTTCGCCAAAGCCGCAGCCGAAGCCGGCTTGCGGTATGCGTATCTGCAGTTTGACGGCATCGGCAACGCGGCCAACGCGCACCGGCTGGTTGGCAATCTGTTCGATGTGAAGCTGCGCGCGATTGAGAATCTCTGGCGCGCGGGGGTCGACCTGGTGCCCGTGACCACGATCGTCAACGGCGTCAACAACGAGCAGGTCGGCCGCATCATCCAGTTCGCGCTCGACAACCCGAAGAAGATCAACTTCCTGTCGTTCCAGCCGGTCTCGTTCACCGGCCGCGACGAGGAGATCACCGACGAGCGGCGCCACGCTCAGCGATACACGCTGTCGCACCTGGCGCACGACGTCAAGAAGCAGACGGGCCTCGGGGAGCCGGTGCGCGACTGGTTCCCGATTTCGTTCATGGGGACCTTTGGCGACTGGGCGGACCTGGTGCACGGACCGCAGGCCGACTGGGGACAGCTCTCGTGCGGCTGCCACCCGAACTGCGGCGTCGGCATGGCCGTCATGATCGACAAGGAAACCAAGGAGGCGGTGCCCGTCACGGCATTCCTCAAGGGCGAGCAGCTCGCGAAGGACATCGCGAAGGTCAACGACGCCGCGCGCGGCAAGTTCCTGTCGGTTGTCGGCATGGCGCTGGCGCTGATGAAGAACTACGACGCCTTCAAGGCGCCGACGCACTTCAAGCTGATGGACCTGCTCAAGAAGTTCGACAAGACGTTCGGCGCGACGGGGCACGACTACGGCAAGGTCACCGCCGACCGCACGGAAAAGGACATCGAGAAGCGCCGCCAGGACCGCTGGAACTTCCTGTTCATCGCCGGCATGTGGTTCCAGGACCTGTTCAATTACGACTTCCGCCGCACCGAGCGCTGCATCATTCCGTATGCGACGCAGGAGGGCGAAATCAGCTTCTGCGCCTACAACACGGGCATCGGGTGGCGGAACATCATCGAGAAGATGCACATGACGGCCACGCTCACGAAGTGGTACGAAGAGCACGGCCGGCACGAGATCTTCGCGGGCGGCAAGAAGGTTGGCCTCGAGACGACCGATCACACCCTCCAGCTCGACGCCGAGGCGGTCGCGAAGGGCAAGCAGACCGATCTGGACGAGAAGGGTATTGCCAAGACGGCGCGCGAAGAAAAGTTGCGCGCGCGCAAGGCGCAGGCCGAGCACGAGCGCATGGCCGAACTCTACCGGCAGACCGTCCTGAAGGAGCCGAAGCCGGATCTCGCGACAGGGCTGCAGATTCAGGGACTCGGCGGGAAGAAGAAGCCGACTGAGACCGTCACGCACTAAGACAGAGGGTGAAAGGGTGAGAGGGTGAGAGGGTGAGAGAAGAGACTTCTCTTACCCTTTCACCCTCTCACGCTTTTACCCTCTGACTTCCGGTAGTAGCTCCCTCACGCACTCATCCAGCACCCACTGCGCCCGCGCACCGCTTTCACCCGTGGACTCACAGCGTCCCCGTCCCTCCAGCTCGTCGACGACGGTCTGGATGAGCGGTTGATGCACGTGCGCCGGTGTCACGACGGGATGACGCACGGTACCTTCGCTCGTGCGGACGACGACCTCATCGTCGGCGAAAATAGGCGTGGATATCTCGCCCGCTGAGCCGAGCAACACAAGCCGATCCGTTTTCTCGAACGCATGGAAGTTGAAGACGCCGGTTCCAACGACGCCGGACTCGAACTCGAACGCCGCCGCCGTGACGTCCTCGGCGGCGTAGCTGGCTCCGGTGTTGACCGCAAAGCCGCGGACGTGGCGGATCGGTCCGAGAAAGAAGTCGAGCAGATCGACCGCATGCGATCCGACATCGAAGATCAATCCGGCGCCGGCGATAGACGGATCGAAGTGCCAGGACCTGGCCACGTAGCCTTCCGCGAGGCGATTCAGAATCTGGACATGAGCCGAGGTCACGCTTCCAATTCGTCCCTCGACCAGCAGGCGGCGGATCAGAAGAAACCGGGGCTGCGCGCGGCGGTAGTACGCGACCCACAACGGCGTGCCTGCCGCGCGGAACGCGTTGACCATGTCGAGCGATTCCGCGTGGTTCATCGCCATCGGCTTTTCCACCAGACAGGGTTTGCGCGCCGCGGCGACCCGCAGCGCGAGCTCCCGATGACTCGATGGCGGCGTGGCAATGTAGACCGCGTCAACCTCGGGGTCGTCGATGAGGGCCTCCGCGGTGGCGTGCACGCGGGGCACCCCGTGTCGGCGGGCGTAATCTTCGGCCTTCGCGCGATCGCGCCGCATGACCGCGACCAGCGCCGAGCCGTCAGCCTTCTGGAATCCCGGCCCGCTCTTTATTTCGGCGACGTCACCGCAGCCGACGATGCCCCAGCGAATGCGACCCATGACCGGCCGGCCTCTCAGGTCTGACTGACGCCGGGACCGACCTCCGCTGCCGGAACGTACCTGAATCGCGCCCGCGAAGGCAGATCCGGCAGGAGCGCGGTCAGCAGGCCAATCGCCGGCAGCCAGGCGCACACGTGGTACACGAGGTCGAGGCTCGTCCGGTCTGCGATCTTGCCGAGCAGGGCCGCGCCCAATCCGCCCGTGCCGAAGGCCAGGCCAAAGAAGAGTCCGGAGACCAGTCCCACGCGGCCCGGCAGGAGTTCCTGCGCGTACACCAGAATCGCCGAGAAGGCCGACGCGAGGATCACCCCGATCAGCACGCTCAGGATAGTCGTCCAGAACAGATTGACGTACGGTAGCGCGAGCGTGAATGGCAGGACGCCGAGGATTGAGATCCAGATGACGTACTTGCGGCCAAACCTGTCGCCCACCGGACCCCCGATGAAGGTGCCGGCAGCCACGGCGCCGAGAAACGCGAACAGATGAATCTGCGCGTTCTGCACCGAGACGCCGAAACGGTGGATGAGGAAGAACGTGTAGTAGTTCCCGAGGCTCGCCATGTAGATGAACTTCGAGAACACGAGCATGAGCAGGACCACGATGCCGAGCTTGACCTTCGCGGGCGAGAGCTGCGAGACGTGGTACGTTGGCGTCGATCGCGGCTGCGTCGGCCCCACGCGTGCGTACCACGCGCCAACCCGCCAGAGCAGCGCGATGCCGAGCAGGGCGGCGATCGAAAACCAGGCGACGCTCGCCTGGCCGTGCGGCACGACGATAAACGCGGCGAGCAGCGGTCCGAGCGACGAGCCCGCATTGCCGCCGGTCTGAAACAGCGACTGCGCCAGCCCGTACCTGCCGCCGGAGGCCACACGCGCGATCCGCGACGACTCCGGGTGGAAGACGGACGATCCGACGCCGACGAGCGCCGCCGAGACGAGCAACAGGGAAAACCGGCCGGCCGCGGCCAGCAGGAGCAGCCCGGTCAGCGTGACCGCCATGCCGCCCGCCAGCAGATACGGCTGCGGCCGCCGGTCGGTGTACAGACCGACCAGCGGCTGCAGCAGCGAGGCCGTGAGCTGGTTGGTAAGCGTGATCAGGCCGATCTGCCAGAAGTCGAGCGCGAATTGCGCCTTCAGCATCGGGTAAATCGCCGGAAGAAGCGATTGCACGAGATCGTTCAGCAGGTGACTGAAGCTAATCGCGGCAAGAATGACAAAGACTGTTCGCGACGTAGAGGAGGACACGGACGGACCAGTATATCGGCTCGGACCGAGCTACCCGCCTGCGCGTGTGCATCTCGAGATGCGCATCGCGCTTGAGCACGCTGATCGGAATGTACGTTCCTCGCTCACGGGTGGCGAGGCGCTCTTCCGCGCCACGGTCGGCCCGGCTTTCCCAGACGGCGCTGATGAGCCGCCGCAGCATCTCCGGCGTGGCGCCGCCCCGCAGCGGCCGGCGCAGATCCGTCCCGTGCTGCGCGTACAGACAGAGGAGAAACACGCCGTCGGCCGTCAGCCTGGCCCGGTCGCAGGTTCGACAGAAGGGCTGGGACGTCGAGGAGATGACGCCGAATGTCACTCCACCCGGAAGGCGGAAACGTGTCGCCGGCGCCGATGACGCCTCCTCGACAGGCGACAACTCGCCGTAGTGATCCCGCAGGCGCGCCAGGATCTCGCTCCTTGGGACGACGGCCTCCGGCCGCCATCGGGTGGCGCCGCCGACGTCCATGTACTCGATGAAACGCACTTCCGCATCCGTCTGCCTGCCGAACTCAATCAGGTCGACCAGTTCGTCATCGTTGTCGGCGCGGGTGATGACCGAGTCGATTTTGAGTCCGGTGAAGCCGACGCCACGGGCCGCGTCGATGCCGGCCAGCACGGCGGGGAGCGCATCGACCCTGGCGAGGCGCTGAAATCGATCGCGGCGCAGCGTGTCGAGGCTGACCGTCAGGCGATGCAGGCCGGCGGCGCGCAGATCCGCCGCGCGATCGGCCAGGAGCACGCCATTCGTCGTGAGCGCGAAGTCGCGGACCCACGATTTGGCCGACAGCTGCCGGACCAGATCCGGGAGGTCGCGGCGCAGCAGCGGCTCACCGCCCGTCAACCGGACGCGGTCGACTCCCATTTCGCCGAACGAGATCGGCGAGCCGGCTGATTTCCTCGAAGGTGAGCACATCCTCCCGCGGAAGCCAGAGGTATTCGTCCTCCGGCATGCAGTAGTGGCACCGGAGGTTGCAGCGGTCGGTGACCGAGATGCGCAGGCTGCGCAGCGGCCGGCCGAGCGTGTCGAAGAGGGACATCGACTCAATTATGACAGCCTGCGAGTCCACGACGCTGCGAGCCTGCGCGCCTGCAAGCCTGGGGAGCGCTGAGGACTTGCTGGCTCGCAGCCTTTGACCAACACGCGACTATAATCCCTCTAGCTTTGGAGGACTCACGATGAAAGCCCTTCGTCTTGGAATGATGGTCACGTTGATGCTCGGAACCGTGCTGGCCGCACAGGGCCGTCGCGGCGGCGGCGCGCCACCGCCACCTCCGTTGAATCTGCCCCCTGACACGGAGCGAATCACCGCGCTGAAGACGGAGGCGATGGCCGAAATTGACAAGATGTACGTCCAGGCGCAGCAGATGAACGACCAGATCTTCAGCTTCGCCGAGCTCGGCTTTCAGGAGTTCGAGACGAAGAAGTATCTCGTGGACATCCTGCGAAAAAACGGGTTCATGGTCGAAGAAGGGCTGGCCGGTGTTCCGACGTCGTTCATGGCGACTTGGAGCAATGGCGGCGTCAACGCCAAACCTGTCATCGCCCTGGGATCCGATTTCGACGACATCCCGCAGGCGTCGCAGAAGCCCGGCGTCGCGTATCACGATCCAATCATCGAAGGCGCACCTGGGCATGGTGAAGGCCACAACTCCGGGAACGTCGTGAACTTCGTCGCCGCGGTCGTGCTCAAGAAGATCATGGAGCGCGACAAGATCCCGGGCACCATTCGTCTCTGGCCTGGCGTCGCGGAGGAATTGCTCGGCACCAAGGCGTACTACGTGCGCGCCGGCTTGTTCAAAGACGTCGACATCGTGCTCTTCACGCACGTAGGCAACAACCTCGGGACCTCGTGGGGCGCCGGCGGCGGCACCGGGCTCGTCTCGGTGCAGTACAGCTTCAAGGGCGAGTCGGCGCATGCGGCGGGCGCGCCCTGGCGCGGCCGGAGCGCGCTCGATGCGGTCGAGTTGATGGACGTCGGTTGGAACTTCCAGCGCGAGCACCTGCCTCTGGCACAGCGGTCGCACTACGTCATCACCGATGGCGGCGATCAGCCGAACGTCGTGCCGTCGACGGCGTCGGTCTGGTACTACTTCCGCCAGACGTCGTACCAGGGCATCAAGGATTTGTGGGCGACCGGCGACCGGATGGCGAAGGGCGCGGCCATGATGGCCAACGTCGAGCTGCTGCCGACGAAGGTGCTCGGTTCCGCGTGGCCCGGACACTTCAATCGGCCGCTCGCGGAAGCGATGGGCGTCAATATTCAGAAAGTCGGGTTGCCGCAGTGGTCGGACGCCGACCAGACGCTCGCCAAGGCCCTCCAGAAGGAATTGGGAGTGCGTGAGGAAGGCTTGCCGACGACGCTGGGCAACGCGGTGAGCGGTCCTGTGCCCGAAGCGCAGAACACCGGCGGCGGATCGGACGACATCGGCGACATCTCGTGGAACGTGCCGACGATCACACTCCGCTATCCTTCGAATATTCCTGGTACCCCCGGACACAACTGGGCCAATGGCGTCGCGATGGCCACGCCGATTGCGCACAAGGGCAACATCGCCGGCGCGAAGGCGCAGGCGGCGACAATCATCGACCTCCTGCTCAAACCCGAGCTCGTCACGATGGCGAAGGACTACTTCAACAACGTGCAGACCAGCGATCAGAAATACGAGCCGCTCATCCGGCCGCAGGATCAACCAGCGATCGATTTGAACAAGAACACGATGGCCAAGTATCGCGATCAGATGAAGAAGTACTACTACGATCCGACGAAGTACAAGACGTACCTCGAGCAGCTGGGGATTCAGTATCCGACGGTCAGGAAGTAGGCCCATGGCCCTGGGCCCAAGGCCCAAGGAAAGCGCGGCCTGCTTTTCGCCTTGGCCTCGGGCCTTTGGCCCGGGGCCTTCCCGATATAATCATCCTCTTATGCTTCGCCCGTACCGCGGTCGTGTGCCGACCGTGCATCCGACTGCGTTCGTCGACGACACCGCGCAGGTGATCGGCGAGGTCGAGATTGGCCCGGACAGCAGTGTGTGGATGCAGGCGGCGATCAGGGGCGACGTGAACGCGATTCGCATCGGCGCCCGTTCGAATCTGCAGGACGGCACGGTCGTGCACGTCATGCACGACACGCACGCCACCGTCATCGGCGACGATGTGACGGTCGGGCATGGCGCGATCGTGCACGGCTGCACGGTCGGCGACCGCGTGCTCATCGGGATGGGCGCGATCGTGCTGAACGGCGCCCAGATCGCGGAAGACTGCATCATCGCGGCCGGTACGGTCGTCACAGAGGGCATGGTCGTGCCGGCCGGCTCGATGGTGATGGGCGTGCCGGGCAAGGTACGGCGGCCGTTGACTGACGCGGAAATCGCTTCCATCCGGGACTCGGCGGCCAGCTACGTGCGATACAAGCAGGACTATCTGTGATCTCGGCCATCCGCGGCACCCATGACATCCTTCCGGGTGAAGTCGAAAAATGGCAACTGGTCGAGCGCCTGTCGCGGGATCTGTGCGCGCGCTACGGGTATGTCGAAATCCGCACGCCGATCATGGAGCACGAGGAGCTGTTCGCAAAAGGCACTGGCGAGTCGACCGATATCGTGCAGAAGGAGATGTACAGCTTTACCGACAAGGGCGGGGAGCGGGTCACCCTCCGGCCCGAGGCCACGCCCAGTATGGTGCGGGCGTTTGTCGAGCACAATCTCGAGCAGATCCTGCCGGCGGCGAAGCTGTTCTCCCTGGGCCCGATGTTCCGTTACGAGCGGCCGCAGAAGGGCCGCTACCGGCAGTTCCATCAGCTCGACGTCGAAGTCTTTGGCCTGACCGATCCCGCCATCGATGCGGAAGTGATCGATCTGGCCTGGTCTCTGGTGTCCGATCTGCGGATCGAAAACGCCGCGCTGGTGATCAACTCGGTGGGCTGCGCGGAGTGCCGTCCGAGATTTCAGGAGGCGTTGCTGAAGGCGCTCGGCGATGACCTGCCGAAGCTGTGTCAGGATTGCCAGCGGCGGGCGAGGACGAATCCGCTGCGAATCTACGACTGCAAGGTCGAGGCGGATCAGCCGATCATCGACCGGCTGCCGCACTCTGTGGATTACCTGTGTGAAGCGTGCGCCGCACACTTCTCCGGGGTGCAGCGGCACCTGGAGATGTTCGGGATTCCCTGGACGATTTCGCACCGGCTGGTGCGCGGACTCGATTACTACACGCGCACGACGTTCGAGATCCTGGCGCTGGCGCTTGGGGCCCAGAACGCCTTGCTTGGCGGCGGCCGGTACGACGGGCTGGTCAAGGATCTGGGCGGACCCGACCGGCCGGGCATTGGATTTGCCGCGGGCCTGGAGCGGCTGGTGCTCGCGCTGCCGGCGGCGTCGCTCGAGGCGCCCCCGGGTCGCGCGTTCGTCGTTGCGATCGGCGAGGACGGACGCCAAGAGGCGCTTCGCCTGCTGCGCGAACTTCGTCGAGCGGGCCTCGCGGCGCAGATGGAATTCGACGCACGCGGCGTGAGGGCGCAGATGAAACGCGCGGATCGCCTGCAGGCCCGCGTCACGCTCATCGTCGGCGGCGACGAACTGGCGCGCGGCGAAGTGACAATGAGGCAGATGAAGACCGGAGAGCAGGGGGCCGTTCCCAGGGCCGGCGTGGTGGATGCCGTGCGGGATGCGCTGAGAGACTAGCGTGAGATGGAGAGCCTGATTTTGAAGTACCGAACGCATACATGCGGCGAGCTGCGCGAAGCGGAGGCGGGTCAGGACGTTGTGCTCCTGGGCTGGGTGCACCGCGTTCGTGATCTGGGCGGCGTCGTGTTTTTCGACATTCGCGATCGCTACGGCATCACGCAGGTCGTGCTGCGGGAACCGCAGCAGCCGGCGTCGGGCTGGCCGCGCCTGCGCCCCGAATTCGTCGTGGCGGTCGAGGGGCGGGTGGAGCGGCGCACGCCCGAGTCGGCCAATCCCAAGCTCGAGACCGGACAGGTCGAGGTCATCGCGGCGTCGGTGCAGGTGCTGAACGAGGCCAGAACGCCGCCATTTCCGATCAATGAAGATGCGCAGGTCTCGGAGGACACGCGACTCCGGTACCGCTACCTCGACCTGCGGCGCCCGGAGCTGCAGCGGAATCTGATCTTGCGGCACCGCGTCGCGATGGCGGCCCGGCAGTACTTCGATCACGAACGGTTTCTCGAGATCGAGACACCGATTCTGACGCGCTCGACGCCCGAAGGCGCACGCGACTACCTCGTGCCGAGCCGCGTCCATCCCGGTGAATTCTTCGCGCTGCCGCAGTCGCCGCAGATCTTCAAGCAAATCCTCATGATCGCGGGGCTCGATCGCTACTTTCAGATCGTGCGTTGCTTTCGCGACGAGGACCTGCGCGCCGATCGCCAGCCGGAATTCACGCAGATCGACGTCGAGATGTCGTTCGCATCCGAGGAGCTCATCTACGGTGTCGTCGAAGGCGCCGTCGAGGCGATGTGGCGCGCGGCCGGCCATCGCGTGGTCACTCCGTTCCCGCGAGTGAGCTATCGCGACGCGATGCTGAAGTACGGGTCTGACAAGCCGGATCTGCGGCCGGGTATGCCGATCGCCGACCTGCTCCCAGCCTTCGGCGAGGCGCTGCCGCCGTTCGTTGCCGAGGTACCCGAGAAGACTCGTGCGCTGCGCGGCTTCGTGATTCCTGGCGGCGGCCGCTACTCGCGGAAGCAGCTCGACGATCTGATCGCCGAATCGCAGCGGCTCGGCGGCCATGCGGCCTGGGCGCGTCTGGCCGACGGCACCGTGCAGAGCTCGGCGCTGAAGCTGTTGGGGGAAGGGCCCTTGCGGGCCGCGCTCGAGCTGGCCTCGGCTGCGGCCGGTGACTTGCTCCTGTTCATGGGCGGGCCCGTGACGACAACGGCCGAGGTGCTGGGCCGACTGCGTCTGCACGTCGCCCGGTTGGAGAATCTGCTGTCGCCAACCGATTTTCGGTTCGTGTGGGTCACCGAATTTCCCCTGCTCGAGTGGAACCCCGACGAGCGTCGCTGGGACTCGATGCATCACCCGTTCACATCGCCCCATCCTGAAGATGTGCCCCTGCTGGAGTCGGGGCCCGAACGCGCGCGGGCCCGGGCCTACGATCTGGCGCTCAACGGCTCGGAGATCGCCGGGGGCAGCATCCGAATTCACATGCCGGAGGTGCAGCGGCAGGTCTTCCGATTGCTCGGGATCGCCGACGAGGACGCGAAGGCGCGTTTCGGATTCTTTCTCGACGCGCTCGAGTACGGCACGCCGCCGCACGGCGGCATCGCGTTCGGCCTGGATCGCATCCTGGCGCTGTTGTGCGGGGAGTCGTCGATTCGCGAGGTCATCGCGTTTCCGAAGACGGCCCAGGCGATCGACCTGATGGCCGGCGCGCCCTCCGCGGTCGACGCGAAGCAGCTGCGAGAACTGAGGATCAAGAGCGTGTAATTCTGAATTCGACATTCAGAACGACCACTGCTGTTCGATGAGAATCGGCGTCGACCTCGGCGGCACCAAGATCGCGATTGTCGTCCTCGCGGATGACGGGGCCGTGCACTGGGAGTGCCGCGTGGCGACGCCACGCGGCGACTACGATGGCACCCTCGCGACGATTGCGCGGCTCGTGCACGAAGCCGAGCAGCGCGTCGGGCCGTGCCGAATCGGCATCGGGATTCCCGGAACGATCTCCGACGCCACCGGGCTGGTCAAGAACGCCAATTCGGTCTGGCTCATCGGACGGCCGCTGCGCGAGGATCTCGAGCGCACTGTCGGCCGGCCCCTCCGGCTGGCCAACGACGCCAATTGTTTTGCGATGTCCGAAGCCGCCGACGGTGCGGCGGCCGGCACGGCCGTGGTGTTCGGCGTGATTCTGGGCACTGGCGTGGGCGGCGGCCTCGTGGTGCACGGCCGGATTCTGGACGGCGCCAACGGAATCGCCGGAGAGTGGGGGCACAATCCGCTGCCGTCGCCCGACGTCGACGAGCGACCGGGGCCGCCGTGCTACTGCGGCCGTCACGGGTGCGTCGAGACGTTCCTGTCCGGGCCGGGGCTTGCGGCCGACTACGCGCGGCGCGGCGGCGCGGCACTCGGAGCCGAGGAGATCGCGCATCGCGCGGCCGGCGGCGAGGAACGGGCGGCCGCCTCGCTCGCGGCCTGGGAGCGGCGGCTCGCCAAGTCGCTCGCCTCGGTCATCAACATCGTCGATCCGAACGTCATCGTCGTCGGAGGCGGCCTGTCCAATATCGCGGCGCTTTATTCGCGCGTGCCGCAGTTGTGGAAGCCCTACGTGTTTTCGGACACGATAGTGACCGGGTTGGTGCGCGCGAAGCATGGCGACGCCAGCGGCGTGCGTGGGGCGGCCTGGCTGTGGCCCATTGAGCCATGAGACCCTCCTGGCCCTTTGTGCTACGCTGAAATCACTGAATGCCTACGTCTTCGATGCGACGCATCGCCATGCCTGATGAGGGCATCGAAACGTTGTACGGATCCCTGGACGAAAACCTCAAAAGCCTGGAATCGGCCCTGAACGTCCGCCTGAAGACCAGCGGCCACGATGTGGTGGTGGAGGGCGGCTCAGACGAAGTGATGCGCGCCGAACGGGTGCTCGAGCAGTTGGGCGCGCTGTTGCGGGACGGGTACCGGTTCGGACGCGGCGATGTGAAGACCGCGGCTCAGCTCATCGCCCACAACCCCAACGTCGAGTTGCAGGAGTATTTTCTCAGGGGCAGCAGCCGCTCGGCTGGACGCAAGCAGGTCGCGCCGAAGAGCGTGACGCAGCGCCGCTATCTCGACGCCATCGATCAATTCGACATCGTGTTTGGCGTCGGCCCCGCCGGGACCGGGAAGACCTACCTGGCCATGGCACAGGCGGTCGCCTATCTGCTCTCGAAGAAAGTGAATCGCATCATCCTGGCGCGCCCCGCGGTCGAAGCGGGAGAGAAGCTGGGTTTCCTGCCGGGCGATCTCCAGGAAAAGGTGAACCCGTATCTGCGCCCGCTCTATGATGCGCTCTATGACATGCTCGACGGCGAACGCGTCGAACGGCTCCTCGAGCGCGGGGTCATCGAAGTCGCGCCCATTGCGTTCATGCGGGGCAGGACGCTGAACGACGCCTTTGTCATCCTCGACGAGGCGCAGAACACGACGTCGGAACAGATGAAGATGTTCCTGACCCGCCTCGGGTTCGGCTCGAAGGCAGTTGTCACCGGCGATGTCACGCAGATCGACCTGCCCGCCGGGCGGATGTCGGGATTGGTGGAATCGCTCAAGGTCATCAAGGGCATCGAAGGAATCGCGACCATTTATTTCGACGAGCGCGACGTCGTGCGTCACTCGCTCGTCCAGCAGATCGTGAAAGCGTACGAGGCGTACTCGAGTCAGCCCAAGCCCTGACATGCGGCGATGCGGTTGAGCGTCTCGGTTACCGACGCGCTCGGACGGCCGGTGCCCGCGCGCGGGCTCGACTCCTGGCTGAAGGAGGCCGTCCCGCGTCACGCGGCCGGCTTCGTCACGATTGCGCTCGTCAGCGACCGGGCTCTCCGCAGGCTGAACCGGATCTTCCGCGGCATCGACCGTCCGACCGACGTGCTGTCATTTCCGTCAGAGCGGCTCCACGTCACAGGCCGCGCGCGCCGGCGCAAGGACGCGGGCCTGAGGCCTGAAATCCTGCGGGGCCTGCGGCCTCTCGGCGATATCGCCATCGCTACCGGTGTCGCGAGGCGGCAGGCCCGGGAACAGGGGCACTCCCTGCAGACGGAGCTGCGGGTGCTGGCGCTTCACGGCATCCTGCACCTTCTGGGCTACGATCACGAAGCCGATCGAGGCCGGATGCAGCGCGTGGAAGAGCGATTACGGCGCCGGGCGGGCCTGCCGTCCGGCCTGATAGCCCGGGGACCGGCCGGCATCAGGCGATGATCCCGCTCCTGATTTTTCTGGGCGCGGCGGCGATGCTCGGCTTCGCCGTCGTCGAGACCGCCTTCAACCTGCTCATGCGCCTGCCGCAGCGGCTCGAGGCGGAGCGCGCTCGAGCCAGCAGCGCGCTCAGTGCGTACCTCGAGGACCCGCTCAAGTTCTTCATCCCCGCGCGGGTCATGCGGGGGCTGCTGCTCATCGGCGTCATGGTTTTGCTGTCGCAGACGTTCGGCACCGGACTGACGGCGGCGGCATTGCTCGCGGCCTGGGGCGTCGTGCTGTACCTCGGTGTCGGGCACATTCTTCCCGCGCTGCTCGTGCGCCACTCTCCGGAGCGCGTGCTCGACCTGTTGTTGCCTCTGTTCAGCGCGGTGGCCAACGTGCTGGCGCCCTTTTCGGCGATCCTGATTGGCTGGCTCGGGCGAGCCCAGCCTCGAGATGCGGAGGAGGCGCCGCTCGAGGTGCGCGCCGACACCACCAGCCTTTCGGTGGAGGAGGCCCACCCGCGCACCGACGAGAACCGCCTGCTCCGGTCCGTTGTCGATTTCGGCGACACGCTGGTGCGCGAGGTGATGACGCCACGCCCCGATATCGTCGCCATTCGCGCCGATGCGACCATCGACGAGCTGCGGCAGCTCGTCCAAGACCAGGAGTACTCGCGCCTGCCCGTGTTTACCGAGAACATCGACAACATCAATGGCCTGATCGTGGTGAAGGATCTGATCCAGATGACCGACTCGCCCGTCGGTACCGGGAAGGTCTCCACCATCATGCGGCCCGCGGCGTTCGTGCCCGAAACGAAGCGCGTGGTCGATCTGCTGCGGGAGTTTCAGCAGAAACGATTTCAGCTTGCCATTGTCGTCGACGAGTACGGCGGGACTGCGGGCCTCGTCACGGTGGAGGACGTGGTCGAGGAGCTCGTCGGCGAAATTCGCGATGAGTACGACAGCGAGGCCGAGCCGATTGTCGCCGAGGGCGATGACAGCTTCGTCTTCAGCGGGAAGGTCGCCATCGGCGAGATGGTGGACCGGCTGGGGGTGGAGATCGAGGACGGCGACTTCGAGACTGTGGGGGGATACGTGCTGGCCCGGGCCGGGCGTGTGCCCGCGGTGGGCGAGCGATTCAATTTCGATGGTTTGGCGATCGAAGTGCTGGAGGCCGAGCGGCGCCGGATCCATAAAGTCCGCGCCCGCCGCGTCGTGGCGCCGGCTCCACAGGTGGCGGAGTGAAGGCGGGCCTTGTCTCGCTCATCGGCCGTCCCAACGCCGGCAAGTCAACGCTCCTGAATCGTCTCGTCGGCCAGAAAGTGGCCATCGTGTCCGACAAGCCCCAGACAACCCGGCATCGGATCGTAGGGGTGCGCACGACCCCGGACGGCCAGATGGTGTTCATCGACACACCGGGCATCCACAAACCCGTGCATCGCATGAACCAACGGATGGTCGACGTGGCCGTGGACACCCTTCGCGAAGTGGACGTGACGGTGTTGCTGGTGGATTCGACAGCGCCGCCTGGTTCCGGGGACCAGTTCGTGATAGACCTGCTGCGCCGGCACCGCGTGCCATCGATTCTGGCGCTGAACAAGATCGACGCGATCGACAAGCCCGGTCTCTTGCCGCTCATTCAACGGTATGCCACCGCGCACGAGTTCAGCGCCATCGTTCCGATGTCGGCGTTGACCGGCGATGGGGTCGATCTGCTGGAGCAGGAAATCCTTGCCGCGCTTCCGGAGGCCGAACCGCTCTATCCCGCCGATTACCTGACCGATCAGACGGAGCGCACCCTGGCCGCCGAGATGATCCGCGAACGGGTGCTCACGCACACGCGCGATGAGCTGCCGTATACCACGGCCGTCGTCATCGATCAGTGGGAGGAGCCCGAGCGCGAGAAGGGCCTGACCCGGGTGTTCGCGTCAATCCTTGTCGACCGCGAATCCCAGCGGCCGATCGTCGTTGGTGCCGGGGGGGAAATGATCAAGCGCATCGGCACCGAGGCGCGCGTGGACCTGGAGGAAATGCTCGGCAGCCGCGTCTATCTCGATCTGCACGTCAAAGTCCGTGCGGACTGGCGAGACGACGAGCGGCTCCTGGACGAGCTCGGACTTCGATCCGGCCGACGGAAAACGTAGAGCTCACAGCGTTTGAGTTCCAGGTCGTCAGTTTTGAGTTCTAACTTCGAACTGGTCATGGTACAAATAGTCGCTCCCATGCCCTCGCGCATGGTTCATATGTGTTAATCGGGTTTCGGTATGCCGGCACAGCGCAGAATCGATCTCATCGTCGAGTCGGTGCGACGGTTGCTGCGTGTTGGGGCGACCTCCAACCTGCTCAACCTCCTCCAGAAGCAGCATCCAGCCGACCTCGCGCAGATCTACGCCGAACTGCCTGAGAAAGAGCGTCACGCCGTTTTCAACACGCTGGTTGAGAAGAACGGCCGTCTCGCCATGGAAGGATTGAGCGAGCTCGGACCGGAAAAAGGCGCCGAGCTGCTCGCCCTTCGGCCGGCCGAAGAAATCGCCCGGCTCACGCAGGAGATTCCCTCCGACGACGCGGTTGCGCTGATCGATCACCTGCCGGAAGAGCTGTCGAGTGCCGTGCTCGATTTGATACGGCCGAAGCCGGGCGGCGGCGTGTCGGAACTTCTGGAGTACGAGGAAAAGACGGCCGGGCGGTTGATGAACCCGAACGTCTTCGCGTTGTCCGAGGACCTGACCGCGGGCGAAGCGATCACGGCACTCCAGACCGCCCGCGACGTCGAGATGGTCTTCTACCTGTATGTCGTCGACGAGCGGCGCCACCTCGTGGGGGTCGTCTCCCTGCGCCGGCTGCTGCTCGTGCCGCCGGACACGCCACTCAAGCGCATCATGACCACCGATGTGCAAAGCGCCCGTGTCGATCTGGACCAGGAGGAGGCGGCGAGCCAGGTCGCGTCCTACAACCTGCTCGCCATTCCCGTCGTCGACGCCGAGAACAAGCTGGTTGGCGTCATCACGGTTGATGACGTCATCGACGTCATCAAAGACGAAGCGACGGAGGACCTGTTGCGGTTGGCCGGCGTCTCGAAGGACGAGCGCGTATTCACGCCCTTCTGGGAGTCGCTGCAAAGACGCTTTCCGTGGTTGTTGGTGAACCTTGCCACGGCCTTTCTGGCTGCGGGCGTGGTAGGTAACTTCAAGGGGGCAATCGCCACGGTTCCGCTGCTGGCTGTCTACATGTCGATCGTCGCCGGCATGGGCGGCAACGCCGCCACACAAACACTGGCCGTCATCGTGCGCGGCATCGCCCTGGGCGAGCTGACCTGGGCAAACGCGTGGCAGGCGCTTTCCAAGGAAGTGCTCGTCAGTCTAGGCAACGGCGTGGCGAATGGCGTCGTGGCCGCGATCGGCGTGGGTCTGTTCAGCCATAACTGGACCCTGGCATTCATCCTGTGCCTGGCGATGATCATCAACCTGTTCGTGGCGGCCACGGCCGGTACACTCATTCCGCTCGGGCTGAAGGCGTCGGGAGTCGATCCCGCGCTGGCCTCCACGGTTTTCATCACCACGTTTACCGATGTGTTCGGGTTCGCCTCGTTCCTCGGCCTCGGAACGCTCTTCATTCACTTCCTGACGTGACGTCAGGACCGGTCGCGGGACAGCAAAGTGGCAATCGCTCCGGCGAGGGTATCAGCGCGACAGGTTTCGGCACGTAGTCGTCGTAACCGGCGGCCAGGGACCTGGCCCGGGCGTCATCGCCGGCGTACGCGGTGACGGCGATCGCCCGAAGCGCCCGGATGCTGCGCCTGGCGTGGCTGCGAATCGCGGCGATGAGATGGAAGCCGTCGCTCTCCGGCATGCCCAGGTCGGCGAGAACCACGTCAAAGGGCTGGCGTTCGATGACGGACAGGGCCTCTTGAACCGACGCGGCGGTTGTAATCTCCGCGCCGCGCTGTTGCAGCATGTGCCCGAGAAGGTCGCGGGAATCGGGGTCATCGTCCACCACGAGCGCCAGGACACCCTCGAGCGGCGCCACCCGATCAGTGTCGCGGCGGGCGGACTCGGGATGGACGGATGCGGCGAGCGGCAAGGTCACGACGAACGTCGCGCCAAAGCCCTTGCCCGGACTTCTGGCCGCGACGGTGCCGCCATGGGCGCTCACGAGATACTGGACGACCGCCAGTCCGAGGCCGAGGCCGCCGAATCTTCGGGTGGTGGTCGTGTCGGCCTGCCGGAAGCGCTCGAAGACATGCGGGAGGAAGTCCGGCTCGATGCCGACGCCAGTGTCGCGGACGGCGAGCGTGACGTGTGACGCGTCACGTTCGACCGCCAGTTCGATCACCCCACCCTTTGGCGTGAACTTGATGGCGTTCGAGATGAGGTTCCAGACAATCTGCTGCAACCTGGCGGCGTCACCCACGACGGGCGCGTTCGCAGCGTCGAGGCGCAGCCTGAAATCGAGAGATTTCGCCGCCGCAGCGGGCCGCGCGCCGTCAGCGACCGTGACCATCAGCGCCGGCAAATCGACAATCTCGGTATTCAAGTCGAGCTTGCCGCTCACGACGCGTGAGACGTCCAGCAGGTCGTCGATGAGCCGCGCCTGCGCCATCGCGTTGCGCTCGATGACCTCGATTGCCCGGCGCACCGTGGTCTTCGCCGCCTCCTCGTCACGACCCCGTGACGCCGCGGTCGCAATCTGAGTCCAGCCGAGGATTGCATTCAGAGGCGTGCGCAATTCGTGCGACAGCATCGCCAGGAACTCGTCCTTGATGCGGTTGGAGCTGTCGGCCGCGAGACGGGCGGCCTGCTCGCGCTCGAGCAATTGACTCCGCTCGAGTTCGATTTGCCGCCGAAGTGTGATGTCCCGCGCGATCTTCGACGCACCGATGATCCTGCCCCCGGCATCTTTGACCGGGGAGACGGTCAGCGATACCTCGAGCTCGGAACCGTCCTTCCGTAAGCGGATGGTCTCGAAGTGATCGACGATCTCGCCGCGCTGAATGCGGCGAAGCACTTCGTCTTCCTCGGCCTGCCGGTCGGCTGGGATGATCATCCGGATGGACCTGCCCACGGCTTCCGCCGCGGAGTAGCCAAACATCCGTTCTGCCGCCAGGTTCCACGAGCGGATGATCCCCTGCAGATCCTTGCTGACGATGGCGTCATCCGAGAATTGGACGATGGCGGCCAACCGGTTCGAGATGTCTTGCGCGGTTCTGCGATCCGTGATGTCGCGCGTGAAGCCGCGCGTGTGGATGAATTTGCCGTCCTCCCAACGGACAGTCGCATGGATCAGCACGTGCTTCACTGATCCGTCCTTGCATACGAGGGCCACTTCGCGGTCCCGGATCGTTTCGTGCCGCGCCAGGCGCGCCATGATGTCTTCGATGACTTCGGGATGCAGGTAGAACTCGGCGATCTGGTGGCCGATGTATTCTTCGCGCGTGTACCCGAGCAGATCCAGTTCGGTCTGGTTGGCCCACAGCACCGTGCCGTCGGGCCCGACCCAATGCATCCCTTCGCTGGCATTCTCGACAAAATGCTTCAACTCCTGCTCGGCGAGACTCAGAGGGTTTGCCACGTCTGGCGGAGCGGTGTCGTCAGGGACAGAAAATGTGGAATCCACTGCGCGGCAAGTCTATCGGAGGGGTATTTATCAAGACACTCGGGCATACCTGAGTTCGAATCAGGTATTTGCCTGAGAACCCGCGCTTCTCGCAATTAGTTGACTGACTCCTGTAAGATCGCAAGATTCGGGCCAGTCGCAGATGCCCATTTGCGGCGGTTCGGGTCCCCGAACGCGATGCGAGCTCATTTATCCGATGCGTTGGTCTTGCGAACTTATCGCTATGGCGAGGCCGATTGCATTGTCGTGTTCCTGACGGCTGACCGCGGAAAGAAACGCGGGGTGGCCAAGAACGCCTCCAAGTCACGCCGTCGCTTTGGCGCGGCCCTCGAGCCCCTCACGCGCGGTCAGGTGGCATATGTCGAGCGGGAGCATCGTGATCTGGTGCGCCTGGAGCGCGTGGAGCCTCGCCAGAGTCCGCTGAACGCCGCCAACGGGCGCGCCGCAGGCGAAGGCGCGCACGTCCTGGGACAGGCGGCGTACTTCGCGGAACTGCTCGATGAATGGGCGCCCGAGGGCCAGGCAAACGAACGGCTGTTTCGGCTGGGCGCAGCTGTTGGTGAGGCGCTTTGCCTGGGCGGCTCGGTCGATTCGCTGGCCCGCTACTTTGAGGTACTGGCTGCTGCGCCTCGAGGGCGTTTATCCAGCCTTGGACGCCTGCGCCCGCTGCGGCCGGCGCACGTTGGACGGCGGCGCCGTGCTCGTGCCGGGTGACCGGTGCTACGTCTGCGCTGAATGCGCGACCGGCGGGCTGCGGTTGTCCCCGCCCGCGGTGGCCTTTCTGACGAGCGCCGGTGTGCGGACCCCTGCGGAGGTGACTGCGTCCGGCGCGGGGCCGGGGGCTCTCCGGGAGATTGAACACGTACACCACCAGTTGATTGCCATGCACCTCGAAAAAGAATTGCGATCGGCACGCGTCGTCAAAGAATTGAGACCGCATCCGTGACGCTACAGGACCTGATTTTCAAGCTGTCGGACTACTGGGCCGCGCAAGGGTGCCTGATCCAGCAGCCGCTGGACATCGAGATGGGAGCGGGAACGATGCACCCCGAGACGTTTCTTCGGGTCCTCGGATCGCAGCCCTGGAACGTCGCGTACGTTCAGCCGTCGCGCCGGCCGGCCGACGGCCGGTTTGGCGAGAATCCGAACCGGCTGTTCAAGCATCATCAGTTCCAGGTCATCCTCAAGCCCGCGCCGGACGATGCGCAGGATTTGTATCTGCAGAGCCTCGAGGCGTGCGGCATCGACCTGCGCGCGCACGACGTGCGTTTCGAAGAGGACAACTGGGAATCGCCGACGCTTGGCGCCTGGGGCATCGGCTGGCAGGTGATGTACGACGGTCTGGAAATCACTCAGTTCACCTACTTCCAGCAGGCCGGCGGCATGGATTTCTCGCCGATCTCCGTCGAGTTGACGTACGGCCTCGAGCGATTTGCGATGTCGCTGCAGGGGGTGGACAACGTCTACGACCTGCAATGGGCGCCCGGCGTGAAATACCGGGACGTCCGCTTCCTCGACGAAGTGCAGCAATCGAAATACGCGTTCGGCCAGGTGACGATGGCCACGGGAACGTTTGGCGAGTTCCATCGCGACCTGTTCACCCGGTACTACGACTTTGCCAAATCGCTCCTGGACTCGGGCCTGGTGCTGCCGGCGCTCGACTACTGCCTGAAGTGCTCGCACACCTTCAACGTGCTCGACGCGAGCGGGAGCATCGGCGTCACCGAGCGGACTTCCTACATCCTGCGGGTGCGCCAGCTCGCCGTGGCCATTGCCAAGGCGTGGATCGAAGCGTCGCCAGCGCCAGAGGAGAATCATGGATCGTGAGTTGCTTCTCGAAATCGGCCTCGAGGAGTTGCCCGCGTCCTGGCTTCCCGGCCTGACGGCTCAGCTCGCCGAAAGGCTGACGGCGCGGCTGACGGGACTTGGCTTTCCGCTGAAAAGCATTGTCGAAGCCCATGGCACGCCGCGCCGTCTGACGGCCTGCGTGCCGGATCTGATCGATCGGCAGGAGGATCGCGACGAACTGCTCACGGGCCCGCCCGTGTCCGCCGCGTTCGATGCCGAGGGCCATCCGACGCCGGCCGCGCTGGGCTTTGCCCGAAAGCTGAACGTCGAGTTCGACGCGCTGGTGCAAAGCGAGACGCCCCGGGGCAAGTACCTCACGTATCTGAAGAAGCTGCGCGGGCGGGCGACCGTGGACGTGCTTCCCGAAGTGCTCGGCCAGTTGCTGCGCGAGTTGTCGTTTCCGAAGCCGATGCACTGGGACGCCCAGCTTGGCGACGGCAAAGGTGAGCTGATGTTCGGGCGGCCGATCCGCTGGTTGCTGTTCCTGTACGGCGGCCGGGTCGTGCCCTTCACGATTTCCCGGCTTGCGAACGCGTCGAGCCCGCGCGTCCAGGACATCACTTCGGGCGCGGTGACCTATGGACATCGGTTCCTGGCCACGAGCGGCCGCGCGGGACGCGCGATCAAGGTCAGGAGCTTCGACGAATACCGCAAGAAGCTGACCGAGAACTTCGTGCTGCTGTCGAGAATCGACCGCCGCGATCGCATCGTGCGCGACCTGGAGGCGCATGGCCGGCGTCTGGGCGGCCGCGCCGTCCTCCATCAGCACGTCCTCGCGCAGGCGCTGCTCGACGAAGTACCCGATCTCGTGGAGTTTCCGGCGGTGGTCTCGGGTGCGTTCGGCGCCGAGTTCCTGTCGCTGCCCGAAGAAGTGCTGATCACGACGTTGATCCATCATCAGCATTTCTTTCCGGTGTCGGGACTGGCCGGGACGCTCATGCCGGCCTTTCTGGCCGTCACCAACACTCAGCCGGGAAGCGACCGTTCCATTGCCACCAACGCCGAGCGCGTCGTCGCGGCGAGATTGCGGGACGCGCGATTCTTCTGGGACGCCGACCGCGCGATCGGGCTGGAAGCCCGGCTGAGCAGGCTCGAGACCCTCGTGTTCCACAAGCAGCTCGGCTCGTACCGCCAGAAGGCGGAGCGAATCGAGGCGATGGCTCGGTGGATTGCGGGCGAAGTCTTCGGACAAGCGGACCTGGCCGATCATGCCGCGAGAGGGGCGAGGCTCTCGAAAGCGGATCTGGCGACAGACATGGTGCGGGAGTTCACCGAGCTCCAGGGCAAGATGGGCGGCATCTACGCGCGCGAGGCCGGCGAGCCAGAGGCGGTCTGGAAGGCGATCTACTTTCATTACCAGCCGACCGGCGTGGAGTTGACGGCGCCGCCGCTGCCGGAAGCGTTGGGCGCGGCAAAGGTCTCGTGGGCGGCGGTGGCCCTGGCCGACAAGTTCGACACCCTCACAGGCCTTTTTCTGGCAGGGGAGCGTCCGACTGGATCTCGCGACCCGTTCGGGCTGCGTCGGCAGGCGCATGGGATTCTGCGCCTCCTGCTGGACGTGGATCTTCTAACGGAGATCGATGCGCGGCCCGAGCTGCGGGTCTTTCTGACACGCGCCGCCGCGGCATTCGGCGATCTTGCGGCCGGCGATACGGACGCGGCACGCGACGCGCTGCATGCCTTTCTGGGCGAGCGTCTGGAGTTTGCGCTCGAGCAGCGGGGCGCGAACCCGCAGGCGGTGCGCGCCGTTGTGCGAGGCCGTCAGGTGGCCGATCTGAGGCTGCTCGACGTGAAGCGGAACGTCGCGGCGCTGCAGGAGTTCGTCGACAGCGAGTCGTTCAGAAAGCTCGCCGAGGCGTTCAAGCGCGTGCGTAACATTGCCCGGGAGCTGAAGGACGCCGCAGCGATGAGCGACGAGGCGCTCCGCGCGGCCCTCAAGGAGCCTGCCGAGATCGCCCTCTTCGAGGAGATTCAGCGGCGGCGGGTCGTGATCGAACGGGCCGTGGAGCAAGGCCGCGATTTTCGAGGCGCGTACGCCGAGGCCGCGCAATTCCAACCGGCGGTCGACAAGTTTTTCACCGACGTCTACGTGATGGTTGATGACGCCGCGTTGCGCGAGGCACGCCTGCGGCTGATGAAGCGGTTAGAGCAACTCATTCTGCAGCTCGGCGATATTTCTGAGATCGTGGCACCGGAGTCATAAATCGATGGCAAAGAAGAAGATGAAGCGCATAGGGAAGACAGCGAAGGTTCGGGCCTCGGGCAGCGTCTCGAGCCCCAAGTCGGGCCAGTCGGCGAAGTATGTCTACTTTTTCGGGCGGAAAACTGACGGGCGTGGAACGATGAAGCCGCTGCTCGGAGGCAAGGGCGCCAACCTCGCCGAGATGTGCCGCATCGGCCTGCCGGTGCCGCCCGGCTTCACGATCACCACCGAAGTCTGCACCTACTACTACGCGCATGGCCGGACCTACCCGCCGGCGTTGAAGGGACAGATGCAGGCCGGCATCGCCGCACTCGAGCAACAGACCGGCAAGACGTTCGGCGACTTGAAGAACCCGCTGCTCGTCTCCGTCCGATCGGGCGCGCGCGACTCGATGCCCGGAATGATGGACACGATCCTCAATCTCGGCCTCAACGACCAGACCGTCGAGGCGCTTGCGACCAAGACGGGCAACGCGCGTTTCGCGTGGGACTGTTACCGTCGCTTCGTCCAGATGTACGGCGACGTCGTCCTCGGCGTGCAGAAACGTGCGGACGAGGATCACGACCCGTTCGAGACGGTGATCCACGGGCTCAAGCATGAGCGCCACCACCAGAACATCGAGGACACGAAGCTCACGGTCGGCGATCTGAAGGAACTGGTCGTCCGGTTCAAGGCGCTCGTGAAGGAACGCGTTGGCAAGAATTTTCCGAATGCACCCTGGGATCAGCTGATGGGCGCCGTGGGCGCGGTGTTCGGGTCCTGGATGAACGACCGCGCCATCGTCTATCGCCGAAAGTACAACATCCCGACCGAGTGGGGCACCGCCGTCAACGTGCAGGCGATGGTCTATGGGAACACCGGTGACAACTCCGGGTCGGGCGTCGCGTTCACGCGCAATCCGGCGAACGGCGTGAAGGAGTTCTACGGGGAGTTCCTGATCAACGCACAGGGCGAGGATGTTGTGGCCGGTGTCCGCACGCCGGAACCGGTCGCGCAGCTCAAGGTGGAGATGCCCAAGGCGTACCACGAACTGGAGCGCATTCGCCAAACGCTCGAGAACCACTTCAAGGACGTCCAGGACTTCGAGTTCACCATCGAGGACGGTGTCGTCTACATGCTGCAGACGCGCAACGGCAAGCGCACCGCGATGGCGGCCCTGAAGTTCTCGATCGACATGCAGAAGGAGAAGCTGATCGACTGGAAGACCGCCGTCATGCGCAACCCTGCCGACCAGCTCGAACAACTGCTCGCCCCCGTGTTCGACGCCACCGAGGCCGCCAAGGCGAAGGCGATCGCCACGGGCCTGCCGGCCGGACCAGGCGCGGCATCCGGGCAGATCTATCTGAACGCGGATCGCGCCGTCGCGGCGGCCGACAAGGGGGAGAAAGTGCTGCTCGTCCGCGTCGAGACCTCGCCCGAAGATCTCCGGGGCATGATTGCCGCCGAGGGCATTCTGACCGCGCGCGGCGGTGTATCGTCGCACGCGGCGCTCGTGGCGCGGCAGATGGGCAAGGTCTGTGTCTGCGGTGCGGCGGCCATCGAAGTCGATTACCAGGCACGCGCGGTCAACGTGGACGGCCGGGCATTCAAGGAAGGCGACTGGATGTCGATCGACGGAACCGCGGGCAAGGTCTACGCGGGTCAGGTCAAGACGGCGCCCTCCGAAATCGTCGCGGGTCTGATCAATGGGGACGCCGCCGCCAGGCGGACCGAGAAGTTCAAGAGCTTCCAGCAGCTGATGAAGTGGTGCTCTGCCGCGACCCGCATGTCGGTCCGGACCAACGCCGACACGCCGGAACAGACCGCGACCGCGATCGCGTTCGGCGCCGTCGGCATCGGCCTCTGCCGCACGGAGCATATGTTCTTCGAGGGCGACCGCATCGACGCGATGCGGGAGATGATCATCGCCGAGACGCTCGAGGAGCGAAAGGCGGCGCTGGCCAAGCTGCTGCCCTATCAACGCGACGACTTCGCCGGTATCTTCCGTGCGCTCGACGGACGTCCGGCGACCATCCGGTTCCTGGATCCGCCGCTGCACGAGTTCCTGCCGAACACGCCGGAACAGCAAGCGGAACTCGCAAAGAAGATTGGCGTGCCGGCGGCGCGCATTCATTCGCGCGTTGCGCAGTTGCACGAGTTCAACCCGATGCTCGGTTTCCGCGGGTGCCGCCTCGGCATCGGCTATCCGGAGATCTCGGCCATGCAGGCGCGCGCCGTGTTCGAGGCCGCGGCGATCGTGCAGAAGGAAGGCATCAAGGTGCGGCCCGAGATCATGATCCCGCTCGTCGCCTTCAAGAAGGAGCTCGACCTGCAGATCGAGGTGGTGCACCAGGCCGCACGCGACGTGCAGGCCGAACAGAACGTGAAGCTCAACTACCTGGTTGGCACGATGATCGAGATTCCTGCGTGGCGCGTTGACCGCCGACGAAATCGCACAGTCGGCGCAGTTCTTCAGCTTCGGCACCAACGACCTCACGCAGACCGGTCTGGGCATGTCGCGCGACGATTCCGGCTCGTTCCTGCCGGCCTACGCCGAACTCGAGATCATGAAGAAGAACCCGTTCGCGACCATCGACCAGACCGGCGTCGGCCAGCTCGTCGAGATTGCCGTCGCGAAGGGCCGGAAGACCAAACCGGACATCAAGCTCGGCATCTGTGGCGAACACGGCGGCGACCCGGCGTCGATTCAGTTCTTCGAGAAGGTCGGCCTGGATTACGTCAGTTGCTCGCCGTTCCGCGTGCCCGTGGCGCGCCTGGCGGCGGCCCAGGCGGCGCTGCAGCAGCGGGCTGGAGACTAATCCAGGAAAGCTCAGGAAAGCACTTGATTTGACGTGGTATCGCTGCTGCGCGAGGGCGCGGGCGCAACTTACGACGTCAAATCAGGTGACTTTCCGTATTAGAAGACGGATGGGTGATCATGCTGGCCTCGTCGGTCGGCATGCCATGAGGTTTTGCCGCAAGATGGGGTGGTTGTGAGCCTCGAGCGCCGTGTCCACCGGCTGCCGCCGGCTTTGGCCAACCAGATCGCCGCCGGGGAGGTCGTTGAACGGCCCGCCTCGGTGGTGAAGGAACTGGTCGAAAACGCCATCGACGCCGGCGCCCGGCGCATCGCGATCACCATCGAGTTTGGGGGCAAGAAGCTCGTCGCCGTCGAGGACGACGGGACCGGCATGACGCCGGAAGATGCGCGACTCGCGATCGAGCGGCACGCGACCAGCAAGATTCGGACGGCGTCGGACCTGGCCGCGATCCTGACTCTCGGATTTCGCGGTGAAGCATTGCCGTCCATCGCCTCGGTGTCCCGGTTCCGGCTGCGCACGCGGGCGCGCGGCGCGTTGGCCGGCACCGAGATCAGAATCGAGGGCGGCAAGCCGGGCGCCGTGAAGGAAACGGGGGCGCCGGAGGGCACGCTCATCGAGGTGGAAGATTTGTTCTTCAATCTTCCGGCTCGCAAGAAGTTCCTGAAAGCTGATACGGCGGAGGCGGCCCAGGTGTCGAGGCTCGTCACGCAGCTGTCGCTCGGCTACGCGGAAGTCGGGTTTACGCTGCGAAGCGGGAATCGCGTACTCCTCGAGACGCCGCCCGCGAGCGGCCTCGACGAGCGCTTTTACCAGATTTACGGCGAGCGCCCCGACCTTGCGCCTGTCGCCAAACATGCGGCGGGGATCGGCGTGACCGGGTTCGTGGCCGCCCTGACCGACCAGGGACCAGCGCGAGGACCGCAGCACGTGTTCGTGAATCGACGGCTCGTTCGCGACCGGACCATCGCGCACGCGATTCAGCAGGCCTATAGCGTCGCCACAATCAAGGAGCGCAGTCCGGAAGTGCACCTGTTCATCAGCCTGCCGCCTGACCGGGTCGACGTGAACGTCCATCCGACGAAGGCGGAGGTCCGGTTTCTCGACCAGGGCCTGATTCATGAAGTTCTGCGGCGCGCGGTCGTGGATGCACTTGGGGGAGGGACGGCGCCGGAACTGGTGTTGTCACCGACGATCGCTCCGCCGCCAACCGACGGCAATCTCGCGTTGCCGCTGTCCGTGCTCTCGGCTCATGGCCAGTGGCCGCAGTCTGCGCCTGCCGTAACTCCTGACGGGCCGGCTGTTGCTGCGGCAGATCTGGAGCGATCCGCCGAGTCCTGGGCGACCCCGCGCATCGGCACGTCGGCCGGGCGTGAAGCCGTCAACACGCTCATTCGCCCCATGACTCCGCTCGGCCAGTTCCGGAACACATTCATCATCGCCGCGGACGAGGAAGGGCTGGCCATCATCGATCAGCACGTCGCGCACGAGCGGATTCTGTTCGAGCAGATTGCGACGCGCCTGACGACGACGGCGCTTGAATCGCAGCGGCTGTTGTCGCCGGTGGTGTTGGAAATGGGGCCGGGCGAGCATCAGACCCTCGTTTCCCATGCAAGCGAGCTGGCCCGGCTCGGGTTCGAGCTCGAGGATTTCGGAGGAACGGCCCTTCGGCTGATTGCCGTGCCGGCCCTGCTGGGCTGGCAGCGGTGCGAGGCGGCCCTGCGGGCCGTGGCGACCGATCTTGACGGACTCTCGCCAGGCGCCGGCGTCGATGATGCCCTTCGCCGGATGGCCGCCACGATGGCCTGCCATGCGGCCGTGAAGGCCAACGATCCCCTGACCCGCGAGAAGATGCAGTATCTGCTCGACGAACTGCGCCGTACCTCGCATTCGTCCGTGTGCCCGCACGGCCGGCCTGTCGTCCTTCGCCTCACGCGGAGAGAGATCGAGCGCAATTTCGAACGGATCTGAAAGGAATCGGGCCCGCGGGTTCCTCAGGAGCCATCGCCGCTCTTTCGGATCGCCCTGGCACGCTCGAGGGCTTCCTTGATTTTCGCCTCGAGCCCGCGATCCGTCGGTTCGTAGTAGCGACGCCCCTCGAGGTGGTCCGGCAGGCATGACATCGCCGCTACGCCTTCAGCCTCGTCGTGCGCGTAACGGTAGCCGCGCCCGTAGTCCAGCTCCTTCATGAGCTTGGTCGGCGCGTTGCGAATATGGAGCGGCACCGGGCTCGCGAGGTCCTGCGTCGCGTCGCTGGCGGCGGCCTGATAGCCGAGATAGACGGCGTTGCTCTTCGGCGCCGCCGAGAGATACGTCACGCATTGCGCGAGCGCGGTGTTGCACTCCGGCATGCCGAGAAAATGCGAGGCATCCTTCGCGGCGAGGGCGATCTGCAAAGCCTGCGGATCGGCGTTGCCGATGTCCTCCGACGCGAACCGGACGAGCCGGCGGGCGATATACAGCGGGTCCTCGCCGGCTTCCAGCATGCGCGCGAGCCAGTAGACCGAAGCGTCCGCATCGCTGTTACGGATCGACTTGTGGAGCGCTGAAATGAGGTTGTAATGTTCCTCGCCGGATTTGTCGTACAGCAGGGATCGCCGCTCCACCAGTTCAGCGAGACGGGCCGCGTCGAGGATCCGGATGCCGTCGGCAGCGGGCTCGAGCGCCGGCACAGCCTGTTCCAGCAGATTGAGGGCGACGCGAGCGTCGCCGTTGGCGTAGACAGCCAGGCTGCGCAGGGCCGCGTCATCGCCGGTTGCGTGAAATCCACCCAGGCCGCGCGATTCGTCGGCGAGCGCCCGCCGCAAGATGACCGTGACGTCGTCCGGCGACAGCGGCTGGAGCACGTAGACCTTGGATCTCGAGAGCAGAGCGGAGTTCACTTCAAACGAAGGATTTTCCGTCGTCGCGCCGATGAGGATGATCGTGCCGGCCTCGACGTGGGGCAGGAAGGCGTCCTGCTGCGCTTTGTTGAATCGATGGATCTCGTCGATGAAGAGGATCGTACGGCGGCCCCGCTGCGTCCGGTTGCGTTGGGCTGCGGCGATCACTTCGCGAATCTCCTTGATGCCCGAGGTGACGGCGCTGAAGGCGACGAAATCCGCGCCGGCCACGGAGGCCAGGACGCGCGCCAGCGTGGTCTTACCGGTGCCCGGCGGCCCCCAGAAGATCAGCGAATGCATGGCGCCGCTCTCGATCGCCTGGCGGAGCGGACGCCCAGGGCCGACCAGATGCGTCTGGCCCACGATCTCATCCAGCGAGCGCGGGCGCATGCGATCGGCCAGCGGAGTCCCGGGCAGCGGCGAGTTGTCGTTGTCGAACAGTGAAGGGCTCATGAGTCGGTGCGAAGCTCTCTTCGTCTTTGGCGTCTCGCCTCGTAGAGCACCAGCGCCGCGGTCACGGCGACGTTCAAGGAGTTCACGCCGGCACGCATCGGGACGGTGAGACGCGCATCCGCACCAGCGGCCGTGCCCGCGTCGAGCCCGGCGCCTTCATTGCCAAGCAGGACGAGCGTCGGAACAGAGAAGTCGATTTCCGACAGCGGCGTCGCCCGCATCGCGACGGCGGCAATCACGCGCAGGCCGGCGCCGCGGGCAGCGGCGATCGCCTCGGTGCGGCTGCTCCGCGCGACGGGGAGTCGAAAGACGCTGCCCATTGACCCGCGAAGGGCCTTCCAGCCGCCGGGATGGGCGGTTCGATCGAGTGCCAGCACACCGGTCGCGCCGAGGGCATCCGCGCTGCGGACGGCGGCGCCGACGTTGCCCGGATCCTGCACGTCGACGAGGCCGA
Organism: uncultured Acidobacteriota bacterium; assembly: GCA_963724645.1. Lineage (GTDB taxonomy): Bacteria > Acidobacteriota > Vicinamibacteria > Vicinamibacterales > SCN-69-37 > CAVXSP01. Next base: position 119,040 of record CAVRVJ010000005.1, read on the forward strand.
TCGTCATGGCAGGCGCCGGCAGGAACGCCGCGACAAGTGGAACGGCCTCCCATTCGGCGATAGCGACGATCCCGCTCGAGGTCCGAACAGGACTGGCGGCTTCGATAACGGACTGCGTCGCTTCGTGAACAGCCGCCCCCGCACCGGCCGCGATCGCAGGCAGCGCCCGATCGGCGGCCGGCGCATCGGCAAGAAAACGGGCGGACACGAGAATGGTCCGTAGCCGCACGCGCGCGCCGAGCGCTTCGCGGATCAGATGCGCGCCGTCCAACAGCACGCCGTCCGCAGTGGAGCCGTCGGCGGCCAGACGCCGGAACGCGCGGACGATCGCGTGCTGGCGGCTCGAGAGGCGCGAAAGGGCAGTCGGCACGGCCTTGGAGGCGAAGATAGCATGTTAGAATTTTTTACGACATGAAGGCCCAGCTAATCAAGCGCTTCGAGGCCGAAATTGCGGTGCTCGAGCGCGAGCTGACGCAGCAGTTGCCGAAGGAAATCCAGCGCGCTCGCGAGCATGGAGATCTGCGCGAGAACGCGGAGTACCATGCGGCCAAGGAACGCCAGCGCTTTGTCGAAGCGCGCGTCTCGATGCTGCGGCAGCGGGTCTCCGAGCTCCAGCTCATGAACCTCGAGAAGATTCCGCACGACAAAGTCGGTTTCGGATCCAAGCTCACTGTGCGCGAAGGGGATCGCACGTCGACGTACGAGCTGGTGATGCCGGAGGACGCCAATCCCGACCGCGGTCTGATCTCCATCGCCTCGCCGATCGGCCGCGCGCTGGCCGGCAAGGAAGAAGGTGACCTCGTCAAAGCCCCCACGCCTGCTGGAATGCGCGAGTTCGAAATCCTGAAGCTCGTGACGATCCACGACACAGAGTAGGCGGCGTGGCCGAGTCGAGTTACTCCCCAGGGCTTCGCACGGCCGTGGTGCTGTGCGGCGCCGGAACCGCCGGGGTGTATCAGTCCGGCGTGCTCCGCGCCTTGGTAGAAGCCGGCGTCAAGATCGATGTGCTCGCCGCACACGGCGCGGGCGCCATTCCGGCGCTCTGCGGCGCGATCGATGGCGGCGCGCGCCTGTGGGATCCCGCGAGCCCCTGGCTGTCGCCGTCTCTCCGGCGTTCGTACCGATGGCGGCCGGCCCTGCGGATCGCGGCCCTCGGACTGGCGGCCGCAGGCGTGCTCATCCTGTCGCCTCTGCTCGTGCTCGCGCTTGCCGCGGCGGTCTATGCCGCGGGGTTGCTGGCCGCGCTCGTCAACCTCCCCAATGTGTCGATGTGGTTCGTGGAGCTGTATCGTCGATCCCTCGGGGCGTTGTTCGAGCCGCCGATCCTTCCGACGATCGTCCCGCGGGGTGTCGTCCTGGCGGCGCTCGTGGTGTTTGGCGTCCTGCTCGCCGAGGCGTTCCGGATGTCGCGGCAGGATCGGACGCGGCGGCGCTGGCGCGGCGCGTTCTGGTGGCGGCTGATTGGCGAGCCGATCCAGGGCGACGAGCCCGAAGCGACGCTCGTGGCGGCCATCTGGGCGCTCGTCCGGGGCGCCTCGACGGAGCCGCAGCCGAAGGCCGCCGAGCTCTCGCGGCGGTACGTCGAGATTCTCGGAGAGAACTTCGGGCAGCCGGGGTTCCGCGAACTTCTGATCGCCGTGCACGACCTGGACGCCCGGCGCGATCTGGTCGGCGCCCTGCTGCCCGCCGACGTTCGCGCTCTCTTCGGGGCACGCCGGAAGGGCCTTGGGCCGCGGGAATCGGAGTTCGTGGACTTCAGCGGCACAGCCCGCGAGCTGGTGGTCGAGTTTCTCATGGGAGCCCTGCGACCACCCGCCGCGGCGGCGCCGCGCGCGTGCGAATTCCCAGCCGACAGTTACTGGGCCGGCGAAACGCACCGCCTGTGCGATCGGCCCGAACTGGGCACGCGGCTGATCGAGGAGATCTCGATCGCGGGCGTCGAGCAGGTCCTGCTGGTCAGCCCGGCCGCGCCCGCGGCTGTGCCGCACGGGATGCGGCCGATGCCGCTCGATCTGCGCGCGCGTGTCGGAGAGCTGCTGCGGTCGATCGAAACCTCCGCCTTGCAGGACGCCTGGAATGCCGCATCCACGCGATTCTCAGGTGTTTTCGTGATCCGGCCGGATCACAATCCGATCGGCCCGTTCGATTTCGCCGGCGCGTACGATCAGGCGTCCGACCGGACACGCACCTTGAGCGAGTTGCTGGATCAGGGCTACCACGACGCGTACCGCCAATTCATCGAGCCGGTCGTGGCGGCCGGCGAACGAGTGCCGACGATCTGAGGCTGGTATGACTCTTCATCCCGACACCACGGTTCTTCACACGGGCGAGGGTCCGCAGGAAGGCGCGGTCCCGCTCACACGGCCGATCTACGCGACGAGCACGTTCGTCTTTGCAAGCGCGGCGGAGCTCGAGGCCTACCAGCAGGGCCGGTCGAAGACGTACATCTACTCCCGCTACGCCAATCCGAGCGTCCAGGCGGTCGAAGAGAAGCTCGCGGCCCTCGAGGGCGCCGAAGCGGCGCTCGTGACTTCTTCGGGCATGGCAGCCATCTCAACCGCGTTGTTCGGGTTGCTTCGGGCCGGAGACGAGGTGATCTGCAGTTCGGCGATTTACGGGGGCACGCTCCACGTGATCGCGGACTACCTACAGCGCTTCGGTGTCGGCGCCCGGTTCGTGTCGCTCCCGGACCTCGCGGCCATCGACCGGGTCATCGGCCCCACGACGCGCGTGGTCTGGTTCGAGTCGCCGATCAACCCGACGCTGAGATGCGTCGACATCGCGCAAGTCGCCGGCGCGTGTCGATCGAAGGGCGTCGTGTCCATCCTGGACAGCACGTTCGCCAGCCCCGTGAATCAGCGACCGCTCGCGCTGGGCGTCGACCTGGTCATGCACTCCGCCACGAAGTACCTGAACGGCCACAGCGATGTGACGGCAGGCGCCCTCGCCGGGTCGCGCGGCCTGATCGATCAGCTGCAGCCGGCGCGCAAGCTGTTTGGAGGGGTGCTCGAGCCGGCGTCCGCCTTTGCGCTGGGGCGCGGCATGAAGACCCTCGGACTCCGGGTGGCAAGGCAGAACGACAGCGCCATGCGCATGGCGGTTGCGTGCGAGCGGGACGCCCGCGTGGCGCGGGTGTTCTATCCGGGCCTTTCGTCACATCCGGACCATGCGATTGCCAGAAGGCAAATGTCCGGCTTCGGAGGCATGGTCACGATCGACGTCGCCGGTGGATACGAGGCCGCCTGCCGGGTATTCGACCGCCTGCGGGTCATTCAGCGCGCCGCCAGCCTTGGCGGCGTCGAGAGCCTCTGCAGCCTGCCCCTGCTGACGTCGCAGTACGGATTTTCCGACGAGCAGCTTGCCGCGGCCGGAGTCACGCGCGGCATGATGCGACTCTCGATCGGCCTCGAACACCCGGATGACTTGATAGCGGACCTGGATCAAGCCCTGGGATAGGACGGCTCGAGCCGCAGGTCGGCGAGCCTTCAGCCCTCGGCTTTCGCCGCAAGCTTCCTGTCCGGGACGGCCTCTCGCAGGAAATCCTCGGCCATCTCGCCAATCAAACCCGCGATGCCGACGCCCGAGAGATCGCCGAACTTATCGCGGAACCGCTGGATCGGGACCACCGCCTTGGCCATGGCGCGGTGGCCGCCGGCGCTGCCGATGTCCCCGAACGCCGCCTTGACGAACTCGCCGGCGTTGCGCGAGTAGCCAAGGTTGCGCACGCTGACAATCAGCTGGCCCATGACGATACCGGAGACGATCGTCCACTTCACGTCTTCGATCTGGAGCAGGAAGTCGGCCGTGTAAGGGATGAAATCCTCGCGCGTCGTCTCGCCGAGGAAGGCCGACAGCACCTGATGGCGCAGCCGGCTGGTTGCCATCGCCCGCGTCACGTGCTCGAGCCGCTCAACGGTGATTTCGGCGCCTTCCATCTTGCGGATCAGTGCCGGGTCGGACAACGGATACAGGAACGAGAAGGCATCCAGATCGACGCGATTGGTCTGCCGCGCGAAAAACAGCGTGTCCGACTTGATGGCGTAGAGCATCGCCGTCGCCGTGCGCTCCGAGATGTTCACGTCCACGGCGCGGAGGTGCTCGGTCAGGATCGTGCAGGTTGAACCGTACTGCGACCGGATGTCCTTGAAGACTGTCGTGTAGCCGGGCTGCTCGGGATGATGGTCGATGACCAGGTCGACCCGCGGCAGCAGGTCGCCGAAGTAGTGCGGCTGGACATCGACGGTGGCAATCCGGTCGAAACTGGCGAACTCGGCCGGCGTGATGCTCTCGACCTGGATGTCGAGCAGATCGGCCATGCGCACGTTCTCCGGCCGGCTGATGCCCTGCATGGCCGCGATAATCGCGGTGGTTCGCGTGCGGCGCAGCAGGTTGCGCAAGGCAAGGCCGGCCGCCAGCGCGTCCGGGTCCGGCTCGTTGTGGAGCAGGATCAGGACGCGGTCGGCGTCGGCAAAGTACCGTTGGTACTGCTGAACCCGGGCGCGGGTGAGTGACCGGCCCAGTTCCGTGGTGAGCGGCGCCAACAACAACTCCGCCAGGTCGAGGTGGGTGATCTCGGGCACGAGCGCCCGCAACTCGTCCTGCGCCTTCCGGTTGGGCCGGCTCACCTGCAACACGTAGAGCAGGCTGCCGCCGGCGTCCCGCACGGCCGTGACGATGCGTTTGAGACTTTTCTTGCCGTTGTCCTCGATGATGACGCAGGTGGTGGGGGTGAGGTCGGCCCGGAGGTAGGAATCCAGGCGCCCTGGGTCGGCTACGGTGACCGCGATGCCTTCGTCAACGAGACGTCGAGCGAGGGGACGGTTCTCGACCAGGAACTGCACGTCAAACGCGCCGGTTAGGACCCGGTGAATGGTCCGAATGACCAGCTCGTCTTGACAGACGGCCAGCGCACGCACGACTCCCGATTATAGAAGATGTTGCGCGTGTGGGCCGGATTGACGCCGTCGCGGTAACATGGCACGTCGGATCCACGCATGGGCCGCGTTCTCCTGATCGGCCTGGGACTGCTGGCCGCGCTGCCGGCTCGTCAGCAGTTTCATGCCGCCACCGACGTCGTTCACGTCCCTGTCGTTGTCAGCGGGCGCGACGGCCAGCTCGTGCGCGGCCTGACGGCGGCAGACTTCGACGTTCGCGAGGACGGCCGGCCCCAGCGCATTCAATTCTTCGCCCAGGGATCGCCGGGTGATGCGCTGCCGCTCCACCTGGGTTTGCTGCTGGACACCAGCGAGAGCATGCAGCAGGACCTGGCGGACGCGGCCACCGCCTCCATCCAGTTCGTCAATGCCGTTGAGGACTCGGTCGACGTCACCCTGGTCGATTTCGACACCACGATACGAGTGGGCCGATTCGCGCCGCCCAGCTATCCGCTCTTGTTCGAGCGGATCCGCAGGCGGAAGGCAGGCGGCTTGACGGCGCTGTACGACGCCGTTGCCGTCTATGTCGAGGAGGCCATGGCCAGAGACGGCCAGCACGTGCTCATCGTGTATTCCGACGGCGGCGACTCGAGCAGCTCGCTGACGTTCGGCAAGGTCTCCGCGTTGTTGCGGCTGAGCAACAACGTGATCGTCTACGTCATCGGCTATTTGGAGAATCAGAGCAGCGGCAGCCGCCTCGAGCAGCAGGTGCGGATGACCGCGATGGCCAGCGACACCGGCGGCAAGGCCTATTTTCCGACGTCGGCCAAACAGATGCGAGACATCTACGACAAGATTCTCGAGGAGCTCGCCGCCCGTTACACGTTGGGATACGTCTCTACCAACCCGGCTGAAGACGGGCGATTCCGGAAGGTCGACGTGAAGGTCACCCGCTCCGAGATGAAGGGACCCACCGTCCGAACCCGTCCTGGCTACTACGCGGCCAGGCGATAAGGGCTCGGGCCTCCAGGTTTGGAGCCTCGGGCATTCAGGCCCGAGGGCTGCAGGCGCACCCGAAGGCTCGGCGCTCCACGAGTTGCCCTCGTAGTACCTGTGAGATCGATGCCCGTCGCGTCCGACCGATTCGATCTGCAGAGCGATTTCGAGCTTCGCGGCGATCAACCCACCGCCATTGTCCAGCTTGTCGAAGGCCTGAAGCGCGGCGACCACGCCCAGGTGCTGCTCGGAGTGACCGGCTCCGGCAAGACGTTCACGATGGCGCAGGTGCTGTCGCAGGTCAACCGGCCGGCGCTCGTCATGGTCCACAACAAGACGCTGGCTGCGCAGCTCTATCAGGAGTTCCGCCGGTTCTTTCCCAGGAACGCGGTGGAGTTCTTCGTCAGCTACTACGACTACTACCAGCCCGAAGCCTACCTACCCTCGACCGACTCGTACATCGAGAAGGAAGCCATCATCAACGATGAAATCGACCGCCTGCGTCTCTCGGCGACGCGGTCGCTCTTCGAGCGCCGCGACGTCATCATCGTCGCCAGCGTGTCCTGCATCTACGGCCTGGGATCGCCCGAGGCCTATTACGGCCTGATCGTCGCGCTCGAGCGGCTGCAGCGGATCGATCGCGATCAGATTCTTCGAAAGCTCGTCGAGATTCAGTACGAGCGCAACGACCATGATTTCGCGCGCGGCACGTTCCGCGTGCGCGGCGACATCATCGAAGTGTTTCCGTCGTACGACGAGCTGGGCCTGCGGATCGGCCTCTTCGGCAACGAGGTGGACGAGCTCGTGTCGTTCGACCCGCTGACCGGCAAGGAGATCCGGCGGCACGAGCGCGTGTCCGTCTATCCGAAGTCGCATTTCGTCACTCCCCAGGCGCGCCGGGTCGAAGCCATCAAGAGCATCAAGGCCGAGCTCGCCGAGCGGCTGGCGGATCTCGAACAGGCCGGCCGGGTACTCGAAGCGCAGCGCCTGCACCAGCGGACGATGTTCGATCTCGAGATGATGAAGGAGATCGGCTACTGTCACGGAATTGAGAACTACTCGCGGCACTTGTCCGGCCGCGCCGCCGGGGAGCCGCCGCCAACCCTGCTCGACTACCTTCCTGACGACGCGATCATCATCGTGGACGAGAGCCATCAGACGGTGCCGCAGGTGCGGGGGATGTACGCCGGTGACCGGTCGCGCAAGGAAGTGCTGGTCGAATTCGGCTTCCGTCTGCCGTCGGCGCTCGATAACCGCCCGTTGAGTTTTGAAGAGTGGGAAGGGCGGGTCAAGCAGGCCGTCTTCGTCAGCGCGACGCCGGGGCCATACGAGCTTCGGCTGTCGGGCGGCGTCATCGTCGAGCAGATCATCCGGCCGACGGGGCTGGTCGACCCGGTGCTCGAGGTTCGACCCGTGAAGGGACAGGTCGACGATCTCCTGGGGGAAATTCGACAGGTCGTGGGGCAGGGCGAGCGCGTCCTCGTCACGACCCTCACAAAACGGATGGCCGAGGACCTGAGCCAGTATTACCAGGAGTTGGGCGTCCGGGTACGGTACCTGCATTCCGATATCGACACGCTGGAGCGCGTGCAGATCCTGCGCGACTTGCGGCTCGGGACGTTTGACGTGCTGGTCGGGATCAACCTTCTGCGGGAAGGACTGGATTTGCCGGAAGTGTCGCTCGTGGCGATCCTCGATGCCGACAAGGAAGGGTTCCTGCGGTCCGCCGGCGCGTTGATTCAGACCATCGGCCGTGCCGCGCGCAACGTGCACGGCCGGGCGCTGCTGTATGCGGATCGCGTGACCGATTCCATGCGGCAGGCGATGAGCGAGACTGAACGCCGGCGCGCCGTCCAGGAGGCCTACAACCTGGACCACGGCATCACGCCCGCCTCGATCGTCAAGAACATCGAAGACGTGTTGTCCAGCGTGTACGAGCGGGACTACGTCACGATTCCCAAAGCCATCGACGAGCGCGACGCCTTTCACAGCCAGGCGGAGCTGGACGCGTTCATCGTCAAGCTCGAGAGCGAAATGCGCGAAGCGGCGGCGCGCCTGGAGTTCGAGCGGGCGGCCGCACTTCGGGACCGGCTTCGGCGCCTCCGCAACCCCGATCTCGTGATGGCGAATCGAGAGGACCGCTAGATGGCGGAGCGGGGCGTCAGCTGGCTCAAACGGGCCGCCCTCGAAGTGCAGGACTACCTGCGATTGAACGGCCAGATCTTCCGCGGGCTCGTGAGTCCGCCGATCTACTTTCGCGACATCATCGAGCAGCTGGACGCGATCGGCATCGGATCCATGACCGTCGTCCTGTTGACGGGCATCTTCACGGGCATGGTCCTCGCGCTCCAGTCGGGCATGACGCTCGATCAATTCGGTGGCCGTTCGATCGTCGGGAAACTGGTGGCGGCTGCGATGGTCAAGGAACTCGGACCGGTGCTCACGTCGTTGATGGTGACCGGCCGTGTCGGATCGGGCATCGCGGCGGAGCTGGGATCGATGATGGTGACGGAACAGATCTCAGCGTTGCGCGCGCTCGGCACGGATCCCGTTCGCAAGCTGGTCGTGCCGAGGGTCGTGGCCAGCACGGTGATGGTCCCGGTGCTGACGATCATCGGCGACGGCGTGGGCTTGATTGGCGGGGCGATTATCTCCAACATGCAACTGCATGTGGCAGGCAGCGTCTACTGGAACAACGTCGTCCAGGGCCTCTACATCCAGGACATCTGGATGGGCCTGATCAAGCCGCTCGTGCTCGGGTTCTGCCTGTCGACCATCGCCTGTCACGTGGGACTGGGGACGACGGGCGGGACGCAGGGTGTGGGCCGGTCCACTACGAATTCGGTCGTCGCGGGATCAGTCGTCGTGCTCGCGGTCGACTTCCTCGTGACCAAGTTGCTGATTGCGACGATTTACTGATGACGGAGATCGGATCGATGACCGAGCGGCCGGAGACAGCGAAGGCGCCCGCGGGCTCCGATGCGGCGGCCATCGCGTTCGACGATGTGTCGCTGGCGTTCGACGACAAGGTCATCCTCGACCGCGTCAGCTTCACCCTGCCGGTCGGAAAGATGAAGATCGTGCTCGGCGCCAGCGGCGCAGGAAAGTCCACGATCCTTCGTCTGATCCTTGGATTGCTGAAGCCGGACGGCGGGGCGATTATCGTGGACGGACATCGGGTCGATCAGATGAGCGAGCGCGACCTGATGGGCGTGCGCGCGGCGCTGGGGATGGTGTTCCAGGAGGGGGCGCTGTTCGATTCGCTCACCGTGCGGGAGAACGTCGGGTACCGGCTGTTCGAGGAGACCAATCAGCCGATTGAGGAGGTCGACCAACGGGTCAACGAGGTCCTCGGCTACGTGGGGCTCGAGGAATTTCGCGACCGGATGCCGGCCGAACTGTCAGGCGGACAGCGGCGGCGCGTCGCGATCGCCCGCGCGCTCACGGCCAAGCCGCGAATCCTTCTATACGACGAACCGACGACCGGTCTGGACCCGATCACGGCGCTGACCGTCGACGCGGAGATCATCAAGCTTCGCGATCTCGAGCACGTCAGCTCGATCATCGTCACGCATCAACTGCGCGATGCCTTCTACATCGCGACACACGAGGCCGAGCGTGTCAACGGCGAGTTGCACTTCAAGCCGGCGGCGGCGCACGAACCGGCCGAGACCGAGTTTCTGATGCTGAAGGATGGGAAGATAGCGTTTGAGGGGGCCGCCGACGAGCTGCGGCACTCGAAGGACGAGTATCTGCGGGCGTTTCTGTCATAGACGTCCCGCCGAAGCGGAACGGGGCAATGGGGCCCCGCGAGCGATGCGTAAGGGGGTCTGCGGGGACGAAGTCCCCCGGAGTAGGCATGCCAAGAACACGCTCGATTGCCTGGTCGGAGCTCAAAATCGGCGTCGTCGGGATTGTGGCGTTCGTGCTGCTCGCGATGGTTATTTTTGCGGTGGGCGGCCAGGGGGGCTTCTGGTGGCAGCGCTATCCGCTGAAGGCGCGGTTCAGCCAGGTCAACGGCCTCAAGACGGGCGCCGTCGTCCGGCTGAACGGCAAGGAGGTCGGAAAGGTGACGAGCGTGGAATTTGCCGGCTCCGAGATCGAGGTCGTTTTCGAGGTATCGGACAAGGTCCGCCGGCTCATCACAAATCAATCGGTCGCGTCACTCGGATCGTTGAGTCTGCTTGGGGAGCCGATCGTGGACGTCACGGCCGCCGAGAACGGCACGCCGCTGGCCAACTGGGCCTACGTGAGAGCCGAGCAGAAGACGGGCTTCGCCGATTTGACGACGAGTGCGTCACAGAGCCTCGACGAAGCCGGCCGCCTGATTGCCGACGTTCGTGCGGGCAAGGGATCGGTCGGCAAACTGTTCACAGATCCTGCGCTGTACAACGAAATGCAGCAGTTCGCCGCAGCGGCTTCGAACGTGGCCGGCTACCTGAAAGAGGGGAGGGGCACGCTGGGGCGCCTGGCGCGCGATCCGGCGGCGTACAACGAACTAAAGGCGTCGCTCGAGCAGCTTCATGCCATCACCGAGAAGATCGATTCCGGGGAAGGTCCGCTCGGCCGGCTTCTCAATGACAAAGCGATGGCGGCCTCGCTCTCCAAATCGACAGCGAGCCTGGCGAGCACGACGTCGAACTTCGAGCAGATTTCGGGCCGGTTGAATCGCGGTGAGGGCACGGCCGGAAAGTTGATGACCGATCAGCAGCTGTACGATCGGTTTACGAGCCTCTCGAGCCGCCTGGATCAGCTGGTCTCCGGGATGGAAGCCGGCCGCGGCACCGCGGGCCAACTGCTGAAAGACCAGCGCTTGTATGAGAACATGAATCAGGCAGTGTCCGAAATGCGCACCCTCATCGAGGAGATCCGGAAGGATCCCAAGAAGTATCTGAACGTGCGGGTCAGCATCTTCTGACCTCTCAAGGAGTCTGACATGGCCAAGGATGAAACGTCGACGGGAACCGTGCTGATCGCCTTTGCCGTGGGCGCGTTGGCAGGGGCGGCGGTGGCGCTGTTGTATGCACCCGCCCCCGGAGAAGAGACGCGCCGCAAGATTGCGGAAAAGGCGCGCGAGGGTCGCGAACGCATGGAAGCGGCCGCTCGCGAGGGCCGCGAAGCGTTCCGCCGGCATCGCGAGACGCTGACCGAAGCGATTGACCACGGACGCGAGGTCTTCGAGCAGGTGCGCAAGGAGAAACTGTGAACGGATGGCTGATCGCGTGTCTGGCGACGATGGCGATCGCGCTCGTCGCGATGGCGATCGGCCAGATCATGCTGACGCTGCTGGTAGCACGGATGGCGCGCCAGGCGGCCGACACCGTCCAGGAATTCCGGCGCGACCTGCGTCCCGTCCTCGAGAAGGTGCGCCAGATCGCTGATGACGCGTCGAGGACGACCGCAATCGCGCTCGTCCAGGCCGAGCGGATTGATCAACTGATGGACTCGACGGCGCGCCGCATCGACGAGACCGTGACCGTCGTACAGGAATCGATCATCGGTCCCGTCCGGCACGCCACCGCTCTGTTGGCGGGTCTTCGCGCCGCCATCGAAATCTTCCGGAGCGGCTCTGATCGACATCGCCACAGCCGCGACGACGAGGACGCCCTGTTTATTGGATAGACCCGGCTGTCCCGCGCCAACCCTGGCAGGAACCCCGTTCATTTGTCAGCGATCACGTAGTCGACGTGTCGGACCTCGTCGCGCTTCTGATCGAATCCGAGAAAACAACGGTGACGTCGGATAGAATCCCCGCGCGTGAGGCGAACGGGATTGGCGGCGGCCGCTGGCTTGCTGACAGGCGCGGCCGCTGGGCTTGTAGGTGTCGGCGGCGGCGAGTTCCGAATGCCCGTTCTCGTGCGCGTGCTCAAGTTCCCCCTTCGGATCGCAGCGGGCGTCAATCTTGTCCTCGGGTTCATGACGGTGCTCGTCAGCATCTGGCGGCGTTGGGGACAAGCGACGTTCTCGGCCGACGATCTCCGGCTCATGGCCGTCATGGCGGGGGTGTCGCTCCTGGGCGCGGTGATGGGCTCTCTGCTCCGCAAGCGACTCGTGTTCCCAGTCCTGAAGTGGGCCGTTTGCGCCTATCTGATGCTGATCGGCGCGTGGATGCTCTACGAGGCCTACATGCACGCGGAGCACGTCCTGTGGAATCCGTCAGGCATAACGCGACTCGCGTTGGCCGGGGGCGTCGGCTTTGCGATTGCGGCGCTCAGCGGCGTCTTCGGCGTGGCAGGCGGGGAAATGCGAATTCCCGCGCTCCTCTATCTGTTCGCAGTGCCGATCAAACAGGCCGGAACACTCAGCCTGCTGGCCTCGATTCCAACCGTGGCCGCTGGCGCGGTCACAGATCGACGCGTCGGTCATCTGCCGAACGCGGTATTTGTGCCGACGCTCATCATGGGGGTGACCTCCATGATTGGCGTCTTCCTCGGGGCGGCGTTCGTCTCCCGCATCGACGCACACACAACCAAGGGCCTGCTCGGGTTCATTCTGATTACGGCGACGGTCCGCATGACCACCATGCGCGATGCCTAGAAAGGCCTGGAAGATGTCAGGAGAAGAACGATGATGCGACGATTCATTCTCTTTGCCGTGTTACTCCTCTCCGGCCTCGTCGGCGCGCAGGCGCCTGTCGTGGAGGTCACCGGAGCCGTGCCGCACGGCCTGACGCTCACCGCCAGCGACCTCGCCGCGATGCCACGGACGACGGTCACCGCCTCCGCCCATGACCAAACGGGAACCTATGAAGGGGTGACCGTTCGCGAACTACTCACGCGTGCCGGGGTGCCCAGGGCTGAGGATCTGCGCGGCGCCGAACTCGCCAAGAGCGTGATCGTCACGGGTGCAGACGGTTACCGCGTGGCGTTCGGGATCGCAGAGTTTGATCCCGATTTCACCGACCGCGTGGCCATCCTTGCAGACAGGAAGGACGGCGCGCCGTTGACGGGGAATGCCGCCCCGTTCGAGTTGATACTGACCGGCGAGAAGCGACCCGCCCGGTGGGTGCGGCAGGTCGTCTCCATCACCGTGCAGAATGCATCTCCCAAGCGGCCCTGAGACCGAAGAGCCTCGTTATTCACTCGTCCGAAAGTAGCCGACTACTCTTGAACGTCAAAACTTGAACACGACGGCACCAGCCGCGCGACCGAAGTCGAGCTTGGTGTCCTGAAAATCGACGTTCGGAAAGTTCGTGAGATCGAGAATTTGAAACGAGTGGAAATAACGAACCTCGCCGCGGATGCCCACGTGCTGGCCAAAGAACACCATCAAGCCTCCGCCACCGTCCCATCCCCATTGATTGTTGTCGCTGCTCGTGCTCGTGGCCGTGGCTTCGACGGAGGTCCGAATCAACCCCAGGCCAATCACGCCGTAGGGCTGGATGGGGCCGAACTTTGGCGCCAGCATGAAGTTGCCCATGGCCGTCAGCACGTTCGAGGTCTGAGCCGCTGATTCGCCAAAGAAGTCCTTGGTGTAACCGAACTCCGCCTCAAAGCCGACCACGCTGCCCAGGGAGCCGACGGCCACCCCCCAATCCACTTTCTTATCCTTGCAATTCGTAACCTCCGGGCAGCCTGCGTCCCCGCCGAAGTTGTATCCGATGAAAGGACTGATGAACCCTTGTGCAGCGGCGTTTCGTGCAGTCCCCATCAATAGTAACCCTGCACCGAAAAGCACCATCAAGCATCGATGTGTCCTTGTCCTGTTGGCCACCACGTCACCTCCATGTGAGATAAGACCTGTCACCTTTTCGAGAACACGCCTGGGGCCGCATGACCTCGATCCATCGTAGCCTCACGATACTGCTACTTCTCAAGGTTGCATCAAATCGGCTTTTGTGCCTCATGATCCTAACGCTTACGGGCCGTTCTCGGCGCCGAGGGCCGTGCTCCTCCGAGACAGCACCCGGTGGCTCGCATAGAATCACGCGGATGCGCCTCGCTGCAGGGACTCGCCTTGGTCCGTACGAGATTGTCTCCGCGCTGGGCGCGGGTGGGATGGGCGAGGTGTACAAGGCCCGCGACACCCGCCTCGACCGCACGGCGGCCATTAAGATCCTGCCGGAAGCCATGGCGGGACACCCGGAACTTCGCGAGCGCATGCAGCGCGAGGCGCGCGTGGTGTCGAGCCTCAACCATCCGCACATCTGCACCCTCTATGACGTGGGCAGCCACGACGGCACCGACTATTTCGTCATGGAGTACGTCGAGGGCGAGACGCTCGCGGACCGACTGAAGAAAGGCGCGTTGCCGCTCGAGACGGCGCTGACGTACGCCATCGAGATCGCCGGGGCGCTCAATCAGGCACACCGGCAGGGGATCGTCCACCGCGACCTGAAGCCCGGCAACCTCATGTTGACGAAATCCGGAACGAAACTACTGGATTTCGGTCTGGCGAAAGTGCGGGAGGCCGCCTCGTCAGCGCACGAGCGAGAAACGGCGCTCCCGACGCGCGAATTGACAACGGAAGGCACGATCCTCGGAACCTTCCAGTACATGGCGCCGGAGCAACTCGAGGGAAAGAAAGCCGACGCCCGGTCCGATGTCTTTGCTTTTGGCGCCGTGCTGTACGAAATGGTGACCGGGCGGCATGCCTTCACAGGGGCGAGCCAGGCCAGCTTGATCGCGTCGATTCTCAAGGAATCTCCGCCCGCGATCGGCGGGGCCGACGTTGGCACGAAGAGTGGTGCGCTGGCGTGGCTGGAGCGCGTGATCCAGACGTGTCTGGCGAAGGATCCGGATGCGCGGTGGCAATCCGCTGGAGACTTGGGGCGCGAACTGAAGTGGATCGCGGAAGGCCGCGACACCGGAACACGCGCCGCGCGAACCACGGGCGGCGGATCGCTCGCCTGGGCGACGGCGGCGCTGATGGCCGTGATCGCGGCGGGCGTGTCGTGGATGCACTGGCGTGAGCCGCAAGCGACGCAGAACCCCGTGCGGTTCACCGTCATGACGGATGCCACACTGGCGAGGCAGCCGAGCGTCTCGCCTGACAGCCGCCTGCTGGCATTTGTCGGCCAGAACGCGCGGGGCACGAGCATGATCTGGGTGCGGCCGCTGGACCAGCCAGTTGCGCAGCCGCTCGCGGGAACCGAGGGCGCGCGGTTTTCATTCTGGTCGCCGGACAGCCGACGGATAGGTTTCTTCGACAGCGTTCATCAGAAGCTGAAAACAATCGATGTCGGGGGCGGGCAGGCGCAGATCCTTGCCGACGTGGGTTTCGCCCAGGGCGGCGATTGGGGCGCGGACGACACGATCCTCTACGCGCCGCAGGAAGAGTCGGGGCTCTTCCGCATTCCGGCCGCTGGCGGGCGTCCCGTACAAGTGACCGCGCCAGCCGTTGGCACACTCCACTCCTTCCCGCGCTTTCTGCCGGATGGCCGGCACTACTTGTTCATCGAGAAAGCGTTCTACTTTGCGAACGACCAGAATGAGACCCTGGTCCGCCTCGGATCGCTGGACTCGAAGGAGAGCCAGCGTTTGGCGCTGGGGAGCCCGTTCGGGGCAACGTACGCGCCGGGATCGTCGGCCTCCGGGCGAAACGGTCCGCACTTGTTCTTCGTCCAGGACGGCGCCCTGATGGCCCAGGAGTTGGACCAGCAGCGGTTTCAGTTACGAGGAGATCCCGTGCGGATCGCCGACGCGGTTGCGGTCGATGGGCCGTACCGATTCGCGGATTTTTCCGTATCGCGCGACGGGATGCTGGCCTTCAACGCGTCGGTCCACCAGCATGAAGTGATCTGGATGGATCGCGCGGGCAACCGGATCGGCAACGGAATCCCGGCGGAGCGCTACGCGCATCCGGCACTGTCGCCGGACGGAAGCCGCGGCGTCATCGAACGCGTGGACCCGAAGACAGGCGCGTTACAGCTCTGGCAGTTCGACACCCGCCGGGAGGACCTGTCGTTGTTCGACCGGCTCGGCACGATCGCCCGGTTCACGCCCGACGGAAACGGCGTCGTCTGGACGTGCCGCATCGACGGCAGGCCCCAGTTCTGCCGCAAGGCGGCCGGCGGCGCGGGGCGCACCGAGTCCTTATGGGATTCCGGCGAAAACAAGGTCCTCGTCGATGTGTCCCGCGATGGAAAGTACCTGTCGTACACCGACACGGCGAAGCGATTTGAGCTGTGGATTCTGCCCCTCACCGGAGAGCGGAAGCCGTACCGTTTCTATCCGACCGATTCCCCGCAATTTCACGGGCAGTTTTCGCCGGACGGCCAGAGGATTGCCTACACGTCGAACGAGACCGGAGTGCCTGAAGTCTACGTGCAGCCGTTTCCGGCGACGCGCGATAGGTGGAAGATCTCGGTCAACGGAGGCGCGCAGCCGGCGTGGCGGCGCGACGGCACGGAGTTGTTCTACCGCACCGGGGACGGCAGGATGATGGCCGTCGCGGTGAAGACGGCGCCGGAGTTCTCCGCGGGCGAGCCGAAGATGCTCTTTCAATCGTCCGCCGATCCGCTCTATCCGAACCTGGGGATCCCGTTTGCGGTGAGCCCGGACGGACAACGGTTCCTGATGAACGTCGCGGTCGATGAAGCACGGAACCCGCCGATCACGATCGTGATGAACTGGGCCGCGGGCGCGGCACGGTAGCGCGCAACCGGTTCGCCCTGATCGCGTCGGGTGACGGGCGCCCTGATTGGGCGGCGGTGCTCCGGATCATCGCATTCTCCCATTGACACGGATCAGGGAGCAGTCTGGAATAGAAACCATTTGGAGGTTAAAGATGATGGCCACACTCACCGCACCGAATCTCTTCGAGCTCAAAGGCACCGGCGTCGCGGTCACATACTCGACGACCAGCATCGACGGCACCCCCCGGTTCACGTTCATCAAGGGGCGCCAGACGCTCAACTTTTCGGGCAACCAGATCACGACCCTCGCCGCCGGCATCGGCACGCTGGTGAGCGTCGTGATCGCCAGCATCCCGGACAAAAGCACGACCACGTTCTCCGTGCTGCTTCCGGCAATTCTGCTCTCGGGCTCCAACAGGCAGGCGTTCCGCACGATCGGCATCACCACGGTCGCGACGACGTCGATCGCCGGGCCTGTGAAGGGCGTCCAGCAGACTTACAAGACGGTGCTGTTGCGCGGGTCCGCCCGGCGCGTCGATTTCTGAGTCGCGGTCCAGGCGCAGCGAATCGCTCAATGGAGGCGCACAAACCGGCGCCGACGACGTCGGCGCCGGGCGTGCGCCGCGATCGGTCGCTACCATCGCCTTCATGCTCGATGGCTGGCGAGGCTACTGTGTCTGGGCCGACTTCAGGGCGACCTGCAGGGAGCACCGATGAGACCAGGGTGTGCCGCCAGATCGCGCAATGTTGTTTCCTCCTCGCGTTGAATCACCATGCCCATCCTCAATGCTAACGATCCCTCGTGGTACAAGGACGCGGTCTTCTACCAGCTCCACGTGAAATCGTTCGCCGATGGCAACGCCGACGGCATTGGCGACTTCGGCGGCCTCACGTCGAAGCTGGACTACCTCGAATCGCTCGGCGTGAACTGCCTCTGGATTCAACCCATGTATCCATCGCCGTTCCGCGACGATGGGTACGACATTTCGGACTACACGAACATCCACCCCAGTTATGGGACGCTGCAGGACTTCCAGACGTTCCTGAGCGAAGCGCACCGGCGCGGGCTGCGGGTGATCATCGAACTCGTCCTGAACCATACGTCCGATCAGCACCCGTGGTTTGTCGAAGCCCGAAGCTCCCCGGAGAATCCGCGCCGCGATTGGTACGTGTGGAGCGACTCTGACGATCGCTATCAGGGCGTCCGCATCATCTTCCTCGATACCGAGCGCTCGAACTGGGCCTGGGACCCTGTCTCCAAGGCGTACTACTGGCACCGGTTCTTCAGCCATCAACCAGACTTGAACTATGACAACCCGGCCGTCCGGGAGGAAATCTGGAAGGTGATGAAGTTCTGGCTCGACCTTGGCGTGGACGGGTTTCGAGTGGACGCGGTCCCGTACCTCGTCGAACGCGAGGGCACGTCCTGCGAGAATCTACCGGAGACGCATGCGGTGTTGAAGGAGTTTCGCGGACGTCTCGACGCGCACTTTACGGACAAAGTGCTGCTGGCCGAAGCCAATATGTGGCCGGAGGACGTCCGTCCGTATTTCGGATCGGGCGACGAGTTCCACATGTCGTTTCACTTCCCCGTCATGCCCCGCATGTTCATGGCGCTCCGGCTTGAAGATCGCAAGCCGCTCGTTGACATCATCGAACGGACGCCCAGCATTCCGGACTCCTGCCAGTGGGGCATCTTCCTGCGCAACCACGACGAGCTGACATTGGAAATGGTGACGGAGGTGGAACGCGACTACATGTGGGATGAATACGCCCAGGATCCGCGGGCTCGGATCAACCTCGGGATCCGTCGCCGGCTCGCCCCGCTCATGGAAGGCGACCGCCGGCGCATCGAGCTGATGTGCGGGCTGCTCATGTCCTTGCCGGGAAGCCCCATCCTGTATTACGGAGACGAGATCGGCATGGGCGACAACGTGTACCTCGGCGACCGGAGCAGCGTGCGCACGCCGATGCAGTGGACCGGCGGCGTCAACGCTGGTTTTTCGACGGCCGATCCCGAGCGGCTGTGGCTGCCGCTCATCTCGGACGCCGTCTACGGGTATCAGGCCGTCAACGTCGAGTCGCAGCAACGGAATCCGGCGTCGCTGCTGAACTGGACTCGACGGCTCATCGAGGTCCGGGGCTCCACACGGGTCTTCGGCCGCGGGTCGATCGAAGTCCTGAAGCCAGCCAACCATCGCGTGCTGGCGTTCACACGGACGCTCGGACGCGAAACAGTGCTGGCGATTCACAACCTTGCCGGGACCGCGCAGGTTGCGGAGCTCGATCTGTCCAACCTGGCAGGCGCCATCCCGATCGAAATGTTCGGCGGCAGCATCTTTCCGCGCACCGGACGCGAACCGTACATCATGATGATGGGTCCGTATGATTTCTACTGGTTCAGGCTGCGCTGGCTCTAGCGTGAGTCCGGCGGCGACAGTCGGACAGTCGTGCCCCGGAGGCAGATGAACACCGTGGAGGAACAGAGCGCGCTTTCCGACGCGTTACTCCGGCAGCTGATTGCTGTGGGGCAGGTGGATATCCTCGTAGGCCTGCCGACGCTGGACAATGCTGCAACGGTTCTGGACGTCGTTCGCGCCGTGCACATGTGCTTCACGCGCGATTTTCCGCGCCTGCGCACCGTCATGATCAATTCCGATGGCGGCTCCACTGACGGAACGCCCGATCTGATTCGTTCCGCCTCATTCGCCGCGGCGGACAGGGTGCTGACGTCGCATTCGCTGCGGACGCTTCATCGCGTGGTGGCGCCCTATCACGGCCTGCCGGGAAAGCAGGCCGCCCTGCGCACCGTGTTTGCCGCCGCGGAGCTGACGCAGGCCAAAGTCCTCGTCGTCGTCAGTCCCCTCGGTCCGACGACCAGTCCGGAACGGGTGACCGAGCTCATCTCGCCCATCGCGCGTTCCGAGGTCGAGTTCCTCGCACCGTGCCATCGCCGGCATCCTCTCGATGGCGCGCTGGTTACCCAACTCGTGCGCCCGCTGGTGCGCGCCCTGTACGGCGTCGGGCTCGACGAGCCGCTCGGCGGCGAGTTCTCGTGCTCGGGACGCTTCGCCGCCCATTGTCTCAAACAGGACATTTGGAACCATGAGGTGGCACGGTTCGCAATTGACTTGCGGGTGCGCACCGAGGCCGTAGCCGCGGGGTTTGCTGTCGGTCAGATCTGGCGCCCGGCGACGACGGTCGCCGGCGCGCGCACGAAGCTTCGTGAAGCCGTGCAGCAGGTCGCCCTTGCTCTGACCGAGAGCCTTCGTGCACACGATCGGTTCTGGACGAAGGCGAACGGCGTCGTGGAGCTGCGCAGGTGGGGCACCGAACCGAAGGAATCTCCCGACGCGCCAGCCTGGGATTACGAGGCCCTGGCCGCTCAAGCCCGTCACGACATCGTCGAGATCCGCCCGCTGCTCGAAGAGGTCCTCGACCCGAGCCTTCTCGCGCGCATTGTCGAGGAGACATCGTCTCCGGAACTGCACTCCGACGACGAACTCTGGGTGAGGACGGTCTATGCGTTCGCCGCGGCCACGCGACGAGGACCGGCCAGTGTCGAGCACCTGGCTGGGACGTTCGTTCCGCTCTACCTGTGGCGCTCCGCGGCATTCATGGCCCATGCGGCGCTCGAAGCCGACGCGACCGTACGGGAAGAACTCGACTCGCTGTGTCAGACATTCCAACGGCTGAAGCCGCTGCTCGTCGAGCGCTGGTCGGCCGAGGTGTGAGGTCGCTATGATTCAAGACATTGCTGACGCGCTCGCCCAGTCGTGGCACAACTTTGCAACCGCCTTCGTGCAGTTCGTGCCGCGGCTCGTGGCAGCGGCCATTATCTTCGCCGGGGGATTCCTCGTGGCGGTCCTCGCCAGGCGGATCGTCAGGAGGGTGCTCGCGTGGCTGCATTTCGACCGCCTGGCCACGCGAACCGGAGCCAGCGACATGCTGCGTCTCGCAGACATGCCGACCGCCGACCTGCTGATCGCGAAGATCATCTTCTGGATCGTCTGGATTGGTTTCATCGTCTCGGCCCTGGACACGCTGCAGTTCGCGCCATTTCAGGGGCTGGTCGACGAATTCTTCTCATTCGTGCCCCGGGTCCTGCTGGCTCTGCTGGTGCTCGCACTGGGGTTCCTGGTGGGCAACTTCGTGTGGCGTGCCACGTTGCTCGCGTCGGTCAATGCAGGGCTGCCAGCCGCACGTCTGCTCAGCGGAACGTTGCGGCTCGTGGTCATCGCGATTGCGGTCGTCATGGCGCTCGAACAGGTGAAGTTGGCGACGACGGTCGTGCTGACCGCCTTTGCCATTGGCTTCGGCGCGTTGATGCTCGGATTGGCCATCGCGTTCGGGCTCGGCGGGCGCGACGCCGCGAGGCAACTGCTGGAGCAGCACCTCAATGCACGCGAAAGGGAGGAACCGGACACCGAGTCTCATCTGTGACGTTGTCATGGCAAGTCGCGGCGCACTGGAGACGCGCGAATCGTCTGGCGCCTATACTTCGAAATGTTGTCTTCTCGTTCGAGCGGCGTGCTTCTGCATCCGACCTCTCTGCCCGGACGCTTCGGCATCGGGGATCTGGGCCCGAGCGCCTTCGAGTTCATCGATCTGCTCGCTGCAGCCAACCAGCGCCTCTGGCAGGTCCTGCCGCTCGGTCCCACCGGCTACGGCGACTCTCCGTACCAATGCTTCTCTGCGTTCGCGGGCAATGCGCTCCTCATCAGCCTCGACGACCTGATCGAGCGAGGACTGCTTACAGCGGAGGAAGCGCGCGGCCAGCAGCCTTTCGCAGACGGGGACGTCGATTTCCCTGCCGTGCTCGCGCATCGTGAGGCGCTCTGGCGACGCGCGCTCGATCGCTTCGACGCGGCGGTCCCCACCGCCCAGCGCGATCGCTTTGATCGGTTCTGTCGCGCGAGTGCGGGTTGGCTGGACGATTTCGCGCTCTTCATGGCCGTCAAGGCCGCACACGACCAGACGGCCTGGACGACGTGGGAACCCGACATCGCGCACCGTGATCCGTCGGCCGTCGCGCGGTGGTCGGCCCACTGTGCCCGGGACGTCCAGATGCACAAGCTGACGCAGTTCCTCTTCTTCGAGCAGTGGCAGCGCGTTCGCGACGCCTGCCGCTCGCGAGGCATCGTCATCATGGGCGATCTGCCCATCTTCGTCGCCCATGACAGCGCCGACGTCTGGGCCCGGCGCGAGTTGTTCCGGCTCGAGCCCGACGGCCGTCCGACCGTCGTCGCTGGCGTGCCGCCGGACTACTTCAGCGCGACCGGACAGCTGTGGGGCAACCCCCATTACCGGTGGGATGTCCTCGAGCGCAGCGGGTACGCCTGGTGGGTCGAGCGCTGCCGCGCCCTGCTCACCCTGGTCGATCGGGTTCGCATCGATCATTTTCGCGGGTTCGAGGCATCGTGGGAAGTCCCGAGCGATGCCACCACGGCTGTGCGAGGCGAATGGGTCAAGGGACCGGGCGCGGCGCTCTTCGACGTGATGCGAACGGCGCTCGGCGTCGATCGGCTGCCGTTCGTCGCCGAGAACCTCGGCGTGATCACGCCGGAAGTCGAGGCACTCCGCGAGCGGTTCGGGCTCCCAGGGATGGCGATCCTCCAGTTTGCGTTCGGCACAGATCCGCAGGCGCCCGATTTCAGGCCACACAACTACCCGCGAAATCGCGTGGTTTACACGGGCACGCACGACAACGACACCGCCGTGGGGTGGTGGACCGGCGAGGTCGGACACAGCACGCGGTCGAACAGCGACATCGCGAACGAACGCGAGTACGCTCGCCGCTATCTCGTCCTCGACGGTCGGGAGGTCCACTGGGAGTTCATCCGTGCGGTGTTGGCGTCGGTCGCGGATACCGCGATCGTTCCGGCGCAGGATCTTCTGGGTCTGGGAAGCGAGGCACGCATGAATCGCCCCGGTACGGCCACCGGCAACTGGCGATGGCGGCTTCTGCCCGGGCAGCTGACTCCTGACGTCGCGCAGAAGCTGACCGTGATGACAGCAACGTACGATCGCATCTGACGCAGATCCCTGGCGACCAGATTCATCCCGTTTCGCAGCGGAGTTCCTATGCTGCCCGCGTGGCTTGATTCGCTACGCATCGAGTACGTATCGGTGGGGAACCCCGTCGTCGATGTTCTCAGTCTCTGGGAGCGGCACCGCACGACGCGGAAATCAGCGGTCCTGCGCCTGGGGGAAACGTCCGGCGGGTGCATCTTACATAGTGGCTGTAGGCTCGCCGGACATTGCCTGAGCCGCGCCTCCGATTGCGCGCCGATCCTTCCCGATCCGCCGGTGGTCCGCATCGTGCAGTAATCCGAAGGAAGGGCATCGCACCGCATTGAATCGAAACACACCTTTCAGGAGGAGAGTCTCATGAAGCGTACGCTTATCGGAACAGCTCTCGCCGTGTTGGCCAGCGCGGCTCTTGCTGCGGCTCAGGCGCAGGCCCCGAATCCGAGCGATCCGCCGTCGTCGCCGCAGCCGCCGGCGTCACAGTCCCCGGCGCCTGCAGCTTCGGCCCAGACGCCTGCGTCACAGACGTGGACCGGCTGTCTGGAGCAGGGGACGACCCCGGGCACGTATGTGTTGAGCAACGCGTCGGCCAGCGGCGCTGCGGCGGCGAAATCCGCGCCGCGTGAGCCGGCTGGGGCGGCGGCCGCGGGCGACAAGGGCGACAAGTTCGTGCTGTCGGGCGCGCCGGCGAGCTTCAACATCAGCAGTCACGTGAATCACAAGGTGGAAATCACCGGGACCGTCGCTGAGGCGGCCGCCGGCGGCGCGCAGAGCAAGGCGGCCTCGGCTGATATGCCGACGCGCACCATCGCCGTGAAGAGCGCAAAGATGGTCAGCGATCGCTGCACCGCGTTCTAGACGACAGAGGGCGGTCAATCGGACAAAACGGCCGGCACCTTTCAAGGGCCGGCCGT
Organism: uncultured Acidobacteriota bacterium; assembly: GCA_963724645.1. Classification (GTDB taxonomy): domain Bacteria; phylum Acidobacteriota; class Vicinamibacteria; order Vicinamibacterales; family SCN-69-37; genus CAVXSP01. The sequence continues at coordinate 142,430 of CAVRVJ010000005.1, forward strand.
TTTCTTTTTCCGTGTCTGGCGCTCGGTGCTTAAGATCAGTCCTGTCCTCGGAAACGTCGCGGGTGCGTGAAATTCTGGACTTCCAAAGCCCACATCCGATTGCGTGTCAGCGAATCATCCACGATCCGTTCTGACACGCGTAGTTCGGTCCAGGGGCAGGGCCTGCACAAGCGAGACTGCTCGGATCGGAAACACTCGGCGTTGGTGGAAGCGTTGACGGAGGCGCTGGCGTCGCGGGCGCCGACGGCGTGGGCACCGGCGGCGGCGTGACGTTCATGGCCGGCGGAGCCCAGACGCCCGATCGACAGATCCATTCAGGACTCGGCGGGTTCGCCGGGCACTGCGCGCCGTCGTTCTCGTTGTCGAGGCGCGTCGATGGCGACGAGGACGGCGTGGCCGGCGCTGTGACGTTCGGCGATGTGGATGACGGCGCATTCAGCGCGTTCTGGGGTGCGGTGCTCGTCGTGGCGCCCTGCTCGACCCACGCCCCGCCGACGCACGACCAGCCGGCGCCTGGTTGGACGCCGAGACAGCCGCCCGCCCCGTTTCCACCGGAGCCGGCCGCCTGCGTCGCCGATCCGGGGCTCTGCCACGCGCCGTTCTGACAGACCCAATCAGGGCTCGGCGGAGTACCCGGACACGTCGCGGGCGCGCCTCCGGACGCTGTCGTTTGAAGCGGCGGAGCGATATTTCCATGCGCGGAAGTCGACCGCGTCGAAGACACGTCGCTCGTGATCACGATTGGAGGCGAGGTCCGCGGTGAGCCGTAGACGAGTGCCGCCCACAGCCCAACGGCCGCGACGAGGGCAACGACGTAGCGTCGATTGTCTTGCATCACGACACCCCCATGACGGAAGAGGGGCCGAGCCTCTCAATTGGTACGACGCGCAGAACGCCGTTTGAGTTCTGCTCATCTCCCGGCAGCTTCGCCACGCGCCGGAGTGCTGACCCGACAGGGATTGGTGGCCGTGCGAATCTCCGCAAGGATCTCGACGGTCTCGACAGTCGCGGTCGCGGAACGGTTGAGGACCCGGTCGCTGCTCACCGTGATATCCTGCGCGCCGTTGACGCAACGTGCACAAACCGGCTCGTGAGGAGGCCATATGATTCCCAGCACAAGGTCTATCTGCACCCTTCTTGTGGTGTTGGCTGCCACTTCCTTCTTGCTCGCCGCTGATCCGAACTTCGCCGGGACGTGGGTCCTTGACCTGACCAAGAGCCAGCTTGGCGGAACCGTGTACACCTTCGAAAAGCAGGCGTCCGGAACGATGCACTACAACGGCGGAGGATTCGATGCCGATTTCGATTCTGACGGGCAAGGAATACACCATGCCAAGTGGCGTCTCCGTGGCCGCCAAGGAAGTGAGTCCGACCTCATGGGAACTGACGTTCCGCATGAACGGAAAGCCTCTTTCGAAATCCAAAGTGACGCTGAACGGGAACTCGCTGATGTGGGTGTCCGATGTGACGGGACCGGATGGAAAGACCGTGCAGCAGACGTCCACCGACACCCGCGTCTCGGGCGGTCCCGGCTTCCTCGGAAAATGGAAGTCGGGTGAGGTGAAGGGAACAGCGACGACGATGAAGATCACCACGGATGGAACGAACGGCATCACGGTCGAATCCCTGGAAGCTCAGAGGACCCTGTAAAGCAAGTTTCGATGGCAAGGACTATCCCGTGATGGTGGCCGGCCAGGCAAGCAAGTTCACGAACGCGTTCACGAAGACGTCGCCGACCACGTTCACGGTCACGACAAGGATGAACGGCAAGGAGTTTGCGATGGACGTCTATACCATCTCGGCGGATGGCAAGACCTTGACCAATGATTCGACTATGACGGCAACGAAAGAGAAAACGAAATCCGTTTTCGACAGACGATAGCCCGGTAGCCGGGTGGTCTCGATCTGCGGCGCTCACGTCTGAGAGTTGAGGTCCGCCGCCAACCATCACTCCAATCCGGACCGTTTTACGGTGACGGTAAAGGGCGGCGGTAGACCATGTACGAGAAACGGCCGTGCAACCACGCTTCGCCAGCCGCCTCGTCATGGCGAACATCAATTGCTTCGTCGTAGACGTGTGCGTAGTGGCCACCGAAGCGAGCAATCTCCTGAACCAGTCGGATCTGTGTGTTCGCCATGAGCTCCTGGTAGCAGCGATCCCAGAGCTCGTCCCGATGACTGATCGTCCCGGCCACACGGCTACTGGTCGCCTCAACCGTGTGTTCAGCCATCAACTCCGCATTCACGGGCGGTAGGTCGCGGTGCCAATAAACGATCTTGTCATCGCGGGAGATGCTGTTCACGAGGCACCCGACCATTCAGCAGGCTCGCACCGGAAACTTTGACCGCGCTTTGACGCTGGCCGCCGGGGCGTTGCCCGGACGAACCGTTCCGCGACTTCTCGGTCGTCAAGACCAATTGTCTCGGTGACGCGGATCATGACCCTATTGTGAGGCTAATCATGGCGCTCAGCACGCCCCGTTCCGATCCGATGCGCTCACGATACTGAGGGTGAGGAAAACGGCGGCGAACGGTATAACATCCGCGTCACGATGGTGACGCAGTACACGACTGTCCTCGACCTGCTCCCGCTGTGGAGCTTGTTCCTCGCCATCGTTGTGCTCGTCCTGGCGGCCATCGAGGGCGGCTACCGGCTGGGAAGTTACCGGCACCGCCAACCGGGTCGCGAAAAGGAGACGCCTGTCGGCACGATGGTTGGAGCCACGCTGGGGCTGCTGGCGTTCATGCTCGCGTTCACGTTCGGCATGGCGGCGTCGCGCTTCGATACCCGTAAACAACTGGTGCTCGACGAGGCCAACGCGATCGGGACGACCTACCTGCGCGCGGCGATGCTCCCGGAGAGGCGCGACGAGATTCGCACCCTTCTTCGGTCCTACGTGGATAGTCGTCTGGAAGCGGTCCGGTCAGGCCGCGTGAAAGAGGAGATTCTTCGGTCGGAAGAGTTGCAGGGCCAGTTGTGGTCGGCAGCGACATCAGTCGGGCTGCAGCACGGAGACTCGATTGTCGTGGGCCTCTTCGTCGCGTCACTTAATGAGGTGATTGACCTCCATGCGAAACGAGTGACCGCCGGATTGAGGAACCGCATCCCGGGCGCCATCTGGCTGGCCCTGCTGACGATTGCCATGCTGTCACTGGCCGCCCTGGGCTATCACGCGGGGCTGGTGGGCACGGTCCGGTCGGTCGCCATGCTTGTCGTGGCCGTCAGCTTTTCCGCGGTCATCGCGCTGATCGCTGATCTGGACCGGCCGCAGGAAGGGACGCTGACCGTGAGCCAGCAGGCGCTCATCGATGTGCGGCAGTCGATGAATCGGCCAGAGAAGTAGCACTGGCCTGTCGGAGGGCGACGGGTTCAGCCTGTCAGGTTTCGAGGGGATTCCAGCAGCCGCCGATCTTCCAGCACGCGGTCGAACGTGAGAGTCGAAACGAAAAGGGCGCCCTCGCGTGGCGCCCTTTGCTGACTTCCGTTGCGTTCTTGGCCCTCATCGGACGGGTGCTCCCCATTCAACTGAAAGAGGGCGGCCGCGAGCCCATGATGCCGAAACAAGTCATTTTCACGACTGACCGCCGCCAGGCCTGACGACCTCCGGGCCCACGCACGCCTGAGGGCCATGCCGGCGGGCGCGGTGGAAGCATGGGGCGCGCTCGCGTGCAACACGAGCGGTGCACGCGCAGTCAACGCCGCCGATGGCGGGAACTGATGGCGCGTCACGATTAGACGGGAGATGTCGCCATGTGGCGCTGGACGATGCAAAACCGGCCATCGTTCCCGCGGCTCCGTAAGGGCCTCATGCCCTCTCATCGTCCAGGTCCCTCGTTACCAGCGCCGGCGTACCGAGTAACCCGGCCTGCAGGGCCGTCCTGAGCGTCTGGGACGTGGGCTTCAGGCCAAGCCTTCGGCGATGCGTAGGCCCTTGTGCAGCGTCGTGGTAGGGTAGTGACTAGCCCACGCTGTGCGGTGTCCGTTCGACGCCGCCGTTCTCAGACGAGATTGGACGTTCAGGGTCGTTGCGCTACCACGCGACGGCTCTGTCTAATGTGCGGGTGTTCACAGAATCGAGCAAACCCGATTGATAACGATAAACCGGCCCGCCGCCATCACCACCGCCATGATCTTGACGCTCTCAGGGGCGTTCGTCGCCTTGTCAATGTGGTTCTCGTTCCAGTAACCAAGGGGCGCCGATCGGGCCCGACGAGGCCCTGGCGAGCGATTCGTCGAAATCACTCAATGCTTATTAGGTCTTCCGCCGTGTGAATTGGTGGGCGCTAGTGGACTCGAACCACTGACCCCCGCCGTGTGAAGGCGATGCTCTACCAACTGAGCCAAGCGCCCAATTCGATGTGCGGCTCGTTCAGCTTAACTCACCTCGCCGGACGCCGCCAAGCCGCGTCTACAGCGTGAGCGTTCCGTACAGACGGTCGCCGAAATCGCCAAGGCCTGGCAGGATGAACTTCTGCGCGTTCAGCTCGCGGTCGATCGCGGGCGTGAAGATATGCACGCCGGGGTGCGCGGCTTCGACGGCCGCGATCCCTTCCGGGGCGGCCACGATGCAGACAAGGCGAATGTCCCTGGCCCCCGCCTGCTGGAGCATCGTAATGGCGGACACCGCGCTCCCGCCGGTGGCGAGCATCGGGTCCACGATGAGCGCCATGCTCTGCGAGAGATCGTGCGGAAGCTTCGAGTAGTACCGAGACGCGATGGCCGTGCGCTCGTCCCGCTGCAGCCCGATATGGCCGACGCGCGCGTGCGGCAGAAGCTCGAGCACCGCGTCGACCATCCCGAGCCCGGCCCGCAGGACCGGGACGACGACGATGTCCGATCGCACGGCCTCGCCATGCGCGACTCGAGGGGTGTGTCCACGCGGACTGCGGTCGTAGGTAACTCGCGGGTCGCCTCCATCGCCAACACCAGACTGATTCGATGCGCGAGGCGCCGGAAATGGCTCGAGCGTCGTCGTCTTGTCCCGCAGCGAGACAAGAGCGTCGAGCGCGACTGCGTGCTGGATCAGGTGCACAGGCACGAGTGGACTATATGACAGGTCACGCTCGCGAGTTTCCAGAAACCGGGCGCTGAGCCAATATAGAATTCCCTCCGGATGCGTTCTCTCAGATTTGCGACTCGCAGCCGCTGGCCTGACCCTCGCCACAGCGGTTTTGCTCCGTGTCGCGACCGGTGGCCAGGCGGCGACGCCCGTGTCGCTGCTGGTGACCGGCGGCACTGTCGTGACGATGGACGCGGCGCGCCAGGTGGTTCCGTTCGGTGCAGTCGCCATCGATCGGGACAAGATTGTCGCCGTCGGGCCGGCCGACGAAATCGCCGCGAAGTATTCCGTCCGCCCAGCGGATCGATGCCCGCGGCCAGATCATTCTGCCCGGCCTCGTCAACACGCACACTCACGCGCCGATGGTGCTGTTTCGCGGGCTCGCCGACGACCTCGCCCTGATGGACTGGCTGAACAATTACATCTTCCCGGCCGAGGCGAAGACCGTCTCTCCCGACTTCGTCCGCATCGGCACCCGGCTGGCCGCGCTCGAGATGATCGAGTCGGGAACGACGACGTTTGCGGACATGTACTACTTCGAGGATGACATCGCGACAGCCGTCCACGAGGTCGGCCTGCGCGCCGTGCTGGGGCAGTCGGTCATCAAGTTTCCCGTCACGGATGCCAAGACGCCGGAGGAAGGCCTGGCGCGCGCGGAAGCGTTCATCAGGAAGTGGAAGGACGACCCGCTCGTCACGCCCGCGGTGGCTCCGCACGCGCCTTATACCGTCGAAGCGCAGACGCTGAAGGCCGCCAGGGCTCTGGCGGATCAGTACGGCGTGCCGGTGCTGATTCACCTGGCCGAGACGCAGCAGGAAGTGGACCTCATTCGGGACGCGCACCACCAGTCGCCGACGCAGTACCTGGAGTCGCTCGGCTTCTGGCAGGGAAGGACCCTCGCGGCGCACGCCGTGTATCTGGACGATCAGGACATGACCACGCTGGCCGCTCGCGGCGTCGGGCTTGCGCACAACCCGGGCAGCAACATGAAGCTCGCGAGCGGCGTCGCGGCCGTCGGCCAAGTGGATCGCGAAGGGCGTGCCCGCCGGACTGGGGACTGATGGCGCCGCGAGCAGCAACGATCTGGACATGTTCGAGGCGATGCGGCTGGCGGCCCTGTTGCAGAAGGTGGCCACGCTCGACCCGCGAGTCCTCCCGGCTCGGCAGGTGCTCGAGTTGGCCACGCGCGGCGGGGCCGCCGCCCTCGGACTGGGCAATCGCATCGGCAGCCTCGAGCCAGGCAAGGAGGCCGACGTGATCACGGTCGCGATGGACGGCGCGCGTCAGACGCCCATCTTCGACGCCATGTCGCACCTCGTCTACGTCGCGCACGGGGACGACGTCAGAAACACGATCGTGGCGGGCCGTGTGTTGATGCGCGACCGGCAGGTGCTCAGCCTCCAGGCCGGCGACGTGCTGCGCGACGGGCGCGCCATGGCCGAACGCGTCAGGGCCGCCGTGATGCCGGCCGCGAAGGAGAAGCGGTAGATGGAAGTCCTGATCGATGAGCGGACGCTCACGGCGCGCGTCCGGGAGATGGGCGCGATCATCCGCCGTGACTATGGTCCCGACACCACGGTCCACCTGGTTGCGGTGCTGAAGGGCGCGTTCATGTTTCTCGCGGACCTCATGCGATCGATCGACGGCCCGGTGACGTGTGATTTCATGGCGGTCTCCAGCTACGGCGCGGGAAGCAGTTCCTCCGGAGAAGTCCGCTTGACCAAGGATCTGGACCGCGTGCTGCAGGGACGCGACGTCATCGTCATCGAGGACATCGTCGATACCGGCCTGACGCTGGCGTATCTGCAGGAGATCCTCCGGGCGCGGGAGCCGCGGTCCATCCGGACCGCCTGCCTCTTGAGCAAGCCGTCGCGCCGGACGGTGAACGTGCGCGTGGAGTACGTCGGCTTCATGATTGAGGATCGGTTCGTCGTGGGCTACGGGCTCGATTACGACGAGCGGTACCGCAATTTGCCGTACATCGGCGTCCTTGGGAGCGCCTGAGTTGTCCGTCCACCGATTCGACTTCATTACGGACGCCGACGCGCGGCTCATCGAGCCGGGGTCGACGGTCGAGCTCGAAGGGGGCGGCCGGGTGACGCCGTTGGCGCTCGACACGCTGGAGAGCCGGGGGGTGACCGTGGTCCGGCGAACACCCGCCACGGCGGCGCTCCCCGCCGATCTGGCGCCGCCCTCGGCGATCGGCCGTGTGGCGATTGGATCCGATCACGGCGGCGTCATGCTGAAGGCGGCGCTCGTCGACTACCTTCGATCGCTCGGCACCGCTGTGACCGATTGCGGCACCCACGGGACGAGCCCGGTCGACTATCCGGACATCGCTCGAGCGGTCGCACACCTCGTGGCCCAGCGGAACGTGGATGCCGGAATTGTGATTGACGGCGCCGGCCTGGGCTCGGCGATTGCGGCCAACAAAGTGCGGGGGATCCGCGCGGCGATGTGCACGACGCCGACGCTTGCGCGGTACGCGCGCGAGCACAACGGCACGAATGTGCTGACGCTCGGCGCCACGCTCGTGGACGCCGGCACGGCGAAGGAGATCGTTCAGACCTGGCTCTCCACGCCGATGCGCGAGGAGCGATACATCCGCCGCCTGCTCAAGATCCGGCGGCTCGAGGAAACCTTCTGATGGATCCGCTCGCTCCGGATCTGGCGCGGCTGGTCGACATCATCGTCGACGAAGTGCTGTCGGCGGCGCGCCGTCCCGGCGTGCGCTGCGCCTGTCACTCGGTGGTCGAGGACTGCTGCCCGAGACGGCTGCAGGGCGTGATCGAGGCAGGAGCCACGCGGCTGGGGCTGCATGCGGCCGGCGGGGCGCCGGACGGCGTCGCGGCGCTGATCGATCAACGTTGCTGAAGCCGGACGCCACGCGCGCCGAAATCGAGACCTGTGCCGCGAGGCCGCAGAATTCCGGTTCGCGACCGTCTGCGTGAACCCGACGTGGGTGGCGCGCTGCGCGTCGCTTCTGCGGTCGACCCCGGTGGGCGTGTGCACGGTCGTGGGATTTCCGTTGGGCGCGACGACCTCCGACGTCAAGCACTTCGAGACCCGGCGGGTGATTTTCGACGGCGCCCGCGAAGTCGACATGGTCATCAATATCGGTGCGCTCAAATCGGGCGACGTCCGGCTGGTCGAGCAGGATATCGAAGCCGTGACGCAGCCGTGTCGGGATTGCGGGGTGATCAGCAAGGTCATCATCGAGGCGGCGTATCTGACCGATGAGGAGAAAGTCACCGCCTGCACGCTGGCGAAGGCGGCCGGCGCGGACTTCGTCAAGACTTCAACCGGCTTTGGACCGGGCGGGGCGACGGTCGCCGACGTGGCGCTGATGCGGCGTGTGGTCGGCGACGAGATGGGCGTGAAGGCGGCTGGCGGCGTCCGCGATCTGCAAGCTCTCGAGGCCATGGTCGCCGCCGGCGCGTCACGCGTCGGCGCCAGCGCCGGCGTCAAGATTGTCCAGCAATCCAAAGGCCAGAAGATCGCGGACGGCGCCCAACGAGGGTATTAACGTCTAGCTTCCTTCGATGCTGGCGGCCGTCACCATCTCCACGATCGGGATTTCGATGCCTTCGTCCTCGAACGCCTTCTTGATTCTCCGGCGCAACTCGCGCTCGACGTCCCATTGCCGCTGGGGCAGCGTCTTCATCCGGACACGAATCGATACCCCCGCGTTGCCGAGATCCTCGACGCCGAACACCTCCAGGGGCGCGAGCACCGACGGCGCGAAGAGCGGATCGGCCTGGATCGTGGCTGCCGTCCGTCGAAGGACGGCGATCACCTGATCGGTATCGTGCCGGTAGTCCACGCGAACGTCGAGCAGGGAGTACGCAAAGTCGCGGGTCAGGTTCGCCAGCTTCTCGATCGAGCCGCAGTGAAAGACATGGACAGCGCCCCGCAGATCACGCAGGAGGACCGTGCGCAGACGAATGGCCTCGACGAGGCCCCCCGTGCCGTTGATTTCGACGACGTCCCCTACACGAATCTGGTTTTCGAGGATGAGAAAGAACCCGCTGATGATGTCTTTCACGAGCGTCTGTGCGCCGAAGCCAATCGCCAGACCGGCGATACCGGCGCCCGTCAGGAGCGGCAGCACGTCGAAGCCCAGCTCCTTGAGCACGTCCATCCCGGCGACCACGACAATGAGGGCCGTAGCGACCATGCGCGCCAGGTTGCTGAGCGTGCGGGCACGTTTGGCGTAATCGATTGAATCCGGGCCCTGCTGCTCTATGAGATGCGCCTCGAACCGGTTCGTCAGCAGGCCGAGCATGCGAATCAGGACGTAGGCGAATGTCGTAACGAACAGCACCTTCAGGCCGTTGCCCAGCAGCCAGTCGACGAGATTCCTCACGCGCAGCCCCACCTTGAGAGGCTGGCCGAAGAGGTCGAGCACGGGCGGGATGAAAACGACGGTCAGGAGGATCAGCAGCAACAGCCGGACGATCCGCACGGTGGCGCGCGCGCGGGGGGATTGCTCTTCGCCGGGTCGTCGAGGGATCGAGCCGCCGAACGAGCGCCGTGATGATCTCCCCGCAGACCGCAGCGGTGGCCAGCGCCACGGCGAAGGCGCCAAAAGCGACGTGCCATGCCGGAGCCTGACCGAAGATCTTCACCCATAACCACATGGGCGACAGAATAACAGAGGGTGAAAGGGTGAAGGGTGAAGGGTGAGAGGCGTGCGAGATGGAGCTCCACGCTTCCACCTTTCGCGTTCTATTGTCTTTGTAGGGCGTGCCTTTCCAGGCGGCGGTATAAAGCGGCGCGGCTGAGGCCGAGCGCGCGGGCGGCGCGGCTGACGTTGCCCTGTGCGCGCTCCATCGCCTGCCGGACCAGCAAGGCTTCGACGTCCAGCAGCCGCATGTGCGGAACGTCGCCGGCGCTGAGCCGGTGTGTTCGGCTCGCAGCCGGCGGAGCTCGGATTCGAGCTCGCGTGATCCGGTCGAGCGCCGCGCGCAGTTCGGAGCGCGCGGCGTCGGGGTCGATACGTGTTCGACAACGGCGTCCATAGGCTCTCCTCCCTCATGTCGTCTCTGACTGCCTGGGCCGATCAGGGCCGCATGTCGAAGCCGCTCTCTTCGAGGTCCTTCAGGCCCTCGTGGGCGGCGTCTTCCTCGACCACGTGACCGTCGAACAGGTGGATCGAGCGCTCGGCGTGCCTCGCATACCGGGGATCGTGCGTCACCATGCAGATCGTCGCGCCTTCGCGGTGCAGTTCCTGCAGAAGGTTCATCACCGCCTCGCCGTTCTTGGAGTCGAGGTTGCCGGTCGGCTCGTCGGCGAGCAGAATCGACGGCGAGCCGCCGACTGCGCGGGCGACCGCGACGCGCTGCTGCTGACCGCCGGAGAGCTGGCTCGGGAGGTGCTTGGCCCGATGCGACATCTCCACCTTCTCGAGCGCCGCCATGACGCGCTCCTTGCGCTCGGCGGCTTTCATGCCGCGATAGGTCAGCGGCAGCTCGACGTTCTCGTACACCGTCAGATCGCCGATGAGATTGAAGCTCTGAAAGATGAACCCGATCTCGCGATTCCGGACGCGGGCCCGCTCGGCCAGCGGCAAGTCCGCGACCGACCGGTCGTTGAGCACATAGGTGCCGTCCGTGGGCGTGTCGAGCAGGCCCAGGATCGAGAGCAGCGTCGACTTGCCGCACCCCGACGGTCCGGCGATGGAGATGTACTGCCCGCGCTGGATCTCCAGGTGGATGCCCGCGAGGGCGTGCGTCTCGACCTCATCGGTATAGAAAATCTTCTTCACGCCGTCCAGGCGGATGAGCGGCTGGCCTGCTTGACTCATGTCGACTCCTTTGGTGTTGGCCTGTCACGTGCTGACTGCCACGTGTACTTCCACCTGTCACTTGATTCGGACCCGGTCGTACGAGTCGGTACTGCGACATATCCGACAAGAATGACCTGGTCGCCGGGCTTCAGCCCCTCGCGCACTTCAATCGTGGTCACCGACGCGCGGCCGAGCTTGATGGGCGTGCGCACGGCTTCGGTGCCGTCCGGCGTGAGTTTGAAGATCGTGATCGAAGAGTTCTCCTGACCGAACGCCGGCCGGGACATGTACACGATGTCGTCGAGGCGCTGCAGCTCGACCGTGCCGTCGACGCTGAGGTCGGGCCGGTCGCCGGCGTGCAGCGGCTCGTCGAGCGACACGTCGACGCCGACGGTGCCGCCCTGCGACGACGGATCGATGCGGACGACGTGGCCTTTGAGCGGACTGCCGTTGCGCGTGTCGATTTCGGCGCGCTGGCCGGGCGCCAGGTCCTTGGTCTGGGTCTCCGAGATCCGGACGACCGCCTTGAGTGTCGAGGGATCCGCGACCCTGGCCAGGTTGGTGCCGGGCGCCACCTGCTGGCCCCGCTCCACGGGGACCACCTGAAGGACGCCGGACATCCCGGCCTTCACCTTCAGGTCCTCGAGCTGGCGCTGGAAGTTGTCGTAGTTGGCTTTTGCCTGATTGACCGTCGCCTGCTGGGGCGCCAGCTGCGAGGTCTCGTTCTCGATGGCGATCTGCAGTTGCTGCTTCGACAGGTCGAGCTTGTTCTTCGCGGTGTCGAGCGCGGCCTGCATCTGCTTGACGGTGAGCTGGCTGATCAGGCCCTGATCCGCCAGCTGCTTGTTCGCGTCGAGCTGGGCCTGGGCCCAGGTGAACTGCGATTCGGCGTCCTTGACGGCGTTCTCCTGCGTCAGCCGCGTGCCGCGCAGCGAGGCTTTCGCGTTCTCGTACTGCGCAATCGCCGACTTCCAGGCCAACTCCGCGTTGAGCGCGTTCTGTTTGAGATCCGGGTTGCTCAACTCCAGGATGACGCTGTCCGGCTTGACGGTCGCTCCCGGGCGCAGCACGAGGCGCCTCCACGCGGCCGGAGGTCGTGGAGGTAATCCACCGGATGTCTTCCGGCACGAGCGTGCCCGGAGCCGTGGACGTTGCGAATCATCTGGCCGCGCTTGACGGGCTCAATCCACGGGACGCCGGCCGGCACCAGCGGCGCGGCCGGCCTGCAGACGCGACACCGCGATGGACACGCCGGCGAGCACCACCACACCCAGACCAATCCAGATGGCGCGCTTGATCTTCTTCTGGCGCAGAATTGCCGGGTCGCGCTTGACGTCCATCGCCATAACAGTGATTCTCTACCTCATCCTCGACGCCAGAACGCGATTCGCCGTAACATCCTGAGACCTAACGCCTTAGCGGACCACGCGCGGCCTGGCCAGGAAGAGCAGGAGCGTACCCGGCTTCCAAATGTGCCGCCCGGTTTCGAACGATCGAGCTATTTGACGAAACTCGAGGCGCACCGGTTGCGTGAGAATCGTCAGGAAATTATCGGCTCGATAGGTACTTTACATACATTTGACGTTCTGGGGATCGACCTTTCAGCTGATGACGGACCTCACTTTGCTTGGCTGGGACGCTGACTGGGAGGAGACCCTTGTCCGGCATGCGACCCAGCCCGGACTGGTTCCCGGCCGGGTCGCGCTCGAGCACAACCATGTGTATCGGGTGTTGACCGCCGAAGGCGAATGGCTGGCCGAGGCCGCCGGCCGCCTCAAGTTTCAGGCGACCGGCCGAGACGAGCTGCCGGCGGTCGGCGATTGGGTCGGCGTGCGGCGGGCGCACGAGCACGAGCGGGCCGTCATCCACGTGATCCTGCCACGCCGAAGCCGTTTCTCACGTAAGGCCGCCGGTCGCGGCACCGAGGAACAGGTCGTCGCCGCGAACATCGACACCGTGTTCCTCGTGTTCAGCCTCGAGAGATGCCCATCAAGCCGCGCAGCATCGAGCGGTATCTCGTGCTGGCGCGGCAAAGCCAGGCGGAGCCGGTGATCGTCCTGAACAAGGCCGATCGCACCGACGACCTCTCGACGACGCTCCGCGACGTGGCCGCGCTCGCGCCGGGGGGGTCGGTCCACGCTGTCAGCGCCCTGGACGGCCGCGGGTTCGAGTGGCTCGACACGCACCTGATCGTCGGCCGGACGGTGGCGCTGCTCGGGCCTTCCGGCGCCGGCAAGTCGACGATCGTCAATCGGCTGGTCGGCCACGAGCTGCTGGCAACCGGCGACGTGCGATCGTGGGACGCCCGCGGGCGTCACACCAGCGTTCATCGACAGTTGATTGTGCTCGACCGCGGCGGCATCGTGATCGACACGCCTGGCATGCGTGAACTCCAGTTGTGGGACGCGGACGAGTCGGTCGATGAGATCTTCGACGACGTCTCCGCTCTCGCGGCGTCGTGCCGGTTCCGCGACTGCCGCCACGACACCGAGCCGGGCTGCGCGGTCAAGGCCGGCGATCGAAACGGGCAGCCTCGATTCGTCGCGCTATGAGGCGTACCTCAAGTTGGCGCGCGAGCGCGAGGCGTTTGAGATGCGGCAGGACGAGCGGGCGCTGATCGACAAGAAGCGCCAGCAGGATTGCGCAGAAGGCGCTTCAAGCCATGCAGGAGAGGAAAGGCGGCTCTGGACTAGGGCACGCGTCAGTACACGTCTCGCTTGTAGCGTCTGCGTCTTTCTGAGGTTCTCGACGTACTCGCGGGCCTGATCGCTCGTGCGGGCGCCCTGCGTCTCCACGATTTGATGGAGCGCAGCGTCGACGTCGCTCGCCATGCGTTCCTTGTCGCCGCAGACGAAAGCTCGGCGCCCTCTTCGAGCCACTCCCACACGTGCCTGGCCTGCTCGCACAACCGGTGCTGCACGTAGACCTTCTGCGGCTGATCGCGTGAAAAGGCAGTATCAAGGCGCAGAAAGCCGTCGCTTGACGTAGCCGGCGAACTGATCCTCGTAGAAGAAATCGCGTGGCCCGCCGCTGCTCGCCGAAGAACAGCCAGTTGCGACCGCGGGCGCCAAGGGCACGTCGCTCTTCCAGAAACGATCGAAACGGCGCGAGGCCCGTGCCCGGGCCGATCATGATCATCGGGATGTCGCCGCTCGGCGGCATCGCGAAGTGCTTCTGCTGGTTCTGCGAGTAGACCTCCGCGGTCGCGCCGACCGGCCAGCGTTCGGCCAGCCATGTCGAGCAGATGCCTTCCCGGACGCGATCCGCGAATCGTGTATTTCACGGAGACCACGAGCAAGTCGACCTGATCCGGGTGCGCCTTCTGGCTGGACGCGATGGAATAGAGGCGCGGGATGATCTTGCGCAGCGTGTCAACGAGTTCGGCCGGCGTGACGCGGATCGACGGATATTCCTCGAGCACGTCGAGCAGGTCGTGCGCCTCGTTCCAGCCGGTCAGATATGCTTCAGGAGCTCGGCGTGACCTCGATCGATGAGCGGGCGCATGTCCTCCGCACCGCGCGACAGCAGCAGCTCAAAGAGTTGCCGGCTCGGCGTCGACAGACTGTAGACGTCCTGCAGGGCCTGCGCGAACGGCACGAGCGTCCCGCCGCCGCCCGGCACCAGCTCGTCCCCGGTGGCGTCGACCGCCTTGACGATGCGGTCCACGAGCGCGGGGGAGTTTTGCGGGTGCACGCCCAGCGCGTCGCCAGGAAGATAGATGACCGGCGCGCCATCCATCGCGATTTCGTGATGGCGTGTGTCTTTTTCAGAGCCGGAACCGGTGATTTTGATGTTGACCGTGTGCCTGCCGAGGAATGTCTGCTTGAGATCGACCGTCATCTGCCCGCCGAGCATACCAAAACACCCGCGCGCCCGGGCGCATTGTCGCGAAGCAGTGCACAGGTACGCGAGCGATCGGCACGTCAGGCAATCTCATCTGGTTGACGCGGGGTTTTTGACCAACGAACTCCGGCGGAGCCTGATTGTTGAACGGCCGCATTCGCCAGATTCTCGTAGGTACCGGCGGCTCAGGCGCCGCTCGTGACGGCGGGATCGACGGCGCGAACGCCGCGACCAGAATCCAGCCGGGCGGGGAAAACCATGCTGGCCGTTGCTCTATACGCATTTCCCGGGAGCCGTGAGTCATGAGCGAGCTTTCGAGCCGCGCCGGTTCTCCGCACAGTTCTACCTCCGCAGCCTCGGAAGCGCCAGCAAGGGCCGCGGCCCGCATTCGGCTGATGCAGTGCGTGACTCTGTTCGGTTGCGGTGGAACGGCGCGCCACTTCGCGAACCTGGGTCTTGCGCTCGACGACCAGCGCTTCGCAGTGGAGTACGCGTGTCTGCGTCAGGGGAGCCATGATCTGAGCGAGCTGGATGCACGCGGGGTGCCGCTGTCGGACTTTCCGATCCTGAGCCTGCTCGGGCCGGGCGCGCTTCGCCAACAGGTCCGGTTGGCGCGGCACATCGCCAGCCGGCGAATTCAGATTGTGCACTCCTCGAACTACTACAGCAACGTCTTCGCGATTCCCGCCGCATGGGCGGCAGGTGCGCCGGTCATCATCGCGTCAATTGGCGATCATGACAGTTCGCTCACGCCGCTGCAGCGGCGCGTTCAGCGGATGGTCTGCCGTCTGTCCGATTGCGTGGTGGTCAAGGCAGAGTCCGTCAAGGAGTGGCTCGTCGCCGACGGCTACGACCGGTCGAGTATCGGCATCATCCGCAACGGCGTCGATCTGCCGACGTGCACTGACCGCTGGCGAGGCGACGTACGCCGCGAGCTGGGCATCCCCGAAGACCTGCCAGTCGTCACGATGGTGACGCGGTTCAGCGTGAAGCAGGGCATCGAGGACTTCATCGACGCCGCGGCGATCGTCTCCTGGAATTGCCCGCAGGGCCGCTTCCTCATCGCCGGGGAAGGTCACAGGGCGAGTCGTGGGACGGTCACGGAAGACCTCGCGTACCGCCAGATGATCGTCAGTCGCATCCGGCGGTTGGGTCTGCAGGACAGAGTCTTCCTGACCGGCTGTCGCGCGGACGTTGGCAGTCTGCTGTCCAACGCCGCGATTTCGGTCTTGCCGTCGCCCGGCGCGGGTCTGTCACAGCTGCTTCTCGAATCGATGGCGGCCGGTGTGCCTGTCGTCGCGACACGCGTCGGCGGGACGTCCGAAGCCGTCGTGCACGGTGAAACCGGGTTGCTTGTGCCGCCCGGCGATCCACAGGAACTGGCGGAAGCGATTGGCAGCCTGCTGCGGGAATCCGACCTTGCCGACCGCCTTGGCGCGGCCGGACGCCAGGTCATGCGCGAGCGCTTCGGCATGGATCGCATGGCGCACGCGACTGAGCAGCTCTACCTGGATCTCCTCGTCCGTAAGGCCGCGCAGCCTGGATGGCGTGGCCGCGTCGGGCTCTGCCGACCAGCCTTCGAGCCGCTTCCCGGCCAGCCCCGGGAACACTGAAATCCGCAGACGCCCTGCTGGGGTTGTCTCACTGATCCTCGAGAACCGACAACCCGTACAATTACATTCGCCTCACCGACGAGCCGAATGTGGCATCGATCAAGGCGGTCATTCTCGACCTCGACGGTACGCTCTATCGCCACCCGCCCGTTCGGCGACAAATGGCGCTGCGGCTGGCGGCGCACGTCTTGAGACACCCGACCCGCGGGTGGCGTACACCGCAATTCATCGGCGCCTATCGTCGAGCGCAGGAGCGGCTCCGGGACGCCGGACGTCCCTGCTCGGATGGGCAGCAACTGGCACTGGCCTGCCTGCAAACCGGCGCCGACCCCGGGTGGGGAAGCCGTGTGATAGCGAGATGGATGGAGGAACTGCCGCTGGATCTCGTGCGCAGGCACATGCGGCCCGACACCGCGGAGTTCTTATCTTCGGCGCAGCGGCATGGTCTTCGCCTGGCCGTGTTCTCAGACTACCCTGCCGAGGCGAAGTTGACCGCCATGGGCATCCGGCAGTTCTTCCAGGTCGTACGGTGGGCGCAACAACCTGACATTTCGGCGTTCAAGCCCGATCCGCGGGGGCTTCGGCTGACCGCAGAGGCGCTGGGCGTCAAACCCGCCGACACGCTCCACGTGGGTGATCGCCCGGCGATTGATGCCGCCGCCGCGCACGCCGCCGGCATGCGGGCAGCGATCATCGGCCGGCACGCGAGCTCCTGCCCGGTCTCCTGTTTACGTGCGCAGACGCTTCACGACCTCGGCGGGCTGCTCGGGTTGAACTGACGGCCACCGATCGCAAATACCCTACGGCTGAACCAAGCCGCGTCGAATGGCGTATCGGACCAGGCCCGCCGTTTCGTGAATCTCGAGCTTCCGCATGATCTTCGTGCGGTGCGTCTCCGCCGTCTTGACACTGAGTCCAAGGACGGTCGCAATCTCTTTGGTCGTCTTTCCTTCGGCGACAAGTTGCAGGACTTCCCGCTCGCGCGGAGTCAAAGGGTCGGTCGGCACATCGGTCTTGGTGAGATACGCCTCGACCACCGCGCGAGGATCCCCGGACTCAGATAGACCGCGTTGCGCAGGACTTCCCTGATGGCCTGCACGAGGTCCGCCGCCGCCTGTGTCTTGATGACGTAGCCGCGCAGTCCGTTGCGAAAGGCCTCGAGGACGTACTGATCCTCCGTGTACATCGTCAGCAGGATGGTCTTCGTGCCCGGGGAGTGCCGGTGGATTTGCACGGCCGCGTCCAGCCCGTTGAGCAGCGGCATCACGAAATCGACCACGGCGACGTCCGGCTTCAGCCGGGTCGCGAGCTGCACCGCTTCGTGACCGTCCGACGCTTCCGCGATTACTTCGAACCCCTCGCGCTCGAGCAACACCTTCAGGCCCTGGCGAACGATCTGGTGGTCATCGGCAATCGGTACTGAGATTGACATCTTAGGACTCCACGGGCCCTTCGAATTCGATCGAAGTCCCTGAACAAAGATTGGGGGATCGCGAGGGAGGGCGTTGCAAGGGGCGCCGGGCGGCGGCTACCCGGATAGCCGCCCCGTCATTGTCTAGACCGGGGGACGCCCAACAGCGGATCGGGGACGCTCGGAAAGCCTGCAGCGCTGCCGGGATCGTGACGGGATCAAGCATTACCAGTATCCTTCCAGGGAGAAACACCCAACTGGGATGCAGATTGTGTCGCGCCGAAGAACAACCGGCCATCCCGTGAATCCCCGAAGGAGCATCCGGTAAAAGCCTGATGGTATCAGGAGAAACCCCCGGGGACCGGGTAACCCCATCGAGGCCGGTCCTCGCCTTCGATCCTTCTCGCGTCCTACGCCTACTTCTATGAAGGCGGTGGGTGGAACCAGAACACCCGATTCGACCTGGTCCGCGCCCTTGTTGAGCGCCACACAGTGCAGATTGACGTGTACCACGACAACACTGGCGATAAGGCCCAGGCAGGCGGTCACTTCTATGCCGACAAGGCCCCGGGCGCGAGCCTGACAGCTGTTCCGGCCGTCGCCGCTGCGCGATTTCTTCTTCGCGCCCTCGGGCGCGACGTCTACAGCGTCGGCTCCATCACATGGCTCTCGTACGTCGCGACCGTCACGGCGGCCGGTCTGCCCGCCGTGCTGGCCGCGCTCTGCGTTTTCTGGATCAGTCGCCGGATGGGCGCGACCGATGCCGCATCGGCCGTTGCGGCGGTCGTCTGCGCGCTCGGGACGCCCTTGTGGGCGTACGGGTCGTTGCTCTACGGCCACGCCCTGGCCGCGGGTTGCCTTGCGGCAGCGTTCCTCGGCGCCCTCTGCCTCAACGCACCTCTCCCCGATCGGCGAAACACAGAGATCGCTTTTGCGACCGGCCTCGCCGCCGGATGGGCTGTCGTCACCGAGTTTCCCGCGAGCATCCCAAGTGCGCTGATAGTCGCCTTTGCGTGCGGGCGCGCCTTCGGGTCCGGCCGTGCCCGGTTCGTGCGCGCGACGCTGTCGATCGGTGCTGGTTGCGCCGCCAGCGCGGCCGTGCTGTTGACGTACAACTGGCTCGCGTTTGGATCGCTGTTTCACATCGGCTATGCGAGCGAGGCCGGGTACGAAGGGATGCGCACCGGGATTTTCGGCGTCACCTGGCCGAATCCTCGCGTGGCACTCTCGCTGTTGCTAGGGTCGTACCGAGGCCTTCTGCCTTTGGCACCGGTGTTGATCGTTTGTCCGATCGGATTCTGGATCCTGATTCGGAATCCACGGACGCGGGCCGCCGCAACGATGGCCGGGGCGATTGCCGCGTACTATTTCCTGATGACCGCGGGATACGCGTACTGGGACGGCGCGTATTCCTATGGGTCCCGCCATTTCGGTCCGGCGCTGCCGTTCCTGTGCCTGGGAATTGCTCCGGTATGGCAGCGGGCCGGCCGGCTCGGCAGGTCCGTCGTCCTGGTGCTCGCGCTCGTGAGCGTTGGTGAGTCGCTGGTGGCAGTGGCCACGGACCCTCAGCCGCCGGGTGTTTCGCCAACGCCATATGGCTGGCCGTGGGCTGACGTGTGTCAAACGGAGCCGTGCGCCGCCGCCCATCCAATGCGAGAGCTGCTTTGGCCCGCGTTCGCGTCCGGGGACTTCCCGACCAATTGGCAATCGGTGCTGGACCTGCGGCCCCCGCCGGAGCCCAGGAGCGAACTCGAGCGCCGCGGGGTGCCGCGCGCCTCATGGAATCTCGGTCAGCGTGTCGGACTGGCCGGATACGCCAGTCTGTTGCCGTTGATTGTTGTGTGGATTGCGGGTTTGGTGTGGTGGCGGCGGGCGGCGCCATGACGAAGCCCGAGGGGACCGTCTTCCTGCTCGACGTCGATAACACGCTGCTCGACAACGACGCCGTGGCCGCCGACTTGCGCGACCACCTTACGCGCAAGTTTGGGGCGGCGTGTCGCGATCGCTACTGGCAGATCTTCGAGGAGCTTCGGTCGCAGCTCGGCTACGCGGACTACCTCGGGGCGCTGCAGCGCTACAGGGTGGAACATCCGCGCGATCCGCATCTGCTGGAGACGTCGCTGTTTCTCATCGACTATCCGTTCGCGCAGCGCCTGTATCCAGGCGTGCTCGATGTCATCGCCCGTTTCCGTCGATCGGGCCCTGCCGTGATTTTCTCAGACGGCGATGCCGTGTTCCAGCCGAGAAAGATCTCCCGCTCCGGCCTGTGGGATGCGGTGGACGGTCATGTGTTGATTTACATTCACAAGGAGGAGATGCTGGCGGACGTCGAGCGAACGGTACCCGCGCCTCGCGTTACGTGCTGGTGGATGACAAGCTCCGCATCCTGTCGGCAGTGAAAGCCTCGTGGGGTGCGCGTGTGACGACGGTGTTTCCGCGGCAGGGACACTACGCGCTCGATCCGGACGTCGTGGCGGCGTATCCGGCCGCGGACGTCAGCGTTGGCGCGGTCGGCGAGTTGATGACCCGTGACGTCTAGTCCCGGAACCTGCCCGCCTTCCCGCGGCGCCTCGCCGTCCGCGGGCGCGCGAGGCGGCGTGAGCAGCGGCAAGTCAAGTGGGCTTCCGCGCAAGGAGTGACGTGGTGAACGCTGATGAATTTGTTCGCCTGGTCCGGGGCTGTACGTTCGACGACTTTCTTTTCGCGCCTCGATGCGGTGTCCTGCCGCGCCGCGATCCGTCGTCGGTAGATTTGTCGTCGCAACTCTCGGAACACCTGACGCTGAAGCGTCCTGTGGTGTCGGCCAACATGGACACCGTGACGCGATCGGCAATGGCGATTGTGCTCGCCGAGGAAGGCGGCATCGGCATCATCGATCGGGGCTTCCGCGCTGGCGATATCGATCCCCAGGTGGCGGAAGTGTCGGCGGTCAAGCGGACCCAGCATGGCATCATCGCGGACCCTCATGCTATCGAGGGCAACCGAACCATCGCCGAAGCGATCGGGCTGATGACGCGGACCAAAGTTGGCACCCTCGCCGTCGTGGACGGGGCCCGCCGGCTGACGGGGCTGCTGACGCAGCGCGATGTCCGATTCGTGCCGAGCGACGCGCGAGTCGCCGATCGGATGACGCCACGCGAACGGCTCGTCGTCCATTCGGGTGCCCTGTCGCTGGCCGACGCCGAGCGGCTGATGGTCACCCAGAAGATCAAGAAACTGCCGCTCGTCAATGCGGACGGCACGCTCCTCGGACTGATTACCGCGCGGGATTTGCTGAAGCATCAGCAGCAGCCGTTCGCCACGCGCGACCCGCAGGGCCGTTTGTGCGTCGGCGCGGCCGTCGGCGCGACCGGGGATTACCTCGAGCGCGCGGCGGAAGTCGTGCGCGCCGGCGCGGATGTGCTGGTCATCGACATCGCGCACGGCCATTCGCTGGTCATGGAGCGCGCGCTGAAGGCCGTCCGCGGCAAGTTCGAGGGGATCGATGTCATGGCCGGCAATGTGGCGACCGCCGAGGGGGCCCGCTTTCTGCTCGATCGCGGCGCCAACGCCATCAAGGTGGGCATCGGCCCTGGCGGAGGGTGCGCCACGCGGCTGACCACGAACTTCGGGATCCCCCAGGTCGAGGCGCTCGTCCAATGCCGCCTCGCCGTGGACGGCCGTGTCCCGCTCGTCGCCGACGGCGGGGTGAAGCGCGACGGCAGCATTGCGGAGGCGCTCCTGTTTGGCGGTGATTGCGTGATGCTCGGCAGCGCGTTCGCCGGCACGCAGGAGACGCCGGGTGAGGTCGTGCTGAAGCCGGTGCTGATGCCCGAGTCCCAGAAGATCGTGCAAGTGCCGTTCAAGGTGTTCCGCGGCATGGCATCGATCGGGGCAGTGCGCGATCGACTGGACCTCGAAGAAGCGGATCCGTTGGAGCTCGAAGCGATGGGTGCGGAAGGTCTCGAGGTCAGCGTGCCGGCACGCGGGTCGGTGCGCACCGTCATCCACGACATGCTCAAGCATCTCTGTTCGGCAATCAGCTATGGCGGCGCCGGATCGCTGCAGGAACTGCGAGAGCGGTTCTGGGCCAATCCGGGCGAGTATCTCGTCAGACTCAGCGAAGCCGCGCGTCTGGAGTCGTTTCAGCGCTGAAACCGGAACGCCCCAGTCATTCTTTCCAGAGTCTCGGGGGACACCCGATTGCCCGATCCCAGGTTCGAAACGAAAGTGGACGCTCAGGAATCAGGTAAGAGGACTTCCGGCGTCGTCTCCGCGATGTAGCGGCGAATCACGGCCTCGAAGCTCTCATCCTGGGGAAAACCCAGGGCGAGGGCCCGGCTCGAATCCCAGGCGCCGGGCCAGGTCGAGACCATTCGCGCGATCGTTGGTTCGCGGACCCAGCGGATTCGGCCGACCACCGCCGGACCCGCCACCCGCTCGAGGGCGGCCGCCATGTCGCCGGCCGTGACCGACAAGCCGGGCAAGTTGATCGCGCGGTTGAGGCCGAGCGAGGCTGCCGCCAGTTCGTGACCTGCAATCAGGCACTGGACCGCCGCCATCGGCGAGATTACCCAGATCCGCGTCTCCGGAGCGACGGGGCAGATCGCGTCCTCCCCGTTCAAGGGCTCGCGGATGATGCCGCTGGCAAAAGACGATGCCGCAGCGTTCGGTCGTCCCGGGCGGACGCTGACGGTCGGCAGGCGGAGGATGCGGCCGTCGACGAATCCACGACGGCTGTAGTCATTGATCAACAGTTCGCCGATGGCTTTTTGCGTGCCGTACGAGGTTTGGGGATTCACCGCCGTGCCGTCGAGCGACCATGTCTGGCAGGGACCCACCGTAGACCGCGACCGAGCTGGTGAAAACGAGTCGCGGCGCGTGCCCGGCCGCGCGACAGGTGTCCAGCACGGCGCGGGTGGCGTCGAGATTGATTCGAAGGCCGAGCTCGAATTCAGCCTCCGCCATCCCGCTCACGACGGCCGCCAGATGAAAGATCGAGGTCGTCTCCGGACCGATGACCTGCTCGAGCAGGGCGCGGTCCGAGATATCGCCGATCACGCTCGAGACGCGGGCATCCGCGAATGGCGCCGGCGGCGCGACGTCGACCAGCGTGATTCGATCGATCGTGCGGGCGACGCCGTCCGGTCCCGAAAGCGTGCCACGCTGCAGCAGCTGCGTGCGTGAGTCGGCGTCCCAGAAATCCAGCGCCGCCGGTGATCGTCACATTCATTCAGACCTCCGCCATCCCGCCCGATGATATGCTGCTCGATCGAAATCGTCACATGCCCCGGATGCCCGTGGCCGAGCGCTCGCCGCGCGGTCTCAATCTCACGTCGCTGCAGTCGCACATCCTCCGCGAGGAAGACCGCCACGCGGATGCCGCCGGCGATTTGACCTGGATTCTGTCCGCGCTCTCGCTGGCGGCCAAGTCGATCGCCGCCCAGGTGCGCCGCGCCAGGATCGACGACGTGCTCGGAGACCACGGCGCGTCGAATGTCCACGGCGAGACGCAGCAGAAGCTGGACGTCATCGCCAACAACATCCTGATGACCTGCCTCGGCAATCGCCCCAGCCTGGCGGTGGTCGCCTCGGAGGAGGACGAGGAGCCGACCATCCTGCGACGCGGGGTCGAGGGCGGCAAGTACTGCGTGGTCTTCGATCCGCTGGACGGCTCGTCGAACCTCGACGTGTGCGTCAGCGTCGGCACCGTGTTCTCGATCCTGCGCAACGACTCCGCGATTCCCGACGTCGTGGAGACGCTGTGTCAGCCCGGGGTCAATCAGGTGGCCGCCGGCTACATTCTCTACGGATCGTCAACGGTGTTCGTCCTCACCACCGGGCAGGGCGTCGACATGTTCGTGCTCGATCCGTCGATTGGGTCATTCGTGCTGGTCAACAGCCAGATTCGGATTCCGGCCACCGGGCCGCACGTACTCGGTCAACGAAGCCTATCGTGACTCGTTCCCGGCTGGCATCGGACGCTACCTTGATTGGGCTCACGCGCATGGCTACTCGAGCCGGTACATCGGTTCGATGGTGTCCGACATCCATCGCACGCTGTTGAAGGGCGGCGTGTTTCTGTACCCGCCGACGCGGACGAATCCGCGTGGCAAATTGCGGCTCATGTACGAGGCCAATCCCATGGCCATGATCGTCGAGCAGGCGGGAGGCAGGCGCTGCGGGCCGACGGGCCATCGGTGCGACGGGCGGGCCGGTCCGCATTCTCGAGATTCAACCCTCCAGCATTCACGAGCGCACCAGCCTGGTCATCGGCTCTTCCGATGAAGTCGACGCCGTGATGCGACATCTGGCAGAGTCCGCCTCGTGAACGCAATTGCCGCGCCGGCGTCGTCTCCATCGAGGAGGCACCTGACCGCAAGGTCACCTGGCGCCTGGTGCCGTTCCTGATGATCTGCTACGTCGTCGCATATCTCGATCGCGTCAACGTCGGGTTTGCGAAGCTGCAGATGCTCGGCGATCTGCAATTCACCGAAGCGATGTACGGATCGGGCGCCGGCATGTTCTTCATCGGCTACTTCTTCTTCGAGGTGCCGAGCAACCTGATTCTGCACCGTGTCGGCGCGCGTCGCTGGATCGCGCGGATCATGATGACCTGGGGGATGGTCTCGGCGTCGTTCGTCTACCTGGCAGTGGAGGCGAGTGGCTCGACCAGCACGTGGGATTCCTGGGGTCCGTCAGGCGCCGAGTGATGTTCTACACGCTGCGGGTGCTGCTCGGCGTCGCCGAGGCAGGCTTCTATCCGGGAATCATCCTGTACCTGACGCAGCTGGTATCCGTCGCACCGTCGAGCCCGCGTTGTGGCGCTGTTCATGACGGCGATTCCGATCTCCGGGATCATCGGCGGTCCGCTCTCTGGCTGGATCATGGCAAGTTTCGCCCAAGAGCGGGTGGGCCGGATGGCAATGGCTGTTTCTGCTGGAGGCGATTCCGTCCGTCGTCGATGGGCCTGGTGGTATTGTTCTACCTCGACGACGGCATCCAGAGCGCCAAGCTGGCTCCGCCTGAGGAGCGAGCCTGCTGGCAGCGAATCTCGATCGCGATCGCGCGGGGATCGCGCCCATGCGTCAGTGCTTGCGGTGCTGGCCGATCGGCGCGTCTGGCGGATGTGCGTCATCTACTTCACATGCGCGATGGGGCAATACGCGCTCAACTTCTGGATGCCGACGCTGATTCAGGCCGCCGGTGTGCGCGGCTACCTCAGCATCGGCCTATTTACGGCCATACCGTACAGGGCAACGGTGATCACGATGGTGATGCTTGGGACGGAGCGCCGATCGTCACCGCGAGCGGCGCTGGCATACCGCCGGAGCCTTGATGGCGGGCGCACTCGGCCTCCTCCTGACCCCGATGGCCGGCACGCACACGGCACTTGCGGTGGCCTGCCTGACCGTGGCCGCCGCAGGCACCATCACGGCGGCGCCGCTTTTCTGGAGTCTGCCCACGGCGTTCCTGGACGGCGTCGCCGCCGCGGCGGGTATCGCGACGATCAATTCAATCGCCAATCTTGGCGGTTACGTCAGTCCCGATTTGATTGGGCGCCTGAAGGATCTGACGGGCAGCAGTGCGGCCGGCATGTACATGACCGCCGCCGTGGTCTTCATCGGTGCGCTGGTCACGTTGAGCGTGCCGGCGAAGCTGGTCGAATCGATAGGCCCGAGCCTCACGCCACGAGTTGCACGCCTTCAGTTCGCCTTCTTCCCTGGCCCGTAGATCACTTTTCCCGCCAGCGCGCCCGTGTGCTGTTCGTTGTCGATCGTCACGACACCGTTCACGAGCACATACTGGATGCCGACAGGGAACTGATGCGGGTTCTCGAACGTGGCGCGGTCGATCACGCGGTTGGGATCGAACACCGTGACGTCCGCCCACATGCCTTTCTGCAGCCGCCCGCGATCCTTGATGCCGATCTTGTCGGCATTCATGCTCGTCATCTTCTTCACGGCTTCCGGCAATGTGATCACGTGGAGTTCGCGGACGTATCGGCCGAGGACCCGCGGGAACGTGCCGTAATAGCGCGGGTGCGGATGCGTTTTCCCGGTCGGTCCGTCGGGATTGACGGCCGTGCCATCGGACCCGATCGACGTCCAGGGCTGCTTCATGACGAGCTGCATGTCCGGTTCCGAGTGGTGGAAGAAGACCGTCGGCACGCTGCCGTTCTCGTCGATCAGCACATCGAACAGGACGTCGACAGGATCGCCGCCGCGGGCTTTGATGAGATCGCTCATCCGCTTGCCCTGGAACGGGATGTTCCGCTCGTTGTGAAGGGATACCAGAATCATGCCTGCCCATCCGTCGCCCGTCGCCAGATAGTGGTTGTACCAGTTGGGCAGGCCGTTCAGGATTTCGCCGTGCATGCTCCGCCGGGCGGCCGGATCTCTCAGGCGCTCGACCATCTTGTCCCGGCCGCCATCGTGCGCCCATGGCGGAATGATCGAGGAGAGATTGTTCTGCCCGGCCGTGTACGGATAGACATTCGCCTGAATCTTGTAACCCTCGTCGCGCGCCTTCTGGACCATCGCGATGATTTCGTTGGCACGGCCCCAGAGATTCTTGTGCGCGATCTTCATGTGGATGATGTCCACCGGAATCTGCGCGCCTTTGCCGACTTGGATCGCCTCGGCCACCGCCTTGAACACGCCTTCGCCCTCATCCCGGATGTGCGACGAGTAGATGCCGCCGTACTGTTTGGCGACTTTGGCGAGTTCGATGAGATTGTCCGTGGTCGCGAGACTGGACGGCGGCTCCAGGAGCGCCGTCGACAGGCCCATGGCGCCGTCCTCCATGGCCTGGGCGACGAGCTTCTTCATCTGGTCGAGCTCCGCGGGGGTGGCCGGGGTCTGTCCGTACCCCTTCACGTACGTCCAGACCTGTTCTTCGCCGACGTACGAAGCGATGTTGGTCGCCATGTGCTGGCGCTCGAGCCGCGCGAAATAGCCGCCCAGCGTCGTCCAGTCGACCGTGAGGCCGGCCGGGTCCTGGCCGTTGCTCGCCCTGGCATTCACCGGGCCCGCCGACCGCGACTCTCCGATCACCATCGTCGTCACGCCCTGCCGAATCATGCTCTCGGCCTTCGGCTCGACGAGAATCGTGTAGTCAGAGTGGTTGTGCATGTCGATGAAGCCGGGCGCGACGGTGAGGCCGGACGCGTCGATTCGCCGCCGCGCCTGCGCGGCCTTGAGGTCGCCGATCTCGACGATGCGGCCGTCTCGGATGCCGACGTCCGCGGCCAGGGCGGGCGTGCCGAGACCGTCGAGCACCGAGCCGCCGGCAATCACGACGTCGTAGGCGGGTTCGGCTGGCTGCCGGGCGCAGGCCGAGAGACTCAGGAACAGAACCGGCAGGACCCAGCGGCGCGAGATCATGGTTGCGGCTCCATCCGGAAAGCACTTCTCACGGGCCCCACCCTGCCCATCAAGCAGTGATTTCCGCATGGCCAGGGGTGTCACAGCATATAATCTCCGTCTTCAATGAAAACGGCCGCCTCGCTGCTCGTCGCGTGGTCCTAGGGCATGGCGCGAGTGCTCGCGCAGAATGCCGCGCCGGATCATCCGGAACAATATGCGCCGGCCGACGTCGATCGCCGGCGCCCGCGTCTACAACGCCACGTGCGTCAACTGCCATGGCGTGTCGGGGACGGGCGTGGGAGGTATCGACCTGCGTCATGGCTTGTTGCCGCGCGCCCGCACGGATGCGGCCCTGGAGGCGGTGATTGCGACCGGATTTCCGCAGTCGGGCATGCCGGCGTTTCACCTCGATCCGAACGAGGTTCAGGGCGCTCGTCGCGTTTATCCGCTCCGGTCTCGATACGGGCGAGGATGCGGCGCCCGTGGCCCTCGGCGATGCCACCCGTGGCCGGGCAATTGTGGAAGGGAAGGGCAACTGCCTGAGCTGTCATCGCGTGAATGAGAAGGGCCAGTTTGCGGGACCGGACCTGACCGACATCGGGCGGGCCAGAACCCCGATCGCGATTCGCCACTCGTTGCTGGACCCGACTGGGTCCATGCGTCCCATCAACCGCCCGGTGCGGGCCGTGACGCGCGAGTGGAACGGTCGTGACCGGTCGCCGCTTGAACGAAGACACGTACAGCGTCCAGCTCATCACCGATCAGGGACGCCTCGTCTCGCTGGTCAAGTCCGATCTGACCGAATGGTCCGTGGGCGCTGTCTTCGCCGATGCCGTCGTACAGGGATACGCTGGCGTCGGGCGAGCTCGCCGACGTCCTGGCGTATCTGGTGTCCTTGAAAGGATAGCCGCTCGTGAATGAAGCCGCTGCGATCCCTCGTGCCTGCGCTCGTGCTCGCGTCCTGTTTTGGACTCGCCGCGCAGGTTGGCCCGCCGAACGACGACCGGCTGGTCCGAGCTGCCGACGAGCCACAGAACTGGCTGACCTACTCCGGCGCGTACTCGGGCCAGCGTTACAGCCCGCTTCGGCAGATTGATCCTGCGAATGTCAAGAACCTGGAGATCGAAGTGGATCTACCAGGGGCAGGTGTTGGGATCGTGGGAGTCGTCGCCGCTGGTCGTGGACGGCGTGATGTATTTCACCCAGCGGCCCAACGACATCGTGGCCGTCGACGCGAAGACGGGACGGATCTTCTGGATTTACAAGTACGCCGGCGCTTCCGACTACAAGGTCTGCTGCGGCGCGAACAATCGGGGCCTCGGCGATTCGCGGCGACACCCTGTTCATGGGCACGCTCGACGCGCACCTGGTTGCGGTCGACGCGCGGACCGGACATCAGATCTGGAACACCAAGGTGGCCGATTACGCGCTGGGCTATTCCGTCAGTCATGCTCCGCTCGTCGTCAAAGACAAAGTCATCGTGGGCACCGGTGGCGGCGAATACGGCATTCGCGGATTCATCGCGGCCTACGAAGCGGCGACCGGCAGGGAAGTCTGGCGCTTCAACGCGATTCCATCGCCCGGCGAGCCCGGCTCCGAGACCTGGACCGGCGACTCCTGGAAGAGCGGCGGTGGTTCGATCTGGGTGACCGGCTCGTACGATCCCAGCCTGAATCTGACGTATTGGGGCATCGGGAACCCTGGGCCCGATTTCAATCCTGCGCAGCGAGCCGGCGACAACCTGTACACCGATTCGGTGGTCGCGCTGGATGCCGACAGCGGCAAGTTGAAGTGGCACTTTCAGTTCACACCAAACGACCGGTACGACTGGGATTCGACGCAGGTGCCGGTGCTGGCCGACGCGAACTGGCGAGGGACGCCCTCGAAACTGCTGATGCTGGCCAACCGCAATGCGTTCTTTTACGTGCTCGATCGCGTCACCGGAAAATTCCTCCTCGGGATGCCCTTCACGAAAGAGAACTGGGCCAGCAGCCTCGATGAGAATGGCCGGCCGATTCAGACGCCGCAGCCGCCTGGCGCCACGACGTGGCCGGGGCAGCAAGGTGGCACGAATTGGTACTCGCCATCGTACAGCCCCAGAACCGGGCTCTTCTACATCCCGACGTGGGAGAATTTTGGCGGCGTCTTCCGCAGCCAGGACGCCGAGTACAAGCCAGGCGGCAATTTCATGGGTGGCGGCTATCGGACGACCCCGCCCGTGCCCGACGCGGCGGTTCCCCCGAACATCCGGCGCGGACCGATCAATACGTGGACGGACGCCGTCGCGCACGGCTCAATCGTGGCCATGGATCCCAACACCGGCCAGCGCAAATGGACGTTCCCGATGTACGACCTGACGGACGCGGGCATTCTCACGACCGGATCGGATCTGCTGTTCGCCGGCGGGCGGGAGGGCTATTTCCAGGCCCTCGATGCCCGAACAGGCGAATTGCTGTGGAAGAGCAATCTCGGCTCGGTGCAGATCTACGCCGCGCCGATTACCTACCAGGTCGATGGCAAGCAGTACGTTTCCGTCATCTGCGGCAATATTCTCGTCGCCTATGCGCTGAGAGACTGAGAGGAAGGTCCGCAGTGCGCCTGTATGCAGAATCCCGATCGCGCCAAGCTCTCGCGCGTGTCCTTCATGAGATCGACGATGGCCTTCTGCCGTTCATCTGACCTGGCGGCGGCAAGCGCCCGGAGCCGCCGGTGAGCACCGAACTACGCCGCGTCATCGGCTTCTGGGGTGGCACTGCGTTCATCGTCGGCGTGACGATCGGCAGCGGCATCTTCCGAAAGCCGCCGACGATCGCCGGCCTGATCCCCAACCCGCTGGTCATCATGGCCCTGTGGGTCGCGTTCGGCCTGATCAGTATCTGCGGAGCCTTGACGCTCGCGGAGTTGAGCTCCCTGCTGCCGCGGGCCGGCGGCGTGTACGTGTACCTGCGCCACGCTTACGGTGACGCGATCGCGTTTGTCTTCGGATGGCTCTACGTCCTGGTGACCACGCCCGCGACCGTCGGCGCACTCGCCACGGTTTTCGCGGAGTTTCTGCTCAACCTCGCCGGCGTGCCCGCGGCGGGCTTCAAGATCCAGGCGATTGCGATCGGCGCAATCGTGACGCTCACGATCGCAAACATCCTGGGCGCCAAGGTTGGTGCAGCGCTTGGCACGGTGCTCACGTTCATCAAAGTGGGCGCGCTTCTGGCCATCATCCTGGGCGTGTTCCTGCTCGGACATGGCAGCTTTTCGCACTTGACGGGCGGGCCGGTGCCCGGGGAGGGGCTGGCCCGCGCTGTGGCCTCCGTGATTTGGACCTACGACGGATGGATCGCGGTCAGCATGATCGCCGGCGAGGTCGTCGCGCCGGAAAAGCTGATGAAGCGCGTGACCATTGTCGGCATGCTCGTGATCGTCGTGCTCTATCTCGGCGCGAATCTCGCGTATTTCTACATGATGCCGCTCGACGTGATGGCGCAGCAGCAGGCCGCGATTGCCCGCACCGTCATGACCTCCATTGCGGGGCCGATCGGCGGCACGGTCATCCTGCTGTCGATCATGTGCAGCGTCTTCGGTGCGCTCAACGCGAACGTCCTGGCCAAGCCCCGCGTCGCCTACGCCATGGCCAGGGACGGTTTGACGTTCCCATTTCTTGGGTGGGCGCATCGCCGGTGGGCAACACCCTGGGCGGCGATTCTCGTGCAAGGTGTCGCGGCGATCGTCATGGTGCTCACCCTGCGCGACTTCGACACGCTGACAACGTATTTCGTGGTCGTCGAGTGGACCGCCCTGATCGTGTCGGTCGCCGCCGTCTTCGTGTTGCGCCGCACGATGGCCGATGTGCCGCGGCCCTACTGCACGCCGGGCTATCCCTGGGTGCCGCTCGTATTCGTCGTCGGCGCCGGCGTGGGGTTGGCGGCGATCGTCTGGGGAGAATTCAAGAACGGCAACTACACGCCGATGTACGGACTGGCGATTGCATTGGCCGGCTTTCCGGTCTATCAAATCTGGAAACGGCTGAATCCCAAGGCCGCACCGGCCCCAGCCGCGATCTAGAGCAGCGAGCGAAGAGTCAAGGAGCGATTGATGAGACACGCGATTCTGACTGACAACGCCCCGAAACCCATCGGCCCGTACTCCCAGGGCATCGTGGAAGAGGGCTTCATTTTCGTCGCGGGCCAGGGGTGCACGAATCCGGCGACCGGCAAGCAGGAGCTGGGTGACGTGCGTTCGGAGACGAGACAGACGTTCGAGAACATCAAGGCCATCCTGGCCGCCGGTGGGTCTTCGCTCGATCACGTCGTGAAGTGCAACGTGTACCTTCGCGATATCAATGACTTCGCCGCCATGAATGAGGTCTACGCCACCATGTTTCAGGCGCCCTATCCGGCCCGCACGACAATCCAGGCCGGCGCGCTGCCCGGTGGCATCGCGGTCGAGATCGAGTGTATTGCGAAGAAGGTGAGGTAATGGACGCGCTCGACCTCGATACGCCGGCGCTCTACGTCGATCTCGACGCGCTCGAACGCAACATCGACGAGATGCAGGCGCGATGCCGCGCATGGAAGGTGGGGCTGCGGCCTCATACGAAGACCCACAAGATTCGTCAGATTGCCGACATGCAGCTCGCCGCCGGCGCGATCGGCATTACGGTTGCCAAACTGGGAGAGGCCGAGGTTCTGCCGGGTGACGATGTCCTGATCGCCTACCCGATATTGAAGCCGAAAGTCCCGCGCTTGCTCGATCTCGCCAGAACACGCCATGTGACGGTCGCTGTCGACTCCGTCGAGGCCGCGCAGAACCTGCGCGGGGTCAGCACGCTCGTCGAGATCGACGTGGGCGTTGGCCGGGCCGGTGTTCAGTCTCCAGAACAGGCGGTCGAGGTCGCCAACGCGTGCGACGATTTCCGCGGGATTCTCTACTGGCCCTCCTGGCTGGACGAGGCGGGGTTCCACGCCGCGTGCGCAAAAGTGCAGGCCGCGCTGGATGCGTTGTCGGCCGCGGGACACAAAGTCACCGTCGTCTCCGGCGGGTCCACGCCCGGTGCGTCCAAGACGCCGTTGATTCCTCAGACCACCGAGATTCGGCCGGGGACGTACGTGTTCTACGACGCCAGCAGTCTCGAGGCTCGCTGCTGCTCGGAGCGGGATTGCGCCCTGCGTGTCCTCACGACGGTCGTCAGCACGGCTGTGCCCGGCCAGTGCCTTATCGACGGCGGGTCGAAGACGTTCTCGAGCGATGCGACACACGGACGCGGAACATTCGGACACTTCATTGAACGGCCCTGGACGATGCGGAAGATGAATGAGGAGCACGGCTACGTCGAAATCCAGGGTCCGGTGCATGTGGGCGAGAAGGTCTGGGTCGTGCCGAGCCACGTGTGTCCCACGGTCAATCTCCACGATGAGATCTGGTACGGCCGCAACGGCCGCGTCGATGGCAAGTGGACGGTGACGGCGCGCGGGAAGGTCAGATAGGTTCGAACAGCCAGGCGTGAGCTGCATCGGACGGATCACCAGGAACGCACCTGCTGGGTCGAGAATCTCGCACTCATGGGTGGAAGAATCCGCAAAAGGCTGCCGGCGGGGCCCGTCGTGAGGCGAGGGGTTATGCCCCGAGTCTTGCATCGCGTACAGTGGTGCCATTGCGCCGAAGCGCCCCGGAGTGACGTATGACCAGACGCGATGTCTTCTCCCTGCTGATCTTCTCCGCCGCTGCCGTAGGGTTTGCTGGCGCAATGAGCGCCCGGGCGGGGGGTGCCGCAGCGCCCCAGACGGCCCGGTCACCCGCGTCGACCCCGGAACGTCTTGCGCAGATGCGACACCACTTCGGGCAAGTGTTCGTCATTCACGAAGCCCTGATCCGCGGCGACCTCGCGGCAACCCGAGCGCCGGCGACGCAGTTGGGGCGCCTGCCGACCCCCTCCGGAATGGCTGACAAGGCGGGACCATATGTCGACGCGATTCGTCTCGCTGGTCGTCAGGCGGCCGACGCCACCACATTGCAATCTGCCGCGACGGCGGTGGCTTCCATGCTGAGGCAGTGCGGCGATTGTCATCGCGCGGTCGGAGTGCCGGTCGCGGTCAGCACGCCCGCCGGGCATGACGTCGGCGGCGTCGTCGGTCACATGCTCGCGCATCAGCGGGCGGCCGATGACATGCTCCAGGGGCTGTTCGTGCCGTCTGCCTCGCTGTGGCGTCAGGGGGCCGGGGAACTCGTGGCCGCAAGCATGTTTTCGACCGACAAACTGCCGCCAGATCCGAAATGGACTCCGGCCCTTCGCAAGGCCGAGACCGACGTCCACGCGATCGCGAAGCAGGCGGAAGGCGATACTGACGCCGCCGCCAAGGCGACGCGCTACGCGCAGCTCATCGTGACCTGCGCGGAGTGCCACAGTCTACACAGCCGCATCTGGGGGCCGACGCAGGGGCGTTGAGGGCCCGCTTGGAGGTTCGAGGCCCGATCAGGACGGGAGCGATTCTGCCTTCCCGGCCGGTCATGGGCTAGAATCGCGCCAATCTTCACAGGTTCAGCCCAAGAGCCGCATTTCGCTGACAGTGTCGCCCGCGGTCTGGAGCGTTCTCACAGAGGATCGGCGGTATGTCCGTTCAGGACTTTCCTTTCTGGCGCCGGCTGGCACTGAGCGTCAGCGGCATCCTGATCGTCTCGCCCCTGCTCCTTCATTGGACTCCGTTCCAGAGCCGCCTTCTTGCGCAGGCGCGCACGGCGAGCCTCAACATGACGTCCGCCAAGCCCGAAGACAACCGGTTCACGGTCGTCCCGCTGATTCCGTACGGCGAGCTCGATGAAGGCCTGGCGTTTTCTGTCGCCAGGGACGGGCGTGTGTTCGTGATCGAGCGCCGCCTTGGCAATCTGAAGGTTTACGACCCGCTCAGCGCATCGACGCGTCTGGTCGCCACGTTCCCCGTGAACCATACCTACACGAGCGCCGCCGGCAAATCGACGGAGGCCGAGGAAGGGCTGATCGGCTTCACGCTCGACCCCAATTTCGACCGCAATCACTTCGCGTACATTTTGTACGCCGATGCCGAGGTGACGAGACATGTGCTCGCGCGGATCGAATTGCGCGACGAGACGGACGCGAGCGGCGTGCGGCTTACGAAGATGGTACCCAACTCGCAGAAGACGGTGCTCGATTATGGGACGCAGCGTGAAGTCTGCTGCCACACGGGCGGCGGCATGACGTGGGATGCGAGCGGCAATCTGTACGTCACGGTCGGCAACAACACGGGCGAGAACGACGCGTCGCA
This sequence comes from uncultured Acidobacteriota bacterium, assembly GCA_963724645.1. Classification (GTDB taxonomy): domain Bacteria; phylum Acidobacteriota; class Vicinamibacteria; order Vicinamibacterales; family SCN-69-37; genus CAVXSP01. The sequence goes on from CAVRVJ010000005.1 coordinate 176,763, forward strand.
AACCGACGAGCGGCCCGGCAAAGTCAACTGGGATGATGGGCGCGCGGCGGCCAACACGAACGATCTGCGCGGAAAGATCCTGCGTATCCATCCGGAGGCCGACGGCTCGGTACACGATTCCCAGGGGCAATCTCTTTCTCCCGGGCACGCCGAAGACACGGCCGGAGATTTACACCATGGGAAACCGGAATCCCTGGCGTCCGTCGATCGACAGCGCGACGGGATACCTGTATTGGGGCGAGGTCGGACCGGACATTCAGGTCGACAGCGCGCTGGGTCCGCAGAGCTACGACGAATTCAATCAAGCCCGCGCGGCCGGCTTCTTCGGTTGGCCGTACTTCGTCGGCGAGAACCGCGCCTTTCCTTATTGGGACTACGCCAGCGGCCGTCCACGTCCGCCGAAGGATCCACTCCATCCGACGAACACCTCTCCCAACAACAGCGGCCTCATCGACTTGCCGCCTATTCAGGGCCCGCTCATCGCGTATCCGCACATTCTGTCGGACAAGTACCCGAGTTCGGGGCCGGCGGAAGCTGCGCGGTCGGTGGTCCAATCTACCGGCGCGCAGACTTCGCGGCCGCGGCGCCGAGGCCATGGCCCGCCTACTACGAGGGCAAGTGGCTGATCACGGACTGCGCTCGCGGCTGGATCTTCGCCGTGACGATGGATGCCGACGGCCGCTATGTGTCGATGGAGCGTGTATTGCCGAAAGTCAAGTTCGCTGAACCAATCGACATGAAGTTCGGACCGGATGGCGACCTCTACCTGCTCGACTATGGCAGCACGTGGTTCGCGAAGAGCGCGGACGCGCGGCTCGTGCGGGTCGAATATCACGCAGGAAACCGGCCGCCTCGCGCAGTCGCGTCGGCGAGCACGACAGGCGGCACGCCGCCGTTTCAGGTCGCGCTGTCGTCAGCCGGTTCGAAGGATTTCGACGGCGACACGCTCCGGTACGAGTGGGCCATTACGTCGTCCGGCGGCGGCGCGCCGCGGATTGTGCGCCAGCCAAACCCTGCGATTACCTTCGATCGAAGCGGTGCCTACACCGTCACGCTCACGGTCACCGATCCGAGCGGCGCCAGGGACACGGCGTCGGTCGACGTCATCGCCGGCAACGAGCCGCCTGCCGATCGTCGTGAAGACGGACGGTCCCAATAGAAGCTTCTACAAGCCGGGCATGCCGATCGGCTACATGGTTCAGGTCACCGACAAAGAGGACGGCAATGTGTCACCTGAACGGGTGTCACTGAGTATCGACTACGTCCCGGAAGGGTTTGACGCCGCGGCGCTGAAGCATGGGCAGACGCGCGTCGATGCCACGACCCGTTTCGGTGTGGCCAAGGCCCTGATCGCGAAGTACGATTGCGCCTTCTGCCACAACAGGGACAACAAGACTGTCGGCCCGACCTACAAAGACCTTGCCGGGAAATACCAGCCCGATGATGCCACGCTGAATCAACTGGCGGCCAAGGTCCGGACAGGAGGATCGGGCGTGTGGGGGAACGTACCGATGCCGTCGCATCCGCTGCTGTCTGTCAACGAGGCGAAGACAATCGTCCGGTATTTTCTAAGTGCAAACGATTCTGCTGTGGCTGCGCTGCCGCTCAGCGGAAGCTACACTCCTGCGATTCCCCAGGGTGACAACGGTCGAGGCGCCGTCCTGATTCATGCCGTTTACACCGACAAGGGAGCCGGCGGCCTGCCGGCTCAAACATCGGAGGCCCTCACCATGTTGCGCAGCCCAACGCTCGGAGCGGACGCAGCCGACGTTCAGAGCGGAGTCCTGCCGCAGGTCGGACGAAACTCCACGTCGAGCGCGGCGGTGATTCCGAAAACCAACGCCTACATCGCGTTCAAGGGCATCGATCTGACGGGTGTGCGAGCGTTGGCCCTCGCCGCGCAAGCGGGTGACCGGACAGGTGGAGTGGGCGGTACCATCGAAATCCGCCTGGACTCATCTACGGGCGAACTTCTTGGCCAGACCCCGGTGAGCGGCGCGACGCCGGCCGGCAGAGAAGGTGGCGGCGGCCGAGGCACCACGCCCCCTCCGCTGAGCGTGGAGATGAAACCGACCGCGGGCGTGCACGATGTTTATCTGGTCTTCAAGAACGATCGAGCGAGCCCCGCCCAGCCGTTGATGACGCTGGCGACCGATCACCTTCGTTCAGTAGGCAGGCCGATATGAGAACTTCCGCGTCCGGCGTTGCTGTTGGGTTGTCCATCGCCGCGTTGTGCAGCGCGCTTCCAATCTTGCGTGCGGCGCCGAGTCCCTCCGAGGCGTCGCTTGACTGCGATTTGAGGAACTACAAAGGCAGTCCGGGGCTCACGGCGGCCATCGCGCGGGATCTCCTGGTCGTTTCGTGGTCGGGCCAGAGCGGCACCGAGCTGCGAGCACGATATGGAATCGATGGGGGGCAGCCGACCATTCGTGACCTGGCCGTGCGCAAAGCCGGGGGCACCTGGTCGATCCTCGGCCAGAACCTCACGCCCGAGTATCACGTCGTGAGCGGGATCCGCCGGCTGCCGAACGATCAGGGCGGCGCGCTGCAGAGGCTGGGCATTCAGATGACGCAGGAGGTGATTGACAGGAATCGGTGGTACGCCTTCTGGGATGCGCCGCTGCTGGTTCCAGGCACGCCCCAGCCGGCGGCGGGGCGAGGCGCGTCGGCGCCGGCGCAGACCGCGGCCGCGCCGCAAGGGCGTGAGGGCGCACCATCGGGCGTCATCACGCTCGGCCGGGGAGAGCGCGTATATGGCCTGCCACGCAAGCCGGAAGAGATTCGCCGTACCACGGCCTCGTTCAAGACCTCGTCGTGCAGTGTGGCGACCGACGGCGGTAGTGTTGCCGTGACCTTTCCGGGACTCTCGATGGGCATTTTCGCCGGCAGTCTGAGGTTCACGGCATATCGAGGCACGAATCTGCTGCAGATGGACGCCGTGGCCAGGACTGATGAGCCATGGGTTGCCTACAAATACGATGCGGGACTCAAGGGCTTCTCGACCACCACGACGCCTCATGTGACCTGGCACGATACCGGCGGCCGCATCCAGCAGTACCGATTTGGCGGCCCGATCGCGAGCGCGCTGTCGGGACTGAGGGCGGCCAATCGCATCATCGTCGCGGAGGGCGCCGGCGCGTCGCTTGCGGTCTTTCCGCCGCCGCACACGTTCTTTTTCACGCGAGAAAAGGACACGAACCTCGGATACGTCTGGTATCGAAAGGACACGGAGACGACGTACGGGATGGGGATCCGGATGCCCGAGTCCGAGGAGGAGCCTCAGTACATCGAGAACTTCGCGCTCTACAACGCGCCGCCAGGCACCTGGCAGAAGATGTCGGTGTTCTTCTACGCGGCGGCGGCGCCGGCCGAGACGACTCGCCGCGAGGCGCTGGCCTTCACGCACGACGATGCCTTCAAGCCGATTCCCGGCTACAAGACGTTCGTCAATCATTTCCATCTCGCGTTCACGGACCGCTCGCGCGCGGAGGACTCGACTCGCCGCTTCAGGACCTGGTCGCCATGAAAGCGCTGGGCCTGAATATCATCGGGTTGAGCGACTTTCATATCGAGCTGCACCCGAACGACCCGGGTCCGCTGCGATTTCCCGACCAGAGGGATTACGCCGAGGCTTCGCGGCGCGCGTCCGACAGGGACTTTCTGGTGACGCCATGGGAGGAGCCGAGCGCGTTTTTCGGGGGCCATTACAACATCATGTTTCCGAAGAACGTGTATTGGTCCAAGGTGCGGCGGCCGGATCAGCCCTTCTCGGAGACCGACGCGAACTACGGGAAGGCGTACCACACCGGCAGCGCAGGCGACGTGCAGCAGTTGATGGAGGCCGAGAACGCCTACTGGTACACGGCGCATCCGCGCACCAAGAACTCGGCCGGATTCCCCGACGCCTATTTCGACACGTTCGCGAAAACGGACCGCTATCTCGGCGTCGCGTTCAAGCCGGGAATGGGAATGGACCTCTCGGACAAGACGCTGTGCGAATGGCGGTGCTTCGACGCGGCCGACACGATGAACAATCGATTCGCCGGATCGGGTCTGCGCGCCGAAATACATCATTGCGGATATCGACACGTACAAGAAAGGGCCTGAAGACGATCTGTATCCGAACTTTCCGGTCAATTATCTCAGGCTCGATCGCGTGCCTGGCCCCGATGAGGACTGGGGGCCGATCCTGAAGGCCCTGCGGGACGGGAACTTCTTCGTGACCACCGGAGAGATCCTGATCAAGAACTACGCCGTCGATGGGAACCTCCGGCCAGCGAACCATCACGGCCGACGTGGATTGGACCTTTCCGCTGTCGTTTCTCGAGATCGTCTGGGGTGATGGCACGAAGGTCGATCGACAGATCATTCCAGCCACGGATCTGCCGCCATTCGGTACGAAGCACTTTGCAATCCCGTTCAACCCGGCGGGCAGGGCCTGGGTACGCTTCGCGATCTGGGACGTCGCCGGCAACGGCGCGTTCGTTCAGCCGGTGTGGCTGAAGTGACGTGTCGGCGGCTTGCCGCGCTGATCAATGTGTGCTGGTACCAGCACTGGGAGGGCGGGCATGGCGCAAGTCTGAGCTGCGCGCGACATTCCACAACGGCAGAAGTGGCCGTCTTCAGGACATTGCATGCGCATCGGCTGTGACCTCGATGGCGTCCTGGCGAATCTGCATCGCGCCTTCACGGCGGCCGCGCTGCAGCGCTTCCCGGAACTGGATGCCGCGGCGCTGCTCCCGGCTGATGTCGGCGCCTCGCCACCGGATGTCGAGCCCGCCCGGGAACGCGAAACGCCTCCCGTGCAAGCCGAAGACCGGCGTCCTCGCCTCACGAGGAGGCAGGTCGATACGGTGTGGCGGGACCTCGCCTCCGTCACGAACTTCTGGGAGGGCCTGGACGAAATCGAGCCGGGATCCGTCGCCAGGCTGGCCGCGCTCGCGGACGAACGCCGCTGGGAAATCATCTTTCTGACGAGCCGGCCGCACGCAGAGGGACGCACGCTCCAGCGTCAAAGCCAGCGCTGGCTGGATCGCCTCGGGTTTCCGATGCCCAGCGTGTGCGTCGTGCGGGGATCGCGCGGACGCATCGCCGACGCGCTCGACCTGGAGGTGGTGATCGACGATCGTCCCGAGAACTGCCTGGACGTCGTTCTGAATCGCAGGCCCGGGCGATTCTGGTGTGGCGCGGCACGCCAGCGACGATTCCCGCGTCGGCCAAGCGGTCGGGCATCGGCGTCGTCCCCAGCGTGATGGCCTGTCTCGATCTTCTCGTCGAGGCGGAGCAAGCCTCGAAGACGCCGGGCGATTTCATGCAGCGTCTGCGGCGGCTGCTCGGGTTGCAGACGCGGCCGGTCACAAGATCGTAATCGGACGCGCGGCATCTGCCGCACATACCGCGATCGCGGCGCCAGACGGAGCGCCCCGCGCGCCAGCGTGTCGTCATTGGCAGCTCCCACTCGGCGCGGACATGCCGCGCTGACCCGCAAAAGACTCGTGCTATCGTTCGTCGTCCAATCCATGAGCAGGGCAGTCGTCGTCGTTTGGATGATCTTTCTTGCGGGGGTGCTGTCTGGTCAGGTGCCGCCGCAGAACCAGACCGTTCACGCCGCCTGGCGGCAGCCGGCCCATCCGCCGTTCTGTCGTGTGGTCGCCGTTGCGAGGCCGACCAGCGACTCGACAATCTCCGTGGAGGTTTGGGTTCCGGCCGGAAACGAGTGGAACGGCAAGCTCCTTGGGACGGCCAACGGCGGGTTCTCCGGCGCCATTGGCTACGCTGCCCTGGCGGCAGGCCCGGCGCGGGGTTACGCGACTGTCGGCACGGACACGGGACACACCGGTGACCAGTTGGAGTTCGGTCAGGGACACCCTGAGAAAGTGGCCGACTGGGCGTACCCATTCGATCCATGTCATGACCGAACTGGCGAAGCTTGTCGTCAGGAATTCCCGTGGACGATTTCCCGACCGCGCGCACTTCGAAGGCTGCTCAACCGGCGGGCAGCAGGCACTGAGCGGTCCAGGCCCGAACAGCTTCGACGCGCTGAGCGTTCTCGATCAGTGGCGCGAGCATCGCATCGCGCCCGATCAGATTCTCGCGTCGCACTCGTCCAACGGCGCCGTCGATCGAACGCGGCCGCTCTGCGCGTACCCGAAGGTTGCGCGCTATCGGGGGACGGGCAGTATCGACGCGGCGGAAAATTTCGCCTGTGTGACCCCGGCGCCTGCCGGCCGGCAAGGCCGCTGGTCCGGTCGATAGACCGACAGCATGCTCGCGTTGCTGGGCCTCGCAACTGTTCTCGCCCTCCTCGCGCTCATCATGAGCCGAGCGATGTCGCCGCTCGTCGCGCTGATCGTCGTGCCGACGGCGGCGGCGCTGGCCGGCGGGTTCGGCCTGGCGACTGCGCAGTTCATCCTGAGCGGCCTGCAGCAGACGGCGCCGGTCGCGGCGATGTTCGTGTTCGCGATCCTGTACTTCGGCGTCATGACCGACGCCGGCATGCTCGATCCGATCGTCGACCGCATCCTTCGCGCGTCGGGCACGAAGCCGACTCGCATCGTGATGGGCTCGGCGCTGCTGGCGCTGCTCGTGCACCTCGACGGATCCGGCGCGGTCACGTTCCTCGTGACCAGTGCCGGCGATGCTGCCGCTGTACGAGCGGCTGCGGATGGACAAGCGCATTCTGGCGTGCGTCGCGTCGATGGCGGCGGGCGTCAATTTCCTGCCCTGGACCGGGCCGACGCTCCGCGCGTCCGCCGCGCTGCACATCTCGACCACCGACCTGTTCCGGCCGCTGATTCCCGTGCAGATCGTCGGCCTGACGTTCGTGTTCGCGTGTCGCCTACCTGCTTCGGCAGGCGCGAGGAGCGCCGGCTTGGGGCAGGCGCGCTGGACGCTCCGCGCGTGGCGCGCCGCCTTTGACACCCGAGGCGCAGGCGCTTCGCCGGCCCGGCAGGTTCTGGGTCAACGCCTTGCTGACGCTCGTGCTCTGATGGCCGTGATGGTCCGCGGGGTCGTCGATCCGGCGGTGGTGTTCATGATCGGCACGGCCGTCGCGCTGATCATCAACTATCCCCACGCCGGTCTTCAGCGCGCGCGGGTCGACGCGCACGCGAAGGCCGCGGTGATGATGGCGGCGATCCTGCTCGCCGCCGGCGCGTTCACCGGCATCATGAAGGGCTCGGGCATGCTGGCCGCGATGGCGGCGTCGGCCGTGCACGCCGTGCCGCTGCTATGGCGCGCCACATTCCGTTCGTGCTCGGTCTGGTCTCGATGCCGCTCAGTCTGCTGTTCGATCCCGACTCGTTCTATCTCGGGGCGCTGCCGGTCATCGCCGAGGTCGGCGAAGACGCTTGGCGTTCCGGCGATTCAGGTCGGGCAGGCGGCGCTGCTGGGACAGATGACGACCGGATTTCCGGTCAGCCCGCTGACGCCCGCGACGTTTCTCGTCGTCGGCCTCACCGGCATCGAGCTCGGCGAGCACCAGCGCTTCACGGCGCCCTGGTTGTTTGCTGGCCTCAATCGTCATGACGATCGCCTGCGTGCTGTTCGGAGTGTTCGCGCTGTGAAGGACGATCCGCATCGGATGCGGCGCGGGCTTCTCCGGCGATCGGATCGAGCCGGCGGTCGAGCTCGCGACACGAGGGCGATCTCGACTACCTCGTCTTCGAATGCCTCGCCGAGCGGACGATCGCGCTCGCCCAGCAGGCCAGGACGCGCGACCCGCGCGCGGGCTACGACCCTCTGCTCGCGCGAGCGGATGGAGGCCGTGCTGCCGGCCTGCGTCGAGCGCGGCGTGAGGATCATCACGAACATGGGCGCCGCCAATCCGCGCGGCGGCCGCGGCAGTCGTCAGCAGACGTCGCCGCGAGGCTCGGGCTGCCGCGGGCTGTCGATCGCGACGGTCACCGGCGACGACGTGCTCGAGATGGTGACGGCCGGCGACTTCAACGTCGCCGAGACGGGCGAGCCGGTGGCGACGCTGCGCGATCGACTCGTGTCGGCCAACGCGTACATCGGCGCCGAGCCGATCGTCGACGCGCTCGCGGCCGGCGCGGACGTCGTCATCACCGGGCGCGCGGCCGATCCGTCGCTGTTCGTCGCGCCGCTCGCGCACGAGTTCGGCTGGGCGATGGACGATTGGCCGCGGCTCGGACGGGGCACGCTCGTCGGCCACCTGCTCGAATGCGCGGGGCAGATCACCGGCGGCTACTTCGCCGATCCCGGGCTCAAGGACGTCGACGATCTCGAGCCGGCTGGGTTTTCCCATCGCCGAAGTACCCGCAGGACGGCGCGTCGTCATCACCAAGGTGCCGGGCTCCGGCGGCCGCGTGACGCCGGCGACGTGCAAGGAGCAGCTGCTGTACGAGATTCACGATCCGGCGGCGTACGTGACGCCGGACACCGTGGCGGACTTCAGCCGCGTCCACGATCACGGAGCTGGGCGCCGACCGCGTGGCGGTCGACGGCGCGACCGGCCGGCCGCGGCCTGACTCGTTGAAGGTCGTCGCTCGGCTACCGTCGACGGGTACATCGGCGAGGGGCAGATCTCGTATGCCGGGCGCCGGCGCGGTCGCGCGCGCGCGGCTGGCGGCGCACGATCGTCGCTCGAGCGGCTGCAGCAGGCCGGCATCGCGCCGGACGACGTGCGCTGCGACCTCATCGGCGTCGACGCGATGCACGGCGACGCGTCTGTCGGCGCGCAGCGCCGACCCGTACGAGGTGCGGCTGCGCGTCGCCGCGCGCACGGAGTCGATCTGCGAGGCGTCAGCGCGTCGGCAACGAGGTCGAGGCGCTCTACACGAACGGTCCGGCCGGCGGCGGCGGCGCGTCGAAGTCCACGCGCGAAGTGCTGTCGATGCGTCTCGACGTTCGTGCCTCGCGCGCTCGTGCTCGTGCAGCGTCCGCTGCGAGGTGGTCTGACATGAAGCTGCGCGACATCGCCCATTCGCGGAGCGGCGACAAGGGGACCATCGTGAACATCTCGCTCATCGCGTTCGACGAGCGCGACTACCCGCGGCTCGTGCGCGCAGTGACCGCCGAGCGCGTCAAGGCGCATTTCGAAACTGGTCGCGCGGCGACGTCGATGCGGTACGAGCTGCCGACCATCGGCGCGCTGAACTTCGTCCTCCAGCGGCGTGGTCGGCGGCGGCGTCACGCGGACGCTCGCGCTCGACGCGCCACGGCAAGTCGCTGAGCTCGGCGCTGCTCGAGATGGAGATTCCGGATGACGATCGCTGATCGACGCGTACCCCAGGCCTTGCTGGCGACAGGCTTCGTTCTTGACCGATTTCTTCTTTCAGATGCGCCGATCGGCTGGCGGCCGTGGATCACCGTGACACGTGCAGCTCAGTGACGGCTGCTGGTCGCATCGTCTTTCTTCTCTGCGCATGGCACCAGTCTGTCCCGCAGAATAGCGGTCAGCTCACTGATTTGTTCAGTCAACTGGTGGACTTTCTCCGACAAGTTGCGTAAATGCACTAACAGCACCCGATCATCGATGGTATTCATGTGTTCCCTGTCTGGTTCTCTGCGCGTCACAGGCACCTGCGAGCGCGACCAGCCTCTTCCCGAGATTCGGAAAGTGGATGGCAAACCCGGCGGCATTGGTCAGGTCACTGATCTGGACGACTGTGGCCCGGGTCCAGCCGGGCTGGTGCACTCGGACCGAAATCCGACACCGCGGTATTCGCTGGGTCGTCCAAGCCTACCGGGCAATCTAAATGGTAGAACGGCACCTCAAGCACGGCCATTGATTGAAGTCAAGGTTGAGATCAGCCGCGCCGGGCCTTGCGGGTGCGGTGAGTGGCTCGTCTCCGGGCCCTGCGCAGCGCTCCCTTCGTCGTCGGCCGCGCGGCTTTCCGCGTCGCCCTTGCCGCTGGCGATTTCCCGGTGGTCTTCGAGCTCGTCTTCGCCGACTTGATGTAGCGAATGCGGGGAGCCGGACCAACGGCCCCGGGCACCGAGTACGAGAGCGCCACGATCCCGCTGGCCGGGAGTGTCTTCTGGTCCGCGAGCCTGAGTTTTGTCGGAACGCCGCGTGGAAGGAGAGGGATCCCGGCACCCAGCAGCACAGGAACGACAGCAAGTTCCACCGTGTCCACGAGGCCCCGGTCGAGGAGCGAGCGGAAAAGAGTGCCCCCGCCATACAGCCAGATGTCCCGGCCGGGTTTCGCTTTCAGCGCCGTCAGGATTTCACGCGGGTCGTCGTTGACGATACGGACGCCCGGGTATGCGGCGGCCGGGAGCGTCCGCGAGAACACGATGACGTCGAGACCCGGCATGGCGCCGTGCCCACCCTGCGCGGTGAGAACCTCATATGTCTTGCGTCCCATTACGGCCGTGTCGAATTCTTTGAACAATGCCGCAAAGTCGATGGATGGATCCATCACGATCCAATCGGCTTCGCCGTCAGGCCCGGCGATAAAACCGTCCAGGCTCACGGCTACCTGGTAGCGCAGTCGTCTACCCATTGATTGATGCTCCGCAGACTCCGTGTACGCCCGGCCAGTCCACTCCGACGGTCGTCGGCGCAATTGTAGACTAGCGACAGCCGCCTAGCTCGGTCTCATGAAACCGGGCGACCAGCCCGGGACCCTGCCAGGCGACGGCCGATTCTCACAGGGGAATCGCTGAGGGAGCTATGGAAGGCCCTGCGTTCTGGAATGAACTGGAAAGTCAATTCCGAAGTGTCGCGCAAAAATGCCGGGGTCGAGCCTTCGACCTTTACGCGACGTTTGACGACACGGACCTGTCGCAACGCGCGGCATTTCTCGGCCAACAAGTCACCAGATTGATCCGGGACCCGGCATCGTCTTTGGACGCAGTCTTCGTTCTCACGCGCGACGCGATCCGCTGCGCTATGGTCGCCCAGAAGCGAGCGGGCTCAGTCGGCCACTGGGAAATCGGTGGGGGACCCCTTGAACAGCACGAGAGGGACGTCGTGCGAACCACGTTCGAGTCTCTGGCCGCACGCGCTGCCCTTGCGGCAGACGTAACGACGCCAGGCGCGGCTCCGGAACAAGCGGTGCAAGCGTGGCTGCACCTCCTGAAGCAGGGCGACAGCGCTTATCTGAAATTCCTCGGTCTCAACCACCTGATCGCGGCATCAGCGGCCAGATGCCGGAAGTTCGGGACGGCATTGTCCCGTCTGGTGCGCGACTCGTCGCATGCCTGAACGTGGCCGGCGCATCGGCAGGCGATCTCATCAGGCGCCGTCTGTGGGCAAAGGCCTTACTTGGCCGGTCTGATGCGCAGCCGCACCGCGAATGCATCTGGCACGGCAGGCAAGCCCCGCAACTGCAGCGGCGGCATCTCGAATTCAATCACCTCATCGGGACCGGGCAATCGTTTCGACACGGCAGCCTGTCCGTGGTCGACTTCACCTGAGTCGCGAGGTGGCCTGTTCGAGGGCAGAAACGTCGTCGAACGGGTCGCAGAGAACGCGAGTGTCGGCTGCGGCGCGTTGCTGAGAATGCGCAGGTTTCCACTCACATGCACATTGAGCGAGCCCTCCGGGACTGGAATCCGGACGGGAGCGAAATCAAACGAGCCGCTGCCGCCGGTGATGCGCGCCGCGAGTGGCAGGACACCGTCGGGCTGCCCGGGGACCGTGTGCACCAGCCAGATTTCGGCATCGGTACGCCGGCACGTTCACCCTTGCACCGCCGCCGACACCACTCCCGGCGCTCGGGCCATTCGACATGCCGGGCGGATATTTCGGCGCATAGCGCGCACCGAACACAGACAACTGCGACACGCACGCACTATTCGTACCGGCTGTATCAAGCGTGCTGAGCTGGCCGGCAGGAAGCGTGAGCTGCGTCGAATGTGGGGTCTCCTCAACGGGGCGGCCCGCCGTTCTCACGCGACGCCAATCGAGCTGGACGGTCGCCTGATCGGGCGCGAGTTTGATCACCTTGCCACGAATCTCCCAGGCGTCCATTCCCCATGCGGGAATTGCCGCGCCGACCCAGTTGTCGCCCGCCCCGAAGCGGCACCCGTCGGTCACGATGCCGCCGCCGAAATCTGCATTTTCCTTTTCGCCCGTCGAGACCGCGTAGCCGCCCACCGTGCCATCAGGACGGACGCTCATGACGCCCACCTGGACGATGAGCGGGCCCTGGTTCGGAGGAGTCGATTCCTGCGCCTTCGCGAGTGAGGTGCCGAGCACGGTGAGCACGATGACCAATGGCAAGCGCATGTTACTTCCCTCCTTGATGCCAATCGATTCCGGGCTGCAGCCGAATCACTTCAGTCGGTCTCGGTGCATGGGACACGCCGCCATCGATGACGGCCTCGACCGACGAGGGTGCACTTTCAACCCGCATGACGAATCCGCCGCGCGTGCCAATTGCGTATCCGGCGAGGCCCGTCGTGACCGTCGCAATGAGAATCATCGCAGCGGCCAGCCATCGTCCGATCGGCCGCGGCCGTTGGGCCGTCGCGCGGTCGATCGTCATTGGCCCCATGTGGGCAACCGACCGGCGAAGAATCAGCAGATCGATTAGATAGTCACGCGCCTCATGCGCCGCGAGTGAGTCCTTGAGCGCCTCGCAATTGACCTCTTCGCCGTCGAGGAATGCCGCGACGACAGCAAGATGGGCGGGAACGGGCGTGTCTTCAGTATGTTGGTTGTTGGTCATACAAGCTTCAGTGAGCTCGAGACTGATGTCGCGATACGCTGAGGCGTCAACGAGGCGCGAAGCTTCTGCCGGGCGCGATGCAACCGCGACCGCACGGCATCCGGGGACAGTTCACACGCGATCGCAATTTCGTCATACGTGAGACCCGCCGCTTCGCGCAGTAGAAATACGTCACGCTCGATTGGTGGAAGCCGAGTCAGCGCTTCGCGGACGGCGACAGCAATCTCCTGGCAGGCGCCTTGCGGGACTTCGGTCAATTCCGCGAACAGCGGCCGCCGTTGCGCATCGCGGCGGTAGTTCAATGCAAGGTTGCGAGCGATCCGAAACACCCATGCCCGCTGTCCATCCGGCGAGTCTCGAGGAACGGCCACGCGGGAGGCCCGTAGAAAGACTTCCTGCGTCAGGTCCTGCGCCTCACCGGGACCGATGATCCGGCTCAGGGTACCCGAAAGACGCCGTCGCGATAAACGGCAAACAGGAACGCAGAATCGGTCACAAAACGTGCCCCTGTGACAATAAACCCCGGCCAGGGCCAATCCTCTCAGGCAGCTCAGGTCCTCTGGAATGGGACGCCGTCGAACGCTTCGGCGGCTTCACCCAATTGTTCGGCGGCCCCACAGGCCGTTACCGTGCCTCAGATCGGGCTGAGAACGAGATTCAGCGGCGCTCGGGACTGAACTCCACGAGCACCGCATCAATCGCGCCAGTCGCCTGCATTCTCACCTGCTGTTCGCCGCTCGGAATGACGATGAGCGTGCCCGCCATGACGCGCTGCACGTGAGCGGACACAGTGAGGTCGGCAGCGCCGCTGACGACGTAGACGAAGCGTTCCACTGGTGTGCCCGGTGGGGGGACGTTCGTGGGCGCCGCTCCCCGCCGAAGTTGGCGCCAGGCCAACGTGCAGGTCTCGCCGTGAATAGTCTTGAGATCACCCGAGGACTGGCTTCCTGGCCCGTCGAACTGGTTGACAAGGGTAGCGCGTGTCCGGAACGGCCACCGGTTCCGGGCTCGCCGGAAATGTCAGGGCCGGGCGCGGCGGGACCAGATCGGGCCGCCGCACGGTATGAAACTCGATCACGGTCATAACACCGCCGCCCTTGTTCGCGATCGAGTGGGCCACGTTGGGCGGCACGATGACCGCGGCCCCCGGGCCCAGCGGCTCCACATGGGTACCGAGCGTCACGTCGAACACGCCTGTGATGCCGACATCGGCCTGCTCTCTCGTGTGATGATGCAGGACGGCGGCCGAACCGCTGTCGAACTCCCCGATCGAGAACGACCCTGTCGTGCCCACGACGGTTCGCACCCTGTACTCCAGTCGCCACTTCAATCGACGGGACGGTGGCCATCTCCCGTACCGCAACGCGATCACTGGGTACGAAATGAACGTTGTCTTGCGCGACCACCAGCGAGCCCAGGCCGATGCAGGCGCACATTGCGAGAGTGGAGCGCATGGTCCCTCCGTCCTTCGCGCTAAATGTCTCTGAGGGGCCTGACGCGCCAAATGAGGCGCGCACTCCACCAGGATCGCGCAGACCTTCGGGCGGTTGAGCCGGCAGGCACTAATGCCAGTTGTTCCAGTAATAGGTACGCACTCGCAGCTGTCCGCGAATGCCTGGAGCGCTCTCCTGGACGATCGGGATGATGAACGTGAGGCTCGTCTCATCTTCCAGAACCTGGGCGTCGCGCCAGCCCTGTTCCCGCTGACTCGCCATTTGGTAACGGATGGTCCATGAAGGCTCGGAGTTCCTGGTCACGCGTTCGGCAATCAGTGTTGCCATGTCCCGAAATAGATAGCCTCCATCGTAGTGATCCTTGAAGAACAGCGTTTTGTCGACTTCGTAATCGGACGCACGAACGCAGATGTCTGCAGCAAAAGACACGGTCTTGTCGTCCTGGCTCTGAGCCGAGTCCAGAAATACATTGAACAACATCGGACTCTGGTTGCGATCGGGCTGCCACTTGCCTGTGGCAGCATCCTTCATTGGAAACAGATCCTCGAATCTGCGAAAGATCGCACTATTCTCCTGGACCGTGCGACGATGCAGCTGCCAGGGCTTGCCGCGAATACTGACAACGACCTCGAAATGGTACGAGGCGCGCACTTCTCTCTTCGCCGCGCGTTGTTCTTCGACGGCTGGCGGCAGCGAGATCTCATCAACGTCCAGGTAGCCGTCCGCCCGGACATCACCATAGAGGAATCGCACCATGTTCTGGTATCCCTCTTCGCTGTTGACGATGCCGAAGTAGCCCGAATGGCTGCGATGTACGAATGCTTGAGGGGACGGCTCTGAGGCGCCTCTCCCGTCCCTCTGGCCACGAGTGGTGGCGTTCTTGATGCGCACCAGGCCGTCACTCGACTCACCGGCTGCGATACTGGACAATCCGGCGGCAACCCTATAGTCCCCAGGATTGGTTCCGACCAGGTTGAAGACGCGATTCGCCGGAAACTCCGTGACCACGTCGACAGACTCGCCGTCGCGATCCGCGTCTGTCAACGCCAGCAAATGCGCGATTTCGTCGCGACTGAAGGTGTTCAGCCCATACAGCTTCAGCCACGCCGGAATATTCCCAAGCAATGCCATGTCGATGCCGTTATGCGGCGTCGCATATGTAAAGACCTTGTCGACCAGATCCCGAGCTTCTTTCGGCGAGAACTGAAGATTTTGCAGGAAGGCTCGACACACAAGCCCACCCATGGAGTGAGCCACTAGATACACGCGAAACTTTTCGTATGGCAGCTTGCCGGCGCGCCGGTCGCCGTCCGAGATCACCGTCGCTGGGCCTTTCGGATAGATGCGATCGCGCAGCGTCAGGATCAGGTCACCCAGACCTCGGGCGAATCGTTCCATGTTCGGTTCGAGTCCGGTTCCAAGATCGCTCGAGGACGGTTGGTAGTACCGATAAATCACGATGCTTCGATACGGCACATCGCGACGCGACGGCTCCGCCCCCGTCGTAAATACTTGTGGTTCCACCACCGCGTCGGCGCCCTCGTAGTACACGTCCGTGTATTTGAATTGTTTGAGGAGGCGCACGAGCGGCGACTCAAAGAAGTACTTCTTCACGTCACCGGTCCACAACTGCCGCACCTTGCAGGATCCGATGTTGAACCCCATATAAGGATCCGCAACTGTGTCGTCGATTTCTCCCTGGGTCATGGCGTAGCCACGAACGTAGATGATGGGATGGATCGCGTCTTCAATCATGATGATGAGCTGGCCTGAGAGCACAATTCTCTGCGCATCGCGACGGAAAACTCAAGCGCGATCGACGGGCTGGTGTGAATGAGCAGGGTTCCATCCTGCCTGTATATCCGGTTGACATCGGAGCCCCGTCACCGGCACTATGCGCACACACTCGCGCACTCGAGAGGTTCCGACATGAACGCTGGCACCACCTGGTTCCCGGCCAGCGGGGCCACACCAGTCCGGTAAGGGTGCACAATGGCGAACCGCGCGGTGTCCCCGCCCAGCGCCGAGTCGGCGGCCAGTCGCCGCTCGCGCTACTTGCACGCACTTCGGATTCCCGTCTCTCTCGCGTGTCTGTTCGCCGCGATTCTCGCGGCGTATTACTTCTTCTACGTGACCGGGAACTCACGGTATTTCGTGGGCCGCGACCTGCGGCTGCTCGGAGCCATCGGCAGCGAGCTCCAGGTCCTGATCGAGAACGACACGAAAGTAGCTGGCCGGTCTGCTCGACGATGAGCCCCAGAAGGACGAGAACAGGTACTTCAAGATCGCAAACAAACGGCTGATTCCCCGGCCCGAGGCGCTCGATGAGATCCCGATCCTCCGCTCGCTCGAGTCAGATAGAACGGAAGGCCAACGCGTCCTTCGCTCTGAGACTGACCGAGGACACGAGCGACGTGTTCTGGTCCCCGCGGCAGCCGGACACCGGCAAGACGCCGGGATCCGAGGCGAGGATCCGTCTCGCCAGTCTGATCAACCCGCTCTTCCTCGGGGAGATTCAGTCGGATCTCTTCGACTCACTGGCCCTCACGACATCGGACGGCCGTGTCATTCTGCAGGCTGGGAATCCGGATCTCAAGATCTCGAACCTGAGCAAGCTGTGGCGCCGCTCCGGCTCGAAGCCGCTCGCCGAGCTGGGACGCGACGCGTTTGCACACTCGGCGGACGTCTTCGATGTGCGGGTGTCCGGATCGGACTACACGCTGTTCATCCGCGAGTGCTGCGAGGCCATGCACGCCTTCGTGCCGAAAGGCGGGCAGGATTGGGTGATGACGGGCGAGCATGGTTGGGTGCTCGCGGGCCTGGTACCCCAAAGCCGGCTGTCGGCGGCAGCCTACGCGTTCCCGTTCTCGGCGATCCGGGGAGTGTCGGGCCTCCTGCTCCTGGCCGTCTTCGCGGCGCCGTTCATCAAGCTCCTCCTGGTTGGCGAACTACAGCGTGTCACCGTCCACGACGTCCTGCTGGTGGGCGTGTGCGCGTTGATGGGCGTGGCATTCGTCACGCTGTTCGCGCTGGACCGTTATGCGTCCACGTCCCTGGCCGACGCACTGGACAGCCAGCTCCAAGCACTGTCCTCGAACATCCGGGCCAACGCAAAACTGGACCGCGATCGCGCGTTCGTGCAAGTCAAACAACTGGACGAGCTCTATTGGACACAGGAGTCGAACAGCGCGACCGGCACGGCGGCAAGCCTCAAAGAGAACGGCAAGCCGTGTGAAGGCGGCACTCGCCTCGACAGATTCGTGCCCCCTGGCGCCGCCTTGATTGCGAATCGGCGCATTCCCACGTTCGACACGTTCGTTGTCATCGACGCGACGGGGTGTCAGCAAGTGAAGTGGTCTTCGGGCAAGGTGGTGACGCCGCTGATCTCGGTCAGGAGCCGCGAGTATTTCACGCACTGGCAGGGGAACGAGCCGACCGGCAAATTCTTCATCGAGCCGATCCGCTCGGCCACGACGGGCAACCTCGAGGCCGTCCTTTCGACGCCGGCCACGTCGACCGATAAAGAGCCCCGCGTCGCGGCGCTCACGATTCCGATGCGCTCCCTCTTGAACCCGACGCTGGTCAGCGGCTTTGGCTTCGCGGTGATCGCGGACGACGGGCGCGTGCTGTTTCATTCGATCCGAGCACAACCTGTCGGAGAACTTCTTCGCGGAGACGGACCAGAGCCGGCGCCTCCGTGCGCTCGTGGCGGCCAAGCACGCCGAGTTGATCAACCTGACCTACTGGGGCGATGGCCACCGGGCCTTCGTCACCTCCATGAGCCGTGAGGAGTTCCCGTGGTCCCTGGTGACGTTCTACGACACGCAGATGCTCGACACGGTGAACGTCGAGTGGTTCATCACGGCGGTGGCGCTCACGCTCATCTACTGCTCGGTGTACATCCTGATCGGAGTGGGCACCATCCTCATGCGGCCGACGTATCGGGCGCCATGGGCATGGCCGGATGGAATCCACTCGTCCGGGTACTTGCGGTTGTTCTCGACATTCGTCCTCTTCGCGGTCGCGTGGCTGGCCGCGCTGCTGTTCGTCGATCCGCCCGAGCGGCTTTGGATCGTCTGCGTCCTTCCCCTCCTCGCGTGGGTGCTCACCTTCGTGACGCTGCAGCGATCGACGGGCCCGACGCCCAGGGTGTCCTTCAGCGCGTGGGTCGTCGTGATTGCCGGTCTCTGGCTGACCCTGGCATGGGGCATCTTTGCCCGCGATCTGCTGGTGTGGCGGGTCCTGTTCATCGGACTGATCGGGCTGGCCTGCGCCCGCCACCTGCTGAGCTTCAGGCGAGGTGCGGGCAGCGGCTCTCACAAGATGGCGCCCCCGCTCAGCCTGTCATACGGCCTTGCCTCGGGATCGCTGCTCGTCGTCACCGCAGTTCTGCCGGCGTTCACCTTCTTCACGATCGCCCACAACGTCGATGTGGGCACGTTCGTGCGCCACGCACAGCTCATGTTCTCTCAGGATCTGGCCGAACGAGAGCGGACGCTGCCGGAGCCGGGCGATCGAGGGCCGCAGCCCGCGGGCGCCGTCCGGCTGGCGCCCTGCCGCAATTCGATGCCGGACTCTTGGACGAGTCCTGCGATCCGGGCGTCTACAGCGACTTCTTCTTCTGCACGCGGCGGATCGGCGACTCGCCGGCGTGCGACGCGGCAAGCGAACCGGCCAGCGGGCGCGAGGCGAGAGCCCATGCGGTCACGGTGCCGGAAATCCTCGAGGAAATGCTGCCCTACTACTCCGAAGCGGCGGTGAGGAGCCGTGAATTGATGCACGACGGAACGGGCGAGAGCGGTTGGCAATGGCATCAACAGGGGCGCGAACTGACATTCGAGTCAAAGTCACCCAAGGCCACCTTTGCATCGGAACTGCCCGTTCTGGCCGGCACCGGACCATTCTCGGCGCAGCGTGCCCTGGTGCTGGTCGCGGGCTTCCTCGCAATCGCCGTGGTCGTCGTGTGGATCGTACGCTTTGGCCTCCGGCGGATTTTCGTTCTGGATCTGACGCTGCCACTGTGGTCGGGACGGCCGGGCGAGGTGCCGGTCATGTCGGGACCGAACCTGTTTCTCCTGAGCAAGAGCGACACGACGAACTTTCTCCAGCCGTCCTCCTATTTCGAGGTCGATCTCAGGAAGGTCGAGGGAACCGAAGATTTCCAGGCAGCCTGGTTCGACGAACTGCTCGAAAAGGTCGCGCAGCTGCCGTCGGAACAGAGCATCCTGGTTTCGCACTTCGACGATCGGATGCACGACCAGGCCTTCAACGACCGGAAACTGGCCTTCATCGAGCGGTTGCTCAACGTGCTGCATCGGACGGTGATGGTCGTGTCGGCCGTGCCGCCCAATGTCTTCCTGGGATCCGGCATTTCAACGTCCAGCGCCGCGCCGGCAAGCGCTTCGCCCGATTCCGGACCGCGATGGTCGAGCCTGCTCGCGGAATTCAGCCTGATCCCGATCGACTCCCCGGGTGACGCGGCGCCGCTCGTTCCGGAAGTCCGTCGGGCGCTGGGTTGGCAGGCCAGCGGTGTCGGCGAACTGCTTTGGCAGGTCAACGCCCTTCGCTTTTCGCGCAGCGCCCGATTCCTCGATGAAGAGAGCCAGGATCCGTTCGTCAAACGTGTGTGGACGCAGATCCTCCCGTACGCCTGGCAAGCGGATCGCCGGGCGCCGCTGGATCTGTCACAGCTTCTGGTCGAGGTTGGCGAGCGCCTCGAGAACTACTACCGGGGCCTCTGGTCCAGTTGCACGGACTCAGAACGCGTCGTCCTCGCGCACGTGGCGACCGATGGCCTGGTGAACGAAAAGGACAGCCGCATCGTACGCGCCCTGATGGCACGCGGTCTTGTCCGGCGGCAGCCCTATTTCCGCGTGATGAACGAGACCTTCCGGCGTTTTGTGCTCTCCATCGAGTCGACGCAGCAAATGGTCGCGCTCGAGGGGCGGGTCAGCTCCTGGGATACGATGCGATGGCCGTTCCTCATCATGCTGGGCGCACTCACGGCGGTCTTCTTTACGACGCAGCACGAGCTGTTCAATCAGACCGTGGGAATCGTGAGCGCCGTGGCGGCCGGCCTTCCGGCGCTGGTAAAAGTGCTCAGCCTTGTGAGTGGGTCGAAGCGGGACGCCTAGCTATCACCCGTCAACGCGCTGCATCCTGGCTGTGACGATGGGTGCGCCGCGCGTCCTCGACAGTCGGGGGCATGCCGAACGCCAGCAGCAGACCCCCCACTACGTACAGGCCGAGAAAACCCGACGCGACCGCCGCGCCGGGATCGGGATCGATGAAATCTCGCATGTACTTTAGCGCGTACTGGCCCCAGTTGTTCAGTGCGCCATGTGCAATCGCGACAACCCATATGCTTTCGGTCCGCACCCAGAGCCACCCGATGATCAAACCGGTGGCAGCGACGCCCACCGGTATTCCCACAGCAACCTGTATCGGGGACATACCGTCGATCTTGTCGATCCCGGACAGTCCGAAGGGAACGTGCCATAACGCCCAAATAATGCTGGTGACAACCACCGCCAGGCGCGCGCCCATCCGCTCCATGAGCCGCGGGAGAAGCCAACCACGCCACCCGATCTCCTCAAAGAGAGCGAGGCCTGACACAATCGCGAGACCGAAGGCAGCATTTGCCGCGATGCGCCCGATCAGCCCGGGGAACGTCAATACACCCCAACCGCGTGATTCAGGCGAGTGATACAGACCGTCGGCACCAGGTGTCAACCAGTCCTGCCACGGGAGAGGCCCCGCGCGAGCGATTTGCGGCAGGAAGATCGCGTGCAGCGTGACGGGCATCAACAACAAGGCAACGGGAAGATACCTGGCCGGAAGCCGCGTCCAATCAATGCGGACGTCAGTCTTCATTGCAGCTCGGACCATGACAGCGGCGAGCGCCGGCACAAGCATCACAACGAACGCGAGGCCGATTAGCGGGCTTCGATAGCCTCCCGTTGACCAGACGACGAAGCTCAGGGCGGCCACCAAACCGTAGGCGACGGTGACGAAGGCAATGATCGGTCGCATTAGTCTGCGAGAAGCGGAAACTATCGGCGCTGGTCGAACGGCTCCCTGACAGGCTGGCTTCTTATTGGACCTGCGGGGAACGGCTTTGCGGATACACCTTTGCCGTACACCCGAATGGGCTCTATCAGAAACCGCTGCGCTCTCTACAGCGTCTCAGAAAATCGCGTTACCAAAGAACACGCCTTCGCTGCCAATCGGATCGGCCAGCACACCAAAGGCGGTGACCTTGTAGGCAAGTGCCGGGATGAGCCCGTAGGCGTCGATATTGTTGCCACCTCGAACTTTGGTGGATAGCTGGATCTTGATCCGGAAGAACGTGTCCTGTGGGTTTTGTTTAACCAACGTGACCTTATTGATGGCGGTTACCTCGTATCCCAGCGCGTCTGCCTCGTCCGGAGAGAGTTGGTCGTATCCGCTCGCGACGACAAGAGGACACATTTGCCTCACAGCTTGCCAGTGGGGGCCGACGATCAAAGTCACGGCATACTCAACCCAGGTTTTCTGTTCTTCAGTATCGTTACCCCCGGTTCCATACATTGGATTCTGGCCCCACACAAACTGAGCGAAGCCGGAGAACGTGAATAGCGAAGTGCTGCCGATTGGAACATTCATCCATTTTTCGATCGAAAAGGTTGTGGGGTTGATTGCCGTCGCCATTAGTGGCTCCTTTCTTACCAGATTCCAACCATCGCGAATCAATACGTCAGCGATCCACGACCGCGCCGCGCCAGCACTTCCGGGATTAACTAATTGAGCACGAACATGTAGAGTCCCGCCGCCGGCGCTGAAGAGCACGTGCTGCTTGCCGTCGAGCATGAACGTCTCGGCCGGCGCGCCGAGGCCGCCGATCTGCGAATACCAGAGCCCCTTGCCCGTCGCCGCGTCCCAGGCCTCGACGTTCTGGCCGTTGCTCAGGAAGAGCACGCCGCCGGCGGTCGAGAGCAGCCCGGAGCTGCCGCCGTTGATCTCCTTGCGCCACACGATCTTGCCGGTCTTGTAGTCGATGGCGACGATGATTCGTGCCCCAGTACAGGCTGCCGCCGCCGCTCGTGCCGCCCAGACCCATCGATCCGCGCGGATCGGGCTCCATCAGATAGCTGATGCGCATCGAGTTCTGCTCGTGGACGTAGAACAGCCCGGTGTCGGGCGAGAAGGTCGGCGGCGGATAGTTCAGCACGTCGCCGTTCACGAGCGATCCGGCGATCGTCGCGTCCTTGTTCGGATTGCGCTTCGGCTGTCCCTTCGCGTCGAGGCCCGTGCGCCCAGTTGTTGACGAGGCCCAGCTTGCTCGTCACGAGGTGCTCGCCGGTCGTGCGGTCGAGCACGAAGAAATAGCCGTTGCGCGTCGCCGTCATGACGAGCTTGCGCATGCGGCCGTTGAACGGCATGTCGGCGAGAATCGGCGTCTGCGTCGAATCCCAGTCGTGCGTGTCGTGCGGCGACGTCTGGAAGTACCACGCCATCTTGCCGGTGTCGACGTTGACCGCGACGAGGCACGAGGTGAACAGGTTGTCGCCCTCGCCGCGGCCCTGCGTGTACGCCGGCGTCGGGTTGCCGGTGCCGTAGATGTAGAGGTGCGTTTCCGGATCGTAGGCGCCCGGGAATCCACGTGGCGCCGTTGCCGTGGCGCGCGGCGTCGAGGCTCGCCCAGGTCTCGAGGCCCGGATCGCCCGCGTTCTGCGGCGTCGAATAGAGAATCCACTGCACCGCGCCGGTCCGCGGATCGAGCGACTTCAGGAACGCCGGCATGTCCGTGTCGTTGCCGGTGCCGACGAGCACGTGGTCGCCGACGACCATCGGCGCGTTCGACGAGAAGTACTGCATGTCGAACGGCGAGATCTCGTGCCGCCAGACTTCCTTGCCGGTCTTCGCGTCGAGGCAGACGACCCAGTCGTCGTGCAGCTCGAAGTAGATGTAGTTGTGCCACATGCCGACGCCGCGGGTCTGCAGGCTCGTGCCGCCGCGCGTCTTCCAGTAGTAGTGCCAGAGCACCGTGCCGTCGCGCGCGTCGATCGCGTAGACGTTGTCGGGCGACGACGCGTAGATGATGCCGTCGACGACCAGAATGCCGCCGCCGGGGCGCGCGGTGCCGCAGTTGTTCGCGTCGCCGTTGCCGAGACCGCCGACGATGATCGGGGCCGTCCGTCACCGCCACCGCCGCCGCGTCCACCCGTCCGCCGCCACCAGCCGCCCGCCGCCACCCGGCCGCCGCCGGCGCCGCCGGCCGGACCTGTGCCCGTCGGCCCGCACGCCGTCGTGAGCGGCGTGATCCACTTGAGACTGAGATTCTTGACCGTGCTGGTGTTGACGAGCTTCAGCGCGCTGAAGCGCTTGCCGCTGAGGTCGCCCGAGTAGCTGATCGCCACTCATCGGCGAGCGGCTTCATGATGTCGGCCGGATCGAGGCCGCCGACCTGAGGATCAGGGCTGGGTTGGCCGATCTGCACGGTCTGGCCCGTCCAGCCGCGGTCGCCGGGCACGAGGCCGTTCTGGTTGGCGTTCTGCGCAACGACCAGCGCGGAGGCGACGACGAGTGACAGCGAAACGCAGGAGTTTCTTCATGGCCAACTTTCCTCAATTGCGCTGGGGCCGGCGTCCGCGGCGGGTTGATTGCCTCATGGCCTCGTTACTTGAGCGTCCAAGGTACGCGGTGATGTCGTGCATCTTCTTGTTCTCTGGATCGTCGATGAGCTTCAGCGCCATCTTCTTGTGTGCCTCTTTCGGATCCTTGACGTCGACTTTCGGCACGCCGTCGGTGCGCGCCATCGACTTGCGCGTCCCATCGGGCAGCATGAGGACGACGAGAAAATCGTTCTTGCGGACCAGCGTGCCCTCGAGCTTCGACCCGTCGGCCATCGTCACGGTGGCCTGACTGCCGGCGCCGCCACCGGCGCCGCGGCCGCCGCCCGAAGGTGCTGCTCGATCCGGCGACCCAGGCGTTCTGAAGCGCGCGCGGCGTCGGGATACTTCGAGCCGATCCCGTTCAGGTCGCCGCGTCACGGAGTGGCAGCCCGCGCATCGAGCGGAGAATTCGCCTTCGCCCGTCCTTCGGGTCGCCCACGAGCACGTTCAACTCGACGCTTGTCGGGTTGCGTCCGGGCGGGCTGCCCTGGCCGCCCATCGTCGCGTGCACGCTGTGGATGTATTCGGCGATGGCCACGGTGTCGGCCGGGATGAGCGTGAGGGCAGGCGTGTGCTTTGCCACGGCCGCGCCGACGAGCTCGCCGTGCTGATCGCTCAGCGCGACGCCCGACCGCAGCAGGTTGGTGCCCTTGTCGCCGCCCCGAAGATCAACGGCGTGGCAGCTCGCGCAATTCGCTTCGTAGAGCGCCTTGCCGCGCACGATCACGTCCTGCGACGCAAGCTCGCGCGTGAATTGCGTGAAACCGCCGCGGCGTTGCCCGGCCCGGCCCGCGGCACCACCCTGCGGCGCGCCGGCCCGGCCCGCGCCTCGCCCCGCAGGAGCCGCCGGCGTCTGGCCAGCGGGTGCCGGATTCTGTGGCGCGGGCGCTCCGGCGCCCTGGGCCAGGACGGCGCCAGCCATCGCGGCGCTGACCAGAACGACTGCAGCGATCGCTCGTGTGTGTGTAGTCATAAGCTCAACCGTCTCCGCTGGCCTTGAGTGGCATTGTAAGCGCTCACATCATCCGTGGAGCATGAATCCGTCCGAGTGAGGCTCCTGCGCTCCGTCCATCAATTACTTCATGCCCTTAACGGCGCATGGACCCAGTGCCAGGCGCTGTGGCAGGCGCTTGCGGCTTTGGCTGCTCGACCTGGGATGGCTCGTGAGCGCCTGCAGCCTGATGGTGGTGGGTGGGGCGCTCGCCGCGCGGTTGCGCCTCGCGCCCCAGAGCCGTATCCGTTGTGTCAGAGAGGGAAGTTGTGTTGTGTCAAAGAGGGAAGCCGGGGGGCTTCGAACGAGCCTTATGTCGCAAGACCTGGTCAATGAAACGCATGCGCGCTTCTCAGCGAGGACGCGTCTACCCTCAACCGTCTGGTCGGCCTGTCGGATCACCCGCGCGTTGACGAATCAATCGCCGCGTGACGCCTTCCGCCGCCGCAGGAACCGGACCGACCCGAGCAGGCCTGTGCCGAGCAGCACGAGCGTGCCGGGTTCGGGCACCGCTGGATCGACGGCTTGTATCGAGATAATCCTGTCGTTGTAATCGTAGTCCGAGAAGTTGAAAGTAGGACTCGGCAGGTCCTCGCCGCCGATAAAGAGGGTGCCCCCCGGGCCCCCGTACCGAAATACGGCAAAGTGCGAATGAAAATCGCCGGAGAGGACGTCGCTGTCGAATTCCCCCGAGCCGTTGTTCAGGTAGAGCCCGAATTGAAAGGGCGCATCCTCGTCTATGTTATCTCCCCGGTTGGTCAGGCGGTTGAAGAGAGATTGTCTGAGGGCCGAACCCGGGGCAAACACGCCGAAGTCATCCACGTCGCTCAGGCCGCTCACGGCAAACAGATCCTGGCCCCGAAGCCTCGTCGCACCCGCGGCCAGAAAGGACAGCAGAAAATTCGGATCTGCGCTGCCGTTGGGCAGTCCCCAAAACTCGAGGTTGGCCGCATTCAGCCCGCCACCCGGAATAAGGCCGCCACAGTTGTTCGTGCCCGTCAGCACGCTGCCGATGTTGCACGCGCTCCCGTCAAATGACGGGTTATCCCAAAATTGCCCGCCGTTGTTTCCGACCGTACCGAAGGGCTGCCAGTCGGCTCCAGACGTGGTCGACACAACAGAGATTGAGTTGGCCCAAACTGGTGTTGCAACCAGAGCCAGGGCAAGAGCCATTAGCATTCGTTTCATCGCATTTCTCCGTAGCAATCTGCAGCCTGTCAATTCCTGAGCATCCTGACAATCACTGGCAGCCAGCGCGCTCCCACTTATCCTTCGCCTTCGCATCTTGCGTCGTCTGCCATTGCATGTTGCTGCTGTTGTCAGCGCCGCCACATGCGAGTGGTTTGATGTGATCGATGACATAGCCGGGCCGACCGTGCGGGTAACTGGTCTGTTTCATAAATGCCGTCTTCGCACCCTCACCGCGAAGGATGCGTCCTTTCGCATCGCGAGCGCAGCTCACGCAATAGGTCGAACGGTGCGTCGTGCTCGATTGCGACGTCGATGTCGTTTTCGCTGTGGTCGAGTGCGTCGACGCGCTGGACTTGCTTGCCGACTTGCTCGACTCACCGGACGACGATTTGCCGGATGGCTTGCTTGACGATTTCCCCGAGCTTGCATGCCCGGACGAACCGTGCCCGCCGGACCCGGCGAGGGCAAGTGCCTGTGACCCTGCGAGCGCCAGGACTACCGCGAACGCTGGCGCGACGATGGCGAACCGCTTCACGTGATCGACCTCTCGAAGCACAGTATTCGCCGTTACGACGGGTCAAGTAATGGCAAGGCGGTGCGCGATTGGCGCACGAATGTGCCAGTTTGCCAACACGCCTTGCACGACAGTTGATCACGATCAAGGATTCGGTAGTGTCCACCACCGCGACTTGCACGCTGGTTGATCACGGTCAAGGATCCGGTCAAACATCTCGGCGTCCGCGCAGTGCGCTGCAGGCAACAAGATGACCGAAAGGGGACCAAGGGCTAGATCGCTGATATTCGAACGAACTGTGCCACTGGCTGACCCAGCCAGGATGTCAGCCGCACGACGCGTCCCAGAGCTTTGCGTCGGTGATCGAGCGCCTCGTGCAACTTGCGCGTGTCAAACCGCAGGACCTCGCGAGGGCGCGCCAGCGGCAGGGCTGCCGCGCGTAAGTCGGCGGGGCTATTCTGATCGTTGTGCGCCGCACAAAACCGGTGCAACATGAATGATGACTAATCGTCGTCTGAAAGATCTCTTTCTTGCCGTTGTCGTTGCACTGATCTCATCCCAGGCGTTCGCGCAAACGTCTGATTCCACGCCCGCCCCAGCCGCTCAACCGCAGGACGCTGCGGCGGTTAATGCCAGCCTGGCCACCGCACCGGGGAGTGAAGTGAATGTCAGCGTGGGCGGCTACAAATACACCGAGCCCGGTGACCTGAGCATATCGATCCACGGCCCCAAGATCGGGGGCGGGTATACGGGCACGCTGTCGCTCAACAAGAGCCAGCATTCGTTTGTCCAGACGGATGTGCGGGGCACCTTCGGTAACGTCACCTACGATGGCTGGTGTTCACCTTTTCTGATCACGCCCGACAGCGCCTCGCCGAATGGCTACGCGCTGGATGTGGGCGATGCTTCACCATGCAGCGAGAGCGGCGACAGGGACTGGTATGTAGAAGCCCGCGGCCTGGTCGGCAGGGATTTCATCGGTGACAAATGGGGGGTGTCGCCCGATACCGGCCTGGGTGTTCGTCATTTATCGAACGGCACGAATGGCGTCGCCGGATACCGTACGGATACTTATCTCTATCTGCCGTTCGGCCTGACGGCACGCACCAAGGTCGCTTCGCACAGCGCGCTCAGCTTCACCCTGGAATACGATCGCCTGCTCCATGGTTGGCAAAAGACCCGCGACTCCGAATTGGGCGGTGGTGATGTTCCAGCGACGCCGACAGCGCCCGCTTTTACCATCGAGGGCTTTACCGATATCTCGTTCGCTCAGCACGGAGGATGGGCGTTGCGCGCAAGTGCGAAATACCAGTTGACCAGGCAGTGGTCGGTGGAGCCTGCGTACATCCACTGGAACGTCAGCCCCTCGCCGGTGAACTATGAAACCGCGACGTTTACGGTCAACAGTGTGACCGTCCAAGAGCAGTTCGGCGCGTATGAACCCTTGAACGCCACCAACGAGTTCGTCGTGAAATTGGGCTTCCATTTCTGAGGGATGCCCAGCGCGGACCGGCAACTGCGGCGCCCTGGCGGCCAGTCGTTTGGTCTCGTGCTGTGGCCTCGAGCGGCCGATCAAAATTTTTAGGAGTTGTAAGCACCGGCCCGTCTGTGTGCATATATAGGGTAGATGTCTTTATTCACTCTTCGTCGCACGTCCGTTCGACCCATGACGCATGTCGGCGCGTTCGCTTCGGTGCTCCTCCTGAGTATCGCGACGCCGGCTCGCGCACAAGACCCCCAGCAGACACCGCCGCCGGCCCCTCCTCCTGCGTCGTCGACGCCACCGCAACAGGCGCCGCCGCCACCGCCGGCCGGAACCTCGAACTCGGGGAACACTCCTGCTGCCACGCCCGCGCCCGCTCCGGCCAAGCCGGAGAACGCGAGTGGCGACGACAGGAATCGCATCTTCGGTCTCATCCCGAACTACACGAGCGTCGAGGGATCGACGGAGAACGTCAAGCCGATCACGAGCCGCGAGTCGTTCAAGATGGCCGCGATGGATTCGTTCGATCCGATGGTGTACCCGCTCTTCGGGTTCATCGCGGGCGTCAGCCAGATCCAGAACGAGCCGCCGTCGTACGGCAGGACGTGGTCGGGCTATGCCAAGCGCTACGGCTTGGCGTTCACGGACAACACCGTGTGCAGCCTGGTGACCACGGGGTTGATGCCGAGCCTGCTCAAACAGGATCCGCGGTACTACCAGGGCCAGACGACGGGCTTCTTCCACCGCCTGGGATATGCGGCGAGCCGGAGCGTCGTCACGAAGTCACGCTCGGGTCATCCGCAGTTCAATCTCTCTGAGGTGGGCGGCACGCTGATCGTCGCGAACGTCGGGAACTTGTACTACCCGGACGAGGAGCGCAACGCGATCAGCACGCTGGAACGCTGGGGCACGCAGGCGATGTGGGATACGTTCGCCAACGAGCTCAAGGAGTTCTGGCCCGACGTGCGGCGGATCATGCACGGCCGCTGACGCGGCGTCCGGCTTGACTCCCGCGCGGCAGGGCGGACCATCAAGGACGTGATCGAACGCCCGCGCCCACCACACGGGTCGGCGGCGGTGAGCCTGATGCTCGCCGCGCTGGCCGTCACGTCGATCGTCCTTTCCGCGCAGATCGTGCCGTTGCGGCTCGTCTCGACGGCGTCGTCGCCATTCACCAACGCGCCAGGACATCGACGCCGCGGGCCGTGCTTCTCTGAGGACAACAGGAAGGCCGAGCGTGGCCGCTGGGCTTGACGCCCGCCTCGACCGAGCGGATCATCGTCCCGAATCCCCGGCCTGCCGCCCAATGTGCCCCCGCGATTGGGAGTCAGCGTAGTGTGCCCCGGGCACTTTGCCCTGCGAAGTGTCGAGTGTCGCGCGGGCGCCTTAGCCCTGCCCCGAATGTCGCGCAGGGCTTTAGCCCTGCGAAATGGACACGTTGTCGCCCAAGCGGCCCATTGCAATCGAGGGAGAACGGCATGCCAACGATTTCCATTACATCAAACGAAGGCGCGCTCGATTCTGCGTCCGCGGTCCTGCTGGTAGCTGCCACAAACGCTGAATTCAATCAACCGGCGCTGCGGATCGACCAGGCGGGTCGAAGCGGTGGCGCCGCGTCCATCAAGATCAATGATGCAAATCCCGATATCGAGTTCGTCGAGACCGATCAGGTAGCCCCGGCCGGCAAGTACGAGATCGCAGTTCAGTCGGACAAGCTGCAGATCAACGGCCGCAACGCCAGCGATAACGCGTTCGAGACCATCGTCGTATTTCAGCGGCGAGCGGCGGGGGGCAATATCGGCGTGCGGACGAGCAGTCAGTTTGGGGGTGGACAAGGTGTCATCGCGATCGCCAATGCGGCCGTCGCGCCGACAGTGAACCCGTCTGATGGTGGGGTTTTGTATGTCGAGGAGGGAGCGCTGAAGTATCGGGGACCGTTGGGTACGGTGACGACAATCGCTCCGGCCTGATCGACGTTCACGCGACGCGCGGCTGGATCCCACGACGGTCCCGCGTTCCAGAGTCCCGCGAGCATGTACCGACGTTTCGAGGAACACTCCCGCGATTGGGAGTCAGCGTCGGGGGATGCGCGTTCTGTCCGAGTGGGGAAGGCCGCTAACGCGGACTATCGGCGACGGCGGCGAGTCGATTGTCACAGACAGGAGGCTTGTATGTGTGGACGTGTCCACCCTCCGCTGCTGAGCCTGATCGCGATCTTCCTCCGGACAGCGTGCAGCGACAATCACACGACAACGCCAGCAGCTCCGTCGCCTGTTCAGACGTCGGCGCCGGCTCCGGCTCAGGCATAGACGCGACAGATCAGTGGCCGGGTTCTGGACGAAGATGCGAAGTCTATCGAAGGCGTCCGTGTGGTGCTCTGGGATGGCTTTGCAGGGGTTCAATCCGCCCCTGTCGTTACCGACGGAAGTGGCGTCTTTCAGGCATCCGTCGCGGTGTACCCTCCGCCGTACCACGACTATGGCAACGAGGTGTCGATTACGAACCGCACGGTCGGAATAATCGCGAGGCCTGTCGGCGACTCTGCGCTCATTCGAGTACGGTCGTCGGTCGCAGCGGCCCGCCGAGCCCTTGGGTCGCGGCCTGGCTCGCGTCTCCTTGTCCCGCCCGTCCAGCCCGCGCATACTTGAAGACCAAAGTCGGGCAGCGGCCCCCCTGGGTGCGCTGCCCTGGAGGGCCTGTCCATGAACTCAAACCGAGCGAGCCTCGGCACGCGAGTCACCGCCGCGGTCTGCGCCGCGCTCCTCATCCCGTCAAACGTCGTCTCTTCCGCATTGCCGCATCCACAGGCCGCGACGACAACGACGTCATCGGCGGCGAAAATTCCCAATGACCAGCTCGATTCGCTGGTGGCCCCGATCGCCCTCTATCCGGATCCGCTCCTGGCGCAGGTGCTTGCCGCCTCGACGTACCCTCTCGAAATCATCCAACTGCAACAGTGGATGGCCAAACACCCCGACTTGAAGGGCGAGGCCCTGGCCGCCGCCGTCGAGAAGGAAAACTGGGATCCGGCCGTTCAAGGGCTCGCCGCGCTGCCCGACGTCGTCAAACGCCTGGGCGACGACATCAAGTGGACGACCGACCTCGGCAATGCCTTCCTCGCGCAGCAGAGCGATGTGATGGACGCCGTGCAGCGCATGCGAAAGAAGGCCTCCGATGCGGGGAACCTGAAGACCACCGAGCAGCAGAAGGTCACGACTCAGGTTGTCCAAACCAAGGAAGTCATCGTGATCCAGCAAGCCAATCCGCAGGTGATCTACGTCCCGGCCTACAACCCCGTCGTCGTCTACGGCCCTCCGATTTATCCCTATCCGCCTATCTACTACCCGCCCGCGGGCTACTACGCGGCAGGTGTCGCGATCGGGTTCGGCGTGGGCATCGCGATGGGCGCGTTCTGGGGCGGCGGCTGGGGCTACGGCCCGCGATGGGGCTACGGCAGCGTCAACATCAACGTGAACAACCGGTATGTGAACCACTACAACCGCTACAACAGCTACAACCGGTACGGCGGCAACTGGAATCACAATCCGCAGCATCGCGGCGGTGCGCCGTACGCGGATCGCAACACCGCGAACCGCTTTGGCGGCACGGCGCGGGGCGATTCAACGGCGACGCGACAGGCGGCGGCCCGGCAGAATCCGGGCGCGTCTGCGCGGACACAGCCTGCCACCAGCGCCAATCGGAGCGGGAGCGCCGGTGCGAATCGTGCCGGCGCGTCGCCCGGTACGAGCAGCGTGGGCGCGAACCGCGGCACGGCGAGCGCGGGCAGCGGCGACCGCGTCGGCAATCGCAGCATCCCGAGCAGCCAGGGTTCCTCCAGCCGAAACGGCAACGCCTTCGGCGGCGCCTCGAGCAGCCGCCCGAGCAGCGGCGCCGCCCGCAGCAGCAGCCAGCGCGGGTCGGCCAGCGTGGGCGCGTCGCGCGCACGCTCCGGCGGCGGCGGGCGACGGAGGTAACTGGCCATGACGAATCCACAGATGACCTCGACCTCAGCACGATCAATGGCGACGCGGCGCCTCGCCGTGACGGCGCTCGCCCTCGGCTTATTTGGTGCGCCAGTGATGTTTTCGCAGACGGCCTCGACGCCGAAACCGGCCGCGAAGCCGGCCACCGCGGCCGTGCCGCCGCCCGGCGCCAGGGCATTCCCGACCGCGCAGGCGGCCGCAAGCGCGCTCATCCAGGCGGCGTCGAACTTCGACGAACCGGCGCTCGCCGCGATGTTCGGTCCAGACGGCAAGGATCTCGTGAGCACCGAAGACACTGTTCGCGACAAGTCCTACGCCCTCGCGTTTGCCTCGCTCGCGCAGGAGGGGCACACGGTCGTCGTGAGTCCGACAAATCCCAGCCGGGCCACGCTGCAGGTAGGCCGGGAACGCTGGCCGCTGCCCGTGCCGCTCGTGAGGATTGCGGGCAAGTGGTATTTCGACGCCAAGGCCGGACGCGACGAGATCCTGTTCCGCCGCGTCGGCGCCAATGAACTCGACGCGATCGAAGTGTGTCGCGGGTTCGTCGAGGCGCAGAAGGAGTACGCCCTCGACCTGCACGATGACTCACGCGTGCACCAGTACGCGCAGCGCATCATCAGCACGCCCGGCAAGCAGGATGGCCTGTATTGGAAGAACGCCGACGGCACCGACGGCGGCCCGATCAGCGAAGCGGTGGCCAAGGCGATCGAAGAAGGCTACGCCGTGGAAACGGCATCCGCGTATCACGGCTACATCTTTCACGTCTTGAAGGGCCAGGGCCCCGCCGCGCCGCTGGGCGAGCTCGACTACGTGATCGGTGACGCCATGATTGGCGGGTTCGCGCTGATCGCGACGCCAGCGGAATACGGCGTCACCGGCGTGCAGACATTCATCGTCAATCACGACGGCATCGTGTATCAGAAAGATCTCGGGCCGGACTCGGTGGCCCTCGCCAAGCAGATCACCCGTTACAACCCCGACAAGACGTGGATCCGCACGAACGACGCGTGGGCGAAGTAAAGCGTTTGCGCTCCAGCGGCGGTCGTCGGTGTCAGTCGCGTCGGCCACTCGCGAATGCTTCCTGAATACGGACTGTCGGCCGTCGTAGTAGAATCTGCTTCGCTTCCCACCACAATCTCAGCGGTCTTTGCCGGGCCCGTCCGCGCGCCCGTCAACGACGTCCGCTGCCGGACACCAAGGAGGCTGCGCATGGCCAAGCGAGCACGCCGATCCAAACCCCTCAAGCACGCCGATAGCCAGGCCCACGGCGACATGGGCGACCTGGTCACCCGAAATCTGCCCGTGCTCGCGCGGTCGATGACGTTCGCCAGGATGATCGACCTCAAGTCCTTGCCGAATCTCAAGGACCTCGGCTGGTTGTTTCCGCCGAAGTGTCACCGGAGAGACCAGGCCTCGTTGACCGACTTCGAGCGGTCGCGATACCTGTGCGCCTTTCAGATGATCGAAGCAGACGGCACGCTCGGCCAGCTCGTCGACATCCACGCCGAGATGCACATGCAACACACGAATGCGCGGCTGCTGCCGTGGCACCGCGTGTTCCTGCTCCTGTTCGAAGAAGCACTGCACAACTACCACCCGGACGTCTGCGTTCCGTACTGGGATTGGACGCGTCCCGAAGAGCAGCACTTTCCGGATTGGCTCGCGGGCGTCCTGCCGACCGTGCACACGCCGACGCGAACGATCAACGTCACGCGCTCGTCCGGGCCGGATAGCACGCTGGCGTCGATTGCGTCTGGCGCGGCGACGGCGATGGCGAAAACCAACTACACGGACTTTTCGTCGCCGATTAACGGCATCCACGGTTCGGTGCACATCTGGTGCGGCGGCACGATGTCGGACGCGTCCGTGTCACCGGCCGATCCGGTGTTCTGGCTGCACCATGCCAATCTCGATCGCCTGTGGTGGGTCTGGTACAACAGCGCGGCTGGCAATCATCAGAATCCGCCGCTCGTGGGAAACGACGCCGTGATGGACCCGTGGAGCTACACGGAAGCCGACGTGAGAAACATCGACTCGCTCGGCTACATCTACATGTAACCGTCATTGATCCTTGCGGCGACAGTAGGTGACCCGCCACTCGTCGCGGTGCTCGGCGAAGTGTCCCTTCAGCCGGTCCATCGGGACGATCGTCCAGGGGGCGAGCCAAGCCTTTCAGCTCAACCAAGGGGCGCAGCAATATCAGTTGTTAACCTCAGCAGGGCTCGCACGTAATGACGGGCATGAAACACATCCTGGCCTTCAGCGCGGCGATGGCGTCAGCTCTGCCAGCCTTGTCCGCCGCTCAGGCACTCCAGCCTGCATGTACTCACACCGTCGTGGGCGACCTTCGTCTGGAGTCTGTGCGGAGCACGACGTATGGCGATCAGCGGACGATTCGTGTATGGCTGCCACCCGGTTATGACGTCGCGGACGACGCCCGAATGCGCTATCCCGTGTTGTACATGTTCGATGGCCAGACACTGTTCGACGCGTGCACGGCTTTCTCTGGCGAGGGAGAACTGCGACTGGATGAAGCGGCCACGCGGCTGATTGCCGACCACAAGATTCCGCCCATAATCATCGTCGGGATGGACAGCTCGTCAAAGCGCGGCTTTGAGTACTCCGTCTATCCAGATCCAATCTCGAACCCTTCCGCGCCCGAGCCGATCGGCAAGCAGCTTCCGGCGTTCCTGGCAACCGATGTCATACCGTACGTCGCATCGCACTATCGCGTCAGTGCCAATCCGATCGAGGCCGCGATTGGCGGAACATCACTCGGCGGAGTGGCAGCCCTTTACGTACTACTCCAGCGGCCGGACCTGTTCGCGATGGGGCTTTTGGAAAGCGCCACGGTTCCGGCTGGCAACGGACAGCTCCTGCGCGACACGGAAAACCTTGGCCGGGGTCCGGACCGAATCTACGTTGGTGTCGGCATGCACGAGCTGTCCGGGCCGATGGCAGAAAAGTTTGCGACGCAGACGCGCCTGTCGCTGGAGACGGCAAACGCGGGATTCGTCAAGATGACGGAGATACTCGCGGCCAACCTCAGGAACGCGCACCTCAACCGTCCGGACGTCACGCTGGTGCTCGATCCGAACGGCAATCACAACGCGGCGTCGTGGGAGCGCCACCTTCCCAATGCCCTCACGGTGCTCTATGGTCCAATCCTGCGCGTGGTTCGCTGATAGTGGCTCGGGGGCATGCAGGGATGAGGGCGCGGGGCCGGGATCGGGGCGTTAGCGTTGTGTCGGCTGGCCGGGCAAGATTACCCGGCGTAGACGCGGCGCAACTGCTCCATCGCGCGCCGGAGCGATCGTCCCCGCTTGCGCACGTCCGACCACAAATCGCCCACGTCCGCGATCCGTTGCGCCATCGTCCTCAACGTAAAGGTGCGCGGGCCGACCTCGCCGGACTCGATCTCGTCCCACGTACACGGCGCGGAAACGGGCGCGCCGGGTTTGGCGCGGACGGCGTAGACCGCCGCAAAGGTCGCGCCGTACGCATTCCGGCCGGTGTCGACAAGGATGCGGCCGCCGCGGTCAGCCTTGCTGAACTCCTGCGTGAGCTGTTTCGGATGGCGCTCCACCAGGATGCGCCCCACGGTGTGGGCAAATCGTGCCACGTCGCCGAATCGTGCCTTGCCGTCGAGCGGCACGACGATGTGAAGGCCCTTCGAGCCGGACGTCTTCACCCAACTCGGAAGGCCGAGCTCCTTCAGCAGATCGCGAAGGGCACGCGCGACCGCGCGCAGCACGTCAGGATCGTCCTGCGACGGGTCGAGGTCGAAGACACAGAGGTCCGGCTGCTGGAGCTTCGGCCTCCGCGACGTCCACACGTGTGGCGTGATGCTGTTCTGGTTGACGAGCCAGAGTAGTGACCGCGTGTCGGTAACCAGCGCGTAGTGCACCGTGCCCCCCTTCTTGGGGACCTCGATGCGTTTGAGCCAGGCTGGAAATCCCTTCGACAGGTCCTTCTGAAGGAATCCTTTCTGGCCAATACCCGCCGGAAACCGCTCCATCGTGATCGGCCGCGCGCGGATGTGCGGCACCATGATCGGCGCGATCGCCTCGTAGTAAGACGCCAACTCGCCTTTCGTGATCCCGACATCCGGGAACAACACTTTTTCGGGATGGGTAATCACGTCACGCCACGCACGCCGAGCAGGCGCGGATGCCTCAGCTTGCCGTGCACGGTCCATTCTATGAATGCGACGTCGACGACAATCTCCGGACGCACCCAGTGCCATCGTGAGGAGCGCGATGTCTTCGGCAGTCCGGCGCCTTTCGTGAACGGCGGTTTGTCGATCTGGAGCACGTCCAGTCGTCTCCGAAGATCCAGCAGCAACTTCGTGTCGAGGCCCGTGCCGACTTTCCCGGCAAACAGCAAGTCGTCGTGATCGAAATGGCCGACGAGCAGCGCGCCGAGCCCCACGCGACCGCCTTGCGGATCGGTGAATCCGCCAACGACGAATGGCTGCATCAGCTCACATTTCATCTTCAGCCAGTGCGGCGACCGTCGATGCTCGTACGGCGCGTCGCGCCGCTTCGCTATGACACCCTCCCAGCCCTCGCGGCACGCGCGTTCCCATGGGTTCTCCTCGTCCAGCGAGGGCACGCGTTGCAGCGGTGACCGAAAGGGAAGCTGCGCGAGCAGCTCGCGACGTGCATCCAGCGGTCGCATCGTCACGTCAGTACCGTCGATCCACAGAATGTCGAACACGTGGTAAGCGACCGCGCCTTGCTTGCCCCAGATGCCTGTGGCTTCGCCATCGAGGATCAGATCCTCGACCGGCAAACTCGCCACCGCCTGAACGACCGACGGATAGGAGCCGTTCTGTGACAGCCGATTGCGAGACAGCAGACGGACCTCGGGCCCGTTCTTGAATGCGAGCATCCGAATGCCATCGAGCTTGCGTTCAAAGAGCCACTCGGATGCGGTGAACCGCTTCTGGGTCAGCGTCGCCGCCATCGGTACCATCCACTCGGGAAATGTCCCCACGCGCCCTATCGTTTCTCACGATCAGCAATTTCCGCAACTGATGCGACGAGAACTGTTCGTTCGATCATCTCGAGCGCAGCCATGATCGTCCGCGACCGCCAGGCCGCGTCGGCCGGACAGAACAGTTCTTTGAGGCGTGCCTTCGCGCGAATCGTGCGCGGGTCGGCCGGGCCGAACGCGTGATGCGCGTGGTTTTCGTCGCGCAGGCGCTTCAGCACGCGCACTCCGCTGAACGTGCCGAACTCTGCGAATGCAAAAAGATAGTGGGTCGCGAGATTGCGCGAGACACACCAGCCTCCAAAGCTGCCTCGAGCCGCGTATGCGAGATTGCCGGCGCCGAGTGTTCGAACGACAAGACCGCCGGCGCACTGCATCAATCGATCGCGCTGCGCGGCGTGGATCGGATAGTCGGCGAGCAGCTGCGCTTGGCCGAACCCGCCAAGACCGGTGTGGAGGTCCAGATGCACCACCTCGGCGCTGCCGGCGACCGACGAAGCCAGGACCGCTTCGATCTCCCGCTGGACCGGCGACGGTTCTGAACCGCCATAGAAGAGGCCGCGAGGGTCGTGGTACTGTCCCGCCGCGATCGCGCCCCTCAACCCGGCCATGCCGGACCGCAGCAGCGTCGGCAGCAGCCGGATTCTCGGCGGGCTCTCTCCGGCCGAGAGAAAGTTGCGATTGAGATCGACGTTGCGCTCGTCGGTGCGCCTGAGCCAGGCAAAGCCGTAGGGATTGAGCGCATGGAGCAGGACACAGCGGACCGCCGGCGGATTCGAGCGCCATCGATCGAGCAGCGCGATCTGGACTGCCGAGCCGAAGAATCCTTCGACGCCGTGCAGGCCGCTCGAGACAACGAGCGTGCGTGACGCATCGCGCGATGGGCTGATTGCAGAGTCGATCCAGAGGGGCTCGCCGCCTGGTCCACGCGCGGACACTTCCTGCGCATCGAGACGCCAGTCTGATGACTGTGCGGCGGTTCGAAACCGGCCCCGCGCGGTGGGGTAGTCCGGAGAAAACGGGTCCGGCACTTCAGAACGCGCGGCCGGGATGGACCATCGCCTGCTGCCGCGCGAGATCGGCGATGACTCGCGACTCCCTGGCGGCCGAACAGGTCGTATGCTCCGTCCATCGTTCGCTGTCGGGCACCCGCTCGAACGTCCGCTCGCAGGGCAGATACGTCACCGACTCGCCGTCGGCCGAGAACGCCAGCTCTCGGACCATGTACTTCGGCGGGTAGTTCACGTTCGGATATCGCAGATACCCGCTCGCAATCCGATCCTGCGTCGCGGCTTCGTAGACACCCAGAATCGCGTCGTTGGTGAGATACGCCACGAACCGGCTGTCCGCGGACCAGACGATCGCCGAGATGGCTTCTGTATCCGCGCCCAGCTTCCGCAACTGGACCGCCCGCCCCTTGACATCCCCGAACCAGATCGACTGATCGGGTCCGTCAAGCGTCGGGTGGTTTCTCGCGAACGCCACCCACTTGCCGTCCGGCGATGTCGCCGACATGGCAATCC
This sequence comes from uncultured Acidobacteriota bacterium, assembly GCA_963724645.1. Taxonomy (GTDB): domain Bacteria; phylum Acidobacteriota; class Vicinamibacteria; order Vicinamibacterales; family SCN-69-37; genus CAVXSP01. The sequence continues at coordinate 215,191 of CAVRVJ010000005.1, forward strand.
GCGGCAGGCCCCACAGTTCCCTGGAACAGCCGGTGGCCAGTGCAGCCACGGCCAGCACGACCGAGGCGCGAAGCATCTTCATAGTGGCTCCGGAGAATGAGTCTACAACTCCCTCTTGCCCGGTCAAGGAGTCCTTTGTGTACATAATGTCGGCTGGCCGTCGCCCCAGTGCTTCCCGCGCCGCCGCCATCAACGGCCTCTTTGTCGTCGTGACGATCTTGAACCTGCTGGTGATGCAGTGATCCACGCAGCCTCCACGTCGTCTCGGTGTCCGCTGAGCACGCGGCACCTTCGGGAGGTCTGCGGGCCCAGGAGCAACGAACGTGACTGACCTCAACTTTCGCGTGCCGCTGATCTTCGACTACGCGGCCACGTTCGCCTGGGCGATCAGCGGCGCCATGATCGGCATCCGGAAGCAGTTCGACCTGACGGGCGTGTTTGTCATCGCATTGCTGTCCGCCACGGGGGGTGGGCTCATGCGCGATGCCGTTTTCCTGCAACGCACGCCTGCGTTCCTGCGCGATCCGATCTACCTGCCACTGATTGCCGCGACAACCGCGCTGGTCGCGCTGTTTACCGGCCCGATTACGCGCATGCTGAAGGGACAGACGGTGAGCAAGATCGTCGAAATCATCGACGGGTTGGGCACACCCGCTTTTGCGGTGATCGGCATGCAGCTCGCCCAGGACGCCAAGCTTCCACTGTTCGCCGTGGTGTTCGTCGGAGTCGTCAACGGGACGGCGGGCGGTCTGCTGCGAGACGTCGTCGTGCGTGATGTGCCAACGTTGCTGAGACCGGGACAGTTCGTTTCGCTGGCGCTGGCGATCGCCTGCGGGCTGTTCATGGCCTTGCGCGACTACTACCACGTCGACCCGACCCCCGCAGCGGAGGCCACGGTTGCGACATTTTTCGTGATTCGCTTGGCAGTAGTTCGCTTCAACTGGCAGACGCGCGCCCTTGCGCAGCCGTCAACGACGTCCGAAATCGAGGAGGGGTCCGAGCCCCGCTCGGGCAGCGCGTGAGCGACGCCTCCTGGCCACGAAGTCATGAGCGCCGAGGCATGAGCGCGCTCCGCGAGCGCGCGGACGACGGGACCCTGTTCGCCTCGCTGCTCGCAGCCGCGGCGATCTCGCTTACCTACGGCATGCAGGTCTCGAACGCGACTCTGCAGCCGGACTCGCTGCTGGCGCTGACGCTCTGCCTGGCGCTCACCACTGCGGCATTCTGTCTACCGAGCGTTCCCCGCATCGAACAGCTTGGCGAGCGCCTCCCGATCTGGATGCTCGCCGCCGGCCTGGCGCTCGACTTCGGCTTGTTGCTGACGTGGCCGCCCGGCATCGACCTGCAGGTCGACCCGGCGCAGTATGCGCAGTTTCAATTCGGCGTCGGCGTCGCCGCGGTGCTCGCCGGCGCGGCGCTCGCCGATGAGCGGTGGCTGGGACGCGTCGCGTTCCCCCTCTTACTCGCGACGCACGTCCTGCTCGCCGTCTGGGTCCTGCACGCGTCACCGAATCCGCACATCGACGTGTCCTTCTTTCATCGCGGCGCGTTCGCTGCGCTGCTGCGAGGCGAGAACCCGTATGCGGGCACCATCCCCAACATCTATCCGGATACCGCCTTCTACGGCGATGGAATCGTCAAGAACGGCCGCGTACTGGTCGGCCACCCGTATCCGCCGCTGTCGCTCCTCCTGACGTTCGCCACACACGAAATCGCGGGCGACTATCGATACGTGCTGGTGATCGCCGTCGTCGCCGCGGCGGCGATGATCGCGTACTCGCGCAGCTCGCGGATCTCGATCGCCGCGGCGGCGGCGTTCCTGTTCACGCCGAGGGTCTTCTTCGTCTACGAGCAAGGCTGGACCGATTGCCTGTCGGTCGCGATGTTCGCCCTGACGGTGTTCGTCGCCTGTCGAGCGCCGCGGTTCCTGTGGGTGGCGCTCGGACTCATGCTCGCGATCAAGCAGTACCTGGTAGCGGCGGTGCCATTGATCTTCCTGCTCCTGCCGGCCGGAAGCGTTTCCACCCGGTCGAGTCTCGCCGCGCCACTCGCCCCCACGAGCGCGCTCGGCGCGAGCCTGCGCATGCTGCTCAAAGCGGCGGCGCTGGCGGCCGTGCTGACGGCGCCGATGTTCCTGTGGAACCCGAGCGCATTCATGAAGGACATCTTGTGGTTCCAGATTCGCCAGCCGTTTCGCAGCGATGCGCTGAGCTATCTGGCGTGGTTCGCGCAGCGCACCGGCACGCAGCTGGGGTCGTGGGTCGGCTTCGTCGCCATGCTGCCGGCATTGCTGCTGGGCGCTCTTCGCGCCCCAAGAACGCCGGCGGGATTCGCGGCCGCGTCCGGCCTGGTGTTCCTCGCCTTCTTCGCCTTCAACAAGCAGGCGTTCTGCAACTACTACTTCTTCATGGTGGCGGTGCTGTTCATCGCTGCCGGTACGGTATCGCCAGTGAATCCGTCCGCGCGCCGGGGGCCGGACGACGAACGACGGCGCCCGTCACCGGCGGGCGAGGTTGGCTAGCGCGTGATCTGACTCCACCGTCGCGGTGTTCGATCGCGCAGGCACGGCGGGTGCGGCCGTTGGTTGGGTGGCGCTGGCGCGGGATCCATGGCGGTGAGCGAATACCCAGGTGAATTCGGCGCCATAGAGAAAAATCTGCGCCGAATAGTAGACCCAGACGAGGAGCACGATGATCGATCCCGCTGCCCCGAACCCCGACGCGACGCTGCTCTTGCCAAGGTACAGCCCAATCGCGAGCTTGCCGATGTTGAAGAGCAGCGATGTGACCAGAGCGCCGACCCAGACATCGCGCCAGGCGATCCGAACCCGCGGCAGGATCTTGTAGACCAGCGCAAACAACGCCGTGATGATCGCGAAGCTCACAACGAAGTTCACGACTTGAAGGAGGGTCTCCCACGGGCCGAAGTACGAACCCCACCACTTTCCCAGGGCGGAAAGCCCGGCACTTACGACGAGTGAGACGAGCAAGAGAAAGCCGATCGCCATGATCATGCCGAAGGTCAGCAGACGCGATTGCACCAACGTCCAGAGGGCTGTCTTTCCCTGTGTCGACGGCGCGCGCCAAATGCGATCGAGATCGCTTTGCAGCTCGCTGAAAATCGACGTGGCGCCGAGCGCCAAGGTGCCCAGGCCGACGATGGACGCGAAGGCGCTGGTCACGGGCTGGCTCGCGCTCTTGAGCAGACCCTGCACCGCGACTGCGCCCTCCTCGCCAATCAGTCCGCGAAGCTGACCGACGATTTCGCCGCGCGCCGCATCCGCACCGAAGACGAGCCCGGCGATCGCAATGACGATGATGAGCAGCGGTGCCAGTGAGAACACCGTGTAGTACGCAATGGCGGCGCCCATGCTCGGGGCATAGTCGTCCAACCAGGCCCAGGCCGACTCTCTCGCCACGCCCCACAGGCGTTTCGAATCCATGGTGCTCCGAGCGACGAAGGAGCAAGATCCGGACCAGTCCCGTGGCAGGGTGGCGGACACGAACAGCGTCCGAAATGACTGCACCGGTGTTCGCGGCGCCCCGCAGTCGCGCGCTCGTGTTTGTCGTATTCAGCCGCGATTGACGTTCGTCGTCTGGCGGCCTCGGTCAGCTTCAGCCGGTGGTTCGACCGCTGAGCTGCTCTCCAAGGTTAGCCAAGTAGACAACCTGTTCTGCAAAGAATGCGATGCAGCGCGCCGCGTTCTCTTCGGTCAAGTAATCCCATCCCCCCGCAACATTCCACAGGAGCTCGTAAGAGAGCAGCGACTAACGCGGCTGCGCTCCCGCGTACTTCAGGCTTACCGTGTAGCACAACTGGCCAAGCATCGACCCAAAGTCAACCCGGACCGTCAACTCGCCGTCGGTGAAGCGGCCAACGTACTTGCCCACGCCGCCCGCCAGTTTTTCTTTCCTCAACGCCAAGGATTCGGTTAGGGCCGTGTCCACCAGCTTGCGCAAGAGCGGTGCCTTGGCCGCCTTCAAATGGCTGAGAGCTGGCAGCAAGTCCGGGCGCGGCTGAAATTGCAACGCCGTGAACCGCTCGCGCCAGCTTTGGTGGTACCCGCCGGGCTCCCGCAGCGAAGGGTCCATGCCCAGCATCTTGACATCCGTGTAGCGCGTCCCGCCTTTAGATCCCGGCCGGTTCCTCGCTTCCCGCAATTCCGCCAAGGCGGGGGCGACTGTCGGCGTCTCACGCGGCCGCGGAAAAAACGCTGTCGCGCCCCACCCGGCCAAGGCATCGAGAAGCGCTTCTCGCTCCGCACCGGTTAGCCCGGGGAGGTAGTCGAGGAACCAGATGATATCCGTCTGCGGGATGCGCAGGCCGTCCTCGTCATCATCCTCCTGAAAGTTCAGAGGCGTAGCGGTTATTCGTGCCGCGCTGTACTGGACCGCCAGCCGGTCGAGCCGGCAGCCGAACGAGACGAGTGAGCCGGGCACCGCACGGCACCCCATGTCCGTCTCCTCGTCGTCCGCGGCGAAGAAGAAGGTGGGTCGGCGGGCCGCTGCCGCGACCGCGAGGGCCAGATGCACATTCCCCTGCTCGGGGTCGGCGGTTCGGTGCCCGACGGCCTCCTTCAGACCTTGGAACGTGGCCAGGAAGTCCCGCGTCGTCGTGTCCACTGCCGCGAGGTCCGTCCGGAACCCGTCGGCAGCGGGGTCACAGAACGGGGCACGCGGGAGCGACAGCTTGCCCCGCAGCTTCCACAGGTCAAGCAGCCACACCGGCTGCCGGTTGTGTTTGTACCCCCGGATGAGCCGGTCAGGGATCGCGGCGCTGACCCCTGCGAAGTCAGGTTCAGCGCTGAAGACGAACCCGTTTGCGAAGTAACCCACAACTACCCCCGAGCGACTTGGGGCCGAACGTGTGCGATGAGCCGAGGAGCCCATGCGAACTCTTGGGCGCGGTCGGCTCCATCGCGGGGTTGGGCAGTCATGGAACCCGTATTCACCGCCGTGAGAACCGGCGCGGGAGCCGCCTCCGTTCGGGCGCCGCAACAGCCGCTGCGATCGAGTCTCACACGCCTGGCGCTTCTTCGTCTTTACAGCGGCACTATCCCCATCCACCACATGATCTTGTCACCGACGTCGATGTCGTAAGTGCGTGCAACAGTGAGCCTGCCGTCCTCGTTCATGCGGAACACGGACAGCCCTGCGGACACGGTGCGCACATTGTCGCCATCGCGCACATCCACGGGCAGGTTGTGCTGTGCCACCAGCATGCGCCCGCTGGGATCGATGTGGAACGTGCGCGGATGGAACTTTTGCGTTTCGATGTGCTGGATTGCGGTCGGTTCGCCGGTCCCCTGGCTGATTGCGAATACGACGATGCTGTTCTCGCCGCCCTTGAAGACCTTCTTCCCATTGAAATCCACCACATCTTGCGAGCGGTTTGCGACGTACACGAAACGCCCGTTCGGATGCACGTGCACCGCGCTCGCCGCCTGGCGCGAGCGGATGTTGTTCGGCTCCAGTAGCGTGGTCTTGTTGAACACGACTTCCGGTAGCGGTTTGCCATCCTGCATGCGGTGCATGTGGATCTGGTTCTGCGTTTCGATCGACACGTACATCCACGGCTTCGTCGGATGAAAATCCAGATGGCGCGGGCCATAGCCCCTCCCGCCGTTCGGTGCGATCTTGTATTCGTTGGAGAGCATGCCGTTCTTGTAGTCGAACACCATCAGCGCGCCCGGGTCCTCGGGGCTGTTGCGCGGTGCCTTCGTTGCCACGCGTCACCAGCACCACATGGCGGCCGTCTGGCGTCACCCGCACTTGGTGCGCGTAGATGCCCGCATCCATTGTGGCTTGCAGCACTTCTTCCCCAGGGGTGAAATCCTTGTGAATCCGATACACGCGCAATGAACTGGGGTTGTTAAACGCCACCAGTATGTGCTGCGATTCGTTGTCGAGTGTCATGTGGATCGGCCGCACCGGCAGGCGCATCGGATCGCCAATCTGATTGAGCGCACCGGTGGCGGGATCGATCTTGAACGTCGTCACGTGGTGTGCGGTGCCGATCTGCACATTGCCGGCAGCGCTGCTGCTTGAAGCCACATAGAAATAGCGCCGGTTGCGATGCGGCCAGCAGTACTGCACGCCAGCAGGCAATGTCACCGAATCACGTTTGATCAATTCCGCGTTGGCGAGATCAACGTCGTAGTGCGTGAGCACCGGCCCGACATTGGCATACAACGCCAACCGACGTGGGCGCCCTTGTGCGAAAGCTAAATGCGGGGCCACAGCACCACCTGCAAGCAGCGACAAGAAGGTTCGACGGCTGGGCATGGTAGATCCCTTGTGTCAGGCCTCATCGTACGCGAGGGAGGTCGATAGATCGCGGTGGGCTTGGGCCTGGGCGAGCAGCGTGCCGGCCTTGGCCTCGAACGTCTGCACGGCGTCGGCGCCGGCAGCAAAGCGGGTCGGCGGCTCTTTGAGTGCAGCGAGCTTCACGAGGACGCCGGCGAGCTTGGCGGGGTCGCCACCTTGCTTCCCATCCATGCTCTTCCAGGCAGCGACGATCTCCCTGGTTCGCTCGGCGTAGTCGTCAATGGTGGGCGGGGCGTAAGTGGTTGACTCCTTGGTGAGCAGCTCGGTGCGGAAAAAACCGGGCTCGACCAGCATCGTGCGGATTCCAAATGGAGCGATCTCAGACGTGAGCGACTCCATCCACCCCTCGACGCCGAACTTCGCGGCGGCATACGCCGTGCAGAACATTTGGCCGGTGATGCCTGCAGTCGAGGAAATGGTGAGCAGCAGGCCGGAGCGCTGCTTACGCATCACCGGGAGGACGGCGCGAGTGACGTTCATCGGGCCGAACAGCAGCGTCTCGACTTGATTGTGGACCTGTTCCGGGCTCAGTTCCTCGAAGAAGCCGGCGAAGAAGTTGCCCGCGTTGTTGACCAGAATGTCGATTCGGCCGAACGTTGCGACGGCGGCCGCGACTGCGGCCTCCGCATCCGATGGGCGGGTGACGTCGAGCTTAATCACCAGCACGTTCCCGTGGTCGCCCACCGCGGCCGCGACCTTCGCAGCATCGCGGCCGGTGGCGACAACATCGTGTCCGGCGGCCAAGGCGGCCTTGGCGATCTCGACGCCCAAGCCTCGACCAGCGCCGGTGATAAGCCACACCTTTTTTCCAGTCAATGGCATGTTCCTCATTTGGACCAAGGATCACAAGACGAACGGTTGCCCGGAGAATCTAACTCGTGTTGGAGTAGACCGCTTCAACCGGTTCGCTGCAATCCATCGGCGCGTTCCGGCCCGCGATTCGACTCGATACCGTCATGCCCGCCATGCGTCCGGCCTCCGTCTCTGGGCGCGACTGGGCTTGAACGTCACGCCTCAGCCTCTTGTTACCGAGGTCGCCGAAACAATTCGTTGAACGCGTGTCGGACTTCGTCAGGGCATTCAAGAAAGGCGAAATGCCCGCAATCCTTTATCGTGACCAGCTCGGCTCCTGGAATGGCCCGCGCGATGCGCTCAGCAGCAACGACCATGAAATCGTGATCGCCGGCGATGACCAGGGTGGGCACGCGCAGGCTATCCAGCTTGGGCAACAGATCGTAAGCGGCCAACTGCCAGGTGTCGCGCATGAGCTGGTCTTCGACCGTTCGCGCCTTGAGAATACCTTCCTTCCCCTGGCTGATGAATCCCGCTTTCATCGTCGCCATCATCCTCTCGTAGTCCTCGGCGCGCTTCAGCGCCGGCGCGAAGTGGATCCGATAGCGCGCCGTCACTGCCTCGGGATCGCCCGCCTGGTAGGCAGAGCTCGCCATGATGGACCGCTGCCGATCCATATCCGCGCCGAGTCGTTCCAGGTACACCTTCCGCACCACGGCGACGTCGCTCGATGAGACCGGCGCCGGGTTCATCAGGATTAGTCTCGACACACCTGTCGGATGGCGCAGCGCGTACTCCAGGGCCAGCACCGCCCCCCAGGAGTGCCCGAGCAGCGCCGGGGCGTCCAGGCGAAAGTGCTGCCGCACCCGGTCGACGTCCTCCACGTCGGAGGCGAGCGTCACGTCCTCCGGCCGAACACCTTCCGCCGATCGCCCACGCCCGCGCTGATCGTAGTAGATGAGGCGGAATGTGTCTGCCAGTCGATCCAGGTCGGGGAGGAGATAGCCGTGGTCGAAATCCGGGCCGCCGTGAAGGACGATGATGGGCGGTCCCTGCCCGATCGCTCGGGTGTAGAGCGACGTGGTGCCGACGGCGATACGGCTCTCGCTAGGATTCGAGCTGCGGCCGGCTTGCAACGCGTTCGCTGATTGAGTTGCCGGCGTTGTCAAGAGCGCAGCGGTGAGATTGGCGACGAAACGAAGCCTCACGGACTCCTCCTCGGCGTTCCAGTAAGAGTCTCATACGGCGGCATAACTGGTCTTGGAGTAGACCGCTCAACCGGTTCGCTGCAATCCATCGGCGCGTTCCGGCCTGCGATTCGACTCGATATCGTTGAGCGGCCGAATGTTAGCACGCGGTCGCCCCCGAGCACGCGCGAGCGCAGCGAGCGAATCAGGCCAGTCGTCGAAGTCTGCCGGCCTTCTCGCCTCGGGGAGTCGAGGTCAGGCTGCGTAGGATAGGATTCCGTTTCTGACGACAGGCCGACGGTCGCACTTGCGTCGGGGAGGCCCACGATGCCATGGAGAACCGGGGAGCGCGTGGTTGCGCCTGAGGCGACCGTCGAGAAACTGGCTGGCGGCTTCGCGTTTACGGAGGGACCGACGTGCGATCCGGATGGGAATGTGCTGTTCACCGACCAGCCCAATGACCGCATCCTGAAATGGAGCACAGAGGGCCGGCTGTCCACGTTTCTCCAGCCCGCAGGCCGAGCCAACGGCATGTACTTCGCGCCCGGAGGCGACCTGATCGCCTGCGCCGACGAGAAGACCGCCCTGTGGTCCATCGCGCCGGACGGCAGGACGACAGTGTTGCTCGACACGTACGCCAGCAGGGCCTTGAACGGTCCCAACGATGTCTGGGTACGGCCCGACGGCGCACTCTACTTCACCGATCCGTTCTATCCGCGGCCCTGGTGGACGTACAACGCGATGCCCCAGGACGGGCAGCACGTGTACTTCCTGTCCGCCGACCGCCAGCGGCTGGTGCGGGTGATCACGGACCTGACAAAGCCGAATGGCATCATCGGCACGCCAGACGGCAGGAGCCTGTTCGTGTCGGACATCGAAGCGAACCAGACCTACCGGTACGACATCGCACTTGATGGGAACCCGTCCGGCAAGACCCTCGTCGTCGAGCAGGGCTCCGACGGGATGACGCTGGACGATGAGGGCCATCTCTACCTGACGGGCGACGGCGTGATGGTGTTCGACTCGCATGGCCGGCAGATCGATCACGTCCGGATACCCGACGAGAAGTGGACCGCCAACGTCGCCTTCGGTGGCAAGGATCGCCAGACGCTCTTCATCACGGCGAGCACCGGTCTCTATAGCATCAGGATGCGCGTCAGGGGCGCCAACGCGGCGAAGTGACGACCAAGGAACACACGCACATGAAGGCCATCACCGTCGAACCACACAAGCCTGAGAGCGTCCGCCTTGAGGACATCCCCGCGCCAGACGTGCACGACGGGTCAGTGCTCGTCGAAGCCGTCGCGGTCGGCGTCTGCGGGACGGACGTCGAGATCATCGAAGGCAAGTACGGATGGGCGCCTCCGGGCAGGACACGTTTGGTGCTTGGGCACGAATCGCTCGGCCGGGTACTCGACCCAGGGCCGACTGGCGGCTTGCAGAAAGGAGACCTGGTCGTCGGCATCGTGCGCCGTCCCGACCCCGTGCCCTGTCCTAACTGCGCTGTGGGTGAATGGGACATGTGCCGCAACGGCCAGTACACGGAGCGCGGCATCAAGCAGATCGACGGCTTCATGTCCGAACGGTGGCGAATCGAACCGGAGTACGCCATGAAGGTGGACCGCTCGCTCGGTCTCCTCGGCGTGCTGCTCGAGCCCACCACGGTCGTCACCAAAGCCTGGGAGCAGGTGCAGGCGGTCGGGCAACGGGCGTTCTGGGAGCCACGCAACGTGCTCGTCACCGGCGCGGGGCCCATCGGCCTGCTGGCGGCGCTGGTGTGTCGGCAGCACGGCCTGGACGTGCACGTGTTGGACCGCGCGGTGTCGGGCTCCAAGCCCGAGCTCGTTCGCGCCTTGGGGGCGACGTACCACACCGGGCGCCCTACGGATGTCGGCTTCAACCCCGACGTCATCGTCGAGTGCACCGGCGTCGGCCAAGTCATCGCCGACTGCCTCCACGTGGCCTCGTGCGGCGGAGTCATCTGCCTTACGGGCGTCGGCAGCGGAGGCCGCACGACAGGCTTCACTGCAGATGTGGCCGCGGCCATGGTGCTCCAGAACAACGTCATCGTCGGCAGCGTGAACGCGAACAGACGACACTGGTACAAGGCGGCGCAGGTGCTGGCGCGAGCGGATCGCGCGTGGCTCGGTCGGCTCATCACGAGGTCCGAGGGGCCCGAGCGTTTTATGCGAGCTCTCCAACGTCAACCGGAAGACATCAAGGTGGTCATCCAGTTCTCGGAGGCATGAGCGAAGCGTAAGGCGCCCGCGGATCGGAGCCGGTGGCCCTATGGCGGCAGCGAGGTTCTACTTCGCCGCGCTCCCAAGATGCCGCTCGAACCACTTGCACCATTGCGGCATTGGCGCGCTCGAGATCGGCACCCTCGAACCCGTGCCCCGCGCAGTCGTAGCGGTCGCTGCGGGTCGCGCAGTCATACGCGCCGCTGGCCGAAGCGCCACCCGCCAGCGAGCCCGACCGAAAGTCCGGCAACATGCCGTCGTGCGCGCAGGACGATCCTTCCGCGTACTGGGATGGGCTTCCCAGAAAACCCTGGCTGTCGTCGTGATCCTGTTGTGCGGCGCAGCTGCTGCTCTGTTCCTGACGGCTGCCTTCCTGGTCTGGGTTACGAAGGCGGCGCGCGTTTGACGGCCCTGTGCCAATGGCGCGAGCCCTCGGCTGGTCGAATCTCTCGCGGACCTGTACCCGGATTCAGTCCATGTGCGCTCGATCGGTCTTTCGCGTTCCACGGATGAAGACATCTGGGACCACGCGGGCGCACACCACTACATGATCGCGACTGAGGACGGCGACTTCAGCGGCAGAGCGTTCTTGTTTGGACCGTTGCCCAAGGTCACTTGGATCCAGCGGGTGACCTGGCCGGGCGCCAGCAGTGCCGGTGCGTTTCAACTTACGCATCGCGCACGGTGCGTGTGCGTGACAGCAGTTCGAACGCGCGCTGATGCCGCTCGGTGAACAGCGCGAACAGTGCATCGATAAATAAGATGTTCAGGAACACCGGCAGTTGGCGGACCATGGCCTGACCAAAGCCGATGCGAGTACCCGATTCGCGGACCACGTGCAGGCCCATCAGCTTCTTGCCAGGCGTACGGCTGTAACGCGTCTCGGCCACGGCGCTCAGGAGCCAGAACCCCATCCCGATCAGTCCAATCATCAGAAAGACCGCGATGTTCCGCGGGCCAGGGTCGGTGCCAGAATATGTCATCCGCAGGTAGATGATCGCCGGGATCGGCAGCACCATGCCGTAGAGCACCGTGTCCACGAGCTTCGCGCCGACGCGAGCCATGAAGGGCGCCGGCGTCATCGCCACAGCCGACAGGTACGACTCCGCCAACGTTGTGGGATCCCCCATCTGTCGAATCGCCTCATCGGCGCTGTCGCCGAGCGCCTGTCGATCGGCGAACGTGCTCCTGAGGTCCTGCGCCACCTGGTCACGCAACGGCAGGTGATGAGGGATCCGATCGAGTACTTGCTCGACATAGCTATCAAACGTGGTCACGGTCAGCTCCTCTCGTTGCGTAGCAGCTTCGCCATTGCGGTGGCAAAGGTGGTCCATTCGTGTTCCAGTTGGGCCAGTTCGGCACGACCAGCCGGGGTGAGCCGGTAGGTACTTGCGGGGCACGCCGCGGTCGGGTGTGTCCCACCGCACCTGGACGAACCCGGCTCGTTCCAGGCGATACAGCACGGGATACAACGTGCCGTCCGTCACCGTCAGGGCGCCATCGCTACGGGCCGTGAGCGTGGAGACGATCTCGTACCCGTAGGCTTCGCCAGGGGCCAGGAGGTGCAGGACGATCAACTCCAGCGTGCCGCGCTTCAGCTCCCGCTCGATGCTTCTCCGCGCGCCATCGCGGCCCTGGTCAGGGTCCATGGATGTCATGGTATAGCCATATATATTGTTACGCAAGGTATATGACGAAAGACAATAGCCAGGGGTTCCCGTGGACTACTTGACCGACCCGTACGTTCTGGGCCTCGGCTTGTCGCACATCTGGCAGCGGCTACCTTTGGGCCGCTCGGCCTTACGAAGCGGAGCTCGCAAATCTTCGCGAACGCGTCGGACTCGTGGACTTCATCGCCGAGCGTGTGATCACCATGACGCCAGCGGAGCGCCGACAGTTCGACGGACTGATGAAAGGCCTTCTGCGGAAACGTGAATAAGCCGGCGGGGCATCGCTGTCCGATTGAGTCCGCGCCCCACGGAGACTCAGCGTCTGTCTTCTGACTCGCTTCCGAACGGCTTCAGTCGGCCTGCAACAGTTCTCGTGGGCTGATGCTTAGTGCGCGACGCCACACGATCGCAAGAGCCCCCACAAACACGAGAGCGGTCGCAGATGCGGCGACAACGGCGGCCGTCATCGCTCCTGGCGTCGAATAGGTGATTCGAGAGAGCGCCCGGCCGACCACAGGCATCAGCCCGCAGCCGAGGAGGACGCCGGCCGAAATTCCTAGTCGGTACGGGTGAAGCACAGTCATCGCGGCACGCCACGGTGGCGCGCCACAAACCAACCGGACCGCGAGGCTTCGGCTTTCGGCATTGACCTTCGCGATCAGGGTGGCGTAGACGCCGATGGCGGTCAGCACGATGCCGATGCCGCTGAACATACTGACGAGCAAGAAACCAAAACGTTGGGGCGCCGCTAGCTCGTGGATTCTGGCCGTGACGGGACCCGCCCGGTCGACGGGGACGTCAGGATTGATCGTCAGTGCGGCCTTCTGCACAGCAGAGGCGATGGCGCCCTCGCTACCGTTGTACGCGCGATGAGCGCCGTGAGGACCGGCGCCTTTGCTGCCCAGTGCGGCAGGCACAGGCCGGCACGCGGTGATTCCCGGAGCTGAAAGTACTTGACCGTCGCGACGACACCAACAATCTCGATTGGCGGATCGATGCCTCTGATACGAATTAGCGTTCCGACCGGGGACGTCCCCGGCGACAGCCGAGCAGCAGCGGCGGCGTTCAGCCACCCAGGAATCGGGGCGGTACAAAGACGTGCTGCTCCCCGAGGCCGAACACCGTGCCCGCAAACCCAACAGGAGCCACGCCCACAATCGTGATCGGCACGCCGTTGACGCGCCAGGCAACATTCCCACCCGCGTTAGGCGCGAACTCATTGTCCCAGAGCGCACGGCTCACGACGGCCTGCACCGGCCGTGCATTCGACACATCGGCGTCAGGCCCGAAGCCCGTGCCGTTCGCGATTGGAATGCCTAACGTGGCGAAGTAATCGGGAGCAACAAATGTGACGGAGACCGTGATTGCGGTTGAGCCGGTCATCAGGGGGAAGCGTCCCAGCATCGCGAAAGCCGTTACTGATTCGAACGCATTCGAGTGCGCCAGGGCGTCAAAATCACGAAACAGCAACGTGGACGTGACGGCGCGATTGTCAGTAGCGTGTGCAACGCGGGGAACGACAAGCTGATCGATCGAGCGTACGGGCAGAGGAGAGACGCGGCCAGCGACGCTGAGAAACGCGGTGGCGACACCGATCGCAAGCGCCGCGCTTAGCACCGCGGCGATTGTGTGAGTGCCGCCCCGAGCCAACCGAGCCAATGAGCGGCGCGCCTCGCCGGCGAGTCCTTCCAGCCGCATGAGAGCGTCCCCTTCGTGATGCGCGACGACACTATAGCGCGGTGGCCACGGCGAGCTCGTTCGCGTCAACGACCGCGCTAATCCTTCCTATCTCTTGCACGACGATCACTATGCGTGCGAAGGTACCGCACCGTCCCGCGCGAGGCGTGGACCAGCGCGCGGCTTCGTCGCTCGCTGAGGTCGTGCGATTTTCCAATGTGCCAAAGGGCGAACACCGCCAGATCACCACACCAGCGGCGGTAGCGGCAAGTCGTCCGCCGCTTGTGCCCTCCATGTGCCCTCCAGCACACGCGAGCGCAGCGAGCGAATCAGGCGATCCGTCGAAGTTGTTTATTGAGAAGATCTTGAATGGTGCCGAGGGGCAGAATCGAACTGCCGACACCGTGATTTTCAGTCACGTGCTCTACCAACTGAGCTACCTCGGCACTCGGAGCGCAAGCTGCGTCAGGCAGACCCCGCATCATATCAACAGCAGGACTCCAGGCTCCACCTTCGGCCAGAAACCTTCAACGCGCCTGGCGGCGCGTGAACGTCAGGAACAGCGGCCCGACACCGAGCAGGGCCATGGCCGACAGGAATCCGCGACCGGGGCGGTTGGCGACCTCGAATTCCACGTGCTCGCCGGCCTGCGCCTCGAATGCGAGCGTCTTCCAGACGAGCGTGTTGTGGGCGCGAATGCTGTGCGATCCGGGGGGAATTTCGCGGCTTGCCGACTGGCCGAACACCAGCGTGGCCCAGCGCTCCCCGTCGAGCGAGACAAAGATCTGGCGCTGGCGCACATCAATGGGCAGATCGCGTGCGACAGTGAGACGCGCAACGGGGGGCGGCACCGGTTTCATCGTAGTCCGGCACCACCCGCCGATGCGAACGGCTGGCTACGACTCCGCAGCCTCCACGGCCGTCAGGCCCATTTCCTTGCGAAGCTTCTGCTCGATCGCCGAGGCGATTTCAGGATTCTGCTTCAAAAACGCCTTCGCGTTTTCGCGCCCCTGGCCGAGGCGCTCCCCGCCGTAGGAGAACCAGGTGCCGCTCTTGTCGATGACCTTCCGCTCGGCGCCCTGATCGATCAGGTCGCCCTCACGCGAGATCCCTTCGCCGTACATGATGTCGAACTCGGCTTCGCGGAAGGGCGGCGCGACCTTATTCTTGACCACCTTCACCCTCGTCCGGCCGCCGACCATCGTCTCGCCATCCTTGATGGCGCCGATGCGCCGGATGTCCACGCGCACCGACGAGTAGAACTTCAGCGCCCGGCCCCCGGTCGTCGTCTCGGGATTGCCGAACATGACGCCGATCTTCTCGCGGAGCTGATTGATGAAGATGAGGCACGTCTTGGACTTCGAGACCACGCCCGTGAGCTTGCGAAGCGCCTGAGACATCAACCGCGCCTGCAGGCCCATCTGGGCCTCGCCCATCTCCCCCTCGATTTCCGCGCGAGGGACCAGAGCCGCGACCGAGTCGACGACGACGACATCGACTCCGTTGGAGCGGATGAGCACCTCCGTGATCTCGAGCGCCTGTTCGCCGTTGTCCGGCTGCGAGACGAGCAGGTTGTCGAGATCGACGCCCAGCTTCTGCGCGTACTGCGCGTCGAGCGCATGCTCCGCGTCGATGAACGCCGCGACGCCGCTCAGCTTCTGTGCCTGCGCGATGGTCTGAAGCGCCAGCGTCGTCTTGCCCGACGACTCGGGCCCGAAAATCTCAATCACGCGACCGCGCGGCAGGCCTCCGACGCCCAGCGCCCAGTCGAGGCTGATCGAACCGGTCGAGATCACTGGGATCGGCGCAATCGCATCCTTGCCGCCCAGCCGCATGATCGACCCTCGACCAAATTGCTTTTCAATCTGTCCGACCGCCATTTCAACCGCCTTGGCGCGTTCTTTGTCTGTGCGGTCTTCCATCCGCTCTACTCGTTCGGACTTCGAGTCTTCATTGATGTCTCGGGCTGGACGTATTGGGGCTACTGCCATGGTTCTCCTCGGCGACCCGCCGCCGATGGGGGCGACGGTGGCTGGACCGAACGTGATCCTAGAAGCGTACCAAGAGGATGTCAAGCGAAAATCTGAAAACATAGCTACGTATCTTCCATTCCTGCAGGTAGTTACAGCCTGCGATGACTTTCGCCTCGTGACTCGTCGATCGCGGAATCTGCGATGGGGCCGTGCCCGTATTGAAGATTCTGCCAAGGCGGTCTGACAGCCGGGGTCAGCCCTCAAAGTTTCGCTTCGTGCTGAGTGACCTATCGCGAGGCGCTGAGCTGCAGCAGCGCGCGCGTCGAGGTCGTGAGCGGGCGACGTGAAGACCTCGTGCGGGACGCCTTGTTCGACGACCTGGCCGTCGGACAGGATCAACACGCGCGTGGCGTGGTCGCGCACGAAGTCAACATCGTGCGAGGTGAGAAGAATCGCCCGGCCGGCCGAGGCCAGCTGAGTGAGCAGCATGCCGAGGGCGGTTCGACGCGGAGGATCGAGCGAGGCCGTCGGCTCGTCGAGCAGGAGCAGCGGCGGATCCATCGCCAGCGCCCGCGCGATTGCCGCGCGCTGCGCCTCGCCGCCGGACAACTCGCGGGGCAGGGCCGTCGCGCGGTGCCCGATCCCGAGTTGCTCCAGCCATTGGGTGGCGCGCGATGCCGCGTCCATGCGGCGGACGCCGTGCACGTGGACGGGCGCCAGACACACGTTGTCGATCACCGACAAGTGCTCGAAGAGGCAATGAAACTGGAACACCATGCCCACGCGGCTGGTTCGCGGGCCCGCCGCCTGCGTCTGTGGTCCCTCGATCCGGATCGCGTCCCGCCCCTCCGGCTCGAGCTCGGCGACGGCACGCAGGATCGTTGTCTTTCCAGAACCCGAAAGGCCCATGAGTGCCGCGACTTCGCCGCGACCCACATCGAAGCTCACGCCCCTGAGAATTTCTCGTGCGCCCCGCAAGAGGCGGAGATCCCGAACCGTCAGGACGCCGGTCACGACGCGGTGGGCGCCTTCCAACGCGCCTCGAGCACACGCGCCGCTTTTGCGAGCGGCAAGGACATCACCAGATAGAGCCCGGCGCAGAGCGCGCCCGGCACGACCCAGCTTCCCATGTTGGTCGCGAAGATCTGCGTCTGCTTCGTCAGCTCGGTGACGGTGAGCACCGACACGAGCGAAGAATCCTTCAGCATCGCCACGAAATCATTCGTCATCGGTGCCAGCGCCAGGCGAAATGCCTGCGGGCCGCGCACCAGCCATAGCGTCTGGCGGCGGCTGAACCCGAGCACTTGCGCCGCCTCCAGTTGACCTTTTGGAATCGACTCGAGCGCGGCGCGGTAGATCTCACTCTCGTACGCCGCGTAGTTCAGTCCAAGACCGATGAATGCCGCCAGCCAGGCCGACAATCGCACGACGCTTACCAGGCCGTAGTACAACACGAACAGTTGCAACAGGACGGGCGTGCCGCGTATCAGCTCGACATAGACGATGCAGAGCCACTGAAGCGCCCGGCCGCCGTAAACGCGTCCGACGGCAACGAGAATGCCGGCAAAGATCGCAAGGGCCATTGACACGCATGACAGCACCAGCGTCGTCCCCGACGCTTCGAAGAGGAGCGGCAAATAGGCGCGGGCCAGATCCCAGCGCGAGGGCGCTGGCGCCGAGGAGGGGGATGCGCTCGATCCCCCTGACGATTGAACGCTGACCGTCGCGTACAGGGCCGGCTGATCGGCATTCCAGACGTTCCATCGGCGAAGGATCGCCTCGAGGCGCCCATCACGCATGGCCGACCGAAGAATGTCGTTCACGCGATCGCGCAGCGCGGTCTGGCCGCGCGCCATGATGACGACGTAGTGGCCGGTGCGAACGGGCCCTGGCTGGACGGCGAGGCCAGCCATCCGGCGCAGCGCACGATCGGCCAGCACGTTGTCCAACAGCACGGCGTCGACCCGTCCGAGCAACAGGTCGCTGTACGGATGCGTGTCGTCTTCGTAGGACACCGCGCGAATGCCATGGGTGCGCTGCGCCTCGAGCAGCGCCTCGTAGGCAATCGTGCCGGAGAGTGTGGCGACTGCGCGGCCCTTGAGGTCCGACAAGGCGCGGAACCGGTCGCGGTCTGCCATCCGGACCGTGAGCACCTCCTGGAACTCGTAGTAGGGAACTGACACTTCGACCGCGAGACGGCGTCCAGGCGTGTCCTCGATGCCACTGAGCCCGATATCGAAGTCGCCGCGCGCGACCGACTGATCGAGCTCCGTGAACGTGATCTGCACGAACCGCGCGGGCCGGCCCAACGCTCGCGCGATGAGCTCGGCAATCTCGACGTCGAAGCCGACGAGATGAGACGGATTGCGCGGATCGGCTTCAACGAATGGCGCGCCGCCCTCCGCGTCGCCGCCCCAGCGCAAGGGCGTCTGCGCGGCGGCCGGAGATCCAGTCAGGACGGCGGCGCCGAGAAGCACCGCGATCGCCCGCGCGCCAGGACGAGACATCGCGTGAAAGTGTAGATGACGGAATCGCCCTCGCGTTGCAAGAAAGATCGTGATAACTCAGGGCGATGCCGACGCCGATCGGACATGCACTGGCCGGGATCGCCGCCGGCTGGGCCGTCGCACGGCCCGCGCCGCCGGGACGCCGGTTGCTGCTGCAGACGACGGTGGCGGCGTTTCTGGGGGCGGCGGCGGACCTCGACCTGCTCACCGGCCACCACAGCGCGCAGGCTCACAGTTTCGGCGCCGCGGCCATCGTCGCCACGATCGCCGCATGGATCGGGTTGCCACTCGCGGATGGACGCGCGCGGATCGGGTGGACGGCGTTCGCCGCCTGGGCGACGCATCCGCTTCTGGACGCGCTGGCCTTCGACACTTCGCCGCCGATTGGCGTGATGGCCTTCTGGCCGTTCAGCTCGGCCTACGTGCAGACCGGCTTGTCGGTGTTTGCGCCAATCTCACGCGCCTACCTGTCGCCTGGATTTTTCGAGCACACGCTCCTGGCGATCGCGCGCGAAGTTCTCGTCATCGGTCTGGTGATTTTTGCCGTGTGGCGTCTGCGTGCCCGACCTCGGCCCGTGCCTGCCGCTCGTTAGCGACCGCGCCGAGCGACTCGAACTCTCCCGGCCGCTCGCCGGGTAATCCAATCCTGCGGTACAGCGCTTCGAGATCCGCTTCGGTCTGCAGCGGTGGACGCGCCTCGGCCACCTCCGCCGCGTGGGTGAGCTCGTGCGCCAGCGTCGCCACGCGGCCGGGTTCCGGCTGACCGAGTTCGACGCGAATGAGCAGGTAGGTCACGGGGCCGCCGTGCCCGACAAACGTGAGCAGGCCTCGCCGGCGCAAGCCCACGCCGCAGCGAACGTAGACGACGACGTCCGACGCTTCGATGGCGGTCATCAGCCGAGCGAAGGTGGGCGACGATCGCGTGCCGTCGTCAATGACGGCCTGTGCGCAGGGATCGTCGGGGCGCACACGACGGTGCGCCTTGTCAGGCGCCAGCGTGGACGACGCCTGCAGGATGCCAAGCGTAAGGAGAAGCATCGGTGCCATGCCACCGATGCTGGAAGCGACGTGACGGCGACTCCACCGCAATCACGTCATGGATGCGATGAACGGCGCTCAGGTCTCGAAATGTCGTGGAAAAACGGCACGTATGCACGGCATTCACCGCGACGTTGCAAACGTTGCGACGCGAGTCCGGCGGCCGACGCGCACAGGAAACGGCAGGACGCCGGGTCCGGTGGCCTCCGGTGCGTTGGCAACGACCAGGCGCACGAACTCGCGCAGGTAATCCGCGTCCGCCAGATGCGAGTGGACGACGGCGCGCCACTCCTTGTAGTGGCCCTTCGGAGTGATGCGAATCGCCGTCAGCGATCCGCGGCCGACGAACGACTGGACCGCCCATCGCGAGAGCACCGCCACACCGAGCCCCGCACGCACCATCTCGATCGCCGCCTCAGTCAACTTGACGACTTCCACGCAGGCCGGCAGGACGCCAGCAGGCCGCAAGACGCGACTGATGAAGTGGCTGTCGTCGCTGTCGCTGTAGGTGAGCAGCCGCTCGCGGCGGAAGTCGGTGAGCCGGGCGTAGGGCCGTTGGGCGAGCGCGTGGTCCGCTGGGAGCAGCAGCACCTGCTCGTCCTCGAACAGCGGTCTGACGACCAGCCTCGCGTGCTTGACGGCGGAGCTGACGATGGCAAGATCGATCTTCCCTTCGAGCAGGCGCGCGATGGGGTCATGGGTCGCGGTTGGATCGATCCGGACGTCGACGAGGGGAAACCTCTGACGAAAAGGCTTCAACACGGACGGGAGCCAGTGATACGCCGTGTAGCACTCGGTGCTCAGCCGCAGGGGCACGGGCCGAGGCCCCAGGCCGGTCCGGATCGCCTCCTCGGCCGCGCTCAGTTCAGCGAGGATTGTCTTCGCTGATTCCAGCAGCCGCTCGCCGGCGGGCGTCGGCAGCATGCGCCGGTTCAGGCGGTGAAACAACTGCGATCCTAGCCGCTCTTCGATGTCGCGCAGCTGGTGGCTCAACGCCGACTGGCTGAGATGCAGCACGTCGCCGGCCCTCGTCAGGCTCTGATGTTCGGCGACCGCGGACACGAGCCGCAGATGGCGAATCTCCAGGTCCATGCGTCACCTCGGCGAATGCGCCAAGGGTATCTGGTGCATGGAAGGAACGCAATGCATGAACGATATTCATCGAGGCCATGAAAATAACGCCGGCGCTATTTTTCGTACCGAGTAGAATCCGCGGCCGCTCTTGCGGCCGAGTTGGCCGGCGGCGACCATGCGACACAGCAGCGCACAGGGCCGGTATTTGGAATCGCCGAAGCCCTCGTGGAGGACGTTGAGGATCGCCAGACAGACGTCGAGTCCGATGAAGTCCGCCAGCGTAAGGGGACCCATCGGGTGGTTCATGCCAAGCTTCATCACGGTGTCGATCGCTTCCGGCGTGCCGACGCCTTCCATCACCGCGAAAATCGCCTCATTGATCATCGGCATGAGGATGCGGTTGGAGATGAAGCCCGGATAGTCAGCGGCTTCGACGACAGTCTTGCCGAGCGTCTGACAGAGGTCGCGCGCGATCGTCACGCTCTCGTCGGCGGTCGCGTGTCCTCGAATCAGCTCGACCAGCGGCATCAGCGGCACCGGGTTCATGAAGTGCATGCCGAGCACCCGGTCCGGCCGCCTGGTGGCCGCGCCCAAGGCCGTGATTGAAATCGATGAAGTATTCGAAGTGAGGATGGCCGAAGCAGGCAGCCGCGCGTCCAGCGCAGCGAAAATCTTCCGCTTGGTAGCGAGGTCTTCGACGGCCGCTTCGATGGCGAAATCGGCGTCAGCCAGATCTGCGAGGCTTGCCGCCGGACGGATGCGCGAGAGCGTCGCCTCCTTCTCAGGCGCGGTCAGTGCGCCCTTTTCGACGAACTTGCTCAGGCTCCGGTCCATCGTGGCGCGCGCCCCGTCGATCGCCTCGGGCGCCGCGTCATGCAGTCGCACGACAAAGCCGGCGCGCGCACAGACCTGGGCGATGCCGCTGCCCATCGTGCCCGCGCCCACTACAGCGATCGTCGTGATCATTCAGAATTACCCGAGCATTTCGATCGCGAGCGCCACACCGTTGCCCCCACCCAGGCATAACGTCGCGACACCGCGCCGCTTGCCGTACCGGCGCAGCGCGTACAGCAGCGTCGTAAGGATGCGCGCGCCGCTCGCGCCGATCGGATGTCCCAGCGCGATAGCGCCGCCATGGACGTTGACGCGGCTGGCGTCGAGCCCCAGTTCCCGCGTCACCGCGACCGCCTGGACTGCAAATGCCTCGTTCAGCTCGAACAGGTCCACGTCTTCGAGCGACCAGCCGGTCTTGCAGAGGAGCTTCCGAACGGCCTCCACCGGCGTCATCATCACCAGTTTGGGGTCGAGACCCGATGTCGCCTGGCCGACGATCCGCGCGATCGGAGTCAGGCCCAGCCGTGACGCGACCTCGGTCGCAGCGATGACGAGCGCGGCGGCGCCGTCGTTGACGCCCGGCGAATTGCCGGCGGTCACCGTCCCGTCTTTCTTGAACACGGGTTTCAGCCGCGCGAGCGCGTCGAGAGTGGTATCGGTCCGAATGGACTCGTCGCGAACGACGAGTTGTGGCTCGCCCTTCCCCTGCGGGATCGAAATCGGCAGGATCTCATCCTTGAACAGGCCGTCCGCCGCGGCGCGCGATGCGCGCTGCTGACTCTGCACGGCATAACGATCCTGATCGTCCCGGCTCACCCGATACCGCTCGGCGACGTGCTCGCCGGTCAGTCCCATGTGAATGTTGTTGAAGGAGTCGAACAGGCCGTCGTGCGTCATCGAGTCGACGACCACGCCGTCGCCCATCCGCAGTCCCTCGCGGACCCGGGGCAGCAGATACGGACAGTTACTCATCGATTCCATGCCGCCTGCGACAGCAACATCGATGTCGCCTGCCGCAATCCCCTGCGACGCCAGCATGACGGCTTTCAGCCCCGAGCCGCACACTTTGTTGACGGTGAGCGCGGCCACGCCGTAATCCAGGCCTCCACGCACGGCGGCCTGCCGCGCAGGCGCCTGGCCGATGCCCGCACTGACGACGTTGCCCATGATGCATTCGTTCACGGCGGCCGGGTCGATCCCCGCGCGCCGCACGGCATCACGCACGACCAGTGCGCCAAGATCGGTTGCCGAGAGCTCCTTCAGCGCGCCGAGGAACTTTCCTGTGGGCGTGCGGACGGCGCTGACGATTACGGACTCGCGCATGATCTTCAGTCGATCACGATCTTCCGGACGACGCCCGAACCGAGCAGCTTCACCAGTCGCTCGGCGATGATGGGCCGCGCGCGGCGCATCTCGCGGAGCCAGGCGGCATCGCGCGCGCGCACGTGCAGCGTCCCATCGGCCGTCCACTCTGCCGAGCCCGCGCGCCCGAGCGCGGGGCCGGCCGCCATCGACCAGGCAAATGACACTTTGGCGGGTGTATTTGGCTGTTTGATCAGCAGTTCACGAAAGGCGCGCGTCGCGCTCTGTTGCAGCGGGTCCATCGCAGTTGCCGATTCCTCGGAGTGTATCATCCGGGAATCGTGCGTCTCGTGCTGGCTTCCGCGTCGCCGCGCCGCCGCGATCTGCTCGCCGCGGCGGGCTTTGAATTCGACGTCGAACCGGCCGAGGTCAGCGAAACGCGATTGCCGGACGAGCCCGCGACGACGTACGTCGTACGCGTCGCGCGAGAGAAAGCGGCGTCCGTCGCCGCGCGCTATCCGGAGCGGCCGGTGCTGGCCGCGGACACGGCCGTTGTCGTGGGCGACACCGTCCTGGGCAAACCTTCGGATCCCTCGGACGCGGCGCGCATGATCGAGCGGTTGTCCGGCCGCGTCCACCACGTCGTGACCGGCCTGGCGCTGGCGCTGCGGGGCCGGATCTTCGCGGAAGTGGAGCAGACCGCGGTCTGGGTCTCGCCGTTGTCTGCGCACGAGATCGATTGGTACGTGGCCAGCGGCGAGCCCATGGACAAGGCGGGGGCCTATGCCATCCAGGGGCTGGCGTCCCGTTTCATCCCGCGGATTGAAGGGTCGTACAGCAACGTGGTCGGCCTTCCCGTGGCAACACTCTTGCTAATTCTTCGCAGAGCCGGGCTCTCGTGACCTTGCCGGCTACCTCTTAGGCGGGTATTCTGATGTGTAGCCCGCGACCGGTCACGGGCAGGGACCCAAGGTATGTCGAAAAAAGCCGCACGTGCGGTAATTTCCGCAGTCGTTCTCGTCGGCGCGCTGGCACTGCTTCTCGTGACGACCTTGAAGGAAGACGTCCAGTCCTTCAAGCACGTCGATGAAGTCGCGCAGAATCCGCGCGCGTGGTACGGCAAGCATCTGGATCTGCACGGGTACGTGGTCGGGCAGGTGATGGTGCGGCCCAACACCCTCGAATACCGGTTCGATGTGCAGAACAACGGACAGATCATCAAGGCCTCCTACACCGGCGTTGTGCCCGACACGTTCAAGACCGGCGCGGAAGTTGTCCTCAAGGGCCGGCTCGGTCCTGACGGCTTCATGGTCGAACACGATGGCGTGATGGCGAAATGCCCGTCGAAGTACACGCCGTCGAGCGGCGCGGGTCCGTCCGGCCAGTCGGGCAACTGACGAATCCGGCCTGACGCCGGCAGGCCCGCTCGTCACTCAATTCGCGGCACATCGGCAGCAGGACTTTATGGCTTCACTCGGATCGCTGGCGATTCTTGCGGCATTCGTTCTGGCGAGCGGCGCGTTTGCGGCAAGTGTCGCGGGCGCACGCCGTAGCCAGCGCTCGCTGGTCGAAGGCGGCGTGGGGCTCTTCCACGTCGTCACGGCGCTGATGCTTCTCGCCTCGTCGATCATCGTGCACGCGTTCGTCGTCGGTGACTATCGAATCAAATACGTCCAGCACTACTCGGACAGTGCGCAGCCGCTGTTCTACAAGCTGACGTCGGTACTGGGGCGGCCTCGACGGCTCCATCATGTTCTGGGTCACGTTGCTCGCCGTGTTCGGCAGCGTGGCGGTGCACGCGAATCGCGAGCGCCAGCGCCTACTGGTGCCGTGGGTGGTCGCGGTCCTCGCCGTCGTGGAGATGTTCTTCCTCTTCCTGATGGTCGTGCACAACAATCCGTTCGACACGTTCCTGACGATCGTGCCGGCAAACGGACAGGGCCTCAATCCGCTGCTCCAGAATTTCTACATGGCGATCCATCCGCCGATGCTGTATCTCGGCTTCGTCGGCATGAGCATTCCGTTCGCGTTCGGCATCGCCGCCCTGGCGACCGGGCAGCTCGACGACTCCTGGTTCCGCGCGGTCCGCGGCTGGACGATGATGGCCTGGCTGTTTCTGACCGTGGGCCTCGCGTTGGGCGGACTGTGGGCGTACGAGGAATTGGGGTGGGGCGGCTACTGGGGCTGGGATCCGGTTGAGAACGCCGCGTTGCTGCCATGGTTCACCGGCACGGCGTTTCTGCACTCGGTCATGGTGCAGGAGCGGCGCGGGATGCTGAAGGTCTGGAACATCTCGCTCGTCATCGTCACGTTCTTCCTCACCATCTTCGGCACGTTCATGACGCGCTCCGGCGTCGTGCAGTCGGTCCACGCGTTCGGGGAAGACCGGGCGCTGGCCTGGATGTTCACGGTCTTCATGATCCTGACCCTCACCATCAGCTTCGGCCTCGTGATCTACCGGCTGCCGCTGCTGCGGTCGCGCAACGAGCTCGACTCCTGGACCTCGCGCGAAGCATCGTTCCTCGTGAACAACTGGGTTCTGCTGTTCTCGGCCTTCTTCGTGCTGTTCGCGACGATGTTCCCCACGCTGAGCGAGGCGATTCGAGGCGAGCGGCTGACCGTCGGGCCGGCGTTCTTCAACAAGTGGATGACGCCCATCGGCTTCATCCTGCTGTTTCTCACGGGCGTCGGCCCGCTGCTCGCGTGGCGCAAGTCCACGCTCGCCAATGCCTGGCATCAGTTCCTGTGGCCGACGGTGGCGGCGCTCGCGATCGGCGGAGGAACCGCCGCCATCGGCATCGCCTTCTGGCCGGCGGGGCTGTGCTTCGCGCTGTGCGCGTTCGTGACCACGACGATCCTGCAGGAGTTCATTCGTGGGGCGAGCGTGCGGAGCCGGGCGACGGGCATCGATCTCTTCACGGCGCTCGTCGGCCTTTTCGCGCGCTCCCGCCGGCGGTACGGCGGCTACGTCATCCATCTGGGCATCGTGCTGGCTTTCATCGGGTTCGCCGGCAACGCGTTCTCGCGGCAGGAAGAAGTCACGCTGAAGCCGGGCCAGCAGGTGGTGATGAATCCGTACGTCGTACGGTTCGACAGTTTGAGCGTGACCGATGACGGGCAGAAGCAGATGGTGACGGCCAGCCTCGACGTCACCCGAAAGGGCAAGCCGGTCGGTTCGATGTATCCGGCGCGCTGGTTCTTCCGTGGCCACGAGCAGGAGCCGACGACGGAAGTGGCGCTGCGCAGGACGCCGAGCGACGACCTGTACCTCGTGCTTGCGCAGTATGACGTCTCGACGCAGGTTTCGTCTTTGAAAGTCATCATCAACCCGCTGGTCAACTGGATCTGGCTGGGCATCGGCGTGATGCTCGTGGGCACATTCATCGCGCTTCTGCCGGAGCGGACGTTCGCCTTCGCCACGAGCCGCATCCCGGAAGGCGCCGTTACGACGTCGCTCGTGCTGCTGTTGGTGTTCAGCAGCGGGATAGCCGGCCTGCGTGCGCAGCATGTCCAGTCCGTCTCGACGGTGACGATCGTCCCGCGATCGCCTCTGGAGAAGGAGCTGCAGAGCGCCATCATCTGCATGTGCGGCACGTGCGGGCGCAAGCGCGTGGGCGAGTGTACCTGCGACAAGGCCGCTGAGATGCGGGAGCAGATTGCGAAGCTGATCGCGCAAGGCAAGACCCGCGACGAAGTTATCCAGTTCTTCATTGCCGAGTACGGCAGCCAGGAGCCGCTGTCCGAGCCGATCAATCGCGGCTTCAACGTCCTGGCCTGGCTGCTGCCGTACGGCACCGGCGCGGCAGGCGTGCTGATTCTGGGCGCCGTCGCCGTGCGCTGGACGCGGCGATCGCACGTCGGGGCGCCTGTGCAGATGCCTGCCGTGAGTCCCGAACTCGAATCCCAACTTGATGATGAGCTCCGCGACCTCGACTAAGGTCAAACGACAAGGGGACGGGTCTGTGGGAAACTCGGGGACTCTCGCACGCGAGTTTTCCACAGATCGAGACCCGTCCCCCTCCGACGCGTTTCAGCCCTGGCACGTTTACGCGCTGCTGGGCATGGTGGCGGCCGCGGCGGCCGTCTGGAGCGCGCGCAACACCCATCCGCTCGCGCTGGTCCTGCTCAGCGCCTCCGCGCTGGCCGCCGGAGTGGTAGCGCTGGCAATCCACCGCGCGGTCGCCGCGTTTCTGGGCCGGGGCGGCGACATCACGCCGCTCGGTGAGCGCCAGCGCGAAGTGCTCGAGCGGGAGAAGGCGCTCGTCCTCCGGTCGATCAAGGAACTGGAGTTCGACCGCGCGATGGGGAAGATTGGCATCGCCGACTTCGAGGCGATCTCATCGCGACTGCGTGCGCGGGCGTTGACGTTGATGCAGGATCTCGCGCGAACCCCGGCGAGCGAGCCGGCCGCCCGCCAGGCGGCGGCCTCCCGCCGCGCGTGCCCTTCCTGCGGGACGCCGAACGATGCGGACGCAAAATTCTGCAAGAATTGCGGACGCGCGCTGCGCGCGAACTAGGAATTCAGGACAATGCCATCGAGGCGCGTTCTTCATTCGGCGCTCGTGCTCCTTCTGCTTGCTGCGCCGGCGTCCGCCCAGATGGATCTCCGGCAGGTATCCGGGCAGCCGCTGCCGTCGCCTGACGTACCGGCTGGAACCGTTACGGTCCGGGTCATCCGCGGCAGCCTGTCCAACAACGTCGTCGGCCAAGCCGTCGACGTCACCGTGGACGGCAGCAAACGCACCCTGACAACGGACGCAAACGGCCGGGTGCAGGTCTCTGGCCTCAAGCCTGGAACGCAGGTCAAGGCTGCCGCCGTCGTGAGCGGCGAGCGCGTGGAGTCGAAGGAATTCGCGATTGGATCGACCGGGATCCGCGTGATGCTCGTAGCCACCGATCCCAACTCGCCAGCGGCGGCTCCGGGCGCCGCCGCGCCGGCGGGCCCCGGCCCGCCGGCGATGCCCGGCACGGTCGTCTTCGGGCCGGAATCCAGGATCGTGGCCGAGATGGCGGAAGATCGCCTGAGCGTCTATTACCTGATGGATATCGTCAACAGCGGCACGGCGCCGGTCGACATCGGGGGACCGCTGACGCTCGATCTGCCGCGCGAAGCGCGCGCGGCGTCGCTCCTGCCGGACTCGTCGAAACAGGCCACGGTCAACGGCGCGCGAGTGATCGTGCTCGGGCCGTTCGCGCCTGGGCCGACTCGCGTGCGCGTCGGATTCGAACTCCCGACAGCCGGCGGCGTCGCGCACATTTCCTCCAGGCTTCCTGCGGCCCTTCCGCAGTTGATCGTCATCGTGGGACAGATCGGCGGATTGAATCTTGTCTCATCCCAGCTCAGTGGCAAGCGTGAAGTGATGGACGAGGGGCAGCGAATCCTGGTGGGGACGGGGCCCGCCCTTCAAGCCGGACAGACCGTTGAGGTGGACATCACCGGCGTGCCGCACGCCGCGCTCTGGCCGCGCTATCTGGCGCTCACGCTCGCCGGTTCGATCATGATCGCGGGCATTTGGGCCGCGGCCAACGGCCGGCCAACGCGCCGCGCCGCCTGATGGGCAGAGCCGCCGCCGCCGACCCGGCGTCCGCGCCGGTTTTGGATTTCGAAGCGGTCCAGGCCCACGATCTGTCGCGTCATTTCGGTCGGCGGCGGGCGCTCGTGCAGGTCAGTGCGACATTTTGCGCCGGGGAGATCGTCGGACTCTTTGGTCCCAACGGCGCCGGAAAATCCACCCTCCTCGGTATTCTATCGACGCTCTCGCGACCAAGCTCCGGCGAGGTGCGATACGGCGGCCGCACGGCGCGGGAGCTCGGCGATCCGCTGCGCGCGCGGATCGGCGTCCTTGGCCACGATCTCTTTCTCTACAGCGATCTCAGCGCGCGCGAAAACCTCGAGTTCTTCGCGAAGCTCTACGGCCTGCCGGCCGCCAGCGCGCGCGCCACGCAGGGTCTCGAACATGCCCGGCTTCAAACGCGCGGCGACGACCGCGTCAGCGGGTTCTCGCGCGGCCTGCGGCAGCGCCTGGCGCTCGAGCGTGCGTTGCTGCACCACCCGCGCCTCATCCTCCTCGACGAGCCATTCACCGGACTGGACGATGACTCAACGTCGCTGCTCGTGGCGCGACTGGGCGCCCTCAAGCAGGCGGGAGCCATCGTAGTGATGGCCACCCACGATTTCGAGAGCGCGCAGGGACTCGTCGATCGCGCCATCTGTCTGACGAACGGGCGCGCCACCGAGCTCGATCTGCGCACCGGGACGGAGAGCCTGAGGGAGCGGTTCCGCGCCGCGACGCGAGAGACGAGGTCATGATCGGGATCCTGCGCGCCGCCTGGCTGATCGCGCGAAAGGATCTCATCGTCGAAGCGCGCAGTCGCGAGCTGGCCTATACGACGCTCTTCTTCGCGATGGCGTGCGTGCTCATCTTCGCCTTCAGTTTTGTCAAAGAGGGACGGGCGCCTGAGGGCGCCGCGGCGGGCATTCTATGGGTCGCCATCGCGTTTTCGGGGACGCTGGCGCTGGGCCGGGCGTTCGAGCGGGAGCGTCAGGCGGAAACGCTGCGCGCGCTGCTCCTGGCGCCGGCCGAACGCGCCGCGGTGTACCTCGGCAAGCTGGTCGGCCTGCTCCTGCTGATGGCCGGTGTTGAACTGGTGCTCGTGCCGGTCGTGGGCCTGCTGTTCGGCGCGCCGCTCGGGCCGGGGCTCTGGACGCTGCTGGCGCTGCTCTCGGCCGGCACCGTCGGGTTTGCCGCCGTAGGCACGCTCCTCGCCGCCATGCTCGTGCGGGCGCACTCGCGCGACGTGCTTCTGCCGATCCTGCTCTATCCCATCGCGGTCCCGGTCATCATCGCCGGCGTGCGCGGTACCGGGGCCCTGTTCGCTCCGGAGCCGGATTTCGCGATGGCGCAAACCTGGCTGTCGATGCTGGTATTCTTTGATGCCGTCTTCGTCACGCTGGCGCTCTGGCTGTTCGCGCCTGTCATGGCGGACCAATAGAATGCGCACCCGCTTCATCGTCCCGCTCTTGCTGATCGTCGCTGTCGCGATGTTCGTGCCGTCGCCCTTCATCATGGGATCGGCGCCCTACGAATCGTCGATGGGCATCATCTCGAAGATCTTCTATTTCCACGTGCCCGTGGCGATCACGTTCATGCTCTCTGCGTTCGTGTGCGGCATCGCCGGGGTGGTTTACCTCGTGCGCCGCAGCCGGACGGCGGACCATGTGGCGCTCGCCGCGGCGGAGCTGGCCATCGTGTTCGGCATCATCGTGCTCGTGACCGGGTCCATCTGGGCTCGAAAGGCCTGGGGTGTCTGGTGGGTCTGGGACGCGCGCCTGACGATGACACTGGTCATGTGGATGGTCTTCGTGTCGTACCTGCTCTTGCGGCGATTTGGCGGGCCCGGATCGGAGATGTTGTCGGCCACAGTGAGCATCTTCGGGATGGCGCTCGTGCCTTTCGTGTACTGGTCGGTGAACGTCTGGCGCACCATGCACCCGGCGACCACCGTGCTGCCAACCTTGCCGCGGTCGATGGGCGGCCCGATCCTCTGGAACTTCGTGGCGTTCCTGTTTCTCTATACCGCCATTCTGCTGGTGCGTGTGCGGCTCGAACACAGTGCCGATGCGCTCGAGGAAGCCTACCTGGGTCTGGAGGACTGACGTGAAGCGGCTGCTGGGCGTGTCGGTGTGGGCGGCGCTGTCGATGGCGTGGCCCGCCCTGCTCTGGGCGCAAGACGCGCAGAAGGAGTTCGTGCCTGCCGACAGCGTGGCCAGGCAGGAGATCCCTGCCCAGCCCCTCCTCTACGGCGCCTACGCCTTCGTCTGGGCTGTGCTGATTGTCTATGTCCTGCTTCTCTGGCTTCGCATCGGCCGGGTCGAACGGGAATTGCGCGACGTCAACCGCAAGCTGACGAGCAAGTGAGGGCCTTCCGGCCTTTTCAGCGTTCCTTCCATGCCTCCTTCGAGCCATTTCATCTTCATTCCGGCGGTCCTGATCATTGGCGTGATGATCGGCTGGATTCTCGGATCGCGTGCTGCACGAGATGCGTACGCTGCCGAGCTCAAGCGCCGAGAAGAACGAGAGGCGAGGAAGGGACGAGGGCACTGACACGTTCACGAGCAACTCACCAGTCGCGTTCACCGTCCAATTTCCAGCCGGTCCGCCAGCCAGTCCGGTAAGCCCGCGCCGCGGATACGCGCCTGAGCGGTTTCCACGTCATATTCGACCCGCCGGAAGATCATGACCCGCGCGGACGTGTCCAGCACGCCATAGGCCGCGCGCGCGTCGCCGTCGCGCGGCTGGCCGACGGCGCCGGCGTTGATCACCAGCCGTCCGAGCGGCAACGGTATCTCGCCCCGCGGTTTCAAAAACCGCGTAGTTGAAGGCCTCACAACATACATGGCGGGCATGTGGGTGTGGCCGAACAGGCACAGGGTCCCGGTGGCCGACGCCGCGGCGCGTCTGGCGTCTCCCGGCGCGAGCAGGTAGTAATCTTCATCGAACGGCGCGCCGTGGCAAATCGTGATCCCTTCCGCCAGTTCGTGCGGGCCTTCGGGCAACGCTGCCAGAATCTCGAGATGGCGAGGACTCAACACCGTGCGCGTCCATTCAATCGCCAGGCGGGCGGCGTCGTTGAACTGATCCGGCGGCTCGAGGCCCGCGCACACCTTGTCGTGATTGCCGCGGATCAAGGCGGCTGGCTCGAGCTCGAGCGCCCGGTCGATAACATCCCCAGGGTCGGCGCCGTACCCGACGAGATCGCCGAGTACGACGGTCTGGTCATAGCCAACATCGGCCGCGTCCTGGAGTACGGCGTCAAGGGCCTGCAGGTTGGCGTGAAGGTCGGACAGGATGAGATAGCGCAACGGACCTCTGGGTCCTAACTGGCCGGCAGCTGATTCAGCGAGTCGATGATCCGGTCGACGATCGCGGGGGCCGACGACCGGGAGGCATTGACGCGCAGATGCGCCAAGCGGTACGTGTCGGTCCGTGCCGCGTAGAGCCGCTCCAGATCGGCGCGGCTCGCCGCCAGCGGCCGCCGCCCATCGAGCGGGATGCGGTGCAGCAAATCCGCCAGCGGCAAGTCGATCCAGACCGAGACGCCGTCCATGTTGATGGCCGCGCGATTCTCGGGATCGGCGAACGTGCCTCCCCCTGTCGCCACCACGACGTGACGCAGCGGCTGAAGCAGCTTCAGGATCTCCCGCTCGACCGACCGGAAGTACGGCTCGCCTTGCTTCGCAAAAATCTCCGCGATGGTGCGTCGCTCGCGGCGTTCGATGAGATCATCGATGTCCTCTGATTGCCAGCGCAGGCGCGCCGCCAAGGCCCGCGCAATCGTGCTCTTGCCGCTGCCCATGAAGCCAACGAGATAGACCTTGTCCGCGGTCATTCTCTCCGGGGGGCGTCGTCCCCGCGGACCCCTAACACGCTCGCTCGCGGGGGCCCCTCGATCCCCGCGCCGCTCGCGTGGGCTCACTCGCGGCCGCTCGTTCGCTCTGCGCTGGGGGACGTTCCGTCCCCCGGACCCCCTCACACGCTCGCTCGCGGGGCCCCGCATCCCCGCGCCGCTCGCGTGGCTCACTCGCGGCCGCTCGTTCGCTCTGGGAAGACGTCGTCCCCCGGATCCGCTGCCACGCAATCCGCCGCTCGTTCGCAATCATTTGTCGGTGAGTGCTGCCAGGTCAGCGACGAACGCGGGGTACGAGACGGCGACGGCATCCGCGCCGGTGATCACCGTCGGTCCGGCGGCGCCGAGGCCGACCAGGGTGAACGCCATGACGAGACGATGGTCTTCGGCCGCGTCGACCGTGCCGCCGCGCGGCCGGCGCGCGCCGTCGATGACGAAGCCGTCTGGCAGTTCGCTCGCGTCGACGCCAAGCGCGCGCAGCCCATTGACGAGCGCGGTGATGCGGTCGCTCTCCTTCACGCGCAGTTCGCCGGCGCCGCTGACCCTGAGGCGTCCGCCCAGCGCGGCTCTCGCCGCGAGCACCGGCAGCTCGTCGATCAACGCGGGTACTTCGGTCTCGGTAATGACGGTCTCGCGATGGTCTCCATGGGACACGCGCAGCGTTCCCACGGTCTCGCCGGCCACTTCGTGCTCGTCCTCAATATCGATAGCCGCGCCCATCCGCTCGAAGCGCGGCCACGAATCCGATCCGGTAAGGATTCACGCACACATCAGTCAGCCGGACAGAGGAGCCAGGCAGTGCCGACGCCGCGGCGGCCCAGACCGCGGCTGACGAAGGGTCGCCGGGAATCAGCACCGTGCCAACCGGCGCCACGCCTTCCTGGCCGCCCGCGATCGGAGCAGGCGAGTCCTTCCATCGACACCTCGATGCCGAAGCCGCGAAGCATCCGTTCAGTGTGGTCGCGCGTAGGAAGCGGCTCGTGGACGGTTGTCACGCCCTGCGCGTGCAACCCGGCGAGCAGGATCGCGCTCTTGATTTGGGCGCTCGGCACTTCGGGCGTCCATTGAATCGCGTGGAGATCGGCGCCGTCAATCTCGATCGGCGCGCGACCGTCACGCGAGGTGATGCGCGCGCCCATCGCGGTCAGCGGGTCGATCACCCGTCGCATGGGCCGGCGAGACAGCGACGCGTCTCCCACCAGCGTGGAGTGGAAATGATGGCCGGCCACCAGCCCTGCGGTCAGGCGCATCGTGGTCCCCGAGTTGCCCGCGTCGAGTGGCACACTCGGCGCTTGCAGGCCGCGCCGGCCGCGTCCGTGCACCCGCATCGCGCCTGCGCCGTCCGTTTCGATCGTGACCCCCATCCCGCGCAGGCACGCTACTGTGGAGGCGACGTCGGCGCCTGGCGCCAGGTGGGTGACCGACGTGGTGCCGCGCGCGATCGAGCCGATGAGCGCGTAGCGGTGCGAAATGGACTTATCGCCCGGCACGCGGAGATCGCCCTTCAGCGCGCGCGTGGGGCGAATTTGCAGCTCGCGATGAGTCATAGTGATAGGGAGCCAGCTTATCAGCGCCGCCGTGGCGGCAGCGCGCTGGCGTTCACGGACGGGATATGTTACGTACTTCGCGCGCATGACCGACAACGGTCATTTCATCCGCCTCCAGTTGCCGAGCTCCTTCGAGTGGCTCGATCTCGTGCAGGTGTTGAGCGATCGGCTCTCGACGCTGGCCGGGCTCGACGACGACGGCGTGCATTGGGTGAGCGTGGCCGTGCGCGAATCGGTCATCAACGCCATCAAGCACGGCAATCGTGAAGATCGACACAAGCAGGTGACCGTGGAGTTCACGCTGGCGCCGCGCGCACGGGCGGAGCGATTCGTCGTCCGGGTCCTCGACGAAGGTGAAGGGTTCGATCCGGAGACGATTGGCAATCCCCTGGAACCCGAAAACATCCTCAAATCGAGCGGCCGGGGCATTTTCTTCATGCGCAACTTCATGGACGACGTGGCGATCGAGCGGCGGCCCGAGGGCGGCATGGCGGTGCGCATGAGCAAGAACCTCGCCCAGCAGGATTAGTGGCCCCTGATCCCATATACCTCGCAACAGCCGTCGAGGCGGCGCTGGCCGCCGGCCGGGTCCAGCGGGCGTTCTTTCGCGAGGAAGTGCGGATCGACAAGAAGGGGCGAATCGACCTCGTCACCGCGGCCGATCTGCAGGTCGAGCGCGAGTTCCGCGCGCTGATCGAATCACGATTCCCCGCGCACAGCGTGCTGGGCGAAGAGCAGGGCGCGACCGCCGGCGGGCCGGCGTCCAGATTCCGCTGGATCATCGATCCGATCGACGGCACGACGAATTTTGCTCACGGCCTGGCGCTGTTCTGCTGCTCGATCGCGCTCGAGATCGACGGCCAGCTTGCTGTCGGCGCCGTCTACGATCCGATGGCGGAGGAGCTGTTCACCGCCGAGCGCGGCGTGGGCGCCTGGCTCAACGGCGAGCCGCTCCGCGTGTCGGCGTGCGATGCGCTGGTCGATGCGCTGGTCTGCACCGGATTTCCGTACACCGTCGGCGAAGATCGCCAGCGGATGGTCGATGTGTTCAGCGCGTTTCTGGGGGAGGCGCAGGGCGTACGACGGCTGGGATCGGCAGCGCTCGATCTTTGCTACGTGGCCGCCGGTCGTTTCGACGGTTTCTGGGAGCAGAAGCTGCATCCGTGGGACATGGCGGCGGCGGCGCTCCTCATCGAAGAGGCTGGCGGACGGGTCACTGATTATGCGGGGGATCCGGTCGATATGTTCCGCGGCCAGGTTGTCGCTTCCAACGGCAAGCTGCATCGCTTGATGCTGCAAGCCATCAAGCAGGCGGAGCGTTAAGGGGACACACACACGCACACCCCCGTGATCGGCCAGCGGTAATCCCACTCCGCGTGATTGGCATCATTCCTGCTCGACGAGAGTCAGCGGCCACGATTCGGCGCGCGGGCAGAGAGCCTTGGGCGTCTCGAGCCCGAGCTTGCGGGGACAAGCCTCGCGAGCCCTGACACAAGGAGAGTTCCCATGCTGCGCAGGGCCGGTCGGATGGGTGGCTTGGTGGTGACGGCGATGCTTGTCGCCGCACCGGCGTCCGCCCAAATCGTTCAATCGCTCCACATCGGGGGCGGCGTGTTCATTCCGCGGGGGTATCGCACCGCGTGTCCGGCGATGTGCTCGTTGAAAACCTCAACACCCTCGATTTCACGCGCTGCCACGACGCGAACCTGTCGGGGTGCATCGGGGTGTTCACGTCAGGGCAGGTGTTCGGCGAGTGGCTCGTCGCGTTTGGTAATCATTTGGAAGTTGGCGCGGGCGTCGGTTTCTACAGCGACAGCACACCAAGTGTCTACGACTGCTGTACTCATCCCGGGCCGGATTTCGCGGAGATACGGCAGGAGATCTCTCTACGCATCACACCCGTGAGCGCGGTCGTCCGCTTTTTGGCCGGGCGGCCCGGAGGATTCCAGCCCTATGTCGGGGCGGGCGTGGCCGCGCTCAATTTTCGTTACACAGAGGCCGGCGAATTCATCGACTACACGGATCCCAACGCGGTCCCGCTCCCGACGTACACCGCGCATTACACGACGAGCAGCACGACGTTCGGACAGATGGTTCTGGCCGGTATGCGGATTCCGATCGGCGGCGACATCTGGGGTCTCACGATGGAATGGAGACACCAGTGGGGCGCAGGGAACACCGGCGGGGCGTCGAACGGGTTCCTGGCGAACAAGATCGACCTCGGCGGCGACAACATCAATTTCGGCGTACTGGTGAGGTTCTGAGTGAGGGAGCCGCGGGCTCTCAGGCCCGCCCGATCACTCGAGGAAGCCGAGTTCTTTCAGGGCCGTCCGGGCGCGCTTGACGCTCTCGTAGAGTCGCAGGGTCTTGTCGAAAGGCCCCTCGTATTCGACGCTGAAGCTGCCGGTGAATCCCCGGGCCTTCAGGACGCGGAGCGCCGGCAGCAGGTCAATGTCCCCGACGCCGAACTCGCAGAACTCTCCGTCCTCGAGCCCCTTCAGATGGACGTGGCCGACATAGGGTGCGACCAGATTGACGGCCTCCAGGCTGTCGACGCCGACGCGCTCGAAGTTGATCGGGTCGAAGTTCATCCGGATGTTGGGCCGATCGACACGCTTCAGCACATCACGACAGATGTCCGGACGCAGCGACACGCCGTCGTGATTCTCGAACACGAAGCGGATATCCGGGCAGGCGGCTGAGAGCCGGCGCAGGTTGCCGCACAGCGTGTCGAGAAACGCTGTCGAGTACTGCTCGTATTCCAAGCGGCCGAAGAACAGACGCACCAGCGAGACGCCGAAGGCCCGCGCGATTCCGACCTGCCGCTCCACCGACGCAAACGTCCGATCGATGTCGGGCGGCGAGTGAAAGAAGTCACACCATCCACCGGAGACCGCGTGGAGCCGAAGGCCGAGGGCGGCGACTTCCTGCTGAATGGCCTCAACCGGTACCCCGGCCTCGAGCACGTGATGCAGGTTGAGATCGACGTCGCGCAACCCCAGCCGCGAAAAAACGTCGAGCGCCGGGAGCAGCGGCTCCGCCTTGTGAGAGGTCGTTGAGGCAAGCAGCCGGGGTGTCATGGACAGCCACTACACCGGGTCGAACTCCAGCGACTTCTGATACGCCGAATGGACCGTCTCCGGCATCCCCCAGTACTTGAACTCCGCGTGCCGTCCAACGTACCGCAGGTTCGGGATCTTCCTTCCACGGTCGACGTACGCACGGTATGTCGCGAATGCCTGGGCCGACTGCTGGGGGTACGCCTTCTCGGCCAGGAGGTTGTTCGCCAGCGCGTAGTCGACGGCGTTCTTCGGAAACGACCTCGCGGCGCCGGGCAATACGGGCACCTCGATGAGGATGAGCGTATCGGGGCTGTCGTGCCGCGTGATGACTTTCATCTCCGTTACCCGCGTCTGGAACTCGCAGGACGAATAGTGCAGCGACTCGGCGCCCTCGGGAAACGCGTGCGCCAGGCCCGGGACGAGCAGCGGGATCATCATGCGCCCGGTGTAGGGCAGCGTGTCCTCGCCCCATAGGGCGTCGATATCGATCGAACAGAAGACGGTGTGGTAGTCGGCGAACGGGAGCTTGTCTCCCGAGCCCAGCAGGATGTACGGCTGCGTGTGCTCGTCGCGCACGCCGACGACAGTGTCGTTGATCACCTGCGTACCGGAGACCATGGCGCCCCAGACGGCGTTCCACCCCTGCTTGGGATACACCTGAAAGGCGATGCCCTTGCCGAGCGTGTGATCCTGGAACTTGAGCGGGTCGTACCCGTGGAGCCCGCGCACGGGGGCCTTCTCGTCTGCTTTCGTGTAGGCGTGCTGAAACCTGTCCGCCCATACCATGGACGTTTCCAGTTCGTCGCCGGGGATGTTCCACATCTTCCAGGTGTAGTTCGCCATGAACTTCTGGTAGAGCGTCGGGCCAATCGCGGCCCCGAAGTACTCCGCGAACTTGCACTGGCCCAGCTCGGGAAGCTGGCTCTCGATCAGCTTCAGGTGCTCATCGCGATTGGCGCGCAACTCCCGATGGATCTGCTCGCGTTCAGGCATCTGGTCGACGTCCTCGTAATGCACCGGATAGCGGTACTTCCGGCGATCGGTTTCCACGTACGTGAACAGCCGTCGATCGATGTAGAACAACTCGTCGTTGGTGAGCTTGACGACGGTCTGGTTGACCGGGTCTCCTTGCCGCCCGGCCAGAACCAGATGTGCGGCCCGAATTCGTACGGGTGGCCGCTGTAGTAACAGGTACGGGCCAGACCGCCGACGTGGCGCTGCCGCTCGACCACCGTGACGTCGTAGCCCTTCTCCGTGAGGTAGTAGGCCATCGAGGAGCCGGCGACGCCGCCGCCGAGGACGAGAATCTTCTTGTTCAAACCGTCTGGCCTCCCAGGCCCTGCGCCTTCATCCACCTGACGTTGTGCCACGCCGGCTCGTTCCTCAGTTCCCCGGTGCGGTACGCGGCGACCATCTCGCGAATCGCGTCGGCGACGGTGCGCCTCGGCGCAAAGCCCGTCGCGAGCAGTCGATCGGAACACACGGAATACGACCGCGGATCGTTTGACGGCAGCACGGCAATCTCCGCGGGCACCTGGCTGGCGACCGCCTTGGCGATGTCCATCACCGAGATATTCTCGAACCCGGCGTTGTAGCACCCCGCCCAGACCGGTTGTCCAAGGCGAAGAGATACAGATCGACGAGATCGTCGATATGAATATTCGGCCGGACCTGCTCGCCGCCCAGGACTGTCATCTTGCCGTTGGACAGCGCCTGCATCGTCAGCAGGTTCACGACGACGTCGAGCCGCATTCGTGGCGAGTAGCCGCACACGGTGGCGGGCCGGATGATGGTCGTGACGGTCGAATCGGCGTAGCTCAGGATCACCCGCTCGGCGACCATTTTCGTCTTGTTGTATTCGGAGAGTGGGAACAGCTCCAGGTCCTCGGTGACCCGGGGCTCCGTCTTGACGCCGTAGACGCTGGACGACGACGCGAAAACGAACTGCTTGACGCCGTGACGCACCGCGCGATCGATCAGGCGCATCGTCGCCAGCACGTTCACTTCCCACGACGCGTACGGATTCAGCTCGACTGACGGGTCGTTCGCGATGTTTGCCAGGTGGAACACTGCATCGAACGGTGTCAGATCGACGTCATCAATCTGCCGCACGTCCATCTTCAGAACCTGGAGGCGGGGATCCGACCTGAGAAAATTGCCGAACCACTGGGCGTCAAGGACGACGACGTCGTGGGGCGTGCGATCGAGCAGGGCGTGCGTGAGTCTGGGTGCCGACGTAGCCGCAGCCGCCGGTGACGAGCAGTCTCACAGGGCTCCATTTCCGTACACGTTGAGGTACTGGTCGAACCAGTAATGGATGATGAGCTGATGGGCGCATTCGACCCAGCCGTAACGGTCCGCCGGGACATAGAAATTCAGATCGCCGAGCGCCCGCGATCGATTGTCGGCGCGTTTTCCGGAGAGCGTCACGATGTGCATCCCGATGCGCCGTGCGCGCCTCCAGGGCGCGCACGATATTCGGCGAGTTCCCGGAACTGCTGATCGTCATCAGCAGGTCGCCGCGCTGGCCGAGGCGCGTCAGCGGCAGCGAGAAGACCTCCTCGAAGGCGATGTCGTTGCTGATGGCCGTCAGCATCGCCGGGTCGTTGAACGCGGTGGCGCGCAACCCGCCGTTCTTACAGGCGTCCACGGCCATGTGGCTGGCGATCATGGCGCTGCCGCCGTTGCCGACGAAATAGAGCGCCCGGCCGGCGTCGTGCACCTCCTGGGTCAGCCGTACCCAGCGCTCGAAGGCCTGCGCCGGATCGAGCGGCGAGGCGTCCTGGCCTGTCGCCACCAGATGTCGAGCGCGTCCGACAGGTGATCACGGTAGTCATTCCAGCGTTCCATCAGATCACGATCTTTCCTATGGTGAGAAACTCCTGCTCCGACACCGGCCGCTCGTTGCCGCGCCGCTGCGCGACCCCGGCCGCCGCGATGCTGCCGGCCAGCGCGATGATCGACGCCGGCATGTCGAGACAGGCCGCGACGCTGCTCAGGGCGAAGTAGGCGTCGCCGCAGCCGATGGTGTCGACGACGGAGGTGCTGAGCGTCGGCAGCACGAACGCTGTCGTCGCGCTTCTTCACGCGCACGCCCTGATCGCCGTCGGTCACCGAGAGCATCGCGGTGCCCAGCAGCCGCGAGATACGCGGACTCGAGCTCCGGCAGCGGCAGCCCGCGCTCGCGCAGGCACAATTCGGCTTCGGTACGGTTCAAGCTGACGTAATCCACGCCGTGATACTTGGTCGGGAGGTTATACCCGTAGTTGCTCGAATTCACCTGCGCCATCGCGGCGACGAACGCGCGGCTCCGCGCCGCGATGCGCGCGTTCATCGCCGCCGCATCCAGCAGGCCGTGGCCGAAGTCCGCAATGAGGACGAGGTCGTAGTCGTCAAAATTGATACGGACGTCGTGCCGGACCGTCGGTCAGGTCCGGACTCTTCGACTCGAACAGCCGGTAGCCGTTCTCCTGATCGACGAACCGGGTCTTGATGAGCGATCCCGGAGGCCAGGCGACGTGACGCGAACGTTCGCCGGGTACTCGAGCGCCGGCCCGTTCGTGAAGCAGTCGATTTGCCGCACGAAGTCGGAGAGGTGGAGCGCGATGACGCCCGTGCCGCCAATCTGCTTGGTCCGCGCCATCTCGAGCCCGGCGACGCAGCGGGACTTCTGCGAGAGATTGGTAACCGTGACGTCGACCCATTCGTCGATGATCGTCTCGCCCAGGAGACAGACGCGCAGCCGGCTGGCTCGCCGCCAGCAGCGCCTTGAACTGCTCGAGCGTGAACCCGCGGTCGCCGAGGTCGCGGAAGAGGATGCGATCGTTGCGCAGCAGGGGATTGCCCTGCGCCGCCTCGGGCGCGGCCAGCAGGAAATGGGCGAGTTTGGTGGAGGAAAACGTCTCGCCCGTCGTCGTGAAATGAATCCGGCCGCCGTATCGCTCGACCAGCGCCTTCTCGCGAAAGATGTTCGCGCTCTTGTCGAGCACGAGCTGGGCGTATTCCGGCCCCTTGACGTAGACGTCCGGCCGGAGCGCTTCGATCGGGCGCGACCGCGGACGGCTCGTTGACCAGCGCGACGTAGTCCACGATCTCGAGCGCGGCCAGTTGGCGCAGCCGGTGCTGCTCGTTGAAGGAGACCGAGCGCTTCTTGGTGATGAACTCGTCGGCCGTCACGGTGACCACCAGGAGGTCGCCGAGCGACCGGGCCTCCTCGAAATGAATCAGGTGGCCGACGTGGACCAGATCGAACGCCCCGTGGCAGAGCACGATGCGCTTGTCCCGATAGCGCGCTCTGAGCGCCGGCAATTCGCCGAGCGTGAGGATCTTGCGCTGCTCGCGGCTCTCGCCGTCGCCCGCTCCGATCATTTCCCCGTCCATTCCAGCACGCACAGTAGTTTGAGCGTCCGCAGCACGTCAACCACGTTGCGCACGCGAAACGCCTTGCTCTCGCCCTTCGCGCGCTCGATCAGATCCATCGGCACCTCGATCACCGTGCGCGTCAGCCGAAGGGCTTTGACCAGCACCTCCGGCTGAAATCCGTACCCGCTCGACTCGATGCGCAGGCTCTTCAGGATGTGGGCCTGGTGGATCTGCAGCCCGTTGTAGTACTTCAGACCCC
Organism: uncultured Acidobacteriota bacterium; assembly: GCA_963724645.1. Classification (GTDB taxonomy): domain Bacteria; phylum Acidobacteriota; class Vicinamibacteria; order Vicinamibacterales; family SCN-69-37; genus CAVXSP01. The sequence continues at coordinate 256,449 of CAVRVJ010000005.1, forward strand.
GCCACGTGATGAGGTTCACCAGCAGGGTGAACGTCTTCGAAATCAGCGTGCGCGTCCACGTCCGCGACCGCCACATGTCGCGCGTGTAGCCCACGATGATATCCGCTTCGCCCACGTGACTGAAGAATTCGCGCAGGGTCGCGGCGCCCCAGGCGTTGTCGCCGTGGACCATCACGATGTGGTTGAGCCGGGCGGCCTGCACTCCGCGCTGGTACGTCCAGCCGAAGCCCCGGTTGCGATCGTTGATCAGCAACTGGACATGCGGAAAGCGATGCAGGTTCGCGGTGACGATCGCGCCGGTGCTCATCGGTGCTGCCGTCGTCGATCACGAGGATTTCGTGCTCGATCTCGAGCGGAGCCAGGGCGGTCGTGACGTTCTCGAGCGTGTCGAGGATATTGTCGGCTTCGCAGTAGGCGGGAATGATCACAGACAACGAGCGCGCATCGCTCATAGGGTGCGCCTGCGGAGATCGACGGCGTAGATTCTCACTTGCGGATTCTCGTAGACCAGCCTGAACGCCTGCGTGTCCTCGCGGGCCCAATCGTCTTCAATCAGGAAATCCCCCGGCGTTGTGCCAGACGTAGTCGATTTCGTAGGCCGATAAGGCGGACACGAACAAATGATCGACACCGGTGGCCCGGAGGTTGGCCAGCCACGCGTCGCGATCGCCCCGCATCCGCTCGTAGCGCGGCCGCACGGCGTCGATTCGGCCTCCGCCCGGGTCGAGCGCGAGGAGGACGCCGGAACTGGTCGCCAGCGCGGTGGCTGGCGCGGCGTTCAGGCGCAGGCGCGCGGCGCGGTCGTAGTCGTGAAACCGCCATTCGAGATGGCGATCGATGTTGACGTAGATGACATGATTCGTGAGACGCGGGCCGGTCAGCGGGTACGGCACGTTGTTGCCCGTGTAAGCGACCGTAGCGCCCGAGACATGGCCGGTCCGTCCACTCCCAGGCGTCTAGGAACGTCGGTCGCAGAAAGATCGACGTCGTCTGAAGATATTGGCAGGCGGACGCCGCGCACCAGGAGGAGCGGCCCGAGGCCAGCGCGGCGGAGCCGACCGCGATCGCGGCGACCAGCGCGACCGGCCGAAGGCTGTGCGGCGTAACGCTCAGGAGAAGGGCCACCGCGCCGGCCAGCGCCAGCAGAAGTACCAGGTGCCCTGGAGAGACCAGGCCGCGCAGCGACAGCCATCCGCCCATGAACCAGGGCAACCTGGCCGGTATCTCGGCATTCATTCCAGTCAGAATCCAGAGGACGCAACCGGCGTACAGCGCGTGGACGCCCAGTTCCAGAACGATTGGCGTGCGCCGGCCGGAGGCGGCCGGAACGTGAACGCCAGCGGGATCAGTCCAATCATCGCGACCGGCAGCAGGAAGCGCGAGTCAACGTTGTCCGGCACACCGAACCAATACAGGAGCGTCATCGGGACAGGCAGGAACAGCAGAAACAGGGCGGGCCATCGCTGCGGCAGGCGCACCATCGCCCACACGCCGAGCAGGGCGCAGGGAATCCAGCATAGGGCCAGGGTCGTTCCGACCGCGTGCGCCAGCATGACCGGGAACAGGCGGACGTCGGTCGTATGAAAGACGGAGTGCAGCATCGCCCCTCGGCTGAACGCGCCTCGCGCGATCGTGATGCCGGCAACACCCAGGGAGGCGGGATACAGCGGGCTGCCGGCGACGACCCAATTGCGCAGGTACCAGGGCAGTCCAAACGCCGCGAGGCCCGGAATCGCCCAGGCCAGCCGAAGGAGGCCGCCGCTCGCACCTTCGCCACGCGAGCGGCGCCAGAGCCACATGACCGGAAAGACCAGGCAGCACGGGCACGTAGACCAGTGCGACGTACCTTGGTTGCCAGCGTACAGTCCCACGCTGATGCCCCAGATGATCCAATCGCGCCAGCCGCCGGTCTCGACCGCGCCCAGCCCAAGATACAGCGATGCCAGGAACAGGCTCCAGCAAATCAGATCCACATCGGCGCCCACGGCCTGCTCGACCATTGGTCGCGAGACGAGACAGAAGACAGCCGGCCAGATGGCGTGACGCTGGGGAGGCGCCGGCGCGCCGTGCGAGCGCGTAGATCGCCACGCCGATCAAGAGAAAAAAAGGCGCCTGACCGACACGCGCGAGGAGGTCGCCGTGCGGCGGAAGCATCAACCACAGGAAATACAGCTCACCGTTCGCCGGGCGCGTACGCCTGTGCCTCGTCACTGAACGGCGTCGCGATGATCGACAGCCCGTGTTCCTGCAGCCAGCGTGCCGGAAGGAACAAGTGGTAACTCAGACTGTCGTATGCCGTGAGCGGAGAATGGATAAGGCCATAGCCGACGACGATGGCGACGACCGCGCGCGGAGAAAGCCAGAAAGGGCAGTGGAACATTCAGCGAGATGGAAGCGGAGGCCGCCGGCCGGCTCGCGTCACCCACGCCACAGCCGCCGAGAATCACGCCGGCACACGCGGCCGCGGTGCTCGGATACAGCCAGCCAAGCGAAGCCGAGCACCATTCCGGGGGCCACGACGATGGGCCAGGAACACGACGCCGCTGCGCATCAGCACGATCCGCCGTGCCGCTGGCGGGAAGGAGCCGCGTCACCGAAGCGCGGTCGAAATGGACGCGAGCGTGCCGTACAGCCAGAACCCGAGCGCCGCCTGCAGCGCGTCGTAGCCGAGGGGCCCAGCGGCGAGGGCAACGGCCACCGAGACGAGCGTGCTCGCCGTCAGCACAAACGGTATCGGCCTCATCGAATCCGCCGGTACAGCGCCAGGCCGCCGCCTGACGACACGCGGGTAAAGCCGTCGAGAAACGTCGGCGTCCTGCTGCACTCGTCGCGCGAGCATATCCCCGCCGAGTGCCTGCTCTTCAATGAGAATCCAGTGAACGTGATGGCGCGGTGCGCTCAGCGCGTCCATCCACAAGTCGCCGTTGCCCTCGTGCAGGAAGTCGCGAAGCGAGCAGGCCGCTTGTGGATGCCTCCTGCATGTAGTGCGCGAGCGAGCCCATGCTCGCAAGAATCGGCGTGCCGTCGTAGCTCGAAATGAGATACGCGGTCACAACGCGCCGCGCCTCGTGAAACGGCAATTCCCATTGAGCCTCGTCGAGCATCGGGCCGGTTGAGGCAAAGGGTGGACGCAGCCAGAGCGCCAGGCCGAGCCAGACACACGCCGCGGCCGGGCGCGCGCGGCCGGGCAGCGCCGCCAGGGCAAGCCCGCCGGTCGCGGCGAGCGCAACCACCAGCACCACCATGTAGCGCACCCGCTCGGGATGGCCGGCGTGAAACGCGCCCAGCGGCAGCACCGCGGCCCCGAACAGGGCCAGGGGCAGCGGCGATCGACCGCGCGTGCCGCGTATCCGGCCGATCGCCACGGCCAGTCCAATGGCGCCGGCCAGCATCACCGCCGGGCCGGCGAGGTCGCGGGTCGCGGACACAATTTGCTCGATCGCCGCGATCAATCGCGCCCCGCGCGGGGTTGTCCGGCGTGAAGAAGCCGCTCGTGACGAGAAGCACTCCCGAACTGAAATAGCTCAAGCACCAGAAACGCCGCGGCGGCGGCGGCCGGATAGAGCGACTAGCGGCACCCCGCGCCGGAATCTGGGGCAGGCGGCAAAGGCGAACGCGACCAGCAGCGCCGACGATGAGCCATCCCTCGTATCGCGTCAGCACGAGCGCCGCGAGCGCGGTGCCGGCTCGGCGGGCTTCGCGACGTCTCCGGCCGCCCGATCCATCGATCGACCGCGAGCAAGGCGACGAGCGACAGGCCGAAGAGCAGCGGCTCCGTCATGGGCGTGCTTTGCAGGTACAGCACGCTCGGATTGGCCAGCGCGATGAGCGGCGTGACGATGGCCACCCACGAGCGACCCGGTATGGCGGAGCAAGTACCGACTCAAGGCCGCGAGGCCCCAGGCGAACGTCACGATGGAGAGGGCGACGGCAGAGAATCCGGTGTGAAAGTTCCAGTCCCACTGCACCGGGATGAGATTCAGCAGGTGTGGGAGCGGCAGCCAGACCGCCCCGAGCTGCCGCCATCCAGGAGTCAGGCTGTCGATGACTCGACGGGCGACGACCAGATGCGCGCGCGCATCGTAGTGACTCAAGGTGAGTCCGAGTCGCGCGTAGTGCCAGGCGGCGATGGCGCCGGTCGCGACCGAGAGCGCGAAGACCGCCGCATGCCGCGCGGGCCGCCGCGGGCCCGTCGGGCTCATCAGCTATAATCGTCGGATTCCTCAGTGACATCGGGAGGCGGCGTACCGTCTCATTTTAGTTTCAATGCTGCACCGTTTCGTCGAGTTCGTTCAGCCTCTCGCGGCGAGCCTCGGCGGGCCCGGACTCGTGCTGATCGCGTTTCTCGACTCGTCATTTCTGAGCTTTCCAGAGGTTCCCGATCTCCTGCTCGTGTGGCTGGTCATCCACCACCCGGCGCGCTGGCCTTACTACGTCGTCGATGGCGACGGTCGGATCCGTCGCTGGGTGCTACGCCATCTACATCGTGGCGCGCAAAGGAGGCGAGGCCATGATGCGCCGGCGGTTCCGCGCCGAGCACGTTGGATCGCGCGCTGCGGGCCATTCGGCGCTACGGACTGCTGGCCGTGTTTGTTCCGTCGCTGCTGCCGCCGCCGGCGCCATTCAAGATTTTCGTCATCCTCGCCGGGATCTCCGGCATTCCGGCGGGCCCGCTTCGGGGTGGCCATCGTCTTTGGCCGCGGGTTGCGCTACCTCGCCGAGGCCCTGCTGGCGTATCGCTACGGCGAACAGGCGATGCGCTACATCAATGAGAACCTGGCCCGTTGTCCCTGTGGACGGCCGTCGCGGTCGTCGTCATAGGCGTTGGGGTGGTGTTGTGGCGCCGGAGGGGGACGGGTTAGTTTTCCACAGATTCGCTGCTTTGGGGGCCAGGCCTGCCGGGGTCTCCCGAGGCCATATGGCGGACGTACGGCCCCGATGTGTGGGCAGCAGGTGCCGCAAGACCCCGGCAGGCCTGTCCCCCAAAGCAGCGAATCTGTGGAAAACTAACCCGTCCCCATGGATCTCTCCGTCGTCATTCCCTTGTTCAACGAGGCGCCGAATCTCGAACAGCTGTATCGGGAGTTCATCGACACGCTCGAAGCGTGGGGCCGCTCGTTCGAGTTGATTCTGGTCGATGATGGAAGCACCGACGGCTCGACGCAGCTGCTCGAGCGGTTGCCAGCGGGCGACCCGCGCGTGCGGGTGATTCAGTTGCGGCGCAACTTCGGCCAGACGGCCGCGTTTGCCGCCGGATTTGCCGAGGCGCGCGGGCGGCTGATCGCCACGGCCGACGGCGATCTGCAGAACGATCCGCGCGATCTGCCCGAGATGATCGCGCGCCTCGAATCCGGATTCGATATCGTCTGCGGCTGGCGGCGCGCACGAAAGGACGCGTTCCTCAATCGACGGTTGCCGTCGATGCTCGCCAACCGCCTGATCTCCTGGGCGACCGGCGTGCGGTTGAACGACTATGGCTGCTCGCTCAAAGTGTTTCGCGCGGAAGTCGTCAAGCCGTTGCGCCTGTACGGCGAGATGCACCGGTTCCTTCCCGCCCTCGCAAGCGAAATGGGCGTCCACATCGCGGAGCAGCCGGTGAATCATCGTCCCCGCCTGCACGGACGATCGAAATACGGCATTTCGCGCACGGTGCGGGTGATCCTCGATCTCCTCACCGTGAAGTTCCTGTTGAGCTACTCCACTCGCCCCCTTCAGATCTTCGGGCTGCTAGGCGTCGTGATGGGAGGGGTTGGCGCGCTCATCCTGGCGTCGCTCGGGTACGGCCGCATCGCCGGCTATATCTCGCTCGACCAGCACCAACCGCTGCTCCTCTTCGGAGTCCTGCTCGGATTTGGAGGCCTGCAGCTTCTCACCCTCGGTCTGCTCGCTGAAATGCAGGTCCGGACGTACCACGAATCACAAGGAAAGCCGACTTACGCCATCCGCCGCGTCATTGAGCACGAGTCGCAGCCCATCGCCGGCCGGTGAATCGAGGGGCGCGCCGCTAGTATGGCTGTGATTGCGTCCTGGCGCCTGCGCGCCATCCTCGGTCTGACCCTTCTCCTGCTGCTGCTCGGCATTGCGACGCGGTTGGACCCCGTGAAAGAAGGCCTGGCCGGGCAGTACTTTTTCACTGCTGACTCCAATTCCGCGCCGGTCCATGGCAGTGTCGACGCGCCGCCATCGACCGATCGGCTCGGGTCGGCCTGGAATCCTCCCGTCCCTAACGTGTTCAGCGCGACCTGGAACGGGGCGCTGCTGGTCCTGCGGGACGATCTGTATACGTTCGCCACTGTCTCGGACGATGGGTCGCACCTGTACGTCGACGGGCAACTCGTCGTCGACAATGGCGGTGCTCACGGGCCACTGCAGAAGACAGGATCCATGCACCTGACGCGTGGGGTTCATGCCATCTTCGTCGACTACAACCAGCAGGGCGGCGCGTACCGGCTTGATCTCTTGTGGAGCCGTGGTCCCGGGGCGCTCGAGCCACTGCCGGCGTCTGTGCTCGCAACGCGGCGCACCGGCGTGGTGCGATTTGTCGGCAGCGTCGTCCTGCGGCGGGCGCTCGCTGCCATCGAATGGATCTGGGTTGCGACCGTCCTGGCCGTCATCGGCCGTCTGGCCGTGCGAGCTCTGCTTCCCGTGCGGAATGCACTGACACGCGACGGCACATGGCCGGCGCTCCGGTGGATCCTCCTCGGCTCGGCTGTACTCAACCTGGCGGGCATCTGGTGGGGCCTGCCTGGCAACTGGGTGGCGATCGAGGTGACTCCCAGGGCTCTGCTCGACGGGCTGGCACTGCATTACTCGCACGGGTGGTTCGATGCCTACCCGCCGTTTCACTACTACCTGCTCTCGACCGTCATCAGCCCGACGCTGCTGCTGACGTGGCTCGGGCGACTCGATTTGTACGGCGAATCGACCTACACGCTCCTGATGTTGTCGTGCCGCCTCGTGAGCATCGCCGCGGCCTGCGGCATCGTCATCGCCGTCTGCATGTCAGCGACGCGGGCGTTTGGTCCACGTGCCGGCGTGTTGGCGGCTGCAGTCTTCGCACTCGTGGCGCCGTTCGTGTACTACGCGAAAACGGCCAACGTGGACGTGCCGTATATCTTCTGGTTCGCGGTCTCGATGGTGATCTACCTGCGGCTGCTCGATCGGCTGCGCATGCGAGACTTCGTCCTGTTCGCGATCTGCGCAACCCTCTCGGTCTGCACGAAGGATCAGGCCTACGGGATGTATCTGCTCATGCCTCTGCCTATCGTCGCGCAGATCGCCCGTGCCAATCGGCAGGCCGGGATCGCACGGCCGTTGTGGCGCGCACTCGTCGATCGACGGTTGATCGCGGCGGCCCTGACGGCAGCCGTGTTGTTCGCCGTCATCCACAACCTGGCGTTCAACCTCGGCGGTTTTCGCGATCATGTCGCGTTCATCCTCGGCCCCGGCAGCATGAAGTATCAGGCCTTCGATGCGACGGTTGCCGGACGGTTAGAGTTGGCCCGTCTGAGCATGCACCTGATTCAGGAATCGTTTGGCTGGCCGTTCTTCGTCGTGGCCGGAATCGGATTGGGCATCGCCGCCCTCAGTCGCCGCCTGCAATTGATGACGGTCTGGCTCGTAGTCCCCGCGGTGTCCTACTACTTTGGGTTTATCGATGTCGTGGTCTACAACTACGACCGATTCGTCCTTCCAATCTGCTTCGTCCTGGCCATGTTTGCCGGACTCGGTCTGGATCGATTTGTTCGCTGGGGCCAGGCCGGACGATACTGGCGAAGCGCTGTGGTCGCGTGCGCCTTTGCGTACACCCTGTTGTATTCGGCGACCGTGGACGTCCTGATGATTGGGGACTCGCGTTACGCGGTCGAGCACTGGCTGGCGGCCCATGTCGAACGCGGCGATCTGGTGGGGTCGATCTTCGGATCTGAGTACCTTCCGCGGCTGCAGCCGTTTCGCCAAATGGATATCGGAACCGTCGAGGATCTCCATCGTCGGCACCCGTCGTTCTACGTACTCAATGCCGACTATGCGAGAGCCGTGCACCCGGACTCGCCCACCGGAGAGTTGGTGTCCGGATTGGAGCAGGGGACCTTGGGCTATCGGCGTGTGCTGGCCGCCCGGCGTACGTCGCCATGGCCGTGGCTGGTTGGGGCACATCCGGATCTGACGGGCCCAAGGCCAGAGACCAGAGTGTTCAGCATCCTGCGCAACATCAACCCCACGATCGAGGTGTTTCAACGCGTGCAGTAGTTGCGCATCACGTCAACGAACGTCCGACAAGATCTGTTACTATTAGCCGCTCGTAAATCACAAGGGCTCCGCTCTCGAGCCAACTGTGCGAGCGGAGGTTGAATTTGAAGAGAACGGTATACCTGCTTGCAGGACTCCTAGTAACGGCTGTTTTGGCCACGCCCGCGGCTGCTCAGACCCCACCTCCTTCCGGCGCTCAGACGCCGACCAGACCAACTGCAACATCACCGGTTATCGAACTTTGGTATGGAGGCCTTGTCACGGGCTTCGGAAGTGTCAACAAGAGCAGCGGAGTGATTGGCGCGGAAGCGGGCGCCCGCGTCTGGCGCAGCCTGGACGTGATGCTCGAAGCCGGATCGTTCGGTGACGTCGTGACGGAGGAACAGCTTGCGCTGGCGACGCCGCTCACGACCTATCTGGAGCAGACGCAGGGCAAGACGGCGGCCTCGACCGTCAAGATGCCCGCGGTCTATGGCGGCGTGGGCGCCCGATGGGTCTTCGAGAACGTGAACATCGGGGGATGGGCGCGGCCGTACGTGCTGTTCAGCGTCGGCCCGGCAAGAGTGAAGCGCGAGCCGACGTTCACGCTGGCCGGTTCCGATGTGACGAGTTCGTTGAACCAGTATGGCGTAACGCTGGGCGCGGATATGACGGCGACCGAGCACCACGCGGCCGTGTCTTTTGGACTTGGCGTGGTGATTCCCTATCGGATGATCTATGTCGAGGTAGGGTACCGGCTGACGGGGATCCAGATGCCTGATCAGGCGATAAACGTCAACCAGCTCAAAATCGGCATCGGAGCGAGGTTCTAAGCAATGAGAAAGTCGACACTGAGTTTCGTTTTGGCGGCAGCCACAGCCTTCGCAGGGGCAGGTTGCTCGAACACACCCACCAATCCGTCCGTGAGCTTTACGGCTCCGGTGGCAGCCGCACCGGCCAACGGCACCGCCTACAAGTTCAAGGCGCAACCTGTAACGGTCTCCATCACCAACGCGGTGCGCACCGGCCCGGCCCCGACCACCTACCTTGTCGAGGTGGCGACGGACCCGAACTTTGCCAACAAGGTCCTCACGAAGGACAGCATCCCCGAAGGGAGCGGCTCGACGACGTCGGTGACGCTTTCGAACTTGCCGGCGGGCTCGGGCGATGTGACGTACTACTGGCGGTCGACGGCGACCGTCGACGGGGTGGCCAGTTCGCCCTCGCCGACGCAGAGTTTTGTGGTCCAGCAGCAGATCGTCCTCAACGCGCCGGCGCCGAGCGACCCGGCAAACGGCGCCTCGACCAGCGAGCTCCGTCCGAGGTTCGTGACAAAGAACGCGTCCCGACAAGGGGCGGTCGGCACGATCACCTACGTGTTCCAGGTGTCAACATCCGCGAACTTCTCGCCCATCGTGGCCACTCAGACCGTCACCGAGCAGTCGGGCGGTCAGACGGCCTGGACTCCCGGGAGCGATCTGCCGACGGGTACTCTCTTCTGGCGTGCGCAAGCACGAGACGACGCCAACACTGAGGCAAGCAGCTTCAGCAATGCGTTATCGTTCGTCCTTCAGCCGTTCGATCCGCGCAAGGCGATTTTCCTCAATAATCCGCCGGACGTCGGAAGCTGGCCTGAGACCACCAAGATTACGAGCATCGAATTCTCCGACGGTTACATGCTGGTTGACTTCGACAGACGGGGCGAGGGCTCGGGCGCATGGCCGGAGACTGGCTTCGGCGTTCAGTACACGCTCGGGATGTGCTTCAACCTGAACAATCAGTGGTACTGCTCGGCGCCGATTCAATTCTGGGCAGGCCGCGAGATGGAGGCGTCCGGCCCGGCGGACCGGATCGGCGACAACTGGTATTACGACCCGGCTCGATGGGGACCCATGACCGGGCATCAACCTGCGGACGGAGAGCTGGTTGCCGTCTGGGTGGGGCAAGGGAACATACGCGGAAGCACTGACACATACCGAGAGCGCTCGAACTTCGTCCTGATCCCGTTCTACTCTTCGTACCACGCGCCCCGCTGACGACACGGCGCGGGCACGACGCGTACCCGGCCGACGATTGCTGTATGCCGGGTACGCGCGTTGCCTTGTTTCCCCTGAATACGGGTATGAAACGGCCTGGCTACCTTATCTGCATCTGCTTGTACGTGACCCTGGGCGCCGCGGCGTGCGCGTCCTCGCCAACGAGCCCATCCGGCTCGACGACGGTGACGACCGCGACGCCGTCCTCGCCGGCCAATGGCGCGCAGATCGCGAATCTGGCGCAGCCAGTGACCCTGACCGTCAACAACGCCGTTGTCACCGACGCCGCGGCGGGCGTCGTCTACACGTTCGAAGTCGCCACTGACGCCGGTTTTGCCACGAAGGTGCAGACGAAAGACGTGCCACAGAGTGCCGGCCAGACATCTCTCAAACTGGATCTGCTGGCGGCGGGTCGAGACTATTACTGGCATGTCCGCACGAACAGCGGTGACACCGTCGGCACATTCACCAGTCCGCTGAAATTCACAATCGGGCCGGCTATTGTGATCGCCGCGCCAGTGCCCGTGAGCCCCGCGAACGGCGCCACAACCAGCGTCTGGCCCACCCTCACGGTCTTCAACGCAGTGCACTCCGGACCGGTCGGATCCATCACCTACAAATTCGAGCTATCGACCAGCGAAACGTTCAACTCGACACTCGTGACAACGCTCGTGGCTGAGGGATCGACGCAGACCAGCTTCCCGATTCCGTCGGGTCTTTCGACACCGCCCCAGATGACGCAGTATTTCTGGCGGGTCACTGCGACTGATCAGAGCAGTGGTATTTCGGGCCCCACTTCCACCGTGCAGAGCTTCACGTTCAACCCTCTGAGAACGGCTCAGGAGAAGCTGGCGGCCCAACAGGGACTGGTGCTCTGGCCGGGAGTGCAGCCGACCGGGACAAACGGACATTCGGCGCTCGGCGACAACTGGCAAGTGCAGACGCTCGTATCCTTTGATGGCGAGCCCTTCAAGAGCCCCCCGCTCGACGCCTTGCAGATCTTCGATTTGATGGACCGCGGGATGAGTCCGCAGCAGGCCATTGATTGGAGGGCCTCCCACGGTTACCAGCCCGCGGGCGCTTACTACCCGGTTGCGGCGGGTGTGATCGGATTTGATTTCATCTATCTCGCGCTCGACTCGGCGACCGGCGCATGGGACTTGATCCTGAGAAGCGAGTAACGCCACCGGTCCCAGATCTCTGGCAGGGTTGATCGCGGTCGGGCCGCCGAGCGACAGACACCAAGCACCAGACGCGACGGGCAAAGAGAACGGGCCCTTTTCCGTATAATGCCTCACCCGTCACTTCCTTACACTCTCAGTCGGAGATTCGAGGCATGCCGTACATCCTCGCGCTCGATCAGGGCACGACCAGTTCGCGCGCCATCGTCTTCGATCACGACGCCGGCATCGTCGCCGTCGGCCAGCGGGAGTTCCGGCAGATCTTTCCGCAGCCGGGCTGGGTCGAGCACGATCCCGATGAGATCTGGGCGACGCAGATCGCCGTCGCGACCGAGGCGCTGGGCCGCGCGCACCTGCGGCCGCGCGACATCGCCGCCATCGGCATCACCAACCAGCGCGAGACCACGGTCGTCTGGGATCGCGAGACCGGCGAGCCCGTCTACAACGCCATCGTCTGGCAGGACCGCCGCACGGCGGACTTCTGCGATCGCCTGAAGCGCGACGGCCACGAAGACTTCATCCGCGAGCGCACCGGCCTGGTCATCGACGCCTACTTCTCCGGCAGCAAGGTCGCGTGGATCCTCGACAACGTCCCCGGCGCGCGCGCCCGGGCCGAGGCCGGCAAGCTGGCGTTCGGCACGATCGACAGCTGGCTGGTGTGGAAGCTCACGAGCGGCTCGACGCACATCACCGACGTCAGCAACGCCTCGCGGACGATGCTGTTCAACATCAACACGCTGCAGTGGGACGAGGAGCTGCTGAAGCTGCTGGGCGTGCCGGCCAGCATGCTGCCGGAGGTCCGGCCGTCGAGCGAGGTCTACGGCCGCGTCTCGACGACGCTCGGCGTCGGCGACGTGCCGATCGCCGGCATCGCCGGCGATCAGCAGGCGGCGCTGTTCGGCCAGATGTGCGTGTCGCCCGGGCTGACGAAGAACACCTACGGCACCGGCTGCTTCCTGCTGCAGAACACCGGCGAGCGGCCGGTCGCGTCGCGCAACCGGCTGCTCTCGACGGTCGCCTGGCAGGTCGGCGGCAAGACGACGTACGCGCTCGAAGGCAGCGTCTTCATCGGCGGCGCCGTGGTCCAGTGGCTGCGCGACGGGCTCGGCATCATCAGCGAAGTCAGTCCGACGTCGAGGCGCTGGCGACGTCCGTGCCCGACAACGGCGGCGTCTACCTCGTGCCGGCGTTTGCCGGCCTGGGCGCGCCGCACTGGGATCCCTACGCGCGCGGCACCATCGTCGGGATCACGCGCGGCACCACGGCCGGCCACATCGCCGGGCCGCGCTCGAGAGCATCGCGTTCCAGGTCGCCGACCTGCTCGACGCGGTGCGCGACGACGCCGGCAATCGACCTGGCCGAGCTGCGCGTGGACGGCGGCGCCGCAGCGAACGACGGCCTGCTGCAGTTTCAGGCCGACCTGCTCGGCGTCGCCGGTGGTGCGGCCGCAAGTGACCGAGACGACGGCGCTCGGCGCGGCGTACCTGGCGGGCCTGGCCGTCGGCTTCTGGGAGTCGACCGACGCACTCGCGCGTCACTGGCGCGTCGACCGGCGCTTCGAGCCGTCAGATGCCCGCCGCCGCACGTCGGCGGCGCGCCGCGCGGAGTGGCACGAGGCGCTGAACCGGTCGAAGGGCTGGATCGCGCCGAGGCATGAGCCATGCGTCGCTCCGACATGATCGCCCGAGCTCGACCAGCGGCACGAGCCCTGGGACATCGTCGTCATCGGCGGCGGCGCCACCGGCGTGGGCATCGCCGTCGACGCGGCGAGCCGCGGCTACGACGTGCTGCTCCTCGAACAGCACGACTTCGGCAAGGGCACGTCGAGCCGCAGCACCAAGCTCGTGCACGGCGGCGTGCGCTACCTCGAGCAGGGCAACATCGCGCTGGTGATGGAGGCGCTCAAGGAGCGCGGTCTGCTGCGGCAGAACGCGCCGCACCTGGTGAGCAACCTCGCCTTCGTCGTCCCGAACTACGACTGGTGGGAGGCGCCGTTCTACGGGCTGGGCCTCAAGGTCTACAACGTGCTCGCCGGCAAGTACGGGTTCGGCGCGTCCGAGATCCTCTCGCGCGAGGAGACGCTGGCGCGCCTGCCGACGATCAAGACCGACGGTCTGCGCGGCGGCGTCGTCTACTACGACGGCCAGTTCGACGACACGCGGCTGCTGATCAATCTGGTCGAGACCGCGGCCGAGCAGGGCGCGACGCTGGTCAACTACGCGCGCGTGGTCGCGCTCACGAAGGGCGCCGACGGCTTCATCGACGGCGTCGTCGCGGACGATCAGGAGAGCGGGCAGCAGTGGACGATCGCGGCGCGCGTGGTCATCAACGCGACGGGCGCGTTCTCCGACTCGGTGCGCCGGCTGGCCGAGCCCGACGTCCCGCCGCTGATCGCGCCGAGCCAGGGCATTCATCTCGTGTTCGACGACTCGTTCCTGCGCGGCCGAGTCGGCGATCATGGTGCCGCACACCTCGGACGGCCGCGTGATGTTCGCGATCCCGTGGCACGGCCACACGCTCGTCGGCACGACCGACACGCCGATCGACGACGCCAACGCTCGAGCCGCGGCCGCTGGAGGAGGAGATCGAGTTCATCCTCGAGACCGCCGGCCGGTATCTGCTCAAGCCACCGACCCGCGACGACGTGCTGAGCGTGTTCGTCGGCATCCGGCCGCTCGTCAAGAGCGGCGACGGCAAGCTGACCGCGGCGCTGTCGCGCGACCACACGATTCACATCGACGCCTCCGGCCTGCTGACGACGACCGGCGGCAAGTGGACGACCTACCGGAACATGGCCGAGCACACCGTGGATCAGGCCGCCGACTTCGCGCGGCTGGCGGAGCGGCCGTGCGTGACGCGCACGCTCAACGTCCACGGCTTCCACTCCAACGCGGAGCGGTTCGGCGCGCTGAGCGTGTACGGATCCGACGCGCTCGGCGATTCAGGATCTGATGCGCGCCACGCCCGTCGCTGGCCGCGCCGCTCCATCCGGAGTTGCCGTACACCGGCGCCGAAGTCGTGTGGGCGGCCCGTCACGAGATGGCGCGCACCGTCGAGGACGTGCTCGCGCGCCGGACGCGCGCGCTGTTCCTCAACGCCCGCGCCGCGGAAGCCATGGCGCCCGGAGGTGGCGCGGCTGATGGCGGGCGAGCTTGGCTGGGACGCGGCTCGCGGCAGGCTGCCGAAACGGCGGCGTTCTCGACGTTGTCAGACGGATACCGGATCCAGTGATCAGGATCACACGCGTGTAGGGGCCGCTGGTGGAGACCACGTCAGCGGGCCAGGGCCGGGCATTTTCGGCACTAATCTTGATTCCTCCGACGACCGATATACCAAGGAACAGGCTCAGTGAGCCATCCTGGCTGGGGTTTTCGGATGCACCGCATTACCGGTCGAGTTCTGGTGTTCGCTCTCCCGGTGGTCCTCCTGGCGGGCTGCGAGCGCACCAAAAGCGCTAGTCCATTGAGTCCATCGGTGGCAGGCCCCATTGCCGGGGTTTCCATCCAGGCGCCAAAGCCGGTCGCTCCCGCCTCCGCCTCCCAGATTGCCGTCGACCAGCAGCCGCTCACTCTGACCGTTGAGAACGCGAGTTCGACCGGAGTTCGTCCATTGAATTACATCTTCGAGATGGCGATGGACGCCGCGTTCACGAACAAGGTCTTCACGCAGACCGGCGTCGAGCCAGGGACGGGCGGGAGAACAAACCTGCGCCTGCCGCAGGCCCTCCTCGCGGAGCGGACGTACTTCTGGCGAGCCAAGGCCGATGACGGCGCGAACGCCAGCGACTATTCGGCCCCTTCGAACTTTCGCGTGTACACGCCGGTCATTATTCAGCCGCCGGTCCTGCGAGACCCTGCAGATGGCGCGACCGTGAACACGCGCAAACCGACGTTGGTGGTCGTCAACGCCCTGAAAACGGGGCCGGCCGGGGCCATCCAATACCTCTTTGAAGCCGCAAGCGACGCGGCATTCGCGAACAAGGTGATTTCGGTGCTGGTCAATGAAGGCTCCGCGCAGACCAGCTACACAGCGACGGATGACCTGCCGTATGCGACGCGCTACTACTGGCGCGTCAAGGCGACTGATCCCGGACACGAGAGCGGCTACGCCGGCATCAGGTCGTTCCTGACCCCCCCGGCACCGGTCGTCGTTGCGCCGCCGCCGGTACCGTCGCCGACCCCAGGTCCTACTCCCGCCGGCGAGCTCGACCCGAGGAATGCGATCTTCATGAACAATCCGTCTGATGTTGCCTCCTGGCCTCAGACAGCGAAGATCACGAGTGTGAGCTTCAGTGGCAGCACGATCAGCTTCGACTTCGACAGACGCCAAGGCCCGGGCAGATGGCCGGAATCAGGATTTGGCAGCGACGCGGGCCTCCAGTACACCCTTGGGATGTGCTTCAACCTGGGCGGCCAGTGGTACTGTTCCGCGGCGATCCAGTACTGGGACGGCCGCGAGCCCGTCGCGCCGACGAGCATCGCTCAGAATTGGTACTACGACCCAAACCGTTGGGGGCCGATGGCGGGCCATCAGCCGGCGCCTGGCGAACTCGTCGCGTTCTGGGTTGGGCAGGGAAACCTCCGCGGAAGCGGCAACACCAACCGCGAACGTTCAAATTTCGTCATCGTCCCGTTCGGCGGGCACTAGGGGCCCCGACGTTGCGATCGCGGCCACCTGGTTTCGGCCGCATGGCGTTCATCGGCGCATCGAATAGATCCGTATCTCTTCATTCTCGTAAGCCGGTGTGAAGATCTCCGCATGCGATGCGGTCCAGGCCGCCTCGATCGGAAACCCGGCATCATCGCGAGCATAGTCCTGCTCCGCGAGCATGATCCCGGGCAGCCTGCTGATGAACACGTACTGAGTGTTCATCTGCTTGAGATTGGTCAGCCACTCGCGAAAATTCGGCGACTCACGGAAATACGGGAGATTGGGTCGAATCGCCGGCGTAAACGCCGTGCGTCCTCGAGCCGCGCGCTCGTAATCGTGGTACTTCCACCCAATATGCCGATCGATATTGACGTAGTACACGCGATTTTCGAGGTGCGGTCCCAGGAGGCGATAGGGAACGTTGTTGCCCGAATAGGCGATGCTGACATTGTGCGCGTGTTGCTCGATCCAATCCCAGCCGGCAAACATCCTGGGCCGATCGGTCCAGGTTGCCGTGAGGAGAGAACAGCCGGTTTCCGGGCACCGCCGCGCGGACAGCAGGAGCGTGGCGGCGCACGCGGCAACGAACAGCAGGGCTGCGCTGAAAATGCGCGGTCTCGAGAAAGAGCTATAAAGAACAGCGAGTCCTACGAAACCCGCGTAGAGCGGCAGGTACCTCGCGCCGACAAATCGCTCCGGACCGAGTGCGATCAGCCACGCAACCGCTGCGCCGCACAGCACGTGGACGATTAATGGCAACTTGCCGGGCAGCCGGAAGGCGGCCGGAATCAGCAGCATCGCGAGACCGACGCTGGGAAACAGGAACCGGGCGGCCGCCGGTCCGTTGTACGGCAGCACGGTCCAGTAGATGACACCAATCAGCAGCGGCAGTGCCGCGCCTATCCCGAGCCATGACCACTGAGCAGCTCGAAGAAGGGCGCCCAGGCCGATGAATGCGAGGGGCGCCCACACCGTCAGAAGTCCGGCGCCAAACGCGCCGTCACGCACGATCTCGGGCAGTTTTGAAAAATCGGTGATGTACGCCCAGTTCTGGGTCTGAACGCTCCGGCTCCAGGCTCCCGGCGCCAGCGTGAATCCCGCGATGTTCAGCCCAACCGGGTAGAGCGGCGTACCCGTCACAATCCAGTTCCGCACATACCAGGGCAGTCCGAGTGCCACAATTCCCGGAAGAACCCAGAGCGCTTGCCTGCGTACGGTTTTCGCCGCAAGTGCGGGGAGCAGCAGCGGAGCATAGGTCAGACCGAGGACCTTGGTGCCGGTGCAAAGACCGATACTGACTCCGAACAATACGACATCCGAGCGCCGGCCGGTTCTCATGGCCGACAGTCCGAAATACACGGCCGCCAGGAACGCGGCCGTGAAGACAACGTCCACTTCAGCGCCAAGCGCCTGTTCCAGTACCGGGCGGGAGAGGAGGAAAAACCCTCCGGCGTACATTGATTGGTTGGGAGCCGCGCCGAGTTGTCGAGCGAGGCCGTAAAGCGTCAGCCCGGCCAGGCAGTAGAACGGAAACTCTCCCGCACGTGCGAGGAGGTCGCCGTGGAAGGGGAGCATCAACCACAGGAAGAACAGTTGGCCGTCCGCAGGGGTATAGGCCGGTGCCTGATCGCCAAACGGCGTCGGAACGATGAAGATCCGGTGGTCCTGGAGCCAGCGTGCAGGAAAGAACAGATGATACGTGAGGCTGTCGTACTCCGTCGGCGGATGAGCCAGCGCCACGCAGAACACAAACACAAGAAGGGGGGGAACAAGGAGAAGGATTGGATGCAGCCGAAACAGGGATGCATCGGCCTCGGACGTGCCATGGGAATCTGGACGCGTGAGCGCGACACCCGCTGCCAGCAGAACGAGCAGGTACGCGAGGAACGCGGCTGGCGTCAACCACCCGAGGGCGCCGAGCAGCAGACCGCCACCGACGATGACACCAGTTGCCGCAATGGCAAGTCGGATACATCTGTCGTACAGATCACTTCCGCCGGAGCGAGCCCCCAAGAGCACCCAGCCAGTAAGCAGTGCCAGCGTGTTCAAGAGCCAGAATTCGATGTACGCGGGGACGGATTGGAAGCCCGACTGCCAGCCGAGGACTGCGCTCAGCGTGGTGAACAGTGCGCTCAACGCGCCAAACCGTTGGACTCCCTGAGTCAGCGGGGCGCCCCAGCGTGAGAGAGAACGGTGCGGCAAGCGCCATGGAACTGTCGGTGATGCCGGGCGAGCATCACTGCCGGCCTTTGGCGCATGGATTGTAACCGGTCACGACCTGGTGACCCTTCGGCCTCTTCGTGTAAACTGCCAGCCGGCATCCCGGTGGCGTGCCCTCACGCGCGCGTGCCGCCCTTCCAGCCGTTGGGGTATCTCGGCCGACCATGCTCCTCAGTACCGATCAACTCAACTCACGGTACAACTGCTTTGTAATCGGCAGCGGTCCCGCGGGCATGACGATTGCGCTCGAGCTCGCTGCCGCCAACAAACGTGTACTCGTCTTCGAGTCCGGCGAGTCCGCTGAGCCGCGCACCGACGTCCCGACGGCCATCAACTTCGGCCACCTTCCGATGGGCTGGTGGAATCGGCATTCGGCTCGCGCGCTCGGCGGCACGTCCAATCTGTGGGGCGGTTGGTGCGCGACGTTGAGCGAACGGGATTTCGACAACCCCGCGGCCGGCGTCCGTTGGCCGATCAGCCGCGCCGACCTGCTCCCGTACTACCGCCGCGCGGCTCCCATTCTCGACCGCGATCCATCGATTGTCGATTTCGAACGGGGCCTGTTTCCAGGGTTCGTCTACCGGCCGTTCTCGGTCCGGGAGGACAGCCCGACGCGCTTCGCCCTCAAGTATCAGGACGTGTTGCAGAGTTCGCCGACGCTTCACGTGGCGCTCGGGTGCTCAGTCGTGGGATTGGAGGCCACCGAATCACGCTCGGCCATCCGCGCCATCAACTACTTCCATCATCCTTCCGACCAGAAGCATTCCCTCACTGTCTCTCCGACCCAGACCGTCGTCGTGGCAGGGGGAGGCATTGGCAACGCGCAACTGTTGCTGCAGCCCCCGCTCGATGGCGGGACCGCAGTCGGCAATGAGACCGGCCTGGTCGGCAGGTTCCTCATGGAGCACCCGCATTTCGTCGAAGCGGCGGAATGCGTCCTGGATCAGAATCTCGACGATTTTCCGCGGCCGCCCGGCTTTGGCAACCCGGTGCATGCATTGGTGCCGGACGATCGAGCTCACGCTGCAGCAGGGCCTGCGCGCTTGCAGCGTAGACTGCCAGCATCCCACGACCGACCACGAGATCGCGCGGTACCTGTCGCAGGAGGCCGGGAAGCCGTTCTACCACTACAACTGCACGATCAGAACCGAGATGCTTCCGTCTCCCAACAATCGCGTGTTTCTGACAGGCGAGCGCGATCGAACCGGGCTGTATACGCCGGCCGCCCGGTGCGTGTTCGACGCGGCGGACTTTCTCAACGGCGAAACGACCCTGCGCCTGCTCGGCGAGTCGTTGATCCAGCTGCGGAAGGGGAGGATTCGGATCTTCAACGCTCGCATCTACCACGACCACACCGGCGGCGGCCACCTGATGGGAACGACCCGGATGGGCAGCCACCGATCGACCTCCGTCGTCGACGCGGATTGCCGCGTACACGGATATCGCAATCTGTTCGTAGCGGGCTCGTCCGTCTTTCCGACGAGTGGCTACGCGAATCCGACGCTCACGATCGTCGCGCTGGCGCTGCGGTTGGCTGATACGCTCAAGGCTGGGTGAGCGGATGGCATTTCCGGTATCGAGGCGGGCGTTCCTGGTGGGGTTCGGCGGCGGAGTCGGCCTCTGTCTCGCTCGTCTGGGGGTTGTGGAAATACGTACCATGGCCACGCTCCGTCAGTGAGGCGTATCCGGTTCCGGCATGCTGCAGCTATGTCGACTACGCTGGATGGTTGCTCACCAAGACCGACAAGGATCGCCTGACCGCCTCGGGCAGAATTCGTCTGCTCGAATCGATGTCGCTCGAGGGCCGCGACTTCGCGGATGAGGTCGTGGCCAACGCCGATGCGTGTTCGACTTGGTGTCTGGCCGAACCGGATTGTCAGGGCTTTACCTATGGGAAGCCCAGCCATCCCGATCCACATTCACAAAACCGGTGCTGGCTGAAGGCCACGAGTCAACTCACCCCGCTGGCCGATCCCAAGTTCACATCCGGACTCCGCTGAGTGCGCACTGGGCCTGCCGTCGATCGATCGGTGAGCTCAGCGCGTCGCTGGATGTCGGCCGCCGGTGGAGCGGCGTCAGGCCTGGCCGGCTGGTTCCTGTTCGACGCCGTGCGCGATCACTTGCCCGTGTGGCTCCGGCTGGTCCTCGCGGGCGCCCTGTTTACCTTTGGACCGGGCGCGGGACTCAGCTTCGGGCTGCTGGCGTCCCTGTCGCTGCTCACTCGCGTCGTGCTGGCGTTCAGCTTCGGCATCGCGCTCGCGCCTATGCTGGCTCACGCGCTTGGCTCGCTTGGTCTTCTGGTGGCCTATCCGTACGTGTCATCGGCGTTGACCGGCGTGGCCATCGCGGGCTGGCGACGGGCGAGCGTCGGCGTCGAGGGCCGCGGGCCGCTTCGAGGTTGGCGGTAGCTGTCCTCGTCCTGGTGACCGTCGGTATGGGCGTGGCGGCTTTCGCCAATCGACTGACGACGACGAGCGGGACGACCGATCGTTTATGGCGAGTACGACAGCTACGACCTGACGTATTACGCCGCGATCGCGGCCGAGCTGTCGCACACCGTGCCGCCTGCCTCGCCGTTTTATTCGGGCCGGATGCTGAACCACGCGTTCTATCCGCACGCCTTGCTGGCGATGATTCACCGGTTCGGCGACGTGCCGATTCTGGACCTGTACTTCCGATACGCCTGGCCGCTGTTTCTCACGGCCGCCGTGCTGACGTGCTTTGTGTTCGTCGAGTCGATCTCCACGACGGCCACGGCGTTCGTCGCCGCGTTGTTGTTCGGCGCGGGAAGCAATCTGGCGTACGCCGCCGGGTGGTTCTTCACGCTCTCGAACTGGGACGACGTGATCTGGTCTCACAATTTCCAAGGTGCCGGCGCGGAAGTGCTGCTGTATGGCAACTGGACGCCCGCGCTGGCGGCGATGTTTGCTGGACTCTACGCCGTCCACGCCTGCTGCGTACGCCCAGGCGAGACGGGCAGCATCGGCGTGGGCCGTACTCGCGGGCGCGACCTTCGCCTCGACCGTGCTGTCCAAGCCATGGATCTTTGCCAGCGTGATGGCGGCGCTGGCGGTCGTCATCGTCGCTTCCCGACGGGATCGATTCATCAGTCGCCGGCTCCTGCTCGTTGGATGCGTCAGCTTCCTCATCGCGATCCCGTTCCTTTACCGGGCCGTGACACTGGTTGAGGATGCTCAGGCGACGTTCGTGCCCGCGTTCTTCCCGATTCCCCTCAGGATGATGGCCCGCATCGGCCTCGAGGACTGGTTCCTCTCACTGGCGGGACGACTCGGGGTTACTGGCGCCGCACAAGCCGGGCTCGCGGCGGTTCTTGCCGCTCCCGTTCTTTCTGGCCGGCACGCTCGGGTTTCGTCTCGTCGGGCTGCCGGCGTTCTGGCAGTGCCTCCGCAGACCGTCGCAGCAGGATCCTGTATGGCCGCTTCTGGCCTGGATGGCCGTTGCGGCGCTGGCCGCCGCGACGTTCCTCGTCTCGGTTCCGTACCACGAGAACACACAGATCCATCAGTTCGCGCTGTTTCTGTTGACGATGTTCGCCGCAAGGGGGCTGACGTCATGGCGCGCCCCGCGTCCGCGGTTCGTCGCCACGCTGGTGGTCGTGGCCGTGGCGATTCCCTCAACCATTCAGTACTTGCACAGGAAGTGGCACGATCATGAGCATCCACTGGCCGAGATCTCGCAAGCCGAAATGACACTTGCGTCTCTGCTGCGCGGCACTGATCCGAATCGGACGGTCATCCTGCACGACAGGCCAAACGATCCGACGCTGCTCGGGATTCTGGCAGAGCGGCGGAGCGTCGTAGCCTGGGCCGGCTATGTGCGCGGCAACGAGGCTCGGCGCGAAGACGTGGAGTCTTTTTCGCTTCCCCGGACGCCGCACGAGCCGTCGGGATCCTGCGCGCTTACCGGCCGACGCACGTCATCGAATACGCCAGCAGGGATCGGATGAACCCCGACGTCCGCGATCGACTGGAGCTGGTGTTTCGAAATCGCGACGTGGCGCTGTATCGAGTCCCGGATCGATTGCTGTCCGGGCGATGAGCCGGCTCGCCGATCAGTCGGCCTGCTTCTTCAGCGGGACGCGCGCGCCGCCTTCGGGGACCGTGAGCACGGTGTCGTCCAGCGACTGTGACGAGGCTTCCGGCACGAGAAGTCTGCCTTTGATGCCGCCCAACCAGTTCAGCTTTCGACAGCCGTTGCATTTCGTCGAGACCAGGTGCGGGCGCACTTCGGGAGCGTGCGCCTGCCGGTATTCGTTCGGCAGCTGGCAATGCGAGCAAATGAATTCAAATACCGTGACGAATTGGAGTTCGGTCATTCGTCGCAACCGGGTACTTGGGAATGCGCCGACTTGGAAGTGTGATGGAGTTCCGCCAGGCGTCACATCCGGCAAACCCCGCGGTCTGGGTCGGAACGTACGGTAGGCTGAATGAGCTACCCGCGCGAATGATCCCCCTTTCCCTCAACCGACGCCTGCTGTGAGCGCCTGTGCATTGTTGAGGCAGGCTCGGATCTGGACATGTATTCCTTGCCTGATGCTTCTGGCGGGTTGCCATTCCCCCAATGGCCCCTCGGGTCCGCCCGTCGAGCCGGTGGCGCCACTGGCCCTGACGTGTCCGGCCGAGATGAGCGTCACGGACGTGAAGACGCCCACGCAGGTCGTCGAATACGCACAACCGACTCACGCGGGCGGGCTTGAACCGGTCTCGATCACCTGCACTCCGGCGTCCGGCGCGGCGTTTCCCCTGGGCTCGACGAACGTCGCCTGCACGGGGGCCGATTCGGGGACACCTCCGCGTACAGCCGCATGCAGCTTCAAGGTGACACTCGTGCCCTATGTGCCACCTGTGCCGGTGCTCGGGGCCACCCGCTTCATGGCGTTCGGCGACAGCATCACGGCAGGCGAAATCAATGACGACGACACCGGCACGAGATGCACGAATCGACGCGCCCTCATGACTCCACAGGATCTTGCGTTGTTTCAGAAGCCGGAGGCCGTTATTCCCTCCCTGGCGTACCCCAACGTGCTTCAGGGATTGCTGGCTGCCCGGTACACCAACCCAGACCTTCACGGTCATCAATGAAGGCAAGCCGCTCGATTCGACCGACAACACCGCGCGATTCGCCCAGGTACTCCACGCCGATCGACCGCAGGCCGTCCTGTTCTCTGGAGGGGGTCATCGATCTGTCAAGCGACAGCGCGATTCCGGCGATTGTCGCCAACGTCCACACGGACATCGTTGAGGCTCGGAACCAGGGAGTCACATCGTTCTTCCTGAGCACTCTGACACCCGTGCTGAATTTCTCGCGCGGATGTTTTCTGACAAACGCGGATGTCAAGGGAGCCAACGACGCGCTTCGGGCGTTGGCCGTCCAGGACAACGTGCCGCTCGTGGACGCCTGGGCCGCGTTTCAGGGACATGAGTCCACGTACATCGGCGGCGATGGATTGCACCCGTCTGTCGCGGGTCAGGAGGCGCTCGCGCGCACGTTCTTCGACGTAATCAGGGCGACCCTGGAGCCCCCTTCCACGACGACCTGCCGGTGCCGGCGCGACGGGCGTCATACCTTTCGAGCCCGCAGGTACAGATTCGTCCGAAACCTGAGAGGCAACCGGTCGGGGTTCGCCAGCGCCAGTAGCAACGCGCCGGGCACGCCGAGATAGCGGCGCACCTTCTGGCGGTAAAAACGGCGTCACGACCGGCACGTCGGCGAAGGTGGGCTCGAATCCGTGCCGCCGGAATCGGCGCTCGAGCTGGCCGGAGGTGTGCAGCGCGCAGTGGTCGGCGCGCCAGCGTGTGAAGCTGCGCCAGCGAATCGTCTCGAAGACGGTGTTGCTCCACTTGTTCGGCGTCTGCAGCAGATACCAGCCGCCCGGTTTCAGCACGCGGCGCACCTCCGCGAGGTGCGCGTCGCTGTCGGCGATGTGCTCGAAGACGTCGAAACTCAGCACGACGTCGAACGCTTCGTCGGCGAAAGGGCAGCTGCGTGCCGGCCGTCTGCCGGATGGGCAAGGGCCCAAAGCGGGCGATGCGCCTCGGCGATGCGATCGGCGCTCGTCTCCGACGCCGATCGCGTCGATTCCGCGCGCGCGCAGTTCCTGCAGCAGGTCACCGCGGCCGCTGCCAATCTCCAGCACCCGCTGCCCGGGCTGCGGCAGTCCCGTCTCGTCGAGGAAACGCAGGTTCGCTTCCAGGTTGCCGAACTCGGCGTCCGGCCGGCGTGGAGGCGGGACCAGTCACGACAGCCGCACCGATCGCGGGTCGAAACGCGTGCCGCAAGCCCCCAGAGGAGCAGCGCCATCGTCATCAACTCGCCGAGCACTGTCGCCAACGCCGCGCCGTCGCGTCCATACCGCGGAATCAGAAAGAGATTGAGGGCGGCATTGCCGACCGCCCCGATCACCGTCGTCTTGAACAACAGGCGCTCCTGAAACACCGAGAGCGCGACCGCATGCAGAATCCAAATCACGAACACGAAGGCCAGGCCGGCAAGCAGCACGTGCAACGCGGTCGTCGCCTGGCTGGCGTCGGCCCAAAGACCAAGCGTCAGCAGCGGGTTCGACCAGTACCAGACGGGAGCGCCGACTGCTGCGGCGAGGGCGCCGGCGCCGATGACGCTCCGCCTGGCCAGACGACGATGCCGCGCCCGATCGGCACTCCAGAGATTGGACAGCCGGGGCGTGAGCAACGCGGACAGAACTCCCGGAACGTAGCTCAGGCCCTCATAGATCCGGTACGCACTGTTGTACAGGCCCGTGTCGCCGAACGTGCTGATGACGCCCAGCATCAGCGTGTCGATGTACGAGTAGAAGTTCAGCACGACCAGAAACATGCCGATGGGCAGCGCCTGGCGCTGGAGCTCGCGCCACAACGCGACGTCGAAGCTGAATCGGACGCTGCCAGTGTGCCGCCGTGCAAGCAGCAGCGCGCCTGCGACGCGCGATCGCGCGCGCCAGCAGAAAAGCGACGGCGAGGCCCGAGGAGGCCCGGCACCGGCGTAAATCGCGAGCCCTGCCAGAACGAGGATCAGCACCCGATCGCCGACAACGACCAGCGCGTCCTGGCCGAAACGCTCGAGGCCCTGCAGCACGCCCCGAATAGTCAGGAGATAGGAGCGCAGAATGGCGACGCCCAGCATCACCAGGCAGGCGACGCGGAGTTCCTGATCGGATGTCGCGACGAACGAAACGCCGGCCATCGCCACGAACATGACCGCGCCGGTGACGGCCTTGAGCGACAGCGAATTGTGAAAGATTCGCGACGCCTGCGACGCGTCGCGTGCGATCGATCGGATCGTGATCTGATGAACGCCGAGGTCCATCAGGGCCTCGCCCATCATGGCGAGCGTCAGCGCCCACGAGAATCGGCCGAAGAACTCCTCTCCGCGTGCCTGGCTGATGAACGCCGACAGCAGGAGCATCAGTCCGGCGCTGCCGGCGGAGAGCGTGGCAAAGACCGCGTTCGGTCCAAGCAGGGGACGAGGTGGCGCGGCGGCGGCCTCAGTCATGGCGCGCCAGTGCGTCGATGACCTGCGCGAATTGCTCGAGCACGATCATCTCGTCAAACCGCTCGGCCGTCGCGCGGGCACGGCGGCCGAGCGCCGCGCGAAGCGCGGCGTCGGTTGCCAGCCGCGTGATGGCCCCCGCAAGCGCAGGAACGTCTTTCGGCGCCACGAGCAGCCCATTCTCCTCGTGCGTGACGAAATCCCGGTAGCCGCCCGTGTCCGAGGCGATCACTGGGAGGCCGGCCGCCATGGCTTCTGCCGCGGCGAGCCCCATGGCTTCGAAATGGGAAGGCTGAATGGCGAAGTCGGCGCGCTTGGAGCCATGACGCGACGGCGCCCGGCGGCTGCGCGCCCGGCGAACCGCACCGAATCCGCGAGCCCGTGCTGCTCGACGAGACGGCGTGCGTCGGCGCTGACATCCCACGGGTGATCCGGTCATGGCGGTCCGATCAGGACGAGCAGGCCGTCGGGCTTTGCCCGCGCCCAGGCCTGGACGAGTTCGATCGCGCCCTTTCTCCCGGCTCAACCGGCCGACAAACACCGCGACGATGACGCCTGCGGGCAGGCCGAACTGCGTCCGAATCTGGCGCCGGACATCGGGCGCGGGCGGCGAGAAGAGCCGCGTATCGATCGGATTGGGCAGGTAGTGAACGCGCTCGCGCAACACGCCCGCGTCGAGCGTTTCGCGCTCGATCCCGCGTGAAATGCAGCCGATGGCGTCGGCGCGCCCGTACAACGCGCGCGCTGGCCACGTCATGGCCCCAGCCACCGCGCCGTCGCGCGAAACACCGACATGCGCGAGCCAGTCCCGAACGCGCGCCCCGGAAATCACACCTTCCGTCTGCGCCTGAAAGACAACCGGCGC
This sequence comes from uncultured Acidobacteriota bacterium, assembly GCA_963724645.1. Lineage (GTDB taxonomy): Bacteria > Acidobacteriota > Vicinamibacteria > Vicinamibacterales > SCN-69-37 > CAVXSP01. The sequence continues at coordinate 283,154 of CAVRVJ010000005.1, forward strand.
ATGTGTGATCGCACGGGCGGCGAGCGCCGCCAGACCCACGCCGCGGTAGTCGATGCAGCAGACAACTCGCACGTCCGCGCGGTGACGCAGCAGCGCCTGAAGCATCGCCGGCAGCACGGCCCACTTGCCATGCCCGGAGCGCTCGCCGGCCGGTCCGACAGCCGCTCGACCTCGACGCCGTCCAGAACTTCCCTGCGTGGGCTGCTCGCGTGGTTGTTCGCTTCGTCAGAACGACCACGCGGTGTCCGCGGCGGTGCAGAAACGTCGCGAGACGCTCGGCCGCGACTTCCGCGCCGCCGAGCACCGGACGGTAGTAGGTCGTGACGACGGCGACGGTGGGACGAGTCACGAAATCAATTGCCGGGCCACGGCCCAGTAGATGCCGAGCCATGCGTCGTACCCGCGCTTCAACGAGCCCGCCGATTCCGCTCGCCGACCAGATCTTCGCGAACGACGCAGCGGTGCGCTGACCAGTAGACGGTCGATCGCCGATCTTGCGCGTCGCCTGCACTGCGCGGCGCGCTGGCGCGAAGCGCCGGCATCCAACTGCAGCGATGTCCTTGAGCGCCCGCCACCAGGCGCCAAGGTGCCCTTTGCCTGCGAGCAGCAGGAATTGGAGCACTTCATGAATCGCCAGGGCCGGGCAGCAGCACGAGAAGCGTGCCTGCGCGGTAATTCTTGAGCATGAAATACCAGCGGTTCCGAATCTGGTACGGAAACATCCAGGCCGATCGCGGGCGGCTGCCATGTTCCACGATCGCGCGCGGTTCTTCGATCAGCCGGTATCCTGCCATGCGTAGCCGATAGCAGAAGTCGCCGTCGTCCTTGCCCATGAAATACCGCTCGTCCCAAAAGCTGATCTTCCGTGCCGTCGCCACGTCGATGAGCAGCGCCACGCCTGGCGCCGATCCGAGGTCGCGGCGGTCCGGTGCCGCGTTCGGCGAGCGGGCGGTTCACCCAGGGATTGACGGCCTCGCAGATGAAGTGCAGGTCCACGCCGGCATACTGGATCCGCTCCGGACGTTCGGCGTGGACGACGACGGGCGCCACCATGCCGACCCGCGTCGAGGGATCGAGCGCCGCCCGCAGCAGGGCAGGCGCGTCGGCACGGAGGTACGCATCCGCGTCGAGCAAGCAGCAGGACGGGCCGGGTGGTCTCGCGGAGAGCGCGGTTGCGCGCAGGATTCGGGCCCGACGTTGCCTTCGAGGCGCCGCAGCGCGACGCCCGGCCATTCGGCGGCCAGCCACGCGGCGGTGTCGTCCGTGCTGCCGATGTCGTAGACGCGATGCGATCGACCGGCGCGGCAGCCGCCCTGAGACACTCGAGCAGGCGCGGCAGCGTCTCGCGTCCGTTGTGCGACACCACCGCGACATCCACGTCGTCGGGAAAGGCCGGCACCTGGACGATGCGTCGGTCATGCGAAGAGCGTCAGTGTACGCCGGCCGTGACCCGGCAGGGCAAAGACGTGCCGCTCGATTGAGGCGCTTCAGAAAGATACGGATGATCGCCGGACGCGACGGCGAAGCGGCCGCTCAGCCTGTTGGCGAACGCGGTGAGGAACCCGGTGCGCTCCAGCGCGGCGCGGGTCGTCGCGCCGCTGACGCCCCACGGCAGGCAGATGTGCCTGACCGGCGTCCGCAGCTGTGCTCTCGAGCGTCTCGCGGCCGGCGGCCAGTTCATGCTCGATGTCACGCCGCTGTTCCTCCGCGGTCTCCCATCGCCCCTTGATTCGGCCCGCGAACGGGACCATCGACGCCGGGTCATCGCCGGCGATGTCTCGAGGCGCGCGCACGCCTCGGGATCGGGATAGAATCGCCGCCCATCGGACATGCGCGAGCGGCGCTGGAACAGCGGAAATCCGAGCCGATCGGGGCGTCAGGAACTCGAGCGCCTGACCGCTGTCGATCCGCGGCCGGTTGAGCATCGGCTCCGAGGCCAGCGCAGGGCCGTTCCGCGTCCAATCACGACGTCACCGGAGAACATCATCGAATGCGACCAGGTGTGCGATTGCACATCGATCAGGCCTGACGCCGACAGCGCGCGCAGCTCGGGCCAGGTCACGAAAGGATTCGGCGCGCGGTCGGCGGCCGCCGGCGTCCACGGGGCCGTCGTCGATGGTCGGGCGGCAGCGAGGGCGCGTCCGCGATCCTGCGCGGGAATGGCGTACGCGACTGCGCGAAGGCCGAACTTGCGCAGCAGCGGACCGACGACCAGCCACAGGCTGGCCCACGCGTCATCAAAGGCGAGCACGACGGTGCGGGGCCCGGGATGACGCCCGTCCCGAACGAGCGCCGCGACAGCCGTCCGAGTCGACGGTGCGGTAGCCGTTCTCGACCAGATAGGCAAACGACGGCTCGAGGGTCGCGCGCGTCGCTTCGTGGAAATGAAAGACCGGCAGCAGTGGCCGACGCCGCCGCCAAACACAAACCGCGGGTAGCGTCCGGCGATCAGATCGAGGGCGCCTCGCAACCGGCCGCCGCGCTCTTCGAACGGAGCTCCTGTCGGCACGCGTGGCATCAGCGTGGAGGCCAGCATATCATTCGCGCATGTCGCCTCCCTCGAGCACGCGCGCGTCCGGATCGGGGCGCGGCACGTGGCGTGAGTGGACGGCCGCGCTCCTGCGTTGGATGCGCGCTGACGTGCGCGCTGACGTATCCGACGGTCCGGTACGTCGGCCAGGTTGGGCGGTTCGACAACGGTGACGGCACGGTTCAGCATCTGGAATGTCGCGTGGGTCGCGCACGCGCTTGCTCGACGATCCGCGGCATCTGTTTGACGCCAATATCTTCTATCCGCATCACGGCGACGCTGACGTACTCCGAGCTGAATCTCTTCGCCGGCGTGCCTGGCGGCGCCAGTCGTATGCGGTCACGCGCAACCCGATCGCCGCCCACAACAGCGCCGTGCTCCTGTGCCTCGCTCATCGCGTTTCTCGCGATGTGGGCGCTGGTCCGGCGGTTGACCGGCTCCGCCGAGCGCCGCGGCTTGATCTCAGCCGCCGGCTACACGTTCTGCGCGTACACCGCCGCGCACACCGCCGAGATCCAACTGCTGATGATCTTCGGATTCCCGCTGGTGATGGTTGCGTTCCACGCGCTTCGCGAACGGCCCTCGCTGGCCACGGGCGCGTGGCTGGGTGCCGCGCTGGCGGCCGCGGCGCTCGCCTCGGGCTACTACGGCGTCGTTCGCGGGCGGACTTGTGGGCGCGGCTACTCTGCTGTGGGCGCGGAAGGACGGCCGCTACTGGATCGCCATCGCGGCCGCGCGCATGGTGACGGCTGCTGCTTGTCGGCACCGTGCTGGTTCCATACCTCCGCGATCGCGCTGCCGCGGGTCCGCTGCGCACGACGACCGACGAGGGGCTCGCGCATCTATTCCGCGACGGTGCGCGACTACCTGACGACCGGCACGACGTTCGGTGAGACCTGGCTGCGAGCCGCCGCCACACTCAAGCAGGTCGCGCTTCCCCGGTGGTCGATGCCGCGCGCAATCGAGGTGCTCTTTCCGGGAATCGTCATGAGCGCGCTCGCCGTGATCGGCCTGATCAGAGGTGCCCGCGATCGCGGTGACGGACGCACCATTTTCGGCTATGCGGTCGTCGCGGCACTCGCGGCCTGGGCGATCGTTCGGCCCCGCGGCAGGGCTCTACACCGTGATGATGAAGGTGTTGCCGGGCATGTCCATGCTGCGCGCCCCGGCACGGCTCGGGATCGTCGTGACCTTTGCGCTGGCGGTGCTGGCGGGCTTCGGGTACGGGCTTCATCGGAGCGAAGCGGTGGCTGACGCCCGTCGTGCCTGGCGGCGCTCGTGGTGGAGCTGTGGGTGCCCTGGCCATTGCAGGGCATGCCTCCTCCCGAGCGTGCCTATCGGCTGCTGGCCAGCCTTGCCGCGAGTAGGGGTCGTCGAACTGCCGTTTCCGTATGTCCGAACAGACTTCCATCAGCACACCCGGGCCATGGTGCGATCGATGACGAACTGGCAGCCGCTCGTGAATGGCTACAGCGACTTCGTCCCTCCCGATTTCGAGGAGATGGCCCTGCCGATCAATGGGTTTCCCGACGCGAAGTCGTTTGCGATCCTTCGCGCCCGCGGCGTGCGCTACGTCATCGTCCGGTTGGCTGAATACCGCCAGTTCCGCCAGCAGATGGTCGACAGGTTTCCACCTTACGACAGATACCTGCACCAACTGACGGACGATCAGGATGTCAGACTCTACGAAATCGTGAGCTGGCCGGAAGAGTACGTCCACGCCATGAGGCGCGCGATTCTCATCACTGTGCTCGTGGCCGGAGCCATCTGGGCGGCGCGGGTCGATCTCCCGCGGCTGACAGGGCCGATCAAGGGCGACGAAGCCACGTATGTCTCGATGGCCTTCAGTGTCGCGAAGGATTTCGACCTGAAGTACCGGCCGGAGGATTACCGGCGATTCGTCCAGTTGTACGGCACGGCCCCAGATGGCATTTTTCTCAAGCGGACCCTGACGCTCGGCTCCTGGAGGGTCCGCGCGGCCTGGCCCCCGATTGCGATCACCAAGGCGCCCGTGCCGTCGACCGAAGAGCTCGACTACGGCAAGCCATTCGCCTACGCGATCGCCGCCGCGCCGTTTGCCGCGCTGCTTGGCCTTGGCGGATTCCTGTTCTTCAACGTGCTGCTCCTCGGCCTGTGCGCGTGGTGCGCCGTGCTGTTCTGCCAGGCGCGAACCGGAACCGCTGCGGGCGTCGCGTTCGGCTTGAGCTTCCTCTTCGCCTCGGTCGTTCCGGTTTACGTCGCCTGGCTGACGCCGGAGATCTTCAATTTCACGCTCGTGTTGGTCGCGTATTTCTTCTGGCTCTACAAGGAGGTGGCCCCCGCCGGCGCTCCAGCGTGGTTGCGACGCCAGTCCTTGGACTGGATCGCCGCGGCGCTTCTCGGCATCGCCACCTTTTCCAAGGTCAGCAACGGCTTTCTCATCGTCCCGATCGTCCTGCTGGCGATCGGGCGTCGCCAGTGGCGATCGGCGGCATTGGTGTCCTGCGTGTTCTGGCTCGCTCTTGTCGGGCTCTTCGGCACCAACGAGTTGATCGCCGGAGACTGGAACTATCAGGGCGGGCATCGAAATTCCTTCGCGTCGCATTTTCCCTTCGATAATGACGCCACCTCATTTGAGTCCGGCAATCCGATGACGACGAACGAGGCGAATGACGAGAATATCCTTGCGCCCCGCTTTCTGTGGCCGGCGCTTCGCCACAACATTTGTATTTCTGACGGGCCGCGATGCCGGCCTCTTGCCTTACTACTTCCCTGGAGTTCTGGTCGCCGTTCTCTGGCTCGCCCACGTACGGCGGTCACGCGACTGGCAGAAGCTCGTGGTGGTGGCTGCTGCCGTTTCGATTCTGGCGCTTCTGGTTCTCGCGCCAGAGAGCTGGAACGGAGGCGGCGGACCGATTGGCAACCGATATTTTCTGAGCATCTATCCGACGCTGTTGTTCCTGATGCCTGCTGCAACCACTCTCCTTGGTGCGATCGCCGCCGCGGCAGGGGGATGGCTCTTTGTCGGCGCCATCCTGCTCCATCCATTCTCAGCGTCGCAGGCCGTTTGGACAAACCCCGAACGCTGGCCGCTGCGGCTGCTGCCGGTCGAATTGACGCTGATGGAGGACTTGCCGGTCCGGTTGAACCTTTATCGCGCGCGCGTTGAAGTGAGTAAGGACCCTGAGGTCTTCCTCTACTACATGGACAACCGTACCTACTATCAGGAGCCGGGCGGAGGCTTCTGGGTCGCACCCGGCACGGCCGATATCGTCGATCCGGACCGAGCGGCCCCTGACGTTGTTGAAGCTCCAGTTGTCATCGAGGATTCCGAACGAAGTCGAGGTGTCAATCGGCGGCCGGTCGGATCATCTCTCGCTGCGCCCGAACGAAACGTCCACGATGCAATTCCATCCAGGACCCGGCGTGTTTTCCCGCGCAAGCTATCAAGTGCTGTTGACGATCAGGACGGATGTCGGTTTCCACCCGCGGGAGTTCGATCCCGCCTCGAGGGACACACGACATCTGGGCGTGTTCGTAAGACCGACGTACGAAGTGAAATGACGCCGGCGTCATTTTCGGCGCGCCAGGTACACGAACGCGCCGCTTGTCGAGAAGAGCATGACCAGCACGGCGCCGATGAACGACAGCGCGAGCGCGGACTCGAGCGGCAGGCCGAGCCGCGTGAGATAGAACCCGAACGTCGCCTCGCGCACGCCGAAGCCATTCACGGACACCGGCAGCATCTGCACGATGAACGACATCGGCACGACGATGGCGAGGTGCGCGAGCGGGACGTGCAGGTGGAGGCTCAAAGCGATGGCGGCGTAGAAGAAGACCAGGATTCCCTGGACCAGAATCGCGCCGCCAAAGCAGGCGCCCAGCGTCCGAGGCGCGTCGCGAAACTTGGCGAGAGCCCTCGTCAGCCGCGTGATTCGTTCCTCGAACCATTCCTGATGCAGCGCGCGCAGCGGCCGGAGCAGCGCTGCCACTCGGTGTGGCATCAGGACGGCGAGCGCTCCGACGGCGATCGCCGCCGCCAACGCGCCCCATAGAATGCCCGGGCCGATGGGGCCGATCTTGTCGCTCATCCGGGCGGCGGAGGTCGAGCCGAGCGCCGCGACGAACACCAGCCCCATCAGGCCGATGCCACGGTCGACCAGCACGATGGTCGTCGCCAGTGTCTTCGATCCCGCAGGCTTGGCCGTATCGCGGATCCGGATGACGTCGCCGCCGATGTTCGACGGCAGAAAATTGTTGAAGAACGTCGCGACGAGATACGACCCCAGGAGCGCGCGAAAGGCGACCGCCAGGTGCTGGGCGCGCGCCAGCAGCCACCATCGCCATGAGGCGATGAACATGTTGATGAGATAGAGCAGCAGTGCGCTCGCGAGCCAGGCAACCGACGCGGTGCGGGCCGTCTGCCACAACCTGGCGAGGTCGACTCGCCCGAGCAGCACGTACAGCAACCCGCCGCTGACCAGAATCTTCACGACCCAGATCAGTGCCTGACGCCCGCGTGCGCGCGGTACGGGAAGACTGCTGGCCTGCGTGGAGTCGATCATCAGAATCGCTGAGAGGCGCGTCGGGCGGCGTAGTGTAGCATGTACGCCTCGTGGATTCGCCCGCGCGGCCGCGGCGCGCCCGCCTCCGCCAAGAGGTTCGCGAGCAGCCTTCATGCACATCCTGATGATCGCGCCGGAGCCGTTCTTCGAGCCCCGGGGCACGCCGTTCTCCGAATTCCACCGGATCCGCGCGCTGACGAGCCTGGGCCACACGGTCGATCTCGTGACGTATCCGATGGGCCGCAACGTCGAACTCCCTGGTCTGCGGATCTACCGCTGCCTCCGGCCGCCGTTCGTGTCGACGATCGGCATCGGCCCCACGTGGAAGAAGGTGCCGCTGGATGCCGCCGTCGCGTGGACGGCGCTCCGGCTGGCGCTGACCCGGCGATACGATGCAGTGCATTCGCACGAGGAAGGCGGAGCCATCGGGGTCCTGCTCGCAAAGTGGCAGCGCGTGCCGCATCTGTACGACATGCATTCCAGCCTGCCGCAGCAAATCACGAACTTCGGGTACGGAGGCGCACGCTGGCTGACGCGAATCTTCGGATGGCTCGAGCGCAAGATGATTCGCCACTCCCGCGTCGTGATCGTGATTTGCCCGGAACTCGAACTGACCGCGCGCCGCGTGGAACCGCACGTGCCGACCGATCCTGATCGAGAACGCCCCCGGCTCGGGCGAGGCGCCCCTGCGACGGCACCGGTCGATCCGTGCGAACGGCGCTCGAACTCGGAGAGGATGTCCCGGTGATTCTCTACACCGGCACGTTCGAGGCCTATCAAGGGCTCGACCTCCTGTACGACGCCATGACCATCGTCGCCCGCGCCCGTCCGGAAGCACGCCTCGTGATGGTCGGTGGTGAAGCGGCGCAAGTTGAGCGCGCGCGCGCGACGGTGCGGCAGATGGGCCTGGAGCGGGCGGTGATCTTTACGGGACAGCGTCCGCACGAAGATGTGCCGGCGTACCTGGACGCGGCCACCGTCCTGGTCTCGCCGCGGTCGACCGGCACGAATACCCCGCTCAAGATCTATCAGTACCTGAGATCGGGCCGGCCGATTGTCGCGACTCGTCTCCGGACGCACACGCAGGTGCTCAGCGACGAGACGGCCTTTCTGGCCGATCCGACACCGGCGGCGTTCGGGGCCGCGATTCTGGAGGCGATGCAGAATCCCGCGGCGGCGAAGGCGATCGGCGGGCGCGCCCGCGCCCTAGCGGAAAGCAAATACACCGAGGCCGCGTTCATCGCGAAGACCAGCGCGGCGATCGCCATGCTCACGGCGCCTCCGCGCGAGGAGCCCGCGGGAGGGGTCGCGTGACCGACCGGGGCGAGGCGCCCTCCGGTGCGCGAAACCACTACAGCTACACGCACTACGCCGATCAGGCCGTCGCCGAGGGCTTCGACGCTCTGCGGTTCGGCGGTCCGATCGGCAAGCTACCTGCTCGAGACACAAGAACGTTTGCTGTTGACGTCACTCGGGCCGTTTGAGCGCAGGCGGATGCTCGACGTCGGGACCGGCACGGGCCGCGCCGCCATCACCCTGGCTCGCGCGGGGGCCTCTGTGATCGGGATTGACGCCTCGGCGCAGATGCTGTCGGTGGCGCGATCGCGCGCTGAGGCGGCCAGCGTGACCCTTGAATTCATCCCGGGCGACGCCCACAGCCTCCCGTTTCCGGACGGCAGTTTCGACGCGGCCGTTTCTCTTCGCGTGATCATGCACGCACCGGACTGGGAGCGGTGCGTTGGCGAGCTGTGCCGCGTCAGCCGTTGGCGCGTGGTCGTGGATTTTCCCGCGCTGCGAAGCGCCGCGGCGTTGGAAAGCGGAGCCAGACGTCTCGCGCTGGCCCTCGGCGGTCGCACGGAGGCATACCGGGTACTCGCCGAGGCGCGCGTTCGGAAGGCGCTCCAGCGCTACGGTTTTCGCGTCGTGTCGGTACACCGGCAGTTCGTCCTTCCAATCGCGTTCCACAAGGCCGTGGGATCGATTGGGTTTACGCGCGGCCTCGAGGGCGCGCTTGCAGCGGCCGGTCTCTTGCGCCTGCTCGGATCGCCGGTGACATTGGTGGCCGAACGGTGAACGTTCTCGTCACGGGCGCCACCGGGTTCACCGGCAGCCATCTGGCTCGTTGGCTGCAAGCCCGCGGTGATCGCGTCCGGGCGCTGGCTCGGCATCCCGGGCGCGCCGCGGGATTGCGTAACGACGGCATTGAAGTAGCCGAAGGAGATCTGCAGGACGCGGCCAGCCTTCGGAGGGCCGCTGAGGGGGTCGAAGTCATCTACAACATTGCCGCGCTGTACCGAAACGCCGGCCTGGCACCCGGACGAGTACCGCGCGGTCAATGCCACGGCCGTGGGTGCCGTCGTGGGCGCCGCCCATGCGGCAGGTGCGCGCCGGGTCGTCCACTGCAGCACCGTCGGCGTGCATGGCGACATCGAACACCCGCCCGCCAACGAAGACGCGCCGCTTCGTCCTGGCGATGTGTATCAGCAGACGAAGCTCGAAGGAGAACAGGTAGGCCGGGAGGCCGCGCAACGCACAGGCATGGATCTGGTCATCGTGCGGCCATCCGGCATCTACGGACCGGGGGACCGGCGGTTGTTCAAGCTGTTCGGGGCGATCGCCAGGCGCCGATTCGTCATGCTGGGATCGGGCCGGATCTTCTACCATCTCACCTACATCGACGACCTGTGCGAGGGCTTTCGGCTCTGCGGCACGGCGCCGGCCGCCGCCGGCCGGACGTACATCCTTGCGGGCGGGGAGGTCACGACACTCAAGGCCCTCGTGGCGATCACGGCCGAGATCGCCGGCGTTGACGGCCCGCGACTCCGATTACCGGTCTGGCCCGTCTGGATGGCTGGCGCTGCGTGCGAGGTGATCTGTCGTCCCTTCGGAATCGAGCCGCCTCTGTATCGGCGGCGTGTAGACTTCTTCACCAAGAGCCGCGCCTTCGACATCAGCCGCGCGCGACGCGAGCTCGGGTTCGCGCCTGCGGTCGGATTGCGCGACGGGATCGGGAGGACGCTGGAGTGGTACCGTGAGCAGCACTGGATCTGATCCGAAGCGCCAGGCCCATCGCCCGAGCGCAGGATCAGCTGTTCCGGCAGCCGGGCAGCGCGCGGGAGAAATACAGCGCGCTGGTCGTCGGGCGGCCGGGTTGGGCCGCGCTCGTCAAGCATGAGGCCGTCATCATGCTGAGCCAGCACATTCCCGGCGCGTTCGGTCTGGTCATGCGCAAAGCGCTGTACCCGCGCCTGCTCGGCGCCTGCGGCCGCAACGTCGTGTTCGGCCAGAATGTCGTCCTGCGACACCCTGGGAAGATTCAGATCGGCGACAACGTCGTAATCGACGACAACTGCCTCCTGGATGCGAAAGGGGAGTCGAATCACGGGATTCGCATCGGCAGCGGCGTCTTCATCGGACGGAACACCATCCTGTCGTGCAAGAACGGCAACATCGAGATCGCCGACGGCGCGAACCTTGGATTCAACTGCGAAGTGTTCTCCGCGAGCCAGGTGCGGATTGGCCGAGACACGCTGGTCGCCGCCTACGCTTATCTGATAGGCGGCGACCACGACTTCGCCGATGGAGCGGCGCCCGTGATCGCGCAGGCGCGCCGATCCGCCGGCATCATGGTCGGAGACGGAGCCTGGATTGGCGCGGGCGCGAAGATCCTGGACGGCGTGTCGATTGGCGACCGCGCGATCGTTGGGGCCTCCGCGGTGGTGAGAGACGACGTGCCGGCGGGGGCGACGGCGGTCGGTGTCCCCGCGCGACTTCTCAGGGCCGGCAACCCTGAACTCTGAATCTCAATTCAGCATTACCCGCAGCCATCCATGTCGCGCGTCCTCGTCGTCACCTCTGCGCCGCCGCTCACAGAGGGCGGCCATCTCGTCCTCGCCCGCGCGCTCGTCAGGGCTCTCAGGGAGTCGGGCCATGAATCGGGGCTGGTGACGACGCCCTCCAACCGGTTCGGGCGGCAGGGACCAGCGTACCTGGCAAACTGGTTGACCGACGTGGGAATGACCGGAGGGGGCCACCGCGTCGATCAGATCATCACCCTGCGGTTTCCGAGCTATGCGGTTCGACATCCCGAGCATGTCTGCTGGCTCAACCATACGATGCGGGAGTACGACGATCGCTGGGACGAGTGGTCGAGCCGATTGTCGCCGCAAGGCCGGATGAAAGAGCTGGCGCGCCGCACGCTGATCCGAACGGCCGACACGTACTTCTTCAAGCGGCACGTCCGACGGATGTTCACGATTTCCGGAGCCGTCAGAGATCGCCTCGCGCGCTGGAACGGAGTGTCCGCGCAGGTCCTGCATCCCCCGCCGCCGCAGCGGGCCTATCGCTGTGACGGGTACGGCGACTACCTCTTTTTCGCGTCGCGCCTGACTCCCTTGAAGCGTGTCGACCTCATGCTGAACGCCCTTGCACAGCCGGCGGCGCGCGCCGTGCGATGCGTGATCGGCGGGGAAGGGGAGGATCGGGTGAGACTTGAAACGTTGGCACGCGCTCTCGGCGTCGATGCGCGCGTGACCTTCACGGGACACTTGAGTGACGCCGAGTTGATCGATCATCTGGCGCGGTGCCGCGCAGTCGTTTTCCCCCCCGCAAATGAAGACTACGGGTTCGTGACTGTCGAGGCCTTCTCGGCCGGCAAAGCCGGTGATTACCTGCACCGACAGTGGCGGCCCACTGGAGTTCTTGCGGGACGGCGAAAACGGATGGGTGGTGCCGCCAACCGCGAGTGGCCTTGCGGCGGCCTTCGCGGAGGCGATGGACGCACCAGGCGCTGCCGAGCAGATGGGCGCGCGGGGGCGCGAGATTGCAGCGGCCATGAGCTGGCCGCGTGCGGTGAAAACTCTGGTCATCGTCTAGGCCACGTGTCCACCGTGACGACGGGCGGATTCGAGTCATCGAGCACGGGTATCAGAAACCGCTGACCGTCCGCAGTGACCGCATAGGAGCGCCGGATCACGAGGGACATCGGGCGCCGAAAACAACTTTCGCGGTGTGGCGGCGGCGAACGCTGGCTGCATGGTGATGCCCGCGGACATGACCGAGCCATCGAGGGCCAGGAACACCAGTTCCTTCCCGTCGCCGCGCCAGAGCGGCTGCGTGCCGCCATTGTCGGAGACCTGCATGACCGGCGACACCGCGGTTCGGCCCGGTCCGGGCCGCACGTACACCTCGTCCCGGCCCGATTGATTGGATTGATAGGCAATCCGTTCGCCATCCGGAGCGAAGACGGCGTTGTCCTCCGCGGCCGGCGTCTGGAGCACCGGGATTGGCGCTCCGCCGCAGTTCGTGCACAACGCCCAGATGTCGAGCCCGGTGGTCTTGTCCGTTCGCGTGTACGCGATGAACTTGCCGTCACGTGACACGTCGGTCGCAATCGTCGCGACGTCCGATTTCAAAATCAGTTCATCGAGGGCCTCGCCGCCGAACCTCCGCTTGTACATCTGGTACGGCCCGGCACGCTGTGAACTGAAGAAAATGTGATCACCATTCCAGATCGGCGTGGCGTCAACGGCAGGATCGGACGTCAGCCGCGAAGGGTTACCGTTCGCCAGGATCCACACGTCGCGGTTCGCGGGCGTGCCCGATGTCAACGACACCACGATGTGGTCGATCGTCAGGACCGAACGCGACGTTCGTGTACTGGCCGGGCGCGCCCACGGTGCCAAGCTTCTTGCCCGTGCGATCGAACCAGGTCAGGATGAGGGGCCGTGCCGTGCCCCGTGTATAGAGCAATCTGCCGTTTGCCGAGACCGAGAATGACGCGAAGCTCGACCCGGCATCTCCGCTCAGCGGCTCAGCCACTCTCACGGGGTCTCCACGCTTCTGCAGCGAGGCCGCATCGAACGGCTGGGCCATAAGCACGTTGCGGCTGCCATAGAAAACGTATCCGGCGGCAAAGGCACCATTCGTATCCGCTCCGATAACCGAGACGGACTCGTGGGTATCGAGCGATACGATCTTCAACTCCGGAGGGGCGCTGCCGGCCCCTGCCCAGAACAGCACATGCCGGCCGTCTGGCAGGAACTGAGGCCATCGATGCGAATTCTCTCGTGACGCATCGACCGTGGTGAGGGCTGTCGGCTGGCCGCCGGCGGCCGGCACTTGTCGGAGGGGATCGCCAATGCCAGACGCAAAGACGATCTCCTCGGACGAATTCCACGTGCCGCCCCTGCCGGTGGGCGCGTCGCACACGACGATTACGGCGCCGCCGTTCACAGGAACTTTCTTCAATTTCCCAGCCGCGAAAAACCCGACAAATCGATTGTCCGGCGACCAGAATGGATAGCTCGCCTGCTCCGTCCCCGGGAGCGCGCGGGCGGCGCCGCCGGCCGTCGGCTGCAACCATAACGTGGCCGCGCCGCCGGGCGTGGTGACCACCGAGACGATCTGTGTCCCGTCGGGCGAGACGGCGAATTGCGGCGTCAGACCAAAAAAAGCCGTACCGGCCGGTGCGACGATGGAAGATGGAGCGGTCTGAGCGACGATCCAGACCGCGCACAGGACGAGACTCCCCAGATGTCGTCCAATCACTATGAGTAAACTAACGGGATGAGCTATCGAAGTCCACTCGAGGCCCGCCTGGCCAAGAAAGCGACACGCGCCATCGTCGATTTCAACCTGATTGAAGAGGGCGATCGTGTCATGGTCGGCCTGTCAGGTGGAAAGGACAGTTGGGCGCTCATTCAGATCCTCGACGTCCTTCAGCAGCGCGCGCCGATCGATTTTTCCATTGTCGCCGTCAACGTGAACTCCGGCTACGAGGACTTTCGACACGATCTCGTGACCAACGCCTGCGCGGCGCGCGGGTGGGAATGCCGCATCGAGCACACGACCATCGGGGCCGTCATGGACGATATCCTGGACGACGGCGACACGCCCTGTTCACTGTGCGCGCGCTTGCGGCGCGGGGTCTTGTATCGAGTCGCCTCGGAAATCGGCGCGACCAAAATCGCGCTCGGGCATCATCTCGATGATTTTGTCGAGACGGTGCTGCTCAATTTGTTCTTCCAAGGGGCGCTCAAGGCCATGCCGGCGCGCCTCGTGTCAGATAACCGGAAGCACGTCGTCATCCGGCCCCTCGTCTACGTCACAGAAGCCGAAGCGCGCACCTACACGCAGGAATGCGGCCTGCCGGTCATCGGCTGTTGCTGCCCGGCGTGCGGCGATCTCAGTCTCAAGCGGCAGCGCCTCAAGCGTCTGATCACCGAACTGGAAATCGAGCACCCGGACATCAAGAACTCCATGATCAAGGCCCTTGGCCATGTCGTGCCCAGCCACCTGTTGGACACCAGGCTGAATCCCGTCAGGAGAGATTGCGGTCGAATATCAGGCACCAGGCATTGGGGACTAGAGCCGTTCTCACTTTCCTGAAGCGGGCAATCCTGCGAAATCCCGCCGGAATGCTCGCGGCTGGGGGCGGTTTCCTGCCACGAGGAAGTAAGAACGCCTCTAGGCACTGACGGATGCCCCAACATCGGGTGCCCTACGCCTCGTGCCTGGTTCACTGATGCGCTGCGTCATCCAACGCGTAACTTCAGCGTCCGTGTTCGTAGACGGACAGATCGTCAGCCAAATCGGCCCTGGGCTTGTTGTGTTGGTAGGGATGGCGCAGGGCGACACCTCGTCCGATATCGAATACGTTGCTTCAAAGATCCGGGACGTCCGAATATTTGGTGACGACCAGGGCCGGATGAACCGTTCGACGGTGGAAGCCGGCGGGGCCGTCCTGATCGTGTCGCAATTCACGCTGCTGGGAGATGCCCGCAAGGGCCGGCGCCCGGCATTCGACGCGGCAGCGCCGCCGGATGTCGCGCGCCGCCAGTATGAGGAACTCATCGCACGCTTGCGCCAAATGGACCTCACCGTGGAAACAGGGGTCTTTCAAGCCGACATGCAGTTGGCGCTCGTCAACGACGGCCCGGTCACGATCTTGCTCGACAGCCGCCGGCTATTCTGAAAACGAGGAGTGTAGTTGTGAGGAAGCTTCCGGTTGTCGTGTTCGGTTCGCTTGTCATCGCGCTGGCCGCAGGCCGCGCCTCGGGTCAGTCGCGGCCGCTGGCGACGGAGGACCCCGAGGTCGTCGGGCCCGGCCTGATTCTGCTCGAAGCCGGCGTGGACTACGCGCAGGACATGTTCTATCCGGCGTCGGGCCTGACTGGCAATCTCTGGCGCATCGGCACCTTTGGTTTCAACTTCGGCGTCAGCTCGATTGCCGAGATTCAGTTGAAGGGCGGCCTGCGAGACCATCTCCTGATCACCAGCCGATCGACGGGACCGTTGGCGGATATGCTGACGATTCCGCCTGAGGAAACCACCACCTCCGATTTTCCCGACGCCACGATCGGCGCCAAAGTGCGCTTCGTCTCTGAAACGGAGTCGCGCCCGGCAATGGCGGTGAAGTTCTCCACGCGGCTGCCGAACGAGGGGAATGAGAGCGGTCTTGGCCTGGATACATTTGACTTCAACTTCAACGTCGCGGCCGCCAAGACCGTGCAGTCGACGCGCATCGTCGGCAACTTCGGGTTCGGGATTCTGGCCGACCCGGAGCGCGGCGACTCGCAGAACGACGTGCTCAACTACGGTGTGTCCGTGGCTCGGGCGATGAAGACTGGCGTGGAACTCGTCATGGAAGTCAACGGCCGCGTGAATACACGATCGGGCACGCCGCCGGTCGGCACGGAGAGCCGATCGATCATACGTGTCGGTGGCCGCTTCACGCACGGCCCTGTTCGGGTGGACGCCGCGTTTCTCGCCGGGCTTACTGAACACGATCCGACGTGGGGATTCACGACGGGCCTGACGTGGGTGTTCAAGGCGTTCACGGTGCAATAGGAGCGGCTGGGGGATACCTCTTTCCCGCGTCGGCGGCTTCTTCCGCTTCGCGCGACGGCGTCCATCCCAGGAGCAGGCCCATGATCTTGGCGGCCCGATTCAGGGCGTCCTGGCCAGGATGCCCGGCGGATCCAAGGCACGTGCGGCGAAAGACGATATCGCTGACGCGCACGGCGGCGGAATGTTCCACGGCGTATGCGATTTCGCCGGTGAGGACCGGCGCAGAATTGACCAGACGATCCACGGCGCCCGCCTGCGCACAATGACGCAGGACGTCGGGCGCCTCCGAGCCGTACCAACTCGCGAGGTGCGCTCCGATATCCTGCTCGAGATCGAGGGCGAGCGCCCGTTGCGCCTCCATGAGGCGCCCTTCAACGTCCGCAATCGCGGCATGAGGCAACAGAGTCTCGCCAGTGCGGCAGTGGCCCCGCTCGCGTCCCAATTCTTCGCAGGCGGCGTCAACCGCGCGCTCCGCGGCCCAGCGGGCCGTTGTGTATTTCACGCCCACCGCCGAAATCACACCCGGAGCCCCGCGAGCGGCGTGTCTTGTAATTTGCGGTTCCGGCAATAACTCGACGCGGCCGCGATGCCGTACCGCCGGCGTGAGCCCGTGGTGCACGAGGCGAATGTCCCTCCCCGACACCTGCAGCCGTGGAAACGCCGCGTTCACGTTCTGAACGAACCGATCGACAGCCTCAAGCGGCGGAGCGGCTTCCGGCGCCGTCACGAAGTCGTCCGATTGGTCGGTGCCGACGAGCACGAGGCCCTGACAGGGCACCGCGGTCAGCATGCGTCCGGACCGACCGGGCGCGGCCAGCGCGATGTCCCTGGCGGGACGATCGAACAGCAGGTTCATGGCGCGCAGCAGTGGGGGCGCCGAGCCGCCGCCAAACGCGCGAAGGAGATCGCCAAGCCCGCTGCCGGCGGCGATGAGCGTGACGGCGGCCTCCACGTCACACTCGCGGCCGGTCATCTCGTCACGAACGACGGCACCGCTCACCTTGGTGAGGCCCGTGCGCTTCGGGCCCAGGACGCGAGCGTAGTTGACCAACTTTGCTCCCGCGCGATCGGCAGCCCTGGCCACGAGCCAGGTCAGGCGATCCGGATGGCGGGTCTGGTAGTCGTACCAGATTGCTCCGCCGGTGAGGCCAGCCTCCAGGATTCCGGGAAACAGCTTTCGTGTGGTCGCGGCGGATTCCAGTCGCGCGTTGGGAAGGTGAAGTTCGGCGGGTACGCCAGCGTTGCGGTTCCGGCCCACGAGATCGTACAGCGTGAAGCCGAGCCTCAAAGCAGATCGCGAGCGAGCGGTTCGCGCGTACGTGCCAATCAGGAAGGGGAGAGGGCGAACGAAATATGGCGCGATGCGCGCCCACGTGCGACGCTCGCCGACTTGCTGGCGTGTCTTTCGGAGCTGCCCGTTTTGAAGCGCACGGAGCCCGCCATGGAGCGTGCGCTGATGATTGAATGACAGGCCGCTGCCGAAGTCCGCCGCCTCGACGAGCGCGACCGACAAGCCTCGCTGCGCGGCGTCGTACGCGGCGAACAGGCCGTGGATCCCGCCACCGACGACCAGCATGTCCCAGCGCTGGCGGCCGAGCGGATCGAGATCACGGAGCATGCCACATAATAGTGCGCCCATGCCCGACGCGAACGCGGCCGTGCGCGCCTATTGGAACGCGCATATCCATGATCTCGATATCAGCCAGCACGCGCCGGGCACTGCCGGCTTCTTCATCGATCTGGACGCCTATCATTTCGAGAAGCTGCACCACCTCCTGCGCCTGATCGACTTCGACGCATGGCGCGGCCGCGACGTGCTCGATCTGGGTTGCGGCGCCGGCGTGGAAGTCGTCAGATTCGCGCGGGGGGGCGCCCGGGTCATCGGAGTGGACATCGCCGAGCGCGCGGTGGCGTTGACTCGCCAGCATCTGATCCATCAGGGGCTCGCGGCTCGGCTCGAGGTCGCCGACGGCGAAGCGTTGCCGTTTCCCGACGCGTCGTTCGATTTCGTGTACGCCCACGGCGTCATGCAGTACACGACCAACGATCGGCAGCTCGTCAGCGAAGTGCACCGTGTGCTGCGGCCTGGCGGTCTGGCGATGTTTCAGGCCTACAACCGCGTGTCGTGGCTGAATCTGTTGTCCAGAATCATGAAGGTCCCGCTCGAGCACGAAGACGCCCCGGTCCTGCGGCGCTACTCGATCGGTGAGCTGCGCTCGACGCTGGGCGCGTTCACGTCGATTGAACTCGTGCCGGAACGCTTTCCCGTGAAGTCGCGCCTGCATAAGGGATGGAAGGCGGCGGTCTACAACGGCGTGTTCGTCGGCGCCTTCAACGCGCTTCCGCGGTCGTGGGTGCGCCGCTTCGGGTGGCACCTGCTGGCGTTTTGTCGGAGGGGGACGGGTCAGTTTTCCACAGATCTGGCTGTTTCGGGGACAGGCCTGCCCGGGGGCTTCACGTGGAAGCCCCGGCAGGCCTGTCCCCGAAACAGCCAGATCTGTGGAAAACTGACCCGTCCCCATGCGGTTTATCAAAGCCCACGCCGACGGGAACGATTTCTTGATTGCCACCAGCAAGGACGTTGCAGGGCGAGGAGATTTGGCCGAGCTCGCCCGGCGCATGTGCGCCCGACATCGCGGGATTGGCGCAGATGGCCTGATGGTCTTGACGATCACCGGCCCATCGAGCGCGGCCATGCGCCTGTTCAATGCCGACGGCAGCTACTCGGAACTGTCTGGCAACGGGGTCCGCTGCCTTGCAGCCTGGCTGGCGCACACGCGGCATCTCGGACCTGGCGCCAGCGTGTCAATTCAGACCGACGCGGGCGAGAAGCACCTGGCGCTCCTCAAAGCCGACGGCACGCGCTATCACTTTCGAGCCGCCATGGGCCATCCAGAACAACTGCGGCAGGAACGGCTAGCGGTCGCAGATGAAATGGTGACCGCCGTCGTTCTTCGCGTCGGCAATCCACAGTGCGTCGTGCTGGGACCGGTCACCGCGGCCCGGCTCCACGGAATCGCCGCCCCCCTTGCCGTCCATCCGTTCTTTCCCGAGGGCACGAACGTCGAGTTGGCGGCGGTCGACGCGCCCGATCGCGTGCGCATCTTAATCTGGGAGCGAGGGGTGGGGCCGACTGAAGCCTCAGGCACCGGGGCATGTGCGGCCGCAGTGGCGGCGGCCGCGTTCGCCGGCGCTGCCCGGACCAGCGACGTGATCTCGCCGGGCGGTACTCAACGCGTCGAATGGACGGACGAGGGCATCTGGCTCAGTGGGTGGGCTGAGCTAATTGCCACGGGCGAGTGGCTGTGACGCTGCAGAAACGGCCAGCCCGACGCGCGGCTATTTCTTACGGCGGGCCGGCGCCGGCTCGGATCCTGCGAGTTCGCGGCGCAGGGCTTCAGTCACCGGCGTGAGCCCGGCGATTGCGCCCGGATAGTCCTGCTTTGTCAGTTGTGAGCGCGCTTCTTGCAAGGCCTTACTTCCATTGTCACGGGATGCGCGGAGTCGCTCAGCGGCTGGTCCGACCGGACGGCCGCCACTCGAAAGGCGAATGGTGGCCGTCACGATCAGCGCCTGGAGATCCTGCGCCAGCCTGTCCGCCTGGCTGCGCAGCTCGGCCTTCTTGTTCCCGGCTTGTTTCACCGCCTCGTACGCGCGGTCCCTGGCCTCCAGCGCCTCGTTGAGCGCCAGTCGGTAGTCGCGCTGGGCGACCGCATCAGCGTATTTTTTCAGCGAGGCCTGAGCGTCCTGGAACTCGACCGGCGCGTAAACATCAGCCCCGGCGGCGCGGGCCGCTTCAAGCGCGCCTTCGGCCTGTTGCCGTTCCTTGTCGGGGGGTTCCGAGCAGCCCGGCAACAGAAGCGCTCCAAGCAGCGCGGACGCGATAGCTCGGCGGACGACGTGGCGGCGACATGCAGCCAGACTCTGCGGACAGACTGCGAGCCGGCGTGCCATCGAATCGCCAGTATAGCGTAGGAGAAAACACGAGTAGCATGGAGGACCTCGCGTCGCACGATCGGCCGCGCGAAAAACTCGAGCGTGGAGGCCCGCAAGCCCTTGGCGACAACGAGCTACTCGCCCTGCTTATCGGACACGGTACGGCGCAGGTCACGGCCCTCGCGGTCGCGAACCGGCTGCTGGCGGCAGCCAATGGCGTGCACGGCCTCACCCGGCTGCATCGCGAAGAGATGTCGAGCGTGCCCGGTGTAGGCGCGGCCGTCACCGCGCGAATCATGGCCGGCATCGAGCTCGGGCGGCGTACGCTGACCGTGTCGCCGGCGGCCCGGCCGCGGCTGGTGACGCCGCGCGAGGTCGCGCAGTTCCTGCTGCCGCAATTCGGCGCGTACCCGGTCGAGCGATTTGGGATCCTGCTGCTGGACGCGCGGTTGCGACTGCTTCGCGTGCAGTTGCTCTCGTCGGGTTCGCGCGACGCCAGCCTGGTCCACCCGCGCGAGGTGTTCCGTGAAGCGACGTTGGCGGCGGCCTCAGGAATTGTGCTGTTTCACAATCACCCATCCGGCGACGCCGCGCCGAGCGATGAAGACCTCGCGCTGACTCGCCGGATGGTGCAGGCCGGACACTTGATGGGGATCGAAGTCGTGGACCACGTGATTCTGGCCGACAACCAGTACGCCTCCCTCAAGCAGATGGGACGACTCTGATGCCGCGGGTGATGTATTTCGACTGCTTCTCTGGCGTCGCAGGGGACATGGTGCTCGGCGCCCTGCTCGACGCCGGGCTGCCGCTCGACGCGCTGCGAGACGCCCTCGGCAGCCTCGGCGTCGGCCACGAACTGCGGGTCACGCGCGTCCTGCGCGCCGGCCTGTCTGCGACCCATCTCGAGGTTCTGGGCGATGACGCCGCGGGGCACAGTCACTCGCACGGACATCAGCATGCGCACGGCCATGGCCCGTCGGACGCGCATGATCAGCCGCCGCATCATGCTCACCGCTCACTCGATCAAATCGCGCAGTTGATCGGCCAATCCGCGCTGTCGGTGGAGGCCAAGGGGCGGGCGGTCGCGATGTTTCGTCGGCTCGCTGACGCCGAGGCCGCCATTCACAACGTCCCGGTCGACAAGGTCCACCTTCATGAGGTCGGCGCCATCGATTCCATCATCGACATCGTCGGCGTGGTCTTCGCGCTGGACTGGTTTGGCATTGAGGATATCGTCGCCTCGCCACTGAATGTCGGCGGGGGCACGGTCGAAATCGAGCACGGGATTTTCCCCGTGCCGGCGCCGGCCACCTTGCGGCTGCTGCAGGGGATTCCAATTTACAGCGGCAGGGTGGCGGCGGAACTCGTGACGCCGACAGGCGCCCTGATTATGTCGACCTACGCGAAGAGTTTCGGCCCGCTGCCCACGATGTCGATGGAACGCTCAGGGTATGGCGCGGGGACGCGCGATTTCGAGAAGGCCCCAAACGTGCTGCGCGTCGTCATCGGTGCGCGCGCGACGGCGTCAACACCAACGGAATCCGCGGATCCCCACGTGCTCAAGATCGAGGCGGCGATCGACGACATGAGCCCGCAACTCTTTGGCCCCGTGAGCGACGCCCTCTTCGCGGCCGGCGCCCTGGACGTGTTTCTGACGCCGATTTCAATGAAGAAGGGACGGCCCGGAACCCTCCTGACCGTGCTCGCGCCTCCGTCGCTGCGGGAAGCCGTCTGCTCGCTGCTTTTCCGGGAAACGACGACGATTGGCGTCAGGCTTGAGCAGGTCGAGCGGGAGACACTCGAGCGCACGTGGGTCGAGGTGGCGACGCGAGGCGGACCGGTCCGAATCAAGGTCGCCCGGCGCCGCGGCGCCGTCGTGAACGTCGCCCCGGAATTTGAAGACTGCGTGCGGGTCGCAGCCGCCACAGGCCAGCCCATCAAGGTGGTGCACGCCGAGGCCATGGACGCGTGGCGACAACTCAATCGCGCGTAGCAATCTCCCGGCGCTGGAGTAAGCGGCGTACACTGTCGCTTGCGGCCGCCGTGCTTCTCGGGCTGGTGGCGCCGCTCGCTGCCGACGAAGGCTGGATCAGCCGGCGCCGATATCACGCCGTGCCGGAAGGCAAGGGCCGCCAAGGTACAATGTCGTCCGCGGCATCTGCCGCTCATCGGCCATGCCGCGCTACTACCTCACGACCGCCATCGACTACGTCAACAGCCGCCCGCATCTGGGCACGGCTTACGAAAAGGTTGCGGCGGACGTAATCGCGCGGTACAAGCGGCTGTGCGGCGACGACGTCCACTTTCTGATGGGGAACGACGAGCACTCGCAGAATGTTTTCAAGGAGGCGGCGGCCAAAGGGATTGACCCTCTCACGTACTGCGACGAGATGGAGCAGGTCTTCCGCAGGACCTGGGAGCGCCTCGACGTCTCGTTCGACGATTTCATCCGGACCACCGAGCCGCGGCATCGCGCGGGGGTCACCGAAATCGCCCGCCGGATCTACCAGACCGGCGACATCTACGAAGGCGTCTACGAAGGCTGGTACTGCGTCGGCTGCGAGGAGTTCAAACAGGAAAAGGATCTCGTCGACGGCAACTGCCCGCTCCACCCCACGCTGACGCCTGAGTGGATTCGGGAGAAGAACTATTTCTTCCGGCTCTCGAGGTATCAGCGGCCTCTTCTTGATCACTTCGCGGCGCACCCGGAATTCATCCGGCCCGACATCCGGCGCAACGAAATCCTCCGCCTCGTCGAAGGCGGCTTGATCGACGTTTCCGTGAGCCGGGCGGGCCAGTCGTGGGGCATTCCGCTGCCGTGGGAGCCGTCGAGTGTCGTCTATGTCTGGTTCGACGCCCTGATTAACTACGCGTCGGCCGTCGGCCTCGGCAGCGACGAGTCCATGCTCGAACGGTGGTGGCCTGCCGATCTGCACATTATTGGCAAGGACATCACGCGGTTCCACACGGTGATTTGGCCAGCCATGCTCCTGTCGGCCGGATTGCCGTTGCCGCGGCAGGTCTTCGGGCACGGTTTCATGACGCTCAACGGCCAGCGGATGAGCAAGACCCTGGGTACGATCGTCGATCCCATCGTCGCGGCGGACCGCCGGGGCGTGGATCCGCTTCGGCTGTACCTGATCAAGGAAATCGCCTTCGGCGGCGATGGCGACTTCTCGTGGGAACGTTACGACGAACGGTACAACGTCGACCTCGCCAACAACCTCGGCAATCTGGTCAGCCGGGTGACGGCCATGGCCGAGCGGTACCGGAATGGCCGCCTGATCGGTCCGGGAAAGCGGCCGGAGACTCTCGCCAACACGGCAGAGTCTCTGACCCACATTTACCGCCACGCCATGGATCAACTGGCGCTGGAAGGCGGCGCGGCGGCGGCGTTTCGGCTGGTCGATGCCACCAACGAGTTCATCGCCGAGCGTGAGCCCTGGGCGATCGCCAGGGACACGGGGCGGACGGACGAATTGGATGCCGTGCTCTGGGATGCCACGGAAGCCCTGCGCATCGCCACCGTGCTCCTGGCTCCGATCATGCCCTCGTCAGCCGCCGAGATCTTCGGCCGGCTTGGCGTGCCTGAATCCGCGAACGGCGGCCCGCTCGCGCAGGTCGTCGGATGGCGAGCCGACGGCGAGCGTCAGACCGTACGGAAGAATGCACTCTGGCCCCGGCTTGAAGAGGCAATCGGGGCGACACACCCATCCACCAAGGAGATCACGACTGTGACGGATCAGCCAACCAACCCCACGGCGGGCCCGGCTGGGCCTGTGCCCGACGCCCCGATGACCGCCGCCGGCCCGGCGCCTGTCGACGCCGCTGCGTCTGCTACGCCATGGCCGATGGAGAACCGAATCAGCATCGACGACTTCATGAAGATCGACCTGCGGGTCGCGAAAGTACTCGCCGCGGAGCGCGTGGCGAATTCGAGGAAGCTCGTGAAGATGCAAATCGACCTCGGCAGCGAGCACCGCACGCTTGTCGCCGGCATCGCCGAGGCTTATGACGCCGAAACACTCGTCGGCCGCGAGGTCGTGATCGTCGCGAACCTCAAACCGGCGAAGCTGATGGGCATCGAGTCAAACGGCATGGTTCTGGCCGCCAGTCCTGACGGTGGAAAGCCGATCCTCGCCAGCTTCGAGCAGGCCCCGCCAGCGGGAACGAGGGTCAGGTAAAGCGAGAGACTCTGAATTCCATCGACGAATGCTTGATTCTCACTGCCACCTTGCCGACGAGGTGTTCGTTCAGGACCTGGACGAAGTCGTCGCCCGCGCACGACGCGCGGGCGTCGGGAAGGCCTTGTGCATCCTCTCGGCGGACGAGCCGGAGGAATTGGCGCGAGCAGGCGCAGTGCGGCGTGTCTGGCCCGAGGCGCAGTTCGCCGCCGCGATCCATCCCCATCGCGCCGGCGCCTATGCGGGCCAATCGGGCGAACCGTCGCGGGTGACGGGCGCCGCCGTGTCGACGGCGCAAGCCGTGGCGATCGGCGAAATAGGCCTCGACTACCACTACGACTTCGCGCCGCGTGAGGTGCAGCGCGAGGTCTTCGCCGAGCAAGTGGCCCTGGCGCTGACGCGCGATCTTCCCATCGTCGTTCACACGCGCGAGGCCACAGACGACACGCTGGCGGTCCTGCGCGAGGCAGGGCAGGCGCGGGTCCGAGGGGTCATGCACTGTTTTAGTGGGACGATCGACGAGGCCCGGCGCATGCTCGACCTCGGCTTCTTCATTTCGCTGGCTGGCATTCTGACGTTTCCGAAAGCCGAGGCCGTTCGCGAGGCCGGACGATTCGTCCCGGCGGACAGGTTACTGGTGGAAACCGATGCCCCCTTTCTGGCGCCGGTGCCGCATCGCGGCCGACGCAACGAACCCGCCTGGGTCGCGTGCACGTTCGAGGCCCTGGCGTCCGTACGTGGCGTGGACGTGGCCGCGCTGGTCGCCTCGGTCGCCGAGAATTTCGATCGATTGATCGGACCGGCGGCATGATTGGCTGAGTTTACTTTGCGGCGCAAAACGCGGTCATTGCGTTGACACTCTGCCGAAACCTATGGTCTGATTCCTCAGGTCGCTCGTCGGTGAGCCTGACGGCCAAACCCTCACTGTGAACCCTACTACCAGCGCGGTTCCCGATCTCGCGCAGATTTTCGAGCCTGTTCGCAGCGAACTGGAACGTGTCGAACGTGAGTTCGCGCGGCATCTCGAATCTCGTGTCGAGTTGATTCCGCAGATGGGGAAGTACATTCAGATGAGCGGTGGCAAGCGCGTCCGGCCGGCTGTCCTCCTGATGGCCGCCCGGCTGTGCGGCTACACCGGCGACCGCGGCGTCCTCAACGCCGCCGTGGTTGAATTCATCCACACGGCGACCCTCGTCCACGACGACATCATCGATGAAGCCGAGACGCGGCGCGGCCGGCTGGCGGCACACTCACGTTGGGGCAACGACGTGACCGTGCTGCTGGGCGATTATCTCTACATCCGATCGATGGCGATGGCCCTGACGCAGGACACGCTGGAGGTCGTCCGTCTCCTGTGCGACGTGACCCTGCGGATGATTGAAGGCGAGCTGTATCAACTCACCAAGACGGGCGATGCCACGATCACCGAAGAGGAGCACTTCGAGATCATTCGCCGCAAGACCGCGTACCTCTTTTCCGGCTGCGCCGAAATCGGCGGCCTGCTGGGCAACTGCTCGCCCGATCGGCGCACGGCGCTCAGAGAATACGGCTTCAATCTCGGCATCGCGTTTCAGATTGTCGACGATGTCCTGGACTACACGGCAGACGCCTCGGCGCTGGGGAAACCGATCGGCGGTGACCTTCGAGAGGGCAAGGTCACGTTGCCGGTGATCCTCCTGCTGCGGAACTCCGGACCCGACGTGCTCGAGTTGGTCCAGCGAGTCATCGCGGACCGCCACGTCAGCTCTGAGGATTGGCAGAGGATCAAAGGCTTGCTGGCGGCACAGGGGGCCCTGGACGCCGCGTTCGACCGTGCCGTCACGTTCGCCGACCGCGCCAAACAGCAGCTCGCGGCCACATTTCCCGCCTCCGTCGAGCGCGACGGCCTGCTCGCGCTGACCGACTACGTGCTCAGCCGCGACCGGTAGGCCCTGGCGTTTGCGATGAGGAATTGAGAGTCAGGAATTGGGAATTCTTGATTCTTAACTACAGGTGTCCAACAACCCCGCGGTGCGCGTCGCCCAGCTGAGAGAGCTGATTCGGCATCACGAAATCCAGTACTACCTTCACGACCGACCGGAAATCGCCGACGCCGAATTCGACGCGCTGATGCGCGAGCTGGTGGCGCTCGAGGCGGGTCACCCGGAGCTGCAGGATCCCCACTCGCCGACACAACGCGTGGGTGGCGCGCCGGCGGCTGGATTCGAGACCGTCCGCCACGTGGCGCCGATGCTGAGCCTCGACAACGCTTACAGTGTGGACGAGCTCCGCGAGTTTCACGGGCGGATTTGCCGCGCGCTCGGCCAGCCGGAGGAGGCATCGCTGCGGTACGTTACGGAGTTGAAGATCGACGGGCTGAGCATCGCCCTGACATACGTGGAGGGGCGGCTCGCGCGCGGCGCGACGAGAGGGGACGGCGTCCAGGGTGAAGACGTCACATCGAACGTTCGAGCGATCCGGGCGATCCCGTTGACGCTGACCGGAGCGCCGTCGCCCGTCGAGATCCGCGGTGAGATCTACCTGCCGCGAAGCGAATTTCTGCGCATGAACGAAGACAAGGAGGCCGCCGGGGAGGCGCCCTTCGCCAACCCCCGCAACGCGGCCGCCGGCGCCATCCGCACGCTCGATCCGAGAGCCAGCGTGAAACGCGGTCTCCGGGCCTTCACTTATCAAATCGTCGCGCCCGCGCGGGAGTCCACCGCGATGCCCCTGCCCGGATCTCACGCGGAGAACCTCCGGCAATTGACCGAGTGGGGCTGTCCGGTCGAGCCCCACTGGCGGGTGAATGACGGCATCGATGCCGTCGCCTCTTACTGCGCCGACTGGCAGGATCGGCGGCGGACCCTTCAATTCGAAACCGACGGGGTCGTCGTCAAGCTCGACGACCTCGCCTTGCGCGAGCGGCTCGGCGCGACGGCCAAATTCCCGCGCTGGGCAGTCGCGTTCAAGTTTCCGACTGAACAGGCCAGGACGAAGCTCATCCGAATCGCTGTCAATGTCGGCCGGACAGGCGCCGTTACGCCGTTTGCCGTGCTCGAACCTGTGCGCATCAGCGGCACGACGGTGCAGATGGCGACGCTCCACAACGAACAGGAAGTCGCGCGCCGGGACGTCCGGGACGGCGATGTCGTCATTGTGGAAAAGGGCGGCGAGATCATTCCGAAGGTCGTCGGCCCGGTACTGAGCGAGCGGCCGCAGGACTCCGTCCCCTGGCAGATGCCGTCGACCTGCCCGTTCTGTGAGAGCACGCTGATCAAGCCGCCGGAAGAAGTGGTCTGGCGGTGCGAGAACGCCTCGTGCCCGGCCAGGATTCGCCGCAGCCTGCTGCATTTCGCGTCGCGGCGGGCGATGAACATCGAAGGGCTCGGCGAATCGCTGGTCGACCAACTCGTCACTGAGGGCCTGGTCCGCGATTACGCCGACGTGTATGGACTCACCGTGGAACGAGTCGCGGCGCTCGAGCGGATGGGCAAGAAATCCGCCGCCAATCTGGTCGCCGAGATCGACAAGAGCCGCCGCGCCGACTTGTGGCGACTGCTTCACGGCCTCGGCATCCGGCATGTCGGCGAAGGCGGTGCGCGGGCGCTGGCGCGCGCGTTTCAGTCAATGGGAGCCATCCGGCGGGCAACCCTGGAACAGCTCGAGTCCGTACAGGATGTTGGTCCCGTCGTCGCGCGCTCGGTCAAAACATTTCTGGACGAGCCGCGTAATGCCGAGCTGATCGAGCGCTTGGCGGTCGCCGGCGTGCGGATGGAAGACGAGATCCCGACCGGGGCGGAAACGGCCATGCGGCCCCTGACCGGCCAGACGTTCGTGATCACGGGAACGCTCGCGTCGATGAGCCGCGAGGCCGCCGCTGAAGCCATCGAGCGGCTTGGGGGCAAAGTCAGCTCGTCGATCAGCCGAAAGACATCAGGACTGGTCGTCGGCGCCGAACCGGGCAGCAAACTCGACAAAGCGCGCGCGCTTGGCGTCAGGGAGCTCGATGAGGAGCAGTTTCTGGCCCTTATAATGAGAAGCGACGTCCCGCGATGAAGCGTTCATTTTTCCTCGTCGGCCTCACGGCCGTGGTCGCCTTTCTGCTCGGACTGGTGGCGGCAGGTTCACGATCGGCAGTGGAGTCGCGCGGCCTGCTTGCGCGCCCGACGCAGGCCGAGTCCCATCCCTTGACGCTATCGGTCGCACCGGCCGTGGTGGCTCCGGTGGCGGGCAGCGGCGTCGATTTCTCGGTGGTGGCCGCACGTCTGAACGGCGCTGTCGTGAACATCGACGCGGCGTCGCGAGGGTCGGAGCGGCCGGCGGCCTCGCCCCGGTTTCAGCGCGACGCCGGCGATGATGGGGCCGCGCCCCGGGAAGGCTCGGGGAGCGGCTTCATCATCGACCAGTCGGGATACATCCTGACCAACGATCATGTCATCGACGGCGCCGACCGCGTGACCGTGACCCTCGGCGATGGCCGCGTGTTTCGCGCGACGGTGGTCGGCGCGGATCCGGCGATCGACATCGCGTTGTTGCGAATCCCGGCGGCCGACGGTCTTCCGGTCGCGCCCCTCGGGGACTCCGACGGCCTCCGCGTGGGCGAGTGGGTGTGCGCGATCGGCAATCCCTTGGGCTACGTGCACTCGGTCACGGTCGGCGTGGTGAGCTTTCTCGGGCGCAAGCTTTTCGATCCGAGCCTGGACGCCTTCATCCAGACCGACGCCGCCATCAGTTTCGGCAACAGCGGAGGCCCGCTCATCAACAGCCTCGGCCAGGTCGTGGGGATCACGACGGCGATCAGCTCTCAGTCTTCGAGTATCGGCTTCGCCATTCCGATCAGCCAGGTCAAGGGGGTGCTGCTGCAGCTCAAGGAGCGCGGGCGCGTGTCCCGGGGCTACCTCGGCGTTGACCTGACCGACGCGTCCCCGGAGCTCAGAAAGTCGCTGCGGTTTGGCGCGGCGCGTGGCGCGCTCGTCGAGGACGTTGCCGCCGACACGCCGGCCGACCGCGCTGGGCTGCGGGTGTACGATCTCATCACCGCCGTCGACGAGATGCCGATTCGGTCGGACGACGATCTGATTCGGTATATCTCGGCCAGAGCCCCCGGCAGCGTCAGCTATCTCACCGTCTGGCGCGACGGCGCCGCACGGCGCATTCCCGTGCGGCTCACCGAGCGGCCGCTGCCGAGATCCTCGCGTCCGCATTCCGTCGACGCGCGAAGCGTCCGGCCCGCCGTCAACCAGGATCAAGCCCCGCTCGGGCTGAGCGTCAGGGATCTCGACGCGTCGATGATTCGCCGCTTGAATATTCCCGATGCGATGGTCGGCGTTCTGATCACCGACGTCGATCCGGCAGGCCCGGCGCATCTCGCCCGAGTGCGGCCGGGGCAGGTTCTCCTGGAGATCAATCGCCGGCGGGTGACGTCGGTAGCGGACTTCCGCGCGCTGGTGGCAACGCTCCGGCCGAGCGACAGCGTCGCCCTCTTTGCCTACGATCGGCTCAGCGACCGCCGCGTCATCTACGCTGTCGTGCTCGATTCCCAATGACGAAAGCGCGGGTCCTGGTCGTGGATGACGAGCCCGCCATCCGCGACACGATGCGGATGATCCTGGAGTACGACGGCCACGAATGTCTCGTGGCGGCGTCCGGCCAGGAAGCCCTCGCCATTGCCGACCGGGACAATCCCGATCTCGTGTTCCTCGATATCAAAATGCCTGGCATGGACGGGCTCGAAGTCCTCAGCCGTCTGCGGGCGGCCAATGAAGCGCTCCCGGTGGTGATTGTCTCGGCGCACGGCACCGCGGCGACCGCGCTCGAGGCCGGCCGGCTCGGCGCGTTCCGGTTTGTCGAAAAGCCGCTCTCCAAGGACTACGTGCTCGACGCGATTCGGGAAGGCCTCGAGCTTGGCACACTGCGGCGCGAGAATCGTCAGCTCAAATCGGAACTGGGGGCGCGACACCAGTTGATCGGTGCCAGCGCGTCGCTGAAACAGATCATGGAACAGGTGCGCCGGGCAGCGCCGACCAACGCGACCGTGCTGATTCTGGGCGAGAGCGGTGTCGGGAAAGAGTTGATCGCGCGTGCGATCCATCGCAACAGCCTCCGGGCCCGCGAGCGCTTCGTACAGGTCAACTGCGCGGCGATTCCAGAAGAGCTGATCGAGTCCGAGCTGTTCGGCCACGAGCGAGGCGCGTTTACCGGCGCCACGGAAAAACAGATCGGGAAGTTCGAAATGGCCGATCGGGGAACAATCTTCCTGGATGAAGTGGCGGACATGAGCGCGAAAACGCAGGCGAAAGTGCTCCGCGTTCTGCAGGAAGGTGAGGTCGAGCGACTCGGCTCCTCGAAGACCATCAAGGTGGACGTGCGCGTCATCGCCGCGACGAACAAGGATCTCGAGGAAGAAATCGCGGAGGGCCGGTTTCGCGAGGATTTGTACTTCCGGCTGAGTGTCATCCCGATCTCCGTCCCGCCGCTGCGGGAGCGCCTCGACGACATTCCTGTTCTCGTTCAGCACTTCGTGTCGCAGTTCACGCGCGACAACAATCGCCGGCCGGCGCGCTTTTCGCCGGGCGCGATCGATGCCCTCCGCCAGGCGCGCTGGCGCGGCAACATCCGCGAGCTTCGAAACGTCATCGAGCGGCTGCTCATCATGAGCGACCGTGACGTGATTGAGCCCGAAGAGGTCCGGGCGGTCGTCCGCGTCGACGCGCGCCCGGCGCCCGCCGCCGCTGGCGCGCCCGCGCCGGAATCCACGGGCGCCATGCCAGCGACGCTGCGCGAGTTCAAGGAGATGTCCGAGCGCACGTTCCTGGTCGAGAAACTTCGCGAGTTCGGCTGGAACATCTCGAAGACCGCGGAGATTATCGACACGCCACGCAGCAACCTGTACAAGAAGCTGGAGCAATACAACATCCGGCAGGAGACCGACGGATAACCGAATCCTGCTAGGATGGCGGCGATCCCCAGGACAGGTTGTGTTCCCACTGAGGCCCGTCTCTCAGCTCGTCGCGCTATCGGCGTGTGCGGTCCTGGGGAGCTCGCTCGGGGCCCAATCAAGCCAGACTCCGCCCACATTCCGCGCCTCGGTCGATCTGATCGCCGTTGACGTGGAAGTCGTGGATGCCGGTGGGCATCCTGTGGTCGGCTTGCGGCCCGACATGTTCACGGTCAGCATCGACGGACGCCGGCACCGCGTGGTCACTGCCGACCTGATCAGCTACGGATCGCCCTCCGGGGCGTTGAAGTCGTCCGCGCTGACAGGGCCCGATCAGCCCGGCGCCCTGGGCGCCGGGGCCCCGGCAGGAAGGGTCCTGATCCTCGCTGTTGACTCCCTGAGCTTTAACCTGAGCGCGTCGCGCGGCATCATCTCGGCGGCCCGGGACTTCGTCCTGCACCTGCTGCCCGAGGATCGGGTCGGGCTGTTTGTCTTCCCGATCGGCCCCCACATTGACGCCACCACGAACCATGCGGCCATCCTTCGCGCCCTCGACACGGTCGTCGGCATGCGCGATTCGCCGACGCCCAACGTGTCACGTTTCAACCTCAGGCCGTCCGAGTTGATTGAGCTGTCGGTCGGGAGCCCGGGGCTCGTGCGCCGGCTTTGTGGCAATCCGCCCGATGCGGAGTGCCCGACTCTTCTCACCAACGAGGTACTTCAAGAATCGCTTTATTTCGAGGGCCAGGCGCAGGCAAGCATCGGCCAGTTCCGCGGGCTGCTGCAGAGCCTGGGGACGCTCGCCGCCCGGACGACAGTCGTCCTGCTGAGCGCAGGCATCATCGCCAGCGACGTGCCCGGCGGTCGGCCGGACCTGGGCGACTTCGGCGTTTCGGTCGGCAAGGATGCCACCAGATCGAACGTCACGCTCTACGCGCTGTTCTTCGATCAGAGCTGGATGGAGAATGCGTCGCCGGAAACGCGAAGGGCTCGGAACACCTTGATCGATCTCCAGCGGGACAGCCAGGTGTTGGGGCGATGGCTCGAACAGGTGGCTGGAACGGCCGGCGGTGCCCTGATCAAGGTCCTGTCAGGAAACGGCGAGGCCGCCTTCGACCGAGTCTTGAGCGAAACGTCGGCGTACTACCTGCTCGGCGTGGAGCCTGCGCGCGACGACCGCGACGGCCGCCCGCACGATCTCTCGGTCAAGGTGGCGGCGCGATCGGCGACCGTGCGCGGGCGAAAGTGGGTGATGGTGCCGCGCCCGTCGGCGAGGTCCATCGAGACCTCGACGCCGGAGGCTCCGTCCGTCGTTCCGGCACGCCCGGCGCCCGCGGCGCTACCCGCACATGCGCCGAGCCCGGAACTCGCCCCGATCGTCAAGGCGTTTCAAGCCGGCGATGATGAGACGGTCATGCATCTGGTACGGGCATCGAGTGACCCCGAAATCCTGATTCGAGAGGCAGCGGACATCGGGGGACGTCTGGGCAGCACATCGCGGCGCGACGCGCTCTTCGCGCTCGAGATCGGGCTGGCGGGCCTCCAGAGCCGGCGCGCCGGCGCGCGCCAGGCCTCGGCGCGCTTGCTCGTCCAGTACGGGACGCTGATTCGGCAGCCGACCCCGGACGACGGGTTCGAGTGTGCGTGGTTCATGACAGAGGCGGCCGGACTGCCGGCTGCGTTCGAGCCTGCGGCAACGCTCGTGCTGATCCAGCAGGCGCGACAACGTTGTCCGGCGGAGCCGCGGCTGGCGCTGACCGCTGCGATTCTGACCGAGCAACAGTGGTCCCTCCGCCCGCTTCCCTTGTTGCCCGGCGATGCCATGCCGCCGGTTGATACCGCTCGCGAGCGAGAAGTCTCGCGCGCGTACGAAACCGCTGCAGCGGTCTCAGGAGACGCCGCGGAAGCGGAAGGCCGAGCCGCCTGGTTTTATGCGCGACTGGGCCGGCTCGATAAAGCAGAAGAATGGCTCAATCGGATCACGTCGACGCCCGCAGATCCGGAACTTCGATACATGGTGGGACTGATTCGAGGGCAAGTGTGGCGAGCCTTGGGGAGGAACGACGCCGCCGCGCTGGCGTTACGCGAGGCGATGTCGGCCCTTCCAGACGGAACGGCCGCGCGAACGGCGCTCATGACCCTGCTGTTGGCGACCAACCGTCGGGAGGAGGCGGAATCGCTCGCGATCGCACTGCAATCGACGGCCGACCGTCGATTCGATCCCTGGTGGGGCTACTGGCTCGGCGATCTCGCGCGTTCGCCGGCGCGACTGAGGCGGCTGCGGGAGCTGGCGAGATGATGGACCGAGTCTGGCGACCCCGTGCCAGGTGGACGACGATCCTCCTGCTCCTCGTTGGCGCCTCACTGGCCGCGATGTCGGCGTCCGTCGGCTGGCAGGACGCTCCTGTGACGTTTCGAGGCCGCGCCGATTTCGTGAGCGTGGACGTGTCGGTGCGCCGGGGCGGACGCCCGGTGACCGGACTTTCGGCACAGGACTTCGAGGTGCTCGACAACGATGTGGCGCAGACCGTTGCCGAACTCAGTTACGAGAAGCTGCCGATCGACGTGACGATTGCTCTCGACACGAGCAACAGCGTCAGCGGCTCCGTGCTCAGCGAGTTGCGCCGGTCGGTCACGGACCTCCGAGCGAACTTGCGTGCTTCCGATCGGCTGAGGCTCATGACGTTCAACATGCGGCCGATAACCCTGGTGGACTTCGCGGAGCCTCCCGACCGCCTCGACCGGGCCCTGAGCGCTATCTCGACCCAGGGGAGCAGTGCCGTGCTGGATGCCCTGGCGCTTGCGCTGACCGCGCCCACGCCGGCCGATCGGCGCCAGTTGATCGTGCTCTTTAGCGACGGGATGGACACCACCAGCGTCACCGAACCCGCAGACCTGCTGGACCTCATCCACCACACGACCCCCACGATAGCCGTCGTCCTCGCGGGCCCACCGACCTCTACGGCGGTGTTCCGTGCACCGACGTCGACGGTCAGCTCCGCCTTTCGTCGCGTGTACGACCGCCTCGCCGCCGAGACTGGCGGGCTCGTCGTGCCCGTCGAGGCGGGTGACAGTATTGCCGGACGATTCCGAAGGGTCCTCGACGAGTTCCGAATCGAGTTACGTGCTTCATTTCGTACCACACGGCGTGGAGCCTGCCGGGTTTCACAGGCTGAGCGTACGTTTGCCAAGGCAGAGCGGCCTCGACGTCCGCGCGCGCGCCGGCTATCGCTGGCGGTGATGAATCTGAGTGCGGCACCTACGGCGGCGACTCGCGGTGGTACAATTTGAGATTCCGCCGCAGTGAGCCAGACGACCGCCGCGCCGGAGCTTCCTGACCGCGCTCAGCGCGTGCGGGCAAGCGAGGGCGGGGAGGAAAGTCCGAACTCCGCAGGGCAGTGCGCCGGGTAACGCCCGGTCGGGGCAACTCGAAGGACAGTGGCACAGAAAACATACCGCCTCAGGCGTGTCCGGTTGATGGCTCGGAGTGGTGTCGGCAATCGAGCGCGATCAACCGGGCACGCCGGGGGTAAGGGTGAAAAGGTGCGGTAAGAGCGCACCGCGTCTGCTGTGAGGCAGATGGCAGGCAAAACCCCGCACGGAGCAAGGCCAAATAGGGAGACGCTCGGCGCGGCACGGCTTACGCCCTGCAGCGCCGGAGAGGACGGCCCGTCCCATGTCTCCGGGTAGGCTGCTGGAGCCCGTCAGCAATGGCGGGCCTAGAGGAATGGTCGTCGCGCCGTAGTGTCGCTGCGAAGCGGCGCGAAGGCGGACAGAATTCGGCTTACGGCGCACTGCGGCGGAACTTTCTTAATCCGGGGACTTCGTCCCCGGACCCCTCACACGCGCGCTCGCGGGGACCCCGTTGCCCCGCGCCGCGCGCGTGGCTCACTCGCGCCGCTCGCTCGCGACTCGATTGCGACTTCGTCCCCGGACCCCTCACACGCGCGCTCGCGGGGACCCCGTCGCCCCGCACCGCGCGCGTGGCTCACTCGCGCCGCTCGCTCGCGACTCGATTGCGACTTCGTCCCCGGACCCCTCACACGCGCGCTCGCGGGGACCCCGTTGCCCCGCGCCGCGCGCGTGGCTCACTCGCGCCGCTCGCTCGCGACTCGATTGCGACTTCGTCTCCGGACCCCTACACGTGCGCTCGCGGCGCCCGCGTCACCCTGCGCCGCGCGCGTGGCTCCCTCGGGCAGAGCTGCGCCCAGTCTGCCGTTCAGCGAGTCTCGCGAAGTCGCTGACGCTCAACGTAGAATTGGCCCATGGCACACTACCTGGTTACGGGCGGGGCCGGCTTCATCGGGTCGCATCTGGTAGAAGAGCTGTTGCGGCGTGGCGAATCCGTCCGCGTGGCAGACGACTTCTCGAGCGGCAAGCGGGAAAACCTGCCGTCCGGGCAAAAAGTCGATCTGGTCGAGGGCGATTTGGCTGACGAGGCTGTGGCCCGGCGCGCCGTCGAGGGGTGTGAGTTCGTCCTGCATCAGGCCGCCATTCCCTCGGTCCCACGATCTGTCAAAGATCCGTTGACCTCGCATCGGGCCAATGTCGACGCGACGCTGCAGATTCTGCTGGCCGCGCGCGACGCTCGCGTCAAGCGGCTTGTATTTGCCGGCTCGTCAGCCGCCTACGGCGACACCGCGGTACTGCCGAAACGCGAGGACATGAGGCCGCAACCGCTGTCACCTTACGCGTTACAGAAGCTCGTCGGGGAACAGTACCTGTCAGCTCTTCGCCAGACTCTATGGACTCGAGACCGTGGTCATCCGCTACTTCAATGTCTTCGGCCCGCGGCAGGACCCGGGGTCGCCCTACTCCGGTGTCATTTCGCTGTTCATCAAGGCGCTGATCGAGGGACGAGCCCCGACCATTCATGGGAACGGCAAGCAGACGCGGGACTTTACATACGTGAGCGACATCGTGCACGGTGTACTGCTGGCTTGCCAGGCGCCGAACGTGTCCGGCGAGGTCATCAACGTGGCCAACGGTGGACGGGTGTCGCTGCTCGAATTAGTGCGCACCCTTCAGACGATTCTCTGTCAGGATGTTCAACCCGTCTTTGACCCGCCGCGCGAAGGCGATGTCCGGGATTCGCAAGCTGACATCTTCAAAGCCCGGCAGCTCCTTGGGTTTGCGCCGAGTGTGCTGCTCGAGGAGGGCTTGCGCCGGACAGTGTCCTGGTACCGGAGCTCGATGCCGGTGGCAGGCTCGCGGGCCTGAATACCGGCGCTCACAGCGAATTGCCCAAAAACCGTTTTTCGGTCTTCGCCTGTCGCGGCCGAGAGTGCCACGCGCATCTGCAGTAGCCCGCATTGCCGGGCGCACAACTGATTCCGTCAACTGCAGTGGTCGTTTCCGCGCGTTCTGAAATCGACCGCGCCGCCCCGGTGCGGCCGATGTTCGTCTAAGGTCCGCCTGCTCAGTCAGTTCCCATGACCGGCGGTCGCGCGGGCCGATCTGGTCCGCCACTTGCCTGCAGTTCAGGCGGAGCCGGCGGGCCGCTTGTCGACGTGACTTCGACCTCGCGCTCGGCGTCTGGCGATTCTTCCGGCTCCGCTCAGTCCACGAGATCGCATACGCGATCTCCTTGCAGGAAAGGGAGTCATCCGATGGTGCGAAAACTGTTGGCGACGAGCGGAGTGATGATGGTGCTCGCGGTCCTGATGGCAGATCACGGCCTTGCGCAAGGCCGTGCAATGCAGGATCCGTCACGAAGCACGACAACCAAACCGGCCAGGGCGACCGCTGCGGCTCCAGTCAATCTCAACACCGCGTCAGCGGCGGATCTACGGACGCTGCCCAACATCGGAGCCGCAACTGCGGCGCGGATCATCGAGTACCGGCAGAAAAACGGCGGCTTCAAGAAGATCGAGGATGTGATGAACGTAAAGGGCATCGGGGAGAAGAGCTTCCTGAAGCTCAAGCCACTCATCACGGTAGCGACCATGAAGCCGAGCGACCGTTAGCATGTTGGCGGTCGCCGGCGATCGGCTTTCGGGCCGGACCCTTTGTCTTCTCCGTCTGCGCGCCGATTCCGGTACCTCGTTCGTCGAAGTCATGGCTGTCGTCACCATCCTGCTTATCGTCGCAGGCCTTGCTGTTCCATCGACTGCCTCGGCGATTGACGAGGGACGGGCTAGACAGGCTGCGGCCTTTGTCGCGGGGCGCTTGCGCGATGCGAAGCAACAGTCGGTCACCCGAACCGCTTCCACGGGGCTGGTCTTCGATCTCGTGGGCGGCCGGTGGGTCTTCCAAGTCTGCGTGGACGGGAATGCCAACGGCCTCCGCCGCGCCGACCTCCGCGTCAATAAAGACGTCTGCGTTGACGGTCCAGTCGATGTTGCCGCGCTCTTTCCCGGTGTCAGCATCACCGTCGACGGCACGATTCGTGGACCAGACGACGACCCGCCGTCGACGGATCCAGTGAGGTTTGGAGCCAGCAACCTGGCGAGCTTCTCACCGAGCGGGGGCTGCACCGGCGGATCGCTCTTCGTCAGATCGACAAAGGGCGCTCAGTATGCCGTCCGCGTCGCGGGTATCACCGGACGACTACGCGTGCTCCGCTATGACGCCGTGGCCAGAACCTGGAGAGAACTGTGACCGGCCGCCGATTCCACCTTGGTCGTCAGTTACACGTCGTAGAAGAGACCAGCGATGGGTTGCGTCTCGAGGGTACCGCGAGGCTTCATCCTGGGCAACTGGTGGAGCTCGTGCCTGTCGCTTCCGCCGGGGCTCCTTCACCTGGACGAGGCGCGTGGGTCGTTTCGTGGTCGGTGGCGCGGCTGGGTAAGGAAGGCCCGACGTATCACGGTCTTTGCCGATGGCAATGAGAGTCGGGAATCTGCTACCCGCAGCAGCAGGGGAATCACAAGGTCTTTCGCTCGAGAACGTCGATCGACGCGCTGGCATTGAAGTTGAAATACCAAGGAGCCGGAATCACATGCTGGTCGGGCGAAGCCGGGTGATGCAGGAACTGCGCGGGCAAATGGCGCGCGTGGCGACGACCCACTTTACTGTCCTGATAGAAGGCGAGAGTGGCGCGGGCAAGGAACTGGTGGCCCGCGAACTTCACGCCTTGAGCCCGAGACGGCGTGGTCCGTTCGTCGCGGTCAACTGCGCGGCGCTTGTAGAAACGTTGCTCGAAGCCGAGCTGTTCGGCATCGAAGAACGAACGGCCACCGGCGTTCGGGGACGCCGGGGAAAGTTCGAACAGGCCGAAGGAGGCACGCTCTTTCTGGACGAGGTCGCGGACTTGTCGGCCGTTGCACAGGCGAAGCTGTTGCGCGTGTTGCAGGACCTTTCTGTGGAGCGCGTGGGCGCGCAGGAATCGCGGGAGGTCGATACGCGGGTGATTGCGGCCACGAACCGGACGCTGCACGCGCAGGTCAAGGCCGGGCTGTTTCGGGCTGACCTTTTCTACCGGCTGGCCGGCGTCGAGATTCAGGTGCCGCCGCTTCGGGAGCGACGGGAGGATGTACCACTGCTCGCAGAGCACATCCTGGCGCGGCACCGATCGACGCGTCTGCTGACCCTTTCGCCGACTGCGATGGAGGCGCTGGTTGCACATGACTGGCCCGGCAACATCCGGCAGCTCGAGCGGGTAATCGAACGGGCGGTGGCGTTGGCAGCGGGCCCGGCCATTGGCGTGCTCGATTTGCCGGAAGGGATCACGAAAGCCTACCGAAATGTGATCGACACGATCCCTGAGCGCGACGAGTCCTTGCGCGCGTGGAGCAGCCGCTACGTGCGACTCGTGCTTGATCGCTGCGACGGCAACAAACGTCGCGCTTGTGACGTGCTGGACATCAGCTTTCACACCTTGCAGGCACACCTTGGCTACGCCTCCGCCCGCGAGGCCATCGTTGAAAGGACGGCGAGCGCGCACGGAGCGATCGCGCCCGGCCATTAGACGTCGACACGGCGGCGTGGGAGCGGCCGCCGGAGTGGCGTGGGCGTGTGAGGGAGCCGCCGGAATGGCGTGGGGCAGTGGGGCCCCCACAAGCGACGACGTAAGGCGTTCCGGGGACGAAGTCCCCCAGGGGAAGCGACCGAGCGAGGCGAGGGAGCCGCCGGAGCGGAGCGGGGCATCGGGGTCCCCGCGAGCGACGGCGAGAGGGGGTCCGGGGGACGACGTCCCCCAGGGGAAGCGACCGAGCGAGGCGAGGGAGCCGCCGGAGCGGAGCGGCGCATCGGGGTCCCCGCGAGCGACGGCGAGAGGGGGTCCGGGGGACGACGTCCCCCCAGGGGAAGCGACCGAGCGAGGCGAGGGAGCCGCCGGAGCGGAGCGGGGCATCGGGGTCCCCGCGAGCGACGGCGAGAGGGGTCCGGGCGACGACGTCCCCCCAGGAGAAGCGACCGAGCCAGGCGAGGGAGCCGCCGGAGCGGAGCGGGGCATCGGGGTCCCCGCGAGCGACGGCGAGAGGGGGTCCGGGGGACGACGTCCCCCGGCTAAGAAAGAAAGGCGAGGTCACCGTCGCGGCCGGTTGCCGCCAGCCAGGCCTTTTGGCAGTGGGACGGATGAGGCGGGCGCCCGGCGCTCGGGCGCGCGAGGTCGCGGTGCCGTTCCGGTCCGGTCACGTCCGGACGAGGAGCGTGGGCGATGAGTGGAAGAAAAGTGCTGTGCCTCGTGGCAGCAGGGCTTCTGTGTCAAGGCGGAGCCGCGTGGGCCGCGTCGGCGGCTGCCTGTGCAGTCAATGGAGATGAGTCATCTCGGGTCACGGCCACTCCGTACGTCCGTACGACGACGGATCCGGCGACTGGTGCGACGATCACCCTGCACCGTGACCCGGGGGGGCAGGTCAGCATCGAGCTCAAGAGCAAAGACGTCAGCATTCGCAAGACATTCGACGGCACGTCGTCGATCACGACGCTCGCGTCAGGGCGACAGCACGTCAGCGTCTCGTTGACCGGGAACCAGGTCGTCGTCTCCGGTCCAGGACAGGCAGGTGCGGGGCACGGCTTTGCAGTTGTCCAGCCTCGTGCCTCTTGCCGAGTACCTGCGGCACTCTTCGGCGGCAATCGCGGCGAAGCGTCTCCTGGATCGATCGGTGTTGCGCCCGGACATCCTCGAGGGCAACGCGCTGCTGCTCACCAGAGCGCTCCTCGGATCGATGTGGGGCGAATCGAACGGAACGGTCCAGTATCAGCATTGGGCGCAGACGGCCGCAGCGCCTGCGAAAGTTGTGAAGGCTCGTCTGGCTGAGGGTCCTGGCGCGTGCTGGGACAGCTATGCCGCCGAAGCGATCCGGATCATGGATGACTACACGCAGTGCGGGAGCGGGTGCGGTTGGTCCGGATACTTCTGCCTGGGCGCCTGTGGCCTCATCTATGACCTGCGCGCCGAAGGTGCCTTCATGTGGTTCATGAAGTGCAGCGGCGGCTTCTACGTCGGCTGATGCATCGAACGCGCGGTTCTCGGATGGACTTTGGCTTCCGAGAGCCGCGCGATGCCATGGTCAAGAGTGACTTTCGCGAAGGCAAGCAGCGCAGGAGGGACCGCAAATGCGTGGCGTTGTTCTCGTTATCGTTCAGCTCATCATCAGTCTCTTGGTGGTCGGAGCTGTGCTTCCCTCCGTCCTCCACGCCGTTGCCGGGGCTCGGGGGCCAAGGGTTGGAATCGCCCTGACCGGGACGATCGTCGTCGCAGTCTTTCTCGTGCTGCGTCTGGCCTGGCCGCGGCCGCGTCGAAACTAGGGCCGACCCCGCAAAAGACCCTTGAATGGACGCGGTCACTCCGCCCGAGTCCGACCATGTCAAGTCAAGTGTTCTCGCGATGAGGAGGCTTGCTTTGCTCAGGAGGGGGTGTGCCTTGACCGCTCGCGCGAGCGGATAGTACGTTGTAGGGTCTCATCCGGCGGAATGGCGCGCCGTTGGGCCCCACATGACGTTCAGAACACCGGCGGCGCTCAAGAAGACTCCCCTCAACGCTAGACATCGATCGCATGGCGCGCGGATGGTCGAGTTCGGCGGCTGGGACATGCCCGTCGAGTACACCGGCATCACCGACGAGCACCTGACGGTCCGGACGCGCGCTGGGTTGTTCGACGTCAGCCATATGGGAGAAATCGAGATTGCCGGCGCCAGATGCGCTGGCGACCGTCCAATGGCTGACGAGCAATGACGCCTCGAAGCTCGCCATCGGGCAAGCGCAGTACTCCGCGTTGATGACCGACCGCGGCACGTTTGTCGACGACCTGCTGGTCTATCGCCTCCTCGAAGACCATTTCCTGCTGGTCGTCAACGCCGGCAACATCATGAAGGACTACGAATGGATCGCATCGCAGGCCCGTCTGTTGGGCGGCGACGCCGCCGTCGTGAACTGCAGTTCGCGTTATGCGCTTCTGGCGCTGCAGGGCCCGCTCGCCGCGGAAGTCCTGCAGACGCTGACGGCCATCGACCTGTCGGCGATTCGGTACTACTGGTTTGCCGTCGGCGAGGTCGCCGGCATTCGCGCGACGGTGTCGCGCACGGGTTACACCGGCGAGGATGGGTTTGAGGTCTTCGTCCCGCCGGCGCAGGCGGAGCGGCTCTGGGACGCCATCCTTGCGGCCGGACGGGACGCAGGCGTGCGGCCCTGTGGACTCGGCGCGCGGGACACCCTGCGCCTGGAGGCCGCCATGCGCCTGTGCGGCAACGACATGGACGACCAGACCACCGTCCTCGAGGCGGGCCTAGGATGGATTGTGGGCTGGAAGAAGGACGCGTTTCTCGGGTCCGGCCGTCTGCGCGAACAGAAGGCCCTGGGCCTCGTCCGCAAGCTCGCGGCGTTTGAAGTGACGGATCGCGGCATCGCGCGCCACGGCTACCCAATCGTTTCGGGCACTCGGCAAGTCGGGGTCGTGACGAGCGGTACTCAAACGCCGTTCCTGAAGAAGGCGATCGGGTTTGCGATGGTCCCGATCGAAATGGCTGCCCTGGGGTCTTCACTGACCATCGATGTCCGGGGCCGCCATGTGCACGCGGCGGTGGTGCCGGAGCCGTTCTACAAGAGGCCCAGAACTTAGCCGGACGCGCGGGCCCGTGTCCTATTCAAGGAATGCCGATGTATCCAACCGACCTGAAATACACGAAGGATCACGAATGGGTGCGCGTGGCCGGCGACCAGGCCGAGGTCGGGATCACCGACTTCGCGCAGCATCAACTCGGCGACGTCGTGTACGTCGAGCTGCCTGAGGTCGGCCGCGTGCTGAAGCAGGGGGAAGTGTTCGGCACGATCGAATCAGTCAAGGCGGTGTCGGAGCTGTTCTCGCCGCTCTCGGGTGAAGTCATCGGCGTCAACGGCACGCTCGGCACACACCCGGAGGCGGTCAATGACAAGCCGCACGAGGCCTGGATGATTCGAGTGCGGCCCAGCGCCCTCGCGGAAACCGCGGCGCTGCTCGATGCCACCGCGTACGAGCAGCTTGTCAAATAGGAAAGCCTACTGCGTGTCAGATATGTTTCAGGATCGTCATCTCGGTCCACGGGCTGACGACCTTTCGCAAATGCTCGCCACCGTCGGGGCCCGATCCCTTGATGGGCTGGTCGACGAGATCATCCCGGGGGACATCCGGCTGCCGACCCGGCTCGCCCTGACGGACGGCGAGAGCGAGTTCGAGTACCTGCGCCGGCTGCGCAGGATTGCTGCGCAGCAATCGCGTATGCCGCTCGTACATCGGTCTGGGATATCACGACACGATTACACCGGCCGTCATTCAGCGGAACGTATTCGAAAACCCCGGGTGGTACACACCCTACACGCCGTATCAGGCCGAGATCGCCCAGGGCCGCCTCGAATCGCTTCTGAATTTTCAGACGATGGTGGCCGACCTGACCGGGCATGCAGGTGGCGAACGCGTCGCTGCTCGACGAGGCCACGGCTGCGGCCGAGGCGATGACCTTGCTGCTGCGCGTCCACAGGCGAGCGAGTGCCACGACGTTTCTCGTGTCGGACCGGGTGTTTCCGCACGTGCTGGCGGTGCTCGAGACCAGGGCCGAGCCGCTCGGCATCCGTGTGGAAATTGCTGATCTGTCGCGTGTCGAGTTCGGTCCCGATGTCTACGGCGTGTACTTGCAGTCCCCGGACGATCGCGGCGAGGTGGCTGACTTGCGCGGCCTGATCGAGCGCGCGCATGAGGCGGGAGTCCTTGTCGGCGTGGGCACGGACCTCCTTGCGCTGGCGCTTGTCACGCCCCCGGGCGAGGCGGGCGCCGACGTGGTTGTCGGCAACGCGCAGCGATTTGGCGTGCCGCTCGGGTACGGCGGGCCGCACGCGGCGTTCTTCGCAACGCGCGAGGCCTTCGTGCGGCAGGCGCCCGGCCGCATCATCGGCGTCTCTGTCGACAGCCAGAAACGGCCGGCCTACCGCATGGCGCTGCAAACCCGCGAGCAGCACATTCGCCGCGAAAAGGCGACTTCGAATATCTGCACGGCGCAGGCGCTGCTGGCCAATATGGCGGCGTTCTATGGCGTCTATCACGGCCCTGAGGGATTGAAGGCCATCGCCAGCCGCGTGCACGGCCAGGCCATCGCCGTGGCGGCCGCCGCCACATCGGCGGGCTGGCGTCAGGCCAATCGGGCCTTCTTTGACACGATTCACCTGGAGCGCGGCGCCGCGGACGTCGAGGCGCTGCGGCAGCGTGCGGAGGCTGCGGGGGATCAACTTCCGGTATCCAGCGCCGGGAGTGGTGCAGGTCGCGCTGGACGAGACGGTCAGCGACGCTGACCTCGCGGAACTGGTCGGACTCTTCTCGGATCCGGCGCACGGCAGGCATCGAGGCCGGCGCCGGTGGCTTAAGGGATCACGAGCGCTTCTCGCTGCCGGAGCCTCTGCGGAGGCGATCGGCGTTCATGACCCACCCGGTCTTCAATTCGCACCACTCTGAAACGGAGATGATGCGCTACATCCGTAGTCTCGAGCGCAAGGACATCGGGCTCGACACAGCAATGATCCCGCTCGGCTCGTGCACGATGAAGCTCAACGCCGCGGCGGAGATGATGCCGGTGAGCTGGCCGGAATTCGCGAGAATGCACCCGTTTGCGCCGGCGGAGCAAGCTGCCGGCTACCAGCAGGTCTTCAGCGAGCTCGAAGCGGCCCTGGCGGAGATCACGGGACTGCCTGCGGTGTCGCTGCAGCCGAATTCCG
The DNA here is from genome assembly GCA_963724645.1 of uncultured Acidobacteriota bacterium. Taxonomy (GTDB): domain Bacteria; phylum Acidobacteriota; class Vicinamibacteria; order Vicinamibacterales; family SCN-69-37; genus CAVXSP01. The sequence goes on from CAVRVJ010000005.1 coordinate 327,237, forward strand.
GCGCACAGGGCGAGTTTGCCGGCCTGCTCGCCATCCATGCGTACCACCGGTCCACCGCGCAGGGGCATCGGGATGTCGTGTTGATTCCACAATCGGCCCACGGCACGAATCCAGCCAGCGCCAGCATGGCGGGACTGAAGGTCGTCGTCGTGGCGTGCGACGCGAACGGCAATATCGATCTCGACGATCTGCGCGCCAAGGCAGAAGCGCATCGCGATGACCTGTCCTGCCTGATGGTGACCTATCCAAGCACGCACGGCGTGTTCGAGGATCGCATCCGCGAGATCTGCGCGATCGTCCATGAACACGGCGGTCAGGTCTACATGGACGGCGCCAACATGAATGCGCAGGTCGGATTCACGAGCCCGGCGATCATTGGCGCGGATGTGTGCCACCTGAACCTGCACAAGACCTTCGCGATTCCGCACGGCGGCGGCGGCCCCGGCATGGGGCCGATCGCGGTCGGCGCACATCTTGCGCCGTTCCTTCCGCGCAACCCCCTGGTGGCCGTCCACGGCCAGGTCGATCGGCGCGCCGTGTCGGGGGCGCCATGGGGAAGCGCGAGCATACTGCTGATCTCGTATGGGTATCTGCGGATGCTGGGTGGCGCCGGCGCGACCGCTGCGACGGCGATCGCGATGTTGAACGCCAACTACCTGAAAGCCCGCCTCGAACGTTATTACCCGGTTCTCTACTCAGGGGCGAACGGCCGCGTCGCTCACGAACTGATTTTCGACCTGCGCCCGTTCAAACAGCACAAGGTGGATGAGCAGGACGTGGCGAAGCGACTGATGGACTACGGCTTTCACGCTCCCACCGTGTCGTTTCCAGTGGCGGGGACGCTGATGGTGGAGCCGACCGAGAGCGAGCCTCTCGAGGAGCTGGATCGGTTCTGTGAAGCGATGATTGCGATTCGCGGCGAGATTCAGGCGGTGATCGACGGGACCGTGGATCCCAAAGACAACGTCCTGAGGAACGCGCCGCATACCGCCGCCGATGTGACGGCCGACCAGTGGACGCACCCGTACTCGCGGGAGCAGGCGGCATATCCGCTGCCTGGGCTGAGACTGCGCAAGTTCTGGCCGCCTGTGTCGCGGATCGACAACCCGTACGGCGATCGCAACTTGATGTGTGCGTGCCCGCCGATCGAGGATTACGCGCCGGTAGCGAAGACGCCCTGATGCGGTCCGCGCGCGGGCGTTCGCCAGGCTATCGCGCTGGCGCGAAGGCCGCGACGTGCCGGCGGAAGATGGCCAGGAGTCTCCGGGTGACCGGGCCCGGCCGGCCGGTGCCGATCGGCCGGCCGTCGACCGCGACGACGGGCGTCACTTCGCGCGTGGTGCCGGTCAGAAAAGCTTCCTGTGCCGAGCCCAGATCGTCCGGGGTCAGCCGGACTTCCGACGCGCCAATGCCCGCCTCGGCGGCCAGCTCCATCACGAATTCGCGAGTGATGCCGGGCAGGAGTCCTGCCGACAGCGGCGGCGTCAATACCGCGCCATTCCGCACCAGGAAGAAGTTGGACTGGGAACACTCGACCAGTTCCCCCGCCTGATTCTGCATCAGCGCCTCGTCGGCCCCTCGGCGATACGCTTCCTGCATGGCCAGAGCGAGGTTCAGCAGGTTGTTGGACTTGATCATCGGGTTCAGCGCTTGCGGATGATTGCGCCGGACGCCGACAAGGGCGACGTTGACGCCTTCCAGGAAGGTGCGCTCCGGCGGCACATCGAGCGGCTTCACGATGATGACCAGCGACGGTGCCGGGCAGGCGTCGAGCTTGTAACTCAGATCGCCCACACCGCGGGTCAGCAGGATGCGAATGTATTTCTCGGCGCCCCGGTCCGAACGGGAAGGGGCCGAGTCGCGCGCAGCGACATTGGCCGACATCGTGTCACGCACCCCGGTCAGAAGATCATCGTCCGAGAACGGCACCGGCAGTGCCATCATCTCGGCCGATCGCCGCAGCCGGCGGAGGTGGCGATCGAACAGGAACGGTTCGAGCGCGTACGTTCTCAGCGTCTCGTACACGCCTTCGCCGTAGAGGAACCCGTGATCGAAGACCGGAATCGCCGCGGTGGCCGCGTCGCTAATCCGCCCGTTCACATAGACGACAGCATTCATGCTGGTGCAGTCGACGGCGCCTGGACGTGACCTTGCCGCGAGTCTAGCACAAGAGGTACGCTCGCCCGGGACAGCACACGGACGCATCATGCGCGTGCTCAACACGAAGCAGATGCGCGAGGCCGATCGGCGGGCGATCGAGGACATCGGCATCCCGTCGATGGTGCTGATGGAAAACGCCGGCCGGCAGGTCGTCGCGACACTCGATTCGACATTCGAGGACCTGCGCGACATGCGCGTGGCCGTGATTCTGCGGCCGGGGCAACAACGGCGGCGACGGCTTCGTGGTAGCGCGCACGCTGCTCGAACGATCGATCGATGTCGGGGTCTATCTGGTGGGGCAGGGGACCGACGTCAAGGGCGACGCCCGGCTCGAACCTCGAGATCCTCAGCAATCTCGGCGTGGACATCGTGGAGATTCGGGATGCGCGCGGCCTGGGAGCTTCATGGCACCGACGTGCTCGGGTTCCGATCTGATCGTCGATGCCCTGTTCGGAACGGGACTGAACGCGCCGCTGTCCGGTCTGACCGAGACCATCGTCGAAGACCTGAATTCGGCCGCGGGGCCGATCGTGGCGATCGATCTGCCGAGCGGCCTGTCGGCGGACAGCCCGGACATCATCGGTCCCGCCGTGCACGCGACGCTGACGGTCACGCTTGGCGCGCCGAAACTGCCGCTCGTGCTGCCGCCGGCGGAAGCGTGCGCGGGCAACCTGGTGATCGCGGACATTGGTATTCCGCGAGCCGTGATCGATCAGGTCGAGGGCCCCTGGCTCGAGATCCTTACCAAGGAGTCGATGCGGCCGCTCGTGGAGGCCCGCGCGCCAGGACTCGCACAAAGGCGACTACGGGCGAGTGCTGATCGTCGCCGGCTCACGCGGCAAGACCGGCGCCGCGTACCTGGCGGCGATGGCCGCGCTCCGTTCGGGAGCCGGTCTGGTGACCATCGCCACTCCTGCCTCGTGCGTGCCCGTCGTCGCCGCGCTCGGGGCGGAGTTCATGACCGAGTCGCTGGAGGAGACGACCGAGGGCGCCATTGCGTTCGAGGCGCTCGATCGCGTGCTCGAGTTCGGCGCCGACATCATCGCCGTCGGTCCCGGCCTGGGCCGGCTGCCGTCGACAACCGCGTTCGTGCACGGGCTGGTCGAACGCACCGGCGTGCCGCTCGTGATCGACGCCGACGCGCTGAACGCCTTTGCCGGCGAGGCGGACCGGCTGGTCGGCCGCGATGGCGTCGACCTGGTTATCACGCCGCATCCCGGGGAGATGGCGCGGCTCGCGGGGCTTTCCGCCGAAGACGTCCAGAAACACCGGCTCGAGATCGCGCGCGATTTTTCGTCCAGCCATCGCGTGCAGGTCGTCCTGAAGGGACATCGGACGATCATCGCCACGCCGGACGGCAAGGCCTTCATCAATCTCACCGGCAATCCGGGTATGGCGACGGCAGGCACCGGCGACGTGCTGACCGGCATGATAGCGGCCTGGTCCGGCCAGTTGCTCGACGCCGAGGCCGCCTGCAAGCTCGCCGTGTACCTCCACGGACTGGCAGGCGACCTCGCCGAAGCCGACGAAGGCGAGGTTGGCGATGGTCGCCGGCGACCTCATCGACCGTCTCGGTGACGCCGTCCTGGACCTGATCGCCCGCCGCAAGGAAAAATAACGCCGGGAGTCCTTCTTACTGTGTTGGCAAACAGGCTCCCGGCACTGTTTCAGATGTCCGTTCACTTCACGCATTCAGAAGGAGAGACGGCGGCGGTCGGACGCGATCTGGGCCGCCGGCTCGAGGCGGGCGCCGTCGTGCTGCTCGAGGGGCCGCTGCGGCGCGGGAAAGACCGCCTTCGCGCGCGGGATCGCCGAAGGGCTGGGCTGCGACGGCGATGACGTGTCGAGCCCGACATTCACGATCGTCCAGGAATATCGGGGCAAGTCGCGACTGCAGCACGTGGACTTGTACCGACTGACACCGGACGAGGTCGACGATCTCGCGCTTGAAGACTTGATTGAGGACGGCGTCATGGCCGTCGAGTGGCCGGACCGATGGCGCCGCGCACCGACCGAGGCGACGCGGGTCCTGCTCGAGCCGCTGGACGGCACGAGGAGGAAGATCACGATCATGGAATTCCCAACTACTCGACTCTGTAGTTTGGCGCTTCTTTCGTGATGATGACGTCGTGGACGTGCCCTTCGCGGATGCCGGCTGGGGTCACGCGGATGAGGCGGGCCTCGCACTGCAAGCTCCCGATATTGCGGCAGCCGCAATATCCCATGCCGGCCCGCAGACCGCCCATGAGCTGGTGAATCATGGCCGCGACGCTGCCCTTGTGGGCGACGCGACCCTCGATGCCTTCGGGCACGAGCTTCTCCACGACCTCGTCGTCGCTGCGCCGGCTTTCGAGATCGTACTCGTCCTGAAAGTACCGGTCGCGGCTTCCGCGCCTCATGGCCCCAAGCGACCCCATGCCTCGGTATTCCTTGAAGCTCCGGCCCTGATACAGAATGATTTCGCCGGGGCTTTCGTCCGTCCCCGCAAACAAGCTCCCCACCATCGCCGCGCTGGCGCCGACGGCGATCGCCTTCGTGATGTCGCCGGAATAGCGGATGCCGCCGTCGGCGATGATCGGCACGTCGCGATCGATGGCGGCTCGCGCGCAGGCCGCGACGGCGGTAATCATCGGCACACCGATGCCGGCGACGACGCGGGTCGTGCAGATCGATCCTGCCCCGATGCCGACCTTCACCGCGTCAACGCCCCGATCGATCAGGGCGGTCGTGGCCTCTGCCGTCGCCACGTTGCCGGCGATCAAGTCCACATCAGGAAACCGCTCGCGGACCCTGGCCACCGTGTCGAGCACCCCCTGCGAGTGGCCGTGCGCCGTATCGATCACGAGCACGTCGACATGCGCGCTGACCAGCGCCTCGGCCCGATCGAACGTATCCTTGCCGATGCCGATCGCCGCGCCCACCCGGAGGCGTCCCAGCCCGTCCTTGCAGGCGGCCGGGTATTTGATGAGCTTCTGAATGTCCTTGACGGTAATGAGCCCTTTGAGCCGGTAGTCCGCGTCGACGACGAGCAGTTTCTCCACCTTGTGCCGGTGGAACATCTCGCGCGCGGCGTCCAGGGTCGTGCCGATGGGCACCGTGATGAGGTGCTCCTTCGTCATGATCTCGGCGATCGGGCGATCCGTCCGCGTTTCGAACCGGAGATCCCGATTGGTCAGAATGCCGACCAGCCGGCCTTCCTTGTCGCCGTCCTCGGTAATCGGCACGCCGCTGATGCGGTATCGCTGCATCAGTTCGAGCGCTTCATGAATCCGGTGACGCGGCGAGAGCGTGATCGGGTTGACGATCATGCCGCTCTCCGATCGCTTGACGCGATCGACTTCCGAAGCCTGCTCTTCGACGCTGAGATTCTTGTGAATGATCCCGATGCCGCCCTGCTGCGCCATGGCGATCGCCAGCCGGTTCTCGGTGACGGTGTCCATGGCCGCGCTGAGGAGCGGCACATTCAGACGGATGCGCCTGGTCAGCCGGGAGCCGACGTCGACCTGACTCGGCAGCACCTGCGAGTGCCTCGGCACAAGGAGGATGTCGTCGAACGTGAGCGCCTCCGAGAGCCCGGCAGCGACCTGCGCGGCGGCCCCGAGGGCATCAGGCGCCATGGCACTTCTTGTACTTTTTTCCGCTTCCGCACCAGCAGGGATCGTTTCGGCCGATCTTCGGTTCGTCCCGCCGGATGGTCTTGACCTGCGGCGTCATCTCCGCCGGTCCGCGCAGGACGCGGGGGACCGGAGGCGACCGCCGCAGCCACTGACTGACGGCCAGCCGTCGTCGAGGACGCGGCGGCGCCGCCGCTCAACGTGATCCTGGGGCGGCCGGCGCACGGGCTGACGCACCGCCGGTGGTTCCTCGCCGGCCATCACCGGCTGGATGCGCCAGAGGTACTTCACCATCTCTTCATCGAAGCGATCCTTCATGGCCTGAAAGAGCGCGAAGCTCTCTTTCTTGTATTCCACGAGTGGATCGCGCTGGCCGTAGCCGCGAAGGCCGATGCCTTCTTTCAGATGGTCAAGGCTGTACAGGTGGTCCTTCCACTGCGCATCCACGATCTGCAGCATGATGTCGCGCTCAACGCGGCGGAGGACGCTGACGTCGAGACCGGGAATCTTCTCTTTGTCCTCGTACCTGCTCGACGCCGAGGCGGTACAGCTTTTCGGCCATGTCGCCCGAAGGCATTTCTTCGAGCGGCACCGCGTCCGCCACCGCCGGTTCAATCCCGAAAAACTCCGTCATTGCCCGGCGGATGGCGCCAAGGTCCCACTGCTCGACGTCCTGTTCCTTGTTGGCGTGGGTCTCGACAAGGCTCTCGATGAGCTCCTCGGCCAGCACCATCAGATAGCCGCGGGTGTCCAGGACCTCGTCTTCGGCGATCTGAATCTGGCCTTCGAGCAGTTCCCGCCGCAGCGAGTACACCGTCTCGCGCTGCTTGTTCATCACGTCGTCGTACTCGAGCAGGTGCTTGCGGGTGGCGAAGTTCTGGGCCTCGACCTGCTTCTGCGCCCGCTCGATCGCCTTGCTGACCATGCCGTGTTCGATCGGGACGCCCTCTTCCATGCCGAGCCGCTGCATCAGCCCGGCGATGCGTTCCGAGCCGAAGATGCGCATGAGATCGTCTTCGAGCGACAAATAGAACCGCGAGGACCCCGGGTCGCCCTGCCGGCCGGCGCGGCCTCGAAGCTGGTTGTCGATCCGGCGCGCCTCATGCCGTTCCGTGCCGATGATGTGCAGTCCGCCGAGCGCGACAACGCGCTCGTGCTCGGTATCCGTCTGACGCTTGAATTCCGAGAAGATGCGCTCGTACTCCTTGCGCGGCACGCGGTAGAAGTTCTCGAGGTGGAAGAAGTAGACGTATTCCTCGTCGTCGACGAACTTCTCCTCGCCTTTGGGCAGCCGCTCGGCAATCTGATCGGCCAGCGTCTGCTGCCGTGTCATGAATTCGGGGTTGCCGCCCAGAAGAATGTCGGTGCCGCGGCCGGCCATGTTGGTAGCAATCGTCACGTTTGCCAGCCGCCCGGCCTGGGCCACGATTTCGGCCTCCTGAGCGTGATACTTGGCGTTCAGGACGACGTGCTTCACGCCGCTGCGCTTGAGCATGCCGGACAACCGCTCGGACTTCTCGATCGACACGGTGCCGACGAGCGTCGGCCGGCCGGTCTCCTGTTTTTCGACGATGTCCTTCAGAATCGCGTCGTACTTCTCCTTTTCGGTCCGGTAGACGCTATCGGCCTCTTCCTTACGCAGCAACGCCCGATTCGGCGGCGCCACGATGACGTCAAGGTTGTAGATCTTCATGAACTCTTCGGCTTCGGTCTCGGCCGTGCCCGTCATCCCGGAGAGTTTCTTGTACTTGCGGAAGTAGTTCTGGAATGTGATCGTGGCGAGCGTCTGGTTCTCGCGCTCGATCTTGACCTTTTCCTTCGCCTCGACGGCCTGGTGCAGTCCGTCGCTCCAACGACGACCCGGCATCAAGCGTCCCGTGAACTCGTCGACGATGACCACCTGGCCGTCCTTCACCATGTAGTCGACGTCAAGCTTGAACAACGTGTGCGCGCGAAGGCCCTGGTGAATGTGGTGAAGCAGCGGCATGTTGACGGGGTCGTACAGTCCGTTCGACCCGGGCTGCAGCCGATGCGCCAGCATCTTCTCGGCTTTGGCCATGCCGGTTTCCGTCAGTTGCACGGTCTTGTGCTTTTCATCGACGAGGTAGTCGCCGGTGGTTTCCAGGCGCTCGCGATCCTCAGCCTTGACGTTGCCCTGCGTGACGGCGCCGGCCGAGAGCTTCGGAATGATGCGATCGACCTCGTAGTAAAGATCGGTGGACTCTTCCGCCGGCCCGGAAATGATGAGCGGGGTGCGTGCCTCGTCGATGAGGATGCTGTCCACCTCGTCCACGATCGCGAAGTTGTGCGCGCGCTGCACGAAGTGTGCGAGGTCGAACTTCATGTTGTCGCGCAGGTAATCGAAGCCGAACTCGTTGTTCGTGCCGTACGTGAGGTCGGCGCGGTAGGCGACCTGGCGCTCGGCGTCGTTCAAATCGTGCTGGATGACGCCGACGCTCATGCCGAGGAATCGATAGATGCGGCCCATCCATTCCGAGTCGCGGCGAGCCAGGTAGTCGTTTACGGTGACGACGTGTACGCCCTTGCCGGCGAGCGCGTTGAGGTAGGCCGGCAGTGTCGCGACCAGCGTCTTGCCCTCGCCGGTCTTCATCTCCGCGATACGGCCCGCATGCAGCACCATGCCGCCGATGAGCTGGACGTCGAAGTGCCGCATGCTGAGCGCGCGTCGCCCGGCTTCCCGGACGACGGCGAAGGCTTCGGGCAGCAGGTCGTCGAGTGTCTCGCCCCGCTCGATCCGCTGCCGGAACTCGACCGTCTTCTCCCGAATCGCGACGTCGGAGAGATCCTTGATCGGCGGCTCGAGTTCGTTGATGCGGCCGACAAGAGGACGAAGCTTCTTGAGCTCACGCTCGTTCTGCGTGCCGATGACTTTCGCGAGGAGGGTGTTGATCATGAGGACATCAGACTTCGTAGCCGCCCAGACTGGAGCCGCGTCGCCTGAAGGGAATTCTATCGATTTTATACGGAAAGTCACTTGACGTGACGTCGGAAGCTGCGGCCGCGCCGCGCTACGACGTCAAGTCACGTGGTTTCAGGGGGCAGGGAAGCGACGGGACGCCGGCAACCCGGGCCGCAGCAGGCGGGTCTTTACCCGAGGAATTTCAGCGGATTGATCGGCTGACCGTTCAGCAGGATCTCATAGTGGAGATGCGGCCCCGTGGTGCGACCTGTCGCGCCGACATAGCCAATGACGTCGCCGCGCTTGATCCTCTGCCCGACGCGCACCGCGTACGATGAGAGATGTCCGAAGCGTGTCGCGATGCCGAAGCCGTGGGCAACCTCGATGCAATTGCCGTAGTTGCCGCTGTAGGATGCGAGCTGCACCGTGCCGTCCGCCGTCGCGTGCACCGGTACGCCGCGATCCGCAGAAATATCCAGCCCGGCATGGAAATCGGCTTCCCCGGTCAGCGGATCCTTCCGCGACCCGTAATTCGACGTCAGCCAGCCCGAGCTCAGAGGCCACAGGCTCGGTAACGCCGCAGCCAGCGCCTGACGGCCTTCGACGCCCTTGCGGACCGTCGTCAGCCGATCTTCAAGCACGCCGAGCAGATCCTTCAGCACACCGAAGGTGGATTCCGGTGATTCGCGCCTGACCGCCAGCGGCGAGCCGGAAATCCCGCCACCCATGGCGCGGGAGCGGATCGAGGCCGGCAGGCGAGCCATCGCCTGACGGGCGGCGGGGTCGAGCTCCGCCTGCTGGCTCAAATCATCAATCGCGCTCTGAAGGGACGAAACCTGCGTGGCGAGTTCGGTGGTCATGCCCCGGTAGTTTTCGTTCTCGACACGGAGGGTTTCGTTCGCGGACCTCAAGTATTCGATCTCGGCCTTCCGCGCCCAATGCGCGCCCAACCCGACGAGCGTCGGGACCGTCAGGACGATGACCGCCCCCACCACCGCCGGCAGACGCACAAAACTGAAACGTCGGACGGCGCCCGTGTGACGGTTGGCGAGGAGGACGGAATATCTCGGCGAACGCATTCTTGCTGCCTAACCCCTTCCTTGAGGCCTAGTTAGAGTCGGTTGATCAACCTGCGGAATCTACCACACCCCGTATACGGTGCCAACCGTATTGCAAGGGAACTGCCAGGGACCGCTCGCAGGGTCCCCGCGGGAGGCAGGTGTTAATACGCCCGCCGCCTATGGATCGTTTCGTCCGTTAGCCAGGGATCAAATAGGGAAGCTCGCGAAGTTCGCGGGCCAGCTTGAGATAGCGGCGGCGCCAGTCCTGAAATTCTTCCGCCATGCGCTCCATCAGCCGTTTGCGCGAGGCCTGGCGGGTCGCCGTGGCGGCGTAATCATAGAAATCGGCACCCAACTGTCCGTACCACTCGAGGTTGTGCCGGCGTTGCATCTGATCGCCGAAGAAGCCAGTGAACAACAAACACTGCGCGGCGGCCCATTCCATCAACCCGGTGTCGTGACGCAACGACGTGTCCGTCACGAATCGATCAAAGACATCGCCAAGACTGCGAAGCGCCGGCAGGCTCTCGGGCGAAAACGTCGATGTGCTTGCGAAGTGGGCGAGCACGCTCGCGTTGTACAACAACGTCGGCGAGTCGATGTGCTCGTCGGCCGTCACATCGCGCAGGCCGGTGAAGAAGAACTGCAACGTGTCACGCTGGTCCGTCGCCAGCAGATGGTTGAGCGGGTCCATAAATTATCCGCGGGGCTTCGCCCCGCCGGTCCTCCCGACACGCGCCCTCGCGGGGCCCATCGCCCGCTCCGTGCGCGTGGCTCGCTTGCACTCGCGTGGCTGCGGGGGTGCGTCCCGCCGATCCACTCGCGATTACTCTACCAGCGGAATGTGCAAGCCCTCTGCCAAATGGAAGTCAGACAACCCCGCCGCACTTTCGGGGTCTGCTGCGGCACGAATTACGTGAAGAACCCGAGCGAAGCCGTCGCGCCGAGGCTCAGGAGGCGAAGTCCCGACCCAAAAGGGCATCACCTTTGTCCGAGATACGACACAAAGTTCTGCCGGCGCCGTGTGAGACGGCAGTAGCGCCAACCGCTGTGGTCGAAATCAGAAGGAGCCGGCAATGGTTCTGCGAGGCTCACACCGGCAGTCGAAACTGCAGCGCCTCCGCCAGTTGGCGGTCGCGCATCTCCGCATCGCCGTCGAGATCGGCGATTGTCCGGGCGACGCGCAGCACTCGCGTGACCGCGCGCGCGCTCAAGCCGAGCCGCGTGACCGCCCGACCCAGCAGCGCGTCGCTCGTACCCGAGATGCGGCACATCGTCCGAAGCGTGCGCCCGTCGAGCTGCGCATTCAACATGCCCTGCCGCGCCAGCTGGCGAGTCCGCGCCGCGATGACGCGCGCCTTGACTGGCGCGCTGCCTTCGCCCGCGGGGGCCGAGTCGCGCAATTCATGCCACTGGACGGCCTGTACCTCCACCGCGAGGTCGAACCGATCGCGTAGTGGTCCTGACAGTCGCCGGCGATAGCGATCGACGGCGGAGGCGAGACATCGACATTCTTTTCGCGGGTCGCCCAGAAAGCCACACGGACAGGGATTCATCGCGGCTACGAGCGTGACGCGCGCGGGAAGCGTCATCGTGCGGTTCGCCCGCGCAATGTGCACAACGCCCTCCTCGAGGGGCTGGCGCAGGCTCTCGAGTACGCGGCGACTGAACTCCGGCAGCTCGTCGAGGAACAGCACACCGCCGTGCGCGAGGCTGAGCTCGCCGGGCCGCGGCACGCTGCCGCCGCCGACCAGCGCGACATCCGAACATGTGTGGTGAGGGGCGCGAAAAGGCCGCGACGAGACCAGCCCGCGGCCAGGCGGCAGCAGACCAGCGACGGAGTGGATCGTCGTGACGACGAGGGCCTCATCCAGATGGAGCGGCGGCAGCAGCCCCGGCAATCGGCGGGCCAGCATCGTCTTGCCTGCGCCGGGCGCGCCACTGAAGAGCAGGTGATGGGACCCTGCCGCAGCAATTTCAAGAGCCCGGCGCCCCGTGAGCTGGCCCCGCACATCCGCGAGATCCTCCAACGATGCTGGCGACGCCGCGTCTTGTGCCGGAGCGGGCGTCGAGACCGGGTCCTTCGATACGAGCAGGCGCACCGCTTCCCACAGCGACTGCACGGGAAACAGCCGGAGCTCCTCGACGATGCCGGCCTCGGACAAGTTGGCGGCCGGAAACATCAGCGACGGCCGGCTCGTCCGACGCGCCGCGACGGCAATCGGCAGCAGCCCGTGCATCGGCGGCACGCCTCCATCGAGGGCGAGTCCGCCGACGATTGTCATCGGCGGGCCTTCGCGATGAGGCACAATTCCTGACGCCGCGAGAATCCCGAGGGCGATCGGCAGATCGAATGCGGCGCCCACCTTCCGCACGTCGGCGGGCGCCAGACTGACCGTTACCCGCGACGTTGGAAACGGGAAGCCGGAGTTACGAATGGCCGTACGAACGCGGTCGCGACTCTCGCGCACGGTCGTATCGGGCAATCCCACCATCGTCACGCCAGGCAGTCCAGGCGAGACGTCGACTTCGACCGACACCGGAATCGCGTCGACCCCAGAAACCGCGGCCGCCGACAGCCGTGCCAGCACGCACGCCGTCTGAGCAAGTCTTCAGCCAGCGGAAAAGGCCGGTGGTTCTTTCGAATCGAGTGACGAGATTGAAGATCTTTCAGGACGCGGCGTGAAGGCGCTTGCGTCTTCGGCAACCTCTGGAGTCTGGAGGTCCCAAGGAAGGCCGGGCCCACGGGCCCGGGGAACTACCGGCGCACCGTCAACTTGTCGCCAATCGAGATCGAATCGGACGACAGTTGGTTAATCTCCTTGAGGCTTGCGACGCTTGTGTCGAACTGACGAGCGATGCCGTAGAGCGTGTCACCCGGCCGCACCTTGTAGGTCCCGCTCGACGCGGACGCGACGACGGCTGCAGGCTTCGGGGTCGTCTTGCGCGACGCGAGCGCGGTTGCGGGCGCGATGGGCACCATCAGCGTGGTGCCGCTGCGCAGGCGTGAGGTCGGCCGCAAGTCGTTGGCCGCGGCCAGCTTGCTCGCAGTGGTCTTGTATTTCCGGGCAACGGCGGCAAGCGTTTCGCCCTTCGTCACAGGGTGAAACCGGAAATTCGCCGACGCGAAAACCGAGGACCCGGCGGAGGCTAGCTGCGCCTCGACTGCACCGGCCAGACCGGCCGGTACCTTCAACTCGTGCTTGCCGAGCGGCGTCATCCCCCGGCGCAGTTCCGGATTGAGCCGCTGAATCTGCTCGACCGGCACGTTCAGCCACTCGGCCACGACATCGAGCCTCAACGCGTCGGGCACCGTCACCTTGTCGAACGCCAGCGGTTCGACCGGGCCGATTTCGAAGCCGGTACTGGGACGGATTCTTTGCGATGAGCACCGCGGCCATGATCATCGGCACATATTCGCGGGTCTCGCGCGGCAGGTACCGGCTGGTCGCCGTGAGCTCCCAGTAATCGGACTTATTGGCCTGCCGCACCGCGCGCTGCACGCGGCCCATGCCGGAGTTGTAGGCGGCGAGGGCCAGATTCCAATCCCCATCGAACAGATCCCGCAACGTCTTCAAGTACTGCGCGGCCGCGCGCGTGGCCTTTTCGGGATCGGACCGCTCGTCCAGGAACCAGTTCTGGCGCAACCCGGTGTCCTTCGCGGTGTCCGCTTCGAACTGCCACATGCCTTTGGCGCTGGCGCGCGACAAGGCGGTCGGCTTGAAGGCGCTCTCGATGAGCGGCACGTATGACAGGTCGAGCGGAAGGCCCTCGGCTTGAAAGACGTCCTGAATCATCGGGAGATAGAGCGCTCCGCGCTCGAGACCCTCTTCGACGAACGACCGCAGGTTTCCCTGGAACAGCTCGATATAGGAAAGCACCTTGTCGTTCACCTGGATCGGCATGTCGTGGGGCGTCCGCGCCAGGTCCGCCGTCACCACTTCTGCCGTCGTGGGGCGTGGCGTGGATGGCCGCTCGCTCGTGCCAATCGCCAGCAGGTCGTCAATGACCGCCGGCTCCGTGTGCGCCTCGGCGAACCCGTCGCCGGCGCGCAACTCGAGGCTCTCGTGCGCGCTGATCCGGTCGAGCAGTTTCTCGAATTCTGTCTCCAGCCGGGGGTCGCTGCGGGCGCCGCCCGGCGCCGCGAGCAAGGTGTCCACTGCCGAGTCAAACCGTTCTCGCGCGGCGGTCCGGTGTCCAACAGCCAACTCGGATTCGCCGGCGGCAAAGTCCGCTTCCGCACGCGCGATGATGGCGCTGGTGGGATCCTCCGTCAGCGTCACGAGCGGTGCGCCGATGCCGGTGAACGGACGAACGGGAAGTGGAGAAGGGGGAGGGGCGGCGACCGGACGGACGTGTGCGCTGCAACCGACTAGAAGGCTTGTGACGACCAAGACGGACAGTCGGCGCAGTGGCATCATCGCGTGGTCTAAATCTCAGTCACCTGTGTTCACCCAGACAGTCGTCTGGGAAGGGTAACACTCGACCGGGGAGAGGTCAAACAAAAGAGGCCGAAATCCCTAATCATGACCGGAAACGCTCACGGCCTCAGTGTCGCGGCCAGGAGGTCGACACCAGAATTCCGTGCTCTTCGCCCAGATCTCGCGCGGAAGGTGTGACGATCGTGCGATCGCCAATTGAGATCGTTCGGCCGGCGTCGATGGCCGCTCGGACATCGGCCTCGCACACAAAATCCGCGACGGGCAGATCCGGCGGTCTGGCGACGGGTGAAGCAGGTTCGGACGCGTGCGACCGCTGGGCTGCGGCACTGTCCGCGCTTCCGAGGGCCGGGCGCAGCTCGTACGCGAGACGCTTGATGTTCAGCAGGTGCCGCGGAGAGATGTTGTCCGACGTGATGTTTCCGCCGTAGCCGCCGCACCCGAGTGTCATCGCCGGGTCCAACCCGGTTGTCAGACCAATCGATCCATGAGTGGTCGGCGTATTGACGACGATGCGGTACGCCGGCTTCTTCAACCCAAACTCGAGAATGACCCGATCGTCCTCCGAGTGGATGGACATCGTGTGGCCCATCCCGCCATAACGGAGAATCTGCATGCACCGATCGCAGCCTTCATGCCAATCAGCCACGACATAATAGGAAAGGACCGGACAGAGCTTCTCGATCGAGAGGGGGTAGTCGCGGCCGACGCCTGCGAGCTCGGCGATGAGCACGCGCGTCTCCAGCGGCACCGAAAACCCTGCCTGCGCCGCGACGTCCACCGCTGATTTGCCCACCAGCTTGGGATTGGGCAATCGCTGGGGCGTCACGAGCGCCTTGGCCAGCTTGTTTGCTTCTTCCGCAGACAGGAAATGCGCGCCCTGCCTGAGGAACTCCCGCTTCACGCCGTCCGCCACGGCGGCGTCGACGACCACCGAATTCGGCGCGGAACACAGGACGCCGTTGTCAAACGTCTTTCCGATGATCACGTCGCTCGCCGCCTTCGCCAGATCGGCTGTTCGATCGACGTAGCAGGGCGCGTTGCCTGGCCCGACGCCGTATGCCGGCTTGCCT
This sequence comes from uncultured Acidobacteriota bacterium, assembly GCA_963724645.1. GTDB lineage: Bacteria > Acidobacteriota > Vicinamibacteria > Vicinamibacterales > SCN-69-37 > CAVXSP01. The sequence goes on from CAVRVJ010000005.1 coordinate 342,504, forward strand.
GCGCTGTACGCCGCCCGCACGAGGCCCATTCCACCGGTGGCCAGGATGACGGCGACGTCCCGGTGCTTCATGAGCTCCTGGGTGCCTTCGAGGGTGATCGTCTGCATCCAGTTGATCGCGCCATCGGGCGCACCGGCCGTGCGCGCCGCTTCGGCCATGACCTCCGCCACCCGGATCACGCAGCGCGTGGCGGAAGGATGCGGACTGATGACGATCGGGCAGCGTGCCTTGAGCGAAATCAGAATCTTGTAGATCGCCGTTGACGTGGGATTGGTCGAAGGCGTGATCGCCGCGACGACTCCGAACGGATCGGCGATCTCGATGATCTTCTTGCTCTCGTGGCGCGCGACCACCCCGACCGTGCGCATCGGACGGATGAATTCGTACACCTGCACGGAGGAGAACAGATTCTTCTGAATCTTGTCTGCGACGACCCCGTAGCCGGTCTCTTCGACGGCCAACCTGGCGAATTCTTCCGCCCGTGATTTGGTCGCCGCCGCCATCGCGTCGATCAACCGGTCGATCGCGTCTTGGGAAAACTCGGCGAGCGCGGGCGCCGCGCGCTTCGCCGCCTGGGCGAGCGTCCGCGCCTCCTGGATGGAGGCAAGGTCGCGATCAGGCACCTCTCACCCTCTCACCCTCTTACGCTCTCACCCTTTGGACTGCGGCAGCACCCTGTGGACGTCCTCATGCGGACGAGGAATGACGTGCACCGAGACCAGTTCACCGACGCGGCGGGCCGCTGCGGCGCCGGCGTCGGTGGCCGCCTTGACGGCCGCGACGTCTCCCCGCACCATGACCGTGACGTACCCGGCGCCAATGTATTCTTTGCCCACGAGGACCACGTTGGCCGCCTTGACCATCGCGTCGGACGCCTCGATGGCGCCTACCAGACCCCGCGTTTCCACCATGCCGAGGGCGTCGATGGCCATTGGATTGTCGGACCTCAAAATCGCCGCAAGGCTAACATATTGAACAGTATGCGGCAATGCGATAACATCAAAAGATTGTGACTTTGTCAGCTGCCTTTCCTGTACGCGTTCTGCTGATCGCCGGGGCGCTGCTGCCCCTGGCGAGCTGCTCGAAGGCCGACAACGAGCCCCCAGTCGCGACGGCGTCTTTTTCCGCCTCGAAAGCCCGCGTCCCGCTCGGCAGCCCGATCGATTTGACCTACAGATTCGACGTCGCGCCGAATGCGAAGATCCCGACCGATTATCGTGTCTTCGTCCATTTCGTCGATTCGGACGGGAAGCCGATGTGGAGCGACGACCACGATCCTCTGGTGCCTACTTCGCAGTGGAAGGGCGGCCAGACCATCGGACCGTACACGCGCACCGTGTTTGTGCCCGTGGTGCCGTACCTCGGAGAAGCCACCGTCCGCATGGGGCTGTACAAGGCCCCGGCGGGGCCGCGCCTTCCGCTCACCGGAGTCGATCCGGCGGACCGCACGTCCAAGAGTCGGGAGTACAAGGTGGGCACGGTGCAGATTCTGCCCTCGTCTGAGAACCTGCTCGTCATCAACAAGACGGGCTGGAACCAGGACGAGTACGCGCCCGACAACCCCACCAACAGCTGGCGCTGGACGCAGAAGCTCGCGATCCTGAGCTTTCGCAACCCCAAGAAGGACGTGACGTTCTACCTCGACTACGACGGGCGATCCGACCTGTTTGGAGACCATCCGCAGGTTGTCACCGTCTATTCAGCTGATCAGGTGGTCACATCCTTTCCGGCCAACACGACCGCCCAGACCCTGCGCCGCATCCCGATCAGCGCGGCCCAGCTCGGCAACGGCGAGATGGCGGAATTGCGCATTGAGGTCGATAAGACGTTCGTACCGGCCAACCTGCCCAACGGCGGGAACGACCGGCGGGAGCTGGGAATCCGTGTGTATCACACGTTTCTCGAACCGAAGGGATGACGCCTGACGCATGAGGAAGGCCCTCTGCCTGCTGCCGTGGGCGCTGCTGGCGACGGTGCCCGCGACCGCCAGCGCGGACCTCGTGCACCTGACGAACGGCCGTGTGATTTCGGTAGAGTCCTGGCAGCTGAAAGGCGACACGGCGGTGTTCGTGCTGCGCGATGGCGGGCAGATGGAAGCGCCCCAGTCGCTGATCGCGGAGGTGCTGCCCGACGAGTACCTGCACGCGAAGCCTCAACCGCTGCCGGCCTCCCTCACCACGCCTGCCTCGATGACCACCGAGGATGGGCTGCACGCGATGATTGATGAAATCGCGATGCGGTATGGCGTCGACGTCAAACTGGCCCAGGCAGTCGTCAAGGTCGAATCCAACTACCAGCCCAACGCAGTCTCGCCCAAGGGCGCGAAGGGCCTGATGCAGCTGATGCCGTCGGTCGCGCAGCAATACGCCGTTGCGGATCCCTTCGATCCCGCGGAAAACCTCGATGCCGGCCTGCGGCATCTTCGCGGTCTGCTCGATCGGTTCAAGAATGACGTCGGGGCGGCCCTGGCCGCCTACAACGCCGGGCTACTGGCGGTGGCCCGGTACGGCGGCATCCCGCCATACCGGGAGACGCAGGACTACGTCGCACGGATCATGACGCTGGCAAGGTAGAGGCACGGGGCGCTTCGGCGCGGCCTTTTGCGCGCTTCCAGGGTCTAAACCACCACCATGGAGTTCCGCTGCCGGGTCGCGACCGCAAGCGGTCAGATCATGGAGGCCACCTATGTGGCTGAAAGCTGAAGCGCGCCTGCGGCACGAGCTCGAGGAAAAGGGCTTGTTCCTGCTGTCGGTCCATGGCCGTGGGGCGCTCAAGATCGGGCAGTTCCGGCTCCGGATCCCGCGCCGGCATCGCGTCTCGAGCGCCGCGTTCCTGATCTTCAACCAGGAGCTTGCGACGCTGCTCAAGGCCGGCCTGCCGCTCGTCCAGTCCCTCGATATCCTGCGCCGTCGCGTCGAGAACCCGACGTTCAAGGCGGCGCTCGACGATGTCTACGACAAGGTGCGATCGGGCACGGCGCTGTCGGAAGCGTTCGAGGCGCAGCACTTGTTTTCCGGCGTGTACACCGCCTCGCTGATGGCGGGCGAGAAGAGCGGCAGTCTCGAACAGGTGCTGCGGCGGTACGTGCAGCACGTGAAGGTTCTCGCCTCCGTCCGGCGCCGCGTCGTCTCGGCGCTGATTTATCCGATCGTGCTCGTGCTGCTGTCGTTGTCGGTGGTGGGCCTGATCGTTTTCAAGGTCGATCCCACAGTTCAAGGAGTTCTACGCCGAAGTCGGGCACGGCCACGACCTGCCGTTTTCCACCCGCGTGGTCGTGGCGATCTCCACGGCGTTGATCGACAACTCCTGGCTGATCCTGGGAACGCTTGTCGGGCTCATCGTGCTGGTGGTCCTGACGTTCCGCCGGCCGGAGCAGCGCAAGCGGCTGCACGCGTCGATCCTGCGCCTGCCGTACTTCGGCCCGCTGGCGCGGAAGGTGGCGACCGCCCAGGTCTGCCGTACGCTGGCGACGCTCCTGTCGGGCGGCATTCCGCTCGTGAACGCGCTCGAGATCGGCTCGACCGCGACTGGCAATCGCGCCATTTCGGACGACCTCACGGTCGTCGCGCGCCAGGTCCGGGAAGGCAGCAGCCTGGCCGGGTCGCTCTCCGAGCGCCACATGTTTCCCAACGTCGCGGTCGAGATGGTGGAAGTGGGGGAGTCGACCGGCGCGCTGGCCGAGATGCTCAACAGCGTCGCCGATTTCTATGACGAGGAGAACGAGACGAGCCTCGAGCGATTCTCCAATCTGATCCAGCCCGTGCTCCTGATCGTGATGGGCGCGATTCTGGCCGGCCTGATCATGTCGCTGTACATGCCGCTCTTCGAATCTGTCTTCGGTGATGAATTAGAGACCATCGAGCCGTCTCTCCTTCAGAGGAATGACGAATGGCGAATTCAGAACCTTCGACCGACGCTCTCTACGCGGAACCCGTCGCAGCGCCGATCGACCATGCGGCCGAGGTGCGAACCGCGCGCACGGCTCGCCGCAGCGCTATCAGACGGAGTTCGTCGATCTCGAGCACTTTCACATCGACCACGCGCTGTTTCGCAGTATTCCTGCGGACATGATGCTGCGGTACGGGTTCGTGCCCCTGCGCCGCGACGGGCAGGCGCTCTTCATCGTCGTGTCGGACCCGAGCGACCTGCAGACGATTGACGAGGTCGGCGCACAGCTCAACACGCCGATCCGCGTCTCGCGTGGGCACGCCGTCGGCGATTCAGAACATTCTGAAGAAGAGCGAGAGCTCGCAGCGGGTGCTCGAGGAAGCGACCGAAAGCTTCCAGATTCAGATCCTGCGCGAAGAGGAAGCCGGCGACGAGAACCTGACCGTCGAGAAGCTGACCTCCGACGCCAGTCCCGTCATCCGGCTCGTGGATTCGATGGTGTTCACGGCGCTGCAGCGGCGCGCGTCCGACATCCACATCGAGACGCAGGACGACGCGGTCCACGTGAAGTACCGCATCGACGGCGTGCTGCAGCAGGCGATGAAGCCGATCGGCAAGCAGTTTCACACCACGATCATCTCGCGCATCAAGGTCATGGCCGAACTGGACATCGCCGAGAAGCGCGTGCCGCAGGACGGCCGGTTCAAGCTCCGCGTCCGGGGCAAGGCGATCGACTTCCGCGTGTCGATCATGCCGAGCGTGCACGGCGAGGACGCCGTCATCCGCATCCTCGACAAGGAGTCGATGAGCGAGCAGTTCACCGAGCTGCGGCTCGACATCCTCGGCTGGCCCGAGGTCGAGATGAAGCGCTTTCGCAAGTACATCCGCGAGCCGTACGGCATGGTGCTCGTCACCGGGCCCACCGGGCAGCGGCAAGACCACGACGCTCTACGCGGCGCTCTCCGAGATCAAGACGATCGAGGACAAGATCATCACGATCGAAGACCCGGTCGAGTATCAGCTTCGCGGGATCACGCAGATTCCGATCAACGAGAAGAAAGGGCTGACGTTCGCGCGCGGGCTGCGATCGATCCTGCGCCACGACCCGGACAAGATCATGGTCGGCGAGATCCGCGATCCCGAGACCGCGCAAATCGCGATTCAGTCGGCACTGACCGGCCACCTGGTGTTCACGACCGTCCACGCCAACAACGTCATCGACGTGCTGGGCCGGTTTCTCAACATGGGCGTCGAGCCGTACCAGTTCGTCTCCGCCCTCAATTGCGTCATGGCGCAGCGGCTGATCCGGAAGATCTGCGAGCACTGCAAGCGGCCGGTCGCAGCTGTCCCGCGAGACGCTCGTCGAGTCGGCGATGGATCCCGCGCTGGCGGAGACGCACACGTTCTACGAGGGCGCGGGATGCATCGAGTGCGGCGGCACCGGGTTCAAAGGCCGCACGGCCATCTGCGAGCTGCATGGATCTGACCGATAAGATCCGTGACATGATCCTCGACCGGCGGCCCACCTCCGAAATCAAGCGCGCCGCCCGCGACGAGGGCATGACCTTTCTGCGCGAGTGCGCCGTCGGCCGGGTGCTGGATGGCGTGACGACGCTGCGCGAAATCAACAAGGTCACGTTCGTCGAATGAGCGCGACGTCTGTTGGCACAGGGCGTAGGGCAGGATCCGGCGCCGGGCCGCGTGCCGCGAGGGGGGCCAGGCAGACGTCCGCCTGGCTGGCGCCGACGCCGCCCTCGGTGGCAATCGAGATCGCCAGCCGCCGCGTCACAGTCGTGGAGCTGGCGCACGGCAGCGGCGGCGCGGTGATCGCGGCACATGCGTCCGAGACGCTGCCGCCGGACGCCGTCACGCCCGCGATGGTCGGCCCCAACATCCCCGATCCGCGGCCTGTGGTCGACGCGCTCCGGCGCGCCTTCTAGCGGGCCGGGATCGGTGCGGTCCGGCGCGCGGCGCTCGTCGTGCCCGACGGCATCGCCCGCGTGTCGCTGCTGAGGTTCGATCAGGTGCCGGCCCGCGCGGCCGAGCTCGACCAGCTGATCAGGTGGCAGCTCCGCAAGTCCACGCCGTTTCCGCTCGACGAGGCGCGCGTCGCGCACCTGCTGGCCAACACCCAGGACGGCGCCGCGACGTTCGCGGCCGTGGTGGCGCGGCGCGACGTCGTGGCCCAGTACCGAGGCGGTGACCGCCGCCGCCGGCGTCCACGCCGGCATCGTCGACCTGGCGAGCTTCAACGTGATGAACGCGGTGGTGGCCGCGCGCGGCGCCAGCCGCCGACCTTCGGCGGCTCGGATCGCTGGCGCATCGAGGGGCGACTGGCTGCTCGTCTGCCTGGCCCACGAAGGCACGACGATCGCGATCCTCCGGGGCGAGCAGCTGATGTTCTACCGGCATCGCGCGTCGATTGACGAAGAGCCGCTGAGCGCGCTCGTCCACCAGACCGCGATGTATCACGAGGACCGTCTGGGCGGGTCGGCGTTCGCGCGCGTCTGGCTGTGCGGCGCCGCGCTCGCCGACGTCGGCGCGGAACGCGTGCGCCGGGAGATCGGCGACCGGCTGGGCGTCGCGGCCGAGACCGTGGACGTGCGGCCCGCCGGCGAGCCTGCGGGATCGCGTGGCCGCGTCGCCCGAAGTGCTCGACGCGCTCGCCGCCTCCGTCGGCGTGCTGTTGCGCGAGCGCGTAAAGTGAGGCAGCGGCGATGCTGAAGGGCAATCTTTCGTCGCGCCCCTTCTACAACGAGCGGCTGGTCTCTGCGGCGCTCGTCCTGCGTGGCCGCGCTGGTCCTCGCGCTGGCCGTCTTCAACGGCTACAAGCTGTAGGCACTGTCGAAGCAGCGCTCCGCGTTGAAGGCACGGATCGAACGCGACACGGCGCAGGCGCAGCAGATCGAGCGTGGAGCGGTCGCCCTCCAGCGGAGCGTCGATCGCGCCACGCTGATCCAACTGGCCGGCTCGACGCAGGAAGCAAACACGCTGATCGATCAGCGCACGTTCTCGTGGACGGTCTTCTTCGGATTGATCGAGAAGACGCTGCCGATTGACTTGCGCCTGGTCTCCGTGGCGCCCCGCGTCGAACGAGGGAACATCAAGGTCACGATGAGCGTCGTCGGCCGGAGGCTCGAGGACGTCGACGCGTTCGTGGATGCGCTGCAGGACACGGGGTCGTTCTACGACCTGAATCCCAAGGCCAAGGAACGGAACGAAGACGACAACACGTACCGGGCGGACGTGGTCGGCTATCTACCTGGCGCCCAACCAGCCGCCGCCGGTTAAGAAGCCGCCGAAGCCGACGAAGAGCCTGGGAAAGGGGCGCCCGTGAGCCTCTGGCGCCGCGTCTACCTCGAGCGACGGAGCTGTCGATCCTGCCGCTCCTCGTGTTCCTCGTCGTCAACGTGGCGATGCTCGCGCTCGCCGTTCTGCCGCTGGCGAAGAGCGTGTCCGAGTCTGCAGGGCGAGGCCCTGAACGCGACGACAAGCATGCTGCGGGCGCGGCTGGTCGACAAGCAGGCGAAGGACGCCCGCGCCAGCAAGGACCGCGCCGACCAGGAGCTGAAGAAGTTCTATGTGGAGATTCTGCCGGCCAACGCGACCGTCGGCGCGCAAGCTCGTTTCGTTTCTCGAGCGCACGGCCGCTGAGAGCGGGCTGCAGTTTCAGCGGAGCCAGCTCGAGGAGTCCGAGGTGAAGGACAGCCAGCTCGAGCGGATGAGCGACAAGGTCACGCTCGTCGGCGACTATCAGAACATTCGCAAGTTTCTCTACACCGTCGAGACGGCGCCGCAATTCGTTGTCATCGAGCGCGTCGGATTGTCGCAGGCCACCGACTTGCGCTCGACCAACAGCGGCCGGCTCGAAGTCACGCTGGACGTCGCGACCTACTACCTCGCCAGCTCGACAGGCGCGCAGTCGCCATGAAGATCCTGCCGCCCCCGGGGCCGGGCCGGACTCGCCAGCTCGCCTTGCTCGGTGTCCTGCTCGTCGCCGCCGCTTACGCGCTGTGGCGGGTCCTGGGTCCCCAGCCCGGCTGGCCCGCCTCCGCCGGCGTCCAATCCCCAGGTGCGGCCGACGGTGCCCGCGGCGCCCGCAGCCGGACCCGCGGCCGAGCCGCAAAAGGCGATGCCGCAGCCCGTGCAGCTCGGACAAGCTGGAGCCGGTGCCGGAAGAGCCGGCGGCGACGCGTAATCCGTTCCGGTTCGGGGTCAAGCCGGCGCCTCCGCCGCCGCCTGCACCGGCGTACGTGCCGCCGCCGGCAGCCGCCGGGTCCGCCGCCGCCACCACCCGTGCCGCCGATTCCGTTGAAGTTCATCGGCCGCGTCGTCATGCCGGACAAGCGTGTGGTCGCGTCGCTGTCGGACGGGAAGGGCAACGTCCTGCGGGGCACCGAAGGCCAGGTCATCGACGGCCGATATCGGGTCGTGAGGATTGGCGAGGAGTCGATCGTGATGGAGTACGTGAACGGCACCGGGCGCCAGACGCTGCCGTTGAGAGGGAGCTAGAACCGTTCTGCACTGTCCTGTAGCGGGCAATCCTGCCGAATCCCGCCGGAATGCTCGCGGTTGGGGCCTGGGGCACTGAAGGCTCGTCTTCGTTGAGAGGATCTCTGTGAGATCACGATTGCTGCTGCGATACACGATCGCGGGACTCCTGCTGGCGCTCATCGCAGGGTGTGCGACGGGGCGCGCCGTTGCAAAGGGAGACAACGCCGCGAAGCGGGGCGATTGGGATGCGGCGGTCGCCTTCTACCGGGAGGCGCTGGGCGCCGACCCGACGCGCATCGACGTGAAGATCGCCTTGCAGCGCGCGATGACCGCCGCTCGGCCGAACACATCAAGCGCGCCCGCGATCTCGAAGCGCAGGATCAGCTGGCGGGCGCGATCGCCGAGTACCGGCTGGCGGCGGAGATGGATCCGACCAACACCCTGGCCGCGGCAAAGGCCAACGAGCTCGAGCGGCGGCAACGGGAGCGGGCGGAGGCGGCGCGGCCCCCGTCCCAGCTGGATCGGCTGCGCGCCCAGGTGCGGCAGAGCCTCGACGATTCCCACGATCGATCCGCGCATCAAGATTCCGGAGCTGAAGTTCAACAACGCGGCGGTCAGGGACATCCTGTCGAACATCGCGGCGCTTCAGCAATCCGCCGATCAACGTCACCTACGCTGCCGGGCACCGAGCAGCTGACCGGACGTCCCGTATTCGATCGACGTGCGGGACGTGTCGCTCGAAGAGGCGCTGAACCAGGTGCTGTCGAACAATCAGCTCGCCTTCAAGGTCGTCAACTCGCGCACGATCCTGGTGTTCCAGGACACGCGGCCGAGCACAACGAAGTACGACGACCTGTATTCGCAGGTCTTCTATCTGTCGAATGTCGAGCCGGCCGACGCCATTCAGATCATCAACCAGATGACCACCGGCGGCCCGGGGAACCGGCCGACGTGCGCCCCCTCAAAGAGCACGAGCGCGATCACCTGCCGCGCGACCGGTCCCGTGATGGCCGTCATCGAGAAGATCCTCCACGCCAACGACAAGCCCAAGGCCGAAGTGCTGATCGACATCGAGATTCTCGAGGTCGATCGGTCACCGCGTGAAGCAACTGGGCCTCGACCTGACCCAATACGGGTTCGGACTGACGTTTTCGCCAGAGGTCGCCCCGCCCAACACGGCGGGCACCTTTCCGCCGGTGACGCCGCCGCCGTTCAACCTGAACACGATCACGGGAGGCTTCAGTGCCAACGACTTCTACGTGACGGTGCCGACCGCGATGGTCCGACTGCTCGAATCGGACAACCAGACCCGGACGCTCGCCAAGCCGTCCGTGCGCGGCGCCGAAGGCGCGGCAGATCACGATGAACCTGGGCGACCAGATCCCGGTGCTCAACTCGACGATACCGTCCGTCACGACCGGGCTCGGCACGACAGCGCCCGTGACGAACTTCACCTACAAGCCCATCGGCGTCAACCTCACCGTGACGCCGCGCGTCACCTTCGATGACGAGATCATCCTCGACCTCACCGTGGACAACAGCTGCCGTTGGCGCGACGCTCAACGTCGGCGGCACGAACGTGCAGTCGTTTACCGGCCGCACGGTCCACACCATCCTGCGTTTGCGCGACGGCGAATCGAATCTACTGGCGGGCCTGCTGCGCGAGCAGAACGCGACGATAAACACGGGCTTCGTGGGCCTCGTGCACGTTCCGATCCTGAGAAACATCTTCGGAAACACCAACCAGACCGTGGATACAAGCGACGTCGTCATCGTCGTGACGCCGCACATCGTGCGGTCCCACGAGCTGACGCCGGACGATCTCAAGCCGATGTTCATCGGCACGCAGCAGAACCTCGGCATCGGCACGCCGGCGTTGATCTCGCCGGAGACGCCGATTCCGTCGGGCGTCACGCCGCCCGGCGCCGCGGCGCCCGCTGGCGCGGCTCCGGCTCCGGAGGCTGCGCCCCGCGCGCCAGGCGTCGTGCCGGTGGAGCCGGCCTCCGGCCGTCCCGCCGCAGCCGCCTGCGCTCATTGCGCTGTTCTCGCCGGGAACCGAATTCCAGTCGGGCGCCTCCACGCCGTATACGGTGCCGATTACCGTCTCGAATCTCCCGGAGGTGCAGACGATCACGCTCCGGGTGAGCTACAACGCGACCAACGCTGCGCGCGCAGACCGCCGTGCAGGGCGTGTTCATGAACCAGGGCAACGTGGCGCCGACATTCGTGCCGAGGATCGATGCCAACATGGGCACCGTGGACCTGGTTTTCTCGAGACCGAGCACCACGAGCGGTACCGCCTGGAATTCATCGGGGCTGCTCGGCAGCATCCAGTTTCTGGCGATGTCGCCCGGCTCGGCGCAGATCACCCTCACGGGTTCGGCGACCGGGCGCGACGGGCAGCCCGTGGCCGTGCAGTTCGGCTCGGTCACGGTGGTGGTCAAGTAGTCCGCGCGGGCTGCGATAATGACGGGAGCCATGCCGACGCTTCGACGCTCGTCCGCCGGGTTCAGCTTCATCGAGCTCGTCATCGCCACGGCGATCATGATGGTGCTGGCCTCGGCCGCGCTTCCGCTCGCGCGCGTGTCAATCAAGCGCCAGAAGGAAGTGGAGCTGTACACGGGATCTGCGCGAGATCCGGAAGGCAATTGACGACTACAAGGATGCCGTTACGTCAGGCCAGATCGGCGGCGTCAGCGTGACCGGCACGGATGGGTACCCGCCCGATCTCGAGACACTCGTGAACGGCGTCGTTCGCGCCAACAGCGCGACGAACGCCAAGATCAAGTTCCTGCGCCGCATTCCGATCGACCCGATGACCGGTAACGCCGAGTGGGGCTTGCGAGCCTCCGGCGACAACCCCGACGCCAAGAGCTGGGGTGGCAGCAACGTGTACGACGTCTACTCGAAATCCGACGGGAAGGCGCTCAACGGGTCGAAGTACAGGGACTGGTGAGAGCCATGATGGCGTTCGGGCTCGGGGGTTCCGTGGTTCCAAGGTTCCGGGGCGCTGGCGCCTCGTGGAGACGGGTCCGCCGTACCGGCCTGCGAACCGCGGAATTTCAGAATCCGGGAACCACGCGGCCAAACGGCTGGACCCTGATCGAGCTGTTGATCGTCATCTCGATCATCATGATTCTGGCGTCGATGTCGCTCGTGACGTACCGCAATTCCGTGACGCTCGCCAAGGAGGCGGCGCTGCATTCGGATTTGTTCATGATGCGCGACGCGATCGACCAGTACTACGCCGACAAGGGCAAGTACCCCGAGTCGCTGCAGACGCTCGTGTCAGAGAACTACATGCGCGCGATCCCCAAGGATCCGTTCACGAATTCCTCGGACAGCTGGCAGACGGTGGAAGCCGAGCCGCAGCCAGGCTCCAATACGGCGGAGCCCGGCATCTACGAGGTCAAGAGCGGATCGGATGGAACCGCGATCAACGGGAGCAAGTTTTCGGACTGGTGACGACCGACTGAATCAGTTGACCTCCAACTGGCAGGAGGTCGATTTCGACGCGCCATTCGTCGGCACCGCCGTCAATTGAACGGTCTTGATGCCGCGCGATGTCCACGTATGCGTCTGGGGCGAGCCGTGCAGGACGATGTGGGACGTCCCGCCGCCGGCCTCGGAATCGAAGAAATCCCAGACGTAGTCGCTGATTCCGACGCTGGCAGGCGCGACCGTCGCCGTGAAGGTCGATGTTCCGCCGAAGGCGACATTCCCGCCGCATGATGCCGACACCGTGTAGTCGGAGACCACCACCGGGGTCGTTACCGTCTTTGGCTGACTGCCGTCGACGAACGCGGCGGTGGCACTGGCGGTGTACGCGCCAGTCCTGCTGTAGACGTGCAGCACGGCCTGGCTTCCCGTGATTGGTCCGAGCGTTGCTTTTTGACTGCCATCGCCGAAATCAACAACGACATTGCTGACGGCCACGCCGCCTACGGTGACCGTGAACGTGATGGGCGTTCCGACGGTGACCGTGCCGGCCGGGGCCGTGATCGAGATCGTGCCATTCGGTTGAATCGTGACCGTGACAGTACCCGACAACGTGCCCGTGGTGCCGCCGCCCGTGCTCGCGGTCACGGTGGCATCGGCGATTGTAGCGAGCGTCGTCGTCGCATTGCCAAACGCGTCCGTGACGGACGTGGTCACGGCCAGGGTGCCCTTCGTCGTCGAAAACGCGACCGGCACTCCGGAAATTGGATTGCCTTCCTGGTCCTGAACCGTCGCGTTGATTGTCGAGGTGCCGCCGGGAAAAGGCAGCGACTGAGGCGAGGCCGTGACCAGAATTCGAGTCGCGGCGGCAGCGCCGACATTAACCGTCACCGTCCTCGTGGCCCCGCCGGAATACGCCGTCACCGTGGCGACGCCGGACCGGCCATCGGCGATCAGTTTCACCGTGGCCTGCCCGGCGGTGGTTTTCGCCTCCCGTGGCTCAATATGCCCGAGCGACGTCGCAAAGGAGACGACCGTCCCGTTATGCACGGCGGTTCCCGAGCCGGCGATCACGGCGGCGGTGGCGGCGGCACCCGCCGCAGGCGTGGCGGTAGGCGTTTCGCTCGGAGTCGACGTCGTCCCGTTCTCGATGAGGATCGCAATAATGTCGGTTGACCCGTTCAGCGGCAGCACGTTGGTCGTCGAGATGAGCGTGATGACCGTTCCGGAGGGCGCAACCAGCGGCATCCTCGTGCAGGCGCCGGGCAGCAGGGCGAACGCAGTCAACACACCAGCGGCTGTCGCGGTCAGCACGGGGCGGGCACCTGGAACACGGCCGTGTGGTACCATTCGAAACAGTAAGGATATTACTTTCATGGGTTTAGAGGGTCAATTCTGGATCCGGGGGACTGCGTCCCCGCGGACCCCCTCACGCCCTCGCTCGCGGGGGCCCCTCGCCCTGCGCCGCTCCGGCGGCGGCGCGTGGTCACGCGCGGCAGTTCAAGACCCTCCTGTCCATCGGCACTCCAAGTCAGACGACGGTGGCTATATTCTAGTCGCCCTCCTGGTGGGCATCGCGATTGCCGCGGTCTGGATGTCAGCCGCATTGCCGTCATGGCGCCAGCAAGCCACTCGTGAAAAAGAGGCCGAGCTTATCTTTCGCGGCGAGCAATACGCCCGCGCGATTTTCTTGTACAGCCAGAAGATGAACGGCGCGTTGCCTGCAAGCTTCGATGACTTGGTTTCCCAGCACACGCTCCGCCACAAATGGAAGGATCCGATCACCGGCGACGACTTCCTGCCGAAGGTGGGTTGCCAGACCGGCATCCCTGCCGGTGGTGGGGCCGTTCCCGGCTCCGGGCAACGGCAGGGCGCGGCGCCCGGTAATGCCCCTCCAGTACGGTCTGGCCCGCCTTTGCCCGTTGGTGGCGCCCAAGGCGGACGCCCGGCGGGGCAGACGCCAATTCAGCCCGGGCGCGGACCGACGCCGGGCGGCCAGATCCCAGGCGGCCAAGGGCAGGCCGGGCAAGGAGGGATCTGCGGCGTTCAGAGCAAGAGCAAGGCCGCCTCGATCAAGATTTACAACGGCCAGCAGGAGTACGACCTGTGGCAATTCGACATCCTGACGGCCCGGCTCCAATTCCAAAACAGCGTCGTCAGGCTCGGAGGCGGCGCCGGGCAGGGCATTGGCCTTCCGGCCAATTCACCCAGGGGCCGGGGCGTTCAGCAACCGGGTAACCAAGGAGTCCCGCCCGGTCCCGGTGGACGCGTTCCTCCGATGGGGGCATTCCCCCCGCCTCCTGGCTCTGGCGGTCCCATCGCTCCCGGCGGAGGGCGGACGGGGCGTTGACGTCCGCGATGCGCGTTCTGGGTCTGGACGCGGGCGGCACGAAGACCGTCTGTTACCTGGCTGATGATCGATGCACGGTGCTCGCGGAGGCGCGCGGCCCGGGAGCGAATCTGACCGCGGCGGGCGCCCGCGGCGTCGGGAAGATTCTTCGACACGTGATCGGCGTCGTCCTGCGTGACCAGTCCAGCGAAGTGGGGTCGCTTTGCCTCGGCATGGCCGGCGTCGACCGGCCCGGAGAGGCGGCGCTCATCCGCAGGCTGCTCCAGCGCATTGTCCCTGTGCCGTGCGTGACCATTGTCAACGACGCGCTTGTAGCGCTCGAGGCTGGGGCGCCTGGCGCGGCGGGTATCGTGATCATCTCAGGCACGGGATCGATTGCGTACGGCCGGGACGATCGAGGGCACGCCGCGCGATCCGGGGGCTGGGGGTACATGCTGGCCGACGAGGGAAGCGGGTACTGGCTTGGGCGACAGGCGCTGCGCGCGGCGATGCGCGAAGCCGATGGCCGGGGGCCGTCCACGTCGCTGACTGGCCTTCTGCTCGCGCACTACAAGGTCACGCGCGAGCAGGATCTGGTACGGAAGGTCTATTCCGGCGATTTGAAGCCGTCAGCGATCGCGACGCTTGCGTCCATCGTCCAGCGCGCGGGGGAAGATGGCGACGCGCTGGCCAACCAGATCATCGACACTGGCGCTGCCGAACTGAGCGTCGCGGCCCTCGCGGTGGCCAGGCGGCTGCGCCTGGCCGCGCCAGTCGTGGTGCTGGCCGGCGGCATCTTTCGCGCGGTCCCGCGCATGCGGACGGGTGTGACGGCGCATCTGTCCGCCGAGTTGCCGGGCGCGCGTATTCAGCCGCTCGACGTCGAACCGGCATTGGGTGCGGTTCGCCTTGCCGTGCGCGCCGCGGCAGGGGAGGCGGTCGCGCCTGTGTACGTCCAGGATGACTTTTGAGCGAGACGCCCTAGTGGTCGGCGGGCGGCAGGCTCAAGCTCAGATCCTTTCCAAGCGCGTCGCGGATCGAGTCCTCGGATTTGCGCAGCAGGCGCAACGCCTGCGAGTAGGTCAGGCCAGCTTCCTTCATCACGATGGCCGCCTTGACGTTCCATTTGCTTTGCCGGAGCAGCTGACTGGCTTCGTCAGCCTCCACACCGGTGACCATGCTGAGGATGCGCCGCGCGCGGTCCTTCAGTTTTTCGGAGTTCGTCTGGACGTCCACCATGAGGTTTCCGTAGGTCTTGCCCATGCGAATCATCGAGATGGTCGTCAGCATGTTGAGAACCATCTTCGTGGCGGTTCCCGCCTTCAGGCGCGTTGACCCTGCGATCACTTCAGGACCGACCGCCGGAGCGATCAGCAGGTCGACGAAGTTCTGCAACTCGCTGCCTGGCCAGCACGTGACGAAAATGATGCGCGCGTTCTTCTTCCGGGCCCCTGTGAGCGCGCCGCGCACGAACTGCGTGATGCCGCTCGCGGAAATGCCGATGATGACGTCCCGCTTGGTGATCCGCAGGCGGGCGACGCTGCGCGCGCCTTCTTCGAAGTTGTCCTCCACGCCCTCGCGTGCCTTGAAAACGGCCTCCTGTCCGCCGGCCATGATGGCCTGCACGAGCGCCGGCACCGTGCCGAACGTCGGCGGCATCTCGGCGGCTTCGACGATGCCCAGCCGTCCGCTGGTGCCCGCGCCGACCAGAAACAAACGACCGCCTTTCTTGAGGGCGGCCGTGATGATGTCCACACCGTGCGCGATGCGGACGCGTTCTTTCTGCACCGCGCTCACGACCTTTCGGTCCTCGGCCACGATCAAGTCGATCACGTCCAGCGTCGGCATCCTGTCGATCGCCAGCGTGTCGGGATTGATCGCTTCGGTTGGAAGGTATTCCCACTTTGAGTGAAACGGCATGCGGTACGGTACCTCGCGGAAACATGTAGGCTATCGCGGGAGCCTGCGGGTGGCAAGAAGGCAAGGCCCGATGGACCATCAAGACAGGACCGCGGAACCACCGAATCCGCACGCGGCCGTCGTCGCCTACCTGCGGCATCTCGAGGTCGAGCGGCGCGTCTCGAACCACACCCTGGACGCGTACCGGCGAGATCTGGGCCGGCTGGCCGCCTTCGCCGGCGCGAGACAGCGGCCCTTGGAGCAGCTGACCCGTGCGGATCTCGACGGCCTCGTGCGCTCCGCGATGACGTCGGGCTTGTCGCCCACTTCGAGTGCGCGGCTGGTCGCGGCGGTGCGGGGGTTCTACCGGTTCCTTCGGGTCAGCGGCCGCATCAGCGAGAACCCGGCTGACGATTTGCACGCGCCAAGGGCCCTGCTCAGCCTGCCGCGCTTTCTCTCGATCGATGAAGTCGACGTCCTCCTGGCGGCGCCCGACGTCACGACGCCCCGGGGTCTCCGCGATCGCGCCCTGATCGAGGTGCTCTACGCCACCGGCCTGCGCGTCTCGGAACTGGTCGGCCTCCGCATGACCGACGTCCGTGTCGATGAGGGCTACCTGCAGTGCATGGGGAAGGGAAGCAAGCAGCGCATCGTGCCGCTCGGCGATGAGGCCGCGGATTGGCTTCGACGGTATTTGAAGGACGGCCGGCCAATCCTCGCGCGCAGGCGCGAATCGCCCTGGTTGTTTCTCAACGCCCGCGACGGCCAGCGGCTGTCGCGGCTTGGATTCTGGAAAGGCCTCAAGGCCTACGGTCGCCGCGCCGGCATCACCAGTCACCTAAGCCCGCATGTCCTGCGTCATTCCTTCGCGACACATCTCCTCGAGCGGGGCGCCGACCTGCGCGCCATTCAAGCCATGCTCGGCCACGCCGACTTGTCGACGACGCAAATCTACACGCACGTGCTCGAAGGGCGTCTGCGGCACGTGTACGACCGGTTTCATCCGAGGAAATAGAGGCCGGCCCGAGCTCACGCCCTTCGATTGACCCGTTGCCGCGCGTCTGGTACCGTTATGCGTTCGGCCGTCGAGAAAACGAGCGGCTGTGTGCAAGGAGTTCTCCATGGGGCGTATAGGCCGCCATCTGTTCACGTCCGAGTCCGTTACCGAAGGGCATCCCGACAAAATCGCCGACCAAATCTCTGACGGCATTCTCGATTTCATCATCTCGAAGGATCCGAAGGCGCGCGTTGCCTGCGAGACGCTCGTGACGACCGGCCTGGCGATCGTGGCGGGCGAGATCACGACCAACGCCATTCTGGATACCCAGAGGATTGTCCGTGAAGTCATCAGCGATGTCGGCTACACGCGCGCGAAATATGGCTTTGACGCCGAAACCTGTTCCGTCCTCTCGGCAATCCACGAGCAGTCGCGGGACATCGGCCAGGGCGTCGACACCGGCGGCGCCGGCGACCAGGGGCTGATGTTCGGCTACGCGTGCACGGAGACGCCCGAGCTGATGCCGCTGCCGATCATGCTGGCGCACAAACTGGTGCGCGCCCTGTCCGAGACGCGCCGCAAGGGTCTGCTTCCTTACCTCCGCCCGGACGGGAAGTCGCAGGTGACGGTCGAATATGACGGGGACAAGCCTGTCCGTGTCGACGCAGTGGTCGTCTCGACGCAGCACAGTCCGTCGGCCAGCCACGCCCAAATCACGGCGGATCTGACCGAGAAGATTATCCGCTGCGGAATTCCCTCGAACCTGATGGACAAGGAAACGAAGATTTACGTCAATCCGACGGGACGCTTCGTCACCGGCGGTCCGCACGGCGATGCAGGTGTCACCGGACGCAAGATCATCGTCGACACCTACGGCGGCATGGCGCCGCACGGCGGCGGCGCGTTCTCAGGCAAGGATCCCACGAAGGTCGATCGATCGGCCTGCTACATGGCGCGCTACATTGCCAAGAACATCGTCGCGGCGGGACTGGC
The DNA here is from genome assembly GCA_963724645.1 of uncultured Acidobacteriota bacterium. Lineage (GTDB taxonomy): Bacteria > Acidobacteriota > Vicinamibacteria > Vicinamibacterales > SCN-69-37 > CAVXSP01. The sequence continues at coordinate 360,542 of CAVRVJ010000005.1, forward strand.
CGACAAGGCCCTCGTGCAGCTCGCCTATGCGATTGGCGTGGCCGATCCGGTTTCAGTGCTGGTCGACACGTCAGGCACAGGACGCATCGCCGATGACAAGATGGTCGAGATCGTGCGCGGGCACTTCAAGCTGACGCCGCGCGGCATCATCGACAGCCTGGATTTGCGCCGCCCGATCTACCGCAAGACGGCGGCGTTCGGCCACTTCGGCCGAACCGAACCTGAGTTCACCTGGGAGCGGACGGACAAGGCTGCAGCACTGAAGGCGGACGCGAGAGTCTAGAGCTGTTCTCACTTCCTCGTAGGAGGAAGCCGCCTCGAACCCCAAGCATTCTGGCGGGATTTGGCAGGATTGCCCGCTACAGGAAAGTGAGAATGGCTCTAGGATCGGCTTGGGGCGTGAGGCCCGAGGCCCGTGCCTCAGCCACAAACTCGTGTCGAAGCCTCAGCGCATCTCGTTTGTCCCTCAACTCGTCCTGGGACTGCTGGCGAGCGCGGGGATCTACATCGCGTTCACACTGCCGCCAGCGACCGTGCGGCTCGCTGATACACCGGCAGATCCGCGCACCGTCGCGGGCGGGTATCACATCCATTCCGTTCGATCCGACGGCACCGGCACACCCGATCAGATCGCCGAGGCTGCCGCTCGCGCCGGCCTGCGGTTCATCATCCTGACCGACCACGGTGACCTGACGCGGGCCCCCGATCCGCCGCAATATCGCCACGGAGTGCTGTGCATCGACGCGGCCGAAGTCTCGACCTCGTCCGGACATGTGGTAGCGCTTGGGATCGAGCGGGCCTCGCCGTACCCGGTGGCCGGCGAGGCCCGCGATGTGATTGACGACATCCATCGCCTGGGCGGGTGGGCCGTCGTCGCGCACCCTGATTCGCCCAAGCCCGAACTGCGGTGGCGCGGCCAGAACGTCCTGTTTGACGGCCTCGAGTGGCTCAACATCGACTCGGAGTGGCGCGACGAATCGATCGGACACCTGGCCGGAACGTTTGCGCGCTACCTCGTGCGCGCGCCCCCGAGCCTCGCGTCGCTGTTTCGGCGTCCCGTCCAGACTCTTCGACGGTGGGATGCGGCATCCCGCGTCCGGCCGATTGTCGGTCTGGCTGCGCTCGATGCCCACGCGCGCCTTCCGGGGCCTACCCGCCAGGATCCTTCACCGGGCCGCACCATTGCGGCGCTGCCAAGTTACCTCCAGATGCTCCGCACGTTGGAGCAGGTCGCCATGGTCGATCGCCCGTTGTCGGGCGAGCCGAGCGCTGACGCCAGGCTGGTGCTCAGCGCGCTTCGCGCCGGCCATACCTATTCCGCCATCACGGCTCTGGCGGCGCCCGTCAGCCTCACCTTTTCCGCGAGTGAGAATGACGTGACGATTCCGATGGGGGAGTCGCTGGGAACGATCGGCACGAGCGCCAGGTTCCACGCGCGCGTCAACGACGGCGCGGCGCGCGTCGCGATCCTGCACAACGGCGTCGAGATCGCGGGCGGGCGCGGACAGGCGGACTTCAGTGGCCCAGTGACGCCGGGGCCCTACCGAGTTGAGGCTCACCGTCCTGGCCTCTCCGTACCCTGGATTGTCTCTAACCCGATCTACGCTGGGTCGGGTCCTGGCGTCATAGGTCCTGACGCGACCTCCGGATTGCCGGCCGTGAGGTTCATTCCGCTGCCCGCGGGGAGCATGGACCATCGAGAAGAGCTCGACATCCGAGGGAACGGTCACCGCAGACGGAGTGGCCACGCGCTTTTCGTTTTCGCTGGGGCCCGGAATTCCGGCCGGGCAATACGCCGCCCTCGCGACGACGATGGAGGCACCGCTGAGCGGCGAAGGGTTCGATCGCGTGCGCTTCACCGTCCGCGCCGATCGGCCCATGCGCCTTTCCGTTCAGGTGCGCCTGCCCGGCACGGGCCAGCGGTGGCGCCATTCGGTTTACGCTGATTCGACGCCCCGCACGGTGGAGGTGAGCCTGCAGGATTTTCAACCCGCCGATTCCGCGACCTCGCAGCGCCCCATCGTGGCGCACATCCGGTCGGTCCTGTTCGTCGTCGATACGATCAATACCTCGCCGTCCACACGCGGCACGTTGTGGATTTCAGATGCGGCGCTGGGAGTGGGGAATACGGAGAGATAGGCACCAGGCGCTGGGCACTCGACGCTGGACCGGCGATGCGCCCGCCTGGCCAAGCGCGACGACCGGGAGACCCGAGAGCCTGGCAAACGTCAGGTCCGGACGGTCAGCACCAGATACATCGCGGCCGCCATGAACAGAATATTGGTGGCCCAGGCGGCCAGCGCGGGCGGCAGCAGGCCGGCTTTACCGGCTGCCAGAAAGAACGCCATCAGCAGCCAGTACGCGACCGACAGCACGATCGCCAGGCCGATGCCGTATAGCGCGCCGCGGCGCCCGGTCGTGACGGCGAACGGAATGGCCAGCGCGGTCATGACAAACGTCACGGCGGGAAACGCAATCTTGCTCTGCAGGTTCACTTCTTCTTCGGTGATGTTGAACCCGCTCGCATGCGACCGGCGGATGTAATCCCGCAGTTCGCTGAACGTCATCATGCTCGCGTCGACCTGCGCGAGCGTGAAGTCCTTCAGCGGATTCAACGTCAGACTCCTGGTGGTGAAGCGCGTGCGGACGGGCGGCACCGACTTCCCGAACCGCTGTACCCATCCGGCTTCCGCCTGCCAGCGGGCATCACGGCACGCGCGATCGGGGCACTTGACGACGCGGGCGTACGTTTCCGTGGCAAGCCGATACGGTTGCGTTTTCGGCTCGAAGACCGTCAGGTTGCTGAATCTCGGCGTGCTGAGCGTCGAACAGGTCGTAGTAGTAGATGCGGTCGTTGGCCCCGACCAGCCAGTTGCGGTTCGCGATGTTCACGGTGTGGTGGGGCCGATCGTGGATGGTGTCCTCGAGCTCGTTCGCCTTCTTGTTCGCGTCGGCCAGGACGCGTTCTTCGAGGAAGAACAGCAGACTGCTCGACACGACGGCGAGCGCCACGAGCGGGCAGCGCCGCGCGATAGAGACTCACGCCGCAGGCCCGCATGACCGTCAGCTCGCTCGACCGGGTCAGTCCGCCGACCGTGCCCGAGCACCGCGACGAGCGTCGCGATCGGCACCGTGAAATAGACGAAACGCGGTGTCGAGTACCACAGATACTGCGCGAGCAGCCAGCCGCTCGCCTGGCCCTTGAACAGCTTCTCGGACAAGTCGACGATGGTGCCGATGTAGTAGAGCCCCATCAGCCCGAGGAACGCCAGGGCGATCAATCGGATGAACTGGCGGCCGACGTACAGATCGAGCAGGCGCGGGCGGGGCAGTGACAGACGCGGGATCCGGATCACGCACCACCGTCCGGCTCGGGCCTGTCCGCGCAGTCGCCGTTGGAACGGAGCCGCCGGCCGGGTCCGCCGGCTTGCCGGCCCGCAGGCTCCGCCATCCCGGCAACCGGAAGGACAGGGAGTGGCCGGTCGCGCGCATCCGCCACGAGACGGCGGCGATGCCAACGACGCCAAGCACCAGATTCGGGAACCATCGCGCCCAGTGCGGACTGAACCAGTGGGTCGCCGACTTCGCCCCGGAGTCGGCAAACTCCATGAGCGCGTAGTACAGAAAGATCACGCCGAGGCCCAGGGTCAGGCCGCCGAGCTTGCCCTCCTTTCGCGTGTGGAACCCGAGCGCCACCGCCAGCAGGGCGAACACGAAACAGGCCGCCGGAAAGGAGAACTTCTGGTGGATGAACATGATCTCGCCGTGGGGCGACTGGTGGAGCACGTTGACCTTCTGGTCCCAGTCCCTCCGGAGCTCCGCGATCGTCTTTTCCGCCAGGCCCCGGCTGACGCTCAACGTCCCTTCGCCAAAGACCGACGCCGGGTCGACCTGCAGCGTGTTGGCCTTCGCTTCGCCAACCGTGTAGACGCCCGGGCTCGTCGCTCGGCAGGTAATTGGCGACGTCGTCCAGCACGATGTTGACGATGAGGTGTTCCTTGTCGAGGACCAGCCGGCCGTGCTCGGCCGTGGCGACCGAGATCTGGCCGGGCTTGCTGGTATCGGCCAGGAACACGCCGTCCCAGCCGCCCCCCGGACGGGCGTTCCTGCACGATCAGGACTTTGGTCGGGAACCCCTCGTAGAACATCTGCGGCTTGATGTCCGACTCGGCGGTCTGGCGGAGGTACTGGGCCGTGATCTCCCGGAACTTCTGATTGCTGTCGGGCAGCAGGTCGATCATCACGTACAGCGTCAGGCCGCCGGCAACGAGCGCCAGGAACAGGGTCGGCCTCAACAGCCGCAGCGGGTTGACGCCACACGCCAGCAGGGCGACGGTTTCGCGGTCTCCGGACAGGCGGCCGAAGGCCATCAGGAGTCCGGCCAGAAAGGCCATGGGCAGCGTGATCCCGAGGGCCTGCGGCAGGAGCGTCAGCAGCAGGAACCCGACGGTGCCGATCGGGACGCCTTTGGCGAGCAGAAGCTCGGCCTGTTCGAGCATCGGCCGGACGGCCAGGACAAACGTGAAGACTCCGAGCGCCAGCAGAAAGGGCCGATGGATTCGCGGATGAGGTAGCGGTCAAGCGTGGTCCGCATGCGGCAAGGGTTTCGACGATAGCATGGCACTGGCGGTCCGGCCGGGCCGTGCACGCCGGGCGTTCCTGGCGGCTCCGGCAGGACTCCGATGCCGCCCGAGCGCACAATTCATCCACAGGCCGGTTTTGTTCGGTCCTTATCGCTAACGTCTGATAATATATGTTATGTTTACTTGAGGCTCCCTGAGGGGCCATCGAGCGGGCCTCAGCCAAGCACTCGACTGGCCCGTTTGCTTGACCTTGGGCCGCAGCGCTCCGAGCTGGCTCCCCACTTCACAGAGACAGCTCCTTCAACTCCAGCCAAGGGGCTTCAAGCGAACCGATTACTGCCGGGCCAACCATGTGCTGTCCGCGTGACGAGTTGAGGACCCCTGGCCCGGACGCATGACTATGTCACACGTGCCGTATACAGGCTCGTCGGCCGAGCGCCGCAGAGTCGGATACCCCTCAGTGTCCCTTGCGCAGATCGGCGATGATCGCTTCGAGGGCCGCGATGACTTCCGTCCGGTCGACGTCGCTCTTCTTGAACTGCAGCCGGAGATTGAAGGTCTTGGTGGGCGGACGGTATTGGAAAACGAAAGCTTTCGGCCGGCCGGCCTTCGGCTTGGCGGTGGCTTTTCGGGCTTGCTCCCGGGTCATCTGACCATCGCGCGTCAGTTGCTCGACCAGGGCGATCATTTTCTGAGGGTCCTGCTGCCTAACTACCTGTAAAAGCAATGACTTAGAGGAAATGTCGGCCAGCCGACATAGATTTCGGACCTCCACGGGCATCCCGGCCAGCGCCAGCGACTCAGTAATCGACGTTCTGGACTTCCCGAGCCGCTTCGCGAGGTCTTCATGCGTGTAGCCGCACCGCTCCGCAAGGCTATGAAGCGCCTCGGCTTCCTCGAACGGCCCGAGGTCCTTCCGCTGGAGGTTCTCGACCAGGGCGACCTCGATGATCTCGTTGTCATCGACATCGCGAATGACGATCGGCAGCTCGCGGAGGCCGACCTGGACGGCCGCCTGATAGCGGCGTTCGCCGGCGACAATCTGATATCGACCGCCACGCTGGCGAACGATGAGCGGCTCGATGATGCCCTTCTCGGCGATGGAGGCCATCAACTCCGAGAGGTCGCCCATGACCTGGCGCGGCTGGTCCGGGTTCGGATCGACCTGGTCGATGGGCACCAGCCGCCCGATGGGCGCCCCGGCGGAACTGGCCAGCGCCTCGACGTAGTGCTCGTCATGGCGCATCTTCAGCGATATTGGCAATCCCCGCTTAGACACGATCCATTACCTCCTCGCACAGCCGGTAGTACTCGGTGGCGCCCGAGGAATCCGGCGCGAATTTGAAGATCGATTCCTTGTAGGCCGGGCTTTCCTCGAGTCGCACGCTCTTCGTGATCACGGTCTTGAAGACCTTCTTGCCGAAGACCTTGTCGATTTGCGTCCGGATGTCGCGCGCCAGCGCCGTTCGCTTGTCGTGCATGGTGATGACGACGCCGAGAATGCGCAAGAGTCGGATTCGCGCGGCTGCGGACCTTGTCGATGGTCTCGAGCAGATCGTCGGTCCCTTCCAGGGCGAAATACGACGACTGAATCGGAATCAGCAGATGCGTCGCGGCCACCAGCGCGTTGACCGTCAGCAGACCCGAGTGCCGGCGGGCAATCGATGACGACGGCATGAAAGTCCCTCATCACCGGCGCCAGCCGGTCCTTGAGCTTGAAATGCGAGTCCAACTCCCCCACCAGCCGGCCCTCGAGCTTGGCCAGCGCGATCCGGGACGGCGCGATCCAGAGGTTGGGCTGGGACGCGGCTTGATGACGTCCGCAAAGCCCGATCGCGATCCATGATGGCGTCGTAGACCGAGTGCTCGACGGCCGCGATGTCCAGGTAGGACATCGTGCTGTTGGCCTGCGGATCGAGGTCGATGAGCAGCGTCTTCTTCTTTCGCAGCGCCAACGCGGCGGCCAGATTGATGGCGGTCGTCGTCTTGCCGACTCCGCCCTTCTGGTTGGCGATGGCGATGACCATTGTCTTACGGCTGCGCGTGGTGCGACGAGGAACATGGCGGGAGCCGCGTCCATTCTAGGAGGTCACTTGGGGCCTGTCAAGACGACCTACTACATCTTGTAGCCCAAATCGTCAGGATCCAGACTCTCCAGCCACCGCTGGAGCCGCTCCTGGTCGGCCTGTCTCGCTGGTCACATCCACCGACTTGGCCTGCTCGAGCACTCGCGGATCGACGAACACCGGCGTCTTCGTCCGCAGCGACAGCGCGATCGCGTCGCTCGGCCGGGCGTCAACCAGGATGGTCTCGCCCTCCCGCTCGGATCTCGAGATAGGCGTAGAACGTGTTCTCCCGAAGGTCGCGATGACGACCCGCTACGAGCCTGGCGCCGAGCTCCGTCAGGATGTTCTTCAGCAGGTCGTGCGTCATCGGCCGCGGCGGCGCGACGTTCTCGATCTGCAGCGCGATCGCGTTGGCTTCCACCGGCCCCACCCAGATCGGCAGCACCCGCTGATTGTCCGCGTCCCGCAGGATCACGATCGGCATGTTGGTGATCGGATCGACCATCAATCCCTTGATCGACATCTCAATCAGCATGGTGGCTCTTTCAGAACTTCAACCGCCGCCGGTCGTGGTTGGTAAACGGGAGTCACTCATTCGCCACGTATCTCGCCGCGAACGCTGTTCGGGCCCGCCGCGGTGACGTGCACGGTGACCAGGCGTCCAATCAGCTCCGACGGCCCCGCGAAGTTTACAATGGTATTGCCACGTGGTCCGGCCGGCCAGCTCCCAGGAGCGCCGCCTGGAACGCGAATCGACGAGCACCTCGACGGAGTGCCGACCATCTGCTCATGCCACTCGGTCTGGACGTCCCGCTGGAGGGCCTGCAGCGCCAGAATCCGACGCGTCTTCTCCTCCTCCGTCACGTCGTCTGGCATCCGCTTGATCGCCAGCGTGTTCGGCCGCGGCGAGTACTTGAACGAGAACATCGAGTGGAACCGGACACGCCGCACCAGGTCGAGCGTCAACTCGAAGTCCTCGGCCGTCTCGCCAGGGAAGCCGACGATCATATCCGTGGACACCGCGATTCGCCGGCACCGCTCGGCGCAGGCGATCGACGAGCGCCAGATAGTCCTGGCGCGTGTAGCGGCGGCGCATCAGCTGGAGCATGCGGTCCGACCCCGACTGCACCGGCAGGTGCAGGTGCTTGCACACCTTCGGAAGATCGCGAATCGCGGCGATGAGTCGATCCGTCACGTGCCGCGGATGCGGACTGGCGAATCGGATGCGATCGATGCCGTGACACGGCGCTCACGCGCGCGAGCAGTTCGGCAAAATCGCAGCGCGGATCGTCAGGCGCCTGGTAGTGATTGACGATCTGGCCGAGGAGCTGAACTTCGCGATGGCCGGTGCGCGCCGCCTCCTCGACCTCCGCCAGGATGTCGGCGGACGGGGCGCATGCGCTCGTGGCCGCGCGTGTACGGCACGACGCAGAATGCGCAGAACTCATTGCAGCCCTCGATGATCGTGACCCAGGCCCGGACCGGATCCGAGTGCTTGGCCATTCCCAGCGGAAACGAGATGTCGTCGTGCGGATTGACGTCAATCCGCGGCGCACGCGCGTGACGCGCGCCATCGAGCAGCGACGGCAATTGCTTGAGACTCTGCGTGCCGGCAATGACGTCGATGCTGGAGTCGCGGCGCAGCAGCGCGTGGCCTTCCTGCTGCGCGACGCAGCCGGTCACCGCGACGAGTGGACGATCGGTCCGGTCCGGCGGTGAGCTCGCGGATTTCGCCGAGCCGCGTGTACAGTTTGTCTTGCGCGCGCTCGCGTACGCTGCAGGTGTTGATCACGAAGACGTCGGCGGCTCGTTCGTCGTCGGTTGCCTCGTAGCCCTCGGACTCGAGCAGGCCGGCCAGGCGCTCGGAGTCGTGGAAATTCATCTGACACCCGAACGTCTCGATGAGATACTTACGCGCCACGACGCTTGCCTTTCGCTTTCGCCGCACGACGGTCTTTCGCTTTCGCCTTTTGCTTTAATTTCGCTTTGCTGCCGGGCTGCGATCAGCTCCCGCGCCGACGCCAGGACCTGAGCCGACACCTGCGCTCCCGCGATCATCCGCGCGATTTCCTGCTCCCGGCCCGACGAGTCGAGCTTGCGTGACGAGCGTCACCGTCCGTCCCGCCGTCACTTGCTTGGCGATCTGAAAGTGCGCGTCGCCCCGTGCCGCGATCTGCGGCAGGTGCGTGATGCAGAGCACCTGATGCCGCCGCGCCGAGCGCCTGCAGGCGAGCGCCGACGGCGTCCGCCGCTGCCCCGCCGATGCCGGCATCCACCTCGTCGAAGATGAGCGTGCGGCCGGGGTCCTCGATCTCCTCCAGCGGACGGCCAGCGTCCTGAGCGCGAGCATGACGCGCGACAACTCGCCGCCCGAGGCGATCCGCGCGAGCGGCCGGACCTCTTCGCCCGGATTCGGCGACAGGAAGAACTCGACTTCGTCGATGCCCGCGGGCGTCCACTTGCTGCGGCTCATCCTCGACGCCGGCCACGCGGATGTCGACGCGCGACTTCGGCATCGCCAGTTCGGCCAGCGCCTCGGCCAGGGCGCGTCCCGAGCGACCGCGCCGCCGTCTGACGCGCCGACGACAGCTCTCTGGCGGCGCAGCACGAAGGCGGCACGCGCCTCGGCGGCCTGCGTCTCAAGCCGCGCGGCGCGCTCGTCGTTCGCCTCGAGCGCAGCCAGTTCCTCGCGCAGGGCGGCCTGGCGGGCCAGCACATCCGCGAGCGTCGGGCCGTGCTTCTTCTTCAGCCGCTCGATCGAGGCCAGCCGATCTTCGACCGCCTGCAGCCGGTCCGGCGACGCTTCGATATCGGAGCCGTACGAGCGGAGGAAGAATGCGAGGTCCTCGAGCCGCGACTTGAGGTCGTCGCGCTGAGTCCAGGTACGGACCGAAGCGCGGGTCCAGTTCGGCCAGCTCTCCGACACGCTTCCAGACCACGGCGAGTGATGTCAAGCGCCGCCTGCTCGCCCTCGTACAGCGCCGCGTACGCGTCGGCGCAGAGTCTGCCGAGACGGTCGGCGTTGGCGAGCACGCGCCGCTCGGCCGTCAGCGTCTCGTCCTCGCCGTCGCGCCGGCGCGACGCGATCGATTTCCTGCAGCTGAAACGACGCGATCTCGATCCGCGCGCGCTTCTCGCGCTCGCCAAGCTGCGTGCGTTCGAGCGCCGCCGCGGCGGCCGCCATGCGACGAAATGCTCGCCCACCGTGGCGACGCGCTCGTCGTGTCCGGCAAACGCATCGAGCAGCTGGACGTGTTCGGACGGATCGAGCAGCGCCTGATGTTCGTGCTGGCCGTGCAAGTCGACGTGGCGTGAGCCGAGCTCGCGCAGCGCCGCGGTCGTGGCGAGCGTGTCGTCGATGAACGCGCGGCTGCGGCCTTGCGCCGACACTTCGCGGCGGACGATCACATCCGCGCCGCCGGCCGCTCGAAGATCGCCTGCACCGTCGCGAGATCTTCGCCGGTGCGCACGAGATCGGCGCTGGCGCGTCCGCCCGACCAGCAGATCAATCGCTTCGACGAGCATCGTCTTGCCGGCGCCCGTCTCGCCTGTCAGGACGTTCAGCCCGGGCTCGAATTCGACCTCGAGACGGTCAATGACCGCCAGATGGCGCACGGCGAGGAAGCGAAGCATGGTGAGACCGGAACTCCCATACTATCAAATGTTTGACAGGATCTTGCTGCGCGTGGTACGCTTTCGCCTTCGCGCTGTTCCCAGCGGCGCATCAGCACAATCCGTCGGAGGTATTGTTGCGCACGCTTGGAACATTGACCCTCGCGGTCCAGGCTCAAGGTCTACCGACCGACGCCAGTCCGCCCGCCTCTGCCAGCATCGTCTCGCTGATCGCGCACGCCGGCATCGCCGTTCAGATCATTCTGTCGATCCTGCTGCTCTTCTCCGCGGTTTCGTGGGGCATCATCATTTACAAGAAGCGGCAGTTTCGACGCGCCGCGATGCAGACGGCGCAGTTCCTCGACACGTTCCGCAAGAGCAGCCGGTTCTCTGAAGTGAACAACGTCTGCGGCACGCTCGAGGCCAGTCCGCTCGTCGGGCTGTTTCAAGCGGGCTACACCGAATTGAACGCGCAACTGCGCGGTCCGGGCCGGAGAGCCAAGCCGGGCGCGGCGCCGACTCGTCCAACCCTCAAGAGTCTGGAAGGACTCGATCGCGCGCTGCTGCGCGCGACGACGACGGAAGTGGCGCGTCTCGAGCACCGCGTCTCGTTCCTCGCGACCACGGCGTCGATCACGCCGTACATCGGCCTCTTCGGCACCGTGTGGGGGATCATGACGTCGTTTCTCGGAATCGCGGAATCCGGCCAGACCAGTCTCGGCATCGTGGCGCCGGGCATTGCGGAAGCGCTCGTCGCGACGGCGGCCGGTTTGTTCGCGGCCATTCCGGCGGTGTTCTTCTACAACGATCTGACGAGCCGCGTGAAGAGTTTCGTCGGCGTGATGGAGGACTTCTCGATGGAGTTCCTCAACATCGCCGAGCGCAATTTCACGTAGATGCGCCGAGAGCGAATGCCGAGCGACGGCAACGGAGGCCCGGTGGGACGAAGTCCCCCGGCTGCGCATGCCCAAATTAGAAGAGCTGCAGCAGACCCCCGGCCGCCACGCGCGGCGCGCGCGCTCGATGCGCGTGTCGACGTCGCTGGCCGAAATCAACGTCGTGCCGCTCGTCGACGTCATGCTGGTGCTGCTGGTGATATTCATGGTCACGGCGCCGATGATGCAGCAGGGCTACGGCGTGCACCTGCCGCAGGCGCGACGCGCGCCGGCCGTCACGGCGCCGCTGACGATTACCGTCCCGCTGAGCTTCCGAGCGGACAGCAAGGTTCGTTTCGGCAGCGAGTTGATTTCGATCGACGTCCTTGCAGAACGGGTCCGCCAGGATCTGGCGAATCGCCTGAGCAAAGATGTCCTGGTGGCGGGCGACGGAGATATTGCCTACAAGGATCTGATGCGCGTGTTCGACCGGCTGAAGGAGGGCGGCGTCGAAAAAGTCGGACTGCAGACGCAGCCGGTCGTCTCCGAGCGACGTCCATGAGAGAAGCCGTTGATGACGTCATCGCGCTGCGGGCGCACGACCCGCGCGGCCTCAGCCGGATGATCACCTGGTCCCTGTCCGTGCACGTCGGCGTCCTGGCCGCCGTCGCGATCGCGCCGCGAGACTGGCTGGAACGACGAAAACCGGCGGAGCACGTGATGGAGATCAGCCTCGGCAGTTCGGGACCGAAGGAATCGGGAATCACGACAATCGGCGGCCGGCCGGTCGATCAGGCGACGCCCCCGCCCAAGCGTCCCGAGCCGATAAAGCCCGCGGCGACAAAGCCCGATGTCATGACTGTGCCGGCGAAGACCGCGCCGCCGAAGCCCGCCCAGACGCCGCCCCCCAAGGTGATCGAGCAGGCAAAGGCGCCGTCTCCAGTCGCACAGGCGCCGACGACCGGCCGACAGCCGACGCCTGGCAACTCGCGTGCGGAAACTGGCGTCGTGGGTCTGGGCACCGGCCTGCAGATCGGCGGCGGCGGCCTTGGCAGCTCGTCGCTGCTCAGCGATTTCTGCTGCCCGGGTTATCTCCGGGAGGTCGTCGATCGCATTCGAAACAACCACTGGGACGAACATCAAACGGAACGCGGCCTCGTCGTCATGCAGTTCACCATTCAGCGTAGCGGTCAGGTCACCGATCTCAAAGTGGATCCAGCCGGGCACCTTCCTGCTGGAACGGGCGTCCAGAGTGCCGTTCATCAATCTTCAACTGCCGCCGCTGCCGGTGGAGTTCAAGGATCCCTCAATCACGCTCCGGCTGACTTTTGAGTACAGAATGATGCCCAGAATCCCCCTTTCCACTTTCTGCTCGCGGGCGCGGTCCTCGTCGTGCTGCTGCCCGCCGGAGGATCCAGCCTTGATGCCATGACGGCGGCGCGGCTGAGTCAGGACCAACAGCAGATTTATGAGGTGAAGATCACCGGGAACACGGGCGCGAAGAGGCGTCTCGCCGTTCCGGAGTTCACCGCGCCCGGTGCCGCCGCCGATGTGCAGCAGGCGGCGAAGCTGATCAGCCGAGGTGCTGTGGGACGACCTCGACTTCGAGGGCGAGTTCACGATGGTCGCGCGCGCCGAGGCCGCCAAGATCCCGGCCGCCGACACGATGGAAACGCTGCCCTACGATCGCTGGAGTGAGCTCGGCGCCGACGCCGTCGTGCTCGGATCGGTCACGGCCGGCCCGAACGGGTTGAGCGTCAAGGTGCAGGTCATCGGCACGCGCGGCGATCTGGCGCGCAAGCAGGTTTTCGGCAAGAGCTACGGCGGGCGGCGGCTGCAACGCGCGCAATCCGCGCTACTGCGCGCACTACATTTCCGACGATTTTTACAAGTCGCAGGGGATCGAGGGCGTCGCGCGGACGCGGCTGGCGTTCGTTTCCGACCGCAGCACCGACGCCGTCTCAGGACGGATCGTCAGCACGACGGCGTCGGAGATCTACATCTCGGACTACGACGGCGCGAACGCGACGCGCATCACCGTCAACAAAGGCCTGAACATCGTCGCCGGCGTGGTCGCCGGATGGCCGGCTGCTCGCCTACACGTCGTACCTCTCGTATGGCACATCCTTCGCGGCGCGCTTTCCGGACATCGTCGTCCACAATATCTACGAAGTCGGCAAACAGATGCGGCCGGCGGGCGGCTCCGAGGAGGTCCAAAGCGCCCAACCGGCCTGGTCGCCGGACGGCGCGCAGAATTGCCTTTGCGTCCAAGCGCGGGAGCTGCCAAGAACTACAACATCCACGTCGTGAATCGCGACGGCACCGGCATGCGGCAGTTGACGACAGGCGACACGGGCGACGTGGCGCCGGTCTGGTCGCCGAGCGGCAACGCAGATCGCGTTCGTCTCCGGCCGCAGCGGCAAGGCCCAGTTGTATCTCGTGCAGTCGGACGGGACGGGATCTCACTCGGCTGCCGTGCCAGGAGGCCGAGTGCGATCATCCGTCATGGTCGGCGACCGGTGCAACAAGATCGCCTACACATGCGGCGCGTCTTCGGGCTACGACATCTGCCTGCTCGACATGGGCAGCCGCCAGGTCGTGAAGCTGACCGACGGACTCGGCTCGAACGAGCAGCCGAGCTTCGCGCCGAACGGCCGCCACGTCGTGTTTGTGACGACGCGCTGGGGCAAGAAGCAGCTGGCGATGGTCGATCTCAAAGGCACCATCACGAAACTTCGAGTTGCGGGTACCGGCAACAACACGTATCCGAATTGGTCGCACGCTCCCCAGTAGGAGCATCTCACGAAGGACCTTCCATGTCACGAGCCCGCGTTCACCTGTTGATTCTGGCTGCGGCCCTGGCGGCCGCCGCCGCCTGCCACAAGGCGCCGCCCGTGGCGAGGCCGACGCCGCCGCCCCCGCCGCCGTTTCCGACGGCGTCGGCGCCACCGGCGCCCGCGCCCGCCAACGCCGGTCCCGGAGCCGCCGGCCGGTGCCAGTCGAGCCGCCCATCACGGCCGATCCGCTGACCAACGAGCGCCATTGACGAGATCAACAAGAACTCGCCGCTCAAGCCGGTCTTCTTCGCCTACGACAGCGACGAACTGGACGACCCGGCGCGCGCCGTGCTGAACGAGGATGCCCAGGTCCTCAAGAAATACGCGGAGGTGGGTCGTGACGATCGAGGGACACACGTGACGAACGCGGCTCGGCCGAATACAATTTGGCATTGGGAGAGCGGCGGGCGATCGCGGCCAAGAACTACCTGGTGTCGGTGGGCATCGGCGCCGAGCGGCTGCGCACGGTCAGCTACGGCAAGGAGTTTCCGTTCGATCCGGGCCATGACGAGGCGGCCTGGGCGAAGAATCGGCGGGCGCATTTCATGCTCACTGCCAAGATAACAGGGACTTATGAGACTCGACTCGCGTCGATGTGTGGCGGCCTGCTTGCCGCCGGGTTGTGCGTCCCTGCGCCCGCTGCTGGCGCAGAACCGGGTCGAGCAGCAGCTGATCCTCGAGTTGCGCGATCTCCACGAGGAGAACCGCCAACTGCTCACGGTCCTCAACTCGCTGACCGATCAACTCAAGACGGTCAACGGCAAGATCGACGCCGAGGCGAACGCGCGCAGCAAGGGGTTCGCCGATCAGCAAACACTGGTCAACAACGCGAACTCCGCCGTCTCCGCGCTGCAGGAGCAAGTCAGCGAGAACAAGGTGCAGGTGCAGAAGCTGACGCAGGAGCTGGATGCCGTCAAGAAGGGCGTTGACATGCTGACCGTCATGGTGACCCAGGCGCTCGCGCAGATGCCGGCGCAGCGCCGTCGGCCACGGACCCGAACGCGCCGCCGGGTGCTGCGGCTCCCGCGCCGGCGGCCGCCGGCGGCGTGCCGGCCTCGAGCAAGGAGTACTACGACCGGGCGTTCGGCGACTACACCGTCGGGCAGTGGGACATGGCGGTCCAGGGCTTCCAGGAATACCTGAAGCGGTTCCCGGATGCGCCTGACGCGGCCCAGGCGCAGCGCTACATCGGCGAGGCGTACTTCATGCAGGGCAAGTACCACGGACGCCGTATCGGCCTACGACCAGGTCATCAAGAAGTACAAGACCGTCGACTCGAGCGACGCGGTGCCGGACGCGTACTACAAGCAAGGCGTGTCGTTCGAACAGCTCAAGCAGCGCGATCAGGCGATCGCGAACTATCAGCTGCTTCGGAAGGAGTATCCCAACAGCAACGCCGCGCTCCAGGCGTCGCAAGACCTCAAGCGGCTCGGGATACTGAAATAATTCCGGCAATTCCGAATTCAGAATCCGCAATTCGGAATTAAGATGGTCCACTCATGGGTAGCGTCAACAAAGCGATTCTCATCGGCAATCTCGGCCGCGACGCCGAGATGCGGTTCACCGCCGGCGGCACGCCGGTCGCGACGGTCAGTCTCGCCACGACCGAGCGCTACACCGACCGCGACGGGCAGAAGAAAGAGGATACCCAGTGGCATCGCATCGTCATCTGGGGTAAGACCGCGGAGTCCATTCACGAGTACC
The DNA here is from genome assembly GCA_963724645.1 of uncultured Acidobacteriota bacterium. Taxonomy (GTDB): domain Bacteria; phylum Acidobacteriota; class Vicinamibacteria; order Vicinamibacterales; family SCN-69-37; genus CAVXSP01. The sequence goes on from CAVRVJ010000005.1 coordinate 376,219, forward strand.
TGACGAAGGGCAAGCAGATTTACGTCGAAGGCCGCATCCAGACGAAGGAGTGGACCGACAAGGAAGGCCAGAAAGTCAGGACCACGGAGATTCGCGCGGATCGGGTGGTGCTGCTCGGCGGCGGCGGTGACGGCCGCCCGCGGGCGCCGCGCGAGCGCCATGCGGCCGAGGGTGCGGATGCGGCGGCAGGCGCGGCCGAGATGGGTCCGGTCGACGCGCCAAACGACGACGACATTCCGTTCTGATCGGTCGGCGATAACGCTGTCCGATCGAAACGCAACCACGTTCCTTACGTGCCCGTCCTTCCGTACCTGTCTTCCAGCCTCACCACATCCGTCAGTTCCGGCGTCGAGGCCTCGAGGACATCACAATCCTCGATAGCCGTCATCCGATGCACGGTCTTCGGCGTGACGTGAACGGCCTCTCCCGGCCGCAGCTCCGTCGCCGTCAACTGTGCCTTCGACGTCGATTTCGAACAGCAGCCGGCCCGACAGCAGATAAACCGTCTCGTCCTTGAAATTGTGGTACTGCAGGCTGAGCGCATGGCCTTTGTTGATATGGATGATCTTGCCCACGTACCGATCGGTAATGGCCCAGTGCACCTCGTAGCCCCACGGCTTCTCCACTCTCGTCACGTCAGACATACGCTCCTCAAGCAATTGGTCGATACTCGCCGTCAATTATTCACTGCCTGGGCCCCGCCCCCGCTCGCCCGGCCTGCGGCGCTGGCCGGCTCGCTCCCTCAGGCCGGTCTCCCGCTCACGGCCGCATGGTGCATCATGTCGGCGATCGGCTCCAGCAGCGCGTTCACTTCGTCGGCCGATCGCGCCCGCAGCGCCTGCCGCGCGATGGCCGAAGCCTGCTGGCTGTCGATCGCGGCCAGGCCGCGCTTGACCACGGGAATGGCGCCCGGCGTCATGCTGAACGCCCGGAAGCCGAGGCCGATCAGGATCGCCACGAGCAACGGATCGGCCGCCATCTCCCCACACACCGCCAGATCGCGGTTCGCGCGGCGCGCGCGGACCGCGATGGTATGGAGCAATCGGAGAACCGCCGGCGCGTATGGCTCGTAATGCCCCGCCAGACGCTCGTCGGTGCGGTCGATCGCGAGTGTGTACTGGATGAGATCGTTGGTGCCGACGCTGAGAAAGTCGGCTTCCGCCGCCAGGTGGTCGACGGTCAGGGCCGCCGCGGGCACCTCGATCATCGCGCCGATCGGAATTTCCATCGGCAAGCCCATTTCGCGCGCCGTTTCCTCGATGAACGCGCGTGCCTGGCGCACTTCCCCGCTCGATGTGACGAACGGCAGCAGGATGCGCAGAGCGCCGGCGTTGGAGGCTCGCAGCAGCGCGCGGATCTGCGTCCGGAACCGCTCGTCGCGCTGGAGGCCGGCGCGGATCCCGCGCAGGCCGAACCGTTCGCGGTGGCCCGCTGCCCGCGCTGGCTGGATCCACCCTTCTCCCCCTGCGTCGAACGTGCGGATCGTGACCGGCATCGGCCGCATGGCGGCGAGCAAGGTTCGATAGGTGTGGTCCTGCGCGTCTTCGGTGGCGGCGTCCGGATGCGCCGCATCGAGAAGGAACTCGGATCGGTACAGACCGATGCCTTCGGCGCCGGCGTCGCGCACGCGGGCAACCTCCTCGGCGATTTCGAGGTTCGCGTCCAGCCGGACTCGAAGCCCGTTGGCCGTGCGCGCCGGAAGCGTCCGCAGCTCATCCAGCGCGCGCAGCGCGGCCTGCGCGATTTCCCTTCGCTGGCGCCATCGCTCCATCGCGTCGTCGCCGGGCTCGATCGCGACCTCACCCGTCGTGCCGTCGAGCGCCAGCATCTGGCCCGGCGTGACGAGCTGAGTCGCGCCGCTGAGTCCGACGACCGCCGGCACGCCGAACGAGCGGGCCAGGATGACGGTGTGGTGCGTGGGGCTGCCGATATCACAGACGATGCCGCCAACCCGGGTCCAATCCAGCTGCGCAGCCACGGACGGCGGCAGCTCGTCGGCCACGACGATGACCGGCGGCTCGAGATCGTGAATCAGCTCAACCAGCGCGTCGCGCCCCGGGCGCAGGTTTCGCTGCAGACGCCCGGCCACGTCGGAGAGGTCGCCGACGCGCTCGCGCAGCCAGACGTCACCTTCGCGGGCAAAGACTTCGTGCAGCTCGGCGATTGCGCGCTCGAGCGCCCAGTCGGCGTTGATCCGCTCGGTCCGGATCAGCTTGTCCGCGCGCGAGGCGAGCAGCGGGTCATCGAGCATGAGCAACTGCGCCGCAAAAATTGACGCCTGCGCGGAACCGACCGTGCGCGTCACGCGATCGGAGATCTCCTCCAGCTCAATGCGCGTCCGCTCGCGCGCAATGCGGAACCGCTGTCGTTCCCGTTCCACGCCACTGGCCGCGAGCCGGTAGCGCACCTGGCGGGCGTCGCGCACGGCGACCACCGCCCTCCCGAGGGCAATGCCCGTCGACACTCCGCGCCCCGTCAATCTCGTCATGCGTCCTCAAATCCGCGTTCGACCAGGGCGCACAGCTCCTCGAGCGCCTGCCCGGCATCCTCGCCTTCCGCGCTGATATCCAGCACCGAGCCGCGCGCGGCTGAGAGCAGAAGAAGCCCCAGGATGCTTTTTCCGTCGACGCGCCTGGCGCCGCGGGCGACCTGCACGCCGGAGCGAAACCGGCCGGCGAGCCTGACGAACCTGGCGGCCGCCCGCGCATGAAGGCCCAGCATGTTGACAATGGTTACCCGGCACGTGGGCATGACGCTCACGTCTTGGCCTGCCGGTCGCCCAGAAGCAGGTCGGACGCCACGCGGATCGCCGTCCGGCCGTCGTCGCACACCTCGCGCGCGATGATCCGCAGATCCCGCCCATCGGGCATTCTGGCGAGCCGGATCAGCATCGGCAGATTGACGCCGGTGATGACCTCAACCTGACCGGCTTCCAGAAATGTCAGGCCGAGATTCGACGGCGTTCCGCCAAACATGTCCGTCAGAATCAACACGCCGCGGCCGCGCGCGACCTTACCGATCGCGCGCTCGATCGCCTCCCGCGCAACGTCAACATCGTCGTGCCAGCCAATGGAGACGGCCGTGAACTGGGGCAGCTCCCCCACGATCATCTCTGCCGCGTTCAGCAGCTCGCTCGCGAGCTGCCCGTGCGTCACGACGACGACGCCAACCAGGTCATTGTCCGATGTCACTGTGCACTCCGATCAAGCGCTGCGGCTACTCATTCTCTTTGTCACGATGGCGGACTCTCAGCACGACGCCGGGCACCCTTCTCAGCCGCCTCTCGAGCGATTCGGCGATCGCGATCGAGCGATGGCGGCCGCCGGTGCAACCGATCGCGATCGTCAGGTAACTCTTCCCCTCGGCAATGTATTCGGGCATTAAGAACCGCAGCAGCGCCGTCGTCAGAAGAACGAAGCGGCGCGCCGCCGGCGCGCGCATGACGTATCGGGCGACCCGCGGACTGAGGCCGGTGAGCGGCCGCAGCGCCGGCACGAAATGCGGGTTCGGCAGAAACCGCACGTCGAAGACGAGGTCCGCGTCCAGCGGCAATCCGTGCTTGAACCCGAAACTCAGGATGTTCACGGTGAGCGCCGGCGCCGACGCCGTTCCGCCGGCCAGGCCGAGAATCGCACGCCGCAGCTCGTGGACGCTCAGCCGGCTCGTATCGACGATCCGGTCCGCCAGTGCGCGAATCGCCTGGAGCTGCCGGCGCTCCTCGCGCAGGCCTTCGGCCGCCGAGCGCCTTGGAGCGAGCGGATGGGGGCGCCGCGTCTCGCTGAACCGCCGCAGCAGCACGCGGTCGTCGGCTTCCAGAAAGATCAACGCGACGCGCAGCTCGCGCCGGCGCTTCAGGCGCCGGTACACGGCTGGAAACCCCGACAGCTCCTTGCCGCCGCGAATATCGACAACCACGGCCGCGCGACGGATTTCGCGATGGCCGCCGATCGTCAAATCCGCAAACGTCGGAATGAGGGCGAGCGGCAGATTATCGACGCAGAGGTAGCCGAGATCCTCCAGCGTCCGGATCGCGTGCGACTTTCCCGCGCCCGACAGTCCGGTGAGGATGATGAAGCGAGGGGCGTCCGATCCCGGCTTTGCGAATTGCGCGGTGCGCGGCCGACGCGCCGGTGAGGGGAGACGACCGCGCCGCACGCGGGCCAGCCGCTTGCTCATAGCTCGCCGGCCTCGGCGTCCTCATCGCTGTCCCGATCGCCGAGCTGCTCGAGCCGCCGCTCGAGCCGCTCGGCCAGCAACTGCGCGGCGTGCCGCCCGCGCGTCCGCAGAATCTGGTTGCGCGCCGCGACCTCCACGAGCATCGCGACGTTCCGTCCCGGCCCGACCGGCATGGTCACGAGCGGCACCTGGACACCAAGCAAATCCGTCGTCGCGACGTCGAGGCCGAGCCGGTCGGTACTCGCGGGCCGCATCCCAACGCTCGAGCTGCACCAGGAGCTCGATGCGCTTGGAAGAGCGGGTGGCCGAGACACCAAACAGGTCGGTGACGTTAATCAACCCGATCCCGCGGATCTCGATGTGATGGCGTGTCATCTCCGGGCAGGTGCCGATCAGAATCGACTGCCCACGACACCGGATCTCCACGGTGTCGTCGGCGACGAGGCGATGGCCGCGGACAACCAGATCGAGCGCGCACTCGCTCTTGCCGATGCCGCTCTCGCCCGTGATGAAGACACCCAGGCCAAGGATATCCAACAGCACGCCATGCCGGAGCTCGCGCGGCGCCATGCGGTCTTCGAGGATGGACGTCAACCGGCCGATGGCCATGGCGGTCGGCAGCGCCGTTCGCATCAGCGGCACGTCGGCGCGGTCCGCCTCAGCCGTCAACTCGGCCGGCGTTTCCAGCCCCGCCGTCACCATCACGCACGGCAAATCCCGTCTGAACAGCCGGCGCAGCGTCTGGGTTCGCCGCTCAGGCGTCAACTGCTCGAGAAACCGGATTTCGCTCTCGCCGAGAATCAAGATACGCCCGGCACGCAGGTACTCATCGAATCCGGCGAGGGCCAGACCTGTCTTCTGGATGTAGGGCAGCGTGATGCGTCGCTCGAGGCCGGTGGCGCCCGCGAGCAGATCGAGGTCCAGACCGCTCGCCCCGCGGGCGCCGAGCAGCGACCCGACGCTGACCGCCGCTGTCATCCCCGATCTCCCGGTGCGGATGCGGCCGGGTTCGTCAACTCCTACGCCTCGGGCTCGATGAGGCCGAAGTGACCGTCGGGCCGGCGGTACAGAATCGTCACCCCGTCAGAGCGGGCGTCCCGGAAGACCAGGAAACTCTGGTCGCCGCCGCTCAGGGCCAGCATGGCATCGTCCAGATTCATGGGTTTCACGGCCGAGCGCCGCGATCGGATTACGCGCGGCGCGGTCTCCGCGGGGACGCGTTCCGCCGCGGGCACGGCGCGAGGGCCGGCGCCGTTGCCGGCGAGCCGGCGGCGGGTCTTCCACCGGCCTTTCAGGCGCTGGGCCTGCTGCTCGACTTTGTCCACGGCCAACGACACGGCTCGGGCCATCTGCGGGTCCCGGCCCAGGCCGTGCAGGATGTGATCCCCGCGCGCGTGAAGCGTGAGATCGCAGACGACCATTCCGCGCTGCTGCCGGAGCACGCACTGAGCGGAGACCACACTGTCGGCCAACAATCGCTCGATGCGATTCAGTTTTCGATCGATCTGCTGCCGCGCCGCCTCGGGAATCTCGAGGTGGCGGCCGGTAACCGTAAGCTTCATAGGGACCTCTCAAGAACCGGCAAGCACGGAGGCCGCAAGTCCGCGGGAATCAGATCGTCCGGCTGCCGCGTCCCGCAGGCTCGCAGCCTCTCTCTCAGTACAGCACCTTGCGCTGATTCGACGTCGGGATCTTCAGCTCCTCGCGGTATTTCGCGATCGTCCGCCGCGCCAGCACAAGGCCTTCCTTCTGGAGCATGTTCATGATCTTGGAATCGCTGAGCGGGCGCCGCTGATCTTCGGCCTCGATGATCTTGCGGATGCGTTGTTTGATGGTGACCGATGACACGCTCTCGCCGTACGAGCTGCTGATCCCGCTGTGGAAGAAGTATTTCATTTTGTACACGCCTTGCGGCGTGTGCATGTACTTGTTGTTCACCACGCGTGAGACGGTCGACTCGTGCATGCCGATGTCGCTCGCCACGTCGCGCAGCACCAGCGGCCGCAGGTGCTCGATCCCGCGATCGAGGAAGTCGCGCTGGAAGTTGATGATGCTCGTCGCGACCTTGAGGATCGTCTTCTGCCGTTGGTCGACTGACTTCAGCAGCCACAGCGCCGACCGGAACTTGTCTTTCACATAGGCGCGCGTCTCATCGGACGTCTCGCCCCCCTTGTCGAGGAGCCGCCGGTAGACCGGGCTGATCCGCAGCTGCGGCAGGCCATCCTCATTCAACATGGCCTTGTAACCCTCGTCACCCTTGACGATGTACACGTCGGGGATGACGTACTGGGAGTCGGCCGGACTGTACCGGGCGCCTGGTTTCGGATCGAGACGCTTGATGACCTCGATGTGCTCCTTGATCTCTTCCGGCTCGAGGCCCATCACCCGCGCCAGTTCCGGGATGCGGTGGTTCTGCAGCAGGCGGAGGTGATCACGAACCAGCGTCTCGGCCGGGGAGCCTGCCAGCCCGAGATGCCGCAACTGCAACAGCAGGCACTCCTGCAGGTCCCTGGCGCCGACGCCGATCGGATCGAACGACTGGATGTGCTCGAGCGCTCGTTCGACCAGGCCGATCTCCCAGCCGCCGAGGCCGGCAATCTCATCGAGCGAGGCGACCAGATAGCCGTCCTCATCGATATTCCCGATGATGGCGGCGCCGACGTCCCGTACGGCCTCGTCGGTGCTCTGCATGTTGAGGCTGAGTTGCCACATCAGGTGATCGGCCAGCGAGCTCTTGGTCGAGAGCGTGTTCTCGATTGGCGGCAGTTCTTTGACTTCCTGCGGCTGCCGAGGCCGGTACCCGTCGTCGAGGTACTCACCGAAGAAGTACTCGTAATCGGCGTCGTCCCAGGTATCGCCCTTTTCCTCAGCCTTCTTCTCCGCCTGTTCGGTGGCCTGGGTCACCTCCGGTGGCTGCAGATCTTCAGCGGGGACTTCCTCCAGGAGTGGGTTCTCGACCATCTCCTGGTTCAACAGGTCGGCCAATTCCAGCGTCGTCATCGGCAACAGCTTGATGGCCTGCTGCAATGACGGCGTCAGAATCAGCTTCTGAACGAGGCGCGTGTGGAGCTTCTGCTGAATCGCCATGCCTGATAGATAATCGACGTCCGTCCTTCCCAATCTTAGACGGAAAGTCGTCCCCGGGGCATCAGTCCAGCCGGAAATCGGCCCCGAGGTAGATGCGCTTGACTTCCTCGTCGGCGGCCAGACTCGCCGGCGTCCCGCTGCGGAAAATCACGCCATCGTGAACGATATATGCCCGATCTGTAATTCGAAGGGTCTCGCGCACGTTGTGATCGGTCACGAGGACGCCGATTCCGCGATCCTTGAGATGGAAGATGATTTTCTGTATCTCGGTCACCGCAATCGGGTCGATTCCCGCGAACGGCTCGTCCAGCAGCATGATCTTGGGCTCATTGACCAGCGCGCGCGTGATCTCGACGCGTCGGCGCTCGCCGCCCGACAGCGTATACGCCTTGGCCCTCGCCAGCGGCGTCAGATTGAGCTCTGCCAGGAGGGCGGCCAGCCGGCTCTGCCGATCCGCCCGTCCGATCGGCAGCGTCTCGAGAATCGCGAGAATATTGTTCTCGACGGTCAGGCCACGGAAGATCGACGGCTCCTGAGGCAGATAGCCGATCCCCTTGCGCGCCCGGACGTACATGGGATCGGACGTCAGGTCGTGATCGTCGAGCAGGACCCGGCCGGCGTCCGGTCCCGTCAACCCGACGACCATGCCGAACGTCGTCGTCTTGCCGGCGCCGTTCGGGCCGAGCAGGCCGACGACCTCGCCGGACGAGACGTCGAGGTCGACGGTCCGGACGACCGTCCGCCCGCTGTACGACTTGGTCAGCCCTTCCGTCCGCAGGGTCGCCATCTATCTGGCGGCCTTCAGCTTCGCGACAGATGTCTTCAGCGGCTCTTCACATGGCATCTGCTTGGATGTGCGCAGCGCCTTCGGCTCGCTCGGCGGCTCCTCAATCGTCTGGTCCTTGCCCTGGTAGTGCAGTTCGGTGCTGGTCTCGAGCGAGCATGACTTCTTGCCCGAGTCGATCTGCACGTTCTTGAAGTACATCGGCTTGCCCGTGATGACGTGCGTCTCGGTGGCCGGATCGTATTGCAGCCGATCGCCAATTGTTTCGCGGCCGCCTTCGAATTTCGCCGCCATCGTGCCCGACGCGTCCAATGTCTTGAGGGCCCGCTCGTCCTTCGCGAGCGTCAGCGTAATCTGCTGAGCCTCGACGTCGCCATCAGGACCGGTCAATGCCACCGGCTTTCCGGCCTCGCCAAGATAGACGGCCTGGCGGTTGGCGTCGACGTAGTTCATCTCCTTCGCCGAGACGACGGTTTTCGATGGCTTCGCCGGAGTATTGGGGCCGCGAGCAGACGGCGGAGCCTTTGAGGGCGCAGGGTTCCCGCGTGGCGCGTCGTTCGACGGATCGTCCAGCTCAAAGCTCGATTTCACCTGGCCGAGTGCATGCAGATTTCCCGTGTCCTGCTCGACGTCGATCCGTTCGACCGCTGCGATGGTGTTCCTGCCATCACTCTGGTACACGCGGGCAGGGTTCGCCGCGTCCTGTCCCACGAACGTCGCCGACTTCGTCGCGTTGACGTACTTCAGCGCTGCACCCGTTCCGTAGACTGGCTGGCCGGGTTCGAAGAGTGCAGGGGTCTTCGTGTCGCCCTCCGTCGACTTCCCAGGTGTCATCTTCGTTGTGACCTTGTCCTTGGCCCGGAGATTGTGGTTCGCGAGCTCCACCTGAATCCACAGCGCGTCGACGCGTACGGAGCCGTCGTCGACCCAGGGCCCCGACTTCGCGCCCTTGGCCGGGGTCAAGACCAGCGTGCCGGCGGCTTCATCGTGCACCGCGGAATCGGCTCCGGCCCGCATGTTTCCGTCCTTGAAGCTCACGTTCTGCCTGAACTCGGACTTCTGGATCGCGCCCAGTTGTCCCTTGAGATCGAGCGTGAGCGATTTCGAAGTCCCCGTCCGATCGACGGCAGGCGCTACGGCTGCGCCCCGCCCGCCGCGCGGCGCCGGCGCGGCGGCGCTCTTCTCAACGAAGGTCACGTCGCCGTCGAAGATGGCCGCGTTGAGACCGTTCTTCTCGTCGCCGCTCGTGACGAGCGACGTCGCGTGAATGGTTCGATCGGGATTCTCGCCGCTCCCCGGCAGCAGCACCTCGACGCCAGTCTGCGCCTGAAGGTTCGTCAGCGTCCGCCCGTCGGAACCCGTTACGAGGTCGATAGTGAGGGCAGAGATCGTCTGCCTCCCCTGATCGGTGGTTTGTACCAGGCGCGACTTGCCGTTCAGCGTGGCGTGGCGCAGGGTCTGGCCGTCTGCCTGAAACTCCAGGGCCATCTCGTCCGCTTGCAGGTTGGGCGCGTCCGGTTTCGCCGCGGCGCCGGGGATGACGCTCGCATTGCCGTGCATCTCGATGAGCTTCGCGCCTTTGTCGTCGTCGGTGAAATGAATGATCAGCTGGTCGGCGGCGAGGGTCTGGTCCGGCTGCACGACGCGTGCGTGGTCACGAAGGTTCATGAATTTGTCGGCGCGCGCGACGCCGATACCTTTGGCGCTGGCCTCGAGCGCTCCTTCCCCTTTTGCGTCCGGCAAGCGCGCGACGCGGGCCTCGTCGAGCAGCCACAGGACGTCGCGCTGGCGGTCATACGTGGCGCCCACGCCACTGCCCTTCATGCGATCGCGACGGAACGTGAGTTTCCCGGGGATCGTGGCCAGACCCTGCACATTGTCGTACGTCGCGTCGTCGGTCTCGACCTCCAGGCCATCGCTGGCCTTCGTGCGGACGTGGCCGTGCAGCTGGATCAGGCCCGGTTCGTCGCCCGTCACGGCCTTGCCCTGGCTTTCGGCGACATCCGACCAGATATCGAAGGTCGTCCCGTCATTTCGCGTGCTCGTGAAGTGCGCGCGGCTGAGGCGCGTGCGCCCATCTTCGAACGCGGTCGAGACCTGCGCCTCAATCCTCAGGTCTTCCTTCCCGGTGTTGACGTTGGTTCGAAGATTCAGCACGCCACTCTGCTGTGAGGTGACCTTGGGGTCAGTCAGCGCTGCGGGCGTCGCTGTAGGAGCCGGACGTTTGCGCGAATACACCACAATCGCGATCGCGCATCCCACGCCCACGAGCGCGACCAGTATCCGGACCGGACGCTGCCACCTCATCCGATCGCCCCCACCGGCATGCGCACGTCGGCAACGACAAGCTCCGTCGTCTGCACACCCTGATATTCGCTCTGGCCGAGCGAGTACGCCAACTCGAGGCCTTCCCGGTTCGCGTTCAGGTACTCGCCCCGATCCGCCGCGCGCCAGGCCATGGCCGAGAGCGTGCGGCCGTCCTGCTTGAACATCAGCTTGAGGTGCCGGTTCTTGATCGTGCGCGGCGTCGAGACCACCTGAACGGGCGCCGTGCGAAACACGGGGACCGGATTGGCCGGACCGAACGGGCCGAGCTGCCCAAGCCCTTCGAGGACGGCCGGGGAGATATCCCGCAGGCCCAGCCGCGCGTGAATCGGCAGCCGGGGAATCAGATCGTCGGGACTGAGCCGGTCGTTGGCCCACGCGGTCAACCGGCGCCGCAGCTCGCCGATCCGATCGGCCTGAAGCGTTACGCCGGCGGCGAGCTTGTGGCCGCCGAATCTGAGGAAGAGGTCGCTGCAGGACTCCAGGGCCGCGAGCATGTCGAAGCTCGAGATACTCCGTGCCGAGCCGTGAGCGATTCCGTCCTCAATCGAGAGCACCAGCGCGGGCTTCTGAAACGTCTCGACCAGTTTGGAGGCCACGATGCCGATGACGCCCCGGTGCCAGCTCTCGCCGGCGACGACGAGAATATTGGGCGCGCCGATCTCAAGGTCGTTCTCGATCACGCGGCGCGCGTCACCCACGATCGCCGCTTCCTGCTCCTGGCGCCTGGCGTTCTCCTCGGTCAACCGGCGCGCGAGCACGCGCGCCTGGCTTCGCGACTCATCGTCGCGCCCGCGCATCAGGAGCAGGTCGAGCGCGAGGTTGGCCGACTGCATCCGGCCGGCGGCGTTGACGCGAGGTCCGAGAATGAAGCCGATGTGAAACGTGTCGAGCTGCTTGCCCAGCAGCCCGCTCTCTTCGAGCAGAGCCTCGAGCCCGGTGCCGTGCGGGCCCGCCGACAGACTCGCCAGGCCGTGATGCGCGATGACGCGGTTTTCGCCGACGAGCGGCACGACGTCGGCCAGCGTGCCGATGGCGGCGATCTTCACGAAGTGCGGCAGCCAGTGACTCGCGCGCCCCTCCGTCATGAGCAAACCCTGCACCAGCTTCAGGGCGACGCCGACGCCCGCCAGGGCCTTCTCCGGATACCGGCAGTCCGCGCGCTTCGGGTTGATCACGGCGAGCGCCCGCGGGAGTGACGCATCCGGCTCGTGGTGATCGGTGATGATGAGATCGATTCCCAGCTCACGCGCGCGCTCCGCCGCCTCTGCCGCGCGGATACCGCAATCGACCGACACGATCACCCGCGCGCCGGCCGCGTGAAGCCGCTCGATGCTCGCGGGCAGCAGGCCGTAGCCGTCGCGCAGCCGGTCCGGCACGAAGTGATCGACGCTGCCGCCCAGCAACTCGATGGCGCGCCGCAGGATGATCGTGGACGTGATGCCGTCCACGTCGTAGTCGCCATGAATCACGATGCGCTCGTGCTGCGCGATGGCCGCCAGCAGGCGGTCCACCGCCTCGCGCATCCCGGACAGCAGAAACGGATCGTGCAGGTGATCAAGGGACGGCGCCAGGAACCGGCGCGCCGCATCCGGCTCGTCGAACCCGCGCTGACACAACAGCCGCGCGATGACGGGCGGAACCTTCAGGACCTCCGCCGCCGCCGCCACGCGGGCTTCGTCGGCCGGCACATCCTCCCAGATTCGACGATGCATCACGTAGAAGGTTCCGGGTTCCGCCCCTCGACAGGCGCCGAGCGCCTGGGGTGTGACGACCGGCGCGGCTCCGCGGTTCCGGGGTCATTTGATTCAGTACCTCGCGTACCCGCCGTACCGGCCTCTTCGTCCGTGAACGCCTGGCCCTCGCGTCCCATGGCGCGGAATTTTGCGTAGCGGCCTTCGAGGCGCGCGACGCTGTCCGTGGCCTGCAGTTCGGCCAGATGCCGCGCCAGCGCCTCGGCGACCAGCGCCGCGGCCGCGTCGTAGTCGGTATGCGCGCCGCCGGGCGGCTCCTTCACGATTTCGTCGATGAGGTCCATCGCCAGCAGATCCGGCGCCGTGATCTTCAACGCCTCAGCCGCCTCGACTTTGCGCTTGGCGTCGCGCCAGAGGATCGCGGCGCAGCCTTCAGGCGGAATGACACTGTAAATCGTGAACTCCTGCATGAGGACGCGGTCGCCGATGGCGATGCCGAGCGCGCCGCCGCTGCCCCCTTCGCCGCAGACGAGCACGACGATCGGCACATCGAGCAGCGCCATCTCACGCAGATTCAGCGCAATGGCCTCCGCCACCCCGCGTTCCTCCGACTCGATTCCGGGATAGGCCGCAGGGGTGTCGACGAACACGATGAGCGGCAGCGCGAATTTTTCCGCCATCTTCATGACGCGAAGGGCCTTGCGGTAGCCTTCGGGCTTTGCGTAGCCGAAGTTCCGATAGATCTTCTGTTTGGTATCGCGTCCCTTCTGATGCCCGAGGATCGCGACCGGCCGGCCGTTGAATCGCGCGAGGCCAGTCACGATGGCCTTGTCGTCCGCGAAACGCCGATCCCCGTGAAGTTCCAGGAAATCCGTGAACAGCCGGTCAACGTAGTCGAGCATGCAGGGCCGGTTCGCGTGTCTCGCGACCTGCACGCGCTGCCACGGCGTGAGCGTCGCGTAGATCTCGGCGCGCAGTTCGCTGGCGCGCGCCTCGAGGCGTGCAATCGCTGCCTGCCGTTCGGGCGTCTGTGGCATGAGACGCAGCGCCTCGATCTCCTTCAGCAGCACGCCGACCGGTTCTTCGAAGTCGAGGAGGTCAGAGGACGGCATCGTTAACCCCTCTCTGCTGGGCGGCGCCCCGCCTCCGCTCTCGTACGCGGTTCGCGCGACGTCCGCCGGGCTTGCCGTGGCAGACATCGCCGCGGGCTGTCCGTCGCCGGAACACTTCCCCATTGCCGCGCTGCCGCATTTCAACCGCGCTGTGCCATTTCACTTGAGCACCACCGTCCCTGCTCCGCAAATCGCCTCGACCTCGTGCACGAAGCGGTCGCTCGGCTGAATCCGGAGGGCGGTAGCCGTGTGCACGCGCAGGCCGGGGGGCCGGCCATTCACTTCGACGACGAAGGACACACGGCGGTCTCCCGGATAGCGCTCCAACACAGATGCCAGCCGCCGCATGGCCTCCCGATCGGTGCCGCGACCGGCCGCCAAACGGATCTGCACCTCGCGGACCGCGCGATCCCGGACGACTTCGAGCAACGTGATTTCGGACACCAGCAGGCGGCCCGACTCCTCGTCGCGCTCGAGCTTTCCTCGCACCAGCACCATCGCATCGTCGGTGATGAGGCTGCCGTATCTCCCGAACGCCTCGGGAAAGACGACCGCCTCAACCTTGGCGGACTCCTCTTCCAGCGTGAAGACGCACATGCGGTCGCCGCGCTTGGTCTTGAGCTGGCGCAGCCCGGTCACGATGCCGCCGATCGCGCAGTCAGCCTCCGACTGCGTCAGATCGGCGAGCCGCCTGGCGCCGGCAGCCGCCAGGACCGGCGCGTACCGCTGGAGCGGATGCCCGCTCATATACAGGCCAAGCGCTTCTTTCTCAAAGGTCAACGCCTGGGTCTCCGACCAGGGCCGCGCCTCCGGCAGCGCGGCCTGATCGGCCTCGGCGCCGTGCATCTCCGGCTCGCCGCCGAACAGCTGCGACTGCCCCTGATCCCGATCCTTCTGATGCCGGTTGCCATGGTCGAGCACGCGATCGAGCGCCGCGACCAGTCGCGGCCGCCAGGCCAGGTACGTGCTTTCCCCGCCGGGCGCCAGCGAATCGAACGCGCCCGCCTTGATCAGGCTTTCCAGCACTTTCTTATTGAGCAATCGGAGATCGGCATGCTCGGCGAGTGCGAACAGCGACGTGATGCGGCCTCCGAGTTCGCGCCGCGTGGCGAGCACCGACAGGATGGCGCCTTCACCGGCGCCCTTCACCGCACCCAGTCCGAAGCGGACACCTTCGGGCTGCACGGTGAACTGGAGCTCGCTCGCGTTGATGTCGGGCGGCAGCACGGGGACGCCGAGCTCACGGCATTCCGCCAGATAGAGGGCGACCTTGTCCGAGTTCTGCGATTCGATCGTCAGCAGCGCCGCCATGAAATGGCGTGGATAGTTCGCCTTGAGATATGCGGTCTGGTACGCGAGCAGCGCGTAGGTCGTCGAGTGGGCCTTCGGAAACCCGTATCCGGCGAAGTACTCGATGAACTCGAAAATCCGCGTGGCCTTCTTCTCTGAGATGCCGTGGGCCTTACAGCCCTCCAGGAAGCTCGTGCGCTTCGCCTGCATCTTGGCGGCGTCTTTCTTGCCCATCGCGCGCCGCAATTCATCAGCCTCCCCGAGCGAGAAGCCGGCCAGCTCGCGTGCCAGTCGCAACACCTGCTCCTGGTACGCGATGACGCCGTACGTCTCCTTGAGGGCCGGCTCCATGGCTGGCACTTCGTACTTGATATCCACGCGGCCGTGCTTGCGCCCGATGTAGTCGTCGACGACTCCGCCGCGAAGCGGGCCCGGGCGGTACAACGCGTTCAGGGCGATCAGGTCTTCGAGGCACTGCGGTTTCGCCTTCCGCAGCGTGTCGCGCATGCCGCTGCTCTCGAACTGGAACACGCCATGGGTCTGGCCGCTCTGAAAGATCTGATAGGCTTTCGGATCGTCCAGCGGCAGCGTCTCGAGGTCGATCCGTGTCCCAGTCGTCTCCTCGATATGCCGGACCGCGTCGTCGAGGAGCGTCAGCGTGCTCAGCCCGAGGAAGTCCATCTTGAGCAGGCCAACGCGCTCGATTTCCTTCATGGCCCATTGCGTGGTGATCTCGCCTTCGTCCTTCTGGCTCCGATAGAGGGGGACGAACTCCGTGAGGCGCCTCGGCGCGATGACCACGCCGGCGGCGTGCACCGAAGCGTGGCGTGTCATGCCTTCCAGCCGGCGGGCCACGGCGAGCAAGTCGCGCACGCGGGTGTCGCGCGCTTCGAGATCCGCCAGCGCCGGCGCATCCTGCAGCGCCTGCGTGAGCGTCATGTCGAGCTGATTGGGAATCAGCTTCGCCACCCGGTCGACCTCGGAAATCGGAAGCTCCATGACCCGCCCCACGTCGCGAACCACGGCGCGCGCCTTCATCGTACCGAACGTGATGATCTGGGCGACATTCTCGCGGCCGTATTTCTCGGTGACGTAGCTGATGACCTCGCCCCGCCGCCGCTCGCAGAAATCGACGTCGATATCCGGCAGGGTGACCCGCTCGGGATTGAGGAAGCGCTCGAAGTAGAGATCGAAATGCAGGGGATCGACGTCTGTAATCTTGAGAGAGTACGCGACGAGGCTGCCGGCTGATGATCCGCGCCCCGGCCCGACGGGGATCCCGTGTTCGCGCGCGTAGCGGATGAAGTCCCAGACGATCAGGAAATAGCCGGGATACTGCATCCGCTTGATGATGTCGATCTCGAACGCCAGGCGCGCCTCGTAGTCGGCCAGCGGCCGGCGAAGCTCGCCGCGGGCCTCGAGCGCACGCAGCCGCGGCAGGCGCGCTTCGAATCCCTCGCGGACCATCGCATCGAAATACGATTCGATCGTGTAGCCGGGCGGAACCTGAAAATTCGGAAGAAATGCCTGCCCTCTCGGAATCGCGACGTGACAGCGTTCCGCGATTCGCACGGTGTTCTGCATGGCCTCGGGATAGTCGCCAAAGACCGACCGCATCTCCTCCGCGGTCTTGAGAAAGAACTGATCGCCGTGATATTTGAGGCGCTTCTCGTCGCTGACGCTCTTGCCGGTGCCGATGCACAACAGCACGTCATGCGGGTGCTGGTCGGCCTGGCGCAGGTAGTGGACGTCATTCGTGCAGACCAGCGGGAGACCCAGATCGCGCGCGATCGGCATCAGTCCGCGGTTCACGACCAGCTGCTCATCGATGCCCTGGTACTGCATCTCGAGGAAGAAGTTCTCCGGACCGAGGATGTCGCGATACGTCGCCGCCGCGTCCATGGCCTTGCGCATCTGATCCGTGCGGAGGCCTGTCGCGACCTCGCCCTTCAGGCAGCTGCTGAGCCCGATGAGCCCGCGCGAGTGCTGCGCGAGCAGCGCCTTGTCGATACGCGGTTTGTAGTAGAACCCGTCGGTGTACCCGGCCGATACGAGCTTCATCAGGTTGTGGAAGCCTTCGTCGGTTTCGGACAACAACACGAGATGGTGCGCCGTTTCGCCGGGCTGGCCCGTGCGCTCCGTCCGGCCGCCCGGCGCCACGTACACTTCGCACCCGAGGATCGGCTTGATCCCGCGCTTCTCGGCCGCGTCATGGAAGATCACGGCGGAAAACATGTTGCCGTGTTCGGTCACCGCCAGGGCCGGCATCTTCAGCTCAACCGCCCGATCGAGCAGCTCCCCGATCCGGCACGCGCCATCGAGCAGGGAGAACTCGGTGTGCAGGTGGAGGTGGACGAAGTCGGTCATCGTTCTTTCACTTTCAGGCACCACTTACTCCCACTCTATCGTCGCCGGCGGCTTGGAGCTGATGTCGTAGACGACGCGGTTGATGCCGCGGACTTCATTGACAATGCGGGAAGAGATGGCTCCCAGCAAATCGTGCGGCAGCCGCGCCCAGTCGGCCGTCATTCCGTCGCGGCTCTCGACCGCGCGAATCGCCACAGTGTGCTCGTACGTGCGCTCGTCCCCCATGACGCCGACGCTTTGAATCGGCAGCAGCACCGCGAACGACTGCCAGAGCCGGCGGTACCAGCCCGCCTTCCGCACTTCGTCCGCGACAATCGCGTCGGCTCGCCGCAGCAACTCGAGCCGCGGGCGGCTCATCGGGCCGAGCAGGCGTACGGCAAGGCCCGGCCCGGGAAATGGCTGCCGCCAGACGAACTCTTCCTCGAGCCCCAGCTCCTGCCCGACTTCACGCACCTCATCCTTGAAGAGCGCGCGCAGCGGCTCGACGAGCTTGAAGTGCATGCGCTCGGGCAGACCGCCCACGTTGTGATGACTCTTGATCGCCGCCGACGGACCGACGACCGAGACGCTCTCGATGACGTCTGGATAAAGTGTGCCCTGCGCCAGGAAGCCGAACCCGCCCAACTCGAGGGCCCGGCGCTCGAACACGTCGATGAACGTGGCGCCGATGATCTTGCGCTTGGTCTCCGGATCGGTCACGCCCTCCAGCCGCTCGAGGAAAGAATCGGCCGCGTCGACAAAGTCCAGCGGCAGGTGCAGACGCTGGAATCTCGCGCGCACCTGCGTCGGCCTCGTTGAGCCGCAGGAGCCCGTTGTCGACGAAGATGCAGGTCAGGCGGTCGCCGACGGCGCGGTGAATCAGCAGCGCGGCAACCGTCGAATCCACGCCGCCCGACAGGCCGCAGACCACCCGGCCCTCGCCAACGGTCGCCCGAATTCCGGCAACGCTCTCGTCGACGAACGACGCCATCGTCCAGTCGCCGCGGCAGCCGCACACCTTGAACGCGAAATTGCGCAGGATATCGATCCCTCGCTCGGTGTGAGCGACTTCCGGATGGAACAGGACGCCGTACAGCTGGCGGGTCGAATCCTGCATCCCGGCGATCGGCGCGTTGGCCGACGTCGCGGTGATTTCAAATCCAGGCGGAGGGGCCGCAACGAGGTCGCCGTGGCTCGCCCAGACCCGCACGGACCCTGGCAATCCTTCGAACAGCACGCCCTCGCGCAGCAGGTCGACCTGCGCGTGCCCGTATTCCCGCTGCGGAGCGGGGGTCACACGGCCGCCGAGCGTGTCGGTCATCAACTGCATGCCATAGCAGATGCCGAGCGTGGGTGGGCCCATCTGCAGCACCGCAGGGTCGACGCGAGGGGCGCCGGCGTCGGACACGCTGCGCGGGCCGCCCGACAGGATCAGCCCGACGGGCTGACGCCGCGCGATCTCTTCGGCCGGCGTGCTGAATGGCAGGATTTCCGAATACACGCGGAGCTCGCGCAGCCGACGCGCAATCAACTGCGTGTACTGCGAACCGAAATCGAGGACGACAATCGTTTGATGGGTCACGCGGACGGTCCGGAACCCGTTAAGCAAAGTTGAGGCCGATGTTGCTCGCGGGAATGTCGATATTATATGCGTGTGCGAATCGTCGAGGCCACAATATGTTGGGGTTTTGCCGCGTGGATGGGCGTGACGATTCCGCAAGTCGCTGAGCCGGAGAAGAACCGCCCCCAGCCCATGCCAAGGCCTTCGGCGCCCAAGGAGAAGCCGGTTCCCTTGCCGCCGCCTCCCCCTTACAAGGCCGCCTGGGCGGTCACACTGCCGACTGCCAGCCGGGTGACTTTGTCCGCGGGCGCCTTAAATTTTTTCGTCGGGACCGACGCCGGGCCGTTGACCGCCTACGCGCTCGACGACGCAAAGGAAATCTGGACCGTCGATCTCAAGCCCGATGCAGATCTAGTCAGCGGCGACGACCTCGTCTTCGTCTCCCACGGCGACACGGTTCACGCGCTCGATCAGGCGACGGGCAAGGAACACTGGGCCATCACGAGTGGCCCGTTGGCCGTGACACCAACCTGGCGCCCCGGCTGGCTCTTCACGGCGTCAAAGGACGGAGCGGTCGCGGCGTGGCGTGTGAGTGACGGCGGCCAGATCTGGCAGCAGTCTCTCGGATCGCCGGCCTCCGCGCAGATGGCGGTCGACGGTGAGACGCTATTCGTGCCGCTCGCCGACCGGCGGCTCCTGTCGATGAAGATTCAGGAAGGCGGCGAGCCGAACTGGACGCTGACGCTTAGCGGTGTCGGCGGACAACCGCTTGCGACAGCCGGCCGCGTCTATCTCGGCACGTCGGAGTACCAGTTCTATTCGATTAAGCAGGAGCGTGGCGATCTGGAATGGCCGTTCGGCCATCGACTGATCCGCTCGACGGTAGTCGGGCATCCTGTCCTGGACGAACGTCATATTTATGTGGCGACCAACGACAATCGTCTACTGGCGCTTTCGCGCCGCAACGGCGAAATCGAATGGATGCCGACGCTGACCTCGCGGCCGGCAGCGCAAATGATCGTCGAAAATGGACAGATCATTGTGCCGCTCGTTTCGGGCGATCTCGGGGTATTCAGCGACAAGGACGGCAAGGTCCTTGCTTCGCCCGCGGCGCTCCCCGCGCCTTCCGGCGCGACTCCCGCCGCGGCGCCAGGTAGCGTCCCGCCGGCAGCCGCTCCCGCCGCGCCAGCGGCGCCGACGAGTCCCCCGGCGACGGCCCCAGTTCCGGCTCCTGCTCCTCCGCCGCCGGCCGCGCCTGGCCTCGGCCCTGGCACAACGGTGTTGACAGGGACGCCGCGCGGAATCCGAAGGCATCCGTCTCGCGGCGCCCCTCGTGCTCGCCGGCGGTCCGGAGACACCTCAGTTGCTCCGCGTCACGCTCGGCGCCGACACGGTTCACACGGTGACGGCCTTCCGTCGAGAGAAGAAGCCGGACAAGACTGGGGACGCCGCGAAGGATTAGTGCACCATCAGCGCGTTCAACCAATCCGGGACAGCACCTGCCGCGGTTCGGGAGGTTCGCGCGCAGGGTCCACCAGATCGTCTTGCCCTGAAAAACGCCGATACTGCGTCTGATACGCGGTCAGCGCCGTCAGTTCCATGTACTGGAACAGGAGACCGCGCACGAGCCAGGCGGCGGCCTGAAGCGGGACGACGACGAGACCGACCACGGGCACCCAGGCCACAAGCGCCAGGCCGGCGGCGATCAGGAGCGAAGCCGCCGCCGCGAGGATGAACAGCATGCTCACGACGGCGAAGATGCCGACGACTTGCCGGATGTCCGCAATCAGGAACGACCAGAGTCTGGACGCGGCAGCGCGCAAGCCGCAGTCGTCGCCGACGATGATGATCCGCATCAGATTGAAAATGAGATTCACCGCCGTAACGGCAATGATCGATGCTCCGGTGCCGAGGACGACGACCAACGGCCAGGCCGAACCTAATTCGGGACGCTGCGTGAGTTTGAACGCGCTGACGAGTACGGCGAGATAGGCGAGCGCGATCGCCGCGTAGGCGGCGCTCAGCCAGAGGCTCAGCTCCATGGCGCGCCGCCCGAACGTCGCGGACGCCTTGCAGCACGGCGCCGATGTTGTACGCGTACGCGCGCTGAAACGCCTCGTAGCGGACCGGCGCACCTGCGAGATCGGGCGCTTGCCGCTCGCCGGCAATCAGAACGGCCAGAGTGCCCGCCTTGACGAAAAACATGGCAAGCGAGCCGCCGGCGGCGACGATGACGATCGCGACCAGAAAACTTGCCAGCGCCACGGGCGCGCTGCTGAGCGCCGACACGACGTGGGCCGCGGCCGACCGTACGCCTTCCGCAAGAATCAACCGTACGCTCCCGCCGGCGAGCAGGGTGACCATCAGCGCGCCGCCGACGACGGGCACAGCCAGCGTCAGTTTGTAGAGCGATTCGATTGCGAAGTCGATCAGGATGACGGGCCAGTTGGCGAGGGTGACCAAGGCGCCGCGCGTGAGTGCGGCCCGCAACGAAAGCGCGACAGACATGTTGGCCCGGCGGCGGACGCCCGACCGAGTATAGCAGCGCACTTCGCGACCGACCTCCCGCCCTGGACGTTCTGATGCTCCCCTCGAGATTGCCCCGCCTGCCGCAATCAACGGTGCATTCTTCAGCTTCCCGTCTGATCGCGATCGCGTGTGCCACTGCCGTGCTCCTGGCGGCCGGAGGCATCGGGGTCGAAACGTGGCGCTTCGGAGTGAGCAGCGCCGCTATGGCGTCGCGGCTCGAACGTGATGTCCGCGATCGGTTCGCCGCGCGCAGCCGTGATGTTCAGTCGCTCGGCGCGAGCGTCGCGCACGCGACGGCCGGCGCGGTCGCCCGCGCGGGCGAGCAGCCCGACGATCTGCCCGCACTCTTCGATCAGTTGGCTGCCCTGACCTCCGGAGGCACCGTTGGGATCGCCGCGACAACCGTCACCGGTGTACGCCCGGCTGTCTGGCGGTCAATACAAGATCCTGGCCTGGAGCGACGGCCCGGCAGAAAACGTCTGGCCGGATCGCCTCGCCGGCGAGGCGTCCGTCTTTGTCGCGCCCGGGAACGCTCGGCCTCAGACTCATCAGTGTTCAGCCCATTCTCTTCAACGAACACCGGATTGCAGTGGCCGCCGCGGAAACCGTGCTCGCACCGGCGATGGGCGTGGGCGAGCCGCCGGGCACCTATCGGCTCGATACGTCATTCGGCCCCGTGGCCGTCCGGTATCCCGGCGGCATCGAGACCGCCCTCCACCCTGGGGCCTTCGCCATCACGCCGCCCGGCGGCGGTGGCTTTGACGTGCAGGTGTCAGCGGAGGATTTGCGCGACGCCCGATTGACGTTCCGGCGACGTGCGCTCGCCCTCGCGGCCTTGCCGCTCATCGCCGCCCTGCTCCTTTTGACCGGCCCCCTGCTCCGACGCCGCGGACGTAGCCGAGCGGCGCCGGACCTGTTGATATGGTCCGGCGCAGCCGCGCTACTGGTCGGCGCCGCGGCCGCCGCGCTGGTTTGGTTGGCACGGCTGGTCGCCGCACCTGAAGGCGCTTCCGCGGCGATTGAAGGCTCTGGCCGCGCTCGGATTCGTCGCGCTGCTGCCCACGTCGTGGTGGTGGCGCCAGCCGCATCGGCTGCGGGCTGCGCGCGCCCCGATCCGATTCGTGCTGGAACAGATCGCCGGCGGCGCCGGCGCCGCCGGCGCCCTCTGGCTGACCGCGCGATTGTTCCACGCACGAATTACGCCGGCGGCCCTTGCCCAATGGCAGCTTCCGCTGTTCCGGTTGCCGGCCGAGGATCTGTTGTCCGTGATCGGACTGTTGCTGTTGGAGCTCGCGCTGTTCTGGACTGCGGGCATGCTGCTCGCGGTTCTCGCCGGCCGCTGGCGCGTGGGCCCGGGTTGGTCCGGCCGGACAGCCTGGGCGGCCGTGCTATGGTTCGCCCCGATTGCCGTCCTGATGGTTCGTGGCGGGCCGCGCGCGCCGCAGTTGCTGGCGGGTGCCGCTCTGGTGATGTTCGGGTTGGTCGCCTCCGCAGTCAGGCGTCGGTATCGCCGGACGACCCAGGCAATGCGCCTGGTCGCCCTGTTTCTCGCGCTCGTCCTCCCCGTCGCGGCGCTTTATCCCCTTGCCTGGTTCTATGCCGACAGCACCGCCCGGGAGATCGTGGCGCGCGATTACGCCCCGGCGACTGCGCGCCGCCCCAACGACACGCTCGACGTGCTCACGCGAGTCCGGGCGGAAATCGATCGCATTCCGATCATGCGGCTGCTGCCGCTCGTCGCGCCGATTGCCCCCGAAGGTGCTCCCGTGCCGACGCTGCCCGCTTTTGAAGTCTGGAGCGAGACGAGCCTCGCGAGCACGCGGCTGACGGCGGCGATTGAGTTGTACAGCGCCGACGGCGCGCTCGTGAGCCGGTTCGCCCTCAACATGCCCGAGTACCGAAAGCGCTTCTGATACGAGTTTCAAATCGATGCCCACAAGCTGCAGTTGGGGAGTCTTCGGCGAGGCGGTGCCGTTCGGCGCCGAAGAACGCGACATGCTGCACGCGCGCCGCCAGGTCTGCGATCCGTCGGGAAGACCGCACGGGGCGATCCTCGTCCACGTCATCAACGACTACCAGACGCTGCCGTTCGTCTCGACACCCCATCCGTACCGAGACCTGCTCAGGGCGCCTGCCGGCCTGCCGCGAGGCTCCGTGCTGAACGACCTGCAAGTGGTGGTCTACGGCTGGAGTTTCACGCCGACGTTCACCTCCGGGAACGTCGCCTGGCCGATCACGCCGGATCTGTTTCGCCGGCTCTACCAGTCGCGCGAGCCCTTCTGGACGCCCCTCGACGCCGAGGGGCGCCGCTACGACGTCTATTTCTCGAACGACTTCCGCTTCGTCTACGCGCTTGGCTACCCGTCGGCGACCTGGCTGCAGCACCTGACGCGACTCGCCGAAGCGGCGGCGGTCATGGCCGTGCTCTTTCTGCTGATGCTGCTCGGCGCCGCGGTGTACTCGCCGTTTGCGCGCCTCGCGTCCGCTCCGCTCCGAACCGTGCTGGACGAAATCCGCACGAGCTTCTACCGCAAGCTGTTTCTCTTCTTCGTGCTCGCGGCGATCGGTCCGGTGCTCATGTTCGCGCTGGCGTTTGGCGTGTACATGACGGCCAAGTTCCGCGCCGACGTCGAAAGTGAGGCCTCGACCGTGGTGACCGTGGCCCGCCGCGTGCTCGAGCAGACCTCCAGCTTCGGGGCGCGGTCCGGCGCGTTGAGCGACGACGTGATGGTCTGGGTCGGCCAGGTCGTGCACCAGGACGTGAATCTGTTCGAGGGTCCCGAACTGCTCGCCACCAGTCAGCGGGATCTGTACGCGTCGGGGCTGCTGCCTACGCGGACACCGGCTCAGGTCTATCGCGCGATTGCGCTGAACCGGCTGCCGAGTTTCGTCGGAGGCGAATGGCTGGGGCCATCTGCGTACGTCGTCGCCGCCGCCCCCATGCCGACGGCGGGGCGCGATTTCGTGCTCAGCGTCCCGCTGGCCTCGCGGCAGCGCGAAATCGAGCGCGAAATCGACGAGCTGAATCGGGGCGTGCTGGTAGGCGCGGTGTTCGTCATTCTCTTCGCCGCGGGATTGGGCGCATCGGTCGCCAGCCGGGTGTCCGATCCCGGTGGCTCGCCTGTCGCGCGCGACAAGACAGATTGCCGCGGGGAAACTCGACGTGCGTCTGGTCGCCGACACCGCCGACGAGCTCAGCCGCCTCATCGCCGACTTCAACACCATGGCCGCGACCCTCAGCGCGCAGCGGGCAGAACTGGCTCGCTCGCATCAGCTCCAAGCGTGGGCCGAGATGGCGCGGCAGGTCGCCCACGAAATCAAGAACCCGCTTACGCCCATTCAGCTCGCAGCCGAGCATCTCGATCACGTGCACGCAGACCGCGGACGGCCGCTCGGCGCCGTCTTCGATCAATGCGTGACAACGATCCTCCGCCAGGTGCGGCTGCTTACGGCAGATCGCGAGCGAATTCTCGATGTTCGCTGGCCAGCCTGCGCCGCGCTTCAGCGCCGTGTCACTGGATGACCTGCTGGAGGAAGTGACGCGTCCCTATCGTGTCGGGCTGGGACCCGAGACCACCATCACGATCGAGTTGCCCGCGGCGCTGCCACAGGTCTGGATCGATCGGACCCTGGTCGCGCGGGCGGTGACGAATCTTCTCGAAAATGCCGTGCAGGCGATGCCAAACGGTGGGAGGCTCCGTGTCACGGGCGCAGTCGAGGATGGCCAGGTGGTGTTGACGCTCGCCGACACAGGCGTTGGAATGGACGCGGACGCCGCCGCCCGGGCGTTCGAGCCGTACTTCTCGACGAAGACCGCCGGATCGGGCCTGGGACTGGCCAACGCCCGCCGTAACATCGAGACGTCCGGGGGATCGATTACGCTCATCAGCGCGCCCGGACAGGGTACGTCGGTGATCGTCACTCTGCCGTCGGCTGCGCCGCCCGCCGCCCGTGAAGCCGGCTCCACGCCAATCCGATGAAGGCCGACGACAGATAGCCGTACGCGAGCACCAGCAGCGTGAAGCGCGGCGACGCGTAGATGCTGGCCACGAGGACGCTGAACACCAGCAGCGGCGTATAGGACGGGCCCCAACCAAAGTTGATGGTCTTGAAACTCCGGAAGCGGATCGTGCTCACCATCAACGCCGCGGGAACGAGCATGACCAGAACAGCGGCGAGCGCCTGCCATGGCGCGGGCTCGCTGAAGATCAGCCGCAGGTCGACGGGCTGGGTCAACGGAAATGGCCACGCGAACACCGTTGCCGCTGCCACCCCGGCCGCTGGCGGACTGGGCATGCCGACGAAGTACCGCTTGTCGGTGGGCGTCGTCGACTGGATGTTGAATCTTGCGAGCCGCATGGCGGCCGCGCTCACATAGATGAATCCCGCCGCCCATCCGACTCGTCCGAGCTCCGAGAGGCCCCATGCGAATGTCAGGACCGCGGGCGCCAGACCGAAGGAGATGACGTCGGCGAGCGAATCGAGCTCCAGCCCGAAGGCGCTGGCCGTGCCGGTCATCCGCGCGATGCGTCCGTCGAGCATGTCGAGCAGGATCGCGATCCCGATGAACGGTGCGGCGGTCTCGAGCTCGCCCGCGCATCGCGTGGACGACGCAGGCATAGCCGCAGAACATGTTGCCGACGGTGAAGATGCTGGGCAGCAGGTAGATGCCACGCCGGAACTCGCGGCTCGACGTCCGGCGCGCGGGACGAAACGGCTCGAGCATTTATCCCTCAGCCGCGAGGCGGGCGATGATCGTTTCGCCGCCGCGCACCTTTTGGCGGGCCAGGACCGCAAGCGCGGCGCTCATCGGCACGAAGACGTCCATCCGCGATCCGAACTTCATCAGGCCCAGCCGGCCGCCGGCCGGTACGACGTCACCGGGGGTGAGCCGGCAGACCACGCGACGGGCAAGGACGCCGACCACCTGCCGGGCGACCACCGTTTGACCGTCATGATCGAACCATATCTCGGATTGCTCGTTCTCGTGCGCATCGGCGCGGTAGGCCGGCCGGAACGTCCCCCGGCGATACTCGACCCTCGTGACACGCCCGGATACGGGCGCGCGGTTGATGTGCACGTCGAGCGGCGACAGAAAAATCGTGACTTGTTGCCATGCGCCGGGCGGCGTTCGGCCGCGGACGCCAATTCCCGCAAAAACGACGGTGCCATCTGCCGGGGACAGCACCAGATTCGGGCCCAGCGGCGGCGTCCGTTCCGGGTCCCGAAAGAAGAGCGCAATCGCGAGCGGAAGGACGAGCAGCGCCAGGCCCGCAGCCGGCGCGCGCGTCGCAAACATGATCGCGGCCGGCACGGCCGCCACGGCAACAAAGGGCAGACCGGCGCGGTCAATGGACAAGGAGACCCTTCGCGGGCTTCGCGGCCCTTCCTGGTTCAGAGGGAAATGGTACGCGGGCGCTCAGTGCGGCGTTGTGCTGCGCCGCCCACGCTTCATCGCTTCGATGCGATCTTTGAGCGCAAGCTTCTGCTTCTTCAGTGAGATTTCCTCGTATTGCTGCTGGTCGGTCAGGTGGGCGGAGCTGGAAAGTTGGCGGATGCGTTCGTCGAGCAGGTGATGCTCCGTAACCAGTTGGTGCAGCGCGTCGTCGGTTCGGAGCAGCACGTCTTTCACGTCGAGTGTCTTGTCCGGGACCTGAGCATCGGCCATGCCCCGCCTCCTTTGTGAGTTAGCTCGCCAATTCGAGATTCAAGGCGCAACATTGGGAAGGTTTCGACCGAACCCTAACACAAGCGTTCGGGCCGAGCAAGGGATCGATTCCACAAGATGAGGGCGTCTTCACGCGGCTCCTGGTAATAGTCACGCCGCACGCCTTCCACGAGGAAGCCAAGGCGCTCGTACAGCATGCGCGCCGCGTTGTTCGACTGCCGGACCTCGAGCGTCGCGCTCCGCGCACCGGCGCGCACGGCATCGCGGAAGACCTCCGCCAGCAGGCGCCGCGCCAGTCCACGCCGCCGCCACGGAACGTCGACCGCCAGACTGTTGATGTGCAGCTCGTCGAACACCATCCAGCATGCGCAATAGCCCACGAGCGTTCCGCCGGGTGACCGCATCAGATACAGCCGGGCGACGTCCGTATTTTTCAATTCCCACTGCAGTGCCTCCGCGCTCCACGTGTTCGTGAAGGCGCGGCGCTGGAGCGCCTCGACCTCGGTGAGGTCGTCCTGGGCGGACGCCCGGACGATCGCGAAATCCAGATCGGGAGACGTCACGGGCGCGCCAGGTCGGCCCGTTCGCGCGCCAACACTGCGTCGGGGCGACGGATGTACAGCGGCCGCAGCGCGTGCGGCGCGGTTGCCTGCTCCGTACGGCGTGCTGCCATTCGCGCGGCCGTGGCGGCGAGTGGCGTCGCGCCCTCCTCGATCCGCAGACCAACCGCCGAGAGAGTGGCCGCGTGCCGCGCCACGCCGAGCCCGACCACCACAGCGGACGGATCGATCCTCCCCGCCTTCACCAGCCCGGCCAGATCGTCCGGCGATCCCACACTCGGCTCGATGAGCGGCGTCGCGCGTTCGATCGGCTCGTTGAGGTTCATGATCCAGGCCGCGAAGAAGATGTCGCCACGCTGGCCGTCGAGGCACGACACAGCGATCGTGGAGGGTCCAGAGGCCTGCTGCAGTCTCCACCCCTCCGCCATCGCCTCGAGCGTCGGAACCGCGACCACGCGGCGTCCGGCGGCCAGCGCGAGACCCTGCACCGCCGCCACGCCGACGCGCAACCCTGTGAATGAGCCCGGCCCCGCCACGACGGCCAGGAGATCGACGTCGCGCAGCGACAACTGCTGCTCTTCGATGAGCGCGAGCAGTTCACACGGCAGGCGCTCGCCGTGCGTGCGTGCGGCGTCGCCGACACGCGCGTGGCACGTGTCGCCGATCAACAGCGCGACACTGCCCTGCCGCGTCGCGGTCTCGAGCGCCAGAACCACCATGGGCGCAATGTTATACTCCGCTTTCATCTCGGCACTCCGATGTTCCGCTCGTTGTGAACTCGTCTTCTTCCCCTCCAACGTCGTCTCCTTCGGTCACGCCCGCGATGCGCCAGTACCTCGACGTCAAGCGGCAGCACCGCGACGCCATCGTGTTCTTTCGCATGGGCGACTTCTACGAGATGTTCTACGAAGACGCCCTGACCGCCTCTCGCGTGCTCGAGTTGACGCTCACCTCCCGTGCGAAAGAGACGACGGGTGCCTCCATTCCGATGTGCGGCGTGCCTTTTCACGCCGTGGACGGCTACCTCGGCCGGCTGGTGCGCAAGGGCTACCGTGTCGCCATCTGTGACCAGGTGGAAGATGCCCGGAAGGCCAAAGGGCTCGTCAAACGCGAGGTCACGCGCGTCGTCTCGCCCGGCACGTTCTCCGACGCCTCGTACCTGGAGGCGCGGGAGCCCGCTTTTCTCGCGGCCGTGTGCCGCGCCGGCCTCGCGTCGGCGGGGTACGGGTTGGCATTTCTGGACGTGTCCACCGGCGAGTTCTGCGCCGCAGAGTTCGCTGGTCCGGACGCTGCGGCGGCATTGGCCGCCGAACTGGCCGTGCTGCGTCCGAAAGAGCTCCTGGTGTCGGACGCCGACGACCCCGCGGCGATCCTGCCGGCGGCTGGCCCGGATTCGCCGCGCCTCACGCGCGTCGAGGAGTGGACGTTCGAACCGGCTCGCGCGCGCGCGACGCTCCTCGAGCAATTCCATACGGCGTCGCTCGGCGCGCTACGGCCTCGAGGCGGCGCCTTCAGCGCTCTCGGCCGCCGGGGCGATCGTCTCGTATCTCCGCGAGACGCAGGGGCGTGAACTCGCGCACGTGCGCGACATTTCGCTGCGTGTGTCCGCCGACGCGCTGATCGTGGATCCCGTCACGCTTCGCCATCTCGGGCTCGTCGAGGGGCCGGACGGCGGACGCGATGGCTCGGTGCTGAGTGAGTTGGATCGGACCGTCACGTCAATGGGCGCCCGGCTGATGCGCGCCTGGATCGTGCGCCCCTCATCGCGCTGGCGCGAATCCAGGATCGGCTCGATGCCGTGGAGGATCTGGCGTTCCGGCCGACCGACCGCGCCAGGCTGCGCGACCTGCTGAAAGGCATGCACGATCTCGAGCGCCTGATTTCGCGAGTATCGCTCGGCACCGCGGGGCCCCGCGATCTCGTGTCGCTTGGCCACTCCCTGGGCCTGCTGCCACGGCTGCTCACCCTCGTCTCGGACTTGCAGGCGCCACTCATTCGCAGTCTCACCGCTGAAATCGATCCCCTCGCGGACGTGCGCGAGGCGATCGAGACCACGGTCGTGGACGAGCCGCCGGCGGTCGCGCGCGACGGCGGAGTCATTCGCGATGGGGTCGACGCCGAACTGGATGGCCTGCGATCGATCAGCCGCGGCGGCAAGACATCGATCGCCGCCATGGAGGATGGCGAACGCTCGCGCACCGGCATTCAGTCGCTGAAGATCCGCTACAACCGCGTCTTCGGGTACTACATCGAGATCTCCAAGAGCCACCTCGCCAGCGTGCCGTCCGACTACGTCCGCAAGCAGACGATCGCGGGCGGCGAGCGATACATCACGCCCGCGCTCAAGGAGTACGAGGACAAGGTGATCGGCGCCGATGAACGGATTGCCTCGCGGGAGCTCGAGATCTTCGAGCTGCTCCGGATCCGCATCAGCGCCGAGGCGCCGCGCGTGCTCGACACCGCACGGGCCGTCGCCGCACTCGACGCCCTGGCCGCCCTGGCCGAAACCGCCTCGGTCTCGAACTACACCAAGCCGCAGGTTCACGAAGGGGACGAGTTTGCCGCAGCCGATGCACGCCATCCCGTCGTCGAGCGGCGCGTCACGGCTGCGTTCGTCCCGAACGATGTGCTCTTGAACGCGGCCGATCGTCAGTTGATGATCCTCACCGGTCCGAACATGGGCGGCAAGTCGACCTACCTCAGGCAGACCGCGCTGCTCGGCATCCTCGCGCAGATGGGCTCATTCGTGCCCGCCCGCACGGCCAAGCTCGCCCTCGTGGATCGAATCTTTGCGAGAGTGGGCGCGTCGGACAACATCACCCGCGGACAGTCGACGTTCATGGTCGAGATGCAGGAGACGGCGACCATCCTCCACGCCGCGACGTCGCGCAGCCTGGTCATCCTCGACGAGATCGGCCGCGGCACCGCGACGTTTGACGGTCTCAGCCTGGCGTGGGCCGTCGCCGAGCATCTCGCCTCGAATGATCGCGCGCGACCGAAGACGATCTTCGCCACGCACTACCACGAGCTGACCGATCTGGCCGATGCCCTTCCCGGCGTCGTCAACTGCCACACGGCGGCCCGCGAGTACAAAGATGACATCGTCTTTCTGCACAAGATCATCGCGGGGCGCTCGGATCGCAGCTATGGCATTCACGTGGCCAGACTGGCAGGGCTGCCGCCTGGAGTCGTGCGCCGGGCGACGGAGATTCTGCGCTCGCTCGAGCAAGACGAGCTGCAGCGCGGCGGCCGGCCGAGTCTCAGCGGCAGCGGCGCGCCGGCCCAGCGCCAGCTCGGACTCTTCCAGCCCGCCGCCGACACGCATCCGGTGGTCGAGCGCCTGCGCACGATCGATGTCGATCGCCTCACGCCGATCGATGCGCTCAATCTCGTCGCGGACTTGAAGCGCGACGCGGAGTAAGCCTTCTGGATTTGCAAAGTTCAGTACAATGCCGGTCCGATGAGCCGTCGCAAGTCGCGATTCCTTCGCAAGCCCGTTGAACCGTTCGCCGTCACGGCGGGTCTGTCGGCTGACGATCTGTTGACTCGCATGGAACGGATTTCGTTCCAGGGTCGCAATGTGGCCACCGCCCGGCGTATCTGGGAAAAGATGCTCGCGAGCGACGCCACCATCTTCATGGGGATCGCCGGCGCGCTCTCGGCCGGCGGCATGCGTCTCATCATCGCGCACCTCATCGAGCACCGCCACATCGACTGTCTGGTCTCGACGGGTGCGAATGCTACGACGATCTGCACGAGACGAGAGGGCGCCGGCACTTCATCGGATCGCCGACGTTGGACGACGCGGCGCTGGCCGCCGAACGGATCGACCGCGTGTACGACACCCTGACGAGCGAGGATGAATTCTGCCGCAACGACGAGTGGATCGCCGCGGACAAAGTGTCCGGGCACAGATACGCCCTCCAGATCGTCACCGACGTCCCCCATTTCGGCGGCGCCAGCGGCTCCAGCCTCGAGGAGGCCCAGAGCTGGGGCAAGCTCTCGAATCGAGTCTGAAAGGGTGACCGTGCAGAGCGACGTAACACTGGCCCTCCCGTTGCTTGTGACGGCGCTTGAAACCAGCGGCAAGGAGCTGCTCGCCAGGCGCAAGCGCCCTCACTTCGATGCTTCGGGCCGCCTCTTGATCCTCGACGGCCAGGCCTTGCCCGACAACCGCTACCAGGAGTCGTGATGGCGAGACGACGACGGGGCGCGAAGCGGCAGCCGAGAGGCCCCCGCCCCTCGGCACACTCGGGCCGCCTCGAGCGAGTCGAAGCGCGCGAGCGAACGCGCAGTGCGGGCCGCGCGGATGAGCTCCCCCGAATCGATTACGAACATCCCCAACCGTTTCAATTCGGCGGTGCTCTGTCCGACGCGCCCGCGTTCGAGGAGTCCGCAGCCGTCATCCTTCCGGTGCCATTCGACCGGACGACGTCGTACGTTCCTGGCACGCGCCACGGGCCGCGCGAACTGCTTATCGCCTCCGCCCAGGTGGAACTATGGGACGAGGAGCTGGGCGTTGACGTGCACGGGCGTGGCATGGTGACGCTGCCGGAGCTCGACCTGTCGTGCGCGTCGATGCAGGCCGCGATGGCCGAGATCGGCCGCGTCAGCGGCGAGCTGCTCGATCGGCGTAAGTTTCTGGTGACACTCGGAGGCGAGCACTCGATTACGTCGCCCATCGTCGCGGCTGCCGTGGCGCGGCACGGACATCTCAGCGTCTTGCAGATCGACGCCCATGCCGATTTGCGGGACACGTATCAGTCCGAAAAGTACAGTCACGCCTGCGCGATGCGCCGCACGATCGACTTCGCGCCGCTCGTGCAAGTGGGCATTCGCAACATTTCGGCCGAAGAGGTCGCGGCCCTGCCGGCCCTCACGACGACGATCTTCTATGACTGGAACATGCGCGACGACCCGCGATGGATCGAGCGCGCCGTCGACGCGCTCTCTGAGACGGTCTACATCACCATCGACCTGGACGGTCTCGATCCTGCGACGATGCCCGCGGTCGGCACGCCGGAGCCGGGCGGACTCACGTGGCGAGAGCTGGTGACGCTGCTGCGCCGTACGTTCTCGAGGAAAAAGGTTATCGCCGCCGATGTCGTCGAGCTCTGCCCGATCCCGGGCCTGGTGTCGCCGAACTTCATCGCGGCGAAACTGGTCTACAAGCTGCTGACGTACAAGTTCGGCCTGGGCAGCCCCTGAGGGTCGTTCCCGCCCCGGTACCGTTCATCCGAGGAGCGTGATCTGCTGGCGCGCCTCGGCGACGTAATTGGAGCTCGGGAACTCGTCGACAACGCGTTTGAATGTCGCGCGGGCTTCGCTGGTCTTGCCGGCCTTCGCATAGGTACGGGCGAGCTGCACGAGCACGCCGTCCACCGGAAGCACGCCATCGCGCTGGGCGGCCAGGTCGGTGTATTCCTTGATCGCGCGGTCGTACTGCCCTTCACTCGCCAGCGTCTCGGCCAATCCCATGTGCGCGGCGGACGCGTAGATGGACGACCCGCCACGCGCGATCACGTCCTGATACGCCTTCTCCGCCTCAGCCAGCCGGCCGAGCCCGAAAAGCGCGCCAGCCGCCTGATAGGCCGCCGCGATGCCGTCGGAGGTCGACGGGTACGCGTTGGCCACCTGCTGAAACGCCTGCAGCGCCGCTTCCTGCCTGGCCTTCGGCGTCGCGAAGGTGCCGGGCGCCTGCGTGGCCCCAGGCACGGTGGGCGCCGGCGCGATCTGCGACTCGGTCACGGCCATCGCCGCAGCGAATAACGCACCTGACTGATCGCGCGCGTGTTTGCGCCACAAGTAGTAGCCCGTCCCGGCACCGATCGCGATCACGGCGATCACGACGACCATCACGGCGCGGTCCCGCTGCTCCCGCACAGTGGTCGTCACCCTCGCCACCGTGGCCGCGAAATCGTTCTGCTTCAGTTGATGACGCTGTTGCGCTTTCATTTCACGATCCTGATGACCACCAGCTTACATGATCGGCGCCGCAGCCGGGTCCTGTGGCCGGAAAGGAGGCGGCAACGGCAGACCGATCATGCCAAGATACGGCGCAGTGCTCGAGCGGTCCGTTATCCAGGTTTCGGGTCTCACCAAACGCTACGGCGCGATGCGGGCGGTCGATGATGTGACGCTCGAAGTCTTCCACGGCGAGATTTTCGGTCTCATCGGACCAAATGGCGCGGGTAAGACCACGACGATGGAGTGCATCGAGGGGCTGCGCGTGCCGGATGCCGGCCACATCTCTGTGCTCGGCCTCAATCCATTCGGCGACTCCGCCGCCCTCCAGCGGCGGATCGGCGTGCAGTTGCAGGAGGCGCAGCTCCAGAAACGCATCAAGGTGCGGGAAGCCATCGCGCTCTGGTCGTCGCTCTACGGCAGGACGCAAGGGGACGGCTATCGTCTGCTCGAGCAGCTCGGCATCGCCGGCAAGACCAACGCCTGGTTCATGACGCTTTCGGGCGGCCAGAAGCAGCGCCTGTTCATCGCCCTCGCGCTCATCCACGATCCAGAGCTCGTCTTTCTCGATGAGTTGACGACGGGCCTTGACCCTCAGGCGCGCCGTGCGATCTGGGACCTCGTGCGCGGTATCCGCGATCGCGGCAAGACGGTCCTTCTCACGACGCATCTGATGGAGGAAGCGCAGCAGCTCTGCGATCGCGTCGCCATCATCGACCACGGTCGCATCGTTGACGTCGACTCACCTGATGGCCTCGTGCGGCGGCATTGTCCCGAGCGGACGATAGCCATCGAAACGACGAACGAGCACGCGACGGAAGCGCTGGCCCGCGTAACCGGCGTGGAGAGCGCGGCGAGGGAGGGTGGTCACGTGATCGTGCTGGCAAAGTCGGTGAATGTCATGACCGGCATCATCAATTGCCTGGCGACCCAACGCATCGTGGTTACTGATGTCCGGACCGTCGTGCCGACGCTCGAGGATGTCTTCCTCAAGCTCACCGGCCATTCGGTGCGCCAATGAACGCGTTCAGGCCCGGCGACCTGCTTGCTCTGACGTGGCTGGAGATCAAGATCTTCGTGCGCGAGCCGCTTGGGTTGATCGGCGCCGTGGTCGTGCCGGTCGTCGTGTTCGTCCTGATCGGGCGGACGTTCGGCGGCGACATCGCCGGCGCCTCCGGGGGCCGGCGCGGCCTGGTCGGTCCGGACCTGGCGGCGTTCGCGGCGCTGCTGATCTCCATCAGCGCCGTGCTTTCGCTGGTGACGATCATCGCGATTTATCGCGAAGGCGGGATTCTGAAGCGGCTCCGGGCGACGCCGCTGCAACCGCTGACCATTCTCGCGGCGCACGTGCTCGTCAAGCTATTCTTCACGGTCGCCACGCTTCTGCTGATGCTGCTGCTGGGGAGGCGCTATCTCCCGGTTGACGTTCCAGTTCCATGGCTCGCTTTCGGTGCGGCGACACTCGTGAGCACATCGAGCATGCTCGCCGTGGGGTTCGTACTGGCGAGCGTCGCGCCGACGGCACGCTTCGCCCAGCCCATCGGCACCCTTGTGCTGTACCCGATGATTGGCATTTCCGGGTTGTTCGTGCCTATCGACAGGATGCCCGGTCTGATGCGGTTGCTCGCACACCTGACCCCGGCAAGCTACGCCGTGTCGCTGATGCGCGGTGCGTGGCGCGGCGATTCCTGGCTGACGCACGGCGGCGATCTGCTGGGCCTGGCGGCCATCTTCGCGGCATGCACGGTGCTCGCCGTCCGCTTGTTCCGCTGGGAGTAGATCAGCGGGGTTCTGCTGCGCCCGAGGCTGGACTATTTCACTGCGTGCAGCATGACGGCGGCATCCTCGACAGAAATCTGTCGCGGCTTCATGCTGCATCTCAGCAGTTCCCACGCGTTGTCGCCTCTGTACCCCACCGGCATCTGGCGGAACCCCAGGGCCCGACGCGCCGTGTCGTCGCTGATGCCAGCCCGGCGGCACGCCGCTTGAATCCGATCCATCTCCTGCATCAGCTCTGTTGCCTCGGCAATGTGGATGTGCGAGCCCGCGGTTCGCGAGACGTGGCAGAGCGCGAGCAGTCCGATCAGCAGGAGGAGGCCTGCCACCTGGCGGTACGACAGGCGACCGGACGGCCGCAGCACGAATAATCGGTGATTGAGGGCTGGCAATCCGGCCACGAACGTGAGGGCCAGGCCGAAGTGCGGGAACAGATGGTAGCGGGTCCAGCGATGGATCTGCCGCACGTAGTTCCAGTCCGCGCGCGCGCTGTAAACAAGCAGGTCGCTGGCCAACCAGATCGCCAGACCGACGAGAACCAGGCGCCGGTAGGGCACGATCTTCCACCAGACGATCGTCGTGACCAGCAGCACCGCGTCGATCGTACAAACGGCCGGCCACTCGAACGCCACAGGCCTGTAGACGCCGATCGCGCCAATGATCTGGTTGTCGGCAAGCGTTCGTAGCGTATTTGCTGCACCGGCGACGGGATCGAATGCTTGAAACACGGTCTTGCCCTGATAGTGCTCCGCATGCACGATTGACTGCGCAGTGCGAGGCAGACTGACCGCAAGAAATGCCACGGTGCCAAGCAGAGGAACGGCTGCTCGGGCCAGACGCGAGCGCCAAGGAGCGGAGCGCGTGACTTGATCGCCCGGCAGGTTCAACAGATAGAGGGCACACACGGGCCCCCCGAGCACGCCGCCCGCGTACCAGCCCGGTGCCGATGCACAACACGCGGCGCATGCGGTCGCGAGAACCCAGCCGCCTCCCTCTCGCCAGGCTTGCGCGGCGATCAGTCCCAGGAGGATTGTGTCGAGCGACAACACGAAAAACGACGCCGATTACCAGGCGACGCACTCGTAGTACGCGCCGGTGACTCCCCAAAGCACCATCGCGAGCAGTCCGTACAGCACGTGGCCCAGCTCTCGGGATACAAAGACATAGATCAACCACATGCCCAGCAATGTCGCGACCACACCTTGAAGCGCGGCCAGGCGAGGAATCGCCGATGGAGCCCATGCGATTTGCATGAGTACTGCCGAGGCAAATCGCGACAACGGCATCGCGTGGTCGTTCATCGGCTGCCAGACGTGCATCCAGAACTCCGGCCACGTCCGCGATTTCGTCAGGAAGTTGAAGTCGTCGTAGCGGAGGAACGGATCGCGAAGCCAGGGCAGGTACAACAGCACGAGAACTCCGCTGCCCAGGACGGCAAGCAACGTGGCGGCGAATCGAGGGGCTCGGGCGTTCCCCGCACGCATCACGTCATCGCTCCGGACGTCGGAGTGATCCCGGCTCTGCGAATGAGAAGTTCTGCGGGCTCGGTCCGCGCCTCCAGCAGCGGACAAACTGTGGGTCATGCCAGTCCCAGACACGTGCAACATTCTTGTCTACGTCGTCAGGATCCGAGTTCCACTGATCGTTTGGATAGCAGAAGGCGCCGGTCGCAGCGACGGTAATTGACCAGGCAAGCGCCAACCCACCGGCCAGGCGCAGCAATCGACGTCGGAAAAGCATGTCGACGCCAAGCGCCGCAGCCGGTGCCATGGGCACGAGTGTGTCCATCACGTAGCGCGGTCCGTATGTATGTCCGCCCCACCACATCGAATAGAAGCAGTAGCCGCCGAACTGCGCCGCGCCGGCGATTGTCCACCACGCTTCGCCGGCGGCGAAAGGCTGCCGCCACACGCGCGGCACGCCGAGGATAGCCACGAGCACGACAGGGCTGAACACGAGGAGCCCGCGACTCGGCGAGGCGAGCAGGCCGTAGGCAGCTGTCCACGGCTCCCTGTTGAAGGTCGTCGTGACGGCGTGCGCGGCGAGACCCTGCTCCTGCAACAACGCCTTGGCGCCGAGGAGATGGCCGAACCAGACCCAGTGCGCCGACATCATCACTACCGCGACGCTCGCGACAATACCAAGCGCCGGTGCCGCGCGTTTGAGGCCGACGCGGGCAATGAGCCCCACGACCAGGATCGCGATTGTCGGAGCAGTTTCCAATCGCGCTGCCCCTGCCAAGGCCAGGCCGGCGGCACCCAGGCAGACCTGCGCGGTCCCAAGATCTGAAGAGCGACGTAGCCACGCATACATCGCCAGCGCGCACCCGAAACTTACCGTCTCAAACTGCCAGAGCGTGCGACTCGCCAACGGCCAAAGGTTCGTTCCGAGACCGAGGCCGATCGCGACCAACACGGCCGTGCGAAAGGTGGTCACGCGCGCGATCGAGACGAACACCAGTGTCACGGCGCCGGCCGTGAGCAAGGAGGCCGTGAGTGCCGCCACGAATCCTGGTGCGAGCGGTGCACGCAGGTTGATGGCGCGCGTGACATGCAGTAACGACGCCACCGCCGCCGCCTCGATTGACGGCACTACCGAATACGCCGAGCGCCAGTGGCCGGAGCGGTCGCGCTGGAATGCCATGCGCTCGGCCAATGCCGGCGTGGTGCCGATAACGTAATCAAGCGTCAGCGTGCCGCGCAGTGCCAACTCTCGTGCCGCATACTTCGTCGGCTGCGTGTCGTACGACTGAATCTCTCGTCCGTTCGAATTGTAAATGACAAGGAGAAGACCGAACAGAGTCCAGCTTGCCGTCCGAAGTCGGCGACCGTCGCTCGGGTCACTGACGGCGCCATTCGTCACATGTATCGGCATGCGAGGCGCATTGTACGAGCGAGGCGCCCTTCGACCCTACCCCGCCTTAGGAGGGGCTCCTGGTCCGAGAAGGCCGCAAAGAGGCGCTGACGGGATTCAGCAGGAGGTCACGGCCGCTTTGAAGTGGCAAGGCGAGACAGCGCGCGCCGGACGCCTTCGCGATGACGGTGGCGAGACGGCGGACTGGGCGGCGGTCTCGACGCTCCTGCGCTAGTCCTATCGCGATCTCCATGCCGCGGTGCAACCCTGACCGGCGCGCGACACTCACATACGCACGCCAGTGGTCATCTCCGCCGGCATGGTCGCTGGCCTCGAAGCGCCCGGCCTCGGGTCGGCGTCGCCTACCGCAGGCCGAGGTCGTCTTCTCCGTGGTGAGCTCGGACGTCATACTGAGGGTGATTGAAATGGTGGGCGACGTACATCTTCTCGTGCCATTGGGCCGGCAGGCTGCCGAAGGTGTACCGTAGTCCAGCCACGCGCGCGATTTTCCGTTCCCGATGCGCCGCGTTGAAATCCTTGATAGCCAGGAGTTCCCCGGCAAACTCGTTGTAGCAGAAGTCCGCGCCGCCTGCGACGTCATCGAAATAGCAGAATACCCGTGGCAGAAGGAACCGGTCCCCGATTCCGAAGATCTCGAAGGCCGCCATCGTCGAGGAATAGTAATCGAGGTCGAACGCCACGAACCCGATGGGCGGCGGATCGTGGTCGCCGAACCGACGGGTGGTCTGGCGAACGTCGCCGATGACGAGCGAGGCTCGCTTGAGACGCGCTTTCAGTTTCTCGACATCCATGGCATAGAAGCCTGGTTCCCAGGCGTACGGCATGTCGCGATAGTCGACTGGCGGTGGCAGGCCCGCCCCGGAATCGAAGCCGTAGACGGCGATCTCGACACCGGTGTCACGCGTCACGCACAACGCGTGTTCCTCGAGGATCACAAGGCCATTCCCCCCGGCAACGCCGAACTCCAGCGCCGAGATGCGCGGCACACCGAGGCGGGCGGCCTCGCGCGCAGAATGCAGCAGCCCGAACAGGTACTGGGGCCTGGGAACGGAGCGCACGTTGATTTTGGCCTCGTAGCTGAGAAAATCGAACACCGCGTCCAGCGCCCTGAGCGTCAATAGGCGCATTGGCGTCGGCTCTCGCAGCGAGAGCATGCCTGCGCGAAGAAGTCCGCTCAGCCTGGCTGTGAACGCCATCGTGTTCGTCCTTGGCTATGGCGCGACTGCGGAAGATCGAAGATCCCACACGCAGTCGTCTTCGGGACTCTGTATAACACGACATCCCGTCCCGGTTGATTGAGGCGCGTCGAACGATGCGATATCTGTTCCTCGGGGCAGGAATAGTTCGGCCCTTCAGAAGACTCTCACTCAAGCGTCCAGCGGATCAAGCGGTACGATGACTGTTGCCGTGCCCCTTACCGGCAGGCCTGATGACCACCATGCCCGAAAATCAGTAGTCGTCGCAGCAAACGCGCTGCTGCGTTCCGCAGTCCATCAAGGCAATCCCAATGACGATTCCGGCCCTGGTTATGCTGGTCGCCGGAGAGTGGCTCGGGTGTCTGCTCGCGGGCCCGGTGACGCCCTTTCCCGGGTCGAATAGGATCGCCTCATGGCAACGCCTGAAGACTCGCTGCTCTCCGTCGTTGTGGTCATCGTCAGCGATACCATGGCGGCGCGCGGGAGCGGCGCTCATCTTCGTGAATGTCTCCGGGCGCTGGCGGAACAGGTCGATCCGCCGCGAATGGAAGTGATCGTTCCGCATCTTGACAACGTGGAGGACATCGACCTCTTGCGGGCCGCGTTTCCGTGGGTGCGCTGGTTGCTGGTCTCGGACATCGTCGCTCTGATCGGAGGACGCGAGCACCACGACGTGCTGCGAACCCGTGGACTGGCTGTCGCGCGCGGCACTATCGTCGGCCTGCTGGAGGACCACGAGAGGCCTCACCCGCGCTGGTGCGCGAATGTGATGGCCGCGCATCGTGAGCCGTACGCGGCGATCGGCGGCGCAATTGAAAACGGTGTGGAGCGACCGCTGAACTGGGCCGTGTACTATTGTGACTTCGGCCGGTACCAGAACCCGCTTCCGCCGGGCGAGGCCGCTTTCGCCTCCGATGCCAACGTGACCTATAAGCGCCGGGCCCTGGAACGAGTGCATGCGTCCTGGTGCGACAGCTTCCGGGAAGTCATCGTGCACGAGGCGATAAAGTCACTGGGTGAAACGATTGCGCTCGACCCGCGCATCATCGTGTACCAGAACCGGCAAGGCTTGACGATTCAGACCGCATTGCGTGAGCGATTTGCCTGGGGACGATCCTATGCGGCTACTCGCCTGACACTCCTGACGTGGCCGAGACGGCTCGTCTATGCGTGTCTGTCTCCGTTGCTCCCCGCGGTCTTGCTCTTCAGGATGGGTTACCGGTCTTGGGGGCGCCGCTCATTTGGCACGTTCGCCAGAGCCGTTCACATCACGTCCCTTCTCACCGCCACGTGGAGTGCCGGGGAAGGAATCGGCTATCTGCTCGGAGTGGAGCCGCCGCGTATCCGTCCACAGACGCGATAGCCCAACCTTCGTTCGCGCTCCGCTTGGATCTCCTGTCGCCGCGTGCCTCGCTCCCGCGAGACGCGCGGCCAGGCTCGATCCGTCCAAGGCCCCGCGCTCCTGATCTCACCTCGCCGATGGATCGATCGCCGTCGGAAGCTCGTACCAGATCTCCAGTTCGTTGCCGTCAGGGTCCTGACAGAACAGATACGGCTCACCGGGACAGAACTCGCCGTGACTCAGGATTCGGCCGCCCGCGGCTTTGACGGCGTCGAGCGCCGCCCTGATGTCCTCCGGCTTTGTCAGCCTGAACCCGAAGTGGGCCACACCACCTTTCAGACCGGCGCGGTCGGGCGCGCGCTCAAGAACCAGGACGTCACGCGCGCCTGGCGTTTGCGCCTGAACGAAATCTTCTTCCCTGTAGACGGCCTTCATACCGAGGACCGCGGAGTAGAACTCGAACGCGACGGTCGGATCGCGGACGGCCAGCGCGACGTGCGTGAGACCGTAGGTCTTGACCATGCTCTCGCCTCCCTGTTCCGCGAGCGACGCGCCAAGCGCGAGGGGCCTCCTCACCTGCGTCGCCTTGAAAAGCCGAGGGCCACTCGGCTCTTGCCCGGCCAGCCGCCTGACGGACTGGGCGTGGTTATCCCTCGACGGTCGTTGTGTTCCTCGCCCTCGTCGTCGCGGCCGGCGTGGACGGCGAGCGTGTACAGCGGGTGCTTCGGCTCCGTTAGCTCCCTGGCGAATTCGGAGGCCAGCACGACCTGGTCGGCCGGATCGAGCTCGGGCGGGAGCGCGAAATCGGCACTGACGTAGAGCCGGCCGTTCGCGCGCTCATCGAGATCGGCGCCGTCCCAATAGTCGCGCGGGTCGTCGTCGGCCCACGAGGGCATGTGGCCTGACTCCGTGTAGGTGGCCGGATCGCGATCCGGGCCGTCGTACTCGCCCTCACGCGTGACGTAGTCGTACGAGGCGCCGGCGCACGCCCCGCCACCGCGCGACCCGGAGCGAAACGACAGGTGGTAGAAACTGCCGCCGCTGCGGGCGTGGCCGCCGCCAGCGTCCTGTTCTCGATGGTACCTTCCCATCGCGACCTCCAGCCGGCCAGAGGCGCACGCACGACGTTTCGAAGAAACGCCAAAGTGCGCCTCTGGCCGGATTGAATAGCGTGCTGTCTCCGCGGCCGCGATCCGCTCCGGCCCGAGGCGGCAACGACGGCTCAACGGCAGCGTTCACGGACTGCGACCATTCGCCAGGAAACGTCAGGCGAACTTGCGGGGCGCCAGGTCGAACACCGTGCGGTCATGCGGCCGGCTGAGCTGGGCATCTAACCAGCGCAGGAGGTCCGCGCGCGAGCGAAGGGCGGGCAGGCCTTCGTGGTCCACGGCGGCCAGCACGGTCCCGCCGATGACGATTTTCTGGCGCGTCTCCCGCGTGCGCTGGGCCTTGCTCGCCCGCGCGACGATCTGACCTCGTCTTAGCGCGCAGCCGGGCCAGTTCCTCGTCGATCAGATGCAAGCGCGTGCGGATGGATTCAGGGTGCGACATCGTGACCTCCGGGTGGAAGGCAATCAGAAATGCGGAAGGGCGATTCAAGCCTTGGTTGCGGTGAGAAGGCCGAGCTCAGAGCTCCCCGTACTCGAGCGCCAGCGCGTCCCAGGCGCGCGTCACCTCGGACATGCTCCAGGCGCGGCCGAACAGCCTGTGGACAGTGGTCCACTCTTCAATTGAGAATCCGAAGGTGATGCCGTTGTCGTGGGCCCGGAACCAGATCTCCGAG
The DNA here is from genome assembly GCA_963724645.1 of uncultured Acidobacteriota bacterium. GTDB lineage: Bacteria > Acidobacteriota > Vicinamibacteria > Vicinamibacterales > SCN-69-37 > CAVXSP01. The sequence goes on from CAVRVJ010000005.1 coordinate 418,286, forward strand.
GACTGCTGCTGGTCAGGGGCAATGAGGTCGGCGAAGAAGTAGGCACCCGTCCAATCTCGGCTCCAGCTCTTCCCCTTCCTGTCCGGGCGCCGCGCGTGCTCCGAGAGCGCGAGGCCGCCGCGTACATCGGTATGTCGGCCGCCTTCCTCCGTGCCGCACGGCTCGGTCGCGGCACTCCTGGTCCGCCGTTCGTGCGGATCGGCCGGTCCGTGCGTTACGCTGTGGCCGATCTCGACGCGTGGCTCGCGACGAAGCGCGTCACCGCTGCTCAACGGTAGACCGTTGCGGGCGTCCGAGGCGTGGGCAATCGTCAGCAGAATGAGCGAAAATTCGGGAACTGGCGCGAGCTCCCAGCTGGGGGCCGACTCTATTCGTATGAGTTTGCGGGCCGCTCGGGCTGGCGCGCACGATATGTGAAGGAAGTTGACGCCGAAGAGACCACGGCGAGGTTCTACCAGGAGGTCTACGACGCGAACGGGACCCTCCGGGAAGTGCATCACAAGTTCCCGGCCGACCTCGGGCATGAATCGGCAGCAGGTGGCGAGCGATGATCACACGAGACATTCTGGCTTCTCGGCTTCGCGATTACCTTCAGCACCGCATCAGCCGTTCAACGCTGGTGGACTGGGCCGAACGCGCAATGATGGATGACGAATTCGACGGCCGTGACCTCGAGACCATCCGGGACATCACGAGTCGGCTCGGTCTGGCCGACGTGCGCGACTTCGGTCTGACGTGGGAGGACTGTGAGGGCTATCTGTCCCGGCTTGGATACCGAACGAGCGTCGACGTCGTCCAGGCGAAATGAGACCCGCCTGGGACTCGATCTCGACGATCGGTCCTTTCCGACGGAGACGATCGGATCGACGAATAGCTGCACCAACAACACAGGACCGCATTCGAGGAAGCCATTGAGAAACCTCCGGACGCAATGTACGACGATGCGATCGAACGCCTCATTCTTCTCGCCAAGATTGAAGCCGGACTTGCAGAGCTCGACGCCGGCAATGGCTTCCCTCACGAACAGGTCAAGCGACGTTTTGGGTTGTGACGCGGCTGATTTGAGCCCCAGAGGCTGAGCGGAACCTCCAAGGCATTCGATGCAGATCTGGTCGTGCGCCGGATTCTCGCCGGCGTCGCTACTGCACCCCTGCTGGACCCCTGGAACGGTTTCCGGCCTTCAGACGATTCCCAGGACGATCCCGTAACTACTTTCCCAACAGTCATTTAGCTTAGGTTGGTGCGCCCGGCCCGATTTGAACGGGCGGCCCCCGCCTTAGGAGGGCGGTGCTCTATCCAGCTGAGCTACGGGCGCACGAGAAAACTTCGAGCATCGAACTCAGCCTTCAGCCTTTCATTCTCGCGCTCCTGGCTCGAAGGTCGCACGTCGACGCGCGAAATCAGTAACTTAACACCGCCCCGACGTTCTCGCCCTCCAGGCGCGCGCGACCGCGGAGGCCGACGAGTTCGATCAGAAACTGCACCCCGACGACGTCGGCGCCAAGGCCGCGCAGCAGGCCGATCGTAGCCGCCGCCGTGCCACCCGTCGCCAACAGGTCGTCCACGACCAGGACCCTGTTTCCCGGCCGGACGGCGTCCTCATGGATCTCGAGGGAATCGGTGCCGTACTCCAGGGCGTACGACGCGCGGCGCGTCTTGGACGGCAGCTTGCCGAGCTTCCGCACGGGCGCGAATCCGGCCTTGAGCCGATCGGCGACGGCGGCACCGAAAATAAACCCGCGGCTTTCGATCCCGACGATCACATCGACCGGCTGCCCGCGATGCGGCGCCGTCATCGCGTCGACCGCCATCTGAAACCCGTCAGAGTCTTTCAACAGCGTCGTCACGTCGTAAAAAAGAATGCCAGGCTTCGGAAAATCCGGCACGTGGCGAATGCGTTCCTTCAGCGCGTCCGTCAGCACTTGTTCCTCTCTCCTGTTCAGCACGGTTGCCCCGGAGCGCACGAAGGCCGCGACAACCTTCCAGGGCGCGAGCGTCAGCGGATCTCGAAATCCTTCACGTCGCCAGCGGGCATCTCCGGCTGCACGTCGACGTGGTCCACGCGCGCGGCCGGCGGCCCCCGGCGGATCTGTCGCTCGAGCCGATCGACCGACTCCTCGTCGCCTTCCGCCAGCATTTCCACGCGCCCATCGGGCAGATTGCGCACCCAGCCGCGCACACCTTCGCGCCGGGCCGCCTCCTCCACAAAAAAGCGGAACCCGACGCCGTGTACCCGGCCGCTCACCACGATTCGTCGAGCTGTCAACACAGAGACAGTATAAGAAGACGAACTGTCAATGTCCTCACGGCCATTCGATCGGGGCCTCGTCCGCGTTGAGATACACCTGTTTGGTCTCGAGGTATGCGTCCACTCCGTTTCGGCCCAGTTCCCGGCCGATCCCGCTCTGCTTGAAGCCTCCCCACGGCGCCTCAACGAGCGCCGGCTGCGTGTGATTGACCCAGATGATGCCGCTGCGCAGCCGCCGTACGAGGCGCATCGCCCGGAAGATGTCGCGCGTCCAGACCGCGGCCGCCAGACCGAACGGCGAATCGTTCGCAATCCGGATCGCCGCGTCTTCATTGTCGAATGGGATGACGGACGCGACCGGACCGAAGATCTCTTCCTGGGCGATCCGCGACCGGTTATCGACGTCGCTGAAGATCGTCGGCTGAACGAAATACCCGGCGTCGAGCCCGGGCCCGCTGGCCCGATCGCCGCCGAGCGCCAGCGTCGCTTCGCGCTTGCCGATTTCCTGATATTGCCGCACGCGATCGAAGTGCCGCCGGCTGACGAGGGGGCCCATGCGGGTGTCGCGATCGAGTCCCGGGCCGAGCTTGATGGTGCGAGCGCGCTCGACCATCGCTTCGAGCACGCGATGGTAGATCGACCGCTCTACCAGAATGCGGCTGCCAGCCGAGCACACTTCGCCCTGATTCACGAAGATACCGAACAAGGCGCCTTGAATCGCGGCCTCGAAGTCCGCATCCGCGAAAATCACATTGGGAGACTTCCCGCCAAGCTCGAGGGTCACGCGTTTGAGAGTTTTGGCGGCGGCCTGCATGATGGTGCGGCCCACCTCGACGCTTCCGGTAAACGCAATCTTGTCCACTCCGGGATGATTGACGAGCGCCGCGCCGGTGGATTCGCCCCTGCCGGTCAGGATATTGACGACGCCAGGTGGCAATCCCGCGTCCGAAAAGTGCCGCGCCAGCTCCAGGATCGACAACGGCGTTTCTTCCGCCGGCTTCAGAACGACCGTGCATCCCGCACAGATGGCAGGCGCGAGCTTCCAGGCCGCCATCAGCAGCGGGTAATTCCAGGGAATGATCTGGGCGGCGACGCCAACCGGTTCACGCAGCACGAAAACGAGCGCATCGTCGGCGGCAGGCACGACGTCGCCCTGAATCTTCGTCGCTAACCCCGCGTAGTACTCGAAACAGGTCGCCGTGTCATCGATATCGCCCTCGGCTTCCACGATCGGCTTGCCGCTGTTGCGTGACTCAATCTCGGCGAACAGGTCTGCGTGCGACCGCAGGGCCTCGGCAATGCGAAACAGGATCCGGCCTCGCTCCTGGGGTGAGATCTTTCGCCACGGGCCGTCGAAGGCCCGGCGCGCCGCCTCAACGGCCCGATCGACGTCTGCCGGGGAGGCGTCCGGCACCGTTGCGATGACCGTCGCGGTCGACGGGTCCATGACCTCCAGCCGCACAGATCCAACAGAATCCATGAACTGGCCGTCTAAGAAAAGTGAGTACGGTGTCATGAACGTGCCCGGGGCCAGCCCATGAGCGTACCTGACTCCTTCCAGTCATCGCAACTGGGGCCTGGGTTGCGGGTCAACGCGGCTCACCCGCACGATCAACACGGTGGCGATCGAAGTGAAGTGAAACGCGTCTTGGCTGTGACGCGGGCGACTGCATCCGAGCGTGGCCTTGTCCGTGTCGAGCGAGCGGGCTATTCTGGGCTATACTCCCCGGCGACCCCAGTGCCCTCCATCAGGCCGTTGACCGCCCGCTCGACGCGTTGGATTCTTTCGGGCCTGTTTGTCCTTGCCGCGCTGGCGTCGCTGCCCGGCAGGGCGTTGGCCGAAACGTTTTACGCCGACCTCGACCGGGACGGCCAGCGGGACATCATCACGATCCAGGTCGTCCCGGTTCCGGCTCTCCGCGTCTGGCTGTCGGGCTCCAACTCGTCGCTGCTGTTGCCGACGCGGCGGCCGATCGCGCATGTCGCGGCGTCGGATATCGACGGCGATGGCCACATCGATTTGATCGCGTCCGACACGTCGTCGCGAGTGCACGTCTGGCACCGCACGCATCGTGGGGGGCTCCGGCCCACCCGGCCGCGGCATGTGCCACGCACTTCGGGCGTGTCGCGCAGCCAGACTCTGGGCAATCCGTCCGGCGATCTGCCCGGGGCCGTCCTCGATGAGGGAACTTCTACGCCGGTTGATGCTTCTCATCCTGCAGGTCCGGCGCTGCTCGATGCATTGCGTCTGACCATTGCCGCCTCGAGCCTTGCGACCGCCTCGTTCAATTCCTGTCCGCCCCAGCCGCGCGGTCCACCGCTGGGTTGACATTGCTGTTGTGGCGAGGCGCCGGGTCTTCGGTCCCAACTTGACGCCGATTCCTCGCTCCGGTTCTTGAATACTCAATTCGTGGCCGCCGGCAAGCTGGTTACGGTGGCCGGTTCGGGGTTTCATGCGTATTGTCATGGCGGATTTGAAGGCGGACGACGGGTTCGTGAGCAAGGACACGGTCGCCGGCGGGTACGGCTCGCGTCTTCGGCCCTTTTCCAAGGTCACGACCGTCATTTGCAAATTGAAACGGCGCTTCCACGATCTGAACAGCATTCATCTCGCCTATCTGGCGGCGATTGCGGCGCGCGCCGGCCACGACGTCGTCCCATCAACGGGCGAGGTCGTCGACGGCGACGTGGCGCTCGTGCTGTCGTCGTTGGTGGATTACCGGCGCGAAGTCGGGTGGGCCGAGAAGATGCGCGCGCGCGGCGTGCGGGTCGGTTTCATCGGTCTGGCCGCGTCGAAGATGCCCGAGCTCTTCAAGCACGCGGCTGACTTCATCGTCAACGGCGAGCCCGAGCACGCGATGCACCGGCTGGTTGCGGGCGAGGCGCTCGAAGGGAGTGTCGAGAGCCCTGCCGTTCCCGATCTCGACGTGCTGCCCTTCCCGCGCTGGGATCTGCTCACGGGGCCCAAGCGGCGATTCACCGTCCCGTTCGCCGGCCGGCCGATCGGCGGCGCGTTCGCCCTGCTCGCAAGCCGCGGGATGCCCGGAGTTCTGCACATATTGCCCGCATAGGATTCTGGCCGGGTACCGTAGTCGGTCGGTCGGCAACATCCTGGACGAGATGTCGCATCTGGCGGGCGAGCTATCCGCGCCCCTATGTCGTGTTCCGCGACCCGCTGTTCACCGAAAGCCGCGAACGGGTGCTCGGCCTGTGCGAGGGCATCCAGAGCCGAGGCCTGGACCTCACTTTCGAGTGCGAGACCAGACTCGATCGGCTGGACCCGGAACTGCTGACGATCATGCACGGCGCCGGTCTTCGCGCGATCAGCTTCGGCGTCGAAGCGATGTCGCCGGCCATTCTCAAGAAGGTCGGCCGCCGGCCTATTCCCGAGGCGCATCAGAAATTGATCGTCGATCACTGCCGCAAGCTCGGCATCGTGACAGCCGCGTTTCTACGTGCTCGGGTTCCTCGAGGACGACTGGAATTCGGTGAGCGCCACCATAGAATACGCTGTGGAACTGGGGTCGACCGTCGCGCAGTTCAAGATCCTGACGCCATATCCGGGGACACCGCTCTGGAAAAAGATGGCGCCGCTGGTTACTGAAACGGATTGGGAGCGCTTCGACGGGTTCACGCCCAACTTCAACCATCCGAATCTGACGCGCGCGCAGTTGCAGTACCTGCTGGGCGCCGCGTACACGCACTTCTACATGCGGCCGTCGTATCTGGCGAACTACCTCAGGATCTCGGCGCCTCGGATCCGCGAGATGGTCGCGCGGCTCGACGCGCGCGTCTCGCGCCATCACGCGCGGCGCGAGTCCGAGGTAATGTCTCGGGCCGTCTCATGCTGAAGTGGGCCATCCCGCGATACGGCGCGCGTGTGCTGCCGAACACCGAGCAGCTGATCAGCGCCGTCCGCAAGGCCGGCCAGTTCCTCGAAGGCCCGCACGTGCGGGAGTTCGAATCGGCGTTCGAGAAGCGGCTCGGCGGCGTTCACGCCGTCTCCACGTCGTACGGCCGCATGGCCTTCTCTTACATCCTCAAAGCGCTCGACCTCCGTCCGGGCGGCGAGATCGTGCTGCCTGCGCTGACCTTCTGGGTCATTCCTGAAATCGCCCGGGTCGCGGGATTCACTCCCGTGTTCGCGGACGTCGATCCAGACACCTTCGCGATGACCTCCGAGACGCTCGCGCGCGCCGTGGGCCCGAAGACCGTCGCCGTCGTCCCGACACACCTGTGGGGGCTGCCGTGCGACATGGACGGCATCATGGACATCGCGCGCGCACACGGGCTGGCGGTGATCGAGGACTGCGCGCACGCGCTCGGCGCGACCTATAAGGGCCGCCAGGTCGGCACGATCGGCGACGCGGCGCTCTTCAGTTTTCAGACGCTGAAGCCGCTCAACACCTACGGCGGCGGAATGGCCGTCGCGCGGGATGCAGGGCTCGCCGATCGAATCGCCCGTCTGGCGCAAGCCGAGCCGTGGCCCACCGAGGAATCCGTGCGCAAGAAACTGTGGCACGGACGGGTGCAGCGCATCAGCGTTCGACCGGGCGTTTTCACGTTCTCGCTCTTCCCGATTCTGTGGGCGTCCGCGTACTTGAACACCAACCCCGACGTCTTTCTCTGGGAGAAGATCCGGCCGCTCGATCCACTGCCGGCCGGTTACTGCGAGCGGTATTCAAATGTCCAGGCGGCGCTTGGGCTGGAAGCGCTGAAGCACCTCGACAGGTGGACCGCCGACACCCAGACGCACGCCGCCGAGGTCACGCGGCGTCTGGCGGACGTGCCTGGCGCGCGCCTGCCGCGCGTGCCGCCGGATCGCACGCATGTCTTCTACCAGTACTGCGCGTACTTCCCGGATCGCGACGCGACCGTGCTCAACAGTCTGAAGCGCGGCGTCGATCTCGAGACACTGCACGTCGATGTCTGCGCGACGCTCCCTCTGTTCGAGGCGTTCGCCTCCCCGACACCGGGCGCCGAAGCGACCGAACGGGCGGTCCAGATTCCGGTGTACGAGTCGCTGAATCCGGAGGAGATCGCGCGCGTCGCCTCCGTCGTCCACGACGCCGCCATGCCCAAACAGACGGCTTCCCCCGCTCGAAAGGCGCACGAACGAAACGCCTGAGATGATCGTCGAATGCATCTCACCGAGACCCAGGGCCTGCTCGCCTATTTCGTGGTCCTCTTCGGCGCCATGCTCGAGGGCGAAATTGTCTTCGTCACCGCGGCCGCTCTTGTCAGCCGCGGAGAGCTGGATCCAGTCGGCGTCGCGCTCGCGGGCGCCATGGGCGCGGCGGTCGGGGACCAGTTCTACTTCTACGCGCTGCGCGGCCGCTTGAATCGCTGGATCGATCGTTTTCCCGCGGTTGCCCGCCGCGGCGGGAAACTGGCCCGCCGCGTGCGCCGCAACGAGACCTTAACAGTGCTGATGATCCGGTTTTCGCCCGGTCTCCGAATTGCGATGTCCGCGGCCTGCGCTTATGCCAACGTCTCCGCACTTAAGTTCAGCATGCTGAACGCCTTCAGCTGCCTGATCTGGGCAAGCAGCCTGCTGGGACTTGTGGCCTGGTTCGGCCCAACGGTCCTCGGCCGCCTCGGTATTTCCGGCTGGTGGGCCGCCCTTCTTCCCGCCGTCCTCATCGTGATCGTGTTCCGGTGGATCGGGCACGAGGAAAAGGAAGAACTGGAACAAGCGTGAGCAGTTCGGTACGGCACGGAAATGTATTCCTCCTCCAATCTTTTGGATTCTCCGGTGTTTACCAGGCCAGAACTACCACATTATCTATAATTTACAGCCAGCACACCATGGCATGCTGTTGGCTGAAGTGCGCTCAGAACAGTCCTGCATTTAGCTTGCGTTAGAGATTCGCCGTTTCCAAGCCTCCCCGGCTTTCCAATGACGGAGGAGATAAATGCGCGGGCGAACCATCGTTTGGTCCCTCATCGTGCTTGCCCTTCTTGCCTCGACGGCATGGGCTCAGACGGAAACCGGCCGCATCACCGGCACGGTCACTGATCCGCAGGACCGAGTCGTGCCGGGGGTGGCCGTCACCGCCACGTCGACGTCGAGCGGGAGTGTCCGATCGACAGTAACCGACAGTGACGGCAAGTACGTGCTCGCCAACCTGCAGCCCGCGACCTACGACGTCAAGTTCGAGTTGACGGGTTTCAAGGCCACCACGTCGCGCCGCATCATTCAGGTGGGTCAGGCCATGAATATCGACACGAAGCTCGAGGTCGGCGGCATGACAGAGATGGTCTCGGTCACGGCCACCGCGGAGACGATTAACACCGCCAACGCCGAAGTGGCGACCATCGTCCGTGAGAGCGAGATTCGCGAGATGCCGAACCTGGAGCGCGATCCGTACTCGCTGGTCCAGTTGTCCGGCAACGCGCAGGACGCGCCCCACGAAGAGCTCCTCCGCAACAACGCGTACCGCGGCGTCGGATTCAACATCAACGGCGGCCGTGCAGCTGGCACGCACGTGCTCCTGGACGGCGCGTCGAACAACTTCGAGTTCGACACGACGGTCGGACAGCACGTACCGCTCGATGCGGTGCAGGAATTCTCCGTGGTCACCAACAACTTCTCGGCGCAGTATGGTCGCGCAACCGGCGGCGTCGTTAACGTGGTCACGAAGTCGGGCAGCAACACGTACGAGGGCACCGCCTACGAGTTCTGGCGCACCCAGAGTCTGTCGGCCAACTCGCCGGACAATATCGCCAACAACGTGCCGAAGGGCCAGTTCACCCGCAATCAACCGGGGTTCAGCCTGGGCGGTCCGATCGCTGAAGAACAAGGTGCACTTCTTTTCCAGTCTTGAAGTGATCGACATCAAGAGCACCGACACGCAATTCTCGTGGATCCCGACACCGGAGCTGCTCGCGGCGAGCTCGCCGGAGACCACGAGCGTACTTCGCGGCCTATGACAAGGGCGCGGTGATCAATGGCCCGCTCCTCACGCGTGGCGCGGTCTCCGGCATCCTGGACCCCACGGGGAGCGGCACCGGCGCGTTCAGCTCAGCTCCCGGCGAGTCTTCCAGTGTTCGGCAGGGTCGACAAGGTGCTGCCGATCGACGCCGGCGGCGGGACACCCGAAAAGGACTATCAGTTCGTTGGCAAGGTCGACTGGAACATGGGGAACGTGACGCAAGCGTATGTCCGCTACGCGTTCGAGAATGTGCAGACCGACGCCGGCACGAACTCCTCCAGCCCGTATCCCGGCTTCGACACCGGCCAGCACAACAGGAACCAGCATCTCCTCGGCTCGGTGACGCACGTGTACTCACCGACGATGACCAGCCAGACGAAGGCGGTCTACAGCCGCGTCAATAACCAGCAGCCGACCAACGGCGGGTCCCCCGACGCCGCGGCTCATGATGAACCCGAATGGCCCCATTTCGCTGCAGGGCTATAACATCACGTTCCCGGGTTACCTGCCGTGGAGCCCGTCGAACGACATTCCCGCGGGCGGACCGCAGAACACGATTCAGCTCTACCACGACGTGACCTGGCTGAGAGGCAACCACGACTTCCGGTTCGGCGGCTCGTACATTCACATGGCCGACGACCACACGTTCAGCGCATATTCGAACGCGGTCGAGGCGCTGAACTCCCAACAACGCCAGCCTGCCCTCCCTGGACAATCTCGTCACCGGTAACGTCTTGAGATTCCAGGCGGCCATCAACCCGAACGGGTATCCCGGCGGCACGTTCACGACGCCCGTCAGCCAACCGAGCTTCCTGAGCCACAACCGGTACAACGAGTTCTCGTTCTACGCCCAGGACAACTGGAGCGCGACGAGCCGGATCAGGGCGAATCTCGGCTGCGGTACGACTACTTCGGTCCGCAGTCGAAGAGCGATCCGAAGTACGACTCGAACTTCTACTATGGCGATCCGAATCTGAACATCACGACGGCCACGCCGGCGCAAATCATCGACGCCGTGCGCACGGGCGCGACCAAGCCGTCGAACGAGGGTCCGACCGGCACGCTGTGGAAGAACGACTGGAACAACTTCGCGCCGCGCCTCGGATTTGCCTGGGACGTGAACGGCGACGGCAAGACGAGCGTTCGCGGCGGCTACGGCATGTCGTACGAGCGGAACTTCGGCAACGTCACGTTCAACGTGTTGTTCAATCCTCCGCTCTACCTCGTGTCGACGATCGACACAGGCACGAACCCCGGCCAGCTGCCGTCGCAGCCCATTTACGTCGACAACGGCGGTCCGTTCGCCGGCTCGGGCGTGACGAAGACGATTCCGCCCGGCAGTCTTCGCCATGTCGACCAGAACATCCAGACGGCCTACATGCACCAGTACGGCGTCTCGTGCCAGCGCGAGGTCAGGCCCGGATGGGTCGCCTCCGTCGAATACAACGGATCGACCGGCCGCAAGCTGTACGATCTCGCCGACATCAACAAGCGCGGCGCGCCGCTCGTCTATGAGGGTGCGGCAAGTTGCGTCGCCGCGTTGGGGCGGCGTGAACGCGGACGACCGGCCCAACAACCTGTATACCGCGTTCAACACGCGCGGCAACCGCGGGCAGTCGCAGTTCAACGGCATGACGGCGTCGCTGGACGCTCGAGCTTCGGGCAACCGGGCTGACGTTCTCGTCGAAGTACACGCTGAGCCAGCCAAGGACAACCTGAGCAGCACGTTCAGCGACGGCAACAACGGGTATTTCAACCTCGGCTACATGAATCCGTTCGATCCCATGCTGGATTACGGCTATGCCGAGTACGACGTGCGGCACCGTTTCCTGCTGTCGGCCGATCTGGAATGTGCCGTTCCTACACGACGCGACCGGGCGTGAAGCGGACGCTGCTCGGCGGCTGGACCGTGAGCTGGATTTTCACGGCGCAGGACCGGCTATCCGTTCACTATCTATGACTGCACGAACGGACGGTCGACAACTGCATGCGCGCGCCATCGACACCGTCGAGCGTCAGCCGAGACGCGCAATGGCAGCAAGGCGACCGGCAATCCCAACGAGTACCAGCTGCTGGATCTGACGCCGAAACTGGCGCTGTGCGGCTCGTACGCCAATCCGCTGACCGGCACGTCGGACTTCGGCCCGTTTCCGGTCGAGCATGACCAACGCGTAATGACTTCCGCGGACCGGGAGCCTGGTTCCTCGACATGGGCCTGGGCAAGCGGTTCCGGTTCGGGTCGCGTCAAGCCTTCCAATTCCGGATCGAGACCTTCAACCTGCTGAATCACGCCAACATGCTCGTGCACACGGAGAACGCCGACGTCAGCAGCTTCTCGCAGATCACCGGGTACAAGGATGGCAATCGCCGCGCCCAGATCGGCGTCAAGTTCGAGTTCTAGTCAGCGGGATCTCAGCCGACTCGCGAGGGGAAACCGCCGAGGTTTCCCCTCTTCTTCTATAAGGACGCCTTTGCGGAAGACGTACGACCGGTATTGACGTCGCACGGGTCCGGATTCACCGTTTTCTTTACGGGCCTGCCGGCGTCCGGAAAGTCCACGCTCGCAGCGGCCGTGCAGCGCCGCCTCGAAGGACTCACCGGACGGACCGTCACGCTGTTCGATGGCGACGCCGTTCGGCAGACGGTCTCTGCCGGCCTGGGCTATTCGAGAGAGGATCGTTTGGCGCATCTCCAACGAGTCGGCCGGTTGTCGGCGGAAATCACCCGCCGCGGCGGCATCGCTTTATGCGCCATGATCGCTCCGTACGACGCGGCCCGCCGGGACGCGCGCGCCCTTATCCAACCGCTGGGCGGATTCGTGCTCGTCTATCTCTCGACCCCGCTGGCGACATGCGAGGCGCGCGATCCCAAGGGTTTGTATGCGAAAGCGCGCGCTGGACGCATCGAGCACTTCACGGGCGTCTCCGATCCTTACGAACCCCCGGTCGACGCGGAGGTCGAGATCGACACGAGCACCGGCAGTCCCGAGGACGCGGCGGCGCGTGTCGTCGCATATCTACGCGAGGCGAAGTTGGTGTGACGCCCGAGCTGCCCTGAGTTTGAAGTCAATTGGTGCAGTGCCGGCTTGCGATGTCGTCGCGTTTCTTCTTGAACGCTGCGACCCAGTCTTCCACGGTGACGCGATTCTCACCCAAGAATGCCTGGTCGGTAGATCGCAACGGGAACCGGGCGACCTCAAAGAGATCGTGAATCTGACTGTCTGAGAGCTTCGCGAGCAGATCGGACAAGAACTGACGCCCGGCCTCGCTGATCACGGGATCGTGCATCGAGCCGGAGAACGACCTCGGCAGGTTGCCGATGCACGCCTCGTCCTTCTTCCAGATCGGCGTTTGCGACCACCGATCGAAGTTGACGCTCTCGAGGCTGCCCCGATTCAGGATGTCGACGCGGCCGAATGTGAGGCCGAGATCGTTGATGAGCATGAAGGGATGGAGGCACAATTCGCCGCCCTCGGGCTCGGGCTCCTGGCTCCAGGCGTCGTCTGGCTGCCGGCTCTGCGCCTCCCCTGCCGTCTGTGCTTCATCCTTCACGCTTTTCTCGTGCTTTTCCTTGTCTTTTTCCTTGTCCAGGCAGACGAGCCGCTGCTGTTCAGGCTTGTTGTCGCCGTGCTGCATGAGAACGGCGAGCAGTTTCAGGGCATCGCGGTGCGCCTGTGGCGCCCCGCCCGCTGCCTCCTGGACGAGATCCAGTTCCCTCCACGACCACCCCTCATCGGAATGGGTTTCGACAGTCTTGCCGCTCGCCTTGCGCTCGATCGACGCCGCCTCGAAGACAGATTCATCCGCGCGTTCGCCTCGCAACCCGCCCAGTTTGGTTGGACACCCCCGGCAGATCACCGTGACCGGGTACATGCGGTCGGCTCCGAATCCGAGGGCCCACAACAGCCGCGTGCCGGCCACCTCGCCGTAGACTTCGCCGTTCTTCTGGCCGTACCTTCACCTTCACCTCGTCGTCTGGCGATACCGCGCACGAGAATTTCGGGGACCCCCCGCGCAGCTTCCTGTCGACGTAATCGCACGCAACGGCTTCACCCGGCGCGACAGCACCGGGCCCGGCCGGACCTGCTTTCAAATCACGCGAGGCAATATCGACGGGAGTCCAGACTTGCGATCGCCGCAGGATCGCCATGCGGTCTTCCGCTGTCAGTGGCCTGGCGGTCCGACGATCCTGGGCCGCCGATGAAATGCCCATGGCAGCCATCAGCGTCGAAAAAACCAGGGCTGAGGCGAGCTTCGATGCTCTCATGCCTGAGAGTGTTGCAAGAAGCCATCCAGCGGCGTGGCTCTCGCGGGCGCACAAGAACCATCAGTGAAAGTGACCGGTTTCAAGTCACGCGCGCGGGCTGGCCAGGAGTCGGATCGTGGCCGCCTTACGCCGTCGGAACTGTCCGGCCGGGAAGTGCCGCCAGCGTGGCGACGGTGACGATCAGTTCGGCGGGATCGACCGGTTTGGCGACGTGCATCTGGAAACCGCCAGCCAAGACGCTGATGCGATCCTGTGAACGCGCGTAGGCGGTCAGAGCTGCGGCCGGAACCTCGCGCGCCGAGGGCACTCGTCCGCGCCGCAGTTCCCTCATGAATTCGAGTCCGTCCATCGCGGGCATCCCGATATCCGCGATGATCACGTGCGGGAGACTCTGCGCGAGCAGTTCGAGCGCGCACGCCGCCGACGAGGCCGTCCACACCTGCGCTCCGGCGGCCTCGAGGATTTCCCGCATCAGGCTCAGCGCATCGTCCTCGTCGTCTATCGCCAGGACCTTGATGCCATCGAGACGATGCGGCACAGGCACTTCGGCGGGCCGTTCCTCCCGCGGGTGGACACGCGGGATCTCGGACCGGGGATCGGGATGCACGATCATGAGCGGCAGCCCGACCGTGAACGTCGCACCAGTCCCGGGCCCCTCGCTCGAGGCGTGAACCGTGCCGCCGTGCAACTCCACGAGCTCGCGGACGATAGCCAGTCCCAGCCCAAGGCCGCCGTGGTCGCGAGCGAACGCGCTGTCGGCCTGACGAAATCTCTCGAAGAGGTGCGGCACGAACTCGGGTGAGATGCCCCGGCCCGTGTCGCTGACGACGATCTCGATATGCGAGTGGATCCGCTGCACCTTGATCTGAATGCGGCCACCCCTGGGCGTGAATTTCACGGCATTGGCCAGAAGGTTCCAGACGACCTGCTGAAGCCGGTCGGGATCGCCGGACACCGGCGGCAGCTGCGGGTCGAGCACGCTGTAAAGTCGGAGGCCTTTGGCGTCGGCGGCAGGCGTCACCGTCGCGACCGCGAGCTTGACAACCTCGGCGACATCGACCGGCTGCACGTTCAATCGAAGCTTTCCCGACACGATACGCGAGACGTCCAGGACGTCCTCGATGATCTGTTTCAGCGAGTTGGCGTTGCGTTCGATCACAGTGATGGCGTGCGCCTGTTTCGGCGCGTCAAGCACGTTCATCCCGAGCATCTTGGCGTAACCGAGGACGGCGTTCAGCGGCGTCCGCAATTCGTGGGAGAGCGTGGCGAGAAAATCGTCCTTGAGCCGGTTGGCGTCGCTCGCCTGCTGATAGATGCGGGCGTTGTCGATCGCCACGGCCGCGCGTGTGGCCAGATCCTGTGCGAACTGAAGGTCTGCGGCCGTATAGTGCCGGCCGGACTCGGCCGTCACCAGCGTGATGGCCCCAAGCGTCTGGCCGCGCGCAACCAGCGGCACGCACATGTAAGAGGCCAGCGCCAGCTCGTCGATCAGCCGGAGATGCTCCACGTCGCCAGCCGTGGCGACGAGCATCTCCCGCGGAATCGTCGCCATCATCGTCGGTTGACCCGTTCGAATGACCTGGCGTACGCCGCCGAAAGCGTTGGGATCCTCCGGGTAGAGCTCCTGAAGGAGGCGTGCCAGCTCGACTTTCAACGGGTCCACGTGCGCGACGGCGAGCCGCTTGATCTGGCCGGCCTCGTGGACAATGTCGACCGCGCACCAGTCGGCGACATAGGGAACCGCCAGATCGGCGACCGCCGCAAGCGTCTTCTCGTAGTCGAGCGAGCTGGCCAGCAGAACACCAGCTTTGGCCAGGAAGGCCGCCTGCTGCGTGCCGCGTTCGGAGGCGCTGTACAGGTCCGCCATGGACATCGCAGCCGCCGCCAGGTTCGCGAGGGCCTGCCCTGTCCGCGTTTCAACGGTTGTGAACCGGTGCGGCGTCCGGTAGTAGAAGACCAGCATGCGCGAACGCACCCCCCGATCGTCAGTGGAAACACCTGCATCGATCGGACACCTTCCGATCGATAGGCCTCCTGCTGGCGGTGCAGCAACGGCTGCGTCTGCACATCCTCGACTAAAAACGGCTCGCCGAGTGTCACGGTCGGCGAAGAGGATTCGAACTCCGACGTGAGCAAGCGGCTGGAGAATTCGCGCGAGAGTCCATCCGACCCGACGACGCGCCAGACGCCCGAGGCCGGCTCGATCCCCCACAAGGCGTACGCGTCGGCAGCGACCAGATCGTGCGCGGTCGCGATCGTTGCCGCCTGAACGTCCTCGATGTTGGGCGAGTGCAGCATCGCAGACGACGCGGAGACCAGCGCGAGCAGCCGGCGCTGCAGGTCGGTCAGTTCGGCTTCGGATCGCTTCCGCTCACTGATGTCCCTGACGATGGTCGAGGCGCCGATGACGGCGCCCTGCCGGTCTCGAATAGGCGAGATACTAATTGAAACGTCAACGAGGGTTCCGTCCTTGCGCCGGCGCACGGTCTCGAAGGGCTTGATTGGGTCGTTGTTGAGGATCCGCCGAAGGACGCTGGCTTCCTCCTCGTGACGATCTTCTGGAATGATGAGGGTGACAGGGCGGCCGAGCACTTCTGCCGCCGTGTAGGCGAACATCCGCTCGGCCGCGTCGTTCCAGGACGTGATGTTTCCATCGAGATCCTTGCTGAGAATCGGATCCTCGGAGGACTCGACGATTGCCGAGAGTCGCAACGCGGCAAAATCGTCCAGGTCTTCGGACATATGGAAGACGATTTTAAGCCCGAGTCCACCGGCTCCGAAGAGCGGCTCGTGGAAAAGGGAGAACGCGGTGGAACGGTGTCGATTCGGACCGCGGCCGTTCGTTTAGATGATGAGCAGCCGGCATGGCGCCGGCGGCAGCCCGAAGGAGGCATCGATGAACCATTACCTGCTCAGCATCTACCAGCCCGACGGCGAAGCTCCACCACCCGAAATCCTGCAGCCCATCATGAAGAACGTCAACCTGGTGCGCGAGGAGATGAAGGCGGCCGGCGTCTGGGTGTTCGCAGCCGGACTCCATCCACCGAGCACGGCCACTGTCGTGCGAATGAAGGACGGCGAATTGCTGACCACCGATGGCCCGTTTACTGAAGGCAAGGAGCACATTGGAGGCTTTTCGATCGTCAAGGCGGCCGATCTCGATGCCGCCCTCGAGTGGGGGAGCAAGCTCGCCCGTGCGACGACGCTTCCGATCGAGGTCCGGCCCCTCCGGCCGCACGGCAGCCAGGATGCCTGACGGGCCGGTCGGATCGCCGTCGGAGATCGAACGGGTCTTCCGTCAGGAGTACGGCCGCGCGGTTGCGTCCCTGGTGCGTGTCTTCCATGACATCACCCTCGCCGAGGAGGCGGTGCAGGACGCGTTCACGACGGCCGTGCAGCGGTGGCCTTCGACCGGGCTGCCGCCGAGCCCGGTTGGGTGGATTATCACGACGGCCCGCAATCGGGCCGTCGATCGCCTCCGCCGCGAGGCCTCCCGAGATGACCGCCACGCCCAGGCCGCGCTCATGCACGAGAGCAGTCAGGTTGAGGAGGATGTTGTGGAGGACGATCGACTGCGCCTGATCTTCACGTGCTGTCATCCGGCGCTCGCGCCGAGCGCGCAGGTCGCCCTGACCCTCCGGCTCCTCGGCGGGCTCACAACACCGGAAATCGCACGAGCCTTCCTGGTGCCTGAGGCGACGATGGCCCAACGGCTGGTCCGAGCCAAAGGGAAGATCCGGGATGCGGGCATTCCCTACAGGGTGCCGGCGGACGTCAATCTGCCCTTCCGCCTTCGATCCGTGTTGGCCGTCGTCTACTTGATCTTCAACGAAGGCTACACGCCGAGTTCGGGCGAACGGCCGGTCCGCCAGGAACTCTGCGCGGAAGCCATCCGCCTTGGACGATTACTCGCGGAGCTGATGCCCAGGGAACCGGAAGTGATCGGGCTGCTCGCGTTGATGCTGCTCATCGAATCGCGCCGCGGAGCGCGGTTTGGATTGAACGGCGGGCTGATTCTGCTGGCCGATCAGGATCGCCGCACATGGGATCGCACCCTGATTGCCGAAGGTCAGATGCTCGTGCGGCGGTGCCTTCGGCGCAACCGGCCTGGCCCCTATCAGATTCAGGCGGCAATCAATGCCGTGCACAGCGACGCGCGCACCGCTGCCGACACAGACTGGCGTCAGGTCCTGCAGTTGTACGATCAGCTCCTGGCGCTGGCGCCAAGTCCGGTCGTCGCTCTCAATCGCGCGGTCGCGGTCGCCGAAGTCGAGGGACCTCACGCGGGACTGACGCTCATCGATGAGCTCGACCTCGCTCATTACCACTTGTTCCATGCCATCCGCGCCGAGCTGCTCCGGCGATTGGGCCGCCCCCTCGAAGCGATTGCGGCGTACGACGCGGCAATTGCGCGAAGTGAGAACGCGGTCGAGCGCGCCTTCCTTCAGAGCAAACGCGCGGCGGTCGCGCGAGTGTGATGGGCGAGGTGCCTAATCGTTGCGCAGCACGATTAGCGGATTCGTCCGAGTCGCCAGCCGCGTCGGTGGAAGCGTGGCTATCACGGTCGAGCCGACCAGCGCCGCCGCCGTACCGAGCAGCACGAGCGGGTCGGTGGGTGCCACTTCGAACAAGAGCGGTTGGACGAGGCGACCGGCGGCAAGAGCGGCTGCCACGCCGAGTCCTGCGCCCAGAAACCCGATGATCAGTGCCTGCCGCAACACGAGGGTGCGAACGCTCGAGGGCGCCGCGCCGAGCGCCATCCGGATACCAATCTCGCGACGGCGCTGTCGTACGAAGAATGCCATGACGCCGTACGTGCCGATCACCGAGAGCACGAAACCGAGCGTGGCGAAGGCCACGACGAGCGCGGACTGAAAGCGGGGCCGGGCAAGCGGGGCCGCGAGCATGCTCGGCAGAGGCGTGACACTCGTGACCGCCGCATCAGGCTCCGCCGTCTTCACAGCCTGCCGAAGCACGCCGGCGATTGACGTCGGGTGCGCCGTACGCACGGCCAGGAATGACACGCCCACGGGAAGGCCCTGGAGGTAGGGCACGTAAATACTCGGACGCAACGTTCTCAAGTCGCGGTAGCGCGTGTCAGCCACCAGACCAACGACGGTCCGCCACTTCCCCGCCGATCGTTCGTGCGCAAACTCGACCCGCCGGCCGATCGGATCCTGACCACGCCAGAACAGACGCGCGAAACTCTCGTTAACCACCAGAACGAGTTGGCTGCCCGCACGGTCCTGGGCCTCGATCCCACGGCCCCTGAGGATCGGCAGGCCCAGCGTCGCGAAGTAATAAGGATCGGCGCCTTCGTAGTTGACGAATGGGTTGGTGGATTCGTCGAGGCGCTGGCCTTCGGCGTACACAATCGCATCGACGCCTTGAGTACCGGCGAAAGGTTGGGTCGCCAGCGCGCTGGCATGGGAGACACCCGGCAGCGTCGACACATACTCCGCCAACCGCACCATGGCGCGTTGGAGGTCCGCGGGGCTTGGATAGCGCGACGAAGGCAAGGCAACTTCCGCGAGCGCAACGTCCGCAGGGGCGAATCCGAGCGGCAGCCGCTGCATCCGATCGAAGCTCCTGAGGAGCAGCCCCGCCGTCGACAGGATGAGCGTGGCGATCGCGACCTGCGCGACCACAAGCC
The DNA here is from genome assembly GCA_963724645.1 of uncultured Acidobacteriota bacterium. Classification (GTDB taxonomy): domain Bacteria; phylum Acidobacteriota; class Vicinamibacteria; order Vicinamibacterales; family SCN-69-37; genus CAVXSP01. The sequence continues at coordinate 437,388 of CAVRVJ010000005.1, forward strand.
CGTGCCGAAGCCAATACTGGCGCGTGCCACGGGCGGTGGTCTGGTCGGACATGCGCAGGGCGTCCGCCGGTTCGCCGCGCGCCGTGTGCAGAGCCGGGAGGACGCCGAACAGCAAGGCCGTCACGATCGCGGCGACGCTGGCGAACCAGAGGGCTCGGCCATCAATCGCAATGGACGCAAGCCGAGGCAACTCCGGTGGTGCGAGAGAAAGAAGGCCAATGAGCGCCAACCGGGCCGCGAACACGGCCAGCCCGGCGCCCGCCGCCGAGAGCACCAATGCCTCAATGACGAGTTGGCGCACAAGCCGACCACGACTCGCGCCGATGGCTGTGCGCACGGCGAATTCCCGCCGGCGGGCAAGGCCGCGCAGGAGCAGCAGGTTGGCCACGTTCACTCCAGCCACGATCAACATGAGCAAGACGACGACGCCGAGCACCAGTAGCCCTGGCCTGACGTCGCCGACCACGGCGTGGGCGAAGGGCATCGCGACGATGCGCTGGTTGCCGCTCACGCCGGATTCTGTCTTGAGCGAGATCATCACCGACTGCAGATCCGCTCGGGCCTGATCGATCGTGAATCCCGGCGCTATACGCGCCATCAAGTTCCAGTCAACGTAATGAGAGTCACGAAACGGCGCGGCCGGCATCCACGCCTCCGACCCGCGCGGATACTCGAAGCCTGCCGGAGTCACGCCGACGACCCTGCACGAGCCTTCGTCCACGCGGAGAGTACGGCCGAGCGCATTTCGAACGTTGCCGAACAAGCGCTCGGCGAGACCGCTCGCGAGCACGATGACAGGCTCCGCACCATCGCGGTCGTCAGAGGGCGTCAACAAGCGGCCAACCCGAGGTTGAACGCCGACCACGTCAAACCATTCGCCGGTCACGGCCGTGCGCTGCAACGACTCAGCCGATCCATCATCACGGTGCAGGACGGCCGTCAGAGTGTCCGCATATGGGTGCGCTGCGAGGCTGCTGACTGCGTGCAGCCGCTCGCGCATGGCCTCATAGGTTCGGTACTTGAAGGGCCAGTTCTCCATTCCGCGATCCGGCGCCGACTTCCAGACCACGAGCAGGCGCTGCTGATCCTTGACTGGAAATGGCTTGAGCAACACCCCATCGACGACCCCGAATACCGCCGTCGCCGCACCGATGCCCAGCGCCAGCGTCAACGCAGCCGCTGCCGCAAAGCCGGGATGCGCGAGAAACAGGCGGAGCGCGTATCGAACGTCGCCGCTGAGGTCTTCCATGTCGCGCATCCACGCCGATCGATTCACCATCCTGCGGACTCCTTGATTCGGCGCCGAACCTCAGCGCTGAATGCCGACCCTGTTGTGGGCCTTCTGAGCGGCCAAGTCAAGCCCGGCCACCTGTTCGCGCTTGCTCCCAAAACGCGCTCGGATTGGTCTCCGCATACGGTGAGGCTGGAAAGACACCGAGCCTGGAGGCTCATGGGCGGTTGCCGTCAGTCGTCCAATGCCACGTGCCGAGCGCAAATGAGAGGCGGCGCGGATCGCGGTTGTCGCGGCGACCGCCATCCGGCGACGGAGGTTCCGCCGGGTGAAACGTGAGCTCGTGTTCTCCGGGAGTGAGGGTCAGCGAGCCGAGGTGATAGACCTGACGTGATGGTTCCACCTGCAGCGACGGCCTCGGCCGGCCGTCGAGCCGCAAATCCAACTGCCGCGAGTGCCTGAACGCCCAGAGCTCCACATCGAGGGCGGCCACGACCACATTGTGGCTTCGATTGATGACCGTCCAGGCCGCGTCCGCACCCATCCAACGCCAGCTCATCCGCTCATCGTGTTCGCGCACGAAGAAACCAGTCAGGACCGCGGTATATGCGGAAGGGGGAGACGCCGTGATCGTGAACAGATCCGCGAGACGGAAAGGGCGCTCCAGACGCAATCCGCCTGCCAATGGTGCCCGCGCGAACCAGTGTGCTTCGTCGGTGCCATGTCGGACGAGCAGATGGGTGAAGCCGGCGGCCGACAGCCGTTCGGCAAAGTTCGGCTCGAGGCAGTCATCGAGCGTTCCGCCGCGCAGGACAATTCGACCGCCTGTGAGCCATTGGATCGACGCCGACTCCTCATCAAGGGGGCTGCAGTCGAACGCTCTGGCACCTGCGTGCTGGACAACCCATCGATGCGCGGGCGTCGGCAGCACGTCACGCCACAATGCACCCGGCCAGATGGTGTACTCGCCGGCAGTGAGCGCCAGAAGCGTGACGCACGCGATGCTCGCACCTCGTGTTCCGGCGCGCCAAAGACGTTCCGCGCCGATCGCCGCCAGGAGCGCCGTCAGGAGCTGGACGACAACACCGAAGCGCGCATAGGAGCGGAACATCGGCAATGCATCGTAGAGGACGGCGGATGGCCACTTGACGCTGAATCGACCGATCGTGCTTTCGGGCGGGAGCGAGCAGACGAATGCGACGAGTGCGGTGATCAGCAACACCGGCACGGCCGCCAGCCGTTTCTCATCCCGGCCGTGGATCAGCCACGAAAATACCGCGACGGATCCCAAAGCGACCAGCCCCCAACCAAGGCTGACCTGCTGTTCGAGCAGCCCTTCGCGCGTGCCGGCCGCGGCCCATACCGCGCCCGCGACGCCGCCAAGAAATGGGTTCGCGACCGGAGGCACCAGATAGCTCCACCAGGTCGCGCTATATCGGAACAGATCGCTTCGGCCGAATGCAAATATCGCGGGATTGATCACCACGTCGTGGGCGGCGTGCCAGGCATAAGCGATTCCGGCGCCCGCAATGACAATAAGGCTGCCAATCGTGACGGCGAGTCGTCGAGCCGAATGGGCCTGGCGTCGCGAGATGACGATCCAGTAGCTGACGATCGCCACCGGGGTGATGGCCGCTGCGATCAATCCGCCGTAAAAATTTGAGAGCACCACCGCCGCGCACGCAACCGCGAGGAGTCCGACCGCCGCGGCCGTGGGTGTGTCGAGACACCGCCAGAGCACGAGGATGTAGAGCGCCACCCATTGGGTCTGCGCAATGTGGGGGTGGTACGCCGCGTGTGCGAGGTGGAAGGGTGAAAAGGCGAACGCCATCGCGGCGAAGGCTGCGCCTGGAGGTGAGACCGCGAGGTGGCGCGCGAGCAGATACGACGTTGCGGCGGAGAGCGGGAACGTCAAGAGGACAAGCCAGTTGTACGCGGCCACTGGACCAGCCATCCGCGCGAACAGCCTGCCCGGCAGATCGGTGAATGGCTGAAAGTACACGCCGCCCAGGACGGGGCGCGAGAACTGCTCCATCACGGTGAACGGATCGTGGTGGCGCCCGACGATTTCCATTCCGAAGATTCGGTCCGATGGCGCGAGGAGCACTGGAGCCGCGACGACGAGCGTGATGATGACGGCGAGCGCCACGACCGCGCTCACCTCAACGACACGACCGGTGGTCATCCTCTTGGAATCACTCTCACGTCCACGTCCCGAGCGCCAAGCGCCGAGGCGAGTTTCTCCTTCCACGGCCACTCGGCGTGGGGCCGACAGCAGTACAGATCGAACGCGGCGAAAGCCTGTTCAGGGTACGTGTGTACGCTCAGGTGCGACTCCGACAGCATGGTGATGCCGGTGATGCCACCCTCGCCGGGAAACGCGTGCCACATCGGCGCGCCGACCGGCGTCAGGCCGAGCGACTCGACGACGTCGCGCAACAGTGCCTGCAAGATAGCGGGCGACCGCAGGGCGTCCGGGTCGCACCCGGACGCGTCGACGACGTAGACGACGCCGGTCGATCGAACAGCCGCCCGTGCCGCTGCCGCCGGCGACGTCCTCGGTGTGTCGAAGACGTCGACGCCCTGATAGCCGCGCCCGCGCGGGCCAGCCGCTGAGGTCCAGAAAAGCGCGACGATAGCCGGGACGCCGAGCGCCCAGCCCCGCACGATAACTGCGTGGGGCATGACACCCCACTGCGCATGCACGGCGGCGGCTCCTACGATGAAGCCGATCTGGGATCCGAGAAGCCAGCCGAGCCCGACAGCGAGTGCGCGCCACGCCCGTCCGCCAGTGAGGGCCAGCCACAGACCGCACGCGAGGGCGAGTTGGTAGCCGGGCATCAGCGCGAGCGCGCCCTGCTGATCGCCGGCGCTCGCGAGCGGAAGCGGCGCGATGTGGAAGCGGTTGGCCACGCCGCCCGCGACCCACTCGACGACGCTCCGCCAAGGCGTCGCCGCGACCACACCAACGGCGAGCGCTGCCCCCAGGACCGAAACGGAGGTCCACGACGATCGGGCCGTCGGGCCGTGCCGCGTCGCCCAGTGCGCAGCACCGACGAGAACAACGGCGCCGGCAACGAACTGATAAAACCCGTGCGCCAGGTGCATCGGCGATTCGGCGACAAACGGCGGAAGGGCGACGACCAGCAGGCGCGCGACACTCAGCCCGAAAAACAGCGGCACGCCAAGAAACAGCCAGCCGATCCGTCGGTCACGGGGCATCGGCAGCGCGCACAGCGCCGCCGCATACAGGGGGATCATGGGCGTGAAGAGACACTCTGGCGTGACTTGGAAGCTGCCGCGCCCGCTGAACAGCACGTTGCCCGTCGTTTGAACGCTGACGCCGAGCGTGGAGAGCACCAGGCCTCCCACGCTCGTAGTCAAGGCCCCCACGCCGACGAGGGTCGAGCTCTGGAATGCCCACGGCAGCGAGGCGGCGTACGCGGCGAGCGCCACGGCCGCGAACAGGCCGAAGCGTAGCAATCGGCGATCGACCACGACCGATCGGCGATCACTCCACCGGATCCACGCCATCACGTATCCAACGGCCGCCAGGACGAGCGCAACCGGCCACACATACAGGTGCAGCAGGTCGAACCGCGCTGGATCGGACACGACCAGATACAGCGATTCGATACGCATCATATTCAAGGCAAGGATCAGGGCGAGTCCGCCGGCTGCGCCGGCGATGCGCCGGGGCCAAACGGCCGGATAGGCGAGCGTGACGCCCACGCATAAGGCCATCACGTCGGCGCCGCTGCAACTGGAGTTGACGACGATCCCCTTGTGTTCGGCGATCCCGTACCACATGACCACGGACTTCTGAAACTCGATGAGCGCCGTGATCACGTGTGCCTGGATCCACTCCAGTCGAAGGAGCCCGAAGAGCGCGACGTTCCAGACGAGCGCGCGGAGCAGGAAGCGGCCGGCGTGGTCGGGTACCGCCCGGTTCGCGATGGCGTGGGCGTGCGCCGTCATCGGCGAGCCGCTTCCTCACCCGTCATCAAGGGTCTGCGAAGGGAAACCCTCTTCACATCATGCCGTCAAGATGCGCCGTCGCAGCGCGATGTACGCGCCCGCCATCATCAGCAGCGCACACACTCCGAGCATCCAGACCGGAAGCGTGGGAACGGCGCTCCCGACCGCGGGGAGGAAGCCGCGAATTTCACCGCCCGGGTTGTTGGCCGTGTGGATGTTGACGTAGGCCCGCCCCGCCGTGATCCCCGCCACCAACGCCGCTTCGGCGCTGGCCGGCGTGCCGCCGTTGGCGGTAATGAATGCTGGGTTCCAGCTGCCCGCCTGCGTCATGTCGTATGTCTGGTCCATGCTGCCGCTCGTGACGCCCAGAGGAAAGCCCACGAACGAAGGCGTTGTTGTCGCGACGCCGGCATTTCCTGGCGGCACCACGCAGCAGTGGATATGAGAAGCCGTCGTGTTCGACGTCAGTCCGGAGAATGTGGTCGTGACGCGTACCGTATGTCCAGGTGCGTTCACGATGACGGTCGTGAAGCCCGTTCCCGGCGATGAAACAGCCGGGTTCTCGTTGGCGCCCGCGAGCGAGGCCTGAAAAACCTGCGCTTGAGCCACCGAAGCCAAGATCAGAAACACGAAGCTTGCCGCCAGTCGTTCGCATGTGCGTCGCACGTGTATCTCCTGCCCCGGCCTGGAACCTATCAAGCGGGATGTCCGTCTGGGCCGACCGGGATTCGCACATTTATACACGAAGCGACGCCGGCGTGCGGGTCAGATTTTCTGCCGCAAATTGCCCTGGCCCGAGGCCGCCTGCGGACCCCGACCCTTCTTATTCCTTCACGTCAACGCGTGTCGTCTGCACTTTCGACTGTTTTCCCTTTGTCACGCGCGTTTGCAGATTCCAAGAGCCGACCATGAAGAAATTGGCCTTGCCCTCATACACGCCCGGAGCGGTCATTCTCGCCGGCCACTTGTGTTCGCCGTGGTCCATGTCGATCATCGTCACGACCAACTCCACGGCCGCGCCTGACACCGGCTTGCGTTTTCCGTCATTCACGGTGACCTTCATCGGCGTGTCGTAGTTCGCGATGATCTTTTTTTGAGCCTCCGTGGTGATCGTCCAATCGGGAGCCATTTGGGCGGAGGCGCTGACGGCGAAGGTCAGCCACAACAGGTGGGCCATGAATCTCATAGGGCTCATTTCTTCACCGCCGCCACCCAGATGTTACCGCGGCGCTCGGCCATCGCGCCGGCATGACGCGTGCCAGATCGCGCGTCTCGAAGGGAATCCTACGTGCGCTCGCCTCAACGACCGGCGATGAGTTCGACGCGGGCGAATGGACGCGACAAGTCTTTTGCTCTTTCCCACACGTTCCCATAGACTCGCCTGCGTGTGAGCCGCATCGTGGAGGATTCACGCGCGCCTGACGACCCCCCACGCTTACCGGTGGTCAGGACGCCTCCTGGCGAGGCATCGGACCCGGTCGATCGAGCCGTGCTCGCGACGCTGGTTCTTGCGTTCGCGCCCGTGCACAAGGCCGCGCTTGGCGGTGCGGTCGGTATCACGCTCGGCGCGCTCGTCCTGACGCTGACGGCGTACCATCTGCTCGCGCAGCCGGAGCCCGCCCCTGATCTGCGGCTGCTGAACCAGTACTTCTTTGGCTACGCCGTCTCGTGGCCGGGCGCGTTCATTGGCGGTTTCTGGGCCGCCGTCGTGGGGTACGTCGCCGGCTGGTTCCTGGCGTTCCTGCGCAACCTCAGCGCCGCCACGATCCTGTTCATGATTCGGACGCGCGCCGAATTGGAGCAGACCCGGGACTTCCTCGATCACATTTGATCTCTCCCATGACCGAGCATCTTTCACCCGACGAGGCCCGGGCCATTCAACGGCAGGTGCGCCGCGTCAACGAGCAGGCGTGGGGCGTCGCCCTGGGAGCCTTGTCCGGTCTGGGCTTGTTCGCCGCGACCAACGTGCTGGTCCTGCGCGGCGGGTGGAACGTGGGAGCGCACCTGAGTTTGCTCCAGGTCTTCTTCCCGGGATACCGCGTGACATTCGTCGGGAGTCTGATCGGCTTCGTGTACGCTTTCGTCCTGGGCTATGGCATCGGGTGGGCGATCGGGGCCCTGCTGGCGCGCTTCAATCGCGCGACGTGACCCCACCGCCCATGGCGCCTCGCACCGTCGATCAATTGCAACCAGGCGATCGTGTCATCGTGGTGGGCGCGGGTCCTGCCGGCCTGACGGCCGCCTATTTCCTACGCGATCGAGGCGTCCGCGTCACTGTCCTCGAGGCCGACGACGTCGTCGGCGGCATCTCGCGCACGGCCCAGTACCGCGGCTTCCGGTTCGACATCGGGGGTCACCGCTTCTTCACCAAGATTGAAGCTGTCAATGCCATGTGGCAGGAGATTCTTGGGAACGAGCTCATCACCGTCCCGCGACTGTCGCGCATCTATTACCAGGGCAAGTATTTCGATTACCCGCTGAAGGCGGGCAAGACGCTCCGGCAGCTCGGCCCCTTCTCGGCCGCCGCCATCGTCCTCAGCTACTTCAAGTGGCGCCTCCGCCCCTATCCGGTTGAAGAGAACTTCGAGCAATGGGTGACCAACCGATTCGGGAAGCGGCTCTTCGAGATCTTCTTCAAGACTTACACGGAAAAAGTCTGGGGCATCCCGTGCCGTGAAATCAGAGCGGAGTGGGCCGCGCAACGCATTCAGGGATTGTCGCTGGCCAAGGCGGTCCTTGCGGCCACGCCGCTGAACAAGCGTGGCGCGGCGATCAAGACGCTCATCCACGAATTTCGGTACCCCCGACTCGGCCCGGGCCAGATGTGGGAGCGGTGCCAGGACCAGGTCGTGGCGGCCGGCCACGACGTGCTGCTGCGCCACCGGGTCCATCGCATCGAGCGTCGTGGCGACCGGATCGTGGCGGTCCACGCGTGCACGCCCGAAGGCGAACGCCGGTTCGAAGGGAACCACTTCTTTTTCACCATGCCGCTTCGATCCCTCGTCCGCGCGATGGATCCGGCCGTCCCGGCTGAGATCCGGGCCGCCGGCGAGGGGCTCGCGTACCGCGACTTCATCCTCGTCGCCCTCGTCCTCGGACGACCGCGGCTGTTTCCCGACAACTGGATTTACATCCACAGTGCCAGCGTGAAGGTCGGGCGCATCCAGAACTTCAACAACTGGAGCGCGGCGATGGTTCCCGTCGAGGGAAAAACGTGCCTGGGCCTCGAGTACTTCTGCTTCAAGGGCGACGCCCTGTGGGAGGCGTCCGATGACGAACTGGTCCGGCTGGCCTCGCAGGAACTCGAGGTACTGAAGCTGGGACGCCGCGTCGATGTCGAAGACGGTACCGTCATCCGCATGCCCAAGGCGTATCCCATCTACGATTCCAGCTACCGCGCGAATCTCGCCGTCATCCGGTCGCTCGTCGACTCCATCGGCAATCTGCACACGATCGGCCGCAACGGCATGCACAAATACAACAATCAGGATCATTCGATGCTGACAGCCATGCTCGCCGTGGAGAACCTGCACGGCGGCACCCACGATCTGTGGGAGATCAATAGCGATTTTGATTACCATGAAGAGCAGCGCATCCAGCCGCAAGCCAGCCTATGAGCAGTGATGACGAGCGGCGTCTTCGGAAGAGGTACCTTCGGTTCAACGAACACGCCTGGGGGATTGGTTTGGCGCTCATCGTCGGCGGCGTCCTCTGGCTGGTCACAATCGCGCTCGTTTTGAGGGGCGGTTATCCCATCGGACCGCACCTCGGACTGCTTGCCGCGTATTTCCCCGGCTATCGCGTCACGGTGCCGGGCGCCTTCCTCGGCGCCGCGTATGGATTGATCGTCGGCTATGCGATCGGGCGAGTGATCAGCGGCCTCTACAACCGGCTGAGCGGGCCCGGCGCCTAGCGGGCAGAAATGGCAGGCGCACGCGGGCTTCGGGGCAGGTTCGTTTTCCTCCGCGACTTCGGCATTCTCGCCGGCGGACAGGTGATCAGCCGGATCGTCGCGTTCCTCGCATTTGCCCGTCTCGCGCGGACGCTTGGCCCCCAGAACTACGGGCTCGTCGAGTATGTCGTCGGACTGGCCATGCTCTTCGGGGCGGCGGTCGAAACCGGCCTCGGCACGGTCGGCATCCGGCGCATCGCGCTGCGGCCGGAGCAACTGCCCGCGGTGGCCGCTCAGATTCCAACTGCCCGGTTCGTCATGGCCCTGGTGAGCGTGCCTGTCATGCTGTTGATTGCGCGCCCGCCGACGCACGGCACCGGCGCCCAGGGCCTCGTGTGGCTGTACGCTCTCAGCCTCCTGGTCGCTCCGTGGCGGCAGGACTGGCTGCTGCAGGCAACAGAGCGGATGACGGAGGCGGCCGTGGCGCAGATCCTGCGCACAACGGTCTTCGCCTTCGTCGTCATCACTCTGGTTGCCTCGCCGGACGATCTGCTGTGGGTGGGATGGGCCGAAGTGGCGGCGGTCTCAGCGATGAGCCTGTTCTGCTTCGCCGTCCAGCACGCCAGGATCACTCCCTGGCGGTTCCATGCATCCATCACGGGGCTGCCCGATCTGGCCACGGAGGGAGGCTTGATCGGTCTCGGGAGCATCGCGTGGTCGGCCAACCAATATGCGCCGCTCCTGCTGATGGCCTACTTCGCCGGCGGAGAGGAGACGGCGTGGTTCGCCGCCGCGAACCGCGTGATGGGATCGCTGCTGGCGTTCTCTAACCTTTATTACTTCAACCTCTATCCCGCCATCGCCCGCGCGACGGCGGCCGATCAGGACGAACTCGCGGCCATTCTGGCGGCGTCGTACCGGGTGCTCGCGTGGAGCGGCACGCTGGCGGCGCTGTGCCTGACGTTGCTCGCGGAGCCGCTGGCGACGCTCGCGTTCGGCGCGCAGTTCAGCCACGCGGCCTCCGTGCTGGCAATCATGGCCTGGGCGTTGCCCGTGGCGCTGCTCTCCGGGCATGCGCGCTGGTCTCTCGTCGCCGCGGGGGCGCAGGCGCGCGTGGTGTCCGCGCAGCTCGTCGGCTCAATCGCCGTTGTCGCCGTCGGAGTGCCCGCGATCCTGCTCCTGGGCGGACGCGGCGCCGCGCTCGCGGCGATTGCGGCACCGCTGGCCGTGTGGCTGGTCTCGCACGCGTTTGCCTCGCGCGTCGGCGTCAGGCTTCCTTTGTTCCGGCTCGGCTTCCGCCCCGCGTTGCTTGCGCTCGTCGCCGTGGCGGCCGTCAAGGCCCTGCATCTGACGTCGTGGTCCGCGGCGGCCGGCGTCGCGTTGTTTGCCGGCGCAGCGCCGTTTGTCGATCGGCAGCTTCTGCGGGACCTGCTCAGACTTGGCGAGATTCGCCGCAGCGCGCCGGTTCAGAGCACCGGCGCAGTCTGAGTCGCCGCTCGATGCCATCCACCGTTCCGATCCTGACGTTCCACGCGATCGACGATCGCCCGTCGGTGATCTCCTGCACGCCCAAAGTCTTCCGGGGAGGCATGGCCCTCCTGCATCAAGCCGGCTATCGCACCATGGGACTTCTGGAAGCCGTCGACTGCCTCCATCACGGAGGCGGGTTTCCCAAGCGGGCCTTCGTGCTCACGTTCGACGATGGGTTTCAGAGCGTGTATCGTGAAGCCTTTCCCGTGATGCGGGAGCTCGGGATGCGCGCGACGGTTTTTCTCACGGTCGGAGCGGCCCGCGGCGCGTCGACAGATCGACTGCCCTCATTCGAGGGTCGGACGATGCTGAGCTGGCGTGAGGTGCGGGAGATGCAGGCGGCCGGCGTCGAGGCCGGCGCCCACACACTTACCCACCCGGATCTCACGCGCCTGCCGGCCGCGCGGATTGCGGTGGAGATGCGCGAGTCGCGCGAGGTCATCGAGGACGCCGTCGGAGCCGCCGTGCGGACCTTCGCGTACCCGTTCGGGCGTTACCATCCGGACAGCCAGCGGATCGCGCGTGAATACTTCAGCTGCGCGTGCGCCGATACGCTCGGGCTGGCATCCCGGCGCAGCGATCCCTACGCACTCGAGCGAGTGGACACCTACTACCTCCGTCATCGGCGCGTGTTCGCCCTGACGACGACGCCGCTGTTTCCCTGGTATGTTGCAGCGCGCAGTCTGCCGCGCCGGCTGCGGCGCGCGTTCGAACGACGCCGGTCCGCCTGAACAGGGCACTCTTATTTGCCAGGCGGCGCGAGGGCCTCGGACAGGCTGACCAGTCCGCGCCGAGCCGCGACCGATCGAATGAGATCGAGATACGCAGCCAACGCGGCCGTCTCGCTCCATCTCGCGCGAAACGCGCGCTCGCCGGCCTCGCCCATCGCTTGTCTCCTGGCCGCGTCGATCGTGAAGGAGCTGATGGCGGCGTCGAGCTCCGCTTCGTTCTGGAACAGCAGCCCGCCGGCGCTGGCCTCGATGATCTCCGGGTACGGCCCGATGCGCCTGGCAATGACCGGCGTTCCGTGCCGGAAGGCTTCGAGCACGACCAGCGGAAACACCTCGTAGCCCACCGAGGGGGCGATCAGCGCACGGGCGCCGCCGTACAAAGCATGCAGGCGCTCCGGCGGAACGTGCCCCAGGAATTGCACGTTGGGACTTCCACGCGCGAGCGCCCGCAGCTCCGCTTCGGCCGTTCCGGTCCCGGCGATCCGGAGATCGGCCGGGCGATGTTGGTCGAACAAAGGGATGACCGCCTGCAGCCCTTTGATTCGCTCGAGCCTCCCGACGAACAGGAAATACGGCCGCGACGACTCGGGCGCGACCGGCACATCGGATGGGAGGTCGGGAAGGAATGACCCCATCACCGTCATTGCCGGTGTAAAGCCGAATTCGGCGTGCTTGTCGGCGCTGAACCGGCTGAGCGCGACGAAGGCGTCGATGTGGCGCGCCTCGCGGGGAAGCAGGCGGCTGGCACGCCACAGTTGCGGCGGCCGTCGGTAGGCGATCGCGCAGCGTACACACTGTCGGCTGGTGCACACCTCCCGGTTGTGCCGCCAGAGCGTGTGGGTCGGGCAGACGAGCCAGTGTTCATGTGCGGTATAGAGCTTCACGCCGGTGCCGCACTCGAGGACGCCGGGCCCGCCGATGAGCGACACATTGTGGAAATGGATGACATCGAACGGATCGGCCAGCAGCCGGCGGAGGCGGCGGCCGTGAACGATCCGGCGGCCGAGCTGGTGGGTCGCCAGAGACGACAGCGCGGGCAGCGCGCTCCGCAGGGCATGAACGGTCACGCCCGGCGACGGCGGCGGCACGGGGACCTTGCGGTGGCCGCCCAGAACGGCATAGGCGTCTGCATCGCAGATCACGTCGATGATGTGCCCGCGTCGCGCGAGCGCGTGGGCCAGGTTCCGGACGTACTCGCCATCTCCGCCGAAGCTGTATGGCGGGTAGAACGTGGTCACCATCGCGATGCGCAGAGGCCGTCGCGTGGGAATGACACCGGACATCGCGGCCTAGTGTAGCGTCGGCCGGGAACCGCCAGGCATCGTTCACGCGGAGTCCTCGGCCGCGAGCCGATGTATGGTAAAAAATCGTCCACTGTGGCGCGGTGGCTCCCCGGCGAGGCTCGCGAGGGCGGCAGGTCAAGGACGTGGGTCTACCTTCTGATTCTGACCGGCATCAGTGTGGCCGCGCGCCTTCCGCAACTGCTCAGCCCCAATCTGCTGCTCGATGGCGACGAAAGCCTCATCGGTCTGATGGCGAAGCACGTCGCCGAAGGGCGGTCGCTCGCGATCTTCGTGTACGGCCAGCACTACGGGCTGTCGATAATCGAAACGGCCGCGGGCGCGCTCAGCTTTCTCCTGTTTGGCATGGGCGCGATCCCGTTGAAGGTCGCCATGTTGGCGCTGTGGACACTGGGCGTGCTGTTCATGTTTCTGGCGCTGTCACGAATGATCGGGGCCTGGCGCAGCTTCTGGATCATGGCGGTGTTTCTCGTCACGCCCGCCTGGGCCGCGACGTCGATGACCGCCTGGGGAGGCTACACGACGGCCTTTACCGTCACCTCCGTGCTGGTCTGGCTGCTGGTCAGCGGCCTGCCGCACGACGGGATCGTGCGATGGCTCATCGCCGGGGCGTTGACGTCGGTGATCTATCTGGCGCGGCCGCTCTGGCTGCCGGGTCTCCTGCCGATCGTGGCCGTTGTCCTCTTCGCATCGCAGAGACGGCTGTCATTGGGCATCAGCTATGTCGGCGGGGCCGCCGCGGTCATGGCGGTCATCAAACTGCTGACCGTCGACAGCCTCAACGTGTGGGAAGGACCCGCGCTGGGCAACTGGGCACTGCTCGAGACGCTGCCCGGCGCCGCACGCCAGGTCTATGTGAACCTGACCGGCGCCTATTTCCTTGGTGGAATGCGCGAACCGCCAGGGCCGGCGAGCGAACTGCTCGCGCGGCTCTGGTGTGTCCTGCTCCTGTTGGTGGTTCCGGCACAGGTGTATCGCATAGTCACCAGGCGATACTGTGTTCTCTCACATTTGCTGTTCCTGGCTGTCTGCGCATCGCTGATCACGCCGTGGCTACTGTTCTTCGTCCGCGACGCGCGATATCTTCTGCCGCTCGGCGCGCCGCTTGTCGTCCTCGCCGGCGTCGAGCTACTCGATTTCGTCGACCGGGGAATCGTCCCCAGGCGGGTGGCCATCGCCGCGACCACGGCGGCGCTCGTGCTGGGATCCATGTCGATGTACAAATTCCGGAAGTTCAACCATTTGTGGGTGAATCCGCCGAACGCCCTGGCCGAAGCCGAGAGAATGCACCGCGTGATCTTCTACCTGCAGGCGAAAGGCATCAGGCACGTGTTCTCGATGAACGGACTGCTCGACTCCCAGCTCGTCTTCTACAGCGAAGAGCGTGTGCTCGCTCGATGGACTCCCTGGAGGGTCCGCTATCCGCCGTACACCCACTCGGTCAATCGAGCGCTGGATCGTGGGATGACGGTCGCCCTCGTGGGCTATACCGACACGAGCGGCGCACCTGGCTGCTCGAACGCGCAAGTCTGCACCGGCGGGATTGCCAGGCTCGTGCCGCATCCGGAATCCATCGTCACTGTGGATGACAAGTACTTCATCGTCGCCGGCGTCACCAAGCCAGTGCTGAAGCGGCTGGGGTTCAGGTTCTGAAAGCGAAGTCGAAGGCAGGGCCCAGCGTGCCTGGCGGGCTCGACGGTCCGGCCTGCGTGCATAGCCACTTGGGCTCTGGGATAAAGATTCAGGTGATGCCCCGGCATGATTGTTGACATCCGGTCGCTGCCGAGCGGCACGGTCGTGGAATCGGATCTCTGCATCATCGGCGCTGGCGCCGCGGGCGTCGCGATGGCGATGCAGTTGGCAGGCGCCACAGTGCGCGTCTCGCTCCTGGAGAGTGGCGGCCTCGAACCCGACGCCGCGACCCAAGCGCTCGCAGCCGGCGAGCAGTCGGGCGTACCGTACTTCGACCTTGCGACGACGCGCTATCGCTTGCTGGGCGGCAGCACACTCCATTGGGGCGCACGCAGCGCCCCGTTGAAGTCCATTGATTTCGCGCGCCGGGCCTGGGTGCCCCACAGCGGGTGGCCGCTGGCGGCCGATGCTCTCGATCCGTACTTCGACCGGGTCTTCGATTTGATAGGGCTCCACCGCCCGTTCGCGTTCGACGCCGAGGTATGGAAGCTGTTCGACCATTTGCCTCCCGCGCTGGACGCGAACCTCGTGGAATACTCGGCGTTTCAATTCGGCAAGAACCTGCTGCTCGGGAAGACCCTTCGCAAGCAGTTACGGCCATCCGGGAACGTCACCGCCTATCTGCACGCGAACGCGCTCGGCCTTCAGGCCACTCCGCGAGGGGATCACGTGACTGGCGTGGACGTGGCCGCGCTGACGGGGCAGCGGTACCTGTTCAAGGCCCGCCGCTACGTCCTGGCGTGCGGCGGCATCGAGAATGCGCGCCTGCTGCTCCTCTCCAACGCGATCCATCCAGCCGGCTTGTGCAACGAACGCGATCTGGTCGGACGCTATTTCATGGAGCATCCGACCGTCCCCGCCGGAACGATGGCAGCAGAAGAGTGGCGGAGGCTCCAGCCGGTCTTTTCTCCAGGCCTGGTCGGCGGTCATCTCGTCGAGATCGGCATGGCGCTGTCACCGCGCCTGCAGGAAGCGCGACGGTGCCTGAACGCCGTCGCGCGCGCGGTCCCCGTCCTCGCCGCGGACTCGACGCAGGCGTTGCGAGAGCTGCTGTGGAGCCTTCGGCGCCGGAGCCTCCCTCCCCGTCTCGTGGAGCACGAGAAACGCGAATGGCTGCTGCAGCGGCTCGGCGCAGTGGCACGGGATCCGCTCGGAATCGCCATGAACGCGCTGCGCCACGCGTCAGGCCGGGCGAATCGGTTCAACGTGGACCGCGTGCTGCTGGAGATCCGCACGGAGCAGGCGCCCAATCCGGACAGCCGCGTCACCCTGTCGGACCGTACAGATGCCCTGGGCCAGCGGTGCGCCCACCTGCACTGGGCGCTGACCCGAGAGGACAAGCGCACCATGCAGACCGCGGCGGAAGCATTTGCCGGAGAGATGCGTCGCCTGGGCTGGGGCGCCGTTCAGATCATGCCGTGGCTCGAGACGGACGATCCGGTCTGGCCGCCGGACATGGTTGGCGGTCACCATCACATGGGCACTACGCGCATGTCGGCGGATCCGCACACCGGCGTTGTCGACGAGAGCTGCAAGGCCCACACGATGGACAATCTCTACATTGCCGGCAGTTCGGTCTTCCCCACCGCCGGCTACGCCAACCCGACACTGACGATATTGGCCCTGGCGATCAGGCTGGCGGATCACCTCCGTTGACGCCGCGCCGCACCGCATGACGGTGGGCTACCGGCGGATCTCGCCTTGAACAGAAACATTTCCCTCGCGCGCAGTCAGCGATCGGTGCGGAACTGATCTCTCCATCGGCGGATGGCGGCGTCTGGCGTTCTGATGGACAGCTCGAGGGGCGCCAGAATCATCTGCTCGAGCCGCTGAAACTCCGTGCGGCCGACGGTCGGGAGACCGAAATCCGCGCCCATCTCGCGGGCCCTGTTGTCGATTTCCACGATGATCGTCCGGCGTCCGTGCTGCAGCGCACGCAGCCCGGCGTGGAGCCGGTTGCCCACATAGTCCAGGTCCAGGTCGGACGCCAGCACGCCGTCAAGGGCGCGCACGCTCGGATTGATGACGACCATGCCGTCCTGCAACGATCGCGCGTATTCGTAGTCCGTGTGTGTCTGAATCCACAGATAGACGGTGCGATAGTGGCGCTGCAGAATTTCGAGCAGCCGCCGATCCGCTGAAGCATCTTGCAGACCCGCATAACTGTTGACGGTGGTCACGACGGCATTCGCCTTCTCACGCGGCACGCGCGCGCACCTGTCGGCGGTCACATTCCACATGGTGGGACAGCCGGTGTTGACCGCGTTGGTGATGCCGATCGACGCCAGCATCCGAAGCGTGTAGCTGTCCCGGACGGAATGAAGATGATCGCGGCTCAGCAGGCGCCTGAGCATCCAGCGGGAGTACAGGATCCGGCGCATGCTGGTATTGGTGCCAGCCGGCGCCGAGGAGCACGATATCGAGTCCGGCCAGGGCATCGATCGGCGAGACACGCCAACTCGGCCGGAACCACATCCGCGAGCTCAGAAGACTCGTCCCGCCGGAAATCGCCCAGTCGGCTTGCCGGATCAGGTGGCGGCTGTGCGCTCCCATCCTTTCATGGCTCGTGAGCGTGAACACCATGGACTCGGGAAAGAGGTCATCGATCTCATGGCGCACGGCCTCCATGATGATCTGGTCACCGAGGTTGGTCGAGGCGGCTGCGGTGTCGAGCAGCGCGATCGTCCCCGTGGACGGCGCGGAGGCGTGGGCCCGCCGACAGTATTGCGCGATCGGTTCAGGCACCATCCGCGCCGCCGGCCTGGACGTGCACGAACCCGTCGCGCTCGAACGCCGTGACGGCGCGTAGCCGAAAGGCGGCGCAGCGGGAGGAGCCGTCGGCCCAGGCAAACGTCAGTCCATGCCCAGGGCAATAGGCCTTCTCGGCGTCATGGTAGCCATCAGCGAGGTCGAGGCCGAGATGCGGGCACAGTCGCCGGTATGCGCGAATCGCTCCGTCCACTCTCCAGAGCAGGAGCTTCGCATTCTCGAGGTCGAGCACCAGCTTGTGTCCCGTCGGGAAACTCGACGCGCTGCATACCCGCGTGGACGCGTCCGCGCCCAGGCGCGCGGGAAGCGCGAGCCGGATGGTCGGCGGCTCGGCGAGCGGCGCGCGCATCTGGACCGAGGGCTCGCCGCGAAACATCTGCGTCGGAAACACCTTGAGCGCGCCGAAGCGCCGTCGCTCCAGGTCCGTGGACGCAAACCAATACTGGGAGCCGAACGGCGCGTCCTCGTTGAAGCGCGGCTGCGCCGGATTGAGCCTCGTCGTGAGCACGACGCGTGTGTCGTTCGAGATGTTGACCTGCGTGCCGTGCAGCATTTCCGGGTTGAAGACCAGGAGGTCGCCGCGGCCCAGCTCGACGTGGTGCGGCTTCGACGTCCGCGCGCCCGCGGCCAGGTACATGCTCCTGGGATCGTAGTTGACGGCGCGCCCGAACATGTCGGGATAGAGAATGACCGTGTTGTCGACGTTCACACCGTCGATCGACCACCATAGGTTGATCCCGTCGTACGAATGCCCGTCCCAGGTGTCGATGTGCGCGCCATGGGCGCGGGCGGGTGCGGGGAGCGTCCCGTGATAGCCGGCTGGATCGAAGGCCGCCTGCGGCGCGTGGCCGGCCCCGCGCTTCTTCATGCCGGCCTGGATCTGGCGGCCAAGCATCCGCGGGCTCCTGAGCGACGCAGCTGCGAGCCGGAGCTTCTCCTTCAGTGGGAACGGCGCCTTGCCGTCGCGCTGCGGTTTGGCGACGAAATACGGGTAGTTGATCCGCACGACGATGAGGTAATCAACGTAAAAGGGATCCGGCAGCCGCAGCGTCTCGCGCCCCACCGCGAACGACCAGTAGTAGAGATCCTCGCGAAGGCGCTTCAGCACGAAGTCTTCGAGCCGCCGAACCTTGGCGACCGGGAAACACTCGTGCAGCCGGCGCAGTCCCCCCTGCTCGACGGCGCGCCGGCTCTCCTGCGATTCCAGGGCCTCTACGCCGTCCAGAAACGCCGCAACGACCTTCGCGTGCATCTGCTCGCGCAGGGCAAAGTCCTGGAGGACGTAGAACGCTCCATCGCGGATGATTGAGGATGCGTCAAGTGGGGGCCGGGGCGTATCAACCAGCAGCGACATCAACCGAGTACCCTTATGTTGCGGGCAACAATCTCACACCGCACGAGGCGTCCGCGAGGTTAACATTGTCGCGTGCCCCCAGCAAGGCACGGAGCGCGTTGGGACCTCTGGGGCCGTGCTGATCCTCACGCTGGCAGGCGGCGCGCTCCGCGCTCACGCGCTCGACAGCGGCCTGTGGTACGACGGAATCACATCGCTCGTCGACTCGGTCCGCGTGCCGCTTCACACGACGGTCACGCACTTCCCGGGCAATAGCGAGCACCCGTTCTACTCGGTCCTCGCGCACGCGTCCGTCGCGCTGTTCGGCGGAGCACCCTTGGAGCCTGCGCCTGCCGGCCGCCGTGTTCGGCATCGCCACAATCCCGCTCCTGTACATCTTCGGCAGGACGGTGACGACCCGCGCCGAGGCGCTGTCGGCGACGTTGCTCCTGACGGTGTCTTACCATCACGTGTGGTTCTCGCAGGACGCGCGCGGCTACACGATGCTTCTGTTCGGCACTTTGCTCACGACCCTCCTGCTCCTCGCTGGCCTACGCACTGGCCGCACATCGATCTACCTCGCGTACACCGTGGTCTCGGCTCTGGCCGCGTACACGCACCTGACGATGGCGCTGATCGCGGTCGGCCAGGCAGGCGTGGTCTTCGGCCACCTCTGGCTGCGGCGCCACGACCGCCTCGCGCTCCGCGACGTCGCCGGACCAGCTCTGGCGTTCGGACTCGCGGGCGTCCTGACGCTTCGGGTTGTACACGCCGATGCTGTTCGAGGTCCAGACCTTTTACGCGCAGCGGACGGACTGGGCGCGCGCGGCCACCGTCGCATGGGCGGCCACCGAAGCCCTGCGAGGACTGCGAATCGGCTATTCGGCGACGGGTATCCTGGTCGCAGGCGGCCTCCTCTTTCTGACCGGATGCTGGAGCTACGCGCAGCAGCGTGCGACCGTCCTGGCGCTGTTTGTGATCCCCCCCGGGGTGCTGCTCGCGGTCGCCGTACTGGCCGGGCGGCCGATCTTTCCCGCTTCTTCTTCTTTCTGGCAGGGTTCGGCCTGCTGGTGCTCGTCCGCGGCGTGTTCGGTACTGGCCGGGGCCATCGGTCGGCGCCTGCCCATGGCCCTGAACGGCCCCCGCACGGCCCGGTGGGCGGCCGGCGTGATGATTGGTTCCGCCGCGCTCGTTTCCATGCTCGCGCTTCCCGCGCTGTACCGCTACCCGAAGCAGGATTACGAAGGCGCGCTGCGATACGTGGACGCGACCGCCGGCCCTGACGACGCAGTGCTCTCGGCGGGTGTCGGGACGGCGGTGCCCTATCAGCGGTATTACGGGCGATCCTGGAGGCGGCTGCAAGGCGCAGCGGACCTCGCGCACGTGCGCGAGCAGGGCAAGGTCACCTGGGTGCTCTTCACCCTGCGGCAGTACCTCGACGCGCTCGAGCCGGATTTGATCGCCGAGATCACGGCCCGCTGTACGCCGGTCAAGACGTTCCCCGCGACGGTGGGCGGCGGTCAGATCGTCGTCACGCGCTGCGGTCCCTCGGCCTCGTTCTCATTGCGCCGCTGAGAGGGGCCGCCCGACAGAAGCACGGTCGCTGCCAACCCGACCGCCCCACCTGCCAGCAGGATGGTCTGCCAGAGCAGGCCCGTCGCAACCACCGCCGTGGGCGATGCGCCAAAAGGCGCGAGGAAGCCCGCCAAACTTGCCTCCCGCACGCCGATTCCGCCCAGACTGATGGGCAGCATCGCAATGATTTTCGACAGCGGCCATGCGAAGAACCAGGCCGCAAGGGGCGCGTTCACGCCGGCGCCTTCCGCCAGGATGACGTTCGCAAAGACGAAGGCCGCCTGCACAACCATCGATAGCGTCAGACACATCACCAGTCGAACGGGGCGGCGCGCCAGGAGGACGACACCAGAACTGATCCCCTCTCCAAGCCGACGTCCTCTGCTGTCCGGTGACAAGCGACTGAGCAGCGCCGGAAAGAACCGAGGCGCCGCGATCGCGCTGAAGAAGAGCACGGCAAACGCCGCCGCGATCCCGAGAAGCCAGCGGCCGCCCCACGGCACGCTGCGAAACGTGAATGCCAGGCCCGCCGCGGCGGCCAGCAGGAGTCCGACGGTATCGACCAGCCGGTCCGCGACTGACCCGACCGCCAGGCGCGTCTTGTCAGCGACGCGGCGGTGGAGCACCGCAGCGCGAACGAGGTCTCCGCTCGCGAGTCCCGGCAGCCAGAGGTTCGCGGCAAGTCCGGCGAAATGCGCGCGAAGCACGGCGCCGAATCCGGCTTCCTCGCCAACGAGCAGTCGCCACTTCGCGGCTGAGACGATGTGCCCCGCGATGAAGATCAGAAGCGTCGCGATCCATCGGCTGGCGTCGGTACGCCGAATGGTTGAGAAGACCGCTTGCATGGGCAGGACCGAGAAGATCGCGGCGAGCACGAGAGCGGAGACCGCCACTCGCAGGCCGCGATGGAACCACAGACGCCTTCGTCCGATTGGAGAGGTCATGGACGAACCGGCATCATATTATGCTTATCGGCGAGATCGTGCTGCACGTCGGCGTCGACGCCACAAGCTGGGACAACAATCGCGGATTCGGGCGCTTCACGCGGGAGATGATGTGCGCGCTCGTGGACCGGACAGCCGGATTCCGCTACACGCTGCTGTTCGACCGGCTGCCAGCGAGCCCTCTGCCGCCCGGCGCCGGCGTGCTGTGCGCCGACACCCGTCGCACGGTCAATGAATCGGCGGTGGGCACGAGCTCGCGGTCGCTTGGGTACTCTGGAAGATGGCGCGACTGGCCCGTCATGAACGGTTCGACCTGTTCTTCTTCCCGACCCTCTATTCGTATTTTCCGATTCTCACGCGCCGGCCACTCGTCGTCTGCTATCACGACGCGACTGCCGAGCGCCTGCCGCACCTGTTGTTCGAGACCCGGCTGAACCATCAGCTCTGGGTGTTGAAGACCAAACTCGCACGATGGCAGACGACGCGGGCGATGACCGTCTCGCGTGCCTCGGCCGTCGACCTCGAGGCGTTCCTCCACATTCCTGACGCGTCCATCGACGTCGTCACCGAGGCGGCGGGTTCCGCGTTTCGTGCGATCGATGCCGCTGCGAGGGTGCACGTGCGTTCGCAGCACGAGATCCCCGCCGACGCCACGCTGCTCGTCCACCTCGGCGGTATGAACCGTCACAAGAACCTGATCGGGCTCCTGGAAGCCGTCCGGCAGATCGTCGCGGCGCGGCCGGACGTTTGGCTGGCGATCATCGGCGATATCTCGGGAACGGGCTTCTCCGACAACGTGCCCGAGCTCTTGGACTTCGTGAAGGCCCATCCGCCACTGGATCGGCACGTCCGTTTCACAGGCTACCTTCCCGACCCGCAGGCGGCGGAGCTGCTCAACGAGGCGGCGGCCCTGGTGTTTCCGTCCTTCTGGGAAGGCTTCGGTCTTCCCGCGGTCGAGGCGATGGCATGCGGGGTGCCGGTGCTCGCCAGCTCTCGCGGCAGCCTGCCGGAAATCGTCGGTCAGGCGGGCCTGTTCTTCGATCCGGCCAGCCCCACGGCGATTGCCGAGTGCGTCCTGCGATTCCTGGGCGACCCGCAGCTCCGCAGGGATCTTGGGAACGAGGCGCTGAAGCGCTCGGCGCTGTTCAACTGGGATCGTGCGGCGGCGCTAGCCGAAGCCAGCTTCCAGCGCTGCTACGAGGACTGGCGAGGGCGCGGATCCGCGCAGACCGCCGGCCCATGACGGGCGAAGTCATGTGCGCCGTGTGTCGGCGGGCAGGCGGCTCGCGGCGTCACGGTAGTCGGCCCGATCTTCGTCTTGCAACGCGCCGGGCTGCTTCCAGGCGCGCGACCCAATCAGGTTCCTGACAAGCTGGCCTGGCTGGAACACGATGCTGGGCCACATGAAGATCTCATTCGTGCAGTAGCACTCCTTGCGGGCGATCGACCGGCGGATCTCGGCGGCCGCGTGCGAGTGCCAGATGTCCATGAACGGCCGCTCGCGCAGGTTGCCGATCGGCGGCCGCTGCTCGCAGACCGCGACGTCGCCGTTGGCGTGAACGACTGCGGTCAGGATTCCGGCCCGGCACGGGACGAACTGCGCTTCCCGCCGCGCCGCCTCCAGCTTGGCGTGCTGCAGCATCGGCTCGACGACCGATCCGTATCGGGCGCGCTCCCGCGGCCGCCACAGCCGGCGCATGTATTCGTAGAGATCTCGGTACTCCTGCAGCGCCGGACCTTTGAGCGTCGGGTTCTTCCGATCACCTCGAATGATCGCGAGGTTGTGATGGCTCAGCTTCGGGCACCGGTCGTACAGGAACGTCGTCAGCATGCGGATCTCCCGCATGTTCCAGTCGGTCGCGGTCGAGTTCGCGTGAATCTGAACGCGCGGATCGTCGGCCTGCAGCGCGACAAGCGCCTCGTACGTCTCCATCGCCTTTTGGAAGGCGCCTTTCGCCTTCCGGAATTCATCGTGGAAGGCCGGCATACCGTCCAGCGACAGCTCGGCCACGAAGAGGCGGAGGTCCTTTTCGTCCAGCACGGTGCGAACCGCCTCGACCGTCCGGTCAGTGAAGTACCCGTTGGTCGGGACGTAGATTTCCTTCACCCCGTTCCGCCGGATGAACTGACGGCAGATCGCCGCAAATTCCTTGCGCAGGAAAGGCTCGCCGCCGGACAGATTCAGGTTCTCGATCGGACCAAGCTGCTCGCTGAGCGACACGATCTCGTCGAACGACAAGTCGGTGGGTTGATTGAGCTGCTGCCAGTAGAAGCAGTGCTCGCATTTCATGTTGCAGAGCGAGTTGATGAAAAAGACGAGGAATGGCGGACTCGACACGCGCGGGACCGAGAGATTCAGCCAGGTCAGGCGCGCGTGCCGGGCAAAGCGTCGAAGGAGACTGGGACTCACAGATCGTTCACTATACGGAAAGTCACTTCCGGGCTTAGTCCTCCACGACATGCGTCGAGAACACCTCGCGAAACTGCTGCCATCGGGCCCGGTCGAATGAGCCGCCGGCGTCGAGGCAAGCCGCCGCAGCGTAGCCCATGAACAGCGTATGGTGCGTGTTGTCGTGCACGAAGAGTCCCTGGCGGCCGAAGGTCACCAGATTCTCGAACCGCTCGAGGTACCGGTCGATGGCCGTCAGGTGTGCGTCGTAACCGACCCGGTAGATCGGATACACCTGGCGAAGGCGCCGCACGACGACCTCCTTTGGGCGCACACCAACTGGAAGTCCCGCACACTCGAGATCCTCGCACACCAGCGCACCCAGTTCGTCGTTGGTCAACTGCCACTCTGGATCCTGGGCCGAGCAGGGCAACTCGGCGCACAGGACCGTCCGGCCCGGCGGTCCGGCAAGGCCGTAGTTCTTGGGCTCCGAGAGACGGCCGATCCGGATGTGCGGCTCCGGAAAGTAGTGGGCGTCGAACTCGGTGAACCGGTCGCGCTCCAGAACCAGATACACCAGGAGCATGGCCCGAAACTCGAGCCGCCGCGCGGCGTCGATCACGCCCGAGGGCGCGGCGGGCTCGAGCGCCGCGATGAGCGCCGAGACAGGAATGGTCGACCAGACGTGGTCCGCCTCGATCCGGCGGTGCCCTCCCTGGCCATCAACCGCGACGGCCACGACCCGATCGCCGGCCTGCTCGATGCCGGAGACGGTCGCGTTCATCACGAACGTCGCACCCGCCGCCTCGGCGGCGCGATGATATGCCCGCGAAATCGACCCGTAGCCGCGGCGAGGGTAGAAAAAGCGGCCGGTCCCCGGCCGCCGGAATCCCGGGATTGAGGCCATCACTTTCCGCGTCATCCTCGCCAGTGACCCGGCTCCCACGCGGCGGCGCGCCTGGATGCCGGCCAGGTCGGTTGGCGGGAGGCCCCAGATCTTCTGCGCATACGGGAAATAGAAGTCGCGGCAGATCGTGCGACCGAGACCGGCT
Source organism: uncultured Acidobacteriota bacterium (assembly GCA_963724645.1). Classification (GTDB taxonomy): domain Bacteria; phylum Acidobacteriota; class Vicinamibacteria; order Vicinamibacterales; family SCN-69-37; genus CAVXSP01. Next base: position 461,805 of record CAVRVJ010000005.1, read on the forward strand.
TCGAGAACGTCGGCAAAGGTGTCATGTGCCTCGCGGCGCGCCCCACGGGCAACCATTTTCCGAACCGCATCGGACGCCACACCCACACCGAAGCGGGGCGGCAGCCGGAGCGCCAGGTCGATCGGCTTGAGAGGGAAATGGATCCAGCGCCCGTGGAGCCGGATCCGCCCGTGACGCGGTCGATCGAGCAGGTCATCTTGCAGCAGCGTCCGGATATCCTGCAGCACTTCGGGATCGCACGTAGGATGCAGGCGGTGGCTGCCGTAGTCGACCACCTGGCCAGCCACATCGAAGCTCCCGGCGTGTCCGCCCACGGCATCGCTGCGTTCGATCACCGTGACGGCGGCATTGCCGGCGCGGGCAAGGCGAAACGCACTGCCGACGCCGCCCGGCCCCGCGCCGAGAATGACGACGCGTGGCTTCGAGCTCACCACTTCCCTATCGCCGCACCGAGGCCACGCCGCGGTCCTCGGTGTCATTCGCCCGCCGGGCCCACACCGCGTGCGATCGCGCCGGCAGCCGGTTGCGCTGCGCAATGCGGCGCAGCACGCCGTCCGCGACCAGGCCGACGAGGAAGAGCTGAAACGACAGCAGGAGGAACAGAACCGCGGACGTCGACAGCGTACGCTGGAAGATGAGCAGCCATCCGACCGAGGGATTTCGCACGAAGACCCCGATGATGTCCATCACGGTCTTGGCCACGCCGATGAATCCGGTGACGACCGCGAGCGGCACGAAGACCTTGAGCGGCTGGAAGAGCAGCGCCATCCGGAACACGAGGATCATGAAGTCCCGGAACTGCTGGGGGCGAAGCTTCGAGGTCCCCGTGCGCCTGTAGTAATCGATCGGGTGGTAGACCACCCGATAGTCGTCGGCAAGGTACGCCAGCGTGACCGTGGTCGTGAACGAAAACCGGTTGGGGAGGATCGACAGAGTACTGGCTCACGCACTCCCGCCGGAATGCACGCAGCCCTGAGTTCAGATCGGGAATCCGCTGGCCGGCGATCTGCTGCGCCAGCTTGCCGACGATCCACTTGGCCGGTTTCCGGGCCCAGGGAATGGACACGTTCGGCCGCGTGCGCGCCCCGACCACCATGTCCGATGTCTCGAGCAGCCCCAGCAGAATGGGAATGTCCTCGGCTGGATACGTGTTGTCGGCATCGATGATCACGCAGACGTCGTGCTGCGCGGCGGCGATCGCTGATTTGATCGAGGCGCCGTAGCCGCGGTTCTCACGGTGGTGCAGGACGAGCACGCCCGCCGCCAGGGCTTCCTCCTGGGTGCGGTCGGTGGACCCATCGTCGACCACAATGATTTCGTACGGCACAGCCGCATCATCGAGGACCCTCCGGATCGCGCGCACCTGGCTGGCAACCGACTGTTCCTCGTTGAACGCCGGCAGGATGACGGTCACGGGCGACATGGCGAACTCCGCTCGGCCTGGCCAGCCGCGTCGTCTGGAAACTCCGGGCTGATGAGGTACATGGCCGTTCCAATCCCGAACGAAACGCCGTTCAGCGCGTGATGGAGCACCTGCAGCGGGAACCAGCGGGCCGCGAAGACCGGGCCCCGCTGTTGAACCAGCCACGCGTAGAACGGACGCTGGAGTGCCCACAGGAGCGCCAACCAGCCAACCACGGCGACGAGCAGCGCCGGGTATCGCCACGACAGCAGCAGGCTGGCCGCCGCCGCCCAGGCCAGCACGATGCACGCCCGGCCGCTCCAGCGTCAGGTTGAGGTTGAGATCGTTGCGAAGGCCGCCGTATCGATACAGGAGCCGCGTCCAGGGAATGCCCCGGTCACGTACATCGGATACCAGCGCGCCGAGAGCCGACCACCGCTTCAGGTGCGTTCCGCAGATGTCGGGATCCAGACGGATTCGATACCCGCGCTGCGTCAGCCGATAGCCAAGCTCGATGTCTTCCACCGACGGACGCGAGAACGCTTCATTGAACCCGCCGATCGCACGCAACACCTCCGCTCGAATCGCGCCGAGGCCCGCCCAGAACGTGGTGGGCGCCTGGTCGGCCTGTCGATGGATGAACGCGTGCGTCAGGTTCTTCGCCTGCGAGACGAAGCCGGGATCGGCCGGGGCGTCGTCGTAGGCGCCGAAAATGGCCGCAAGCTGGGCGTCGGCGTCGAACGCGGCCTTCACACGGGAGAGCGCTTCGGCGTGGACGGCGACGTCGCTGTCGACGAAGACGACGATTTCCCCTCGCGCTGCCTGCGCGCCCTGGTTGCGGGCAACCGCCGGGCCGCGCGGTCCCGGAATCGACACCAGGCGCGCCTCGTGCCGCGCCGCGACATCTGCACAAGCGTCGACGGCGCCGTCCGCCACCAGCACGATCTCGACAGCATCGGAAACCTGATGCGCACTCGCGCGCAGCGCGATCAGGCAGTGTTCGAGTTGGGCGCTGTTCCGATGAAACGGGACGATGACAGTGAGCAGATGATTTCCTCTGGACTGCTGCGCGCCCATAGTAGGCAAGTCGCCGGGTCTTGTCTAGAATCCGTATCGCGCCGTGCGAGGATGTTACCGAAGGAAGTATCGTCGCGCCATAAATAATGACGTTACCTCGACGGGAAATCGGAAGCGTGCCAGCCAGCTCGGCTCCGGCCGTTCACGAGAACGCCAGTGTCTCAACTGCGCACGACATCACGGCTCGAGAGCTGGCCTGGGTCCTCAGTGGCTTCGCAGTCGTCACGCTGCTGTTCCTGGCGCCGCTCGTCGGCGCGGTCACGACCAGCATGCCCGCCAATGCGGCCGATGCGCGGTTGAACGCGTGGACGCTCGCCTGGGGCGCGGACCGTCTCCCGCACGCACTGCGCGGGTTCTGGAGCCCGCCCATCTACTACCCCTACCCGGACTCCCTCGCCTACATCGAAAATATGCTGGGCATCGCCATCCTCGTGGCGCCGGTGCATTGGCTGTCCGGCAACCCGATCCTCACGTATAACGCGGCGCTGCTGCTGTCATTCTTCCTGGCCGCGACGGGCGCCTATCTGCTCGCACGAGAGGTGACCGGACGCCGCGATGCCGCGCTGGTCGGCGCCTGTGCCTTCGGGTTCGCGCCGTACCCGGTGGGCCCAGCTGCCTCACCTTCAGGTGCTGTTCGTGGGCTGGCTGGCCGTGGCCGTCTGGGCGCTTCACCGCGCGCTGCGAACGAAGTCGTGGCCGATGGTCGCGATCGCGGCCCTGGCCGTGCCCATTCAGGCGTTGTCGAATGGCTACGCGGCCTATCAAGCCGCCGTGGCCATTCCCCTCGTCGTCGGCTGGGCGGCGGTCAAGGATCGCGCGGCCCGCCCGATGGTCCTCCGCATGGCGGCGGCAGCGATCGTCATAGCGTTGCTGTTAACACCGGCCGCGATGGCGTACTACCGGACGTGGAGCCATCGCGCGCTGCCGGCCGGCGATCTGGAACGCTACAGCGCCGACCTTGGCAGCTATCTGGATGTCGCCCCGGGCCTGCCGCTCGCCGGATGGCTCCCGGGGATCGCGCAGGACGAGGGCCGGCTCTTTCCCGGCCTCGCGGTCGCGCTCCTTGCAGGGCTCGCCCTTTCGCCTCTCCCGCGGCGGCGGCCGGCCAGCTCATGGCGGTGGCTCTACGGCACGATCGCGCTCGTGGCGATCGTGCTGTCGCTGGGCCCGGACCCGCGGGCCTGGCATCACCATCTTCCAATTGGGGGGCTGTACCGCTGGCTGCTCGATGCGGTGCCGCTGTTTGCGGCGCTTCGCGTGCCCGCCCGGTTCGGCATGCTCGCCATCCTCGCGTTTTCGGTGCTTGCTGCGATCGGAACGGCGCGTCTCACGGCCGGACTGCAGAGCCATCGCGCGGCTCTGCTGACCGCAAGCATCTGCGGCGTCATCCTGATCGAAGGCTATGGCGGACCGCTCAACGTGCAGCGGCAGAACCTTACCGGCGCGCCTGGGGGCGGCGACGAATACGTTTGGCTTGCGCAGCAGGCGCCCGGCCCGGTGCTGCATCTGCCGCTCTCGCGGCTCGATCGGACCAGCGCCGCGCTCCAGCACCAGTTCGCGGTGCTCGCACACCGGCATCCGACCGTCAACGGCGTCAGCCGCATGAATCCGCCGCTGCCGACCTTTCTCGTCGGATCGGCGTCGCCCTTTGTGGACCAGGCCGGGCTATCCGAGGCCGTTCCATTCCTGCGCGGTCTCAGGCGTCAGGTATCTCCTTGTCCGTCCAGATGATTTCGAAGATCGGGGGATCGCCGCGCGATTGGTGGAGGCGCTCGGCCGTGCCGATCAGATCAGGCTCGCTGCGCGCTTCAGGACAACCCTCGCCTACGAAATCTCGCCAGAGCGGTCGCCAGCGAACGGTCGGACCGACCTCGTCAAGCTTTCTCCCGAGGATTTTCGACTGACTGCATCCGACGCGGCGGACCGTGTGAATCTGGTCGTCGATGGCGATCCTGAGAGCCGTTGGATGACAGGCCGTCCGCAGAGCGGGACCGAATGGATGGCGCTGACCTTCGACCGTCCTCGCGCGCCCGCGCGCGTCGACTTCTCCGTCACCACCCGCAGTTTGCAGGACTATCCTCGGCAGATCGAAATCGCCGCCGGCGGATCTGCCCCCGGCGAATCCGAGCAGATCCTGTATCGGGGCTCGGTGCTCGAGGCGCTCGGCCGGGGATGGGTACTATCGCCCGCGATGCCGATCGTGTCCATCGACCTTCCGCGGTTCGTGACCACTCGGCTCGTGATCCGGCAACTGGGAACGACGACATCGTGGTATTGGTCGATCGACGAGATGGCTGTCTGGGCGTATCGGTGACAGAGCCCGCAGCGCGTCAACCCGGCGCAGGCGACGCCGGGGCGCGGCCGCGGAGGGCCCAGATCGCCATGGCGATCGGTCCGAGGATCGCCATTTCCTGCAGCACCGCCAGCAGGGTGTGGAGCACGATGCCGGGCGTGTCGAGCCTCCACCACACCGTCATGAACACTGATCGCCCCGTCTGCACGTAAACGCGGCTCAGCGGCCAGAACATCATCACGCCGATCGTCGGCCCGCCGTCGAGCGACAGCGAGTCAAGGATGGGATGCGTGCACCATGCGACGCATACCGCCCACCAGAGCCGCAAGCGGGAGTCGGCCAGCGGCCATCTCCGCCACACCGCGATGCTGGCGACAAGCACGGCCGCGCCGATGCTGTGGGTTTCCGAACGGTGTCGATTGATCAGAAAGTCGAGATCGGCAGCGGCGCCAAGCGCCGCGAACGCGGCCGCCTGAATCAGCCGCGAGCGCCCCCGAGGCGCGCCGCCCGCGACCGCCCATCCGGCTGCCAATCCTGCCAGGCTGTGACCGATAGGCGTCGGCACCGTGACGGGAGAATTGTACCTCGAGTTCGACGCAGCATTCGCGCACGCCGAGACGATCATCTTCCCTTCCTTCTAAGAGGGTTTCGGGTTGCCCATTATCCAAGGTCTTTCCGACAGCCGGACGATCGCTCGCGCCTCGTCGCGGCGTCTGGCGAGGAGGCACGGTGATCTTCATGCGCGGCTACCTGGCTGCGTACGATTTGCTGGATCGCGCCGTGCTGGTCGCCGATTCGTTCGCCGGCCTGCCGAAACCGTCGGCCGTGGACGAGGGGCTCGATCTGTCGCGCGACGTCGTGCCGATCCTGGCGATCGAGCGCAGGCGGGTCGAGGAACTGTTTCGTGCCTACGACCTGCTGGACGAGCGCGTGCGATTTCTGGAGGGCTGGTTCGCCGAAACGCTCCGGCCGCCGATTCTCGCAGATCGCGCTGCTGCGGCTCGACGGCGACCTCTACCTCGACGCGCGACGCCCTGCTCGCCTGCTACGACCGCGTCGGCACTTGAGGTCTTCGTCATCGTGGACGACCATGGCGCGATTCCACAGTGCGCCCGCGCCGTCGCTGATTTCCGCGCGGAACAAGGCATCACCGACGCCCTTCACACCATCGACTGGACAGGGGTTCACTGGCGCAAATCCGTAGGGACCGTGGCACGCCGTCCAGGCGCCTCGTCCTGGTTTCCCAGGGCCTCGCCTCGTGACGTTCGCGTTCGCCCCATACGGAAAGTCACTTGACCTGGAAGGTTGCGCCCGCGCCACACCAGAATCGAGTCGCTTCCGCTCAGCGCCGGCGCTCGGAAGTTCCTTGAAAGGATTGAAGACCTTCAAACCGGGCCGACGGAAATCCTGGTCGTTGCCGGTGGCAATTGTGGCAACTGTACCGCCGTGCTGTCGCCGCAATGTAGCTGTCTTCGACAGGCATCGGGCGACCCGCCTTTCCAGTTGACGCTCCTGCTCGGCCGAGACGTGCGCGACGAAACATTGAAGCCATGGATGCGACCGTGCATCGCATCGATCAGGCGCGTCAACCACGCCTGCAGTACCTGGCGCTGGCGTCCTTCCTTCGAGCGTACCCATATGCCAATCGTGCGATGACGACCGCGCTCGCGTAGCAGCGATCCTTTTCCTGTTCGAGCCACGCGATGACCCGCACGTCGCCGCGGCGCTTGGCAGGCTGTGACATAACGTCGGTATCGAGCAACCAACTCACAGCTTCCGGCGCCTGGCCATCTCACGACGTCGCGGCTGCACGTCGTCCATGCTGACCGGACATTCCTTCAGCACAGCAAGCCAGTCTTCCTTTCCGGCGAGGCGTCAACATGATTCGCTGTTCGGCGTCGAACGCGCGTTGAAAGACTCGCCGGGGACGCGGCGCCAGAGTCGCCGGCACCGTGAGACGGCGCTTGGAATCGAGCGTGACGATCATGGTGGGATTATCCCACTCTGCCGCCGAGCCGTTAACCAGTCACGAAGGAATCGAGAGCGTCATAAATCATCGGCGACAATGGCCATGAACGACGTGGCGTTAATGCGACCCGGTCGATTTTTTTGGCGTCGCGTGGAGACTGAGCGTTCCCACCGGCGATACACTGGGGGCCTTTATGGGAGAACTTGTGTTTGTCGCCGCGGGCATCGCGGCGTTCAGTCTCTGCTGGGCCGTGGTGTCAAGGCCCTTCAACTCCCGCACCCACCGCGAGACATTCCGCGGCGGCACCGAGCTACTGGTCATTGACGTCTCCGTTCTCGACAAACCCCGTCATCCGGTCCGGGATCTGAAAGCCTCCGATTTCACGGTGCAGATTGACGGCAAGACGCGGCCGGTCGTCGCGTTCAACGCCGTTGACGTCGCGCCTCCGCTGTCTGCGCCCGCAGGCGAAGCCTCCTGGGTCCGCGACGTCGCACCCGATGTCGTGACGAACGAGAAGAAGCCAGGACGCGTGTTCGTCATTCTGCTCGACGACTACAGCATGTACGCTGGCATGGTCGATCAAGCGGGGATCATTCAGGCCAGAAAAACTGCCTACGCCGTCGTCGACGCGATGGGACCGGATGATCGCGCGGCGGTCGTGATTCCCGGCGCGGCCATTCGGCACAGGACTTCACGACCGATCGCCAGTTGCTGCGGTGGCGATCGAAAAGCGCCGCTCTTTCCAGAACGAGCCCCATGCCGGGCGAGCCTGCCGCGGAGGAAGAAATCATCGACTCCGGCCTCTGCGACTGTGGCGCCTGCAACATTCAGACGCTCGGTCGGATTGCCGAGGCGATGCGCGCGGTGCCGGAACAACGCAAGGTCCTGTTTCATATCAGTGCGGGATCAGTGGTGATGCCTTCGGAGCCCAGCAACGCGGGACGAAAGGCACACTGCGAGATGGTTCGTCGCGAGGCGTCCGTGGATGCCATCCGTCACGCCCAACTGGCCAACGTGACGATCGAGTCGTTCGATCCTAGGCTGCTGCGGCTCAACGCGCGGAACCGGGCCAGACCGACCGGAGCCGATGAATTCGTGAGGCGAAAGCGCTCCTCCAGGATCCCGGACTTCAGCGCACGCAGTTTCTCGTTGCGCTGGCTGAACAGACGGCGGCCGCGCCGTCGTGAACAACAACGACATCGACTGCAGGTGCCGCCGGTCATCGCCGAAAGCAGTGCCTATTACCTGCTCGGCGTCAACGGCCGCCGCCGTCGGATGGCAAACAGCACTCGGTGCAGGTCCACGTGAACCGCAAGGACGTCGAGGTCCGCACGCGCAAGGGATACACGGACGAAACCGAAAAGGATTGGCAGGCGGCTGCGGAGGCGGCGAAGAAGGGCGACCTGAGTTCCCTCGTCGACAGCCCGCTCCCGGTTTCGGGCGTCCCTCTTGGCATCGTCGCGGCGCCATTCCCGATGGAGGATGGCAAGCCCGCGCTGGCGCTCACGCTTCGGATCCACACACCGAAAGATGCACAACGCCCCGGACCGAGGAAGACGGAAATTGTCTACGGGTCTCTACTATCCCGAGACGGGCTGGCAGCGCCGGCTCCCTGCAACAGCGGACGACGATGACATTCGCGGAGCCGGATCCGCGGTTCAACAGCTACGAGGTCCACTCCAGCTCCCGGCGAAGCCCGGGCGGTACGCGCTGCGCGTCGGCGTGAAGACGGCGGATGGCAGGACATCCAGCGTGTACACGACCGTCTCCGTACCGGACTTCAACGATGACTTGTCGTTGTCCGGTCTGGTGCTGAGGGCGACGCCGTCACCCGTCAGCGCCGGCGCGAACACGATCGGTGATCTCCTGCCGATCACGCCGACATCGGCCGCGCATTCCGAAAGACAGACGATGTGTCGGCATTCATGCGATTTACGAGAGGGCAAGGAATCCCGTCCCCGCGAAAGTCACGACGACGTTGACGAACACGAAGAACGAGAAGGTGGCCACCTTCGATCAGACGCTCGAGGGCAAATCGGTCGGGTCGAAAACAACCGCGACGTACAATTTCGCCCTGCCGATCGCGGAGCTTCCGGCGGGCGAGTACCTGCTCAGCGTCTCGGTGACAGTGGGCGCGAAGGACGCCGGACGGCAGCCTGCGGTTCAACAGCGGAGGAGCTGATGAGACGACTCGCCCTCCACCCCGTTTGCCGTTTGTTCTTGGCCATCACAGGACCAGCGCCGTCTGCGCGGCCGGCCGGCGGCAAACCGATTGAGAATCCGTTCGGCTCTTAGCAGATTACCATGCGCCCGCGAAAAGCTGATCTACCCGTGCTGACCGGAGTACACCTCAGGAAAAGTGGTCGGGGCGAGTGGATTCGAACCACCGACCCCTGGTCCGAACCGCACGCGCCACCCGGACTCAAGCGGAAACGTTAGGAAAATCGCGGACTCGTGTCTGAAGGTGCGGACTGGAACGGACACGTTCGGCCGCGAATCTGGCATCGACTTGCAAGAACTTGCAAGCGCGATGGGGGTGGGCGAACGTCAACACGGCGATTGTGATCTGGTGGCCGAGTGCGTATTTCCTTGAACCGTGGGCCGCTACTGGGACCCCCTCAGGCGCCAGGACTGACGCTGGCAAGGGGCGCAAGAAGGCGTCCCCAATAAACTCACGGCCTCGCTCAAGGACATGATTCTGGGCGCGCTCGCACTGGCCGGCGGGGAGGAATATCTGGCGGCCCAGGCCGCGAAGAATCCCTCGGCCTTTCTGGCGCTCGTGGGCCGGGTGTTGCCGTTGCAGGTTCGGCAAGGCGGCGTCGAGCCGATGATGCCGCGGCCCGTCATCCATGAGCATCACGAAGCCTAAAGGCCGCCAAGGTTACCAAAAGTCAACATCCCGCGAAATCGGCGTGCGGATTGCACTCGCCGCCACGCATGTCAGCGGCGCCGCTTCGTCGCCAGCTTCAATCCCACGAGGCCAAGCCCGAACAGCGTCAGCGTCGCGGGTTCCGGCACGGCCGCCGTTTCCGCGTCGCCCAGCTCGCCCCGTGCGCCTTGGGGAGCGCAGTCGGATGTCCCGGAAAAGCAGCCCGCGTCCGCACCCGCGTGGGCGAACGACGCGGTGCCCAGGTTGAAGGTCTGGTTCACACCCACCCCATACCCCCCGCTCCACACCAACAGCAGCGGCAGCATTGGATTGTTCGCGGTCTGGTCTCCTGAATCGCAGGTGCTCGATGTCGTCGTCACCGCGTTCGCGGTGGTCGCGCTGCACGCGCGGAAAATACTCGTGCCGCTGATCTGCATGTCGATGAATGCGTTGGAAGCGAGCGCCCCGAAGTAGGTACAGGCTGAGGCTCGACAGCGGCGCGCCGGTGTCGTTAATGATGTTCCAGCTTGGCGTCGCGCTGTTCCCGACCATGAGGGCAATCAGCCGTCCAGGATGTCACTCAGGCTGAAGGGATTGCCGTTGTCACAGTGAACGCCGTTCCGGACAGCATTCGTGGAGACATCCAGCCCGTTCGCGCTGCAGGACTGCAAGTCCTGAATCTTGATGATCCCGGCCTCGGCGAACCGAGGCGACACGACAGCCGCGGCGACTCCCGTCGCGATAATCAATCGGCGCACATACGCAGTCAGACTGCCACTGCCTCTGGAAGGCGGAGACGAGTTCCGCGCCAATTCCGGCCTGACCTCCGCTCAATACTCGCAGCCAGGTGCTTGGCCTGATTTTCCTGCGCTTCGCAGAGGTCTGCAGGTACCCTGCCTGCCGCGTCAGGGACTTCTCATTAGCATGGCCGCCAGGTATCCACTCGTCGTCTTTTTTGCACTGGCTTACGCGTGGGCCTGGCTCGTGTACGTGCCGATGGTGATCTTCCAGGCGGCCCACCAATGGATATTCCTCGCCACATTGGGACCAACAGTGGCGGCGGTCATCACACACCGCGCGGCAGTGGGGAACTACCAAGCCTTCCGATTTCGCACAACTTGGTGGCGCACGTTGCAGGCGACCGTGGTCGGCGTCGCCCTGGTCGTTCTGGCATACGTCATCCTGCCCTCGGTCGCGACCGCCGATCCGCGGAAGCTTCATTGGGGCGTCCTCACTTCCGTCTCCGTCTACAACTATTCAACCCTTCTTGGCGGACCGCTGTTCGAGGAACCCGGCTGGAGGGGATTCGCGTTGCCGCGCCTTGAAGCGCGGTTCGGACCACTTCGCGCCTCCATGCTGCTCGCACTCCTGTGGGCCGGGTGGCATCTGCCCCTTTTCCTCTATCGGGACTGGATCACCGCGCCACTGTGGATCTACATCCTGATTGTGACCGGCGCAACCTTCCTCTTGACGTATGGCACCAACCTGGCCCGCTTCGGGGTCATCACGCCTATCGCGATGCACGCGACCTTCAACACGGCCTCCCGGTTCCTCAATGGCCTGTTCGCGGGCACCGCGGGACCGCGTATCCACATGCCGTTTGAATTGGTGCTGGCGATGAGTGGACTCGTCACTGCTGGGGTTGTCCTTCTCGTCACACGAGGCCAGCTTGGATATGGCGGCGGTCAGGTCGGCTGAGCCCAGGAGCCGATGATGCCGCGCGCCGTCGTCACGAATACCACGACGCCTGACCGCCACCCTTGCCTGACGACCTGGGGCCGACGCACGGCCGGAGGGGCGCGCCTATTCCCGCGAGACGCGGGAAGGGCTGGCCGAATCACGGTGGCGGTGGAAGAAACTTGGGGGCTGCTCGGGGGGCCTTACCTGAAACCCGAGGATCGCGGCCGACTGTGCCCAATTTTGTGCCCCCTCCCCCCTCTTTTCGCGAGCAGACGCAAGACGAGCGACCTCTGACCGGCATCCTCTCCGCCGGCGCTCAGTCATCGCCGCTTCAGCGCGGCGTCGGGCACAGGATCCCGCCCGGCGAACCAATCGCCGACGTCGTCCTCACGACGACATCGGGTTCGAATCCGGCTGTGTCGTTCTTTTCGAGCGTGAAGTCCTTGACGATACCTCCAGGAGCAGGCGCCAATGCGGCAGGGTCAGCGGCCGGACTTCACCGTAGGAGTTGAGCTTTTCGCCCGGCCGCTCGCCGATCGCGATCGCGTTCAGGTCATGGCGCAGGTCGATGGCGGCAAGCAAACCCGACGAGAACGTCGCGGGCCGATGAGCGTATAGAGCCGGCCCGCGGCGCTGAGTGACTTGCGCTTGTGCAGGCCGTCGAGAAGCGGCTTGATCACGGTCGAGTTGCCGCCGCCGTTCGCGCGCAGATCGACCACCACGCGCTCGACGGCTGACGGATTCGCGTCAACGGTCGCAAAGAGCTCTTTCGCAAACGCGGTGAATGGCTGTTGCGGATCGTCCGCGCACTTGCTGTAGCGGATATAGAGCGCCTTCGTCGCGGGCAGGATCTCGTAACCGTAGTAGCGTGGCGATTGGACGAGCGCCGGATTGATCGGGAGCCGAAGCGCCTCGACGGCCGTGACGAGCCGCGTGCGATCGCTCCACGGTATCGTCGGTACGCGCAGTGTCGTCGTCGTGCCATCTGCGCGTGCTAGCGACACGGCGACATGGCCATCGGACTCAACCTGGCCCACTGCGCGCAGGATTTCTTCCATCACCATGAATGTCTGACTCTGCTGGCGCAGCCATGCGTCGTCTTGGTACGCGATGAACGGCGCGATCGCGGCTTTGAGGTTCTCGGGCGACAGCGTGCGGATTGATGTCACGCGCAGGCCGAGCGCGGAGCGGTACCAATCGTCGCGGCGGTCACGGCCAGCCCGTCCGCGAACCATTGGAAACCGAGCGGCAGACGATGGAACGCGAGCGAGCCGTCGGTGGGCGCGCGGACGTAGGTATGGCCGACGTGCGCGCTTGCGACGAGGCGCATCAGCGCGAGGACGATGTCGGCGTCGGCCGCGGCTGAATCGAGCGCCGGATCGCGTCGAGGTCGCGGTCAAATCGCTCGCGCGGATAGAGCTTGGCGAAATCGAGTTGTCTCGCTGGAAACTCGTGTGCAAAGAACGCGATATCCTCGCGCCAGGCTTGATCGCGGGGCGATTGTGCGGGCGCCGGGGCGGCGGCCAGCAGGCCCGAGACGAGCAGGATCCCCGCGAGCTGTCTGCGCAAGACGACACAGGATAGCTCCTGAGGGCCTTCGTATGTCTCCCCTCCCCCTTTTGCTGATTAGTTATTTCGCGTGGCCGCGCGTGCCGGAGCTCTAAAAAAAGGGGCGGTGAATACCTCACCGCCCCATGATGACGATGGCCTTACGCGTGACCGGACACAATCGGGCAAATCACCACATTGCCCGTTTCGATCTCGAAAGGATTCGCCCCGCCTGGATTGATGACCTGCAAGATCCCCAGGCCAGGATGCTCCGCCGCATCCACGGCGTCCGCACTAGTCAGCGGGCGGAAGTTCTTCGACGCCGCATATGCGTCGTACTTCACCAAGATGATCTTCCACGGCGCTTTCATCGCGCCTGCCGTGCCGTCGTTCCCCATCCCCGGTGCGCCCGTGATGACGTGATCGTGATAGACGAACGGGAACGGGAGTCCAGGATGAAACGGGTTGCACTGCGGCTGATACCCGGAGGGCAACGTGAGAGGGCCTGCCCCCGGCTGCGGCACGGTCGTCTGAGGGAACACAACCAAGGACAATTCCTCGGCGTGAGCATAAAGTTCGGGCTGTTACTCTCTCGCGCCTTCGATAATCTTCAAACCGATCATGTTCACCACGACGCCATTCGCTCACGTCGGGTCGATGTCTGGCTTCCCACCGCCAGCATCAGGCGATTTCGCGTTCGCTTGCAAAGAACTCGTCGTTGACGTCCTCGTCGGATGTGCCGGTGACTGCTGACACCCCGCAAGCGCCAGAACCGCGATAGCGACACTCAGAACCTTTCGCATTTCTTCCTCCTTTGGAAACAAACAAAAGGGCGGGTGGATTACCTCCCACCGCCCCCACGACGACTACGACGAAACAAGCTGCTCGTCCACCGGCTCGACCGCATCCGCGTGGCCATCGGAATCCGTCCAGATCCTTGCCGCCAAACTCGGTATCCGCATCCGGGCTGGCCTCTACCAGCGCCTGCGCGGCGTCCGCATTCTCGGTTTCCACCAGGACGGGCAGAACCAGTCGCCGCCGGTCGAAGCCAGCGGCGACTGGGAAGGTGTTCAGATCAGGCTACTGGCGGCGGGGGGGCGAACGGCGCCGGGCGTAGGCCGCGGCCAACCCCGATGAAGAAAACGCTTCTTTCGCGTGCTGGCGGGCCGACTGAGGTGATCTGATGGCCCGTAGGTTTTGGTATTGGCGTTCTTTCTATCGCAAAAGACAACCCTCCCGACGAAGGAGAGGCTAGTCCCACACGCAGTCCGACTGTATTGATTCAAATCAAATTTCCACTCGAAAATGTTAAGCAATCGTTGCAGAACGACCACCAAGACGCCGTAGTCACGCTCAAGGGTGACAATTGTCTCGTCATTCGTGGACGACCGATGCGTCATCGACGACGCTTTCACCGTTAGCGAATGGTCGGGTAGGGGGCGGTGCGGCGAGCGCGGCCTGGCGCCCCGCGGGCGGCATCACCGAAGGCGGTTCGGAGCTATCATCGCGCCCATGCCGAAAGCCGCCCTGATCGCCACTGGGCTCATCGCGCTATCGCTCGTGACGTTCGCGCACCCTTTCGAGGGCAACACCTACGGGTTCTGTCCTCTCTTTAAGAGCCCGCTGCACACAGCCAATGACGTGGTGGTCGCCGCCATCGACATCTCGGCCGTGTGGTTGATCTATCGGGGGCTACGACGCTGACCTGACGGGCTCATTCTTAACGCATCTTACCTCTTGGCCCGCTCTTTTTTCTGGCGCCATCGGCGGTAGATGAAGACCCCAACGAGCGAACCTACTGCCCCGAGTTGTCGCTCTTGGCTGTCTGACGCGCCATACTGTCGCGCATGGCGGCCGCCCCTGAGCCGAACGTCGTCCTGCCGATCTACTGCGCGCATTGTGGCGGCGCCGTGGATGTGCAGTGCCAGTTCGACGATGACATCGACCACCTGCGAATCGGTGAATACGCCTGGCCGTCCTGCGAGAAGCCCAGTCCGGGCGAGGAATGTATCCTTGCGACAAGGGCGCGTCATGTCACGGGTCCGTCGCCTGACGGGACCGGCACAGCCCGCCGTTCGGCGCGAGCCGAGGCGCGAAAACGGTTTCTGGCGAATGGAGGATGAGCGTCGGAGAGTCCGGGCGTCTTTAACGGGCTGTTCACCGATTTGAGTACCGAATGTTCGGCATGCGAAGGAGAAAATAACACGCGGCGATCCAGAGCAGCGTCACCGTCAGCCACGCCGGCAGATAGGTGCTCAGCGTAAGCGCGTGGGCTGCGGCCGGCACAGCGGACGGCACGATGTTTCGCGTCTGGTTGTTGGCGCCGTGCATCAGCATCACGAGCAACAGGCTGCCATTGGTGCGCGCATAGAGCCAGGCCATCGGCACCGAGATGGCCGTGACCTGGAGCGCGAAGATCACGAACGACTGACCGTAGTTGTCGATGCCAGGAACGAAGAACAGCGGCAGATGCCAAATGGCCCAGACGATGCCGAGCAGAAGACTCGCGCGCGCAAGACCAAGGCGGGCCGCTAGGAGCGGAAGCGCAAAGCCGCGCCAGCCGATCTCCTCGCCGGCTTGTACCGGCGTGGATAGCACCGTGGCGATGGCGAGAATGTACCACGGCTCGACGCCGAAACGCGGCCAGACGCCGATCGCGATCCGATGGACGAGAGCGACGCCGATCTTGATCGTCGCGAGATAGCCGGCCGCGAACACGTACCAGCGCACGCCGACGCGCCATTTGAAGAGGCGATCGAGAAGCGACTGGATGCCGGCGGCACCTTCAGATCGTGCGGTCAACCCGAGCGCAACGATCGAGGGCGCGAACATTCCGAACAAGCCAAGGACTAATAGCGGCAGGCTTGTTCCGGCGGCGGCGGGAACCCGGCCGCGCACCATCACGAACGCGGCGGCGAAGCACGTCCACGACATGGCGTACATGAGTGCGAAGAAGCCCAACGCCGCGCGCATCGGGCTCGACCCACTCAAATGCGGCGCGGCACGTCCAGTCGTCGTCATGGCGCCAGCATCAAGGCAGACCTAAGAATGATACCCGACCGCCTGTCCATCGTCAATTCCTCAATCGCCCCTCATGACCGCAAACACAGGATGGAGTTCCAAGATCGTCGCCACCTTCTGGCCGTGCCGTGATTGTGCCCCGCCTTGTTCCCGTCGTTCGTCAGGTGCGACACGTCGAAGAAGCCGTCGCCCATGAAGAACACGCGGACCGCGCTCGTCGAGGTGGAACCGTACCGGCTTGGTCGAGAGAGCGGATTATGTTGACTCAGGCCACTTGCGGCCTGCTGATAATAGCGCTCTTCGTACTCGGCCGGCGGCACGTAGCCGATCGGCTCGAGCAATCGCCGGTTGTTGAACCAATCAACCCATTCGAGCGTGGCGAACTCGACCGCCTCCAGGCTGCGCCACGGTCCGCGGTCGTTGAATCACCTCCGTCTTGTAGAGTCCAATCACCGATTCGGCGAGGGCGTTG
>CAVRVJ010000006.1:0-586911 GCA_963724645.1 uncultured Acidobacteriota bacterium
AGGTGATTGCGGCGATCCGTGGCATCAGCACGCGGCCGATCCGCTACGTCATCAACACGTCGATGTCGCCGCAGCATGTCGGCGGCAACGCGGCGCTCGCGGTGCTGCCCGGCGGATCGACGACGGGCGCGACGCGTGGGGCGGTCCCGAACGTCATCGCGCACGAGAACGTGTACACGCGCATGACACGACTCGGCCCCGACGGCAAATCGGCGTTTCCTGCCGATGCATGGGCGTCCGATGCCTACTTCGGCGCCGCGGCGACGCATGATCTTCAACGGCGAGGCCATCGACATCATCCACATGCCGAACCGCCCAACTCGGACGGCGACAGCATCGTCTACTTTCGCGGGCTCGAACGTGCTCGTGACGGGCGACATCTTCACGACCACGAACCTGCCGATGGTGCAACCGCACCGTCGGCGGTTCGGACGCGGGCCTGCTGGACGCGCTGAACGCGCTGCTCGATATCGGCGCTCCCTGACGACCTCATGGAAGGGCGGGACCTACATGATCCCGGGACACGGTCGCATCTGCGACGAGGCGGACCTGCGTCGCATATGGCGAGATGGCTGTACGAGATTCGCGACCGGGTGAAGAAGCTTGTGGGCGAGGGAAAGACGCTGGCTGGAGGTGAAGGCGGCGCTCTCGGTTACTCGGCTGGGAGGGAAGTGTACAGCCAGCCGGGGTGGACCACGGACATGTTTCTCGTGTCTACCATTCTGGAGTTTGCTGTTGGGCCGTTCGTCCGCAGCCGGCTCGCCCGGGAGAGCGGCGGACAGTCTACGCCACGCCAACGACGGAGGATTCGGTCTGACCGTGCTGGCGCTCGCATGGGCCATGGAGCTCCGGCTCGTGCGCGCGCAGCTGAGCTCGAGCAAGGAAAGCCTCATCGAAGCGGTACGTGCCGAATCCATCTGAGCGGGAACGTGGGTGTCTGGTGGTGACCGAAGACTGGGCGGTCCGCATGCTCACGCCGCCCAAAGGCGAATTCGACAACCCTGCCGCTGACGAAGGCCGCTCAGGATGCCTGCTGCCCGGGCGGATATGGCGCAGGTCGAGGCCAGCGGCCGGTCCTGCGACGCATACGGGGCGCCAGTCATCATGCGCGAGCCGGGACGCATCCGGATGTCCTGGCAGGACGGAAACACGCTAAGGTCGAGACTGATGCCGGCGAGCAGACGCGGCTGTTTCATTTCGGGATGCGCCAGACGTGGCGAGCGGGATGCGCCCAGCCGACAGGGTTTCTCGGTCGCCGAGTGGCAGTACGCCAACGGTTCGATCCGTCCGCGCGGCCGAGGCGCCGCGGGCGGCGGCCTCGCGCTGTGGGTCACGGGGCCGCGGCGGAGGTGGCTCGGCCGCGATGCGGCAGCCACGGCGCCGGCGGGAGGAAGGCTGAAAGTCACGACGACAATCTGGCCGCGCGGCTTTCTCCGTAAGAACGGCGTGCCCTACAGCGCCAGAGACGATCGTGACCGAGTACTACAACCTGTTCACTGAGCCAGACGGACGCGTGGTTCGTGGTCACCACGGTCGTGCACGATCCGGAGAACCTCGTCGTCGATTCATCACGAGCACCAATTTCCGCAAGGAGCCCGACAACTCGAAGTGGCGGCCGAGCCCCTGCTCGCTCCGGTGATACGTTGCCCGTAAAATCGACGAGGTAAACGATCTCGTCCTGTTTTTTTCGTCATCCGGTTAACAGAGGAAGAGTGAGCATGAAACCGACACATCACACTGATATTGGCCTGCCTGACGTTCGGGGCCCTGACGCCCCTCTACGCGCAGGACGTGACGATCACCAACGCCCGCATCATCGGTACCAACGGCAAGTGATCGAGTCGCGGCTCGATCGTCGTGCGCGCGGCAGAATCGTGTCCGTGGCGGCAGGCGCGCCGACGGCTCCGGCCGGCCAGGTCATCGACGCCAAGGGCATGACCGCCATGCCCGGCTTCATCGACGGCCACAAGCACGTGAGCAGCAACCCGAACGAGAAGGTCCAGATGCAGTCGCTGCTCGAGGCAGGCTACACGACCGTTCTCGCCGGCGGCGGAATGGCGGACAACAACCTCATGCTCCGCGATCACATCGAGTCGGGCATGATCAACGGTCCGCGCATCATTCCTTCCGGAGCCGTGGGTCTCCGTCAGACGCCGGCGGAGGCGCGCGCCGCCGTGCAGGCGCTGGCAGCCAAGGGGGTCAAGCACACCGGTGAAATCGGCCTGACGCCGGAGCCCGCGCCGCCGCAGGCCGAGGTCGAAGTGCTCAAGGCCATCGTCGACGAGGCGAAGAAGGTGGGCGTGCAGGTGAACGTGCACGCCGTGAGCAGCCCGGCGATGGTCGCGGCGATTGACGCCGGCGTGACCCGCCTGGTGCACCTCCCGAACAAGGACTGGACGAGCTACGAGCAGGCGGAGAAGGTGGCGCAGAGCGGTTCGATTGTCGCCGGCCTGATCGCGTTCGGTGCGCCGAACATCGACCGCACCTGCGGCGGCGCCGTTCGTAGTGATGCCGAAGAACAACGCGCCCCTTTTCCGTGACGGCAAGCCGTGGCCCGAGGCGATTGCCGGCGCGAACCGGGACGCGAAGGGCCGGGCGACCGGCACGGAGGGCGGCTACACCATCATCAACGCGCGCCGCATCTGGGACGCCGACCCAATGCACAACACGATGTCGTATCCACCGACCAGAACGCCGCCGACCTCGTGGTCCTCGAGCACGAACTGAAGTCGTTCAGCATCGTCTTCTCGAGGCAGGACATCTTCAGGATCATGGGCCCCAATCGGCGAGGTTCGTCGGCATGGAGAATCGGATCGGAACGCTCGAACCCGGCAAGCTGGCCGACATCATCCTGATCGACGGCAACCCGACGCTGAACATCTACGAGATGCTGAAGACCAAGGTGGTGTTCAAGGGCGGCGTGAAGGTGGTCGACAAGCGCTAGTTTCTTCCCCTGCTTCCGATAAGCGCTCGAAGGGCCGGACCGTTCCCGCGGTCCGCCCCTTGGACGTTCTAGTTCGATCTCGCCGCCTCGGCGCCGGCCTGAACTCTCCCCTCTCGTCAGTTTTCCATCCACCGAAAAAACGATCCGCCCCATCCTCCTAAACTATACGTCAGTCACTCTCCGCCTCCGTCGCTCACCTTGTTCTCGAGCGCGTAGCGGTGGAAGGCCGGGTTGTGCTGCACGTAGTTCGGATCGACCAGCGCGATCCGCTCGGGCTGGTGATGCCCGCCCTGAAGAACTCCATCGCGACCTTCTTGTTCTCCGCGACCTGCGCCGGCGTGGCCGTGCACCCGGCAACCGGAACCGCTGGAGCCGGCGGCCACACGACGGGAACCGTCGAAGCGGCTGCCGCAGGAGCCGGGTTCGGGTTCGGCGTCGCCTTCGGCAACGCCGTTTCCTTCGCCTTCGGCGTACAGGATGTGGAACGTGTTTCCCGCGGGCGCCTGCGGCAGCGTGAGCCCCTTGCGCTCGCCCGCGGGCCCCGCCCCTCCCTGGGCTCCGTCTGGTTGTGCTGCTGGTAGTCAGGGTGGATGAGGGCGATGCGTTCTTCCGGCGTGATGCCCGGCCGGTAGAACTCCATCGCGACCTTCATGTTGGCTTGAAGTTGAGCCGGTGTCGGCTGTGGCGCCTGTTGTGCGACGAGGGAGATGCCACCGAGGAGAGGGGAAGGCGACGGCTCAGAGAAAAGCCCAACCCGACCTTGATGGCTGGGCTGGGCTTCGCACAAACGCTCTGCTACTTCGGTCGGCTCTGGATGCCCTGCGCCATCGTGTCGATCGCGAAAATCTGCACGTCGCGAATCGAGACGCCAAACAGCGTCTTCTTGTTCGGACCGCCGAACGCCACGCTGATCATGCCTCGCGGCGCCGGAATAAATCCAAGAGCTCGCCTTTGGTGCTGATCACCCAGATGCCGCCGTTGCCGGTCGTGTAGATCGGCCGTCGTTGTCGATGCGGTGCCGTCGCCGCCGGCCCACGCGAATTGCCGTTCGCTCGATAGCGTGCCGTCCGGCGCGACATCGAATGCGACGAGACCGCCCGTCGGCATCGGCGCGCCAGCCGGGACCTTGAGGTCGGCCGGCGGCATCTCGCCCATCAGTCGGCCAGTCACATAGAACGCCTTTTCATCCTTGCTCAGGATGAGCCCGTTCCCGCCGGTCACGCCAAAGCGGCCGCTGACGACGCCCTGCGGATTCACGTAGTAGATGCCGCCCATCGTCATGTAGATGCCGCCCTTGCTGTCGGCGACCATGTCGTTGAGCACGCCCTGGCCCAGGCACTCGAGCGGCTCGCCGTCTTTCTTGTCGGCGAAGAGCTTGCGCTTCGGCTGGATCTCCCAGATGCTGCGGTTGAGCGCCCGTTCGCCGACGTACAGCTTGCCGTCCTTGGTCATGGCGAGCGCGCCGCCCGTGTACGTGTCGGTGGCGAGGAGCTCCACCTTGCCGTTCAACCCGACCTTCAGGACCTGGCTCTTGCTGTTCTGCGCGACGATGACGCCGTCGGCGACGCCGATGGGGCTGTCAGCGTTGTTGCCGGTGTCGTTCCACAGCACGCGCCATTTCTGTCCCGCCGCGATGACGCCAGGAATGGCCGTCGTCGTCAACGTTGTAGTCGGGCGGTGGCGGCGGTGCCGCGGCGCCCGCGACCACCGCCGGGAGCGGCACCTGGAGCACCTGGGGCGCCCGGTGGCAGCCGCCGCCGCGAGCCGGAGGCGCCGGAGCCGGGTTCTTGCAGTTGGCCATGATGAACGCGGCGCGGTTCATGTCCGCACCGGCCTGCACGCCAGGCGTGCGGGCCATATCCTTCGGCTGTTGTTGAGCGAAAAGCGTGATCGCGCCAACAGCACTGAGCGCGATGGTCGTCAGGATTGCTCTCGTCCTCATTGATCCTCCCTCGAAGGTCTTCTGGCGCATATCCTACGCCTGAACGCGGCACCGCGGAACAAATTCTCCGGCGCTGCCGCTAGTTCGGTTCGAGCCTCCGCTTCAAGATCTTGATCCCGAAGGCGCTCCCCGCGAACGGTTCGGCGCCAATCAGGGCCACAGGTCCGTAGTGGCGATTGATCCACGTCATGATTCGCTGGCCGTAGTACGGGTCGTCACCGAACGTCCAATACCCGAATTCCGATGTGTCCTTGTGGACGAGCAGGACGTAGTCGGGCGGACGGTGCTCCAGGCTCGCGAGCACAATCTCTTCACCGAACACGAGCTCCTCGGTCATCATGAAGTTCACAACCGGCAGCGTCGTGGGCCGGCGCGCCAGGTAGTTCAGCGTGATGCCTTCCGGAAACCCCGCGAACGTCGCGTTCGCCGGCATGTTCGTGTCAATCCACTCCAGGGCTTCGTTCACACGCGATCCGATCGTGGCAACGCGCGAGCTCCCAAACGTCAGCATCGTGTCGCCGCCACGTCCGACAGCCAGTGTCTTGACGCGATAGAAGCGTTCCTCGGACACCAGAAGTTGATAGACGCCGAGCGCCGCCAGCACCGCGAGCGCGAGGGAGCGAAAGACCGCACCGCTGCCGAACGATGCCCGCAGAGCTCGCGGTATCCACCACACCAGGCAGACAGCTAGAAGCACGGTAGACGGCATCGCGAGGTAGAAGCCGTAGTTGGAAATGTGCGTGTTGAGGATGATCTTCAACAGCAGCGCCAGAGACAGCATGGACCACAGCCACATCGGCGCGATGGCGGATCGCTCGGCTGGGTCCTGTCGTGCACGCAGGAGCAGCCATCCGAAGGCCGTCGCCGCCGCTCCGCTCGTCAGGGGCAGCGCGCGCGCGAAGGAGGTCCAGGGCAGCGCGTCCAGACTAATGATCAGCCCACCCAGGAGTGCGAAGCCAAGGACGACGCCTACCCGCTGCGGCCGCCGAAATAATCGAGACACAGCGACGTCGACGAGCGCCGCGGCCAGCACGCCTGCGGCGATCCACGCGAACGTCGTGCACATCTTCGTGGCATTGCCGATGATGTCGTCGGTTCCCATGACGCCGCGGAAGAATGGGTTGCTCGCCACGCTGCGTGAAACGGTGGCGAATCCGTGTGCCGTGGCCGCGAGCGCCGCACCCGCAGGCAGGTAGGACAGGAAATATGCGAAGAACACGACGAGCGGCGCGGCCGCCACGACGCCGAACAGCGTGAGGTCGACGATCGTCCGCGGTCGGCGGTCGTCGTCCGTCAACCACGCCGCCGCGAGTCCCGCTCCAGTCACTGCCGTCGCGGCGACCGCCACGTCGATGCGCGTCTGAAGCGCCAGGCCGAAGCAGCATCCCGCCGCGATACACACCCCGCGATCCCGACTCGAGATGTATCGGCTGAGCAGGAGCACCAGTCCGGTCGTGAGCAGGATGCCGTGCGTCGCTTCGTGCGTGTACGGCGCCACGTAGTTGAAGTTGCCGACTCCGGTGTACTGCGAGAAACCGAAGACGACCAGGAACAGCAGGCACGCCGTCGTCGCCGTGAGCCTGTCGGATGCCAGCCGAAAGACGCGGTACATGACCGCCGTGATACCGGCCAGCACCGCAAGATTGGCGACAATCAGGACAGTGAAGGACGTCCCGAAGACCCAGAACAGCAGCGCGTTGATATGCTGTGACAGGGGGCCGAAGAGCGGGAGGATGTCTTTGTAGAGGTGTTCGCCGCTGACAAGCCGCCACGGAATGTACAGCTGCTGGCCGAAATCGACGAGCACGTCCGGCCACTTACGCCAGCTCCAGACCGTCAAAGCGACGAAGGCGGTGGCGATAAGGACCGGGCTCGCCCACGGGCCGGGCCATTTGGACTCCAGAGACTCGAGGAGACGAGGTCGCGGGACCGCTTCCGCGCGGCCTGACCGTGGAGTCATCGCGATAGTGTAAGTCGGCCGAGAACGTCGGTTCTAGTTAACGCTACAGCCGCAGCTCCAGCGGCTGGTCCGGAAAATCGTCCTCGAACACGAGCGGCGCGCGCTTCCAATGCGCTGCACGTTGTCGTCCGAGGGAATAGACCACAAGCAACAGCCCTCCGAGGATCGCCACAGCCGGGCCAGGCGCCGACATGGCCATCCGAGCCAGCAAGCTTCCGCCGACGGTGAAGGTCAGCCACGCGAGGCACGCCAGCGCGAACGTGTGGACGACGAACCGCTTGCCGGGCACGTATGAGGACGTGAATGGAATTCGACTCCACCCGAGGAGGACGAAGTGGACGCGCACGAGCCCGACCAGCGCGACGACAGCCGTGCCGATTCCTGCGGCTGCTCCAAATGGTATCCACAAGACAGCGATCGCTGACGCGGCCGCCGGTCCGACGACGATCGTTGTCACCAGTCGATCGACGGCGCGCAGTTGGTCGGCGCGTGTGTCCTGGTCTTCCGTCAGCCTGAAGATCCAGTTTGCTCGGTGGTCAATTGGTAGTGACAGCGAAAGCCTTGCGCTCAGTCCGCATGTCATCATCACCGCAAAAGGCGCCCACAAGGCGGCGGCCGACAATGTCGATGAGACCGGCCCTGCCGTGCGAAGCCAGTCGATTACGTGTGCGCCAAGCAGAGCACTGATCCCGATGCCCAGGCCGCAGCCGGACAGGCCGACCAGGACGGTCTGATGCAGCCCGCTGCGGCCGATCGTCATGGTCGTGAACCGATACACCGCGCGGAAGGCCGGCGTCGCGCCTGAAGCGATCGCCCCCGTCAGATTCGCTGGGCGCCACATCGATGACATGGCGGTGGAGCGAAGCATCAGGCGTTCGAAGTGCTGAAACAGCAGCGCGTAGGCCACCGTCACGACGAGCGCCGCCGATGCTGTTGCGGCGAGTGCGATGCCGGCAAGTCGCACGAGCCAGGGATCCGAGCTGCCCAGCAGTACGCGCTCGAGCGCGACGAACCAGGCCGGCGGCACGAATGCCAGCCATGCTGATTTGTCCGCCAGGGCGCCCCCGAACCCTGACAGGTGGACGGCGAGCGGCACGCACGAGAGCAAGGCCGCGAGCAGCACGCTCCTCAAAAGCGTGGTCAAGCTGTTCAGGCGATCGCGAGAGAGGGTCAGCACCAGGATTCCGACGAGGGCCATGATCGCGAGCACGGCGAGGGTGGACGCGCTGATGCTGGCGACAGCCCAGGCCATCATGCGCGACGAAACCGGCTGCTCGCGCCACCGGTGAGCCGATGTCACCAGCACGATCGGTGCGAGCGCAAGGTGAACGGCCGCGATCAGCATGCCGTTGAACAAGACGAGCGCCGCCAGCTTCGCGCCGAACACGACCGCCCGACGAATCGGGAGTGGCCCGAGAATTCGAAAATCTCGATCGTCTGGAAACAGCAGGTCGCTGACGAGCAGAGTGACGAGGGCGGCCGCCAGCATCGGTACGGCGATGATGAACAGATCGTCGCCGAGGAGCGTACGCCGATACGGTTCAGCCGATATTCCTCCCGCCAGCGCCTGGTATCTGCCGACGAATACCCGCGTCAGCACGAATCCAGCGCCAAGCAGCCCGCCAAGGCCGCCAAGCAGCATGCGCGTCAAGGAGTCGGCGCCAACCTGCGTGAGGATGCCGAAATCGAACATCGCGCGGAAGAAATGTGCGGTGAGCCGGTACTCGGGGCGATCGGACAACCGCCAGCGGCTCATGAACGCTGCACGATATCGAGGATGTGACGGGCCGTCGGCGTGAAATCCTCCTGGCCGGTCGTTCTGATGAAGACGGTTTCGAGCGAGGGAGAGCCCGGCTCCCGCAACGTCGCGACGTCGTGCTCCGCGACGATGTGGCCGTGGGACAGGATGACGACGCGCGAGCAGAGCTGCTCGACCATGTCGAAGCGGTGCGTGCTGAACAGGACCATGCGGCCGTCGCCGACAAACAGGCGCGAGCAGCGTGCGGAAGAGAAGGCCTGCCGTCACGTCCAGTCCGGAAAACGGCTCGTCGAGCACGAGCAGGTCCGGGTTGTGCAGCAGCGCTGCTGCCAGGAGCACGCGCTGGCGCATACCCTTCGAATACGCAGCCATCGTGCTGTAGCGGCTGTCCCACAACAGGAGCAGCTGCAGGAGCTCCGGCACCTTGTCGCCAAGCGTGCGCTCGGTCAGGCCGCGAAGCCGTCCGACGAGCGTCAGTACTCGGCCGCCGTCAGGTGCGTGTACAGATGCGGTTCCTCAGGCACGTATCCGATACGGCGCCTGTAGGCAATCGGATCCTCCGCCATCGGCTTTCCGTCGAGCGAGAGGGAACCTGCGCTCGGCTCGAGAAGACCGACGACCGCGTTGACGGTGGTGCTCTTCCCCGAGCCGTTCGGGCCCAGGTATCCGAGAATTTCCCCCCTGCGCACATGGAAGTCGACCCGGTCGAGGGCCAGAAGTCCGCCGTACCGCTTCGTCAGGCCGTGTGCGTTGAGCACTGCGTTTCGTCTCCGGCAGTCAGCACTGGACGCCGAAGTCGGCATCCTGCCGGCGCCCCAGCAAGACGCCCGCGCCGACGGAAACAGCAGTTTCGATGCACACAGCGAGCACGATGAGGTTCGTCACGCCCGGTGCGCCTGACAGGGAAACGGCGCACACCACGATTCCCATGGCCACGCGGATGAATCCAGCGAGACGGTGCACGCGCCGCCATAAGCGGTCGCTGGTCAGTGTCTGCCGCATGCGAACGCCCCAGGCGAGATTCGGACGTACCCGGGGGAGGTCGTTGCCTGTCGCGACCAGAAAGACACCGACCAGGACTCCGAGCATCCGAACCAGCCATGGCTGACCGCCGATGAACGCCATGAGCATGGTCACGTGAAAGGCTGACAGGAAGATCGCAGTCGCCGCGCCCGCGTTCGTGGGTCGGGGGGTCGCCCGAGGAGGATGTCGGCTGAGATTCGCCACGATCCACCAGACGGCCATCGCCGCGGCAGGAAGGAGGAACGCGACAAACGGAGCGCCGATGAACACCCCGTCGCGGCCCACCTGGGGCGGGATATCCGGAGGAAACATCGGGAACGCGACTATCGACGCGGTGAACGCGACGATGAGGCCAATGAGCGCGCGGCGTTCGATCGCCATCGGTATCTCCGATCTGGGACGGCGTCCAGGAGCAGTTCGATGACCTCCTGGAGCACTGTGGTGTTCACGTCGTATTCGATGAATTTGCCTTTGCGTTCCGGAACGATCAGGCCAGCTGCGCGCAGCACCGCCAGATGCCGCGAGATGGTCGGCCAACTGCTGTCGAAGGCGTCGGCGATGTCGCCGGACGAGCGTCGTCGTTCCCGGAGCAGGCGCAGGATGCGCCGGCGGGTAGGATCGGCGAGCGCGCGGAACGCCCGATTCGATGCCATGACGTCGGCATGATTAGCTAGTCGGCTAATCGATGTCAAGTCGTATGCTCGCCGACAGGCTGATCGCCATATCAAACATCAAACGGGCATGGTCGGCGTAGGCTGCCGGCACGCCCACAGGGCGATCGAGATCCGGCAAGGCGGGGCGTCCGCCGTCTGCGGCCTCGGCCTTCTCGATGCGCCGCTCCACTTCACGGACGGTCTCGAGATACTGGCCGACCCTGCGTGCGATCTTCCGGTCCGAGCTTCTGCTGAAGACGGCTGATGTCTTCGCGGACCGAATC
Source organism: uncultured Acidobacteriota bacterium (assembly GCA_963724645.1). Taxonomy (GTDB): domain Bacteria; phylum Acidobacteriota; class Vicinamibacteria; order Vicinamibacterales; family SCN-69-37; genus CAVXSP01. The sequence goes on from CAVRVJ010000006.1 coordinate 10,566, forward strand.
GAGAAGGCTGGCCCGCCTCCGCAATGCGGCCCCGCGGTCAGCCGAGCTTCCTCCTTCCCGAACAGGCGCTCAAAGACGATGCGCGGGTGGGCTTCGGCGGGAAGCGGCGTCGTGGGCGAGGACCACGAAAGATTGTTCTGATAGACGCACGCATAACCGTTGTCGCACTGCCCCACTGTCTGGAGCAGATCCATCGACAACTCCAGAGACGGCAGCAGCGTCTGCTGGCCGATCTGAGCGCCGCCACCTGATCGACCGTCGTTCCGAGGTAATAGTCCGTGCTCTCGGTCCATTTCGCTGTCGCCGCGCTCAGAAAGGCCGCGTTGGACGTGGCGTGCGTGCCCGGGTACGCGTTCTTCAGCTCGAGGTTGCTGATCACGGTGAGCTCATCCGCGAACGGGGCGAGCGACTGAGCGTGGGTGAAAGCTCGGTCGAGCCGGCCCTCTCCCTGTGGAACCCACCGGGGAAGGTCGCATCCCATCGGCATGTACACGAAGCCGAGGCGGCGGACCGGCTTGGCTGGTGTCTTGGCCAACGCCGTCATCGACGGCACCATGGCGTCGAGCAGCGGAAGGGCCACGGCGGCGCCGATCCCGCGCAGGAACGTCCGGCGCGGCATAGCCATCCTGGTGATAATCATCGCGAGGTCCTCATCTGAAACGGCTTGCTGTTCACGACTCCAAGAATGATTGAGGAGATGCGGAAATTCTGCGCCCGCGCGTCGCGCACGATTGTGCGGATCGCGGGCTCATCGTAGTACTCGACGCCTCGTCCCGACGCGTAGGTCAGGAGCTTCTCGGCCAGAGTGCTCACGAACAGCTCCGGCCGTCGCAACAACGCCGCTTCAAGTCCGTCGACATCGGCAAACTGGCTGCCGTCGGGAAGGCCTCCAGAGGCATCAATCGGCGCGCCGCCTTCGACCGAGCGCCTGCGGCCGACCGCATCGAACTTCTCGAGCGACAGGCCCACCGGATCGATCACGTTGTGACACGCGCCGCAGATCGCATTGTTCCGGTGCTCCGCCAGCCGCGCGCGGCCCGAGAGGCTCCCATCCACCGTGTTGTCCTTGAGCGCCGGCACGTTGGGAAGCGGAGGCGGCGGCGGAGTGCCAAGCAGATTGTCGAGGATCCATTTGCCGCGCAGGACCGGCGACGTCCGCGTCGCATACGACGTGACGGTCAGAATGCTGCCCTGGCGAAGCAGGCCGCCTCGCCAGCTGTCTTCGTCGAGCACGAGACGCCTGAAGCGGCTGCCGTACACGTGCGGGATGCCGTAGTGCTTCGCCAGCCGTTCGTTGACGAACGTGTAATTCGCCCTCAGCAGATCGAGCGCGCTCCGATCCTCGCGAAGGACGCTGTCGACGAAGAGTTCGGTTTCCTGGCGAAAAGCCTGCCGGAGGTTGTCGTCGAAGTCCGGAAACAGCCGCATGTCCGGTGTGATCGAGTCGAGATTCCGGAGGTGCAGCCACTGTTCGGCGAAGTTGCTTACGAGCGCCTTCGAACGGGCGTCGGCCAGCATGCGCCGCACTTGCCGTTCGAGCACGGCCGCCTCGTGGAGCCTTCCGGCAACGGCCGTGGTGAGCAGTTCCTCGTCCGGAATGCTGCTCCAGAGAAAGAAGGAGAGGCGGGACGCGAGCGCGAGGTCGCTGACTCGATACGGCGTGTTGGCTGGGAGGCCCGCGGGATCCTGTTCGACGCGAAACAGGAATTGAGGGCTCACGAGCACGGCCGACACGGCCATTTCAATGCCCGCGTCGAAATCTCCCTCCGCGCGCGCGGTCCGGTAGAGCGCCAGCGGCCCTTGCAAGTCGGCAGCCGTCACGGGCCGTCGATAGGCCTTTCGCGCCAGCGCCGCGAGAATCTGCCGGGCGCAGCGATCTTCCTGCTCGGGACTCGCCGGGCGCGACACGAAGATCCGGCGGCGGCTCGGCGAGTCGCCCGCACCTTTGGCCGCGTACGGCCCAATGATCGAGACCTCGTAAATCGCCGGCTGGATCCTCGGATGGCGGTAGGAATTGAAATGCGCCTGATAGGGCTGTCGCGGGGTTTCCAGCAGGTCGGTCGGCTTCTTCAGAAATGCCACCCCGATGACGTGCGGGCCGGCGCCGACCGGCACGCGGATTCTGAGATGCTGGTCGACTTTTTCGTGGGAAGGTTGTTCGGTGTCGGAAAGCCCGGCCTCGCGCTGAGGAGGTTTGACCGTGAACACCTGCACCCGTTCCCGATCCAGCAGCAGTTCGAGATCGTGGGGTTCGCCCAGGCCCTCGACCTTCTCGTCGCGGTCGCGGCGCAGTCGAATCTGAATCTCGTACTCGCCGTTCTGGGGGAACGTATATGGAACCACCACCCCGCCGCGTGTGCCGATCGGCAAGCCCTCGAGGTGCTCTTCCTGGGTGAGGTCCGGAGGAATCCTGATGGTCTCGCCGCCGGGAGATCGGCTTGGGCGTCCCACCGCCAGGCGACTGATTTTCTCCGCCGCTGAGATATAGCGTTCGAGCAGCGTCGGCGACAAACCCCCGACCGTCACATTGTCAAAGCCATAGCTGGAATCGTCGGCGGGCAACAGCGAGGTGACGTCGACATCGAGCGCGAGCAGATCGCGAACGGCGTTCTGGTATTCCGTGCGCGTGAGCCGCCGGATCGTCGCGGTCCGGCCAGGATTCGGATGCGCCTCGGCGGCGCGGTCGAGCGTCGTCTCCAAGTACGACGTAACCGCGTCGTAGGTGGCCTCGTCCGGGCGCCACTCCCCAATCGGCGGCATCTGCCGGGTGCGAAGCTTCCGGACGACTTTCTCCCACACGTCCGGGTGCCTGGCGACATCGTCGGTCGCAACGGCCTCCAGCGACAACCCCGCCTCCCTCGTCGCATCGTCGTGGCAATAAAGGCACGACCGATCCAGGAGCGCGAGGTGCGGGGCGGCCGCCGGCGACGGAGCCTTCGGTGGCTGCTGTGCCTGCAGGGTAAACCGGAGGCCGCCGGCCACCAGCAGACCCACCAGCCCGACCAGGATCGCCATCCTGCGGGAGCCGGATAGATGCATTTCTCGGCATCATACGCGCCAGATTCGCAACAGTCGAGATTGATCCGCGGGCCTCGATCCCTGCGGGGCCCCGAGGACGCGGCGTCACTTCCCTCGTGGTTTGAGGGCCCGGCGGGCGTGTCGGCAAGCGATCCGAACCCCTCGGCCGGCGCGTTCGCGACGATCTCGGCGGTGGGCTGATGCGCCACCACCGCCGGCTCAGAAGGTCCAGCGAACGGCCAAGCCCGGACACACGAGGTATAGAGTACGTGCAGTGCGTGCGATGAAGCGCCGCGAGTTCCTGATGTGCACGGCCGCGGTCGCCGGTCTGGCGACCGAAGGAGGTCCCGCCCGGCTGTTCGCTCAAGCCGGCGACCCGGCGAAGCTCAGCCGGATCGCGATCATGACGTTGAATTTCACGAACCTGCTCAAGACCCCGGGCCAGCCCGACAGCCCGGAGCGCACGCTCGACCTGCTCGACCTGCCGGCGATGTACGCAGACACCTACGGCGTGCACAACATCGAGCTGCAGCACTATCACGTCGGGTCCACGGAGATGTCTGTACGTCGCGGAACTACGGCGCCGCATCGACCGCGCGAAATCGAAGACGACCCAGGTGGTGGTCGAGTTCGGCGCGCTCAACATCTCCGCGCCGGACCACAACTTTCTGCCGCGGCTGCAGACGATCGACCTGACGAAGGTCTGGATCGATCGCGCGGCCGTCCTGGATTGCCCGCGGATCATGGTGAATCAGGGCCAGCCGGGCGCGGAGAACCGGGCGCACGCCGTCGAGACGCTCCAGGCCATGGTGAAGTACGGCGAATCCAAGGGCGTGAAGGTCACCATGGAAACCCGCGGCAGCGGCGCGACAGCCCAGGCGGCTCCTGGCGCGGCACCAGCACCCGCGGAGCCTGCCTGGGTGCTGCTGAACGACATCGCCCGCAGTGCCGGCGCCTACATCAACATCGACCTCGGCGGCATCGGCGCGCGGTCGCAGGACGAGTTGCACGCCGCCCTGAGGGGACTCCTCCCGTCGTCGTCCGGCAGCATGCACGTCAGGCTGAGCGCGAGCTGGGATTTGACCGCCGCGCTGAAGTTCATCGAAGCCCAGGGCTACACGGGCCTCTATTCGATCGAGGCCCGCGGCCACGACGCGACGCGCGCCATCTACAACACGATTCTGGCGAGCATCTAGCGGCGGCCCGCGCGGCGCCGGCTTTCTCTTCATTCAGGCGCCGCCCGATCTTGCGCGGCTCGACGGGGGCGCGCAGTAGTTCCTCTCGCCTCACGGCATCCGGTCCGAGTCGCGTTGCGGCATTATGGAGAGACCGCAGCCAGCCTGCGGCGCTTCCCTTGCGCGTAGATGAAATACAAAGCGCCGGCGATGTTCACGCCGACAACCGTTCCCCCGACTCTTGCTGTAAATGCCACAGGGTTCGCCACCGTGATCACCGGGAAGACGGAGAGCACCACATAGAGCGCCGTCGTCGAAAATCCGAGAATTGCTGCGAGCCGCACGCCCCAGGAAGGCTTCTCGCCGCGTCCCAGCAGAGGAATTGCGAACATCAAGAGGTACGTCAGCCCGTACAGGATCACGGCTGCGTTGCCCATCAGTTGGATCGCTTCCTGGCTGCCGACCCCTGCGCTGCCGGCAAGCAACGCGACAATGGTCAATAAACCGATGAACAAGATGGCGCCGGTGGGAGTCTTGTAGCGCGGGTGCAGCCGGCTGAACCACGGCGGCAACAAATGGTCCCAACCGGCGACCATGGGAAGCCGTGTCGTGGCGTTGAAAATCAGACTCACCTGTGTGATACGGCCCAGAAAGAGAGCCAGAAGAATGGCCGGCGACAGCCATCGGCCTGCGCTCCAACCATTCGTGCCGCGGCTGACGATTTGCGCTATCGGCGAAACGAGATCGATATCTGCCGGCGGCGTGAATACCAGGACGCAGGCCGTTCCTGCGATGAACATCGTGGCAATCAGCGGCGCCGCCAGAAGCTAGAAGAGAACTATCGCGGCCAGCCAAAATACGATGTTCGAGGGCCCCAGTTTGGCTGCGTAACCGATCCAGGTGAGCCCCACGATGTAGAGGATCTGGGTCAGCACCAAATCGCGCAGACGAAGCTCTTTCTTGAGTTCGGCGCTATGCAGCTCGACCAGGTGCTCGGCTTCGATGAACCGTTGCTCGTCGGCATTCGGCATGTGCGCTCCAGATGCGTGGCCCTGCTGCGAAATGGCGCGGATTCTAACACCTCAGGGTCTTGCACAAATTGAATCGATCGGCCCGCGCCGCGTCACGGCCCGGTGTCCTGATGGGTATAAGATGCGCGAGTTGTGACCGACCAACCTCGTCCCCGCCCCTCCAGGTTCTCGCGGCGCGAATGGCTGAAGCGCGCTGGATGTGTGAGCGCGGCCGCAACCGTCGTGCCGATGAGCGCGCTGGTTCGGAGGCGGCCGACAGGCCTGCCGCCAATCGCGCCAGCCGAGACGCTCGAGACCCTGACGGCTGCAGAAGCCGAGACGCTTGGGGCAATGGCCGCTCGATTGATTCCAAGCGACGAGGCGGGGCCGGGCGCGACCGAAGCGCACGCTGCGGCATACATCGACCGGGCGCTGGGTGACGCCCTGGCGGCCTCACGCGACGCCTATCGAAGCGGGCTCGCGGCCGTCGACGCGTACGCGCGAGCCACGAAAGGCGCGCCCTTCGCGCGGCTCTCGCACGCCGATCAGGATGCGGTTCTGAGCGACCTGGAACAGGGCGTCGCCACGGGTTTCTCGCCGGGTTCGGCCGCGTTCTTCACGCTCGTGCGCACGCACACGATGCAGGGCACATTCTGCGACCCCTATTACGGCGGCAACGCGAACTTCGTCGGGTGGGATTTGATCGGGTATCCGGGCATCCGGCTCGCGGTCAGCGCCAGCGATCAGCAGCTCACGCCGAAGCCGGCGCCCACGCACAAGTCGGCGTACGAGGACGACATGTTCTCGAAGCCGACGAGGACCAACGCCAACGGCAGGCGCTCCGATGGCGATTAGCTTGAAAAAGACCGACGTTGTGATCGTGGGCCTGGGTGCGACGGGCGGCGTCGCGGCCTTGCCGCTCGCGCGCGCCGGACTCGAGGTGATCGGTCTCGAAGCCGGCCGATGGCACACGCTCGCTGACTTCTCACCGGACGAGCTTCGCAACAACGTCCGCGGCTGGCCGCACGCCGTGCAGAAAGCGAACCGGGAGATCCCCACCCATCGGGCGAACGCTTCCGCGCCGTACTCCCCGCGGCTCGCCGTTCATCCCATGATGAACGCGGTGGGCGGTACGTCTCTGCACTACTGGGCGCAGAGCTGGCGGCTCAATCCCTGGGATTTCAAAGTCGTCAGCGAAACCACCCGCCGCTACGGCGCCTCGCGGGTGCCGCGCGGCTCAACCGTTGAAGATTGGCCGCTCAGCCTCGAGGAGCTCGAGCCGTACTACGACCAGGTCGAGCGCGAGATCGGCGTCTCGGGAAAGGCGGGCAACCTCAGTGGCAAGATCGACGCGCGCGGCAATATTTTCGAAGGCGCGCGGAGGCGTGAATACCCGATGCCACCGTTGAGGAGCACGGGGTTCACCGCGATGATGGCGGACGCCGCGCGCACGGTCGGCTGGCATCCGTTTGCCGGACCCGCGGCGATCAACTCGCGTCCGTACGAGAACCGCGCCGGCTGCATGTACCACGGCTACTGCAATCGCGGTGGCTGCCACGTGAACGCGAAGGGATCGACGCTCGTGACCACGATTCCCAAGGCGCAAAGGACGGGACGCCTGAAGGTGGTCGCTGAAGCGACGGTGACGAGGATGGAGGTCGACACGAACGGCCGCGTGAGCGGCGTAACGTACCTCAAGGACGGCCAGGAATACCTTCAACCGGCCACCGCGGTGTTACTGGCGGGCTATGTCTACGAGAACGTGCGCCTGCTCCTGTTGTCGAAGTCCAGGGCGTACCCAAATGGACTCTCGAACAACCACGGTCAGGTCGGCCGGCACTATTTCAGCCACAACCTCGGCGGCGGCGTCACGGCACTGTTTCCGCACGATCTGAACGCGTGGTACGGTCTGCCGGCGCAGGGCACGGCCGTCGACGACTGGGCAGACGACAACTTCGATCATTCGAGCGTCGACTTCATCGGCGGCGGCAACATGTACGTTTATTCGGATCGGCGGCCGATCGCCGCGGCGAACATGAGCACGTTCGGCAAGGCGCCGCAGTGGGGATCGGCGTGGAAAGCGTTCGTCAAGACGAACGCCGATCGTTGGAACGGCGCCTATCTGCAGAAGACGACGCTGCCTTACGAAGACAACTACCTCGATCTCGATCCTGTCGTGAGGGATCCGCTCGGATTACCCGTCTGCCGGATCACGGCGGAGTTCAAGGACAACGAACGGAAGATCGCGGCGTTCGTCCAGGACAAGATGGTGCAGTGGTTCGAGGCGGCGGGCGCCATCGCGATCGAGAAAGGAAGCGTCGGCGCCATGGGACCGTCGTCGCACGCGTACGGCGGTACGCGCATGGGCGACAATCAAGAGACGAACGTCGTGGACCGCTGGGGCTTTTCGCACGAGGCGCCGAACCTCGGAATTCTGGGCGCCTCCGTCATGGGCACGAGCGGCGCGCGAAATCCGACGCTGACCGTGCAGGCGCTGGCCTGGCGCACGGCCGATCGCCTCGCCAGGAACTGGAAGGCGATCGCGAAATAGAACGGGACCCTGGTCAGCGTCTCAACGCTGCTTCCAGATCGGTCATGTCCGCGTCCGCCAACGCAGGAGAGAAGTGCTTGAGCCGCGGAAGGATGTCGGTTGTCCCGAAGTACTCTTGCGCGCAGCCGGCGTGAATGAAGCCGCTCGGCACGAATCGACCTTCTTCGTAATAGGCGAGACCAATGCGCCACGTATCCTTGGCGATCGGCTCGCGGCATGACCGGCAGGTCGCGCGTCCGGTCGGCGCGCGCTCGGCGGCACGCACCCGAGGCAGCCGCTCGTGGGCCGCGCCCTGCGACGCGTCGCGTTCGAGCGTCTCGCGCCCGTCGACCGGCTCGGCGCTCGACGGCAGCGTTTGCAGAAAGGCTTCAGGGCGCGTCAGGGCCCCGCATCCGACGTGATACCAATGCGTCGTCTCGCTGCCGTCGTCGCCAAAGGGATTGGGCACGCGCTCGCCAAAGCGAAGGGCGCCGGTTCCGATGGACGCTCCGCACGCTCGGCACTTCGCACGGCCGGTCGGAGCGCGTTCGATGACGTGCGGCATCTGTCGATCCCAACTCGATCATGCCGCAGATCGTCGAATCGTTGGTTTGCGCCCGCCACGTCGCGGCCCGTGCGTGGGGTCCCGGGCGCGGTATTCCTCGCCCATTCCACCGGCGCCGATGAGGGTGACTATTTCGTAGGGGCCGAGCTGCGATCCGGGTGCGAGGTCTGGCATGGAGCCGGGGAGATTCTAGTCTGAGTATGATGTGAGGCGTCGCCGAGCTGTGACCATGATGCCGATGCCGTCGCGGGCGATCTGGGCCGTTTTGGTGGGTGCGGTGAACGCCGTCGCGACGATCTTGACCGTGACGCCGGCCGGCGCCACGCGCGCCGGCGCGGTCCTGGCGATCGCCACGCCGATGGAGGCGCCGCGCTGGGCGATGCTCGAGCGCCAGCTTCTTGCCGCGCACACGCCCGCCTGCCTCGAGTTCTACCGGAAGTACTACGACGACCGCGGGCGCGTGCAGTGCGTCCTTCGCTGGGGCGCGGACGATGGCCCGGACGACGCGTTTGAAAACTTCGCGGGCTGGCCCGAGCTGCACGCGCTCGGCGGCGCCGACGAACTGCTCGGCCTGTACCGCAAGGCCCACGAGGGCATGATTCGGCAGTACACCGAGGCGAAGACGACCGAGGTGCCCGCCGGCCGCGGCGGCATGTACTACAAAGAGTTCAGCGCGCAGGCCGACTGGATGCACCACGGCGAAGGCCTCCGCGTGTTCAACCGGATGGGCCTCTCGGTGCCCACCGATGCGACCTACGTCGCGCGCACGCGGCGCTTCGCCGGCCTCTACATGGGCGAGGACGCCGGCGCTCCAAACTACGACCCCCAGCGCAAATTGATCCGCAGCCTCATCAACGGCAGCCGCGGTCCGATGCTTCGCCAAGCGACGCCGATTGACTGGGTCGGCGATCCGATCGACATCGAGCACTTCACGGCGGGCCACAGCGAACGCAATTTCGCCGAGATGCTCGCGCACTACGCTGAGTACGGAGACGTCGCCGGCGACTCCTTTCTCAATCTCGTGGCGACGACGCTGCCGCTCGACGCCTACCTCGCGACCGGCGAGCTGAAATACAAGAAGTGGATCGTCGAGTACATGGACGCCTGGATCGATCGGATGAGACAGAACGACTGGGTCATCCCGAGCTTCGTCGATCTCGATGGACGGATCGGCGGTCCCGCAGGCAAGTGGTGGGGCAACGCGTACGGCTGGGGCTTCAGCCCGGTCAATCCGGTGACCGGCCAGCGCGAGAATCGCAATCGCATTCCCCGCGCGCTTGTCGGATTCAACAACGCCCTCTTCGTCACCGGCGATCCGAAGTACGTGGACTCATGGCGCCGGATGATCGAGTCGGTCAACGCGCACGCCCGCACGGTCAGCGGACGCACGCAATACCCCACGATGTACGGCGCGGACGGCTGGTACGGATGGCAGGCTCAGCCCTGGAGCGTCGGCGCCTTGGAGGTCTGGTATTGGTCGATGACGTCCGCGGATCGCGACCGCGAGCCCAATGATCCATGGCTCGCGTATCTGAACGGGCGGAATCCGCAGTATCCAGAGACGGCGCTGCAGAACGACCTCAAGACCATCGACACCCGTCTTGCGCGCATGCGGCTCGACCACACCACGGCGTCGCAACGGCTGGCCGACAACATGATGGACTTCAATCCGGCCGCCGTCGATGCATTGATTCGGCTCACGCTCGGCGGCCTGCCGCCGGGCCGCGACGGCGGGCTGTTGAACGCGCGCGTGCGCTACTTCGATCCTGCGCGCAGGCGCGCTGGCCTGCCGGAGGACGTCAGCGCGCTCGTATCCGCGCTCACGGACACAAGCGCGACCGTGACGGTCGTCAACGTGAACAAGAACTCACCGCGGACAGTCGTGCTGCAGGGCGGCGCGTACGGCGAGCATCGAATCGAATCCGTAGAGGCGGGCGGCCGGCGCGTTGTCGTGGGCGCTCCGAGCTTTACCGTGACGCTCGCGCCCGGCGCCGGTGCGACGCTGACGCTGGCGATGACGCGCTATGCCGAGCGCCCGACCGTGCGGTTTCCGGCGGCCGTGTCCAAGGGCGGGACGTAAGGGAAGGCGCTGGCGGTGTATGCCTTGCCGTCGCTCGCCAAACGCGCCTGACACCTGATACTTGTGATGTTAGAGTCGGCGAGGACCGGGACATGGCGGGACGTGCCCTCGGCGTAGCATTCTTTCTGCTCTGGGCGGCAGCCCTCGCGACGACGACCGCCCAGCGAGGCCCCGGGAGCATCGACTACGAGCGCCAGGTGCGCCCGCTCATCGTCGACAACTGCCTCGACTGCCATAGCGCCGACAAACGCAAGGGCGGGCTGTCGCTCGCCACGTATGCCGACATCCTCGAGGGCGGCAAGGACGGCCCGATCGTCCGGCCCGGGAACGGCGTCGGCAGCCTGATCGTCCATCGGCTCCAAGGCATCGACGGTGAGCAGATGCCTAAAGATGGCGCGCCGCTTTCCGACGCGGAGGTTTCCGTCATCCGGCGCTGGATCGACGAAGGCGCGCGACCGACGCCATCGTCTCCCGCCGCGCCGCAGCCCTGGGAAGCGCCGCTTGCGTTGACGCCGCCGGTCCTTCCGGCGGTCGTGTGGCCCGCATGGACCGCGCCTGCGGATCGGATCGTCGCCGCATACCTTCGCGATCGTCGTGTGGCCGAGCCGTCGCTCGTCGGCGACGCGGTGTTCGCGCGCCGTGTCTATCTCGACATCTGGGGACTGCTCCCCAGTCCCGAGGAGCTTCAGGCCTTCGTCGCCGATTCAAGGCCGCTCAAGCGCGCGCGGCTGGTCGAGCGGCTGCTCGCCGACAACGAACAATACGCGGAGCACTGGATCTCATTCTGGAACGACCTCTTGCGCAACCAGGACGGCGTCAGCTACTACTCGGAGAACAACGGCCGCCGCAGCATCACGCCGTGGCTGCTGCCCGCGCTGCAGAACAACATGGGCTACGACCGGTTCGTGCGGGAGCTGTTGAGCCCGGCGCCACAGCGCGGCCCCGAAGGTTTCCTCATCGGCGTGAACTGGCGCGGCGAGACCAGCGCGGCGGTGCAGCCGTGGATGCAGGCGTCGCAGAACACCGCGCAGCTGTTTCTCGGGATCAACCTCAAGTGCAACTCGTGCCACGACAGCTTCGTCAGCCGGTGGAAGCTGAAGGACGCGTACGGCCTCGCCAGCTACTTCGCGCCCGAGCCGAGGCTCCAGCTCTACCGGTGCGACGTCGCGCAGAGCCAGTACGCGGAGCCGTCCTTCCTCTATCCAGAGCTGACACGCGCGCCGGCGTCCACGTCGCTGATCGATCGCCGCGCGGCCGCAGCGGACATCTTCACAGACCCGCGCAACGGGCGAATGCCGCGCACGGTCGTCAATCGGCTCTGGCAGCGGCTGCTCGGCCACGGCATCGTCGCGAACGCGGACGAAATGGACGGGCGCCCGTGGAGCCCGTCGCTCCTCGATTGGCTCGCGTCGGACTTCGTCGATCGCGGCTACGACTTGAAGCATCTCATCTCGACCATCGTGCTGTCGCGCGCGTACCAAATGCCCTCGGTCGCGCGATCCGCGGAGCCGTCGCCCGCCTCGTACGCCTTTGCCGGCCCGGAGGTCCGCCGCCTGACGGCCGAACAGTTCGCGGACGCGATCGGGGGGGTCACGGGCGAGTGGAGCGTGTCCGCGCTGAACATCGCCGGTGCGAGCGCCGCCGCCCCGGCGGCCACCAACGGCAGCGATGCGCCGGCCACGGGCCGCTACGTCCGCGAATGGCGCAACATCTCGACCGATCTCACGCGCGCGCTGGGCCGACCGATCCGGGACCAGGTGACGTCGGTCCGCGCGACGGAGCCGACGACGCCGCAAGCGCTCGAGTTGGTGAACGGCGAGATCCTCACCCGCTGGCTGCAGCTCGGCGCGCGTCGCATGCTCGGCGAGCTGGCGCAGGAGCCGCTGAGCCTTTACAACAAGGCGGTGGCCGGCCGAACCGCCCGGCCGGTCGCGTTCGACATCGACGTTTCGCAGGCGTCGCGGCTCTGGCTGCTGGTGCGCGAACAGGGCTCGAACGTGCCCGCCGCGATCAAGCCCGTCTGGGCACAGGCCGAGTTCGTGACCGCTGCCGGAGCGCGCACGCCGCTCGAGTCGGTGAGGCCCGAGGACTCAGCCGGCATTCGCGCAGGTACTGGCCCAATCGATCTGCTTGGCGCGAACGTGCCGGCCCTGCGCGTCTCGAATCCCTCCACCTTGATCTATGACGTTGCCGGACGAGGCTTCTCGCGCCTCCGCGGCACGGTCTGGCTCGAGAACCCGCTCGCCGACATCGGCGCGACGCTCGATCCGCAGATCCGGTTTTTTGTCTTCACTTCGGCGCCGAACGAGGATCGGCTGCGGCCGCCCCTTCCCGGCACGCCGCTGACGCCGCCGGCGGCGATGACCTCCGTCGAGTCGGCGGTCGCGCGGACGTTCATGTACCTGCTCGGCCGAGCGCCGACCGCGGCAGAGCGGCGGATCGCGGAAACGGCAGTCCAGGATTCGGCACGGCCGGGGCATCCGTCAGCGGACGGCCTGGCGGATTTGTTGTGGGCGATTCTGATGAAACCGGAGTTTCAGTTCATCTATTGAGGCCGCATGAACGCTGACGAACGCGCCATCTACACCCGACTGAGCCGCCGCGGCTTCATGGGCGCCACGGCTGGGGCGACGATGGCGGCGCTGGCCGGCACCGAGCCGGCGCTCCTGCGCGCATCCGCACAGCCGAAGGCGACCGCCGACGCCGTCATCGTGCTCTGGATGGCAGGCGGGATGGCGCAGACAGAGACGTTCGATCCGAAGCGCTACACGCCGTTCGCGCCAGGGGTGCCGGTCAGCCAGGTGCTCAGCACGTTCCCGGCGATCGACACTGCCGTCGATCACATCAAGTTCACGCAGGGCCTCGAGAAGATCGGCGCGGTGATGGACAGGGGCGCCGTCATCCGCACGTTCATGGCCGCGGACCTCGGGTTCATTCTGCACTCGCGCCATCAGTATCACTGGCACACCGGCTACATCCCGCCGCAGCCGATGGCGATGCCGCACATCGGCGCCGTGATCTCGAGGACGCTCGGCCCGAAGAATCCGGACATGCCCGCGTTCATCGCGGTCGGGCAGACCATCGAAGGGCCCGGCGAGATCGCGACGCTGAAGGCCTTTCACACCGCGGGCTTCCTTGGCACCGAGCACGGCCCCTTCCTCGTTGTCGATCCGCAAGACGCCGCGTCGGCCGTTCGCCCGCCCGCCGGGTTGAGCGAAGGCCGCGCGCGCAGCCGCCGCCAGCTGTTCGAGTCGCTGCTCAAAGCGGATCCCGTGTCTCAGCACGGCAGCGATTACCAGCGGACATCGCTGATCAAAGCGCTCGACTCTGCCGATCGCCTGCTGACCTCGCCATCGGCGAGGGCGTTCGACCTCTCGCTGGAGCCGAAACGGAGCTACGACGCATACAACACCGGCCGGTTCGGCCAGGGCTGCTTGCTCGCACGGCGCCTCATCGAAGGCGGTGCGCGGTACGTCGAAGTCACCTCGGAGTACATCCCGTTCGTCTATTGGGACACGCACGAGAACGGCCACGAGCGCGCGAAGGCGATGAAAGCGCAGATCGACGCGCCGGTCGCGCAGCTCATCAAGGACCTCGACGAGCGCGGCCTGCTGAACCGGACGCTGGTCGTGCTCGCCAGCGAGTTCGGTCGCGATGCGCTGACCGAGGGCAAGGTGGGCAAGGAAGTCCGAGATCAGGCGATCAACATCCCCGACGTCATGACCGAGCCGCGCCACTACGGCATGCACCGGCACTTCACTGCGGCCGGATCGATCCTGATGTTCGGCGGCGGCATCAAGCGCGGCCATGTCTACGGCAAGACTGCCGACGAGCGGCCGTGCACGACGATCGAGAAATCGATGCCCGTGGAGGATCTTCACGCGACGATGTACCGCGCGCTGGGTATCGCGCCCGATACGGCGTACGTCGCGGAGAAACGGCCGGTCTACGTCACGAGGGACGGCAAGGGAATCGCGGCGACGGATCTATTCGCGTAGCCGGAGCACGTATGGAACCACACACTCGACGTGATTTTCTGAGAGTCGCCGCGGCCGCGCCGATCCTGGGCCCGGTTCTGCTCGGCATACAGAACAAATCTGGCTCGCGCCCACCGGTCGTCGGCGAGGGCGCCTTCACGTACGAAGCCATTCATGATTGGGGCGAGCTGCCGCCGCACATCAAGTGGGGCAACACGCACAACATCGTCGAGGATGCGCAAGGGAACATCTACGTGCACCACACCGTGCACGCGTCGAGCCAGAGTGGCGACACGATGGTCGTGTTCGATCGCCAGGGCAAGTTCATCCGCTCGTGGGGCAAGGAATTTCGCGGCGTCGCCCACGGCATGTGGATCAGGAAGGAAGGACGCGACGAATTCCTCTACCTGACCGCCAACGCCGCGAGCGCGCGGATGCAACCGCAGCCGGATTTGCCGGCGACGGTCGTGAAGATGACGTTGAATGGCGAGATCGTCTTCAAGATCACCGGCCCACCCGACATTCAGGAGTACAAGGCGCCACCGGGCGCGACTGCGCCGCCGCCGTACAATCCGACCAACATCGCGATTGCGCCAAACGGCGATCTGTACGTGGCCGACGGCTACGGCTCGTACTACATCAATCGCTACGACGCGAAAGGGAAATACCTCGGCACGTTCGGCGGCCGTGGATCCGATCCTGGTCAGCTCCGCGAACCGCATGGCATCTGGGTGGATACGCGCGGCGGTACGCCGATTGTGACCGTCGCCGACCGGCGCAACAACCGGCTGCAACGCTTCACGATGGACGGCAAGCACCTCGATTTCATCGGCGGCTTCCGGCTGCCGTGCCACTTCCACGAGCACAACGGCAACGTCGTGATCGCCGACCTGCAGGGCCGCGTCACGCTGATGGACAAGACCAACCGGATCGTCGCCCACCTCGGCGACGCGACACCCGCCGGCCCGCCCAATCCTCCGCGGACGACGACGGATCGGTCAGCGTTCGTGCCGGGCCAGTTCGTCAACCCGCACGGCGCCAACTTCGATCGGAGCGGAAGCATCTTCGTGGCCGAGTGGGTCGAGATCGGGCGCGTGACGAAGCTGCGGAAGGTGTAGGACAGGAGACCATCCTCATTTTCCGCGCAACTTCGCGACCGTGCCGTCCACGCCGTGGGGCGGCTGCTCGTGCGCGAACTGATCGTCGTCGTGCACGGCCTGCCGACCCCTTGCGCGCACTCGCGGGGACCCTTTGATCTCCCGCTCCGTTCGCGCGGCTCTCGGCGCAGCGCGCCGTACAAACGAAGGGCCGGCTGATGCCGGCCCTTCGCGTCTTCGCTCCGGGGTCAGTCCCGGCTTGCCAATCGGGGACAGACCCCTCCGTTACTCGCCGTCGTCTCGAAACATGTAGTCCGCGTCCGTCAGATCGTCCATCTCCCGCTGCGCCTCGAGCTCTTCCGGCGTCGGTGGCGGTGGTGGCGGCGGCTCATCGGCCGGAATTGTCACGTGCTTGTACCAGTCGAAGCCAGTGCCGGCCGGAATCAGCCGGCCCATCGTGACGTTCTCCTTCAGCCCGCGCAGGTAGTCGACCTTCCCGGAGATCGACGCCTCGGTCAGCACGCGGGTCGTCTCCTGAAACGACGCCGCGGAGATGAACGAGTCAGTGGACAGCGAGGCCTTCGTGATGCCGAGCAGCAGCGGCCGCCCCTTGGCCGGCTGCTGCGTGCTCGAGAGCACCCGCTCGTTCTCCTCCGAGAAGCGGAACTTGTCCACCTGCTCCTCGATGAGGAACTCGGTGTCCCCCACCTCCTCGACTTTCACCCATCGCATCATCTGGCGAACGATGACCTCGATGTGCTTGTCGTTGATGCCGACACCCTGGAGCCGGTAGACCTCCTGGATCTCGTTGACCAGATAGGCCTGCAGCTCCTTTTCCCCGAGGACCGCCAGGATATCGTGCGGATTGCGCGGCCCGTCCATGAGCGGCTCGCCCGCGCGGACGCGGTCGCCCTCCTGCACGTTCACGTGCACGCCGCGCGGCAGCGAGTACTCGCGGGCCTCGGCGCCTTCGTCCGGCACGACAAGAATCTTGCGCATGCCCTTGACGATGCCGCCATGGCGGACGGTGCCGTCGATCTCCGAGATGACCGCCGTCTCGCGCGGCTTCCGCGCCTCGAACAGCTCGACCACGCGCGGCAGACCGCCGGTGATGTCCTTGGTCTTCGTCGTCTCGCGCGGGATCTTCGCGATGACGTCGCCGGCCACGACCGTGTCGTTGTTTCCGACCATCAAGTGAGCGTTCGATGGCATGTGGTACTTGTGCAGCACCCGGCCGTCCCCGCTGACAATCTCGATCGCGGGCTGCTTCTTCTCGTCGGGCGAGTCGACAATGATCAGCCGCGAGAGGCCAGTGATTTCGTCCACCTCCTCGTGGACCGTCACCTTGTCGATGATGTCCTTGAAGCGGATCGTGCCGCCCTGCTCGGTGAGGATCGAGAACGTGTACGGATCCCATTCGACGAGGATCTGTCCTTTCTCGACGTGCTGGCCGTCCCTGATCTTCAGGCGCGCCCCGTAGACAACCGCATAGCGCTCGCGCACGACGCCCTTATCGTCCACGATATTGATCGAGCCGCTGCGGTTCATGACGATGAGCGACTTGCCGCCGCCCTGCGCCACGGTCTGGTCGCGTCCTTCGACGGCCAAGAGGCCTTCGAACCGTACGGTCCCGCGATGCCGCGTCTCGAGCGTCGACTGCTCGGCGACCCGCGAGGCCGTGCCGCCAATGTGGAACGTCCGCATCGTCAACTGCGTGCCCGGTTCGCCAATGGATTGGGCGGCGATGACGCCGACCGCCAGACCCATTTCGACCAGCCGGCCCGTCGCCAGGTCGCGGCCGTAGCACTTCGCGCACACGCCGCGGCGCGATGCGCACGTCAGCACCGACCGAATCTTGACGCGTTCGATGCCGGCGTCTTCGATGGCGTCTGCGAGCTTCTCGTCAATCTCGCCGGCCGCCGAGACCAGCACCTCGCCCGAGGTTGGATCGATGATGTTCTCCAGCGCCACCCGGCCGATGATCCGGTCGCCCAGCCGCTCGACGATCTCGCCGCCCGAATCGACAATCGCGCGCGCCTCGATGCCGTCGAGCGTGCCGCAGTCGGTCTCGTGAATGATGACATCCTGCGCCACGTCGACCAGGCGGCGCGTGAGATACCCGGAGTCAGCCGTCTTGAGTGCGGTGTCGGCCAGTCCCTTGCGCGCTCCGTGCGTCGAGATGAAGTACTGCAGCACGGTGAGGCCTTCACGGAAGTTGGACGTGATCGGCGTCTCGATGATCTCGCCCGAAGGCTTGGCCATCAGCCCGCGCATGCCGGCGAGCTGCCGGATCTGCTGCTTGCTGCCGCGCGCGCCCGAGTCGGCCATGACGTAGACCGGGTTGAAGAACTTGCCCGACTTGTCGAGCGCCTCCATCTCCCCGAACATCTCGTCGGCGATCTTCTCGGTGACCTCCGACCAGATGGCGATAACCTTGTTGTAGCGTTCGCCGTTGGTGATCGCGCCGTCCTGGTACTGGCCTTCGACCTTGATGACCTCGTCGCGCGCCTGCTGGACGAACTCGCCCTTCTTCTCGGGGATGATCAGGTCGTCGATGCCGATCGACATGCCCGACCGCGTCGCGAAGGCGAACCCGGTGTTCTTCAGGCTGTCGAGCATCTCGACGGTCTTCTCGAGCCCGTACCTCAGATAGCAGTAGCGCACCGAGTTCTGCAGCCCCTTCTTCTTGAGCAGGCCGTTGATGAACGGCATCTCCTTCGGCAGCGCCGCGTTGAAGATGACCCGGCCGA
Organism: uncultured Acidobacteriota bacterium; assembly: GCA_963724645.1. Taxonomy (GTDB): domain Bacteria; phylum Acidobacteriota; class Vicinamibacteria; order Vicinamibacterales; family SCN-69-37; genus CAVXSP01. Next base: position 28,768 of record CAVRVJ010000006.1, read on the forward strand.
CCGTCGTGTTGATGATGCGGTTGTCGACGTACTGCTCCTCCGCGTCCATGACGTCCTGCGAGTCGCGCGCGACCGTGAGGTCCACGAGGCGGCCCGTGTACCGCAACCGGATCGAGGACAGCGTCTCCACTTCCCCGCTTTCGAGCGCCAGGAGCACGTCGTCGACCGACCCGAACGCCCGCCCCTCGCCCTTCGCGTCGACCTTCGACTTGGTCAGGTAGTAGCACCCCAGCACGATGTCCTGCGACGGCACGGCAATCGGCTGGCCGGAGGCCGGAGACAGCACGTTGTTCGACGACATCATCAGGACCGAGGCCTCGATCTGTGCCTCGGGCGACAGCGGAATGTGCACAGCCATCTGGTCGCCGTCAAAGTCGGCGTTGAACGCGGTGCAGACAAGCGGATGAATCCGGATCGCCTTGCCTTCCACCAGCACCGGCTCGAACGCCTGGATGCCCAGCCGATGCAGCGTCGGCGCGCGGTTGAGCAGCACCGGATGCTCGCGGATGACTTCTTCGAGGATGTCCCAGACCTCCCCCTTCTGCTGCTCGACCATCTCCTTCGCCTGCTTGATGGTCGACACGAGGCCGCGCTCCTCGAGCTTGTTGTAGATGAACGGCTTGAACAGCTCGAGCGCCATCTTCTTGGGCAGCCCGCACTGATGCAGCTTCAACTCCGGACCGACGACGATGACCGAGCGGCCGGAGTAGTCCACGCGCTTGCCGAGCAGGTTCTGGCGGAAACGCCCCTGCTTGCCCTTGAGGGTGTCCGACAGCGACTTGAGCGGCCGGTTGTTCGCGCCGCGCAGCACGCGCCCGCGCCGGCCGTTGTCGAACAACGCATCAACTGCCTCCTGCAGCATCCGCTTCTCGTTGCGGATGATGACGTCGGGCGCCTTCAACTCCATCAGCTTCTTCAACCGGTTGTTCCGGTTGATGACACGCCGGTACAGATCGTTCAGATCGGAGGTCGCGAAGCGGCCGCCGTCCAGCGGCACGAGCGGGCGCAGCTCCGGCGGGATGACCGGAACGTTGTCCAGAATCATCCATTCCGGCTTGTTGTTCGATCGGCGGAACGCGTCGACGACCTTGAGGCGCTTCGCGTACTTGAGCTTCTTCTGCGCCGACGTCTCGTTGCGCATCCGTTCGCGCATTTCCTCGGCCAGCCGCTCGATGTTGACGCGGCGCAGCAGCTCCTTGATCGCCTCGGCGCCCATCTGCGCCTTGAATTTGAATCCGAGACGCTCGCGCTCCTGCCGGTACTGCTCTTCCGTCAAGAGCTGCTTGTCTTTCAGATCCGTTTCGCCGGCATCGATGACGACGTAGGCCTCGAAATACAGGATGCGCTCGAGATCCCGCAGCGACAGGTCGAGCAGGTGCCCGATGCGGCTCGGCAGCCCCTTGAAGAACCACACGTGGCTGACCGGCGTCGCCAGGGCGATGTGCCCCAGCCGCTCGCGGCGGACCTTGGCCTGCGTCACCTCGACACCGCACTTGTCGCAGATCACGCCGCGGTGCTTCATGCGCTTGTACTTGCCGCAGAGGCACTCCCAGTCCGTGACGGGACCGAAAATCTTCGCGCAAAACAGGCCGTCACGCTCCGGCTTGAACGTACCGGTAGTTGATCGTCTCCGGCTTGGTGACTTCGCCGTGCGACCACTGGAGGATCCGCTCGGGCGACGCGAGGCTGATGCGGATCGCGTCGAAGTCGGATGTCAACTGGCCTTTGTCAAGAGGATTGGGTCTCATCTGTTATTTGATCCTCGTCATCTTTGATTAGTGCGCTTGGGGCCCCACCCCCAAGCGCTCCGGGCTGCGGTGCTCGAAGACTCGGCCTACGCCCCCACCGGCGCCCCTGGCGTGGGCTCCGGCTGCGGTTCCTCGGCCGCCGGCACCTCCGCGGGCGGCCGCGGCTTGGTCTTCATCAGCTCGACGTCCAGGCACAACGCCTGCAGCTCGCGGATGAGGACGTTGAACGACTCCGGCAGGCCCGGATGGAACGACGCGTCGCCCTTGACGATCGCCTCGTAGATCTTCGCGCGGCCTGTCACGTCGTCCGACTTGGCCGTCAGCAGCTCCTGAAGGATGTGCGCCGCGCCGTAGGCCTCGAGCGCCCAGACCTCCATTTCGCCGAAGCGCTGGCCGCCGAACTGCGCCTTGCCACCCAGCGGCTGCTGGGTGATGAGCGAGTACGGTCCGATCGATCGCGCGTGGATCTTGTCGTCGACCAGGTGCGACAGCTTCAGCATGTAGATGTAGCCGACGGTCACGTTCTGCTCGAACGGCTGGCCGTTGATGCCGTCGAAGAGCTGCGTCTTGCCGCCCTTGGGCAGCCCTGCCTCCTCGAGCCACTTCTTGATCTCCGGCTCGGTCGCCCCATCGAAGACCGGCGTGGCGAAGTAGAGCCCGAGCGCGTGGGCCGCCCAGCCGAGATGCGTCTCCAGGATCTGACCGACGTTCATACGCGACGGGACGCCGAGCGGATTGAGTACGATCTCGACCGGCGTGCCGTCCGGCAGGTACGGCATGTCTTCTTCCGGCAGAATGCGCGCGATCACGCCCTTGTTGCCGTGGCGGCCGGCCATCTTGTCGCCGACCGACAGCTTGCGTTTCATCGCGACGTACACCTTGACGAGCTTGATGACGCCGGGCGGCAGCTCGTCGCCGCGGCGGATCTTCTCCTTCCTCTCCTCGAATTCCCGCTGGATGACGTCGACGCGCTGGGCCGTCCGATCCTCCATCGTGCGCAGCTCGTCCTCGAAGCCGAGGTCGTCGGTCTCGATACGCGCGCGGACGAGGGCCGCGAACGGCACGTCGGCCATGGCCTCGGCGGTGAGCGGCGCGCCTTTGCGGAGCACGCGCTCGCGGCCATCCTGATCGAACAGATCGGACCTCAGCGTCCGTCCATTCAGCAGTTGCACCAGGCGCTTCTTCGTCTCCTCGTGCAGAATGCGGATCTCATCCTGGAGGTTCTTCTCCATCAGGTCGAGCTCGTCCTGCTCGATCTGCTTCGCGCGGTCGTCCTTCTCGATGCCCTTGCGCGAGAAGATCCGCACGCCGACGACGATGCCGTCGATGCCCGGCGGGCACGTCAGCGACGCGTCCTTCACGTCGCCGGCTTTCTCGCCGAAGATCGCGCGCAGCAGCTTCTCCTCCGGCGTCAGCTGCGTCTCGCCCTTCGGCGTCACCTTGCCTACGAGGATGTCGCCCGGCTTGACGTAGGCGCCAATCCGGATGATGCCGCTTTCGTCGAGGTCGCGAAGGTAGGTTTCCGACACGTTCGGGATATCGCGCGTGATCTCCTCGGGCCCGAGCTTGGTGTCGCGCGCCTCGATCTCGAACTCCTCGATGTGGATGGACGTGTAGTAGTCGTCCTTGACCATGCGCTCGGAGACGAGAATCGCGTCCTCGAAGTTGTAGCCGCGCCAGGGCATGAACGCCACCAGCACGTTGCGCCCGAGCGCCAGCTCGCCCAGCTCGGTGCAGGGCCCGTCGGCGAGGACCTGGCCCTTTGTCACGCGCTGATCCACGCGGACGATCGGCCGCTGGCTGATGCACGTGTTCTGGTTCGAGCGCTTGAACTTCGTCAGGCTGTAGATGTCGGCGCCCATCTCACGCGAGAGGCCCTCGGTGTCGCTGCCCTCGACGCGTACGACGATACGCTTGCTGTCGACGTAGTCCACGACGCCCGACCGGCGGGCAACGACGACCGCGCCCGAATCGCGGGCCGTGATGTATTCCATTCCGGTCCCGACAAAGGGCGCGCGCGCCTGCAGCAGCGGCACCGCCTGCCGCTGCATGTTCGAACCCATCAGCGCCCGGTTCGCGTCGTCATTCTCGAGGAATGGGATGAGCGATGCGGCGACCGACACCAGCTGCTTCGGCGAGACGTCGATGTAGTCCACCTTCTCGCGCGGCGCCAGGATGAAGTCCCCGGCCTGGCGGGCGTTCACCCGCTCCGCGACGATGTGGCCGTCGTCGTCGATCTCGACGTTCGCCTGGGCGACCATGTACTGGTCCTCTTCCCAGGCGGACAGGTAGAAGCAGTAGGGCTCGTACTCGACGCCCTTCTTCTTCGAGCGGCCGTCGGCCCCGACGATCTCGTCGGCCTCGAGGACGTCGCCGACCTTGTACTTCGGATTGCCGCCCGCGTTCGTGATGATCACGAAGTCTTCGACGCGGCCGTTCTTCACCTTGCGGTACGGCGACTCGATGAAGCCGAAGTCGTTGATCCGCGCGTAAGACGAGAGCGACGAAATCAGGCCGATGTTCGGGCCTTCCGGCGTCTCAATCGGGCAGATCCGCCCGTAGTGCGTCGGATGCACGTCGCGGACTTCGAACCCGGCCCGCTCGCGCGACAGGCCGCCCGGACCGAGGGCAGACAGGCGGCGCTTGTGCGTGACTTCGGACAGCGGGTTCGTCTGATCCATGAACTGCGACAACTGCGAGGATCCGAAGAACTCGCGAATCGCCGCCATCACCGGCTTCGCGTTGATCAGATCGTGCGGCATCGCGGTCGCCATTTCCTGGTAGACCGACATCTTTTCCTTGATGGCGCGCTCCATCCGGACCAGCCCGATGCGGAACTGGTTCTCGAGCAGCTCGCCCACCGATCGGACCCGGCGGTTGCCGAGGTGATCGATGTCGTCGACGAGCGCGGGGTTCTTGCGCAGCTTGAGCAGGTAGCGGATGACTTCGTAGAAATCCGCCGGATGCAGAATCTTCTCGTCGAGGGGCGTTGTCAGCTTCAACTTCGTGTTGAGCTTCAGGCGGCCGACCCGCGAGAAGTCGTACTTCTGCGCGTTGAAGAACATGTTCTCGAACAGGTTCCGCGAGCTGTCGAGCGTCGGGGGATCGCCCGGGCGCAGACGGCGGTAGATCTCGATCAGCGCCTCTTCGTGCTTCTGAATCGGATCCTTCTTCAGCGTCGCCGACAGCACCGGCCCGATTTCGTCCTTCTCGGGAAAGAAGATGTCGATGTGGTCGACCTTCTGTTCCTGTGCCATCGCGATGACGCGCTCGGACAGATCTTCGTTCGCCTCGAGAATGACCTCGCCCGTCGACGGGTCGACGACGTCCGCCGCGGCAAACGCGCCCTCACGCTCGGTGTCGGCCAGCTCGATCGCCTCGACGCCGGCTTTCTTCAGCGCCTCGATCTGGTCCTTGCGGATCTTCTTGCCGGGATGCAGCGCGAGATCGGAGCCAGGGATCGGCAGCTCCTGCGCCGACCGGCGGCCGATCAGCGAGTCGGAGACCTTCCACTGAATCCGGCCGTCGCGCACCACGAGTTGCTCGACGGTGTAGAACGCGCGCAGAATCTCGTCCGCGCCGCGCAGCCCCAGCGCGCGCAGAAACACCGAGGCCAGGAACTTGCGCTTCCGATCGATCCGGACGTACAGCAGGTTCTTCGTGTCGTACTCGAACTCCACCCAGGAGCCGCGGTACGGGATGATCTGCGCGACGTAGAGCGTCTTGTCTTCCGTGTGGAAGAACGCGCCGGGCGACCGGTGGAGCTGGCTGACGATGACCCGCTCGGTGCCGTTGATGATGAACGTGCCGTGGTCGCCCATCAGCGGGATGTCGCCGAAATAGACTTCCTGCTCCTTGATGTCGCGGATGGTCTTGACGCCCGTCTCCGGGTCCTTGTTCCAGACGACCAGCCGGATCGTCACCTTGAGCGGCACGGCGAAAGTCATGCCGCGCTCCTGGCATTCCTCGACGTCGTACTTCAGCTTCATCGCGACGGTCGTGCCGCAGATATCGCAGACGTCGCCGCGCGCTTCGTTGGCGCGGCCGCACGTCGGGCAGATCACGGCGCCCTCGCCGTACGGATCCGCGATGAGGGTCGTCCCGCAGCCTTCGCACTTCTTGCGCAGGTGCTCGAGGCCCGTCAGCCGTCCGCACTTGCATTCCCAATTGCCGATCGAGTACTCGATGAACTCGAGCGACGAGTTCTCGCGGAAGTCGCTGATCGGGAACACCGATTTGAAGACCGACTGGAGCCCGACATCCTCGCGCTCGGCCGGCAGACGATTCATCTGCAGGAACCGCTCGTAGGACTTCTTCTGGATCTCGATCAGGTTCGGGATCGGAATTGTCGTCTTGATCTTCGAAAAGTCGATGCGCTCGCGATAGACGTTCTTGGGCAGGCTGTACATTTATGACCCTCGGGCGCTGAACGCGGGCGGCGCCACTCGACAGTCGGGGCGCCCTGAGCTCGCCAACGGACGGAAACGCCGCGCCAAATGATTCAGACCGCCGGCCCCCGGCCGGCGGTTTGCGAGACCAAAACGGGCCTCGGGCCCCTGGCCCAGGCCCAAGTTTCAGAACACAGGCCACTGCCCCTCAGGCAGGCGCTCGTGCCGTGAACTCCTGCTGGGGCCTGGGGCCGTTGGCCTGAGGCCTGTTACTTGATCTCGACCTTGGCGCCGGCCTCTTCGAACTTCTTCTTGATGGCCGCGGCCTCGTCCTTGTTGACACCCTCCTTGATCGGCTTCGGCGCCGACTCGACGAGGTCCTTGGCTTCCTTCAGGCCCAGGCTCGTGACCTCGCGCACGACTTTGATCACGTTGATCTTGTTGCCGCCGATGTCGGTGAGGGTCACCGTGAACTCGGTCTTCTCTTCGGCCGGCGCCGCCGCGCCGCCGCCGCCGCCGCGCCCGGCATGGCCATCGGCATCGCCGCGGCCGCCGACACGCCGAGCTCCTGCTCCAGCGTCTTGACAAGCTGCGACAGCTCGAGCACCGAGATCCCCTTGATGTAGTCCACCACCTGCTGCTGCGTCACTTCGGCCATTGTTCTCTCCTCGAAAAACCGTGTCAAACTTCGAACTCTTCGAAGTTCAGAAGTCCTCGACGTTGACTCCGGTCTCGCTGCTTCTTCTTTTCCGCCTGCGTCAGCACGTTCATCAAATCCCTCGGCACAGCCGACAGCACGGTCACCAGCTGCTGCATCGGCGCCTGCAGCACGAACAGCAACTTGGCGCACAGCTCCGGCTTGCCGGGCAGGTTGGCCAGGTCGGCGACCGCGGCGGGCGCGACCGTCCTGCCCTGCACGATCGCCGCCTTGATGCTCATCGTCGGCGCCGACTTGGCAAAAGTCGTCAGCGCCTTGGCCATCGCCACCGGATCCTTGGCCGTGAAGACGACCGCGGTCGGACCGGCGAAGTGCGCATCGAGCGCGGCGATGGACGTGCCGGCGGCCGCCCGCTTCGCCAACGGTGTTCTTGACGACGCGATAGCTCGCGCCGGCGGCGCGCACCTGCCGCCGCAATTCGGTGACCTGCGGCACGCTGACGCCGCGGTAGTCGACGAGGATCGCGGTGTCGGCCTGGCGGAACATCGCCTCGAGCTCGGCCTGCTCGGTTTCTTTCTCCGCTTTACTGACTGCCATGATCCTGAATCCTTGTAGGCACTAGGCACTTGGCACTAGGCCCCAGCAACGCTTTTGTGACCGAGCCGGCAGTCTACGAATGCCCGTGCCCAGTCCCGGTGCCTATTCTAGTGCTTCACCAACTCATCCACGTGCGACGTGTCGATTGTCACGCCGGGTCCCATGGTCGACGACATCGTCACGCTCTTCAGATACTTGCCTTTGGCCGCCGACGGCTTGGCGCGCACGACGCTGTCCATCAGCGCGTGCGCGTTGGCAATCAGCCGATCCGACGGAAACGACGTCTTGCCGATCGGGGCGTGCACGATGCCCGCCTTGTCGACGCGAAACTCGACCTTGCCGGCTTTGATCTCCTGCACGGCCTTTGCGACATCCAGCGTGACGGTGCCGGTCTTCGGGTTCGGCATCAGCCCGCGCGGGCCGAGCACCTTGCCCAGCCGGCCGACCGCCCGCATCATGTCGGGCGTCGCGACGACGGCGTCGAAGTCCATCCAGCCGCCGGTGATCTTCTCGACCAGTTCCTCGCCACCGATCTCGTCGGCGCCGGCCTCGCGTGCCTCGCGCTGCTTCTCGGCGTTGGCGATGACGAGGACGCGCTTCGATTTGCCGCCCAGCCCGTGAGGCAGAATGACGGTGCCGCGCACCATCTGATCCGAGTGCTTCGGATCGACGCCAAGCCGCACGGCCATTTCGACCGTCTCGTCGAACTTCGTGAACTTGACCTTCTGCAGCAGCGGCACGGCCTCCTCAATCTTGTGAGGCCGGGCTGGCACCTGTTGCCGCGCCGCCGTGTACTTCTTCCCGCGGGCTCTCATTCCATCCTCCGGTGGTGCAAACGGCCCCGAGGCCCTCCCACCGTCCAGCAACTACGCTCGCAACACTCGGCACTCGGCACTCGGCACAGTCGGAATTCGTCCAGCCATCGTGCGGCTCCAGGTTGTCGAGTCCCCGTGCCGACGGCGATGCCTACTTAGTCGATAACGTCCAGCCCCATCGATCGCGCCGTGCCGCGCACCGACTGCATGGCCGACTCGATCGTGTCGCAGTTCAAATCCGGCAGTTTGAGCTTGGCAATGTCCTCGACCTGCTTCGCCGTGACCGTGCCGACCTTCGTCTTGTTCGGCACGCCAGATCCCTTCGCGATGTTGGCGGCGCGCTTGAGCAGCACCGCGGCCGGCGGCGTCTTGGTGATGAACGTGTACGACCGATCCGCGTAGATCGTCACCACGACCGGGATGATCAAGCCCGTCGTCCTTCGCGGTCTTCGCGTTGAAGTTCTTGCAGAAGTCCATGATGTTCAGGCCGTGAGGACCGAGCGCGGTGCCGACCGGCGGCGCCGGCGTCGCCTTGCCGGCGGCGATCTGGAGCTTCACTTGGGCTGTGACTTTCTTGGCCATTGCGATATCTACCTTCGTCAGGCACTAGGCACTCGGCACTAGGCGCTAGAGTTTTTCCACCTGCAAGAAGTCCAGTTCCACCGGTGTCGCCCGCCCGAAGATCGTGACCATCACCTTCAAGCGTGTTCCGATCGGTGTTCACGTCGTCCACCACGCCATTGAAGCTCGCGAACGGCCCCTCGTTGATTCGGACCTGGTCGCCCTTCTCGAACGTGAACCGCGGCTTCGGCTTCTCGGCGGCGACCGTGACCTGATGCAGGATCTGGTCGACCTCCTCGCGTGAGAGCGGCGTCGGCTTCGAGCCGGCACCGACAAACCCGGTGACCTTCGGCGTGTTCTTCACGACGTGCCACGCGTGGTCGGACATGTGCATCTCGACCAGGATGTAGCCCGGGAAAAACCGCTTGCGACGTCTCCACCGTGCGGCCGCCGCGCTTCTCGACCACGAGCTCGGTCGGGATCAGCACTTCGCCGATCTCGTCCTGCAGCCCGTACGCCTGCACGCGCTGCTCGAGCGACTCCCGCACCTTGTTCTCGAAGCCCGAGTAGGTGTGGATGATGTACCAGTGCTTCGTCTTGTCGTCGGTCACGACACCACCCTTCACGCCGTCAGCGAGCTCAGCCACCGAACCGCTCGATGATCCACCCCACGAGCCTGCGACAGCACGAGGTCGACCCCATAGAGATACAGCCCGAACACCAGCGAGGTCAGGATCACGACGATCGTCGTGGCCCAGACTTCGCGGCGCGTCGGCCAGGTCACCCGACCCAACTCGCTCCGGACTTCGATCAGAAAGCGCCGCCCGCGGCCGAACCAGCCGGCCACCTGATCGGGCGATTCCTTCAAGTTGTCGAGCATCGCGACCTTCATCATTCTATTACCCGCTCGCGGGGCCCCGACGCCCGCTCGTCCGCCCTGCACCGCTCGAACGCACCCGCTCTCCTCGGCGCGGACTTCTCTATCTGGCAGGCCAGGAGGGAATCGAACCCCCAGCCCTCGGTTTTGGAGACCGATGCTCTGCCAATTGAGCTACTGGCCTCTACATTCACGTGGGTGCGAGAGTGAAAGGGTGAGAGGGTAAGAGGACGACTCTCTCACCCTTTCAGGCTTCCACACTTTCACTCTCTACTTACTCTCCTTGTGCGCCGTGTGCTTCCGGCACGAGCGGCAGAACTTGCTGAACTCGAGCCGCTCGGAGCTTTTCCGCCGGTTCTTCGTCGTGCTGTAATTGCGCCGCTTACATTCGGTGCACGCCAGCGTGACGATGTCTCGCATGCTTGACTCCGATTGCCAGGCTCCAGGCCCTGCGCACTTGGCACTCGCAAAATGCTCTTCAGCCGTACCGACGAGTGCCGAATGCCGAGTGCCGAGCGCCTATTCGGTGATTTCCGTGATCGTCCCGGCGCCCACCGTGCGGCCGCCCTCGCGGATGGCGAAGCGCGCGCCCTTTTCGAGGGCGACGGGCGTCATCAGCTCGCCGGTGATCGGCGTGTTGTCGCCGGGCATCACCATCTCGACGCCTTCCGGCAGATGGAGCGTGCCGGTCACGTCGGTCGTCCGGATGTAGAACTGCGGGCGGTAGCCGTTGAAGAACGGCGTGTGGCGGCCGCCTTCCTCCTTCGACAGGATGTACACCTCGGCCTTGAACTTCGTGTGCGGCGTGATCGAGCCGGGCTTGGCGAGCACCTGGCCGCGCTCGACGTCTTCCTTTTCCACGCCGCGCAGCAGCACGCCGATGTTGTCGCCCGCGACGCCCTCATCGAGCAGCTTGCGGAACATCTCGACGCCCGTGACGACCTTCTTCTCCGTCGGCTTGAACCCGACGATCTCGACTTCCTCGCCCACCTTCACCTTGCCGCGCTCGACGCGGCCGGTGACGACGGTGCCGCGGCCGGAAATCGAGAAGACGTCTTCGATCGGCATGAGGAACGGCTTGTCGACCTCGCGCTGCGGCATCGGGATGTAGGTGTCGATCGCATCCATCAGCTTCAGCACGCGAGTCGACGCCCTCGGTGTCGCCCTGCAGCGCCTTGAGCGCCGAGACGCGAACGACCGGCAGGTCATCGCCCGGGAAACCGTAGGTCTTCAGCAGATCGCGCACCTCGAGCTCGACCAGATCCAGCAGCTCGGGATCATCCACCGCGTCGACCTTGTTCAGCGCGACGACGACGTACGGCACGTTCACCTGTTTGGCGAGCAGGACGTGCTCGCGCGTCTGCGGCATCGGGCCATCGACCGCGCTCACGACCAGGATCGCGCCATCCATCTGCGCGGCGCCGGTGATCATGTTCTTGATGTAGTCGGCGTGACCGGGGCAGTCCACGTGCGCGTAGTGCCGCTTCGGCGTGCTGTACTCGACGTGGCTGGTCGCGATCGTCAGAATCTTGGTGTCGTCGCGACGGCCCTGCGATTCAGAGGCCTTGGCGACTTCGTCGTACGGGACGAACTTGGCCCAGCCCTTGTCGGCAGCCACCTTGGTCAGCGCAGCCGTCAACGTCGTCTTGCCGTGATCGATGTGGCCAATCGTGCCCACGTTCACGTGCGGCTTTGAGCGGTCGAACTTCTCCTTCGCCATTGCTGTCAGTCTCCGTTATGATGACCGGCGGGCGCTGTGCCCGCGCCGGTTGGTTGAACTCCAAAGTTCGAACCTCGAAGTTCGAACTTTCTCGTGGAGCCGATGACCGGGATCGAACCGGTGACCTCGTCCTTACCAAGGACGCGCTCTGCCAACTGAGCTACATCGGCCCGCCTTCGCTCGCTCCGCCGGCGGCACAGCTGCGCGAGCTCCGGCGAGCGTAAACCCCGGCGAATCTCCGCAACGACACGCACAGCCGGCGATCTGCCATTCGGCGCTGCCTCGCCGACGCGCAGCGACCCGGCGCGCGAAGGCTGGAGCGGGAGACGGGGATCGAACCCGCGACCAACAGCTTGGAAGGCTGTGACTCTACCACTGAGTTACTCCCGCCTTTTTCAAAGGCTGAGCGTCGGAAAGGTAGCGCGCCCACTCCGTGCGTCAGCTCCCACGCTTCCCACTCTCACCCTTGCCACCGCGCCACCTGCCAGTAATGGTGGCGAGGGAAGGACTCGAACCTTCGAAGCCGCTAGGGCGACAGATTTACAGTCTGCTGCGTTTGACCGCTTCGCTACCTCGCCTGATTCAACCTCACGCTCCGGGGACGCTCCCCCGTGGCCCTCTGCTCGTGCCGCCTGCGGGACGCGCGGAGAGCCGTTGTCCGTCGGTCAGTGCGCAAAAATCGATGAAGTTCCTTCCGATTGTGTGCTGGGCGAGGTCCGGAATATGGAGCTGGCGAAGGGATTTGAACCCCCGACCGGCTGATTACAAATCAGCTGCTCTACCGGGCTGAGCTACGCCAGCCAGACGAAACGAGAATAGTAGCATGGGACTTGCAAGAGGCGCAATCGTCAGGGCCGGCGGGCCCCATGCGCGTCCGGCCCTCAACCTCTCATTATTATTCTAGCTCTGGCCTCTTTCTTGAGTCTTTGACCGGGCCCCTGAGCCGGCTCGCCGCTGCCGGACCGCTTCAAAAAGAGCGATTCCGGCCGAAACCGAGACATTCGAGACTCGCCACGTGTCCCGCCATCGGGATTCCCGACCAGTCGATCGCACCGCTCCCGGACCAGCCGGCGCAGGCCTTCCCCTTCGGCTCCCAGCACAAACGCGGTCGGAACCGTGTAGTCCACGGCATCGTAGGCGTCCGTCGCGTCGGCATCCAGACCGACAGTCCAGACGCCCAACTCCTTCAGCTCCTCGACCGCGCGCGCGATGTTGACCACGGTCGCGACGCGCACATGGCTCACGGCGCCCGCCGAGGCTTTGGCTGTGGCGCCGTGCAGCGGGCGCGGCGTGGCGCGCCTGCCGGATGATGCCGGTCGCTCCCGCCGCGTCGGCCGACCGCAGAATCGCCCCGACGTTCTGCGGGTCCTCGATCCCGTCCAGGACAACGAGCAGCGCGGGCATCTCGTGGCCGCGCACCAGCTCTTCCACCGTAAACGCCGGCAAAGCCTCCAGGTCGGCAGCGACACCCTGATGCACGCTTCCCCGCGCGAGCCTGTCGAGCGCCATGCGATCGACCGTGTCCACGGTGATCCGCAGTTCCTGCGCTCGCGCCACCAGCGCATCGATGCGCGGCCCGCCGCCGCGCACGTGCACGAGCCGCGACACGCGCCGGGCCTTGAGCGCTTCGGAAACGGCATTGATGCCGAAGATCAGAGACATAGGGGAACGTGAGACGTGGGCTTGGGGCGTGGAAACTTGCGCGGTCCTCGTGTGATCCCCCGAGCCCGGGGCCTCGATCCTTCCTACTCTAGCAGCCTGGCCACAGCCCGAAGCCGCTCGGCGCACGACGGCAGGACGACGACGCCGGATCCCGGTGGCAGTGCGGCGCCGCGATCGATCGCCGGGACGGCCAGGTCGAGCTCGGGACCCGAGCCGGCGGCGGTCAAGGCGACCCGGATCGGATGAAACAGCGCTCGTCCTTTCAGGCCGGTGCGCTCGCGCACGCGCGCGGCGGCCGCGCGGAAAGCATCTCGATCCAGCGGACCGCCGACCTCCCGGGCCATCGCCTGGATAATCGTCGCGCCCTCGGGCTCTCCGCGCACCAACGCGACCGCCGCGGCGTCGCTCCACGCGAAGACAAACGCCACGCGCTCAGGGATCTCATTCAGTCGATCGACCGACCCAACGGCCATCGGCAGAAGCGACGCGAGGTATCCGAGCGTGGCATCGCTGGCGTGTGTGACGAAACCGGCCCGGATGAAATAGACGAGCGCCTCACGCGCGATTCGCGCCGGAGCTGCCTCCTTCATATAGTGCCGGTTCATCCACGCCAGCTTGCCGGTGTCGAACACCGCCGCGCTGTGACTGACCTTGCCCAGCTCGAACCGGCGGGCCATTTCCCGCACGTTCACGAGCTCCTCGCCCTCGCCGGGCGACCAGCCGAGCAGGGCGAGGTAGTTGACCAGCGACTCGGGCAGAAATCCCTGCTCGCGGAACTCAGCCACGCTGGTTGCGCCGTGACGCTTCGACAGGGGCGCGTGGTCGGGCCCGAGCACGAGCGAAAGATGGGCGAACTGCGGAAGCGTGAAACCCAATGCTTCGTAGATCAGAATCTGGCGCGGCGTGTTCGAGAGGTGGTCCTCACCCCGGATGACGTGCGAGACCTCCATCAGCGCGTCGTCAATCACCACAGCGAAGTTGTAGGCGGGCCGCCCGTCGGACCGGATGATTACGGGGTCGCCGATGACATCGGTGTGAAACGTGACTTCGCCGCGCACGAGATCGTCGAAGCTGACCTCCTGGGCGATGGGAACGGCAAACCTGACGGCCGCGCGCTCGCCGTCGGCGACACGACGCGCGGCGTCTTCCGGTGGAATCGCGCGGCAGCGGCGACTGTACATCGGCGCGAGTCCGGCCTTGAGCGCCGCCTTGCGCTCGGCCTCGAGTTCGTCCGGCTGGCAGAAGCAGTAATACGCGCGCTCGCGAGCGATGAGGTCGCGAGCGTACGAGCGGTACAGCTCGAGGCGCTCGGACTGACGGTACGGCGGGAATGGCCCGCCCAGATCGGGTCCCTCGTCCCAGTCGAGCCCAAGCCAGCGCAGATCCTCGACGATCGCCTGTTCGGAGTCGGCCGAGGAACGCTCGGCGTCGGTGTCTTCGATCCGCAGAATGAACACGCCGTCGTGTCCACGCGCGAGCAGCCAGTTGAACAACGCCGTCCGCGCGTTGCCGACGTGCAGATGTCCGGTTGGACTCGGGGCGAAGCGGACTCTTGGGCCGGTCACGAAGGCGTACCCGTCATCAGCACGGCGACGGCGTGCGCGGCGATGGCCTCGCCGCGCCCCGCGGCGTCCACCCCTTCGTTCGTTTTTCCTTTCACACTCACCTGATCTACGGCGATGCCGAGCGTCTGCGCGATACCGCCGCGAATGCGGTCCAGGTGCGGCGCAAGTCTGGGCCGTTCGAGAATGACGGTCACGTCCGCGCTCGCGACCAGGAACCCTTTGTCGCCGACGATCCGCGCCGCGGCCGCCAGCAGATCGAGGCCGGCCGCACCTCGCCATGTCAAATCCGTGTTCGGGAAATGGTGGCCAATGTCGCCGCAGGCTGCTCCGCCCAGCATCGCATCGATGAGCGCGTGGCACACGACGTCTCCGTCCGAGTGTCCGAGCGGGCCGCGGTCGAAAGGGACGACAACCCCGGCGAGGACGAGCGGACGTCCTTCAACGAGCCGGTGCAAATCGTAGCCCGTGCCCACGCGGATCGCCGGGGTCAGGCGCGCCCGGGCGGAGGCGAGGTCCTCTGGCGTGGTGATCTTCACGTTCCGCTCATCGCCTTCTACGACGCGCACCGGCTGGCCGCTCCGTTCCACGATCATCGCCTCGTCGGTGACGTCGGCAGAGTCGGCGGCCTTGATGGCCTCGCTCAGCACGGCTCGCCGAAACCCCTGTGGCGTTTGCGCCAGCCAGATTTCGTCTCGAGGAATCGTCGCGGCGACAAGGTGCCGCGACAAGTCGACGCGCTTCACGGTATCGCGCGCCGGTACGGCGGGCAGCGCGGCCCCGGTTTCGCGCGTCGCGGCCAACACGCGATCGATCAGCCCGCTGTCGGCAAAGGGCCTGGCGGCATCGTGGATAAGCACGATATCGACGTCGTCCGGCAGACACGCGAATCCGCGTCGAACAGAGTCATGGCGGCGGGCGCCTCCTGCCACGCACTGGCAGCGGCGCCTGGTCGGACCGATTACCGTCGGACCAGCGTCGACCCATTCAGCGGGAAGCACAACGACCAGTTCGTCCACTTCCGGATGAGCGTCGAAGGCGGCCACGCTTCGACGGAGCACGGTCCGGCCGCCCAACTCGAGGAGCGGCTTCGGCATCGCGCCGCCCATTCGCTGGCCGCGGCCCGCGGCGACGATGATCACACCCACGGACATAGACGGAGGATTCTATCGTTAGTCTCCGGACCGGCAGTACGTCTCGATGCGGGTCCTCGTCAGCTTCAGCACGTGCTCGACGGCGGGGGCGGCCACCGACACGGGTGAGAAGATCACGACGAGCGCGCGTCGCGTGGCCATGGTGACCATCGTGCGGGCGGAGTCCGACGTGGGGTTGCCGAATGGACCGGTCTCGTCCGCCAGAGTCAGCCGCCCGGCCACGTGCACGGTGTCCTTGCGAATGCCGGCGTATTCCTCACCGGGTCTGCCGAGGCGAAGAATGACGGCTCCGGACACGCGGTCGAGGTCGTAGAGGCCGAACGGCAACTGCGATTCGAGCGAGCACCAGTTGATGATGTCGACCAGACTGTTGATTCTGGGAAGCTCATCGCCGCGGCGGACGCGCCGGAGCAGCGCTTCAGATGACGGCCGGGTCTTGGTCGGATCCAGGCCGACTCGTTTGTACATCGTGCGCACGGCCGCGGTGATATCGGCCGACTCGACCGCCGTGCGCATCCCCGCGGCGGCCTGTCGCAGCGGTTCGTCGAGTCGCGCCTCGCGGTCAACGACGGTCACCGGCTCGACCGGCGTCCACGCCGGCCGAACAATCGCCGCGATGTCAGACGCCACGCGCATGGGGACGGGTCAGTTTTCCACAGAAACGGCCCGATCGGGGACAGGCCTGCCGGGGTCTCGCGCCTGCGCGACACACAGCAGGGATTCAGGCCTGAAGGTCGCCGTCTCCGTGCTCACCGCGGTTCAGTTGGGAGACCCCGGCAGGCCTGTCCCCGATCGGGCCGTTTCTGTGGAAAACTGACCCGTCCCCGCCACGTCCCTCGCCACAATCTCCCGAACGTGGTCGGCGAGGACCCGCGCGCCGTCGCGCGTCAAGCCCGCGGTGGGAATGGCCTCGTGCACCGTCACTCGTACCGTGGCCGGGCACACCATCAGACGATCCTTGGGCATCACGACACGGCTACCGGAGACGCTGACGGGAACGATGGGCAGCCCGGTCTCGATCGCGAGCAGAAACACACCGCCCTTGAATTTCATCACGCGCCCGTCGCGCGTGCGCGATCCTTCCGGGTACACGAGCAGCGACGCACCGTCGCGAATCATGCGGTGCATCTTCTTGATCACGGCGGCGCCGGGATTCCGCCGATCGATCAGCAGATGCCCGGCCCGCCGCAGGTGCCAGCCCACGAAGGGGATTCGGCCGAGAGCCGCTTTCGCGATGATCCGAAGCTGCCGCGGCAGAGCCGTGAACAGAATCGGTGTGTCGTAATGGCTCGAGTGATTGGCCACGAAAATGCAGCTCGTCGCGTCCGGCGGCAAAGCGGCACCCCGCCGCTCGACCCGCACACCGGCCGTCCAAAGCAGAAGACGCGACCACCATTGCGCGCATCGATGCGCGAAGACCCCTCGCCCTCCGACGACGCTCGAGAGCAGGGACAAGGTCCCGAGCACGGTGGTATAGAGCGCGAGGGTAGGAATCAGGAACAGGACCGTCCGCCACCAGTGGAACGGCGGCGGCCTCACGCTTGTGCGGCAGGTCGCGGCCGGCGGGTATGTTCTTCGACCGTCGGCTCGTCGGAACGCTCGGATCGGGGGCCTGCCGGTCCCGAAGCCAGGCCCGGTCCGGGGTGCACCGTTCCCGGCTCCGCGTGACGTCCGAAGATCATCCGCCCGGCGGTCGTCTGGAGCACGCTGGTGACAACGATATCCAGGCTCTTGCCGATCCGGCTGCGCGCGTTGTCGATGACCACCATGGTGCCGTCGTCCAGGTACGCCACACCCTGGTTGTACTCTTTGCCTTCCTTGATCACGAACACGTTCATCAGCTCGCCGGGCAGTACCACCGGCCTCAGGGAGTTGGCGAGTTCGTTGATGTTGAGGACATCGACGCCGCGCAACTGCGCGACCTTGTTGAGATTGAAATCGTTCGTGACGATTCGCCCGGTCATCGTTCGCGCAAGCTCGATGAGCTTCAGATCCACTTCCTTGACGTTGGGAAAATCGACATCCGAGATGATGACCTCGACGCCAGCCATCTTCCTGATGCGATGCAGGATGTCGAGCCCGCGCCGCCCGCGGTTGCGCTTGAGCGCATCGGAGGAATCGGCGACGTACTGCAGCTCCTTCAGCACGAACTGAGGTACGACCAGGGTGCCGTCGAGAAACCCGGTTTCGACAATATCCGCAATACGGCCATCGATGATGACGCTGGTGTCGAGGATCCGGTAGCGTTTCTGCGGCCTCGTGTCGCGGAAGAGCGACGCCAGCCTGGCCGGCTCGAGCCATTCGCCCTTTCTGATCCCGACCACCAGGCCCAGATACGGCAGCACGACAATGATCAAGCTGTGCATGAACTGGACGAGCGGGTTGGTGGTGTCCGCCCAGAACAGCGCGGTGCTGATCGTCTTCGCGATCGTCAGCGCCACGAAAAACCCGATCAGGCCGCCAAGCAGATCAGTGAGCGCGGCCGCGCGCAATCGCGCTTCCGCCGCGACGGTGATCAGCGCCAGGCCCAGTCCAAGCGCCATGTTGATCGTGATGTGCCCGTCGATGGGCGGGATCAAGGTCGCGACATACACGACGACCGCGATGAAAAGGCCGCGCACCGGAGTAAACCCAAGCATGAGCTCATTCTAAGCCAGTTATGACAGGTACGACAGGCATACGACAGGTACAGCCGCAAGGTCACATCAAAGCGTCAAGGGCCTCGCCGATTGTGCGCACGCCAATCACCTCGATACCACTCGGCACGTCGGCGCGTCCGACGTTGCCGTCAGGGATAATGCATCGCGTGAACCCGAGCTGCGCCGCCTCGCGCACGCGAAGCGGCGCCTGAGAAGTGGCGCGCACTTCCCCGGCCAATCCCACTTCACCGAAGACGACCGCATCGTCGTGGATGGGACGGTTGCGCAGGCTCGAGGCGACGGCCGCAACCACGGCAAGGTCCGCGGCCGGTTCGGTGATCATCATGCCGCCAGCAACATTCACGAACACGTCGTCGGCAGAGAGATTCAGTCCCGCGCGCTTGTCGAGGACGGCCAGCAGCAGGGACAGCCGGTTCTGGTCGAGGCCGCTCGCGGTCCGGCGCGCGTTGCCATACCCGGACGAGCTCACGAGCGCCTGCACCTCCACCAGAATCGGCCTCGAACCCTCGATCGAGCACATCACGGAAGAGCCCGGGACGTTCTTCGGGCGCTCGGCGAGGAACAGCTGCGACGGGTTCGGCACGGCCCGGAGTCCCTCGCCAGTCATCTCGAATACGCCGAGTTCGCTGACGGCGCCGAACCGGTTCTTCACGGCCCGCACCACTCGATGCGCATGATGCCGTTCGCCCTCGAAGTACAGAACGGTATCCACGACATGCTCGAGCAATTTCGGACCGGCAAGGCTTCCATCCTTCGTCACGTGCCCGACGACGACGGTCGGCAGGTTCTGGCCCTTTGCCGTGAACAGGAAATCGGTGGCGGCCTGACGCACCTGGCCGACGCTACCAGGCGCGGACGCCATCTTCAGGGAGAAGACGGTCTGGATGGAGTCGATGATCAGGAGCGCGGGCGCGAGCCGCGCGGCTTCCTCGAGGACCCGCTCAACGCACGTCTCCGCCAACAGGTACAACGGTGCTTCGCCGACGCCGAGCCGGTCGCCGCGCATCTTGATCTGGTGTTCGGACTCCTCGCCCGAGCAATAGAGGACGGGACCGTTCGAGCGTGCGAAGTTCGCGGCCGCCTGCAGCAGCAACGTGGACTTGCCGATGCCCGGCTCTCCGCCGAGGAGCACGAGGGATCCTGGTACCAGTCCGCCACCGAGCACGCGGTCGAACTCACCGATGCCCGTGCTCAACCGCTCGGAGACGAGCGCGTCCACCTCGGCGTACGGCCGCGCCAGACCGCCGCCAAGCGCGGGGCGCCCTTGCATCACGTCAGGCCGCACCGTCCGCTCCTCGACAAACGAATTCCAAGCCCCACACTCGGGACAGCGGCCGAGCCACTTCTGGGATTGGGAACCGCAGTCGGTGCACGAGAAGACGGACTTGGGAGGTTTCATTATTTCGAACCTCAAACTTCGAACTTCAACCTTTGGACTTCAAACTTCACACTTCGAACCTCGAGCGGTTGAGGCATTCGGCAACTTCTTCGTTGGCCTTGCGAAGACAATGCCAGCGAGCATCGAACGCTTCGTCAGCGACTCAACCTCGTCTAATGGGTAGCACTTACCCGCCGGAACTTCGAATTCCCAAGTTCGAACTGGGAGTGCGAAGGTCCAACCTAAGCGTACCTCCCTCTCAATCCTCGCGCCGAGCCGGCACACGACCTCCCACGGAATCGCGCCAATCGCAGCGGCGGTTTCGCGGGCGGTGATTTCCTCGTCGCCCTGTCGGCCGATGATCACGACCTCGTCACCCGGCGAGACGTCGAGACCGGTGACGTCGATCATGATCATGTCCATGCACACCGAGCCCACGATCGGCATCCGGCGCCCACGCACCAGCACCGAAGCCCGATTGGCGAGGCGCGTATCCAGGCCATCGGCGTAGCCGGCGGGCACGATCGCGATCGATCGCGGCGTGTCCGGCGTCCAGCGCAGGCCGTAACCGGTACCTTCACCGGGCCGCATGCCCTTCACGGCCACGATACGGCTGGTCAGTGACAGGGCGGGTCGCAGGTCAAGCGTCGAGGCGCTCAGCGGCGGCGGCACGACGCCGTACAGGAGAAGGCCGGGCCGCACCCAGTCGTGCCACGTGCGACTGTCGCGCAGGAGGGCGGCGGAGTTCGCGGCGTGGCGCCGGGCTCCGCGCAAACCGATGGCCTCCAAGGCCGCCACCGCGCGATCGAATCGCACGCGCTGCTCCTCGAGAAACGGCGACTCCGGGAGATCGGCGGTGGCAAAATGCGTGTAGACGGCCTCGAAATCGAGCGGGCGGCTCGCCAGCACGGCGGGTATCGTGCGCTCGAGGTTGTCGAACCGGAATCCGAGCCGGTTCATGCCCGTATCGATCTTCAAATGGCAGCGCAGCCGGACGCCGCGTGCCGCGGCCGCCTCGTCAAGCGCCGAGGCGGCAGCGGGCGACGACACGGTCGGCGTCAGTCGGTACTCAAAGACGCCGGTCAGATCGCTGATGCTGAGCGCTCCGAACACGAGGACGGGGATCGACACGCCCGCTTGACGCAGCGTGACGCCTTCCTCGATATCCGCGCATGCCAGCATCGACGCGCCGGCCGCTTCCAGGGCCAGTCCGACCTGGGCGGCACCGTGCCCGTACGCATTGGCTTTGACCACGGCGATGATGCGAGGCACTCGGGATGGGTTCCGGCGTTCCAGGGTTCCGGAGGCCGCAGGCTCCGGGGTTCGCCGCTCCGTCGCAGCGCTCTCCCGCGTGAGCAACTCCTGCACCGCCCGAAGATTGGCCTGAATGGCCTCCAGGCTGACGGTTGCGACCGTGGGACGGATCATTTTTCACTCCGGGGACGACGTCCCCGGACCCCTTACACGCTCGCTTGCAGGGACCCCGGCGCCCCACGCTGCTCGCGTGACGCGCTCGCTCCCGCCCGCTCGCTCGCTCAACCTCGGCCGGGGATCATCTGACATTCTGAGTTCGACGTTCGAAGTTCCTCAAGCTTCCCCGCCGCCTCGCTGCAGGTTCTCGAAGCGCGTGTACTGCTTGAGGAACGCGAGACGGGCGGTGCCGACGGGGCCGTTGCGCTGCTTGCCGATGATGATTTCCGCCAGGCCCTCCACCTCAGGACGCCGCTCGGCTTCCTGCGCGTACATCTCCTCGCGATAGATGAACAGCACGAGATCGGCGTCCTGCTCGAGGGCGCCGGATTCGCGCAGGTCGGAGAGCTGCGGCCGATGGTCGGTGCGCCCTTCGGGCGCGCGGCTGAGCTGGCTCAGCGCGAGAATAGGGACGTCGAGCTCCTTGGCGAGTATCTTCATGGACCGGGAGATGGACGCCAGTTCCTGCTGCCGGTTTTCGAATCGCCCTCGACCCTGCATGAGCTGCAGATAGTCGACGACCAGCAGGTCGAGCCCGTGCTCGAGCTTCAGCCGGCGGGCTTTGGCGCGCATCTCGAGAAGGCCGAGCCCGGGCGAATCGTCGATGAACACTTTCGCGTCGTGCAGGCGAGCGCTCGCCGTCGTGAGCCGCTCGTAGTCGGCATCGCGGAGGAAGCCGCCGCGAAACCGGTGCGCGTCAATGCGCGCCTCGGACGTGAGCATGCGGATGAACAGCTGCTCGCTCGACATTTCCAGACTGAAGACGCCGATGGTCTTGCCCGCGGCGATCGCCGCATTCAGGCCGACGTTCAGGACGAAGCTCGTCTTCCCCATCGACGGCCTGGCCGCGATGATGACGAGGTCCTGCTTCTGGAAGCCAGACGTCATCTCGTCCAGCTCGACAAAGCCGCTTGGTATCCCGGTGACCAGGCCCTTGTGCGCCTGCAGACGCTCGATGAGCTGGTAGCTCGTGCCGACCAGGTCGCTCAGCGGCACGAACCCGGCCCGGAGGCGGTTCTCGGCGATCTGAAAGATCGACCGCTCGGCCTCATCCAGCAAATCGTCGGCGTCCTGCTCAGCGTCGTAGGCGCGCGTGAGCATCTCGTTGGCCGACTGAATCAGCCGGCGGAGCGTCGACTTCTCCTTGACGATGCGTGCGTAGTATTCGACGTTGGCCGATCGCGGGACGCCGTCGGTCAACGCGGAGATATAGGCCGGACCGCCAACCTCGTCCAGCTCGCCCGATCGGCCCAGCTCGTCCTTGAGGGTCACCAGGTCGACCGGCTCGCTCCGGTCGGTCAACCCGATCATCTTCTCGAAAATCCGGCGGTGAGCGTCACGGAAGAAATCGTGGGCGTCTATGACCTCTGCGGCCTGATTGAACGCCTGATTGTTGATGAGGATCGCGCCGAGAACGCATTTCTCGGCTTCGAGGTTGTGAGGCAGGGTGCGGTCGGACATGGTACCGACCCCTATGCCGGCACGACCTTCACCTTCAGCTGCGCGGTCACATCGCGATGCAGCTTCACCGGCACGACGTGCTCACCCAGCGTCTTGAGCGGGTCGGGCAACTGGACCTTGCGGCGGTCGACGGTGAAATCCTGCGCCAGAAGCGCCTCGGCGATGTCCGCCGAGGTGACCGAGCCGTACAACGTTTCGTGCTCACCGACGCGGCGGGCGATCGACAGGTCGAGCGATTCGAGGCGCTTGCCCATCGCCTCGGCAACCTGCCGCTCCTCGGACTCCTTGGCCTCAGCCTTCGCGCGATCCCGCTCGACCTGGCGTTTGTTTTCTTCGGTGACGGCCAGCGCCAGCTTGCGCGGAAACAGGTAGTTGCGCGCATACCCGTCGGCCACCTTGACGATCTCGCCGCGGCTGCCGAGGTGCTCGACGTGCTCTCTGAGAATGACTTCAATGGACATGAATATCTCCGCTCAAAACACAGAAATGGCCTGGACGCGGCCCGAGGCTCGACTCTCGAGGCGCGAGGCGCGAGTCCGGGACAGCCCCGCCCTCGCGCAGCAAGCCCCACTCGACGAATGTCAGTCGGTCACGTACGGCACCAACGCGAGCTGCCGTGCGCGCTTGATGGCCGTCTGCAGCGCGCGCTGATGCGTCGCGCACGTCCCGGAAATCCGGCGCGGCTGAATCTTCCCGCGCTCCGGAATGAACGGGCTCAGCATCTTGATGTCCTTGTAGCTGATGTGGTCGACCTTCTCGACGCAGAACTTGCAGACGCGCCGACGCCGAAAAAACGTCCGGCGGCCGCCGCCCTTTTCCTTGTCGTCTTTCTTGCCGCCGCCGGCCTCCGCCTCGGCTCTCGTCGTCTCTCATCTGTCCCCTCTTTCGCGGAATCCCATGTCTCCGATCACATCCAGGTCGTCATTCTCTTCCTGACGCCGGTGCAGTTCAGTCTCGGTCGGCTCGGGCGGCAGCCCGCGGCGCACGCGGCGCGCGACGGTCGCCGCCTTACGGCGCGTCTTGGCGCGCTCGGCGACAGCCTGCTCCTCGTCGACACGGACGATGAGATGCCGCATCACGACGTCCAGCACGCGCAGGCGTCGATCCAGCTCGGCGGTCATCGCGGCCGGACCGCTGATCACCTCGAGCACGTACGTCCCCTCTCGCTGATTGTTGATGTCGTAGGCCAGCCGGCGCCGGCCCCATGGCTCGGTGCGATCGATCTTGCCGCCGAACCGCTCGACGACGGTCGCCACCTGCTGGTGCAGATCGGCGAGCGCCTCCTCGGTCGAATCGGGCAGGGCGATGTAGACGAGCTCGTACTGTCGGGTGCTATTCATGTGCCTCCTTATGGACATTTGTGTCCGGGGACGCCCGTCCCGGGACCCTCTCTGCGCGGTCGGCCACGGGGACGCTTGATCCCCGCTTCACGCCCGCGGCGCGCTCGCTGTCACTCGCGCGCAAAATGGCGGCCCTCCGTGAGAGCCGCAAGGAGAGTTGGTCAGTTACTCTCTTCGCGATTGAACATATTCATCATTCGATCCAACCCATCTGAGACCCAGGTCTCCACCGCATCCGCCGCCCGGACCACGGCCTGTTCCAATGCGGGCAGTTCGTCCGGCTCGAATCGGGCCAACACGTGGTCCGCCAGATCACGCCGGGCATCACCGCGGCCCACTCCAATCCGGAGCCGCGGGTAGTCGACCGTGCCGAGATGCTCGGCAATCGATCGCAAACCATTGTGGCCGCCCTCCGACCCGCTGCCCCGCGCCCGCAGGCGCCCAAGGGGCAGGTTCACGTCGTCGGTCACGACCAGCAGATCCGAAACCGGCACTTTATAATACCGGCACGCGGCGCCGACGGCTTCTCCGCTCAGGTTCATCAGCGTCAGCGGCTTGATCAACCAAATGGCCCCGCCGGCATGGCGCCAACGCGCCTGCAGCGCATGCAGCGGCGCCGACTCCCACGTGAGGCCGTGCCGGCCGGCCAGCGCGTCCGCGACCCGAAACCCGACATTGTGCCGCGTGCCGCCATACCGCGACTCTGGAACGTTGCCCAACCCGGCGACCAGCTTCACAAGTGTCCCGGAGGCGGGGACTACTCCTTCTCTTCGTCCTTCTCGACCTTGCCCTTCTTGATGACTTCAGGTTCGGCCGGAGCCGCCGGGGCCGCCGCAACCGTTTCTGCAGGCGCGGGCTCCGCCTCGACCTTCGGCGCAATCACATGCACGATGAGGAGATCGCCATCGCTGACCGGCTTCCACTTGCCCCCGGTATCGAGGTCGCGCACGCGGATGCCGTCATTCAGCATCAACTCGGTCACGTCGACGGTGAGATGCTCGGGGATATCCGCCGGCAGACACTCAATCACGACGTCGCGATTCACGAAGTCGACGACGCCGCCCTGAGCCTTGACGCCCTTGGCCTCGCCCGTGAGACGCACGGGTACGGTCAGCCGAAGGACCTTGTCCATCGCGATCCGGTAGAAGTCGACGTGCAGCAGCGTGTGACCCACCGGATCGAGCTGATATTCCTTTACCAGCACGCGGGCATCGCCCGTGCCGTCGATCTTCAGGGCGATCAGGGTGTTGAGACCGGACTGCGAATGCAGAATCTGCATGAGCGCCTTCGGATCGACCGCGACCGGCTCGCCCTCACGGGAGTTGCCGCCGTACAGAACGGCGGGAATCCGGCCGGCCCGGCGCAGGCGGCCCGCGTTGTTGCGGCCGAACGTGTCGCGGCGAGTCGCTTCAAGTATCGCTTCCATAAGATCAGTTCCTTGTCATCTTCGATTCATTGCGCGTGGGGCCCCACCCCCACCGCGCTCACGCGCTTCGCGCGACGCCCTTACGGTCTTGCCGCCCCTCGCCATGCTCGGGGCGGCCGTTTACCTCTCACTTAGGCCTGAGGCTATACAAACAATTTCGAAACCGACGTCTCCTCGTGAATGCTCCGAATCGCCTGCGCCAGAAGGCGCGCCACCGAGAGCACCACGATCTTGCCGCAGGAGGCCCGCGCCCCGTTGAGCGGAATCGAATTGGTGATCACCAGTTTATCAATTGGAGCGGCTTCAAGCGTCTTGAGCGCCGGGCCGGACAACACGCCATGCACCGCACTGGCCAGGACCCGGCTTGCGCCGTTGTCCATGAGCGCCTGCGCCGCCTTCTGAATCGTGCCCGCCGTGTCGATGATGTCGTCCGCAATGACGCAGACACTGCCCTGCACCGTGCCGACGACATTCATCACCTCCGCCTTGCCGTCCTCGCTGCGGCGCTTGTCGATGATGGCCAGGTCGGCATCGAGACGCTTGGCGTACGCCCTCGCCCGCTCGGCTCCGCCGGCGTCGGGCGAAACGATCGTGATCGGCCCGAAATCCTGACGCTGCAGATAGTCGATGATGCAGGGCGCCGCGAACAGATGGTCCACGGGGATGTCGAAGAATCCCTGAATCTGCGCCTTGTGCAAATCCATCGTCAGCACCCGATTGGCGCCGGCGGCGCTCAAGAGGTTCGCGACCAGCTTGGCCGAAATCGGCACGCGCGGCTTGTCTTTGCGGTCCTGCCGGGCGTACCCGTAGTACGGGATCACCGCCGTGATGCGGGACGCCGACGACCGCCGAAAGGCATCTATCATGATGCACAGCTCGACCAGATGCTCATCGACGGGAGCCGACGTCGGCTGAATGACGAAGACATCCGTACCGCGGATGTTTTCGTCAATCTGAAACGACACCTCGGTGTCCGGAAAGCGGTACAGCCGTGCGTTCCCGAGCTGGATGCCGAGCTGCTCGGCGATCTCGCTCGCCAGCGCCGGATGGGCGCTGCCGGTGAACAGTTTGAGCTGGCCGTGACTCATTTCAAATTGAAACTCAAGACTGAAAGCTCAAAACTGGAACTCCAGACATGGGACTCGGAACTTGGGCTCAATGGGGAGCTCGAGCGCCATCGCCATTGGAGGCTCGGTGTTCCCGGTTCGAAGTCTTGAGTTCTGAGGTTTCAGTTTCCCGCAACTGGTTGGGGCGGAAGGATTCGAACCTTCGAATACGGGATCCAAAGTCCCGCGCCTTACCGCTTGGCCACGCCCCAGGACAAACACAAGACTTTATCACGGCTGTCACAGGCCGATCCGCTTCAACGCCTCACGCCGCGAAAGCGTGCGGGTGACGAGGACCTCCCAGTCCGGCCGCTGCAGCGGCCGCGCCGCGTCGGCCGCACTGGTACCGGTGAACACCCCAAAAACGGCCGATCCGCTGCCCGAGACGGCCGCGGCACGCGCACCGGCCCGATCGAGGGCTCGAAGCGCCTCCGAAATGCCGGCCTGACGCCGGCTGACGGGCGCCTGCAGATCGTTCACGAGAAGCACGGGTCCCGTGGGCCACCCGAGATCGAGCCTGTCGGCCGATTCGGCGCCTGGCGTGGAGTCGCCGCCGGCCGCGCGATCCTGGTCGAGCCAGCGGTATGCGTCCCGCGTCGAGATCCCGAACGACGGCGCGATCACGATCAGGCTGAGACGCGGAATATCCGGGAGCACATACAGCTCTTCGCCGCGCCCGAGCCCCACAGCCGTGCCACCCAGCAAAAAGAAAGGAACATCCGATCCAAGCTCGGCAGCGAGCTGCAGGAGATCGGCGCGCGCCAGCCGCCCCTTCCAGAGCGCGTGCAGCCCCGCGAGCGCCGCGGCTGCGTCGGCGCTTCCGCCGCCGAGTCCCGCGGACACCGGAATCCGCTTACGAAGCGTCATGGCGACGCCGTGCGGCTCGCCCTTCCGTCCGATGGCCAGCCAGAGCAGAACGGCGGCGCGCCATACCAGGTTCGTGGAGTCGCCCGGCGCACTCGCGGAATCAGTTTCGAGATGAAGCGGGCCGCGCCGAGGCGTCAGCGTGAGCTGATCGTCGAGTGCAATCGATTGGAAGAGCGTGCGGAGGTCGTGAAATCCGTCGGGTCTCAACGGCCCGACCCGCAATCTCAGATTGATCTTTGCGGAAGGCCGCAGCACAACAGAGCGGGCGATCACTTTCGCTTCTCACCGAGCGGCCCGGCCGCCCGGAGCTCTTCGAGGGTGAGGGGCGTCGCGGCCGCCGGTACCGCAATGCTGAAGGCGGACCCGGACATCGCCGAATTCACTTCGATCTGGCGGGCGGCAATCGCCAGCGCCAGGGCCGGGACGCGCCCCGGCTGCGACGCGATCCGCAAATCGGTCGGCCACTCCCCCGTGCGCGTCAGGTACTCAACGAGCAGGCCGGTCGTCTCCGTGGCGACCACGCGCCACGTGCCGGCCGCCTGGCGCAGGAACATCCGGGCATCGGCGGTCCTCACCGCGATGGTGTCGGCGTACCTCAATGAGTCGGTCGCGGGCTCGCCCTCGGCGCTGCATCCGGTCAACAACGCCAGCAGGGCGCGCGGATCGAGAGGCAGGCCGACAAGCGCCTCGATGATCTTGTCGGAGGAGGCGGCGAGGACGCGGTCGTCGCGCGACAACAGCGTCGCACGGGCGCTGGTCCCGGCGAGCACGAACATGGGCCGCCCGAACGGCGCGGGAACCTCGAGGCGAATCTCGTTCGCCGAGGTCACTCCCGCAAGCACCGTCGCCTTGAATTTTGAGCCGCCGGCGACGCGACCGGACACGTGCAGCGCGCCCGAGTACGTCTTGACGCCGCGGCAGCGCGGCCGTCGCTGCGGCGAAGATCGCGGGCGCGTCTGGCGCGGGGACGCCCGGGCCGGCAGGAAGGACGAACGTCGGGTGGGCGCAGGACGCCAGCAAGGCCACGGGCAAAAGGTAAGGGGCGCAAGTTCGGTGGGAGCCGACGCTGGCCATCAATTCTGCTGCCGGGGGAACGGGTGACCGCTTACTTGCCCGCGAGGGCCTTCGCTCGATCGCGCTTCTTGGTCACGGCCGCCGCATCAATGCCCGCGCGATCACCCGCCAACGCGCGATCCCAGACGGTGGCCGCATCGCCATAGAGCTTGAGTTGAAAGTACAGCTCGGCGAGATGGTCCTGGATCACCGATGTGGTGGGAAGCGCCGCGGCCGCCCGCTGCAACGGATCGCGCGCACGATCGAGCCTCGCCTGTTTGAAGTAGGCCCAGCCGAGGCTGTCGAGAAACGACGGGTTGTCCTTTTCGATGGCGAGCGCGCGCGTGATGAAGGCGACGGCTTCGTCGAGCTTGGCTCCGCGGTCGGCCAGCATGTAGCCGAGATAGTTGAGCGCATCGGCGTTGGCTGGTTCGGTCGCGATGACTTCGCGGAAGGTCTGCTCGGCCTGGTCGAAGCGCTTAGCGCGATCGTAGGCTGCCCCCAGATCGAACAGCAGTTGCGAGCTCGAGCTGTCGCGCCGCCGCGCGTCCTCGAGCACCGTCACCGCACGGCCCATGTCCCCCGATTGCTCGAGAGCGCTGGCCAGTGAGCCCGCCAGTCGTGCATACAATCCGCTGGCCACGTCTTCGGGACGAGCGGCTCGAACGGCCGGGTCCAGCGTCGCGACCGCGCCACGATAGTCCCCGCGCGCAGCCCTGGCGTCCGCGAGCGCGAGCGGGCCGCGCGGGTCGGCCGGATCGATCTCCGCGATATGCCGCGCGTCCTCTTCGGCGCGCGCAGCATCACCGGCCCGCCGGTCGACCTGCGACAGCAGATACCACGCGCTAATGTCGCGCGGCGCCTGCTCTGTGATCTTCGCGAGCGCCTGCCGGCCGGCCGCAACGTCACCGGCGTTGACGAGCGCCGTGGCCTCACGCAGCCGGTATGCCAGGGTGCGGGGATTGCCGTCCGCGAGCCGTGTCCACACGCGCGCAGCCGACATCCAGTCTCCGGTCTGTTCCTGCAGCTCCGCAAGCCACGCCAGGATGCGCGGCTGATCCGGCTGCTCGACCAGCCAACTGCTGCTACGGTCTCGATGCGCCGAGGCCAGCTGATCGCTGTGCTCGTAGGCCTCCGCGAGGAATTGCATGGCCTCCGGATAGGCAGGATGATCCATGAGGAATTCGCGCAGCGTGACAATCGCCTTGTCGTCGAGCCCGGCTCGGACGTACAAGCGGCCGAGCGCCAAATCCGTCGTCGGGTCGACCAGCTTGTCGGCGGCGACGACTTCGAGATGCCGGATGCCCTCGATGGCCACGGCCGCGGCGCGCCCCTGATCCCTGGCGGCGTCGGCCAACTCGGCCTGCAGCAGGCCGAGAATCCTGTGGGCCGCGCGATTCGCGTCATCAATCGCGAGCGCCGCATGCGCCTCCCGGAGCGCCTCGTCGACTTTACCCTCGCGCGCAAAGAGGGCCGCCAAATCGGCATGAATGTCGGCACCCTGCGGCCATAGGGCCGCCGCTTTCCGATACGCGGCAACCGCCCCATCGGTATCGTCGCGGGCATCGAGCATGTGCCCCTGAAGAAAGAAGAAATAGGCCTGGCTGAGGGCGTCGGCTGACGCCGCGGGAGCAGCCGGGGCCGGGACCTGCGCGGCGGGAGCAATCAAACTGGCGACGAGCAGGAGCGTACTGACAGGCATGAGCCCACAATTCTGGCACATTCATTCCGGGCTGTCAGGCCGTCCCTGTTATATTCCTCGGATGGCTGTTGACCCTGCGCTGCTCGAGATTCTCGTCTGTCCGGAGTGCAAAGCTCCGGTGCGCCTCGTCAAGAACGGCACCGCGCTGCGTTGCGAGAAATGCCACCGCGTCTACCCGATCAAGGACGACATCCCGGTGATGTTGGTGGACGAAGCGACCATTGAAGATTGAGGCCGTCCACGTCACTTGAAGGTCCTCCTGATCCGGCTGCGTCTGATTGGCGATGTCGTGTTCACGACGCCCGTCATTCGCGCGCTGCGCCGGCAGTACCCGTCGGCTCACTTGGCCTACCTCGTGGAATCGGCCGCCGCTCCGGTCGTGGCCACCAACCCGTTGCTGGACGATGTACTGGTCCTGTCGCACACGCGCGGATGGCAGCGCATCAAAGACGACGTGCGGATGGCCCGGCACTTGCGGGACCAGCGGTTCGACGTCGCGCTCGATCTTCACGGAGGGCCGCGCAGCGGCTGGCTGACCTGGGCCACGCGCGCGCCCGTGCGAGTGGGCTACGATGTCCCGGGCCGCGCATGGATATACACGCGCGTTGTGCATCGCCCGCGAGGACTGCATCCTCGCCATTCCGTGGAGAACCAGTGGGATCTGCTGCCGGCCGTCGACGCGTCCTTCCCGGCCTCGCCCGACCCGGCGATCGACCGCGTCGACATGCCGGTCGATCCGGCCGCTCGCGCCAAGGTGGCCGAGCGGCTGCGGCTTCTGGGCGTGCCCGATGAAGGACAGGTGATCGTGCTGCACGTCAGCGCGGGCAATCCGTTCCGCCGGTGGCCCGAGGCGTCCTTTGCCGCGCTGGCGTCCGCGCTGGTCGAGGGCGGCCCAAATCGGTGGGTCGTGATGACCGGCGGCCCGTCCGATCGTGCCGCTGCGGCCCGCGCGTTATCGGCGGCCCGGCAGCGCCTCGGCCCGCGGCAGGGTCGCGTCCTCGACGGCGAAGGCTTGAGCCTGTCCGAGTTGCGCGCGCTGATGGATCGCGCGGCCGCGTTCGTGGGCGGCGATAGCGGACCACTGCACGTCGCGGCGACGTCGGACGTGCCGGTGGTCGGCCTCTACGGTCCCACGCTGAAGGAGCGCTCGGCGCCATGGCGGCCGCCCGGCTTGCCTACCGTGTCGATCGACGCAGGATCGCTGCCATGCCGCCCCTGCGAGCAGCGGGTCTGCGTGCCGGGAGATTTTCGTTGCCTGACGGGCATTTCGGCTGCGCGTGTGCTCGAAGCCGCTGAACAGTTGCTGGGGTCCAGATCATGAGCGCCTCACGGAACTCGTCGATTGAACAGGCGGGCTACGTGACGCTCGTCGCCTGCCTGGGAATCGTGCAGTTCACGATTTTCGGTGCGAACCTGATCGTCGATTCCCGGCGCGCTCTGGCTGATCCTCGCGCTCCGCGAGGGCAAGCGCCCCGACGTGCCGGCGTTTTTCTGGCCCCTCGTCGCCCTCGCCGCATGGACGCTCTTGAGCTGCGCGTTCTCGGTCGATCCGATGGAGAGCTTCACGCGGTCGCGACAGCTCCTGCTGTTCCTGATCGTGCCGATGACTGCGCGATTGCTGCGGGGCGAGCGCGCCATGACGGCCATCAACGTCATCATCGCGCTCGGCGCCGCCGGTGCTCTGGTCGGCATCGTCGAGTACGCCGCACTGGGATTCGACGACGCCAGTCATCGCCCGCGTGGCACACTCGGCCACTACATGACCTACTCCGGCGTGCTGATGCTGGTGACGTGCACGGCGGCGGCCAGACTGATTTACTACCGGAAGGAATGGATCTGGCCGGCGATTGCCGTTCCCGCCCTGCTCGTCGCGCTGGTATTCACGGAGTCCCGCAACGCGTGGGTCGGCACCATCGTCGCCGTCGCCCTGCTGCTCGCGATCCGCAACCTGCGCCTGCTGTTTCTCGCACCGGTTGCGGCGGCGCTCTTCGTGCTGGTCGCGCCCGGCGCGGTCAAACAACGCGCCTACTCGATCGCCAACCTGCACGATGCGACCAACCAGGATCGGGTCGCGATGTTCAAGTCAGGCGTGCACATGGTGAAGGACCATCCGCTGTTCGGCGTCGGGATGAACATCGTGCCGCTGATCTACCCGCAGTACCGCAGCCCGGACGCCGTCGATCCTGCGGACGTCGTCGGCGTGCCGACACGCGCGCATTTGCACAATGTGCCGATTCAGCTCGCCGCGGAGCGCGGCGTGCCGGCGCTTCTGGCCTGGCTGTGGTTCGTCGTGGTCGCCGGACGCGACCTCTTTCGACAGCTCTATCGCGGCCCCGCGAGCGCGGTCGCCGGGGCAGGAGCTGCCGCGCTCGTCGCGATGCTTGCCGCAGGACTCTTCGAACATAATTTTGGCGATTCCGAATTTCTGACCCTGTTTCTCGGAATCATCACGTTGCCGTATGCGGCGGGGGCAGCGGCGACGGCAGATCAGACACTCGTCACTCGCGGCTAGAGCCCAGTGCCCGAAGTCATGACTGATCTTCAAGCTCTCGTTGCTCGTCTGCCCGGCCGGCGCGTGGCCGTCATCGGCGACGTCATGCTCGACCACTTCCTGATCGGTCACGTCGACCGCATCTCGCCAGAGGCGCCGGTGCCGGTCGTGCGGTTCGACCGGGAAGAATTCCGTCTTGGGGGCGCAGCCAACGTCGCGCACAACATCGCGGCCATGGACAGCCGCGCGTCGTTGATCGGCCTCATCGGCGAAGACGACGCCGCCAACCAACTTCGAATCGCGCTCAAGGCCGCGGGCGTCGATGACGCGGGCCTCGTGGCCGACCGCCGGCCGACCACGCGCAAGGTCCGGGTCGTGACCTTGCGCAACCAGCAGGTCGCGCGGGTGGACTACGAGCAGGACAGCGA
Source organism: uncultured Acidobacteriota bacterium (assembly GCA_963724645.1). GTDB lineage: Bacteria > Acidobacteriota > Vicinamibacteria > Vicinamibacterales > SCN-69-37 > CAVXSP01. The sequence goes on from CAVRVJ010000006.1 coordinate 61,892, forward strand.
GGCCTCCGGCCGTGCGCTCGCGTCGCTATGCGAGCAGGTGACCCTCGCGGCGCGTGAGGCGGAAGTCTTTGTCCTCTCCGACTACCGCAAGGGCGTTGTCTCGCCGGCGGTCATCGAGGCGGCGATCGGCGCCGCGGCGGCGCGCGGGGTACCGGTCCTGGTGGATCCGAAACTGCCGAACGCCGAGCGGTATCGAGGCGCTGCGCTGGTCACCCCCAATCACCACGAAGCCGAGCTGATGACCGCCATGACGATCCGAACGCCTGATGATGCGCGGCGCGCGGCTCGTCAGATTCACGATCGCACCGGCGCGAACGTGTTGATTACGTGGGGCGAGCACGGAATGTGGCTGCTCGACGCCTCGCGCGAGCCCTTTCACGAAGAAGGGCTCGCTGCTTCCGCTCGCGAAGTGTCTGATGTGACCGGCGCCGGCGACACCGTGCTGGCGTTGCTCGCGCTGAGCCTCGCGGCCGGCGCGTCCCTGGGCGACGCCGCCCGGCTGGCCAACGTGGCCGCCGGCCTGGTCGTGGCACGCTTCGGCCCCGCCGTGGTTGGAACCTCCGATTTGGCAGAGGCCCTCGGCGACATGGCGGAGTGATGCCGACGGCCGTGTTGTCTATGCGCGAGCGCGTCGTGTGGCTCGCGGCGTTGGTGCTGATCGCGGGGCTGCTCGCCGCCACGAAATTTGTCAGTGTCGACGCCGACTCGGTGCGATACGCAATCATTTCTGCGAGGCTCACCGCGCTCCCTGTCGCCAGGTGGGTGGCGCCGGAGTGGTGGGGCATCACGACCGAAGACGGACCGTCGGGCTATTTCCTGGAGCATCCGGCTGGCCTATTTCTGATTCCCGCGGCGCTCGGCCGGTTGGGCGTGCCCGCCGAGCAGGCGCCATACATTTTCGGCATGAGCGCGGGCCTGGCTGCCCTTCTCCTGACCGCGTCGCTGGCAGCCCGGCTGACCTCGCGAGACGATGGCCGCGCGCTCCTCGTGCTTCTGCAATTGACGCCCATGGCGTTTGTCTTTCGCATTCGAGACAACCACGAGTACCCCATGCTGGTCTGTCTCTTGATCAGCCTGATCGGGCTCGATGGCGTCAGCAGGTCCTGGCGATGGGTGATGCTCGTGGCGATGGGATTCGTCGGCGGCCTGCTCATCAAAGGCGTGTTCGTCGTGCTGGTCCTGATGGGCGCCGCCTGGTGGATCCTCTTCAATCCCACGAACGGTTCGAGGACCCGGCAGGCCGTGGCTTGCGGCATCGCACTCGCGTGCATGGCGGTCGCGGGGCTGGCCTACGACGCCTGGTACGTCAGGGAGACCGGCAGCGCGTTCTGGAGCGTCTACTGGCAGCGTCAACTCGGCCCCATGCGCAGTCACGTCACCCTTGACCGAGGCGCGCGTGTTTGGCACGCACGTCAGCTTCTACATTCTGCGGCTGCTGTTTCATCCGGCGCCGTGGAGCCTGGCTCTCGTGTGGGCCGCCTGGCGCCGGAAGCGGATTCCGGCCGGCGAGCGGCGCGAGCGGCGAGCGCTGCAGTTCGCGATCGCCTTCACAGCGACGTCGGTCCTGCTGCTCAGCGTCGCCAGCCGGTTTGCAGAGCGTTACTCCTTCTCCGCCACCTACATCGTCGCTGCCGTCGGGGGCGTGGTGGCATATCGATCGTGGTCCGCGTTGCGGGCCTGGCTGAACCGGGCTGATGCGGCCGTGCCTGCGTTCCCTGCGGTCGTCTGGTTCGCGTTGGCAGCTCTACGGCTGGCGCTCGGGCCCTGGCTGCCGAGAATCGGTGGATGAGGGCGCCTTGCCTGCCCTGACGCAGCCCTACCGCCTGTCGCAGTGGTTCCTGACGAGCAGCACGTCTTCGGGCGGACGACGAGCCACAATGTCAGCGAGCTTGGCATCGAAGATTGATAGCGGATGCCGATCGACGACACAGACGTTCGGAACCAGACCCTGGACCACCTGCCATTCGTCGGCTCCCATCAGGGCCCATGATTCTCTGTCGTCGTAGAAGAAGGCTTTGGCCTGCCCGGGAATGCCGATCTCTTCGACTCCGCCGCGATCGGTGTAGTACACGAAGCTCTGTAAACCCATCTTGAAATAGCCGAGCTTCGCGCCGGGTGCTGCGCGTTGCGAAATCGTCTGCACGAGCGGCGGGACAGGCTTGGATCGCTCTACGCCCGGCAGTACGTATCCGACGAAGGCATAGTTCAAAAGAATGAAACCTCCGGCAAGCGCCCCGACGGCGTGAAGGCGCCTGCCGAGCGCCCACAGGATGAACGCAGCCGCACCAGTAAGGGCCAACACTGCCGTGAACGCGAGAATCTCCGGCAGGACGTAATAGCCGGCCGACGGTCCGAACAGCCAGTAGAGCCCTGGCGCCGCGATAACGCACAGACCCGAGATCATGAGAAAGAGCACATTCAGCAGCCCCGAAGGGCGCCGGCTGAAGGTGCCGGCCAGCAGACTGCCAACGAGCGCCGCGACGGCGGGCACGATGGGAAAAATGTACAGGTCCTGCTTCGTACGTGAAAACGAGAAGACGACGACGAACAGCACGATCCAGATCCAGAGCAGGCGATCCAGAGCGCCGTTGACCGCCTGGTCAGGCCGGCCGCGGGCCGAACGCCACGCGCGAGCGACGCCGATCAGCGGCACAAGCACCAGTGGAGCCCACGGAAAGAGGTCCCCGAACAGGACGGGCAGGTAAAACCAGACGCCCCGGCCGCCTGGGGTCATCGTCGTGGTGGCATACCGGCTGAGGTTCTCCTCGAACAGGAAATCGCGAATGTAGGACCAGCCATGTTGCGCGTAGACGGCCGAATACCACGGCAGCACGATGGCCAGAAGAATTGCCAGGCCGGGAATCAGCATCAGCCGGCGAACTTCCGAAAGCCTGTGCTCGCCCGCGAGCCAGATCGACACAGACGAGCGCGGGGATGACAACCGCGACCGGGCCCTTGGTCAGGACGCCCAGACCCAACGCGATGTACATCAGCGACAGATACCGCCGCCGGTGTCGCGGGTGCTGCTCGGCCAACACGAAAGCGGCCAGCGCAAGCGACGTAAACGTCGTCAGATAGACGTCGATGAAGATCTTTCTGGCGAACCACACGAAGCGTGGGGCCGTGGACACGATGAGCGCCGCGAGAAGACCGGCCACCGTCGAACGGAGTGCGCGGCCGATGAGAAAGGCGGCCAGGACGATTGCCGTCGCACCCATCGCAATGCCAACGCGCTCGACGGCGACCGAGTCTCCGAACGCCTGATAGAGCGCCGCGACGATCCAATAGCTGAGGACCGGCTTATTGAAGCGGGGCGCAGCGTTGAAGGTGGGATTGATGTAGTCGCCCGACCGCACCATCTGACGGGGCGTCTCGACATAGAACGCCTCGTTCGTGTCCCAGACGGAGTTGGCGCCCAGAAATAGAAAGAAGACAGGCACCGCCAAGGCGAGCAGAATGGCGAACAGGGCGACGGGGGGGTTTGCCACAGATTCCGCCGTGGAGGTGCGAACGGTCGGACCGACCTCCGGCACGTCACCGCCGGCATCTGTGCCAAGCACGCCCGTCCCCCTTAGTGCCGGAAATGCCGTCGCCCGGTCAAGACCATCGCGAGGCCGTGCTCGTCGGCGGCCGCGATGACGTCGGTGTCCCGCACGGAACCACCGGGCTGGACCACGGCGGTTGCGCCGGCCGTCGCGATCGCGTCTGGTCCGTCGCGAAATGGAAAGAATGCATCCGATGCCGCCACCGAACCACGCAGGCGGTCACCAGCCTTCATGATGGCCGTCTTCACCGCGTCCACGCGGCTCATCTGCCCGGCACCAACCGCCAGCGTCACATCCTCCGACGTGAACACGATGGCGTTTGATTTCACGTGGGCGCAGACACGCCAGGCGAATCGCAGCGCGCGCCACTCCGCTGCGGTCGGCGCGCGCTTCGTGACCACGCGTGGCATGGCGCCGTCCGGCCAGGCGGCCGCCGCTTCGCTCACCATGTCGCGCCCCTGCACGAGCCAGCCGCCCAGAATGGAACGCACGTCGCGCTGCGCTTCGAGTCCGCGAAAGTCGGCCGTAACGATACGAAGGTTGGGCTTGGCGGCGAGAATCGCCAACACATCCGCCTCGGGCTCGAGCGCCGGCGCAACAACGGCTTCGATGAACGTCCCGGTCAGCGCTCGCGCGGTCTCGAGATCAATGGGCCGATTGAATCCGACAATCCCTCCAAACGCCGAAAGCGGGTCGGCGTCCCGCGCGCGCACATACGCTTCAGCCGCAGAGCCCGCCGTCGCCACGCCGCAGGGGTTGGTGTGTTTGATGACGACGGCCGCCGGCTCCTCGAACTCGAGGACGAGGCGCGCGGCGGCATCCAGATCCAGGAGGTTCGTAAATGACAATTCCTTGCCTTGATGCACGACCGCGGTCCCGAATCCCGCCTGACGTTCGGCATACCAGGCGCCTGCCTGATGGGGATTCTCGCCGTACCGCAAATCACGCACTTTGACGAGCAGTGGGCGCCATGTGTCGGGCAGCAGCGCCGGCGAGGCGTCTCGGATGAAGCGCGCCGACGCGCCGTCTATCCGGACGGCGTCGAGTGTCGCCGCGATCATGCGGTCGTAATCAGCCGTATGGGCGATGGCCTTGCGCGCCAAATCGAACCGAAACGAGACCGGCGGCCCGCCAGGCGTCGCGAGCGCCGCCAATGCCCTGGCGTAATCGGCAGGATCGACCACCACGAGGACATCCTTGAAGTTCTTCGCCGCCGCGCGCACGCAGGCTGGGGCCGCCAATATCAATTTCTTCGATCAGATCGTCGAACGGAATATCCGGCCGCGCGGCAGCCTTCGCGAATGGGTAGAGATTGACCACCACCAGATCGATCGGAGTGATCGCGTGTGCCGCAAGCGCCGAGCGGTCATCGGGCCGGTGGCGGCGCGCGAGGATCCCCGCATGGATCTTGGGATGGAGGGTCTTCACCCGCCCGTCCATCATTTCCGGAAATCCCGTCACGTCCGAGATACCGACGACCGTCGAGACCCCCTTCACGAAGGATTTGGGCAGTTCCCCCAGTCGAGACCAATTCCCAGCCGCGGCCCGCTAATTCAGCGGCAAACGCGACCAGACCCGCCTTATCGGAAACACTTAAAAGTGCGCGCATAGTCGTTGACAAGCTCCGCTTTACCCGACTAGAGTCACCGGTTGACGTTGGGCGGGCTGGCGTCGAAGTTGAGACCGCACGTTGCGGTCTTTTTTTGTCACCGCGTCGCGCTCGCGTAAAAAGCGACGAGGGGGCAGTGCGGTGGCGTTCGCCGCGATTTTCGCAAGGCAGGCACGATGCGCATCACGGGTAAGGTCAAGTGGTTCAATAACGCGAAGGGGTACGGTTTCATCGAGCGCGAAGGGGGCAACGACGTGTTCGTCCACTTCTCGGCGATTCAGGGTGCGGGTTTCCGGACGCTCGAAGAAGGCCAGGCGGTTGAGTTCGAGATCGTCGACGGTCCAAAGGGACCTCAGGCCGGAAACGTCACCAAGCCAAGCTAACCACATGGGGGGCCGGAGCACCTCGTTCCGGTCCCTCAAGCCTCTTCTGGGGATCTGTGTCCCCGCCGTTCCCCCTCGACGCCGTCGCTCACGGGGGCCCCGCCGTCTGGATTCGCTCCATCGGCTCACTCGCTCCGGCCGGTTCGCTCCGTTTCGTGAGAACGCCGAGTTCTTCCCGCCAGCGTTTTCCACTACTTGATCAAGAACCAGACGAGCGGAAGCCAGAGTTCCCGCGCGTACGGCACCGGCTGATCGTCGACGAGCACTTCGACGCCGTTGACCTCCGACACCAACGCATACAAATCACGCAATTGCAGGGGCCGTTCGCCTGGAAAGAACCGCGCTCGATGGCGCACGACACCGGCGACCTGCGTCTCGAGATACTCCGCAGAGCCGCGCGCAAGTTCGACGGCGCGCGCGTAGTCGGATCCTTCGAATCTCGGGAAGACAATGGAAATCGAAAACGGGAGCGGCGGAGCGCCGAACACCGCCTGCCTCAACTCGGGATGCAGGGTCGCCAGTTCCTCGTCGGTCGGCTGCTCAGGCAGGTCGGCGTACGGCCAGAAGCGCTCGAGCGGCCGGTGCTCGGGCTCGTCAGGCAGGACGCGATCGGGATGCTCGGATGACGACATGCGAATCGGCACCTGCGGCGTGCAAGCGTGTGGAAATGCTATCCTTTCGAGCCTCACGCCGCAACCGCACGATGGCCGTCTTCCGCCTGATTCCGTCAATCGAAGAGTTCCTCCAGCGCTCGAGTGTCGAGCGCGAGATCGAAACGCACGGGCGTCAGTCGATCGCGGCCGCTTCACGCGAGGCGGCCGACGCGTTGCGCGACGCAATTGCAGGCAATCGTGTCACTCCGACGTCGGTCGAGGACGCGTCGATGTGGATGGAGCGTCACCTGCAGCTGACGCTGTCGGATCGGCTCGCGCCATCACTCCGGCGAGTCATCAACGCGACAGGCGTGATCATTCACACGAATCTGGGACGCGCACCGCTCGCCGCCGTTGCACGCCAGCGCGCAACCGTCCTCGGCGGCTATTCGAACCTGGAATACGACCTGGAGGCTGGAGCCCGCGGGCACCGGCATGTCCATGCCGAGCGGCTCCTCTGCCGGCTCACGGCGCTGAAGCCGCGACCGTCGTCAACAACAACGCGGCCGCGACTCTGCTCGTGCTCGCCGCGCTTGCGGCGGGCCGGGAGGTCATCGTCTCGCGCGGCGAACTGGTCGAAATCGGCGGCGGGTTTCGCGTGCCTGACGTGATGGCACAATCCGGCGCGGCGCTGCGCGAGGTCGGCACGACCAACCGCACCAGGACGGCGGATTACGCCGCCGCCATCGGCGAACGCACGGCCCTGATCCTGCGCGTCCACCCTTCGAACTTCCGCGTGGAAGGGTTCACTGAACGGCCCGCACTGGCCGAGCTCGTCGGGTTGGCGCATCGGTTCCAGCTTCCGCTGTTCGAAGACCTCGGCAGCGGGTGGCTGGGCGGCACGGGCTTCGGGGAGGCTGTCCTCCGCGACGAGCCGCCGGTCGCCGGCAGTCTGGCCGCCGGCGCCGACCTCGTGGCCTTCAGCGGCGACAAATTGCTCGGCGGTCCGCAATCAGGGCTCATCGTCGGCCGCGCCAATCTGGTTGGCCGGGTCCGCCGACATCCACTGATGCGCGCGCTGCGCGTCGATAAACTGACATACGCCACCCTCGAAGCAACGTTAGCCCTCTGGGCCCGCGAGCCCGCTCGACCGCAGATTCCGGTCTACCGCATGCTGACGCTGACGGTGGAGGATCTCGACGTCAGGGCCCGGCGCCTGGCAGCTCGGCTCGGCAGTCTCCCCCACCTGCGAGTCGAAGTCATCGATGGCGTCTCGACCATCGGCGGCGGCAGCGCACCGGGATCGGCGCTGCCGACTCGACTGGTCGCGATTGAACGCAGCAGATCTGTCCGCCTCAGCGCTCGAGACCCATCTGCGTGCCGCGGATCCGCCAGTCATCGTGCGGATTCACCAGGACCGTGTGGTGCTGGATGTTCGGACCATGACGGAAGGCGAGGACGAGGAGGTCGTCGATGTCGTGCGGCGGTCCTGCACGGGGGAAGCCATCACTCATACGGAAAGTCACTTGACGTGACGTGGCAGGTTGCGCCCGCGCGCTCGCGGGCGCGCGACAATACCACGTCAAGCAAAATGCTTTCCGGGATTAGAAGATCGATGCAACTGAGTCGGCGGCCAGGGAGATCAACCGTCCGGGCAGAACGCCCAGGTAGAACACGAGAACGACTGCGATGAGCATGCCGGCCATCGCCACATTCGCGGTGGCCGGGCGATGGCCAGGGGCGTGCTCGTCGGACATGTACATCATGACGACGATACGGAGGTAGAAGAATACCGAGATCACGCTTGTCAGCACCCCGAGGATCGCCAGGGCAAACAGGCCCTTCTGCAGCGCCGCGTTGAAGATGTACCACTTGGCCACGAACCCGACGGTCGGCGGAAACCCGCCCAGCGACAGCAGAAACACCGTGAGTAGCGCGGCCAATCCTGGCCGCTCCTGCCAGAGGCCCGCAAAATCGCGCACTTCGTCGTGCGGCCGATCGGCAGAGGACAAAGCCGCCAGCACGCCGAATGCGCCGAGATTCGTCACACCGTACGCCACCAGGTAGAACAGGATCGCGGCCTTGCCTGCGGCATTGGCGGCAATGAGACCGATCAGCAGATAGCCCGCGTGCGCGATGCTCGAGTAGGCGAGCATGCGTTTGACGTTGGACTGCGCCACCCCGACAATCGTCCCCAGCAGCATCGTGAGGCCGGCGATGGCCGAGAGCACGGGCGCCCAGTGGACGTGCAGCGGCTCGAGTGCGGACAGGAACACGCGCAGAAAGGCCGCAAACGCTGCCGCCTTGACGCCGGTGGACATGAATCCGGTGACGAGCGTCGGCGCGCCCTCGTAAGCATCCGGTGTCCACATGTGGAACGGCACGGCCGACACCTTGAACGCAAAGCCGACCAGCAGCAGCACCATGGCGAGCACGATCATGATGCCAGGGTTGTTCGAGGAACTCGCGACCCGTGCGCTCAGCTCGTCCAGGCGCGTCGTGCCGGCGATGGCGTACGCGAACGCGATGCCGTACAGAAAGAAGGCGCTCGAAAACGCCCCGAGGACGAAATACTTGAAGGCGGCCTCGGCGCCCTGCTCGCTCTCACGCTTGAGCCCCGTCATGACGTAGACGCCGAGTGACATGATCTCGAGCGCAAGGAAGATGATGAGCAGGTCGCGCGTCGATCCCATCATCATCATGCCCACGATCGAGAACAGCATCAGCGCCTGATACTCGCCGGTCGGCAGACGATCCCGCTTCGCCGAGCCCGACGACAGCAGGATGGTGAGCAACCCGATCGCGCAGAGCGTGATGTTGAAGAAGATGCTGTAGTGATCGATCACGATCACGCCAAATCCGGTCACGTCGCGCTTCCAGAGAAACGCCGAGGCGGCGATGGCCCCAGTGAGACCGATGCCGCCGAGCAGGCCGTGCGGCATCTCCTCATGGGACCGCCGGAACGACTCGGCCAGCAGCACGGCGCATGCCGACAGCGCGACGATGAGCAGTGGTGTGATGGCGATGAGGTCGGTGCGCATTAGTTTTGCCCGGGGGACTTCGTCCCCGCGGACCCCCTGATGCGCTCGCTCGCGGGGACCCCGGGAGCCCCGCTCCGCTCGCGCGGCTCACTCGCTTGCGCTCGTTCGCTCGAGATCGCCGTGTCCGGTGCGTGCTCTAGAGAGAGCCGTTGCCCGCCTCGGCCCTGGGGCCTTGGGCCTGGGGCCTGATTCTTCGCATTCGCCGTCCCGCTGCCGACGACGTGCTCGACGGTGCGCTTGACGGACGCTTCCATCGGCTTCAGGAACAGCCCCGGCACGACACCCATGAAGATCGCCGCTGCGCAGACGGGCCCGATCACGAACCACTCACGCACGCTCAGATCGCGCAGGCCGCGGTTCTTCGGGTTGGTGACGGGGCCGTAATTCACGCGCTGGAACATCCATAGCATGTAGACGGCCGAGAGAATGACACCGGTGGACGCAATCGCCGTGTAGACGCCGGCGGGGCGCACGAGTGTCGCGCTGAACGACCCGAGCAATATCAGGAATTCCCCGACGAATCCGTTCATCCCTGGCAGCGCGACGGAGGCGAGGGTGAGCAGCAGAAATGCGGCGACCAGTTGCGGCATGACCGCTTTGAGTCCGCCGAACTCCGCAATCAATCGGGTATGCCGCCGATCGGAGAGCATGCCCACCATCAGGAAGAGGCCGCCGGTCGAGATCCCGTGCGCCAACATCTGGTACACGGCGCCCTGGACGCCGTTGACGTTCATCGCCGTCAGGCCAAGCACCACGAAACCCAGGTGGCTGACCGACGAATACGCCACGAGCTTCTTCATGTCCGGTTGGACCATTGCCACGAGCGCGCCGTACACGATGCCGATGACGGCCAGCACGGCCAGCCAGGGCGCGAAATACTGCGCTGCGTTCGGGAACAGCGGAAACGCAAAGCGCAAAAGGCCGTACGTTCCCATCTTCAGAAGGACGCCGGCCAGGATCACCGAGCCTGCGGTGGGCGCCTCGACGTGTGCGTCGGGAAGCCAGGTGTGGAAGGGAAACAGCGGGACCTTGATTGCGAACGCCACCGCAAACGCGAGGAACGGCCACATCTGCAGCGGCGCCGGCACGTTCAGCGCGTACAAATCGACGATGTCGAAGCTCGGCACGCCGACCGCGGCCTGATGGTAGTACGCGAGCCAGATGATCGCGATCAGCATGAGCACGCTGCCCGCCATCGTGTAGAGGATGAATTTGATCGACGCATAGACGCGCCGGTCGTAGCCCCAGATCCCGATGAGAAAGTACATCGGGATGAGCATGGCGTCCCAGAACAGATAGAAGAGGAAGAGATCGAGCGAAATGAAGACCCCGATCATCGCCGCTTCGAGCGCGAGCATGAAAAACGAAAACTCGCGCACGCGTTGCTCGATCGACTGCCACGAGCACAGGAGGGCGATCGGCGTGAGAAACGTCGTCAGCACGATGAGCAGCAGGCTGATGCCGTCGACGCCGACGTGGTACGAGATCCCGAAGTCCGGCAGCCACGTGTGGCGCTCGACGAACTGATAGTCCGCCGACGCCGGGTTGAACCGCCACCAGACCACCAGACTGACCACGAAGGTGAGGAGCGCGATGGCCAGCGCGAACTGGCGCACCAGGCCGTCGCGGCCCTTGCCCGCGAGAAGCACGGCTCCCGAGCCGACCAGCGGGAGGAGCACCAGCGATGTCAGCGCCACAGGTAATACCCCACGATCACGACGACTCCCGCGAACAGGGACATCGCGTAGGCCCGCACGGATCCCGTTTGAAGGCGGCGCAGAACTGCGCTCCAGCCGCGCACCACGAGTCCGACGCCGTTCACGGTGCCGTCGACAATCCCGGTGTCGATGCCGCGCCAGAGCAGAAGCGTAGACGTCCTCTTCACGGGTTGAACGATCGCTTCGTCGTAAATCTCGTCGACGAAGTATTTCCCGAGCAGGAGGGTGTACAGCCCCGAGAAGCGGGCGGCCATGCGGTCGGCCGCGCCGGGCCGCCGGAGGTAAATGGTCGTCGCCAGGCCGATTCCTGCGAGGGCGACCACCGTCGACAAGGCCATCAGACTCAGCTCCGTCGAGGCGTTTCCGGTCTCCCCTTCCGCGGCCGGAGTCTCAGGCTCGGCGGCGCCGGCCACATAGTTCGGGGCGCGAAAGCTCGGCGCGAGGAACGTCTCGATCCGATTGCCGCCGCGCACGAGCACGTTGGGTATGCCGACATAACCCGCGAGGACTGCTCCGATCGCGAGCACGACCAACGCGATCGTCATGGCCGGCGGCGCATCGTGGAGATGGCCGCTCGACTCGCCGTGCGCGCTCGTGCCATGGCCGTGGGCGTCGTCATGGTCCGAGCGGGGGCCGGAAGGCCGCCTCGAAGGGCCGAAGAATGCCATGTACAACAGGCGGAACATATAGATCGCGGTCAGAAACGCCGTGGCGAGCGCGACGATCCAAAGAGTGTGATGACCCCGCTCGAACGTCTGCCACAGAATCTCGTCCTTCGAAAAGAAGCCTGACAGGAGCGGCACGCCGGCAATGGCGAGCGTACCGATGAAGAACGTCCAGAACGTGATCGGCAGCGCGTGCCGCAGGCCGCCCATGTTACGCAGATCCTGCTCTCCGTCGAGCGCGTGAATGACGGCGCCCGACCCGAGGAACAGCAGCGCCTTGAAAAAGGCGTGCGTATACAGGTGGAAGATGCCGCCGGCAAACGCGCCGACGCCCATCGCCAGGAACATGTAGCCGAGCTGCGAGACCGTCGAGTACGCGAGGACGCGCTTGATGTCGTTCTGCACCAGACCGATGGTGCCCGCCATCAGCGCGGTCAATACGCCGATGACCGCGACGACTTGCAGCGTTTGCGGCGCATGGCTGAACAGAACGGCGTTGCGGCCGATCATGTACACGCCGGCGGTCACCATCGTGGCCGCGTGGATGAGGGCCGACACCGGCGTCGGGCCCTCCATGGCGTCAGGCAGCCAGATGTAGAGCGGAATCTGCGCCGATTTGCCGGTCGCGCCAAGGAAGAGCAACAGGGTGATGGCGGTCAGCGCGCCGAATCCCAGTTCCGGCGGCAGGGCGCCGGCTTTGGCCGCCACCTGTTGAAAATCGAGCGTGCCGAAGAGCTTGAACAGCCAGAACATTCCGAGCAGGAAGCCGAAGTCGCCGATGCGGTTGACGACAAACGCCTTCTTGCCGGCGTCGGCTGCCGACGGCTTGGCGAACCAGAAGCCGATCAGCAGATACGAACAGAGCCCGACGCCCTCCCAGCCGATGAACATCACCGGGAAGCTCGCGCCGAGCACGAGCACCAGCATGAACGCCGCAAAGAGGTTGAGGTAGGAGAAGTAGCGCGCGAACTCGGAGTCGGTCTCTGAGTGCATGTACGCCGTCGAGTAGAGGTGAATGAGCGTACCGATGCCGGTGACCACCAGAATCATCAGTGCCGACAGGGGATCGAGGTGGAACGCGAGCGGGATATTGAGACGCCCAGACGCCAGCCAGGTGTAGACGATCTGATCCAGCGTGCGAACGCCGCCAACCGGCTCGACCATCAGCAACGCGCGGACGGCCGCGACCGCCACGCCAAAGGACAGGGCCATCGCGCCGGTCGCGACGCCGCCCGACACGCCTTTCGACAGGCGTCGCCCGACAGCGGCGTTGAAGAGGAATCCGACGAACGGCAGCAGAGGAATCAGCAGGAGCACGGTCACCATTTCAGCGTCGTGAAGGCGTCGGGGTTCAACGACTCTCGATGCCGGAACAGCGCGATGACCACCGCCAGTCCAACCGCGGCCTCGGCCGCCGCGACCGTCATCACGAAAAAGACGATGATTTGCCCGTCGACGGTGCCGAGGAACCGGTCGACGGCGACGAACATGAGGTTGACGGCGTTCAGCATGACCTCAATCGACAGCAGGATGGTGATGAGGTTGCGCCGCAGGAATACGCCGGCCGTGCCGATCGCAAACAGCACGGCTGACAGGACCAGATATGAATTGAGAGTGGGCTCAGGGAGCATAGTGGGCGCAACTCATGAACGTTCCCTTCGCGCCAGCACAATCGCGCCGACCATCGCCACCAGGATCAGCACCGACGTGGCCTCGAAGGCGAAGGAATACTGCGTGAACAGCCGTCGGCCGATCTCGAGCACGGTTCCGACCCGCTGGCCCTGCGCGGTTGGCAGCGGCGTCGTCTGCAGGCTCTTCATGGCCCAGAACAGTTCGACCACCAGGAGCACCGACAGCACGGCGCCAAATCGCCGCGGCCCCGCGCCGCCGAGCAGACTGGCGTGATAACCCGTCGGCGGATCCTCGGTCGGCACGTTCAGCAACATGACGACAAAGAGGAAGAGGACCATGATCGCGCCGGCATAAATGATGATCTGAATCGCGGCCACGAATGGCGCGCCCAGCAGGATGTACAGACCAGACAGCGCGCCGAACGAGACAATCAGCAGCAGCACGCTGTACATCGGGTTGCGCTGCCCGATGACAAGCAGGGACGCGCCGACCATGACCGCCGCAAAGAGCCAGAACAGAAGGGCACCCATTTCCCTTACCAGCCCATGTAGATGACCACGCCGGCGGTCACCAGAAGATTGACGACCGACGCCGGCAGCAGCCACTTCCAGCCGAATTCCATGAGCTGGTCGTAGCGGTACCGCGGCAGCGTCCACCGCATCCAGATATAGAAGAAGAGCAGGAACCCGACCTTCGCCAGGAACCAGATCCAGCCGAGCCAGTCGGGCAGGAACGGCCCGTGCCAGCCGCCGAGAAACAGGTCGGTCGCGACCGCCGAAACCGTGACCATGTTCACGTACTCCGCCAGGAAGAACAGCGCGAAGCTCATCGAGCTGTACTCCGTGTGGTATCCGGCGACCAGCTCCTGCTCGGCTTCCGGAAAATCGAAGGGCGCGCGGTTGGTTTCGGCGACGCCGGCCGTGAGGAAAATGAAGAACCCGAGCGGCTGGACGAAGATGTACCACTTCGGGATCACATGCAGCCAGTAGCCGGCTTGCGCGTCCACAATCGTGTGCAGCGACAGCGAGCCGGCCAGCATGATCACGGCCGCAAACGAGAGGCCGTATGAGAGCTCATAGCTGATCATCTGGGCCGAGGATCGCAGGCCGCCGAGCAGCGAGTACTTGCTGTTCGAGCTCCAGCCCGCCAGGACAATCCCGTAGACGCCCATGGAGGTGATCGCGAAGATGACGAGCAACCCGACGTTCACGTCGGCCGCGGCCAGGTGGATCGGCCGATCGAGGAGGCCGAAGAACGTGGTGTCCGCGCCGAACGGCACGACCGAGAACGCCGCGAACGCCGCCGTCGCCGAGAGCACGGGCGCAACGTAGAAGAGGAGAGCGTCGGCCGCCTTCGGCCGGAGCTCTTCCTTGAACATCAGCTTGATGATGTCCGCGAGCGGCTGCATCATTCCCTTCGGGCCGACCAGATAGGGCCCATAGCGCTGCTGCACGAACGCCGCGACCTTACGCTCCATATAGACGAGAATCGCCGCCGAGTTCAGCAGCATGAAAAACGTGAACCCGATGACGACGAACTGGCCGATCAGGACTCGATCCATGCTGCTAGTGCGCTGCCGCCACAGCCGCGTCCGCACGCCACGGGGCCGGCAGCGTGCAGCGCCCCTCACGCACGTGGGCCTCGTATTCCTCGCGGAACGTCTTGATCGTCGAGAGAACCGGCGTCGCGGCGGCATCGCCAAACGCGCACAGCGTCTTGCCGAGGATGTTGTTCGCGACCGAGAGCAGCAGGTCGAGGTCCTTCGGCTGGCCTTCTCCAAGCTCGATCTTGCGCAGCAGGCGGAATAGCCAGTCGCATCCTTCCCGGCAGGGCGTGCACTTGCCGCACGACTCGTGCTTGTAGAAATGCAGCAGGTTCTCGGCCGCCCAGACCATGCAAGTCGTCTCGTCCATGACGATAATGCCGGCCGAGCCGAGCATCGACCCGGCCTTGGCGATGGCGTCGTAGCTCGCCGGAATGTCGATCTGATCCGGCAGCAGGACCGGCACGGACGAGCCGCCGGGGATGACCGCCTTCAGCGCGTGCCCGCCGCGAATGCCGCCCGCGAAGCGCGCGTCGTAGATCAGATCCCGCAGGCTGACGTCCATCGCCGCCTCGAACGTGCCGGGCCGATTCACGTGGCCGCTGACGCAGAACAGCTTCGGGCCGCCGTTCTTCTCGGGCCCGATCTTCGCGAACCACTCCGCGCCGCGGTCGATGATGATCGGCACGTTGCAGAGGGTCTCGACGTTATTGACCGCGCTGGGACAGCCGTAGAGCCCCGCCACGGCCGGGAAAGGCGGCTTGAGTCGCGGCTGCGCGCGCTTGCCCTCGAGCGATTCGATGAGCGCCGTCTCTTCCCCCGCCTCGTACGCGCCGGCGCCGCGGTGCACGTGAATCTCGCAATCGAAGCCCGATCCGAAGATGTTGCTGCCGACAAACCCGGCGGCGCGGGCCTTCGCCAGTTCGGCTTCGAGGACCTGCTGCACGTGGTAGAACTCGCCGCGGATATAGATGTAGGCGACCTTCGCCCCGATCGCGTAGCACCCGATCAGGCAGCCCTCGAACAGCAGGTGCGGGTTGCGCTCCATCAACACATGATCTTTGAATGTGCCCGGCTCGCTCTCGTCCGCGTTACAGCAGATGTACTTCGGCTTCGGCGACTTCTTGTCGACGAACTGCCACTTCATGCCCGTCGGAAAACCCGCACCGCCGCGGCCGCGCAGGCCCGATTGCTTGACCGCCTCGATCACCGCTTCCGGCGTCATCCCGAGCGCCTTCTTGAGCGCCCCATAGCCGCCGCGCCGGGCATAGGCATCGAGGGTGTAGCTCCCCGGTTCGCGCACGAATTGGGTGAGAACTGGATCCATCCGGGATGTCATCTTTCCTGCAATGCGCGCGGGGCCCCACCCCCGCGCACCACGGCGCTTCGCGGCTCGCGACGCTTGCTCGCTCGCGGTATCACCGTTCCACCTTCAGATGGCAGCCCGTGAGGGCGGCCGGCCCGCGCGCACGCAACGCCTCGACAAGCGTCGGGACATCCTCGGCACGCTGGCACTCCTGCCAGTGATCGTTGACGCCGACGACGGGCGCCCGATCGCAAGCGCCCAGGCACTCGACTTCCATCAACGTGAACTCCTTCGCGGCGTCGGTTTCGCCCGGTTTCAGGTCAAGCGCGCGGGCGAACTCCTCGGTCACCCGCTCGGCGCCCATCAGCGCGCAGGACAGCGTGCGGCAGACTTGAATCACGTAGCGCCCGACCGGACGTGTGTAGAACATCGTGTAGAACGACACGACGTCCTCCACATCGGCCGGCGTGCAGCCAATCAGCTCCGCCACGTGCCGCATGCCGTTTCGAGTGATGTAGCCCTGCTGCCCCTGCACGAGATATAGCGCCGCCAGAATTCCCGACTTGCGCTGATCGGGCGGATAGTGCGTGAGGATCTCGTCGAGGGTCGCGCGATTCTCGGGTGTGAAGGCAAACGGCGGCCCTTCCTCGGGCAGCGCCCGCGCGGACTGATGGTGTCCGCGACCGTAATCCATTGATGGGTGAAATGTCATCTTTGATCACTCGCGCGTGGGGCCCCACCCCCACGCGCGCTACGCGCTACGCGCGGCGCCCTTTGGGCTGGCCGCGGCACAGAACGCCGCGGGCCGTCCTTGTTCGCTCCGCCCTTCATCGATCCACATCCCCCATCACGACGTCGGTCGATCCGATCACGGCAATCACGTCCGCGATCAGGCCGCCGGTGATCATTCTCGGCAGCGCCTGGCACGCGATGAACGACGGCGCGCGTGACTTGACGCGCACGGGCCGGTTCGACCCGTCGGACACGATGAAGAATCCGTGTTCGCCTCGCGGGCCCTCGATCGGCACGTACGCCTCCCCCTTCGGTACGTTGAAGCCTTGCGAATACAAGAGGAAGTGCTGGATGAGCGCCTCCATCTCGGTGTAGACGCGATCCTTCGGCGGTGGCACGATCCGGTAGTCGCCGCAATCGTACACGCCCGTCGGCGAGATCCGCGCGAGCGCCTGCTGACAGATTCTGACGCTCTGCCGCATCTCCTCGAGCTTCACGAGGTACCGCGCGTACACGTCGCCGTCGGTCTGCGTCGGCACATCGAAGTCGAAAGTGTCGTACCCCAGGTAGGGGAAGGTCTTGCGCACGTCGTACGGAATGCCGACCGCCCGGGCCATCGGCCCCACGACCCCCATCGCCATCGTTTCGTCACGAGAGAGCTTGCCGACACCCTTGGTGCGCTTGATCCAGATCTGATTCTTCGTGAGGAGTTTGTCGTACTCGTCGATCTTGCCCGGGAACATGTCCAGGAAGGCCTTGACCGCCTCGTGGAACCCGCGCGGAAGGTCCTCGCGCAGGCCGCCGATGCGGAGGTAGCTCGGGAACATCCGGAAGCCGGCCAGCATCTCGTTGATATTGAGCAACTGCTCGCGCTCGCGGAAGCAGTACAGCATCACCGACACGGCGCCCACTTCCATCCCATGAGTGCCGAGCCACACCAGGTGACTGCTGAGCCGGTTCAGCTCCGCGATGAGGACTCGAATCCAGATGACGCGTTCGGGGATCGCGCTTTCGATCCCGAGCAGCTTCTCGACCGACATACAGAAGGCGAGGCTGTTCGATTGCGGTCCGAGGTAATCCATCCGTTCGACAAGGGGGATGACCTGCTGCCACTTCTTCTGCTCGGCGGTCTTCTCGATGCCGGTGTGAAGAAATCCGATCGTGGGCTCGGCGCCCGTGATGGTTTCGCCGTCGAGCGTCAGGACGAGCCGGAGCACGCCGTGCGTGCTGGGGTGCTGGGGCCCCATGTTCACGGTCATCGTCTCGACGCGAATCTCGGACATCCGCTAGGCCTCCGGCCCTTCGTGCGCGGCGTCTGACTTCGCGCGATCGCGTGCGGCGCGGATGTTGGCCGCAAACTCATCGGGGGTCATCTGCAGCGCGGACCATCCGGACGTTTCCCGGCGAATCTGGACCGGATAGTCCTTGCGCAGCGGGTGCCCTTCCCAGTCGTCGGTCATCAGAATGCGGCGCAGATCCGGGTGGTCCTCGAAGACGATGCCGAAGAGGTCGAACACTTCGCGCTCCGGCCAGCCGGCCGTTGGATAGACCGGGGTGACCGACGGCAGGCGGGCGTCGTTGCCGGTGAGCCGGACCTTCATTCGCAGCCGCCGCGCCGGCGCGGCGCCATCAGGCCGCGCGAACGCCTCGCCCAGGCACGCCAGGTGGTAGATGACTTCGAATCGCGGCTCCGCCGGCAGATAGTCCGCGGCGGTTACTTCGGCCAGAAACGCGAATTGCAGCGATGGACGATCGCGGAGCGCGCGGCAGATTTCGACAAGATGCTCCCGGTCGACGACAATCGCCGGCATGTCGATCGACGCCGCCGGCTCGATCGCCGCGCCGGGCACCGCCTCGCGCAGGGCGTCGGCGACGGATGTGCCGGTGGACAGCAGATCGCTCACGCGCTCATCCGCTGCCGGTCGATCTTGCGTTGAAGCTGCACGATGCCGTAGATGAGCGATTCGGGCCGGGGCGGACAGCCTGGCACGAAGACATCGACCGGCACGATCTGGTCGCAGCCCTGCACGATGGCGTAGTTGTCGAACACGCCGCCACAGCTCGCGCAGGCGCCCATGGAGATCACCCACTTCGGCTCGGGCATCTGGTCGTAAATGCGCCGCAGCACCGGCGCCATTTTTCGCGACAACCGGCCGGCAACGATCATCAGGTCCGATTGGCGCGGTGATCCACGGAACACCTCTGCCCCGAAGCGCGCGATGTCGTAGCGGCCGCAGCTCATCGCCATCATTTCAATGGCGCAGCACGCCAGGCCGAACGTGACCGGCCAGATCGCCGAGCGGCGCGCCCACTGCACCATCTTCTCGACGGTCGTCGTCAACACGGGAATCTCAAGGTCTGCCATGGTTGTTCACTCGCTCGCGGGACCCGACCCGCGCTCGCTCGTCCCGGGGCGCTCGTCGATTCGCTCCCCTGGAGCGGTTATCGCTGCCTCTCTCCGCTCCAGTCGAACGCGCCTTTTCGCCACACGTACACGTATCCGGTCAGGAGCAGCGCGAAGAACGTGAGGAGCTGCCAGAACCCGACCACACCCAGCTCGCGAAACGCCACAGCCCATGGATACAGAAAGGCCACTTCGATGTCGAAGAGCAGGAAGATCATCGCGACCAGGTAGAACTTGACGGATTGCCGCTCGCGCGCGTCGCCCACGGGCGGCATGCCGCATTCGTACGGCGCCAGCTTCTCTGGCGTCGGCTTGCGCGGGCCGACGAATTGCGACAGCACAATCGAGCCGGCCCCGAAACCGAGGCCGAGGCCGATCATGATCAGGACTGGCAGGAAGCCTTCCATGTTCATCCGGAGGACTTGGTCCCCGCGGACCCCCCGAAACGAGATTCCTACTTCGAATTACCGGCTCTTCAGATCCCTGCCGAGCTTGTTCGTCAGGCGAACAATCTCAGATGCTAACGAAACGAGCAGAAACCTGCAAGGTGCGACACGTCACCGCGACAGCGATGGCAGCGCGTCGGCGACGAAGTCGGCCATGAACTGATGCCCACGCGCGGACCAGTGGCAGTCGGCCCGCAAGTACAAGGGCGTGAAGGCGTCAGGCGGCTGCCCTCGATCGAATGCCCGCATCGCGGCGGTCGGGTCCAGCAGCGGAATGTGCTGACGCTCGGAAACGCCGCGCAGCCACGCCTGGATCCCGGAGTCGGCAGGCAACACCGCGTCGAGATCGAGCCTCTCGATCAGCCGGCCAACCGAACATTCGGCGGCTCCCACCTGATACGGATTCGCAACATACACGACGGCCAGGCGTCCGCCGTCGGCCGCCACATCGGCCGCAAATTGGTGCAGTTCGATCTCCGTCCGCGCGGCGGCCTGTGTCTGCGCTTCGGTCCAGACGGTGAGCGGCCGCGTCCCCGGCCAGAAGCTCGACCCAATCACGGGGCGCAACGCGGGGTCGAGTGCCTCTTCCCGCGATGTCAAAAGCGCCTCGAGTTCGGTGCGGGTGTACGGGGGGCCGGCGGCAAGCGATCGCGCCGCGCGCTGCGCGCCGGGCGTGTCGAGAACGCCGGCGGCGATGGTGCCGGACGTCATCGATGAAAACGCGCGCTTCACGTCGGCCAGCCCAATGCGGTGCCAAGCCTCTTCGGCCACTCGAACCAACCGTACGTGCTTGTACCAAATCCAGCTGGCGTCAACGGGCACGTCGAAGTACATCGGGCGGCCATTCGGAGCCAGAACCGCGCTGAACGTCCGAGCTTCGTTTCCGGCCGGCCAGAGGTCGTTCCAGAAGAAGAACAACAAGACGACCCGGGGATGGAGGGTGCGCCCGACCTTCAGGTACCAGTTCCACTCCAGCAGCGGCGACCACCCGCGCATGCCGTGACTGACCACTTGCAGCGGGATCGATCGCGCGCGGAGTGCGTCCTGCAGACGCGGCCCAACCGATTGCGCCCAGGGAAGCTGGCGCGCCTCGATGAAACTGTCGCCGATGAGGAGGACGTCCGCGCGCTCGTCTGGAATCTCCGGTCCGCGAATGCCACGTGAATTGATCTCGACCAAGGCGGGCCCGAACTCGTCGAGCGGCTTCGGACGGTTGACGAACGCCGAGCCCGGCGGCGTGAGGCTGTAGAACTGCCGCGCGTATTCGCGGCTGTCTACTTCGCGCACAGATTCGCCGGCGTGCAACAGGCGCAAGGCGGCCTCGCCAATCACCAACGCGATCGTCGTCGCGACCAGGCTCGTCAAGAAACTGGAGTTCGAAGGCACGGTTGCCTGACGCGCCAACCACCAGAGCGATGACGGCGACAACCGCGACGAACGCCGACACGCCGCACCCGAACGGCGTCAATCCGAACACCGATCCTTCGATGCCAATCGCGGCAAGGAGTGCCGCGACCGTCAGCAGGGCTGTCGACGCCGACCTGAATCGCCCGGCGTCCGTCGTGCAGCAGAGCACCGACCACATCACGAGCACGTACTCGCCAAAGAACCTGAGCGCAACGGGTCGTTGCGTCCACCACAATCCCCTGCCGGCAATGATCGCGACCAGAGCCAGCCATGGGGTAATCGCCAGCAATCCACGGATCACCGGCGGCTGTGCCGACGCGATGCTCCAGCGAACATTCACGCGGCGCGAGATGCTCATCACGCCAACGGCGGCGACAATGCCGGCGCCACCGATCAGCGCCAGGCGATACATGGACGATGCGCCTGGGGCGTGCCGCAGGAGCATGACGTACGCGCCCGAGAGGATCCCGAAGTTGAGCAGGACGAAAACCCGGCGCCGTCCGTGCAGGTCCGTCACCGCACCCACACCTCGTAGAGAATCCCCCATCCATTCGGCTCGCTCGCACGT
Organism: uncultured Acidobacteriota bacterium; assembly: GCA_963724645.1. Lineage (GTDB taxonomy): Bacteria > Acidobacteriota > Vicinamibacteria > Vicinamibacterales > SCN-69-37 > CAVXSP01. The sequence continues at coordinate 83,484 of CAVRVJ010000006.1, forward strand.
TCAACGACCACCGCGTTCAGACTCCGGAGGCGCCTTTCCTGCCAGGCGTCGTCGTACGAATAGAGCCAGAAGTGGCGGTGCGTGGCGATGAAGCCGCCAAACGGCACGACCGACACTGGCGTCCATCGCCCCAACGCCAGGAACCCGCGTTCGACGGTGTCACTGCCATGGGCTTCCAACTCGGCCGCAGGATCGGCCAGGTAGACCGTGTACCTGCGTTCGGGCCCCGGAATGCTGTACCAAAGGCCGAGGTAGTCGACGCCGCCTGTGAGCACGACGGGGGTGGAGCCTTTCAGCCAGTCTGCAAGCACGGGATGATTGTCGAGAGGCTGATGCAGCACGGGCGGATCGTGAACCATTCGCACGGTCAACGCGGCCGGCGGCCACACGAACGCTGCGGCAGCGAGCAGATCGCCGAGACCGTTTCTCGGCAGCAGCCACCACAAAAGGTGCGAGATCGCGAAGGCCATGCCCACGGTGGCGAACGCGATGTACCGCTGTGTGAACGCCTCCGCAGCGTAGCCGAGCCGCAGGCCCAGAGCGGGAAGCGCCAGACACGCCAGGATCGCCGCGATTTCGTGTGGGTCCAGATGCCGCGTCAGCGCAAAGCGCCTCCGGTACAGCAGGCGGATCACCATCAGTACGCCAAACACGGTCGCGGCGGTGGGCAGGGTCACGAGATCGCCGAGGACATAACGATAAAGATCGGCAAGCGACTGGCCCTGAGGATGCGCCCAGAACTTCAGTCGCTGAGTGGCGGCAACGGTCATGAGCGGCCACAACGGCAGCAGCCCAGCGGCGGCGCAGGCGAGGGCGACCCATGGCGCGGCCCGGAACCCGCGGAGGAACTGCCGTACTGCCTCGCCCGCGACAATCGGCACCCACATCAGCACGGCGTAGTAGTGCGTCCACGCGGCGGCCGTGAGCGCCACCGCCATGGCGGTCCAATGCGCCGTGGGGCGCCGGCCTGCGGCCGCCTCTGCCCAGGCGTACAGCGACAGCGCGAACAGCCCGAGCGTGACGCCGTAACCCCGGGCTTCGATGCCGTAGCCCCACGACTGTGTTGCGCACAGAAACAGGGCGGCCACGAGCCCGATCAACCCGTTCGTGCGGCGGCTGACTGCCAGGAAGAGGAAGACCACCGCCGCCAGGAGGCCGGCAAGGGGCGGGAGGCGCGCCGTGATGGGTCCGACGCCGAAGATGCCGATCACGGCGTGCGTCAGAATCGAGTTGAGCGGAGGCGAGAGGTCGACGCCGTCGAGAATGGCCCGCCAGAATGTCGACAACGGCAGGCGCGCGAGAAGGATTGTGTACACCTCGTCATGCCAGAACGCCTTGGCACGCGCAGCGACGATGAGCAGAGTCAGCAGCCAGCCGGTGATCCCGACTAGAAGGACGGTCCGGTGTCGATCGATCCATCCGGTCATCCGGTGGACCAGGGACGCTGCCTGATCGACGAAGGGCATCGCCGCCAGATTCTATCGCAGCGATTCCGGCGGCGAGATTGAATCGCGAGGCGCCAGGAAGATCTGGACATCGCCGGACCAGTATCCGATGATGCGGAGCCCGCGCGCGCGACTAACAGCATGATTCGAGTCGGCATCATCGGTTACGGCTACTGGGGTCCCAATCTCGTCCGCAACTTCGCGGAAGCGTCCGGCGTCGCCGTGGACAGCGTTTGCGACCTGAGCGCGTCCCGCCTCGAACGTGCCACGGCTCGCCATGCGGGAGTGCGGGTAACGACGCACGCAGACGAACTGATTGCCGACACGCGCATCGACGCGCTCGCCATCGCCACGCCCGTCTCGACGCACTACGATCTCGCGCGGCGCGCCATGGAGGCCGGCAAGCATGTGGTGGTCGAGAAGCCACTCGCCGCCACTTCGGACGAGGCTGCGCGGCTGGTCGACCTCGCGGACCGCCGCGGCCTGGTGCTGATGGTCGATCACACATTTGTGTATACCGGCGCCGTCCGGAAGATCCGCGACATCGTCGGCAGCGGAGAGCTCGGCGACATCTACTATTACGACTCGGTTCGCGTGAATCTCGGGTTGTTCCAGCACGACGTCAGCGTGGTCTGGGACCTGGCGGTTCACGATCTCTCCATTCTCGACTACGTACTGCCAAATCGGCCGTCGGCCGTTTCGGCGACCGGCATGAGTCACGTGGCGGGCGAGCCGGAGAACATCGCCTATCTGACGTTGTTCTTTCCGGACAGCCTGATCGCCCACTTTCACGTGAACTGGCTGGCGCCAGTCAAGACGCGCCGCACGCTGATCGGCGGCGCGCGCAAGATGATCATCTACGATGACATCGAGCCCAGCGAGAAGGTGAAGGTCTACGATCGCGGCATCTCGGTCAGCGATATGACGACGGAAGGCGTCTACAAGATGCTCGTCAGCTACCGGACCGGCGACATGTGGGCGCCGCGGCTCGATCTCACCGAGGCCTTGCAGCTGGAGGTCGCGCACTTCGTCCGGTGCGTCGAAGGTGCTGAGCGGCCCGTCACGGGCGGCGACGCCGGCCTGCGTGTCGTACGCATTCTCGAGGCCGCGACGGCCTCGATGCGTCAACAGGGACGCCCGATCCCGCTGGCCTAGCTCGTGCCGCAGTTCCCCAGCGTCTCCGTCTGCTTTCCCGCGTACAACGAGGAGCCGACCATCGCGCGCGTGCTCGCGCACGCCCACGCGCTGCTCTCAACGTCAGGTCTCGATTACGAGATCCTGATTTGCGACGACGGCTCGAAGGACGGGACCCGGGCGGTCGTGGACGACCTCGTCGCGCGACACCCGAACATGCGCGGGATTCATCACCCTCGCAACCTGGGCATTCGCGACACGTACGAGCACCTGTATCGGGAGGCCGCGAAGGATTTCGTCTTTCTGAACTCGACCGATGGACAGTGGGACACGGCCGTGCTGTTCGAGTTGCTGCCGCAGACGCGCGACTGGGATGTCATCATCGCCGCGCGCCGGCACAAGCACTATCCGCCCGTGCGCGCGTTCATCTCGTGGGGGTTCAATCTGATACCCGGGATGCTCTTTGGTGTTCAGACGCATGACGCCGGAGCCGTCAAGCTCGTGCGGCGCGAGATTATCCAGCGGTTCCCGCTCGTCTCGCGCTCCCCATTTTCCGAGGCCGAACGGCTCATCAGGGCGTCCCGCGCAGGGTACCGCATCACGGATCACCCGACGGTCACTCATGCCAGACAGTGGGGACAATCGGGGGGCGCCCGCGGAGCCCTGGTCGTTGAGGCGTTTGTTGACGTGTGGCGGGTCTGGCGGGCGCTGCGCGCCGAGTCAGGCCAGGCAGATCGGGTCGGGAAACCCGTGGCAGGATCATCAAATGCCGATCGCCGATGACGTCCGGCTCGGGCCTGGCGTCCAGATCTACCACCCCAGCTCGTCAATCTGTACGGATGCGCGGTCGGCGCCGAAACGAAAATTGGCGCGTTCGTGGAAATTCAGAAGAACGCGGCCGTCGGCGCGCGCTGCAAGATCTCCTCGCACACGTTCGTCTGCGAAGGCGTGACGATCGAGGACGAGGTTTTCGTCGGCCACGGCGTGATGTTCATCAACGATCGCCATCCGCGCGCGACGGGCGCGGGCGGCGCACTGCAGACCGAAGCCGACTGGACGGTCGTGCCGACGCTCGTCAGGCGCGGGGCCTCGATTGGCAGCGGCGTGGTCGTCCTGTGCGGCGTGACGATTGGCGCGCGCGCCATGATCGGCGCGGGGGCCGTCGTCACGCGCGATGTGCCTGACGACGCGGTCGTCACCGGCGTCCCGGCCCGGGTGCGTGGAAAATGACGCCTCACAGCGTCATTCTGACGTGAACCGCAATACTTCCTCCGCGACACGGGTCTGTTGCGCCGCCGTGAGCTGCGGGTACATCGGGAGCGAAACAATCTTGTCCGCGAGCCGCTCGGTCACCGGAAAGTCGCCGCGATGGTACTTCAGCGCGCGATAGGCCTCCTGCAGGTGCAGCGGAATCGGATAGTGGATGCCCGCACCGATCTTCGCGGCGGCCAGGTGCGCGATGAGACCATCGCGGTTGGCGACGCTGATTACGTAGAGGTGATGCACCGCCCGGGACCACTCCGGTTCGTAGGGAAGCGTCAGCGCCGTGAAGCCGGTCAGCAGTCGCGAATATTCGGTGGCGCGCTCGCGGCGTTGTTCGTTCCATCGCGCAAGGCGAGCGAGTTTCGCGTGCAGGATGCCGGCCTGAATCGCGTCAAGGCGCCCGTTGTACCCCTCGACGTCGTGGTGATACTTGCGCGCCTGGCCATGGTCGCGCAGTTTCCTGATCGTGGCGGCAACGCTCGCGTCGCTGGTCGTCACCGCGCCCGCCTCACCGAGCGCACCGAGATTCTTGCCTGGGTAAAAACTGAACGCCGCCGCGCGCCCGAGCGACCCAGCCTGTAACCAACGACGCGCGGTGCCCGACCAATACCCGGCGCCGTGCGCCTGACACGCGTCCTCGACGACGACCAGGCCAAATCGATCGGCCAGCGCCACGATCGCGTCCATATCCGCCATCTGGCCGTAGAGGTGCACGGGCACGACGGCGGTGACCGGGCGGCCGGACCGCCGGCTCGTCAGCCGGCCCGACGCGTCGCGCGCGCATTCGGTCTTCAGGATAGTGCTCGAGCTTCGCCGGATCGATATTGGACGTGCGCTCATCGACATCGACGAACTCCGGCAGCGCGCCCGCGTGCGAGATCGCCTCAGTGGTCGCGATGAACGTGTTGGGCACCGTGATGACGACGTCGCCAGCGGCGATTCCAGTGGCACGCAAGGCAAAGAGCAGCGCGTCGGTGCCGTTCGCCACGCCCACACAGTGGTCCACGCCGCAGAACGCCGCGAACGCCGTCTCGAATCCCTCGAGCATCGGTCCGCCAACGAAACCTGCCGCCCGCAACGCCCGCTGAAAGATCGCGGTCAGTTCCTGCTCCATTTCGAGGTGCGGGGTGATCAGATCCAGAAAAGGCACGTTGGCCGGGGTGTTCATCGAATCGATCCGGCAGGCGAGTGAGCAGCGGCGAGAGGCGGGCGCAGACGATACAGCGTGAAATCCTCGATGCGGCTTTCGAGATGGTAGTCCAGGAGCAGGCGCTCAATCTCAGGCTGCTCCTGCAGATGATCGACGGCGTTGCCCATCACGGTCCCAGTGTGCACTTGCTCGAAGACCAGATACACCGGGTGGCGAGAGGCCAGCTCCCGGGTGACCGCTTCGAGGGTGAAATCAGGGTTCGGGAAGGTCGTCGGCACGAACTCGTTCACACGCAGAAACCGATGGGCGGGCAAGCGATCGGTGTAGAAGTAGATGCCGCTCTGCAACCCAAACTCATAAATCGTGTCGTCGGGTCCGGTGTGACTCTTCACGTACTCGGCCACTTCCGCGTTCGCGCGGGCGGAATAACCCCGCCCGGTCGCGTAGCCTCCGAATCGCTCCTGATACCGCGCGGGCTCTTCGCGATGCACCAACTGTGCAAGGTCCGCCCGCGCGGCTTCGTACACTCTTGCCGGATAGTTCCTGCGCGCCAACAGGAGTGCCATCAGCACCGCAGCGGTCGCCGCCGCGGCCTGGTGAAAGAGAGGCGCGCGAAGGGCGCGCACGAGCAGCCAGGCCGCCATGACAGCAAGCGGCGGGTGGGCCTGTAGAAAATACGTACTGAAGAGCCGGTTGCCGTTCGCCGCGATGACGAGCGCGGCCGCGGCGCCCCACACCACGGCGAGCGCGGGCACGGGATCGATCCGCTTGGATCGGACCAGATCGACAAAGGCCGCGCCAGCGCCGACGGCACCTGCGAGCCAGAGCGGATCGGACTTCACGCGAGACCAGATCGCCTTCGCAAAATCGATCGCAAATGTCTCCGCGTTGAAGTCCTGGGCCACATAGAACCGGTTGAAGTCGAGCAGCGCCACCTTCGCCTCTGGCAGGACGCCGAGGCGCCACAGCCAGATCATCGTCAGGACTGGAATCACGGCGGATCCCAGCGCGGCGGCGAGGGCCGCGCGCAGCAGCCGCGGACGGCCCTCTCCGCCACAGCACGCGATCCAGACGAGCAAGGCGGGAAGATAGACGCCGGCATTCGGCTTGAACGCAATCGCGGCGCCCGCCGCGACTCCGAGGCCGATGGCGGACCAGGGCGATGCATTGTCTTTCAGGCGAACCGCGCACCAGGCACCAGCGGCCACGCTCAAGCCAATGAACGTCTCGGCCACACTGCGATCCAGAAAGCCGCCGTACCGAAACTGCCAGCTCGGCACGGTCAAGACGGAGTACAGGGCGGCGGCGGCGGCGGCCATGAGCGGGCCGCCGAGCCGCCGGACACCGGCGAACAACAGTCCGGCCGTCAGGCTCGAAGCAGCGATGTCAAGCCAGGCGATGCTGGCCGGCGTCCAGCCGAGCAGCCTGAACGCGGCGAGGTAGGTCAGAAAAATAGCTGGCGGTTTCTGATCCCACACGTCGCGATACAGCAATTGGCCTCTCGCCATGGCGCGCGCGGCGGACGCCCACAGTCCCTGATCGATGCCGAGCGGCTCCGCGATGGACGGCACCCTGACGAACATGGCAAGGACCGCTATCACCCCGAGCGCGATCGCCACTCTCCCCGCCGTGCGTGTGTCGCGCGAGAGGAACGGCCGAGCCGCCCGCGTAGTCACGCGCGCACTGTACCATGAGGGGTCATGAGACTCGCCTGGTTCACGCCATGGCCGCCGCAGCAAAGCGGCATCGCTGGCCGCTCGGCGGAACTGGCTGCCGCCCTGTGCGGCGGGGGACACGCGATCGACGTCTTCGTTGACGAACGAGATCCGCGTCTTTCCCCGCTCGTGAGTCGGGCATCCGGCCAGGGGCCGGGAGCCAGCGAGATTCGCGTTCAGAGCGCGCACGATTTCGTCTGGCGCGCGGCGCGCGGGCAATACAATCTCGCCGTCTATCAGATCGGGAACTCCCGGCTGCACGAGTTCATGTGGCCGTACCTGTTTCAGTGGCCCGGCCTTGTCATTCTGCACGACGCGCGTCTGCACCACGCCCGCGGGCGGGCACTGCTCGGCCGGCACCGCGCCGACGACTACCGCGCGGAATTCTCATGGAACCATCCGGAGATCTCACGTGACCTTGCCGAACTGGCGGTGCGAGGATTCGACGGTCCGTACTACTACCAGTGGCCGATGACCCGTACGGTCGTCGAGTCGGCGCGGCTGGTGGCGAGCCATTCACGCGGCGCGGTCGACGAGCTCCGCCAGACTTTTCCCGGCCGTCCGGTCGAATATGTCGCGCTCGGCGAAGGCCCGCATCTGTACGACGCCGCGGCGGCGCGGAAGCGGTTTCGCGCCGCGCATGGCATCGAGGCGACGGCCGTGGTCTTCGGCGTGCACGGCGCGCTGACGCCGGAAAAGCGCGTGCCGCAAATCCTGCGCGCTTTCGCCGCTACGCGGCCGTGGCTCGGGCACGCGCGACTCCTGTTGGCGGGGCGCGCCAATCCAGCGCTGGCGGTCCGCGACGAGATAGCGGCGCTCGGCCTGGAGGACGCCGCGCTCCTTGTTGAATCGCTCTCGGACGAGGAGTTCGACGAGGCGATTGCGGCGAGTGACGTGAGCCTCAATCTGCGATGGCCGACCGCGCTCGAGACGTCTGGCCCGTGGGTGCGGAGCCTTGCCCTCTCGACCGCCAGCGTCATCGTCAATCTCGCGCACCAGGGCCATGTTCCAGCGTTGGATCCGCGCACCTGGCACCGCCATGCGCCCTGCGAGGATTCATCCGGCGAGGCCGACGAGCTCGCCATCACCGTCGCAATCGATATCCTGGACGAGGATCACTCCCTTCGGCTGGCCTTCCGGCGCCTCGCGCAGGACGCAGCGCTTCGATCGCGTCTCGGCCGGAACGCCCGGCGCTATTGGGAGCAGGAACATACCGTCGCGCGGATGGTGAGCGACGTCGAGCGCGCGATGGCGCTGGCGATCGAACGACCCGCCGGTGCGGCGACGCTGCCCCGGCATCTGCGTCCGGACCCGGCAGCGTGGGCAGTCAGCCTCACGGCGACGCTCGGCGTCGAACTGGACGGAGAGACGCTTTCTCGGATCAGGACGTGAATTGATCGTATGCGCATTCAACTGAACGGCGAACCGCGGGACCTGGAAGGTCCACTCTCGATTGCCGCCTTGCTCGAACAGTTGCAGGTCAACCCGCAGCTCGTCGCGGTCGAATACAACCGCAAGGTCATCCGGCGCGCGCGATATGCCGATACGGTGATCGAGGAGGGAGCGGAAGTCGAAATTGTCGCCTTTGTCGGCGGCGGCGCTCCCGAGTTCGAGGCGGCGCGAGTGAGACAGTCCAAGGCGGCCAACGGCCATTCAAACGGAGGAGCCGTCCTAATCCCGGAAAGCAACTGATATGTCGATCGACCGCCGTCTCCGCATGATCTCGCTCTTGCTCGTCTGCCTGGCCGCGCAGCCGCTTCGGGCCCAGACGCCGGCGACCTCGTTTCCCGTTCCCGCCGAAGCGACAGCACTGAGCCAGGGCTGGTCGTGGCTCGCGCAGGGCGACGCGGCACGAGCGTCGGCATTCGCTCAAGGCCTGATCGGCCAGTATCCCCGCAGTGCCGCCGTGCTCGCATTCGCCGTTGAGGCGGAAATTGCTCGCGCAGGCTCTGCCGCCGCTCTGGACGTGTACGACCGCTGGCTCGGCTCCCGAACAGTCGAGGACGGCTACGCGCTGCGGCGGGTGGCGCGCGCGCTCTTGCGAGAAGCCACGCGGAATCGCCAGCAAAGCGCGTCACGCGTAGAGGCGACTGACGAGCTCCTGGCCGATGGCGATCCGGAAATCGCGGCCGAAATCGAGCAGGCTGCCATGCCCGGCAATCCCGCCGATGCCGCACTCTCGAGCGCGGCCGGGAATCCACAATCGGTCAACACCTTGATCGCGGATCTGAACAATCCGATGGGCAACAAGCGTCTGGCCATCGCGGGACTGGCGAAGAGCAAGAATCCGCTCGCCGTCGGCGCTCTCAGCGGCTTGTTGAAGGACCCGAACCCATTGTGGCGCATGGCGGCCGCCGAGGCGCTCGGCCAGCTTGGCTTCCCTGATGCCGTGCAGGGCCTCAAGCCACTCCTGAATGACCCAGTGCTCAGCGTCCGGTTTGCCGCCGCAGGCGCGCTCTTTGCGCTCAAGGAGCCGAGCGGCGCCGCGTGGCTGCGGGCGCTGGAATCTAGCGACCAGCCAGGCACCAGGCTGATGGTGGCTCGGTTGACCAAGGGAGAACCGGACGCGGCCTGGATCGAGCGCGTCCGCGCGTTGACCAAGGATCCGGATCCGGACGTCCGGCGTCAGGCCGCCGAACTGCTGGGCCCCCACGACCCGCAAGCCGCCCGGGCTGTGCTCGAGCCGCTGTTCAACGACGCAAACCCCGCGGAACGCGAGGCTGCCAGCGACTCGTACCTGCGGTATGTCGCCCGGGACTTTGCGTCGCTTCGCCGGGCACTTCGCAGCGCGGACAGCGTCACTCGCGTCCGTGCTGCCGCCAGGATCCTGCAACTCACGCGCTAGTCCCGGAAAGCACTTGATTTGAGTCAAGGACAACCCCGCCAGCCCTGATCCTTCGCAATGCTCGCGAACTTCAGTGGTATATTTCTTGCCCTCAAGGCCGGGCACTCTTACAATACCCCCCGGATTAAAGCGACTGCTGCCGGACGCCGATAACTCATGGCGCTGGCGCTCCCAACAGCTTTTTTAACGGCCAGGTAGCTATGAATCCAAGTCCGGCTCGAGCCATATCGTTTTTCGGGCGCCGTGCGCTCTCCGCAGTTGTCACCTCCGGTCTGCTGATCCTTCTTTCAGCCGGGTATGCATCGGCTCAGCTCTCGCGCGTCGGCAATTCGATTGGATTGCACGACATGAACCCTGTGTTCGGCACGGATGTCTGCTACGACCCGGCCCACGGCGTTTACCTGGTCGTCGGAGGCCAGGGCTTCCTGTATGGCATCTTCACCGACACCAGCGGCGCGGCGACCGGGCCCTCCCCCATGTTCTCGATCGGCACGACCAACCAGAGCAGCCACTGGGGCTTGTTCCCGAAGTGCACGTACGGAGCGGCGATAGGCGGCGGACAAGGCGGATTCCTGGTCAGTTGGTTCGAAGCCGACCAGATCCACGTCCAGACGGTCGTAGACCCCAGTGGCGCAACCGGCTACGGCATCGGCGCCGATTTCGTCCTCGGCGCTGGCGCGAACAACGCGGTAGGCGGACCGAACAGCTCGTACTCGGCGACCAGCCAGCGCTTTCTTGTCGTCTGGCCAACAGCGGCGTTCGACACGCAGGCCAGGTTCGTGGACGCGAGCGGCGCCCCAAGCGGCTCGGTCATGACGATCTTCCCGCACACGAACGCGAACGGCTCGTTGTTTCCGGAAGTTACGTGGAACTCGTTGGACGATGACTTCGGCGTCGCGTTCGCTGGCTGGACCGGAAGCTCCGGGATTGAAGGGTTTCGTCGGGTTCACGCCTCCGATGGCGCCCTCTCCCCGAGCACGCTGTTCTCAGCCTCCGGGGCCCCTTTTTGCGCGAGCATTGAGTTCAATCCGACGACCCACCGGTACGTGATGGCCTGGTCCGTGCCGCCCGGCTGGTACGACGCGGAGATCGACAAAGACGGCGCGGTCGTCCGAACGGGCTTGATCTCCTCCAGAGTCGGCACGGCCTCGAGTTTCGGCCTTTCCTACAATCCGGTCAGCGGCACATTCCTCGCCATCAGCGAAGACAACATGTCGTACCAGCTCGCCGGACTGGAACTGAACACGAACGGAGTGGCGAAGCCGGCGACGACGATGACGCTGACCAACGGCGGTGGCACCAGCGGATCCTTCTGGCCGCGGGTGACTGCGCGCACCGACGCCAAGCAGTGGGACATCACGTACTCCCGCCGGTTCACGTCAATCGCCAACCAGATCATGGAGAGCACGTCGTCGGAAGCCGTGCCTACGCCGCCGCCGCCGCCGGCCAGCAACGCCCAGATTACTATCGACGCGCCATCGAGCGGCGCATCCGTCAAGAACTCCTTCTTCCTGTCAGGGTGGGCCATAGACAGGGGGATGACCAGCGGATCGGGTATCGACGCCGTGCACGTCTGGGCGTATCCCTCAAGCGGTGCCCCGATTTTTGTCGGAGCCATCAGTACGTTCAGTAGTCGCGGCGACGTCGGCGCCGTGTTCGGCGAAAACTTCACGAGTTCGGGATTCGGACTCTCGGTTCTTCTCCCCAATGGCGCGTACACCATCGTGGCGTACCCGCACAGCGCGATGACCGGCACGTTCGGGGCAGGCAAGGCCATTACGGTCACCGTCGAGACCTCGCGAACTCTGGGATCGGTCGACTCGCCGACCAACGGGTCAACGATCTGGCAGAAGCTGGTTGTGTCCGGCTGGGCCATCGATCAGCTCGCGCCAGGCGGCACCGGCGTCGACGCCGTGCACGTCTGGGCCTATCCGAACCCGGGCTCCGGGCAGAGTCCTGTGTTTCTGGGCGTGGCCGCCTACGGCGGCGCGCGGCCTGATGTCGCGTCGATATTCGGCGGGCAGTTCTACGCGTCGGGCTTCTACTTCCAGTCGCCCGATCTTCCGCCGGGCTTCTACCGTATCGTGGCGTTCGCCCACAGCGCGGTCAACGGCGCGTTCGCCAACGCGGCGACATCCGACGTCACAATCACGTCGGCGATGGCGGTCGACCAGCCGCTCGCCAATACGGTGCTCGCTGCGGGTTCGCCAATCGCAGTCTCCGGGTGGGCCGTCGATCGAAATGCCACCGGCGATGCCGGAGTCGACTCCGTACATGTCTGGGCGTTTGGACCCAACGGCGCGCAGTTCCTTGGCATGGGAGCGGTTGGCGGCGCGCGTCCAGACGTCGGCGCCATCCTGGGCGCGCAGTTCGTCAACTGCGGGTTCTGGCTGACCGTCCCCGGCGTCCCGCCTGGCGCGTTCGACATCGTCGTCTACGCCCATAGCAGGCTGACAGGGACATTCAACGAAGGCCGTGCTGTCCGCGTCACCGTGCGGTGAGATCGCGGGGACCGCGCACCATGCCGGCTATCCGTCTGCCCGGTCGTGCACGATGAATCCGGGAACGATCAACGCCGCGCACACAACCCAGAACAGCAGGCCGCTCGCGTCGAACGCCGGGAGATGGAGCGGTGTCGTCGACGCACTGATACCGAAGTATTGCGCCTGGCGGATCACGATCGCGACGAGCGCCATGAGCCAATAGAACAGCCCGAGGTAGCGGAGCAGGTACAGCCCAACCGTCCCGATGAGCAGAAGCTCGAAGTAGGGCAACTCGTGCGAATGCGGCGGTCGCCAGCGGAGGACGGTATTGAGGCTGAGGCTGAGGCTGGCAAACGCCAGCGCGAGGAACGCCGGCCCCAGACGCATCTGCCCGGCGGGCGGCCGGACGAAGGGGCCGAGACGACGTGTGACGGCTGCGGCGCCGGCAAACGTGCGCGTCAGGACGGCAGCCGCCACGTTGATGGCGGCGCCGACCGCGATCCACGGAAACCACAAGAGCCCGGCGCTGTGGCCTGGGTAAAGGAACTCGGCGGGATACAACTGGTGCAGAAGAGAATTCTGGTCCCAGGTGCCGAGCCACCATTTCGCCATCCACCGCCACTGAAGCTGGCCCCACCACAAGTCGATGAGCGCGAGCTTCCTGACGGCGATCTGTTCAGGCCACGGATGCTCGAGCATGAACTCCCGGAATCGCTGCGACACCGGCTGAAAGTAGTGCTTCTCACCGAGGTAATGCATGATGATCAAGTTGTTCGTCGCCGGCGAGTTACAGTCGCGTGTAGACGATCCACGGAATCTGTGTGATCCCCAGTACGATCGGCATCGAGGCGAGGTGCACCCATGACGTAGCGGATCGAGCGTACATCGCGATCGTGAAGAGGAAGAACACTGGAAACGACAGTAGATTTCCCGCATGGGCGAGCGCGCCCAGGCCGAACAGCGCCCCACACCACACGAAGTGACCGAGCGTCGGTCTGGTCGCGTTCCACGACACGACCATGGCCGCGATCAGGAAATACGCGCCGAAGAGCTTGGGCCACGTGTAATAGACGTTCAAAAAGTTCCAGGGATTGAGCGCGACGAGCGCGGCACAACCCCATGCCACCCGGCTCGAGCTCCACTGCCGCACCAGGGCGAAGATAGCCGACGCAAAGGCGCCGTTCAGCACGATGCCTAGGCGGAGGTAGTGCGGAAAGTACTCGACGCCAGGGTCGAGCGCCCGGTAGAGAAACGAGTGCACCACCGCCAGGAGCGGCCCGCGGTCGCTGATGCGCCAGAGTCCAGAGAAGAGCGAGTCGGCGGGCAAGTGCCGGCGCCAAGTGAGCGACGCGAGCCAACTGAGCTCGTTGTCATTTGGAAGCGTATGGAGGTTGCGCCGCGCCGCCCATGTCCAGTCGACGATCTGGCTGGAGTCGTGCAGGCCCACCGTCAGATAGAACAGCGCGCAGAGCGGCACCAGCACCTGCAGCAGGAAGAACAGCTGGTTCGCCCGGACGAACAGGACGAGCGCACCACGCTTCTCCCGGTTCGCAGCCAGGATGCCGGCGAGACCACCGTACGCGACGAGCACCACGACGGTGAAGCCCAGGTTGCCCACGCCGGCCCACTGAAGGGGGACGAACGCTGCGCCGATTAAGGCCACCGTAATGGGCATGGCGAGGAGCGCATCATGATCACCATCACCGGGGCGCGCTCTTGGATAGCTCGACAACACGAACCACCCCGGCAGTGTCATCATCGCGACAATGACGACGACGTGGAAGAGCGTCGCCGGAGCCGTCGCGAGTGTTCGCACCCACGGGAGGGCGGAGTCGAGGCCGAGCGCCTGCGGAATCCACCACACAACGGCAAACAGGCGCGCTCCCAACTGGGCGTAGCCGAGGGTACCGATCAGGACGCCGAAGACCGCAATGGCCGCGAGGACTGGCCCCGCGCTGGGCAGGTCCGCGAACCGCGCACGCCGCCAAGAAGCCGGAACGGCAATCTCGCCCGCGCGCACGGCGAACGCCAGCCACAGGAGCCCGCCCAATAGCGCGCCGACGGTGCCCCAAGCTGCGCCACGCGCCGACGTCAGAGCCACGCGCGTCTGCACGCGGCCAACGCCGATGCTCGCGTCGCGCCCCTCCACGGTCGGACTTACCAACTGGAGGGCGAGGCGCCCTGCCGGCACCGCGGCCGGCCGCGTGATCGTAACTTCGTAGTCGTGCCATCCGGGGGCGACCACTACTTGTCGAAGCGGCACATCGTCGACCAGCAACGTCACGGAGGCGCCGGGAGGCACGGCCGGCTCCGCCTCTCGCAATTGCAAGGTGAGATGGATCGGCCGCCACCCGCTGTCGGGAAACTCAATCTTCGCGTACGCGCGCGCCCATCGCACCTCGAGCCCATCGGCCACGCCGGCGGGCACAACAAAGCCGCGAAACGTCGGAGCGTCAAAGTTGGGCCAGAACTCCAGCCCTACGAATGTCACCGCACCGGTGACACACGCCAGCGCGAGCATGAGGTATCGAGAGCCGCGGCGCCGCCGCGCCTGGTGAGCGATCGGGGCTGTGTTCATGAATGCGAGAGAAACGCGATCTAACCGCGCCAGATTCGTGGCCTGTTATCGGACACTTCAGTGCGATTCAACAACTCTGCGCCGCCGAATACTATCGCACGACGTACCATCACCACGGCTACATCCGTCGCGTCTGGAGTTCCCCCTGAACTAATTGGGCGTCTGCGGCCCGGGCATCTGCGCTGTGGCTCTATTTCGCCGGTAATCGCCTTTTGCAAGGTGTTGTTCCAGCCACACGTACAGCACGATGAACAGGTAACGGCTGCCCATTTCCTTGAGCTTCAGCTTGGAGACGCCCTCGGTGCGGTTGCGCCAGCCGATCGGGATCACGCTGTACGTGAACCCGCGGACGATCGCCTTCAGCGGCAACTCGACGGTCAGATTGAAGTGATGCGATAGCAGCGGCCGCAGGCCGTCGATCGTCTCGCGCCGGTACAGCTTGAACGCGTTCGTGGTGTCGTTGAGCGGAATGCGGAACAGCAGTTTGATGAACAGGTTGGCCAGGCGGTTGATGGTGAGCTTGAACCGCGGGTAGTCGACGACGAGGCTCTCCGCGCATGAAGCGGGACCCGAACACGCAGTCGTAGCCCTGCGCAGATTTCGCGATAGCAGCGCACGACGTCCTCGGGCGGATCCGATCCGTCGGCCATGACGATGGCGACGACGTCGCCCTTGAAAGGCCTCGAGCCCGCGCGGACGGCGAGGCCGAATCCGCCGCGTCTTCGTTTTCAATGCAGCGGACGGCCGGATGATCGCGGCTGACGGCGCCGACCACCGCCTCCGTCTGGTCGCGCGCTGTGATCGTTGACGACGACGATTTCGTAAGGAATGGATTCCGCCTTCCAGCGCAGCGCAAAGCGCTCGAAGGACCGGAGCGATAGAATCCTGCTTCATTGTGGGCGGGAATGACGACCGACAACACAGCCGGATCGGACATCGACAGCTCAGGACAACGACGCTCGCAGCGGCCTCTCCGTGATCCTGGATCCACGTGAACAGGTCGCGCCGCGATGGTCCCACGGACCTGCGGGGCGACCAGCCGAATCGCGCCTGCACCTTGGCGTTGTCGGTGACGTAGATCGGCACGTCGCCCGGACGGGTGGCCTCGGGACGGACTGAATCGTTGAGGCGGGTCGCCCGTCAGCGCTCGCAATGGTCGCGTGAACTCTGCAAGCGACACGCTGTTGGCCAGCCCGCCGCCGGCGTTGAAGACTTCGCCGCGCAGATTGTTGCGGACCGCCAACTCGGATCTCGATCAAGTCCGCAAGGTCGTCCACGTGCAGGACATCGCGCACCTGCTGGCCGCGGCCGCCGTAGCCGATGTAGGACAAGCGGGCGCCGAAAGGCGTGGGCGAACATCCAATGCGCGAAAACGCCCTGCTCGGCGTGCCCCATCTGCCACGGGCCAGACACGACGCCGCAGCGGTTGATCACAGCCTGCAAGCCGAACATGTCCACGTATTCGGCGATCAGCAGCTCCGAGGCCAGCTTTGTCGTCCCGTACAGCGTCCGCGCGCCCTCGAGCGGAAACTCCTCCGCGATCCCCCGCGAACTGGCGCCGGGCACCGGCTGCTCGTCCAGCAGCTGAAACCGCGAGCCGCGCGCTTCGTACCGCAGGGCCGAGAGCGTCGCGCGTTGGATAGACGCGGCTGGTCGAGAGGAACACGAACGCCGCGTTCGTTCTGCGCGCCAGCTCGAGGCAGTTGACGCAGCCGATCAGGTTGGTGTCGACGACGTAGCGGACCTGGCCGTCACGGCCGGCCAGCACCGACGGCTCGGCGGAGCATTCGATGA
Source organism: uncultured Acidobacteriota bacterium (assembly GCA_963724645.1). Lineage (GTDB taxonomy): Bacteria > Acidobacteriota > Vicinamibacteria > Vicinamibacterales > SCN-69-37 > CAVXSP01. The sequence goes on from CAVRVJ010000006.1 coordinate 99,891, forward strand.
TGACGTCGAGCGGACCTGGCAGCGGTCGAGGTCCGCCTCGACGCGGACGTCGCCATGGCGGAACTCGACGCCTGCCGGCGCAATCGTCCGAGGTTCAGCTCCGCGCCGCGTCGTCTCAGGTTGTCGAAGGCAACGACGCGGTCGTCCGGCGAGCGGCGCTTGAACTCGATCGCCAGGCTCGAGCCGATGAACCCGGCGCCGCCGGTCACCAGGATGGTCTGCGGCATCAGGCGCGCTCGCGCGCCCAGCGCTCGGCGTTGTGGTCGTAGATGTCCTGGAGCAGCGCGTCGAGATTGTACTTCTGGCGCCAACCGGGATAGTCCGCCTGGAACTTGCGTAAATCGCTGACGTACCAGATGTGGTCGCCGATGCGGTTCGCCTCTTTGTAAGTCCACATCATCGTGCGTCCCGCGATGGCTTCGCACTTCGCGATGGCCTCGAGCATCGAGCAGTTGCTCTCGAGGCCGCCGCCGAGGTTGTAGACCTGCCCGCCGGGGCGCGGCGCTCTGCCAGAAATGGAGGAACGCGCTCGACCACGTCGGCGCAGTGGATGTTGTCGCGAACCTGCTTGCCCTTGTAGCCGAACACCGTGTACGGCCTGCCGCTCGCGACGCACTTCATCAGGTACGCGAGGAAGCCGTGCAGCTCGGCGCCCGAATGCCGCGGGCCGGTCAGGCAGCCGCAGCGGAACGCGGCCGTGCTCATGCCGAAATACCGGCCGTACTCCTGCACGAGCACGTCGGCCGCGACCTTCGACGCGCCAAACAGCGAGTGCAGCGACTGGTCGATCGACATCGTCTCGTCGATGCCCGCGCTGAAGGGGTGCGCGGGATCGATCTCCCAGCGCGTCTCGCGCTCGACGAGCGGCAGCCGGTTCGGCGTGTCGCCGTAGACCTTGTTGGTCGAAGTGAAGACGAACACGGCTTCGGGACAATGCCGCCGCGTCTGCTCGAGCAGCTTAAGCGTGGCCGTGGCGTTGACGTCGAAGTCGAGGAGCGGATCGCGCGCGGCCCAGTCATGCGACGGCTGCGCGGCGGTATGGACGATGAGGGAGATGCTCTTACCGTGCTGCGCGAACACCCTGCCGACCGCATCGTCGTCGCGCGTGTCGATGCTGTGGTGCGTGTAGTCTGGCAGCGCAAGAAGCTCGTCCCTGGTCGAGCGCGTCGAGGCCTCATCGCCGAAGAACACTCGCCGCATGTCGTTGTCGATACCCAGCACCCGAACACCGCGGGCGCACAGCGCGCGCACCGTCTCCGAACCGATCAGCCCGGCCGAACCTGTCACGATCGCAGTCGTCATCACTCCCCGTACGGAACGCGCCCTGTCTGATCTCGGAAAGCATTTGACTGTGGGGAACCGTGCTCGTCGACGCTCCTGGCATCAACCTCGTCCGTCCCCCACGGAGGTAGTGACCTCAATCAATCCATCAATCGCCAGCGAGTCCAGCAGCGCACGGTGAAACGCCTCGTGCTCCAGTTGGTGGGCACTGCCGACCGGAGATATCCAGTGCTCTCTGAACCGGCCGAGAATCTCCCGATCGGTCCGGCGCCTCGAGGCCTGAAGCCACGCGCGGCGCTTGCTCAGGGCCGGGATGCTCTCGATGAACTCCCGGAGCCCCGCCAATGCGGCAACTGCCTCGACGGGAATCGCTTCCGACTGGCCGTCTAGCGACAAAGGCGCCACACCGCGCTCGACGTCGTAATGCGCGCGATGCGCGCCACTCATCGGAATCGAGTCTTGCGCCACCTGCTGCGCCACGCCGAACAGCCCCCTGACGCCGACGAGCCGCAGGTTCTGCGCAACAGAATGACGACGGCTGACGCCTTGGGCCCGCAACGCCGCTTTCGTACGTTCCTTCATCGCACTCAGCCGACTTCGCGACGGGCGCGCCGGTGACAGTTCCTCGGTGGCGCCAGAGCGGTCCGCGACCCGGCTCACATGGCTGGCCAGCAGGATTCGATCGGCCGCCAGAAGGACCGCTGCCGGTAGGACCCGTTCGAGCGATTCCCGTTCAAGCAGCGTATACAACATGCGCAGCGAGTTCCGCTCGTACAAACGGCGTCGGGGTGGCTCCGCCCAGCGTCCGGACGTCCCGTGATGACGATGGAACACCACTGATCGCGGGCAGAACCAGACCTCGTGTCCGAGCAGCCACAGCCGCCAGCCGAGCTCCACGTCCTCGTAATATGCAAACGTCCCTTCGTCCCACCCGCCGTGGTCGAGGAAGATCTCACGATTCAGGAGCAGGGCTCCACCACATCCGAACAGCAGCGGCCGCTCCTCGGTGTAGCGGCCGGCTTCGGGCGCACCGGTGTCGAGTTGAAAACCCTTGCCCTCGAAGTTGACCGACCCGCCGGCAAAATCGATGCGCCGGCCATCCCACGTGAGGATTCGGCTCGCGACGCACGCGGCCTGTCGGCGTGCGGCGGTCCGCACGAGTTCACGCAGCCAATCCGGGTGCACGCGTGTGTCGTCGTTCAGAAAGGCGACGTACTCTCCGCTCGCGGCGGCCGCCCCGATATTGTTCGCCACAGCGAATCCCAAGTTGGTCCCGTTCCGAATGACGCGGGCCCTGGGGAATCGCTCGAGCACGAACGGCGTTGGGTCCTCTGCCGACCCGTTGTCGACGACGATGATCTCGATGCGATCGGCGGGATAGGTCTGCGCGCGCAGCGATGGCAGACAATCTCCGAGGTGAGCCGGCCCAAGTGCCGTGAGAATGACAACTGAGACAAGTGGAGATTCCAGGCTGACGTGGGCGGGCTCCGGTCTGTGCGCCAGCCCTATTTCTTTGGCGGGTGCGGCGACGTCCGATCCTGACGACGGCGCAACTCCGCGATTGAAAATGGATTCGAGGTCGAAATCCCGAATGAGGGAATGCGCCACCTTCTCGTACCGACCGGCCTCGTGAAGGCGAAACGGGTCCCCGAACAACGCGATCAGTTCGCGGTCCCCCATCCGCCGACGGCTTTGGATTGCCGCGCGCTTGCGGCCGAGGGCCGGAAGCTGACTGCAGAAATCCTCGAGCGCAAGGAGGTGCACGATCGTTCGCGCGGATACCGGCATGTGTTCGGAGTGCGCGGCGCCAAAGGCAAATGCCTGCGGATCGATGTCACTGTGGCCCAATCCCCGCAGCAACGAAAGCACGATCGCGGACGGCAGGACCCGTAGGAGCGTCTCCGACTCGTAGTTCTTGTAGAGCATGGCGAGCGCATTGCGCTCGTACAGGCGCAGCCGCTGGGCATAGGCGATCTTCGCGGCGGTTCCGTGCAGCCGGTGGTAGGTCACGGCGCGCGGCGCGAGGACCGTCCGGTATCCCAGCATCGATAGGCGCCAGCCGAAGTCGATATCTTCGAAGTATGCAAAGAAATCAGCGTCGAATCCGCCCGCATCGACGTACGCGGCGCGGGAGACCAGCATCGAGCCCCCGCAGGCGAACAACAGACGACGGCCTTCTTCGTCCGATTCCGCGCCGCCGGTGACAGGCTCACCGTGGTGCAATTGCCAGCAGTGGCCGAGATAGGAAACGAGCCCGCCGACGAAATCGATTCGCTTGCCGTCCCAATCCAGAATCCTTGCGGCCACGCACTGGGCCTCGTGCCGCTCGGCCGCCGAGACAAGTTCCGCGAGCCATGTCGGCTCGACGCGTGTGTCGTTGTTGAGAAACGCGATGCAGTCGCTCGTGCTCCGGCGCGCCGCATCGTCGTACGGCTGCGCGAAGCCGTAGTTGCGATCGAGCTGGTGCCAGATGATTCCAGGATGGCGCGTTCGCACGAACTCCGCGGATCCGTCGGTGGATCCGTTGTCGATCACCTCGATCCGCACACGATCTTTCGGGTAGACTTGCGCGTCGAGCGACGGCAGGCAGGTCTCCAGATGCTGGCGTCCGTTGTAGTTCAGAATAAGGACGGAGACCGTGGGGAGGGACATCCAGTGACCGACGGATTCTACCATGTCGATTCTGCCCCTTTCTCAGCGCAGAGAGGACGGCGGTTCCGATCGACGAGGCGCGCGACGATTGCGGGATCGATGCTCGTGCTGCTCATGGTCGGGGGCTGCCGCAGCCGTCAGTCCAGCGCGCTCGACCCGTCCAACGAACTGCCGTCGGGTCACATCGACATGCCCGCCGATGGTCAGCACGTGAGCAGCGAGACGAACATGGGAGGGTGGGCCATCGATGATCGCGGCATCCGCGAGGTCCGCGTCTACATCGACGGACATTTCGTGACCGCGACGCCGCTCAACACCGAGCGCCCCGACGTGTCGAAGGCGTTTCCCCAGTACGCCCATGAGAATCATCTTCACGGGTGGACCATCCGAGTCCCATTTCCGAGCCCAGGCGCGCACAAGCTGCTGGTGCAGGCGGTCGACAGCGACGGGGCCACACGTGACATCGGCGTCATGGACGTGACGTCAGGCGCCTGACGGTTCCTCAGACCGGCGGCAGACGGAAGCTCGCCGCCGCACGATCAAAATTCGGATTGTAGTACGGGTCGTCTTCGAGGGAGTGTCCCCACCGTGCCGTGGCCCGCCGCCACTCTTCGGCGCCGATCGCCTGCACCGGCCGGGATCCGGTCCAGCGCGCGTGAACGTGCGGCGTGACGAGCACACGGAATCCGGCTTCGCGCAGCCGCAACCCGTAGTCAACGGCGAGCAGCGCGCCCGCGAGCGTCTCATCACATCCTTTGACGCGCTCGAACACGATACGCTTCGTCATCATGCAGGCCAGGTCGACGGCCGTGCAGTTTCGCACGTGAAGCGCATTCGCGACGTGGCCCCACGTCCATCGCGGAGCGCCGTGAAACGCGCCGGCGGCCACGCCGCCTCCACAGCCGACGACAAGCCCCGCGCTGTCGATCGTCCCGTCAGCCTGCAGCAGCATCGGACCAACTGCGCCAATGGCGTCCAACTGCGCGTGTTCAACCAATCTCTCGAGCCAGTCGGATTCCAGAAAACTCAGGCGAGGATCGAGAATCACGAGGTACTCGCCTGACGCACGGCCGGCCGCGCACTTGAGTGCGGCTCCCGGGCTTCGCGGCGGATCGGCAGAAATGTCGACGATACGGTGCGGGATCTGACGCATCGCCGTCGCCCAGGAGGCTGGAAGGGCGCCAGGACACGCGACGACCACCTCCAACGATTTGAACCTGGCCGGTTTCGCCAACGCGCGCACGATTTGTGACGGCAATGGAGCCGCCTGCGCCGGATCGACATCACATTGGAGGAGGACGGACACCGTGGGCAAACCCTGAATTGCATACTCGATGTGGAAGTGACCGGCGGCCTGCGCCCGCTGCACGTGTGCATTGATGCCGATCCGCTGCAGATGTCCCTCGAGAGCCTTCTGCCCCGCAGCAATCGCCCAGGGTTTCGTCAACCGCGAGCTTGCCGCGGATCCCGACGCCATTCGCCAGCGGTAAAGCACTTTCGGCACGTGCGCAATTCGGCTGGTGCGCTCGACGGCTCGCAGCATCAAGTCGTAGTCCTGCGCGCCGTCGTATTTGCCCAGAAAACCGCCGAGATCGAGCACGAGTTGCCGCCGCATCACCGTGAAATGCGAGGTGTACATGCAGGCGCGCAAAAGCTCCGGCGACCAGTCGGGCTTGAAGTGCGGGTGAGACGGGTTCCCGGCAGCGTCGATCTTGTCCTCGTCGCTGTAGACAATGTCCGGGCTCCGGCCATCGGCCAGGGCGCGCACGACTTCGGCCAGGGCATCACAGTTCAGCTCGTCATCGTGATCGAGAAACCCCACGAAGTCGCCGGTGGCGAGAGCGAGTGCGGCATTCGACGCCGCCGCAATGCCCGCGTTCGCGTCGCCGCGGCCCATCCTGATGCGCGGGTCGCCCTCACAGGTCCGCAGGACGTCGAGCGTCTCCGCATGCGTCGACCCGTCGTCCCACAAGCAGAGCTCCCAGGCTGGGTAAATCTGACGTCGCACCGAATCGATGCACCGGCGAAGCCATGCGCCGTCGGTATTGAAGACTGGTGTAATCAGGCTGATCCGCGGTTGGAGCGGAAGCGCGCGCACCTGCTCGGTCAGCCGCTCCAGATCCGATTGGCCGGGTGTATGGGTCTCGCGCCACGACCGGTACCTCGCGTCATCTTCTTGAAGTTGACGGACCGCCGCGGCCCGCCGGAGCAGCCCGCGCACGCCGAGCGTGCGCACGCCGGCAGAAGCCATTCGCGTTAGCTCGCCGATCCCTTGTGTGGAAAGAAGCTCTTGAGCGGCGGACAGCGCCTGCCCGGCGGCCTGAAGCGTTCCGGTAAGCCGCCAGCGCGGACTGCGGTGCGGAGGCACGACACCAGGCCGGGAAGCAGCGCTATGAGGCGCCCGGAAAGCGGACCACGCCCGGAGGCTGCTCGTCGCCACTCCACGTCTTCGAGCGTGAAGCGCATCCGCCGCACGTCGACGCCCTGCTCCCGGCAGGTGAGACAGATCTCGTCGAACACGGGGCGCGGCAGGTCCCGAATGCTCACAACGACCGTCGTGATCTTTTCTCGCCGAAGGATCTCCTCCAGCCGGGCCAGCGGACCAAACACAGGCAAGCCTTCGATCCGCTGTCGCCGCTTGTGCGGATCGTCGTCGAGAAAACCCACGGGCCTCAGGTCGAGCTCGGCATTCTGCAGGAGCTCGTGCAGCGCGAGCACGCCGCCCCGACCTGCCCCGATGATCAAGGCCGTGCGTCCGCCGCTGCGGCGCCGCAGGCGCAGGTAGTGATCGAGCGCGCCGAGCGCGATTCGCGCGCCAATCACGAGCGCCGGTGCCGTTACCGCGTCGATGAGGAACACGCCCCTCGAGTACCCTTCGAACCGGCTCAGGTACAGCAGAGCGATAATGCTGGCGGCGACGCCGGTCAGGAGGCCGCGAGTCAGACTGAACAGCTCGGGTGGCCCAAGCACCCTCCACACCTGCCGGTACTTGCCCGACATCCACAGCGGCGCCAGTTGAAGCCCGATGACGACCGGAAGGGATTTGTAGAAGTACGGCAGGAAGGCCGACACCTCCGGTCCCCGGAACCTTGCGAGGAATGCGAGGTAGTAACCCAATGCCAGCAGGACGGCATCGAGCATCACCTCGTAGATGCGATGCCGGCTGGTCACCTCGCCCGGCAATGGCGGCGCCGCGCCCGAAGGTTGTCCGTGATCGCCGACGTCGATGTGGGCGAGGTAAATGCCCGTCGCGACGAGCATGACGACATAGGCGATCGTCAGCGCCCAGGCGGCCGGCGCCGGCAACGCCTGCACACCGACGGCCACGAGGCCGCCGGTCGCGGCCAGGACATACAGCACGATCACCGCCCGTCGATCGCCGAGACCGAGAGCCACGAGCCGGTGCGAGAGATGATCGCGTCCCCCGACGAAAGCGCTCCGCCCGGACAGCGACCGCGTCAGGGTGACGAACGCGGTGTCGAGGATCGGGAGCAGGAGAATGATGATGGGGACAATGGCGACGGCCCCAAGAGGCGTGGTTACGTGCGGCGTCGCCAGCAGCGTCGCGCCGGCGATGAAGCTTCCCAGCAATGACTGCCGCTGTCGCCCATGAAGACGGACGCCGGATGAATATTGAAGACCAGAAACCCCGTGGTGACGCCCACCGTCGCAATGGCCAGGAGGGCGAGATCATGGGAGCCCGTTGGATCCCTGAGGAGGAGGAGCACGACGAAAAAGGCGGTCGAAATTGCAGCGATGCCACTGGCGAGCCCGTCGATGTTGTCGAGCAGATTGAACGCGTTGGTGATCCCGACAATCCACGCGAAGGTCAGGATCATGTTGACTGGCGTCAGGTTCGTGATGGCAACAGGCCCGACGAGATAGATGAAGAGGCTGGTCGCCAGCAACTGACATACCAGCTTCGTCGCCGGACCGATCGGCCGGACGTCGTCAGCCAGCCCGATCGCGAACATCGAGCCGCAGAGCAGCAGCAACTGCCAGATCGCGCCCAAGTGGCAGGCCAGCCCGACGACGACGAGCAGGGCCACCAACATGGCGAGGCCGCCGCTCTTGGGGACGGGCGTCGCGTGCTGATGCCACCGGTCCACGGACGCCCGGGCGTGAATGCCAAAACGCACGCCCGCCCAGCGCGCCAGAGGCACCAGCAGCAAGGCCGACGCAAAGCCGCTCAGCAGAACAATCGACAACAGCGCGGGTGACAGCATCTCCCGATTCAGATTTCGGCCAATCGGAGGCCAAACTGCCAGGCGTACAGGATACTCCTCCTCGGGGCGGTGTACAACGAAGTGTCAGAAGTTCGCTGCCAGGGATGCCCCGCCCGAAACACGGCAAATGACCGTCTGACGCAGGACACTACCTACCGGTGGCAAATGTGCGAGCGCGGATCGTCGTCCTCAACTGGAACGGCCGGGCGCTGCTTGGGCCGTGCCTGACGGCTCTGCTTGCGCAGGACCTGACTCAGAGCGAGGTCGTGGTCGTGGACAACGGGTCATCAGACGGCTCGGCCGAGTTCGTCAAGATGAACTTCCCTACCGTCGCGGTCCTCGCCCTCGATCGGAACCTCGGCTTCGCAGCGGGCAACAACGCCGGGGCTCACGGCTCGACTGCAGAATACCTGGTCTTTCTGAACAACGACACCAGGGTCCGGCCGGGATGGCTTCCCAGGCTGATGGACCCCGCCGACGCGGACCCCGGGACCGGTCTGGTCACGTCACAGGTTGTCTATCTCGACCGGCCTGAGTCGATTGACTCTGCCGGCGACGGCTACCTCCGCTGCGGCGGCGCCTTCAAGTACTGGCACGGACAAGCGGTCCACAGTGCGCCGCCAAGCCGGGAAGTATTCGGTGCGTGCGGCGCCGCATTCCTGATTCGACGCTCACTGTTCGAATCCCTCGGCGGCTTCGATCAGGATTTCTTCATGGTCTATGAAGACGTGGACTTATCATTTCGCGCGCGACTGGTCGGCGCACGATGTCTGTACGCCGCCGATGCCGTCGTTGAGCACGCAGGGAGTGCCAGTCTGGGCCATGTCAGCAGCACCGCGGTCTTCTACGGACAGCGGAACCTGGAGTGGACGTGGATCAAGAACATGCCACGGAGGCTGCTGTGGCGAACGGCGCCCGCGCACCTTCTCTACAATCTCGCCGGAGCATGGGCCTACGCGCGACAGGGGCAGTTCATCCCCTGGTCACGGGCGAAGCTGGCCGCCATGCGGGGGCTGCCCCGCCTCCTGAGAAAGCGGCGCGCCGTTCAGCGGGCCGCGACCGCGGACGCGGGCGCGTTGTGGGCCTTGATGGAAAAGGACTGGATCGGCATCAAGCGCCGCGAGAAAGCGTTCGATTTCACTCGCGGATCCTGAACTGTCCCACCATCAGCCGGCAGGTCGCGCCCTGAACATCGATATCCAGACGCCGCGACACCGGACCTCTTCGGGTCGGATCGAACTGAAAGGTCACGGTACTCCACGCGCCCGTGTCGGGTTCCACCGTGTTGACCATCTGCCCATCGATGTCGATCCGGACCAGACAGGGCCGATGAGAATCACCCGTGAGGCGCAGGGGAAGTTCCACACTTCGAGCCCGCGATGGGATGAACCACGCGGAATGCGCCTCGGACATCCGATACTTGACTCCGTCGTCACCCTCAGTCGCCGCGGCTGCGCCAATGGCCACGTGATCCAGATCGGCGGCTTGGCGCAGTTGCCAGAACCGAATCGGCGCGGAGACGAGCACGACCGCCGAGAACGGCGAGGCCGAAGCGAGGACTCCAGGTGCCGGAGGCGGCGGGCGCGAAGCCCACCGCCATCCCAATCGCAAGAAAGAACACGAAGAGCACCTCCACGATCAGAAGCGGATGACCTCCAAGACACGTGATGCAAAACGCAAACAGCCCGCCGGCGATTCCGATCATCGCCGGATGGGGGCTCCCGCCGCGGGCCGTCGACAGGACGGCGGTGGCGCACGCGCCAATCATCCACAGGAAGCCGATGAAGCCGACGACCCCAAGCTCGGCAAGCACCTGGAGAAAATTGTTGTGGGCGTTCTCGCCTCGAGCGGCTGCCGGAAACAGCGCGATGAGATCTGGACTGGCCTGCTCCCGGGCAAAACTCCTGAACTGCCCGAGGCCGATCCCGAAACCCGGATAAGCAGCGACCGCCTTGCCCGCAATCTGCGCCATTCGCCACCGCACTTCCAACGAGTCGCTGGATGATGACTGGGCATTGCGACCGGGATTCCAGAACACGACACCCGCGATGAGTGCGGCAGCGGCCACGGCCGCGAGAGCCACCGCGCGCTTCGACCCACGCCAGTTGGCCAGCCACGCCGCGCCCACGCCGGCAACCGCCGCCACGAGGGCCGTCCGCGAGCCGGTGACCCACAGCGCACCCAGGATCACCGCGGCCGCGAGCCACGCCCATCGCCACGATCGGCGCCCGGCGAGCGCGAGCCAGACCGCTGGGACTGCGTACAGGGCAAAGAGCGACCCGGCCGCGTTGAGGTCCGCATAAAGCGTGCTGATCCGCTGCGTGAGCAGAAAGTGCCAGAGCTCGGCGGCCGTGAATCCGTGCCGCGTTGCCACTTCGATCACACGGATCCACGCAAATGCCGCCGTCACGGTCGCGCCACCCAGCCACCAGCGAACGATCCACGACCCGGAGCCGGGATGCGCGCGGATCAGCCGCTCTGCGACAACAGCCAGCGCGAGCGCCTCGATCCAGGTCATGGCGATGTGCAGCGCCATGAACGCCGACTGGTCCCCGAAGTAACTCGTCACCCAGTGGTGCCGCAGCGAAGTCATGAAGACCGCCGGAAATGCGGTCGGGAGTTGCTCCGCCCTGAGTCCAAGGATGCCGGCGACGGCGATGACGGAGATAAGCGAAGCCGCCGGCCAAATCAGGCGAACGTCGCTCCCGCTTGGGTCCAAGGCCAGCCGCAGGCTCGCCGCGCACAGAAACGGCGCCACCATGAACTCCGCCATCTCGGCGCCGCTGAATGGCGCCCCGGTCTGGAGCACGATCCTGGGCGCCAGCGGCAGGAGGCCCGCCAGCACCGCGAGGGCCCATCGCGGCCGGGCCGCCGCCAATGCGAACATCGCCGCGGAGATGGACTTGACGTGAAGGGGAATGCCCGGCTCAACCCAGCTGGCCGCGACGGGCAAACTGAAAAGCAACGAAGCGAGGCCCGCGAAGGTGCGCCGCGTGATCACGGGTGGGGCTTCTAGCCGGCCGCAGGGTGTTTGCGGCCAATCGCGGCGTAATCCTGATACGTGAACAGCCGGCCATTCAGCTTCGCGACGTTCTCGTTGAAGGTGTCGACCAACTCCGTGACCTCCGGGAAGCGTTCGGATGCCGGACGAGACACCTGCTGCAGCCGCGCCGATTCCGCAATCGGTGACTGATACTGCAGGTCTACGTGCTGGAAACCGCTGACACGCAGCAGGTACTGCAGCGTGTCGGGGTGCAGCGGACGGACGTGCGTCAGGTCGCGGATGTAACTCTCGAAGAACGCGACCCAGCAGGCCGGGTTGATCGTCTCGAGCACGATCACGCCGCCCGGCCGGAGCTTGTGAAACGCGGTCTCGATCAGCCGCATCAGGTAGGCCGGCTCGAGGTGTTCGGCGACTTGCGCCGCAAGCACGCCGCCGAGCGACTCGTCAGGCAGGGACGCGACGTAGGTGAGCGCGTCGGCTTCGGTGACATCGAGGCCTTGTGCGCGCGCGACCTCCACCATCTCGTGATTCAGGTCCAGCCCGCGCGCCCGGATCCCGCGGGCGCGCAGCAAATCGAGAAACTCGCCGCGGCCGCAGCCGATGTCGAGCACGTCTGCCAGGCCGGCAAACAGCGGCACATACGTGCTCAGCCTCGCGCGAATCTCGGCCTGCGACCCTCGAAAGGAGTCCTCGAACCCGACGTACTTGAAGGCATCGAGATCCACGGTCGTACCCGTCGTACCCGTCGTACCGTCGGACCCGTCGTACCTGTCGTACCTGTCGTACCCGCCGTGCCCGTCGCCCCTGCCAGGAACCGCTCGACCTCTCTCTTGAGCGTCAACGATGTCTGCTGCGCGAGAGCGACGACGGCTCGGAGGTCGTCAGTCGCCGCCACACGCGCGTTGAAGCGCTGCTCGCGCGCGTTCAGCGTCTCCCACCGCTTGAGCCAGTCGCCGGTCAACGCGCTCAACGCGGCGTTCAGCACCTGGGCCTGCCCCGCTACCGCGCGATCCTTGGTGTCGACGTAGAGGGTGATCGTCTGTAAATACGCAATCAGCAGATGCTGGAGCCGTAACAGGCCATCGATGTGCTCGTGCAGAACGGCGATGAGCCTGGCGGATAGCTTCGGAGGCCTCGGCGTGGGCGGCGACGTTCCGATTGAGGTGGTCGACGAGCGCCGCGTTGAGCGCGTGCTGCTTCTCGATGGCGGGGCCGACCAGCCGCCAGATGAAGCCGCGAAGCCGTCCCTTGAGCGACCGGTCGATGGCCGGGGGGCCGTCGGGCAGGATGTTCCAGGCCAGATTGATCGGATGAATCTGCGCGGCGTCGTAGGGCGCGGGCGTCGGCGGCAACTCGGGCGAGACTTGAAGCGAGCGATCGAGCGCGGTCAGCGCCGCGCCGTACAATCGATCGGCATCCTCACGCTCGCGCTCGAGGCGCCGGAGAAGATCTTCCAGGCTCTCTTCGGCCATCCGGGCGTTATCGTACGACGCCGCGCATCGATTTGCGAGCGCAGTATCGGCGGAGGCCGGGAGACATCAGCCGCCGACGCGCGCGAGCGTCAACGTGAAACTGCCGGCCGACAGGGCGACTTCGAGTTTCAGGGGCAGCCGGCGGGCATCGTTCGACAACCACATGCTCATCTTGCGGCTGCTGACCGGCTTGCCCTGGCCGTCCGTGAGCGTGGGCGTCAATCGCCAGGCCTGGGTGACGCCGACCGTCGGGGTGATCGGTTCGGGCCCGGAAATCTGCCAGCGCGCGTTGAACATGTCGGGCCCGTCCACGATTGGCATCGTCAGAACCTGCCCCGCTTTCAACGGCAACGCGCGCATGACGTACATCGCAGCGAGCGGATCCTGCGAAAGCGCCGGCATCGTGCGTTTCTCCGCGGGCGCGTTCGCCTTCGGCTCGTATTCCAGGGTCGTCCGGCCGGTGAACCGGATCGTGCGGAGCTTCGTGCGGCCACGCTCGTCGCTGTAGACGGTCGCGATCGACGGCTGCAGCGTGCGCGTGTTCAGCAGAGTCTCGGCCTTGTAGTAGACGTGATACATCTTGTCGAGCAGAGGGGCCGGCCGGCCTTCGGCGACCAGATCGTAGACTGCCCCGCCGCCAGCAATCGCTTTTCGCTCCTTCACAGTCATCGTCGCCGTGCCGGCCGTCAGGTACGTCGACCAGGACACGTCGTAGGTCAACACCTCACCGACTTTGAACGGGACGACGGGTTCACCAGCGGGGGCTTGCGCGCTCAGCGGCACGATCGCGAGCACCCCGATCGTCAGGGCGATCGCACGAGGCGATTGTCGAGTCACGCGACGAATTGTACCAGCGAGCGAACGGCAGTGCTGCGCGAAGGCCGGGTCCAACGAAAGATAGACCGCCGGGTCACCGGCGGGCGGAGGGTACAGCGTGAGCGATCGTGCCTTCGATGGGGCTGCTCGGCGTCGCGAATGTTCGCTTGGGGATCCGTCCGGCCAGATGAGCCTCGCGTCCCGCCTGAACGGCCTGCCGCATCGCGCTTGCCATGAGCGCGGGATCGGACGCCCCCGCAATGGCGGTGTTCATGAGCACGCCGTCCGCGCCTAACTCCATCGCAATAGCGGCGTCCGAGGCCGTACCGACGCCTGCGTCGACGATGACCGGGACGCGGGCCTGCGCCTTGATGATGAGAATATTGTTCGGATTCTGGATTCCGAGACCGGATCCAATCGGAGCGCCGAGCGGCATCACCGCCGCGGCGCCCGCCTCCTCCAGCTTTCGGCAGACGACCGGGTCATCGTTCGTATACGGCAGCACGACGAACCCTTCCTGCACCAGAATTCGCGTTGCTTCCAGCAGCGCCTCGTTGTCCGGGAACAGCGTCTGCTGGTCGCCGATCACTTCGAGCTTGATCCAGTTCGACAGGCCCGCTTCGCGCGCGAGGCGCGCCGTCCGGACGGCGTCCTCCGCGGTGTAACAGGCGGCGGTGTTCGGCAGAATGAAGATTCTCGAGCGGTCGATCCAATGGAGGAGCGACTCGCTGCCTCTCGCAGCCAGGTCGATTCGGCGCACGGCCACCGTGACCATCTCGGTGCCGGAGGCCTCGTGCGCCGCCTTCATGACCGCATGCGAGGAATACTTCCCCGTGCCCACGACCAGACGCGAGGAGAACGAACGGCCGGCAATCACCAGCGGATCGGACATCGTGTCAATCATTGTAGAAGATCGGCCGGCTCACTGGACGGTCACCCGCACCACCTGCGCCTGGTTGAAAGTGCCGCTCACCGTGCTGTGGGCGTAGACGACCAGATCGTAGGTGCCCGCGGCAAGACCCGTGATGTATGTGTTGTAGCCGGAGTTGGTGAACTGGCTACCGAACGCGGCGCCGACGTCGCCGCGTTCGGCGCCATAGCCGCCTGCGCCGGCGAAGAACGGCCCTCCGGAGACGCCAACGGGATACGCCCAAATGTGGATGGCATCGACGCCAGGCCCCGCCACCGCCGAACGGTCGATGGCCCAACCTGAGACAAAAAACGGCTGAGATCGCGACGCGCCGCCAGGCGGCGCATCGATCGACATCAAGGTCGACGCCAACAGCGTGATGTCCGCGATCCGTACCGCGTTGAACGTCCCGGTGAAGGTGCTGTGCGCAAAGGCCGCGATGCGATACGTCCCGGCCGGAACGCCGGAGATCGCCAGGAAGAAACCAGAATTCGCGAACCGCGAGCCGAAGACCAAGCCGACGTCAGCACGTGCGCCGCCATAGGACGCGGCGCCGACGAAGACCGGCGACTGGCCCGAGCCCGGGTTGGGATAGGCCCACACGTGGATCGCATCGACGCCGGTGCCGTTCGGCGCCGCGAGATCGATCGCCCATCCTGCGACATAGAGCGACGACAGCACGCTGCCATTGCCCGGGGCGTCCAAGCTCATGGCCGGTGCCGACGTCGATGTGGACGTCAGCGTCACCGGGACGGTTCGGGATTGATTGAACGTCCCGGTGATCGTGCTGTGCGCGAAGGCCACCAGCGTATACGAGCCGGCCGCCAGCCCGCTGACCGTCTGCGAGAAACCTGAGTTGGTGAAGCGCGCGCCGTACAGGCCGCCGATGTCGTTGCGCACGCCGCCGTAGGACGCCACTCCCATAAATATCGGCGGACCGCTGCTGGGGTACGTGTACACGTGCACCGTATCGACCCCGGTGCTACTGAGCGCGCCCCGGTCGATCGCCCAACCAGACATTTGAAACGGCTGAACTGGCGAACTGGCATTACTCGGCGCATCGATCGCCATGTGCGGCTCACTCGCCGGCACTGCGATCACGCTTTGCACGGCGGTATCCGCCATGACGATGCCCGCGCCGGAGTCGCGATCGACACCCGCCGCCTGAATGTCGATCGCGCTCCCGAGAAGCGCCGCTCGCACCTGACTTGCCGTGAGCGAGGGGTTTGCCGACTTGATGAGCGCCGCAATGGCGCCCGCATGCGGCGCCGCCGCCGAGGTGCCGGAGAACACGGTGCCGAAGCCGCCGGCGCCTGTAACGGACACACGATCGGCAGCAGTCAAGTCGGGTTTCTGCAGGAGGAAACCACCGCTCGAGGAGAGGTCAGGGTTGATGGCGCTGCCATCGGCATTGAAGAAAATGCGTCGCGGCCCGTCCGAGCTGAACGTTTCGACCGTGTTGCCCGAGCTGAACGGATTGGGCGATGGCCCGGGCGATCGTGCCGGCGTCGCCGCCACGCCGAAGGAGTTCTCGCCCGTGGTCGCGCTATGGCCGCGTATTTCACCGCTGGTCGCGATCGATAGCCGGCCCCGGACGGCTCCGAGGTGTAGAAACCGCGAGGCACCCGTCCACTTCAGGATGACGACGCGACTGCCGACTGGAAAGGAACCGGCCGCGCTGAACGCCTCGAAGGGATCCTGTGTGCCGTCCTGGACGTTGGTTGAACTGAACAGCACGCTCGTTCCGGTGCTGTCCAGGAGGAACAAGTCGTAGTCGTCCGAGGAGCGGCCGAGCGGATCCGCCCACTGCAAGGTCATGACACCGAGTCCGCTGGCATTCAGCACGTCGTATGTCTGCGCGCCGAAATTGTGAATGCGACAGCCCTGAGCGGTGCATCCTGACTCCAACGACGTGGGGCCTCCGTCGACAAAGTCGCCCTCCCACGTGCCTGACGTGCCCGCGTCGAGGTTTCCGCCATTCCCGGCCGAGGAAAAATACAACGCGCCGGCCGCCGTGACGTCCTTGACGGCCTGAATGACGGCGCCGCCATTGGTCTGAGAAGGCGACGCCTGTCCGTCCTGAAATGGCGTCTCCACGAAATAAAACACATCGTCGATGATGACGTCGCAGCCGTACGTGTTGCGCAGGGCGCGGATGTTGTCGGCGAAGCTGGCGATGCCGTTGAAGGCGGTGGCGAAATACAACTGCGCGCCCGGCGCGAGATCGTGAACGATCTCGAGTAACGCCGTGCCCTCGTTGTAGTTGTAGGTCGCGCAATCGCTGTTGTAGGTGACCTGCCCGGGCACCACCGTAACTGTCCCGAGGTCCCCGGCGCCCTGGCTTGTCGCAATGGCGCAAGCGCCGTCGGATAGGATGCCGATCTTCACGCCTGTGCCATCGATGCCGTACGTCGAGCGGGCGTTCGCCGCCTTGTGGGTCAGGTCGCCCTCCGACGTCACGCTGCCGACGCTCGTGCCCGCGTCCTGCCGCGCGACGGCACGCCGAACCACGGCGGCGAGCGCGCCGCGGTCGATGCCGCGACGAGCAGTCCGGCGGACAGCGCCAATTGAGGCGAGCGGCTGTCCAGCCGCGGCGCTCGCGATACGGGCGGTCACCGCCTCCGCCTTCGGCTGGATGAAATACACCTCGGAGAACGCCGCGATCGCCTCGATCTGAGTGAACGTCGCCTGCAGTCGTACGCTGCCGAAAGCCGTGCTCGTAGAGACGACGCCGATGCCGAGGGCCCGAAAGCGCTCGAGCAACGCATCGCTGATGTCGGCGCGCACGTCAATCGTCACCCGACCTTCGGCGGTCAGCGACAGGTTGACCGCCAAGGACTGGACGCCGGCGGCGATCGCCTGGCGCCGAGCCATCTTCGCCCCGTAGACGAGCTGGGAGTCGATTTTCCGCTGACTGGGCGTGCGCGAGGCCTTCTCGGCAAGCAGCGCCGCAATCTGCGCCGCGGCCTGCGGCGACATGCCCTGCGGCGCCCGGCCTTGCGCCCTGACGTCCGGCGGGGCACCGGTGCCGAAGATGATGCCCAGAGCGACAACGAGAGCGAGAAAAAGGCCTCGTGCCATAGAACCCATTGTTGCAGTGACGGTTTCTATCTGTGGATGGCAGCTTCTGGTGCCGGGGCAATCGCTCGCACAGCCTGATCCGCGGCAAGATCTTCGAGCTTCGACAACGGGATCCACGCCACGACCGAATGGTAATCGGGCGACGAACTGACGGTCGTCCCCCCCAGCCGGCGAATCGTCTGCTGAATCGCGGGAGTGACTTCGACTCGAACGTCCACGAGCGCGCGCTGCTTCCGGTCGATCTTCACGCCGGTCTTCGGGCTCTCCTTCGGCGCGCGCTTGAACCGGTCGATTTCCTGCAGGAGTTGCGAATCAATCTTCCGCTGAGCGGGCGTGCGCGACTCTTTCCCGCCAGGTGCACCCTGAGCGGCGCTCACTGCTGGCGCCAGCAAGAGAAGGATCACGGCGAGCCGTTGCATGTTCTCAAGCTTACGGTCTGAAGTGATGCTCGTCCAGAGGCCAGGACTGTACAACTACCGGGCTGCTCGCCATGTTCGTCGCGATCGCTGCGTGCGCAACTCTCTGCAACTGGCAGTTCCAGTGGCGAGCGTCTCGACAACCTCCGTCGCCTCAAGCGCCGAGGGCCTCAGGCTGAGCCGGAAGGAGAAGGCGGTTTCGCCTACTGAATCGTGACCTGAACGCTCTGCGATTGATTGAACGTGCCCGTCGCAGTGCTGCGCGCGAAGACCACGAGCGTGTAGGTCCCCGGCGGCAGCCCCGACACCCAGGTGTTGAAGCCCGAAGTCGCGAACCGGCTGCCGAACGCGCTGCCGACGTCCGGCCTCGACCCGCCATAACCACCGCTTCCGGCAAAGATCGCACTGCCGAAACCGCTGACGGGGAACGCCCAGATATGGATCGCATCCACGCCAGTGCCGCTCGCCGCCGCACGGTCGATCGCCCATCCGCCAACGACGAACGCGCCACGGATGCTGGCGCCCGTGCCGGGCGCGTCAATCGACATCGCGGGTGCAGACGCCGGAGAAAGGACGACGTCAGTGGTCTTGACGCCATTAAACGCTCCGGACACGAGGCTGTGCGCGAAGGCGACGACCCGCCATTTCCCGGCCGGCAACCACGGCGCCGTCCACGTGAAACCGGAGTTCGTGAAGCGGCTGCCGAACGCCGCGCCGATATCGCCGCGCGCGCTGCCGTAGGACGTGATCCCCAGAAATACCGGCGGATCACCGGAGCCGGGGTTGGGATAGGCCCAAAGGTGAACGGTGTCGACTCCCGTTCCCAGAGGCGAGGCCAGGTCAATCGCCCATCCGGTGATCAACATCGGCTGCGAGATCGTGGAAAGATTGGCCGGGGCATCGATATTCAACAGCGTGTTGGACGCCGGGATGGTGATCGTCGTCGACCGCGCCTGATTGAACGTGTGCGTCACGGCGCTGTGCGCGTACGCCGTCAACATATAGGTGCCGGGCGCCAGGTTGTTGACTAGAAATCCGAAGCCCGAGTTGCTGAACTGCGCGCCGAACATGCTGCCGACGTCGCTGCGAGCGCCGAAGGAGCTGGCCACCCCGACGAACGTTGACGCCCCGCCGGCACTCGGCTGCGCCCAGATGTGCACCGTGTCTACGCCCGACCCGCTCGGTGCGCCCTGATCGATGGCCCATCCCCCAATGGTAAATGGCTCGATCACCGTCGAGCCGGTCGCCGGGCCATCGAGCCCCATGTTCGGGCTCGACGTCGCCGTCGGGTCGATCACGCGAATCGGGCCCGTCGAGTACCGGCCGTAGGTCTGAATCCCGTCGGACGCTTCCGCGTAGATGTAGTACACGCCGGGCGTGACGCCCGACGTGCTCCAGAGATACGACCCGGAGGCCATCGACAGTGCGGACGCCATCAGCGTCCTGCCGTTCGACGGATTCGTGTCGTTGTCGTAGTAGAGCGCGACGCTCGGGGTGCCACCGTCCGGATCGGATCCGGCCCACCTGATGGTGAAGCTGCCGTTCGACTCGTCCATGGCCGCCAGTTTCATCGGGCCGACGTGAAAGGTATGCGGGTTGCCAAACTCGAGCGGGTCGAAACGGAAATACCGCTTGGCGATCGGCGCCCACGAGTCTTGTGCTCCCGACGCTTCGAGCCCGCCATTGCCGACGGTCAAACCCGCCAGATCGATCGTATACGTACGCTTCCCGGGCCAGACAATGATGTCCTTGCTCGTCGTGGCCGTGTCACCGTCGAGGCCCGGTGCCGACGTCCAGAAGACGCGGGCGACCGAACCGTTCCCCAGGTCGTAGGCACCGTCGACAGTCAGCGTGTAGGTCAGATAGCGGTACTTCGATGTGTCAATCGGCGCCGCCGAATTGTTGAGCATCTCGAGCAAGGGATCGCCGTTGGTGTTCGTCGCCGTGAACTCGCCGTTCACAATCGAGGGCGCCGTGATGTTCTGATAGGCCTGTACGTCGTTGAGCGAGTCCATGTTCCACGGGTTGCCCATCACGGTCGTGGCGTAATCCTGGCCGCCGGTCTCATCTGGATCGGTAATCTTGATAATGGGCGGGTTGTTGATCGTGAACGCCTTCAACGGGCCCCTGACGCCCCCGCGTGTCACACACAGGTTGTAACGGCCAGGCGGCAGGATGCCGTAGTTCCAATCGTAGGAAGTCGTCGCGGAAGACAGGGCCGAGGCAATCGTCAAGAGGCTTGTCGCGCCGGCCGAATCGTAAACATCGATGGTTGACGTGCCCGCGCCGCCGCTCCAGGCGATCGTCTGGGACACTGCGCCATTCGCGGTGTCGCCATCGGCCGCGGTCAGACGCACCCAGTCCAGCGAGACCTGGTTGCTGGCCACGGCACCGCTGTTGGGATCGATCCGGAGACCGACCACGTGTGTGCTGCCAGTCCGATCCGCTGCCGTCCAGGGCACGCCGCGGTCGGTCTTGGTCAGGTCCAGAACCAGCACCTGATAGCCGGCCGGCATCTTCCACGTGAACTGCACACCGATACTGGCGCCGAGCTCCCCGTCCACGGCCGCAGGATCCGTCCAGGGGTTGTGGAACCAGTACACCTGTGGTTGCTCGTTGGCGCTGGCATAGCTGATCCGGAACGCCAGCTTCCTGTATTTGCTTGTATTGATCGGAAAATTGATCCCGTTCCTGCCAGGATTGATGATGCCGGAGTACCCGCGATGCAACAGGCCGATCGCCGAATCGACGCCGGCCGTCGTTCCGGTGAACAGCCCGCCCGCAATTGTGGGCGCGATCCGATCGCCGGTTTCGGTCGGGTCCGGACTCAGATCCTCCGGATTGCTCATATCCCAGGGATCGGCCAGCACGTCGGTCGCGAAGTCGGGACCGGCTGGGAGCGGGCCAGCAAAGGTAGTGGTAATCGTCGGCTGCCCTCCCTGAGCGCGCATGGACAAGGGAACAACGCCGAAGACGACGGCGGCCACAACCAGTCCTGTGAGTGACCGGAAGCTGTGGCTCTTTAGGAACATGGAACGTCCCTTTGGATCAGAGACCCTGTGAAAAGCACAATCCTCACGGAGCAAGTTGCTTGCCCGGAACCGGGTAATGGCGCTCGCGCACAATCTGGGGCGGACTGGCGCCATGAAACCGCCGAGATCACGAGTAAGAATAGCAGAGAAGCTTATGTGTTCGGCTGGACATGGACCGGCGCGATGCCGGTGGGAGCTACGAAAGTCGGTCCGCGTCAATATTGTGAGACGATGTTACGTGCCGAGCGGGTTTGACCGACCTGTCACCCCACAGGTACACTTCGAACCCGATTTGTAATGGCTGATTCGCCGCGTGCTCGCGCTGTTGACTCGGTGTACGGCCCTGAGATGGCCGCGCAGTCGTACGACGAGTTCTACTTCGAGCATTACTCGCCCCGGCCGTACAAGCGAGATGAATACTGGCTGGCGCTGATGGGTGGCGTAGCCCAGCGGATCCTCGAGACGATCCATCCGGCGCGCGTGCTCGACGCCGGTTGCGCGCTCGGCATCCTCGTCGAGGCGCTGCGGGAGCGGGGCATCGACGCGGAAGGGATCGATCTTTCCTCGTATGCGATCAACCACGTGCACGAGCCGGTCCGTCCCTACTGCCGCGTCGCGTCGATCACGGACGAGCTGCCGGATCGGTACGATCTGATCGTCTCGATCGAAGTGCTGGAGCACTTGCCGCCGGCGGCGGGCGCCGCAGTCATCGCCAATTTCTGCCGGCACACCGACGACGTTCTCTTTTCCTCGACGCCGCAGCAATACCGCGACGCCACGCATCTGAACGTGCAGCCGGCGGAGTACTGGGCCGAGCTCTTTGCGGAGCATGGGCTGTATCGTGACGTGGAGTTCGACGCGTCGTTCATCTCGCCTTGGGCGGCCCGGTATCGCCGGAGCCGCGACCGGTTTCCCAGGATCGTTCGACAGTACGAGCGCGGCTACGCCCGACTGTCGCTCGAGCGCAACGAGCTCCGCTCGTTTGCGCACGATCTTGAGCAGCAGCTCGCGCGGTCGATCGACCTGGTGCCGGCGATCCAGCGCGAGCTGGACCAGGCGCGCGGCCAGCTCGACGCCGAGCGGGTCGCGAACACGGAAGTGCGCGCGACGCTGCTGAATGCCGCGCGTGAGCTGGCGGAGGCACGTGTCAGCCTGGACGCCGAGCGCGACCGCACCAGCATCGAGCGGGAACTGATCGGCGTCCGCGCGTCCCTCGAGGAGGTCTGCGCGCAGTTGAACCAGCGGATCATCGACGGCGAAGCGCTGGAGACGGATCTCGCAACGGCCAGGCACGATCTGGCCATCGCCCGTGTGACCATCCAAAACATGGAGCGAAGTCTCTTCTGGCGGGCACGCAAGTGGCTCTGGAGGAAATGATCGATCGCGCCGAGGAGGCCGATTCTTTCCGCCAGACCCTGGCCGGGATGGTCCGCTACCGCGCGCTGCTCAGAAACCTGGTCGTTAAGGACCTCAAGCTCAAGTACCGCGGCTCCTTCCTCGGCTTCATCTGGTCGCTCGCCAATCCCCTCCTGATGATCGGGATCTACACGGTGGCGTTCAACTACATCCTGCGAATCCGCACGGAAGGATTCGTGTTCTACCTGATGCTCGGCATTCTTGCGTGGACGTTCTTCGCGAACTCCATGATGATGGCGGCCGGCGCCATCGTCGACAACGGTGGCCTGGTCAAGAGCGTGTTTTTTCCGCGAGCCATTCTGCCGGTCGCCACGGTGCTCTTCAACTTCGCCCAATACCTGCTGACGCTGCTGGTCTTCCTGCCGCTGATGCTGGCGCTCTATCGCGTGCCGCCGTCGTGGCCGATGCTGCTCTACCCTGTGTTTCTGGCGCTGCAGGTACTGTTCACGATCGGGATGGCGCTGCTCATTGCGACCGGCACGGCGTTCTTCCGCGACATCCGGCATTTTCTGGAAATCGGGCTGGCCGCCCTGTTCTGGCTGACGCCGATCGTGTACACGTTCGATCAGGTCTCTGAACGGCTGCGCGTCCTGCTGTTGTTCAGCCCGATGGCGCCGTTCATCGTGGCGTACCAGAGGATCTTCTTCTATCGGCAGTGGCCCGACCTCCAGGTCTGGCTTGTCGCGATCGTCTACGCAGGCGCGGCGTTCTTCGCCGGCATGGCCGTCATCCTGCGTCAAGAAGACAAGCTGTCGGAGCGCATCTAGTGGAGGCGCCGATCATCGACGCTCAGGCGTTGTCCAAGTGCTTCATGCTGCGGCACAACTCGGCGGAGTCGCTGAAAGTGCGGCTGCTGGGCCTGTTGCACGAGCGGCAGCGCGAGACCGTCGAGGAGTTCTGGGCTCTGCGCGACGTGTCCTTTACAATCCGGCCCGGCGAATCCGTCGGCCTGATCGGACGCAACGGCTCCGGCAAGAGCACCCTGCTCAAACTCATCGCCGGCATCCATCATCCGACCACCGGCCGCCTGCTCGTCGCGCGCCGCGCCCGAATCGGAACAATGATCGAGCTCGGGCTCGGCTTCCATCCCGAGCTGACCGGCCGCGAGAACGTCTTTTTGAACGCGTCGATTCACGGCTTGTCGAGCGCGGAAATCGAGGCCATCTATGACCGGGTCGTCGCCTACTCCGAGCTGGACCATTTCATGGACGTCGCGCTCAAGAACTATTCGTCCGGAATGCACATGCGGCTCGCCTTTGCAATCGCCGCGACGTTCGCGCCCGACATCCTCCTCCTCGATGAGGTTTTCGCGGTCGGCGACGAAGACTTTCAGGCCAAGTGCATGCAGACGATGCGGCGCTTCTCCGAGGAGGGGCGGACGATCATCTTCGTTTCGCACGCGGCCTCGGCGGTGCGCGCCATTTGCCGCCGCGTGTGCCTCCTGGACCGCGGGCGCCTGTTGTTCGAAGGCCCGGTCGCAGAGGGCCTCGCCTGTTACCAGCACCTGCTGGCCGGGCACGAAATGCCAGTCGCGGTCACCGAACCGCCTGCCGCGGGCACGGGCGCGGCCACGCTTCCCGCGGTCGCCGACTCGACTGACGCTGGAAACTGGCCACTCGATTTGCTGAAGCACGAAGGATTGAAGCCGGATCACCGAGTGTTGGAGGTCGGGTTGGGCCCGGACGACGCCTCGAAGCCGCTGGCGCGCTATCTCGGGGAGGGGCGCTACCGCTACTGGCAGATCGGCTCGCCTGATCCGGACGTGGCAGAATGCTTCGACTACGCAATCGCGTCTCTGATCTTCGTGCGCCTCCCGCTCAATGGCATCGCCCGGGCAGTGGCAACCGCCACGCGCCGCCTCGCACCAGGCGGCCGCTTCTATGCCACATGGTTCGACGCCCCGAGCCAGTCATTCGAATCCGTTCAGCGACCGACCGGAATCGTCACCCACACGGACGCCGAGCCGTACCAATACTCCTTCGATGTGCTCAACGCCGTGTTCGGTGTGCTGGGCATGGACCTCCATCGCGTGCCCGCCGTCACGCCTCTAGATGGACAATCCGTCCTCGTGACGGTGCGGCGCACAGACGGCGCGGGAACGTGACGACCGCCCCACCTGGCGCGGCCCGCTCGTTCGGCGCGCGGTACCGTCGCCTGGCGGCCGATCTCCGTCGCCTGCGCATCCAGACTCGGCTGTTGCGGCCGCGGCCTATGGCCGGGCTTCACACGGACAACCCCAACCCGGCTGATGCGGTTCGCTGGCTGGGTCCGATCGACGTTGCCGGCCAGACGCGTGAGGCACTGTTTTGTCACCCGACCTCGCGCGTCGAGTACAGCGTCGCGGTTCGACCGGGCGATCGCGTTACGGGATTCGTGTCGCTTCTACCGGATGTGTGGCAGAAGAACGTCGGCGGGGTGGAGTTCTCGACGACCGTCACGACCGTCGATAGCCGGCAGACAGGCCACGCGATTCGGGTCGACCCGGGACGCCGTTCGGCAGATCGGCGATGGCGGCGTTTCGCCTTGCCGGTCAGGGTCGACCGTGAGCAGGAGGTGACGATCACGCTCTCGACCGCCGTCCCGGCCGGCGAACGCCCGGACCATGCCTGGGCGATCTGGGGCGACCCGGCGATCGAGCATCCCCTCCCGCTCGCGGAAATCCTGCGCACGCTGCGCGCGCGAGTGAGCCGCGCCCGCGGCGCCGGCTTGGGAGCAATTTGGCGCGAGTGGGCATCCGAGTCTCA
Source organism: uncultured Acidobacteriota bacterium (assembly GCA_963724645.1). Lineage (GTDB taxonomy): Bacteria > Acidobacteriota > Vicinamibacteria > Vicinamibacterales > SCN-69-37 > CAVXSP01. The sequence continues at coordinate 124,941 of CAVRVJ010000006.1, forward strand.
GACTGATGACGCCGTATCTCGTTATCGCGCATGGTTCGAGCCTCGCATCCTCACGCCGGATGCTCTGACGAAGATGCGGGACGATGCCGAGCGCCTGCCGTACCGACCCGTCATCAGTGTCATCACGCCGGTGTACAACACGGATCCTCGCTGGCTCATCGCGTGCATTGACTCTGTCGGGCGGCAGGCGTATCCCCACTGGCAACTGTGTCTCTGCGACGACGCCTCGACGTCCACGGAAACGCGGGCCGTGCTCGATGCGCAATCCGACCCGAGGATCCATGTCGTGCGCCTCGACCGCAATTCGCACATTTCCGCCGCATCGAATGGCGCGCTGCGGGCCGCTACCGGCGAGTTCATTGCCCTGCTCGATCATGACGACGAACTGACGCCGGACGCCCTGTTTGAGGCGGCCGTGCATCTCAATCGAGCGCCGGACACCGACGTCGTCTACTCCGACGAAGACAAGCTCGATCCCGATGGCGGCCATTCGGACCCGTTTTTCAAGCCCGACTGGTCGCCGGAGCACCTGCTGAGCGCGATGTATACGTCGCATTTGACCGTCGCACGGCGGACGCTCGTGGACCGGGTCGGCGGCTTTCGAGTGGGATACGAGGGCTCGCAGGATCACGACCTGGCGTTGCGGTTGTCAGATGTCACACGACAGTTCCACCACATTCCGAGAATTCTGTATCACTGGCGGCGCGCGCCAGGATCCACGGCGACGTCTGGCGGAGAAAAACCGTGGGCGCAGGATGCGGGCGCCCGAGCCCTTCAGGATTGGCTCCGGCGCCGCGGCCTGCAGGGCGCCGTCGAGTCGGGCGGCGTGCCGGGCCTGTACCGCGTCAGGTTTGCGATCTGCGACGAGCCCCTGGTCTCCGTGATCATCGTCAGCCCCGATCGCAACACTGAGGCGGCGCGAGCCTGCGCCGATCGCGTGCGCGAGCTGACCGGCTACGCGCAGGTCGAAACCATCGGAGCGGATGAACCCATCGCCTGCACAACTGCCGACGTCAACGCGGCCGTGCGCCGGAGCGCGGGAAGCCATATCGTGTGTGTCGACGCCCGGCTGGAACCGATCAACGACGAATGGCTGACGGCAATGCTCGAGTACTCGCAGCAGGACGCCATCGGCGCGGTTGGTGCAAAGATCCTGTACGCAGACGGTCGCCTGCGGCACATCGGCCTGTTGCTCGGAGTCGCGCCCGGAGTCGCGCGCGCAATGCATCGGCATCCCGGATCGAGCTACGGCTACTTCTCGAGTGCCATCGGCGTGCGCAACTACTCGGCCGTCTCCGGAGAGTGCCTGATGACGCGGCGCGCGCTGTTCGATCAGATCGGCGGTTTTGACGAGCGTCTGCCGTGGAGCGTCGCGGACGTCGACTATTGTCTCAAGGCAGCGGGCACCGGGCGGCGCAGCGTCTTCACGTCGTATGCCCAGCTTCGCCAGCGGTCGTCATCATCGGCCGATGACCCGACACCGGCCACCGATGCGATCGCCATGCTCCGAACCATCTGGCGCGACCGGATCGATCGCGACCCGTACTACAACACCAATCTGAGCCGCCTCTCGACGGACTACGAACTGATGCCGACACCTGACTCTACCATCCCCGCAGTTCCCGAGCCTGAAGACACGGGGCTCCCTCCATTGCGCAACGCGTTCAGCTAGACTTTGTCGAGCGTTCTATGATCAACCGTCAGCACGTCACGGTGGTCCTGCCCGCGTACAATGCCGCAAAGACCCTCGAGCGCACCCTCAGTCTCGTGGACCGATCGATTGTTGACGACGTCATTGTGGTGGACGATCGGAGCACGGATCAGACGCGCGAGATCGCGCGCCATCTGGGCGTCCGCTACGCGTTTCACCGCGAGAACCTCGGCTACGGCGCCAATCAGAAGACCTGCTACTCGCTGGCGCTCGCGACCGGAGCGGATATCGTCGTCATGCTGCACCCCGACTACCAGTACGAGCCGCGGCTGTTGCCCTCGCTCGCGCACATGATCGCCTCCGGCGTCTACGACGTCGCGATTGCATCGCGCATCCTCGGCCACGGAGCCCTTCAGGGCGGGATGCCGAAGTGGAAGTACGTCTCGAATCGCGTGCTCACCCTTGTCGAAAACATCCTGACCGGACAGAAACTGTCGGAGTACCATACCGGCTATCGGGCGTTCTCGCGCCGCGTGCTCGAAGCGCTGCCGCTCTTGGCCAATTCTGACGACTTCGTGTTCGACAACCAGATGATGGTGCAAAGCCACACTTGGGGATTTCGCGTTGGCGAGATCTCGTGCCCGACCAAGTATTTTCCTGAGGCCTCCTCGATCAATTTCCGGCGAAGCGTGCGCTACGGCCTCGGGACGCTGGGCGTCAGCCTCCGATACCGTCTGTCGCGTTTGGGATTCGCCACACCCACGTACCTGAAGAAAGATACGGCCGAACAGTTCAAACTGTCCCTCGCGTCGATCCAGACCAGAATTTCCGAGACCAATATCGCCAGATGACTTCGCGGTGTGTCTCTACAGCCTTGCCGCGGGCTTGATGTCGCCGTACCTGAACGCCGGCGCCCTCGCAAAGTCCTTCAGGCTCTTCCCCAGTCGATCCTTCGGCGAGAGGATCGGATCGGGGAGAGGCCACTCGATGCCGATGTCCGGGTCGTTCCAGGCGACCGTCCCTTCCGCGGACGGATTATAGAAGTTCGTCTGTTTGTATTGAATCTCGGCGACGTCGCTCAACGCCTGAAAGCCATGGCCGAACCCGACCGGCACATAGATCTCGCGCTTGTTGTCGGCTGACAGTTCCACCCCCACCCAGCGGCCGAACGTCGGCGAGCCGAACCGGAGATCGACGGCGACATCGAACACTCGTCCCACCGTGCAACGGACGAGCTTCCCTATCGGCGCGGACATGTCCTGGTAGTGAAGGCCGCGGAGTACGCCGCGGCCTGATCGCGAGTGGTTGTCCTGTACGAACGCCATCGCCAGACCTGCGGCGGCAAAATCGCGCGCGTGCCAGGACTCCATGAAGAAGCCGCGATCGTCCTGCACACACTTCGGGTCGATGAGCACGACGCCCTCGAGAGGCGTCTTCGTCACGGCGATGGGCATCAGAGGGCGGCAGACATTGTACGTCCTGTGCGTAGCAGGGCCGGGCCTCTTTTCAGTCCGTTCTTATCTCGTATACTGCGAGAATCCCCGGCAGACAGGTCGAGCATGCGCAGGATCGGTGCCGTCATTGGCCTCCTCTTCATCTGCGCGATGCCGGCCGCGGCCCAGCTTCTGTCCCAAGTCGTCGTCAGCGGCCTCGCGCTGCCAGTGGCGTTCGTTCAGGATCCCGCGTTACCGGACACGCAATATGTCGTCGAGCAGGGCGGACGCATTCGCGTGGTGCGCAACGGCCAGTTGGTAGCGGCGGACTTTCTCGATCTGCGAGGCGTGATCAGCAGCGGCGGCGAGCGCGGACTGCTCGGCCTGGCGTTCGCACCGGACTACACGGCGAGCGGGCGATTCTTTGTCGACTTCACCAATCTCAACGGCGATACCGTTGTCGCCAGATTCCGCCGCTCCGCGAGCGACCCGCGAAGTGCGGACACCGCGACCCGATTCGACTTCATCTGGCCGGACGGCAGACGCTTCATTACGCAGCCGTACGCCAATCACAACGGCGGCAACCTCCAGTTCGGGCCCGACGGCTATCTGTACATCGGCATGGGCGATGGCGGCAGCGGCGACGACCCTGAGAACCGCGCCCAGACTCCGTCGACCTTGCTTGGCAAGATGCTGCGCATCGACGTCAACGTCGCGGATAGCGACGTCGAAGGCTATGACGTGCCGGCTAACAATCCCTTCGTCGGACACCCTGGGTATCTTCCGGAAATCTGGGCATTCGGATTGAGAAATCCCTGGCGTTACAGCTTCGATTCGTTCGGCACGGGCGCGACCGGGGCGCTCCTCATCGGCGACGTCGGCCAGAATCGTTTCGAGGAGATCGACTACGAGCCGTCGGGCCGCGGCGGCCTCAACTACGGCTGGCGCGATCGCGAAGGCGCGCACGACAACGTGAAGTCGCTCCCTCCCGCCTACCTGCCGCTCACCGATCCGATCTACGACTACGACCATTCGGTCGGCCAGACCGTCGTCGGTGGATACGTCTATCGGGGGTCGGCGCTGCCCGCCAGCTATCGCGGCCGGTATTTTTTCGCCGATTTCGTGGCGGGGCGCGTCTGGTCGATGACGCTGTTCGTCAACGGCAGCGGCGACGCGACAGCAGGGACGATCCAGGAACACACGGCCGAGCTGGGCGGAACGACGGTGCTTGGCAACATCAGTTCGTTCGGCATCGACGCCAGCGGCGAGCTGTACCTCGTGGGCTACAGCACGGGAGAGATCCGGCGAATCACGAGCCCGGCGGGCGCGAGCCTTCCGGCGATGGCGCTCGACGCGCCGTCCACCGACGCGGCCGTAGGGCTCAGCTTCGCGGTCGGAGGGTGGGCAATCGACCAGGGCGCCGCATCCGGCACCGGTGTGGACGCGGTGCACCTGTGGGCGTACCCGTCGGGGGGCGCCTCGCCAATCTTCGCCGCGGCGGCCTCGTACGGCTCGATGCGTGCTGACGTCGGATCGATCTACGGGAGCCGATTTGCCTCGAGCGGTTTCAACGCGCGTGTCACAAACCTCCCGGCGGGCACGTACGACCTGCGTGCATTCGCGCGCAGCACCGTCACCGGAACGTTCAATCAGCAGCGTACGGTGCACATCACCGTCGCCCCACCACCTTCGGACCCGCACATGGCCATCGATGTGCCGCTGTCCGGAGCGACGTTGAAGCCGTCGTTTGTGGTGGCTGGGTGGGCGTTGGATCGATCGGCGCCGGGTGGCACTGGGGTGGATGCCGTGCACGTCTGGGCGTTTCCGTTGCGCGCCGACGGCTCGCTCGGGACGCCGGCGTTCCTCGGTGCGGCGCCGTACGGCGGCACCCGTCCCGACGTCGGCGCGGCTTTCGGCGCCCAGTTCACCAACTCCGCCTACTGGCTGCAGACTTCTCCGCTTCCCACCGGTACCTACCGGCTCGTCGTGTACGCACACAGCACGGTCTCGAACACATTCAACGACGCACAAGCAATTGACCTCACGGTCGCCGGCCCGGCGATGTCAATCGACGGCCCGCTGAGTGGCACGACGCAATTGCAGCCGTTTCTTGTATCTGGCTGGGCGATCGATCAGGCCGCGGCGTCAGGGTCGGGTGTCGACGCCATCCACATCTGGGCGTTTCCTGTGGGTTCTTCGTCCGGCGGTCCGACTTTTGCCGGCGTCGGCAGTTACGGCGCCGCGCGAGGCGACGTCGGTGCGGCGTTTGGCAGCCAGTTCACCAACTCCGGCTACAACACGTACGTCACGGGACTCCCGAGCGGCACGTACGACCTTTTCGTGTTCGCGCACAGCGTGGTGACCGGCACGTTCAACCAGGCGAGAGTGGTGCAGGTAACGGTTCGGTGACGCCCCGATTGAAACGGCCGGAGAATCTTGACCGGTTTGCGCGTGATGGGCTCAGACTAGAGGGAGAATCCGGCGGTCCGGGCGTCATTGTAGAACATCCGGACAGTCTCCAAAGAGAACTCGTGCAGATCCTTGCCTACCGTATCCAGCTTCTTCAGGATGTCGTGAGTGACCGTGATGATGTGGCAACCGATCGCATCGGCCTGAAACACATTGAGCAGCTCGCGCGGGCTGGCCCAAATCAGCTCGGCGTTCGGATCGAGCGAGACCATCTCGACCGCCGCCTCCATCAGGGGCAGCGGATCGCGCCCTGTGTCCGCGATGCGGCCGGCGAACACGGACACGCACGACGGCGCGCCGCCTTGCAGGGCTGCCATCACGTCGCGCACCTGCGCCAGGGTGAGCACGGCGGTGACGTTCAGCTTGACACCGGCGTGCGCGAGGCGGTGGATGAGACCGCAGGCCGACGCGCGCTGGGTGTTGGTAATCGGTATCTTGACGTAGACGTTCGCGCCCCACGCTGCAATTTCACGCGCCTGCCGCTCCATCTCTTCGAAGTCGTCCGAGAACACCTCGAATGAGATGGGCCGATCGGGAATCGCTTTCAGCACCTCAAGTGCAAACGCGCGGTAGTCACGGATCCCGGCCTTGTGCTCATGCCGCACGAACGCCGTTTCTTGTGCTCCCAGTGCTCGTGCAGAAGGGCGCCAAACTCGGCAAGGTCCCCCCCTTCGAGCGTCTGCCGACTCCTCAGGCCAAGCTCCTTGACGTAGTGAAGATTCGCCAGCATCTCGGCGTCCGCGTCTGCCGTCTTCGATCATTGGATGAACGGCATCTTGTGAGCTGACGGACCGCTGGGTACAATGTAGCCGCTCCCGGTTGAGGTGTCAGATGGCGGCAGACATCTTTGCGAAGATCGGAGATATCAAGGGGGAGTCGATCGACGACAAGCACAAGGGCGAGATCGAGGTCCTGTCGTTCTCGTGGGGTGTAGCCAACACCGTGAACATCGCTTCCGGCCGGGGCGCAGCCGTGAAGACGACCTTCCACGACCTCTCGTTTGTCCACAACGTCGACAAAGCGTCGCCGTCGCTGATGCAGGCATGCGCGACCGGAACGCATTTCAAGGACGCGACCATCACTCAGCGCAAGGCCGGGAAAGACCAGCAGGAATTTCTCATCGTCAAGATGAGCGACATCATCATCACCGGCGTGACCAATGGCGGCGGGCAACCGGGGGCAGAGACGGTGAGTGTGGCGTTTGCCACCGTCGATCTCGAATACAAGCCGCAGAAGACAGATGGATCGCTCGACGCGGGGATTCATTTCAAGTACGACCTCAAAGCCAACAAGGTGGGTTAGGACCGTCCGGTTGGAATCATGGACGTGGCGCTCGGGCAGGCCATGGATCAGCCGGACGCCTCGGCGCGCGAACTGACGCCCGACGAGGCGGTCGGGCTCGCCGTCCTGCTGCAGAAGAACGACCAGCTCGCAGCGGCGCAAGAGCTGTATCGGCGCGTGCTCGACGCCGCTCCGGATCGCCCTGACGCGCTGCACTACGCCGGCGTGCTCGCACATCAGCAGGGCCGAAGCGACGACGCGATTGCACTCATCGAACGGAGCCTTGTGCTCTCGCCGGATCGAGCGGATTGCTACAGCAATTTGGGCATTATCCTCCAGTCCGCCGGGCGTCTTCCGGCCGCGATCGAGGCCTACGAGCGAGCGATCGCCATCGATCCACTCCACGCGAACGCCCACAGCAATCTCGGCGTCGTGCTGAGGGCGGCCGGAAGACCAGCAGAAGCCGAGGCCGCCTATCGCAAGGCCATTGAACTGGACCCATGCCACATTGACGCGTACACCAATCTCGGCATCCTGTTGAACGGGCTGAAGCGGACCGCGGAAGCCGCGGCGTGTTACTGCAAGGTGATCACGCTGAGGCCGAAGCACCGGGAAGCGCGACGGCTGCTGGCGCTGGCGCACTGCACGCTGGGGGAGCTCCGCGAGGCCGCAGGCATCTACGAAGAATGGCTCCAGGAAGAGCCGGATGACCCGATTGCGCGACACATGCTCGCGGCGTGTACCGGGCGAGGCGTGCCGCCGCGCGCTTCGAGCCGATTCGTCGAAAGAACCTTCGACAGCTTTGCTTCGAGCTTCGAATCCAAACTCGAGCAGCTGTCCTACCGCGCTCCAGCGCTTGTGGCGGCCGTGCTCGAAGATGCGCAGCGCGGGCGGGCGCAGGGGTTGGACGTACTCGATGCCGGGTGCGGAACGGGACTGTGCGGCCCGCTGGTCGCCCCCCACGCGCGCCGACTGGTCGGTGTTGATCTGTCTGCTGCCATGCTGGCGCAGGCGGCGCTGAAACAGGTCTACGACCTGCTCACGCAGGCTGAGTTGACGGAGTACCTCCGCGACCAGCATGACGCGTTCGACCTGATCGTTTCGGCCGATACCCTCGTGTACTTCGGCCGGCTCGATGATATCTTCGCCGCCGCGGCCGGAGCGCTGCGCCCAGGCGGGCTGTTCATCTTCACGCTCGAGCACGCGGCCGGCAGCGAGCCCGACGGCGGATACCGTCTGGAGCTGCACGGCCGTTACAGTCATGCGACCCCGTACGTCGAACGATTGCTCCGTGCCGCGGGCTTGCAGCCGGAAATCGTCCATGCCGAGCTGCGCACGGAGTCAGGGGTGCCGGTGGCCGGCTTGGTGGTTCGAGCCACGCAGACCGCATGACATCCCACCGCCGGCCGTGGTATGTACTTCGGACGTCCATGACCTTCCCTCGATCGTGTCGCCCGGCGGTCGCACAGTGCGCATGTCGATGCGCATGTATCCCGCCGGCGATCGCTGGTTGAGGGCCTCGCGCAGTTTCCCGTTCGACAGTTACCTGCCCCTCTTCAGCCGATCGATCGGCTGATCCAGTCCGCTTCAGGCCGCATGCCCGCAGGCAATGTTCAGTAGGGCGGGGAGGAGAGCGCAGGTGTTCACCAGCAAGTCAATTGGAAGCCGATGGAACTCGCATGCCACGGGGCGCTGACCGATGACCAGTCAGGCCCTGGCACTTCTCCTCATCACGCTTGGCGCGTCGATCGTCAACGGCGCGCTCGGGTACGGCTTCTCGTCGATCACTGTCCCGCTCGCGCTGCTCTTCCTGAGCAATCGAGTGCTGAATCCGGCGCTCGTGCTCGTCGAGGTTGTCCTGAACTCGCATGTGATCTGGACCAACCGGCGGGCCGTTCCGATGATCTGGCGCCGCGTGCTGCCTGTGGTGATCGGCCTGTTGCCCGGCGTGGTGGCGGGGACGGTCATCGTCTCGCGGGTGAGCCCGGGCTGGCTGAAACTCGCGACGTACGTGGTCCTGCTGCCGCTGATCCTGGTGCAGGCGGCCGGATGGCGCCGGCCGATTCGATCCGAAAAGTCCGTGGGGCTGCTGTTCGGCGGCAGCCTCGGCGTGCTCTATTCCGTCACCACGATTTCCGGTCCGCCGCTGGCTGTCGCGCTCAACAATCAGGGGTTCTCGAAGCAGGAATTTCGCGCGGCGCTCGGCCTGATTCGCCTCGCGGAATCGAGTATGACGGCGATTGCCTACCTGACCGCGGGCCTGTTCACCGCGAGTAGCATCGCGCTGATCCCGGGCATCCTGCCGAGCGTGCTGGTCGGCGTTCCCATCGGCGCGTTCGTGATCAGGCGCGTCAACTCGGAGACGTTCAGGCGCGTGTGTATGAGCTTCGACGCCTGGATTGTGTCCTTCGGGATCTCCACCCTGCTGCGCGACCTGCACGTCGTCCCGGGCTATTCGGCCTTCTCTGTCATGGCCGCGGTCATCGCCATCGATTGCTGGCTGCTGACCCGTTTCTTTCGCGCTCGAGGAAACGGGCGCCTTCACCCTCGTGACGCCGTTTACTGAATCGTGGCCAAACGGATCTTCGACTGGTTGAATGTGCCCGTGACGTTGCTGTGGCTCGTGCCCGTACGTCTCGGGCACGAAAAACTCCTGCAACTGGCGCGTTTCCGGGTAGGATCCTTCGCGCTGTGACGCGCAAAGGATTGATCCTGGCCGGCGGATCCGGCACTCGTCTTTATCCGGCGACGCAAGTCGTCTCGAAGCAACTGTTGCCGATTTACGACAAGCCGATGATTTATTACCCGCTGAGCACCTTGATGCTCGCGGGCGTTCGCGAGGTGCTCGTGATTTCCACCCCGCAGGACACGCCGCGCTTTCAGCAGTTGCTGGGCGACGGCGGCAAGTGGGGGCTGCGGCTCGAATACGCCGTTCAGCCGGCGCCCGAGGGCCTGGCGCAGGCGTTCATCATCGGCCGGACCTTCGTCGGAGACGCGCCGTCGGTTCTGGTGCTTGGCGACAACCTTTTCTACGGCCACGCCCTGCCTGAGCAGCTCGCTCGCGCCAGCGCCCGCGCCTCCGGCGCCACGGTCTTCGCCTACCACGTGCAGGATCCGGAGCGGTACGGCGTGGTGGCGTTCGACGCCGGCGGCAAGGCCACGTCGATTGAAGAGAAGCCGACGGCGCCGAAATCCAATTTCGCGGTGACGGGATTGTATTTTTACGACGAGCGCGTGGTCGATCTCGCGGCGAATCTTCGTCCCTCAGCACGGGGCGAGCTCGAGATCACCGACTTGAATCGCTGTTATCTCGACCGCGGCGAGCTGACCGTCGAAGTCATGGGACGCGGCTACGCCTGGCTCGACACCGGCACCCACACTTCCCTGCTCGAAGCCAGCCAGTTCATCGAGACCATCGAGCGCCGGCAGGGCCTGAAGATCGCGTGTCCCGAGGAGATTGCCTACCGCCAGGGATGGATCGATGCCGCGCAAGTCGAAAGGCTGTCGGTGAGTCTCGGCAAGAGCGAGTACGGGGGCTATCTGCGAAGGATGCTTCAGGACGATCGTGTGGAGTGACAGTCTCCTGAAGCGCCATCCACGCCCGTCCGCGTGAGAGCGCTCGATAACCAGGCCCTTTCCGCCTATAATCTGCGGATCATGTCTCGGAATCGTCTCCTTCTCATTGTCGCGGCGGTTGTCCTGGTCGGGCTCGGCGGGTGGCTGTACCTGCGATCGGGCGCGGAAAACGTCGCCATCGATCTTATCGGCCAGTTCCCAGGCGCAAAAAAGCAGCCGGGCGCCGAGGCGTTCTCGATCGTCACCGCAAAACTCAACGACGAGAGCAAGCGCGCGATCTTCACCAAGGAAATGGCGGGCACACGCCTCACCTGGCACGTCACCATACCGGACCGCGGCTGGCTGAAGATCGGGCTCGGCCTGATGGAAGACGCCTGGAAGATGCAGGGTGACGGAGTCCTGTTCAGCATCGGCATCAGCGACGGGAAGACGTACGACGAGCTGCTCAGCCTGACGGTCAACCCCTTCAACAACGCGAGCGACCGGCGCTGGAATGAGATCTCGCTCGACCTGTCGCAGTATGCCGGCGAGACCGTGGACGTGATCTTCAATACGCGCTCCGGCCCGAAGGACGACCGCAACGGCGACCTCGCGGTCTGGGGCGATCCGAGGATTATTGTCAGATAGCGCCCGCGTTCCTCTGCTCGATCTGCGACCCCAATTCCAGTCGATCCGCGGCGACGTTCTGGCGGCGATCGAGCGAGTCGCCGACTCTCAGCGGTTCATCCTGGGACCTGAAGTCGAGGGATTCGAGCGTGAGATCGCGGCTCTGCTCGAGGTCGAGTACGCCATCGGTGTCTCCTCCGGCACCGACGCCCTGCTGGTCGCCTTGATGGCGCTCGGCGTCGGCCCCGGCGCGGAAGTCATCATGCCGACGTACTCGTTCTTCGCCACGGCCGGCTGCGTCAGCCGGATCGGCGCGACGCCTGTCTTCGTCGACATCGATCCCGGCACGCTCAACGTCGATCCGGCGGCGCTGGCCGGAGCGATCACCCCCGCCACACGCGCGATCCTGCCGGTGCACCTGTTCGGGCTCTGCGCCGACATGACGCCGATTCTGGGCGCGGCGACCCAGGCCGGAATTCCGGTCATTGAAGACGCCGCCCAGGCCATTGGCGCGCGGTACGGGACTCGCCAGGCCGGCGGGCTGGGCACCGTCGCGTGCTTTTCCTTCTTTCCGTCAAAGAACCTCGGCGCGTTTGGAGACGCCGGCCTGGTCACTACGAACGACGCGGCGCTGGCGCACGAAGTCCGGCTCCTCCGGATGCACGGCATGGAGCCGAAATACGTGCACTCGCGCATTGGCGGCAACTTCCGGCTCGACGCGCTGCAGGCGGCGATCCTCCGGGTCAAGGCGCCACACGTCGCGGACTGGACCGCCGCGCGCCGGCGAAATGCCGATCGGTACCGTGCGCTCTTCGCGGAGTTTGGCCTGACGGGAACGGTGACGCTGCCGATTGAGCCCGCGGGATTCACCCACGTCTACAACCAGTTCGTCATTCGCAGCGCCCGCCGGGACGCGCTGAAGTTGCACCTGGCAACGCGGCAGATCGAGACGGAAATCTACTATCCGCTGCCCTTGCACCGGCAGCCTTGTTATCTGGAAGCCCGGAGGCTCCGGAGTTCCGCGGTCGCGGAGGGCCGGGAGTCCGAGGTTCCGAAGCTCCCCCACGCCGATCGGGCAGCAGCGACTTCGCTCGCCATCCCCGTCTATGGCGAGCTCACGGAGGCGCAGCAGCGCCACGTCGTCGCGAGCATCGCGGAGTTCCTTTGAGAATCCTCGTGCTCGGCGCGAACGGCCAGCTTGGGCAGGCGATGATCGGACGCCTGGCGGGCGGGCATCATGTCATGGGCCGGACGCGAGGCGAGCTGGATATCACCCAGGCGGCCGCTGTCGCGGGCGACCTGCGGGCTGTGCGGCCGCAGGTCGTCATCAATTGTGCGGCGTACACGAACGTCGACGGCGCGCAGGATGAGCCCCTGAGCGCGCTTGCGGTCAATGCCTGGGGGCCGCTCAACGTCGCACGCGCCGCAGGGGAGATCGACGCGACTCTCGTCCATTTCAGCACCGACTTCGTTTTCGACGGCGAGGCTTCACAACCCTACAGCGAATCGGATCTGCCCAGACCGCAAGGCACGTACGCGGTCTCGAAGCTCCTGGGCGAATGGTTCTCAGCTGAGCTGCCGCGCGCGTACGTGCTCCGCGTGGAGAGTCTGTTCGGAGGTGTGAACGCCAAGAGCAGCGTGGATTTTCTGTTGAAAGCGATTCGTGACGGAAAGGAAGCGCGGGCGTTTTCCGATCGAGTCGTCTCCCCCAGCTACGTGGATGACGTCGTCGAGGCGACGTCGGCCCTGCTCGAGCGGGAGGCGCCGGCCGGGCTGTATCACTGCGTGAACACCGGCTCGACGACCTGGTTCGAGCTGGCGCAGGAGCTTGCGCGGCTGGCCCACCGGCCCGACGCCGTGATCACCGCGGTTCCGATGGGCAACGCCGGCCTGCGGACGCCGCGCCCGCGCTTTGCTGCGTTATCGAACGCGAAACTTGCGAGCGTCGGGATCACGATGCCGACCTGGCAAGACGCGCTCAGGCGGTATGTGGAAAGCACAGCGTCTGTTCAGAGCTGAGCCGCGACCATTTCGCCGATCGCGAGGCACGACGTCAGCCCCGGCGACTCGATGCCGGCCGCATGGAACAGATGCGGATTCTGTCGATCCGGCCGGATCATGAAATCGGCAAATCGCTCGGTCGGCGGGTGCAGTTTTGGACGAAGGCCGCTGCCGCCGAGTCGCAGATCATCGAGCGTCACCGTGGGCAGGAGCGCGCGCGTGGGCTCCAGGAAATCTACGAGCGGCACGCGCCCGGCCTCGTAGTCCGTCTTCTGGCCGACGTAGCGGGCGTTGGGTCCGACCCAGACGGCCCCACTGAGCGTCCTCGTCAGATGCACGCCCAGTCCATGACCCGACGCGAGGGGCACCGGGTACACCAATCCCTGGACCAGGTGACGCGCGCGTGGCGCAAGTTCGGCATACTCGCCGCGACACGGATAAATCTGAAATGACTCGCCGCCGCACAACACGGACACGTCATCAGCGTAAAGGCCGGCGGCGTTCACCACGTGATCGACATCGATACGCTCGCGCGCAGTGACTATCGTCATCCCTCCGTCGGGGCGCGGCTCGGCCGCCAGCAGCGGCGTGCCGACGAGCAGCGCGACGCCGTGGCGATCGGCGTCGGCCTCCAATCCCCTGACGAGCGCCTCGGCTTCAACCCAGCCGGTGTCAGGTGACCAGAGGGCTTGGGCCGCGTTCACGTAGGGCTCGCGCGCGGCCACGAACGCGCGGTCTACGGGCACCAGCGCCGCCCCGTTGGCGGCCGCGATCTCTACCAGGCGGGCCAGATCGGGCGTTTCGTCTTCCCTGGCGACGATGAGCTTGCCGCACCGGACGTGGGGCACGCGATGTTCCTGGCAAAACGCATACAGGCGGTCGCGCCCTTCGACGCAGAGGCGGGCCTTGAGCGATCCTTGCGGATAGTACAGTCCGGCGTGAATCACGCCGCTGTTGTGCGTTGATGTGTCCTGCCCCGGGCGCGGGTGCCGCTCGAGCACGCAGACCTGACGGCCGCGCATCGCGAGCGCGCGTGCGATCGCCAGGCCGCTCACGCCCGCGCCGATCACCGCGATCACCGGGTGCCCCGCCGCTGTTTTCGGCGCTCCTGCCTCACGCGCAGCTCACCGCGCGCCCATAAGCCCGCACGCACAATCGGCGCCGGGAGCCGGCCAAGCGACGACGCGTGTTTCCAATAGAGACGAAAGGCGCTGCGATGAAACGTCCGGATCGCGTGCGACACATCGTGTTGAGCAGAGGCGCCGCCGACGTGCACCACTGTCGCGGCCGGCAGGTAGCTGCACGAGAAGCCGGCAGCGGCCACGCGCCGGCAGTAATCGGCATCTTCCCAGTACATGAAAAAGGTTTCGTCGAGGCCTCGCAGACGCTCGAACAGGTCGCGCCGCGTGAGCAGGCACGCGCCGGCCACCCAATCGACCTGCGCCGGCGCCAGCGAATCCCGGCCGATGAGGTTCCTTCGCGAAAACCAGTTGTTGGGCCGTCGGCGGGTCAGCCATGTCGAGCGTCCGCCCAACATAGTTGTGACGCCGGGGAATCGGCGCGCAGACGGCTGGACAGAGCGATCGGCGTTCAGGACGCGCGGCCCGACCACGCCGACACGCTCGTGGTTGAGCAGCCAGGCCTCGAGCACTTGCGGTACGGGGCCTTCGATCACCGTGTCTGGATTCAGCAGCATCAGGAACGGTGCCCGCGTCGCCGCCGCGGCTATGTTTACGCCGGCGGCGAAGCCGAGGTTGTCTGGCCGGGCGAGAAACGTGGCCCAGGGATAGCGGGCGCCCAGATCGGTCGTTCGCGACGATTGGCTCTCGTAATCGACGACCGCCACTTCATCCTGCGGCCGGAGGTGCGGGCGGAGTGAACCGAGTGCACGATCGAGATCGTCGTACGCGCGGTAGTTGACGAGAAGCACTGCGACAGCCACGCGGGCGAGAATTGTACTGTGTTATTCTGCCCTTCGCCTTTCTATGGCGGCTAAGCGCGCATTGATCACCGGCATTACGGGACAGGACGGTTCGTACCTGGCCGAGTTGCTGCTCGAGAAGGGCTACGAGGTCTTCGGCCTGACGCGACGGCTTTCGGCGGCCAACTACTGGCGCATCGAGCACGCTGCTCGACCGGGTGACGCTGATCCCAGGCGACCTGCTCGATCAGCTCTCGCTCATCCGCGTGCTCGAGCGGGTTCGGCCGCACGAGCTGTACAACCTCGCGGCCATGTCGTTCGTGCCGGCCTCGTGGGATCAGCCGATGTTGACCGGCGAGTTCAACTCGCAGGGCGTCACGCGCGTGCTCGAGGCCATCCGCGTCGTCGACCCGAGCATTCGCGTCTACCAGGCGTCCTCATCAGAGATGTTCGGGAAGGTCCGCGAGACGCCGCAGTCGGAGACGACGCCGTTTTATCCGCGAAGCCCGTACGGCGTCTCGAAAGTCTTCGCCCACTACATCACGGTGAACTATCGCGAGAGCTACGACCTCTTCGCGGTGTCGGGCATTCTGTTCAACCACGAATCGCCGCGGCGGGGCCTCGAATTCGTCACGCGCAAGGTCACCGACGGGGTGGCGCGCATCAAGCTCGGGCTGTCCGGCGAGCTGAGGCTCGGCAATCTCGACGCGCATCGTGATTGGGGCTTTGCCGGCGATTACGTCCGCGCGATGTGGCTGATGATCCAGCAGGACGTGCCTGATGACTACGTCATCGCGACCGGCGAGAGCCATTCGGTCCGCGAACTGGTGGACGTGGCGTTCGGCCACGCCGGGCTCGACTGGGAGCGTTACGTCAAGCTGGATCCCGCGTTTCTGCGCCCAGCCGAAGTGGATCACCTGATCGGCAACGCCTCGAAGGCCCGCCAGCGACTGGGGTGGTCGCCGAGCATCGACTTTCCCGGCCTGGTCAGGATGATGGTCGATGCCGATTTGGAAAGACTTTCGGCGGCCCGCAATTCACAATTCAAAACTCAAAACTGAGATCGGGATGTCCTACCGTCCTCTGCTCTTCATCGCCGATCGCGTTTCGCGCTCCGCTTCCCGCCGCTTGACCGTCTCGCGCTTGTCGTAAGTCTTCTTGCCTTTCGCGAGAGCGATCGCCAGCTTCGCCTTCCCTTTCTTGAAGTACATGCGGACGGGGACGATCGTCATGCCCTTCTCTGTCGTCTTGCCAAGCAGCTTGCGGATTTCTTCCTGGTGCAGGAGCAGCTTGCGAGGACGCAGGGGATCGTGCGAGGCGTACCCGCCGTGGCTGTACTGGCCCACGTGGGCGCCGAGCAGGAACGCCTCGCCCTGCTCGATGCGGCAGTAGGCGTCGCGTAGATTCGCGCGGCCTTCGCGCATCGCCTTGACCTCGGTGCCGCGCAGCGCCAGGCCGGCCTCGAACGTCTCGAGCAGATGATAGTCGTGGCGCGCTTTGCGATTGTCGGCAATCAGCAGTTCGCCGGCGTCCTTGTCTTTGGCCACTCCGTATCAACTTACAACCGACGACGAACGATTCACAACGCAGGAGGGCCGCCGCCTGTTCGGAGCCGTTCCTGGTGCGTTGTCAGCGGCCGCGTGCGAGCCTGGCGGCCAGCAGGATCGCTTCGACGAAACTGCCTGCGTCGGCGATGCCCTGCCGAGCGATGTCGAACGCCGTGCCGTGGTCGACCGACGTGCGGATGATGGGCAGTCCCAGTGTCACGTTCACGGCCTGGCCGAACGCCAGTAGCTTCACCGGAATGAGCCCCTGATCGTGATAGCAGGCCACCACCGCGTCGAACTCGCCGCGCGAGGCGCGAACGAAAATCGTGTCCGCCGGAAACGGCCCGCTCACCTCGACTCCGACAGCGCGGGCCTCGGCGATCGCCGGCGCCAGCACATCGCGATCTTCCCGGCCGAGCAGACCATCTTCGCCCGCGTGCGGATTGAGGCCCGCCACCGCGAGGCGCGGCCTGGGAAAGCCAAATCTGGGTAATGACGCGGCGGTCACGCGCAGGATCCGGATCACACGTTCGCGCGTGAGCGCGCCGGGAACGTTCGCGAGTGGAATGTGAACGGTGGCGAGCACGACGCGCAGCGCGTCGGACCAGAACATCATCACGGCGTCGGGCGTGCCGCACAGGTGCGCGAGCAGGTCGGTGTGGCCCGGCCACGGGTATCCGGCCGCCGCGAACGCGGCTTTGTTGATTGGCGCCGTGGCGATCGCCGCGACCTTGCCCGCAAGGGCGTCGTGGGTCGCAGCCACGATCGCCTCGTACGCCGCGCGGCCCGATCCTGCGTCCACGCGCCCAACCGGAAAAGCGGCGAGCTCGCCGGACGTGTGCGGCCCGTAAATCACCGGCTGGCAGACGGCCAGCACCCGCGCGTCCGCGGCCGCCTTGACGGCGATCTCCGGACCGATCCCCGAAGGATCACCGACGGTGAGCGCGATCGCCGGCAGAGAACCGTTCATATCCCCAACGCCACCCAATCCGCCACGATCTTCGGACTGGCGTTGCGATCGAGGGCCTGCTGGGCGCGATCGATGGTGCTGAAGGCGCGGGAAAGCCGTCCGGTATCGAACGAGCGGCCGAGGTCCCGCAGCGCGCCGGCGACGTCCGTGTTGGCCATTGCGCCGGCCGCACCCGCGTGGAGGGCGGTAAGGTCACGACAGAACGAGGCCAACATCCCGAGGCGCGCAGCCAGCGCCTCGCGGTCGCGCCGTTTCGATCGGTGCTGCGTCAGGGCGGTGGCCGCCTTGAGGCGCGGCATGACATCACGACGCGCCGAGGCCCGCAGCAGCTCGAGGGCGGCGTCGCGGTCCTGGGTCACGTCGCCGGCGTCCTCTGCCAATGCGCGGCTGACGCTGCCCGCCGCCGCGGTCGCCAACAAGTGCGCGCGCCCAGGTTCTATTTGACAGTGCTCGCGGAGTACCCGCGCCACTTCGGCATCGGTGAGAGGACCGAAGCGCAGTCGCCGGCAGCGCGATTGGATCGTCGGACGCAGCGTATCCGGATAGGCAGTCACGAGAATCAGGTTGGCGCCCGACGGCGGCTCCTCCAGTGTCTTCAGCAGGGCGTCCTGCGCCTCGAGCGTCATCTCATCGGCTGGATCGATGATGAAGACTCGGCGCCGCGCCTCGAAGGGCCGATAGCCGGCGATCTCCAGCAACTGGTCACGCAAATGCCCGATCTTGATGGAGGCTTCGTCACCTTTGTCAATGACCACCACGTCCGAATGCTGTCCGCGCGCGATCCGCCGGCAGGTCGAGCAGACACCGCAGGCATCCGCGAGGGCGGTCCGGCCGCTCGAACCAGCGGCCACTGGCTCTCCGGCCAGCCGGTTCGGGCAGTTCAAGGCCTGAGCGAGCGCCACCGCAACCGCAAACTTGCCGACCCCTTCAGGACCGCCAAACAAAAGGCTCTGCGGCACGCGATCGCGCGCCACCGCGATGCGCAGCAGGTCGATGAGATGTCGATGACCGACGATGGAGGAAAGCGACACGGCGCGTTGTTAGTTTTCCACAGAAAGGGGGACGGGTTTCAAATTGTGGAAAACTCCGGTGGTTCTGCCAAGTTTTCCACAATTTGAAACCCGCCCCCGTTCCGTGAAATCGCCAGGCAGTAGATCGCCGCTCGAGTCCAAAGGGAGACATGGACAGTTTGATCCCTGTAATGTTGGACACTGGGCCCCGTGGCGGGCGGCTTTGATCTTCTCGGTGTTCCCTGGACCTCTCGAAAGGAATGACAGCGCAATGGACAGGTTTCGACGCGCGTGGCTCTCTGCTCTGACCCTCATGTGTTCGCTGCTGGGACACGTCTCGATCGCGTCGGCCCAAGCCGCACCTCCGAATGTTTATCTTCGAGGCGTGCCGTCCGGCGACGTCACCACGGTGCCCCTGCGTCTGTCTCTAGCGGAAGCCGTCAAGCGCGGGCTCGACAACAATCTGGGTGGCCTGACCGAAGCGCAGCGCCTGCGGACCGCGGAAGGCACCCGCTGGCGCGGACTGAGCGAGGTGCTGCCCCATCTCAGCGCGAACTTGCGACAGTCCGAACAGCTGGTCAATCTCGCGGCGTATGGCTTCACCGGTTTTCCCGGGGTTCCCCCCGTCATCGGGCCGTTCGGCGTCTTCGACGCGCGCGTCGCGGTGTCGGCCCCGCTCCTGGACACTTCGGCATTCAAGACCCTGCACGCCGACACGGCCAACCTGCAGGCCGAGCAGTTCACGTACAAGAGCGCGCGCGAAGAAATCGTGCTGGTGGTCGCCAACCTGTATCTTCAGGCTGTCGCCGATGCGAGTCGGGTGCAGGCCGCGCGTTCACAAGTCTCGACGGCCGAGACTCTCGTGCGGCTTGCGGAGGATCAACGGGCCTCGGGACTCGTCGCCGGAATCGAAGTCCTTCGTCAACAAGTAGAGCTGGCCGGCGCGCGACAACGGTTGATCGCGGCGGATGCAGCCGCGGAAAAGGACAAGCTGGCGCTGGCGCGGTCGATCGGCGTGCCGGCCGGCCAGCCGCTCGAACTGGCGGACGCGATTCCGTTCTCCCCGGCGCCATCGCTCACGCTCGAACAGGCCACCGCGCAGGCGTACGCGGAGCGCGATGACCTGCGCAGCGCCGAGGCCCGCGTGGACGCGGCGCGCGCCGCCCGCCAGGCCGCCGTGGGTAATGGTTTGCCGACCGTGCATCTCGACGCCGACTACGGCGCGCTGGGTTCCAACATCTCGACGGCGAAGAACACATATGCCATTGCAGCGACGGTGCGTATGCCCCTGTTCGATGGCAACTCGACGCGCGGGCGAATCGAGCAGGCGGACGCGGAGCTTCGCCAGCGCGAAATGGAGCTCGCAGACCTGCGGGCCGGGATTCACTATCAGGTCGCGGCCACGCTGCTGGATCTGAGGGCCGCCGGGGCCGCGGTCGACGTCGCGCGGGACGCTGAGACGCTCGCGCGGCAGCAGGTCGAGCAGGCGCAGGATCGGTTTCGCGCGGGCGTCGCCAATACCATCGAGCTCGTCCAGGCGCAGGACGCGCTCGCGGCGGCGTCCGACCGCTACATCGCCAGTCTGTATACCCACAACGTCGCGAAGGCCTCCCTCGCCCACGCCCTGGGCGTCGTCGAACGGCGATTCAGTGAGTTCGTCGGAGGACAACAGTAATGGCAGGTTTCTGGAAAGGCCCGCGGCGGTGGGTCGCCGCCGGCGCGCTCGTCATGCTGGCGGGTGGGGTGTTTGCCGCATGGCGTTATCTCTATCCGCGCGAGTCCACCGATGACGCGCAGGTCACTGGGCACGTCACGCCCGTGGCATCACGCGTGGCCGGCACGGTGAAAGCGGTGCACGTGCGCGACAACCAGCCCGTGAAGGCCGGCGACGTCCTGATCGAAGTCGATCCGCACGACTATCAAATCGCGGTGCAGCGCGCCGAGGCGAACCTTGCGGCAGCCGAAGCGTCTGCGAAGGGCGCGCGGACAGAAGTGCCGATGACCTCCACGACGAGCGGCAGCCAGCTGCATCTGGCGCAGGCCGCCACCGGAAGCGCCGAGGCGGCCCAGAAGGCGGCTGATCGCGAGGTCGAGGCCTCCCAGGCAAAGGTGCGCGCGGCGCAATCGCATCTCGCCGAGTTCTCCGCCGGGGCGACGCGCGCGTCGCAGGATCTGGAGCGTCTGAAGCCGCTGGTCGCCAAGGACGAAATCTCGAAGCAACAGTACCGACGTCGCAGTCGCGGCGCAGTTGGCCGCGCAGGCCGCCGTCGAGTCGGCGCAGGCATCGGTGTCCGAGGCGCAGGCCAACGTCGCGGTGGCCGAGGCGCGGCGCGCGCAGGCCGCAAGCACCGTGGCGCAGGCGCAAGCGCAGACGCAAGCCGCAGAAACCGCGCCGCAGCAAGTCGCCATGACCCGGGCGCACGCGCAAACGGCAGATGCGCAGGTCCTGCAGGCCAGGGCTGCGCTGGAAGAGGCCAGGCTCGCCCTCGAACGCACCACGATCGTCGCGCCGGTGGCGGGAATCGTGAGCCGCAAGAGCGTGGAAATCGGTCAGGTCGTGCAGGTCGGCCAGCCGCTGCTCGCCCTTGCGGGCCTCGAAGACATCTGGGTGACGGCCAACTTCAAGGAAACCCAGCTCGAGCGGATGCGGCCCGGACAACGGGCCACGATCTCGATCGATACCTACGCGCAGGCGTACACGGGTCACGTCGACAGCATCGCCGCCGCCACGGGCGCCACCTTCAGTCTCCTACCGCCGGACAACGCGAGCGGCAACTTCGTGAAGGTCGTGCAGCGCGTGCCGGTCAAGATTGCGCTGGAAGCCGGCCAGAACACTACTGCCACGCTCCGGCCCGGCATGTCGGCCAACGTGACGGTGTTCTTGAAGTGAGGTGGTCGTCCTGGGCGTGAAAACCCGGGGCTCCACGCGGCGTGACTTCCGGCGATCGTGAGGGGCCGGGCTCCGTCCGCACAGGACTTTATGTCGGAATCGCCTTCGATTAACCCCTGGCTGACCGCCGTCGCCGTAATGTGCGGCACGTTCATGGTCGTGCTGGACACGACCGTCGTCAACGTATCGCTGTCGCACATTGCGGGCAGCTTGTCGGCCACCGTTGAAGAGTCGACGTGGGTGCTCACCTCCTACATCGCCGCCAACGCCATCGTGCTGCCGATGACGGGATGGCTGGCGACCTTCTTCGGCCGCAAACAGCTGCTCATTCTGTCGATCACTGGATTCACGCTTGCCTCGGCCCTTTGCGGCGTGGCGCCCAACCTGCCGGTGCTGGTGATCTTCCGAATCGTGCAGGGCCTGACCGGCGGCGTGATGCAGCCCCTGTCGCAGGCGGTGCTGCTCGAAGCGTTCCCGCCGCACGAGCGCGGCAAGGCCATGGGCTTCTGGGGACTTGGCATTGTGGTGGCGCCGATTCTCGGGCCGGTGCTCGGCGGTTGGCTGACTGACAACTGGTCGTGGCGATGGGTCTTCTACATCAACATCCCGGTCGGTGTGGTCTCGGTGTTTCTCACACGGCTCTGGGTCTATGACCCGCACTACCTCAAGCGCGCGCGGGTCGCGATCGATTACTGGGGCTTGGCGCTCCTGGCCATCGGCGCTGGATCGTTGCAGCTCATGCTCGACAAGGGCCAGGAAGAAGACTGGTTCGACTCGCGCTTAATTGTCGCGATGGGGCTCGCCGCAGCCATCGGTCTCGTCACGTTCACCTGGCGAGAGCTCCGCGCGAAGGATCCGATTCTCGACCTTCATGTCTTCCGCCACCGGACATTCACGATCGGCATTGTGTTGATGACGATGCTGGGCTTCGTGCTGTTCGGCAGCCTAGTGCTGCTGCCCGTGATGCTGCAGACGCTGTTCGGGTATCCGTCGCTGCAGGCGGGCATCGCGATGGCGCCGCGCGGCATCGGCTCCTTTGTCGCCATGCCGGTCGTGGGTTTGCTGACCGCGCGGGTCGACTCACGCAAGCTGATTGCGATTGGGCTGGCCCTCGGCGGCTGGACCCTGATCTGGCTCGGCTCCTTGAACCTGCAGGCGGGCTATTGGGATTTCTTCTGGCCGCAGATCATCCAGGGCATCGCGCTCGGGCTGCTGTTCGTCCCGCTGACCACCGCGACGATGGGCGACCTGCCGAAGGAGGAGATCGGCAATGCGTCAACGCTGTTCAATCTGTTCCGGAACGTCGGCAGCAGCGTCGGCATCGCCGCCGTCGCGACGATGCTGACGCGTTCGCGGGTGGGGCACGTCGCGACGCTGGCCACGCGCATCACGGCCTACGACGCGTCCGCGCGGACGATGTTTGCACAGCTGCAGCAGATGTTTCAGATGCACGCACCCGGAGCGCCGGCGCAAACGAGCGCGCTCGCCGCAATGAGCGGCATGGTGCAACGCCAGGCGTCCATGCTCGCGTTCATCGACCTCTTCCGGCTGCTCGGCGTGATCTTCCTCGTCATGATCCCGCTGGTGTTCGTGATGCGCCGGCCGCGCGGCCAGTCACAGGTAGTGGCGACGGCCGAGTAGGGGACGGGGCTGTTTTCCACAGAAAGACGGGTTTCGGGGACGGGTCTGCCGGGGTCTGCCTTGCCTGAGGCGGGCAGACCCCGGCAGACCCGTCCCCGAAACCCGTCTTTCTGTGGAAAACAGCCCCGTCCCCTAACCAGCAACCCGCGATGAAGGCGCAGATCGCGAGGACTGAGAGCCAACGCCGCCTCGGGTACTCCAGATGAACGACATAGCTCCCCGCGGCGGGCGCGCGGAACGCCAGTTGGCCGGCGCTCGCGTAGAGCGGCACTGGACCGGCATCGGTGCGGGCTACCCAGGCCGGATAGTAGTTGGTCCGGACGATGACGGGATCGCCGGCCGCAACGTTGTCCAGAGTCACATCGGCGCCCAGAAAACTGAGATTCCGCAGTTGTCCCACGCCGACGATCGTCGCGACGGATCGGACATCGGCGTCGCTCAGCTCAAATTCCGACCAGCGCCCGCTTCGCCAGCGCTCGGCGAATCGTCCGGTGCGCGCAAGGTAGTCGCGACAGGCATCCGTCCAGACCAGCAGGTGCCGGACACCCCAGCGCCGCATCTCCGCTTCGAAGGCCTCTACGGGCGTGTCGGCGATGGGCCGGCCCGCGTAGGTGCCGGCGGCGACCAGCTGTCCGCGAAACACATTCCACGCCCACCCGTCCCACATCTGACCGTAGAAACGCTGCCCCGCGACGCCGGGCAGCAGCCCCTCGAAATGCGCGTCAAACGGCGTTTTCGGGCTGCGACGGCGGCCATCGTCGTACATGACGTGGTGGGGGCTGAGCTCGACAAGCACCAGGTTGCCGTCGAGGCCGGCGAGATGGTGGACGAATGCCGGATCGAAGTCGCGTACCTCGCTTATATGCCGGATTGGGCTGAAATCGGTCTGCACGTACAGGCCTAGGGTCGCGAGGAGCGCCACGGCCAGCATCCGCGTGCCGGCGCACCGCACCACGAACCCGGCCAGCGCCGGCGCCGCCAGGAGCGGGAACATGTGCTGGACGCGATCGAAGATCACACCAAAATCGGCCGTGTTGAGGCGAAGCAGCCCTTGCGCGAGCATCACGGCCCACGCGTAGAAACCAACGCGCGAGCGCCCAGGCAACAGAGCGACGACGAACATCGCCGGCCACCAGACGTTCGCCAGGCTGCGGTAGTCGTTGAACCACCGATGAGGAAACGCGAGCATTTCCACGTTGTAGTACAGCGCGTGCGCCACCGCGTTCCAGTTCACAGGCGCACTCGGGTCATAGACCGTGTTGTTGACACGAAGATATTCCGGATATCGCAGCGACTCCCAGTGCACGGGAAGCGCCGCAAGACCGGCCATCGTCACGGCGATGACGAGGCGTCGGATGGCGCGGACGTCCCGAAAATACAGAATCTCCAGCGACAGAAAGATCAGCGCGTAAATGAAGAAGGCGACATGCGAATACAGGCAGAGCGTCAGGCCAAGGAGCAGCGCCGGGCCGCCCCACCATCGGCCGAGCCGCGCCGCGCGGCTGCCAAATAACGCGAGGGTGGCCGAGAAGACGCCTGCCAGCGAATTCGTGTCGCCGGCGGCGGCCAGCGTGCCGTAGAAGCCGGTGCCGAACAGACACGCCAGACCTCCCGCGACCCATCCGAGCGTCCGATCTTCCTGACGCAGATCCCACCAGACAAAAGCCGGAACGGCCAGAAAGAACATCGCGTGGATGAGGTGAAATCCGATCCGATCTCCGAAGAGCTGCATCGGGATGAACGCCAGTGCCGCGAAGCTCTGCGCGATTTCGGTCGACGTCGGATAGCCGCCGAGGAACCACCAGTTCCAGCCGGCGCCGGTCCCATGCCTCAGGAGGCGAACTCCGTTGACCGCCTCCTGGAAGAGGGGCGTCCAGTCGTCCCAGAACGGGATTCGGGACCAGTCGGATAGCGGCAACCGCGAGAACAGGCCTGTCACGATCACGAGGGCGCCTGTCGCGGGCAGCAGCACTGAGACCGGCTTCGGCAAGAGCGCCGGCCTGCCGACGTGACGCCAGCCGGCAGCGGTCAGGATGGTTGCGCCCAGGAGCGCCGCGGCGTACCACGGCTCTTTCCAGCCATGAAGCGACCCGTGAAGCGCGGCCCATCTCCCGGTCAGGAGAAAGTTCAGCCAGGCGAGCAGAAGAGAGGCGGAGAGGCCGGCATTTGGCAGCCAGACCGGTAATCGAGACTTGACCACACCAGGCGCTGGATCAGGCAGCGAGAGATCCCTCAACGGCGGCAACAGGCTATCGTAACGAAGGGACGTCGAAAAGCCATGGCGAACCGCATCGAAGACTACGCGCTGATCGGCGATTGCGAGACCGCCGCGCTGGTCGCGCGCGATGGGTCGATCGACTGGCTCTGCTGGCCGCGGTTTGACTCAGGCGCCTGCTTCTCGGCCCTCCTCGGCAACCGGGAGCACGGACGTTGGATCATCGAACCAGCTGCCGGCAGTTCCCGCCGGCGTCGTGACTATCGAAACCACACACTGATTCTCGAGACGCAGTTCGAGACCCCGGACGGCACGGCAACCCTCATCGACTTCATGCCGCCGCGCGCGGAGAACTCCAATATCGTGCGGCTCGTGCGAGGAGAACAGGGCCGCCTGCGGCTCCGGATGGAGCTGATTCTTCGGTTCGACTATGGATGCGTCGTCCCCTGGGTTGCCCGACTCGGGGATGGCACGTGGCGGGCAATTGCGGGACCCGATATGGTCCTGCTGCGCACGCCGGTGGTGTTGGAGGGCAAGGATTTCACGACCGTCGCGGAATTCGACATTGCCGCCGGAGAGATGATCCCGTTCGTCCTCACCTACGCACCGTCGCATCTGCCCCCGCCGGAGCCAATCGATCCCCCCAAGTCGCTTCAGGCCACTGAGGGTTTCTGGACCGACTGGGGCGCCCGCGTCGACACCACAAGCGAATGGTCCGACGCCGTCATCCGTTCCCTGATGATTCTCAAGGCGCTCACGTATGCGCCGACCGGCGGCATTGTCGCGGCCCCAACCACGTCGATACCCGAACAACTGGGAGGATCGAGAAACTGGGACTATCGATTCTGCTGGCTGCGCGACGCGACGTTGACGCTGCTCGCGCTCATGAACGGGGGGTTTCACGACGAGGCGCGGGCGTGGCGCGACTGGCTGCTGCGCGCCGGCGCCGGGTCCGCCTCTCAACTGCAGATCATGTACGGCCTGGCTGGTGAGCGCCGCCTGCAGGAGTGGGAAGTTCCCTGGCTACCGGGCTACGAGGACTCACGTCCTGTCCGCGTAGGGAATGCTGCGCACGGGCAATTGCAACTCGACGTCTATGGTGAGGTCATGGACGTCCTCCATCAGGCGCGCCGGGGCGGCATCGTCGCCGACGATGCCGACTGGGGCTTGCAGCGCGCGCTGCTCGAGCGGCTGGAGCAGGTCTGGTCCAGGCCTGACGAGGGAATCTGGGAGGTCCGCGGCGCCCCTCAGCACTTCACCTATTCGAAAATCATGGCGTGGGTGGCGTTCGATCGCGGCGTCAAGAGCGTCGAGATGTTCGGCCTCGAGGGCCCGGTCGATCGCTGGCGAGCCATTCAGCGGCGTATCCACGACGAGGTCTGCGAGCGCGGGTTCAATCAACAGTTGGGGAGTTTCGTGCGGACTTACGAGTCGAAGCTGCTGGATGCGAGTCTGTTGCTGCTGCCGTCAACCGGGTTTCTGCCGCCGACGGATCCAAGGGTCGCGGGAACGATCGACGCGATCGCGCGCGAATTGACGGTGGACGGCCTGGTCGCCCGCTACGACACGGCCGTCGCCGATGACGGTCTACCGCCGGGTGAAGGCGCATTTCTGGCGTGCAGCTTCTGGCTGGCGGATGCCTACGTGCTGCTGGGACGCCTGGACGACGCGCGTGCGCTGTTCGAACGGCTGTTGGCCCTGCGTAACGACCTCGGGCTGCTCGCTGAGGAGTACGACCCGCGGCTCGGCCGGCAGGTCGGCAACTTTCCGCAGGCGTTCTCGCACATCGCGCTCGTCAACACGGCGCACAACCTGTCGCACGCGCGAAAACCGGCGGAACAGCGCTCGGGCGGCGGGACGATGCGATAGCGGAGATCGGGCTGTCACCACCCGATCCCGCACCAGACGTCTTTGAGGAAGAGTGGCGGGGCCGACGAGACTCGAACTCGCGACCTCCGGCGTGACAGGCCGGCGTTCTAACCAACTGAACTACGACCCCGTTCCGTACTGACGATCTTCAGAGCGTGAGAGGGGGAAATGCGCTTTCACCCTCTCATGCTGCCACCCGTGATCCGGTGCCTGACCACAAAAAGTGGTGGGCGGTACAGGGTTCGAACCTGTGGCAGCCGGCGTGTAAGGCCGGTGCTCTACCACTGAGCTAACCGCCCCAACCAGCAACAGACGATTATCGCATATCCCGTTTCACCCCGGCGGCTTCAGCCCGGTGCTCCTCAGACGTGCCTTGACACCGCCGGACGAGTGTCAGATTCTGACGAGTCGAATGCTGAATCTCGCGGCGTTACAACGCTCTTTACTCGTGCGTGATCCGTTTGAGTATGTGATCGTGGACGACTTCGTACCCGCGGCCGCGGCCGCGGCGGTGGCTGGTGATTTCCCGACGATTCCCACGACCGGCAGCTACCCCCTCTCGGAGATTTCCTACGGTCCGGCGTTCGCGGAGCTCATTGCAGAGCTCAGCGGCCCGGGGTTCGAGCGCGGCATCGCGGACGTCTTCGGCGTCGATCTCTCCCCGTACATCCGCGTCATCACGGTACGCGGACGCGTCGGATCGCACGACGGCGGCGTGCACACCGACGCCGGGTGGAAGATCATCAGCGTGCTGCTTTATTTGAACGAGCAGTGGACCGACCAGGGCGGACGCCTGCGTCTGCTGCGCGGCGCCGACGTGAATCAGACGGCGGTCGAGATCGTGCCGAAATGGGGAACGCTTCTCGCGTTCCGGCGGTCGGATCGCTCATGGCACGGCCATCTGCCTGCTGAGGGCGAACGGCGCGTCGTCCAGGTCAACTGGGTCACCAGTCAGCAGATGGCAGACAAGGAACTGCGGCGGCATCGGCGATCCGCGTGGCTCAAGCGGCTGCTTCGTCGCTCGGCTCGCTCAGGGCGTTCAGCCCCCGAGGGTGATGGGCCGGTCGAGGGGCACCGGTCCGCATGATGGGACAGTCTGAGGACACCTCTCGACGAGTACACATCGCGATCGTCCGGCTTACTTCTCTCGGAGATGTCATCCACGCGCTGCCGGTGGCGGCCGCCATACGGCGCCACCTTCCGCAGGCACGCATCACCTGGCTGGTCGAGGAGCGCGAGCAGATCCTGCTGCGCGACAACTCCGTTGTTGACGAGATCGTTGTCGTGCCGCTGCGCCGATGGCGCGACACTCTCTCGAATCTCACGCTGTTGCGACAATCGATGAGCGAATTGCGGCTGCTGGCGCGTCACCTGCGCGAGTCGTCCATCGATGTCGCGATCGACGTGCAGGGGTGGGCGCACAAGACGTCGCCGTTCACCCTGCTCACGCGCGCGCCGCTGCGGATCGGGTTCGATCGCGCGCACGCGCGCGACGCGCTCTCGCCGCTCGCGACCAACCGGCACGTGACGCCACCCGACAGCGCGCGGCACATCGTCGACCAGAATCTGGCGCTGCTCGGACCGCTGGGCGTTCGCCCGACCGAGGCGCCGGCGTTCCCGCTGCCCGCGTTTGCCGAAGCCGAAATGCGCGCCGCCGCGTGGCGTGAGGCGCACGGCCTCACGCTCGATCGCCGAATCGTGGTGCTGCTGCCTGCAACCCGTGGAGAGGCCAAGCGCTGGCCGGTGGCCGCATATCGCGAACTGGGACGCCGGTTGCTTGCCGACCAGCAGCTGCGTCTGCTGGTCCTGGGGGGACCCGGCGAGGAGCCGGTCCTCGAGGCCGTATGCGACGGACTGCCGGCGGGGCGGGCCTTGGCCTGGGCGCCCGGTCCGATTCCAGATCTGGTGGCGATGCTGCGGCATCCGCACCTCGTCATTGGCAACGACACCGGTCCGCTGCACGCCTCCGCCGCCAGCGGCATCCCGTCGCTTGGGCTCTTTGGCCCGACGCAGGGCGCGCGCAACGGCCCCTACGGCGCCCACTGCGCGTTCCTGCAAAGCCCGACGGGGCGAATGGCGGATCTGAAGGTCGATGCGGTGTTCGCCGCCGCGCAGCGTCTGAGTTTTGCACAATAGGGGGACGGGTCTCGATTTGTGGAAAACTCAGGGGCCTTCGTAGAGTTTTCCACAAATCGAGACCCGTCCCCCTATTGTGCAAAACTCACCCTTCGCAGCCACAGGAGCGCCAGGCCGATCGCCAGGCCGGCGGCGGCGCGGTATTCACGATTCGCGATCACGCGCTGGAAACTGAAGCTGCGGGCCACGGCCGTCGCGCGGCCTTCCTCGTACGCCACATAGTCGGCGCCGAACTGCTGGCGCAGCTCGCGCCCTTCGAACCTGACGGCCGCCGTAAGCGTGACCGCCATGTAGACAGCAACCAGCGCCGCCACCGCGGGATGGACGGCTGCCACCGCAAACCCGACGGCCATGATCGACGACCCCACATAGAGAGGATGACGCATGAATCGATAAGGACCCGATCTCGTGACTTCCCGCCAACGGGTCAGATGGCCGGACGCCCAGACACGCAGCAGCTCCCCCGGAATGGCAATCGCGGCACCCACGATGATCGAGATCGACGTCGGGCGCGCGAGCCACAGCGCCACCGCGCCCGCGAGAAATCCGAGCGGCACCCGCAGCCTGGCGAGTCTTCGAATCATCGCGCGTTTCAATCAGCTCGATTCGCGGACGCGCGCCAGAAGATCCTGCGTAGCGTGTTCCTTGCGGTCGCCGACAATCGCAAGTCGCACGCCGATCTCGCGGGCAATGGCGCGCTCAGGCACCGTCTCAATGGTGTAATCCGTGCCCTTGCAATGCACATCCGGCACGACCGCTCGGAGAAGCCGCTCGACTGTCGGTTCGCCAAAGATCACGACGTAGTCGACGGCGCGCAAAGCCGCTACGAGCTCCGCGCGCGCATGGTCGGACAGGATCGGCCGATCGGGTCCTTTCAAGGCCCTCACCGAGGCATCATCGTTGACGGCCACGACGAGGCGATCTGCCTCGCGGCGCGCGCCCTCCAGATACCTGATATGCCCTACGTGCAGGATGTCGAAGCACCCGTTCGCAAACGCCACCGTGCGACCGGCGTCCCGGTCGGCGGCGACGAGGGCCAGAAGCCGATCAGTGGTCACAATGGTGCCCACCGTCCCTCCGTTCAGTTCGCGCCGGCAATCGCCGCCAGCAGCTCCGGCGCGCTCACGGTCGCCGTGCCGCGCTTCATGACGACGATCCCGGCCGCGAAGTTGGCGAGACGCGCGGCCTCGCTGAACGTCGCGCCGGCGGCCAGCGAGAGGGCGAACGCCGCGATCACAGTGTCGCCCGCGCCGGTGACGTCGGTCACCTGATCTGATCCCACGATTGGAATGACATCCGTCGGCTTCTTCGGCTCGAACAGCGCCATCCCACGACTGCCCCTCGTCACGAGCACCGCAGCGGACCGGACCCGCCGCAGCACGGCGCGGCCGGCCTGCTCCAGCACCTCGGCATCGTCGCCAATGCGCACGCCGAGAAGGGCCTCCACTTCCGATTCGTTGGGCGTGCAGGCGGTCATGCCGGTGAATTCGCCGAGCGCGTACCGCGAATCTACCAGGGTGATCGGCGAAGCGCCGGCGCGTGCCGCCGCGACACGCCGCCAGAGGGAGGGCGTGATGAGCCCGCTCCCGTAATCGGAAACGATGACCGCGCTGGCGCGATCCATGGCGCGGGCCAGGGCCGTCTCGACGTGCCGCTCCAGCGCCGGGCGCGGCGATCCGCCAGCTCGATCGATCCGGACGACCTGCTGCTTGGCGGAATGGACACCGCCAGCAAGGATGCGCGTCTTCACCGGCGTAACGTAGTTGGCGGCGCGGCGCACGGCACCGGTTCGCGCGCGCGGCGGAAGCGCGTCGAGCATCCGGCGCCCCACCGCATCCCGCCCCACGATCCCGACGATGTCGACGGCGGCCCCAAGTGCCGCAGCGTTGCTGGCCGCGTTGCCGGCCCCGCCGGGCACGACCTCGGTAGCGTCGTACCGCAGAATCAGGACCGGCGCTTCGCGCGAGACCCGATCAACGCGGCCGTAGATGAACTCGTCGGCAATCAGATCACCGGCCACAACCACGCGAAGACGAGGAAAGCGCGCGATGATTTGCCGGTATCGCCTGGCCGTCGCCGCAGTCATCAGATGTCCTCGCGCGGATGTCCGGCCTGGGCGAGCATCCAGGACGTCGCGTCCATCAAGTTGGCACCGATGAACGCCGGCGCCGGCGCGGTCGCGCCCTGCCGCCTTGCGGCCTCGCCCTCGCCATGGCCGGTGCGCACGAGCACGCCGCGAGCGCCGACCGCGGCAGCGAGTCCGATGTCACTCATCTTGTCGCCGACGACGAACGATTGGGACAGATCGAACGCGACGCGCTCCTGCGCCTGACGCACCATGCCCGGCCGTGGCTTCCGGCAGTCGCACTCGACCCTGAGCGAGTCGATGACCGCGCGCGGATGATGCAGGCAGTAGAACCAGCCGTCGATCCGCCCGCCGCCGGCGGAGATTCTTGCCGCCATGAGGCCGTGTACGGCGTGAACGAAGGCCTCTTCGTACAATCCGAGGCCCACGCCGCCCTGGTTCGTGGTCACAAACACCAGGAATCCCGCGCGATTCAGCAGCCTGACCGCATCGATCGTCCACGGATACCAGCGCAGCTCGTCCAGCCGGCTGAGGTGGCCCGGGTCATGAATCATCGTGCCATCGCGATCGAGGAATACGGCAGGCGGCGTCATGCGGCGCGCAAGGAGGCCACGTCAGCGGACCTGTTCGACGCCGGCGGCATCGAGCAGCGGGCCCGGCGGAGATGGCGGCTCCTGATCCTCGCGTGCGCGCGCGAGCTGTCTGGCGACGGCGGCAAAGACCTGGTCAACGGATATCCGTTTCATGCATCGGTGATCGATCGGGCAGTCGCGCAACATGCATGGACGACAGAACGCCGGCGCCGTGAGGACCTCATGGCGTCCGACCGGGCCCGTGGCGCGTTCGTCCGTCGGGCCGAAGGTCGCGACCACCGGCCGACCGAGTGCGGCCGCCAGATGCATCGCCCCTGAGTCGTTCGACACGAACACCCGGCAGCGTGCGGTGACCCCTGCGAGGGCTCCGAGCGTCGTTCGTCCCACCAGATCGATCACGTGCGCCGACGCGTCCGGCGCGTGGACGCGGACCCAGGATTCTATCGCACGCGCGACCGTCCGGTCGTGCGAGGCGCCGAGCACCACGCACGCGGCGCCGTACTCGCGCACGAGTCGCGCGGCCACGGCCGCAACCCGCTCCGGAATCCACTGCTTGGCTTCGCCGTACGCCGCGCCGGGCGCGAAGGCGATCAGTTCGCGGTCGGGCGCGATGCCGCGCTGCGACAGCAGGGCGCTGGCACGTTCGGCGCTCGGCGCGGACACGCGCAACCGCGGCGGATCGTCACCGCAGGGAACGTCGAGGCCGCGCACGAGCCGCCGAAAATAGTCCGACTGGTGGTTGACGCCTCGCGTCCGTTCCGGCACGCTGCGACGCGTCAACAGCCAGCCGCGCCCCGACGTCGGATAGCCCCACCGGCCAGCAATGCCGGCCCGCCACATGCTCCAGGCCGATCGAAAGGAGTTCGGAAACAGAATCCCGAGTTCGAACCCGCCGCCCTCATACATCGCCACGGCTTCCCGCAGTCGCTCCGACACTTCAACCACGCTGTCCGGGCTCACGTCAGTCTGCTCGCGGAACATTGGTGCCACACCCGGCACCGCGGCAATCGTCAGGTGCGACGCAGCGAAATGCCGCCGCAGCGCGGTCATGGCCGGCAGCGCCAGCACCGCATCCCCGAGCCAGTTCGGCGCGCGAACTACGAGACGCGAGACGGAGGTGTGGTCGGACAGAGGCATCAGTATGAAACGTCGAACTCTGAACTTCGAACTTCAAACTCGGCAGTCAGAGTCCCGCATTCAACGTTGAAGTTCAGCACTAATTGACAAAGATGACAAGGGCCGCTCGTCGAACTTCGACGCTGACTTCGAACGTCTGCTCACTCCTCACTGTCCGTCTTCGCGGCGGGAAACATGCCGGGCACTTCCGCCTGCTCGGGGCCGACGTCCCGCCACCGGCGGTGCATCCAGAGCCATAGGTGCGGGTGCCGCCGCACGTACATTTCAAGGACGTCCGTACACCGCTGCGTGAGTTCGAGGACCGGGTCCGGTGCGTCGGGGCCGGGCGGCTCGACCGGGTGCTCATAAATCATCCGGTAGCGGCCGCCAGCCAGCGGCACCGCAAATGCTGGAATCACGGGCGCGCCTGTGCGAAGCGCCAGCGTCGCCAGGGCGGACGTCGTCGCGGCGGGCCGGTTGAAGAATTCGACCGTCACCGCATCGACCGGCTGAATGTGCTGGTCGATCAGCGTCGCGACGCACTCATCCGCGGCCAGGGCGCGGAGGATGCGCCGGACAGCGCCGCGGCGGTAGATCACGTGATTGCCGGTCGCGCAGCGCGTCCGTTCCAGCAGGGCGTGCAGGTACGGATTGTCCAGCGGCCGCGCCAGAACGGACATCGGCGGCAGCGCCAGCGGATGCGCGATCCCGTGGAGCTCCCAGTAACCGAAGTGCCCCGTAAACACCAGGACCCCTTTGCCGGCCGCCAGGGCAGATCGCACGCGCTCATCGCCCTCGAATTCGACGCGCGCGCGGATGCCGTCCGCGTCGAGCGTGCTGAACTTCAGGATGGCCACCAGCAGTCTGCCGAAATGCGCGAACGTCGCGCGCGTGGTAGCCCGGCATTCTTCATCTGTCCGAAGCGGAAAGGCGGCGCGCAATTGCCGTGAGGCGAGCCGCCGATGCGCCGGGTCAACAGCGTAGAAACAGAGCCCGATGACCGTCCCAAGCCCCGCGCCGGCGCGGTCGGGCAGGATCCGTACGATCGCCCGAACGATGAGGACGAGTGCGTACTCGATCCGGTATCTCAGCTGCCGCAGGCTCACGAACGTGCCTCGCGCAGCCGATCGAACAGCCACGATCGGAACTCCGCCTCGGGCTGGACGGCGACGCCGAGCGGGACGTAGGCGACGGAGGCCGGCAGCGGGCGCATCGGCAGGAGGCGCATCGCGTCCTTGGCCGTGGTCAGGACCGGCGCCTGCGCGCGGGCCGCAGCCATCGCGATCCTCGAAAGATCCGACAGCGAGTAACGATGATGATCCCCGAAATTCAAGAAATCGACGACAGCCCAGCCGTTGGCACTCAGCGCCTGACTAAAGCGGGCCGGCTCGGCAATTCCGGCAAACGCGACAACACGTCCGTCCGGAGCGGTCCAAGCCCGGTCCGTGTCGACCGGGACCGGCGCTCCGAGCTGACGATGGAGCGTGAAGAATCGGCCGGCCGCGAGGTCACCTTGCAGCGGGGGCGCCTGGAGACTCGTCCCGTCATCCGCACTCTCCTCGGCCGTGACGATTGCGTCCGCGCAGGCCAGCGTGTCAATCGGTTCGCGCAGGCGTCCAAAGGGCATCGGCCGATCTTTGAAATCGCCGGCCGTGACGACCACGATGTCGATGTCGCGCGCGAGGGTCAGATGTTGAAAGCCGTCGTCCAGCAGGTGGACGGTCGCGCCGAGCAAACGCTCGGCAAGCGCGCCGGCGAGGGCGCGGTGCTCCGAGACCAGAACGCAGGTGCCCGGCAGGCCGCGCGCGAGCATGAGCGGCTCGTCACCGGCTCGATCGACATCCGCCAGAAGATGGGTGCCGTCGCTCACCACGACAACCCCATCGTCGGGTTGCCGGCGCGCATAGCCACGCGTCAGAATGGCCGGCCGCTCGCCTGCCTCGGCCAGAATGGCGGCAAGGTGGGCTGTCAGCGGCGTCTTGCCTCGACCGCCGAACGAAAGATTGCCAACGCTGATGACGGGCTGGCGCAGGTGATGCTGGCGGCCCGCCGCCGAGTACCAGCGCCGGCGAAGGGCAAAGGGGGACGGGGGTGTTTTCCACAGGGGGGACGGGGGTCGGCGGGCGAAGCGGCCGAGACCCGTCCCCGTTTTGGTCAGATCTGTGGAAAACACCCCCGTCCCCCCTAGACGCGCCTGAACGGTCGCACCACGCCCCGGCCGCCGGGCGGCGGCAGTAACTGCCCCACCGCCTCGAGGGTCTTCGGCTTGGCGCCTCGATTCGCCTCAACCAGTGCCCGTGCGGCGGCGCCCAACCGCGCGCGCTCGACCGGATCGCCCACGAGCCGCACGCAGACGTCCGCCAGTTCCCCGGCGTCCTCGACCCGGATCGCGGCCTGACTGTTCACGAAGGTCTCGGCGATCTCTGCAAAGTTCTGCATGTACGGGCCGAAGATAATCGGTTTTCCATGCACCGCAGGCTCGAGAATGTTGTGACCGCCGTGATCGACAAGGCTGCCGCCGACGAACACAACCGTCGCGACCTGAAACAAATGCGCCAGTTCGCCGATCGAATCGAGAACGACGACCTCGGCCCGGGGTTCCGCGTCCACTGGCAGGCTCGTACGGCGGACGACGCGCAGGCCTTCCGCACGGGCGAGCGCTTCCACCTCGCCGAATCGCTCGGGCTTGCGCGGCGCGATGATGAGCAGCGCGTTCGGATGGACCCGCCGGACCGCCGCAAAGGCCGCCAGGACTGCCGGTTCCTCCCCCTTCAGCGTGCTGGCCGCCATCACGACCGGTCGAGACGGACTGATCCGGAAGAATCGCAGCACCCGGCCCGCGCCTCGTCCGGCTGCGGCCGCGGGTGATTCGAGCGATTCGAACTTGAGGCTGCCGGTCACGACCACTCGCGCGGGATCGGCCCCGATCTGCACGATCCGGCGCGCCGACTCTTCGCTCTGCATGCAGAAGCGGTCGACGTCCGCGAGCACGCGCCTGAAAAACCGTCGCGCCATCCGGTAGCGCGGGTACGACCGCGGCGAAATGCGCCCGTTCACCAGCATGGTCTTCACGCCCTGCCGGTGGCACGCGCGAAGCAGATTCGGCCAAATCTCGGTCTCCATCATGATGAACAGCTTGGGCCGAACGAGTCTCAGCGTGCGATGGACGAACGGCGGTAGATCGAACGGAAGAAAGAACACGGCGTCCACATCCTGCAGCCGTGTCCTGGCCACCTGTTGGCCGGTCAGCGTCGTCGTCGACAGAAAGATCCGCAGTGCCGGATAGCTCTGGCGCAGGTCGGCCAGGAGCGCCCGAGCTGTCAGGGCTTCCCCGACCGACACGGCGTGGATCCAGATGGAGTCATCGCCGTCGAGATTGAAGCTGACGGGCAGATACCCCATTCGCTGGGCCAGGTTGCCGATGTACTTGTGGTACCGCAAAGCCTGATACGCGAACCAGGGCGACAACACAATCGCCAGCACGATTACGAGAACGGTATAGAGGACGTGCACTAATCGGACAATATACCTTGGGGTACAATCACTAGTTCTTATCGGACGTTTTTTGAACGGAAAGTGGTATCAGAGATCAGAGGAGAGGGCATGAGCATCAAGGTGGGAATCAACGGGTTCGGCAGAATCGGCCGCAATATTTTTCGGGCGGCGATGGTGCACAAGGATATCGACATCGTCGCGGTCAATGATTTGACCGACGCCGGAACGCTGGCCCACCTCCTCAAGTACGACTCGATCCTCGGGAACCTGAAGGCGTCGATCAAGGCATCAGGCGATCGAATCACCGTTGACGACGACACCTTTCAGGTACTGGCGCTGAAAGATCCCGCCGCAGCTGCCCTGGAAGAGCCTCGGCGTGGAGGTCGTGTTCGAATCGACGGGCCGATTCACGTCACGTGACGACGCGGCGAAGCACGTCGCCGGCGGCGCCAGGCGCGTCGTCATCACGGCGCCGGCCAAGAAGCCGGATGTGACGATCGTGATGGGCGTCAACCACGAGTCCTACGATCCGACGAAACATCAGGTGATTTCAAACGCGTCGTGCACGACGAACTGTCTGGCGCCAATCGCGAAGGTGCTGCAGGAGTCTTTCGGGATCAGAAAGGGATGGATGACGACGATCCACTCCTACACGAACGACCAGCACCTGCTGGACCTGCCGCACAAGGATCTTCGCCGCGCGCGCGCCGCGGCCCTATCGATCATCCCGACGACGACCGGCGCGGCTTCGGCCGTGGGAGAAGTGCTGCCCGCGTTGAAAGGAAAGCTCGATGGGTTCGCCCTGCGCGTCCCGACGCCAAACGTCTCGGCCGTGGACCTCAACGTGCTGGTTGAGAAGAAAGCGACAGCCGAGGACGTGAACGCGGCGTTCCAGTCGGCGGCGGAGGGCGAGCTCAAGGGCATTCTCGAATATGTCACCGAGCCGCTCGTCTCGATCGACTTCAAGGGCAATGCCCACTCCGCGATGCTCGACTCGCCGTATACGAAGGTGATGGACGGCGACTTCGTGAAAGTACTCGCGTGGTACGACAACGAGTGGGGCTACTCGTGTCGCTGTGTCGATCTGCTGCGCTACATGGCATCGCGGGGACTGTGACCGCATGCGCACCATTCGTGACCTCTCGCTCCGGGGCCGGCGCGTTTTCATTCGCGTCGACTTCAATGTTCCGCTGAAGGACGGCCGCATCACCGACGACACGCGCGTGCGCGCGGCGCTGCCGACCATCCGATATGCACTTGACCAGGGCGCGACCGTGATTCTGGCCTCGCACCTCGGGCGCCCGAAGGGAAAACCGAAGCCGGAGTTCAGCCTCAAGCCGGTCGCGGATCACCTTTCCACCCTGCTCGGACGTCCTGTGGCCTTCGCGACTGATTGCGTCGGCGAGACGGCGGCGGTTGCCGTGCGCCAGAATCCCGGCGGCGTCATCCTGCTCGAAAACCTCCGGTTCCATGCCGAAGAGGAAGCCAACGATCCGGGTTTCGCGGCGCAGCTTGCCGCGCTGGCGGACGTCTTCGTCAACGACGCCTTCGGATCAGCGCATCGCGCGCATGCTTCGACAGAAGGGATCGTGCACCACGTGAAGGAGTCTGCCGCGGGCTTCCTGATGGCGGCCGAGATCGAGTACCTCGGCAAGGCGCTGCACGAGCCCGAGCGCCCGTTCGTGGCAATCCTTGGCGGCGCGAAGGTTTCGGACAAACTGGAGGTCATCGAGAACCTGCTCGGCAAGGTCGACGCGCTGCTCATCGGCGGCGCGATGGCCTACACGTTCTTGAAGGCGCGTGGCCTGCCGGTCGGCAAGTCGTTGGTCGAAGATCACCTCGTCGACACGGCGCGAGACCTCGAGTCGCGCGCCAAGGCCCGGGGCGTCCGGCTCGAACTGCCGGTCGATCATGTCGTCGCGCCCAAGCTCGAGGCTGGCTCGCCCGCCGAGCCACTCGACGTGACCGATGCGGCCATCGGTGATCGGATGGGCTTGGATATCGGGCCCAGGACCCTCGCGCGCTATCGCGACGTCATCGCCACGGCGAAGACGGTGGTCTGGAACGGGCCGATGGGCGTGTTCGAGATCGATGCCTTCGCCGCCGGCACGATCGGCGTCGCCAAGGCGGTCGCCGCCGTGAAGGGCACGACGATCATCGGCGGCGGCGATTCGGTCGCCGCCGTCACTCGCGCGGGCGTTGCCGACAAAATGACGCATATCTCCACTGGCGGCGGCGCCTCGCTCGAGTTCCTGGGCGGACGGACGCTGCCCGGCGTAGTCGCGCTCGATTAACTTCGAACCTGCAAGGTGCCTTTCATGCGGATCCCCCTGCTCGCCGCCAATTGGAAGATGTTCAAGACATCGCGCGAAAGCGTGGCGTACGTGCGCGAATTCAGCTCGCTCGTCAAGACCTTCGACAATGTGGAGATCGTGCTCGCCCCGCCGTTCACGTCCATCGCGGCGGCAGCCGAGGCCGCGCGCAACACGCAGCTCGGGATTGCGGCGCAGAACCTCTACTTCGAGCGCGAAGGGGCGTTCACGGGCGAGATCAGCGCGGCTATGCTGAAAGAGGCCGGTGCCGAGTACGTGATCATCGGCCACTCGGAGCGGCGGCGGCTGTTTGGCGACACGGACGAATGGGTCAATCGGAAGCTCGCGGCCGCGCTTTCGGCCGAGCTTATCCCGATCGTCTGCATCGGGGAGACGCTGATGGAACGCGAGCGCGGCGAGACGCTCGCGGTGCTCGACCGCCAGCTCAAAACGGGTTTCAACGGGGTCAGCGGCGAGCAGATGGCGGAGCTGGTCATCGCCTACGAGCCGGTGTGGGCGATCGGCACGGGCAAGAACGCGACTGCCGCCGAAACTGGCGAAGCGCATGCGCATATCCGCGGGCGGCTGCGGCAATGGTGGGGTGCACCAGCCGCCGACGCGTGCCGCATTCTGTACGGCGGCTCGGTGAAGCCTGACAACATTCGCGAGCTGATTGCGCTGCCCGATGTCGACGGTGCGCTCGTGGGTGGCGCCAGCCTCGATGTCCTGAGCTTCTACGAGATCGTGAACCGCAGCAGGAAGTAGTCCTCAGGGTTCCGAGGTTCCGGGGTTGCGCGCCTCGATGAGCCCGGGGCGCGTTGAGCTTGACCGGGGCTGCGAGGACGGGCGTCCGACTGGTTTATACTGGGTCGTTATGCTGTATTACGTGGTGATCGCCTTCTACATCGTGGTCTGCCTCTTGCTGCTCGTGGTGGTGCTGCTGCAGCAGGGCAAAGGGGGCGATATTGCGGCCGCGTTTGGCGGCTCGAGCAGCCAGACGGCCTTCGGGGCCCGGTCGGGGGCGACGGTGCTCACGCGCGCGACCGCCGTGCTCGGCACGCTCTTCATGCTGGGCGCGCTGGCCATTGCCATTTTGAACAAGTCGGGATCGGGCGGATCGGTCGTGAGCGGCACGCCTGGCGCGCCCGCGCAGTCGCAGCCGTCCGCGCCGGCGCTGCCCACGGCCCCGCCGACAGGCGCAACCCCGGCGCCTGGCGCCGCGCCGCCGCCACCGGGCGCCAGCGTTCCTGCGCCGCCGGCCGGAACGACGCCGGCGAAGACGACCCCGCCTTCACCCTCTCCCGCGCCGAATAAAGCGCCGGAGAAGGGAGGGCAAGGACGTTAGGAACTCCGAGGGCTAGGATCTCTCACCACGCGGAAGTGGCGGAACTGGCAGACGCACCAGCTTGAGGGGCTGGCGCTCGCAAGAGCGTGGGGGTTCGAATCCCCCCTTCCGCACCAGAAGAACAAAGGGCCAGCATTTGCTGGCCTTTTTGCTAGCTAGGACTTCTGTATTGCGGCTATATGCGAATGAGAAGAGTGATTATAGTAGGGGGAGAAGTAGAAATCCCTAGCAGCCCGTGGTACAAGTGCCCATTTTCAGCCGAGCATCGGCGATCGACGTCGATTGACGCTGCGGCCGGTGAGTCAATCGCGCGAGCGGCGGTCGGCCGAAGTCGGCGGCGATGCAGTGGGCCGTCAGTCGGCTCCAGACGGTCAAGACGAGGGCGATCAGCGCGGCGACGCGGCCCTGCAAGCCGCGTGGCGTGCCGACGCCGACAGGCCGTCCGCATCCAGAGCCCGAGATTGCACGCGCCCGCATGCACGAGCAGTCGCTTGAGGATGTTGTCGTGACCGCGCAAGTGCGTCCGCCGCATGCCGCCGGTCTCGTACAGGTGCGCGTTCGGGCGTTCCAGCAGTTCCCCGCGTCGTCGCAGCAGCCGTTGCCCTCGCGCGCCGTGAATGCGCCGCCGATTCGCATACACCGCGTCGCGTTCGGCGTGCTGATCGATCCAGCCCTGCGGTGGGCGATC
Organism: uncultured Acidobacteriota bacterium; assembly: GCA_963724645.1. GTDB lineage: Bacteria > Acidobacteriota > Vicinamibacteria > Vicinamibacterales > SCN-69-37 > CAVXSP01. Next base: position 165,792 of record CAVRVJ010000006.1, read on the forward strand.
CGGTTCGCTGATATAGGTGCGGAAGCCCACGTCGTTGAGTTCCCGGACCTTGGCCCGGCTGTGATAGCCCTTGTCGGCGACGAGCTCGTTCACGATCGCGATCGGCTCGCCGGTCGCCTGCTCGACCGTGATCAATTGCTCGACCGTTTCCGCCAACGTCTGATCGATCGTCGTGGTGTCGCCTTGGTCGGCGCCCTGCACCGTCACCGCGACGATCGCGCCGGTGTCGAGATCGACCGCGTGCTCCGCCTTATGCGCCAGATGCGTCCGGCCGTCTTTCATCTTCGTGATGCGCGCATCGGGATCGTGCGGATGCGTCCAGTCCTTGTTCGAGCCCTTCTTCTTCCGTTTCCGATCCAGGCGCGCCAACGCCGCCCGCGTCGGCGTCTTGATGCCCGAGGCCTCGGCCAATTTCGTCAGGAAGTCCTGATAGCTCTCGCCCGTGTCGCGGCGCACGATGCTGCGCAGCGCGGCGTTCGCTTCGAGCGTGGTGGCGTCCACGCCGATCGTCTTGCCCTTCACCAAGCCGACCGTCGCCAGGCGCTCCAGCACCCAGGTGAACACCTCGCGATGGGTGTCCAGATCGATCAACCGGCGCGTCCGGGAGATCGTCGAGTGATCCGGCGGCGCCTCGTCCAACGCCACGCCGAGAAAGTCGCGCAGCGTCAGCGAATCCGCCGCCCGCCACGCGATGCCGCGTTCCGAGTCGAGCCCCTCGAAGTAGCCGACGAACAGCAGCCGAAAGTAGATGCCCGGCGGCAGTCCCGGCCGGCCCATCTTGTCCGCGTAGAAGGAGTGACACGCCGTCTCGGCGAAGTCGTCGAACCCCTGGTCCGCCAACAACCGATTCAGTCGGGCGTAGAACGGATGACTCGCCGCCGTCGGCAAGTCGGTCGTCGCCACCCACATCGTCGGCTGCCGATCGCGCTCGCGTTTTCCCATCGCCATGCGCACAGTGTAGTACCGGGGATCGATCGTGTCGATCCCTCAGGACGGGCTGCTAGCAGGCCGTGCCCGACTTTCGTCGCGGTAGGGACGACGGTTGCCCGTCGCCCCCCGCACAGATCCGTACGGGCAGGATTGCTGCATACGGCTCCTACCTCAGATGAATGGCGTCAAACCGCACGTTCGGATGAGGGTGCAGAATCTTGGCGCTCGGAATCCAGCGGCCGACCAAGAGGCAGGAACCGAGCCCAGGTCAACGGACGACGCTGGCCGCGACGCCGCAGCGCGCGGAACCAGTGCCGGATGACTTGGCTACGGAAGGCGTTCAGACTATCCATGTTGCCCGGCACCGCGTGGTAGTTGAACCAGCCTTGGACGGCCGAGCGCAACCACTGCCCGACCTGCGGGACTGGCCTGTGCCAGCGATGACGAAGCTCGTCCTTCAGCGCGTGGAGCTTCGCCGAAAGGCGTTTCCGGATAGTCTGGCGTTTGACGATGAACCGGCCGGTCTTCCGCGTCGTCCCGCACACGTGCGTGAACCCGAGGAAGTTGAACGTGTCCGGCTTGCTCTCGCCCCGTTGCTTCCGTTGCTCGGCTGCGTGACGCCCGAACTCAATCAGGCGCGTTTTGCCCGGGTGGAGAGCCAACCCGAACGACCGCATGCGGTCCTGCCATTCGTGGAGGAACCGTTCCGCATCTGACCGATGCTCGAATCCCAAGACCACATCGTCGGCATAGCGGACGACTATCATGTCGCCGGTGGCCGACCGATGCCGCCATCGCCGGACCCAGAGGTCGAACACATAGTGGAGATACACGTTCGCGAGCACTGGTGAAGCCACTGCCCCTTGCGGTGTTCCCACGACGGTCGGCGACCAGGTGCCCGCTTCTGACACGCCCGCCTTCAACCATTTCTGGATAAGACGATGTATGCGGCGGTCAGCAATCCGGTGCCCGACGAATTTCATCAGCCATTCGTGGTTGATGGTGCCGAAGAAATCACGGATGTCTGCGTCGAGCACCCAGTTCACGCGCTTGCGCATGAGGCCGACCCACAGCGCGTCCAGCGCTTGGTGCGGACCTCGTCCAGGTCGGAAGCCGTACCAGAACCCCAGAAAGTCCTCTTCGTAAATCGTGTTGAGGACCATCACGACTGCGTGCTGGACGATTTTGTCCTCCAGGGCCGCGACGCCCAAGGGACGCTGTCGTCCATCTGCTTTCGCGAATGTAGGTTCGCCGTGACGGCTGCGCTCGATACGTTCCCTGGTGCATGCGGCTGGTGGAGCGCCACCAGTTTCGTGTCCAGGTCCGTTTCGTACTCGTGCCACGTCGTCCCGTCGACTCCAGGCGCCGCTTCGCGTTTGAGCGCGTAGAAGCTGTCCTGAAGTCGAGCGACCGTCACGTGATGAAGCAGCGCCGTAAACCGTGCGTGCTTGTCTTTGCGTGCGACTTCCCGCACACCGAGCAGACCGCGCGACTCGCTGGCCCGGCTCTGCGTCCGGAGCGAGGTCGGCTGCTCGATGTTCTCCTTGGTCGGCCGCCTTCCCTCCATGCCCTCCGCCAGCGGCTGCCCGCCGTTGTTCGGACACTTCGTTGGTACTTCGCGGCCGTCCGACTCCCCATCAACATGCGAGCTGGACTTCGAGCTCATGCCCTTCCCCAGCCGGCCCGTCGAGTTGCCGATGACGGGCGTCGATAGGGTCTCCCGGTTCTCGCGCGTGGAGTTTCCCGACATGCCGGGGGTCTTAGACTGCGCAGAGTCCTGGCGCGGCTCGCCTTCACGCCTCGCCGGGTGTTGCCTTCCGCCACGTGGTACGGCGTCGGCACTCCGGATGCGATTATTTCGCAGCTCAATACCCCGCCTGCCGGTGCCCCTGTCAACGCTTCGATGGTAGCCTTGCGGCTGGCCACGCATGACTCGGGGTCAGGATGGATGGCGACTCCTTTCCTGTATGACTCTTTCATTCACGACTCCACGCCGGTTTATCCCGGCGCACACCACGGCCTGCTAGCCAGCCCGGTCGTCAAGCTGCGTCCGGCATCGAACAGCAACCTTTCAGGTCCGGCCACGACCAATGTGCTGATGCCGAATCGTTGGGCATTGAAAGTGGGTCCCGCGGCCGTTCCCAGGAGGATGACCTGCAGATTCGGATCGCCACCTGACGAAGGCGGTCTTTGAGCTTTGGTCCCGCCCGTGCAGACAACACCACCAAAGTCAGAAGAACGGCAGCGAGTCGTCTCACGTGTATCGTCCTTTCCCGGAGTGTGTGCGACTAACGTTTTCGCGCTGAGCCGCAGCACGAACATCCTGGTGACCTTCGCGCTGTCGGCTCCAGCGCGGTGTTAGCCGGCTCACACAACATCACCTCGTCCCGGATTCGAGTGAATCCGAATCTTGGCTGACGCTGCGGACTTGCACCAGTCGCATTGCCAAGCGTCGCCCTTGTCGCGCTTGTGCCAACCGCTCCGGCCCATGAAGTCGTCGATATCGAAATGGACGGTGTCGCCCACTTGCACCTGCGCGCCGTCGAGCGCTACCTCGACCATTCCGGTGACAACGTGGTTGTCGAGTAGCCAGAACGCGAGCCGCATGCTGACTTCGGCTTCGGGCATCCTCGTTGTGTCGACCGGCATATCCCAGACGCCCCCCGCAAGCTTCGCAGCATAGCGCCAACCGGCCAACAGGCACAGAACGGGATCAATTTGGGTTCAGGGCCGTCGCTGGCGGCCTCAGTCACCGAACGCGTGCCTTGCGAGCCGAGGCTTGTCAGCAATTAGGAAATAGCCAGCGCGGCACGACTTATGGGAGCTTGTGGTGGCCTCACATCCGTGCGGGAAGGAGTGGCCGGGACTGAAGAAACTGTGCAGACAGGTCCGCAACGGGAGCTAGCTGACGATAGCGACCGTCTGCTCGGCGTTGGACAACCGAATCGGCGTCGAGCTCCTGATCGACACCGATACCTGAACCGGAGTTCCGCTTGTGCTTGACAAACTGATGGCGTTCGCATTGATCCTGAGGTTGGTGATGCGAAAGCGTCGCGTCGCGGCGGCTCCCGGTGCCGGGAACTTGACGTTCTCGAAGGTGTAGGCGTTCCCCGCGATTGTCGCCAGCGTGGCCACCGCGGGCTGTGCCTCGTCAATCAGCTGCGCCGGCGCAAGTCCGGGGGTCAGATTCAGCGTCACCACGAGTGTCACGATCACGGGCTCTCCGGCAGTTCCCCCGGAGAACGTCACCTCCAGGTCCGCCACCGGCGCGTCGGCCAGCGTGCGGGAAATGGTCGGCTGCGCCCCGATGGCCGCCACCGTTGCGGTCAACGCCGCTGTTGTCGGACGGGAAATCGACTCGGCCATGTCAGCACCTCGAGGTTCAAGAGTTGACCCTATTATCTGCCCGCGCGGCGACCATCGGCAGGAAGATCGCTGCGGCAAGACAATCGCGGCCCTCGGGAAGGACCACGAGTGATCATCGGATTGCCACGGCCATGTCACATCGGGCCGGAGGCCAACAGGCACAGAACGGGATCAGTTTGGGTTCCCGAGCCGCGCACGCGCCTGCGCTGCGAAGCGATCTCGCAGAATCTCCAAGAAAAACAGGAAACGTGGTGAGCCTAAATTTCGCCAGTTGGAACCGGCTCGACGGGTGGTTGAAGACAGCTTGAGGCGCTTCGACTGCTGGCGTGAGGACAGCGTGTCGGTTTCTTCCGGACCCGAAGGTCAGCGAACGACAGGCCTGAATCGGCGTTCCACGTATTGCCGGAACGCCGCGTCGAACTCCGCTGGCGTCAGATCGAAAACAGAGTCGTAGGTCTTTGTCCACACGCGGAACGATGAGAGTGTTCAGAAAGCGACGAATGCTGGTGGGACCCCAGCGGTTCTCGATGTAGTCAAACGCCGCGTGTCCGACGGCGTCGTTCAGACGCGCATTCGCGAATCCGCCGTTGCCGGTCAGGAGCGAGAGGGGCGGGACGTTACCCGACGCGACAAGCTCGCGCATCAGACGCTCGTCGTCGTCAGGCCAGATACCCACCATGTGGCCCGCAATGCCTTCCTGAACCCAGCGCGGCACGCCGCCGTCTCCGCCCCTTCCCGGCAGAATGATTTCGCACACGAGGAGATGGGTCAGCTCGTGCACGATCATCGGGTCGAGTTCCGCGTCGTCTTCGGACAGGGGGAGCATAATGCGGCTTCGGTGCGGTCGCCGTGGTGCGACTTGATCGCTCATTCCGTAGGCAATTGCCTGTTCTCGCGTCATTGGGCCCGACGGCGCAAATATCACCAGCGGCACTTTGGTGCCGAGGACGAACCCCAAGCGTCCGCTGATGCGGTCGTATGCACGCTCTGCACTTCGAACGACACGGTCGAGTTCTCGTGTGAGCGCCGGCAAGTAGTGGATCTCGAAGTGTTGGGTATCGGTCCTCAGCCACGCTGATTGACCTTGCCGGGAAAGCGCTGTGGCAGTTCCCGGTGATAACCAGACGCCAACAGTGATGAGAGTCAGAGCGAATGCGAGCGCTCGCTGGAGCATCGTGGTCCCCGTTGGCGATGGCGCTCCGTAGTTTACATGCTCGACTCACTCGGGCATCCGCTGTCGATCTCCAACGGGGCGCCCTCCGACGTCGGCGGCACTGACCGCGACGGGCACAACAGGCTCAGAACAGGATCAGTCGGCCGTTGCCGGCGTTCAGCGTCGGAAGCGGCGCACCGCGACTGGGCGAAATGCTTAGGGAAATCCGTAAGAAGTGGTGAGCCCGGAAGGAATCGAACCTTCAACCAACAGATTAAGAGTCTGCTGCTCTGCCAATTGAGCTACGGGCCCAAGGGGGGAAACGTCGAACTCCACGCGAGACTCAAACTGGGTACCGGTAACTCAGAACGGAGGCGTCGTCCCCAGTCTCTCTATACCTATATTAGATGATGGCAGCTGTTCGTACCTTCCGTTTGAAGCGCTGAGTACCGGTTTCCCATCCTCGCGAAGCAAGTGGCGCGCCCGGCAGGATTCGAACCTGCGGCCTTTGGCTCCGGAGGCCAACGCTCTATCCAGCTGAGCTACGGGCGCGGAACCGGCGTCGCCGCGCGCCGCCGGAGCACTCCTGAAACAACCACCAACTCAAAGTCTCGGCGTAAGTATACCGCGGCCCCCGCCTGCCACGACCGCTCGCACGACGCACATCTTCGCCGGCGTGGACGCTCAACACCAGCAGCGCGCTGAAAACAGGCCAGAAACCCTTGATGCCTTGACTGAGGCGGACTTTCGTAGACAATGGATTCTGTCGCTCGACGGACAGCACACAACGGCCCTCTGCACATTCGATAAGCTTCACGGCATGATCCAAGCCCGCAGCATCGTCGGCAGCTCTCCGCTGGAGCCGAAGGAGCGGCTGGGTCTTGCGAGTTCGTGTACGCCTGGTCTCTCCGATGGACTCGGTGACCGGTTGCTGATGTTCGACGACACCGCGGCGGCCACGCTCGAGCTGCTCCGGTTCCGGCGGGCATTCGGCGAGAGCCCCGCGTTCGAAGCCGCCTTACGGCAGCGGGTCGAAGAACTGAAAGATTTCGCGCATCCTTCGATCGCGACGATCCGCTCCGTTCAGCGGCTTGGCGACGACGGGGGACTCACCCTTGTCTCGGATCACGTCACTGGACGGCGCCTGTCCGAAGTGCTCCACGAGTCTCGGGGACGCAAGCTGGCGGTGGAGCTCCTTCGTCAGCTCACCCCTGTCCTGGCGTCGATGCACCGGCACGGCGACGGCATCGCTCACGGTGCCCTCTCCGCCGATCGGATTGTCGTGACACCGGAGGGCCGGCTGGTGATCGTCGAGCACGTGCTCGGCTCGGCGCTCGCGGCGCTGCATCTGCCCGCGGACTCGTTGCGATCGGAGCTCGGACTTCCGGTGCCGCCGCGCGATTTCATCACCCTCGACGCTCGCACGGACGTGGCGCAACTCGCGTTTGTGGCGCTCTCGCTGCTGCTCGGGCGGCGGATCGATCCTCGTGAGTACACCGATGACGCGAATCTGGTGGACGAGTTCGCCTGGGCCAGCCAGACGGGGTTTGCGATCCGTCCGCAGCTGAGGCGTTGGCTCGAGCGGGCTCTCCAGACCACCGGCGAAGCCTTTGACTCAGCCCAGGACGCTCGACTCGCCCTTGGAGAGTTCCTCGAGATACACGATCCGCCCGCGGAGAAAGCACCGCCTGCGCTGCATGTCGTCCACCCGTCCACCGAATCGTCGGTGGCCCCAATCCCCATCCTTATGCTGGACTCATCGAACAACAGCGCTGACTTCCTTGGCGAAGAGGAAGTCGGGAGCCTCGATCTGACAACCTTTCGCCACCGCCGGGACGCGAGCGCCGGCGGAGCGCCCGCGCTCACGACGCCGCCCGCACCGTCGCGTGAAACCGCCTACCGATTTGTCGACGACGCGGACTTTTCGTGGCCGCCAGCGATGGAGGACGAGGCGCCGCCTCAAGCACAAGCAGGCCGAGGTAAGGTCGTGCGCTGGGCGCTGGCCGGCTGCATCGTGCTGGCTGCTGCGGAGGGTGGCGTGATTGCTGTGATGATGCGCGTGCCGCCGCCGGTCAGCCCCGCGGCAATGACAGCCGCAGTGACGATTGAGTCGCGCGACACCCGGCGCGGGGGTCGAGGTCGATGGAAAGCCGGTCGGCGTCACCCCGTTCACGGTGGCCGTCGGATCCGACATGCGTTCAATCCGCGTGGTGAGCCCGGCGGTTCATGACTCGACCGCTCTGCCACCGGCCGCGGCGGCCTCGCCCAGTCGTTTGGAGGTGACCTCCGATCCGCCCGGCGCACGCGTGACCGTGGATGGCACGCGACGCGGCGTGACGCCGCTCACGATGCCCATCCAGCCTGGTCCGCACGCCGTCGTCCTCGAGCAAGGGTCGACCACAGCGAGGCGGACCGTCAACGTGCTGTCAGGGGGAACGGCGACCGTGATGGTGGCGCTTGCGCCTGCGGGCACCGCGGCCGGGTGGCTGTCGTTCAGCGGACCGCTCGATCTCCAGGTCTTCGAGGGCGGCAGCCTGATCGGCACGACCAGCGCTGCTCGGTTGATGCTGCCCGCCGGTCAGCACACTCTCGAGCTCGCAAACGGAACTCTCGGGTTCCGCACGACGTTGTCCGTCGACGTGCAGGCAGGAAAAACGGTCACAGCCACGGTGGCGATGCCCAACGGGTCGCTGTCGATCAACGCCCTGCCTTGGGCGAACGTGTGGCTGGACGGACGGGCGTTGGGCACGACGCCGCTGGCCAATCTCGACGTCCCGCTGGGAACGCACGAGATCATCTGGCGGCACCCGCAGCTTGGCGAGCGTCGCCAGACGGTCCTGGTTACGACGAAGGCCCCGGTTCGAGTCGGCACGGATCTCAGCAAATGACGCTGTGACTTACCTCTGGTGTTCGGGCTCGGGGTGCTTGTCGCGCAGGGCGGCGCCCCCGCGACGGTGTCCGACGATCTGGCCGCGGCCAAGACTCTGTACGCCTCTGCCGCATACCAGGAGGCCCTGGCCCTGCTGCCTGACGCGGACACCGGTGAGAGCGCGGACGAAGTCGATCAATATCGGGCGCTCTGCCTGATCGCGCTGGGCCGGACGGCTGAAGCTCAACGGTCACTCGAACCGCTGGTCACGCGGCAGCCGCTCTTCAAAATGTCGGAGACCGACGTCTCGCCGCGACTCGTCGCGATGTTTCATGACGTGCGCAGGCGGCTGCTGCCCGACACCGCCAGGAATCTGTACGCGACAGCCAAGACGAACTTCGAGAGAAAGAACTTCGTCGCCGCATCGACTCAGCTCAAGCAACTGCTCATGCTCCTTGCCGACGATGATCTGGCTGGCAATGCAGCCGCGCTGAGCGATCTGCGGTTGGTTGGCGAGGGCTTTCTGAAACTGGCTGAAGCCGAGCTGACTGCCACCGCGAAGGCCGAGGCGCCCCCGCCGCCGAAGACTTCGATCGACCCTGGCGCCGCGACACCGGCCCCCGCCCCCGCTGGACCGGCCGGCAGCGACTCGACCGGCAGAGCGTATTCGGATGCTGACGCGGACGTCACCCCGCCGGTCGATGTCATCCGCAACTTTCCGGCCTGGCATCCTCCAAACGCGCTGGCGCAGCGGGTGATCTATCGAGGCGTCCTGAAGATCGTGATTGACGAGCGCGGCAAGGTCGAGACAGCGACGCTGGTTCAACCCGTCTCGGCCGCGTACGATCCGATTCTCCTGAAGGCAACGGAGGGCTGGCAGTTTCTTCCCGCCCTCAGGAACGGGGAGGCCGTGAAGTACCAGAAGGTGCTTTCATTCAGCCTTTCGCCTCGCTAGCGAGGCGATGGCGCCTCGACCTCAGTCACGGCGCGCGCGTGATGTTGATAACTGTCACCCATGTGACCGGAATAGACCGAAGGAAGGTGGCGCGCCCGGAGGGACTTGAACCCCCGACCTACGGGTTCGAAGCCCGGCGCTCTATCCAACTGAGCTACGGGCGCACAATCCGGAAGCGTATCACAGGCTCGCACGCCCGCGGAGGCGGGCCACGCCCGCGCCGACCCACCGCGAGGCCCGGAACAACGAGCCCGGACTCACGCCGCCGGGCAATCGATACCTCCCGAGCGCCTCGAGTCCGGCCGAGGCGAGACACCCGCACTGGGTGCAGTCAGGATCGCCGCCGAACTGACACGGCGTGATCGGCCGCTTCAAATCCGACGACACGCAGGCCGTCGTCTGCGCAAAAATGCACTGGTCCGGGGAAGCCGGCGGGCTCAGGTAGCCCTCGAGAATGTTCGGCTTCATGTCGATCAGCTTCGGCTCGCGCTGGTACAGTTCCGTCAGCTCGGCGACGACCCGCCGGCGATCCTCCGGCTGCAGACGCTCGGGCGAGTCCTCGCCTTTCTGTGGCGTGTAGATGCTGAACCAGATGCGCTTGACGTCCGGCTGCGCGGCCCAGAAGTCGGTGAACTCGCTCAGGTACCCGGGCCGGGTCTGTTGCCGCGTGATCGTGCAATGCACGGTGACCTGCTGGCCTCTGATGTGTTTAAGGATGCGATCGTAAGTGGCCGGCGCGCGGCGCACGTCATGTTCGGGCTGCAGGCCGTCGATCGACACGCAGACCTGCAGCCTCTTCATCTCGGCCCACGCGCCGGGAATGGGCCGGACGGCGCTGGTGACCACCTGCGTGTGCACGCCCATTCCGGTCAGCTCCGGCAGGAGCACGTCCAGTTCGCGAAATCGCACGAGCGGCTCGCCGCCGACAATCGAGAGATGCAGGGGCCGATAGCGCCGCACGAGCTCGAGCACGCCGTCGATCAGCTCCTGCCCCTTGAAATCCGCGAGCTGCCGCAGCAGGACACCGCCGCCGAGATGCGTATCGCCGTACGCGTAGCAGCCCGGGCAGCGTAGCGGGCATTCGCGCGTGATTTCTATCGAGAGATTGGGCCGGTATCCTCTGAGGATACGGCCCCAACCCGCCACGACATCTATCGGGTCCATGCTCAGAGCTTAACTGGTTCCGGTGGTTCCAGATAGAGGGGATTCCTGGCAAAACACAGATCCTCCACGATCCGGCCTCCAATCAGATGTTCCTGGATGATCCGCTCGGCATTGTCCGGCGTGACATTTCGATACCAGGCGCCTTCCGGATACACGACCGAGATGGGGCCGCCCGTACAGATGCGCAGACACTTGCACCGCGTGCGGTACACCGGCCCGTTGGGGCCCGTGAGATTCAGGACTTTCAGCCGATCCTTGACGTATTGCCAGGTCTCTTCACCCTTGTCGGCGTCGATGCAATCGGGGCCGCCGCACACGAACATGTGACGGACGATATGCCCGACGCCAAACGCCGCGGCGGAGGCTTCAGGAGTCGTGCGCTCTTTCGGCATTTCCCCTGCCATCTTTTCATAACGGAGGTCTCGGCGCGACACTTCCGTGTAACGTTGTCCCGTGCCTCGTTACAAACTGACCCTCGAGTACGCCGGCACGCGCTACAGCGGCTGGCAACGGCAACAGAACGCGCGGACCGTTGAAGGCGAGCTGCAGCGGGCGGTTCGCGAAGGCCTCGGCGTCTCGCGGTTCGACACGTATGGATCGGGCCGGACGGACGCGGGAGTGCACGCGTTACGTCAGGTCGTGCATCTCGATCTGCCGTCCACGCTGCCTCCTGACGCGATTGTCGAGCGTCTCAACGGCGCGCTGCCGCACGATATCAACGTCCTGGCCGCTCTGCGCGTACCGGCGCGGTTTCACGCGCGCCACAGCGCGGTCGGCGCGAAGCTACCTCTACCAGATCAGCCGGCGCCGTACCGCGTTCGGCAAGCCGCTCGTCTGGTGGGTTCGCGATCCGCTCGACCTCGGTCGGATGCGCGCGGCAGCAGGTCGCCTCGCCGGCTTCGCCGATTTCCGCGCGTTCACCGATGATGACCCGGATGAGAAATCGACGCAGGTGCTGATCGAGACGCTGGTCATCGAGGAGCACGGCCCCCTGCTCCTCGTCCGCACCGTCGGTTCGCACTTTCTCTGGAAGATGGTCCGCCGCATCGTCGGCGTCCTGGTCGAGGCCGGCAGGGGCGGTCTGAACCCGGATGAGGTCGGGCAGATGCTTGGCGGCAACGCAGATCGGGTCGCGCGGCTGACGGCCCCGGCAGCGGGACTGTTTCTGGAGCGGGTCTTCTACGAAGGAGACCGCAAGGACTGGCCGCTGGCGCCGGTCATCAACTTGTAGACGGACAGGCGGGTTCTGGGGTTCTCGAGGTTCTGAGGTTGCAGGGGTTCTGGGGGCTAGCGGGTTCGGAGTTCCGAAGGTTCGCTTCGGAACCTCAGAACCCCGGAACCCCAAGTCAGAACGTCACCACGTACGACGCGGACACCATGTTCACCTTGTAGTTGAACGGCTGTTCGTTGGTCGGCAGCACGCCGCTGATTGTGCCGATCCCGATCTGCATGCCCTCGTAGGCGTAGTCGGCCGAGCCCATGTACAGGTAGGCGTAGGCGAGCCGCAGCGCCTGGTGCGGGGCGATCGCGACTTTCCCGTTGATGCGCAACTCGAGCGAGTCGGTGGTCACCGTCGGAACCGGCGTCGCGGGGATGAAATACGCCGCGATCGTGGTCGGCGGACCGCCGAGCCCGTTCAGGGGGTTGTTGGCCCAGTTTCCACCGGTGACGTTGTTATCCCACCGCACCCGCGTGAAGATCAGGCTGGCGCCGAGGTCGAGCTTGTCGGTCCTTCGCGTCAAGCCGACGCCCGCGGTATTCGCACTCGTGGGCATGTCAGTCGACCAGTTCAGACAGGGATCGACTTTGTTGGCGTTGTTCCGCTGCTGCAGGGTCGTGTAGCCGTCGCACGCGTTGCCCGAAAGACCACGGCGCCTGGCTGGCCGTTGTTGATCGTGCTGGCGTTGCTGTTCGCGGTGTACGAGTTGCCGGCGGAGACCATGCTCTGGTGCTCGTAGGTGTAGAACACGTCGGCGCTGATGTCAGCGGCCACCGCGTAGGAGCCTTGCAAGTTGGCGGCCCAGCCTTGGCATGTTGCAGGCCGTAGATCGAATCGGAGTAGTCGTCGTTGTTCAAATCCACGCCGCCCTGAAACGACAACGCGTCGGTCGCCTGGTAGTTGAGCAGCGTGCGCAGCTTGTTGCGATTGCGATCCGCGACGTAGAAGCGCCGCATGCCCGATCAGCTCGCTGATCCGGTTGAGGTTCGCGTAGGTCGTGTTGCTGAGCGCGTTGTTGAGGGGGAAGAACAGATTCATATTGCCGGTGGTCGCGAGCATACCCGAGCGACGGTCCGTAGCCGGTCCATCCGTTGGCCACCATGAACGAGATACGCAGTCGCGCCGCCGGTCGCGCCAACCGGACTGACGTTCGCATACGGCACGAGCGCCAGGAACGCGTTCTCGTTGTAGCTCGGCGTCCGGCGCGCCGAGTAGGCGTAGCCGACCCTCGCGCTCAGCAGGTACCCGCTCGTCCGCCACTCCGCCCGCAGCGTGTTCTCGTTGGTCGTGGCCGCGTCCGCACACGCGATCCACGATCCGGGACAGGCGCGCCCGATCCGCTCGTAGTCATACCCCGCCTTGATCCACTGGCTCTTCGCGAACGCATAGTCGAGGTCGGCCGTCACCTGATTGGATTTCCGGCTGTACGGACGATTGGCGTTGGCGTTTTGCGCCACGCACCGCGCCCAGGGGGTTGCCGGACCCGGCCGGGAACAAGGCGTTGGCGGCGACCGTCTGGCCCGCGTCGCCGTACTGATAGATGTAGACCGGCGTTCTGGTTGTCGCGATCGTTGAACTTGTACAGGGCGGTCAGGTTCACCCCTTTCGCCGGCCGGCCCGTGAGCCGCGCGTTGAACAGGCTGTTGACGACCACGCCGTGCAAGGAGGCGGCCGGCACGACCGGCGTCGTCGCATCAATCAGGAACGCCTCGTTCTGCGTCCCGCGACCCCACGAGCCGTTCACCACGAGCTTGGTCGTCGTCCGCATCTTGACCGTCGCGGAACCATTGAGTTGCACGAAGGTGTTGCTCGGCGCGCTGCCCATCGTGTTGGACGTGCCCGTCCCCGTCGGACCGGTCGCCCAGTTCTGCCACGACATGGACGGAACGTTGTTGGTGAAGTACGAGCCGTAGTAGCCGACCTGGGCGTAGCTCTTCTTCCCCGTGAAGTTCAGGTTCGCGTTCGCCTGGTTGTGATTGCTGTCGATCTTGTCGGGAATGATCGTGGAAATGTCGCCGCCCGTGTTCCGCGACACCGTGCCGAGCGGCTTCAGTCCGTCCTTGTGCTCTGGACGAAAGCCCGCGTCGACGCTCCACTTGTCGCCGAAGGCATACGCGGCGGAGATGTCCGCGCGGGTGCGCTTGGTCGAGAGGTTAACGTTGTGGAACAGCGGCACGTCGGCGGCGGCCGCGGCGTCGACGAGCGCCTTCTGCGCGGCTGTCGGCACGATGAGCGCGCCCTGGTTCGCCGCCGCCGTGCTCAGGTAGGGCGCGTCGCCGATCGCCGGCACGAGCCCGCGTGCGCTGAGCGTGTTGCCCGCCGGCGACGCGATTGTCGGCACCTGCCACGTGCCGGGCAGCGTCAGGCTGTTGGTGCCGTCGCCGTTATAGGGTGTCTGGAAGCTATCCGACTGGTTGCGCAACAGTTCGTCGTACCAGAACGTCAGCCGGAATTTGCCCTGCTGACGCACGTCGCCCGCAATCCGCCGCGTCTCGAGGCCGAGGTCGGTGCCCTTGACGCGCCACCGCACCGCGCTGTCGCTGTCGTACGGCGTGCGGCTCCGCAAGTCGAAGTTGACGACGCCGAACGCGCCTGAGTTTTGCAAACCGTTGTACTCGCCGGCCTTGAATGATCCGTCGCTCACGCCGCCGAGGCCGATGTCCACCGTGTTCGGTTTCACGGCCTTGGCCTCGTCGATGGCCTTGGCCGCGGCTTCGGGATCCTGTGCCAGGGCGGTGTCTGCGCCAGCCGTCAGCGCCAGCGCGGCGACCACGCCGCGCGCGATGGCCAGCCTCGACCGAAGAGTCCGTGCATTGATGTTCATGACCGTCGCCTCTGATCGAAGTGGTTAGCGCTGGAACTTCGCGCCCGCCGGGTGATTGGAACCATGAACGAGCACATGGCAGTTCAGACACGCACGGGCCGCCATCTGGGCGCGTGGACTTGCCGCACCCGGCTGCTGGGTTCCGTTGATTGTCGTCACGTTGCCCCCGGCCAGGTTGGCGCCGCTGTTGATCTGGGCGCCATGGTCGCCGCTGTGACATTGCTGGCAGAGCCAGGGTGGACGCGTCTTGAGGAGCGGTGCGTTCGCCGACCCGTGCGGTGTGTGGCAACTGGCGCAGTTGTCCACGACGGGCGCGTGCTCCCACAGGAACGGTCCGCGCTTCTCCGCGTGGCAGGTGTAACAGGTCTCGTTCACCGAGTTCTTGATGAGCAGCTTGGGGCCGCTCGATCCGTGCGCGTTGTGGCAGTCGGAGCAGACCATCTTCGCGCCGGACGCCAGTCCGGTCACCGCGAGCGGATGGACGGAAATGCGGCGGGTCTCAGCCCGCTGCTCCTTGTGGCACACGTAGCAGACTTCCGCTTGCGTCGCCTTGTTCTGAACTTTCTGCTCTGTAGCATGGATGGTGTGGCAGTCGGTGCACGCCACGCCCCGCGTCTCGTGCTGACTGCCCGTCCAATGCGTCCGCATGCCGGACTCGTGGCAGGTAAGGCACATTTCGTTGCGCTTCTCGACCGGCGACGCGTTGGGTCCTTTGAAGGACACGGTGACGGGGTTGTCCGACGTGTCGACATGCTCCGGGCTCGCCCCGTGGCACGTCTCGCATTGATGCTGAGCGAACGGCGTGTGGGCGTCGGCCTTCACGCCATGAGGCGTCTGCAGAATGAGCGTCGCTGGTTCCTTCGTGTGGCAACCCAGACACGTCTTCTCGCCGTCCTTGGTGTAGGTGCCAGGTATGACGGGCGCTGCCGGGGGAGCGGGTGGTGGCTGCTGAGCCGGCGATTGCGCCGGCGGCTGCGACAATCTCAGTGCAGGTAATGACGGGCGATCACCCTCGACGTGGGCGCTGGCCCTCGCGCTCGTGAACGCGATCAGCCAGGCCATCGAGCCAAGGCCCAACCAGAGGGCTGGGCCCAGCTTCCGGACACTTCGTCGCATCGTGACCCCCTCGTGCTGGAATCCGCATGGCTCCGCCGTTCACATCGACGTGGAAACCGAAAACCAGCGCGTCCCGACCGGGCTGACCGTCAGGCGGGTGATGTGTTCGGTCGTCTCGTTGAAGATGCGCAGCGATCAGTTCTCCTTGACGGGGAAGAACCGAGCCCGGCCACACGCCGACCGCGGAATCAGCCACAGATCGACATCCGGTTCTGACATGTTGATGTCGAAGGGCTCGGTCGTAAGTGGCGTCGTGGCGCGAGCTGACGCACTGTCGTACGAGACGCGCTGGGAGATCGAAAAATCCGGATTGAGGTGGGAAGTTTTTTGGCGCCGGCGCGGCTTTTTCCGCAGGCCGCGGCTGGCGAGAAGCGGCCGGAACGCTCGCCCTGGCGTTGCCAACCGCGACAAGCCAGACTGGAAAACTGCAGGCCAGTCAGCAGGTCCATCGCGCGGCATCTAACCAAGGTGAATCCTCCGCCCGCTCCCCGCCAGATCGTCATGGCCGGAGCCACCCGCTATAGAGCAACTTGCGTACCCGCGGCGACGAAATCAGTCGGGATTGAAAATGCTCCGCATCCGGCCGGTGTTCAACTGCTCACCACCGAACGACCAGTCGTCCGAACACCGTGTTCGCGGTGTAGGGCCGGTACAGATACCCGAGCAGCACGGCCTGTTGTCTGACCAGCTGCGGGTTCGACTCGATATCGAGCGTGAAGTCCTCCACTTTCCACTGCTCGTACCAGTAGGTGACGCCGATCCCCACGCGGGGCGTGAGCGCATAGACGATGTCAGCCGTGCTGCGGTACAAGTCGCTCTTCACGAGCGGCAGCTGGTCCGGGGGCGGCAGCGTCGAGGCTGGCGGCACGACATCTTCGGGCAGCGTTCGTGGAACGTCGGGACCCGTGCTGTACGTATACTGCGACCGCGAGCGGTTGTAGTCGTAGCTGAACCGCAGATCCACTTTCTCGCCCAGCTTCTTGATGTCGAGGTACGCCAGGACAGAATGCACGCGGTCCGCGCCATCGGTGCCCCAGTTACGCGTCGCGTCGGCGACCTGCACACTTGGTGAACTGGGCTGGGCGGAGAGGGTCAGATACGTCTCGTACCAGATAGTCGCGGTCGCCGGCTGCGGATTCGCCTGCCGCGAGTGCGACAGCGCATCGTAGCGCTCGTAGTCGTACGACGCGCCGAACCCGACGTTGTCGGTGGCCGACATGTCGATCCCGGCGCTGTAGATCCGGTGCCTGTTGTCGCGGAGGCCGAACGTGCTCTCGAGGTAGTCATCCTTGCCGGTGGCGATCGAGCCGGAGAAGGCCATCGTGCCCGTAGGGATGACCGATGCCAGAATCGTCACGCGGTTGCGGTCGCGCGAGGCGACGTCGAACTGCCGCATGCCGGGATGCTCGCCGATGTTGAACAGTTCCCGCTCGGCCTCGTCCGTCACGTCGCCACGTTTGGAGCCGTGTTCGTACAACGTCCTCACGGAAAAGATCCCCGTGCTCACCACGTCGTACCCCGCGCGCACGACGTTCTCGGTCGTGGAGGGAAAGAAGCGGAGCGACCGATCCTCTGCCAGCCAGCTGTAGCCAATCGACGCCGCCCCCGAAGACGAGCTTGGCCGGATCCGCAGATTCACGTCGAACGTCTTGCGTGTGATCCCGAACGGCTCGCTCTCGACGATCAACGGCGACAAGGCGCCGCCAAGCGTGTTGAACGTCGCCGCGGCCGCGGTGTTGTCATATGACACGCGCTGCGGCATCACGAACTCAGGCGTTCGATTGCTGTAGTCGTAGTAGCGGTAACGCGCGTCCACGTCGATGTACTGGCCCGGTCTGGACACAAACGTGAAGTTCATCGCGTTCGCACGCGCCTCGCCATTGACCGTCGACCTCGGCAGCGGGGTGACCGTCGGCAGCACGACGCTATTGATGGTCTGCGGCATGATCGCATCGCCCACGTCCTTGAGCGAACTCGTCGACAGGTAGGCGGTCGCGCGCGAGTGCCCGGGCAGCTTGACCGACGCCAGGCCGTTCACGCCGATGAGCGAGTTGCTCGGCGCAAGCGAGGAACGCCCGCGGGACGGCGTTGACGCCGCGTCGGACACGCGAAACGGATTGTCGAACGTCACGGTCGTGTTGTTGTTGTGGAACCAGGATCCGGTCACACCGCCGCGAAACAGGACGCCACCGCGCGCGAATTCCCCGTTGGTTTCGAAGTCGGTCAGGTGGTGGTCGATGGGCGCTGGCATCTCGACCAGGCTGCTGTGGCCGAAGCTGCCGCCGTACGGCAGCACGCCCTGCCGGGTGGTCACCTGGACCTGGCTGTGGACCGTGAAATCCGGGCTGACGAGGTAGTCGAACCCGCCCTGTCCAATCTGCCGCAGTGACTTCGTGTCGAACGTGATGGCGTTGGCGTCGAACAGGGCCGGCAGCGCGGCGTTGCTCGCCTGCGCCTGGGTCTGGATCGTATCGGGAATGGTCAGCACCGACGGCGCCTTCGACGTGTCTTCGACAAACAGCGTCTCGGTCGTGTAACTCATGTTCAAGGGAATCCGATCCCAGAGGCCCCAGACCTTGAACAACCCCGGTTTGCCGGCCGATCCGCCCAGGCGCTGGTCGGTGCGGCCGACGTTCCTGCCGTCCGCGTTGAACAGCCAGCCGTTGTGCTCGCGCTCGAAGCGGAGGTCCTGCATGAAGAGGCCGTTGCTCAGATCGCGATAGCGCTCATACCGCGCCTTATCTCCGGTCAGGGAGGTGCCCCGCACACCGAAGTCGAGCAGATTCTTGGGCGCCGGCACGTAGTCACTGGACGTATCGGGGGTCGCCGCCTGAGCCGGCGCGGGCGTCTGAGCCTGACCCGGGGGCGGTGGCGGCGGGCCCGCCTGCCCGTCGCCCGGCGCCTGCTGGGCCACAGCCGTCAGGGGGATGAGTGCGAAGAACGTAGCGAGAGCAAGACGTAGCGTACGCACAGGTCCCTCCCTCAACGAATGAAGCGCTGACCGCTTGGATGATTCGATCCGTGGATTGCGGCGTGGCACATCACGCACGACCGCACGTAGACACGGATGCTCGCCGTCGAATCGGCGCCTACCAGCGCGTCGTCGTAGATCGTGCTGGGATGCCGGTGTCGAGACGTGACAGCGCTGGCACAGGATCGGTGGCTTGGCGACGAGCAGCCGCTCGTTCGGCGACCCGTGCGGATCGTGGCAGGTCACGCAGCCGTCACGGCCCGGGGCATGCTCCCACAGGTACGGACCGCGCTTGTCGGCATGGCACGACGTGCACAACTCGGCGACCGAGTCGCCCTTGCGTAGCAGCTTGACATTGGTACTTCCGTGCGTGTTGTGGCAGGTCGTGCACTGCATCTTCCCTTCGCGCACCGGCATGTGACCCGAGCGGTCGATCTTCGAGACCTTGTCGCGATGGCAGGTGGCGCAGACCTCCAGTTGCGTCTTCTTGACGAGCTGGCCCTGCTCGGACTTGTACGAGTGCACCGCGTGGCAGGTGGTGCAGGTCAGCCCGCGGCGATCGTGCTGGCTCCCGTCCCAGAGCGCATGCTCGCCGCGGTTATGGCAGGTCGTGCAGACCGCCGTGACTTCCGCGGGCTTCATCTTCGTGAAATCTTTGCCGATCGGATTCAGCACGGGATCGTCCGTGGCGTGCTTGCCGGCGGGGCCATGACAGGTCTCGCAACTCTGCTTGGCGCCGGGGGTGCGGGGATCGGTCGCGCGATGGTGGGGGCTGTCGTAGTACCCCGATTTCTGCTCGTCGTGGCAATCGACGCAGGCCGCTTCGCCGACGAACCCCTGCGCGTCCGCCACGGGTGGCCCGGTGGAAGGCTTCTGGGTTGCCGGCTTCGGCGGTTGGGCGGGAACCTGGGCAGGAGCCTGGGCAGCCTTCAGCGGTGCGGAAATTTCACCAGCAGTGGGGAGAACTGCGGAGCGAGGCCCGCTCGCTTTCGCACTCCCAAAGGCCACGATCCAGACCAGGAAACTGCAGGCCAGCCAGTAGAGTGGGCTGATCGTGCGTATTCGTCGAGCCATCGTGAATCCTCCGCCACTCCCACCGCCAGATCGTCATGGCCGGAGCGCACCCCCCCAAGAGCAACTTGTGTGCCCGGGCGACAGGTTCGGTCGCAGTTGAAGAACGCTCAAGAACTGACAACTGCAGCCACGCACGGAACGTGGAGCGAGAGCGAGATGGGGTGGAGCGCGGGGTCGGAGCGCGAATGCGGCTTCTTACTGCTCCTGCTCCTTATGGCAGAGTTCGCAGTCGTTCTTGAGAACGACGCCGTCGCGTGTCTGGTGACTGTCGTCGTGGCACCGGAGACATCCGGTCACGTCGGTGTGGCCGTTCTGCGATAGGTACGTGCCCCAGGTGACCTTCATCCCGGGAAAGACGTTGGTGCGATAGAGACGAAGCGCGGTGTTGGTCGCCTGAGTCACGTCGGCGGCCGGCGCCGGATGACTCTTGTAGAACGCATCAATCCGCCCACGGATGGCGTTGGCCGCCGCGCCCTCGTCCGGATAGGCCTGCTTCAACGCCGCGACGACCTCTCGACGGATGAACGGCAGCGATTTCGAAATCTCGCCGGCGGTAATCGCGGTGTCCACCGCGTTCTCCGCCGTCGGCGCGAACGTATGCGCCGGCCGACTGTGACAATCCATGCAGTCCATCTGGCGGCGCAGGCCAGCCGGCGCCGCGGTGACGTTCTCCTCAAAATACTCCGTCACCTTTCCGTCTGCCCGCGTGACCTTGATGTACGGAATCTTCTCGCGCTTCTCGTCCACCGTGACGTACTCGAGCGTGATGTCCGGGCGCGCGTGCCAGTGGGCCTTCGCCGGGTACATGAGAAGGGTCGTCGGCGTGTCGGTGTTCGCTTCGTCGTTGGCGTATTCGTGCGTCACGCGCGTGACCTCGGACCGGCACACGGTTGCCTGCGTGACAGTGCAGACACGTATCGGCGGCCACCGGGATGTTTCTGGCCGGCGACGAGGGAATTGGCCGGTTGAAGGAGCCGGTCAGGACTTCATAGGCCTGGCGCGTGCCGTTGAGCTTGGCTCGCACCATCCCGGCGGCGCCCGGGCTGACGTGGCATCGCACGCAGTCCACGGCGGCGTGCGCACCCACTGCATGGCCCGTGAACTCGGGTTGCATCACGGCGTGACAAACCTGCCCACAGAACCGATCCGTCTCCATGTAGTGCACGGCGCCCAGTCCGGCCAGCGTCACGATGCCGAGGTTTACCATCGTGAGAATCGCGACGATCAGCAGGCCCTGCCGAACGGGGGGCAGGTTCAGGTCGATGGCCGGCCATTGCCACGCCGCGTGTCCTCGCCGGCGGCTGCGCCCCTCGCGCACCACGCCAATCGGAATCAGGATCAGGCCGACGAGAAAGACCGCCGGCACCAGCACGAAGCCGAAAAGTCCCGCGTACGGACTGGCGACCAGCCCGAACCACTCGACGGCGCAGTAGATGACGAACGCGAAGGCGCTGATCGTCGTCAGCCAGAAGCCGGCGATGGACAGCGGATTGCGTGCCAGGGATGGGTGAGCCAAAGGATCCTTCGACGCGCGTCCCTGGCTACTTCTTCTTTGCCTTGCCCGTCGCCTGAACGCTCAGCAGGTACGCGACGAGCGGGTCGATGTCCGCCGGCTTGAGGTTCATCTCTTTCGCCTTGGACGACATCTTCACTTTCGGCTTATGGTCGAGGGTCTTCTCCATCTCGAGCGGATTCTCCAGCCACTTGCGCATGTCGGCTTCGCCGACCTCGAGGCCATGACCGCTGTCGAGTGGTCCGATCTTGTTCCCCTTGCCGGCGATCATGTGGCACTTGGCGCACTCTTTCGCGTCGTAGAGCTTCTTGCCATCCGCTACCTTCTTGGCGTCCTGCGCGAAGGCCGGCGCCCCGCAGAGAAACGCCACGCCAATCACTGCAATCACCGCTCGCTTCATCGTCATGACTCCTTTGAACTCTGAGAACGACATGGACCGGCGCTCCGCCTCCGGTATTTAAGCATACCCACGACCGGGATGCCGATTCGGGCGGAAATCCAGCATAGTGCTAGTTTTTGTCCATACTGCGCCCCAAGTGGGCAGAATTGACTTCCGGGTCAACTCGCCTCCCGGGCGCGCACTTCAGTTGTGACACCATGAAGAATGGCGCCCGGAAAGCGCGCCATCGCAAGATCAGGACATGTTCTCCCTCACGTCGGCCAAACGAATCGTGCGAATCGTGTTCGGGTTCACGCTGCTCGGCCTGGGTACGGCCATGCTCGTCCTGCCGGGCCCTGGATGGGTGACGATCGCGCTTGGTCTGGCCCTGCTGGCCACCGAATATGTCTGGGCACGGCGTTTGCTGGATCGAATCAAGAAGACGGCAACTGACGTGAAAACGCGCGTCACGGGCCGCGGATCACCGCCAGGACAGGTGTCGTCATGATGACTTTTGTCTACCGCCTGATGGGCGCCGCAATGCTGGACGGCGGCACGTACGAGCAACTGGAAGCTGATCGGCACGCCACCTGGCAGGCCATGCTGGTGGTGGTGCTGTCGAGCGCCGCCGCCGGCCTGGGCGTGGGACTTCAGGCCTGGGCGGGACCCGCCGGATTTGCGCGGGTCGGGGCCGTCGCGCTGGTGACGTGGGTCGCATGGGCGGTCTTGACGCTGCAGATCGGCAGCCGCATGCTCCCGCAGGCACAGACGCGCTCCGACACCGGAGAGATGATGCGCACGATCGGCTTTGCCGCCGCGCCTGGCCTGCTGCAGGTTTTCGGGGTCATTCCCGGCGTCGCGCTGCCAGTCTTCGCCATCACCACCGTGTGGATGTTCGCGGCGATGGTCGTCGCCATTCAACATGCACTCGACTATACGAACGTCGGACGCGCGTTGGCCGTGTGCCTGGTAGCCGCGATGATTGTGCTCGCCTTCTCGTTCGGCATCAGCATCCTCTTCGGTTCGACCGCGTCGTGATCACTCGGGGGACTTCGTCCCCCGAACCCCCTGACACGCTCGCTTGCGGGGACCCCCCTGCCCCGCGCCGCTCGCGTGGCTCCCTCGCTGTCCGCTCGCTCGCCGTCTCATCACTCGGGGGACTTCGTCCCCCGAACCCCCTGACACGCTCGCTTGCGGGGCCCCCCGCCCCGTGCCGCTCGCGGCCCGCCGCTCGCGTGGCCGCCGACTGATTAACTCCCGACGGTCAGCACGGGACAGGGCGCCTCACGGACGACGTGGTGCGTGGTCGAGCCCAGGAGTGCCAGTTCATTCGAGGAGTGGCTGTGAAGCCCCATGATGATTAAGTCGGCAGACTGCTTCCGCGCACATCGCAGGATGTGGGCGTAGGGCTTGTCGGCCGTCACGGCCTCCTCGAGATGCAGGTCGGTCCGGCCGATGTGCGCCGCCATCCGATGGAGGCGCGCCGCCGCGTCGCTCTCGAGGCTGCACCGGAGAGCGTCGATTGGCGGGGGCATGGCCTCCGTATGCTCTCCAAACGGCCAGCCGACCGAGTGAGCCAGAATCAGCCGGCCTCGCGGGGCCGTCAGCAGCCCTGCGTAGTCGAGACTTGCAACCGAGGCCGGCGCGAAGTCGATCGCGCAAACAACGGTGTGAAATGGTGCGTGCGCGTGGGTGTCCCGGCTGCCGGGCGGTACGGCGAGCACCGGGCAGCGCGCTTTTCGCAGCACCTTCTCGGCGACCGATCCGACCACGAATCGATCGAAGCCGCTGCGGCCGTGCGTGCCCACGACGATCAGATCCGCTGGCATCGCGTCGGCGGCTTCCAGAATCCGCGGGACGACCGGGCCGTCCGCCACTGAGATCTCCAAGTCGCTGATCTGGGTCCGGGCGTCCTCCACAAATGCCTTGAGTTCCTCGCAATAGGCGCGGCGCATCTCGGCGGTCATCTCGAATCGCGGCCACGGTCCCGGCGGCAGAGGCGGAAGTGCGGTGTCCACGACCTCGAGCGCCTTCACGCGTGCGCCCATCGATCGTCCGATGGCAACGGCGTACTCAAACGCGTGGCGCGAAATCGGAGAGAGGTCGACGGGACAGAGAATGCTCTTGATCGCGCGCATAAAGGCCTCGCCGGGATCGGTCGCAGGTAACGTGCCAGATGGGCACGACCGTGCGCCTTATAGTGGCCCCAGAAGCGGCCGGCTGACTATGAAGAAATTCACTTCCGTGCGAAGAAATCCTCACCCTCCGTCTGCCACGCGCCGTCACATGCCCGGCAACTGCATCGGCAAGGCGATTGCTTGACTGAACTTGATATGAACCTCCCCTTTTCCGAAGCGCAATTCCTGGACCTGTTTGGCGACTACAACCGCACGTCAGGCGCGGTGGTCGGGCTCCTGTGGGTCGCGACCCTGGCGCTCATCGTCCAGATCATGCGAGGACGCGCTCGACCGGTCGTCGTGAGCGCGATCGCGGCGTTGCATTGGGGATGGAGCGGCGTCGCGTATCACGCAGTGTTCTTCACACGCATCAATCGGGCCGCCTGGTTGTTCGCCGCGCTGTTCCTGGCCGAGGCGGCTGGTTTCCTCTGGTACGGAATGGTGCAGCGGCGCCTGACCTGTGCCTGGTCGCGATCGCCTCGTCACGTCCTTGGCGCTGGCCTTCTCGTCTATTCCCTCGCCTATCCCGCTCTGATTCTGTTGAGCGGCCATGAACTGCCGCGTGCGCCGATGTTCGCCGTGCCGTGTCCGACCACGATCTTCACAGCCGGGCTCCTGCTGTTGAGCGCGGGGCCGGTGCCGCCGGCCCTGTTCGCTGTGCCGATCGCCTGGTCGGTGGTGGGCGGCAGCGCCGCGCTGTTCTTTGGCGTCACGCCCGACCTGATGCTGTTTTTTGCGGGCGTGTGCATGGCGCTCTTCGCTGTGCGGTCGCACCGGGCGGCGCACGCGCCGGACGATGTGGGCGTCATGCGCGGCGACGTGCTCGTGCCGGCTCCGAATTATCAAGCGACACTCGCGGTCGACGTGGATGCCCGGCCGGAACACATCTGGCCGTGGCTCCTGCAGATGGGCTACCAGCGAGGCGGTCTCTACAGCTACGACTGGCTCGACCGGCTATTCGGATTCCTCGATCGTCCGAGCGCGGATCGGATCCTCCCGGAATTTCAACAGTTGAGTGTCGGCGACGTGATTCCGATCGGGCGCGGAGCCGCATTTCCGGTTGCGGCCATCGATGAGCGGCGATCCCTCGTCCTGGGCGGATCGAGTGACGGCATGCAGTGGGTCTGGGAGCTCTCGCTCTCTCCTCTGGATGGACGGCGCACCCGGCTGATCTCGCGCAATCGCGCACGAGTTCCACAGACGCTGGGCTGGCGACTCTTCATGTGGATGCTGGCGCCGGCCGCCTTCATCATGACGCGCAAGATGCTGCGCGGACTGAAGCGGCGCGCAGAAGCGCTCGCAGCCGGCGAGCGCACCCGACTGTTCAACGCGGCGTGACGGCGCGGCGTTCCGCGTCGGTCTTGACGAGGCCGAGCGCAAGGAGGCGGATCAGCACGACGCCTGGAGAGACAAACGACCAGTAACGGCGGAATCTCGCGCGCGCTGCTGGGTCCGTGGTCATCACACGCGTCTCCGTACCAGCGATCGATCCGCCGTCGCTGAGGGGATCGGCACGCAGCGTCCAGACGATCTTCACGAAACCTGGCTCGCGAAACGGGGCGAACTCGTCCGGAGGCAGCGGTCGGAAGACGACGTTCGCGTTCCACGGCTGCGTGACGGCCCCCATCACGATTTCCCGGCCCGCCACCTCAGCGAGGAGGCCCCATCCCAGGGACCTGCTCCAGGCGAGCAGGCCACGCGGCCGCTCACGGCCGTCGGGGTCGGCGCCGAGCGCAAGCTCGCGCGCTCTGAAAATCGCGCGCACGATCCGCGATTGCTGCACGTCCACATCGCAGAGCGCGGCCAACGCCACGTCGGCCGACGCCGCCACGCGGACCTTGTGGCGTTCGACCACTTCGTAGTCAGGCATGAAGCGATCGAGCAGAGGATCGGCAGCGAACGGCTCGCGGGCGGCGGTCCGCCCGTATCTCCACCAGGTGAAACCGGCCCAGCCCCCGTACCCCAGGGCTGCAGCCCCCGCAAGAATCCCCGCCCATTGCGCGGCGACACGCACACGATGCCTTTGTCTCACGTCCGGTGCTCCGCGCGCCGCGCGATGCCGAGCAACTGCTTCCGTTCCATGACGAAATGAATCGCCCGGACGATTGGCAGTCCGGCCCAAGACGGCAGTCTGTGCAATCGGTAGCCCGGCCCACCGCGTGCGCGGACGATGAGACGCGTGCCTCTCGTGCCGTCGGGCTCGAGAACGAACGCCCACGTCATCAGGCACTCGCCATCGGGCCTGCGCCAGCCAATCACCAGACTCCGCTCGGGATCGATCCGCAGGACCGTGAACCCATCCGTCCGGCCAGGAAGCGCCGGCATGATCGCGCCGACGTCGAGGCGCGGGAGGTCCGGCAGCAACCGGTCGGCGCTGGGATGCCGGCCGTTGTCCAGAACGTCGTAGCTGTACCATCCGGCGCGTCCAGCGCCCATCTGGATCAGCCACGGCCAGACCTCGGCCGGCGGAGAGCCGATTGAGATCGCATGCGTGAGGTCTCCGATCGATGCCGGGATCAGTTCGTCACCGGGCAGCACCCGGCGGCGCTCGTCACGCGTGGCCTTGACCGAAACATGAGCCATGCGAAGGCCTCATGGGCGCATGTGCCGCCGGGTCGTAATGGGCCGAAAGTGTGCGCCATCTTCCGTATACCAGACGTCCACGAGCGTGTGACGCGCGAAGCTGTCGGCGCGGTTGAGCGCCCGCTCGTAGGTGCGCACTGAGAATTGGCGGGGCTCGCCGAGGATGCTGACGTCGTAGTCGAACGCGCGCGCCGGATCCACCTTGGCGACAATGACGTCCCCAGCCTGGGGCGCGGTAGCCATGCCATTGCGAACAAGCAACGACCTTGCCGGGCGCGGAGGCCCGCTGCGCCGCAGGAAATCGATCATCCTGGCCGAGGGCCTGCGGATTCGTCCGCAGATAGCGGTGGATTTCGTGTTTGGGTCCCGAACGAGGGGCGGGAGGGTCCCTCCGTCCCGGGCCTGCGGCTCCGGGTGCCGTGGGCCCATTTGGTACCGTAGTTGCTCGTCTCAAAGGCATTATGGCTACCACTGTGCTCGTGCTTTACGGAACGACGGATGGACAGACCGCCAAAATCGCGGCCTTCGTTTCAGAGACCCTGCGCAGGGCGGGAGCGGAGGTCGCCAAAGTCGATGCCTCCGGGGCCGGCCCGCTCCCCGCGCCCGAGGCGTATGACGCGGTGATCGTCGCCGCGTCGGTCCACGCCGGCGGGTATCAGCGGCCCGTGCGCCGGTGGGCGCGGGCCCACGCGGGCGCGCTCAACAACAAGACAAATGCGTTCGTCTCGGTCTGCCTTGGTGTGCTCCAGCACGATCCGGCCGTCGATCGGGAACTCGGGAGCATCATGGACCGGTTTTTCGCCGAGGCGGGCTGGCACCCGGGGACGGTGAAAGTCGTGGCCGGCGCGTTGCCGTACACGAAATACAACTGGATCAAGCGGTGGATGATGCGGCGGATCGTGAGCAAGGCGCACGGCGACACCGACACCAGCCGCGACTACGAGTACACCGACTGGGCCGATCTTGAACGGTTCGCGCAGGATTTTCTCCGGCGGGCGGAGGCCGCGAGTCAGCACGCCGCCGCGTCGTGACATGACACTCGGCGCACTCGGGATCGTCAGCCTGGCTCTGGCCCTGGTCCTCGCCGGCGTCCCCGTACCCGCGGGCGCGCTGGGGCCAGAACGGCTCCCGAACGAGCTCGGCCGTATCCCGATCCTCGAGTATCACAAGGTCGATCGCCCCGAAGCGCGCTGGACCCGGACGCCGGAGCATTTTCGCGCCGACCTCGAACGCTTGTGGAACAACGGCTATCGTCTCATCGCGCTGAGGGATCTGCTGAGCGGCCGGATCGCGGCGCCCGCCGGGACGA
Organism: uncultured Acidobacteriota bacterium; assembly: GCA_963724645.1. Taxonomy (GTDB): domain Bacteria; phylum Acidobacteriota; class Vicinamibacteria; order Vicinamibacterales; family SCN-69-37; genus CAVXSP01. The sequence continues at coordinate 193,394 of CAVRVJ010000006.1, forward strand.
CGCCGCTGGTCCTGACATTCGACGATTCCTCGCCGGGACAGTTCCGTTTCCTGGAACAGCACGGCGACGACGTCATCGATCCGGAGTGCGCGCTCGGCATCCTCGAGCAGTTTGGCCGGGACCATCCGGAGTTCGGCCACGCCGCGACCTTCTACGTGCTGACCGGCGCAAGTCCGCCCAACCGGCTCTTCAATCAGCCCGCCTTGGCCTCCCGGAAACTGAAGTACCTCGCCGAGCACGGCTACGAAATCGGCAACCACACGCTGTGGCATGCCGATCTGATCAAGTACGGCGAAGCCACGGTCCGCCAGCAATTGGCCTCGGCGCAACGCGAAGTCGAACGCGCCGTGCCGGGCTACCGCCTGAACACGCTCGCACTGCCGATGGGAGACTACCCACGCGAGCTGCAATGGGCGGTGTCAGGTTCGGTCGATGGCGTCGCGTACCGGAACGACGCGATCCTCAAGGTCGCCGGCGGCCCCGCGCTGTCGCCGTACGACCAGATGTTCGATCCCTATCATCTGCCTCGAATCCAGGCGACGGAGCTCGAGCTGCGCGCCTGGCTGACGGATTTCGATCGGCATCCGGAACGGCGCTTCATCAGCGACGGCGACGCCACAAGAATCACCGTGTCTGCCGGCGCGAGAGACCGCGTCAAGCCGGTCTTTTCGGCGCAGGTGGTCGAGCGAGAATAAGAAGGGTCTTATGAAGCTGTCGGCCCTTGCGCTCGACTATGACGGCACCGTCGCGGTCGACGGCGCATTCGACCCGTCTGTGCGCGACGCCGTGGGTGAGGCGCGGCGTCGCGGCATCGCCGTCATCCTCGTGACAGGCCGGCAGCTCGCCGATTTGCACCGCGTCGCGGGCGACCTGAGCTGTTTCGACGTCGTGGTTGGAGAGAACGGCGCCGTGCTCGAGTTTCCCGCGAGCGGCCGCCACATTGTCGTGAGCCATCCGCCGCCCGCCGTGTTCCTTCAGGAGCTGCGACGGCGCGGCGTGCAGTTCTCGGTCGGCGAGACCGTGATCGAGACCGATGGCGGAGCGGCGGCCCAGGCGCTCGAAGCGCTCCGGCAGCTGGAGCAGCCGCTGATTCTCGCGTTCAATCGCGGACGTCTCATGGTGCTGCCCCAGGCGGTCGCGAAATCAACGGGACTGCGGCAGGCGCTTCTCGCCCTCCGCGTCTCGATCCACAACACGATTGGCGTCGGCGACGCGGAGAACGATCACGACTTGCTCGACGCGTGCGAAGTCGGCATCGCGGTCGCGTGGGGAAGCCCAGCCCTGCGCGCGGTCGCCGACGAGATCATCCCCGGGACCGGTCCGCCGGCGGTCGCCGCCTTCATCCGGCGCGTGATCGCGCAGCCGCGCTTGTCCGCCGCGCAGATGGGGCGCCGCCGGCTGCTGCTCGGCCGGGAGTACAACGGAGAGCCGATGACCCTTGCGGTCCGCGGCCGGACGATCCTGGTCGTGGGCGAGCCAGGCACGGGAAAATCATGGCTGGCCGGCCTGCTGTGCGAGCAGCTCATTCTGCAGGGCTACTGCATGTGCGTCATCGACCCCGAGGGCGACTATCGGTCGCTCGAAGCCCTGCCGAGCGTGATGATCATGGGCGCCGACGATCCGCCGCCGCAAGCGCGCGATCTCGTCCGTGCCCTTCGTCATCCTGATGTCAGTGTGGTCATCGATCTGTCGAAGATGTCGCACCAGCGCAAGGTCGAGTACCTCAACACGCTGTTGCCCCTGCTCAACGCGATGCGCCGCCGCACGGGCCTGCCGCACAAGATCCTGCTCGATGAAGCGCACTACTACCTCGGCGGCCGGGAGGCCGGTCGCCTGATCGATCCCGAGATCGCCGGCTACATTCTCGTCACATACCGAGTGTCCGCCCTCGCGCCCTCGATCCGCATGACCGAGGACGCGGTCGTCATGATTACTCGCGAAACCGATTCGCACGAGGCGCTGGCGCTGCTCGAAATGTGCCGGCCACAGCCGTGCACGACGATCGATCCTCGGGTGTTCGGCGATCTGACGATGAGCGAAGCCGCGCTGCTGCCTGGCGCCGAGGAATCGCAGGGTCACGTGCGCCGTTTCCAGCTTGGGCCTCGTCAGACCGCGCATGTGCGCCATCGAGCCAAGTACCTGGACATGCCGGTGCTCGAGAGCCAGGCGTTCGTGTTCACCGACAACGGCGAGTCCGGTCCGCGCGCCACGACCCTGAAGGAATTCACGGGCCTGCTCGTGTCACTGCCCGCCGCGCAAGTCAGCGCGCATGTCTCACGGCACGACTTCTCCCGCTGGTTCGACGACGTGTTCCGCGATCACTCGCTCGGGTCTGTACCTGCGCACGATCGAGGACCGCCTCGCGACGGAAGACGTGCGCGATCTCGCTGCGGACATCTCGCAGGCGATTCGGGCGCGATACGAAACGGCCGCCGAGACGAATTCCGGCGTCCACTCCGACGAACGGCTGCACGAGGGATCAGTCGCCGAATGACATCCCGATGGCTCTCGCGGTGTGAATGAGATCGCAGTCGGCGGGCACCGGCCGCGTGCGCCCGACGACGCGAGCAAGAGGGACCGTCATCAGTTCGGGCGGCCGGAGCGCCACCATGACGCCGAATTCGGCGCGGCGCGCCTGTTCCACCGCAAAGGCGCCAAACCTCGTCGCGAGGACACGATCGACGCTGGACGGCGCCCCGCCCCGCTGCAGATGACCGAGCACGTCATATCGCGCCTCCTTGCCGATCATCGTTTGCAGAGTGGTCGCGATGCGCTCGCCGATGCCGCCCAGACGCTCCAGGCGCCGGCCCTCGCCCGGTGCGACGACCGATCGCGCTCCGCCCACCGGACACGCGCCTTCGGCGGCGACGACGATGCTGCAGCGGGCGCCGGCGCGCTCGCGCTCCTGCAGGCGCGCGGCGATGCAGTCGAAGCGAAACGGAATCTCCGGTATCAGGACCACATCCGCCCCGCCGGCAATCGCCGCGTGAAGCCCGATCCATCCCGCGTACCGGCCCATGACCTCGACCACCATGATCCGATGGTGCGCCTCAGCCGTCGTGTGCAGTCGATCGATGGCCTCGGTGGCGAACGTCACGGCGGAGTCGAACCCGAATGTCATCGCCGTCTCGACGATGTCGTTGTCGATTGTCTTCGGCACGCCGACGATGGGTACGCCCTGCCGGGACAGCGCATCCGCGATTGCGAGCGTGCCGTCGCCGCCGACGACGATCAGGGCCTGCAGATCGAGCTGACGAACGCTCTCGACGCAGCGCGCCGCGTAGGCTCGACGCTTCCGCGCTCATCGGGCCGGGAAGCCCGAGCGGGTTGCCGCGATTCGTCGTGCCGAGGATCGTGCCCCCCAGCCGATGGATCCCGGTGACGTCGCGCGGAGTGAGGGTCCGCGCTCGCTCCGGATGGATCAGGCCTTCGAACCCGTCCTCGAGGCCGACGCACTCAGCTCCAATCAAACCCGCGGATCTGACGACCGCGCGAATCACTGCGTTCAATCCCGGCGCGTCGCCGCCGCCGGTCAAGATGCCAATGCGCCGCACCGAGATGGTCATGCCGTGAGATCTCACGCAAGCTCTGTGCCCGCCCTCCGAGTGACGCGGCGTGGGCGTCCGGTTCGAAGGCTTCTCAAAAACCCCCTGCCAGTGGGGATCTCTTCACCATCGATCGACGGCAGCCTGCCGCCGTTCCGCAGCGGTTCTCGTGGCATCCGCGTTGCACTGGAGACTGGGAGGCAGGCAGCGCGGACCGCACACGCGAGCGATGGAGGCAGGATCATGCACACCACGAATCGTGAACTTCAGGAAATGGTTCTCAACGCGCTCGAGTGGGAACCCGGACTCGACGCAGGGAGGGTCGGGGTGACCGTCAAAGACGGCGTGGTCACGCTGACCGGCCGGACGACGACCCTTCACGGCAAATGGACCGCCGAGCGAGCCGCGCGCCATGTCTACGGCGTACGCGCCGTGGCCAATGACATCGAGGTGGCGCCGGACGAGACGACCAGCCGGGCGGATCCGGACATTGCGCAAGCTGCGGCAAACGCGTTGATGTGGAATGCAAGCGTACCGCTGAACAGCGTCCAGACGACCGTACGGAATGGGTGGATTACGCTGACGGGCACCGTCGATTGGCACTACCAGCGCCAGACCGCCGAACGCGCCGTGGAGCACCTCTACGGCGTCAAGGGCGTCGCCAACTCGATCCTCCTCAAGCCGCATGCAAGCGCGTCGGACGTCAAGGCGAAGATCGAAAACGCCTTCAAGCGAAGCGCGGAGATCGATGCGACCCATGTGCAGGTCGAGGCAAGAGACGGCCAGATCATCCTGCGGGGCACCGTCAAATCGCTGAACGAGCGCGAAGAAGCCGAGCGCGCGGCATGGGCAGCGCCAGGCGTGAAGGCCGTCGATGACCGGATCGTGGTCGCGCCCTGATCGCCGTAATCCAGGACCGGCGCGCCGGTGAGTGCGTGGCTGAACGGGAGTCCCGGCCGGCCGGATGCGGCAGAACATGATTGCGGAAGGACGACAAGCGGCGGTCCGCGATCGATCTGGTTTGACCAGCGGCGAGGCCGCCGCTCGGCTGCAACGCGACGGGTACAACGAACTGGCGGCGGCGGAACGTCGCAGCTGGCTGGCAGTAGTCTTTACCGTTGCGCGCGAGCCGATGTTCCTGCTGCTGATGGCCTGCGGTGGTCTGTACATCGCGCTCGGCGACCCGGAAGAATCGATCGCGCTGCTCGCGGCAGTCTTTCTCGTCATCGGCATCACGCTCTATCAGGAACAAAAAACAGAACGGGCACTGCAAGCGCTGCGCACCCTGTCGAGTCCGCGCGCGCTGGTCATTCGTGACGGCGCCATACAGCGGGTGGCCGGACGCGAGGTCGTGCGCGGCGACCTCATCGTGCTGCGGGAAGGCGACCGTGTACCTGCCGACGCCGTCGTCGATTCCTGCGCCAATCTCTTTACGGACGAGTCGCTCCTGACGGGAGAGTCCGTTCCAGTGCGGAAGGTGCCTTCGGGGTCTGGAGACCCGTCCCCCCGGTCTGGAGACCCGTCCCCCCCTCCCCCTCCTCTGTCTCCCGTGGTTGCCGCTGCCGCGGCCGTTCCAGGCGGCGACGACCGGCCGTTCGTCTGGTCGGGCTCATTGATTGTGCGCGGGGATGGCATCGCGCGCGTGACGGCGATCGGCGCAGAGACCGAGCTGGGCAAGATCGGGAAGAGTCTTGCGAGTCTGGACGTCGGCCGCACCGCGCTGCAGCGTGAGGTCGCGCAGGCCGTGCGCGTGATGGCCATCCTCGGTCTGGCCGCATGTCTCTTCGTCGGCATCGGATACGGCCTCAATCGGCACCAGTGGCTGGATGGCGCGCTCGCGGGCCTGACGCTGGCCATCTCGATGGTGCCCGAGGAATTTCCGGTCATCCTCACGGTGTTCCTGGCGCTTGGCGCATGGCGCATCGCGCGACGCCAGGTGCTGACAAGACGCCTTCCAGCCATCGAGACCCTCGGGTCGGCCACCGTCCTCTGCGTGGACAAGACCGGAACGATCACGTGCAATCGGATGTCGGTCGTCGCCCTGGCCACGCCGGACGCGACCTTCACGGTCGAGACCGGGACCCGCACGATTCCCTCTGCCTTCGCCGGCGTGCTCGCTACGGCGATTCTCGCGAGCAAGCCGGACGCCTTCGACCCCATGGAGCGGGCGTTCACCGAACTCGACCGGCGTCTCGGCCACGCGGCACCCGCAGACCGTGAGGACCTCGTGCGCGAGTACGGCCTCTCCGATCGGCTGTTGGTTATGACGCAGGTCTGGCGCCGATCGGGCGCGTCGGTGGACTATGACGTCGCGGCCAAGGGAGCGCCGGAGGCCATCCTGCGCCTCTGTCACGTGTCGAAGCCACACCGCGAGCAGATTCTTCGACAGGTAGAGGCCATGGCGAATGACGGCCTTCGAGTGCTCGGCGTCGCGCGCACCACATGGGCGGGAGCCGAGCTGCCTGATGCGCCGGACGGCTTCACATTCGATTACGGGGGTCTCGTCGGGCTGGCCGACCCGGTGCGGCCCGGCGTCGCGGCGGCCATCGACGAATGCCACGCTGCGGGGATCCGGGTCGTCATGATCACGGGGGACTACCCTTCTACCGCTCTCAACATCGCCCGGCAGATCGGATTGAGCCACTCCACGGTCTGTCTGACGGGCGCCCAGATCGCGTCGACGGACGACGAATCACTCAGACGCGCCGTGCTCGAGACCGATGTGTTCGCGCGAATGGTGCCCGAACAGAAGCTGCGGCTGGTGCGCGCGTTCCAGGCCAATCACGAGATCGTGGCGATGACGGGTGACGGCGTGAACGATGGTCCTGCCCTGAAGGCCGCGAATATCGGCATCGCGATGGGCAGCCGCGGCACCGATGTCGCGCGTGAAGCGGCCAGCCTGGTCCTGCTCGACGACGACTTTTCGTCGATCGTGCGAGCGGTGCGCCTGGGCCGCCGCGTATACGACAACATTCAGAAGGCCACGGTGTACGTCCTCGCCATTCATCTGCCGATTGCCGGCATCGCGATGATCCCGGTGCTGCTCGGATGGCCGCTCGTGCTCATGCCCGTACACGTGATCTTCATCGAGCTGATTGTCGATCCAGCCTGCTCGATTGCCTTTGAGATGGAGCCCGAAGAAGCGGACGTCATGCGCCGGCCGCCGCGCCGGGCCGCGCAACCGCTCTTTTCGCGCCGGCTGGTGATCCGCAGCATGCTCCAGGGCATCGGCGCCCTGGCGGTCCCGCTCACGGCGCTCATCATCGGTGTCATGACAGGCCGCACGACGCTCGAGACCCGGGCGACGGCATTCACCTCGTTGATCGCGGCGAACCTCGCGCTCATCCTGTCGAATCGGTCGCTCACGCGGCCAGTCTGGCGCTCCGGCCAGGCGCGTAACCCCGGCATCCGCTGGCTGGTGGCGTGCGCCCTGGGTCTGCTCGCCATCATTCTCTACGTGCCGGCCTGCCGGGAACTCTTCCGTCTCGCCGCCCCTCGTCCCGGCGACCTCGGCATGATCGTCGCGGCCGGCGTGGCCGCACTCATGTGGATGGAACTGGTAAAAGGCGCGGTCGGGTCTACTGATAAATCACGACCGACGGCGCGGGCGTGAGTCCCATCACCTGCGACGGCGTGAACAGATTCGTGTCTTGCTTATAGAAGAGTTTCATTCCGGCGAACGGCAGCGGACCCTGTTTCAGGATGGAGCGATAGGTCGAGAGTTTCAGCGAACGGTCGCCGAACCCGTCCATGTCGAGCACGACGTCGACCGTCGCGCTCGACCGGATGTCCTTCTTGTCGGGCAGCGCCGCCCAGGTGAATTGGTGGACGATCAGCACTTTCGGTGGCAGATTTCCCTCGGTGATGACCTGCTCGAGGAGATCGAGCGCCGCGTTGACGTCGGAGGCGAACATCGTGCCGATGATCCGGCCCGGCACGTCATCACCGGTCATTGAGAACTCCGGGTCGAGCGCGAGATAGACATCCGGCTCGGCCAGAAACGGCCGCAGCGCCGCCACTTCGTCGGCGACGGTCGCGCGGCCCGGCTGCACGTCGAGCACGAGCTTGAATCCGTTCGCCCGCGCATCTGCGAGCAACGATTGAATGACGTCAGATGACTCGCGGCGGCGATATTTCTGGTCTTTCCCCGGCACGGCCTGCGCCACGACCGCCACAACCTGATAGGCCATCAGCACCTGTTTCGCCGTGACTTTCGAGTACTCCGCGGCCTGCTCTCTCAGCCCTGCCGCCAGCTCAGCACCCTTGAGCTCGCCGAGGATTCCCATCTTCGCGCTGCGCGGATTGCCGTACCAGGTCACGAGCAGGTGGTCGGCGAGCACCGACGCCGCCGGCAAACCCTGCTGTGCGCGGGAGGCGCTCGCGCCCGAGGAAAATACGATGGCCATGCATAAGGCCGCAACTCGAGTCGACATGAGCATCCGGTGAGTTTACCCAGTTCACCCGCGCGAAGTCGCAGACTCACTCAGCGCCGCACGGGCGCGACCAGGCCCGGCGGATTTGTGCTGCAGCTACGCCGTCTTCGACGTCTCGATGGAGGTCAGCGCCAGGCGGAGACGTCAATCGGCTTCCGTGGCCACGTCCATCAGCTCGGGATTGTCGCCGACCATCCCGAGCGCGGCGAGCGGCGCCATGGCGGCCACGACACTCTCGCCCGGCGCGGTCTCGTACACGATGACATTGCACGGCAGCAGCAGTCCGATTTCGAGCTCCGCGTGCAGCGCGCGATCGGCCAGCGGCGGATTACACGCGCCGAGGATCACGTACTTCCGGAAATCGCGGTTCAGCTTCGCCCGGAGCGTCTCCTGCACGTCAATCGACGTCAAGACGCCGAATCCCTGCGCCTTCAGAGCCTCGATTGCGCGGCCGAGCGCTGTGTCGAACGGCAGCCGGAGCTGGGCTCTGAGTCCGTACGCAGTCTGTTCCACGGCGACGCCTCGCATCACCACACCCCGAAGGCGGGTTTCATCTTGCGGTGCCCCACACGGTGATGCAGCGGGCGGCGCGGCCGCGGGAGCTGGCGGTCGATGCCTCGCCCGAGCAGATCGAGTAGATCGGAAATTGTCACGATGCCGACGAGGCGCTTGCCGTCGATGACAGGGAGGCATCCGATCGTGCGGCCGCGCAGGAGGTTCGCGAGCTTGCGAACGGTGAGGTCAGGGGCGACCGACACAGCCGGCACCGTCATCAAATCGCCGACATGTACGCTGCCCGCGAAGGCTTCCCCCGCGGCGGCCACCGGCGTCATGCGCCGAAAACACGCCCTGCACGGCAGAACCGACCGCAACCACAAGATGGTGAATACGTTCCCGCTGCATCAAGTCCCAGGCGTCGGCCGCCGGCATCGTCGGCGGAACCGTCAGCACTTTCCTGGTCATGATCTCGGCGACTCGCATGGATGCCTCCCCCGTTCACGGCTACGCGGAGCAAGCAGCTATGCCACGGGTTCTCCAAGGGCAAGTCGCGGGCCGGGATGCCGAGCGCCTGCTTGGAATCCCCCACTCGGGGCCAAATAATCACCGCGCTCGTCGGCTCCATTCCCGATAGATCGGCGACGCGTCAAGCCACGGGCCTGCATGCCGCGGCACGCCGATTGCACCTTCTTTCAGAGCGCTGCGACCAGTCGCAGCCGATAGACAGAGGTGGCTTATGAGTCTGGTTCGATGGGATCCATTCCGGGAACTCGAGGAGATGTCCACACGGCTCAACCGCGTCTTCGGCCAGGCGCCCGGGCGTCGGACGAGTGAGGAGGAGCCAGCATTCTTTGCCGATTGGACGCCTGCCGTCGATGTGCAGGAGACCGACAAGGAATACCTGCTGAAAGCCGATCTGCCGGACGTCAGGAAGGAAGACGTCAAGGTCGACATCAGGGAAGGCGTGCTCAGCGTGGAGGGTGAGCGCAAACAGGAGAAGGAAGAAAAGGGCAAGAAGTTCCACCGCATCGAGCGCTCGTACGGGAAGTTCATCCGCCGGCTGGCGCTGCCGACCGACGTAGACGAGACAAAGGTCGCCGCCGAATTCAAGGAAGGCGTCCTGAACGTCCATCTGCCCAAGTCGGCGACCGCCAAACCGCACACGATCGACGTGAAGGTTGCCTGACCCGGAAGTCGCTTCCGTACAAGCGACAGAGCGGTCGTCGCCGGCCGGACACCGGCCGGCGGCGGTCGGTCACTGGGCGAGTCATCGAGCCGGTCCTCCTCCGCAGGCAGCGGTACCCTTACTGCATAGCCGTATGGCTCGGTGTCTTCGCAATCTAAGGGAGTTCAAGAGCTCGATGACCATGCGGCTCGAGCTCCGGCTCTTGCTCGCGGCGTCGAAGATCGTCCTGGAGGGACTCGTCGCGGCGCAGCCACCCGAGCGTGCCGCGCCGGCACGATGACTCGCCTGGCCGCCGGTCATTCATCCTTGGGCGACGCGAGGAGCAGCCTCCAGAACAATCGAGGACGACCCGGATAGACTGGGTCTCGGATGTTCGCCGCTGACGTGGTCCTCCGGGACGGCTCTACCGTCCAACTCCGCGCAATTCGTCCAGGCGATGACGCGGGCCTTCGGTCGCTGCTCGGCGAGCTCTCCCCCGAGAGCCTGTACTCGCGGTTCTTCACGATCCCGAACTCCACAGACGCGCGAAGTCGCGCGCCTGATGCGCGCCAATGGGTCGGACGAATACGTCCTGGTCGCGGAACTCGCGGGCCGGCTTTGCGCCGTCGCCAGCTACGAGCGCGATCCCGCGCATCCGCAACACGCCGAGGTCGCGTTTGCGATTGCGGATCGGCTGCAAGGCCGGGGAATCGGCACCCGAATGCTCGAAATTCTGGCGGAAATCGGGCGGGGCCACGATCTGCAGACGTTCGATGCCTTCGTCCTCGCGTCCAACCAGCCGATGATGCGCGTCTTCCTCGACTCCGGCTTCGAGGTCGCAAGCCGCCTCGATGCCGGCGTCGTGCACGTCGTCTTCCCGCTTGCTCCGACCGCGTGGTTTCAGGAGCGGGCGGCTGAACGCTCGGAGGCCGCCGCCACGGCCTCGATGAAGTCTTTCTTCGAGCCGCGAAGCCTTGCCGTGATCGGCGCCAATCGGGAGCGCGGCAAGATTGGCGCCGAGGTTCTGCACAACCTCATCGCGGGCGGCTTTACCGGGCAGCCTGGCGGCCGTGCACCCATCCGCGGCCACGATCGACGGCGTGCCGGCGTACCCGAACGTGCGGGATGTTTCCGGCGACGTCGACATGGCGCTGATCTGCGTGCCCGCCGGTCAGGTGCTCGGCGTCGCCGACGATTGCATCGCGAAGGGCGTCAAGGCGCTGGTCGTCATCAGCGCCGGGTTCGGTGAGACCGGCGCGGCCGGCCACGCGCGGGAAGACGAACTGGTCGAGAAGATTCGCCGCGCCGGCGTGCGGCTGGTGGGCCCGAACTGCATGGGCCTCATCAACACCGATCCCGCGGTGCGGCTGAACGCGACGTTCGCGCCGGGCACGCCGCCCGCCGGACGCGTGGCCATGTCCACACAGAGCGGCGCGCTCGGCCTCGCGATCCTCGACTATGCCAGTCAGCTGCACATCGGCTTCTCGACGTTCGTGTCCGTCGGCAACAAGGCCGATGTGTCGAGCAACGATCTGCTGCAGTACTGGGCCAACGATCCACACACTGATGTGATCCTGCTGTATCTCGAGAGCTTCGGGAACCCGCGCAAGTTCAGCCAGATCGCCCGGCGCGTCAGCCGCCGGAAGCCCATCGTCGCCGTCAAAGCCGGCCGATCCGCGGCCGGCGCTCGCGCCGCTTCGTCACATACCGGCGCGCTCGCCTCGAGCGATTCGATCGTCGATGCCCTGTTTCGGCAGGCGGGGGTCATTCGCACGACGACGATCGAGGAACTGTTCGATGTCGCGACGCTGCTGGCCCATCAACCGGTGCCGCGCGGACGCCGCGTCGCGATTCTGACCAATGCCGGCGGCCCGGCATTCTTGCGGCCGATGCGCTGCGAGGCGAACGGTCTGCGGCTGCCCGCGCTTTCCGAGGCGACCGTCACGGAGCTCCGATCGTTCCTGCCGGCGGCGGCGTCAGTCGGCAATCCGGTCGACATGATCGCGTCGGCGAGCGCGACCCAGTACGAGCGCGCCCTCGCGGCGTTGCTTCGCGATGACGGCGTTGACAGCGTGCTCGTGATCTTCATTCCTCCGCTCGTGACTCGTGGCGAGGACGTCGCAGAGGCGATCCGGCGCGCGGCGCTCGCGCAGCCGGTCAAGACCGTCGCGGCGATTTTCATGTCGGCCAAGGGCGCCCCGCCCGAGGTGGCGCCGATTCCCTGCTTCGCGTTCCCCGAGTCGGCTGCTGTCGCCCTGGCCCACGCGGCCGTCCGCGGCGAGTGGCTCCAGACCCCGGCGGGCGTCGTGCCGGAATTCAGTGACGTTGACGAAGCCGCCGCGCGGGTGGTCATGGCTCAGGCGCTCGCCCGAGGCGGCGGATGGCTGACCCCCGCCGAAAGCCAGACGCTGCTGGCGGCCGTCCGCATTCCGACCGCGGCCGCCGATGTCGCGACAACCGAATCAGCGGCTGTCGCAGCGGCGACGCGGATCGGGTATCCCGGTCGTGCTGAAATCGATCGGGCCCGAGATCATTCACAAGAGCGATGTCGGCGGCGTGATCGTCGATCTGCGGACGCCGGACGCCGTGGGCGCGGCATGGCGCGATCTGAAAGCCCGCCTTGGCGAGCGGATGACCGGCGCCCTCGTGCAGGAGATGGTGGGCGCCGGCGTCGAGATGCTGCTGGGTGCCACGGAAGATCCGACGTTCGGACCGGTCGTGGCGTGCGCGATGGGCGGCACGCTGGCCGAGTTACTGGAGGACAGCGCCTTCCGCCTCCATCCGCTGAGCGAACAGGATGCCGCCGCCATGATCGACAGCTTGCGCGGCGCGCGTCTGCTGCGCGGCTACCGCGGCGCCCCGCCAGCCGACGAGCGCGCGCTTCGCGAGTGCCTCCTGCGGCTCTCCGCCCTTCTCGAAATCTGTCCCGAGATTCGAGAGCTCGACATCAACCCCCTGCGCGTCCTCCCGTCCGGCGCGCGGGCGCTCGATGTGCGCGTCCGTATTGAAGCGCCGCGGCCTCGTCCGACGACGCGCCGGATCAGCTACTGAGGCGGGGCCGCGGAGCGGCCGGTGGCGACGCTCAGGTGACGGCCGGTGTTCTCCGCGCCGGCGGTCGCACGACCTCCACCGAGCAGGGGGCGTGGCGCACGACGCCCTCGGACACGCTTCCGAGCAGGAACCGGTCGAGGCCTGACCGCCCGCGGGATCCGACGACGATCAAATCGGCGGGCCACTTCTCTGCTGCATCAAGGATGGCCGTGCGGGCTTCGTCTTCCTGTCTGACCTCGGTGCAGACAGCGAATCCGGCGGCCCGAAGCTTCTCCGCCATCCGATTGACGTATTCCTCTGCCGCGCGCTGCATTTGGTCGCGCAGCGCAAGCGCGTCTCGAGCGCCCAATGGCCCCTGCATGAACAGGTAGGACGCCGGCAGTTGGCGTTCCCAATCGAGTGCGTGGAACACCCGCACTTCGTGATCCGACGGCGCAAACTGCCTGATGACGGCGTCGGCGGCCGCCTCCGAGAACGCCGACGAGTCAACAGCCAGCAGAATCCTCATGAGGGCACGGTCAGGGGCTCGAGCGATTCGCGGTCAGCGACCGCTTCGGTCACGTCTGCGTGCGAAGCTGTCTCGTGCAGGGTCAGGACCGGCACGGCCGATCGGCGAACGACCCGCTCCGCCACGCTTCCGAGCAGCAGATGACCGACCATCCCGCGGCCGTGAGTGCCCATCACGACCAGATCGATCTGGTGCGTCTCCGTGTAATCGAGGATGCCGTCAACCGGCACGCCAATCATGGTTTCAATCGTGACCTGGTCAGCGAGCGGATCATCGGTCGGGATCAGGTGTTGAAACTGCGCGCGGGCGTCCTCCTCGAGGTCCGCCAGCAGCGTCGGCCAGGAGTACGTGGCGCCTTCGGCGCCCCACGGCACCTCTGGCGTCGCAATGACGTGCAGCAGGAACAGCCGGCTGCCGAATTCGGCGGCCAGGGTCTTCGCGTACTGCAACGCCGCTTGCGCAGGAGGGCTGAAGTCGGTCGGCACGAGAATCCTGCGAATTTGAATCATGGTGGCGCTCCTTCTATGCGGAAGTTCACTTGACTTGACGTGGGAGACGCCGCCAGCGCGCCCACGGGCGCGCGAGGCTACCACGTCAAGTCAAGTGACTTCCGGACTAGCGCGAGGCTGCGGCCTCCGCTCAGTGAACCTCACAGGCCTGACATCCGGTTGCGGACGTCTCTTTGCGGGGGCCGCAGCGCTGATTGTTCCAGAAGCAACGAGCTTGCCGTACGCGGCCCTCGAGCGGCGCTGGATCCGACACCGGCTGAGGGCATAATTGGCCGCCAGACCTGCGGAAATCCGCCTGACCCCTGCGGAAATCTCACCAAGACCTGCAGGCCCAAGCCGCCATCGTGAAGAATCGCCGCCCGCGTTCTCAGCGGGCGCGCACGAGTGCTCGTTCCACGACCTCGACCAGCAACAGGTACGTGACCGTGATCGCCCCCACGAACGCGAGATAACTCGCCGGCGGCACGATGAACCCGAGCCTGGGGCCGAGCGGCGTGGCCGGCAATGATCTGCAAGTCCCAGCGTTGCGGGCGATTCAGATACTCGCGATCGACGTTGTCGGACGGGATCGTGATTTGCGCGACGTCGTACAGAAAGTTGTTCAAAAGAATCTGCGTGGTACTTCATCATGTTGCCGGACGCCCGGCGCCCTTCCAGGATGCCCTTGTGAAGGACGGCCAGGCTTCTCTGGCCGAGGATGACGTCCGCGGTTTCGCGCGCCACGTCGGTCGCGCTCATGACCGAAATCCCGATGTCGGCGGCGCGCAGCGAGGGCGCGTCGTTGATGCCGTCGCCGAGGTACCCCACGACGTGGCCGCGGTGCTTGAGCGCCAGGACGATCCGGTTCTTCCGCGCCGGTGTGACTCGCGTGTAGACATTCGCCTGCTCGACGACATGGCCCATGCCCGCGTCATCGAGCCGTTCGATCTCGTCACCTGTGACGGTCACCGACGCGATCATGGGCAGGACTTCCGGCGTGAGGCCGACGCCCAGGGCGACGGCAAAGAGCAGTGTCTCGAAGGCGTCCCGCCTGAGCGCGATGCCGACGAGCAGAATGAACAGCACGAGGACGATTCGTCGTGCGGAGGATGAGACCGCTGAACCGTCGGAGCCCGCGCTCGAACTCGCTCTCCGGTTGAGGGTCGCCGACCCTGGCGGCGATGCCGCCGAAGATCGTCTGCCGCCCTGTGTTCAGCGCGATTGCGATGCCGGTCCCGCTGATGACGGCTGTGCCGAGAAAGATGAGTTGCGGCGCGTCCGGCCCCGACGTGGCCGGCCGGTTGCCACAAACCGCCTCTCAGGCGGCCGTCGATGCGACGATGTTATTCGGTTTCCGCCGGCGCCTCGAGGCTCGCATACCGCCGCCATCATCTGCACGACTTCGCGATTGACGCCGGGCTTCTGGCATGCGCGGCCAGCCGGCCCTCAGGCCGGCTTCCGCGAGTTGATGTCAACCACGTGCCCCGGCCGTCGCGGACGGCTGTGAGGTGTTGCGGGTTCCGGTGCCGCTGCCGCCGGTAGCTCGATTCGATGCGCCGCGAGAAACCGGCGCTGCTCTTGCTCGATCGCTGCGCGAGTGGCGGCTCGGACGGCCTTGCTCTGGTCGTACCCGCTGAACTTCTGCGTCAGGCGCGTCGGCATCCAGGCGGGATCGCGCTGCGTCGCGTTCCAGCTCCGGCCGCACTCGTAGCACTCGTACCGCGCGGGTTGAATGACGACCTCGCGGCCCGTCGCGGCATCCGGGCGGGTCACTGCTCGTACGTAATGCGGGTTCGGATGGCGGCACCGGGTGAGCCACGACGTCAGCGCAACGGCAGCAGCCAGCGCCGGCGCGATGACGTAAAGAGCGTGACCGAGTTGCCCCAACCACCAGCTCATAACCCCTCCCCGCGCCCCGACGCACTCATCGAGCAATCCTCGCGCCCTTCATGTAGCGATGACATTGATAGCAGCTCAACGTCAGCGAGACGTAGCTGATCGCCGCGGCATCGGAATCACGTTTGGTCGCAGCTTCGCGCAAGTCTTCGCTCGCCCGCAGAAAGCCGGCGCTGTAGCGCGCATAGTCGGACGTCTTGAGCACGGTCCATCCGGGTGCTTTCGTCGCGTCCACAAGCGCGTTGCTCTCCCGCGCCAACTGCGCGAAGTTGCTGGTCATCAATGCCTCGAGGACCTTCTCGGCATGCGCCAGCTTCTCCCGCATGACCTGTGCGGTGGCTGGCGTCTGGCCGGGCAGCGGTCCCGACAACACGAGAAAGCTCAGGACAACGGCCGAGAGTCGAATCAGCGTCCTCATGGCATAGCTCCAAGCCCGGATTCCGAACGAAACGTGGGTCATCCGGGCCCTTCCTCGACGTTCCCTCCGTGCAAGAACAAGGCCGCGGTCTCCCAGGGCGCGGCGGTCCGACTGAGGGCATGACTTGACCATCGAGCGCGCCACTGACGGCCCAGTCGGGCCCATATCGAAAGATGCGCCCGGACAGGCTATCGGGCCCGGAAGACTCCGTGCGGTTGGCGAAATTCCGAGCGTCAGGCCACTTGCGCGGCGATCGTTTCGACCGAGGTCTTCAGGAACGTCGCCGCAGTGAGCGACCGCGTGACCAGGCAGGTTTCGTCGGCCTTCTCGAGCAGCCGGCTCGCCTGAGCCTCACTCGCGCCTTCCGGCACGAGCAGTTGGGCGCGCAGATGGAACTCAACGAATCGTGTCACGTGATCGATGCGATCGAGCGTGCCGACAACCTCGAGCCGAAGCGACGTCCACGCGAGCTTTGCGCGACTGGCGAGGCCGCGGAACGTCAGCGCGTAACAGTCCCCAACCGCCGCGACCAGGAGCGTCTCCGGCGACCAGCGATCGCCGGTGCCTCCAAACTCCGCCGGCAGCGCCGTCCGCAACGGCGCCACGCCCTGCGTCTCCACGATGATTTCAGGCTCGGAACCGACGATGGCCGTCACGGAGTATCGATGAGGAAGCGACTGCATACCCGTTGGGGCAGCAATAGAAGTGCCATCGAGCCGGCTGCCAGAAACCCCGCGCGGGTTTCAGCCCGGTGCGGAATCTTTCCCCCACGCAGCCCACATCCCGGCCGTAACAACGTGACGGGCCAGGTTGCCACGGCACAAGGCATGCAACAGCAGGATGACGGGCAACAGCCCGACCGAGCGGCGCAACGCCGCGCGAGGTGGCTGTCGCTGTGAACGCGATCATCGGGCACGGTTCGGCAGTCGTTCGCGGGAGGCACGTATGATGACCCTGAAGAATGTTCTGGTCGCCATGGACTTCGGCGACGCCGCGATGAACGCGCTCGCGTACGGCCGCGAGCTGGCCCGGCGGTTCGGCGCCACGCTCCACGTCATTCACGTGGGCGAAGATGTAGCCGCCCGGCTCGTCACTTCGTCGGGCCTGCCCTACGACGTCAGCCGCCTGCAGAGCGATCTGGACGAGGCCGAACAGCAGCGGCTCAATGCCCTGGTCACCGAGGAAGACCGTCGTGAGCTCCACGCGCAGGTCGTTCAGGTCACATCCGTGGCGCCGGCGCGCGAGATCGTCTCCTACGCGGCGTCCGCCCACATCGATCTGATCGTCATGGGCACTCACGGGCGCGGACCTGTGGCGCACCTGTTCATGGGAAGCGTCGCCGAGCGCGTCGTTAGAACGGCGTCCTGCCCCGTGCTCACCGTCCGTCACCCCGAGCACGAGTTCATCCGACCGGACGCGTTGCAGACGATCGCGGCGGCTGAACGTCATTGAGTCGGCGACGCCGAGGGTGAGTTCTCCGCCCCAGCGTAGGGAGAATCCGCTCCGGGGCGCTCCAGCGACAGGCCCCACTGACCTGAGGAAAAGTCACTGGCGAGGTGTGGACTTCTCCGCACCTTGCCAAGCCCTCGTTGGTCCGCGCGAGCCAGACCGACTTGGCAAGTGATCTGCACTCCTGAGACGCGTGCCGGGACAACTCTGGACGGTCGTTCTTGCTGGAGGTTCCGGCCGCCGGCTTGCGAACCTCACGGGCGGGGTGCCCAAACAATTCTGGCATTACGGCGGAGGCCCATCCCTGCTGGAATCGACCCTGGTCCGGGTGTCCCCCTTCGCATCGCCGGACCAGACCCTCGTCGTGGTCGACAGCACCCATCGTCCGTTCGTGCATTCGCTGCCGGGCGTCATCAACCGCAGTTCCGTGCTGTACCAGCCGATGGACCGCGGAACGGCCGCCGGTGTGGGGCTGTTGCTCACGCACGTTCTGGAACAGAGTCCGGAAGCCATCGTGCTGCTCACGCCATCCGATCACGCGGTCGCCCGTCCCGGTCACTTCCGTGTCGGCATCCGCGAGGCGGTCACGCACGTGGAATCGGGCAAGAGCGACCTGGTCTTGTTCGGTGTCGAGCCGACGACCCCAACCGGCGACTACGGATGGATCGCCCCTGCGCACCCCTATGGATCGATTCGACCGGTAGGCGGGTTTATTGAAAAGCCATCGCGGGCTCACGCACTTCGCTTGTTCACCGAAGGATCGATCTGGAACAGCATGGTGATGGTCGCGCGTGCGGCGGCGCTCCACGACTTGTACCTGGCAACATCTGCCGGAACTCGGCCGGTTGATCGCCCGAGGCATGCGACTCGTGCCGCCGGCCCGGGAGGCGTTTCTGAACGAGCAGTATCACGGCCTGCCTCACGCGGATTTCTCTCGCGATCTCCTCAGCGTCGCCGCCGGTCTGTCCGTCTATACGTGGCCGATCGAAATGGGCTGGTCCGATCTGGGCACGCCGGAGCGGTTCGAGCACTGGGTTGAGACGCTCGCCGTCGCGTAGGGGCGGTTGAGCAGACTCATGCGCCGGCACATTACCGTCGACGGAAACGAAGCGGCCGCATCGGTCGCCCACCGCACGAACGAAGTCATCGCGATCTATCCCATCACGCCGTCGTCCACGATGGGTGAGCTGGCGGACGAGTGGGCGTCAAAGGGCCGCACGAACATCTGGGGCGCAGGTCCCGTCCATCATGGAAATGCAGTCGGAGGGCGGGGCGGCCGGCGCGGTGCACGGCGCGCTGCAGGCAGGCGCACTGGCCACGACGTTCACGGCCAGTCAGGGCCTGCTCCTGATGATCCCGAACCTCTACAAGATCGCGGGCGAGCTCACGCCGTTCACGATGCACGTCACGGCGCGCGCCGATGGCGACCCACGCGCTGTCGATTTTCGGCGATCACTCCGACGTGATGGCGTGCCGGCAGACCGGCGTCGCGATGCTGGCCTCGGCCTCCGTCCAGGAAGCGCACGACTTCGCGTGCATCGCCCAGGCGGCGACGCTGGAGTCGCGCGTGCCGTTCATCCACTTCTTCGACGGGTTCCGCACGTCGCACGAAGATCGCAAGATCGAGGAGCTCACCGACGACGATCTGCGGGCGATGGTGCCCGAGGTCACTGGTCGCGGCGCACCGCGCGCGCGCCCTGACGCCGGACGCATCCGGTGCTGCGCGGCACGGCCCAGAATCCGGACATGTTCTTTCAGGCGCGCGAGGCGTCCAACGGGTTCTACACGGCGTGCCCAGGCATCGTGCAGGACGTCATGGATCAGTTCGCCGCGCTGGCCGGCCGCCGTACCGGCTGTTCGACTACGTCGGGCATCCCGAGGCCGAGCGCGTGCTCGTGATCATGGGTCCGGCGCGGAGACCGCGGCCGAGACCGTGCGAGCTCTCTCGTCGAACGGGCGAGCGCGATCGGCGTGGTCAAGGTGCGGCTCTATCGGCCGTTCTCGGTGGACGACTTCATCGCCGCGCTGCCCGCCACCGGTCAAGTCCATCGCCGTGCTGGACCGCACGAAGGAGCCGGGCAGCGATCGGCGAACCGCTGTATCCTCGACGTCGTGGCCGCGCTCGCGGAAACGCGTCATGGCGGACGCGCGCCATGGACGCCGATCCGAAGGTCGATCGGCGGACGCTACGGGCTGGCCTCAAAGGAGTTCACGCCCGCGATGGTCAAGGCGGTCTTCGACGAACTGGCCAAGCCGCAGCCGAAGCCGCACTTCACGGTCGGCATCAACGACGATGTGACGCGGCTGTCGTTGCCGGTCGACCCGGACCTTCGATCTGGACGGCGCTGCGCCCGACGTCGTGCGGGCCGTGTTCTTCGGCCTCGGCGCGGACGGAACGGTCGGCGCCAACAAGAACTCGATCAAGATCATCGGCGAGGAGACCGACAACTTCGCGCAGGGCTATCTTCGTCTACGACTCGAAGAAGTCCGGCGCGATGACGATCTCCCACCTGCGGTTCGGTCCGCGCCCGATCCGCGCGCCTTATCTGATCACGCCGGGCCGGGTTCGTCGCGTGCCATCAGTTCGACATCCTCGACAAGTACGACGTGCTCGGCCGCCGCCGAGCCGGGCGCCGTGTTCCTGCTCAACGCCCCGTTCGGACCGGACGAGATCTGGGACGAGCTGTCGGCGGACGTGCAGGCCACGATCATCGAACGGCGGCTGCGCTTCTTCGTGATCGACGCCTATACGGTGGCGCAAGGCCGTCGGGATGGGCACCCGCATCAACACGATCATGCAGACCTGCTTCTTCGCGATTTCCGGCGTGCTGCCGCGCGACGAGGCGATCGAGCCAGATCAAGGACGCCATCCGCAAGACCTACAGCAAGCGCGGTCGAGGCGGTCGTCAAGGCCAATTTCGCCGCGGTCGACGCATGCGCTCGCGCATCTGCACGCGGTGCAGGTGCCGGCAACCG
This sequence comes from uncultured Acidobacteriota bacterium, assembly GCA_963724645.1. Classification (GTDB taxonomy): domain Bacteria; phylum Acidobacteriota; class Vicinamibacteria; order Vicinamibacterales; family SCN-69-37; genus CAVXSP01. The sequence continues at coordinate 213,821 of CAVRVJ010000006.1, forward strand.
CCACGTCGACGCGGCGCCGGCCGGCCGATGGTGGCGGCCGCGGCGCCGGACTTCGTCCAGCGCGTCACGGGTCCGATGCTGGCCAGCAAGGGCGACCTGCTGCCCGTCAGCGCGTTCCCGGTGGACGGCACGTGGCCGGTCGGCACGGCGCAATGGGAGAAGCGGCAATGGCGGCCGAGATTCCGGTCTGGGACGAGGGGCTCTGCATCCAGTGCAACAAGTGCACGTTGGTCTGTCCGCACGCGGCGATTCGCGTCAAGGTGGCTACCCGCCCGAATCGCTCGCAGGGCAGCCCGCGACGTTCAAGTCCATCGACTTCAAGGGCCAGGAGTTCGCCGGGATGAAATACATCATTCAAGTCGCGCCGGAGGACTGCACCGGCTGCCGCTGTGCGTGATGCGTCTGCCCGGCCAAGGACAAGGTCGAATCCGAAGCACAAGGCGCTGGATCTGCATCCCCAGCGGCCGCTGCGCGAGACCGAGCGCGCGAACTACGCGTTCTTCCTCGACCTGCCGGAAGTCGATCGCGCAGGCCGTCAAGGGCGACATCAAGAGCACGCAGTTTCTGCGAGCCGCTCTTCGAATATTCGGGCGCCTGCGCCGGCTGCGGCGAGACGCCGTACATCAAGCTGCTGACGCAGCTGTTCGGCGATCACGTGCTGATGGCCAACGCCACCGGGCTGCTCGTCGATTTACGGCGGCAACCTGCCGACGACCCCGTACACGACGAACCGCGAAGGCCGCGGCCCGGCCTGGTCGAATTCGCTGTTCGAGGACAACGCCGAGTTCGGGCTGGGCATGCGGCTCGCGGTGGAATCGCAGCAGCGAGGACACCGCCGTCCAGTTGCTCGATGGCGCTGCGCGACCGCGGCGTCGTCGTCGGCGGATCTGTCGCGGCCGCGATCCTCGAAGCCGACCAGTCCACCGAGACCGGGCTCGGCGCGCAGCGCGCGCGCGTCGCGGCGCTGCAGGCGTGAACTGACGCGACTCGACCGACCCGCAGGCCACGCGGCTGCGCGTGCTGGCGGACGCGCTCGACGAAGAAGAGCGTCTGGATCGTCGGCGGCGACGGCTGGGCGTACGACATCGGCTACGGCGGCCTCGATCACGTCACTCGACGGCAAAGGACGTCAACATCCTGGTGCTCGATACCGAGGTGTACTCGAACACCGGCGGCCAGCAGTCGAAGGCGACGCCGATGGGCGCCGTCCGCCAAGTTCGCCGCCGCCGGCAAAGGCGACGCACAAGAAGGACCTGGCGCTGCTGGCGATGGCCTACGGTCACGTCTACGTGGCGCGCGTCGCGTTCGGCGCCAAGGACGCGCAGACCGTCAAGGCGTTTCCGGAAGCGGAAGCGTATCCCGGGACCGTCGCTGATCATCGCCTACAGCCACTGCATCGCGCACGGCTACGACATGGCGAACGGTCTGGACCAGCAGAAGCTGGCGGTCGGACCGGCGTACTGGCCGCTCTTCCGGTTCGATCCGCGGCGTGCGGCCGCCGGTGAGCCGTCGCCATGCAACTGGACTCGGCCCGCCGAAGGTCGACCTGCGGCAAGTACATGCGCAACGAGTCGCGCTTCCGCATGGTCGAGCAGGCGTATCCCGAACGCTTCAGGCAGCTGCTGGCGGGCGCACAGGCGCACGTGCGCCGCAGCGCTACGCGGTCTACGAAGAGATGGCTCGCCGGCAAGAAGCAGGCCCTGACTTATGGACCTCTCCACGACCTACCTGGGCTTCGAGCTGCCGCACCCGCTCATGCCGGGCGCGTCGCCGCTCGTGGATGACTTCGACACCGTCCGGCGGCTCGAAGACGCCGGCGCGGCGGCCATCGTCCTGCCTTCGCTGTTCGAGGAGCAGATCACGCGCGACGAAGCCGGCAGCGTGCACGACGTGTGCGTACACGAGGAGGCGTACGCCGAAGCGCTGTCCTATTTTCCGCTGGCCGACGACTACGCGATGGGTCCGGAGCGCTATCTCGAGCACGTGCGCCGCGATCAAGCGACGCGGTGAAGGTGCCGGTCATCGGGTCGCTCAACGGCACGTCGGCCGAAGGCTGGCTGCACTACGCGCGACTGATTCAGGACGCCGGCGCCGACGCGCTCGAGCTGAATTTCTATCACGTCGCGACCGACCCCGCGGAGAACGGCGCCGCCGTCGAACGGCGGTTGCTCGACGTCGTGCGCGCCGTCCGCAGGCACGTCAGCGATTCCCGGTGGCCGTGAAGCTGTCGCCGTTCTTCTCGTCGCTGGCGCACCTGGCGCACGCAGCTGGACGATGCCGGCGCGGACGGGCTCGTGCTGTTCAACCGCTTCTATCAGCCGGACATCGATCCCGACATGCTGCAGGCGGTGCCCAGGCTGCACTTGTCGACTTCCGAGCGAACTGCTGCTGCGGCTGCGCTGGCTGGCGATTCTTTCCGGCCGGGTCCGCGCCTCGCTGGCCGCGACCGGCGGCGTGCACACCGGGGTCGACGCGGTCAAGGCCGTCATGGCCGGCGCGCATGCGGTGCAGATCGGTGGCCGCGCTCCTCAAGCACGGTCCCACGCACCTCACCCGCGTCCGCGCGAGATGGCGCACTGGCTGGACGAGCGCGAATACGAGTCGCTCGAGCAGGCGCAAGGCAGCATGAGCCTGCTGCGCTGCCCGGATCCCGAGGCGTTCGAGCGCGGCAACTACATGAGGATCCTGCAGACCTGGCGCCGATGACCCTGCTGTTGCGCCGCCGGATCGACCTGTTGGCCTGGGGTCTGGTCGCCGTGGTGTTCCTGCTCGATCTGGTGCTTCCGGAGGGCGCCGCGATCGGGCTGCTGTATGTCGTCGTCATGCTGCTCGGCCTCTGGACGCCTGGGACCAGAGATGTGCTGTACGTCGCCGCATTCGCGACCGTTCTGAGCGTCGTTGAGTACGTCCTGACGCCTGTGAGCGAGCACTGGTCCGCCAACCTGTCGAACCACGTCCTGCAGGTTGCCGTCGTGTGGATCACCGCGTGCGGCGTGAATCTCCATCGCCGCACGCTCCTCGCGCGCGAGCGGGCGGAACGCCAGGCACAGGCGTCCGAAATCAAATTGCGCCAGCAGGCCGCCCTCGCGCAGATCGGCAAGATGGCCGCGGTCGTCGCCCACGAAGTCCGCAACCCGCTGGCAGGGATCCGCGCGGCCGTCCAGGTCATCACCCGCCGGCTCCTGCCCGACGCACCGGAGCAGAAGATCGCCCACGAGGTCATCACGCGAATCGACACGCTGAATGACATCGTCGGCGATCTGCTGCAGTTCGCCCGGCCGCGTCAACCTTCGCCCGTAGAGACCACTTTCGGACCCCTGATTCGGACGACCGTCACGTTACTGCGCGACGACCCGGCGCTGGCCGATGTGACGGTGGATGTTGGCGGCGAAGACCTCGTCCTCAAAGCAGACCCGGAACTGCTCAAGCTCGTGCTGCACAACCTGCTCGTCAACAGCGCTCAGGCGATGGAAGGGCACGGCCGGATTGAAGTCATCGCCAGATGCGAGGACAACGCGGATGAGATTCGAATCGCGGATGAAGGCCCGGGGATGCCCGTCGGGCTGCGCACTCACCTCTTTGAACCGTTCTTCACCACGAAGCATCGCGGCACGGGCCTGGGCCTGGCGACCGCGCGGCGTCTGATGGAAGCGCACGGCGGGACGCTCGACTTGATCTGCCCGGCCGAAGGCGGCACGGTCGCCGTCCTGAGGCTGCCACGGGGGCTCGCCGGCGCTGCGGCGTAGGCCGGGATTAGGACGCGACTCTCGTAAACGTTCCTTCGTAGATTACGGGTGGACCACCGGCTGGAAGCTCGCCGGGCCGCGGCCGGTTGTATTCCGCGAGCGGCGCAGCCGGATGCCTTGCAAACCCAGACGAACGCAGCTCGGCAAGAATCTGATCTTCCGTCAGGAAACACTGCGGCTCGCCGTTCCACGACGAGAACACAAACGATTCACCCGGATCGGGCGGCGCGTCCGGGGCAAGGGTGTGGCGCGAGAACGTGAACAGAAAGAGTCCCGCGCCGGGACGCGCGACGCGTCCGGCCTCGGCGACCGCCGCGCGGAATTCCGCGCCCGATCGAGCCAGGTTCCAGATGCCGTGGGCGACGATCAGATCAAAGCTTCGATCCGCAAACGGCAACGGCGCCATCGGCGCACGCAGCAGATCCACTCGGGGCTGCCTGCTTGTCGCAATGCGCCCTCGGGCGGCCTCGAGCATGGGTGCGGCAAGGTCGATGCCGACAACCCGATAACCAAGTTCCGCGAGCGGCAGGGCGTTGCGTCCGGCGCCGCAACCGATATCGAGGCAGTCCTGTCCTCTCGACGCCTCCAGGCGCCGCCCGGCAAACTCGATGAGTTGTCCATTGGGCGGACTCGCCACGAAGCCCGCAACGGTGCGCTCATCCTCCCAGCGCGGACTCACCCGGCTCAACGGCGCACCGCCTCCAGCGAGGGCTCCAGCGCGAACGTCACGGTCATGTTGAGCGCAAAGCAGGTGACGGCCGCCATCTCGATGAGCGCCGAGATCGGGAGCACGGACCAGGCCCACTGCGCGTAGTGCTGATAGGCGAGGACCTCGCTGGACACGCGCAGCAGACAGCCGACCGTGAGGAGCAGCAGGCCGGTCAGCATGACACCGGGGCTCCACAACGGGCGCAGGTTGGCGAACTGCGGCAGGACGCGTTGACCGATGGAGAACACCATCACGGAAATGAATCCCACGGTGAACGCATGCCTTGATGCGCCCCAGATCCCGCCGGACACGTCCCATCTTGCCGCAGCCGCTCCCAGGAGCGACGCCACGATGAGCCAGGCGTAGGCAATTCGCACGAACACGGGAAAACTGCGGTGCACTCCGCGAGTCTTCGCGGCTCGGATGGGCCGCTCGAAAATCCGCAGCGCGATGACGATCGCGGCTGAGGCGATCACGAACAGGCCGGCAGCCACTGAGCCCCACCCGGCCAGCGCCAGGAGCACGCCCGTCACATTCGCCGCGACCGCGGCGGCCACCGGCGTCGTGTAGCTCGGCCGGAGGCCCAGAAATACCGGCAGCCATTTGAGACTGAAACCCCAGACGAACGGGGCCAGAAAGCCCCACGCGACCAGCACCAGAAACCGCTGATCCAGCCCGTGCGGCAGCGCCGGCGACTCCCCGCGCCACGCGAGATACACGCAGGCCGCCAGGTTGACGAACAACGTCAGTGCGAGGCCGATGCTCGCGCTCATCACGACGCGGATCCAGGGCTGAAGACTGCGGCGCTCGCGGACTCGCTCTTCTCGCGCGGTCTGTTCTTCAGTGGGCCGGTGCCGCGACACCTGGCGGAAGAAGATCAGGAAAGCGAAGAACTCGAGCAGGCCCGAGACCGGCAGCAGCGCGCGCCACTGTACGCCGTACACGTTCACCGTCCAGCGCATCGCCACGCCGGTGACCCACAGGACCCAGCAGATCCAGGCCGCGGCCAGTGCCGGCCTCGACCCGGCCTTGAGCTTGGGAATCGAATAGAAGCCGATGCCCAGAATAAATGTCCCAATCCAGCCGAACACCTGCGCATGTCCGTGCGCCTGCAGCCAGGCGGGTGACACGAGGCTCACGCTCTCACGCGCGCTGACCTGCAGCAGGTTCCAGACGCCGAGGAAGGTGCCGGGCACGAGCATGAACAGCAGCCCGGCGCCGATGTAGGCCATTAGCACGCGCGAGAGCGCGGCCTCCGACAGGCGCGCCGCGCCCGCGCCGGTCACCATCGCAACCTGGGTCTCCGTGCCGACCAGCGGTCCGGCGGTGAACTCGAGCGGGGCGTGGGGCGCCTGTGCCATGCCTCAAGTGTCCGGCACGACTGAGAACGAGGTTATGACCGGCATCATAGGGGTCGGAAGCCTGCGGCCTTACGCTCGATTCCGGGTCATTGACGACCCTGTGTTTCACGAGGTGCCGAATGGCCAATACCAGTCCCGATGTGTCGTTGCCCCATCGATCGCTCGCCGACATCGTAACCGCGGATATCCGGACCGCCGCCGTGTTCGACCGTCTGGGACTGGATTACTGCTGTCACGGCCACAACGCACTCGAGGATGCGGCGGCCGAACGCGGACTGCCAATCGCCACGGTCCTGGCGGATCTCCAGGCGCTGGGTCCGCTCAGCGCGCAGGACCACGCCGCAGCCGAGTGGACGGATCTCGATGCGCTGACCGGACACATCGTCAGCCGGCATCACGGCTACGTCCGTCAGGCGTCTCCGGTCATCGCCGCCTGGCTCGACAAGCTGGTCGAGCGGCACGGCAATCGGCACCCCGAACTGAACGACATCCGGGCCGCGTTCACACTGCTCGCCGACGACATGGCGGTGCACATGGTGAAGGAAGAGAACATTCTCTTTCCATTCATCGACGGCCTCGCCGCCGCGTCCCGGGCCGGAGGCCGGCTGCCTTCGGGGCCGTTTGGCACGATCCTCAACCCGATTCGGATGATGGAAGAAGACCACCGGCAGGCCGGCGATCAACTCGCACAACTGCGCGCGCTCACGAACCACTACACGCCGCCAGCCGACGGGTGCACGACCTATCGACTGTGCTACGAAGAGCTCGCAAAGTTCGAGGCGGACCTTCATCGCCACGTCCACCTGGAGAACAACGTGCTCTTCCCGCGCGCGGTCGAGTTGGAGGAAGGACTCGCCTGACGATGCCGAGGCGTTCGATGCCACACGCTCCGCTGCATCCGAAGAATCCAGAGCGCACCTGCTGGGGGTGCGACAAGTACTGCCCGGCCCAAGATCTGGCCTGCGGCAATGGGACGATTCGCACGATGCATCCGGCCGAATTGTTCGGCGACGACTGGCTCGAGTGGTCCGAGCGGCCCGAACCGATGCCTCAGGCATGTTCCGCGATCACGATGGACCCTGAGCGGTTACGATCACGCGATGACACGCCCGACGCCGGCTGTCCTCGCGCAGATCCCGCTCTTCCGGCGAGTCACTCCTGAAGATCGGGAACGTATCGCCGCGGTGGCGCAGGTGCGCCAATACGACCGTGGCGATCGCGTCTTCGACGAAGGGGACCCGTCTGACTTCTTCTACGTCGTCGTCAGCGGCCGGGTGAAGGTCTTCAAGCACGGTCCCAGCGGTAACGACGTCATTCTAGAGATGTTCGGTCCCGGCGGTCCGCTGGGCGCCGTCGCCGCCTACGAGGCCCGGCCGTATCCGGCGTCAGCAGCCGCGATCGAGCCGTCGACTTGCCTGCTGATTCCGCGACAAGCGTTCTTCACGTTGCTCGAACAGCATCCCTCGCTTGTGCGCGGCCTGCTCGGCAGCCTTTCGCTGCGTCTCGTCGAGCTGACCACGCGGTTGACCGATCTCACCGGCGGCCGCGTGGAAGCGCGCTTCGCGCGTCTGTTTCTGAAGTTGGCCGACCAGCTTGGCCGCGCCGATCGCGGCGGCGTCTTCATACCGTTGCCCCTGTCACGTCAGGAGCTTGCGGATCTGACGGGGACGACGATCGAGACCTCCATCCGCATCATGAGCCGTTGGGGCAAGGAAGACGTCCTGCGGACGGAGAAGGATGGGTTCGTGTTGATGGATCGAGCCGGCCTGGAGACGATCGCGGGACCTTAATCTAACCTTAGAGATCCGGTTGTGACCTTGGAGAACTGAAGGACATGGAGGCCGGCTGGCCTGACGCCGCCTCCGGCGGCCTGGCGGAGCAACAGATGCGCGAAACGAACACGCCACAGATCGGGTCTGGCGCGTTCGTTTCTGGCGATTCGTTGCTCAGCCAGAGTCCGGCAGCGCCGGACTGTTCAGGCCAGCCCATGCGGTTATCTCCTTCTTCATGCCCTCCATCTCTCCAAGGTGGTGATCTCAAGCCGTCTTGGCGTCCAGTAAGATACGCACGTCGTGCGATGCCGTCTGTCGGCGGTGTTCATTGCCTTGCTGGCGCTCGTCCCGGCCACGCGCGCCGCCGAGCCGCCTTGCGAATTCGACCACGTTGACCGCATCGTGGCGGTCGGCGACGTGCACGGCGCCTACGACCAGCTCGTCCAGATTCTGCGCGTCGCCGGCGTGATCGATGCGCGCGATCGCTGGTCGGCCGGACGCACGCATCTCGTGCAACTCGGCGACCTGCTCGATCGCGGTGCCGATTCGCGGAAGGTGCTTGATTTCTATCGGCGGCTCGAGCGCGAGGCGGCGTCCGCCGGTGGCCGCGTGCATGTCCTGCTCGGCAACCACGAAGCGATGCGCATGCTGGGCGATCTTCGATACGTGTCCGCCGGGGAGTACCGCGCATTTACGACGTCAGCGTCAGAGACCCTGCGCCAGGACACGGCTGAGGCGGCGGCTCCGACCCTGCGCGATCAACTGCTGCAGGCGCCGCTTGGCACCATCGAGTTGGTGACCGCATTCGGCCCCAATGGCACGTACGGCGCGTACCTCCGTGGGTTGAACGCGGTCGCGCGTATCAATGGCATCCTGTTCGTCCATGGTGGGCTCAGCCCGGCCATGTCGGCAAGGCGGTGCGCCGACATCAACTCCACGATCAGGCGCGAGTTGTCGGCGGGCGATCTGGAAAAGACGAAAGCCGCGCCGGACCTGAGCCTCGCAACACGGGAGGACGGTCCGCTCTGGTACCGAGGGATAGTGGCCGATCCCGACACGATCGCGCCGCAGATCGACCTGATGCTCACCGCGCAGCAGGCGCGCGCGATTGTCGTTGGCCACACGCCGCAGGAGAGCGGCCGCATGCTCGTTCGATTCGGCGGAAAGGTCGTGGGCATCGACACCGGGATGCTGCCGGGGTACGTGCCGAACGGTCGCGCCTCGGCGCTCGAAATTCGGGGCGACACGTACACCGCGATCTACACCGATCGGCGTGAGGTGATCGTCGGTGCTGCCGGGCCCCGCTACATCAGCCCGGTCTTCAGGCAGTGGTCGATGAAGGCGGCCTTGACGTCCGCCGGCCGATCGATCGTGCGATAGAACTGGTCGAGATACGCCAGGGCCTTCTTCTTCGCGGCCGGATCAAAATCGGGCAACGAGTCATACATCGATGCGATCTCCGGCTTAATGGCACGGAACTTCGCGAAAAACGGTTCGAGTTCCGTGGCGGTGCGGCACGGACCGCGATAGATCCGATCGCGCACGGTGGTGATGTGGAGGTCCGGCGGCGGCAGCGCGTAGGCGGCGTCGACGAGCCCGGAATAGTCGAAGTCATAGGGGATGGAGTAAACCTTCCTCGCCGGTAGCTGCACGAGCTTCACATTGTGCTGCGTGATGATCGACACATCAAGGTTGCCGATCATGTACTCGAAGATCGTCATGAGGGTGAACCAGTCCCGGTCCAGTTGGCTGAGCAGATCTCGCTGCGTAACCAGCCGCCCTTCCAATCGCTTCGCGACGTCATCGTCGTCTTCAATCAGGATCCCGTATTTCGTCCCGAGGTTCTTCTTGGTGCCGGTGTCGGCGTACGTCACCTTCGCCAGGCGCGCGCGGAACGATCGAGGTGTCACAAGATTGAAGATCCGGTAGGCCGCGTACTCGCGCAGGACGTACTGCTCGAACTCCTTCACGTTGCGGCAGTGCACGCCGAGCTTGAGCGCATGCTGGCCCTCGAAGACCGTCCTCTTCATCTGGTCCCTCGGAAACTCCAGCCGAAGCGGCGCGAACTCGCAGGTGTCGTAGGATCGCCGCACCTGGCCTCGCGTGCGGATCGGCAGGTCCACCTTGACGGCCGAACCGTCCTCGCGCGCGAACTCGATCGTCGCCGGAAACATCTTGGTGCTGTTGGGCGTCCGATCGGCCTGGACCGCCTTCAGGTTCGCCGTCAGCGTGAACACCACGGGCGTCGTGGCCGCGAACAAGGCGCGATTCTCCGCGTCTTTCTTCTGCTTGGCCACGGTCGGCGCGTCCAGCCACTCCTTGGGCGGTGTGGTCTTGATCGGTCGAGGCTGAGGCGGGATCTTGGCGTTCTGCGGCGCCGAGGCCGCCACGGCGGCACCGGCCGCCGTGCAGGCGAGAAGGATGACGGCGAAAAAACGGGGAGCCGACTGCATGCAGTCTCCTTTGTTTACACGGTTCCGGAACTAGTCATCGTCGAGCCCCGCGTCCTCAAGCTGAACGTTGTGGACGCCCTCGGTGCGGTTCAGCGCTTTCAGCAGACCTTCGGCCGATCCATCAGGGCGGAATTCGACCTGGTACGACGCTTCGATCGCGGTGCCCTGTCGTGCGGTCTCCATGGACACGAGACGGTGCTTGCTCACGTGCGCCGCGAACGGGCCCCGGACGAGCGCGTCCACGTCATCGCCGAGGCCCACGCGCAGATTCAGCACGAACGGCAGCGACGGACCGGCGGCGGGCGCGACCGGCTGCTTCATGAGGAATGCCGCCGCGCTCACGATGCCAAGACCGATCACCGAAATCCAGACGTCGTTCGCCCCGGCCGCCATCCCCATGACGACCGCGAAGATGACGAAGGCCGTGTCCTGGGTGTCCTGGACGACGGTACGGAATCGCACGATGGACAGCGCCCCCACCAGGCTGAAGGCACGCGCAGTGTTAGTGCCGACCACCTGGGTGACAATCGCGATCAGGATCGCGAGCAGGACGAGCGTCCCTCGAAACGATCCAGCCGACTTGTCGGCCGGCCGCGTGCGCGCGTAGACCCACGCGACGATCCACCCGAGCAGCGCCGCGGCAAGCAGTGTCGCCAGCGCGTGCCGCGCGGTGATCGGCGGGCCGTTGGCCACCATCGACTGGAGGAAGTCAGACAAGTGTCGGGTCCGGGGACAGGCCGAGCAGCGCCAGCCCTGCGCGATACTTCGAGAGCGGCTGCGTCTTCAGCGCGAACTGCTCAACGAGTTGCTTGAACAGCGCCGGCAGCGCCACGGAATACTTCAGTTCGACGATGTTCTTGCCCTCGAGCAGGGGGAGGCCTGTCCCCGGCAGAAACGCGCGATCCGGCAACGGCAGCACGCGGAGATCGAAATCGATGGTCATCCTGACCTTGCCGGTGCTCGACATCCCGAGGCGCGCCGTCCGCACGTACGAAAGCTGCACGAGCGGACGCAGGCGCCGCGCGGTGATGCGGCGGTGGAACCAATAACCGTCCCAGGCCGGGTCGGCGACGTGTCCGTCGAGTCGTTCGAATTCCGCGACCGGCACGACGGTGCGCCGCTTGATGAGGACGCGATCCGTCCTGAACTTGCGCTCGAGAAACATGGATCGGGCTCTCGCTGTAGCGGCGAATCCGGTACTTGCTCTTGCCGTACGACCCGCGGCGCCGGAAGACATCGAACGCCTCGGTCTCGAAGTAGAGGCTGGAGGTGGCGTACTCGTCGTGAAACGGCCCCGTCCCGAATTCATCAGGCAGGAGGTTCGCGCGCATCCAGTCCCGGATCTGGGGCGCGACGGCACTGTCGACAAGGAACTTGATCTCCCGTGCGTGGACTCGCGTTTCGCGCGAGTGGACGCTCACAACCTCGTGCATCGCTGGCTCCAAGTGGAGCTAATGATGTATCAGAAAGTCGAAAAAGTGGCACATAGTTTGCCGCCGTCCCCATTTCCGCCGCGCCAATGAAGGCCCGCCGGTAGCGACCGGTCGCCGTGAGGACGGCCCGGCGGTGGGCACCGTCTCGGGACTCTGGGCGGTCTCGCGTGGCCAGTGGGAATCAGATGTCCGCGCGCATGACGCGCACGATCGCTGTCAGCACTGAGAGCAGCAGCCAGGACGCGATCGACGCCAGCAACCAGCCGATCGCGGCGCTGGCGCCGCCGGTGAATCGCAGAAACGCCAGCGACGCGGCGCCGAAGGCGGTGGTGCCCTCGACGGCGAGGAGAGTCCCGGTCCTTACCGCGTCCACGGGATTGAGAATCGCGGCGACCATCAGTACGCGCGAGGCCGGGCCCGAGGGCAGGAGCGAGGCGACGGCGAGGACCGCGACATCAAACAGCACGACGGCCACGAACCAGACGACCAGGGCCACGGCGAGATTGCGCGCGCGGCGGGTGCTGGTGTCGCCCGCAGCGATCGCCGCCGCCAGCGCGAGGAAGACGGCCGTCAACATCGCCGACCCGATAGCCACGCTCACGAAGCCACTCAGGCCTTCCGGCCCCGTGCGCGCAAACAGCGTCAACCCGGCGATGCCGAAACCAATCGCCTGAGAGGCGAGAAGGGCGAGGAGCAGGCCGAGCAGCTTGCCGGCAAGGATGGTCGGGCGCGCCACCGGCTGCGAAAAGAGCAGCTCGGCGGCGCCTGCGTCGGGCGTGAGCGCCATGACACCGGACACGAGCGTCGTCAGCGGGACGAGCAGCAGGACGAGCTGCACAAGCGAGGCGGCCGTGCGCGCGAAGTCCTGCAGGCCGCTGCCGCCGCTGAGGACGTACCCCGACGCGGCGACCGCCAGCGCGAACACCGCAAAAACCACCGCGAAGGTCTGCGTCCATCGCGAACGGACGGAGAGGACCAGTTCCTGACGAGCGCAGAGCCACAAAGCCGATGGCGCCGTCATGGCCGTCCTCCGGCCGGCAATCGGCCGGCAAACACCGCCTCGAGTTCGACGCGCACACCGGCCGCGGCGGCCGGGTCCGCATCGCGCGATGCCGTCGATTCGTGCGCGATGATGTGCGACCCCATAGGCGCGGTCAGTGCCTCCACCTGCGTGTAGATGGCCTGTCTGGCCGGGACCCACGCCTTCGTGCGGTGATCGGCGACGTATACCTGCGCGCGTGCCGGCACCGTGGATGCCGCGAGGTAGTGGGCGAGGCATCCCATATCGTCGAAGAAGCGCGGTTCTTCGTACGGCGCGACCAGCTCCGATGCAAAGCGCTGATCCGACACGACCATATGGCGGATACCCGCAGGCATCGTGCGAAGGATCCAGCGCAACCGGAACTGGTGCGGCGCTGCGGCACCCAACGAGCGCGAGTGCGAAAGTCACCATGAGGAAGCCCAGCGAACCTCGGGGTTGAAGCCCCGGGGCGTTTTCCGCACGAACCGCCGACGCCATTCCGTCACGTCGCGCCTCCGACGACTTCCCGATAGAACGTGTCGAGCCGGCCTTCTTCGGCAGCCAACCCGCGGATCTCAGCACCCGAGGCACGGACGATGTCGAGCACGGCAAGCCTGGCGGCAGCAGGGGCCGGAACGATGAGCTGATCGGCGGCCCAGAGCGCCTTTGGCGCAATCCGCCGCACGGCGTCCAGCAGGCCCGCTGGCTGCCGATCGAGCGCCACCTTCATGACGCCACGATCGGCTAGCTGCGCGCTGATCTCGCGCGCTGTGAACGACGCGGCCAGACGGCCGCCAATCAGCACGAGAAACCGGTCAGCCAGTCGTTCGGCGTCGCCCATCTGGTGCGAGCTGAACAGGACGGTCTGACCGTGTGCGCGCCGGGCCTCGATGAGTCCGTAGAACGCGCACAAGCCGTCCGGGATCGAGGGCCGCGGTCGGCTCGTCGAGCAACAGGACGGGCGATTCCGGCAGCATCGCGACGGCAAGGCCAGCCGCTGCGTCATGCCGCCCGAATACGTGCTCACCGCTCGCGAACTCGCGCCGTTCAACCCGGTGAATCGCAGGACATCGTCGGCGCGCGCGGCCGAGCCGCCGCGCAGCGCGCAATAGAACTTGAGGACTTCCCGGCCGGTCAAGGCATCAGGAAACGAGACCCGCTGTGGAAGGAAGGAGCACATGGCACGGGCCGACGGTTCCGAGACCGGCCGGCCGGGCGACCCCAGCAACACCTGACCGCTCGTCGGGCGGATCAGACCTGCCGCCGCTTTGATCGACGTCGTCTTGCCGGAGCCGTTGGGGCCGAGGAGCGCGACGATCTCGCCCGACTGAATCGTCACCGACAGCGAGGTCACGGCCTGTACGCCGCGAAAGCGCTTCGAAAACTGATCGAAGGTGATCATGACCGTCGCCGGCCCGATCGGCGGCCTGCCGCGAGCACGTAAGCCCCGCCGTGAGACCGATAGCTGACGCCAGCAACCCGAGGCGGGAATCGGCGCGCGCCTCCGGGGGCACCAGGGGCACACGCGCCAGCACGGGCGGACGCGCCAGGGGATGCGCGTCGAGCACCGGCACCGGGTTCAGGACCGGGAACGTCTCCTCGGCCGCCGACAACACTTTCGCGCCGAGTCCCTGAGCGAACAGGTCGGCCGCAGTGAGATTGCCTCGAAAGTGATCGAAGACGCTGGAGAGCCGGTACGGCCCGTCCTGGACACCGTCGCCGTCGAGGTCGGTTCCGCGGCTGTCGGACCAGTAGTTGCCGTCAATGACTGTGTCGGTGCGGCGCCCGATCAGCTCGAGCGGCGAAAGATTGCCGACGAAGGTGTTTCCCTCGAATCGTGTCTCGCGCACGGAGTCGTACAGAATCAGCGCCGTGTCAGAGGCGGCAATGACGTTGCGGCGGAACGACGTTCCGATGAACGCCTTCCATGAACACGCCCCGGGCGTTGTCCGCAATCAGGTTGTCCTCCGCCACCACGTCGTCGCAGACCTGCAGCAGAAGCCCGACGGAAGCGAATCCCCGGTTGTGCAGGAAGCGGTTGCGGCGAAAGACGAGCCGGCGCGAGTACATGAGGGCGGCGCCGGCGGCTCCACGTTCGAAGAGGTTGTCCTCGAACAGATTGTCGTCCGAGAACATGTAATGCAATCCGTAGCGCAGATCACGCGTCACGTTGCGAATCGTGACGCCGTGCGGCGATGACTGAATGTAGATGCCGTCGCGCGAGTACTGGATGTCGTTGTCGGTCAGCCGAAAGCCGTCGGTGTGCCAAACGTGAATGCCGGACCCCTGCTCGCCCGGCGGCAGACTCGCCATTCCGGTGATGCTGCACCGATCAACCGTTGTCCCGTCCGCTTCGCGCAGGTAGATCCCGAAGAGGGCATGCGTAATGCGGCAATCCCGGATCGTCGCGCGAGCGGCCGCGACGTGGATGCCCGGAAGAGTCGCGCGACACGTCGCCGCCTTCGCGCCCGTCAATGTCGAACCCTTCGACCCGCACATCTGCCGCGCGGATGCGGATGACGCTGCCATGTCCCGATCCGATGAGCCGGGGCCGTCCTCGTCCGATGAGGTGAAGCGGACGATCGATGATCAGATCGCCGGCATACGTCCCTGGCCCGACCTCGACGACGCTGCCGGGCGCCGCCGCATCGATGCGCGGTTGCAGCGGCGACAGGTCCTCCGGCGCGGGCGCATGTCTATTCCTTCTCCGGGGGACTTCGTCCCGCCGGACCCCCTTCGCCGCGCTCGCGGGGACCCCGCCGCCCCGCTCCGCGCCGGCGGGCCGTGCGGCGTCGACCGTCCGGCCGGCGCCTGCGCGGCGCACATTCGCCGCTCAGCAGGAGGACGCCGATCAGCGGGCTCCTGGACTGAAGGGGCGGGCCTCGATCCGCGCGTCACCGAGCACCCGCTGGCGCCAGGCGAGCCACAACGCGCTCAAGAGCAGCAACACGACGGCGGCCATCACGTAGCTGCCGACTTTGGGGTAGGAGTAGACCTCGAAGTTCGCGATCTGCTGGAACCCGAACATCGGCGGCATGAATGGCGGCACCTTCACCGCCGCGGTGGGTGACAGATCGTGCCCGTACCGATAGAGCTTGTAACCGAACGTCCAGGCCGAGAAGCCGCCGAAGTAGACGAACAGCACCGTCGCATCGACGAGCTCTTTCACCGTGCCGAGAACCACGGCCCGGAGGAACAGGAGCCCCAGGCCGCCCAACACGAAGGGCATCCACTTGAACTCGGTGAAGTCCTCGATCGCGAGGTCCCGCATGCCGATGTAGTGGTTGAGCAGGTTGATTTCCTGGATGTCTTCGCCCTTGTGGCCCGGGGCCAGCGTGTGGCTGTAGATATCGAGCCGCAGGCCGTTCGGATACTGGGGCGCGAACATCGTCAGGTTCCACAACGGCAGCAGGTTGACGACCAGCACGAGCGGCGCTGCCACGCCCAGCAGCAGGCGCGGTCCCCACCCCACCGGCCCGTGCAGAAATTGTGTGCTGCGCTTGAAGAAGGTGCTCATCGGCGGACTCCTGAATCTTTCTCTGACCTCACTACGACGGCCACGGCGCGCCACGAAGCAACCGGGTTCTTTCCCAGGCTTCGTGGCCTTCGTGGTCACCCCGTCACTTCGGTTTGACGAGCAGATAGCCCTGCATCTCCTGATGGAGCGCCGAGCAGAAGTTCGTGCAGTAGTACGCGTAGACCCCCTTGTGCGCGGCCGTGAAGGTCACGACCTTGGTCTCCCCGGGGTCGATGACCAGGTTGATGTTGTAGTCGAGCAGCCCCCAGCCGTGCTGCTCGTCGGTCACCTGCTCGATGTTGGTGATCGCCACCGTCACCACGTCGCCTTCATTCACCTCGAACGACGTCGGCACGAACGACGACCGGAGGGCGACCATCTTCACGGTCACCTTGTTGCCCTGCCGCGTCACACCCGCCTGGCTCACATCCCACACCGCGAGCGGATGCTTGTTCTCTTCCTTCGGATAGAACTGAATCGGATGCAGCTTGTCGGCCTTGACGATCTGCGCGTAGTGCGGCTCAGGATCCGTGAATGCGTCGTACAGCAGCTTCATCTTTTCCTGCCCGATGTCGATGAGTTCCGACGACTCCGGCTGCGACGGCCCGACCGACAGGTGGCGGCCGTGCGACATCTTGTTCAGCGAGACCAGATATCTGCCGTCAGGGCTGACCGTGTCGCCTTCCGCCGCGGACAGGTGCCCGACCGAGTACGACACGGAATCTTGTCGATCACTTTCCACTCGCCCAGCTTCCAGGAAGCGATCGCACTGTCGACGAAGAGGGAGGTGTACGCCATCCCGTTCGGGCCGAACTGCGTGTGGAGCGGCCCGAGGCCGACCGGCACTTCGGCGTCCTTGATCGACTGGTCCTTCAACACCGGAATGCCGTCTTCCTCACCGGAGAAGTCTTTGTTCTTGATCGCGGTCTGCACCTTCTCGAAGTTGAAGGCGGTCGTGATGCCTGCGAGCTTGCCCGATCCGATGATGTACTTGCCGTCCGGCGAGACGTCCACGCCATGCGGAGATTTGCCGCACGGCAGCAGGAACACGAGGCCGGGTACCTTCTTCGGATCGATCACCTTCACGCCGCCGATCAGGTCGCCCTTGCCCTCCGCCGCGGCCTTCTCGACCTCTCGCCAGTTCACGGCCGCGATGTAGTCGCGATCGCGCTGGCTGGCGGTGACCTCGAGCTTGCCGGTCGCCCGCTCCGTGTTGTACAGCTCCAGAACATCCAGCCGTCGGAGACGAGCTTGCCGGCGTCGCCCAGGTCGTAGTCGAAGGGCGGCATCAGCAGTTCCCAGCCGAGCGACATCGCGCCGCTCTGCGGGTCGATCTTGATACCGGCGGCGACGCCTTTGTAGTCGGAGGCGTATTTCTCAAGCGGCGCGTAGGTGCCTTTGGGAATCGGAATCGAGAAGCGCGTCGCCACCATCGCGTATTCGGTGTTCGGCGTGACGAACGACGACCCGTGGTTGCCCGACACATTGGGCACCGGGCCGAAGATCTGTTTGGTCTTGAAATCGCGAAGATCGATCCGGGCGATGCGGCCGTTCATCTCGTTGATGAAGAGCCAGCGTCCGTCGTATTCGCCCTTCGTCTCCGACAGCGCGGGATGGTGATCGTCGCCCCACGTGTAGTCCTTCAACATCGCCTTCGTGTCGTCGTCGAACCCGTAGCCGGTCGCGGGGTACGGCGAGAACACCGGAATAGTGACGAGATGGCGCATCGATGGCAGACCAAAGACGAAGATCTGGCCCGAATGACCACCCGACGCGAACATGTAGTACTCGTCCAGATCGCCAGGCGCGACGAACGTATTCTGCGCCGCGGCGGCAAGATCGGATGCGTTGGCTTTTCCCGTTTTCGGTCCGCTGGGGGAACAGCGGGTAGCGGTGACGGCCAGCAGCCCCACGATTGCCGCCGTTGACCACATCAGTCCTCGTGATCTTGACCTCATGACGAATACTCCTTTTTCACGACGTTGCTCTCTACTTGCGACGTTATGCGCGGCGCCGCACTCGCGTTATGACAGGTGTCATAAGGACGAGCGATCGGCGTGCAGACCTGCTGACGAAAGTCCGACATGGGAAAAACATCGCACCGGGTGCAGAGTCTTTCCCGCAGTCGCGCATGACCGGCAAGCGGCACTCGCCTGACCTGCCAGCGCCTTTGGCAACAGTTCTGCAAAAGCGTGTCCATGTCCGGCGCGGCCCTCTTCAAACCGGCCATGATCGCCGTCATAACCCGGGCCGTGACAAGGCGCTATCGTCGGAGCAGTGGCGCGGCTTGATGCGGGCCGCGAGCCGCAAGAAGGAGTTCACAATGACCGAGAGAATGATTGGCCGGTGCCTGCTGGCCGCGCTGGTGCTGGCCGGCGCCGGATGCACATCAGCCGAGCAAAAAGCCGTGAAGCGCTCGACCGATCTGGTCGATTCGCTGAAGCAGCGCTCGTTCCCGGGCCTTCCCGCGACGCTGACGACCGAGCAGGCCCTGGAGATCGACCGGGCGCGCACGGGGAAGGGCCAGTGGTTCGTCGAGACCGGTTGCTTTGCCTGCCACAGCGTGTCGGTGTACGGCGTGAAGAGCTACTCGCAGATGGGCCCGGACCTGACACTGGCTCAGGAGGACGTTGAAAAACGCTTCGATCGGAAACTCGAGGACTTCTGGCACAACCCGAACGGCACGATGACGATGGTGCGCATGCAACTCATCAAGCTGTCGCCGGAAGAAGAAGCGATTGGCCTCAAGAAGTTGAAGGAGGCCTACCAGGATCGCGAAAAAGCCGAGAAACACGCCGAGTCCAAGTAGCTCGTCCCTCGCACGAGGCGTCGTCCCGCAGGCGACGCGGCCGCTCAGTAATCGGAGAGCACGCTTGGTGCCACTGACGCGCGCAGCGCATTGAGCACGGCGAGCACGTCGATGACCTCCTGGACCAACGCGCCGGCTACCGGAGGCAGCGCGCCGGCGGCGGCCAAGAGCATGCCGACCACGCTCAGCGCCATTCCGCCGACGGCGCTCTGCAGCGCGATGGCGCGCATCCGGCGTCCGATGTGCAGCAATTCGTCCACGCGCTCGAGCGAGCTGTCCATGATCACCGCGCCCGCAGCTTCGGCCGTGACGTCGCTGGCCGACCCGAATGCGATGCCGACGGTCGCCGCGGTCAAGGCCGGCGCATCGTTGATGCCGTCGCCGACGAACACGGTCGGGGCGCGCCGTGTCTCTTCGCGCACGAGCGCGAGCTTCTGCTCGGGGCTCTGTCCCGCGTGCACTTCGTCGATGGCGACTTTCTCCGCCAGGTACCGGACCTCGGATTCGCGATCGCCGGAGACCAGCATCACCCGGCCGATGCCGTGCCGCGGTTTCAGGTGCCTGACGAACGGCCTCCCTTCCACACGAGGCTCGTCGCGGAACCTGAGCGTGCCCGCGTACCGGCCGTCGACCAGGGCAACGCACTCCAGGCCGTCAGCCGGCGGCGGCAGCGGCTCCCGCGCGTGCGGCGAGTCCGCGACGATCTGTTTGCGGCTGGTGACCTGCACGGCCCGGCCGTCGATCGTTCCGCGCAGTCCCTGCCCGGGCCGCTCGCTGACTTCCAGCGCCTCTGCGATCGCCACCCGCGCTTCTCGCGCGCCGTCGAGAATCGCAGGCGCGAGCGGATGACGTGAATAAGCTTCGAGGCTCGCGACCAGGCCGAGAAGCTGCTCTGCCGACAGACCCGCTGCCGGCAGGACCTCCGTCAGCTTGGGCTTGCCGTAGGTGAGCGTGCCGGTCTTGTCGAAGATCGCCGTCCGGCACGTGTCGAGCCTCTCCAGCACGGCCGGATCCTTGATGATGATGCCCCGCCGCGCCGCCAGCGACACCGAGCCGATGATGGCGACCGGGATGCCGATGAGCAGGGGGCACGGCGTGGCGACCACCAGGACGGCCAGGAACCGCCGGGCTTCGCCGCTCCACGCCCAGGCCGCCACGGCGATGGCCACTGCGATCGGCGTGTACACCGCGCCGAGCTGATCGCCGAGCCGGCGCAATCGAGGCCGGCGCTGCTCGGACTCGCGCATGACCTGCATGATCTTCGCGTATCGGGAATCGACCGCCGCGCGCTCGGCGCGAATGGTGAGCGCGCCTTCGCCGTTGATCGCGCCGGACAGGACGGCCACGCCAGGCACCTTCGACATCACGTAGGGCTCGCCGGTCAGGTACGACTCGTCCATCGAGCTGCGGCCCTCGACGACGATGCCGTCGACGGGGCAGGTCTCGTGCGGAAATACGACCAACTCGTCGCCCGCGACGATCTCGTCGATCGCGATGTCGCGCAGCGTGCCGTTGCGACGGCGGTGCGCCCGCGACGGCATGCGGCGCGCGAGCGCCTCGAGGACCGACGAGGCGCTTCGAACGGCGTACGCTCTCGAGCGCCTGGCCGCCCGAGAGCATCAGGACGACCAGCGTGCCGGCAAGATACTCGTCCAGCAGGACGGCCGTGACGATCGAGATCCCGGCCAGCAGATCGGAGCTGAACTCGAGCCGCGCGAGCCGGCGCGCCAGACCGAGCACGAGTGGGATGCCGCCGGCCGCCAACGCGGCGACCAGTGGCCAGTCAGGCCAGCGGACGCCGGCAAAACCGCCGGACGCGCCGCCAGTCCGCAGACCGGCCCAGGCAACGATCGCGCCGAGGCTGAGGGCTGCGATTCGGCCCTCTGTCGAAGCGAACGAACTGCGGATGACCGACATTTCTGGTCGCACGTTGTGCCGGATCCCGATCCTGGAGCATAGAGCCTGCGAAGAATGCACCATCGCTGGGGACAGCCGGCAAACGTTCTGTCCGGTGACTTTGCGGGCGTTTCTTCCCGCGGCCGCGTGATTTTCCGCAGCCCTCTGCGCAAGGGTCCCTGCCAGATCGACAGGCTTTCGTCGACTTACGACCACGGGTGCTGGCGCACCTCTTGCACATTGAGCGCAGGCGAAGACCAAGAGTGGCGTCTTCGTTTGGAGTGACGCATGCCGGGCCGGTTTGGGCACTATGGGCACGTCCTGCGGGTTGCGGTGCTGTTCGCGACTGGGGTGGTCGCGTTTCTGGTGGCGCGACACATCCTGATCCCGCAGGACTTCGGCGTGTATGGCTTCTATCGCGCCGGTGCGTTGAACGACGTCAAATCGAAACCCATCGCCTACGCCGGCCGCGCCGCCTGCGAAGAGTGCCACGCCGGCGTCTACGACCCGCCTGACGACGCGAAGAAACCTGCCGCCGACGTGGTGATCAAGACGGCCGATCTGAGCTGGCCCGTCGAGAAGGACGTGGACAACAAGCACGCCCTTCTCAACTGCGAAGCATGCCACGGCCCGCTCGCGGCGCACGCGAACGATCCCGAGAAGGCCGTCCCGAAGGTCGGCAAGGACCCTTTGTGCATGACCTGTCACCGTGAAATGCCCGGCCGTCCCAAGCCTCAGCCGCAGGTGATCGCGGGCGATCACGGGGACAACGATCCGTGCGTGAGCTGCCACAAGCCGCATCGCCCGAAAACAGACGAGTAAGCAATGAGGCAATGGGGCAAATCGGCAATGACAGCCGCGGACGCGAAGCGCCGCGGCAAGGCTTCAGCGGAGACGGAAACGCGTAGAGCGCTGAGGGTGGGGCCCCAGCGCAACTGATCAAAGAAGAAGACCATGGACGACACTCGTCGAGCGTTCCTCAAGCAGTCCGGCCGCTACATCATGCTGACCGGCGCGGCCATCGTCGCCTGGGACTACGTCGTGGCCGGCGCACCCGAGCAGGCGCCCAACTACAACGCCACCGATCACTGGTGGGGGATGACGATCGACATCGACAAGTGCATCGGCTCGGGCAACTGCGTGCGCGCGTGCAAGGCGGAGAACGACGTGCCGCTCGAGGACGGGTGCTTCCGCACGTGGGTCGAGCGCTACCGCGTGGACCCCGAGCATCCCGAACATCCGATCGTCGACTCGCCGAACGGCGGGTACGACGGCTTCGAGCCGATCGACGACCGCAACGGGACGATGAAGGTGTTCTTCGTGCCCGAAGATGTGCAATCACTGCGCGGATTCGCCGTGCACGCAGGTCTGCCCGGTCGGCGCGACGTTCGAGAGCCCCGACGGCGTGGTGCTCATCGACAAGGCGCGCTGCCTCGGGTGCCGGTACTGCGTGCAGGCGTGCCCGTACGGCTGCCGCTTCATCGACCCGCGGACGAACACCGCCGACAAGTGCACGCTCTGCTACCACCGCATCACCAAGGGGCTGACGACGGCGTGCGCCGAGGTCTGCCCGACCGGCGCGCGGCAGCTCGTCGATTTGAAGAATCCGAAGGATCCCGTCCACGAGTTCATCCGCGACGCACAAGATTCACGTGCTCAAGCCACAGATGGCGACGGGCGCGAAGGTCTACTACAACGGCCTCGACGGCTCGGTGCGCTAGGGGGACCCGCAATGCCTGGCGTCGACGGCTTCATCTATCCCAACGAGGTCGAGCTCCAGTGGAGCGTCCTCATCGTCCTCTATCCGTTCATCACCGGGCTCGTGGCAGGCGCGTTCATCCTCGCGTCGCTCGAGCGCGTGTTCAACGTGGCGGCGGTGCGGCCCACCTACCGACTGGCGCTGCTGACGGCCCTCGCGTTCCTCCTCGTCGCGCCGCTGCCGCTGCAGATGCACCTCGGCCATCCCGAGCGATCGTTCGAGATGTACATCACGCCGCATCCCGCGTCGGCGATGGCGATGTTCGGCTTCGTCTACCTCTGGTATCTGATGGCGCGTGCTCGTCCTCGAGATCTGGTTCGACTACCGCCGGGATCTCGTCCTGACCTGGCCGCGCCAGCACCGGCCTCAAGCGGCAGTTCTACGGCGCGCTGACGCTCTGGTCGGACGACATCAGCCCCGAGGCGCTGCGCATCGACGACCGGCTCGGCCGGTTCATCACGATCGTCGGCATCCCGTCCGCGTTCCTGCTGCACGGCTACGTCGGTTTCATCTTCGGATCGATCAAGGCGAATCCGTGGTGGTCCACGCCGCTGATGCCGGTCGTGTTCCTGTTTTCCGCCATCGTCTCGGGCGTCGCGGCCGTGATGCTGCTCTACATGGCGCTGTCGCGGCTGCGCGGTGTCCGATCGGACATGCTGTGCCTCGACACGATCGCGCGGTACCTGTTCTTCGCGTTCGTCATCGACTTCTCGCTCGAGATGCTGGATCTGATCCACCGCATCTACGAGGCCGGCGATTCGTTCGGCGCGCTCGACTTCATGGTCAAGACGCGGCTCTTCGTCTCGCACATCGTGATCCAGATCTTCCTGGGGACGCTGGCGCCGATCCTGATGCTCGCCGCCGTGCAGGTGATGCGCGTCGGCGAACGCACGCGCCGCCGGATCTACGCCACGGCCGGCGTCCTGACGCTCATCGGCATCTTCGCGATGCGCTGGAACGTCGTCATCGGCGGCCAGCTGTTCTCGAAGAGCCTGCTCGGCTACACGACGTACAAGATGGGCTTCGCGACACGCGAGGGGCTGCTGCCGGCAATCATCATCATGGCCTTGCCCTTCGGCATTCTGGCGGTGCTGTTGAAAGTGCTGCCGCCGTGGGGAGAAGGCCCCGGAACTTCGAACTCAGAACTTCAAACTTCGAACTTCAGACTCAAGGCGGAAAATTGAACGCTGCGGGTCCGAGCACTCAGGGTTTCATGCTGCAGGTTTGACGTTCGAAGTTTGAAGTTCTGAAGGAGCAGGCCCATGTCCGACCGCCTCTCCGACCTTGAAGCCCGAATGCAGCGGGTCGAGGAGGCGGTGCGCGCGCTGGCCAGCGCCGCGACCCCTTCCAGAAGTTTGCCCGGCGAGTCCGCGTGGTTGCCGTCCGTGGCCGTCGTGCCGATCGCCCACGACGTCAATGGTATTGCGTGGCTGACGCTCGCCGGCCGCACGCTCATGATCCTCGGAGGCGCGTACCTCCTGCGCGCATGGACGGAGTCGGGCTGGCTCCCCGTGTCCGGCGGCGTCTTTCTGGGGCTCGGCTACGCCGTGGTCTGGTTGGGTGCGGCCGACCGGGCGAGCGCCCACCGGCCGCTGAGCGGATCGTTTCATGGTCTGGCGGCGGTGCTGATCGCCTTCCCCCTCGTCTGGGAAGCGTCGACTCATTTCGGCCTCTTTTCGCCCGCCTTCAGCGCCGCGGCGCTCACCGCCCTCGCCGGCCTCGCGCTCAGCGTGGCCTGGCACCGGAATCTGCAAAGCCTCGCCGGGATCGTGGTGATCGGAACGCTCGCGGCGGCGGCTGCGTTTATCGTGCGCACCGGACAGCCGGTGCCCTTCACCGCCGGCGTGCTCGCCATTGGCGGTGCCACCCTGTGGCTCGCCGACGACCGCGGATGGTGGTGGCTGCGCTGGCCGGCCGCCTTTGCGGCAGACCTGCTGCTGGCCGGCTTGATTGCGAGGGCGTCGATGCCGGTTTCTCTGGATCGCGCGGACTTCGTCGTCGCGCTTCAGCTTCTTCTCGTGACGACCTATGCGGGCTTCACGGCGTGGCGCACGCTCGCGCGCGAACGGCGTCTCGAACTGTTCGAAGTGTGGCAGGTTCCGTTGTCGATCGCCGTCGGACTCGGAGGCGCCCTGATCGTCACGAACGCGAAGTCGGCCAGCGCGTATGCCGCCGTGGTGAGCCTCGTGCTCGCGCTCGCAGCAGGCGGCTATGGCGCCGCTTTCGGTGTGCTGCAGCCACGGAAGGCGCGGCCGGCATTCAGTTTCTACGTCGCGCTGGCGCTGGCGCTGACGCTGACCGGCATCGCCGCGGCGTCGGCCGGCGGATCGCGGGTCACGTTGTTCGCGGCACTCGCCGTCGCCGGCACGGGCCTCGCCTTCCGGTTCTCTCAGCCGGTGCTCGCATTGAATGCCGCGGCGTTCAGCCTCGCTTCCGCATTCGCGTCCGGTCTCGTGGGCGTCATCGCCCACACCTGGTTCAACGCGGACTGGCCGTCGCTGACCGCGGCGCAGGGCCTGGCGCTCCTGGCAGGGGGCGTCTGCGCCATCATTCCTCGAACCGGCTCGCTCGACTTGCGGGAGGGACCGCTGCCCTTGCTGTCACTCGCGGCTCGCCTGCTTCTCGACCTGACGCTCGTGATTGGACTCGGCGCCCTCGCCGTGCGCGTCGAGTGGTCGCTCTTGCACGGTGTCGCGGGCGCGGCCGGCACCTTGACCACGATCAGGACTATCACACTGGCGGTGGCCGCCGTCGCGCTTGCCGCAGCTGGACGCTCGCCTCGCTTCTTGGAGCTCGGCTGGTTCGTGTATCCAGTGCTGCTGCTCGGCGGGATCAAGTTGGCGATGGACGATGTCCCGCATTCCACGCCGGCCATGCTCGTTCTCGCGTTCGGTGTGTACGGGGCGGCGCTCATCCTCGCGCCGCGGATCGTCCGCCGGACGTCCTGACGCGCGTCACTCGAAACCGCCCATCGTGCAGTCCAACATTCCGGCGCGCCGGATTCGGCTACACTGAAAATTCATGCTCGATTCACTGTTCCCTCTCGGCATTCAACACTATCTCCTCGGTGGCCTGATCATCGGGGCCGGCGTCAGTCTCATCTTCGTGTTCACCGGGGCCGTGTCGGGGATGAGCACGGTGTTCAGCTCGACCTGGTCGTTCGTCTCGAACCAGGCGTTCTTCCAGCAGAAGCGGTTCACCGATACCCGCGCCTGGCGGCTGGTTCTGGCCGCAGGGCTGGTCCTCGGCGCCTTCCTCTGGTGGTCGCTGTTCGGGCCGTCCCACGCGATCCAGACGCAAATCTCCTGGCCGCGTCTGCTCGTGGGCGGTCTGCTGGTCGGATTTGGCGCGCGCATGGGAAACGGCTGCACGTCGGGACACGGCATCTGCGGACTGGCGTCCCTGCAGGTTCCATCGCTCCTCGCAGTGTTGACGTTTCTCGCAACGGCCATCGCGACGGCCACTCTGGTCGCACGATTGGGAGGGTTTCAGTGAAGCCGATCTCGCTTGTCGCGGTGCTCGCCGGCGGCGTGCTGTTCGGCTTTGGATTGGCGCTGTCGACGATGATCTCGCCGGAAGTGGTCTTGAGTTTTCTTCGGCTACAGGACCTCGGCCTCATGCTCGTGCTCGGCGGCGCGGTGACGGTTGCCATGATCACCTACAGGCTCGCGCCCAGATTGATGGCAAGACCGCTCTGCGAACCCGTGTTCGGTACGCATCCGTCGCAATTGGACCGCGACACGATTCTCGGCGCCGCCATCTTTGGCGTAGGTTGGGGACTCTGCGGCGTCTGTCCAGGGCCCGCCATCGCGGGCCTGGGAGCGGGCAATTGGCCGCTCCTGGTCGCTCTGGCCGGCATCTTCGCCGGCGCGTTCGTGCACGGCCGATTCTCCGGCTTGTCCGCCGACGTTCGCGCGACGACGGCGGAACACGCGACTGGCGCATGACGGCGGGCGCTGATCTTCGGAAGGCGATGCTGGACAAACTCGACGAACACCGGCGCGACATCCGGGAGCACGGCGAGGATCTGCCGGAAATCCGCAGCGGGCGATGGGAGTGCGTGTGAGCGTCACCGGAACGGCCTCGTCCCGTGCGATCGAATTCGAGGAGCGTGTCGCGCGTCTCAACGCCGCGTATCGCGCCGGGTCCGTGCATGTGCACGTGCCGGGACAACTGCAGGACGCGTCTCGCCCGATCGAAGACTTGATCGCGGAGCACATGCCCGCCTCCCACGCGGCGCTCGAAGCGGCGGCGCACGGACTGTTCTACTCCCTGCCCGTGGCGTTCGACCCCTCGGAGTCCGTCGGGCCGTACCTCGGGGTGGTCGACCGCGACCCCGGCGGGTCGCCCTACCGGTTTCTCGACATGGGTGCGCTCATCGCTACTCACGCATTTGGCGAGAACGATCCGGACGTCGTCCAGGCGCTGCTCGATTCGCTGCCGTTTGCGGCGGCACGCTACGCGCATTCGGAATACCAGACCGTGCTGTCTCTGCGTTTCAAGACAGCGCTCGATCGGGTCGCGCCGGCCGGCATGCCGCGCCACTTCATCGTCAACACCGGCGCCGAGGCGGTGGAGAACGCGATCAAGTCGGTCTTGATGAACCGCGTGATGACCTCGGAGGACCGCGAGGGCGGATTCATCATCTCGTTTGAAGGCGCCTTTCACGGCCGCACGCTCGGATGCCTGGCCGTCACGCACCGCAAGAAAGCCCGGCTCGGGTTCCCGACGTTTGACTGGCCCCACGTGCCGTTTCCGGTCGAAGATCCGAAGTCGCCCAAAGGCACGCTCATGCGGGAGGAGCGCAGTCTGAAGCAGATCTGGGATCTGCTCGTCTCCGGGCGCCTCCCGCATGCCGAGAAGAGCAAGGACGCCTTCCACCGGGAAATGGAGGCAATCGAGGCGTTTCTGAACCAGCCGGACGGCAACGTGGACGCGTTCGTACAGACGCAGCGTGCAATGCTCAGCGCCGACGTGGTCCGGCGATCCCGGCGCGTCGCCGCGGTCCTCGTCGAGCCGATTCAGGGCGAAGGCGGCGTCCGCGTCGCGAGCGGAAGATTCATGCGCAAGCTGCGAATCCTCACGCGGGTGTACGACGTGCCGCTGGTCTTCGATGAGGTGCAGGCCGGATGGGGAATGACCGGCCGGGTGTGGGCGCATCAGTTGTTCGATCTGCCCTGCCCGCCGGATCTGGTGACCTGGGCGAAGAAGGCGCAGAACGGCGTGTTGTTCGTCAGTGAGGCGCTGGCAACGTTCTTCCAGGAGGAGAAGAAGTTCAACACGACATGGGAAGGCGACTCGGTCGGCATGGTGCGGTGGCTCGCCCTGATGGACAAGCTCGATCTCGAGCAGGTCCGGCGGACGGGTGAGCGGGCGAGGGCCGGGCTCGACGCGCTTGCGCGTGAATTTCGCGAGTTGATGAAGGACGTGCGCGGCGCCGGCGTCATGCTCGGCTTCGACGTGCTCCGCGAAGACTGGCGTGATGCCCTGGTCGACCGGGCGTTCCGGCGCGGTCTCGTTTTGCTCACGGCCGGCGAACGCGCCATCCGGTTCTACCCTCGGTACGACACAGAGCCATCGGCGCTCGACGAGGCCCTCGCCATCCTCCGCGCGGCGCTCGAGGACCTTGCCGGCGGACGCGTGCTCATCGAGACCGCGCCCGGCGTGAAGCTGCGCGTCGGGACGTTGACCTTCCCGCTCGATACCGTCGAGCTCGTGGACCTCACACCGGCCGTCTACGCCGCCTCCCGAATGCAGGTTCTAAGCGTGGAGCGCGAACGGTACGGCGGCACGGCTCAGTACCCGGACGACGTCCTGGTCGCCGGACCCCGTCCGCTGTTGCAGTTCCCGGTCGAGACGCTTGACGTCACGGCGTCCAACCCCGGAGCGATCGGACTGGCCTTGCGCGACCGTGTCTCGGGCAGGCTCGTCGGCTACGCCCTCGGCAGCGCGCTCGAGAACCACAACGACGAAGGAACGGCGGTGGATCCGCATTTTGGCGACAGCAATACCTTCTTCCTTCAGGCGATGGCCACGCTGCCGACGATCCAGAACAACGTCGAGATCGAGAACGTGCTGCTCGAGGCGTTGCGCGAGCGCGTCACCGCCGCCGGATTCGCCTTCCTCTCAACGCTGCTCGAAGCCAGGCTCCGTGAGAGCGGACCGCCGTGGCTCCGGAGCGCGGCGGTGCTCGAACGAGTCGACAACTACCTGCGCAGCGGGATCGCGTTCGAGTATCTCCAGGTCGCGATGCCGGTAGCGGCTGGCCCGGCTCCGCCCGTCGAGCCCGGGCCGTAAACGCGGGTTGAGGACGTCCTCACCGGGTGTCGACGGCATGTCTTGACATGGGACATTCCCGGCGCGCCGCGGCGTGTCCAAGCAGCTTTCCCCGCACGCCGGCGTGGCATCCAGCTTGCACATATGTGGCAGGCTCGGAGGCGAGATTCATTTCGTGATGCCCGGACGGATCGGTCGTGTGACGGGAGGAATCCTTTGCCTCGCTTCCCTGGGAATTGCGTCGTGCGTCAAGGGTCAGCAGGCGAGTGATCTGTCAGATCCAGGCTCGCCCTTCGGTCCCACACCTCTGGGCACCCGTTCGCTCGCGTATGTTCAGGACATCAAGCCGGTATTCGACCGCGACTGTGTGCAGTGCCACGGTGGCCGTGAAGCACGGGGCAACTACTCGACCGCCACCTACGCGGAAACGGTGGCCGGCCAGCGGCCTGGCGACGCGCAGAGCCGGCTCGTGGTCGACTGCTCGCCGGGTGGCAGCATGTATCAGTACTTCAGCGGCGATGCCGTGACGAAGGCGACGATGGTTTTTCGGTGGATGGTCGTCGATCATGCCGCGCAGACGCGATAGCTCCACTCCCCTCCTGCCGCACGCGACCTGGGTCGCCTTCGCCCTCGCGGTCCTGCTCGTCGCTACTCGCAGCAACCACGCGCAGAGCAACGAGCTGAACATTCAGTTTCACACGTTCCAGGACACGCGAAGCGTCACCGTCTTGAGTCCGACGGTCGACCTCAACAAGGACTTCACGGAACGGACGGGTTTGCGGCTCAGCTTCGGCGTCGACGCCATATCGGCGGCCTCCGACTCCTGCGCCCGCTGCCACCAGTCCGGCGTGAACAGCCGACGCCAGGTGGGCGGATTGTCTGTCACGCGGACGTTCGATGACTGGAAGATGACGATTGGCGGCTCCTACAGCAAGGAGAACTTCTACAGAGCCACGACCGGTCTGACGTCGCTGTCCCGCGATCTCCGGAAGGGGAGCACGACCGTGGCTGGCGGCTACGCGTTCTCGTTGAACCAGCCGACGCTCCACCCCACCCCGCAAATCGAGGACCAGTTCTCGCACGACGCCTACGCGACCATCACGCAGACGCTGACGAAGACGACGATCGCCCAGGCGGGCTACGAGCTGGCCAGGATCACGGGATACCAGAACAGCCCGTTTCTGCGCGCGAACGTGGGCGGCGTCATGACGCTCGGGACACGTGCCTGACGCGCGGCTTCGGCAGACGTTTTCCGCGCGCGTCCGCCAGGCCCTGCCAGCCGACACGTATCTCGAAGCTGACTACCGTCGTTACCGCGATGACTGGGAGATCGGCTCGAACGCATTCAATATCGGGCTTTCACACGATTTCACGTCGAAGGTCCTCGGCAGTTTCAACTATCGCGCGTACGATCAGGGCGGGGCGTTCTTTTATCAACCATCCTACGACGCTCCCCCGCCGCAATACTACACAGCGGACTTCCGGCTGGCGCCTTTCGCGTCGGGCCTGTACACGGGCAGGGTCGTCATCACGCCCAGGGAATCGCGCCTCCGGCTTCCTGCAGGAACGTCGCTGACGTTTCAATACGAACGGTATCGGGCCGACAACGGTTTCCGCGCCGCGATTTTCTCGACAGGACTCCGCATTCCCCTGGGGACACGATGACATGCTTGTCCAGACATCTGATCGTCAGCGCCGCGATGGTGGCAGCGCTTCTTCTTGCCGCGCCGGCCGCCCATGCGATTGACGGCAAGCCCGCGCCTGACATTGCGCTGCCGGACAGCAAAGGCGCGACCGTGCGGCTCAGTGCCTACAAAGGACAGGTCGTTCTGGTCGATTTCTGGGCGAGCTGGTGCCCGCCCTGCAAGGCATCCTTCCCCGCACTCGATGCCCTGTCGCACGAATACGAGCCGAAAGGCGTGGTGGTGCTGGCGATCAACGTCGACGAGAAGCGCCATGATGCCGATACTTTCCTGAACGCATATCCCCACACGATGACCGTCCTCTTCGATCCCAAAGGGCCAGTCGCCCCAGGCCTTCGGCGTGCGCGGCATGCCGAGCTCGTTTGTGATCGATCGCGAGGGAAATATCCGCTTCACTCACATGGGCTATACCGCCAACGTCGCGGAACAATACCGGCAGGAAATCGCCCGCCTGCTGTCGGAGCACTGATCCCATGACAGTCAGAATCGCTCGTGTCTTGATCCTCGGCGGCGGTTTGGCGGCGACGCTGCTGCTGAGCGGATGCGCCACCGTTCAGCCCTGGCAGCGGGGCCGTCTCGCGCACCGCTCGATGACCTTCGACGCCGACTCCAGTCAGATCGGTTACATGACACATTGGCAGGAAGCGCGCGAGGCCGCGGCCGGCGGCTTCGGCGTGCTCAGCGGCGGCTGTGGCTGCAAGTAGACGAGTCCGCGCGTCGCTGCTGCTTTCCCTGGCTCTGTTCGGCGCAGGTGCCGCGTCTCAGGGGTCAGTGACGACGCGCGAATACCGCTACCTCATGGGCACGTCCGTCGAGGTGGAGGCCTCCGGCGGCGATCTGTCCGGCCGCCGGGCCGCCATCGACGAAGCCTTCGCCGCGATTGCCGAAGTCGATCGACTCATGAGCAACTACCGCGACGACAGCGAGCTATCGCGCATCAATCAGCGAGCCGCACGCGAAGCCGTACCTGTGAGCGCGCCGATGCTGAGCGTGCTGGAGGCGGCGGCAGAAGTCAGCGCCCGCAGCCGAGGCGCCTTCGACGTCACTATCGGTCCCGCCGTGGCGTTGTGGGGGTTCTACACCAAGAAACCGCACCTGCCGACCGAAGCCGAGCTGAACAGCCTCCGGCCGCTCGTCGACTTTCACAATGTCGACTTGGACGCCGAACAGCACACGGTCCGCTTCAAGCGGCAGGGTGTGATGATCGATCTCGGCGGAATCG
This sequence comes from uncultured Acidobacteriota bacterium, assembly GCA_963724645.1. GTDB lineage: Bacteria > Acidobacteriota > Vicinamibacteria > Vicinamibacterales > SCN-69-37 > CAVXSP01. The sequence goes on from CAVRVJ010000006.1 coordinate 245,498, forward strand.
CGAAGGGCTTTGCGGTCGAAGTGGCGGCCGACGTACTCCGGCGCAAAGGCTTGTCCGGATTCGTCGATGCCGGAGGGAATCAGTACCTGCTGGGCACGCCGCCGGGAAAACCGATCTGGACGGTCGGCGTCAAGAACCCCGACGTTCAGGGCCGGCTGCTCGGCGTGATCGAAACTGCCGAGACGTCGGTCTCGACGTCGGGCGAGTACGCGACATTCGTCACGATTGATGGACGCGCGTACGGCCACATCCTCGATCCGCACACGTTGCAGCCATCGACCGGCGCACTGAGCGTGACCATCCTCTCGCGCGACGGCACCCTCGCCGACGCCGTCTCCAAAGGGGCCTTCATCCTCGGGCCGAAGGCCGGCCTCGAGCTGATCGACTCATTTCCGGGGATGTCCGGGTTGATTGCCTATCGCCAATCAGACGGCCGCGTGGGCATCGCGATGTCGCCGCGCCTCAAGAGCGCGTTCCATCCGTCCTGAGGCACCGCGCTCAAGCCTTCTTGCCGAGGCCGAATTTCTCGATGCGATAGCGGATCTGGTCACGGTGCAGGCCGAGCAGCGCCGCCGCGCGGGTCTGATTGCCGCCGGCACGGTCGAGCGCCTGCACGACGAGGCTCTTTTCGACTTCCTCGAGCTGCACGCCTTGTGCGGGCAGGCTGAAGTCCCCCTCGGCATGTCCATTCGGCAGGAGGCTCGTATGCAGTGACTCGAAGTCCGACGGCTGCAGCAGGTCGCCCTCCGACAGGAGCACGGCGCGCTCGACGAGATTCCGCAGTTCGCGCACGTTGCCCGGCCACCCATACGCTTTCAGCGCGGCCTCCGCGGCCGCGCTGAGGCTCTGCACCGGCCGCTTGAACTCCTTCGCGAACGTCTCGACAAAGTGCTGCGCCAGCAGACAGATATCGTTGTCGCGCGCGCGAACAGGGGGCACTTCGACACGCAGGACGTTGAGCCGGTAGGTACAAATCGTCACGGAATTTCCCGAGCCGGACCTGTTCCTCGAGGTTGCGGTTCGTCGCCGCGATCACGCGGACGTCCACCTGGATGTCGGACGATCCGCCGACGCGCCGAAACGCCTTCTCTTCGAGGAATCGCAGCAGCTTGGCCTGAAGGGCCGTCGTCATCTCGCCGATTTCGTCGAGAAACACCGTGCCGTCGTCGGCCTGCTCCAGCAGACCGCGCTTCTGCTGCCGCGCGTCGGTGAACGCCCCGCGCTCGTGGCCGAACATTTCGGACTCGAGCAACGCCTCAGGCAGGGCCGAACTGGTGATATTGAGGAACGGCCGCGCCGCCCGCCGGCTCGAGTAGTGGATCACCTTCGCAATGAGATCCTTGCCGGTGCCGCTCTCGCCAGTGATCAGAACGGTCGAGCCCGGGCTCGTGGCGATCTTGCGCACGAGCGCCTTCACGCGCTGCATCGCCTCCGACTCCCCGATGATGGAGCTTGGGCTGTAGGGCCTCGAAAGCGTGTCGCGGAGCGTTCGCAGCTCGCGGCGCAACCGTGTTGTCTCGAGCGCGCGTGTGACGCGAATCGCGACGTCGTCGAGGTCGAACGGCTTGGTCGCGTAGTCGAAGGCGCCCGCCTTCATCGCCTCGACGACCAGCTCGATGTTCTGATGCGCCGTCAGCATGATCACGAGGACGTCGGGATCGAGATCGCGGAGCTTCCTGAGCACGGAGATCCCGTCGTCGTCAGGCAGCTTGTAGTCGAGCAGGACCAGGTCGACTCCCGCCTCGGCGCGATCCAGCGCCTCGGCGGCCGTGCCGGCTTCAATCGTCTCATGGCCGTCGGCACGAAGCCGCTCGACCAGCGACCAGCGAATCAAATTCTCGTCATCGACGACGAGCACGCGACGTGGCATGGACAGAAGTATATGGTCCGGGAAGATGAATAGAGATCCTCACGCGCCGGCGGTGCGTCCGACCCAGGCGGAGGACACCAGCCGCACCATTTCGCCGACGTCAAAGGGCTTGCCCACGAAGTGCGAGACGCCGAGCGCCTTCGCCTGTTTCGCGTCCTCGGCGGTGCCATGCGCCGTCATCATGATGACCGGCACATCGGGCCGCTTGGCGCGGATTTCCTTGAGAAGAGACAGGTCCGCCATGTCAGGGAGCCGGAGATCGAGCAGGATCACCAGCGGCTGGTAGCTGAACGTCGCCAGCACGGCCCGGGCTTCCGCCGCGGTGCCGGCCAGGCGCACCACATACCCACTCTCTGTGAGTCCCTCGGATAGCGACCACCGGATCAGGGCCTCGTCGTCCACGACGAGGACGACGGGAGTGGGCATTTTTTCGCATGTCATGGGGAGAATTGCCTTTACCACCTACCCAAACTGCAAGGATTTGGGACCCAGCGAGCGACTTGGTCTAGGTATATTCAAAGGCCGGGCCAACGCGTGTGAAGAGCCCGAATAGAGCTTGATGCGTCTTTCGCTCCAAATGCAGCTTCGGCTGCTCGCCCTGCTTCTGATGGCGGGAATTCTCGCTTTGGTTATCAACTATCCAACGGGCTATGCGGCCAACCTGCTTTACGTTGGTGTCATCCTGCTCGGACTGTGGGCGCCTGACCCACGCCTGGCGATAGAGGTGGCGGTCGCCAGCACCGGGCTCAGCCTCATCAGCCGCGCGCTGATTCCCGCTGGCGGCAACGCAGCGATGGGCTACTTCAACCTGAGCCTCAGCGTGCTCGTAATCTGGGCAACCGCCATTGGACTCCTGCGGTATCGACGGTCCGCGCCCGAGCAGGGCGCTGCGAGTCTGCGTGCGCAGCGATACCTGGACGTGGTCTCGGTCGCCGTGCGGCTGCTCGATCCGGCCGGTCGCATCCTGCTGATGAACCGCCGCGGCCTCGAACTGCTCGGCCGATCCGAAGCCGAGGTCGTCGGGCACAGCTGGGACGAGTTCATTCGTCCGGAGGACCGGTCCGCGTGGCGCGAGGCGCTGCAGGGCTTGAACTCCGCGCCCTCCCCCAGCCGGACGTCGCACATGAGTCGTCTCATGACACCCGACGGCCGTAGTCCGGTGGTTCTGTGGACCAACGTCGCGCTGTACGACGACGAGGGCAGGCACATCGGCACCCTCTCGTCGGGGGAGGACATCAGCGGACGGCTCGCGGCGGAAGAGGCACTGCGAAAATCGGTCAAGGATCTGCAAGATCTGAAGTACGCGCTCGATCAGTCGGCGATCGTGGCCACGACCGACGTTCGCGGCGACATCACTTATGTCAACGAAAAATTCTGCGAAATCTCGAAGTACAGCCGCCAGCGAACTGATCGGGGCAAACCATCGGATCCTGAATTCCGGCCTGCACCCGACGGAGTTCTTCAAACAGATGTACGCCACGATCGGGCAGGGACGGGTGTGGCGTGGCGAGATTCGGAATCGCGCGAAGGACGGCTCGCTCTATTGGGTGGACACGACCGTCGTCCCCGTCCTCGATGAACGGGGCCATCCCGATCAGTACATCGCTATTCGATACGACATCACGGAGCGGAAGGCGTCCGAGGCGGCGCTCCGCGAGCAGGCCGCCCTGGCGCAGCTCGGGAAGATGGCGGCCGTGGTCGCGCACGAAGTGCGGAACCCGCTCGCGGGAATCCGGGGAGCCCTGCAGGTCATCGCGCGGCGGCTGCCGGAAGGAGGACGCGAGAGGAGCATCGCTGCGGAAATCATCAGCCGGATCGACACGCTGAACAACATCGTGCAGGACCTGCTGCAATTCGCCCGGCCGCGGCAGCCAGTGCTGGTGGATGTCCCGATTGCGGACGTCGTGCGGGAGACCGCAACGCTGTTGCGCGAGGACCCCAATCTGACGAATCTGAAGATAGAGATGGAGGCCGGGCCAGCGAAGGTGACAGCGGACCGCGAACAGTTGAAGCTGGCGATCCTGAACCTGCTCATGAACAGCGCGCAGGCCATGCACGGGCACGGCACCATTCAAATCTCGACGCGCGAATCGAACGGCTTCGTCGAGCTGCGAATCCTGGATCAAGGTCCAGGGATTCCGGCTGACGTCCGCGAGCACCTGTTCGAGCCGTTTTTCACAACCAAGCATCGAGGAACGGGGCTAGGGCTGGCCACGTCCCGCCGGATCTTCGAAGCGCACCACGGAAGTCTCGAGCTGGAGTGCCCGCCGGACGGAGGCACGATCGCCGTCATCAGACTTCCGGCGGGAGGGCCTGTACGGAAAGTCACTTGACTTGACTTGACGTGCCAGGTTGCGCCCGCGCCCTCGCGGGCGCGCGACGAGACCACGTCAAGTCGAGTGCGTTCCGCGATTAGTCGGGGTGGTTTGTCCGTGACAATCCCCGCTCGCCCAGCCACCACGCGGGCTTCGCCACTCGTCTGAGTCCGAAGGGAGCCACAGTATGGCGGTCGATGTGCTCGATCGCCTCGTCGAGGTCGTCGGTGACCTTCAGCAGTTCCAGATCCGCTGCCGCGACCGCGCCGTCGTGCACCATCCCTTCAAGCAGCGCAAGAAATGGCTGCCAATAGGTGATGCCGATCAGCACGACAGGAAAATTCCTGATCTTGCGCGTTTGGATCAGCGTCAGCGCTTCCGAGAGTTCGTCGAGCGTGCCGAGGCCTCCGGGCATGGCGACGAAACAGTACCAGTATTTGAACAGCAGCACCTTGCGCGTGAAGAAGTGATGGCACGTCACCCAGCGATGGAGGTACGGGTTCGGGTGCTGCTCGAGCGGCAGCTCGACGTTGCATCCGACAGACAAGCCGCCGTATTCCCAGGCGCCGCGATTGGCGGCTTCCATCAACCCAGGACCTCCCCCGGTCATCACCGTAAACCCTGATGCGCTGATCCGCCTGGCCAGCTCGCGAGCGGTTGCGTAATACGGACTCGACTCGCCGAAGCGCGCCGATCCGAACACGGTGATGCACGGCCCGACGAAATGGAGCGCCCGGAACCCGCGAAGCAGATCGCGGCCGGCGCGAAAGAGCGTGAGGATCTCGCTCAGCCGGGAGCGGGGGCCTTCGAGCAGCAGACGATCGGCTTGCGCGGGATCCGGACTCGTGCCTGTCGACTTCGTCGCACCTGTCGTATCCGTCATGGATACAGGAGTGCTTTCACCCATCCGTCGCCCGATCGTTGGTACGCTTCCCGCTCATGCAGCCGGCCGGGACGGGAAATCCAGAACTCCATGCGGTGAGGCGTGAGCACGTAGCCTGACCAGAACGGCGGACGTGGCACGACCTGCCGCGCGAACCGCTCGTCGATTTCGCGGACGCGGGCCTCGAGCCTGTCGCGCGACGGGAGCGGTTCGCTTTGGCGTGAGGCCCACGCGCCGATCTGGCTTTCACGCGGGCGCGACGCGAAATACCGGTCGGCTTCGTCGTCAGGGACCCGTGCGGTCTCGCCCTCAATTCGTATCTGACGCTCGAGCTCGGGCCAGAAAACGCACAATGCGGCGTGGCGCTGCACGGCCAGATCGCGCGCCTTCCCGCTGCCAAGATTGGTGTAGAAAACGAAGCCGCGCTCGTCGCAGTACTGAATCAGCACGACGCGGCCGGATGGCCGGCCCTCGGCATCGGCGGTGGCAAGAAAGGCGGCCTTCGGGTCCTGTCCGCCCCGAACGGCCGCCTCGTGAAACCATGCCTTATAGCGAGCAATAGGATCGATTTCCTGCCTCTACTTCCGGCTGAGCCTCACTTCTTCTTGACGTTCAGCTCCGCAAGCTTCCCTGCGAGGAACTCGCCCGCATCCGCCGTGTGTTGCACCTTCTCGATGTGGAGAATCTTCCCGTCGGGTCCGATGAAGAACATCCACCGTCTCGCCAGTCTGGCCGCACCCGCCTTGTCAGGATTGGCGGGCGGCAGCACGCCATAGGCGTCCGCGACCTTCAGGTCCGGGTTCGACAGGATCGGGAAGTCCGCCTGTTCCTGCTCCGCAAACTTCTTGTTGGTGTCGGCATCGTCGACGCTGACCATGAAGTAGGCCACGTCGTATTTCTTGATCGTTTCGCCGCTCGCACGGAGCGACCTGCACTCGGCCGTTCAGCCACCGGTGAACGCCTTCGGAAACCAGGCAAGGACAACCGCCTTGCCCTTGTAGTCCGAAAGCTTGTGCGTCTTGCCATCGGTCCCTGGAAGCGAGAAGTCAGGCGCCTGATCCCCGACCTTGAGCTCCACGGGAGCCTGCTGGCGACCGGCGGTGGCGGCCGTGAGCCCGAGGCACACGGCAGAAATCAGCCACAGCTTGCGCATTGAGAATCCCTCCAAGGGCGATTATACGGTCAAACTGCGACCGTCCACAGAAAGGGGGACGGGTTTCAAATTGTGGAAAACTCGTCCGTTCGGCCCGAGTTTTCCACAATTTGAAACCCGTCCCCCTTTCTGTGGAAAACTCCAACGTCCACTTATGAACTTCGCTGCGCGAATCGCAGACGCCGCCGGCAAGTTTCCGGAGCGCGTGGCCATCGAGCGGCTCGGGGTCGAGGGCGCCCAGGTGACGACGTATGCCGGCCTCCTGGTCGAGGCCGGGCGCTGGTCGATCTGGCTGGCGGCGCACGGAATCACCCGCGGCGACCGGGTCGCGATCCTCGGCGATAACGATGCGTGCTGGATCGCCGCCTATCTTGGAACACTGCGCATCGGTGCCATCGCCGTCCCGATGGATACAGCCTATCGGCCCGGCCAGATTGCCACCATTCTCGCCCACTGTTCCGCTCGAGTCCTCTGCGTTGGCGACAAATATCTCGGTGGGGCGGTGGAGGCGTCCAGGACACCGGTCGCGCCTGCTGCGCCGGACCAGCCGGAACTCACGACGCTCACCCCCCGCTCCGCAGGCGATGAATCCTCCGTGCCACCCATCGCCGGCGTCGCGGACGCCGACGCGGCCGTCATTCTCTACACGTCAGGAACGACGGCCGACCCAAAGGGCGTCGTCCTCACCCATGCCAATCTCGATGCCGAGCGCGCTGCAGCCTTATCGGTGGTCGACTGCCGGGAAACCGACGTCGTCCTCGCGGTGCTACCGCTCTTCCACGCGCTCGCGCAGATGGCGAACCTTCTCGTCCCGCTGTCGACCGGCGCCCGCGTTGTGTTTCTCGAGACCGTCAGCTCGTCATCACTGGTGACAGCGCTGCAGGAGCGAGGGATCACGATCTTCGTGTGCGTTCCGCAATTCTTCTACTTGATTCACCAACGCGTGACGGCCGAGATCGCCCGCGCGTCGCCTGTGCGGCGACTGCTCTTTCGGGCGCTGTTGAAGACCGGCGGCTGGTGCCGCGGGCGGCTCGGATGGAACCCCGGCCGGCGCTGGTTCGGGCGAGTGCATCGGGCCCTCGGCAGCCGGATGCGTATTCTCGTGACCGGTGGCTCGCGCTTCGATCCGGCAATCGGCCGTGACCTGTACGACATGGGGTTCACGCTGCTCAACGGCTACGGCCTCACCGAGACCTCCGGCGCGGCCACCGCGCAGCGGGCCGGCGACGCCTTCACGACGTCGGTGGGTCAGCCGCTGGCCGGCGTCGAGGTCCGGATCCTCGATGACGAGATCCTCATTCGCAGGGCCGATCGTCATGCGCGAATACTTCAATCGGCCTGATGTCACGGCCGAAGCGTTGCGCGACGGATGGCTGCACACGGGCGACCTCGGATGGCTCGACAGCGACGGCCGGCTGTACATCACAGGGCGAAAGAAGGAAGTCATCATTCTCAGCTCGGGCAAGAACCTGCATCCGGAGGAGATCGAGGCCCACTATCAAAAGTCGGCGTTCATCAAGGAGTTGTGCGTGCTCGGGCTCTCGCGTCCGGATGAGCCGACCGCCGAGAGGCTGCACGCCGTGGTCGTTCCGGACGAGCAGGCGCTGCGTGCACGGGGCGCGGTGAACGTTCGTGAACTGCTGCGATTCGAGCTGGAAGGCCTTTCGGTGCAGCTGCCGCCGCACAAGCGGATCCTGAGCTACGAAATCTCCCTCGCGCCTCTCGCCCGGACGACGATCGGAAAGCTGCGCCGGCACGAGATCGAGAAATCAGTACGCGGGCCGGAGGAGACCTCGGCGGTCGCAGATGACAGGCCGCTCAGCCCCGAGGACGAAGCCTGGCTCGCCCACCCGCTCCGTCGATCGGCCATTGAGGCGATCGCCGAAATGCTCAAACGTGACGCCGTGCATCCCGACGCCAATCTCGAGCTGGACCTGGGGCTCGATTCGATGGAGAGGGTCGAGCTGCTGACGATGCTGGAGCAGCGTGCCAATGCGACGGTCCCGACCGACGCTCGTGCAGCGATTCTTTCGGTGCGGCAGCTCATCGACGCGATCGAACGTGCGGCTCCGCGGGCGGGGGAAGCCGCCCTGCGCCAGGAGCTTCCATGGGAGACGATTCTCGCGGAGCCTGCCGATCCCGCGCTTCTGGAAGGCCTTGATCGCGCGACGTGGGCTCGTGCCGCGCTGTTCTTCCTGGTCATCAGGTGCGTGCGCGCAGCGGCCCGCCTGCTGCTCGGATTTCAGGCGCACGGAGTGGAAAATATTCCGCGCGAGGGCGCGGTCATCATCGCGCCGAATCATCAGTCTTTTCTCGACGGGTTCGCGATCGCCTCCGCACTCCCCTTCCATGCTCTGCGGCGTATCTTCTTCGTCGGCGCGGCTGAGTACTACCAGACGCGGCGAAGTCGCTGGATCGCCCGTCTGGCGAACATCGTGCCGGTCGATCCCGATGCCAATCTTGTCGCGGCCATGCAGGTCAGCGCGGCCGGTCTTCGATCGGGTCACGTGCTTGTGGTTTTTCCCGAAGGCGAGCGGACAATCGATGGAGAAGTGAAAACGTTTCGGAAGGGTGCGGCCATTCTCGCCTCGCATCTGCAGGTGCCCATCGTTCCCGCAGCGCTCGATGGATTCTTTGCGATCTGGCCCCGCAGCCGTCCGGTCGATTGGCGCCGATTGGTTCCCGGGCGGGCGCCACGCCTGTCGCTGACCTTTGATGCGACCTTCAACACCAGGCCAGGCGCGTATGCGAAAGACACGGCCGCGCTTCAGGACCGCGTCCAGCGGATCGTTCGGGCGCTGAGAGCATGACGAGTCGCGCGGAGGCTTCAATCGCCCTCGAGTGGGAACTCAGGGTCGGGCAGGCGTGTCTGTCTGTGGCCGCGGAGGCCGACCTTACCTCTCAATCAAATGGCGCGCGGCGATCTGGGCGTGTCTTCGCCGCCGCGTCAATTCCGCGTAAATATCCTTCTGCAGCAGTTTGAGAGACGGCGTCTTGCGCTTCGGCGCTTCGCGCCACTGAAGCGGGGTGTGCCCCTCGTCGTCCACCAATACCAACTGTCGGGCGGCCGTGCCATCGAACCTATCCATGAGTGTGTCCCCCTCGAACTAAGACTAGGCTCACGGTGTGACAGCCGTGGTCAGGGGAATCCTCGACCCCTATAGGTATTGACGCCTGAGATGCCTCGAGAGTTCCCCCGATGGCCTTCCTGGGCTACCCGTGGGGAGACCCCCAGGGCCCCGCCGGACCGGCTAAGCTTGCTTCTGGAATCCTGTATGCCCCCTGCCCGAAGGAGCACCATGTGACTCTCCGGTGCCGCGGTGCAGCCTGGCGTGTCTCGAGGCCGGCTGCCCGTGCGTAACGCCGAAGTTATCCGGCAATGGCAGATCCTGCGGGAAATCGAGGGCCGCCGCGGTGGAGTCACGATTCACGAGCTGGCGGGGCAGGTCAAGGTAACCACGCGCACGATCCGCCGCGACCTGCAGGCCCTGCAGGAAGCCGGGTTTGCCGTCTACGACGAGGGCGAGGAGCACGAGACGAAGCGGTGGCGGCTCGAGGCCCAGCCGTTCAAGTCGTTGCAGGAAGGGTTATCAGTGGCCGACGTCGCGGCGCTGTATCTCAGCCGGTCGGTCGTCGAAGCGCTGTCCGGCTGGCCGCTGGCCGACGAGCTGCGATCGGCGTTCGAAAAACTGGAGCGCGCGCTCAACCCGCGCATGCGCGAGTTTCTCTCCACGTTGCCGCAGGTGGTGTCCACCAAGGCTGGACCACGCGCCCAGCGCGGATCCGGCAAGCTCGTCGACATCACGCGGCGTCTGTTCGAGGCCGCGCGCGATCGCCGGATCGTCGAGATGCGTTATTTCTCAGCCGCCAGCAACCGGTCCAAACCTTATCTCGCTCACCCGTATCGTCTGGCGCTCGCACAAGGCGGCGTCTACCTCGTCGCCTGGATTCCGCAGTACGGCGAGTTCCGCACTTTTGCCATCGAGCGGATCGAGCGCCTGGCAATCAAGGACGAGACGTTTCGCAAGACGCGCGAGCTGCCGGTCGACGTCTTTGGCGGATCCATGGGTGTCTTCTGGGCGCCGCCGGAGTCGATCGAGCTGGAATTCGACGCGCGCGTCGCGCCCTACGTGCGCGGCCGCGTCTGGCACGATTCCCAGCGGATCGAGGATCTGTCCGACGGCCGTCTCAAAGTCACGCTTCAGGTCTCGAACGACTGGGCGCTGCGAAGTTGGATCCTGGGCTTCGGCGCCGGTGTCTGCGTCGTCCGGCCGCGTGCCCTTGCCGAGACGATTACGGAAGAACTACGACGCGCTTACGCGCGCTACAATTCGGCGGACGTTCATGGTTTGGCGGCTCCCGACGCCGGCCCGCCGGTCGCCATATGACCATCCTGCGCGCGTGCTGGCCGTTCGCGCTGACTGCGATGTGGCTCGCGGTTCCAGGGGCGGCGCCCATGATCTCACCGCAGGATCGGCCGACGCCCGTCTTCCGGTCGATGGTCGATCTCGTGGCTGTGGACGTGCAGGTCGTCGGCCGGGATGGCGACCCGGTTGATGGCCTGAACATCGACAACTTCGAGGTGTTCTTCAACGGCCATCCGCGGCGCGTCGTTTCCGTCGATTTTCTGCGCAAGGCGCCCGTGCTGCCGCCCGACGCGGGCGGACCGGATCGGCCCATTGTCTCCCCCGGCTACGTCCCGCCCGGCGCGCGCGTCTTCGTTCTGGCGGTCGACACGATCAGCTTCACGGCCGCGTCGATGAAGGCGGCGGTCCAAGGGGCGCAAAGCTTCGTTGCGCAACTCCAGCCGGATGATCTCGTGGCGCTGTATGTCTACCCGTTCGAGCGCCCCGCGCTGGATTTCACTCACGATCATCTGGCCCTCCGCCGGGCGCTCGATCGGCTCGTGGGCCAACAGGCGCCATTTCCGGGCGCGTTTCACCTGACCGTCTCGGAGGCCGTCGACATCAATGCGAACGACTCCGAGACCTTTGCGCGCGTGTTTGCGCGCGAGTGCCGGGGCGAAGGCGACCCGACGTGCCCGTACGCGATCCACGCCGAAGCCAACGCGCAAGCGGCGTACTACGAATCGCAGGGCACCCTGGCGCTGCGAGGGCTGAGCCTGCTGTTGCAGGGCCTGCAGGGCATGCGCGAGCGAAAGACGGTCGTCCTCTTGAGTGCCGGCATGGCGGCTGGCGATCGCATCGGCGGTCGACCCGATCTGAGCGGTTCGATCTCGAGCGTGGGCGCCGAAGCGGCCGCCGCGGACACCAGCGTCTACGTCCTGCATATGGACGACAGCTTCTTCGACGCCTTCTCGTCGTCAACCAATGCCGTCAAAGATGCCGGCGACCGCACACGATCGTCCTCGCGCGACTCGTACCTTCTCGGACGCGGCCTCGATCAGCTGGCCGGATCGTCGGGGGGCGCCCTGCTGCGCGTCCATGCGGGCACAGGCGTGCTGGCATTCGGACGAATCCTGCGCGAATCGAGCGCCTACTATCTGCTGGGCGTGGCGCCGGCCGCCCGAGGATCGCGACGGCAAGTTGCACGTGCTGCGTGTGACCGTGAAGAAGCGCGGCGTGACTGTCCGGACCCGCACGCACGTCGTGATTCCTCGCCTGCCGGGCCAGAAATGACGCCTCGCGCGCCCGCGAGGGCGCGGGCGCGACCTGCCACGTCAAGTCAAGTGGCTGTCCGAATAAAAAGACGCCCGGCGTCATTTCTCTCGCGTTAACTTGTTCTTACGGGGTTCGTCTAAGCCACCATGCGGAAGTCTGTCTGGGCTTGCCTGGCTGTCGCGCTGTGTAGCACACCGCTGCACGGCGGGAGCACTGTGGCTGATCTACGCATTGGATCGCCGGCTCCGGCGCCGCCGAGCGTGGAGGCGGCTTCGGTGGTGCCTGGAACGAGCTCGATTCTCATCGATGGCGAGTTGACGGAGCCGATCTGGGCCACCGCGCAGCCCGTGAACGGGTTCTTGCAGCGCGAGCCGAACGAAGGTGCGGCGCCGACGCATCCCACCGAGGTCCGGGTCGCGTTCGACGAGAAGGCGATCTACGTTGCCGTCGACGCCAAGGAGGCGGAGGCCGATCGGATCCGCGCGCTGCTCACACGCCGTGACGACAGCTCGCCCTCGGATTGGATCCGCGTGCTCATCGATTCGTACCACGATCGCCGCACCGCGTTCGAGTTTGCCGTCAACGCCGCCGGTGTCAAGCAGGACAGCTATTGGTACAACGACTCCAACAACGACTCCGGATGGGATGCGGTGTGGGACGTGGCGGTCGGCCGATCGCCCGAGGGCTGGCGGGCGGAGTTCAGGATTCCCTTCTCGCAATTGCGCTTCAATTCCGCATCGGCCGGCACCTTCGGCTTCGCAGTCGTCCGCACCGTCGCGCACAACAACGAGACGTCCACATGGCCCCTTCTGGCGAAGAGCGCCAGCGGCTACGTCTCGTCGTTCGGCGATCTCACCGGCCTGACGCTCACGCGACGCTCAGCAGAAGACTCGAGCTGATGCCGTACGTCGTCGGGCAAGTTGCGACCGCGCCGGTCTCGTCCGGGAATCCGTTGACCCGGTCGCCGGATCCTGGCGTCAGCGCTGGGCTCGACCTCAAGTACAAGATCGGCGCCGGGTTGACCCTCACCGGCACGATCAACCCGGACTTCGGCCAGGTGGAAGCCGATCCGGCGGTCGTCAACCTCAATGGTTTCGAGACGTTCTTTGCCGAGCGGCGGCCGTTCTTCGTCGAGGGGTCAGGGAACTTCTCCTACGACCTGGACTGCAGCGACGGGAGCTGCACCGGGCTGTTCTATTCCCGCCGCATCGGTCGCACACCGCATCGCGACGTCAGCGCGCCCGATGGCGGGTTCGCGGCGCAGCCGGTGAATACGACCATCCTCGGGGCCGCGAAGCTGACGGGCCGGATTGGCAGATTCTCGATCGGCGCGCTCGACGCGGTCACCGGCGCCGAGGACGCACGCCTCGCCCAGGGGCCCGCGCTCACGCGCTCGACGTCGCCGGTGGAGCCCGCGACCAACTACTCGATCCTGCGCGTCAATCGCGAGTTCACGAATCAGTCGCGGTTCGGATTCATGGTCACGAGCACGAATCGATCGCTGCCCGACGAGCTCAAGTCGGTGCCCGGGTCGGCGGTGACGGGCGGCGTCGACGGTGACTGGCGCCTGCACCACGGCGGCTACAGCCTGAGCGGCCACTGGGCCGGCAGCCTCGTGCACGGCACCGCCGGCGCCATCGCCGACCTGCAGCAGAACTACGTCCACGCGTTCGCCCGTCCCGACGCGCAGCATGTCACGTTCGATCCGCAGCGAACGCAACTCGGAGGGCACGCGGGCGGCCTCAGCTTCAACAAGATCACTGGCCGGAAAGTGCACTTCATGTCGAATGTCAATTACAAGACGCCCGGGTTCGAGACGAACGATCTGGGTTACCTGCAGCGCGCCGACGACATCTCCATCGGGAACTGGCTTCAGTTGATCCACGACGTGCCTGGCCGCGCACGTGCGCAGCTTCCGTATCAACTTCAACGAGGGGGCCACGTGGAATTTCGATCACGACCGCAGGTTCTCGGGCGGCAACATCAACGCGCACTGGGAGCTCACCAACAACTGGAGCTTCGGCTCCGGCTTCAACATCAATTCGCAGGGATTCGATGACCGGCTCACCCGGGGCGGACCCGGCGGCTACGTGGCCGGCAACGTCAGCCAGTGGGGCTACCTCAACTCCGACGATCGCAAGTTCGCATCCGCCTCGATGTTCTTCAACTGGGGCCGCGTCCGCGACGGTTCGTGGTTCTGGGGCGTCAGTCCTGGATTATCCGTGCGGCCCTCCTCCGCGATCGAGGCTCGACTCGGCATCGATTTCAGCCGCAATCTGACCGAGACCCAATGGGTCGAGAACCTGACCTCGGGTCCGGACGCGCATTATGTCTTCGGACGCCTCGATCAGACGACGATCGGCATTTCGATGCGGTTGAACTACACGCTGACTTCGCGCCTCTCATTGCAGCTCTACGGGCAGCCGTTCGTCTCGATCGGCGGGTACACGAATTTCCAAGAGCTCGTGAATGGCCGCGCGGCGCATTACGAAGACCGGTATGCGCCGTTTGCCTACGGCGGGCAGCCGGACTTCAACTACCTCTCGTTCCGTGCGACGAACGTGCTGCGCTGGGAATATCGTCCGGGCTCGACGCTTTTCGTCGTCTGGCAGCAGGGACGCGAGGACACCACCTCGCAGGGGCAATTCGAGTTCGGACGCGACTTCGGTCGGGCGTTGACCGCGCCGGGGACGAACATGTTTCTGGTGAAGTTCAGCGCTGGCTCAGTTTCTAGGTTCCGGGCGTCGTCTCACCCTCTAAAATGGCGCTCATGAGACGTGCGTGCCTGCTCCTCTTCGAGCGCCCTCGTGTGGGGCGCGTGCTCCGCGCGCGCCGAACCCGGCTGCCCAGCCGGTGTCGGACACGCCAACCGTCGCCTTCGAAAAGTCCAGTCTGCCGAACGGCCTCGAGGTGATCCTGTCGGAAGACCATCGGCTGCCGATGGTCGCGGTCAATCTCTGGTACCACGTTGGGCCGGCCAACGAGGAAGCCGGCCGCACGGGATTCGCGCACTTGTTCGAGCACATGATGTTCCAGGGCTCGAAGCACGTCCCGGGCCAGACGCACTTCCGGCTGCTCGAAGGCGCCGGCGCCAGCGACTACAACGGCACGACGGACTTCGATCGCACCAACTACTACGAGACGCTGCCTTCCAACCAGCTCGAGCTGGCGCTGTGGCTCGAATCCGACCGCATGGGCTATCTGCTCGACACGCTCGATCAGGCCAACCTGACCAACCAGCAGGATGTCGTGCGCAACGAGCGACGCGAGAGCGTCGAGAACGCGCCGTACGGCATCGTCGACGAGGAGGAGTATCACCAGCTGTTTCCGGCGGCGCACCCGTATCATGCCGACGTCATCGGCATCGCACGCCGACATTCAGGCCGCGAAGCTCGAGGAGATCAAACGCTTCTTCAAGACGTACTACACGCCGAACAACGCGAGCCTGACGATCGTCGGCGACATCGACAAAGCCAAAGCCAAGGCGCTGGTTGAGAAGTACTTCGGCCCGATCAAGCGCGGCCCGGCCGTGCCGAAGATCGCCGGCGAGCACGCCGCCGATCCAGAGCCGAGCGGCGCATGGTCGTCACCGACAAGGTGCCGCTCCCGAAAGTTGAGCTCGGCTGGATCACGCCGGCGGCCTACAAGCCCGGCGACGCCGACGCCGACCTGACGGCGCAGATCCTCGGCGGCGGCAAGTCGAGCCGGCTTGTACAAGAAGCTCGTGCTACGAGCAGCAGATCGCCCAGGACGTCAGCGCCAGCCAGTACTCCCTGCTGCTCGGCTCGGTCTTCACGATCTCGGCCACTGCGCGCACCGGGCACACCGCCGCGGAGCTGGAAACGGCGATCGACGCGGAGCTCCAGAAGTTCCGGACCGACGGTCCGGCGGCCGAGGAGCTGGAGCGCGCACGCAATACATTTGAAACGCGAATCATCGGCGGCCTCGAAACGCTCGGCGGCGTCGCAGACCTCCTGAACCGCTACAACCAGTATCTGGGCACGCCCGACTATCTGGGACAGGACCTGCAGCGATACCGTTCCGCGTCAGTGCAATCGGTGAAGACGTTCGCGGCTGCGCAGCTGCAGCCGAACGCCCGCGTCGTGATCGAGGGGCTGCCGGGTACGCAGAAGCTCGGTCCCGAAGTGCCCACGCCGGCCCCTCAGAAGGTGCCACCGGGGACGGGCGCGGAGTCGGTGAACGCTGACGAGGCATGGCGCAAAGAAATCCCGAAACCCGGACCGGTCACGCCGCCGCACGTCCAGGCGCCGGCATCTTTCACGCTTTCCAACGGCCTGACCGTCATCCTGACCGAGCGGACGAATCTGCCGATCGTCTCGATGGCGCTCGTCATCAAAACGGGCAGCGACGCGAATCCTCCCAGCCGCCCGGGCCTGGCGAATTTCACCGTCGCGATGCTCGATCAGGGCACGGCGACGCGCAACGCGTTGAAGCTGGCGGACGACGCCGCCCAGATCGGCACGGCGATCGGCACGACATCGTCAATGGATTCATCGCGGGTGCAAATCCGCTCGCTGAAGAAAAACGCGCCGGCCGCCCTCGATCTGCTGGCCGACGTCGCGCTTCATCCCAGCTTCCCCGCAGAGGAAATCGAGCGCCAGCGCGGCCAGCGCCTGACGCAACTGGTCGAGCGCCGCGGCGATCCGAACGGGATCGCCGCTACCGTCATGGCCGCGGCGTTGTATGGATCCAGGCACCCTTACGGGTTCACCGAGCTCGGCACGGAGGCCGGCGTGAAGGGCGTGACACGCGACGACATGACGGCGTTCTGGAAACAGAATTTCGTGCCGAACAATGCCGCGCTCGTCGTCGCCGGCGCCATCGACGCGACGGCCTTGCGCGGACTGGCGGAGAAGGCGTTCGCGGGCTGGAGCCCGAGCACGCCGGCCAGGCCCGCGCTCGGCACGCCGGAAACGACGAACGCCAAGCTCGTGGTCGTGGATCTGAAGGGCGCGCCGCAAACGCAGCTGCGCGTGGCGGCGATTGGCGCGGCGCGGTCGACGCCGGACTACCCGCCGCTCGAAGTCATGGACATGATCCTCGGCGGCCTGTTCTCGAGCCGCATCAACCAGAATCTGCGCCAGGATCACGGGTTCACCTACGGGGCCTATTCGCTGTTCCAATACCGCAAGAGCACCGGGCCGTTCTATGTCCAGACCGGCGTCCGCACGGATGCGACGGGTCCTGCGGTCGAGGAAATCTTCAAGGAGCTGGCGCGCATGCAACGGACACCCGTGAGCGCGGACGAACTGGCACTCGGGCGCGACGCGCTCGTGCGCTCCCTGCCGGGCTACTTCGAGACCACGCAAAGCACCGTCGCGACGATGGCCAGCACCTACGTGTACGACCTGGGGCTGGACTACTACACGAAATATCCGCAACAGATTGGCGGCGTCACCAGCGCCAACGTGCAGGATGTCGCCGGACGCTACCTCGTGCCCGGCAAGTTCGTGATTGTCGCTGTCGGCGATCGCGCGAAGATCGCGCCGCAGTTGCAGAAGCTGAACCCGGGTGCGCTCGAGGTTCGCGACCCGGACGGCAACGTCAAGAAATAGCGAGGCCGCCCGGCGGCGCTAACCTTCCCGCTGCAGCGTCCCCCTGTAGGGAATCACCTGGCCGGCCGTGACGTCCGCGTCGATCGACAGCGTCTGATAGCCGGGCGCGCGAATCTCGATGCGATGCCGCCCAGGCTTGAGCGCCAGCGGCTGAGTCGTCGGTCCGAGATCCGACACTCGTCCCACGTACTCGCCGTCGATGAAGACCTCGGCCGTCGCCGGCGTGATCTCGAAGCTCACGCTGCCGGCCGCCGCCCCCGGCTGTGCGATGACCGACGAGCCGGACGATGGAGCGCCGCTCGGCGGGGGACTTGCCGGCGGATACTCGCCAGGAGCCGGATAGCCATAACCCGGCGGCGGGTAGCCATCGTAGTAGTAGGGGTTGTAGTACGGATAGCCGTAGTAGAACCCGGTACCAAAAGGCGACCGGGTACCCCACCCACATCCCGAAGCCGAGTCGCCAGCGCGGGACGAACGAGTAATACGGATGATAGAAGCGACTCGGCGCCACGTAGATGCCGTGCCCGTAGCCGCCCGGTCCGTATGCATGCGATCCGTAGCTATAGTTGGGCAGGCGCCCGACGGCGCCGCCGCGTGGACCCGAGGAGTCGCCCCGCGACTGAGGCGGGACATAGCCGCGCGATGGCCCGGAATTGGGGGCCGCCGGGGCGCCGTAGGAGGACGACGGGGCCGGCGCGCTGCTGGGGGGTGCACCACCTCCCGGACTGCGGGGCACGGCACCTCCGCCGGACTCTCCACCCGGTGCCCCACTGCCGGAGCCGCCGCGTGACGCACCCGAGCCTCCGCCCCGCCCGCCACCGCGCTGTCCGGCAAGACCCGGAGTGACCGCCAGGCTGAGAGCTGCGAAGACGGCCGCCGAGGTCAGGAATCTGCTGCAGCGCATAAAGTCCCCCGAGCCGGTATTCGGCTCAGCTAATTTGATCATACTCCCAGGGTCGCGATGAGCCGCTGATTTCGCCAGAGCGAAGATAGACTCGGATCAGATAGCCGTGAGCGCCAGACTCCGCCTGATTGCACGCCGTGTTGCTCTGGTGATCGTGGCCGCCGCCTTGATCGTCACGGTCCTGGCGCTGGCCGTCCATCTTCCGTGGGTCGAGGATCGCGTGGCGGCGTGGGCCGCGTCGCGCCTCGAAGCCGGAGGCATTCGAGTACGCACCAGTTCCCTGAGGTACAACCTCGCGAGCCGCCGTGTGCATGTCGAGGGCCTCGTGGTTTCGACGACGGCCGATCCGCAGCATCCCTTCCTGGAAGCCGCTCGCCTCGACATCGCCTTGCCGCGTTCGGTGTGGACCGGCCGCATTGGCATCACGTCGTTCGAGGCCGAGCGTCTGCGCCTGACCTTCCTGCGGCGGCAGGACGGCTCAACGAACTTTCCGCAGGACCGAGGCACCAGCACCTCGAGTGTTCCCGCGTCGTTTCCCATTGGCGCGGTGACGCTGCAGAATGCGTCGTTCATCTGGCGCGACGAAATGCTGGGGATGGACGCAGCGGTGAATGCGCTGTCGCTGGCCCTTCACCCCACCGCTGCGGGCACCGGCGGCGCGCTGGCCATCGGGCAACCGGCGACCTTCCGCATCGGCGAGCACACGACCTCAATCACGGCACGCGCGCAGATTGCCTGGGACGGCGCGCGCCTCTCGTTTGACTCGCTGCTCCTCCAGGCGCCGGAAGCCACGCTGGCCGCCTCCGGTGCTGCTGCCCTGCTCGGCAGCGGCTCGTCCATCGCCGTGGACGCCACTGGAAGCGCAGATGTCGATCGCGTATCCGCATGGTTCGTCGTCGGAGACCGGCCGGCCGGCCGGATGACGTTTCGCGCGCGTGCAGCGGGCACCCTTGCCAGCCCGGCGGTGGACGTCACGCTGACGTCACAGAACCTGGCGTGGCAGGGCCTCACTGGCGTAGCGGTCGATGCTGCTGCGCATGTCGACGGCCGCGCCCTCGATACGACTCGATTCAGCGTTCGCGCGCTTGGTGGAACGGCTGCCGGTCGCGGACACCTGTCGTTCGCTGATGCCCCGGAGCGGGCGCGCGCATCGATCGACTGGCATGATCTTGATGCTGGGAGATTGCTGGCGGCGCTCGGCGTGAAAGTGCCGGCCAGGATCGAAACGCTGCTCGACGGTCGCGCGACGGCCTCGTTGGCCGCCTGGCGTGCAGATGCGTTGACGGCGGACGTGGAGGCGACGTCGCGCTCCATGCGCACGGACGGCCGCGCGATGGGACTCGGCGGCAGCGTGACGCTCGAGGCTCGCACTGGAGAGTGGCGCGGCAGTCTCGATCAGTGGGTCAACCGCGCGGTGCACATCACGGGCCGCGGCGACGGCCGGCTGGCGGCCTCGACGTGGTCTTCGTCGACAGTGTCCGCCGCCGTCACCGCCGCTGCGGATTCGCTCCCCGAACTCTGGGACACTCTTCGCGCACTCGATCTCGTCAGCGAGGCGCCCCTCGCGACACTGACCGGTGGCGTGCACGCAGACCTCACACTGTCCGGCCAGATCGGCAATCCGCAACTAGCGGGGCGAGTAGAAGCCACGCTTCCCGCCCTCGATGAGCTCCGCGGATCTCTCCAGCCGAGTCTCTGGCCTTCGGGCGGACTCACGTTGTCGGGATCGGTCTCCGGTACCACGACGAACCCCGCCCTCGACGGCGTCCTCTCGGGTCGATCGTTGTCGTTGGCGGGACAACAGGTCGATCGCCTCGAGGCGGCGTTGAGCCTGACGCCCCAGCTACTGAGGGTCGAGCCCCTATCGCTGACCCAACCCAACGGGCGGCTGACTGGCGCCGGGCAGTACGATTTCCGCACGCGTGGAATCTCCGCGCATCTGCTGGCCGACAGCTTCACGATCGATCCGATTCCCGGCACGCGGCCCGGCGAAGTTCTCGTGCCGCTGCGCACGCAACTGAACGGCGAGTGGCAGGCGGCTGGCACGCTTGCCGATCCGCAAGGCTCCGGACAGTTGGAGATGCTCCGGACGAGCGCGTTCGATCGTGACCTCGGCCGCGTCTCGACGCGAGTAACCCTCAGCAATCATCAACTGCGCGCGGCCATCGACCTTGCCGATCTCTCCACGAGCGGCACGGCGACGGTTGCCCTTGCGACTCCCAACGCCTTTGTCGTCGATGCCAAGACGACAGACGCGGACCTGGCCGCGCTGGCTTCGCGGCTGCGCGTCACGACCAGCGCACCCTTGAGCGGCGTGGCCTCGTTCGCGGCGCGGGTCGAAGGCGTGACCGACGACCTGGCGCACTCGCACGGGACGATCGACCTTCAGCGGCTGGAGGCCGGCGTCGGACAAATCCCCGTGCGCTTGACCGAACCCGGTAGAGCCGCTTACGACGGCCGGACGCTCGACGTCGCCGGGGTCGCGCTCGAGAATCGGCCGAAACCGGTTTCACGCCGCGGGCAGACTCGGCCCGGACCTGCCCGGGACACTTGCGGCTTCGCTGGAGGGAGAGGCGCGCGATCTCCAGCAGATCGCCCTCGCCTTTGTTGCGGCCGGAACTGTTCCCGCCGGACTGCAGGTCGACGGCCAGTTCCGTGTCGACGTCCGTGCACCGGGCTCGCTCGAGCGCCCGGCGTTGACCGCCGAGGCGAGGGTGGATGATGGACGGATAGGCTTGGCGGACCAGCCGCCGGCAACGGGACTGATCGCGCGCGCCGCCTACGGTGCAGGCGTGGTGAGCGTGACCCGCCTCGAGGCGACATGGCAAGCCGCCACCATCTCGGCAACCGGCGATGTCCCGGTCGCGCTCTTCGCGCCGGACGCGCCCGCATGGATTACCGGCGCAGCCGGCACGCCGCAGGCCGCCGCTCGGGTGCAGGCGCGCTTTGATTCGATCACACCCGCAGTGCTGGCGCCCTTTGTGCCGGCGGCGACGCTATCGCAGCTGGCCGGCCTCATCTCCGGCACCATCACTCTCGCCGCCGATCGTCCCGCACTGGCGGCCGTGCGCGGACAGGTCGTGCTGGATCGCGCCGGTCTCGAATTCGCGGGCGTGCCGCTCGATCAGCAGCGGCCCACGCGTGTCGATGTGGCCGACGGACGCGCCGAGATCGGCGTCTGGGACTGGGGCGGCGCCGGCAACCAACTCTCCGTCGGCGGACGCGTGCAGTTCGACGGCACGCCCTCGCTCGACGTCTCGGTGAACGGGACGATCGACCTGCGCGCGCTCGGCGCGTTCCTCCCGGAGGTGGCGACCGGCGGCACGGCCCTTGTCGAGGCCCGCGTGACCGGCGCACCGGCCGATCCGCAACTCGACGGCCATGTCGATCGTAGAGCGCGGCGAGTTGCGGACGGTATCGCCTCGCGTCGCCATCTCCGATCTGACCGGCAGGCTCGTGTTGTCCGCCAATGAAGTGCGCGTGGCCGACGTCACTGGCCAGGCCAACGGCGGCACGATTGCGGTGGCCGGCGTCCTCGGTCACTCGCGCCTCAAGCCGACGAGCGGGCGGGTGGCGATCAATGGCCGTGGCCTGGCCATGGCGATTCCGGCCGAGCTGAAGACCGAGGTCAACCTCGACCTGGCTCTGGTCATCGACCGCGGAGACGTCTCGCTCGTTGGCGACGCGACTGTGGTCGGCGGATCGTATCGCGAGCCAATTTCACTGACGTCCGGACTGTTGCAGGTATTGCAATCGTCACCTGAGGTCGTGCAGCTCGAAGCGCCATCGGCTTTGGACGCGATGGCCCTGGACATTCACCTGACAACGCGCGAGGACATCAGCGTCGACAACAACTACGGACAGTTGGCGCTCTTCGCCGACGTGCGCATCGGCGGAACGGTGGCGCATCCGGCGCTGCTCGGCCGCGCCGAAGCGCGCGAAGGCGGGCGGATCTTCCTCGGCGGCAACGTCTACCAGATCGTCGGAAGCGGTGCGATCGATTTTTCGGATCCCGCGGGAATCGTGCCCGACCTCGGGATCACCGCCGTGACGCGCGTAGCGGGTTACGAGGTCACGCTGAATCTGAAGGGACCGCCGGCGACGCTCGAAACGACGCTGACCTCCGAGCCGGCGCTGAGGCAGGGCGAGATCGTGTCGTTGCTCCTGACGGGGCAGGCGCAGAACGCGGACGCGCGGTCCATCGGCAGCGATCAGGTCATCGGGTACCTGTCGGGCGAAGTGCTCGGCGTCACAGGCCGCGCGCTCGGCCTCGACACGTTGCGGATCGAGCGCGGACAGGACGTCCGGTTCGATGCCGGGCTGGTCGCCGGCGAGACCGACCCGTCATCCCGCCTCACGTTCGGCAAGCAGGTCACTCGGCACTTCGAAGTCGTGTTCTCGCAGAGCCTCAAGGAAAGCGGAAAGCTCACCTGGATCGTCGGGTATCTTCCCCGGCCGAACATCGAAGTTCGCTTCGTGTCGGAGGACAACGAGCGGCTGTTCTACGACTTTCGGCACGACGTCACGATCGGCGGCCGTCCGGTGGCCACCGCCGCCGCCCGTCCGCCGTCACCGCCGGTTGGCTCGGTGACGTTCACCGGCACCCCGGGTCTGCCGGACACCGTGCTGAGGCCGGCTCTTCACCTGACCGAAGGAGACACGTTCGACTTCTTTCGTTGGCAGCAGGACATCGATCGGCTCGAAGCCGCGCTTCGCAAGGACAATCACTTCGAGGCGCATGTGGCCGCGCGCCGCTCCGCCGCGGAGGCGGCGCCCGTGCCGGTGGATCTGACGTATGACGTGTCCCGAGGTCCCCGGACGATGGTCGACATATCCGGCATTCCTCCCGACGACTCGCTGCAGCGCGAGTTGGAGCGGCTGTGGGAGCAGGCAGTCTTCGACGGCTTCCTGAAAGACGAAGCGAGGAATGCGGCGCGAGCGAGGATGATCCGCGAAGGCTATCTGCGCGCGGTGGTCACGACGTCGATCGAGATGCGTGACCAGACTGGAGAAAAGCATCTCATCGTGACGATCCAACCCGGTCCGCGGTCGACGAGCCAGCGTCTCGCGTTCAGCGGACACGAGCACGTCAGCGCCGATCGGCTCGAGGCCCTGGCGCTCGATCCCAAACTGAGCGCGTCTCCATGGGCTGACCCGGCGCCGCTCGTGCAAGCCGTGACCGCGATGTACCGCAATGAAGGCTTCCTTAACACAAGCGTGGCCGTCGGTCCGCCTGCATTTGATGGAGAGAACGCGACCCTGCCAGTCACGATTAGCGAGGGACCGCAGTTTCATCTCGAGACCGTCTCCTTCGTAGGCGCGCGCGCGAGGTCTTCGGCCGCGCTCGCGCAGGCGTTCCCGCTCCGGGCAGGCGCGCCGCTGACGCGTGCGGCCGCAGACGACGCCGTCCGGGCGCTCATGAACTCGTACCGCGCGGACGGTTTCAATGCCGTGCGGGTGACTCTGACCAGCCAGGCGGAGCGCACTTCGGGACTCGTGGCGCTGACGGTGAGTATCGACGAAGGTTCGCGGCAGGTCCTGGCCGACGTGACCATCGAAGGGGCGCGGCGCACGAGGCCGGAACTGGTCACGCACGAACTCCAGTTGGAGGCCGGGCAACCCGTGAACCGGGCCGCGTGGGCACAAGCCCGCAAACGGCTGTACGACACATCCGTCTTTCGCCAGGTCGACATTCAGGCGGTGCCGATCGACGAGTCGCTCCCGGGCAACGCGCCGCCCGCCGAGCAGCAAGTCCGGGCGCGCGTCACGCTCGACGAGTTGCCTCCGTTGAGGCTCCGGTACGGGTTCGAGCTGGACGATACGGTTTCGCCGGCGAGCGAGACCCGGACGCTGCTGCCGGGCGTGGCGGCCGACGTGACGTACCGCAACGTGTTCGGCCGGGCCGCATCGACCGGGCTCGCCGTGCGGTACACAAAGGACTTCGAGGCGGCGCGCAGCTTCTTCACGAAGCCGTCGTTCTTTGGCCTCCCGCTGACCTCGAATGTGTTTCTTTCCCGCTCCCGCGAGCACCTCGGCGAATCAACCAGCCGCCCGTTCTTGACCGACAAATCCGAGTTCACGACCGAGCAGCGCTTCAAGGCAGGGCGCCGATTGCAAATCGCCTACAGCTACAACTTCGAGCGGAACCACACGTTTGACGCGAATGCCGATCCCGAAGACCCGTTCGCCCTCGACATCACGGTCAACGTCGCGAGAGTGACGACCACGGCGTTTGTCGACACCAGGGACGACTTGGTGGACGCGACGCGCGGCCGGCTGTTCTCGTCCACGTTCGAGTACAGCTCGCCGACGCTCGGCTCGGACGTACACTTTTCGAAGTATTTCGCTCAGCACAACTCCTACCGCGCGCTTCATGGCGTTGTGTTCGCAGCGTCCGAACGCCTCGGACTGGCGACCGGATATGGCCAGGATCTGATTCTGAGCGAGCGGTTCCACACCGGGGGTGGCAACAGCGTGCGAGGCTTCAAGGAAGATGCGCTCGGCCCGATCGACGGCGGCAATGCGCTGGTCGTGCTCAACGGGGAGGTCCGGTTCCCAATCGTCTGGCGCCTGCGCGGTATTGGCTTTCTCGACGCGGGCAACACATTCGCGACGGTCGGCGATCTCAGGCTGCGCGAGTTGCGCGCGAGTGCCGGCGGGGGTTTGCGCGTGCAGACGCCGTTCGCGCTGATCCGCGTCGATTTGGGCGCGCCGCTCGCCCGGAGACCAGGTGAGTCGCGCGCCCGGTGGTTCTTCTCAATCGGCCAGTCGTTCTGAACGTGGCTACTTTCCGCGCATCGTGCGGAGGATCGATTCCACTTCAGGACGCTCGGGCGCGTTCGGCGCCAGCTTGACGAATTTTTCGAAGTTGTTCGTCATCAGGTCGATCCGCTTGATCCGATAGTCGGCCAGTCCCGCGTAGTAGTAGGCCGACGCGAACGTCGGATCGAGCTGCGTGGCCTTGGTGAACGCTCCGGCGGCGTTCGGGTAGTCCTTCCGCGTCATCAGCACGATGCCGCGCTGATAGTGCGCCTCCGGCACCGATGCCCCGAGACGCACCGCCTCGTCGGCTGACGCCAGCGCCTCGTCGAGCTTCTGGTCCATCAGCAGAAGGGCCGACTTTCCGATTGGACTCCAGGCCGTATCCCCGCCGCCTTCCGCCAGGCGTTCATAACTGCGCCTCGAGCCCGCAGCGTCCTTGAGCTTGTCGTAGCTTTGCGCGGCGAGATACTGCAGGCGAGCGCTGTTGGCGTCGATCGGAGCCTTCTCAGCCGCCGCAACCGCTTCCTGGTACTTGCCGGCATCATAAAGCTGCCGGGTCTGCATCACCGTTTGGCCGGCCGGCGTTCCTCCGCCTTGTCCCAGGGTCAGGGTCAGTGCAAGGGCGATGCTCATGCTCAACTCCATGGTGCCTCCTTATCCAGCCGGCGGTCCGACCGCCCCCTCAAACATCAGTATGGCGCATCGTGCCCATGGTGTTCGCCAGAAACGCCAGTAATCATGGAGATGAATATGCTGAGGCCCGCTCGAAGGCGCGGGGATGTAGAGATGGCTCGAGCTGCGAACTTCGAAACTGCGTCAAAGATTGCTCCGTGACTGTCCCCCATCGACGGGGATGCAGGCGCCGGTGATCCAACTGGCCTGATCCGACGCCAGAAAGGCCACGAGGGCCCCCACTTCTTCCGGCCGGCCGAACCGGCCGAAGGGTATGTCACGACGAATGAAGTCGGCGATTGCCTCCGGGTCCTCCTGCTGGCGCTTCCACCAGGACCCGCCCTCGAACAGGATGGAGCCGGGCGCGATGCTGTTGACGCGGATGTTGTCGCGTGCCAACTGCTGAGCCATGGCCTTTGCGAGGCTGATCTCGGCCGCCTTGATGGCGTTGTAAGTCATGCGGCCGCCCGATTCACGGCCCCAGATTGAGGCAATCATCAGCACCACGCCGCCACCGGCCTGTCGCATGTGCGGCACGACGAGCCGCGAGAGGCGAATCGCCGGAAAAAGCGTCTGGTCGATGGCGCTCTGCCATTCCACATCCGGGGTCGCCACAATATCGCCGCCGCCGGCTTTGCCGACGTTGTTCACCAGGATGTCGATGCGCCCGAAGTGTCTCAGCGTCTGGGCAACCACGAGCGCCGCACCGTCCGGTGTGGCGACGTCGGCTTGCACGGCCAGGACAGTGTCCGGCCGGCCTGCGATGCTCGATAACGCGTCGGCCGTCTTTCGCAGCGTCTCGGGCCCGCGGGCGCAAATCGTCACCTGCGCGCCTTCCTCGACGAGCGCCCGCGCAGCCGCCAGCCCCAGCCCCTTGCTTGAGCCGGAGATCAGGGCAACCTTGTGGGCGAGGTGGAGGTCCATGGGCAGGTCGACGCAGTAGTGGTTCCGGAGGTCCCAAGGCTTCAGGTTCTCAGCCTCGAGTGCAGAGTGTTGAGCTGATTCGGTTCCAACCCTAGTCTGGCACGCCGCCGGTCAGATCGTTGAGTCGCCAGTCGAACTGCCCGTACGTCATCTGAAAGGTGTTCGCCCTCAGGTAATCGCGTTCGCTCGGGAACAGGTGCAGGAACACCATGGCCGCGACCGCCCGCTCGAGAGGGCTGCGATTCGGCCACATCGGCCTGCCGGCTTCGGCGAATGACTGGACGAACAGGTCCTCGCGCCAGCTGACGAGAGGGGTGACCTCGAAGACGTTCCTGTCCCGATCGACTTTCACGCAATTGACGCGGGTCGCGCACTCGGTCACCACCAACGTCAGTTGTTGATCGAGCGTGGCGCCCGTGAACACCTCGCTGCGCAGGCGGCCGCTGCCGATGGCGCCGCGACCCAGCGCCAGGACGAGCCGCGCATCGCCAAACTTGGCGAGAATGTCCTTTTCGACTTGATCCAACGTCAACAACTGTCCGCCGACGCGATGCTTCAGTTGCTCGAACGCCCCTGGGATCTGCCGGATACTCTTGGCCGGGTACTCCGGTGACTTGCCCTTGATGGGATATGCGTCGATGACCGTCCGCAGCACGAAGGCGTCGTAGGCATTGAGCCAGAACGCCTCCTGGTCTGCCTTCGGCCAGCCTTCAATCCGCGCGCGCGGGACGTCGAGGGACGCGAGGTACCGGTCGAGCGCGCCTCGCTCCTTCTGGAGGGCGAGATAGTACACAAACCCGTCGCGGACGTACGTATCCAGAATCTTGTCGAGCGGCGCGTGGAGACTACCGGGCGCGGTCTGGGCACGCGGCCGCGCCGGCGCGAGCACGGCCAACGACAGGACCAGACAGCAGCAGGCACGGAACATCAATGCCATCATAGAACGCCTCGTCCAATTTGGTTCAGGAAGCCCGTGAGCGCGCCCGTGAAAGCCGCGGGCGCCTCGAGGTTCGTCAAGTGCCCCGCACGTGGAATCACGAGCGACGTGGCGACGGGAACCAGGTGATCCATCGCGTCGATGTCGGCGCGGGGGATGAGCGCATCTTCCTCGCCCGATACGATGAGCGTCGGACACCCGACAGCCGGCAAGAGCGGAGTGGAGTCCGGCCGCAGCTTCATCGCCCGGGTGGCCGAAACGAGTCCGGAGACCGGATTCCGTTCGATCAACTCTCTCACGGCGTCCTGAAGATCTGGCTGCTCCCGCAAGGTCGTGCGGCCCAACAATCTTGGCAGCATCTCGCGCGCGACACCGGCCGCGCCCTGCCGTTCGGCGAGTTCGATCATTCTGTCGCGCGCGGCCAGACCTTCGGGGGTATCCGCCGTGGCCCTCGTGTTCGCGAGCACCAGCCCGTCCACCCGGGCCGGCGCGGCGCGGAGCAGGGCGAACGCGATGTAACCGCCCATGGAGGCGCCGGTGATAACGGCGCGATCGATCTCCAGGTGAGTCATGAGCGCGAGAATATCGGCCGCATGCGTCTCCATCGTCGCATGCTCGAGGCCGGGATCTTCGAAGGCCACCCCCGCGCCGCGAAACCCGCGGAGGTCGGGAGCGATAGCGCGCCAACCTGGCGGCAGCCGATGCAGCTGCGGTAACCACTGGTCGGCACTGAGCGGAAACGCGTGCAGCAGCAGAACCGTCCGGCCGGTCCCCGACTCGAGATAGCGAACGGATCGATCCGGAAGATTCGCCACCTTCGACAGCATCCTGCGATTGTAGCGCTCGCTTCACGGAGAGACGCGATACCATCGAGCAGATGAATCGCAGAACCTCATCGCGCTGCTGTTAGCGATGGCCTTGGGGGGCTGCGCGTTGAAGACCGACGACGCCGGCTCGGACGCGGCGATGCCCGCGCCGCCGGATGTCGCGTCGCCGCCGGCTGATGCTCTCAGGACCTCATCGGGCCTCGCGTCGAAGATGCTTCGCGTCGGGCTCGGACGCGATCATCCCGGTCCGCACTCGCACGTGCTCGTCAACTACACGGGATGGACACCGGACGGCAAGATGTTCGATACATCCGTGAAGACCGGCGGTCCAGCGCTGCTCGACGTGGACGGCGTCATCGCGGGCTGGACGGAAGGGCTGCAACTGATGGTCGCCGGCGAGAAGCGGCGGTTCTGGATTCCAGGCAAGCTCGCCTACGACAACCTCGACATACCGGGCACCCCGAAAGGCCCGCTCGTCTTCGACATCGAACTGCTGGAAATCAGATAGCGGCCGACGATTGGGCGTGCTGCCCTGCCAATTGCTGCGACGCGCTCTCAGAACCGCGAGAGGGCGGTGATCAATTCGTGCGCGGCTGCGGGCACGGGGACGCTGCCCGTGACGATGTCACGATTGCTGAGGGCCGATCCATAGAGCAGCTTGTTCTCGTCGTTGTCCTCCCGCAACGTCGCACCCTGGAGAGCGATACCGGCGAAGACTCCCCGGGAATGCGAATAGGCCAGCATCTCGGCTCGCATGGTCGCGTCCGTTTGCGCTGACGCCTGCCGGCCAACGGGCCCTGCCGCGACAGCGGCGTCGGCGCCGACGGTGAACTTATTCGCAAGCAGTCGATCGACGCCGCGCTGATTCCTGACGATCAGGATCACGTCCGTCTCCGATCCGCCGATTTGAAACCCGACGCTGCCGCCTTCGATGCGCACGGCGCCCGGAGCGGACCACTTGTTCCCATCGCGGCGGCACGACATGTATCCGCGCCCGTACTCCCCGCCGACGACCAGTGCCGCTTTCTTGACACCCGGAATCACGACGATGCATTTGGCCTGAGTGATCAGATCCAAGGGAATGCCGTGATCCTGTGAACCGGCCATTTCGGAGAGGACCGCCTCTGCCTCCTTCAGTCGATCGGCGGCGGCGCGCAGGGCTGCCGGCAGGATGAGCGTCAGGAGCATGCACAGCGAGAGGCGGGCTGATTTCATAGTGATCTCCAAATAACCAGACAAATAGTTGCGCGAACGCCCGGCATGGATCCATCGGAGCGCGCCGGTATTACGGCCCAGAAATTTACAGGAAATATGCGTGCGCAAGACCGTAGGCGTCGGCGGGGGGGACGGGTCTCGCCGGACTTTTCGGGGCGTCGACCAATCTCGCCACCGAGACCCGTCCCCCAATCGGCCCGATCTGTGGAAAACGAACCCGTCCCCCTAATTCGTCTTCGCGACTGGCGCCAGATAGCTCTTGCGCGCGCGCGTGACCATGTTCGGATCGCGAAGCCGGACCTCGAGCTTGTGCAGTTTGCCGTCGGGCCGGGTGGCCGTGAAGGCGAGCAGGTATTGGTGATGCAGTTCGTCAGCGATGCGGGAAAACGTCGTGCTCAAATTGTCGGTGCTGTGCAATTCGAAGTACCCGCCTCCGCCCTCATCGGCCAGCGCTTTGAGACCTGGGTCCGGTGTGGCGCCAGGGCAGCCGGCGGGACCACGATTCCAAACGGCGCCGGCCGGAGCGCGCCCACCGCCGTCGCCACCGAATCCGCCGCCAGGAACGTCCGGCCCCGGCCACGGGATCGGGCCGCCCCCGATCGGCGGCATACCGCCCGGCCGCGGCAGCCGCCCGCCAATCCCAATCGGACCGTTACCACCGGGAATCCGTCCGCCACCCCCGGGACCGCGGCCCCCACCGCCCGGACCGCGCCGCTGAAAGCGCGATTTGCTCTGCGGAAGCGGAGCCGGAGCAGGCGCAGGCGCGCCGCACGAATCCGCCAACCCGATCGCGTACACCATGATTTCTTCGGCCTGCGAGCGACCGATCACCTGATTGAGTGAGACATTCCCGGTCTGCCGGCCGGGACTGTCGTACCCATCGGTGAACACCAGGACCACGCGCCGGCCATCCTGCTGATTGAGCGCGCTCATCGCAGAGAACGTTGCATTCCACAGGGGCGTCGGCCCCGCATCCTGCAGGTTATTGCGCAGGATGCGGATCAGTTCGCTAGGATCGCTCGTGAAGTCGGGTGGGTCGATCAGCACGCGATTGCTGAAACTGCCGAGCCTCGCCTTGTCGTCCGGCAGCAGGTTCATCACGAACTGCTCCGCGGCATCGCGGACGATCGTGAAGTTCCCAACCATGCTGCCGCTGCGGTCGATCATGACGACGATGGTGATCGGCTGAATATCGTTGCGGAAGACGCTCAGCGACTGCGGCTGTCCATCATCTAGAATCTCGAAATCGTCCTTCGTAAGATTCGGAATCAGGCGGCCGGTGCGGTCCACGACCGTCGCATAAACGGAGACCGTGTGCGTCCCGCCGTGGAATGTGGCTTGCTGGGCGCCAGGAAAAGCCGCTCCGGCAATGATTGCCCCGAGTACAACTGTGAGGCAGCGGGACATGCCTCCCCTCCGTTCGCTCACGTCAAACCAGGTCCAGGCGCAGGGTACAGTATACCCCCTCAGAATCACGGTCGCGCCGACGACCACTCAGGCGAGCCAGCGGGCCATCACGCGAAGAGGGACGATGAATCGGGCCACCCAGAGATTGAACCAGCCCGCAGGGTACGGCGCCAGATCGCGATACCCTTTCATGAAGACTTCGTACTGGAACAGCAGCAGCCAGTTCGCCGCCACCAGTACGCCGACGACCGACATCCGGAGGCGGCGCGCGCCAGGTGCCGCGATCCAGTTGCTCAGTCCAAGGACGAGCAGCGGGAACAGCGACAGAAACCGCCGCGCCCCGAACGCTTCGCCCGCCCACCAGTCGGCCACCGACGCGTTGACGTACCATGCACTCAGCACGATTGCCGTGAGTGGCAGCGCGAAGCGCCGATTCCGCAAGGCAAACCCGGCCAGGCCGATAACCGACAGGACGGCGATGGGCGTCCAGCTGAAAAGCCCGTGGTTGTCCGACAGGAGCACGTCAAGCGGATGCGGGGCGGTCCATCGCACGAACGAGGGTCCCTGCGGCATCGCGAGCCATTTCCCGTACAGCGCGTGCCACACGGCCATCTGTGGCGAGAAGACCATCGCCCATGCCGCAACAGTGGCAACCGCCGCGATCCCTCGTCGCGCCCACGGCATCGGCGATCGCGTCAACTCGAACAGGGGAATTGCAAGCAACAGCACGTCTTGCCACCGCATGATCGTGGCCAGACCGGCGAGCGCGCCGGAGAGCGCAGCACGACGGACGGACCACGGTGACGGCGGCGGCCTTAACCAGTGCGCGAAAAAAAGCGTCGCCGCAAACATCGATCCGGCATGGGAGTACCAGACGGCGAAACGAGCGAGTAGTACAGCGCGCTCGACCCGAGCCAGACGGCCAGCGTTCCCGCCGCCGCGCTCACCCGATCGGTCCATCGGCACGCCAGCCGCCATGAGACGCAGGCGGCAGTCGTTGAGGCGATCACGCCGGTGACGCCGGGTACGATCTGCAGCACGTGATCGAATCCGTCCGGACGGGCCGCAAGGCCGACATGCGACAGCGCCAGCTGGATCCCCGCCACCAACAGGTACAGCGGCGCCCACAGCACCGCGGGCCCGACCGGCATGTAGTTGCGCACGTGCCCGGTCGGCGTCAGGTCGCTGAAAATCCAATCGGTCTCCGGCTCGTACTGCTTCAAGCCGTAGATTCGAAGGTAGTCGTTCTTGAAATCGAAGTCATGGTCGAAGACAGCGGAGCGCAACTGCACGAAGTGATGCGTGGCGTCGCCGAAGACCACCCGGCCGTTGGGCTTCGGCATCACGACGGTCGCGGCAAGATACGCGATCAGCATCATCGCGCCAAACGCGACAATGAGCCGATCCGTGCGTTCGACGGCCCAGCGGACCGGGCGCGCGTAGTCCCGACTTACAATCAGGTCACCCGTGCTCGTACTCAGACTGCCGATTTTATCCCTTGTCGCCCTGATGCTTGCGCTGACCGGCCCGCCCTTGGCTTCCGCCACACAGGATCTGGCACACCGGTTTCTGCACGACACGATGGGCTTCAGCACGGGCGACGTCGAGAGTATCGACGCCGGACGAGCCATGGCGCGGCAGATGAAGACCCGCGAGGGCGTGGATGTCAACATCTTCGGGGCGGTGCGCGTCGCCGCCTCCGCCGACGCGTTCCTTCACCAGCTGCGCGACATCGACCGGCTCGAGCGAAAGCTGGGGATCCAGCAGGTCGGCAAATTTCACGATCCGCCGCTGCTCGAAGATCTGGACGGCTTGACCCTGGACCAGGCGGATGTCGATGCTCTGGCGCAGTGTCAGCCCGGCGACTGCAGCCTGCAGCTTTCGGCCAGGGCCTTGACGCAGTTCCGCACGGAGGTGAACTGGCAGGCGGCAGACGCCAAGGCCCAGGTGGACCGCCTCTTCCGGCGAATGATCTTCGACGAACTGCAGACGTACAGGAACGGCGGCAGCGCTGCGCTTGACGCATATGCCGATCAGGACCGCGCCTTGTCGCGAGCGAACGAGTTCCGGCTGCTTTCGACGGTGGGCGACATGCCGGCAGAGCGGCCGGAGCTCATGCACTACATCCGCAGCTACCCGAAGGGGTTCCTTCCGGGCGCGACAGATTTTTTCTACTGGAACAAAGGCGAATTTGGCATGAAACCGACCGTCCGTCTCAATCACGTGACGATCTACCCGATTGCCGGACCCGGCATGCCTGAAACGCTGCGCTGCATCGTGGCGACCTCGCAGATATACGCCAACCACTACTTCAGCGCGACGCTCGAGCTGCGCAGCGTCGTCGACGACACCGCCGCGCCCGGCACGCGCTTTTATCTGTTCTACACGACCAAGTCGCGGGTGAGCGGCCTCACCGGCTTCATGTCCATGCTGCTCCGCCCGATGGTCAAGAGCCGCGCCCGCTCAGGGATGGAGCGGTACCTCGATCTGACCAGGAATGTCGTCGAGGGGCGCTGAGCTGGCGACGCCTACTTCCCCAGCGCGTGTTCGAAATCCTCGGCATGATTCGCGCGCAGCGCCGCGTCCGCGCGATCGACCAATCCGCTCTTCACCAGGCGCGCCAGACATTCCTCGAGCGAGAACGAGCCGTTCTTTCGGGTGATGGTGATCTCCTGATGGAGATGCTGCAGCGCATTGCGGCGCACATGCTGGCGAGCGCCATAGCCGACGACGAGCAGCTCCGCCGCGGGGATGCGGCCGCCTTCCCGCCGAGGCAGCAGCGTCTGGACGAACACGGCGCTCAGCGCCGCCGCGATCTCCTGGCGGATGGTCGGCTGCCGCTCGGCCGGAAACGAGTCCGTCATCCGCGCGATCGTGGACGCCACGTCGGTCGTGTGAAGCGTTGAGAACACCAGGTGACCGGTCTCACCAGCGGCCAGCGCGATGCGCATTGTCTCCGGATCCCGCATCTCGCCAATCACGATGACATCCGGTGCCTGGCGCAACGCGGCGCGAAGCGCGACCGGAAAACTCGGCGCGTCGATCCCAATCTCCACCTGCTGAATCACGCACTTCTGATTCGTGTGCTCATATTCGATCGGGTCCTCGATCGTGATGACGTGCTTCGCCTCCCGCGTGTTGATCTCCTCGATGAGCGCCGCCAGCGTGGTCGTCTTGCCCGAGCCGGTCGCGCCGCCAACCAGGACCAGGCCTCGAGGCAGGCGGGAGAGGAGATCCGTGCCGGGCGGCAGGTCCAGACTCGCCAGCGTTGGCACGCGCTTCGGCAGCATGCGGATCGCCGCGGCCGCGCGGCCGCGCTCGCGATGCAGGTTGACCCGGAAGCGGCCGACGCCCGGCACGCGGCGCGAGGCATCAGTGATGCCGGCCTCGCGGAAGATCCGTTGCGCGTGAGGCGGCAGCTCCGGCAGGACCATATCTTCGATGTCGGCGCCGTCGAGAATGGCGCTGTCGCTCCGGACGATCCGGCCATTGATGCGCAACGTGGGCGGCTCGCCGGCGATCAGCAGGAGATCGCTCGCCTCGCGCTCGGCCACAACTCGGAGCCACGCCTCGAGGCGTGAGCCGCCCCGCGGAGTCTCGGCGCGCAGTCCCTCCAGCTCCGCAACCAGTCGATCCAAGTCGTCGATTGGATCCGGCATCCACGCTATTGTGCCTTACGATTGGCGGCGAGACCGTCGTAACTTCCGGCGGCCGCTCTGTCCAAATCAGCGAGGGAGAGACTTCCGGGGAGAGCCTATGCTGAAGCGGCAGGAACTGCGTCAGCAGTTGATGCAACTCCGCGATATCGTGGCGGCCCGCCGTGGCAAGTAGGCGGCGTCATTTCCCGAGTATCACGTCAATCACCGCCTGACCCAGATCCTCCGCCTTACGGGCACCGACGCCGTACACATGTTTCAACGCGTCGTGTGTCGCGGGCTTCAAGCGGGCCAACTCACGCAGGGTCGTGTCGTGAAAGATGACGTATGGCGGGACGCCGCGCGCGCGCGCGACGAGCATCCGGAGCGCACGCAGGCGGTCGAAGAGGTCGCGATCGACGCCGTCCCAGGATTCCGACTCGACCCGCGATCGCCTGGGCGGGCGGTCTTTCTCGACCTTCCGCTGGCGCGCGAGCACGAGGTCCTGAACCGCCTCGGCGTTCCGCATCAAGGCAAGCCCCTCGGGCGTCAGCCGCAGCACCGGGTAGCCATCGTCGGTCTGGCGCAGGAGTCCGCGCGCGATGAGTTGATCGATATAGCCACGAACCTCGTCGATTGACGCGTCGCGCAGAATCCCAAACACGCTGAGTGTCTCGTGTCCGCGCGATCGCACCGGCTCGGTGTCGCTGCCGCGCAGGATGTTCGTGACGTGCGCCGTCCCGAACCGCTGGTCGACACGCGCGACCGCTGAGAGGATCTTGCGGGCCACGGTGACAGGGTCGGCGACCGGCTCGAGCTCGCCGAGGCAGTAATCGCAGGCCGCGCAATCGTCGCGGCCGTAGGTCTCGCCGAAATACTGCACGAGGCGGCGATGCCGGCACCCGACGCTCGCGGCGTACCGCTCCATGTCGCGCATGAGGACGCGTCGCGCGTCTGACCACTCGCCGTTCTTCTCGAGCATCGCCCGCCACTTCAGAAAGTCCGCACTCGAGCAGATCAACACGCACTCGGCCTCGAGGCCATCCCGGCCGGCGCGGCCGGCTTCCTGCTGGTAGTGCTCCAGGGATTGAGGCGCCCCGGCGTGGATCACGAACCGGACGTCCGATCGGTCGATCCCCATTCCAAACGCGACCGTTGCGACCACGACATCGGCCTCTTCGTTCAGGAACGCATCCTGATGGCGGTGCCGGGTGTCGTCGCTCAACCCCGCGTGGTACGGCACGGCACGTACGCCGCTCTCCGCCAGCCACACAGCCAGAGCGTCGACCTCGCGCCGAGACTGGCAGTAGATGATGCCGGCGTGCCCCTTGTGCCGATCGAGCAGCTCCTGCAGCTGCCGCTTCAGCGTGGACCGCGGCAGCACGCGGTAGACAAGGTTCGGCCGATCGAACGACCCGACGAGCTCTGCTGGATCGCGCAGGCCGAGCTGAGCCACGATGTCGCGCCTGACGCGCGACGTCGCGGTGGCGGTGAAGGCGTGCACGCCGACACCTGGCCACCGCTCACGAAGCGTGGCCAGCTGCCGGTATTCCGGACGGAAATCGTGCCCCCACTGGCTGATGCAATGCGCCTCGTCGATCGCCACGAAGCTCAACGGCCGCCGGCCGACCAGCGCGGCAAAGCCTTCGCTGCCTTCGCCGACCAGCCGCTCGGGCGCGACGTAGAGCAAGCGGTAGCGCCCCTCACGAATGCCGCCGGCGACGGTCGCCTTCACATCCGGCGCGAGCGCGCTGTGATAGCCCGCCGCCGGCACGCCGTTCGCGACAAGCGTGTCGACCTGATCCTTCATCAGCGAAATGAGCGGCGAGATCACGACGGCCAGCCCCTCACGCAGGAGCGCCGGCGCTTGAAAACAAATCGACTTGCCGCCGCCGGTCGGAAGCACGACGAGGGAGTCTCGGCCGTCGAGAATTGCCTGCATCGCCGCGTGCTGGAGGGGGCGGAAGGCCGTGTACCCCCAGTACCGTTCGAGCACGGACAGCAGTTGCGCGGGCGACTCGCCCGCCTCCGGCCGATCGCTGGACGTGGAAAGTGGCATCGGCAGTCGTGACACAGAGACGCGCCACTCAGTTAAACCTGCTTTACGCTCGTCCGCAACTTCCCTAGACTGGAACTCATGGCGGACCGTCGCCTGACTTCGGGACCGCAGCGATTCACTCGGGCACGGCACGTCTCGTACACAGAACTGGACGACCTGCGGGCCCTGGTGACACTCAGCCGCACACACCGATCGGATTGCGGGCAGCGGCAGGTGATTGTGCGGCTCGATGGCGGACCCAAAGCGAAATTGTCGTTCGGCGATTCATTCACCCTTGAAGTCCAGCCCGGCGCACACCATCTGCTCGTGCACAATGCGCTCTTCTGGAAGAACGTGCGGTTCACGATCGAGCCGGGCGAGCATCTGGACTTTCTGATCCGCAACGAGGCGCGGTGGTGGACGCACGGCATACTGGCCGTACTGGGGTCGGCGCCGCTCTTTCTGAGGGTGGAGCAACGAAGTCGAGCCTAGCGGCTCGTTGTGCATCGCGCCGACTTGCACCACGGGCTGCCAGGCGCCGGCGCGCGTCGTCCGGCGTTCGCGTCCGTCGCCTGGGCGATCGCCGTCCGTCCGTTATTTGCGGTTAGCCCCCAGATCCGTCAATTGTCCTTGCAGATCGGCGCAGGCAATAGCCGCCTGCGACGCGCGGCGCTCGCTCGACCGCACTTCTCGACTCAGCTCTTCGACCCTTGCTGTTGCCGCGTCGAGACGCGCGGCCGCCTGCTGATGATCGCGCTCTGCCTTGGCGAGAGCGTTCTTCACCCGGGCCAGCGCCGTCCCGGCGGCCCGTTTGCCGGCTTCGGCTTCTCGGAGCTGCGCGGCGAGCTTTGAGATTTTCTTCTTCCGTTCTTCTGCCTGGCGGCGGGCTTCCTGTTCGGCCTGCCTGGCTGCGGCTGCAATGTGTCTCGTTTCCTGCGGTGTACCGGCCCGCGCGCGAGGCGACGCCGGCTTTCGGAAGGGCAGCACGTCGGCGCGCGCCGACTGGAGCCTGCCGCCTTTCAACAAGCCCGCGAGGCCTTCGAAGCCCATAGGCTTGAGCGGCCGGACGAGACGGCCGGGAGGCTCACCGGCCGGAACGGCCTCGAGCGTCTCGCTGATGGCCGTGAGCGTTGCGGCCGTTGCTTTCTCTCCCGCATCGGCGAGAAGTTTTCGAATGCGATCGGCCGCGGTCTTTCGTGCGACCTGATGTTCGGTCTCCGCGCGCCCAACGTCGCTGGATTTGCCTGCGAGTGATGCCACTTGCGCTTTACGCAGCCGATTGGCCGCTGCCGCGAGCGCTTCGTACAGACCCCGCTCCTGCCAGTACAGCTGATTCACCGCCCAGGCAGGGAGGTTCGGTTTCCCCAAACGGCGGATCGCCGAGCGATGAGACGTCTCGCGCTTGGCGAGTTCATCGCGCGCCCTGGTGAATTCCGAAAGCGGAAGCTGGTAGAGGCGATCGATCTCGCGGTCGAGCGGCGCCATGCGCTCATTCAACCACGAAGCGCACGGCGACCACGAAGAAGACCTGGCTCTTCCGTGCGACCTTCTCGTCCGATTGAGTGGCCCCAGGGCCCATCGCCTGGCGCCGGTGCCGAGTGCTTGACCTTACGCGCAGCCGCTCGTCGTGCCGCAGTTACTGCACTTGTAGCAGGCCCCCGACCGCACCATGATCGAGCCACAGGTCGAGCACGGTGGCGCGTCTTCCTGGTTCTGAATCGCGGCAAAGGTCGACTTTACCTGTCGCCGGATCGTACCCGTCGTACCTGTCGTACCCGTCGTACCCGTCGTACCTGCTGCCGTGTCCGCGAGCGCCTTGACGTCGAGCGTCAGTTGTTCCGGCGTCGTGACTTCCTCGCGATTGTTCACGCCCGCGCGGTACTGGGCTTCCGGCGAGAGGAACTTCACGGCCATCCAGCGAAAGATATAGTCGACGATCGACTTCGCGAACCGGATGTCGGGGTTCTTCGTCATCCCCGCCGGCTCGAAGCGGACATGAATGAACTTGTCGACCAGATCCTGGAGCGGCACGCCGTACTGCAGGGCATAGCTGATCGCCTGCGCGAACGCGTCGGCGAATCCCGAAATCGTCGAGCCTTCCTTGGCCATGGTGAGGAACAGCTCGCCCGGCTGGCCATCCTCATAGAGGCCGACGGTGATGTAGCCCTCATGGCCGCCGATGTCGAACTTGTGCGTGAGCGACTGACGCTCGTCCGGCAGCCGGTGGCGATGGGGTTGCGCGAGGCCGCTTGTTTCGCCGCCCGCCACCGCCAGTTTGTCGCGTGACGTATTGAGCGGCTGTGTCCGCTTGCTGCCGTCGCGGTAGATGGAGACCGCCTTGGCGCCGATGCGCCAGGCGTCGATGTAGGCTTGCTCGATCTCCACGACCGTTGCGGCCTTGGGCACGTTGACGGTTTTCGAGATCGCGCCGGAGATGAAGGGCTGGACGGCGCCCATCATCTTGATGTGGCCCATGTAGTGAATCGACCGCTCGCCGCTGGTGGCCTTGAACGCGCAGTCGAACACCGGCAGATCCCGGTCCTTCAGATGCGGCGCTCCCTCGATCGTCTCGTGCTCGTCGATGTAACCGACGATGTCCTTGATCTGGGCCGGCGTGTAGCCAAGCTTCTCGAGCGCCATCGGCACGGTGCCGTTCACGATCTTCATGAGTCCGCCGCCCACCAGCTTCTTGTACTTGACGAGCGCGATATCGGGCTCCACACCGGTCGTGTCGCAATCCATCATGAACCCGATGGTGCCAGTCGGGGCGAGGACCGTCGCCTGCGCGTTGCGGTAGCCATGCTTCTCGCCCAGTTCCACGCATTCGTCCCAGATGTCCTTGGCGCGTTCGAACAGGTCCTTCGGTACATGGGTCTTGTCGATGTCCTTGAGCGCGGCGCGATGCTTCCGCATCACGCGCAGCATCGGCTCCCGATTCTTCTCGTAGCCCGGGAAGGGCCCGCCGTGATCGCGCGCGACGCGCGCCGACTGCGCGTAGGCCGCGCCGTGCATGATGGCCGTAATCGTCGCCGCATAGTCCCGGCCGGCGTCGCTGTCGTACGGCAAGCCGCGCGACATCAGCAGCGCGCCCAGGTTGGCGTACCCCAGGCCGAGCGGCCGGTAGTCGTGGCTGTTGCGCTCGATGGCCCTGGTCGGGTAGCTCGCGTTGTCGACGAGAATCTCCTGGGCCGTGATGAACGTCTTGCACGCCATCTCGAACGCCTCGGGCATGAACTCGCCATCGTCGCCGACGAACTTCATCAGGTTGATGGACGCGAGGTTGCAGGCCGAGTCGTCCAGGAACATGTACTCCGAGCACGGATTCGACGCGTTGATGCGGGCCGTGTTCGGGCACGTGTGCCAGTCGTTGACGGTCGTGTCGAACTGCATGCCCGGGTCGCCGCAGACCCACGTGCCGGTGGCGATCTGGCGCATCAGGTCGCGCGCCTTGTAGGTCTCCATCACCTCGCCCGACGTCACCGCTCGCGTCTGCCAGTCGCCGTCATCGAGCACCGCCCGCATGAACTCGTCGGCCACGCGCACCGAGTTGTTCGAGTTCTGGAAGAACACCGACGCGTACGCCGGTCCCGTGAACGAGCCGTCGTAGCCGGCGTCGATCAGCGCCCACGCCTTCTTCTCTTCCTCGACCTTGCAGTTGATGAAGTCGACGATATCGGGATGATCCGCGTTGAGGATGACCATCTTGGCCGCGCGGCGCGTCTTGCCGCCCGGACTTGATGACGCCCGCGAACGCGTCGAATCCCTTCATGAACGACACGGGGCCCGAGGCCGTGCCGCCGCCAGCCAGCACCTCCCTCGACGACCGGATCGCCGACAGGTTCGACCCGGTGCCGGACCCGAACTTGAACAGCATGCCCTCGGTCTTCGCCAGGGTGAGAATCGACTCCATCGTGTCCTGCACGGCGTTGATGAAGCAGGCCGAGCACTGCGGCGCCTTCTCGAAGCCGCAATTGAACCAGACGGGCTGTTGAACGAGCCCTTCTGGTAGACCAGCAGGTGCTTCAGATCGTCGCTGAACGCCTGCAGATCGTCTTCGGAGGCGAAATACTCCTGTTCGCGCGCCCAGGCGGTGATCGTGTCGACCACGCGGCCGATGAGCTGCTTGACCGATCGCTCGCGCTCGGGCGTGCCGATCTGGCCGCGAAAGTACTTCGAGACGACGATGTTGGTCGCCTGCTGCGACCAGAACTTCGGGAACTCGACGTCGCGCTGCTCGAACACCAGCTCGCCCCGCTCGTTCGCGATGAGCGCGGAGCGCAACTCCCAGTCGATCTCGTCGAACGGATCCACGCCGTCCGCGGTGAAATACCGCTCGAATTCGAGACCCGGCCACGGAACGTCCGGGACCAAACACACGGCCGGTGCTGTGGGAGACGACTGGTTCCGCCTGATGAGCACCCGGCATTAGCACCCTCCAAAATACCGATCCGGAGACATGTCCCTGGACCTCTGACACGCTCGCTCACGGGTCCGATACCCCGCGCCACCCTCGCGCGGCGGCGCGGCTCGTCCCCGTGACTCCGGGGACGTCGCCCCCGGAAATGACAACTTTCGTACACGCCGCGCCAGCCCCTCCCGACACGGCAACTGCCCCGACGGCCGACTGTGGTCCGCGGATGCGCGACAGGACCCGCCTCCGGCCTCCCCTCACTCGCCCGTCGAACAACCGGGCCTTCGCACGGAAACTGCCTCGCTCGGGGAGAGGCGGCGTACTCACGGGCAAAACGCTGGGATGGTTTCGCCTTCCGGCTGTTTGCGCTACCGGCGAGAAAATATGCGCTTCGTTTACGTTGTTGTCAAGACGGAGAACCTACGACATATTGTGTCGCAGTTCTTGGCTGAACGCCAGATATCGACATTTGGCCGAATGTTCTTGCACTTGACCTATTCAGCTTCCGCCGATGATTGACGAGCGGCCATCGTCCAGTTCCGGTTCAGCGGTTCCCGGTCATGAACTTGATAGAGTGCCGAGGTGGAACCGGCCGACTTCAGCGCTGCGCCCTGCCAGGAGACCAGGACATCCAGCCCCCTGCCCTGAGCTATCAGCCCGCCAGTGTCCCGCTGTCTTCGCGGCCGTCCAGGTCTTTCTGGTCTGCGGCATCCCCACACAAATTGTCGTGTTCCTCGCGCTGCTCTACCACGGCGCCCCCATGGGCGTCCGACGGCTCGACGCTGACGGTCGATCCCGCGCAGATCTCGCTGGAGTTCTTCGCGACATCGAGCTTGTTCGACACCGCGCTTGTCGCCATTCTGATTCGTATTTTTCTTGCAATGAGCGGCGAGCAATCGCGTGACGTCTTTCTCGGCCGACGGCCCGTCGCCGGCGAGGTGGTCCGCGGCCTGGGCCTGATTCCCCTGCTCTGGATCGGAGTGGTCGGGTGATTCTTGCGATCACCACGCTCGTCCCGAGCCTGCACAACGTCGCCAAGAATCCGCTCGAAGCCTACATGGATTCGCCGCTCGAAGGCCGGCGTGTTCATCATCGTGGTCATCCTTGCCGGCGGCGTGCGCGAGGAACTGCAGCGCGGTTTCATTCTGCATCGCTTCGATCAACGCCTTGGCGGGGCTCGCGTCGGCCTGGCGATTTTCAGCCTGGCGTTCGGTCTGTTTCACCTCCAGCAAGGGTTCGACGTCGCGATCGCGGTCGGGCTTCTGGGCGTCGTCTGGGGCTTGGTCTACATCCGCCGCCGCTCGGTGGTGATCCCGATGGTCAGCCACGCGGGATTCGACGTCGTCCAGGTGCTGCAGCAGGTGCTACTCAGAAGCTTGTCGACTTATCCGAAAGCACTTGACTTTCCGTATAGAACTTGGAACTCCAGACTAAGATTTCCTCAAAGTTGATGACATCTACTCAAGTCCGACGTTCTCAGTTCCCAGTCTTGAGTTCTCAGTTGACCCTGCTTTTGGCGTTCGTCCTGTCGCTGCCCCTCGTGACCGCTCGCATCTACGCCTCCGACGAAGTCGAAGGATTTGCGTGGCTGCATTCGCTCGCCTTCGACCACGACGTGTCGTTCGGGAACGAATACGAGTACTTCTACAACTCGGGTCAGGTGAAGAATCCCGGCATTCCATGAGACGTTTCTCGAAGGCCGTACCGAGATCGGGCGCGCTCGGAATTTCACGACGATGGGCGCCGCGGTTCTGTGGGCGCCGTTCTATGGCCTGGGCCATGTGGCCGCGCTGGCTGACGGGCCGCCCGGCCGACGGCTTGTCGCAGCCCTACATCACCGCGGTCGCACTCGGCTCGGCAACCTATGGCTTCCTGGCGCTGCTCCTGTCGGTGGCCATCACGCGCCGGCTCATCGGCGATGCCAGCCTCCCGGCTGCGGCGGTGTGGCTCGGCACCCCGCTGCTCTTCTACATGTATGTCACGCCGATCTTCACTCATGCGTGTTCGGCGTTTGCGGTCGCCCTCTTTCTGTGGACCTGGCTTCGCGTCCGCGCCCGCTGGACGGCGGCAGGCGCGCTCGCCCTGGGACTGGCCGGCGGCCTGATGACGATCGTCCGCGCGCAGGACGCGCTGTTCATCGCCGGTCCCGCGCTCGATTTTCTGCGCTGGGCAACGGCAGCGTCCTGCGACGGGTGAGACGAAGAAGTGGCGCAGACGGGCTTCCCCTGGGCGACTGGCCCGACTTGTGAGCCTGTCGTTCGCCGGCGCCGCCGGGTTCCTGCTGGCCTATGTGCCTCAGCTGCGCGGCGTTCAAAGCGCTCAACGGACATTTCAGACAGAGCGTCTACGAGACGCGCAAGATGACCTGGACCTCTCCGCACGGATGGCAGGTGCTGTTCGATCGTCGAGCACGGGTTGTTCTTCTGGACGCCGCTGGCGCTCGTCGCGGTCGTCGGATTGCTGGTCCTGATGCTGCGGCCCCCGGCCACCGGAGGGGACCCTCCGCGCCGGAGGGACGCCGGAAGCATGGCCTGCACGAGCACCGCTGGCTCGGCATGCTGGCGTTGCTGATGTTCGCGCTGCAGGCGTACATCGCGGGCGCGGTGGAGTCCTGGACCGTGGCCGGCGCCTTCGGACAGCGGCGCTTCGTGTCGTTGACGCCGCTCATCGTGCTCGGCCTCGCGGCGTTGTTCTCCGTGATCCCGCCGTCGCGCCGGCCAGTGCGACTGCTGGTTTCGGCAGTGGTCGTGCTCTGCGTGTGGTGGAATCTCGGCCTCATGGCCCAGTTCGGGATGAACACGATGGACCGGCAGCGTCTCGACGCTGCAGGCGAATGCCTGGCGGACGTTCGTGGAGTTGCCGCGCGAGGCGCCGGCACTCGATCTGGCGCTACTTGACCGATCGCGCGTCGTTCTACAACCAGCCGCGGCAGTGACCGGCATCTTGTGACGATTCTTTACTTCGCCGACACGCGATTTCCGATCGAGCGGGCGAACGGCGTGCAGACGATGGCCACGTGCCATGCGCTGGCGGCGCGCGGGCACCGCGTCATGCTCGTGGTGCGCGCGGATACCGCCATACCCGCGCGGGATCCGTTCGAGTACTACCACTGGCCACCGACTGCCGCTCCTTGAAATCGAGACCGTCTCGGGCGCGCGCCACCTCGCGCCCGGCGCGCGCAGTTCCTGCTGTCGGCGCTGCGGCGCCTCGCCCGGACGGACGCCGATGTGGTGTACACGCGCGACCTGGGGTTGGCGGCCTTCCTGCTCCGCATTCCCGCCGGCCGGCGGCCGCCCGTTGTGTACGAGTCTCATGGGATTTCATCTATCGTGAGCGCGGAAATGCCCAGGCTGCTCGGCAACGCCGACCTGACGCCGTCGCGCCAGAAACTGCAGCGCCTGGATCGCCGCGAGCGGCGGGTCTGGCGGCGCGCCGGCGCCTACGTGACAATCACACACGCGCTCGTCGCGGAGTTGACCTCCCGATACGCCTCGAGGCCCAAGGTCTTCGTCGATGCCTGACGGCGTCCGCCTCGATGCCGGCATGCTGCCCTCGCCCGAGCCGCTGGCTGGGCGCGGAGCCGCAAGCGGCCCCCGTGGCCGGCTACGCGGGGCATCTGTATCCGTGGAAAGGGGTCGATGTCTTCGTCCACGCGCTTGCCCTCGCTCCTGATGTGCACGGGTTGATCGTGGGCGGCCATCCTGCCGAGTCGGACCTGGGTCGCGTGCAGCGCGCTCGTCCGCGATC
This sequence comes from uncultured Acidobacteriota bacterium, assembly GCA_963724645.1. Taxonomy (GTDB): domain Bacteria; phylum Acidobacteriota; class Vicinamibacteria; order Vicinamibacterales; family SCN-69-37; genus CAVXSP01. The sequence continues at coordinate 290,395 of CAVRVJ010000006.1, forward strand.
TCGGCCTTGCGTCGCGGGTTCGATTCACCGGACTGGTCCGCCCCGCCGACGTCCGCTCGCAGCTTGGCGGATGCGACGATGCTGGTCTGCCGAATGCCAGGTCGGCGATCTCCGAGCGTTACACCTCGCCGCTGAAGCTCTTCGAGTACCTGGCGATGGGGCGTCCGATCGTGGCGTCCGACCTGCCCTCCATCCGCGAAGTGCTGACCGACGGCCGAACCGCGCTGCTCGTGACACCCGGTGATCCGCAGGCGCTCGCCGGCGCGCTGTCGAGTCTGGCGGGCGACCGCGCTCTCGCCGCCACATTGGGCCGCGCGTCGCTGGCGCTCGCAGGCGACTACACGTGGGAGCGCCGGGCCGAACGAGCTCGAGTCGGCGCTCGTCGCGGCGGTCGGCGAATGATCTCCGGTCGAGCTGTTCGAGGTCGTGCGGTGTCCCGAGTGCGCCGCGCCGCTCGCATCTGACGCCCCCGGGCCCGAAGGCCCGGGGCTCCACCGGCCTCAACGCGCAGGGCTCCATGAACCGTCAGCGATCCGGTGTTCCTCCTGCGGCCGGGAATACGATGCGTCCCGCGGCTATCTGGATCTGCGGCCGGCGCGCCGCTTTTGTCGAGCAGACCAGGTATCTCGACGAAGCGCTGCACGCAGATGCCCGGCACGAATCGGTCGCGCCGCCGCTCCTCGGCTCGGGCATCCGGCAGTGGATGCTGCAACGGTTTCTCCGGCTCGCGGCCGGCGATCGCACTCTCGATCTGGGCTGCGGCAGCGGTCGCACGCTCATCTGGAACGCCGGTAGCGGCGCGGCGATGACGGGCGTCGACATCAGTCCGTATTTTTGCGCGCGAAGCGCTCGATCGCTGCGATCTCCTGCTCGGCGATCTGCGGCGGCTGCCGCTGCGAGATGGCGCGTTCGACAAAGCCTGGTCGTTGGATGTCTTCGAGCACCTGTCGCCGCAGGCCCTGCACGACGTGCTCATCGAGGCGCATCGCGTGCTGCGGCCCGGCGGCGCGCTGTTCGTGTACACGCACGTGCGGAAGAACGGCTGGATTGCGGGCGGCGTCCGGCTCGTGAACCAGTTCGCCGGCCTGTGCGAGCGGGCTGGATTGATCGACCTGCGCCAGGAACGATCTGAGAAAGTCCGATCACATCAATCCGCTCGCCGATCACGCCGAGTGGCGAAGGGTCGTCAGCGAGTGCGGCTTTCGCGTCGAGCGGATGACTTACTACACGCCCATCGTGGGCGCCTTCGTGGAGAACGTCCTGGCGCGAATGGCCGAGCGGTTCATGACGCGCCGCGCTGCACGGAGGTTGGACGCAACCGCCGGCGCATCTGCAAGCCAGGTCGCCGCGCGCATCGGCAAAGGCGCGCGTCCGCAAGGAGGGCGCCACGTACGTTGCGCTGCGCGGCTTGACCGGCGTGATGAAACTCGACGTGTGGCTGTTCGGCCGCCTGCAGTCCGGACCGTTCTTTGCCCTGCTCAGAAAGGCGGGCCCCGGGCCCCAGGCCTAGTCCATGCGCATCCTTTATGTCGCGCCCGATCAGAGCGTGCCCGGGACGCTTGGCGGCTCGGTGCACGTGCAGGCCGTCAGTGAAGGTCTCGCGGCACGAGGTCACGAGATGCACGTCGCCGCGACGCCCGGCGGCGCATGGCCGACCGGCCCGGTCACGTGGCACGCGCTGTCGCCGCCGCTGGGTATGCCGGCGCTGCGCTGGGCGCGCGCCGGCGCCGTCGCCCGCCTCGCCAGGCGGGTAGGCGCGGCGGTGATCATCGAGCGGTACTACAACTTCGGCGGCGAAGGCGTGTTGGCGGCGCGCCGGCTGCGCATCCCCTCCGTGCTCGAGGTCAACGCCCCGATCGTCGACTATCCGGGTTCCGCAAAGGCGGCGTTGGATCGGGCACTGCTCATCCAGCCGATGCGACGATGGCGCGACCACGTGGCGCGCCTGGCGAGTCTATTCGTGACACCCACTGCCGACATCCTGCCGCCATGGATCGATCGTCATCGCGTGCTCGAAGTCGAATGGGGCGCGGACACGACCGCGTTTCGTCCACGCGCCGGCGCGGTATCCCCTTTCACCCGCGACTCGTCCCGCGTATGGTGTGTCTTCGCGGGCGCGTTTCGACCATGGCATGGAGCGGCGCTGCTGGCGGCGGCGCTCGGGCGATTGCATGCGGCAGGCGACCATCGGTTCGGCGCGGTGTTCATCGGCGACGGCCCGGAGCGCGCGGCTGCCGAGCGCGCCGCCGCCAATGTTCCAGCCGTGCTGTTCACCGGCGCGCTCGCGCACACCAGTTGCCACAGTATCTGGCGGCAGCCGACATCGGGGTCGCACCGTTCGATCCGGTCCGGCACCCTTCCCTGCAGCTCGGCTTCTACTGGTCACCCTTGAAGGTCTTCGAATACATGGCCTGCGGCCTTCCGGTGGTCGCGCCCAGAGTTCCTCGCCTGACCCGCCTGGTCGCGCACGACGTCGAGGGCGTGCTTTACGATCCGGAGGATGCTCGAGGGCTGGATGGCGCGCTCATCGCGTTGCCGACCGGGGCCTGCGGGGGCGTCTTGGCACCGCCGCACGAGCGCGCGCCGTCCGCGATTTCAGCTGGGAGATCCACTGCGCGGCGCTGGACGCGCGGTTGCAGGAGCTGGTGAAACGCGCATGAAATGCCCATTCGCCGGCTTGCCGGCCGGAGGCATTCGGCCATGAGTCTCCCGCTGCGGATTCTCATCGTCACCGATTCGTTTCCGCCGCTCTGCGGCGGCAGCGGCTGGAGCACGTGGGAACTGGTCCGCGGACTGCTCGCGCGCGGCAACCATGTGGAAGTGGTGAAGGTCGACGCTCGCTCGCGATCGGGCATCTTCGAACGGCCCTACGAGGGCGTCCGCGTGACCCAGTTCTGCCGCCAGTCGACGACGGTGCCGCTGGTGCGGAATTTCGTGAAGAACGAGCGGCTCTGGACCGCGCTGACGGAGTATCTGACGTCGCGTCTGGCCCACGGCCATGTCGACATCGTGCACGCGCAGCACGTGATGTCGACCGTGCCCGCGATCCGATGCCGTCGCGGGCACAGGTACGCCCGTCGTTGCGACCGTCCGAGACTATTGGCCGGTGTGCTACTGGTCCGACCTAATCTACGACCCGTCCGGCAGCCAGTTGTGCCCGGAGTGCTCCATCGGAATGATGACGCGCTGCATCCGGCCGCGCGCCGGCGCCGCCTTTCCGGTGGCGTATCCGATCATTCCGTACATGCGCGCCAACCTCAGCACCAAGCGCCGCACGCTGGCGCAGGCCGGCGCCGTGATCGCCGTCAGTCATGCCATCGCCGACGACCTGAGGCGCCGCGCGCCGGAACTGGCCGCGACCCCCCTCTATACGATTCCCAATCCCGTCGACATATCGCACCTCGACGAGATCTACGCCGACGCGGTGCCGCCGCTCGCCGGTCACTATGTGTTGTATGCGGGCAAACTCGCCACGAACAAAGGCGTGCAATTCCTCCTGCGGGCGTACGAGCGCGCTCAGTTGCACTGGCCGCTGGTCGTCGCCGGTGAAGGCCCCTTGCGTGGCGCCCTCGAGGCGGAGGCGCGCGACCGGCAGATCGACCTGAGGCTGCGTGGGCTGGCTGAGCCGGACCGAAACGCTGTCATGGATGCGGCATGCGACGATGCTGGCGTTCCCATCGTATGGACCGGAGTCGCTCAGTCGCGTCCTGCTCGAAGCCGCGGGCCTCGGCGTACCGATCGCGGCCATGGAGACCGGCGGCACACGCGACATCCTGTGCGCGGGCGTCACCGGGCTGTTGTCGGCGGATGTGGACGCCTTCGCGAACGACCTCGCGCGCCTCGCCGCCGACCCGTCGTTGCGCGCCGCGCTGGGGACCGCGGCGCGCAGCGACGTTCATGCGCGCTTCAACGCGCCTTCGGTCGTCGAGCAGATCGAGCGGGTGTATCGTTCACTGTTGTTGCCGCAGGCGGCGTGATGGGCAAACGCGCGCCTGTGCACGTGGCTGTCGTCGCCCGCGCCGTCACACCACTTCACGGCGTCGGCGGATTGGAGCGATCGGTCCACGACCTGGTCAGGCATCTCGCCGCCAGGAACGTCGACGTCACACTGATCACGCCGCCTCCCGGCTCGGTGCGGCGACAATCGACCGACCCGTTCGCATCGCCTCACATCAGCCTGCGGCACGTCCGGTATCTCACCTTCCCATTTGCCAACCGCCGCAGGACCACCGTTCTCGATCGAAGCACGGCGTATCCACTGTTCGGGTGGCGAGCTGGACGGCTGGCGCGCGCGTTGGTGCGGGACCGCCGCGTCGATCTCGTCCATGGGTTTGGAGCCAGCGTGCTCGGCTACGCCCTCGCACGCCGCCGCGCCGGCGCGCCGCTCGTCTTCAATCCGCAGGGCCTGGAGGAATTTGGCGCGACGGCCGGGGCGCAATCACTCGGCAAACGTCTCGGGTACTGGCCGCTCCGCCAGCGCGGTTCGCGCCTGCAGCCGTCGGGCGGACGTGACCATCGCGACGGACGCGGCGCTCGAGCCAAGCGTGACGCGACATCTCGGACTCAGGCCCGAACAGATGCGGACCATCCCGAACGGCATCGACGTTGTCGAGGTCGGCGGCGCAGCCGGGCCAGCCGACGGCCGGCTTCTTCGTGAGCGGCATGGCATCGGCGCGGGCGAAACCGTGCTGCTGAGCGTCGGCCGGCTGGAGCACAACAAAGGACTGGACATCCTGGCGGATGCGCTGGCGCGAGTCGCGCAGCCCGACGGCGTGCTGGCGCGCCACGGCTGGCGCTGGGTCATCGTGGGCGGTGGCCCCTTCAAGACCGATCTCGAGCGCGCAGTCGCCGCGCATGGTCTGGAATCGCACGTGCTGTTTGCGGGCCGGCTTGCCGATAGCGACCTGCATGCGTGGTACGAAGCCGCGACGCTCTTCGTGCATCCGACGCGCTACGAAGGCAGTTCGCTGGTGACGCTCGAGGCCATGGCGCATAGAAAGGCGGTGGTCGCGACGGTCGCGGGCGGGTTGCCCGACAAGGTCCGGCCGGGGCTCAACGGCTGGCTGGTGGAACCCGGCGACGCGGCGGCCCTGGCCGGCGCCGTCGAGGATGCGATGAGCGATCCGATGCGCCTGATCGCGTTTGGCGCGAAGAGCCGGCAGATCGTGGAGTCGAACTTTGCCTGGAGTGTGCTCGTCGAGAAGTACCTGGAACTCTACGATCAACTGCTCAACCGGAGTTCGTGATCAACGAAGGCCCGCCCGCTGCCGCAGCGTCGCGATCCATGCGGCAAGGTCGGCCGGGCGGCCGGCGAAGCGCTCGTCGAGATAAGCCTGCACGCGGAGATCGTCGCGCATCCAGCCCCGCAACCCCGCTTCGGTCATTCCCGCGCGCTCGAGCAAACTCGGCACGTTGACGCCCGGTCCGAGGTTCACTTCCCATTGCCGCACCTTCGCATCGAGGGCCTCCGTGGCCGGCTCCGCGGCGGCGGCCGTGCGCTTGAGGTCGGACAGGATGAGGCGCCTGTTGACGAGCGCGTCCGCGTAGGCCTGATCCGTGTCGTTGGGAACGGTCACGAGTTTCAGCAGGCGCGCTTGCCGGACGTCCAGTTGTGTGACGATTTCTCCCCCGAACCGCACAAGCACCTGATCGAGCACGGTCTGGGCTGCCAGCCCGCTGGCCAGCACGCCCAACGCCGCCGTGAGCATGGTCGCACGCCAGGCCATGGCACCTCGCAGGACGAAGTTCGAAGTTCGAAGTTTGACCATCCAATGATTAGAACGCTTCACCAATGTTCAAATGATATTCCCATCGGCTCTCCAGGCGGCCGCCGACGACCTGCCGATCCGTCTTGAAGCCGAAGTCGAGCCGGACCGGTCCGATCGGCGAGTTGTAGCGCAGGCCAAACCCCGCCGTCGCACGCAGTCGAGCCAGGTCGATGTCCGCCGCTTTCGCAAAGACGTTCCCGGTGTCGGCGAACAGGGCCACGCCGAAGTCACGGCCGAGTAATTTCCGGATCGTCGTCCGCAGTTCGCCGTTCAGCACCACCAGACCATTGCCGCCGATTGACAGGCCATCGGCGGTCAGGATCTCGGGCACGCCGAGTCGATCCAGCTGAAAGCCGCGCACCGTGGTGCTGCCGCCGGCAAAAAAGCGCTGGCTGACTGGAAGATCCGCAATCGTCACGAGCTGGCCGCTGTCCGGGTCGAGCTTCTGGCGCGCGAATCCTCGCGCCAGGCCAAGTTCCGCGCGGCCGGCCAGCACGACGCGCCGCCTCACATTCAGGGCATGGAATCCGGAGACCTGCAGGAAGACTTTGCTGAAGCCGACCTCCGAGCCGAGGCGTCGGGCGGAGAGCCCGACGTCCGCACTTGCAAGCGTCCCGTGAGTCGGGTCGACGAGATCGTCGCGCCGATCCCAGACGGCGTCGCCTGAGAAGATCGACAGTCGGACCTGCGGAAAGAGTTTGTCGATCGTGATCTGATCGGCCGGAGTGAAGCTCGACGCGTCAAAGTCGAAGATCCGCGTGTATTCCAGCCCATACCGGCCACTCAGGCTGAGGTTGTTGGTGGCGCGGCGGGTGAACTGCACGTTCCCGCTCTTTCGTGCGAAATTGAAGCCGGTGCGCGCCGCCTGCTCGGATGTGACGCCGAGAAGGGCGTCGGTCGCTGAGTCGAACGCGTTGGGCTCGCGATACGTGCCGCTGACCCTGTACTCGATGAAGCCGAAGTTCCCCGCGGTGGTCGTTGCGAGCTGCGGGGCGATCCGTGAAAAGACGTCGACGGATCGATTCTTCCCCCAGAGGTTCCGCCGGCCGATTTCGAAGAACCCCCTGGGAGCCACGACATCCCGGTCCTCGAATTGCCCCGCGGCGTTCTGGAGGGGGCGGCGCCCGCCTTCGACGCCAGCGCCGTAGCTGATCCTCGTCGGCGGCAGCTCCTCGACCGAGACAATCACATGCGCGAGGTTGTCACCGCTCGCCCGCGGCTCTTCTTCGATGTTGACCATCCGGAAGACACCCATCGCCAGAAGCTTGCGCCGGCTCTCCTGCTGCGCCGCCTCACCGAACGGCTGGCCCTCCTTGAGCATCAGCTGCTCTTTGATTGCCTTTTCGGACACGCTCCGGTTTCCGATGATTCGGATCTCGCCGATCTCGATCTGGGGACCTTCCGTGATGGTCACCGCGATTGTGGCGGTGCGCTGATCTTCGCTGAGCGCCGGCTTGATCCCTACTTCGACGCTTTCGAAGCCAAGATTGCGATAGAACGATTCCAGATCGGCCTTGTCGTGAAGCAGTTGCTCCAGGACGTAGAGCGCCCCTGGCCGCGATCGCATGAGGCCACGGAGGCGCGCCTCGAATTGCGGCTGATTTCCGGCAAGGGTCACCGCTCCGACATGCACCTCCGGGCCCTCGGCGACGTCAACGCGCACGATGATGCTTACGTCGACCGCCGTCCTGGATCCTGGAATCTCCTCGGGATCGAGTTCCTTGATCGCGACTTGTGGATAGCCGAGACGGAAGTAGCTCACCTTGAGGCTGTTGATCCCGGCCCCGATGAGCCCGTCGTCGTACGGCGAGCCTCGGTGGATCGCCAGGGTGGTGGCAATCGTCGCGGTGGCCATGTGCGCGTTGCCCGTGACCTTCAGATCGTCAATCCGATAGCGCAGCCCGCGGACGACATGCATCGTAATCGCGAGCTGACCGTCCTGCAGGTCCCGCGTGTGCGTGACGTGGACGTCGTTGTAACCCTGCCGCCTGAAATAGCCTGCCACGCGCTGATCGGAGTCCTCGAGCAGGTCTTCGTCCACCGATTGCTGTCGCTGCATCGGGACGAAATCCTCTTCGTCGCCTTCGGGCTTCGGTCCCTCCCACCGGAGCGTGACGCGCGGCCCGGCATCGACCAGGATTGAAACGATGAGCCCGCGCTCGGCCTCGGACATCACCGGGTCGTTCGGCAGAATCGCCACGGCGCTGTAGTAGCCCTGCTTCCGCAGGTCGTCGCCGATCCCGGCCAGCCTCGTCTCGACCAGCCGGCGCCGAAACGGACGGCCCGCGGCGGTCTCCGTCAGCGCGATGACGCGATCCGGCGCGAGCGGCGAGCGTGCCCTTTACTTCCGTTCGGGCAATCACGGGACGCGCCCCGGCGGACACGTCCAGTACCAGGGTCGCCCGATCGGGATCGTGCGTGATTTCGATGCGTGGCGCGACCTGCACTCCGGGATAGCCTTCGTCCTTCAGCAGTCCGGCCACGACCTGCGCCACGGCATCCGGTTGCTCACGAACCGGCAGGCCGCCGTACCGCTCGCGGACGAGGCTTTCCAGTTCGTTCCGGGGGAGGCCGGTATCCCCGCTGAGCTCGAGCCGGTCGACCGGATGTCGCGGCGTCAGGCTGAACAGCACGTCCAGACCCGCCGGACCGCCCGTGATCGTGACCCGGACGTTCTCGTACTTGCCGGCGTTGATGAGATGACTTTCAGCGTCACGAATCGCGTCGAGTCGAAGGCGATCTCCGGCCTTGAGCGGCACGAGCGAGTCCAGCTCCGTGGACGCCACGCTCCGCCCTTCCACCTCGAAATGAATCGCCGCCACGGGCTGCCCCACGACGCCCGCGATGTCATCCTGCGCGTAGGCCGACGGGGCCAGACCGCACGCGAGCGCCAAGCCTCCGACGGCGCGACCGATCCAGTCCCTCATCAGAAGACGTGCCGGATCCGAAAGTCCAGCGCGAACGTCCGGTCTTCGTTGCGCGACAGCACCCACGAGACGCGCTCGCTCTGTTCGTACTCGACCAGGAAGATGTCGTACTGCCGCGACGCGTTGAGCGCGCGGGAATACGTGATGAAAACGCGCTCGGAAATCCGCTTGCCGAAGGTCACACGGGCGCCGGGCGTGAGGGCCTGCAGGGCTGCGTCGCTGCCGAGCAGCGGGACGATGGAGAACGTGTCAAAGGGGATTGTCCGCGTCACGACGCTGCCGATGCGGGACGAGAGCGGCATGGTCAGGAGCTGCGTCGCGAACGTGCGCATGGCCTGCTGCTGCGCGAATTGCGGCGACTGGGCGGCGCGCAATTCCGCGGTGCCGAGATCGGGGCGCTCGCCAAGCAGCACGCTCACCAAGTCGTACTGCGGCAGAGTACGGATCCGACGTGAGCGAGAAATCCAGCCTGTCCTGCTGACCGGTGATGCGAAACGTCACGTCGTAGGTCTGGCCGGGAACCCGCGCACGCGTCCCGAGGGTCACGTCAAAGGACGGCTCTATGCGAGCGGCGTTGAAAAAGTCAATCGTGCTCGGCTGCAGCGTATAGCGGTTGCCATTAAAGGAGATCGTTCCGCGGTCGAGTCGCACGAGCCCGATGACGGAAGGCGCATCGATCGTACCGCGCACCGTGAGATTCGCCTGCCCGAACACCTGGATGTCGGGCATATTGATCGACAGCGTGTTGGCAGGTGCGCGCAGGTGAACGTCCAGCTTCATCGGCGCGGACCCCTCCGCCGTCGATCCCGCTCCGCCTCCGGCAGCCAGCGGCGAGCCGAGCGCCGCAAGCGCGAGAATGTCGTTGTCGATCTGCTCGACGAACCTCGACCGGATGACGTCCACGTCGCCGGCGAGCGTCGGCGCCCCCACCGGACCAGTCAACGTGAGGCTCGCATTGACCGTCGACCGGAATCCTGTCGGAAAGCGCAGATCCATCGATCGCCCCTCGGCCCGCAGGGCGAACTGGTCCGGCGCGAGCCCTTTCAACTCGATGGCGCCGGAGAAGGTGACGTCCCCACCCGCCATTCGTGCGTGCACGTCGTCGACGTTGATGCGATCCGCGTTGAACGTAATGGGGCCGTTGATCTGCTCCAGACCGTGCGGAAAACTTCGATACCGCAGCCGTCCGTCGCTGATCGCCGCCTCGCCCGACATGATGGGATTCTGCGGCGTGCCGCCGAAGGTCGCGTTGATGGTCGCCACGCCCGAGCTCGCCAGATTTGAGGAAAGGAGCTGCAGAATGGCGAGATTCGCCTTGCCGGTCGCGGTCAGGCGCATCGGCGCCTCTGACCTCGGAATGTCCCCTTCAATCGCGAGACTCGTGTCGGATCCGACAAGGACCAGATGGCTGATGGTCGCGACGTTGTTCTCGAACTTGAGCTTGATGGCGCCGTCGTTGGCCAGCTTGTAGTCAAACAGCGTCAGGTCGGCCTCCTCGACAGTGCCGTACACGTTCAGTGCGGACGGGTTTCTCAGCTCGCCTTGCACTTGAACCGTGCCGCCCACGACGGCCCGTGTGTACTGAGACAGTTGCTCGGCCGCCTTCGGCGCGAGCAGCGGCAGATAGGGATCCAACCGGCTGCTCGTGAACCTGAAGTTCAGTCTCGAATCGTACGCGCCATCCAGCGCGATGCTGCCGGACCCCGATAACTGCAGCAGCACTGAATGCGCTTCGAGTTGCTGAATGAACAGCGTCTTGTGGCGAACTTGCAGGACACCGGAAACCGCGCCAATGCCCTGGTTCCCCGCCGACAAGTCCGGGATGGTCGGCCTGAATTCGTAGCTGGGCGCCGCAAACTCGCCTTCCCCGGAGGCGGTGAAATGCAGCACGCCCGATAACGGTGCGCGCGGCACGGCGAAGCTCGTCAGCGACTCGACAGGAATCCTCTCGCCCCGGGCGTCGAACGCGTACGTGCCATCCCATTTGAGCACAGCCGATGCATTGACCTGGCCGACGTTCTTGGCCATCACGATGCGCGAGACCTGCAGGCCCGTCCCGTCGAACGTCAACTCGCCCCTCACCGTCTCAAAGGCTTCCCCCCAGGCAGCGCCACGATCGATCCGGAGATTACCGTCACCCAGCGGCCCGTGATACGGCCCGTCGAGCTTGATGTCGGCCGACGCCACGACTCCTTCCACCGGCCAGTCATTCAAGTTGAACGCCTGCCGGAAATCCGTGAGCGGCCAGTGCGTCACACGCACGCGCACGTCCTTCATCTCGCCTGCGCTCTCGGCCGGCTGGCGAAACCCGAGGGAGAAGCGGCCGTTGGCGAGAATCGTCTGATCTGGCCCTCCGGTGATCGCGCCGTTGGAGACGGTAACGTATTGGTTCTGGATCACGATGTCGCCAATGACCCGCCCCCAGGTCACGCCCCACGAATTGACGGCCTCGCCGGCGAACCGGCCTTCAATCCTCGGTTGAGAGAACGACTCGGTCATCTCGCCGTCGAATTGCCCGAACCCGCCCACCGGCACGGCGCTCGTGGGAGCCCCGGCGGCCGTCAGAATCGCCACAAGGAGTCGATCGCTTTCCTGCCAATCGGTGCTCGCGACATGGAATGGAAGACGGGAGCGCGGCCCGAAATCGGCACGGCCGCGAAACGCCACGTAGGTTGACGGGCTGGTGATCCAGCTGGGCTCGAGATCGAGGCCGTCCCGGTCGTAACGATAGGCCACTTCTCCGGCGACCGGCAGTGGACCGAGCGGCCGGTCCTTCTGAAACGGCCCGGCAGCCGGGGCAACGACTCGTTGCTGGGGATCCGGCGCCGCGCTGGCCAGATTCACGCCCTCGGGCGGCGTGATCACGACGCGGCCGCTGCCCGTTCTGGTCTGGCTCAAGCGGCCGTTCACCCAGGACATCTCGTTGTGGCCACTCGCCCGGCCGCGCAGGTCCATGGTTCGCCATTGAATGGCCCGGGCGAACGTCTCAAGATCGAGGTTGTCGTAGTCGGCGACAAAGGTCGCCGTCGGAGGACCGGGTGTCCCGAGCGGCGCGAGCGTGTACGAGAATCCGGCTGGACCACCGTAGAAATCGGCGCCCGCGTCGGTCACTGTAAACCGGTCGGGTGCCCATAAGAGGGCGCCATGCAGGCGCGGGAAGTTCAGCCGGGTCCCCGGCGTGTCCAGCGTCGCGAGCGGACTGGCGAATTGACCTTTCAACTCGTACCCGCCCTTTTGAAACAACCGGAAGGTGCCTTTGAACTTGCCGTCGCCGTTCACGCGCCATGACTCTTTGGGGAAATAGATTTCCCGCATGCGCTTGAAGTCGAGGTCCGAGTCCATCTCGTAGGCTTGTTCGGGCCACTTCGAGAAATCCACATACCCGTGCAAGCTCGACCGTGACCCGTCGGTGATCAGATCGATGTGGGGCAGACGAACCATGGAGCCGTCAATCGTCAATCGGGTGGTCATCGACGTCGCCATCGGACGGTAGTTCTGAATCTGGACGGTGCTGCTGGTGAAATGCGAGGTGCCGACGTACGCCTTGAGGTTGTTGGCACGCACCAGGTCGAAACTCAGATTGCGGGCAACCACCTTCCACGGAACGCCATGATCGACGTAGGTGAATTCGCCGCGATCCGCGTAGACGAAATTCGCGGTCGTGGTAAATGGCGCCGGTTTCCTGGGATCCCTGTTCTTCGGCAGGATCTTCGGCAGGCTGTGCTGGCCATTCGGCCAGCGCTCAATGGCCATTCGCCAGTCCGTCATCCGCACCTCGAGGAAGAGTTCCTTTTGGGACAGAATCGTCCGCCACGTCAGGGAGACGATGATCTTCTTTGCGGACAGAAACGGCTGGTCGTCCTTGTGCAGACCCTCGATGACGACGTCGTCGAGTTCGAATGAGCCCGGCCAGATGCGCGCCTTGAGGGTGCCGATGTGCATCGGCCGCTCGAGATAATTCGTGGCCTCGCGTTCGGCGCGCTGCCGCGCGGCAGGTCCGAGATCGATGGAGAAGAACGCGAGGACGAGGGCGGCGGCCACGGCCGCCATGAGCAACAGCACCCGCCGGGTCCACCGCCAGACCGTGTGCCGGCGCGTACCCGGCGGGCGCCCGACCCCTGGACCGGGCGCCGACGGCTGAACGGGATCGCTCACATCGAACAGCTTAATGGGGACGGGTCTGTTTTCCACAGATTCGGGGGAAAGGGGGACGGGTCTGCCGGGGTCTGTCGTAGGAGAGACCCCGGCAGACCCGTCCCCCTTTCCCCCGAATCTGTGGAAAACAGACCCGTCCCCTATTCGACGATCACCAATAACCGGCCTGACTCGATGGACAGACCTTCCGAGACCCCGACCTCTTTGATCCGGCCGTCTTTCGGAGATGTCAACTCGTTTTCCATCTTCATCGCCTCGACGACGACCAATCCCTGGCGGGCGGCAACCCGGTCACCGGGCTTGACCAAGACCCGGAGGACGCGGCCGGGCATCGGGGCGAGGACGCGCTGCTCGCCGGCGATCGCCACGCCACCGGGCGCACCTCGCAGATGGCGCCGTCCATCCACCACCGCGCTGACGGTCACCTGTGGCAACTGGACGAGCCACTCGCCTCCCGGCCGTTCCGTGATCGCCGCGTCGACGACGCGTCCGTCCGGAAGCACGACCAGCAGGCCAAGCTCGGTGAGACTGACGTTGACGGTCTGCGCGCGCCCGCCGACGACGAGCCGGAACAACCCGCCCTGCCCGGCCGGTCCGGCGCTGTCAACCGAGATCGACCAGGTCCGATCGATGATGTCAACGTCAAACGTCAGAGACACACGTTCAGCCTTGACCCGTCATCTCAGTCCCTCGGTCCGGGCGGCGCGGCGCCAGGCTCCGCCGAGGTTCGCGGCCTCTCCAGATGTCGCGCGCCGCGCGCGAATCGATTGCGCGAGTGCCGCGAGGATAGCCGCATCCTGCAAGTCGTCCTCTGTGGGCATGACAAAAGCCAATCCCTGCCGCTCGGACAACAGGCGATCGAGGTACGTCGTGTCGAAGGCGCCATCGAGAAACGCCGCCTGTCGAACGAGCCACTGGAAGAACGGGATCGTTGTCCTGAGCCCGACGATGCGGTATTCGTCGAGCGCGCACCGAAGACGCGCGATCGCCGCCGCCCGCGTGTCGCTCCACACGATCAACTTGGCGATCATCGAGTCGTAGAACGCCGGAATCTCGAAGCCCGGAGCGACACCACGATCGTTGCGAATCCCCGGGCCACCGGGAACGTCGAGCGCGCGCACCAGACCAGGCGCCGGCAGGAAACCGTTGTCCGGATCTTCGGCGTACACGCGGCACTCGATGGCATGACCGCGCGGGGTGAGGGCTTGCGCCGGCCCGACCGTCAGAGACCCGCCCATTGCGAGTCGTAACTGCCATTGAACGAGATCGATGCCCGTCACCAATTCCGTGACGGGATGCTCGACCTGCAGGCGCGTGTTCATTTCCAGGAAATACCAACGCGGCGGCTTCGCGGTGACGTCGAGCAGGAACTCGATCGTGCCCGCGCTCGTGTAGCCCACTTCCCGCGCGACGCGGGCGGCGCACTCAGCCATCGCCTGCCGCGTCTCAGCATCGATGGCCGGCGAGGGCGATTCCTCCACCACCTTCTGATGCCGTCGCTGAATCGAACACTCGCGCTCGACAAACGGCAGCACCGTGCCGTGCGCGTCGCCGAGTAATTGGATTTCCACATGCCTCGGCGCCACGACCTGCCGCTCGAGATAGACGGTTGAATCGTCAAACGCCGACGCGGCTTCCGACCTCGCGGCGCGGACGGCTCCTGACAGATCCTCAGGTGCCGTCACGGTTCGCATGCCCCGGCCCCCGCCGCCCGCTACGGCCTTCACCAGCAAGGGGAACCCGATCTTCCGGGCGGCCTCGGCAAGCACGGTCTCGGGCGCCTCGGATCCAAACGCCTCGGTGCCGGGCACAACCGGAACGCCGGCTTTGATGGCCGCTTCGCGGGCGGCCGTCTTGCTGCCCATCAGGGCAATGACTTCTGGACGGGGGCCGACGAAGATCAAGCCGGCGTCGAGACAGGCCCGCGCGAATGCGGCGTTCTCGGCAAGGAACCCGTAGCCGGGGTGCACAAGCGAGGCGCCCGACCGCCTGGCAACATCGACCAGGCGATCGATGCGGAGATAACTGTCGGCCGCAGGACTTGCCCCCAAATGGTACGCTTCATCCGCAAGTCTGACGTGCAGCGCGTCGCGGTCGCAGTCGGAAAAGACCGCTACCGCGCCCAACCCCATCTCGCGACAGGCGCGGATGATACGGACGGCAATCTCGCCGCGATTGGCGATGAGGACCTTCATGGGCGGGCCCGCGGCCTGGGACCTGGGTCCCGGGGCGTCTGGTCCTCCTCGAGACGCCACAAGTCCCACGCCTCAAGCCTCGAGCCCAAGCCTCTTACGCCTCTTCCCGATCCAACAGTTCTTTCGCCAGAGCGGCGTCGTCTGACGAAACCTGGACGCGGATGCCGTTGGTGTCGAGCACCTGCGACGGCCACAGACTAGCGGCGTTTTCGTCGGGAATAAAGGCCCTCACGCCTCCCGCCTCGAGCATGGATCGGACCAGCTCGGCCTCCTGGAGGTCTCTGCACGTGCGGATGGTCACAGGCTCGGTCTTCTTGGAAGATGGTGGTCGCTTGGTCATAGAGGAATGTTTCCGTGCTTCTTTGACGGGTTTTTGTCCCGCTTGTTGTCGCAACTCGCCAGGGCCGCGATGAGTTTCGTACGCGTCTTCCGGGGCTGGATAATCTCGTCCACGAAGCCGCGCGAGGCGGCAATGAAAGGGTTCGCAAACTTGTCCCGGAACTCCTGCACGAGCTGCTCGCGAAGGGCGCGCGGATCGGCCGAGTCCTGCAGCTCGCGCCGGTACAGGATGTTCACGGCTCCTTCCGGACCCATCACCGCGATCTCCGCCGTCGGGTAAGCGTAGTTGAAGTCAGTGCGGATGTGCTTACTCGCCATGACACAGTACGCGCCGCCGTAGGCCTTGCGGGTAATCACCGTAATCTTCGGCACGGTGGCTTCGGCGAAGGCGTACAAGAGTTTCGCGCCGGCGCGGATGATGCCGCCGTGCTCCTGCCGCACACCCGGGAGGAACCCCGGCACATCCTCGAAAGTGATGAGCGGAATATTGAAGGCATCACAGAAGCGCACGAACCTGGCGGCTTTGACAGAGGCGTCGATATCGAGACAGCCAGCCAGGACCGCCGGCTGATTGGCCACGATCCCCACGGGCCGCCCGCCCAGCCGCGCCAATCCGGTCACGATGTTCGACGCGAAATGCCGGTGGACTTCGAGAAAGACGCGATCGTCGACGACGGCTCGAATCAGATCGTGAATGTCGTACGGCTGGTTGGGCTGCTCGGGCACGAGCGCGTCCAGCGCGTCGTCTTCACGGTCGACCGGATCGGCCGTGGTCGTCCGGGGAGGGTCGTCGAGATTGTTGGACGGCAGAAAGCTCAGCAGCTCGCGGATCAGCCCCAGACATTCCCGATCGTCAGACGCGACAAAATGCGCGACCCCGCTCTTCGCGTTGTGCGTCATCGCGCCGCCCAGTTCTTCCTTGGAGACTTCCTCGTGAGTGACCGTCTTGATCACGTCCGGACCGGTCACGAACATGTAGCTCGTGCCCTCCACCATGACGTTGAAGTCAGTGATGGCGGGAGAGTAGACCGCGCCGCCCGCGCACGGGCCCATGATGGCCGAGATCTGCGGGACGACGCCCGAGGCCAGCGTGTTGCGTAGAAAAATATCCGCGTATCCTGCCAGCGAGAGCACACCTTCCTGAATGCGGGCGCCGCCGGAGTCGTTCAGACCGACAATGGGCGCCCCCATCTTCACTGCCAAATCCATGACCTTGACGATCTTGGCCGCGTTGGTCTCCGATAACGAGCCGCCGAACACGGTGAAGTCCTGCGCGAAGGCGTAGACCGGACGGCCGTCAATCCGTCCGTGGCCGGCGATGACACCGTCGCCGGGCACGAGATCCTCGCCGAGCCCGAAATCCCGGCAGCGATGGGTCACGAGCTTATCGAGTTCCTCGAAGCTGCCGGCGTCGAACAGGGGATCGACGCGCTCGCGGGCGGTCAGCTTGCCGGCCTCCCGTTGACGCCCCTGGCGTTCGGCGCCGCCGCCAAGTTCGGCGAGGCGCTCGAGGTCGGATAATCGCTGGTGGGGATCCATCGGATCAGGCCCTGGCAGCCCCTGGTGCAGGTGCGGCCCAGTATTCTCGGTCGTCGCGCCTGGCCAGCCGGGTGCATCGCCGGTCTCGTTCCGGCGCCGACTTGCACCACAGGCCGCCGGGCCCCGGGCTCCCGGCCCAAGGCCGATCGACGCGGCACGAACGAATCGCTGGGCACGCACTCAGGGGATCCGCCACCGGAGGCTTCACACCTTGGCCGTCTGTGCCTTCTCCCAGTCCTTCAGGAACTTCTGCAATCCGATGTCGGTCAACGGGTGGTTGAAGCACGCGTCGATCACCGCCGCAGGACATGTGCAGATATCGGCGCCCATCATCGCCGCCTGCACGATATGCATGGGCGAGCGGACGCTTGCGACCAGAATCTCCGTCGTGAACGCGTAGTGTTTGAAGATGGTCGAGATTTCCCCGATCAGCCGCATGCCGTCCGAGGCGATGTCGTCAAGCCGTCCGACGAACGGGCTGACGTACGACGCCCCGACCTTTGCCGCAAACAGCGCCTGAATCGGCGAAAAGATCAGGGTGACGTTGACCCGAAGGCCCTCGCCCGCCAGAGTCTTCAGCGCCTTCATGCCCTCGCGCGTGAACGGCACCTTCACGACGACGTGATCATCGATTCTGGCGAGCTCGCGGCCCTCGGCGATCATTCCAGCGGCATCGGTCGAGACGACTTCCGCGCTGACGGGGCCCTGCACGAGGCCGCAGATCTTCTTGACGATCGCGCGCGAGTCCCCGCCCTCCTTGGCCATCAGCGACGGATTGGTGGTGGCGCCGTCGATGATGCCGAGAGGAACCAGCGCCTCGAAGTCTTTCAAGTTCCCGCTGTCGATGAAGATCTTCATACATCCTCTTCCTTTGCTGCTCGCGGGGCCCCACCCCCGCTCGCCCGTCCTGCGGCGCTCGCCGACTCGCTCTCCTCGGGCGGACCATCGCTTATTGCTCGCGGGGCCCGTCTTCTCTAATTGCGTTGGGGCCCCACCCCCAACGCCTTGGCTCAGGGCTGCCGCTCGCCCGCCCTGCGGCGCTCGCCGACTCGCTTTCCTCGGGCGGACGTCCTAGTCTTCTCGTGCCACCACCGGATTGGTGAGGGCGCCGACGCCCTCGACATGGATCGTCACCGTGTCGCCGGGCCGGATCGGGCCGACACCGGCGGGGGTCCCTGTGGAAATGATATCGCCGGGCAGCAGCGTCATCACCGACGAAATGAACTCGATCAGCTCAGGAATCGTGAAAATCAGCTCGCGGGTGCGGGAGTCCTGTCGCAGGTCGCCGTTCACATAGCCGCGGACCTGGAGGTCGCGGCCGTCAAGACCTACGGCGATACAGGGACCAACGGGCCCGAACGAGTCGAACCCTTTGCTCCGCGTGTACTGGCCGTCCCGGGCCTGCAAATCCCGCGCGGTGACATCGTTCACGCACGTCAGGCCGAGAATGTGGTCGCTGGCCCGGTTCGCCCGCACCCTGAAGGCCGGCTTCCCGATCACGACGCCGAGTTCTGCTTCATGATCGACTCGCCCGGCCCAGACGGGCGACCTGATGGGCTCGCCCTGTCCAATCACGGAAGTCGACGGTTTGATGAAGAGCAGCGGCTCGGGTGGAAGCGGCTTGTGCTGCTCCGCCGCATGATCCCGGTAGTTCAGCCCGACACACACGATCTTGGACGGCACGACGGGAGGCAGCACCTGCGACCCGTCGGCCGGGATTTCCTCGCCGTCACGGAACGATCCGAAGATGTCGCCGTCGACAAGACGCCACCGCCCATCGCGCTCCGCGACGTGGCGAGGCCTGCCACCGTGTTGAATTCTGTAGAGACGGAGCATCTCAGGATCACCTGATGAGTTCTTCCCGCGGTTCCGAGGGCGCGCTGCGGTTGCCCGCTTTGTCGACCGCCACCACGGTGTAGACGTATCGCACGCCCTGCTTGGGCGTCGTGTCAGTGTAGCTCGTCTCTGGAACTGGATCAGTCATAAGGGGCTGCGGCGGGGCTCCGTCGTCGCTGCGAAGCACGAGATAGCCGGCGAGATCGGCGGAGGTCGACGCATTCCAGATCAACTGGATTCGGCCCTCGGTCGGCAACGTCGAGAGGCCCGCAGGCGCGGCCGGCGGAAAGGTATCGAGCGCCGTCACGCAGACTGGCCCGGCCGGGTCACTTTCGACACTCACCTGTCCCTTCACCACCACCGATCGCACGTCAAAACAGCGCGGCCGATCGAATTCCACCGGGACGCTGAAGGTCGTCACGGTCAGGGGCGTTGGATTCAGCGCGGGGCTGTCTTCCGTCGCGTTGTCGTTGAGGCGATAGACCCGAAACGTCTGGGCCGCGCCGCCAGCGGTCCAGGTCAATTTCACGTTCGTTTCGTCGTAGGTGACCGCCGCGTCCCGAGGCGGTATCACGTCAAGCGTCAACGGTACCTCCAGCACCGGGGACGGGGTACCAGGCCGTTTGCCTGGCGTGATGCCGACGACCACGTATCGCAGCACGGAGACGTCGGCGGCTTTGGCGGCGTCCGCCCTCTCTGCGGCCACCTGCTCAGTGTAGGTCGCGGGCGCGCCCGGCTCGGGACGCGGATCGTCCACGGCCGGGCTCGACTCCACTGGCCTGTCCTCGGCCGGCTCTTTGGGCGCCGGTTTCACGTCCACGGCCCCGCGCAAGTATTGCTTCTTCATGATGGCCATCGTGGTCGTTGCCGCCTCCCGGGATTTACCGCCACGCGGCTTGACGAACTCCGGGGGAACGAACAGTTGAGTAGGAGGGATCCGCGAAACCAGGAAAGGCGTCGACGTCACGGGGACGGGAACATTATTGACGGGCACGGAATATGGCACGGCCGGAATCGAGATCGGCGCTGGGGCTGTCGACGTGGCCGGTCCGGCGGACGCATAGACCTCAACGCGCGCGAGCGTGACTGGCGTCGTGCGGTCCGTGTTCTCATTGGGCACCGTGAACTGAATCTGCACCTCGTCGCCAAGACGCCGGGCCGTCAGCGTCAGCACCGGACCCGGAACCGGCCGGATGGGCGCCAGCGGGTTGCCACGTTTTCCGCAACCGGCGTCCACGCCCATGGCGAGCGACACCGCAACCAGCAGCGGCGGCCAGCGAGTGCTCACAGGATGTAACGCGACAGGTCGTCGCTCTTGGCGATATCGGACAGCATGCGGTCGACGTAGGCCGCGTCTATCCTAATCGACTGCCCGTCAAGCGCCGGGGCGTGGAATGACACTTCGTCGAGCAGCCGCTCCATCACCGTGTGCAGCCGCCGCGCGCCGATGTTCTCGGTGCGATCGTTGACGAACGTGGCCAGCTCAGCGACGCGTTCGATGGCCTCGGGGGTGAACTCGAGCCTCACGCCCTCGGTGGACATCAAAGCGGTGTATTGCTTGATGAGCGCGCTCTTCGGCTCCGTCAGAATCCGGATGAACTCATCCCGGCCGAGCGGTTCGAGCTCGACGCGAATGGGAAACCGGCCTTGCAGCTCCGGGATGAGATCCGACGGTTTGGACACGTGAAAGGCGCCCGCCGCGATGAAGAGGATGTGATCGGTGCGCACCATCCCGTACTTCGTGTTCACCGTCGTCCCTTCCACGATCGGCAGAATGTCCCGCTGGACGCCCTCGCGGCTGACATCCGGACCCTGGGCGCCCTCGCGCCCCGCGATCTTGTCGATTTCGTCGAGAAAGATGATGCCGGCTTCTTCCACTCGAGAGATGGCCGACTTGGCCACACCCTCCATGTCGATCAGCTTCTGGGCCTCTTCCGTGGTCAGGTATTCCAGCGCCTCCGGGACGGGCAGCCGCCGGTGGCGCGTCTTCCCCTGAAAAAACCCCGGCAGCATCTCGCGTAGATTGACGCCAATCTCTTCCATCGACGAGCCCGCTACGATTTCGAACGACGGCATGCCCCGGTCGCGCGTCTCGAGTTCGACCATCTTGGCGTCCAGCTTGCCGGCATGGAGCTGCTCGCGCAGTTTTTCGCGCGTGGCCGACACATGGTCGCGCGCCACCGCGGCCTCGGTCGACGCCTCGCCGAAGGAGGACGGCGTGGCCGGCGGAAGAAGCAGGTCCAGCAGGCGCTCTTCGGCGGCGCGGCGCGCCTTCTCGCGCACCTCCGTTTCGCGCTGCTCGCGCACCAGCTTGACCGCGATCTCCACGAGGTCGCGCACCATGGATTCGACGTCACGGCCGACGTAACCCACCTCGGTGAATTTTGACGCCTCGATCTTGAGAAAGGGCGACTCGGCCAGCCGCGCCAGGCGCCGTGCGATCTCGGTCTTCCCGACGCCTGTCGGCCCGATCATGAGGATGTTTTTCGGCGCGACCTCCTCGGCCATCTCCGGCGGCAGCCGTTGACGCCGGTAGCGGTTGCGCAGCGCGATCGCGACCGCCCGCTTCGCCTTGGCCTGGCCCACGACGTACTTGTCGAGTTCGGTCACGATCTCCGCTGGCGTGAGCGCACCGGCGGCGGTGGTGGCGGCGGTGGTGTGTGCGGGCAGGGAGATCGTCATGTCAGATTTCTTCCAGCGTCAGCCGCGTATTGGTATAGACGCAGATGTCGGCTGCGATGGCCATGGCTCGCTCGACGATGGCCCGGGCGTCGAGCGTGCTGTGGGCGACGAGCGCCCGGGCGGACGCCATCGCAAAGGCGCCGCCCGATCCAATGCCCATGACGCCGTCGTCAGGCTCGATGAGATCGCCCGTGCCGGACAATAGATACATCCACTTCGCGTCGGCGACGAGCAGCATCGCTTCCAGCCGGCGGAGCACGCGGTCGGTGCGCCAGTCACGCGCCAGTTCTACCGCCGCCCGCTCGAGATTGCCGCGATGTTCTTCGAGCTTGTTCTCGAATCGGCCGAACAGGGCGAACCCGTCCGCCGCCGTGCCGGCAAAACCCGCAAGCACCCGATCGTGATACAGGCGCCGGACTTTTTTGGCTGTGTGCTTGACGATCGTCTGGCCGAGCGTCACTTGCCCATCGCTCGCCATGACGACCTTGCCCTGATGCCGAACGGCCAGCACCGTCGTCGCATGCGTCTGTGACATCTTCCTCGCATCGTAGCAGAGCAGGGGACGCGGCTCGTTCGAGCGCCTGCACTCTCCGCGCTACCCGCCTGGCTCGGGGTCCCGCGTGCGGGTGTCCGCGCGAGTGGGCAGATTCGCGAGGACACCCGTCGCGTCAAGTCCATGGAAATGAGTCATTTACTGGAGCGTTTCGTGGCAATAGAGTTGCACAAGGAAAGGTGGAGATGAGTATGTCCAAATCCTTGCGTTTCGTCGCCTGTGCTGGGGTGACCTTTGCCCTCAGCGTCCCGGCGCTTGCGTGGGGGCAGGCCGTTCCGCGCGGCGGCGGTGGATCCGGGTCCTCATCGTCCGGCTCCTCCGGTGGTGGGATCCAACTCGGGATCGTCCGGCGGCGGGTCGTCGTCCAGCGGCAGCTCCGATTATTCACCCCCTCCTCCTCCCCCGCCGCCTCCTCCGACACGCACCGCGCCTCCACAGCGAACCGCGCCCCCGGACGGCTCGAGATCAGGATCGGCGGTACCTCGGGGGTCAAGCTCCAACAGTTCGTCCACGCAAAGTGGCCAGCGGACGGGGGCCCCGGGGCCCTCATCCGGCCAAGGGAATCCAGGCGTGAACGATCCACGTGCACGGATCCGCGGCGGCAGCCCGACGACCGGGGTCGCTGTCCCGCGCGAGCCGTCCGGCGCGGGCACGTCGGCGGTAGGCTCGTGGGGTCTTCACTATCCGTGGTATGGATCGGGCCTCAACTGGGGTTACGGCTACTACCCGGCCTACAACCCATTCCTGTACGGCTACAGCCGGTGGACCTGGGGACGCTACGGAATATGGGCAGACCCGTACGATCCGTATGGGTACGGCTATGGCTATGGCTATGGCTACGGGCCAGCGTTTGGCTTCGGCTACGGGTTTGGCTACGGAGACCCGTACGATCTTTACGCGTCGGCGTACGGGTACGGTGGCGGCGGGTCGTCGGGAGGCGACTATTCGTCGTCGCGCGGGTCGGAAGCGCCGGAGCCCACGGGTTCCGTACGCCTGCGCGTGAAGCCTGCCAATGGAAAGGTCTACGTGGACGGCGCCATGATTGGAGTCGTGGACAACTTCGACGGGTTGACCAGCCATCTGGCGGCCACTCCAGGCCGGCACGAAATCGAAGTTCGCGCGGACGGTTACGAGCCACTCAAGATTACGGTCGACGTCAAGGAAGGCAAAACCGTCACGGCGAGGGGATCGCTGAAGAGGAAGTAGCGACATCTCCGGCCTGAAGCCGGGCCTGCGGCATGCGGCCTGGGTCCGGCTCGAGCTTCACGGCCAATCCCCGCTGCGTCTATTGCAGATGCGGAATGATGACGCGGTCGAGCTTGTATTGAGCGATGGGAACGATGCGACCCGCCTGGCTCGCGAAGAGCTTGGCGGTCACGTCCTGAAACAGGTGGTGATTGAAGAAGTCGGCGCGCGCGCCTTCGAGCGTGTACGCGACTTTCGCCCGCGCCAGTAGTGATTCGGTCGTTGCGCCGCCCGCCAGTCCCTGGCCGTGAATGCCTTGCAGGACCACCGAGTCCCACTCGCCATCCTCGCCCTGCCGCCAGTACGCCGCCGTCACCTGAACAGGCCCGATCTTCTCGGTGTCTTTATTGTGCAACCTGAAGCTGATGCTCGGCACGAGGCGGGTCTTGCCGTCCTTGACACCTTCGTCGTAGTACCCGGTCAGGACATCCGTCACCTCGAGGGCCTTGGACAAGTCCACGGACGTCCCGCAGCCTGATGAGACGACGAGCCAGAGAGCGAGACCCAGCAGGGGCAGGCGCATCATGAGCCGGGCGATTGTAGCCTACCTCTGCTTCATTTCCACGAGCTTGCGCGCTTCCTCTTTGGTGATCTTGCCCTGGCGGTACGCCAGGAGGTCCGAGCCTTTGATCTGAAGGTACGTCGTATAGTCGGGCGACGTATTGACGAGTCCTGGCGGAGCCGGGTCTCCGCTGACGGCGGCCACCGTGAGCCACTCGTGCTCCTTGATCGACAGCGGTCCGGGGCTGTCGAGCATCGCGTCCATGAGCGCATCGCACACGGCAACGGCGTACTCGTAGTCCGGATTCGAGTAGCCCTTCGACGGCTTCGTTCGGCCCGCGCACGTGCCCTCGTCAACGACCGGCGACGCAGTCATCGGATCCGGAGGCACCAGCAAGCCCTGCGCCGAGGTGCCGCCTGGCTGGCTCACACCGCGCCCGGCGGCGGGCCGCAGGGGATCCGGTCGCTGCTGCTGACGAGCCGCGAGACCTTCCACCTGCATCAGCAGTTGATTGATCCCGATGCGGATCGACGGAACCGACACGTAGAAGAACAGGCCGCCACCCTCAGGCGGCGCGAAGCCCTTCACCTGCGGATCCTCCGACGTCAGTTGCACGCCGGCCGGAATGGCTTCCTTACGTTCCCGCGCGAAAGCATCTCCCCCCTGCCGTACGGCCGTCATCAGCACGACTTCAAACCTTTGCACCTGGTTGCGCAACTGCTGCTCGTCCGATGGAAGAGCCGGTCGCTGCGCCGCCGCGGGAGCCGCGACGCCCAGAACCAGCATCGAACCGGCAACGAGAACTTTTCGAGTCACTTGACCTCCACCGATCACTGCTTGCTGCCCTGCTGCTGCGACACCTGGGTGGCTTCCCAGTGCACGAGTGCCGGCAGTTCACCGCTGCGGAAATTGTTGAATCTGGATTGAGTGACGAACGTCCGCTGCGAGTCCTGCAGCATGTTGCGCATCACCCGCTGCTCGCTGGTGGCCAGCATGCGCTGCACTTCCTGAAGCAGGTCCTCGCGACTGACCCCGATGCTCACTGGTTGCACGTGAGCGGCCATTGGCTGCATCCGCTGGTCGATTTGTGTCTGCATGACCGTCAGGATCCGGCGCTCCATGGCGGCGAGATCCGCGTTGGTCGCCGTCGGTGTGACCTGCGGAGTCACGATCGGCGACTGCGCGGGTGTGACCGCGGCCGTCTGCTGCCCCGGTGCGAAGCGGCGTGAGACCAGGCCGCCGGAGAGACCCAGCAGGAACATCAGGCTCGCGGCGGCCGCGAGGGCCCAGGCGGGAATCTCGCGATACCACGGCTTCAGCCGCGCCGGCGCAAACGGTTTCCACACCGAACCGTGCTCGGGCACATCCCACGCGAGCAGATTCAACCGGACCGCGCGCAAGCCGCTGACTTCCTCACGGCAGCTCTCGCATCCTTCCAGGTGGCGATCGATACGCTGCCGTTCGCCGGGCTCGCAAGCATCGTACAGATAATCGAGCAATCGTTCTCGTTCGTCGCACATGGCTGGCATCACCCTTTTTGACCGAAAACTCGAGACGGCAAACCCAAGACTTGCGAACGCGACGGTCTCAGGCTTCCGTGCTGAGTTCTCAGTTTCCCCGTCTCCCTACGAACTCGACTCCCAGGTCGCTCTGCGCAAGCTGGCTTCCTCTGCCTGACGGCGCTCCAGACGCCGCCGAAGCACGGAGAGCCCCTGATACAGCCGGGTTTTTACCGTACTTAGTGGACAATCGAGCATGTCCGCAATCTCCTGGAACGTCAGGCCGTGGTACTCCTTGAGCATGATGGCGGTTCGCTGCTCGTCCGGGAGCTCCGCCATGGCTCTCGACACGGCCTGCGACATCTCGCGCCGCGCCACGAGGTCTTCGACCGACTCGATCGGCGACGCTTGATCGTCGGCCAGGTCGATCGGATCGGCCCCTTCGGGGACCTGGACCAGGGGCGCTCTGCGCTCCTTGCGGATCCAGTCGCGGCAGAGATTGAGCGTGATTCGGTAAAGCCACGACGAAAACTTCGCTTCCCCTTTGAAGCCGCGTAAACCACGGAAGGCCCGCAGGAATGCTTCCTGTACGACGTCGCGTGCGTCTTCCTCC
Organism: uncultured Acidobacteriota bacterium; assembly: GCA_963724645.1. Lineage (GTDB taxonomy): Bacteria > Acidobacteriota > Vicinamibacteria > Vicinamibacterales > SCN-69-37 > CAVXSP01. Next base: position 316,248 of record CAVRVJ010000006.1, read on the forward strand.
CGGCCCAACGTCCGGTACGCCAGGGCGTAAATCGGCCTCTCCCAGCGCGATACGAGCTGGTTGAAGCTCTCCAGGTCGCCCGCTGTCGCGCGGGTGACCAGTTCCTCATCCGTCCGAGTCATCGGCCCTTTGGCGTGCAACCCTCTGGGAGGGGGTGCATCGGAAGACGCGTCTGCAGCATTAGACGGCCCGCCGCACAGGGCAGTCTGTACGGCGAGTCAAACCCGGCATCTGGCCTCTTCCCGCAGTATAGGCCCCTTAGTGCTCCATTTCGGAATTACGGCCACGCACCGAGGCCGTCGAGGCGCCCGCCCCGCAAGGCGCGAGGAGGGAAAATGCCCAGTGCATTTGACCGACGAGCAACGCCGCGGGGCGGGATGCATCGGCGGCCGAATGCAGCCGTAATTCCGAAATGGAGCACTTGGCCGGGCGGTGCCGGCCCAGCCCCCATTCCCCGCGGATCCACCTGTGTTTCGGACGGTGACGACCCAAACGGCTATCCGCCGGCTTTCGCCAAGGTTTCGGCGAGGCTCGCGCCATTCTTGGAAGGGGGTGGCGACCGCAGGTGTCCAGCCCGCTGGAACCAGCCCGACCGGCAAGAGATGTGCCCCGCGGTGTTACACTCCAAGTCCTCTGGTCATGCGGGTGATATGACCCAGGAACATTTCCTCACCACCGAGGAAGTACTCGACTATCTACAGGTCAACCTCCGCACGGTTTATCGACTGATCAAGGCTGGCAAGATTCCGGCGGTCCGGGTAGGCCGGCAGTGGCGCTTCCGAAAGCGCGACATCGACGGCTGGCTCAGCACCAGCCGGCCGGCCTCACGAAGGGGCGGCGGCGAACGCGGCGGGCTGTCCGAACGTCCGCGCATTCTGGTCGTCGACGACGAACAGGCGGTCCGCGACCTGCTGGCGAAGACGTTGACCATTGCCGATTACGACGTCGATACTGCGGTGGACGGAACTGCCGCGCTCGATCGGCTCCGCGCGGCGGAATACGATCTGCTCATTACCGATCTGAAGATGCCGGGAATGGACGGGCTATCCGTGATTCGCGAGGCACGGCGCGTCCGGCCGGATGTCGCGGTCGTGATTGTCACCGGTTATTCCACGGAGGCCAGCGCAATCGAAGCGATCAACCTTGGCGTCGCCGGCTACCTGACGAAGCCTTTCCGCCTGCCGCGCATTCTGACGCTCGCGGCGCGCGCCCTGGGCGAGCCCATGCCGGCGGCGGAAGCCGGAGCATAAAATAAGAGGGTGCGGGCTCGTCCTCACACCCTTTTCCATGATTCAACTTCAGTCTCTTACAAAGTCCTTCGGCGAACGCGTGCTGCTGGACGCGGTGACGTGGCAGGTTTCCGACGGCGAACGGGTCGGCTTGTGCGGACCGAATGGCTCCGGCAAGACGACCTTGCTGCGAATGCTGGCTGGCCTGGACGAGCCCGATGGCGGCGCGATTACGCGGCCCGCAGCGCTGACTGTCGGCTACCTGCCGCAGGACGGACTGGCGCACTCTGGCCGTGCGCTCGCCGCCGAAGTGTCTCTGGCGTTCGGCCCCTTGCTCGAGGCGCGGGCTGAAATCGATCGCATCGAGCACGCGCTGGCCGACCCGGCGCTGCCCGACGGCGAGCACGAGAGCCTGCTGATCCGTTATCACGACCTCACCGACTATTTCCGCCAGCATGAGGGGCACAGCATCGAGTTGCGGGTCACGCAGGTGCTCGAAGGGCTCGGATTCTCCAAAGCCGATTTCGAGAAGCCGGCCGAGACCTTCTCGGGCGGCTGGCAGATGCGCATCGCCCTGGCCAAGCTGTTGCTGGGACGGCCGACGCTGCTTCTGCTCGACGAGCCGACCAATCATCTCGATCTCGACGCCCGGAACTGGCTCGAGGAATACCTGTCTTCATATCCGTACGCCGTGATTCTCGTCTCCCATGATCGCTTCTTTCTCGACGCGGTGGTCACGAAGATTTCAGAGATTTCACTCCGCACCATCACCGACTATGCCGGCAACTACTCGCAGTACCTGATCGAACGCGATACCCGTCTGGAATTACTTCGGAAAGCCAAGCGCGAGCAGGATGAGGAAATCGGACGGATGCGCGCGTTCATCGACCGGTTCCGCTATCAGGCGACCAAGGCCGCGCAGGTCCAGAGCCGCATCAAGATGCTGGACAAGGTCCTGCCGATCGAGGTGCCGCCGGAGCGCAAGCGTGTTCACTTCACCTTTCCGTCGTGCCCGAAGAGCGGGCGGACGGTCCTCGAGTTGCTGGGCATTCACAAGGCGTACGGCAGCAACGTCGTCTTCGATCGGATCGATCTGCATGTCGAGCGTGGCGATCGCATCGCACTCGTGGCGCCGAATGGCGCCGGCAAGTCGACGCTGATGCGGATGCTGGCCGGGGCCGAGCGGCCCGACACAGGCACCCGGCGCGAGGGCCATCAGGTCGTCACGCAGTACTTCGCTCAGGACGAAGCCGCGCGGCTCGATCCCTCGAAGACGGTGTACGAGACGCTCGAAGCCGGCTCGCCCATCAGCATGGTGCCGATGATCCGGAACATCCTGGGAGGCTTTCTGTTCTCGGGCGACGATATTCACAAGAAGGCGGCCGTACTGTCCGGAGGCGAGCGCACGCGCCTCGCCGTCGCGCGGATGCTCCTCACACCGGCCAACACGCTGCTCCTCGACGAGCCGACCAACCACCTCGACCTCGACTCGAAAGACGTTCTGCTCGATGCGCTCGAAGATTTTGGCGGCACGCTGATCTTCGTCTCTCACGACCGCTACTTCGTCGACAAGCTGGCCACAAAGATCATCGAGGTCGGCCACGGCACAATCGAGGTCTACCCCGGCACCTACGAGCAGTTCCTATGGAGCAAGACCCACCGGGAGGCGGCGGCAAACAGCGCGGCGCCACCTGCGAAGGCCAAGCCGCCCGAGACCAGCCGCCCCGCCGGCGCGCGCCAAGCGGCACCTGCGCGAGTTGACCAGGGTCAGAAGCCGTTAGATGGTCAGAGGGAACGAGCGAGGGCGAGTACGCCGCCGGAGCGGAGCGGGGCCCAGGGGTCCCCGCGAGCGACGGCGCGAGGAGGTTCGGGGAACGAAGTCCCCAGGAATTATGACGACAAGAAGAAGGCCGACGCGGCCGCCCGCAAGCGACAGCGCGCCGCCGACGAACGCGGCCGGCGGATCGCCGACCTGGAAGCTCGCATCGCGGAGCACGAGCAAACAATCAAGACACTCGAAAGCCAGATGGCCCAGCCGGGGTTCTACGAAGAGCGCACGGCGGCCGAAGATGTCATCACCCGCCACCAGAAGCTGATGTGGGAAGTTGGCGACCTCATGAATCAGTGGGAAGTATTGCAGTCGCAGGACGTCCCGCAACCCTGACGGTGAAACCGCGACTTCCGGCGCGCGCCTCCGCGCACCCGTCACGGGAGATGAGTAATGGGACGCATTCTCGTCGTTGACGACCACGATTCATCGCGCAAGGACCTGGTGCGCGCGCTCAGCATTCCGTGCGCTTTGCGCGCGGATGAGCCTTTCTGTACACGTCCTGCAGACGCGCGACGTCCAGGTGCGTGTACCGCTGCGTGGTGCTCAGGTTCGCGTGACCGAGCAGTTCCTGAATCGCCCGCAGGTCGGCCCCGGCCTGCAGAAGATGCGTCGCAAATGTGTGGCGAAGCGCGTGCGGACTGATGCCCTGCGCGATCGCGGCCTGGCGGACGTACCGGCGCACGATCCGATCGACGCTCCTCGTCGTCAATCGCCCGCCGCGAAGGTTGAGAAACAGCGCGTGGCGGCGTGCATCGGCGCCGGTGCGGCCTCCGCGACCCGGCGCTCGCGCCCCTGACGCCGGCATTCGCGAAGCGTCCTGAACCATCGCGCGCATCGCCTCGGCGGCTGATCGATTGAACGGCACGAGCCGCTCTTTGCCGCCTTTTCCGCGGACGCGAACGACTCGACTGGCGAGGTTGACGTCCTCCAGGTCGAGGCCGACCAGCTCGCTCAACCGCAGCCCTGACGCATAGAAGAGCTCGAGGACTGCGCGATCGCGCCGGCCGGCCGGCGTGGTCTCATCGGGCGCCGCCAGCAGACGCTCCATCTCCGAAGAGCCGAGATGCGCCGGCAGCGTCCGCTCCCGCATCGGAGTGCCGACGAGGGCCGTCGGATCTTCGCCCAGTCGTCCCTCGCGCAGCAGGTATCGCGCGAAGGTTCTCAAGGCCGCCAACCGTCGCGCCGCCGACGCCCGGCTGTTGCCTCGTCGATGGAGCTCCGCCAGGAAGTCGCGGACGCCCTCGAGGCTGAAACCATCGATCGGCACCTCGCTCGGCTTGCCCGCCTGGCGGCCGGCAAGAAAATCCAGGAACTGGGACAAGTCGGTGTCGTACGCGCGCAGTGTGTGGGGAGAGACATTACGGTTGTAACGAAGGAAGGCGAGGAACGATCGAAGATCTTCCTTGAGCATGGACTAGGCCCCGGGCCCAGATGCCTCGGGCTCCAGGTGTGAGCGATGCTCCGGCCTGCCCGTATCAACCAACGCGCGTGAATCCGCAGTCTGGGGCCTGGAGTCCGGGGCCTTGAGCCATGTCTCCAGATCCCGCAGCGCCCGTTCGCTGGTCGCCATCTGCCGCGCCTGCTTGTTTCTTGGCGCCGCGTCCAGCGGCGGCATCACGCCGAACGTGATGTTCGAGGGTTCGTAGTGACGAGCGTCGGCATGGGAGACGTAGTAGCCGAGCGCGCCGATGGCCGTCGTTCGCGGCGGCGCCGCCGGCACCTGGCCGAGAACAAGCCTGGCGGCATTGCGCCCGGCAATGAGGCCCGATGCCGCCGACTCGACGTAACCTTCCACGCCTGAGATCTGACCGGCAAAAAACAGATCTCCCCTCCGTCTGGTCTGCCAGGTCTCCAATAGCACCGTCGGTCCGTTGATGTAGGTGTTGCGATGGATCATGCCGAAACGCACGAACTCCGCGTGTTCGAGTCCCGGGATCATCCGCAGCACCCGAGCCTGCTCGCCCCACTTCAACTGGGTCTGGAATCCCACAAGGCTGTAGTGATCGCCGGCAAGGTTGTCCTGACGGAGCTGGACTACGGCATACGGACTCCGCCCTGTCCGGGGGTCGCGCAAACCGACGGGCTTCATCGGGCCGAACCTCAGTGTCTCTTCACCCCGATGCGCCATGACTTCGATCGGCAAACACCCCTCGAAGAACCTGGTGTTGTCGAAATCGTGCACCGCCGCCATCTCCGCGGTCACGACAGCCCGAACAAAGCGCTCGTACTCATCTTTGGTAAAAGGACAATTGAGGTAGTCACCGGGATCCGTTCCCTGTTCTGCCCGAAGACATTCGGGCGACGCGAGCGACCTCGGGGACAGGGAGATCGACCCCCGTCCCCTCTCGGTCAACAGGCTCCGTCCCCCTCAGCGATCTTCCCCACCGGCTCGCACGAAACACCTTGGCCATGTCGATCGTTTCGGCCAGCACGATGGGACTGATCGCGTCAAAAAAGGCAAGATGGTCGCGGCCAACGAAGGCCGCGATGTCGGCCGAAAGACTGGACGACGTGAGCGGACCGGTGGCGACGATGACGGGCGACATCGCTTCGGGTGCTGGAATCTGCGGCACCTCGCCGCGCTGGATGCGGATTCGCGGCTCGGACGTTATCGCGTCCGTGACGCCTTCCGCGAACTGCTCGCGATCCACGGCCAGGGCGGCGCCCGCGGGCACGCGAACGCGGTCGGCGATCCGCATGATCAGAGAGTCCAGCCGCCGCATTTCTTCCTTCAGCAGGCCGACCGCATTGTCGAGTTTGTCCCCGCGGAACGAATTGCTGCAGACGAGCTCGGCCAGCCGATCGGTCTTGTGCACGGCGGTCGGCCGGATCGGGCGCATCTCATGAATCGTGGCCGGGACGCCCATTCGCGCCGCCTGCCAGGCGGCCTCGCAGCCGGCGAGCCCGCCGCCGATGATGTGGATCATGAGCCGATGATACAGGTGCAGGGCCCTGGGCCTAGGCCTCCACCGCCGCCTCCACCAGTTCCTCGCGGCGGACGTAGTCGCATTCTTCGTTGGCGCAGACGAGCTGGCGGCCAAGCTTCTTCGTGATCTTCTCGGTGAGGAACTTCCAGCCGCACTGCGGACACGGCTCGAGGACGGGCTTGTTCCAGAGCGTGAAATCGCACTTCGGATAATTGGCGCAACCGTAAAACACCTTCCCCCGCCGCGATTTGCGCTCGACAACATCCCCGCCGTCTTTCGGGCAGACTACGCCGGTCGACTTCTGTTTCACGTACTTGCATTCGGGGTAGCCGGTGCAGGCGGTGAATTCGCCGAAGCGGCCCTGCTTGATGACGAGATTCCGGCCGCAGCTGGGGCAGCGCTCCTCGAGCACCTGGTCGGGCTTCGCCGCGGCCACACCCTGCTTGGTCGCGATGATCTTTCGCGTCGTCTTGCACTCGGGATAGCCCGTGCAGGCGAGGAACATGCCGAACCGCCCGCGCTTCGCGACCATCGGCCGGCCGCAGTTCTCGCATGTCTCTTCGAGATCCTCGCTGCCCGGCGCCTCGGGCGCTTCGAGTTCCTTGGTGTTGTCGCAATCGGGATAGCGGCTGCAGGCCAGGAAGATGCCGAACTTGCCGGACTTCTCGACCATCTCGCCTTCGCCGCACTTGTCACACGCGACTCCGGTCGGCTGCCCTTCCTTGAAATTGGGCATTTCCTTCGCTGCGCGCTTCAAATCCTTCCGGAACTTGGCGTAGAAGTCCTTGAGGGTGTCCGCATACTCCGCCTTGCCCTTCTCGATGTTGTCGAGCTGCTCCTCCATCCGGGCCGTGTACTCGACATCCAGGATGTCATCGAAGACCGGGTGCAGCAACTTGTCGATCAGCCGGCGTCCGAGCACCGTGGGTCTGAAACGCCCTTCGAGCTTGTTCACGTACTCGCGCGCCTGCAGGACGGTGATGATCTGCGCGTACGTGCTCGGGCGACCGATGCCATCTTCCTCCAGCGCCTTGACGAGCGTCGCCTCGCTGTAGCGTGACGGCGGCTGCGTGAACTTCTGGTCGGGCCGGATTTCTCGAACGGCGAGCGTCTGCCCCTCGGTGACGACCGGCAGCAGGTTGCTGTCAGCCGATTCATCGTCTCCGTCCGCCGCCGGCGCGCCCGGCGTGGATGGTCGCTCGGCGCGCTCGCTCTCCTCGGCCTCCGAGATCTGCTGGCCGTAGGCCGCAAGCCAGCCGGCGAATTTCGGCACCGACCCTTTCGCCCGGAAGGTGTAATCGCCGGCCTTGATCTCGATCGTCGTGTCGTCGAATGTCGCCGGCGTCATCTGGGACGCCACAAACCGCTCCCAGATGATGCGGTACAGGTAGTACTGATCCGGCGAGAGGTGGGCCCGCACAGAGTCCGGAGTGTATTTCAGCGACGTGGGGCGAATCGCTTCGTGGGCGTCCTGCGCGTTTGCCTTCACGCGGTAGCGGTTCGGCTGCTCGGGCAGATACGCCGGACCGTACTGCGTGTCGATGTGCTGGCGCACTTCATCGAGCGCCTGCTCGGACACGCGGACGGAATCGGTGCGCATGTAGGTAATCAACCCCACTGCGGCCTCTTCCCCGGCCAGCTCGATCCCTTCGTAGAGCTGCTGCGCGATCATCATCGTCTTCTTGACAGGAAAGCGAGCGGCCTGCTGCAGCTTGCTCGTGATGAACGGCGGGATCGCATGCTTCTTCCGCTCTTTGGTGCCGACTGAGGAGACGACAAACGGAGCGTCGGCCAGGTCGGCGAGCACCTGCCGCGCCTCGGCCTCGGTGCGCACCTTTGCAGCGGCGTCACCCTTCTTGACGAGCCTGGCGTCGAACTCCGGCGGCTCCGCGCCGGCGACCCGGGCGGTGATGTGCCAGTATTCCTCCGGAATAAAGGCTTCGATCTCACGCTCGCGATCGCAGATCAGCTTCAACGCGACCGACTGGACGCGGCCGGCGCTGAGCCCCCGGCGCACCTTGTCCCAGAGGATCGGGCTGATCTTGTAGCCGACGAGCCGGTCGAGCACGCGGCGCGCCTGCTGGGCATCAACCATCTTCATGTCGATTTTGCCGGGATGCTTGATCGCCTCGAGAATCGCTTTCTTGGTGATCTCGTTGAACATCAGCCGATGGACTTTCCTCCGGCTCCCCCGAGCTCCTCGGCCAGATGCCAGCCGATCGCCTCGCCTTCGCGATCGGGGTCGGTCGCGACAAAAATGTCCGCGACACCCTTGGCGGCATCCTTCAGTTCCTTGATCACCTTCGTGCGGGACGGGATCACGACATAGTCCGGCGCGAAATCGCCGTCGACGTCCACCCCCAGCTTGCTCTTGGGCAGGTCGCGTACGTGGCCCATGGAGGCAACCACCTTGTAATCGCGGCCGAGATATTTGTTGATCGTCTTTGCCTTGGCGGGCGATTCGACGATGACGAGCGCTTTAGCCATTCCCTTCACCAATAGCAGACTTGTCAAATCTGACAAAGCCCGCCCCGGGGACGCGGCCGATGCGGCCCGCGATTTCCAGCGCGCCCAACTCCGCCAGCAGGGCTGGCGTTTCCAGGCCGCTGCGAGCGGCCAATTCGTCGATGCTGTAGGGCTCGCCGATCGCCATCGCCGCCTCTAACCTGCTCATTTCACAGGTCCTTCTGGAATTCTCCCGCGCCGGGTCCGCGGGAGAGGACACCCCGAGCGCGCAGAGGACATCCCGTACAGTCTCGACCAGTGGGGCCCCATCCTTTATAAGAGAGTGGCAGCCGGAATATTGACCCGAGGCGACATTGCCCGGCACCGCCAGCACGTCCCGACCCTGCTCCAAGGCCATTCGCGCAGTGATGAGCGACCCGCTCCGATCGGAGGCCTCGATCACCACGACCGCGCGGCACAAGCCACTGATGATGCGATTCCTCAAGGGGAAATGGTGCTGTAGTGGCGGCGCGCCCGGAGGGAACTCGGTGACGATGGCGCCAGCGGCGCGGATGCGATCGGCCAGGGTGAGGTGCTCGGAGGGGTAGATCACGTCCCCGCCGGAGCCCAGCACGGCGATGGTCCGCCCACTGCCATCGAGTGCGCCCTGGTGCGCGGCGGCGTCTATGCCCCGGGCCAGACCGCTGACCACCACGAAACCCGCCTCGGCGACGCCTCGCGCGAGCTTCCGCGCGATGGCCAGCCCGGTTGGCGTCGCCCGACGCGATCCGACGATGGCCACCCCTGGCTGATCGAGGCAGGCGAACTCGCCCTGATGCCACAACACGATCGGGGGATCGACGATTTCGCGGAGAAGGCCCGGATATCGGGGATCGAACCATGACAGCACACCCAGTTGCGCCCCCGCTCCCCGTGCCAATGCCTCCCGGGCTTGCGACTGTGCTTCTGCCCACCGGCGGGCCCGCTCAGCGGCCGGGATACTGAGTGACTCCGCCAGACGCTCGTGCAGTTCGGACCGGGGCGAGGACTCGCGCGTCAGCGTCTTCAGTGCCCGGGCCGCACGCGTGTCAGCGCCAAATCGAAGAAACGACAGGGCGAGCGCCCAGTCCACTTCTCCCGTCAGCGGCTGTCCCGACGCCATCGCCGATTTACGTCTGGTGCAGCCCGCGTACCACATTTCGAAAGCCACCCATCGGTGTCAGGTGGAAAAGAACGCTGATTCGGCAGCCTGACTCCGGCAGCGGTCTTGCAGGAAATGCGATCATTTGTTGTGGGGCCCTTCTTTTGGGCTCTGCCGGAGTCAAAGTGGCGCTATAGTGACTGGGAAAACAGCAATATGAAAATCAGGGTTGCTCTGGTAGGGGTGTTTGCCGCGCTCGCCCTCGGTCTGGCGACGCCCGCGTTTGCGGATCGGCGGGCTGATGCGAAAGCCCAGGTCGAATTCGGATGGGAGGTCGCAATGAAGGGCCTCTGGAACGAAGCGATGACCCGCTGGTTGAAGGCGGTCGAGCTCGATCCCACCTACAGCGCGGCCTGGAACGATCTCGGTATTGCGTACGAGCAGCAAGGCAAGTTCGACCTGGCTCGCAAGGCGTACGAAAAGGCGTTGCAAGTCGACCCCAATAACAACTTCATTCGACAGAACTACGATCTGTTCAGGGAAATCTATGACCGTCAGAATCGGCGCGGCAATCGGTAGCCTGGCGCTCGCACTCGGCGCGGCCGGGTGCATGGCCTTCAACGAGATTCCGATCGAAACGCCCATCCAGGCGAAGCTGGATGTGTCGAAGTTTCAGCGCGTGCTGATCGTCGGCTTCCTGGCCGGCGGTTCGAAGGCGGTCGATCCGAATACCGAGACGGCCCGTCTCCTGCGCAGCCAGTTGCGAACGAAGTCGGAGCTGAAGGTCATCGACGCCGACGTGCGATCGCTCGTCAACGAAGTCGACAAGCGCCGCGATCCCGCGGCGGTCGCGGCCCCGGCACAGGCGTCCGACGAGCCGAAGATCAAAGACGAGAAGGACCTGCAGGAATACGAAAAGATCTTCAGTGACGTTGATTACTGGAAGAAGATCGGCGAGGAGTACCAACAACCGCTGATCGTCACCGGGTCAGTGTTGTTCCAGGAGATTTCGCGAAGCGGTCAGCAGTCTTCCGTGCAGGAGTACATCGCGCCCGACGGCCGGCGGGCGACCCAGGAAGTCCGGTCCTTTGTCGATCGGAAGGGGTACACGCTGATTCCGAAATTCGTCTTCATCGATGGCCGCACGGGCCTCCAGCTCTATTCGGAAGGAGCCAAAGAGGAAGTGCTGTATCCCTCCACCCAGAACACCCCCGCGCTGTCGGCCTACTTCGAGATGATGGACAAGCTCCTGCCGGGGTTCCTCAACACACTGAGCACGCAGAAGATCAAGGGCACGAGGATTCTTCTGAAGTAGGCCTTGGGCCCCAGGCTCAGGTCGAGCCTTCAAGCAGGATTCAACCGGCGTTCTTGGCCTACCCCACTTTGGGCCTTGGGCCAGGGGCCTGAAGCCTTCCCTATGCTACCCTTAGAAGTTCTGGCACCGCCGGGAACAGGCATGAGCGGCGCAACAGGAGTCTGAGATGTTTGCCATTGTGGAAGCCGGCGGCCGGCAGGAGAAAGTGACCCCCGGAACCGTCGTCGTTGTCGATCGGCTCGAGGCTGATCCCGGCGCGGAGATTACGTTCGACAGAGTGCTGCTCGTGGAAAACGCGGGAGAGGTCGTGACCGGCACGCCTTACGTCGCGGGCGCCTCCGTCACCGGTGTGGTCGAGAGCCAGACACAGGCCAGGAAGATTCGAGTCTTCAAGACCAAGCGGCGCAAACAGTATCGCAAGACGCAAGGCCACCGGACGCAGCAGACCCGCGTGAGAGTGACAAGCATAAACTCTTGATGTTCGTACCAGGATCCCAGATGGCTCATAAAAAAGGACAAGGCAGCTCCCGCAACGGGCGCGACAGCAACTCACAGCGCCTGGGCGTCAAGCGACACGACGGCAACCTCGTCCCGGGCGGTTCGATTATCGTCCGGCAGCGCGGCCGGCGATTCCGACCCGGCTTGAACGTCGGGCCGCGGCAAGGACGACACGCTGTTTGCGAAGATCACTGGCACGGTGAAGTTTTCCGACCACGGCGCGCACGGCCGCGTCATCGACGTGCTGCCGGTCGCCGAGAAGGCTTGAGGGTCTCCGACTTGAGCCTTGAGGCCGCTCGGCTTCGGGCACTTTCGAGCGCTCCTGCAAGCCTCGAGACTCGAGCCTAGCGCTGCTCTTCCCGTTCCCCATGTTCGTCGACGAAGTCGACATCCACGTTCAGGCGGGCGACGGCGGCAATGGCTGCATGGCCTTCCGCCGCGAGAAGTTCGTGCCGCGCGGCGGTCCGAGCGGCGGCAACGGCGGCCACGGCGGCTCGGTTTTTCTCGCGGCCAGCCCCCATCAGAACACCCTCGTCACCTACCGGTTTCATCCCGAGTTCAAGGCGCAGCGCGGCGGCCATGGGGAAGGATCGAACTGCACAGGCGGCGACGGCGCCGATCTGATGCTCGAGGTGCCGCCCGGTACGGTCGCGTATGAGGTCGTCGACGGTCAGATGGTGGCGCTCGCGGACCTGACCGACCTCGGCGCGCCGATCATGGTCGCGCGAGGCGGCCGCGGAGGGCGGGGCAACGCGGCGTTTGCCACATCGACGAACCGCGCGCCGCGCCGCACGGAGCCCGGGCAGCCCGGCGAGGTCCGTGACCTGCGCCTGCGGCTGAAGCTGCTCGCCGACGTGGGCCTGGTTGGCTTTCCGAACGCAGGCAAGAGCACGCTGATCTCGCGCATCTCCGCGGCAAAACCGAAAATTGCCGACTATCCGTTCACGACGCTCACACCCAATCTGGGCGTCGTGCAACTGAGCGGCGACCGCAGCTTCGTCGTCGCCGACGTGCCGGGGCTCATCGAGGGCGCGCACCTCGGCCATGGCCTGGGAACGAGGTTTCTTGCCCATCTCGAGCGTACCAAAGTGCTCGTCCACCTGATCGATTTGTCCGAAACGGGGCGCGAGCCCGCGAACGACTTCGACGTGATCGCGCGCGAGCTCGAGTTGTTCGCTGGCGCAGGCGACGAGGCTGCGGTGGTCCTGTCGGACAAGCCGCGGCTCGCCGCGGCCAACAAGGTCGACGCCCTCGACGACCCCGCGCGCCTCGAGCGGCTGACCCGGCACCTGGCTTCTCTCGACGTGCCGCTGTTCGTCATCTCCTCGGCCACAGGGGAAGGTGTGCCAGCCCTCCTCGAAGCCATGTGGCGCGAGGTCGCGCGCAGCCGTCAGACGACCGCGGCATGACTCGCGTTGGCGTCTTCGGCGGGACCTTCGATCCGATCCATCAGGGGCATCTCGACGTGGCGGACGCGGCCGCCCGCGCGCTCGGGCTGAAGGGCGTGCTGTTCATGCCGGCCAACGTGCCGCCGCACCGCACGGCGCCGCATGCGTCGGCGCCCCATCGATTCGCCATGGCGGCGCTGGCGGTGCTTGCCGACGATCGGTTTTCGGTGCTCGACGTCGAGATGCTCTCAGACGCGCCGTCGTTCACGTCGACAACGCTCGATCGACTGGCCTCGCTGGGCCTGGATGCGCGCGCGCTTTTCCTGATCACCGGCGCCGACGCGTTCCTGGATATCGGCACCTGGAAGGATTATCCGGCCCTGCTCGACCGGTGCCACTTTGTCGTGGTCTCGCGGCCGGCCTGCGCCGTGTCGTCGCTGCCGGCGGCCTTGCCAGAACTGTCCGGACGCATGACAAAAGCGCCGATTGATCCTCGCGCGCTGCGTCATCCCCGCATCGTGCTGGTCGACGCGCCAACCGCTCCGGTGTCGTCGACTGAAATCCGCCGGCTCGTGGCGGTGGGCGAGATCCATTGCCGGACTCGTACCCGACGCCGTCGCCCGGCATATCGAGAAACATCGGTTGTACCGGACCGACGGATCTCGAGGCCTGGAACACTCCGCTGGCACAATCGAGTAGCGTTTTGTCTTTCCTATGGCCAAGACCGACCGCCGAGCCAGGAAGCCCGCCGTCCCTCGCCTTCCCTATGACGTGAAGCTCGCCCTCGAGGCCGCCGGGGAAAAGAAGGCAGTCGACATCATCGTGCTCGATTTGAAGAAGTCGTCGGCCTTCACCGACTTTTTCGTGATTTGCACGGGAGGGAACATCCGCCAGGTGCAGGCGATTGCCGACGGGATCCAGGAAACGCTCGCGCAGAAGGGGCTGAAGCCGGCGTTGACGGAAGGCTACGAGCGGGGGCAGTGGGTCCTGATCGACTATTTCGACTTCATCGTCCACATCTTCTCGCCGGCGACACGCGAGTATCTACGGGCTCGAGCGGCTGTGGGGCGACGCGAAGAAGATCGAGATCGCGTCGGAGGCTTGAGTTCGAGGCCCGAGGCTTCGGACGCGTCTCGAGACGCAGGTCCCACGCCTCAAACCCTCTTCCGCAAGAACATCATCACCGACGTGAACACGGTCCCGTCGATCTCGACGAGCATGTGCGGCGTCTCGTACCGGTTGAGCCGCAAATTCACCGGGCGGCCGGCGTAGCGCCGCCACACTCGATCATCAATCGGCTCGACCAGGTCCAGAGACGACCCATCGATCAGCGCGCTGACTTCTTCGGGTTCGAAGATCCCCTCGTGCGCGGCGGGCGGGCCCGACACTCGCCATTCCGTCGCAAGTGCCATCAGGCCACCAGGTACCGAGTACGCGCGCCATTTCCTCGACCGCCAACCGGGCGCCGGCAAATCCACCGAAATGCTCGATTGAGGAGAGCGAGTATGCGACGTCGAACGCGGCATCGGCAAACGCGAGCCTCCGCCCGTCCATCCGCAGAAATCGGAGATGTTCCCGCCGATATGCAAACGGCGCGAATTCCTCCGGATGCTTGATCACACGAGCGTCGCCTTCTGAGCCTGCGCTCGCCTCCCAGTCACCGGGGTACAGATCGGTGGCGATCACCAGGCGCACGCGATTGGCGAGCCAGTAGGCCAGCGACTCGTGGCCCGCGCCGACGCTGATCACGCGCGCCGACTCGGTCAGGGCGCCCAGCCGATCGAGTCCCCATGCCGCCTGCGTGAACTCGTACGCCTTCCGATGCATTGCCAGCTTCTTCTCCGCCGGCAGACGCAGCGCGTCGAGAACGCGCCGCCATTCCGGATTGTCCCACTTCGCCGGGTTGGCCAATTCGCAGAGCTGGACGTCGACGGGAATGCGTCCACCGGAGGGACACAGCAGGCGATAGCGGTCCAGGAATTCCTGGGACCGCAGCATGCCGTACACGACTTTGTATCTCGGCTCGCGCAGCTCCTCGAGCAGTCGCAGGTAGGTAGCCAGTCCGTCGGCGTCTGACTCGCGTCCCAAGACGCAGGCGTAGCAGGCCTCGATGAACGCCCGGTTCGTGCCGAGCGATTGCAACCCGGCCTCGAGGTCCTCTTCCCCTGGCACCAATACGTCGGGATCGGTGACGTCGTGATAGCGCTGCTGGAACTCGCTCGAGCCAAAGAGCGCCTGCAGCACGCTGTCGTGTGACTGGCCGAGCTCAAGATGCCGCATTCGCACCCGGCGCCACTCGTCGTCCAGCGGTCTTCCCAACACGATCCAGTACGCCGCCTCGAGGAATTCTTCGTTTGTGCCAGCCACCGTCTCGCGCGCGCCGGCTGCGGGCTCGGGCGACCCCACCGAGGGATCTTCGTCGCCGCCCCGGCGTCGAAACACATTGGACAGCTTGAAACTGCGTGACATGAAGGGATCTGCGCCCGCCGCAACGCGATGTTACCACCCTGCAGAAATTGCTACGCCGGCCGTGCGCGGCCACTGCAGGATGGGCCATCGTGACGATCGTGTCAGAACGCTGTTCAGCAAAACTGCGTGGCGAGTCCCTTGCAATGCCGATCCCCTGATGGGACCCGGCCTGGTGCGTGCGGCGAACGCTGCGGTTCGCGTGCTGCTCGTGCCGCTGTGTGCCACCTGCGAGGCGCCGCTCGATTGTCCCCTGGCCGGACCGGTTTGCGACGTCTGCTGGCGCGCGATCACGCGGCTGACGCCCCCCTGCTGCGCGCAATGCGGCGACGCGCTTGCGCGCGGAACCGGGCGCTGCGCGCGTTGCCTGCGCGACCCGCCGATGTTCAGTGCCGCTCGCAGCGCCGGCCAGTACGATGGGACCTTACGGAAGATCATTCATGTGTTCAAGTACGAGCGCCGCCGGGTGCTCGCCGCAAGGCTCGCGGAGATGATGAGGGAGGCCGGAGCGGACCTGATCGGCAAGGCCGACGCGGTAGTACCGGTGCCGCTCCACCCCTGGCGCGCGCTCAGCAGGGGCTTCAATCAGGCCGACGACCTGGCGCAGCAGCTGGGACGGCCCTTGTGGCGGGTGCTCCGCCGATGCCGCCATGGACCTCCGCAGGCCGGTCTGCCTGCGGCGCGGCGTCAGGCAAACGTCCGCCGGGCCTACGCCCTGCGTCGTGTCCCTGGCCCCGGCAGGATCGTGCACGGAAGGACCCTCGTCCTGGTCGATGACGTGATGACAACCGGCGCGACGCTGGATGCATGCGCCGGCGTGCTGCTGGAGGCGGGGGCGCGAACTGTCCTGGCAGTCACCGCAGCTCGAGCTGTGGCAGGACGGCTTGTTCAATGGCCGCCGATACCTGATCCTTCGGACGCTCCCCGTCGATGAGCGTCCAGCCCTCGCGACTGGCCTGTCGCCGGTAGCTTTCCCGCACGCGGCCGAGCAACGCCAGATCCCGTTCATATCGATCGCGCCCGGCAGATTTGCGCGCCGCTGCCGTCTCCGGCGCGATATCGAGCAGCACGGTCACCGCCGCTTCGGGAAGGTAGCGCTGGATCTCGGTGAGCCAGAGCGGATCCAGGCCCTGCGCCTCGCCATAGGCGACGCTGGACGCTCGATACCGATCGCAAATCACCACGTCGCGATGCCCGAGCCAGGCATCGAGGCGGGGCCGGAATTCCATCCGGTTGGCCACATACAGCAACTGCATCACCTCGGCGCCGAACTCGCGCTCGCCGTGCAGGGCCTTGGCGATCTCCATGCCGATGGGGGTGTCGTAGTCGGGAAACGACAGCGCATGCACGCGGCGCCCCGCCTGCTCGATCCGGGTGCGCAGAGAGCGCGCCTGGGTCTCCTTGCCGCTCTGATCCAAGCCTTCGAGCGCAATCAGCATTTCACCCTCTCACCTGCTGCCGCTCTCCCTCATGCGTCCCATTGCAGCATGTCGTCGATCGACTGACGCCGCCGGACGACAGCCCAGCGATCGTCCTCAACGAGGACCTCGGCCGCGATCGGGCGGCGATTGTAATTGGAGGCCATGACCGCGCCGTACGCGCCGGTGTCGCGCAGAACCAGCAGGTCGCCAACCTCTGTGGGCGGCAAGGGCCGATCGACGCCGAATGTGTCAGCCGTCTCGCAGACCGGCCCGACGACATCGGCTTGCATTGTCGGTCCAGGACGTTCGGCCACGGCCTCGATCGTGTGCCAGGCGCCATAGAGGGCCGGACGGATGAGATCCGTCATGCCGGCGTCCACGACGACGAACCAGCCGTCGCTCGACCGGCGCTTCAGATCGACAACCGACGTGACGAGGACACCTGCCGGACCGATCAGCCAGCGGCCAGGCTCGAGCACGAGGCGGAGACCGGTCGACTGAATTGGTGGCAGAAGCGCGCCCGCGTAGTCCTCCGGAGAGACAACCGGGTCGGTGGGCCGGTAGGCAATCCCCAGTCCGCCGCCCAGGTCGAGGTGTTCGAGCGTGGCGCCGTGGCTCAGCAGTTCCCGCGCGAGCCCGCCGACGGCCTCCGCCACTTTCGCCAGCGGCTGCCGGGTGGTGATCTGCGATCCGACGTGCGCGTGAAGCCCGACGATCCTCAGGTGGGGCTGTCGCATGACGTCCCGCACCATGGCGCGGGCGTCATCGATGGACATGCCGAATTTCGTCCCGTGGTGGCCCGTCGAAATATGGGGATGACTTTCGGCGTCGACATTCGGATTGATCCGCACGGCCACGCGCGCGTTCGTCCCCCGGGCGGCCGCGATGGCTTCAATCCGCTCGACTTCGCCAGGAGACTCCGCGTTGATCGCCTTGATGCCAAGGGCCACGGCGCGTTCGAGTTCCTCGCGAGACTTGCCGACGCCCGTAAAGACGATCTCATCGGGTGTGAACCCGGCGCGCAGTGCCACCTCGATCTCGCCGCCCGAATTGGCATCAGCGTGCAGGCCCAGCCGCCGCATCAGCCTGACGACGGCCATGGTGGCGTTGGCCTTGATGGCGTAGTGGAACCGGTGCGGGTACGCGGCAAACGCCTCGTCGAGCGCCCGGTGGCGCTCGGTCACCAACGCCGCGCTGTACACGTGGACCGGCGTGCCGACCTGGCGCGCGATCTCGTCGAGAGGCACGCCGTCGCACGCCAGCACGCCCTTCTGTAGATGAAACCCGGCCATCGGCTCAGCCATTGTAGTGGGCAAGGGGATCGGGGACTAGCAGCAGCGCGGGCGTCGAGGCGCCCGGCCGGCAAGGGCTGGATGCCGCGGCATTCACGGGACAGGTTCTAGTGTCGGAGTCCACGCGCCTGTTATGATCCCGGCCCGGTCAGATGTCCGTTGATCCGCCCGTCACGCCGTCGACCGCAACGGACATCCTGATTGCGCGCTGCCTGGCAGGCGACCAGAGCGCCTGGGACCAGATCGTGCGCCAGCACTGGCGGAAGGTCTTCAACCTGGCGTACAAGTTCGTCGGTCGCCATGACGAGGCCGAAGATCTCACACAGGAGATCTTCCTGAAGATCTTCCGTGCGTTGCACACCTTCGACCGGCGCGCCAACTTTCAGACCTGGCTCATCAGCATCAGCCGTAATCTGTGCATCGATCACTATCGAAGCGTGCGCAAGGAGCGCGAGACCATGGCGCGCGATGTCGACGCCTCCGATCTCAGCCCGGTCTCGCGCGAGCGCGATCCGCACGGCCAGCTCGAACAACGCGACCTGAAACATCTGATCAAGATGGCGCTCGACGAGCTGCCGTCGTCGCTGCGGGAGGCCGTCGTCCTTCGTGACCTGCAGGAGTTCTCGTATCAGGAAATCGCGGGGCAGCTGGGCCTGCCCGAAGGAACGGTGAAGTCCCGCATCAATCGGGGCCGGATCGAACTTGCCCGGCAATTACGTCGTCTTCAATCTCGACAGCCGGGCGACCAGATCGTCCGGCGTGGAGGCAGCGAATGAATGTCTCGATTTCTCACGCAGGCAAGGTCGCGGTGGTGACGGTGGCCGAAGCCCGGCTCACGTACCCGCTGCTGGCAGATTTCTCAGCGAGCGTCACAGGGTTAATCACCGCCGGCGAACGGCAGATCGTCATCGACCTCTCGCCGGTTGGCTACGCCGACAGCGCCACTATCGGCTGCCTGATGGATATGTATCGGCAGGCCATCGCCACCGGCGGCGCACTCAAGCTGGCGGGGCTGCAGAAACGCGTCGAGACGATGCTGACCATGACCGGAGCGCAGAATTTCCTCGAGGTCCATGCCGACCTGGCTTCGGCGCTCACGAGCTTCGGGAGCTGATCATGCGGACGATTCACACCAGCGCCGGCACGGCCGTTGAGCTCGATGGCGACGTCCTCGCCGTCATCGAGACCATCTCCCGGGATCTCGCGCGCCGCAACGAGCTCGACTACGGCTACGAGGACGTCGAGCGCGAGTTCCAGCATCTGGTCGGCCAGATGACGCAGAGCGAGCTGCGGAGCTACCTGAAGGAAAGCCTCGTGATGAGCTTCAACCGCTACGAGAACGAACGGCTCGTCGGCCTGGTCAGGAAAGCCAACCAGGCGCGGGAGGAGTAGCCGGAGGGCGCGAGCCGAAGCCGTGCCGGAGGGGTTGGATGGTCAGTTGGCCAGCGGCTGGCTGGCCGGCACGCGAATCCGGGCGGCATGATCCACGTATTCGGGGGCACCGACGAACTGCCACACATCACGCTGTTTCAGCAGCTCGATGGCCAGCGCCGTATGGAGCGCGTGACCGCCGCGGTGCACGACCAGATGGCCCACGATCGGATGGCCGACGAGCGCGAGATCGCCAATCACGTCGAGTATCTTGTGCCGGACGAATTCGTCCTCGAACCGGAGCGGGTTCAGCACGCCCGTCTCACCCAGGATGATGGCGTTTTCAAGAGAACCGCCGAGCGCCAGCCCCCGCTGCCGGAGCATCTCGACTTCCTTCAGGAACCCGAACGTCCGCGCCGGAGCAATCTCGTTGACGAACGTCTGCTCGTCGATCTCCATCGTCCTCTGCTGATGGCGGAGCATCGGATGATCGAAACTGATCGAGTACGTGATCTTGAACCGGTCCGACGGGTACAGCGCAATGCGCTTGTCGCCGTCCTGAATCTGAATCTGTCTCAGAATCCGAATCGTCTTTCGCGGGGCCGCGAGCTCTTTGATACCGGCATCCTGAATCAGGTACACCCACGGGGCGGAGCTGCCGTCCATGATCGGCACTTCGGCCTGATTCAGCTCGATGAGCACGTTGTCGATGCCAAGGCCGCGCAGGGCCGCGAGCAGATGTTCGATGGTTTCAACCGATGCGCGATCCCTGACGAGGCCGGTCTGCAGATGCTGCCGATCGGCAAGATGCGACACATGCGCCGGGATGTCGACGCCTTTCAGATCCGCCCGTTGAAAGAGAATGCCGTGATCGGCGGAAGCCGGCTTGAGGGAGAGGCTGACTTTTCGGCCGGAATGCAATCCGATTCCGGCACAGTGAACAACTCGGCGTAGTGTGCGTTGCGCTGCCAAGCGACCTCGCATGAACTGGAAGTCTTGCACCCCGCTGAACACGTTATCGGCCGACAGCTCCGAGATCTGCGATCCGATCCCGCGCGTCGGCCGCCACCGCTTAAGCAAGCGCGCTGCCAACTCCAGTTTCCGCGCAACTCGACCGGCTAACTCATTCATTCCGCTAAGCTTGTATGTTGGTCTGGGCCGCCGGCGCAAGTCAACCCAGTACATTCACGTGTCGTTTCTACCACATAACACGAACCCTTGACGTGTCCCAAGTAACACACTCGCCTTCGGGACTCAGCTCGCAGCCGCCTGGCGTGCACCGTCCACGCCGCTGAGAATGCCGGCCAGAAGCTGTCCGGTTGGGGACGACTGGACCCGCGCGATGGCCTCCGGCGTTCCGGCCGCGACCACGCGGCCGCCTGCCGCGCCTCCCTCGGGTCCGAGGTCGATAATCCAGTCGGCAGACTTGATGACATCGAGATTGTGCTCGATGACGACAATGGTGTTCCCCTGGTCGACGAGCTTGCCGAGCACTTCGAGCAGATGGCGCACGTCCTCGAAATGCAGGCCGGTCGTCGGCTCATCAAGAATATACAGCGTGCGTCCGGTGCCGCGCCTCGCCAGTTCGCGCGCCAGTTTGACGCGCTGCGCTTCGCCGCCGGAAAGCGTGGTCGCCGACTGGCCCAGTTTGATGTAACCGAGGCCCACGTCCTGCAGCGTACGCAGCTTCAGCGCGATCGGCGGAAAGTTCTCGATGAGTGGAAGCGCCTGCGCGACGGTCAGATCGAGCATCTCGGCAATGGACTTGCCGCGGTAGCGAATCTCGAGCGTTTCGCGGTTGTACCGGCGGCCTTTGCACTCCTCGCAGGTGACGTACACATCCGGCAGAAAGTGCATCTCGATGGCAATGACACCGTCGCCCTGGCACGTCTCGCAACGGCCGCCTTTCACGTTGAACGAGAACCGCCCGGCCTTGTAGCCCCTGGCCCGGGCCTCGGGCAGCATGGCGAACAGCTCCCGAATGAACGTGAACAGGCCGGTGTACGTGGCCGGGTTGGACCGCGGCGTCCGGCCAATCGGCGACTGATCGATCTGAATGACCTTGTCGATCAGATCGATCCCTTGAATCGAGGCATGCGCGCCGGGCTCGTCCACCGCACGATAGAGCGTCTTGGCGAGCGATCGATAGAGAATCTCGTTCACGAGCGTGGACTTCCCCGAGCCACTGACGCCGGTGACGGCAATGAACATCCCCAACGGGAAGGCCACGTCGATACTCTTCAAGTTATGAGCGCGTGCGCCGCGGACGACGAGCTCGCCGCGCCCGGGTGCCCGGCGCAGCGCCGGCACCTCGATCTTCCGGACGCGGCTCAGATACTGGCCCGTCAGCGACTCGCCCGGCAAGGCGAGCAGTTGCTGCGGGAGTCCTTGAAAAATCACGTGTCCGCCGCGTTCACCCGCTCCGGGGCCCAGATCGATGAGATAGTCCGCGGTGCGAATCGTCTCCTCGTCGTGTTCGACGACCAGCACGGTGTTGCCAAGGTTGCGGAGCTTGCACAACGTGGCCAGCAGGCGCCGGTTGTCGCGCTGGTGCAATCCAATGGACGGCTCGTCCAGCACATACAGCACACCGGTGAGCTGCGAGCCAATCTGGGTCGCGAGCCTGATCCGCTGCCCTTCGCCTCCGGACAGCGTCGCGGCGCCCCGGCCAATCGACAGATAGCCCACGCCAACGTCGTTCAGGAACCGGAGCCTCTCCCGGATCTCCCGCAGCACCCGGCTGGCGATGAGCTGCTCGCGTTCGGTCAGCTCCAGCGACTCGAACCGCGGCAGCGCGTCGGCGATCGGCAAGTTGACGTAGTCCGCCAGGCGGAACCCTTTCACGCGGACGGCGCGGCTCTCCGGGCGGAGCCGCTCGCCGTCGCAGGCCGGGCACGGCCGCAGCGCCCGGTACGGCTCGAGCGCCTCCTGGTCCGTCCAGCTGCCGTCTTCGAACCGGCGCCGCAAGCTCGGAATCACGCCTTCGAAATCGGCGCCAAATGGATCCTTTCCGGCCTGGGCCTTGCGGCGTGACACCCGGGCCGCCGGAGGGGCCTTCGGCCTTGCGCCCTGGCCCTGCCGGTTTCCCGGCGCGCCGAACAAGCACGATGTCGCGCAGCTTCTTCGGAAGCTTGCCGAAGGGGGTCCCGGGATCGATGGCGAACGTCCGCTGAAGGCCCTCGAGCATCTCCGTGATCAGCCGCCTGTCCCCTTTTCCCACGGCGCAATCGCGCCCTCGGTGAGCGACAGTGCTTCGTCCGGCACGATGCGGGCGGGATCGAAATCGTAGACCGAGCCCAGCCCCTGGCAGTCCGGACACGCGCCGTGCGGCGAGTTGAACGAGAAGGCGCGCGGCGTCATCTCGGGAATACTGATCCCGCACGATGGACAGGCCATCCGCCGCGAGAACAGACGATCGCCGCCGCCGAGCGTATTGATGATGACGATGTCGTCGGCCAGCTTGAGCGCGAGGTCGATCGAATCGGACAAGCGGCGCTCGATTCCGGACTTGACGATGAGCCGGTCGACGAGAATATCAATCGTATGGTTGCGGCGACGCTCGAGAGTGATCTCGCTGTCGAGGGCAACGAACTCGCCATCGACGCGCGCCCGCGTGAAGCCGCGGGCGCGAAACGCCGCCAGCTCCTTCTTGAACTCCCCTTTCCGTCCCCGCACGATCGGCGCAAGCACGTTGATCCGCTCGTCCGCCGGATTGACCATCACCATATCGATGATCCGGTCGAGGGACTGTGAGGAGATCTCGCGATCGCAACTCGGGCAATGGGGCACGCCGATGTTCGCAAAGAGCAGCCGCAGATAGTCGTAGATTTCCGTCACCGTGCCGACGGTCGAGCGCGGGTTCGATCCGGTCGTCCTCTGTTCGATTGAGATCGCCGGCGAGAGGCCATCGATGAGGTCGACGTCCGGCTTCTCCATCTGCTCCAGGAATTGCCGGGCGTAGGCGGAGAGCGATTCGACGTAGCGGCGCTGCCCTTCAGCGTAAATCGTGTCGAAGGCCAGCGACGACTTGCCGGATCCGGACAGCCCCGTGATGACCACGAGCCGGTCTCGCGGAATGTCCACGTCGATGTTGCGGAGGTTGTGGACCCTCGCCCCGCGGACAGCAATCCAGTCGTGAGCCATGGTGCCCATGCGGCCTTCAACGATGAAGGCCCAAACGGACATTCTAACAGGGACAAGGCGGCCCGAAAAAGAATGGGCCGGGGACATCACAGGAAGTCTCCGGGCTTGCGAGCGCTTTCTACCGGGATCGGCAGGAAGTCTCCTGGACCCGATACCCAGCCGCGCCATTTTCGACTGCAGTGTCGTGCGTTTCATGCCGAGCGTCGCAGCCGCTCCAGAGGGACCGCCGATGAGCCAGTTGGCCTGCTCCAACACGCGAAGGATGTGCTCGCGTTGGGCTTCCTCGAGCGTCGTGAGTGCCGCTGGGCCCATGACCGGAGCCGACCGACGTTGCGGCATCAGGTCCCCCAGCGGCACAGACAGCATCGGGCCGCGCGACAGGATCACTGCGCGCTCGATGATGTTCTCGAGCTCACGCACGTTGCCGGGCCAGTCATACCGGACCAGCGCGGTCATGGCATCGCCTGGAATGCCTTCGATCCGCTTCTTCATCCGCGTGGCGAATTTCCGCGTGAAGTGTTGAACGAGCTCGGGGATGTCCTCCCGGCGCTCGCGCAACGATGGGCTCGTGATCGGGAACACATTCAGGCGATAGTACAGATCGCTGCGGAACTCCCTATCGGACACCATCGCCGCCAGATCGCGATTGGTGGCAGCCACCAGACGGAAATCTACATGGATCGTCCGCGTGCCACCCAGTCGTTCGAATTCCTGCTCCTGAAGCACGCGCAGGAACTTCGACTGGAGCTCGAGCGAAATCTCGCCGACTTCGTCGAGGAACAGTGTTCCGCCGTGAGCCAGCTCGACGCGGCCGATCTTCTGCCCGATCGCGCCGGTGAAGGCCCCTCGTTCGTGACCGAAGAGCTCGCTCTCCAGAAGCCCGGTGGGGATGGCCGCGCAGTTGAGTTTGACGAAGGGGCGCGAGCACCGGGCGCTCAGGTGGTGAATGGCCCGGGCGAGGAGTTCCTTGCCTGTGCCCGTCTCGCCCTGAATCAGAACCGTTGAATCCGTCGGCGCGACGATCTCGACGTGCGTGAGAGCCCGCCGCAGCGCGGAGCTCTGTCCGATGATTTCGACGTGCGCCTCATCCAAACGTGGCATGTCCATGAGCTCCGCCTCATGCCTCAATGCGTTTGTCCAACGATGCGTCGCTCTTCGGTGCAACAACCATGCGGTCGAAACGCGACCGTACCAGGCGATAGAGCAGCCAGGCGGTGATGCTTCCCAGTACCGCCTGCATGACGCCAGTGGCCTCGAAAAATACGTCATTGGGCAATTCGTATGTCGGGGGCGGGAAGAGCCGGTTCATCAGCGTCGAAGACGCGCCAGCGAAGTAAAGCGCATTTTTGAGCGCATGATTGTACGCGCCTTCGAATAGTCCGATGAGGGCCGCCGGAACCACGAGCACCACCGCGGTGAACACCCAGAACGCGATTTCCCTGACGGTCGCGTCAGCGTTTCGTTGAATGACGACGAGGGAACTGATGATCGCCGCTGCGGCGACTGCGCTGAGGAAGACGGCGTGCAGACGCCAGGGCGTGTTGTACGTGAATGCTCCGTACGCGTGATGCACGCTCGTGAGGAGCAGAACCGCCAGCGCATAACGGGTAACCCGGGACAACGTTTCTTGCGTAACGATCGACGTCGTGCTGAACATGGGATGCCTCCATGGCTGCAGCATCTGCAATCGTTGGCCCGTCGCGCATCGGGCGATCGCCCGATGAAGCAGAGGCTCAGACGTACAATCGCTTCAGTGGCACCGGATCCTCTCAATCGCCTGCGACTCGCGGAATTGATTGCTGCCCTCTCGCTTGCCACGGACCTCGGATTGGGCCAGCCGATGGCACATGCGCTGCGCACGTGTCTGATCGCCGTCAGCCTTGGTCGCGCGCTGGGACTTCCTGAGGGCCAACTCGCCGACACGTACTACACGACGTTGCTCCGCTTCGTCGGCTGCACGTCGGATTCCCATGAATTGATGGATTTCACTGCCGGCGAAGACGTCAGATTTCGTCAGTTGATGGTCGCCATCGGCAACGACACGCCCGATGAAATAGCGCCCCACTTAGCGCGGTTCATGGCGGAGGTCGGCGCGCGCGGCGACATTCCTAAGCGGTACGGGAGGCGCTTGAATCGCCGGATGGCATCGGCGCGCAGATCGCCGCCGTGCACTGCGAGGTCGCCACGATGCTCGCGACTCGCCTTGGCCTGGGCCCGACGGTCTGCGATGCGCTGCGGCATGCCTTCGAACGTTGGGACGGGCGTGGCCTTCCGGATGGGCGGTCAGGAGAGGCGGTGCCTTCCCCGATTCGGCTCGCCGTCGTTGCCAGGGATATCGAGTTCCTCACGCGGACGCGCGGGCTCGAGGAGACGCGCGACGCGCTCCGGCGGCGCCGCGATCGCGCGTTCGATCCACATGTCGTAGACGTCTTCCTCAAGCACGGTGCCCGCATCGTGGCCGACATCGAGGCTGGAGACGTGTGGAGCGACGTACTGCGCAGCGAACCAGGGGGTCCTCGGTGGGTTCCCGCGGAGCGAATCGACGAGGCGCTGACGGCCTTCGCCGACTTCGCCGATGCCAAGACGCCGTTCACACTCGGCCACTCGCGCGGCGTCGCGGAGTTCGCTGAAACGGCCGCGCGCAATCTCGGCCTGTCGGCCGCTGATGCGACCTGTGTGCGGCGAGCAGGTCTGCTGCACGACATTGGCCGGAGCGGCGTGCCGAATGCCATCTGGGAGCGGAAAGGTACGCTTTCCGTCGACCAGTGGGAGCGTGTGCGCCTGCACGTGTACTACACCGAACGCATTCTGACCCGTTGCGAGTGCCTTCGCCCGATCTCCACGATCGCCGCGGCGCATCACGAGCGTCTCGACGGCTCCGGCTATCACCGCGGCAGTCGAGGGAACGACCTCGATAGTCGGGCCCGCGTGCTCGCGGCGGCCGATGCGTGCCAGGCCATGCTGCAGCCGCGGCCACATCGTCCCGCGCGGACGCTCGACGACGCGGCTTGTGAGCTGCGGAAGGACGTGTCGGCCGGCCGGCTCGATCCACAGGCCGTGGAGGCGGTGCTGGCGGGCGCCGGGGCGCGTCCACGGCGCACGGTGCCTTCGCGCCCGGGCAATTTGACCGATCGCGAGATCGAGGTCCTTCGCCTCATGGCACAGGGTCGCTCGAACCGCGAAATGGCCACCTCGCTCGGCATCACGCCCAAGACCGCCGGGCATCACGTCCAACACATCTACGACAAGATCGGCGTCTCGACCCGTGCGGCGGCAGCGGTTTTTGCGGTCGAGAACCGGTTGCTGTATTCGTAACTGCTGCTTCTGACGGCCGCACGGTGGTGCTGGTCAGTCAGTTCGAATCAATCAAGGCCCAGGAGGCGCCGCACGGGTGACCTGCTCGGAGCGATCAGAACCTGAACGACGCCCCGCCCGGGCCCGGCATCGGCACGAGGACGACGTTGGATCGCTCCTTCACCGTTGACCCGCTGCCGGTCGTGTTGTTCGACAGTCCCCGGCGCAGACAAAGAAGCCGATGGTTTCTCCAGGCACCGGCTGGTGTCCGCTCATCGGGCCCCAGCGGTGCGGATCGTAGAACCAGTTGTCCGCGTAATTCGCCGGTGGACCTCCTGAAGCGTCCAGGCCGTACCAGAACTGCACGACGGCGGAGCAGGTACCAGTGGGCGCTGATGTTCAGGCACATGCCGAGCGTGTACTGCAGCGACTCGTCCCACCCCGGCGGAAACACGTCGGGCCAGCGGCCGGGGCCGTTCTGCTTCGAAAACTCCAGATGGATGCCGTTCGGCCGCAGTTCCAAGTCTGTAATCGTCGTCGTCACTGGCCAGTTCGGTAACCCTGCGGGCGAGTTGAGCACCGTCGCTCCCACCAGCACGTCTCCCGGGCCGGGAGTCGGCGCAGGGGGAGGTGCCGGCGTCGGTGGCGGCGGGGGCGCTGGCGTGGGCGCCGGTGCCGCCGGTGCCGGCGCGGGCGCCGGCTGAATCAAGCTGCGCTGCAGGGTCTGTGTGCCCGACACCGGCCCCAGGCACGTGGTCCCGCTGTAGGGCACGCGGATGACCTCGCCGTCAATCGTGCCCGTGCCGCTGATCGAGAACGGGCAGCTCGGCAGCCCCGGCATGCTGCCGTTGCCGGAAATCGCGATGTTGACGGTGGATCCGCTGATGTGGCCCGAGCCGTTCCCCGTGATGTTCGCGTTGCCGAGGCACACCGCGCTGAACGTGCCGGCGACATCGGTGGCCGTCTGGCTCGTGATTGCCCACACGAAGTTGGTGCACGTCGCGGTTCCTCCCGCCGCGGCGGGAGACGCCACAGAGGCCGGGGACGCCCAGGTCCCGACGAGGGAAGGGACGGCCGCGGTTGGCGCGAGGACGTTGGAGGAAGTGGTTTCCTTGTGCAGGAGGTCACAACCGCAGACGGCCACAGCTGTCGCCAGCAGAAACGCAGAGCAGTGCCGCGCGGAATTCATGAGCGTTGCCTTCCCCGGTCGTCGTTCTGGGAGCCTTCGACCGCTTATCGGCGGAAGCGGACGCGACTTTAGATTTGCACAGGAGGGGGACGGGTCTCGATCTGTGGAAAACTCCTTGACGCCCCGCGAGTTTTCCACAGATCGAGACCCGTCCCCCTCCTGTGCAAATCTAGGGGCGCCCTGATCTGGACTTCGCGTTCAGCGCGCTATGACGGTATCCGTAGAACACGTACAACAGCAAGCCGATAGCGAGCCACCAGCCGAATCGCACCCAGGCCAGCGTTGGCAGCCCGACCATCACGAAGACACACAACAGCGCGCCGGCGATCCCGACCAGATGGACGAACGGGACTCGAAACGGCCGCGTGCGGCCCGGATCCGTGTGCCGGAGCACGATGACGCCAATGCAGACCAGCGAAAACGCAAAGAGCGTACCGATGTTCGTCAGGTCGTAGGTCTCGGCCGCATCGCCGATCAACGACCAGAGCGCGACAAAAACGCCGGTCAGGATTGTCGTCACGTACGGAATCTGCGTTTTCTTGTCCAGGCGCGCCGCCCACTGCGGCAGCAGTCCGTCGCGCGCCATCGCGAAGAAGATACGCGGCTGACCGTACTGAAAGACCAGCAGGACCGCCGCCATCGAAAAAATGGCGCCGAATGCGACGACTTTGGACATGGCCTGCAGCCCGGTCGCGTTGAGCGCGTAGGCGAGCGGGTCCGCCGCCTTGCCCAGGTCGGCGGACGGGACCATGCCGGTGAGGACGACGCCGACGAGGATGTAGATGACCGTGCAGATCGCGAGACCACCGAGGATGCCGATCGGCAGATTGCGCTGCGGATTCCGCGTCTCTTCCGCCGCCGTGGAAATCGCGTCGAATCCGATGTACGCAAAGAACACGATGGCGGCGCCCTGGTGGATGCCGGTAAACCCGTTGGGCGCGAACGGCGTGTAGTTGGCGCGGTTGATGTGCATGGCGCCGGCGACCATGAAGATCGCGAGCACGACGAGCTTGACCGCCACGAGCACGTTGTTGGCCGTCGCACTCTCGCGAACACCGAGAAGGAGCAGCCAGGTGATCAGCGCCACGATGGCGAACGCCGGAATGTTGATGAGCACGGGCATCCCGAACAGCCGCGGCGCCGACTGCAGCAGCCCGTGCACGGCCGGATCTCCGCTGAGGAGCGCCGTGCGGTAGCCGGTCGTCAGCCAGGCCGGAAACGCGACCCAGCCTCCCAGCAACGACTTGAAGTAGTCTCCCCAGGAAATGGCGACGGCGACATTGCCGACCGCGTACTCGAGGATCAGATCCCAGCCGATGATCCACGCAATCAGCTCGCCGAGCGTGGCATAGGAATACGCGTAGGCGCTGCCGGCCTGCGGAATCATCGCGGCCATTTCCGCGTAGCACAGGCCGGCCAGCGCGCAGCAGGCGCCCAGCAGGACGAACGACAGCACGAGCGCCGGACCGGCGCCGAGGCGGATCACCTCACCGTGCGGACCGAGTTGGCCTGCCGCGGCCGATCCAATCGATCCAAAGATGCCGGCGCCGATCACCGCGCCAATCGCCAGCATGATCAGATCGCCGCCGCCCAGCGCGCGGCGGAGCCTCTGGCCTTCCTGCTGCGTCTCGTCGACGAGCACCTCGGCGGGTTTTACGCGAAAGACGGACATTCGGCGGGAGGTCTACTCCGGACGGCGGCCCCACGGCTTCAATCCCACGTCCAGTTTCCAGATCGTGTCGTTGGAGGCCAGGACGATGCCGCCCGCCGGATCGAACGTGACGCCGATGAGCGAGACCGCGGCCAGCACGAGCGCGGGCGTCGGATGCGGTTGCGATAGATCGAGTCGATACAGGCCGGCCGCGCCCGCCAGCGCATCGACGACGAAGAGCGCGCCGCTCGAGTCGAAGGCCAATCCCTGCGGACGGCCGAAGGCGTCACAGACGGACGGTCACCAGACGATCGGGCGTGATGCGATACAGCGGGTCGCGCGTCGAGAGGGTCGGCGCCGTGATGTAGAGACAGTCGTCCGGACCGTACGCCAGGTGGAACGCGGCGACGCTTGGCGGCAGGGTGGCATAGGTCTCGACGTGCCGATCGGGCGAGACCCGCAGAATGGAGCCCGACCGATCGCCGATGAACAGCGTGCCGTCCGGCGCGAACGCCAGGCCCGTGGGCACGCCCACTTCGGTCACGTACAGTTCGGCGCGATCGTCGGGGGTCAGGCGATAGACGTTGCCGTCGAAGCGGCTCGAGACGTACATCGCGCCGTCCGGTCCCGCGCAATCGACGTGGGATTCGCGATGTCGACCGCCAGCGGCTCGCGCGCGCCGTCGGGGCCGATGCGGTACAGCGGCACCGGGACCTTCGTCTCGCGGCCGCCGCTCTGCGTCACATACAGCCGTCCGGCGCGATCGAAGGCGGGGCTGTCGACCTGGTGCACGTCGTTGGTCAGGACGCGCGCGATCTCCAGCCGCGCCGCCTCGCCCGGCAGCTCGTCCACGCGGACAGTCGCGGGTCCGCCCGGCGCGTCGGCCGGCACGACCACGCGAATCGCGCGCGGCGAGGCCGCGACCACGCGGGCGTCGGCGGTGTCAATGAGGACGTGCGGCGGCCCCTCGGCCGGAAGGGGGAAATGCGTGCCGACGAGCGCCACACGCGCGCCCGGCAGCGCCCACGGAGGATCGACGGCCGTGAAGACAGCAGGCACGACGCGGCGTTACGGATCGTCGTCGTCCAGTTCGACGTTCCAGTACACGTAGTCGCGCCAGCTTTCCGGGGCGTTGCGAATGCCGAAGGTGATCCGAATCGCCGGCGCCTTGTCGGGCCGCCGCGGATGCCGGACCAGATGCATCCGCGCCTGCTCCGGCGTGCGCCCGCCCTTCCTGCGATTGCAGGTGATGCAGCAGGTGACGATGTTCTCCCAGTCCTTCCGTCCGCCCTGGGCCGCCGGCACCACGTGGTCGAAGGTCAGGTCGGTCGTCGGAAAACTGTGGCCGCAGTACTGGCATCGATGACTGTCGCGCGCGTAGATATTGGCGCGCGAAAACGGGACGTACTCCGCCGTTCGCCGCATCCTGATGCGGCGCAGCAGGCGAATCACGGACGGCAATTTGAAACTGAACGAGACGGATCGAACCTCGCGATCGTAGACCGCGACGATCTCGACCTTGCCCTGGCACCAGAGGGTGATGGCTTTCTGCCAGTGCACGACCCGCAGGGGCTCGTAGGTGGCGTTCAGCAGCAGCGTCTGTTCCATGACCGGATTGCGTTCAATTTTCGATGGATTACCGGACCTTGTCAAGCGTGCGCCACTCGTAAGCTCCGTGGAGTCAGACAGTTAGCGTGAAACGGGCGCCGCCGGCCGCGGCGCTCCGAGACGCTGCGGGGCGACAGTCGATCGGCCGATAGGCGGAAGAGCATGTGTTCTTCCCACCCGGCGCTGATCGCGGGCGTCTTCGTCCTGTCCGGAATCACGATGGCCGGGTGCGCGTCGACAGGGGCCGTTGCCCGGCCCTCGGCGTTTCCGACCGCGACGGTGCCCCCGGCGCCGAGCCGGCCGGCCGCGATCGCCAGCTTGCGCGGGCCCGATCCGACGGAGCTCATCCGCACGGCCACCGGGTTTCGCGGCGTGCCGTACCTGCTCGGCGGCGACTCGCCCGCCGCCGGGTTCGATTGCAGCGGATTCCTGCGGTACGTGTTCAGCCTCAATCACGTCGAGCTGCCCCGCACGGTGAGCGAACAGTACGCGGTGGGCAGGCGGGTCAGCGTGAACGACGTCCGGGAGGGCGACCTGGTGTTCTTCTCCACGAAAGGACCAGGGGCCTCGCACGTCGGCCTCGCCATCGGCAACGGCGAGTTCATTCATGCGCCCGGAGCGACGGGGGCCGTCCGCGTCGAGCGTCTGGACGTCGCGTACTGGCGCGATCGGATTGTCGGAGTCAGGAGGCTCTTTTGAGAGGAGAAGGGCAGTCTTGATTCCCCGGCCTCGCCCATTCTCGACAGGATGAGCTGCTGACGACGCAGCAGCCAGGCGTTGGGATGAGCCGGATTGTAGAGGCGGGGGTTGACGATCGCCGCGGCGAGCAGCGCGGCTTGCGGCGCGGACAGGTCGCTTGCCGGGACGCCGAAGTAGGTGCGCGACGCCGCCTCGGCGCCCCAGACGCCGTCGCCCCACTCGATGAGGTTGAGATACAACTCGAAGATTCTGCGTTTGGTCAGCTCGGCCTCGAGGCGCCTCGTCAGGAGAAGTTCCGTGAATTTCCGTACGGGCGTGCGCGACGGCGAGAGATACAGGTTCTTCGCGAGCTGCTGGGTGATGGTCGAGGCGCCACGCAAGAGACCATGGGCTGGCCCAGTCCTGCCGCAGGGAGATTCGAAGCTCCTCGTAGTCCACGCCGTCGTGCTGCCAGAACTTCGCGTCTTCGCCGACGAGCACCGCCTGCTTGAGCGGTTGCGCGATCTGCTCGTATCGCACCCACCGTTGCCGGATGCGCAAGGCCTTGCCGCCGGCAAGCGCCTCTGCCACTCGAAGGCGCATGAGCGCCGTGGATGCCGGGTTGACGGTTCGGAGGTCGCGGACGTCGGGCAGCGTGCACCAGATATAGGCCAGCACGGCAAAACCGGCGGCCGCTGCACCGACAGCCATCCGCCAGGCGTTCCACCATCCTCTAGCTCGAGGCCGCGCCACCCGACCCTCCTGCGACTGACGGCATCCTCCGCTTCACTGGGAACAGGTAGTTGTTCGAGGCGCGCGCGCCGCCGGCGAACTGAACGCTCAGCACGACGACAAACAGCGCGACGGCCGGCGTCAGCAGCCAGGGCGCCGAGATGAGGCCGCTGATGCTACCCGCCTCCTGGAGCATCGTGCCCCAACTCGGCGCCGGCTCCGGAAAACCGAGCCCCAGAAAGGAGATCGTCGCCTCGGCCGCCAGCAGGGCCGGCACAAGCAGCACAAGCTCCACGAGCAGGAATCCGCGCGCCGCGGGCAGCAGGTGGCGCGCCAGGCGCAGCGGCCCGGCGCCGGCGGCGCGCGCCGCCTCGGCGTAGTCGCGGCGCCGCTCGGCGGCGACGATGGCGCGCACGCCTCGCGCGACGTGTGGCCAGGCCGCAATGGCGAACAACAGCGCCATCAGCCAGAACACTTCCTGAGTGCTCATGGTTTGCGGCAGCATCGCGCGGAGCACCAGCACAAGATACACGCCGGGCAGAACTAGCACGAAGTCCGCGACGAGCATCAGCAGAACGTCGGTCCCACCCGAAATCGATCCGGCGAGCGCACCAATCACAGCGCCCAGGATGAGGGCCCCAAGGGCGCCTATCAAAGTGACCCCCAACGACAGACGCGCGCCGTAGAGCAGCCGCGAGAGGACATCACGGCCGAGCGCATCGCCGCCAAGCAGGAGCAGCGGCTCTCCCCCATCGAGCGCGACAAGCCGTCCGCCCGCAAGCCAGACCAACGGGCGGGCCGACGTACCGTCCTCGCGGAAGCGGCGTTCCAATCTGTCCTCGAGGGTCTGCCGGTAGACGAACGGTGCGCGAAAGCCCGAGTTGTCGCGGACGCGGATACGCATCGGCGGCGCAAAAGCCCGATCGGCGAACTGGTCGCCCGGTCGATGCGGAGCCAGCACCGGCGCCAGGATAGCCATCAGCGCGATGATTAGAAGCGCCGCCAGACCGACGACTGCACCACGGTCCCTCGTCGCGCGCGTCCTGCCCGTCATGTCTCTCTGACCCGCGGATCGATGACGGCTCGAAGCAGATCGGCGATCAGGTTGCCGCTGGCCAGGAAAACTGCTCCGACCAGGGCGCAGCCGGCGACGAGGAACAGATCGCGGTTCGCGAGGGCGTCATACATCAGACGACCGAGTCCCGGCCAGGCGGTGATGTACTCAACTGCGAGTGAGCCGCCGAACAAGGCGCCGATTACGATGCCAAAGACCCCGAGCACCGGTTGAAGCGACTGGCGCCCGGCGTGTACCCACAAAAGTCGGTGCGGCGGCACGCCGCGAGCAGCGGCGGCCAAGAGATCGGGGGCCGCGAGCGAGTCAGCCGTAGCTCTGGCCTGCAGGCGCTCAAGCATCGCGGCAAAAGGCAGTCCGAGGGCGAAGGCCGGCACGGCCAAGCTTCCTGGCGCGACGGACAACCGCGCGGCCAGCAGCGAAAGTGCCAGCGCGCCGACAATTGGAGGACACGACACGAGGGCGATCGAGATCGGCGCGACGATCGTTGCGATCAGCCCGCGCGGGCGCGCGCCGGTGAGCAACCCGAGCGGAAGTCCGAGGAGCGTGGCGAGGCCAAGCGCCGCCGACGCCAACTCCGCGCTGTTGACAGCGCGCTCGCTCACAAGTGTGCTGACCGGACGGCCGTACGCCGACGATGTGCCCAGATCGAAATGAGCGAGATCCTCAATCCATTCTCCGAGCTGCGCTCGCAGCGGCCGGTCGAGGCCGAGGCGGGCTCGCTGCTGGACAACCGCGGCCCTCCCCGCCCCTGCAAGGAAGGCGTCCGTTGTGGCATCCCCTGGAGCGAAATGCCCGAGGAGAAATGTGCCGGTTGAAACAAGGACCACGAGGACAATGCCGGCCAGCACCCGGCGAAGCAGGTACGAAACCAGCGACGAGCTCACCGGCGTGCCGCCGGGGCCATCAACAACTGCTCCGCATTCCAGAGTACCGGAGGCTGAAGGACCGAGGGCGTTGCGCCAGTCACGCGCGCGCTCATGGCGACGGTCGCCTTTGCGGCGGCGAAATAGATGCTAGGCATGTGGTCGATGAAGATTTCCTGAACTTCGCGGAACAATTGCCGGCGCTCTTCCCGATTGATGGTCCTGGACTGCTTTCGCATGAGGTCGTCAATGCGCGCTTCCCAGGCCGTCCCCGGTCTGGACTGCTCCGGATTCCAGAGATGAAACGACCCGGAGCTCATCCAGAATTCGAGATTGCGGGCCGGGTCGCGGGAATCGAACTGGATTGCGTAGTAGATCGCGTCGTAGTCCCCCTTGGCCCACTGGCTCATCACCTGCTTGTTCTCGAGCGCGACGACGTCGACGACCAACCCGACCTTCTGGAGTTGGTCCTGGAGAACCGCCGAGGCCCGTTCGCGATTCGTGTTGCCCTTCGTGGTCAAGATCGAAAACCGGCCGGGTCTTCCCCGGACATCTTCGAGCACGCCGTCGGCATCGCGATCCACGAGTCCGATCGAGGCGAGCAGCGCTCTGGCCCTGTCCCGATCGACAACCGTCCTCGGCAAATCCGGCGCATACCACTCGCCGTGACCTGGGGTAATCGGTCCGTAGATGGGCACGGCGTTACCCAGAAACACTGTATCTACGAACGCCTGTCTATCGACGGCATACGAAATCGCCCTTCGCAGCTCTTCACGCTGGAGCCACGGACGCTCCCTGGCGCGGGGCGAATCGAGCGCGAGATCAAACCACAGGGATTCGGGCTTGATGTCGATGCCTGCTTCAACCAGTTGAATCTTTCCGAGAGCGGCATTCCGGCGAAGGATCCCGAGATCTTCCACTCGAGCGAAGTCCGCCATCAGGTCCGACTGGCCGGACTCGAGGCGCAACATTTCTGCGTTCTGCTCGGGAACGATTTGGATGTCGATTTCATCCACGTGCGGCAACGGCTGCGCCCAGAAATTTGAATTGCGGCGAAAGCGAAGCTGTTGCCCCGGTATGTATTCCTCCAGCACGAACGGTCCGGCTCCGACGATGTCGCGCGGAGGCGTGTTCAGGTTCCAGGCCCTGGGGAATGCGCCGGAATCGAGGGCAGATCGAAGCTTGTGACTGGGGAGGATCGGAACGCTATCGAGCAAGGCGAGACCCGGGCCATACGCCGCCGGAAACACGACCTGCACGGTGTGCTCGTCGAGCGCGGTCACCTCCAGTTGTTTGCCGTCGACTTGCAGCGCGCTCGCCATCGGGCTGCCGACGCGAGGGTCGTAGATGGCTGCGAAGGTGAAGACCACGTCGCGCGCCGTTACTGGAAGACCGTCTGAGAACGCCGCGTCCGTCCGGAGTTTGAGCACGTGCGTGCGGCCGTCAGGCGAGGTCGACCACTCGCGAGCAAGGCGAGGCTCCAAGTCGCCGGTCACGCGATGTACCCGAACCAGCGTCGCGTGCATCAACGCCCCCAGCAGGAATTGGGCGGGATCCGCGGAAGCCACACGATTGAAGCTCTTCGGCTCGGTGCGGAACGTCGCCACGAGCCGTTCCCGAGCGGCACTCGTCTCTCGTTGCGTCCCATGTCCGCAGGCCAGAATCGGAGCGATCAGAGCCAGCGTGAGCCCACACCGCATAGGGCCTGTCGCCCGAACAATCTTGCAATTCTTGTTCACGAATATCAGTCTTCGGGTACTGGGCGACAAATATGTAATCGTCTGTCGTAATTTGCCTGAATGATTCATGGAAACTCCGGGTGCTCTTCGCATGGATGTCAAGAGGTGCCTTGGTACGACACATGCGGCGCGGGCCGGTGTGGCATTCTTGAGCGCGTTGGCCCCAATGGTATCTGTTTTGGGAGGGGATGGTCGGGTAGTTCGGCCATTTTGGGGTCCGCCCACGGATCCGAGCGTGCGGATATCCCGCACTCCGCTCCTCCCGAGATAGCCCGAATCACACCGCAAAGGGCCGCCCGCGTGTGCAGAATTCTGGACGCGGGAGGGGGAACCGCTCGAGCCACTGGTTGAACCGGTCCCACGTGAGCCGTCGCTGGCTCCGCCGTCGAAGGGCGCGGAACCAGGAGCGGCGGACATCATCGTAGAAACCGTCCAAGGTGTGCCAGTTGCTCGGCAGCGCGTAGTACCGGTAGTGTCCGCGAAGCACACTGCAGAGCCACGCGTGCTGTTGCGGCAACGGTGCGTGCATGTGTCGTCGCTGTTCGTCACGCACGGCGTGCAGCTTGCGGGTCAACCGTCTGTGGTCCGTCGCTTCCGGACGAAACCGCCATCTCGGCTCCGCGCACAGTCGTGCGTGAAATCGAGGAAGGCAAAGGTCGCCGGCCGAGCCGCACCGCGCTGTTGTCACCGTTCGGTCGGTTGCCGAACTCGATTAGAAGCGTCTTGTCGTCATGGAGCGTCAGGCTAAATCGTGCCAGCCGGTCGCGGAGGTCGGTCAACGTCTCGCGCGTCCGCCTTGTATTGAAAGCCATCACGAAGTCGTCGGCGTAGCGCCCAATGATGACGTGTCCGTGTCCGTGCCGCCTTCTCCACTGGTGGACCCACAGGTCGAGCACGTAGTGCAGGAAGACATTCGCGAAGGGCGGGCGGCGTCCCTTCCGTCGTCTCGGACCAGACGGCATAGTGCCGGCTGGCGGAGACGCCCAGCGCAGCACCGCGCGGGAATCGAATTAGCGGCTTGACCCGCCTTCATGAATTCGAAGACTCCGGCTGGATCGAACCGGTCTTCCGTGCGAACCAGGCCGTGGCGTTTTTCAGAATTCACGCTCCCGCGAGCGTGGCATTCTTGCGCTTCACGCGCTGGAGTTCGGTCCGCTCGACGGTGGTCCATCCGTCGGCGCGCCAGCCCTCGTCGCGGTCCGCCTGCCGGATCCCGTTCCGAATTCATTGCGCAGTCGGCCCAAACTCGCGCGCGAGCGCCTCGCGATCGGCCCGCAGGACCAGTTCGATGATCCCCTGCCGGTCCTCCAGGGATACGGTCGTCGAGACTTCGATATCGTGAACTCCTTGCTACCCGTCAGGGTGTCAAAGCCCACGAACTTCACTGCTTGCTGTGACACCGTCGTGTTATCTGTTATCGTCCCGAAAGCACTAGCATCACCACATTGGGAGTTCAGCATGCCCCACCAGCGTCGGGCCGGCGCCGATCCGAACCAACGAACTCAATCTTCCCATCAGACAGACTTAGGCGCGACGATGCTCTCTAACGTCGACGCGCTATTTCGAGCCGGTCGAAACAACGAGATTCTGCACTGTCTTAGGGACACAGACTTTGCATCATTCGATAGTGGGACCCGGTCGCAATTGCACGTGAAGCTTGGCGCAGCCCTGTACGATGTCGGCGATCTGACAGGCGCCATTTCGACGCTGCGCGCGGGACTTGAGCAGGCCCGTTCCGCCCCCGTGCCACTCCAGTTCGCCGCAGCGTTTGCACTCTTCAACCGTGAGGCGGACGTTCATTCTCCCGAAGAGGTGCTGCCAGCCCTCTCGCAACTTCGCCAGCTTGCCGCTTCCTTGGGAAACAGCGAGGCGCTTGGTGCGCTGCACTTGGCGGTGGCTCGGCGAGAAGGGATGCGGGGAAACTTCATCGACTCCCGAAGGCACGTTGAACTGGCAAGGCGGTTAACGGAACGAGAGGCAACCGTCTCGACCTTGTGCTCGCTGGACACAGTCGAATCATCCTTGGAGATTGTCTCAGGGAACTTGGTTCGTGCGCGTGTCGTAGGGGAGCGCGGCTTTCAACGAGCGGTCAGCATCGGTTTCTCGAGATATTTGGCGGGGTGTGCAACAAACCTGAGTGCGATTGCCATAATAACCGGCAACATCCCAGCCGCACGGCAGTATGTCGAGCATGTCCTTGGTGCAGCTCACGACAGTAACCGTATTCGATTCTGCGCTCTCGACAACCTCCTGCAAATTGCTTTGTTTGAGGGAAAGAGAGACGGCGCTCAACGGATCCTAGACGAGTGTGCCAGCTTGGTTTCGACTCTGAAGTCTCCTCGGCGGTCTTGGTACGAGCTGTCCCATCAGTCGACTCGATGCCAGTGCAGTGAGCTCTCTCAAGATTGGCCCGCGGTTATAGCTCTCGTCGATGATGTTGACCATGAACTCAGCCACCGGCACTTGCAGGCCTTGCGGACTGTCTTGATGGCGGCCAAGGCGCGCGCGCTCTGTCAATTGGGAGACTGGGAGCAGGCAGCTGACGTCATCGGCAAGGCCGAGAGAGCGTGCCCGATGGGTGCGGTCGAGGCACTCATCATCCTTGAGGCCTCAAAGGGATTGTGCCTAACACGCAAAGGAGAGGTTGTCCGCGGCACTACACACGTCGAGCGCGCATTGGCTGCCTGCCGAACGATCGGCCACCGTTACTGTGAATGGTGGATTGATCAGGGCCGCAACCTGTTCGCGCCTTCCGCTCGTCACATCGTTCCCGTCCGGCGGCGCGACATCGATCCCGCCCATGCGGCCCTTCTCCTGAGCGACGTCACCGCAATCCTCGGAGCCGGACACTCCATCGACCTCCTAACCCACCGGACTGTGTCTGTGCTCGAGAATGCGTTTCCAGAAGGCCGCGTCGAGATCAAGAGCAAGTCCGGCCGCGAGTACCGCGCCGACGTCTCCGCACGCTGCGAACACGGCGCCGATGGCATATTCCGCATTCATCTGCGTGGCTCCGACCGCTCGGTCAGTATCCAACTCCGCGATGTCCGATCGCTCGACGAAGTGTCGCTCGTCAAGAGCGTCGCCGACCTCGTCCGAGCCGCCGTTCAGCGAACCGCAGCCGCCGAGGACCGACGATGAAGAACAAAACCTCTGGCCGCGATCGCTGCCCCTTGGCGACGAGGACGCAGTGTTCCGCTCCCCACGAACGGTCGAGCTGCTCGAAGATCGCGATCCGCCTCGCGTCCACCGACCTGCCGATCCTGATCGGAGGCGAGACCGGCACCGGCAAGGAGGTCTTCGCCCGGATCATTCACGACCACAGCCGCGTGAAACATGGTCCATTCGTCGCCTACAACTGCTCGGCGATGCCGCGCGACCTGGTCGAGAGCCAGCTCTTCGGTCACCGCCGCGGCGCTTTCACGGGCGCGATCGACTCCTTTCCCGGCTTCATCCGCGCCGCCGAGCGCGGCACCTTGTTTCTCGACGAGGTCGGCGACCTCGACCTCGGCCATTCAGCCGAAGCTCCTGCGCTTCCTCGAGGGCGCCGAAATCCACCCCATCGGCGAGCTCAAGGCCCAGCACGTGCCCGTGCGCATTGTCGCCGCCACCAACGCCAACCTCGACGATCTCGTCGAGGATGGTCGGTTCCGGCGCGACCTGTTCTACCGGCTCAGCGTCGCCCGCCTGACGCTGCCACCCTTGCGCGAGCGTAAGGACGAAATTCCCGCGCTGGCGTCCCTGTTCCTGACGCGCTGCTCGCGCGAATGCCACCGCACCGGCGTGCGGCTCGCCGACGACCTGATCGCCGCCCTGCTGCTCTATGACTGGCCGGGCAATATCCGCCAGCTCTCCAATGAAATCCGCCGGATCGCAGCCCTGGCCGACGACGGCCAGCTGCTCCACAGCCAGCGACTTGACGCCGGAGATCACGACCGCCTGGAACAGCCCGGCCGACGCGTCCGCCCGTGGATCAATCGGGCCGCGCGGTCGTCGTCCCGCTGGACCAGCCGCTCGATCGCGCGATCGACGAGCTCGAGCGGGCCTTCGTCGATCGCGCGATGCAGGCCTCCGGCGGCCGCGTGACGGAGGCCGCGCAGCTGCTCGGCATCTCGCGCAAAGGGCTGTTCTTGAAGCGCCGCCGATGGGGCCTGGTCGAGGAAAGCTGAACGTCCGGCGATCAGCGCCAGACCTCGATCGGCTGATCGACGCGAATCCGCAGCACCGTCCCGACCGCCAGGTCGACGTCCGATCCTTCGGTCGAGGCGATCGTCCCGCCGCCGCCGATCAGCACGCCCACGAGCGCGCCTTTGCCGCCGCCAAGGATCCCGCCAATCACCGCGCCGACCACGGCGCCCGCGCCAATCCGCTGGACGTCATCCGAGACCTTGGGATCCAGCGCCTTGACGACCGACGCGCGCAGCTTCGCGACGCGCCGCTCGATGACCAGCTCGTCGAACGAGAGCGTGAGGCTGCCCGTCCGATCGATCTTGCCCGCAGGCCGCACCGAGCTGACGAACCCCCGCACGACCGATCCCGCGGGAATCACCACGTCCTTGCCCTGCGCGAAGTCCAGCACCGTCGTCGCCTCGAACCGCTCCTCGACCTTCGCCGTGCGGGACGTCAACGGCGTCTGCAGCCGCACGTCGAGTTGCGTGCCCACCGCCACGGTGAACGGCCGTTCCGCGGCCTCGGGCGCCAGCACCGGCTGGGCCGAGACTTGCGGCTGACCCATCGTCTTCACCCGCAGCGTCTCGAGCCGGTCGCGCACGTCCGTGTACTCCGCCTGGGTGACCGCGCCGTCCCGCCGGAGCTTGACGCGCAGATAGGCGATCTCGTCGCGCAGGTCCGACAGCGACTTCCGCGCATCGGCCGCGAACTTCGGATCCGACGGCTCGACGGCCTTGATCTGCTTGTCCAGATCCGCGGCGGTCGTCTCCAACCGGGTGATATCGCTGGTGGTCACCGCGACCTGGGCGCGGGTCACGGCTCCCCAGACGAAGACCAGCACCGTCACGGCAATCGCGGCCTGTATCGTGCGCATGTCGAACTGTCCCTCCGTCCTATTCTGACGCGCCTGGCCCCCGGCGGGCCTTGCGTCGTCAAAGAAAGCCGGCGCCACGGCGCCCGCTGAATCGGACATGAGTATGATCGTTCCGATGGCGTCCCCGGTCCGGCTGTCCAGGACTATCGGCGTTCGCGTCGGCGGAGTACAGGTCGGCGGCGGCGCGCCCATCGTCGTCCAGAGCATGACGATGACCGAGACGGCGGACGCGGCGGCGACGGCCCGGCAGTGCGTCGAGCTGGCGGAGGCCGGGTCCGAGATGGTGCGCGTCACGGTCAACACCCCCGAGGCGGCCCGGGCCGTGCCGGAAATCAAGCAGCGCATGCTGGACGCCGGCTGTCCGGCGCCGCTCATCGGCGATTTTCACTACAACGGCCATCTGCTGCTCACGCGGTTCCCGGACGCGGCGCGGGCGCTGGACAAGTACCGGATCAATCCGGGCAATGTCGGCACGGGCAGGCGGCGCGACGAGCAGTTCTCCACGATCTGCAAGGTCGCCGTCGAGTTCGACCGCCCCGTGCGCATCGGCGTCAACGGCGGCTCGCTCAATCAGGAGCTGGTCACGGCGAAGATGCAGGAGAACACGGACCTGGACCTCGGCCATTCGTCGTCAGGAGATCCTCAACGAGTGCATGGTGCTGTCGGCGCTGCAGTCCACGGAGCTGGCGCTCGAGGCCGGGCTGCGGAAGAACCAGATCATCATTTCCTGCAAGGTCTCGCGGCCGCGCGATCTGATCGCCGTCTATCGCGACCTCGCGCGCCGCACCGATCAGCCGCTGCACCTGGGCCTCACGGAGGCCGGCATGGGCGTGAAGGGGATCGCGTGGTCCGCCTCCGCGCTCGCCATCCTTCTCAACGAAGGGATCGGCGACACGATTCGCGTCTCGCTGACGCCGCGGCCCGGCGGCGATCGCCGCGAAGAAGTGTACGCCGCGTGCGAGATCCTGCAGGCGCTCGGGCTCCGCAGCTTCGCGCCGTCGATCACCGCGTGCCCCGGCTGCGGACGGACGACGTCGTCGACCTTCCAGGAGCTGGCCGAGCGGATTCAGGACTACGTCCGGACGATGATGCCGGTCTGGAAGAAGACGCGCCCGGGCGTCGAGTCGATGTCGGTCGCCGTGATGGGATGCGTGGTCAACGGCCCGGGCGAGTCGAAAGCCGCGAACATCGGGATCTCGCTGCCCGGCACGGGCGAATCGCCGAACTGTCCGGTCTTCATCGACGGCGAGCACGCGACGTCGCTGCGCGGCACCTACGACGAACTGGCGGCCGCGTTTCAGAAGCTCGTCAACGAGTACGTGGAGCGAAAATATCCGTCTACGGACGTCCCGTCCGCCGCTCGGGAATCGCCGAGACCCGGAGCTGATCGGCGTCGATCAGGCCATTCCAGCAGCGTCCGACAATCGTCTGCCGCCGAAGCTCGCCGGCCACGGTTCCGGCAGCGCCATCGCGAAGCAGGCGCCCCCAAGGAGCGCGGCGTTCTTCGTGAAGTGACCGAAGTCGTTCATCCGCGATTGCAAATCGGGAGCGTTCCAGAAGTCGTGCATCACGGGCGTCACCCCGAGCAGGAACAGGATGATGAGGGCGGCGCCGATTCGCGGCCATGCGCCGACGACGATGCTGATGCCGCCGACGATCAACATCGCACCTGAAACCGCGATCGCAAGATCCGGATATGGAACGCCCTTGCTCGCCGCGAAGCCAGCCATCATCGAGAGCTTCAGGAAGTGGTTGACGCCGTTGAAGACGAAGAAGCCTCCGAAGATCGCCCTGGCAATCGCGAGCCAGGCGGCGCTGATCGCGTGAACCTCGACGCCCGGAACCGCCGGATACGGAAAGGCCCGGTCGGCATGCTGTCCGAGTGGTCTCGCCATGATTCCCCCCACGGCCTCCAGCTTGCATATCCAGTACCTCATGACGTCTTTACTCCGCGTGCCTGCGGCGCCGCAGTCCGGCGACGCGACACGCGTCATGTTCATGTTGCAATCCGATACAGCGGCCGGGAACACGTTCCCGGCGGTCTGATCTCAGAGGAAGTGTCATGACCGCACGACGACTCATCGCTCCGCTCGTCTTTGCTCTTATTGCGATCCCGCTCGCCGCGTCCGGCCAGACTGCGTCACATCGTCATTCCCGGCCCACGCGGCCGGAGAACAGGCGGCCGCCCGCGGCAGATGCGCTGCAGATCCAGGTCCTGCTCGACCGGGCGAATTTCTCGCCAGGCGAGATCGACGGCAGTTTCGGGTCGAACACGAACAAAGCGATCGCGGCCTTTCAGCAGGCGCGCGGCCTCGCGCCCGAGTCGACAGGCCACGCCGCGTTGCTGAATGCTCTCGGCGCGGACGTGCCGGCAGTCGTCGTCTACACCATCACCGCGAAAGACGTGGCCGGTCCGTTCTCGCCGGACATTCCACGCGATCTCGTCGAGCAGTCGAAGCTGCCGGCGTTGAACTATCGATCGGCGCTCGAAGCCATCGCCGAGCAGTTCCACGCGTCGCCGATGCTGCTGCAGAAGCTGAATCCCGGCGCGACGTTCGGCGAAGGCACCGAGATTCAGGTGCCGAACGTGGACGGCGACCGAACGAGGCGCAGGCGCCCGCAGGCGAGGTGACCGTGACCGTCTCGGCGCAAGGCGGCAGTGTCACGGTCGCCGATGCGGCCGGTCACACAGTCATGTTCGCCCCGGCGACGAGCGGCAGCGTTCACGATCCGCTGCCTGCCGGCAACTGGAAGGTGACGGGCGTGCAGAACGACCCGACCTTCAACTACGACCCCGATTTGTTCTGGGACGCCAATCCGGCGCACGCGAAAGCCAAGCTGCCGGCCGGCCCGAACAATCCGGTCGGCGTCGTGTGGATTGGTCTCGACAAGGAGCACTACGGCATTCACGGCACGCCCGAGCCTTCGCTTGATCGGCAAGACGACCTCCCACGGATGCGTCCGGCTGACCAACTGGGATGCCGCGAGGCTGGCGTCGCTCGTGAAGAAAGGGAACACCGGTAGTCTTCCAGCCATGAGAGCGCCCACCTGGAGCACCGTCGCGATCGGCGTGGCATCCGGCTTCCTTGCCGGCGCCATCGGCGTCGCAGTCTTCATGCAGCTTCCCGGCGGGACGGCCGTGAGCCGAAGTCGAGATCGGATCCGTGCGGGCGAGCGGCCGCGCGTCGGCGGA
Source organism: uncultured Acidobacteriota bacterium (assembly GCA_963724645.1). Classification (GTDB taxonomy): domain Bacteria; phylum Acidobacteriota; class Vicinamibacteria; order Vicinamibacterales; family SCN-69-37; genus CAVXSP01. The sequence continues at coordinate 360,781 of CAVRVJ010000006.1, forward strand.
CGTGAGCCCGCCGCCGGCGGCGATCTCCTCGACGCCCCGGATCGGCATGGAGCCGCTCGCCGATCTCAGAGAACGACGGCTGGAAGTGCCCGTGCGCGGGATCGCGCGAAGCGCGCTGACCGACTCGTTCGACGATTCCCGATCGGAGGCCGCCACGAGGCGATGGACATCCTCGCGCCGCGCAATACGCCGATCGTGGCTGTCGAGGACGGCACGATCGCCAAGCTCTTTCAGAGCAAGACCGGCGGCACCACCATCTACCAGTTCGATCCGACGTCGACCTACGCGTACTACTACGCGCATCTCGAGCGGTACGCGGACAATCTGCGGGAAGGCCTTCAGGTGCGGCGCGGCGACGTCCTCGGCTATGTCGGCACGTCAGGCAACGCGCCGAAGAACACTCCACACCTGCACTTCGCGATCTTCAAGCTGGGCGACGACAGGAAATGGTGGCAAGGGACCGCGATCGATCCGTTCGACGTCCTGACGATGATCCGCGGCCGGCAGGTCACCAGCCGACGGCCTTGCCTTTGAGCTGGTCGTCGAGCCATCTATCGAGCGGGGCGAAGTAGTCGAGGATGGCCGTGGCGTCCATCTGCCGCGAGCCGGTCAGCGCCTCGAGGGCGTCCTGCCATGGGCGCGACTGCCCCATCGACAACATCGCATTGAGCCGCTTGCCGGCTTCCTGGCTCTCGTAGATCGAGCAGCGGTTCAGCGGCAGCGTGCAGCCGGCGATTTTCGACAGCGCGCGGTGAAACTGGAACTGCAGGATGGCCGCGAGGAAATAGCGCGCAGTACGGCGTGTTCCCCGGCACGTGGTATTTCGCGCCGGGATCGAAGAACTCCTCGCCGCGCGGACTGACCGGCGCGATCCCCTGATATTTCAGGCGAAGCTGCCACCAGGCCTTGTTGTAGTCGGCCGGACTCACCTCGCCGGAGAACACCTTCCAGCGCCACTGATCGATCAACAACCCGAACGGCAGAAACGCGACCTTCTCGAGCGCCTTCTTCATGAGCAGCCCGAGATCCCTCGACGCGTCCGGGTACGCTGTCGAGCAGCTCGATCTTCTGCAGATATTCGGGCGTGACCGACAGCGCGATCGTGTCGCCGATCGCCTCGTGGAATCCGTCGTTGGCGCTGTCCCGGAAGATCACCGGCAGGCGGTCATAGGCGCGCTGATAGAAGTTGTGGCCGAGCTCGTGATGGATCGTCGTGAAGTCCTCGGCCGTCTGGTGGATGCACATCTTGATGCGGAGGTCGTCCGCCAGGTCGATATCCCAGGCGCTCGCGTGACAGACCACCTCGCGATCCTGCGGCTTGGTGAACATCGAGCGCTCCCAGAAGGACTTCGGCAACGCCGGGAATCCCAGCGAGACATAGAAGTGCTCGCCGGTGCGAACCATGTCGAGGGGGGACATGTTCCGCCGCTTGAGGATGTCGGTCAGTGAGTATCCGGGTCGGCGTTCGGCGGCGCGACCAGCGGGTAGATGTTCGACCAGTCCTGCGCCCAGATGTTGCCGAGCAGGTGCGCCGGAATCGGTCCCGTCGCGGGAACGACGTCGCCGTACTTCTCGTGCAGCCTCATCCGCACGTAGGCATGCAGCTTCCGGTACAGCGGCTGCACCTGCGCCCAGAGGCGATCCAGCTCCTTCGTGAAGTCGTCGGCCGGCATGTCGTATTTCGACCGCCACATCGCGCCCGTGTCCGCAAATCCCAGCTCCTTCGCGCCTTTGTTGGACAGCTCGGCGAACCGCGCGTAGTCCTTCTTCATCGGCGGCGAAATCGTGTGCCAGCCCTCCCAGACCTGCCGCAGCCGCTTCTCATCGCGCGAGTCCGCCATGATCTCGGTGATCTTGTTGACGTCCAGGCAGTCCGCCGGCTTCGCCGGGTCCTCGCACCATTTCCCTTTGCCGTACATCCCGTCCATCCGCGCCGCGATCGTCGTCAATTCTTCGCCTTCCTTGGGATCGGAGGGCGTGACCATGACGAGCGCCAGTTTCAGCAGGTTCAGCTCGCGGCGGATGTCGTCGGGAACCTGGACGTGGTCGAACTTCACCGCGTCCTTCGCGAAACGCTTGACCGCGTCGATTCCGATCTGGTTCTCGCGGGCGTTGAGCGCCTCGGTGTCGTCCGTGATGTAGGTCTCGGCGACCCACCCGGCCTGTCCCTGGACGGTGCCGAGCTTCAACATCGTCGCATTCGCCTGGTCGATGAATGCCCTGGCGTCCTCGGCCGTCGCGGCGGGGGTGCGATGGCAGGCAAGGCCGGTCCCGATCGCGGCGACCAACCCCAGGCGCAGCAGGCGTGAGACGTTCATGCGGCATCCTCCAGGAAGGAATCATATACATGGGTTCTGATGGTTCTGGGGTTCTGGGGTTCCGGGGTTCACGCGAATTCGAACGCCCGGCTGCGCTGGTGCCAGACGGCGATCAGGATCGCGCCGATCAGAATCACTCCGAGCGGCCAATCCGGTCCAGAGGCCCTCGATTCCCCAGTTGCGGTGGAAGCACAACACGTATCCAAGCGGGAGCCCGACGGCCCAGTGGCCGGCCAGATTCATCAACATGGGCATTCTCGTTTCTCCGAGGCCGCGCAGCGCGCCGGTGGCCACGGTCTGAAATCCGTCGAACGGCTGGAACACGGCGCAGATGAACAACACTGACGCGCCGACGCGCAGCAGGGTCGGGTCGCTCGTGAAGATCTTGAGAAACATCCGCGGCGCGAGCACGAACAACGCCGACAGGCCCAGCGCATACACGAGAGACAGCGACAGCGCCACCCAGCCCGCCAGCCGGACGCCGCGCGGGTCGCCCCGGCCGACCGCCTGGCCGACGCGGACCGCGGCAGCCGAGCCGAGCCCGTACGGCACCATGAAGAAGAAGCTCGCGATGTTCAGGACGACCTGATTGGCCGCGAGAGCCAGCGGCGTGATCCGCGCCGCGAGAGCAGCCGCCGCGGCAAAGACACCGACCTCGAGCGTGATTTGCACCGCCGCCGGCAACCCGAGCCTGACAAGCCGCCAGATCCGGTCCTTTTCGAGAACGAACGGGACATCGTGAAGCCCCGATGGCCGCGCGCGTTCGTTCACGAGAATGACGATCAGGAGAAACAGCGCCATGTAGAGGCGCGCGACGAGCGTCGCGTACGCCGATCCGGCCACACCGAGCGCCGGCAGTCCCAAGTGGCCGTAAACAAAGATCCAATTTGCAACGGCGTTGATGACGTTCGCGCTCAGCAGAGCGATCGTCACCGGCCGGACCATGTTCATCGCCTGCAGATACCGGCGGAAGACAGCGTAGGCAAGAAGCGCCGGCGCCGACCAGAGCAGTCGCGCGAGATACGGATTCAGCAGGACGATGACCTGCGGATGGAGACCGGCATGAGGGAGCAGCCCGACGACCGCGAGCGTGAGCAGCACCAGCGCCACCGAGAGCGCCGCGCCCAGTTGCAGGCCCGCAAAGAGCCATCGATGGCATTCGCCAATGCGGCCCGCGCCGAAATTCTGCGAGACGAACGTGTCGAGCGCCAGCAGGGTGCCCATGCCGAGCACCATCAGCGTCATGAAAATCGTAGAACCCGTCCCGACGGCGCCGATCGCCGCCGGTCCGAGACTCCGGACCATGACGGTATCGACGATGCCCATCGTGATCCAGCCGAGCTCGGCCAGGATCACCGGCACGGCCAGACGGAGCATGAGCCGCAGCTCTTGCGTCACGACCCCGGCCCGGCTACTTGACCGCCGAGATCAGGATCTCGACCGACGCGCTGCGGATCGACAGCTTCGCGCCCACGAGGGTTCGTGCCGGCGGCTGGCGGGGAAACCACTCCGCGAAGACATCATCGAACTTCGCGCGCTGCCAGATGTCCGAGAGATAAACCGTGCTGTCGACCACGTCCGCAAACGAGACGCCGGCCGCCTCGAGCGTCCGGCTGATTCGCGCAAAGGCTTCTCGCGCCTGCACCGGCATCTCCGCGTCGGTGGCGTCCGTGCTGCCGAGAACGCCGGAGAGGAAGATCCGGTTTCCGGCTTGAACGGCCGCCGCCACCGGCAGGGTCGGCGAAATCTGCGGCCCGATGGTCTGCTTGCCGGTGACCGAGGCGATCAGAGAGATCTCGACCTGTGCGTCAGGGCTCATCAGGCCCGTGATCGCCGTGGAGCGCGTTGGCGGCTTGTTCTGGAAATACATGCGGTACTCATTGTTCATGGCGTCGAACAACGAGTCATCGGCCAGGAATACACGCGCGGCGACCACATCTTCGTACTTCAGTCCGGCCGTCTTGAGCAGGGCGCCGGCGTTGTCGAGGATCGTCCGCGTCTGCACGGCCACCGGCCCGGGAACGACGCGATCGTCGGATCCGCGGCGGCTGATCAGCCCCGACAGGAACACCAGACCGCCGGCACGCACGATGTACGAATAGGGCCGGGGCGATTTCGCCCAGCCGGACGGGTGCAGCACTTCCCGCGGCGCGCCGTCAGGCACGGCAATCGCGGACAACTGCATGAGAGCGCCGTCGGCAAGGTCGGTAACGACCGTCGTCCGGGCCGGGAGGTCGGTGGTGAAATACTCGCGATAGACCGCGTTCATCGCGTCAAAGTCGGAGGCGTGCTTCAGAAACACCGATACGCTGACGGTTTGCCCCAACGAGGACCCGGCGGCCTCGAGCACGTGCGTGAGGCGGTCCAGCACGCGCCTCGCCTCGGCCTGAATGGCGCCACCCGGCGCCGGACTTTCGAGACCTGACACGTAAATGAGACCGTCGGCCTTGACGGCATGGCTGTAGATCCCCTGCGGGGCGCCGTCCACCGTCACGCTCCGGCCGCTCTGCATGGCTGTCCCTCCTCCCACAGCTGTCCACGCACACCATGCCATCACCACCGGCAGCGCCCGGCGGACGGGTGTTCGAAGACTGGTCATGGCGCTTAGAATAGCCGTTACTCCCTGGTTCCGGAGGCTGCAGTCATGAAGCGACTTTTTGCCCTTTCCGCTGTTGCCCTCGCCGTCCTGCTCGTCGCGCCAGCGCTTCTGGCGGACGTGAAGACGACGGAGAAGACCACGTTCAAGCTCGAAGGCATCCTCGGCAAGATGTTCAGTGTCTTCGGCGGCTCGGCGGCTCGAGACGGGATCACGTCGACCGTCGCAGTAAAGGGGAATCGCCTGTCGAGGATCAGCGACACCACCGGGCAGATCATCGACCTGTCCGAGCAGAAGGTTTACGACCTGGACGTGAAGAAGAAGGAATACAAAGTCACGACGTTCGAGGAGCTTCGTCGCCGCCTCCGCGAAGAACGGGACAAGGCGGAGAAGCAGGCCAAGAGCCAGCCGGCCGAGGAAAAGAGCGACCCTGAAAAGTCCGGAAAGGAAATCGAGTTCGAGGCCGACGTGAAGGAAACCGGCCAGCACAAGATGATCGCGGGCCACGACACGCACGAAGTCATCCTGACGATTACCGCCCACGAGAAGGGCAAGAAGATCGAAGACAGCGGCGGGCTCGTCATGGCCAACGACATGTGGCTGGCGTCGAAGATCGCCGCGCTCGACGAGATTTCGGCGTTTCAGTTGAAATACTTCCAGGCGATTTACGGCGAGGCGATTGGCATCGATCCACAGCAGATGGCGGCCGTGATGGCGATGTACCCGTCGTTCCAGAAGATGGCCGGCCAGATGCAGACCGAAGGCCGCAAGATGCAGGGGACGGCGCTCCTGACGAATATCACCTTCGACGGGATGAAGAGCGCCGAAGAGATGAAGAGCGCCAGCTCGCAAAAGTCCAGCGGCGGAGGCGGAGGCATCGCCGGAGGTATCGGCGGCATGCTCGCCAAGAAGATGGGCGGCGGCGGGCCCGTGCAACAACGGACCACGATCATGACGACGACGCTCGAGCGCCTCTCAATTGAACCGGCCGCCACGGCTGACGACGTCGCCGTGCCGGCGGGATACAAAGAGAAGAAATAGGATTCCATGCCTTCCCGTCGCAAGTTCCTGAAGGCCGTCCCCGCCGCTGTCGCCAGCGCGGTGGCGGCCGACGCCTGGGCCCAGCGCGGACCACAAGGACCGGTGACGGCCGAGGCGGTCAAGGCCGTCGGGACGCTCGACGGCGTGACGTTCAGCAGCGAGGAAGAGGCCGCGGCTGCGGCGGGCGCGAACACCAATCTCACCAGCTTCAATCGTCTGCGCCAGACGACGATTCCTCAGGGCACCGAGCCGGCGTACATGTTCAAGCCCGCGTTGCCGGGCAAAGAGCCGAAGGGTCCGGCGACGCCGGGCGCGCCCATCAAGTACAGCAGGCCGCCGCAGGCACTCAGGCGACCCGCAAATCTCGAAGACGTCGCGTTCTGGCCGGTGGCTCGTCTGGCGTCGCTCATCGAGCGGAAGCAGGTGACGTCGACAGAGCTGACGCAGATGTACCTGGCGCGATTGAAGCGGTATCAGCCGGTCCTCAATTTCTACGTCACGCTCACCGAGGAGCTCGCACTCAAGCAGGCGGCCGATGCCGATCGCGAGATTCGAGCCGGCAAGTACCGCGGGCCGCTGCACGGGCTGCCGTGGGGCGCGAAGGATCTGTTCGCGACCAAAGGCATCAGGACGACCTGGGGCGGCGAGCCGTACGTGAATCAGGTGTTCGACTACGACGCCACGATCGTCGAGCGGCTGCGTGACGCCGGCGCGGTTCTCGTCGCCAAGCTCACGCTGGGCGCGATCGCGCAGGGCGACCGCTGGTTCGGCGGACAGACCAGGAATCCCTGGAATCCGGAAACGGGATCCAGCGGCTCGTCCGCCGGGCCCGGATCGGCGACAGCGGCCGGCTGCGTCGCCTTCGGGATCGGCAGCGAAACGCGCGGATCGATCCTCTCGCCAAGCTCGGCAAATGGTGTCGTCGGCCTGCGGCCAACCTACGGACGCATCAGCCGGTACGGTGCGATGGCGCTGTCGCCGACGATGGACAAGATCGGCCCGCTGTGCCGCTACGTCGAAGACGCCGTCCTCGCGTTCAATGCGATCTACGGTCCGGACAGGCGGGACGGCAGCGTGGCCGACGCGATGTTCAAGTGGAGTCCGGACGCGCCGCTTTCAGGCTTTCGCATTGCGTACGTGAAGAGCGCGTTTGACGCGGCTGGCCAGCGCGGCGCCGGCCGTGGCGCGGCTGGTGGGACCGCGGCTGCAGCAGCGGCCGGTGCGTCAGGAACCGCCCGCGCGGCCACGCCGGGCGCCGGCGGAGGCCCGGCGCGTGGCGGCCTGTCGCCCGAGCAACTGCAGGCTCAGGCCGCCGAGCTCAAGAAGGTCTATGACGAGGTCCTGGTGGCCTACCAGAAGCTCGGCGCGAAGCTCGAGCCGGTCGAGCTGCCGGACGGCCTGCTGGCGGCGGCCCAGCCGCTCAACTTCATCCTGGAGGTGGAGGCGGCGGCGTCCTTCGATGACATCACGCGATCGGGCGAAGTCAATCTCCTGAGCTCCGGCACGTCGCGAAGCACCTGGCCGAACACGTTCCGCCAGGGCCGGCTCGTGCCCGCTGTGGAATACATCCGCGCCATGCGCGCGCGGACACTGCTGATGCGGCAGGCCGACGATTTTTTCTCGAAGTACGATGCCGTGATCGAACCGGGCACCGGCGGCACACTCAGTCTGACGAATCTGACCGGTCATCCCGCGATCGCGCTCAAGTGCGGCTTCACGGCGGCTCCGGGCTACGCCGGCGGTCAGCCGCGCGTCGTGATGATCACGGGACGACTCTACGAGGAAGCCACAATCTGCCGGATCGCGCTCGCTTACGAACAGGCGACCGGGTGGAAGGACAAGCACCCGGTCCTGGGACCTATTTCCTCTCTATCGTCACCTTCTTCATCACAACCGGCGTGATCGGACGATCGTGCGCGTCGGTCGCGAACGTGGCCGATCTTCTCCACGACGTCAAGGCCGGTGACGACTTTGCCGAACACTGAGTGCCGCCGGTCGAGATGCGGGGTCGGGCCAAGGGTGACAAAGAACTGACTGCCGTTCGTGTTCGGCCCGGCGTTGGCCATCGACAGCACGCCTGCGACGTCGTGCCGGAGATCGGGATGGAACTCATCTTCGAACTGATAGCCGGGGCCGCCGTGTCCCTGCCCGAGCGGATCGCCGCCCTGCAGCACGAACCCCTGAATCACACGATGAAAGATGAGGGTGTCGTAGAAGGGCTTCTTGTGCGACTCACCCGTCTTCGGGTGCTTCCATTCCCTGGACCCTTCGGCCAGACCGACAAAGTTGGCGACCGTCTTCGGCGCCTTCTCGTCGAACAACTCCGCACTGAAAATCCCGAGCGACGTCTCGAAATGTGCATATACCGGCATGCGGACATTCTGTCAGATTCCGGGTTCCAGAACGGCACGAGTAAACATGCGCGTTGAACCTGCAGAACCCCAGAACCCCAGAACCCCAGAACCTATTTGATGATGTCCCTCAACTGACCGACCTTCTCGGCGAGGGCAGGATCCTGCGCGGCAACCTCGATCAGCAGCCTCGCTTTGTCGATGTTGCCGCCGTGCGCGAATTGATTGGCGGCATTGAACGCCGCCGCGTAGTGCTGGCTGCGATCTTCCTTCAGCGCGGCCTCGAGTCCGGCGACGTGACGCGCTTTGAAATCGGCGTCCAGATCCGTTCGCGCCTGCATCGCCTGCAACCTCAGCTCGTCGTCCTGCACATTGGCCGCGTAGCAGGTCATGGCCTGCTCGAAGTATCCGGCGGAGTCGAGCCATTGCTCCTGCTTCAGCTTGACGAGGGCGAGGTACCACATCGCCACGCAGTTTCGGTTCTGGCGGTCCATGGCCTTCGCCCGCCGCAAGTCCGATTCGGCGACGGCGAGCGCGTCCTGGTCGTGCTCGATGACGCCCGCCAGCGTGAGCGTCTGTCCACTGGGCGCGAGCGTCTTCGCGCGCTCGACGTCGGCGCGGGCGGGCTCGAGCTGAGTCTTCGCATGAAGGTTCCACGCCCGCCAGTAGTACGCGTCGCCCCAGTTGTCCGTGCGCAAATCGATCATGCGCGTCGCCGTGTCAATCGCCTCGTCGTGCCGCTTCAAGAACGAGAGACACGTCGTTCGGCTGAGCAGCGCGTCCTCGTGGCGGCTCTTGATCGCGAGTGTCTTGCCATAGAAGTCCACTGCCGCGCCGCAGTCGCCGGCGAGCTGGCTCGAGTTGCCCGAGAGGTAGTTCAGCGACGCCGACTCGGGAAAGCGGCCGAGGGCCTCCGCAAGGAGCGCCTGAGCCCTGGTGTTGCTGGCGCCGATCTCGATGTTGAGGCTGTTGGCCGAGCTGCCCAGCGCGACCGCTGCCACGACCTCGAGCCGCGCCAGGAAGTAATTGATCTCGATGAATTGCGGCACGACGGTCTTGAGCCGCTCGAGCGTGTTTCGAGCCACGGCATCGCAGACGGCCGCCCGGTAGGCAACGAGTGGCGGAGTGTCGGGCGGAAGGTTGCGCGCGCGGGGCGAGCCCGTCCACGGATCCGAGGGATCGCCGGCCAGGGGACTCGCACGATTCTGGCGGGCGAGCGTTGCGCAGTCGACGGCGAGCGAGAGGTACTGGCGCACCGGTTCGCGCAGCGCGGCCGACGTGCGCAGCCAGCTCAACTCGCCGTTGACGGCCGGCTCGAACGGTTCCTGCGCGGCCCGAAAGTCGCGTGCTTCCCGCCGCGGCGTCCCGACGAAATCCGTCGGCACCAGCTCGACGAGGCGGAGATATCGGCCGGCCTCGGCGGCGGCGCGGCAATTCGTTGCCCAACTCACGCGCCCGATCCATGGCCTTCGCGCTGTCAATCGCCAGTTCCTTCTCACGCAGCGTGATGAGCAGCTGCGTCTCGAACAACCGTGCGATCACGAGCGGCCGCGCCTTGCCGACGCCAACACGCTCGTAGATCCCGCGCGCCTCGAGAAGGCAGTCATAGCAGCCGTCGAGCACGCGAGCGTCTGCACGCGCGAGCGCGGGCAGATCCTGCTTCTTGAGAGGTGTCGAGGCGCAGCCGACGGCCAGGGCGACAAGCGCGAGAACGGCCGGGCGCATGAAAACGTTGGACACCGGCGACGGCTTTCGGGGTCCAGCAGTGGACCGCCCTGGAACTACATGGCTCCGAATCGGTATCTCAGGAAGAAGTGGGCCGAGAACGGATGGCCATAGCTTTCGATCAGATTCGGCGGTGTCAGGTACACCGTTGCGTCCGCTCCAGCACCCACGTGCCCCAAGCGGCCGTGGAAGAGCTGACGCTCGTAGCCGGCCGTGAGTGCCCCCACGCGTGAAAGCACGTGCGGATGGAGGAATCCAGGCGGATCGTACCCTCCGGCCGTCAGGATGTCCTGGTCGACCAGTTCGGTCCTGGCGTAGGTCTTGTCCCGCGCGGTGACCGACCAGGTCGCCTCGACAAGAAAGGCCGGCGACGTGATGTCGAGGTGCACTTCCCGATTCACCCCAACTGCCACGAGGGCCTCGAGGGGGCGGCCGTGCCACGAGCCGGAATAGCCGAACGACCCGGTGAAGCGATTGACGTCCGTGAACTCGGTCGGATCGGGGAACTTCAAATGGCCGGCGGAGGCCTGCGCCTGCCAGGGGCCGTGCTTCCAGGACAGTCGAGCTGAATAACTGTCGAGCGGGCCAAACTCGACCTTGATCCGATCCTCGTCGGGCTCCCGGCCATGAAACGCCGACGCTTCGATCGTCAATGACCCGTGCGTCAGTCCGGCCGTCAGCACACCGTGCGAGATGTGCGTCGCGTCCAGGTGGTGATGGCTGAGCGGAGCGGTTGGATTCGCCTCGGCCGATGCGCGGTGCATGAACGGCGTGGGCCCGAGCGCAGGCGCGCCGACCAGATCGGCCTCGAACCGGATCTTTGTCGTGCCCATGGCCGGCCACTCGTACGCGGCGCCCGCTGCCATCACGAGATCGTGCGGGTGCTGATAGTCGATGAGCGGCAGATTCTGGTACGTCTCGCCTGCCTGAAACACCTGCGCCGATCCGATGTCGCGCAACGTGTACGGCTCCAGGCTGAACATGGAGGTCGCCGTCAGCGTACCGCCGCGCACGCCGCGGCCGGCCGCGGCCATGAACCAGTTCGGCAGTTCGACCTGATGAAAGTCGGTGAACTTCCGCTCCTGGACATTGAGGTTGAGAAACGCCTGGGCCTCGAATGTCGCCGTCCATTTCGGCTCCATTCCCGGCATGCCGGGCATGTTGTGCTGGTGCTGCGCGAACGCAGGACTGGCGCTCCCAAGGAGTGCGGCGGCAGCGAGAAACCAGCGGCGGACAGCCCGCCAGAGCGGGCTGGAGCCGTTCTCACTTCCGCGCAGCAGGAATCGGCCCGTGAGAACGGCTCTAGTGAGGCGCCTCACCAAGCAGGTTTCCCAAGTCGAGCGGGCGCGTGTGCATGGTCAGACTGCCGTCGCTGCTGTGCGGCCAGTCGGCTCGCGGCCGATCCCAGTACAACTCGAGACCGTTGTGATCGGGATCGCGAAGATAAAGCGCTTCGCTCACGCCATGGTCGGAGGCGCCGTCGAGCAGAATCCCCGCCGCAATCAGCCGACGCAAGGCATCCGCGAGCGCTTCACGGGTCGGATATCGAATGGCGACGTGATACAGGCCAGTGGTCCCGGGTGCCGGCGGCGAGCCGCCCTGACTCTCCCAGGTGTTCAAGCCGATGTGGTGATGGTAGCCGCCGGCGGATATGAACGCGGCGCCGGCGCCGTAGCGCATCGTCAACTCGAATCCGAGCACGCCGCAATAGAACGCCAGCGCCCGCTCGAGGTCGGCAACCTTCAGATGTACGTGTCCGATGTCCACGCGCGGATCGATGGGACGGGATGGGGCGCTCACGCCGTCCTACTGACGTCGTTGGATCAGGATGACGGCGATCGAGGCTGCGGTCGCCAGGAAGCAGACGTAGGCGAGCGGCCGAAGGCGAGGCGTGCGTTCTGCAAGCTTCAGGACGACGAGACCGGCGGCCAGGGTGAAGAGCCCGCCGGACGCCAGCCACGCACCCTGTGTCGCCCGATAGATCCCGACGCCTGCAGCGAGAACGATTAGAAGATAACGGGAAATCACCAGGGGCTACTTCGCACGATCGTCACACGCGATTCACGCCGACAGGAGGCTCGCCTTTGACAGGCTCCCCGACGCGAATGATGAGAAACAGGCGTGACCCGTCGTCGCTCAAGAACCACGTCTCGCTGACCTTCAGACCGTCCGGCCCTTCGATGTCGGCCTTGAGCCGCGGGCTGTCCCAGGAGATCCTGGCATCGAACTGGGCGGCGCCGAGTTGATACTTGTGCTTCTTGCCGTCGACTGGAAACGACAGCGTGCGATCGAGATCATCAGTGATCGTGAACGCCTCGGGTGTCACGGAGATCTTCAGCGTGGGCGCGATCTCGAGGAGGTCGCGGCGGGTGTCCCGCTGCTCCACGTACAGCGCGTACAGTCCGTCCTGCGGCACGCCGGCGCCCCCTCCGGAGGGCCCGCGGCCCGGCGGATTCCCGGCGAACCCGCCGCCACCGCGGGGCGCCCCGCCGGTCACAGGTCCCCGGCTGACACCGCGGCGATCGTTCGCGGCGCGGGCCGTCTCCGGCCTGTTCGTGGCGGCGTTGACGCTTTCGTCCGGGTTGTAATTCCAGGCGCCGGCAAAATCGCTGCGAGACCGGTTCGCCGCGACCGCTGACGTTGACGGAGGCGCAGGCGCCTCGGCCTGCTGGGCGGGCCCCACAGCCAATGCGAAGGCGATGAGCAACGTTGCAACCATGGTGACCTGCGCCGAGAACGCAATTACCATTTTAACGGTACGGCGCGAAACCCTCGACCCCGAAGATCCGAGATCCGCCCCTCTCCTCTATGGCGGTGAGAGCCGTCAGGGCCAGCGGCACGGCCGCGGAGGCTGAGGCGTGAACCGCGCCCAGTCTTCCCGGACGGGCGAAAACACGTCAACCGCGACGCAGCCGTCCGGGCCCGAGAGGGCCTCGTGCGGCACGCCGGCCGCAATGACGTACGTGTCGCCCGGCCGCAACTCGCGAGCCTCAGCGCCCACCGTGAAACGCAACGAGCCGCTGAGCACGATTCCCATCTGCTCGTTTGGATGCTGATGCAGTTTGACAGGCGTGTTCGGTTCGAGCTCGACCACGGCAAACGTCATCTGGCGGCCTACGTTCGCGCGCGCCGTGACGCCGTCCCAGATCGGCACAAGGTCAAGGTCGGAAACGGGGCGAAAGGCAGCCATGACGCCGGAGTGTAGCAGGAGTCGCGGCGCCTTTCGCACCCGGGGCGTTCTTATCGAAGCATCGGCTTCTCGGCGTTGCCGAAGTCTCCTTTGACCTCGCTGGTGGATGAGATCTCCTCCGCGCCGGTGCGCTCGAGGAGCGCCTTCGCCTTCTTCACCCAATCGTGATTGTCTGCGTGAACTGAGAGCAGGATTCCGCCCTTCCGGACCCGGCCCTCGTACCGTTTGGCCTCGTATTCCGGGGTGCCGAGGCCAATCAACGCTCCGGCAATGCCGCCAATCGCACCGACGGCGCCAATGCCGGCAAGCGCGGCGACGATCGGCCCTGCCGCGATCAGTGGACCGATGTCTGGAACGGCCAACGCCCCAATGCCCGCGAGCCAGCCAAGCGCGCCGCCGATCACCGCGCCTGATCCTGCACCGGCGGCGAGGCCTTCCGGCGCCTTCGTCGCCTTTTCATGTGCGAGATCCTTCGATCCGATGTTCTGCGGCACCAGGACCGAAATATCAGTGCTTCGAAAACCGGCCGTCTGCAGCTCCCGAACGGCCGATTCCAGAGCGTCACGCGTCGGGAAAATCCCGAACACAGCAGTGTTCGCCATAGTCAAGCTCCCCCTTCTACAGACGTCCCGACAGTAAGAGCAACAGCAGGATCAGAAACACGACCGTCAGTCCGCCACTCGGGTAGTAGCCCCAGTCGCGGCTGTGCGGCCAGGCGGGCAGTGCGCCCAGCGCCATCACCAGCAACACCACGATGAGAATCGTGATCATGGGTTCCCCCTTCCAGGATGACTGACTGCAAGAGACTCGCCACGTCGCGACCGGAAGCCAACCGCGCGGCGAAACAGAAAATGCGGCAATGTCCGCGAGAGGGCGAGGTGGGAGATGTACAGGAACCCGACGCGCTATTGCGGGATCAGTGCAGCACGTTCGGCGGTGTGCGTCAGTGTCGCTCTCGTGAGCGACCAGGCGCGCCCTCAGATCCAGCCTGACAATTCGCGGCCGGCGATTTCAGCCATGGCGTCAAGCCACGCCGGGTGTTCGTTGAGACAAGGCACAGCAGTGAAGTCGCGGCCACCGGTCGAGTGAAATTGCTCGGCGCCACGAAGACGAATCTCCTCGAGCGTCTCCAGACAATCAGCCGTGAATCCAGGACACGCCACGGCGACGGCCACGCCGGTGCGGCCGATCTCTTCGAGCGTCTTGTCCGTATAGGGCTGCAGCCATTCCTCGCGGCCGAATCGGGACTGGAACACCACGCTGACGGAGGCCTCCGGCGCCTGCAGCGCCTGCGCCAGCAGCCTGGCGGTCGTGCGGCACTGTTGCGGATACGGATCGCCTTCGTCAGCGTATCGCTTCGGCAGCCCGTGGAAACTCAGCAACAGCCGCCGCCCCGACGCCGGCGCCGACTCGAGCGACTCCCGTGTGACAGCCGCCAATGCCCGGATATAGGCGGGGTCATCGTAGTACGGCGGCACGACGCGAATCGAGGGCACGACGCGCAAGTCCTCGATGTCTCGAAACAGCTTTTCGAGGCTCGAGCCGGTCGTGGCACCCGCGTACTGCGGATACATCGGAAACGCGAGGATGCGATCGACGCCAGCGTTCGTCAGCTGTGCGACGGCTTGAGCGATCGACGGTTGCCCGTAGCGCATCCCAATCACGACTGGGACGGGCGCCCCGTGAGCAGCCGTGAGCGCCGTTTCCAGCGCCTTCGCCTGCGCCTGTGTCGTGACCCGAAGCGGCGACCCTTGTGGCGTCCAGACCTTCTCGTAGAGGCTGGCGGACTTACGGGGCCTTGTACGAAGAACGATCAGGTACAGAATCGGCAGCCACAGAATCCTTGGCAGGTCGACCACGCGAGGATCTGATAGAAACTCACGCAGGTATCGGCGGAGCGCTTCCGGCGTTGCGGCGTCCGGAGTACCGAGCTGCAGAAGAACCACGCCCACCATGAGCAAGTCAGTTTTCCACAAAAAGGGGGACGGGTTTCGACTTGTGGAAAACTCGGGCAACCGGTCGAGCTCCGGCCAGAATCGACTCCCGTCCCCCGACTGACAAAACCGTGACAATTCGCTCTCGCCACGCTTTTACGATTAAGGAGTCATGGCGCTCGCCATCGTGAACCGTGAACCGGGAACCCTGCAGGTTGGCCCCGGCACGCCCGTGTGGCGGACTTGTCTTCGAGAGGTCACTTTCGCTGACGACATCGACGACGTCGCCGGCTCGCATGCGGACGCCAGGCCGCTGGTCGAGGGCGAGGCTTATCGGCTTCTCCTCGAGATTCTTTGCGGTCTCCAATCACCGCTGCTCGGCGAAACCCAGGTCATGGGCCAGTTCAAGACGTTTCTGGCCTCGCTCGGCCGGGAACAGAGTTGGCTCAATCGTCTCGGACAGCGCCTGCTGGCCGACGCCCGCGAGATCCGGACCCAGCATCTTCAGGGATTGGGATCGCGCTCCTACGGCAGCGCGGTGCGCCGGTACCTCTCGACGGCCGAACACGTCGTGCTCGTCGGCACCGGCAAGCTCGCACAGGAAGTGCTGCCGTTCCTGACCGATGAGGGCCGGTCGGTCGATCAGTGGGGACGGACGACGGAAACTTCGAATGCGCCTGCGCCTTTGGCTTCGGCAAGGCTCGGCGACACAACCGCCCGATCGAACGGTCGCGAAGGCGGCTGCGACGTTGGAACTTCGACGTTTACCTATCGGCTCCTGGACAGCGTTGACACGTTTGCGGGACCGGACGTGACGACAGCGCTGGTCATCGCCGCGCCGGTGCCGTCGGAGATTATCGACCGCGTCGCGGCATGCTACGGCTCCTTGTGCTGTGTGATCGATCTGCGCGGCGAGTTGGGCAGCGCGCCTCTGCACGTCAACGTGCCCGTCATTTCTCTCCAGGACCTGTTTGCGCGAATGACCGCGACGCACGGATCGGCTGCCCGTCATGTGGAAGCCGCCCGCGTCGAAATCGCGTCCCGAAGCCGACGGTACGAGCTGCGCGATGAGCTTCGCCCGTTCGGCTGGGACGATTTGTGCGCGTAAGACTGCTCAGCCGGGCCAGCGACCTCGCTCGACTTCAGGCCATGCTCGTCGGGCGCGCCCTTCATGCACGCTTTCCTGATCTCGACGTGTCGTTCGCGACCCGCGTCTCGGCGGGCGACCGGGACACCACTACTCCGCTCGCCTCGCTGACCGACAAAGGAGCGTTTACGACGGATCTCTCCGATGCCCTGGCGTCCGGCGAGGCGGACGCCGTCGTCCACTCGTGGAAGGACCTCCCTCTCGAGGATCGCGAGGGCACCACGCTGGCTGCGACGTTGGAACGGGCCGATCCGCGCGATGTCCTCCTCGTCCGCAAGGACGTGCTGATCGAGCGCCCTTCTGTGCTGGACGTTCTTTCGTCCTCGCCCCGCCGCGGGTGGCTCCTGCAGCACGCGCTGCCAGGGCTGCTGCCGTGGAAGGTCGACGAACTGAGATTCGTGCCGGTGCGCGGCAACATCACGACTCGTCTTTCCAAACTCGTGAGGACGCCGCATCAGGCGCATGCGCTGGTGGTCGCCAAGGCCGCGCTGGACCGCCTGCTCGGATTTGGACCGCCGTTCGAGGGCGCCGCGCGGGCGGTGCGCGACGTCCTGGATCAATGCGCGTGGACCGTGTTGCCCCTCCGAGAAGTCCCGGGCGCGCCGGCGCAGGCGGCGCTCGCCGTTGAGACCGTGCGCGACACCGCAGTGGGCGAACGGCTGCGGGCGATCTCGCATCAGCCGACCTGGGACGCGGTGATGGCGGAACGCGAAGTGCTCGCGTCGTACGGCGGCGGTTGTCACGAGGCGCTGGGCGCGACCGTGCTGCCGCGGGTGTTCGGCCGGGTCTTCAGCGTGCGCGGCCGGTCGAGCGCCGGCCGCGTCGATCAAGGGTGGTCGCTGGTCGATGCCGGTCCGGCCCCGCCGCGCACTGCGCCATCGAACGTATGGCCCCGGCCCGAGGAACGGCAGCGCGCCACCCGGCGCGCGGTCGACGCGACCCCACCCGACGTCGAGGCGGGATTCTGGATTGCGCGGGCTGATGCGCTGCCCCACTCATGGCCCGTGACCTCGAGCCGGTTCGTGTGGGCCGCAGGCGGCAGGACCTGGCGGCGGCTGGCGGCGCGGGGCGTCTGGGTGCACGGATCGGCGGACGGCCTGGGCGACGCCGAGGCGCCCGCGATCGACCTGCTGGCGGGCCGGTCGATTTCCTGGCGCCGGTTGACACACACCGCGGCCGCGGCCGGCGACCCCTCGGCGATCGGCACATACGTGGTCGACGAACGGCTGCCGGAAGATCTACCCTCGCGTACGCACTTCTTCTGGACGAGCGGCACGCTCTTCGTCGAGGCGATTACACGGTGGCCGTCGATCCGGAACGGCTGGCACGGCAGCGGCCCCGGGCGTACCTGGCGCACGCTGCGAGAGGTCCTGGGCGCAGATGCGCGCGCCCGCGTGTGGCTGGATTACGACGATTGGCTGAAGGACGTTCTGGTTGAGACGTTGGAGCTTCCATGACTGTCACCACTCAAACGCGCGCTCCCTGGTCGCAGCTTCGCTTGCGCCAATCAGCCCACATGCGGGAGCTCATCGCGGAGACGACATTTTCCGTCGCACAGCTGATCCAGCCGCTGTTCGTGGTGGAAGGGATGACAGGAGCCAGCCCCGTCCCCGGACTCGGCGACGTCGCGCGCCAGAGCGAGCCGGAGCTGCTCGATCAGATCAGCCGCGATCTTGACGCCGGCGTACGTCAGTTCCTGCTGTTTCCGGTGCCCGCGTCGAAGCGCGCCCATGCTCTCAGCTTCGATCACGCCCGACGCGCCACCGCCGCCATCAAAGAGCGGTTCGGGGATGCGTTGAATCTGTGGGTGGACATCTGCCTGTGCTCCTCGACCGAGCATGGCCACTGTGCGCTTCTCGATCGGAACGGGCGAATCGATCTCGGTCCGACGCTCGACGCCCTGGCGCAGATGGCCGTCGACGTCGCCGGTGCGGGCGCCGACGGTGTCAGTCCCAGCGACATGATGGACGGCCGCACGGCGCATCTGCGCGCGGCGCTCGACGATCGCGGGCACCAGCATGTTCCGATCATGAGTTACAGCACGAAGTTCGCCAGCCAGTTCTACGGCCCGTTCCGGGAGGCGGCCGGGTCGGCGCCGCAGTTCGGCGACCGGCGGCACTACCAGATCGACGTGCGCGCGCGGCGCGATGCCATTGCTTCGAGCGTGCGCTGTGCGGAGGAGGGCGCCGATCTCCTGATGGTGAAGCCGGGCATGACGTCGATCGATCTGATCGGCCCGATTGCGGAAGCGACGGGACGCCCGGTCGGCGCCTATCAGGTGAGCGGCGAATACGCCGGACTGCTGGCGCTCGCCGCGCAGGGTCTCACGAAGCTCGATGCGGCGCTGCTGGAGACGTGGCACGTTTTCCGGCGCGCTGGAGCGGCTTACATCATCACGTATGGCGCCAGGGACGCGAAGAGGGTTGGACTGTGATCAGGCCCAAGGCCCAAGAAGTAAGAGATAAGCCTGAGATGAATCCGAACCCTGATTCCGTCCAGACCACTGGGGCCTTGGGCCTTGGGCCTGGGGCCTTGTTCGACCGCGCCCTGCGCGTCACCCCGGGCGGCGTTCACAGCCCGGTCCGCGCATTTCGCAGCGTGGGCGGTACGCCGATTTTCTTTGAGCGCGGCTCCGGTGCACGCCTGTATGACGTCGAAGGCCGCGCGTATATCGATTTCTGCCAGAGCTTCGGCCCGCTGATTCTGGGCCACGCCGATCCTGATGTCGTTCAGGCGATTCACGAAGCCGTCAACGACGGCTGGTCGTTCGGCGCGTGCGAGCCCTATTCTCTGAGGCTCGCAGAATGGATTGCCGAACGACTGCCCTGGGTCGACCGCATCCGGTTCGTCTCATCGGGCACCGAAGCGGTCATGTCCGCGCTGCGCATCGCGCGCGCGGCGACCGGGCGGCCGGGAATCCTGAAATTCGAAGGCTGCTACCACGGCCACACGGACGCCATGCTGGTCCAGGCCGGAAGCGGGCTGGCCGGGCGCGTCGCCGCGTCGAGTGCGGGAGTGCCGGACGGCATTCTCGGCGATACGCTCGTGGCGCCGCTCGACGATGAACCGGCGCTCGACCGGCTGTTCGCCGAGGCCGGCGATTCCATCGCCGCCGTCATCCTCGAACCGCTGCCGGCCAACTACGGCCTGCTGCCTCAGCGCGCCGAGTGGATCGCTCGCGTCATCGACCGATGCCAGACGCGCGGAGCGCTGTTGATCCTGGATGAGGTGATCAGCGGCTTCCGCGTCGGGCGCGGCGGAATGGCCGGCGAGCTCGGCCTGCGGCCCGATCTCGTCACGTACGGCAAGGTGATAGGCGGCGGGTTCCCGGTGGCCGCGTATGCGGGCCGCGCCGACTTGATGGAACGGGTCGCGCCGGTCGGACCCGTTTATCAGGCGGGCACGCTCAGCGCCAATCCGGTCGGCATGCGGGCCGGCTTCGCGACATTGAGCAAGATGGAAGCGACCGACGGCTGGCGCCTGCTGAACGAGCGGACCGCGCAGTTCTGCGAGGATCTCCGTGCCGGACTGTTCCGCGCGGATCTTCCGATCGATGTCATCCAGCACGCGTCCATCTTCTGGCTGCGCCCGCGGACCGCCGCGCCGGTGCGACGAGTCGACGCCATTCCCGCGGCGCAAGGCGCCTGGTTTCGACGGCTGTTTCACGCTGCACTCGAGCGCGGCGTGTATTTGCCGCCATCGGGGTACGAGGTCTGCTTTCTCTCGATGGCCCACGACGCCGCGACGCTTCGCGCCGCGCTCGATGCTCTCCTCGCCGCGGCTCAGGAGGCCGGCCAGCCGTGATGTCGCGTCGGCGAAACCGTCTGCAGTACTTCGGCGCGGTCATCTGGCTCCTGCTGACCGTCACACTGGCCGCCTGGTGGATGTGGATCGGGCTGTCGCAGGCGCAGCAGCTCGGCGCGCTGAGCGGCCCCGACGCGCCGCGGCTCGAGCAAGTGCAGCGGATGATCGTCTGGGAAGGCATTACCTTCATCGGCCTGCTGCTTGCGGGCGGGTTCGCCCTCGTCATCAGCATCCGGCGCGAGCAGACGCGTCAACACGCCGTGGAAGCGTTCTTCATGGCTTTCACGCACGACCTGAAGACGGCGCTCGCGAGCCTGCAGCTGCAGGCCGAGAGTCTCAGCGAGGACCTGCCGGAGGCCGCGAGCAACCCGAACATGGCGCGGCTGCTGAAGGACACGCTCCGGCTCGGCGTGCAGCTCGAGAACTCGCTGTACTTCGCGCAGCCCGAAGGACATCTCCTCGTCGAACCGGTCAGCATCGCGAAGTTCATCGCACGAACGGCCGCCGATTGGCCCGAGCTGAACGTTCGCGTCGAGGGCGACGAAACAGTGCTGGCCGACGCGCGCGCGCTCGAAAGCGTGTGGCGCAATCTGCTGCAGAATGCCGTCATTCACGGCGGCGCGAAACGTGTGACGGTCCGGGTCGAGCGCCACGGCAGCGATCGCGCCACGATCACGGCGATCGACGACGGACGTGGCGCGCCGCCGCGGGTGGTGCGCACGCTCGGCCGGCCGTTCAAACGCCCGGCCGCGACAAGCGGCACAGGCGTCGGGCTGTTCGTCTCGCAGCAGCTCGCCCGCCGCATGAACGGCGAACTGCGGTTCGGGGGCAGCGGCAGCGCCGGCTTCACCGCGGTGCTGGAGTTGCCGCTCGCACGATGACGGCGAGTGCGCGCACGCGAACGAGTCCGCGCGAGCGGCGCGGGGATCGCGGGGCCCCCGCGAGCGAGCGCGCCAGGGGGTCCGGCGGGACGGAGTCCCCCGGCAAGAGATAGATGCCTCGTGTCCTGCTCGTGGAAGACGACGCATCACTCGGCCGGACGCTGGCCGAGCGATTGCGGAAAGAGGAATTGGACGTGCATTGGGCTCAGACGATCGCGGATGCCAAGGCGCAGCTCGTTGCCGCGGCCTGGGACCTCGCGATCCTGGACGTGAAGCTGCCCGACGGATCCGGGTTCGCGCTGGCGCGGCATATGAGAAAGACGACCGCGACGCCGATCATGTTCATGACGGCGCTCAATTCGGCCGAGAGCCGTCTCGAAGGATTCGAAATCGGCGCCGACGAGTATCTGCCGAAGCCGTTCCATTTGAAGGAGTTCATCATTCGGGTCCATCACGTCCTCGACCGCCCGCGTGCCAAGCAGGCGATTCGCGCGAATGGGCTGACGATCGACCTCGAGGCGATGTCGGTGGAAGGCGCCGACGGACAGAAGACGTTTTTGCAGGTCCGCGACCACCGCGTCCTGAAGATGCTGATCGACGCCGCACCGAGGGTCGTCGACCGATCCGACATCCTCGATCGCGTCTGGGGAGAGGACCAGTTCCCCACACCACGCGCGGTCGACAACACGATCGTCCGCCTGCGGCAAGTGCTCAATGACGAAGACGGCCGGTTGATTCGATCGGTCCGGGGCGTCGGGTATCAGTGGGCCGCGGAAGTGGAGAGCACGTGATCAACGCAGCGCAAGTCGCCGCCGGGCTGTTCGCCCGCGTGCTGGCCGGGGAGGCTGTCCGTGTGCCGCCGATCTGGCTGATGCGCCAGGCGGGCCGGTACCACCGGCCGTACCAGCAGCTGCGCGCGCGGCACTCCTTCGAGGCGCTGTGCCGGACGCCGGAGCTGGCCGCCGAAGTCGCGATGGGACCGGTGAACGATTTCGACTTCGACGCGGCCATTCTGTTCAGCGACTTGCTGTTCCCACTGGAAGCGCTCGGGCTTGGCCTGAGCTACGACGACGGGCCGCCCAAGCTCGATGGCAGCGTGACGGCCGAACGGATCGCCGGCTTCCGCCCGCTCGAGGAGGCGCTCGAGCGGCTGAGGTTTCAACAAGCAGCGATGAAGGCGACACGCGCCCTTCTGCCGGCCGACAAGACCCTGATTGGATTCGTGGGCGGGCCCTGGACGCTGTTCGTGTATGCCGTGGAGGGCACCCACGCCGGCGCGCTCACGCGCGCAAAGGCGTCGCTCGACCTCTATCGCGCGTTCGCCGGCCGGATAGTGCCCCTGCTCGTGGAAAACATCCGGCTGCAGTTCGAAGGCGGAGCGGACCTCGTGATGATTTTCGACACGGCGGCGGGCGAGCTGCCGCCTGACACGTTCAACGCCGTCATGGCGCCGGACCTCGAATCGCTTACGCGCGCGTTTCCAAATCGGCTTGGGTACTACGCGAAAGGCATGCGGCCAGAGCATCTGGCAGAAGGCGGGCAAGAGAAGAAGGCCCGGCGCTGTTTTACGAACGATCTCGCCGGGATCGGCGTCGACATGGGCTGGGATCTGGCGGCGACGTTGAAGGCCGCACCGCGCCGCGGGTTCGTCCAGGGCAACTTCGATCCTGCCGCGCTTCAGTTGACGGGCCCGGCGCTCGACCGGGCGATCGATCGATTCCTGGCGCCGCTGCGCGCGCTCGATCCGGAGGCACGACGCGGCTGGATCTGCGGCCTTGGCCACGGCGTCCTGCCCGCCACGCCGGAGCAGAGCGTGAGGACATTCGTGGAGCGTGTGAGGAACGTATTCACCGTGGGGGCCTTATGACCGATTTGTTCGCCAAATACGATGTCCCCGTTCCGCGGTACACGAGCTACCCGACCGTGCCCGAGTGGCGCGTCACGCCGACCACGGATGAATGGACGCAGTCGCTCAGCACGGCGCTCGAAGGGACGGATTCCACACTGTCGCTGTACCTGCATCTGCCGTTCTGTGAATCGCTCTGCACGTTCTGCGGCTGCAATACGGTCATCACGCGCGACCACGGACGGGCCGGTCCGTACGTCGATTTGCTGTTCCGTGAGCTCGACGAGTATCTGAAGCGCGTGCCTGCGCTGGCCGCGCGACCCGTTTGCCAGATGCACCTGGGCGGGGGCACGCCCACCTTCCTTTCGCCCGAGTTGCTCGCCGAGCTCGTGGACGGCGTCTTCGCACGGCTGACGCGCACCAGCGGCGGCTTCGAGGGATCCGTTGAGGCGGACCCGCGCGTGACCACGGCCGCGCACCTCGAGACCCTGCGTGAGCGGGGATTCACGCGTCTGTCGCTGGGCGTGCAGGATTTCAACGCCGAGACGCAGCGCCTGGTCAACCGCATTCAGTCGGAGGAGTTGGTTGGCGGGCTGGTCACCCATGCCCGCGCGGCCGGTTACGAGTCGATCAACTTCGATCTGATCTACGGACTCCCCGGCCAGACTGAAGAAACGATGCGCCACACCGCCGAGCAGGTGCTCGGTCTGCACCCGGATCGCATGGCCGTCTACAGCTTCGCCCGCGTGCCCTGGATCAAGCCTCAGCAGCGGAAGTTCAAGGACGAGCAGATTCCGGTGGGCGCGGCGAAACGCGCCTTGTACGAAGTGATCCGCGGTCCGCTGCTCGGCAGCGGGTACGTCGAGCTCGGCATGGATCATTTCGCCCGGCCCCAGGACGGCCTTGCGCGCGCCGCTGCCGCAGGCACGATGCATCGAAACTTTCAGGGCTACACCGAGCGGCGCACCACTGCGCTGCTCGGCCTGGGCGTCAGCGCAATCTCCGAGACGCCCGATTGCTACCACCAGAACGAGAAGATCATCACGGTCTACGAGCGCCGCATCAACCAGGGGGAGATTCCGACGCTGCGCGGCCATCGCTTGTCGGATGACGACCGCCGGCGTCGCGAGAAGATCCTGTCGCTGATGACGACCTTCCACGTCTCGCTCGATGCGGATGAAGTCGACGACGCTCGCGCGTTTCTCGCGCCGCTCATCGACGACGGCGTGGTGTCGATCGTGGAGGGCGAACTGAGCATTCCGGTGCACGGCCGGCCGTTCCTTCGTAACGTCGCCGCCCTTTTTGACGTGCACCTGCGGAACAGCCAGCCCACGGGACCGCTGTACTCGAGAGCCGTATGAACGATCGGACGGTCGTCATCGGCGCCGGCTTGTCCGGCCTCGCAACGGCGTGGTACCTCACCGACGCCGGCGCGCGCGTGCGCGTGCTCGAAGCCAGTCCGCGGCCGGGCGGCTTGATCCAGACGATTCACACGCCGGAGGGCCTGGTCGAGACCGCCGCGCGCGGATTCACCTGGAGCCCCCGCACGGGCGCGCTGTTCGAGGCCGTCGGCCTGCCGCCCCGCTTCGCGCGCGAGGAGAGCAAGCGTCGTTATATCTTCCGGAACGGCCGCGCGACCCGCTGGCCCCTGACCCCGTTCGAGACCGCCGGCGCAGCCGCGCGGTTCGGCCGGGCCTGGGTGGGACGCCAGGTGCGACCGCGCACCACGGAGACCGTCGCCAGCTGGGGCACCCGCGTGTTCGGCGCCTCGGCGACGATGTGGCTGCTGGCGCCGGCGCTGCAGGGCATCTACGCGTCGCCGCCGGCGGAGCTCTCGGCCTCGGCGTTGTTCGGCAAGACGAGGGCGCCCCGTGGCAAGTTGACGACGCCTGCACGGGGCATGGGCGAGATGATCGACCGTCTGCACGAGCGGCTGCTCGCGCGGGGAGTGAGCTTCGAGTTCGGTCGCACTGCGGGCGCGGCCGATCTGGTGCCGTCGGTGAAGACCGTTATCTGCACGCCCGCTCCGGCGGCGGCGCAGTTACTCGCGCCGCACGCGCCCGCGCTCGCCGCGGCGGTCGCGCGAATCCGCATGGTGTCGATCGTCGTCGCAACGGTCTTCTTCGAGCCGAAATCCGAGGACCTGAGGGGATTCGGCGTCCTGTTTCCCCGGTCGTCAGGCGTGCGCGCGCTCGGTGCGCTCTTCAACGCAGAAATCTTTGAGGGCCGGAGCCGCCTGCGATCGGAGACCTGGTTCTACGGCGATCTGGACGCCGCGGCGCTGCCCGCGACCGACGCCGACACAACGGCGCTGATCGCCGCCGATCGCGCCGTGCTCACGGGCAGGTCGCAACAGCCGGTCGCGTGTCATGTGACCCGGCATCGCGACGCGCTTCCCGTGTATGACGCGGCCGTCCTCGGCGCGCAAGCCGCGCTGTCGGAGCTTCCACCTCATCTGGCGATTGCCGGCAACTATCTCGGACGCCTGGGCGTGTCCGGCCTGCTCGAGGGTGCGGCGGACGCCGCGTCGCGGCTGTATGCGCAAGGAGTCGCGGCATGAAGGCCATTCGCCTGTGCGATCTGGCCGTCGGCGCGATCGCCCGCTTTCACGCGGCGCATCTCGATCCCGAGGCCCTCAATCACCTGCAGAACCTCGGCTTCACCAAGTCCAGCCAGGGTCCGGCTGTGCAAGGCCGGGGAACCGTGCATCGTGCAGGTACGCTCGACGCGCATCGGGCTGTCCCGGTCGGTCGCCGGCTGCATCTTCGTCATTCCCGAAACGCCACACACGCGTTGACCATGGCCGCACCTGTGCTCGCTTCTCCCACGTCCGACCCGGCCGCGACGTCGCCCGTCCGCGTGGCGTTGGTCGGAAATCCGAACACCGGGAAGACGACGCTCTTCAACCGGCTGTGCGGAGCAAAGGCCAAGACGTCGAATTTTCCCGGGACGACGACTGCCGTCCGCACGGGCCGCAGCGTGATCGGCCAGTCGCGGCATATGGACGTCGTCGATCTTCCCGGCTTGTACGGGCTCACGTCGTCTGGACCAGAAGCCCGGATCGTCAGCGACGTGCTTCGAGGCGGCGCGATGCCGCGTCCCGATGCGGTGGTCGTGCTCGCCGATGCGACCAATCTCGCGCGCAACCTGGTCATCGTCGGCGAGTTGCTGGCGCGCGACGAGACGGTGGTCGTTGCGCTGAACATGGTGGATCTCGCAAGGCGTCGGGGCCTCACCATCGACGCCACCCAACTGGCGGCCCGCGTCGGCGTGCCGGTCGTCCCGATGGTGGCTTCCAAGGGCCAGGGCCTCGACGCCGTCCGGACGGCGATCGAAAAGGCGATCTCGGCCCAGCACGGCCGGGTGCGGCCCGCCGACTTGCCAGACCACGATCTGACGATTGAGACGCTGACGAACTGGGCGGATTCGGTCGCCAGCGAGGTCGTCGAGGGGGCAGCGTCGGGTGCGTCGCACATTGACGCGCGCACCGAGCGGCTCGATCGCATTCTCACGCACCCCGTCCTCGGCATGGCGGTCTTTCTCGCGGTCATGGGCGGCCTGTTCTGGTCATTGTTCGCGCTGGCGGCCCTGCCGATGGATCTCATCGAGGCGACGTTCGCCGCAGCTTGGCGGGCTGGCGAGCCGGTTCCTGCCGCCCGGTCCCGTCCGCGAGTTGATTTCCGACGGGATCATCGGCGGCATTGCCGGCACCGCGGTGTTTCTGCCGCAGATCTGCCTGTTGTTTTTCCTGATCAGCCTGCTCGAGGACACGGGTTACCTCGCCCGCGCGGCGTTCGTGAACGACCGGTTCTTCCGCCGGTTCGGCCTGCCTGGACAGGCATTCGTGCCGCTGCTCACGTCGCACGCCTGCGCGTTGCCGGGCATCATGAGCGCGCGGCTGATTCCAGATCGCCGCGATCGCCTGGCCACTATCCTCATCGCTCCGTTCATGAGTTGCTCAGCGCGGCTGCCGGTCTACGTATTGCTGACCAGCTTGCTGTTCGCGGATCGGCCGGCGCTGGCGGGCGTCGCATTCGCCGGCTGCTATCTGCTTGGCGCCACGGCGGCGTTCGTCAGCGCGCTGGTCTTTGGCAGGACCGTGCTGAGGGGACGTCCACGACCCGATGGTGCTCGAGCTGCCCACCTACAAGGTGCCATCGCTCACGAACGCACTGCTCGCAGCCAAGGATCAGGGGCTCTCGTTTTTGAAAACCGCCGGTACCGTCATCATGGTGATCTGCATCATCATGTGGTGGCTGAGCGCGTACCCGCGCGTCGGCCCGACGCCCGAGGCGCAGGCGCTGCGCGCGGAGGCAGAACAGACGCGCGTCGCGGAGCCTCAGCACTCGCAGGCGTTGCTCGCGCAGGCTGACGCGGTGGATGCGCGCGCGGAAGAGACCGGGAGTTTTGCCGGGCGCATCGGCCGGACGATCCAACCGGTGTTCAAGCCCCTCGGATATGACTGGCAGCTCACCGTCGGCATCCTGACGAGCTTCGTCGCTCGCGAGGTGTTCGTTTCGACGATGTCGGTGCTGGCGGGCGGACGGGGGCGAAAAGGGTGTGGTCAGCCACATCCGGCAGATGACGCGGGCCGACGGTTCGCTGGTCTTCACGCGGGCCACGGCAGCCAGCGCGCTGGTATTCTTCGTACTGGCGATGCAGTGCCTGGCGACGCTGGCCGTCACGCGGCGGGAAACAGGCAGCATCAAGTACGCGGCGCTGCAGTTTGGCTACATGTCGACGCTCGCGTATATCGCGGCCTTTCTCGTGTTTCAGGGCCTTCGGCTGGCAGGAGTCTCGTGATGCCGCTCGCGCTTCAGAACGTCATCGTGTCCGTGGCTGCGCTGGGCGCGTTGGCCGTGCTCGCACGCCGCGTGTTCTGGCCCTCCCGCCAGAAAGCTGGAAAGGCGTCCTGCGCCTCGTGCGCCTCTGGTGACCCGTGCAGTCCCGCTCCTGCGGGGTCGCAGGAGCCCGAGGTTCGCCCGCTGACGCTGATTCGATCCAAGGAGGGCAAGTAGAGAAGGTCCGGGCACGCTTTTCCGGCTCGGAAAGACCCTGTACGCCGGCGTCGAACAGGCATACAATGCGGCCAATAAAAGCAACCCACCGGAGGTGAGCTCATGATTCAGCCACGTTTCGTCGTCAGTCTGGTCGTTGCCGGCCTGATTGCGGGAACCGCGGCGTCGGGCCAGCAGGCAAAGCCGGCGCCGTCGAAGGCACCAGCCAAGACCGCCGCCAAGGGCGCAGAGCCGGCCGGTCCCGTCGTCGTGTTCGAGTTCGCGAAAGGCAACATCGAGATCGAGTTCTCCCCCTCGGAGGCGCCCAAGTCGGTCGAACATGTGATCGGCCTGGTGCGAGGCAACTTCTATCGGGGCCAGCGCATCTGGTGGTCGACGCCGGCGCTCATTCAGTTTGGCGATCCGCTGACGAAAGACGTGACCAAGAGCGACATGTGGGGCACCAACGGCAGCGGCCGTCCGGTCGGGGAAGATGAGACCAAGATGGCCAAGCACAAGTTCGTGCGCGGCGTGGTGGGCCTGGGGTACCGGCAGGATTTCAGTCCAAAGACCGCCGACAGTTACTTCATCATCATCAAAGGCACGAATCCCGCCATGGATGGCAAGTACGCGGTCCTCGGGAAAGTCACGGACGGTATGGCCGTCGCTGACAAGCTCGAGGTACGCGACATCATCAAGAACGCGTACATGAAGGGTGAGAAGAAGTAGCGGCTACTCCGCTTCTTCTTCATCGCCCCACGGATTGGGCTGCGGACCGGGCACGATTCCGGCGATATCGGGATCCTCGTCCGAGCCGGACGAAGGGCTGTTCGCTTTCCTGGACTTCGCCTCGAGACGGCGCGCCTGTTTGTCCTTCTGCTTTTCCTGCCTGGCGCGCTCGCGCGCCCGCTTGTTCTGAGTTGGCCGTGATTTCTGCACGCGTCCTCACTTTACTATAGGAACGCCAGTTGACCTGAGGCGGATTCACCGGTCGCGGCCGGCAGAGCCTACCACGCCAAGTCAAGTGATTTCCGGGACTGGATCGGGGGCTCCCGACGCGCTTCTTGACGTCCGACCGGGGCTCCGCCGCCGCACCCGCAGGTGATCGTAGTCTATCGGCTGGCTGCCTTGCTAATCGCTTCCGGGCGGGTTATCCTTATTTGGTCATCAGATTGAGCCCGCCGCTCGCATCGAGTCAAGAGAAGACCGAGCCCGTTTCTCGTTCCCCTCTCGTTCCTGCAGCAGTTTGTGGATGGTCCACTTTGGGTAATCGGGCCGCATGGGCGGCAGTCCGCATGGCGCGGACGGGACGAGGAACAGCAGAACCATGAATCGAAAACTCTACGTCGGCAATCTTTCATTTCGCACCGAGGAGCAGACGCTCCAGACCCTGTTCGGCGAGGTCGGCCCGGTGGAATCCGTCCGCTTGATGCGCGACAAAGCCACGGGTCAGTCCCGCGGCTTCGCGTTCGTCGAGATGCAGTCGGAAGAGGGCGCGCAGGCTGCGATCGACCGCTTCAGCGGGCAGGAGCTCGAGGGACGCCGATTGACGGTCAACGAAGCCCGGCCCCAGCCCGAATACAGCGGCGCCGGCAACGGCGGCAGCCGTCGTCGCGAGCCGCGGTGGTAAGAGTCGGGACGAAGGGCGGACGCGACCGTGCGCCCTTCCAGAGAACCGGAGCCCCGGGCCCTCGCGCCCGGGGCTGATTTCGTCGAAAGGGAGCCAGGCCATGAAGCTCTTTGCCAAGGGCAGCCGAGTCATGCAGTCACAGTATGGGTCCGGGACTGTGACGTCTTCCGATGAGCGGTACACCGTGATCGAGTTCGATCAGCACGGCAAGCGAACGTTCGTCACCGACATGGTGACGCTCGGCGCGAGCAGTGAGCCCGCACCAAACAAGCCTGAGAAGACCAGACGCCGCAAGGCCGCAGCCAAGCCAGCCGCCGATAGCCGAGCCTGACGCCAGGTTCCTGAAAGAACGCCGGGTGTCTTTTTGCGAAATGCGTAAAAAGACACCCGGCGTTCTTTTTTTGTATCATCTTCGCCGACACGGATTCCTGGAGGAATCATAGGTATGACTTCTGCCGATCAGTACTCTGGATCATCATCGCGACAGCGCCCCCATCGGCCCTGGGCGGTCTCTCGCACATTTGGGATCGTCGCTACTGGCCTTGTGGTCCTGGTCGGCTTTGGCGTTGTCACCATCGCGCAGCAGACCCAGACCAAGGTGCTGCCCAATCCCGACAGCTCCAACCTGCGCCAGCTGACGCAAATCACAAAAGCCAACGTCGGCCAGCTCGAGATGGCGTGGTACTACCCATATGGCGGGTCGGTCTTCAGCCCGGTCTTCGCCCATGACCTGTTGTACGGCTACGGCCGCAGTAACTCGGCCATCATCGCGATTGACGCGACGACCGGCAAGGAAGTCTGGGTGCACGACGGCATTACGAACATCCAGAACAAGGGCATGAACTACTGGGAGAGCGAAGACGGCACGGATCGCCGGTTGATCTTCGTGATGGACAGCTTCATCGAGGAGATCAACGCCACCACCGGCAAGCTCATCCGGAACTTCGGCATCGACGGCGCGGTCGACATGCGCAAGGGCCTGGCGCGCGCCGAGGGCACCAGCGCCCGCGCGATGCCGGCGAGCCCCGGCCGCATCTGGAAGAACACGATCGTTTACGGCGGCCAGTCCGGCGAGCAGATCCTGACGCCGCCCGGCGACATCCGTGCGTACGACGTCCTGTCGGGCAAGCTGCTCTGGCAGTTCCACACGCAGCCGCTCCCCGGCGAGTTCGGCTACGAGACGAACCCGCCGGACGGCTACAGGTACCAGGGCGGCGCCAACAACTGGGGCGAGATGTCGATTGACGATGAGCGCGGCATCGTCTACATCCCGACCGGATCGTCGACCGCGGACTTCTGGGGCGCGGACCGCCACGGTCAGAATCTCTTCGCCAACTGCCTGCTCGCCCTGGATGTCCGCACGGGCAAGCGCCTCTGGCACTTCCAGACGGTGCATCACGACCTGTGGGACCTCGACAACGTGTCAGCGCCGCAGCTCGTGACCGTCATGCACAATGGCCGGCGCGTCGATGTCGTCGCGCACGCCGGCAAGACCGGGTTCCTGTACGTCTTCAACCGCGTGACCGGCGAGCCCTTGTGGCCGATTGAAGAGCGCCCCGTCGGCAAGAGCGACGTCCCGAACGAACTCTCCTGGCCGACGCAGCCGTTCCCGACGAAGCCACCCGCCTTCGCGCGGCAGTCGTACACCGAGGACGACGTCAACCCGTACCTGCTCACGAAAGAGGAATACGACGCGCTCAGGCTGCGCGTGCGCAACGCGAAGAACGGCACAGGACCGCAGGGCGGCATCTTCGTGCCGACGGTGCTGAACGGCGACGCCGATCGGCATGCCCGGCAACCAGGGCGGATCGAACTGGGGCACGACAGCAGCCGATCCGCAAAGGGGTCTGGTGTTCGTCACCGGCGTCAACCAGGTGGCGCTGCTCCGCATCAACGACATCGAAGACCCGTCGGTCGCCGGCCGGGGCGGTGGCGGGGCCGCGCGCGGCCGCGGTGCGGCGCCGGCCAACGTGACGCAGATACAGCAGGGCCAGGCCAAGTACGCTCAGCTCGGCTGCCTCGCGTGCCACGGGCCGAATCTGGAGAACCCGCTGCCGGGCGTGCCCTCGCTCATCGGCGTGACCGACCGGCTCGACTCCGAGAGCGTACGCGTCATCGTCAGCGAGGGCCGTAACAACATGCGCCCGATCAGCGATGCGACGAACGAGGACATCCTGGCGATGTACGCCTGGTGGCAGTCGCTGGCGCCGCCCGGGCGCGGCGGTGGCGGCGGCCGGGGCCGCATCGGCGGCGGACCGCTGCCTTCGGCAACCAATCTCGTCGAGAGCGGCGGCGCGCCACATGCCCCGATCCCGCCGCCATACGA
Source organism: uncultured Acidobacteriota bacterium (assembly GCA_963724645.1). Taxonomy (GTDB): domain Bacteria; phylum Acidobacteriota; class Vicinamibacteria; order Vicinamibacterales; family SCN-69-37; genus CAVXSP01. Next base: position 392,567 of record CAVRVJ010000006.1, read on the forward strand.
CGGTCCAGTGTGGCCGGGAGCTGGCGGCACCACCGGCAACCGCCTGTGGCCCGAAGGCACACTGGCCGCGAACGCACTCAAGAAGCGCTACCAATCGGGCTACAACGTCATGGCGTCATCGACGAAGCCGCCCTACACAACGATCACGGCGTACGACTTGAACACGGGCGAGATCAAGTGGCAAGTGCCAAACGGCGACGATCCGGCGACGGTCGACGCGACCACGGCTCTTCCAGACGGCTCTTGCCGGATGCTTGGCGGTGGCGGCGGTGCCGCTGGAGAAGCGCCGGCGGCAGACGCAGCGGCTGCCGCTAACGCGGGACGGGCGGGAGCCGGAGGAGGTCGCGGGGGCGCTCGCGGCGCGGGCGCAGGTGCCGCAGGCGCGGCTGGTGCCGCCGGCGAAGCGGCGCAGGCAGGTCGCGGCCGCGCGGCGGGTCCGGCCGCATCAGGCTGCACCGCAACCGGAGTGCACGACACCGGCGGCGTCGGCGCCCGCAACGGCATGGTCGTCACCAGCACTGGCCTCCTCTTCCAGATGAGCAAGGACGGCTGGGCTCGCGCGTACGACGTCGATACTGGCAAGGCCTTGTGGAAGGGTAAGGTCGCCGGCCAGGCGATCGGCATCCCGACGATGTACGAATCGAAGGGCCGGCAGTACGTGGTGTTCATGTCCCCGCCGGTTCAGGCGGGCGCGGCGGGAGGCGCCCAGGGCGGCGGCACCAGCGCGGTGCCGGCCACCCCGCAGGGACCCTACGGCTACATCGCGTTCGCGTTGCCAGCTCGGTAAATGAAGACGGATCAGAGGGTGAGAGCGTAGAAGGGTGAAAGGGTGAGAGAAGGTCCTTCTCTCACCCTCTCACCGCTCTCACCCTTTCACCCTTTTTGATCCGGGTGCTTTCCTACTTCCCTGCCCACCTGACCCGAAGACCGCCGGTGACCATTCGCGACGGCCCGAGCAGCGTGGGCACGGTGCCGACGAAGTATTGCCGATCGGCCAGGTTCTCCACTCCAAAGAAAACTTCCAGATTGCGGCCAAGCGCGCGTGACGCGAAGAGATCGACGACCGTGAATTTGGGCAGACCCGCAACGTTCGGATCCGTGACGGGCGTCGCCCAGGTCGGATAGCCGGCATCGGTCAGGGCCTGAACCGGAATGACGCGGAAGTTCTGATCGTCGTCAAACTGCCTGCCAGTCGTTGTCACGCTCAGCGCGACGGTTGCGTACTTGATGTTCGAATAAGCCGCGCGGAACGAGGCGCGGTTCTTCGGCACCTGCGCCAGGTAACACGCCTCCCCCGTTCCGCTGCCGCCGACGTTGCCGGTCGGGTTGGTGGCGTTGGGACCCGGGCAGTTCGTTGCGAGGCTCGTGCCCGGAGGCAGCGCGCCCGCGAACGCGATATTGGCCTCGACGACCCGCGCCCGCTCGTAGAGGTACGCGGCGTTGAATCGCCAGAACGCGCCGAGACGATACTCGCCGTCCAACTGCAGGCCGGCGATGCGGGTGCGGCCGAGATTCTGGCGCTGCTGGGTGTTGGTCGCAATCGTGACATTGGCCACGGGATCCTTGACGCGGTTATCGAAGTAGGTCGCGCGCGCCGAGATCGCCTTGGTCGGCTCCAGGTTCACGCCGAACTCTCCGCCCTTGAGATGTTCCGGTCCCAGGTCGGCGTTGGCGCGCGTGACGATCGCGCCCACAGAGAACTGCCGGTACAGCTCGTTCAGCGTCGGGGCGCGGAAGCCGAGGCCGTAATCGCCCCAGAGACCCACCGCTTCCGTGAGGTGATAGAGCGCCGCGGCGCGCGGACTGACCACCGTGTCGACGCGATCGGCCAGGCACGGGGTCTGGCCGGTCGAGCATGACGGCCTGTAGTTGCCCGTCGGTGCGCCGGTCGAAATCGTCGTCTCGAGATTGTGCGCGTCGTAGCTGCGCCAGTGATCCATCCGCGCGCTCAACGTCAGCTGCCACTTCTGCGTGGGCGTGATGATGTCCTGCACGAATGCGCCTTCCATCTTCTGGCTGCCACCCGACAGGCGCTGCGTCGTCGGCGTGAGGACGTTGAGCGTCGTGTTGTAGGCGGTTTCCTGACTTTCACCCTCGACCCAGCGCCAATCAACACCGGCGCTGAACATCTGGTTGCCCTGGAACGCGCGCGTCCACTGGACCATGCCGCCGACGCCCTTCGTGGGCACCGTCTGCGTCAACGAAATCCGTCCGATGCTGCGGGGAGGCGTTGCCGCCGGCACAGCCAGAAAATTGCTGTTGAACGTCTCATTGTCGGTGAACACCGTCGCCTGCAGCGAGCTCTGGTCGGGCAACTGGATACGCGTCCCGATGTTGGTCGTCTTCCAGAGCGTGTCGTTCGCTTCCTCGGTCTGACCGCCGATGTAGGTGCCGGTGGGGGTGAAGGTAGCGGCCTTGCCGTTGTCGCGGTTCTCCTTGAAGTATCCGAAGCGCCCGGAAATCTGCACGCGATCGCTGGCGGCGTAATCAGCCTTGACGTTGATGTCGTGGAACTTGGACGCGACCTTGTTGTCGACGCCCGGCGGCGTCGCGCTGGTCTCGCGGCGCTCGCTCGGCACCACGTTCGGATATCCGTCGGTGTCGAAGGCCGCGCCGTCGACCGAGACGCCCAGCTTGCCCCAGACGTCGCTGCCGCGGAACTCGACCTTGGGCGTCGAACGGCTGCCGTACAGCGTCTTGAACTCGACGGTCCGCCGAGTGGGCTTGGCCGTGACGATGTTGATCACGCCGCCCATGGCGTAGTTCCCGTACAGGCTCGAGCTGGCGTTGTCGACGACCTCAAGGCGATCGGCGGCGTCGAGCGGTATCCCTGTCCAGTACACCCACCCGCCGAACGGATCGTTGTACGGCACGCCGTCGAGCAGGACGAGCGTCCGGCTCACTCCGCTGGGGCCGATGCCGCGGAGCGACACACCCTGCGACGTTGGATGCGCCGACAGACTGCTGGAGCGGCGGAACAGTGCAAACTGAGGCAATTGCCTCAGCACTTCGTCCGCGACAATCCCCGGCGACTGCCGGATGTCCTCCTTGTTCAGGACGCTGACGCTTGCCGGCGTGTCAGCCAGGGTCCGTTCTCCCCGAGCCGCCGTGACGGTGACCTGTTCCTTGAGTCCGGCAGGACTCACGACGACTTCGAGCGCTTCGTGCGGCCCCGCCGCGACGGACTGCTTCTTTTCGGCGAAGCCGCCGGCTAGCACGGTCAGCTCGAAGGGAGCCGGCAGCGAAATGGTAAATCGGCCGTCAGGTCCGCTGACGGTCCGCTGTTCGTTCCCGACTGGCGTGCGGGCAATCACCACCGCACCGGCGACGGCGCCGCCGCCGGAGTCGCGAACGACGCCGGTAATCGCGGGCGCAGTCTGCGCGCTGCGAGCCGCCGCGGGCGCCGATTGCACAATCGGCGCTGGAGTCAGAATCGGAATGAATGTCAAGAACAAGACCGCGCTCGTCAAAGGAATCTCCCCTCCCCTGCCTGATGAAGTGCTATTTCACGGACGCCACCGCGATGCCCCAGGGACTGCCGCCGGTGGGGATCTTGCGGTCGACCTTTCCCGTCGCGAGATCGACGACCGACATGTCGTTGGACGGGCCGTTCGCGGTGTACAGCTTCTTGCCGTCGGGACTCAGCCCGATACCCCAGGGGCGCGCGCCGACGCCGGTGATGGTGCGCGCGACCTTCTTGGCGGCGACGTCGATGACGGCGATCGAACCGGCCCGGCCGAGCGAGACATACAGCTCACGGCCATCGAGCGACAGCGCCAATCCCATCGGCCGGGGTGTCCCGGGCGGCGGCGCGGCGGGAAACTTGATTTCGCCTGAAACCTTGTGTGTCGCGGCGTCAATCACCGTGACCGCGCCACCGGTTTCGTTGGAGACGAATGCCGTCGCGCCACTCTTCGTGAACACGATGCCCCGCGGGCGAGCCGACATCGTGAGCTTGCCTACCACCTTCTGCGTGGCGGGATTGACGATGAAGACGGCGTTGTCGCCCTCGGACGTGACGTAGACTTCACGGCCGCCCGGACGGACGGTGACGCCTTCGGGCTCGTCTCCCACCTTGACGTGTCCGACAATCTTTCCCGACGCGATCTCCACCGTGGACATCTCGCCGGAGTCCTCGTTCGAGACGTACAGCATCTTCCCGTCCGGCGACAGGTCGAACGTCTCCGGATCGTCGCCGCTCTTCAGATTGCGCACCAGCTTGTGGGTCTTCAGATCGACGACGCCGATGCCATCCGCGGCGCGATCGGCCGGCGGCAGTTTCGACTCGTCGACATTCGGCCCGCCAATCGGCGAGCCCGACAACGCGACGAACAGCTGGCTGCCGTCATGAGACACCTTGATCCCGCGCGGCCGCTTGCCGACCTTGATCTTGTCGAGCACCTTGCCGGCATCCGGATCGACGATCACGACTTCGGTGCCAGTCTCGTCCGACACATAGACGCGGGTCCCGGCCGCCGTCGCCGGAGCGGGAGGGGCCGATTTTCCAGCCGTCTGCCCCGAGACGACGGCGCCGAGCGCCGCGATCGAGAGCATCGCCAGAATGTGTGCGTGTCTCATGGTCTCCTCGTCTCCAGCGGAAAGCCACTTGGCTTGACGTGGCGGTTGAGCGTGCGTCGTACCACGTCAACTCGAGTGCTTTCCGCGATCAGAACAACATGTCGGCCTTGTGATCTTCCAGCTTCTTCACGTCGAGGCCCGGGACCTTCGTGAGGGCGTCGAAATTCTTGAAATTGCCGTTCTCGCGGCGGAAGGTCACGATCGCGTCGGCTTCCTTGGGCGACAGCCCGATCACCATCGCGATCTCCTCAGGAGACGACTGATTGATGTTCACCATGCCGTAATGGCGGAGGAGGAACTCGAGAACCAGGTCGAAGTCCTGATCGGTGCCGGTCGCGCCTTTCTCGATCATCTTTTCGATGATTTCTTCCCAGCCGCCGCGCGTGCGGCGGGTCTCCACGATCCGGTCCGGCTCGTGACAGTCGTGACATACCTTCTCGAACGCCTTCGTGGGCCGGTCATCCTGCGCGACGGGGGCGGCCCGCAGCCCCGTGGCGCCGGCGCTGCTGACGGTCACCAGCAAGGCCGCCCAGAGGCCGGTCGCGGCCCCGAACGCCCCGAGAAGAACGGCGCCGGGCCGTCTCGGACGGGTGTCGTGTGTGCGTCTGAACTTCATATGTCGTACCTACTCCTCGACCGGTCCACGAGGTGCTCCGGCCGCCGGAAAACCTTGGAAAACAGGCTCGCGTCCTAATACGTCGGAAAGCCCTTAACTATAACAACGGCTGGCGCGCTCGCGACAGACAACCATAACTTCCCGGCGGGCAAGCACATACCGTCCTACAATGTGCCCGCGCCATGACTACGCTCGACTGGTCGATGATAGCCCTCTACTTCGGGATCCTGCTGGGAGTCGCCTGGTGGGTGGTGCGTGCCGGCAAGGACACAGCGGCCGACTACTTTCTGGCCGGCCGCAACCTGGGCTGGTGGATTGTCGGGGCGTCCATTTTTGCCTCGAACATCGGCTCGGAGCACGTCGTCGGGCTGGCCGGATCCGGCGCCTCGGACGGCGTCGCGCTCGCGCACTACGAACTCCATGCGTGGTGCCTGCTCGTGCTCGGCTGGGTCTTCGTGCCGTTCTACATGCGCTCGATGGTGTTCACGATGCCGGAGTTCCTCGAGCGCCGGTTCTCGACGGCTTCGCGGTACGTCCTGTCAATTGTGTCGCTCATTACGTTCGTGGTGTCGAAGATTGCCGTCGGGATCTTCGCGGGCGGGGTCGTGTTCGGCACGCTGCTGCCGGACATGCACCTCACGATCGGTCCGCTGGACCTCAACGCGTTCTGGATCGGCTCGGTGCTCGTCATCGTGCTCACGGGCTTGTACACGTCGCTCGGAGGGATGCGCGCGGTGGCCTACACCGATGCCGTGCAGGTCGGAGTCCTCATTCTCGGATTCGGTCTGCTCACCTTGTACGGCCTGAACGAACTCGGCGGATGGCACGCGCTGCGCGCGGCGCTGCCCTCCGAGATGTTCAACCTGTGGAAGCCGCTGATTCCGGCCGGCGTGCAGGGGACGTGGGCGCCGGTCCTCGAAACGAACGGGGCCGGGCGGGTCGTGCGCGAGGCCTGGTATTTCAACGGCAGTTTCCCGTGGCTGGGGATGGCCGTCTGCGCGCCAATCATCGGGCTCTGGTACTGGTGCACCGACCAGTACATCGTGCAGCGCGCGCTCGGTGCCCCGAATGAGCAGGTCGCCCGCCGCGGCACGATCTTCGGCGCATTCCTGAAGCTGTTTCCCGTCTACCTGTTCATCGTCCCCGGCCTCGTCTGTCTGGCGCTGGCCAAGAGCGGCCGCATTCCCGCTCTCGCGCCGATGGTCGGACCCGACGGACAACCCGTGCGGCACGTCGCGCAAGCCGCGTTTCCGCTGATGGTCAAGTACCTGCTGCCCGCCGGCCTGCGCGGCATTGTCGTGGCGGGTCTGCTTGCCGCCCTCATGGGATCGCTCGCCGGCGTGTTCAACGCGTGCTCGACGCTGTTCACGGTCGATCTGTACGGAAAGTGGAAGCCGCATGCCACGCAGCATCAGCTCGTGCGGACCGGGCGCATCGCCACGGCCGCCATGATCCTCGTGTCAATCGCCTGGATCCCGGTCATCGAAGGCGCCGACGGCCTTTACAACTACCTGCAGGCGGTACAGGGCTATCTGGCGCCGCCGATCTTTGTCGTGTTTTTTCTCGGCGTCTTCTTCAAGCGTCTGAACGCGGAAGGTTGTCTCTGGGCGATCGTCGTCGGCTTTGCCATGGGGCTGTTCCGCATGTTCGTCGACACGCCTGTCACGCTCGGCCTGGCCGGCTACGAGCACGGTTATCCACACGGGTCGTTTCTCTGGATCGTCAACAACATTTATTTCCAGTACTTCAGCGTGCTCATCACGCTGGTCTCGGCGGTCGTGATGATCGCCGTCAGTCTCGCGACGCCAAAGCCAGCCTATCAGCGCCTCGCCGGCCTCACCTACGCGACGATGAGCGAGCAGGACCGCGAGCGCTCGCGGAGCAGTTGGGATTGGCGCGAGGTCGCCGGATCGGCGATCGTGCTGGCGGGGATTATCGGGGCGTACCTGTATTTCAACGGCTAGCCCGGCCAACCTTCCACGGCGTTTGAGAATTGTCACAAATCGCGGCGCTCGAGCGTTCTAGGACTGTGAACGCCCACGGCAATGCCATGGCGCTCGCCGTCAGCGGCGAAGCCGATTCCGAGTTCGAGGCGACATTCACCGCGCTTTACGGCCGTGTTTCACGCCTCCTGGCGCGGGTCGTGCAGGACCCCGGACGTGCCGAGGAACTGGCGGTGGAGGTCTTCCTGAAATGGCAGCGGCACACGGAAGCGCGTGGCGCGGGAGCCGCGGGCTGGCTGTGCCGCACCGCCATCCGAATGGGTCTCGACGAGCTCAGGCGACAAGCGCGGCGTAGCCGGTACGAGCGGCTCGTTGGCGTTCTGAGGCGGTCGCCGGCGACGCCCGAAGACATACGCGCGATGCACGACGAACAACGGCGGGTTCGCGCGGTGCTCGGCAGCATGCGTCGGCGGGACGCGGCCCTCCTGCTGCTGCGCGCCGACGGCCTCTCGTATGAGGAGTTGGCCGCTGGCCTCGATCTCAATTCTTCCTCAGTCGGCACCTACATCAGTCGCGCGCAGTGTGCGTTTCGCGCGGAGTACTTGAGGCGTTATGGCACAGATTGATCCTCTGGATATCGATCGCTGGGTGAATGCGCGTCTGGCTTCCCTCGCCCCAAGCCAGGACTGGCAGCCGAGCCCGTCAATCGGACTTGGGAAGGTGTACGCGCGCCGTGCGGCCTACTCGTCACGGCGCCGTCGTTGGGCCGGAACCGCGATCGCTGCCGCAGCCCTCTTTCTCTCCGTGCCGGGTGCGCGCGCGCTCGGCTCACGCTGCGTCGAAGCCTGCGTCAGCGTTACGGCCCGAGCCACGCAGTTGTGGCGTGTCGCGGAACCTGAACGAGCCCTGCCAAGAGCAGTGGGAGGAGCGATTGGCAACTTCGCGCCGGACCTGCTCGGCACGGACATCCACGGATCGCCGGTTCAATTGTCATCCTTCCGTGGACACGTGATCCTCGTGAACTTCTGGGCGACGTGGTGCGCGCCGTGCAGAAACGAGATTCCGTTGCTCAATGACCTCGACGCACGGTTCGGCTCCCAGGGGCTCGACGTGATCGGCATATCTCTCGACGAAGACGGCTGGGGAGCCGTCAGCCCGTTCGTCATCCAGGAGCACATGGCGTACAGGGTCGGGCTCGGCTCCGAAGCGGTGACGGCCGCGTATGGGGGTGTCACCGCGCTGCCAATGACATTCATCATCGACCGCGAGGGTCGGATCGTGGTCAAACACCTGGGCGCGGCGGCCGACGGCGACTTTGACGCGCAGATCGCTCAACTCCTCGCGCGCTAGCCCGCATTATTCACGAGCGACTGCAGGTTCGTAGAAATAGAGACGCCTCCGCGTGTAACGGAGGCCTTATTGAAGGGACCTTCTTGGCTCGTGTTGCCTCTGAGCAATGACTTGCTGAGACCCGCGCGCCAGGACGCGCGGAGTCTCACGCGGACGTGCGAGGAGTGTTTTAAGAAGCGGTTCGAATGGCCACGCTGAGGGCCATCGCCACGTTGAGAGAGGCGTGGGATCAGCCAACCCCCGATGATTGATCCAGATTTGATCCGCACCCAGCCAACAAAGAGGGCTAACACGAAGACAAGAGGAGGAAGACTCCACCATAACTCGGGCATGATGAATAACAAAAACAAGTGGGGAATCAGGAAGATGATCGCTTGGTACGACATTCGCCCAGACGTCAGGTAGCCAGCGCGAGAGGCTGCCAGCGATAAGTCCACGAAACAGAAGCTCCTCGGGAAATCCGGTCTTGACCACTCCATAGAGGAGAGCCATCACAACTGCTGGAACGCTGAAGCCAAGGCCAAGAAACTGCCGGCTTGCCGAACCTTGTCGGAGAATCGCCTCTCCTGGCGACCAGACAATCAGAATCGTTACGGAGAATAGCGCGAATATCACGCTGTAACCAATGAAACGGATCTCTCCGACTTGAAGGCCGGCCCGTCGAGCAATCTCCCTGAAATCTCGCCCTCGGCGCAACTTCTGATATGCGAAATAAAGAAGGAACGGAAAACCTGCCAGAAGCCCGAGATTCAGAAATGCAGACGCAACAGCATTCACGAGCACAGATTCTCCTTGTCGACCCATGGACCATGGGTCGTTCATCGGCAGGGGTCGGTCGGACACGAGAATTCTTTCAGCAATCGTGGCGTGTCCGCGAACTCGCCTCGTTCAGGAGGTGCATCGTTGTTCGTGAATCCGTGGAGCGCCAGATGACTGGAAGGATACCGGCCATGTCGCGCGACGTCCACCGTCTGGTGTGGGTAGGTTGAAGAGATCGAATCGGCGCTTTAAACACGAAGCACCCTATCGCTCACTTTGCGGACCGCGCCGTCAAATGACGGCGATCCCGCGACATCGCCCTGGCCGGATCAATCCCAGAGACCCGCGACGCGCCTACGAACGATCCCCCATCGAGAGCGGCAACGTGCGGTGCACTGATTCTCTGGTGGCGGTTTACGCCCTGTAGTTCTCGTTTGTCACACGGGAGGCATCGCTGTTGATGGACGACACGACGGCACAGACTACTCTCTTCCCCGACCTGGTCGACAAGCCGCTCGTCGCTACGTTCGACCAGACCCATGCGAGCTCGGACGGCGGCGCAGTTCTGCTGAAGGCCGCCGATCGCGGACTCGGCCTCATCGAGCACCTGGCCGCCACGATCACGGACGGACGGACACCGACACGCGTGACCCATAGCGCGCGCGATCTGTTGGCGCAGCGGATCTTTGCGATCGCCTGTGGGCATCCCGACGGCAATGATGCGGATGCACTGGCCGAGGATCCGATCCACAAGTTGCTGCTCGACCGCGACCCGCTGAGCGGCGGGCGCTTGGCATCGCAACCGACGGTGTCGCGGTTCGAGAATGCGGCGACGCCGCGTGCCATGTATCAACTGAGTGAGACCCTGGCCGACGTCGTCATCGCCCGCCATCGTCGGCGCGCGCGCCGCGTCCCACGCATCACGATCAATCTCGATGTGACCGCCGACGAGACACACGGCGCCCAACAACTGGCCCTCGTCAATGGGTTCTACCGCTGCTGGTGCTATCTGCCGCTCGTGGCCTTTCTGACCTTCGATGACGAGCCCCGGCAGTATCTCGTCGCCGCCGTGCTGCGGCCGGGGACGATGCCGGCGCCCATCGGCGTCCGTGGCGTCCTGAAGCGGTTGCTGCCGAAGCTGTGGGCGGCCTTTCCCCACGCGCGCCTGCGCGTGCGGCTCGATGGCGGCTTCGCGACGCCGGAGATCTTCGCACTGTTGGAAACGGCAGGCGCCCAGTACGTCGTCGCGATGGCCAAGAACACGATGCTGCTAAGGCACGCCGCCGCCCCGCTCGCCACGATGCGCGACCAGGCCACCACCACGGGCGAGACGAGCACGACCTATGCGGAGTGCCGCTATCAAGCCCAGACATGGGACCGGGCGCGTCGGGTGATCATCAAGGCCGAAGTGGTGTGTCATGGTGGCCGCGAGCCGCGCGACAACCCGCGCTTCCTCGTCACCAATCTGCGGCAGGCGCCCGAGACGGTCTATGCCGCCATCTACGTCGACCGCGGGGATAGCGAGAATCGGCTCAAAGAACTCCATCACGACCTGGCCTTCGGACGCACGAGTTGCTCCAGCTTTTGGGCCAATCAGCTCCGCGTGACGCTGACAGCCGCCGCCTACGTGCTGCTCCAGGAATTGCAGCTCCGCGCGGCGCGCACCACGCTGGCCCACGCGCAAGTCGGACGCCTGCGGCTCACGCTGCTGAAGATTGGCGTGCGCGTCGTCCCGCTCTGTCCGCCGCCTCGTGCTCCACCTTCCGCGCTCACATCCCGAACAGCGCGCTTGGTAACAGATCGCCAGGCGCCTCGGCGCGGTGCCCGTCGCCTGATTCCAGACGCCTGACCAACTCCTCGCGGGCGACGTGCTCTCGAGAGAGTGCCAATGGGCTCCGCGGGCGCTCTGCACGGCCGTTCTCAGTTGTGGGACCACCTGTCCGCGCGCCCTCAGCCTCGAGTCGAACCGATTTGATCAGATCTACACTCGCTCCGGCCCGCGTAATGAATAATGCGGGCTAGGGCCGTTCTCACACGGCCATGGCCCCGGACCGGGCCCGATTCACTCGTGGCGCAGCGCGATGAGCGGATCGACCCGCGCCGCCCGGCGCGCGGGAATCCATGCCGCCGTGCAGGCGGCCGCCATCAGCAGGGCCGAGACGGCCAGGAACGTCGCCGGATCGCCGGGAGTCACGTCGAACAGGTACTGCTCGAGCACGCGCGTCGTCCCGGCAGCTCCAGCGACGCCAATCGCGATCCCCGCGCCGAGGAGAAGCAGGGTGCGCCGAAAGACCATCCAGACGATGGTTGCCGTGGCCGCGCCCAGCGCGACGCGAATGCCGATCTCGCGCGTGCGCTGAACGACGGAATGCGCGATGACTCCGTAGACACCGACCACGGCCAGCGCAAATGCCAGAATCGCGAAGAGCGCGAGAAGGCGCGTCTGAAAGCGTGGCTCGGCCGTCGTCGCATCGATCAGCGCCGGCATCGTCGTCATGTCGGGCGGCGGAAGATTCCGGTCGAGACCGCGAAAGACATTGCGGACGGCGGGTCCGAGCGGCCGCGGATCGGACGGCGTCTGAATCGCCATCGTCATATGGCTCAACCAGCCGGATCGATCGACCTGAAGATAGCTTTGATACAGCGCCGGATGCGGCCGCGCGTTCAGACCCTGTTGCTTCACCTCGTCGACGACACCGACGATCGTGAGCCAGTCCTCAGGCCGCGGTTGATCCTCGTTGCTGATTCGCTTGCCCAGGGGATCCTCGCCCGGCCACAGCCGCCGCGCGACCGACTCGCTCACAATCGCCACGCCGGGAGCGCCCGCTCGATCGCGGTCGGAGAAATCGCGCCCCCTGAGCATCCGGATCCCCATGGTGCTGAAATAGTCCCGGCTCACGCACAATTTGTCGACGTTGAATCCGGGCCTGGACGTGCGCCCCTCGATGACAAAATCACCGACGGTGAGGTGGCGGCCGAGCGGCACCCAGTTCACGGCCGCGACCCGCGTCACGCCCGGCAGTGCGGCGAGCCTGTCGAGCGCTTGGGTGTGGAACGCCTGAATGGCTGGCGCGGAGGGATACGCGATCTGGGGAAGATCGACGGTGACGACCGCCACGTGTTCGGCGCGGAAGCCCGGATCCACTTCACGCAGGTGGAGGAAGCTCTTGACCATCAATCCCGCCCCCGCGAGCAGGACCAACGTGAGCCCGATCTCGCAAACGATGAGCGCGCCGCGCAGCCCCTCGTGCCCGGGAGTGAACGAACGGCTGGCCGGCGCCAGTGACGCGCGACGCTCATAGCGCGTGGCGTGCAAGGCGGGGACGAGACCGAAGAGCAAGCGACGTCGTCAGCGACAGACCGAGGACAAATGTCAGAACCCACCCGTCCGTGCGGATCAGGTCGATCCGGGGAATGGTCCCCTTGGGCGCCAACGCAATGAGCGAGGGCACGAGCCAGTAGGCGAAGAGCGCGCCAAGGCTCGCGGCGGCCAGCGCGAGTACGGCACTTTCGGTCAGCAGTTGCCGGATCAGGCGTCCTCGTCCGGCGCCAAGCGCCGTACGAACCGCCATTTCCTGCCGGCGGCCCAGCGCCCGGGTCAGCAGGAGATTTGCCACATTGGCGCAGGCAATGAGCAAAACGAAGGCGACAGCCCCCGAAAAAATTACGAGCGGACGACGAATGTCGGTGACGAGAAGTTCTTTCACGGGCACGAGACGGGCCTGATCTGCGGCGGTGGCATTCTTCGGCAGGCGCGGCGCGGCCCACGCGTCCAGCTGCACCTGGGCCTGCTCCCGGGACACGCCGGCCTTGAGCCGGCCCACAACGGGGCGCAAGAACGAGGAGTGGGAATTCAGTCGGATGTCCAGCGGTCGCCAAAGCTGTGTCTTCTCCGGAAAGTCGAAGCCGGCCGGCATGACGCCAACCACGGTGCTCTGCACGCCGTCGACCGTCACCGTCGTCCCGAGCACCCCCGGATCGGCATTGAAGCGATCACGCCACAGCCGGTTGCTGAGGACGACGACGTCATCGGGACGGTCGTCCGGCGAGAAGGTTCGACCTAACTCGGCGGCGACTCCGAGAACCAGGAAGAAATCCGAAGTCGCGACAGCGGTCGGGACGCGGACCGGGTCCACCAGGCTCGAAATGGCGACGCTCGTGTTGCCAAACGTCGCGAGGTGCTCGAAGAGCTGATCGGTGCGCTTGAAATCCAGATAGTCCGCGTCCGACAGGGACGGCCCGGCCTTGAAGGGACCCGCGTGCGGCAAGGACACGAGAAAGAGCCGATCGGGATCCGGGAACGGCATGGCGCGCAGGAGCACGCCGTTGACGACGGTGAATACGGCGACATTGGCGCCGATGCCCAGCGTGAGCGTGAGGATCGCTGCCGCGGCGAATCCGGGATTCCTGGCCAGTGCCCGGAACGCCAGACGCACGTCCTGCAGGAAATGCTCGATGTAGTTGACACGCCGGGCGTCGCGGCACTCTTCCTTCCGCTGATCGACTCCGCCGAACGCCCGGAGGGCCGCGTACCGCGCGTCCTCGCGAGAAAGGCCGCGCGACATCTCCAGGGCGATCTGCCGCTCGAGATGGTCGCGAATCTCATCCTCGAGATCTGCCTCGACCCGGTGTCGACGAAACAGCGATCGCAGCCGCAGCGGCAGCGTGGAGATCCAGCGCAGAACGTCCATGGCTCACGCCTCCTTGAGCTTGACGATCTGAGAGATGGCGACCGACAGCCGGGTCCAGTTGGCGGCCTCGCGCTCGAGGTGCCGGCGGCCGAGTCGTGTCAGCGAATAGAACTTTGCCCGGCGATTGTTGTCGCTGGGGCGCCATTCGGCGGTGATCCACCCTTCTTGTTCGAGCTTGTGCAGGGAGGGATACAGCGAGCCATCGCTGACCTGCAGGACCTCGCCGGAGATCAACTTCAGGCGCTGGCCGATAGCCCAGCCGTGCAGCGGCTCGAGCGCGAGGATCTTCAGAATCAACAAGTCCAGCGTGCCCTGGACCAGATCAGACGGCTTGCTCATCCCTTGACCTCTCGGTTACCGAGGATCATAGCCTCGCTCCTCTCGGTAAGCAAGGGGTGCGTTCCGGGCGTACGCGCGACGATCGTATAGGGCCTTTCGGCTATGATCGAGGCGCGTTCGAGTTCATTGACGTGTCAAACATTCTCCAAACTCTTCCTCTCGGCGAGAAAGTCGGCATCGCGTTTTCCGGCGGGCTCGACACCAGCGCGGCGATCCATTGGATGCGGCAGAAAGGGGCGGTGCCTTACGCCTACACCGCCAATCTCGGTCAGCCCGACGAGCGGGATTACGACGCGATTCCCAAGAAAGCGCTGCTCTACGGCGCCGAGCGCGCGCGCCTGATCGACTGTCGCAGGCAATTGGTTTCCGAGGGCATCGCCGCACTGCAGAGCGGCGCGTTCCACATCTCGACGGCCGGCGTGCCGTACTTCAACACCACGCCGCTCGGCCGGGCCGTCACCGGCACGCTCCTCGTCGTCGCCATGAAGGAAGACGACGTGCATATCTGGGGAGACGGCAGCACGTTCAAGGGCAACGACATCGAGCGGTTCTATCGCTACGGTCTGCTCGCCAATCCCCACCTTCGCATCTACAAGCCGTGGCTGGACCAGGCCTTCATCAACGAGCTCGGCGGGCGCAAGGAGATGTCGGAGTACATGGAGCGGGCAGGCCTCGCCTACAAGATGAGCGTCGAAAAGGCCTATTCGACGGATTCCAATCTGCTGGGCGCGACCCACGAAGCCAAGGACCTCGAGCGGCTCGACACGGGGGTCAGGATCGTCGAGCCCATCATGGGCGTGGCTTTCTGGCGCGAGGACGTTACGGTCAAGCCGGAGACGGTGACGATCCGCTACGAGGAAGGGCAGCCGGTCGCGTTGAACGGCATGACATACCGGGACGCTGTCCAACTCCTGATCGACGCCAACGCGATCGGCGGCCGGCACGGCCTCGGCATGAGCGACCAGATCGAAAACCGCATCATCGAGGCGAAGAGCCGCGGGATCTACGAGGCGCCCGGGATGGCCCTGCTCTTCATCGGCTACGAGCGGCTCGTCACCGGCATCCACAACGAGGACACGATCGAGCAGTACCGCGACAACGGCCGGCGGCTCGGCCGCCTGCTCTATCAAGGGCGCTGGTTCGACTCGCAGGCGATGATGCTGCGCGAGATGGCGCAGCGCTGGGTGGCGCGCGCCATCACCGGCGAGGTCACGGTCGAGTTGCGGCGCGGCAACGACTACTCCATTCTCGACACGACGAGCCCCAACCTCACCTACAAGCCCGAGCGGCTGACGATGGAGAAGGGGGAAGAGGTCTTCTTCACGCCGCAGGATCGGATCGGACAGCTGACGATGCGCAACCTGGACGTCATCGACACGCGCGAGAAGCTCCTGATGTATTCCAAGGCCGGTCTGCTCAGCCTGGAGTCGGGATCCGACATGCCGCTTTTGCCTGGCACGAAGGTCGACAAGCCAAAGGACTGAGCGCGGATGTCGGCACGGCTCAGCGGCGAAGGACTTTGAGCGCGTCGGACCATCTGACCAGCTCGTCGAGCATCGCGGTGGCGGCCTTTTCGTAGGTGTCGCCGCCTTTGAAGATGCCGCCCTCCATCAGCTTTGAGACAAAGGGGATCTGGACCGCTTCGAAAATCGGCACCATCTTGAGCGTGGTCACGATCTGCTTGGTCATCTGGGCCGACCGCGTGCCGGCGGAAATGCCGCCGTAGCTGACGAATCCGGCGGCCTTGTAGTTCCACTCCACGTACACGTAGTCGAGTGCGTTGACGAGCGCGGGTGGCGGGCCGAAGTTGTACTCCGGTGTCACGAAGACGTACGCGTCGGCACGACTGACGATGGCGCTCCACGCCTTGGTGTGCGCGTGTTGATATTGGTGCAGCCGGGGATGGTTCGGTTCGTCGAGCAGAGGCAGGTTCACGGCCTGGAGATCGATCAGCTCGATTTCGAAGGCGCCATGCTGCCTGGCCCGTTCCACAAACCATTGCGCAACGCCGAGCCCGGCTCGCACCTTGCGCGTGCTTGCGACAATGACGCCAAGACGCAGCATTGGCCGACGATACCACGTGCCCTTCCAGCGGCCCGTTCGGCACGGCGTCGCAAAGCGCGCTAGAGTGTGCCGTCATGGAACCTTTCTCCCGCCGCGATTTTCTTCAAGTCGCCGCAGGCGCCGGCGCCTTCGTCTCGTTCGGCAATGCGACAGATCCTCTGGCGCCCGGCCTCGGTCAGACCCTGGCAGCGCCGGAGGTCGCAGCCGGCCAACTGCTTCCTGGCTGGTTTGACTCGCCGATGCGCTGGGTGCAGCTCACGCTCGTCGAGAACGACCCCGGACGATTCGATCCTGCGTTCTGGCTCGACTACTTTCAGCGGCTTCACGCGGATGCCGCCACGCTCAGCGCCGGCGGCATCGTGGCCTACTACCCGACGCAGGTGCCGTTGCACCATCGCAGCACATCGCTCGGCGACAGTGATCCCTTCGGCACGCTGGTCGCGGGTTGCCGCCGGCTCGGCATGCGCGTCGTTGCGCGGACAGATCCGCACGCCGCCCGCGAGGAGGTCCGGGCCGCGCACCCGGACTGGATTGCCGTCGCGGCCAACGGACAGCCGCGGCGCCATTGGGCGAATCCCGAGTTATGGGTGACTTGCGCGCTGGGACCGTACAACTTCGAGTTCATGGACGAGGTGCATCGCGAGATTGTCACGAAGTACAAAGTCGACGGCATTTTCGCGAATCGATGGGCGCCGCAGGGCGGCGACTGTTATTGCGTCCACTGCCAGCGGAATTTCACGACGGCAACCGGTGTCGAGTTGCCGCGCATGGCAGACTCCCGCGATCCGGCCCGGCGCCGGTTCCTGGAATGGCGCAAAGCGCGGCTGACCGAATTGTGGAAACAGTGGGACGCGACCGTCCGGTCGGCCAATCCGGAGGCGCGGTTCATCCCCAATGGCCCGCCGGACTTGAAGACGGCCGGCGAGCTGGCGGCGATTCAGTTCACCGACAACCAGGCGCGACACGGGCTGACGCCACCGTGGGCCAACGGCCGCCGCGCGAAGGAGTACCGGTCTGTGATGGGCCGGCGGCCGATCGGCGGCATCTTCAGCGTGGGTCTCGAAGAGAGCTATCGGTGGAAGGACTCCGTGCAAAGCGAGCCGGAGATCCGGCTGTGGGTGGCCGAAGGCACAGCCAACGGCATGCGCCCCTGGGTCACGAAGTTCTCCGGCGTGCTCTACGACCGGCGGTGGCTCCCTGTCGTCGAGCGCGTCTACCAGTGGCATTTTGCGCACGAGCGCTACTTGCGGAACGAGGCAGCGCTGGCGCGGGTGGCGCTGCTCCACTCCGAGCAGACGGCATCGTACCACCCGGGCATCGCGCCGGGCGATCGTCACGAAGATCACATGCTCGGCATGTACCAGGCGCTGATCGAGGCGCGCCTCCCGTTCGAGATGGTTCACGAAGCCATGCTGACGCCCGCGCGGCTGGATCAATTCAAGGTGCTGGTCCTGGCGGACGCCGCGGCGCTTTCCGATGCACAATGCGCCGCGATTCGCGCGTTCGTCGAGCGCGGCGGAAGTGTCGTCGCGACGTTCGCGACGTCCCTCTACGACGAAGTCGGCAGTCGTCGGGAGAATTTTGGATTGGCGGACGTCTTCGGGGTCTCGTTCGGGGGCCGGGTCGACGGGCCGATGCAAAACTCGTATCTGAACCTCGAAGCCGACGCCTCGACCGGCCGCCGCCATCCCATCCTTGACGGGCTTGACGAGGCACCGCGCATCATCAATGGCGTGTTTCGCCTCCAGGTCACACCGACCGCCGGGTTTCCATCGCCCGTCACGCTTGTGCCGACCTATCCAGATCTGCCGATGGAGGACGTGTACCCGCGCGTCGCGCGGACGGACATCCGCGAGATGTACGTTCGCGACCTCGGCCGAAGCCGCGTGGTGTACATCCCGTGGGATATCGACCGGACGTTCTGGGACGTCCTGTGCGTCGACCACGGGCGTTTGTTGCGAAACGCCGTTGTCTGGGCGGCAAACGAGCCGTCGCCGGCCGACGTCACCGGACCGGGCGTGCTCGATGTCACGGTCTGGCGCCAGCGCGATTCGATGACGGTTCACCTGGTCAATCTGTCCAACCCGATGATGATGAAGGGGCCGCTGCGCGAGGTCATTCCCATCGGCCCGCAGCGTGCCCGGATCCGGCTGCCGGCTGGCACGCGCGCGAAGAAAGTGCAACTGCTCACCGCCGGAACCACTCCGCGGGTCGATCAGACCGGCGCGAACCTTACGGTGACCGTGCCGTCAATCGACGTGCACGAAGTGATCGCGATTGACTTGTAGCAGGGTGCAACGGGGCTGAGCACGTCACACCCAGCTTCTGCAGATACCGCGGCCGGCGCGCCGGTCCATTCGCCGACCGCGCGGTTGCCCATATAGCCGATGTCTTCTGACGCCGATCTTGCTCGACCAGAACCCGGTCGCGACCAGGTCGCGCATGGTGTTGAAGAACCGCACGCCGTGGCTCAGCTCGGGACGCGCCTTGCGGGGCCAGGCGATGTCGTCGAGCACCTGCCGCCGCTCGGCGTCAGCGCAGTCGACGAACGTCTTGTCGAAGCGACGCGCGGCATTCGTTGTCGAGCCAGCCGAGTCCGCCGCGCATCGCCGTCTGCCGCTCGGGCTGCTCGGCGACGATGTAGTCGATGAACTCGGGCGCGCCCGCGTCGGACGCGCTGCCCGATCGGCTGTCCTTCGGGATGATCATGTCGCCGAGCGCGACGACGGTGGCGTACTCGTGCGCGGTGAAGAACCGCGGCTTGTAGGGCTGGTTGCGCCGCCGCGGCCTGCGCGCGCGCCTGCTGCGCCTGCTGCGCGGCCACCGTCGGCCTCTTCGGCGGTCCAGGTGAACGCGACGGCCGCCGCCGGCGCGGCCGCCGAGCAGCTTCAGCGTCTCGCGTCGGTTGATGGTCGTCACAGGTTCCCCTTCTTCCGCTCGTCCGGCGATGAACTCCGACGTCCGCCACGACAGCGCCATGATCGTCCACGTCAGGTTCTTGTCCGCCTGCGAGACGAACGGGCCGCCGTCGGCGACGAACAGGTTCTTCACGTCGTGCGCCTGGCAGTGGGCGTTGAGCACCGACGTCTTCGGGATCGCTGCCCATCCGCGTCGCGCCGGCTTCGTGGATGATGAGGCCGCCGACCGCCAGACCGTAGTCGTGTTCCTTCGTCCGGCATCGGCGACGTCGGCTCGCCGCCCATCTCCTGGATGATGCTGCGGAACGTCTCCTGCATGTGCTTGGCCTGCAGCCGTTCGTGCGTCGCTCCACGTGTGGTGGAAGCGCAGCACCGGAATGCCCCACTTGTCGACGACGTTCGGATCGATCTCGCAGAAGCAGTCCTCGCGGGCGATCTGCTCGCCGCGTCCGGCGAAGCTGACGAACGCGCCGTAGTAGCGGCGGTACTCGGCCTTCAGACTCGGCGCCGTATCCGCCGCCGCGGCTTTGCGGGAAGTCCTGGATGCCGCCCATGAAGCCGTACCCCGGCATGCCGAAGCCGCCGCCGAGCTCGATGTGATAGCCGCGCGGAAAGCCGAGCGCCTTGTTGTCGCCCCACCACGGCACGTACAGGTGCATGCCGCCGACGCCGTCCGCGTTGTAGCGCGGCAGGTCCTGCAGCGCGGGAATGAACCCGCTGACGCTCAGGCCCGTCGAGTCGGTCAGGTACTTGCCGACCACGTCCGCTCGAGTTGGCCAGGCCGTTCGGGAACCGCGACGACTTCGAGTTCAGCAGCAGCCGCGCCGACTCGCAGCAGCTCGCGGCCAGCACGACGACGCGCGCGCGCACCTGGTGCTCGGTCATCTGCTGCGTGTCGATGTACGACACGCCCGTGGCCAGGCCGTCGGCGCCCGTCGTGACCTCGCGCGCCATCGCGTTCGGCACGATCGTGAGCTTGCCGGTCTTGAGCGCCGGCGGCAGCATCACCGACGTGCTCGAGAAGTTCGAGTGCATCGCGCAGCCGCGGCCGCACTGGCCGCAGTAGTGGCAGGCCGCGCGGCCGTTGTGCGGCCTGGTCAGGATCGACAGGCGCGACGGCACGACCGGAATCTTGAGCCGGTCGCACGCCTTCTTGATCAGCAGCTCGTGCGCGCGCGGCTTCGGCGGCGGCAGGAAGATGCCGTCCGGCTCGTTGTGCAGGCCGGTCTCGGCGGCGTGATTCGTGCCGAAGATTCCGACGAACTCGTCGAGCTTGTCGTAGTACGGCTTGATGTCGTCGTACGTGATCGGCCAGTCGTCGCCGAGGCCGTCGATGGCTCTTGTGTTGGAAGTCGTCGGGCCCGAACCGCAGCGAGATGCGGCCCCAGTGGTTCGTGCGGCCGCCGAGCGCGCGCGCCGCGGAACCAGCGCCAGGCGCCCGCGGCCGACGGTGTACGGCTCGCCGTCGATGTCCCAGCCGCCGATGCAGCCGTCGAATGCGCCGAACGGCTTCTTGTCGCCGCCCCAGCCGCGCGTCGGCGAGTCGTAGTTCCACGCGAACATCGCGCCGTCCTTGGCCGAGTCCCACAGCGGACCGCGCTTCGAGCATCACGACGTCGGCGCCGGCTTCGGTGAGCACCTTGGCCGCCGTGCCGCCGCCGGCGCCCGAGCCGACGATGCAGACGTCATAGACTTTCGGCGAACGGATGATTTGCATTGAAGGGCGGATCCTAACATGAGGAGGGAGTGACCGACCCGTGTCCCGTCGCAGGTGTCGTACTATTGTTCTATGTCCATCCGTCCCGTGAAACGCGTCATCGAGTCCAAGCCGACCATGGAGGGCGCGGGCGTGAAGTTGCGACGCGCCTTCGGGTTCGGTGAGACGAGCGAGTTCGATCCGTTCCTGCTGCTCGACGACTTCCGCAACGACAATCCCGACGACTATCTGGCCGGGTTTCCGTGGCACCCGCATCGGGGTATCGAAACGATCACCTACGTGCTCGCCGGCACCGTCGCGCATGGCGACAGCCTGGGCAATCGCGGCAGTCTCGGCGCCGGCGACATCCAGTGGATGACGGCCGGCCGCGGCATCCTGCACCAGGAGATGCCCAAAGGCGACGAGCGCGGGCGGATGCACGGCTTTCAGCTCTGGGGCAACCTGCCGGCGTCGCTGAAGATGACCGCGCCGCGCTATCAGGACGTGCCGGCGAGCGCCGTGCCCGAACGTGACAGACGACGACGGCACGCGCGTGCGGATTGTGTGCGGCGATTTCCGGGGCACGCCGCGGGCCGGTCGACGGCGTGGCCGCCGACCCGCAATACCTCGATGTCTGGGTCCCGCCCGGGCGCCGGAAGACGCTGCCGGTCGAGACCTCGCGCCACGCCTTCGCGTACGTGTTCGAGGGCGCGGGCCGGTTTCGCGACGCCTCGTCGCCCCAGGCGGTGCAGACCGAACGCGTGGGACCGGCGGCGAGTCGAGCGATGAGATGGCGCGGACGAACATCGGCAACCGATCGTTGGTCCTGTTCGATCGCGGCGACGAAGTGACCGTGCAGGCCGGCGACGAGGGCCTGCGGTTTCTGCTCGTTTCGGGCAAACCGATTCAGGAGCCGGTCGCGTGGTACGGGCCGATCGTCATGAACACGCAAGAGGAGTTGCGCCGCGCGTACACGGAATTGCGGAACGGGACGTTCATCAAGTAACCGGTGTGAACACCGCCCTGTGGATTGCTCAGATCCTGCTCGCCCTGTTCTTTCTGGCGGCCGGGTACACGCATGGTCTCTTACCGATCGAGCAGTCGGTCAAGAGCGCGCCGTGGATCGCGGATGTGCCCGCAGGCCTGGTGAAGTTCATCGGGACCGCCGAGTTCGCCGGCGGCTTTGGCGTCGTGCTGCCAGCGGCTTTGCGGCGGCTGCCCGGATTGACGCCGCTGGCCGCGATCGGACTGATGACGATTATGCTTCTGGCCGCCGCTTTCCATGTGTCGCGGGGCGAATCCCATGTCATCGTGATGCACCTCTGCGTGGCGGCCATCGCGGCGTTTGTGGCGTGGGGCCGCCTGCGCATGCTTCCGATCGTGCCGCGCTGAAATCTCATGGCCACATCCGGTCGACGGCTGAGCCTGAGGAAGGTTCTGACGGGAATGCTCATTCTGCTGGTTGCGATTCAGTTGGTCCCGTACGGACGTACTCACAGCAATCCGCCGGTCGTGGCCGAGCCGGCGTGGGACGCTCCTGCGACGCGCGAGCTCGCGAGGCAGGCCTGTTTCGATTGCCACAGCAACGAGACACAGTGGCCGACGTACGCGTCGGTGGCGCCCAGTTCGTGGCTGGTGCAGAACGACGTGGACGGCGGACGCGCCCACCTGAATTTCTCTGAGTGGCAACGGCCGCAGCGCCACGCGAAAGACGCCGCCGACGAAGTGCGCAACAGAGCCATGCCGCCGTGGTACTACGCCATGCTGCATCCGCCGGCGCGATTGAGCGACGCCGACCGCGAACGACTGGTCACCGCATTCGCAAAGATGTTCAAGTAGAGGGACGGGTCTGTTTTCCACAGATCTGGACGATTTGGGGACAGGCCTGACGGGGTCTCCAGAGAGGGCGCCTGCCTCTCGGCAACGACCATCCGGGCAACGTCACCCTCATCAAACGCTCGCGAGGCCTGGCAAGACCTGTCCCCGTTTTGCCCGAATCTGTGGAAAACTAACCCGTCCCCATGCATCGGCGGGAGTTTCTGGGTACGTCGGCGGCGGCGCTGATCGGCACGGCCTGGCTGCGCGTGTCGCCGGACCCGAGAGCGGCCGTCGCCGAGGCCACCGCCTCCCAGGCTCAGCCGTGGTATCGCCGCACCTTCCGCTGGATGCAGACGAACATCGCGGAGATCGACCCGACGCGGTACGACATCCCCTTCTGGCGAGAACAATGGAAGCGCACCCGCACCCAGGGGATCGTCGTCAACGCGGGTGGCATCGTCGCCTACTACCCGACAAAGGTGCCGTTTCATCGCCGCGCGGAGTTTCTTGGCGATCGCGATCTCTTCGGGGACATTCTGAAGGCCGCGCGCGAGGACGGGATCGTCGTGTTCGCGCGAATGGACTCCAACGGCGCGGGCGGCGAAGTCCTGCAGGCCCATCCGGACTGGTTCACGCGAAACGCCGCCGGGCAGCCATATCGCCGCGAACAGACCCTGCACACGCCGTGTATCAACGGACCGTACTATCGTGAACACATTCCAGCGATCCTGCGGGAGATCGCCAGCACGTACCGGCCTGAGGGCTTCACCGACAACAGTTGGAGCGGCCTGACGCGCGGCAGCATCTGCTACTGCGTCAACTGCCGCGACCGCTTCCGCAACGCCCGCGGCCTGGAGTTGCCACAGCGGCACGACTGGAACGCGGCCGACTACCGCGCGTGGATCGAATGGAGTTACGCGTCCCGTCTCGAAATCTGGGATCTGTTCAACAAGACCGTTAAGGAGGCCGGCGGACCGGACTGCCTGTGGGTGGGCATGACCGGGGGAACCATCTTCAGCCGCAGCCGCCGATTTCCGCGACTACCGCGAGATCTGCCGCCGCGCCGAGATGATCATGCTCGACAACCAGCGCCGGACCGATGCGACCGGCTTTCAGGCGAACGGCCAGACCGGCAAGCTCGTGCATGGCATGCTCGGCTGGGACAAGTTGATGCCGGAGAGCTTCGCGCTTGTACCAGACCGCCGGCGCGACATTCCGTCTCTCCTCGCGGCCGGAGCCCGAGGTACGGTTGTGGGCGATCGAGGGCGCTGCAGCCGGCATTCAACCGTGGTGGCACTACGTCAATGCCTATCACGAGGATCGCCGCCAGTATCAGACGCCGTTGGCCCTCGGACAGTGGCTGGCGGCGAATCAGGATTTGCTGGTGCGCCGGCAGCCGATCGCCACCGTCGGCGTCGTGTACTCGCAGCGCAACAACGACTTTTTCGGGCGCGACGACACGGAGGTGGAGGTGAATCTGCCGCAGCGCGGATTCACGCTGGCGCTGACGCGCGCCCGCATTCCATATCTATTCGTCAACGCCGACGATCTCACCCGCGACGCGGCCCAGATGCGTGCGCTGATTCTTCCCAATCTCGGGCTCCTCACCGAGAGCCAGGTCGCCGCCGTGCGGGCGTTCGCGGCGCGGGGCGGCGGCATCGTCGCCACTGGGGCCACGAGCTTGTGTGATCGATGGGGCGATGCCCAATCGAATTTTTCTCTGGCTGATCTGTTCAGCGTCCACCTCCCGCCGAATCATGCCTGGCGCGATCCGGCGGCCCGGCGCCAGGCGGCCAACGAGAACACGCAGAGCTATCTGCGCCTGACGCCTGAACTCCGGGCCAGGACTTTCGGCCCTCACATCGCAGGCGAACCGCCGGCGACGGGAGCGCGCCATCCGGTCCTGAGCGGCTTCGACGACACGGATATCCTGCCGTTCGGCGGATCGCTCGGTGCCCTCACGCTGGACGCCTCGGCGCAACCGCTCCTGACATTCGTGCCGCCCATGCCCGCCTTCCCACCGGAGGCAGTCTGGTCGCGCAACACGAGAACCGATCTTCCGGGCCTGGTCGTCAGCGAGAAGGCGGGAACCGGGCGCGTCGTGTATTTCGCCGCCGATCTGGACCGCCGATGCGCGCGCGACAACTCTCCAGACCTCGCCCGTCTGCTGGCCAACGCCGCCCGCTGGGCGGCTCAGGACGACGTCCCGCTTCGCGTGGAGGGGCCAGGCCTGCTCGATTGGCACTTGTACCGGCAGGACAGTCGCGCGATTATTCACTGCGTCAACCTCACCAACGAGGGCACGTGGCGCAGCCCGCTGGACGAGCTGATACCGGTCGGGCCCATTCGTGTACAAGTGAAGTTGCCCGAAGGGGTGCGCGGGGCGGGAGGTCGGCAGGTTGTGTCCGACCGCCGGCTGGCACTCAGGATTGAAAATGGATGGGCGCACTTCGAACTCGCGTCGGTCGTCGATCATGAAGTGATCGTGATCGACTGATTGCGGGGCGACCTGAAGGATGATGGGTCCTAAATTAGTGGCCTCAAAATCTGGGATCGAAGATGGAGCCCCGGGCTCTTCAGGCCAAGGGGACGGGAGAGACACATGAATCGCCGAACGTTTCTTGGAACCGCCACCGCCGCAGTCGTGTTGCCGTTCGCCAAGTTCGCGAACGCCGCCGCCGAACGCCACCTCCTCTACATCGCCGAGCCGGGCATCAGGAATTACGTCCAGTACGGCGGCGTCGGCGTGCTCGTTTACGACATCGGGAACGGCTACACGTTCGTCAAGCGCATTCCGACGTGGAATGTGCCGGCGGGCCAGGAGCCCGACAACGTCAAGGGAGTCGCCGCGAGCGCGAAGAACGGCCGGCTGTATGTCACCACGATTAAGCGCCTGGGCTGCATCGATCTGATGACCGACAAGATGGTGTGGGACAAGGCGCCGGAAGGCGGCTGCGATCGGCCGTCCATCTCGCCTGACGGCAGGATTCTGTACGTCCCGTCATTCGAGGGACCGCACTGGAACGTCGTCGACGCGGCGACCGGTGAGACGATCCAGAAGATCGTCATGAACAATCGCGCGCACAACACGCTCTATGGCCGCGACGGCAGCCGAGTGTATCTCGAGGGCCTGGCCTCCCCCTTCGTCCACGTCGCCGACCCAAAGACGCACACGATTGTGAAGACCGTGGGCCCATTCGCGAATCACGTGCGCCCCTTTACCGTGAACGCCGCGCAGACGCTGTGTTACGTCAACTGCGACGCGCTGCTCGGGTTCGAGATCGGCGATATTGCGACGGGCAAGAAGCTACATCACGTCGAGATCGCCGGCTTTCAGCAGGGTCCGGTGGATCGGCATGGCTGTCCGAGCCATGGCATCGGCCTGACGCCCGATGAAACCGAGCTCTGGGTCAGCGACGGGCACAACAAGATGATGCACGTGTTCGACAACACCGTGATGCCGCCGAAGCAGATGACCTCTCTGAAGCTGCGCGACCAGCCGGGCTGGATCACGTTCAGCATCGACGGCAAGCACGCGTACCCGTCCACCGGCGAGGTCTTCGACACGAAGTCCAAGAAACTGATCGCCTCGTTGCAGGACGAGACAGGGCGTCAGATCGGCAGCGAAAAGCTGCTCGAGATCGTCTTCGACGGAAACAAGCCGGTCAGGAACGGAGATCAGTTCGGAATCGGGATGAAACGGTAGGCGCAATCTCACGCGGAGAGCGCGCGGCTCGCGCGGAGGCGCGCCCTCCGCGTTCTCGCCCTGAGATCCGACTGCGTGAGCGGGCTACTTCACCTCGGGCAGGTCGTACCCCGTCAGCCTCCGGATCCACACGTTCCGGTAGTGGACCGGATGCGCGTGATCCTGAAGCGTCAACGGCAGTTCGGCCTCATGCGGCACGTAGGCGTGCACCGTCCGCGTCGGCGAGGTCGGGCCCATGACAGCCCGACGATGCTGTACCAGCACGCCGTTCCAGAAAACCGTGATGTACGCCGGCTTGGCGGCCATCGTGCCGTTGAACTGGGGCGCCTCGAAGATGATGTCGTAGTACTGCCACTCGCCGGGCTTCTTTGCGGCATTCACGAGGGGCGGATCCTGGCCGTAGATCGCCGCGGCCTGACCGTCGGCGTATGTGACGTTCTCGTAGGAATCCAGCACCTGTACTTCGTAGCGGCCCATGAAGAGCACGCCGCTGTTGCCGCGGTCCTGACTGGCGCCGCGACCGGGACTGGGCGTCGCCCACTCGAGATGCAGCTGGACATCGCCAAACTTGTCTCGCGTGAGGATGGATCCGCTGCCGGCGCCTGTCTCGAAGTAGCCGTCGCGCACCGGCCATGTCGCATCGACCGCCTGGCCGTTCTTCATCTGCGCCCACTTCGAGAGATCCTTCCCGTCAAAGAGGATGATCGCGTCCGAGGGCGGCGCGCCCGGGCCGGCGCCCGGCGTGACGACCCGCGGGTGGGGCCGGGCGGCATCGTGGATGCGCCACGGCGTGCCGGGAATCTCCGCCAGGTTCGTGAATCCGATGACCGCCCCTGACGCGTCGCGCACCGGGCCATCGTTATTTGCCGCGGCCGCCGCGGCCTGGCGCCCGCCGGCCGTTGCGGGTTGCGAGGGCTGGCCCTGCCGCGCTGGTGCAGGTGCTGGTGTTTGCGCAGGCGAGGGCGCCCCCGCCGCCGGTGCTTGCGGTGCATTGGCGTAGACAGCGGCGCCGACCACAAACGCAACCGCCGCACCGGCGAGGACGCGGATCAGACGTCCGAGTGCAAGCGAGGCTGAACGGCTGGTCATAGACATCTCCTGGAGAGGGGTGAAGTGGGGTAAGAATAACACTCAGGCACCAGACATGTGCCCAAGGCGCCGGTCAAGGAATGCGCCTCACCATTTGCGATCGCCAGTATTCCCATCCAATCAGCCCGAGCCCGATAAGTTCGGTGACCATCACCGGAGTGACGAGCAGGCGCCGCAAGTGATCGGCCACCGACATATCGACTATCGCGAAATGTGTGTCAAGGAAGGGCCACGCCGCCGCGGTCAGCGCCGATCTCGTGTCCGACGTCAGCAGGTCCAATAGACAATCCAACGCAACGTGAGTGGTCATGCCCAGCGCCAGGGCGAGGAGGGCGCTCGAGCGGCGGGCGTACGCGAGAAGAAGAAGCAGGGCCAGAAACAGACCGGTGTGGCCGAACGTTCGGGTGCAGCTGATGAAGGTGGACAGGTGCGCGTAGTAGAGCGGCTTATCGATCAGGTCCGGCAGGATCATGCCGAGCAGCAGCGGCAGCGCCGGCAGGCCGCGTCCGCGCGATCCGACAAGCGTGCGGCCGATGCCGATGTGGCCGAACACAAACATTCTTCGGGACTACCTCCGGAACCAGTAGAGGATGATGCCGTAGCCGACGCCCGCGGGATCCGTGGTCCTGGCCGTCTGGAACGCCATGAACCGGCCGTCGGTCGAGACGACGGGATTGGAGGCCTTGCCGCCCTCGAAGTCGTTGAAGTGTGTGAGACGCACGAAGTCCCTGCCCGTGCCGTCGAGCTTCAGCTTCCAGATATCGATGTTCCCGGAGCCGCGCGCACCTCCGAGCGCCTCCACCTGCCGGTCCGCCTCGACGCAGGTGTACTGTCCGTCGGGGAAAATGCCTTCGACTTCGTTGTAACTACCGGGTGCTTTCGAGAAGTTCGTCACTGCTCCCGTCGTGAGATCGATGCCCATCACGGACGCGAGGCCGCGTGGCTCGTAGCACGTGAACGTCATCTTCGTATCGTTGGCGTAGAAATCCTGGGCTTCGATGGTGCAGTTACTGTCAGGGCTCTCGTACACGACCTTCGGGTTCGTCAGCGCGGGCGGCGAGCCGGCGAGATTCACCTCGGCGACGACAAGACGGGACGCCCCGGCCGGCAGGTCGGGCGCCTGCGCACGCGTCTGCGAGTACGCGATCTTGAGACTCGTCTTCGAGATCGCCATGCCTTCGCTGATCTTCCGATTGAACCTCACCGGCTTCGATCCGCGCTCCTTGCCGAGGAACCACAGCTCGTTGTCGCGGGTGCGGCTGACGTTGATGTCTTCGAAGTGATCCGGGCCGATCAGGAGATAGTCGCCGGTCATCAGGTGCATGACCCGCAGAAATGACGCGCCCGGGACGTTGCATGTCAGGCAGCGGATCGCGTGCGTCTTCACGTCGGCCACCATCGCGTCGCCAAAGCTCTTGGCCATGAAAGCCACTCGCTGGTTGTCCGGTGAGATGTCCGCCCGTTCGCCAAAATAGGTCAGCACTTCCATCGCAGAAGGAAGCTGGTCGAGCTGACTGCCCGGCCGACGCTGCGCTGTCACTGACAACGCGAGCGCGAGGACCGTGATCAGCGCACGCATCATGGGCCCATGTTACTCAGAAACCAGGCCGGGCCATATTCCTTCGGCGTAGAATCACGCCTTGCCCTTTGCCATCTGCAACGAGCTGTTCGAAGGCTGGGAGTTCGAACGCGTCTGCCGTTTCGTCAAGTCCACGGGCTACGACGGTCTGGAGCTGGCGCCGTTCACCCTCGGCCCACAGGTGTCGGATGTCACGCCGACGCTGCGCGCTGCGGTTCGCGAGACGGCCGCCGAGTCGGGCCTCGAGATCCTCGGACTGCACTGGCTGCTGGCGAAGACCGAGGGGCTGCACGTTACATCCCCCGATCCGGCCGTTCGCCGCCGCACGAGCGGGTATCTGGCAGCTCTCGCGGAACTCTGCCGGGACCTGGGTGGTTCCGTGATGGTCCTTGGATCGCCGGTGCAACGTTCCCTTCTGCCCGGTGTCAGCGGCGCCGCTGCCTCGACGTTTGCCGTAGAGACGATTCGCGAGGCGCTTCCCGCACTCGAGCGCACAGGCGTGTCACTGTGCGTCGAGCCGCTCACGCGCGACGAAACCAACTTCATCAACACCTGCGACGAGGCCGTGCGGCTGATCGATCTCGTCAACCATCCACTCGTCGTACTGCATCTCGACGTCAAATCCATGTCCAGCGAGCCGACGCCCATTGTCGAGTTGATTCGGCGCCATGCCCATCGGACCGGCCATTTCCACGCGAACGACCCCAACCGCCGGGGACCAGGGTTCGGTGCCGTCGACTTCCGGCCGATCTTCGCCGCCTTGCGCGAAGCTGGCTACAATCGGTGGGTGTCCGTCGAGGTCTTCGACTACTCGCCGGATCCCGAAACGGTCGCTCGTCGGAGTTTGGATTACATGAGGACGTGTCTTTGACGGCGCGGGCGCGCGACGATGCCACGTCAAGTCAAGTGCTTTCGGCTCGGGATTAAGGATGTCACCATGAAGATGAATCGCCTGCTAGCCGTCCTCCCCTTCCTGTTCCTCGTCATCTCCGGCTCGCCCCGGATCGCCGCCCGCGCGGCCGACGTACGCATCCGGCCCGACGCCGGCAAGAAGCAGTTCATCGTGGAGATCGGTGGCAAGCCGTTCACGGCCTACTGCTACGGACCCGAGTTCGCCGACAAGCCGGTGTTCTATCCGGTGGTGAGCCCCAATGGCGCTCGCGTCAACCGCGAGTTTCCGATGGTGGCCGGCGTACCGGGCGAATCGACCGACCATCCGCATCATCAGTCGGCTTTCTTCGCCTATGACGAGGTGAACGGCACGAATTTCTGGAACCCCGAGACGACGCCTCGCCATATCGAGCATCGCGACGCCAGCGTGAGCGGCAATCGCCTGGCGGCCGAGCTGACCTGGAAGGACAAGGATGGAAAAGCCGTCCTCGAGGAGACCAAGGCGGTCACGTTTGGCGGCGGCGATGACGTGTTCTGGATGGATCACGCCATCGTCCTCCGCGCCAGCTCGGTGCCGGTCACGATGGGCGACACGAAGGAGGGCGCGTTTGCGATTCGGTTGAACGACACACTCAAGGAGGCGGGCGGCAGCGGACGCTATCTGAACGCCGAAGGACTCGAAACATCGGCAAAGGTCTGGGGCAAGACGAGCGCCTGGGTCGCGATTCGCGGGGCCGTGAAGGACAAGGACGGCGACAAGCCGGTGACCGTCGCGATTTTCGCCCACCCGTCCGGCTTGAATGCTCCGCCCTACTGGCACGCGCGGGACTACGGCCTGTTCGCGGTCAATCCGTTCGCGCGCAACGGCTACGATCCGACGGCGCCGAAGCGGATGACGACGGTCGGAGCCGGCGACCGGCTGCAACTTGGTTATCGGCTCGCGGTCTACGCCGGTAAGGTCGAGAAGGCGCGCCTCGATCAGGATTTTTCCGGCTACGCGGCGCAGCCAATTCGGTGAGGGCTACTCGTTCGACGTCATTGAGGCCGGGGACAGCCCTTCTGTGACCGAGGAGCACGTCGAGGAGTTCTTGAAGGCGATTCAGAACGGCGAGGCGGCCGCCGCGTCGCTGCTCGACGAGCACTCCGACCTCGGCCGGTTCAACATCTTCAGCGCGGCGGCGGCCGGCGAGCCCGATGCCGTTGCCGGATTTCTCAGGCGCGACCCATCCCTGTGGCAGGCGACGCACGGACCGGAGGAATGGCCGCCGCTCGCGTACGCATGCCGGTCCAGGCTGCACGCAACCGGCCCGGCCCGCGCGCACGGATTGCAGCGCGCGGCCCTGGTGTTGCTCGACGCCGGGGCCAGCCCGAACAGTTTCAGCCTGTACTGGGAGTCCGACGACAAGAAAGCACCGATTTCCGTTCTGTACCACGCGTGCATGAGCGACCACCTCGCGCTCGTCGATCTGTTGCTCGAGCGCGGCGCGGCCACGCAGGATGGCGAGTCGATTTACCACGCCGCCCAGTACAACCGCCGCGCCTGCCTCGAGCGGCTGCTCAGCCACGGCGCGGATCTTTCGTCGCGCCAGACGCCGTACGGCAACACGCCGCTCTACTTTCTCGCCGGCCACCAGGATGATGAGCAGGGCCGGGCCGTCTGGTTTCAGGGCTTCACCTGGCTGCTCGAGCATGGCGCCG
Source organism: uncultured Acidobacteriota bacterium (assembly GCA_963724645.1). Lineage (GTDB taxonomy): Bacteria > Acidobacteriota > Vicinamibacteria > Vicinamibacterales > SCN-69-37 > CAVXSP01. The sequence continues at coordinate 424,302 of CAVRVJ010000006.1, forward strand.
ATCCGAACGTGACGAACTGCTCGTCGGAGGAGGCGCCGCTGCACAGAGTCGCCGCCAGTGCCCACCACCGCGCCACCCTGCTGGCGTTACTGTCACACGGGGCGGACGTCAACCTTCGGCGCGCCGACGGCCGCACGCCGTACCAAATCGCCGTGAGGCGGGGCAACACCGCCCTGGCGTCACTTCTTCGCGAGCACGGCGCAGACGCCGCCGTGCTTCAGCCCGTTGATGAGTTTCTCGGTGCGTGCCTCACCGGCGACGGTGGCGCCGCGCGCCGGTTCCTGGCGACCCATCCCAATCTGTTCGCCACGATGACCGGCATCGATCACGCGGCGCTGGTCGACGCCGTCCATCACGGCCGGGGCGACGTGTTGCGCACGATGGTGGATCTCGGCTTCGATCTGCATCGCGAAGGCGAGCACGGCGGCACGCCGCTTCACTGGGCGGCGTGGCTCGGCAACATCGATCTCGTGCGGCTGCTCATCGGCCTCGGCGCGCCGATCGACGTGCGCGATCGCCAGTACGGCGCGTCGCCGCTTGGCTGGGCCGCGCACGGCTCGGAATGCCACCGCGACGACGACCGCTACTGCGCCGTCGTGGACGCGCTCATTGACGCGGGCGCGCGGCGCGAGTTCACGATCAACAAATGGGGCAAGGCGCTCGAGGGTAGCGCGCGGGTGGCGGAACGGCTCAAAGCGCGTGGGCTGGCGTGACAGCCCCGCGCCCCAGTGGCCGGTCCCCGAGCGGTCGTCTTACACGTCGGCGTCGCGCTTTCTCTGCTGAAATTTCGCGACCAACAGGGCGGCCTCGAGGTGCTGAGGCTCAACGCGCCCGTTGAAGGTCGCGTCGACATCGAGGATGAAACGTTTCGACACGACGCGGCCGGTCACGTGCGCGCCAGCACGCAGCTCAACGACGTCGGTCGCTGTCAACTGGCCTTCGCCGCGTCCCTCTACGGTGATGTCGCGCGCCATCACGTCGCCCGTGACGTGTGCGGACGTCGCCAGCACGACGGCGCATCCATCGCAGCGGACGGAACCTTCGACACGCCCTTCGATGGTCAGGTCCTCCGCCGCGCGAAGTTCGCCTTTGAGCAAGAGAGTCTTGCCGCGCATCCTGCCACTGTATGTCATCGCGCACCTGCGCGACGATAGCCTCGTCACGTCGCGGTCCGCGGACCGTTAGAACAATCCGAGCTGCCTGGGCCGTTTGGGCCCGTTGTCGAAAACGGTGCGTCCGGCCAGGGCCGGCGACATCGCGCTCGGTTTCGAGCACGGCATCACGGACGTCGTGATGCCGGACGAGTGCCAGTCCATTCCCAGCACCGATCCGAGCGCCTGAAACCAGAAGGGATCGCTCAATCTCGTCAGGAACTCGGACGCGCCGTAGTGATGCACGACGGCTTCCGCAATCGCCGTGCCGAGTGTCGTCATGCGCGCGGAGAGCCACGCCGGCACGCGTCCGCCGTGCAGCGGAAGGTCAGCAGTGCCGGAGCGGCGCATGCAGGTTATTGTCGCATTCGCACGGCAGCGTAAGTACTATGGTGCCTCTCGCGTGGGCCGACTGTTCACCGAGGCGGCAAGGAGGTTCGTGATGAAGCGTCGTGAGTTTCTCGTTGGCGCGGCGGGCGCCGCGGCGCCGTTCGTCTTCGCGCGGCGAACGGTCGCCCAGCGGCACGACGACCCGGCGAAACTGGCGCGCATGGCCATCATGAGCCTGACCTTCGGCAGCATTCTCAAGAACGCCAACGCGCCGGACAGCCCGACCCGCACGCTCGACCTCATGGACATCGGCCAGATGTACGCCGACCGGTTCGGCGTCCACAACGTCGAGTTGCAGCACAGCTATTTGCCGTCGACCGAGGACTCGTGGCTCAAGGACTTCCGCGCCAGGCTGGCGAAGACCAGTTCACAAGTGTCGAACATCAACCTCGAGTTCGGGGCGATGTCGATGTCGGCCGACTCGCTGGTCAGCCGGTTGCAGGCGATCGACTTGACCAAGCAGTGGATCAATCACGCCGTCATGCTCGGCTGCCCGCGCGTCATGATCAACCAGGGGATGCTGTCGGAGCAGAACAAGGCGATCGCCATCGCGACGCTCCGGACGATGGGCGAATACGGGAAGTCGGTCGGCGTAAAGGTTTCGCTCGAACCACGCGGGGGCGGAGGCGGCGGCCGCCGCGGCGCGGACCCGTCCGCGGCCCCGCCGCCGGGTCCACCGCCGCCGCCAGCCTACATTCTGCTGACGGAGGTCATCAAGTCATCAGGAACCTACGCCAACGTCGATCTGGCAAATTTCGGGGATCAGGCCGAGCAGCATGCGGGCATGCGCGCGATGTTTCCGTACACCGTGGGCAACACGCACATGCGGCTCGTTCCGGCTCGCTACGACCTGCCCGCCGCCCTGAAGATCATGAGGGACGAAATCAAGTACCAAGGGATCTACCTGGTCGAGCAAGGGATTCCCGCAAGCCCTGATCCATACGCGAATATCCAGGAAGTGCGCGACGTCGTGCTCGAATACATGTGAGGTCATACCCGTGTAGGTGACGGATGGTCCGACGAATCGCAAGTCTGGCGGTTGGGCTCGCCACAACCGCGATCGCGTCTACTGGCATCGCGCAAGTTCCGGCGAGTCCTCAAGCGCCTCCCGCAAGTCCGGGCGGCGCGCCGACCTTTGCCAACCTCGATTACGCCCCGCCCGAGCCGCCGACCACCAACGGCCACAAGCTCGACCTGTACATTCCCACCGGCGGCCGCCCTCTGCCGGTGGTGATCTGGACCGGCGGCTCGGCCTGGATGGCCGATACCGGCAAGACCCTGGCGGGCGGCGTGGCCCTGCAACTGAACCCGGCGGGCTACGCAGTGGCCGGTGTCTCGATCCGATCGAGCTCGCAGACAAAGTTCCCCGGCCAGTTACATGACATCAAGGCGGCGATTCGCTGGCTCCGGTCCAACGCCGCGAAGTACAACTTTGATCCCAGCCACATTGCGATCATGGGCGATAGTTCCGGAGGCTGGACCTCCGCGATGGCGGCGATGACCGGAGACGCGCCGGACATGGAGGGCTCGGTCGGAACCACAGGCGTCTCGAGTGTGGTGCAGGCGGCTGTGGCCTTTTATCCTCCGACCAATTTTCTGACAATGGACACGTGGGCGCTTCGCAAATGCGCACCGGCCGCCTGCCACGACGGCGAGAATTCGCCGGAATCGCGGCTCGTCGGGTGCGCGATTCAGACCTGTCCGGACAAGGTCCAGGCGGCCAACCCCTTGCGCTACATCACCGATGCCGACCCGCCGATCATGATCCTGCATGGCAACTCGGATCAACTGGTGCCGCACAACCAGGGCGAACAGCTTTATATGGCGCTGAACAAGGCCTGCAAGGACGCGATCTTCATCAGTCTGCCGAAGGCGCCGCACGGCAATTGGAACGGTTTCCTGACGAACGATGCTCTCCGGGAAGCCGCGACAATGCGGTCGACCGCCGCGAACGGGTGCACCGTGCAGAATCCGACGCCCTTCACGCCTACGTGGAAGACCGTCATCGACTTCCTCGATAAGTACATGAAGAGTTGATGATGCGTCGAAGCCATGGCATCGGAGTGACAGATCCGTGAAATTGCCCGCCCTGGCGCATCGACGACCTCCCGCCCACGTATGTAAAGAATGAAATGCGTGGCGGTGGAACGCACCGCGCGCGGGAGGACGCCATGGACAGCGACGATCGGCTGGTCGGACAAGTACTCAATCGGCGCGACATGATGCGCCTGCTCGCGGCGAGCGGCGTCGCCACGTTCGGAGCCTGGGGGGCCACGTTGCTCGCTGGCGCGGGCGGTGCGTTCGCGGGCGGATCGCCTCTTCCAGACTGCGTCATCCGGCCGGAAATCGAGGAAGGACCCTTCTTCGTCGATCACCAGCTCAATCGATCGGACCTGCGGATCGATCCCACCAGCGGCGCGGTGTCCGCGGGGTTGCCGCTCATGCTCACCTTCGAGTTGTCGCAAGTCGCCGCCGGCCGTTGCGCGCCGCTGGCAGGAGCGATGATTGATCTCTGGCAGTGCGACGCGCGAGGCGTTTACTCGGGCGTCTCGGGTCCCGGTCAGCCGGCGCAGGCCGCAGGCGGCAAGGCGCTCCGAGGATTCCAGATCGCCGATTCCGAAGGCCGGGCGCGCTTCACAACAGTCTTCCCCGGCTGGTATCAGGGACGGACCGTGCACATTCACCTCAAGGTGCGCACAACGAGCGCGCCAGCAGGCGCGTACGAGTTCACATCCCAGCTGTTCTTCGATGACGCATTGACGGAGCGCGTCCACGCGACGCCAGCGTACGCCGGCCGAGGCCGCCGCGACACGACCAATCGGACCGACGGCATCTTCCGAAATGGAGGTGAGACGATGGTGCTGACGCCGGTCGACCGAGGCGAAAATCTCGCCGCGACGTTCGCTATCGGCGTGGACCTCGCGGATGCGGCCATGGGGCGTCCCGACGGATTCGGCGGCCGAGGGCGCGGCCGGGGTCGAGGCCGGCTGGCGTAACGCTCACGGCAGGATGACCGGAACTCCGTGTCACGAATCTCCGCGGGCGAGCGATAATGTGCCGGGCTCGAGCAGGTCGGGCCGGCATCGCAACCAAGGAGAGGACCATGAAGCGCCGGGAATTCCTCGCGGGCGCCGCCGCCGTCGCGGCCGCCGGATTTGTCCGTCCGGCAACGGCAGGACCGGCTCAACAGGCGAAGCAGGCCGCGCTCGACCGCATCTCGATCATGAGTCTCAATTTTCAGAACATGCTCAAGGTGCCGGACACCAGCCCGAGTCCCGATCGAACGTTGGAGCTCTTCGACTACCCGCAGATGATTGCGGACACGTACGGCGTCCATAAGATCGAGCTCCAGCACTATCACCTGGCGTCGCTCGAGGACTCCTACCTCAAGGAGTTTCGCGGTCACATCGAGAAGGCGAAATCGCGCGCGATGCAGATCAATCTGGAGTTCAGCGACCTGAACATGTCGGCGCCGCGCGTTCGGGATCGCCTCCTCGCGATCGATCTCACGAAGAAGTTCGTCGATCACGCGGCGACGCTCGGCGCCCTGCGCGTGATGGTCAACCAGGGGGCGCAAGGCGGCGCCAATCCCGTCGCCCCGAGCGAGGTGAACAAGGTCTACAGCATGCCGGCGTTGAAAACGATGGTGGATTACGGCCGATCCAGAGGGATCGTCGTGTCGATCGAAACGCGCGGTGGCGGTGGAGGCGGCCGGCGTGCCGGCGCGCCGGGCGCCGCCGGCGCCGCCGGCGCGGGACGGGCAACCATCCCGCCGCCCGCACCGCAGCCAGGTGTCCCCGGTCCAGGTATGCCGACGTGGACGCTCCTCGCGGAGATCCTTCAGGGAACCGGCGCCAAATCAAATGTCGATGTGGGCGGCGCCGGCGCGGCCAATCAGGAAGAGCTCCACGCGTGCCTGAAAATGATGATGCCGTTCACCGCCGGGCAGATGCACACCCGCGTCGGCACGAACTGGGACCTGGCGACGGCGATCAGGTACCTCGAGAAGGACCTCGGCTGGAAAGGCCTGTACACCATCGAAACCAATGGCGGCCATCAGGGCACCCGGCAGATCTACGACGTGGTCGTCGCAACGTTGGGGCAGCTCTAACCCTGGGCGCCGGCCTGCGGTATGAATCAACGAGATCAATCAACGAATCCGCAGGACCGGCGCCGGAAATGGCGAGCGACGGCAGATTAGTGCCCGAGGCTGACGATCACCGCGCCGTACACACGGTGGCCGTAGCGTGTTTCCTGTCCGAAGAACTCAGGCGCGGTGTCTTTCGATTTGACCGCGATGAAGCGATAGTCGCCGCGAAGTCCCCAACGGCCTGAGTACCACTTCAAACCGCCCCCGATGTTCCCGGTGAGGAATGTCTCGCTCTGATTGATGCCGAGATTTGCTGTTTCCAGCACTGTCAGGCCGCCGACGCCGCCCGTCACGTAGGGCACGACGCTCCCACTCGGCGCGGACAGAACGAGGTTGCCACTGTAGTTCAACATGTTCGGTGTCTTGACATCGGACTGAAGAACGCCGAGATTCTGCGAGACGCCCAGCTTGCCGCTGACCTCGCCCTCCACCCCGACGTAGCGATTGAAGTTGCCCGCGACGGCCGCCCCCAGGTCGTAGTTGCCGAAGCTCGGACCCGTCGCGTTCTTGCCTTCGGTGAAAAACGTCGCGCCGGCAGGAATGACGGTGATCACCGCCACGCCCTCCGCCGGTTGCGATTCCTGCGCGTAGGCGGCACGTCCTCCTGCCAATGCCGCAACCATAAATAGTGCTGCTGTCACACGTGTCATGACTGCTCTCCTGTTCTGAGTCTCCGAATCGCGAACGGAAGCTCAGGTTGCAGGACGTGTGCCACGCCCGGAACGCTCGATCCGATGACGGCGCTTGCGTGGAAGAGGCCTGCGGCCTCCGGTGACTGCCGACGCATCGGCATCGCGCCGGCCCGTCGGCGGCATCCACGTACGTCCTTCGGAAAAATCGCCCCCCACCGCGCCAACACCGTCGACGAGCCATGGATCAGAACTTGCCTTTGACGATTGCGGAATGAGGGACCCATGGCGAAGCGAATGATCGTGATGTTGACAGCGACCGTCGTGCTGATTGCGGCCCTTGGCGCCGTGAAGTTTCGACAGATTCAAACGGCGATCGCTCAGGGCGCGTCGTTTCAGCCGCCTCCCGAGGCAGTGACGACAATCGTTGCCCGGATGGACGCATGGCCGGCCACACTGAGTGCGGTCGGCACGGTCGCCGCCGTTCAAGGCGTCACAGTGAGCGCCGACCTTCCCGGTACGGTCGACCGCATTTCATTCGACTCCGGACGGTCCGTCAGTGCGGGGGAGGTGCTGGTCGAACTCAACACGCGCCAGGAGCGGGCGCAGCTCGCCGCAGCGGAGGCGGACCGCGAGCTCGCGCAGGTCACCTTCGATCGAATGCAGGGCCTGTTGAATGAAGGCGTCGTCTCCAAGGCGGAGTACGACCGCGCCACGACCGAGCACAAACAGACAGAAGCCAAGGTCGGAGAGATTCGAGCGGCGATCGAGCGAAAGACGATCCGGGCGCCATTCTCGGGGATCCTCGGCATCCGTCAAGTCAATCTCGGCCAGTACCTGAAAGACGGCGAGGCGGTCGTGACCCTGCAGTCGCTCAATCCCATCTATGTGAACTTCGGAGTGCCGCAGCAGGCCGCCGGACAGGCGCGGGTCGGTCGCGAGGTCCACATCACCACCGGTGAGGTCGCGGGTGCCGTGTTCAGCGGACGTGTGACGGCGCTCGAATCGCGCGTCAACGAAGCGACCAGGAACGTGCAGGTCCAGGCGACGTTCGAGAATCCCGGCGGCAAACTGCACCCGGGCATGTTCGTTCAAGCCGAAGTCGTGACAGGCGCCAGCCAGCCGGTCATTGCGCTTCCGGCATCGGCGATCAGTTACGCGCCGTTCGGCGATTCGGTCTTCGTCGTCACGGACTTGAAAAGCCCGAAGGGCCAGACCTACCGCGGCGTGCACCAGCGCTTTGTCAAGCTCGGAGGCGCCCGGGGCGATCAGGTGGCGGTCTTGTCGGGCGTCGAGACGAATGACGAGGTCGTGACATCCGGCGTGTTCAAGCTTCGCACCGGCGTCGCCGTGCTCGTCAACAACAAGGTTCAGCCATCCAACAATCCGGCCGCCAGGCCTGAGGACCGCTAATGAAATTCACAGATCTCTTCGTCAAACGCCCGGTCCTGTCGATCGTCGTCAGCCTGGTCATTCTCATCGCGGGTTTGCAGTCCATCCGCGCGCTGAGTGTCCGGCAGTTCCCGAGGAGCGATATCGCCGTCGTTCGAGTATCGACCGTGTACGTCGGCGCGAACGCGGACCTGGTGCGGGGGTTCATCACGACGCCGCTCGAGCGCGTCATCGCCGCCGCCGACGGCATCGACTACGTCGAGTCGTCGAGCGCTCAGGCACTCAGCACGATCACCGTGCACCTGAAACTCAACTACGACACCAACGCCGCGCTGACGCAGATTCAGGCGAAGGTGGCGCAGGTTCGCAATAACCTTCCGCCTGAAGCCGAAGCGCCGGTCATCGAGCTGGAGACGGCGGACAACCAGTTCGCGGCGATGTACCTCGGCTTCTCGTCGGCCGATCTCGATCAGACTCAGATTACCGACTATCTCACGCGCGTGGTCCAGCCGAAGCTGAGCGCGATCAGCGGCGTCCAGCGCGCGGACATCCTCGGCGACCGCACGTTCGCGATGAGAATCTGGCTCAAGCCGGACCAGATGGCGGCGCACGGCATCTCCCCCTCTGCGGTCCGCGACGCGCTGGCACGGAACAACTACCTGTCCGCCCTCGGCCGGACGAAGGGCTCGATGGTATCGGTCAATCTCATCGCCAACACTGATCTGCGCACGCCCGAAGAATTCCGCCAACTTGTCGTCAAGGAGCAGCATGGCGTCGTCGTGCGCCTCGGGGATATCGCGGACGTCGTGCTTGGAGCGGAGAACTACGAACAGGATGTCCGCTTCAACGGAGAAGCGGCGACGTTCATGGGCATCTGGGTATTGCCCACCGCCAACTCACTCGACGTCATCGGGAGAGTGCGCGACACACTGCCGCAGATTCAGGCGCAACTGCCGCAGGGAATGAAGGTCGGGGTGCCGTACGACTCGACCGAGTACATCAAGGACGCGATTCGAGAGGTGCTCCGGACGCTCAGCGAAACGCTCCTCATCGTCATCGTGGTGATCTTCCTGTTCCTCGGCTCATTCCGCTCAGTCATCATCCCCGTGGTCGCGATTCCGATCTCTCTCGTCGGCGCGGTGTTCTTGATGCTGATCGCCGGCTTCACCATCAACCTCCTGACGCTGCTGGCCATCGTCCTCTCGGTCGGATTGGTGGTCGACGATGCGATCGTCATGGTCGAGAACATCGCGCGGCACGTCCAGGACGGAAAGCCGCCGCGACGCGCGGCCATCGACGCGGCGCGTGAACTGGTGGGCCCGATTGTGGCGATGACGATTACGCTCGCAGCTGTTTATGCGCCGGTTGGCATTCAGGGCGGCCTGACCGGCGCCCTGTTCCGGGAGTTCGCCTTCACCCTCGCCGGCGCCGTCATCGTGTCTGGCGTCGTGGCGCTCACGCTGTCTCCGATGCTGGGAGCAAGGTTGCTGCGGTCCGGCGACACCGAGCGCGGGTTCGCCGGCTGGATCAATCGTCGCTTCGAGCGCGTCCGAGCGTTCTATATGCGTACGTTGGCCGGGACGCTTCGGTATCGGCCGGTCATGCTCGTCCTGTGGGTCATTGTCGCGTTGCTCATGCTGCCCTTCTACTTTTTTTCACAGCGAGAATTGGCACCCTCTGAGGACCAGGGCGTTGTCTTCTCGATCGTCCAGGCGGCCCCGAACTCCACGATCGATCAAACGAAGCTCTTCGCAACTCAGATTCTCGACGTATACCGCTCCTTTCCTGAGGCGGCGAGCATTTTCCAGCTGATGTATCCCACGAGCGGGTTTGGCGGAATGGTCACCAAGCCGTGGAGCGAGCGGAAGAAAACAGCCGACCAGCTCCTGATGGAATCCATGGGCCCCCTCTCCCGGATTCCGGGCATTCGCGCCATACCCCTGACGCCTCCACCACTGCCCGGTGGAGGCGACTACCCGGTCGACCTGGTCATCGCATCGCCGGGCGAACCGCAGCAACTGGCCCAGGCCGCCGGCCAGATTGTCCAGAAAGCCTTTGCCAGCGGCCTCTTCATCTTCGCCGACGCCGACGTGAAGTTCGACCAACCTCAAACGGAGGTCGTGTTCGATCGAGACAAGCTGCGATCACAAGGCGTCGATCTTCGTCAGGCGAGCCTGGATCTGTCGACCCTGCTCGGCGGTAACTACGTCAACCGGTTCAGCATTCAGGGGCGCAGCTATAAGGTCATCCCGCAGGTCGCGCGAGTCGACCGGCTGACGCCGGATCAACTGTCGCAGATGTACGTCACGGGATCGGGCGACACCCTGGTCCCGCTCTCGACGTTCGCGACCCTTCGCACGAGCGCCGAGCCGCGCGAGCTGAAGAAGTTCCAGCAGCTCAACGCCGTGCGGATCCAGGGCGTGATCCCGCCGCCGGTGCCACTCGACCAGGCGCTGCGTTTCCTCGAAGACGAGGCCAAGGCGGTTCTGCCGGCGGGCGCGACCATCGACTACGCGGGTCAGTCACGCCAGCTCCGCGCCGAAGGCAGCAAGTTCCTTGGCACGTTCCTGCTGTCGGCCATTTTGATCTACCTGGTCCTGGCGGCTCAATTCGAAAGTTTCCGCGATCCCTTCATCATCCTGGCGGGATCCGTGCCGCTGGCGATGTCCGGGGCGCTCCTGTTCTCGTTCCTCGGCTTCACGAGTCTGAACATCTACAGCGAGGTCGGGTTGATCACGCTCGTCGGCCTGGTGTCGAAGAACGGCATCCTCATCGTGCAGTTCGCGAATCATCTCCAGGAAACGGGCCGCGACAAACTGGCCGCGGTCATCGAGGCGGCCGGCACCCGGCTGCGGCCGATCCTCATGACGACGGCCGCCACCGTGGCCGGTCACTTCCCACTCGTGCTCGCGACCGGTCCTGGAGCCGGTGCCCGCAACAGCATCGGCATCATGCTGGTCACCGGCATGATCATCGGATCGCTGTTCACGCTCTTCGTGGTGCCCTCGATCTACATGCTGGTGGCGCGCCGGCATTCGCCGGAGCCTGTCGACGACCTTGCAACCGAGCCGCGCGTGACGCGCAAGGAGGTACTCGTATGAACCGCAACGATGTCCTGCGGACCGCCGCGCGTACGCTCGTGTCCGCTCTCGCGCTGATGACGGCTGCCGTGTCCGCTCAGGAACCGCAGCCTGCTGAGGCTGTTCCCCTCACGCTCGAGGACGCGGTTCGCCGTGCCGTCGAACACAATCCGGATCTTGCGATCGTCAGGCTCGCAACGGCGGTGGAGGCAGCCCGGGTGAACGAGGCGCGGAGTGCCTTCGAGCCAGTGTTCTCGTCGACCATCGGCCGCTCCGGAAACGCGTCGGCGCCTTCAAATATCCTCACGGGAGCCAGCGGGATCGACACGAACGAGGTGTTCTCGTCCACTGGGGTTCGCCAGCGACTCCGCAGGGGCGCCGGGACGTGGAGCGTCTCGTGGGACGCGTCGCGAACGGCAACGAACAGCCCGTTCACCAGTTTCGATCCAAGCCTGCAGTCCGGCCTCCAGGTCGCGTTCTCCCAGCCGCTGTTCAAGGATCGGGCGATGGACGCTGCGCGACATCAGGAGATTCTCGCCCAGCGTGGCCAGTCGAGCTCTGAGCTTCGCTTGCGGGAGTCGGAGGTCCAGACCGTTGCGTCGGTGAAACAGGCCTACTGGATCCTCAAGGCCACCATTGCGAACGTGACCGTCCAGCAACGCTCCGTCGAGCTCGCGCAGGATCTCGTACGCGAGAACAGGGCCCGTGTCGAAGTCGGACAGTCGCCGCCTCTCGATCTCGTCCAGGCGGAGGCCGAGGTTGCGCAGCGGCGCGAGAACCTGATTCGAGCGGAAACTCTTGCGAAGGATGCGGAGGACAGGCTGCGGCACCTGATCATGGACCCCGCCGACGCCTCGTTCTGGCGGGTGCACCTCAATCCCGTGGACGCGCCAGTGGGCGCAACTCCGCCGCCCGATATGGACGCTGCAGTGACACGCGCGTTGGCCGATCGCCACGACCTCGCGCGCGCGCGCCAGGAGTTGGACAACGCGAATACCAACGTGCAGTTTCTTACCAATCAGAAGCTCCCGGACGTCCGGCTCGAAGCGTCGTACCGCGGCGGTGGAGCCGGCGGCGCCCAGCTCCTGCGCACGGGGCCCTTTCCAGGTGTCATCAGCGGTCGGCTCGACTCGGGCTTCGGCGACGTCCTCGGCCAGGTGTTTCGCAACAGCTACCCTATCTGGAGCCTCGGAGTCACGGTGAGCTACCCCCTCGGCCGCAGCTACGAGGAATCGAGCCTGGTACGCGCTGAAGTCGAGCGCCGGCAGGCCGCCCAGAGTATCGCCAGCCTGCAGTTGCGAATCGCCGAGACCGTCCGGCAAGCGGCTCGGCAGGTGCAGAGCACGGCTGAACGTATCGACGCCACGAGGGCCGGTGCGACGCTGGCGGAGCAACGGCTCGAGGTCGAGAAGCGTCGATTCGACGCAGGGCTGTCCACGACGTTCCTCGTGACGCAAGCTCAGCGAGACCTGCTGCAGGCGCAAGTGGATCTGCTTCAAGCGACGCTCGACCACCAGTCGTCGATCGTGAACTTCGAAGCGGTGCAGCTGGCGCCGGCGACCGAAAATGCAGGCAGCGACAAGGGCGCCAACGTCGTCAGCTTGCCGACGCCCGAGCCACGGGGCCTGTTCCGGCTGGGAGGAGGGACGTAACTCATGGCCGCCGTCGTCACCCGCCATCGGATTGTCATCATTCCGCATGGGCTCCAACGCGACGGAATGGACGTGGTGGTGTACGACGTGATCGCACGCGCCGTGACGGTCTTCAGGGCTATTACCGGCGCGCCCCTCCCGATCGATGGTGGGCGGTTGGCGGCCGGCGCGTAAGGGTTCCTTCTTCAGAGGCTTTCCCGAGCTCTGCGATATCGTCACCGCTCAGCGGGCATGAGATCGCCTGGACGATCTCGTCCACTTGCCGCGGCCGGCGCGCGCCGACAATGGCGGCGGTGACCGCCGGTTGACGGAGCGTCCAGGCCACGGCCACTGCCGCAGGGGACTGCGCGTAGCGATCGCCGACGACACGCAGGCGTTCAACCACGCTCGATACGCGGGTCAGCGCGATTCCTTGAAAGGACGGATGACAGCGTCGCCAGTCGTTATGCGGCAGGGCATCCACGCGCTCTGTCGTCATGGTGCCGGCCAGGAGTCCATGGCCCAGGGGTGCGCAGACGATGATGGCGGTATCGCCTCCGGTGCAAAGCGGCTGTCTGGCATCATCGGCTGGGTGTCGCAACAGAGAGTAAGGCAGGCCCACGGTGGTGACGGGCGCGATGCGGTGAAGCCGCGTCAACTCACCTGCTCCACAGCTGGAGATGCCGAGGAACCGAACCTTGCCCTCGAGTTGGAGTGTCGCCATCTCTTCCCACGCGGCCTCCAGCGAATGCGGCGTATCAGCAGGTACGCTGGACGGCCACACCGGCCAGCCGATCTGGTACATGTCGATATAGTCCGTCGCGAGCCGCCGGAGACTCGCTTCGGCCTGCAAGCGGATCGACTGCCGGCTCAGGTTGTGCGAGACGTTGCCCAGCTCATCCCAAACGAGACCGCACTTGGTGAAGAGATACGGGCGGTCGGGGCTCGAAACCTCCCGCAGGGCCTTTGCAATGATCCGCTCCGCGTGACCCAGCCCGTAGACGGCGGCCGTATCAATCCAGTTGATACCGCATTCGAGGGCGCGTCGCACTGTGGCGATCGACTGCCCATCGTCCTGAGGACCCCAGCCGAGAACCCAGTCGCCTCCGCCAATAGCCCAGGTGCCCAGACCGATTGGCGTGATCGTGAGGTCCGAGTTGCCAAGCCTTCTGCGTTCCACGACTCGATGAACAGGCAAACGCCGTTCCAGGCCGTCCGGCCAATCTCGGGCCCGGCAGCGGGGCTGAAAGGTGGCGGTGACGAGCGGGCCCTGCCGGCTGTCCGGCGCTTGCCGGCCCGTCGGCACTACCGGCGGGCCGCGCGCTCGATGCCCAGCCTTGCCATCTTCGACTGGAGAGTCGTTCGTTTCATGCCGAGTCTCGCCGCTGCCCCTGAGGGTCCGCCAATGAGCCAGTTGGCGTCCTGCAGCGCGCGACGGATGTGCTCACGCTCGGCGTCCTCGAGGGTCGCAAGTGGAGGCGAGCTCGGCGCCGGCGTGTCGGCCGCTCGATCCCGGAGCTCCCCGAGCGGCACCTCCAGATTCGAGCCACGGGACAAGATGACAGCGCGTTCGATGAAATTCTCCAATTCCCGAATGTTGCCGGGCCAGTGATACTGGGACAGGGCCGTCATCGTGGCCGCCGGGATGGACACGATTTGTCTGTTCATGCGCCTGGCGAACTTCTGGGTGAAGTACCGGACCAGGGGAGGGATGTCTTCCTGCCGCTCGCGCAGAGGAGGACTCACGACGGGAAAGACATTCAGACGGTAATACAGGTCGCTGCGGAACTCGCGGTCGGCGACCATCCGCGTCAGATCGCGGTTCGTGGCGGCGACAAGTCGAACATCCACGCGGATGGTTCTTGTGCCCCCCAGTCGCTCGAACTCCTGTTCCTGCAAGACGCGCAGGAACTTCGATTGCAGCTCCAAGGGAATATCGCCGACCTCGTCCAGGAACAGCGTCCCGCCGTGAGCCAGCTCGACGCGGCCGACTTTCTGTGCAACGGCGCCCGTGAACGCCCCTTTCTCGTGTCCGAACAGTTCGCTCTCCAGGAGGCCGGTCGGAATGGCCGCGCAATTCAGTTTGACGAAGGTGCGAGCCCGGCGGGTACTCAGGTTATGAATCGCGCGAGCGATGAGCTCCTTGCCGGTCCCTGTCTCCCCCTGGATCAGGACCGTCGAGTCCGTCGGGGCCACGATTTCGACTTGTTGCAGCGCCCGCTTCAGCGCCGAGCTCTCGCCGATGATTTCCTCGAAGTTGTAATTGGTGCGGATTTCGTCTTCGAGATACAGCTTCTCCGTGTTCAGCTTCTCTTTCAGCTCAGCAATTTCTCGATAGGCCAGGCCGTTCTCGACTCCGATCGCAATCTGCTGCGCCACCTGACTCAGCAGCTCGACGTCTTCGGTCGCGAACGCATCCTCGCGGAATCTGCCGACGTTCAAGGCCCCGAGCACGCGCTCATGCAACACGAGCGGCACCGCACAGAAGGACTTCACCCCCTCGGCGAGGAGGCGGGCAGCGATCGTGGATGTCGCCGACATTTCCTTGAGTCGCTCTTCGCCGAACACCGAGACCTTTCGCGTCTCAACGGCAATGCAGGATGGAGACGTCTGACCGGCGACAGCGGATCCCTCCTCAATGAAGCTCTCGCCGTTCGATCGAAGGACATGGCACCGGTACCGGCGAGCCTCCGGCTCGTACAGCACGAGACTGCAGCCGTCGTGCTGGATGACCCGCGCCAGGCTCGCGCCGATCGCGGTAAACATGTCATCCAGACGCAGGTGCGAGACGACGGCGTTGTTGACCTCGAGGAGCACGCGCAAACGATCGCGCTCGTGCGCGAGCTGCTGCTGGGCGGACTGGGCGCTCTTGTCGTGGAGGACGTTGTCGACGGCGACCGCGACCTGTTTCGCCACGTGTTCCATGAAGGCCAGATCGGCGGCACCATACGCGTTCGCCTGCAGACTCCCGAACCCCAGGGCGCCGAGACGACGCAACGCCGTCGTGAGAGGCACCAGGCAGTGACGATTGGACGCCGCTGTCGAGCAGCAGAGGCATCAGCTTCGGGAAGCGGTGCTCCTGCGTCAGATCGCCAATCATCAAGGGCTGCTGAGTCTTCCAGACCAGACCGGATGGAGATTCGTCGACGGGCGTTTCGAGTCCCGGCCTGATGGGAGTGGGCACTTCCGTCGTAAGGATGTGCAGACGCATCACGTCGCGCGACGGCTCGTGCAGAACGAGATTGATGAAATCGAACGGGACTACCTGCGGAAGCCGCTGGCTGAGCGCCTGGAAGAGCTCCCTCAAGTCGCGATACGACGCAATGGACTCGGAGACCTCGAGTGTGAGCCGCAGCCGGTCGCGCTCCTGGGCCAGCTGCGTCTGCGTGGCGTTGTCCGACTCCTCGTGCAGCACGTTGTCCACGGCTACTGCGACCTGTCTGGCGACCTGCTGGAGGAACTCCAGCTCTGATTCGCCGAAGGCCCAGGGCTTCAGGCTGCCGAACCCGATGGCACCGAGTCGTCTGACGATGGTTGTGAGGGGAAGGATGCAGAAGGACTCCACACCCACGTCGCGCAGCAGAGACCTCGCCTTGGGGAAGCGTCGCTCCTCGTCCACGCTGCGAATCACGACGTGATCCTGGGTCGTGAACACCAGCCCGCTGTACGATTCGTGGACACCGACCTCCAATCCCGCAGGAACGCGATCGGCGTCGGCCGTCCCGAGCATGTGCACCCGCATCACGTCCTTTTGCGGGTCGTGAAGGAACAGCGCGATGACCTCGAATGGAACAACGGACGGAAGGCGCCTGGCGAGATCCCGAAACAGCGCGGTCAAGTCGCCGTGCGACGCGATCGCCTCGGACACTTCGAAGAGCAGACGCAGCTGATCTCTGGTCCGGGAGAACTCCCGGCGATCGAGGGCTTGGTTCATGACAACGGCCATATGCCGGTTGGTCTCCGGCCGTGGGTCGCGGCCCGTTTTGATCATACGGCTCCCCCTCCAAGCTGGTACACGGCTTTCATCTTTTGACGAGTACAGTCGAACCCAGGGTCCGGTTCGTCGGCAAACGGTGGACCCGTCCCGGTGAGTCGAGCGCGAGGTCCGCGCACAAACATCGCGGCGCCGATTGTCAATTTCAACGCTTCCTTGCCGACGGCCGCGGCGCGACGCCGATGAATTCCGGCGGCGGTCGGCGGGCGGTGCCTCGCACATGCCGCTTCCCCCAGCGGATCAGCTCGCGCAGCACGGGAAGCAGGTCGTGGCCGCGGACGGTCAGGTAGTACTCCTCGCGCGGCGGGCGCTCCTGATAGCGGCGCCGCTCCACCAGGCCGCACCGCTCGAGCCGCTTGAGACGCTCGGCCAGGATGTTGGTCGAGATTCGTTCGGGCGATTCGAGGAACTCGGCGAACCGATGCTTGTCGTAGAACAGGAGATCGCGCATGACCAGCAGCGTCCACGTATCGCCCAGCACGTCGAGGGCCCCGGCAATCGGGCAGGGCGACCGACGCGTTTGAACAGCGGGCGGCGAGGCGCCGGTCCGGCGGGGCACGACGTCAACTCTAACATGTCACTTGTATTTCGCAAGTGAGTGATCTAGAGTCCCCTTGTGACTTGTAAGTTGCAAGTGACAAGCCTCGAAAGGAGCCCGCGATGATTCCCGTCGCCCACGCCATGATCGCCGAGCTCGACGCCGAGACCCCCATCACCCGGCGCGTGCTGGCGCGGGTGCCAGCCGACCGCCTGGACTGGCAGCCGCACCCCAAATCGTTCACCACCGGTCAACTCGCCCAGCACGTCGCGACGATTCCGGCGACCATCACGCGCCTCGCCCAAGTCGACACGATGGACGTGTCCACCAGACGATTCGAGTATGGGTCGTGCGAGAGCGGGCCGGCGCTGCTGGCCTCGCTCGATGCCTCCGTCGCCATCGCGCGCGACTTCCTTGCTGGACTCGACGATCAGTCGGCCAACGCAATCTGGCGCATGACGTTCGGCGATCGTGAGGTGCTGTCGATGCCGCGCATTGGCGTCATGCGCAGGATGTGCCTCAATCACTGGTACCACCACCGCGGCGAGCTTGTCGTCTATCTCCGCCTGCTCGGAGTGCCGGTGCCCGTCGTGTACGGCAGGAGTGCAGACGAAAATCCATTTGCCCAGCCGGCGGGATGAGCCGAGGCCTCGACGCGGCGCTCGTCGTGGGTCATTGTTCCCGGGGGAGGAAGATTCGATAGAGTGTCAGCCATGTTCATGGCGACTCCCCGGCTCGCTCGAATGACGACACACCTCATCGCGCTCGCCGCAGCATCGTTGACGGTCGCGTCGCCAGTCGCACAACAGCCGCCTTCCCGGACGCATCTCGTCATCGTCGTCGACGGCCTGAGACCAGACTACGTGACGCCCGAAGTGATGCCCCGACTCGTCCAACTGGGCCAGCGCGGCATCGTCTTCACCGCCCACCATTCCGTGTTCCCCACAGTGACCCGCGTGAACGCGTCTTCCTTTGTGACAGGCGTGTATCCCGAGCGTCACGGCCTGATGGGGAATGTCATCTATATCCCGAAGGTCAATCCGACCAAGGGCCTGGACACCGGCGTCCGCGAGAACCTGGAGATGGTGGAGCGCGCCGACGGGCGGCTGCTGACGGCGCCGACGCTGAGCGAGTTGCTTCGGCCCGCCGGCAAGTCACTGCTGGTCGTCAGCAGCGGATCGAGCGGCTCGGCGCTGCTCCTGAATCACAGCGTGGCGACCGGCGGGATCGTTCATTACGAATTTGCCCGGCCCCCAGCAGTGGCCGCGCGCGCGGCCGCGGTGCTCGGACCGGCGCCTCCGCATGCCACACCCAACGATCCCCAGAACCAGTACGCGATTGACGCGTACCTGAAGCTCGGACTGAGCGAGCTCCGCCCGGACGTGACCTTCATGTGGCTCAACGATCCTGATGGGACGGCACACGCGAACGGAATGGGTTCCGCGCTCACACGAGAATCCCTCAGGCTGGTGGACGCCGGCATCGGCCGCGTCGAGGACGGGCTGAAGGAAAAGGGGCTGCTGGATCGGACAAATATCATCGTGACATCCGACCATGGCTTCTCCACGCATACCGGCGAGCTGCAGTTGAGTGCGCTCGTGTCGCCGTTCGCGAAGCCCATGCCCGATGGCTCACCGGACATCGTCGTGGCGGAAGGCGCGATCCACTTCCGCGCGGTAGTCGAGCCGGCCCGGGTCGCGTCCATCGTGGCGGCGCTTCAGCGCAGGCCGGAGGTCGGCGCTATCTTCACGCGACCTCGCCCGCGAGGCGGGCGTGAAGGCGTCGTGCCCGGCACTCTGTCTTTCGACGTAGCACACTGGAACCATCCGGCGCGGTCGGGCGAAATTCTGGTCTCCGCTAACTGGACGCGCCAGGCCAACGACGCGGGCATCGAAGGCAGGACAACCGACGGCGGTGTCGCCGGCCATGGGACGTCAAGTCCGTACGACATCCACAACGTGCTGCTCGCGGCCGGCCCTGACTTCCGTGAGCACGAGACCAGCGACGCGCCAACCGGCAATGTCGACCTCACGCCGACGCTGCTTCGGCTGATCGGCCTGACCGTGCCGTCAACGATGGCAGGCCGCGTGATCGAAGAAGGACTGCGCCGCGGTCCGTCGCCTCGCTCGATGCGCGTGGCGCGCTCGGAGTTGACGGTCGCGACCCCGGATGGGTCGTACGTGCTGACTGCGTACATTTCCGAAGTGGAAGGCCATCGGTACCTGGACTCGACCGGCGTCCGGAGGAAGTGAGCCGACGGCTCTAGTCGGCATTCGCAGGGCGGCCGTACGTCTTCTGGCGGAGGCCCTGCATCACGCTGGGTATCTCAGCCGGCGATGTGTTCAGGTGCACGAGCGCTTGCCGAGTCATCTCCATGGCCGCTTCGAATTCCGGCGAGGCGACGTCATTGACGCCGAGCGCTGTGAGGGTCCGTACGGCCACCGGGCCGTCCGCGCGCGCCACGATCGGCAGGTCCACTCGGGCCCGCCGCACGTTCTCGACGATCGCTCGCACATCTGCGAAGGCCGGCAGTGTCACGAGGATTGCGGCGGCCCGCTTGAGGCCGGCGGCCTCGAGCACGACGGGCTGTGTGGCGTCCCCGTAGATAATCGCCAGGCCCGCATCGCGCGCATGCTCCATGCGCCTGTGCTCGAGCTCGATCAGGACGGACGGCAGATGAAGGTCGGCCAGCGCGTCGGTGATCGAACGTCCGACACGGCCGGCGCCGGCGACAATCACGTGCCCTCCGAGGCCGGCTGGTGGGAGATTGCTCACCTCCAATGGCTCCGGCGGCGTGCGGCGGCGACGGTAGCGCGCGTAGATCCAGGGCGTGGCGCTCGAGATCACCGGCGTCAGTGCCATGGTCGCCACGGCGGTGTTCAGGACCAGCGCGTACAATCCGGCATCGATCGCCCCGGTCGCGAGGCCGACCCGGACGAGGACGAACGCGAATTCGCCCACTTGAAACAGCGTGAGACCGACCGCGAGCGGCACGACGCGCCGGTAGCCGAACAGGAGGACGACGCCCGCCAGGATGAGGCTCTTCCCTACGGTCACGGCGCCGACAAGAAGCGCAACGGTGCCCAGATGGCGCCAAAGGAAGATCGGATCGAGCAGCATGCCGACCGATACGAAGAACAGCATCCCGAACAGGTCGCGCAGCGGCATTACATCGCTGAGCGCTTGATGTGCGTACTCGGATTCATTGATCACCAATCCGGCGATGAACGCGCCGAGCGCCAGCGATAACCCCGATCGCCAGGCGATGTACCCGATGCCGAAGGCGATCGCGATCGTCGACAACAGAAACAGCTCGCGCGAGTTCCACCGCGCGATCCACCGCATGACCCTTGGAGCCACGCTGGTGGAGACGAGGACAATCGCCGCCAACAGGACAAGCGCACGCAGGATCGCGATCGCCGTGCGGAACGCGCCATCCGCAGGGCGACCGAGCTCGGGCAGGACGATCATCAGCGGAACGACCGCCAGGTCCTGAACGACGAGTATCCCCAGCATGACGCGGCTCGACAGCGTGCCAAGTCTGCCCTGCGCCTGAAGCGTCTTGAGAGCGACCATCGTGCTCGAGATCGCAATCAACGCACCGAGCCAGGCGCCGGTCTGCCAGGTCCACCCGAGCGCGGCGGCCAGGCCAAGGCCCAGCCCGATCGTGAGCGCAATCTGAATCGCCGCTCCGCCCACCGCGACCGAGCGGACGGGCGCGAGTTCGCGAAACGACACTTCCAGACCGAGCGAAAACAGCAGCAGCGCGACGCCCAGTTCCGCCAGTTGCTCGATGTCCTGTACCTCGCACGACGGTGACGCCACCCGTAAACGGCCCCACCACCACGCCCGCCAGGATGAACCCGACGATCAGAGGTTGCCGGAGGCGTTGCGCGAGAAGGCCGCCCACGAGTGCGACCACAACGATCAGAGTCAGGTCAGCAAGAAGTTCCACGTTTCCCCTCAGCCACTCATGATGTAGCCGTCGGGGTCTCATGTCATTGACTGCCCGCGCGCGCCGAGCGCGAACGACAGCGAGCGCCTACCGGCGAGCCTTCCGTCGCGGGAATCGCATGCGTTCGATGAGCGCCACGAAACGCGGGGGCGCAATTTGTCCAAGGGGGCCTACCCCCTGCTCTCGGTCGTGGGCGGACCGAAGCCGCAGCGTTCGCGCATGCCTTGCTGGAATCGTTCCCGCTCCTCAGGGGTCATGCGGTCCAAGCGCTCGCCCATGCGACGGCAGAAATTGGATCGCACGTGACGATGCCCGCCATCCGCCCGGCGCTCGCCACGTCCGTCACCTACTCATGTAGACGAATGAGGGCGCGCGGATATTGTGGGTCGCGAAAATCGGTCAGTTTCCGGCCGCAAAGTGGGTCCTGGCCGCGGCGACGATGACGCCGTACTTGGCCTGGGCCAGGGTCCACTCGGTTTCGAGCAGCGAGCCGCGCGCTTCGGTGAGCTCGGTGGCCGTAATGACGCCGTTCTCGTACGAGGCCTCCGCGATCGACAGGCTCTCGCGCGCGAGATCGAGGGTCTTTCGCTGGACGTCCACGATCTGGCGGGCCGTCTCGAGCTCGCGCAGCGCGGAGGTCAGGTCGAGCCGCGCCGTGTCGAGCGTGGCCGCGATGGCGTGCTCGGCCCCGCGCTCGCGCGCGGTCGCCGCGGCCTTCTGCGCCGCCACGCGCGGCCCCGCGAAGAGCGGCACCTGCAGCGCCACGCCAAACTGATAGCTGCGCGTGTCGCCGTTCCACAATTCGTTCAGCGCATCCTGCTGGTACTGGACGTTGCCCGTGAGCGCGAGTGTCGGCTTCAGCTCGGCAGTTGCCACCGCCCGCATCCGGCCGGCGCTGTCGCGCTCGGCGGCGAGCGCCCTGACGTCGGGCCGGTCGACCAGTTGTTCGAGCAGCACGTCGCCAGACACGGAAGGCGTGTCCTGATCCAGCGAGCCCGACAGCACGAGCGGTGCGTCGTCGTTGAGTGACAGGACGGCCCGCAGCGACTGAAGGGAGATGTCCGCATCGCTGCGGACCCGAATCAGGCGCGCGCGGGCGTTGGACAGCTCGACCTCTGCGCGCAGTACATCGAGGCGTGCGGCGGTGCCTGCCTCAAAACGCACGGACGCCAGGCGATGCTGTTGTTCAGCGCGCTTCACGCCTTCCTCGGCAACCGCGATCCCCTGCTGCTGCAGCAGGGCGCCGTAGTACGCCTGCACGACCTGCAGCCGGAGGGCCTGCCGCGTGCGCTCGACCTCCAGGCGCGACGCGTCCTCCTGCTTGACACTGGCTGCCACGAGGTTCGTGACGCGGCCGCCCGTGTAGAGCGGCTGATTGATGTCGAACCGCACGACGTTCTGCCGCACGAAGTTCGCCCGGAAGGTTTGCGGCTGCGGCCCGAACAGGCCCGCGGGAATACTCAGCGCGGCCGCCTCTTGCGCAGGCGTGTACAGATAGTTCGCGTTGACGTTGGGGAGGAAACCCGTACGGGTCTCCGAGACGCGTGCCTCGGCTTCGCGGATGCGCTGTTCGGCCGCCTTGAGCGACTCGTTGCCCTCGAGCGCCATCTGCATGGCCTGATCGAAGCTCAGCACGCGGGCCGGCGGCGTCTCGGTACGTGGGCGCGACGCCGACTGGGCAAACGCGCTCGTCACGAACACCACGCCGCCGATGAGCGCGAGAATGAACAGCACGCCCGCCGCTCGCACGCCCTTGACGAGCGCAGGCGACGAGGCGCGGCGCCAGACCTTGACCCGCGCGATCAGCCGATCGAGCAGCATGTAGGCCACCGGCACCAGCACGAGCGTGAGCAGCGTCGACGTGATCAGGCCGCCGATCGTCGCCAGCGACATGGGGGCGCGAAACTCGCCGCCCTCCCCCAGACCGAGCGACGATGGCACCATTCCGAGAATCATCGCGAACGTCGTCATCAGGATCGGGCGAAGTCTCACCGGCCCGGCCTGCAGCAGCGCCTCGACGACCCCCAGGCCGTGCTCGCGGCGCAGCTGGTTCGTCAGATCGACCAGCAGAATCGCGTTCTTGGTGACCAGGCCCATCAGCATGACGATCCCGATCATCGCCGGCATGCCGAGATGGTTGCCCGTCACGAGGAGCATCAGCAGCGCGCCAACGACCGCGAGCGGCAGCGCCAGCATGATGATGAGCGGCTCGGTAAACGACTCGAACTGCGACGCGAGCACGATGTAGATGAACGTCACGGCAAGCCCGAGAGCGACCACCAGCCCCAGCGCCGTTTCCTGCATCAACTCGACGTCGCCCGCGAAGCCGACCTTGACCGACGGCGGGATCGCAACAGCGTCGATCGCCTTTTGAATGTCGGCTGAGACGTCGCCAAGCGGACGGCCCTGGAGGTCCACGCCGACCTTCGCCTGGCGCACGCGCTGTTCGCGATCGATCGAGCTGGGGCCGACGCCGGGCACCAGCCGCACGAGGTCGCCCGCCGGGACGACGGCGCCGCTGGGCGAGTGCAGCGGCGCGGCCGCAATCGCCGCCGCGTCGTTGCGGAACGCCGGCGCCAGGCGTGCCCGGATGTCGAACTCGTGATCTCCCTCGCGCAGCTTGCCGGAGACGATCCCCTCCACCATGCCGCGCACCTGCATCGCCACGGACCCGACGCTGAATCCCAGGTCCGCCGCGCGCGGCCGGTCGACGCGGGCGATCACTTCCGGCTGGCCGGAGACGAGCGTCGTGCTGACGTCCACCGCGCCGGGAATGCGGCCGATCCGCGAGACCAGCTCGTCGCTGATCCGCTTCAGCTCGCGCCATGTCGTTGCCGCGCACGTAGACGTTGATCGGCGGCTCGTACGGCGCGCCTTGCATGAATTCCGGATCCGCGACTTTGATCTCGGCAAACGGCACCAACTTGAGGCGCGTCCGCAGGTCGGCCTTGATGTCCTCGAGCGTCCGCTTGCGCTCATCCTTCCTGGTCGTCTGCACCCGGAGCTCGGATTTGCGCACCTGGCCGTTGAGGCCGACCTTGCTGAACACCTGGCGGACCTCCGGCGTGTTCAGAAGCTCGCGCTCGATCCCCGACACCTGGGCGACGGCCTGATCGAATGCGATACCTGGGGGCAAGTCCACCATCACGACGAATTCGGCCCGGTCTTCCTTCGGCACGAACTCGGTGCCGATGACCGTCAATGTGGACAGACTGCCGACGAAGATGCCGGCCGCGGCGGCGACTACTTTGATCGGGTGCGCCAGCGCCCAACGCAGCACGCGATGGTACGCGGCATCGAGGCGATCGTAGCGCGCGTCCCCAGCGTTCCAGCACGCGGCCCATGCGCGTCTTCATCCGCTCCTCGGGCGGCACGTACCGAACGAAGCGGGACGAAAGCATCGGATCGAGCGTGAACGCGATGACGAGCGACATCGCCACGGCGAACGCGACCGTCAGCGCGAACGACTTGAAGAACTGGCCGACGATGCCGTTCATGAAGCCGACGGGCAGGAACACCGACAGAATCGTGAACGTCGTCGCCATGACGGCCAGGCCGATTTCCGACGTGCCCTTTCGCGCCGCGGTCATCGCATCCTCGCCGCGCTCCATGTGGCGGTAGATGTTCTCGCGCACGACGACGGCGTCATCGATCAGGATGCCGATCACGAGCGAGATCGCCATCATGGTCATCATGTTGAACGAGAACCCGGCGACCCACATGAAGAAGAACGTCGCGATGACCGAGGTCGGCAGCGCCAGCGCCGTAATGAGCGTGGAGCGCCAGTCGCGCATGAAGACGAACACGATGAACACGGCCATCAAGCCGCCGAAGATGATGTTGGTCCGCACGTCCTCGACGTTCGAGCGGATGTAGCGCGAGTCCTCGTGGATTGGCCGGATCGTGAGGTCGGGAAACGCGCCCGCGTTCTTCGCCAGCACGGCGTTGATCCGATCGGTAATCGCGACCGTGTTTCCGCCCGATTGCTTGCGCACGCCGAACGACACGGCGTCGACGCCGTTCAGCCGCGTCGTCGAGGTGCGATCCTCGTAGCCGTCCACGACCTGCGCGACATCCTTCAGCCGCACGGTCGAACCCGCCGTCGACCGGAGAATCACGTCGCCGATCTCGGCCACCGTGGTGAACTCGCCGTTGGTCCGCAGCACGACGTCCTTGCCACCGGCCGTCATCGTGCCGCCAGGCACGTCAAGGTTCGCGGCCACCAGGGCATCCGACACCGCGAGGACCGGCAGCCGCAGCGCCTCGAGGCGGCGCGGATCGAGATCGATGTGGATCTCGCGCACGAGCCCGCCATTGACCTCCACGCCCGCGACGCCGTCGATCTGCTCGAGCAGCGGTTTGACCTGGTCCTCGACCATCAGGCGCGCCCGATCCGCGGGCAACGGCGACGAGACTGCGTAGGTCGCAATCGGCGCGGCATTCACGTCAAACCGCGCGATCGTGGGATCCTCGACGTCCTTCGGCAGGCGGAACCGGATGCCGGCGACCTTTTCACGCACCTCGGCGGCGGCGCCCTGCGCATTCACGCCGAGCGTGAACTCGATGCCGACGCGCGAAAATCCTTCGCTCGAGTTCGACTCGACGCGCTTCACGCCTTCGATACCGGCCACCGCGTCCTCGATCGGTTTCGACACCAGCGTCTCGACCTCGGCGGGCGACGCGCCCGGGTACACGGTCGAGATGTTCACAAAGGGAATGTCGAGCGACGGGAAGAGATCGACGCTCAGCCGCGTCATCGAGACGAGGCCCAGGACGACGAAGGTCAGGATGAACATCGTCGCGAACACCGGGCGTTTGATTGACGTATTCGATATCCACATAGAGAGACCTGCCGGGAAACCTAGTTCGCTTTGATCGGGCGCACGTGCGCGCCTTCCGTGACATCGCGCCGCGCGTCCGACACGATGAGATCGCCGGCCTTCAGGCCAGCGACGAGCGCGACCTTCGACGCCATCACTGAGACCCTCGACCACACGGACGACCTGTACGGTGTCGCCGTCGACCCGATAGACGACGCGGCTGCCATTGCGATCGGCAACGGCTTCACGCGGCGCAATCAGGCCGTCGATCCTGCCGACGACGACGCGAGCCGTGGCATACATGCCGCTCAGCAGCGCCTCGCTCTGGTTATTGACCCGAATCTCGACGCGGAAATGCCGATCTTTGGGATCCACTTCGGACGCCAGCGCTGACACGCGCCCGTCGAACGTCTCGCCCGGACGCGCCGAAAGCGTGACCTTCGCGGCGGCGCCAATCTTCAGGCGGCCCGCCTCCAGCTCCGATACGCCGGCTTCGAGCTTCAGCGTGCGCATGTCGGCCACCGCGACCACGGGTTTGTCGCCGCCCGGGCCGATCACGCTGCCCGCGTCGAAGTTGCGCGCGACGACGACACCTGCCATCGGCGCACGGAGCGTGGCATCGCGCTGAGTTTCGCGAGCCCGTCGCAAGGCGGCGTCGGCCTGCGCGACATTGGCCGCGGCGAGGTCCCGCTGAGCCTGCGCCGAGCGGGACTGCGTCGCGACGGCGTCGAGGCGCTGTTTGGCGATGCCGCCCTTCTCGTAGAGCGAGCGCGCGCGATCGAACTCCTGCGAGGCGTTCTGGAGCGCGGCCTCCGCGGCTTCGACACTCGCGTGCGCGACCGCGACCGCAGCGGCGGCGGCATCGACCTGCGCATCCAGTTCGCGCCGGTCCATGGTCGCAAGCACGGTCCCCGCGCCGACGCGATCGCCCAGGTGGACCCGGACGCTCTCGAGCGTGCCGCCGACCGTGGGCCGCACGTCCACGCGCGTCTCCGCTGCGAGAGTGCCAGAAATCTCGATAACCGATTCGATCGTCCCCCCCGTCACGGTCACGACCGGCACGGCCGGCGCGGCTGGCGCAGCGGCGGTCACCGAGGCCGAGACTTTCTCTCGACAACCGGCCGCAAGAATCCCAGCCAGCAACACCGCGGCACCCGCCGCAAAAAGCGTATTCACATTCCGTCTGCGCATTACGTCACTCCCAATTCAGTCCGTTCGTTGCTTACTTTCCACATGTCGAAGGCTTGAAGGTCGTCCGGATCCCGGCGCGCAACCCCGTGAGCGTCGCCTCGAGCGTGTCGCGCGCCAGGGCGTCCGGATCTTCGTCGGGCGCCAGGCGGTCGCAGATCATCGCCGTCGCTGGGCCGTGCACCGCCGCCCACAGGATGTGAAACGCAACTTCCGGATCGGTGTCCGGAGGAAACGCGCCGGCATCGGTGGCGCGCTGAATCAGTTGGCAGACCGCGCCGATCATCTCGGCGACAAACGCAAACCGCTCCCAGTCGCGGCTGATCCGCGGCACGGTGCGATCGACGAACATGAGCTCGAAATACTCGGGATGCTTGCGGCTGAACTGGTAGTAGCGCAGGAACCCCTCCCGCACCGCCTCCAACGGGTCGGCGCCGGCTGCGTCGGTGGGTTGGGTAAAGTCGAACAGCTTGCGGAATCCCTCTTCGGCGAGCGCGAAGAACAGGTCGTCCTTGGCCGGAAAGTAGCTGTAGAGAGCGGCCGGGCTGTACTCGATCTTCTCGGCGATCTTGCGAATCGAGACGTTCTGGTAGCCCTCGGCGATGAAGAGATCCCGGGCGGCTGCCAGAATCCGCTGCCGCACATCGGCCCGTTCTCGCTCCTGGCGTTCTTTGATTCCCATGAAAGTGTCCTATTGTGAACAGCAGTCAGTAACTAAACACTGTTCAATAGACTAACGGTATTAAACGCATAAGCGCAAGGAAAAGTTCGCCTTGCACCTAAATGACTGATATGAAACGACTTGTTTTGGCTCTGTTGTCGGGGAGATCGGCCTGGAGAAGTACAGGACCGACCGCGCCGGGGGTCTGCGCCCGGCAGGCAAAGCCGGCCGCGGCAACCCGCGCGGTGAGTCGGGAAAGTGAGAACGGCCCTAGGGTGTGACCCGATGCCGAGTCACGGTTTTAGCGAATCGTCGCTCAACTACTGAAACAGCAGTTGGGCGAACTCGTAGAGATGCGGCCGCCACAGCCGCCATTCGTGGCGTCCCGGGGTCGTCTTGAACGAGTGTTTGATGCCGTCTTTCGTCAGCGTCTCTTCCAGCGCCTTGGTTCCGGCCAGCGCCATGTCCTGATCACCAGCGGCCATCCAGATCAGTTTCATCTGCTTTGCAGCGGCGGCGCCGTTGTCAAAGAATTTCGGATACGACTGTTCGAGATTCTGCCCGCCGCCGCCACTCAAGATGACGATGTACCTGAACAGATCCGGGCGGCTGAACGCCGTATTGATCGTCGCCGCCGCGCCCGCTGACAGGCCGCCGATCGCGCGATCGTCCGGCCGCGTGGATACACGGAACGTCTTCTCGATCGTCGGCAGCAGATCGGCGACGAAATCCTGTGCGAATGGCTGCAGCGGCGCAGGGCCCGCTGCCGGCGCCGGCCCACCGCTCCCGGCCGCCCCACGCCCGGCGGCGGGAGCCGTCGTGGCGCCGAGGCCGGGCGACATTCCCGCCGGCCCGAGGCCGAGACTGCCGCCGCCTCTCGCGAGCGGCATCACCACGATCATCGGCTTCGCTTTCTTCTCCGCGAGCAGATTGTCCATGATGACGTGCGCGCGGCCGGTCATCGACCAGCCAGGATCGAGATCGCCGCCGCCATGGAGCAGGTACAAGACGGGGTACTTCGTCGACGTCCGGCCGTAGTCGGGCGGCGTGTAGACGTACGCTTGCCGCGTCGCCCCGAGTGACTTCGATTCGTAGGTGACGATCTGAAGCAGGCCGTGCGGCACCGGCTTCGTGTCGTAGGACCTGAGGGCCGTCACCAGGAACCTCGACCTGCACCGTCAGTCCGGTGCCGGACACGAGCTTCACCCACGGATTACGCGGGTCCGGCGTACTGACGCCATCGATGTTGAATGCGTACGTGTAGATGTCGGGCGGCAGTGGCCCCAGCGTAGCCGCCCACACCCCGTCGTCGCCCTTGGTCATCGCCTTCGGCTGGGCGCCGTTGAGGATTTCGCCTGTCACCGTGACATCAGTGGCCTTCGGCGCGAGCAGGCGCAGGGTGACGGTGTGATCGGCATTGACTTGCGGCGACACGATTTGAGGACCCTGCGGACCACGACCGGCGCCCCGCCCGGGCCCCGGCGTTTGCGGAAGCGGCGGGCTACCCTGCGCGAAGGCAGTCAATGAACAGGTGGCGGCAAGGATTAGGACGGCAGCGATGCGATTCATGGTCCCTCCTGATATCCGAGGTTCGTCAGCGGCCGGGCGGCCGGGGCGGCGGATCCTCAAGAAACGCGCGGTCGCGCCCGCAGGCCGGCAAGCATCATACCTTCCTTGGAGGAATGTGCCGTTGTGGCCTCAGCCTCATAGCCCCTCGATCTCGAGTGGGTTCGGCGGAGCGACCCTCGACACTGACTAGCCGTTCGCCCGGCTGGCAAACCCGCAGTCCATGAGCCTCCGCCGCGCTGACGAGCCGCGCGTCGTACGCGATGAACTCCAACCCGGGCACATCCAGCATGACCGCCGTCGCGAGGTGAATTGCGTCCAGTGTCCGGAGATCGGCCGGTCGCAGACGAGCCGCGCGATCGAGGATGGCCGCTGTCACGTGGAGCAGCACGAATGAATCGAGCACCTCTTCGGCCTGCTGCAGCACTCGTCGTCGACTTACGCGTGCTGCAGCTCGCAGAACTTCGGTGGCGCTGAGCCTGGAGGTGAGCAGTCCTTCGCGTGTTGCCAGATCGCGCTCGAGGGCGGCGGTTTCCGGCTCCTCGACCACCAGCTTCACAATTGCGGACGCATCCAGATACGCGAACGTCACGAGGCGCCGCCGTTACACCACATCGTCGCGCGATTCGTCGACGACACGGCTCAGGGGCCGCGTGAGTTTGATTCTCAGGGGCTGGGGCAAACGCGCTGGGGAGCGGCGCGCCCGGTCGGCCCGGCCCTGCGCGACAAGCGTGCCGACGAGATGACCCGCATCGCCTGCCGGGCGCAGGATGGCGACGACCTGCCGGTGCTCCGTGACCGTCAGCGACTCACCCTGTTTGATGCGGTCCAGATACACACTCAGGTTCTGCCGAAGCTCCCGCACACCTACCGTTGAGGATCCAGCCATGTAGCACATGGTAGCACTTTAGTCCGAGCGTCGCCCGGTTGGGCCGGCGGCGTCCCGATGAGCGCGATTCTCGGCCACTCGCACTCAGCGGCACCCCACGCACGGCCGCACCAACTCCGCCATTGCGGCATTGAACCTGGACGGCTCATCGACGAACGGCTCGTGTCCAGAGGCCTCGAACCAGACGAGTCTCTTCGACGGCGCCGTCAGGGCGTCGAAATAGGCCACACTGGTCTCCGGCGGGACCCAGTGGTCGCGGCGCCCGAGGAAGAAGAACACGGGCATCTCCAGCACAGGCACGATCTTCCAGAGATTCAACGTCGATACCTCAGCCCACATGGCGTCAAGAGAGAACCGGAAGCCGCGCAGGAGGTTGGGCAAGTCGAAGACCGATGAATCCGGCCGGCCGAGAAGGATCCGACCGATGGTCCACATGGTTCTGGCACTCATGTGGCCCTCGACGCGATTCAGCCAGGTGCGCTGCGTCCACAAACTCCTGGCGTTGTAAGGCGGCGGCCCGATCGCGTGAAGTTCCTTCAGGGCCGTGCGATTGTTGAGCCGTTGTGCCTCGGCGAGCACGAAGGCGTACGCAACAACAGCTCGCCCGCCTGCCAGTCGCCAATCTGTCCGCTGCCGACGTAGGCCGCCACCTTCTCTGGGAAACGCCCGGCATAGAGCACACCGAGCGCAGAGCCCCAGGAGTGCCCGAAGATCGTCACCCTGTCCTTCCCGAGACGTTTGCGTACCGACTCGACCAGCTCATCGAGATCGGCGATGAACTGCTCGACCGTCATGGAGGATCTGGGGGATTTTGGGGTCGAACGACTTGCCGGTGCCGCGCTGGTCCCAGTAGACAACGGTGAAGCCCTTCTCCAGCGGCGCGTTGAAGTGGCGGAAGAAACGCATCTCGGTGAAGCCCGGCCCGCCATGCAGGAGGATCAAAAGCGGATTGGTGAGGCTCTCGCCACGGATCATCACCCACTGATCGAGCCCGCCGAGACGGAGATAGTTGACCTCCGCGATGCTGTCCGCCACGGGCTCGCCCTGCGGCCCACGGAAGGGCGGCGTCTTTCCCAGATGTCTCATGACATGGCTCCCCTGCCGACGCTCACGCCGTTCCTGTCCGAGTCGGTTGTCGCCAGAGCTGCCCGCCGTTGGCCATCGCAGCGGCTGCAACGACGACCAGCAGCGCGGGACTTATGAAGGCTTGACTGGCGTCGTCACGGCCTTGCTCATGAGGTACCCGGCATGGCTGATGCCGAGGAGGGGAAGCATCCCGCCGCCGACATCGGGCAGTGAATTGGGATACGGATTGTGCCGGAGCAAGGCGCCCACCGAAGCGGCATACGCGAAGACGAGCAGGACCGTGAAGAAGAACATCTGGATTTTCGCCATGTCGAGCTGCCCGAAGTCGCCGACATATTCACCCTGAAAGAGGTCCGCCAGGCTCGCCTGGTCAATCGACCGGTTCTTCATGACTTGCCCGTCGGCGGCCATCTCGCGCTTTCCCTGAGCTTCCACCAGCTTCTGGACCGTCTCCTCGCTGGGCGCGGGGGCGGTCTTTTTCGCGTTCTTGATCAGCGGAGAGCCGATCAACGAGGTCGTGCTGATCCCCAGCAGAGCCCAGACGGTTTCCGGGACGGCGATGCTCATCGCGCTCACGGGATCCTGCTGAATCCTCGCGACCGCGATCGTGCCGAAGGCCGAGAGGATGAGGACGGTCCACAAAAGCAGTTGCAACCGCGAGAGGCTCATCTTCCGCCGCTCGTCAACCAGGGCGCCTTTCCACGCGCCGGTGACGCCATGACCAATGATGAGCGTGAAGAAGGCCAGCGTCACCATGGCGACGAGCCACGAGGTATACAGTCCCCAGGGCAGCCAGATCGCCATCCAGACGAAGAACGCCGTCACCGCAACGACCGACGCGGTGTGTGCCAGCGTCCAGTGCACGATCGGGGGCTGTGACGGCGCAGGAACATCAGTCATGATTCAACGGCCGTTGGTCACGCAGTGCCTCACCGGAGGCTGCTGCTGGGGGGGAAGCGCATCATACTGGAAACACACAGCAGGTGCACAAGACACCCTGCGATGCGATGGGCTCACCCGGGGTCTGTGGCGGCGGCGTTCACACAAGTAGACATCACCCAGCCAGTTTCTCGCCGAGCGACTGGACGAACGCCTGAACGGATTGGATCTGGCTCTTCTCGGAAATGAATTCGAACGCCGTGGCGCCTTCGGTGACCAGCACGGGGCACTCAGCGATCAATCCCAGCAGCGCGGCCCAGGACGGCAAATCCAGACTAGCAAGCACGTCCATGGCGTCTCGCGCGCGCCACGGGGTTCCGGTGCGCAGGTGTCTCGTCATCTCGACGCGAAGCGTATGGAGTCCAAGCTGGATCGCCCGGTCCCGGCAGCGGAGTGTCCTCAAGACATCGACCAGCCCGGCGGCGGCGTACATCGCCACGTCGTCATGCAGTATGGTCCAACCGGCTTGAAACAGGCTGATCAGATCGCGGTCGGCCAGGAGCTCGTCGGCCGGCGCCAGGACCTCGAGTGCAAGATTGCAGACACCAACGACTGCGTCCCACGCTTCTTGTCCAGTGAACGATCGGGCCTGAATGGCGCATCCCGCCTTCAGCGTATTTGCCAGGAACATGAGTTCGTCGATCTTCCTCGCGAACGCGGCGGGATTACGGTTGTTCAGTGCGTCCATCGCCGCGCGTATGCGCGCCAGTCGCGGTGTCTCGGTCTGCGGGCCGGAGGGCAGGAGCGCGCGAGGATCCTGGTCGAGCTTCAGGAGGCCGGCTTCGACAAGCACGTCCATGACGGCCGCCACTGATTCCGCCTGGGGAGATGAACTGGCGCTCGCCGCCCTCGAGGCAGCGGGCAGTTGTGCTGGCGCCATTCCAGGGCTCTCTTCTCGTGCGTCGTCCAGCGCTCGAAAATACGCCCGCGCGATCGGGTTGGCGGTCGGTGCCGCGACGGATTCAGGATCCGTCTTGCGCGACATCGCCAGGAAGGCGCACGCGTCGCCGGCTGTCACGTAGCCGTCTCGTTCCCGCCGGCGCTCGCGATCGATCGCGACGTCGAACATCGCCTGATCGCCATGCGCCAGTAAATCGTCCAGTCCGTCGACCTCCGGTCGTGAGTTCGACGACGCGCGGCACCCGGCCATCAACTCGTGGAAGCGGGATGGCTGTTCCTCGGCGAGCGCTGTCAGAACCGACACGACCGCGTCCCAGGCGTCGGCACGCCGCGACACGACAACATAGCCGCCGACGTCGGCTGTGAGCCGATCGTCAGGAAAGGCTGGCGCGATCAGTTCTCCATCCAACGTCACGTAGTCCGCGACGGCCGCCTGGTCGAAGACGAGCACGTGCTGCGCCAGTCCGGCGATCACGAGATCGACGTCGATACCGGCGAGCTTCTGCGCGGCGACGGCCGGACCGGCTTCTGCCAGCACCTCGATCCACAGGCCGAACCGTTCCGGATCGAATCGTTCGTTCCCCCCGGGCCGTGCGGCATGCCACAGGTCGAGGTCAAAGACATCCGCGAGCTGACTGGGCGTGACGAGCGGCAGGAGGTCGACGCAGTCTTCCA
Organism: uncultured Acidobacteriota bacterium; assembly: GCA_963724645.1. GTDB lineage: Bacteria > Acidobacteriota > Vicinamibacteria > Vicinamibacterales > SCN-69-37 > CAVXSP01. The sequence goes on from CAVRVJ010000006.1 coordinate 457,936, forward strand.
GGCCGCAGCCTTGAATCACGCGGTGCAGCAGCTCAGGCCGAAGCTGCGGTACCACACGGGCGAGCTCCGGCGTGTGCACGATGCGCTCGAGCGCACTGCGCGCGGAGCCGGTCTTGGATTGGTTCATGGGACGCGCCCACTGTAGCGGCATTTCGGGTGCGCCGGAAGTCTGTTTCTGCGTAGGCCTTGCCGCGTATAATAGATCTTGGCTGAAGGTCGTCGCCAGCCAAAATCCTCGACAAACGTCTTACGCGGTTTTATCGAGCGCGCGCGTGCGGCTGGCCAATGGCGCCGCGGCGGCGACGGACGTTATCAAGTCGCCAACAGGCGAGTAAGATGGCGGCATGAGTACCTGAACTCCGCTTCGTGGTCGCGGTACTCGTGGGCGGCTTGGCCATCGCAGCAGCGGCCGCCCAGAATCCGCCGCCGGGAATGCCGGCCACGCCGCCACCCGAGCAGGTCCAGGGCGGCGCACGGCGCGGCGCGCCGCCGCCCGTACCGCCACTCACGCCGAGTCCCTCACGTGTGCTCGCGCCAGGCGCCGTTGTCGAGAAGCTGGCAGGCGATTTCATTTTCACCGAAGGTCCCACGACCGACGCGGCCGGGAATGTCTACTTCGTCGATCAGGACAACAACAGGATCATGAAGTACGACACCGCCGGCGTCCTCAGCACGTTCATGCAGCCGAGTGGGTACACGAACGGCATGACGTTCGACAATGATGGGCACCTCATCGCCGCCGCCGACGAGAAGAACGAGATGTGGTCGATTGACGTCACGGCGAAGAAGGTGACGGTGCTCTTCAGCACGTACAAAGGCAAACTGTTGAACGGCCCGAATGACGTGTGGGTGCACCCGACGACGGGCCGGATCTACTTCACCGATCCGTATTATCAGCGGCGCTGGTGGAATCGCGGGCCGCGTGAGAATCCCGAGACGGTGTATGTCTATTCTCCGCCGGACAAGAGCATGAGGCGTCTGGACGAAGATCTCGGTCAGGCAAACGGCATCATCGGCACACCGGATGGACGGACGCTGTACGTGGCGGACATCCGCAACCGCCAGACGTTTGCGTACGACATCGCCCAGGACGGCGGTCTCACGAACAAGCGGCTGTTCTGCGAGTTCGGGTCCGACGGCATGACGATCGACTCGGAAGGGAACGTCTACCTGACGAGCGGACGCGCCGTGCAGGTCTTCGACAAGGCTGGCCAGCGCATCGAGACGATCACGCCGCCCGAGAACCCCGCCAATCTCGTGTTCGGCGGACCAGACCGGCAGACGCTGTTCATCACCGCCCGCACGGGGTTCTATGCGATCAAGACCCGCGTCAAGGGCGTTGGACCGCAATAGGGTCGCGCCGTCAGGCTCAGCCTGGAGACAGGAGAAGAACGCCATGAAGTGGTCCCGCCGGGAGGTTCTTGGCAGTGTGGCCGGTACTGTCGCCATTGCGACCGCGGCAGCAAGGCGCGGCGACGCGCAGACGTCTCGCCCGGCAGGCTCGCCTCAACGTCCCGCCAACGAGCCATTTGGCTACTGCCTCAATACCAGCACGATCCGCGGCAACAACCTCGACATCGTCGGGGTCGTGGCGGCAGCGTCGAAGGCCGGTTTCCACGCGATTGAACCGTGGATCACCGAGATCGACGCCTACACGAAGAGCGGCGGCACGCTGAAGGACCTCGGGAAACGGATCGCTGACGCCGGCCTCACGGTCGAAAACGCCATCGCGTTCAACGCGTTCTTCGACGACGATGACGCGCGACGGTCGGAGTCGATGGAACGGCTGAAAGTGGACATGGACAAGGTGGTCCAGATCGGCGGTACAGGATCGCGGCGCCTCCGGGCAACAGCCGCGCCGCCGTCAGTCTCGACAATGCGGCGAAGTACTATCGCGATGCGCTCGAGATGGGCGAAAAGATGGGCGTGCAGCCCCTGCTCGAGCTGTGGGGCACGCATCCGGTGCTCGGCCCGCTCTCACACGGCATCTACGTGACGGTGGCGTCCGGACGCGCCGACGCCAGCCTGCTGCTCGATGTGTTCCACTTGTACAAGAGCGCCACGCCATTCACGAGCCTGAAGCAAATCAACGGCGCGTCGCTTCACGTGATGCACATCAACGACTATCCGCAAGCGGCCGACTCGTCGACGCTGAACGACGGCAGCCGGATTTATCCCGGCGATGGAGTCGCGCCTTTCCGGCAAATCCTCCGCGACTTGCGCGACAGCGGGTTCCGGGGCTACTTCTCGCTCGAATTGTTCAACCGTCAGGTACCTGGACCAGGAGTGCTGAGGACAACTTGAAGACAGGACTCGAGAAGATCCGCGCTGTCGTCACGCAAGCGCTCGCATAGCCGGGCTCCGTCGGCCGACGCGCTCAAGCGTCCGTCGTCGTGTCGTGGCCGTTCGCGATGGTGCCGCCATGGATGGCCGGGAATTCCGAGGTGCCGCCTTCGATGACGCCGCTGTGGTTCACGATGCCAGGTTCCGTCGCGGTCACGCGGTCGCCGACCGGCTGCGTGGCGTCGAAGCGGCCACCCATAGACTGGTTCCAGTAGACGTTGGCGAGATCACGGAAGGCCGCCGCGTCCGTCCCGGCGGTCGTATCGCGCGCGCTCAGGTACGTGACGAACGCGTCTCCGTAGTTGAACCACCCGGTGGTCCCGGCGCGAGGGGGCAGCGGATTGGCCCAGGGAAACCGCTGCGTTCCCGGCGTGTCGTCGAACGAAGGGCTTCGAACGTCGCCGCTGGCCGCGAACGCCGGGGCCAGGTAAGGTGGACCGTCAGAGGCAAAGACGCTGCCTGCGGTTGCCGCGTCGCGTCGTGGCAGCGGACCATCGGGCCGCACGCTGCGATGCGTGCGGCTGGTTCCGTCGCCCCAGTAGACGTTGGCATAGAACACACGCTCGACCTGAAGGAAACCGACCTCAAAATCGCCGACGGGATCGCCGGCCACGCCTTGGATGGTCACGTCCGTCTCCCATTGAAAGGCAGGGTGCGGATTCGACGCCAGCCGGAACCCCGCCGCCGTCTCGTCGGCAACGACGTTGTTCGTCGTAAACGTGTCGTTGGCATGCGAGAAGCTTATGACCCGGTGTACGAGATCGGTTCCGGTCGAGGGCGTCAGCGGCGGCGGCGGGCGGCGTCGGCGTGCGCGGACCGGCAAGAGCCGCAGCAAAGTGGCTGGCTTCGTCCTCCTCGCGATCGGCGTCTCCGCTAGTGCGGAAGTGCTCGGTCGGTGCCGATTCGTGTGCGCTGTGCTGCGCTGCGTGGGCAGCCTCGTGCGCGAGCAGATGAGCTCCTGCCTGGGTCGTCGGCTGATATTCGTTGCGCCCGAAATAGATTCCACGGCCGAGGGTGAACGCGCGCGCATTCAGCAGGTCCGCGGCGCGATGGGCCGCCGCGTCGTCGTGGATCGCGGTATCGCTGAAGTCGTGGCCGCTGGCGTTCGTCAACTTCTCGCGCACATCGTCGGGCAGATGACGGGATGGGCTGCTCTCCCGGATGGCGCGTGCTGCCTGCTGACCGATGGCACCGCCCGCCGATGAGCGTGCGGCGGGTGAGAATCCCGCATGCTCTGCGGCGCTGTGTGCGAACCGTTCGCCCCTCGTATGCGACAGCCCCCGCACAGACCGCTCCACGCCCGCCGGACCGAACTGGTGCTCAATCTCGCGCAGGTGAGTACCGGTTTCGAGAGCGCCGAGCGGCTCCGCGTCCCAGGCCGTCAGGAGGCCGCCAATGCGAACTGGAGTTCTGGCTTGCGCGTAGATGCTGGCTTCGCGGCGCAGCGTTTCGGGAGATCCCTGGTGTGGATGCAGCGATGTCCTGACCGGAACGACGTGGAACGCTGCACCGTCCTCTGCGATGTGACGTCCCTGATCAATCGCGCGCGGCGCCACGCGATTCCCGAACGCGCGTCGTGGCTCAACCGTGGGTTGCGGAGCGCCTTTAGGTTGCAGCGCAAGAGTGCGCATGGCCGGTCTTCCAATCCTGCTCCCTCTCAACTCCAGAGCTGAATGATCCTCCGCCGCATGTCGTGGAGGATGCTGACTGCCGTCGGCGCGACGCTGATTGCCGCCAGCGGCGCATACGCGTGGACGATGCCGTGCGGCGGCACCTCGTGCGGATCGTCGACCGGACCGGGCCACTCGACGTCGCCGGTGGCCGTACGCGCAGGCGCGATCCAGTAGTCGGAGGTGCGATAGTCGCCGGGCGAGAACTGCACCTCGACGCCGTCTTCGAGCGGTCGGTATCCGTCGGACTCCGGATCGGGATTCACGGAAACCGCGGCCGTCCCATCCCAGCGACGCAGGATCGGATGAAGTCCCGGTACCGTGCCGACCGGCGACGCGGGGGCCGCGCTGAGCTCAACGATCAGCGTCTCAGCGTCCACTGACTTCACCTTCAGCAGCGGATCGGCGCTGTTCTGCAGGACGTAGGCGTCGTCGACGACCTCCACCCAGTCGCCGGGCTTCAGTCCAAGACGTTCGTCGCGGCCGAGCGTCTCGAGCACGACCGTCGGTCCTTCCAGCGACCGGATCGGAAAGATGACCGAGCCGTTGTCGCGCGACCACTTGAAGGTCGGCGAGCCTCCGCCAGCGGCACCAAAAGCCCCGCTCGTGTGGATCTCGACGCGGTACAACTGGTTCTCGGGTCCGCGGTACTTCGACTCGGGACTGGTCGCGCACGGCAGGTCGTCGGCCTTGGGCTTGCGCGCGCGCATCTTGACGCGGCCGAACTGGTGCGCCCCGGCTTCGACTGTCCGAATCGTGCCCAGGTCCTGGAGGTCCTTGATGAACGCCGCGAAGTTGGGGCCGTCGTTGTTGGGCGGCGCCGCGCCGATGTCGATCGGCAGCAGGCGGACCTGCCACACGACCTGCGACCGCGCGGCCGTGTCCGGGCCACCGAGGGCCACCTCACGAATCGACTGCTGAAGCTCGGCAGGCGTCCGGTCTTCGTCCTCGATGCAGGTGAGGAAACGCTCCCAGACATCGAGGTACGCGATGAACGTGCCGGTTGTCAGATCGTCCGGCTTCGGGAGAAACGGCTGTCTGGTGTATTTCGGCCCGGGGTCCGGTTGGCCTTGCGCCGGTGGAGGCAGCGCCGGGTTCTCGCAGAGGATCCCGTTGACGTAGTAAGACCCCGACGTGATGAAGAAGTCCTTCGAGGCCGGGGTCGTGGCCGAGATCGAGAACCCCGATGCGCCCGGTCCTGCGTGTGGTCCAAGCAGGTCGGCCGTAAGCTTTCGAAGGCGCTGCAGCTGCAGCTCCATGCCCTCGTTGAAGTCCGCGTCGAGGAAGACGCGGCCCTGGAGGGACAGCACGCGGTCGTAGCGTTTGGTCCGATCGAACGTCCAGCGAGAGAAATCGCCCTTCATGGCAGTCGTCGCTCCTGAGACTAATCCCGGAAAGCACGTGACGTGACGTGGTACCGTCGCGCGCCCGCCAGGGCGCGGGCGCAACCTACCACGTCACGTCAAGTGACTTTCCGTTTGGTTGACGAAAATGATTCCCGCCTCCATGCCCGCGGGCACGGCCTCGTCGAGTCGCGCCTGCAGCAGCGTCGTCCGCTGCGGCTGGTAGAGGTCGTGGAACGCGCCCATCTCGGACTGGTCGCTCGCACCTGCGGCGATCTCATCCGGGCAATCGAGCGAGAGCTGCGCGTAGTCGGGCCGGCCGTAGCGTCGGCTGCCGAACAGCGGCTCGACGCCATTGCCGTCGTGCGGCTGGCATTCGAACCGGCGAGGCGTCCGCGAGCCGGGCGCCACGTAGCAGAACCGTACGCAGCCGATCTGCCGCCGCGCCACGAACACGACACCGTCGAAGATGCAGTCTTCGCCGAGCGCGAGCGCGTGCACCTGCACTTGACCGAACACCGTGGTGCGGGCGATCCGTAGGCACACGTGGGCCACCGTGCACCCCGGCGCGCCGATCGCCTCCCGTTCGGCGCTCGTCGCGTCGAGAATCGAATCCGACACATCCACGCACAACGGGTCCGCGTGATAACCGATGCATCTCGCCTGGTCGCCGCTCTCCGGTGAGGTTGGCGTCGGGGCGCCTTCCGGTGCCGGCATGTTCACCTGGATTGAGCCGACGATGCTGTGCTCGATGTGAACGGCGACGGTGGCGCTGAAGATCTCGAGGCTCGGATCCGCGGGCCGCCGCGGCATGCAATCGTGCTCGAGGCCCCACCCCGGCACAAGCGTCGAATGCCGAATCGTGAAATCGGCGAGGCTGCCTGTGACGCGCACGGCCCGCCCCGTGATGAGCAGCCCGTCGAGCACGCATCGGCTGTTTGCCGCGCCGTTGACCACGAGTGAATCGGCGCGATCAATCTGCCAGTCAATCAGCCGAATGACCGGGCGCACGCCGGATGCCGCGCGCAGCTCGAGCGATCGGCCCTTGGGAATATCGATCACGATGGGCTCGACGAACACGCCGCTCGCGGTGAACTCGATCACGGCGTCCTTCGGCGCCTTCGCGGTCCACTCGTCGAGCGCCTCCTGGATCGTCTGGTGGGCACCCGGGCCGATCCGGATCGTCGTCGCGCCCGGCGGCTCCGACAGCGCACGCGCGTACTCGCCACCCCCCATGTCCCCGGAGAAGCCGTAGTGGTACGAGACGATCACGCCGTCCCTCGGCGGCTGGTCGGGCGGGAACAGGATCCGTCCAAGGACGGGATCGACCGCAATCGTGTTGCGTCGCGGCCGGTATGCCGACAGGTCGGACAGATCTGCGACGACGATCTTCGGCGACACACCGCCCCGAGGCCAGCCCGGCGCGGAGATGCTGAAGCTGTTCTCGATGTAGTCCTGCGGGCGGAGCGCGAGCGCCCGGCGCCGGATCGGACCCGGGAGGTTCAACTCCCCCGCGATCGCGTCGGGGCTCGCCTCCCCGATCGGATTGACGAAGAGCGGCGCGTCGTTGCCGAGCACGCTGAACGTGAAGGCATTCGGACCTGCGTCTTCGCGGCAGTACGCCTTGGTCGCGGTGACCTTGTACGACCGCAGCCGCCACACGAACACGCCGACGCTGGCGATGTTGTGGCGGCCGACGCGCCGGTGCGACTGGATCCGCCGGACGTTTGCCGTGTGCGCGACCCCGTCGAACGGCGATCCCACCAGATCGAGCGCGTTGCCGTTCCGCACATCCGCCAGCCGGGCCCGATAGCGGTGCACATCACCGGCATCCTGCGACCAGCGGACCAGCCTGAAGAACTCGACGGCGCGCGCCGGCCAGCCCGCCGCCTCGGCCGCCAGAATCTCGAGCAGCGCCAGCGTCCCTTTGCGCCGGCGGTTCCGCACGGTGTGCGCGACGTCCGCGCGAGGAAAGATGGCGCGCGCCCGCGCGCGCCCGCTCGGCGTCAGCGAGTCGGCCGCGAGCCCCGGATCGACCGCCGGTTCGTATCCGACGAGCTGCCCGATGTAGGGCACCACCCAGTCCTCGCACGTCTCGATGAACCAGTTGTCGTACAGCCCCGCGATGTCGTCTTCGATGACGTTGGCCTGCGACGCGATGACCTGCAGGAGCGCGCGCAGCGGCTCGCCCTGATCCGCATCGCGCATGCGATGCACGACCGGCAGCAGCTCGTACAGTCGATCGAGTCTGTCACTCATGGCATCGCCTCACAGCTGGTTCAGCGCGATCGTGGCCGATACATCGGGCGTGAAGTACGCGATTTCCGCCGCGACGATGCCGGACGCGGTCGTCCGGGCCGGCGCCGCAGTCACGACGTCGAGCCGCGTCATCTGCCCGATGGCGGCCACAATGCCGCTCGGCGTCAACTGCTCTTCCGAGAGCGCTCCGAACTTGTCCGCGTCGATGAACTCGACGCCCGGGACGCGCTGCAGGACGTCGAGGACCTCGCTCAGGAACGCGCTCTGCCCCAGCGCCCGGCGGTCGAACTGGAACGCCTCGAGCAGCGCGTCGCGCAGCTTCGGCGCCATCGACTCCCACGGGTAGTCGTCGCCTACCTTCACACCGGCCTGAATCACCAGGAACTTCGCGGTCCGCACGTCGAGTTGCAGCGGCTGACCGGGATCGCCGGCCAGGTGCATCGCGTGCCGCAAGTTCAAATACAGGTCCGACGTCACGTCGATCGGAATGTCGTCGATGCCCGCGATCGTGACGTGAACGAGCTGGCGATGACCGTCGGTGAGCGAAGTCGAGCTCGCCTTGCCGATCCCGGCGAAGGTCTGTGCAAAGTGCGCGTAGTCCTCGACCGAAACGAGACGGTCGAGCGCCGTGACTGAAAGCGGCGCATTGACGCGGATCTGATCCCGCGAGTCCCTGTCGGCACCACCCGAGGCGCGCAGCGGATTGACGACCTCCTTCACGCCAAGCGGCTTCGATCCGAGAATCGTCAGCTGGCCCGGGTCCACGTTGCCGCCCTTGCCGATGCCGTTGCGATAGGCGGCGCGCACGTTCGCATTTCCGGTAGGCAGCCTCGCGCCGGTGACGCCGTTGCCGAAGATCACCGTGGTCGTGTCATCGTCGGCCGTCTTCGTGAAGAATCGACGATCGTACGGCGCGAGGCCGACCGGCGTGTCGGCCTCGTGCCACTCGACGTCGTTCACGTAGACGCGAAGCGTGCTGTCGGAGCCGGAGGCGGTCGGGGCCGGCAGATACGTGAGCGGCGATTGCTTGAGCGGAAACGATTGAAAGCGCACGCTGGCGTCCCCGCCCCCGAGGACTTCTTTCCGCGTCTCACCGTTCGTCGCCTTGACGACGTTGCCGTAGATCTTGACGGTGTCGCGCTTGTAGCAGAACGAAGACGGGACCACGGGGTGCAGAAACGTGTGCAGCCGGTCGCCAGCAAGATTGGGCGTCACCTGATGCTGGACGTCGCCGATGAGCAGCAACTCGGTCGCTTGAACACCGGACGTACCCGGCGTGTCCTCCCGCTCGCCTGTCAGGATCATCCACTTCCCTGCCGTGAGGCCGTCGTAGAGACCGTCGAGCTCGATCGCGGGATCAGAACCGCACACGGGCTCGTCGATCGGCTGCTCGGCAAGCGGCAGGAGATCGGCCGCGAGGAAGACCTTGACCGGCCGAAGCAGGGCGAGGTCGCTCGGCGACGACGACAGTACCTTGCTGCTGGAACAGGAGCCGCGTGGACTTGCCCGCGAGGCCGTACGCGGCACGCGAGACGACCGTCACATCTTTGAGGGCAGGCGTGGTGTAGGCCGTCGATCCGATCTGCACGGCGACGGGGGTTCTGAGGGTGACTGCGTCGAACTCCTTCTCGAGGTCGAGCTTGTCCCGGATCGGGCTGCTGTCCGAAGCGTCGGCCGAGTCGAGCGGCCATTCACTCCACGTCGTGGTGAACCCGGGCGAGTCGTCGCCGCCTCGATCGGTCGACGCCTGCGGCGGGGCGTTGTAGCCAAAAGGCGCGGTTCGCGTGACCGAGTAGACGCGAATGTCCGGATCGTCGGTCACGTGCGCGCCGGCGAGCGCGGTCGAGAGCGACTGCCGGAACGCCTGACGAAACGCCGTCAGCGTCGAGAGCACGGACCCAGCGACGTGAGCCGTCTGATCGTCTTTCTCAGCCGTCGTGCCGAAGAGCGTGTCGAGATCGTCGCTGCGGTGGTACTGCGATCTTGGCGACAGCGACGCGGGCTCGAGCAGGCCGGCGTCGCTCGCGATCTCGTCCACGCTCACGACGGTAGGCGGGGCGCCGGGTCCCTCCGCATCCCGGGCCTCGAGCAGCGCGTCCAGCCACACCCTCGCTTTCGCCGATTTGGGAGGGTTGGCGGCCTCAAAGCTGCGGAGGCCGTCAAAGGCGTCATCGACGCCCGCAGACGTCCCGGAATCGAGGACGTTCACCGCGTTTTCGAGAATGGGCAGGACCGCTTTGACCGTCGCGTTCGTGAGCGTGAGGCCGAAGTCTTCGATGCGAAGAAACGGGCGGAGCGCATTGGCTTGCGCGAGCTCGGAGCCGCCCGCGATCTGGAAGTGGCCCGAGGGCGTCCACTCCTCGAGGCTGACCTTCGTTCGGCTCGCCGGCGCGTCCTGCTGAACGTCGAGGATGCGACAAAGCGCGACGTCGCGCTCGGCAAACGCCACCAGTAACGGATCGCCTTTGTGCACCGATGACACGAGGCCCTTCAGATAAATCGCGCGCGACGTCAGGATCGACTTCTTCGTATGCGGCCGGGTGAGTCGTACCTGCAGGTTGTTCCACGACGCTTCGGCTTCGAGCGGCTCGGAGGTCTCGAACGCCTGCTGAGCCTCGCCATCCGCGGGCACGCTGCGGACCAGCGATCCCGCAGGAATCGTCGTCTCGGCGCCATCGTCGAGGGTGTAGGCGACGAAGACGCTGGCCGACACGCCAGGCCGCGGCCGGTAGCCGACCAGGTTGGCGAGCTCCATCACCGAACGGCGCTCGGTCGCCGTCCCGAGATAGCCCTCGTTGGCGATCCGTTCCTGGTAGAACGTGAGGACGTCGCCGATAGTCGCCCAGGCGTCGAGCAGCGCGATCGACCCGTCGGAGGCGTCGCGCACACTCAAGCCATCGAGGCGACGATCCTTCGACAGATCCGCCTTCATCGTCTCGAGGAACGTGGCGTGGGTGCCGGCACGGTAGCGAAGCGCCGGCAGGCCGGGCCGATTGACTTCGCTCTCGGGCGTGACCGGCTCGACGCCTGCGCAGCACCCGCACGGCAAGCCACCCGTGCAGCCGCACGATTTCATCGGCCACCTCCGATGTCGAACCGAATCTGCCCGTTGTCAGGCACGCTGGGATTGCTGTCGCATTGCGCGATCTCGAAGGGACCGAACTTGATGAGACCGGTGTCGATTTCCCCATGCGGGCCGTCGAACATGCGCTCGAACGCGCGCACGCGGACGCTCTCGACGCCTGGCACCGACTGCGCGACCGACACGACCTGACTGAGATACAGCGCGCCGCTGAACGTCAGGTTGTCGGGGTGAAAGAAGCCGAGGCTGCCATCGGCGAGCTTGCCCGGACCGAAGCGCGTCTCGAGATCCGCGAGCACGTGCGCTCGCAGGTATACGGCCTTCACGCAGATCGACAGCCAGATGAACACCGGCACCCGCGTCGCCGCTTCCACGCGAAGGTCGTGTCCGATGCGGCGGAAATTCTCGAGGCGGCGCCGCACGCGGCCGATCAGGCTGCGATCGGGCGGGCGGGATCCGAACGGATCGATCGCGACGAGCGCCTCGTACCAGCTGCCATTCCAGCGCAGCGTCGCGGCCGCACGCTGGATTTCGAGCGGAAATTCACGCTGCGCGATCGCCGCGTAGTCGTCGGCCGTGATCGCGCGCTCCACGCGCTTGCGGAACGCCTGTGGCGCAAACAGCTTGGCTTCCCGGATCGACTGCGGCTCGACTCCGCCGCGGGCAGCCAGGGGATTGCGAACGCCCGTGATCAATTTCGAAACGTTGGACGGCCAGACCACGTGCGCGATCGCCTCGGCGCCGACGTTGCCTGCCGGGCCGGCGCCAACGCGATAGCGGGCGTGGAAGGCGACCGCGGGCGGCGGAAGCGCTCCGTGCGTCCCGTCGCCGAAGCGGAGATGGGCGACGCGATCGTTGTCCATCTCGGCGACGAACGCCTTGTCGCTCGATCGACTGTCGAGCAGATCCGCGACGGCCACCCACTTGCCGTTGGCGAGCGTCAAGACCGGCCCGGCCCGATGCGGATCCTGATCGAGCACGGTCGCCGCCGGCGCTTTCGCGGCGGGCGGCTCGCGGAACGTGAGGTTCGGGTACGTCAATTTCGGGTTGAAGGGACCCGCCGTTCGGGTGACCTCGCCGACCACGCCCTCCCCGTCACAGACGGGGGTCGATTCGACGGACGGCACCGGCGGCAGGTCCTCCTCAACCGTACGTCCGTGATCGACGAGCACGACGTTGCCGCGCGCCACGCTGACGTCGGTGATGAGCGCGCAGTCGGGCGGCGGCCCGACCGTGGAGAGACACAACGGAAACGGCAGCGCGTCATTCTTCGCCCACGTGATGTTGAGGACGGGGGCTGCCGTTCAGCGGGTCAGTGTCCGGATCGACGCTCGTGAGGCGCACCGCCCAGCGGTGCAGGGGATCGCGGTCTGCGGCGGCGCCTGTCTTTGGCCCGACGACCTCCTCGAAGATCACGAAGTCGCCGGCCTTGAGCTTCAGCCGCCGCGTCCGCTCGGATCCCTCGCCAATCCACGCATCGACCAGCGTCGCGGTGGTGGCGCCGCGGCGCAGGCAGCACTCGCGATCGCCCCATGTGTAGATCGAAAGGGCGTCGTGTCCGAGATGAAGATCCACCGGCGCCATCGCCTCGAATACCTGAAACGCGCCGGCGTTGACCGAAGCGACCGCGTCACGCGTGAGCTCCACGGGCAGGTTCTTCGCGGCCGGCGTGATGAACTCGACGCCGCCCGGCTCGACGCGAAGATCGCCCGTCGTGGTCACGACGACGAACGCCCGGGCGTTGCAGCCCTCGTGGACGGCATAGTCGACAAGGCGCGCGTGCCGCCGGACCGATCTGCGCTGCCGGGCCGTGTCGAGATAGGCCTCGGTCGCCACGGCGTCCTGGTAGTAGCTCAGGTAGTCGCCGGCGTACGCGAGCAATTCGACGAGCGTGATGCCGATATCCGGGACAAACTGATTTCGCCACTCGGGCATCACCACGGCAAGCCGATCGAGGATCAACTGGCGGAAGCTCGCGTAGTCCTTCGCCAGATAGTTGATCGCCGGCTCGACACGATCCGGCTGCGGACAGACGTCTCCCGGCGGGCAGTCCAGATCGGTCGGGCAATCGGCAGTGAAATGAAACCTCAACTGGCGATACAACGGGTCGAATTCCGGGTGCGGCACCCACCCGGAGCCGTGCTGGCCGGTCACGCGCGCCACGGCACGCAGCGTGTACTCCGAGAAATCGCCGAAGCGATCGACGACGACCTCTGCGTAGTCGTCGAGCTCGGGATCGTCGAATTGCTTCGTGAACACGTCCACGACATGGATGTTGCGAACCCGCCGGCCGCCTTCGACCCTGAAGTTCTCTTTGGTCAGCGGGGTCGCCGGCAGCCGGCCGAGAAAGTACACGCGGAGCGTCAGATGGTCCTCGCTCACCTCGAGGTAGTCGAACCCCGCAAGCGTCGGGCTCTTTCGGACCGCAGTTCGCCGTGCGTCGTTGCGGCAGGCCAGGTTCGTCATGGCGTGGTGCTCCGGCTGAGCGTGAGATCGCGAACCTCACCGGCGGCGCGCAGCAGGTACTTGAGGTAGACGGTAAGGTTGGCGTCCTCCGCGGCCACCTCGAGCGACTGCACGTCGATCACGGCGCCCAGATACTGTTGAAGCGCGGCCTGCGTCGTGAACCGCAACGCGGCCGCGAGCTCAGGGCTGTTGGGCGCGAAGACCAACTGAAGCAATCCGCTGCCGAAATCCGGCCGGTTCACGCGCTCGCCCGGGTTCGTGAAGAGCAGCTGCTCGATCATGTCGCGCACGTTGTCCTCGGTCGTGGTCGTCGCCGTGCGCTTGCCGAGGTCGAAGTGGAACGGGAAGTCGATGTCCATGGCGACCTCAGATGGCAGAGACGCGCGTTTGCGTGACGGTGATCATGAGCGGCGTCCCCGTCGGCGCGCAGATGGAGGTGCTCGACTGCACGACGAGCGGCTGGCCATTCGACAGCACGCGGGTCGTGCCGACCAGCCAGGTCGCGGTCACGCACGGTCCATTGGCCGCGGTCGGCGGCGGCAGTGTGCAACCTGCGACCGTGTACGGAGGCACCGTCGTGACTGTCGGCTGCGCGCTGACGGTCACGCGCGGGTTGGGCGTCGTCGGCTGCGCCTGGCCGCCGTGCGCGCACATCACCTGCGCGCCGACGTGGACGAGAAATCCGGGCATCAGCAGCCTCCTTCCCGCGTCATGTGATCACCAGCGCGCCCTGGTTCACCGTGATGGACGGGCCGATCATCGTGATCTCCGCGCCCTTGCCGTTCGAGATGTAGATGCCGCTGTCGTTGACGACGATCGACGCCCCGGTCGTGGACTTCAGCATGATGCCGCCGCTCACCGGCGTCGGCGCGGAGTCGCTCACCACAATCTGGTTCTGCAGCGTGGTCTGCACCACGATGTTCTGACCAGGCGGAATCGGCGGCGGGGCGAGTGCTGACGTCGGCACCTCGGCCGAGAGTCCCCAGAAACCGCCCACCCAAATCGGCCTGTCGGGGTCGCCGTCTTCGTACTCGACCCACACGCCGGCGCCGATCTGCGGCACGACGAAGAATCCGCTCGCCTTGCCGGCAAACGGGACACAGGGCATGGCCCATGTGGACGGGCTGAGGCCCGTCACGGCCGGAACGATCGCCTGAATGCGGCCCCGCTGCTCCGGATCGATGTTGGTCGTCACCGTGCCGCGGTACTTGCCCCAGTAGCGTTCGCTCATACTGGCACCGCCGGCACGGTCGAGATGAGCCCGTTGCGCTTGAGCTCGAACGCCTGCTTGTACTCGCCGCGCTTGATCGTGTGCGTGACCTTCGAGACGTAGTGCAGGCCGTCGAACGGCACGCCCGCGCCTCGCACGCCGACGAGCTGGCGCGACTTGAGGATGTGGCCGTACCGCAGCACGTCGAGGGTCCCGCTGCCGAAGACGGCGTCCGCCGACCGCGAGGCCTCCGCGAGGCCCATCATGACGGCCGTGAGCGGACTCACTTGATCGGATCCCTTGACGGGCGCGATGGTCACCGGAAGCGGCGGAATCACGCCGAGTGGAGGATTGAGCGGCGTGATGTCCGGAATCGGCAGCTCGAGCGGCACTTTGCTCTTCTCTTCCTGAATCCGAACGAGCGGGATCTTCTTCCTGTCTTTCTCCACGCGGAATTGAAGCGACTCGACGTTCGTGAACGCGTCCATGTCGACGTTGAGCGCCGGCTGTGGCACGCCGATCTTGATCTCGGGGCCCCAGTACGCCTTGCTCACCCCCGGCACCGGACCTGGCTCGACGTAGAACACGTAGCCGCTGCGATGCGCGAGGTAGCGCAGGTACTCGAGATCCTTGCCCTGGTGCTGCGGGATCTGGTTCGTCGGGAGCGGGACGTCGGTGACGATGGGCGGTATCACGAGAGGCACGATGCCGAGCACGGCATACTTGGCGATGATGAGGGCGACCCGCGCAAACAACGGCATCGCGGGATATGGCAACCCGCTGAAATCGATGAGGTTCATCGCCGCCGAGAGGTCCGTGCCGCGCAGCGAGAGCACCGAGTGTCCGGGATCGCTGCCTGGACTCACGCTCTGCTCCGTCATGAGGCCGTCCATGAGCACGGTGTTGACTCCGCGGTAACTCACGACGATCACGACGCGGATGATGGGCGGCATCGCGCCGCCGGCCACCAGGAAAAGCGTTTGCAGCGGCGATCGCTTGCTCAACGTGAACTTGAGCTCGAACCCACTCTCGGCCTCGCCGGACGCGGAGACGACCTGGACTTCCGTGAGCGCCGCGAGGACCGGTTCGGAGACCGGGATCGGCACCGCCGGGCCGATCATCAGCTTCAAATCGATGCCGTTCGCCATGGTCCTCGGCCTCGTCCTAGACCGACGCGTCGAGCGGAATCCGCAGGCGGCGGCCCGGAGCCGCCGTCAGTTGGTCGGCGTTCATTTCGGTGTTCGCGTCGGCGATGCGCCAGAACTGCTCCGGGTCCGCCAGATAGCGAAACGCGATGTGATCGAGGCGCTCGCCCTGCGCCACCGTGTGCTGCTGGAGCGACACGATGCCCTGGAGTGGCGGCAGAAAACGGCGCTGGAGATAAATCTCCAGCACGCCCGCCGCGCTCCTGATCGTCGAGGCCGGGATGCCGTAGTACCGGCTCGTCGGCGGGAACAACGTCTGATTGGTCCCGCCCGGCTGCAGCAGATTGAGAAGCGCCTGTTGTGGATCGAACATGAGATCGTCCTAGACGCCGGTGATGCCCAGCGCAGAAAACGCGGCACCGCGACTGCGGCGCGCGAGCTGTTCCTTGTTCTGCAGATACGTCATGAACAGGCCGCCGGCCTTGTGGGCGAAGCCGGTGTCGTTCACGTTGAGCACGCGCATGCCCAGACTGACCTTGGCGCGAATCGGGTTCAGATTCGGATCGAACGCCTCCTCGGTGATGCTGAACTCGGTCAGCCGGACCGGCAGAATGCGCTGGCGGCTCCACACGAAGACCGTGAGGGGCGACTCGACCGCGGCCACTTCGAGCGTGCCCGACTGCGCCTGCGAGTTCAGCGTCTGCAGCTGGACGCTCGTCGGATACACGATGATCTCGAGCGCCGCAAGCTGCGGTTGCAGCCCGACCTCGGTCGCGACGCTGTCCGCGATTTCGAGCTGATCGGTCGCGTCGAGTTCGGCATCAACCTTCAGCGTCTCGATCGGCGGACCTTTGAGGCGCAGCACTTCCGAACGATCGCCGCTCTCCGGGCCGACGCCCTGCACCTGCAACGTGCGGGTGAGCGAGTCCGGGTTGTACTGCAGCGCGATGATGCGCTGCACCGCGGACGTCACGGCGTCGATGAGCACTAGTCCGCCCTTGAGCAGGCGAGGCGATCGCGGCAAGCCGCTCATCGATCGAGCCTCCCGTACAGGGCGTCGCCGACGCCGGCGCCGGCCCGGATCGGCTGACGAGGCCCGTCGGACGGCAGGTCGGGCTGCATCGAGGCGGACCGCAAGAGTGCAGGCAAGCCGTCCGAGACGATGCGGTTGCTGAGCTCCGCGCGAATCGACTCCGCCAACTGGTCGGCATCGATGCGACGGTCGCGTGCACGGTCCGAGATCACGCGCTCGATGTGCACGGTGACCTTCATGCGACCGCCTCGGCCTTCCTGGCTTTCTTCCACGCGAAATCTGCGTCGTTCACCGGCCGCTCGAGCTTCCTGAACTCTGCTCGCGCAGCGTCCATCACGATTTCCATCGAGACCGGCTCCAGGCGGCCGGCCGCAAGAAAGGCCGCCTTGAGCGCAATGTTGGTCACGGTGCCGCCGGCGATGTTGAGCCTCGCCAGGAACTCGAAGTCGAGCGGGCCGGCCGGCACCGCCGCGGGAAACGCCCGCTCCCAAATCCGGCGACGTTCGGCGTGGCTTGGGAATGGAAACTGCAGGATGAAGCGCAGCCGCCTGAGAAACGCCGTGTCCAGCGAATTCTTGAGGTTCGTCGCGAGGATCGCCAGGCCCGCGTACGCCTCCATTCGCTGCAGCAGATAGTTGATCTCGATGTTCGCGTACCTGTCGTGGCTGTCCTTGACCTCGCTGCGCTTGCCGAACAGCGCGTCGGCCTCGTCGAAGAACAGAATCGTGCCGCCGTCCTCCGCCGCGTCGAACAGCTGCCGCAGGTTCTTTTCCGTCTCTCCGATGTACTTGCTGACGACAGCCGAGAGGTCGATGCGATAGAGGTTCAGCTTCAGCTCGTTCGCGATGACCTCCGCAGCCATCGTCTTGCCCGTGCCGCTCTCGCCGGCGAACAGCGCGCTCAGGCCGAGGCCGCGGTTCATGCGCCGCGAAAAGCCCCAGTCGTCGTGAACGAGCGCGCGGCGGCGGGCGTGCGTCGCGATCTCGCGCAGGGAGGCCGTCTCCTGCTCGGGAAGCACCAGGTCGTCCCAGGTCGCTTTGGCGTCCAGCCGCTCGGCCAGCAGGTCGAGTCGGGGGCGCGACGCCGCACGACACGCGGTCCAGATCCGATCCGCGACGGCCTCCTCCTTGCCGCGCGAGGCGGCCGCGGCCGCGCGATGGATGTCGGGCACGCTCATGTGAAACTGCGACGCCAGGACGCCCGCGAGTCCGTCGTCATTCACGAGGGTCCGCCAGAGCTCGCGCTGTTCCGCACGCGTCGGCCGATCGACGTCCACGGTGAGCGCGCCGCGGTGGAGATTGCGCCAGCTGTCTCTCGAGTCGAGGAACACGACGCCGCCGCATCTCGCGAGAAAGCGCGTGACGGGAGGGGCATCGCGCTCGGCGTCGCGGGCGTCCACATAGAGCCCGACGGGCAGCAGCAGACATTCGCGGCGCCACGTGCGCGCGAGCGTCTCGAGCTCGACCGGCGACGACGGCAACACCGTCGAAGGGATGAGGTACAGCGCCATCTTGAGCGTCGCCGCCGCTTCGCAGGCGACCTGCTGCTTCCCGGTCGAATCGGGCCCGACCAGATGAATCAGGTCGGGAATCGTGCGTGCCGCGAGCCCTTCCGCGAGCCTCGCCGCGAGCGCCTGGTGGGTGGGCGGCAGCGCGAATGGCTGGGCCTGACCCGGCGCCGTGAGGAGAGTCAGGAACGTCGCGAGTTCGGCATCGAGGTGGTTGAGACCTTTCAAGTAGTTGACGATTCGCTCGTCGCCGCGCAGCGGGCTGGCGGTGAGCGGCGCGGCCGGCGCTTGACTGGTCTCGATGAGCCGCCAGAAGCGCAGCGGGCGTTCCGGCGAGAGCGCGTCCCACGCTGGATTCGGAAACAGCGCGAGCGCCAGTGCCCAGGTCGGATACGCCTTCGACGGATCGTTGTGCGCATGTGCGCAGAGACCGGCGATCCGCGTGTCGAGCTCGATGGCCGCGCAGAGCAGCAGCGTTTCGAGTTCGAAGTCCGAGAGGTCCAGCCGGCGCTGGAGCAGCAGCGCGGCCGGCGGCGTGTCGGCCCGGGCGCACTCGTCCATCGCCGCCCGGGCGCGCTCGACGTCCTTGTCCCTGGCCTCGGGCTGTGGCGACATCGCGGGCAACGATGGCTCCGGGGCGAACAGACGTGCGACGCCGCCGCGCCTGGCTTCGGTGGCGACGATCGGTACCGGGTTTCCCTCCGCGAGCTGCAGGAGGCGGAGGCGAATCCATTCCAGCGCTGCGGCCAGATAGGCGTCGTTGTTGCGCTGCCACCGCTCGGGTACGGTCATGTGATCGTGATCCGTTTGGAATCGTCCAGCACGAACTTCTGCGGAGGGCCCTGCTGTGTAAAGGCGACGCTGTCCACGCCGTCCACCCGCAGATACACGAACTCGTTCGTCACCTGGGGTGCCTTGACCAGCGTGAACGCGACCGTCGCAGTCTGCGTGGCGGGCGGCGCGGCGACAGCCTCGCCGCTGCCCACGAGCAAGGACACTCGCTGCCCGGCGGCAATCTGTGGTCGGCACGTGAGCGTCAGCACGAGATTCGTCCCCGCGCCGGCGATCGGCGACGCCGGCGCGATCTGGGTGAACGCCGGCGACAGCGGCAGGGAAATCTCGTTCGACGTTCGCGTGCTCGCTCCGTTGGTAATCTTCACGGACACGATGTAGTTGCCGGCGGCCCACGTGGTTTCTGCCGCGGCGTCGTTGGGAATGACGACGCGAACCTCGTCGGGCGTGCGATCCGCGGGGGGCACCACGATCTCGACGGCTGCGAGCCGCGGATGGCTGAACCGCACCGTCACCGTCTCGCCGCCGAGATTGCGGCCGCGCAGAGCCACCTGTAGCCCGAGCTGGGCGCTCGGATACGAGGGCAATCGCGGACCTTGTAACGGCGCGCCGGGCAGTGTGATCTCGTAGTTGTCGAGCGTCGGGAACGGGCCGATCTGCGTCTGCGTGCCGTGGTCGTCCTGGCCGCGATAGAGCACCGGCAGCACCAGCGCGCCAGACTCGTCCGCCTCCAGGAGCACGACGCGCGCCTCGTACGCGACGCTGAGCGCGTAAGGAATCTGCGAGAACATCATCCAGATCTTCGAGAGATCCTCGACCGTGAGCGGGAGCGACGTGACGCGGACCTGGTCAGGAGCGTCCGCGAGGTTCGTGCCGTTCACGTTGCCGTTCGAGACGCTCTGAATCAGCGACCGCGAGAGCACGGGGCGCGCGTGAAAGTCCCTCGTCACTGCCCCGAGCATCTTGTGCGGCTCGAGGGCCTTGTCGTCGCCATGAAAGGTGACCAGGTAGTGCAGGTTCAACGCGGCCGTCGGGCGCTGCCGCAGGTCGCCGTTCGACGCGCGCGTCGGCAGATCATTGTTGCGCTGCGTCGGATCCGGCAGCACCTGATACAGAAACAGGTGAATCCGCTTGGCGCCCTGCGCATCAGCCTCCGGCCGCGAGGTCGAGATGTCCACGCCGGAGACGAGTGGGTTGACCGCCTGGTCAATCACCGCCGCCATCGCGCGCGTCACTGTGGCAATCGCAAGGGCGTTGCTCATGAGACGCCCCTGCCGCGCTTCGCCAGATACTGCTCGAGCGATGATGGAGCGGCCGGCCGCTCGGGTGCTCTCGCGGGCCTCGCTTTGTCGTCCGCACGGATCTCGAGGCGCCCGATCGTGACGTAGACGATCGGCTCTGCCGAAGACCCCTCTGACACAGGAGCCGGACGAGCGACCTCGGGAATCAGGGTCGGCAGATCCGGCTGGACACGTGGCAGCGCTGGAACCGCCGCCTCCCGAACCGCGGGCGATCTGACGACATCGTCAGGGCGCCGATCGATCGGCCGTGCATCAGTCGCGACAACGGGTGGGACGACGCGGCGGAGCCATCCGCTGCGATCGTCGGGCACCGGCGTGTCATGCCTCCTGCCCGGTGCAGTCGGACGCTGGGCCCGCGGTGGCCGCGGAGCCTCCTCGGCGAGCCGAGCGGCGGGAACCGCTGGTTGGTCGAACTCCACGGGTGCTTCCGCAGCGTCCGGTGCGGCGCGCGAGACGACGGTCGGCACCGCCCGGACCGGCGGCGCGTCGTGCGTCCGCCGACGATCCTCTTCGCGCGCCCGGCCCGTGCGGCGCGGGAGCGTCTGTGTTTCCTGCGGTTGCGCAACTGCCGGCGCCGCCGAGCGTTGGACCACCTGCGCCTGGACCGGCTCGGGATCCGGCGAGACCTGCTCGTCGACCTCCTCGCCCCAGGTGTCGAAGACGGGCGCGAACGGGAGCGCAACGCCGCGGTCGGGTGCGACGACGCGAGCCACCAGGCGATCGAAGAGCGAGCCGGGCGCCTGGTCCATCATGCTCCGGTCATCTCCACATAGGCCCGTCGCCGCACCGGACTGAGCGCGAGGATCTCGTGTTCACCCCATCCATAGGCCGACGCGAGCCGATGCACGTCGCCGAGCAGGCGCCGCGCATGGTGCGACATCTCGCGCGTGAGGTACGTCACGATGTCGAGCACGGCCTGCCAGCGGTGTTCGCAGGCCGGACACACAAGATCGAGCAGCGTTTCGGCCATTGGATCCGCTTCGGCCACGCGAGCCGACGCGGCGTCGATCCATGTGGCGCTGGGTTCCACCTGCCCACTCGCGCAACGCGTCAGCAGGTCCGCGGCGGATCGACAGGCCAGCAGATCAGTGGCGGTCGGCAGTCGCAACTCGATACCGCGACCACCGGCTTCGACGCGAACCGGGCCGGCCAGGCAATTGGCAGCTTCGACGTCCTCGCAGCTGAAAGAAAACTCGAGGCGCTCGCCGCACCGCGGACAGCTGACGACGCCCGGCATCGCCGCTCCGAACATGATCGAGCGCAGGCGAAAGAGCGCATGGCACAGCTGTCCGAATGGCACACGCGCCCACTCCTCGAGCGGCCGGTGCGGCGTGGCGGCGGCCAGGTACACGAGCGCTTGACCAATCGGCGGTTGGCCTCGCGCCCGTTCCCAGGCGGAGACCACGTCTGATGCACTGAGCGGACGCATACGATCTCGGCCACCGGTCTATTGCGGAACGGTAAAGCTCGGCTCGCTCGGCTCGACGACGTCGGTGTCCCGGATCCACCCTTCGTTTTCGAGCTTGATCGTCTGGATCGCAATGGCGTTCGCGTTCGCATCGAGGTCCGGCTGTCCCTGAAATTCCGAGACCCAGCACCGGAACACCTTGTAGGCGATCGCGAGCTGCCCGGCTTCGTTGTACAGCTCGATGATGATGTCCTTGCGGAAGTCCTTGAGCGACGTCTCCGCGCCGAGGCCCGCGCCAAAGTTCCACACCTTGTTGGCCCATTTCTCGAACTCGGTGTCGTGCGTGACGCCGCGCTCGAGCGTGATCGCCTCGAACTTCGTCCGGCCCGGCGACTTGCGGCCCGTGGACGGATCGCCGCCTTCGCGATGCTCGACGACTTCCGTGGTGCGCTTGAGCGCGCCCACCTTGCTGATTCCGGCGACGTAGCGGCCGTCCCACTTCACGCGGAACTTGAAGTTCTTGTAGGGATCGAACCGTTGCGGGTTGACGACAAATTGGGCCATGTGGACTCTCTCCTACACGGTGATCTGGCCGGCGAGCTGCTGGATGGTGATGATGACGAACTCCGCGGGCTTGAGCGGCGCGAAGCCGACCACGATGTTGACGACACCGCGATTGATGTCGTCCTGGGTCGTGGTCTCCTTGTCGCACTTGACCAGATAGGCTTCCTGCGGCGTCTTGCCTTGAAACGCGCCCTGCCGGAACAGGCTGTTCATGAACGCCCCGACATTGAGCCGGATTTGCGCCCAGAGGGGCTCGTCGTTCGGCTCGAACACTACCCATTGCGTGCCGCGGAACAGGCTCTCTTCGATGAAGAGCGCCGTGCGCCGCACCGGGATGTACTTCCATTCGTCGGCGAGCAGATCCGCGCCGCGCAGCGTGCGCGAACCCCAGACGACGCGTCCGATGACGGGAAACGCGCGCAGGCAATTGAGGCCGAGCGGGTTGAGTCGCCCGTTCTCGGGGTCAGTGAGCGGCACCGACAGCTCGGGCACGCCGACGAGGGTGGCTTCGGTCCCCGCCGGCGCCTTCCAGACGCCGCGCTGGTTGTCCGTGCGCGCGAAGATCCCGGCGACTGCGCCGCACGGCACGTACGTATCGGTCTGACCGTCGTTGAGCGGATCTGCCTCCTTGAGCCGCGGGAAGAACGCCGCCGCATTCCTGATCCGCGTCGTCACGCCGTCGATGCCGTTGACCGCGGCATCGACGTCCCTCCAACCGGCCGGAGGATCGACGAGCAGCATCGCGCGACGATCGAGGCAGTACGCGCCCGCCTGATCCCAGACGTTGCCGGGAATGTCGCCGCTCGTGTCGGGCGGCAGGCAGAGAATGTTGAAGAGATCGACGTCCTCGAGCGCCTTGATGCCCTTCTTGCCGGCTGCCAGATAGTCGGTGGCGTCGAGCACCGCGCCGTCGGATCCCTTGCTAGCGATCGCGGCGGTCGCCGCGCTGAGCGCCGCACGCGCGCTCGTGATGTCGGCCGGTACCTGCGGCACGGCTGCGAGCGCCGCCTGCAGCGTCTTTTCGGCTTCGGTCACTGTGTCGCTCGCGGTGCCGTCGGCGCCCATCGCCGGCAACGCCGGCGTCGGCGCCGTGTCGAGGTTGTCACCCGCCCACGTCGCGAGGTTGGACTCGTCGGCGAGGACCTTGTCCAGTCGCCGCGTCGCCGCCTTGACGAGCGTGACGTTCCGGAACTCTTCGGTCGCGCCGCCGGGCGCCGAGTCGATCACCTTCAGGTTGAACAGGTCGGCCTTGGCGACGCCCATCTGGAGCGCGACGTCGGCCGAGACGTTCTGGTCGATGGTCATCCGCAGGTTGACGCCCCACTTGCCTTCCGACGCCGCCTTCAGCTTCACGTTGCCGACCGCGAGATCGACCAGGGCCGGCGTGCCGTCGTCGTGAAAGAGCCGGACGATGACGGCGACGCCGCCGCCGTTTTGAAAGAAATCGCGAACCGCATAGCTCGTGCGGCTCGTCTTGGCGAGGCCGCCGAACTTGCGCTCGTAGTCCGCGAAGCTCTCGACGACCGTTGGCACGTTGACCGGACCGCGTGCCGCGCGTCCGACGAACGCCGTGATGGAGGTGGCCACGCCGGTGATGGTGTGCACGCCACTCGGCAGTTCCTCGACGTACACGCCCGGGTAGGTGAGATTGCTGGGCATCCTGTCGACCTCCTACACGTCAATCTGACCGGCCAGCTGCTGGATCTTGATCACGACGAACTCGGCCGGCTTGAGCGGCGCAAAGCCGACGAGGATGTTGACGATCCCCTTGTTGATGTCGTCCTGAGTCGTCGTGTCCTTGTCGCACTTCACGAGGTACGCGTCTTTCGGCGTCTGCCCCTGGAACGCCCCCTGTCGAAACAGCGTGTTCATGAACGCGCCGACGTTGAGGCGAATCTGCGCCCAGAGGGGCTCGTCGTTGGGCTCGAACACCACCCATTTGGTGCCCCGGTACAAGCTTTCTTCGATGTACAGCGCGAGGCGTCTGACCGGGATGTACTTGTATTCGTCGGTGAGCGCGTCGGCGCCGCGCAATGTGCGCGATCCCCAGACGACGCGGCCGATGACCCTGAACTCGCGCAGGCAGTTGATCGCAATCGGGTTCAGCTCGCCGTTTTCGCCGTCCGTCAGAAGGACGCCGAGGCCCGACGTACCGCGGATCGCGGCGTCGATCCCCGCCGGTGCCTTCCACACGCCGCGTTCGGAATCGGTGCGCGCGAAGATGCCGGCCATCGCGCCACAGGGCACGAAGGACTGCTCCTGGTTGTCGCTCAGCTGGTCGAGCTCCAACAGGCGCGGGAAGAAGAGCGCCGCATTGCGCGACCGCGCGAGCAGCGTGTCGATGCCCTGCTTGGCGAGGTCCTTGCTGGTCCACAGCTTCGGCGGATCGACCAACAGCATCGCGCGGCGGAGCTCGCAGTAGCTGGCGGCGGCGTCCCAGAGCGCCGCGGGAATGTCACCGCCGGGGCCGTCGGTGTCCGGGGGCAAGCACAGCAGATTGAACAGGTCGGCGTTCTCGAGCGCCATCAAGCCGGCCTTGGGCGTCGCCGGCTGGTAATCCGCAAGCGTCAGGGCGCCGTCCACGATGGCATCGGCGGCGGCTTTCAGCGCCGTCTGCAGGTCGCCTTGCGCGGCATCGCGCGCTGTCGCCTTCGCATTCGCGTCGTCGATGAACGGCTGCAGATCGGCGCCGGTCTTGCCGTCGGCGATCGCCTGCGCGAGCTTCTGCGCGGAGTCACGCCACGCCGCAGCCGCGGCGCCGGCCGCATCGGATTTCTGCGAGACGGCGTCGTTCTTCGTCGTGCCGCTCGTGAGCGGCTTCGCGGTCGTCCCGCCGATCGGCTGACCCGTCTGCCAGCGGACGAGCTGCGACGAGTCCGAGAGTACCTGATCCAGGCGCCGTGGGCTGTCGACGAGCGTGACGTTCGAGAACGTCTCCTCGGCACCGCCCGGCGCCGCGTCCTTCACCTTGATCGAGAAGATCTTGTCCTTCGCGACGCCGAGTTGCGTCGCCGACGAATCCAGCACGCCGGTCGTATCAACGGCGAGGCGCAGGTTCGCGCCCCACTTTCCCCACGATGCAGCCCGAAGCCGGACGTTGTCTACTTCGACCTTCGCGCTGTTCTTCGAGAGGTCGGCGTCGCCGTGATAGAGGCGGACGATGATCGCCTGCGTGCCGCCGTTCAAGAAGAAGTCCCGCACGGCATAACTCGTGCGGCAGCTCGCGTCCAGGCCGCCGAAGATGCGTTCGTAGTCGCCGAAGCTGTTGATCGTCGTGGGGGCGCCGATCGGACCACGCTGTGCGCGGCCGACGAACGCGGTGATCGACGTGGCGACACCCACGATCGTGTGCACCCCGCTCGGTTTCTCCTGGATATAGACCCCTGGGAATGTCGGCGTCAGTGGCATCGCTGGACCTGTCGTGAATGGACGTGGCTACATGGCGACATCGCCGGGCGCCCCGAAAGGCCCGAACGACCGATCGTGATTGGCGACGGCTTCGGCGAGCAATGTCAACAACTGCTTGCCGTTCACCACCGCCATGACGATGCGCGTGTGCACGGCTTCCGCCTTCCCGTCGGGGTCGACCTGCCCAAAGTCGAGAATCATCTCGTATTCGTTGAAGCCGACCCGAAACACGTTCGCATACCGGGCCTGCAGGAATTCCGGTGACGATGACATGGTCGGCGTCGTTGCGGCCCGGCTCACGCAAACGGAGTGCCGTCGAGAGGGGATTGAATTCCGCCGTGAAGTGGCGCCGCGACAGCGGAGACGTTACAGCGGGCGTGTCACTTCAGAAGCCGCGAGTGTCACGAAATGTGTCACTTGAGACACTCGTGAGCCACGAGAGGTCTACGGGCACTCCTTGGCAATCCGTCGACCGCGCTGCGGGTGGGCAGCGTTGAAGTCATCGATCGTGAAACCGACGCAATGCACCTGTTCTTTGTCCGCCTGCTCCAGGCGCACCGAATAGTCCGCCACGTCGGCCGTCCACTGATCCAAGGCGGCCTTGAAATCCGCGGCGGTGTCGCCGACTCTTCCGGTGAACGTCGGCGGCGGATTGGCGCGGAGGAAGTCCAGGATGACCTGGCTGTGACGGCTCTCGTGAAAGGCGAGACTGCCGCTCGCAGGAGTGACCCTGGCTCCGGCCTTGTCTTCCCGGGTTGTTCCCCGGCCATAGCCTGAAGGGTCGGCTGTGTTTGCTCCCCGGACGTAACTCGTGCGCAGCGTCACGACCGGCGTTGGCGGGCCCGCCACTGCGACGACGGTCGTCCCGGCGCGAGTCCTTCGGAACCGCCCTCGGACGCCGCCCCATGCGATGTGGTACGTCGTCTGTCCCGGTTTTGCCTGGCTCCTGACCCGAATGTCCGGACTGACCGTCACGTCGAAGCCGTTGAGGTTGAATTGAACTCGTCCCCGCCTCTGCGTCACGGCAACGTCGTCGGGAATCGGCGTCGTCACGCCGGGCACGAGGTGGCTGGGGTGAGGCTGCGCCCATGGAGGAATGCGACCGCTGTTGATGCGATACAGGTCTTCCTCGGTCTGGCCCGAGGTTGCGGCGCGCTTCGTGACCAGAATGCGAAGTGCCGAAATGTACGCCGTCCGAAGGCTTGCCTTCAAGGGCGCGTTGCCATGGAGGTCGGTATCGATCAACTGCTCTTGCCGAACGACCATGGAGTACCAACTGTCGATGACCCTATCGAACAACGCGTCGTCGACCCTCGCGACCAGCCCATAGTGCTCGGCGGATTGCTCGAGAAAACGAATGGTCTGGCGGACGAAGTCCTCCTGGTCCGCAGACGAGGCGGCGCCCACGGGCTGTCTCTGTACCCCCAGCGGCGATCGTTCCTGTTGCAACACGTGCACGAGTTCATGCGCCAGCAGACTCCGGCCCGCGCTCGTGTCCGGCGCCCACTCGCCCGCGCCAAACACGACGTCCTGACCGACCGTGTAGGCCCGAGCGTTCAGGGCCGATGCCGATTCGGCGGCAACGGGATCGGAGTGCACCCGCACGTGGCTGAAATCACGCCCAAAGCGCGGCGCCATCACGGCGTGCGTCGCACTGTCGAGAGGGTGACCCGGCGAGCGCAGGGCCTCATGGACGAGCGGCGGGACACCGGTCTGCCGCGCGTGGCTTCCGTCGAACGCTTTCATCTGCACAAGGCCGCGCTCAGCCTTCTGTCGTTCGGTCTGACAGTCCGCGCACGTCCCGCCGCAGGCGCATTTGCGCTGCAGTTGCGGCTCGGGCAGCCGCATCACGTACCGGGCCACGCGGTCGGCTTCCTGCTCGAACTCGTCTCCAGGCTGGTTGACCGCCAGCTTCGCTTGCAGCGTTTGGCCGGCCGTGGCATGAACCGGGATCGAACTGAAATCGCGCCCCGAGAACAACGAGGATGCCGCCGTCAATCGCGCGCCGGTCTGTTCGGCCTGAGCCGGCAGGCCAGGCTTCAGGACGCGGGCTCCACCTGTGCTCGCGCCCACTGGCCGCGGTCGTTGACTCCGTTCCTGCACCTGGATCCGCATACTCGTCTCACGTCACGCGCGCGTGCGCCACCGGGCCGCTCATTTCAGGCACTCATGAGGATCCGGACCTGTGCCCGTCGTCCTCGATTCCACCGTCGCGACATCGTCGGCGACGATGCGATAGAACGCCATCTTGCGGTAGAGCGTCATGCGGGACCAGCACAGCCGCTCGGCGGCCCGCTTCTTGTTCCAACGCGTCGAGGTCAGTACCTAGACGATTCGACTCTTCTCATCGGCCACCGCCGGCGGACCCTCGAGCGGCAGCCGCGGGCCGCGCCCGGTAATCTCAGCAGGCAGGTCGTCGATGGCCACCGGCCGATTGGGCAGGTCGACGAAGAGCTCTTCGACGGTGTTTCGAAGCTGCCGGACGTTGCCGGGCCAATCGTACTCAGTGAGTACACGCAGGGCGCGAACGGAGAACCCAGGAAACGGCCGCCCGAGATCTCGGGCGTATGTCTCGGCGAAATGTGTGAGAAGCGCCGGAATATCTTCTTGCCTGGATCGAAGTGGTGGCAGCTCAACCCGCGTCACGCGCAGACGAAAATAGAGATCTCGCCGGAACTGTCCGCGCTCAACCATCGCCGCAAGGTCCTGATTGGTGGCGGCGAGGATGCGAATGTTGACGGAGACGTCCGACGCAGAGCCCAACCGCTGGATTCGACGGCTCTCGAGGACGCGCAATAGCTTCGCCTGACCGGTCGCGGAGAGTTCGCTGATTTCGTCGAGCAGCACCGTCCCGCCGTCGGCTTGCTTCAGGCGGCCTTCGTACGCCTGGTCCGCTCCGGTATAGGCACCTCGCTCACGTCCGAACAGCTCGCTCTCGAGAAGATTGTCAGGGATCGCGGCGCAGTTCAACGCAACAAAGGGTTTCGTCTTTCGCGCGCTTACCGAATGGATGAACTCGGCTGTAAAGTCCTTGCCGGTGCCGGTTTCGCCCGTGAGCAGGACGTTGCTGTTGGTCGCTGCGACTTTCGACGCGTATGCCAGGACCGAGCGAATCGCGACGGACTCGCCGACGAACCGTCGAACCCCAGACGCGCCGGCTGCTGTTTCCGAAATGGGCCGCAGGCAGCGGTCGATCGCGCCTAGAAGCTGCGCCGACGTCACGGGACTCTTCAGATAATCATTGACGCCGGCTCTCAGCGCGGCGATCGCGGTAGCTTCAGAACTGTCGGTTGCGATCAGCACGATTGGCGCGGCCGGAAGCATTCGCTTCAGCTTGCACGCCGACTCGATGGCCGCCCACGTGCCCCCCTTGGAGTCCGACAACACGATAACGGCCGGCGGCAAACGAGCGTTCGAGCGCAGGAGATCGGCCGGAGCCGCGAAGTGTGACACATCGAATCCGGCTCGGTCGGCATCCGCGGTCCACTGAACCGAGGGGATCGATTGAACCAGTGCAATCCGAACTCGGGGCATCACGACACCAGAAGCACCAGTCGGTCACGCGCCGCCGAAGTCAACTCATCGCACTGTGGCTCGAAAGCTGCGTACGTAAACGCCTCGAGCAAAGAGGAAAGTCTCTCCGCAACTCCCTCTGGAAGGATACTGACGCGACGATGGAAGACGAGCGCGCGGGTAGGCTTTGCACGTCCGTGCAAGGCCACAAGCGTTACGCGGGGAGCCCGATTCGAAGACTAGCACGGGCTGTTCGCGCGCGTCAGTTAAATTTCCGCAACAACTTCTTCTTTGTCCAAAGAGTCCGAGTCGTTTCGTCTCTGCTTCGTGATCAGATGAGCGGGTGGTCGCTCGGCCCAATGCGCTGCGTGGAGATCATGCGGTCGCTTCGCCTGGAACTGGTTGCGCTGGAACCTGAGGCACGGCGAAGCCGCCGCTGAATACCCAATCCGAGTATTCAGAGCGTAGCGTGTCGCCGTGGATCACGACATCTGCCACGCCTGTCGGTACTCGGACCATGCAAGCTCAGTATCCCCCTGCCATCGATGTCGAAGCCATAATTGACGCTGTCAAGTCGCGTGATAGCCCGTCCACGGACTCCGACCAGCGAGAGTGTCGCGTCCCAGCGAACGGAATTTGCTTTGCGACTCGGATTGTCACTGAATGTGGCATTCTCGCGGGCGTCTGGAAAATAGAACGGCTTGTCATCCTTCGGAGGAATGAAATCGACGTATGGCGAGCTCTGGCCGAAGAGTGGCGCGTTGGTGTCGATGGTCTGGACCCAGCGAAGGCCGTCCGGGTAGTCACGAGTACCGTTAGGGCTCCCACCAGTCACGCGGATGTGGGCGCCGCGGCCGGTTCGACCTCGCTCAAAGACGGACGGCGCGAGGGCGTCCTGGTCCTCTTGCATCTCTCGCTGGTCATCTGGACTACCGTCAAATCCCCGGTCAGCGCCACGAATCGGGACCATCGAGAAGTTCCACGACGCGCCCAGGGCTGACCCCTGACCAATCGCCCGGTGGACCTGCGGCCGGACCGGACGCGCAGCTTGGAAATGTGGCTGTGGATCGCGAGTGAGGCGGGCGCCTGTCAGATACATCTCCGGTCGCTTTCCTCAGCTCATTCTAATAGCTAGCGCTGCAACGGGTAGCGATCTGCCTCTATTCCGGGGGGTCATACATCGAAGGGTCCCTCGTCATTTCCCGGGTATGTGACCTTGCCGTTGGCGACTCGCGCCCACGCGGTGAGCTGGTGGGCTCGCGTTATCCGATCCGACACAATCTCCGGCGCGTCAATCCCTCGCGCAGCAAGTGCGTCTGCGATGAGCGACCGATGGCAGCGCCAGGGCACCGCTTCGGCGCACATGACAGCGACCGTC
This sequence comes from uncultured Acidobacteriota bacterium, assembly GCA_963724645.1. Lineage (GTDB taxonomy): Bacteria > Acidobacteriota > Vicinamibacteria > Vicinamibacterales > SCN-69-37 > CAVXSP01. The sequence continues at coordinate 488,358 of CAVRVJ010000006.1, forward strand.
TCGCGCTCGCCAAGCCCGACGAGTTCCTCGAGCGCCGACGCGAAAGCCGCCGTCTGCATGTAGTCGGCATACCCGCGAAAACTCGAATTACGCCACGCCGTGTTGAGCGAGTCCGGCCGGGAACGCCGGAGGCCGCCGAGCCCAGGCAGGTGTCGATACGCCATGCCGGTGGCCTCGAGCGCCGCCGCGAGCGCCCCCTGCTCGGTACTGCGGATTGTGACGTGAGCGCGGAATCGTCCTGACATCGGCAAGCGTTGTCACGCCGTGCGACGCGAGGAGGTGCAGGAACGCGTCGATCGGCCGCGTGGAGTGCCCGATCGTCAGGATCATCGATCGCCCTTCGTCGAGGACGATCACTTGCCCGCGGTGAAATCCTTCCAGACTTGCGCGATCACGGAGGCATCAACGACCCGCGTCTCTGTCCTGGCCGGGTCCTTGACCGACGACAGCACGAGTGAGACCGTGCCGCATTGAGGTCCGATCGCCATCGGATCGAACGCGTAGAAGCCCTCGTCGACCGCCTCGGTCTCCGACAGCCGCGTGCGGATCCTGAACGGATGAATCGGCGTGACCTCCCGGCTTCCGCAGAGCACGCGCATGCGCGAAAACCCGGGGCCGACATGCTTGATGGGCGGGATGGAAGCGCCCTGCGTCGACGCCGCGCCGCGCGCGAATTTCATCCAGAAACTCTCGACGAGTTTCGGCGTCGCACGGATGAACAGCACCGGCGGCGACGCCGAGACATACTCCGACCACTCGCCGAAATCGGTCACCGCGCGCAGGCCGCTCAACGTGTCGGTGGCGCCGCCCGTGCGTCCTTGTTGAGAACCGGCGCCGGCCAGCAGGGCCGGCGTGATGAACAGGATGTCGAAGTCAGGCAACGAGCTGGCGTAGGGCGACAGACTGAATCCGCGGGCTGGAAAGGGGCCGACCGGCAGCGGCCTCGAGGGCTCCACCGGCAAACGACCGGCGCTTGGCGGTGCGGCGGCCGCGATGTTCTGCTCCGCAGAAGCCACAAGGGCACAGACGGCGGGCGCCCGCACCACGCGGAACTGCCCGCGCCCGGCCGCGCTGCCGGCCTCCCGCATCGATGTGAGCCCGACGGCCGGTCCATCGCCGGCGAAGACCGGTCCGCCGACGGACGAGTCCGGCAACGCAAAATCCGTGTCAATGACCTCCGGACCCATCTCGAGGACTGCACCGGACGCCGCGCTCTTCGTGCCAAGGAGCGGCACGTCGATCGTCAGGAGATCCTGCATGCTCGCGACGCCGGTCGCGGCGGCTGCTCCGCACGCCAACGGCACCGGCTGCGCGTGTGCCGCAGCCGCGGGATCGATTTGTACGACGGCGATGTCATGCACTCGGTCGGCGGCGATCACTCGTCCCGACACTTTGTCGGTCGCCGAGAGCTGCACTTCGACGGACGTCGCGTCGCCGAGACCAGCCTGGCTCGTGGCCACCAATCCCTTACTGCTGACGATGAAGCCGGCGGCGTGACGGTGTTCCGTCCAGAGCGCGACGACGCTGTCCTGCCACCTGGCGAGGAGCGGCGAGGCCGGCAGTTCCTCAGTCGGGGTCGGCGTCGGCGTCGCTTCCGCCGCCGCGGTCACTGGACCAACCTCTGCATTGGACGCCGTCAGCTCGAGTGTCGTGTCGTGCCCTCCGACGATGTCGACCTGTTGGCGCCACTGGTACGCGCGTCCCTGCAGTGCCGCAGGCCGATCCGACTCCACCGTGTACTTGCCGGGGCGCAAGCGAATGTCAGCGGTGCCGTCCGATGTGGTCACCACGCGCCTCGGTGCGGCCGTTGGCGGTTCGTCGCCGATCAGCAGACCGTGGTGCGCCACCGGCACCAGCCGCTTGTCGGCGTCTACGATGGAGACTTTGATGTGCAGAAGGCTCGAGCTCTGCATCGCGTCGCTCTGGATCGCGGCCAGTACCAAGCGACGCGACGGCGATCAGGCCCATAGGGGTCACAATAGTCAGCATAAAGAAATACGCGGCCGCTGTCGAAGCGTCGGTCTCTGTGCCCGTGACCAGCGTCCGGCTGGCCGGCAGTCAGAATCGCGACGCCGTTCCAGGCGCTCGCGACCAGTTTGTCGGTGCGTGGCGGCTGGTTTCGCTGGAAGAAGAAGGGGCTGACGGGACTCTTCACAAGGCGGATTGCACGGGCAATCTCGTGTTTACGCAGGACGGCCACATGGCCGTGCAGGTCATGTATCGAAACCCGCAAGCGGCGAATAGTCCGTACACCGTGGAGGGATACGAAGCGACCTTCGGCCGGTACGACGTCAACGAGCGGGCACATACGTTCACGTTTCACGTGGACGGGGCGATCGTTCGCAGCCTGATCGGGAAGGACCTGCCGCGCAAGTACAAGTTCTCGGCCAAACGGCTGATCGTCAGCTCGACCGATCCGAAGGAGCATTGGCGAGTGACGTGGGAGCACGACTGATGAACACGCGCACGCTTGGCAAGACCGGCCTCGAAGTCTCTGCCCTCGGCCTTGGCTGCATGGGCATGAGCTGGTCGTACTTTCCGATCCCCGACCGGAACGAGATGCTGTCTCTGCTCGGAGCCGCAGTCGATCGCGGCGTCACATTCTTTGATACCGCCGAAGTGTATGGCCCATGGCGAACGAGGAGCTCGTCGGAGAAGCGCTCGCTCCGTTGGATGCACGGATTGCCGTTCCGCGCACCGTCGCTTAAGCTCATGGGAACCCAGGAGAGGAAAGCAGATGCAAAGGCGAGCGATTGCGGCGCTGTTTCTGGCTCTGTTGCCAACCGGCGCGAATGCACAGATCAATGCGAGCGGGCAGAAACCCGAGACGAACCTGCCGTTCACGATGACCCAGGTGGCGACGTTCAACCTGCCCTGGCGCATCGCGTTCCTGCCGGATGGACGCATGCTGGTCACGGAGAAGGTCGGTCCCGTCTGGCTGGTCTCCCGGGAAGGCGCAAAGACACCGGTCGCGAACGTCCCGAGCGTCTTGTATCAGGGCCAGGGCGGCATGCTGGGCGTCTTCGTTTCTCCGCACCATGCCACCGACCACAACGTCTACCTCACGTATTCGGAGCCGGGCGACGGTGGGTCGAGCCTGGCACTGGCCCGGGCCCAACTGTCGATTGGCCAGAGCTCCGCGAGTCTGGATGGATTGCAGGTGCTGTGGCGCCAGATGCCCAAGGGCAGAGGTGGACAGTTCGGGGCGCAGATCGCTTTTTCGCCCGATGGCCAGTATCTCTTCCTGACCGTCGGCGAGCGGCAACGCATGACGCCCGCCCAGGATCCCGATCAGGAACTGGGCAAGATCCTGCGCCTCACGCTCGACGGGAAACCCGCGCCCGGCAACCCGATGGCTGGGAAAACAGGCGCGGCGAGCGTACCGCTCATTGCGCCGCCGAGCGACACCGAAGCGGCCAAGACCGCGCCCGTCGTCAGTACCTATAGCTTCCCCGGACCAAATCTGACGCCAGCAGAGACGTGGACGACCGGCCATCGTACGCCCTATGGCCTGGCCTTCGCGCCCGACGGCCGCCTGTGGGAGGTCGAACACGGTCCGAGGGGCGGCGACGAATTGAACCTGATCGAGCCCGGCAAGAATTACGGCTGGCCGCTCGTCTCCTACGCGACCAACTACAACGGTGTCCCGATCCCAAGTCCGGATACGCGGCCTGACCTGACCAAGCCCGTCATCTACTGGACGCCGATCATCGCGCCGGGCAATCTGATCTTCTACACGGGCACGATGTTCCCGCAGTGGCAGGGCTCCGCGTTGATCGGCGGCATGGCGTCCCAGACGCTCAACCGCATCACGTTCGACGGCAAGGGCGGAGCCACGCCCGCCGAGCGCTGGCAGGTCGGCCACCGCGTTCGCGACGTGGAAGTCGGTTCCGACGGCGCATTGTGGATTCTCGAGGACGCCAATCCCGGCGGCTTGTTCAGGGTGACGCCGAAGTAGATTCGCCGTCTCACGAGCCGCGCGCACAGCGGATACTGCGGTGCGGCGCGGCATCGAGCTCGCGAACAGGCGGCCGCCGAGAGAGCGACCGCCTGTCAGGCCTGCGGTCTGGCGGCCGCGGCAAAGATGCGCTGCACGTTCTCCGGCGAAAAGAAGGCCGCGGGCGACGTGACGTTGGCAAACATTTTCGCGAACTCGTTCATGGACGTCGCGTTGCCGTGGATAGCGGCGAAGAGCTGCAGCATGTCAGGCGTCGGCGGCGTGAATGACGCGAACTGACACGTGAAGTCATACATCGGCAGGACGTGCTCATCGCGTGTGGTTTGGTAAGTGCGCATCGCCGCATCGAAGGACTGAGTGCCCGAAAAAGCCTGGTCGATCGCCGTGGCGCACAGCGCGGCGTCGCGAAAGGCATCGCTGATGCCCTGGGCGGTGATGAAGTCCTTGTTGTAGCCAGCGTCGCCGACGAGCACCCAACCCGGGCCGAACGGCTTGCGAAAAAAGTTCGGCACCGTCGCGCCGATGAACCGCTCTTCGCGCCTGGCGGCGCGGATCCGGTCGTGAAAGTTGGGTGCCCGCTCGAAGGCTCGGAGGTAGTGGCCCTCCACGTCGGCCTTGTTCGCCTCGAACTCCGCGAACACCCAGCTGACGATCACGAGCGTCAGATCATCATTCGTCGGCCAGGCAGCCCAGACACGGTCGCCACGGTCGTAGGCCTCGAGACGGCCGCTCATCGGAAGTCCGCTCCAGTACGTGTAATAGCCGGCCTGCAGCTGTGGTTTCTCCTTGTACTGTTCCGGCGCGGTCGCCTTGGCCACGAGGGAGTGTCGTCCGTCGGCGCCGACGATGACCCGCGCCTGTTCTGCAACAGGCAAACCTCCCTTCCCGTGTCCGCGAATGCCGACGACTCGACTGCCGTCTTTCAGAATCTCCTCGACGGCAAAGGCTTCACGCACCTCCACGCCAGCCTCGGCGGCGGCATCGACGAGGAGCTTGTCGAGCACGGTCCGGCGTGGTGCGTAGGACACCGGCGTGTCCTCGGTGCCCGGACTTCCCGCGATCGTGAAGGGGCCGAAGTCGAACGCATACTCGTGAATGGGAGGAGCGCCGGTCGAAATCACCCGGTCGAGCAGTCCCCATTTCCGCAGCGCGGCGACGCCAGGCGGGTGGATGAGATGCGTCGAGACGGTGTCGCTCGGGAAGGTCGCGCGGTCCAGGAGGAGCGTCCTGTAACCCTTGCGGGCCAGCAGCATCGCCGTCGGAGATCCGGCACAGCGGGCACCGACGACGATCACGTCATACGCGTTTGCGGCCATCAGACGGATCGGCTTGCTTACTTGATGCCGACCATAATGATCGTGAACGAACCCGGAATCGTGCCGGCGCCGCCGCGGCCAAATGTCGGCGCCGGGCTCCCCGGCGGTGGAGGCGGCGGTGGCGGCGCGGCCTCCGATGCCATCGCGAACAGATGGCCCGTCTTGCTGTCGAACGCGATGGTACGCGCGCCGTTCGACGGCCAGGTCTTGAGGTTCTGCTCCACCTCGAAACTCGTCGGGCTCTTCTCCTTGACGACGGTCATCGTGCCGTTGCCTTGGGTGCTGAACGCTTCCATCGTCGCCGGGTTGAACGCCGCGCCGTCGGAGCTGCCGGCGAGCGGCAGCCTCTCGAGGATCTTCCCATCCTTCGCGCTCAGGATGACAAACGTCTGCGGCGGCTTGGCGTTGGGATCGGGCGTCGGCGGCGGCCCAGCCGGCGCTGGCTGTCCGGGCGTCCCCCGCGCCGGGGCCGCGCCGACGGCGCTGCACGCCGCGAACAGGATCTGATTCTTCACATCCAACGCGAGCCCGTTGCACCCGCCGTTGTCACCGAACGGATAGGTCGCCGTGACCTTCATCGTCTTGGCATCGACCACCGCGACGCTGCCCGGCCGTTCCTGGAGGACCTGGTAGACGGTACCCTTGCCGTCGGCGACGGTCTGCTCCGGCGTGCCGCCGAGATCGACGTTCCCGAGCACTGCCCCATCCTTGGCGTCGACGACCATCAGGCTCTTCGTCGGATGGCTGCCGATGTAGACGCGATCGCTGGACGTGTCGCAATAGATGCCGTCCGCGCTGAATCCCGTCGGAACTTCGATCGTCTTGATCAACTTCATGGTCTTGACGTCGAACATCGAGGGTTGGGGATGGTCGCTGGTGAAGCCGTGCCCCGTGTTCGGGCACACCGTCGCGCCGTTGCCGCCCACACCCGGAATCACACCCACCGATTCAAGCGTGTCGAGATCGAAGATCGTCAACCGCTTTTCGAAGGCAGGCACCGCCGGACTCGTATCCGTCGCCGCCCGCGCCTGCGTCGCGCCGCGAGGGATGTACAGCCGCCGGCCGGCCGTGTCAGCATAGATGTAGTCCGTGCCGCCCTCGCCGCCGACCTTCGCGGTCTTGAGGACCTTGTACGGCCCGTCGGTGCCGGCCTGGAAGGCGAGTCCCGCGGACGTGAAGAGCGCGCTCATGACAATGAAGAGAAACGCATTTCGTCTCATCTGAAGACTCCCTGAAGATTTTTTGAGGCCGAAAAACATGGCCGATTGTAGCGCGTCAGGCGGATCGCTTACACAATGGCCGGCCGACGCTCACCAAAGCCCGTCACGTGCTCGAAGGCGTGAGCAAGCTGCAGGACGCTGAAGTCCTCCCTGGCGCGACCGACGATCTGGATGCCAACCGGAAGTCCTTCCTGCGTGAAACCTGCCGGCACTGAAGCCGCGGGATTCCCGGTGGCCGAGATATACCAGCACGACTTCATCCAGTCGATGTAACTGTCGAACTTGACGCCCGCGATCTGTGTTGGATACGGCGTATCAACGTCGAACGGCGGTAACTGCGTCGTGGGCAGCACGAAGTACTGGTACTTTTCGAGGAAGGCCTGGAAGCGCCGCCAGAGTTGCCCATGCGCCGTTTCAGCGCGAGCCACCTCGGCGCCGGTGAGCCGCAGTCCTTCCTCAATTTCTCCTGTCAGTGTGTCCTTGAAGGCTTCGGGGTGCGCACGGAAACGTTCGCCGTACGTATTCGCCGTATTCCATGCACGCAGCACGCGAAAGGCGATCTCGGCTGGCGCGAAGTCCGGCTCCGCCTGCTCGACAACGCACCCCAGCGACTCAAACGTCTTGCGCTGCGCATCCACCACGCCGCGCACGCGCGGGTCGAATGGCACCCCGCCAAGATCCTTGAACCATGCCACACGCACACCCTTGAAGCTTCGATCGAGCGGTCTGGCGAAGCGCTCTCCCGGTTCGTTGATTGAGAGGGGGGCGCGGGAATCAGGCCCGGCGATCGTACCCAACGCGAAAGCCAGGTCTGCCACGGAACGTCCGAGGCATCCCGAAGTGCTCAACGTCCACCACGCGAACGCGGCTTTTGGGTTGGGGACCCGGCCCGGGGACGGCCGGAAGCCCACCACATTGCAGAATGCGGCGGGATTACGAAGCGAGCCGCCGGTATCTGACCCGCTGGCAACAGGCACAAGCCCGCACGCCAAGGCAACGGCAGCGCCGCCGGACGAGCCGCCACAGGTCTTGGTCAGGTCATACGGGTTGCGCGTCGCGCCGAAGACCGTATTGAACGTCTGCGAGCCCGCACCGAACTCCGGCGTGTTGGTCTTGCCGATCGTGATCGCCCCCGCGCGCCGCATCCGCTCGACGACAATGTCGTCCTCGGTGGGCACGTTGTCCTTGTAGAGCGGAGATCCAAACGTCGTGCGGATGCCGCGGGTCTCCATCAGATCCTTGTGCGCGACGGGCAGACCGTGCAGCGGCCCCAAGGTCTCTCCGCGCGCCTGCATCTCGTCGGCCTTCGCGGCGGCATCGAATGCCAGTTCCGGGACCAGAGTGACAATGGCATTGACCTTCGGGTTGACCCGCTCAATCTGCGCGAGGTGCGCGGCCAGGACCTCCCGTGCGGACAGCTTCTTCGTGCGAATCAGGCGAGCCATCTCCACGGCGCTCATGAAACACACCGAAGAAGCGGCGGGCTGAGCCTCCATCCTGCTCGCGAGCAACGGCAACGCCGCCAGGCTCATGAGAACATCGCGGCGGGTGTGATGGTTCTCACTCATGGTGCGAAATCCTACACCGTCCATCCGAAAGCCAGACGTCGCGACGAACAAATGGCGAAGCATCAGGTTCAACACTGTGCGCAGCGTGACCGGACTGACTGCGGGAAGGCGGAAGACATGCAACGAAGAAATGTGTTCGTCGAGGATGAGAGTTGGTATATAAAGTCCGCTGTTCCGGCACCCGAAATGGAAATCCCTGGGTAAATTGCCGCTGCAACCTGCGGAAATCCCGGAAAGAGGATTCTAACTGTCTTAACGACAGTCCGCGCCAGGTGCGAAGGCCTGCGCAGAGGGGAGAGCATGGCCCGAATCAATCCCGATCCCTACGTGGGCGGCCACGTGTTCGCGCTCGTCAACCGGGTGACCGGCCTGGTCGACAACGCGGACGAGGCGATGGCAACGGTTCGGGCGCTCGAGGAGGACGGTGTCGCGACCGACGACATCGACATCTTCACGGGTGAGCAGGGCGCTCGGTGCCTCGATCTGTCCGGACGCGAGCACGGCAGGGTCATCCGCCTGCTGCGGACGCTCGAAGCCGCGGTGGGAGACGAGCGCCTGCCCAACCACCGCATCGACGAGGCCCTCCGCCGGGGAGCGACCCTGCTGTCTGTGAAGGTTCACCACCGAAAGAGCGACGAGAAGGCCCGCGCGCTCCGTGTCCTCAAGGCGCTCCACGGGCACGAGCTCCATTACTGGGGACCCTGGTCCTTCGAAGACACGTCGAGCGCCACCCCGTGCGCGTTCTGTACGCTCCCCGCGGAACGGATTATGGGTGAAAACGAATTCGCGGTGTGGATTCTCGACGCCCACCCGGTCTCGCCAGGGCACAGTCTCATTATTCCGAAGCGACACGTCGAATCAATCTTCGAGACAACTCCGGCGGAACGTGAGGCTATTCTGTCCCTGCTTGACCAGGCACGAGAGCATGTGTGCCAGAGTCACGCGCCGTCGGGATACAATATCGGCATCAACGAGGGCTCCGCCGCCGGTCAGACCGTTCTGCACCTGAACGTCCACCTGATTCCGCGTTTCAAAGGCGACAGAGGAGACCCAAGAGGCGGGGTGCGCTGGGTAATTCCCGATAAGGCTGACTACTGGTCGCAACGCTGAATCGTGAACACGGCACTTTCGCGCACCGCCAACGCTCGGCTGTCCTTGTCCTTCCTGGCGAAGTCGACGCTGTACCCTCGAGGGCGGTCACGTGGTGACCGACCTCACGTCGAACATCGATCCGACCTGATCTACGAGCAGGCCTACCGCAGCCCCGATGAAGGCTGTGCCACCAGAAGCGGCGCGGGTCGGGGGGAGGCGCCGTGATGAACCCCGTGAAGAACCGCAAACTGCTGGTCCTTCTCGGTCCCGTCCTGGGCCTCGTGATGTTCGCTGCGACGGTCAAGATGGCCGCGTCGCTGATGAGCCGCGAGTCCAGGGCCGCTAACCAGGCCCCTTCCGCCGCCGTCAACCAGACACCTCCCGCCGCGGCGGCACAGCCCAACGAGGCGGCCGCGGCGGCCAAACAGGCCCAGGACAAGCCCTATCAGGAGGTGGCGTACCGGACGTTTCCCCTCGTCGGAAGCCGCGTGGCCATCTGGATGGCCGCGCAGCTGCACCTGCTGTTCGCGGCGTTCGTCCTGGCCGTCCCGATCTTCGCCTTCATCGTCGAGGCGATCGGCTACAAGACCGGCGACCGGCGATACGACCGGCTCGCGCACGAGTTCACGAAGCTCCTCTCGGTCTCGTTCTCCATCACGGCGACCTTCGGAGCGGCCCTGACGTTCATGCTCATCATTCTGTATCCGAAATTCACGAACTACCTGATGAGCGTGTTCTCTCCCACCTTCCTCCCGTACGTCCTGCTCTTCTTCGCGGAAGCCTTCTTCCTCTACACCTACTATTACGGCTGGGGGAAGTTCCATCCCCTGTTGCACCTCTTTCTGGGGCTCTGCCTCAACGTGGTCGGCACGGGCATCATGTTGATCGCCAATTCCTGGCTGACCTTCATGATGTCGCCGAAGGGAGTCTCGACCAACGGGGCGCTCCTCTCCCTCACGGACGCGATCTACAACTACACGTGGATGCCGATCAACGTCCATCGCGTCATTGCGAACGTCGCCTTCGGCGGATCCGTCGCCGCCGCCTACGCGGCCTTCAAGTTCCTCCACGCGACATCCGACGAGGACCGCGCGCACTACGACTGGATGGGATACATCGGCAACATGGTCGCGATCAGCGCGTTCCTGCCGCTACCCTTCGCCGGCTACTGGCTCGCGAAGGAGATTTACGCCTACTCGCAAACGCTCGGGCTCACGATGATGGGCGGGGCCTTCTCGTGGCTCTTCATCATTCAGGCCGTCCTGATCGGGAACCTCTTCCTCGGGGCCAACTACTACCTCTGGCTCGGCATGGGCCGCGTCGAGGGGGCGCAGCCGTTCCAGAAGTTCGTGAAGTACCTGCTCGTCGCGATCGTGCTCTGCTTCATGGTCTGGGCGACGCCCCGGTCGATCATCGCGACGGTCTCCGAGATCCGGGCGATGGGAGGATCGGCGCACCCGGTTCTGGGCTTCCTCGGTGTCATGTCCGCGAAGAACACCGCCGTGAACATCCTGATTCTCACGACCTTCATGAGCTTCCTCCTCTACCGCCGGACGGGGAAGGTCACGACGGTGGCGTGGGCGAAGACGGGCCATGCGGCGCAGCTCACGATCTTCGCGGTGGTCGCGGTCTTCGTCATCTTCCTCGGCGTCTACGGGTACTTCGTCGAGGCGACGGTCCGGATCAAGCTTTCCGTGCCCCAGGTCCTGTCGGTCCTGTTCGCGATGGTGTCGATCACCGTCATCGACGTCTTTCTCTTCCGCACTCCGCGGAAGACAGGCGAGGTGCGCTGGGGCCGGATGCCGGCGGTTTCGCAGTACGTGCTGATCTTCATCGCGGTCACCTTCACCTGGCTGATGGGGCTCATGGGCTACGTTCGCTCCGGGCTCCGCCAGCACTGGCATGTCTACGGCATCATTCGGGACAATTCGGTGGACGCGTTCACGCCCACCCTTGGCTTCGCGACAAAGGTCGTCTCGGTGACCGTGCTCCTGTTCTTCATCCTGATTGGCGGCGTGTTCTGGATCGCGAGCCTGCATGACCGGCCCGACTTCGAGCTGCGGACCAAGGCCCGCCGCCGCCAGGCCGGCGAGGTCTCGCCGGAGCTCGCGCTGGACACTGCGCGCGAGCATGGGCGGACGTCATGACGATCCCGCACAGCGTCCGAATCGCCGGGCTCGTCCTCGCGACCACCGCGTTCTATGGCTACGTCGGCCAGTTGGTGCCTCAAAAAGAAGTTCAGCCTCCTCAGGAGACCACCCTGGCAGGCGACATGAGCACGGCCGACATGGCCAAGGTTGGCCGCCAGATCATGGAGGGCAAGGGATTCTGCTTGACCTGCCACACGATCGGCAAGACGGGGGCGCTGCGGTTCCCCGACCTCGCAGGCGTCGACGCCCGTGCGAAGACCCGCGTCCCGGGCCTGAGCGATATCGAGTACTTCGCCGAATCAATGTACGATCCGACCGCTTACGTCGTCGCCGGATTCCCCCCTGCCATGCCTCCGATCAATAAGCCTCCGATCGCCCTCACCGATCAGGAGATCCTCTGCGTGATCGCGTACCTCCAGTCTCTTGGCGGCACGTCAACGGTCACGCTGCAGACGAAACACCGCTTCAACAGCGGCCCTGCGCCACTTCCCAGACCGGGTGCGCAGTAATGAATATCGTTGTCCTCCTCGCCGTAGCCGTTGTGTTCGGGCTGCTTCGCTTCCGTCGGGCCAATCTGCTGATGTGGGCAGGCACCTGGTGGGTGGGGATCTACATCCTCCTCCGATTCGGATTCACGGCTCCGATTCCCTCCTCCGTCGTCTCGCTTTACATGGGAATCATTTCGCTTGGGATCCTGGCGTACATGTCCTCCAGCCAGGAGCGCCGCGAAGAAATCTCCCGCCCGCTCATCCGGTTAATGACCGAGAAGCGGTACACAGCGCTCCTCGTCGCAACGATCGTCGCCATCCCGGCGCTCGCGGCCGCGAACGTGTACGTCCAGATGAACGTCCCCCTTCAGCCGCCCCTCTTTTCGCGAACGGTCCACCCTGCGTCCCCTTCCGAGATCACGGTTCACGACAAGAAGATTGACCTCGACGGAGAGAATCCCTTCCGGCATCTCGAAACGTCGAATCCGGCAGAGTTCCGCAAACACGTCGAGAACGGGCGCCAGGTCTTCTATCGGAACTGTGTCTTCTGCCACGGAGATACCCTGTCCGGCAACGGCATGTTCGTGCACGGGCTGGACCCGATCCCGACCAACTTCGCCGACAAGGGGACTATCGCGATGCTTCGCGAGACGTTTCTCTTCTGGCGGATTTCCAAAGGAGGCCCCGGGCTTCCGGAGGAAGGGGGCCCCTGGGACACGGCCATGCCGGCCTGGGAGAAGTTTCTCAAGGAAGAAGAGATCTGGGACGCGATCCTCTTTCTCTACGATTACACGGGGCAGAGGCCTCGCGCCAAGGAGGAGGCTGCTCAGAAATGACCGGTGTCGCGACGAGGCGCGCGTGTCTCGCGGTGCTGATCGCGTCGTTGTGTGTCGCGCCGACGGGATCGATGCGCGTCGTAGCTCAGGACGTCGGGACCGAGGCGCAGCGGGACTCGGGCAAGAAGCTCTATCTCCACTACTGTTCGCAGTGCCACGGCGAGAAGGGGGACGGTGAGGGATATGCCGCCCCGCACCTGCGCCCGCGGCCGCGCAACTTCACGACGGCTAAATTCAAGGTTCGCACGACTCCCAACGGATCGCTCCCAACGCATCAGGACCTCGTCAACATCATCAGGCGCGGCATGCCCTACACGTCGATGCCGGCCTGGCCCAACCTCGCCGACCAGGAAGTGTCGGATCTCGCGTACTTCATAACGACCCTCTCTCCCGACTTCTCCAACGCCGCAAATGTCCCCAAGCCCGTACCGCTCCCGAGCGCGCCGGCAGCGACGAAGGAGTCAATCGAACTCGGGACAAAGCTCTACGAGGAGAACGGCTGCGTGAAATGCCACGGGACGGTCGGCCGGGGCGACGGACCGTCGGCGCCAACCCTTGTGGACGACTGGGGCCATGCGATACGCCCGGCGGACCTCACGCAGAGGTGGACGTTGCGGGGAGGCTCGTCCCGCGAGGATATCTTCCGGACGATGAGCACGGGGCTCAACGGCACGCCTATGCCGTCGTACCTCGAGGCCCTCCAGCCCGAGCAACGATGGGCGATCACAGATTTCATCGTCTCTCTCGGGAGCACCGGGCCTGGCTATTCCAACCTCGTTGTCGCCAAGCACGTCCAGAATCCCATCGATCTTGCGAAGGGGTCTGCGAGCTTCGCCTCCGCCCCTGTGATCCGCTTTCCAATCATTGGTCAGATCATGGAGCCCGGGCGCTCGTTCCATCCGCCCGCGACGAGCGTCACCGTTCAGGCGATTTACGATGCGGGCTCCATCGCCCTCCTCGTTCGATGGCACGACCTGAGGGCGGACAAGACGGGGAAGAATGGGCCGTCGCTTCCGGTGCCGCCGGAGGAGGAAGAGGAGGCGGCCGCGAGCCCGGCTGGCCAGGCGCAGACGGCAGGAGGCGCCCAGCAGCCCGTCGACCCCTTTGCGCAGGAGCAAGCGCCGACCGCGCCGCCATCAGAGTTCTCCGACGCCGTCGCGATTCAGATTCCGTCGCAGGTTCCGACGGGCGCGCGGAAGCCCTACTTCATCTTTGGCGACGGTCAAAATCCGGTAGATCTCTGGTTCTTTGATCTGGGGCAACCCGATCCGCTTCAGTTCACCGGCAAAGGCAGCGCGGACATCGCGCCGAACGCCAAGAGCGACCTCACGGGTGTCGCGAGCTACGACCAGGGAGAGTGGTCGGTCATTTTCAAGCGACCCCTGAAACCAACCTCGGGCGCCACGTTCTCGCCCGGAGAGTTCATGCCGATCGCCTTCTCGGTCTGGGACGGGTTCTCGCGCGAGCGTGGCAACAGACGAGGTCTCACGGTCTGGTACTCGCTTTACGTCGAGCCAGAAGTGGTCGCCTCGGCAGTCGGCCCGATGGTGAAGACGGCGTTGATCATTCTCGCGATCGAGCTCGCCGTGATTGGCTTGGTGCGGCGGCGTTACGGTTCTCGCGCCCGCGGGGAGATCGGCGGGGAGCCAAGGCAACCCTCGGCCACGAGAGCGTGAGTCCCCCGATAATAAGAGGCTTCCATGTACAAGAGCATCTACGTTCCCGTCGATAACTCAGACCACTCCAACCGCGCCATCGCCTGCGCCCTCGCCCTGGGCAAGGCGTTCACCGCGAAACTGGTTGGCTGCCATGTCTACGCGGCAAAGCTGCACGACTATCGCTTCAGGCAGATGGAGTACACCCTGCCCGAAGAGTACATCGACGAGGTGGAACTGGAGCGCCAGCGGAAGATCCACGACAGCCTCATCACAATGGGCCTCAAGCTCATCTCCGACAGCTATCTCGATGGGATGTCGCGCCTCTGCAGAGAATCGAGCCTCGAGTTCGAGCCGCGGATGATGGACGGCAAGCATCACACCGAGATTCTCAAGGATCTCGACGGCTCGGCGCACGATCTGGTCGTGATCGGCGCCTTGGGGATCGGGCGCGCCCGGGACAGCGTGATCGGCTCGGTCTGCGAACGCGTCGCCCGCCAATGCGACCGCGATGTCTGGGTGGTCAAGCACGTTCCCGAGCCAGGCGAGCCCGAGCGGGACACGATCCTGGTCTGTATCGACGGAAGTCCCCAGTCGTTCGGCGCGCTCATGACCGCCGTCGACCTGGCACGCACGTTCGGCAAGAAGGTCGAAGCGATCTCCGTGTACGACCCCTATCTTCACTACTCCGTCTTCAACGGGATCGTCGGCGTCCTCACCGAGCAGGCGGCGAAGGTCTTCCGCTTCGAGGAGCAGAATCAGCTCCACGAGGAAATCATCGACACCGGGCTCGCACAGATCTATCAATCTCATCTCGAGGTGGGCGAACGGATGGCGAGCGAGATGGGCACCGTGATCAAGAAGACGCTACTGGACGGCAAGCCCTTCCAGAAGATCATCGACCACGCGCGCAAGACGAATCCCTGGCTCCTCGTGCTCGGGCGGATCGGCGTCCACAGTTCGAAGGACGAGAAGGCGCTAGGGAGCAACGTGGAGAACGTTCTCCGTGCCGCGCCCTGCGACGTCCTCCTGTCCACGCGCCTCGAGGTGCCTCGGCTCGACGTGCGCGCCGAGGAGACCGTCCGATGGACACCCGAAGCCGAGGAGCGGATGAAGCGCGTCCCCGAGCAGGTCAAGGGGATCGCCCGCACCGGTGTCCTTCGCCTGGCGCTCGAGAAGGGGCATTCGGTGGTCACGAGCGCAGTGATCGACGAAGCGATGGACCGGTTCATGCCGAAGAGCGCCTCGAACGCGACCAAGGCGCTGGCCGAGGCGGTGGCCCTCGAGCGGGCCAAGGCTGGACCCGTGTCGATGTGCCGGGCGTGCGGCGTCACGGCCACGCAGAGCGGCGCCGTGAGGTGCACCGTCTGCGGCGCCACGGATTTCGAAGTGATCTCGCAGGAGATGATCGAACGGATCGCAGAGGTAGAAGGCGGTCTCGAGGAGGAGACCACCTACGACGGGCGCAAGCTTCGCTGGACGGAGGAGGCCAGGAAGGGCCTCTGGACCATGAAGAACGCCTATCAGCGCCGGCGCGTCAAGGCGCGTGTCGAAAAGAGCGCGCGCATGAAGAGGCTCGACATGATCACGCTCGAATTCGCCCGACAGGTGATCGAGGAGGAGACAGGATCGCCGCTCGATATTAGACCGGGAGGCTTCGCCCCGCCGGACCCCCCATCGCCGTCGCTCGCGGGGACCCCTGCATCCCGCTCCGCTTCCGCCTCCGCTGAAGCTTTGGCGGACGAGCCGAAGCGCTCGCGCGAAGGCGGGCCGGCGGCGGACCAGGCCCAGCCCCGACTGATAGCGCGGGACGACAGAAAGAACCCGTTGATCTCGACGTTCGATTGGACCGACGAGGCCGCACAGCGGATCTTCCGGGTTCCCGCCGGTTTCATGCGGAGCAAGACGCAGGAGAGGATCGAGGAGCTCGCGCGGGAGCGCGCCGCGGCGGCAATCGACCTTCCGCTCGTCGAGGATGGAATCGAGATTGGCAAGCGGATGATGGCTGAGATGATCGCGACCTACTCGACTTCCCCCTCAACGGGCGCGAGCCCCGCGGTCACGACGACGGCGCGGGATTCGGCTGGCCCCTCCGCCGTGGTCTCGGACGCAGTCGATCATCGAAACGAAGCGACACCCGCGCCCGCTCAGGAAGCCCCGGCAAGTGGCGGCTACCTCAACGAGGTGAGATTGCTGTCGGCGACTCCTCGCCAGGGCTGATACCGTCCGGCAACAAGACGCCCTGCAGGTGGGAGCGAGCGGACGCGAGCGAGCCCGCGCGAACGGAGCGGCGCGACGAAGCGCGCCGCGAGTGAGCGCGTTGGGGGGTCCGCGGGGGTGAGGCCTCGGGCTGCCCACCAAGACGCTCGGCAGGCGCGAGCGCGCGGACGCGAGCGAGCCCGCGCGAACGGAGCGGCGCGACGAAGCGCGCCGCGAGTGAGCGCGTTCGGGGGGTCCGCGGGGGTGAGGCCTCGGGCTGCCCACCAAGACGCTCGACAGGCGCGAGCGAGCGGACGCGAGCGAGCCCGCGCGAACGGAGCGGCGCGACGAAGCGCGCCGCGAGTGAGCGCGTTGGGGGGTCCGCGGGGGCGAAGCCCCCCGGTCTAAAGATGTCGGCGTACCGCTTCTGCCGCACGGACGACGTGCCGCTTCTCGTCGACGCCCTGAATCGCTGCTGGTCTCCGTACTTTCCCGACGAGCCGCCCATGACGCCGGCCACGTTCAAGCGGTCGATCCGCGACCTTCAGGTCTGGTGCAGCAGCTGCATGGTCGCCTTCGCGGGCTCCGACCCGATCGGCGTCCTGATCGGCGCCAAGCGGCCTTCGGGTACGCTGGTCCACAAGATCGCCGTCCATCCCGATCATCGGCGACAGGGCCATGGCCGTCACCTGCTCGCCTCGCTCGGCTCGAAGCTCGCGATTCTCGGCCCCCCCCGAATCATCGCCGAAATCCCCGGGACTCTCGTGCCTGCCTGCGAGCTGTTCAGCGCAAGCGGATATGTCCAGGAAGCGCTCCTGACCGACTACGTGTTGCAGTGTGAAGAGAACGACGCTTCGGCGAGCCTCGCCAAAGCTTCAGCGGAGGCGGGCGGGGCGAAGCCCCCCGGTCTAAACGGTGCCGGGTACGTGATCCCCCTCACGGTCGACGATCTCGCCGCTAACGGTCTCCTTACAGAAGCACATCCGCCGGTGTGCTGGGAACGATCCGTCGAGACTCTTGTGGCGAGGAAGGATGACATCGCAGGACTCGCCGTCGCCTCCGACGAGCGAATCGAGGCCTACGTCCTTTATGTAAGGCGCGGAGTGAAGGGGACGGAGATCATGTCTCTGTGCTCTTTCATCGAAGACGGTGGGGCTCGTCTGAAGCAACTGCTCTCTCGACTCGGCATGGGGACCTTCTGGTTCCCGAGGGTCCACCCGGCGGAGATCTCAAAGGAGCGCCTGGAGACGCTCCGATTCCGCCCTGCCGGCGGGCATCTACTCTACGCAGCGAGGGCACGGTCCGCCTGAAACATGTTGTCACCCTCGACGCGCAGTCAGCACGGCGGCGGCGGCGGAACGGGCATGACGTCAGGCCACGTGAACGGGGTGGTGACGGAGAACAGCCAGGTTTTCCATTCACCGTCGACGGTTGCGCGCCTATACGTCATCGCCCTTCGCGCGCCGCTCCCTCGACCATCGGCGTTGCTTCTCGAGCAGGCGCTGGGTGAGCGTGCGGTGCTCCGGTGAGAACTGACCAGCTGCGGCACGGACGTACGGTCTGAGATGCTGTGACGCGTACGATGCGTAGCCGACCTTCTGAATGTCGCTGAGCGTCTGTTTGTAGTAGTCGAGCATTGCCGCCGCGAGAACCTGTCCCGTACGCGTGGCGCCGACGCCGACCGTCGCCGACAGCCAGCGCAGACTATCCGGCAACGCGCGAGCCGCCGACACGGCCATCATCGACGAGGTCTCGAAGACCGATCGATTCTGCCTCGCGGACTCGGCCTTGAGCTCCGTCCACAAGTACGTCACCGTGGACGCGGACGGCAGACTCAGGGCCTGCAAGCCTCTTGCCTCCGAGCGAAGCGTCTCCCATTCCTTCCGAAGCCCGGCGACGTCGAGCGGCGGCGTATTGATCGTCGAGGCCAGCCTCGCCGACGATCGCTCGAGACCGTTGAGCACTTGATCGACGCTGTCGAACTTCGTGCCGTCGTCGAGTAACCCCTGCGTCCTGAGGGCGTTCGCGATTTCCGGGATCAACTGCCGCCCCATCCCGCTGAGGTCGGCAAGCGCGGCAAGCACCCAGACAGGGGACGCCCGGAAGGCGACGATGCCCAGCACTTCGACAGCATTGCCGGCTGCTCGTCGCGCGAGGAAGTCCTTCGGCAGCGCGCCATCCTTGGCATAGACGCCTTCGGCGCCGCCGACTTGCTCGATCAGGAATCGGAACGTCGCGTCCACGAGGTTCCGGTACAACTGGCTGTGCCGGACGCCGGCCGGCAGCGCGACCTCGCCCGCTTCTCGGGCCACGCCGGCGCCGAGACCCAGGGTCGCCCGGACCAGGCGCTCAGGAACGGACAGCAGGTAGTCCTTGACCGACATCCGGAATCCTGTGAGTGATCGCGGCGATTCTTGCCGATCTCTCGATCGGGACGCTACAGCCCGCGGAGCCCAAGACGCAGTCGGGGTCTCAATTCGGGTTCGAGTTCCAGTAGTCGTGCTGGCCCGGATAGGCGGCGACGTCGGGCATGTGTCTCAAGATCGCGCGCCGCAACTCGTAGATGTCCAGCTTGCCTTCTTTTTGGTAGACCATCTTGCCGTCGGGCGTGATGACGGCCGTAAATGACGACGCCAGATTCCACGTGGCGCCAAAGGCCGCCTGAAGACCCCGCCCGTCGGTCGTCGCGAATTGCAGATTGGGATTCCCAGCGTGCTGCGTTTGGAGGAACGCCAGCACGGCGCCGTGGTCGGCCGGCGCGTTGGTCGAGACCGAGACGAAATCGAGACTGGCATATCGAGCACTCCGGTTGCGATACATCCGATACGTCGTCTCGAGATCGGCAAACTGACCCTGGCACGTCGGGCATGCCGTCGACCAGAAGTTGATCAGCAGAATCTTGTCGGTTCCGTTGGCACGGAGCTTCTTCAGATCTTCCGCACCAGCCATCGTCACCTTGACCGGTTCCGCGACGATCCTGGCCCATTCCTCCTCGACGCCCGTGGCTTTGTTCAGCCACTTCGTCGTGCAGCCGAAGGCGCGCGTCTCCGCGATCGGAACGGGCTTGCCGGAGAGAAGCGCATCAATCGCGATACGCGCGTCCCGGGACTTCACCAGCGACTCGTTGACGTTGTCGTCGATGCGTCCCTGGTACCGCAGTTTGCGGTCCTGATCGAAGACAAAGATGTGCGGCGTCGCGACCGCCCCGAACTTCGCAGAGATGGCCTGCGTGTCGCCGTCATAGAGGTACGGCCATTCGCGGTGACGATACGCCGACCGAATCTTCATCGCCGGCAACGAATCGGTCACGTCCGTGTACCCCTGCTCGTCGAGACGAACGGCGGCCGGGTTATTCGGGTTGATCGCCACGACCGCGACGCCCTGGTTTCGATAGTCTTCGTAGATCTTCTTGATGCGGGTCTCGTAGAGCATCGACACGGGACAGTGGTTGGACTCGAACACGATAGCCAGGAGCTTCGCGCCGGCATAGTCGCGGAGTCGGTGCGTCTTGCCATCGACCCCGGGCAGCGTAAAGTCAGGTGCCGGCTCTCCGATTTTCAGCACGGGGTGATCGCCGGGTTGAATACCCTTGCTCTGGGCTTTCGGTGGAGCTTGCGCCGGGGCTGCTGCTTGACCCCCCGGCCAGGCCGCGACCATCGCGCCAGCCAGCGACATGACGCAGGCCGTCACGGACAGCAGAAACCGCCGTACGGTGCGAGTCATCGATTCTCCTCCCAGGTGAGTACGGACAGTCTATCCCCGGGCGACCGACCAGTCACGAACAGGCGCGCGCGTCGACTTCGCGCGCTATCCGTGCCGCAAGGCAATCGTTGGATCAATACGCGACGCACGGCGAGCCGGCACGAAGCACGCCAACGCTGCCACCGTCAGCAGAACGATGGAGACCAGCGCGACAGCCGGGAGATAGTCCGGCTGGAAGCCGTAGAACAGCGTGGCCATCAACCGCGCCGCGAGGGCCGCCAGGATCAGACCAATCGCGAGTCCGCCCAGTGTCAACGCCATGCCGCGTCCGCCAAAGGTACGCAAGATGTCGTTGGATGTCGCGCCCAATGCCATGCGCAGGCCAATTTCGTCGGTGCGTTGCGTCACCGCGTACGAGAGCACGCCGTACAGCCCGATCGACGCGAGGAACAACGCGAGCAGTGCGAAGGCGCCGAGGAGCGCAGTGCTCTGTGAGGGTGTCGCCAACTGTCGGGCCATGATGTCCTCGAACGTCTGAATGCGCGCCACCGGTTCGTTCTTGTCCACAGACCAGATCGCACGCTGAACCGCCGCCACGATCGATTCCGGCGCGACCGACGTACGCACCACGATGCTGCTTGGGACACTGCCGACCTGATCGGCTTGTTCGTGCAGCTTGTAGACCGCAGGCCGCGCGTCTTCTTCCATGCCGACCTCATGGATCTCTTTGACGACGCCGACGATGGTGTACCAGTAGCCCTTGTCGTCGAGTTGTCCGTACTTGAATCGCGCGCCCACCGCCGACCGTCCCGGGAAGTGGCGATTCGCAAAGGTCTCGTTGACGATCGCCACGGGCGAGTCCGAACGCCGATCGGAAGCGTCGAAGAAGCGGCCCTCGCGCAGGCGCGCGCCGATCGTCGGGAAGTAGTCGCGCGTGACGACCCGCATCAGCGCCACCTGGGTCGAGGTGCTGTCCATCGACTGGCCGTCGAGCAGATAAAACGTCGCGTTTGCGTCATGCACCTTCAGGGGAATGGTCGAGCTCGCGCCGGCGCTCAACACTCCTGGAATCGCGCGAATCTGTTCCAGTTCAGCGTTGACGAAGGCCACCCGCTGGTCGAGGTCCTTGTAGCGAAACATCGGTGTTTCGAAGGTCAGCAGGTGTTGGCTCTGCATGCCGAGATCGGTGTTCCGCAGATGTTGAAAGGTCTGCAGCAGCAGGCCGGCGCTCGTCAGCAGCGCGACCGCAAGGGCCGTCTCGATGACGATGAGCGAATGCTGGAGCCAGTGGCTTCGCGCGCCCGCCGCCCCGCGCCCGCCTTCGCGCAGCCCGTCCTGGGGAGCCAGCCGCGACCCGCGCAGCGCCGGGACGAGTCCGAACGTCAATGCGGCGGCGATGGCCGCGGCGGCGGAGAACGCCAGCACACGCCAGTCGAGGGTGAGCCGTACGCCGCGCATGGTCTCCGGCACAAGCGTTTCGAGAAATCGCATGGCGGGCAGGGCGAGCGCGAGCGCGGCCACGGCGCCGAGTCCGGCGAGCACCAGGCTTTCGGTGAGGAACTGGGCGATCAGTCGTCCTCGTCCCGCGCCAAGCGCCGTGCGCACCGCCACTTCCCGGCCGCGCGCCGCGCCGCGCGACATCAGAAGGTTCGCCAGGTTGACGCAGGCGATCAGCAGAAGCGCGGCCGACGCGGCCAGCAGGACCACAAGCGCCGTTTGTGTCTTGCCGATCAGCTCTTCCCGCAGCGGCGTGACGATCGCCGCATGGGGCCGCCGGGTATCGTTCGCCGTCATCTGCAGGCTCAATGCCGCCATCGCTGCCTTCGCGCGCTCGAGCGGAACGTCAGGTTTCAATCGCGCCACCACTTGCGCGTCGTGCCATCCGAAGTTCCTTCGCCTCCCGGGAGACCACGACGGCGGCATCCAGATGTCGATGTCGCGCGCGGGCATGAAGTAGAACTCGCGCGGCATGACGCCGATCACTTCGTACGGCCGTGTCGTTCATGGTGATCGTGCGGCCCACCACATCGGGCGAGCCGCCGTAGCGCCGCTGCCACAACCCGTGGCTGATGACGACGACCTTCGCGCCTTTCACGTCTTCGTCTTCAGTGAACACCCGCCCGATGAGCGGACTCACCCCCAGCACGCTCCAGAGATTTGCCGTCGCCTTGCGGGCCGGGACCTGTTCGGGCTCTATCGCCGGAAAGCGTAGCGTCCGCCGGTTCCGTGCACGCGATGTCCGTGAACACCGTGTTCTGGCGCTCGCCACGCCAACATCTCCGCCGGCGCGGGAAAGTGCTTGGCGATACCTTCGTAGGCGAGGTCGTCCCAGATCATGACCAGGCGGTCCGCGTCGGCGTACGGCAGCGGACGAATCAGGATCGTGTTGACGGCGCTGAACATCGCGGCGACGCCGGCGATGCCGAGCGCCAGCGTGGCAATGGCCAGACCAGAGAACATCGGATTGCGGCGGACCTGGCGCAGCCCGAAGCGCGGCATCGCGCGCGAACTGTTCCAACCGCGTCCAGCCCCACGCCGCGCGAGTGTTTTCTTCGACCACGACGGCGTTGCCGAAATCGAGGCGCGCGTTTCGGCGCGCCGCCTCCGAGGGTTCACCGGCGTCCACGCGGTCAGCCGTTTCCTCATCGAGGTGAAAGCGAAGCTCCTCCGCGAGCTCCGCATCTTTCCGTTGGCGCGAGAACCACCACACCAGATCGACGAAAGAAGGACTTCATTTTCCCTCCCGGGGCGACAGGACTCAGCACGAGACGCATCGCGCGCGAGAACGCCTCCCACTTCGACTCCTCGCCGACAAGCTGTTTCCGGCCTGCCGCTGTGAGGCGGTAGTAGCGGGCACGCTTGCCCTTCTTCGACAAGTCCCACGACGCCGCGACCCAGCCACGCGCTTCGAGCCGATGGAGCGCCGGATACAGCGATCCCGTCTCGACCTGAAGCAGCGTCCTCCGACCGGCGGCGGATGACCTTGGCGATGTCGTGTCCGTGAGCGGGACCGGCCTGCAGCGTGCGCAGGATCAGGAGATCGAGGGTGCCCTGGAGAAACTCGAGGCGCTCACCTGGACGTTCACGCATTGTGTAGACATGCTACTCAATATTATGTAGAAGATCTACTGCACGATCCCGGACAGTCGCTGTGCACGAATCACCGCCCATCGCGCGAGTGTCGGTGCCCGACGCGTCACGCGAACGTGAGCCCGATCCGATCGCCCAGTGACCGAATGTAGGTCCGGCCTTCGTCGTACTCCTCGGGCGTTTGCAGATGCTCCAGCATCAGCGGTGCGTCGACCGGCAGCGCGGATAGCTCGCGCAGATAGGTTGCGTAGTCCATCTCACCGCGGCCCGGCACCACCTCGCGGAAGTGCACGTTGTACTCGGACACCCATGCCAGGTCTTTTGCGTGGCAGGACACAATCCATTTGCCCAGCTTCGCGAAACATTCCCTGATAAAGCCGGCGTTTCCGTACATGCGCGTCGGCGAATTGACACCGTTGCACACGTCCATGTGCACCGCGAATGCGGGCCGATCGACGGCGCGAATCAATTCCAGATAACTGTCCGGGCCATCCGGCACACTCCAGCCCATCATCTCGATCGAGAATTTCGTCGCTCGAGGCTTGACAGCGTCGATCACCGTCCGGCAATTCTGCACCGTCGCGTCGAAGAACTCGCGCGAGAGATTCCTGGGATGCGCGCCGTACCAGACCGTCGGATTGTAGGATCCGGCAATGTCGACGCAACACCGCGCCTCCACGGCCTCCGCCAGCGCCAGACGTTCGGTGACGTAGCGTAGATTGTCGGCGCGTTTTTGCGCGTCGGGATCGAGCATGTTCCGCCAGGCCCCGACCTCCGCGATGGTCACGTTCGCCGCAGAGAACGCCGTGCGAATGGCACGCACTCGATCGGCGTCGCCGAGCTGTGCGGCCGGGCAGTAGGCCGCGCTGTAGCCCAACCGGCGATGCTCCCGGGCCAACTCGGCGGGATCGTCGGACTGCAGGAAGATCGGCCCGCCCAGGCGGATGGGCCGTGGGGTTTGAACCGTGACGAGGGGAACAGCGGCCGCGGCCGCAAGGAACTGCCGACGCGTGGGCCGGAGTCTGAGATCGTTCATACGTCCCATGGTTGGCTCGTCTGGTGAGCTCGTCGAAAGCGCAACCGGCGTCAGTATCGCTCACGACGCGCGGGCCTTCGCGGTTTTTGTGTGGCGTCGCGCTGGAGCGCGCGGCCCGGCCTCTCGGCCTTCGCGTTTGTCGGCGCACTTCCGGCAGGACCCGCGGATTCGGGTGCTCGGTTTGAACCGTTGACGGGACGGTGTAGGCTAAGGGCTCGGCGCTGCCGCCGCGAACCCGACTCAGAACGAAGGAGCGCAGCGAGTAAGCCACGTGAGCGGAGCGGGGCTCATGGGGCCCCCGCGAGCGAACGTGTAGGGGTCCGGCGGGCGACGCCCCCGGTCTAATAAATGAAGAGGTACCACGACATCGTCGGCGACGGAGGGTCCGGAATCCTCGAGCAAGTCGCCGAGCGGCGCACCCGCATCCTGGACGGGCTCGCCGGGGTGCGCCATCTCGTGGCCGTGGGCTCGGGCAAGGGGGGCGTCGGCAAGAGCACGTTGACGCTTCACCTCGCGGGCGCGCTGCGCGCCCGGGGGCTTCGAGTGGCGATCCTGGACGCGGACTTCAACGGCCCCTCGCAGGCGCGCATGGCAGGAGTCCAGGGGGCGCTGTTCGTTCCCGGCAGCCACAAGGTCGCGCTCCCGCGAACAAGCAACGGGATCGCGGTTTTCTCGATGGGCTCGGTGATCCCGGAGTCCGAATCGCTCGAGTTCGAGAGCGCGGCGCACGGAGAGTCGCATACGTGGCGCGCCACGAAGGAGTTCGCTCTCCTCGGCGAGATCCTCGGGTCCTTCGAGTGGGGAGCGCTCGATCTGCTGATGTTCGATCTGCCGCCGGGAGCCGAGCGGACCGTGCAGTACGCCGATTTTCTCGGGCCGCGGACCTCGTTCCTGCTCGTGACGATCCCTTCCGACGTGGCGCGGGGCGTGGTCGCGCGCTCGGTGGCAGCTCTGTCGAAGGGACCGAATCGCCTCCTCGGTTATGTCGAGAACATGAGCGGCTACTACTGCCGCGACTGCAACGCCATCAAGCCGCTCTTCATCCGACCGGGGGGCTTCGCCCGGACCCCTACGCGCCAACCGCGGGGACCCCACGATCCCCGTCCGTCGCGCGGGCCGCGCCGGGCGCGCCCGAATCCTCAAACCTGGATATCCCCTGCCTCGGGACCGTCCCTTTCGATCCCGAGCTTGCACGGCACTGCGATCAGGGAATCCCTCTCGCGGAGCTGCCCGAAACACCCGTTGGCCGGGCGCTGGACCATGTTGCGCAGCAACTTCTGGACAGCCTCGAAGACAGGGAGCCTTCCCGATGAAATTCCTCTGTGTGCCCTGCGACAGCCCGATGAAGCTGCAAACCATCGGCCCGCCCGAGGGCGGCTCGCTCTCGGTCGTCTACTCCTGTCCTGAGTGCGGCTACGAGATGGCGATGCTGACCAATCCATTCGAGACACAACTCGTCCAGTCACTCGGCGTGCGGATCGGCCCCGAGATGGGCGGGGGCGCGTCGAGCCGCCTTCGCGCCGAAGGCGCTTCGGCGAGCCTCGCCGAATCTTCCGCGGAGGCGGGCGTCGCGACTCCCGGCGGTAAATGCCCGTTCTCCGCAATGATCCCGCCTGCCATGCCGAAGCCCTTAGGCGAAGGCAGGACAATGGAAGGGTCACAACCCGTCCGGGCCGAAGAGCCAGTCCCAGTGCGGTGGACTTCCGGCGCCGAAGCCCGGCTCGCGAACATTCCCGCGTTCGTTCGCCCGATGGCGCGGACCGGCATCGAGAGATTCGCCCGGGAGAGGGGGTCCCTGGAAGTAGACGAGAAGATCCTCGACGCGGCCCGCGAATTTTTTGGCATGTAGCTGGCCGAGCGAACAACCATGCGAGCGCGTGGCGAATTCTGAACTCGTCTCCGAAGAAAACGGCGCGCGTCGCGCGTCCGCCGAGGCTTTAGCGAGGCGAAGCGGGGATCACAGGGGTCCCCGCGAGTGAGCGCGTAGGGGGGTCCGCGGGAGCGAAGCCCCCGGATCTGCCGGATCTGAATGATGTTCGCCAGGCCCTACGTCATCTCCTGGAACCTCACCTACCGTTGCAACCTCGCCTGCGAGCACTGCTATCTCGATGCCGGCGGCGCGCCTCTGGTCGACACGGAGAACTTCGCCGATCGGAGCGAGCTCGGCACCGACGAATGCTTCAGGGTCATCGACGAAATCGCGGCGTTCGCGCCTGAATGCCTGACGATCCTGACGGGCGGCGAGCCGCTTCTGCGGCGCGATATCCTCGAGATCGTTCGGCGAGCGTCGGCGCGCGAACTGTGGGTCGTCGTCGGCACCAACGGCGTGCGCATCACGGAGAACGTGGCGAGGCGTCTGGCGGAGGCCGGCGCACGGGGCCTGTCCCTTTCGCTTGATGCGCTCGATCCCGATCGTCACGACCGGTTCAGGAAGGTGCGTGGCGCCTGGCGGAACACGGTCGAGGGAGCGGAGATCCTCAACAGGACCGGGCTCCCGTTCATCGTGCAGACAACGGCGGGCTCGCACAATCTCGGCGAGCTCGAAGCGATCGCCGACTTCGCGCATGATCGCCTCGCCGCCAAGGTCTGGAACCTTTACTTCCTGGTGCCGACGGGGCGCGGGCAGTACGTGTCGGACATCACCCCCGCGCAGTACGACGAGGTTCTCGCCTCGCTCTACCGGATTCAGAGGAAGTACGACGGCCGGATGCTCGTGAACGCAAAGTGCGCTCCGCACTACATCAAGACGGTTCTGGAGAACGCCGGCACGCAGACCGATCCGATCCCGACGGATGCGCGCCTTCGCCAAGGCTACGGCGGGCAGGCCGAATCGGCGCCCGGTCTGTCCCGGATCAGGACCTACTCCGGAGGGGCCGGCGGGTGCCCTGCGGGGACGCACTACATGGGGATACGGCCGAACGGGGATGTCACGCCTTGCCCCTACCTCCCGGTCTTCGCGGGGACCCTTCGCAGTTCGAGTCTCGCGGACCTCTGGACCTCCTCGGGGCTGTTCACCGACATTCGCCGCCGCACGTCGCTCGGCGGGCGATGCGGCGAGTGCGAGTTGAACGGCCACTGCGGCGGCTGCCGCGCCAGGGCCTACGGAATAACCGGCGATCTGATGGCCGAAGATCCGCTCTGCACCTACACTCCGGGGAGGTTTGTGGGGTCCCCTCTGCTCGTGCTCGACCGTCCAGCGGCGGTCTCCTATGGCCCCGAATCGCCGGCGACGATCGCGTGGGACGATGCGGCCGCCGCGCGCATGAAAAAGATCCCCGCCTTCGTGCGGGGCATGGTCGTCAAGGCCGTCGAGGAGTCCTGCCGCAAGAGCGGGCTCGACCGTGTGACCGTCGAGGAACTCGAACGAATCCGCGCGCGGATGCCGACGCCGAAGATCTTCGGCGCCCAATAGCCAGCGAACAGACCCTTTCCGAGTGTCACATCTGTGGACACTGGGAAGGACACCATCGACACATGTTGGGTACCGCTACGGCTCTAACTGGCAGGAAGACACGGCCTGAGGCGGCCAGTTTGGCTTTGTCCTTGCACCTTGGGATCGGCAGGAGGACTAACGATGGAACCCGCCACCGGAGTCTGGCTAGCCGCCGGGTTGTTTCTGTTGATCCTCGTGCCGTACCTCGTTTGGGAGATACGCCGGGGCAAGGCGCACGGTCACACGTGGTTCACGTGGTTCAAGCCGCGCGGCCACAGCGACATCGGACCGGATACGGGACCGACACCGACGACGCGAGGCGGCGTCGATGAAGCGCGCGGCGCGCGGTTCTAGTCCCGGAAAGCACTTGACTTGACGTGGTATCGCCGCGCGCCCGCGAGGGCGCAGGCGCAATTTACGACGTCAAGTCAAGTATCCGTAGAGAGACGCCCTGTCGACGGTCTTGAGGCGCAGCTGACGGTCTGCTTACCGGAAGGGATCCGGTTGGCTCTGCTCTTTTTCCTTTTCCTCTATCCACTTCTGGAATTCCTCGGCGCTCAGGACGGTGACATAGCCTCGCATGCGGTAATGGCCCATACCGCAGAGCTGCGCGCAGGCAATCTCGTACTGGAAGTCGGGATTCCCCGTCCGGGTCCGCATCTCCGCGGTCGTCACGTTGGGGATGAACCAGATGGGGATCGTGAGGCCGGGGATGGCGTCCTGCTTCACGCGAAACTCGGGCACACCGAAGCTGTGGATCATGTCCTTGCTCCGGAGCCTCACGATGATCGGCGTGTTCACGGGCAGATAGAGCTGATTGAGCGTCGTGATGTCGTCCTTCGCGGCTGGATCGGTTCGATCGACTCCCAGAGGATTCGACTGGAGGTCGAGCAGCTTGATGTCCTTGCGGCCGAATACCCGGTCGGGGCCGGCATAGTGGACATTCCAGGCGAACTGCTCGGCGGTGACCTCAACGACCAGCGCTTCGCTGGCCGGGGGCATGCGATCAACCCTCGCGGCCCAGAGCGGGATCGCGAATCCGACCAGGAGGATCGCTTCGACCAGGGCCACGCCGCCCTCGAGGTAGGTCGACGCGTGCGACTTGGCCCCTGTGTAGTTCGCCACCGGATGGCGCGATCGCCGGAAACGGACCAGGGTGTAGATGAAGAACCCTCCCCACCCGATGAACAGGACGAACATGAACACGTGAACCCAGCCGATCATGCCGTCGATCTGCCCGCCGTGAGCCGAGGCGAGCGCCGGGAGTCCGAGCCAGTTGGTCATGATGTCCTCGACACCCCTTGGAGCTCCGACCATTCGGCGTCGAGCTCGATGTCCGCGATGCGCTTCGCGCGCTTGCGGAGATAGAAAAAGAAGCCCACGAACCCGCCCTGCACCGCAAACAAGATGGCCAGCATCACCAGGACGCCGAGCTTTGCCCCGTCGATCATCGAGGTCTCCTCCGCCCCGAAGCACACGGGGCAGGCAAGAACGCTCGACCCGCCGCCGATCATCACGGCGGCTGCCGTGGTGACGAGCGGCTTCGCACCGGCGGCGCTTCGGCGGGCTCTCGCTGCGGTCGTCTTCAGCGTTTCATCTCAGGGTCCTCGTCTTGCGCAGGAACCACGAGTCGTACACGACCAGGCCGAGCGACACGATGAACGACGCGACGGCCGCGACCAGGCTTCCAACTCCGTCTTCCCGGCCGTACAGGCCCAGGCACCAGATCCCGAACAGCACCGCGAGGGCGGCGGAGAGGAGGATCAGCAGCGCGTGGAACCACCTGAGGTTCATTGGGGGATCCAGTAGCCGTTCTCGACGGTGAGGACAGGAAGGAACAGCAACGCGACGAAGAAGACCGCGGTCAACACGAGGACCGCGTAGATCAGCTTCTTCTCCGAGATCAGGTGCATGAAGTAGCACGCCACCAGCGATCCCTTGATGATCGCGACGAGCAGCGCCACGGTCACGGCAATCGGCAGGGGAAGGTGGAGGTAAGAGATCGCCACCGTGATGATGGTCAAGGCCATGAGCACGACGAAGACGGTGATGTAGACCCTGACGTGTCTGTCGATGTCTGCTGCTGCGTGCTCGCTCGTCATGGATGCCGCCTACAGGAGGTAGAGCGTCGGGAACAGGAAGATCCAGACCAGATCCACGAAATGCCAGAAGAGGCCCGAGTGCTCGACCCGATTGGCGAACCACTCCGGATTCGTCTTCCAGAGTTTCGAGCCGGGACCCCAGAAATAGGCGTTCACCGCCATCCCGCCCATCACGTGGAGCATGTGCAGGCCGGTCAGCGTGAAGTAGATGGCGAGGAAGTTGCTGGTGCTGGGAAAGAGCCCGGTCTCGAACTTGTGGCTGTATTCGAAGTACTTGACCACGAGGAAGACGAACCCGAGCAGGATCGTCGCCCCCATGTAGATCCGAAAGGTCCCGAAGCGGCCGCGCTTCAGCGACGCCCAGGCCATGACCATGGTGACGGAGGACGAAATCAGGACGATCGTGTTGAACGTGGCGAGCGGGACGTTCAGAATCGTGGCTCCCCGTGGCCAGCTCGGCGCCCCCGTCCGGATCAGGATGTAGCTCGCAAACAGGGCGCCGAACAGCATGACCTCCGACGCAAGAAAGAGCCAGATGCCGATCTTGCCGTTGGTGAGGCCGGTGTCCCGGCGCACCTCCACGGTGTAGGGAATTTCCATCTCGGATCAGGCCTCGCCCTGCGGCAGGAAGTCCTTGGCCGCGCCGGGAACGCTGTATTCGTAGGGCCCGCGGTACGCTTCCGGAGCCGAGACGAAATTACCGTGCGGCGGAGGCGAAGGAGCCGCCCACTCGATCGTCGTGGCCTGCCACGGGTTGTCCCCGGCCTTCTCGCCCTTCCAGATGCTCCAGAAGAAATTGAAGATGAAGGGAATCTGGAAGATCGCGAGGGTCCAGGCGCCCCAGGAGGAAACGACGTTCCAGTGAAGGACCGGCTGTGCGAAAGCGTAGCTCGCCCCACCGTCGAACAGGCGCCGCGAGACGCCGGCCAGCCCCGTGATGAACATCGGCATGAAGATGACGTTCATGCAGACGAGCATGCCGACGAAATGGATCTTGCCGAGCGTCTCGTTCATCTTCCGCCCGGTGGCCTTAGGAAACCAGTAGTAGATCCCCGCCATGAGGCCGAAGATCGTCCCGGGAGCGACGACGTAGTGGAAGTGGGCGATGACGTAGTAGGTGTCGTGCAGCGGGATGTCCGCGATGTTGAAGGCGAGCGGAAGCCCCGTGAGCCCACCGATGCCGAACATCGGGAGAAAGGCGACGGCGAAGAGCATGGGCGTGTTGAAGCGTATCGATCCGCCCCAGAGCGAGATGACCAGGGCCGTGAGGATCACGACCGATGGGATCGAGATGATCATCGTGGTCGTCTGGAAGAACGCCGCCATCGTCGTCCCCATGCCGGTCATGAACATGTGGTGCGCCCAGACGATGAACGACATGAAGCCGAGGAAGACGATCGAGTAGACCATCGAACGGTAGCCCCACAGTGGCTTCCGCGTGTTGTTCGCGATGATCTCGGCCACGATTCCCATCGCGGGAAGGATCAGGACGTAGACTTCGGGGTGCGCCAGGAACCAGAACAGGTGCTGCCAGAGGAGCGGGTTACCTCCGCCGGCATTGGCCAGGACCTGGCCGCTGACGACGAGGCCGCTCGGGAGGAAGAAGCTCGTGCCGGCCACGCGATCCATGAGCTGCATGACCCCCGCGGCCTCGAGCGGCGGGAAAGCCAGCAGCAGGAGGAAGGCCGTGACGAACTGGGCCCACACGAAGAAGGGGAATCGCATGAACGTGAGCCCCTTGGCGCGGAGCTGGATGGTCGTCGTGATGAAGTTGACCGCTCCAAGCAGCGACGAAGTGATCAGGAAGATCATCCCGATCAACCACATCGTCTGGCCCGTGGTCGCGATGTCGGCGAGAGGCGTGTAGGACGTCCACCCGGACTGAGCGGCTCCGCCGGGCACGAGAAAGCTGGCGAGCATCGTCAGGCCGCCGAGGACGAAGGCCTGGTAGCTCGCCATGTTGATCTTCGGGAACGCCATGTCCGGGGCGCCAATCTGGAGCGGGAGCACGAAATTCCCGAATCCTCCGACGGCGAGGGGCACCACCCCCATGAAGACCATGATCGTGCCATGCATCGCCCCAAGCTGGTTGTAGAACTCAGGGAGCATCGTCCCGCCCGGCATGTTCGCCTCACCGAGGATCTTGCCGAGCAATGGCAGCGCGGCGCCCGGATAAGCGAGCTGCCAGCGCATGAGCATCATCAGCGAAAAACCGAAGAGGAGGAACAGCAGGCCGGTGACGGCGTACTGGATGCCGATGACCTTGTGGTCGGTTGAGAAGACGTACGTGCGCCAGAAGCCGAGCACCTCGTGATGGACTTCGTGCGCGACGTGCGGCTTGGGTGCGCCGACAGCTACTGGCTCACTCATGCGGGCGTTCTCCGGATCGTTACTTGATCGCTACTTCTTCGCGGCGGGTACAGCAAACTTGAAGTCCTGGGTCTTGGCACCGCTGGCGGCAACCGTGACCGAGGCCGTCTGGGTCCCCAGCCTTTCGTGCCACGCGGTGATCTCGTAGGTTCCCGGATCGAGGCCAGAGATCGTGTACTTCCCGTCCGTGCTCGTCGCCGAGAAGAAAGGATGGGAGAAGACGCCCAGGTAGGCACTCATCCACGGGTGGACGTCGCACTTGATGTGGAAGATCGCCTCCGGCTTGTTGAACGTCGTGGTCACTTCCTTGACCGTTGCCGGCATCGCTCGGTTGAAGGCCGTGTTGACCGTGGGAAGCGTGTGGATATTGTGGAGGACGCCGTCGGAGTTGAGGATCTTGTAGGGCTGACCGACCATGATCCCCATCACGTGCGGCTTGTACTGGCAGCCATTCTGATCAATGACCACCGGAGTCGTCGGAGCGGGCCAGGTCTTCCCGGCCGGAAGCCCCTTGGACACCCAGACCATGACGTTGCCCATGGTATTGCCGCTGCCAAGTGCCAGCATCTCACTCGGCACGGGTCCCGAGTGCTTCTTGGCGCACGCGGGGTCGGCGTCCATGGCGAGCGCCGGGAGAGTGGGGGCGGTCCCGGAGAAGGTGACGGTTCCGGTGATGGACGGGGCGACGACGGCGACGCCCGGCCAGACGGACACGGCGACCAACCCAGCCGCCAGCCACAACCTCTTCCCTGTCACGTGCATGCTCAACTCCCTGGTCATCTGAGACCTCGTCTAGGTCGGCCGATAATACGTTTCCCTAATTGTCGCTCCCTGACAAGGTCTCGACAAGGCCCATCAGGTCTTTCATGGAAGCGGCCACACTTTACAATCAAGCTCACCGTCTGTGCAACCCTCGCCTGCTCGATCGCCGGGTGATCATCCGACCTGAGGAAGATGTGTGTTCGATCTTCCTGGTCATCACGACGGCACACCGAGCGATCGAAGCTCGCACTACGCGCATGCCCGATGAACCTCTTGCGCTTCTCTCTGCGTAAGGGAAGGGTCGTGGCCATCGCTAACCGGTCGGGACACTTCATCGGCGCATACTGACGCAGGAGCGGGCGTCACCCCGCCAGGCTCGGGCCGGCTGAAGACGGTCGCTGCGTCCCCTGAAGCCAGCCCTGTGTCGATGGACGCGCCCCTCGGCGTCAACAGCCGCTCCGCGGCTTCGGCGGCGCCGATGAGCAGACTGGAGACGCCCAGCCGCCCCAGGAAGTTTCCGGCGATCGCCAGGTTTGGCGGCAGCGCGTCGGCCGCCGCCTGGGCCCGCAGCACTGCGGCATCGTAAACCGGCAACGCGGGCATCTGCCGAATGACGTACGATGCGACGGGCGCGTCGAAGCGGCCGGTCAGCAGCGCCCGATCGCGGACGAGCAGATCGAGTGCCGCGTGATCCGTACCGGGCAGTGCCGCCGCGTCGATGTCGCCGTAAATCCACGTCTCGGAACGCAGCGGGCTGCGTCCGTGAAAGATCTCCGCATTGAACAACGTCCCAAGCGCACGAACGCCGGACAATCGCGGAAACAGCACGCCGAAGCTCTTCAGGTCCTGCGGGTGCGGCGCGAAGAACGCCGTAACAGCCACGACCGACACCATGCGGATCCGGTCGATCGCGGCGGCAAAATCCGGCGCGCGCCCTGCGAGCAGCCGGGCTGCGGCCGGGGCGTTCGTGCAGATGACGGTCGGCACGGACGGATCGAGGTCCGCGGGTACGGCCGGCCGGTTGAACTCAAAGGTAGCGCCACGGGTCCGAAGCTCTTGATATAGACAGGTGATCAACTCTCCCATGCCGTGGGAGGGACTCGCCAGCTTGCCACGGGGCGAACGACGCTTGCGGAAGAGCGCGGCCGAGAGCTCGTCCAGCGGAGCAGCGTAGATCCCCTGGAGCGCCGGAGCGAGCAGCCACTCGGTGGCCGAAGCACCGTACACGCGGGTGCCCCAAGCCGCGACCGACTCCGATCCGCGCGGCCGGACCTGCCGTGCAACCCAGGCGCCTCCGAACCGCGCGAAAGTCACCAAGCGTTTCGGCCGGCGTGAGCGGCCAGCGGCGCGGGCGGCCGCCCCTGAAGATGTACCGGCGCCTGTTTTCGTCGCGCGCGAACAACGGCGTCACGCCGGCCGCCTCGAAGAGCGCGCCGGTCCTTTCGCTCCACGTGAAGGCGCGCGCTGCGGTCTCAATCAGGCCTTCCGGCATCTGCAGCGTCTGAATCAACCCCCCCGGGCGTGGGCCCGCTTCGCGGACGTGCACGTGCGCGCCTCGCTCGGTCAGATACCAGGCGGTCGCGAGACCGGAGAAACCGGCGCCGATGACGTTAACAGTCATCA
Organism: uncultured Acidobacteriota bacterium; assembly: GCA_963724645.1. GTDB lineage: Bacteria > Acidobacteriota > Vicinamibacteria > Vicinamibacterales > SCN-69-37 > CAVXSP01. The sequence goes on from CAVRVJ010000006.1 coordinate 522,958, forward strand.
TTGTCTTCCGTTAAGGCAAAGGGATCCTGAGGTCGTCGTGCTCGAGCGTGACGACGCCGTCCTCGGGCATCGGGGCGAAGGAATCCCCGCGCGTCCTCGACCTCGTCGGGATCGAGAGCAACGCGGGGTCATCATGAGCGACAGGATCTTCTCGCGCCGCCGGGCTCACGATTGACGATGGCGAGCGCCATGACCGCCCTTATATCATGCAGGTCAAGGCTGCGAATCATCACGGGTTTGTCGGCAGAACGGGACGGGTCTCGATCTGCGGGAAACTCGGAGCGGACCGGAATGAGTTTCTTACGGATCGAGACCCGCCTCTTATGATCGGCGTCATTCTGCTTCAGCTCGGGACCCCCGATGCCCCCACGACAGGCGCGGTGAGGCGGTATCTGAGGGAGTTCCTGTCGGATCGGCGGGTCGTCGACCTGCCCCGCGCGGCCTGGTTGCCCATCCTTCATTTGATCGTCCTCAGACGGCGTCCGCGCCGGTCCGCGCGGCTCTATCAGAAGGTCTGGACCCCCGAGGGTTCGCCGCTTCGGGTGATCACGCGAGCCCAGGCCGCCGCGCTCGAGCAACGGCTCGCCGGCGCCGTGAATGGAACGCGGATCCGGGTGGTGACCGGGATGCGGTACGGCCGGCCGTCGATTGCCGAGGCACTGACGCAGCTCTCCAGTGAAGGCGTCAGTCGAATCCTGGCGTTTCCGATGTTCCCGCAATATGCGAGCGCGACGACCGGGTCGAGCCTGCAGCAGCTTTTCGAGGACGTCCAGGATCTTCGAGTCGTTCCGTCGGTGCGAGTCGTGCCTCCCTACTACGACGACCCTGGCTACATCGCCGCGCTCGCGAGCGTCGCGCGCGAGGCGCTGGCGAAGGTCCCGGAACGTCCGACGCAGCTTCTGCTCAGCTTCCACGGGCTGCCAAAGCGATTTGCGGATCTGGGCGATCCTTATCCAGGCCACTGCCGCGCGACGGCCAAGCTGCTGGAGTCGTCGCTCGGCATGATGGCCGATTCAGTCACTCTGGTGTATCAGTCCCGCGCCGGCCGAAAAGAATGGCTGCAGCCGTACACGGACAAGACGCTCGAGGCGCTCGGCAGGACCGGCGCTCGCGTCGCCGTGATGTGTCCCGGGTTTACGGCCGATTGCCTGGAAACACTCGAAGAAATCCGGCTGCGTGGATACGAGCAATTCCACTCAGCCGGTGGCCGCGACTACCTCGCCATCCCGTGTTTGAACGAGCATCCGGCCTGGCTCGACGCGATGACCGCTATCGCGCGCCGGGAACTGGCGGGATGGATCTGATCTAAACGGTGAGCATGTTTTGCGACCGGGAGGTCAGGCGCGGCTCGCTATTTGAACGTCGTCAGAAGCCTCTGGAACCTCGGGTCGCCGCGCAGGCTGTCGTAGTCTGGGTCGCGCTCCAGCCAGTCGCGCTGCCCCCAGCCCCGCGCAGATACGCGCTCCAGCAGTGCAATCGCCCGGTCAGTGTGTCCAAGCCTCGCTTGCAGGCACGCGCCGTTGCCCAACGCGCTCATGTCATCCGGGTAGAGCTCGAGCGCCCGCTCTGACCACTCGACCGCGCGCTCGGCCTGACCCTCTTCGAACAGGTACAAAGCCCCGAGCGACATGGCCCGGCCGTCGAGTGGATTGAGCGCCAGCACGTGCTCCGCGCGACGAATCCCCTCACGCCTCCAGTCGGAGGCCTCATCGTGCTGGCCGAGCATCTTGAGTGACTGCGCGAGCAGGAACGGACTCTGAAAATCCTCCTGTCGAACATCCGCCGCTTTCCTGAAGAGCATCGCCGAACCAGCGACATCTCCGCGCGCGAATCTCGTCCTTGCGTAGTAGTAGTAAGAGTCGAACAGGTTGGGATTGAGGCGGATCGACTCCTCGAATTCCCTCGAGGCGTCGTCGTAGCGCCTCAAGAGGGACAGAGCGCACCCACGCGCGACGTGGGCCTCTGCGAGATCCGGCGCCAGTTCGAGCGCTCGTTGACTGGCGCGCTCGGCTCCGGCGAGGTCCGCCTCGTTTGCGCCGAACCACTCGTACAGCGTCGCATGCGAGGTCGCGAGGCCGGCGTACGCCGGACCATATCCAGGGTCGAGCTCGATGGCGCGGCGGAACAAATCGGCGGCCGACACCAGATCGGGGCGCCTGATCCGCGGGAGGTGCTGGCGTCCGCGCAGGTACAGCTCGTAGGCCGCTGTGCCGGTCAGCGCGCGATGCAGCGCCCGTTTCTCTCGCGGACTGACGGCGCCGCCGCGCAGTGACGTCGCCACGCTTTCGGCGATCTCATCCTGCATTGCAAACACGTCTTCGAACTGGCCATCGAAGCGGTGCGACCATCGGTGGTAGCCGCTCGCCACCTCAATCAGCTGCACCGTCACGCGCAGGCGATCGCCGGACTTGCGGACACTGCCCTCGAGCAACGCTTCCACCTTGAGCTGTTCTCCAACCATCCGGACGTCCTCGCCTTTGCCGCGGAACTGAAAGGAAGCCGTGCGCGCGGCCACGCGCAGGCCATCGACCTGCGTGAGCGCGTTGATGAGTTCCTCGGCCAGGCCTTCGCAGAGGTACTCCTGGTCGTGGCTCGGACTCATATCCGCGAACGGCAGGACCGCAATCGAGGAGATGGCTCCGCTCGTGCGCGCCGCCACGCCCGGCGCCGGGGCGTCCTCTCGAGACACCGCGGCGATGAATTGATACCCCCTCCTGTGGCGAGTCTCGATGAACTGCGGGTGTCTGGCATCGTCGCTGAGGACGCGGCGCAGCTCCTGAATGCACGTCGTGAGGGCGTCGTCGGTCACCGCGACGTCTGGCCACACGGACGCAAACAAGTCGCCTTTCGAGACGGGTGAACCGGCATGAGCGACGAGGATCTTCAGTACGCTCGCGGCCTTGGGCGTCAGGCGCACCTCCTGCCCGCGGAACCAGAGTTGGCCCGTGTCGAGCTGGAAGCGGTATTCGCCGAAGCCGGCGCTCTGGGTCATGGAGCGGACGGCTCAGTATATTTCCGGAGTAAGCGTGAACGCCGTCTCGACGTGCCTGAGAGACCCGCCCTGAACGCTGCGGCGTCAGAATCGCCAGCCAATCCCCAGTCGCGACGTGAAATTGTGGGTCGTGCAGGCCGGGCATGGCGGCGCGTAGCCGCGGTGCCGGATCATCAGGTCGCCAAGATCGACCCGCGCCACGACGCGAGGCGACGGATAGAACTCGAACGTGCCACCGAGGTCGAGCGCGAACTCGGTGCGATATTCCGGCACCGCCAGCAGGAACAACGCAAGCGAGCAGACATGGCCCACGCACTCCACGCCCTTGTTCGACAGGTTCGCAAATCCGGGACGCACCCTCGCGAACGTCCCGAACCGGTCGCCGCGATGCCCGAGCTTGGCGCCAAAAAAGGCGTCGGCGCGCCGGCGATGATACACGGTGCGAAGCGTTCCATCGCCGACGTTCGTCGACGACACCGTCATGTCGTCCTTCGGATAGAAGTTGAACTCCGCGTCGACCGCCACCCACCTCGAAGAATCGAACGACCCGCGCCCGCCGATGCCGGCGCTGAACCCGCCGAAATCGCTCAGTCGAAGAACGGCGGCTTGCGCGCCGATCTCGAAGCGCCGGTCGGAGACCTGGGCAAGAGCTGGACTGATTGCCGCGGTCACGGCAAGGATGCACGTCAGGAGAGCGATTCGAGAAATAGTCATGATGACTCCCCGGAACAGGCGCGACAGCCATCCGCAAATCATGTGCCCGCAGCAGCGTCCTGGAGCCAGGAGGATTTCTGCGGCGTAGCAGCAGTCCTCGCGTCCCATCCAGTCACTCGCTTTCGAGACGTTGGAAGGCGAATCCAAGAAACCGCACGCACGCCGGATTATGAGTCCTGTAAGCTCAGACTCTGACCAGGGACCGAGAACGGGCCCCACCCCCCACTCTGTTCGCGCGTCTCGCTCGCACGGCTCGCTCGCGGTCTGCGTTGTTTGAGTCTGGCCGCGATGTGCCCCGCCAGCACATGCGCGTCCGCACCGACGCCATCGATGAAGGCCGACTTGCGCGTCCGTTGGAACGGCAGTCCGATCGCGTAAACACCAGCGCAGGGTGTGACGCCGCCGTGATGCCGCAGCTCGCCCCGCCCATCGAGCAGCGGCATCTTCAGCCAGGAATACGTGCGGCGGTAACCCGTTGCCCAGACCACGCTGTCGATGCCGGCAGCCTTCAGGTGAAGGTCCGTCGGCGCGTTGACAAACGCGGGCCACAGCGGTTCGAATGGCTCGGGCTCGTCGACGAGTCCGCCGAGCCCGATACGGTCGGCCGCGCGGTCCAGCCGGGACAACAGGCTGGCGAGCTTCAGGTCGGCAGCCGCCGTGGTCTTCAGAAGGTCGTCGTCGAAACGCAGCCGATGTCCATCGATGGCCGTCAGACGCCCGACGACGATGACGCCGGCGCGGCGAAGGCGATCGAGGTCCAGCGTGGCGTGATCGGGTCGCCCTACGAGTTGCAACGAAGGGCGCGTGCCGCGAAGTTTCCACGTCGTAGACCGAGTCCTCGGTCTCGTCCAGAATTCCGGCACGATCGAGCCACCACATGATGTCCCGTCCGCGATAACGCCTGGGCACGCGGAGGTGCTGCCCGGTGGACAGCACGACCTGGCGGCCGCTGGCTCGAATCTCGTCGGCCAGCTGAATTCCGGTCGCCGATGCGCCGACCACGACAACTCCACCGCCGGGCAGCGCCGCGGGATTGCGATATTCGCTCGGCACGACCTGATGGACACCGCCGTCAAGCCGGCTCGCCATTGCCGGCACGAGGGGGCGATCCGAATACCCCGTGGCCAGCACGATGTTGCGCGTGCGCCACACGCCGCGGGTCGTCGTCACCAGGAATGTTTCATCGGACGCATCAATTCCCTCGATGGCGTCCACGGACGTGTCCGTTTCAACGGGCGCAGGAAACGAGCTCGCGTACCGTTCGAAGAAGGCGACCAGCGCTTTCGCGGTCATGAATCCGTCGGGGTCGGGCCCGTCGTACTGGAACCCGGGGAGGCGGGTCATCCAGTTCGGCGTCAGCAGGCGGAGCGAGTCCCATCGCTCGCTTCGCCAGCGCTCCGCCACCTGCCCGCGCTCGAGCACGACATGCTCGATGCGCTGGTCGGACAGGCAGCGGCTCATCGCGAGCCCTGCCTGCCCCCCGCCGACAATCACGACGTCCGTACGGCGCATGGCGGTTCAGCCGGCGCTGACGGACATTGACACGGGCACGCCGTTGGTCAGCACGTCGAACACCGCGGAGCGCGCGCGCGATTGCTCCATGATCAATGCGGGGGGCTTCGCCCCCGCGCACCCCCCTACGCGCTCACTCGTGGGGACCCCATGATCCCCACGCCGTTCGCGCGGCTCGCTCGTGTGGCTCGCTCGCGACACTGTTTTCAAGCGCATGGCGGTTCAGCCGGCGCTGACGGACATTGACACGGGCACGCCGTTGGTGAGCACGTCGAACACCGCGGAGCGCGCGCGCGATTGCTCCACGATCTCCTGCAGTTTCTCGGGCGGCGCGTCGCCTTTGATCGAAAAGCTGGCGCGGATGCCTTGATAGCCGTTGCGGACATCCTTCGACATGCCGAAGATGCCGAGCAGGTTGATGTCCCCCTCGATGTTCGACTCAACCTCGCTCAGCGCCACCCCGCGCGCGGCCGCGATGTTGGCGATGCCGCCCGTGATGCACGACGCCAGCGCATGCAGCAGGTACTCGACCGGGAGCGGCGCGCGGTCCTCGCCCACGAGGACCGCGGGATGGTCACCATTCAGCTTGAAGATCGTCTTGTGGGCGTGTTCACCCCCTGCGCCGGAGAAAGTGCCGATCGTCGTCTCGCTGAGCGTGCCGCTCTGCCAGCGGTTGCGGGCACGGAACTGGAACCTGGCCAGCTCCGGCTGGCCTTTCACCACGTCCAGCGTGCCGAACAGGGTGGGTGTGTCGACGCCGTTGAGCGGGAGCCGCTTGCGGCGAGGCTGCGTCGTTTCGGTTGCCATGTTGTCCTCCATTCCAAACGCCCGTCCATCGGGCGTCGGCCGACCGGCTTGCGGTGTCCGGTGGCTGCAGGACAAGAGTAGGGGCAGGCCGATTTCGAGTCCCGAGAGCCGGCCGGGATTTGTCCGGGATTGCGCTGGCTGAGTGCCACCGGAAGCCGCGTAAAACGGCCAGTCCGCAGCCGTTGCCGCGGCCGCGTCGATCAGATGGTGACGCCTACCGGCTCGCGAACGCCGCGAGCGCGGTCTCGGCGACCGGCACGCAGTCGAGCGTGTCGCGCCGTGGATGGGCCTCCCAGAAGTCGCGGCGCAGAAAGACGGCCCGGTCCAGACGATCGTACGGCGCGTTGCGGACGAAGACGTACTCGCGTTGAAACCGCGGCGACGACACCATCTCGAGAATCATCTTGCGGCGGCGCGCACCGATGATCTCGTCCGGGCCGGCGCCGCGGAGAAGCGCCAGGCCCGACAGGTACCCCTCGACGATGTCGGGGCGCTGCTCGATGACCCAGCGCATGTCGGTCTTCGAGTCCTGGGGGCCGTCGGGATCGAACGTGCCGTGCCTCGCGATGTAGGGCGTGTTCAATCCAAGCGCGTCGATGTGGACAGCATCCACGAGAAACGGGAGCGCGCCTCCGTAGCTGCTGGAGATCGTCGTCGTGGGGCTCGCGACCGACGCGAGCCACGCATCATAGGCCGCGATGCCCGGTCGCGGACCGCCGCCTCCCTGCACCAGCAACAGGCCAAGGTCCGCCGCGAGCGCCAGCCCGACGGCGGCACTGACCTGTCTCCACCGACGGTCGCGCACGACGCTGGTCAGACCGGTCATCGCCACGAGCAACCAGGCCGGGGCCACGTGGATGAACTGACGCCAGAGGGGGAATGCGGTGGGCGGGTCTCCACCCGCGCTCGCCATGTAGACGATGTACGCGACGAAGAGCGCCAGGCACGTCAATCCGCGGCGATCGCCGGTGCGCTTCACGGCGACGGCCCCAATCGCGAGAAAGGCGACCACCACTGCGTGCGCGAGCATCCAGCCGCCGACGTACACCAGGCCGAGCCGCACGTGTCCGATGCCGCCGCCCGCGACCTTCGCGTAGTAGGTGTTGGGCGCGAGCGCGCCATATGCCACCCAACGGTGCACCACGATCGCCATGAGCGTCAGCCCGCCGGCGATCGCCGTCGCGACGACCCATCGCCAGCGCTCACGCCGCCAGGCGAGCGCCAGCACGTCGACACCCGCGACGAGCGCGCCCTCGGGCCGCATCGCGACGAGGAGCGGCGCGACGATCGGCTGCCACTGCGCTGGACCGACCAGCGCAAGCGTGACGAGGCTGGTGAACGCCACGGCTTCCATGCCCGACGCGGCGTACAGCGTGAATGGCACGTACAGCGCGAGGAAGACGCCAGTCAGCACGGCAGGACGATCGTCGCGGCGCCGGAAGAGCACGGCCATCACGGTCAGCGCCGCCGCAGTCCCGAACACTTTGGACGCTATCCGAACATCTACGCCGAGCCACGCGGCGCCGCCGAGCAGCAACGTCCACAGCAGCGATGAGTAGCCTTCGACGTGCTCGCCGGTATGATTCCATGCGCCGAGTCCATACCCTTCCGCCAGATGGCGCGCATATCTAAACGTGATGTAGGCATCATCGAGCGTCAGGCGCGTCGACAAGAGCACCGTCACGGTTGCGACGACCGTCATCGCCGCTGCCGCAAGCAGGATCGCTTCGCGTTTCGAGAAGACGGCGCCCGCGACCGGGCGTCGGTCGTCAGATGGCATGGCTGATCAGCTACGGGAAGCTGGCAGCCATCCTACTACCAACGATTCCAAAGACGCGCGAGTGCGCAGATGGACGCAGGAAACGGGCGCAGGCCGCGCGGGCGCCGACGGCGAGCCCCGGCATCCGACGTCGGCCTGCGACTCCGAGCCGTCAATCATTCAGGGATGGGATAGCAGTAGGTACCGGACCCCTGACCCTCCCATGTGACCCCTGGCGCACTCCTGGAGAATCGACGGCAGCTCCGAGGTCGGGACGCCTGTCGCGAATGCGTGGTCGTAGACGAAGCCGTCCGGGTACTCGATATGGACCGCGACCGACCACAACGGTGACGCAGCCGAGACGCCCGTGGAGATTCCAACCAGCGCCGCCACGACGATGGCCAATACACCAGACAGTAGTTTCTTTGTCATGTTGTCCTCCATTGCAACGCCCGTCCATCGGGCGTTGTCCGACCGGCTTGGTGTCCGGTCGCTGCAGGACAAGAGTAGGAGGCGCACCGACTTGGAGTCCCGAGAGTCGGCCGGGGTTTGTCCGGGATTGCGCCGGAGGTTCCGGCGTGGATTGCGGCAGGCTATCGAGGTCCGTCGGCAACGAATCGGCAGAGGTCCTGCGCCGAATCGATCGGCGTCTTGCGGCCGGCCTCATACGCGCGAGCCCACCGATCGGGGCCGAGGCGTTCACGCGCTTTTCGTTCCGCCTGGTCTCGGAGGTCGTCCACCGGCGTATCGACCGCCATGACCCCTGAGCGCTCGAGGACGGCGTCGCGCGCGCCCAGAATCCGCGCCCCCCATGCGTCTTCACCCTTGAGCACGGCCGCGGCGGCCAGAGGGATCAGCGCGTACACGAACGCGAACCTGTCATGGAGCTCCCGGATGCGTGTGAGGTTCTCACGCACCAATGCAATTGCCTCGTCGGCATTCCCCCGTCGCACCGCGAGAATGGCGCGAACGTAGAGCACCGGCATCCGAAACCACGGACCGGCGTGCCGAAGCACGGACGTGGCCTCATCGAGCAGAGGCAACGCCTGGGCGGTGTCGCCGGTCGCGAGGAACACCGACGCCATCCCGCTCAGCGCACTGCCTACGCCCCAGGGCATCGCCAGTGCCCGGAACCCTTCAGCACTGCGGGTCAGTCGCTCGCGGGCCGCGTTCAGATCGCCAAGCGCGTGATGGACATGTCCGGCCAGATTCTCGGCCTGCACAAGAACATCCATGTCGCCGGCGTCTCTGGCGAGGACGACGGCGCGATCGAGCTCGATGCGCGCGCGTCCGAGTTCTCCTTTCGTGTAGCGCATCAGCGCCGCTCCGACGAGTGCTCTCGATTCGGCAGCTGGCGGAGCTGGCAGGGCCAGAATCTGTTCGTACCACCCGATCGCCTCGGCCGCATGCCCGCGAATCAGCCAATAGAACACCAAGCCCCACGCGATGCCGGACGCCTCGGAGGAACGGCCGCGTTCGATGAGCCAGGCCAGGGCACCGCGGTACGTCTCGAGATCGTCACGCACACGATCCAGCCATTCCGCTTGGGAGGGGCCAGTCAGTCCTTGCGCGGCGAGGAGAGCTTCGCCGGTGCAATAGCGTGCCAAACCCTCCAGCGCCTCGTCGCGTTCTCCCGCATTGTTGAGCTCGAGGGCGGCGTACGCCCGTACGGTTTCGAGCATCTCGTACAGCGGACGCGTCGCCACCGACGTATCGCCTCGCACAAGGAGGCTCTTGTCGATCAGGCCCGCCGCCGCACTCAGCGCATCGTCACGCCTGACCACGGTGGCGTCTCGACCCGCCAGAACCGCCACGGCCGCTTCGATCGGAAACCGGCCCGGCAGGGCACCGAGACGGCGGAACACGCGCTGTTCATTCGGAGCCAGCAGTTGATAACTCCACGCGACCGTCGCATTGATCGTCTGCTGGCGTTCGGGAAGATCGCGCGGGCCAGCCGTCGAGAGCAGGACGTCGTGTGTGAGTCGCCCCAGCAGCTCCTCTGCGGTCAGCACTTTGATCCAGGGCGCCGCGAGCTCGAGGGCGAGCGGTAGCGCATCCAATCGTCGACAGATCGCCATGACGGTCGCGCCGTTCGCGGACGTGAGGCGAAAGTTGGGTCGCACGTCCCGGACCCGTTCCACGAACAATCGCACCGCGGGCGAGCGCGCCAGGTCGGCCGGCGACATCACATCCGAGCCCACCTCCAACGCGAGCGGTCCAACGGCGTACTCGCGCTCTCCTCGCACACGGAGTGGAGCCCGGCTCGTGACCATCAGTCGGAGGCCTGCGACCGACGCCAACAGATCCGCGACGAGGGGCGCCGCGTCCAGGACGTGCTCGAAATTGTCGAGCACCAACAGGGTGGGGCGATCCTGGCAAGCCACACGAGCGCGCCTCGGCAACTCGAGCACGGTGATATCGGACAGCCCGAGCGCCTCGGCGGTTGCCGACGCAACGAACGCGGCGCTCCGAGTGGCGGCCAGTGGCACGAACACCACACGGGTTGTGCCCTCCGCCGCGATCGCCCGTGCGAGCTCCAGCGCTAGACGGGTCTTCCCCGCGCCTCCTGGCCCAACAAGCGTGATGAGACGGACGGCGGGATCAGCAAGCCAGCGCCGCAGTGTCCTGACATCGGCATCGCGGCCGAGCAGGGTCGTCAGCGGCAGCGGCAGCGAGACATCGGTCGATTCGTCGGCCGCTGCGCCGGGAGCGGGCGTCCGCGCGCTCCCGAGGAGGCCATCACGAATCGCACCGGATAGGTCGAGGGCCGCCGACAGCGCCCGTACGGTTTCGACATGGGGTCGCCGTCGTTGCCCGCGCTCCAAGGCACTCACGGCGTGGACTGAAAGGCCGGCAATCGTGGCGAGCTCCTCCTGCGTGAAGCCCGCAGCCTCCCGGAGCGCTTTGAGTTGCGCGCCGAATGACCCGGGAGGGCCATGTTTCATGGGGCTCCTATCTTACTGCCGCTGCTGTACGGGCGTCGTACGGGTCCGGTGCGGGTGTTGTGGGTGGTTGTCGGCTCGCTCGCGCTCCACACTGGCGCCATGGCAGGCCACGCGAAAGAGACCGCGTTTGTCACGGGAGCCGCAGGATTCATTGGCAGGGAGTTGGTCAAGGTCCTCATCGCCCGTGGCCACCAGGTGTTCGGTCTCACCCGGTCCCTGGAAGCGGCGCAGCGCCTTCGTCTGACCGGGGCGGTACCGGTCATGGGTGACCTGCTCAAGCCCGGCCAGTGGCAAGACGAGGCGGCAGCTGACTGGGTCTTCCACCTGCCACCGCACCCGGTGCATGGACGGCGCGTCACTCGAAGCCATGCCGAATCGATTGCGCGCGCGCGTCCCTTGATGGATGGCCACCTGCTGGACGCCGTCGCGGCTGGCGCGACGCGGCGGATTCGTGTACGTCGCGGACACGAGCTGCTATGGCGCGACGGGCCAGCGTTCAATTACTGAAGACGAACAGCCTCGGCCGTCCGCCCGGGGACGCTGCCTCACACCCGCGCTCGAACGGCTCGACGGATACGTCTTCGCCGGACTGCCGATCGTCACTGCGTTCCCTGGGTGGGTCTATGGCAACGCTTCATGGTTTCGCGAACGCATCGCCGACCCGATCCTGACGGGGCGCCGTGTACTGCAGTTTGGGAAAACAGGGCCGTGGCTGTCGCCTATCCACGTCCACGACTGCGCCCGTGCGTTGGTCCATCTCGCCCGGCACGGCGAGTTGGGTGGCCGGTACTTCCTCGTCAACAGCCATCCCGTCCGGATGCACGAGTTCGCGGAAACGTTCGCCCGTCTCGCGAATCGTCCGCTGCGGGTTTGGCGGGTGCCCGGCGCCGCGGCCCGATTCGTCGTCGGTCCGATCATGGCCGACTGCATCCAAACCGACGCTGTGTTCTCGAACATCCGGCTGCGCGGGACCGGGTTCCGCTTCCGGTATCCCACGCTCGAGGAAGGACTTCTGCAGGTGCTCGGAGCGGCCCATGCGTAATCCACGTGGTCGCGCTTCTCGAGCTGGAGGGGTCTGGCCCGCCTGGTTTGTCGCGGCCCGTACGAGTGTCGTACGGGTATCGTCCGCGTGCTGTGGGTGTTCGCTTACCCCTTCCCATTCCACACTGGTCCCCTGACAGGCGAGAACGTCTATCCATTTCGATTCGGACACTCAAGGAGAGCCCGTGAAACTTGTGAAGCACGTCCGTAGTGAATCGTTTCGCCAAACGATATTCGGCGAACACTTTCTCCGTTATGGCATCGTGGGCCGCAGTCGCGCCATCGCCGACGTGATCCGCCGCATCGACCTGGTCTCGGCGACCCGCAGTACCGTGTTGATCACGGGAGAAACCGGCACTGGCAAAGAGCTCGTTGCGAGTGCCGTGCACCTTCGCAGCGCCCAGCGGGACCTGCCGTTCATCAAGGTCAACTGTGCGGCCATCCCAGAGACCCTGCTGGAATCGGAGCTCTTCGGCCACGTGCGAGGGGCGTTCACGGACGCCACGAGCACAAAGAAAGGCAAGTTCTCGCTGGCCAATCGCGGCTCGATCTTTCTGGACGAGATCGGAACGATGAGCGTCGGCCTCCAGGCCAAGCTGTTGCGCGTCCTGCAAGAGCGCGAAATCGAGCCGCTCGGGTCGGAAAGAACGGAGCGCGTGGACGTTCGTGTGATCGCAGCAACCAACCGCGACCTCCGTCAGCTCGTCGACAAGGGACGGTTTCAAGACGATCTGTTCTATCGCCTGCACGTGGTCCCAATCGTCGTGCCTCCGCTTCGCGAACGCAGCGAGGATATTCCCCTGCTTGTGGAGTACCTCGTGGACAAGCACGCGATGCGGAGTGGCAAATCGATCGAAACGCTGGAGGACGACGCGCTATCGTCGCTTCAGGAATACCACTGGCCGGGCAATGTGCGCGAACTCGAAAACACGATCGAGCGCGCCGTCGTGTTGACGACCGGGTCGACGATCACTCGCGAAGCGGTCACGATCGAGGCGCCGGTGAGGGAGCAAATCGCGGACGTTCGGTCGTTCAAACTGCGCCAGAACGTCGAGTGGATCGAGCGCGAAACCATTCGCCGAGCGCTCGAAGTCTCGCCGGGCAAAGGCCAGGCCGCGAGGCTCATGGGCATCAGTCCCCGGGCGCTTTCCTACTACCTTGTCAAATACCCACTCATCGACCGGAGCAAGGGACCGGGATCGACGTCACTCCAATCGACGCCCTATCGCCCGGGATCAGCCGTCCCTTGGTGACGGGTAGCATGAAGGTCATGATTGGACGGCGGCGGTGCGCGCGATGAGCGCTCCGAGCGACAGCGGGCTCGACGTGCCGTGGTTCCGGAACCGGCACTCAGCGTGGTCAGCGTTTGGGACAAGGCGGCTCTACCGGGCTGCGGCTTCCGCCACCCCGACGAACTTGTCCGCGCCGCCGTAATACAACAACCAGCGGCGGCCTTGGCGGACCATGCCCTCGACGAACACGACGTCGGGCACCTGGCCGGTCTTTTCCCACGTGGCCTCGGGCGCGAAGATCGGTACATCGGTCCGCGCCAACAGCCGGCGCGGATCCTTGCGGTCGAAGCGGGCGACGCCGGTACGGTAGACAAGCTTGTCGTCCGCGCCGTTGTAAATAAGCACGATGCCGTCCGGAGTCAACATCGGCGCCGGGCCGGGCTCGACGACTCGCGAGTCGAACTGGCCGGCGCGGCGGGGCAGCACTGGCGTGTCGAGCGCGTCAACCCAGTGGATGAGGTCTGTCGAGTACGCCAGGCCCATCTGATCGGTCTTATCGGGAGCGGTACCCATGTAGTACATCCAATACCTGCCCTCAATCATCTCGGGCAGGATCGCGCCCGACTTGGTCCATCCTACGTTCCAGGTCCCCTTGTAGGCCGGCAGGATGACGCCTTTCCGATCCCAGTGGATCAGATCGGCGGACGTGGCCAGGGCGAGCTGCGCGTCCTTCTTGTTGTAAGCCGTGTACGTCAGGTAGTAGGTGTCAGCAATCTTCGTCACGCGCGGATCTTCGACGCCGCCGTCCCGTTCGTACTCGGCCTCCGGCGAGAGCACAGGCTCCGGCCGGCGCGTGAAACGCAGGCCGTCGCGGCTGATCGCGTAGCCCAGGCGAGACGTGCCGCTGCGGTCCTGGGCGCGGTACAGCATCACAATTGATCCTTGGTGGTTGACGACGGACGGATTGAACGTACCTGCCGCTTCCCATCCGTTCCCCTGCGGCGCGAGCACGGGATCGTTCGACACCCGCCGAAGCGGCCCGAAGGGCCACTGTTCCCCTTGCGCCGCGACGAAGACTGCCGCCACACACCACAACAGACCTGTCTGCAGCCGCCGATCCGTTATCGTCATCTTTCTCCGCAGCGGTTGCGGCGCCGCCGCCGCAAGGTGCTGATGCATTCGCCGAGCCCCGCTACTGCGGCAACGCCCACGCGTACAACGACGCGCCGACCGGCGTGAGGACGAACTGCTTGCCGCCGAGTGCGTAGGTCATCGGCGCGCCGGTCAAGGTGCCTGGCGTGTGCCAGAGGACCGTTCCCGACGCCGCATCGAGGGCCACGAGCTGGCCCGACTCGTTGGTGAAGAGCAGCCCGCCGGCGGTGGACAAGATGCCATTCCCGGTCGTCCCGCCGGGCCGGACGCGGCTCCAGCGGATCTTTCCGGTCTGGTAGTCGATCGCGAGCAGCATGCTTTCGCTCCACAAGCTCGTCGCGCCGCCGCCCTGGTGATCCTCGACCTTGCCGGTCTCCTCGTTCGGCATCAGGTACCCGATGCTGAAGCCGTGGCTGGCATTCACGTAAAAGAGCTTGGTCTCGGGACTGTAGCTCGGCGACCACCAGTTCGTGGTCGTGCCCTCGAAGAACGCACCGTCAATCGTCGGCTCGGCCTCGGGCTTGGGAATCGGCTGGCCGCGCTTGTCCACGCCAGCGGACCAGTTCTGGCCGCCGTACGGCACGGTGACAAGGCTTTCGCCGCTCGCGCGGTCGAGCAGGAAGTAGTACCCGCTGCGGCTGGCCATCGCGATCAGCTTCCGCGGTCGTCCCTGATAAACCCCATCGATCAGGATCGGCGTCTGGTTCGCATCGCGGTCCTGCGTGTCGTGCGGCGACGTCTGGATGTACCACTTCATCTTCCCCGTGTCGACGTCGAGCGCCACGAGCGAGCACGTGTACAGGTTCGCACCTCTGCGAACGTTGCCCGCGTGGACCGGATGCGGGTTGCCGGTGCCCCAGTACGTGAGATTGAGCGATGGATCGTAAACGCCCTGCACCCAGGTCGCGCCGCCGCCATGCGCCATCACCTCTTTGTTGGGCCATGTCTCCGAGCCCGGCTCGCCGGGCTTCGGGATGGCGTCCCAGCGCCACACGAGCTTGCCGTCATTCAGATCGCGCGCTTCGAGGAAGCCCGGCATGTCGAGCTGGTCGCCCGACATGCCGACGAGCAGCTTGTCCTTGACGACGAGCGGCGCGGCGCTGATGTAGTAGCCAAATTTCCAGTCGGCGACGACAACCTCCCACCGCGGCTCGCCCGTTTTTGCGTCGAGCGAGATGAGGTGCGCGTCCGGCGTCCCGAAATACACCTGGTTCTTGAAGATGGTCACGCCACGACTCGCCAGGTGATCGCCGAACGATGTGCGCGAGAAGTGCCAGATCTCCTTGCCCGTCCGTGCATCGAGCGCCCAGACGTTGTCCGGCACCGAGACGTACACGACGCCGTCCACCATCAGCGGCGTGGCCTTGATCGCCGCCTGTCGCGGCTCGAACGCCCAGGCGCGCGCCAGCGAGCCGACGTTCGTCTTGTCGATCTGTTTGAGGGAGCTGAAGCGCCGCCCGGTGTAGTCGCCGTTGTGCGTCGGCCAGCTCGCGCCGAGTCGCTCCAGCAGCGTGGCGGTATCGACGCCCTGCGCGCGCCCCAGGGCGCACAGGCCGGCCGCACACGCGCAGGCGAGCAGCAGCTTCCTCATTTCAACGTTGCGAGATAGGCGAACATGTCGTGCATCTCGGCGCTCGTGTATTTCGGCAGCAGCTCGAGGTGCTTGGCCAGCGGATCGGTCACTTGCACCTTCACCGTGCCTGCCGGCCACGTCCGCTGAGGGCCATCCGGCGGCTTGATCGTGATCTCGAACGCATCCTGCCGCATGAGTTCGCCGGTGACCTGCGCGCCCGATGCCTCCGTCACCGTGGCGCGCGGCCGCACGCCGGACGGATACAGAAACCGCGCCTGCAGCTCGATTGGCGGGTATTTGCTGGCGATGCCCTTCAGGTCGCCGGCGGGCGAGTGACACGTCGCGCATTGCCCGGCGCCATTGAAATAGGACCGGCCGAGATCCGCGTTGCCGGTCAGCAGCTTCCTCAGATCGTACTCGCGTGACGGACGCCGCCCGCTCGTCAAATCCACTTCCGCGAGGCGCGCTTTGAGATAGGCGACGATGTCCGCAATCTGCGTGGCGGTGAGCGGCACGACCGGCATGCCCTTCTCGGGACGTCCCTGCCGAATGAGGTTGGCGACGTCGTCGCCTTTATCCAACCGGATGACGGAAGAGAAGATGAGATTCGGCCCGCCGTTGCCGCCCGCCGCCGTCGGCCCGTGACAGAACCCGCACGACGATCGGAATTGATCGTGGCCGCGATCGTAGGCTTCCTTCGTGATTTCGACGCAGGGAATGCCGCTGCCGGGACAAAACCGCAGCAGGCCGGGCGTCGTGCCGCGCTGCTGCGCCAGCAGCGTCGAGGCCGCCAGCACGAACGTCGCCAACAGGAGAATACGCATGGGATGTCTCGACTATCGCTTCACCGGCTTGCCGTACACCTCAATCCAATCCACGCGAGACGACGCCGGCGTGTTGCCGCCGGGCGCGAGCTCGGTCCAGCCGATCTCGTCGACCTTGCTCAAGTCTGGTTTCTCGACCCACGCGCCTTCCACGAGGGTTTCGATGTTCAGCCGGCGCCAGCGAAGGCCCGAGATCGAAAACTCGCTCTCGTGCCAGTCGGGCGTCGGGCCTTCGGCGTAGTCGCTCACGAGCCACGTGCCGTTCGCGAGCTTGAGAATCAGCCGGACCGACCGGAAGCCGGTCTGCTTCGTGCGCCATCGGACCTTCGCGAGACCCGTCAGATCGACGAACGATTCCCTGTCGCGCAATGAGATTGCGCAGTTCTGCGGGCAGGATCCCAGCCAGATGTAATACGGATCGTCCTTTGGCGTGTCGTGATGGCTCTTCCGGACGCCGGCCTGGCCCGGGCCGTAGAGCGCGAGCACGAGCCGTGGGTTGGCGACGTGTTCCTGGGTGACCGGCGCGGCGGCGGTCGTTTCCTTCCAGTCCTCGCGGAAGAAGAGCGGCGGCCGGTTGTCCTCAGGCGCCTGCACCAGCAGAGCGAACAGCAGGGAGGCGAGCATGCCGGGATTCTAACCGAACACCGTCCCGGGGATCGTCACGCGTCCGCAAGGGCGCGGGCGCAACCTACCAGGTGAAGCAAGTCCTCTCGTCCCGATCCAAGAATGGGTGGGGTCGGCTTAGAATCCTGAGGGCTCACAGGCGCATCGGTGGGCGGACCCGTCGAAATGGATCTCGGTCTAGTGTCACATGCACGGCCCGTCTAGGGTACTTCACGACTTTCGTTATGCCATTCGGCGGCTTCGCAACAGCCCGGGCTTCTCGGCTGTCGCGATTGCCACCATCGCGCTCGCGATCGGCGCGAATACGGCAATGTTCAGCTTCGTGAATGGCATGTTACTGCGTCCTTTGCCATATCCCGAGCCGGACCGCATCGTGCGCGTCCTCGAAAAGGTTCCCAGCGGCGGGCCCAATGGCATCTCCACCCTGAACTATCTCGACTGGACGAACCAGAATACCGTCTTCGAGTACATGGCCGCGGAAGCTGGTTGGCGTGCAACGTTGACCGGTGGCGACGAGTCGGTCTTCATCCGAGCCGCACGCGTCTCGGCGCACTACTTCGATATCTTCGGAGCGAAACCAGCGCTGGGCCGCACGTTTCTTCCGGACGAAGACCAGCCCGGTAAAGACCACGTTGTGCTGCTGAGCCATGTGCTCTGGGAAAACCGCTTCCGTTCCGATCCCGCAGTGCTGGGACGGGACATCTTGTTGGACGGCGAGGCATACACCATCATCGGAGTCCTTCCGAAAGGCGGTCCCTTCGATCGTGCCGCGGCCCAGGTTTGAAACCGCTCGCCTTCCAGCCTTCAAACATGACGCGTGATTTTCGCTGGCTCGGCGCGAGCGCCAAGCTCAAGCCGGGCGTGACGCTCGAGCAAGCGCATGCCGGGATGGACGTCATCGCGCGGCGTCTTGCCAACGCCTATCCCGACTCGAACAAGGGCTGGGGCGTTGCCGTCGATCGTCTGGCCGACGTGCTGATCGGCCCGCAGTTGCACACCGCCGTCACGGTCCTGTTCGCCGCCACCGGGTTCGTGTTGCTGATCGGTTGCGCCAACCTTGCGAATCTCGCCCTTGCCCGCAGCATTTCACGCGAAGGCGAAATGGCGGTGCGCGTCGCGCTTGGCGCGAGCCGCTGGGTCTTGGTTCGACAGTTGCTGATCGAGAACGTCGTGATCTCCGTGTGCGGTGGCATCGTGGGAGTCGGCGTCGGTTACGCGATGATGAAATGGATCCAATCGTTGATTCCTCGTTACACGCTGCCTCCAGCCGTGGACATCAGAATGGACACGTTCGTACTGCTGTTCACGTTGATCGTGACCGTCGCGACAGGCCTGCTGTTCGGCGTCGCGCCAGCAGCGCAAACCACGAACCCGAGCCTGGTCAGCGCGCTGAAGGAAGGCGGACACGGCACGACGGCGGGCAACGCAGGTCGGCGCATGCGCGGCGTTCTTGTCGTCGCTGAAATCGCGCTCGCATTCGTGCTGTTGGTCGCTTCGGGACTACTGATGCGCAGTTTCTTCAAGCTGCTTGACGTCGATCCCGGATTCGATGCGACGAATGTCCTGACGGCAGGTCTGCCGATTAACCAGGAACAGCACCCCGATCCTGTCGAACTGAACAGGTATCTGGCCTCGATCCGTGCCGCGGTGGAGGCCGTGCCGGGCGTGCGCAAGACGAGCATTGCCTCGGCGTTGCCGCTGGAGGGCTGGGGCTTCGGCACGCGCTACTCGATCGCCGATCGCGAGTTGACGGACCGGGTCAATCGCCGCCTGGCATTCTTCAAGATAGTCAGCCCGTCTTACTTTGACGCATTGGGCATCAAGCTCCGTGCGGGACGCGTGTTGAGCGACAACGACACGGTGGGCGCGCCGCGGGTCGCGCTCATCAACGAGACGCTGGCCAATCGGGAGTTTCCCGATGAGGCCCCGATAGGCCGCCGCATCCTCGTGCAGGAAATCGTACCGGGCAAGACTGAGCTCGGCCAGGAGATCGCCTGGGAAATCGTTGGCGTCATCGCGGGTGAGAAAATCACCGGGCTGGGCGATGAGATCAGCGCCGGTATGTACGTCTCGAACCAGCAGAGCCCGACCTACGGCATCAGCCTGATTGTGCGAGGCGACATGGCTCCGCAGTCTCTGCAGGGAGCCGTCCGATCGGCCGTTGCTCGCGTCAACAGGAACCAGGCGCTCAGCGACGTCCGCACGCTCGAACAGATCGTGGATCAATCCATGCAGGGCAACCGCGTCATGAGCATGCTCTTCGCGGTTTTTGCCTCCATCGCGCTGCTGCTCGCTGCCGTGGGTATCTACGGCGTGATTTCGTACACGACCGCGCAGCGAACGCACGAGATGGGCATTCGGGCGGCACTTGGAGCCAGCGCCGGCAACTTGCGCAGGTTGGTATTCAAGGACGGCATGCGGCTGACGCTGATCGGGCTCGCTATCGGACTCGCCGGAACGTTTGCCGCGACCCGCGTCATGTCGTCGATGCTCTACGGCGTAGGCGCCCACGACCCGCTGACAATCGCTGTGGTCGCCGTCGTGCTGTCAGCGGTCGCCGGGCTGGCGTGTTTCCTGCCCGCCTCGCGAATTACGAAAGTTGATCCAATGGACGCGCTGCGGTATCAGTGAGACTCAGATGGCTCTAGGCACGAGCCTGAAAGGAGGGTTGGCCCCGACCGAAGACGGGGCCAACCCGAGAGTCTTATCTACTACCTGCATCCGTCAGTTCGTTCCGCCCCTGCAGAGTCCCGGACCTCCAAAGAGCGTGCCTGGGGTGCCTTTCGGAAGCCCGTAAAACTTCCAGGAGTCCGCCGCGGTCTGCACCTGATTCACGAGCTGTCCCTCGGGGTCGGACAGGTCGTAGTCATTCAGGCCGCTGAACGCGCAAGCCGAGTTCGCGTGCGTCGGAGCGGCGGTCTCGTTGGTATTGTTGCGAGTGCCTGGGGGCCCCTTCACCTCGCCCGCGAACGCCCCGCCGGCTCCGCCGGCTACGAGCGTGGCAATAGAAGCCGCAACAATAAGTCGTCGCCTCATTTCTCTTCCGAAACGTCGCATTGGTCTCCTCCGCTCAGAAATGGTGAATCAGCGCCGCCCGGCTTGTGACGCCGCGTGCTGGCGCAGATGCGCAAGCAAATCGGGCGCCATGCATGTTATTTGCAGGGCAATGGACCCACGACGATCCAAGCCGCCAGAAAACCCAGGGCAGCGAGACTATAGTCACATTAGTCAACGCTCCGCCTCGCCGCCGACGGACCAAGCCCCTCGACGAACGAAAACCACTTGAACTGATGTTCCATGTGGTGCGCCTTCACCAATTCGAGGAGCTGTGGTGTGGGCTCTCCGTACACCGTCATGAAGTGGTTGTCCGCATGGTCCGCGAACAGTTTGGTCCGGGCCTCGACGATGTTGCGGTTGTGCTCGATCAGGCCCTCGGGGCCCGTGTAGGCCTCCCTGACCTCGCATTCCGTGGCGTCGTCGCTGAGGAACCAGTCATATCGCAGCGTGTGCGTGTCCTTCTCCTTGGTGATCCGGATGCACTCGGCCGCCTGTTTCTTGAATCCTTCCAACTGCCCTGGTCGAACCGTCATGTGTGCACTGACCTCGAACGTCGCCATAAACCCTCCCCTGCTCGCGATGAGAGACCCGGACGGAAACGAAACGGTTTTCGTGGCCTGCGGTCGACCTTCGCCGTTCAACGCAGGCCCTCTTTGTCGTCGACGCACCCGGCAAACGAGACCTTCTGCAGGCGCGGATCGATCTTCTCTGCCGCCTGAGCGCAGACGCCGGCGTCGGTGGCTCTCAACGCCGCAACCTCCAGAGCGGTCAGGTCGTAGCCGGATTCGATGAATCGTGTGAGGGCCATTGCCGGGTCGTCGAAGAACGCCATTCGGAATGCCTCGTCCGTCATCAGCCGGCCAATCACGATTTCCACGTTCCGCTGTGCCACCTCGTGCCGCCTTTCGAGGCCCACTCAGATCGCAAAGGTCCGGCCAGCCGCGGCCGGCGCCCGAACGGCCAGGCGGAACCTGTGGTCACGCAGAGACTTGCGGCGTATTCCGGCGGGTCAACCGATGCCGATCGTGGGACGGAACTGGTGCGCCCCAATCGACACGTTGGCGATCGGCGAGCAGTCTGTCGATCGTTCGATCCGCCGGCAGCGGGTGCTGCCAGGCTGACGATCACTCTGCCTGCAGCGTGTCCTTGTCGAGGCCGTACTTGCGTAAGCGAACGTAGAGCTGGGCGCGCGTGAGACCCAGTGCCTTGGCCGCCTCGGACTTGTTGAAGTGTGCCTTCTTCAACGCCTTTTCGATCATCGTGCGCTCGACGGATTTGAGATCAACGGGCGCATGCTCGGCCGGTGACATGACCGACGAGGCGGAAGATGGCGCCGGAGGCGCGACGTCAACCGGGGTCGCTGCAGAACGGATCGCAAGATGTTCGGCGGCAATCAGCCCGCCGTCGCAGAGGATGGCGGCCCGCTCGAGAATATTGCGCAGCTCCCGAACGTTGCCGGGCCAGTGGTAATTCATGAGCGCCTGCCGCGCCTCGCGCGAGACCCCCGCCGGCGGCCGGCCTATCGACTGGCCGATCTCGTGAACGAAGGCCTCGGTCAAGGGCAGTACGTCCTCGCGCCGCTCGCGAAGCGGCGGCAGCTGAATCGCGAACACGTTGAGGCGGTAATAGAGATCCTCGCGGAACTGGCCGTGGCCGATGGCTTTCTGCAGGTCGCGATTGCTGGCGGCGACGATGCGCGCGTCCGTCTTGAGCACGCGGGTACCGCCGACGCGCAGGAACTCGCGCTCCTGCAGCACGCGCAGGAACTTGGCCTGCGCTGAGAGGCTCATCTCGCCGACCTCATCGAGGAACAGCACGCCGCCCGAGGCCATCTCGAGCTGCCCGGGCTTACTCTGCGTGGCGCCGGTGAACGCCCCCCGCTCGTAGCCGAAGAGCTCCGCTTCCAGCAGTTGCTCGGGGAGCGCGGCGCAATTGAGACCCATGAACGGGCCGCGGCTCTGGGGAGACGCGCCATGAATGAACCGCGCGACGACCTCTTTCCCGGTGCCGGACTCGCCAAGCAGCAGGACCGTCGCCTGGGTGCTCGCGACCTGCGTGGCCAGCGTGAGCGCCCGACGCCACGCCGGCGAATTGCCGACGATCCGGCGGGCTCCGGCGCGCGCGTTGAGCTCCTCGGTGAGCGACCGTACCCGGGCCTCGAGCAGCGACGCGCGTTCGGCCGCCTCGCTGGCCTGTTTCGACGCCTCGGCGCCGCGCTCCCGGGCGAGGCTCAGCGCGACGCGATCGCGGATGCGACGCGCAACGAGCAGGTCGGCCTCCTTGTAGGCAGCCGATGTGAACGAGAAGAAGGCGATGGAGGCGGCGAGCGCGCCGTCAAGGTGGATCATCAGGTGAATCGCCGACTTGTAGCCGCGCTTTGGCGCGTCGTACCGGCGCCAGATCGGATGAGCGGACATGTCGTCGCAGATTTCGTCGGTGAAGTGCGGCTGTTCGAGGATCTCGGGCGGGATCTCCCACACATCCGACACCTGGAAAGGATTGTCGCCGCTGCACGCATAGGTCCGGGCGTGCCGGCCGTCCGGCGTGGCGACCACCATCAACACCATGTCGTGCGGCAGCACTTTTCGTGCGATCGCGGAGAGCCGATCGAAGACAGCAGGCAGGGGCCCGGTGTCAACGAGATCAGCCAGTAGGCCGTCGAGCAGCTCGAGGGTGGCGGTCCTCGCCCGCAGCACCTCGGCGTGGCGCGCTATCTCGGCCAGGCGTTGATGCGACAGGGCGAGCGCGACGTGGTCGGCCACGCGACGCGCAACGGCCACATCCGCCTCGCGATAGCAGCCCGACGTCCGCGACAGGATCACGAGCACGGCTTCGACGCGTTGCCGAAGACGAACGGGCACTCTCAGCATGGCCCGGTAGCCGGCGGCGACGAGCTGCGGGGGCTGTGCCGGATCGGCCTGGAGATCGTCGATGATTTCGAACTCCCAGGGCTCGGCGAACAGCCAGCGGGCGTTGTCGGGCAGCGGATGCGGACCCGGCGGCTCCGGCGCTTTGGGGCCGGCGATGGCATATGGAACCACGTGCTCACGGTCTTCGGAGAGGACGATGACGGTAATAGCGTCGTGGCTCACCACCTGACCGGCGATCTCCGAGATGCGCGCAAACGCCTCACGCACATCGAGCACGTCGACGAGCGTGGTCAGCAGTTCGTCGACCGCGGCGACGCGGCGGAGACGCGCCAGTTCCGTATCGAGCGAATCCTGACTGCCCACGTCGCGCAGAGTGTGGCACACTCTGCGCATCCACAGACAACCTGACTACGGATGCGCACGGTGGCGTGTCGGCTCAGCGCATCCGTCTGCCGGCTGATCGCGCCTAACTGATTGATACGACTGCGCCAATCGACTGACACCGACGTCGTGATCGTTCCTGGCGTGCAAGTTGCGTTGATGCGGCACCGAGGACATCGGGACATGGCTTCCGCGATGCCCGAGGAGGACCCGTGAGCAGACGACTCAAGCAGGCCGCCGTTGTCTCCATCATCGTTTTCGCCGCCGCTCAACTCATCCGTCCCGACCGGACGAACCCAGCGGTGCATGTGGACCGCACTATTCAGGCGCACGTCGGACCGGCGAGTGCACTTGCCGCCGTCCTCGATCGTTCGTGCCGGGACTGTCACTCGAACAACACCGTGTGGCCGAAGGTCGCCGGAGTCGCGCCTCTTTCCTGGCTCATGGCGAGCGCCGTATCGGAAGGGCGAAAGATCGTCAACTTCTCGGAGTGGGCCGCCTACTCGTCAGAACAGCAACAGGCGCTGCTCGTCATGTCCTGCCGGGCCGTGTCCGAAGGCAAGATGCCCGGCGCTTACACGGCGGTGCGTCCCGACACGCGGCTCTCCGCCCAGGACATCGAGACGGTTTGCGCGGCCGCGCGCCAGACCCACACCACTGCTTCGCTCGCGGGAGGATCAAAATGACGACCTCGGCCACGGTGATAAGCCGGCGGCGGCGCGTCGCCTGGATCCTGATCGTGATCGCCGATGCGGGACTCCTCGCGTGGGGCGCGATGGCGGCGCTCGTACCCGACCTGCTCCCCGGGCCAGGCTCCTTGCCGATCATGGCTGCCGGGTACGAGGGATTCAGCAAGGGATCGTGGCAAGACCTCGTGAGCACCACACCGAGGGCGGCTGAGTTCATGAGGGTGGTCTTCAGGGTGTACGGCGCGTACATCGTGGCGTTCGGCACGCTGGCCATCGCGATTGCCGTTACCGCGTTCCGCCGTGGCGAGCGCTGGTCCTGGTGGGCGCTACTCGTCGGCAACACGATCGCCTTCGTCTCGGCGATGGCGTACGACCTGACCGTGGGCGCGATCGGGCCGCCCGAGATGTCGGAGTACCTCGGCCTCGCCATGGTCTGGGGTGCCCTTGCCGTCACGGCGCCGTTCCTTGCGGCCAGATGGTAAGGTCGCTACCAGGGCCAGCGCAGAAGCCTGCATGGATCCTGGTTTGTCAACCTCTCGGCCGGCGGCTTCGAATCGCAATCCCAAAAGGAGCCGACGACGTACGGCCGGTTGAGGTCGCCCTGTTCGAACGCGACGAGCACTTCGTCGTCAATAGCCGGACTGCGAAACATTCCGAAATCGGCGCGCCGGAGACGAAACACGCTCGAGTAGCCGCTGTATGCCTCGGGCCCGAACCGGTGCGTCACGCCGGCCACGTAGTACGGCGCATCGAATTCCTCGTCGAGGCCTTCCACTTCGACGAAGCTGCCAATGCCAATCTCTGGATCACCCGCGGTCAGCGCTTCTGCTGATATTCGCGTGGCGACGAGCTCCGAGAGCACACTCCATGCGAACGCGTTGGCTTCGTCCGCGGACGAGAAGCGACGGTCCGTGTCGATCATGAGGCGAGCACCGAACGGCGCGTCAGATCCGGCTCCGAGGAGAATGGTCGGCGCCACGGCGCGTCCGATGATTTGGCCGCCCGTTGACGAATCAACGCCGGTCACGACCACTTCCTGGACGCTCGACGCCGCCGACAGGCGGGGGAGAAACGCGACGAGCTTCATGCCGGCGTCCGATCGAGTCGTGAGGATGACGGATTTCCCTGGAGGGCTCTCGCCGCGCGGCAGGGGACTCTCGGCGCGAATCACCACGAATGGTTGCGACTCGTCGAACCCGCGCTCGAGGGACACCACGTGTCCGCTGAAGATCGGGATCGAACCGCCGTCCAACCTGAACGCCACGATATCGACGTCGTCGCCTGGTGCGATCGCATCGGCGTAGCTGACGCCCCGTGAGCCCATCACCTGGATCCGCACCTGATCGACAACCCCGAGTTGTTGCTCAACGATCACGCGCGGCTGCACATCGGGCGGCAGCGACGCGCCGCCAATTGACACGCGCATCGCGGTGCGCTCCTGCGCGCCCAAGCCGGAGGTCGTGAGCAACGCGACGCAAACCATCCACAGCACAGAGCGATGAGACATCATGGCTTCCTCGAGCGACTGTACTCCTTTCTCCGCTGATCGAGCCCATGGACTGGCGCGTCCCCCGGCGGTCAGCCTGGAATGAACAGGCCGCGAGGCGAACGCCTGGCGAAGAAGGCGACGTCTTCGATCGGGATCGATAAGATTCGGTCGATCAGGACGTCATGGCGCCGACCTCATGGGACGCAACAGCGTATTGATTCGACGATGCGCGGGAAATAATCCAGGCCTTACGGAGGTTACCCAAGCCATGCGAGGTGCGGTGATTGGCGCCGGGATCGCAGGAATCTCGATGGCACATGCCCTTCGTCGAGTCGGGATATCCATCGACATCTTCGAACAATCGGCGGCACCGCGGTCCACAGGGTACCAACTCAATGTCCACGCGAACGGCAAATATGCGCTCGCCCAGATCGGCATGCTGGATGCGCTGGAAAAGTCGGCGGATGGTGCGGCCGTGAACTCAGCCCCCATCATCGACGGCCTGAGTAACACGGTCGTCCGACGAATCGTCTTCAAGGCGGCCGGCCCGTACTCGTCCACGTCGTTCTATCGAGGTGACCTGCATCGGACCCTGCTGCAGGCGCTCGAGGGCGCTCCACCAGAGTGCGGCCGAGGGATCGAATCGGTATTGGACGATCCACGTCGTGAGAAGGTCGCAGTCTCTTTCGTCGGCGGTGAGGTTCGGGCATTCGACTTCGTCATCGCCGCCGACGGTGCCCATTCGAATATCCGTCGCCAATTGTTTCCTACGCATCGTGGCTACGTGCCACAGTTCGACGCTTTGATGTTTGCCATCAGGGTCGACCTGATGGGCCAGAGCGAAGCTGAGCGCCTTTTCGGCAGGCAGATACGAGAGCGCGAGTTCGTCCAGATCAATGCGCCCGGCACCGCCGTCGTTCTTTCTGGTGCAGGTGGCGGGCAGTTCGGTGTGATCATCTGCACGGATGATTCGAGTCAAACCGGCGGCATCTCGACTCCAGAAGACGCCAAGCGACTCGCCCGCTCGCTGGTGCGCGACGTCAAGGATGCGCGCGTGCACCATGCCATTGACGCGGGATTCTGGGATCCTGGCAACCCTCTGGTCTGGCGCATCGGCGACATCGATCCACTGGCTCGATTCCACGCGGGTCGGGTCGCCCTCACCGGCGACGCGGCGCACGCGATGTTCCCGATGCTTGGCCAGGGTGCGAACCAGGCATTCGAGGACGCAATGGTGATGTCACGCGAACTGGCCACCGACGCGGTGATGGGAGAACGCGTCTCGATGAGTACCATGATGGCCTTTGAGCGCTATTCCGAAGAGAGGGAACCGCATGTCGCGCGTATCCAGGCACTCGCGAGACGGACCGCACGAGGCTTGATTTCACGAAGTCGGTTCGGTCACCGCGTCAACAACGTCGTCACGCGGTGGTTGCCGCAACGAATCCTGGACCGGTTTCAGGATCACCTTCTCAAATATGCCAGTGCGGATCCCGGACGCGAAATCGAAGCCCGGAAGTGACCAGTCCTGCAAGTTATTGACTGGCAGTGCTAAACAGAACCGAGCTCCCGTCGAGCGGGCCGGCAGGTAGCCCCAGTGAGAGATCGCCTTCGATGTGTCAGCCAGTTTGCGGGTGGTGTCGCTCGGCTGTGCGCTCTTGCCGGAATTCCGTCGCCGCCGGTGGAGAAACCCCCGCTCCGTTCGCGGATTTTCAGTACTCCGCGGGCAGTCGAACGGAATGCGAACCGCCGCACTCCTCGGCGAGGGCGTCATGACATCGCAGTAAGATCGGTGTTCACACGTCTGACGACAGGGTGAGCCAGAAGGAACGTGCGTGGTCCGACGAGTCCTCAGTGTCCTCGCGCTCGGCCTGCTGAGCGCCTGCGCGCTTCAGCACAGTGTGATCTTCGGGCCGCCGGTCCTGCTGCGGTTCCACGTCACCGTGCAGGATGCGGCCGGCGCGCCGCTGCCGGCTGCCCACGTCTGCCACGACAACATCACGCCCCGCGAGTCCGTTGCGCTCGATGCGAACGGCTCGATGTTCTGGACCTTGCCGGCGTCCGACTTCAACGTCTGCGGCGTGCTCGATGGCTACGCGACGACGTGCGCACCGGTCTCGTTGCACGTGCCGCGGACGGTCACGGCCGTGTTGCCGAAGTGGGCCGCGCCCGTCGAGCCCCCGACGCCGGTCGTCACCTGGCCGCCGGCGCCGCGCGCGGCGCTGCCCGCCTTCCCCGCCGTCACCGACACGCAGCCGCCGAACCCGAACGGCTCGAATGGCCGCTATCGGGCGGCCGTGTGGTCGCGCGGTCCCTACGATCGCGACCTGCCGGCCGAGCTCTCGGTGCCGGACCAGCCGGATCTCGACTTCCACCGCGGGAACTTTCTCGGCATTCGCGTGCCGGGCTTGACGTGGCACGGCTACGGGACGGACCTCGACCCGACGCTCGTCACGACCTGGGACAACCCGCGGCGCTCGGTCGAGGAGCAACGGCTCATCCTCGATCGCTACGCGCACGTCAACGGCTACACGCACTTTCTCCTGAGCATCCCGCAGGCGCGCAAGGCGGGCGTGCTCGACGACGCGCACTTCCTGCCGGCGGCGCAGCTCGCGAAGGAGTATCAGCAGTTCGTCGTGGTCGCGGCCTTCGGCGGCGACGGCGAGTCGTGGACATCCGACGTCCTGCCCTGGCTCGACAAGCTCGTCGCGCTCCATGCGCTCGATGAAGTGGTCGTCTGCTGGCAATGTGACCAGCACTACGACCCGTGGGCGCTGCTGCAGATCACGAAACAGGTCGGCGAGTGGGCGCACGCGCACGGCATCAAGGTCTCGCAGCATTGGGTGAACGATGCCGCGGCCTGGTGGAACGCCGACGACGATCCGCGCCGGCCGAACACCTGCCTCGATTTCACGCCGGCGATTTGTAACCGCTTTGACTACCACCGCGTGATCCCGCAGTGGGTGGACTACCAATACGCGCAGTTCGACACGGAAGCCGCCATCAGCGACCCGGACAACGGCGGGCTGCAATGGGCGATCGCGAAGCTGCTGCAATCGCTCACGAGCGAGAAGTTGGTTGTCGCGGAGTATGACGCCCAAGCCGAGTTCGACGATCCCGCGCACCGCACCGAAGACCAAGGCGATCTGAAGGGCTACCTCCTGATGTGCGCGCGCGGCTTCGGCCGGGCCGTGCAAGGCGGCTACATGGGTGGGGCGCGGTTGCCGAACGGGAGGGCATTTTGAGCGAGTGCAAACCGTATTGCCACCGTGCTCTTTCTTAATCCGCTGGCCGAGATGGTCGGACAGATGAACGCCTCGATTCCTCCGGCGCTCCGAATCGAGGAACGCCTGCGTGCAGTGCGCGTGCACCTCGAGTGGGTCGACCTGCGTCTCGGCATCGCGACGGCGTCGCTGCCGAGCGAGAGTCCGGCGAGAGGGTCAGAGACAACACCGCGGTGGGCAACAGGTAGCCCCGGCTAGACCGGTAACGCTTGCAAAGCTCTCCGTGCCACTTGGCCTGCCGCAACGGCTCCCCCAAAGGGCAAGAAAAGGGCAACATCACGCGACGCGTCTTCACTGACACGGACGAAACCATGAAAACGCGCCAGAACTCGTCGAGAGCCGCAGGAGCAACCCTCCGGTTGTTGGCGGAGCGATGTGAGTGGCGATGACCGCCCGCAACTGATTGATGAAGAAGGAAATTTGGCTCGCCGCACTGGACGATTTCCGCAAGTGGTCTAATGCCGGGGGTCATGGGTAGTTCCCCAAGTTGCCCTCGGCGGGGCTGATAGGACGCAGCCGGCCGATCTGGGCAGCGCCGACCGGCCGCGTGCATCGATGGACGCGTGTCGCTCACGGACGAACGCGGATGATCGTCTTCCCCTTGCGTCGCTCGGTCCGGTTGAAGGCGGCGACGGCATCGTCGAGGGTCGAGACGTTGCCGATGTTCGTCCGCAGTCGTCCGTCCCGCACCCGCTGGACGATCTCACTCAGTTGGGCACGATCGGACTCGACAACGAAGTCGACCGCCAGGCCGTCGGCGGGCCGCGCCTCGGGCGGCCCGACGATGGACACCAGTGTTCCTCCGGCTCGAATCAGGCCTGCGGACCGCTTCCCGATCTCGCCGCCGATGACATCGAACACCAGATCGACTTCGCCGACGTCTTCCAGGGCGTCGTTGTCGAGGTCGACGAACTCCTTCGCGCCGAAGTCGAGCACCGTCTGACGGTCGGCGGCGCGTCCGGTGCCGATGACGTAGGCGCCGGCCTCTCGTGCGAGTTGCGTCACCATCGACCCGACTGCGCCGGCCGCGCCGTGCACGAGGACGCTCTGCCCCGCCTGAAGGCGACCGTGCTCGAACAGTCCCTGCCACGCGGTCAGGCCCGAGATCGGCAGGCTCGCGCCCACCGTGAAGTCGACGTCGCCCGGCAGCGGCGCGAGGTTGCGTGCCTCGACGGCCGCATACTCCGCCAAGGTGCCGTCGCGATACCAGTCCGTGAGGCCGAACACCCGCTGTCCCATCGACAGCCCCCTCGTGCCATAGCCGAGGGCGGTGACCACTCCGGCCAGCTCGTGCCCGGGGATCGAAGGTGTTCGGTCACGGTCGAGGCGATCGGCCCAGGTCGAGGGCCACCCTAACTCAGTCGGGACGAATCCCGACGCATGAACCTGAACGACGACGTCGTTTATCGCTGCCTGCGGCTCGGGCCGCTCCATCAGCGTCATCCCGGCCGTTCCCGCAGCCTGGTCCGTCACCACGATCGCCTTCATCGCCCGCCTCCCTGTGTCGAGTCCTCGAACTGGCTCATCCGTGAGGCCGCCTGATGCAGCGGGTCGCTAAACGCCGATCAGCCTCTCGGCCATCTTCGTTGTCCCGAGCAAATCCAACTCTTTCAGTTACTTCCTCGATCGCGCGATTTGGTTGCTGTTGGCTCCGAATGCCCGGTTTCTTGTGGCGCCGCGCTTATCGTCCCACCACTAAATGCATCGCCGTCTCGGTGGAGACGTGCTCCTTCACTCTGTAGCCGAGCGCGGGAAGGTCGATGCCTTCGAGCAGGGGCTCGCCTTGGCCGAGCAGGATCGGCGAGATGGCGAGGTGTATCTCGTCGAGTAGTCCGGCCTGCAGATACTGGCGGATCGTGGCTGCTCCGCCGCCGATTCGCACATCCTTACCTCGAGCGGCCGCCCGCGCCTGGTCCAGCGCCGCCTCGATCCCCTCGGTGACGAAATGGAAGACGGTGCCGCCTTCCATCTCCAGCGGCGGGCGCGCATGGTGGGTCAGGACGAAGACCGGCACATGGTACGGTGGATTGGCGCCCCACCAGCCTTTCCACTCATAGTCCGGCCAGGGTCCGCGCACAGGCCCGAACATGTTGCGGCCCATGATCCAGGCGCCGAGATTCTCGAACGAGCGTGCCGCGAAGTCGTTGTCGATGCCGGTCGTCCCCCCGTCTCGCCTCAGGACGTTCCGCTGGAAGGTGCGGGTCGGAAGGAACCACTGGTGCAGCTGTTCGCCGCCGCGGCCCAGCGGTTGGTCTTGGCCCTGGTCGGGGCCGGCGCCGAAGCCGTCGGCCGACACGCTAAAGGCGTTCACGCGAAGCTTGGACACGGGCGTCTCCTTGACTGTCGCAGCATGGAATTCTTGAATCGTGATGTCACACCAGTGGCGTGGCATCCTCACGTGACCATAGCGCCGCCGCCAACGGGGATCCGAATCCGGCCAGGCTGATGAACGTGCGAGCGGCGTGGAAGGCCTCCCATCGATTGCGAATGCTCAACCAGTCGGACGGCAGCGTTTCGACGGACACCGCCGACACCAGGGTCGCCGGCATGAGTGCGGCCATGGGACCGCCGAGACTGCCGATCATCGTGTGGCCGACTCGAGCCGCTGACCGCGCGTGATTCGGCCGAGAACATCATCGTCCTCATGTTGACGATCGTCGGCAATCAGGAGACGCACGACTGGCCGATCATCTCCTCAGCGCCTCGTCTTCCTCGTGCTGCAGCTCGGGCGGAATGATCAGGCGAATCGATTGGCCGATCGCTTCCTTTGCGCTGTACCCAAAAAATGCGCTCCGCCGCCTGGTTCCACGAGGTGATGGTCCCGTTCAGGTCCTTACCAATGATCGCGTCGTCGGATGACGAAACGATCGCGCCGAGCAGGAGCTGGAATTCGTTCGGCGGGCCGGGCATGACCACCACTGTACTGACCGCCGCGAGAATTGGCGAATCGATGTCGGATGGTGACGCAATCGCGGCGTGCAGCTCGCGACGAGCGGCTTAACGCACGTCGCGGAACCGAGCTACCAGCGCACACTCACTTGCCCAAGATCCATCAAAACGCAGCGAGGCCAGTTGCGGACATCGTCCAGTGCGGCCCCTCCGCCACAAGTAATTGATCGAACACGACTTGCGATGCGACGCGAAAATGCATCCTTGCAAGTGGTTGATTTAGTTGGCCTAGGAAATTTGGCTCGCCGCACTGGACGATTTCCGCAACTGGTTGATCCGAGAAGCGGCGTAAATGGCCTGTTATTGACAGGTTCGCCAGGGTTTCGCGAGGTAAGACTCGAAGAGCGATTCAGCGGCCGAGGTGGAGCTGCTTCACAAGCGCCGCGAAACGCGGCTCGGAGCGCAGCGGATCGAAGATGGGGTCACGACATCTTCTTCAGATCGGCGAGCTCCGTGATCGCGCCGGCGAGACCGCCGTCCGCGCCGTACACGAAAACGCAAGATACGCCGTCACGAACGGCGGGGCGTTCAAACCCTTCGCTTGCTTCAACGCGGGAATCGCGTCTCGGAACTGCCCGATGCGTCCCGCAGCGTAGACGCGTGGATCTCGCACGTGCTCACAGGTGACGCCCCCGTGGGCTGAAGCCGCAGGATTCTATCCGAGCCGACACCGGCCGTCCGTCAGAAGTACCGCGCGAGCCGGAGCCAGACCCGGGTGCCGGGCGCCAGATCGCCGGCGAAGCCTGGGATCGCGATGCCGCCGTACTCGGACCCGTGCGGCCCCAGGCCCACCTGCACGCCGGTATAGAGCGTCAGATTCTGCCGCCAGTCGGTACTGGACCTGTGCCAGCGCGTAGACGCTGCCGTCGGTGAGGTTGACCAGCGCGGTCGGCGAGACGGTGACGAGCGGCGTCCAGTCGAACCGCACGCCGGACGCGAACTCGTGGCGCCCGAGGCTGAACAGCTCGCCGCGCTGCAGTCGCGCCAGCAGCGCCGGATCGAGCACTGCCGCGCTCCCGCCGCCGTCGGCGAGGCCGAACCCGTTGCGGAAATACTCGGCGAACGCGTATAGCGTCCGGCCGCCAGGCGACCACGCGCGGTCGTAATTGGCGACGAGCGACGTCACGCCGTCCGCGTTCACGCGGGTGTGCGACAGGTCGATCCGCCAGACGCCGCCGGCCAGTCCGGCGCTCGCCCCGCCCCCGACCACGACGTCGCCATCGTGGCGTGCGGCCAGCGCATCGACGTCCACGCTGCCGGCGGTATGGTGCCATTTCGCGGCCACCGAGCTCGCGTCCGCCGCCAGCGCGCCGCCGCCCTGCGGCCGGCCCGGCACGACGATGGCCTGCAGGTCGCCGCCCGGCAGCAGCCACTGCGTCGTCAGCATGTCCCGACCGGGCTTGTAGTCGGTATCGAGCACATTCGGCGGGAACGGGTTGAACAGGTCCAGCACCTGGAACACCAGGCCGTTGCCCCAGCTCAACGCCTGGCGGCCGAGCCGCACGACGAGGCGATCCCCCGTGTAGCCGATCGACGCCCGGTCCAGACGGGCAATCAGCTCCGCCCGGTCGCCCATCCACGTCCGCGCCGTCAGGTCGAGCCATTGACTGGCATCGTCGAGGCCCGGCGGCCCGAGCAGATACGCGCCGTCGGTCCCGGCGGCCCCGCTCCGCGCGGCGGCGACCGTGTCGCCGGCCAGGAGGAAGAGCTGGCCGTTCAGCGTGACGTCAATCCGCCCGCGGCGGTACGTCGTGTTCAGGCGACCGTCGAGCGTCTGGTCCAGCGGCGTTGGCGCGATCGCATCCGCGCCGAACGTGGCGGGCGGAAAGCGCTGCAGCGAGAACTGGTATTTGACGTGTGCGTGCACTGTCCACTGCGCGTCGGCCCGCGCGGCCGGCGCGACGAGCAGGCACAGCAGCGCCGCGGTCTTCACGCGCGCTCCCGGTCCTCGGCGATGCGGCCGTCCCGGAGGGTGACGAGGCGGCGGGCGAACTCCATCACCAGCGAATCGTGCGTCGAGATGAGAAACGTGATGCCGCGCGTCTCGTTGAGCGATTTCATCGTCCGCAGCAGGTCTGCGGCGGTGTGGGAGTCGAGGTTGGCCGTCGGCTCGTCGGCCAGCACGATGGCCGGCCGGGACGCGATGGCGCGCGCCACGGCGACGCGCTGCTGCTGCCCGCCGGAGAGGGCCGCGGGCCGGCAATCGGCGAGGTCGCTGAGTCCGACCTCGGACAGCACCGCCGCCGACGCGGCTGCGCGCGCAGAGGCGCCCTCCCCCTGCAGCTCCATGATGAGCTCGACGTTCTCGCGTGCCGTGAGGACCGGCACCAGGTTGTACGCCTGGAAGACGAAGCCGATGCGGTCGAGCCGCAGGTTGGCCAGTTCGGCCGGCGACAGCTCGTCAATCGGGCGGCCGTCCACGCGGATGTGACCGGCGGTCGGCCGGTCGAGGCCGCCAATCAGATTGAGGAGCGTCGACTTGCCCGATCCCGACGGCCCGATGAGCGTCGTGAACTCGCCCCGCCGGATGCGGAGATCGACGTCGGTGAGCGCCTGCACTTCGACGGTACCGGTCCGGTAGACCTTCGAGACGCCCTCGCAGATCACGATTTCGTGCTGCACGTCCAGCTCCTGTCTGCGTCTAGCCGCGGGTAATCGCCTCCACGGGCACGCGCCGGGCCGCCCGGACCGCCGGATAGAGGCTGGCGAGCGCGCCGAGGACCATCACGACCGCGACGGAGGAGGCGACGTCGCGCGGCCCCAGGGCCGGATAGATGACCTTCCCCATCCCCCACATCTCCGCGCCCGCCGCGTAGGCCGAGAAGTCGATGCCACCGTGGAGCAGCCCCACGGTCACGAACCCCAGCGTGACGCCCACGCCGACGCCGAGCAGCAGGACGAAGATCGACTCGATCAGCACCTGGCGCAGGAGCAGGCCCGGCGCCATGCCGAGCGCCTGCAGCAGGCCGAACTCCCGGGTCCGCTCCAGCACCGCCATCAGCAGCGTGTTCACCAGCCCGGAAGCCATGGCGACGTACATGAGCGCGTAGAAGATCCAGATCCACATTTCGGCCAGTGACACCGTCGCCTCGGCGATTGGCTCGAGCGCGGTCCACGGCTGGACGTCCAGCCCGGGCGCCGCGGCGCGCAGGCGCGACACCTCGGCATCGGCGCCGGCCGGGTCGCGCAGTTCGACGGCAACCTCCGACACCCGCGCGCCGACGCCCAGCAGGCGGGCGGCCGTGGCGCGTCCCGTGAAGACATAGGTCATCTCCGTTGCGGAACGATCCGCGTCGAAGATTCCGACGACCCGGAACCCCCGCTCGGCCACCTGGTGGTCCGCTGCCTCGCTGATCAGCACGACCCGTTTTCCCAGTCCCGTGCTCAGTCGGTCGGCCAGGTCCCGCCCGAGCAGCACGCCGTCGGCGTCCGGCGAGTCGAGATCGCGTCCAGTGGTCACCGCGCCGGCGATGAACGACAGGCCCCGCTCGGCCGCGTAGTCGATGCCGACCAGCGTGACCCCGGCCGTCTCGCGCTCGCTCTGGACGACGGCCGGCACGCGGATGCGGCTGGCCCACGCGCGGACGTTCGGCGCGCGAAGCGCGTCGAGCAGCCGGCCGTCGGGGGCCGACATCAGGTAGTCCACAGATGGATCCGAGACGTAGCCGGGGGCGTGGATCTGCACGTGGCCGGTGAGCGTCCGGACGGCGCTGTCAACGACGCCGTTCTCCCACCCGCGGCTGAACGCCACGTAGACGAGCATCGCCCACAGGCCGACGCCGACCGCGAGGACGACCACCGCGGTCCGGCGGCGGTAGCGCAGGACGTTGCGCGCGGCGAGGCGCGAGAGGAGCCGAAGGCTGCCGGCGCTCATACGGCCTTCATCGCGTCTACCGGACGGAGCCGGCGGACGTGAAAGATGGGAAAGAGCGCCGCCAGCGACGTCGCCGCAAGGACGATGAGCGGTCCGGTCGTGATCGTGGCGAGGCTGATCTCCGGATAGATCTGCGCCGGCAGGTTCCACTGGGCGAGCAGCGCCTCGTTCGAGGCGAAGACGATACCGTGCACCGCGGCGTACCCGGTGAGGGCGAGGCCGAGCGCCATCCCGACGGCCAGGCCCGCCCCAATCAGGAAGACGAACTCGGTGGCCACCACGGTGCCGAGAAAGCGCGGCCGTACGCCGAGCGCCAGCAGCACGCCGAATTCCCGCGTGCGTTCGAGCACCGAGGTGATGAACGTGTTGAGGATGCTGAAGACGACCACCAGGACGAGCATCGCGTACAGGAACCACCCCACGGCTGCGTCAATCGCGATGCCCTGCTCCAGCCCTTCGAGCAGGTCGTTCCACGGAAGGACGGTCAGCGCCGGGCGGCCCGCGAGCAGCATCCGGATCGCGCCGGCGACGACCGGCACGTCTTCGAGCGTGCGCGTCCGAATCACGAGGCTGTGCGCGGCGCCGTCCAGCGCGAAGGCGCGCTGCAGCGCTGGCAGCGGGACCTCCACGATCTCACGGTCGAGATCCGGCGAGCCGCTCGAGAAGACGCCGACCACCGTGCAGACGAGGGTCGCCAGCGAGCCGTCGCCGCCCTGTCCGAGCACGGTCAGCTCGTCGCCGACCTTCAGCGACAGATTCCGGGCCAGCGCGTCGCCGATCACCGCGCTCTCCGCGTCGCCCGAGGCAAGGTAGCGGCCGGCGCGCACGGTGCCGGGAATGGTGGAGACCGCCGACTCGCGATCGGGCTGGACGCCGACGACGGCGGCGCCGAAGGTGCGCGAGGGCGAACTGACCAGCGCCTCGGCCTGCGCGCGCGCGGCGACCGCGGCCACGCCCGGCACGGCGGCGATCCGCGCGGCGATCGCGGCAGCGTCCGGTACCGTCGCTTCGATGCGGGGCTTGGCGTGGTAGCCGACGTGCTGCACCTGCAGATCCCCGGTATAGACGCCGATCGCACTGTCGATCATGGCGCCGTAGCCGCCGCGCTGCGTCGCCCTCATGA
This sequence comes from uncultured Acidobacteriota bacterium, assembly GCA_963724645.1. GTDB lineage: Bacteria > Acidobacteriota > Vicinamibacteria > Vicinamibacterales > SCN-69-37 > CAVXSP01. Next base: position 559,849 of record CAVRVJ010000006.1, read on the forward strand.
AGATGAGGATCGTCGCGGCAAAGGCGACCGCCGACAGCGTGATGACGGTGCGCCGCGGGTTCCGCCAGAGGCTGCGCCAGGCGAGGCGCGTCACCAGCCTCATTTCGGCGGCCGCTCCCACTGCGGCCGCGGGTTGCGGAGGTTCGACTGGGTGAAGAGGCCGTCCGGCAGGTCGAGGTCGAACCGCGCGTCGCGATAGTCGAGCTCGGTCCACTCGTCGGCGGCTTCGAGCTTGGCCATGCGCAGCCGGGTGACGTCACCGGCGTCCGCCGAGCATCCCGATCGCCTGCGCGCTCAGCCGCTTGACCGGCTTGCCGTCCTGATCGAAGAAGGTTTGCTCGAGCAGCAGATCGTCGTCGCGGATCTTGACGACCTCCTTGCCCCAGATCACCGGCGCCGAGCGGTGCGGCGTGGCCTCGATGACGTAGACGACGTGACCGTCACTCGTCTCGGTGCTGGTCACTCAATCGTCGAAATCGACGACCAGCTCGTCGGACTTGGCCAGGTCGTTGTAGGAGAAGTCGGAACCCATCCAGCTCGAGGCCATCATGCTGAAGGGGATCTTCACCACGCGGTTGAGGCGCGGGGTGAACACCCACATGTCGTCGCCGAGCTTGAGCGTCGCATTCCCGGCGTCGCGGGCCGGCTCCAAGAAGCGCACCAGGGCGTCCTTGGTGCCGCGGGTCCACGCCCGCGTCACCGACTGGCGCTCGGAGTCGGGCCGGTGGACCGTCATGGCCATCAGGGTGTACGAGCTGCGCCCGCGCCAGTAGTCGATGGCGCGCTTCACGATGGCCGCCGCGTCGGGCGGTGGCGCGCCGGCGGCCGGTGCGGCCGCCGTGCCCAGCAGCAGCGCCAGGACCGGCGCGGCCGCGATGAACAGGACCTGCTTCATCCTTCTCATTTCCGACGCTCCTTCCGGCCGCGCCCCCTCGCCCTCACCTCGCGCCCCCCTTCGCCATCCGGCGCGCGCGCAGACGGCGCCTTGAACATCGCCTCGAGCGGTGCGGTCGTCTGCAGCACGTCCAGCGTCGGATCCACGAGACGGTGAAACAGCAACCCATCCAGCGAGGCGGCGAGCAGGTACAGAGGCGGCGGTCAGGTCCAGGTTCGGGTCCAGCTCGCCTGCGTCCCGCGCCGCCTCGAGCCGTTCGAGAATGGCCGACCGGAAGCGCTGCGACGCCCGTTTCGTCCACCGGCGAAACGAGGGGTCGCGCGTCGCCTTCACCATGGCTTCCGCCAGGATCGTCGATCCGGCGGTGCGCTCGCCGTAGCGTTCGATCCACGCGAGGACGGCGCGGAGCGACGCTTTCATGGTCGCGCCCGACCGGAGCACGTCGATCGAGGGCCCGAGCTCCCGCCGGAGCGCATCCTCGGCCGCCTCCAGGACGAGCGCCGATACCGATCCGAAGTGGTAGTGGACCAGCGCGGCGTTCACGCCCGCGCGCTCCGCGATGGTGCGGGTCCGCACGCGGTCGATGCCGATCTCGGCCATCAGCGCGACCGTCGCCCGGAGAATCCGCTGGCGCGTGCGGGACGCCTCGTCGGCGACCGCGACTGCAGGCGACTTAGTCATATGACTAAATCATATGACCAACCACTCCCCCGCGTCAATCAGTGCCTTTAAAAGCCAGAAGGAGCGGCAATACATTCGAACAGCTTTCCGTGCCGCGCCGCCAGAACGGCCGATCAGGCCCCGTGGCGCCTGATTAGATCGTCCAGTTCTTTGAGTCCAAACTTGTTCAACTGCACAATGGAAGCTTGGCCGCGATAGGCGGGCGGCAACATATTGCGGGCTTCGTCTTTGCCGTCCACATCCACGATGATCCATGCCTTGTGCACGCCATCGGTGCAACCGAAATCAGCGTGCGTTAAGAAATGCGAACCGCTCTCTAGCAACACTTTGCTGGCCCGGGCGCACGAAACCGCGTCCGATTCGTGTGGAACCTCAATCAGAAACCTCGGCATGCAGCCTCCTCCGAGTGCCCCAGAAATCAAGGATGACTTGATCGGAACAGCTCCTCTGAAGCGCTCCCGCTCGAATCACGTGAGGTACCCCGTTGCCAGCTCGCAAACGTCGGACGAGCTTCAGACGAGGTTGCGGCAAACGCAGCGACGAACAAGAGGCCGACTACCGCATCGGGGATGGCAGCCGCTGCGTCTGCGCTGGGGATGCGTCCGCGGCCGAGGAGCAGCGCTAGCGTCACGATGAAGCCGAACTTCTCGACGATGGCCGGCAGCATCAACGGCCGGAATCGCACGGGGTTCGATCCAATGAGTAGAAACGCAAACTGCCACGCGAGCGCGACCGAAAAGAAACCCCAGAAGAACTGCGGATAGTCCACGGGCGCAGCGTAGCGACGCCCGGAGATATCGACGAGCCAGTAGAACGGCACGAGCGCAGCAATGCCCCACACGCCGCCAGCAATAAAGACGACCTTCGCAAACTTCATATCAGCTCCTCCCTTGCATGACGATCTGCAGCTTCATGTGGGTATTCTGGCGGGACGTGCGCGGGGCTGCTTGACTGCGGGTCCGGTTCGCTTGACCGACTGGCCGGATGATGAGTGTGGTGCTCTATTCACCCGCCTGGCGCTGGCGTCGGTACCGAGCAGGGGGGTGACCGTACTCACGCTTGAAGGCTCGGTTGAACGCCGCTTCAGACTCGTAACCCACGTCCAAGGCAATCTGGGCGACGGTGTGGCCGGTCGAGGTGAGTGCGCGAGCACCGAGCCGTAGGCGCCAACGAGTGAGATACGCGATGGGGGACTCGCCGAGATAATGCCGGAACCGCTCAGAGAGCACCGATCGAGAGACACCGACTTCGTGCGCCAGGCTCGGGAGCGTCCATGGATGCGCGGAGCGGTGGTGCATCAACATCAGCGCCCGACCGACGGCCGGCTCGCGTGCGGCGGCGAGCCACCCGGTCTGTCCCGGCGGCAACTCGCGCTGGTAGCGGCGCAGTGCTTCCGCAACGAAGACCTCCGATAACTTCGCCACGACTTCCAGGGCGCCCGCGTCGCGCGACGCCGCCTGGGCGACCGAGAACCGCAACGAGTTCTCCAGCCATTGTCCCGACACGTCGTCACGGATATTCAGCCGGATCAGCGGCGGCAGACCGGTCAAGAACGACTGGCTGAGCTGTCGATCGCAGGCGAGATACCCGCAGATGAACTTGGACACGGTGCCGCCGCCGCCAGCCATCAGCGGCTGGAGGCCACGTTCGAGGATGCCCGGAAGCGCGTTGCTCACGTCGACTGGTGTTGCGTAGCGCCCGTTTCCGATCCGGTGGGGATGGCCATGCGGCAAGGCGACGAGATCGCCGGCGGAGAGATCGACGGGGTCGCCGTCGTCGACTTCACAGCGCGCACGCCCCTCGCAGAGCAGGTGATAGACGATCACGTGGGCCCCGTCGCGTCCGAAGAGCGGCGCGAGCATGGTGGCCTCGGGTGCCAGCACGCACCAGGGCTCCGAGAACTCGCCGTTCAAATAGATCGCCGCGTCGATCTTGATGGCGCGAAGCACTTCCGCAAGCGCGTCCATCACGCAGTCTACTACCGGCTTTCGGCTGATCGGTCAAGTACGCGGGACACGCGGATAAGGACTCGAGAGCGGACCGCCGTCATAGTGTTCCCAGGAGGACATGACGTATGACATCCGCAACTGCTGACACCGCACTCGACGTTCTCAAGACGCGCCTGAAGGCCACATGGATGGACGGGAATTATGACTACTTCTCCCGGTTCATGGCGTCGAGTGCCGCCCAACTCCTCGATCCGCTCACGCTCTCCCCTGGGGCCACGCTGCTCGACGTGGCGTGCGGGTCGGGACAGCTGGCGCTCGTCGCCGCCGAGCGCGGCTTGAAGGTCACGGGCGTCGATATCGCGACGAACCTGATTCTGGCCGCGCGCGGCCGGGCCGCCGCCGCTGGCCTCGACGTGCGGTTCGACGAAGGGGACGCCGAAGCGCTGCCGTACCCCGATGCCAACTTCGACGCGGTCGCCAGCCTCTACGGCGCGATGTTCGCGCCGCGGCCCGAGCGCGTGGCCGCCGAACTGCTCCGCGTCTGCCGTCCCGGCGGCATCGTAGTGATGGCCAACTGGACGAAGGAAGGATTCGTCGGCGCGATGTTCAAGACCTTTGCGCGGTTTCTGATGCCGCCCGACATGCCGTCTCCCTTGCTCTGGGGCGACGAGAGATGTCGTGCGCGAGCGCTTCGGCGCCGGCGTCTCGGATCTCAGGCTGACCCGCGTCCTCTATCGCTTCGATTACCCGTTCGGACCGGCGGACGTCGTGGAGTTCTTCCGCGAATACTACGGTCCGGCGACCCGGGCCTTCGCGACGCTCGGCGAAGCCGAGCAGGCGGCGCTTCGTGCCGAGCTGGTGCAGCTGTGGAGCGCTCACAACACCGCGACCGTGGGGGGACGCACGACGGTGGATGCCGAGTATCTCGAAGTCGTCGGCGACGCGCGCATGACTTCCGCAGGCTGGACCACTCCGATCTGGGCCGGGGCGCTGGTGGTCACGGGTGTCATCGGGCTTTTGAGCTGAGGAGGGAAAATGCGTCAATCACGAGAGTTCTTCATCTGTCAGCAGGGTTTCCCGGTTCCGAACGCGGACCCGCATTTGTATTCGGCGTTGATGGTTCAACCACGAATGGTCGGCGGCCTCGTGGTGCTGGGGACGGTCTTTCAACGTCCCGAGGTGTTCATCGCGCTCGCGTCGGTTATGGCGTGGGCGACATTGGTGCCGAGCCAGAACCTGTTCGATGCGATCTACAACTACACGGCTGCTTACCCGCGCGGTCTTCCGCCGCTTCGCGTTGCTCCCGCGCCGCGACGGTTCTCGCAAGGGTTTGCGGCAGCGATGGCGATCGCGATGGGCCTGGCGCTGCTGACCGGCGCGACGTCGATGGCGTGGATCCTCGAGGGTGCCGCCCTCGTCTCGATTGCGTCCGTCCTCGTGCGACGGTTCTGTGTACCGGCGCACCTCTATTACGTGCTGCGGCGAACTTCGTCGTGGATGTTCGGCGTGCCCGTGGGTATGCGGCTCTGCTCCGAGCTGTCGCAGGCTGAGAGTAACCCGCGTCAGATGCGAAGCTGAGGTCGGTGTTTCCATGTTGCCTAGCCGTATACCGTCAGCCATCAGGCGCGTTGACCATGTCGGGATCTGACAAGACCGGGCGGCCGAGCGAGATTGAAGAGGTCCGCTGAATAGTCAAGGAGATTGCCGCGATGACCGGTGCTGCTTGATCAGCGCGCCCGCACCGTCGCGCGATCACGACAATTGCGGAAATCGTCCAGTGCGGCCTATTCGACCGCAAAGCATTGAGCGGCAATGGCTTCACAGGCCACGACAACGTGTCGCTCTGTAAGTAGTTGATTTTAAGTGGTTTTATGGAGCTGGCTCGCCGCACTGGACGATTTCCGCAACTGGCTCATCCGTGAGGCGGCGTAAACCGGCCTTTTTTTCAACAGCTTCGCCAGGGTTTCGTTCACCGAGCTGCAGAGAGGCGTAGCCATTCGTTGTCTCTGCGGTCGCCGGGCGTGGTGAGCCGCGTTCTCCGATCGAACTGTGGCATCGATCGGACCGGCGGACGCGCCACAACACGTTGTGTGCCAGCATCGTTGTCGGCGGGTCGAGGAAACACCCTACCGGCGCTCCCCGGAGAAACCGCGCGCGCATATGAGTCAGTGCGTCGATTTAAGTGACCATCGGACCCGTATGACCGACCCTAGAAGGACGTCCTCTCACCCATCGGTCTCGTGACGCGACTATCCGACGGTCGTGCCAAATAGTCTTCCGACTGCGGCCGTTGCGGCCATCGCCAATACGCCCCATACCGTGACGCGCGTCGCGCCGACCAGCATAGGTGCCCCGCCGATTCGGGCGGCGGTGGCGCCGAGTGCGACCAGGCACAACAACGACACCACGAAGACGGCCAGGACGAGCGCGGTCGATGGTGCGACAAGAATCGTCGCTATGGGCACTCCGGCGCCGACGGCGAATGTTGCCGCCGACGCGAAAGCCGCCTGCAACGGCCGCGCGGCGAGTTCTTCTGTCAGCCCGAGCTCGTCGCGCGCATGCGCAGCCAACGCCCCCTTGGCGGTCAGTTGCCGAGCAACCGTTCTCGCGAGTTCCGGTGCCAAACCCCGCCGCACGTAGATGCTCGTGAGCTCGTCCTCCTCGGCTTGCGGTTCGGTGGCAAGTTCGTGTTTCTCTCGCTTGATATCCGCTCGTTCGGTGTCAGCTTGGGAGCTGACCGACACGTATTCTCCTGCGGCCATTGACAGCGCGCCAGCCACAAGACCCGCCACGCCGGCGACCAGGACGTCTTGGCGGGCCGCCTGCGCCGCAGCCACGCCGACGACAAGACTCGCGGTTGACACAATGCCGTCGTTGGCGCCGAGCACTGCCGCGCGAAGCCATCCGATCCGCTCGCTCCGATGACGTTCACGATGGGCCATAGCGCACCTCGTTCATCCGATGATTGTAAGGTCCGACGGCCCTGCCTTAAGGAGCAGATAAGGTTTCGCGGCCACACTGGCCCCGGTGGTTCCAAAGACAAGGAGATTCGCCATGCCAGGTCCCTCGAATCGATCCGTCGTCATCATCTCCGGCCTGCTCACGCTGCTTGTGCTGGGCGGCGCGACGCTGGCCGTCGCGTTCCGCAATGGCTGGGTGCACGTCGCCTCGGCTGCACCGCGTTCGGATGCGGTGACCGCCCTCGCCCAGCCGACCGACACGGACCGCAGTCGAACCGTCACTCCGTCTCGAGAGGCCGACCCCTCGGCGGCGCCTGGCGCGGACGTCGACCAGAGCGAGATCGCGGTCTATCGCGGGAAGCTCGAGGAGGCGTATCGGGCACTCGATGATGCCTACGCCCAAGTCCGCTCGCTGCAGACGGCGCAGTCACAGCTCGCGTCACGAGGCGACGGGGATCGTGCGTTCACGGACCATGACGACGAGCGTCATGAACGACGTTCTCGACATCGGGAATCAGATGACGACTGAACGATCCGCGGGACACGGCGCCACTGATGCGGAGGACGGATCATGAACGCGCACAACACGAACGCGGGCTCGAAGACGCCAGCACGTCGAACCGGACCACCCGTCACGGCCGGTCAGTGGTGGAAGGCGTGGGTGCTGCTGACTGGGCTCGGCGTCACCGTGCTCGGTTGGATGACGCTTCCACGCAACGAGCCGGCGCCAGTCAACGGCACGCTCTCGTCACAGATGTCGATGTCAGCTGAGAACTCCCCCGTCGTCCGCGCCGAGCGAGTTGATCGGCCGCGGGGAGTGTCCACCGGCAGTATCCGCGCATTACCGGGAATGCCAGAGAAGCCAGTGTTTCAGGCCCCAGTCACACGCACGCGACGTTCCTGAGCTCGCCATGCTGCACGAACGTCACTTCCGCGCGATGAACACAGACGTAGGCGTGTGGCTGTGGTCCACCGCTCCCGACCGCGCGACGACCATCGGACGGTCTCTCGAATGGGCCGAAGGCGTGTTCGCACGCGTCGAGGACGAGCTCAGCCGCTTCCGAAGTACCTCCGCGCTCAGTCGCCTGAACCAGGCGGCGGGTCGCGGGCCGCAGGCGGTGTCACCGCTGCTCTGGACGGTCTTGCTGTCGGCGCTCCAGGCGGCGGACGACAGCTGCGGCATCTACGATCCGACACTGCTCCGCACACTCGAGCGGATCGGTTACGACCGAAGCTTCGAATCGATGCAGGACCTCGGCGCGATGGAGGCCGTCGCCAGCGAACCGGCATTCGGCTCCTGGCGACGCGTGCGGCTCGACGACGCGGCCCATTCAGTCTCGCTACCTGCCGATGTGGCCCTCGATTTCGGCGGCATCGCCAAGGGGTGGACGGTCGATCACGTGGCGTCCGCGCTGGCACCACTCGGTCCCGTGCTGGTGGATGCCGGCGGCGACTTGCGTGTGATCGGGGCGGTCGGTGGCGAGGCGTGGCCGATTGCCGTGCAGGATGCGTTCGAGCCGGAGCGCGACCGCACCGTCGTGCGCCTGGGCGAGGGCGCACTGGCGACCAGCAGCATCGGTGGACGCCAGTGGCACCGCGGAGGCCGCCTGTTGCACCACGTCATCGATCCGAGAACCGGAACGGCGGCGGACAGCGACCTCCATTCCGTGACGGTGCGCGCACCGAGCGCCGCGATGGCCGACGTCGCTGCCAAGGTCGTGCTGGTGCTGGGCAGCGTCTCCGGATCCGCCTATCTGCTCGCACGAGGCCTCTCCGGACTGCTGACCACGGTTCAGCGACACGAGATACCTGTGGGCGACTTTCGACAGGAAGAGAGAGAACCTCATGCAGCGGTCCATAGCAGTTGAGGCGGGAGAACTGGCACCTGGCAGCCTGCTCTTGAGCACGGTCGTGGGCATCACGCTCGCGACCGGGGGCTTTGCCATTGGTGTCGGCGCCACTGGCATCGCCGAGGGGTCGACATCGTTCTGGTATCTGAGCCGGGCCTCAGGGTTCGTGGCGTACGTGCTGCTCTGGGGCTCCGTGATGTGGGGACTGCTCCTCAGCACAGGCACAGGACGCCGCTGGATGCGGCCGCCGCTTCTGCTCGACGCGCACCAGTTCCTCAGCACCGCAGCCGTGGGCTTCGCGAGCTTTCACGGCCTGGTGCTGATGGGCGACCGGTACGTGAGCTTTCCGCTCCTGGCGATTGTCGTGCCGTTCACGGGCAGCTACGAACCGCTGTTGGTGGCCTTTGGGCAGATCGCCATCTGGCTGTCGGTGCTGCTGATCGCCAGCTTCCACCTCCGTCGCCATCTCGGTGGGCAGGCGTGGAGGCGACTGCACTACGCCAGCTTCGTCGCGTTCTGCCTGGCGTGTGTCCACGGGCTGGCGCTCGGCAGCGAGAGCGCGACCCTGTGGGCCAGCCTCCTGTACCTGGGCACGGTGGGCCCCGTGATCTTCCTCTGCCTCTACCGGGTGCTCTCCACGCCAAGGCTGCGCCTTCTCACTCCTTAAGGGCACGGTAAGGTCCGGCTCCTACACTGGCAATCACGGTGGACGCTCGCGAAGGTCCTCTGAAACGAACACCTGACGCCAATCGGCCCTGCTCGCTGTGCACTCTTCCAAGGAGTTGACGTATGAATCCCGCCCATCTCCATCTGATGCTGAACCACGTTCCTGTGCTTGCCGTTCCCTTCGGCCTGGCGGTGCTGGGCTGGGCGATGTTTCGACCGCGTCCTGAATTCGCCAGGCTCGCCTTGATCGTCTTCGTCTTCTCGGCGCTGGCGACCATCCCGACCTATCTGACGGGTGAGCCCGCCGAAGACGCCATCGAAGGGGTGGCCGGTGCGATCGAACCCTGGGTAGAGCCACACGAAGAAGCGGCGCTCGTCTCGCTCATCCTCGGCGAGGCGCTCGGCGTCCTTGCGATCGCGGGGCTCTGGAGTGCGCGACGCGCCGTCTCTCCGTCTCGTCCGATGATGATGGCCAGTCTTGTCCTCGCGCTCGTGACGGCAGGCTCTCTGGCGTATACGGCGAATCTCGGCGGACTCATTCGCCACACCGAGATCCGCAGCGGCGCGTCCCTTCCCGGCGCCGCTGGAGGACCATGGCGGGGACCATGGTGAGCGATGAGTGGGAAGGCAGTTAAGGGCTCCGGTAAGGTCTAGGTTCCTACACTGGTATTCACGGTTGACACGCAAGGAGGCCCTTATGACAACGAACACCAATGGACACACGGTGTGGAACCTGACGAACCGGGTGATGGCCGTAATTGACGATGCTGGGAAGGCGCAGGCCGCCGTCGACACGCTCGAACGGGCAGGCGTCCCGGAGCACGAACTGGCGGCCCTGTCCGGCGCCGAGGGTATTCACGAAATCGACGCCGACGGTATCCACGGCGGCGCCGCAAAACAGGTACTACGTGCGCTGCAGAGCGTGACGACCGAAGGCAATCACCTCCGGCACTACGAAGCGGAACTCGCGCAGGGGCACCTCGTCGTCGATGTCACGGTGCACGGACGCCAGAAGCGTGACACAGTCGTGCAAGTGCTCCGTAGCTACGGCGCACACTTCATCAACGCTTATGGGCCGTGGACCATCGAGAGCGTGGCCGCCTGACGAAGGAGTGACATGCGCGTGCTGATTGTCGAGGATGACCCGCTGCTCGGGGACGCCCTGGCTGCTGGACTGAAGCAGCGCGGATTCCAGGCGGACTGGGTGCAGGATGGGCGCGACGCGCAGGCCGCCATCCGCGTCGAGCCGTTTGCCGCGGTCGTCCTCGACCTTGGCTTGCCTGGCCTGGGTGGGATCGAACTCCTGCGAGGCGAGCGCGCTCGCGGCAACAAGGTCCCGGTGCTGATCCTCACCGCCCGTGATGCCGTCCAGGACCGGATTGCGGGCTTGGACAGCGGGGCGGACGACTACGTGGTCAAACCGACCGACCTCGATGAACTCGCGGCCAGGCTCCGAGCCCTCGTCAGAAGGTCCAAGGGCGAGCCGGCGCCTGTCCTACAGATCGGGCAGGTTGTGCTCGATCCGGCCGCGAGGATGGTGACGCTCGACGGTCAGGCGATGGATTTGCCGCCGAGAGAGTTCACGCTGCTCCAGGAGCTGATGCTCAACGCCGGCCGCGTGCTGTCGCGCGAACAGCTCGAGGAACGCATGTACCGGTGGGGCGACGAGGTCGAGAGCAATGCGGTGGAAGTGCATGTGCACCACTTGCGGCGCAAACTGGGGGCTCAGATCGTCAAGACGATTCGCGGAGTGGGATACATGATGCCGCGAGGCGACCATGCCTGAGACGCGCCAACGCTCCGTCCGACGCCAGCTCCTCGTGCTACTGCTCACGGTGGTGTCGGCGGCGTGGATCATCGCCGCGGGACTCAGCTTCGTGGACGCGCGACATGAAGTGTCGGAGGTGCTCGACGGGCATCTCGCGCAAACCGCCGCGTTGGTCAGCGTGCAGTCGGACCGTGACGATGACGAGATCGATACCGAGCACGCGCCGCTGCTGCACCGCTACAGCCGCCGGGTGATGTTCCAGGTCTGGGAAGGCGGCACGGTGCTCCGGTTGCATTCTCAGAATGCGCCGAACACACCACTGTCCGGCGAGAGGGAAGGATTCAGCGATACGACGATCGGCGGATCCCGCTGGCGCGTGTTCAGCGCCTGGGATCCGCGAGGCCGCGTGCTGGTCCAGGTGGCCGAGCAGTTCTACGAGCGCGACGAACTGGCCACAGCGGTCGCGCGCAACTTCGTGGTGCCGCTTGCGGTCACGCTGCCTGTCCTGGGCGTCCTCATCTGGGTCGCCGTGGGCCGGGCGATGCGGTCGCTCACGCACGTCAACGAGCAGGTGGCGTCCAGAGCTGCGGACAACTTGACGTCGATTGATGTCGCCGACGCACCGGCAGAGATTGGCGGACTCGTGACGAACCTCAATCAGCTGTTCGGGCGTGTCCAGGGACTAATCGAACAGGAGCGCCACTTCACGGCCGACGCGGCACACGAGCTCCGGACGCCGTTGGCCGGCATTCGGGCGCAGGCGCAGGTCGCCCGGGGAGCGACGGACGACGCCGAGCGCGCCCGGGCGCTCGACGGCGTGATGACCGGCTGCGATCGTGCGACCCACGCCGTCGAGCAGATGTTGACGCTGGCACGCCTGGCCCCGGACGCCGTGTCGTTTCAGCCGACATCGGTGGATCTCGGGGCCGTGCTCAAGGCGACCACCGGCGAACTCGCACCGAGCGCCGTCGCGAAGCACATGGACATCGCGCTCAACGACGGTCGTGGCGCGGTCGTCTCCGGCGACGCCGGGCTTCTCGCGATTCTGTTCAGGAACGTCATCGACAACGCCATCCGGTACAGCGCTCCGGGTGCGAAGGTTGACGTGGACATGGAGGTCACGGCCTCCGATGTGCGCGTGACGGTTCGGGATACGGGCCCCGGCATTCCCGCCGAGCAACGGGCGAATGTCGGTCGTCGTTTCTATCGAGCGCCAGGCACGCAGGCGCCTGGGAGCGGTCTTGGGCTGTCGATTGTGCAACGGATCCTCGATCTGCATCGAGGCACGATCCGGCTCGACACGCCGGCGGAGAACACTGGACTACTGGTCACGATCGCGCTACCGCGTGTCGCGGGTTGAGCGCGCCTGCACCCAAGAGCGCTAACGACCAGGCGTCCGAAATGTGTATACAGATTTCGGACAGTAATCAGCAGTCGGTTCGTTACGGGAGACGTCCGGGCCAGCCGAATCGATGCCTCGCGGACGACGGACTGCCCACTCTGTTCGACATCTCCGTCAGGTCCGGGCCTTCTTCTTCAGTGACTTCTCTTTTGTCGCACCCGGACTCCACTTCCAGTTCCGGATCTCAGGCAGGTCCTCGCCGTGCTTGGCGATGTAGTGCTTGTGCTCGAGCAGCTTGTCGCGAATGGCCTGCTGGGCGTAGGCGGCACGCGCACCAAGAGCCGGCACGCGGTCAATGACGTCCGAGACCAGGTGAAAGCGATCGAGGTCGTTGAGCACGACCATATCGAACGGCGTGGTCGTGGAGCCCTCCTCCTTGAAGCCTCGCACGTGCAGGTTGTGATGATTCGTGCGGCGGTACGTCAGCCGATGGATAAGCAACGGATAGCCGTGAAAGGCAAAGATGATCGGCTTGTCGGTCGTGAAGAGCACGTCGAATTCCTTGTCGCTGAGCCCATGGGGATGTTCGCTCCTGGGCTGCAGCTTCATCAGATTGACGACGTTGATCACCCGAACCTTTCAGGTCGGGGAAATAGGTCCGCAGCAACTGGACCGCTGCCAGCGTCTCGAGCGTCGGCACATCCCCGCAGCAGGCCATGACGACATCCGGCTCGCCCCCCTGATCGCTGCTGGCCCATGGCCAGATGCCGAGACCGGCGGTGCAATGTGTGATGGCTGCGGCCATGTCGAGCCATTGCGGTGACGGCTGTTTGCCGGCGACGACCACGTTGACGTAGTTGCGGCTGCGCAGACAGTGGTCCGTCACCGTGAGCAGCGTGTTCGCGTCGGGCGGCAGGTACACGCGGATGACATCGGCGGTCTTGTTGGCGACCACGTCGATGAATCCCGGGTCCTGATGACTGAAGCCGTTGTGGTCCTGCCGCCAGACGTGAGACGTCAGCAGATAGTTGAGCGAGGCGATCGGCCGGCGCCACGGGATCTCGTTCGAGACCTTCAACCACTTGGCGTGCTGGTTGAACATGGCATCGATGATGTGAATGAACGCCTCGTAACACGAAAAGAACCCGTGACGCCCTGTGAGCAGGTACCCTTCGAGCCAGCCTTCGCACTGGTGCTCGCTCAGCATTTCCATGACCCGGCCGTCAGGCGCGACGTGGTCGTCGCCTGGCAGGATCGCGGCGGTGGAACACCGATTCGTCACCTCGAACACCGCGTTCCACCGATTCGACGTCGTTTCGTCCGGGCTGAACACCCGGAAGTTGTCCGGGTTCTGTGTGATGACGTCGCGAATGAACTGGCCCTGAACGCGGGTGGCCTCGGCGTCGACGGCGCCCGGCTGCGGCACCGACACGGCGTACCCGCGGAAGTCCGGCAACCGCAGGTCGCGCAGCAGAAGGCCGCCGTTGGCGTGAGGATTGGCACTCATCCGCCGCTGCCCTGTAGGCGCCAATGCCGCTAGCTCAGGGATCAGCCGGCCCGTTCTGTCGAACAACTCCTCGGGACGGTAGCTCTTCAGCCACTTCTCGAGGATCTTCACATGCCCAGGACGGCTCATGTCGCCCATCGGCACCTGATGCGAGCGGAAGGTGCCCTCGGTCGGCTTCGCGTCCACCACCTTCGGACCCGTCCACCCTTTGGGTGAGCGCAGGATGATCATGGGCCAGAGCGGACGCGACTGGAACCCCTTCGTGCGGGCCTCGTGTTGGATCCGCTGGATCTCGGCGATCGCCGTGTCGAGAGTCGAGGCCATGCGTTGGTGCATCGCCGTCGGATCGTCGCCCTCGACGAAATGCGGCACGTACCCGTAGCCGCGGAAGAGCGCTTCGAGTTCGTCGCGGGGGATGCGCGCCAGTACCGTGGGCCCGGCAATCTTGTAGCCATTCAAATGCAGAATGGGCAGCACGGCGCCGTCGTGCACCGGATTGAGAAACTTGTTCGAGTGCCAGCTGGTCGCGAGCGGGCCGGTCTCTGCCTCGCCGTCGCCGACGACACACGCGACGAGCAGGTCGGGATTGTCGAATGACGCGCCGTATGCGTGCGAAAGCGCGTACCCCAACTCGCCGCCCTCGTGAATCGAACCCGGCGTCTCCGGCGCGACATGACTCGGGATGCCGCCTGGGAACGAGAACTGGGTGAACAGCCGCTTCATCCCGTCCTCGTCCTGCGAGATGTGTGGGTACACTTCGCTGTAGGTGCCCTCCAGATATGTGTTGGCCACGATGCCTGGACCGCCGTGGCCCGGACCCGTGATGTAGATCACGTTCAGGTCGTGCGCGTTGATGACGCGGTTCAGATGGGCGTAGATGAAGTTCAGCCCCGGCGTCGTGCCCCAGTGGCCGAGCAAGCGCGGTTTGATGTGCGCCAGGGTGAGCCGTTTCTTCAGCAGCGGATTGTCGTACAGATAGATCTGGCCCACCGACAGATAGTTCGCCGCGCGCCAGTAGGCGTCTATCTTGTCGAGCAGTGTCGGCGTCAGTGATGTGGTGTTCATGGGTTCGTATTGAAGGTGATCGAAGGCTGGCGCGCCGCCGTGACCATGCGGATCTGTCGCTGGACGACCTTGACCAGTTCCACGATGGCGACCGGAGCCAAGGAGCAGGCGGCGATCAGTGCCCAGTCCGCGGTGCTGAGAGGAACGGTGTTCAACACCCTCTGCAGCAACGGGACGTACACGGCCGCGGCCTGCAGGAGCAGACAGACCAGCACGGCCCCCCAGAGCCAGCCGTTCGTGAACACGCCGGCCGCAAACACCGAATGCGTCTGGGAACGCGCGTTGAACGTGTGCGCGACCTGGGCCAGGGCGAGCGTCATGAACGTGATCGTGACGGCGTGGCGGAGGCCCTCGCCCTCCGTCCCGTACCAGCGCATACCGACGAAGAACGCCAGGAGGGTGACGCCCGACAGCAACAGGCCCTGCCAGACGATCAAGCCGACGAAGCCGCGGGTTATGAGCGGCAGGCGTGGGTCGCGCGGCGGTGCCTTCATGACATCCGGAGCCGACGGTTCGACCGCGAGTGCCATGGCAGGGAACACGTCCGTGATCATGTTGAGCCACAAGATCTGCAGCGGCCCCAATGGCAGCGGCCAGCCGAGCATGATCGCCGCAAAGACGGTGAGAATCTCCGAAAAGTTGCACGAGAACAGGTAGTGGATGAAGCGGAGGATGTTGGACAGGATGATCCGCCCCTGCTCCACGGCGCCGACGATCGTGGCGAAGTTGTCATCGGTGATCACCATGTCAGCCGCTTCCTTCGCGACTTCGGTCCCCTTGATGCCCATGGCGATGCCAATGTCAGCCTTCTTGAGCGCCGGGGCGTCATTGACGCCGTCTCCCGTCATCGCCACCACGTGTCCGTCCCGCTGGAGCGCGTCGACGATCTGCAGCTTGTGCTTGGGCGAGACGCGAGCGAAGACCGCTGTTTCGGCCACGGCCCGCTGCCAGCCCACATCGTCCAGGCCGTTCAACTCGCGGCCATGCACCGTCCGTAACGCGTGGCCCTGTGCGTCGCGGTCAATTCCGAGCTGGCGCGCGATCTCGGCGGCCGTGGCCTGTTGGTCGCCCGTGATCATGACGGCGCGGATGCCGGCCGTGCGGCAGACGCCGATGGCCACCGCCGCCTCGTCGCGGAGCGGATCGATCATGCCGATCAAGCCCACGAAGACCAGGTCTCGAAACGAGTCGTCCGCGTGGTAGCCCTTCGGGAGGTCCCGGTAGGCCAAGCCGAGCACGCGAAGTGCGCCGCCGGCCAGTTCCCCGTTCAGCGTCTCCCAACGCTTCCGGCTTTCCTCGGTCAATGGCACGACTCCGCCGGGCCCGAGTTCGGCTCCGCTCGCAACAAGGAGCGCCCCAGGCGACCCCTTGACGTAGCTGACTTTCGTGCCCGCGGGCGTTTGGTGCATCGTGACCATGCGCCTCGTCTCACTGGTGAAGGGAATCTCGCCCTCGCGCGGATACTCATGCTCCAGGACTCGCGGGTCAGACCGGCCTTCTCAGCCACGACGATCAGCGCACCTTCAGTCGGATCGCCGAGGATGGTGGGGGCGCCGTCGGCGCGATCGACCCTCGCGTCGTTGCACAGCGCGCCGATGCGCAGCGCAAGGCGAAGCGAGTCGTCGGCAGAGACATCGATGCGCTGGCTCTCAACGCGGAATTCTCCCGTCGGCGTGTACCCTGTCCCGGTGACCTCGACCCGACGGGCGCCGAGTTGCACGGCACGCACCGTCATCTCGTTCCGTGTGAGCGTCCCGGTCTTGTCCGTGCAGATGACCGTCGTTGATCCGAGCGTCTCGACGGCCGGCAGCCTGCGGATGAGGGCGTGCCTGCGGGCCATCCGCTGCATCCCCAACGCGAGGGTCATCGTCGCCACGGCCGGCAGCCCTTCCGGCACGGCCGCGATGGCCAGGGAGATGGCGATCTCCAGCATGTAGAGGAAGCTGTTGCCTCGCAGCCAGCCCGCGAGCGCGATGATCGCGCACAACCCGGGCACGATCAGGAGGAGTACGCGGCCGAGCTGTGCCAACTTCTCTTCGAGGGGCGTGCCCCGCGTGCCCGCTTCCTCGATCAGGGTGCCGATTTGGCCCATCTCAGTCCCGATGCCGGTGGCGGTGACGATGAACTTGGCGCGGCCATCCGTGACGGCCGTCCCCATGTGGACCATGTTCACGCGATCACCGAGCGGGGTATCCCTGTCCGGCAGCGGGTCATTCGTCTTGCTGACCGCAAGCGACTCCCCGGTCAGTGCCGCCTCCTCCACCTGCAACCGGACGTTCTCGACGATGCGCCCATCTGCGGGAACCCGCGCCCCTGCGGCGAGGACGGCCAGGTCACCCGGCACCAACTCCGCTGCGGGGATCTCATCTTCTGCGCCGTCTCGCACGACATGCGCGACCGGCACGGTCTGGTTACGGAGACCCACCAGTGCCTGCTCCGCCTTCCATTCCGTCAGGAAGCCGATGGCGGCGTTCAGGACGATGACGATCAGGATGGCAACGGCCTCGATATGTTCCCCGAGGAGCAACGCCACTCCGCCGGCTGCCACCAGCAGCCCGACAATGAGGCTTCGGAACTGGTGAACGAAGATCGACAGCGAGGATCGACCCTTAATATCCGCGAGCGCATTCGGACCGTGCTCGGCGTAGCGTCGCGACACCTCCGTTGCGCTGAGACCGCGCGTGACGTCCGTACCGAGTCGCCGAGCGACGTCGGCAACCGCGAGCGTGTGCCACGGTTCCGCCGTTTCGCGTGAGCGCGCCGTCTGACCGGAGGGCCGGTTCTGTGCTCCGTTCCTCTCCCCCGCGGCGTTGTCAGAGGTCATGAATCACTGCTGGAGGAAAGGCGGCCCGCAAGGCATTCAGCACGGCCAACACGTCGATCACTTCCTGGGCAATAGCTCCGCTCACCGGACTGAGGTGCCCAGTGGCTGCGAAGACCATGCCGATGGCGCTCAGCGCCATCCCACCCACGGCGCTCTGGAGGGCAATCACTCGCATCCGCCGGCTGATGTGCATGAACTCGTCGACCTTCTTGAGCGAGTTGTCCATGACGACGACGCCCGCCGCTTCCGCGGTCACGTCGCTGTTCTGGCCGATCGCCATGCCGACCGTCGCGGCCATCATGGCCGGCGCGTCATTGATGCCATCCCCCACGTACAGCGTCTTGGCCGCGGCGGTTTCCTTGCGGACGATCGCGAGCTTTTCCTCCGGACTCTGCTGCGCGTACACGTCGGTAATGCCGACCTGCTCCGCGAGGTAGCGGACCTCCGACTCGCGATCGCCCGACACGATCATCACGCGCGCGAACTGGTGCTGCGGACCCAAGTGACTCACGAACGAACGACTCTCCGCGCGCGGCGCATCACGAAACCGGAACGTCGCCGCGTAGCGGTGATCGATGACCACCACGCACTCGAGTCCACCCGCGACCGGAGGCAACCGATCGGCGCCGGCCGGGTCCTGCGTCGTGAACTTGCCGCGACTCGTGATCTGCACCTGATGGCCGGCCACCGTTCCACGCAAGCCCTGGCCCGCCGGCTCGCTCACCTCCGTGGCCTCGACGGGCTGGAGCCCGTGCTCCGTTGCCGCCGCGAGGATCGCGCGGGCCAGCGGATGCTTGGAGTAGCGCTCGAGACTGGCCGCGAGGCCCAAGACCTCGCGTTGCGCGAAGTCAGGGGCGATGAGTTGCTCCGTCAGCTTTGGCTCGCCGTACGTGAGGGTCCCGGTCTTGTCAAAGATCGCGGTCCGACAGCCCGCGATCTGCTCGAGGACGACAGGACTCTTGACGATAATCGCCCGGCGGGCGCAGAGGGAAATCGAACCGATGATGGCGATAGGAATACCGAGCAGCAACGGACACGGTGTGGCGATGACCAGCACCGCCAGGAAACGCATCGATTCTCCGCTCATCGCCCAGGCGAGACACGCCACCGTCAAGGCCACCGGCGTGTAGATGGCCCCGAGCTGATCGCCGAGCCGGCGCAACTGCGGCCGCGTGGCCTCGGACTCGTGCATCACCGCCATGATCTTCGCGTAGCGCGAGTCCGCCGCGCGCTGGGTCGTGCGAATGGTGAGCGCCGACTCGCCGTTGATCGCACCAGAGATCACCGTCGACCCACGAGTCTTGGTGATCTGGAACGGCTCGCCCGTGAGATAGGACTCGTCCATGACCCCGTGGCCGTCGATCACCACGCCATCCACCGGGGCGATCTCGTGCGGATAGATCACGAGCGTGTCACCCACCGCGATCGCTGCCAGCGGCACATCCAGGATGTCGAGGTCACGTTTCCGATGGGCAATCGAAGGCATCCGTTTGGCGAGCGCCGCCAGTACCGAGGAAGCGCTGCGTAACGCGTAACTCTCCAGGGCTTCACCCCCGGAGAGCATCAAGACGATGATCGAGCCAGCGAGGTACTCGCCCAACAGCAGGGACGTCACGATGGACATGCCGCCGAGCAAGTCGGACCCGAACTCGCGATTCAGAAGCTTTCGAAGGAGGTCATAGAGCAGAGGCAGCCCGCCGATGGCGAGCGTCGCCAGCAGCGGCAGCTGGTATGTGGCCGGCGTGGTCTGGAAGGCAAAGCGCAGGATCAGATGCACGAAGATGCCGACGACGGCACCCACGGCGATGACGGTGGTCTTACGCTGAAAGAAAGCGGGTCGGCACGTCCGGCTTTGGCGTCCGGTTCTCCGATTCGCCAGGGAGCGGGTCTTGCAGCGTGGCCGCGACCGCGGGCAGCTGCGGCGTTACCGTGCTCATGATTCGCACCCGCGTCTGCCTTGCTGATGACCGACACGAAGCACCGAGCGCGCAATCATCAGCTCTTCGTCCGTGCGAATGACGCGGACGGTGGCCCGACTGGCGTCCGTCGAAATCACGTTCGCCGCTTGCGCATTGCGCGACGCATCCAGCTCAATGCCCAGGAAGCTCAGCCCTTCACAGATGCGCTCGCGGACGAGCGGTGCATGTTCGCCGATACCTCCTGCGAAGACGAGCGTGTCCACTCCACCGAGTGCAGCGGCGAAGGCGCCAATCCATTTCTTGACCTGATAGCAAAACAGCGCGACGGCCTCAGCCGCTCGCACGTCATCGGCTTCCTGCGCGAGCAAGTCCCGCATGTCGGACGTGGTCTCCGAGACGCCGAGCAGCCCGGACTCGTGGTTGACCATGTGATGAAATTGCAGCGGCGTCATGTTGTCGGTGCGCGCGAGATAGCTGACCAATCCTGGGTCCAGATCTCCAGAGCGGGTGCTCATCGGCAGACCTGCCGTCGGCGTGAAACCCATGCTGGTGTCAACGCTGCGACCGTCGCGCACGGCGGCCAGACTGGCGCCGTTGCCGAGATGCGCGAGGATCACGCGGCCGGTCGACGCTGCGCGGTCGCCCACGCGCGTGAGTTCTTCCATCAGATACGCATAGGACAAACCGTGAAACCCATATCGTTGAACGCCTGCTGCGTCGAAACGTCGTGGAATCGGCAGTAGCGTCGCGACCCGTGGCATGGCCTGGTGAAACGCGGTGTCGAAGCACGCCACCTGAGGGAGTCGGGGATGCCGCCGCGAGATCGCCTCGATCATCGCGATCTCGCCCGGCAAGTGATCAGGCGCGTAGGGTGTGATCCGGCGCAGTTCCGAAAGCAGCGCCGGCGTGACCGGCTCCGGTTCGAAATGTTGCATGCCGTGCACGACGCGGTGTCCCGCGGCCGTGACCGACGCGAAGATCGGCTGGGCCTCCAGCCAGTCCAACAAGGCCCCCACGGCCACGCCGCGGTCGGCGGCGCCTAAGGGGCGCTCGGTCTGCGGTGTGCCGGCCGGATCGCTGACGATGAACGTCGCATCGCTCGACCCGATGCGATCGATCTTGCCGTCGAGTCGGCGCCGGAGCGTGTGGCCTGCCCCAAGCACCGAGCCAGCCTCAAACACCGCGAACCGGATGCTCGACGATCCGCCGTTGAACACCAGCACGCAAGGCACCACCGCCCCATCGACATGAGTCCCCACGTTGAAGGATGGCCCATCCCGGCTAACCGGCGATGTGCAATAGCGGACAGCGTCTTCGCGATCCCACCCGACACAATCAGACTGGGTCGGTGTCGGGTTGCCTCGCAAAGACATCGCCGTACCCAGGAAGTGGGATAAGGGGACTGTGGCTGTTCACAGGGAGTTTCGTGTTCTGGTCGCAACCGACGGGTCGGCGGCCGCCAAGGCGGCAGTCGCGACCGCCGCTCGGTTTCCATGGCCTGCACGAACACGCGCGCTGGGCGTCACCGCCAGACAGGTTCCGAGGGAATATCGACTCTCGATTCTACTGACGGCCCTCGATCGGAGCGCCGAGGTCGTCGCCGCGGGTGCCCGACGAGCACTCTCGCGCCGCTGGCCAGAGACTGATGTGACAATTGTCGATACCGCCCCTATTGCAGCCGTGCTGAATGCGGCGAAGCGATTCGAAGCGGACGCGATCGTCCTCGGGTGGCGCGGTCATGGGAGCGTGCGTCGCATCCTGATCGGAAGTGTCTCTCGAGGGGTCGTTCGAGGTGCCACGTGCGCCGTCTTGGTCGTCAGGCGTCCGCAGCTGAACGTGCACCGGATCGTGATCGGCTTCGACGGATCCGCCAACGCGCAGCGGGCAGTCGAGTTCGTGCGCAAGCTGCACCCACCTCGAGGTGGTCACGTTACGGTTTTCACGTCGGTCGATCACATGGGCGTGCCATCGCATGCCCTGGCATCCCGTGGAGTCGGCGCGACGGTCGCTGCGGAGGTCAGGCGCATCAACGCTGAGCGTACTGCACGGGCCACGAAAGAAATGGCACGCGCCCGGGCCACGCTCGTGCGCGCCGGCTGGCGCGTCCGAACCAGCGTCACCGCAGGTGAACCCTTGAGCGACTTGTTGGCCAGCGCGGACTCGGCGGACGCGGATCTTCTCGTCGTGGGCGCGCGGGGTGCGAGTGGCGTTCGCCACCTCCTGCTGGGCAGCGTCGCCGAGGGTGCCCTGAACCGTTGCCCTGTTCCCGTCCTCGTGGTGCGATAGTGTCGCGCGGGGATGTGACGACGTCAGTGACGTTTGACTCGCTGTAAGTCAGCTCCTCTTCGCCGCGCCTGGTCTACACTGCCGCCTATGCTCCGACGTGTGCATTTGGAACGACATCGCACCGAGCGCATCGGCTGGCTGCGGGCCGCGGTGCTGGGAGCAAACGATGGCGTCGTCTCCACCGCGAGTCTGATCGTTGGCGTGGCTGCAGCCAGTGCCGGGCGTGGTGAGATGCTGGTCGCTGGGGTCGCCGGCCTAGTGGCAGGGGCGATGTCGATGGCCGCTGGCGAGTTTGTCTCCGTCAGCTCGCAGGCCGACACGGAACAAGCCGACCTCGCCCGGGAGCGCAAGGAGTAACCGATCAACCGGAGTTCGAGCGAAGGGAGCTGGCGGCGATCTACGTCGCTCGCGGGCTGACCCCGGAACTCGCGACAGAAGTCGCGGAGCAGTTGATGGCTCACGACGCCCTGGGCGCCCATTCAAGAGATGAACTTGGCATGTCTGAAAGTGTTAGTGCGCGTCCGGTACAGGCTGGGCTGACATCAGCCGGGACGTTCGCCGTGGGGGCGGCATTGCCTCTGCTGACTGCACTCGTGGCCCCGCCATCACATGTTGTGGCCGTGGTGGCCACCACGTCGCTGGTGTTCCTCACTGCGCTCGGGGCCCTGTCAGCGCGAACCGGGGGCGCGCCGGTGCTCAGGGCTTCGCTGCGCGTAGCCTTCTGGGGAGCACTCGCAATGGGCGTGACCGCAATCGTGGGCAGGTTGTTCGGGGCCGTGGTGTGACATCGTCAATCGAGCGGTCTAGAAGATCCGGCAGGCTGGGCAGCCGCGACAATTGCCGTCTAGGCGGGTAATTCCCTCCTCACAAGCGAGCGCGGAGTTGCCGCGAGCCCTGAAGCCGTCGTCGAGTCCTTGGTCGATCTTCCAGTCGATCATCGACTCGGTGTCGGCACGTCGTTCCCTTCCAGACAAATCACTCCACACTTGATCAGGTTACTGCCGGCCAGACCGCAGAACCGTCTCCGATTTCACAGCAGCGATCCCTTAGGGTGTTCCGTTTTGGCCAGACAGTCCCCCGGCGAACTGCTACCGTAAATTCGTCGTGGTGCGCACAGGTGTGCCAATGAACACGGACGAGTCTGCTTCAAGGGAATTCCGTTATGACTGTAGCCACCAAACCCGAGTCTCCGCAATCCAAGAGCACCGCGACCGGTCGCATGAAGGCGCTGGTCTATCACGGTCCGGGCAAGCGCGCCTGGGAAGAAACGCCACGTCCGGCGATCCAGAACGCGACCGACGCCATCGTCCGGATCACCACGTCAACCATCTGCGTACCGACCTGCACATCCTGAAGGGCGACCTGCCGAGTGTGACGCCCGGCCGGATTCTCGGGCACGAAGGCATCGGCGTCGTGATGGAGGTGGGCACTGCCGTGACGGCCGTTCGTCCAGGCGATCGGGTGATCATCTCCTGTGTTACGGCCTGCGGAAAGTGCGACTACTGCAGGAAAGGCATGTACTCGCATTGCCGCGACGGGGGCTGGATCCTGGGCAACACCATCGACGGCACGCAGGCGGAACTCGTGCGGATCCCGCATGCCGACATGAGTCTCTATCACTTTCCGCCGGACGGCGACGAAGAAGCACTCGTCATGCTGAGCGACATCCTGCCGACCGGCTTCGAGTGCGGCGTGCTGAACGGTCAGGTGAAGCCCGGGGACACGGTCGCCATCGTGGGCGCCGGTCCGATCGGCCTCGCCGTCCTGTTAACGGCGCAGTTCTATTCCCCAGCGGCCGTGCTGATGATCGATCTGGACGACAATCGGCTCCGCGTAGCGAAAGACTTCGGCGCGACGACTCTCATCAACAGCGCCGACGGCAAGGCGGTCGAGCGCGTGCTGGAGTTGACCGGCGGCGAGGGTGTGGACGTGGCGGTCGAAGCGGTGGGCATGCCCGCGACGTTCGACATCTGCCAGTCCATCCTCGCGCCCGGCGGGCGCCTTGCCAATGTAGGCGTCCACGGCACGCCAGTGGAACTGCATGTCGAGAAGCTCTGGGATCGCAACATCACGCTGACCACAAGACTCGTCGATACCGTGACGACGCCGATGCTGCTGAAGGTGGTCGGCTCGGGCAAGTTGCAACCAAGCAAGCTCGTGACGCACCGCTTCGCCCTCGATGATGTGATGAAAGCGTACGACACGTTCGGGAATGCGGCGAAGGAGGGGGCGCTCAAGGTGATCTTGAAGAACCAGCGACATGCCTGACGGCAAAGGATGCAATTGGGAACAGGCACTCACGCAGCGAGTCGGACTCTGAAATGCGCTGGATTCCAATTGCCCTAATGGGGGGGCACGGTCTCATTCACGTGACGGGTTTTGCTAAGGCCTTCGGCTACGCCGATCTTCCTCAGCTCACACAACCGATCTCACGCGCATGGGGCCTGGCGTGGCTGGCGGCGGCCTTGCTCGTGACGACGAGCGCAGCCATGTTCGGCGCTGGCGCTCGGGGCTATTGGATACCCGGAGCGTTTGGCCTCGTCGTGTCCCAAGCGCTCATCTTTTCGGCCTGGGGCGATGCCTGGGCGGGTTACCGTCGCCAACGTGCTCCTGCTCCTGATCGTGGCGTTCGGCTGGCTGACGGAAGGGCCGCGAAGCTTCCACGCGCAGTATCTCCGCGACGCACATGCCGGTCTCGCACGCGCGGTCCCGACGCCGCTCGTCACTGAAGCAGGATCTGGCCCGGCTTCCGGATCCGGTCAAGCGCTATCTGCGCGTCACGCGAAGCGTGGGACAGCCGCGCGTGCAGAACTATCACCTGCGCTTTCGAGGCCGCATCCGGAGCGCGCCCGACTCCCGCTGGATGCCATTCGAGGCCGAGCAACAGAGCTTTGCCGACCAGCCCACGCGCCTGTTCCTCATGCGGGCCCGCATGTTCGGCGTGCCGGTGCAAGCGTTCCATCGTGCGGTCGGCGGCCATGCCACCATGCAGGTCACCGTCGCGGGCGCCTTTCCTCTCGAAAATGCCCGCGGGGCCGAAATGGATCGGGCCGAGACCGTGACGCTGTTCAACGACATGTGCCTGCTGGCCCCAGGTACCCTCATCGATCCTGACATTGCGTGGGAGCCCGTTGACGCGACGACCGCCCGTGCCCGCTTCACGTACAAAGGCCAGACGATTGCCGCGACGCTGCTGTTTGCCAGCACCGGTGAATTGGTGAACTTTCAGTCCGATGATCGAGCGCGGTCTGAAGCAGATGGCACGTTCACGCCGCGCCGGTTCTCCACCCCCGTGCGCGACTATCGCGATTTCGGCCCCGTGCGGCTGATGTCGTTCGGAGAAGCGCGGTGGCTGCTGCCAGACGGTGAGTTCACGTACGGCGAATTCAACCTCGTCGACATCACTTACAACGGGCGTTGATGACGCGGCTGGTACAGATCAAGCTTCTGCACACGGCGATCTGGTTCTTTTTCGCCGGCTGCATCGTCGCGATTCCAGTCGTGGGAGGCCGGGGCCACTACATGTGGGCCGCGGTTCTGACCGGATTTGTTTTGGTCGAGTGCGGCGTTCTAGCGGCGAATCGTGGCAGTTGTCCGTTGACGGGCATGGCAGCACGACACACCGAGCAGCGCTCGGCGAACTTCGATATCTATCTGCCCGTGTGGCTGGCTCGATACAACAAGGCGATCTTTGGGACGCTGTTCGTTGTGGGCGGATGGTTCGTGCTGGCGCGCTGGTGGACGTCCAGCGTTCGGTAGCGGGCACGACGGTGGGAACTCGTTCTCGAGAACGCTGGTGGGTGCGAGTTGCGGACATCGTCCAGTGCGGCCTTCCCCGTGCAAACCACTCACCGACAATAGCTTACGAGCTCAGCCACAGAAAGTCGCGCAAGTGATTGATTCTATTGATCTTACGGAGCTGGCTCCTCGGGCTGGATTCGAACCAGCAACCCTCCGGTTAACAGCCGGATGCTCTGCCATTGAGCTACCGAGGAACATCGGCGGGGGACGCGGCCCATGGTCCGGTCCCGCGTCACGGCAGGAATAACCATTCTAGCGGAGAGCGGGCGCGGGCTCCAGTTTGCACGGATTTGCACGGCCGGCCGGGCGCCCGTCGGGTATGCTCCGGGATCCTGGCACCCGAGACGCCGCTCCCATCGCTGGAGGCTTTATGACCGTCCGTGAGTTCTACATCATCGCCCGCAGAAACGAGCTGCCGGTGTTCAAGCGCGTCCTCGCGGCCCTGCCGCAGGACAAATTCGCCTACAAGCCGCACGAGCGATCGCCCTCCACCGAGCAGATCGTCTGGACGATGACCCAGGAGCAGGACGCGTGCATCTCGCTGGTGAAAACCGGCGAACTGAACTTCCAGCCGAACAAGCCGCCGGCGCCGGAGAAGATGCTCGCGGACTTCGAGAAGCACTACACGCAACTGCTCGAGGACGTCACGAAGATGGACGAGAGCATGTGGCACACCAACGGCCAGTTCAAAGTCCAGGGCCAGCTGCGCATGGAGATGCCGATCGGCCAGTTCCTGTGGCTGTTCCACAACGACGCGATCCACCACCGCGGGCAGCTCGCCGTGTACATCCGGCCGATGGGTGGAAAAGTTCCGTCAATTTACGGGCCATCCGGCGACGATCCTGGCAATTAGATGACTGTCGCGCCGCGGCGAAGCCGGCGCACGACCCAACGCGCCGGCACAAACAGTATCGCGGCCCACAGGACGACCGCCGGCGCGGCGGCAAGAATCGCGAGCGCCACACCGACGAGACTCTCGAGTGCCGTGTGTCCCGTCGACGACGGCATTGCGCAGCCGCGTGCTGATCGGGAGTGAACCGTCGTCCGCGAGCTCCGCGCGGTAGCGCTCGGCGACATCGATGGTGATCGTCGAGAGCGCGGCGCGGTTGCGCATCGCTCAGCTCCGCGGCCTCCATCTGCTCGATTTCCGTGCGCATGCGCGACTGCGCCTGCTCCACCGCCAGCACGTCCGACAGCTTGCCGGTGCGGTCCTTCAGAATCTCACCGAGCCGCGCCTCTTCGATCTTCGCGTTGGAGATGCGAATCGCGAGGTCACGATGCGCGTCGGTCACGTCCTCGCTCGCCTGCGACTCCTTAACCACGCGGCCGAGCGCGCGCACTCCCGCGAGCGCCGCGTCCATCTCCGCGATCGGCACGCGCAGCGTCGCGCTCATGCTGCGCTGATTCGTTGGGTCGCCCGCCAGCGTGAGCGACGCGACCGATCATTACGCTCGAGCGCGACGCGCTCGAGCGCCGCGCGCATGTCGTCGAACTTCTCGGTCCAGAGACTGACCGACGCGGTGCGCACGATCATCTGCGTGTTCGCAGCG
>CAVRVJ010000007.1:0-491504 GCA_963724645.1 uncultured Acidobacteriota bacterium
ACGAGTGCAGCGCGCCGCGGCCACGCTCCGCTTCACCGGCAGCCGCTACGCTGTTCAAGTGGCAATTAGATCCTTTCGGCGTCGAACGACTCGATACGGCACTGCTCGACGAATCAAGGCGTCTTGGTACCCCTACCGCCGCATCGGTCACGACCTGGAGGTCGTTCCCGCCCACTACGTCCCGCTCGACATCGACCATGAGCGTCTACGTCATGCAAGGCTACATCACGGCCCATGTCAAGGCGGCGGTCCTCGAGTCCTGGGGGGGGAGTCCTCCAACGGCCGGCTCGGATTCTTCCATCCGGACAACCTGACATTCGGAACGGCGATCGTCTCAGTGCCCTCGCTGCAGCGGTGCAGGCGGTTGACGGGGTCGAGCGGTGAACCTGGTCAAGCCCTCGAACGCTGTCACGGACACGACATTAGAAATCGAGGCGGCATGCTGTGGAATCGGCCGGCTGCGAATCGCCCGGCTGGACAACTCGACTCCAGACCATCCCGAAAACGGCAGGCTCAGGCTCACGATGCGAGGTGGACGATGAACTCGGCCGTGCGGATGCTGTGACGGAAACGGCCGTTGACGCCCGCCGATCGTGCGAATGCGGCCGGTCTCGCGGCAATCAGCTACCGCGTCGGGACGCACGGAACGTTCCTCGCCACGATGAAGGCGCGGCTTTCGAAATGGGCCTCGAACGGCCTTCCTAGGATCGATGCCTCGACGCGGTCAAGGTTTTCCGTTGTTCGATTTGCGCACGCGCGAGCGGGACGATCTGATCGCCGTGCTGGACGCCTGGGCCATGGTCGCGGACATCCTCACGTTCTATCAGGAGCGTTCGCGAACGAAGGATACCTCCGGACCGCCACCGAGCGTCGCTCCGTGATCGAGCTCGCTCGGCTGATCGGCTATGCGCTGCGGCCCGGCGTCGCCTCGAGCGTGTACCTCGCCTACACGCTCGACACCGACCGATCCGAGAGACAAGCCCCCGGCGACGGCCTTGGTCGATGTTCCGACCCGCAGCCGGGCGCAGACATTCCCGGGCCCGGGAGAGCTTCCCAGTCGTTTGAAACGTCCGAGCTCCTCGCGGCGCAAGACACCTGGAACAATCTCAAGCCCCGACTGAAGCAGCCCGCACAGGATGCTGCCGACGACACATCGTCTATCGTCAAAGGCATGTCGACGAATCTCAAGCCGAACGATCGCCTGCTGATCGATTTCGGCTCAGCTAAGAGTCGCCGGCGTCCTCACGGTGGAACCGGACGACGCGCGGATCGAACGAAGCTGACGCTCGACGGCTTGAGCGCCCCACAAAGAAGAGACCGTCAACAAACTCTCCTCATCGAGCCACGCTCACGCTGCTCGATCCGCTCATCGGCCCACCGCGGCCAGCCAACCGGCCAACCCTGCGGCTCCCGCCAGCCTGAGCACCGCATTTCGCCAACATCGGACCTCGTTCCCGGCGCGACCACCGGCGTTTCCGGTCACGAGGTGACCGAGGATCAGCTCTACAAGGCGATGGAGAACGCGCGAGATTTCACACCGCGGCAGCCGGTCGCAGTCCATGCGTTCCGCGCGCCGGCCCTCGGCGTTCGGCCACAACGCGCCGAAGAAGCCGGTCTTCGGCCCGAACAATCAGGATGAAGAGATCCCGATCGAGTGGTCGCTGAGCCGCGTGGTTCCGCAGCGGCGTCGAGAAGTTCGACTTGGGCATCCAGGTCCGCAAGGTTGTGGCCAATGCCCCCGGCGTCGCGAACGTCGGGCCGACGACCTGGTTCGTGCACACGTCGATCACATTCGATAAGGGGAAGGCGGTCGAGACCGTGTCCGTTCGGTCGGGCGAGACCTCTACCATCGATCTGCCTGACGCGGGCGACCAGGTTGAAGTCACGTTCACCGAGATGGCCAACTCGATCCCGCCATTCAGGCTCAAATACGCGTTTCGGAAGCGCTCTCGTTCGCGATCGGACCAAGGAGGCCGAGCGGGGTGGCCGACACGCAGCCCGGCGTCGAGATTGTGACCGAGGGCACCAACCCGACCACCGATACCGTGCTCCAGTCTGGTCCTGCATTCGGCATTTCTCCTGAACCTTGACACCGCCAACGTCACCCCAACCGGCGATTTTCATGCCTTCCGCGTCGAGGGAACGGCGACGACGGCCTCGGCGATTCAGCAGACGGAGGCACAGGACAAGATTTCGCTCGACAACGTGTACGAGAGAATCGTTCCGGGCAGCTGGATTCTGATCGAACGTCCGCCCCAGCCCGTGGTGGCGCCGCCAGTGGGTCCCGCTGGCGCCGTCTCCGGATCGCACGATCATCACCCGCGTCGTCGACGCGCGGGACCGGTCGCGCGCCGACTACGGCGTCAGCGGCAAGGTCACGGAGATCGCGCTCAAGGCGGCCCCGGCCGCGGCGTGGATTGATCCGGCGAAGGACGATTGGCCGATGTACGCGAGGTGGCGATCTTTGCGCAGAGCGAGGAGCTGACCCTCGCCGACGCGCCGATCGACGGACCTGTTCACGGGACACGCATCGAGCTCGACGGACTCTATCCCGGACTCGACGCCGGCCGGTGGATCATCGTGTCGGGAGCGTCACGACATCAACGTGCCGGCCGCCGAGCTCGTCATGCTGGCCGGCTCGGAGCAGACGACAAGGTCCGACGTCCCCGGCGACCGCATCCACACGTTCCTCGACCTCGCGAGCGGCCTCAGCCACAGCTACACGCCCGCGAGCGTGACCATCTACGGCAACGTGGTGCACGCGACGCACGGGGAAACCCGCGGCGAAGTCCTCGGCAGTGGCGATTCCAGCCGGCCGCTTCAGGAATTCCAGCTCAAACAGTTTCCGCTGACCCAGATTGCCGCGCCGACGCCGAGCGGCATCGAATCGACGCTGCATGTCCGGGTCAACGATATTCTCTGGACCAGGCGCCGAACCTGGCGGCGCTCGGGCCCAACGACCGTGCCTATCTCACTCGGACGAGCGAGGATTCGAAGACGACTGTGGTGTTTGGCAACGGCGTTCGCGGCGCGCGCGTGCCTTCGGGCGTGGAGAACATCAAGGCGGTGTATCGCACGGGGATCGGCAAGACAGGGAACGTGGCGGCCGAGCAAATCTCGCTGCTCGACGAAGCCGCTCGGCGTCAAGGGGGTGGTCAATCCGATGCCCGCGACCGGCGGCGCGGATCCCGATTCGCTCGAGGCACCCGCCGCAACGCGCCGCTGACCGTGACCGCGCTGGATCGCCTCGTGTCCGTGCAGGATTACGCCGACTTCGCACGGACATTCGCGGGCATCGGCAGAGGCCAGCGCCGTGCGACTCTCGGACGGCCGCACGCAGCTCGTGCACCTGACGATCGCGGGCACAGGCGACATCGCAGTCGACCCCAGCTCGGACCTCTATCAGAACCTGGTCGATCGCGCTCCAGTCGTTCGGCGATCCATCCAGCCGGTGCAGGTCTGCTCGCGCCGGGTGAAGCTGTGGTCATCAACGCCGGTGTGCGCATCAATCCGGAGTTCGCGTGGGAATCGGTCGAGCCGAGATCCGTGCGGCACTGCTGGCGGGCTTCGACGTCGAGGCGCGCGATCTCGGTCAGCCGGCATTTCTCAGCGAGGCGTCGCGATGATGCAGGCGGTGGAAGGCGTCGCTTCAGTCGATCCGCAGGTCTTGACAGCGGTGGCGGAGGACACGACAGCCGCGCAGCTGCTGCAGCTTGCGACGACGTTGACGGTGCGTCCGTTCGTGGCGGCGGAGACCCGCTCTGGATCCCGGCCGCCGGCACCGAGAACCCGTCGGCGCATCCGGCCGGCGGACCTGGTGTTCCTGACGCCGGATCTGCCAGCAACGCTGATTCTCACGGAGATCGGAGGGTGGCGTGCCCTGTCTGACGCAAGATCCCGATCGCCTCTACGAACTCGTGCCGGTCGTCTACCGGCTGCGCGATGCAGACCAGGGCTAGCCGCTGAAGGCGTTGCTGCAGCGTCATCGCCGAGCAGGTGAACCTCGTGGAGCCGACATCGCCGCGCTCTACGACAACTGGTTCATCGAAACGTGCGACGATTGGGTGGTCCCGTACATCGGCAGCCTGATCGGCTACCGGCCGTGCACGACGCGGCGAGCCGCACTGCCGACGGCGCCACGGCGACGGCCGTCCGCAATCGCATCCTGTTCCCGCGCGCGAAGTGGCGAACACCATGCTGTTTCGGCGGCGCAAAGGCACGCTGGCGGCGCTCCAGGATGTCGCGACCGCGACGTCGGGTTGGCCGGCGCGCGTGGTCGAAATCGGTCGGCGGCTCGGCTTCACGCAGAACATCGGGTATCTGCATCCCGCGCGCGGGCGCACCATCGACCTGCGCGAGGGCGCCGTCCTCGATGAACTTCAAACGGCCTTCAACACGGCCGCGCGAACGATCGATGTACGCCGGGGCGGGTGGACGGCGGTGGACGTGCGCGCCTACGTCTGGCGTCGTGCCCGTATCGATTACCGAAACGCCGGCCTACTGCTACGAGGAGGCGAGCCCGAACAGTTTCCTGTTCAGCCCGCTGGGCATCGACACGCCGCTGTTCACGCGGCCGCAGCCAACCACCGGCATCCCGGGAGCGCTCAACCTGCCCACACCGATCACGAGGCGCAGCCTGACCAACGCCATCGCGCGGCTACTACGGAGAGGGTAAAAGCTTCGCAGATCTGGCACGGGACGCCGCTGCAGCCCGTGCCGCCCGACACATCGTCCCGCCGATCTGACGGACTGGACTATCGCCCGCTGCCGGGACAAGTGGCCGTCGATCCGGAGTTGGGCCGCATCGCCTTCCCGCCCACGGCTCGCCAAAGAGGGCGTGTGGGTGTCGTATCACTACGCGCTTCAGCGCGGACATGGGCGGCGGCGAATACGAGCGCGAGCGCCGGCAGCCCGGCGGCACCGTCGTGTATCGCGTGGGCGACGGCGAAGCGTTACACACGCATCGGCGATGCGCTCGCGCGTGGCGGACGGAGCAGACCGCCGGCGGCAGCCATCGAGATGAGCGACAGCGGCGTCCATGTCGAGCCGATCCGGATCATCGCTGGGCGCCGGCCAACAGCTCGTAGCTCCGCGCCGCGCAACGGCGCGCGGCCGGTGATTCGGATGCTCGACTGGCAGAACGCGCTGCCCGAAGCCTGTCCGTTTACGGCGAGGCGCGGCGGCTGGTTCGCGCTGGACGGCATCGTGGTCGTCGGCCGGGGCGTGCAGCTGTGACGGCGAGATGGCGGGCGCCGTGATCCGGCACTGCACGCTGGTGCCCGGCTGGGGTCTCAACTGCGACTGCGAGCCGAAGCGACCCAACGAACCCAGTATCGAGCTGGTCAAGACCAGCTGCCCGCATCGATCATCGACAAGCATCATCGGTTCCATCCAGGTGGCTGCCGACGAGGTGAGACGCGACCCGGTCGAGATCAGCATCACCGACAGCATCGTCGATGCCACGAGCCACGAGCGCACGGCCATCGGCGCGGCGAACGCCCCTCGCCTCGCCCGCCTCACGATCGCGCGCTGCACCGTCTTCGGCCAGATCAGGTCCACGCCATCGAGCTCGCCGAGAACACCATCTTCATGGGCTCCGTCCGGGTGGCCCGCCGCCAGCTGGCTGCGTGCGCTTCTGCTATGTCACCCCGGTGTCGCGCACGCCGCGTCGTTACGACTGCCAGCCCGATCTCGCGCGGCCGCGGTCGACGACTGGTCCTCACGAGCCGCTGGACACGGCCCGCGGCGAAGGCGCTCGAGGAGCGGCGCGTGCGGCCGCAATTCAACAGCACGCGCTACGGCACGCCGGCTTACGGCCAGCTGGCCGCGGCGCGCCGACGAGATCACGCGCGGCGCCGACGACGAGTCCGAGATGGGCGCGTTTCACGATCTGTTTCAGCCGCAGCGGGCGGCGAACCTGCGCGCGCGGCTCGACGAGTTCACACCGGCCGGCATCGAGCCGGATCATGTTCGCGAACTAGGAGCCACATGAAGGGCGACTTCAAGGGCGACCTCACTCGCGACACGTTCGACCCCGAAGCACTTCAGCCGCGTGCTGATGCAGCAGGGGCGCGTGCAGCTCGATGCCGACTGGAACGAGCAGACCGCATCCTCCTGCACTGCGCTGGCGAGCATGCCACGGGATCTTATCCGGGCCGTATCGGCGCCCGCCCTGCGGGCGCCGATGCGGCATTACAGCTGGCCGCGACGCCGAACGGCCTACTTCCTGATCGGTGCCGGCCGCTACTACGTCGACGGCGTGCTGTGTCGAGAACGATCAACGGTGACTGTCAGAGACTACCGGATTCGGCAGCCGCCAATACCCTGCGCCTGACGGCACTCTAAGGCCCGGACGATGACGTATTCTGGCTCTACCTCGACGTCTGGGAGCGGCACGTCACCTCCCTCGAGGATCCGAGAGCATCCGTGAGACGGCCCTCGGCGGGCCGGACACGGCGACTCGGGCGCCAGGTGGTTGGCTGGCGACGGTTCCCTGCGTCGGACAATCAACCCGTTCAGCGGCGAGCCCCCTTGCGAGAACGTGCAGCAAACCATATCGGCGATCTCTCACCTGCTCGGGACCGGGCGGCAACGAGCCGCCCGCCTGATCAAGGGCACCAGCGATCAGGATAATCTGCGTCACTCCCTCCGGACTCGCCGGTATCCGGGGCCCTCAAAACCAGCTCTATCGCGTCGAGATTCATCAAGGGGGCGAACGCTGCCCGCGCAGGCCACGTTCAAGTGGTCGCGGGAGAATGGCTCGGTCGTCTTCCCCGTGGCGTCGGCGAAGGGTCAGGTCTTCGAGCTCGAACGTCTGGGCGGCGACTCCACCCTTGGCCTGAGTCTCGGCGACTGGGTCGAATTCGTCGACGACGAGCGGAGCGGAGAGAGTCGGACCGAGCCGCTCCTCCAGGTCACGCTCGTCGAGCCGGTGAAGATGGAGGTCACGGTGCAAGGGAGCGTCGCGTCAGTCGATCCGGCGAGGCATCCCTATCTGCGCCGCTGGGACCAGCAAGGAGCGGAGGAAAGGCAGCCTCACGCTGCACCAGGGCGCTGCGCTGGTGGTGGAGAACACCTGGCTCTCGATCGAGGACGGGATCCAAGTCCGTTTCGAGCCGGCGAAGGACGACAACGTGTATCGCACGGGCAATTTCTGGTGCATTCCCGCCCGGACCGCCGACGAGGGAACGATCTCGTGGCCGGGCGCGGTGCCCCCAATGGCATGACCCATCACGATGCCCCGCTGGGCATCATGGTGTTCAGCGCAGGCGGCCAGTTCGATTTCCTGTTCAATTGCGTGATGACGTTTTAGCCGCTGCGTTCGGCATATGTGTGTTGACGCTCGATCCGAGTCGATCACGAAGAGGACCGCGAGGGACTCATCATGCGTATTTGCCCGGAATGTCACACAGAGAACGACGACCAGGCGCGTGACTGCCGACACTGTCGGAGAGTGCTCTCCAGCGCGATCAATCGCGACGATGTCTCTGTCCAACCGGCATCGGTCGGGCCGATTCCGATGGCGCTGCGCGCGCAGGTTGGACGGCTACTCGATCGCGAGGTGATGGCCGACGAGTCGATTGTGCACGTGCTTGCCGACCTGGCGTCTCGCGCGAGCGTCGTGGCCGAGCGGGGTATCTTGCCAGCGCCGTCGTCGGTTCCCACCCCGAGCTCGCCGATCCGATGCCTGGGGGCCTCGTCGCCCACGCAAGGTCCTTGACGGACCTCGCCGCGCTGAGTGACGACACGCGGCGCAGGGTCGAAGCAATCATCGGACGGCCGATCGCTCGGGTGGTTCCTGTGGCATTCGATCTCGGCAACAATGGCGGCGCACGTCGCGGACGCCCAGACCGTTGCCTCAGCGCCTGCGCCACATCGGGGGCTGCACGAGGAGGTTGAGCTGGTGCTGGGGCGCACGGTCGGCGCAGCCGCAGCCCCGCGAGGTAATTGAGGAGATGGCGAACAGGATTCGCGGGCGCAACCGCCTGAACCCGCCGCAAGCGTCGCCCACCGGCGTCGCCTTCCCGAGCCCGGTCGGGAAGATCCTCAACGTCGTCCCTGAGAAGTTCAAATGGATCGCGACTCTGGTGCTGCCGCTGATCATCGGTGGCGGCTCAGGTTTCATGCTCACGCCCAGCAACAAGGAGCCGCTGGCTCACGCGCAGGCGGCAGCGACCCAGGGACAGGATCAGGCGAGCAAGTCGAGCGCGGAGCTTGCGGCCAAGGCCGCCGAGGTCGCGCATCTCACCACGGACAATATCGGACTGCGCGCCAATCTGAGCGGCCAGGCGAAGGCGCTCGACACACAGCTCGAAGCGGCTCATCGCGCGAACGCGACGCTGGAGCAAGCGAACGCGAAGCTGGATCAAAACGTCAAGGACCTGACGCAGAACGTGAAAAGCCTGCAGCAGAATCTGGCCACGACAAAGAACACCGCCGATGCGCTGCGCCCGTTTGCCAGCCGCGGTTTCGTGGAGTGGAAGGGCTATGGCGGCCAGGTGACGTTCACGCCATGCCAGCCGCGGCAGCATCATAGACGGCGCCTTCCCCGCCCGCGGCTGCGTGATCGTGGACGTGGTCGGCTCCGAAGTCGATCAGCCCGAGTCGCTGCGGGGCAAAGGGAAGGATCTGGCGAACTTCGCGATGCAGATCAAAGGGCGGCAGAACGACAGTGAAAAGAGGGTGCTGCTCTTGTGGAAGGCGCGGTAGATGAATCGACAGGCCAGCGTTCAGCTGCGGCGCCCGCCAGGCGCCGGCACCCTGGCTGTTCAGCGGACGTGTGCCTGCGGCCGTCACACCTCGACATCTGCCCCCTGTGAATCGTGTCAGGAACGCGCGCGTTCTTCCCGCTCGGACGACGACGTGTCGAATCCACGCGTCGGCCACGACTTCAGTCAGGTGCCGACGAAAGCGACGCCGAAGGTTCAGACGAAGTTCGCGGTCAGCACGCCCGGCGACACGTTCGAACAGGAAGCGGACGCAATCGCGGAGCAGGTCGTCCGCATGCCGGCGCCAGGCTCTTCGCGGGTGCAGCAACAGACCGGGAAGCCGACGCTGCAGCGGCAGGAGGCCGAGCGACCGCGCGATCAGCCGACGGCGTTTCCGGGCCAGGAACAGGCGCCACAAGGGCAGGCCAAGGAGGACGAGGTCAGGAAGAAGCTGGGGAGGGGCGGACTCAAAGGCGCCGGCGAGCTGGCGACATTCCTGTGGGAGCAGTTCTCCAACTCCGAGGAAGGCAAGCGCATTCTCGCCGCGAACGAGCGCGACCTCAAGCCGATCCTCAAGTTCTTCGAGGACTTTGCCGGCACGATTGCCGGGAAGCTCGTGCTCGGCGGCGCCGCGGCGGGAGCGGCGGCAGGCACATTCGCCGGCGCACTTTCTGCGCGCGATGCTCCCGGCGCTGACCCGGATCTCTCCCCTTCGACAGGAGGCCCCGTGCCGCGCGCGCCGAAGGACGAACAGCTCTTCGGCCTCGAACTGAACTGGAACTTCGTCACCACGCCGACCGGCATCACGCTCAAGACGCCGTGGCGTTCACCGAAGATTCCGCTCGGCTCCAAACCGCCAGCCGCCGCCCCTCGGCCCGCGCCGCCGGTGATGTTCAAGTCGATGCCGAAGACGCCGCAGGATTGCACCGTCGCCGACCCGGGCGGTGATCAAGGTGAAGCCGACAGCCGGAGCGCCTTCATCTTCTGGTGGCTGACGCAGAACCGGCAGATGGCGGAAAAGCGGCACCAGGAGTGGCTCGCCAATTCCACGCCGCACGCGCCGCCGAAATTCGCGCCATCCGCTCTCAAGCCGCTGTTCAAACGCGACCTCGGCGCCAACGCGGCTTTCGATCCCGAAGTCATCGACGCGGGCCTGCGCTCGCCGGGTCGAGCGCTCGACCCAGAAACGCGGCTTCATGAACCGCGCTTCGGGCAGCGACTTCTCGCAAGTGCGAGTGCACGCGGATGCCGGCGCCGCGCAGTCCGCGCGCGGTGTCAGTGCCCTTGTGTACAGGTCGGGCAAGACATCGTGTTCGACTCGGGGCGCTTCTCGCCCGAACGGCCGAGGGACGCCGGTTGCTCGCCCATGAGCTGACACATGCGCTGCAGCAGTCGGGTGGCGATGGAGTTCGGACCAACCAGGAGGCTCGCGGTCGCGATCTGCCCAGTCGCTCTCCTGTTCAGCAACTCTATGCGCCGACGATGGGCGCATGCCAGGCCGCGCCGTGCATCAAAAAGCCCGAAGGAGTGGGAGAGACAGTCGATCTCTATCTCGAGACCGGGCCGTCAGACAAGGTCATCAAGACTGTTATCGTGCATCAGTTCTGGGGCATTCTGGGTGTCCGGTGATACTGATCGCAATTTCATCGATCGCGTGGGAACGAAGTGGATCCGCTGGCGCTTCGGCGAATTGCCGCCCGAGCGCACCAACTCGATCCTCGAATTACTTCGTCACAGCGTGACTTCATCGTTGGTGGACGCGCCGGTCGACTGCAGCTATCGAGTGCAGCTGAGCCGTGAGCTGTTCGTCGAGATCCGAACTGGTCCGGTGAGCCTGCCCGCGAGCAGGAAGAGAAGAAGAAGCGGCAGCCTCAGAGTCCCAGTGCGGACGACAAGGACGCCTCGCCGAAGGGAGAAAAGGAAGAGCCGATCAAGGGCAATCCCGCGGTCCTCACCGATCCGGCACTCGCGCGCCTCTATGTCGCGTTCATCGGACGCTACGCCGGGGCGAAGGCGAACGTTGCGCCCGGCAAGGGCTTGACGGCCGAAGAGGTCAAGGCGATTACCGACAAGAGCGGCTCTGCGAAGGTGGTTACGGAGCTGTTCACCCAGGGCGGTGAGTATCGCCCAGGCTGGCGGCAGCGATGTCGCCGGATTTGGCTTGTTGGAAGAGTCACTGCTGACCCAGCGCGACCGCGGGAATTTCACGGCTCTCCACAACCTGCTGGAAGGTCTGCGTGAACCCGACGGACTCGGACTCTACAAGCGCGGCACCATCCTCCGCTACTACAACGGCTCCGGCGGCGCCATTTTCACCACCATGGGCGGCTACCGCGATCCCGGTACTGCTCGATGGCGCCGCCGAAATCTGCGGTGGCAATTCCTTTGACCGACCCTGGGCTGCTGCAGGTTCTCGGCGCCATCAAGAACGTCACGCTGACGATCAGGTCTTGATTTATCAAGCGGCCAAGGGTTACTACGACAATCAAGATCTGCTGTGGCCGGTACGTCGTCCGCGACGGCTGGAACTATTGGCCCAAGGTGACCGTCGAGCTGCAGCGGCAGATGCCGGCGCTCGTGGCCTTCCTCGGTCTTCATCTGGTGGCGAAACTCCTGCAGCGCGCGCAAGATTTGAAGGCCAAAGGCGCCGGTGTCGTTCTCGAGGCGATGGTGAAAGGAGCCGGAAAGGCATTCCACTTGACGTTCGCCGCCGAAATGTTTGAGCTGGGGATGACCTGCGGTCTCGAGTTGAGCCGCATTCAGAGGCCAGACGCCAAAAAGGAACTGGATGCCCTGTCCCAGGAGCATCTGAGCCGGGCAGCCATCATCATGCGGCAGTTTCTCGAGATGGCCATCGTGGCAGGATTGACCGCCGCGGCCGTGGAGGCGGCGCGTTTGGGGTCGACCATGTATTGGCGGGCCACCGGAGAGCCCGCTCGCTCCCGCTGCTGCCGGCGCCGGCGCGCGCCCGGGTGCGGCAGCGGGCGTCGCGCCGGGCGTGGGCGCCACGCCTCGCCCGCCGGTGGCCTTTCCAAAATCTCCCGGTCAGTTGGAAAGCCGCGGCGGCGGTGGCGGAACACGCGACGAGAAAGCCTCTCCGCGCGACACACAGCGCGGCGACAAGGCGTCCCCGGCGGAAAGAGACCGGCAACTCCTGCGGAAACGAAGAAGCCCGCCGAAGACAAGCGCGGAAAGCCCGACGAGCACCGGACCGCTCCGGAGACGGAACCACAGGAGCACAGCGGCGAGGTCGAAGAGCCGCTCCCCACCAGCCAAGGGCCCGTGCCAAAGTGATCCTGGAGCGGCAGATTAAGTCCGCGCAGGACCGCCGAACTCGGTGTCTACCAGGAGATTTACGAGGCGTCAGAGAAAGAGAAAACAGGCGGACGCCGGACCATCGCCGAGAAGGGAGACCTCGCCAAAGAGAGAGCCGTCCTGGCAGCGGAAGCGAACAAGCAGGCGGAGGCCGAGGAAGCGCTGCAGGCGAGGTACGCAGAGTTGAACCTCACGCCGCTTGAGCGCGCGCGAGCCTACTCGATGTCGGGCGAAGCCCGGAGGACTGTAATCGACCGCGCACGCGGACTGGACGAGGTCTCGCGGAAGCCGCTCGTGGAACCCAGCATCGATCATCTGGTGGCGATTGCTGAAATCGTCGAGATGGATGGATGGAACGACAATAGCCCTGCCAGTCAGCGGGCAATTCTGAGCGACATCGAGAATCTGACGGCGATGGAAAAAAGGTTCAACAGCTCCAAGGGCGAGCGGCGTTGGGTGGATTGGAAAGCGGGCCGGACACACTACGGCGATGTCGCAGTCGAGGCGAAGATCGCGGAAGAGGGCCGGGTCCGCGAATCGCTGAAGAAGAAGGGACAGGCAGGGGCCGGAGCGCATCGCCGCTGATGAGACTCGTGGGCTATGTCGCCGGCGGCCCGTTGATTGCCGAGTGCGATGCGGCGCTGGCCGATCTCGGACGGGAACTGCTGGTCCTGCTCGCTGCGCGCGATCGCAGTGGACTGGTGCTTGTCGCCGGCAGCAAGGTTCAGTTCGGCTGGTCCCTGCTGACGCTGATCGCCCAAGACAACGAATTGCACATCGCCGCTCCGGACTACGCAAGGGATCCGTTCCAGGACCCGATTTCTGTCTCGATCTGACACTGGCGGTGATCCAAAGATCAGACTTCGGTGCTTCGTCGGACGGCCGCGCGCGGTGTCGATGCGCGGTACGACAATTTTGCCATCCTCACCCGTGGGGTCGATCGCGCGCCGGACATCTTGCTCCGTCGTGAGCACGCCGCGGATGGTGAGGACAGCGGATGGATCATCAGCGATCTCGACGATCCTCCGGGCCCGAATATCGTGGAGTCCGTTGATGCCTAACGAATCTACCAATTGCTCAGACTGCGCCCGGACGCGATACCGTTTCTGGCGCTGCCCCCGGGCTGGTCCGTCACAGTCCGCGCCGACCGCGTGGAGCAAGTGGTCGATGAGGCCGGACAAGAACGCTGGGTGTGATCCGCAAGATTCGGGGCGACCTAGTTGGCGCGACTCAATTGTCGGTGACGAATGGCCATTCGTGCTGCAAGTGTTTGAAGACGATCGCGGAACGGACGACGAGGGGAGGGTGGATTCGTGTTTACGCCGGACGTCGTCAAATCACCCTTGCGCAATGCGAGTCAGCGGATTTCAAAGCCGCCCGCACGAACTCCCGTCGAACTCCATCCTCAGAGGCTGCGAGCGTCGCTGGAGAGGCGGTGGGATACAGGATGGGATTTCACGAGGATCCCGGTAATTCCCGGCTGGCCGCGCCACTGAACCTCGAGCATCATCCGCACCCAAGTGCTCTCCCGCAGCCCGTCATCCAACGGAAGCTCGTTGTGGGAGAGGTCGACGATCCACGTGAGCATGAGGCCAATCGCGTTGCCGATCAGGTGATGCGCGG
This sequence comes from uncultured Acidobacteriota bacterium, assembly GCA_963724645.1. Classification (GTDB taxonomy): domain Bacteria; phylum Acidobacteriota; class Vicinamibacteria; order Vicinamibacterales; family SCN-69-37; genus CAVXSP01. The sequence continues at coordinate 13,647 of CAVRVJ010000007.1, forward strand.
CTCTACTCTCGACGTCTCCACCACTTCCGCGCCGTCACAGATCAACCTCAAATGCGCCAGCTGCGACGAGGACCCGGAGACGAAAACGCTTCAGTTCAAACGCGCAGGAGCGACCGAAACGGCTGCCGGCGAGGTGCCCGCCATTGTGCACGATGTGCTTCGCGCACCCGGTCAGCCGCTCGACGCGGCGACGCGCGCCTTTTTCGAGCCCCGCTTCGGCTTCGACTTCAGCCAGGTGCCGTGTGCACACCGACGAACAGGCGGTGCACTCGGCTCGCGCCATAGGGGCGAGGGCCTATGTCACATATCTGCGGGCGTGGCTCCTGCCCATCGTGATTCTCAGCGTTCCGCTGACGCCGCTCATGGCGCAGCTCGAGGCGTTCTACGCATACTCGGGGTTGACGCCAGGCCGGCCGGCCCTGCTCACGGTGGACATCGGGGACGGCGCGAGGAGCGGGACCGGCAGCTGCAACCGCCAGACGTACCCTCGAAGTCCCGTCGGGAGTCGAGGTCTCGACGCCGGCGATCTGGTTCCCGGCCGCGCGGCAGATCGTTTGGCGGATATTGCCAAGGACGCCGGGGCAGTTCGAACTCCGGCTTCGGGTGGACGCCGCCATGTTCAGCAAGACGCTGCAGGTCTCGACGAACGTGGCGCGCCACTCCCCCGTGCGACCCCGCGCCGGGTTCGTGAACGAGCTCCTGTACCCGTCAGAGGCGCCCATCGAAAAAAGCGGGCCCGTCGCGTCGATCTCCGTGGATTACCCCGCGAACGAGCTTGCGATTTTCGGCTGGCGCGTGCCCTGGCTGGTCCCGTTTGTCGGACTGTCCCTTGTGTTCGCGCTCGTCCTCAAGCGGCCATTCGGCGTCGTCTTCTAGAGAGCACGTGCCGCGGGAATATCAATTCCCGTCCAGGGATTTCAGGGCCGCACGCACCTTTGGTTGATTCGGATCCAGTTCGAGGGAGCGCGAGAGTGCGCGGCGCGCGGCCTCCCGATCACCAGCGCATTGCTGGGCCAGTCCCTCGGACACATAGGCGGCCGGGTCGCTCGGAGCGAGGGCTTCGGCGCGCCGGAAATCCGCCGCCGCGCCTTTGCAGTCTCGCGACTCGACGCGAGAACGGCCGCGGAAGAGCCATAACTCGCGCGCATCGGGCTTCGCCCCGAGCGCCCCGGTGATGAGCTTGAGACCGCGCTCGGCCCGCCCGGCGCGCTGATACCCCACAGCCCGACGGATCAGGATCTGGGCGCCTTCCGGAAGGCCGTTGCCGTAGGCGCGAACGAGCAGCGCATCGGAGCGCTCAGCGGTCTCCGGCTTTCCGGCGAGGAGGTCGCTCAAGTTCCACAACGCGGACACCAGGTTCGGATCGGCGGCCAGCGCTTTCTCGAATGCGGCGGTGGCTTCGGCCGGCTTCCGCTCGTTGCGAAGAATCACGCCCTCGTTGGCATACGAATCGGCCGTCCGTGTCTCGCCGGCCCCACCTGTGGCGCTGCTGCTGTCCGCGACATAGCCGAGCGACCTCAGTTTGGCGAGGGCGTCCACCGCCCCGCCGGCGGCGGACGCCGCTGCCGCCGGCGCCGGGGTCGGCGTGATAGAACGCCTGGTAGTTCGCGGGTGCTGCAGGGGCGGCGACCGGAGTACCGCTAAGAGGCGCGCCAGGGAGGCCCTGGCCTCGCGGCAGTCCCGCCAGGGCCAGCAAGGTCGCGCACACTTGCTGGACGCTTCCATGTTTGTCGTGGCCAACAGGAATCCCGGCGCCCCAGATGAGATACATTCCGGGCGCTCGATGCCCCTTCGGGGTCGCCGCGTCCGCGTTGCCCGAAGGCGTCTCCGGCTGGGTCGTCCTCCAGGAGGACGCGCCGTCGGACGCGAGCATCAAAACAGCGTGCGTGCGCTCGACGAGCGCGCGATACTCCCCGAGTCTGCCGTCGATGGCCCGAAGGTATTGCTCCGGCACCCGGCCGTACCGCTCGTAGTCCTCCGCCGGGATGCCAGCCTGTCGCGGTGAAACGTACGGTGCGAACACCTGACTGATCGAATCGACGCCGCCCAGATACAGCGCGGTCACATCCGGATGGTCTTGCTCGAGCGTGGCACGGCCCAGCTCATCCTGAGCGCGGCCTTCGACCAGGATCCGCCGAAGCGCGCTGATGGGATGGGCATATGGATCTGGCGCCGCCAGATGCTGCCGGTACTCCGCCTCAGTGAGCGAGGGCAGGTAGCCGTGGAGGGTGGAAAAATCCACACTCTGCTCGGCACGTATCAGGGCGTCACGGACCCATCGTTCGCGGTCGGGGGGAAAGACCACGCCCGCCGACGGAGCCGCATCGCTCGAGAGGAAACTGAACCATCGGTCGGAGACGAGGACGCCATTGACAGGCTCAGCGGGAAATGTCGCCCAGAAGCCGATCACCGAGATCTTCCTGCCGGCGTCGGTGGCCATGTTCCAGAGCGCGGGGACTCGACGCGCCGAGCTCGCGATCGGCTCTTTCGCCCCCGTCTGCGTATTGAACTGGACGAAATCCATGATGCCGTGCTCGAGCGGGCTCTTGCCGGTCATCATCGTGGTCCATACCAACGGGACGACGGACGGGAGGTCCGTCTCGAGCACGCCACTGGTGCCCTGGCGCACCAGCATGGCGAGATTGGGCATCGCACCTCGGCCGATGTAATCGTCCAGCAGTTCCCAATCGACCCCGCCCAGTCCGACGAAGAGGACGGGCGGCGCCGGTTTAGCGGCGCGGGCGATCGCCTCGACCGGGGCGGGCACCACGGGTGGTGCGGCCGATGCGGCATTCTCGGCGACCTTCGACGGCTGGCGGGAGCATGCCGACAGCAGAGCGATCGCCGTGAGGGTGACGAATGTGCGAAGAGTCATGATGCCGAAAACAAGGCTACGCCGAGGCAGCGCTCTATTTTATCGCGTGCACTAACACAGGCGTTGTCCCGCGTGAATTGTCGGACTTTCATGACGGGAGGCCTCAACGGTCGGGCGTCTTCCGGGTTCCAAGCAATCTCTCCAGATTCGCGCGCGCGTCGACCAGGTCCGGCTGAAGCTTCAGGGCGGCCTTGAATTGCTCGGCCGCCTCGGCCACTCGTCCGGCGCGCGCAAGCGCCACGCCGAGATTGTTGCGGGCATCCGTCGAGCGGGAGTCGCGTGCCAGTGCCGCTTGGTACTGTCGAATCGCCTCGTCGACGTGGCCACCCTGCATCAGCAGGTCCGCCAGGTCTCGATGGGCGTCAGCCAAATCGGGATTGAGCCGAATCGATTCACGAAAAGCGGCCTCCGCGTCCGCGAACTGGCCGAACTCCACCAAGACACGTGTGCTGATGGGCGTCCGCCTCTACGAGATCACCCCGCGTCGGACGGCATATAAAACGAGCTCCGCGGTGTTATGCACGTCGAGTTTCTGCAGGATGTGCGCCCGGTGTGTTTCGACGGTCGTCGGGCTGAGGGACAGAAGTTCGGCGATGTCCTTGTTGCTGTGGCCCTCAGCGACCAACTGGAAGATCTCGCGTTCGCGCTCAGACAGCGACTCGTACCGATCCGCCACGCCCTTTGCGGCCAGGTGGCGGACGTAATCGTCCAACATCACCTTCGCGACGGCTGGACTGAAGAAGGACTTGCCGTCCGCGACCGACTGGACACCGAGGAGAAGATCCATGTCGGCCGAGTCCTTGAGCAGGTAGCCGGTCGCGCCCGCCTGGAGCGCGCGGGTGACGTACGCCTCGTTGAGGTGCATGCTCAAGATCAGCACGCGAACTCGGGGCGCATGCCGGGCGATCTGGCGAGTGACCTCGATGCCGTTCAACAGCGGCATGCCGATATCGAGGACCGCCACGTCCGGTTTCAGTGCCAGGACCTGCTTGACTGCTTCGCGGCCGTCGCTTGCCTCGCCGACGACCTCCCAGTCAGGACGCTCTTCGAGGATCTTCCGAAATCCCTGGCGGACGACCCGATGGTCGTCACCCAGGAAGATTCGCAGCTTCGCCATCAGTGGAATCCACCATTGTCGTTCGGGTCACCGGCTCGCGCTCGCCCGCCAGGCGCGGTTCGCTGTTTGGTTCGCTGGTGCCCGCCACGACGATCGGCGCGGCCGGGGTCTCGGTCACAGAGTGAGGCCGAGCGGGCATCTCGATGGCGAGTCGCGTACCCTGGCCCGGTGCGGTTTCAATCTGAAACGTGCCGCTCAGCTGGGCAACGCGCTCGCGGATGCCGATCAGGCCCAATCCTCGTGTCGCGTCAGGGCGCTGCAAGTCGCCCGCGTGGAATCCTGATCCGTCGTCTTCGATCGTGACCAGCACCGTTGCATGCAGGCCCTGCAGGTGCACGCGGCACATCCGGGCGTGCGCGTGCTTGGCCACGTTGGTCAAGGCCTCCTGCACGACGCGATAGAGCGCGGTTTCGAGCTCGGGGGCGAGCCGTTGGTCCATCCCGTCATGGAACAACTCCGCTTGGACGCCGTGCCGCTTCTCGAAGCCGTCGAGGTTGGCCTGGAGCGCCGCGGCCAGTCCAAGGTCGTCGAGCAGGGGCGGCCGCAGCAGATGGGAAAGATCTCGAATCGTCTGCAGCGTGTCCTCCGCCATCCGGCGGGCGTCCTCGAGGTGCGCGGCGGTCGAGGCCGGCGTCTCGGTCGTGCGTTGCGCGAGCGCGATCTCGACTTTGATTGCAGTCAGCGCCTGGCCCACCTCGTCGTGCAGTTCGCGGGCGATCGTCCGGCGCTCGTCCTCCTGCGCGGTGGCCAGCCGCGCGGAGAGGCGCTGGAGATCGCTGGTGATCTGCAGATCGCGAGCCCGCTGGCGTCGTACACTCCCCTCGAGGCGTCCAGCATAAAGAGTCGCCAGCAGCCCAATCCCCAGGCTGGCAGCCAACGCCAGGCCGAGCCGCTCCCACGTCTGGCGTTGCGTGATCCGGTAGAGCGCGGCAGTTTCGGCGCGCTGCTGCACGAAGGCCGCCCGATTCAGGCTCTGGACCTGGTCCGACACGCGCATGACGAGCTCGCGCTTCGGGACCACCTGCCGTTGCAGCAGCGCACGGGCATCGCCGTGCGACTCACTATGAAGGACGTACAGCATGGACTGATGGAAGTCGTCGATTTCCCAGCGAAGTCCAGCCACGCGGGTGCGCTCGTCATTCGAGTCGATGACCGGGACGTACTGTCGCAGCGCGCGGTCCGCTACGCGGTACGTTTCCTCGAATCGCCCTCGATAGCTGTCGGTCGCCGTCGGGTCCGGGTCGAGCAACGCATCCCGCACGAATACCGAACCCAGCAGGACTTGCGCGCGCACAGTCGACAGCAGCTCCTGGGCGCGCATATACCGCCCATTGATGGCCGTTGTCTGCGACTCAACGTCGGTCATCCGCTGAGTCAGCCGGTATCCGGCGAGCAGCCAGAGGCCGAAGGTGATTCCGAAGCCAAGCAGGAGGGCGGCCTTGATCGTCAGTCCGGCATAGGGCGACACGGACTGGACCGGCGCCAGTTGCGCCACGACACGCCTGGACTCACGCACAGGGGCATCCATATCCTTTAGGACGACGTTCGTCAATCCCTTCGGCGGGTCTACCTGGTTATCTATGCAGATCTCCTGTCTCGCCAGGAGGATCGTCTTGATGGGCGACGATCAACCCTCGACACGTCGCCCGTCGAGCAAGGCACCGCGAGCGTCGACGGCCACCACCGAGGAGGCGGGCTCTGGAAGAGGGCGGCAGGAACTGGCCGCATGTGTTTCTGCCTCCAGACGTTGCACGCTGTCTCCGGCTGACTGGCTCAATCGGACCGCTTTCCGGCATCAGGGTTGCAAATCTACTGTCGAGACTGGATGACGCCCTTGTCCAGCAGTGACTATCGTGAATACAGGCAGGCTGGTCGACATGGAGACGTTCTCGCTCGGTGACATCGCGCTCATCGTCGTGGTCGTGATGACGTCAGTCGTCGTGCACGAGCACTGGAAGAAATGGCTTTGCCAAATGGTGTGGCGAAAACGAGCGGAGCGCGAGCATCTCTCAGAACGGCAACCTGCGCCGTGAGATTGCACACGCCGCATGCAACTCGCCAGAGAAACATGTACCCGTGGGACTATTTCAGCTTCTTGGTGGGATTCATAGGGGCCCGGCTGTCCTACCGGTTGAGAATGTGGAGAGGACAGAGCCCGTGGCGGCGAGCGGCTCGGCGCGCTAGGCGCGCCGATTCGCGAGGCCGGCGTCGGGCCGCCGCACGAGGATGATTCGATCCACGCCACGCATCGCGCGAACTGCGAGCGGCGGAATGACGAACGCGCCGGCGGTGCCGGAGCCTCGACATTCTCGCTGAAGATCTGGCGCCTGATCGTGGACGATCCAAAGTCGCGTTATCTCTCGGCGTCGAGGTCAGGGTCGCGACGCCGACGGAGAACGCGACGTCCGCCGCCGATTCCATGTCGCTCATTGGTTTGGTCGGTCGACTTCCGCGAGGAAAGCGCGAGACCGGCGCGTCACGCTGGCACCGGGTATAGGTATCCTGGATGTCACCGCTTCGTCTGATCCCTCCCTGATTCTTCAGGTGGGATCTCCCGTCTTGACAGGATGGTGGCGGCGCGCGCGGATATAATCCGCCGCCTTGGCTGAACTTCCGCGCCGGCTGACGCTCTTCGACGGTGCCGCGCTCCTGGTCGGCGCCGTCATCGGCTCCGGTATTTTCGTCGTGCCCAGCCTGATCGCCCAGCGAGTGCCCGAACCGGGCCTGGTGATCGGCATCTGGGTCTTCTCGGGTCTCCTCGTCCTCTGTGGCGCGCTGACACTGGCCGAACTCGGCACGATGCTCCCACAGTCCGGCGGCCTTTATGTCTACCTGCGCGAAGCGTACGGCCCGTTCTGGGCGTTCCTGTACGGCTGGACGATCATGCTCGTAGTGATTCCCGGCTCGCTGGCCGCGCTGACGACGGCATTCTTCGTCTACCTGCGGCAGTTCCTCGCCGTTCCAGTGTGGACAGAGAAGACGTTAGGAATCGGGTTGCTGCTCGGTCTCGCGTTCGTCAATGCGCGAGGTGCGAAGCAGGGCGCAGCCGTGCAGAACCTGTTCACGGTGCTCAAGGTCGCCGGACTGGTCGGTCTCGTGGGGCTCGCGGTCGTCACCCGCCATGGCGAGGGAGCGCATTTCGCGCCGCTCGTGCCTCAGCATCTTTCGGGCGGCATGCTGACCGCCGTGGGTCTGGCCATGATCTCGACACTATTCGCCTACGACGGCTGGCAGTTTGTCAGCCTGGTGGCCGGCGAAATTCGCGAGCCTCAGCGCAACGTCGTGCGAAGCATCGTGCTCGGTGTCCTCGTGGTGATTGCTGTGTATGTCAGCGCGAATCTGGCGTACATCTTCGTTCTCGGGCAGCCGCGGATAGCTGCCTCGCCAAGAGTCGCGACCGATGCCATGTCGGCGATGGTGGGGCCAGCCGGCGCCACCGTCATGACGCTGGCCATTCTGTGTTCAATCGTTGGCGCCATCTCGGCCAACGTTCTCGCCGGTCCACGCGTCTTCTTTGCCATGGCGCGCGATGGCCGGCTGTTTCCGTGGCTGGCGCGGATCCACCCGCGCCACGAAACGCCCGCCAACGCCATTTGGGCGCTGGCGTTCTGGGCCGGCGTGTTGACGCTCACCGGCGGGTTCGAACACCTGATCACGATGTCGCAGTTCGCCAACTGGATCTTCTTCACGATGGTCGTGCTGTCGGTGATGGTGCTGCGACGCAGGCATCCGGAATGGCCACGTCCGTACCGGGTCGCGGGCTATCCATTCACGGTGCTGGTCTTCGTGCTCGTGTCCACCGTCTTCGTGATCAACACGCTGGTCGCGTCGCCAACCAGTTCCCTGATGGGACTGGGCCTGCTCATCCTGGGCGTGCCATTCTACTTGCGGCGCCAGGCTCCGTCGGTTTAGCGCGCGTCGCATGCCCTGCTGATGCAGGCCCGCTCGATGCGGACGATAATCATCATCAATGGCAGGACAAGCCTACCCGGCGGCGGCAAAAGTGGCGCCGGCCTTGCACGCGCACTTCGGCCGGCACCTCGAGGACGCGCAGCAGCGTGGGAAAGGCGCGCTGGCGTCTCTTCCCGCCACCGGCCAGATCGCCGAGCTCATCGATGCGGCGTTCTGGGCCAGCCTGCGACACGAGGAAGGGTACGTGTCCAAGATTTCGATGGCCTTCCTGGCGCCTCGACAGGCCGTGGAGCCGATGATTTTCGAACGCTCGATTCCGCTGGAGCCGGCGGCGCTCGCCAAGGTCGCGCCGGCGGTCGAGCGGGCCGGCATCCATCTGGGTGTGTGGCCGAACGGCGATACGCTGCAGGTCTGGGGCACCACCGCGACCATCCCTGCCGTCTGCTTCGTCGTCGAAGTGGCGGCCCCGGGGCTGCTCGTGATCAAACATCATCGCGGCGAGGAAGCTGGAAAATTTGTGAACGTCGCCGTGCTCGAGGGCGATCAGATCAAACTCGTGGACGAGCAGGCGTCGAGCCTGCCGGACTGTCCGGCCCTGGTCACGTCCTTGCTGGGATTCGAATCTCCTGCGTCCTGGATTGACTCGGTGAACGTGCTGGTTCAACTGGCCGTGTCGATACGCGCGCACGGCCGAGGCGGTTCGATGCTGGTGGTGCCGGCGACGGGCGAGGGCTGGCGGGAGTCGATCGTCCGGCCCATCTCATATGCGGCCGAACCACCATTCACTGCGCTCGCCGCATTGAACCGCGCAAGTCCGGACGAGCGGCGATCGCGGGCGTGGCAGGACGCGCTCGCACGGGCGGTGAGTGCTATTGCGGGTCTGACGGCCGTAGACGGCGCGACGATTATCAATGCCGATTACGATCTGCTCGGCTTCGGCGCCAAGATCGCCCGCCGGAAGGGCTCACCGCAGGTGATCGCGGTGACCGTGACCGAACCGATTGCCGGCGGTGCGCCGGAGGTCGTCGAGCCGGCGCAACTGGGCGGGACGCGCCACCTTTCCGCCGCGCAGTTCGTTCACGATCAACGCGACGCCATCGCCCTGATCGCGTCGCAGGACGGCCGCTTCACCATCTTCGCGTGGTCGCCGTGCGAAAGCATGGTCCATGCGCACAGAGTCGAGACGTTGCTGATGTAATCAGCGAGGGCGGGTGCGAAGCCTCAGCGCCGCGGTACAATCGGCGGCGCATGGCCGATCAACCTGAAGTGTGGCTGCGAGGCCCGGTTCCTGACATTCCCGCGGCGCTCCAGCCCGTCGCGCACGCCTTGATCCAGGCGCAGGAAGACGTGGCCGCGCTCGCCGGCTCGGTCCCGTCCTCGATCCTGTGGCGTCAGGCCGGCGCCGCGTCTCCCGGCTTCCATCTACTGCATCTGGCGGGCGCCCTCGATCGTCTGTTTACCTATGCCCGCGGCGAGGCGTTGACTGACGAGCAGCGGACGGCGGCGCGGGCGGAAGCGCAGAACCATCCGGACCTGGACGCGCCGGCGCTGGCCGGCCGGGTGTCGACGGCCATCGCCCGCGCCCTGGCTCAGCTTCGAGGGACCGATCCGTCGGCGCTGTTCGACGATCGCCGCGTGGGTCGCACGGCGTCGTCCACCCTGCTCGGCATCCTCATGCACGCGGCGGAGCACACAACGCGCCACGCCGGGCAGTTCATCACCACCGTCAAGATTCTGGCTGCCGGTTGACCGGCACTAGCGCGTGCGTGGCTCGCAGCGGGTCGCCGGTTCGCAGATCGGGCGGCTGCCCCTATAATCGCGCTGGTTTCCTATGACGATTCTCTGGTGGCACTGGCTCGTGCTCGGTCTGGTCCTTGCGCTCGCCGAGATGGCGACGTCGGGCGGGTTCTATCTCGTGTTCTTCGGAATGGGCGCTATGCTCGTCGGGGTGCTGGCTGCGTTCGAGTTCGCCGGGCCGATCTGGACGCAGATCCTGCTGTTCTCCGTGCTCTCGGTCGCGTCGTTATTGCTCTTCCGCACGCGGCTTCTGCACGCCATGCAACGTGAGCCGCAGTTGCCGCCGATCGACACGCTGGTCGGCGAGATCGGGTCGGTTGTGGACGCGCTGGCGCCGGGCGCCGTGGGCCGCGTGGAATTGCGGGGCACGGTCTGGTCGGCCAGAAACGCGGCCGCCGAGGGGCTGGCGGCCGGCACGCGGTGCCGCGTCGTCTGGGTCGACGGGCTGCTGCTTCACGTGGAGCCTGAAGGAGTCCGATCATGACCGGCACGGAGATCTTCTTTGTCGTCCTGGCGCTCGTCGCCTTCGTCACCATCTTCCGGACGGCCGTCGTCGTTCCGCAGCAAAGCGCGTTTGTCGTCGAGCGGCTGGGCCGCTTCCACGGCGTCCTGCAGGCGGGCTTCCACGTGCTGCTGCCCTTTGTCGACAGCATCCGCTATCGGCACTCGCTGAAGGAAGTCGCCATCGACATTCCCGCGCAGGTGTGCATCACCCGCGACAACGTCCAGGTCGGCGTCGACGGCATCCTGTATCTGAAGGTGCTCAGCCCGGAGCGCGCATCGTACGGGATCTCCGACTACCATTTCGCGATCACACAGCTGGCCCAGACGAACCTGCGCAGCGAGATCGGCAAGATCGTGCTCGACAAGACCTTCGAAGAGCGGATGAACATCAATGCCGCGGTAGTGACGGAGCTCGACAAGGCGTCGGATCCCTGGGGTGTGAAGGTCCTTCGGTACGAGATCAAGAACATCACACCGCCGCACGACATTCTGGCGGCCATGGAAAAGCAGATGCGGGCCGAACGCGAGAAACGCGCCGTCATTCTGACGTCCGAGGGGACACGTGATGCGGCCATCAATACCGCGGAGGGAGAGAAGCAGCAGGTCATCAAGGCCTCGGAGGCGCGCCGGCAGCAGCAGATCAACGAAGCCGAAGGTCAGGCCGCCGCGATTCTTGCCGTCGCTCAGGCGACCGCCGAAGGCATCCGGCAGGTGGCCGAAACGATTCGGCAACCGGGCGGCGCCGAGGCCACGCAGCTTCGCGTCGCCGAACAGTACATCCAGCGATTCGGCGAACTGGCGCAGAAGACCAACACGCTCATCCTGCCAGCCAATGTCTCCGACGTCGCCTCAATGGTGGCGCTGGCGATGAAAGTGTTCAAGGAAGTGAGAACTTGAGTTCTAAGTTCTGAGTCTCCCGCTCTACCGCCAGAACACCGCCGCCGCCAGCGCCACGGCCATCAGCATCAGCCCCGCGGCGGCCAGCGGACGAAAGCGTCCCCGGCCGAGTACAAGGGCGATGCCCAGCTTGACGATCGTGTTGGAGAGCGCCCCAACCGCGATCGCTCGCGCGGCAATCGCGGCGGACGTTCCGCTCCTCGTCATCTGCGCCATGGAGATCGTAAGCGCATCCATATCGAACGCGCCCGTCAACAGGGCCGATCCGAGGACCCCTTGTTCGCCAAAGTGACTCTGGGCGTAGTTCACGCCGAACAGCACGAATTGAAACACTGCCGTCATCTGCAGCGCGCTCTTGAACTGGAGCGGGTTCGGCTCGCTCTTGATGCGATCGGCCGTGCCTTCGTCGCGCAGGCCGCGGAAAAACAGGATGCTGCCGATCACCACGGGCGTCACGAACGACGGCCACAACGCAACGGCGAGTGCCGGCGCCAGGGCGGCGCTGGCGATTAACACGCGCGGAAACATGACGACGTTGGCGCCGAGCGCACCGGCCGCGAGCGCCCGTCCTGCCGCGGGCGCCGAGCGGCTCAACCTGGACAAGGCGAGCGTCGCCGAGGTCGAGGACAGCAGGCCGCCAAGCGTTCCGGCGACCGCGTACCCGCGGTTCCTGCCGAACGTTCGACGCGCGAAATACCCGAGAAAGCTCAGACCCGAGAAGAACAGCACGAACAGCCAGAGCTGCCTGGGTTTGACGCCGCCGAGCGGTCCGTACGGTCCCACCGGCAGAACAGGCAGGATGACAGCGGCCATGACCGCGAAGCGCGCTCCAGCCCGCATCTCGTCCCGATCGATCTTCGAAACGATGCCGTGAAGCTGCTTCTTCTCGACGAGCAACAAGAGGGTCACGGCAATGATGCCTGACGCCACGGCCTCGTAGCCCACGCCGGCCAGCAGGCCGGAAGCCATGACCACGAATGCCGCGACGTCGGTGGTGCCGTCGATGTCGCGGCGGCTCGCGGCGAGATAGGCCACCACGACCAGCGCGCCGACGCCCGCCAGCAGCACCAGTGCAGGCCCTTCGAGTCCGGCCGTCCACAGCCAGCCGCTCAGACCCGAGACGAGGCCCAGCAGCGTGAACGTCCGCAGGCCGCCCAGATGCGCGCGACGCCCGGTCGCATGGCCGCTCCATTGCCGCTCCGTGCCGACCGCCAGTCCGCACAGCAGCGCGATAGCGATGTGGCGGAGCGCGATGCTGTCGAAGGACACCGGGGGGATCGTACAGTCAGTCCGAAGAGCAAGGACTGGCGCAAGGTAAGATTGGTGCGATTCCACTTCCCCATGGCCCGCGGCTGGGAGAGCAAGGCGGTCGAATCACAACAAGCGGATCGCGACGCCGGCGATCGCGCCGGAGCTGATGTCTCGGACGAGGATCGCCGCCGGCAGGCACAGCGGGCGTTGCTCGAGCTGGCTCGAAGCCGGGCGATCGCCGATCTGCGGCTGGCTCGTCAGCCGGCCCACCGCGCGATGCTGGAAGCGGCAATTCGCGCGCTCGACGAGCAAATCCAGGCACAATAGATGGTGCTTCCCAGGAGACACGATGTTTCGCGCCGTTCGATCCATTGCGCTGTCGGTGGCTGTGGCCGGTCTCGCTGCCTGTTCGATCCGCGATGCGGCCTGCGGCCGTCCGGCGAACAGTAGTGCCGAGCCCACCGCGGACCAGATCGCGGCGGCGCAAACCGGCACGACTGCCCCGCAGCATTTCAAGATTCTTTTTCTCGGCGACAGCCTGACGGCAGGCCTTGGCTTGCTGAGCGAGGAGGCCTATCCCGTCGTCATCCGTCAGAAGTTTGCGATGGAAGGCTATGCGAACGTCGAAATCCTGAACGCGAGCGTGAGCGGGGACACGACGGCCGGCGGGCTGCAGCGGCTGGACGGCGCTCTCGAGACAGACGTCAGGATTCTGGTCCTCGCGTTGGGAGGCAACGACGCGCTTCGCGGGCTTCCGGTGACTCAGACGCACGACAATCTCGCCAGGATCATCGAGGCCGCCCGCGATAGGAACATCATGGTCCTCCTGGCCGGCATGGAAGCGCCGACCAACCTGGGTGAGGACTATCAGGAGGGGTTTCACTCGGCGTTTGTCCGGATTGCGCGCGACTACCGCACCACCGTGGTTTACATGCCTTTCTTGCTCGAGGGCGTGGCGGGCCATCCCGACCTGAATCAGGGTGACGGCATCCATCCAAACAAGGCGGGCGCCGCTCTCATCGCCGAACACATGTACCCGAAGCTGCGGCTGATGGTCGACGAGTTGGGCGGGGGAGGATGATTGAACTCACCGACGTGTCGCGCACCGTCATGAGCGGCGGCGCGCCCCTCACGATTCTGCATCCGACAACGCTGCACGTGGCCGGCGGGCGCGTGGCCGCCGTGACCGGGCCCTCGGGCAGCGGAAAATCCACATTGCTGGGGCTCATCGCCGGCCTCGATGCGCCGACGACAGGCCGCATCCTGCTCGACGGCGTCGACATCACGACGCTCGGAGAGGAAGCGCTCGCGCGCCTCCGGGGCGAGAGGATCGGCATCGTCTTCCAGTTCTTCCATCTCATTCCAACGTTGACGGCGCTCGAGAACGTGCTCGTGCCGATGGAAATTGCCGGGACGCGCGGCGCGCTTGAACGTGCGCGCGCATTGATTGCGGATGTCGGGTTGTCCGACCGCGGCCATCACTACCCGTCGCAGCTCTCCGGGGGAGAGCAGCAGCGGGTCGCCATCGCCCGGGCGCTGGCCAACGACCCGCCCATTCTGCTGGCCGACGAGCCGACGGGTAATCTGGACAGCACGACGGGCGGCCAGATCATCGATTTGCTCGTCTCCATCAACCGGCAGCGCGGCCGCACGCTCGTTCTGGTGACGCACGATCCCGATCTGGCCGCGCGCGCCGACGAGACAATCGCCCTGAGAGACGGACGGGTTGTGAAATGACAGGTACGACAGGTACGACGGGTACGACGAACGTGCTCTCGTCTTGTCATTCTGATTGAAGAAAATGGCCAGCGATAGCGCGTTCCGCGAACCTGTCGTACCCGTCGTCCCTGCCGTACCTGTCGTCCTGCAGGTGCGTTTCGTTGTCCGGATGGCCTGGCGCGAGCTCCGCGCGGCGTGGGGGCGACTGTTCTTCTTCTTTCTCTGTGTGGCCATCGGTGTGGCGGCCATCGTGTCGCTGCGCAGCATGATGCAGCACGTCCGCGTGGCGCTCACGCGAGAAGCCCGTGACCTGGTCGGCGCGGATGTGATCGTCCAGGCGACACGCCCGTGGACACCGGCGCAGCGCGGCGAGATTCAGCAGACCATTGGTCCGGGCGGCGCGCCCACGACGGACGTCATCGAGACCCAGACAATGGCGGCGAGAGTCGAAAAGGGCGCCATTACCGCCGCGCGGCTCGTCGAGATTCGCGGCATCGAGGCGGGGTTTCCTTTCTACGGACGGCTCGAGCTCGCCGATGGCCGGCCGTACTCGCACGCGCTGGTCGCGGGACGAGGCGTGCTCGTGCAGCCTGAGGTGCTGGCGCAGCTTGGCGCCAATGTCGGCGACGAGCTGCGGCTGGGCGGGCAGCCTTTTACGATTCGCGGTGTGGTCACCCGCGATCGAGTCCAGCGGTCCGGCGGGTTCTCGCTCGGACCGCGGGTATACGTGGATCTCGCCGATCTCGAGCAGACGCCGATCCTCGGGTTCGGCAGCCGCGCGAACTACCAGATTTTGCTCAGGGTCGACGCATCGGCCATCGATCGCGTCGCCAGAGCATTTCGTCGTCAGTTCCGTAACGATCTGGCGACCGTCCGCTCGTGGCGCGGCGTCGAGGATCGCCTCGGCCGCAACTTCACGCTCGCGGAGAACTATCTCAGCCTGGTGGGTTTCGCAATCGTCGTGTTGGGCGGGATCGGCGTCTGGAGCGTGACGCGCGTGTTCGTCCAGCAGAAGATCAGGAGCGTGGCGATCCTGAAATGCGTGGGCGCCTCCTCGCGGCTTGTGCTGGCGACGTACGTGCTGCAGGTCGGATGGCTGGCGGCGTGCGGCAGCGTGCTCGGCGTCGCCCTGGCGGCGATCGGCCTCGCCTCGATTCCGACGCGGCTGCTTGCTCCTCTCGACATCACCTTCGTCGGCGTCACGCTCTCGGCGGCCGTTCAGGGCGTCGCGGTCGGCGTGCTGGTCTCGCTCATGTTTGCGCTCGTGCCGCTACTCGAGATGCGCCGCGTCAAACCGCTCCTGCTGTTGCGCGCCGACACGGCGTCGACGGCCCGGCACCGCGACTGGGAAAGCCTGTTCGCGTCAGCCGCGATGGCGGCGGCCGTCGTGCTCGTCGCCATCTGGCAGGCCGGCTCTCTGCGCGCTGGCGTGTACGTCTCGACCGGTCTGGCCGTGGTCGGTCTGGCGCTGCTGGGCATGAGCCGGATCGTCGTGCGGGCCGTCGGACCTCTGACCCGTTCCCGGCGCTTCGCGCTGCGGCACGCTGTCGTCAGCCTCGGCCGGCCGGGCAATCAGACCCGGGTCGTCCTGATGGCTGTCGGCCTGGGGTGCTTCTTCGTGCTCTCGATGCGCGCCCTGCAGAGCAATCTGCTCGCCGAATTCACCGGACAGATCGGCCGCAACGCGCCGGATCTGGTGCTCATCGACATTCAGCCCGACCAGATCGATGGCGTCCGCACGGCAGTCGCGCCGTACGTGACGCAGCCGCCGACGAGTTGGCCCATGATGCGCGCCCGCGTCGTCGGGGTCGACGGCCAGCGCGTTCACCTGCCCAACCCGGACGCGATCCGGCGGCAGAGCCGGCTGACGCGTGAGTTCGGGATTACGTATCGAGACGCGCTCCAGGACAACGAGCACCTGACGGCGGGCGCGTTCTGGCGCGACCCGGTCGCCGGGGATCACACGCCGGACGGCGCCGATACGGACGTCTCAATCGAAGAGAATATCCATGATGACGCGGGCGTCGATGTCGGCGACCTCATGCGCTTTGACATCGGCGGCCGCGTGGTGCGGGCCCGCGTGACGTCCATCCGCAAGGTGACATGGGACGAGGCGCAAAACGGGGGGTTCATGTTCGTGTTCCGCCCCGGCCCGGCGATCGAACGTGCCCCGCACACCTTTGTCGGGTTTCTGAAGGTGCCTCCTGGCGCGGCGTCGGCCGGACAGCTTCAACGCGAGCTCGTGCGGCAGTTCCCGAATGTCTCTGTCATCGACGTGCGCCAGGTCCTGGCGTCGATCAGGGAGGTGGTCGACAACGCGACGCTGGGCGTGACGATTGTGGGCGGAGTCACGCTGTTCGGCGGGATGCTCATCCTCGTCGGTGCGGTTGCCGTGACAAAGTTTCAGCGCGTCTACGAAGCGGCGATCTACCGCACGCTCGGCGCCAGCACCAGACTGCTCGTTTCGATGACCGCGATCGAGTACGGACTGCTGGGCATTCTCGCCGGCGCTCTGGGCGCCGCTGGAGCGCTGGGGCTGTCCTGGGCCGTGGCCACGCGCCTTTTCGAGATTGAATGGCATCCGGCGCCCGGCCTCCTCGGCGCCGGCGTCCTGCTGACGGGTTTGGTCGTCTGTGTGGTGGGCGTCACGGCGAGCGCCGACGTGTTGATGCGCAAGCCGCTTGGCACGCTCCGGAACGAGTAGGCCTTGATGCGGGCTGACGTGGCCGCGAACCGGCGCTCGCCCCGCCCCGTGAACTCAAGCGACCTTCCGAGTAATGGTAGAATTTCCTGTTGGGAACGGCTGCGGCCGCGACAGTGATTAATCCATGACTGAGCACGTGTTGGACGAAACGCTCCTGGGGACGCTCAAAGACGCCCTGCTGCGGAAGCGCGCGGAAATCCTGGCGACCTCGACCGGCACCCGGCCGCTGCCGGCGTCGATAGACGTCAACAGCCGCCAGGGCGATCTGGCCGACCAGGCGGCCGGCAATAACGAAGTGCATATCCAGCTCAAGCTGAAGCAGACGGACGCCAAGATCCTGCAGGCAATCGAAGAAGCGCTGTACCGCATGGAGAAGGGGACGTACGGGATCTGCCGTGATTGCGGGGAGCCGATTGCGGCCGCCCGGCTGGAGGCAATCCCGTGGACCCGCGTCTGCATCGTGTGTAAACAGAGGCAGAACGCGTGAAGCCGGCCGAATTGCTCGCCGTCCTCGAGCAATTCCAAGGCGAGAAGCTGGGCTTGCGCCAGCGGCACGCGGCCGTGGCGAGGCACGTGAGCCACTACGCCTTCAACAACACCTATCAGTACGTGATCGCGCGCGAAGACGTGCATCTGGCCTGGCTCGAAGCGGCGATCGCCGAGCTCGGGGGGACGCCGGCTCAAATCGGCGAACCTGTGCTCCCGTCGCCGGGACGAAAGCCGGACAGCTTTCTGCCGCTCGTCGAAGAGGACCGCCGCGCGGCCGACGAGTTCGTCGCCCGCTGGCGCCCGCGGGTCGCGGCCGTCACGGACGCGAGAAACCGCAACATGCTGCAGGTCATCCTCGGCGAAAGCCTCGAGCACAGGCGGTTCTTCAATCAGATCCTTGCCGGCAGAGAAGACCTCCTGGGCCGCCGGATGGACGGCGCCGGAACGGGCAACGGCGTTCTGGGCGTCAGGTGGATCGGGTAGCACAGGTCGCCATCGCCCTTGGCTCGAATCTGGGCGATCGTAAAAGACACCTCGAGTTCGGGACGTCTCAGCTTTCTGCCTTTGTCACAGACCTGCGGATCTCGTCGATTCACGAAACCGAGCCTTTCGGTGTCGCTGAAGCGCAGCCGCCTTATCTCAACGCCGTCGTAGTCGGATCCACCACGCTCGAGCCCGAAGTCCTTCTCGCCAAACTGATGGCGGTCGAGCAAGCGCGCGGGAGAACGCGGCTCTCGATACGGGCCCCACGCACGCTGGATCTGGACTTGATTCTCTTCGGCGATCGCGTCATCGAGCGTCCCGGGCTGACGGTGCCGCATCCGCGTTTCCGCGAACGGCTCTTCGTGCTCGAGCCGCTTGCCGAGTTGGCGCCG
This sequence comes from uncultured Acidobacteriota bacterium, assembly GCA_963724645.1. Lineage (GTDB taxonomy): Bacteria > Acidobacteriota > Vicinamibacteria > Vicinamibacterales > SCN-69-37 > CAVXSP01. The sequence continues at coordinate 31,787 of CAVRVJ010000007.1, forward strand.
GATTGGAAAGACCCCGTCAGTGGAAAGACCGTGCTCGAATTGCTGAATCGGATAAGGTCTTAGGCCCAAGGCCCAAGGCCCAAGGCCCAAGGCCCAAGGCCCAAGGCCCAAGGCCCAAGGCCCAAGGCCCAAGGCCCGCCGGATCACCAGTCTCTAGCCTCGGCCGCGAGGGGGGCCGCCACGGTTGAGCGTCGGCAGCGGCGCCGGGCCGGCCGGCGTCATGCCGCCGAATCCGCGCTGCGGCTGCTGAAAGATCCCGCCCACTGACGGCCGGAAGGCGCTCTCCGGGGGAGTCACCCCCGTGACGACCTCGAGGCCCGGCGGCACGTCACCCGACACGATTTCGGTGAACTGTGCGTCGGAAAGGCCTGTGCGGACCGGTATCTGCCGCAACACTTTCGTGGGATCGGCGTTGGCCTCGTCGTACACCCAGACCTGGCCCGTGGCCGTTCGCCTCGGAGCCTGAGCGAAGAGATCATCAATCTTGGCGCCCTCGCTTTGCCCGACCTTGGCCGTGGCCGCGGCCGGCAGTGCGGCAGGGGAATCCGACGCCGCCTGGCGACTGCCGCGGGATTGGTCCGGATCCGGCGTGGCGTGGAGCCACGCGTAGATGCCGGAGTTCGGCCTGAACCGCAGCGCGTCGTTGGGCACCCGAACCACGTCGGCCGCGGTATCGACCAGAATCTGCAGATTCGCCGTCATGCTCGGCCGCAGTTTCAAATCGGCGTTCGGGACTTGAATCCAGACAGGATAGGTCACGACGCTGTTCTGGTTCTGCGCGTTGAGGCGGACCGCATCGACGAGACCGCGGAACGTCTGGCCGCGATACGAGTCGACGGTGAAGCTCACGGACATCCCGCGGCGAAGCCGGCCGATATCGGCCTCGTCCACGCCCGCGGCGAGGCGCAGGGTCGTCAGGTCGCTCGCGATCATGAAGAACTGCGGCGCGTTGAGGCTCGCCTGGACCGTTTGGCCGACATCGACGAACCGGTTGACCACGACGCCGTCGATAGGCGACCGAATCGTGCAATAGGACACATTCAGCTTCGCCTGGGTCAACTGCGCCTCTGTCTGGATCTTCATTTTCTCCGCCGACGCGATTTGCGAGAGCCGGGTTTTCACCTGCAGCCGTGCGGTCTCGAGCTGCTGCGGACTGACCAGTCCCTTCTCGAACTGTGCCTGCATCCGATCGAGGTTCTTCTGGTCGTTGGCGAGCTGGACCCGTTGCTGGGCGATGTCGTTCTCCTGGCGGGCGATATTCGCGGTCTGGACCGCTACCTGCACTTCGAGCAGCGATGGATCGATCTCGGCGATGACCTGATCCTTCTTCACCACCGAGTTGTAGTCGGCATAGATCGCCTTCACCGTGCCGGAGACCTGCGATCCGACGCGGACTGTGCGAACGGCTTGCAGCGTGCCCACGGCGCGCACGGCCTGGACGATCGTCCCCGTGGTTGCCGGCGCGCGCTGCACGGTCGCACGCTCGTCCGTTTCTCCGTAGATGTAGCGGGCGTACACGACGGCAACCGCGAGAAGGACGAACGTCAGGAGCCCGGCGAGCCGTTTCTTGGTCACGCGACTTCTCTTATGTTACCGCGGTATGTCCGTACACGAAAAAAAGGCCGGCGGTTGCCCGCCGGCCTCAGTGACGTCTCGAGTCGGTTATTTCCGACCCGCGCGGTCCTACATCGACTTCTTGTAGGTGAGCTTGCCCATGGACGTGCCGTCCGCGCCCGATGTTCTCGACGACCAGGTTGCCGCCCTCGATCGAGAGCACCTGCTTGGTCGTCGTCGGCCCGCGACCCATATCGGCGGTCGTGGTGATCGTCAGCTTGCCGCCGGCCATCGTCGCCTGCGACGTGGTGACGACTTCGCCGCCGCGGCCCATGACCGTGTTCTTGCTGTCCTTGCCGTCGAGCGTGAACTTCAACGTCACCGGGATTCTGACCCTGCGTCTTGTTGATCGTCAGCGTGCTGGCGTCCTGCGTGATGGTCACTTCCATCCCGCTGACCGCTCCACCGCCGCGACCACCGCCACGACCACCGCCGCCACCACCGCCGCCGCCAGCCGGGGGCGGCGGCGGCGCCGCGTTCGGATCCACCTGCATCGTCCACTTGCCTGCGAAGCTCGGTCGCCTGCGCGCTCATGCCGACGGTGTAGAGGACCACCGCCAGTGCGGTTACGAGTAATGCTGCACGTTTCATCTGTATCACTCCATCAAGAACGGCAGCGGTCCATCACCGCTGCCGGAACCTACGACTACGTCGCCCACACGAGTCAAGCATCTGCTATTCGAACCGCAAAGCCTCGATGGGGTCAAGGCCTGCGGCCTTTCGAGCCGGGTAGAACCCGAAAAAGATGCCCACGAACGCCGAGAAGCCGACAGCAATCGCGACCGAGTTGAGCGGCACCAGCGTGGGCAGATTCTGATAGTACTTCAGGCCCTCGGACACCAGATACCCCAGGCCGATCCCGATCGATCCACCGACCGAGCTGATGACGATGGCTTCGATCAGGAACTGCAGCAGCACGTCGAACCCGCGGGCGCCGATGGCGAGACGCAAGCCAATCTCGCGCGTCCGCTCGGTGACAGACACGAGCATGATGTTCATGATGCCGATCCCGCCGACGATCAGCGACACGCCCGCGATGCCGGCGAGCAGCGTCGTCATCGTCTGCGTCTGCTGCGTGCGGAGCGCGACGATGTCGTCCTGCGTCTGCACGGTGACGTCGTCCGGGTCGCCTTGCGCCAGGTTGTGGCGCGTGCGCATTTCCTGCAGGATGACCGCCTGGGCCGACGCGATCTGATCGGCCGAGCGCGTCGCCACGAGGATCTGATTCAGGTTGAGCTGGCCCGACAGCTTCTTCATCACGGTGGTGTACGGCGCGAAGATCTGGTCGTCCTGACTCATGCCGCCGGCGCCGGCGCCCTTGGGCGTCATCACGCCGAGCACGCGGAAGATCTGATTCCGGACGCGAATCTGCTGGTCCGTCGGATCGACGCCTTCGCCGAACAGGTTGTCTGAGACGTTGGAGCCGAGCACGCAGACCTTGTTGGCGCCGCGCACGTCTTCCGGCGAGAAGAAGGCGCCGAACTTCACCGGCCATGACCGGATGTTCGGCAAATCGATCGCCGACGCCCTGGACGCTCGTGTTCCAGTTCTGGTTTCCGTAGATGACCTGCAGCCGCGTGCCCACGACCTCGGAGACGAACTCGATGTCCGGCAGGTCGCGAATCGCCTGCGCGTCTTCCGGGATCAAGCGGCTGGACGTGCCCATGCCGCCCCGGACCCCGCCCGTGTTGATGCTGCCGGGGAAGATGGTGATCATGTTCGTCCCGGCGGACTTGATTTGCTCTTCAATCTGCGCCTGGGCGCCCGTGCCCATGGCGACCATCGCGATGACCGCGGCCACGCCGATGATCATCCCGAGCATCGTCAAGGCCGTCCGCATCTTGTTGCGGCCAAGCGCCTTGAATGCGATCCGAAGCGTCATCAATATGGACATAGGCTCAATCTCCGCCGGTGCTTCATCTTAGTGTGCCGCTCCGACTTCTTTCATTCTGCTTCTTGTTTTCTTCGTCTTCGCGTCGGCGGCGGGATCTCATCCGGCTCCGGTGGCGGCAGCGCGGCCAGTTCTTCGTCGGCGTTCGCGACGGTGCGTCACTTTTTGATCGGCGACGACGCGCCCGTCACGGAAGCGGATGAGGCGCGTGCCGTACTCCGCGATATCCATTTCGTGAGTGATCAGCAGGACCGTGATGCCGCGCTCGCGGTTCAGCCGCTGGAAGATGCCCATGACCTCGATGCTGGTGCGCGTGTCGAGGTTGCCGGTCGGCTCGTCAGCCAGAATAATCGACGGCTCGTTGATCAGCGCGCGCGCGATCGCCACACGCTGCTGCTGTCCGCCCGGAGAGCTGGTTCGGAAAGTGATGAGAGCGGTTGGCCAGGTTGACCGCCTCGAGCACGGCAATCGCCCGCTTGTGCCGGTCCCGGCCTCGCAGCTTCCCCGAACCGTTCTTCGACATGTAGAGCAACGGCAGCTCGACGTTGTCCAGCGCCGTGGTGCGCGACAGGAGATTGAAGCCCTGAAAGACGAAGCCGATCTTCTGGTTGCGAACCTTCGCGAGCTCGTCCTTCGACGTCTTCGACACGTCCTTCCCGTCCAGGAGGTACTGGCCACCGGTCGGGCGGTCGAGGCAGCCGGCGATGTGCATGAACGTCGACTTGCCGGACCCCGAAGGGCCCGGTGACAGCCACGAACTCGCCAGCCTCGACCGACAGCGAGACGCCACGCAGGGCGTGCACTTTGATTTCGCCGACGGTGTAGACCTTGGTGAGATTCCTCACCTCAATTACGGGCACGAAGACACTCCTCTTTCCTACAACGTGCGGTCAGAAGCCGACGAGGCCCCGGAGCCGCGAGCCCCCAGCAGGAACGTCCTTGCTGAGGCCCGCGGCCGGCGGCCTCGTGCCCAACTCCTAGTTCCCGCCGCGGCCGCCACCGCCGCCACCGCCGCCGCCGCCGCGCGCCGCCGCCGCCTCCGGGGCCACCCGGGCCGCCGCCCGGCTGAGGTCCGCCGAAACCGCCGCGCTGCTGCTGGAAGATGTTGTTCTGGCCAGGTTTCGGCAAGGCGCTCGGCGGCGGTACCACGCCCGTGACCACCATCGTTCCGGCGGTCAGGTTCTCTCCCGCCGTGACCAACTCGCTGAACTGCCCGTCGGTCAGGCCGAGGCGGACGTTCACCTGCCGCAGCTTCTCGTTCGGATCGGCGGCCTTCTCGTCATAGAGCCAGACCTGTCCTGGCTGGATGCGCTTGGGCACCGACTCGAAGAGCTCGTCGATCTTGTTGGCATTGCGCTCCGTGATCGGCGTCATGTCGCCGACCACGGCGTTGCTGGGCTGTTGCTGCTGACGATTCCCGCGCCCGCTACCGCCGCGGCCGCCGCGTCCGCCGAATTCCTGCTGGAACTGCGCCATCTGCTCAGGCGTCATGTTGTTGTTCATGCCGCGGCCGAAGCCGCCGCCACCGCGCCCGCCACGACCGCCTGCGGCATCGCCGCCGGCTTGCGCGTTCTGCCCTGCGGCGCCGGCCTGCCCGCGGCCCTGACCCGGCTGGCGGTTCTGTCCCTGACCAAATCCGCCCTGCCCCTGCCCGAATCCGCCCCGGCCTGATTGCCCCTGACCGCCGCCTGCCGCGGCTTGATCTTGAGGCTGCCGTTGCCGGCGGTTTGGATTCGCGCCGCCCGCCAGCGCCTGCAGATCCTGGCCCGGTTGAGCGCCCGCCGGCGTGGCCGCGGCGTTGCCTCCACGTCTAGCGGCCGGCGCCTCCGGCGCGCCCGGCACTGCGGCCTGCGCATTTTGGGCGTTCGGTCCGCCCGCGCCGCCTCTGCCCGCCGCATCAGCGTTCGCATTGGCGCCGCGGCCGCGGCCGGCCGCCGGCGGCTGCATGCCGAGCCACGTGTAGATGTCGGTCGTCGGCCGGAAGCGCAACGCCTGATTCGGGATCTTGCATCACGTTCGTCGCCTGGTCGACGATGATCTTGAGATTCGCGGTCATGCTCGGCCGCAGCTCCAGGTTGGGATTCTGGACGTTGATCCACACCGGGTACGTCACGACGTTGTTCTGCGTCTGCGCGTTCAATCGGACCGCGTCGACGAGACCGATGAACTGCTTGGTCCCGTACGACGTCGACGGTGAACGTCACCTGCATGTTCGGACGGATGTAGCCGATGTCGGCTTCGTCAACCCCGGCCGAGAGCTTCAGCGTCGTCAGGTCCGTCGCAATCGTGAAGAACTGCGGCGTCGTCATGCTGGCCTGCACGGTCGTGCCGATGTCGACGATGCGATTCACGACGACACCGTCGATGGGCGACCGGATCGTGCAGTACGACACGTTCAACTTCGCCTGGCTGAGCTGCGCACGCGCCTGCACGAGCTGCTTTTCCAACGAGTTGATGTTGGCCTGCCGCGATTTGACCGCCAGTTGGGCCGCCTCGAGCTGCTGTGGGCTCACGAGCCCCTTGTCGAACTGCGCCTGCGTTCGCGTGAGCGTCAGCTGGTCGTTCTCGAGGTTCACCTTCTGCTGCGCGATGTCGCCTTCCTGGCGCGAAATGTTGGCGTTCTGCACGTCAACCTGAACCTGGAGCAGCGACGGATCCAGCTCGGCGATGATCTGGTCCTTCTTCACGATCGAGTTGAAGTCCGCATACAGGCTCTTGACGGTGCCCGATACCTGGGACCCGACCTGCACCGTCCGGAGCGCCTCGAGCGTGCCCGTGGCCTGCACGGCCTGCACGATGTTGCCGGACTGAATCGCCGCCTGCGTCACGCTCGCCTTGTCTTCGGTTTTGCCGTACTTCAGATAGGCATAGCCACCGGCGCCGGCAAGCACGATCAGAATGAGTGCGATTAGCAGCTTTTTCATAGTCTCTCAGCCTTAAGCCCGCTCTGGAGTCGGATGCGCCGCCTGTCGGCGCGATCCCTTGAAACCCTCCTCGAACAACGTGTAGACGCTGGGAACCAGGACGAGCGTGACCAAGGTGGAGGCCGCCAGCCCCCCAATCACGACGCGCGCCAGCGGCGCCTGGAGTTCGGCGCCTTCCCCGATGCCGAGCGACATGGGAACCAACCCGAGGATCGTCGCCAGGGTCGTCATGAGAATCGGCCGTAACCGAGTGCGGCCGGCCTGCTCGACAGCTTGCCTGAGCGGCAGGCCATCCCGCCGCCTCAGAACGTTCGTGTAGTCCACCAGGAGGATCGCGTTGCTGACCACGATCCCCGCCAGCATGATCACTCCGATATACGCCTGAAGACTGAAGGTCGTTGCTGTCAGTTTGAGGGCAGCCACGACCCCAATGGCGGCCACGGGGACCGAGAACATGACAATGAAGGGGTCCCGGAGCGACTCGTATTGGGAGGCCATCACGGCGTAAACCAAGAGCACTCCTAGGATTAGCAAGACCTGCAGCTGCTGGAAGGCTTTGGCCTGCTGCTCGACCTCGGGGCCGAAGCCGACCGAGAAGTCCTGCGGCACTCGGACCTGAGGCAGCCGCGCCTGGGCGTTCTGCAGCGCCTCGCCCAGGGGGGTGCCGGCGTCCAGTTCGGCGTTGACCGTCGTGATCCGGATCTGGTTCTTGCGCGTGATTTGCGTCGGGCCGGTCTGGGGATTCAGGTTCAGCAGGTTTTTCGCCTGCAGCACCTGGCCCTGCGGCGTGCTGATCATGACGTCGTTGACCGATTCGATCCGGTCGCGGTCTTCCTCCCGCAGCCGGACGACGATGGGGAATTCCTTGCCACGCTCTCGAAACTGCGCGGCTGTGGTGCCGCTGATGTTCGTCCGAATGGTGTTCGCGACGCTCGAGACGGTCATGCCGAGCAGCGCCGCTTTCGGCCGATCCACGCGCACCGCCAGTTCGGGCCGGCCCTCCTCGCGCCCGAGCTGCGGGTTGGCGATGCCGGGCGTGTCCTTCAGGACCCCGAGCACATCCAGCGCGATCCGTCTGGCTTCGGTCAGGTCTTCGCCGCGGATTTCCACAGCCAGACGGCTGTCACCGCTGCCGCCGCTCAGGAGGCGCGTGACCTGCTGATTGCCGCCCGGACGCCCGCGTCGTAATCGTGACACCGGGGATGCCGACGAGCTGACGGCGGAGGTCGGTCGCGATCTGATCGCTCGTGCGCGTGCGCTCGTCGCGCGGGACGAGCTTCATCTGGAGGTTGGCGCTTCCCCCGCCGCCCCCCGGACCCATTCCGCCCGGCCCCGGCGTTCGAGATCAGGGTGGTCAACTCCGGAACGTTGGCCCGTGCCATCTCCTCGAGCCGGAGCACGACGGCTTCGGACCGCTCGATGCGGGAACCGGGCGGCAGGCGCGCGCTGACGCTGACCTCACCCTCGTCGGTCTGCGGCACGAGCTCCGTTGGGATGGTCGGCAGAATCAGAAAGGCGGCGACAGTCAGTCCGGTGGCCGCCAGGCAGACCGTCGGCCGGTGCTGCAGGGCCACGTGGACGAACCGGCGATAGCCCTCGTCAACCCCGTTGAAAAATTTCTCGCTCAGAGTGAAGAGGGCGCCGAAGACGCCACGGCGCTCTTCCACCGGCGTCGGCAGTCTGAGCAGCCGCGAACACAGCACCGGCACGATTGTCACGGCGACGAACAACGACATCGACAGCGAGAACATGACGACGACCGAGAGCTGGATGAACAGGATGCTCGACACGCCGCTCAGGAAGAGGAGCGGCACGAACACGGCGATGTGGGTGAGAATCGACGCCAGAATCGCGGACCAGACTTCCTCCGCGCCGTCGATCGCGGCCTGCATGCGCGGCTTCTTCAACTCCTCCATGTGCCGGAACGTGTTTTCGAGCACGACGATGGAGGCGTCGACGATCATCCCGACGCCGAGCGCCAGGCCGCCGAACGTCATCGTGTTGAGCGTGAAGCCCGCGAAGTAGAGCAGCGCGAACGTCCCGATAATCGAGATCGGAATGGACGTGCAGATGATGACGGTCGATCGCACGTTGCGCAGGAAGATGAAGATGATGGCGACGACCAGAATGGCCCCGAAGTAGGCGGCCTCCTTCACGGCGGCAATCGAGCGCACGATGTACTTCGACTGGTCGTCGAGCACGGTCATGTGGACGCCCGGCACCTCACGGTTGACGCGGTCGACCTCGTTCCGGATCGCCGTCGCGATGGCGACCGTGTTCTTGCCCGACTGCTTGGACACCTGCAGCCGCACGCCCGGTTTGCCGTTGATTCGCGTGAATGACCGCAGGTCCTCCGTCGTGTCTTTGACTTCGGCGATGTCCCTCAAATAGATGGGTACGGCGCCCTTGGTGAAGACGACGATGTCCCGGATCTGATCCAGGTTCTGAAACTGTCCCTGGCTGCGGAGCAGGAAGGTCGTGTCGCCTTCGTCGATCTCGCCCAGCGGCACGTTCTGGTTCTCGGTGCGGATCGTGCTGATGATCCGGTCCACCGAAAGATCGAGCGCCGTGATTTTTTCCTTGGACAGCTCGATGTGGATCTGGCGCCGCAGGCCGCCGTTCACCGTGACGGCCGCCACGCCGTCGACGCGCTCGAGGCGCGGCGCCAGTTCCTGTTCCGCCTTTTCGCGCAGCGCCACCCTGTCGTAGTTGCCCTCGAGGCCGATGCTCACGATCGGCTGGGAGGACGCGTCGTACTTCTGAATGCTGGCCGGATCGGCGTCGATCGGCAGGCGTCCCCGGACCCGATCGACCCGTGTGCGCACTTCGTCGGCCGCGTCGTTCAGCGCGGTGCCCCAGGCGAAGGTGAGCTGCACCGAGCCCCGCCCTTCAGAGGCATTGCCGCGCATCGTTTCGAGGGCGGGCACCGCGGCCAGCGTCTGCTCGAGCGGCCGCACGATCAATTCTTCAATCTCCAGCGGCCCGACGCCCGCGTACCCGACGCTCACGGTCAGGCTCGGATACGACACTTCCGGCAGGAGGTCTACCGGCAGCCGCACGAGCGAGATGCCGCCGAGCAGCATGATGACGGCGGAAATCATGAACATCGTGACGGGACGTTCAATCGCCAGGCGAGGAATACTCATTACTTGCGGCCCTCGTCTTTCGCCGGGCCGCGTCCCCTCGCCCCAACCAACTGGACGCGGTCGCCGTCCTTGATCGCCATCGCGCCGGTGGTCACGACGCGCTCGCCGTCGTGGATGCCGTCGAGCACCTGGACGAGATCGCCGTCCTGCAAGCCCGTACGGATCGGCCGGAAGCGCGCCACTTGCTGTTCGACCACGAAGATGCCACGTTTGGTATCGAGGTCGACGATGGCGTTGCGCGGCACCGTGAGCGCGTCCGGCTGCCGATCGATCGTCAGCGACACGCGCGCGTACATGCCGGGCTTGAGCCGGTACCCGGGATTGGGAACTTCGATTTCCATGACCGCCGTCCGCGTCGCGGCGTCGAAGACCGGCGCCACGCGGCTGACTTTGCCGGTGAACTTCTCGCCGGGAAACGCGTCCACTTCGACCGTGCCCCGCAGGCCCGGCTGCACCCGGCGAAAGTCCTTTTCGACGAGGTTGGCGACGAGCCGCACGGTACTGATGTCGACGACCGAAACGACCGGAGAGTTCGTGCCGGCAAACGCGCCGGCGTCGAGATTGCGGCGCCCGACGAAGCCGTCGACCGGCGACACGATGTTGGTGTTGCCGAGCGTGACTTTCAGCTCCTCGATGCGCGCCTGCGTCTGCGACGCCTGCGCCTTCGCGACGTCGAGTTGCGCCAGCGCCGAACTGTATCTGGCGTCCGCGTCGTCGAAATTCTGTTTGGACGAGAGGCCCGCCGTCAGCATCGTCTTCTGCCGCTGAAGCGTCACCTCGGCCGACTTGAGGTCGCTCTCACGTGTCCGCACAGTGGCTTTGTTGACTTCGAGGTTCGACTCGGCCTGGGACACCTGTTCGCGGACGTCGCGGTCGTCCATCTTGGCGATGACCTGGCCCCGCGTGACGCGGTCGCCCATCTTGACGGGGATCGACTCGATCCGGCCGGCGAGCCTGGGCACGACATCGACGGTGGCCTCGCCGATGAGATTGCCGACCACGGTGATGTACTCCGCGATTTCGTGGCGCGTCGACGACCGTGGAGTCGACGGTCATTGCCACTGCGGCACGCCCGCGCCCGCCCGCGACGCCGGGCGTGGCCGCCTCGGTGTCCGCGGCGCCGTAGCGATAGTAGTACCAACTACCAGCACCGGCAGCGCCGACAAACGCGACAATCGCAACGAGTCTCTTCACCAAATGGATCCTGGATGTCCGCTTCGACGGATCCGCCGCCGCCACCGGTGGCGACGGACGTCCCGCCGATACGCTGCTTCCGCTCGTAGTCGGCGATCGCGTTCACGTAGGCGATGAGCGCGTTCAGCTCGGTCACGCGCGACGTGGTCAGGTTGTTCTGCGCCGTCGCGATGTTGTAGTTGTTCGACATGCCGTTGTCGAAGCGCGTCTGCTCGGCTTCCGCGTTGCGCAGCGCGGCGTCCGACGAGACACGGGCGGCGAGCAACTGCTGATACGTGTTCTGGACGGCCAGGCCCGCGCTCGTCACGTCGGTCGAGACCGACAGTTCCTGCGCCTTCAGGTTGGCCTGGGCCTGCTGGTACTGAATCTGCGCCTGCGCGAGGGTGGCGCGCGCGGCGACCATGCCGAGCGGATAGGTGAAGGTGAGGCCGAGCGTCCAGGTCGGCTGTTCCAGCTGGCCGATGCCCCGGAGCACGTCCAAGTATCCGCTCTCCTCGGTCAAGATCCCGTGGCTGTAGACGTTGCCGCCAGTGCCATTCAACACGTAGCTTCCAGACACGTTCACCGACGGCAGCGTCGCGTTCTTCCGCAGTTCGAGCGTGAACGCGTTCGACTCGAGCGTCTTCTTCGTCTGTGCGATATCCGTGCGCTCCTGCAACGCGGTGGAAATGGCCTTGGGAATGTCGACCTGCACCTGCTCGATCGCGGGCGGCTGCTCCGTCGGGTTGATCGTCTGGCCGTAGAGCGGGTCGCTGGTGCCGCTGACGAGGAGCCGCTTGAACGTCAGCTCTGACGTCTGCCATGAGATTCGGGCGTTGAGGAGCGCCTGCTGGTTGTTGGCCACCGTCGACTCGTTCTGCACGATGTCGATCGGCGCCATCGTGCCGATTTCCACTTTGGTCCGATTGTCCTGCAGGAGTCGCTGCGAGAGCTCGAGCGCCCGCCTCTGAATCTCCACCTGCTCAATCGCGCGGCGGAGCGCCCAGTAGGCCGTGCGGATGCTCGCCTTGGTGTTCTCGATCGTCTGAAGCAGCTGGATATCGACAATCTGCCGCTGGATCTGCTGCGTGCGGACGTTGTTGCGCGCGTTGTCGATCTTGAAGTTAGCCAGCATCGGCTGGTTGTAGCTCAGACGAGTGCCGCCGGAATAGCTGACCGGTCGAGTGACGTTTGCGCTGTTGTCGCTGTTGCGCCCGGTGTTGTAGTTGACCGAGTAGTTCGCGCCCCAGAACGAGCAGGTTCTGACTGAGCGTCGTGCCGTAGGTCTGCGCCTGGGTGATGCGGTTGGTGCTGACGGCGTCGAGCGTGTTGGTCGACAACGTCGACGCGTGATTGTTGCTGAAGTTGCCGGAGAGGACCGGCTTGAACGTCGCGCGCGCCGCCTGCAGGCTGTAGTCCTGGATCTGCGGATTCATCTTCGCGACCTTGAGATCGAGGTTGTTCTCGAGCGCGATGTCAATCGCCTGCTCGAGCGTCATCTCGCGAATCGAGGCGCCCGGCTCGACCGGCGGCTGGGCCTGACCGACGATATACCGATCGAGCGTTTGCGGCGGCGCCTGCGCGGCCCCGCCGGCGGGAGGGGCGGGCGGCGCCTGGCCTGCCGGCTGCTGGGCAGCGGCGGTGACCGTCATTCCGGCGATCGTCAGGGCGATCGCCCACACTTTCGCGTGCTGAATCTGCGTCTTCATCTCGTTCTCCATGAATTGGCCCGGGGCTCTGCCCCTCGTCCTCGACGTAACTCCAGGGCGCCCCAAGCCCGGTCGAGGGGGCGGACCCTCAGCGGCGCCCGGCCGGACCCCGTCGTTCGCTCGCCAGTTCGTGTCTCCAGTGACTTGATTCCGCGGGGTCTCAACCGCGGGGGCGCATCGGCTCCTGCGCTCTGCTGTTACGGACTAAGGGTGCGGCGCGTTCCCGCCCCGCCCCCGGCCATGCTCGCCATTGGCCCGTTGCCGATCGGAAATCGCCTGTAGCTTCTTGTACTGATCCGGCGTGAGGACCATGTATATCCGGTAGAGCATCACGAAGCGGCTTTCCTGCATTTTGGCGAACAGCGCCGTGACTTTTGAGGCTTGCAATTCGACGGAACTCGGGTCGACCGTGCGCTCGCGAATCAGCCGGTCGAGCTCGGCCCGCTGCTTGACCAATTCGTCGGCAAACGGCGCAATCTGTCGACCACGCTGCTCGTAGATCCGGTCAATCCTGGCGCCCTGGTCGGCCAGGAGTCCGATTTCCTTGACAACGGCGGCGTCCTTCCAGAACTTGTAGTCCCATCCGGGCCGCCCCTGCCGCCACGCCCGTCGCCCGGTCCGAATCCACGCCGTCCGTCCCCGGGGGGCTGGGTCTGGCTTGCGCCGACCTGGGTCGGCTGGACTGCGCCCGTCTGAGATGTTGGGAGAGCTTTGTCCCGGGAGCCCTGGGTTGCGAGCAGCACCCCGGCACTCATTGTCACAGCGCCCGCCAGCAGCACGCCAACAGACAGCACCCGCATCGACTTCAACGAACACACCGCGTTCCAGGCCACACATGGACTTACGGCCGGACGGGCTGTCTTGTTTACAGAAACAGGCTTCTTGGCCCAGGCCTTACGCTTCTGCCGGAAGGCTCCTGGGGGCCTGGGGCCCGGCGCCAGAGGCCCCTTGTGCCGCCAGTTCCTCCAGCCGCTCGATGACCTCACCCACAATATTGTTGGGTGTCGACGCGCCGGCCGTGAGTCCCAGAGCGACGCGGCCTCCCGGCAGCCAATCGTGGGTGATCCGTTCTGGTACGGCCGCTGTGGACGGCGCACCGACTGGCCGATGGCGAATCGCGCCGGCCGACACCAGGCAGGCGGCGTCAGCGATGTGATATGTCGGCACGCGGTCGGCGCAAATCCGCGCCAGGTTGCACGTGTTGCTGCTGTTATACCCGCCAATCACCAACGCGAGATTGGGCCGATGCTCGGCAAGCAGGGCGACGACGGCGTCCTGTCGCTCCTGGGTCGCACTGCAGATTGTGTCGAACGCCCGGAACCGCGAGGCCAGGGCCGGCTCGCCGTAGCGATCGATCATCGCCTGACGCAGCAGGCCCGCAACCGCCAGGGAGTCGCTCATCAGCATCGTCGTCTGGTTCGCGCAGCCGATGCGCAGGAGGTGCTGCGTCTGGATCAAAATTTGCCGAGACCGACTCGCCGAAGTGGGCGAGGAATCTCTCCTTGTCGCCGCCGCCGCGAATCTGCGCGCAGACGATCTCGGCCTCGGCCTGATCCAGCACAATCAGAAAATGTCCGTTCGGAAACTGCGCGGCTTGTGACGCGGTCGCGCGCGTCTCTTCGTGATGGACCTTGCCGTGAATGACGGCGGTAAACCCTTCCCTGGCGTACCGTCGAACGTTCTTCCAGACGTTGAGCACCGATCCGCACGTCGTGTCGACGAGCGTGCAGCCTTGGCGCTCGAGTTGCGCCATCTCCCCGACGCTGACACCGAAGGCCGGCAGAATCACGACGTCGTCTGCCCCGAGCGCGTCTGCGCTCTCGCCTGGGTCGGTCAGGAACCGGATGCCTTGCGCGCGGAGCCGATCGTTGACGTGGGGATTGTGAATAATCTCGTCGGTGAGATACACGCGCTGGTGCGGAAACCGCTTGCGGGTCTGGTACGCGTAGTCGACGGCGCGGTCGACGCCGTAGCAGAACCCGAATTCCCGGGCGAGGTGGATTGTCAATCGGCCGCGCTCTCTGGCGAAATCACTCGCCCGCATCTCGTCGACGACGCGGCTGTGGTACGCCGCGGAGAGCTCTGCCTCGACGGCCCCTTTCAGGTCGAGACCCTTGCGGAAGATGAGGGGGGGCATTGCCCCCTATCTTACCGTTCCACTCTGCAGCGAGGTTTGCGAGGCACGAGGGATCAACAGATCCATCGCGTAGACGGCGTCCACGTTGACAGTGTCACTCTCATCGAATTCCCGCAGCGACGGAGGTGCCTGATACGTAGCGGTCTGCACCGGCGCGGGTGCTTCAATCTGCGCCGGCTGGACCGTCGTCCGGACGGGGTGGGCGGTGAGACGAGCACTCAGTTGGCCGCCGACGAGTCCGAGCACGATGCCCGCCGCGGCGGCAATGCCGACCCAGGCTGGCCGGATGCCGCGACCGTCCATGGCCCGGTCGTACGGCGACTGCGCCGGGAAGGCAATGATGCGCGCCGGCCGGTCGACTTGCTCGAGGCGGCGGAGGATTTGTGCCTGCTGCGCCGACAGTCGCTCTGCCGGGAAGGCCGCGTCAGCGTCATTGACCGCGACCGCTCGCAACTCATCGAGCCACCGGCCCAATTGAACGGCGCGCTCGGCGCAGATGTCGCATCGATCGAGATGGACGGGACGCTCGCCGGTTGTGCACACCTCAGCCAGCGCGCGTTCGGACAAGTGCCCACGACGAAAAACAATATCAACGAGCCGCACGAGTTGACCTCCCTCGCGACGCGACCACGGGCGCGGCGCCTCCCGCGAGCAGGGTACGAAGGCGCCGAATCGCACGGAACAGATGCACGCGAACCGTCGACTCGTTGAGCCCCGTCATGGCGCTCACTTCTCGAGACGATCGGCCGTCATAGTGACTCAACATGAAAATCAATCGCTGCCGCTCCGGCAACCGGGCCAGCGCGCCGGAAAGCTGGCTGCGCCGCTCGTTCGAGAGCACCTGCTCTTCCGGGCTGGGGCCGCGAGCCGGCAGGTACTCCCCTGGATCGCGCTCGGTGCCGTAAGCGTCCACGATGGGCGGCGCGATCCAGCGCTCCCGTCGGCGGCGCGCCTTCAACCGATCCAGGCATCCATTTATGAGGATGCGCGTGAACCAGATCTCAAACGGCAGTTCCTCGCGGAACGTGCCCAAGTGCATGTACGCCTTGACGAACGCGTCTTGCACGGCTTCATCGGCGTCCGCCGCATCGCGTAGGTAATGGAACGCAATGCGAACCGCCCGGCGCTGGTGGCGCCCAATCAACTCGGAAAACCCCTCACGCGCGTCATCAAGCCGTCCGGCCACCTGCAGGGCCTTGACCTCGATCGCCACGCGGGCGTCCGCTTCTCTGGCGCTCACGGGGAGGGGCGTCTCTTCTCCTGTCATTGGATACGTCCAGGACCACTGGATGTTTACGGGAACAGTCTAACAGGGTCCGGACGGGACGCCCAGGGGATGCCTCAGCGTCAGTGCGCAGTTCGGACGAGACTCGCTCCGTGAAAGTACGTCGCGAGAATGTGGTCCAGGGAGTCTCCTCGCCTGGCGCGTGCGGCCGCGCCCAGTTGACACAGGCCCACGCCATGGCCGTAGCCAGTGCCTTGAAACACGTAAGTCTGGCCGGTCCGGCGCACCGTGAAGCGCGTGCTCTGGATTGTTTTCTCGCCGAGCCGTTGATTGAGAATGGCCCGGAGATCCTCACCCCGAAGTATCGCCGGTCCCTGGCCACCCCAGCCGACTTCAATGGCGCGCCCGCTGACGTCGCGCTGCAGCACCTTCAGGTCCTCGGGGTTCCTGCCGAAGCCGACGCGAGCGCCTGCGTTGAGCGCCCGCCGAAGGTCGTCGGCGGACACCGACCGCGTCCAGGTCCGGTGTTCCGCCAGCGGTGGATCGTCGGGCATCGCCGCAAGATAGGGGACTGGAGGGCCGCCCCAGATCGCGTCGGCCGCCGCGGTGTACCCGCCGCAGTCGGCATGAAACAGGGCCTCGGCCGGTCGTTTCGAATACGCCAGGATCATTCCCGCCGTTCGCGTCACTGCCGTACGGGCCGCGGCCGCAAACCGGGAGGTGCGCAACCGGGCCGGCTCGTAAAGCTGACAGTGAACACCGTCGCAGAGATCGAAGCCTTCCGCGCGATGACGCCCGACGTGGGAGGCGGCATAACTGCGCGCCAGGACAGCCTGAATTTCGAAGATTCGCTCGACCGTGACGGGGGTTTCGTTAAGCGGTGTGACTTCCGTCAGCGCCGATCCGAGCACGTAGTCTTCGATGGCCACGGAGACGACGCGCCCTCCAGTCCGTACCTGGATCTGCGCCGGCACGGACAGGCTGGAGTCGGGCAGTTGCGGCGCCGGCGTGCAGCCGGCCCATAGGAGTCCAGCCAGTCCGATCACCGGAACGTAAGAGATCCTCACGTGTTCAATATCGGGTGTGCAACGGACGATCTTCAGCACGACCGGGCGGACGCACTTTTCCTTCCGGACGACGCGCGTGCGTTTCCCTCCGCACGACGGCTACAATCGACAGTCTCATGTCGTTTGAGCCCGTCATCGGATTGGAAATCCACGCACAGCTCCTGACGAAAACGAAGATCTTCTGTGGGTGCTCGACAGCGTTCGGCGGCGCGCCGAACACGCATGTCTGTCCGGTCTGCCTTGGCATGCCGGGCGCGCTGCCGGTCCTCAACCGGCACGCGGTCGAGTTGGCGATCAAGGCCGCGCTCGCCCTCGGGTGCGCGATACAGGAAACGTCGATCTTTGCGCGGAAGAACTACTTCTATCCCGATCTCCCAAAGGGTTACCAGATTTCTCAGTACGAGCGGCCGCTCGCAATCGGTGGCCGGCTCGACGTGCCGACGGACCGCGGTGTCACTCGCGTGGGAATTACGCGCATCCATATGGAGGAAGACGCGGGAAAATCGCTGCACCACGGGTTTGCCGACTCGGACCGCGCCACGTATCTCGATTTCAACCGCAGCGGCGTGCCCCTCATCGAGATCGTCACCGAACCCGACATGCGCTCGGCGGTGGAGGCGGCCGAGTGCTTCAGCCGGCTGCGCGATATCCTGGTCGCGCTCGGGGTCAACGACGGCAATATGGAGGAAGGTAGCCTGCGCTGCGACGCCAACGTGTCGGTGCGTCCGGCCGGCGCGACGACGCTCGGGACGAAGGCCGAAGTCAAGAACGTGAACTCCTTTCGCTACCTCCAGAAGGCACTGGAGTTCGAGATCGAACGCCAGATCGACGTCCTCTCGTCGGGCGGATCCGTGCGACAGGAAACCAGGCTGTGGAACAGCGAGACGGGTGAAACGATGTCGATGCGCAGCAAGGAAGAGGCGCACGACTATCGGTACTTCCCCGAGCCCGATTTGCCTCCTCTGGTCGTTGCCGCTCCCTGGATTGAAGAGTTGCGGCTTCAATTGCCTGAATTACCGGAGGCGCGTAAAGCCCGACTTGTCGAAGAATACGGGCTCAGTCTGTACGACGCCGACGTCATCGTGCGCCTTCCCCAGGCTGCCGATTATTTCGAGGCGATGGTCAGCGCCGGGGCCCCTGCGAAAGCCGCAGGCAACTGGATCCAGGGGGAGCTCCGTCGCAAGCTGAAAGAGATCGGCGCCGAGGACATCTCGGCGGTTCCGATTCCCGGCCGATGCGCTGGCCGAACTCGTCGGCCTGACCGAGCGCGGTGTTGTCAGCAGTTCTGCGGCAAAGGAAGTCTTCGAAAAGATGTGGACGAGCGGTCGACGTCCGCAAGCGATCGTCGATGCCGAGGGACTCGGCCAGATTGGCGACGAAGAGGCGCTCTCCGCGATTATCGCGGATGTGATTGGGCGTTTCCCCGATCCGGTGTCTCAGTACCGCGGTGGGAAGACTGCAACGCTGGGATTTCTGGTCGGGCAGGTGATGAAGGCAAGTGAAGGCAAAGCAAACCCCAAACTGGTCAATGAGTTACTAAGAAAGGCTCTGTCGCAGAGACAATAGGTCGCCTTACGGGTGAATACCTGAGATCGCGGAGGAATAACCTTTAGTTGACACAGTGCGTTTACCTTGCCTACACTGGATGACAGCCCGTCGAAGTAATGGCCTCGAAGAATCGCTTGACCAGCGTCGATGCCGTCGTCAGCGCCCGGCCGCTATGCGGTCCGAGTTGTCAGTGTCTCGCGGAGTTCTTCCGCGAAGAGTTCCTGAAGCATCACCACTGCCTCGAACAGCAGCGAGAGTACTACTCCGACATCGCCATTGCCGAGGCCGAAAATGCCTTAACGCGCGCGATGGCGCAGATCGATGGGCTCTGTCAGCGTGATGACGCCTGTGAAGTCATCGGCCGACTGCTTAGACAAATAGACGCTGTGACCAAGCTTTCGGCTTGGACCGAGCCTGAAACCCTCCATTAGTTCGTCCGCTCTTCACCAACATCTTGCCGCGATCGTCTCGTCCGCATTCGCGGCTGTGGACCCACGACGTATCACCGCCCGGGCACTCTCCGCTTTGTCCGGGGAGTTTGGCCGCGGCAGTCGTGTGCGGGTTGTCGCGGCAGGAAAAGCCGCGGCCGGAATGGCGCGAGCCGCCGCGGATGCGCTGGGGAGTCGCGTCGTTGCGGGGGTCGTCACGCGTCAGAGGGACGGGTCTCGATCTGTGGAAAACTCACGGGCCGCGAGCGAGTTTTCCACAGATCGAGACCCGTCCCCTTTGAAGTACTTCCCGGCCTCGCACCCTCTGCCGAATGATGCCAGTGAGGCCGCTGGTCGCGAGGCTTTGAAGCTTGCCTCCGACGTCAACGGCAACGATGACCTGCTGCTGGTCTGCCTGTCCGGCGGGGCATCAGCGATGTTGGCGGTGCCCGCCTCCGGACTGACGATCGAAGACAAGCGTGCGGCGAACGCTGCGTTGTTGCGCGCCGGATTGGACATCGGCTCGATGAACATCGTCAGGCGCCATCTGTCCGCGATCAAAGGCGGGCAACTGGCCGCGGCCGCCTTTCAGAGCATCACGCTCGCGATTTCCGACGTCACGGTGCCGGTGGAAGACGACCCGCTCACAATCGGGTCGGGCCCGACAACCGGCGACGGAACGAGCTTTGCTGATGCGCTGGCAGTGATCGATCGGGCCGCACTGAATGAATCCATGCCGCCGCGGGTCATGGCTCATCTTCAAGCGGGTGCCGAGGGACGTGTGGACGGTCCTGTGCGCCCGAGTGATGCGAGGCTGCGGCGCGCTGCGTACTGGATCGTCGGCTCGCGCCATGACGCCATGCGCGCGGCGGCTGAGACGGCACGCCACATCGGCTACACCGTCCACGTGCATAAGGCGCCTGTGGGCGGAGAAGCGCGACACGCGGCCGAGGCCATGCTTGGCGAGGCGCGCCGCGATTGGGCGCGCCCGGTCTGCTTGATTTGCTCCGGGGAGACGACGGTCCGCGTCACGGGCACCGGGCTCGGCGGACGCAACCAGGAACTGGCCGTGGCCGCGCTCGAGCGTCTGCACGGTCTGGGGCCGGCCGCCCTTGCGAGCGTCGGGACCGATGGTGTCGACGGACCCACAGATGCTGCGGGCGGCATTGTCGATTCGGATATGTGGTCGGCGCTTGGACCAGACGCGCACGCAATTTGCGCCGCGGCACTCGACAACAATGATTCGTATCCACTGCTCGAGCGCCTCGGCGCGCTCATCAAGACCGGACCGACCGGGACGAACGTGGGCGATTTACAGGTGCTGCTGCTGGGGTAGCCAAGGCGATTGGCAGTCCGCGGCGGTTCGCCGCGGCAAGGCCGTCAGGCCGTCGCGCGAAGCGCGTACAGCGCGTGGGGGTGGGGCCCCACGCGCACCAAGATAAAGATGGCTCCTACTTCACGACCGTCGCGGTCACTTCGATCGTCACCTTGCGATCCGTGACCGGATCAGCCGACTGGGAAATCAGCGTCGACTTTCCATCTGGCACGAGTGCGCTCAGCGACTCGGTGATGCTGCTGGGCCTCAATCCGCCGCTGTTTGCCGGGGCCTCCGGCATGTACTCGATCGTCAAGTCCACCAGAATGCGCGCGTCGGTACGCAACGTTGGCCGGGCGTCGACATTCAACGTGACCGGCGTCGTCTGGCTCGGTGTACTTCCGGCGACGTCGGAGAAGCGCACGAAGTTTGTCGTTCGAATTCGCCCATTTCGGTTGTCCGCGACCAGCATTGTGACTGTCTTCTTCGTCGGAGCGCCAGCGCTCAGGGAGTCCGTGATGGTGACTTCGATTCTGACGCTCTGCGTCGGCGCAGACTCCACGCGCGGCGAGGGAGGCGCAGGAGGCGCTGCGGCCGCCGGCGGTGCCTGGGGGGCTGGTGGTGGTCCACCGATTCCGCTGCCGCCGGGCGGCTGCGGCGGCGCTGGCTGCACCGGCCGCGGCGGGGTGGTCGGGCGCCCGGGCGCCTGAGCGACTTGCGCCAATGTCCCCAGCGTGCTCTTCAATTGATCGAGTTCCCTGCTGGCCTCGGGCGCTGGTGTCGGCGCCGGCTGAGTCTCCTGCGCGAGAATTGGCGCCGCACACAGCACCGTGACCGCGATGAAACACAAGAATCTGCGCATATTGCTCCCTTCGAACGCGTGAACCGTGACCCGGGGATTGAGGCCCGAGTCCTACTGAACTTTGTTCTCGTCCTCTTCTTCGATTGCCGGCACGCTCAGCGGCGTTGTGACAAGTGGACGAACCTCCAAAGGCGCCGGTTGGATCTCATCGAACGTGAGCGGGATCGGGTGCGCAAGCGCGGGAATCGCGCGCGCGCGCCACGCCAGCTCGTCCGTGGACAGTACGTTCGCGGTGACTCTTTGCGGCCGTCTCACGATGTTCGGCCGCAGGCTTGGTGCCTGAGGCTCGGGGATTGGGGCCAGAATCGGCCTGCTGGGCGGGAGCGCCTCGCTCGAACCTCGCCTCATCGCGATCGCGGGTCCGTCTGGCGCGATTCGCGATGCGCCTCGGCCGTGAAGCCCAATCGCGAGCGCCGCAACAACGACGCCAACGGCACAGACCGCCGTCACCCACATCCACGGCGTCGATCGCCGTTCATCAAGCCGAGCCAATACCCGCGCGCGCAGGTGCAACGGCGGGTCGCCCGCCGTCACGCGTTGGGCGACGGTGTCGATGGAACGCTCAAGGTCTCGAGGGTCAGTTGTTGCCATCTTCATTTACTCGCTCGCGGGGCCCCACCCCCGCTCGCCCGCGCTGCGACGCTCGAGGACTCGCTCTCCTCGCGCGGACCCTTCTCTAGGCGCTTCGCAATCTTTCGTCTCGCCTCGGCCACCCGCCACTTCACCGTCCCCAGCGGGATCCCCTGAATCCGCGCGATTTCGTCGTATACGTATTCGCCGCTCGAGGCGAGCAGGAAGGTGTCCTTCAATCTGGGCGACAGACGCGCGATCTCACGCCGGATCCGCCGGGCCAGATCGCGGGACAGCGTCTGCTGCTCGGGATCCGGCAGCGATCCGGCCAGGACCTCGGGCGGATCCGGGGTCTCGCGTGTCGCTCCGGGTTCCGTGCGCTTCCACCACAGCCGCCGGACGCGCCGACGGTCGAGCGCTTTTCGCCAGACGATGGTGAGCAACCACGTACGGAACGTCGCGTCACCTCGGAAACCATCCAGCTTCTGCCAGGCGACGACCAGCGCGTCCTGCGCGGCGTCTTCGGCATCTTCGCGCGAGCCGAGCGCCGCCACTGCCGTTCGGAAGACCACGCGCTCGTAGAGAGCGATAAGGGCCCCGAACGCCTCGCGATCTCCGCCGCGCGCGCGCGCGACCAGAGCCTGCACTCGCGGCTCGTCGCAGTTCGTTGCTGCCGGCGGATTGCTCGCATCCACGAAGGTCAGGAGGTCCGCACCCATCGAGCCTTCGCCCCGAGCGCGGTCGAGGGGCGACGGTGCCCTGGGTGCCCTGAGCGTGCGCCGTCCATGGACTTCGCTCCGGATGACGGCAACCGCGACTGTCACTGGGGGAGTAGACACTGAAGACGCGCCGGCGGTTGGGTGCCCTGTTGGGGTTAGGCCTGGCGGTGGCTCGAGCCGGTCATTGCAGGCCGCAAGCCCCAAGTCCCAAGCCTGAGGATAGACTGGAACCGAATGCTCTCCGAAGAACAAATCCTGACCGCCATCCGCGATCGGGTCGATCACCCGGCCACGGTCAAGGAGTTGCTCCAACTGCTCCGGATTCCCCGAGAGGAGCGGCCATCCTTCAAACGCAGGTTGCGATCGCTCGTCAGCGCCGGTGAGCTCATCGAGATCCGGGGCCATCGGTTCGGGTTGCCGAACCGAATGAACCTGATCGTCGGCCGGGTCTCGACCAACCCGCGAGGATTTGCGTTTGTCGACGCGGAAACTCCCGGTGAAGACGGGCCGGTCAGCATCTACATCGCCGGCGGAAATCTCAATCAAGCCATGCACGGCGACCGCGTGGTCGTCCGCGTCGAGCACGCCAGGGACGGCGACCGGGCTGAAGGCCGTATCGTCCGTATCCTCGAGCGCGGCGCGTCGTCGATCGTCGGCCGGTACGATGTCGACGAGACGGGACTCGGCTTCGTCGTGCCGTTCGACCGCCGCATCATCATGGACGCGCAGGTGCCGAAAGGCGAGGCGCGCGGTGCGAAAGCCGGCGAAATGGTGACCGTCTCCATCACCCGATGGCCGACGCCGGCCCGTCCTGCGCTCGGACGCATCACCGAGGTGCTCGGCGCCATCGACGCGCCGGGCGTCGATACCGCGGTCATCATCCGGAAGTACGCGCTGGCGGATGCGCACAGCGACGAAGCAATCGCCGAGGCGAAGCGTCTCGGTACGGCGGTTCGCGACCGGGACGTCCAGAGCCGGACGGACTTCAGACGCTGGTTGACCGTCACGATTGACGGGGAGCACGCGCGCGATTTCGACGACGCCATTTCGATCGATCGGCTGCCAAACGGCAACTTCTGGCTGGGCGTGCATATCGCCGACGTCGCGCACTACGTGTCGGAGGGCAGCGCCCTCGATCGCGACGCCTACGAGCGCGGGACGTCGGTCTATTTTCCCGAGCGCGCCGTGCATATGTTTCCGTCGGAGCTGGCGACCGGACTCTGCAGCCTCAACCCGCACGTCGATCGGCTCGTCCAGTCGTGCCTGATGGAAGTGGATCGCCGGTCCGGATCGGTCGTGCGCTACGAGATGCACGACGGCGTGATTCACAGCCACGCGCGGATGACGTACACGGAGGTCAACGCGATCCTGACCGATCGGAATCCGCAGGCCATCGATCGCTATCGCCCGCTCGTGCCGATGTTCGAGCGGATGTTCGAGCTGTTCGAGATCCTGCACGGCCGCCGCCGCCGCCGGGGCTCCATCGATTTCGATCTCAAGGAATCCGAGATCGTCCTGGATGACGAAGGCATGGTCGAAGCGATTGTGGCCGCCGAGCGCAACGTCGCGCATCGGTTAATCGAGGAGTTCATGCTGCTCGCGAACGAGACCGTGGCCACGCATCTCGAGAAGCACAGCGTGCCGTCGCTCTATCGCATCCACGAAGAGCCCGATCCCGTGAAGGTCGAGGTGTTTGAGGAGTTCATCTCCACGCTGGGCTACTCGCTGGGCGGGTCGGCGGACCGGCTCGCGCCCCGGGACTTTCAGCGGCTGGTGGAGAAGATTCGTGGCAAGCCGGAGGAGAAGCCGATCGCCTTTCTCATGCTGCGCACGATGCAGAAAGCGCGGTACGACCCGGCCAACCTCGGCCACTTCGGCCTGGCCGCGGAGAGCTACACGCACTTCACGTCCCCGATCCGGCGGTATCCCGACCTCGTCGTCCATCGCGTGCTGCGCGAGTCGAGGCACGGCATGGGCGAGGAACGCCGCACTGAGCTGATTGAGGACCTGCCGGAGGTCGCCAGGCACACGTCGGAGCGCGAGCGCCGCGCCGCCGACGCCGAGCGCGAGCTCGTGCAGTGGAAGAAAGTGCGCTTCATGGCCGACAAGGTCGGCGACGAATTCCAGGGCTACGTGACCGGCGTCAGCGCCTTCGGGTTGTACATCGAACTGGTCGAGCACTTCGTCGAAGGGATGGTCCACGTCTCGACCATGGCCGACGACTATTATCGATTCGTCGAGCGCGCGCACCTGTTGCGCGGAGAAAAGAGCGGACGAGTCTACCGGCTGGGAGACAAAGTCAGTGTGCAGCTGATCCGCGTCGACATGGAACGCCGGCAAATCGACCTGGGGCTGACGGAGATCCTCGACGCCGTTCGGGAATCCGAAAAGAATCGAGGGCCGCGCCGAAGCGCGGTGCGCCAGAAGCGCGAAGGGCGGCCCAAGAACAGCAAGCGGCCCGGTCCCCGCGAACGATCCTTCCGCAAGGCGGCCCGCCGGCGAGAAAGATAGCGGGTGCGACGGGTACGACGGGTACGACAGGTACGACGGGTCCAATGAACGTGGATAGTGGCCCTCTTTCTTTTGACTCAAAAATGACTGGCGCCAGCGCGTTCCACGGACCGTGCCATCGTACCCGTCGTGGCTCCGTGATGCGTTCCCTCGTCATTGGCACCGCCGGTCACATCGATCACGGGAAGAGCGCGCTCGTGAAAGCGCTGACGGGGACCGATCCGGATCGTCTGAAGGAGGAACAGGAACGCGGCATTACCATCGACCTGGGCTTTGCACATTTGAATCTGGGTGAGCTCCAGGTGGCCTTTGTTGATGTGCCGGGCCACGAGCGGTTCGTGCGAAACATGCTGGCCGGTGCTGGTGGCATTGACGCCGTCCTGCTGGTTGTCGCGGCCGATGAGTCCGTGATGCCGCAGACGCGCGAGCACTTCGAGATCTGCTGCCTGCTCGGGATTGAACGCGGTGTCGTCGTCATCACCAAGTCCGATCTGGTCGACGCCGACACAACCGATCTCGTCGCGCTGGAGGTCCGTGAGCTGACGGCAAACAGCTTTCTGGCGAACGCCGAGATCCTCCCCGTGTCTGCCCGAACCGGTGCGGGCCTGGACGCGCTGCGCCTGGCGCTTGCGAACCTGGCCGGCGTCCCCCTGCGCCAGGGTCGTCCAGGGGTCGTCCGGCTCCCCGTGGACCGCGTTTTTTCGGTCAAAGGCTTTGGCACGGTCGTCACGGGCACGCTTGTGTCGGGCTGCGTGAGGGAAGGCGATGAGCTCGTCGTGCTCCCCGATGGGCGGCCCGTGCGTGTTCGTGGCCTGCAGGTTCATGGCCGGCCGGTGGCGCGGGCGGACGCTCCGCGCCGCCTCGCACTGAACCTCGGGGCAATCGACGTCGCGGAGTTGTCGCGAGGCGTTACCCTGTCGACGCCCCGCGCACTCGCCGTCACGCGACGAATCGATGCCCGGCTGTCGCTGCTTGGCGACGCGCGCCCGCTGCGTCATGGCTCGCGGGTGCGGGTCCATCATGGGACGGACGAATTGCTTGGACGGGTAGCGGTCGCCGCAATCCGCGAACCGAACGCGGAATGGCGGCGCATCGAAACCGGCGAGCGCGCCGTGAGCATCCCCCCGGGCGCTGAGGCGTTCGTGCGGCTGCGGCTCGAACGGCCCGCCGTGCTGACTCGAGGGGACCGCGCCGTGATCCGTGCCTTCTCGCCAGCGGGCACGATCGGCGGCAGCCTGGTCCTCGATCCCGAACCGTTAAAGGGCGGCGTGCGCCGCGCAGCGACATTCGACAGGTTTCAAGACCTGGACATTCACCTCGGCCGGCCTTCCGGCGGGCCGCAGGACGAGCGGTTCGCCGAGGTGTGGCTGCGCGACGCAGGCCTCGGCGGCATGACCGCGGCCGATCTCGTTCGGCGTGGAGGGTTGGATCCGGAGGGCGCCGCTCACCTCATCGATAACCTCCGCGCGTCAGGCAAAGTGTTCGACGTCAGCGGGCGCGTATTTGACGCCGCCGCCGTCAGCGCCGCTGAGGTGCGGATTGCGGCCGAGCTCGCACGCTTTCATGACGCGCAGCCGGCGGCAACGGGCATGCCGCGTGAAACACTTCGCGATGTCGCCGCACCCGGGGCGCCACCGGAACTATTCGAGGCCATCGTCAGATCGCTTGTTGTCCGAGGTGCGGTCGCCGGGACGGACCGATTGGCGTTGCCCGCCCGCGGTACCACGATCGATGCCGGTACCATGCGGGCCCGTGACGCTGTCGAACGGATCCTGCGTGAGGCCGGCTTTACCCCTCCGGATCCAGCGGCATTACAGGCCGCCGTGGGTGTGGCTCCGGCCACGCTCGACCATATCGTGCGTCTGCTTGTGCGCGAACGGCACGCCGTGCGCGTCGGGACCTTGCTGTTCCACGCTGACGTGCTCGCCCGGTTACTGAACGACGTCAAGGCCATGAAGGCGGCGCCAGGGCAGAGCGCGGCAGAGCTCGACGTCGCGACTTTCAAGGACCGTTATGGATTGACCCGAAAGTTCGCCATCCCTTTGCTGGAGTGGCTGGACAGGGAAAGAGTGACGCGGAGAGTTGGGGAGAAGAGAATCGTCCTGTAGTGACGGGGACCTAGTCGTGCTTGTCCCCCAACCCGTCCTTGGTGGCGTCCTTGAAGTTTCTGATGCCTTTGCCGAGGCCTTTGCCGAGCTCCGGTAAACGGCTGGCGCCGAAAATCAGAATGACGATGAAGAGAATGACGAGCAGTTCCGGAATGCCGATGCGGCCCATGGAAAACTCCCGCCGGCGCGCGCCGGCAATCCCGCTCATCTTAGCACTTTGACGGTTCCTGCTGATTCTTCGGAGGGGGCGGGAAAAAACAGGCCCCTGGCATCCTTCTAGGCCAGAAAGCCGCCGCGAGCGTCCAAATGTGATGACAGGACGCCCTATTCTTGCGTCCAGGCCGCCAAGTTCCGAGGCATTCCTCTTGCAGCGAAACGTTTCCAGGATGCGGTGAGTATACTGATACGAGACGGCCGGCTCTCCATGCCCACATCCGAACTTTCGAACCTGGCGCCGATCCCGGCGACACCTTCCGCGTCCCCGTCGGGCAGCCCGAGCGGAGGGTGGTTGGGTGGTCAGTCCGTCTTTGACGAGGGAAAGAAGCGTCGATTGGGCGGCCCCATGGTGGCGTCGTTGGCGGTGCATGGAGCGATCCTGCTCGGCATCGTCGGTTTCGGCGTGCACCACGTCATCGAGCAGCAGAAACACACGCCGATAAAGTACGACGTCGTCTTTCTGCAGCAAAAGGGACCCGGCGGCGGGGGAGGCGGCAGCCCGAAACCGGCGCCGCCCAAGAAACTCGAGATTCCGAAGCCGAAGTCGGTCGAGCCGATACCGGTGCCACCGCCACCCGTGCCGCCCCCGCCCACGCTCAATGCGCCGGTTCAGACCAATCTGGCCCAGACACTTCAGGCGAGCGGGTCGAGTTCTGTGTCGCTCTCGGCGCTCGGCGGTGGGGGCAGCGGAGGCGGTATCGGGTCCGGGCGAGGCAACGGGCTTGGCGAGGGGAGCGGCGGCGGTACCGGTGGCGGCGTGTTTGAAATCGGGAACGGCGTCTCCTCGCCGGTTCCCATTCGCCAGCAGGACCCGACGTATACGAGCGAGGCGATGCGCGCGAAAGTCCAGGGCGAAGTCCACCTGGAGGCCGTCGTTCAGCCGAACGGCCTGCTGACGGACATCAAGATCATCAAGTCACTCGACCGCACGTACGGACTCGATCAGGCGGCCGTCGAGGCCGCCAAGAAATGGCTGTTCCGTCCGGGCATGAAGGACGGCAAGGCCGTCCCGGTGCACGTCCAGCTCATCCTCGAGTTCAGGCTGCACTAAACACAGCGGACACTCAAGCCGGCGGACGAAGGGACTCAGAACTCGGGTTCGCGATCGAAAAAACAACGGCCCGGACTGGCGAGGCCAGCCGGGCCGTTCGTGTCTCGCCGTTTGTCTAGCGCCGGCTCAGTACATCCCGCCCATGCCGCCCGGACCGCCGCCGGCGCCTGGAGATTCCTTCTTCTCTTCCGGAATCTCCGAAACCATGGCTTCGGTCGTGAGCAGGAGTGACGCGATGGACGCAGCGTTCTGAAGCGCGGAGCGGACGACCTTCGTCGGGTCGATGACGCCTGCCTTCACGAGGTCCTCGTACTTGTCGGTCGCGGCGTTGTAGCCGTACGCGTCGGCATCCTTCTCCTTGATCTTCTGGACGACAATCGTGCCTTCCTGTCCGGCGTTGGTGGCAATCCAGCGCATCGGCGCCTCGATCGCGCGGCGCACGATGTCGACGCCGACCTTCTGATCGCCCTCGACCTTGAGGTCGTCGAGCACCTTGCCGCAGCGCACGAGCGCCACGCCGCCGCCGGGAACGATGCCCTCTTCCACGGCCGCCTTGGTCGCGTGCATGGCGTCCTCGACGCGCGCCTTCTTTTCCTTCATCTCGGTCTCGGTGGCGGCACCGACCTTGATGACGGCCACGCCGCCGACGAGCTTGGCCAGACGCTCCTGCAGCTTTTCGCGGTCGTAGTCCGAGGTCGTGTCCTCGACCTGCGTCCGGATCTGCTTGACGCGGCCTTCGATGGACGACTGCGCCCCGCCGCCCTCGACGATCGTCGTGTTGTCCTTGTCGATCGTGACCTTCTTGGCCTTGCCGAGGTCCTCGAGCTTGATGTTCTCGAGCTTGATGCCGAGGTCCTCGGTGATGGCGCGGCCGCCGGTCAGGATGGCGATGTCCTCGAGCATGGCCTTGCGGCGATCGCCGAAGCCGGGGGCCTTGACCGCCGCGACCTGCAGCGTGCCGCGCAGCTTGTTGACGACCAGCGTCGCCAGCGCTTCACCATCGACGTCTTCCGCGATGATGAGGAGCGGGCGCCCCCCGCGGGCGACCTGCTCGAGCAGGGGCAGCAGGTCCTTCATCGAGCTGATCTTCTTCTCGTGGATGAGGATGACCGGGTTCTCGAGCACCGTTTCCATGCGCTCCGGGTCGGTGACGAAGTAGGCCGACAGGTAGCCGCGGTCGAACTGCATGCCCTCGACGACCTCGAGCGACGTCTCCATGCTCTTGGCTTCTTCGACGGTGATGACGCCGTCTTTGCCGACCTTCTCCATCGCCTCGGCGATGATCCGGCCGATCGTCTCGTCGCTGTTGGCTGAGATCGTGCCGACCTGGCCGATCATGTGGCCGCTCACCGGCTTGGAGAGCTTCTTCAGCTGGTCGGTGATGGCCTCGACGGCCTTCTCGATGCCGCGCTTGAGCTCCATCGGGTTGGCGCCCGCGGTGACCATCTTGAGGCCCTCGCGGTAAATCGCCTGCGCGAGCACGGTCGCCGTCGTCGTGCCGTCACCGGCTGTGTCGGACGTCTTGCTGGCGACTTCGCGCACCATCTGCGCGCCCATGTTCTCGATCGGATCCTTCAGATCGATCTCTTTCGCCACGGTCACGCCGTCCTTGGTGATCGTCGGCGAGCCGAACTTCTTGTCGATGACGACGTTGCGGCCTTTGGGACCGAGCGTGACCTTGACCGCGTCGGCCAGGCCGTTGACGCCGCGAAGAATGGCGTGCCGCGACTCCTCGCCGTAAACAATCTGCTTTGCCATTGGTGACTCTCCTCGTTACTTTTCGATGACGCCGAGTACTTCTTCTTCACGCATGATGAGGTACTCGTTCCCGTCGATCTTGATTTCCTGGCCGGCGTACTTGCCGAACAGAATGGTGTCGCCGGCCTTGACGTCGAGTGGCGTGACCTTGCCGTCCTTCTCGATTCGGCCCTTGCCTGCGGCGATGATCTTGCCCTGCTGGGGCTTTTCCTTGGCGGTGTCGGGGATGATGATCCCGCCGATCTTCTGCTCGCCCTCTTCGATGCGTTCCACGATGACTCGATCGTGCAGTGGTCTGACTTTCATACGTTTCCTCTCTTGAATCCGGGGGCTTTGCCCCCGCGGACTCCTCTACGCGCGCCCTCGCGGGGACCCTTGTGGTCCCCGCTCCGGGCCCGCGGCTCACTCGCTCTCGCTCGCTCGCGGTCGACGGAGAACCCGCCCGCCAATGTCTCGCGAAATTGGCTAGCAGTCAGGCGTCCGACTGTTAGCAGTCAGCATGACCGACTGCTAATCATATGGAATCGGGAAAAAGTGTGTCAAGACCTCAGGCCTCCAGCGCGGCAACGCGCCCGAGGGGCGCCCGTTCACGCCCGGCCCGCGCCCGAGGCTTGCGTTACGCCTGTTTCTTGATCTTGTAGCTCGCCATCTTGCGGCTGAGCGTGTTGCGGTGGAGGCCGGTCATCTTGGCGGCTTTACAGACGTTGTAGTTCGTCTTCGCCAGCGCGCGGGTGAGGAACACACGCTCGAATTCGCGCTGCGCGTCATCGAACAGGATGCCGCGGTCGATCATCTGCTGCACGAGATCGGCGAGATCGTCACGAATCATGAGATGTTCCTTTCAGCTCGGTCCAGCAAGGCCGGTAGCCAGTCACGTCCGTCAGAGCCAGTGATCTTCTCCCGCGTGCGCGATGACGACCGCGTCCGGGAGCGAAGGGACCGGGGGCTGTTTGTTCCACCCGATCTGTTCCAGGTAGTCGCGCACGAATTGCTTGTCGAAACTTGGCTGCCCGACGCCCGGCCGATACTGATCGCGGGGCCAGAATCGCGACGAGTCCGGCGTGAGGACTTCGTCGATGAGCGTCAACTCGCTGGGTGTCGTGGGCCAGCCCGAATTCGAATTTCGTGTCGGCAATGATGATGCCGCACGTCTCGGCATGCGCCACTCCGCGCGCATAGATCTCCAGCGTCAGGTCGCGCAGGCGGCCGATCAGATCGTGCCCGACAATCTCGCCCGCCTGGGCCTCGCTGATGTTCTCGTCGTGGCCGGTGTCGGCTTTGGTCGCGGGCGTGAAGATCGGCGCGGGCAGCCGATCCGATTCCCGCAGGCCGGCCGGAAGCGACAGCCGCAGACCGTGCCGGTCTGCCGGTATTCCTTCCAGCCGGAGCCCGAGAGATATCCGCGGGCCACGCACTCGACCGGCAGCGGCGTCGTCTTGCGCACGAGCATCGATCGCCCCGACAAGCACCTCGGCGTGCGCGCGCGCCGCCGCCGGAAAATCGTCCACGCGGACGGACACGAGATGATGCGGCGTCAGGTCCGCGACTCGACCGAACCAGAAGGCCGACAACTGCGTCAGCACGCGGCCCTTGTCGGGGATGCCCGATCCAAGCACGTAGTCGAACGCCGAGATGCGATCGGTCGCGACGATCAGCAGATGGTCGCCGAGATCGTACACGTCGCGGACTTTTCCGCGGCGCGCGAGCGTCAGGCCCGAGAGATTGGTTTCCAGAACGACCGATGACGACATGCGGCTTCGCGAAAGAAGCCGAAGGGTATCACTTGCCTGGCGGATTCACAATCGATCCGCGAAAATTTCTGATGACAATATCGCCGCGCAAATTTCTGAGCGACACGCGCGCGCCGCCGCTCCCGCCGAACGCGTGGACCAGGCGGCTCTCCTGATCGCCCGGTTCGGCGGACAACTGAAAATCCTCCGCGCGCACGCGGCCGAGACTCGCCGCCGCGTCGATGTCAACGTGCGGGGGACCGTCGAGCAGCAGCCGCAGCGTGTCGTCGGTCGTGAGCAGCGTCAGCGGTACCGGACGCCGCACGGTCACTTCCACTTCAGCCCGGCGCACGTCGACTTTGGACGCGTCGTGCGGATCGGTCAAGGTGACGCGTCCGTCGATGCCGCCGATCCGAATCGGCCCGGCGTGGTTGGCGATGGTGATCTCGGCGCGCATTTCGTCCAGTTCGACCGGCCCTTCGGAGTTGACGATGCGGCATTCGCCGTCGCGCAGATCCAGCGTCAGGCCGCGCCGCACGTTGTCGAAGGAGGCTCGCGACCGCTGCAAGCGTCAGCTTGACCGATCCGGTGTCCCGCACTTTCAGGGACCCGTTGCGGTGCAGGCCGGTCACCGCGCCGGCAATCTCGAGACAACGTCACATCGCCGCCGACGTTGTCCAGGTGCGCGAACGCGACGCTCGAGGCCTGGACGCCGCTGGCCGAAGCCACCAGGACGCCCAGCCGGGACGGCAGGCGCAGAATCACCGCCGACCGACTGACGGCCTTCCCGCGGATAACTGATCCGGAGCGATCAGTGACGCGCCCATGTCGTCGGCCTTCATCGTGACCTGCTTGGCGGACGCGAGCGCCGCGTCGCGATCCGGGCCGCTCGACTGGACGTTCAATTCATAGGCGATGTCGGCCCGGGCCTCGCCAATGAACTGGACCTGCGCAAACGGACCCTCCAGCCGGACATCCGTCTGCTCGCGCGAGACGGGAAGCGATCCGGTCCTGGAGAACGTCGCCTGCGCGGCGTTCCCGCGCATGCCTCGCCGCGCGTTGGTCCAGAATCGCGTGAGCGAGAAGCCTCCCGCCGCTGGCGACGCCGGCGGTGCGGTCAACTGGTAGGCGACCGCGCCTGCGGCGATGAACGCCAGCGCGATGAATAACTCACGCTTTCCCATAGACTTGCCGCCAATCTTATAGTAGAAAGCACCGGGCCAATCGTCCAGCCCGGACCCGGTCAGCCGTTCCTGCGCGATGCCAACACCACCATCTCAGCGGCGTGCACGCATCCGCACTGGCGCCATCCTGGCCCTGACCGCGGGTCTGCTCTGGTATTTCTTTCGAAATGTCCAGTTTGCCGACGTCTGGCGCGACATGCGCCAGGTCGATTTCGGTCTGATTACCGCAACCCTCGGAACAATCCTCGTGACCTACGTTCTGCGGACCTGGCGCTGGCAGTTCCTGCTGCAGCCGATCGGACGCGCCAGGTTCGGCCCGGCCTTTCGGGCAACGATCATCGGGTTCACCGCGATCTTTCTCCTGCCCGGCCGCGTCGGCGAGGTCCTGCGCGCCTATCTACTGGCTCGCGAGGAACGCCTGAATTTCTCGGCCGACCTTCGCCACGATCATCGTCGAGCGGCTGCTCGACGTCGCCGCCGTCCTGTTGCTCTTCGGCTACTTCCTGCTGTCCACCGATCCCGCGACGATGGGGGCCGGATTCGAGACGGTGAAATCGCTCGGCGCCGTGGCGGCGGCCGTTTCGCTGGCCGGCCTCGCGCTGCTGTTCGTCTGCGCCGGCCATCCCGAGCGGCTGGGGCGCTGGGCCGCGCAGCTTGGCCGCATCATGCCGGCGCGCCTGGCATCCGCCATCGGGCGGGTCGTCCAGGCCTTCGCCGAGGGGCTCGCGGTCATGCGCCAGCCGGGCCCGCTGATGGCGGCGATGGCGGTCTCCATCCCCATGTGGGTCTCCATTGCCGCCGGGATCTGGCTCACTTCCCGCGCGTTTGATTTGACGTTATCGTTTCCCGGCTCGTTCCTTGTCGTGACGTTTCTCGTCGTGGGCGTGGCGGTGCCGACCCCGGGTGGCGTCGGCGGTTTCGAGGCCATGTATCAGGCGGCGGTGACGCGCTTTTTCGGCGCGAGCGACGACCGCGCCGTGGCGGCCGCCCTGGTGCTGCATGCCGTTTCCACGCTGCCCGTGGCCATCGTGGGGGTAATCTTTATGGCGCGGGAGGGGCTCACGCTGGGCCGCCTTCGGGAGATCGGCGAGGAACGCGGCCATGACAAGTCAGAAGTTGGAAGCTAGAGACCAGAAGTCAGGGAAGTCGCCGCGTGGCCGGCAAGCCTGTCCGTCTGGCTTCTGGCTTCGAACTTCTGACTTGACGGGGTCTTTACTGTGAAGTGTCCCTACTGCGGCCACCCGGGCGACAAGGTCGTCGATTCGCGTGAAAGCAAGGAAGGCGAAGTGATTCGTCGGCGGCGCGAATGCCTGGAGTGCGGACGCCGCTTCACCTCCTACGAGCGCATCGACGAGATTCCGTACATGGTCGTCAAGAAGGACGGCCGGCGGGAGCGGTTCGAGCGGCAGAAGCTCGTGGCCGGCCTGCTCAAGGCGTGCGAAAAACGGCCCGTCCGGGTCGCCGCCCTCGAGGCTGTTGCCGATAAGGTCGAGACGGCCCTGCAGGAGAAGCCGGAACGCGAGATGACGACCGAGGAAATCGGCGCCTATGTGATGCGCGAGCTGAAAGTCCTCGACAAGGTCGCGTTCGTCCGATTCGCGTCGGTGTACCGGAATTTTCGCGATATCGATGAGTTCAAGAACGAGCTGAACGACCTGCTCAGGACGAGGGAATGAGACTGGGTCCTTCGATCGTCCTCATGTCCACGATACTCGCCATGCCCGGCACGCGGCCGCTCGTCCATCTCCCGGCGCCTGACGACTGGCCCGCGCCCCGCGGCCTCGCGGTGGTCGGCGCGCCGGCCGGCGCCGACATCAAGGTGACGCCGCTCGTGGCGGAA
Organism: uncultured Acidobacteriota bacterium; assembly: GCA_963724645.1. Classification (GTDB taxonomy): domain Bacteria; phylum Acidobacteriota; class Vicinamibacteria; order Vicinamibacterales; family SCN-69-37; genus CAVXSP01. The sequence continues at coordinate 66,513 of CAVRVJ010000007.1, forward strand.
GGCCACGTCACGGCATCGTTCGCCGCGCCCGAGGCGTTCACCGACGACAGCCGGGAGGTCGTCAAGAGCGGCGTTCCGCTGACCTTCACGTTCTCAGTCGAACTGCGGCGGCCGTCCACCTTCTGGTGGGACCGCACGATCGGCGCCGCGACGGTCGCCGCTTCAGCCAAGTTCGACAACCTCACCGCGATCTACCAGGTCACCAAGCAGCAGGACGGCCGGGTCACCTGGTCCAAGAGCACCCCAAAGGAAGACGAGATGCGCGCGTGGGTCACGGCCTTCGACGCCGTGCCAATTCAGGTCAGCGAAGCGCTCGAGCCCAACGCCGACTACTACGTCCGCGTTCGGTTGGACGCTCACCCGCACTTGAGATTCTCGCTCTGGCCCTGGGGCCGCAACGACGGCACCGGCCGGGCCGACTTCACGTTCATCAAATAGTGAGAACGTCTCCTTCTACCCTCCACTTGCGCGAGATCGTCGAGGAGCGGGCGGTCGCAGGTGACTCGCGTGCCACGACCGGCTCGACGAGGCCTGAGCCGGGCGAAGGCCGCAAACGTCCGCTCGACAACCCGCGCGTCATCGGCGTGGCGGTCGGCCTGCTTATCGCGCTGCTCGCGGGGCTGGTGTGGCTGTCAGAGCGAACCGGCACGGGCGAGATCGTCTCGCCGCTCCTCAGCGACGTGCTGCTGTACGTGCTCTATGCGGTCGATCTGACGATCCTTGCCGCCCTCGTGTTCGTCCTGGTCCGCAACCTGCTCAAGCTCTGGGTGGAGCAGCGGCGCGCCGCCCCGTTCGCCAGGTTTCGGGCCAAGCTGGTCGGCGCCCTGCTGGCGATGACGATCATTCCGTCGGTCCTCGTCCTCATCAGCGGCAGCCAGATCATCAGCAGCAGTACGGCGCGGTGGCTCAGTCCGCCAGCCGATCAGGTGCTGGAGATCGCCAACGGCATCGGCAAGCAGTACCTGGACGAGCACAAGAGCGCGGTGAGCAGCCGCGCCAGGCGGCTCGCCACGTCGCTGCCAGCGGCGGCGATTACCGCCGGTGATGTCCTTGCGCTCGGGTCGACGCTGCGGGCGGACCTCTCGACACTCGAACGCGGAAAGATTGAGTGTTATCGCGCGGTCGTCTCGGCCACCGGTCCACCTGACGTCACCTTCGTCACCGGGGGTGATTCGGGGTTGCTGACGCGCGATGACGTGCGGGCCTCGGCAGACCGTCTCGCTTTGCAGGCCGTGACGTCGGGGAAGGAGGAGTCCAACCTTGACGAGCTCAACAGCGGCGGATGGCTGGTGCGGTCCGCCTGGCCGATTCAGAGCGCGGGTCAGACGGTGGGCGCTGTCGTCGTGTCCGAGCTCATCGGCGCGGATATCAAGGCGCAGCTTCGCCGCGCGACCAGCGAGTACGAGAACTACCAGGGGCTGAAGGTCATGAAAGGGCCGGTCGAGGGCGTGTACCTCGCGCTCTTCCTCATGGTCACGCTGCTCATCCTTGTCAGCGCGACCTGGCTGGGTCTTTATCTGGCCAAGCGCATCACCCGGCCCGTGCAGATGCTGGCCGAAGGCGCCAAAGCCATCGGTGAAGGAAAGCTGGACCTGCGGCTCGAGCCGCAGACAGGCGACGAGCTCGGATCGCTCATGGAGTCGTTCAACACGATGGCGGCCGAACTGCGTACGAGCCAGGACAAACTCGAGCAGTCGCGGCGCGATCTGCAGCACAAGAACGTCGAGGTCGAGGGGCGTCGCCGCTACATCGAGACGGTGCTGGAGCGCGTGGCCACCGGCGTCATGTCCCTCGGGCCCACCGGCGAGATCCAGACGCTCAACGGCGCCGCGGCGCGGCTGCTCGGCCTTGACGAACAGGCACTCGGCCAGCCGGCGGCGTCCGTGTTCCTGCGCGATGACCTGCAGCCGCTCCTGTCGCTGATTGAGGCGACGCGGCGGCGCGAAGCTGGCGTGGTGCAGGAAATCACCCTCGCGCGCCAGGATCGGGAGATTCACCTGGCCGCGGCCGCGACGATTCTCACCGGCGATCGGGGGCAGCTTGAAGGCGCCGTTCTCGTCCTCGACGACGTGACGCCGCTGATCCGGGCGCAGCGGGTCGCCGCGTGGCGCGATGTCGCGCGGCGTCTGGCGCACGAAATCAAGAACCCGCTGACGCCAATCCAGCTCAGCGCGGAGCGGCTTCGCCGCAACTTCTCGACCGGGCCGCCCAATGCACGCGCGCTCGTCGACGAATGCACGGGCGCCATCGTCACCGAGGTCGAAGCGCTGAAGACGCTCGTCGATGAGTTCGCGCAATTCGCGCGGCTGCGGGGCCCTCGCACGATCCCGGCCGATCTCAACCGCCTGGTCCAGGACACGCTGCGGCTGTACGGCGGGGTGCTGCAGGAGTCGACGCTGAGGATCGAGAGCCGCCTGGCGCCCGATCTGCCGCCGGTGCGGCTCGACACCGAACAGATCCGTCAAGTGATCATCAATCTCATCGACAACGCGATGGAAGCCCTGGGCGGCGCCGTCGCGCCCGCGCGTCCGGATGGCCGGCCGCCGGTCATTCTGCTCACCACCGAGTACGATCGAGCCAACGGCGTCGTGCGGCTCGTGGTGAGCGACAACGGTCCTGGCGTGCCCGCGGCCGATCGGGAAAAGCTGTTCATGCCGTACTACTCGACCAAAGGTCGCGGGAGCGGGCTTGGCCTGGCGATCGTGCGGCGCATTGTCGCCGAACACGGCGGCGGGATTGACGTCGGCGACGCGCTGCCGAGCGGGACAGTCTTCACGGTGGAGTTGCCGGCGGCATGAAATGGACAGGCTGTAGGCCGCAGGCCCCAGGCCCCGGTTTCGGACTGCACGACTGTTCCCGCATTCCGGCCACTTCGGCCGTGGGCCCTGGGCCTGGCGCCTCCGACGATCCATGTCCTCCATCCTGATCGTCGACGACGAGGCCGGCGTGCGGGCGTCGCTCGGCGGCGTCCTGCGCGACGAGGGATACCAGGTCGATGCGGTCGACAGCGGGGAGGCGTGTCTCGATCAGGTGGCCCGCAAGCCGTACGACGTCCTGCTGCTGGATGTGTGGCTGCCGGGGCTGGATGGGCTCGCAACGCTCGAGCGGCTGCGCGAGCGGCGGATCGACGCGCAGGTCATCATGATCTCCGGCCACGGCAACGTCGAGTCGGCGGTGCGGGCCACCAAGCTGGGCGCGTTCGATTTCCTGGAGAAGCCGCTCGCCCTGGAAAAGACCGTGCTGGCGGTGCGCAACGCGCTGCGCCAGCGCCGGCTCGAAGTCGAGAACACGACACTGAGGGCGCGCGTGGGCCGGACGCCGACGATTGTCGGCGACAGCCGCGTCATGGCGCAGTTGCGCGAGCAGATTGCGATGGCGGCGCCGACCAACGGCCGCGTGCTGATTGCCGGGGAAAACGGGACAGGCAAGGAACTGGTCGCGCGGCAGATTCATGCCCTGAGCCACCGGCGGACGGGTCCCTTCGTGGAAGTGAATTGCGCCGCCATCCCGGAAGAGCTGATTGAGTCCGAGCTCTTCGGTCACATGAGGGGCGCTTTCACGGGCGCGGTGGCGGACCGCCGCGGGAAGTTCGAGATGGCGACGGGCGGAACGCTCTTCCTGGATGAAGTCGGCGACATGAGCTTGAAGACCCAGGCCAAGGTGCTGCGGGCACTGCAGGAACAGGTCGTCGAGCCTGTCGGCGGACAGTCGAGCATTCGGGTCGACGTGCGGGTGATTGCCGCGACGAACAAGGATCTCGTGGAAGAGATTCGTGGCGGCCGGTTCCGCGACGACCTCTATTTCCGGTTGAACGTGATCCCGATCTTCGTGCCGCCGCTCCGGGAGCGCGGTGACGACATCCGGCGGCTGGCGGAGCACTTCGTGTCTGAATTGGCGCGTGAATACGGCCGGCGCCCGAAGCAGTTCCGGACCGACGCGCTGCGGATTCTTCAGACCTACCGCTGGCCCGGCAACGTCCGCGAGCTCCGCAACGTCATCGAACGGCTGATGATCATGGTGGCGGGAGAGGAAATCGTCGCGGCTGACCTCTCGTTTCTCGACGCGACCGTCGCGCCTGCACCGACGCCCGGCGCGGTGGTCGACGTGCGGCCGCTCTACACGGCTCGCGATGCCTGGGAGCGCGAGTACATCCTCGGCGCTCTCGCCGCATTCGACGGCAATATCTCGCGCACGGCCGACACGTTGGGCGTGGAACGCAGCAATCTGTATCGGAAGATGCGCAGTCTCGGGATCGCGCCGGGGAGGAGGGAAGAGGAAGGGGCGTGAAGGCCGCAGGCCTCAAGCCTTCTTCAGCCTGTTCTCCAGAATCTGATCCGTGCTGAATGTCTCGTCGAGCTGGAGAAACCAGGCGGCCGAGGCGGTCAGCGCCGCGGCGGGAACGAGGCCGACAATCTCGCTGCTGGCGACCGGCACGCCCTGGCGCGCCGCTTCGCGCTTGACCAGCTCGAAGACCCGGAACATCGGCGTCTGCTCGTAATCGGTCAGGTTCATGGACACCTGCACCATGCCGCGATTCGCGAGGTCGACGCCCATGGCTTTCACATGGCGCAGGCCGCCGGAGCTCTGCCGGACTGCCGCAGCAATGGTCCTGGCGATCGCCAGGTCGGTGGTCCGCAGGTTGATGTTGTACGCGATGAGCGCCCGGCGCGCGCCGATGACCGACGCGCCGGCGGAGGGATGGGGTCGCGCGGGGCCGAAATCGGGCCGCCACTCCGCCTGCGCCATCTTCAGGGACAACCCCTCGAACTCGCCGCGCCGGATATCTTCGAGATTCCGTCTTGCCGGCGATGTGGCCGCCTCCTCGTACAGGAAGACGGGCAGTTCATACCGCTTGGCCACTTCGGCACCGACCGACCTGGCCAAGGCGACGCAGTCGTCCATCGTCGCGTCTTCTATGGGGACGAATGGGACTACATCCACGGCGCCGACGCGCGGATGCTCGCCGGCGTGGAGGCGAAGATCGATCCGCGCGATGGCGCGATTGAACAGTGCCAGCACGCCCGCGCGCACGGCATCGGCGTCGCCGACCAACGTGTAGACCGAGCGATTGTGCGAAGGGTCGGAGTGAACGTCGAGCAGCCGCGCCGCCGTGGCGCGGATGGCCTGGGCGCACTCCTCGATGACGTCTGCGCGGCGTCCCTCGCTGACGTTCGGAATGCACTCGATGAGAGGCATGGGAGAGTTGTAGCACACGCGAGTATGGAGGTACGACGGGTACGACCGATACCACGTCAAGGGCTTGCCAGGATTAGAACAGGAACAAGATGGCCAGCGTCAGAACACTCCTCGTACCCGTCGGTACTCGTCGTACCTGTCGTACCGATTGTCCCTTGTACCGAGTCGGTTCACTGGTTATAATCTCGGCACGCCGAAGATGGCTGAACTTCGCCGCACCGAGACGTCGTTGGCCGATCCTGGGGCGAGGGATCGTGACAGCCAGGCCGACGCGCTGCTCGTTCAGGGGCTGGATCAGTACTTTGCGGGGCAGTACGAAGAGGCCATTCACGTCTGGACGCGCGTGCTGTTTCTGGATCGGTCGCATGCGCGCGCCCGCGCCTACATCGACCGTGCGCGAACCGCGCTCGCGGAACGTCAACGCAAATCCGACGAGCTCTTGCAGACCGGTCAGCAAATGCTCGACTGCGGGGACACGGACGCCGCGCGCGATCTGCTCAGTCAGGCCGTCGCCTCCACCGGCGATGACGAGCGCGCTGCGGCGCTGCGCGTGAAGCTCGAGCGGGTCGAGCGGCTGTCCGTTCCAGCGCCGGCCAGTCAGCTTGCCATCCGCCCCGCGCCCGAGATTGTGCCGGGTTGGGTGTGGCCGCGCCGGTCGCCGACGATGGTCGTGGTCATCGCGGCCTTCGCTGCCGGCCTCCTGTTGCTCATCGGCCTCACGAGCCCGAGTGTGCGCGACTGGATGGGCTTCGGTTCCGCGGCTGAAACATTGACCGCATCCACCGTGCCGGCCAAGATGCAGGTCCTCTCCCGTTCGGATGTCGCCCTGATCCGCGCGCGCGCGCTCTACGCCCGCGGCCGGCTGGCGGAAGCGCTGCAGGTGCTCGACCGCGTCGACGACAATAGTCCGATCAGGCAGGACGCCGACGTCCTGCGTGTCGAAATCCAGCGTCTGCTGCTTGCGGGGGGCCGGGAAAAGAAGTGAGGGCTGCCCGGGCAAGTCTATGAGATGTCCCAAGTGCCATTACCTGAGTTTCGAGCCTGAGCCGCGCTGCAGGAACTGCGGCTACGACTTGTCATTCGAACCCGGCGACCTGGCAATCGCCCCGGCGGACACCAGCCAGGACCTGCTCGCGGACTTCGACTTGCTCGGCCGCGATGCCGGGGCGCAACCGGGGCGTCCGATCGCAGAGACGATTGATTCAGGCATCAAGCCGGCTGGTGGATCAGTTCGCCAGGCATCGGTTGACCGACAGTTCGAGTCCGGGGTGTCTGTGTCAGCACGTGCCGCAACCGTCGAACAGGTGAAGGCCCCGCCGGCGTCGAATCCCACGCCGGCAACGACGGCTGAATTGCCGCTGTTCGTGCAAGGGCTGACCGAGCCGGCGGCGCGGGCAGGTCAGGATGAGCCGCTGGTGAAGCTGCCCCCCGCGCCTCGACCCCCGCTCGCCGTGCGGCGGCCGACACCGGCGCCCGGTCGTGTGCGCGAGAGATATCAGCGGGAGGCGGTCTCGGCCCGCCAGGCTGGTCTGCTCGAGCGGGACCTGCTCGATCCCCGGGTCCGCGAAGAAGCGCCGGCAGCCCCCCGCCTGGAGACGCCGAGTCCGGCCGTGCCGCCCGGGCCCCGGAATCAAGAGCAGCCAGCCGGTGCCGTCCGCCGGATCGAGGCCGCGTTCGTTGACCTCTTGTTCATCGGGGCGATCAACCTCGCCGTCGTGTGGCTGACCCTGCAGCGATGCGATCTGACGTTCGCCCAGGCAATGCAGCTCCCGATGCTGCCTCTGGCAGCGTATTTGTTTCTCGTTGACGGCGGATATCTGCTCATGTTCACGGCCACCAACGGCCAGACAGTCGGCAAAATGGCTGCCGGGCTTCGAGTGATCGGGACGTCAGCGATGCGACGATCACCGACCGTGTGACGCTCAAGCAGGCCGCTCTGCGCGCGATTCTGACGTTCCCTTCTGTGCTCGCCCTGGGTCTCGGTTTTGCGCCCGCCGTGCTGGGCAAGGGCCCCGCCCTGCACGATCGTTTCGCCCACACACGCGTCGTTCGCGCATGAGACGTTTCGGCGTCGTGTTCGCCACGGCCGGCGGCGCGGGCTATTTCCCATTCGCACCGGGCACCGTCGGTTCCGCACTTGGGGCGCTCCTGTACCTCGCGACGCTTTCGTGGCCGCTGATCTGGCAAGCCGCACTCATCGCGGCAGTGTCGCTCGGAGGGACCTGGGCGGGAGGCGTCGCGGCGCGACATTTCGGTCGAGAAGATCCCAGCCAGGTCGTCATCGACGAGGTCGCCGGGCAACTCGTAACTTTTTTCGCCACCGGCATCAGCCACCAGGGCGTCGTCGTGGGCTTCCTCATCTTCCGGGTCTTCGATATCGTTAAGCCGTGGCCCGCCCGTCAGTTCGAAAAGTTCCCAGGCGGAGCCGGCATCATGGCCGACGACCTCATGGCGGGCGTGTACGCCAATCTCCTGCTCAGGGTAGGGATGGCGGTTTTTCCGGTCGGCTGGTGATGCGTGAGTTGGCCACGGCCGAAATCCTTGCCGTCGGGAGCGAGCTGCTCACGCCGCACCGCACCGACACGAACTCGCTGTATCTGACCGCCCGCCTGAATGAGGTCGGCCTGGACGTTCGCGCCAAGGCGATCGTCGGGGACAATGCGGGAGATCTCATCGCGATGTTCTCCCAGGCGCTCGCCCGCGCGGAGGTCGTCGTCCTGACGGGCGGCCTCGGTCCGACGGCCGACGACATCACGCGAGAGGCAGTCGCGTCAGCGTTGAACCTGCCGCTGCAGGAGGACGCCGACATCCTCGCCGCGATTCGACGCCGATTCGAAATGCGCGGTGTGCCCATGCCTGCCATCAATCGGCGCCAGGCCCAGGTGCCTTGCGGCGCGAGCATTCTGCCGAACCCGAACGGGACCGCGCCCGGCCTGTGGATCGAGACCGACGGCCGAATCGTCGTACTGCTGCCAGGTCCGCCACGAGAGCTGCAGGCGATGTTTGAGACGGCCGTCCAACCACGGCTTGCCGAACGGACCGGCGGAGGGGGCGTGCAGCGGCGCGTGATCAAGATGACGGGCAAACCGGAATCCCAGGTCGAGGAGATTGCCGAGCCGGTGTATCGCGGCATGACGGCCTGGCAGATCCCGGTTCGGACGACGATTCTCGCCGCGCCCGGGCAAATCGAGCTTCACCTTTCGGCGCGAGGTTCGGACCGTTCGGCGGTCGATCGGACGCTGGATGACGCCGTGCAGCAACTGGCGACCGCATTGGGCGACATCGTATTCAGTACCGATGGCCGGCAACTGGCTGAAGTAGTCGGCGATCTCCTGCGCGATCGCGGAGGACGAGTCGCCGTCGCCGAGTCATGCACCGGGGGTCTGGTGCTCGCCAGGCTTACTGACGTGGCGGGCAGTTCCGCGTGGGTGGTCGGCGGCGTCATGGCCTATGCCAACGAGGTGAAGGTGGAGCAGCTCGGCGTGCCGGCCGATCTCATCGCCGCACACGGCGCGGTAAGCGAACCTGTGGCCGTTGCGATGGCGGAGGGTGTCCGCGAGCGGCTGCACGCTGAGTTCGGGGTCAGCATTACCGGCATTGCGGGGCCGTCCGGCGGCACGATTGAAAAACCGGTCGGGACTGTAGCGATTGCCGTGAGGTCCGCGGCACATCGTGCAGACGCCGTCCGCACGTTCAAGTTCGTCGGGGATCGGCAGATGATTCGTCTTCAGGCGACGCAGGCCGCGCTGGAGATGGCGCGTCGTGCGGTGCAAGCGGCGTGAGGCTGTTTCTGGCGTTGAAGCCGGACCGGCCGGCCGAAGCGAGGCTGGCGCAGAGGCTGCTCCAACTGCAGGACGCCATCGGATCGATGGCGGCGTGCCTTCGCTGGACTCCCGCGTCGAACATCCATGCGACGCTTCACTTCCTCGGGGAAGTTGACCCTCTGCGGCTCGGCGGCCTGCGGACGGCCCTCGGCCCGGCCGTCACGATAAGCCCGTTCGAAGTCGAACTGGGTGGCGCGAATGTCTTCCCGCCGTCCGGCGCGCCGCGGGTCGTCTGGCTCGATGTGACGAGGGGCACGGCGGAGATCACGGCCGTGCACGCGGAGATCAGCAGGCGGCTGACCGGCCAAGGGTTCGCGCTCGAGGCGCGACCCTTCTCTCCACACCTGACGATCGCACGGGTGCCCGATCGCGAGCGCGCGCACGTGAAGGCGCTTCGCGAACGCTTACAGACGGCAGAGACGACGGCAATCGCCTGGACGGCGAATTGGGTGACATTGTTTCGCAGCGACTTGTCGGCGTCGGTGCCGAGGTACGAGGCGCTCCATGAAACCGCGCTGGTTGCCGATCAGGTGCCGTCATAGCCGCTGCGTTCACGAGGGCGACGAAGAAGCGGAGAATCTCCAGAAGTGGTGTCCGTGGGATCTGATGACTATCGCGCGGCGGTGCTGGGCGCCGGCGGGTGGGGCACGGCGCTCGCCGCCCATCTGGGACGCGCCGGGCATGTCGTGTCTCTCTGGGGGCGCGACGAGGGACTCATCCGCGAGATCGCCACGCGACGCGCGAATCCCACGTACTTGCCGGATGTGGCGATGCCCCCGCAAGTTCGGCCGACGTCCAGTGTGGAGGAGGCGCTGGCCGGTGCCCGGCACGTCATTCTCGCGGTTCCCTCTCACGGCCTCCGGGCCGTGATGCGCGAGGCCGCGATGCACCTGCCGGAGGACGTCGTGCTGGTGAGTGCGACGAAGGGACTCGAGGCCGATACGCTGCAACGCATGTCGGAGGTGATGCAGGAGGAAACCGGTGCGCACCACCCGGTCGTCGTGTTGTCGGGACCGAGTTTTGCGGCAGAAGTCGCGCAGCAGCAGCCAACGGCGCTCGTGGCCGCATCGGCCAGCGTCGAGGCGATGCATGCGGTCCAGCAGGAATTTCGCGGGCCGCGCTTCCGGCTCTACGGGTCGGCTGACGTGGTGGGCGTTGAGATCGGAGCAGCGCTGAAGAACATCATCGCGATCGCCGCAGGGGTCGTTGAGTCAATGGGCCTCGGGCACAACGCCATGGCGGCGCTCATCACGCGCGGTCTCGCGGAGATTTCACGCCTCGCCTGTGCGCTGGGCGGCAGGCACGAAACGCTCGCGGGGCTGAGCGGCCTGGGCGACCTGGTGCTGACCTGTACGGGTTCGCTCAGCCGCAACCGGCACGTCGGCATGGAGCTTGGCCGGGGACGGCCGCTCGCCGAGATCCTGGCCGGGATGCGAACGGTCGCCGAGGGCGTTCGAACGACGGAAGCGGCGCTGGCCCTCAGCGAGCGTCATGGCATCGAACTGCCCATCGCCAGACAGATGCGCGAGGTCCTTGCCGGCCGCAAAACGCCGCGCGAAGCCGTCGGCGATCTGATGCTGCGCCCGCAGCGGGGAGAGTTGGAAGACGCGGGCAATTCCTGAGTTTGAAGATTTACCGATGCCATCTCTTCTTCTCCCGCATAAAACAAGGCCTTGCCAAGACGGCCCAGCAGATTCGCGAACGCTTGAGCGATGCGTCGCCGGCCGCCACGCCGGGTGCGCGCCCCGCGGCGGCCGCGGTCGCTGACACGCCCGAAGCGATTGAAGACGCCTTGATCGCGGCCGACGTCGGCCTCCCCGCGACGGAGCGCATTCTCACGGCCGTGCGGGCCGGCCGGGACGGATCGCTGCGCGAGCGGGTCGCAGGTGAAGTGCGCCGCATTCTCACGGACGTCGCGGCGGCGCCGGACACGAACACGCGCCCGCACGTGGTGCTCGTGGTCGGCGTAAACGGCACCGGCAAGACGACGACGGTTGGCAAGTTGGCCCACCTGTACCGGTCGAGCGGCCGCACGGTGCTGGTGTGCGCGGCCGACACGTTTCGTGCCGCGGCGGTCGAGCAGTTGGCCGTCTGGACGGCACGAGCCGGCGCCGATTTGATCCGGGCCCAGCCAGGTGCCGATCCGGCGGCCGTGACCTTCGATGCGGTCGACGGCCGCCAAGGCGCGAGGACGCGACATCGTCCTGGTCGATACGGCCGGGCGGTTGCACACCCGCGCCAATCTGATGGCGGAGCTCGACAAGATCCGCCGCGTCATTCGCCGCGTGGTGCCCGATGCGCCGCACGAAGTGCTGCTCGTGCTCGACGCGACGGTCGGCCAGAACGGTCTCGTCCAGGCGCGTGAGTTTCTCGCGGCCAGCGGCGCAACAGGAATCGTGCTCACCAAGCTGGACGGCACCGCCAAGGGCGGCGTCGCGATTGCGATCGCCCACGAGCTGAAGCTGCCTATCTCGCTACGTCGGCCTCGGGGAATCGCTCGAGGACCTGGCGCCGTTCGACGTGGACGCGTACGTGGACGCGCTGTTCCTGCAGCCGTGGTAAGGCATGCCGCACGAGGACGCCCCGCGCGAGGAGAGCGAGTCGTCGAGCGCCGCAGCGCGACTGCGAGCGGAGGCCTGGGGCTCCGCGAGCAACCGAGGAAGACGCGGCCTTCATGGAGCGCGCGCTGTTCTGGGCCGAGCGCGGCCGCGGGCGCACCAGCCCGAATCCAATCGTCGGAGCTGTTGTCGTAACGCCGGACGGGGTGGTCGTCGGCCAGGGCGCCCATCTGGCCGCCGGCGGGCCGCACGCCGAAGTGCGTGCCCTCGATGACGCGGGCTCCCGCGCGGCCGGCGCCACGCTTTATTCCACGCTGGAACCTTGCTGTCACGTCGGCCGGACCGGCCCGTGCGTCGAACGGATTGCGGCCGCTGGCGTTGCTCGCGTCGTGGCCGCGCTGCGCGATCCTAATCCTCGCGTGGCTGGAAAGGGATTTGACGAACCTGCGATCGCGCGGCATCCGAGTCGACGTCGGGATCGGCGCCGCGACGGCGCGCCGGCAGAACGAACCGTTCTTCTCATGGGTGACGCGCCGGCGGCCGTTCGTGATCGTCAAGGCGGCCGTCTCCGCGGACGGCTTCGTGGGACGATCGGACGGGTCGCGTGAAACTGACCGGTCCGGCCGCCGATCGCTGGTTTCAGCGCCAGCGCGCCGAGGTCGACGCGCTCGCCGTCGGCGCAGGCACCGTCCAGATCGACGATCCGCTGCTGACGCTCTCGGGACGTCTACCGTGCGCGCCCGCTGACCCGCGTGCTGTTCGACTGGCAGGCGCGGATCGAAAGCTCGGCTCGCGTGTTCTCGACACTCGGCGCCGGGCCGGTCGTCCTGATTGTCGCTCCCGGCGCGAGGCGACAGCGTGCGGCACATCTGGAATCCTTGAGCCGCCGCGGCGTGACGATCGAATACGTGGAGAATCACGACCTGCGCGCGGCGTTGGCGAGGCTGGCGGACCTTCGGCCTCCTGTCGCTGCTCGTGGAAGGCGGCCCGCGCCTGCAGACGGCGTTTGCCGAGGCCCGTCTGGTGGACCGCGTCCAGCGGATTGAGACGCCGCACGTGCTGGGCGGCGGTCTGGCGGCGCCCCTGATTGTGCGAGATACTCCAGATCGAGCGAGTCGGCTGCGGCCTGGGTGACGATACGCTCGCTCGAATTCGATGTTCACGGGACTGATTGAAGCCATCGGAAGAATCGCGCGCGTGGAGGCTGCGCCGGGCGGCCAGCGCCTGACTATCGAGACCGAGCCTGGCGCCGGAGCTCAAGCCCGGGGACAGCATCGCCACGAGCGGCGTGTGCCTGACGGTGACCGCGATCGACGAGCGCGCCTTCTCGGTGGACGTGTCGCCGGAGACGCTCCGCGTGACGTCCCTGCGATCGACGGGCGCGGGCCGCATGGTGAACCTGGAGCGCCCGGTGCGGGCCGACAGCCGGCTGGGCGGCCATTTCGTTCTCGGGCACGTCGATGACAGTCGGCCGCGTAACGGCGTTGCGCCCCGACGGCGGCGCGTACTGGCTCGATGTCGATTTCCCGGCGACGCTGGCGCCGTTGATCGTGCCCAAGGGCTCGATTGCCGTTGACGGCATCAGCCTGACGGTTGCCGCGCTGGGAGGCGATCGGTTCGGCGTGCAGATCGTGCCGTACACGTGGGAGCACACGACGCTCCATCAGGTGCGGCCGGGGGATCCGGTGAACCTCGAAGTCGACGTGCTGGGAAAATACGTCATGAGATTGCTGGAGACCCGCGGCTTGACGGAGACGGAGATTCGATGACTCGACGATTGCAACTGGCCAAGGGCAGCGCGCGACGCTCGCCTTTCGCGTCCATCGAGACGGCGCTCGCGGCGATCCGTGCGGGCCGGATGATCATCGTGGTCGACGACGAGAACCGCGAGAACGAAGGCGACCTGACGATGGCGGCGTCGAAGGTCACGCCGGAGCACATCAATTTCATGGCCCGCCACGGGCGGGGCCTCATCTGCCTGTCGATGACGCCGGAGCGGCTGGACGAGCTGGAAATTCCACTGATGGTCTCGCAGAACAGCTCGAGGTTCGAAACGGCATTTTGCGTCTCGATCGAGGCCAAGGGACGCACGAGCACTGGCATTTCCGCCGGCGATCGAGCCGCGACGGTCCTCACCGCAATCGATCCGGCGACGCGCCCGGGCGACCTGGCACGTCCCGGTCACATGTTTCCGCTTCGCTCACGTACGGGCGGCGTCCTGGTGCGGGCGGGACAGACCGAGGCGGCCGTCGATCTGGCGCGGATCGCCGGGCTGTATCCCGCTGGCGTGATCTGCGAGGTGATGAACGAAGACGGCACGATGGCGCGCGTGCCCGAGCTGGCGAAATTCGTCCGCAAACACAACCTGCTGATGATCACGATCGCCGACCTCATCCGCTACCGGATGCGGACGGAAAGCCTGGTCAAGCGGATCGCGAAGGCCTCGCTGCCGACAGATCACGGCCCGTTCACGATTGTCGGGTACGAAAGCCAGATTGACGGCCAGGGGCATGTGGCGCTCGTGCGCGGCGACATCGGCAACGGCAAGGACGTGCTCGTGCGCGTGCATTCCAAGTGCCTGACCGGCGACGTGTTTCACTCGACCCGCTGCGATTGCGGCCAGCAGCTCGAGATCGCAAAACAGCGCATCGCGCAGGCCGGTCGCGGCGTGCTCCTCTATCTCAACCAGGAAGGGCGCGGCATCGGCCTGCTCAACAAGATCCGCGCGTACGAGCTCCAGGACGGCGGGCTCGACACCGTGGAAGCGAACGAGCGGCTCGGGTTCAAGGCCGATCAGCGCGACTACGGCATCGGCGCCCAGATTCTCCGCGACCTCGGGGTCAAGACGATGCGCCTGCTGACCAACAATCCGCGCAAGTTCGTCGGGCTCGAGGGCTACGGCCTGTCGGTCGTCGAGTCAGTGCCGCTCGAAATCTCGCCGGTGACCGAGTTCAATCGCCGGTACCTGAAGACCAAGAAAGACAAGCTCGGGCACAAGCTGTCTTCGGTGTAGGGGAGTCCTGGCATCACGATACCGACTTGGAGGATGCAATGCCGTCCGACACGGCGCGCTCATTCCCTGAAACTCGCCAGCGCGGCTTCCTGAACCGCCGGATTGTCGTGGCGTTTTCCTTCTGGACGACCGCCCTCTGCATCCTGGTCGCGGTCGTCGCCTCACTGCTGGCCATTTGGCAGTTCACCGGAACGGACGTCCTGTGGCGAACCGTCGCCACTTGTGTGGTCGTGGCGGGCGGCAGCCTCGCGTTCTCAGCGATTAACGGCCTGTTCGGCAGAGAGCGCGACTAATCTTAGAGGCGGACTCGGCTGAAGCTGCCCCGGTGATCGAAACAGCGTCCTCCCAGCCTTGTCCACGGCCGGGCCGTCGTGTACCATAACTGTTTGCCCTGGAACTGGTTAAGGGCATCGACTGTCCGTCTTCGGAAGAAGCGCCTGCGGCCCGCGCGAGGATAGCGAGTCAGCGCCTGCGGCCGGCGTGGGGATGGGGCCCCGCGCCAAACAAGTATGGCTCGCCGGAGCGCGAGCGGGGGTCGGCCCGCGAGCACAAAACGATGTTCGAGTCGCTCAGCACCCGTCTGCAGGACGTCTTCAAGTCCCTACGGGGTGAAGCTCGGCTGACCGAGGCCACGGTGGACGCGGCGCTGCGCGAGATTCGACTTGCGCTGCTCGAAGCCGACGTGAATTTCCGGGTCGTCAAGGCGTTCATCGAGCGCGTCCGGGCGAAGGCCGTCGGCGAAGAGGTGCTCCGCAGCCTGACTCCTGCGCAGCAGGTCGTGCGGATCGTGCGCGACGAGATGCTGGCGCTCTTCGGCGAGGCCGAGGGCGGGTTGCCGCCGACGCCACGCACGCCGCGCGTCGTCTTGATGCTCGGGCTGCAGGGGTCGGGCAAGACGACGACGTCCGCCAAGCTTGCGCGGTGGCTGACGTCACAGGGGCGGCACCCGATGCTCGTGTCGACCGACGTGCGGCGGCCGGCGGCCATCGAGCAGTTGTCGGTGCTCGGCAAGCAGGTCGGCGTGCGAGTGCACGAGCCGCCGGATGAGATGGATCCGGTCGCGCGCGCGGCGGGCGCACTGGCCGCGACGCGGAATCTGGGCTTCGACACGCTCATCGTCGACACCGCCGGGCGGCTGCACATCGACGACGAGCTGATGACGGAGCTCGACGCGATCAAGTCGGCGGTCGAGCCGACCGACCTGCTGTTTGTCGCGGACGCGATGACGGGCCAGGACGCGATTCGCAGCGCCGGCGAGTTCAATCACCGCGTGGGCGTGTCCGGCGTGGTCCTGACGAAGATGGACGGCGACGCCAGGGGCGGCGCGTCCCTGTCGGTGGTGGGCGTCGTCGGCGTGCCGATTGCGTTTGTCGGCATCGGGCGAGCGGATTCAGGATTTGGAGCCGTTCCACGCCGATCGCCTGGTGTCGCGGCTGCTGGGCATGGGCGACGTGCTGTCGCTCATCGAGCGCGCCGAGCAGGCGATCGACGAGGACAGCCGCGCGCGGCTCGAGCAGAAGACGCGGCTGGACGACTTCACGCTCGAGGACTTTCGGGACCAGCTTCGGACGATCAAGAAGATGGGCCCGCTCGAGCAGGTGCTCGGGATGATTCCGGGGTTCGGGTCGGTCAAGCAGCTCAACGAGCAGCGCGAGCAGATCGACGACAAGCAGCTGGGGCGCATCGAGGCGATCATCAGCTCGATGACGCCGGGCGAGCGCCGGAACCACGGGCTGATCAACGGCAGCCGCCGCAAGCGCATCGCGCGCGGCAGCGGGACGTCGGTCGAGGAAATCAACCGGCTGCTCAAGCAGTTCGTGCAGATGCGGAAGATGCTGAAGATGATGGGCGGCGCGAGCCGGCGGTGGCCGAAAAGGCCGGCAGCGGTTGATGAGACATGATGAAGGGCGGAAGAGTTTTAGGAGGTTTCCGATGGAGGCAGCATGTTAGTAATCAGACTGCGGAGAGCGGGTTCGAAGGGCCGTCCGCTCTTTCGTGTCGTGGTGACCGAGAGCTCGTCGCCGCGCGAAGGACGATTCGTCGAGGTGATCGGCCACTACAACCCGCGGACGAAGCCCGAGACCCTCGTGCTCGATCGGGAGCGGCTGGCGCATTGGCACGGGCGTCGGGGCCATCGACGTCCGACACCGTGCGAACGCTGGTGGACCGGATGCCGCCGGCGCCGCCGGCCACGCCGGCGGAAGCCGGACGCGGCCGGCACACCGCACCGGCCGTCGAGCTGATGTCCAGGGCGCGCGACGTCGTCGAAGTCGTCGCGCGGGCCCTGGCGACCCGGCCCGAGGAGGTGGAAGTCGTCGAGGTCGGAACGCCGCGGACAGAACGTCGTCGAGTTGACGATGGCGCCCGGCGACCTGGGCCGGGTCATCGGCCGGCAGGGACGAACCGCCACGGCGCTCCGGACGCTCGCGGCAGCCGCAGGTGAACTCGACGGCAAGCGGACGATGGTGGACTTCCGAGACGAATAGGCTTGCGGCATGAGGCGCGGACTCGAGGCGATCGGCTGGCCATTGCAGGCCTCAGGCTCAAGCCCCAAGTCGTTCAATGTCCTGGGACGAGATGATCACCATCGGCCGGATCGTCCGGCCGCAGGGCAATCGCGGCGAGGTCGTGATTGCGCTCGTCCACGGATTTCGGCGCCGAGCGGTTTCGAGCCCGGGGCGCAGGTACTGGCCGCCCGGCACGGCGAGCGTGGAGACGATGACCGTCACGTCCAGCCGTGAGCACGACGGCCGGTGGGTCGTGGGGTTTGCCGGTGTCACGACAATCAACGAGGCAGAGGCGCTGCGGGGCCTGGAATTGAGGATTCCGGCGGACCAGTTGCGGCCCTGCGAAGCCGGTCACGTACTACGTGCACGACCTGGCTGGATGCCAGGTGACGACGCGGTCAGGCGAGGCAGTCGGCACCGTCCGGGATGTCCAGTTGGATACGGGCGTCCCGCTGCTGATGGTGGCCGCGGCCCGGACGGGGAAGTGCTCATTCCCTTCAGCGCGGAGTTTTGCCGCCGGGTCGATGTGGCCGCGAAGGCAATCGTCATTGATCCGCCGGAGGGATTGCTCGAGTTGAATCGCGGCGGCGCGAAGTGAGCGAACGAGCGGACACGAGTGAGCCGCGCGAGCGGAGCGGGGAGTCCGGGGTCCCCGCGAGCGAGCGCGTCAGGGGGTCCGCGGGGACGCAGTCCCCCGGACTGATGTTGGATATCATCACCATCTTTCCGTCGATGGTGGAAGCGGCGCTGGCGGAAGGGGTCGTCGGTCGCGCGCGCGAGCGGAGGGCTGATCGACGTCCGCGTCCGCGATTTGAGAACGTTCACGGACGACCGGCACCGTGTGGTCGACGACGTGCCCTACGGCGGCGGACCGGGGATGGTGATGAAGCCGGAGCCGCTGTTTCGGGCGGTGGAGGCGATCAGCGCCGAGCGGGGCCAGCCCTCCGCAGTCGTGTTGATGACGCCGCAGGGGCGCCGATTTACGCACGCTGAGGCGGCGCGGCTGAGCCGGCTCGAGCGGCTGATCGTGATTTGCGGCCGCTACGAGGGTGTGGACGAACGGGTGGCCGAAGGTCTGGTGACCGACGAGTTATCGATTGGCGACTACGTCCTGACCGGGGGGGAACTGCCGGCTCTCGTCGTGGTCGACGCGGTGGCGCGGTTGAGGCCCGGCGTCGTGGGGGACGAGGCGTCGGTTGTCGAGGACTCGTTCGTGCGGGGGATGCTCGACCATCCGCACTACACGCGGCCGGCGGTGTTTCGAGGCATGGCGGTGCCGGACGTGCTTATCTCCGGGCATCACGCGGAGATCGAGCGATGGCGCCGGGGGCAGCGGCTGCGGCGCACATGGCAGCGACGGCCGGATTTGCTCGAGCACGCAGCGTTGACGAGCGAAGAGCAGCAGGAATTGCGCGGCCTGCCGAGCCGGGCGAGGGTGGAATCCCGCGAACATCAAAGAAGGAGTCCGATCATGAAAGCGATTGAGATTGTCGAACAGCGTCACCTGACGGCTCGTCCCGAGATGCGATCCGGCGACACCGTCCGCGTGCACGTCAAGGTGCGCGAGGGCGACAAGGAGCGCATCCAGGTGTTCGAAGGGACGGTTATCGGGATGCACCGCGGCGGCGCTAACGCGACGTTCACTGTCAGAAAAGTCTCCTTCGGACAGGGCGTCGAGCGCATCTTCCCGCTGCACTCGCCAACGATTGAGAAATCGAGGTCGTGCGCGGCGCAAAGTCCGGCGCGCGAAGCTGTACTTCCTGCGCGAGCTCAAGGGCAAGGCCGCCAGGATGAAGGAACAGAAAAGAACTGCGTAGGAACTGGCACTGGGCTTTGGGCACTCGGCCTGGTGCCTGGTTTCCCCGTGACCCGTCCTCGCGCCTCGCGCACGCTCGAAAACGTCATTCGGCGGCTCGGCTTCGTCCATGTGGCCGGCGTCGACGAAGTGGGACGAGGCTGTCTGGCGGGCCGGTCGTCGCCGCGGCGGTTGTGCTGCACCCCGACCGGTACGTGGCCGGCATCGCCGATTCCAAGGTGCTGACCCCGGAGGATCGTGAGCGCCTGTTCGATGCCATTGTCGGGGCGGCGGTGGGGTGGGCGGTCGCGTCCGTCGATCCGGCCGAGATCGACCGTTTGAACATTCATCGCGCGTCGCTGCTGGCGATGCGCGTGGCGGTCACCTCGCTGCAGCCGCTGCCTGGATTCGTGCTCGTCGACGGGTTCCGCATCCCCGAGCTGGTCATGCCGCAGCGGCCGATTCCTGGCGGGGACCGCCGATCGACCGCGATCGCCGCGGCGTCTATCCTCGCCAAGGTCACGCGCGATCGCTTCATGCGCGAGTTGCACACGCAGGATCCGCGCTATGGCTTCGATCGCCACAAGGGGTACGCGACGCGCGATCACCTGGACGCGGTCGCGCGCCACGGCTACTCCTCCGCCCATCGTCGAACATTCAGGCCGCCATCTCTGTTTGACCTGTTTGATACGATGCCCGATCCAGACGAGTGAATGTGTGGATGAGTGAAAGGGTGAGAGGCCATTAGTTTCGTCCGGCGTCTTCTCGTGGCGGCGTATCTGGTCGAGGCAGGCCTGCTGCTCGTGATCGCGCCGTGGACAGCGTCGTGGCAGCACAACTATTTCGGCAGTCTGTTCCCGCCCCTGAGGACGTTGATGGTCAATGAATTCGTCCGCGGCGCGGTCTCAGGCGTCGGTCTGATTACGGCGCTCGCCGGGCTGCGCGACCTCACGTCCGCGATCTTCGCCCGCCAGGCGCGCCGGCCGGATCCGCCCGTCGAGACGAGCCGTCTGCCGTGAGCGGCATCCGGATTCCCTGTGTGTGTCTCGTGACCGATCGACGTCAGCTCAGTCCTGACGCCCGAACGACGCGGGACGAGCTCGACGCCCTCGAGCACTGGCTCGACGAGGCGATCGGCAGAGTGGATTTGATTCAAGTGCGCGAACCGGATCTGGACGCCAGGACGCTGTGCGGCGTGGCGAGCCGTGTGGCCGCCCGCGCGCGAGGCAGCGGCACCGCCGTGATCGTCAACGATCGCGCGGACGTCGCGCGAGCCGCCGGCGCGGATGGCGTTCATCTGCGCGGCGATGGCCCGCCCGCCGCGCGCGTTCGCACGATCGCTGCTCCCGGCTGGCTCATCGGGCGATCCGTCCATGCCGTGGAGGAGGCTCGCGCCTCCGACGGCGCCGACTTTCTGATCTTCGGCACGGTGTTTCCCACGCGCTCGAAGCCCGCCGCCACAGCGGTCCAGGGGGTGGACGGTCTGGCCGCTGCGGTGCGGGGCGCCGGAGTACCGGTTCTGGCAATTGGCGGCGTCGATGCCGCCCGGGCGGAGGTGTGCCGGCAGGCCGGTGCCGCTGGCGTGGCCGCGATCGGGTTGTTTCTGCCGCCTGGGCGTGCGCCGGCGGCGATCGGGATCGAGCGGGCGGTCGACGTCCTGCGACGCGCCCTGCAGCCCTCATGACTCCTGCGTGCTTTGCCTTCTCGCTTTACGTTTGAGTACAGTAGTCAATTCCCTCCATGGCCGACTTCGGTAGACAGCTGAAAGAGGCGCGCGAACAACGGGGCGTCTCGCTGCGGCAGATTGCGACCGCCACCAAGATCTCGATGACGGTGCTCGAAGCGCTCGAGCGCAACGACTTCTCGCGCCTGCCCGGCGGCATCTTCAGCCGCGCCTTTGTGCGCGCGTATGCGATCGAGGTGGGCCTCGACCCGGAGCGGACAGTTCAGGAGTTTCTCGTCGAGTACCAGCAGAATAACAACGCGGCCGCCGAAAATGCGCAGCCGGAGGTCACCGCCGACGATCGAGCATTTCTCGAGCGCCAGCGCCGGGCAGCCTGGTGGCTTCGGGCGGGATCGATTGCGCTGCTGCTGATTGCCGTGGTGGCCATTGTCGCCTGGCAGGTGCGGTCGCGCGCCAGGTCCGCGGCCGCCGGGCAGCCGGCTGGAAACGCCGTCGGCCCGGTCGACTCGGCTCCGCCAGCGGCCGGCGTCGAGCCGGCGCCGTCCGGCGCCGTCGCCGGACCGGCAGCGCCGCGGGGGAGTGAACTACCGGCTGCGGCTCCATCGACGCCCCCTGCGCCCGCACCAGCGGAAAGGACGGCCCCGGCCGGCGATGAGATTGCCTTGCAGCTCCAGGTGACAGGGGATTGCTGGACCAGAGTCACGGTGGACGGCGCTGTCGTGCTCGAGCAGATCCTGAAGTCCGGTGATACGCGCGACATCAAGCCGGGCCGGGAAGTCTACCTGCAGGTCGGCAACGCCGGTGCGATGAAGTGGAGCATCAACGGCCAGTCCGCCAGGGAATTGGGCAAGCGCGGCCAGCTGGCGGCGGCGCGGGTGACGCGCGCCACGCTGGCGAAGTACGTGCAGTAGACGCGGCAGCCCGCACCGGTGCTATTTCCGCTTCCGGCTCCGGGCCGATCCGGCGGCCCATTCAGATCGCATCTGCGACAACCCATCCATGTAGACCGCCGCCCGCTCTCGCTCTTCCTCGGTCGTCATTGACTTGAGGAGCACGACGGCTCGCGCGAGGTCCTTCTCGATCGTGACCTTCGTCGTGTTGAAGTAGAGGCGCTTGATCTCGTCGAGGGGCGGCATGTTTTGCCGGCATTATAATGGCCTCCGATGACGGCCATCCTGTGACCGATCGCACAACCGCCGGACTCCTCAAATTCAAGCCTCTTCGTCCCGGCGGCCGCGTGGCGCTCGTCGCACCCGCCAGCGCCTTCGATCGGGATCAGTTCAATGCCGGCGTCGTGGAGTTGCAGCGCATCGGCCTGGAGCCCGTCTACGACGACGTGATCTTCGACCGCCAGCCTTTCACGGCAGGTTCCGCCGATGTTCGCGCGCGGTCGCTGCAGCGGGCGTTCGATGAGATGGACGCCGATGCGGTGATGGCCGTTCGCGGCGGCTATGGGAGCATGCATCTGTTGCCGCTGCTCGATCCGGCGCGTATTCGCCGATCGCGAACTGCGTTTATCGGTTACAGCGACGTGACCGCGGTGCACAGTTATCTGGCGTCGGCGGCCGGTCTGGCCTCGGTGCACGGTCCCATGGTCGAGGGCAGATTCGCCAAAGGAGTTGCGGCCTACGATCCTGTGACCTTCTGGCAGAGTCTGAGCCCCGAGCCGCTCGGCGAGCTGTCGCCTGCGGGCTTGGAGATCGTCGTGCCGGGCGACGCCTCGGGTCCGCTGGTCGGCGGGACGCTCACGCAGCTCCTCGCCTCGTTTGAGACGCCGTTCGTCTTCCGTCCTCCTGATCGGCACGTCCTGTTCATCGACGAAATCGGCGAGCGCCCGTATCGGCTCCATCGGATGTTGACGCAACTGCAGATGAGCGGCCGTCTGACGGCCGCGGTCGCCGTCGTGGTCGGTCAGCTGCCGGAGTGCGACGAACCAGGCGGCGCGACGACCGCCCGCGAGACGGTCTACCAGTTCTTTGCCGGTTTCCATGGACCGGTGTTGTTTGGATTTCCATCGGGACACACAACGACCCCGTTGCTCAGCTTGCCGCTCGGTGTTCGCGCCCGCGTCGTGGCGCAGGGACCGGCGCCCAGGCTCGTCATCGAAGAGGCACCGGCGGTCGGCTGATGCGCGTGCACTTCATCGGCATTTGCGGGACCGCCATGGCCACGCTGGCGGTCATGCTGAAAGCGCGCGGCCACGAGGTGCAGGGACTCGGACCATGGCGTGTATCCGCCGATGAGCGACTTTCTCGCACGCGAGCGCGTGCGCGTGCTCGATGGGTACGCCCCGAGCCATATCACGGCGGACATCGATCTCGTCGTCGTGGGCAACGCCATTTCGCGGGGTAACCCGGAACTCGAGGAAGTGCTCGACCGCAAGATCCGGTACGCCTCCCTTCCGGAGGCAGTCCGCGAGCACTTTCTCTGGCAGTCCCGCGCGATCGTGATCGCCGGCACGCACGGAAAGACGACGACAACCGCGCTCGCCGGCTGGCTGCTGGCCGCCGGAGGTCGGGATCCCGAGCGTGCTCATCGGCGGCATTGCGGCCAACTTCGAGGGCAGCTTCCGGCTGGGCTCCGGGCGTGACTTCGTGATCGAGGGCGACGAGTACGACAGCGCGTTCTTCGACAAGACCGCGAAGTTCTTGAAGTATCTGCCGGACATCGCGGTCATCGGCAACCTCGAGTACGACCACGCCGATATCTATCCGGATATGGAAGCGCTTCGGATCGCGTTTCGGCGGCTGGTCAATCTGGTCCCGCGGCACGGTCTGCTGCTGCTCGGTGCCGACAGTGACGAGACCCGGCGGCTCGCGGGGCAGGCGCAGGTCGCCCGTCGAAACGTTCGGACTGGCGAGTGAGGCGGATTGGCGCGCCGGGAGAGGTCCGTCCTGCGGGCAATCGCACCGTGTTCGACGCTGACACACGCGGGCGATCGTCTCGGCCATTTCGAGCTGCCGCTGTATGGCGTGCACAACGTCCGGAATGCGCTGGCCGCGCTGGCGATTGGCCACGCGGCCGGCCTCGCGCCAGATGCTATGCGGGAGGGTCTGGCGGCCTTCAAGGGCGTGCGCCGGCGTCTGGAGCTTCGCGGGATGGCGCGCGGCGTCGCGGTCTACGACGATTTTGCGCATCATCCGACGGCGATCCTCGAAACCCTCCGCGCCATCAAGACGACGCACCCGGATAGCCGCGTGTGGGCGGTCTTCGAGCCGCGGTCGGCGACGTCGTGCCGCCGCGTGTTCCAGGCGGATTTCGCCCGGGCGTTCTCAGAGTCTGGAGCCGACGAGATCATTCTTGCGGCGGTCTTCCGGTCGACGTTGCCGGAAGACGAGCGTCTGTCGGTGGATCAATTGGTGCACGACATCCGGCTGGCCGGCAGGCGGGTCCGCTATATCCCGCGCGTGAGCGACATCGTGGCCACGATCGCGGACGAGGCTCGCGAAGGCGACCTGGTCGTGATCATGTCCAACGGCGGCTTTGATGGCATTCATGACAAGCTGCTCGGAGCGCTCGGGGGAGCCACGTAGCGATGTCGGGCCAGGCGAGCCGGGCATCTGGCCGGCGTCCGCATGGCCGTTCGTGAGCGCCGTGCCCTGCGTGGTGGATGGTCGATCGGAGATGCCAACGTGTCTGCGTGGTGAACGGTCTTGAGTACGCGCGGTTTGAGGCGCTCCTTCGCGCCTGTCTCAGCGCCGATCGGATCGCACGGCAGGCGCCGCTTGCCCCGCTTACGACGTTCAAGGTCGGTGGCCCGGCCGACTGGCTCGTCGAGGTGCGAACGCTCGACGAGCTGATACGCCTGCTGCCGATCGCGCGACGATGCGGGTGTGCCGGTTACGGTCCTTGGCGGCGGCTCGAATGTCCTGATCGGAGATGGCGGCATTCGCGGCCTCGTGATCCGCCTGCGGCTCACCAGCGATCGCGAGCCTGTCGATCCTGGTTCGGTTCGCGCGGAGGCCGGTGTCACGATGAACGGCCTCGTGCGCTGGACGATCGGCCACGGCCTGGCCGGCCTCGAGGCCTGGGCAGGCACACCCGGTACCGTGGGCGGCGCGATCTACGGGAACGCACACTTCGCCGGCCGCAACATCGGCGACCTCGTGCTCCGTGCGATGCTCGTGACTCGCCGAGGGCTCGTTGACCGTCGCCAGCCGCGAGAAGTTGGCGTTTGGCTACGACACCAGCCGGCTGAAGCAGACGCACGAGATTCTGGTGTGGGCGGCGTTCGCGGTCGTTCCGGGCGAGCCGCACGAATTGCGCCGGACCGCGCGCGCCTCTCTGGCGTTTCGCAAGCGCACGCAGCCACTCGAGACGCCAAGCGCCGGCTGCATCTTTCAGAATCCGGATCCGGCCCGCGATCGGGTGCCGGACGGAATGCCGTCGTCGGCCGGCGCCTTGATCGATCGCGCCGGCTTGAAGGGCGCGGCAGTGGGCGGCGCGCGCATCTCGCCGGCCCACGCCAATTTCTTCGTGAACGATGGGCACGCCACCGCGCGCGACATTCAGACGCTCATCGAGCGTGCGCGCGCAGACCGTGCGCGATCGCTTCGGCGTGGCGCTGCGGAACGAGATCATGACGCTGGGGGAGTTCTGAATGTCGGATCTGGTGATTTGCGGCGGCCGGCGGCTGGGAGGCCGCGTGGCCGTCGAAGGCAACAAGAACGCGGCCCTGCCGCTGCTGGCTGCCTGCCTGCTGACGCCGGAGACCTGCGAGTTGCGCAACGTGCCGCGGATCCGCGACGTGACCGTCATGCTCGAGCTGTTGCGCTCGCTCGGGGCCGAGGTCGAAGGCGACGGAACCCCTACGGTTCGCGTCACCTGCCGCCGCCTTCACTCCTCCGAGCCAAACCCGGCCCTGGTCGGCCGCCTGCGCGGATCGGTGCTGCTCCTCGGCTCGCTCGTCGCCCGGACCGGCACGGCTCGTCTCGCCTCGCCGGGCGGCGATTTTCCCGCCCGCCGCACGATCGCGACGCACCTGCGCGCTCTGGGCGCCATGGGCGCCAGAGTCAGCGAGAGCGAGCTGGGGCACGTGCTCGAAGCGCCCAGGCGGCCTCCACTCGGCGTCTGCTGTACCTGCTCGAGGCCTCGGTCACGGGAACCGAGACGGCGCTGCTCGGCGCCGCGCTCGCGAAGGGCGTGACCGAGATTCGGAATGCCGCGTGCGAGCCGCACGTCGCGGAGCTCGAACGGTTTCTGGCCGCCATGGGCGCGGGCGTCCAGGGCATCGGTACGTCGACCGTTCGCGTGGAGGGTCGCCCATCGCTCCGCGGCGCCACGTACACACTGCGGGGTGACTACATCGAAGCCGCGTCCTGGGCCGTCGTGAGTGCGATCACCGGCGGAGACATCGAGGTCACCGGCGCGCATGCCGATCGATCTGGAGCCGACGACGGCCATCCTCGCCGAGATGGGGTTGGACTTCGAGCTCGAGGACAACCGGCTTGCCGTCGCACCAGTCCCGGTCTGAAGTGCATCAAACGAATCACCACCGGCCTGTGGCCGGGCTTTCCGAGCGACATCGTCAGTCTCGTAACCGTGCTGGCCACACAAGCCGAAGGACGAACGCTCGTGCACGACTGGATGTACGAGCTGCGGCTCTTCGCGCTGGAACAGCTCAGCGCGATGCGCGCCGATCTCTTCCTCTGTGACCCGCATCGCATCATCGTCAGCGGTCCGACGACACTGCGCGGCCGGACGCTCGACAGTCGCGACATCCGATCCGGAATGGCCCTGGTCGCCGCCGCGCTGGCCGCCGAGGGCGTCAGCACGGTGCTCGAAATCGAAACCGTCGAGCGCGGCTACGCCGGGCTGCGTGGAGCGGCTCAAAGGACTGGGCGCGGAAGTGGAGAGGCGTGGACCGTCAAGTAATTCAGACCATCTGACTGGCTCTGCCTTTGCTTCTGATAATCACCGGCGGTGCCGGCACGGGCCTGATCGTCGGCAGAGCCCGGGGTCTCGATCGGAGTTGGCCCCCGGGTCACGAATGATCGGCGGCGGGGGCGCGAGCGGCTGCGACTCGATGAGCGCGGCGGCCGAGCCTTCGCGCGAGAGCTTGAGCGGCCGGAGATCCTCCTCCGCCAGATCGAGCACCCGGACGATGTGCGGCGTCAGCATCACGACGACGTCGGTCTCGGTGGCTTCCTTGTGGTTCTTCGTGAAGAGGTGATTCGAGGCCCGGGACGTCCGAGAGGCCCAGGATGCCGTCCCTCACGAACCGCTCGTCGTCCCGGATCAACCCGCCGAGGATGTTCGTCTCGCCGTCCTTCAGCCGGATGCTGGTCGTGACCTTGCGATTGCCGAACGTCGGCAGGCCGCCGAAGCCCGTGCCCTGCACGTTGCTCAGCTCGATATCCAGCGCGAGCGTCACCTCGTCATTCGCGTGCACGCGCGGGTTGATCGAGATGTTCACGCCGATGTTCCTGATAGGTGTATGACGTGATCGGGACGTTGTTGACGCCGCCCTGGCGCCACGCGGAGCGATCGCCGTGCTGGGGACCGGCACGTTCTCGCCGAATTCCGCCGTGCCGACGATGCCGTCCGACATCCGGATGTGCGGGTTGGCCAGCGTCCGCGTGTTCGTGTCGGTCTTCAGCAGGCGGTAGTACAGCGCCGGCAGACCCTGACAGCAGATGTTCGCGCGCGGTCAGGCTTCTGGATGCTCTCGGCGGTCAGATTCGTGTCGTTGATGATCACGCTGCCGTCGATGCCCGGCGATGCGGGGCGCGGCCGTGGCGGGCGAGGCCAGCTGCAGGCCGTACTCCAGCAGTTTGGTGCGATCGACCTCGAGGATCTCGACGTCGACGACCACCTCCGGCCGCGCTTTGTCGAAGGCGCTGAGGAACCGGCCGGCGACCTGCAGCCGCTCGGGCGTGTCGCGGACGACAGATCGCGTTGATGCCGTCAGCGGCGAGATGCTGCGAATGTCGCTCACGACGCGCAGCGCGTCCATCGTTTCCTTGAGATCGGTGTTCTGGATGTAGAAGACGCGCTCGGCTTCTTCCGTGTACTCGCGGCGCTTCTGCGGCGTGTCGGGCACGACGATGATCGTGTTGGGCGCGGTGACCTGGTAGAACGTGCCCGTGCTGCGCGCGACGGCGTCGAGCGCCTGCTTGACCGTCATGTCGCTCAGCAGGCTGACCGGCGCCGCCGCGTCGCGGAAGGCGCTGTCGAACGTGACGCTGAGGTTCGCCATCCGCGCGATCGTCAGATACACCTGGCGGCTCGTCGCCTGCGTGCCGGTGACGATCTGGCTGGCGAGTTTGACGTTCGGCAGGTCGTAGCCGGCTGCCGGCAGGTCGCGCGTGTGCGCGAGGAGCGTCTCGAGCGCGGTCTTGCCCTCCGCCGGCGCCGCGAGTTTGGCGCGCACGGCCGCGCGCGCGGCGCGCAGATCCCGCTCCGCGTCGCCGTTGCTCGGATTCAGATCGTTGGCGATCTGCAGCTCCAGCACCGCGTCGTCATACCTGCCCACCTGGAACAGGCGACGGCCGCGCAGCAGGTGTGCCTCGGACGCGCGGAGCTTGGCGCGCTGGAGTCCGAGTCGCGCCTCTTGATTCGTCGGGGTGCTCGCGCACGATCTTCGTATACTGCGCCACGGCCGTGTCGTAGTCGCGCAGCTCGTCCGACTGGTGCGCCTTGCGCAAGCCCCCGTTCGGCGGAACACCCCGTCAGCGCGCCCGCGGCGAGCGCGAGCCCCACGATCGCGGCAGGAGGCAGCGGGCAGTCCTCATCGCTTGATATCGACGCCCTTCGGAATCTTGAACGCGAACTCGATTATCGGACAATCCGACGTTTTCCCGCAGGTTTGTGAACGAAAAGGTCGACATGCCGTCCTGGGCGTCCGTGGACGTCAGGCCCCGGAGGGCGAGGGTTCGCGGATCGACCAGCATCGTGAGCGACGTTGAAGTCGCTCTGGGCCGTCTTGGGAATCAGATCGAGCTGCCAGACTCCTGCCGGCTGCGTTTTGGGGAGGGCGGGCGCGAAAGTCCCGGATCAGGTCGCCCCGCCCCGTCAGAAACAGCAAGGCCGTGGACGCCTGATCGCCGGTCGGGATGTCGGTAATGTAGACGACCTTTTCGGACGGGATGTAGGAGAACATCTTCGTCCCGTCGGACACGAACTCTTTCTTCTCGGGCAAGGTGTACACCCAGTCCATGCGCCCCGGCTTCTTGATGCGCACCTGTCCGCGCTCGTTGAGCGACTGATGCAGGACGCCGCCGCGGTACTGATGCGTGAAGTCGGCCGTGAAGTCGTGCACGGTGTTGTAGTGCGCCTGCAGCTGGCGCGCGAGATCGGCGGCCGGCGGCGGTGCCGGCGCCGGCGATTGAGCGAAGAGGCCCAGGCCGCTCACGGCCAGTGCAAGGACGACGAACAAGGCGCGCATAGAACTTCCTTCAGGCCCCAGGCCTCAAGCCTCAATTCAGGCTGCACGCTCCGGGTCCTCTCGGATCACCGCACCTGCCGCACGGGCCGGCCGGCGCGGCAGCCTCGGAGGATTTTGCGGCGACGGCGAACACGGATAGCTGCTTGTCGAGCGAGTCTCCGTGACAGGTCGGGCAGACCGGCAGCCGATCGCGGCTGACGAGCGTTTCAAAGCGGTGATGACAGTCGCGACAGATGTATTCGAAAATAGGCATACCAACGCCATTATGAAGGAAGACCCCAATCCAGTGCTCGCCTGCGAGAAGGCCTGGCGGCAGCGGGACTGGCGATGAAATACCTTGTCTCGCTCTACCGGGGCATGATGCGACTCGGCCCGGCTGGGGTCTTGACGGCGATTGCGAGCGTTTCGCCGCTCATCGGCGGGTTCGTCATTCTCGGACTCGTGCAGCACATCGCGCCGGCGATCCGGGGACTGGGCGCCACCGGCGGGCTGCTCTATGTCATCGCGTTCTGGTTCCTGGGCGGCTTCGCGGTAGTCCCGACCTATGCGTACTCCGGCCTGGGCGGCTGGACGTTCGGAGTGGTGCACGGGTTCTGGCTGGCGATGGCGGCGTTTGCCGGTGCGTCGTGGGTCGGCTACGCCTTCGCCGACTGGCTGGGAGGAGACCGCGCCGCGCGCATGCTCGAAGAACATCCCAAGTGGGTGGCCGTGCGCCACGCGCTCGTCGGGCAGGGCTTCTGGCGCACACTCTGGATCGTCGCGCTCATCCGCCTGCCGCCAACCTCGCCGTTCTCGTTTGTCTGTTACGTGATGGCGATCGCACGGGTGCCGATGGCGGCCTACATTGTGGGTACGCTTGGCGGGCTGGCGCCGCGCACGCTGGCGGTGGTCGTGGCCTTCGCCAACCTGGAGCAGCTCGATTTCAACCGGCCGCAGGAGGCCTGGATGCGCATCGCGGGCATCCTGGCGACGATCGTGGTGGTTTACGTGATCACACGCATCGGCCAGAACGCCGTGCGCGGAATCACGAGTGACCAGCTATACTCTGGCAGGCTGTCCGCTCCGTAACTCTTCCGGAACAAAGGAGTACACCATGAGACTTCGAGCGATCTCGGGCGCCCTGGTGCTCGCCCTGCTGCTCGCGCCGGTTGGACACGCACAGCGTCCCGCGCGCGCCGTGATCGTGACCGGCGAGAATTCGTTCAATGGCCATGTGTGGAAAGACACGTCGGTGGTCATCAAGGGCATCCTCGATGCCGGTAAAGCCTTTCAGGAAGTGAAGATCGAGCCGGATCCCAACTTCATCGCCAGTGACGCGTTTCTTGGATATGACGTCGCGGTCTTTGATTTCAGGAACGCCCAGCCGCTCGCCCGCGATGCCGAAGTCCAGGCGAATCTACTGAAGTTTCTCAATCAGGGAAAGGGAGTCGTCACCGTTCACTGGGCCAACGGAGCCATGCCGTATTGGCCCGAATTCGTGAATATCGTCGGTCGCGCGCAGCAGAGCGTTCACGACGTCCGCGGACCGTTTTCGGTCAAGGTGATCAACACCGATCATCCGATCACCAAGGGTCTCGAAGACTTCCAGACCGATGACGAGTTGTTCTGGGACACGAAGGAAGGGGACCGGCCGATCACGATCCTCGCGGTGGCCCATTCGAAGATCAAGGACAAGGATGTCCCAATGGCGATGACGATCCAATACGGGTCGGGCCGCGTGTTCAACACGACGATGGGCCATGACGTGCGGGCTCTGCAGATGCCGGGAACGTCCGAATTGATCCGGCGCGGCACTGCCTGGGCGGCGGGAATCCTGAAGTGACGTAGCGATCGACCTGGAGCCCCGGGGCCCTTCAAAGGAGGCCCGTACGCTTTATCGCCGCCCGCCCAGCATCGACCCCAACATTCCCCGGACGATTTCGCGGCCGACGCCCGATCCGATCGAGCGCGCGGCGCTGCGCGCCGCAGATCCAATCAAACCCTCGTGGCGCCCGCCGCGTGGACCCACCGACCCGAGCAGCAAATCGCTCAGAACGGACGGCATGGTCTTGGGCGGCGGGCCCGGCGTGGGCGTCGCAGCGGGGGTCGATCCGCCGCCGGCGGTCCGCTGGACCGTCCGGGCCTTCAGCTTCTCGTACGCCGACTCGCGATCGATCGTCTGCTCGTAGTGGCCGCGAACGGCCGAGGTCGCGACGATCCCCGCGCGCTCGGCCGGGGTCAACGGGCCGATGCGCGAGGCTGGCAGCAGGATCCATGCGCGCTCGACCATCGCCGGACTCCCTCTCTCATCGAGGAAGGACACGAGGGCCTCGCCGACGCCGAGTTCACTGATGACCTGCTCGGTGTCGAGTGAGGGGTTGCGCCGCAGAGTTTGCGCAGCCGTCTTTACGGCCTTTTGATCCTGGGGCGTGAATGCGCGCAGGGCATGTTGCACGCGGTTGCCGAGCTGGCCCAGCACCGTCTCAGGAACGTCCAGCGGATTCTGCGTGACGAAATAGACGCCGACACCCTTGGATCGGATCAGCCGGACGACCTGCTCGATCTTTTCCAGCAACGGCGCCGGCGCATCCGTGAACAGCAGATGCGCCTCGTCGAAAAAGAATACGATGCTCGGTTTCTCGGGGTCTCCGACTTCGGGCAGGTGCTCGTAGAGCTCGGACAGCATCCACAACAGGAACGTCGAGTACAGCCGAGGCGCGTTCATCAGCCGATCGGCGGCCAGGATGTTGATGACGCCGCGTCCCTCTGATCCGGTCTGCAGGAGGTCGTCGATGTCGAGCATGGGCTCGCCGAAGAACTTGTCGCCGCCCTGCTGGTCGATCTCGAGGAGCGCCCGCTGGACGGCCCCAATCGACGCGGCCGAAATGTTGCCGTAATCGGTCGTGAACTGCTTCGCGTTGTCGCCCGCAAACTGCAGCATCGCGCGAAGGTCCTTCATGTCGAGCAGCAGCAGGCCCGCGTCGTCGGCGATCTTGAAGGTCAGCGTGAGCACGCCGCGTTGGATGTCGTTCAGGTTGAGCAGGCGGGACAGGAGCAGCGGCCCCATGTCCGAGATCGTTGCGCGCACGGGATGCCCGCTCGCGCCGTACACGTCCCAGAACACGACGGGATTGGGACCAAAGATCGGCGCGTCGACCTTGATGAGCTTCAGCCGTTCGGCGCGCTTGGGCGTCAGGGCGCCCGCGGCCGCCATTCCCGCCAGGTCGCCTTTGACGTCCGCCATGAAGACCGGGACACCGATGCGCGAAAACTGCTCGGCCATGACTTGAAGCGTCACGGTCTTGCCAGTGCCTGTGGCGCCGGTGATCAGTCCGTGGCGGTTGGCAAGCGCGGGCAGGAGCTCGAGCTGAGTCCCGGCGGCCGTCCGGGCGATCGGAAGGGATGCGGTCATAGACGCAGTACCTTAGCGCAGCTGACGGCTGGATCGGCGGCTCGTCGAGCCCCGGAGGCGAACATGCGGGCGTGATAAGCTTGGGGGCTGCAGCAGACGAGATTTCGAGCGCCTGGCTCGACTCGGTCGGCATCAGTAGTGGGCGGCTAGCTCAGCTGGGAGAGCGCCGCGTTCGCAACGCGGAGGTCGCGAGTTCGAGCCTCGCGCCGTCCACCAAAATCCTTCAGCAATTCTGGCGATTTCTTCGGGCGTCGCTGGGTCGACGTCTGCGCTCTCGTGTGACGCATTTTGTGCTCATTTCGGCAGCATGAGCGCACTAATCTTCCGTTCTTCGGTTGGATGCGTGTAGCGGCCGAGCATCCGCGTCGATGTGTGCCCGGAGATCTCCATGACGGTGTAGTCGTCGAATCGGCTCGCAATCATGCGGCTCAGGGCCGTGTGCCGCAACGTGTGCAAGCGTCACGTCGCCGTCAGAATGCCCGCGCGTTCGACGGCTCGTCCGAACACCTGTGCGGACGGATCGGAAGCGGACGCCGGGTGCGCACATTGGTGAACACCCACGGATGAATCCGCGGCTGATTGGCGAGCACGGCAGCAATCGCCGGGCTGATCGGAATCCGGCGAGCCTTGCCATTCTTGGTTTCCAGGAAGATCATGAAGCCGTCCTGACAGTGCTCCCAACGGAGCGCCAACAGCTCGCCAATGCGGGCGCCGGTGATGAGCGCGAGCGTGACGATCGCGCGGAGCTTGCGGGGGCACGCGGCCAGCAGTCGATGTTGCTCGTCCTCGGTAAGGATCGGGTCCGACGATTCTCGACCTTCAGCCGCTTCACACGCCTCGCTGGTGACTCGAAGAGTTTGCCCCACTCGACTGCCTTCGACAGGATCGACTTGAGCGTGTCGAGCTCGCGGTTGACCGTCGCGGGCTGGATCGGCTTCGGAGTCGAGTCTTGGTTGTAACCGCGCCATCGTCCGGACAGGCGCTCACGCTTGAACTGCTCAATCGCGTGCGGCGTGATCTCGTGTAGCATCTGCGCGCCGAAGAATCGATTCAACACTTTCAGGATCTCGCGATCGCGATCCGCGCTTCGCTTGTGCAGGTCTGCGTTTCAGTCTTGTGGAATTTCGCTGATGGCGTAACCTCGCCGCTGAACGGTTGACCACTCTACGTCCTCACGCGACGTTCTGCCAAGCCTTCGTGATGAAGGCCGGCAGATCCTTGGCGCCGTCGATCTTGCGCAACCGGATCTGACCAAATGCGATCAGGCCGTACAGGATCGTGAGCGCGGCGTCCTCGCTCCCGAAGGACGCCTGTGTCTTGGTGCGACGCCGGAATTCTCGGTTCAAGTTCTCCAGCGTGTTCGTGGTCCGGATCGACTTCCAGATCGCTTTCGGAAAGTCGTAGAAGGTCAGCAACTCGAGACCGGCTTCCTCCAGCGACTTGGCGACCGCCGGGCAGAGCGTCGTCCACTTCTTCGTAAACGCCTCATAGGCCGCTCGGGCCGCGAGGGCATCGGCCGCGTAGATAGGCGATCGTAGTGCGCTTCATCTCGGCCCGCGCGTGCTTCGGGCAATGGCGCTTGAGGTTCTCGAGCTTGTGCGTCGTGCACCGCTGTACCCGCACGCCGTCCCATTTCTCCAGCGCTTTCTTCAACCCGCCGTGGCGTCCACGACGAGGAGTAAGGGCGCCACCAAGCCCCGCTGCTGGAGATCGGTCACGACCGCGCCCCAGTCGCCTCCGCTTCCGACGCCGCGATGCCAGACCGAGCAACGATTTTTGGCCGATTCCGCGACCCCGAGCGCCGCCAGGACCGGCACCGACACCACCCGACGCGCCACCCGTACTTTGAGATGAAATCCGTCGAGGAACACGATCGATTACGCTCGGCCGACAACTCCCGGCCTTGCCAGGTCGTAAACAACGCCTTCAGCCGCGCGACGATGCGCGACACCGCGCTCTTCGAGAGGTGCCGCTCGCCGAGCAAGGGCTTCAGCGCCGTCCGGATCCGCCGACTGTTGATGCCGCCGAGATAGCAGCCGAGGATCGCTTCATCGATCTCGACGGTCCGGCGGCTGTATCGCGGCACCAACCGACTGTGAAACTCCTGGCTCGCGCCATCCGGGCCGATCAGTCGACCGCGGGCACCCGAGCGGCTGGGTCCGTCCGGCGTGGTGATCGTCCGCTCGGTCGTGCCGTGGCGATAGCCGCATCGACCCTCGCGGCGCTCGTACGGCTGCGAGGCCAGCGCGGCGGCCAGCTCCTCGGTGGCACACCTCCACGGCTTCCCGATGTGCCGCCGCAATTGCACTTCGATGTCCTGACGAAACTGAAGGATCGACCTGGGCCTTATGCTAGTCTCCTGCATGGCGCGCTCCTACCGCTTGCCGGCGGTGATGCTGTTTTAGGTCAGCAGGAGGTTACGCCATTTTGCTTTTTCACAAGACTGATCCCTCATGTAGACCGCACCGAACGCTCGAAAGCTCACGTCTTGCTGCCGACGAATCCCGTGGCTGCCCTCGAGAAGGCGCGAGCGCTCGCGCGCTTCGATGTCGAGAGCCTGCCGTTTGAGTGTCGTCTGGCTAGTTGCGCGGTAGGTCCGCCCGTTGAGCCGGAAGCGATACCACCAGACATGGTCGCATCGCGTGTCTGGACACCCGCAACGTTTGTACAGACTCACTTGACGGTCTCGTTCCGCTGGCGCTGAATGAACGCCAGCAGGTCTGCTCGAGCGATTCGGACCGGTCGGCGCCTGGTGCCAGAACTCGGCAAGTGAATGGTCCTAAGAACGCCCGCCTCGATCAACGCGTAGACCGTGCGAGGGCTCACGGCGAGGACCGCGGCCGCATCACGTATGCGGTACAGCTCTGGCTGGGGTGCCGCGACTGGATGAGATGCGCCGACCGGCCTCATCTCTTGCCACCGTGTTGATTGGCCGTCTGCTCCAAAGCGGTATCTGCCCCAAGCTTGCTCAGCATTTGAGTCTGATGTTGATTCATAACATCGTCCGCGCTCATCTGGGTACCTCTATCTTGAGCCCGACCAGAGTGCGGCCGGGCTGCCGGATGCCCTCACGATTCGACCATGCCGCTGATTGTGGCCTCGCGCCGACAATTGCCTATCTTTCGGGCGCGCGGAAGCTGGGTCAAGGTCGCGCCAGCGGCGAGTGGAGCGAGCGCAACCTTGAGCCAGGTGAGCACGCCCGCACACTTCGAGCTCGGTGCGAGGCCCAACGACGCCCGAGGCCGCGCACGTACCGACCGTCCGGAGTCCCACTCTGATCGAACGCCGTTTCGCGGAAAAAGCTTACGCTGCCGACGTGAAAACGCCGCGCGCGAGGGTCCGCGAGGAGGCAACCGAGCGTCGCATCGCCGGCAGCCAACTCGTACAACCCCTTCAAGCTCTGGGTGCGTGGCACGCAACGCACAATTGGACGCCGACGCTCCACAGATGAAGCACGATCGGATCGTCGACATCACTCGACGCCGACGGTCGTCTCAGCCGATGCGCGAAAAGGGGCTGGCACGAGTTGAGTCCAGAGCCAGCACACATAGTGTTCTCGACTAGGCGACGGCTCGTTCTCGGACTCCGACCTCGCCGCGACACCAGGACTGTCGCACAGTAAGAACAGCGCCTGGCCAACTCGAGGATCGTCTCGGCGCGTCACCCGACACGCGAGCAAGAGGGGGAGCGACTCCCTGCCCGACCCGGCTCCGCCAGGCGTTGGGTCGGGGGCCAGCGGCACGCAGGGGGTCGCTCCCCTCTTCCTCGCAACCCAGGTCGCAACCCAGATTACGACCTGGCGCGCGACCCGCGGAGTCGTCAGTCACGCGACGCGCGTTCGTCTGAACGGATTGTCGCTGCAAGAGTTCTCGTAGGCTTGCCTGCGGATCATGGGGCCAACGTGGGAGTCCAATGGGGAGCCAAGGCCTGGGCCATCCGGGTGGCTACCGCGCTGGTGGCGCGGTGGCCCGGCAGGTCGCGGATCGTGCGTGCCTTCGTGCGCTCCAGTGGCCGGGGCGGCGACCTCGAGACGATCGCACGACGACCACCGACGCGGCCTTTCACATGCGTCGGTGAATGGAAAGGTAACGGTCGAGGTGTATGGGCCAGGGGAGAGCGACCCCCCCAGGCCCGGCGCGGCAAGGCGCCGGGTCAAGGCCTCGCCCCACGCGGGGGGTCGCTCTCCCCTGGCCTATGGACCGGGCATGGAATTCAGGTGGACACGAACCGCGGCGTCGCTTATTGACTCGAGGGCAATGGACCGCCTTCAAGTCCCATACGGACGATGGGTTGCGGCTGACTTCGTGAGCGGTCGTCATCTGAAGGGTGGGGCCGGTCCCCGGGCCGAACCCCGGGCCGACGAGTGGGCCAGCAGTCCCCTCGTGCTTTGGCCCCCCTTTTCGCACTTGAAGCCTGTCGAACTGAATGACTTTGTCCGAGACCCGTCGCGAATCATCGAGTCCGGACGATCCGGTCGTGTTTGCATACCCAGGCAAGGCGGGACAATAATCCCCCCAATCAAACCCTTGACCGGAGGGAGTGCACCATGGACCGACGAAAGTTTCTCGTGGGAACCGCGGCCAGCGCCGCGGCGGCGGCTGGATGGAGTCTCAAGGGTGGAGCGCAGGGCGGCCAAGCCGCGCCACCGGCCGCGGGCGGACAGGGCGCCGCACCAGCACGCGGCCGAGTGGCTGGACCCGGCAGAGGCGGTCCGGCCAACGTGCCACCGGAGCGGCTGGCGCGTGTCTCCTTCATGACGGGGAACTTCAGCACTTACACGAAGCTGCCGTGGAACAAGAATCCAACGACGGAGCAGACGTTGACCATCTTCGATCTCCCGAAGATGTACGTGGACATGTACGGCGTGCACAACATCGAGTACCAGCACACCCATCTTGCGCCGAGCGATCCTGCGCAGGGTCCGGTCGACGGCGATCCAGCGATGTTCAAGGAACTCAAGGCGAGGCTGGATGAGAGCAAAGTCCAGATGACCCAGATCAACCTGGAGTTCGGAGAGCAGAACATCTCGACACTGGACGCGGCGCTTCGCCAGCAGGCGATCGATCGCACAAAGAAATGGATTGACAACGCCGTCATGCTGGGTTGCCCGCGGGTGATGATCAACCAGCAGCAGAACAACATCACCCCGGAGACGCGGGCGCACACCGTCGCGGCCTGGAAGGCGATGGCCGACTACGGCAAGGCCAAGAATGTGAAGGTTTCCGCCGAGACGCGCGGCGCGGGGACACCGGAACAGGTGCAGCAGCTCGGCATGAAGACGTGGCAGTACATGATCGGGATCATCAAGGACGCTGGCGCGGCCTCGAACGTCGATATCGGCAACGTCGCCGCGGCGAACCAGCAGGAACTGCACGACTGCATCAAAGCGTGGCTCCCCTATTCCTCCGGCAACATGCACATCAAGTCGAGCCCGAACTGGAACATCGGCGCGGCCGTCAAGTTACACCGAAAGCCTGGGGTACAAGGGACTCTACTCGATCGAAGTGGGCACGCACCAGGCGGTTCGGATCGTCTACAACGAGATTCTGGCCGCGCTCGCCTGATTCGTAGTTTTCGCCCGGCCGCCTCCGCTGACGCCTCGGCAACCCGCCGCAGCCCCGGCGGAGGCGGGGTATTCGGTTTGGCTCACGAGGACGTGCGCGTCCGGCGGCCTACGAAGCTGAGGGGGAAGGCCTTCCGACCTGAGTCTTCATGCGCTTCGTGGCTTTGTAATGTAATCTTCCCCCACACGGAGGGTGAAAAGTATGCGTGTCCCGTTGATTTTGGCCGCGATAGCTGTAGCGTTGACCACGGCGGCGGCGCAGCCGCAGAAGGCTCAGCAGAATCCGTTCGTCGCCAAGTGGGAAATCACCGGCACCGGTCCGGACAGCAAGGCGATCTTCTTCCTGGACGTCGTCGACAAGGGTGACCACCTCGAAGCGAAGTTCCTCGATCGCAGCGCGCACGCGACGCCGGTCCCGTGGATTCGCGTCGAGAATGGCGAGCTGACCTGGCAGAAGGGGAATGCCTCCGATACGCTGCCGAAGCCGTCGTGCGGCCCGATTTATCACGCGAAGCTTGAAGACGGGAAGCTCGTCGGGCATCACGATGAGCCGGGCGAGCCTTGCCCGCAGGTCGCCCGCGCGGGCGGCGCCCGTCCCGGTGGCGCTGCTGGCGCGACGCCACCTCAGGCCAATGCCGCGCCGAATACGCCGCCCACTGCGCCCCCCACGGCCCCAGCCGCGCCCGCTCCGCCCAAGGCCGCACCGACACCCCGCACGCTCAACTGGGTCGGCGTGAAGCAGCCGGTGTTCCCGCCCTCGAACGCGAACGGCACTCACACGTACGGCAAGCCGGTCGTGATCGTCGGCGCCGGAGTGGGCAAGGAAACCTGGTCAGGCATGACCGCCGAAACGTGGCAGAACAAGTGCGAGGACCGGTGGATCATCGCCAACGGCATGCTGAAGAACGAAGTCGGCGCGGCGCGCGAGACGCCCACCTGCAATATCTACACGAAGGAAACGTTCAAGGACTTCAAGGCGGAGATGGACTTCATCCTGGACGCGGGCCAGAACAGCGGTTTCTACCTTCGCGGCCGGCACGAGTTACAGCTGTCGCTGGGGTTGAACCCGAACTCGACGTATCCGGGCCAGCTGATGGACATCTACGGCTGGACGCGCGCGGATCCGCCGCCGGTCGCCAACGCCCCCGGTGAATTGCAGTCACTCAGCGTTGTCGTCGTCGGCAATCACGTGACCGCAAGTTTCAACGGCAAGAAGGTACACGACAACGCCGTGCTCTATGCCTGGACGGGCGGCGCGCTGGACAACAAGGAAGACCAGCCCGGTCCGATCATGATCCAGGGCGATCACTCGCGCGTGGCGATCAAGAAGCTCGTCGTGACGCCGATCACCAAAGCCGGAATGTAAGAACGGGTTCGAGGGTTCTGAGGTTCGAGGGTTCTGGGTTAGGGGTTCCCGAGTCCAGAACCCTCTTCTGCGTCCACGCGGCCGCTGGCAGCACCAGCACGGTCGCGACGAGCCGCACCGACGGCCGGCGCCGCTGCAGGCCTTCGCGCGCGACTTTGTCAGTGACCTCACGCCGGCCTTCGAGAAGACTGACTCAGAACCGATCTCGATGCCCGCGAGGAAATGTTCCTTGCGCAGTTGCGGTTGAGACTGAAGCAAGAGCGCGGCAGCATCGGCGTTATCCGCGCCGTTGAGCCCACTTACGCCGCAAGTACGACATCTCGGTGAAGAACCGCATGTAACGTGCGTTCTCGACGCCGTTGCGGGAGTACTGCCAGAAGTTCCTGACGACGCGCCACGGACGAATCGCGAACGAGAGGGCGTAGAAGTTCAGGTACATCCAGAGCATCCGCAGGTACAGCTCCCGCGACGACACGCCGGGCGTGTACGATTTGCCCGTGCTCGAGTAAAAGCTGATCACACTGCTGAGCTCCTCGGCGGACGCATCGAACGCCTGGCCGGCAAACAGCTGCTTGAAATACGCCGTTCCGGGATACGGCGTGAACTTCGAGATCGTCACGTCGTGCACGCCCATGACCGCGAGCTTGCGGACGAGCCGCAGCGTGCGGCGCATGCCCGCGCGCGTGTCCTCGGGGAATCCGATAACGATAAAGCAGCCGACCGTCATGTTCGTGCGCAGTACGCACCGGACGGCGCGCAGCAGACGCGGCAGACTCTCCTGTTTCTTGATCGCCGTCAGCGTCTGCTCGTCCCCCGACTCGGGGGCGAATGCAAAGTTCCTCAGGCCCGACCGGTCCAGAGCCGTCGCCAGCTCCTGATCGAAGGCTTCACACCGGGTCCCCGCCGGCAACTGGTAAGTGACGCCGAGGCCGCGGCGGATCAGCTCGTTCGCGAAATCCAGCGTCTTCTGACGGTTGACGACAAAGGTCGAGTCCATGAACGTAAATCCGGTGACCTTGTACCGGGTCTTCATGTGCTGCATTTCGTTAGCCAGGCCCGAGGGATTGCGCATGAGATAGCGCTGCGGCCACATCTCCGGATTCGAACAGAACGTGCACTCGAACGGGCACCCGCGGCTGCCGAGGATGGGCATGGACCGGCCGAGATTGATGCCGGTCACCTGGTGTGCGGCGATGTAGGCCTCGATGCTCCACGCGTCCCAGTCCGGATAGGGCAGGTCGTCGATGGCCGTTATGCGCCGGCGCGCCGGGGTGGCCACCACGCGGCCGTCGGGCGCCGAGTAGGCGATGCCGGCGATGTCGCGCCAGTCGCGCCCGGCGTAGACGCGCTCGACGAGCTCCAGAAACGTCTCCTCGCCTTCGCCGCGCACGACCAGATCGAACAGCCGGGACGCCAAGACGCCGTCGGGCAGCGCGGCGGGGTGTTCGCCGCCGGCGACGAATGTCGCGTCGGGAAAATGCGGCCTCAACGCACGGGCGATATCGAGTACGAGCGGCCAGCAATGGCTGAAGAGACATGTGAAGCCAACGATCCGCGTGTCGGGCGGCACGCGCGCCACGACCTGCTCCACGGTCAGCCCCTGAATCATGATCGGGTCAGTGCGGTTGCGCCGGTACGGGCGGATCTGATCCAGGGCCTCGCCGCAGGCGTCAATCGCGGTGTACGCGTACCCGTTCTTCCTGACAACGGCCCCGATGTAGGCGAGGCCGATCGATGGCGACGGCGTCTGGATCTGCAGGCCACTGACGGTCTTGAGCCCCTGATGGTTGATGAGCGTAATCACTTCTGCACCAGAAAACTGTCGGAATCAAGGATTGACGAACAACTCCCTGAGTACGCAGACGCCCGTCCGCCAGGCGAGCGGGAGGGTGGCCGCGGTCGCCTTGTGAAATCCGCCCAACCTCGGCAACTCGGTCTGCTGGCTGCTCGCGGGCGCGGCGCTCCTCGACATCGACTCGTCCGGGCGTCGCGGTGTCGATCTGCCCGAGGTGAAGTCCACCTACTGGCCCCACCAGGTCAACTTCGAGCGATTGAGCCGCTCGCGCCTGGACTGGCGACTTCTCTGTCCTGGCCCGATGGTCGAAGAGCAGGCAATCGGGGTGGACCGGCTGCGCATCTCGCTCGACGCCCTGCCCGTTGGAATTCCCGCCGTCGCGCCGGCCCTGCCGGACTCGTCCCTCCTGCCGGTGTTCGCCTCGCTGATGCCCCAGATGATCGTGCGGTACGCAGATGCGGCTGCCCTGATGCTCACGAACCTCAATCGCGGTAACGCCATGTCCCGCCATCGCGTCGGGCTGGCGCTGCCTCTCGGCATGCGCGGGCGCAAAGCAGCAGTAGGTGCGGCGGTCCGGGAGCGTGCGGCGTTGAATGAGCGGCGCTATGCGCGAGAGACTGCTTTCGACGTTCATCACGCCGACGCGCATGGGCTGCGCTCGACAGCGCCTCCCGCACCGCGCTGCCGTCGAGGCTCTCGGCTTTCAGCAGCTCGGCCGACAGCTGGCTGAGCGCGTCACGATGCGCCGCGACGAGGGTCACGGCCCGTTCGAACTGCTCGCCGACAATGCGGCGCACTTCGGCATCGATCGTCTCCTGCGTCGCGGCGCTGGCGTCGCTGCCCTCGGCGACCGCGGTTCCCAGGTACTGCAGGCGCTGGCCCGCATACCGCACCGACCCCAGCTTGTCGCTCATGCCGAATTCCGTGACCATGCGCTTGGCGAGCTGTGTCGCACGCTGAATGTCGTCGACCGCACCGGTGCTGATCGTGCCGAGCATGACCTGTTCGGCGGCCCGGCCTCCCATCATCACCGCGATCTGGTCTTCGAGCTCTTCGATGGAGAGCAGGTACCGATCCTCCTTGGGCATCTGCATGGTGTAGCCGAGCGAGCCGCGGCTGCGCGGGATGATGCTGATCTTGCTCACGGGATCGCCGGTCGGCACGAGGCTCGCGACGAGGGCGTGGCCACATTCGTGGTACGCGACGGTCTGGCGCTCCTTTGAATTCATCACCCGGCTGCGCTGCTCGAGCCCGCCGAGGACGCGCTCGATCGCCGCCTCGAAGTCAGCGAACGTGACGCCCGCGCCCTGACGGCGCGCCGCGAGCAGGGCGGCCTCGTTGATCACGTTCGCCAGGTCGGCGCCGCTGAAGCCGGGCGTGATGCGCGCGGCGCGTTCCAGATCGAAGTCCGGCGCGAGCGTGATCCTGCGGCTATGGATCTGCAGAATCTGCAGCCGGCCCGTCAGATCCGGATTCCCGAGCACGACCTGGCGATCGAACCGGCCCGCCCGCAGCAGCGCCGGATCGAGAATCTCGGGGCGATTGGTGGCCGCCATGATGATGACGGGGTTCTCGGCGCCGGTGTTGAAGCCGTCGATCTCTGCCAGGAGCTGATTCAGCGTCTGCTCGCGCTCGTCGTTCGTCATCAGACGGACGCCGCCGCCGCGGCTCTGGCCGATTGCGTCGATCTCGTCGATGAACACGATCGCCGGCGCCGCAGCCCGGGCCTGCTCGAACAGGTCGCGCACGCGGGCCGCGCCAACGCCGACGAACATCTCGACGAACTCCGAGCCGCTCGTTTCGAAGAAGCGGACCCCGGCTTCGCCGGCGGTCGCCTTCGCGATGAGCGTTTTGCCTGTGCCGGGCGGTCCGACGAGGAGCACGCCTTTCGGGATCCGCCCGCCCAGCTTCGCGAATCGCTGCGGCGCCTTGAGGAACTCGATGATCTCGCGCAGCTCGGTGATCGCCTCGTCGGCGCCGCCCACGTCCTTGAACGTGACGCCCACTTCCTCGGGTTTCACCTCGGTCGCCTTGCTCTTGCCCACGCCGAAGATGCCGCCCCCTAACATGCCGCCTCCGGTGCGCGCCGCGAGGCTGCGACCGGCGAGTGACCAGAGCCCCATCATGACAACGAGTGGCAACACCCAGCTGAGGATGAACGTCGCAATCGGACTGGGCGGCGTCTTGGCGCGATACGTGACATGTGCGGCACCGAGCTCTCTGATGAGGTCCGGATCGCCGTCGGGCGGCGGCAGGGTCGCGAACCGGGTTGTCGCCTGCCCGGGTGTCTGGCCTTCGGGGTTCTTCATCACGCCTTCGATGGGTGTCCCCAGAGTGACGTCGGTGATTTGGCCCGCCGCCAGCTTCATCTTGAACTCGCTGTACGGGATCTCCGCCGCACGAGGAAGAAGCGGGGCGACCACCGCCTGCAGCAACCAGACGCCTATCAGCGCGGCTGCGGCATACGGGAGCCAGCTGGGGATCTGGCTCTTGCGAGACGATTGATCGTCCGAACCAGTGGGTCCTGCGTTGGTCGCGCGACGATGCGCAGACGGCGGTTGACGCAATCGTGAAGCAGGCATGGGCGCTCCTGTCATGCGGCTACGGCGCGTGAAATCGCCGGCTCGTCCGGCGACTTCGCGCGCGTGCGTTCCAGCCAGTCGAACAGGCGTTGAGACACGCCGACGCAGCTACTTTTTCTCCGACGGTGTCGTGAACTTGCGCCTGAAGTCCTCGAGCGACGCCTGGAATGCCACGATCGCCGCATCGATGTCGGCCTTGGCGCGTGCGGCCTGCGCGTCTCGCGTCGTCTTGAGGTCGACCAGCATCTGTTCGATGTTTTGCCTGGCGGCCTTCAAGCCATTGATCGCGGTGATTTCTGCCTGTGCCCGCTTTGGCTTGGCCTTCGCCTCGAACTCGTCGATGCGGGTGTTCGCCGCATGAATCTGCGCGGCGATCTTGTCCTCGTAGGCTTGGAGTGTGGACCCGGTTCCCGGTTGTGTGTTCTGTGTCTCCATGTTCCTTCTCCTCTTTCACATGAGCGGTGAGCGCACGGTCAGCCCCGAACGTCGGGCTTCGCCGCTGACAGCAGCGCAAGTGCCGTTCCTGAGAGCGCGCCCGAAGGAGACGATGTATCCCGTTCTCTTTCACAAGGTTACGGACTCATGGCGATCGGTGACAGGGGCGAGCGTGACGAAATAAAGGCACGAGATCTATCCGCGTCACGGGGAGCGGGGTTCACGACCGGGCGAACTGCCGGAAGCCTGTTGAATTCGGGAGAGCGACGCCCGTCAGCGGGCGCGAACGTCGCGATTCGCGCCCGCGTGTGGCTTTGGTCGGACAATGCCCAGGCGCCGCATCGTCGAGACGAGTGACGTGCGCTTGAGACCAAGTCGCGCGGCCGCACCGCTGGGCGCCGCCAATGACCCAGCCCGTCTGCTCGAGCGCGCGCAGGATATGGTCGCGTTCGGCGTCCTCCAGCGTCACGGGCGAGGACGTCGAGAGGCGAGGGCAACTCGAACTCCGAGCGGGGCACGGTCAGCACCGTGCCCTGCGACAG
Organism: uncultured Acidobacteriota bacterium; assembly: GCA_963724645.1. GTDB lineage: Bacteria > Acidobacteriota > Vicinamibacteria > Vicinamibacterales > SCN-69-37 > CAVXSP01. Next base: position 111,150 of record CAVRVJ010000007.1, read on the forward strand.
GATGACCGCGCGCTCGATCACGTTCTGCAGCTCGCGGACGTTGCCGGGCCACGGCCAACGGCACAGCATCTCCATGCTCTCGCGGGAGACCGATTCGATGGGCCGCCGCAGCGCCTTGGCGAACCGCTGCGCGAAGTAGCGGACGAGCAGCGGAATGTCCTCCCGGCGTTCCCGCAGCGGCGGAATCCGGATTGGAAAGACGTTCAGCCGGTAGTACAGGTCCGAACGGAATTCCCGCTTGGCGACCATCTCTTCGAGATCGCGGTTGGTGGCGGCGATCAGCCGAAAGTCAACGCGAATGGTTCGCGTGCTTCCTAAGCGCTCGATTTCGCGTTCCTGAAGGGCGCGCAGGAGCTTCGCCTGCAGCTCGAGCGGCACGTCGCCGATCTCGTCGAGGAACAGCGTGCCCTGGTGGGCCAACTCGAAACGGCCGATCTTCTGCGACAGGGCTCCGGTGAACGCTCCACGCTCGTGGCCGAACCACTCGCTCTCGAGCAGCCCCGCGGGCGAGGTGGCGCAGTTCACCGTCACGAGCGTCCGGCCCCGGCGGTCTCCCGCGGTGTGAATCGCCCGCGCGACGAGCTCCTTGCCCGTGCCGGTCTCGCCGAGCAGCAGTACGCTGGTGTCGGTCGGTGCGACCGTGGACACCTGGCTCAAGATCCGTTTCAGCGTCCGGCTTTCGCCGACGATCTCTCCGAAATGCTGGGCGCCGCGGATCTCTTCTTCCAGATAGATGTTCTCGCGCGTAAGGCGATCCTTGAGAGAGGCAATCTCGCCGAACGCGAGCGCATTCTCGAGCGCGAGGGCGATCTGCTCGGCGATCTGCGCGACCCAGGCCAACTCGTCGCTCGTGAACGGCGTCGGCGTCAGCCGGCCGAGCGACAGGATTCCGATCACGCGGTGGGATGTCGCCAGCGGCGCGTTGCAGATCCGCTTCACACCCGACGCCACGACGTGCGCGTGCAGCGCCTCCCAGCCGGTCGGGTCGGCGTGCGCAACGTCCACGTCCACGGCGCGATCGAAGGGAGCGAGCCAGGTGCTGTATGGTTCCGCGTCGGGCCGGATCTGCGGCGCCAGGTCGTCGGGCCATGCCGAAGCGGTCGGATCGATCACGAAAGGTCCGAGCCGGCGTTGTTCGTCGATGAGATACAGGTTCGTGTGATCGTGCGGGACGATCCGCCGGACGTTCGGCGCGATGGCCGTACGCAGTGCGGTGACGTCACGCTGGGTGACGACCGCGTTGGTCACCTCGAGCAGCGTTCGCCAGTGATCGTGCTCGGCTTGCAGTTGGCGCTCACGCGTCACCGCCTCCTGCTGATGGCGTTCGTTGTCGATCGCTATGGCCACCAGCGCGCCGATGCGCCGCAAGAAACTGGTGTCGCACTGACTGTACGTCCCCTCGCGCGACGACGCGAATGCGATCAGCCCCACCGGGCCCAGCGCCGTTGCGAGCGGCAGCAGACAGGCCGACTGCTGGCCGAAGCCGCGCAACGCGGCGATCACATCCGCCCACTCGGCTCGCTCGTCAAGGCGGTCGAAGACCATCGCCGGGGAACCCGTTTCGACGAGGGCAGCCAGGCGCGCTTGATCGAGCGGCGCAACGGCCATCGACTGAACCTCCGCCGCCGTTGACGCGCCGTCAGGCGATTCAAGGCACACGGAGTTCAGGTGCGCGGTTCTCCATCCGTCATGCGGAACGACCACGCCAAGCACGTCGAAGTTGACGACCGTTCGAAGAGAGGCGGCCAGCGGCGGCAGGAACTGGCCAAGTTGAGTGTTACGACCGATCAAGTCGATCACACGTGTTAGAGGCATGCCCTAACCTCAGAGCCAAACCGCTGGACTGCCGCCCGGTACCAGTCGGAGTCTTGTACTGGTCAGCATCGTAGCCTAAGGACCCCGCTCCCACGACCGCGAAGTTTCCCATGCCAGCGAGGTGACCGCGCCCAGGCCGGCGTGACGTCCCGGAAACCTCTGACTTCATTTCGCCACCGCCGCCCCGTTCGGGGTCACCGACGGCTGGCGTCAACCTCGTGACGGACAAGCAGATACCGCTGCGGTCCGGCATTCGCGGGCGGGTATCGATCTTGCCTCTACGGTCACTGGAACGACGCGGGTACGATGACGCGCCGCAGTTCGCAGCGAACGTCGTCGCCTGTGGCAAGAGCGCATCCATGTTACGGGTGATTACCGAGACGCAGGGAGACCGCTACAGGCTCGACCTGCATGGGACGCTCGGCGGCGATTGGGTGGCGGTGCTCGAACAGCACTGGCGCTCCATCAAGGACGACGTGCCGTCCGCGAAAGTGACCCTGGTGCTGTCGAACGTCGACTTCATCGATCGGGAGGGTGAGCAGTTGCTCCAGCGAATGGCTGACGACGACGTCGAGTTCTTCGTGGCCGGGTGCATGAATCGATATGTCATCGACCGCTTGAAGCCGGGTGTGCCCGCGGCGGAAGGAGGACGGCGATGAGATGTCCGGCGAGATTCGTAGCTGCGGTGGTCGCGTCGAAGATGCTGTACGCGACGAAACTCGAGTCGAAGGAGATGCGTCCATGATTCCTCTCCGGGACGCTTCGAGAACGCCCGTCCGATTTCCGGTCGTTACCGTAAGCCTGATCGCTGTCAACGTGCTCGCATTCGTCTGGGAAGTCGGCAGCGACGAAGCGGCGATCATCCGATGGGCGGTCGTTCCGGCCGAACTTCTTCGGGGGCACGGATGGATCACGCCGTTCACGGCGATGTTCCTGCACGGCGGCGTGATGCACATCATCAGCAACATGGTGTTTCTCGCGGCGTTTGCCCCGATGGTCGAGGAGGCGATGGGCTGCGGGCGATTTCTCGTGTTCTACATCCTCGGCGGGCTCGCCGCGACGGCGGCGCAGGTCGTCATCGGTCCGGCCTCCACCGTCCCGCACCTCGGGGCCAGCGGCGCGATTGCCGCCGTCATGGGCGCGTTTCTGATCACCTACCCCGGCGATCGCATCAAGGTTCTGTGGTTCTTCGGGTTCTTCGCGCACGTCTCCTACGTGCCTGCGATTGTGTTGATCGGGCTCTGGCTGGTCACCCAGGTGCTGAACCAGATGGGAGCGGTGGTGGAAGCAGATGCGGGGGGGATTGCGTACGCCGCGCACGTCGGCGGCGCCTTCTTCGGGATGTTGACCGCGCGCGTGTTCCAACGGCACGTCGAGCACAGAGCCGCCGTCGAATGGTAGCGTCGCGCACTGCGGAACGCCGAGCGGGTTCGTGCAAACGCGATGCATTACCAGAGAAGGGCCCCAATCTTGCTGTCCCTGCCACCTGAAGTCATTTGGAAGGAGGCGAGCTATGTCCGTCGCTGACATTCAAACACCAGAGAGCGAAAAGCCGAACGTCGCCGATCGCATCGTCGATGCCGCTCGACATGCTGCGCATCTTTCGCATGAAGCACGCCTGGTCAAATCCCTAACGTGCGATGCGATCGAAGACAGCGCCCACGAGGGAATACGTGCCGTGAAAAAATCGGTGCAACGTGGTATCGAGACGCTGGAAGACATCAAAGATGAGGGTGTCCATTACGTGAAGCGTCAGCCTCTGAAGGCCATCGCGATGGCTGCTGGCGTCGGTCTGATGGTCGGCATGGCCGCCGCTTGGATTACCGGCCGGTTCAGCCAACAACGAGCCAGCCAACCTTGATCTATGGCGATGCGGGCATTGGAGCACCAGCCAGCGTGATTTCACGTCGTTTGGCGGGGTTGACACCCGCGTCGGACGGCGTCGTCAACGTGGCTGTCGGGGGCCACTTCCGAGCCTTGCGCGAGCGCAACCTGCGCGTCCACGGAGGATTTGCCACCAGCCGATCGCCCGTCGGTGCCGCCGACCAGGTATTCAACGAGGTTGACCGGTCTTCGTGGAACGTCGGAGTCAGCGGATCAGTGGCGAAACTCCAATTCGCCGTGGGCGTCAATTACCGAGTGCGGGCGGCGAGCGACGTGCTCGTGCGGAACCTCCTGAATGGCGCGCCGCTTCTCACGAAGATCGACGTGCACGCCGGAGGGCTGATTTACTCCCTCGCGTACCAATTCTGATCGTCCTCAGCGGCGACCTGCATATCCTCTTCTCGTCCAAGGCCTTCATCGACGAGCTCGGAGCCAAATTTCAGAACCGCCCAGAACTGAAGCCGCGAACAACGCTCTCTCGCCCTCGCGGCCTTACGTCGACGATCCGGCCTTCCCGCGAGTTTCGTGGCGTCCGACGGCAATCCGTCAGTCGTGAACGTCAAGGTCCGCCACAGCCGTAGCGGATTTCTTTCAGCCGCTGGCCGAGAGTGAACGACGCGACGTGAGGCTGACGCCCGCGAGGCTCGTGCCTTGATTTCGTCACCACGCTACCGCGTCACGGCCGCGACCACCGCGCAAGCCTGTGTACGATAAGGGGATCGAGGGCCTCCGTCCGGTTGGCTCATTGGAATGACGCTTGCCCTGTTGATGACGAAGCTCGAGGTGATGCGACATTCGCAAGCGAAATGAAACCAAACACTGACTGGAAGGAGACACCCAATGACTGAACTGATCGTCGTCGGCTTCAAGAAGGACAAGTACCGGGCGTCGGAGGCGCTCAACATGCTCCAGGACATGAACAACACCTGGATGGTGGACCTGAGCGATGCCGTCGCCGTCTATCGCGACTACGCAGGCAGGCTCCGCGTCGACCAGAGCTACCAGATGACCACCGGCGAGGGCGCTGGATGGGGTGGGCTGTTCGGCGGCCTCATCGGCGCGCTGCTCGCCGCGCCGTTCACGGGCGGGGCGTCGGCTGCCGCGGCGGCCGGTGCGCTCGCCGCGGGTTCGCTGAGTGGTGTGGCGCTCGGCGCCACGCTCGGCGCGATCGACGCGCAGGACTGGAAGGAAACCTTCGGCATCTCAGAAGACTTCGTCCAGCGCGTCGGGACGATGCTTCAACCCGGCGATTCGGCAGTCTTCCTGCTCGCGCGGACAATCAATCCGGACCTGGTCGCCGATGCCTTTAAAGGCTACGGCGGCACGGTGCTGCGCACCACGTTGAGCACGGAGCAGCGGGCGAAGGTCGAAGCGACGCTGCGGAGTCGGTAATACACCTAGACCGGTACTACACCTGGAAAGGAAGGCGCATATGGACAAAGTAGTGGCAGTCGTATTCAACGATGAGAAACAGGCGTCCGAAGGATTGCGAGCGTTTCGCGACCTGCACACAGACGGCAGCATCACGTTGTATTCGAATGCGGTCGTCGCAAAGGACCCGAACGGAAAGGTCGTGGTGCGAGAAACGAGTGAGAGTCCGGAGGGCACGTTCTTTGGTTTGCTCACCGGAAGCCTCGTCGGCCTCCTGGGAGGGCCAATCGGCGTGGCGGTCGGCGCGAGCACCGGGACGATGATCGGAGCAACGTTCGATCTGGCTCGGGCGGGCATCAGCGACGACTTTCTGCAGGAGATGTCGGAGTATCTGCTCCCCGGAAAGGCCGCGGTCATCACGGAGGTGGATGAGGACTGGCAGGCGCCGATCGACACCCGGATGGAGGCGCTGGGCGGACACGTATTCCGGCGCAATCGGATTGAGGTCGAGGACGCCTACTATGAAAGGCAGATCGCCGCGTACCGCGACGAGTTGATCGCGCTGGAGGCTGAACGCCAGAAGGCCTCGGCGGAGCGGAAGGCCAGGCTCGAGGCGAGAATCGAGGACACACGGCACAAGCTTCAGGACAAACGGGAGGAGCTCAAGACCCGCATCGAATCGGTGAAGCGGGAGGGCGAAGCCAAGATCGAGTCGTTGCAGCAACAGTTGAAGACCGCGCGGGATGAGCGGAAGCAACGCCTCGAGAAGCGGCTGGCCGAGATTCGAGCCGATTACCGCGAGCGATCGGCCAAGCTCCATCAGGCGTGGGAACTGACGAAATCCGCACTCGGCTGAGCGTATGAAGAGCTGGCTCCTGCACGGCGGCCAAAACGCCGTGCGGAGCCCTGCTCGCTCGACCTCTACATCGTGAAAGGAGCATGTCATGGGCGAACTCGATGACGAACGCGATCACCGGCGATATCCACAAGACGACGACGTGGTCGATCGTGCTCAGTGTGCTGATGATCGCCACTGGCGTGCTGGCGATCTTCTCGCCCGCGATCGCCGGCGTGGCCGTCACTGTCTTTTTCGGATGGCTCCTGATCTTCAGCGGCATCCTGCACCTGGCGTATGCCTGGCAGGCGGGCCGCCCCGGCGCCGTCGTCTGGGAGATGCTACTCGGGATCCTCTACGGCGGGATCGGCTTCTACCTGCTCGCACGGCCAGTCGCCGGCCTGGAGTCGCTGACACTGGCGATGGCGTTCTACCTGGTGCTCGAGGGCGTGCTTGAGTTCGTGCTGTCGTTTCAGCTGCGGCCGCTCCCGGGCAGCGGGTGGTTGATGTTCGACGGCATCGTGACGCTGGTGCTGGCCGCGATGATCGGGAGCGCCTGGCCGGTCAGCTCGCTTTGGGCGATCGGCACGCTTGTCGGCGCCAGCATGTTCTTCAGCGGCATCACGCGGCTGATGATCTCGGTCGCCGTGCGCCGGATCGTGGCGTAACGGCAGGCGACGGCATTGCCGGTCGCTCTGCTGAAGCCGTAATGCATTGGAGGTCCCATGCACCGTCATGCGCTGCTGCTCGCGCTCAGCCTGATTTCAAGCGCCATCGTTCAGGCGGCGGTTGCGCGCGTTCCGCTGAGAGTCTTCACGGACCTCGGGCTGACGTCGCAGCAGATCGCGGCCATCGACGCCGGCCGTCCGGTCGCGAAGGTGCTCTCGTGGGGCAGTCCGTCCGAGGTGTACGTGTTCGGCGCGGTGCACGTGGACGGTTCGCCCGAAACGTATCTTGAGGTCCGCGCGTGACGTCGGACGGCTGAGCGGCACGCCGGGATACCAGGGGATCAGCGAGATCCGCGACAACGCGACGGTCGCGGATCTCAGCGCGCTCGCGTTCGACCCGGACGATGTGAAGGCGCTCAAGGACTGCCGCGCAGGGTCGTGCGACGTGCAGCTGCCGACGAGCGCGATTCAGGCGTTTCACGACGGCGTGAACTGGTCGCGACCCGACGCGGCGGAGCAGGCCAACGCCCTCGCCCGTCCGAGGGTGCTGCAGCTGATACAGGCGTATCAGCGTGGCGGCAACGAGGCGCTCGGCGAATATCGGGACAAAGAGCATCCCGCGCGTATCGCCAATCAGTTCGAGACGATGATCGGCCGCGCCTCGGCGTTGCCCGACGTGCTGCCGGAGCTGCGCCGCTACCTCCTCGAATACCCGAACGCCGCGCTCGCCGGCGCGGATAGCTTCTTCTACTGGGAGAAGGTGTCGTTCGGCTTGAAGCCCACGATTCGGGTGAATCACGCCGTCATCTATCGCGGCACCGCGCAGGGCCGCGGCTTCGGCGTCGTGGCGATCAAGCAGCTATACGCCACGCATTACTTTCACACCGCACTGGACGTGTCGGTGTGCGTCGACGACGGAGTGACGGTCGCCCCGCACGGGTTCTATCTGCTGACGCTCAAAGGTTCAGAGCAGGAAGGGTTGACCGGCGTCAAAGGCTCGATCCTCCGGAAGGTCGTCGTCGACAAGACGCGCTCGTCGCTCGAAAGCGCGCTCGCCTCGATCAAGCGCTCCGTCGAACAGTCCGAGCCGCGTCGCTGACGTGGATGCCCGCATGTCTGACGCCTCACAACATCCCTCGGCGTTCACACAGCGTGCGCTCAAGTGGGCAGTGTTCCTCGCTGCGACTGCGCTGGTCGTCTACTTCTGTCTGTTGATCGTGAGACCGTTTCTGAACGTGATTGCTTGGTCGTCGGTTTTGGTGATCACGTTTCATCCGGTGTACCAGTGGCTCGTGCGGAAGACGGGACGCGTGTCGTTAAGCGCGTTCGTCTGCAGCGTGATGGTGGTGGTAACCTTCGTCATTCCGCTCCTGTTCATCACGGCTGTGGCGATCGATCAATTCGTGGCGCTGGGCGCCAGGCTGCAGCAGGTGTTCACGGACGAAACCGGCATCAAGGCCGGGGCGCCGCTGCGGCAGGCCTACGAGTGGCTGAGTCACCGTCTGGGACTCGATGGCGCCGCAATCGTGGCGTGGGCCCAACAGAACGCGAGCGAGCTGACGCGCGTGGTGGCTGGATACACACTGGCGGCCGCGCAAAACGTGGCCGGCGCCGTCGTGTCGTTCGTCTTCGTCATCTTCGCGATGTTTCTGCTCTTCCGCGACGGAGACCGGATCGTTGCGAGGATTCCCGATCTGCTTCCCTTCGAACGGGCACGAAGCGAAGGATTGCTCACTCGGGTACGCGACGTCATTTACGGCAGCGTGTATGGCATCGTCGTCATCGCGGTCGTCCAGGGCGCGCTTTGCGGCGGGATCTTCTGGATCCTCGGGATTCCATCCGCCGCGCTGTGGGGCATGGTCACCGTGGTAACGAGTGTGCTTCCAGTGGTCGGTGCAGCTGGAGTCTGGGCGCCCGGCGCCGTGTACCTGGCCGCGACCGGGCATTGGGCGCGCGCGATCATCCTCGCCGTGTTTGGAACGGTCGTGATCAGCACCGTCGATAATTTCCTCAGGCCCAGACTCGTCGGCGGTCGGGTCGGGCTGAGCGAACTCGTGATGTTTTTCTCGCTGCTCGGCGGGCTGCAGGTGTTTGGCGTGTTAGGCATCGTGCTCGGCCCCGTGCTCTTTGCGATCGCTGCGGCGATCCTGGACGTCTTGAGCGACGAAACAGCCATGTCCGGCGGTGCCAAGACACCGTCGGTCGATCCACGGTCCTGAACAGGCAGATCGCTCGCGTGACCCTGGAAACTCTCAGAAACAAACTGCTCACGCTCGGGATTCCCGGGCTCTTCCTCATCTCCTTTCTGGATTCCGCGGGCGTTCCCCTTCCTGGCGGAGTAGACCTGGTGGTGATGCTGCTCTCCTGGCAGCGTCCTGCGCACCTGTTCCTTATCGCCGTCGTCGCCACTCTGGGGTCGGTTCTCGGCTCCCTCGCGCTCTACCGCATCGCCCGCACGAAGGGCGACGCGATGATGTCGCGTTTCCCCAAGGACAAGCAGGATCGGGTCAAGGAGAAGTTCCGCCGGAACGACATCCTCGCCCTCCTGGTGGCGATGCTCGGCCCCCCGCCGCTTCCCACCAAGTTCTTCGTTCTCGTCGCCGGGGTGATCCGCATGGACTGGCGGCGATTCGTGGCGGCGGTATTCGCCGGACGCTTCATCCGTTTCCTGGGAGAGGCGTACCTCGCGATGAAGCTCGGGGACCGGGCCGCGGAGAGCCTCAAGGAGCACTACCCTTCGATCGCCGGCGCCCTCGCCGCGGCAGTGGTCCTTTACCTTCTGCTGCGGCGAGTCGTTCAGCGCGGCCCGAGAAACGGTCGTGCGCGGTGACGTAGCGTCTCGAGCGGAGGCCAATTTTGGGGGCTGCGTTCCATGCGGACCAGCGGGGACTTGGATAGTACTGGCGCCATCATGAGCAGCGTGAATTGCGGCGCACCCATGCCCGCGATACGCGAACGGGAAGATGACTTGTTCAGCCGTGACTTCGGTCGCCGGACCAGCACCAGCGGCACGTCTGGTGCATGGGATCGGCAGGCGTGAGATATGACGCTCCCACCGTCTGGAGAGAAGGATGTTCTGCAACCGGCACACGAACCCTCGTGGCGCACGACGCTGGCCGCGTGGCTCTTCGGCTTGTTGCTGCTGACAGCGGTTGTCGGCGTCGTGGTGCATTTCAGCGAGATCGAGGAACTCGGGAGGGTCGTTCGGCGCCTTCGGCCAGCCTGGCTGATGGCGGGACTCGCGCTGCAAAGTCTGACCTACGTGATTGCGGCGAGAATCTGGCAGATCGCGTTGGCGCAGGAAGGCCATCGTTGTCCTCTGGGGGTGCTGGTGCCGACGGCGTTCGCGATGCTCTTCGCCAATCAAGCCTTGCCGAGCGCGGGCCTGTCAGGAAGCGCGGTCGTCGTGCGGGCGCTCCGGCGACGACGCGTGCCCGCTAACGTGGTCATGGGTGCCCTGCTGGTCGGCCTCGTCACCACCTACGCCGCCTATTTCATCGCCGTCTTGATCAGTGTGGTGCTACTCCGCAGCTATCACGCCGTGAGCGTCACCGTGCTTTTGGTCACGGGCGTCTTCGCCTTGGCGGCGGCTGGCGTGCCGGCGGCCATCATCTGGTTTCGAGAAGACATCCCACCGAAGTGGCAGGCACGTCTGGCGAACATACCTGGTGTCGGCCCTCTCTTCGCCGCCATCGGCGCGATTCCCACGAACGACCTGCGCGATCGGTCACTCCTCATGCACGCCGCGGCCCTTCAGTTCATCGAGATTGTGCTCGACGCAACCACATTACAGATCATGTTGATCGCCGTGGGCGCAGTCGTCGCGCCCACGGCGGTGTTTGGAAGCTTTGTCATGGCGTCCGCCGTGTCGAGAGTCGTGCCGGTACCCCTGGGACTCGGAACATTCGAGGGCGCGTTGGTCGCGTTGCTTCACGTGGTGGGCGTGCCGCTTGAAGCGGCGCTGACCGCAACGATGCTGCTGCGCGGATTCACGCTGTGGCTGCCGATGCTCCCGGGCCTCTGGTTTGCCCGTCGGGATCTGTGGCCGAGTAAGCGTTGATCCGGAGCGCGTGTCAAGCTCGGTGCCTCCTGCTTCAATTTGTGTCTCGCGTGTTGAAGAACCTGGCTGGTAGCTCAGGGAACTGACGAATGAGTTGTTTGTTTCGTTGTAGTTATGAATGGCCGAGAGGGTGGGAGTCTTCGAAGCCGTTGTCGAAAACCCCAATGAAGACGGGTTTTTTCAGCGTAACGCTCGTGACGCCAATGATTTAGCGTCTTCCAATTTCTGCTGGCGCTTGCTTCCTCTTGCGTCCGTTTGCCGATTTTTCCAGCGCGATGTCACTCGACATGTCACTCGACGCGGCGGCCTCGGGAGCCGATTCCCCGAGGACTCCGACGCGAACGCCGCAAAGACGTTCTCCGGGATCGTCCTCCAGTGTTCCTGGACACTGCGTCCTCGCCGCCATCGGCGTCGGCGGCGAGGCGAGGTGTATCCTCTAAGCTGAAGTGGGAGGGCATCGGACGATGGCGTTCCTCGATTGGTCACAATGTCCTGCAGTCGAGAGCATCCCCGGCAAAGTCAGCGGGGCGTGGGTGTTCACGGGCACGCGCATGCCGGTGTCAATCGTCTTCGACAACCTCGAAGCCGGCGCCACCATTGACGAGATCGTTGACTGGTTCGATGTGACGCCGGAACAGGTGAAAGCCGTCATTGAGTTCGCCGCGCGCAGTCTTGAAGCGCCCGTGTTCGGGCGCTGATGCGCGTCCTCTTCGACCACGGCACGCCGGCGCCGCTACAATCCTTCCTGACAAGCCACGACGTCGTGCACGCGAAAGCGCAGGGCTGGGACACGTTCAAGAATGGCGACTTGCTCACCGCTGCTGAAGCCGCCGGATTTGATGTCCTGATCACCACGGACAAGAACATGCGCTACCAACAAAATCTCACCAGCCGCACGATCGCGATCGTCGTGCTCGGGAATTCGCAATGGCCCATCTTGCGGTTGCACGTCGCGCACGTCGTCGCCGCCATCAACGCCGCGACGCCCGGCACCTTCACTCAGGTCGACATTCCGGTCGATTAGGGCCGGCGGGACAGGGACCGCAGGTTCGGTCGCCACTACGGCGTTTATCAAGGCGTAACCAGACCTGAGCCATTCCATGCCGCCCAGCCTCGACCGTGAAGGGTGATACCCAACCATACGTTAGGGAAGAGCGTCTACCCTCCATGGTAGACTGTCTGCCGTCATGGCCAACCGAGACCGAAAGCGACCAGAGTTGCTGCAGGGCACGCTAGACATGCTCATTTTGCGAACGTTGCTGTTTGGCTCTGCGCACGGTCACGGGATCGCGAAGCACATCCAACGCACCAGCGACGAGGTGCTCCAAGTCGAGCACGGATCTCTGTACCCAGCGCTACATCGCCTGGAGCAGCGAGGATGGGTGGTCTCCAGGTGGGAAGCGCCAAAGGACAAGACCCGGCAGTTTCGGTATTACCGCCTCACGGCGCGCGGCCGGAAACAACTGCTGGCGGAACACTCGAAGTGGGCGCAACTGGCCGAGGCCATCACACGGGTGATGAAGCCCGCCTAGGTGTGTCATGTCGTGGCTGTACCGCCTCATTTGCTTCCGAACGCCAAGGGGCCTTCGAGACGCCCGACTCGACGAAGAATTACAGGGACATCTCGACCTGGAGGCCGAAGAGCGGCGCGGCTCTGGAGTCACGGACAGCGAAGCTCGGTACGCCGCACGCCGGGCGTTCGGCAACGTCGCGCTCGTTCGTGAGGATGTCCGTGCCGTGTGGCCGGGTGCGTCGATGAAGCGACTGTTTCGAGGAGCCAGCGTTCGAAATGCCTTCCGAGCGTTGAAAGCTACGCCTATCGTTTCAGCCGTGGCGATTCTCTCGCTCGCGCTCGGCGTGGGTGCAAACGCCGCGATTTTTTCGATCCTCAACAGCTTGTTGCTTCGCAGCTTGCCTGTCCGCGCACCGGATGAACTCGTTCAGCTGTTCACCGGCCCTGAGCGTCCAGTGTGGACGAACCCCTTGTGGGAAGATTTGCGCCATCGGCAAGACCTGTTCGAAGGAGCATTCGCGTATTTCCCGACTCAAATCAATCTTGCGAAGAGTGGCGAGACCGATCTTATCGAGGGGCTTTGGGTCAGCGGCGGCTTCTTTGACGTTCTGGGCGTGCCCGCGGTCTTGGGGCGAACACTGATGGTCGCCGATGACGTCCGAGGGGGCGGCCTCGATGGTCCCGTGGCCACGATTAGCTATGGGTTCTGGCAGCGCCGGTTTGGAGGGCGCTCGGACATCGTCGGCCAAACGCTGCCGTTTGGACAGACGACGTTCACCATTGTGGGCGTGACGCCGCCCGCGTTCTTTGGAGTCGAGGTCGGCCGCCGTTTCGATGTGGCACTGCCGATCGGAACTCGCTCCCTCCTGGCGGATCGAAGCCTGCTCGACGGCCGCAAGGCATGGTGGTTACGCGTGATGGCGCGCCTCAAGGCAGGCGACGATCTCGGCCGCGCAACGACTCGCCTGAACGCTGTTCAGCCCGAGATGCGCATCGCGACACTGCCAGACCGAGACGCGCTTCAGTCGTATCTGAAGGAGCCCTTCGTCTTGCAGCCGGCCGCGAGCGGCTCATCGGCTCTTCGACGGCAGTACAGTCAACCCCTGGCCGTGCTCATGGCCGTGGTCGGTCTCGTGTTGCTGATCGCCTGTGCCAACATCGCCAATCTGCTATCGGCGCGATCGATCACACGCCGCCATGAGCTCAGTGTCCGGCTCGCGCTGGGCGCGTCTCGTGGAAGCCTGGCGTGTCAGCTCCTGGTCGAGAGTGCACTCCTATCGGGGTCAGGCGCGGCATTGGGATTGGTCTTCGCCGACTGGAGCAGCCGCCTCCTCGTACGACAGCTCTCTGCGGCGACCAATACGGTGAGCCTCGGCCTCACGATGGACTGGCGTGTACTGAGCTTCACCGCCGCCGTCGCAATCACGACGACTCTGTTGTTCGGTAGTGTTCCCGCCGTTCGTGCGACACGAGTGCAGCCGAACGAGGTGCTCAAGGAACACGGCCGTTCGGTGTCGGGTGACGGTCAGTTTCGGCTTGGCCACGCACTCGTTGTTGGTCAAGTGGCGCTCTCGCTAGTGTTGGTCGTGGGCGCCGGGCTGCTCATGCAAACGTTCGCATCGCTGGCCACACTCAACCTGGGCTTTGATCGCGACCCTGTACTGGTCGTGAGCACAAACGCCAAGAATAGCGGCGCGAGCGCCGCCCAGCGAAATGACTTGATCGAGCGAATTCGAGAGGCGGTCTCGGCGCTGCCGGGTGTAGACAAGGTGGGGCTATCGACGCTGACGCCGTTGATCAGTAGCGGCGCGGTCACCGTGGAGATCGATGACGTGGCCAGCCGGCCGATCCAGTCGGAGGAGGATCGCCAAGTCTCCGCGAACCGAGTGAGTCCGGGATGGTTTGGGACACTCGGCACGCCGATCCTCGCCGGACGCGACTTCGACGGGCGCGATGTCGCGGGCTCGCCACGCGTGGTGATCGTCAACGAAACACTGGTCCGCCGGCTCTTCAATGGGCGCAATCCCCTCGGGCAGATCCTGCACGGTACGGCGTTTCCTGGCGACTCCGCCAATAGTCTCGAGGTCGTCGGGGTCGTTCGCGATGTGGTGTCCCAGTCCTTGCGAGAGACGCCTCCGCCAACCCTCTACTCCCCGCTGGCCCAGGCGACGCAGCCACCGACAGCATTCGATCTCAGCGTCCGGTCGTCCGCCGGCCAACCGACGGACCTCATTCGGAGCGTCACGGCGGCGATTGGCCAAGTGGACAAGAACGTCAGCCTGACCTTTCGACCGCTGAGGGAACAAATCGATGCGTCATTGGTTCGCGAACGGATGCTGGCCATTCTGTCCGGATTCTTCGGCGTGCTCGCGATTCTCCTGGCCGGGCTAGGTCTCTATGGCGTCCTGTCGTACGCCGTTGCCCGGCGCCGCACTGAGTTCGGCATCCGCCTAGCGGTGGGAGCAAGTCCGGCGGAAATTGTGCGACTGATGTTTCAACAGGTCGCGCTGCTTCTGACCATCGGAATCATTATCGGCGGGGTTGTGGCCATGTGGGCGGCGCGCTTCCTGACTGCGTTGCTGTACGGTTTACAACCCAGGGATCCGGCCACGCTGCTCATCGCGGCAGGCGTCCTCGCGGTGATTGGCGCGACCGCTGGATTGCTCCCCGCCCTGCGCGCGTCGCGCCTGGACCCAGTGAAAGTGTTGCGGGCAGATTGAACATGGATCGCAGCGCGTGAGACGAAGCATCGCGTTTTCGGGAGGATTAGCATGAGACGCAAGCTGATGGGATTGACGGTAGCCGCCGTCGTGATGTTTGCGACGATTGGTCTTCGGGCCCAAACGAAACCCAACTTCGCTGGGAAGTGGACACTCGTGCCTGACAAGACTCAAATCGGTGGAAATGGCGGGTGTCCGGGTGCCGGACGGGGATTTGGTCCGGAGTTTACGGCCGCTCAAACAGCGGCAAGGCTGACAATCCAGCGGATGCAAGGTGGAACGCCAGCGACGCTTGTCTACAACCTCGACGGATCCGAAAGCAAGAACAAGGCGGGGGCGCGGCAAGGTGGTGGCGATGCAATTTCAAAGGCATCCTGGAATGCCAACAAGCTCGCGATTAATACGACGAGCGTGATCGACACCGGAGGCGGCGACGTGCCGATGGTCACGATGAAGACGACACATGTGTTGTCGCTGGATCCAAGCGGCCTGCTGACCATCGCCACAACGGTCACGTGTAATGGCAGCGCTCCTGGCACGACGACTACGGTCTACAAGAAGGGGATGTGACGGCGTTCGCGACCTCATGGTTGGAACGCCGGCGCGTCCTCTTTCGTTCCAGCGCGTCGCTGGTCATCCCAGCGGAGATAACTCCTCATCAGTCGCCAAGTGGCGAGCAATGTCGGGGTGGCTGGTTGAGTGGACCGGCGCTACGCAATCATCAGGTGTCCGTGTCGCGCCGACCATGGGCGCACACGTCGATGTCTGGCGAGGCGCGGACGAGGTGAAATGTCACGCGGAAATGTCACTCAGGCGATTTGGGCCTGGGAATTTGCCGAATTGCTCAGCATTTCCGTGCAGGCGGGATGACATGGCAAAGAGAATCTGTCTCTCGGGGATTTCGTGCGATTTACTGAGGAAAAACAGCGAAAAAGTTTGGCGGAGAGGGTGGGATTCGAACCCAGCAAGACCCTTACAGATTCCACGTTGCCAGAGACGCCAGAATCCTCTTCAGGGGCGAACGTCAGAGCTCTTCGCTGGCGCGCGCAGGATGGCGACGCGGGAGCCGCGGCAATCAACGGGCCGTGTGCAACGGTGTGCAATGAATTGCGCGAGACGCGGCCTTGAGCGGGCGCGATCGGCGGCTGCGCATGAAATTGGACCGCGATTTTCCTGGGTCCGCCGCGATCGGCTTCAACTCTTGTCAGCTTGAGGGGCTGGCGCTCTCTCTCAGATCGCCTGGGGCCCCCTTCACCACGCTGCACGCAGCGGCGCACCGCGCAGTACAGCAGTGGAGCGAGGCCGATGACGGGCGACCGCAGGGCACCATCACGACTAGCGCTTTGGTGTGACGCATTTTGTGCTCGTACGCCGTGCAGCATCTTGCAAAACCCCGCGTGTTTACGCGCGTCGGCGCACTGCGCGCTTGGGCTGGTCTTCAGCCTGGGACCCCTTATTTCGGTTTCGGCTGCCGACATTTCCCGGTGGCGTTCGCAACGCGGAGGTCGCGAGTTCGAGCCTCGCGCCGTCCACCGAGCCACGGAAGACCGTCGCGATCTCAACGAGGTCTCCCCGAAGCCGGTAGACGACCCGAAACACATCGACGATGACTTCGCGGATCGTCGTCACGCCCAACTCCGGCACGACGCGGCCGGATTCCGGAAAAGTCGATAGGCGTTCGACGCTCCCGACAATGCGCTGCACCACGAGCTCTGCGTACCGCACGGAATCGTGGGCGATGTAGTCTCGGATGCTTTCAAGGTCCCGCTCAGCTTCCGGGGACCAAACAATCTGCATCACAATCCGAAGCGCTGCTTGATTTCGTCGTGAGGAATGCCCTTGCCAGCGTCGAGTTCGGCGAGCCCGGCCTCGATCTTGGCGAGAAAAATCAGACGCTCGATCGCGTCGTCATAGGTCGCGTCGGGCGGGAGTTTCTCAATTGCTTCGCGGATTCGGTCTCGCGTCGTTGTAGTGCCCATGGGCTTCATTCCGTAACCTGCGCGGCAACCACGGCCTCGCGGAGGATTCTGTCGCGAAGTTGGGGCTTGAGGGCGGCCGGAGTGACGAGATCCACACGATGGCCTAGGAGCTCTCCGAGCTGCCGCTGCAGCCTGGCAAATTCAAACAGTTCGATGGGCCGATCGAACTCGACGAGCAGGTCGACATCGCTTTCGTCCCGTCCTTCATCGCGGGCGAAAGAGCCGAAGAGCGACAGGCGCGCGACACCAAACCCCTGCAAGAGCTCGCGGCTCTCGCGCAGCGCTCTTAGAATCCCGTCCCATCGAAGAGCGGTCCCTGTGGTCGCCATCGGCCCTATCTTAGCGCGGGTGAACTCACGCGTTTCGTAGCGGTAGGCCGCCATCCAGCCGGCACCGACGATCGCAATCTTCTTCGACATCGCTGGTTATAGAAAGAGTCCGGAGTGCAGTCCGGCTCGCAGAGCTCAAACACTTTTCGGCCTCTCGGGCGCGGTTGCGGACGACGGCGACGCGTCAAAGTGCTCCTTCTGAAGCTGGACATAGCAGTCCGCACAGAGGTGGTATTTCTTCACGAAGCCCTTGCCGTCCGGTGGGCTCAGCAGGATCGCTCCGAACTCTCGTAATTCGAGGCCACAGGTCACAACGTCACATTTCGGGGCTATGGCCATTGCAATCCTCGTTAGTTGCTGGGCGCGGCCTTCGGCGTGATCTTCCCTGAGAAGAAATGCGCTGTGATCTTGCCGTTCTCCACGACAAAGGCGTCGATCGCGCCTTCGTAGACGTGATCGGCGGTTTCCGCGTCCCATAGGATGCACGCGTGCTTCCCGTCCACCAGTCGCTGCTTCAGGGTGAACTTGACACCAGGTTTGGCCCATTCCTGGAAGAACTGCGCGAAGGCGCCCCGCAGCGCCTCAGTTCCTTTGATCGGGCCGTTCGGCGTGAACATCACCGCGTCAGCCGCGTAGTCCGCCATCACACCAGCCATGTCCTGCGACCCGAAGGTCTTCATGTGGCGATCCAAGACTTCATTCGTTACCGTCACGTTGTCATCCTCCATGTTAGCGAGGCAGAGGGTATTTTTCTCTGCGTGCATCAAGGTGTTGAGTCATCCACGTCCCTTCCGTCTCCGGTCAGCTTCGCTCGCGCGCGAAGATCTCACGCTCGATCAGCAGGTTCACGACGGCGGTTGCGATCTCCTCGGGAGCGCCGGTGAGGAGCTTCTTCTCTTTCGTGGTGCCGGAGCCGACGCCGAGGTTGCTCATGATCAGGCTCTGGCGGCTGCCGACTGCGACCTGCGTCGCGATGGGGCCGGCCGTCTTCTTCGGCCGGCGGCGCGGCGCGGCCAGCCGCTTCACATCAGTAAGCCGCGCCAGGCTGCCCGGGTCGACGCCGAGTGCGGCAGGGGTGATCGTTTCCACCGCCTGGCGCCTGGCAAGGATGAGCGCGGCGACCGAGACGTAGCGCGGCACGAGGGTGCCAGACTCGATCGCGACGACCGCTGGCAGCGCCGCACTCCATACCTGACGGTTGCCGCGCTCGAGCTTCCGCTCGACCTCGATTCTTTCGCCACCGAGCCTGACGACGGCGACGTTCGTCAGGTAGGCGGCGCCGAGCGCCCGCGCGACCGCCGCGGGGACGATGCCGCTGCCGCCGTCGTCGGAGCGCTGCGCGGCCAGGACGAGCCTGCTCCCGAGCGTCGCAATCGCTGCGGCGAGGAGCGCGCCGGTCGCCGCCTCGTCCAACCTGACATCCTCGGCCAAGGCAATGCGGAGCGCCCGGTCGGCGCCCATCGCCAGGCACAGGGCCAACATCGCGTCTGTCTCCGGCAAGCCGGCCGAGAGACACGTGACGCGCCCGACGAGGCCTTGCTCGCGCAGCCGAAGCGCCTGCTCGAGCGCGAAAGTGTCTGCCTCGTTTGGCTGGACGCTTCGGCACGATGGCGCGAGCCGCAGCTCGTCGTCCGTCAGGGAGAGCGAGCCACGGACGGCCACGGCCTGCTTCACACAGACGACCGCCTCGGCCAGCATCAGGCGCTCCCCACTGGCTGCCGCCGGCAACGCGCCGCGAGCACGGGCAGGACGCCGGAGACATCCGCCTGCACGGCGAGGTGCGCGATCTTGAAGATGGGCGCCGCCGCATCGGTGTTGATCGCGATGATCGTCGCCGCGTCCTTCATCCCGATCGTGTGCGCCGTGGCCCCGGAGATGCCGCACGCGACATAGAGCCGCGGGGTTACCGTCTTGCCGGTTTGTCCCACCTGCCGATCCTTCGGCAGCCAGCCGAGGTCGACGACCACGCGGGTGGCGCCGACCGACCCGCCGAGCGCGTCCGCGAGCTCCTGTACGAGGCGAATGTTCTCTTTCGAGCCCACGCCGCGGCCCGCCGACACCACGATTTCGGCCTCAGTGATGTCGAGCGTGCGCGGGTCGCTTGCAATGAACTCGCCGACGGCGATCAGCGCGGCTGCTGGCACCACCAGCGCTTCGCGCACCACGCGCGCGGAGCGGCTCGTGTCCGGCCGTTCGACGCCAATGACGTCGGCGGCGATCGTGACCAGGCACGGTCCGGAGCGCGCCCGACGGACGAAGGCGTGGACGGCGTTGCGGGCGATCGGCCGCACGAACTCGAGCTCGCCGTCGCGGACGTAGACGGCCGTCGCGCGGGACGCGATCGGCCAGTCGTGCGCCATCGCCAGCCGCACGGCGACATCGCTTCCGGTGGTCGTCGCCGGGAGCAGCACGAGGCGCGCCGACTCCGTCTCGCAGAGCCGCCCGAGGCTCGCCACGACGAGGCCCGGATCGTAGTGGCGCAGGCGCTCATCCTCGAAGAGGTGGACGACGTCCGCCCCATACTGGGCGAGCGGGTCGACGAACGCCGCGACCCGGTCGCCAAAGACGACAGCGGAGACCTCGGCCTCCGTCTCGCGCGCGAGGCGCCGCGCCTCCCCGAGCAGCTCGAGGGTCACGCGCTCAAGAGCGCCCGAGTGGTGCTCGGCAAAGACCCGAATCCCGCTCATCGCCCTGCCACCGCTTCGGCGACGATCTCCGCAACGTCGCGGATCTGGACGCTCCCGCCGTCGCCCTTGCTGCTCTGCGCGTCGTCGAACATCGTCATGCAGAACGGACAGGCCGTCGCAATCACCTCAGCGCCAGTTGCGACCGCCTCGTCGTAGCGGAGGCTGTTGATCTTCGCGCCGACGCCGACGTCGAACCACATATTCGCGCCGCCGGCGCCACAGCAGAAACTCTTGTCGTGACTGCGCGGCATCTCGAGCAGTTTCAGCCCGGGTACCGAGTGCAGCACCTCGCGCGGCGCCGAATAGACGTCGTTGTGCCGGCCCAGGAAACAGGCGTCATGGTAGGTGACCGACTCGAGAGCGGGGTCGCCCGCGACCTTGAGCCTGCCGTCAGCGATCAGGCTGTTGATGAACTCGCTGTGGTGCAGGACTTCGTAGTGGCCGCCGAACTCGCCGTATTCATTCTTCAGCGTGTTGAAGCAGTGCGGGCACTGGGTGATGATCTTCTTCACACCGTAGCGGCCGAGGTTGCGGATGTTTTCGTGCGCGAGCTCCTGGAAGAGCCCTTCCTCGCCGAGCCGCCGGGCGGGGTCACCCGTACAGCGCTCCTCCGGCCCGAGCACCTTGAACGTGACGCCAGCACTCTGGAGCACGGTGGCGACGGCTCGCGCGACCCGTCTGCCGCGATCGTCGAAGGCACCCGCGCATCCGACCCAGTAGAGCACTTCGAACTCCGAGTCGGCCTGAACCTGCTCGACCTTCACGGACACGGGCAACCCCGAGGTCCACGCGAGGCGCTGCTCGGCCGGCATGCTGTACGGGTTGCCGGTACGACGCAGGGTCGTGAGCGTCGCCACCATGTTCGCGTCGAGACGGCTGTCGAGCACCTGCTTCCGGCGGACGTCCATGATGAGGTCGAGGTGCTGGATGGAGACCGGGCACGCCTCCATGCAGGCGCGGCAGTGGGTGCAGGACCAGCTCGATATCGCCGGGATCGGCTCGTCGATCGGCGTCTGCCAGCCGGCCGACCCGTTGGTCCCGACGCCGTCGCGCAGCGAGAGGATGAGCTGCTTCGGTGAGAGCGGGCGCTCGGCCGCATAGGCTGGGCAGACCTCCTGGCACAGACCGCACTCGGTGCAGGCGTCAGCCGCGAGCAGTTGCAGCCACGTGAGGTCAGCGGCCACCTTCGGCGCGACCTTGACCATCGCGCCCGCCTCGAGATCCGTTAGCGAGAATGGCGTGGTCAGCGCACCTTTCGGTCGCAGGGGACCGAAGAAGATGTTCAGGGGCGCCGTGATCGTGTGCAGCATGCGCGTGAACGGCATGGTCGCGATGAACGAGAACGTGACGACCGAGTGGAACCACCAGAGGCCAAGGTGCGATCCGGCGAGCGTGGCTTGGCCGGCCCCGGTGGTCCTCAGGATCGACGCAATGCCGGCGCCCCCCGGCGACCAGTCGTACCAGCCGTAGTAGCCGCGCAGCGCCATGCGGAAGCCCTCGACGAGAAAGCCGGTCACGCCGAGGACACCGAGGAACGCGAGCGGGAGCCCGTAGCTGCCGCCGGCGATCCGCTTGGGCCGGACGACGTAGCGCCGGTAGCCCGCGATCCCGACGCCGACGAGCATCAGCAGCCCGAAGACGTTCATCACGACCTTGAAGAGCAAGTAGAAGAGGCCGTGAAAGAAGGAGAGCGGCCCGTGTTGCTCCACCGCGACAATATCCGTTCCGATGAAGAGGAACAGGAAGCCCCAGAAGATCAGCAGGTGCATCGCGCCCGACGACGGCTGCCTGCGTAGACGCGGCTGCGCCAATACGTGTGTCGCAAAATAGCGGATGCGCTGCGGGATCTCGGCGAGCTCGAGCCGCCAGACGATCTCGCCGTGCGTCCAGCGACGCACCCGAGCGAGCACGCCAAGCATGAAGATCGCGATCGAGACGCCGGCGAGCCAGTAGAACAGGGCGTGCTGCCACGGCGGGATGTTTCCGAAGATTTCGCGACTGGCGCTGCTCATCCGCGCCTCCGACCAGCGCACGACCACCACGGCTCGGGAGGTGGCCGGGTCATGCGGGAGACACGCCTTGGACCTACAGCGCGCGAGCCGCGAGCTCGCCCTCGCGGACGGCCGCCTGCGCGTCGCGCGGGGCGACGCAGTCGCCGACGCGGACGATCTCCTTCACTTTGCCCTTGAGACGGAAGTAGAGGTCGTCGCTGGCCTTGTTGTAGAAGCAGAGGACGACCGTGTCGTAGTCCTCCTGTCGCTGCTCGTTTGTGAACGCATGGAACAGCGTGACGGTCTTGCCGTTGATGCCGAGGAAACCGGTCATCGGCGTGAGCTTCACGCCGAGCGTGAACAGCTTCCCGTAGAGGATGCCGATCGAGTTGCCGCCGATCCTCGTGCCCGCGTAAAAGAGCGAGCTGATGATCTCGACGTTCTTGCCCTGCTCGGCCAGGTAGACGGCGGTCGACATGACCTTCCAGTTCGATTCGCCGTCCTCGACGAGCAGCACCCTCTGGCCGACGCGCTCCGGATGCAGAATGGCGTCCCTCGCGAACAGCACGTTCTCCTGTTCGACGCCTGGATGCGAGGTGATGTCCGGTCGGATGTTCTGGTAGCCGAGTGTCCGCGGCACGGAGCCCGTCGCGACGACGACGGCGTCCGGGTGCATGGCGAGGATCGACTCGACTGTCGCCTCCGTATTCAGCGTGATTTTGGCGGGCAGTTTCTTGAGTTGGGTGTCCAGGTAGCGGATGATGCCGCGGAACTCTTCCCGCATCGGCACCTTCGCCGCGGTCAGCACCTCGCCGCCCAGCGCGTCTCCCTTTTCGATCAGCGTCACGTCGTGACCGCGCCGGGCCGCGACCTCGGCCGCCTTCATGCCGGCGGGGCCACCGCCGACGACGACGACCTTCTTTCGAGTCGTCGCAGGCTTCAGCGTGCCGATGCCGAGCGTCTGCTCCTCACCGGCCGCCGGGTTGTGGATACAGCCGACGTGCATCATCTTGTAGACGGTGTCGATGCAGCCTTGATTGCACCCGATGCATTCGCGAATGTCGTCGAGGCGGCCTTCCCTGGCCTTCGTCACCACCTCGGGATCGGCGATGTGCGCGCGGGTCATCGCCACCATGTCCGCGATTCCCTCGGCAAGGACGCGTTCGGCGAGGACGGGATCGATGATGCGGCCGACCGCAAAGATCGGCAGCCGTTCAACCGCTTCGCGGATTCCCGAGGCGAGCGGCAGAAACACCCCGTGCGGGTGTTGCATGTCAGGCACGATGTTGTTGGACGAGTAAAAGGTGCCGGCCTTCACGGTGATGTAGTCGACCGACGTCCCTTTCTCGATCTCGCGCGCGATCACCTTGGTATCGGAGAGTGTGAGCCCGTGCGGGGTGAACTCGTCGCCCACGAGCTGCATGCCGACGACGAAGTCCTCTCCCACGGCGGCGCGAATGCGCTTGATGGTCTCCTTCAGGAACCGCATGCGATTCTCGAGCGAGCCGCCCCACTGGTCCTCGCGGCGGTTGCTGTACGGCGAGAGGAACTGCGCGATCAGATAACCGCCGTACGATGAATGGATCTCGACGCCGTCGAAGCCGCCCTCGCGTGCCCGCACGGCCGTATCGGCAAAGCCTTGAAGAATCTCCTCGATGTCCTTATCTTCCGCCTGCTTCGGCACCTCAAGCATCGCGGGGCAGGGGATGTCGCTCGAGCTGATGAGCGGCAGCTTCGAGAACGTGCTCATTGATTGACGACCAAGGTGGGCGAGCTGGCAGAACATCTTCGCGCCGTGCGCGTGGACGCGGTCGGTGATCATCCTGTACTTCGGAATGATCGCGTCGTCGTAGCCCCGCTCCGCCGCAGGGAAGAGCAGGCTGTTCTCGTGGACCATGTTCAACGCCATGACGATGAGCGCCACGCCGCCCTTCGCCCGCTCGGCGAAGTACGCCGCTTGCCGCTCAGTCGGCATCCCTTGCTCCGCAAAGCACGTCAGGTGCGCCGACACCATCACGCGATTGCGGAACTCGACGTTGCGGATCTTGAAGGGGGTAAAGAGATGCTCGAACTGTGCTGGCAATGTGGAACCCACTCCAGGCGCGCTGGCCCGCCCTCGCGGCGGCGTCGCCACGGACCTCTCGCCGCGAGTCTAAGACGGTCCGTCGGACGCAACTGACAGAAAAAGGCCAATTACTGATACGATTCGGCCAGATCTGCTGTCCGTGATGGCTCCTGGAGCATAGATTGAAGGCGCTTTTCGAACACGTGACGTTCCCGAGCGGCTGCTCGATTCGCGTGTATCACCGACAGATCCCGGCGATTCCTTTCGAGTGGCACCACCACCCGGAGTACGAACTGACGCTGACGCTGAATAGCCGAGGCTGGCGGTTCATCGGGGATCACATCGGTGCGTACGATTCGCAAGACTTGGTTTTGGTTCCCTCCGACATGCCTCACACTTGGGCCTCGACGGCAGCGATCGACGAGACCCGGCCGCACACGGCGATAGTCATTTGGTTCACCAAGGCGTGGGCCCTGCGACTCGCCGACGTGTGTCCTGAATTTTTGTCGGTGGGCAAACTGCTGGGCCGGGCGGCACCCGGCCTGCACTTCGCCGCGCCAGCGGGAGCTCGCGTGGAGGCACGGCTGACGCAGTTGTTGGCAGATTCATCCCGGGAACGTCTCCAAACGGCACTCGAATTACTCACCGAGTTGAGCGACACGAAGGCGACTCCGCTCGCGACGCACACGACTTCGTGGCCCATGGCTTCGGACGAGTCATTGCAGTTGACCCGTGTCCTTGCTGTCCTTCACACGCGGTTCGCCGAAGCGATTCGCGTGGAGGATCTCTGCGCCGCGGGCAACCTGTCGCCGCGAACATTGCACCGGCTATTCGTGCGCCACTTGGGAGAGAACGTCAGTGAATACCTAGGCAGACTGCGTGTCGGTCGGGCCTGCATGCTCCTGGCGGAAACAGACCGGCCGATCAGCCTGATCGCGGCTGAGGCCGGATTCTCAAACCTGTCGAACTTCAATCGTCGATTCCTGGAGACTCGGCATGTGACGCCGAGGGACTTTCGGCGCTTTGTCTCGAAGCACGGTCGAATGCCGGACGCTTACGCGGCAGGAGACTTGACGAAGCGATCCCCCTCCTTGGAGACACGGCGAAACGCCCGTCTCAAGGGTCGGCCCCCCCTCTCGCGCATCAGACACGCAAAATAGCGCGCGCCGGCAGCCGGATTGTCCGAATGGTATTAGTAATTGGCCTTTTTCCGTCAGTCGCGCCTCAGGAGCCGCCCTAGACTCGCGCCAGCATGTCGGGCGCAGAGGGTGAGATCCGAGAGCAGATCGTCGCGTTCAAGCGCAAGGTCGCGCCCAATCGCGAGGTATTGAAACGCGCCTACGCTGACGTCAAGGACCACGTCAGACGAGCCGCCGACAACATCATCAAGAGTGTGGCCGCCGGGCGTGCCGTGGTGCCTGAGATCAATTACGGTGACATACGAGATAACAGGGTATCGGAGGCTGTCCGTCAGTTGGTTCGGGATACCGGCTGCGCGGTGGTCCGCGGCGTGTTCCCTGAAGATCTCGCGCGCGACTGGTTTGCCGAACTCGGTGAGTACCTCGACACGAACCACTACGAGGAACGGGAAGTCGAGAAACGTAGCCTGGATAACTACTTCTCTGCGCTGAAAACGGGGAGGCCGCAAATCTTCAACGTGTACTGGTCGAAGCCCCAGGTCATGGCGCGGCAGGACGTGAGTCTCGCCGAGACACGTGCGTTCCTCGATCGCCTGTGGGAATACGAAGGGGTCTTCAATCCCGATCGGCAATGCACCTATGCCGATCGTGTTCGTCGGCGACAGCCCGGTGACAAGACTCTTGGTCTCTCTCCCCATATGGACGCGGGCACCGTCGAGCGCTGGATCGACCCTGGCTATCAAAAGGTGTACGAGCACATCTTCGCTGGCGACTGGCGTGGGTACGACCCCTTCGACGCGACGCATCGGTTGAAGACCCACGAGATTCCGTCGCCGGCGGTGTGCAGCATGTTTCGCACCTACCAAGGCTGGACCGCACTGACACGCCAAGGTCCGAAGGACGGCACGCTGCGTCTCATTCCGATTGCAGCGGGTATTAGCTACGTGCTGCTTCGTGCTCTTCAGGACGACGTAGACGAAGCCGACCTGTGCGGAGCGGCTGCAGGCCGAGCGCTTGGGGTCAGCCCGGAGTGGCACGCGGATCTCATCGCCGCGTTAGTCTCGATCCCGGAGGTTCTGCCTGGGGACACCGTGTTCTGGCATACGGATATCTGCCATGCGGTCGGCGACAGGCACGAGGGCAGCGAGTACGCCAGCGTCATCTACATCGGATCAGCGCCCGACTGCGCGAAGAATCGCGCCTACCTTCCGAAACAGCGAGAAGCGTTCCTGCAAGGCCGTTCGGCTCCTGACTTCGCGGCCATGGACTTAGAGGTTGACTTCAAAGGGCGCGCGACCGCAGCGGATTTGACGGATCTCGGACGCGCCCAGATGGGCTTCTGACGTTTCAACCGCCGTTCGTGGTGCGTCTGATGCTTATGCTGCTCGTCTAGCGTGTCCCCGGCGTCGGGTTGGAGACTAGAACCCATGCTGAATTTGATCCCCTGGACGGTCTGGTTACGCCGCCAGCGTGACACTCCATTGCCCACCAATTCGCGTCGCTCGTCCTCGCCTAGCCTAAGCGCGAACGAGCTTCGCCACGGCGGCCGCTTTGATCTCCGGGGCGAGATGGGCGTACCTGAGCGTCATCTTGAGATCGGCATGGCCGAGGAGTTCTCGGACGGTATTGAGATCGACGCCTGACTGCACGAGGCGTGACGCGAAGTGATGCCGGAGCGCACGCATAGCAAGACCTCACTGCACCCCCACAGCACCCCAGCGGGCCCGGCGGGACGAACAAGCGACCCGCTCTCGGCCCACCGCGGAGGTTTCTGGTTCAAAACCGGGGGTGCATTAGGGGTGCACGAGCCGTGATTCAGGGTCGCCCGCTGCAACCGACCGTACCAGACGATTGCTCAAAAACACCAGTGCTCATCGTAGTTCTTGATGATGCCGTGCGATCACGCGTGAGGCCGTGTGACGCGTTTTTCACTTTCGCAACGCGGAGGTCGCGAGTTCGAGCCTCGCGCCGTCCACCAAATCTCCTCGGAATTTCGCAGGAAGCTTTGGCCGAGCGGGCCGGCCGGCGCGCGGGCTGCCTTCACAATCCGGAGCTCTGGCCCTTCGATCTCAGGATCCGGATCTTGATACCGAGTTCCTGGCTGAGGGCGACCATCTCGTCGAACACGTCGCCGTATGCGACTGCGATGTGGTTGGACAGGTAGTGGGCCATGATCGTGTCCCGTCCCACGCCAAGATCGGCCGCCATGAACGGCCACTGGCGCGTCGTGCCCTGCCACCACGCATCACGGGTGGCCGGCGGCAGCCGCACGACTTCGCCGCGGCCGATGTCCATCCACATCACGCCATCCTTGATATAGGCCCGGGCCCAGGTCATCGGCCCGGGCAGGCTCTCGCCCGTAAACGTCCCGCCGGCGACCGGGAAGTAGGCCGCCGGCTGGCGGTAACTGTGCACGCCGCGCAACGTATCCGGGTCCTGGTTGAACGCATACGCGCCGCACGATCCGCTGTTGAGCAGGACCCAGAGAAAGCGGCCATCGTGCTCGGCGCCCCATCGGACGTCGTGGAACATCACGCCTTGATGCAGGCCCTTCTTCTTCAGGACCCGCTTCATCATCTCCATCGGCACGGCGTTGCCTTGATCGGCCTCGGTGGCGCAGACGATCGTGTCGCCGTTGCCTTCCGGACGGCACGTCGAATTGAAGAGGCCTTCGGCGAAATCTGACGGCGGTCGAAGAGGAAGGAGGCCGAGCTGGTACTGCCAGCCCAGACAATCGGCCTTGTATTCATCGATCAAGTCCTGGACAACGAGATAGTCGCGGAGCTGCTCGTGGGTGGAGGTCTCGGTGAAGTCTTCCGCATGGCGCTCGCGCCAGTGAAACGTCACGCCTTTGTCCCGTACGAACGCGAACGCGGCGTCAATGCGCTTTGCGTCAATGCGAGGACCGCGATCGAGGATCCAGGCTTGATCGATCTTGTGCTCCGCGAACCCATGCCGGGGGAGGATGCGGGGCCCGAAGTAGCCGTTGATCATGCCCATCGAGGTGTCGCCCAGCATGAGGATCAACGCGTGCCGGGCGCGGAGGTCGTCCGCCACCTGGCGCGCGAGCGTGCGGGCGCCGGGCGCGACAGGCACGTCATAGGCAAGATCCTGATGCCCGTATCTCACGGCGCCTGTGCTGCACCACTCCTCGAGATGCGTCATGAACGCCTCGTCGCAGGTCCAGTCCGCAGCCGTCGTCCAGATACGCGAGAACGGCCGGCCGAGCATCTCCAGGCACGCCCCGGTGTTCAGGAGGCCCACAAGGCCGGGCCATTGGCCTGAGAAATTGCTGGCTAGGAGCAGGGGATTGTCCTTGCCGACGACCCCCTCGGTCGTATGCGGACCGTAGAACCAATGGACGCACACGCCGATCATCGGATCGCGCACAGGTCCGAGCTTCTCGATCGACTCGTGCGGCTTTGAGAGAAACCCGGGAATCCGATAGCTCTGCCGGCCGAGCTTTGCCAGCGCCTGCTCGATCTGCCGCGTCGCCTCCTCGGCATTCGGCAGGGCGAGCTCGTTAGGCTTCTGACGAAGGTCCCCGGGCCAGAACAAGGCGATGCGCTGGGTCATGACCGGTGACGCATGGTGGGCGAACAGCATAGCGGATTCGGAACCTTGACACTCTGATTCGTTTCAGGTCTTGTACCGCCATGATTCGACACACGCTGCGTCTCCTGCTCCTGGGTGTTTCCATGGCCGCCACGATCGCGGGCTGCAGCAAGCCGGCGTCGGAGAGCAGCACTTCCGGCGGGTCCGCGCGCAAGCGCTTTGCCGTCATCCCCAAGGGCACCACACACGAGTTCTGGAAGTCGATCCACGCGGGCGCGCTCAAGGGCGCGCTGGATCGGAACGTGGAAATCATCTGGAAGGGACCGGTCAAGGAGGACGACCGGGACGAGCAGATCAAGGTGGTTGAGAATTTCATCAGCCAGGGTGTCGACGGCATCGTGCTCGCGCCGCTCGATGATCAGGCGCTCGTGCCGGTGCTGAATGACGCGAAGGCGCGCAAGATTCCAGTGCTCATCTTCGATTCCGGCGTCAAGTGGAGCGACTACGTCAGCTTCGTGGCGACCGACAACTACAAGGCCGGGACGCTCGGGGCCGACCGGCTGGGCTCACTGCTCGGCGGCAAAGGGGACGTGATCCTGCTCCGCTACGCGGAAGGCTCGGCCAGCACGATGGAGCGCGAGGCCGGGTTTCTGGCCACGCTGAGCCAGAAGTACCCGGCCATCCGCGTCGTGTCGTCGAATCAATATGGCGGGGCCACGACCGAGACGGCCTACGCCGCCTCCGAGAATCTGCTGTCCACCTTCAAGAGCGTGCAGGGCGTTTTCACGCCGAATGAATCGACCACCTTCGGCATGCTGCTGGCGCTCGATGCCGCGGGCCGCACGGGCAACCTCCAGCTCGTCGGCTTCGACGCCAGCGCGAAACTGGTCGAGGCGCTCGGTCAGGGCAAGCTGGGCGGCCTCGTCCTGCAGGACCCCATGCGCATGGGCGAACTCGCCGTGACGACTCTGCTCGACAGCATGGCCGGCAAGACGGTCCCGAAGCGCATCGATACCGGCGAGTACATGATCACGCGCGAGAACATGAATCAGCCGGAGATGAGCGCCCTTCTGCGCCCCGATCTCGCAAAATACCTCCAGTGATTTCAAGTCGTCACAAGCAGCTATTGCAGGAGCCGTAGATCTCTCGCGTTGATCGTGCCATGAGCGTGTCCGACGACGTCGTCCTTCGCATGCGCGGGATCGAGAAGCGCTTCGGCGCGTCGATCGCGCTCGGCGGGGTCGATCTCGCTGTCCGCCGCGGCGAAGTGCACGCGCTCGTCGGGCGAAAACGGCGCGGGCAAGAGCACGCTGATGAAGGTGCTGTCTGGCGCCTACATCGCCGACGCCGGCAGCATGGAGCTGGCCGGGCAACCCTACGCCCCGCGCGATCCGCTGGATGCGCAGCGCCTCGGCGTCGCGATGATCTATCAGGAGCTGACGCTCGCGCTGCACCTCACGGTCGAACAGAACATCGTGCTCGGCCGGGAGCCGCGCCGCCTCGGACTGGTCGATCGCCAAGCCATGCGCGCAAGCGTCGCGGAGGCGCTGGCCTGGCTGGATCAGCCGGACCTGCAGCCGGCACGGCCTGTCTCGTCGCTCTCGCCCGGCTCGCGCCAATTGGTCGAGGTCGCACGCGCGCTCGCCAGTGACGCGCGTGTGGTCGTGATGGACGAGCCCACGAGCTCGCTGTCGAAGCCCGAAAGCGAACGCCTGTTTGCCGTCATCGACCGGCTTCGCTCCCGCGGCGTGGCCGTCGTCTACATCAGCCATTTCCTGGAAGAAGTCCGGCGCGTGGCCCAGCGGTACACCGTGCTGCGTGACGGCCGGACCGTCGAGACCGCCGACGTGCCCGGGCAAGTGGTGAGCGAGCCTCCGCAAGCGAGCCCGCGCGAGCGGAGTGGGGATCGAGGAGGCCCCGCGAGTGAGCGCGTGGGGAGCGCTGCGGGGGCGAAGCCCCCCGGAAATGAAGACGACGAAGCGGCGTTCATTGCGCATGTCATCGAGGCCATGGCGGGCCGGAGCCTGGAGGCGGCGTTTCCGCACGTGCCCCACGAGCCTGGGCGAGGTCGTGCTCGAGCTCGAGGATGTCTCGGGGGCGCGGCTGCCGCGCGACGCGAGGCTGGTGTTGAGGAAAGGCGAGATCCTTGGGATTGCGGGACTCGTCGGGGCCGGCCGGACCGAGCTGCTTCGCGCGCTCTTCGGCCTGGATCCGGTTCGTCACGGACGCGTGCGCGTCGCAGCCGCGTGGGATCGAGGACGACCGCCATGGGAGCGGCTCAACCAGGGCGTCGGTCTGCTGTCAGAAAACCGGAAGGAAGAAGGACTTGCGCTCGGGCTCTCCATCTCGGATAACCTCACGCTCTCGCGGCCAATCGCCCGGTTCGGGATCATCTCGCGATCGGCGCACGATCGCGCCACGACCGCCGCCGCGCAACAATTGGGCCTGCGCTACCGAGACGGACGGCAAACGGCCGGCGAGTTATCCGGCGGCAACCAGCAGAAGGTCGCGCTGGCCCGGCTGCTGCACCATGACATCGACGTATTTCTGTTCGACGAACCGACCCGCGGCATCGACGTCGGCAGCAAGGCGGAAATCTATCGATTGATGGGCCAGCTCGCGCAGCGGGGGAAGTCGATTCTCTTCGTCAGCAGCTATCTGCCCGAGCTGCTCGGGGTGTGCGATCGCATCGCGGTAATGAGTCGAGGACGGCTCGGCGATGCCCGCGACGCCACGCAGTGGACGGAAAATTCGCTGCTCGAAGCCGCCACGGCGGGGACGCGTGGCTGACGGCCGCCGGCTTCGCCTCGGCCAGCTTCTCGGCCCGTTGATGGGGTTGATTGGCGTCTGCGCGTTGTTCGCCTTTCTCGAACCCGGCTCGTTCCTGTCGGTCTACAACTTCCAGACGATCGCCGCTCAGACCGTGATCGTCGGGTTCGGCGCGATCGGAATGACATTCGTGATCGTGAGCGGCGGCATCGACCTGTCCCTCGGCTCGGTCATCGCGCTGGCGTCGGTCGTCACCGCTCTCGCGCTGAAGCATGGATGGGCGCCGGTGCCCTCGGTCGGAGCGGGAATCTCGACCGGAGTGCTGGTCGGCGCCGCCAACGGGCTGCTCGTCACGCGTCTGCAGGTCGTGCCGTTCATCGTGACGCTCGGCACCATGGGCATCGCGCGCGGGATGGCGAAGTATCTCGCCGATGAGCAGAAGATCGACGCGCCCGCGTACTGGCTGGCGACCGTGATGGCCAAGGCGCCGACGCCGTCGTGGCTCCTGGTGGCCCCCGGGACATGGTTCATGTTCGGGCTCGCGCTGCTGATGGGCTTCGTGCTCGCACGGTCGGTGTTTGGCGTGCACACCTACGCCGTGGGATCGAGCGAAGCGACCGCACGGCTGTGCGGCATCCGCGTGCCGCGCGTGAAGGTGGCGATCTACACACTGGCCGGGTTGTTCGCCGGTCTGGCCGGCGTCATGCAGTTCGCGCGGCTCACGGTCGGTGACCCGACGACGGCGGTCGGCAAGGAACTGGACGTCATTGCAGCCGTCGTGATCGGCGGCGCCAGCCTGTCAGGGGGCGTCGGCGGGATCGGCGGCGCGCTCGTGGGCGCCTTTCTGATGAGCGTGCTGGCCAACGGCTGCACGCTGACCGGGGTCCCGAATTACGTGCAGGAAATTCTGATCGGCGTGATCATCATCGTCGCCGTCGCGCTGGATCGGCTGCGGCACCGCCGGCTGAGCGCGGCTTGACGGGCCGCTATCGGCCTGTTCGCAGATAATCGACCGCGAGATTCGCCATCGCCCTCACGCCTGTCGGCAGCGCATCTTCGTTGACAAAGAAGTAAGGCGAATGGTTCCTGGCGACGGTCTTCGGATCGGCTCCATGCTGGTTGACGCCGAGATAGAAGAAC
This sequence comes from uncultured Acidobacteriota bacterium, assembly GCA_963724645.1. GTDB lineage: Bacteria > Acidobacteriota > Vicinamibacteria > Vicinamibacterales > SCN-69-37 > CAVXSP01. Next base: position 143,670 of record CAVRVJ010000007.1, read on the forward strand.
ATGCCGGGTACCTTCTGCTCGAACTTGGAGAAATCCTCTGACAGCGTCGTCGCGGGCACTTCGAACGTTTTGTTCGCGCCAGCCACGCGACGAAGCGTCGGGATCATCTGCCCGGTCAGCTTCGGGTCGTTATAGGTCACCGGCGCCGTGTTTTCGATCTCGACTTCAGCCTCCGCGCCGGCGCTCTGCGCGACGAGCTGCACCGTCCGTCTCACGCGCGCGTTCAGATCCTTCTGCACCTCGGGATCGAGGGCGCGTATCGTCCCGTCCATCACGACGCTGTCCGGGATGATGTTGTACCGAACGCCGCCGCTGATTCGGCCGATCGTCACGACCACTGGCGAGTTCGTCAGGTCGATCTGGCGGCTGACGATCGTCTGCAGGCTGCTGACGATCTGCGCGCTGATGGCAATCGGATCGACGCCGCCCCAGGGCGCCGCGCCGTGCGTCTGCCGGCCGTGGACGACGATGCGCAGCTTGTCGGAGCTGGCCATGAGCCCGCCCGCCCGATACCAGAGGGTGCCAGGGTCCAGCGGCATGACGTGCAGTCCGAAGATCGCGTCGACCTTCGGATTCTCGAGCACGCCTTCGGCGACCATGTCGCCGGCGCCGCCTGTTTCGCCCTGCGGAGGACCTTCTTCGGCCGGTTGAAAGATGAACTTCACGGCGCCGGGGAGCTGTGCCTTCAGGCCCGTCAGGATTTCGGCCACGCCCATCAGCATCGCCGTATGGGCGTCGTGCCCGCACGCGTGCATGACGTCAACGTTCTCGCCGTTGTACGTCGACCGCGCCTGCGACTTGAACGGCAGGTCGACCATCTCCTTCACGGGCAGGCCGTCCATATCGGCCCGGAGCGCGATGACCGGGCCGGGCAAACCGCCGCGGAGGACGCCGACGACGCCCGTCTTCGCCACGCCGGTCTTGACCTCGAGCCCGAGCGCGCGCAGGTGATCGGCGACGATCTTGGACGTCCGGACCTCCCGATTCGAGAGTTCGGGATGCTGGTGGATGTCTCGCCGCCAGGTGATCACCTTCGGCATGACCGCCGGAATGCGCGCCTCGATCTGGCCGGGCAGGTCCTGCGCGGCGCCCATCGAGAGTCCGCCCAGCGACACGATGAACGCCACGATCAGTTTCGTCTTCATGACGAGCGAGTCTAGCAGGCCGGGGCTCTCCGTCGCGTGGCCTCTGGCACAATAGAATCCTGTCGCCTGTCGGAGCTTTGTTTGACCGGCTGTGGGCGCATTTCACCGCGGGAGGAGCGCATGCCTTCGTGGACCGTGGTTGGCGCAGCCTTCGTCACGACGCTCCTCAGTGCGTCGAGCGCATACCCCCCACGCCAGACTCCGCCCCTTCATCCCATCGATGAGAAGGCCCTCGCTGAATATGCCGGCGTGTACCAGTGGGGACCGGACGCTTTTCTGTACCTCCAGCTCTGGAACGAATTCATCGGCTTCACCAAGCCAGGTCAACTGGTCGCCTTCGATGAATCCGGAGAAGTCCGGGCGCTGTACCCGCAGGATCGCGACCGCTTTTTCACCGGTCCGGGCGCCGCGATCTCGACGTCGATCGAGTCCCGAGTCGAGTTTCGCCGGGACCCGACAGGCAAGATCAGCTCGCTCACGTGGCAGCGCGGTGCCGCCGGTTCACGCATCGCGCGGCGCGTGGAGATTGAGAAACACGAAGATGTCCGCTTCTCGAATGGCGACGTTCAGCTGGCAGGCACGTTGATCAGTCCGAGCCGCGGCGCCAGTCACCCGGCGGTCATTCTCGTGCACGGCTCCGGGGCGGAGGATCGGAAGCACATTCTTCCGTTTGCCCGGTTTCTGATACGCCACGGCATGGCCGTCCTGGGCTACGACAAGCGCGGCGTAGGTGGCTCAACGGGCGACTGGAACACGGCGTCCTTCGACGACCTGGCAGGCGATGTCGTGGCGGCGTTCGATTACTTGAAGGGTCGCCGCGACATCGACGCCAGGCAGATTGGAGTCCTCGGGATCAGTCAGGCCGGCTGGATCATGCCGTTGGCCGCCGTCCACGCCAGCGACATGGCGTTTCTTATCAGCATCTCTGGTGCAGGTATACCCGGCGCCGAGACGACGATCGATCAGGCGCGCAACGAAATGACCGCGAGCGGCATGCCGCCACAGGACGTCGCCGACATTGTCGGCATCATGAAACTGGAGTATGAGTTTGCACGGACGGGCCACGGCTGGGACGAGTACATCGCGACTCGCGAGAAGCTCGCCGCCCGGATGGGACCGCCGCCGCCTGACGTGTTCCCGGCAACCCTGGACCATCCCTACTGGCAATTCATTCGGCGGTTGTACTTCTACGATCCGGCGCCGACGCTTCGGCGGCTGCAGGTGCCGACACTCGCCCTGTTCGGGGAGCTGGACAACAACATCATGGCGGACAAGAACAAGGCGGCCTGGGAGGCGGCCCTGAAGGCCGGTCGCAATCGGGATTACACGTTGCGGATTCTCCCGAAGGCGAATCACGATCAGTTCGAGGCAAGGACTGGCAGTAATGCCGAGATGGCGTCGCTGCGACGATTCGTACCAGCCTACTTCACGACCATCGAAGGCTGGCTGGCAAAGCGAATCCGGGGCTTCGACGCGCGCCCGTAACGGCCTACTTCTTCGGCTGGAACAGCCTCGGCACCATGTCGGTCACGTTCTGCCGCCAGAGCGGCCAGACGTGCGCCATGTCGGGGACTTCCTGCTCGGTGAATTGCACGTTCTTCGATCTCAGCCAATCCTTGAATTGCCGGTTCACGCCGATCAGACCGTCGGCTGTACCGCACACGATCCAGAGCATCCGAATCTGTGAATTGGCCTTGGCGTCGAGCATGGGGAACATCTTGGGAAACAGGGCCGCGTCCATCGTCTGGATCGTCGGTGCCCCTCCGCGTCCGCCACGGCCGGCCGGCGCGGCCGGGGCCTGGCCCGCCACGGCCGCGGGAGGCGGCGGAGGAGCCGGGGCGGCCGCAGGCGCCGAGGGATTCGGAAACATCACCAGCGCGCCGCTGAACGATCCTATCCACGCGAATCTGTCGAGGTGATTCAGGCCGGTGAGCAGCGCCTCGATGCCGCCCATCGACAGTCCGGCGATCGCGCGCTGATTGCGATCCTTGCTGACGTTGTAGGACCGATCCACCGCCGGCATGACTTCGTCCAGGAGGATCTTCGTGTAGCCGGCCAGATTCTCCCCCGCGCGCGCGCCCCGCGCGCCACTCGGCCCATCCGCCGTGCCGTAGCCGAGCGTCGTGACCATGACCATTGACACCGCCTTGTGCTCGGCGATGAGGTTGTCGAGAATATTGTTCGCCCCGCCCGCATTCACCCAGCGTCCGGCGTCGTCTCCCAACCCGTGCAGGAGGTAGAACACCGGGTAAGGCTGCGCGCGCCGCGGATCGTAGGCAGGCGGGGTGTAGACGAAAAACTCCCGATCGTCGTTGGCCACAGTGGAGTGAAAGACGTGACGGGCGACCGCGCCTCGCGGGACGCCCGGCGCTGGCAGCCAGGCGCCCGGACCGGGGACCGCAAACATGTTCTGCATGCTGCCGGAGGACGTCTGAAATTCTCGATTCGACGGGTCCGTGATGGTTGTCCCGTCGAGAACGAACGAGTACGTGTAGATGTCCGGCGCCAGGGCGTCGGTTGTCACACTCCAGATGCCCTGGTCGTCTTTCTGCATCGGCAGACGGTTCCCGGCTAGGGCGACGAGGACCTCTTTCGCGCTGGGCGCGCGCAGCCGGAACGTCACGCGCCGATCGGCGCCGATCTGCGGCGACGTGATCGGGGCGCCGCCCCGGCCGCCGCCGCGGGCTCCCGGCACGGCCGCCGGTGTCTGTTGCGCAGAAAGCGCGGAAGGCAGCGCCAGCGCGGCGATCAGGACGCCGCATGAAACGGATTTCGCGCCAATCATGTGTCGAGTCCTCGACCGCGATTCTACTCCGTAATGAGACGGGCCTTTTCCTCGGAATTCGCAAAAACCCGCAGGCCTTATATAGTTCTTGCCGCACACATGGAACGTCTTCGCGTGTCCTGTCTTTCGGCGCTGTTTCTTGCTCTGGGAATTGGAGCCACGGCCGGCGCCCAGACGCCGGCCCCTCGATCAGACGCCGCGGCCGAACGCAGCGGCGAGCAGATCTACCGGGCCGCGTGCGTGTCATGTCACGGCCCCGACGGCCGCGGCCAGCCGCAGTCCGTGCTTGGATTCGAGCCGCCGGCAACGTTTCCCGACTTCACGGATTGCCCGGTTTCGTCGCCGGAGCCCGATTACATCTGGCTGGCGATCGTGCACCTCGGCGGCCGCATCCGGGGTGAGAGCCACATCATGCCCGCGTTCGAAGATGTGCTCACGGATGCCGAAATCAATCGGGTCGTCCAGTACCTGCACTCGCTGTGCGCCGAGCCGCGATGGCCGCGCGGCAATCTGAATTTTCCGCGGGCGTTCTTCACCGAGAAAGCGTTTCCCGAAAACGAGACGGTGTTCACGGTCAATGCGGCGCCGAGCCATCCAGGCAGCGTCGAAAATCGCGTGGACTACGAGCACCGCATCGGCCGCCGCGCGCAATTCGAAATCGGCGTGCCCTTCGTGGTCCAGCAGGGCGAAGGCACCCAGTGGAGCCACGGCCTCGGGGACATCAACGCGGCGCTGAAGTATGCCTTTTACGACAACCTGTCGCACGGCTCGATTGCCGCGGCCGGCGGCGAGGTGACGCTGCCGACCGGCAAGGAAACTGAGGGGCTCGGCGGGGGCGTGACCATCTTCGAGGCGTTCGGCATGTTCGATCAGGCGCTGCCGCTCGACAGCTTCGTGCAGATACACGCCGGGTTCGAGCGCCCGGCCGACCACGAGATCGAAGTCAACTCCGGCTACTTCCGGACCGCGATTGGCAAGACCATCAGGCAGAACAGCTGGGGGCGCACCTGGACGCCGATGATCGAGGTTCTCGCAGCCAAAGAAATGACGCCGGGCGCCAAGACCGAGTGGGACATCGTCCCGCAGATGCAGGTGAGCCTCAGCGTCTTTCAGCACGTGCTGCTCGACGTCGGCGTGCGGCTGCCGGTCAACGAGCGACAGACGCGCGGCAAGGCGGTCATGGCCTACCTCCTGTGGGATTGGTTCGATGGCGGCCTGTTCGAGCTATGGAGGGCGCATTGAGCGACGCGAGCCGGGGCGAGCGGAGCCCGCGCGAGCGGAGCGGGGTATCAGGCCCCCGCGAGCGAGCGTGTGAGGGGGTCCGGCGGGACGACGTCCCCCGGCGGAGTTTGTCGGGCGCATTGATGCGGCCGCCGATAACCCTGCTCGCGCTCGCGGTGGTCTCGACGACGGTCCTCACGCTCGAGCGCGCGGAGACCCATGCCGCGCCGCAGGGCGCCAGCGCGTCTGCTGCGCAAGGCACCCGCGCGTCGAAACCCGATGAGGCGTCCATCATCGCCATGCACGCCGACCCGGACGTCCTGTTCAAGACCGCCGGCAATTGCATGCCATGTCACAACAGCCTGACGTCACCGGCGGGGGAGGACGTTTCGATCGGCCTCAACTGGCGCGCGTCCATGATGGCCAATTCCGCCCGCGATCCGTACTGGCAGGCGGGCGTTCGACGCGAGACGATCGATCACCCGAGTGCCGCCGCCGACATCGAGGACGAGTGTTCGATCTGCCACATGCCGATGGCCCGCACCTCGGCGCACGCCAACGGCCGCAAGGGTCGCGTGTTCGCTCATCTGCCGATCGGCCAGCACGACGAGCCCGAAGACCTTCTGTCGCACGATGGCGTGTCGTGCACGCTGTGCCATCAGATTTCCAGCGAGAAGCTCGGGACGCCCGATAGCTTCGTCGGCGGCTTCGTCGTGGCGGGCCGCCAGCCGAGCCCGCGGCCGATCTTCGGCCCCTTCGAAGTGGACAGGGGGCTGAGGACCGTCATGCGATCTTCGGCCGAATTCCAGCCGACGCAGGGAGCGCACATCCGGCAGTCGGAACTGTGCGCTACGTGCCACACGTTGATCACGAAGGCGCTCAATCCGCAAGGACAAACGATTGGTGAGCTGCCTGAGCAGGTGATGTATCAGGAGTGGCAGCACAGCGCGTTCCCGGCCGAACAGCGCAGCTGCCAGTCGTGTCATATGCCGGTGGTCGACCAGCCGATGCCGATCTCGTCCGTGCTCGGCGAGCCTCGGGAGGGATTCGCGCGGCACATATTCGTCGGTGGCAACTTTTTCATGCTCCGGTTGCTCAATCGGTACCGTCTCGATCTGGGCGTCGAAGCGCTGCCGCTCGAGCTCGACGCGTCCGCGATCCGGACGTTGCGAAATCTCCAGGCCCAAACCGCCACCGTGTCGGTGGATCGCGCGGCGATGGCGTCGGGGCGGCTCGATGTCGACGTCGCCGTGCAGGATTTGACCGGCCACAAGTTCCCAACCGGGTATCCGGCGCGCCGGGCATGGCTGCACGTCACCGTGCGCGACCGCAATGGCCGATCGGTCTTCGAGTCCGGGGCGATCACGCCGAGCGGCCTGATTCAGGGCAACGACGCCGATGCGGACCCTGGGAGGTTCGAGCCACACTACACCGAGATCCGTCAGGCCGATCAGGTCCAGATCTACGAGTCGGTCATGAGCGACCCGGCGGGCCTGCCGACGACGGGACTTCTGACAGCGGTCCGCTATCTCAAGGACAACCGGCTGCTCCCGCGAGGCTTTGACAAAGCGACCGCTGACTCGCTCACACAGGTGGTCGGCGGTGCGCTCCAGGATGCGGACTTCGCGGCCGGCGGCGATCGCGTGCGCTACTCCGTCGATGTCGGCAGCAGCCAGGGGCCATTCCAGATCGACGTCGAGCTGCGATTCCAGCCGATTGCGTTCCGGTGGGCACAGAACCTCAAACCGTACGACGCGCCGGAGACGCGGCGCTTCGTCGGCTACTACGAGTCGATGAGCTCGAGCGCATCGGACGTGATCGCCCAGGCCAGGGCAACGAGCAGATAGCGACGTCGTTTCTGCTCTAAAACACGCCAATCAATCGCAGCGCGGCGACGGCGGCGAAGGCAAGCAGCAGGCCGTCGAACAACCGCTGCGAGACTCGTCGAGTGAGCCATCCTCCCGCCCACAGTCCCGCCAGAATCACCGGGCTGAGGAGAACATTGAACATCAATGTCGAACCGTGGATCAGCCCCAGCCAGGCGCTGAACGGCACCTTGAACGCATTGATGATGAGAAAGAACCACGCGGTCGTGCCGACGAATTCCAGTTTGGGCAGCGACACGGCCAGGAAATACACCGACATGATCGGGGCCGCTGCATTGGCGAGCATGGTCGTGCCTCCCGCGAGCAGTCCCATGCTCCAGGCGAACGCCCGTCCGTGTGGAACATCGCCGAACGACTGAGGCCGGACCATCCGGATCACCTGCATCGTCGTCAGCACGAGAATGATCCAGCCGATCAGCGGCTTGTACATGGCGTCGCTGATCCGATCCATCAGCGCGGCGCCGATGGTGATTCCTACGCAGGCTGGCGGCAGCATTCGGCGCAGATGGTCCCACCGGGCCTGCCGGCGGAAGGCGATGACCGCGCCCACGTCGCCCACGAGCAGCATCGGCAGCACGACGCCCGTCGAGTCGCGCGCGCCGAACAGCAGGGCGAAGACGACAACGTGAAAGAGTCCGACGCCGGCGAAGCCGGCTTTGCTGACGCCCATCCCGAAGGCCGCGGCGACTGCGAGCAGCCATTGCGTGGGCGAGAAGAGCGGCATCAGTGTGGCTGGCCGGCCGTCTGCCACACGCGAATGGCATCGACCGGGCGGATCAGCATTATCAGATTCAGAGCCAGATTGTCGCGCACCCACCATGCGAGACCGAGCTCGAGCGCGACGGCAAGAATGACACTGCTCCACACGCGCAGGCGCAGCGCCACCAGATAGCCGAGCGACATCATGAGGACGTCACTGAGTGAGTTGAGGACGCTGTCGCCGACATAACCGAGCGAGATCGTGACGGCGCGGTAGCGGTCGATGATGATCGGCGAGACCGCCGCCGTCAGGCCCAGCACTGCGAGGACAACCAACATCAGAATGCGGGGTCGCACGGCGAGCACATTATGCCCGCCCTTGAAACGCGAGCGGCCAAGAGACGTATTCGCAATCGATTACAGCCGGGAAGCGGGTAGGGTAAGATGCCCCACCGAGGTGTACGGATGCGATTCAAGAACGGTCTTCTCCTGGCCGTGCTGTTTGGGCTGACAGCGGTGATCGCGCACCTCTCCGCGCAGACGCCGCCGCCTGCCACTCCGCCGGCAGGTGGCGCGCCCCAGGCGCCGCCGCCAGCGGGCGGCGTTGGCGGCCGCGGCGGGCGAGGCGGCGCTGCCGCGCCGGGCGCGCCCGCACAGGGCGGCGGCCGCGCGGGCGCCACATTCCCCGCCCAACAACGCCCGCCCGCCGACCCTGCCATCGTTGCACGCGGAAAAGGGCTGTACGGCGTGAACTGCCAGCTTTGTCATGGCGTCGATCTGCGCGGCGGCGATCAGGGAGGACCGAATCTGCTCCGTTCCGCCATCGTGCTCGACGACAAGGATGGTGAGTTGATTGCGCCAATCATCAAGACCGGCCAGCAGAAGATGCCGCCGATCAATCTACCCGACGACGACCTGAAGGCGATCGCCACCTATCTGCATAGCGTGGCGGCGACGATGCAAGGGCAGGGCGGACCCCCGCGGGGGAATCCGGTGCCGCCGGCTGAAGCCGTCCTGGTCGGAGACGTGGCCGCCGGCAAGGCGTATTTCGCGGCCAGGTGCGCCGGCTGCCATTCAATTACGGGTGATATGGCCGGTGTCGGGGGCCGGTATCCCGATCCGCGGACGTTGCAGACTGCCTGGGTGGGCGGCAGCAGTGGGGGTGGGCGCGGAGGTGGTCGGGGCGGCGGCAGTGGCGGTGGTAATCCCGTTACAGTCACGCTGCCGTCGGGGCAGACAGTGGAAGGCCGGGTCAATCGTATCGACGACTTCATCGTGATCGTCACGCTCGCCGACGGCACGCAGCGGAGCTTCGCCAGGAACGGCGATGTGCCCAAGGTGGAGGTGAAGGACCCATTGAAGGGACACAAAGATCTGCTCAACGTCCTGACCGACAAGGACATGCACGACGTCACGGCTTATCTGGCGAGCATCAAATGACCATCATCAAGAAACTGTTGCTGACGACCTCGCTTCTCGTCGCGCCCGCAATTCTCGCGGGGCAGGGGCAGGGCGGTCTGGATCCTGCCGAGATCTACAAGCCGCTCAAGGATCACTGGCTCACGTATTCCGGCGATTACACGGGCCGCCGCTACAGCGCCCTGGCGCTGGTCAACCAGGCCACGGTGAAGAATCTGGCGCTCAACTGGGTGTCGCGGCTGTCCGGCCCGCCGGCGACGACCGGAGCGGGTGCTGGAGGGTTCGCCGGCTTTGGCCGAGGAGGCGGGGGCGGTGCGGCGCCGACGATCATCGGCGGTGAAGGCACCGGCGAGTTCGGCGGCGGAGGGGGCACGCCGAGCATCAAGGGCGCCATTCTCGAAGTCGACGGGGTCCTCTACATGTCGGCGCCTGATCACGCGTGGGCCGTCGACGCACGTGACGGCCACGAACTGTGGCACTACTTCTGGAAGACGCGCGGCGGCACGCACATCGGGAGCCGCGGCGTCGGAATCTGGCACAACTACCTGTTCTTCGAGACGCCCGACGACTATCTGGTGTCGCTCGATGCGAAGACTGGCAAGGAGCGCTGGCACGTCGAGCTCGCGTCGTTCGCCCAGCAGTACTTCTCGACCTGGCCGCCGATCATCATCGACAACCACGTGCTGGTCGGCACCGGCAACGACCTCGACATGCCGGGATTCCTGCAGTCGTACGATCCGGAGACCGGGAAGCTGCAGTGGAAGTTCTATACGGTCCCGATGAAAGAGGGCGACCCGGGCCTGAATACCTGGCCAAGCCTCGACGCGGCGCGCCACGGCGGCGGACAGGTGTGGATTCCTGGCTCGTTCGATCCGGAAACACGGCTGTACATCTTCGGCACGGGCAATCCAACGCCTGGCTATACCGGCGCCGGCCGCAAGGGCGACAACCTGTATCACCTGCTCGCTCGTCGCCGTGAACGTCGATACAGGCAAGATGGCGTGGTACTTCCAGACGTCGCCGCACGACACGCACGACTGGGACTCGACGCAGACGCCCATTCTGGTCGACGCGGCGATCAACGGCCGGATGCGGAAGCTCGTGTTTCAGGCGACGCGCAACGGCTACTACTTCACGCTCGATCGCGTCACCGGCGAGAGCGTCGTCACGACCAAGTTCGGGACGTCGACGAACTGGGCGAAGGGCGTGCGGCCGAACGGTTCGCCCGATCCGAACCCGGAGAAGGAAGCGACGATCCCCGGATCGCTGGTCTCGCCGAGCGAGGGCGGGGTGACGAATTGGCCGCCGCCGGCTTACTCGCCCGACACCGGGCTCTTCTATATCAACGAGCACAACAGCTTCAACATCCTGTACCTGACGGACGCCGATCCGCGCGGCTCGATGGGTCTCGCCGGCAAGCAGCCCGCCGGCGTGGGTGGCGGCGACAACTTCCTGACCGCGATCGATCCCAAGACCGGCAAGATCGCGTGGCGCCATCAGTACACCGGCAGCGGCGGCGGCGGCCTGCTGACGACCGCCGGGAAGTTGGTGTTCACGGGTGACGGCAGCGGCAACTTCGTCGCGTTTGACGCGACCCTCGGCAAGCCGCTGTGGCATTCGCGGATCGGCGGGATCAGCAACGCGCCGGAAACGTACATGCTCGACGGCAAGCAGCATGTGCTCGTTGCCGTGGGCGACGCGCTGTACGACTTCGTGTTGAACTGAGTCGAGTATCGGCTATCGGCGCCTGCGGAGGTCCGCCTGTGTCCGTTCCCATCCAGGTCCTTGTCAATGGTGTGGCGCGCGCGCACGAGGTCGAGCCGCGCCTGCTGCTGGTCCATTTTCTTCGCGATGTTTGCGGGCTGACAGGGACACACATCGGGTGCGAGACGAGCATCTGCGGCGCCTGCACGGTGCTGCTCAACGGGCAGGCCGTGAAGGCCTGCACGATGCTGGCGGTGCAAGCGGACGGGTTGGAAGTCACGACAATCGAAGGCCTGGCTACGCGCGAGGAGAGCGAGTCTTCCAGCGCCGCAGCGCGAGCGAGCGGGGGTGGGGCCCCGCGAGCCATTAATCATGATGGCACCCTCCACGTCGTGCAACTCGGGTTCTGGGAATGCCACGGCGCGCAGTGCGGATTCTGCACGCCCGGCATGATCATGTCGGCCGTGCAGTTGCTGGCTCGCAACCCATCACCGTCGCGCCCGGAGATCGCGCGCGCGCTTCGCGGCAATCTCTGTCGCTGCACTGGCTATTCCCACATCGTCGACGCCGTGGAATATGCCTCGAAGGCTGCCGCGCCGAAAGGCGCGGCGTAGAGTGACGACCGCACAAGCGACATGACGACAGGCCCCTTTGTCGGACGTGCGATGAAACGCGTCGAGGACCCCCGCCTCATCAAGGGGGACGCGACCTACGTCGACGACCTGCGATTGCCGGGCATGCTGCACGTGGCCATTGTCCGGAGCCCGTGCGCGCACGCGCGGATTAATGGGATCGACACGTCGGCGGCCAGAGGAGTGGCTGGCGTCGTCGGCGTGTTCGTCGGTGCCGACGTCAACGTCGCGTGCGGCGTGGTGCCGTGCGGAGCACCCATGGCCGGTATGAAGGCGCCGCGGCACACCGTGCTCGCGAGTGACCGCGTTTATCTAGTCGGCCATCCCGTCGCGGTGGTCGTGGCAACTGATCCCTACGTTGCACGCGACGCTATGGAGCTGGTTGACGTCGACTACGATCCGCTGCCGGTCGTAACGGATCCAGAAGCGGCGCTGCAGCCAGGCGCGCCGCTGACGCACCCGGAGCTGGGCACGAATATTTGGTACACGCACAGCCTGTCCGGTGGTGACATCGACGACGCGTTTCGACGTGCGGACCGCGTCATCAAACTGAGGATCGCGCATCAACGGCTCACCCCGATGCCGATCGAGACGCGCGGGGTCGTCGCCATCTATCACGCTGGAGAGGCGTCGCTCACCATCTGGACGTCCACGCAGGTACCTCACCTCCTGCGCCTCATGCTGCCCGAGATGATCGGCGTCCCCGAAAACAGGCTGCGCATCGTCGCGCCCGAGGTGGGCGGCGGCTTCGGCGCGAAATTGAACGTCTACGCCGAGGAGGCGTTGTGCGGCCATCTGGCGATGCGGTTGAACGCGCCCGTCAAGTGGATCGAATCACGCCGGGAGAACGCTTCAACGACTATCCACGGGCGCGATCAGATTGGCGAGTACGAGGTAGCCGTCAAGACCGACGGCACGATACTCGGGCTGAGAGCACGCAACGTTGCCGACCTCGGCGCCTATCTGCAGCTCAACACGCCCGCCATTCCGACGCTGACGGGACTCGTGCTGTCGGGGTGCTACAAGATTCCGGCTGTTCGGATGGACCTGGTCGCGGTCTACACGCACAAGATGGCGACTGACGCCTATCGCGGGGCCGGCCGCCCGGAGGCGACCTATCTGATCGAGCGACTGATGGACGTCATCGCGAACGAGCTCGGCGTCGATCGTCTCGAGATCCGCCGAAAGCACTTTCCTGCACCAGACGAGTTTCCGTTCAAGACCATCTGCGGCCTGAAGCTCGACAGCGGCAATTACGAAGGCGCACTCGCCAAGGCCCAGAGCCTTGCGGAGTGGGACGCGCTCCTGGCGGAGCGCGCTACGGCTCGCTCGTCCGGACGACTCTTCGGCATCGGCGTGTCGACCTACGTCGAAATCTGCGCGATGGGGCCGTCCAAGTCGATGTCGGTCGGCGGATGGGAGTGGGGCTCGGTACGAATCGACATGTCCGGAAAGGTCACCGTCGTCACAGGCGCCACGCCGCACGGCCAGGGTCAGGAAACGAGCTTCACCCAGATTGTCGCCGATCGCCTGGGTGTGCCGCCCGAGGACATCGCCGTGCTCCACGGAGACACGAGCGTGGCGACTTACGGCCGCGATACGTACGGCAGCCGCGCGACGGCCGTCGGCGGGACGGCTCTCGTCATGTGCATCGACAAGATCGTCGCGAAGGCGAGGATCCTGGCGGCGCATCTGCTCGGGGCTCCCGCTGACGAGGTACAGTTCAGTGGCGGACGGTTCACGGCCACAGGACGAGACCGCGTGCTCGGGTGGAAGGAGCTCGCGGACGAGGCGTACGGCGCCAAGAACCTGCCCAAGGGCGTCGAGCCGGGTCTCGAGGCATCGAGCTTCTTCGAGCCGGACAACTTCACGTTCCCGTTCGGCACACATATCGTCGCGGTCGAGGTCGACCGTGAGAGCGGCGCCGTGGCAATCAAGAAGTATGTGGCGGTCGACGACTGCGGACCGCAGATCAACCCGCTGCTGGTGGAAGGGCAGGTGCAGGGCGGCATCGCTCAGGCGCTCGGCCAGGTGATGTTGGAGCGCACCGTGTACGACGAGGACGGTCAGCTCTTGACCGGCGAGTTCATGGACTACGCCATTCCGCGGGCAGAAGACATCCCCGAGTACATTCTGGGCAGTACCGGAGACGCCCTCGCCGAGCAATCCGCTCGGCATCAAGGGCGTTGGCGAAGCGGGCACGATCGGCGCCACGCCGGCGCTCGTCAATGCTGTGATGGACGCGCTCGCGCCGCTCGGCATCCGCCACCTGGATCTGCCGCTCACGCCCGACAGGATATGGAAGGCCATAACAGAGGTGCAACAACGTGTATCCAGCGTCATTTGAGTACGCACGTCCGTCGACGCTCTCAGAAGCCATTGCGCTGCTGGCACAATACGGTGAGGACGCGAAGATTCTTGCGGGGGGCCACAGCCTGATTCCCGCGATGAAGCTCAGGCTTGCACGGCCGATGGTCGTCGTCGACATCGGCCGGATTGCGGAACTGAACTACGTCCGCGAAGAGGCAGGTCAGATCGCCATTGGGGCGACGAGCACGCATCGGGATCTCGAGATCGCTCCCGTGGCCCTCGAGAAATGTCCGTTGTTGTCCGAGGTGGCGGCCCACGTTGGCGACGTGCAGGTACGCAACAGGGGCACGATTGGCGGCAGCCTCGTGCATGCCGACCCGGCAGCCGACTGGCCGGCGGCGATGCTTGCGCTCGACGCAGAGCTTGAAATCGCCGGGCCAAAGGGGCTGCGGACCGTTCGGGCGGAGGAGTTCTTTCTCGGCTTGATGGAGTGCGCCGTGGGGAGTGCGGAAGTGCTCTGCGAGATCCGGGTGCCCGTCACGGGACGGTCGGTCGCCTATGTCAAGACGGAGCAGAAGGCGAGCGGCTTCGCGCTGTGCGGTGTCGCCGTGGTCGTGGATGTCACGCGCGGACGGGTGAGCGTCGGTGTCACCGGCGTGAGTGGCGTGCCGTACCGCGCCGTGGCGGTGGAACGCGCTCTGGCCGCAAAGACATTGGACGCGGCGACCATCGAACGGGCCGCGAGCCACGCGGCCGATGGCGTCGGGCCGCTCTCGGACATTCACGCGTCCGCCGAATTTCGCGCACACCTGGCGCGGCTCAACACGAAGCGCGCACTGATGACCGCGCTGGGCAAAGGCTGACCGCGGTTCTCAGGACTGATCCTTCGTCAGGCGCGCTTTCAGGTTGTCGGCGGCGCCGATCGCCAGACGCGCCGGATGACCCACACCTCGGTACCACAGCCAACGTCCGGGCCCGCCGATGCCATAGCGCAGCCGGAACCACCATTCCGGCGGCCAGAGGAGGTCACGCTTCACCGGCCCTCTCCCGGCGACCGATGAGGCAATCGCGCGGAGGCCTTTCGGCGCCGGCCAGACGATGCGGTACGCCACGGAACGCGCGCTCGACCGGGATCGGATCCTCGCCAGGACGTGTGGCGAGAGGGGCGTCAAGTGATCCAGGAGCGGCAGCGCCCGGAGCAGGCGGCCGTGCCGCCGTTCCAGGTGATCCCAATCCAGCTGGTCGATCCATGTCTCCGTCGCGGCCACGAGATCGGCGACGGAGATCAGGCGAAGCTCGAAGCACTGGACGTCGGTGGGAAACGCGTGCGCGTAGACATGCCACAGCATGTCCTCGCGACCCAGGGTTCGCATCGTCGTGCCCGACCATGTGAGAGGCTGAGCGCGGTCGCACAAGTCGTCGTAGCGCACGGCCCTTGTGAACGGACTTGGGCGCAGCAGGCGCGAATGCAATTCGATCGTCACCGTCGCGCCGTCGACGACCTTCGCCATGCCCTGCAGGTGGTGATGTCCGCGTGGGACGGTGAGCCCTTTCGGCGCGAATCCTGAATCGCGCAGAATCGCGTGCGCGCGCAACGCGTCCTGTCCGCGTACGAGCAGATCGACGTCGCGCATCGGGCGGAGCAGTGGGGTGCGATACACGAGCTGGGCCAGCGCCGCGCCCTTGAGCACCAGAAAAGCGACCCCCGCCTCTTCGAACGCTCGCGCTACCTCCGCGGCAACACGGGTGCGGACGGCGTGGGCGTGCGCATGCTGCGCCCACCGGGCGCGAAGGCGATCGGCGGCATCCGGCGGTATCGCGATGCCGGCGTAATGGAAGTGAGCGCTTACGAGCGGCTCGAGTCCGTGATCTTCCGCGCGTTGCAGGAGTTCGTCGAAGGACGAAAGGCCAGCGGTCTCGTGACGCAGGCGCTCCGCGATCTGCGGACTTCCAATCGGGCCCGCACAGAGTGCGAGCGTCCGAAAGATCGCGTCGGATGCGGTCATAGGAATTGGCCAAGGACGGCTCGCGCGGTGGCGCGGACCTCGCCCCGCCAGCCTGCGACGGCTCAGGCCTTGATGCCTCAGGCGTCGGGATCTGTCGAGCGGGAGACTAATGCCGTAAATGTCTTGGCCTGTCAAGAGGTAGACTGCGCAATCGATGAAGATCTCGGCCCAGTACCCCGTCCCGGCGTCCCTGGAGAAGACCTACGCGGCCTTGACGGATCCGGAGGTCCTTCGGCGCTGCATTCCCGGCTGCGAAAGGCTCCTATCAACCGGCCACGGCCACTACGACGCCGCCGTCAAGATCGGCGTCGCCGGTTTGCGCGGCACGTATGTCGGTCGCGCCGAGCTTCGCGACGAGCAGCCCCCGCATTCATTCACCCTCGCCGTCGACGGCAAAGCCCGAGGACCCGGTTTCGTGCGCGCGATCGCGAAGATTGCCTTGTCGCCAGACGATGGCCACGCCCAGGTGGGGTGCGATGCCGACGTGCAGGTGGGCGGCTTGATCGCGGCCGTCGGCTCGCGACTGATCGAGGCCGTGTCGCGCCAGCAAATGGACGAATTCTTCCGCCGGCTGGGTGAGGAGCTCGCGTAGCCCCCAGGCCTCAGAGGCGCAGCGCGGCATCCCGACAACGCCCCCAAGCCACGTTTCCTTCGGGACTGGCCGTGGGCCGTTCACGCGCAGGACTTGCGACCCAATCCCGGCACCGTAACATCGCAATATCCTCGTATATCATGTATTAATAAGATATCATATGTTAATGCCAAAAGATCCGATTTCGGTCACGTTGGAGCGCGACAACCTGCTGTGGTTGCGAGGACGCGCCGCGGCGGCGAAGCGCCGCAGTCTCAGCGACGCGCTCGACCAGGTGGTCACTGAAGCGCGACTCGCGGGCCAGGTCTCGAAGGGAAGCGTCCGGTCAGTGGTCGGTACGATTGACATTGACGACCGGGATCCGCGGCTCTCGGGCGCTGACGCGTACGTGCTCGGCCTGTTCGACGAATCGCTGCGGCGCCCGTGGCTCGTTCGCGACGCACCTTCGCGGGCACGGCGGCCGCGTCGCAAGGGATCGCGTCGTGGCTGAACCAGCGGCGGTCGCCGACACGCATGCCCTGTTGTTTCATGCGAGCGGCGGCGGCCGGCTGGGACCTCGCGCGCGCGCGCATTTCGGCGCCTGCGAGCGTCGGGAGGCGATCACCTATGTGCCTGTCGCGGTGATCTGGGAATGCAGTCTGCTGGCCCGCGCCGTTCGCGTCAATCTGCACCGGCCCGTGCGGCAGTTCTTCGCGGATCTGTTCAGCAATCCGGCCTATCAGCCGTACAATCTCGGCGCCGATCAGATCTTTGACGCCGACGAGTTGCGCTTCACCAGGGATCCATTCGATGCTTTGATCTGCGCGGCGGCGCGCGACCTGTCGGTCCCGCTCGTGACCGGTGACGCCGCCATCCGTGCCTCGGGGGTCGTCAAGACAATATGGTGACCGTCACGCTTTGACGGACCTGCGGGCACGCCCGGCCCGCCGCCGTCTCGGCATCCCGGAATCCCGGAACCTCGTAATCCGGGATCACGCGTGCACGCCCGGCGCCTCGTGGCCGCTCCGCGCGACGTACTCGACGTACGATCCCGGATAGACGAGCGGCCGGGGATCGGTGCCGCTGTCGCCACCGAGTTCGAGCACGCGGCTGCTCAACCCGCGAAGGAACGATCGATCGTGTGAGACGAAGATCATCGTCCCCTCGAATGCCTGCAGAGCCTCGATCAGCATGTCCTTGGTTGCCAGATCCAGGTGGTTGGTCGGTTCGTCGAGCACGAGGAAATTCGGCGGGTACAGGAGCATGCGCGCGATGACAAGCCGGGTGCGTTCGCCGCCCGAGAGCGATCGGATGCGCTTGTCGATCTCGTCGCCTGAGAACTGAAACGCGCCAAGCAGGTTTCGCAGGACGCCGATCGACTCGTGCGGAAAGTCCTGCTGCATCTGCTCCCAGACACTGAGATCCGCGTCGACGAGCTGCAGCGCCTGCTGTGCGAAGTAGCCCATCTTGAGGCTGGCGCCGAGCCTGACGGTGCCCTCGTCGGGCTGAATCGCGCCCGCGATCATCTTCAACAGGGTCGTCTTGCCCGCGCCGTTCTTGCCCATCACGGACCAGCGCTCGCGGCGCTGAATCGTCAGGCTGAAGTTGTCGAAGACGGCGCGCCGGCCGTATCGCTTGGAAATACCGTCGAGCACCGCAACTTCGTCGCCCGAGCGTGGCGGCGGGCGGAACTCGAACTTCACTACGCGGCGCCTCTTCGGCAGTTCGATCTTCTCGATCTTGTCCAGCGCCTTGACGCGGCTCTGGACCTGCGCGGCCTTGGCGGCGTGAGCCGCAAATCGGTCGATGAACCGCTGCTCCTTGGCGAGCATCGCCTGCTGGCGCGCGTACGCCGCCTCGCGATTCGCCTCGCGCAGTGCCCGCTCGCGCTCGTAGAAGTCATAGTTGCCCGAGTACACGGCGATCTCGCCGTCGTCGATCTCCGCGATGCGGTTCACCACGCGGTTCATGAAGTCGCGGTCGTGCGAGGTCATGAGGAGGGCGCCGGGAAGCGACGCCAGAAAGTTCTCGAGCCAGAGGATCGACTCGATGTCGAGATGGTTGGTCGGTTCGTCCATCAGCAGGACATCCGGCCGGCCGAGCAGCGCCCTTGCCATGGCGACGCGCATCTTCCACCCGCCGGACAGAGCGCCTACGTCGCCGTCGATCCAGTCCTCGTCGAAGCCGAGTCCATGGAGCACCTCTCGCGCCTGACTTTCGAGCGCGTAGCCACCCAAATGCTCGTACTGCTCCTGCACATCGCCAAACCGCGCGAGCAGTCGATCCATGTCTCCGGCGCGATCGGGGTCTCCCATCGCGTGTTGCAGCGCCTCGAGCTCGTGATGCAACGAGCCCAGCAGGCCACTGCCGGCGATCACCTCGTCGAGCACCGACCGGCCCGCCATCTCCTCGATATCCTGCCGAAAGTAGCCGATGGTGAGCTTCTTCGGCACCGACACTTCGCCGTCGTCCGGCGACTCCTCCCCCACGATCATGCGGAACAGAGTCGTCTTCCCGGACCCGTTCGGGCCAACCAGGCCGACCTTCTCGCCCGGATTGAGTTGGAATGACGCGTCGACGAACAGGACTTGTTTGCCGTACTGCTTGTTGATGCGATTGAACGCAATCATTTGATCCCGGAAAGCACTTGACTTGACGTGGTACCATGCCGCGCCCGAGAGGGGCGCGGCCGCAGGTTCCTCACCGGCTGTTCCGTGCGTCAAGCTCTGCGTACGCGATCCCGGTCAATGTGCCCTGGCCTGTGAGGATCGTCTTTCTGTCCGACCCATCCAGTGTTGCGCTGTAGATGTTGCCGCCAAGGTCCGTCACGTACATGCGGCCGTGCGTCACGTCGAGGGCGATGCCGATCCCTTCCTTGAGGCCGCCGAACAGAATCTCCGGTTCCCGTTTCAGCGGGTCGGTCCCGGCCGGCGCATCCATGACCGCGCGGCTGACGGTGTTGCCGCGCGGCGGATCGCCGCGATCGGTCCAGTACATCGGCGGCTCGACAGGTCGAGATCCATGTCAATCGGCTCCGGCAGCCCATCGAACAGCACGTCGATATCGGAGCGGTGAGCCGGGCCCTCGCCCTCTGGCATCTCGAGGCCGGCGCGAAGGATACGCCCGTTGCCGCCGCTGCCTTTCTGCGTCCAGTACATCTTGCCGCGTGCGACGTCGAGCGCGATTCCGACGCACCAGTTACGCGCGTCCCGCCGCGCCGCGTCGCCCCGCGCCGTCTCGACGAGCGTCTCGACGCCCGAGCCATCGAGATTCGCGCGCATGATTCGCATTCCCTCACGATCGGACCAGTACAGCTTGCGATGGATCGCATCCAGCTTGATCTGCTTGGGTGTGAATGTGCCGCCCGCAGGGACGACGGTGGCGCCATGGCTCCCGTCGAGATCCGCGCGTTCAATGGTCCCGTCGTCGGCGCTGACCCCGCCCATCGTCGTCCAGTACAGATGTCCGCCGGCCACGTCCACGACGATCCCATCGGGACCTGCGGCCCGGCTGCCCGACAACGTGGTCGACCTGCGAGCCGTCAGGATTCGCGGCCAGCACCCGGCCACCATGGCCGATGTCGAGATAGAAGATCCGGCCGGACCCCGATCTGACCTCTTGGGCTGGAGCGTGGGCGACGAGATCGGCGGGACGCGCGAAGGCCGATCCCGCGAGCGCAAGGAACAGGACGAAACGTCGCATAGCGCCTCCTAATCCCGGAAAGCCCTTGGCTTGACGTGGTATCGCGCGCCCGCGAGGACAGCGGGCGCAACCACCACGTCAAGTCCTCTAGACTACACCCCCACGTCTCTAGCGGGTGGCAACCAACTCAATCTGAAAGACCTGAAGACTCAGCCGCCGCAGGTCTCCGGACGTCGGCATGTCCGATCCGTCAAGACTTTCCAGCCCGATCGAGGCGCGGCCGGCGCCCAGATCGAATTCCGGCGACTGATACTCGGCGATGCTGGGTGAAGCGGTCAGCGTGATCAGGTCGCGACCTTGAATCGAAATCCTGATGCGGCGCGGTTTGTTGAACGCGCGCGCCACAATCTTCAGGCGGGCGACAATGGGCTCATCAGCCATGACGCCGAGCTCGGCGCGCTGATCGATCCAGCGCCACTCGACGAGCCCGCCAGTCGGTGTGTTGAGTCGCTCCGCGTAAGACCATCCGTGTTCATGCCAGATCGCGATCTTCGTGCGGAAGGCCGATGTCTGGGTCACCACGAGCATGCCTTCGATCGAAGAGAAACGATTCACGGCCTGACGTCGGATGTCGGCGCGCCAGGCCGGAGTTGACGGCGCGGGCGTGAAACGGTACACGCCATTGGACACATTTGCGTAACACAATGCGTCCTTTCGCTCGCAGAAGTCGGGCAGCCGTTCGGACGTACATCCTGCCGGCCAATCGGCGCCATTCCCATCGCCGATGAGCAACACCTTCTCGCACCCGTTGGTCGCGACGGGCGGCCGGGCGGGCTCGTGACCCGCCACCCGCTCCGCGAAGACTTCTGCGACCGGATCATCGATACTGGGCCACCACCGCCAGATCGTCTCGGCCAGGCTCGTCGGCTGCAGATAGTGCTCCGGCAGGGCCGGAGCGAACGCCCACGCGCACCATACGACAGAGGCCGCTGCCAGACCTCTCATCCAACGGGCTGTCGGCGAGATGCTGCCGAGCACCGGAATGGCGAAGGGTACCAGCCAGAGTCCATAACGGCTGGGGCCCGGCGTGCCTCCGGCGTTGACGTTGGTCGTTTGTGTGAAGCTGACGATGAACAGCATTGCGATGAGCGCTATTGCGCCGTTCGGCGCGTCGAGTCCGTGGCGTCCCTGGCGGCGCACGACGCCCGCGAGGGCGACGACCATGGCCACGAGTAGCCAGGGATCGTGGATGAAGATGCCGAGGTTGGGGTCGAACATCGCACTGGTGAGCTCGCGGGTCTGTGGCCAGTGGCGATCGATGGCCTGCGCCAATCCCGTTGAGAGACCAAGGCGCCAGTAGTAGTAGAGCGGATGCAACCCGGCGAGGATCGCCCCCGCCGCTGACGCCGTCCAGACGCGACCGTCCCGCCATCCGTGCTGCCAAAGGGCAAGCGCGATGACGACGATCATGGCACCGGCCATGGGCGGGTTCTGAGTGGCGGCGGCGCCGAACGCGACGATCGACCACCAGGGCGACGAGCGGAGCAGGGTGAGGGCGACTGAGATCAGCACGAAGGTCAGCACCTCGCTGTGCGGCTTGTCGACCCACCAGAGAATGGGACTCGCGACGACGAACGTCGCCACCGCTCCGGACACGCGACCTGCGAGGAACCAGGCAAGTCCTAAGAGCAACAGAATGTTGAGCGCGGAGAAGCCGCGCGCCGGATGCGCTCCTGAAGCCACCGCCAGGCGCACGAACGGCGCGGCCAGGAGCGAATAAAACCAGAAGTGGGGCAGTTCCTGTCGTCCGTCCGCCGCACGAAGCACCGGATTCTGGAGGCGATCTCCGGCGTCCGCGGGAAACAGGGCGCGGGCGCGGACCAACTCCTGCGGCGTCAGACTTGGCGGCGACAACCGTGCCAGGTTCAAGGACATCGCGACGTATTCAGCGCTGTCTCCGACGTGACGAACGGTCGACATCGCCACGATCGTGAGGAGGAGGCCAGCCAGCGACGCGAGCGCCAGCGTTTTGGCCCGGCGGCTGGGCCGGATCAGCATCGCGCCGATCAGCAGGAGTTCGAAGGCCAGGGTGATCCGTTGACCCATGGATCAGGAATTCACGGCCTGCCGGGCGGGAACGTCAGCCTCGGGCATCGACCTCGTTCGGCGGCAAGGAGGCGCCCTTCAGCGCCTCGGCGCACAGCCAGTCGAATCGTCCGAGTACGGCCGACCGGTGACTCTGACTGTGCAGCTTGAGACAGTCCGACGAAAGCCGGACGTCGCCAGGCGTTCGCCACAAGGTCGTCCGACGTCCCAGGTGCCAGCGATAGGCTTCCCGGCAGGCCGTCTCGATCAGGACGGAGGGCAGGCGGAACACGATCTCGCACAGGCGCTTCACCTTTTCAGCCGTCGCGCTGAGCGGCAAGGCAAACCCGCGCCGGTCTCCCATCGAAAAATTCGGGTAGAAACGTGCGACAAACGGATTGGCCGCAAGCAGGTCGCGTAAGCTTTGCTCGCCGATCACCGGACGCAGGTGAACGATCTGATTTGCTGAAAACAAATCCTGGTGCTCGACCCGCAAGTCGGTGTCGGCCATCACGAAATTCGCGCAGATGACACGCCGGCGACGCGCGAGCTTCGCGAGCAGCACGATGGCGAGCGTGACGCTCCACGCGTGCCGTCCTTTCGTCACGACGAACAGATCCAGGTCGCCCTCGCTATCGGCGTTGAGCGAAGCGATGCTTCCCGACAATGCGACGAGCCGCACGAACGGAATGGCGCGGATGAGTTTGAGCAGCCAGCGATTTCGCTCCAGGAGCGACAGGCTGATCGCCCGGCGACGCCGTCGCTCGTGAATCCAGACGGCCCGGCCGCGGGGGAAGAAGAAGCCGTCCCTATACTCCACCTCACTCTGTAACCTGGCGCTCGCCCGGTAGGTCCGGAGAATCGCCGACTCATCCAGCACGCGCTCGAGGAGCGTTTGCCGCAGCTTCGCGCAGCGTCAGCGGGTATTCGAATATCGAGGCGTACAGGATCGATCGCAGAATGGCGATCTCATCGGGCGACCAGACTTTCCAGCGAGTGGACATCAAGAGGTTACTCCGCGCGTAACTACTTACGTTTCCCGTAAAGCACGCAACCGGCTTCCGGCTCGGCGTTGCGCCCGGGCAGCGCTCGTGCATCGGCCTGCATCGGCGTCGTCCCGCTGCCGATAGTGCACGTCGCGTGCCTTCCGAATGCTCCGAGGTGATCTCGGCGCGCGACGAGGCGACGCGTGGCAAGGTTCTTGAAGTTGCGCGGCCCGATGTCTTCACGTCTTGCTGCGCTGCCGGGCCGACTGAGCCGCGGCGTGGCGTTCTGGGGGACCTGCTTCCTGTTTGTGGCGCGCCGTACGAGCGCCTCGAGCCGCTCTTCGCGTTGCCTGGGCAGAACGTCACGACGGTGGAGGCGGCGATCGCGGCCGCGGCGACGGCGTGGGTTGTCGCACTCGTCGCCGCCGGACCCCGCCTGAATGGCGCAACCGATTGACGTGGCCCGTGGCGGCCTGGCTGGGCGCGTCGGCCGTGGCGGCTCTCGCCGCACCAGTGTTTTACGTAAGCGCGATCAAGGTCGTGGCGCGGCTCGCCATTGGTTTCGTTGTGGTGTTGCTGGCGGTCAACGGCGTCACTAATCACGCCGCCTGACTGTGGTCACGGGTTCGCGGTCGCCAGCGCAACCGCGGTCGGAGCGCTGACGGTCCTCGACTACGCCGGGGTTCCTGCGGTCCTCGACTGGCTCGGCGCCTTTCACAGCGGCATCTGGGTCGTCGGCGGTCAATGCGGGCCAGCGGCACGTTTCAGTACCCGACCATCACGTCGATGTATCTGGAAATCACTTTTGCGCTAGCGCTCGGCAGCTTCCTGCAGGCGTGCGATCGACGGGCGCGTTTCGCCATCGCGCTGCTCTTTGCCGCCGTCCTGGTCATCGCCGAGGGCGTCGTCGTGACTTTCACGCGCGCCGGATTGATCACGATGGGAGCCAGCCTCGTGTTCGTCGCCGCGAGCCGTTACCGGCGGCTGCGATTCGATCGCGGGTTGGCCGCGGTCGGGGCGCTCGCGGCGCTGGTCGTCCTGCTCGTCGTCTCGTCGGTGTCTGATTGAGTCGCTCCGCCTGAGGCTCACCACCCAGGGACAGGAGGACTGGTACCGCGCCGGCTTTCTGGTCCCCAGGAGTCTGTCCCTGGCCCCCAGTTCGTTGAACATGGTCGAGGCCACCGTAATCAACAAGGGACGCGTGACGTGGCAAGCCCGACGCGAGACCTCCGTTCCACGTGTCGTACCACTGGCTGGACGAGAACATGAACCGCGTCGTCCGGTACGACGGCCTTCGGACGGATCTGCCGCGCGCCGTTCCGCCCGGCGAGTTCCTGCGCGTGACGGTGCAGATCCGCGCCCCGGAAGAGGTCGGCCGCTACCGGTTGGCTGGGACGTCGTTCAGGAGGGCCGATTGTGGTTCAGCGCGGAGCCTGGCTCGCGGTTGGCTTGTCGACCGTGACCGTGAGCGGTCCTCCGGCGACTGCGGAGCCGCTGGGCACTGACAGGGCATCGCCGACCGTTCTGCCCGAGCAGGCCGTCCGCCTCGCGCGTCCGGTCCTATGGCGCGCTGCGCTCCGGATGTTTGCCGCCCATCCCGTTCTCGGGGTCGGCCCGGACAACTTCCGGTTGAGCTATGGCCCTTTCGCCGGAGTGGCTCACGCCGACCCTCGCGTGACAAGCAACAACATGTACCTCGAGGTCCTCACGGGCTCGGGGATCGTCGGTGCGGCGGCATTCCTGTTCCTATGCTGGCGGGCCCGGAGCGTCATCCGTGACGTCCGGCGGCATCTCACTCCGGCCGCGTGGTCACTCTATTCGGGTGTGACGGCGGCGGTGTTCGCCATCGTTCTTCACGGCCTGGTCGATTCGTTCCTCACGTTTACCCCGACTTATCTGGTCATTTCGCTGACGCTTGGCCTCGCCATCGCGCCAGCCTCGTGGACTGAGGCACTCGCGGATGCGCATCGCGTTTGACGGCACAACTCTCCGGCCCGCCCGGACAGGCGTCGGCTGCTATTCCGAGCGGCTGCTGCGGCATCTCGCGCAGGAGGGCGCCGACGACGAGTTCGTCGTGGTCTCGAATCGAAAGGCAGACGTCTGGTCGCCGCTGCCGCCGAATGTGCGAGCGTTCGGCGGGCGGCGCGCGCTGGTGTCATTGGCCTGGCTGCAGCTGCTGGCGCCGGGGGTGTTGAAATCCATGCGCGCCGATGTGGCCCACTTCACGAACGGCGTGATGCCGTTCGCGAGCGGCGTTCCGTCGGTGGTCACGATCCATGACATGAGCCTGACGCTGTACCCGCACTACCATCCGCTGCGCCGGGTACTGCTGCACCGGCCGCTCGTGGATCTGACGGCACGCCGCGCCAATGCGATCATCACGCACTCGCACGCCGCCAAGCACGACATCGTGCGGATCTACGGGCTGGATCCGGCCCGCGTGCACGTCGTCCATCTGGCGCCGGCGCCCGAGTTCGTGCCGATCACCGACCGTGCCGCCCTGACCGCAGTGAAGGAACGCTATTCGCTGCCCGACCGGTTCATTCTGTACGTCGGCTCCATCGAGCCGCGGAAGAACTTCCGCGGCTCCTGGACGCGTTCGGCGAGCGCTATCGAGCCGGAGACCTCGACTGCCAGCTCGTCTGCGCGGGGCCTTACGGGTGGCGATCCCGCGACGTGGTGCGCCGCCTTGCGTCGCGGGATCTCGCGTCCGCGGTGCGTTTCCTCGGCTACGTTCCGTTTGCCGACCTGCCGGCCCTGTACAACCTCAGCAGCTTGTTCGTGTTTCCGTCGCTGTACGAAGGATTCGGGCTTCCGGTCATCGAAGCGATGGCGTGCGGCGTCGCCGTGCTCATCGGCCGCAGCGCCTCGCTCGTCGAAATCACCGGCGACGCCGTCGAGTCTGTCGATCCGCTGGACGGCCAGGCGCTGGGCGACGCGCTCGTGGCGCTCACCCATGACGACGAGCGGCGAAAAGAACTCGCGGCGCGCGGGCTGGCCCATTCGCGTCGATTCTCGTGGGAACGCGCCGCCCGGGAGACGCTGAGTGTGTACCGGGCCGCGGCTGTCATCCGAGGCGGCGGAGAAGCAGCCGCTCGTTCCTGCCCTGCCAGCGCTCTCGGGAGAAGGGTCGTCGGTCTCGCCGGCAACTGCGCGAATCCTCTTCGGCCAGGCGTACTACCTGCGATTCGATCCCAAGCTCTGGGCGGCGAGCCAGCCGTATCCGCCGCTCGGTACCCTGTACGCGGCCGCCTACCTCCGGCATCATGGTTACGACGTCGCGCTCTTTGACGCGATGCTCGCCGAATCGGAGGCCGACTGGGCGGCTGCCCTCGATCGCGAACGGCCGGCGCTGGCTGTCCTGTACGAAGACAACTTCAATTACTTGAGCAAGATGTGTCTGCTCCGGATGCGCACCGCGGCCCTGCAGATGATCGCCGCCGCCCGCGCGCGCCACATTCCGGTCATCGTCGCCGGCTCGGATGCAACCGATCACCCTTCCGTCTACCTGGACGCCGGCGCCCGATGCGTGCTGCTCGGCGAGGGCGAAGTCACGCTCAAGGAAGTGGTGGGCTGCCTCATGAGCTCGTGCGCCACGTCTCTGGAGGAGATCCGAGGCGTCTGTTTTCGCGACGCGGATGGCGGGTCGCGGCGTACACCGGCGCGGGAGCCGATCCGCGATCTCGAGAGCCTGCCGCGCCCCGCATGGGATCTCGTGGACGTCGGCCGCTACCGCGACATCTGGCGCAGCCGGCACGCCTATCACTCGATGAATCTGGTCACGACACGCGGCTGCCCGTACAAGTGCAACTGGTGCGCGAAGCCGATCTACGGCCAGCGGTATACCGTCCGCCAGCCAGAGGCAGTCGTCGACGAAATCGCCTGGCTGAAGGACACGTACCAACCCGATCACCTGTGGGTCGCCGACGATATCTTCGGCCTCCAACCTGGCTGGGTCGAGCGATTTGCCGAGCTTGTCGTGGCGCGCGACGCCGTCGTGCCGTTCAAGTGCCTCATGCGCGCCGACGAGGTCGGCGCGAGCGTGGTCAAGGCGCTTCGCTCCGCGGGTTGCCGGACCGTCTGGATCGGCGCCGAATCGGGCTCGCAGCGGATCCTCAATGCCATGGACAAGGGCGTGCGTGTTCCGCAGATCACGGCGGCCGCGGCACATCTGCATGCTGCCGGCATCCAGGTCGGGCTGTTCCTCCAGTTCGGCTATCCAGGCGAGACGCGTGAGGACATCGAGCGCACGCTGCAGATGGTGCGGACGTGCCGCCCGACGACATCGGCGTGTCCGTGTCCTATCCGCTGCCGGGGACGCGTTTCTACGATCGCGTGCGCGCCGAGCTCGGCGAAAAGCAGAACTGGTTCGACTCGAGCGATCTTTCGACGATGTATCACGCGACTTATGGGCCTGAGTTCTACCGGGTGCTCCACCAGGCCGTCCACGCGGAATTCCGGCTTCGAAGGGCATCGGCGCACGCATCGGCGTTCTACCGTCCCTGGACGCTCCGGTCCAGGCATCTGCGGCACGCGGGCTCGGCGTTACTCAACGGCCTGAGGCTTCCATTGCTCCGGTGGCAACTGGATCAGTTCAGCCGCGGCCCGCTGCCGAGGCCCGTGGTGTCCGTGTCCACAGGCAGACCCTAAGGTGGCTGGCAGTCAGGCAACCACGGCGGCGTTGGCCTGGCTTGGCCAGACCGTCAATCGCACATTTGTTCTCCCTCTCGTCGTGTTCTTTCCCACGAGCCGGTGCAACAGCCGCTGTACGTCGTGCGCATGGTGGGCCAGCAGCGGCGAAGACGACTTGACGATCGACGAGATCGATGCGGTGGCCGCGTCGCTTGCGGTGCTCCGGACGAAACTCGTCGTCTTCTCGGGCGGCGAGCCGCTGCTGCGCCCGGACATCTTCGAGGTTGCGCGATTGTTCCGCCGGACCGGCGTGGCGCTGCATCTGCTCACGAGCGGCATTGGTCTCGCGCCGCGCGCCGCGAGCGTCGCGCACTGGTTCGAGCGAGTGATTGTCTCACTCGACGCCAGCACCGAAGAGGCGTACCGGGACATCCGTGGAGTAGCCGCGCTGTCGGCGGTCGAGTCGGGTGTCGCCCGACTCAAGGCAATCGCGCCCGGCTTGCCGGTGACGGCCAGGGCGACGCTGCACCGCGCCAATTTCCGCGAGCTGCCTCGACTGATCACGAAAGCTCGGGCGATGTCATTCACGGCGATCTCGTTCCTGGCCGCCGACGTGGGCTCGCAGGCCTTTGGTCCACGCGCGCCCGCCGGCGTCAGCCAGCTCCTGCTCGACCGCGACGAGATCAAGGAATTTCGGGCGCTCATCGACATCGTGACGAATGAGCGGGCCGAGGACTTTTCGAGCGGGTTTATTGCCGAGAGTCCAGCCAGGCTGCGCCGGCTGGCTCAGGTACTACGCGGCCATGATCGGCGACGAACCGTTTCCACCGGCGACATGCAATGCGCCGTGGGTGTCGGCCGTGATCGAAGCCAATGGAGACGTCAAGCCGTGCTTCTTTCATGCGGCGGTGGGCAATGTTCGACGGGCGCCCGTCCCGGTCCTGATCCATCGCGAGCTCCGGGCGTTCCGCGCGAACCTGGATGTCCGCGCCAATCCGGTGTGCGAGCGATGCGTCTGCTCACTGAACGCCACCTGGAGGCACGCTCCGTGGAACTGACCCTCCAGGCCCTGTCCGACACGCGGCAGGCGTTCGACGGTGTCGCGCGCACCTACGATCGAGCCAACGCCGAGAATCCCGTGATCCGGTGGATGCGCGCGCGCACGATCCTGGCCGTGACCTCGCACGTGCCTTCCGGGTCGTCGCTCATCGATCTCGGCTGCGGCCCCGGGGCTGACGCCGCCACGCTGGCCTGGCTCGGCTACCGAATCACTGCTATCGATTGGTCGCCGGCCATGGCTGAAGAGGCGGCTGGCAGGATGGCCAGGGAGGGACTCGAAACGCGCGTCAAAGTTCGCGCCCTTGGCATTCATGAGCTGGATCGACTGGATCCGGAGTCTTTCGACGGCGCGTATTCGGATCTCGGACCGCTCAATTGCGTGCCGGACCTGGTTGCCGCTGCGCGCAGAATCGGCGCGCGGCTGCGTCCGGGCGGCGTTCTGGTCGCGTCCGCGATCGGACGTGTGTGTCCGTGGGAGATCGGCCGATACGCGGTGGCCGGCGACTGGTCCCGGATCCGCGTGCGGTTTGCTCGTACGTTCGTGCCGGTGCCGCTCGAGGGGCGCACCGTCTGGACCCGGTATTACACGCCGGCCGAATTCGGGGCCGCCTTTCGCGCGGCCGGATTTCGTGTGGTGTCTCTCCAGGCCCTGGGCCTTCTGGTGCCGCCGCCCTATCTGCAGGGCCTGTGCCGCCGCCATCCGATCCTCATGCGCCGGCTCGAGTGGTTGGAGCAGCAGGTTGCCGGCTGGCCCGGCCTCCGCCAATGGGGTGACCACTTTCTGACGATCCTGCGGAAGGTCTGACGTCATGTGGCTGCCGACCTTTGCGTGTGACTGCGGGCGCGCCCTTTCGACGCAGCATCTTGCCGTAGCGACATGTCCCTCGTGCGGAACTCGTCACGTGCGGGATGAGCGTCTTTTTCGATGTGCGCGGCCGGAACGCCTGGCCGCCGCCGAGCCGTTTCTCGCGCAATATCGCGCCGTTCGGCAGCGCGATGGATATCGCATCGATCGCGCCGAGTACTATCGGTCGCTCCCGCACGTCACGCGGGACGATCCGCAGTGGCACGTCTGGCGAGTCCGTGAGCGCAGCTTCCGGCGGCTCTGCCGTTTCCTGCGCTCGCGGCAGCCGGCCGCGGCGCCGACGGTGCTCGACCTCGGAGCGGGCAGCGCATGGCTTTCGTACCGGATCGCTAAAGCCGGCGGCCGGCCGGTGG
This sequence comes from uncultured Acidobacteriota bacterium, assembly GCA_963724645.1. GTDB lineage: Bacteria > Acidobacteriota > Vicinamibacteria > Vicinamibacterales > SCN-69-37 > CAVXSP01. The sequence continues at coordinate 173,670 of CAVRVJ010000007.1, forward strand.
CCGTCGACCTGCTGATCGACGATCGGGATGGGCTGGGTGTCCAGGCGCACTATGACGTCCCCTTTCCCTGCGTGCAGGCCGACTTCGACGCGTTGCCGTTCGTGCCGCATCAGTTCGACGTCGTTATTTTCAATGGATCGCTGCACTACTCGCCTGAGATTTCGGCGACGCTCGCCCGCGCGGCGCGAATGCTGACACCGGGCGGCGCGCTCATCGTGATCGATTCCCCTGTTTTCACGGATGCCTCGAACGGCATGGCGATGCGTGAACGCGTTCGCGAGCGCCTGCGCGTCGATTATGGCGTTCCGACTCCTATCGAGCCTGGCGAGGGGTTCCTGACGTTCGGGCAGTTGGCCTCCTGCGCCGCCTCGCTCGGCATGTCGCCGCGATTCTTCGCGTCGGCCAGAGGCGTTCGCGAACGACTCGGCCGTCTCGCGCGACGAAGGCGCGATCCGGGCGAAGCCTCGTTCGGCGTGTGGGTGGCGACATGATCGTGCTCTTCAACCCGGTATCCACCACCCCGGGCAAGCAGCCGTTGCCGCTGTCCCTGCTGTCGTTGGCCGCGGTGCTGGACGACCGTATCAGTTGGCGGCTCGTCGACGGCAACATCGAGCGGGATCCGGCGGCCGCGATCATCGAGTTGGCTGCGAACGCCCCGAGAGCGGAGCCGGCGATCCTGGCGGTGACCGTGATGCCCGGACCTCAGTTGACGCAGGCGGTCGCAGTCTGCCGCCGGGTGCGCGCCGCCCGCCCGGAACTGCGCATCGTCTGGGGCGGCTATTTCCCGACGCAGCACACCGACGTCGTCCTGCGCGCATCCTACGTGGATTTCGTCATCCGTTCGCAGGGCGAGCGGCCGCTGCTCGATCTGATCGACGCCGTGCAATTCGGCGGATCGCTCGACGGGGTCAGCGGCCTCTCCTGGAAGCGAGACGGCGAGATCGTTCACAACCCGCTCGGGGTGCTCACGCCGCTCGGCGATCTGCCGGACCTTCCGTATGCCCGGATGCCGATGGAGCAGTATCTTCACCGCAACTATCTGGGCCGCCGCACCGTCGCTCACAATTCGTCGTTCGGATGTCCGTTTGCGTGCGGATTCTGCGCGGTCGGTGCGATGGCGCAGCGGCGCTGGGTGGCGCAGAGCCCGGAGCGCATGGCCAGGATCATCGGCGGTCTCCATCACATCTATGGCGTGGATGCCGTCCAGATGCACGACATGGATTTCTTCATTTCCGAGCCTCGAACGGCTGAGTTCTCGTCGCGCATTACGCCACTGAGCATTCGGTGGTGGGGCCTGGGACGCACGGACATTCTGATGGGGTACTCCGACACGACGTGGCGCGCGATGGCGCGATCCGGGCTGAAGATGGTCTTCTCGGGCGCCGAGTCGGGATCGGCGACCCAGTTGGCCGCGATGAACAAAGGCGGTCGCGCGTCGCCGGCGCTCACCCTCGAGTTGGCGCGCCGCATGCGCGAATTCCAGATCGTCCCGGAATTCTCGTTTGTGCTTGGATGCCCGCCCGATCCGCTCGGCGATGTGGCGGTCACGTTCGAGTTCATCCGCCGCCTGAAAGAAGTCAACCCGTCGACCGAGATCGTCCTGTATGCCTACACGCCGGTCCCGCTCGACGGCGAGCTGTACAGCGCCGCGGAGCACGCGCAATTCGCGTTTCCGGACACGCTCGATCTTTGGGCGACGCCGAAATGGGAGAAACTGGCGATGCGCCGGGGCGAAGGCATTCCATGGATGACCAGGGGCGTTCGGCGCCGGATGCGCAATTTCGAACGCGTCATCAATGCGTTCTATCCGACCGTCACCGATCCGTCGCTCCTCGGTTGGCATCGGGCGGCGCTGAAGGCCGCCAGCGCCTGGCGGTACGCGCTGAGGTGGTACCACGCGCCGTACGAGTTGCAGGCGCTGCATCGGCTGATCCGCTATCAGCGCCCGGAAACGACGGGGTTCTGACGTGGCACATCTCGAGTCCACTCTGTCCCCGAGGGCCGCGTACGACCTGTGGGCAGGAACCTATCCACCCACGGCACACAACGCCCTGATGCGCACCGAACAGCACGAGGTGGCAGGCATCATCAACTCGCTGCACCCGGCGCGCGCGCTGGATGTGGGCACCGGGTCGGGCCGCTACCTGTCCAGTACTCGCGGCTGCGGGCGCGTCGTTGGTCATCGGCCTCGATTTCTCATCCACGATGCTGGCTCGCGTGTCGTTCCGCGCGCCACGCGTGTGTGGCGACGCGCGTTCGCTGCCGTTTGTCAGCAGCACGTTCGATCTCGTCAATGCTTCCCTGATCGCAGGGGATGTCGCAGACTCACCGGCTGGGTGGAAGGGTTGGCACGCGTGCTGACGCAGGGCGGACACCTCGTCTATTCCGACTTCCATCCATCGTGGGCGATCCACGGCTGGCGGCGGACGTTTCAGTCGGTCGACGGCCGGACCATCGATCTGCCGTACGTGCCGCACACCATTGCGGACCATCGGAACGCGATTCGTCGCGCGGGACTCAGCCGAGATTGCCATTCGCGAAGTTCGCCTGCGCGACTGACAACGATGCGCCGGTGAAGACGTTTTGCGCGCCTGGGGCGACCCGCCGGTGGTGCTCGTGGTGCTCACGCCGTCAGGCTGGCGCATTCAGCATCGGCTCGCATCCGGGAGACGGCTGACGCCATGTGGCCTCGTGCCGTGTCATTCGTGAATGGCTGGGTCGTGGGGGAGGAGGGTATCGCCACGTCGGTGAGGTTCGGTTCGACGATTCTCGGCGTCGGCAAAGCGCCCCGCCGCGGAGATCACGTGGTCGACATTGCCGGCGCATTCGTGCTGCCGGGTCTGGTCAACGCCCACGATCACCTGGAGTTGAATCACTACGGCCGGCTGAAATTTCGTGGGCGTCATACAAACGTGTCGCAGTGGATCGACGACATACGACCCCGTCTGCGGGAGGATGCCCGCATTCGGGCGGGCCAGGTCTCACGCCCTTTCGCACCGACTGTTCATCGGCGCGCTCAAGAATCTGCTCGCCGGGGTGACGACGGTTGCCCATCACAACCCGTTCTACCGGGAGTTGCGGCGCGGGTGTCCCATCCGCGTCGTGGACCGATACGGATGGGCTCACTCGTTCGGGCTCGAGCGCGCGCCGGCCGGTGCGCGCGGCGAGTCGGGAGGCGAAGTGGCGGCGCGCCATCGAGCCACGCCGCAGGACGCCCCGTTCTTCGTGCACCTCGCGGAAGGTATCGACCAGGCGGCGAGGCCGAACTGTGCCGGCTCGAGCGCCTGGGCTGTCTCACACCGAATGTCGTCCTTGTGCACGGCGTCGCCATCGACCCCGCGATCGTGGCCGCGAGTCTCGGCCAGCGGCGCCGGGCTTGTCTGGTGTCCGGCGTCCAACATGTTCCTGTTCGATCGAACAGCGCCGGTCCGGGCCTTTCTCGACTCATCGAACGAGAAGGCCACGGCCGCATCGCATTGGGAACCGATTCCAGGCTGTCGGGCAGCCGGGATTTGCTCGACGAGATGCGGAGTGCCTCGGCCGCTGCGACGATATCGGCTGGCGAATTGCTCGACATGGTGACCACGGTGGGCGCGACGCTGCTGCGGCAGCCTGCTGCCGGGCGCATTCGTCGCAGGCGGGCCGGCCGATCTGCTGGTGATCCCGCGCCTCAGCGGCGATCCGGCACGCGCGCTGCTTGCCGCCAACCGGCGCGACCTCGCGCTGGTTGTCGTCGCGGGCCGGCCGTTGATCGGAGACCCGTCAATGAGCGGCCGTGTTTTTCGCGCGGGCGGCCAGCAGCCGTGCGGTCGTCGTGGATGGCATCGCCAAGATCGCGCACGCGGCGCTGGTGCGCCGGATTGCGGCTTGTCCCATCGCCGAGCCCGGGGTCGAGGCCGCGTGAAGGTTGGCTCCTCCGGCCATCACACTCGATGCGAGTCGAGCCAGACCGAAAGATCGCGCTGGATGAGCTCGCAAGCGCATGAATGTCGGCACGGTACAGATCGATCGCGTGTGCCCGCTCCCTGGCGGTGATGGCCAACCGCGCAGGCGTGTGCAGAGATCTGCGAGCGCCCTCGACGACAGGTCCCGGGGCAACTGCGCGGATCGCCCGGCGGAGCGGAGCGATCAGCCGGTGGACCTTCGGCAGGCGCGGCTCGAGGGTGACATTGTATCGGCGCGACACGTCAATCGGATGGCTTGGATCGACACCGAGGAACTCGAAGATATCCGCCACAGTGCGCCCGGGCGCCACCATGTAATCGTCGTACAGATAACGAGCGCACTTGCGACGCCGGGAAGACCGCAAGATACCTCCGCAGGTGTTCCGCATAGCGGCCCGTCCAGACTGGACCGAACGGCGGGCGCCGCGCGGCTTCAGCCGTCACCTGATCTTCGAGCCACGCGGGAAAATGTCGCATCCGTCGCGCCGGCGATTCGCGCCGCCGTGTAGTGGGAAAACAGACGCTGGGCCGGGTCGCGCAGCATCATGATGATTCGCGCGCCGGGAATCCGCGCTCGAATCGCCTGCGCCGCATCCATCGACGGCAGGTAGGACACACTGGCTTCGCCCACCGCCAGCTCGTCCTTGACGTGCTTGAACAGCTTCAGATACTCCGGCCACTCGAGCACGAATCCCGCGGTCGCGTTTGTCACGCATCGGGCCGTCAAGATAAGCGCGCAATGCCGCGGCATCCGCCTCGACGGCCTCGCGCGCGCCAGGTGCGATGTCGGCCACTTCCGGCGCGAAGAAGCAAGGCTCTTTGATCGGGCTCATGAACACACGCGGGTGCTGATCGAGGTAGTGATAGAGCGACGTGGTGCCCGTCTTGGCGGCGCCGACGAGAAAGAAGTTCGGTTGGGCCGGGTGTTTCATCGCTCCTTATCGTGCGGCGGCCAACGCCTTGTAGAGACGCTCGAACCCGCCTGCCGCCCAGTCCGCATCGTGCGCGAGCACCCACTCGCGCGCGGCAGAGGCGAGGCTCGCGCGGCGATCGGGATCCCGCAGCAGGGTCAGGATGGCTGCGCTGAGTCGCGTCGGGATCCTGCACGGGCACTGCGACCGCGCGTGTATCTGCCCAGTCGGCGACGTACCCCACGGCCGTCCCAACCGTCGGCACGCCGGCTGCAGCCGCTTCGAGCGTCACGACGCCAGCCGCCTCGTGACGCGAGGAGACCACATGCAAGTGAGCGCGCGTGAGAAAGGCGGCGATCTGGTCGGTGGGCAGGAACCCATGAAACTGGACGTGCGAGCCGAGGCCGAGCGATTGCGCGAGCCGCTGCGCCTGCCCGCCGAGCGTGTCCGCGCCGATGACATCAAGGTGGACTCGAGGTTCTTCGCGGACCACGCGCGCCAGCGCGTGGAACAGCGTCGCATGATCCTTGACGGGATTGATGCTCGCCACGTGCAGCAGCCGCCACGGCGGTCCTTCGCTGCGCGTGGCTGGCGGAAAGAGCTCCGGCGGCACACTCAGAGGGATCACCGTGGCGTCGACGCCGTGGCTTGCCGCCAGCCCGGCCATGTGCGTGCTGCACACCGTGACCTTGTCCGCGCGCCGCATCGCGCCGGCGACGGCGTGCCGATCGGCCCACCGGCGTTGGAGTCCGTAGCCGATGTCTGGAATGCCCGTCCACTCTCCGCTGTCGGCCGTGACGATCGAAGGCACACCCAATCGGCGAGCCGCCAGCGTCGTCACGACCCCTGCCGGCACCGCCCAGTACGCGTGAAGCAGATCCCACGACCCGATGCCGGCCAACGCCGCCGTCAGCCGCTTGAGGTGGGTCCTCCGGCCCAGGCCGGGAAGCGCGTCCACGCGGCCCAGATCGTGGATCGTGGCGCCAAGGAGCGGGTAACTGGATGGCCGAAGTTCCTGCTGCAGAAGAAACACGTGGAGATCAAGGTGGCGCGCCAGCCGCTCGATGAGCCAGAGCAGCGCCGGGATCACGCGCTCGCGGCCCGATCGATCGACGCCGCCAGTGACAACGAGGCCCACGCGCATGCGCGCAGTGTACGCTCGGCGCGCGGCGCCCAGGTATGACGATGCCATCGACGCCCGCGCGAGTCCGCCGGCGCGTCGTGCTGTACAACCCGCGAGCAGTCTTCTGGACGATGCCGCTGGCCCTGATTGCCGTAGGCGGGGCATTGGACCGTGACCGATACGACGTCGTGATCGTCGATGGACGTCTCGAGCGCGACCCGGTTCGGGCCGTGCTCGAGCTGCTCGACGAAACGACCGTGTGCTTTGGCGTCACCGTGCTCACCGGAGCGCCCATCCGCGACGCGCTCACGGTCACGCGGGCGGTCCAACAACGGATGCCGCGACTCCCGATTGTGTGGGGCGGCTGGCATCCATCGCTGTTTCCAGAGCAGTGCGTGCGGGAGGCTCGTATTCAGGCCGTGGTCATCGGTCAGGGCGAGGCGACCTTTGCCGAGGTCGTCGGGCGCTGGGCGGCCGGCCGCGACCTGAGCGGCGTGGCCGGATGTGTCCATGCCGGCGGCGACGGCGCCGTGATCGAGCCTCCTCGTCCGCTCATCGATGTGAACGATCTGCCGGCCCATGACTACGGCAGGCTCGACGTCGATCGCTACTTCGAGCTGAAGCAGCGGCGGCAGCTGGATTACGTCTCGTCACAGGGCTGCCGGTTCCGATGCGAGTTCTGTGCGGATCCGTTCGTCTACAAGCGCGGGTGGTACGGGTTGACTCCTGCACGCGTGGGCGAAGAGCTCGAGACGCTCTGGCGGCGGCACGCCTTCGACGATCTGAATTTCCAGGACGAGACGTTCTTCACCGATAGCCGGCGGGCCGCCGCGATCGCGGAGCAGATTCTGCGCCGGAACCTGCGCTTTACGTGGGCGGCGACCATGCGCGCTGACCAGGGAGTGCGGCTCGATGAAGCCGCGCTGGCGCTGTGCAAGCGATCCGGCCTGCGCCGCGCGATGGTCGGCGTCGAGTCCGGTTCGGAGAAAATGCTGAGCTGGATGAAAAAGGACGTGACCCTCGAGCAGGTCTTCGTCACGGCGGATCGTCTGCGCGTGCATGAGATCGGCGGCCTGTTTCCATTTATCGTCGGTTTTCCCGATGAGCCGCCGGAGAGCGTGACCGAGACGATGAGGGTCATCAAGCAGCTGCGTGCGATGAGCCCGGCCTTCGAGGCGGTCGTGTACTTCTACCAGCCCTACCCCGGATCGCCCATCGCCGACCTGGCGTGGAAGCGCGGCTATCCTCGACCCGGGTCACTCGAAGAGTGGGCGGCGTTCGACTACGTCGGCGCGCGCGGGCCGTGGGTGTCTCCGGAGAAGTGGCGGCTGATCCAGCGCTTCAAGTTCTATCAGCAGCACGCTTTCGGCGCACATCGCCATTGGCTGCACCGCCCGCTCCGATGGGCGGCGCGACGGCGGATCGTCGCCGATCGATATGCCTGGCCCGTTGAGCAGGTTGTGATGAATCTCGTCCGGCCGCAGCCCAGTCTGTCCTGAGCCGGAATGCGGGATCTATCCTCGCTGCGACCAGGTCGGCCCGCAACGGTTTGGTACATTGAGCGCCGTGAAGATCCCCATCGGCTCGACCGACTCGACAAGCGCGCTGCTGCGCGCTTCGAATGAGGCGATGGCGTCGGAGCGATACGCACGGTGTTGCTCGTAGACGAGCATCTCGCTCCAGTATTCGATGATGATGTACCGCGACGGAAGGTTCTGGTCACGAAGGAAGGAGCTGCCGAGGTAGGATCGGCTCTGGCGACTCATCGCGGCCCATTCTCCATCCGCGCCGTACAGCTGCTCGAATTCGGTCTCCCGGCCATTCTTGACGTTGAATTGCCACATGATCGCGATCATCGCGGCGTTCCTCCAGGAAGACCAGGTCACGTCACTCGCGGCGGTGTGATTGGACGACCGAGTCTACTTGGCCGTTACGCATGCTTGCAAGACAGGTGGAGTATCCATGGCTGCTGCGGCTCCGTGCCTGCGCGCCATCGGCGCGTGCCGCTGGTGACCCGTGCGAATCGCGATTGTCAATTACGTGTGGGATGCCGATTTGAGCACGGCCGAATCCGTGCTCGCGCGGTTCTTCACCCTGACGGACTGGAGTGACGCGGTCAGGCGGGCCGGCGCGTCGGCCGTGACCGTGTATCAGCGCTTTCATTCCGATACCAGTGTCGATCGCAATGGCATTCGATATGAGTTCCGGACGGATTCTGGCGCGCCACTGCCCACGATGTGGAGCGGCGGGGCAGACGCACTGCACGAAGCCGTGGCCGCGGCCGATCCGGACATCGTCCATGTCAATGGCGTCCTGCACCCTCGGCGCGTCCGGCGGCTCCGCGCGGCCCTGGCGCGCGGGACGGCCCTCATCGTGCAGGATCACGGTGGATTCGATCCAGCCGCCGCTTCGCCGGTGAAGCGTGCGTGGATTCGCCGCGGTCTCGCCGCCGCGGATGCCCTGCTGGTGTCCTCGCCTGGCCAGGTCGATCAGTGGCGACGGGCTGCTATTGCGCCGCGAACCGTGCGGATCGCGGATGTGATGGAGAGCAGCACGGTGATGGAACCGCTCGCGCGGGATGAGGCACGCCGGCAGAGCGGTCTCGAGGGAGCGCCGGTAATCTTGTGGGTCGGTCGGTTGAATGACAACAAGGACCCGCTCACCGTCCTGCGTGGGGCTGCGGCGTTTTTCGAGAGGTGTCCGGAGGCCCGCCTGACGATGGTGTACGCCGCCGCAGAAACGGAGCCGCAGGTGCGCAAGATGATCGCACGCCTGCCGGCGCTGGTGTCGCGCGTGCGCCTCGTCGGGCGTCTTCCGCGCGCCGAGATGTCTGCCTGGTTCAGCGCAGCGGATCTGTTCGTGCTCGGCAGTCACCGCGAAGGCAGCGGATACGCGGCGATTGAAGCGCTGGCGTGTGGCGCCCTCCCTGTCCTGACCGATATCCCGTCCTTCCGGGCGCTCACCGACGAAGGCCGCGTTGGCGTGCTCTGGCGGCCCGGCAACGCTGAGTCGCTCGCACAGGCGCTTGCACGCGCCGCGCGCCTTGTCTCACCGGAGCAGCGCCAGGCGTGCCGGACCCTGTTCGATCAGCGCTTCAGTTGGCGGGCGATCGGCGGTCGCGCCATGGAAATCTACCGGGAGATCTGCTCGGCCAGGCGCCTCCGCGCGAGCCACCCGGTCGTGTAGGCGAGCGGATCCAGGATCGGGCGCTCGCGCACGCCTCTGAAGCCGGTCGCATGATGCAGGACGTCTTCCCGATGCAGCCGGGCATACGCGCCCGCCGTGAGCTCGAGGAATTCCTCGGCGTACTCCCCGAGGCGATACCGGCACGCCGCATATCGTCGCTGTCGGACGGCCCGAGGCATGTTGGCGAGCTGCGTCGTGTACGCGTGCATGACATCACGCACGCGCGAGATGACGTCAGTGATATCAACAGCCAGATTCGCCAGCGCAGGTGTAAGGGGAACCTGCACGGGATAGATGCGCACCGTCTGAGATTTTGCCGGCGATCGAGCCCAGAAACGTCCGAGCACCGCCGCGACCTTTCGGTGCTCCGGATGAAAGTCGACGCAGGACGGCGCGTAGACGAGATCCGGGTCATGCCGCTCCATTAGTATTTCGAGCCTGGCAAGTAGCTGGTCATCGTGCCACGCGCCGTCCGGCAGCCCGAGCCATTCCAGGCTGTCGATCTCCAGGAGCCGAGCGCATGCGTTCGCTTCCACCCGGCGGCGTCGCGCCATCTCCTCGGCGTCCAGGCCGAGGGCGCGCGACGAGCGCCCATCTGTGACACAGGCGACGATCACCTTCGCGCCAGCCCGCTTGTGAAGAATCAGTGCGCCGGCGCATCCGATCGACTCGTCGTCCGGGTGCGGAGCCACGACCAGCACGCGGTGGTGCGGTTCGGGGTTTGACCATTGCGCCGGCCGGCGTGGCAGAAGAACGCCCAGCGCGGAGAAACCGGCGGTCCATAGCGTCTGGGCGACATGGCCGACGCGCGCCTTGCCGGCTGGTCCGAGCAACCGGCCCGCGGCGCTAGACCACGTCAAAATCTCCCCCGCACACGTCAGAGAGCGACAGAGGCGTCTGTGCCTGCAATGGGACGATCTGGACTTTGAAACTGCCCCAACTGAAGAGGAAGCCAGCCCGACGAAGGGCCTTGTCAGCCGGCGTGCCGGGTACGGCAAGCGATGACACCAGCTCTGCGCCTTCGCGGTCGAGATCACTGACCGCTGCGGCAAGGAGCATGTCGTGCACGATTGCTTCATCGCTCACGACCCCAGATTCGGCGACGTAACCGATGCGGCGGCCGTCAGCGCTCCGGACACGCGAGACGCAGTAGCCAATCGGCGAGCCGCCGCGATCGGCCAGCCAGATCGTGTAGTTCGCGTCCGGTGCGGATAAGTAGCGCCAGTGGATCCAGGCGCCGTCCCGGACGATTGAGTGCGCCGTACGTGGCGGGCGGTGTTCCTCCAGCGTCCGCCACAGTCCGTCGAACGCCTCCGCAGAGGCAACGCGCCGGATCCTGACCGTCGGATCGTTCGCGGCCTTCCAGCGCCAGTAACCGCTCCAGGCGCGGCCCAGCGGAGCGGCGAGACGCCCCAGCGGACGGCCAAATCGCCGAGTGACAACGGAATCGAGCCGCAGGAGCCTGACTCGCCACGTCAATGGACTCACGTCGCGCCAGCCGAGCGCCGTGTGCCCGCGATCCCCATTGCTGGTTCGGGAGGCCGACGACGAAGGAGATGCCGGCGGCGCGCCAGCGATCGTAAGCGTAGCGGTTGACCTCCGTCAGCAGCCCTTGCCGTCGGAATTCCGGATCGGTCATCGCGTCGACCGCCACCATTCCCATCACTTCGCCGGCAGGCCCGGCATAACGGACGGGGATTGCCGCGCACTGAAACAACGGGCGGTCGGTTCCGGTGCGATCGCGTCCGACGGCGAGAAACACGTTTGGCACGGGCGAGCCATGCGCCGCAAGCTTCCAGCGCCAGTGCGCCTCGGTGATCGGGCGGCCGAACACGCGCGAAAAGAGCGACACGAGCGCCGTCTCATCCCCTGCGCGGTACGGGCGAATCGTCCAGGGCGAGGCGTCGGTCATTGTGCCCTGATCTGGTTCGATCGCATGAGGCGGAGCGCGGCGACGCAGGCGATCGTGAGAAACCCCTCCGTGCCGAGCGTCGCCCAGGCCGCTCCGGTGATGCCGAGGCGCGGGATGAGCACTGCATTCATGCTCAGGTTCACGACCAGCGCGAGGCCGCAGATCACGGCAAAGTTCCGCTGACCGTCCCAGCCGATGACCTGGTGCGTCAGGCCGTAGTTGAGGGACAGCAGCGGGAATGCCAGAAGCAGCACGCGAAAGGCCGGAACGGCTGCCAGATACGGCGCGCCATAGGTGATCTCGAGAATCCGCGGCGCGGGATGATACAGCACAGCCGTCACCGTGGCGCCGAATGCCGTCAAGGCGGCCGAGACCTGCCACACGAAGCGCGTCCCGGGTTGCCGGAACAGGGCTGGCAGCATGACGGCGATGAATGCCGCCGGGAAGAGCCGAAGTGCCTCGATCAGGCGGAAGACGGCGTTGTACCTGCCCACGTCCTCCATTCCGTTCCAATGCTCGACGAGGAAGAGGTCGATACGGAAATAGAGCGCCGAAAGAAGGATGCCGGCCCCGATAGGAAACACGTCACGCAGAAACGTCGCCCCCGACAGTCGGTCGATGGCCGGGCTCACCGCCGTTGGCGTCTCAACGTTCCCCGTCAACCGCGTCATGAGCCGCACGCTGTAGAAGAAAGCCGCAACAGGCGGAAGGAGGAGCGCCGCCGCCAGTGTGCCGAGGCCGGGAGCGAGGTTGAGCAACACGAGAGCGGCGAGGAGCGTGCCCACTCGCTGCGCGAGATTGATGGTCGACTCGATATCGCTGCGCGCCAGTCCACGGTACGCGTAGTTGAGGAACTCGACGAGTGAGCTGAAGGCGTATGCGGACACGATGACGACAAACGGGACGGCGTCGGCGATCGGGAGCGTGAAGAAACCGATGGCGGACAAGCCGATCGCCGCAGCGGCCAGTCGGAGTCTGACTCGAAGAAGTGGCGCAAGAATCGCTGCGGTCCGATGCGGAGCTCGCGACACTTGCCGGGCAAGGTAGATCTGCAGGCCGAAATCAGTTGCGACCGAGAGCACCCAGCCCAGCGTCGACGCCAGCGAGAACAGGCCGAACGCTCGGGGCGGCAGCCTGTGAGCCGCCAGGATCAGCACGGCGAAGAAGGCGGCCTTGCCACCGACGTCCGACGAGGCCTTGTACCCGATAAGGGTGGCGCGCCTGACGAAAGCGTCCGTCACGTGTGCCAGACTACATCCTCTGTCTGTGAGCCGCATGCCTTCCCGCGTCCCCGCACGAAGACCCCACGCGTCCGGACGACTGGCGCGCGAACGGCGAGCGTCAGCGGCGGGCGACGAGCGCCAGCGTCGAACACTCTCGTGAGCGCCCGGACGCCGAGCATCAGCACCCCGACGCGCGGCCGCTACGGCGCGCTTGCGTTCACGCTCGTGCTCACCGCGATCGCGTATCTGGATCGCGTCTGCATTTCAACCGCCGCGCCGTCCATCAAAGCCGACCTGCACCTGACCGACGGACAGATGGGCTACGTGTTCAGCGCGTTCACGTTCGCGTACGCGCTGATGGAAGTCCCCACTGGCTGGATGGCGGATCGGTTCGGAGCCCGATTGATGCTGACGCGGGTTGTGATCTGGTGGTCGGCGATGACCGCCCTGACGGGTCTGGCGGGCGGGTTCGTATCGCTGTTTGTCATCCGGCTCCTGTTCGGCGTGGGGGAAGCGGGCGCCTTTCCAGCGATCGCGCGCGTCTTCGCTCACTGGCTGCCGGCCGATGCGCGAGGCCGCGCGTTCGGCCTGGCGGTGATGACCGGGGCCCTGGGCGGCGCGCTGACTCAACCGCTCGTCGTCGCAATGCTCGGCGTGACGACGTGGCGCGTCGCGTTTCCGATCTTCGGCGGCGTCGGCCTCGTATGGGCGGTCGCGTGGTTCTGGTGGTTTCGTGACGATCCCCATCTCCACAAGGGCGTGAACGTGGCGGAGTTGGCGGTGATCGGCACGGGCGGCCCGGCCTCCTCGCAGCCGCCGGCCCCCTGGGCGCGTCTCTTGCGAAGCGGCAGCCTGCTCGCGCTCTGTGTGATGTACTTCGGCGCCATTTACGGCTGGTACTTCTATCTCACCTGGCTCCCGACGTACCTGCTGCAGGCGCGCGGCTTCAACTTGAAAGCCGTCGGGTGGCTGGCGGCCATGCCGCTCGTCGGGATCGCGATCGGCGTTCTGGCCGGTGGACTGCTGAGCGATGTGCTGTGCCGCCGATGGGGCGTGCGCGCGGGACGCAGGACTCCCGGACTGGTCGGCTTTCCTCTGGCAGCGTTGGCCGTGATCGGTGCGTTGAGGACGCCCGACCCCATGTCGGCGGCCCTGCTCCTGGCCGTTGCGGCGGGCCTGGCCGCGCTCGGCGTGTCGCCGGCCTGGGCCGCGTGCCTCGATATCGGCGGCGGGCACGCCGGCCTCGTCACAGGCGCGATGAACACCTTCGGCAATCTTGGCGGCGCGGTCAGTCCCGTCGTCGTGGGGCTGAGCCTCGATCGCTGGCACTCCTACGACGCACCGCTCGTCTCGGTCGCGATCTTCTATCTCGTCGCCGCGATCGCGTGGCTCGGGATTGATGCGACAAGGACGCTGGACAGAGGGTAAAAGCGTGAAAGGGTGAAAGGGTGAGAGAGAGGGAGAGAGAGAGAGAGAGAGAGAGAGAAAAAAGAAAAAGAAAAAGAAGGAGAGTGAAAGGATGAAGAAGCGCTGTCCAACCTGCGGCGAAATCTACGATTGGTACGTCGCCGAGTGCCCGGTGTGTCACGTGTCGCTCAAGGACGAGGCGGACGAAGTGGATGACGTGGACGAGGCGGACGAGGACGCTGCGGACGACGGTGTCCAACCGTCGCCCGACGCCAAGTTCGTGGTGGCGTTCGAGACGACCGACCCAGGGGTGCTGCCGCTCGCGGAAATCGCCCTGCAACAAGCGGGCATCGAGTACACGATTCAGAACGGCGGGATTTCAGACATCATCCTCGGGGCGCGCGCCGGGCGGAGACTGCGAGAGAACGAAAGACCGATCGAGGTGGTCGTGCGCGCCGAAGACGAAAGCCGCGCACGCGAGTGCCTCGACGATCTCCGCACGGCGGACGCCGCCATCGCGCCGGCCGTCCCCCCTGCGTCCACTCCCGTGGCCGCCGGTACGGTGGCCTCTGGCGGGACGATCCATCTGGTTGACGCCGAGACCGGCGGCCCGATTGGCGATATCACCGACGCCCAGTTTCGGTTCCTGGCAGAGTGCCTCGAGGCCGAGTCTCTTGACGATTCGGACTACTACATTGACGAGCCCACGCTGGCGCTGCTCGAGGACAAGCACGCCGACCCTGCCCTGATCGAGATGTTGCGCCGCGCGCTCGGGACGCGCGAGGGCCTCGACGTCCGATGCGTGTTGCCGCCGGAAGAACCGCACGAGCGTTAGCGCAGCGCCTTGCTGTGCGGCGCGGTAAACAAATGGTATGCTGATGGCATGAGATCTACCATTGACAAGGCAGGTCGAGTGGTCATTCCAGCGGCGCTCCGGGAGCAGGCCGGATTCCTGCCTGGCGCCGAGCTCGAGGTCACCGCGGACGAGCTCGGCGTGCGCCTGGAGCGGGTCGCGGCGCCGCCGCACCTGGTGCGCGTCGGTGGCCGGCTGGTCGCCCGGCCGGCGGCGCCGCTCGAGACCCGACCGGTCGTCGATATCGCCGCGCTGATCGAGGAAGAACGCAACCGGTGGCCGTGAGTCCGTTTCTCGACACCAGCGTCCTGCTCGCGGGACTGATCGACTTCGGACCCCAGAGCCGGCCGGCGAACCTCGTCCTGCATGCGGTGGCAGAGAAGAAGATCCCCTCAGCCGCGACGGCGTGGCATTGTTGCCTCGAGTTCTACTCGGTGGCGACCCGTCTGCCGCCGGAGTTCCGCCTGCTCCCCGGAGACGCCGGCCGCCTGCTCAAGGAAGAAGTGTTTGACCGCATGTCGGTCCACGACCTGCCCGGCCGTGATCGATCGGCCCTCCTCAGGACGGCCGGCGAGGAAAGAACCATCGGCGGACGCATCTACGATTTTCACATCGCCGAGATCGCCCGCGCCTCGGGGGCTGACGTCATCGTGACCGACAATCGGCGCCACTTTCTGGCGTCACTGCGGTACGGCATCAGAATCGAGACACCGTCCGAGTTCCTGGCGTCAATGAAGACGAAACGCTCCACTTGAGTTGACGTTTGTAGGCTGCGTCCGCGCCCTCGCGGGTGCGCGACGATACCGCGTCAAGTCAAGTGCTTTCCGGGATCAGTTCAACGCCTTGATCCGGATGTTCTTGTAGTACGTGAAGCTGTTCGGGTCGTGCGCCTGGAAGGCGATTGTACCCGGAGCGATCTTGCGGCTGGGCGTGTCGTAGTTGCTGGTCCAGTCCGGCGGCTGCGTCCACTCGACCACTTTGTTGCCCTTGACCCAGACCGTGACCGTCTGCCCCTTGACCATGATTTCCATCGGGAACCACTCGTCGTCTTTCGCGGGAATGTAGGAGAGATCAACGACGTGGTAGAGACTGCCGGTTCTGATCCGATCGGTGTGGCTGTTGTTCACCTGGATCTCGAAGCCCTTCCCGGGGAATCCGGTTGCCTGAAATTCGGTGCACACATAGACGCCGCCATTTGACTTGGCCTTGGCCATCACGTCGAGTTTCAGATCGAAGTCCTTGAACAGGTGGTTCTGGACCGGGCCGTCATAAAAGAGGTGCGCTGCGTTGGGGGCGCCGTTGGCCTGGATCGCGCCGTCAACGATGGTAAACGCCGCATCTGCGCCGCCGACCTTCCATCCGGTGAGATCCGTGCCGTTGAACAAGCTGGTATACCCGGCTTCGACGGCCGGCGAGGAGCCCTGTGCCCGCGGCGTCGCGGACTGCAGACAGACAACGGCCGCAGCCGCCGCGATCGAGACGACGAGTATGCGTGTCATGTTTCTCTCCATGGGATCCGTCCAATCGGCAAAGTCATTTCAGTTTGGTGAGATCGAGCGGCGCTTGCTGGTATCTGGAGTATCTGACTTGAGACTCGACAGTTTGGTGCGAGCCGTAGCTCTGGTTGTCGCCCGCCTGGCCGACGGCGGCTGCGCCCGAGCCCGCGCCGGTCAACCCGTACGTCGCGTCCAGGCTGGCCGGCAGCCACAGACCGGTTTTTGTGTCAGCGGCATACATGACCGTCGAACGGACGTCGATCGCTTTTGACGTGAACAACAGTTCGGTCTGCCGCACCGTGCCAGAGGGGACCTGGATCCAGAAGCGCCCCTGCGCCGCTCCATCTTCGATGCCCTGCAGCAGATGTGGCTTGCTCTGCTCGGAGAATTTGAGAACCGCCACTTGCGCGCCGTTCATCGTCTTCAGGCTGTCGAGCTTGAACGTGGATCGCGGCTGATTCGCCTTGCGCAGGAACTCGAACGCCAGTGTCGGCGCGTTGAAGACGGCCATTGCGGGGGTCAGGGCCAGGCGCGTGCTGTCGGCGGTCAGCGTCTGTGCCTGCTCCAGGGCGCTGCGGGGATCCTGCTGGAACAACTTGAACAGCCGGTCGTCGCGCTCGCGAGCCTTC
Source organism: uncultured Acidobacteriota bacterium (assembly GCA_963724645.1). Lineage (GTDB taxonomy): Bacteria > Acidobacteriota > Vicinamibacteria > Vicinamibacterales > SCN-69-37 > CAVXSP01. The sequence goes on from CAVRVJ010000007.1 coordinate 190,354, forward strand.
GAGCTGTCGACTTCAAAAACGTCCCGGAATGTGGCAACGCTGCCGTTGCCAAGGCCGAGCAGCACGACCTCGGCCTTCCACGTGCGCCCCGTGCCAAATGCTCCGGCGCTCGTTTCGCGCTGGGTCAACGCCTCTTCCGCCTCGACGGCGCCGAGCTTCTGTGAGTAGTCGACGAGATAGGCGCCGGCGGCATCGAGAATGTCCGTCAGGGCCGGGCCTTTCTGGGCCTGAAGCGGCGCCAGGGTAAGACAGCCGCCGGCAACGATAGCAGTCAACGCGAAGCGCGAAGGCATAACACCCTCCCGTGCGAGACGATCGGCTCACAGCCTAGCAGCAGGGACACGGCCGAGCAAACCGCAACGGCCGTGCTTACTCCAGCCAGTCTTTGATCCGGTAATACGCTCCGGCGAGCGGCAGAAACCAGGGCCTGCCGTAATACAGGGGAATAGGAGGGAAACGGTCGTCGAGCAACGGATGGTCCATGCGCTCGCCGGCGATGCGCCGGCCGATGAGCTCGCCCATCGAAGTGGCCATCGCGATACCGTGACCGGAATATCCGCCGGCAAAATACACGCCGTCAATGCGACCCGCGTGCGGCAGTTGATCGCGCGTGAAGGCGACGGTCCCGCTCCAGGCGTACTCGATGCGAACCGCTGCCAGTTCGGGAAACACGTCGACCATGCCGCGCTGAAGTATGACGGCGGCGCGGCGTCCGCTTTCCGGTGTTGGCGTCGTGAACTCCGCGCGGCCGCCGAAAAGCAAGCGTCGATCAGCCGTCACCCGGAAGTAGTAGAGAAAGTGCTTGGAATCAAACGCCATCCGGCGGCGCGGCAGCAGCTGCTCGGCGACCGAGACGTCGAGCTGCTCGGTGGCGATGATGTGGCTGCCGACCGGCACGAACCGGCGCTGCAGGGCGGGCGTCAGGTTCGTCACGTACCCATTCGTTGCGGCGAGCACGTCCCTGGCGGTGACGTGCCCACGCGTCGTCGTCACCGTCCAGCCGGCGGCGCGCTTGTCCAGGTGCTCGACATTGGTTCCGCAGAACAGCCGCGCGCCGGCCCGTTCGGTCGCGCGCGCCAGGCCGTGCACATACTTCGCGGGATTCAGGCTCGCGCTGCCTTCGTCCAGCAGCAGACCATGATAGAAATCGCTGCCGAGTTCGGTGTGCTGCTCGGCTTTCGGCACGAGCTCGACGCGGTGATCGAAGACGCGCGCCAGCAGCGCCTGCTCGTCTCGAAAAGCAGCAAAGTGCGAGGGCTTGCACGCGGCCTGCACGTGCCCGCTCCGCGCGAACTCGCAGTCGATGGCTTCGTCGGCGACGAGCCGTTCGAGCCGTCGAATCGCTTCCTTGGAAACGTCGAACAGCGTGCGCGCCTTCGCGCGCCCGGCGTGCCGAATCAGTTCCGCCGGCCCCACTTTCAGGCCGGTCAATACCTGACCGCCATTGCGGGAGCTCGCGCCGGCCCCGATGTCGCCGCGCTCGAATACCGCGACCGACGCGCCCGCAGCGGCAAGCACGCGCGCGGCGGCCAGTCCCGTGTAGCCGCCGCCGACAACCGCCACATCGACGTTGGCGGGGAGCGCGTGAACCGATCGTCGCGTCGTCTCCTGTGACACCGTGTCCCACCAGAATGGATGCTCGATCATCGCCATCGAATTCTATGGCACTGCTCATCAGCTGCGACCGGATCCATGCATCGCACGGATCCGTCTTTCGCATCGAGTAAACCGCACTCGAATTGCGAAAAGCGCTGAACATGACGGAGCGGTCGGCCCCAGCGCAACGACTTGGCAACGCACTTGCTCTATCTCGGTGCCGGAGGCAAATCAGATGAAACGACAGATTCTTGCTGTGCTGATGCTCGCGGCTTTCGGCGCGTCTTGTGGAAGCAACGGGTACAGCAGCACTACGTCACCAACAAACACGACTCCTATTCCGGCGGGTCCGTCGACCGTGCTCATTCCAAGCACAGCCGCGGGATTCGCGCCGGGCACGCTCACGGTGAGTACCGGGACAACCGTCACCTGGGGCAACAACGACGGCACCGTTCACAACTCGACGGCTGATGGCGGGCAGTGGACGTCGCCGACGTTGAGTGGAGGGCAGACGTTCACCCACAAGTTCGACTCGACCGGTTCGTTCAAGTATCACTGCACGATCCATCCGGAGATGACAGGCACGATCGTCGTGCAGTAATCCCGGCTGATCCGACGAGGGACGTAACACACTTTCGGAGGCGGTAAGCTTTCGGATGGCACTTTGATTGCCTCGACGCGCCCCGGCTGGCCCGGGGTTTGCAGAAAGGAAACCGATGCGAAACCGGCTCGGAAGTGTGTCGTCAGTCTGTCTTGTCGTCTGTCTGTCTGCTTTGAGCACGCCGGCCTGGGCGAATCCGCGGTTCTTTGATGGGGGGTTGAGTCAAAGCCCTCCGAGTCCGCCGCCGGCTCCGGCGACTCAGTCTTCCCCGGTCGCCGCCGGCGCTCAGGCTGCGGCGGAGGACGATGATGCCGTGCTCCGGCCGCTCGAGCCCGACTTCGCGCTGATCAACCTGCCGACGACATTGCCGCTGCCGCTCTACAAAGGGAATTTCCGTCTGACGCACCGGTTCAATGGCAATCTGCGTATGGGCAGTTTCGCCGACCAGGCGAGCAACCTGTTCGGCATTGATCAGGGCGCGACCATCGGCTTCGAGTACCGCATCGCGGTGGCGAAACATCTCGAGGTCGCGGCGTATCGCACGAACTTCAGCCGCACGATTCAGCTCTACAGCAAGTACGACGCATTTCACCAGAGCGCGTCGATGCCGCTTCGGGTTGTCGGCGCTGATGTCGGTCGAAGGCACGAACAATTTCCGCCAGGAGTACGCGCCGGCGGCTGGCGCCTCGATTTCGCGCACTGTAGCGAACGTCGCGGCGCTGTACGCCGTGCCGATGTGGGTCCACAACTCCGCTCCGGGCACGGGCGTCACGCACGACACGTTTACGGTGGGCCTCGGCGGCAGCATTCGCTTGCGTCCGACGTTGTTTCTGATGGCGGAAGTCACGCCTCGCGCCGCCGGTTACGTGATCGGCGATGCGGAATACGGCTTCGGCATCGCCACGCGTGTCGGCGGGCACGTCTTCAATCTGACCTTCACCAACACCACCCAGGGAACAACCTTCGCGCAGATGGCACGCGGCGGGTTTCCCAACAGCCTGTACTTCGGCTTCAACCTGTCCCGGAAGTTCTTCTGATCCCAGGGAGTCAATCGATCGTCGTGACACTGAAGCGTGCCGTGATCGGTCTGCTGGGGCTCGCGCTGGTCGGAGCACAGTTCGTCCGTCCGGCACGCACCAATCCTGTCGTGGACCGGACGGCCGCCCTGGAGGCCGGGCCGGTACCACGACAGGTCCTGACGGTCGTCCACCGGGCGTGCTATGACTGTCATTCGTCTGAGACGAGATGGCCGTGGTACTCGAACGTCGCGCCTGTCTCGTGGCTGGTGATTTCTGACGTGAAGGACGCCAGGAAGCAGATGAACTTCTCGCGCTGGGCGCGGTACAACGCCTACGATCGCGCCGACCTGCTCGACAAGATGTGCGATCAGATCTCGAAGCACAAAATGCCGCTGTTCCAGTACCGGCTCGTCCACGCCGACGCCCGGCTGTCGGACGCCGACATCGCCGCCGTCTGCGCGTGGACGAAGGACGAGTCGGCGCGTCTGACTCAGGAGGGGAAGTGAAAGCGCCCGTATTCGCCCTGATGCTCGCGACGATGCTGGCCGCCGCCGCGGTCACGGTGCGCGTGCAGGATGACGACGACGGAGGCTGGCAGATCCCGGCGGGCGCGGGCCGGGAAGTGAATCCGATCGCGGTGACCGATCAGGTGCTTGCGAAAGGCAAGGACATCTTCAAATCCAAGTGCCAGAAATGCCACGGCCCGCTGGGCAAGGGCGACGGTCCGGACGCCGATCCGAAACACAAGCCAGGCAACCTCAGCGATTCGAGCCGCGCCCCGCGCAATCCGGATGGCGTGATGTTCTACAAGCTCTGGAACGGCCGCACGAATCCCAAAATGCCCGCGTTCAAATCCGAGATCACGCGCGACGAGGTCTGGACGGTAATCCAGTACGCCAAGACGTTGAGACGGTAACCGTCCGCGCAGGAATCACAGAGCGCTCTCGCCTCGCTCGCCGCTGCGGATCCGAATGGCCTCGTCCAGCGAACGCGCAAAGATCTTTCCGTCCCCTGGGTTCCCCGTGTGGGCGCTCTCCCGGATGGTGCCGAATCACCTCCTCAACGAGCCGGTCCGGGACCACAAGCTTCATCTGGACCTTCCTCGCGTACAAGGTCGTCCTCATCTTCGATCGTGTCAGCGTGCATTGCGGGCGCGCTGTCGCCCGAAGCCGCGGACGTCAAAGACCGTGATGCTCGGAAGATCCGGAATCTGTTGCAGGGCCGTGACAACCGCGGACAACTGAAACGGCTGAACAATCGCCTTGATCACTTTCATGACAACATTCTCGATTCTCGCTGCGCGGCCATGTCTTCTCCCTGGGCCATCTACGGATGCCACTCTAGATTTCGACGTCAACCTGGTGCTTGTCGAACCACCGGTACACCGCGGGGATGACCAGCAACGTCAGCAACGTGGATGAGATCAGCCCCCCGATCACGACCGTCGCCAGCGGCCGTTGAACTTCCGCGCCCACGCCGGTGGAAATCGCCATCGGCACGAACCCCAGGCTGCCTACCAAAGCCGTCATCAGCACCGGACGAAGCCGCGTCGTCGCGCCCTGCGTCACCGCCTGTCCACCGGCAAGCCCTGCTGGCGCAACTGCGTGATGTAGGTGACCAGCACGACGCCGTTCAGCACGGCAACGCCGAAGAGCGCGATGAAGCCGACGCCGGCGGAAATGCTGAAGGGCATGCCGCGGGCCATCAGTGCCAGAATCCCGCCGGTCGTGGCCAGCGGCACATTCAGATAGATGAGCAGCGCCGGCCGGACCGAATTGAAGTTGAAGTAGAGCAGCACGAAGATGACCAGCAGCGTCATCGGCACGACCATCATGCAGTCGCGCCTTGGCGCTCTCCAGCTGTTCGAACTGGCCGCCCCACTCGATCCAGTAGCCCTCCGGAAGAGGCACACTGTGCGGCGATGGCTTCTGCGCCTTCCGCCACAAAGCTGGCGATATCGCGCCCCCGCACGTTCGACTCCACCGTGATCCGGCGGTGAACCTTTTCGCGGCCGATTTGCAGCGGGCCTTCCTCCGGACACGACATCGGCCAGCTGGCTCAGCGGGACGAATTGACCCTGGCCGTTGCCCACTTTGATGTTGTTGATGGCGTCGGCGGTCGCCCGGTCGGCGGAGTCGAAACGAACCTGCAGGAAGGAACCGCTTGTTCCCCTCGATGACCTGGCCGACCACTTTGCCGCCCATGGCTTCGACGGTGTCCAGGACATCGGAGGCGTCCAATCCATGACGTGCGATCGCGTCGCGGCGGATGTGGATGCGCAGATAGGGCAGGCCGGCCATCCGTTGGGCCCGGACATCGGCGGATCCCCGGATCTTCTGCATCACCGCTTCAATCGCGGTCGCCTTTCCGATTCAGCACGTCCAGATCCTCGCCGTACAGCTTCACGACGATGTCGGAGCGCGAGCCGGCTTCCATCAACGTCTGCATGAGCATCTGGATGGGCTGCGTAAAACTGTAGAAGGCGCCGGGCGCCTCCTTCTCGAGGGCATCGTGCATGGCGGCGATCAACTCTTCCTTGGTGCGTTTGGTCGGCCATTCCCCGATCGGCTTGAGCATCACGTACGAGTCGTTCTCCTCGATGCCCATCGGTTCGGCGGCAATCTCCGGGCTGCCGGTTCGAGTGACCACCGTGGTGACTTCCGGAAACCGCAGCAGCGTGCGTTCAACGACGGTATTCCCGCGCAGGGCTTCCGTCAGGGACGTGCCCGGCAGCCGGAACGTCGTGACCAGAATGGAGCCTTCATCCAACCGGGGGATGAACTCCCCGCCCAGGAAGGGGACCACACTCGCGGACGCGGCAAAGATGCGCCATGGCGACGCCGAACGTGACCCAGGGATGCCGCATCACGCCTTGCAGGAGCGGCGCATACCAGGCGCTGAATTTACGCATCAGCCACGTGTGTTCGTGGGGGACCTTCTTTCGGAAGACCAGCCAGCTCAACACCGGCATCAGCATCAACGCGATGACCAGGGACGCGGCCAGGGCAAACAGGACCGTCTGGGCCATCGGCCTGAACATCTTGCCCTCGGTGCCCGTCAGCATCAGGATGGGCACGTAGACAAGGGAGATGATCAGGACGCCGAAGAAGACCGGCCGCGCCACCTCCTCGCCCGCGAACTGCACGACCTCCATGACACTCTCGGTCGGCTTTCGCGCGCCCAGCCGGCGCAGGATGTTCTCCACCATGACGACCGAGCCATCCACGACCAATCCGAAATGGATGGCGCCCAGGCTCATCAGGTTGCCCGTGATCCCGCCTGCACCATGCCGGTGAAGGCAAAGAGCATGGACAGCGGGATGGCGGCCGCCACGATGGCGCCGCCCTTCAAGCTGCCGAGGAGCAGCAGCAGGATCGCGACGACCACGAGCCCGCCTTCGATCAGGTTCTTCGTGACCGTCCCAATCGTTCGCCGGACCAGATCCGTGCGGTCGTAATACGGCTCGATCCGCACTCCGGCGGGCAGAGACTTCTCGATCTCCCGCAGCGATTCTTTGACGCGGTCCACGACGATGCGCGCGTTCTCCCCCATCAGCAGCATCGCGATCCCGATGACGATCTCGCCGTTCCCGTCCTGGGAGGCCAGGCCCTGCCGCACCATCGGGGCAAACCGCACCTGGGCCACGTTGCTGATCGTGATCGGCGTGTCGGTGCCGGAGACGCCGACGACGATCTTCTCGACGTCCTCCAGGCTCGAAATCAGCCCTTCGCCGCGAATCAACGATTGCAGTTGTCCCTGACGCTCCAGGTAGGCCCCACCGGCGTTGCCGTTGCTCTCCTCCAGGGCATGGAGGATCGTCGAGAGTGGGATCCGATAGGCGTTCATCTTGTCGCTGTTGACCTGGACCTCGTACGTCTTCAACTCGCCGCCATGGGTGTTGACCTCGACGACGCCTGGGACGGAGCGCAACTTGGGCGCGATGTCCCAGTCCAGGATGCTACGCAACTCCATGTTGGACAGCCCGCCGCCCTTGACCTGGAACTGATAGATCTCGCCCAGCCCGGTCGAAATCGGCCCCATTTCTGGTTCGCCCATGCCCGGCGGAATCAGCGACTGGGCCTGCGGCAGCCGCTCCATCACCAGCCGCCGGCAGAAGTAGATGTCCATGTCCTCCTTGAAGTAGACGGCCACATACGAAAAGCCCTGCTTGGAGAGGGAATAGACGTTCGTGATGCCGGGCAGGCCGCTCATGGACCACTCGACGGGGAACGAGATGTATTTTTCGACCTCCGGAGGCGAAAGGCTCGGCGCTCTGGTGAGCACCAGCACCTGGTTGGGCGTGATATCGGGAACGCCTTCGATCAGCAGGTTCCGCAGCGAGAAGACGCCGACGACGACGACCAGCGAGCGTCGCCAGCAGCACCATGAAGCGATATTGGAGGGCCAGGGTCGACGAGGCGTTGCATGGCTAGCCCTCCCCGAGTTCTTTGCTCATCCGGATGGACTTCAGGTGATACGCCCCCTGCATGACGACGAGGTCCTTTTCCGTTGAGGCCCGCGAGGATCTCGATTTGCCCGCCGGTCACGTCTGGCCAACCTGGACCTCACGGACCGAAACTTCTGCTCCGACTCCCGGACGAAGACGACATCCTTGCCCGCGATCTGCTGAATCGCCGCAGCCGGCACCGCAAGCACTTTGCGGCTGAACATCGTCGGCACATCGACCGTCGACGAACATGTCCAATTTGAGCCGGCGATCCTTGTTGGGGACGACGCAACGCACCTGGGCTGTGCGTGTCTTCGGATCCAGCGTGTCGCTGATGTGGGCCACATTGCCGGAAAATTTCTCTTCCGGATAGGTGTCCACGGAGATCAGCGCGGTTTGTCCCGTCCGAATGCGTCCCAGATCCTTTTCATAGACCTCGGCCTGCACCCACACCTCGGAGAGGTCAGTAATGGAGAAGAGCCCCATGCCGGGATCGACGACATCGCCCGGAGCCGCCTGCACACGAATCACGACACCAGCGAAGGGCGAACGAATCGTCGTGATCGAGAGACTCTGAGCGTCGCTCTCCTGGATTCCGAAACGGCGCAGCTTGGATTCAAGACCAGCCAGCAGGCCTTCCTGCGCCTTGATGGCTTCCAGCATCGCGTTGTATTCCGCCTGGGCCAGCTCGAGATCCTTCTGGGAAGTGGCGCCGATGGCCGCCAGACTCCTGCTCCGTTCCACTTGTCGTGCGGCATTGGCTTGTTGGACTTTCAGCTTCTGAAGCTCTGCGTGGGCCGCTTGATGTTGGGCGGCGATTTCGCCCGCCTCGATGTTGTCCAACCGTGCCAGCGGCTGGCCGTCCCCTACCCGGTCCCCCACTCTCACCAGAACTTCCTGCACGCGCCCCCTGGCCAAGGGACGCACATAGCCGATCCTGCTGTCGATGGGCTGGACGGTTCCCGACACGTGCAGGTACTCGGTCAGTTGCGTAAGGCTCACCGGGGCCACCGCCAAGCCGACGTTCTTTTGCGCGTCTGTCCCCATCTCGACCACGTTGGCATCCGCCTTCGCCGAGGTCGCGACGGTCGCCCCGCGACGAGCAGGACACGAGCGGAAGGCTGAAAAGGAGCGCCAGAGATGCTTTCTTCATTGAATGGACCCTCCTACCGACGCCTCCAATTCGGAAAATGCCTCGAAGAGCTCCGATTGCACATCGAGATAAGTCAACTGCGTTTCGATCAGCTTCCTTTGCTCATTGAGCACATCCAGCATTCGCAGTTGGCCAAGGGTGTACGCCTGCCGGAGCACCACCAGATTCCTCTCCGACTGTCCGATCACCCCGCGGTTGAGAAGGTCCACGGCGCTCCTGGCGGATTGCCACCGATGGAAGGCGGCCTCCACTTCCAGGCGGACGACCGACTCCAGGTGCTCCCTGCGGAGCCGCGCCGCGGCGCTTCTGGCCTGGGCGGCCTCCATCGCGCCCTGATTTCGCTTGGGCTGAAAGAGGAGCACCGACAGGCCGAAGGCCAACATGTTGTCGTGGCTCTGCACTCGAGTCAGTCTGCCGGAGCTGTTGTACCCGAACTGATCGAAGGCGCTGTCTGTGAGCAGGTAGCGCGCGGATGCGGTGAGGTTGGGCCTGCCCTCCGCGCGGGCCAGCGTCTCTTCGGCCAGCGCCTGCTCTTCCAGAAGCTGCAGGGCGCGCAAGTCGGGGCGCTCTCGAAGGGCCCGCATCTGCAGGTCAGAAAGACTGGACTGCCCGTCGTGGCTGGAGGCAGCGTGGTCAGCAGAGTGAGCGGGTCGGTCGGCGGCACTCCCACCACCTTTCGCAGCTCGAGCGACGCCCGGTCAGCACTGTTCGCGAGCACAATCTGCTGGACTTCCACGCGGCTCAAGTCCGTAAGGAACAACTGTCCTTCGAGCGGGGCGGCATCGCCGTGCTGCACCCGGCTGTCGGTGAGGTTGTAGTAGTCGCGGCTGGTCGACAACAGCCGTTGGATCGTCTCGAGTTTCTGCTGCTCACGCACCGCTTGCGCGTACCGCACTTTCACATCCAGCGCCATCAACCGAAGTCGGTCGGCCAGTTCGGCCTCGACCGACTCGGTGGATTTCTGCGCCACCGCGATCCTCTTATCCCTCTTTCCGGATGTCTCGATGGTATGGAAGTAACCGACGGAGAACGCCCGTTCGCCGGCGCTGCCCAACGGCCTGCCGGTGGCCTCTTCGACTTCCAGGGCCGGGGCAGGCCGAACGCCTGCCTGACGCAGCAGGGCCTGCGTCTCGGCAACGCGTTGCTTGACCGCCAGGAACTCGCGATTCCGCTGGATGGCCATGTCAACCAGATCCGCCGCGCCCAGCGCGGAAGCGGAAGGCGGTGTTTGCGCTCGCGCGAGACTGGCGACCGCGCAAATAGTCACGGAGACGACGACTACTTGTTTCCAAACCATACACATCTCCTCATTCGACGTTCCCTGCTCCGCAGTTGAAGCCTGCTGTTCGCTTGTTCGATTCAGCGCGACAGGCGCGCGATCGCTGCACCTGGCGGAAACAAAGCGATGCCGAGCCCGTACGGCGCAAGGCCGACAGGTCAGCTACAGCGAGAGCGGGAGTGGCGGCCCGCGGGAGCCGGAAGGGCGTCGAGGCGGATCGTGAATGGCGCCAGCCGGCACCTCGCGGACGACAAGTGGCAGACTGCGATCCGGCGCGATCGTAAACGCGTTCGAGATCTCGGCGGCGGGAGCTGCACTCGGCGGCGGACGTGCCGGCAAGGTACGATCCGTCAATCCAGATGATCTGGCCGTCGTCGTCAGCCAGCGTGGGGCGTGACGCGTGTCGCACGACATGCAGTGAGGCGTGACGGTGGACGATGGCGGGACGATCGCGGTCAGAAGGGTGGCCGTGTTCCGGGGGCAGATTCGCCGTGCAGCAAAGCGCGGTGCCAAGCAGAACCGCCGTCACGCGACGAGCGGACGCCAACGGGCGGGCCTCCAACAAGCGAAAGTGCCGCACTATGCCCGCGCATCACAGCAGCATCCATGCCAGGGCACCGGCAGCTACCGGCGAACTCGAGCGACGGACGCTTGCGGAGGGGTGTGAAAGATTCAGCGCCAGGTGCGAGATTCCCCGCACCGCCGCGACGAACTAGGGCCGTTCTCACTTCCTCCTAGCAGGAAAGTTCCCGACCGCGCGCATTCCGCGGGATCTGCGCAGGATGCCCGCTACAGGCAAGTGAGAACGCTACTAGTAGATCACGCTGAATGTGCCGTCGGGCTGCGAGGCCACGGCTGCGAGACCCCAGACCGGCACGCCCGGCTGCCGGCCCTCTCCGCCGTGGGCTGGCCGTTTCGATCGAACACCTGCCAGGCGAGCGAGCCGCCTTTGTTCCACCCGGTGTCTTCGGCCCAGACGAGAATGACTCGCCGCGCGCGTTGCCGGCGATCGCAGGATGCTTGCGGTTCGTAGCCGTCCCGGGCGCGGCGATGGTCGCCGACGCCTGGCCGGTCTGCGGATTGATGCGAGTCCACTGGACTTGTCCGGCGGTCTCCCAGGCAGCCAGCACACGGTCGCTCGTCTCGGCCAGCGCAAACGTGCTCATCGGGCACGCGTCAATGTTCCATTCCTGAAGGGTCGACATTCGAGAACGTGGCGGCGTGATCGCGCGAGAAGAGGAGATGCGCGTCGCGATGCACTTTCTGCGCGGCCGATCGATACAGCACGAACAGCGATCCTGCGCGGTCGGCCAGCGCGCCGAGACCGCAGCACCCGCAGGCGCCGGTCGACGAGGCGGCGGCAGGCGCTTCGCGTCCGAAGCTCTGACCGTCGTCGTGTGACTGGGCAATCCAGACGTTGCGGTCGGCCTCGCCGGCCATGCCGGCCTGGCCGCCGTGCCACGTCACGTACACCTGTCCAGAGCGATCGGCGGCAATCGAGCCGCCGTCCAAAAATGCCGTGAATTGACGCACGTTGCGCTCGGGCTCGAAGCGCTGACCGTCGGCCGACATTCGCGTGTAGAGCACGGGCGTGATGTCGTCTCCGGCACCCGCCTTCGCGCGATCGGAGCCGAGCCACGCGACGTGCACCCGATCGTTCCGCCCGATGGCGATGTGGGCGCCGCGCATCGTGCCGGTCGCGACCGCGCTGCCGGGCCGGCTGTTGACAGGCACCGGACGTGAAAGCGCGCCAGTCCGGTCGAGCGTGGCGTGAAACAGCTCGCCATGGAGCGATTCGCCCTTGAAATAGACGACGTGGACGACATTCCTGGAATCGATGGCGACCTGCGGCTGAACGGCTCCGTCCGGAAGCCGGACGAAATGGACGCGGCCGGGCCCTGCGGCGTCATCTCGCGCCGAGAATGGGGCCGCGGCCAATGACGCGACCGAGACCACGCCGCCCAGGAGAAGGCCTGCACGCATAACGACAGTATAGTGGCGAGAGGGGGTGCCGCCACCTCCGGCGCGGGAGGGAACCCATGTCAGCACCGGTGAAGAGAGCAGCGATCGTGGCGCTCGCGATGACGGTCATCTTGGCGCGAGACTGTTCGCCCACGAGATCACCGTAAAGGGCACTGTCGCGGCGGTCGAAGCGAAGCGCCTGCAGGTCAGAACGGGCGAGGAAAAGAAGAATGAGGGACCCGGCTGGTACGACATCGACGCCAGGACGAAGATCGTGCGCGACAAGACAACCGTCACGCTCGAGCAGGCCAGGATCAAGGTCGGTGAACGGGTCGTGGTGCTCGTCGATCACCAGACGAACGGCGTAATGAAGGCGCTCGAGATTCGACTGGCGGCCCAATAGCAATGTCCCGGACTGCCTGGCTGACGGCGGGCGTGGCTGGCGGCGTCATCGTCGCGCTCGGGTTGGTGAGGGGCGCGGGCATCGGCACCAGACGCGACCCGTTTTTTCTCGAGGCGCGTGTGGCCCGGGCGTCGTGGCGGTGGCTGGTGCCTCCGAAGATTCGCGACACGGCGAATCCCGTCCCGGCCTGGCCCGGCGGAATTGACGGCCGCGCGCGAGCACTGGGCCGATCACTGCGCAAGCTGCCACGGGAACGACGGCAGCGGTGACACGAGTCTCGGCCGGCGCGTCTATCCGGGCGTGCCGGACATGCGCGCAGGCGCGAACGCAGAGCCTCACCGACGGCGAACTGTTCTACGCGATCGAACAGGGTATTCCCTGGACGGCGATGCCGGGCTGGAGCACCGGCACGGCTGAAGGGCAGCAGGAATCCTGGCAGCTCGTACGATTCATTCGGCATCTTCCGGCGATCACGCCAGAGGAACTGCACGACATGGAACGCTTCAACCCGAAGAGCCCGCCGACGTGCAGCGCGAGCGCGACATCGACGATTTCCTGAACGCGCCGGCAAAGTCAGGGCGCGGCCGCGGCGGACGCATAGCCGTGAGCGCGCCGGCCGCTCCCGGAAGCGCGCGCGATCCGGTCTGCGGGATGACCGTCAATCCCGCGACCGCGAGGCACAGCACACGCACGCCGGCACGACGTATTTTTTCTGCTGCGCCGGCTGCAAACACAAGTTCGAGCTCGATCCCGAGGCCTGGCTCGCCCGCGGTCCCAAAGGCATGGACGCGCCGCAGCCATTGAGGCTCGGAAGACCGAGCCCCAGGCCCCAGGCCCAGGCCCCGGGTCCCAGGCGTCACTCCTCGACAAGCTCAAGGGCCTCAGGCTGAGCAGTCCGAAGTTCGAAGTTCGGCGCAGCCGTACACCTGTCCGATGCACCCGGAGATCGTGCAGCGTTGGTCCGGGGTCCTGTCCGATTCTGCGGGATGGCGCTCGAGCCCAAGACCATTACGGCGACGGAGGACGCAAATCCCGAGTTGGCTGACATGTCGCGGCGGTTGTGGATCGCCGGCGGCCCTGACGGTTCCGCTGCTGGCCCTTGCGATGAGCGACATGCTGCCGGGCCAGATGGGCAGCGGCGTGCGACGCGCCGGTGAAGATGTGGATCGAGGCGGCGCTCGCGGCGCCCGTCTGCGTGTGGGCCGCGTGGCCGTTCTACGTCAGAGCGGTGCAGTCGATCTCGAATCGCAGCCTCAACATGTTCACCCTCATCGGACTTGGCGTGAGCGTCGCGTTCGTCTACAGCATCGTCGCGACGATCGCGCCGGGGCTCTTTCCTTCCTCCTTCCACGACGAATCGGGTGGCATCGCTGTTTACTTCGAGGCCGGCGCGGTCATCGTCACCCTGATTCTGTTCGGCCAGGTGCTCGAGCTGCGGGCACGAAGTCAGACGGGCGCAGCCATCCGGAAGCTGCTCGGTATGGCCGCGACCTCGGCGCGCCGGGTGATCGCCGACGGCATCGAGGAGGACGTGCCGATGGAATCCGTGCGGAAGAACGACCGGTTGCGCGTGCGGCCAGGCGAGAAGATTCCGGTCGACGGCGTCGTGCTCGAGGGATCGAGCAGCGTCGACGAGTCGATGGTCAGCGGCGAGCCGATTCCCGTCCGCAAGGAGGCCGGCGACAGCGTGATCGGCGCGACGATCAACGGCACCGGCACACTCGTCATCCGTGCGGACAAGGTTGGCGCCGAGACGCTGCTGGCTCGCATCGTCGCGATGGTCGCAGACGCGCAGCGCAGCCGCGCGCCGATCCAGAGGCTCGCCGACGTCGTGTCCGGGTACTTCGTTCCGATCGTCATTCTGGCCGCGATCGCGACGTTCGCGGTCTGGGGCCTCGTCGGGCCCGCCCCACGCCTGGCGCACGCCCTGATCAACGCTGTGGCGGTGCTCATCATCGCGTGTCCCTGCGCGCTTGGACTCGCGACGCCGATGTCGATCATGGTGGCAACCGGCAAAGGCGCCACTGTCGGCGTGCTGTTCAGAAATGCCGAGGCGATTGAAGTTCTGCGCAAGGTCGACACGCTCGTGGTCGATAAGACCGGCACGTTGACCGTCGGCAGGCCTGAGCTGACATCGGTCACCTGGAGCGAAGGATTCGACGAGTCCGGACTGCTCAGCCTGGCCGCCAGTCTCGAGGCGGCGAGCGAACATCCGCTGGCCGGCGCCGTCGTGAAGGCAGCGCGCGCCCGGAACCTTACGATTGGAAAAGTCGAAGACTTTCGTTCGCTGACCGGCCAGGGCGTGACCGGCCGCGTGTCCAGCCGTACCGTGACGGTCGGCAGCGAGCGGATGATGGCCGGCGGAACTGCGCTGACGGATCTGACCGCGACGAGCCGAAAAGCTGCGACAGGACGGCCAGACGGTGATCTTCATCGCGATCGACGGCAAGCCGGCGGGGTTGCTGGGTATCTCCGATCCGATCAAGGTCAGCACGCCCGAAGCGATTCGAGCGCTCCACGCGGAAGGCCTGCGCATCGTGATGCTGACCGGCGACAGCCTGACGACTGCGGCCGCGATCGGCCGCAAGTTGGGTATCGACGACGTGCGCGCGGAAGTCCTGCCGGATCAGAAGCGCGACGCCGTGCGGCAGTTGCAGTCGGAGGGTCACGTCGTCGCCATGGCAGGCGACGGCATCAACGATGCGCCCGCCCTGGCCGCGGCACACGTCGGAATCGCCATGGGCACCGGCACGGATATCGCGATGGAGACCGCCGGCGTGACCCTCGTCAAAGGCGACCTTCGAGGCATCGTCCGGGCGCGCCGGCTGTCACGCCTCACGATGGGCAATATCCGCCAGAATCTGTTCTTTGCTTTTGCCTACAACGCGGCGGGCGTCCCCATCGCGGCCGGCCTGCTGTATCCGTGGTTTGGCCTGCTCCTCAGTCCAGTGATCGCCGCCGCCGCGATGAGCTTCAGTTCGGTGTCCGTCATCGCGAACGCCCTGCGGCTCCGGCGGGCGAGCGTCTGAAGCAAAGCCCGTCCCTGAGGAATCCTCCACAACCGTGGGTAGGAATCCGCGCGCTGTTCGTGCAGTGCGTTGGCGGGCGCAGCGAACGCACATGGCATCGGACTTGCGTCCTGCCTTCGCGTGGTGCGTTCCGTTTGCACGCGCTGGCTCGTCGCTAGTCTGCTGGCCGCTGGGCTGATATCGGGCTCCCTGGCCTCGGCGTCGACCGGGTCGGCTCGCCTGCCATTCGAACGGGCTCACCACGGTTGTTCGCAGGCGGTGTTGGCGGAATGCTGCTGTCAGCCGAAGATGGATGCCACGAGCACGGCGCCGGTTTTTGCTGAGCTCTGGTCGAGTATCACGAGGCTCGACCGGGAGTCGGCAAGCTGGATTGCCGACGTCTTTGGGGCGGCAGTGACCGTCGACATCGCCTCGGCGCTCAAAATCGCTTTCAGTTCCGGTCCCCCCGCCTCTCCGTTCGTCCCTTCAGATCACCTGACCGTTCTGCTCATCTGAGCAGCCCTCCGACCTGTTCTACGGGGCGGGCCCATGTGCCCGCTCCGCCGGAACTGCGCGGCGCGTCCGCCGCGGTCTGTCACCGTTCTTCTGGTTGATGTATTCGCTGGCGCTGGGTGCCGCAGGCGCCGGCGCCTGAGACGACTGCGCTTCGGTTGGGGCTTCGAATGTCCATCCGTCAGCACTTCGCAACCGGTAGCCCAGGCGCTTGGCGAGGGGCCGGCGGGCGCGGCACAATGATCGGCAGGACCCGCAGACGTGCCCCGGAAGGAAAGCGCTGGCCTCGTGCTGTTCCGCCGCGTCAACGGCTCGCTGGAGGTGTTGCTGGCGCATCCGGGGGGACCGTTCTGGAAGGATCGGCACGCGGGCGCCTGGACGATTCCGAAGGGCGGCATCCACGATGGCGAGGACCCGCTGCAAACGGCCATTCGCGAGTTCACCGAGGAGACCGGGTTTACGCCCGGCGGGACCGTTCCTGGCTCTCGGATCGATCGTCCAGCGAAGCGGCAAGATCGTTCACGCCTGGGCGTTCGAAGGCGACTGCGACCCGTCACGGCTGACCAGCGTCACGACGACCACCGAATGGCCGCCGCGGTCGGGCCGTCAGATCGAGATTCCGGAAATCGATCGCGGCCAGTTCTTTTTCGCTCGACGCCGCGCGCCGGGCGATCAACGTCGCGCAGATCGACTTGCTGGATCGGCTCGTGAAGGCGCTGGCCGATCGTCCTTCCTAGGCCAAACGATCCTTCACCAATGGAGCGAAAGGCACGAAGCCATTTTGGCTACTTCGTGCCGTGGCGTCCCGCACCGAGCCCAGGAAACCGCCGTCTCGGCCGGACAGGCCCGTCTTGGGGCGAGTTCACGTGCGCGCGGTCGTGGCATGAGCGTTGCCATACGAACGGGTTGGTGTCCTTCGCATCATTCCTAACAGCGGCCTTATGACTTCTTAAGGTGCCGCCCCCTAGAGTGGGGTGGAGGGAGCGAACGTGAACATGCTGCTCGATGTGCTCTATCTCGCGATTGGCCTCGTGTCGGTCGTGCTTTGTTGGTGGTTCGTCCAGGCGTGCGATCGCCTCTGAGGGACCTATGGACTACGTCGTCTCGGCCGTCGCCTGTGTGCTGTTGTTCGTTTATCTGATTTACGCGCTGCTCCGACCGGAGCGCTTCTGAGGGTGTCATGACGGCGATAGGGATCTACCAGATTCTGTTCTTCTTCGCGCTGATCCTCGCGCTGACCAAGCCGCTCGGCATCTTCATGGCCCGGCTGTTCGAGGGCGAGCGCACGTTTCTGCACCCGGTCCTGCGGCCGCTCGAGCGGCTGATCTACCGGTTGAGCGGAATCAGGGAAGACGTCGAGCAGCGATGGACGCAATACGCGGGCGCGCTGCTGGCGTTCACCATTGCGAAGTTCGTCTTCACGTACCTCAT
Source organism: uncultured Acidobacteriota bacterium (assembly GCA_963724645.1). Taxonomy (GTDB): domain Bacteria; phylum Acidobacteriota; class Vicinamibacteria; order Vicinamibacterales; family SCN-69-37; genus CAVXSP01. Next base: position 207,766 of record CAVRVJ010000007.1, read on the forward strand.
CCAGCGGCTGCAGGGGCACCTGCCCCTGAACCCGCAGGGGTTCGGCACGGCGCAGATCGCGCCCGATTCCGCGTTCAATACCGCGGTCAGTTTCGTCACCAACACGAACTGGCAGTCGTACGTCGGCGAGACGACGATGAGCTACTTCACTCAGATGGCGGCGCTGACCGTACAGAACTTCACCTCGGCCGCCGCGGGCATCGCCGTCGCCATCGCCCTCGTCCGCGGCTTTGCGCGGCAGGGCAAGGCGACGATCGGCAACTTCTGGGTCGACATGACCCGCGCGACCGTCTACCTCCTGCTGCCGATCGCGTTCGTTGCCGCCTTGCTGTTCGCCTCGCAGGGCGTCATCCAGAACTGGGATCGCTACACGCAGGCGACCACGGTTGAAGGGGCGACTCAGACGATTGCGCAGGGGCCGGTGGCCTCGCAGGAGGCCATCAAGCAGCTGGGCACGAACGGCGGCGGCTTCTTCAACGCCAATTCCGCGCATCCCTTCGAGAATCCGACGCCGATGTCGACGGTCCTGCAGATCGTCCTCATCTTCATGATCCCTGCCGGCCTGGCCTACACGTTCGGGTACATGGTCCGGGATCGCCGCCAGGGATGGGCGATCTTCAGCCGCGATGAGCGTCATGTTCTTCATCGGCGTGTTCGTCGCGTATGGCTACGAGCAGCGGGGCAATCCGATCCTGGAGCGGCTCGGCGTGCAGAGCGGCGCGACGGCCACGCAAGCCGGCGGCAACATGGAAGGCAAGGAAGTGCGCTTCGGCATCGCCCAGTCGGCGCTCTTTGCCACGGTGACGACCGACGCGAGCTGCGGCGCCGTCAACAGCATGCACGACAGCTACACGCCGCTTGGCGGGCTGGTCCCGCTCTTCAACATCCAGACCGGCGAGGTGATCTTCGGCGGGACCGGCGCGGGACTCTACGGCATCCTGCTGTACGCGATGCTGGCGGTGTTCATCGCCGGGCTGATGGTCGGCCGCACACCCGAGTACGTGGGCAAGCGGATCGAGCAGAAGGAAGTCAAGATGGCCATGCTGGCGCTCATCGCGACGGCGTTCAGCATTCTCGTCTTCACGTCCATCAGTTCCGTGGTGCCGTTCCCGAAGGGTGGCTATTGGAATTCGTTCGGGCCCGCGACCGGCAACCTCAACAACGCCGGGCCGCACGGGTTCGCCGAGATTCTGTACGCCTACACGAGCGGTACCGGCAACAACGGCAGCGCATTTGCCGGCATCAGCGCGAACACGCCCTGGTACAACCTGACGATCGGCCTTGCGATGATCATCGGGCGCTTCCTGTTCCTGCTGCCGCTTCTGGCCGCGGCCGGCAGCCTCGCGATGAAGAAGGGCGTGCCCGTGACGAGCGGCACGCTGCCGACCCACGGCGGTCTGTTCGTCGGCCTCCTCGTCGGCACGGTGATCATCGTCGGCGCGCTGACGTTCTTCCCGGCCCTCGCGCTCGGGCCGATTGTCGAACATTTCCTGATGCTCCAGGGACATCTGTTCTCCCTGGCGACCCCCTTTGTCACGGTGATGCCATGGCTCTAGCTCAAATGACCCCAGCGCCCCCGCGGCCGCCGGCCGCCAACAGCGAGGATCTGATCTCGTTGCTGCCGACGAAGCTGGCGCGCGCGCGCCCGCTGTTCGATCCGGAGATCGTCGGCCGCGCGTTTCGGCAGTCGTTCGTCAAGTTGAACCCGGTGACGCTCCTCAAGAATCCGGTGATGTTCGTCGTCGAAGTGGGCGCCGTGCTCACGACGGTGTTCGTCGCGCGGGACGTCGTCAGCGGACGCGGCGGGTTGGCGTTCGGCCTGCAGATCGCGCTGTGGCTCTGGTTCACCGTGCTCTTCGCGAACTTCGCGGAGGCGATGGCGGAAGCCCGCGGCAAGGCCCAGGCCGACACGCTGCGGAAGACGAAGACCGACGTGCTGGGCAAGCGGTTCCTTCCGAACGGCAAGACCGAGCAGGTGCCGGCGTCGGCATTGCGCGCCGGCGACGTCGTGATCTGCGAAGTGCAGGACGTCATCCCCGGTGACGGCGATGTCATCGAGGGCGTGGCGTCGGTGGACGAGTCGGTGATCACGGGCGAGAGCGCGCCCGTCATCCGCGAGTCGGGCGGCGACCGAAGCGCCGTCACCGGCGGCACGCGCGTGCTGTCCGACTGGATCAAGGTGAAGATCACCTCCAATCCCGGTGAAACCTTTCTCGACCGCATGATCGCGCTCGTGGAAGGCGCGCAGCGCCAGAAGACGCCTAATGAAATCGCGCTGAACATCCTGATCGCCGGCCTGACGCTGATCTTCCTGTTGGCTGTCGCGACGCTTGGACCGTACGCCGCCTACAGCGTCTCAGCCGTGGGCGCTGGCACCGTACCGAGCGTCGCGGTGCTCGTGTCGCTGCTCGTGTGCTTGATCCCGACGACCATCGGCGGTCTGCTGTCGGCCATCGGCATCGCCGGAATGGACCGCGTCATGCAGCACAACGTGCTCGCCATGAGCGGCAAGGCCGTCGAGGCGTCGGGCGACGTCCACACGCTGCTCCTCGACAAGACCGGCACGATCACGCTGGGCAATCGCCAGGCCGTCGAGTTCCTGCCGTTCCACAACGTCGAGGAAAACGAGTTGGCCGACGTCGCCCAGCTCGCCAGCCTGGCGGACGAGACGCCCGAGGGCCGATCGATCGTCGTCCTGGCGAAAGAGCGATTCAATCTGCGCGGCCGCGAGGTCGCCGATCGGTCCGCGCAATTCATTCCTTTTTCGGCCTATACGCGCATGAGCGGCGTCGATCTCAACGGCCGGGAACTGCGGAAGGGGGCGTCGGACGCGATCGCCGCCTTCGTGAAAGAGCGCGGCGGAACCGTGCCGCAGACGTTCTTTGCGGCGACGGACAAGATCTCGCGCACGGGCGGCACGCCGCTGGCTGTCGCGGATGGCGGCCGGTTGCTGGGCCTCGTACACCTGAAAGATGTCGTCAAGGGCGGCATGAAGGATCGCATCGCTCAGCTCCGGGTCATGGGCATCCGGTCGGTCATGATTACCGGCGACAATCCGTTGACGGCGGCCGCAATCGCCAGCGAGGCGGGCGTCGACGACTTCCTGGCCCAGGCGACGCCGAAGGACAAGCTCGAGTACATCAAGAAAGAGCAGGCGGAGGGCCGGCTGGTCGCGATGACCGGCGACGGCACGAACGACGCCCCCGCGCTCGCGCAGGCCGACGTCGGCGTGGCGATGAACACCGGCACCATGGCCGCCAAGGAAGCCGGCAACATGGTCGACCTCGACAGCAACCCGACGAAGCTGATCGAGATCGTCGCCATCGGCAAGCAGTTGCTGATGACGCGCGGGGCGCTGACGACGTTCTCGATCGCGAACGACGTCGCCAAGTACTTTGCGATCATCCCGGCCATGTTCATGACGACGTATCCGGCGCTGGCGGCGCTGAACATCATGCGGCTGCACACGCCGGAGAGCGCCATCCTGGCCGCGGTCATTTTCAACGCGCTCATCATCATCGCGCTGGTGCCGCTCGCGCTGCGCGGCGTGAAGTATCACCCGCAGAGCGCCGCGATCGATGCTGCGCCGGAACCTGCTGATCTACGGCGTCGGCGGCATCATCGCGCCGTTCCCGGGCATCTGGGCGATCGATCAACTGCTCGTGCTCCTGCATCTGGTGTGAACCGAGGTTTGCCATGTGGTCCCAGCTCGCGTCCGCATTCAGAATCACGCTCGTCCTGACGATTCTGACCGGTTTGATGTATCCGGCCATCGTCACCGGCGTCGCCCAGACGATCTTTCCGCGCCAGGCACACGGGTCGCTGGTGTCGGTCGGCGGCAAAGTCGTCGGGTCGTCGCTCATCGGCCAGAACTTTGCCAAACCGGAGTACTTCCACCCGCGGCCGTCCTCCGCGGGCTCCGGGTACGACGCAGGCGCGAGCAGCGGCAGCAATCTCGGGCCGACCAGCGCGAAGCTCATCAACGGGACGACCAAGAAGGACGACAAAGGCAAGGAAGTCGTCGATTTCGACGGCATCAAGGATCGAATCGTCCACTATTGCCTCGACAACGACATCGCCTTCGACTCGTCGGTGCCGCTGGACACGTTCAGGGACGCCAAGGGCGATCTGGACGACGTCAAGCTGATCAACGCGTTCGGCGACGACAAGACGCCGCTCGTCTTCACGCCGAAGACGCCGATTCCCGCCGACGCCGTGACGGCATCGAGCAGCGGGCTCGATCCGCATATCAGCCCAGCGAACGCCGAGATTCAGGCGGCTCGCGTCGCGAAGGCGCGCGGCGCCTCGGCGGAGGCGGTTCGCGCCCTGGTCGCCGAATCGACCGAAGGCGCCTGGCTCGGCTTCGTCGGCGAGCCGCGCGTGAATGTCCTCGAGCTCAATCTCGCGCTCGACCAGCGGCTGCCGCGGAAGTAGACCGCCGGGAAACTGGGCATTGGGAACTGGGAATCAGGAATCAGGAATTTCGGAAGGGAAGCGAGGAATGGTTTCGATCGGGCGAAAGGCACCTGACACGATCGTCGAGAGGACGCTGCGTGCTGCCGTTGTCGGATGTCTCCTTTGCGTCGCCGTTCCGCGCAACGCGGACGCACAGGCAGCGGCCACGCCCGTTCCCGCCCCCGCCGCACCGGCGTCGAGCACGGAACTCGGCGCCCTGGTCGACGTGTATTACGATTTCTATTCGACGAAGCCAGCGGGCGATGCGCCGTACCGCGCCTTCGATACGAAGCACAACCAGTTCGCGTTGAGCATGGCCGAAGTGTGGTTTGCGAAAGCGCCGACCGCTGATTCGCGGACAGGTTTCAAGCTCAAGCTCAACTTCGGCCCGGCCTCGAGCAATCTCATTCACGCGTCGGAGCCCGGCGGTGCGGCGCTGCAGAACATTCAGGAGGCGTACGCAAGTTATCTTGCTTCTGCCGGCAAAGGGCCTCCAAATCGACGCGGGGATCTTTGTTACGCCGGCCGGCGCGGAAGTGATCGAGGCAAAGGACAACCTCAACTACTCGAGAGGCCTCTTGTTTGTTCTGGCGGTTCCGTCTTACCACTCAGGCGTGCGGCTGACCTACTCCCCGAACGACAAGGTCACGCTGATGGGCGGCCTCGTGAACGGCTGGAACAATGTCGTCGAGAACAACACAGGCAAGACAATCCTGGGCTCGCTGACGCTGAAACCCACCGGGGCGCTGACGCTGGTCGAGAACTACATCGGGGGGCCAGAAACAGCCGGCACGAACGACAATTGGCGCAATCTGTCGGACACGATTCTGACTTACGCCGCCAGTCCAAAGCTGAACCTGGTGGCCAACTACGATTACGGCAGCCAGGCTGACGCCCACTGGCAGGGCATTGCCGGATACCTCAAGTACCAGGCGACCAAGGTCGTGGCCTTCGCTCCAAGGTTTGAGTACTACGACGATGCGTCAGGTGCGACGACCGGCGTGGCGCAGAAGCTCAAGGACGTGACGGCGACGCTCGAGCTCAAGGCTGCTGACAACCTGTTGTGGCGCGTCGAGTACCGCGGAGATCTGTCCAACGATGCCGTCTTTGCGGATGACACCGGCGTGCTCCACAAAGCCAGCACTCATTGAGCCTGGCGGTGTTGTACTCGTTCGCCACGAAGGTGCAGTAGCTGGAGCGATGAATGACTGATGCCGGGTCCGGGCAGGCGGCCGGCCGTCAGCGAATCCGCTTCATCGTCGCGCTCGTCCTGTTCGGCCTCGCGGCCTTCTGGATCGCGCTCCATCTCGCCGGCCAGCGGCCGGTGCCCCCGATCCATCCGCTCACCGGCCGCCAGATCGCCGGCATCGCGACCGACGCAGGCTGGCTCGACCGAACCGCCAGGGAAGAGGAGGAACACCCGGAGCTGGCGCTGGATCTCATCGGCATCACTCCCGGCATGACCGTTGCGGATGTCGGCGCGGGAACCGGCTATATGACGGTACGCCTGGCGCGGCGGGTTGGTCCGACGGGGAAGGTCTACGCCAACGATCTGCAGCCGGCCATGCTGAGGGCTGTTCGGGACAAGGCGCAGGCCGAGCACCTCGCCAATATCGAGATCGTGCAGGGTACCGAGACGGACGCTCGCCTGCCCGCCGGCGCGATCGATCTCGCTCTGCTCGTCGATGTGTACCATGAGTTCTGGCGGCCGCAGGAGATGCTGCGCAGCATCCGCACGTCCCTCAAGCCCGACGGCCGGCTGGTGCTGGTGGAGTACCGCGGCGAAGACCCGAGCATCCCTATTGCGCCCACACATCGAATGCGCGTGGCCGACGCGCGACGTGAAGTCGAAGCCGAAGGGTTCACGTTCGCCGAGTTGATTGGAGGCCTGCCTCGCCAGCACATACTCGTGTTTCGGAGCCGCCAGTGAAGCCCCCGCGCGTGCTATGTTCGGCCCCGATGGGTCTGCCCGGACTCTGGACGGCCGGTGGCATCGCCTCTCACCCGCGCGATCGCCGTCTCGATCGCCATCATGAGCGCGAGTGCGGCCGGCGGCTGCGGCGACGTGAACGCCGCGCTCGAACGGTTGTCGGAGGCGCGACGGCGTTCGGCGGACCTCTACGTGCAATTCGTCAAGGCCGCGGATGCCGGCAACCGGGCGGTGATGGCAGACACGGACGAGGCGTCCGTGACGTTTGCGCACGAAGCCGAGCAGGCTACGCAGGCGGCCCAGGCGGACGTCACGGCCCTGAAACCGATCCTGCAGACCCTGGGTTATTCGAACGAGTCCCGCTTGCTCGAAGAGTTCGACGGTCGATTCGCGAAGTATCGCGCGTTGGATCGCACGATCCTCGATCTGGCAGTTGAGAACACCAACCTGAAGGCGCAGCGGCTGTCGTTCGGTTCGGGTCAGGAGGCGGCCGAAGCGTTCCGCCGTTCGCTGGAGGCGGTCCACGCGCTGGCGACGTCGGATGAATGGCGTGTGAGAGCGCTGGTCGCCTCGGCCGTGGCGAGCGTGCGTGAGATTCAGGTGCTCCAGGCGCCACACATCGCCGAGCCAGACGACGCCGCGATGGCGCGCATCGAGAAGCAGATGGCGGCTGAGGAGGCGGCCGCCAGGAGCGGGCTGACGAAACTGGCGACCGTTCTCCAGCCCGCGTCGCGGCCTCAACTGGCTGCCGCGACGGCCGCGTTGGACCAGTTCATGCGAATCAACACACAAATCCTCGGTCTCTCCCACCGCAACACCAACGTCCGTTCCCTGGCGCTGTCGCTGGACCAGAAACGGCCGCTCACCACCGAGTGCGAGGAGACCCTGCGGGCCCTTCAGGACGCCCTGGCCAAGCGCGGATACCCCACCAAACGATAAGGCCCGGCACCGTGGCCAGCCGGACGCGTGCCCGAGGAAGATCTTCAGCTGGCCCAGTGCTCGGCCCGCCCCGCTGCCTCGATCTGATGCAGCAACACTTCTGGTCGCGTTGCGCGGCTGTCAGGCCCATCGTCAGGATGCTGAAGCGACGTGGCCCATCATACTCGCGCCGCCGTCATCACGAGGTATGTCACGGCACCGGCGATGTAGCCCAGAAGCGCTGGCAGCGACAGATGACGCACGTACCAGCCGAACGTGATCCGCTGGATTCCCATCACTGCGATGCCGGCGGCCGAGCCGATGATGAGGATGCTGCCGCCAGTCCCGGCGCAGTAGCAGAGGAAAAGCCAGAAATGATGATCGGTCGGGAACGTCGTCAGCGGGTACATGCCCTGGGCGGCTGCGACGAGCGGGACGTTATCGACAACCGCCGACCACAGACCGATCGCCATGGTCGTGAGGCTAACGTTGCCGATCCATTCGTCCATCCGCCGCGCAAGGGTGGCGAGGATTCCGTCGCTCTGCAGCGCGGTGATCGCCAGCAGGATACCGAGGAAGAACAAGATGCTCTGGGCGTCGACCCGCTGCAGTGCGCTGGTCACCGATAGTGCGCCCTTGCCTTCGTCAGTCTTCTTCTTGTGAATCATTTCCGTCAACGTCCAGAGCACGCCGAGCCCGAGCAGAATACCCATGAACGGGGGCAGGTGCGTCAGGGTCTTGAATACCGGCACAAACAGCAGGACGCCGACGCCGCCGACGAACACGACTCGGCGCTCGAGGGGAGAGGTGCGCATAGGCGCGACGCCATTGATCAGGAGGTTCAGCGCCAGCGCGGCGGTCTCGGTTGTGCCCGACAGCTCGAGCACGTCTCCAGCGCGCAAGATCTCGCTCGGCGACACGCTGGTCGCGACGCCATCACGGGCCATCGTCACGACAGATGCCCCGGTGTGCGTCCGGAGGTTGAGCTGTGACAGGCTCCGGCCAATGGCCGCCGCATCCTCAGGCAAGGTGAATGACGTCAGTCCGGACGTCGGCGACAGCGCTGTGGACACGATCGGTCCTGTGTCGCGCAATCCGCGCCGTGTGATCTCGCCCGTCATCCGAAACCCGACCCAAAGAACGGGCACGACGACGCTCACCAGCGAGGGAACGATCACGTTCCTGACGATGCTCGCCGTCGTGACCTGCCCCCCGATCCACAGCATAGTCGTCGTCACGTCACCGATCGGCGACCACGCGCCCCCGGAATTGGCGGCGATGATCACGACACCGCCGTAGTACATCCGATCGGATTCGTCGTTCACCAGCTTGCGGATGAGCCACATCATCACGATCGACGTGGTCAGGTTGTCGAGCACCGCGGACAATGTGAACGACAACAACGCGATCGTGGCCAGCAGCTTTCGCCGGCTGCGCGTCCGGATCCGCGACGTGATGATCTCGAATCCGTCGTGGGCGTCGATCAACGCGACGATCGCCATCGCGCCGAGCAGGAAGAACAAGATCTGCGACAGCTGGCCCATGTGGTGGAGGAGCTGCTCGCTGATCACCTGATGGTCGCCCGCGAGAATGTGGGCGGTCCAGCACGCGACGCCTGTCATGAGCGCCGACGCAGCCTTATTCAGTTTCAGGGGATGCTCGAAGACGACAGCCAGGTATCCGACGACGAACAGCGCGACTAGGAGCACAGCAATCTCGCAGGGTGCTGGCGGCCCGACCAGCACGATCCTGCGGCAAGTGGCGCCGCACCCGTGCGTAGTCTAAACAGAAATCCGCCTCTCGACCATCTTCGTCTTCCGGGTAAATCCTTCACGTTATTCCACTTCACAGATCGAGCGACATGGCTGCTGTTGGCTCTGAAGGACCTGTCCTAGGGCGTCATAGGGACAATCGTGGGACAGGTTCGTGCCGGCCCGCTGGTGGCATCACCTCTTTCACAACCAGAGCGCCCTGCTGATCAAAGGCGCGCTCCTGTTCAAGCCGAACACCGTCGTGACGAGCGTGCCGTTTCATCTGAGACACTGAGGAAATTTACAATTTACAATTAGGAATTTACAAGAAAGGCCTTTGTAAATTCCTAATTGTGAACTGTAAATCTCTAAAGCAACGTGCCCCGCAGGATCACGAGCCCGACTGAAAAATAGATCACGAGGCCGGTGACGTCCACGAGCGTGGCGACGAAGGGCGCGGACGAGGTCGCCGGGTCGAAGCCGAGCCGCCTCAGCAGGAAGGGCAGGAGCGAGCCGATCAAGGTGCCCCAGAGCACGACGCCGACCAGCGCGGTGCCGACGGTAATCGCCACGAGCAGCCAGTGCGGGCCGTATAGCGTCGTGAACGTGGACCACAGCGCGATGCGGAGGAACCCGATGACGCCCAGGATGCTGCCGAGCGCCAGGCCCGCCGAGATCTCACGGCGCATGACCCGCCACCAGTCCCTGAGCTGCACTTCGCCCAGGGCAATGGCACGAATCACCAGGGTCGACGCCTGAGAGCCCGAGTTGCCGCCGCTCGAGATGATGAGCGGCACGAACAGCGCGAGGACAACGGCCTTGGCGATCTCCTTCTCGAAGAAGCTCATGGCGGTCGCGGTCAGCATCTCGCCCAGGAACAGCGCCGTGAGCCATCCTGCGCGTTTTCGGATCATGCGGCCGAACGCGATGGTGATGTAGGGCTCATCGAGCGCCTCAGAGCCGCCGACCCGCTGGATGTCTTTCGTCGCCACGGCCTCCGCGATGTCGAGGACGTCGTCTACGGTGACAATGCCGATGAGGATGCCTGCCGAATCGGTCACGGGAAGAGCCGAGCGGTCCTCGCGGCGAAACACGGCGACGGCCGCCTCCTGGTTGTCGGCCGCCTTCAGGGAGACGAACCTCCGGTCCATCAGGTCGGACACCCGATTCGTGGGCGACGTCAGCAGAATCTCCCGAATGCGGATGTCGTCGACGAGCATGTTGTGTTCGTCGACAACGTAAATCACATTCAGCGTCTCGCTGTCCTGCCCGTGCTGGCGCACGTAGTCGAGCACCTCCTGGACGGTCCAGTGCTCGCGGACCGCGATGTAGTCGGGCGTCATCAGCCGCCCGATCGATCCTTCCGGATAGCCAAGCAGCGTGAGCGCGACGGATCGTTCGCCGGGTGTCAGGAGCGCCAGCAGTTGACGGGTGACGCCCGCCGGCAGTTCGTCGAGGAACCGGGTGCGGTCGTCCGGAGCCATGTCGTTGAGCAGGCCGGCGACGTCTTCCTGGGCCATGGCCTTGAGCAGCGCTTCCTGGGCCGGCTGTTCCAGGTACTCGAATGTTTCCGCGGCGACCATCCTCGGAAGAGTGCGGAAGACCACGACCTGGTCTTCAAGGCCGAGCGCCGTGAGCATGTCGGCAAGATCACTGGCTGGACGATTGCGCACCATGTCCCGGAGCCGCGCAAAATCGCGGGCGTGGACGACCGCAGCGAGCTCGTCGGCGGGCCGTGCGACGTGGCGGACCAGGGCCACGGCATCGTCGCGGTGAGGGCCGTTCAGTTGTTGTTCCATGTTTTTCAGGGCGGCACGAACGACGTCGTGATGATGGATGTGCGGACCCACGGACTTGATCAGGTCCAACCAGAGGGCATGAATGAGCCGGAGATCGTCGGACCCGAGCGAAGGCGCATGAACGCCGAGGTGATACGCCGTCGCACGGCCGCTGCGGTGGTGAACGACGAGCCGGGTGTCAACGGATTGAGATGGCGCGGCGCGTTCCCAGGCTTCGCCCAGCAGCCGGGCCTGATCGCCGACTGACAGTGTCTCGGACTCACCGACGTGGATCTCCGAGGATTGCAGCCGAAGGGCGGTGCCCACCACCGCGTCGAAGACATTCGCGGCAGGCACGATCAGCAGCCGTACCGCCTTTCCCTGTCGCTCGGCCAGCGCAACGGCCTCAGAAAACAGACGACGCTCGTCGTTGGTCGCCTCCGGGGCGCGGGCCGGATCGTCGGGAGTGTCGATGCCGAGAAGCCGGGCTGTCATCGCCACGACATCGCGGTCCCCGGCGTTGGCGAGCGCTGCGCTCAGATGAGCGAGAAAGTGCGGCTTTCTGATGGGAACGAGCAGGTTGCCGGGCCGCGCTTCGACGTGACCCAGGCTCACGTCGGCAGAGGCCAGCACCTGAAACTGGTCCAGCGTGGGCGCGTCCGGCTCGGCGATGACATGCGCGGCGACGGCGCGCTCGCCGATCACGAAGAGCAGTACGAGCCCTCCGAGCAGGCCCATGCCGCCAAGTGTCGCCGGATCGCCCGTCGAGACCACGAGAACGGCCGTCACGCCCAGCAACAGGGCCGTGACCCACAAGCCGATCGGCCACTCACGCCCCTTTACTCGAAGGTTGATGGGCACACGGTACGCACGTGGCGCCGGGCGACTCGTGCGCAGGCGCACGAGGGCGGCGGTCTTCGTGAGCGCGCTCCAGACGAGGCCTACGGCATATACCCGTGCCAGCCACGACACCTGGCCGCCGGTTGCGAGAATGATCACGATCTGCGCGGTTGCGCCCAGGTCGATCAGATGCCACGGCGTGCCAAATCGAGAGTGCAGGGCCCGCAATCTCAGCGGGAGGATACCTTCCTCGCACAGTCGTGAAAGCAGGCCCTGTGCACCGGCCGCCGATCGATAGACGGTGTTCGTGAGCAGCAGGCCCGCGCTCAGGGTGACTCCGAGCAGCAGGATCCATCTCACCGGCGCGGGCGCGCCCACGTGCAGGGCCAGCGCCGCTAACGGCGCCTCGAACCAGACCTTCCGGACCTCTGCGGGCACGGTCGCCGTCGCTAGAAACCCAACCGTGGCCGTGATAGCCAGCGAGTACAGGGAGACGAGCAAGGCGGTCTGTCGCAGTTGCCGGATCCGCGGCTGCCGCAATTCGGGAGCGACGTGGGCCAGCGCTTCTACGCTTCCGACCGCAAACAGGCAGTAGCCGACGCCGGTGAGCCACGCGACTGGCCCCGAGACCCACGGCGGCAGCAGGGCGAACCGCGGGACGATGGCCAGACCCGGCAGGTGTCCGCCATGCACGAGCGCTGTCGCCACGGCCGCCAGGACCACGACGGCGAGCATCCCGACCGATCCGATGACCGCATGAGTCATCGATCGCGCCGACGGAGGCCGGCCTTGCCGTTGCCACCACCAGACGGTGCCGATAAGAGCGATGGCGACAACGGTGGAGGCATCGCCGGCGGCGATCTCACGGCGAACCGGCGCCGTCAGGAAGGGGAGACCGAGCGCCGCGATGTACTGTCCAGCGACGACGGCCGCCAGGGCGCCGAAGCAGAGATGATCCACGAGCTGCGCGGCGGCCGCGACTCTTGCAACCCTCGGGCCGAGCGCCTCCTTGACAGCGCCAGCCAGCCCGCCTCGCACGAACAGCGCACAACTTTCCAGGTCCACCGCGCGTAAGGCGCATCCAAGGAGGACGGCCCCGAGCACGCACCACGCGCCGGCCTCGCCGAGTGCCCGTTCGGCCGCGCCGCTCGCGAAAAAGGCGAGACCCCCAAGTTCCGCGAGAGCAAGCGCAGCGGCCCGCCACGACGAGATGAACGACAGCAGCGCCGTCGTCGCAAGGACGACTCTCACCGGACCGCGCGGCGAGCGTGTCAGGGGCGCTGGCATCTGACCGTCAGCATCTTAAAGCGGAATGTCACTCGAGTTGGCGTGGCAGGGCGCGCTGGTTCGATGCTACGTCAAGTTCCGTGCTTTCGGGGAACAGAACGAATCATTCGATCGGCCGACGACTCGAACGGTTGGCGACGATGGTGACCTGCATGTCCGGGGCGAGGCCGACGATCCGCTGGACCAGTCCACGGCCAAACAGAGGGGATCGACTGCGGGTAGGAGGGCGCATGACAAAGATCTGAGTGACGCCATTCAGCCGGGCGAAAGCGACGAGGGTCTCGGCCGTGTCCTCTCCTTCGAGGATGCGCGTTTCGATATGGAGCCCGCGCGAGAAATTGAGCTGGCGTTCGACCGTCTCTCGCTGCTCGGGAGTCAAATCGCTCAGGTCGGATGTCTTTGACACGAACACCGCCAGGCACTCGGCCTGGAGATAGTCGGCAACGCGGCGGCCGCGACGGATCAGAGCGGCGCTGGCAGCATGCGGCTCGATCAGGAGCACGAGCCGTTCCTCCACCCGAAGACTGCCGCCTGGCACGGTCTCCGACGCCTCTTCTGCGAACTGCCGGCTCTCGACCGCGTGCGCGGTCTGCCGCATCGCCAGCTCGCGGAGGGCGACGAGTGTCGGTTCCTTGAAGAAATTCTGCAGCGCCGCCTGAGCCCGCCCGGGCGGATAGACGACGCCTCGATGGAGCCGGTTCAGCAGGGCCCGAGGGGTCAGGTCGACCATGACGATCTCGTCGGCTTGTTTGAGGACCCAGTCCGGAACGGTCTCCCGGACCCGCACGCCGGTGCTCTGCCAGATCTGATCGTTCAAGCTTTCCAGATGCTGCACGTTCATCGTCGTCAGGACATCGATGCCGGCGTCGAGAAGCGCGTGTACGTCCTCCCATCGTTTGGATCGCGGCGACCCCGGCACGTTGGTATGAGGAAACTCGTCCACGACGGCGACGTGGGGGTGGCGCCTCAGCACGGCCTCCGTGTCCATCTCCTCGAACGTCGATCCCCGGTACTCGACCGTCCTTCGCGGAATGGTCTCCAGCCCGTCGATGAGCGCCATCGTCTCCTGGCGCGCGTGCGGCTCGAAATACGCGACGACAACGTCGATGCCTCGCTGCTTGAGCTCCTGGGCTTCGGTCAGCATCTGATATGTCTTGCCAACTCCCGCGGCATAGCCGAGGAACACCTTCAGACGGCCGCGCGTCGGGGCGTCGTTCACGGTCAGTGAGGGAACACACGCACGTCCATCCCCTCGGCTTCGTCGATCAGACGATCGAGCAGGCTGCCGGTGAGACGCGTGCGCCAGGTTTGTCGAAGGTTATGACCGACGAACAGTTGCGTGACGCCGTGCAGAGTGGCGTAGTCGAGAATGGCCTTGATTGGATCCTTCCCGTCCAGGATATCGATCCGCGCCTCCTGGGCGCGAGCGAGCATCACGTTGCGATCGAGGGCGCTCCTGTCCTCCGGGGTCAGGTTCGGCTGGTTGACATAGACGGCGAACAGCTCGCCGTGAAATCGATCGGCGTTTCGCCGGCCGCTGGCGAGCATCGCCGCGGCATTGGCTCGCGGCGTCATGCACACCAGGATCCGCTCCTGCGTGCCCCACGTCGACTGAATGCAGTTCAACTGGAGGTAGGCCTCGAGCTGGTGATCCACCACGTCGGCGATGAGCAGCAGCGCGCGCTGCCGGAGCAGCGACAATTGGTGCGCGCGCATCGGCGAGTCGGTCTCGGGCGGGGCGTCGACGACCACGACTTCATCGGCCCGGTTGATGAAATCCTGGGGAACGGTGTGGGACGGGGCACTGCCGGTGACAGTGCGCACGAACGGCTGCTGCTCCGCGATGTACTCGAGATTGATCGACGTCACCACGGCGATGCCCGACTCCAGCAGCTCCTCGACGTCCTGATAGCGCTTCGGGTGCCGGCTTCCGGGCGGATTGTCGTACGCCACGCCGTCGACGATGCAGATGTGTGGGCGTCGCTTGAGCAGGGCCGGCACGTCGATGACCGGGACGCCGTCGATTGCCTGAGTCGGAATCACCTCGAGCTGCCGCGCGGCCTCCGCCGCGTCCGGTTCCATGTCCGGCTGCATCGCGGCCACGACGACGTCCTGGCCGCGCTCGTGGCGGCGGCGGCCCTCATCGAACATGCGAAAGGACTTGCCGACGCCCGACGCGTAGCCGAGAAAAATCTTGAGCGGCGCGCGCGCCGCGGCGCGCTCGGCGGCCTGGACCTGCCGCAGCAGCGCCTCGGGATCGGGGCGTCCGTCAGTCATGGGCCGGGCTCGATCCGGACTCGGCGGGAAGGAACAAACGGTATCCCACCCACGGTTCGGTCAGCAGATAGACGGGTTGAGACGGTCTCGCTTCGATCTTCTTTCGAAGCTGATTGACGACCACGCGCAGGTAGTCGACCTCGTCACCGTAGTCCGGGCCCCAGACGGCCTGCAGCATCTGGCGGTGCGACACGACCTTGTTCGCGTGCGCGACCAGATAACGGAGGAGATCGAATTCCTTCGGCGTGAGTCTCACGCGCCTCCCGTTGGTCGTCACCTGCCGCGCGTCGAAGTCGATGTCGGTCGTGCCGAACGACAGGCGGCCAGCCGCGGAGCCCTGCGAGGCCGGGGTACGACGCAGCGCCGCACGAATCCGCGCCAGCAGTTCTGGCGTCTTGAACGGCTTCGTGATGTAGTCGTCGGCGCCGGCGTCGAGCGCCTGGACCTTGTCTGATTCGTCGTCGCGCACGGTGAGCATGATGATCGCAATGTCCGATCCCGAGCGGATCTCCCGGCACGTCTCGACTCCGCTCAGTCCGGGCATGTTCACGTCGAGCAACACGAGGTCGAACCGCGAGTCGCGCAGCTTCTCGAAAGCGGAGTGGCCGTCCTTCGCGTCGTCCACTTCATACCCCTGAGCGGTCAGGGTGACCCGCATCACCCGGCGAATCTGCGGATCGTCGTCCACGACGAGGATGCGTCCTGTGCTCATGCCCTGGCTCCGCCTCTTGGAATCGACAGAGTGAACTCGGTTCCCTTCTCGGCGCTCGTGGCGAGGCTCACGGTGCCGCCGTGCGCCTGCGCGATCTGCTGGACGATGGCGAGCCCCATGCCCGTGCCGGGAATCTGACGAGCGTGCGCACCTCGATAGAAGCGTTCGAAAATGTGTGCCCGCTCCGCCTCGCGAATCGCGTCGCCGGAATTGCGCACCGTGATGTCGACCGATCCGTTGCCGATCGCGGCCACCTCGATCGTCGAGGTGCGCGGCGAGTATTTCACGGCGTTGTCCAGCAACTGGCGCAGGGCGAGCCCGAGCAGATGTCTATCGCCATCCACGAGCAGATCGGCGGGCACCCGGTTGATGAGGGTGCGGCCGTCCAGCCGGGAGTACAGATCGCCAAAGGCAGAGGTCACGAGAGTCGCCAGCGTCTGGCGCTCGCGGCGGAGCGTGAACTGGCCGGCGTCGATGCGGAGCATCTGCACCGCGTCGTTCACGAGCGCGTTCAGGCGGTCGAGGTCTTCGTCGATGATTGTCACGAGCTCGTGGTCGCGGCCGGTCGCGGTCGTCAGCAGGTCGCTGGCCGCGGCCTTGCTCGACGTGAGCGGAGTCTTGAATTCGTGGGCGATCGCGTCCAGGATCGTCGCGCGCAGCTCGCTGCTGTGCCGGGCCGCCTCGGCGCGCGCGGCCGCCTCCTGACCGCGGGCCCGCTCCAGGCCGATCGCCGCCAGATTCGAGACCGACTGCAGCACCGTGTCGGTCAATCGAGCGCCCACGATGGCGAGGCTGCCGATCGGCGCCCCGCCAAGCCGGACGGCCGTCACGATGGCGCCATCGCCGTCCGTCACGGTCTGCGCCTGACGAGCGACGTCGCGGAGCCTCGCCTCGAGTTCGGGCACCTCCCTCGTGCCGCCCCACGTCACGAGGTCGGCCTCACGGTCGTAGAGCGCCACGACCGGCACCTCGAACGAACTGGCGATTTGGCGGGCGATCGCGACGGGAATCGGCTTGCCCGGATCCGACAGCAGCAGCGCGCGACTGAGCGCGTACAAGCGTTCCAGATCGCGCTGACGCGCCGCTGCTTCGAGGTGCCGCTGGCGCGCTCGTCCGGAAATCTGGCTGGCGACGACCGCGGTGACCATGAACGCGAAAAAGCTCACCCAATTCTGCGGATCCGCAATCGTCAGCGTGCCGACGGGTGGGAGAAAGAAGATGTTGAAGGAGAGCATCGCCATGACGGCCGCCGCCGTCGCGGGCGCGATCCCCCACTGTGTCGCGACAAGGAGGATCAGGATCAGGTAGCTCAGCGCGACCGTGGTGGGATTGACCGAGATGAGCTGGGCGTACACTCCGGTCACTGCTGCGACTGCCGAAAGGGAAAGGACGAGTTGAGTCCAGACGTTTCGCACGTTAGCCCGATGATCGCGATGATTGGATGCTGCCAAGAGAAAATCCTGAGAGCGGCCGACGAAAGCAGAGTCTGAAGTTTACCCTAAGTGGATCCGCGGCCGCTTCTCCGGGTCCGCTTCCGCTTGCCGCAGCACTTCTCGACAGACGGGCGCCGTATCGCCTTCCCCGAAGGCAAGAAACTTCAGGAGATACGTGATCGGGTTGCCTTCGGTCCACCCGAAATAGGCGTGCGGAATGTTGCCGGTGCGATCGCGGAGATCGAGCAGTAAACCTGCGATCGCGTTGGGAATGGCGGGGCTCGAACAGCGCAGGACGTGATAGCCGCCGACGTCGGCGCCCGCCACGTGGAGCACATTGGAGAAATCTGACACGTCGCCGGGGCGCACTTCGAGAAAGAGAATCGGGTCGTTCTCGGGCAGGTGGTGCGCGCGCCGCGCCTCCTCCAGTTTGCGCGCGTACTCGGCCGCCTGTCCCGTGTTGGGGCGGATTGCGAGAATCCGCACCGCGCCGCGGCCGGCCGAGTCGCCGATGAAGTGCGAAGCCGTCTCGTCGTAATCGACGCCTTCCATCCGCAACTCGGTCGATCGGACCACGCGGGAAATCAGCGACGAGACCGACAATCGTCGCGATGAACCAGGTGGCGATTTTGATGCCTTCGGGGCGTTCGAAGATGTTCATGATCGTCGTGTAGACGAAGACGATCGTAATTGGCAGGAACCAGGTGCGTTGCTTCGGCAATGCGATGGTGACGGCGACGGCGGCGGAGGTCATCAGCATCAACACACCGGTCGCGTACGCGCCGCCTTGTTTGTTGACGTCCGCGTCGAAGATGACGGTCACGATGAATGCGATCACCGTGATGAGCAGCACGAGCGGACGAGTGGCCCGCGCCCAGTCGGGCGCCATGCCGTAGCGGGGCAGATAGCGCGGCACCAGGTTGAGGAGGCCCGCCATCGCCGAGGCGCCGGCGAACCAGAGGATCGCGATCGTGGAGATGTCGTACGCGGTGCCCCACCAGTTCCCCAGGTCGCGGTGCATCAGATAGGCCAGCGCGCGCCCGTTGGCGGGGCCGCCGGCCTGCAGCGCCTCCGCCGGAACCATCGTCGTGCTCACGATGGCACTCGCCATGAGGAGGACGCTCATGATGAGCGCCGCTGTCCTCAGGAGTTTCCGCGCGTTGGCGATGCGGGCGCGCAGGATCGCCGCCTCGTCTTCGCCGTTGCCGCTGATGAGCGGCATCACGGCCACGCCGGTCTCGAACCCGGAGAGGCCGAGCGCCAGCTTCGGGAACAGCAGCAACGCCACCCCAACCATCACCAGCGGATTGGATTGCTGCGTCAACAGGTTGCGCGTCCAGTCGGCGACGAGATGAGGATGCGTCCACAGGTGGATCAGCTCATAGCCGAGAATCCAGCCATTGAGGAATAGATAGGCGACCACGAGCACCACGGCGAGTCCCAGCGCTTCGCGGAAGCCGCGGAGGAAAATAGCGCCCAGCGCGGCGAGCAGCATCAGCGTCAGGGCCAGCGGGTGATTCAGCGACGGCGGGATGAAAGGGTTTTCGACAATGTGCGCCGTCGCATCGGCGGCCGACAGGGTGATCGTGATGACGAAATCCGTCGCGGCGAATCCCAGGAGCACCAGGACGAAGGCCTTGCCGCGCCATCGAGGCAGCCGCTCCTCGAGAACCGACAGGCTGCCCTGTCCGTGCGGACTGAGCGCGGCGATGCGGTTGTAGACAGGCAGCGCGCCGAACAGGGTCAGCAGCACGAGTACCAGCGTCGCCAACGGCGAGAGATATCCCGCTGCGAGAAACGCGATGCTGGGCTGATACCCGAGCGTGGAGAAGTAGTCCACGCCGGTGAGGCACATGACCTGCCACCACGGCGCGGTGTGATGCCGCCGCCGTCCGCCGCTTTCAGAAAGTTCCTGGAGAAACCACCTGCGCACGCCCCGGACTGCGGCGCGCTGACGCGTTTGCACGGTGGTCGAGCGTAACACAGGAGAAAAATCGAGAACTCAGAACTCACAACTCAAGGTTCCGAGTTCTACGTTGTCAGTTTTGAGTTGCTCTTTGGCACGGTCCACAAATACACCCAGAAATCGCCCACCTGCTCCGTCTTGTCCGGCGGCCACGCGGTCCCCATGCTGAAGCTGTTCGACACCACGCGGGTGCCCGGCTTCAACTCGCGCCAGAGCTTGGGCCGCAGGCGTTCATTCAGCGAGGGCAGCAGATACAGCGCGACGACGGTCGCGTCGCCAATCTTCACGTCGTCGGAGAAGATGTCGCCGAGAATGAAGGTGACCCGTGCCGTCACGCCCGCCTGCCGCGCGTTCGCGTTCGCCTCGCGGATGCGCTCGGGATCGATGTCGATGCCCACCCCTCGGGCCCCGTATTGTCTTGCGGCAGCGATGACGATCTTTCCGTCGCCGCAGCCGAGGTCATAGACCACGTCGTCTCTGCCGACAGCGGCGAGCCTGAGCATGGCGTTGACGACGGCGTCGCTCGACGGAACGAAAATGACGTCCGGCGGCCGGACAGGCTGCTGTGCGGTCGTCGCCTGGCCGGCGGCTATCAGGAAGCCCCCCACCAGCGCGAGCACCAGTCCAAGGCCGCGAGCCATCAGCACTCAGATTGTCGCAAGAAAACGGCCGCCAGCCCAAGGAGGAAGGTCGCTACTGCCAGACGACGAGCGCCAGCGTCCGGACGACGGTCGGAGGAAGGTACAATTCCTGCGATGCGCATTGCCCTCGCGCAATTGGACTTCACGGTCGGCGCGTTCGAAGCCAATTTCGAGAAGATCCGGACGGCAGTCGGGCAGGCCGAGGGCGCCGGCGCGGAGCTGGTGGTCTTCTCGGAAATGGCGGCGACCGGCTACCCGCCACGCGACCTGCTCGGCCACCCGCGCTTCGTTGATCTGAACCTCGAGCTGCTGGACCGTGTGGCGCGGCTGTCGACCGGACGCCTGGCGATTCTGCTCGGGTTCGTCGATCGCAACCCTTCGTCGGTGGGGAAGCGGCTGTTCAACGCGGTCGCGCTGTGTCACTCCGGCCGGGTCGTCGGACGCCAGTTCAAGTCGCTGCTGCCGACCTACGATGTCTTTGACGAAGACCGCTATTTCGAGCCGGCGGCCACGGTCGCGCCGATGGTGCTCGGCGGTCATCGTCTTGGCGTGACAATCTGCGAGGACGTCTGGAATGACCGGGACTTCTGGCCAGAGCGGCTGTACCACCGGGACCCGGTCTGCGAGCTGGCGGAGCAGGGTGCGGATCTGCTCGTGAACATTTCCGCCAGTCCCTTCATCCTTGGCAAAGCGGCGCTCCGCCGCGAGATGATCCGCCAGGAAGGCGTCAAACACGCGCGGTACTTCTTCTACTTGAACCAGGTCGGCGGCAACGACGAGCTCGTGTTCGACGGCCACTCGATTGGCATCGACCCGAGTGGCGCGGAAATCGTGCGGGCCCGGGACTTTGCCGAAGACTTCGTGGTTTACGACGTACCTTCGGGCAACGCCGCCGCGCCGCCGCCCGTGATTCGCGACGTCAGTCAATCCGATGACGAGGCGGCATATCGGGCGCTCGTCCTCGGGCTGAGCGACTACGCGAGGAAATGCGGCTTTTCGACCGCCGTCCTGGGACTCTCTGGCGGCATCGATTCAGCAGTCACTGGCTGCCTCGCCGCCGCGGCCCTGGGATCGCGACGTGTGTTCGGCGTCGCGATGCCGAGTCGCTATTCTTCGCCCGAAAGCTGCACCGACGCCGCGGATCTGGCGCGGAATCTTGGAATCGACTTCCAGGTCATCTCGATCGACGCCGTGTTCCAGACCTATCTGGATGTTCTCAATCCCGCGTTCGGCGGGCGCCCGCCGGATTTGACCGAGGAGAATCTGCAGGCGAGGATTCGCGGGGCGGTTTTGATGGCGCTGTCGAACAAGTTCGGCCACCTGCTGCTCTCGACCGGGAACAAGTCGGAGCTGGCCGTCGGCTTCTGCACCCTGTACGGCGACATGTCGGGCGGACTCGCGATTCTCAACGACGTGCCGAAAACCTTCGTCTACCGTCTGGCCCGCTTCATCAATCGCGAGCGGCCGATCATTCCGGCCTCGACGCTCGAGAGGGCGCCGACGGCAGAGCTGCGTCCCAACCAGCTCGACGCCGACTCGCTGCCGCCGTACGACGTCCTGGACGCGATCATCGAAGCCTACGTGGCGCGGCAGCTCGACGTGGAGGCGATCTGCGCCCTCGGCTTCGAGCGCGCCGTCGTCGCGGACGTGGTCCGCCGCATCGACCTGAGCGAGTACAAGCGGCGCCAGGCGGCCCCCGGGATCAAGATTTCCTCGAAGGCGTTCGGCGTCGGGCGGCGGTATCCGATCGCGGCCGACTACGCCGCGATTCGGAAGTAGGCGGGCAACTGCCCAGTCCCCCTTCCCAGTGACTCACACATAATGTATAAGCTCCCCTTCATGTTGGAGGATGGACGAGTTCAGCGAGGTTTTGATGCGGTTTTATTGGGCGTTTCGCAGGCCCAGCAGGCTCACGCGTTTGGTCGATGAAGCCTGTTTTGGTCTCTGGTATTAGAGATTTTCTTAGACAAAGCCAGCGGTCGACGGCCTTTCTATATCAGAATCTCGAATGCGCTTCGAACACTGGATCAGTGAAGCCGATGTGACGCGTGCCAAGGGAACTCCCCTCACGCCGCACATGATTGCCCGTGCCCACATGATGCGGCTTGAGGCGGTCGAGGTCTTCGCGGCCAAGTTCATCACGCCGCTCGTGTCCGGGTCCCTTCTTCCCGCAGACCGCGAGCGCGCGCTGTTCGGCCTCTACTACCGGCTAATCGCTCTCGTCAAAACTGCGGTTATCCTCGACAAGCCTGTTCACTTCCAATCGCTCACAGGAGCAGCGAGGACTGCGATTGAATTGATGCTCGACGCGGAGCTGCTGCACCGCAACTTGTTTGCCGACGGTGTCCGACGGTTCCACGCGTTCACCGAGGCCCAGAGGCTGCGTGCCGACCAACGCTTGCGGGACTTTCTAAAGCAACGGCCTGATCTTGATGACGACACCTCTCAACCTTTCACCGCCGAAGACAAAGGCGAAAAAGAGGACGAAGTCGTAGCCCTTTGGGGCAGAAAGAAGAACGGTGACCCTGCCATCCCAGAGCACTGGTCGGAAATGAACATGCTCGACCGTGCCGACAAGCTGGACGATGACGCCGTTACGCTTCTGGTCAGGGAGTACTACGACCTGCGGAATTTCAACGTCCACAGCGGGCTGGCCGGCGTCGCAGGTCTGGAAAAGAGCGGTTACGTGGGTTTGTGTTACCTCGCATTCGAGGCGCTCGGCCTTTGCCTCTTTCGCGTTCTACGAATTCTCGAACGGGAACTGAAGCTCAAGACCGTGATTCAGAACTTCGACGAGACGATGACTGAACTTGAGAGGATTTCAATGTGGGCGATGGTTGACCTGCGCCTTCAGGCCCTCGGAGAGCCAAGTCGATTGCAACTGGAGAAATGACATACCCGCTCCAGGCGCATTCGAAGTCGCGGTCTCCTCCTTCACCCATGCAACAACGTCGCAAGGCGGCTCGCCGCGTCCTGCTGCATGCTCGGCAGGACGTGTGAGTAGATATTCAGCGTCATCGCTGCTTCAGCGTGGCCCAACCGCCTCTGCACGACGTGGGCAGGTACACCTTTCGCAATTGCCCCTGTCAGCGCTCAGCGCGAAGCACGCGGACGATAGGGCTTACACGCGCATTTCCTCGCGTAGCGTGACCGATCTTGGACAATCCAACTGAGTTTGCGTTTTTGTTCCGGAATATGGTCACTTGTGACCGACTAACACATAATGTATAAGTACGTGCATGACGTCCGAGGACTATCGGACTGCGCTTGCCAGCGCGGTGACGGAATACGAAGCACTCGGCGAGCAGCGCCGGGAAATTGACAAGCGGTTGTCGCAGCTTGCGCAGACCATCGGGACCCTTTCGAGGTTGATTGGCCTGACGCCGACGGTGCCGATGGGGCTGACCGATGCGGTTCGCCTGGCGCTGCGGGCTGGCGTGCCAATGACGCCGATAGACGTCCGCGATCGCCTGCTCGCGATCGGCGTGGACCTGTCGATTTATTCAAGCGAGCTGGCGGTGATTCACACCGTGCTGAAGAGGCTGAACGAGGCGGGGGAGCTCCGATTGATTCCACGGCCGGACAGGAAGCACGCGTATTTGTGGGCGGCGCCGCCGCGCGTGATCGCCCTGGGGCCGGAGATCGCCGAGTTCGTCCGCGGCCTCGGGCCCAAACAGGCGTTCGACTTCATCGGCCAGGCGCCGCCGATTAAAGGGCCATCGAAACTGAAGCGCAGGAAATGATGGATCTGAGCCTGCGGCGCCGGTTTTTCGCAGAGGAGATCGAGGCGGTGTGCAAGATCCGGTCACCGGCGCTGGTCGACGCGTTCGCCGCCGTTCCGCGCGAGCGGTTTCTGCCGCCGGGTCCATGGACGGTGCTCGCCGACAGCACGCTCGGCTTGTGGCTGCCGGGCACTCGGACCACGCCCGACGCGGATCCGGCGCGCGTCTGCCATAACATCGCGGTGGCCATCGACCCGGCGCGACAGTTGTTCAATGGCCAGCCTGGCACGATTGCGGTCTGGATCGATGCGCTCGATCTGACGCGCGGGAAACGTGTTCTGCATGTCGGCTGCGGTCTCGGATATTTCACGGCGATCATGGCGGAATGCGTGGGGCCGGCCGGTCGCGTCGTGGCCTGTGAGGTCGACGAGACACTGGCCGCCGGTGCGTCGAGGAATCTCGCTGACATCGATTGGGTCGAGGTCCGGTGCTCGGACGCCTCGCAGTCCTTTCCGGCGTCGGAATCGTTCGACGCGATCCTCGTGAACGCCGGCGTGACCCATCCGCTCGAGCACTGGCTCGATGTGCTTGCGCCCGGCGGCAGGATGATTCTGCCGCTGACCTCGTCGATGGCGTCCATGGGGCCGACGCTCGGAAAGGGCCTCGTGTTTCTCGTGACACACGAGGGCGACGCGTCGCTGGCCGCCCGCGTGCTGACGGTTGTCGCCATCTACTCGGCGCTTGGCATCCGCGACGACGCGATCAACGAGCGTCTGGGCAAAGCGCTGATGGCCGGACCGGCTCAATGGCAGACCATCGGACGGCTGCGGCGCGATCCGCACGAGCCGGGGCCGACCTGCTGGCACCACGCGCCCGGGTCCTGTCTGTCGACGATATAAGACGCGCCAGATGGACGGGGCGGCCCGAGGCTCCATGCCTTGGTCGTGACGTGTGCGCTACCTGTCGACACTCAACAGCGCGCCTTCCGGCACCTGCGCGGCGTCTTTGACGATGACGCGGTCGCCGGCCGTGACGCCGGCCACGATCTCGATCCGATCGCGGGCCGCAAGACCCAGACGCACGTCGCGGCGGTGGGCGCGGCCGTCCACGCCGGCGACCATGACGAACGCGACGCCGTTCTCCCCTCGCAGGACGGCCGACGCCGGGAGAGCGGCGACGTTGGCGCGCTCCGCCAGCAGGATCTCAACCTGAACCGGCGCATCGACCGTCAGCGTCGCCGGGTTGGCGAACGCCAGCCGGATTTCCTGCGACGTCACTCGCGGATCATCCGGCGAGGGTCTGGACGCGACCGCGGCCGGCTCGGCGCCGTTCGTGGACGTGATCGTGGCCGGCTGGCCCGCCTGGATTCTGGCCAGGTCCTGCACCGACACGGTCATGGCGACCTGTACCTGGGCCGGGTCGACGACGCGCAGCACAGGATCGGTGGTTGCGCCGTTCACGAGATCACCCTCGTTATGAAACCGCTTGACGATGACACCGGCAAATCGCGCTCTGATCGTGGCGCGTTCAGCTGCCGCGTTGGCGGCGGACAATTGGGCCTTCACGTGGCTCAGATCCAGATCCGCCGCCGTGACCGCGTTCTTGGCCGCGTCGAATTCATTCCGGGACGTGTAGCCCCGATCGAACAGCGCCGACACTTTCACGAGCTGCGCCTTGGCGGCCTCGAGCCGCGCAGTCGCTGCCGCCACCTCCGCCTCTCTCGCGCGGACCTCACTGGTGAGATTGGAGAACTCGAAACGCACCAGGACATCGCCCGGATTCACCGCCGCCCCCTCTGCGTGTGGCAGCTCGGCGATGTGGCCGGTTTCCGGGGGATAGATGGTCCAGTCGGCCAGCGGGGCAGGGGCGACCACCCCTGGCCCGGAAATGGTCGCGCGCAGCGTCTCGAGCCGGACAATCTGCGTCTCGACCGGCATCGGACCGGCAGCGTTCTCTTCCTCGACGGCGGCCTTATGGCAGCCGGCGACCGCGGAGAGCAGGCCCGCGAGAAACACAGCCAGGTGCAAGCGAGGCTTCACGTGCCGATTCTACCGTCGCCTCCGTCCGACCAGGGCCAGATATCCGGCCGGCACGAGGTACAGCGTGACAAGCGTCGACAGACTCAAACCGCCGATGACGGCCAGCGCGAGCGGCTTCTGAAGTTCGGCGCCGGCGCCGAGACCAAGCGCGAGCGGGAGCAGCCCGAACAGCGTGCAGAGTGTGGTCATCAGGATCGGACGCAGTCGGACGCGCGCGGCCCCGAGAATCGCCTCGTTGATCGGCATGCCCTCCGCGAATCGCTTTTCCGCGAAATCGAGCAACACGATGCCGTTCTTGACGACCAGACCGACGAGCAGGATCAATCCCATGGCCGACGAGACGTTCAGATCCGTGTGCGTCACGATCAACAGCGTGAAGGCCCCCGCGAGCGAGAGCGGCGCCGCCATGAGAATGATGATCGCTTGCGTAAACGCGCGGAACTGAATCACGAGGACGACAAAGACGAGCGCCGTCGCGACACCCGACACGAGCAGCAGCTCGCGGAACGATCGGCGCTGGGAGTCGTACTGACCGCCGATTTCGAATGAGTAGCCGAGCGGCAGGCTGATCCCCGCCAGCATCTTCTTGACGTCCTCGACCGCGCTGCCCAGATCGCGATCCTCGAGCCGGGCAGTGAGGAGCGCCATCGTCCGCAGGTTTTCGCGTCTGAGCTCGGGCTCACCGGGCTCATCGTCGATGGTGACAAGGGCCGACGCAGGAGTGAGCTGGCCGTTGGCGCCGCGAATCTGCGTGTCGTCCAGGTGGGCCGGATTGAAGCGGAACGCGTCGGGATAGCGTATCCGGACCGGAATCGTGCGATCGAGAAGCCTGAGCTCGGTCGGCACATCACCGAGCCAGGCGTCCGACATCTGCGTCGCGACCTGGTCGACTGTCAGCCCGATCCTCGCCGCGCCGACCGGGTCGACTTTCAGCGTGCGCTCGGGACCGCCTTCCAACAACCCCACGATATCCACGACGCCCCGAATCCGCTCGAGCTTTTCCTCAATCTGCTCGGACAGTTCGTTCAGTTTCGCCTGATCGTCGCCGAAGATCTTGATCTCGATGGGCGTCGGGTTGCCTTCGAGATCGCCGAGCATGTCCTGCAGCAACTGCACGAACTCGATATCGGTGTCAGGAATGGCCTTCGTGATCTGGTCCCGGAGATCAGTGATGATCTCTTCGGCCGAGCGGTTCCGCTCGCCGCGAGGCTTGAGCCTGACCAGGAAATCGCCGCTGTTCATCTGCGTGGCGAACATGCCCAGCTCCGACCCCGTGCGGCGCACGTAGCTGGTGACTTCTTTCGTCTGGTTCAGGATGCCATCGATCTTCTTGAGCCTTGCGTCGGTGACCTCGAGCGCCATGCCGGGCGGCGTGACGTAGTCGATCACGAACCCGCCCTCGTCGGCGGCTGGCAGGAAGCCCGTGCCGACGGGAAGGTACGCCGCGACCGCTGCGCCGCCAAGCAGCAGCACGATCAGGATCGCAATGAACGGCCGCTTCAGAAAGGTGGGGAGCGTCGCGACGTAGAACCGATCGAGCGCGCCGACCCGGTCCGTGTGCGCGGCCGCGCCCTCGGGATGCCGGCGATAGGACGCGCGGGCGAGCAGGGGAATGAGCATCAGGGCCAGCACGAGTGAGATGAGCACGGCCACCGACAACGTCAGCGACAACGCCTTGAAAAAATCGCCGACCACGCCGTTGAGCAGGCCCAGCGGGGCGAAGACGACCACGGTGGTGATCGTGGACCCGACAATCGGCGCAACCAGCTCGCTCGTCGCGGCCTCGACCGTCTCTGGTCCGGTTTCGTGGGCCAATCGCCGATGGATGTTCTCGACGACGACGACGGCGTCGTCGATCACGAGCCCGATGGCCACCGCCATGCCGCCCATGGACATGACGTTGATCGTGCCGCCGAACAACCACATGAAAAAGAACGTCGAGACAACGGTCAACGGCAGCGTGCAGGCGGCGACGAGCGTCAGCCGCCAGTTGCGGAGAAACAGCAGCAGGATGAGGACGGCCAACAGGCCGCCGATGATGATGGCGTCGCGAACGTTGGCGATCGCCGTCTGAACGAACGCGGCCAGATCGTACGTCTTGGTCAGATGAAGTCCAGCCGGAAGCACGCTCTTCAGTTCGTCGAGCGCGCTCTCGAGGCCCGATCGCACGGTGAGAATATTGGCGCCTACCTGCTGCGAGACGCTGATCGCGGCCGCGTTGCCGCCCTGTCCCGCAATGAGCGATGTCCGGTCGGGCGCCCCGAATTGAACGGACCCGAGGTCCCGGACGCGAAGCGTCGCGCCGTTCTTGACGACGACCGGCGTCGCCGCGATGTCGTCAACGGACTGCCAGAGGCCGGACGCGAGGACGAGGTGCTGCTGGCCGCTCGCCGGATAGTGACCGACGGGCTGCAACTGGTTCGCACCTTTCAACGCGGTCGCGACGTCGTCCACGGTCAGCTTCGCGGCGATCATCTTCGAGGGATCGACAATGACTTCGACTTCGCGCGTGTCACTCGCCAGCACCGCGACACGCCCGACCCCAGCGACGCGCGATAGCGCCGGCCGGATGACGTAGAAGCCGTAGTCGTGCAGGTCGGCGGACGAGACGGAGCCGGTCAGATTGACGGCCCAGATGGGAAAGACGGCCGGGGTCTGCCGATCGATCTGGAGGTCGATATCCGGCGGCAATTGGGGCCGAAGCTCGGCGACGCGCTCCTGGACCTGCTGGAGCGCAATGAGGGTGTTGGTGCCGGGCTCGAACTGCGCCGAAATTTCGGTCGCGCCGCGGAAGCTTCGCGATCGGACGCGCCGGATCCCGAGCACTTCCATGATGGCCTGCTCGAGCGGACGCGCGACGTTGAGCGTCATCGATCGTCCCGGCAGGCTGCCGGCATGCGCGATGACGACGATGCGTGGGAACTCGAGAGGCGGGTAGATGCTGCTCGGCAGCGAGAAGCTGGCGATGACGCCCGCCGCCACGAGCAGGGCTGTAATGAGCAGCACGCCGCGCGAATGTCTGAGAGCGACTCGGGCGGGATTCATTTTTCGATGGAGATGGTCGCGCCCTCGGGGAGGCCGTCCTGACCGCGAACGATGACGCGATCGCCCGCCGACAACCCGCTCGTGATCTCCACGTCGCTGCCCGACGTCAACCCGATCGCGATCGGATACTTGTGGGCCTTGTTGTCGGGGCCCGCCACCATCACGAACGTCTCGCCTTCCTCATGCACGATCGCCGCGGAGGGAATGATCACCGCCTTCGGATGCTCCTCGCCGATAATCGAGACCTGCACCACGGTTCCCGCGGCAAGGCGCGTGGGTGTCCCAAAGGTCAGCCGGACATCCGCCGTGGCATTTCCCGGATCGACTTGTGACGGGCGGGTGCGGACTTTCGCCGGCACGGGAGTGTCGCTGCCCGGCACGGTCACTTCGGCCGCGTGCCCGATCGCCACGCGCGGGACCGCCGCCACCGGCACCGCCGCCACGATCTCCAGTTGTGCGGGATTGATGACTTTGAGGACGGGATCGCTGGCAGAGGCGTCGACGAGGTCGCCGGGATTGTGGTAGCGCTTCGAGACGACGCCGGCGAATCGCGCCCGCACGAGGCCGCGATCCGATAGCGCGACCGCCGCTTCGACGGCGCTCCTCGCCTGCTCGAGGTCGGCTTCCGCCTCGGCTTGCTGGCGCTTCGCGTCCTCGACCTCTCGGGGCGCCGCCACGCCCTGCGCGACGAGACCGGACAAGCGGGCCATGTTCGATTTCGCCTGTTCCAGACGCGCGGTGGCTTGGGCGGCGCTCGCGCGTCTCGCCGCGACGTCCGACGCGAGGCTGGGAATGTCGAACTTCACGAGGATGTCGCCCTCCTTCACTGTTTCGCCTTCGGACTTGGGGATCTCGGCGATGCGCGCCGGCGACGGCGCCACGACGGTCAGTTCGGCCCCTGGGGCCGGGGCAATCGTCCCGGACGCGGCGATGGTGCTCCGGAACGCACCCGAGCGTGCGGCCTCGACCGCGACCGGCACGGCGGCCGTCGTCTCGACCTGCTCGACGGACTTGTGATCGCAGGCGGACGCGAGCGCGAGGATGAAGAGAAACTCGAAACCTGGAGCCGTTCTCCCTTTCCTGTAGCGGGCAATCCTGCCCAATCCCGCCGGAATGCTCGCGGTTGGGGGCGGTTTCCTGCCACGAGGAAGTGAGAACGGCCCTAGAACTGAGAACTGCACGCCTGGAGAGGAATTGGCACGTCGTCGCCCGCGCGTGCACCAGGACGCTTGCATGGACGCCGGAGTTCTTTGGCTGATCATTTGAGTACCTGGCTTGTGCGCGTTGAATTCCTTATCCATCTAGCGTATCGGCGTCCCGATCGCTTTCTCGAGATCGGCCAGGGCGCGCTGGAAATCCTGTGCGGCCTGGAGTCCGCGCTGCCGCGTCTCGCGCGCGGTCCGCAGCGCCTCGACGAGCGCCACGAGGCCGGTCTGTCCTGCGCTGTACGAGCACCTGCGCCTGGCGCTCGGCCTCGAGGGCGAGCGGGAGCACTTCATTCTGATAGCGGGTGAGCTGTTCGCGGGCGGAGGTGGCACGCGCCAGCGCGGCCGCGATGGCGCCGCTCATGCGTCCGACGAGTGCGTCGCGCTCGCCCCTCAGTCGCGTCAGTTCGGCCTCCTCAACCAGGACGCCGGCTCGATGCGTCGTGAAGACCGGCAGGGTGATCGACCCAGTCAGCCGCCATCCGTACGAGAACTCCGGCTCGGCATCGTACGTGAACGCCCCGCCCGCGCTGATGTCGGGCGAGCGAAGCGCCTTGGCCAACTTGATTCGGGACATTTGCGCGTCGATCCGGCGGTCGAGCGCGAGGAGCTCGGTGTTGGCCTGGGTGGCCTGGGCGACGGCGTCCTGGAGCGAAAGAAGGACACCGCTCGACAGCTCGTCGGCCAGCGTCAAGGGTGCGTCGGGCGACTGGCCGAGCAACGCGTTCAGCTCCGCGCGCGACGCCGCCGTGTCGCCGCGGGCGGCCGAGACTTCGATCTCGCTGTTGGCCAGCGCGAGGGAGGCCTGCGTGAGGTCGGCCTGCGGCACATCGCCGGCGTCGACGCGAGCCCTCGCGGCGTCCCGGGCGCGCGTGGCCAGCGCCCGGATCTCTTCGGCAAACGCCAGGCGCTGGTCGGCGGCGACGACATCGAAGTACGTCCGCCGGACATCGTTGCGGACCTCCGCGATTATGCGGGCAAGCTCCGCGTCGCTCACGGCCACCGTGGCGTTGGCGACATCGATGCGGGCGCCCCGCTTGCCGCCGAGCTCAATCGGCAGCGCGCCGCCAACCGCTTTTCGCGGCGTCTCCTTGGACGCTTCGTAGATGAGCTCTGGATTGGGCCGCTCGCCGGCGAGGCCAATCGCCGCGACGTCGACCGGCCGTTGCAGCCGCGCCGCGGCAATCGTGCGGTTCGCGGCGAGCGCCCGTTCCAGCGCCTGGGCCAGCGTCAGACCGGACGCGCCGGCCCCCTGCGCGAGTGCCGGGGCCGCGCCGACGATCAGCAGGAGCAGAACGGTGCCCCCGATCTGACTCAACGTTTCCGCACGCGTCATCGATGGGCCAGATTGTAGGTTAGATTCGCGCCGGCTATTTCCGTCCGTACACGAGCACGTGAAACGAGTTCGGATCGTAGCCGCGCCCGCCGCCCGGCGGTGGTTTTGCGGCCGCGACGTACACCTTGTGCGTGCCCGTATCGAGCGCCATCGTCTTCGACCCGGCTGACGTCTCGATCGTCTGGACGACGGTCATCTTGTCGGGAGCGTCCACGTGTGCGACGGTGACTTTGCCGTCGCGACAGGAGCTGAACGCCAGCTTTGTCGACGCGTCGTACCACGTGGAGTCCGTGCCGCTGCAAATCGGCACGCTCGCGACGACTTTGCCGCTCGTGCTGTCCATCATCACCATGAACTTGCCCGCGCCCACGAACAGGCGGTGCGTCGGGATGTCGAGCGCCATGCCGGTCGGAGCATCGCCCGGCGCCACGGACCAACTGGCCATGACCTTCTTGCCCTCCGTGTCAATCACGTCGATCGTGTCCTTGTCCTCGATGTTGACGTAGACCCGCCCAGCGCCGGAATCGGCCTGGCCGGTCTCGGCCGTGCCGGACAGCGGAATCGTGGCGATGACCTTGCCTGTCGAGTCCATCTCGGTCGCCGACTTGCCCGTATGGTTGAATACCCAGACTTCGTTCTTCTTCGAATCAAAGGTGATGGCGTCCGGGTTCGCGCCGCCAGTGTCCGCCTTGCTCAGCGTCTGCAGCGTCTTCGCATCGACGATGCTGACCTTGTTCTCGCGGCCGTTGCTCGTGAACAGACGCCCGGATCCGACGGCGATGCCGTGCACACCCGGAGTGTCGCCGATCCGGCCGACGACCTTCTCCGTTGCCGTGTCGATGACCACGACCTCGGCGTTGTGAGACACGTAGAGCCGTTTGGCTGCGCTGTCGACGTTCAGGTAGTCCCACTGCGCAGGCAAGGGGCCGCCGATGAGGATGTCGCCGGCCGGCGAGTACATACCCTGCGCGGCCAGAAATCCGGCCGCCAACGCAACGATTCCCGCAGCGAACACCAGACGTGCACGCATGGCGTGATCCTCCTGAAAAGCAATTGTCATCCGGAAACCGCTTGATCTGACGCGGTATCCTTCGCGCCTGTCGGCGCGCACAACCGGCTCATTTGAGCACGCGATCCTGAAGAATGCCTGAAGGCCTTCCGGGATTGACCGGATGCGCGCCGTGTGAAAATGTCGCGTCCGATGCGGATCCTGCTTGTCGAAGACGATGCGCGCATGCTGGCGCTCGTGCGCCGCGGACTGGTCGAGCACGGTCACGTCGTGGAGACGGCGGCAAACGGCCCCTCGGCGATCGAGCGCGCGCGTGCCGGCGCGTTCGAGATCATCGTCCTGGATGTGATGCTGCCGGGATGCAGCGGCATCGATGTCGTGAGAACGCTGCGCGCCGAGCGCCACCGCACGCCCGTGTTGATGCTGACCGCACGCGACGCGGCAGCCGACATCGTCGCCGGACTCGACGCCGGCGCCGACGATTACCTGGTCAAACCGTTTGCGTTCAAGGTGCTGCTCGCGCGTCTTCGGGCGCTCGGCCGGCGCGCTTCCGCCGTTCAGGCCGAACGCCTCCAGGTCGCCGATCTCTCGCTCGACGCGGCTGGCCACGTCGTCGCGCGCGGCGGCGCGAACGTGCCCCTGACCCGCACCGAATTCAACCTCCTCGAATGTCTGATGCGAAACGCCGGGCGCGTCGTGACGAGGCAGACGCTCATCGAGCGCCTGTGGGGGAGCGACCGTGATGTCGAGAGCAACACGCTCGACGCGTTCGTGAAGTCGCTGCGGCAGAAACTCGATGCCGGCGACCGGCCGCGTCTCATTCACACGGTGCGAGGGGTCGGCTACAGTCTGCGCGAGGAAACGGAACCGTGAAGGCGCGATCCATCCGGGTGCGTTTGACCACCTGGTACCTGACGGTGCTTCTGGTCGCGATGGTGACACTGGCCGGTGGCGGTTGGTGGCTCTTCCGCCAGAGTGTGCTGGCAGCGGCCGACAGCAGCCTGACCGCCCGCATCGACGGCGTCCAGCAATTCATCGACGCCATGCAACGCGATCTCAAGCCCGGTGAGCTCGACGACGAGCTGCAGGAGTACGGACAGCTCACGGCCGGCGAGGCGCTGCTCGAGGTGACGGAGGGGTCGGGGCGAGTGTTGTATCGCCCGGCGATCCCTGGCTGGGCAGATGTGCGCCCGGCTGAGCCCGCTTCGACCGGCGTGACCTTTCGCGACCGGGTCTCGCAAGATCGGCCGTACCGAGTGGCGGCCAAGTCCTTCGCGGTGCCATGGCCAGCGTTACCAGGTCATCGCGGCCGTGTCCATGGGGCCGGCCTACGCCGCGTGGCGCCGGTTCGGCTGGGTGCTCGCGCTGCTGCTGCCGGCGATCGGCCTGGCGGCCGCCGCCGGCGGCTACTGGATCAGCGGCCGGGCGCTGGCGCCGGTCGATCGCATCACGCGCGCCGTCCAGGCGATCTCCTTGCGGAGTCTGGATCGCCGGCTCGAAGTGCCCCGACCGGAAGACGAGATCCGCCGGTTGGCGGTGACCTTCAACGAGATGCTCACACGGCTGCAGTCGTCGGTCGCCGACGTGGTCCGATTCACCGCCGAGGCGTCGCACGAGCTTCGCACGCCGGTCTCGCTCCTGCGAACGACGGCGGAAGTGACGCTCTCGCATCCGCGATCCGCCGACGAGTACCGCGAGGCGCTGGCCCAGATCGTGGCGCAGACCGAGCGCATGTCGGCGCTCGTGGCCGATCTGCTTGCCCTCGCGCGCGCCGACGCTGGTGTCGAGCTGCGCGAAATGATTGCGGTCGATCTGCGGGGCGTCGCCGAGGCGGCCGTGCGCGACATGATCGCCGCCGCGGAGGCTCGCGGCCTTCATCTGGATCTCGATCTGGCGGCGCCGGTCGAAGTCCTGGGCGCACCGGAATCGCTCTATCGCTTGATCGTGATCATCCTGGACAACGCGATCAAATACACGCCTCGCGGAGGTGTCGTGCGGGTTCGCGTGCAGCCGCAGCTCGACGTGCAGCACCGTGCGCTCGGGATGATCGACGTCACCGACACCGGAAGCGGAATCGATCCGCTGGAGCGTCCCTACATCTTCAATCGGTTCTACCGGGGCGCGACCGCGCGCACCCAGGCCGACGGGAGCGGACTCGGCTTGTCGCTCGCGCAGACGATCGCGGAGCGCCACGGGGGCACCATCACCGTGGAGCCAGGCCCGGCGGAAAGAGGCTGCCGGGTGCAGGTGCGACTTCCGCAGGGATGAGTGTGGCCTTTTTGCCACTCGGGTAATGACAGGAGCCCTTCGAGCCGATAGAATCTACCGACCCGGCCGAGTCCGGTGAGATTCCATTGACGCGCCCCAGCAGCGTGAAGTCCATCGTCGCCACTTGCCTCATAGCCACCGCGTTGTCGCTGACAACCCTCGTTGGGACGGAAGAGCTGTACAGGGCGGCCTCGCACCGCAGCGAGAAGCTGGCGATCGACGGGGTCAGCAATTTTGGCCGTATGAACGATCATCTGTATCGCGGGGCGCAGCCGACGCCGGCCGGGTTCGCGCAGCTGCGGGCACTCGGCATCGAGACCGTCGTGAGATTGAGCCTGGGCGAGGAAGGCAGCGCCGCCGAGCGCGCCATTGTCGAGTCGCTGGGGATGCGCTTCGTCAACCTGCCATGGAGCAGCGTGCACGACCCGAATGCCGATCAGGTGCTCGCGTTCCTGACGCTGATAAAAGAGGACCCGGATCGCAGGATCTTCGTCCACTGCAAGGCCGGTGCGGATCGGACCGGCGTGTTCGTGGCGCTCTATCGGATTGCGTTCGACCACTGGACGCCCGCGCGCGCGATCGACGAAATGAAGGCGTTTCACTACCGCTGGGTGTTCCTGCCTCACCTGCAGGCGTACGTCGAGAGGTTTCCCTCCAGGCTCAGCTCGGAACCAGCGTTCATCTCGTTCGAATCGGCGAACGCCTATTGAGTTGCGGGCGCGCGACGCGTCCGAGCGCGTAGTACCTACTTCTCCCGGCGCACGCTGTTCAACATCACGGGCTGCGCCGCCCAATCCTCCAGCACGATCGAGCGGTCCTCCTTGCCGGCGGTGATCTTCGCGCCGACCGACATCTTGCCTTCCCCCTGTCCGTTCGATCCGATCCTGAGCTCGATGACGGTGAAGGGGTAGTCGATGGTCCGCGGCTCGTTCCTGGCTTCCCAGAAGCCGATCGGACGATCGGTCATGATCACGACGCGTTCGGTGCCATCCGGGCCGCGCGTGTGACGTGCATAGTGCAAGTCGTATCCGACGCTGTCCGGCGTGCGAATCGAGCCCACACGAGGCATCTTCTGGAGGACGTCGAGCAACTGGCTGGGGGTCGATTCGAGCATCGTGGTCAACAGACGATCGTGTTCAGCATCGGTGGACCAGCGTTCGACCAGAATGTCGACAGGCGTGACGGCCGCTCCCGGCGGCGCATCCAGGTTGACGGCCGTGGCGCTGAACCGCTCAGCCTTGCTATCGGTTTGTGCAGTGGTGCGGAGTCCAATCACGGCGATGCCCACCATGACCGCCACGAGGAACTTGAGCGAGCGGGTGACTGAGGGGGCAACCATGTGACCTCCTGAAACAGGGATGGCGTCTCTGGCAAATGCAGCAAGGCGCGTTCCAACGGCCGGGTCTGGTGGGCGTGCTGCAAAAGGGCGTCTTGTGCATTGAGCGACTGCATGCGCTGGCCTGAATACCTCCTACTTTCGCAGCGCCACGCGAAGAGTGACTCCGACGGTTCGCGGATCTCCCGGTTGCCCCACATAAAGACCGCTGTTGCCAGGCGCCGCCGTCAGCAATTCGAAATAGTTCTTGTTCAGCAGGTTCCTCGACCAGACGGTGAGCGTCCATCCGTCCTTCCACCGAAACCCGGCGCGGGCGTTGAGCAGGGCATAGCTGTTGACCCAGAGGTACTTCGATACGCTCGCGCTGGAAGAGAACGAAGAGCGATAGCTGGCATCAAGGGCACCGAAGAACTCCCCGTCCCTTCCGGCAAGAGTGCCCGGATTGACGTACTCGCCGCCGGCCGAGAACGCCCACTTCGAGATGCCGGGCAGCACGGAGCCCGAGATGTCCACAGACTGTGGCCCGCCCGTGCCCTCGAGCGGCGGCGGCGCGTCAGGGAAGGAGAGATACCTGCCGTCCGTGTAGGCGGCGGCGCCGTAAAACGAGAGCCTGGTGCCCATCCTGGCGCTGCCGTCGAACTCGGCGCCCCGCACACGCACCTTGGCCGCATTGGCCAGGTAGCCGCGCAGCACGCCCACGCTGGCGTTGGTGACCTGCGTCTGGAAATTGCTGATCGCGGTGTCGTAGGCGGTGATGTTCGCCGTGACCCCCCGAAGCAGCTCCGTCTTCAGCCCCACCTCGAAGTTGCGGGTGTCTTCAGGCTTTACGACTGCGGCGGCGAGGACGGGCTGGTTCGCCGCGTCGGTCGGCGCGCCGTTCAGGTTGAGGCCGACCGACTTGAAGCCGGTCGCATAGGTCGCATAGGTGTTCACGTTCCGCGCGACCATGTAGGCCAGCGTCACCTGACCCGACTGATTGAAGTCACCCACCTCCGCTTTGTAGGCTTGGGGCGCAAAAACCGATTGCTGCAGCGCGATAAGCGCGGCATCGGTCGTCTGCAGGCCGCCATAGATTTGCTGGTCGAAGTCCACGTCCTTCCGGTCGTAGTTGGACCGGAGGCCGGGCAGCAGGCGCAGGTGATCGGTGATGGCCCACGCGATCTGGCCGAACAGCGCGGCGCTCGTGTTCCCATAGGCGACGTACTGGTTGAAGCCGTAGCCATCGAGCAGCCCGGGTGTCGCGGCGTCCGCGGTCGGCGCGAGGAGGAAGCGCGCCGCCGCGGCGCCCTGTTCCTGCTTGAACGCCGGATCGGCGTGGAGCGCCTGGCGGAAGGCGAAGGCGCCGACGATGAAAGTCACGCGAGGGGACAGATCACCGGCGTACCGGACTTCCTCCGTCCACTGCCTCTGTCTCGACGGGGCGGCCGAGATCGTGGTCACCGGCAAGCCGATGAAATCGCGATCGCTCGAAGGATTCCAATTCCAGTACCGCCAGGCGCTGGTCGACGTCAGGCGGCCCGGTCCGGCCTTCCAGTCGATATTCAGGGTGGCGCCGCCGAGATCCTGAAACGATCGCAAGGGCGTGTCTACGTCGGTCTTCCGGTCGAAGGCGTTGAAGCTTGGAGCGGTATAGCCGAGATCGGCGGCGATCTGCGCGTACTGCCGGTTCGCGGGGCGCAGTGTGGGCGCGACGCCCGCGATGACCTGGGTATAGCCCTCGGGGCGCTGGCGTGTGTGATCCGCCGCCACGGTAATCGCGATCGTGTCCGACGGGGCGAGCAGCACCTGGCCCCTGAATCCCAGATTGTTGAGATCGTTCACAAGGTGCCGCGTGGTCGACATTCTCGATGGTGCCGCGACGCTGGGTACCTGAGAAGGACACCCGCGCGGCGATTCGCTTCGCCAGCGGGCCGGTGATCGAGCCCTTCGCCTGCAGGAATCCGAGGCCGCCGTAATTGAGCTCGAAGTCGCCTCCCGTCGTGAAGCTGGGCTTGCGGGTCGTGACGTTTATGGCGCCGGCGGTCGTGTTCTTGCCAAAGAGCGTGCCTTGCGGGCCGCGCAGCACCTCGACACGATCGACATCGAGAAAGTCGAGTGTCGCCGCGGCAGGCCGTGCGTGGAAGACGCCGTCGATATAGAGACCGACGCCCGGCTCGAGGCCGTCATTGGTGAGCCCAAACGGCGTGCCCAGGCCGCGGATGTTGATCGCCGAGTTGCGCGGGTTCGTCGAATAGAACTGGACGGTCGGAACAAGCTCCTTCAGACGGTTCACGTTGAAGGCGCCGGTGTCGGCGGCGAGGTTGCCGCTCACGACCGAGAGCGGAATGGGCACCTCCCGGGCGATCTCTTCCACGCGCCGGGCGCTCACCGTCACCGACTCGGTGAATCGTGACTGGGCCAGCGTGACGTCAATAGCCGCCGTTTGATCGACGTCGAGGGCAATCTCATGCACGGCCCCTTCGAAGCCGCTCATCGAGACATCGAGGCGGTAGGCGCCTGGCGCGAGCGGGGCCACGCGGAAACGTCCCTCCAGATCGGTGACAGTGTCCGCGGCCGCGTGGGTGGCGTTGTTGACGACTCTCACGGTCGCGCCGGGCAAGACCCCTCCCGAAGCGTCTTTGACAGTCCCCGTGATGGCGCCTGATCCGCTTTGCGCAAAGGACACGGAAGGCAGGACGGGTATGAGGATTCCCGCCGCGATGCCGGCCGCGATGATCGTGGATCGGAGCGAGTGCATTTCCACCTCCTCGATTGCCGCGTGACTGCGCCACCGGCGCGCTGTGCCCGGGAACCTGTTCACAAAAAAAAGGCCCGGAGCGAAAATCGCCTCCGGGCCGAACTTCTTACGGTGTCCTTCGCTACGGGTGAGTGGCGTGGACACCTCGATGAGACCGGCTGGAAGCGCACCGCGCGGCGCGACAACACGCCCCCTGACTCCTTCGCGGCGCGACGGTTCGGTTCATCCTGGTCATTGTGTCAGAGTAAGTCTATACCACAAATAGACTAAGGAGGGTAATGCCGCTTCTCGGTTGACCGCACCACGCAGAGTGTCTTGGAGAGCCTGAGGGCAGGGTCGGAGCGACAGGGGCGATAGTGGCGGCCCGGCGTCAGGTCGTGCGGCGGCGGCGCCGCCGGCCGAGCCTGGCGACGCGCGCGTTCACGTCCGCCAGCGTGGAGTGGTCCAGGATCCGCGCCGTGGCGTCACGCACTTCCTTCATCGCGATTCGGACGCCGCAGGTCTTCTCGTCGACGCACTCGGTGCATCGCATGTACGCCGTCTGGCTCACGCAGGGCACGGCGGCAAGCGGCCCTTCCAGCACCCGAATCACCTCGCCAAACGTGATCTCGCCGGGCTTCCGGCGCAGGAAGTACCCGCCTCCCCGGCCCTTGCGGCTGTGGACGAGGCCATGGCGCTTCAATTCCAGAAGAATGGCCTCCAGGAACTTCTTCGGGATGGCGTCTCGCTTCGCCAGGTCCGAGATCAGGACCGGACCGCGGCCGGCTCGTTCCGCCAGCACCAAAAGCGCCTTGAGTCCGTATTTCGATTTTCTCGAAAGCACGTCCGTCTCTCAGCAAGCGATCTGGGCCCGGAGGACGCCGCTGTGTTCGGTCGTCCGAACGAGCGACCCGCCGGCAAACGCGGCGTGCTGGTCCTGCGCACGGCACGGAGGCGCCGCCACGAGCATCATGAGAGCGGCACGTGCGATTGGGAGGCCGGCGGCAAGTCTCGTAATCAACGGACAACAAGAATATAGGCCTTCCGCGGATCCCACCAAGGGCAGACGCCGGGGACGATCCTCCGAGCGTTGCCTCGGAAGATCGACACCCGGCGTCGCTGCGAGCGCAACCTACCTTATTGGCGTGCGGGTATGGATCGTGAACTCCGTACCTCGCGGCAAGTTGCTTTGATTCGACGGATCGATAAATACGGTGGCCGCCCCACCGCCGCCCCCCACTATGGCGCCGATGGCCGCCCCTTTGCCGCCACCAGCGATCGCGCCAATTGCTGCACCCAGGGCCGCGCCAATCGCGCCGCGTTGCACGGCCCGTTCGGTCTGGTTGTTGCCAGAGCGCACCTGCTCGGCGTCATACGCAATCGACTCGCCGTTCGGCCCGCGAATCGCGTCAATCGTGCCGTCGAAGTTGCCCGTACGCCCGTCGCGGAGACGGATCTGATCGAAAGCAATCGTCAGTCCCGATCGGTCGTTCATCGCCGCGGGCATGTTGACCACGGATCCTTCGATCACCGCGTTCTGCCACTCCGCGCGAGGGGCATTGCGAACGGTCAACGTGACGCGATCGTTCTGCCGAATCGCGCGCATGTCGACGGGCTGGTCGAGGGTCGCGACGAGCGTCGCGCCGTCCGGAATCACCATGGACCCCCAGGACGACGGCGAATCGTATCGGCCGGAAACTGACCCGCGCGGTCCACTGTAGACGTCCCAATCAGGCGCGTCGGAGATCTTCCGGTACACACTGCGGACCACCACCGGCTGTCGCAACCGCTCATCGAACAGCTGCCGTGTCACGCGCAGGCTGCTTCCGTAGTCGATCGGTTCGAACGTCACGGTAAAGTCGATCCCTGACTGACCACGCGTCGACACGTCCAGCCGATCGCCCGACAGACTGGCGCGAGTGGTCAGCGATCGCCCGCTGGGCAACATCTCGGTGCGCGAACGGCCGTCGGCCTCAAAGCTCAGCTGCGGCGCGCGCGACGAGGCGATCGACATTTGCAGGCCAGCGCGCTCGAGCGAAAGAATGTCCGGCGGATCGAGCCGATTCATCAGCCGATCGTGGACTCTCGACCGCTCGGCCACTGGCAGTTGCCGCAGCACCTGATCGGATGCACGCAGCGGGTCGTCACTGCGCGTCCGATCCAGCTCATAGGTCCCAGTCAGCCGCTGGCCGGGCCGGCTTCGGGCGTACTGAGACTGAGACCGATCTTGATATTGCGGTGCCGTACGGGCGGCGAGCGGCGGCGCGCTCACCTGGGCCACCACCAGGGCGCCTGCCCACAGGATCGCAACCCCCATCTTGTTCATGGCTAATCCCTCCGATGTTGAACTTTTCAAGAATCAGACCAGGGTGTCGGAGCCGCTCTGTCGCGTCCGGCCGACCCTGCGTCGTCCGGATCTCGAGACATCTGTCGGCTGATGCGGCCGCGGCGCCCGAGTGGACTGTTTCGATGCAGCGCTGGCGCCTTGCCGTGGCGTTAATGTAGGCACCGGCGCGAGTCCTGAGTATGATGTCGCCTTGTGCGGCACCGGCGCCGCGTTCCTTGAACACTTGAACCGGAGGCGGTCATGAAGACGAAACGTTGGCTGGCGGCGGTCGGCGTGGCTCTCGCGGTTGGCGCAGGAGGAACCCATGTCCCTCTGTCGGCCGCACCGCCGATGGGCCTCTTCACGGAAAGCAGCGACGTCGGCACGCCGTCCACATTGGGACCCGGCTCAGCCGCGTTCGACACGGCCAGACAGGTCTACGCGATCTCCGGCGG
The DNA here is from genome assembly GCA_963724645.1 of uncultured Acidobacteriota bacterium. Classification (GTDB taxonomy): domain Bacteria; phylum Acidobacteriota; class Vicinamibacteria; order Vicinamibacterales; family SCN-69-37; genus CAVXSP01. The sequence goes on from CAVRVJ010000007.1 coordinate 249,211, forward strand.
CGGCGAGAACATGTGGGCGAACGCGGATCACTTTCACTATTTGTGGAAGAAGGTGTCCGGCGACGTGACGCTGGAGGCCACGTTCCAGTTCGTGGGCAGCAAGCCCGCGACGGGCACGCCCGTCGGCCACCGCAAGGCGTGTCTGGTCGTCCGGCAGACGCTCGATGCGGATTCCGTCTACGCTGACGCGGCCGGTCATGGCGACGGCTTGACGTCGCTGCAGTGGCGTGACAGCAAGGGCGGAGTCACGCACGAAGTGCAATCCAACGTCGTCGGCCCGAGGCGGCTGCGGATCGAGAAGCGTGGCAGTTACGTCTCGATGTCCGTCGCGGCGCCAGGTGAAGCCCTGCAGCCGGCGGGCGGCGCGGCGCGAGTGGAGTTCACGGGCGACTTCTACATCGGGCTCGGCGTCACGTCGCACGATACAGGGCGCATCGAGACCGCCGAATTCTCGGGTGTCGCGCTGACGACGCCGCCGCCGGCGGCGGCCGGCGCGCCGATGAGCGTCGTCAACACGCTCGAGACGATCAACGTGCAATCGGGCGATCGCCGCGTCGCCTATGTCCTCACGCAGCCGGGGCGCTTCGAGGCGCCAAACTGGTTCCCCGACAACACGAACACGCTGTATTTCAACAACAACGGCAAGCTGTACAAGGTGCAGGCCGAGCCTCCGGGCACACCGCCGAATCCCAATCGCCTGAAAGTGCCCGAGCCGGTCGATCTCGGGATTCTCACGCGCATCAACAACGACCACGGGGTCACGTTGGACGGCAAGCTCTGGGCCATCAGTGATCAGTCGCAGACGGTGAACGGGCAGCGGCCGTCGCTCATCTATACCGTGCCCGTCGGCGGGGGCGAGGCCAGGCGTCTGACCGAGCAGGGGCCGTCCTACTTCCACGGCTGGTCTCCGGACGGCAAGACGCTCGCCTACTGCGCGCAGCGGAACGGCAATTTCGACGTCTATACGATCTCCGTGAACGGCGGTCCGGAAACCCGTCTGACCACCGCCGAGGGGAAGGACGACGGCCCCGAGTACTCGCCGGACGGGCAGTACATCTATTTCAATTCCGAGCGCACTGGCTCCATGCAGATCTGGCGCATGAAGGCCGACGGGTCCGCGCAGGAACAGATCACGAAGGACGTGGACGTCGAGAGCTGGTTCCCGCACATCTCACCGGACAACAAGTCCATCGTGTTTCTGACGTACGACAAGGGCGCCGGCGATCATCCGGAAAACAAGGATGTCGCGCTGCGAATGATGGATATGGCCACGCGGAACGTGAAGGTGCTCGCCCGGTTGTTTGGAGGGCAGGGCACCATCAACGTGTCCTCCTGGTCGCCGAACAGCCGCTATTTCGCGTTCGTGACATATCAACTCGTGGCGCAATAGCCGCGCCGAGGCCGGCCGCCATGTATATCCGTCGTCGCCTGATCTCGCTGGTCGGGCTGTCGCTACTGCCGGTGCTGATCTTTTCGACCGTGATGACGGCGATCTTCTGGCGGCAGCAGCGGCTGGCGTTCGAACAGCAGTTTCTCGAGCGCGTGCGCGCCATGACGCTCGCCCTGGATCGAACGCTCGAAGGGTCGACCACGTTGTTGCAGGCGCTGGCGAGCTCGCCTGAGCTGGACCGCGGGGACTTCCGGGCGTTCTACGAGCGGGCGCAGCGCGTTGCCTCCGCCGAACCGCACTGGGCCACCGTCGCGCTGATCGATCCGGCGACAGGCCGCGAGATCCTGAACCTGCGTCACCCGGTGGGCGAGCCGTCGAACGCGTCGGTGGCCTCGCTCGAAGCCTTTCAGCGCACGCTCGCGACGCGCGCGCCGGCCGTCTCCGGGCTGGTCCAGTCCCCGCCGCTCCACGCCCTCTCGACAGCTGTCTTCGTCCCCGTCATTCGCGAGGCGACAATTCGCTACGTCCTCTATGCCGCGATCGATCAAGATGTGTGGCTCAGATTCCTCTCCTCCTATCCCGTCGCCACGGGTGCGACGATGACGCTGGTCGACCTGGACGGGACGGTGATCGCGCGTACCCTGAACAACGATCGATGGGTGGGGCGCCGGTTGACGCCGTCTCAGCTCGAGAGCTCCAGACGAATCGCGGAGGGTGCCGACCATAGCGTCGGGCTTGAGGGGCAATCGTTCTACGGGGCGCACAGTCGATCGCGGATTGCCGGCTGGACCGTCGGCACGGGCGTGCCGACGCGCAGTGTTGAAGCCGCGCTGTGGTGGTCCACGTTCGGCGTGATCGTCGGCGCCGGGCTTTCGATGGTTCTCGCGGTCGTGCTGGCCGTCAGCTTCGGCGCGGGAATCACGCAGCCGGTGACGCGGCTCGTCGCGCGCGTGAGAGCGTTGGCCACCGATCAGCGGCCGCCGACGCTGCCACGCACCGGCATTCGCGAGCTCGACGAGGTCGCGCAGGCCTTCGATGAGACCGGCCGGCTGCTCGAAGAGCAGGATCGCGAGCGGGCCGAGTTGCTGCGGCGCGAGCGAGCGGCCCGCGCGGAAGCCGAAGCGGCAAGGATTGAAGCCGAGGCGGGCAACCACGCAAAAGACGAATTCCTGGCCATGCTCGGGCACGAGTTGCGTAACCCGCTGGGCGCGATTGGCACGGCCGTCCACGTCCTGGAGTTTCCAGGGGCCGCCGCCGATCACCGCGCCGGCGCTCAGGGCGTCATCAAGCGGCAGGTCGCGCACCTGACGCGCCTCGTCAACGACTTGCTCGAGGCCAGCCGCATCGCCACCGGCAAGATCGTGCTCGACTGTGGACCCATGAACCTCGAGCCGATCGTCAGGCGGTGCCTGGCCACGATTGAGGCTGGCGGTCGAACGCAGTCCTATCGCGTCGATCTGGACCTGCAGCCGGCCTGGGCCAACGCAGACGACACGCGAATCGAGCAGGTCGTGACGAACCTGCTGACCAATGCCTTCAAGTACACGCCCTCGGGTGGCCGAGTGGCCATCAGCCTGCGGACCGAAGGAGACGACGTCGTCTTTCGCGTCAGCGACAGCGGCGTAGGGATTGCGCCGGAGATGCTGCGGCGGGTCTTCGATTTGTTCGTGCAGGGCGACCGCACGCTCGAGCGATCCCAGGGCGGTCTGGGCATCGGCCTGACCCTGGCGCGCCGCATCGTCGAGTTGCACGGCGGCACCGTCACTGCCGAGAGCGCAGGAACGGGACAGGGCAGCACATTCACGGTCAGATTGCCGCGCGTTTCGCCGCTGATAGCGGCCCAGCCGAAGATCCCCGTCCTCTCGCGCGAGCGCCCTCGGCGCATTCTCGTTATTGAAGACAACGCCGATGCGCGGGAGATGCTGTGCGAGGCGCTGCAATCGGCCGGACACGACGTGCATCAAGCGGTCGATGGTCCGGGCGGCGTCGAAGCGGCGGGGCGACTCGCGCCGGACGTCGTCCTCATCGACATCGGCCTGCCCGGATTGGACGGATATGCCGCCGCCAGGTGCATTCGTCAGGCGGCGGGCCTCAGGCCGCTGCTGATCGCCGTGACGGGATACGGGCGGCCTGAAGATCGCGAGCGTGCGCTGCAGGCCGGCTTCGATCTGCACCTGACCAAGCCCGTGGATCCGTTTCAGCTGCTGCAACTCATCTACGACGGCGCTGCGGCCTCTGCATGACCTTGCCGCAGCCCCCGCGGCGGGTGGTATTCTGCGGCCCGGCGGCCGTACCACCTCGAGCCGGAAGGAGTGAGAACCATGGAACGGAAAAAGGCGTCTGACTTTCCGCAGGAACTGCTGGATGAGTTTCACCTCTACGTGCATGGCGACATCGACCGCCGCACGTTTCTCGAGCGCGCCAGAAAGTTTTCCGTGGGCGGCCTGACCGCGGCGGGACTTCTGGAGGTGCTCAAGCCGAACTACGCCTGGGCGCAGCAGGTGCCGAAGGACGACAAACGGATCCAGACCGAGTACGCCACGGTACCGTCGCCGCAAGGCAACGGATCGATCAAGGGCTATTTCGTGCGCCCGGCCGGCGCGCCGGCGGCCAAACACCCGGCGGTGCTCGTCGTTCACGAGAACCGGGGTCTCAATCCCTATATCGAGGATGTCGCCAGACGCCTGGGGACCGAAGGTTTCCTCGCGTTTGCCCCCGACGGCCTGACCTCCGTCGGCGGGTATCCGGGAGATGACGAGAAGGGCGGCACTCTGTTTGGACAGGTGGACCGCAACAAGATGACCGAGGACTTCGTGGCGTCAGCGGGCTGGCTCAAGGCCCGGCCCGACTGCACGGGGAAGGTCGGAGCCGTCGGATTCTGCTTCGGCGGCGGCATCGCGAACACGCTGGCGACACGCTTGCCGGATCTTGGCGCTGCGGTAGCGTTCTACGGCGCGGTGCCGGCGCCTGCCGACATCGCCCGAATCAAGGCCCCTGTCCTCGTGCATCACGGCGAACTCGACACGCGCCTGGCCGCAACCTGGCCCGACTACGACAAGGCGTTGACTGCCGCCGGTGTGCCGCACGAGGGCTATATCTACCCGAAGGCCAATCACGGCTTCCACAACGACACGACGCCGCGCTACGACGAAGCGGCTGCGAAGCTCGCCTGGCAACGAACGCTCGGCTGGTTCAACAAGTACCTGCGGAGCTGACGCGGCGATTGCCGCGCCCATGGAAGTCATCATCCGGCCGAGCGCGAAGAGCGCCAGCCATCTGGCGGCGCTGCTCGTCGCCAAGGAACTGCGCGCCAGGCCCCGGCTCGTGCTTGGTCTGGCAACCGGCCGCACGATGGAGAGTGTGTACGCCACGCTGGCGGCCATGCATCGGTCCGAGGGGCTCGACCTGTCGCAGTGCCGGACGTTCAATCTCGACGAATACATCGGGCTGGCGCCGGGCGATCCGCGCTCGTACCGGCACTACATGCACGAGCACCTGTTCAGCAAAGTCAACATCGCGCCCGGGAACGCGCGCCTGCCCGATGGCATGGCCGCGGACCTGGGCGCCGAATCAGCGCGCTACGAGCGGCTGATTCAAGAAGCGGGGGGCATCGATCTGCAGCTGCTCGGTCTGGGCAAGGCCGGCCACATTGGCTTCAACGAGCCACTATCGGCGCTCCGCTCGCGCACCCGCGCGAAAGCGCTGACGCCGACGACGCGGCGTCAGAACGCGTCGATGTTTGGCGGCGACGCCAGCGCAGTGCCCAAGCGCGCGATCACGATGGGCGTGGGGACGATCCTCGAGAGCAGGCGTTGTTTGCTGCTCGCCACGGGCAGCGAGAAGGCCAGGGTGCTGGCCGACGCCGTGGAGGGACCGATCACGTCGATGATCACCGCCTCGGCGCTGCAGCTTCACCCACGCTGTACGGTCATCGTCGATGAATCCTGCGCGAAGAAACTCAAGGGCCGCAAGTACTACCGCTGGATCTTCGAGAACGAGCCCGAGTGGGCGGAGTTTCAACAGCTCCGGTGACGGGGCGGGACGGCCGTTCGCACCGTAGTCAGGACCGATGCTTGTATCCCGTCTCGAGTTTTGCTGTGACTTCGCGGCGCACGAGCGCCGGCAGCCGCGGGCATTTCTCGAGAAAGGCGCGCACCGCCCGCGGGTCGTGCGGCACGAGCGATCGAAGCGCCCACGACAGCGCCTTGGCGAGCATCGGATTCTGATCGTCCGCGAGCGCCGCGCAGACCATGAGCGTCCGGCGGGCGTCGCCGCTCCCGCCCCGCGCGGCCACGTTCAAGGCCACCGTTGAAGCCAGGGCGGTGCGTCTCCACCAAAGACTGGACGATCGACTCCAGCGCCGAAGATCCGCGTCGCTCAGGCGCCCTTGCAGCCAGGCCGGGCCCGTGATGTAGGCCGCGAAGCCGTCCACCGACGCCCAATTGTCGTTGCCGCGCCCGAGGCGCTCGATGGTTCGGCGCGTCAGCATCGCCATCGCCTGTGGCCGTCGCGCGAGCAGTTCATAACCGGCTTGCCGGCCTTCGATGCTGCCACGCTTGGCGAGCGCGGCGGCGGTGGCGATCAACCGCCGGTCGGACGTGTCCTTTAGCTCACGCGCGAACGTCCGCACCACTTTGCGCAAATGCGGGACCGCGACGCCAAGGCATTTGAGGCGGCTGGGCGCATAGCCGTGCGAAAAGAACTCTCCGCGCTTCGGATTCGCATACCGCGCGAGCGCTCGCTCGACTCGCGCGGCCACGCGATCCGGTGTCAAGGCGTCCGATCCAGCCATGCTCCTCCTCAGCGATTGCCGAGGCGGTACAACTCCGCGGCGTTGGTACGCAGCACGCGGGTCGCAATCTCTCTGGCGCGGTCGGCCGTAATCGCCCGGTCATCGACCATTTGTGTAAGCGCCAGCGTGATCGCGCGACGGGTGTTCCGGCTGCCGAGCCACGTCGTCTCTTCCCACCCCAGCCCGGGGCCAAACGGACCGGCGTCCGTTCCGAACAGGACGTGCTCGGGCGCGATCTCGAGCCACGGCCGAAGGGCGCGCGCCAGTTCGGCCGGCGACCAGAGAAGTTCCATCGCCGACATGTCCGCATAGACGTTCGGCTTCTTGATGAGCGCGGCGATCGAGCGCTCGTTGGGAGACCCGCCGTGCAGCAGTACGAAATTCGTGTCCCGCAGGCCCGGATCGTTCACGACCGATGACAGGAGCATTGGCGCCGCGCCCTGCTGATCGAAGTAGTCGCCGCAGCCGTCGCCGGTGTGGATCTGCACGGCCATCCCGAGCCTGCCGGCCTCTCTGGCGATCGCGCGAAAGAGAAAATCCTGCACGGTCTTGTAATCGGCCGCACTCAACGCTCCGGCAGCGCGCGCCCGGCCGTAGATCGCGCTTGCCGTCTCTCTGTCGGCGGGGGCGAAGTCGAGCGACCGTAAGTAGGCGGCCTCGAACTTGATCGCGGCGGCCGAGCCGCTCTTCTGGCGCGTCAGCACTCCCGATACGAAGTTCAGATACTGATCGAAAGACGTTGGCACTTCCGTCAGGCCCGCCTGCTGCAGGTACGTCTTCAGCAGCAGCTCCTCGCGTTCCAGAAAGATTCGCCGATCGGGCGTTTGCGTCTTCTCGACCGTGTTGTCGAGTGGAAAAAGCAGCGCGTCGTCGTATGGCACCCAGACGAATCTGGGGCCGGTCAGTTGGGCCGGCATCGTTAGGCGATTGGCCATGACGATCTCGATACCCGCCTGGTCGAGCACCCACTGGAAGTACTTTTCGCCCTCGCGTCTGTGCCTGTCAGCCTGTGCCTGGGCGGCCGCCCGCAGATCGGCGGCCTCGTCGCTCTTTCCGGAAAATCCGTACAGCATCTTCCACGCGGCGAGCACGTCCGGACCGAAACGGACATTGGCCGGCGGCAGCGATCCGCCGGGCAGCAGGTCGCACGGCAGCGCGTCGTAGCCGGTGTCGTGTTCCATATCGGGCGCCACCACGTGCGCGTGGTCGTCGATGGCGCGAATGGCGTCGACGAACGAAGCCAGGCGCGAATCGATCCGCTGCGGAAGGAACAGCGCGGCGGCGGCCACGAGAACGGGGAGTCGCTTCATGGCGGTCAATGGGGACGCAGTATACGGCCGCGAGGGCAGGTGACCGTGCCGCGTCAATAGCTTTGTGATACAAAGTTAAGATGCCGCTCATGAATCTCTTCGAGCCTCTGTTCCTTCTCCTGGCGTTGGTGAGTGTCGTCAGTCTGATCGCTGCGGCCGCGGCGGCGATAGGCGGCAACCGGGCGCGTGCGGGACGGGTTCTGCGACGCCTGGGGATCGGTGCAGCCGGGTATTTCGCGGTGGTGATTGCCGTGTCGATCGCGAGTCCGCCGCGTGTGTACCGTATCGGCGACACGCAATGTTTCGACGACTGGTGCATCAGCGTCATCGAGGCAAGGCCGGTGGGGACGCCAGTCCCGACCGTCTATGAGGTGGCGCTGCGGCTCTCGAATCGGGCCAGGCGCGTGCCGATGGGTGAGAAGGGAACCGTCGTCTATCTGACCGATACGCGCGGCCGCCGCTATGATCCGCTGCCGGGTGCGGATGTGCCGTTCGATACGGTGTTGCAGCCTGGGGAATCCGTCGTCGCGAGGCGCCGGTTCCCCGTGGGGGGAGACGCGCAACAACTCGGCCTCGTTTACGTGCACGAGGGCGGGTTTCCGATCGGCTGGCTCATCATCGGAGAAGGCGGCTGGTTCTCGACGCCGCCGACCGTCCGTCTCAACTGACGACGGCGCGACGATGTAAGATGCGCCGCGGTGCGCACCACGATCGTGACGCTCGGGATCGCCGCGGTGATGTGGAGCCAGGCCGCCGTTAATGACCGCGCGACGGTCGCCGACCGCGTCCTCCTCCTGACACGTGAGTCCGTCTGGACGCGCGTTGCTGAAATACGCATGGGCTTCCGCACCTTCCATCCGCAGGGCATGGTGAAGCTCGGGGACGTCCTGTACATCTCCTCGGTCGAGGTCCGCGTCCCGACCAGGCGTTATCCGGCGCCGGTCGATGGCTACGATCGCGATGCCGGCGAAGGCGTCGGCCATCTCTTCAAGGCGGACATGACCGGTCGGCTCGTGACCGACCTCACGCTGGCGGCTGGCGCCGTCTATCACGCCGGCGGCATCGACTACGACGGCCAGTACATCTGGCTCCCCCTGTCCGAGTACCGGCCCGACAGCCACTCGATCATCTACAAGGTCGACCCCGAGAGGATGCGCGCCGCCGAGGTATTCCGGTTTCCAGACAGCATTGGCGCCATCGTTCACAACACCGACGACCGGACGCTGCATGGCGCGAGCTGGGGTTCGCGCCGCTTCTACCGGTGGACCATGGACGCCAATGGCAGGGTGACCAACGCGGACACTCCTCCGGAGCAACTGCGCACCCTGAACCCGTCGCATTACGTGGACTACCAGGACTGCAAGTACGCCGGCGGGCGCCGCATGCTCTGTACGGGACTCGCCGAGTTCCGCCAGACGCCGGCGTCGCCACCATTCCGGCTGGGCGGCCTCGACCTCGTCAACCTCGCGGACGGCCGGCCGATCCACCAGGTACCTGTGCCCTTGTGGACCGCCGGTGGTTTGGACATGACACACAACCCTGTGTGGATCGAGCCGAGCGCTGCGGGCCTCCGCGCGTATTTCCTGCCTGAGGACGACACGTCGACGCTTTACGTCTACGACGTGAACGTGAAGTAGGTTCGATCGACATTTGTGGATCTTTGCGGAACTTGCCGGTGAAGGGCATTTGGCTCGCATCGAGTCGATGTCGCGCGTGGAGCCGACGCGCTATGTGGCGCCCATCTCAACGGCCACTTCAACCTGACGTCAGTCCGGGTCATCCCGCTGTGCGTGCTGTCGGTGTCCGGCGTGGTCAACGGATCCTGGCGGTCGGCCGTAGCCGCGGGGCTGATCCTGGGTCTGACCTTCTATGTCGACTACTGCTACGTCGTCTATGAGATTGCCCTCGGCATCGCCCTTCTTCTCACGACGGCGATCCATGGTCGGAGACAGGTCCAGCACAGCGATCGCGAGAGCCCCAGCGGCGGCGCGCGAAACCGTTCGCGCCCATCGTCCGATTGTACGGCGGGCGTCAGGTTGCCTGCGCGGTTCTCCGCTACACTGCTCGGCGCGAAGTCACGGATCAATACGACCGAACCGCCGTTAGCTATCCACGAAAGCGCTTGACCTGACGTGGTAGGTTCGCGCGCCCGCGCGGGCGCGGGCGCAACCTGCCACGTCAAGTCAAGTGACTTTCCGCACAGACGAGCCGAAGCGAATCGCGGAACAGCTGCGCCAGGACGGCTGGCGTTGGGTCGACGGGCGACAGCTTCAACAGGCGCGCCTGAACCTGCGTCCCTTCGACGAGCGTGGGGATGTCGGCCTCCGTGTAACCGAATGCCGCGATGCCCATCGGTTGATCGGTGATCCGCATGAAATGGAGCACACGTTCGGCGAGCACATCGCCGGCGCGGCTGAGCGGCACGTCACGCACGTCAGCACCGAGCGCCGCGGCCGCCCGCAGGTGCCGCTCGGGCCCGGCAGGCGCGGTCATGCGGCAGACAGCCGGCGTGTGCACGATCACCGACGTTCCGTGCGGGACCATCGAATGGTCCGTCTCATATCCGGCAGGCCGGTAGTGTTTCACCCGGCCGGCCACGGGATATGCCATCGCGTGCGGCAGGTGCACGCCGGCGTTGCCGAACCCGATCCCAGCGTAGGACGCCGCAAGCAGCATCCGGCCGCGCGCCTCATCGTCGGAGGGATCGGCGTACACGCGCGGGAGGCATTCGGCCACAATGTGCAGCGCCTCGAGGGCCCACACATCGCTGATCGGGTTCGCGCCCTGGTAGGCCGATCGCAGCGACGGCCGGGCGGGCCGTTCGCGCTCGAGATAGTGCCGCGCGGTGTACGACTCGAGCGCGTGGCTCAGCACGTCGAGGCCGGCACTGGCGGCGACCGCCTTCGGGCAACTGCGTGTGTTCTCGGGATCGAGGCACCCGAGCGTCGGACGCAGGTAGCGATTCGCGATGCCGGTCTTGACCAGTTCGCGTTCGAAATCGAATACGGCGACCGCGGTGGTCTCGCTGCCCGTGCCGGCCGTCGTCGGGACGGCAATCAGCGGCTTGAGCGGCCCGGGCGGCGTGAGGCCGCGACCGAGCGTCGGATTGACGTAGTCCGAGAACTCGGCCGGCCACGTGGCATAAAGATTCGCGGCTTTGGCGGTGTCGATGGTGGACCCGCCTCCGACCGCGAGGTACCCGTCGAATTCGCTGCTGGACGCTGCTGCGATTGCCTGCCGGAACGATGCGTCCGTCGGTTCGCACCGGACCTCGCCAAACACGTCGAAGTCCACACCCGCCGACCGGAGCGATTCCACGGCGGCCTCACCCGGATACAAGCGGCGGACGGCCGGGTCGACGATCATCAGCACTCGCCGGCAGCCGAGGTCGACGAAGTCGGCGCCGACCTCGCGCGTCGCGCCGGCGCCAAATCGGACGGTCGACCCTGTCATTTGAAAGATCGTGTCTGCCGGCATGAGAACGTGACCCGCGAATTTGAATGCGCCCCGCCTGCGGAAGTCTAGTGAATATCTGGAATCGTTTCCACTTCCGCGCACTGACGGCCGCGCAGCGTTTTGCGGAACATCGTGTTGAGGGTCCAGAGTATGCGCTTCTTGAACCACCCTGCTACGATCGGGTGCTCGCTGAGGCGCCCATGCCAACTGCTGAGAGACTGCTACTGAGCCGGCAGATCGCGTAGGTGTGCCGATGCGAGCTGTTCGCCCGCTCTCCATCCGTCCGGTTGGACCCGCGGATATTCCGGTCATGGATCGGATGCTGCGGATGTTCGGCGAGGCGTTTGGCGACTTGGACACCTATACATCGAAGCGGCCAAGCGACGGCTATCTCAGTCGCCTGCTCGCTGCCGAGTACTTCATCGCCCTCGCCGCATTGAAAGGCGATGAAGTGGTCGGAGGCCTCGCCGCGTACGAGTTGCACAAGTTCGAACAGGAGCGGAGCGAGATCTATATCTACGATTTGGCCGTTGCCGAAGGCCACCGGAGAGAGGGAATCGCCACGGCACTGATCCTGGAGCTCAAGAAGGTTGCGGAAACACGCGGCGCCTACGCGATCTTCGTGCAAGCCGATCTCGACGATGACCCCGCCATAGCCCTCTACACGAAGCTCGGGGTACGTGAGGATGTGCTGCACTTCGATATTGCCACCTCTCGAAAGGACTGACCTCGTGTCGAAAGTTCGTGTACTCAGTTTCGGCGTCGCGAGGCTCGCGATGATGTGCGTGGATAGCCCGTTGGCTCATAATGCGACGTTGGAGGTAGGCGGACCAGACGCGTTGAGCCCTCTGGAAGTCGTCCGTCTCTTTGAAGAGGTCTCAGGCCGCGTTCTTGAGCTTGATTTCGTCTCGGAACGAGCGCTGTCGGAACAGCAGGCCGCCGGTAATGACTCCTGGGTGCGCTCCCGGCTTTTCCGCGAGGGCCGCTTCGTTACTTGCGCGTGGAGTTGACGGGGATCTCGGAGCCGCTGCCCGTTTCGGAGCCCCGCCTGGGCCGGCGGATGGTCCTCACCTTCCCGCTCCTGCCTCCTCCGCAGAAGAACTGATCGCCGCCATCGGATTCGAGCCCCGACACGCCCACTCCAGGCGGCATCTCAAGCTTCTCCAGGACTTCTCCCGTTCGAGGATCGACCCGCCTCACATCGCTCTCGTCACCTTCCCAAGTGCCGTGCCAGAGCTCACCGTCGATCCACGTGACGCCGGTGACGAAGCGGTTGGACTCGATCGTGCGAAGAATCGTTCCGGTCTGGGGATCGATCTGATGGATCTTCCGGTCTCGATACTGTCCCACCCAGAGTGTCCCTTCAGCCCACGCCAGCCCCGAGTCAGCACCGCCGCCAGGCGCCGGGATCGTATCGAGTACGCGGCCGGTCTGCGGATCGATCTTCTGAATGCGATCGTCGGCGAGCTGAAACAGGTGCCGGCCGTCGAAGGCCGTTCCTGCATGCGCGACGACATCGATCGAGCGCAGCGTCTTCCCGCTCTCAGGATCGAGCGCGTTGAGCGTGTCGCCAGCGGCAAACCACACGCTCTTGCCGTCGTAGGTGACGCCATGCACGTGGTCGACACCCGTAAAGGGTCCATACTCCCGGATGATCTCGGCGGCGGATCGTCGCATGCCCCCAGCCTAGTCAATCGGCAGAGCAGCGGGGAGTAACAAGGTTGTCGTGAACCCCGGCACGGGCGGAGTCATCCACCGGCGCGCGCGCCCGCGACCGAACGATTGCACCTTTCCGGCTGCGGCAAGCGAATCGAGCGCCCGCTGTACGGTGCGCTGGCTGGCTCCCAGCGCCAGCGCAAGCGCCGAGCTCGACCACGATTCGCCGTCGGCGAGAAAGGCCAGCACCGCCGCGTGCGCCTCTTCGACGGGCCTCGCCAGCACGACGACTTCACGGGCGCGGCGCGGCGACAGCGCAAAGCCTCGCTTTGTCGCGCTCACACCGGCTTGTGTCCGAACCATCGCGCGCAGCCGCCCCACTTCGACTCGCAACCGCGCGCGATGCGATTCATCGACGAACTTCGATCCGAATGCGCTTCCGATGAGCGCGTCCCTGGCCACGTCTCCCGGCCACGCTTCGCCCAGCGCGCGTGCGACGGCGAACAACACCGGACGCTTCGCGAGCGAGATCACCTTGCCGCCGTCCCGCACGACATACCGGCACGCGTCCACGATCAATGCCTTCGACGCGAGCAACGCCTCGACCTCGTCGAGCAGCAGGGGTCGTTCTTCGCCACGCGCAATCAGGCGCGCAGCAGGTGTGTTCAGGACGAGGCATGCGCGGTCGACCTCGGCCGTCAGTGCAGGGATACGCGCGTCGCGCGCGGCGCGCTGTGCGCGATCGAGTGCCGCGCGCGCGGCCTTCGACTGCAGACGCCGAATCGCGATCCCGGCGACCACCAGCTCGTGGGCGGTTCTCACCGCGGGAGGGAAGGGCTCGGGATCTAACTCTGCGAGCCTGCGCTCCGCCTCGTCGATCCGCCCGATCAGCACGAGGCGCCGGACCTCGAGATACCGCGCATGCGCGGCGTTGACTCGGTCGCCGTGCGCTTCGAGCGTCGCCCGTGCCTGGTCGAGCGCCTTCGGCGGCCAGCCCAGGTCGCGCGAGACAAGCGCGACCTCGGCCTCGGCGACGACGCACCTCGCGCGGGCCACGGCCTCCTTCGGACCGAAGGCGCGCGCCGCACGTCGCAGGAGCGCCTTCGCTCGGACGAGATCGCCGAGCTGGGCCATCGCGATGCCTCGAAGGGCGAGGGCGGGCGCGTCTTCGCGCAGCGAGACGCGCTTCAATGCGCCGAGGGGATCGCCAGCCGCGAGTGCGCGCGCGGCGGCCGTGATCAGCGAGTCCATCGGAATCCCGCCACACTTGTCACTCCCATCGTCGGATCCCCGGCGCTAGATCTATCTCATGACCAACGACCAGGATGCTCTCGGGCTCCGCGGCGTGAGCGAGCGTCCTTCGCACCCAAGAGGAGGTATCCCCATCCCATGTGTCCCGTATGCATGACCACAACAGCCCTGGTCGCTGCAGGCACCACGTCAGGAGCCGGTGTACTTGGCTTCGTGGCGGTCAGATTCCGGTGGTTGCAGCGCCTTCGCCATCGCACCGTACCCAAATGGATCGGGATCGAACGTCAGCCAGAAGAGCCACGACCTCTCTGCCATCTCGTTCTTCCACTCCGGCACCGCGCCGCGCCGCGGATTCGCGTAATAGTCGAGCTCGATAGACGCGTCCCACGAGTGACGCACCATCGGCGGGAAACACCATCGGGAATTCGAAGACCGACATACCGTCCCCTCCTTCCATCTTCAGCTTCAGGCCGAGCGCTGGTGGCCCGATGATCAGCGTAGGCTGGATCTGGTTGGCAGAAAAATGACAAATGTCGCTGCTTTTCTGCGAGACGGAGCGTGACGGTCGCTCTGGCGATGACGCGCGACGACTCCGGGCGAGCTATCGCCGATGGCGAGCTTGCTGCGACAGGTGCGGACTCATGCGGCGGCGAATCGCGCGCGATAGACCCGTGGCGGGATTCCCAGGTGCCTCCACGCTCGACCGGTTTCATGCGCCGGCGGCAGCAGAGTCTCCTCTCTGCTACGGGCATACTCGGACGCGAGCGACCACCTGGCCTCGCTCTCCTCCGAGTCGCTGCGCCGCGGTCGGCGGTCGGCGGAGTCGAGGTCCAGCGTGTTGCGCTAATCGCGCTTTCGGATCGCGGCTTCTCCAGCGTCGGACACCTCGACCCACTTCGGGTGAGGCGAGGCCTCGGTGTCGTAGTTGTCGTGCCAGTTCCACCACTTGTACGGCGGGGTCTGCGGGTAGCCCTCCGGCGAGTCCTCCCACTCCTCCTGGCGCCCGAGCGCCGTGATGTCGAGATAGTTCCAGGTGCTTCCCATCTGCTCGTCGCCGCGATTGTTGATGAAGTAGGTGCGGAACACGTTGGCGCCATCGCGGATGAAGGCGTTCGTGCCGTGCCACTCGTCCACACCGAAGTCGCTGTCGAAGCTGTCCGTGATGCTGTACCACGGCATCGCCCAGCCCATTCGGGCCTTCAGGCGGTCGATGTCCGTCAGCGGCGCGCGCGAGACGAACGCGAGCGTGGTGTCACGGGCGTTCAGATGGGCGACGTGGGCGACCTGGTCGGCCACGAAGGAGCAGCCGCGGCACGCATGTTCGGGCCAGCCGTACACGCCGGGCTCGAAGAAGGCGCGGTAGACAATCAGCTGACGGCGGCCGTCGAACAGGTCGAGCAGGCTCGCTTTACCCTTCGTCCCGTCGAACGCGTATCCTTTCTCCACGGCCTGCCACGGCATCCGCCGGCGCTCGGCGGCCAGCGCGTCACGGGTGCGGGTCAACGCCTTCTCCTTCACGAGGAGCTGCTGGCGCGCAGCCTCCCACTCCTGCGCCGAGACGACCGGGGGTTTGCTGTTTGGAAGACGCTCCTTCCGCGGCTCGCTGTCTCTCTCTTTGTTCTTGTCCATCTCTTTCTCCTCGTTCTTCCTGTTCTTGCTGGTGACCCTGTTTGTTTATTGCCGAGCTCGTCCCTCCTCCCTTCTAACGCCAGGAATTGAAGCCGTGGGAGTGACAAGTGTGTCGGGATTCGAATGGACTCGCGTGATCACGGCCGCGGGGGCCCCACGGTTTCTCAATGAGTCTTGTCCAGTGAAAAGCTCCGCCGCACCCCTTGTTCGAACATTCCCGCGGGAAGAAATCGGCGCAGACGGGCGACGGACGTCGCTTGTTGCCCAATCAGGTAGCGCAGTCGCGGCGAGGTGCTTGAAACCGTTGCCTGGGCCCGTCTGTATATACCTTGACACGCATATGCTCTGTGGAGTATATCAAGAGAGTGGAATCTGTCTTCGAAATCATTGCGGAGCCGAACCGCCGCGCGATATTGAGCCTCCTGGTCTCGTCCGAACAGTCGGTTGGAGAGATCGAGCGTCAACTTCGTATGCCGCAGCCGACCGTGTCAAAGCACCTGCGCGTGCTGCGCGAGGCCGGTTTCGTGGAATCCACGGTGGACGCACAGCGCCGTCTCTACCGGCTGAAGCCAGAACCACTTCAGGAGGTGGATGCCTGGCTGGCTCCGTTCCGCCGGTTCTGGTCCGCTCACGTGGATGCTCTCGAACGCCACCTCGACCGCATGGATCAATCAACACCAACGAAAAGGAAGACAAGGAGAAGAAGATGATCGCTCGCGAGCAGTACACACCGGGTCCGGCCAGCGGGGCGCAGGTGCGAAAGGACGGAGAGAAGTGGACGCTCATTCTCGTCAGAGAACTGCGCCACTCGCCGGAAAAAGTCTGGCAGGCGCTGACCGACCCGGCGCATCTGCGCGAGTGGGCGCCCTTCGACGCCGATGGGAGCCTGGGTACGGTTGGAAGCACGGTGAAGCTCACCACGGTGGGAGCGCCCGCGCCGCACGTGACCGAAACCACAGTGACGCGAGCCGACGCTCCCAAGGTGCTTGAGTACAACTGGGGCGGCTTCGATATGCGGTGGGAACTCGAAGCCTTCGGTGGCGGCACGCGCCTGACGCTGTGGACCAACATCGATCGCCGCTTCATCTCGATGGGTGCTGCCGGGTGGCACATTTGCTTCGATGTTCTGGATCACCTTCTCAGCGGAACCCCCATCGGCCGCATCGTTGGTCCCGAGGCGATGAAGTTCGGTGGCTGGCAGCGACTGAACGCCGAGTACGCACAGCAGTTCGGCGTTGAGACCCCCGGTTGGCCGACCAACGCCCCGAAGCGTTGAAGCGCAATCCAAGGACCGGAAAAACCCGATGGAATCGACCCTGCAGACGCCGCACCGATCTCCGCTCCCCGCTAAGGATAGCTCTGGACCGGCTCGGCTCTTCTCCTTTTTGGTGGTCGCGCAGCTGCTGAGCAGCGCCTGGTTCCGGGCGACCCAGCACACCTACCGCGGTGGCCGAAATTGTTACCGGGCTACGGCTATCCCAATCGGCCGATCGTCCGCATTGTCATCGCGGCCAAGCTGCCTTGGCGTGGTGCTGCTACCTTGTTCCGCAAACGTCTGCCGTCGCCGCAATCTGATGACTGGCCTATCTCGGCGGCGCCATCGGCCACGTCATTTGCGCGCATCGCGACACGGCTCGGCGGCGATGTCCGTTGGTCGTGGGGTCTGGCCTGGCGGCCACCGGCGTGCTCTGGGGACGCTCGCACTCCGTCTGGCGCTGGTGCCTGCCACGCCGGTCGAGCGTGGAACTTCGACGAATCAGGAGGATGAGAACATGAAAAAGTCGGGCGCGAGCCAAGGCCAGTCGGCATCGGAGCTCATCTCGAAAAGAATCGCCGAACTCGGGGACTGGCGCGGGGAAACCCTCAGCAGAATGCGCACGCTCATCAAGGAAGCAGACCCGGACGTCGTCGAGGAGTGGAAGTGGGTCAAACCCACGAACCCGGCACCCCGATCTGGTCGCACGACGGCATCATCTGCACCGGCGAGTCCTATAAGAATGTCGTGAAGCTCACCTTCGCCAAGGGCGCGTCTCTGAAGGATCCGGCCCGTCTCTTCAACTCGAGTCTCGACGGAAACGTACGCCGCGCGATCGACATCCACGAAGGAGAAGAAGTTGACGAGTCCGCGTTCAAGGCGCTCGTTCGCCAAGCGGTCGCCCTCAACAGTTCTGGCAAGTCGAAACCTTCGAAGTAGAGGGAAGCTCGCATCCAAGGGGGCGGCCGGCAAAGGCAAGCGATCCACCGCAACCAGGAGTAAGGACGCCTTGGTGGCCGCGAAGCCGGCCCTCCTCGCAGGCGGCAACCCCCAGATCGCGAAGGCCGACGGCGACGCTCCGGTGCAGGCCTACATCGCGGCGATGCCGGGCTGGAAACGCGACGTCGGGCGCCGCCTCGACGCGCTCATCGTGCGCACCGTCCCCGACGTGCGCAAGGCCGTCAAGTGGAACTCGCCCTTCTATGGCATCGAGGGCCAGGGCTGGTTCCTCAACTTTCATTGCTTCACGAAGTACGTCAAGGTGGCTTTCTTCCGCGGCACGTCACTGCGTCCTCTCCTCCCCGGCGAGTCCAAGCACAAGGAAGTGCGCTACCTCGACATCCACGAGGACGACCAGCTCGACGAGGAGCTCATGGCGAGTTGGATTCGGCAGGCATCGGAGCTGCCCGGCTGGGTCCCGTAGCGCCGGCAGGCAAGACCAGTTGAGGAAGGGGACGAGGTTGCCGGAGCGATCGGGAGCCCTCGGACAGTGCTGGACTGCGGACTGTTCCACACCTTTGACGGCGACGAGCGACCAGGATACGTGGCGAGTCTCGCGTCGGTGACCGAACACGATGGGACCCTGTATGTGTTGTGCTTCAGTGACGAGGGTCCCGATACAGGCCCGCACCCCCTCAGTCAGGAAGCGCTGAGAGCGGCGTTCAACCCCAGCACTGGATGGAATATCGCCGCCATCGAACCGGACCGGATTCAGACGAGACACCACGACGACGGCGCACCGGCCTGGTTCGCGACAATCAAGCGGATCTAGGCTGCGAACTGATCGACCCGGTGACCGATCCTGTGCCGTTGCCACAGAAGACGTGCGCATCGCGTGGCGTTTCCCTCGTCCGAGCGGCAGGGCAAGAAGGCGGAGTGTCCGCCGGTCCTGCTTCCTCAGCTTGCGGATCACTTCCGGCTACGTCACCACAGAACCGATAACCGAGCGTTGGGTTATTGTCAATCGCTTCGACGGAGGGGTTCATGCTCGCCCCGAACGCGCTCACCGACGGGCTGCGGGTGCGCGGCTTTACATCGCTTCACGTGCGGCATCCCGTAAGGGCTCCACGCGCGCATCCACTGCGGGTATGCGGAGTTTTCAGGCTCGCCGAGCCGCGAATCGATCCGCTGGAGATCTCGCCCGCCGACCAGCACGCGAACACATTCGAACTGAGGCGGCGCCGGGCGGCCGATCCGCCGCTCGAGTGCCGCCAGAGGCGACAGCGTGCCCGACAGGATGTCGAAAGCCCACGATCGGTCAATCTGCGCCTGGGCACCGCTCGTGACCAACAGCCAGCGGCCATTGCGCTCCTGCAGTTCGAGCGCATGACCGTGCTGCTCCAGGTCCCGACCCTCGGTATCGAAGCGATGAACGATGGTGGTGCCGGCGTGTGGGCCTGAGCCGCTGGCGTCGCGACGCTCGCGGCCCCGGCTGCGATCGCGCATGTCGATCACCTCGCTTGGTGCGCGCTCAGGCTCGTGCCCATTTGACGACTCCAGCCGCGCCATGAGCGTCTCGACTGCTCTGTCGCCGAATCTCCCATCGGTCGTGTTGTTCAAACTCCGGCCGTCGCGCCGGGTGCAAGCGCGACTCGAGCTCGCTCCAGATTCCGGCGAACGCGGTTGTCGCGGCGTCTCGTGGGGCGAACAGCGCGAGCGGCATCCGTCTGACCGACATCTGCTCGACGATGCTGGCGTACGGAACGAGTCCCGCAAGGAAGATCTCCGGGTAGTCGCGCGACCACTCGCATGCTCGCCGGTGAATGCGTCTTGCGCCGGTCGACCATGCTGAAGAAAGCCGCGAGCGTTGCCGTCGACTCGGAGCGATCGGCCCATTTCATCAGCCGGACGAGGGCTCGGAGGGAGAGGACAGCGGGCACGGTCGGCACGAGGATGGCGTCGGCCGCGGCGAAGATGCCCTCGGTGACGAGCGAGAAGCCCGCAGGACAGTCGAGGAACACCACGTCGTACTCGCGGCCAATCGCCTCGATGAGCGTCTTCACCACCCGCTTCGGTTTGCCGAGGTCGTCGAGGAATCGATCGAGCTTTCGGTACGCGAAGTCCGCGGGCAGCAGATGCAGATTGGCGTAGTCGGTTTGCTTAATGGCTTCAGCAAGCGCGCGGCTGCTCTCGAGGCTCTTCCTGCTGAATCCTTCGATGCGCGGCCGGACGCGGAAGGCGAAGCTCGCGGCGGCTTGGGGATCGAGATCCCAGAGGAGGACGCGCGCTCCGCCGGCGGCGGCCAGATACGACAGATTGACGGCGGTCGTCGTCTTGCCGACACCGCCTTTCATGTTGTAGATGGCGACGACCTTCATCGTGCTCGCTCCTCGTGCGTCTTGCGTTTGAATGCGCGGCGGCACGCCGCGCGTGTGGCGCGGACGCGGAATTGATGCAGCTGATCGGCAGCCTCGGGATATAGACGATCGCGACGCTGACGGCTGCGCTCGGCCAGCCGCCCGAGCGCCAGCACCGCGCTCGCCGGTCCTGCCGCGGCGCCGACCGTCCGCGCCAGCTCCAGCAATCGGGTCTCCTGAACTTGTGCGTCGTTGAAGTCGCCGAGCACTCGCTGCAGCTTCTTCAGCGCGGTCAGCACGCACTCGAGATCGTCGACGTCGTAGAACGACGACGTGACATCGATCAGGTAGCGCAACTTCTTCGCGGTGATGCGGACTCCATGCAGCTCGGCCGGATCCGAGTGCTCGTCGATCGTCTCCGCGCTGCGTGCAAGCCGCTTGCTCAGCCGCCACGCACGGCGGGCCACCACCTCGGCAAGCGGACGTCTGGCGTCGGGCGCGGCCGAGGCGAACGCCGTCGGGCGCGCCAGGAATCGCTGCCAGGCCGCGAGGAGCGTCTGGTAGCGCGGGCTGTCCAATGCCTCGATGAGCGTTTTGCGCTCGTGCGCCTGGGCTTCGCCCAGAACGCGATGAGCGCGTCCAGGTCCGCTGCCGGCAGGTCTGCGGCGTGTGCCCGCAGCGAGAGGACGAGGACGTCGAGGTCGCGCGGCGGCCCTGTGAGGCGGCCAAGCCAGGAGAATTCTCTCGAGAAGTGCTCGACGCTGTCGGGTGGAAACACGTGCTCGAGCTGGCGAAGCAGCGATCGCGTGCGCCTGAGCGCGACGCGGAAGTCGTGCAGGAACTCGGTGTCGAGGTTCGCGCGGAGTCCCGGCTCGTTGGCGACTGAGGATTTCGAGGATCGCCCGGTGAATCCCGCGGGCGCCGGCCTCGGCCGCCACGCCTGGCGCGAGGTCGATCCGGAGTGACGCCGCACTGTCCGGGACGCCGGCGTGCTGCAAGATGACGCTTTCGAGACCGTCCGGGCATGACGAGATGCCCGGCCGGCTGGCGATCACCGGCTTGAGCCGCTCGTAGGCCTCGTCGTATCCGCGCAGTCCCGTCAACGTCAGGATGGTCGGCAGCGGTTGCCACGCGGTGCGCGGCCTCGGCTGCCGGACGTGCCCGGACTCTATCCGCAGCCGTGCGACCGTCTTGCGCCGATCGTCGAGGATATCGAGCTCTGAACCGTGCTCTTCCGCGTCGGCTTGCGGCAGCAGTCGGCGCACGCCGACGACTGGCGCCAGCGCCTCCTGGAGCGGGCCGTCCGGCAACGTCCCATGCGAAGCTCAGGGGTTCGGTCAGGCGCGCCGTCAAGGCCGATTGGCCATCACGCGGCTGCCACGCGACGGTGGAGGCGCCGTCGGTGCCCGTGCGCGTCAGACGCGCGCCGGCTCGCCGTACCCGGCCGTCAAACGTATCGAGCATCGTGAACCGATGGCGGGCGATCGCGTGATGACGCGTGCGCAGCAGCGCGCGCAGGCTGCTCGTGATCGCCGCGCGCGAGACCTCGCCGCGGACGACGTAGACGGACTCGTGGGCAGCAGGCTCGCGGCCGGCATCAGTGGCCACGCTCAGCGCTCCAGCCTGACGGAGCGCCCGAGGCCGTGGATGAAGCCCGCAAGCTCTTCTTGCAGACGGTCGGCCGCATCGGGCACGCGCATCCAGCGGCGGCGTCGCAGCTTGTCTTCCATCCACTGCTCCATGACGGTCGTCACCCGCATCAGGTAGACATCGACCAGGCACTGCCCTTGGCCGTTGACGTGGCGATAGCGCCCGAGCCGCCTCCGCGCGACGACTCCGCGCAGACCCGCTTCTTCCTCGGCCTCACGGATGGCCGCGTCGCGAGCCCGTTCGCCCTCGTCGATGCAGCCTTTCGGCACGATCCAACCGTTGCCCTTCGAGGTGGTGACGAGCGCGACCTCGAGCCGCGCCTTTCGTATCCGATAGGGAATCACCGCGGCCTGCCGGCGGACGCGCGCCATTCGGTCCTCCTGTCGTGACGCTCGACTCAGACGCGAACGTCGCAGGAAGGTACCAAAGTTGACGACGAAGTACAAGATGGCCCGGGGCGTAACGGACCGTGGCGGCTGTTGCTGCCAGAAAGTCGATCTCCCCAGAATCGGCAAAGGCCGACCGTGATCTGACGGCCGTGCACCGCATTTCAGTTTGAGCTACCGATCAGGGGAGCCTGAC
The DNA here is from genome assembly GCA_963724645.1 of uncultured Acidobacteriota bacterium. Taxonomy (GTDB): domain Bacteria; phylum Acidobacteriota; class Vicinamibacteria; order Vicinamibacterales; family SCN-69-37; genus CAVXSP01. The sequence continues at coordinate 271,478 of CAVRVJ010000007.1, forward strand.
ATCTTCGCGCAAGTCGTTGTGGCTGCCAAAAACTCGATCCGGTAATGTGCTCGCGTCCGATTCTCTGACTGAATGGGGAGGGTCGGTGACGGAGCGACGCGGACGAAATCGTCAGGATGGCGACAGCGAGCTCGTCGAGGGCTGGATTGAGTCCAAGTGTCAGAGCTTGAAACGCGAAGCGCGTTTGTCGGCGAGGTCAAGGTTGCCGACACCTCCCTCGCCGAGCCGAGTAAAGCGGAAGCGGCGCGGCAAGAGCGCATGAAGCGCGAAGGTTGACCTAGATCGGCGATACGCTTACGCAATGCGACCCCTTCGGTATTCCATCAACGTCACATTGGACGGGTGCTGCGATCATCGGGAAATGATCGCGGACGAAGACTTGCATCGTCACGCGATGGAAAACATCGTCCAAGCCGATGCCCTTCTCTTTGGCCGCGTGACGTACGAAATGATGGAGGCAGCGTGGCGGTTGTCGACCCGGACAGTGGCGATGCCTGACTGGACGGACCCCTTCGCGCGGACGATCGACGCGGCGAAGAAGTACGTCGTGTCGAGCACCCTCGACCGGGTCGATTGGAACGCGGAACTCATCCGCGGGGATCTGGGCCAGGCCGTTCAGCAGCTCAAGCAGGAGCCGGGCAGCGGACTGGCCACGGGCGGCGTGACGCTCCCGCTGGCGTTGGCGGAGCTGGGATTGATCGATGAGTACGAGTTCGTGGTCCATCCCAGGCTGGCCGGCCATGGGCCGACGTTATTCGCGGGGCTCTCGAAGCGTGTCGACTTGAAGCTCGTGGATCGGCTGGAGTTCGGCTCGGGGGCGGTGGCGATGCGGTATGAGCCTAGAAGGTGACCATCGCCGGCTACTCCCGCGCGGTCTCCATCACACCACCTTTTCGGATTCCAAAGCGTTTGGCGCGCGGCGACCGCTCGACGGCCGGAGCAGCTCACAACTGCTTCGGCCATATCTGCCTCGCGTGGAAAACGGCGACGATCTCGAGGCGGTCGCCTCGCAGCCTGCAGGGAATGATGTACGGTGTTCCGGAGACGACCAGTTCTCGGGTGCCGGCGACGCGGCCAGGACGGCCAAGATTGGGCAGTTTAGCGAGGCGCTCGACAGCTTCGAGCAGTGCGCTCGCGATTCGGTTGCCGGCGTTTGGATTGTCGCGCGCGATGTACTCGCGCAGATGAGCCAAATGCTCGATGGCTCGCGACGACCAGACGATGGTCACACGCGAGGCGCCTTTCGTTCACGCTTGCGACCCCACGAACGGAGCCAGTTCGCAACGTCCTTGTGTGGAACACCGCGGCCCTCATCGAGTTCCTTGATGCCGGCTTGAATTTCATCCAGCTGCCAGCTTTCCGCCTCAACGAAGGCCGCGATGGCCTCAGCCGCAAGAAAGGACTTCGACCGCCGAGCACGCTTGGCGAGTGCTTCGAGGCGCTTCTTCGTGTCGGTGTCGAGGCGAACGGAGATGGTTGTGCTCATCTGTGATGGTCAGTGTCAGTTTGTGTACATCCCAACACACATGTCGGGTCGGAGGTCCTGCGCGACCAGTACGAACGGCGTGTCGCTTGTCCGAGTGGCGAGCGGCCCCATCACACAAAGTGTTTGGTCTGGACCGCAGCGAATACCGCCCGTACCGTGGACAGAAATAGAGACGAACAAAAAGCGAATGTGATACGCTGACGCGCCGTGGCGCCTGAAAAGAGCACGCGCTCTCGTCGACCGGTTCGAAGAGGAGCCCCATGTGAACCCGAACACTCAAACTCGCGAGTTCTCATGCGGGCGGCCGAACCAGGAAGTTACCAGGAGTTACGTCCGCGCCTTTGCGGCTGAAGCGGTGACCGATGGGCAGTCATTCCGAGCCGCTCTCGCAACTCGAGGTGCTGGCGGTCGACTGTCAGGCCACGGCCGCGGCTCCGCGAGGGCATCTCCTTGAGATCGGCTGGGCCCGAGTCCGCAAGACAATCACGCACGCGCGTGCGTGCCTGATCGCGCTTCCGGACGGCGAGCAGATTCCGCCAGCGGTTGCGCGGATCACGGGAATCTCCGAGCGCATGATGCGAGACAGTGTCGACGGACACGTTGCGTGGCTCGAGCTGTCCGACCACGCTGCGACTCTCACGCAGCAGCCCGCGCCGACGGTCATCCACTTCGCTCGATTCGAGCAGCCGTTCCTTTCCAATTTGGCCGCCGGCGTGTTTCCGCTGGACGTGGTCTGCACGCGGGATATTGCCAGGCGTCTTTTCCCCAATCTACCTCGCTGCAGCCTGCGTGCCCTTTCTGGATATTTCGGTCGTGCGGTTGGTGCGTTGCGTCGCAGCGCCGATCACGTCGAAGTGACGGCGTTCGTCTGGCAAGAGTTGGTTCGGCTGCTGGAAATGCAGGGTGTGTCGACGTGGGGCGCGCTCCACGATTGGCTCGCCGGACCGGTCAAGCCGACCAGGTGTCGACGCCGCGTTTGGCCGATGCCACGGGACGTGCGGCTTTCGCTGCCGGATGCCCCTGGCATCTATCGCATGCTGCGGACAGACGATAGCGTCCTGTACGTCGGCAAGGCAGCTTCGCTCCATCATCGGGTCAACAGCTACTTTCGGAGGCAGAACGGCGTGCCCGAGCGGATGCTCGAGATGCTGTCGCAGGCACGTGCGATCTCGTTCGACGTCACACGCAGTCCGCTCGAGGCTGCGCTCCTCGAGACGGACGAAATCAAGCGGCACCGACCGCCATACAACGTCGCGCTCACGAGTCAGGACCGCGCGTTGTGGTTCACGTCGCTGGACCTCAGCGCGCGTAGTTCACAGCCGTCGTCGCACTGTCCGCTCGGACCATTTGCTTCGGCCGAGACGCTCGATCAATTCGTGGCACTCGCTCAGGCAGACTGCGCGGCGCTGACGTCCCGTCCCTGGGGCCCAGATGCGGGCATGTTCACCGCCGGTTACGACCGACTCTGCGCAACGCATCCTGAACTGTCGCGCGTCGACCTCTCGGACTCCGCGAAGCTGCTGCGGCTTGGCACACGCTTGTGGCGAGAAGGTCGGCGAGACCGCGACGTTAATGAAGATAACGTCAACGGAACAGTTCGTGGCTTGACGGTATGGACCCCGGAGTTCGTGCAAGTGTCGCTGGAGTGGCTCGCCTTGCAGGCGGCGCTCGCCCGACGCCGCGCGATCTGGTTGACGCGGTTGTTCGATTCGAGCGTGGTGTGGCGCGAGCCCGTTGACAGTTGTGCGCGGCTCATTGTGATCGAGAACGGCGAGGTGGTGTTGAGCGGGGCAGTGGACGCACACGCGACGCCACCGATTCCACCGGGTTACCGCCGTCCAGTCGCCGCACGTCGTGAGGCCTTCACCCTCGCATCCTTCGATCGCCTACGTGTATTGACCACGGAGCTGAAGCGCTTGATCGCCGCTGGCGCTCCAGTGGCGCTGCGCCTGGGCGTCGGACCGGCACTCGACGAGTCACGACTCGCGTCTGCGCTGTGGTGGGTGTGATGCGTGGCTGGCAGATGATCGACCGAGAGACGGCCGTCCCGTACGCCATCATGCACTGAGGGTCCAGGGCGAAGAGGCAACGAGATGGGTTCCATAGCCACCATTCTCCACGCGGACCTCGACGCCTTTTATGCGTCGGTCGAACAACTGCTTGACCCTCGCCTGCGCGGCAAGCCGATTGCGGTCGGCGGCGGCGTCGTGCTCGCGGCCTCCTACGAAGCGCGGGCCTTCGGCGTACGAAGCGGCATGCCTGGGCGGCGCGCGCAGCAACTCTGTCCCGACCTCGTGTTTGTCGGCGGACATTTCGACGAATACCAACGGCTCGGCGACGCCGCCATCAGAGTACTGAGCGATTTCACGCCTTCCATCGAGCGCATCTCCATCGACGAGGCCTTCGCCGACGTGGCAGGATGCACGCATCTCTTCGGTTCGCCGGCAGAGATCGCAAGGACGGTTCGGGCTCGCGTGCGCGCCGAGCTTGGCTTGCCGATGTCAATCGGCGTGGCGCGTACCAAGCACCTGGCGAAGGTTGCATCGCAGGTGGCTAAGCCGGATGGATTGGTCGTCGTCGATCCAGATACTGAACTCGACTTCCTTCACAAACTGCCCGTCGCGCTCATGTGGGGCGTGGGCCCCGCCACCGAGGCGCGGCTCGCCAAGATCGGTGTCACCACCATCGGTCAATTGGCTGAGAGCTCTCCTAAATCCGTGGAGCGATTGCTTGGGCACGCGGTGGGAAGAAAGTTGACGGCACTCGCGTGGAACCGCGATCCGCGGCACATCCAGACGCGCCGGCGCGCGCGCTCTGCCGGCGCACAATCGGCGCTCGGACGACGGCCTGCGATCGAGCGCGTCTTCAAACCGACGCTCCATCATCTCGCCGACCGCATCGGCGCGCGGCTCCGCGCCAAATGCCTGGCGGGCCGGACTATCACGGTCCGCGTGCGCTTCGCCGATTTGCGCTCGGTCACGCGCTCACTCACGCTGTCAGCACCGATTTCTGCCACGAGGGCTCTCGCTGAGATTGCCGAGGACTTGGTGCGCGGCGTCCTTGCGGATCACCGTGACGAGAGGACGATCTCGCTGCTGGCGATCTCCGTCTCACATCTCGAAGCGCATGCGATCGTGCAACTGGAGCTGCCGCTCGGGCTTGCCGACGAAGGACGCCGTCCTGGCACAAAGAAAGGCCTGGCGCGATCGCGCGCAGACCGGGCCGTCGATGCGATCCGCAAGCGCTTCGGAGGAAAAGCGGTGGATTATGGGTCAGCATCGCGGGGTGCGCGCTCTGTCCCTGACGAGTTCCGACGCCTTGCTGAAAGAGAGCTTTGAATATCGCCGGCGCCCGCTGCCACCTTTGTCCTGAGATTTCACACTTTGGTTTATTGGTCGGGGCGACTGGATTCGAACCAGCGACCCCCTACGCCCAAGGGCGCGGTCTCGCGAGCTGCTGCGACGTTATGCGAGACAGCGATGCGTTCAAGTTTTTGATCCAAAAGGACTTGACGCAGGTAATCGCATGACATCGCGGCGACATATCGCGCAGCGGAAGCCCGAGGGAACCCCGCAGAAATCCTATTTTCGCGCCGGCAACAGGTCTATGACCCCCTGTTTCAAAGCCCGAATGCGATTCTTCTGGCCAGGGGACCGACGCGCTCGACGACTTCGCTATGCGTGTGGGGGAGAGTGTGAAGACCTGGGCGACCTCAGGATGCCGCTGCACTCCGGGCGAGACCTGAGCAGCGCGTCGAAGAGCCGTCAGCCTTGGCCTACTCGTCGCCCGCGCGCGGGCCGATCGGAAGCAAGCGAACTCGCACCCGAGCTGGCTCGAACGTGACGATGCTGCCGTTCTCCAAAGCGTCGACGAGCTGGGGCAGGTTCGCGATCAACGTTCGCGCCAGTGCCTCCGGCTTGCGGCTACCCTCGCCGCGGAACTGGATGACCGACGGCTGTCGCGAGGAACGCATCGCGAGCAGCGTTCCGAAATCAGCATCCGCGGAAACGACGATCCGATGTTCGGCGGCAGCGCGCTCGAAGATCACCTCGTCATCGGCGTGCTGCAATCCTAATTCGCGAACATGGATTGCATCATGACCGGCCTGTTGCAGGAGAGCAGCGAGCGCTGGCGAAAGCGCGTTGTCAATCAGGAACCTCATTCGCCGGCGGCGAGGGGCAGCGCTCGTTCGCGGACGGCTTCGGCCGCAAAGAGCAGCGCCTCTCGGACGTCGTCAGCCTCAAGGTCGGGGTACAGCGCGAGGATACCCTCTGTGGTTTGCCCTTCTGCCACGAGGGCAACGACAGTCGCAACGGGAATCCGAAGACCGCGAAGACACGGAACTCCCCCCATCTGGCGGGGATTGGTCGTGATCCTCTTGAACTCCATGTTGACAGTGTAGCCCGGAGGCAGCTGATCTCTGAAAGACAGCGCTCAGGCAGCCCTATTCGTCAAGCCACGATGCGAGGTCCCGGGGCGTCTACCAGGGGTCAGCGACCAACTCCTGGTACAGCGTCTGAAATTCGACGCGCTTGTCCGGATCAGGGCTTCTGTTCGGCTGGAACGACGTCGGCTGAACCAGCACGAAGTGCTCGAACGGGCGGGATGCCGCCTGTGCGCGAGCGTTTACCTGATGTCGAACCGGACCGCACTGCATGAAGATGATCGGGTGATGGCCGTCCTTGCGCGCGACGGTTGCCGACAAGCCAACGACAAATCGGGCTTTGGCTTGGCGTACCACCTGCTCGAAACTGTGCGCCGACAGGTGATGGCACTCATCAACGATCACATGGCCGTATTCAGCGACGCGGTCATCCACGACGCCTTTTCGGACGAGACTCTGAATGATGCCGACATCAATCTGTCCAGTCGGGCGATTTCGTGCTCCTCCGATTCGTCCGATAGATTTCGCCGGGACATCGAGGAACGTCGAGAGACGCTCTATCCATTGGTCGAGCAGCTGCCGGCGATGAACTAGCACGAGCGTGTTCACGCCGCGCCGGGCGATGAGCCACGCGGCGACGACGGTCTTGCCGAACGCTGTTGTGGCTGCCAATACGCCAGTCTCATGACGCAGCATCGCGTCCGCTGCTGCCTTCTGCTGCTGCCGAAGCTCGCCTTGAAACTTCACCTCCAAACGACTGCCGTCGCAACGTTCGTCGCGAGTGGCCGTGCGAACACCAAGATCCGTGAGGGCCTTGCGAACGTCATCGAGGCAGCCGCGCGGCAGTCCGATGTGATGCGGAAGATCCTCGGCGCACGCGACAACGCGTGGCTTGTTGTATGTCGAAAGCCGCATCGCCTGCGCTTTGTAGAACTCGGGATTCTGGAACGCAGCGAGCCGAAGCAATCGGTTTCGAAGTCCCGGATGCAGCCCTTGCTTGGGGATGTAGATCTGATTGCCAAGGACGAGTTCCAACGTCGTTGGCAAATCGCCGACGATCGGGGCCTCTCTTCGACGTGACGGGGGTGCAGTCCAGGGCTCTGTCTCTCCATCGTCCTGCGGTGGCAACCGTACGCCGAAAATGCGGCCTCGTCGTTCAGCGTCCTCGACGCTCTCTTCAATCTGAGGCCTGTGGTCCGCAATAATGCCGGGCGCCAGGAATTTGTACGAATTCAACGCACCCCCGGCGCGTCGGGCATGGGCGATCCTGGCATTTTGGAGACGTCGCCGCCGGATAAACGTATCGGGTACGATCCGGCCGCCATGGCCCAATCTCGTCCCCGCGCCGCGCTTCAAACCGTCCCGCGCAGTGCGATCTCCTGCGGCTGGCCTTGACGGCGGGCCGATCGCACGCGCAACTCGCGGCCGAGAATCTGTTCTTGAAAAAGCAGCTGGCGTTGTATCTGGAGCGGCACGTGAAGCCGCGGCGCGCCGACGATGCGACGCGGATTGCGCTCGTCGCGTTGTCGTGGCTGATCGACTGGCGTCACATCACGGTCGTGAAGCCGGAGACGCTCATCCGATGGCATCGAAAGGGCTTCCAATTGTTCTGGCGCTGGAAGTCAAGGCCTTGTGGCCGACCGCGATTGCCGGCGGACCTGCGGCGGCTGGTCGCGGCCATGGCGGCGGTGAATCGCACGTGGGGCGAAGAGCGGATCGCGTCGGAACTCCTGGTAAAGCTTGGGATTCGCGTGTCGCCTCGGACCGTCAGGCGCTATATGTCTCGGGGTTCCGCGCCTCGGGGCGGCGCGCGGTCGCAGACGTGGAGCACATTTGTCCGGAATCACGCCAGCGCCATGTTGGCGTGCGATTTCTGTGTCGCGGTCACGGCGACGTTTCGCGTGTTCTACGTCTTCGTGGTGTTGAACATCGGCACGCGCCGGATCTTGCACTGGAATGTGACCGACCATCCGACGGCTGATTGGACGGCGCAGTTCCGGATGGTCGTGTCAGGTGACCAGCCTCATCGATGGCTGATTCACGACCGCGACAGCATCTACTCCGAGGGCGTCGATGCCAGCTTGGCGTCCATGGGTCTGACAATTCTCAAGGCGCCCGTGCGGGCACCACAGGCCAATGCATTTTGCGAGCGGTTGATCGGCAGCATCCGTCGCGAGTGTCTGGATTGGCTGATCGTGCTGAATGAACGGCATCTCCGGTCCGTCCTGACGGAATGGGTGGCTCACTACAACCACGGACGCCCGCATGCGAGCTTGGGACCAGGCATCCCAGATCCGCAGGGTGAAAAGATCCCAGAGTTGGCACACCGTCATCGCCTGCCGGTCAGCTCTCAAGTCGTCGCGAAGCCTGTGTTGAGCGGACTGCATCACGAGTACCGACTAGAATCCGCTGCGTGAGGCCGGCTACGACATTGGGCGCACTTGTTTTTGCGGATCACACCCGGGCAGCGCTGATTCGGATGAGTCTAGCTGACTGTAGGATCATGCCATGACCCTGATGCCTGGCGAGCGCGCGGCAACGCTCGGTCGCGAAACAGTGGAGCTCCTCCGCGCCGGTGGCTACACCGCGCCATCCGGGCGACTCGTGGACCTTCGCGCGAGTCTCGAGGCGTCAGCACGAGGCACGGTCGAGTATCCTCCCGAGCGCGGGATTGGGCCGCCGGCTACGGGAATCGAACCCTCTTAACGCGCATTTCTAAATTGGTGATGGCGCGCGACTTCTGGCGTTAAGGGTTTGACTCTCAGCGAGTTGCGAATCTTCGCGAGGACACCCGCGTCCTCGCGAGTCCACTGAAATCGACCGGCGTTTTGGAGATATTCTGGAAACGGACGGAGTCGCATCCCAGCGCCGAGCCGCCGGATTTCGGCCCTGCCGGCCCGAAACCACTGCTACGATTTGTGGGCAATGCCGACGGTGGCGGTCGTGAACGGCGTGCGAATCGAGGTCTACCTCGACGAGCATCCGCCGCCACACTTCCTGCGGAATTCGTCGCGCAGATCCGGATCGACACGTTGGAGATCATCAAGGGCAGCCTGCCGACACCGCAGTGGCAGGATGTCCGTCAGTGGGCCGCCACGCGCCAGGATCAACTGCAGAGAGCGTGGGACGCGTGTGCGGCCGGCACAAACCCGGGGAACGTCCTATGAGTGAAATCCCGAGAATCGTTTCTGCTGAGCCGGTCATTCACGGCGTGCTGAAGATCCAATGGAACGACGGCTATGCCGGTGTGGTCGATCTTCGACCGGTCATTGAGCGTGGCGCAGTCTTCACGTACCTCGAGGATCCAAATCGGTTTCAGCAGGTCCGGGTCGGCGAGCACGGCCACTCGCCGGCTTCGATTTGGCGCAGTCTCGCCCGCAGCGGTCCGTGGGTTTGCGCTGTTTGAGAGTGCGAGCCCGGCTGTCCATGCGGACTCTCCCCTCTGGTGACATGTTGACGCGCGACGGTTGTCGATAGGACTCATTCGGGTTCATCGTCAGGGCCGCGCTCAGGTGGCAACAATGGCAGTCTGGAAGTCCGTGTTCCTCCACGAGTTCCTCGACGGGAATCCTCTGAACTTTCACGCGGTGAGCGGGGAACTGCACGTCATTCCCGGCGGCCCTGTCATCGTCCCGCCGCCGGACGCTGACGATCGGGGCTTCCCGATCTCGCCAGGGACGTCGCTCGACTTTCGTCTCGAGGCCCCGTTGAACGACGTCATCGGCTTCGACCTGAGCATCGACCTCCTGTTCCCGTTGCAGCCGGGGGTGCAGGACTTTCCGCTGGTGTCGCTCGGGGATGGCCAGGTGATCTTGTCGATGGGCCATCTCGACATCGATCCGGGATTCACGCCGGAGACGGGCCAATGCCGGATTGGGCTCCGCGTCGGGTCGCGGCTCGTCGAGTTCAACGACCTGATCGTTCAGCACCGCCGAACGACCCGGTTTCGAGTGCGCTGGCACACGCTTGGACAGGCGCAGATTTTCCACGACGGCGTGCTGCGGGCGTACGAGCCCGCGTGTGCGCCGGGCGCGTCGTTCAGCCTCGATCGGCTGATCGTGGGCGGGTTTCCAAGTGGCCCGCCGACGCTCAGCCCGAAGTTTCTCGCGCGACGTGTGTATCTGAAAGTGGTGCGTCGCCATGACGCGCAGAACGAGCTCGACCAACACGTGCCGATCGACACATACCTGCTCCCACGATCCCCATGTGCGGTGACCGTCCGCGCGCTGCAGGACGATCTCGGCGTCGAAACGCGAAAGTTCATGACCGAGATCATGTTGAAGCTGACGAGCCCGTGGCAGGAAGGGCAGGCCGGCGGGCCATTCTCGCCGCAAGCGGTGGCCGCGCAGGACGCCGCGGCCGCTGCAGTCAGAGCGTTCGGCGGGTTTCTGGATCGACGCGACCCGGCCGACGCCGATGCCTTTCTCCGGCACATCGGCGAGTTTCTCGACGTCGTCGCAGGGGCCGATCCGGCGCGGTACGCGCAACTGGTCACGGAACTATCGAATCGCGCACAGACGTTGGATCCCTACTGTCGCGAGACATTGAAGCCGGTCTACGTCGCGAACGCGAAGACTCTCGATCCCGTGCGGCGTCTTCTCGAAGCGGCGTGGACTCGTGCCATGACCGCTCGGGCCGGAGGTGCACATGGCTAATCTCGACGCCCTCACGAAGTTCGCCTCGGAGCACCAACACAATCTCACCGGGCCGCTGAAGCACAAGCAGGTGGAGCAGCTCGCCGCCGCCTGGCTTCCGAGGATTCGGTTCCACGAGAACGAGCGCTTCCATCCGATCCCGCTGACGTCGCTGTTCACCGTCCCGCCCGAGGCGTTCCGGGGGATGACGGATGCGGAGAAGGACTCGTTCCGCGTCGGCGCCTTCGCGTTCGGAGAGCGCTTCGATCCGCCGATCGTGGTCGATGGAAGCGGATTCCCGACCGTGCTGGGTTCCGGCGCTCGCGCCGCGGAGGCCCTGGACGACGTGGAGATCAGCACGTCCTCCTTCTACAGTTACGGTGGGCGCCTCGAGGCCGGCTACAAGTTCTTCGGGTCTGAGGGCACACTGAAGGGCGGCGACGTCGGACCGGGCAACCCGCGCAAGCCGCGCCATCTGCCGGTCACCGTGCACGCAGAGCTGCGCATGCTTCTCGAGATGTTGAAGCACGAGATCCAGCTCGACAGCCTGCCGTCCTTCGTGCGCAAACCGATCGATGCCATCTGGACCGGGTTCGACGTCGAGGAGCTGTTCTTCATCCAGGCAGCGTTTGCTGCCGACTTCGCACGAAGGGAACAGCGGGCGACGCTGGCCCGCCTGATCGACGCACACGAACACGGCGATACGGCCAAGTTCGACGAGGAGCTCGAGAGTCTGCCGAAGGGCTGGACGCTGGCGCAGCGGGCCTGGGACGCGGTCACGCGTTTCGCGTTTCTCGAGTTCTATTTCGTCTACGCGTTCAACGACTACAAGGAGTACGGGGAGTGGCCTTTCCAGAACGAACACGAGGGAGACGTCGAGGGCTGCTGCGTCGTCTTCACGCGCGCGTCGCTCGAGCGGTTCGCGGCCGGCGGATCGTTGGAGGACGTGGTACCGCACACGGTCATCTCGTCGGTGCACAACGAGAGTGATGGCCTCGACAAGATCAAGAAGCTGCCGAGTGAGCGCGTCAGTGCGCGCCTGGCTCTCATCGTCTACCCAGCCGTGGGAAGCCACGCCACATATCTGGCAAACGAAGAACACGACATCCTCGGTTTCGGGGATGTCGTCGTCGACAAACCTGGCGATGTTCTCGGTACGCTGGTCGTGCTCGGTGCGCTCACAGGGACTTTGTCGCTCCTTCCGGTGCTTGCTTTCCTCTTCGGTCTTCTCGAGCTCCTCCTGGATGCCGAGGACTACACCTCTGACGAGGGCGGCTCGATCGGCCCCGATCCGCCCGGGTCAGACCCGCTGGTGTTCGAAAGGCGAATCGTGGTCACGCCGCTGTCCCACTTCGAGACCGGCGTGAACATCTACCAGGCGGCGCTTCGGCCCAGCCTTGCATTGCGCGGCTTCCCTGGCCCATGGGGAGCCACCTCTGGCTTCGTCGACAAGAGCCCCGGCTGGCAGACAAAGACGGGGCGGTATTTCCGGAAGTTCGTCAAGAACGGCGAGATCGCTCCCGAGATCTTCTGACGATCGTTCACGACTGGGCCGCATTACCTTCGCCCACGTCGACAATTCTCGCCCGTAGGAACGACCCGGCGTCGAAAGACGACCGACCGGCCCCGTAGTGTTCCATTGTTCGGCCGACGTCATGATCACGCGGCACGCGTGTAGTAGTTCAGAAGGCCGCCCAGCCGCGAGCGACGACGCACCCGACCGGCCGCGTCAAGTGCCGGTTGACACACGATCAATGCGTTCCCGACCCCTTGATGATTTCGCTCGTGATGATAGTGGTCGACGAAGTCGGCCACCGTTCGCCGGAAATGGCGCTCCCGATCGGAATCAGCCGATTCAGACACTCTTCCTTGATCGACCGCACGAACCGCTCGGCGTGCGCGAACGGCCGGCACGAGCGCATGCACCTGACGCTGAAACGGGAAGCGACGAAACCGGCCGCGGCGAACGTCCTCCAGCAGCAGGCGCGGTTCGATGCCTTCGTGCAGCAGTACAACCAGGACCGCCCGCACCAGGCCCTGGCCATGAAGGTGCCAGCCGACGTCTACGTGCGGTCCGAGCGCGTGTATCGCGGGCTCGAGGACCTGAGCTACCCGTTCCACGACGGGACGTTCACCGTGACGACGTGCGGCCGCATCTGCTTCAAGGGGCAGAAGGTGAACCTGAGCCAGGTCTTCGCGGGGCAGAACGTCGGCGTGACGCAGGTCGGGGAGCGCATCTGGCTCGTGACCTTCATGCACTACGATTTGGGCTATTTTGACGACGAGACGTGCCGGCTCGAACCGATCGAGAATCCATTCGGCCCGAACGTGTTACCCATGTCTCCGGAATAATCCGTTACCCATGTCCCCGGAATGGACCGAGCATTTTTGGTCGGGGCGACTGGATTCGAACCAGCGACCCCCTGCGCCCAAGGCAGACGATGACGACAGCTAATCGCGGCCGACCACTGTTTATCGCGGTCGCCCGTGCTCGGTCACGGCCGCTCGTGGTCGTTCACGGCGGGGTTTCAGGTCCGATCTTGCAAACTCTTGCAAACGTCCTTCGGGGCCGGCGATGTGAGAGCGAAGCGGTCAAGTGCGCGCGGGACCGGGCGCACCCCCGCAGCCCACATCACGCCGCTCATCACGCCACAAGACCAAAATACGATCCGAGGTCCCGTCGTATGGACTGGCGCTGATCAAGATCTAGCTTCCTCGTGCGCTCCTCGCATTCTGCCAGCCAGGCTCTGTCCTGTGCCTTGGCTAATACCGCGACCGCCGCGGACATCACCACCAGCCTCTGATATCTCTGTCTCGCTCCCTCGCGGTAGAGCCGTGTCACCTCAGGTTCGTACGCAAGCCAGAACGTCGGGGCCGGTTTTAGCATGTGAGAGATTTGCTCGACAAAGTAGAACCCCCGAATATCGTTTCGAATCTGGTTTTCCGTGTTGAGCGCAATGTCTGGAGCGTGGCCGGAATGATCGAGCGCTTATAGACCCTGCGAAGCCCTTCAAGAGTGGCCTGGAGTTGGTAGTGCATCATCACATTGGTATACAGGCGTCCAATCGTCTCAGGGCGGCTGTCGGTGCGGTATGACTTGAGAAGTTGCTCCACCGCGAAGAGGTCGCACGCGACCTCTTCGACAAACGAAGCCTCGTGCTGGCGCTGGCCCATGAACGCAATGATGTTTCGTGGATAGACTCCCGCTGCCTCGCTCTCTGAAAGAAGCGGGCTGCGCGGCCCATGAACGGAGCGGAGGTCGCCTTCCTTGATGCCCCGCTCCGCCTTCTGAAGCAGGGCTTCGATTCGATCCGAAGCCATGCGGAAGTACCTGTCCCGTGACGCCGAGGGACTTCGAAAAACATAGTGCGCCTCTTCATGGAAGAAGAGAAGGTAGCCGGCGACGGTGATCGGCTCGGCGTCATAAATGTGCCGGCCGCGCTGATGACGTTCGATTTCCGCCTTGTTGGGAACCGCCTTCTGCACGCCACGAATCAACTGACCGGCATGCACCACATAGTCCGTGCCCTCGGCAAGCAGGACAAGCGCGGCGAATCTGTGTAGAGCGTACTGAGCGAGCAGCTCAAGATCGGAATCGTTGTCGAATTGCAGCAGAAACCACAGGTACTCAAGCTGTCCCAGATGCTCGTGGTCCCAGACGATGACGCGCTCGTCACCAACAGGCAAAATGCGGACTTGGGCCACGGCCGTCCGGGCCGCCAGCATTTTGAGGCGTCCGCCCGTCCACCTCACACATTGCGCCTGCATCCAGTCGAACTGCGCCGAGCGCGGAACGTCAAACCGACACAGTCCTTTCATCGCAAGCCTGTGGCGCGCAGACTCGATCAGGCCGTCAGGCATCAGGCTTTCTTGGACGCGTGGGCCAGGAACTCAGCGACCTTTTTCACGCTGTAGCCCTTCGCGAAAATCTTGCCACCCTCGTAATCAATCTCGATCTGGCGTGCCATCAACAGGTCGAAATACTTGCCGATCAGGAATGTGATGATCGGCGTAAGCGTCGTGATGGCGACGAGGGTTTCGGGGCCGCCGGTGAATTGTTTTTCGCCATGCTCGATCCTGACGTCGGCCCCCATTTCCCTCCATTCTTCGAAGAGTTTCTTGCCCTCGGCGTCATCGGCCGGAAATGTCGCGACGATGTCCATATCGATTCCTCCAAACGGCGTATCGATGTGCCAACAGCATTGTATCCAGCGAGCGCCGGCGCCATTGAGACTTGTTCGACCCTCATGGTCCCGCTGGTCTGATGGCATGCGCGAATGCTGGGTGCGGGATATCGCCGATCTTGCCAAGTACGGCGCGCTGCAGCGCTACGCCGGACCGGATCTGTCCCTGGGCGTCATGTGGGTCCCTGACGACGCATGCCGCCGCGAACAAGCCGGTCGTCGGTAATCCGATCGTCTGTGTTCCCAGTGAGCCCCGTCTCGGGACGATTTAGGCCGCAGACCTCCGGCCCCGTACTATCCGAGAACTCGATCGAATCGTCACGCGGCTCGAAATAGCGGAGAAGTCCGCCCAATCTCGCGCTACACATCACGGCATCGACCGCACCGGCCGAGGAGACCCCGGGCGCAATGAGACCGTAGTCAGAATGGAACGACCGGCTCCGATTCGCAGCGCGTAGGTTACGCTGCGTGATTGGAGTCATCACATCGCAGTGTTCCCATCGTTCGCCCGACACCACAATCAGGCGGCACGCGTGTAGTCGTTAGAAATGCCGCCCAGCCGCGAGAGCGACGACGCACCCGGCCAGCCACGTCAGGTGCCGGTTGACCGCGTTTTCGGCCCCTTGATGATCGTCCTCGACGAACTCCGCCACCCTTCGGCGGAAATGGCGCTCCCCGATCGGAATCAGCCTGTGGGACATTACGCCACGGCGAAGCATCCACTCAATGGGATGTCATGCAACTCCATGCAGGCGCAGTGGCGGTGGTTGTGCCCCAGACCGGCGACAAAGTGTCGCTTCGATCCCCTGAAATGTTCGGGGCGTTGCGATTCGTTATTTCGCCCTGGAACGTCGGGTCGTCAACCCTGGCTGGTGCAAGCGACGCAAAGCCACAGTGGTCCTCACCACCGTCGTGCCCGCCGAGGGCCTCGACGCTGGCGACGTAGACACAGTCGTTCACGCATATAACGACGGCCGGGCGTTTGAGGTCGAGTTCACGACGCTGGACGGTAGAACTGTGGCCGTGGTCACCGTGGAAGCGTCTAGCGTCTGGCCAGTCGGCCGTCGCGAGATCGCGCACGCCAGGGCGCTGGCGGCAGTCAATCCTTAATCGTCAGCTCACGGGAATCTCGACTTCGGTGTAGCTTCCGGGCTTGGCATTGTCGACGGCCGAGGCCACGAGATCAACGTGCGGCTGGAGACCTGGCCATTGCGCATATATGACGACCACGATGGCGATGCGCCGAGCTGACAAGTTCTGCTGGTAGCGCAAGTTCTTGTCCGTCGTGACGAAGACGTCGAAACCATCGGTCTCGGCAGCCGCGAGCAACTCACCATTTCCAAGCGTCGCCCAGCCTTGTTGGCTTGCGGTTCGAACTATGTGGTGTGGAAGATGACGAGCGACCGGTACGGGAGTGCCCTAATCCAGCAGGACCAGCATCAGCGTTCGGTCGAGGCCAGATCCAGGCTGCGAGCCGCGAACTCGATCACGGCTTGAACCTGCTTCCGGTCGAGGCCTTCGTACCAGTTCAGCACGTCGTCGAGACTGGCGCCCGCCTCGAGGTTCTCAAAAATCGTCGCCACAGGCATGCGAGTTCCGCGCAGCACCCACGTGCCGCTGACCTTGCCGGGCACTCGTTCGACTGCCGGGCACTGGGACCAATCGAGGGCCGCCATAGATTGCCTTCGGGACCAGATTACACCCGATCGTGAGCTTGCTCGTCGACCGAGGCGATCCTGGCGGCTCGAACAGCCGATCGCGACATCAGCCGACTGATGAAAGCGAGAGTAAGGACTTCCGAAGAAAAGGCGTTCAGATCAGTGGGGCACTCTTGGCGATCCAGAACCAGACTGTGACCGAACGACCTCTTCGATTCGTCCGGTTCCCGGCCTGTACGAGCGCGGACGGGCCTTTCGCGATCCACGATCTGGCGCCTCAAGCGTCTGGGGCGATTTTCCGCGGCACCGCCGCATGTCCAAAGAACGCCGTCGCCTGGATCGAGGGCGAAGTCGCGGACTGGATGCAAGCGAAGGCTGACCCAACGTCTGGCTGGTTGGTGTCGAAACCCAGCATGAAGGCTGTCGTGGGCCGCTTGTCGATCCCCTGCGTTCGACGGCGAATGATCCGACCTATGAGGCGCAGCTATTCGCGCGCCGCAGCCGTCTTGAGATGCACGTGCCGAGGCCGACCACCTTGGCGCCCATTCTCCCGCGGCTCTCCGCGTGGACCTCGAGACCGACAAATCGTACGTTGCTCATGACCAGCTCCTTCGTATGTGGCTCTGCGACGTGATGACTCCAATCACGCTGCGTCACCCACGCGCTGCGAATCGGAGCCGGTCGTTCCATTCTGACTACGGGCGGCGACGACGACCGTGCTCAACGGTGCTGCGGAGCCGAAGCGGTGAGCTGTCGCACGAGCGCTGGACGGCGGGACGGCGAGCCATCACGTCGCCGCACTGGCCCAAGCATGCGGGCTGACGATGGCCGCTCCGCTAAGAGGTCCTGCGGGTGAGATGTCGCCACGCTCGTGTGGATGGTGTCGGGACAACCGGAATGTCCAGACCCAACGGCGCCCGATCGCCCCTCAGAATCGTTGACCGAAATACGCCCAAGGGGTAGAAGACGAAGCCGCCAGACCGGCCCGCTTGAGAGAGCCGGTCCCTGCGCGTCTACCGCAAGGCGTAGGCGACGACGCCGGTGGGGCCGGCGGGTGTCTCGGCTGGTGCCGGCGCTCCGCCACGCCCACGCCCGCCAGTGCCACCGGCGGCCGTGACGAGCAGATACTGCGTGCCGTTCAGTTCGTACATCGACGGCGAGCCGCTCGTGTTGCCGCCGAGCGGCAGTTCCCAGAGCTGCCGGCCGTTTTCGCTGTCGTAGATGTGCACCTTCTGGTCCGGCGCCGTCGCGAAGACGAGGCCCGATCCCGTCGGGATGACCGACGTCTTGGTCTGGGACGCCGATCCCGTGCCCTTGAGGCCTTGCGCGAGCAGCCGGAGCTCGTCACCCAGCCCGATCTGCCACTTGATGGCGCCTTTGTTGAGGTCGTACGCCGTCAGCGTCTGGTACGGCGGGCTGACGATGTCAGCCATCAAGCCGAAACCGTCCATGATCGGGTGCTCGAGCGTCGAGATGGTTCCGGCCGCTCCGCCGCCATTCGTCTTTCGCACCTCGCCAGGCTTGAGCAGGCGAATCAGCGCCGGCACGTTGAGGCTGATGACGTACAGCGTCCCGTCGTTGGGATTGGCCGCCGTGCTGCCCCAGTTCGATCCCCCCGAATTGCCCGGAACGTGCAGCGTCTCTTCGTACGCGATCGGCGTGTACGGGCCTTCATAGTGCGCGTGGGCGACGCGCTGCTTGTATTGTTCGCGCGTGTCCGGCGTGAGGATGTGGGGATTTACGTCCTCCGCGCGCAGCGACAGTTTCGCAAACGGCGGCGGGTTGGTCGGGAACGGCTGCGTCGGCGAAACGAGCTCGCCCGGAATCTCGGTCTTGGTCGGCACGGGCCGTTCTTCGATCGGCCAGATCGGCGCCCCGGTCGCGCGATCGAAGACGTACACATAGCCGGTCTTGCCGGCCATGGCCACGACGTCGACCCGCCGTCCATTGTGCTCGATCGTCGTCAATTGCGGCGCTGAGGTGTTGTCGTAATCCCAGATATCGTGATGAACCATCTGGAAATGCCAGAGCCGCTTGCCGGTGCGGGCGTCGAGCGCGAGGAGCGAGTCGCCAAACAGGTTGTTGCCGTGACGATTGCCGCCGTAGAAGTTGTGCTTCGGACTCCCGGTCGGCACGTACACGATGCCGCGCGCGACGTCGATCGACTGCTCGCCCCAGTTGTTGGCACCGCCGATGGTCTTGTACGCCTCGGGCGGCCACGTGTCGTAGCCGAACTCTCCCGGCCGCGGCACGGTGTGGAACGTCCACACGAGCGCGCCGCTGCGCACGTTGAACGCGCGGATGTCGCCGGGCGCCGAGAGGTATTCCTGGTTCGTCGCCGAGCCGAGGATGATCAGGTCTTCAAACACCCGCCCCGGTGTTCCCGACTGGACCTTGATCGTGGACGGATCGCGCTCAAGGCCCTGACGCAGGTCCACCTTGCCGTCCATGCCGAAGGCCTGGATGAATTGCCCGGTCTTCGCGTCGAGTTCCTGCAACTGGTCCCCGATCGCGAAGATCAACCGGCGCTCGGCCCCGTCCCGGGTCTCCCAGTAGTTGAACCCGCGCGTGGTCATGCCTTGTAGGCCCTCGCGACTCCACAGTTCGCGACCGGTCGCTGCGTCGAGGGCGGCGATGGCGTTGTTGCGGCCGCGGGCATAGACGACGCCACGCGACACAATGGGGTTGGATCCGGTCTGACCATCCGGATAGGTCCAGGCGACCTTCAACTGGCTCACGTTGGTCTTGTTGATCTGGGTCGCGGCCACGAACCGCGAGCTGTCAGGGCCGCCCGCGTAGTCCTTCCATTCACGAGGCGGCGCCTGCGCGGGCACGAGAACGACGAGCGCGAGAAGGAAGGCCGAAGCCCCGAGACCGCGACGGATGTCACTCACACGTCCTCGAACCATGTTACCAACCGCCTCCACGACCGCCGCGGCCGGCCCCTCGCATCGGCTCGATGGTCGGTGGTTCCGGTGGTGCGACTGCCGGCGGCAGCGTCCCGCCCATCTTGAACGCCCAGAGATTGTCGCCGGGTGCTGACATCTGGTAGCCACGCGTACCACCAGAAAGAATCGCGACGTACTGCTGGCCGCCGACTTCGTAGGTGATCGCCGGCGCGTTCGCGCCCGCGCCGGTCTGGAACGACCAGAGCTCGTTGCCGTTCTTCATGTCCCAGGCCAGCAGGCGGCCGTCGGGCTCGCCATGAAAGATCAGTCCCGTGGCGGTGCCGAGCAGTCCGCTGCCGCCGCCGATCGGATACTTCAATCCCTTCTGCCACACGATCTTGTTCGTCGCGGGATTCATGGCGGTGAGCGTGCCGGCACGGAGCGCGTTCGGCCGGACGCGAGAAGCCGCCGTTCTGCGAAAACGCCGAGAGGATGATCGATCCGGGAAGGTAGACGAGGTGCGTGTCTGGGCTGTACGTCATCGGCGCCCACGTCATGCCGCCCTGCGTGCCCGGTGCCATCACGACCGGCTCATCGAAGTAGGCGCCGAAGATGCAGGAACTCTTCATCCCCGCCGGGACGCTCTCGGGCTGCGGGCACGTCGGCACGTACGAATCGCCAATCGGATATGGCTGCGTCTTTGCGGTCTTGATGCGTGGTTCCTGCGGCACGTCCCGTTCCTCGATGCCGACGAGCGGTTTGCCGTTCGTGCGATCGAAGATGTAGAGAAATCCCGTCTTTCCTGAGTGAAGGACCACCTTCCGCGTCTGGCCCTGATACGGGATGTCGGCCAACACAGGGGACACGACGTTGTCGTAGTCCCAGACGTCGTGATGCACTTCCTGAAAGTGCCACTTGTACGCGCCGGTCTTCAAATCGAGCGCGACGATGGATGAGGCATACAGGTTGTCGCCGCCGCGCACGGAACCGTCGAAATCCGGCCACGCATTGCCGGTCGCGATGTAGACCATGCCGAGCGCCGGGTCGATCGCCGGATGCGTCCACACCGGCGCGCCTCCGCGCATCCACGAGTCGCCTTCCCAGGTCTCATGGCCTTTCTCGCCCGGTCCAGGAATCAGCCAGAAGCCCCACGCCTGCTTGCCGGTCGTCGCGTCGAACGCGCCGAAGAATCCGCGCACGCCCGCTTCGCCACCTGACACGCCCGTGTAGACGAGTCCGTCGTAATAGATCGGCGGCGCCTGCGTCGTGCCGCGCTCGCCACCCACCGTGGTCGTCCACACGGTGGAGCCGTCTTTCTGATCGAGGGCGACGAGCGTGTTGCCGCCGCCGGCCGAAAACACTTTGCCATCCGCTGCGACGACCCCTCGATTCGCGCCGCGACCGGTGTTGCCGGTTGGCTGATGCTTCCACTTCACCGCGCCTGTGGCGGCATCGATCGCGAGCACCGTGTTCCCCGCGGAGACGTACATCACGCCGTCGACGACGACAGGCGTCGCCTGCATGCTGCCGGGCGTGCCGTCCATGACGTGCGTCATCCACGCGCCACCGAGGCGACCCACGTTGGCCGGTGTGATGCGGGTGAGCGTCGAGTAGCGCTGGTTGCCGAGGTCGCCGCCCGGGAGAGGGAAATCCTTGCCGGCCGCCGCGGACGCGCCACCGCGCTGTCCGCCGACGATCGCGGCGCCGAGCGAGAACAGAGCGGCGACGATGGTCGCGGCCACCGAAACGCGATTCTTCAACATGCCGTGGTCCGTGGTGCTCCTGCGACTCTGCGAGTTCCGGGGAGAGTCTACCATCCGGTACGGAGGACCATTCGCTCTGGTGCGGTGGGTGAAAGGTTCAGAAATGCGGTCACGCCGCACGTACATCCTCGTGAACGAGACCGCCGAGACGATCACGACGCAGGATCCGAGGGTTGGCCAAGACGGTCGCCGTCCCAGAGGGCGCCTCCGCTGGGTTGGGTGCCGTTCCACCCTCTCCTTTCGCCCCAACCCCGCGATGGACGTTCGTCTCGCCAGCGCGGATCACCCGAGCGTGACAACGCCCACCCTGTGAGGTGTTTTAATCCGGCCTGGCTAAAATAACGACCTTTTCGAGTGGTTCGACATTCCAGCAAGCGTGAACGCGCGCGAACTCGGCGTTCAAAACGAAAACGAAAAGGGCGCCCTGGCGCGGCGCCCTTTGTTGACTTCCGTTGCAATCTCGTTGCAATCACATGTGAAAAGTGGTCGGGGCGACTGGATTCGAACCAGCGACCCCCTGCGCCCAAGGCAGGTGCGCTACCAGGCTGCGCTACGCCCCGACTCTGAAACGACTCGATCTTACTGCATGTCCCAACGGCACATTCATTGCTCTACTTCGTTTTCGTCGAAAACCTGCCCCAGAACTGTTCCAGAACGACCCGGCCTGTCCCAAAACTCCGCCCTCGTTCGCCGACCGGTTCAACTTCTGAAGCGCCTCGCGTTTCATCTGCAGCTTCATCTGCGAGTACTTCTTGAACACCTTCGCGTCACCCTGCCGCAGGAGCTGGGTGACCCATTCGTCGGCCACGCCGCCGGCGCTCAAGCGCGTGGCGTACGTGGTTCGCAGGTCGTAGATCCGAAAGTACGGGATCTTGGCCCGTCGAAGCGTCGCCGTCCACGCGGTCCTACAAGAAGGCCGTGAAGCTGACGTTCGCCAAGGGCGCGTTTCTGAGAGATCCGAACCGCCTGTTCAACTCGAGCGTCGACGGCAACGTCCGCCGCGCGATCGACATCCAAGAAGGAGAGGAGATTGACGAGTCCGCCTTCAAGGCGCTCGTCCGTCAGGCCGGTCGTGCTCAACCGATCCGACAAGGCGAAATCGTCGAAGAGAGGGAAGCCCTGGCGACGCAGCCAGCTAGTAGTTGACAGCCAGTATTATTAAGTTATTAATACTGCCGTGGACGACAGCCACGCCCGGAAAATTCCAGAAAGAACTGAACGCCGGGCTCGTCGCCCTGGTCCTGCTCGCCGTGCTCCACCGCGCCACAGAGGATCTGTACGGGTACGAGATCGCCAAGCGACTGCAGCGCGCCAACTCGGGCGACGCGCTGTTCAAGGAAGGGACGATCTATCCGGTGCTGCGCGCGCTCAGCGCGGCCGGATTCCTGACTAGCCACGTCGTGCCGTCCTCCGCTGGGCCGCCACGGCGCTACTACCGGATCACCGAGGACGGGCGGGCGCTTCTTGCCCAGTGGACCGGCATCTGGGGCCGGACGCGCGATTTCGTCGAACGTTTCCTTCAAGGAACCGACTCATGAATCTCTTGGTCTGTGCGCCGCCCTCGTGCTGATGATTGTGTTCGGCAGCGTGATGGGACTCGTCGGGGCTGACGCGAGCGAGGGTGCCGATGTGGCCCTGCCGATCATTGGTCTGACCGGTGGGGTCGTCGTGATGCTCATCGTCATCACGTCACTGCCGGCGGTCATCATCGGGTACGGGCTGTACCGGATCCAGCCGTGGAGCCGCATTGCCGGCATCGTGCTGTCAATCGTGTCGCTGTGCTGGTTTCCGTTGGGAACGATTATCGGGATCTACGGCTTGTGGGTGCTCTTCTCGCCCGACGGCCAGCGGCTCTTCGAATCGGAGAGCGCGCGCGTGTGACCTACAAACCCTCGCCGCCGAGGGTAGATGCTATGTAGGCACCGACCGGGCGGCTGAAGAGTACGGGCCGCCGCGTTAAGCTCCCCGCCATGTGCTTGTGGGGCACAACAAGGAGGGAGCTCAGATGACCGCAACGACCCGTTCGGCCGAGTGTAACGCAGCTGAGTACAACCTTGATGCTGGCCTTTGATCTGGGGAGTACGAAGTGGACGCTCGGGTTCACGACCGCTCCGGCGCAGCGCCCGCGCATTCGGACGATGCCGGCTGGAGACCTGGGCGCGCTCGTGAAGGAGATTCAGCTGGCGAAGGCGCGGTTCGGGTTGCCGTTCGGCACCCCGGTGCGCAGTTGTTACGAGGCGGGCCGGGATGGCTTCTGGCTCCACCGGTGGCTGCTCGCGCACGAGGTCGAGAACGTCGTGGTGGATGCCTCGAGCATCGAAGTCAACCGGCGGGCGCGCCGGGCGAAGACCGATCGTCTCGACACGAGCAAGTTGTTGGCACTGCTCCTGCGGTGGAACGGGGGAGAACGGCACGTCTGGAGCATGGTGCATGTGCCCTCGCCGGAAGCCGAAGCGCACCGGCAGGTGACGCGGGAGATCGCGACGGTGCGCGAGGATCGGAAGTGCGTGCGCAATCGGATTCAGGCGTTGCTGGCGACGCAAGGCATCCGACTGGAACTGGACGCGAGGTTCCTGGCGCACCTGGCGACGGCGCAAACCGGCGACGGCCGCGCGCTGCCGGCGGCGTTCCGTCGGCGGCTCGAGCGCGAGTGGGCACACCTGGAGGCGATTGATGCGCGAATGACGGCGCTCGCGGCGGCCCGCGACGCGGAGATCGAGACGGGCACCGATCGGGTGGCGGCGATCGCGCGGCAGTTGTGCACGATGCGCGGCGTGGCTGAAACCAGTGCGGCGGTGTTCAGCGCGGAGCTGTTTGGCACGCGCACGTTTCAGAACGGCCGGCAAATCGGCGCTGTCATGGGGTTGGTGCCGGTTCCGTATCGGAGTGACCAGCGCGTGCAGGACCAGGGGATCAGCCGAGCTGGGCGCGCGGAGTTGCGGCGGATCGCCCTGCAACTGGCGTGGGGGTGGGTGCGCTGGCAACCAACAAGCGCGCTGACGCAATGGTTCCTCACGCGCTTTGGCCCGGCGGGCGGCCGGAGTAAACGGATCGGCATCGTGGCATTGGCGCGGAAACTGGCCATCGCGCTCTGGCGCTATGTGGAGCACGGGGTCCTGCCGGAGGGCGCCACGCTGAAGGGTAGCGGAAGGATCGCTGCAGGAGTCACGGATTCGCCGCGCCCGGTCGCGCGTGCATCCACTGGTGGCGAGCCGCTCGCGAATGTTTCGGGTTTCCGTTGACGGGAACCGTTTGATAGATGGAGCGGCTTGCCCCCTCGGTCCAGCGCATGCTTGCAGCTGGTGCGTGATCGCTCATCGCGGTCGCCACGGATAGAAGGTAGTCGGGCAGAGCTCGACGCCACACGGACCGCCAGTGGAACACGAGGTCGACGTGCGCGAGCACAGAGTGTGACTGGATCGACAGAGCCAGGGCTCAATGACACAGGGCATGGAGCGAAGTCTCACGCCGTGCCCAGAGGCTCCGTGTAGCACGCAGGAATGCTGGAGATCACCGGGAGCTTGACAACAACGGGTAGCCTCATAGAAGGAAACATTAGACCCGTTCTCAGACGCTCTTCCTCTGGGACAGAGACTTCACGAGGGCTTCTCCAGATTGACGCATCAAGGCGGCAATCTCGGTAAAGTCGCCTCTCTCCCACAACGCTTTGTTCGGATTCATAATCGCCGGAAATCGTATCACTACAATTCCTCCGTCCGGGCGCAGCGCCGCCTATACTCACCCCATGGTGCGCGCGCTGCTCGGCGTCCTCCTTGCCCTGGCCACCTTTGGCGCTCCCCCGCCGCAGTCCTCGGGCGAATTGATCTTCCCGCTCGAGTCGTGGCACAACCATTCGTCGTCGGTGGCCGAACTGCCGAACGGCGACCTGCTCGTCTGCTGGTTTCACGGATCGGGCGAACGGACCGCTGACGACGTCCTGATTCGGGGCGCCCGCTGGAACCACGGCACCGGCAAATGGTCGGCGCCCTTCACCATGGCGGACACCCCGGGATTCCCCGAGACGAACCCGGTGTTGTTCCTCGATGCCAAACAGCGACTCTTCTTCATGTGGCCGCTCATCGTCGCCCATCGCTGGGAGACGGCGCTGATGAAATACCGCATCTCGACGGACTACCAGCAGACCTCCGGGCCGCCGAAGTGGGAGTTCCAGGACAACATCGTGTTGATTCCGAAGAACATCGCGGCTAAGACGCGCGAGTTAGCGGCGACCACCGCCGCCGGCGACGGGCCGCGAGCGGCGGCCGCCACGCGGCTCATCGAGCATGCCGACGATGAGTATTTCTCGCGGATGGGCTGGTTCACCCGCACGCATCCGCTGCAGTTGCCGTCGGGCCGCATCCTCGTGCCGATGTACTCCGACGGCTTCTCCTTCGGCATCATGGCGATCAGCGACGACGGCGGCTACACGTGGACCGGGAGCGAGCCGATTGTCGGCATCGGCGGCGTCCAGCCGTCGGTGGTGCGCAAGAACGATGGCACGCTCGTCGCCTACTTGCGGGATAACGGTCCGCCGCCCAAGCGCGCGCAGATGAGCGTGTCGAAGGACGACGGCGTGTCGTGGACGATCGCGCGCGACACGGACCTGCCCAACCCCGGCACGAGCATCGAGGTGGTCCGTCTTCGCGACGGCCACTGGATCGCGGTGTTCAACGATCTCGAACAGGGGCGATATTCGCTGGTCGCCGCGATTTCAGAGGACGAGGGCGCGACGTGGGCGTTCCGCCACCATCTCGACGGCACTCCCGCGAAAGAAGTCCCGAGCCAGTATCACTACCCGTCGGTGATTCAGGCGCGCGATGGCGCCATCCATGTCACCTACAGCTACTTCACGCCGGAGGGGAAGGCCATCAAGCACGTTCGGTTCAACGAGGACTGGGTGAGGGAAGGGGACCGGTAACCCGCCGGCCTACGGCACACCACAGCCACTGTTCATGCACGTGCGCCCTTGGCGACTGGATTCTCCCACTTCACATTCGGGAACTTCGCGAAGTCGCCGTCCGTGGAGCAGACCCGGAGACCGTGTTCCATGGCGAGGGCGGCCAGATGGGCGTCGGGCACCATGCGGCTGGTGACACCAGAGCCCGCAAGCAGCCGCGCCATTAGCTCCGGATGCTCGGGGCCCGGCAGCGGGATCCATACGTTCTCCCGGGCGAGCCACTCGGCGACGCGAGTCCAAGCCTCAGCAGGCGTGACGGGTGCGTGGACGATGACAGGATTCGACACGAGCCGGACGAACGCCAGAAGCGATGGCCACGGCACTCCGACGCGTGCCGGTTCGTTCAGTCGCCGCTCAAACCACTGCCGGGCCGCCTCGTGCTCGGGCGCAGCGGCGTCGTGGGCGTACACGAGGAGGTTCGCGTCGACCAGAATCACTTGTGGGTCTCGCCCTCCGCTCGCGACAGCACCTCTTCGACATTGTCGAGGCTGCCGACGCGACTGCCGCCGAGGTGCCACGGGTGCACGCGATACGGCTCCCGCTTCTCCGGGCGCTCGGTCAGCGCATCCAGACCGCGGCGCAGCGCGTCGTTCACAATATTCTTGAACCGCGTCTTCCGGCTCCTGGCTTCCCGCTTCAGCCGCGCCGCGACGTCCTCATCCAGCGTCAGCGTGGTTCTCATGCGCTGATGTTAGCATCTTGATGTAATGATGTCCACGTGATGATGCCTAGGCATCAACACAGCGAACCGGCCGGCACGGCATGATGAAGCGCACTACCGCGGCGCGAGACGTTTCAATTCCTCGATCCAATGCTGAACGACGACGAGTCCCTGCTCCATCGTGCGGGTTTGTCCGATCACTGCTGCTGCGTCCTGCTCGGTCCCGCCAGGTTTGATCATCAGGAACCGTTTGCCGTCAGGTGACACATCGTAGACACGAGCAGTGGGGCCTACGGCTACGTCCAGATACGGCGTGTCGAAGAGTTTCGTGGGGTTGCCGGCTGTCCATGTCTTCCCCGGCTCGATGGGCACGCTCATCAAGGCGGCGGCCGGGCCCATGTAGAATAGCTGGCGCCCGTTGCGAGCCCACACGGGCCGCGTCCCGCCTGCGGTCGACACTTGCCATCGGCCACCATTCACATCCGGGAACGGCCGGACGTTCGCGCGTGCCCGAGCGATTGCCGATGAAGAACAGGCGGGAGCCGTCCGGCGTCCAAATGGGGTCCCAATTCTCGCCGATCATCTTGACGACGTCCTGTTCGTTCCGGCCGTCAGCATCCATGACATAGATGTGCGTGTCTTTCGACCCCGCGCGCGCGGGCACCGCATGAGCGATGAAGCGGCCGTCCGGTGACAGCGTAGCGCCTCCGATTGAATCCCGGCCGGCGTCGTAGGTCTTGATAATCCGCATGCTCCCGTCCGCCGCGGAAACCCACGCGAGGCTTCCTGGGCCAGCGGCGCCGCTCTCCGTGCGGCGCCGCACGTAGCAGAGGATCGCCTTGCCGTCAGGAAGCGCCGCGGTTGGCGGCTTCAAAAAGGCTGGTCCGGCCAACACGCGCCACCAGCCCAGCCGGCAGATCGTCCACCAGGACCGGATCGAGCCATCCTGACCCTGCATGGGAAAGAAAGAGTATCGCTCCCCAATCCAGAGGCAATACGGAATGTGTACGGGTTGTGTCAGAGGGGGCGCCGGGCTATTGTGCCGTCAACAGCGGAATAATCCGACGCGCGCGGAATCGTCCGCGCATGACCGCCCAGGCCCGGAGTGGAATCAGCGGATACGCCGTGCCCGGGGCGGCATCGTTTTCGCAGCATTCACCCTCGGACCGGTGTGAGGTAGCCCGATGCGAGTGTTCGAAGCGGCAGGACTGGCGGTGGTCGCCGGCGCAGCCATGAGCTGCGCGACGATGACCGTGAGCTCGCACGTCGAGCGAGGCCTGGATTTCGGCCAGTACCACACCTACCGCTGGACGGCGCCCGACGCCCTGCCCGCGGACGACCCGCGGCTCGGCCAGAATTCGCGCTTCCGGGACCACATGCTGGGAGCGGTCGAGAAAGAGCTGGCGGCGAGAGGATTCGAGCAAGCCGTTTCCGGAACCCCCGATCTGCTGATCCACTACCACGCGAGCGTCACGCGGCGGATCGACGTCAACCGCGTCGATGTTGAAAGCGGCTACTGCTATGAAGGGAATTGCGCGGCCAGGACGATCGAGTTCGAGGCGGGCACGATCGTGCTCGACATCGTCGACGCACGCACGAACCGGGTGATCTGGCGCGGCTGGGCCCAACAGAACCTTGACGAGCTGCTCGGCAGCGGCGACCGGATGGCGCAGACGATTAACGAGGCCGTCCGCCGAATGCTGGAACGGTTTCCGGTCGCTCGCGTCGGCGCGAGGTCCGGCACGACCGGGCCAGGAGCAGGATGATGCCTCTCTCCATCCCGCGCAGGCCGTCCGCAGGTGTCGCCCTTGCCGTCATGACGCTGGTCTGGTGGCTGCCCGCCGGTTGCGCAGCCTCTCTCAACGTGCGCGCGTACAGCGCGCGTGGACTCGACGTCCGGCAGTATCGCACCTACACCTGGGGTCCGGCCGACGCCTTCTCGACCGGCGATCCTCGTCTCGACAACAACCGCTTCTTCCAGGAACGCGTCCGCTCCCAGATCGACAGCCAGCTGGCCAGGAAAGGGTTCGAGAAGTCTCCAAGCGGACCGGCGGATCTGCTGGTCCATTACCATCTGAACGTCGTGCAGCGGGTCGAGGCCGTGAGTATCGACCCGTCACACAGAGTACTGTGACAGCCCTGATTGCCGCACTGATGTGTACGACGCCGGCACCCTGCTGATCGACATGGTCGATACGCGCACGAACACGCTGCTCTGGCGTGGCTGGGCTGAAGGCAGCATGGATCCGTTCGTCGACAATCAGGACTGGATGGAGAAGAGGGTGGATCTTGCCGTGGCGCGGATCCTGGAAAAGCTTCCGGCCAGACCGCCACGACCCTGACGGCACGTGGTTCTGGAGCCCTGGGCCTTTCAGGCCAGGGGTTGGGCCATTCAGGGGTTCAGCCAGAACGTCCACTTCAGCACGAACACGTTGTTCGCGCGCCCGCTGAGCACCGAGGCGAGGCCGCGGCCGACCGAGAACGTGCCCATCAGGTCCGAGTTCTGCCGATCCTGCTGCCAGACCAGATACAGCGTACTGCCGGGCCGGTACTCCCAGCGCAGCACCGCGTTCCCACGCAGAGAGCGCGTGGTGAACGTGTGGTCGGCCACCGGAAAGGGCGGCGCCGGACCTGCGCCATCGGGATCGACGACGTAGATGTTGCCGTTCCGAGTGACCGTGCCCACATCGCGGCCGTAGGTCAGGAACTTGTACTGCGACGGCGTCTGAAATTCCTTGAGCGCACCGTAGTCGCCTTGCGCGACGAGCGGCTGCGTGTACACCTCGAGCGTCAGGTTCGGCGTGAAGGTGTAGTTCAGCCGCGTGACCAGGCTCAACTGCTTCTGGTCGAGTGGCGCGAAGATATACCGCGCGCCGAACGTGGACACCATGCCGGGGTCTTTGACGGCCGTGACGTACTGCGCGTCCTGCAGGATCCGGGAGTACTCCGGTCCGACTGAGACGTTCCATCGGGGCGAAGTGCGGATCGTGACGCTGACGCCCGTCGTCCGGCTGTCGCTGTGCGCGCGATCCGCCAACATCGCGAAGGCGAAGCTGCCGGTGAGGACCTTTCGTGGGTCGGAGCTCAAACCGGCGTTGTAGCGCCACAAGGCCGGACGGAGCGCGGTGGGACCTCCGCGGGTGAACCGATCGTCGGTCCGCTCGGGCTCGTACCACGTGCTGGCGGTGACCTGCCAGTAGCTGAGGTGGGTCAGCAAGATCGACGTCCAGTAGAAGTAGTCGATGAGGTCGCCGTCGTAGTTCTTCGCGCGGTTGATATAGGTCGTCGACCGCCACTCGCGAAACACCTTGCCGGGCCGCCGCTCGCTGTAGGTGATCCCCTGTCCGAAGGCACGCCGGTCGGATCGCTGCAGAAACCCGACGTCGTTGATCTCGAAGCCGGGCGACACCATCTGGAGCCAGCCGTCGGTCGTCCAATGCAGTCCCGCCGTCTTGCGCAGATTCACTGACGCGGCGGCACCGTTCATCGTCGTCGCGCTCGGGTCGATCGACAGCCGCTTCGCGTCCGGCCGCTGGAAGTAGCGGCTCGATGACCGCTGGGTGGCCAGCATGGCCGCCTCGCTGCCGCCGCCGTGGCTGCCCACGAGGAATCCGGTGATCACCCAGCTCCGGTTCGCCCACTCGTGCACGAAGTCCAGACCGCCCGTGTACGCCTCCGATCGCAACGCCGCCGTGGCACGCGCGTCACCGGCCAGGTCTCGATTTGCGGTCGTCATGATCGCGCCGATGTTGCTTTGCCCACGGCGCAGATCGCGGGTGACGCGTCCCACGAAGTAGTTGGTGCGCGGCTCGACCAGCCCGCGCTGGCTCGTGCCCGTCCCGTCGAGGTAGCGTGCGTGCTCGGCGCCGGTGAGCGCGTCCAAGACACCCACGTTCCAGCCGCTCGCGGTCTTGCCGGCGAGCTTCGCCGCGCCCAGGATCGTCGCCGTATCCGGCGTGTCGGTCTCGGTCGCGCCCAGGCTGATCTGGGGCGCGCGGCCGAACCGCCGCGAGTACAGCACGCTCGCTGCCGCCGCGCTCGGTCCCCCCACTGCGCCGCCGAACCTGAAATTCCTCGAACCCTCGACAAAGAACGGGCGCTTCTCGTCGTACCTGGTTTCGAACGCCGTCAGATTGATGACCGCAGGATCGACCTCGACCTGGCCGAAATCCGGATTCGCCGTCGCCGTGAGCGTGAGATTCGACGTGACGCGGTAGCGGGCATCGACGCCCGCGGTCATGTCCATCGATCGGTCTCCGGCAGACGAGCCCGCCGGCGGCGCCAGGAAGTGGACGTTGCCCACCGTGTAGGGCAGCAGTTCGAGCCGGCGGCCGGGTCGGAGACCGCGCAGGCCCGTCAGATCCCCGAACGCCGGAACGCCGCCCTGCTCGGACTTACCCGTGAACGAGAACATCGACAGCTCCTGCAGGCGGTCAATGGTGCGTTCGAGCTGCAGGCCCCACACTTGCTCGTCTGCCGCGCCGAACCCAAGCTGGCTGAACGGGATGCTCATCTCGGCGGTCCAGCCGCCGGCATCCACGCTCGTCGCGGCGTCCCAGACCGCGTCCCAGGCAAGGTCGACGGTGTCGCCGCGCGCACCCGCCACCACTGAGTCCCGTCGCACCCCGGACGGATTGACCTCGAAGCGAAACGCGGACCGGCGGTCGAAAAACGTGTCGAGGCTCACGGCGAACCAGTCAGACGACAAGGTTGCCATGTCACGCCTGCCGAGCCGCGTCGTCACCGGGCTCCGGTCGTGGAACCGGCCCGCGATGTAGATCGCCAGGTTGTCGTACGCAATCCGCACTTCCGTCAGTTCGCTCGTGGGCGCGCCTTCGACCGGGTCGCGCTGCGTGAAGGTGCTGATGACCGGAGCTGCTGCCCACGCCGCGTCATCGAGCTTCGCATCGATGATGGGTGGCTTGTCCGTCCGAACGGCCGCCGCGGACGGAGGGACACGCCCGTTCCGGCGAGTCGTCGCTGCTGCTATCTCGGCCGGCGACTGGGCAAATGTGGAAACTGGAGCGGCGAGGACGGCGAGAACAACAAGGAAACGACTCGAGCCGTGCACGTAAGGATCCTATCGTAAGCGTAGCAGGGCCTCCTGGCGCCCTATTCGCTCAGAGATACTGCCGGGCAAGGCGTGCTGAATCGCCCCGGGCGGCGAACAAATCTGGCCCACGCGGCGGGCACAGGTGTATAAGGGGTCTGCCATTCATCCGGTCCAAGGGGGCTGACATGACACATGCACCGCACGGATTCCCGGGTTCGGGTACGACACCAACGTACGCGTGAGGGTAGATGCTATGTAGGCACCGACCGGGCGGCTGAAGAGTACGGGCCGCCGCGTTAAGCTCCCCGCCATGTGCTTGTGGGGCACAACAAGGAGGGAGCTCAGATGACCGCAACGACCCGTTCGGCCGAGTGTAACGCAGCTAGTACAACCTTGATGCTGGCCTTTGATCTGGGGAGAACGAAGTGGACGCTCGGGTTCACGACCGCTCCGGCGCAGCGCCCGCGCATTCGGACGATGCCGGCTGGAGACCTGGGCGCGCTCGTGAAGGAGATTCAGCTGGCGAAGGCGCGGTTCGGGTTGCCGTTCGGCACCCCGGTGCGCAGTTGTTACGAGGCGGGCCGGGATGGCTTCTGGCTCCACCGGTGGCTGCTCGCGCACGAGGTCGAGAACGTCGTGGTGGATGCCTCGAGCATCGAAGTCAACCGGCGGGCGCGCCGGGCGAAGACCGATCGTCTCGACACGAGCAAGTTGTTGGCACTGCTCCTGCGGTGGAACGGGGGAGAACGGCACGTCTGGAGCATGGTGCATGTGCCCTCGCCGGAAGCCGAAGCGCACCGGCAGGTGACGCGGGAGATCGCGACGGTGCGCGAGGATCGGAAGTGCGTGCGCAATCGGATTCAGGCGTTGCTGGCGACGCAAGGCATCCGACTGGAACTGGACGCGAGGTTCCTGGCGCACCTGGCGACGGCGCAAACCGGCGACGGCCGCGCGCTGCCGGCGGCGTTCCGTCGGCGGCTCGAGCGCGAGTGGGCACACCTGGAGGCGATTGACGCGCGAATGACGGCGCTCGCGGCGGCCCGCGACGCGGAGATCGAGACGGGCACCGATCGGGTGGCGGCGATCGCGCGGCAGTTGTGCACGATGCGCGGCGTGGCTGAAACCAGTGCGGCGGTGTTCAGCGCGGAGCTGTTTGGCACGCGCACGTTTCAGAACGGCCGGCAAATCGGCGCTGTCATGGGGTTGGTGCCGGTTCCGTATCGGAGTGACCAGCGCGTGCAGGACCAGGGGATCAGCCGAGCTGGGCGCGCGGAGTTGCGGCGGATCGCCCTGCAACTGGCGTGGGGGTGGGTGCGCTGGCAACCAACAAGCGCGCTGACGCAATGGTTCCTCACGCGCTTTGGCCCGGCGGGCGGCCGGAGTAAACGGATCGGCATCGTGGCACTGGCGCGGAAACTGGCCATCGCGCTCTGGCGCTATGTGGAGCACGGGGTCCTGCCGGAGGGCGCCACGCTGAAGGGGTAGCGGAAGGATCGCTGCAGGAGTCACGGAGTCGCCGCGCCCGGTCGCGCGTGCATCCACTGGTGGCGAGCCGCTCGCGAATGTTTCGGGTTTCCGTTGACGGGAACCGTTTGATAGATGGAGCGGCTTGCCCCCTCGGTCCAGCGCATGCTTGCAGCTGGTGCGTGATCGCTCATCGCGGTCGCCACGGATAGAAGGTAGTCGGGCAGAGCTCGACGCCACACGGACCGCCAGTGGAACACGAGGTCGACGTGCGCGAGCACAGAGTGTGACTGGATCGACAGAGCCAGGGCTCAATGACACAGGGCATGGAGCGAAGTCTCACGCCGTGCCCAGAGGCTCCGTGTAGCACGCAGGAATGCTGGAGATCACCGGGAGCTTGACAACAACGGGTAGCCTCATAGAAGGAAACATTAGACCCGTTCTCAGACGCTGCCCCGAGGCCTCGCGAGTCCCAGCGCCCCCTGGTCCCCCGGTTCTTCCTCTGGGACAGATCCGCCTGGTTATCGAGTCGGCAGACGCCGTCTCAGCTCGGCGCGCGCGGTGCGCTACGCCAGAATCTTTTTCACCACTTCGCCGTGCACGTCCGTCAGGCGGAAATCGCGCCCCTGGAAGCGGTACGTCAGCCGCGTGTGATCGATGCCGAGCAAGTGCAGGATCGTCGCCTGCAGATCGTAGACTGACACTGGATCCTGCGTGATGTTGTAGCTGAAATCGTCCGTCTCGCCGAGGACGAGCCCGCGCCTGGTGCCGCCGCCGGCGACCCACATGCAGAAGTTGCGCGGGTGATGATCGCGACCGTAGTTGTTGTCGGTCAGCTTCCCCTGGCTGAACACCGTCCGGCCGAACTCGCCGCCCCAGACGACGAGCGTGTCGTCGAGCAAGCCTCGCTGCTTGAGATCGGTGATCAGGGCCGCCGTCGGCTGATCCGTCCCCTTGCACTGCAGGGCGATGTCGCGCGGCAGGTTGCCGTGCTGATCCCAGCCGCGGTGATAGAGCTGGATGAACCGCACATTGCGCTCCGCCAGTCGACGCGCGAGCAGACAGTTCGCCGCGTAGCTGCCCGGCCGGCGTGATTCCGGCCCGTACATCTCGAACACCGAGTCCGGCTCCTTTGACAGATCCATCAGCTCGGGCACCGAGGTCTGCATCTTGTAGGCCATCTCGTACTGCGCGATGCGGGTCTCGATCTCCGGATCGCCGTACGCGTCGTGCCGCATCGTGTTGAGCTTGCCGAGTGCGTCGAGCATCTCGCGCCGCGACGCCTTGCTGACGCCCGGCGGGTCTTCGAGGAACAGCACCGGCGAGGCGCCGGTGCGAAAGCGCACGCCCTGGTAGCTCGACGGCAGAAACCCGCTGCCCCAGAGACGCGAAAACAGCGGCTGGTCCGCCGTGAGCGCATGCGCCTGGGACAAGAGCACCACGTAGGCCGGCAGCGTCTGGTTCTCGCTGCCAAGGCCGTAGCTCAGCCACGCGCCCATGCTCGGCCGGCCAGGCTGCTGAAAACCCGTCTGAATAAACGTAATCGCCGGATCGTGGTTGATCGCATCCGTGTACATCGTCTTGATGACCGTGATGTCGTCCACGATCTTCGCGGTGTGCGGCAGAAGCTCGCTGACCCACGTGCCGGCCTGTCCGTGCTGCGCGAACGAGAAGATCGGGCTGGCGATCGGGAACGTCGACTGCCCCATCGTCTGCGCCACGCGCTGACCCAACCGAACCGAGTCCGGGATCTGCGTGCCCTGATACTTCACCAGCCCCGGCTTGTAGTCGAAGGTCTCGAGCTGCGAGGGCCCGCCGGATTGATGCAGGAAAATGACGCGCTTGGCCTTCGGGGCAAAATGAGGCCCGCGCGGCGCCGCCTGCGCGAACAACGCTTCCGGCCCCAGCAGGGACCCGAGCGCGGCAATGCCAATGCCGCTCGCCGCGCGCCCGAACAGCTGGCGCCTCGTCATGTGCATGTCAAGCTCGCGTTTTACTTTCACCTTTTCACCCTCTACTGCTTCGTGATCGTCTCATCCAGATTCAGCACCGTGCTTGCGACCATCGTCCACGCCGCGAGCTCGGCGACATCAAGTCTCGTGTCGCGGACGGACTCGCCCACTTCAAGGAGTTTCAGCGCCGCCGATCGGTCGCGGCGGTAGACCGCCAACTGCCGGTCAAAGAGTTCGCGCAGGACGCCCGTTTCGGCAGCAGTCGGCCGGCGCGCGGTCGCGAGACGAAACACGTGTTGAATCCGGGCGATGGCGCCGCCAGGGGCCTCGACTATGGCGCGCTGCGCCAGCGCGCGCGCCGCTTCAACGTATGTCGGGTCGTTGAGCAGGACCAGCGCCTGCAGCGGCGTGTTGGTCAACGCGCGCCTGGCCGTGCACTTCTCGCGATCGGGCGCGTCGAATGTCGAGAGCGACGCCGGCGGCACGCTGCGCTTCCAGAACGTGTACATGCTGCGCCGGTAGAGATCCTCCCCATGGCTCTGCTCGTACGCCTGCGCGGAGAATCCCTCGCCGAACGCCATCTCTTCCCACAGCCCCTTCGGCTGGTATGGGAACACGCTTGGGCCGCCGATCTTCGGATTGAGCAGCCCGCTCGCCGCGAGCGCGGTGTCCCGGATCAATTCGGCGGGCAGCCGCATGCGCGGTCCGCGCGCCAGCAACCGGTTCTCCGGATCCTTCTCGAGCAGCGCCGGGGTCACCAGGGACGACTGCCGATAGGTCGCCGACGTGACGATCAATCGCTGCATCGCGCGCACGTCCCAGCCCGTCCGGATGAACTCCGTCGCCAGCCAGTCCAGCAGCTCGGGATTCACAGGGGCCTCGCCCTGCACCCCGAAATCCTCCTGAGTCTTGACGATGCCGAGGCCGAAATACATCTGCCAGAAGCGATTGACCGCGACCCGCGACGTCAACGGGTGCGCCGGATCGACCATCCACTTCCCGAGCGTGAGCCGGTTGAGCGGCGCGCCCTTCGGCAGAGGCGGAAGCATCGCCGGAACGCCGGGCGACACCTTCTCGGTCTGATTGCGATAGTCGCCGCGCGCGAGCACGAACGTGTCCCTGGGCGTCTTCAGCTCGCCCATGACCATCGCGCTCGGAATGACCTGCTCGAGACTCTGCTTCTGCGCGCGCAGCGTCTTCAGATCGGCATTCGCCTTCTGCAACTCGGGCGGCGCGGCGTATTTCAGAAAGTACTCCCGGACGGCCGTGGCCTCCGCCGGCGTGCGCTTGCCGGTCAGGCCCGAGATGACGACGCGGATTGGATGGTGAATGGCCAACTGCTCGATCTGCGGCGGTGTCAGCGTCCGGTTGAACAGCCGGAGGTCGTCGAGCGCCCCTGTGAACCGTCTCCCAAGCGCTTTCCCCCCGACCCGTAGCGGCGCGTCCGTGGCAAACGAGTCGCCCGGCGCGTCGCGCACCACATCGGTCTCGATCGGCTCGCCGTTCACGAACACACGAAGACCCGCGGCCCTGCCAGAACCGTCGTAGGTCAGCGCCACGTGATACCAGTCGCCGTACATGAACCGCTCGCGCGATCGGATTTGAATGCCGCGGTCCGGTGCGTCGGGCGCCAGCGTGACGGTCAGGCGGCCGGCCCAGCGCTGCACGCCGGCAAGGACGACGTCCTCGAAGCCGATCTCGTAGCCTCGTCCCTCGTGATCGAGTTTCTGGAACACCGCCATCGGCAGATTGCCCGCACCGCGCATCCAGACCGCCAGACTGAACCCATCGTCACGGCGAAACGATCCGACATTGCCGAAGCTCACTTCCGTGTCGCCGTCGAACGTCACCGCCCGGCCAATCTTGCCCGCGCCGAACGTCGGGTCGCCCGTGATGGTGCGGCCGTGCTGATAGCGGCCGGAGATGTCGGAGAAGCTGCCGTCGAGCTCGTAGTGCGCGGTCAACCCCGCGATTTCGCCCGCGGCGCTGCTCCCGGCGAGGGTTCGCTCCCACTCGGTCTGCAGCGGGCCGACGATCGCATCCGCCAGGGCCTTGCTGCGCGCGGCGATCGCCGCGTCCAGCTCGTCGAGCTGCTGTTGTTGCGCCGGAGACGGCAGCGGCAGCACCGGGTCCGCGTTGCCGGTCCGGCCGTCGAGCCCGCGCTCGGGCACGTTGTTGAAGAACGCGTAGAACTGGTAGAACTCCTTGTGGCTGATGGGATCGAACTTGTGCGAGTGGCATCTCGCGCAGCCCATCGTCAATCCCATGAAGGCGGATGAGGTGGCATCCACGCGGTCCATCACGTACTCGACCTGGTACTCCTCGGCGATGGCGCCGCCTTCGAAGTTGATCATGTGATTGCGGTTGAAGCCCGACGCGATCTTCTGCTCGCGCGTCGCGTTCGGCAGCAGGTCTCCGGCGATCTGCTGGATCACAAACTGGTCGTACGGCAGATTGCGATTGAAGGCCTCGATCACCCAGTCGCGCCACGGCCACATCCCGCGCAGACTGTCGATGTGATAGCCGTGCGAGTCCGCGTAGCGCGCCGCGTCGAGCCACGGCATCGCCATGCGCTCGCCGTATCGCGGCGACGCCAGCATCGCATCCACACGCTTCTCGTAGGCGTCGGGTGAGCGATCCGCCAGGAAGGCGTCGACTTCCCTCGGTGTTGGCGGCAAGCCGGTCAGGTCGTACGTCAGGCGGCGAAGCAGCGTGACCTTGTCGGCCTCCGGCGACGGCGCCAGCCCTTCACGTTCCAGGCGCGCGAGGATGAACCGGTCGATCGGCGTCTTCGCCCAGTCAGCTCGGCGAACGTCGGGAATGCCCGGGCGCGCGGGCGGTGAGTACGCCCAATGCGAGTCCCACTTGGCGCCTTCGTCGATCCACCGTTTCAGAAGGTCGATCTGTTTTGGCGTGAGCCCGTACCCGGAATCCGGCGGCGGCATGTGCTGCGTCGGATCCGGATCGGTGATGTGCTGGTAGAGCAGGCTCTGCGCCGCATTGCCGGGAATGATGACGCCGGCCTCGAGGAACATCCCGTCCTTCGTGTCGAAATGGAACTTGGTCTTGCGGCCCTGCTCGTCCGGGCCGTGACAGGCGAAGCAGTTATTGGAAAGGATGGGACGAATATCGCGGTTGAAGACGATCGGCGCAGGACTGGCCGGCACCTGCACTCCGCCGGCCGCCCGCACGATAGCGGCCGCCAGCCACGCTGCCGCCGCGACGAGTGCCCCGGCCCGCGCCCGCGATCGCATGGGGATATCTTACGCGTCGACGGGACAAGCTAGAAGGCACCGCGCCTCGCGACCGCTAGGTGGGCCGCCCGGCGACCTCCGCGGAGCCTCGGCTCGAAACCGTCACTCCGTCCGCTCGGAATTCGTGCTTCGCGTGTCGCGCCGGGTTCTGATCGGCATGGCTCCTCGATTTCCCGGACGGCTCGAGAGACGCACCAGCTCGATGTCCATCGATCCGAGCAGTCTCACGAACACGGCGCGGCGGAACGTGTAGCGGGTGGTCGCCGCGCAGGCCGCGTCGAGATTCACGGCCAACGCCCGCCATTGTCCATCAGCGATCATCGGCGTGCCGCCGCCGACTACCGGCAGACGAAAGAATTGCGAGGCGGAGGGCGCCGCGGCTCGGAATTGCGCCGGCCGCCGGCCCTTGCCGGCGCCGGGTGCAACTGCGCCGTCAATGAGGGCAAACCGCGCCTTTCGGTCCTCGTCGTCTACCTCGACGACGGTCTCGATTCGCGCGGAAGCGTCCGAGGTGCGATACCAGAGCGTCAGATTCCAACGTGGCGCTCGAAAGCGCACCAGATCGAGCGCAAGATCGTGTTCGATTTCATCATCCTTGGGGGTGTCGTCGAGGTGGAGATACCAGCGGCTGGATTCCTGCTGAAACGCACTCCATCTCCAGCGCGGATCGCTCGTGGGCTCGAACCGCCGGAGGAGTGCCGGCGGTGGAGTTGGCCGCCGTTTGAGGAGCAGGTGTCCTTCGCCGGGCGCGACCCGAATCTTGCCGGAGACGCGTGCGCCCTCCGGTGTGAACATTTGGCCGACCTGCACGGCTCTTGATCCTCTCGACTCGGAAGGAGCCACGAGAATCAGCCCACCCTTGAAGGCCCGTCGATACACACCGTTCTCTACCGCGTAGTCTCCGAGGGCGGGCCCGAGATCATGCTGGGCGTCGCGGTATAAATCGAGCCCGCCGGCGCGCCCGCCATGCGGCGAGACCAGAAACCCCGCGTGCTGCTTCCATCGCGTGTTCGGTCCGGCCGCGAGGAGATACGCGCAGTAGAGGTATCGCTGCCATCGCCAGTCCTCCTCATACGTCGTGTAATCCTGGGGTCGCCGCGACGCACGGCCGAACACGAGGAACGTCTTGTCGGCATGACTCGCGAGCGGGTCGAAGTAGGGCAGGATGTCGTGCGCAAACGTAGGCGCGGCAGCTTGCCTGTCGTTCAAACCGAAGAACTCGATCGAGGCGCCGTCCGCGGACGCCAGCAGCCGCTGCTGATCCGGGCGTCGCGTGAGGCCGTTGAAGATCGCGATCGGCACCGCGGCCGAGACGCCCTTGATCGTCGAGATCGAATTTCGGAGGATAGCTCTTGGGGTCGTCGATACCGTCGAGCACGTCCGGTCGCCGAATCGCGCTGTCGAGCGCGACCCCGTCGCTGCCGACGTTCTCTGCGACCTTCATGACGCGGGAGCGGAACCAGTTGCGGGCGTCCTCGATGCGGGGATCGAGAAAAATAAATTGGCGGTCCTCGTCGGTATCGACTATCACCTTCTCATCCCGGTCCTTCAACAGGAAGTCGGTCAGAAACTCCATCTTGGCGAGGGTCGGTACCGCCCCGATCTGTTTTCCGCCCAGGAGCTTCCGGCCGGCCCACGTATAGAAGAGGACTTGGATGCCTGGCCGCGCGTCGTGCAGCCGGCTGACGATGTTCTGGAACGAGTACGCATCAGACTTGTAGAACCCGTTGAGCGCGACGATGTCGGCATTGACGGCGACGTGATGCGTCACGACCCCGTCGAAGACCCGATTGTCGGTGAATGAGATCCAGAATCCATGTGGTGTCCACATCGCTGAATCTCCTTGCTGCGACAGAGACACGGCCAGACGAACGAGATGTACTGGGGAGGTTCGCCTGGCATCCTACCGCCCGTGGGCGGGCCCCCACAAGCCTGATCTCCCGGCCTTGTCCGGAACCTGCATGATCGCCTCGAACACCTTCGCGGCTTTCAGCGATTGCGCCGCCGGCACCGATCGTGAGCCGGACATGTTCGTTCGAAAGACACAGTTCACCTCACACTCATGGCCGTGTTGCGTCTGACGCGCGCAGCGTCTCGACCATTGCGGCAGCCGTCGCAAAGGCGACGGGGCCCAACACGATGCCGACGGCGCCGAATACGCTCAAGCCGCCGAGCAGCGCAAAGAACATTGAAGGTTCGCTGAGGCCGACACGGCCGGCGACCAGGCGCGGCCTCAGCACGTTATCGATACCGCTGACAACGAAGGTTCCCCAGATCGCCAAAACAATCGCGTGGGACCATGCGCCGGTCAGCGCGAGATACAGGACGCCTGGGCCCCAGACGGCCAAGGCACCCACGACGGGGAGCACACTCGCGAACATCGTGACCGCGCCCCACAGTGCTGCAGAGGGGATCCCAAGGAGGCCGAACATCACGCCGCACAGGGCTCCCTGAAGGATCGCAATCACCACCACGCCGTACACGCTCGCTTGCACGACATCTTTGATGCGATGGAGCAGTGCCTCGCTCCGCTGGCGCTCGAACGGCAGGAGGTCAGGCAATGCACCGACAAGCGCTTCGCCGTCTCGGAGCAGGAGGAACATCGCAAAGATGACGAACACCGACGACACGACGCTATCGAACAGACCAGCCGCGATAGCGATGGCGTATCGCCCGGCGCCTTGTACCAAGTCGCTCATGTGCTGTTCGAACCATGCCGAGATCGCAGCGTCGCTGAGTCCCACAGAGCGCGTGATCTGCGCCAGTACCCCCGCCGCCCGAGTCAGGGGTTCACGTTCCATTTGAGACGCACGCTGCAACGAATGTGCGAGTGCCACGCACTCATTGACCGCAATACCGCCCACCAACATCAATGGAACGACACACGCCAGCACCGTCAGCACACTCGTCAGAAAGGCGCTGAGCGCGACTCGCCCGGTCCGTCGCACCAGTCGCTGCTGCAGCGGGTAGCAGACGACGGCGAGGACCGCGGACCAGGCGATGACGTTTGCGAACGGACGCAGTATTGCCACACACAAGCCGGCGACGACGCTCGCGGCCGCGAGAAAGACCGTCCACTTGAGCGCCCGCTGGACCCACGTCGGGCCGTCCAGCGATTCAGGGATACTGCGCATGCCAGGCTCCGGCCTCGGCAAGTGCTATCGCGCGTGGATCCTGGACGCGATCGCCTGCAACGACTTGTCGAACTCCGCAAACCGGCTTTCGATGTCGGCCTTCACCTGTTGGAATGCGGTCTCGCCTGCGCTCTTCAGCTCAGCGACCTTCTGATCGAGCGTCCGTTTCGCCGTCGCGAGACTCGCAATGGCCGCGAGCTCCGCGTCGGCCTTGGCCGATTCGGCCTTCGCTTTCAGGGTCGCCACCTGCGCCTCGAATGTGTGGATCTGCGATTCGACCTTGTCGTACACGGCCTTCCGCGCCGCCTTCACCGCTACGTTTGCTTGCGTGCTCATGACTGTGCTCCTTTGAGGTGGGCTTCATTGCCCGTACGTCTCCAGAGGCAAAGTCGGTACCTTCAGCGTATGTTGACGGTATGTGGCTGAGGACTCTCAACTTGCGCCGCACGGTCCGTGAGCGGCCCGGGCAGCGCGTGACGATATGAAGGCACCGGGTCTTGTGCACGACAGCGGGTTCGCGTCACGATGCTCAGGCCGTGGCGCGCGACCGGGAGCTTGATATGGAACGCGACCACTGGCGAACGCTGCTCGAGGTCACCAACGCCGTGGTGACGAAGCGTGACCTCGGCGAACTGCGGGCCGCCATCGCACCCAACGTCCATCGGATCGTCCCTCACGACCACACGAACCTGTTTCTCATCGACGACCACGCGCGCCTGCAGTCGTTCGTCATCGATCCGACAGCTGTGGCCTGGCCCGAAGACCTGTCGAAGTCGATTCGTCTCGATGCGGAACCGTACAAATCGTGGCTGTCGCGCACCGTCGACATCGACGTTGAGAACGCGGAGCGCACCGGCTGGGAAGCACTACACGCGCACGTCGTGGCTTCCGGTGTAAGGCGGATCTGCAACGCCCCGTTGTCGGCCCCGCACCGGGTTGTCGGCGTGCTGTCGCTGGGCCGCCTGACGCCAGTGGCGTTCACCGACGACGAGTTGGAGCGCCTCACCCAACTCGCTGCACAGATCGCGATCGCGCTCGAGAATGCCATGGCATTCGAGGAGATCGCCGCGCTGAAGGAGCAACTCGCGCGCGAAAACGTCTACCTGAAGGAAGAGATCCGCGGCAGCCACCCGTTCGAAGAAATCGTCGGCGAGAGCAAAGCGCTGCAGCAGGTGTTGAATCAAGTCCTCACGGTGGCCGCGACGGACACGACGGTGCTGCTGCTCGGCGAGACGGGCACGGGCAAGGAACTGCTCGCGCGCGCGTTGCATGCGGCGAGCGACCGGCGCAACCGCGCGCTGGTGACCGTGAACTGCACGACGTCGCCCGCCGGATTACTCGAGAGCGAGTGGTTCGGTCACGAGCGAGGGGCGTTCACGGGTGCATTGTCGCAGAAGATCGGCCGGTTCGAGCTCGCGCAGCAGGGCACCCTGTTCCTCGACGAAGTCGGCGACGTGCCGCTCGATCTCCAGTCCAAACTATTGCGCGTCCTCCAGGAGCACGAGATTGAGCGGCTCGGGAGCACGCGCACGATCCGCGTGGACTTCAGACTCATCGCCGCCACGAACCGCAACCTCGAAGAGATGATCGGCAAACGCGAGTTCCGCTCGGACCTCTATTACCGACTGAACGTGTTTCCCGTTCGGATCCCGCCGCTCCGCGAACGGCCCCAAGACATTCCGCCGCTCGTCTTCTACTTCGCGCAGCGCTTCGCCAAACGGCTGCGCCGTTCGATCGAATCGGTCTCGCGCGAAAGTCTGGATGTGCTGTGTCGTTGGCCGTGGCCGGGCAACATTCGAGAGCTGCAGAACGTGGTCGAGCGCGCCGTCATCCTGTCAAAGGGGCCGGTGCTCACCGTGTCCCGCGCGGAGTTTGAAACCACGGTCCCAACCATGTCGGTCCCGGTGACGCTCGAGGATGCCGAACGCGAGCACATTCTTCGAGCGCTCGCCGACACGAATTGGGTGATCGGCGGTCCGCGCGGCGCCGCCGCGCGCCTGGGCGTCAAACGCACGTCGCTCGTCTCGACGATGCGCCGCCTCCACATTCAGAGACCGGCGCCAGAGCGCGGCAGCTCTGCGCCGCCGCGCTCGTAGCGCTCGGGCGCGCATCGACGCCTACGCGACGAGCCGCCTCATGGCGGCCGATACCATCAACCGTGCGAACCCACTGGAAACCATCGGGATGCCGACCAGCACTCCAACGGCCCAAGCCGAGCTCGCGGGCCATGCGCTCGCGATCGTCGCGGCAATTGCCACGGCAAGGATGCCGTCGCCCAACAACCAGCCGCTTCCTGGCATCTGCCGGAACTTGAACGCGATCATCCCCTCGAGCACGCCTTTCGCGACGAGGTACGCCGCGATCGCGAGGGTCAGCGACGCCAGGCCGGCAACCGGCCGCGCGAGCATGTAGAAACCGGTCGCCCCGTAGAGCACGGCGATGGCGGTCTCGCCGATGACCGTCGAAGCGCCGTGTCCGCGCCACGCGAACCCCAGGTGCAGCGCGCCCGTGACGATCAACAGCCACCCAAACATGACCGTGACGGTCAGCCCGGCGATCGGCGGAATGGCTATCGCCAGCACGCCGCCGACCATCATGAGGACGCTGAGCACGATCGACCACGTGGTCGATTGACGAATCTCTCCACGAACCGTAGGCATCACTCCAGTAAACGTCGCCATCACACACCTCCTGAAATCTTCTCGATCACGTACCGGTTCATGCAACCGGCAGCATCGAACTCC
The DNA here is from genome assembly GCA_963724645.1 of uncultured Acidobacteriota bacterium. Lineage (GTDB taxonomy): Bacteria > Acidobacteriota > Vicinamibacteria > Vicinamibacterales > SCN-69-37 > CAVXSP01. Next base: position 315,694 of record CAVRVJ010000007.1, read on the forward strand.
ACGCCGCGCTTCGCCATCCGCCGAAGCAACTGCTCACCATCCCGATCGATAAACCCCACGTTTGACAACCCGACGATGACGATCGCCGACGGCATGGCGTCCAGAATCTCGCCCCAATGCCGTTCGAGTACAGCGATCCAGTCGCCGGTGAGGCTTCCGTGCAAGTCCAGCCGATAGGTGCCGCCGTCCTGCGCCGTGATAATTCGCAACATTCCAGACTTCCGCGTAGCGAGACGGCAAGACCTGTACCGTCCGTCGATCAGGAACGGCGGCCACGAATTCGCCGGTGTTTGCGTGTTCGTCGCGGTTACTCGACGATCAGAGGTACGTGACGAAATGAAGGCACCGATGATGGCTTGCGTCACGCGAGTGGAGGACGACTGTTCATCCGGCTCGCGCAAGAACCGGCAGTCGCCACATCTGCATAACAACCACTCTGCATCGCGTCGGGCGCGTCCTCGAGTTTGGGCGAGCCACTTCCCTGGATTGGACGAGCCGTGTTACCCTCCGCGCAACCGCATGGAACCGCTTCCACGCCGCCGCAGCACGCGCCCGGCTGAGCGCTCCGTGCAATTCAGCAACGAGCGGATATGAGACCTGTCCAACTCGAGTGCGACCTGGCGGTCGATCCCAACAAAGAAGCCGAGATGGTTCAGTACTTTGAGACTGTCTACCGGCCGACGGCCATGAAGTTCAAGGGCTACATCGATCTGCGGATCCTGAAGCTCCATTCGGTCCTGCTTGGCAGCGCCCCGGCCGGCATGAACTACCGGTTCTCGATCACGTTACGAATCCGAAGACCTCAGGCAGAAATGGATCAATTCAGACGAGCACCAGGTAGTCTGGCCGACGCTGCAGTCGTTCCTCGCGTCGACGAAGTTCGATTTTCTGCTGTTCGAGGTGATCTGAGATCTCTCCCGCGCGGGTGACCCATGAAGATTGATCGTCGCACTTTTGCGAAATCACTCGCGGCCGGAACTGCCGGATCGCTGATGCCGGCGGGGTCGATGACAGTCCCGGCCGCCGCGCAGACGAATACGCAGTCGCCTACGCGTTCGGCCTCACGTCTGCCGCCCGCGATCATCACGAAGATTCGCGTCTTCTATCCGCCGAACTACAACCCGAACGGGCCGCAGGCGTTTCCCCAGAGCAACATGGTGATCCTCGTCGATACCGACGCCGGTATCACCGGCGTCGGGCAAGGCGGCTCGCCGGATCTGATCCGCAACATCTCGAGAAGCGTCATCGGCAAGAATGCGTTCGACTCCGAGTACATCTGGCAGGCCGTCTACATGGACGGCTTCTATTCGCCAGGTAAGGAACGCCTCCACGGCTTGGGCGGCGTCGACCTGGCGCTCTGGGACATCAAAGGCAAGGCGCTGAACATCCCGCTCTATCAGCTTTTCGGCGGCAAAGCGCGTGAGCACATCGAGCTGTATGCGACCAATGGCCTGCCGCCGGGCGCCGTGCCGCCGGACCAAGCCCAGCGCATGAGTCTGAAAGATCGCGCGGCCGCGACGATGGCGTTGGGCTATCGCGTGTTCCGGGTCGACTCCGCGATTTTGCCGAGCGGGGCGTCCACCGGCGCGACTGCTACCGCGCCAGCCCCGGCGGGGCAGGGCCGCGGCGCGCGGGGCGCTGGGGCAGGGGGTGGGCCGGCCGGTCGAGGCACGGGCCCGAGAATGTTCGACGCGCGCGCGCATATTCGGCTGATTGCTGAAGCTGCTCAGCAGATCCGCGACGGGATCGGTCCGGACGGCAACTGGATGATCGATCTCCATCAGTCGTTCGATTTCCACGAAGCCATCGACGTCTGCAACGCCATCGCGCCGATGCGTCCATTTTGCGCGGAGGATCCGCTGCGCGAAGAGCAGTTCCGCACGCAGCTGCCGAAGTTACGGCTCATGACAAACATTCCCATTGCCGCGGGCGAAGAGTGGGGCACGCGCGCGGAGTTCAGCCCGCTCGTGGAAGGCCGCGATATCGATTTCGCGCGAGCGTCGCTACCGAACGTCGGCGGCATCACGGAAATGCTCAAGGTGATGGCCGTCTGCGACACGCACAAAGTCGGCATCATCCCGCACTTCACCAGCCCGATTGGCACCGCCGGCCATCTCCACACGATGATGGCGTTTCCTGGGCAGGTGCTCATGGAATACAACTACGGCGAACGCACGGTGGACTATCTGCCCGAGTTCCTCGAGTGCCGCAACGGCAAGATCTGGCCCAACGATCGGCCCGGCCTGGGGGTGACGGTCGACGTCAAACAACTCACGTTCGTCGAAGAATTCACGACGGCCGCGCCCGGGCCGACGTATCGGCGCCCCGACGGGTCGCTCAGCCACTGGTAGACGAGATGATGAGCGCAGCCAGACAGGCGTTTGTCGCGCTGTGCGCGCTCTTCGCCTCCACGGGTTTCGTCCAGACCTCCCGTCCGAACGTCGTTGTCATCCTCGTCGACGACATGGGCTGGTCGGATATCGGCCCGTACGGCGGAGAGATTCCGACGCCGAACCTCGACGCGTTGGCCGCACACGGCGTCCGCTTCACGCAGTTCTACAGCACGCCCCGGTGCTCGCCGACGCGGGCCTCCTTGCTCACGGGCGTGTATCCGCATCAGGCGGGAATGGGCCACCTCGACAACGTGATCAAAGAAGGTTCGCAGGGCACGACCGGCCGGCTCAACGACCGTTCGGTGACGCTGGCTGAAGTGCTCCGCGACGCCGGGTATTTCACCGCGATGTCGGGGAAGTGGCATCTGGGTCAGCAGAACGGGACACCTCCGTGGGAGCGGGGGTTCGATCGCGTGCTGAACCTGCGCGCCGGCGGCATCTTCTTTCCGAACCAGCGCGCGCTTGCGGACGATCCGTTGACGGATCGGGGACAGGAGCCGCTCTACCTGGATGGCGCGCCGATCCCACACGACTCGCCGATCCTCGGGAAGGATTGGTACACGACCTATCTGTGGACGGACTTCGGATTGAAGTTCGTCGACGAGGCGCGGCAGGCGAACAAGCCGTTCTTTCTCTACCTCCCGCACAACGCGCCGCACTTCCCGCTGATGGCGCCGCCGGAGTTGATTGCCAAGTACCGCGGCAAGTTTCTCGCGGGTTGGGATCGGCTGCGTGAAGCGCGCTACCGGCGGCAGATCGCGATGGGACTGATCGATCCGAGGTGGCCGCTCAGCCCGCGCGAAGCGGAGTCTCCTGCGTGGGATTCATTGCCGGCTGCCACGAAGGATCGCTTCGATCACCTGTTTGCCGTCTATGCCGCGATGATCGAGGCCATTGATACGAGCGTCGGGAAACTGGTCAAGGGTCTCGAGGCGCGAGGCGTCCTCGACAACACGCTCATTCTGTTTCTCTCGGACAACGGCGGTAACGCCGAATCCGGTCCCGATGGCCGCTTCAACGGCGATCCTCCCGGCGGCCCGGCGTCCAATCTGTATCTCGGCATGAACTGGGCTGCGCTCACGACCGCGCCGTTCCGCCGGTTCAAGCACTTCACGCACGAAGGCGGGATCTCCGTTCCGCTGATTGCCCACTGGCCACAGGGGATTCCGCGCAATCGGCAGAACGCCCTGGAGCGGCAGCCGGGACACGTGATTGACGTGATGGCCACGATCGTTGATGTCACAGGCGCGTCGTATCCGCGCGAGTTCAAAGGCCGGCGGATCCAGCCGATGGAAGGCGTCAGCCTGCGGCCCGCGCTGGCCGGGCGGCCGCTCCAACGGAGTCAGCCGCTCTTCTGGGAGCACGAAGGCAATCGCGCGATCCGTTCGGGCCACTGGAAACTCGTCTCGAAGTACCCGGACGGATGGGAGCTGTACGACATGGCCGCCGACCGCGCGGAGCGCAACAACGTGGCGGCCAAGCACCCCGACATCGTTCGCTCGCTCGCGGCGGCGTGGGCAGCGTGGGCCAAGCGCGCCAACGTGGATCCCTGGACTGGACCGCCGACCACGAACTGGGGCGACCCTAAGAAATGACAAACCGGCACACACTCTTCATCGCTAGCTGCATCTCGATCGGCACGGCCGCCATGGTCTTCGCGATCCGCGGCGACGTCGCCGGTCCGATGAGCGTGGCGTTTCACATCACGAACGAACAGATGGGGATGGTGTTCAGCCCGGCGTTCTTCGCGTTCACGCTCGCCATCTTCATCAGCGGCAACCTGATCGACATCGTCGGCATGCGGGTCCTGCACGCGTTGTCGGCGATCGGCTTCATCCTGGGCGTGGCACTCGTGACGTTCGCCCCGCATCCCGACGGGCCGGTGAATTCGCTGTTTGCGCATCCGGGCACGACGATGCTTTTCGTCGGGTTCTTCCTGTTCGGCCTGTCGCATGGCCTGGTTGAAGGCGTCATCAATCCGTTGCTCGCGACGCTCTACAGCACGGAGAAGACGAAGAAGATCGTCGCGTGCCACGCCTGGTGGCCGGCGGGGTTGATCATCGGCGGGCTGCTGGCGATGGGAATGACGAAGTTCATCGCTGCGCCTTGGCAAGCGAAGCTGCTTCTCATCGCCATTCCGGCCTCCGTCTATCTCGCGGTCGGGATGTCGCAGCAGTATCCGCGTACGGAGCGCGTCATCTCGAACGTGTCGACCGGCGAGATGTGGAAGGAAACGACGCGCCCCATGTTCCTGCTGCTGTTCGTCTGCATGTGGGGCACGGCGGCGATCGAGATGGGGCCGGATCAGTGGTTTCCTCGCGTCATGGGCGCGCTGGTGCCGCAGTTGAGCCCCGACGCTGGCAGCGGCGTGTTGTTCCTCGTCTATACCGCAGGTCTCATGTTCGTGATTCGGATGTGGGGCAGCGCGGTGTCGCACAAATCGCCGCTCGGCACGCTCGCCGGCAGTTCGGCGCTCGCAGGCCTCGGGCTCTACTGGCTTGGCAGCCTGGACGCGAGCTCGAGCGCAATTGCCGCGCTGACCGCGGCGACGATCTTCGGCGTCGGTAAAACGTTTCTGTGGCCGACGATGGTCGGTGTCACGGCCGAGTTGTTCCCGCGCGGCGGGCCGCTGGTGCTCTCGCTGATGGGCGGCGCGGGCATGTTGTCGGTGGGGCTCGTGCTTCCCGTGATGGGCGCGCGAATGGATCAGTACGGCCCGGGCGCAGCGCTCCAGATGGTGGCGCTGCTCGGCGCGATGCTCACGGTCGTTTTCGTGGGACTGCTCATCGCGTTCCGCGCGCGCGGCGGATACCGGGTGGCGCACATCAATGCAACACTTGACATACGGATTTCAAAATGAGGTTCATGGTGCATTTTGCATTCGTTCATTTCGAGTTTCCTGGAACTCGCCATGAATGAGTTCGTCGAAGTCAACTCTCCGGAACTCCTGCGCCTGATCGACGCCAATGCGGCTGTCGAGCGGATTTGCACCGGCTTCACGTTCAGTGAAGGCCCGATCTGGAATTCGAAAGAGGCATGCCTCTACTTCAGCGACATGCCGAACGACATCCGGCGCCGCTGGAGCCCCAAGGACGGCGTCGTCGAAGTGCGCAATCCGAGCAACAAGTGCAACGGCATGACGTACGACGAAGCCGGCAACTTGTATGTGTGCGAGCACGTCACGAGTTCGCTTGTGATGGAAACGCCGGCAGGTGATCGCAAGCTGCTCGCGACGCACTGGCAAGGCAAGGAACTGAACAGTCCGAATGACGTCGTCGTGCGATCCGACGGCTCAGTCTACTTCACCGATCCGACCTACGGACGAATGCCGGTGTTCGGCCTCGAGCGCAAGCAGGAGCTCGATTTTCAGGCGGTGTATCGTGTCTCGCCTGACGGCGCGCTGCACTGCGACGCACCCGACTTCGATCAACCGAACGGGTTATGCCTGTCGCCGGACGAGACGATCCTGTATGTGAACGACACGACGCGCGCGCACATTCGCGCGTTCGACGTCGCGCCCGACGGATCGCTGAGCGGCAGCCGGATCTTCGCTGGGCACATCGGCACGGGCGATTACGCCGAAGGTGTCGTCGACGGCATGAAGTGCGACGAGCACGGCAACATCTACGTGACCGGGCCTCGCGGCATCTGGGTGATCAATTCGAAGGGACAGCACATCGGCGTGATTTGCATGCCGGAAATCGCCGGCAACTTGAACTGGGGCGGCGACTGGAAGGACCTCTACTGCGCATGTTCGACGTCGATCTACCGCGTGCGGATGAAGGTACGCGGCAATCCCGTTGGATACATGCGGATGGTGTGACGCTATGAAACGGATCCTGGTCTTCGCTTCGCTCGTCGCGCTCGGGCTTCCGCTCAGGGCGCAGAACACATTTGCGCCAGACGCGGAAGGCTTCATCCGCAATTGGCTCGTGCTCGCGGCGATTCCATTGAACAACGAGTCGGGCGCCGACCAGATCAATTTCGACTTTCTGAAGGGCGAGGCCGCGATTCGGCCGAAACCCGACGCTCAGGTCACGATCGGCGGGAAAACGCTGACGTGGAAGACGCATCGCACGCCGGCGTACTTCATCGACTTCAGGGAAGCTTTCGATCCGGCGGGCGGTGAGTACGTCGCGGGCTATGCGGTCGCGTATGTGATCGCGGATGCACCGATGGACGCGACGCTCGCCTTGAGCACCAACGACCAGGGCAAGGTGTGGCTCAACGGCAAGGAGATCTTCAAGCTGGAGGACACGCGGGTCCTCGAACGCGATTCCGACAAGATCGCTGTGTCGCTCGCGCAGGGGCAGAACGTGCTGGTGCTGAAAGTGATCAACGAGATGAACAGCTGGCAGGCGTGCGTCCGATTCATGCGCGGCGATCTCGCCCTGACGAACCTGAAGATCTCACTCACTCCGCAGTAGCGGCGGTGGCTAGGGAGGCCGCGCATGAGCATCGAGCTCTCTCGACGGAAGATTCTTCAGCTGGCCGCCGCGCCGGCCTTGCTGGCGCGCGCCCGCGGGCAAGGGCAGGATCTCGACCCGACCGTCTCGAGGGTCTATCCGGGCGGTGACGGCAAACTCGTCTACGTGCCAGATGAGCAAGGCAACATCATTCACGACGCCTCTCATGCGGGATACGGTGGTGGCGGCGTGCCGATTCCAATAGTGCCGCTGAAGGAGACCATCTGGCCAGTCGCCGGCGACAACACCGAGCATGTGCAGGCCGCGATCGACAAAGTGTCGGCGCTTCCGCTCGATCGGAACGGCTTCCGCGGCGCGGTGCTCCTGCGGGCCGGCTACTATCGGATGGCTAACGCGCTCACGATCAAAGCGAGCGGCGTCGTGCTCCGTGGTGAGGGCATGGGCGACACGGCGACGATTCTCGTCGGCACGGGCACAGGACGGCCGCCGACGCCTGCCGCGCCTTCTGCAGCGGCGCCTCCTGCGGCGGCGCCGGCCCCCGCGGCGAGTGCCGGTGCTGCGGGCGGGCGCGGAGCCGGCCCGGGCGGCGTCGGCGGCGCCGGTGGGCCGGGACGCGGTGCCGGTGGATTCGGCGGCGGTCCGGCCACGCTGATTCGCATCGCGGGCACGTCAGGCGTGGGGCCGAAAGACGAGACCAAACAACTTGTCACCGACGAGTACGTACCGGTTGGCGCCCGAAGCTTCAAAGTGGCGTCCGCGCGCGGGTTCAGGCCAGGCGACACCGTGATCGTCCGCCGCATCGGCAATCAGGCCTGGATCGACGCGGTCGGCATGAATACCGACGCGCCGGGCGGCCGCTGGCAGCCGTTCACCATCGACTGGGATCGTGTCGTGACCGACGTGCAAGGCAACACGGTCACGGTCGACGCGCCGATTCTTTGCGCGATCGAGAAACGGTGGGGCGGCGGCGAAATCGTCAAGTACGACGACCCCGGCCGGATCGAAAAAGTCGGTATCGAGAACCTTCGCGCCGTCTCAGAGTTCGATCCCACGGTGCGGACGAAGTCGTACGGCAACATGGACCGCGAGAACTATGTCGCCGAAGAGTACTACTCGGACGAAAACCACTACAGCAACTTCGTGACGTTCGACAACATGAAGAACGGCTGGGTGCGGAACGCGACCGCGCTGCACTTCGTCACCAGCATGGTCGGGACGAACGCCGGATCGAAATGGATCACGGTGCAGGACTGCGTCTCCCGCGAGCCGATCTCGCAGAGACGAGGCGGGCGCCGGTTCACGTTCGCGCTTCGCGGTCAGTTGGCGCTGGTGCAGCGATGTCTGTCGGACAAAGGACGCCACTCGTTCATGATGGGGCGCCCTGCCGGCAGTGGCAACGTGTTCCTCGATTGCAAAGCCACCAACCCGTACTCCTCGAGCGAGCCGCACGAGAACTGGGCGAATGGCGGCGTGTACGACAACGTCCAGGCGCCGCTGACGGCGCGGTTCTGGAAGAACATCAACATCGGCTGGGCGGGCGCCAACACGGTCTTTTGGAACTGCGAAGGCTACTTCCTCGTGCAGAAACCGCCGACGGCGCAGAACTACACGTTCGGTCACATCGGCGTGAATTCGGTGGTATTCAACATTCCGCTGCAGGATACGACGAAGGAGAACGGGCACATCGAGTCGCTCGACCGGCACGTCATGCCGCGCAGTTTGTATTTGACGCAGCTGCGCGAGCGGATGGGGGACGCTGCGGTTCGAAGCATCGCGACGGCGAGCCAGATCGGGTAGACCTGAACAGTGGAGAAAGTGGAGAACGTGAAGATGAATCGACGAGAGTTTTTGGCATTGGCCGCCGCGACCGCGGCGGCGGTGCGAAGCGCCGGAGTCGCAGCGAATCCGCTCGGCCTGCCGTTCGGCTTCCAGGCGTGGGAAATCGCACCCGACATGAAGAAGGACTGGGACGGCACGCTGAAGGCGATGAAGGACTTCGGTTACTCGTTCATCGACCTCAACCAGGTCAGCCCCTACATCGATCGACCCGCTGCCGAGCTCAGGGATTCCTTCAAGTCGCATGGGTTCACGTTCACGAACGCGCTCTGGGCGTACCAGGCATTCTCCGTTCGCTTCGATCAGACCATCGCCGATTCGAAGACGCTCGGTCTGTCCACGATCGTCTGCTCGCCGCGCCCGCGGCTGCGGACGAGCGACGACTGGAAGGCCTTTGCCGACGAGATCAACAAGTACGGCGAGCGCACGAAAGCTGCGGGTCTTCAACTCGGGTATCACAACCACGAGATCGAGTTCGTGAAGACGCCTCAGGGGGACGCGCCGTGGGATTTGCTCGTGGAGGCGACCGATCCGACCTTCGTCAGGTTCTTGCTCGACGTTGGCAACTGCGCGTTCGGGGGCGGGGATCCCTACGTATATCTGGACAAGTACAAGACGCGCTACTACGGCGTCCACATCAAGGATCTGAAGCCGGGCAAGGCGGCGGTGCCCGTTGGCGGCGGTGATCTCGATTGGAAGCGCATCTTCACGCTCGTCAAAGCCGCCAGCCTCACCAACATCGTCGCCGAGGTCGGCGCATACGGTGCCGCGACGCTGCAGGGCCAGCCGCTCGCGCCGCCCGACTACAGCGTGCTCGAGCTGTACAAGCGCAGCGCGGAGTTCTTGAAGGCGTTCAGCGCCGTGTAATGGCGTCGCGTGAAGCCAGGTTCCGGTTCCCGCGTCGGTCGTTCTGACCGCGCCCTAGGAGGCCTTCGATGCAAAGAGCAGCAGCCCTTGCGTGTGCGTGCGGGCTCGCCGGTTTCGTCGCGCTCGTGAGCGCGCAGGCGAACGAAGGCAAGACGCTCGACATCTATTACATCGACACGGAGGGCGGGCAGTCGACGCTGTTCGTCAGTCCGACCGGTGAGTCGCTCCTCGTCGATACGGGTAACGCCGGCGCCCGCGATATCGAGCGGATCGTGGCGGCCATCAACGCGGCCGGCGTGAAGCAGATCGATCACATGTGGACGACGCACTACCACGGCGATCACATCGGCGCGATGGAAGAGCTCGCCAAGCGCGTGCCGATCAAACACTTCTACGATCACGGGCCAATGGCAACGGGCGATCGCGCGACGCCGGCGACGTTCCTGCCGATGTACGAAACGCTGAGCATAGGTCACCGCACGACGGTGAAGCCCGGCGACAAACTGCCCATGGCCGGCGTCGACGTCGTCACCGTGTCGTCGAACTCCGTGGCGATCAAGTCGAACCTGCCGGGCGGGGGCAAGCCGAATCCTGCATGCGCCGGTATCACGAAGAAGGATGAAAGTGCCTACACCGATCCCGACAACGGATCGTCCGCAGGATTTGTGATGACGTTCGGCAAATTCCGAACGATCGATCTCGGCGACCTGACGTGGAACGGCGAACTCGACCTCGTGTGCCCGACGAACCGGATCGGCAACGTCGATTTGTACACGGTGTCCCATCACGGCATCGAGCGCTCCAACTCGCCGGCGCTCGTCCACGGGCTGCAGGCGAGAGTGGCGATCATGAACAACGGCACGCGGAAGGGTGGTGCGCCGGACACGTTCAAGGTGATCGAGACGGCACCCGGTCTCGAGGATCTCTGGCAGTTGCACTGGTCGTACAATGTTGGTGTCGAGCACAACGCGCCCGGCGTGTTCATCGCGAACATCGACGACAACGAAACGATTGCGGGCGTGCTCACGACTCCGCCCGGGACGCGAGGGGCTCCGGGTGGGCGAGGCGGCCCTGGCGCTGCCGCGCACACGCCGGCGTACTGGATCAAGGTCTCAGCCGAGCGCGACGGCACCTTTATTGTCACGAATCCGCGCAATGGATTCAGCAAGACGTACCGACCGGTGAACTAGGAACCTCTATGAAGACGCGTTTGGCACTCTCGACGGGACTCTTTCTTGTGACAGCCGTCCTCGCCGCTCATGCGCAGAGGTCGCCTGCACAAGCACCGATCAAGATCCTGCTCCTCACCGGGCAAAGCAATCGGTATCACAACTGGGAAGTCAGCAGCCCGATCGTCAAACGCCAGTTGGAGGAGAGCGGACGGTTTGCGGTGACGGTCGCGACGACACCGCCCAAAGGGACGGCGCCGAATCAAGACATGTCGAGCTTCGCGCCGACGTTCTCCGACTACAAGGCCGTGGTGCTGGATTATGAGGGCTTTGAGTTCGCGCCGCCGGTCAAGCAGGCGTTTGTCGACTACGTGAAGAATGGCGGCGGACTCGTCACGCTGCACGCGGCTGACAACGCGTTTCCCGCGTGGCCCGAGTTCAACGAGATGATCGGCGTGGGTGGGTGGGGCGGATTTACGCCCGGCTATGCCAACCGCACTCAGAGCGCGGGGCCGAAGATCCGCTGGCGTGATGGCCGAATGGTGCTCGACAGCGACACGCCCGGCACGGCGCAGCATCCGAACCCGCACGACTACCTGATGACCAATCGCGCGCCCGACCACCCGATCATGAAGGGGTTGCCGGCGGCGTGGATGCATGCGCAGGACGAGCTCTACAGCAATCTGCGCGGGCCGGCGAGGAACGTGACGGTGCTTGCGACGGGGATAGCGCCGACATCCATGCAGAATGGCACCGGTGAAAACGAGCCGATCCTGATGGCGATCGCCTACGGCAAGGGGCGCGTGTTTCACGACACGCTTGGGCATGTCGGGCCAACGCAGAAAGAGCCGATCGTCCCGATGAATTCCGTCGACTACATCGTGCTGCTGCAGCGCGGCACGGAATGGGCGGCGACCGGCTCGGTGACCATTCCTGTCCCTCGCGATTTTCCGACGGCGGACAAGACCTCGGTGAGATGATCTGACCAGATCGATCGGAGAATCCTAAACCGGCCGCATGGCCGCTGAAGGCTCGAGCCTTCGCCAGCGATCGGCCGGCATACGCCAGATCTCGGAGGTACAGCCATGCGAACTGGGAGCGTGACGCATCGCGTGTTGTTCGGACTGACGGCGGCGGTGCTGGCGGTTGGCGCCGGATCCGGCACGCTGCGAGCCGCCCAAGGCGGCGGGCAGGCCGGCGCGCCTCGCGGCGGCGGACGCGGCGGTCTGGTCACGCTGGCTGTGAGCTCGACGTCATTTCCGGATGGCGGCGAGATTCCGGCGAAGTACGCCGGTGCGGCGGGCGTGTCGCCGCAGTTGAGCTGGACGGGAGCGCCCGCGGCGACCGCCAGCTTCGTGTTGATCATGCACGACGTCGACGTCGCCATTCCGGCCGGCAGCCTCGCCAACGACATCACGCATTGGGTCGTGTGGAACATCCCCTCCGCCACGACGACGCTGCCGGAGGGAGGTCCGTTGCCTGGCGGAGCGAACCAGGTCAGCATGCGCGGCCCGCAATACATGGGCCCCGCGCCGCCGGCCGGCCACCCATTCCATCACTACATCTTTCAGGTCTTCGCGTTGAACGCCACGCTCGACGTGGCGGCGGGCGCCACGCGTGCCGACGTCGAGAAGGCGATGGAGGGCAAGATTCTCGCGCGCGGCGCGTACGTCGGACGAGCAAAGCCGCAGCAGTAGGTCGGTCGAGGATCCCGCCGGCCGATAGTCCACGAGAGAGCGCGCTACGCGAAGAACGGCACTCCTGGCGTCGCGTAGCGGCGCATGCCGTCTTCGTTGATGTCGACGCCGATGCCGGGCTTGTTCGACACGGTGAGAAATCCCTTCTCCACCCACGGGCCGTCGTAGGTGACCATCTCCTTCCACATCGGCTGCGTGTCGAAGTAGGTCTGCCACTCGAGGATCATGAAGTTGGGTACCGATGCGCATACGTGGCATGAGGCCATGGCGCCAAGGAACGACGCCACCATGTGCGGCGCGAAGGGGACGTAGTAGAGGTTCGCGAGGTTGGCGATCCGCTGGCCTTCGCCGAGGCCGCCGGTCTTCTGCAGATCCGGCATGATGATGTCGACGGCGCCCATCTCGAGCATCTTTCGGAATCCGTACGCGAGAAAGACGTTCTCGCCGGCGCAAATCGGCGTGCTCGTCGAGTCGGCGATGAGCTTGTAGGCGTCGACGTTCTCCGCGGGCACCGGCTCTTCCAGCCACATCAGGTTCAGCGGCTCGAGCCGCTTCGCGACCTGCTGTCCAGTCGGGTAGTCGTAGCGCGCGTGCATGTCGGCGCAGATGTCGACGCTCGGACCGACCGCCTGCCGCGCCGCAGAGAGTTGGTCGACCATGCGCTGGATTTCCGCGGGACTCGCGGTCCAGTTGAACTGGTCGTATTTGTTGGGATCTTGCGCTTGGTCGAGGTCGAACTTCATGGCGGTGTAGCCGTCCTGCACCGCTTTCTTCGCCGCCGCGGCGAACACCTCAGCTTGCGGCAGCCGTGTCTGATACAACGCGGTGTCGCAGTACACGCGGATGCGATCGCGGAACTTCCCGCCCAGCAGCTGATATACCGGCACGTTCAGCGCCTTGCCGGCGAGATCCCACAGCGCGGTTTCCACCGCGGACAGCACGGCGACGAACACGCCGGCCTGAGCGCCGCCAAACACGCCGCCCTTGCGAATCTGCTCGAACAGCCGATGGACGTTGAGCGGGCTCTGATTGCGAAGGCGCTGGCCAAAGCTCTGGACCAGGTTGTAGGTGCCCTGGATGGCGTCGACCCCTTCGCCGCATCCCCAGATGCCCTGGTTGGTGTGGATCTTCACGAACAGGCTGCCGCGCACATAGCCGCATTTCAGATCGGTGATGCGCAACGCCGACGGCGCCGAGGCCTGCCGGGCGTTGTCGACCGCCTGCCCGAACGCGGCCAGCGGCCGAGCGGCGGCCGCGCCGGCCATGGCGCACGACGCGAGGAATGCGCGGCGGGTGTTGCGGTTCGTCATAGAGCCTCCAGGTGTGGCGCTGACGCCGGACGTCTGTCGTTACTTCAACTCGAAGATGTACGCCCGTCCGTTTGCCGGCGCCGTGGGCGCTGCGTGAACGGTTCCCGCCGGAGCGAACGACGCTTTCGGTGTGGAAACGGGCGTCGTCTCGTCGAAGATCAACTCGACCGCGTCTCCGACGTGCCGGTGCATGGGCGCCGACGATCCGGCTGCAATCAGCCAGGCGGCCGCGCGGTTGTTCTCCCACACGGGCGCGCCGGCCACCTGGCGCAGACCGTCGGCCGGCTCCGGCGCGGCGGGCCGGGGCGCGGGCGCCTTCACCTCGATCAAGACGGCTCGCATCGGCGGGTCGCTCGCGCCTTCCTCGACGTGGGTCACGTTGGCGCGATTCGTCTGAAATACCCACGCCTTCGTTGGCGTCAGCCTCCCGGGCGCGTCACCCTGCGTGATGATGCGGTCGCCTTCGACATAGGAGATGCCGACCAGATCGTACCGATGCGTGTGCAGCGGATACTTCTGTCTGAGCCACGACACGTTCCAGACGGCGACGGCATCGTTCTCGAGAAGGGCGGTCGTGCCGGGTCTCGGAAATGGCGGAGGCAGCTGCGCGGCCTGGCTCGTGATGACGGCCAGCAGTAACAAGATGTTGAGTCGTCCCATGGCTCGTTTCCGTTCGGGGTGGAAGCGGTTCCACCCCGCGAGCGTTACTATACCGCCGGACATACCCGAAGGAGCAACCGCCATGACTGTTCTTCGTCCTTCTCGCTGGGTCGTGCTGACCCTGTTGATCGTCGCCGCCAGCGCGTTCGTCGCGCTACTCGCCGTCCGGAACGCTGAGGCTCAGGGCGATCCGTTGATCGCCGGTTTCAAGAGCACCTATCCCGCGTCGGTGTCGGATGCGGTCGAACTCGTGACCGGCACGAATGGCACGATGCGTTATGACATGAAGCTCATGACCGGCTCGAATCTCGTGGGCCACGCGGTGACCGCACTCGCGAAACCGGCGGCCGCGGATCAGGCGACCGCCGCGCTGGCCGTCAAGCATTCGGTCGAGATGATCGATGAAGCGAAGCCAGGAGAAGTGGGCGTCATCGTCATGGAGGGCACGCTGGACATCGCCGCGATGGGCAATCTCATGGGGACGGCGGCGGTCGAGCGAGGCATGGCCGGCATGGTGCTCGATGGCGCCATTCGCGATCTGTGGGACATCCGCCGCATGGGCTTGACCGTGTACGCGCGCTCCAAGTCGCCCCGCACAGCCGTTGGCCATTACGCCACCGTCGCCAAGAACGTTCCCGTCGAGTGCGGCGGCATCACCGTCCGTCCCGGCGACATCATCGTCGCGGACGAGGACGGTGTCGTCGTCGTGCCGCAAGAGCGCGCCGCCGAGATCCTGAAACAGGCGCAGGCGATCGACGCCCGCGAGAGCGGCATGTATCCCTTCATCCGCGAATTCAAGTCACTGCAGAAGGCGATCGCGAAGTTCAACCGGATCTGACGTGCATCGGGGCTACCGGCCGCGTCCTCGGCCGGGCGCGCCGGCCGCCGGTTCGTAGTTGTGCGCGAGATCCGGATACCCGTTGATGGCAACACGGCACGAGAGTGGTCCGTCGCCCGCGAGGGTCGCAAGGTGCCACATCTGCTTGGGTGCGTAGACGACGTCGCCCTGGCTGGCAATGAACGTGGGCTGCGATTCAATCGCGTACCGCACCTGACCCCAGAGAACGAACCAGAACTCGCCCGACTCCTCGTGGAAATGACCTTTGTCAGCCGGCGCCGGCGCCGCTTGCGGACGCCCGGCGATCATGTTCGCAAAACCGCGCACGTCCGAGACGAACGCGCCGGCGCGTGCCACCTTGCCGGACACGACGTCGTTGAAGTCGAAGAACGGTTTGTTGAGATCGTCGTACGCGCCTTTGCCGCCCTGCACGCGCACCGGCGTGAACGTCTTGCCCGCCACGGCGACCGGCGTCTCATCGAGCGGATACATCCTCGTGGCATTGGCGATGTTCACCTCAAACCGCAACGACGGCCGATCGCCAACGGTCTCGATCTGATAGAGGTTGCGGTAGGGGACTTGGACGAGCCAGCCTTTCGACGCGACGAACGGCTCGATGCCGTCGATCGTGAATCGAACCTGTCCGTCTTGAACGATCCACCACTCGCGCGTGTCGGCGTTCACGCGGCGCGGCGTCCGCTTGCCTGGCGCCATCGAGATGTACTCGGCGCGGAGCAGGTCGTCGCTGACGACGGTCTCGGTCCAATCCGACTCGCCGGCATGTTTCGCCAGCACGTCGGATAGCTTCGTCCATGGTTTGTTGGGCGCGATCCAACCCGCCGGCGCTGTTGCCTTCGGCGCGAGGAACAGCGCCGAGCGCCCCTGAGCTGACAGGATTGTCGCGCCAAGCAACGAGGCCAGCACGAATGCCGCGCTCCATTTCACGTCGCTATTTCTCCATGAGGACTTTCACGATCGCGTCGAACGCCGGCTTCGGCTGGCGCTGGCGATCCCAGAGGAGCGGGAAGTTCATTCGGCCGCGGTTGAGCCACGAGTCCGCGTCGCTCACGCCCCAGAAGGTGATGCGGGTGAGGTCGTCGCGATGCTTCAGGAAGACGCGAAACGCGTCGGCATAGCGCTGCGTCAGCGCCTGCTGAACGTCGTCGGGGAGGCCGTTCGCGTACGGATTCGACGCGGGCGAGGGCGGCTGTCCTCTGGCGGGCGGCGGCGTGCTGGGCAGCAGGTTGATGTCAAGCTCAGTGATCATCACCTTCACTCCTGTTGCGCGAAGCTCGGTGATGGCCTGATCGATCTGTTCGGCGGTCGGTGTCTCGAGCCGCCAGTGTCCCTGCTCGCCGACGGCATCGATGCGAAGGCCGCGCTGCTGCAGGTCTTTGATCAGCCGAATCGCGCCGGCGCGCTTCGCCGGCTGCGTCGCGAGGTTGTAGTCGTTGTAGTACAGCTCCATGTCCGGGTCCGCCTCGTGCGCGAACTCGAACGCCTTCGCGACGTAGTCGTCGCCGATACCTTTTCGCCACGGCGAGTCGCGCAGCGTGCCGTCTTCGGTGAGCGCCTCGTTGACGACGTCCCACCCGCGGATCTTTCCCTTGTAGCGGCCAACGACCGTCGCGATGTGCTTGTGCATGCGGTCGAGCATCGCCGCGCGATCCGCAAGCCCGCCCTCGGCGCCGGCCCACACCCACTGCGGCGTCTGCGAATGCCAGACGAGGTTGTGGCCGATCACCGCCATGCCGCGCTCGAGGCCAAACGCCACGTAGCGATCCTGCGCGTCGAAGGTGAACTGGTCGGGCTGGGGGTGAACGCTCTGGAACTTGAGCAGGTTTTCTGGGCTGATCGTGCTGAACTGCTGCGTGACGATCGCGACAGCCGCGGTGTCGCGGCCGTCGCTCTGGTTTTGATTGATGGCGGCGCCGATGACCCAGCCTTTCGGGACGAGGTCTTTCAGTGCAGCGGTTTGGCGGGCTGCGACATTCGGCGCAAACGCGAGCGCCGCTGCCGCTGTGACGGCGATGCCGACGATGGCGCGCATGATCGGCTACATCCCGCGGCCGCGGCCGGCGCCGGCGCGGCCAGGCCCCGCGCCGCCGAGCCGCGGCGGCGGCGACGCCAGCATGTCGTTCTTCTTGTTCATGTCGCGCGCGATGCCGACGACGAGAAACTCGAGCGGGGCGGCCCCGGTCTCGAACGCCTTCAGTTCGCCGACGCGGATTGGAATCGCGTCGCCTTCCTTGATTTTCTCGGTTTCCGCGCCGATCGTCGCGGTGCCCTCGCCCTTCATGACGTAGTAGAAGCCGCCGACGCCCGCTTCCGACGCTGGACCGACGGAGGTGCCCGCCGGCAGCAGCAGGTGATCGACGTAGGCCCACGTGGAGAGGAACACGGTGGGCGAGAGCGCGCGGCGGTACTGCACTGTGCCTTTGCCGCCCTGCATGCTCGCGACCTGCTGCATTCTGGCCGGGTCGAGCAACATGCTCATAAATTGCGGCACGGGATCGAGTGGAGCTCCGACGCGGCCGTCGCTCAGATCGAACGCGTCATAGACGCCGCGGAACGCCGTCACGTTGATGTTCATCCATTGCACGGGCTTGTCAGTGGCGTTGTAGATCGCGTGCGAATGGCCCATCCGCGCCGGCGCCCCCGCCGGACCCTTCAACAACGACGTCCGGCCGTCGATGGTGAATTGCGCCTCACCGTCGAGAATGACGAACATCTCTTCGCAGTAGTTGTGGAAGTGCTGGCCGATGCCGGATTTCGGCTGAATGACGCCACGGTGCAGGAACCAGAGATTCGTGTCGAGCACGTCGCCGTTGAACAGCGCGAAGTAGTTGAGCTGGCCTGGACCGCCGTGGACGCTCGGCGACGGCCGGTAGCGCGCCGGATCGTTGTGCGCGATTCGCTGCGCGAGTGGCAGCCGCGGCGGATTCGCCGCGGGATTGGGCGCCGGAGCGCCGGCGCCCGCGCCGCCGCCCTGCTGGGCGACAAGGATCGAGGCCGACGAGCCGAGCAAGAGCAACGCAATCGCGAGACGGTGTTTCATGGGGCGCTCCCTATTTGGTCACGAAATAGTCGTACGTCCACTTCCACGTGAATTGCTGGCCGGGCTCGACGTTGATGTCGACGTACGGCTCGGGCGCCAGCACGGTCCTGATCGACCAGTAGCCGAACCGCGACATCGGGCGGTCGCCGGTGATCCGCACGCCGGCGCCGACTTTCTTGTTCTCGATTCGAATCTCGTGATCCGAGACCGCCGGGCTGAAACCGGTGAAGCTCGTCTGGAAGCACTCGACGCCCTCGAGCGTCTTTGTGTAGACGAGCCTGTTGCCCTGCGGGATTCGCAAGCTGCTGCATCTGCGGCTGGCCGCAGCGCGAGCCGTTCGGCGGATTGGGATTGCCGCGCGGCGCCTGCGGCGGCGCACCGGCGGCCGCCTGCGGCGCACCGGCGGGCGCGGCACCCGGCGCCGGCGCTCCGCCGACCGCCGGTACGGGTCCGCCAGGTCGCGCGCCACGCTGCAGCGCGCTGCAACTGGAACGGGAACGAGATCTCGTAGTCGGGCCCCGGCGGCTGCTTGTCGAGCGTCGTGAAGTTGTGATCGTAGACGTTCGTGACGATCGGCTTCTTGCCGGTGTTCTTCAGCACGTGCTCGATCGTCATCTGCGGCTTGCCCTTGCGTGAGCCGGATGATCTTCGTGTACACGTAGCCGAAGTCGATCGACGGCTCGGTCAGCGTGTGCGTGAACTCGATCGAGTCGCTGCTGCGCTTGACGTCCCACTTGCCGCCGTTCGCGATCTCGTACGGCTGCGAGTGGTTGTAGCCGCGTTTCGTCGGCGCGCCGCAGCGCGCCGATGCCGGGCTTGACGAACAGCCCGCCCGGCTTCGCGTCGTTGTAGCCGATCGCGCCGAACTCCTCGGCCGGCCCGACCATCGCCGTGAATTCCGCCGAGATCACGTCGTCGTTCGGCTCGTAGCCGAAGTCGTAGATGTCGGTGATCTTCGTGAACCAGTTGCCGTAGTAGTTGTGGCCCTTGTATTCGAGGCTGCCGATCGCGCCCGACCAGTCGAACCGCGTCGATCTTGTAGAACCCGATCTTCGCATCGGGCAGATACACGCGCGCCGTGATCTCGCCGTTCGTGATCACGTGCGACGGATAGCTCTGCGCCGACGAGCACGCCGAGCTGTCAACGCGACGAGCCGCCGCCGCGCCGAGCGTCTGGCCGGTTCTCGTCATCGCTCGCCTCCGCCTCGGCCCGACGCGCTTCTTCAATTCGTCGGCGTACACATCGAGCCGCACGCTCGGCGCGAACGCCAGCAGCACGTTGCCGGGATCGCCGCCCTGAAATCCCGGATAGCCCGATCCGATGAACACCATGCCGTTGGCGACCGTCGGTCCGCCCGACGCGAGCGAGCCGCCCTTGCGCCGGCGACGCCGTTGACGGTCTTGAATTCCTGAGCCGTGTCGAACTGCCAGAGCAGTTGCCCGGTCTTCGACGATACCGCGCGCACCACGCCGTCGCCGGCGCCCGACAGCAGCACGCCGGGAATCAGCGTGACGGCGCCGACGATGCCCGTTTTTCTCTCGCGTCCCGCCGGCCGCTCGATCGGCGAGTACCAGACTTCCTCGCCCGTCTTCAGATCGAGCGCGAGGTGCGCGCCGCTGACGAGGCCGAAGTACGCCTTCTCGTGATCGACGGCCGCGCCGAACAGCGTCTCGCCGCGGCCGCCCTGGATTTCGCGCGCGACGTCCTTCTTCCACAGCACGGCGCCGGTCGCCGGATCGAGCGCCCAGACGAGTCCCTGCTTCTGCGGCGCGATGATGATGTCGCGTCCGTCGGTCGTCGTCGCGAGCGACGACGACGCGGAGAAATCCCAGTCCGGACCCGGCGGCGCAGGGCAGTTCTCCGGCGGATACGGCGTGCCGCCGCCGCGCGGTCCGGCGCCGCGCACCCCGTGCGGCGCCGGGCGCGCCGGCCCGTGCGCCTGGCGCCGCAGCGCCGCGCGCCGCGCCGCCGGCGGACCAGCAGGCGCGAGCCCGGGCCGGCTGAATCGCCCGCCCGGAATCATCTGCGGGCAGCCGTTGTGCCAGACATCGAGCGGCAGCGCCTGCATCGTCCACAGCACCTTGCCGGTGTCCATGCTGACGGCCATGATGGCGTTGGCCGTCTTCGGCGCGCCGGAGAACGCGTTGCCGGTGCCGAAGTACAGCGCGCGCCGCTTGACGTCGAGAATCGGCGTCACCCAGACGCCGGCGCCCGCCGGCGCGAGCATGTCTTTGCCGCGCGAGTTCTTGCCGACGACCTTCGGCTCTTCGGCGATCGTGTAGGTCTTCCAGACCGGCTCGCCGGTTGTCGCGTCGAGCGCCGCGACGTAGCCGCGGAACGTGCAGCACGAGTAGTCGGCCTGGCCCGATTCAGGCTCTTCGAGCGACGCCACCGGCACGTAGACACGACCGTCGTACAGCACGGGCGTGCCGGTGATGCGCGCGAGCGGATGCTTGTCCGTCTGGAACTTCCAGATCAGCTCGCCGGTGCTCGCGTCGAGCGCGTACGCCATGCCGTGGATATCGCCGAAGAAGACCGCCAGACGCGTGCGATGTCCGCGACAAGCGGCCCACGGTGAATCCGCTGCGCACGACGGCCTGCGATCGGAACGACCAGTGGACGCATCCGGTCTCGGCGTCGAGCGAGTACACGTAGCCGGCGTTCGAGGTGACGTAGACGCGGCCGTCGATCACCGACTGGCCGTACAGCGCCGTCGCGCCGGGAAATCCGAACGCCCACTTCAGCGTCAGACGCGAGACCTGGCCGGGCGACAGACCGGCCGCCGCGGCCGACTGCGATCGCGAATTCTTCTGATCCACGCCCCAGCCGTTCCAGCCGGGCGCGGTCAGCTTGCGTGACTGGCTGGATGCGTCGCGCACGCGTTCGGCATCTTCTCGGCCGCGCCCGCCGAGTCGGTGTCGATCTTCCGGCCGCCGACCCACTCGGCGATCAGCCGCTTGTCCTGATCGCTGAGATATCGCCGCCGCCGTGCGCATCGATCCCGTCGTCAGCACCTCGTAGATGTGCTCCGGCGTCATCTGCTTGAGCACGGCACGTGCGCGGCGCCTCGTGGTTGTCGTGGCCTCGTGGCAGCGCGCGCAGTTGTTGAAGTACTGATTGACGCCGGTGCTCTCGGACACGCCTTGCGCCTGCGCGGCCCGAGGGGCCGCGGTGATCAGAGCGAGCAGCGAAGCGAACCAGCACCAACGCCACGTGCTCATCGGTTTCTCCCGGTCTCCACGGGCGGGCACGAACCCGCCCTATTGCAGCGCGTACGCGATCAGATGCGCGCCGTTGACGCCGCTCACGGCCACGACGATGTACTGCTTGCCGTTGAACATGTAGGTCATCGGCGATCCCGTCTGTTTGTCCGGCATCTCGACGGCGCCGATGTCCGCGCCCGTGGTCTTGTCGTACGCGCGCAGTAGCGCGATCGCGCTGACCGGCTCGTTGCGGTGGACGCCGCCTTCGCCGGCAATCAGCAGCGACTTCGTGGTCAGCGTCCCGAGGAACGTCCGCCCCGGCTGTCCGAGGCGCGGCAGGTTCAGGCCTTGCAGCGCCGGATGGTTCTTGATCTCGTCAGGCGTCGAGCTGTGCGGCTTCTGCCAAACGATCTCGCCGGTCTTCATGTCGTACGCGGTGATGCGGTCATACGGCGGCTTGATCAGCGGCAGGCCCTGCACCGACGTGCCGCCGCGGCCGCCTGCCGGTCGCGCCGGCGCCGCGCGCGCCGCGTGCCGGCGCGCGCCGGTGTCGCCGCGCTCAGGATCCGCGGCAGGTGTTGCCAGGCCGCGGCCACGCAGGGGTGCCTGCCCCGCCAGCACGCGCCTGGCCGGCGACATAGCCCAAGTCCGACGTCGCGGGATTCGCCGGCACGATCGCGGCCAGGTACGCGCGCGGTGTGCGAGTGAATGAACAGAGCGATTCGTTTCCGGATCGAACGACGCCGCCCGGCCAGTTGGCGCCGCCGGTGTCGGCGGGCACTTGAATGGTCGCGAGCGGGCCGTCGACATTGCTGAGTGACGGCGGCGTGAACAGCGGACCAATCGTGTAACGCTTGATCACCTCGACCGCTTCCGCGCGCAGCGCCGGCGTGAAGTCGATCAAGATCGTCGACTCGAGATGCCCTGCCGATCGAACGGGCGCGGGCTTCGTCGGAAACGGCTGCGTCGGGCTCGTGCGTTCGTTCGGCACCGTCGACTGTGGCACCGACCGCTCTTCGATCGGCCAGATCGGCTCGCCGGTGAGCGCGATTCAGCACGAACAGGAACGCCTGCTTGGTCGGCTGCGCGAGCGCCTTGACGCGCCGGCCGTTGATCACCGACATCGAACAGGACGGGCGCGCAGGGCGGGTCGTAGTCCCAGATGCCGTGATGCGTCGCCTGAAAATGCCACTTGCGGCGGCCGGTCTTGATGTCGAGCGCGACGAGACTTTCATCGAACAACGTGTTGCCTGGCCGATTGCCGCCGTAGTAGTCGCCGGTCGGCATTTCGACAGGCGACGTAGACCAGCCCCAGGTCGAGATCCGCGCTGAACTGCGCCCATGCGCCCGTATTGCCGTTCTTCAACGCGCTGTCGTTGAGCCACGTGTCGTAGCCGAACTCGCCGGGCTTGGGCACGGTGTGAAAGATCCACAGACGCTTGCCCGTCCTCGCGTCGAATCCGCGCACGTATCCGCGCGCGTTGTTCATCGTGCGCGGCGAGCCGGCGAAGCGCTGCGCCGCGCCCACGACGACGACGTCGCCGGCGACGAGCGGCGTCGCGTTCAGGCCGAGGTCGGCGGTGTCGAGATCCAGGTCCTGATCGTCCTCGAGTTTCAAATCGACGACGCCGTCTGATCCCGAATGTGGGCACGGGCTGGCCGGTCTTGGCGTTGAGCGCCATCATCCGATAGCCGGGCGTGACGTAGATGATGCGCTGGTCGGATCCGTTGGCGCTCGACCAGTAGGCGACGCCGCGGCCGGCGCCGCCGCGCGCCGCGTTCGGCCGCGCGTGCCTTCATCCTCGGTGTGCTTCCAGCGCACCTCGCCGGTGCCCGGGTGAATCGCGGCGACGGTGCGTTGGCTGCCAATCGTCGTGTACAGCGTGTCGTTCACGAAGAGCGGCGTCGCCGAGTACAGGGACGGTTGCGGTCCGACACTTTCTCACGCGACGCGCAGGGTCGAGAAATTGTCCTTGTTGATTTGATCGAGGGGCGAGTAGCGCGTGCTCGCGAGGTCGCCGCCGTACGTCTTCCATTCGACCGCGGCCGTCGGCCGGGCCGGCTGATTCTGCGCGCGAAGGACGAAGCGCGCCTGGCCCAGCGCCAGGACACACAAGGCGAGGGCCGCGATGGCGCCCGAACGTGACGTGGTCGTGTGCACGAGTCCTCTCCTCGATGCTGGGTTGGTGGGGCAAGACGCTAACACAAAACCGGAGGTTGGGCCCCGCTCAGTATGGCCACTGACCGGCGGACGTCACATCGAACTGCGCGCGCAGCTTGATGTCGTCGGATGAGCTGCCGACGAGCACCTCGAACGTTCCTGGCTCGGTGACGAAGGCGTGCTTCGTTTCGTCCCAGAACGCCAGCTTCTCTGCGGGGAGCGTGAACGACACGGTGCGCTGCTCGCCGGGCTTCAGCATGATGCGCTCGAAGCCGCGCAATTCGAGCTTCGGCCGCTTGACGCTCGCCTGCACGTCGCGCACGTAGAGCTGCGGCACTTCATCGCCGGCGACTTTGCCGGTGTTCTTCACATTCACGCGCACGGTCACCGTGCCAGTTCCGTTGATCGACTTCGAGGAGAGCGTCAGATTCGAGTACGCGAAGGTCGTGTAGCTGAGGCCGTGGCCGAAAGAATAGACGGGCGTGCCGCCAAAATACATGTACGTGAAGCCCTTCGTGATGTCGTACTCGTCCATCGGCGGCACTTGTTCGTGTGATTCGTACACGGTGTACGGCAGCCGTCCGGCCGGGCTGTAGTTGCCGAACAGCACGTCGGCGATCGCGTTGCCGCCTTCCTCGCCCGCGATGAACATGTCGAGGACAGCCGGAACATGCTCTTTCTCCCACGGCACGGCCACGGGCCCGCCATTCAGGAGCACCACGACGGTTTTCGGGTTGGCGGCGACGACGCGCTTGACCAGTTCTTCCTGCGCCGGCGGCAGTCCCAGGTACGTGCGATCGAGTCCCTCGGCTTCGATCGCGCTGCTCGTGCCAACGAAGACGACCGCGACCTCCGCGCGCTTGGCGGCCGCGGCGGCTTCGGCATAGGCCGCTTCCGGATCGACCGGCGGCGGCGGCGCGGCCGGTGCGCCGACCCGCTCTCCGGCGCCGCGCCCACGCGAGGGCAGTGCGGCGCCGGCGGCATGAATCACCTCCGTGCCGGGCGCGACCTGGCTTTTGATGCCGTCGAGCGGCATGACGAACCTCGACGTCTGTCCGGTATAGCCGATGCCCGTGAACGGCGTCGTCGCGTACGGACCGATCACGGCAATCGACTTGATCGATCCACGGTTCAATGGCAGAAAGTTGTTCTTGTTGGTCAGAAGCGCGATCGATTCTCGCGCGGCGCGCAGCGCCAGCGGCCGATGCGAATCGATCACGGACGGCGGAATCTTCCGGTACGGATTCATCTCCGGCGGATCGAACTCGCCCAGACGGAATCGCACCTTCAGCACGGGCCGGAGCGCCTGGTCGATGTCCTTCTCCGTGAGCAGCCCCTTGGCCAGCGCGCCCGGAATGCTCGGAATGAACGCGCTGTTGTCCAGATTGCTGCCGGCCTTGATCGCGGCCGCCGTGGCTTCCTCGAGCGTCGCGTACTTCACATAGGACCGGACCATGTCCTCGACCGCGCCGCTGTCGGGGACCACGAAGCCCTGGAACTTCCACTTGTCGCGCAGAATGTCCTTCAGCAGGAGCGTGTTTTCCGTGTTGATGACGCCGTTGAGCTTGTTGTACGAGGACATGATCGACGTCGCGCCGCCCTCGACGATGCCGGCCTTGAAGTGCGGCAGGTAGTACTCCATCAGCATCCGTTCGCTCACTGCGGCTGACAGGCTGTGCCGGCCGATCTCCACGTTGTTGACGGCGTAGTGCTTCAGCGTCGTCGCGAGCTTGAGATAGCGGGGATGGTCGCCGTGCGTGCCTGTGACGAAGGCCACGGTCATGCGCGACGTGAGATAGGGGTCCTCGCCGAACGCTTCGTCGATCCGGCCCCAGAGCGGGTGGCGGCTGATGTTGATGACGGGCGATCGATACACGAGGCCGTTATGGCGAAAGTCGCCGTCAGGTGTTCGCGTGAGGAGCTGGCCGTTGTTCGACGGCGCGGTCGGGCCGGCGATCGTCGGCCAGTAGTTGTTGACGGCGCGCCCCTCGTCGGCAATGGCCGACGCGACGTCGTACTCCAACGCCGTGTCCCATGTCGCCGACATGCCGATCGGGACGGGGAACATCGTTGTCGGTCTGGTCCAGACGATCCCGTGCAGGCTCTGGTTCCAGCCGTTCATGACCGGCACCTTCAAGCGCTCGATCGCGGGCGCCCCGGTGCCGAGCAGCGATCCCTTCTCGGCGAGCGTCAACTTCGACATCAGATCGTCGACGCGCCGATCGATCGGCTGCGCCGGATCAAGGTAAATCGGCTGCGGCGTTTGACGTGCAGGCGCCAGCGACGCGGCCGCCACGGCGGCCGCCGCCAAAAGGCCCTTTACGATGGTCATGGTGACGCCATAGTATCCCCACCTCGCTACAACTGGAACCGGTTCCGCGATTCTCCGCGACGGCGCCTTCTCATGATGCGGTACGGCTGGACTTTACTTGCTCTTCTGCGCGCTCGCCCGCGTGGTCGGTGCGTAGGAAACTCGCGGCAACATCTCCGGCGTCGTGAGCGGCTTGGCGGGCGTGGCCCCTGGCGCGAGTGTCAACGTGACGAACGTCGACACGAAACCGGTGACGCGGCAAGCAGGAGCAAGCGTGGAACCGTTTTCATATGCCTGGGTTCTGT
The DNA here is from genome assembly GCA_963724645.1 of uncultured Acidobacteriota bacterium. Classification (GTDB taxonomy): domain Bacteria; phylum Acidobacteriota; class Vicinamibacteria; order Vicinamibacterales; family SCN-69-37; genus CAVXSP01. The sequence goes on from CAVRVJ010000007.1 coordinate 341,930, forward strand.
GCCATGATGCGCCACCTATTCTCGGGTAGAAGGGGTTTCCCATGATAACCGCGCGTTTCGCAGGGGCCGTTTGTGTATTGGCTGCGGTGACGATTGTCATGCCGTCGGCGCAAGTCGGCGGGCAACCGCCCGCGCAGGATCCGGCCCAGCAAGGAGGGGCGGGCGGCGGCCGGCGCGGCGGCGCGACACCGGGCGGCGGGCCGATTGGCGGCACGCTGACTCCGAAGAAAGCCGACGAACGCGGATGGGGCTGGCAGGTGAAGGCGCTGATGAATCCCGACACGCCGCGGCCGCTCTACAATCGGGCGAAGGAAGCGCTGTTCAGCGATCGGCAAATCACCAGCTACACGATCTCGAGCTACGACCCGGACCTGTACTGCGAGGTCGGCAAGCATTTCGATTTCATCTGGTTCGAGATGCAGCACAGCACGATGTCGTGGGACGAGGTGCGGCGGATGATCGCCGCCTGTCCCAAAGTCGGGGCGGCGCCGATGGTCCGCATGCCCGACGCCTTCGAGTCGAGCATCCAGAAGGCTACAGACATCGGTGCGCTGGGGATCATCGTCCCGACGGTCGACGATGCCCTTGAAGCGCGCGACGCGGCGCGGTACTCACGCTATCCGCCGTACGGACGCCGCAGCGCGGGCGGCGGACAGGTACAACCAGATCTGGTCCGGGCTGAACTATCGCCAGACCATCAACGACAACATGCTCGTGACGGTCATGATCGAGACGCTCGAGGGCGTCGCGATGGCGGAGGAGATCGCCGCGGTGCACGGCGTCGACGCCGTCATTCTCGGCAACAACGATCTGTCGAGCTTCTCCGGCTGGGGGCAGAACGACCCGCGCTACCAGGACGCGATCATCAAGGTGCATGACGCCGCGCTGAAGTACGGCAAGTACTATGGCAATGCGGGCTCTCAATACTTGGCTGGCTACACGGTCAGCCCGGATACGCGGATGGTGCAAAATGGTCCTGCGTGCGACGGGTGGACGCCGCCGGCGCGCGGCGGCGGCGCGGGGCGAGGCCGGGCGGCGGCGAGTCCTGACGAGGAGCCGCTCGTCGGTCTGCCGGGACGCGGAGAGCGCGGCGCGTCGCCGGCCGGGGCGCCGGCTGGTGGAGGCCGAGGCGGGACGCCGAGTCCGTCAGTCCTCGGCAGTGCCGAGAAATGCTGGAAGACCACGAAGTAGCGACCATGGAGATCACGAGATGATCGTCACGGGCAAGTCTCTTCCACGACGGACGTTCCTGCGCGGCATGGGCGCGGCGGTTGCGCTGCCGTTCCTCGATTCGATGTTCCCGGCGTTTGCCGCAGCCGCGACGCGCGTCACGCCGCCGGTCCGGCTCGCCTTCCTGTACGTGCCGAACGGCATCGACATGAAGAACTGGAACATCGAGCAGGAGGGCGCGCTCACCGCGCCGTTCCCGCGCGTGATGAAGCCGCTCGAGGCGTTCCGGAACGACATCATCCAGATCGGCAATCTGACGCACAACAGCGGCCGCGCGCTGCTCGACGGCGCGGGCGATCACGGCCGCTGCGCCGGCTCGTATCTCACCGGCATTCAGGTCAAGAAGACGACGGTCGACATCAAGGCGAGCGTCTCCTGCGATCAGATCATCGCGAACAAGATCGGCAGCCAGACGCGCTTCGCGTCGCTCGAGCTGGGCATGGACGACTCGCGCCAGGCCGGCGATTGCGACTCGGGCTATTCGTGCGCCTACACGAACAACCTCGCGTGGCGGAGCGAGACGCAGCCGCTGCCGCCGATTCTCGATCCGCGCGCGCTGTTCGAGCGGCTGTTCGGCACGGGCGTGGTGTTGAGCCCGGAAGAGGCCGATCGTCAGGCGCGCTATCGCCGCAGCATCCTCGACTTCGTCATCACCGACACGAAGAAGCTGCAGACGTCGCTCGGGCCGACCGACCGGCGCAAGCTCGACGAGTACCTGTCGTCGATTCGCGAAGTCGAGCGGCAGCTCGAGAAGGCGGAGAAGGAGAGCGTGGCCGTCAACCCCGGCATGGACAAGCCGTACGGCGTGCCGCCCGATTTCGCCGAGCACTTCAAGCTGATGACCGACATGATGCTCGATCGCGTTCCAGGCCGACATGACGCGCGTCGTCACGTTCCTGATGACGCGCGAGGGCACGAGCCGCGCGTATCGCGAGATCGGCATCGCCGACGGCCACCATCCGTGCACGCACCATCAGGGCAAGCCGGATCTGATGGAGAAGGTGACGCAGATCAACGAGTACCACACGAAGCAGCTGGCCGGCTTCCTCGAGCAGCATGAAGTCGATGAAGGAGGGCGACTCGAACCTGCTCGACAACTCGATGATCGTGTACGGCGCGGGCCTGTCGGACGGCAACCGCCATCTGCACGAAGACCTGCCGACGCTGCTCATCGGCCGCGGCGGCAGCTACTTCAAGCCGGGCCGGCGCGTCATCTACCGCAAGGAAACGCCGATGTGCAATTTCCATCTGACGCTGATGGATCGCATGGGCGTGCCGCTCGAGAACTTCGGCGATTCATCGGGCCGGCTCGATCCGGCCAGCCTCGCGTAATGTTCGATGTTCGATGCCCTCCAACACCGAACTCCGAACATTGAACACCGAACATTGACCATGCAAGCTCCCGGACGCGGCACGGTTCGCCCGCCGATCGGCATCGCACTTCGACGGCGACTTCGGAAATCGCATCGACGCGCGTGCTCGCCGTGGCGATGCTCAATGGCTTCGCCGCGAAAGACGAGGCCCGCCGCATCGCGTTCTGCGTGTCGCGCCGCAGCCTGAAGGCGGCGCAGCTCGCCGACGTCGTCGCCGGGTTCTACGCCGGCCGTCCAGTTGCCAGCACCCGGCGGCGGCGTTGGCGCGAACCCGGCAGGGATGATCGGCATGCCGGAGGCCGGACCGGCGGACGACACGCCACCGCTGGCTGCAGTGCTCGCCAAGAAGAACGCGACCGGCGTCACCGCTGTACACGAGCGACGATCACGCGAATGCGCGACACGGCAGAAAACGCCGTGCTCGATCCGCAACATGCTGCTCGCGCAGAACGACGGCAACGCGGCCATCGTGCTGGCCGGTCCGGCGACCGGCCTGGTCCGGCTGCTCGACGCTCTACGGCGCGCGTCCGCAGATTTCCGCCAAGGCGCAGCAGCTCGTCGTCGCGGCGGGGTCGTTTCCGGTCGGCTCGGCCGATCCCAGCGATCGCCGACGATGTCGCAGCGGCGCGGAAGCTGTTTGCCGAGTGGCCGACGCCGGTCGTCGCCGTGGGCTCGGAAGTCGGCGCGGCGCTGCCGTATCCGGGCGCGAGCATCGAGACGGATTTCGCGTGGTCGCCGGCGCATCCGGTCGTCGACGCCTATCGCGCCTTCAAGCCGATGCCGTACGACGCGCGCGGACCGCGCTCGCCGCCGTGCTGTACGCCGTGCATCCCGACGACGGCTATTTCAAACTGTCCGAGCCGGGCACGATCACGCGTCCTCGACGACGGCCGAACGCAGTTCACGCCGGCGGCGACCGGCACGCATCGATATCTGATCGTCGATCCGGCGCAGACGGAGCGCGTGATCAAGGCTCTACACGAGACTTGGTGTCCGCGCCGCCGGCGCCACGGCCGGGGCGACGCGGAGGCGACTAGTGGAGCGGCAGATCGGCCGCGGGCATGAAGGCGCCGGGGCTCCGAGTTCGTCCTGGCGCTCGCGACGGCGGCGCTGATCGTCGCTGTCGGCGTCAAATCCGCCGGCCAGGCGCCGGCGTCCGCACCGGCAAAGAAGACGGCCACGGCGCAGCGTCCCGTCGCGACCAGCTGCACGCACAGCTCCGCGCTACGGAAGCGCGCGCCGAAGGCGGCGCCGCCGCCGACCGCAGCGGCGTTTCAGACCGTGACGCACACGCTCTTCGAACGACACGTGCGGCGAGTGCCACAACAACATCCAGGTCGAGGCTGGGCTCGATCTCGACGCGGCCGCTTACCGGTCGAGTCGCTCGCGACGCGATCGCGACCTCTGGGAGCTGATCCTCGCGAAGCTCAAGTCGCGCGAGATGCCGCCGCCGGATGTGCGACCGGCCGGACGAGCAGATCGACGCGCTGGTGAAGTTTCTCGAGACCGAATTCGATCGCGCCGACGCCGCTGTCAAGCCCGATCCCGGCCGCGTCACCGCGCGGCGGCTGAACCGGACCGAGTACACGAACACGATCCGCGATCTGCTCGCGATCGAGTTTCGCGCCGACAAGAATTTCCCGACCGACGACTCAGGCGACGGGTTCGACAACATCGGCGACGTCCTGACGGTCTCGCCCGTGCTGATGGAGAAGTACCTGTCCGCCGCGAATCGGATCGCGTCGCGAGCGCTGGCCGCCGAGCCGCTGCCGAAGCCGATCGAAGTCGAGTACAGCCTGCGCTTCAAGAATCTGCGGCGGCTCGATCCGAGCAACGTCGAGGCGACACATCGCTTCGATTTCGACGCCGACTACAAGCTACGGCTCGGGCTGCCGGGCCAGCGCGCGGCAGGATGCCAAGCCGGTCACGCTCGGGCTGTGGGTCGACGGCAAGCTGGCTCACGACGATGCCGATCGAGACCAAGCCGTCCGGCCTCGTCTACTTCAATCCGTACTCCGAAGAGGAGATGCGCGTCGCGCTGTCCCGAGGGCGATCACACGCTCCGGCTCGGCTTCATCGACGACCCGTTCGTGAAGACGCTCGCGAAGGAGGACGTCTACAAGGACAAGGTCAACAAGTGGATCGGATCGATGACGGTCGTCGGGCCGTTCGCCGTCGGCAGGCGACAAGCCGAGCCGCGCGAAGATCCTGGTCTGCGATCCGAAGACGGGCCAGCTCTGCGTCAACAGGATTCTGTCGACGCTGGCGCGCCGCGCGTATCGCCGGCCGGTGACGCAGCGCGGAGGTGGCGGCGCTGGCGAAGTTCGTCGCACTGGCGCAAGGCAGACGGCCAGTCGGTCGAGCAGGGCATCGCGCTCGCGATTCAGGCGATGCTCGTGTCGCCGAATTTCCTGTTTCACATCGAGCGCGATCACGAGCCCGACCGATCCGACCGCGGTGCATCGCATCTCGGACGTCGAGCTGGCGTCGCGGCTGAGCTACTTCCTGTGGAACTCGATGCCGGACGACGAGCTGCTGTCGCTCGCCGAGCAGCGTCAGCTGAGCGCGCCGCGTGTGCTCGACGCGCAGGTCACGCGCATGCTCGCCGATCCGAAGGCGTCCGCGCTGGCGGAGAATTTCGCCGGCCAGTGGCTGGAGATCGCGCAACCTCGACAGCATCAAGCCGGATCCGCAGAAGTTTCCGGCGTGGGGGCCCGAGCTGCGCGACGCGATGAAGACCGAGACGCGGATGTTCTTCGACGTAATTCTCCGCGAGAACCGGCCGATCAGCGAGTTCCTCGACGCGCGCTACACGTTCCTGAACGAGTCGCTGGCGAAGCTACTACGGGATCGACGGCGTGCAAGGGCCGGAGTTCCGCCGGGTCGAGCTGACGACGCGACGAGCGCGGCGGCGTCCTGGGCCAGGGCAGCGTGCTCGCCGTGTCGAGCTATCCGACGCGCACGTCGGTCGTGATTCGCGGCAAGTACATCCTGCAGAACATTCTCGGCACGCCGCCTCCGCCGCCGCCGGCCAACGTGCCGCCGCTCGACGAGCAGCGCCGTCGGCACCGCCGCGTCGCTGCGCCAGCAGATGGAAAAGCATCGCAACGAATCCGATCTGCGCGTCGTGCCATTCGCGCATGGATCCGCTCGGCTTCGGCGCTCGAGAACTACGATGCGATCGGCACGCTGGCGCGACGGAGGACGGCAATTTCCCGATCGATTCGAGCGGCGTGCTGCCGAGCGGCAAGTCGTTTACCGACGTCCGGCCGAGATGCGCGAGGTGCTCAGCCGGCATGCTGCCGGACTTCGCCCGCTGCCTGACGGAGAAGATGCTGACCTACGCGCTTGGACGCGGCCTCGAGCGCGTACGATCGACCGACGGTCAAGTCGATCACGAAGCGGCTCGCCGCGTCAGGCTACGGCTTCCAGACGCTCGTGCAGCGAGGTCGTGCGCAGCCTGCCGTTCCAGTCGCGACGCGGCGAGGCCGTTGAAGCCACCAGAGCCCAGTAGCGTGAACAGTCCCATGCGAAAGAAACCGACGATCGCCACGGTTGCCTCGAAAGCGGGCGTGGCGGTCAGCACGGTGTCCCGATATCTGAATGGCCAATACGTGAGTCGGCCCCTCCGCGCGCGGCTGTCCGCCATCATCGAAGAGCTCGGCTACACACGATCCTGGACGGCACGGAATCTCAGTATCGGGCGCCGGGGCTCGATTGGCGTAGTCGTCGACTCGAGCGACGACCCCTGGTTTGTCCAATTGCTGAAAGGGATCGAAGAGGAGCTGACGACGCGCGACACGAGCCTGATGCTCGCGAGCACCGAGCTGCGGAACACGTACGAACCCAAGCTCGTGTTCGATTGGATCCGCGACCATCGCGTCGACGGGCTGATCATCGCCAAGGCGCAGCGCCGCGAGCGGGCCCTCTTCCACGCAGCGGTCGAGGCGAAACTGCCGGTGGTCGCCGTTGTGCCTGACGAGCACGTGACGAACGTGCAGGTGCTGCGTAGCAACAACCTCGCGGCCGGATCGCTTGTCGCCAATCACCTCGCGAACCTGGGCCACCGGGCGATCGCGTTCGCGGGCGGCCCCAAGCATTCGATCGATTCGAAGCACCGGCTTCGCGGCCTGCGTGACGGGCTGGCGTATCGCGGTATTCGCCTGCTGTCGGAGCAGGTATATTCCTGCGAGAGTTTTGAGATCGAGGCCGGCGTCGCGTTCGCGGAGTCCTTCCTGGCGCAGCCGCTACAGGTCACCGCGATCGTGATGGCCAACGACGCGCTGGCATTCGGCTTCATGGGCGTCGCGCTCCGTCGCGGCATCCGGATGCCGGAACAGCTCTCGATCATCGGGTTTGACGGCCTGGCCGAGGGCGCGCTGCTGTATCCGGCGCTGACCACTGTGTCGCAGCCAATGCAGGAGATGGGGCGTGTCGCCTGCCAGCGGCTGCTCGAGTCGATTGGCGCGCCCGGACGTATTGAGACGATCGAGTTTCCGATGGAACTGATCATTCGCGAGAGCACGGCGCCGCCGCCGAATCTGCCGTCCACGCCGCGACACTTGCGGCCGGTCAGCTAGCGCCCTTGAGGCGCTTGCTGCGCGGGGCCATTACCACTATCATCCCGCGCATATGGAAGGGGTTCCACACATGCTGCGTACTCGCCGCTTTCAGGGACTCGCGGTCGTCGCGACTGGGCTCGTGTTGATCGGCGGCGTGCTGTTGACCGGACAGGCGAGACAGGGCGCGCCTGCTGGTCGTGGCACCGCGGCCGCGCCCGCACCCGCCGGGCAACGCCCGGCGAGCCGAGGACCGGCCGGACAGACCGGTCGGCCCGTGCGCGTCCTCTTCCTCGGCATGGACGAGGAGCGGCCGCACAACCCCGCGAGGATGTTCCCCCACCTTGCGGCGCCGCTCGCGCGGCTCGGTGTCCAGCTGACGTACGTCGCCGATCAAGCGCAGGCGCTCGACCCCGAGAAACTCAAGTACTACGACGTCCTGATGATCTACGGAAATCAAACGGCTCTCACCCCGGCGCAGGAGACCGCGCTCGTGTCGCTTCGTTGAAGGCGGCAAAGGGCTGGTGGCGCTGCATGCCGCCTCCGCGATGTTCACCAACTCAGACAAATACCTTTCGCTCGTCGGCGCGCAATTCCAGCGCCATGCCGCCGCGAATGAGTTCAAGGTTGAGGTCACACAGCCATCGCACCCGGTGATGCAGGGCGTGCAGTCGTTCACGAGCTTCGATGAGCCGTACGTGCACATCAAGCACAACCCGCAGGATCGCACGGTGCTGATGGAGCGGCCGGATCCGGCCGGGACGCGCGAACCGTGGACGTGGGTGCGGACCCAGGGGCAAGGGCACGTGTTCTACACCGCGTCCGGCCATGACGAGCGAACCTGGGACCGACCGGAGTTCCAGAAAATGATCGCCAACGCGGTGATCTGGACCCTCGACGCGCAGACGCGGCAGGCCTTCCAGCGCTTCGAGATGCCAGGCGTCGACCTACGTGGACGGCTACACGGTCCCGAACTACGAGCGCCGCAATCCGGCGCCGAAATATCAGATGCCGTTCGAGCCGGATCTCGCGCAACGAGTTCATGCAGACGCCGGCGGAGTTCGACATCCAGCTGTTCGCGAGCGAGCCGATGATCGTCAAGCCGATCGCGATGAACTTCGACGAGCGCGGCCGGCTGTGGGTGATCGAATCGCGCGACTACCCGAACGTCGTGACTGAACGGGCTGCCCGGCAACGATGAGATCAAGATTCTCGAAGACACCAACGGCGACGGCAAGGCGGACAAGGTGACGATCTTCGCCGACAAGATCAATCTCGCGACGTCGCTGACGTTCGCCAACGGCGGCGTGATCGTCGCCGCGATGCCGAACATGCTGTTCTTCAAGGACACGAACGGCGACGACAAGGCCGACGTGCGCGCAGGTGCTCAGCACCGGCTGGGGCATGCGCGACACGCACGGCGAGGCGTCGAACCTGCAGTACGGGCCGGACAACTACATCTGGGGCAGCGTCGGCTACAACGGCGGCAACGTCAACGGCAAGCCGTTCTCGCAAGGGGCGTATCGCTTCAGGCCGGACGGCAGCAATTTCGAGGTGATGGTGCAGTCGACGAACAACACGTGGGGTCTCGGGTTCAACGAGTCGTTCGACGTGTTCGGATCGACGGCCAACGGCGATCCGAGCTGGTACATGGGCATTCCGGGCCGCTTCTTCGAGGGGCTGCACCGGTTTGCCGGCTGGCGGCGGACGCGCCGGGGGCCCTCCGCCGGCGCCCGCGACGCTTGGCTACCAGAGTCTCGCGCAGTTCACGGCCGTGCACTTCACGACGCCGTACATCCGGCAGGTGGACAACATGGGCTACTACACCGCCGGCTGCGGGGCACATGTTCTACACCGCGCGCGCGTTCCCGAAGGAGTACTGGAACCGCATCGCGTTCATCAACGAGCCGACCGTTCACATCGTCGGCCAGGGCATCGTCGAGCCGAAGGGCGCCGGGTACGTCACGCGCGACGGGTGGAACCTCGTCTCGAGCGCGGAGGAGTGGTTCGCACCGATTGCGTCGCAGGTGGGTCCTGACGGCGCCGTGTGGGTCGACGATTGGTACAACTTCATCGCGCAGCACAATCCGACGCCGACCGAGTGGGGCTACGCCAACGGCCGCGGCGGCGCGTACGAGACGTCGATGCGCGATCACGTGCGCGGGCGCATCTATCGCATCGTCTACAAGGGCGCGCCCGGCGCAGAAGAAGACGGTCGCTCTCGAAGAACGACACGGCCGGACTGATCGAGGCGCTCGCGTCGGACAACATGTTCTGGCGACTGCACGCACAACGGCTGCTGGTTGAGCGCAACCAGAAGGACGTCGTGCCGCAGTTGCTCGCGCTCGTGCGAAACACGACGGTCGACTCGCTCGGCCTCAACGGCGGCGCGATGCACGCGCTGTGGACGCTGCAGGGGCTTGGTGAACTCGAATGCGACGCACCACCGAGTCGTATCGCGCGGCGGTCGCCGCGCTGAAGCATCCGTCGGCCGCGGTGCGAAAGGCGGCGGCGATGGTGTTGCCGAAGCGGCCGGAAGCAGCGACGGCCATCGTCGATGCGGGCCTGCTGCAGGATGCCGAGCTGCACACGCGGCTCGCGGCGACGCTCGTGATTGCGGAGATGCCGGCGTCGACGCCGATCGCGCAGGCGCTCTACAAGGAAACCAGAAGCCCGACAACTTCAACGATCCGTGGCTCGCGCGCGCGTTCTATATCGCCGCGATGAAGCCACCAGCGCGACTTCGTGACGGCGTACAACGCGGACGCCGCCAAACTGCCGTTCGCGTCGTTGTCGGTGCCGCTGCGGATGGGGAACGCCGACGCCGGATTGGCGGGCGCCGAAAGCGCGCAGGAGCTCACCGCGAGTTGGAAGAACATGCAGGTGCCGGGCAACTGGGAATCGCGCGGCTTGCCCGACTTCGACGGCATCATCTGGTTCACGCGAACGGTCGATGTGCCGCAAGGTGCGAACGTCGACACGCTGTCGCTCGGGCCGATCCGTAACACCGCGCGCGTGTGGGTGAACGGCCTTCAGGTCAGTGCCCCCGGTCTTGGTTTCGGCGGCGGCGCACCTGCGCCCGCGGCGGCCGGAGCGCCGGCTGCTGGAGCGGCCGCAGCACCGCCGGTCGCGGCGAATATCACGGCCACGGCGCGAGCCGCCGACGTCACGATTGATGTGCCAAAGGGCGTGTTCAAGCCAGGAGCGAACACGATTACCGTGCAGGTCACGAACCAGCGCGCCGAGGGCGGATTCGTCGGAACGGCCGCCGACATGTTCTTGAAGACCGGCCCGACAGAACATTCCGCTCGCCGGCCAGTGGAAGTACCGCATCGAGCGGTCGTCGAACAACGGCGCGATGTATTCACAGCCGGGCGAACTGGCGGCGCATGTGGCGTTCGTCGCTGGCGGCGGCGCGAGCGGAGCCGCCGGCGCGTCGCTGCCTGCGGTCGCGGCGGCGCCGGATGTGATCATTCAGCTCAGCGTCGTGCCGAACGAGATGAAGTACGCCACGACCGAGCTGACGGTGCAGCCGGGGCAGCTCGTGGAGATCGTCTTCACGAATCCCGATCAGATGCAGCACAATTTCGTGCTGGGTGCGCCGGGATCGCTGCAGGCAATTGGCGCCGCCGCCGATCAGTTCACGCAGACGGCGGGGGCCGCGGCCCAGGACTACGTGCCCGAGATTGCGCAGGTGCTCTTCAAGGCCAGGATGGTCGACGCGGGACAATCGGCGACGTTCCAGTTCCGCGCGCCGACGACGATCGGCGATTATCCGTATCTCTGCACGTATCCCAACCACTGGCGAATCATGAACGGAGTCCTGCACGTGGCGGGCCCCGGTGGACGTGGTCGCGGAGCAGCGCCGCCGCCCGCCGCCACGCCCGGTGGCGTGGGAAGGGGCGCGCCCGGCCAATTCAAATGAGCAATGCAAAATTTGACTGTCCTCTGGCGACCAACATGTGCGTGTCGGATAGACTGACCTCGGCGTGAGCGCGGTGTTCGGCATCCGGCGGATCGTCGTGGCCGCCTGCTTCGCGGCCGCCCTCGCGGCGACCGGCGCCGGCTCCAATCCGACGGGGGCGCAGAGCGCCGACGCACCGGCGGTCACGCTGCGCGCGATCGTCGCCACCTCGCCAACCGCCGCCGAGCGTGTGCTGGAGCGTGCGCGGAGCGGCGAAAGTTTCGTCACTCTCGCCACTGCGGAGTCGATTGCGCCGACCGCCTCCGAGGGCGGCTGGCTCGGGCGGGTCCCGCTCGCGCAGCTTCGACCAGAGGTCCGGAGGGCGATCGAGGGATTGCGCCCCGGCCAGATGACCGGCGTCATCCGGATCCCGACAGGCTTCGCGATTTTCAAAGTGGAGCCCGACGAATCCGCGGACACCGGCGCACCCGGCGCGGTCGGCCCGGAGCTCGCCTCAGCCGGCGCCGTCAGGTACCTGTACGACCTCGGGGGCTTCAGCGACGCGCGCACCAGCCTCGAGGTGCTGCCCAAGGCGGCCGGGTGGAATCTCGACTTGCAGCAGATCTGCGACGCACGCAGCGCGTCACTGGCCGCCACGCGTTCTTCGATCGAAGGGTTCCTTGCGCCCGAGAATCAAGCCGCAGCGGCAGTGCGCGACTCGCTCGACATCATGGAGCTGTACATCGAGCTGGGACAGCTCGACGCGTTTGAGGGCCGCATGGATGGCGTCATCTCCCGACTGGGGCAGGCGCAACAGGTGGCCGCGACGCCGCCTGCCGCACGCCTTCCGCTGGATGAGGCGCTCGGCATCGCCTATTTTCACAAAGCCGGCATCGACAACGAGTTGTTCCAGTCGCCCGGCGACCTGTGTCTTCTCGATTTCCGCTCGCCGCGCGCGTATCCCAAGCCGGCGGCCGCGGTACGCGGCGGCCGACTACTTCGAGCGCTACCTCGACGGAAAAGCCGGACGACCTCGAAGTCCGATGGCTGCTGAATCTCGCCCGTGCGGCGAGCGGCGGCTATCCGGCGAAGGTGCCGCCTCGATTTCTAATCGGACCACCTCCGTTTCAGGCGGCGGCCGGCGTCGGTCGATTCCGCGACGTGGCGCGCGAGGCGGGATTCGTCAACTTCGAAGCGGCGGGCGGCCTGTTGGTCGATGACTTTCGCAACACGGGCGATTTCGACATCGTGACGACCACCGCGGACAAATGCCGGCCGGCGCACTTCCACACGAACACCGGCAACGGCACGTTTGCCGATCGGGCGAAAGAAGCGGGATTGTCCAGCCAGCTCGGGGGACTCAACGCCGTCCACAGCGACTTCAACAACGACGGGTGCCCGGACGTCCTGATTCTCCGCGGCGGCTGGGAACAGTTGGCGCAGCGCCGGTCGCTGCTCAGGAACAACTGCGACGGGACGTTCACCGACGTCACGATCGCGAGTGGACTCGGCGACCCGTCGCCATCGCAGACCGCCGTCTGGGCGGACTTCGACAACGACGGCCGGCTGGATCTGTTCATCGGCAACGAGAACGCGCGCGCCCAGCTGTTCCACAACCGCGGCGACGGCACGTTCGAAGACATCGCGCCGCGCGCAGGCGTCGATCGGATTGCCTTCACCAAGGGCGTGGTGGCGGGCGACTACGACAACGACGGATTTCCCGACCTGTTCGTCTCCAATTACGGCGGATCGAACTTCCTGTACCACAACAACCGCAACGGCACGTTCACCGAAGTGTCGAAGGCGGCGCGTGTGCCGGGCACGCCGCAAGGATTCGCCGCCTGGTTCTTCGATTTCGACAACGACGGCTGGGAAGATCTGTTCGTGACGAGCTACGTCGCATCGATCGACGAGATGGTGCGCGACTATCTGGGACAGCCGCACAATGGGACGACCATGCGCTTGTACCGGAATCTCGGGGACGGGACCTTCCGCGACGTCAGCCAGGAGGCGGGACTAAATCGGGTGCTGATGCCCATGGGCGCCAACTTCGGTGACATCGACAACGACGGGTTCCTCGACATGTTCCTGGGCACGGGCAATCCCTCTTACGCCGCGCTGCAGGGCGCGGTGCTGCTCAAGAACGTCGACGGCAAGAAGTTCATCGACGCGACCGCGGCGGCCGGCCTGGGCGAGCTCCATCGAGGGCACGGCGTCGCCTTCGCCGATCTCGATCGCGATGGCGACGAGGACATCATCTTCGAGGTCGGAGGCATGACCAACGGCGATCGCCACGCGAGCCGCCTGTTCGAGAATCCCGGAAACGGGAACGACTGGATGTCATTGAAGCTCGTCGGCGCTCGAAGATACCGATCAGCCGTGGGCGCGCGGATCACCGTCAGCGTTGAAGACGAGGGGGGAGACCACCGCGCCATTCATCGGACCGTCAACACCGGCGGCTCATTCGGCGGCAATCCACTCGAGCAGCACATCGGACTCGGGCGGGCCGCCAAGCGCGTGGATGTGGACGTCTGGTGGCCGGCCAGCAACATTCGGCAGCACTTTGTCGATGTCGGCAAGAACCGCTGGTGGCGAATCGACGAACTCGGTGACCGGATGACGCTGCTCGAACGCAAGACGGTCCGGTTCGGCGGCGTGGGCCGATGGCCATGACACTGCGACGCGCGATCGCCGCGACCACCCTGATCGCCGTTGTGCTCGCGCTCACGTCCTCACAGGCGGCACAGGTGACGGCCGGTGAGTCGCGCTACCAGGTCACCGGCCTGGTACTCTCCGTCGATCCGGCTCGCCTGACGTTCGTGGCGTCGATCGATCGAATTCCCGGGTTCATGGAGGCGATGACCATGCCGTTCAAGGCGAGGCAAGCGAACGACCTTGCGGGCATCGCGCCCGGGACGGCGGTCGCGTTCACGCTCGTCGTCGAACGCGGCGGATCCTATGTCGACGGGATACGGGTCGGACGGTCTCAGAATCTCGAACAGGATCCCCTCGCGGCGCGACGGCTGTCGCTGCTCCGGCAGATGAGCGGCCCGGCCTCACGACCACTGGCCGTTGGCGACCTCGTGCCCGACGTCGAGCTGATCGATCAGCACTCGCGGCGCGTGTCGCTCGGTGCCGCTCGCGGCAAGGTCATCGGCATCAACTTCATGTACACGACTTGCCAGTTACCGGACTTCTGCCTCCGTCTCGTCAATCACTTCAGCGTGCTCCAGCAGCGTCTACCGGAGGCGCTCGGCCGCGATCTCGAGCTGTTGACCGTCACGTTCGACCCGCTACGCGACACGCCCGACGCACTGGCCGAGTACGCCCGGCGATGGCGTCCCTCCGGCGCCTGGCACTTTCTGACGGGCGACGCGGCGTCGGTGCGACGCCTGCTCGATGCGTTCGGCGTCGACACGTTTCCCAACGACGGTCTGATGGACCACTCGCTGCGTACCGTTTTCATCGATCGATCGGGCCGGCTTGCGGCCGTTGTTGACGGCAATCAATACTCGTCGGATCAGCTTGTCGACCTCGCGCGAACGATGATCGGCCGCGGGCGATAGTCGGAGGACGCTGAAAAGCCGGAAGGCGGAAGGCAGAGGACGCACGCTGTCTTGACTGCGATCGGCGGTGGCACGATGATGGCCATCATGAACGCACCCAATCCGCGACGTCTGGCGGCAGTCGCGCTCGTCGCACTTGCCGTTGAGGCGTTGCCTTGCGTGGCGGCTCCTCGCGTCGCCCGGCTCGATCGACAGGACCGTGCCAGTGCCGACGCGTCGATTGCCGATCGGCTCGCGCGCGTCCAGCAGGTACTGTTCTCCGGCACGACCGATCCGCGCGAAGCCATTCGCGAGCTGAAGGCCATTCTGGCGATTGATGAGCAATCGCGCGACGGTCACCTGCTTCTCGGTCTTGCCTATCGAGCCCTCGGCACCCAGGAGTTCATCGCCGAGGCGGTGGCGGAGCTCAGGCAGACGCTGGCAATCGATCCGAACCAGCCGCCGGCGCGGCTCTATCTCGCGTATTGCTATCGCGATCTTGGACGGCTCGATCGCGCGCGCGAGGAACTGCAGACGGCCCTCACGCAGGCGCCCGGCAATCCGCAGATCCTCGCGCTTCTCGGCGACACCGAGCGCCAGCTCCGCAACCCGGCGCGCGCCCTGGAACTGTCGCGACAAGCCCTCGCGGCGAATCCCAACGACCTGCAGGCTCGCTACTACGTGGGGCTGGCGCTGCGCGACCTTGGGCGAGGCGATGAAGCCATCCGCGAGCTGGAGACGGTCGTCCGCGCCGGGGTGACGGCAGCCCGATGCGTATCTGGCGCTCGGCACGACGTACCTCGATGCACATCGCGTGCGTGAGGCGATCGACGCGCTCGCTCGCGGGACCGAGCTCGATCCCTCCCGTCCGGACATTCATCTGCAGCTCGCCCGCGCGCTGCGCACGAGCGGCGCGCTCGCCGAGGCCGACGCCGAGCTCGAGCGCGCGGCGGCCGGCCGCGCCGGTTCGCGTGTGGACCAACTGCAGATCGATCTCGAACTGGCAACGGAACAAGGCCTCCTGAAGTTGGCCCAGGACCAGCTCGACGCCGCCATTCGGCTGCTGCAGAAGGCGTTGGCGATGGAACCGGCGGATGGCCCGGCGAACCGCGCCCTCGCGCAGGTGTACCTGCGGCAAGGGTCGGTACGCGCTGGCCGCCGCGCACGCCGCCCGCGCGGAGAAGGCCGGCGCGCCCTTGAGCGACGCGGAGCGCGCGCTCTTGCGGCAAAAGGGCGGCCGCACGCGCTGATGCCGCGGCGCGCTCTCGTGCTGGCGCTGCTGCTGCTGGCCCCGGTCGCGATGGGCGCCCAGACGCGCTCCCGCGCCGGCGCGTCGCCGGCCCTGTTCACCGACGTCACCGCGAGGGCCGGCATCACCTTCGTGCACCAATCGGGCGCCTCGCCCGAGAAACGGATGCCGGAGACATTCGGATCCGGCGTCGCGTGGATCGACTACGACAACGACGGCTATCCGGATCTCTACTTCGTCAACGGCGCCGCCGGCAGCGCCAACGCGCTCTACCACAACAATCACGACGGGACGTTCACGGACGTCACTGCGCGTGCCGGCGTCGCCGCCTCCGCCGACCGCACGCGCTACAAGACCGGCGTCGCGGTGGGTGACTTCGACAACGACGGCTTTCTCGATCTGTACGTGACGGCACTCGGGCGCAACACGCTGTTCCGCAACAACGGCGACGGGACGTTCACGGATGTCACCGCGTCGGCGGGCGTGGCCGGCGATCCGCTCGAGTGGAGCACCAGCGCGGGCTTCTTCGACATGGACGGCGACGGCGACCTCGATCTGTACGTCGTGAACTACCTGAGCTACGACGCCGGCCTCGACAAGTTCTGCGGACAGCGGCAGCCGGGGTATCGGACGTATTGCCATCCGACGCTCTTCGACGGCCAGGCGGACCGTCTCTTTCGCAACAACGGCGATGGCACGTTCACCGATGTCTCGCGGGCCGCCGGCATCGCCAATCCGGCCGGCAAGGGGCTCGGCGTCACGTTCTGCGATTTCGATCGCGACGGCGACGTCGACGTCTACGTGGCGAACGACACGGTGCGCAATTTCCTGTATCGGAACGATGGACACGGCCGGTTCGTGGACGTGGCGTACGGCGCGGGCGTCGGGTTCGATCCGAACGGCAAACCGCAGGCGGGCATGGGCGTCGATTGCGCCGACGTTGACGGCAACGGCTTCCCGGATCTCGTCGTGACGAACTTCTCCGAGGAGCTGAACACGCTGTACATGAACGAAGGGAATGGCATGTTCGAGGATAGCGACCGTGCGAGCCGGCCTGAGCTCCTCGTTCATCCCGCTCGGCTTCGGCGCGAAGTTCTTCGACTACGACAACGACGGCGACGTCGACTTGTACATCACGAACGGCCATGTCATTGACAACATCGCGCTGTATCAGCCGAGCCTCACCTATGAGCAGACGGATTTGCTCTACGAGAACATCGGCGCCGGACGGTTCCGCGATGTGTCGGCTTCAGCCGGACCGGCGCTTCGAGTCCCGCGAGTCGGCCGAGGGTTGGCGGTAGCCGACTTCGACAACGACGGCCGCCTCGACGTCGTCATCACCTCGGTCGGGCGGAAGCCCGTGCTGCTGAGGAATACGGGCGTTGCGTCGGGCCACTGGATCATCATTCGCGCGCAAGGCACGAAGAGCAACCGCTTCGGCCTCGGGTGCGACCGTCGAGGTGCAGACGCCGGGTCTGACGCAGGTCCGCGAGATCAACAACGTCGCGAGCTATCTCAGCGCGAACGATGTGCGGCTGCATGTGGGACTCGGCGCCGCAACGGTTGTCCCGCGGATCGCGATTCGGTGGCCAAGCGGCACGCTGCAGACGCTCACTGACGTCCCGGCAGACCAGATCCTCACGGTTCGAGAGCCGCCCTCGCCTCTCGATGAGCGGTAGGGGCCGGCGGAAGCCAGCGGCTCGTAACCCCTAGATTCCGAAGGCCTACGGCAACTTTAGAAAGTCGTTCGGCGCGAAGTGGGCGCCCACTTGAGGAACCGGTTCCACTTTTCAATTGCGGAAAGCGATACCCCATGCTAGTGTCCCGTTTTTACTCAGGCAATTGGGCTCTCTTGCGGGAACGGTCCGCTCGTCCGCGCCTCGACGCGTGGGCGCTTTGCTGGCTGTTGTCATTCCGAACGGAGGGAACGTAATGGTTGAGAGGTCGAGTCGTCACTGGCTCGTGGCGGCATGTCTCGTCGTGCTGTGTTTTAGCGTCGCGTCGAGCGTGTCCGCGCAGATCACCACCGGTACGGTCTACGGTACCGTGAAAGACAGCACTGGCGCCGTTGTCCCTGGGGCAACGGTGGTCCTGATCAGCGAAACGAAGGGCACCAAATCGCAGCCGCAGGTCACGAATGAGGTCGGCGAGTATGTGTTCCCGTACATCACCGGCGACACTTACACCGTCGAGGCGTCGCTGACCGGCTTCAAGACCGTCCAGCAGAAAGAGGTCAAGGTCAGCGGCGCGGATCGCGTCACCGTGCCGACGCTGACGCTGGCGCCGGGCGGCGCGTCCGAAACCATCACCGTCGCGGCGACAACCCCGCTCATCCAGGCCTCGAGCGGCGAGCGATCGTTCGCCGTCTCGACGCAGCAGATCGAGAACCTGCCGATCAACCACAGCAACTTCACGGACGTCGTCTATCTCACGCCGGGCGTCATCCCCGGCGCAAATTTACAGAACAGCGCGCGCATTGGCGCGGTCGGCCAGAACAACATCATGATGGACGGCGCGTCCGCCATGGACACCGGCAACAACGGCCAGATGCTGAACATGAACACCGAGTCGATCGGCGAAGTGAAGGTGCTGACGTCGGGCTACCAGGCCGAGTACGGCCGGTCGAGCGGCCTGCAGATCACGGCCGTCACCAAGAGCGGATCGAATCAGTTTCACGGATCGGCCTACACGTTCCGCGCACGACTCCACGTGGAACGCGAACACCTGGGTCAACGAGAAGAACGGCGATCCGAAGCCGAGATCGTCCAGCAACATCTACGGCTATTCCGTCGGCGGTCCGGTGGGCAAGCCGGGCCAGCAGCAACAAGCTCTTCTTCTTCTACGCGCATGAGTACCGGCCGACGAACAATGCGGTCAACAACGGCAATCCGATCCGCGTCCGCGCTGCCAACCGCGTTGGAGCGGCAGGGCGACTTCTCGCAGACGCTCGACAACAACGGCGCCCTGTTCAATCTGATCCGCGACACGTCGACCGGTCTCCCCTGCACGGCGGCCGACACCTCCGGCTGTTTCCAGGACGGCGGCGTCGTCGGCAGGATTCCGGCGAACCGGATTTACGGCCCCGGCCTGGCGCTCCTGAGCCGGTATCCGATGCCGAACATCACGCAGGCTCCGAGCACGGCGTGGAACTACCAGCTGGCGCCGCCCTCGTTCAAGAACCTCACACAGCAGCCGGCGGTTCGCCTCGACTACCAGGCCTCGAGCAAGCTGCGGGTGAGCTGGAAGTACCAGGGCGAGTTCGCGCGCAGCATCGTGGCGCCCGGAGGTTCGCTCCCGGGTTTCACCGACGTGCTGACGCCGAACACGGCGATTCCGAACTTCGCCGTGACGGTGAACTACTCGCTGACGCCGACGACGTTCATCGAAGGCACGTATGGGTTCATCCGCAACGAGCTGACCGGCGGCAACGAAGGCGGCGTGCTCGTCAACGACTCGGCCAACCGCCTGACGTCGATGCCGAACTTCCCGCTGCTCTATAACGACGCCGGCGTCCTCGATCCGCGCTACTACGACAACGCACAGGCGGAGAAGTTCTCGCCCGATCTTCTGGGACGGCAAGTCGATCAACCTGCCGCCGACGTTCAAGTGGGGCGGCCGCATCGGCAACGCCCCGCCGAACCAGCGGTATCCGGGATGGTGGAACATCAACCGGACGCAGGACGTCGCGATCAGCTTGACCAAGCTGGCGGGCCGCCACACGCTTCAAGGCCGGCTTCTACAACAACCACAGCTTCAAGGCGCAGAACACCGGCGCCGGCGGCGTGGCCAACCTGAGCTTCCAGGGCTTCGTCGAACTTCTCGAACGCACTCGAACAACACGCTCGACACCGGTACGGCTTCTCGAATGCCGCGGTCGGCATGTTCTCGCAGTACCTGCAGGCCTCGAAGTTCATCGAAGGCGACATGGTCTACAACAACACCGAAGGCTATCATCCAGGACAACTGGCGCGTGAACTCGAGGCTCACGCTCGACTACGGCCTGCGCATCACGCACCAGGGCCCGCAGTACGACCAGTTCGGCCAGATGTCGAACTTCTTCCCGGACAAGTGGTCGGCCAAGCGCGGCGCCGGTGCTTGTATGTCGCCCGGCTGCAGCAACGGCGCAGTCACGTGCTCCGGCAACACGCGCAACGCGATGGATCCGCGCACCGGCCAGATCCTGACGGCGCCTGGCGCGGCCAACACGCAGGTCGCGATCGGCACGCCGATTCCGGGCACCGGCAACTCCACTGAACGGCATCATCAAGGCGGGTGATGGCATCGCGAAGACCGGCTACACCTGGCCGTCAGTCGTCGTTCGGGCCGCGCGCCGGCTTTGCCTACGACCTGAGCGGCACGCAGAGCCTGGTCCTCCGCGGCGGCGGCGGCCTCTTCTTCGACCGTCCGGACGGCAACACCGTGTTCTCGATTCCGGGCAACCCGCCGATGGCCACCGCGCGCGACGTCCGCAACGGCAGCCTGTCGACGCTCGGCGTCGGGCTCAACCCTGGGCCCGTTCCGGCGCTCGTCACGTTCCAGTACAACGCGAAGGTTCCGTCGTCGGTGCAGTGGAACGTCGGCGTGCAGAAGACGCTTCCATGGGCATCGACGATCGACGTCTCGTATGTCGGCAGCCACGGCTACAACCGTCTTGGCGGTTTCCAGGGCGGCACGACGGTGAATCAGAACGCCGTCGATTTCGGCACGGCGTACCTGCCGAAGCAGCCAGGATCCGACGCTCGGCCGCGAGCGCCGGTCCCGGGCGCTACGGCGCTCACGACCAACCTGCTGCGTCCGTATCCCGGGCTACGGCACCATCGGGCAGAACACGACCGAGTTCTGGGATGAGTCGCACACGATTCAGACGTCGTTTCAGCGGCGATTCCAGCACGGCTTCTCGGCCGGCATTCAACTACACGGTGATGCTCTCGTTCACCGGCAACACAGGCTTGCAGCAGCGGCTCCAGCACGCCGCTGACGGCACCATCTCGGTACGCGCCGACCAGGCACAGTACGAGGCGCTGAACAAGACGCTGAATCTGCAGCGCCACGTCATCAAGGCGAACGCGATCTGGGACCTGCCGCAGATGTCGACGTCCGGCGGCGCCGCCCACAAGGTCGTCGCCTACATCGCCAACGGGTGGCAGCTCAGCGGGATCTGGACTGGCGTCTCGGGCAGCCGGTACGACCTCGCCTTCAGCTACAGGGCGGCATCGGCACCAACGTGAACCTGACGGGCTCGCCGGACTATGGCGCGCGCATCGTCTACGTAACAGCGATCAGGGGGCCGGCTGCTCGAGCAACCAGTTCCAGCAGTTCAACGGTGAATCGTGAGCCGGGCCGACCTACAACAGCCTCGGCCTCGAATCGGGCCGCAACGTCATGCAGGGTTGCTTCAGCAACGTGATCGACACGCGGATGTCGCGCGACTTCCGGTTCGCTGGGGGCAGGAGCTTCAGCATCCAGTTCGACATGTTCAACGCGTTCAACATCGTCAACATCAACGGGCGCAGCACGTCGATCCAGTACAACAGCCCGACGGACCAGACGGTACGCAACTCGGAAACGTTCGCCCGACGGCTCGATCGACCCAACGCGCATGACGCCACGCACGGCCGGCTTCGGCGCGGCGACCGGCGCCGGCGCCATGCGCACGGCGCGGCTGCAACTTCCGCTTCCGTTTCTGATCGGGAACGAGGCGGTTTAACATGAAGGGGCGGTTGAGCGATCAACCGCCCCTTTTCTTCTTATGCGAAATCGGCTTGTGCGGGCCGTCGTCGCGCTCGGCGCCGCGGCCGCCGCGTCTATCGTGCTCGTGGCGCAGCAGGCGCCGACATTTCGCGCGGGCGTCGATCTGATCGCGGTCGACGTGCAGGTCGTCGATCGCACCGGGACGCCGATCGCCGATCTGCCGGCGGGCAAGTTCTCCGTCACCATCGATGGACACGATCGGCGCGTCGTCAGCCTGGATCAGGTGCGACACTCGAGCGAGGCCGTCTCCGCGGCGACGATGCCGGCAATCGTGGTCGGCCCCACGGCGCGCAACGACTGGCCCGCGACCGGCCCGGTCACGCGGACGTTCCTGCTCGCCTTCGACCTCGGCAGCTTCTCGATGGCCGATTCCAGGCGCGCCGCGGAAGCTGCGCGCGCGTTCGTCGATCGCCTGTTGCCCAACGACGCCGCCGGACTGTACTCCTATCCGTTCGGCCCGCGGATTCTCCCCACGGGCGATCGCAATGTCGTGCGGTCAGCGCTCGACACCGTCATGGGCGGCGCCAAAGCGATGACGAGCCAGTACCACCTGACGCCGGCCGAAGTGATCGACATCAACTCGGAAATCGCCGGCATCGGCCAGGCGCCGAATTTCGGCCGCACCGCGCAGCGCGGCGGCACGCTCGACACGGCGGTGGCCGGCGCGCCCACGGACACGCTGCGCCGCGTGCTGCTGCGCGAATGCGGCAGCGAGAACGACACGCAATGCGCGCAGAACATCGAGCGCGAAGTCAACATGCTCGCGTTCTACTACGAAGGCGAAGTCAACGCGGGAAGTCACCGAGCTCAACGAGATGATGCGCCTGCTCGGCACGCTGGCCGGCCGCAAGACGGTCGTGGTCCTTAGCGCCGGAATGCCCGCCGGCGATCGCCCGGGCGCGCGTCCCAACCTGAGTGACCTTGCGCGCGTTCTCGGTGAAGAGGCCGCGCGCACGAGCACGACGATCTACACGCTGTTCTTCGACTCGACGTCGTTCCAGACGTACGCGCCCGAGACGCGCAAGGCCGATCAGCACCCCGTCATGCAGGCCAGGGAGGGCGAAGTCCTGGGACGCTTTCTCGATCAGTTCGCGAGCACGTCCGGGGGGACGATGATACGGATTGTCGTCGGTGCGGGCGAAAGCGCTCTGGCGCGGATCCTGCGCGAGACATCCGCCTATTACCTGCTCGGCGTCGAACCTGCGAAAAGCGATCGCGACGGCCGGACCCACCGTCTCCGGGTCAAGGTCGACGCGAAGGGCGCGACCGTTCGCAGCCGAACCTGGGTGCAGGTCCCGGTACAGGCGGGTGGCTAGTCGTCGTCAGGGCGAGCGCCGCCAGGCGGGAATGGGCGCGGCGGGAACTCACAGTCGCGCTGCGGGCTGCGGATCGGTTGGGCAGCCTCGCCGGAGGCGCTCGACGGCTTGACTGCCGCCCACGCGCGGCCTATAAGGAAGCGGTTCCACATGTGCCGCGCCGACGGTTTCGCCCATCAGGAGAACTGGGAATGTTCATGAAAAGACGGTTCGGCGCCGTCAAGGGTGCGCAGGACCTGCGCGCCGCGCGCTTGCCGGGTGAGGGTCACGTTGTTGAGCACGCACTTCTGCCGATGACGACACGTCGAACTGCCGTGCTCGCCGCTGCGCTCCTCATCGGTCTTTCCACTGCAGGTGTCGCGCAGGTCAAGACCACCGTGCCCGACCCGGTGCCTGGCGCCAGGCCGGTGACGGTGGAGCGCATCCAGATTCACGGCGCCGCGCTGGAGAACAACCTGGAGGGCGACGCCGCCGATCGCGACGTCATCGTCGTGCTCCCGCCGAGCTACACGCGCGAGCGATCGCGGCGGTATCCGGTCGTGTACGCGCTGCACGGCTACTCGATCGGCGCCGACCAGTGGACGCAGGAGATTCACGTTCCGCAGACGATCGAAGGCGCGTTCGGCAAGGGCACCAAGGAAATGATTGTGGTGCTGCCCGACTCGAAGACGCTGCACAACGGGTCGATGTACTCGAGCTCCGTGACGACGGGCGACTTCGAGACGTTCATCGCGCGCGACGTCGTGGCGTACATCGACGTGCACTACCGCACCATTCGCGATCGCAGCAGCCGGGGTCTCGCAGGACATTCAATGGGCGGCTACGGCACGACGCGGATCGGGATGAAGCATCCCGAGGTGTTCGGCAGCCTGTACATCATGAGTCCGTGCTGCCTGTCGGCACGCGGCGGCGGACCGGCGAATCCCGCGAACGAGTCGGCTCTGACCGCGGTGAAGACGCCCGCCGACGCCGCCACGCTGCCGTTTGGTTTGCGCGCCCAGTTGGCCTCTGCCGCGGCGTGGTCGCCCAACCCGAACAATCCGCCGCTCTATGTCGACCTGCCGGCGGGCGCCAATCAGCAGGCCGTGCTGGCGAAATGGGCCGCCAACGCGCCGCTCGCGTTCATCGACCAGTACATCGGCAACCTCCGCCAGTACCGCGCGATCGCGATCGATGTCGGCGACATGGACAATCTCAAGGTGGACGCTGGTAAGCTCCACGACATTCTGGACAGCTACCACATCGTGAACACGTTCGAGATCTATCAGGGCACGCACACGAGCAACGTCGCGGTGCGGTTTCAGGACTTCGTACTGCCGTTCTTCGGGAAAACAGTGGTGTTCAAATGACGCGCGTCGCCGCCGGCTTCGTCTCCTCCATGCTCCTCGGCGCCGCGCTGATCGCGCAGTCTTCGCCAAGCGAGATTGATGCACACATGGCTGCGGCGCGGGCCGCCGCCGGCCTGGATTTCCGCAATACGTTCATCAATCTCTGTCTGCCGGGCGCGCCTCCGGGCGCCGGGCGCGGCGCCGCTGGGCGTGGTGCGCCGACGGCCGGAGACGCCGCGGCCCAGCCCGCGCGCGGCGCGCGCTGCCGGCGGCGCGCCGCAGACGCCGGACCGCGCGACCTGGTACGCCTCGCCGTACAAGGTGTTCGACAACCTGTACTGGCTCGGCACGCGCCAGCATTCCTCGTGGGCGCTCCAGACAAGCGCGCGGCATCATTCTCATCGACACCAATTTTGCCTGGGCGACGGAGCCGGAAATCATCGACGGCATGACGAAGCTCGGCCTGAATCCGAAAGACATGAAGTACGTCGTCATCAGCCACGCGCACGGCGACCACGACCAGGGCGCCGCGGAAGCTGCAGAAACGCTACGGCGCGAAGGTGGTG
Source organism: uncultured Acidobacteriota bacterium (assembly GCA_963724645.1). GTDB lineage: Bacteria > Acidobacteriota > Vicinamibacteria > Vicinamibacterales > SCN-69-37 > CAVXSP01. The sequence goes on from CAVRVJ010000007.1 coordinate 366,751, forward strand.
ATGGGCGCGGCCGACTGGGACGCGACGCTGCAGCGGCCCGCCACCGCTGCGGGCGGCGTCCCCACGCGCGACGTCAGCGTCGGCCCCGACGGCATGGAACTGACGTTGGGCGACACGCACGGTCGAATCGTCCCCACGCCGGGGCACACGCCGGGCACGCTGTCGTACATCTTTCCGGTGAAAGATCAGGGGCAGCCGGTGATGGTCGCGTATTCGGGCGGCACGCTGACCGGCGCCTTCGGCACGAACGGCGCGAAATGGGACGAGTACATCGCGTCGCAGAAGAAGATCGCGAAGGCGGCGGCCGACGCGGAAGCCACGTGTCATCCTGTCCAATCACAGCGAGTACGACGGCGCGTACACCAAGGCGCGGCTGCTGCTGGCGCCGCGTCAGGCGGGCGAAAATCACCCGTTCATCGTCGGCGTCGACGGGGTGCAGCGCTACTTCACGGTGATGTCGGAGTGCGCGATGGCGTCGAAGCTGCGGGCTGGCGCAAAGTGAATCGCCGGCTTGGCATTTGGTGTTCAGGCATGGAACTCACTGTCCCGGAGGTGGCTGCCAAAGTTCGACCTTGTTGCCCTCAGGATCCATGACCCAACCGAACTTCCCGTACTCGGAGTCGTCCGTCTTCTCCAGGACGTTGCATCCTTCATCCCGAAGCGACTGAAGTACAGCGGCCAAGTCTTCGACGCGATAGTTGACCATGAAGGTCGACTTGCTTGGCGCGAAGTGCTCACCATCGGCGGCGCCGATGGACCACACGGTCGTTCCCTTTGTCGGATGACCCGATGCGTCGGCCCACGTGAACGCCGTGCCTCCCCATTCTTGGACGTCGATTCCCAGGTGCTGCTTGTACCAAGCTCGCAGTGCGACAGGGTCGTTCGCGTTGAAGAAGATTCCTCCGATACCTGTGACTCTTTTCATTTGAGCCTCCGAAGTGCGGCCAAGTTGGAGCGTACTGCGTTTGCGACGCCTGCCTGTGATCGTGCCTTGGTGACCAGCCACACCGCTTCGTCATTCACGATCGGCGACCGCATCTTCTCGACAGCGGTCGACCAACTGCTCACCGACGCGGGGAGCACTGTGCTCAAGACGCCGGCGCCGGCAATATGGACCGCAAAGGCCCACATCGCACCTCAGTTATGCGAGCTCTCAAGTTATGCGAGATCTCACGTGTGCGATTGGCCCGAATATTGCTTCCCGCACCCGTCAAACCGCAAACAGTAGCCTTCATCGGAAGCGGAACGCAATAAGTGTGTGTCGCGAATTATCGATTATCGAGTATATGATGTCCGCCACTCGAAAACGCGCTGGTTCCTGAACACGAAGTGTCCAGAAGGAGCGGGTCTATGAATGCTGCGCGCACGCGCGCTGGAGCAAGAACGTCTGCACTTGTCGTGATCTGTCTCGCATTCGCTGTGAATGCGTTCGCCCAGGGTGCCGGCAACAGCACCGTCACCGGAACCGTCGTAGACAACGCGGGTGTCGTGCCCGGCGCCAGCGTCACGTTGACCCAGGCGGCCACGGGCGTGGTCCGCACGACTCCGACCAACGAAACCGGAGTGTTTCGCTTCGCCGCGCTCCCGCCTGGACAGGTACTCGGTGAAGGTCGAGCTGCAGAGCTTCAAGCCGCTCACCGTGGACGCCTTCAATGTCGACGCCGGCGCGATTCGCGACCTTGGCAAGCTGACGCTCCTGGCGGGCAACATCAGCGAAACGGTGGAAGTGAAAGCTGAAGTGACTCCCGTGCAGGTGAGCAAGAGCGCGCGGGAACACTCGGTCACCGCCGATCAGCTGCAGAACATCCAGATGAAGGGCCGCGACATCTACGGCTTGCTCGCCGATCATCCCCGGCGTGCAGGACTCGAATCTCAGCCGCGACTTCACGGGCTGGACCTCCGCGAACAACATCACGATCAACGGCGCGCCGGTCACGAGCAACAACGTCATGATCGACGGCATCGCGCAGCGCGACGAATACGGCACGAACGCGTTCGTCAACCCGAACATCGACGCGGTCGGCCGAAGTGCAGGTCGTCGCCAACGGGTTCACGGCGGAGAATGGCCGCAGCAACGGCGGCCTCGTCAATTTCGTCACCAAGTCGGGCACGAACACAGTTCAAGCGGCTCGGGCTGGTACAACGCGCGCCGCGACGCCTGGAACTCGAACGACTACATCCGCATCCGTCAGGGACCAGCCCAAGCCGCTCTACCGCGTGAACATCGGCGGCTTCTCGATCGGCGGGCCGGTCGTCATCCCGAAGCGTGATCGACAGCCGCACGTCGGAGAAGAAGGTGTTCTTCTTCGGGTCGCAGGAGTTCACGCAGGACGCGCGGCCGAGCGGTGACCGTCCACGGCGAACTATCCGACCGACCTCGAGCGGACGGGCGACTTTTCGCAGACGCGCCTGACGACCTCGGGCGCGAGCTACGGCACGCACCAGCCGATCATCGACTATCAAGACACGGGAAGCGCCGTTCCAGGGCAACGTCATTCCGGCCGAACGGATCAACCCGGTCGGGCAGAAGCTCCTGAACTGCTGCTCAAGCCGAACGGCTACGTCCCGCCGAGGCGCGAACCAGCAGTACAACGCGAACTTCATCGCGAACGAGACGCCGCTGCACAACCGCATCGGACTACGTCTACCGCGCCGACGTCGTGCTGACGAAGAACCTGCGGTTCAGCGGCAAGGTGCTGGCTGACCAGGAGAACAACATCGCCGAACGCGTTCGGGCCGGGCTTCGGCCGGGCGAACAACATCGTGCCCGGCTGGCTCCTGGGCGGCACGGTGACGTACGTCGTCAATCCGACGATGGTCAACGAGCTCAACGGCGGCTTCACGATCAACCACTACGCGACCGTGGGTATCCGAAGGGGCTACGACTACACGCAGTACTACTGCGCGAATGTCGGCATCTGTCCGCCGCGCATCGCCCCGTACGGCACGTACTACGGCTACAACGCCCCGCCGCAGAACGCGTCCTGCAGCTGGCTCGATCGACAACAAACAACTGGACCAGTATCCCTACATCCCCGTCGTTCAGCACGTCCGGCGGCAACCGCACGGGCCTCGCAGGCTACAGCCCCGCGATCGCCAATGGCCGCGTGATGCCGACGTGCAATCACGAACTGCCGGTACGTGTTCCAGGACGACCTGTCGAAGACGTCGGGCCGTCACAACTTCAAGTTCGGCTTCTACGTCGAGAACGACGAGACGCATGCGCCGGTCAGCGGCACGCAATACATGGGCAACTTCAACTTCGGCAGCTCGAACACCAATCCCCTCGATTCGGGCAACGGCTACGCCAACATGCTGCTCGGCGTGGTCACGAGCTACCAGGAAGTGACCAACCGGATCGCATGGAATGTCGGCCATTGGGAGACCGACGCGTATGCGCAGGACAGCTGGCGGGTGAACTCGCGCCTGACGCTCGACTACGGACTGCGCGTGACGCACAACGGCTCCTGGTACGAAGCGAACGAGATGACCGCGGCGTTCTACCCCGAGCTGTATGACCCGGCGAAGGCAGTGCGTCTCTACAGACCGATCTGCACGACTGGTGCGCAGGGCAATGCGGCGTGTCCGAGTGCGAACCAGGCGGCGATCGATCCAGCCAATCCGACCGTGACCGTGCCGTTCCAATTGGCGGGCGTGGTTGTGCCTGGATCGGGCACTCTGCTGAACGGGATTAAGGCGGGCGGCCGCAATAACGACGGCAAGGCACGACGACTACCCACGGGCGCTGTGGGGACCGCGCTTCGGCATGGCGTGGGACGTGCACGGCGACCACAGGGATGCCCTCCGGGCGTCGGCCGGAATGTTCTACGACTTCCCCCGCGGCGGCGAAGGCTCGTTCATCGGTGTCCCTCCGGTGTCCTACAACCAGTTGGTCAACAACCTGACGATGGATCAGCTCTCGTCCTTCTCGCAGGGCGGCTCGCTGACCTTCTCTCAGAACCCGGTTGGAGCCGGCTCAGCCACCGTGGACGGCAAACGGTACAGTCTTCCGGTCTCCTACAAGGTGAACGTCGCGTACCAGCGCGACATCGGTTTCAGCACCACGGTCGAGGCGGCGTACGTCGGCAACTTCACGCGCAACGGCACGCGCAGCTACAACGTCGACACGCTGCCGTTGTACAGTGTTCGCGGATCCGAACAACCAGTTCAATCAGGCGGTGCTGAGCGCGAATTACCTTTATACGAAGTACAAGGGCATGGGCGCGATCACCGACTTCACCAACGACCAGACGACGCTGCGCTATGGCGCGGCGCAGTTCCACGTGCAGCGCCGGCTGTCGCACGGACTGCAGATGGGTGTGGCCTACACGATCTCGCGCGGCAACGGCATGCAGGGCTGGGACGCGTATACCGCCGATCCAGCGCTCACGGTCAATCAGGGTGGGACGCCGGTGCAGGGCGGCGACGCGGCGCTCAAGGCCCGGTTCTGGGGACCCACGAGCGTCGATCGACTCCAGAACATGACGATCAACTACAGCTACCTGATTCCCGACTTCACCAAGAACGTCAATTCCGTGCTGAGCGCGTGCTGCGCGGACTGGCAGGTGTCGGGCGTGACGAAACTGCTGAGCGGGACGTCGGTGAGTCCGACCTGCACGAACACCAGCACGCGCGGCGTGGCCTACAGCATGCCGAGCTACACGAACACCGTGACGTCGCGCTGCAATCTGACGGGCCAGCCGATCAACGCGGGCGTGCGTGTCGATCCCGACCCGTCGAAGCCGGATGACCTCACGGCGCAGTGACTTCAACCTGGCGGCGTTCGCGATGCCGACGCCGCTGAGCGCGACCGTCGGCGACTTCGGCAACGCGCCGCTCGGCCTCCTGCGCAACCCGACCATCAGCGAGTGGGACGTGACGGTCGAGCGCCGCTTCCCGATCAAGGGCATGCACGGCAAAGGCGTGCGCGTGCAGGTGCAGGCCTACAACATATTCAACCAGGTGGAATTCCTGGGCATGAACACGGGATTGACGTTCACAGGGGCGAACAATGTGCAGAGCAGCAACAACGCCGGCAACCTGAATACGAATGCGGGCGTCTTGAACCCTCGCCAGATCGGACTCACGATTCGGTTCGACTTCTAGACTCTGGGCCGGGCTCCGCGCAAGGCGGGGCCCGGTCTGATCGCCCGCGCGCGTCGACTCGTCAGACGACCGTGGCTCGGGCTACGCCACGCCGCTCCTACTTGAACAACAGCGGCGCAAATTCGCTCAGCGTCCAGCGCCAGACGGGCCACACGTGCCCACCCGCGCGATCCGCGTACATGTGCTTGATCTGCAGCTTCGTCAATTCACTGTCCAGGGTTTTCGCTCCAGCATCGAGCGGATCTTCAGTTCCACAGCCGATCCAGAACACCGCCACCTTCGCATTCGTCGCTTTGGGGTCGGCGGCCAGTTGCGGATACCTCGTCGAAAAGTCCGAGCCGCCCCCGCCCGCCGCGCTGAACAGCCCGAACGCGCTGAACAACTCCAGATGCTTCAAGCCGACGTTGTACGTGGCCGCTCCGCCGGCGGAGAGGCCGGCCATCGCCCGGTTCTTCGGCCCCGGTGCGGTGCGGTATTTCGCGTCGACGAACGGAATCAACTCCTTGAGCATGTAGTCCTCGAAGGGCGAAGAGGCCGCTGCTCCGCCTCGGCCGCCGCCCGCGCCGGCGCGCCCTGCAGTCGCGGCCGCGGCACCTGACGCGGCCGGCGCAGCCGACGCATTGCTGCCGTTGAACGGCATCACCACGATCATCGGCGTGGCCCTTTTCTCCGCGATGAGGCTGTCCAGGATCAGATTCGCGTTCCCCGCAGTCGTCCATCCCAGCGCCGTGTCGCCGGCGCCATGCACGAGATACAGCACTGGATAGCGCGCGTTGCCCTTGAAATAGCCCGGGCGGCAGATAGACGAGAAACTCGTGCGTGTCGTTGTAGACGGAGGAGTGCTGCCAGTTCCAATCGACGCTGCCGTGCGGAATGTCGCGCATCTGCCAGAGCGGGACTGGCTCGCCGGGCACTTCAACCAGGCTCGCCGACGTCCGGGTGCGAAGCTTGATCCTCGGGTTGATCGGGTCGGCGATCGCCAGGCCATCCAGTGTGAAGAAGTACAGATGGACGGTCGCCTCGAGCGGCGCCGAGGTGACGCTCCAGACGCCACTGGCGTCCTTGGTCATCGTCATCGCGCCGCCAGTCGGGGACGCCGGCGTGGCGAGCCAGTCTCCGGTGAGCGTGACGGCCGTGGCTTGCGGCGCACGAATTCGAAACGTGACCGTGCGATCCGCGTGCACCTCGGGCGAGACAAGCGTATCCTGCGCTCCACGGCCGCCGCGGGTCGGCGGCGCCGCCGCGGCGGCGGGCGTTTGAGGCACTTGAGCGGCGACAAACTGGCCGAGAGCGAACGCGCAGGCAGCGAGCGCCGGAATCCAGCGACGTGTCATAGGGCCCCCGATTCCTCAGGTGTGCGGCGCTTCCTTGCCGCACGCGCACGGCTCGGCAGGCGCGACCCTATCCTACGCGCCGGGGCACGACTTTGCCATCTGTCTACCGGGACACGTCATCACCGGCCGCTCCGGCGCGGCATCCTGGGCGCGAGCACGGGCACTTCCTTGTTCAATGCGGTGGCCAGATCGATCTGATGTTCCTGCTCGACGCGCAGGATCTCGCGGATCTCTTCCGCAATCGCATATTCCCCGAGTGCCTCGCACTGGCTGATACGCTCGCGGTAGTTGACGATCGTGTCATTCTCATTGTCGAGGTCGAACTGCAACATCGCCGTGGCCTTCGGCGACATCCTGACCTCGCGCGGCACCGTCGTCGGCGTCCCGCCGAGATAGTCAATCTGCTTGGCGATCGTGAGCGCGTGCTGCAGCTCCTGAGCGGCATGCCCCTCCAGTTCCTTCGCGATGGCCATGTACTGCGCGCCCTTCAGCGTCTGCGAGTAGACGACGTAGGCGATGATGGCCTGGTATTCGCGGGCCAGGTCCTCGTTGAGCAAGCCAATCAAAGTTCCTCTGGTCATCGCGTCGGGTTTCGCTGGCATGAAGCCTCCTGCTGAAGAGCGATCCGATGATAGCGGTCTACACGCTCAATGCCCATCGAGCGAAACCCGTGTTTTCGATCGCGACACCCTTTATGCAGAGAACGCGACACCCTTATGCAGAGACGACGTAGCGACAGTCAGGAATTCCGGAAAGCTGCGCCCCTGCCTCGGAAAGCGGCTCGGCAGCCATCTTGCACAGCTTTAATGGACGGTCCGGTTCAGCAAGCAGAATCCATGAAGACATCCCGCAAGTGAAGGCTTTCGCGCAGATCCGACGACACGTTCTTCTCAGAGGGTGAAAGGGTGAAAGCGTGAAAGGGTGAGAGGGCGAAAGAAAGCGGGTGAATGCCATGACTAGCAGAAGATCATCGGAGCCGACGAGGGGACGCGACGACGAGATCCGAAATCCGCAGCGCGAGGGCGACATCGACGAAATCGGCGCGGCGGGCGACGACGGGGGTCGGGATGCCGACGTCGACGATGAGGGATTCGAAGACACCGAGCAGAACGAGGAGGAAGAGAACGAGGACGAAGACATGGACTAATCCCGGAAGTCACTTGACGTGACGTGGGAGCCCGCTCGCCTGTGGTGCCCTGGGGCGTTTACCACGTTACGTCAAGTCAACTTCCGTATAGCGGAGCCGGTATGCTGAGCGGGTGACGATCCGCATCGGCCAACTCCGCGGCGTTCGCGTGCTGGTCGCCGGTGCCGGCTTTGCCGGGCTGGCTGCGGCGCGCGCGCTGGAATCGCGCGGCGCACAGGTGACGGTCGTCGACGCGCGCCAGCGCGTCGGCGGCCGTGTCTGGACGCTGCGCACCGGCTTCCGGCACCGGCAGCACGCGGAAGCCGGCGCCGATCTGATCGACTCCGAACAAAGTTCCGTTCTCGCAATCGCCAAGGAACTGGGACTGACCCTGCAGCCGATCCTGAGGGGTGGGTTCGGCTACTGCGGCACCGATCGGCGCGGGCGCGTCTGCGTGCAGTCGGTCCAACGTTCGTTTCAGTCGGTCGGCGACGGCTTCGGCGATCTGATCCACCAGTACAAGCTGTCAGAGCGGCGCTGGGACAGCGCGATTGCGAAGGCGATTGCGCGCCAGTCGGTGGCCTCGTGGCTGAACGCGACTCGCGCGGACCCGTGGCTCGTCAGCCGGTTTCGCGGGCTGCGCGGCCTGTTCCTGGCCGATCCGGAAGACCTCTCGCTTCTGGCGCTCGTGGATTTTTTCGCGACCGACGGGTTCGGCCAGGGGCGGATGTTTCGTGTCGCCGAAGGCAACGACCGGATCGCCACCGAGATGGCCCGTCGACTGTCCGTTCCGGTTCGGCTGGGGACCGTCGTTCGCCGCGTCCGCGATGTCGATGGGCGCGTCGTCGCGCGGGTAGAGGAGCGGTCAGGCCTTCACGAGATCGAGGCTGACTATTTCGTTTCGGCCATGCCGGCGACCAGCGTGCGCGAGATCGAGTGGGACGCGCGGTTTTCCGACCCGCAGCGCGCGGCGTACGCGCATCTTCGGTACGGCGCGGCCACGCGGCTGCTGGTGCAATTCGAGCGCCGATTCTGGCGAAAGACGGGGCGGCCGAACGCATTCGGATCCGATCAGCCGACCGGTGCCGTGTGGGATGGCAATGAGCGGCAAGAAGGCCGCGAGGGGATCCTCAGCTTTCTGGCCGGCGGCCGCGCATCGGCAGACCTGCAAGGCATCCTGAGAACCGAGGGCCTGCCGGCGGTGATCCGAAGGCTCACGTGGCTCGGCCGTCCGGCGCGGGCGCTCGCGTCGAAGCTGGTCGTCTGGGACGACGATCCGTGGGTGCGAGGCGGCTACGCCTACTTCGACGCCTCATTCGATCCGCTCTGGCGCGATTGGCTCGCGCGGCCCGCGGGCCGCATCGTCTTTGCCGGCGAGCACACCAGCATCCGGTGGCAGGGCTACATGAACGGCGCGATCGAGAGCGGGCAGCGCGCCGCCCACGAAATCGCGGCGATGGACCTCATGCGGAGAGGCACTTAATCTTAGGCGGCGTGAGCCCCGAGCAGTTCGAAACGGCCCAGAAACCGCGGTGACGCGGGACATGCGTGAGCATCTGCGCGAGCGTTTCGCCGGCATGGAACGCGAGCAGAAAAAGAACCAATTATGAACCAGAACAAAATAGACGAACTAATCAACAAGTCCGACATTACAAATGTAGTGAACAGATACTTTCGCGCGCTCGATGAGAAGGATTTTGATGCGCAGCATTTTGCAACCTTCTTTATGAAGGAGGCGAAAGTAACACGTCCCAACGGAGCGTCATTGACCGGACCCGAAGAAATCAGCGCCAGTCACAAGCAAAGCTTCACCCGCTTTGAAGGCTCGCAGCACTTTGCAACCGGACACGATATCTCCATCGACGGCAAAACGGCAACTGTTCGGGCGACTCTCATCGCGATGCATATGTGGCAAGGGAGCAACACTGACGCGAACAACGCGGACAACTTCTTCGTTGCAGGCGGCGTCATACACGCTACGCTTGCGCAAGTAGATGAACAGTGGAAAATCTCAAAGATAAGCAACACCGTCGTCTGGCGCGCTGGCGGGTTTAAGGACATGCCACAGACTGGCAAATAACCATTTTTCCCTCGGAGATTCGAACTAATCTTAGAGCCGTTCTCACTTTCCTGTAGCGGGCAATCCTGCCAAATCCCGCCAGGATGCTCGCGGTTGGGGGCGGTTTCCTGCTACGAGGAGGTGAGAACGGCTCTAGCCGCGAGCCACGCGCGAAGCTGCCTGAATGCCAGCCCGCGGTGCGAGATGGCCAGCTTCTCTTCGTTGCTGACCTCTCCGAGCGTCCGGCCGTACGGCCGGTAGTAGAAGATCGGGTCGTAGCCAAAACCGTTCGTCCCTCGCGGTTCCGGCGCAATTTCCCCGTCGACGGTGGCTTCACAACCGAACACCGGCTGGCACTCAGGCGCTGACTCGCGGACCTGATCGCACAGCGCGACGGAGCAGACGAACCTCGCCGTCCATGGACGAGGGTACGGCGCGAGTTCGCCATACAGCTTGACGAATTTGCCGGCGTAGCTGTCGCCTGGATACCGCGCGCTGGTCACGCCCGGTCGGCCCTCCAGCGCGTCGATGGCAAGCCCGGAATCGTCGGCGACCGTCGGCGCGTTCACCCGGGCGCAATAGTAGGCGGCTTTGATCCGGGCGTTGTCGGCGAACGTCGCCCCGGTCTCTTCCGGTTGCTCGATGGCCGGAAAATCCGCGAGACTGAGGAGGCGAAGCGGCAACCCCTCGAGCGTCCGTCGTATCTCGCGCATCTTTCCCGGATTCGTCGTGGCGATGACAAGGGAGCCGAATGACACGACGCGTCAGTACTTCAGGATGCTGCCGACAATCTCGCGCTGCTTGTCGATCAAGTCCTTGATGCCCTTGTCGGCAAGCAGCAGCAACGAGTCGAGTTCCTGGCGATCGAAGGGCTGTGCTTCGGCCGTGCCCTGCAATTCGATGAACCGTCCATCGGAGGTCTTCACGACGTTCATGTCCACGTCGGCGCGGGAATCCTCTTCGTACGCCAAATCCAGCAGCGGCGCACCGCCAACCACTCCAACGCTCGTGGCCGCGATGTAGTTAGTCACGGGCACGCGAGGGATGCCGCCTTTCTCGCGCAGATGCTCGAGCGCCAGCACGAGCGCGACGAATCCGCCGGTAATCGCCGCCGTACGCGTGCCTCCGTCGGCCTGGAGCACGTCGCAGTCCACCCATACGGTCCGTTCACCGAGTTCCGGCAAAGTGACGACCGACCGAAGCGATCGGCCGATGAGGCGCTGAATTTCCTGCGTCCGGCCGCCGACCTTGCCGGCCGATGCCTCGCGCGTCGTTCGCGTGGAGGTCGCACGCGGCAGCATGCCGTACTCCGCCGTGACCCATCCCTTGCCCGATCCCCGGAGAAAGGGGGGCACGCGATCCTCGATCGAGGCCGCACAGATGACACGCGTCAGCCCGACGTCGATCAACACCGAGCCTTCGGCGTGGACCAGATAATTGGGCGTCAGGCGTGTGGCACGGATAGCATCGGGAGCACGGCCGTCAATCCTGGGCATGAGAATCTACAATCCTACTGTTTCTTCACCCATTTCAACGACCGCTTGAGCGGATGACGAAGATCGATGTGCCCGGCAAGCGTGTCCACTTCCTTGCCGTCCACCAGCATCTGTACACCGCTCACGTCCGGCAGGTTGACGGTGAGGGCGTCCACCACTGCGAACACGGTCAGCGCCTCGTCGAGCGATCCACCCGTGTGGCCGGCGACGATCTCGTGGCTCAAATCGACGAAGGCTTCTCCCTTGGCCGTCAAATAGACGGCGCGAACGGTCGTGCCGGCAGGGATCGGCGAATAGAGGCCTGAAGGCGCCGGCTGCAGCTGCGCCTCGATGATGCGCCGGGCCTGCTCGCCGGGCGTCGCACCAAGCGGCACCTCACGGCTCACGGGCACCAGTTCGCCGCCGTCGTCTGCGACGTAAAACACGGTCGCGTGAATCTTCCTGCCGTCGGTGCTCGCGGCGCCGGCCCGGTTGCTGTTTCCGTTGCCGCCCCCGAGCCACCGAGGCAGCAGTGTCATCACGAGCAGGACCCCGACGATGACGCCGGCCACGCCTATGCCGAACACGAGCCAGAGGGTACGGCGCAAGCGCGGCGCTCCGGGTGCGGCCGGCGGCTGAATCATCGGCCCCTCCCTGCAGGGGTCTGCAGGCCGTTGCGGGCGTCGACGATCGAGGCGATGAGGGACTCGACAATAGCGCCCGATACCTCGCCGCTCGTGAGTGCGCGCTCGTCATCGGCATTCGACAGGAATCCCAGCTCGACCAGCACGGCCGGCATGTTGGCGCCCACGAGCACTCGCAGCGGCGCCTGATCGTTCGAGCGGGTATACAACGCCACGTTATGTTCGGTCAGATGCCGGATGATGATGCCGGCCAGGGCGGCCGATTGCGGCGCGTGCGGGATCTGGGCCAGATCCCACGGCATGGCATCGATGAGCCGCGTGCCGCCCCCGACGACCGGCACAGGCAAGCTGACCGGCAGCCCACGGGCCCGATCTTTGTAATCGTCGAGACCCAACGACAGCACCTGCGCGCCGCGCGACGATGGGCGAAGCGAGGCGTTGGCATGAAGGCTGATCAACAGGTCTGCTTTGTTGTTGTTGGCGAGAGCCGTTCGGCGATCGATCGGCAGGGCCTCATCCCCCTCGCGCGTCAGGAGCACGCGGAGGCCGATGCGGCTTTCGATCGCGGCCTTCAGTCGCCGCGCGACCTGCAGCGTGAGATCTTTCTCGACAGCGCCGCCCGCTCCATGCGCGCCGGCGTCGTCTCCGCCATGTCCGGGATCAATAGCCACGGTTCGCAGTCCGCCGCCGGTGGCGATGTCTGCGATGGGCGGGACGTCCGATGACGCGGCCGTCGATCGACCGGCGGCTGGCGGGGGCGGCGCCGCCGGGGCGTTCGTGAAGAATTCGACCGTAAGGCGCGCCGGGTCGTTGTCATCGGCTCGGACAGACGAGGCCGCCGATCCGAGATCGACGCTGAGCGCGGCGCCATCGGCGCGGATGCCAGAGACAAACTCAGGCGCGTTGCCGGTCATCGGCAGCAGGTCCAGCGCGTCCACCTCGAACCTGATCAGCAGACGATTCCCGTCGCGAGTGGAACGGTGGACCGCGGGCGGATTGACGTCGACGGTCAGCCGGCCATTCGGACCCAGGCGCTCGAACCGCGGCGCGATCTGCGGCACCCGGAGATCTCCCAGGACGATCACGTGCGACGTTCGGCGGACGTCGATCCGCTGATTCATGGCCGGACCCAGCGCTCGCGAAAGGAAGTCGACGGGGACGAGAATCGCCTGGCCTTCCCGCTGTACGGGTCCCGAGAGCGACACTATCCGGCCGCTGACCGAGACGAGAGGCTGTCCGGGCGTCAGAAGTACGCGCTGGCCGCGGGCGAGGACAATCAGTCCGCCGGCCTGGGGATCGTCCTGCACTCGGAAATCGAATACCGTCGCGAGCAAATCGAGCGACAGGACGTCAGTGGCGCCGCTCGGCCGGAACGGCAACGAGCGCCGGCCGTTCGCGGCGATCAGCGAGTAGGACGGGGCAGGAGTCTGGGACGCCGGCCTCGCGACCAGCACCAGCGTGGCGAACACGCTCGCGGTCAATAGCGAAGCGAGAGCGCGAGTCGTCGGAAACCCGAGGAGATTCAACAGCCCATCATAACAAGCGTGCCCATGCGGAACGGCTATCGCGGCCGGTAGCCGCGGGCGATGTCGGCGATGAGCGCCGCCTTCCAGACGTATCCAAGCTGCAGCGAGACCTCGGCGTTGGAAGGAGAGGCATCGGAGGATCCAGCGGCGCCGGACCGGCCCGAGGGATGCACGACCGGCATCGAGGAGAAGATACCGAGCAACTTGAGCACGCGGCCCGACCGCATCACACCTTCTTCGGACTCGTAGATACCCGTTGCCACCGCGAGCACCGGCGAGCCCGACATGCCGGGGAAGGCGGAGACGTCCACGAGAAACGTCGGCTCGCCCTCGAAGTCGACATCCGGCTCGCTGGCCACGTGACCCGTCTTCCAGACTGGCAGCAGGTGGGTCCTGTCGAAAAACCCATAGGGATATCCAAGCAGTGTCGCGCCCGAGGTCGGACGGATCTTGATGTCGCCCCGCGTGTGGGCTTCCGTGAAGACGTACAGCGGCAGCATCCTGGCGGGCAGCGGCACAAGCACGACGTCCGCGTTGGGGTAGACGTCGCTCGACGCCCAGACAGGCTCGTCGTGCACGTCGTAGAGCGGCAACTCGAACTCACTGAACTTCTCGAGGTCGCTGGCATCCTTGTGCAACGCAAAGTGAATACGGTCACCGGAGCGCGACGCCGCGACCTTCGGCGCGTGGCCTGTTACGACGTGATAGTTGGTGACGAGAAAGATGGCCTCCGCCGTGCCGTCCGGACGCAGGTTTCCGTAGAAGAAGCCGGTGCCCTGCGACACCAGTTGCGCGCCGCGGTACAGCCAGACGGGCGTCGTCATCAACGACTGCACGTCGACGACGGTCTGCTGGGCGGTCGTGGGACTGGCGACCGCGAGGCCGGCGACGAGGCTGGCAGCCAGGAGCCGCATGTGCAGAGCATACCGCGCCGGGGCGGGCGGCGATAACATGTCAGGTGTTGTCGGGATCGATCTTCACCGTCGGGCATTCGACACGGCCGATCGGCGCGTTCCCTGATCCGCTGCAGGCGCACGGAATCGAGCGGCTGATTGACGTTCTTACGATTCGTCGATCGCGCCGGCATGGCCACTGACGCGATGTCGCTGCCCACGACGCTGCGGGCGCTCAAACATCGGAACTTCCGGCTGTTCGCCGGCGGCCAGCTCATCTCGCTGACAGGCACCTGGATGCAGACGGTCGCGCAGTCGTGGCTCGTCTACCGGCTGACCGGATCGTCGCTGCTGCTCGGGACCGTCGGATTCACGAGCCAGATCCCGGTGTTTCTGCTGGCCCCACTCGGCGGCATCGCGGCCGACCGCGGCGATCGCCGCAAGATCGTCGTGGCGACACAGGCCGCCTCGATGGTCCTCGCCGGCGCGCTGGCCGTCTTGACGCTCCAGGGCGCGATTCGCGTCTGGCACGTGATCGCGCTGTCGGCGCTGCTTGGCGCCGTCAACGCATTCGATATTCCGGCGCGCCAGGCATTTCTCGTGGACATGGTGGGAAAAGACGACCTGATGAACGCGATTGCGCTGAACTCGTCGATGTTCAACGGCGCCCGCGTCCTCGGACCTGGCGTCGCCGGTCTGCTTGTCGCAAGCCTTGGGGAAGGCTGGTGCTTTCTCATGAACGCCGCCAGCTATCTGGCGGTGATCGCCGGACTGCTGATGATGAAACTGTCGCATCGACGGGCCCGTGCGACCGACGGCTCGCCGCTCCAGCAAATCGCCCAGGGTTTTCGATTCGCGTGGCACACGATGCCGGTGCGCGACATTTTGCTGCTTGTCGGGCTGATCAGCGCGGTCGGCATGCCCTACACGGTGTTGATGCCGATCTTCGCGGACCAGATTCTGCACGGGGGCGCGCGGGGACTCGGAACGCTCATGTCCGCGACCGGCCTGGGCGCGCTCGCCGGCGCGCTGTTTCTGGCGAGCCGATCGAACATCCGCGGTCTTGGCAGATGGGTCGCCATCGCCTCCATCGGGTTCGGATTGAGCATGGGCGTGTTCGCGTTCTCGCCGTACCTGTGGCTCGCGGCCGTGGCGCTCGTGCCCACAGGCGGATTCATGATGCTGCAGATGGCGTCGTCCAACACCCTACTGCAGGCGATGGTGCCGGATCAGCTGCGAGGCAGGGTGATGTCGCTTTACTCGATGATGTTCATGGGGATGGCGCCGCTCGGATCGCTTTTCGCGGGCGCGGCCGCCCATCGGCTGGGCGCTCCGCTCACGGTCGCGCTGGGCGGCGCGGCCTGCCTGGCCGGATCCGCTGTTTTCGCCGCACGCCTTCCGGCCCTTCGCACCGAGGCGCGCGCGCTCATCGTGGCGCAGGGCCTGTCAGGCGGCGAGCCGCCGCAGGAGATGGTGGGCGGGGGAGTGGTGGTACCCTCCGGCGAAACCCGGGGGTCTTGACAACGTTCCCGGCAACCGAATACTTAATGTCGTTTCCTTGGGACCTTTCGGAGGGCACAGATGATCCGCCAGAAATTGATTCGCGCCACGCTTCTCGCTGCGTTGTCCGTTCTGCTCGTTACTCCGGTCCTGTATGCGGCTCCCGATCCGTACTCCCCGACCGTCACGATCAGCGTCACGCCGCCCGACGGCAAGACGCAGACGCTGGACGTGCGGGAGAGCGACTCGGGTACTCTGAAGGTCGGCAGCACGGAGTACAAGTTCCGGCCGACGCTCGTTGACGCGAAACCCTGGACGCAGGTCGTCGTGACGATCTTCAAGGGGGCAACCGCTCAGGGCACCGATCAGGTGCTGGGACAGGTTGAGGTCAAGACCGGTAGTCCGGCGGTCGCGTCCAAGACCAGCCCCGTGTTCAAGATCGCCGTGACCAAGGTGACCGCGGCGCCAAGTCCAGCGGACAAGAAGTAGACGAGAGAGACCCAACACGTAGACTGGGTTGGCCTGATGTGGCAGCGTCGCGCGCCCGCGAGGGCGCGGGCCGGCATTGCCATGTCAAGTCACGTGACGCCCGCCATCATCCGCATCAGCGCATCCTGGCTTGCCTGAGCCCGCGGCAGTTCGCCCACGATCCGGCCTTGCCGCAGCACAATGATCCGTGACGAGAGGTGCAGGATCTCCGGCAGCTCGCTGGAGATCAGCAGGACGCCGGCGCCGCCCGCCGCCAACTCGGCGACAAGCTCGTGGATCTGGGCCTTGGCGCCGACGTCCACGCCCCGGGTCGGCTCATCGAGGATCAGAATCCGGCAGCGGGCTGCGAGCCATTTCGCCAGGACGATCTTCTGCTGCGTACCGCCGGAGAGACCCGCAGCCGGCGCGTCGATCGATGCGGTACGGATGCGGAGCTGCTCCACGTAGCCGCGCGCCAGCGCCCGCTCCGCGCGCTCGCGAATGAATCCGAGCCGCGACAGCCGGTCGAGAATCGACAGGCTCATGTTGTCGGCCGCGCTCATCGACAGGACGAGACCCTGCCGTTTGCGCTCTTCCGGCACGAGGCCGATCCCCAACCGCATCGCCTCACGCGGCGATCGCACGCGAACGCGGCGCCTGCGCACGCGAATTGCGCCCGTCGCGTCCGGGTCGAGGCCGAACACCGCCTGCGCCATCTCGGATCGGCCTGCGCCGACGAGGCCGGCGACGCCGAGCACTTCGCCTGCGCGCAGCGCGAACGAAATGCCGTCAAACCGCGGCGGGTGCGAGAGCGCCTCGACGGCAAGCAGTTCCTCGCCGGCTTCGGCGGCTGAGCCGGCCGGAAAGTAGTCGGCAAGCCGCCGGCCGATCATCATCTCGATCAGCGCCCCCGTGTCGAGCGTGCTGGCCGGCCGGGTCGCGACGTGCCGCCCGTCGCGCAGCACGGTGACGGTGTCGGCCAGCGTGAAGATCTCTTCCATGCGATGGCTGACGTAGATGCACGTCACCCCGCGCGATCGCAGCCGCGCGATCAATTCGTATAGCTTGTGCGCTTCGTGCTGCGAGAGGCTGCTCGTCGGCTCGTCGAAGACGATGACGCGCGCGCCGTGGCTGACCGCCGCGGCGATCTGCAGCACCTGCTGCTGGCCGACCGTCAACTGACCGACGGGTTGCGTCACGTCGAGCACGGTGTCCACGGCGTCGAGCATTGCGCGGGCCTGGCGCCACATCTCGCGAGGCGACAGAAAGCCGCCCTTGGCGGGCAAGGCCCTGAGGCAGAGATTCTCGGCCACGGACAGGTTGTCGCAGAACGCCAGTTCCTGGTGGACGATGCCGACGCCGGCGGCGAGGGCGGCTTCCGGTCCTGACAGCGTGAGCGGTTGGCCAAAGAGCGACACGCGACCGGCGTCGGGCGCGTAGATTCCGGCGAGGATCCGGCCCAGCGTGCTCTTGCCGGCCCCGTTCTCGCCGCACAACGCATGGCACGAGCCCGCTGTGACGTCGAACGAGACGTCGTCCAACGCCAGCGAGCCGGGGAAGCGCTTGGTGATGTGATCGAACGAGACGGCGTTCATCTGGGTGCCGCCGCAAGTTGATGGAGGGGCCTGAAAGGCCGGGGCCCCGAAGGTCTCATTTCATGCCGACATACGCGTCCGGCACGTCGGTGAAACCCCAGTCCTTGAGCTGGCGCGCCCAGGTGCCGAGATTGTCCTTCGAGACGCGCACGAGCTCCATCGGGATGACGGCGGGCACGTCTTTCTTGAGCTGCACCTTGTCGAAAATGCGCTGCACCGAGACGTTGCCCCACAAGTACGTCGGCTGCGCGAGCAGCACCGGCGCGAGCCCCTTGTCCACGTAGGCAAGCTCCGCGGGGAGCGCATCGACGGCGACGATCTTGATCTTCTTCGGATCGAGATCCGACAGCAGCGTCTGGGTGAACAGCGGCCAGCCGCCGATCATCGCCCATCCCTGAATCTGCGGGTAGGCGCCCTGCACCCGGAGCACCTCCGCGGCGGCATCCTGCGGGGTTTCAATGTGGTAGAACGTGTCGACGATCTTCATGCCGGGATATTTCGCGGCCGCCTGCTTGACGCCCTCGACGCGCTGGCGAAGGTTCGGCGCGTTCTGATTGCCTGCAAGGATCGCAATCGATCCCTTGCTGCCCATCTGCGTGGCCAGCTCGTCCATCACCGCCTGCCCGGTCTTGACGTCGTCCACGCCGTAGAACGCGAATCGCTTCGAACCGGGGGCGTCGCTGTCGAATGTCATGACCGGCACCCCGCGCGCGACGGCGTCATCGATCGCCCCTGTCACCTTGCCGGCGTCCGAGCAGGAAATCAGGACGGCGTTGGCGCCTTCGTTGACGGCCTGCGCAATGCGCTGCGCCTGCACCTGACCGTCTTCACTAGGAGGCGTGAGCCACATGATTTCGACGGCGACTCCGGTCTTGGCCGTCAGGTCCCTGGCCGCGGCTTCGGCGCCCGTCCGCGCGGAGAGAAAGACGGGATTCGTGGAACTCTTCGCGATCATCGCGATCTTCAGTCCGGCAGGTCTCGAGGTGTTCCCGCCGGAAGGCTGCGGCGTGCCGCACGCCGTAAGACCGGCCAGCGCGAGAACGGCGATCCAGATCGTCAATGGTCGAGTCATGTCTCTCCGTAATCCCGGGAGATCAAGATGACGCGCTGTCCGGCGCGGGCGGCGAGCTGCCGGACGGCGAACCGGGCGCTCGCCTGATCGAGCACCACGGCCAGGACCGTGGCGCAGCCGATGATGATCCACTCGTAATTCTGGTCGAAATGCATCGTCCGAATCGACTGGCGGATGAGCACGATCAACAACGCGCCCAGCGTGGCGCTCACGGCGCTGCCCTTGCCGCCAGCGAGGCTGGCACCGCCCACCACGGCCGACGCGATGACGTACAACTCGTAGCCGGTTGCGTCGCCGCACGACGCGGACCCGTAAAAACTCGCACCGAGAAACGCCGCGGCGCCGGCCGTCAGGCCGGAAATCACGAACACGCTGAGCTTGATTCTATTCAGCCGCAGCCCCGAAAAGCGGCTGGCTTCCGGATTGCCGCCCACCGCGAAGACGTGGCGGCCCCGCGACGGTGCGGGTCAGGTACACGCTGCCGGCGGCGGCGACGAGAATCATGGCGACGAGCGGCACGGGGTAGAGCGACTCGCCGAGGCCGAGCGATGCCTTCGCGACGCCCGTCAACGCACCGGGTACGAGAATGCTTTCGGCGTGACTCGTGACAAACGCGATGCCGCGGACGATCCACATCGTGCCGAGCGTGATGATGAACGGATGGACGCGCAGGCCGACCACCATCAGACCGTTGGCGAGTCCGCAGGCCAGTCCCACGCCGATCGACACGAGTAAGCCCAGCCCGATCGTCGCGGCAGGCGAAGTCGCGACGCCTGCCCGCAGGACCATCGCCATGGCAACGCCCGCGAGCGCGTAGATCGAGCCTACAGACAAATCGATACCGCCCGAGATGATCACGACCGTGGCGCCGACGGCCATGATGGCGAAGAAGCTGGCATCGGTGGCCGTCTGCAGCAGCGTGTGCACGTTGTAGAAGTTGTTCACCGTGGCGCCGGTGCGCGCGTCGACATGACTGCCCGCCGTGAGCGCGAGCACGACGCCAAGGAGAAGGATGACCAGCAGCAGCCCAATCTGCGGGTTGACGAGCAGTTTTCCGATGAGCGACGGGGCCTTGTCCGTCAACGGCGCGCGCAGCGCTGCGGCGCGGGTGTCGTCAGTCGCTGGAGGCATTCGGCGTCATCATAGGCGGAAAGTCAGATGGAAGGCGGCTGGGCGCGGAGCAAGGCCTCCTTCTTCTCCCGGGTCAGCCGCTTCAGTTGACGCTCGCGCTGAAGGGCTTCGCCCACCGTGTCGAACGATTCTGCATACACGAGCGATACCGGGCGCCGGCCTGCGGTGTACTTGGCGCCCCGGCCGGCGTTGTGGACTTTCTCACGCTCCCTTGGGTCGAGCGCGTAGCCCGTATAGAGCGTGCCGTCCGCGCATCGGACGATGTAGACGAAGGGCATAGGGACTCAGTCGATCCGCGTCATTCTTTCGTAATTCGTAGTCCTTTGACCACCCGCACTGCTTTCCGGGAATAGGCGACTAAGTGCTCCATTTCGGAATTACGGCCGCATTCGGCCGCCGATGCATCCCGCCCCGCGGCGTTGCTCGTCGGTCAAATGCACTGGGCATTTTCCCTCCTCGCGCCTTGCGGAGCGGGCGCCTCGACGGCCTCGGTGCGTGGCCCTAATTCCGAAATGGAGCACTAAGATCGGGCGATGATCGATCCGCGGACCGAGTACGCCCGCCGCATCGTCCGATGGGACCAAGACATTGCCCGTGGCGACCAGCGCCACCGCCTGATGGGCAATCTCCGGCTTGGCGATGCCGTAATCGCCGCGGCGATCGCCTGGGCTGGTCTCCGAGGAGCCATCTCTCTCTTCTGGCTCGTCGTACCCGCCGTGATTTTCGCCGGGCTCGTGATCGCGCACGAGCGGGTTCTGCGGTGGAACGCGCGGGCGGCACGCGCGCGCAGCCTGTACGTGCGTGGTGTCGCGCGACTCGACGACCGTTGGGCCGGCAGCGGACCGGACGGCGCCCCCTTTTTGCAGCGACACCCGATCGGCCTGGACCTCGACTTATTCGGTAACGGATCGCTCTTTCAGCTTCTCGACACTTCGTCCACCGAGATCGGCCAGGACACGCTGGCGGAATGGCTGTGCAGCAGCCCCCCGCTCGAGGAGATCCGGCAGCGGCAGGGCGCTGTCGAGGAACTGCGGGCGATGGTCGACTATCGGGAGGTATTTGGGCTCGCGGCCGCCGAGGGTGCGGCGAGCCGGACCCGCGCACTAGCCACCTTCGCTGCGACGGCTCCCATCGAATTCCCGGCCGTCGTGCGACTGACGCTGACTGGACTGGCAGTCAGCAACGTGGCCATGGTCGCGCTCTGGGGAATTGGATCGATTCCGCTCAGCGTGACGGCTGCCTGGTTGCTGGCGCAGCAGGGGTTTCTGCTCGTGTGGCGGCGGCGCCTGGCGGCACCCCTTCGCCACCTCGACGCCATCGCCGCCGATCTCTCGCGGCTGAAAACGGTGCTCGCGCGAATCGAGACGGAGCCGTTTCGCTCAGCGCGTCTGGCCCGCTTGCGGGATGTACTCCTCGCAGACCACGTGGCGGCGTCGCGCCGCATCGGCCGGCTCGAGCGGCTCGTCGGGATTCTCGACTCGTGCAGGAATCAGATGTTTGCGCCGATTGCACTGTTGCTTCTCGTGCGGAGTCAGGTCGCCATCGCGATCGCCCGCTGGCATGCGCAGCACGGCCGGTCGGTCGACGGCTGGCTGCGCGCGGTGGGGGAGTTGGAGGCGCTGTCGGCGCTGGCCACGTATGCGTTCGAACACCCGGAACAGCCATTCCCGATCCTGGTCGACGATGACGTTGTGTTCGACGGTTGTGACGTCGCGCATCCTCTCCTTCCGCGCGCTACGGCCGTGAGCAACGACGTCCGGCTTGGCGGCGGAGGCCCGCGCGTGCTCGTCGTCAGCGGATCGAACATGTCGGGCAAAAGTACGGTGCTTCGTACCGTGGGCGTGAACATCGTCCTTGCACTCGCGGGTGCGCCCGTTCGGGCCCGGAGCCTTCGAGTATCGCGCCTGGCACTCGGCGCCACGCTTCGGATCGAAGACTCGCTGCAGGAGGGAGTGTCGAAGTTCTATGCGGAAATCCTGCGGATACGCGCCATCGTCGACCTTGCCCGCGGCCCGGTACCGGTTGTCTTCCTCCTCGACGAGATCCTTGGCGGTACCAACTCGCACGATCGACGGATCGGTGCCGAAGCGATTGTGCAGGGGCTGGTTGGCTGTGGTGCGATCGGCCTTATCACGACGCACGATCTGGCGCTCACGGCGTTGGTCGACGGCTTCGGATCCGCCGCGGCGAATGTCCATTTCGAGGATCGGTTCGAGGACGGCCGGCTGGTGTTCGACTATCGCATGCGGCCGGGCTCGATCACACACGGCAACGCGCTGGCGTTGATGCGCGCCGTCGGGTTGATCGACGCCCCCATCTCCTCTTTACCCAGGTGACCGTTGAAAGAGATGATCGGCCCGATGCGACTGAATGGACGATCTGTCGTTGCTTGCGCGATCGCCGTCGCGACTTTTTCTGGCACCTCCACCATCGCGCAGACGCGCAATTCATCGCCGAAGAACGCGGCGAAGGCGAGTGCGACCATCGACAAGCCAAAGCCACGCACCGAAACGGTCGGCGGCTGCCGCATCCTGAGCGACGGCACGTTCTCCGGCGCCTGGGGGCCGAGCGGCCTGCCGACACTGACCTTCACGATCGGACCCGGTGCGGCGATGGCCGATGCGATGCGCGCGAACAAGGCCAGGTTCACGGGACCCGGCCGCTATCCAAACGAGATCATCGCCCTCCACTTCGGCAAGACCGCACTCGACGACAGCTACGGCGGATTGGGCACGGTTGTGATTGCCGCCGACGGCCACTCGGGCACGTTCACGACGAACGATGGCAAGGCATCCGGCCGCTTCGACTGCGGCGCCGCGCCATCGCGGTGACGCGTCCCTTCGCTGCGCCGCTGTATCGCGTCGATACTGCCGGCGCGTCGTCGCTCACGTTATCGAGTTCGCAACAACTGGCTTGGCCCTTGCAGTAGGGCTCGACGACAGGTTCTCGCAAGGAGGAGCCAATGTTGTACACAATTGCAGTGATTCTCTTGATCATGTGGCTGCTCGGACTCGTGAGCGGCTATACGGTCGGCGCGTTCATTCACGTTCTCCTCGTCGTCGCGATCGTCTTGTTTCTGGTCGGCCTGATCGGTGGCCGGCGGAGTGTGTGAATACCGCGAGCAGCGGGAACAAGGCGAATCGAGTTCTATCAGGCCGCTTTCGGTGCCAGGTTGCTCTGGCATCTCGATGGCGGCACCCACGCGACCGCGGGACCGCATCCGATCGCCCGGATGCTCCAGGGCGCCGTCGTCGACCCGTTCGGCCATATGTGGCTGGTTGGCAAGATCCTCGAGTTACTCTCGCTTGAACTGCGCGCGGTTCAAATCTTGCACCTGTGGAAGACAGTGCCGCCCTTTCGCGTCGAGGATGTCACACGGTCGAACATCCCGGTCTCGAGGAGCAGCCAAACAAGCCACGCGCGCCGTGGCGCAACGCAAGGAGAAGAGCGATGAACCGAGATACCTTGAAGGGTCAGTGGAAGCAAGTTAAGGGAGAAGTCAAGAAACGCTGGGGCAAGTTGACTGACGACGACTTGACCCAGATGTCGGGTCAGTTCGACCAGGTCGTCGGCAAGTTGCAGGAGCGCTACGGATATCAGCGCGAAAGAGCCGAGCGCGAGATCGACGACTTCCTCGAGAAGTATCCGGATCCCGTCTCGAGGCCTTGATCGACCGGCAATCAGAACCGAGCCGTCGACACGACTCGCGCGTCGCGTCGACGGCTCGGTCTCGCTCGCGGTCACGCCCCTCCACGCCGCGTGGCGGCCAGGGCCGTGATGGCGGCCTCTCGAGCGCTTTCCGGTGATCAGGTACAGCAGGAACGGCTTGCGGCTTTCGACGAACGACGCGGCTTCGCGGTCCCATTCATCGAGTAACGGCTGCAGCCGGCCGGCATCGATGGCCATCCGCACCTTGTCCGATCCGGTGAGCCGATCGATGGACGGCCTCCAGGTGAACTCGCGCGGGTGCTGCCTGTGAATGGCGTCGATGAGCAGGAGCATGGTGCGCACCGGACGATACGATTGGCGATCCGTGATGGCGAATCGGATGGCCGGAATCGTCTGTCCAGGGAATTTGCCGGCCGTCGCTTCCACGGCCATCGTGATCGCTTCGAACCGGATGCCGGGGAGCCGCATGTTGTTCATGACCCGCGCGACCTCCGCCGCGTTCAGCCACGCCGCGCCGATCTGCTCGAACGGGCGATCGGTACCCCGGCCTTCCGCGACGTTCGTGCCCTCGAAGTACACCGCTCCCGGATAGCTTGTCACCGCCGCCAGCGATCGCAGATTCGGTGAAGGGTTCACCCAGGGCAGTCCGGTCTCATCGAGCCACTGCGAACGCCGCCAGTTCTCGACCCGCACGACCGTGAGGTCCGCGCCAATGCCGTATCGCCGGTTGAACAGCGTCGCGAGCTCGCCGACCGTCATCCCGTGGCGCGCGGGGATGGGATACATCCCGACGAATGATGCGAACGCCGGGTCGAGCAACGCGCCTTCCACGATTTCTCCGCCGATTGGATTCGGACGGTCCAGCACGACGAAGGGGGTGTTCTTCTTCGCGGCCGCCTGCATTGCGACGGCCATGGTCGAGACGTACGTCCACGTCCGCCCGCCGACTTCCTGCAGGTCGTACACGAGGACGTCGACGTCCTTCAGCATTTCGGGCGTCGGGCCGCGATCGCCGGCGCCGTAGAGGGAGTACACAGGGACGCCAGTGCGAGGATCGACTTCGTCAACGATCGTGGCGCCGGCCGGCGCGTCGCCGCGAATGCCGTGCTCCGGCGCCAGCAGCGCGACGAGCTTGAGGTCCTGATGTCGAGCGATCAGGTCGATGTCCAGCGTCTTCGAACGATCGATGGCGCTGCTGTTGGTGATCAAACCGACCCGCTTGCCCCGGAATCTTGCCGGGACGTTGGACAGAAACACTTCGATGCCGGGTCGCACGCCGCCGGCTTGCTGCGTCACGGCGGGCGGCGGCATCTGCGGCGCCGGCGTTCTGGCCGCCGGGTTTTCGGCGCCAATCATCAGAAGCGCAGGGAGCGCCATGACCACGCATCCGCTACTTCGCCTTGCGTGCATACCTGATCTCCACGCCCTTCCACTCCGGCACCTGGCCGAAGCTCAGGTAGCTGGTCGCCATCATGGCGTCGGCCGACATCGGCTGGATGACGGTGCGCTGGTGCCACGTATCACCGGCGACGAGGTAGTCCGCCTGAGTGTGCCACGGTCGACTCCCTTTCAGCGGCTGTGGTGAATGCCGGCTGATGATATCAGGGCCTGTCGGGGGTGTCGCTGGGACACCGTGCGATCTGTAGAGTGGAAATGGCTTGGGGCTGACTTAAGCTACGACTAGTAGACTCTGTCCACCTTGGCAACAATTTGATGCCGAAAGGAAACCGCTTATGCGTCTCTTCACTGGCTGTGCCTGTGCGCTCGTTCTCTCGTTACTCGTGTCTGTCAGTCCCGTCGCCCAAGGCGGCGCTCCGGGCGGAGGCATGCCGCCTCAGGGTGGCGGCGCGCGGCCCGGCGGTGCACGGCAGGCCGCGGGCGGTCCCGACCCGGCCCGCGTCATCCCGGGCGGCGGTGTGTTCGCGCAGGGGTGGACCGGCAAGGTCGACGCCGCCGAGGCGGCGAACGGTCAGATCCTGAACAACTCGAAGCTCTCGCAGGAAGGCAATGCGTTGCACGTCGAGACGGGCCCGGCGACGACCTACTGGAACCCGGCGAACCGCGCGACCGGCAACTACACGGTCAAGGCGACCTTCAACGAACCCAAGTACATGAGCGTGAACAGCCATCCGCATCCTTATGGGATCGTGATCGGCGGCAACGACCTCGGCACGCCACAGCAGAGTTATCTCTACTGCTCCGCCTACGGCAACGGCTCGTTCATCGTCCGCGGTTTCACCGCATCGGACGACCCGGCGCGCGACAGCGTGTTCCAGATGAACGGCGGCCGCGGTGGCACGAATGACGCCGTGCACAAGGCGGCCGGTCCGGGACAGCCGGTCACGCAGGACATCGCCGTGACGGTGAAGGCTGACAGCGTCGAGTGCGCGATCAACGGCACCGTCGTGGCGACGTATCCCAAGGCCGACGTCGTGGGGGCCGGCAAGCTCAAGTCGACAGACGGCGTGTACGGGATCCGCTTCGCGCACAATACCGACGCAACGGTGACCGGTCTGAGTGTCGTGAAGTAGCTGAGGGCGTGGCGAACAACCGTGGGGCGCCTTGCGCAGTGCGAGGCGCCCCGGGGATGAGCCTACAAATCGACCGATGCGCCGGCGGCGGGAGCGCCGGCTTGAATCTGACGCCCGGAGAACGCGATTCCGCATACGACCACAACGACGCAGCCGATGACGTTGTACCAAAGAAAGGCGATGTTGGTGAAATACCAACACCAGAAAATGACGCCTTCGCCGCACAACACCGCCCAGAAGGCCGCGTGCGCCGTCGCCCGTTTGACGAAGAACGCCAGCACGAAGACGCCGAGCATACCGCCATAGAAAAGTGAACCAAGAATGTTCACCACCTCGATGAGCGATCCCAGTCCCTTCACGAGCTGAGCACATCCGAAGGCGTAGATGCCCCAGAACACCGTCGCCAGGCGCGAGGCCATGAGATAGTGGCGGTCCGTCGCCGCGGGGTGAACATGCCGCTTGTAGACATCGAGCACGGTGACGGTCGCGAGCGAGCTCATCTCGGCCGAGATCGCGGTCATCGTGGCGCCGAAAACCACCGCGAGAATCAAGCCGACCGCTCCCACCGGCAGGTGTTGCGTCACGAATGTCAGAAAGATGTAATTGGTGTCGCTGGCGCCGCTGCCGCCCGTTGAGGCCGCGAGCGCTGCGGCCTCTTTTCTCGCCGCCTCGACGTCGCGCTCCGCGCGCCTGAAGTCGTCCGTCACCGACTGCCGCTGGGCGGTTGCGGCGACGTTCGCCGGCTCCTGAAGCAACTGATCGGCGGCACTGCGGCGCGTGGCGAGCGCCGTGTCGTACCGCTGCTTGATGGGCGCATACCGCGCTGCAAGATCGGGGGCTTCGATTCGCGCACGATCGAGCTGCTGAAAGAGCACCGGCGGCCGCTCGTAGATGTAGAAGACGAACACGACCGCCCCGATGAACAGGATGCAGAGCTGCATCGGGATCTTCGCCACGGCGTTGAGCATGAGTCCGCGGCGGCTGTCACGCACCGACTGGCCGCTGAGATACCGCTGCACCTGGCTCTGGTCGGTCCCGAAGTAGGCCAGCGCCAGAAACGCGCCGCCGATGAGCCCGCTCCAGAGGTTGTAACGGTCGTTCCAGTCGAAGGTCGTCGTGATGACATTCAGCCGGCCCGCGGCCGCGGCCAGGTTCAGCGCGCCGTCGAACGAGACGTGCGGCGGCAGCAGCCAGACGGCGCATATCAGCGCGGCGGCCAGTCCGCAGGTCATGACGGCCATTTGTTGCAGGTCGGACCACGCAATGGCCTTCGCGCCGCCCGTCGCGGTGTACGCAATCGCGAGGCCGCCCATCAGGAGCGTTGTCGCCCAATCCGGCCAGCCGAGAATGACCGTCAGCACGACCGCCGGCGCATAGAGCGTGATGCCGAGCGCCAGGCCGCGCTGCAGCAGAAAGATGCCGCTGATCAAGGCCCGCACCCGCGCATCGAAACGACGCTCGAGATATTCGTACGCGGTGAAAACGTTCGCCGCCCGGAAGAACGGAACCGCGGTGTAGGAAAGGATCAACATCGCGATCGGCAGCCCGAAGTAGAACTGCACGAACCGCATGCCATCGACATAGCCTTGTCCGGTGGTCGAGATGAACGTGACAGCGCTCGCCTGCGTCGCCATGATCGACAGGCCCACGGCGTACCACGGCACGCTCCGCGAGGCGACGACGAAACTTCGTACGCTCTTGTGCCCGCGCGCCTTCCAGAGGCCGTACAGGACGACGTAGGCGAGCGCGCACGAGAAAACGAGCCAATCACCTGGCCGCATAAGCTCCCGTGCCCACACGAGCGCGAATAACGCACGTCCTACATATTGGCGAGCAGCCCATCCAGAATCTTCTGGGTGTTCTCGAGCGGATCTCCTCCCTGCTGGCCCGAAGCCTTGATCGAATAAAGCCCCTTGTACCCCAGCTCGCGGCACACCGCCATCGCGGCCGGCAGGTCGTAGACCATCCCGGCGTGCACCAGACCGCTGTTGATCGGCAGCAGGGCGCGTACGCCTTCCAGTTGTTCCTTCTGATTGGGGAAGTTCAGAAAATCGACGCAGGCGGAGGCGCCGGACGCTTTCAGGATCTCCGCGAGGAGGATGTAGGACGGTTGGGCGGCCGCCTGGGGCGCGGGCGCAGGCGCCGGAGGAGACGTCTGCGGCGCCTGACCCGCCGGTTGACCAGGGGCGCCCGCACCGCGGCCTCGGCCACCGCCGCCGCGGTTCTCGCTGGCCGCGATGATGCCCTTCGACTTCGCGATCGCCGCGACAGCCCCGTAGTTTGAGATCAGCAGACCTTTGTTCTCCGGGCTGGGCTGGCCCTGATTGAGCAGGACGCGCGGGCACTCCAGGAACGCGGCCTTATCCAGCCACACCCGATGAAGGTCAATCATCTGCAGCCGCCCCGACCCAGGTTCGGCGGCCATGTTCAGACCCGCCCCAAACTCCAGGTTGATCTGAACGATCTTCGTTTTCGTCTTGCCCAGCCTGGTTTTGAAGTCCTTCAGCCAGGACATCTCCGTCGAGGGAAAGTAATTGCTCTGCAGCTCGACGTTGTGCAGGTGATAGCGATCCGCGCACAACTGGCCGATGTCCATGATGTCGAGGGTCCTCGTGGGAGCGGCCGGCATGTTGTTCTTCACGATGCTGTTGAGGCCGAACATCATGAGGGCGATACGCGATCGCTTGTCGTCATCGCGGCCTTGTGCCCGGACTCTGGTCACGCCGGCCATGGCCGTTGCTGCCGCAGCACCGATCAGAAAATCTCGCCGTCTCATCACGAGCTCCTGTGTAGGCCAATCCACTGATCAGGGATCGCGATTGGCGCAAGAGCACTTTAGCCGAAATCGCCAGCGTGTGGACCGGATGTTCCTTGATGTGACTGGGAACTTCCACGAACCATTCAGGGCCTCGGGTCGCGTCGCGGCGTGTTGAGATACGATTTCGTGCATGGTCTACGCGCGCCGGTGCATGCGCCTCCAATGAGCACACCCACGTCGCCTTCTTACACGGCTGACGAGGCGCTCGCCCGTCTGGTCGACGGCAACGAGCGTTTCGTGCGAGGGCACGCGCGGTTCCCGACCGTTCAGAAGGAGATCCTGGCCGCGCTCGCCAAGGGTCAGCACCCTTACGCGACCATTGTCGGCTGCAGCGATTCGCGAGTGCCGCCTGAATTGGTCTTCGACGCCGGCTTCGGGGAACTCTTCATCGTGCGTGTGGCGGGCAATGTGATCTCGCCCGAGGTGATGGGGACGCTGCAGTACGCTGGAGTGCACCTGCGCACGCCGTTGTTCGTCGTGCTCGGCCACGACGGCTGCGGCGCCGTCAACGCGGCACTTGCCGCCAGGACCGGCGCCCGCGAGCCTTCCCGCATCGCCCGGCTGCTCGACAATATCCTTCCAGGCCTCAGCGATCTGCCGGCAGGACTGGCGCCGGACGAGGAAGCGCGCGCGGCCGTGGAGGCCAATGTGCGCTGGTCGCTGCATCAGCTCCGTGAAACGCCGGAGGTGAAGGCCCGAATGGTTGAGGGCACGATGAAGCTCATGGGCGCCATTTACGAGCTCGACAGTGGTCGCGTGCGATTCCTGCCGTAGCCCCGCGCGGGCGTGGCGGCGCGGATGTTATGCGTTGTAATATTTCGCTGCGTTGCCGCTTCGAGATGAACCACATGACGCGATCTTCCCGCGCGTACGTCGCCGGCGGTACGCTGGTCGCGCTGGCCCTGTCATGCGCCATGCTGTCGCAGCGGTTGTCTGCCGGGCACCTGCCCGATCTCGCCCGCAACGCGTTCCAAGCCGCACCCAGGCTGGTCACGACCGCCGCGACCGTGCGCGAGAAGGACGGCCGGCTCGTGACGACTCTCGGCGAGCGCGACTTCGTCGTTGAGGAAGACGGCCACGCCCAGACGTTGGCGCGCTTCACATCGGAGCGGACGCCCATCAGCGTGGCGATCGCGATCGACACGAGCGAAAGTGTTCGCGGCGAGCGCATGCAGGCGACGCGCGCCGCGGTTCAGCGATTCATCGAGGCACGGCTGCGACGCGACGATGAAGTGGCGCTCGTCAGCTTCAACCACGCGGTCCAGGTCGCAGCAAGCTGGACCCTCGATCGGACTCGCCTGCTGGCGAGCCTGGACGCGCTCGCTCCTTCCGGCAGCACGGCGCTCTACGACGCGGTGTTCAAGACCCTGTCGCTCTTCACCGCACGGAGCCTCCAGCGCGCGGCCATGATCGTCGTGTCGGACGGGGCGGACAGCGCCAGCAACACCACGCCGACGCTTCTCAGACAGCAACTCACCGGCACGGACCTGTTTCTCTACTGGATTGCGGTGGATCGCGTGGATGCGCGCCCCTCGACCCGCGTCAACCCGTACACTCTCGCGTCGATTGCGGCGCAGGGCAACGGCTACAGCGAAGTGATCCACGACACAGGGGACCTGGGCGCCGCCCTGTCACGGGTTGCCGACGAACTGGATCACCAGTACATGCTGAGCTACGAGCCCGCGACTCCGGCTGACGGACGCCTTCACAGCCTTCGCGTCAGCGTGCCGAGCGGGAACTATGTGGTGCGCGCGAGGCGGGGAGTCCTCCGGTAGCCGCAGCGTCAGCGCGTTGCCAGTCGCGCAGCAGCGCGAGCACGACCGTGGTCGGCGAGATGGCGCACGGCGGCCACGGCGACGCGGCGGTCGTCCATCCTCCTTGCAACCGGTGTCATCGATTTTGCGCGCGGTCGCATATGATGCCAACTCTGCATGAACAGCATCGTCGTCTTCAGCGGCCACGCGCATCCTGACCTCGCCAAAGCGCTCTGCCAGCGACTGAAGGTTCCCCTCAGTCCGTCCACCACCACGCGGTTCAGCAACGATTGCCTCGGCGTCCAGCTCGAAGCGAACTGCCGCCAGGCTGACGTCTTCATCGTCCAGCCGCTGGTGCCGCCTGTGCAGCACCACCTGATGGAACTGCTTCTGATGCTGGATGCGGCGCGCGGAGCGTCGGCCGCGCGCCTGACGGCGGTGATCCCCCACTTCGCCTACGCGCGGTCCGACAAGAAGGATGCGCCGCGCATCTCGATCGCGGCGCGGCTCGTGGCGGATCTTCTCGTGGCGGCTGGAGCGAATCGTGTGCTCGCGATGACGTTACACTCACCACAAGTACAGGGGTTCTTCAGCGTGCCCGTCGATCACATGAACGCGCTCAAGGTGTTGGCGCGACATTTCCGAGGGCGCAGCCTGAGGAACACCGTGGTCGTTTCGCCGGACCTCGGCCATGCGAAGGAAGCCTCGCACTTTGCGCGGAGACTCAAGCTCCCGATGGCCGCGGGCAGCAAGAAACGCCTCGGGGATGATCGCGTCGTCATCGACACGCTCGTCGGGGATGTGGAGGGAAAGAACGTCATCGTTCTCGACGACGAGATTGCCAATGGTGGCACGATCGTGGAGGTCCTGAACCGCCTTCATGAGCGGCGGGTGAAGCAGATCACGGTCGCGTGCACGCACGGCCTATTCACGGGCGAAGCACTCGATCGCCTCGGGTCCCGCTCCGACATCGCCGAGATCGTGACGACCGACACTGTGCCGATACCCGTCGAGAAGCGATTGCCCAACATGACGATTCTCTCGATCGCGCCGCTGCTCGCGGAAGCGATTCGACGAATCCACACCGGGGAGTCGGTCAGCGTCCTCTTCAACCTGTGAACGGCGACGTGTTCACCAATCGCGATGCGCGATTCATCCAGGACGAAACTCGATCGCAAGCAGGCTGAACAGACCGCTGGCCGGCTGCATCATCCACTGCACCGCGGCGCACGTGCCTGTCGACAGCACTGAGGTGCCGCCGTCGCTGACCTTCAAGTGCAGCAGGCTGACGGGCGCCGGTGTCTCGGGCCGCTCGGCGTCCCGCCGCACGACGCGGCCACGGCCGCGGCAAGCAGTGTCAGGAGTGGGCGCCGATGCAGTTGCGATCCGTTCCGCGCCGCTTCGCCACATTTCGGGGCCCGTTGCCGGATCCAGTGCCACAGCCGGATACGGCACGACGATGGCGTCGGAGCCACTGATCTGAAACGCCGGAGAACCATGCTGACGTCCGTCATACGCGGCCGCGCAGTTGAAATAGCCAGGGACAATGTCTGAATTCTGGCCACGATTCGGCTCTGCATCGCGTGCCCCACCGGCGCTGAAGTTGCCAGAGTCCTGGAACATGCCTTGCACATAGCTCGAGCGAACTTGTCATGCGCTGGACTCCTGGCCGTAGAGACGTCGACGACGAACGCGGAAACTCCGCGATGACGGTCGGACGCACGATCCCGCTGGGATTGGGCGGCTTGCTGCTCGTGGCCCTTCTGAGTTGGGCCACCGGCAAGGACTTCTTCTCGCTGCTGAGCTCTCCCGACACGGCCTCCTCTTCCTCGAGCGGTGAGTCGTCCGGGCCGGTCACCTCGACCCCCGCCGAAGAGCACGAGGTCGATTTCGTCGGCGCCGTCATGAACGACGTACAGAACACCTGGAGCGAGATTCTACAGGCGCGCTATGAGCGCACGCGCGTGGTGCTGTTCCGCGACGCGTATGAATCGGGCTGCGGCATCGCGCAGGCTGCCACCGGCCCGTTCTACTGTCCCGAGGATCAGCGTGTGTATCTGGATCTCGGGTTCTTCGATGAGCTGCGCGATCGATTCGGCGCGCCTGGCGAATTTGCGCGCGCGTATGTGATCGCGCACGAAGTCGGTCACCACGTGCAGCGGCTCACCGGCGTTGCACAGCGCGTGCGGAGCGCGCAGCAGAGCCAGCCGTCAGCCGCTAATGCGCTGTCGGTTCGGCTCGAGCTCCAGGCCGACTGCTTCGCGGGCGTCTGGGGCCACGCCGCGTCCCAGCCCGGACGCGCGGCCCGCGGCGAGGTCGAGCTCGAGGCCGGCGACACAGACGCGGGCCTGAAAGCTGCGGCCGCGATTGGGGACGATCGCCTTCAGCGAATGAGCACTGGCCGCGTGATGCCGGATCGTTTTACGCACGGTACGTCCGCCCAGCGCGTGGAGTGGTTTCGGCGAGGTCTAACGGCAGGCCGTCACGACGACTGCGATACGTTCGCCAACCTTCATTAAGCATCCTGGAAGAGTCCCGCTACCCCCGTTGCGTCCGACCGACTTCACCTGCTCCGTCGACAGAGCGAATGTGGGACGAAACCTGTAATCGTTGCGATGGCACACTGTAAGGAAGTTTGAGCATGAGGCTCTGGAAATGGTCAGAATCAAAGGGGACGTTGCGAACGATAGCGCTTTTGACCACGTCGCCAGCTCCGGCCGCATCAGTAGGCTTGTGGCACCGGCCTTGCACGATGTCCACTGGAAGTTTTGCCCCGCACCTTTAGCGCATGCGGCTCTTCTCATTTCATGATGGGCGCCCGCTGAGCGACGGCGTCGAGCTCCTCAGCGTTGAGCTCCTCGAGGAACACGCCAGACGTCTCGCCGCACTGCTGTCAACCACACCCACGCGGCGGCAACGGACGCGCCCACCTGCGCCAGCTTCGCGCTCACATGCGGGCATTGCGGCGGGTCTACACCGCACTCGCCCAGGACGCGCAACATGAGGCGATGCCGCCGGCGGCCGAGTGGTTGCTCGATAACTTCCACATGGTCTCGGCCGCGGCGCGCGACATTCAGCACGACCTGCCCCCTCCGTTCTTCCGCCGGCTGCCCCGCATCGTGTCCGACGAATACGCCGGCGCGCCCCGCATCTACGCGCTGGCGCTGGAGCTGATCGGATCAAGCGCTGGGCGTTTGGACGCACAACGTCTGCAGCGCTTCATCAGCGCCTTCCAGTCCGTCACGCCGCTGACGATGGGCGAGCTGTGGGCGTGGCCGAGCGCCCTCAAGCTGGCGCTTCTGAACCAGTTGCGCGCGCGCGGCGACGTGCTGGTCTCTACGCGCGCGCATCGGCTGGCGGCCGAGCGGCTGTTCGCGTCTGTCGAAGCCTCGCCAGACGGCGAGTGGCCCTGGCCGTCCGAGATCCACCACGCGTTTGTCACGCGTCTGCTCCAGCGTGCCAGGGCACTCGGTGCGACGGCATCGCGCCTGCATGACCGGCTCGCGGTTGTGCTCGAGGCGCGCGGTGAGACGGTCGAGGACGCGATCCGCGCCAACGGACGGTACGAGGCGGCCGAGCAGGCGACGGTGGCTAACCTGATCACGAGCCTGCGTTTGATCGCGACGTTCGACTGGAGCGAGTTCTTCGAGAGCGTAAGTCTGGTCGAGCAGGTGCTGCAGCGCGATCCTGCCGCGGTGTACAGCCGCATGGATTTCCGCAGCCGCGACAGCTACCGCCACGTGATTGAGGAACTGGCGGCACCGACTGGCGAGGCACAGGTGCTTCTGGCGCTGAAGGTGGTCGAGCGCACGCGGCAGACGCATCGGGTCTCGCCTGATTCGCGCGCGGCACACGTCGGCTATCACTTGATTGGCAAGGGCCGCCGCTCGCTCGAGCAGAGCATCGGGTGGCGGCCGACCCTCAAACAGCGCGCGAGGCGCTACACCTTCGCGCTCGCGACGCTGGGGTACCTCGGATTCGTCACGACCGGGACCAGCGTGCTGATCGGTCTGGCCGTCGCTTATGCGATGCGACACGGCTGGAGCGGTGTGTGGCTTACGGCGCTGGCACTCCTCGTAGCGGTCCCGGCCAGCGAAGTGACCATTCAGTGCCTGCAGAGGCTTATCACTTACCTGGTTCCGCCGAGCCGTCTGCCGCGGCTGGAGCTGACGGCTGTTCCGAAGTTGGCACGGACGATGGTGATCGTGCCGACGATTTTTGACAGCGTCGACCGGGTGCAGGACCTCATCGAACATCTCGAGGTGCAGGCGCTGGGCAATCTCGATCCACACGTGCACTTCGCGCTGCTCACCGACTTTCGCGATGCAACGAGCGAGACCATGCCCGAGGATGCCGCGGTGCTCGAGGCCGCACGCGCCGGCATCGCGGCGCTCAACGCGAAACACGCCGGCGACGGCGCCGATCGGTTCTTCCTGTTCCACCGCTTGCGGCAGTGGAACGCGCAGCAAGGGATCTGGATGGGATGGGAGCGGAAGCGCGGCAAGATAGAGGAGTTCAACCGCCTGCTCCGCGGCGGAGCCGACACGAGCTTCGCGGTGACTGTCGGCGACCTTTCGATCCTGCCGTCCGTCACGTACTGCATCACGCTCGACAGCGACACCCGGCTTCCCCGCGGCGCGGCGCGCGAGCTCATCGGAATCATCACGCACCCGCTCAATCGGCCGGGCGTCGATCCAAGGGCCGCACGCGTCACCGAGGGCTACGGCATTCTGCAGCCGCGCATCAGCGTGACCTTCACGAGCGCGGCCGGCTCGCTCTTCGCCAGGTTCTACTCGGGCCACACCGGCGTCGATCCGTACACGCAGGCAGTCTCAGATGCGTACCAGGATCTCTTCGGCGAGGGCATCTTCACCGGCAAGGGGCTCTACCACGTTGACGCCTTCACGGCCGCGCTCGAGGACATGGTGCCGGAAAACGCGCTGCTCTCGCACGATCTCTTCGAGGGGTTGCACGCGCGCGTCGCACTTGTCTCCGACGTGGAGTTAGTAGACGACTATCCGTCAAGCGTGCTGTCGCACGCCCGCCGGCAGCATCGCTGGGTCCGCGGCGATTGGCAGATTCTGTTCTGGTTGTTCCCGGTTGTGCCGTCACGCCGCGGGCTCAAGCGCAACACGCTCCCGGCGATGGACCGCTGGAAAATTCTCGACAACCTGCGGCGCAGCCTGATCGCGCCGACGTTGCTCGCGATGCTCGTGGCTGGCTGGTTGGTGCTGCCCGGTACCGTCTGGGTGTGGACGCTCGCGACCGTCGGAGCAGCGGCCTCCCAGCTCCTGCCCGTCGCCGCCCGGTTCGTGATCGGGCCTGGACGAGCGCAGTCCATGCCCGTCTTCTTCCGCAATCTGTTGCGCGACACGATCACGGCACTCGCGCATGTTCTGCTCAGTTTGACGCTTCTGGCCTTTTACGCCTTCGACGCCGTCCATGCGATAAGCGTGACGCTGACGCGGCTCGTCGTCACGCGGCGACGAATGCTCGAATGGGAGACCGCGGCAGTCACGGCCGCTCGCGCGACAGGATTGACCGGGCAGAAGGGGCTGCGCCTCTTCATCTCGGAAATGATTTCGAGCCCCGTGATCGCGGCCGCCATCTTTCTCTTGATTCTGATCTGGCGTCGCGAGTCGTTGATGGTCGCCTGGCCGTTCCTGCTGGTCTGGGCCATGGCGCCGATCGTGGCGTATTGGCTCAGCGTGCCGAGGGGCCCGCGCGTGCGGCCGCTCGCAGACGACGAACGCGCGCGGCTGCGACTGACAGCACGCAAAACGTGGCGCTACTTCGACACGTTCGTGACCGAGACCGAGAGCTGGCTGCCGCCAGACAACGCACAGGAGATGGACGATGGAGTGAAAGTCGCGCGGCGGACGTCGCCGACGAATATCGCCATGGCGATGCTATCGGCCATGGCGGCGCATGATCTCGGCTACCTGTCCACTGTCGATCTGGTGCGGCGAGTCGACGCGACGGTCCGAACGCTGGAAGGGCTCGAGCGCTATCGCGGACACTTTCTCAACTGGTACGACACGGCAACGCTGGCGCCGCTCCACCCGCGATACGTGTCTACCGTGGACAGCGGCAATCTCGCGGCGTCGCTCATCGCGCTCGCCCAAGGTCTTCTGGAGCTCGAAAAACGTCCGCAGACGTTCGATCAGCGGCTCCACGGGTTGGCCGACGCGGCCAGGCTCCTCGCAGTCGCCTCCCGTTCGACCGAGACTGCGGGCCCTGCCCGGGAGATCGTCACGGAAATCAACCGCATCGCCCGAGCGATCCTCGCGGCCATTCGCGGCGTCGGCGCCGACAAGGTTGCCGAAATCACGTCGCTCGTGGAGCCGCTGCGCCTGGCGATTCACGCGATGCAATCGGAACAGCCAGGCCGTTCCAGCCCGCCTTCGCCACGTCGGAGCTTCGCCGAGGCGGGGCCGTCGCAGGCATCGAACTCGTCGGACGCTGATCTTCTCTATTGGCTCCGCGCCGTTTTGTCGGCGACGGGGCGGCTCGGCGAGGACCAGAAGATACCTGTCGCGACGCTGGCCGAGGTTGCGCGCCGGATATCCGTACTGGCAGACGGCATGGGCTTCGATTTTCTGTACGACCGCCGGCGCCGCATCTTCGCAATCGGCTATCGGCTGGCCGATGCCGACGGTCCCGGCCGGCTCGACGCGTCGTTCTACGACCTGCTGGCCTCGGAGGCGCGCCTCGCCAGCTTCGTGGCCATCGCCAAGGGAGACGTGCCGCAGCATCACTGGTTTCATCTCGGCCGCCTCGTGACGAACGTCGGTGGGCGCGCGACGCTCATGTCGTGGAGCGGCACCATGTTCGAGGTACTTGATGCCGCTGCTCTTCACGCGAAGCTTCCGCGGTACTCTCCTCGATCAGAGCTGCCGTGCGAGCGTGGAGCGGCAGATTGAGTACGGCCGTCAGCGCGGCGTACCGTGGGGATTGTCGGAGGCCGCTTACGCGTTCACCGATCGCGAAGGCACGTACCAGTACCGCGCGTTTGGCGTGCCCGGGCTCGGTTTGAAGCGCG
This sequence comes from uncultured Acidobacteriota bacterium, assembly GCA_963724645.1. Classification (GTDB taxonomy): domain Bacteria; phylum Acidobacteriota; class Vicinamibacteria; order Vicinamibacterales; family SCN-69-37; genus CAVXSP01. The sequence continues at coordinate 404,494 of CAVRVJ010000007.1, forward strand.
GCCTGGTCAGCGATCTCGTCATCGCGCCGTACGCCACGGCGCTCGCGAGCCTCGTGACGCCCGGCCACGCCGCGGCAAATTTCGAGCGGCTGCGCGATGCCGGAGCCGACGGCCGCTACGGGTTCTACGAATCGATCGATTACACGCCCCGTCAGCGGAACCTCGAGGGCGCGCCCGACAAGACGCCGCATCCGATCGTGGTCCGCGCCTTTTTCGCACATCACCAGGGAATGTCGCTCGTGGCGCTGGCCAACGTCATCGGCCGGGACCAGTTCGTCGAGCGCTTCCATGCCGATCGCCGCATTCAGGCCACCGAGTTGCTCCTCCAAGAGCGGGTGCCGCGCGAAGCGATTCTGTCCAAGCCACGGCCGTTGGAAGCCGAGACCGCTCCGCCGTCGCTGCCGGTCTTCGCCTCGCGCGAGTTTCGATCGCCCGAGACCGTCAGCGTGCACACACAGTTCCTCTCTAACGGCCGCTACACTGCGGCGATCACCAATGCCGGCGGCGGTCACAGCATGTGGCGCGATCTGTCGGTGACTCGCCGCCGCGACGACCCGACGTCGGACGCCGGCAGTCACTGCCTCTATCTTCGCGACGTCTGGACGAACCATGTGTGGTCGGCGACGCATCTGCCCGTATGCCAGAAGCCCGACCGGTTCGACGCGACGTTCGATCTCGACAAGATGACGTTCCGCCGCCGCGATGGAGACCTTGAGACGCAGCTCGACATCACCGTGTCGTCGGAAGACGACGTGGAGGTGCGACGGCTCACGGTGACCAATCGCGGTGCGCGGACGCGCGAAGTCGAGGTGACGAGTTACACCGAAATTGTGCTGGCACGGCCCGAGGACGATCTCGCGCATCCGGCCTTCGGCAAGCTGTTCGTCGAGACCGAGTTCGATCCGCAAAGCGCCGGTCTGATCTTCAGCCGCCGCCCGCGTGCGGCCGACGAATCGCCCATCGTCGCCTTTCACGTGCTCGGGGTTGACGGCCCGCGCCTGGCGGGCGGCGTGGAGTGGGAGACGGATCGCGCGCGATTCATCGGCCGGGGCCGGTCGCCGGCCAACCCGGCGGCGCTCGACGGCCGCGGGCTGTCAGGAACGACCGGCGCCGTGCTCGATCCGATCGGCGCCCTCCGCGAGCGTCTGCGGCTGGGCCCTGGAGGGTCCGCCCGTGTGACGTTTGCCACGGGCGTGGCTGCCGATCGGCAGTCTGCGGTGGCGCTCGCGCGCAAGTATCGCGACGGGAGCGCGGCCGCGCGCGCCTTTTCGATGGCGTTCACGCACGTGCACGTGATGCTGCAGCATCTCGGCATCAGCGACGACCAGGCCATCCTCTTTGATCGCCTGGCCTCGCGGGTGTTTGGCGAGGACCGGTCCCGCATCAGTCCTGCCGATATGGCGGCCAACATCTACGGCCAGCAGAACCTGTGGGGCTTCGGCATCTCAGGCGATCTGCCGATTCTACTCGTTCGCATCGCCGACACCTCGTCGCTGAGGCTCGCGCGACAGGTCCTCACCGCTCAGGAATACTGGCGCGTCAAAGGGCTGCGCGCCGACGTCGTCATTCTGAATGACCACCCCATCGACTATCTCGACGAGGTGCAGCACTTGCTCGTAAGCCTGTTGCAGGAGCCGCCGTGGAGCAGTTGGGTTGGGAAGCCAGGCGGCATCCTGCTCTTCCGCGGGGACGGCATGGCCGAGTCGGATCGCCGGCTCTTCGGTGCGGTCGCGCGTGTGGTCATTCAGGGGGATCTCGGCGAGCTGTCGCGTGAGCTGGATCGGCCAGCCCCCTGGCTGTATGCAGAGCACGATGTCCCAGCGTCTGCCGCGCTCCGCCCGCCGAATCCGGGCGCGACAACGGTGCCGGTGCCGCCCCTCGTCATGGAAAACGGGTACGGCGGCTTTACGGTCGACGGCCGCGAGTACGTGGTTGTGCTCGACGGCGAGCGCGAGACGCCGCTGCCGTGGTCCAACGTGCTCTCGAATCCTACATTCGGCACGATCGTGACGAGCGCCGGCTCGGCGTTCACCTGGGCGGGCAATAGCCGGGAGAACCGGTTGACGTCGTTTGCCAACGATCCGCTGACCGATCCGACGGGCGAGGCGATATTCATTCGTGACGACGACAGCGGCGCGGTATGGGGCGCGACTCCGGCGCCGCTGCCGCGGCGACCGGACGGCGCACGCTGGTTGGTTCGCCACGGTGCCGGCGTGACACGGTACGAGCATGCTGTCGGGGGTATGCGGCAGGAGCTCTCGGTATTCGTGGCACCGGAGGACCCCGTCAAGATCCTACGGCTGACGCTGACAAACGACGCCGACGAACCGCGTCGCCTGAGCGTGTTCGGGTACGTCGAGTGGGTGATGGGCCCACCTCGGGCCGGCGAGCGCCGGTTCGTCGTGACCGAACACAACGAGGCAACCGGATTGATCCTCGCGACGAACGCGTACAACGCGGACTTCAGTGAGGCTGTGTCGCTCTGGCGCGCCACAGAGCCGGCGCGATCGTTCACCTGCGACCGCGCGGAGTTCGTAGGGCGAAACCGCACGCTCCAGGCGCCGGCGGCGCTCTTCCGCAAGGAGCTGTCCGGGCGGGTCGGCGCGGCGCTCGACCCGTGCGCCGCGCTTCAACTGTCAGTCACGCTCGCCCCCGGCGAGTCGCGCCAGGTCGCCTTCGTCTTAGGACAGGGACGCGACCGCACCCACGCGACCGATTTGGCCACACGCTTTGCGACTGTCGAGCAGGCGAACGCCGTGCTCGCCGCCACCGAGCGCGAATGGGACGAGGTGCTCGGCGCTGTCCAGGTCCGCACCCCGGACGACTCGTTCGACTTGATCGTCAACCGCTGGCTGCTGTATCAGACCATCGCGTGCCGCGTCTGGGCGCGGAGCGGCCCCTATCAACCCGGCGGCGCATTCGGATTCCGCGATCAGCTCCAGGACGTGCTCGCGCTCTTGTACGTCCGGCCCGAGCTGTGCCGGGCGCACATCGTGTATGCCGCCTCGCGGCAGTTCGTCGAAGGCGACGTGCAACATTGGTGGCACCCCCCGAGCGGCCGCGGTACGCGGACCCGCTGCTCGGACGATTTGCTCTGGCTGCCCTACGTCATCGCGAACTACGTATCGGCAACCGGCGATGAGACGGTGCTCGACGAGCAGGCGCCATTCCTCGAGGCGCCTCCACTCGAGCCTGGCCAGGCGGAGGCGTACCTGCTTCCGCGCGTGTCGTCCGAGGTGGCGACAGTCTTCGAGCACGCGGTACGCGCGATCGCCCACGCGTCGAAGTATGGTGCGCATGGGTTGCCGCTGATCGGCTCCGGAGATTGGAACGACGGCATGAACCGCGTTGGCCACGAAGGTCGTGGCGAAAGCGTGTGGCTCGGCTGGTTCCTGGTCACCGTGCTGAATGAGTTCGCGCCAATCTGCGAGCGCCGAGGCCGGTCCGATCTCGCGCACCAGCACCGTGACGAGGCGCAGTGGCTCAGCGGGATGCTCGAGCTGGCTTGGGACGGCGACTGGTACCGTCGGGCCTATTTCGATGACGGCACTCCGTTGGGATCGGTATTGAACGAGGAGTGCAAGCTCGATTCGCTGACCCAGTCGTGGGCAGTGATTTCGCGTGCGGCCGAGCCGCGCCGCGCCGATCGCGCCATGAACGCCGTGCGCGCCAGCCTCGTCCGACGCGACGCCCGCATGGTCCTGCTGCTCACGCCGCCCTTCGACCGCATGCCGCATGACCCCGGCTATATAAAGGGTTACCCGCCGGGCATCCGGGAGAACGGTGGCCAGTACACGCATGCCGCCATCTGGACGGTGATCGCGCTCGCGCGACTCGGCCGCGGCGACGAGGCGATGGAGCTGTTCCACCTCATCAACCCCGTCAACCACATGCGCACGGCCGAGGATGCCGAACGCTACCGCACCGAACCGTACGTCGTCGCAGCCGACGTCTACGCGCATCCCATGCATGTCGGTCGCGGCGGCTGGACCTGGTACACCGGCTCGGCCGGATGGATGTATCAGGCGGCAGTGAAGGCAATCCTCGGACTGGAACGGCGAGGCGACACGATCAGCATCAACCCCTGCATTCCGACTGTATGGGACGACTTCACGCTGGACTGGAGGATTGGCGGCACGTGCTACCACTTCGTCATTTCGAACCCGCGGCACTGGTCACGCGGCATTGCTACGGCCGAGCTCGACGGTGTGGCAGTCGATCCGGCTGCGATTCCATTGCACGAGAGCGGTGCGCGGCATGAGGTGCGCATCGTTCTCGGCAGCGAGGCGGGTGTTCGGGAAAAAGTGGTCGGGTGAACGGCCGATCTGCCTGGCATGACGGTTGGCAGATCCTCGCTGCTCAATAACGACGCGGTTCTTCCGGAAACGGCAGCGTGCCCGGAGGCGACGAGCTCCATGGACGTCGATTGATCGGACTGTGATCGTAAGGCGCATCCTGAGAATCTCCACCGTTGGCACCTCCCGCCAACGCCGCCATTACGCGAGGGAACGACATGATCAGTCGCAAACATGGAATTACGGCAGTGCTCGCCATCGTGGTGGCGCCGAAGCCATGCGACGGTGATTGTCTGTTCGCGACGATCACCGGCGACACACGGTTCGACATCGAGCTCGTCAAGCAGTAGCCAATGTGCCAGCCGCGAATGTTCAGGGATACCGAAGTGGCGATGACCAAGTTGTGGCGCAGTGTCGATTGGGTATTTGAATCGGGCACACTCAAATGACCTCTTCATTCGCGGCCGCCGCGTTCGGCGATCAGCCGCATGGCCGCCGCCGACACGTATGACTGGTCGTGGAATCGGCGTCCCCAGGTGAGCGGCGTCACGTCGCGGTATTCGTGGACGGCCTTATCCCGCGCGAACGGAAGACGTTTCCTGATCGACGCACGAGCGTTGGGATCGGCGCCGCGATCCAGAAGCAGTCGGGCAAGCGGATCGTCGGCGCGCCCGGCGTTGTATGAGACGACGCAGTTGAAGAGCGGCGTGTGGCCGCCGAACCCGCTCGAGTCGAGCAGGGCGCGCGCGTTGACGTCGGCTCCACGGTCGAGCAGCCACTCGGCGATTCCGCGCTCCTCGTAGTCGACGGCCATGTGCAGCAGCGTGGCGCCGGCCAGCGGCGCGCCGTGGAGCGCCAGCGACTCGTCCGCATGGCACTCGAGCGAGGGCGGCCAGAGGTCCTGGTGCGAGAACGTCCGCTCGAGCAACGCTGGATCGCGGTGCAAGTGCCGGCCGAGTAGATCGAGCCGGCCGCGGTGCACCGCCATGGGCGGCGTGTCGGGCAGCGGCACGCCCTGTGCGGCCATGATCTCGAGGATCCGATGCTTGCCCTCGGGGTTTCTCGTGTACGTCTCGAGGGCGAGCGCCGTGAGGCGCAGCGCGCAGCAGATCCTTGGCCTGGTGTTTCAGTTGACGAGCGTTCGGATTGGCTGGAAGTTCTCGGACCGGCATGACGAGCCTCCTTGACGAGTGCCCGGGTCCGCGCGCATCGGGCGAAGGAGGTTCGTTGGAACCTTCGTACGTGATGAAACTCGTCAGGTGGACTCGGTCCTGCCCGCGGACTGGGGGCGCCCTGCGCGCCGATCGCGAGGATACCACCTCGGCGCGCGGTCGCGGAACGCGTGACGGCCGCCGCGCCAGACCGTCCGCGGCGCCGAGCCAGGGAACGAACCGGTTTCGCCTCCCGATCGCTCCCGCACCGGGGCAGAATTCGTCCGAACCCACAACCAGCCGGTTGTAATATCTGCGGACGACACAGGTCTGGAGTGCTTCCGGGAGGTTCATCATCATGGCCCATTCAATCCGACGCGATGCATCGGCGAGGAAGGGAACTCCATCCCCGAGGCGCACGGCGGCGCCGGCCGCCAAAGCCGCGGGCACCGCACAGCGAGCGAAGCCTTCGTCGCGTCGTGCGCGCGCCATAGCAGGGATCAAGTCCCGGGCCGGCGCGCGAACCGAGTACCGTATCTACCCGAGCATCGGCATTGCCCGCGTCGGCAACAGCAAGGAGGGGTTTTTCCTTGGGCCGGAGGCCCCCGGCATCGCGCCGGAGGGTCCATTTCGCGGCGCGGATGGCATCAAGCCCCAGGGAGCCCGGTTTCGAATCTATCGTCTCGACATCGACAGGAACGAGAACGAAACGGTGATCGCGGAGATCGTCCCAACGAAATCGATCCAGATCACGTGGGCCGTGCGGCTCGCGAACCGCAAGGCGGCGGGCGCGAAGATCTTGGATACGCTCGGTCGGAAGCCGCAGCCCGGCCTTCGCAACACGGGCTTCAACCGCAAGAAGCTCGTCATTGCCGGTGAAGGCTCAATCGAAGGGTCCAACGCCGTCGGTTCGCCGCTGACCGGTTCGATCGAGTTCGCGCAAGGCAACGTCCGAAGGGCACATCGTTCGCGACATCAACCTCGCGACGCTGCGCACCGACGCGAACGGACGGCTCGTGGTGGTTGGCGGACCGGGAACGTCGGGGTCGCCGTTCGATTCGCCCCTTCCGTCCTTCGCTGACAACGACGGATGGTACGACAGCGTCTCGGACGGGCCAGTGACCGCGACCCTCATCATCGATGGCCAGGCACAGCCGGTGATTCCGGCATGGGTCGTGGTGACGGTGCCGCGGTACGCGCCGGAGGTCTACGGAATCGTGACCTGGTACGATCAAGCGGTCGCCATGGCGCGGACGAGCGACGATGGCACCGTCAATCCGCCGCGCACCACCTCGTTTACCCGCGACCTGTACCCGGTCTTGAAGCGCGCGGACGGACTGCACTGGGTTCACCGTGGCACCCACGGAGGTGCCCAGCGTCCGCTGTCAGACGACGCACGGATACAGGAATTGCAGAACAGCCAGCCGGCTCGAGCGGGGCTGCTCGCCAAGCTCACGCCCCTCAACCGCGAGGCGACCGGCCCTGAGGTACGGCCCCAGATGCCGAATGGTGCCGGTTTCCAGATGCCCCTGCTCTATAGCGGTGCCAACCCCGATCCGAAGGGCCCGACGTGGGCGTACCTGTCGCTGACCTGGTATCAGATGGCGCACTTTCAGAACTGGGTCGCCGGCAACTTCGACGCGGATTGGCCGGGCCATGAGCCAGCACCGAAGGCGTTCGACCAGATCCCGTTGCCTGATCAGCCCCATGCCCTCAGTGAGGCCGCGCTCGACGCGTGCATCGGTGGCCCATTTTTCCCCGGGATCGAGGGCACGTACGACATCGCCCGGCTCGCCACCTATCACGCGGAACCGCATCTGCGACGGGATTTCCGGATCAACCTCGAGCACCCGGCGGGCTTCCTCACGGAGAAGATGGCGCTGCCCTGGCAGGCGGACTACGCCGATTGCTCCGACTTCTGGTGGCCCTCGCAACGTCCCGTGCGCGTCACGAAGCAGGATGGTACGGCCGACCGATGGGATCGCGGAATCAATGGCGTCGTGCGGGACGGCCATCTCAATATGGTGGATTTCTGGTCCAAGTTGGCCTTTGTGTTGAGGGATGCGGCGTCCGGCAATTTTGCGGAGGTTGGACGACAGCCGATCAATGGCGTTTCCTGATACCGAGGCGGCGGTCCTTGTTGTCGGAGGGGGACCGGCGGGACTTGCCACGGCGAGCGCCCTGGCACGAATGGGTCTGGGTGTCTCGGTGGTCGAGCGCAGCGACTACCGCGACATTCGCATCGGGGAGCACATTGCCCCGGCGACGCTTCACTATTTGCGTGCGATGGGCTTTCCGGCGCCCGACGGCGAGGACGCGCACCAGTGTAGCTCCGGGGTCGATGCCTGGTGGGGCGGTTCGACCGCCAGCCACATGGACTACGTCTTTCACCCCGCCGGGCGCGGTTTCAATCTCTCGCGCCCCCTGTTCGATGCCGCGCTCGCCGAGAAATGTCGTGAGGACGGAGCGGCGATTCTTACGCCGGCGCGCCTGGTCCGTGCCGATTGGAAGAGGAGTCGTTGGGTGGTCGAGGTGAACCGTGGCGATCAGGCTCACGTCTTGCAGCCGCGGTTCATCGTTGACGCGACCGGGCGATCGGCCGCGTTTGCCCGCGCCCATGGGTCGTGCATGCATGGCGAGGACCGGCAGATTGCCCTCGTGGCCGTGGGTTGCGACAGGAAAGACCCCGACCCAAGCGGTGGACGCGTCCTGATCGAAGCCGCCGAAGCCGGGTGGTGGTATTTCGCGCCCTTGAGCGCCGGGCGATGCGTGTGCATGTTCGTCACGGATGCCGATCTGCTCCCCAGCCGCGCGAAAACGCGTCTTCCGCTGTGGTGGAAACAGCAGGTCCAATGTACGAGTCACGTTCGGAATCGTGTTGCGCAGTACCGCCGGTTGGCCGATCCGATCGTCCGCTGCGCGCGGTCACAACGGCTCGACAGTTTCGCGGGCATCGGGTGGTGTGCGGTCGGAGATGCCGCGATGGCGTTCGATCCCCTGTCGTCGCGGGGAATCGGAAAATCCGTCGAGCAGGGCCATCGGGCCGCACACGCCATCGCCGGGCATTTGTCAGGCGATCGCGATGCGCTGCGAGATTACGGCAATGTCTTGGAGGAGGAGCACAGGGATTACCGTCGCACCCGCGTGAGCTACTACAACATCGAACGACGTTGGCCGGGCGCCGAATTCTGGCAACGTCGGCAAACGACGACCGGAGAATGGGGCGGTGAGGGACTCCGGCGTGTTCAATCCGTTCTGAACGTGAGTGCTGCGTCACCACCCGTCAAATCGGCCAGAAGGGCGCGGCGCCGGCCGCGACTCGGCGAGTGTTGCGATCATGAGGCCGCCGCGGCTGAAGCCGAAATGTTATGCCGTAGAGCGATCATCGTCGTCACATGTGACATAGGGAACGCACCATGAGACGACCGGGAACGACACACCTGCGCCTGTGGCCAGGGCTTGTCCTTGTCGCGGCCGCTACTCTTGGGGCGCTACCCCCGCGCGCGACCGCGAGGACGGCCGGCCAGTCCGGCGCGCCCCGACCCACGATGAAAGCCATTCGATTTGGAACGCTCGTGAATGCGACCGGCAGCACCATCTCGGATGCCGTGATCGTCGTCGAGGGCGACCGCATCATGAGCGTCGGCGAGGGTAACGGCGCCGTGCCGCGCGGCGCCGAGCTCATCGATCTCCGCCGCTACACCGGAATTCCTGGCCTCATCGATCTGCACACCCACATGACGTACGGATGGGATCCGGCGTCAGGAACGAAGCCGCTCAGCCAGGGCAGGCGGGACCCGGCGGTCGTGATGGCGCTCACGCTCGAGAACGCACGCCGCACGCTCGAGACCGGCGTGACCACGGTGCGCGACCTCGGCGCGCAAGGCGGTGTCGACTACTCGATACGCGATCAGATCAACGCGGGCGAGAAGATCGGGCCGCGGATGTTCGTCGCGGGCCAGGGCATTTCGGCGAGTCCGGCGAATCCCGCCGATAGGGCAGGACGCCTCAGCGCGCTGGCGCAGCAGGCGGAGACTCGAATCAAGGCCGGCTCCGATTGGGTCAAGGTCTACGGCTCACGTGGGAGCTATCAGAGCGTCGACACCACGCAGACGCTGACGTTCGAGGAAATGAAAGCGATTGTCGATGCCGCGCACGCCCTGAATCACCCGGTCGCGATTCATTCATACGGCCCGTCAGGCGTGAAGGACGCGGTCCGGGCCGGGGCCGATTCAGTGGAGCACGGCATCGATCTGGACGACGAGACCATCGCCGACATGGCCAAGCGAGGCACCGTCTGGGTACCGACGGTCGATCACAATCGCTACTACGTCGAGGCGAAGGACGAATTCGGCTTTGCCCCCGAGACGATCGGGCCGCTCCAGCAGTACATCGTCAAGAATCTCGAATCCATCAAGCGCGCGTTCAAGGCCGGCGTGACGATCGGGATGGGCTCCGACGCCGTTTTCTCGATGTTCGGCCAGAATACGCGCGAATTGGGCTGGATGATCAAGGCCGGGATGACGCCGGCGCAAGCGCTCGCCACCGCCACGACGATTCCGGCGGCCCTTCTTGGCCACCCGAGAGATCTCGGCGCCGTCGCGCCTGGCTACTTCGCCGACCTCGTCGCCGTCGAAGGCAACCCGTTGAAAGATATTGGCGTGGTGATCAACAACGTGCGATGGGTGATGAAAGGCGGGGCGGTGGTTGTTGATAGGACAAGAGCGGGCAAGGCCAATTAGCGCGACTTGCGCTTCGACGAAAAGGCCGGGCTCAACGATTTGAGACACGGCGTCGGGCGGCATAACCAGGCGTTGCGCCCGACGGCCGCCTCGGAATCATCTCCTCAACTTCTACGAGCGGGCCGCATGACGGGCTCGGCTACGTTGTGGAAGCGCCAAGTCGCGCGCACGCTCACGATCGCTGTCGGACTCGCTGCGCCGGTCTAAAGGCCAAACCACTGGCCAAACCAGCCGCTCTCGGCGGTCCAGAATGTCGAATAAACGCGGTTGTCGCGCCCGGTGACGAACACGTCGATGATGTTGGGGTCGCGTGCTTGCGCGGTGACGCGCGATCCCGGTGGAACGGTGAAGCCGTCCGAGAAGCGGGCATCGCCCAGCCGGAACCACCGGTTTGACCAGCCGCTGCTGCCATCCCAGAACGTGCTGTAGATGCCGCCGTCGCGTCCAGTGACGAACAGGTCAAGGTGGGTCGCGAAGCGCGAAATCGCGGTCACCGGCGACCCCGCCACCACGGTGAAATTGTCCCAGAAGTGGTCGTCGCCAAGCCGGAACCAGTGGTTGTGCCAGCCACTACTGGCGTTCCAGAACGTGCTGTAGATCGCGCCGTCGCGACCGCTGACGAACAGGTCAATCTGGTCGCGAAAGCGCGACAGCGCGGTCACCGGGGAGCCGGGCGGAACCGTGAACTGATCGCCGAAATTGACGTCGCCGAGCCAGAACCAACGCCCGCTCCAGCCGGTGCTGGCGTCCCAGAAGGTGCTGTAGACATGGCCGTCACGCCCGCTCGCGAAAAGGTCGAGATGCTCCGGGAATCGCGAGATGACCCCGATCGGCGTGCTCGGCGGGACGGTAAAATTGTCCGCGAAGCGGTTGTCGCCAAGCCGGAACCAGCGATTGAACCAGCCACCCGGCGCGTTCCAAAAGGTGCTGTAGACCCCGCCGTCGAACCCCGCGACGAATAGGTCGATCAGGTCGGGCGCGCGTGCCACGCTGGTCACCTGGCTGCCCAACGGGACCTTGAAGCCGTCGCCGAAATTGGTGTCGGCAAGCCGGAACCAGTTGTTCGGCCAGCCGCCATTGGCATCCCAAAAGGTCGAATAGACGGCCGCGTCGCGTCCGACGGCGAACAAATCCAAATGGTCGGGAAAGCGGCTGAGTACGCTGATCGGCGACCCGGGCGGGATCGTGAACTGATCGCCAAAGCGCGAGTCGGCGAGCCGGAACCAGCGGCCGAACCAGCCTCCAGCAGGGTTCCAGAAGGTCGAGTTGACGCTGCCATCGGAACCCACCGCGAACAGGTCGATCTGATCCCGCGACCGGCTGACACTCGCGACCGCCGCTGGTGCCAGACTGACAAATTGCTGCGAAAAATACAGGTCGACCTGCCCGGACCCGGCGGCATTACTGACGACGATGGCGTGCTGGCCGCAGTCGTTGACGCCAGCGAAGGCGCTGAAACCCGTGGCCAGCGCGGCGGTCGCGGTGTTGACACCGATCGCCCGCATGCTGGTCATCGAGGTCGCGGGATAGTCGCGGCACTCCTGCACCGTATAGGCCTCCAGCGTCAGCACCGGCATCACCAACTGGCCGGTCACGTTTACCGACAGATTCGTGTCGGGAAATCCGACGAATTCGCAGATCCAGAACGACCATGTCGCATGCAGGGACAGCAGCCGCATCACGCCGGTTAGCACCGTACCGGGTTGAACCTCGACGAGCGTCTGCGTGCGGAACGCGTCGCCGCTGCTGCTGACCAGCCAGCTCGCCAGCGCCCAGCTGTTGCCGCCGCCCGCGGGCGAATTGCCCCATTGCAAGACTGGCTGGAGGATCTGGGTCACCGGGTTATCCTGCAACCCGTTGAACAAATAGATCAGCTGGCCATCTTCGCGGCTGGGCTCGGGCGGCACCGTCCAGGTCGTGGTCATCGAGCGGATCACGTTGGCAGCGGATTCAACATAGGCGCCGTAGGTGATCCAGCCGCTGCCCAAGCCGGGCAACATCGGCGGCTCGAAATCGAGAACCGGCGGCTCGACAAAGGTCTCGGTCTGCAGGTTGAAGCGTTTCAACCGCGTGCCGTCGTGGCGAACGGCCTCGCCAGGCTGGACCAGATGGATCATCGCCTTGGGTCGGATGCCGCCCGGCGTGATCGCATACAGGCCAGTCGACAGCAGTTGCCGCGTCCGAGCCGCATCCGGCCGCAATTTGTGCGCAACGCTGAATTGTCCAGCTGCATCGACGGCAACATACTGGTCGGGTCCGACGGTATGCACGTGATCCGGCGTTCGTGGACCGCCCGGCGTGTAGATCATGTCTTGCGGCGTCTTTGCCATGGCCTTGACTCTTTCGTTTTCAACAGGGACGTCCGCGGCGCGACTGGGGTGTCGTGAGCATATCTCAACCTGGGCTGGCGCCTCCTTGCCGTCGAGGATCGCCTGATACGGTGTCCGGCCTTGCGATGCGTGACCTGGTTGATCGTCACGTAGAACTCGAACCCGTCGACAGATGGTCTCGGCCATCACTCACCGGCTGTGTCGATTGATCTGGAAGATCCTGCACGAGCGTGTGCGTTACGAAGAGCGTGGGCCGTCCGTCAGCGCCGAGGCGAAGAAGGTGCGGGCGCGCAAGATGATCCGCGAACTCCGCAACCTCGGCTACCGCGTGGAACTGATCACTCCGGCTCCGTCAGCGTGAGTGATTTTCGACCCTGGCTCATTCGCGAGGCAGCCTGACGCTTGACATGCAGTCCGCATGCGAGCATGCTCATCGCATGTCCAAAATGGTCCAAATCCGCAATGTGCCGGACGCACTGCACCGAAAACTCAAGAGCCGGGCGGCAGACTCAGGACAGACGCTCTCCGACTTTCTCCTGGCCGAACTTGAACGTCTGGCGGCGCGACCGACGCGCGACGAGATGCTGACCCGAATCCACAGTCGAAAGCGCGTGACGTTGAAGACGCCGGCCGCGGTGGTCATCCGGGAGGAGCGCGAGTCGGCGTGATCGTCGTCGACGCCTCGGCTCTCCTCGAATTTCTGCTGCAGACTCCGCTTGGCACCAGGGTCGAGGCCCGCCTCTTTCGAGACCAGGACGAGTTCCATTCGCCCCACCTGATGGACGTTGAAGTGACGCAGGGCCTCCGACGCCTCGTACGGAGCGGGGAGGTGTCAGCTGACCGAGCGGCCGACGCGATTGCGGATCTCGCCGACTTCGATCTCCACCGTCACCCCCATCTCGACCTCCTGACTCGCGCGTGGAAGCTGCGGGAGAACGTCACGGCGTACGACGCTATGTACATCGCCCTGGCCGAAGCGCTCGATGCGCCGATCGTCACCTGCGACGCGCCGCTAGGCAGAGCGCCAGGTCACCGGGCGCACATCGAAGTGATTGAGTGACGTGTTCAAACAAGCGAGGATCTTCGGCGTAATTGTGCCGACATCTTTGCGGGTGTGGCTGCCCGCGCTGAAACGCCAACAGGCCCGGCGAACGAAGCGGTAGGGTTCTGAGACGTCCGGTGACACTCCGGCTCTCGTTTTCCGATGCCCTCGTGGGGCTGGGGCGAAACTGAAGGGACGCACGTCGACGGCTAGGCTTGGACACGTAAGATTACGGCTCGAGGAAAGGGCCATCATGTGACCCTTGATGACGCGGTCGCGCTCATCCGCGGCATGCCGGTGCCCTCAGCAGCCTCGACGTGGGCCGATCTTGGTTGCGGCGACGGCACCTTCACGCGAGCGCTCGCGACCCTGCTGCCGGCTGGCAGCGTGATTCACGCCATGGATCGCAACGCCTTGGCGATGCGCAGAATTCCGCGCGCGCTAGCGGGCACCACGATCGTCACGCACGTTGGCGATTTCACGGTCACGCCGTGGCCGTTCGACCTCGTCGACGGCGTGTTGCTCGCGAACTCGCTACACTACGTACACGACCAGCCGGCGTTCATCCGCGCGTGCGCGCCGGCGATGACGCCCTCGCGGCGGTTTCTCATCGTCGAGTACGACACGGATCGGCCAAATCGTTGGGTCCCGTTTCCGCTCAGCCGGCGCGCTCTCGAACGCGCCTTCAGCGATGCCGGCTATCAATCGGTCACGTTTCTCGGCTCGCGACCGTCAATCTACCAGCGGGCGCCGATCTATGCCGCGATGGTGACGTCCGCGCCATCCCAGTGAGCGTGAAGGGTTCAGAAATTCCGTCATGCCGCCAGAACATACTCGCGAACAACACCGCCGAGACGATCGCGACGCAGGATACGAGCGTCTGCCAATGCGGTTGACGTCGCCGACTGCGCTTGCTGGGGCGGCGTGACGTGACTATGGCCAGTGGCGTTCTATGGCGGGCCGCAGGGTGGTTGGCCCGCAGCGGCTAACCGGACGTCCAACCCGCGCGTCTTACCTTGCATTCACAGGGGACCTGCGGCTTTGTCCGCGTCTGGAGTGCGTCGCGCGCGGCTGGCAGGCGGATGAGGCGCGCCGCGAAGCGGAGCGCCAATTTGGAGATCTTTCGACGGTCCAGCGGATCGGCCAGCACCTGGGAGGCCTCATGAATCGCGAGCGGCGGTGGAGTGACTTCGGACACCAGTGCCTTCAGGATCTTCGCTACGCCTGCCGAATGTTCGTCCGCGAGCGGGGTTTCACGGCAGTCGCGATCCTCGTGCTGGCGCTGGCGATCGCCGCCAACATCGCCACCTTCAGCGTCGTCAACACCCTGCTGCTGCGGCCGCTGCCGTTCCCGGCGGCGCACGAGCTCGTGTGGATTGCGCCACCACCCGCGCCATGCGGGCTGTCGTGCGCGACCTACTCCGCAGACGCGTACGATGAATTCCGCGGCGAGAGTCGATCGTACCAGGACGTGACCGGCTACTTCGCCTTCAGCGGCACCGACAACGTTCGTCTGGAACGCGCGGGCGAATCCACGCCGGCCACCGGTCTCGACGTCGTCGCCAACTTCTTCCAGGTGCTCGGCGTGTCGCCGGCGAAGGGTCGTCTGTTCACCGCGGACGACGCGCGGACCGGCGCTCGGCCGGTCGCGCTGCTTTCGCATGGGTATTGGATCCGGCAGTTCGGTGCCAGTCCTTCCGTCGTCGGCGAGGCGCTTGTGCTGAATGGCCGGCCGACGACTGTCGTGGGCGTCCTGCCGGCGGCATTCGATTTCGGATCGGTCTTCTCGCCGGGCCTCCGCGTGGATCTGTTCACGCCGCTCGATCTCGACCACGCGCGCAACTGGGGCAACATCGTGACGCTGATCGGCCGGCTCAGGCCCGGCGTGACGCTCTCACAGGCGCGCGACGACGCGGCGCGGGTCGCGCCGGACTTGTACTTCAACGTCAAGTATCCGGCGACACGCGGCAACTATCGCAAGGGACTCGTCCCGGTGTCGCTCAAGGCGCACGTGAGTGGCCAGTGGCATCGTCCCCTTGTCG
Organism: uncultured Acidobacteriota bacterium; assembly: GCA_963724645.1. Taxonomy (GTDB): domain Bacteria; phylum Acidobacteriota; class Vicinamibacteria; order Vicinamibacterales; family SCN-69-37; genus CAVXSP01. The sequence goes on from CAVRVJ010000007.1 coordinate 420,096, forward strand.
TGCTGTGGTGCGCCGTCGGCGTCATCCTGCTGATTGCCTGCGTCAACCTGTCGAACCTGATGCTCCTCCGCGCGGCCGCGCGCAGCAAGGAACTGGCCGTTCGCGGTGCGCTCGGCGCGACGCGTGCACGCCTGGTGCGGCAGTCACTGACCGAGAGTCTTGCCTTGTCGGCGGCCGGCGCGGCGCTCGGGCTGGCCGGCGCCATCGGCCTCGTGCACTGGCTCGGGCATCGCGGCGATCTCGACTTGCCGCTGTTGAACGGCGTGGCGATCGACGCCGCCGCGGTGGCGTGGACGATGCTGGTCGCCGTGGTTGCGGCCGCACTCTTTGGCCTGGTGCCGGCCTTGAAGATGGCGGGCGACAACGTGCAGGAGGCGCTCAAGGATTCGGGGCCGGCCGCGGGACGCGGCCGCCGGCACGAGCGGCTTCGCATCGGCCTGGTGATTTCAGAGATCGCGCTGGCCTGCGTGCTGCTGGTGGGGGCCGGACTGCTGCTGCGCAGCTTCCTCAACGTACTCGACGTCGATCTGGGATTCGCACCGGACCGGGCGGCGACCATCGCGGTCGACTACAACGACGATGGACCGTCCCCGGAGATGCGGGCGGCCCGACGCTCCGCGACGTTTCAGCAGATCCTTGAACGTGTACGAGCGTTGCCGGGCGTCGAGATGGCCGGCATGTCGGATTACCTGCCACTCGGACCGAACCGTTCCTGGGGCACGCCGGCGCCGAAGGGCAAGGTCTATCGCCCTGGCGAAGTACCGCCGCCGCTCGTGTACGTCGTGACACCGGGATTTCTGCCGGCGATGGGCATCAGGCTTCGTGGCCGCGACTTCACGTGGGAGGATCGCTTCAACGGCCAGCTCGTGGTCGTCATCAATGCGTCGGCCGCGCGATTCTACTGGCCGGGCGAGGACGCCGTAGGGAAGTTACTGACGAACGGCTTTGAAGAATTGCAGGTCATCGCTGTCGCCGACGATGTTCGCGAGGAGAACGTCGAAGGCTCGGGGGGCTGGCAGATCTACTACTCCGCGATCCAGAAAAACCCCGCCGGCGCACACTTGGTCGTCCGCACGCGTCTGCCGCTCGATTCGTTCGGACCGGGCGTCCTTCAGAGCTTGCGCGAGTTGAACCCGCGCCAGCCGGTGGCCGAGCTCAGGCCTCTCCAACAGATCGTCAGCCACGCCGTGTCGCCGCGGCGGTTCTTCTTGCTACTCGTCGCGGCCATGGCGAGCCTCGGACTGTTCCTGGCCGCGCTCGGCATCCACGGCGTCATCTGGTACTCGGTGGCGCGGCAGTCGCGCGAGATCGGCGTCCGGATGGCGCTCGGCGCGAGCGCGAGCCGCGTCGGGCGTGACGTCCTGCTCGCCACATTGCACGTGACGCTGTGGGGCATGGGCATTGGACTCGTGTCGGCGCTCGTCGTGGCCCGGCTCATCGACTCTTTGCTGTTCGGCACGTCGCCGTGGGACCTGCCAACCTACGCGGGCATGGCCGCGGTCTTCCTGGCGGTCGCGCTGATCTCGGGGTATCTCCCCGCCCGCCGGGCCTCGCGCATCGACCCGATGATCGCGCTGAGGAGCAGTTGACGTCGGAGTTCGACACGGCGGCGCGGCGGTCGCGTGCGCGACGTACTTCGCGCTCCGCCTGAGGGCAGCGACTCGTGCGGTCGATCAACGAGGACTGTCTGAATCGGCTGAGGGGCGTCACGACGACAGTCCTGGGACTGTCCGATGCGGCGTCAGGTACGCCGGAGCGCGCGGCTGATGACCACCAAGATCACCGCACCACAGAACGAGACGAGAATTGAACCGAGGAGACCGCCGCCGGGCCAGATCCCCAATGATCCAAACACCCAGCCCCCAACGATGCCGCCCACGAGGCCCAATAGAATGTCAACGAGGACCCCGTAGCCGCCGCCTCTCATCACTTGGCCAGCCAACCATCCTGCGATGAGCCCCACGACAATGGCATATAGCATCTGACTATCTTCTCCCTCCAGAGCGCAGTACCAGCGGCACCGCGATGTCAGTCAACTCGGCAAACCATCTTGAGACCGTGGGAGGACCCGAGCGCGCACGTTGAACGCTGCTTCCCCGGAACCCGCGGCGCACCGCTCAGAACCCACACACCCCTTGCGGAAACAATCGTGTCCCCGTGTGGATCGACGGTTCACTCACATTCCCCAAGTTGTCACGCACGACGAGCTTCACCGACATCGAAAACCAGGTCGTGCCAGGTGGAAGCGCGGCCGGAATAATTGTGCAATCTGCCGTGGGCATGGTCAACACGGGTCCGGCGGTCGTCTGCGTGAACGCCTTCGCGACGCCATACGTCCACTCCCAGCCGACGATCGTTCCTGGTGCCGTTGAGGTGCTGCCGTTGAAGGTGCAGTTAATCGTGTTGCCGCCGTTTGTAAGGACACATGTTTCAGTCTCGGACGGACCCGTGACGCCAAAACTCGCGATCGCCTGCATGGGTGGCGGCACGGGCGTGACCGACAGCGTGGCCAGGACGGAGACCCCGTTGTAGGTAGCCGTGACGGTCGCGGACATCGTTGCCACGACGATCCGTGTCGTGATCGAGAATGTCGCACTCGACGATCCGGCGGGAACCGTGACGCTCGTCGCCACGTTAAGCGGGTCACCACCTGACAAGGACACAAGTACGCCGCTGGTAGGCGCGGGGGCCGACAACGTGACCGTTGCGCTGACTGGATTGCCCCCTACAACCGTCGAGGCGCTCAATGAGAGCGACGATACGATCGTCACGGCCGTGACGGTCAAGGTCGAAGATTGAGTGCTCGTGCCGCTGAGCGATGCCGTGATCGTCACCGTGCCGGGCGTCACTGCGGTTACCTGGATGGTGCCGCTCGAGCCTCCCGCGGGGATCGTGACCGTAGTAGGCACGGCCGCCACCGCGGAATTGCTACTGGACAGTGCGACGATGACGCCGCCGACTGGTGCCGCGGAGCTCAGGGTGATCGTGCCTTGGACCTGGCTCCCTGCGACGACACTCGTTCCGTTCAAGCTGACGCTTGATACCGAGACCGTGGGACTGGTCGGCGAATTTGAGCCACAGGCCGCAAGGCCGACGTCCAACAGGAGGAGTAGGCAGAGTGTCTTCAAACGGCCGGGACTTTGGTTAGCCACGATGTGTGCTCCTCGCTGCCACAACCTCGGATCCTCTCAGGAAATCCTCGGTTTTGCGACACGCCGCACATCGGGGAAATCACTCGCCTGGCGACGAAGGAGGCCGTAGATGGGGTGGTATTAATTGACGAAGATGTTCCAGCACCAGAATCATGGCTTGGGTCGTTGACAGGCTCTCGTAACCCGACTATGATTAGCAGTCGGTCACATCGACTGCTAACAGTCACAAGGCCTGACTGCCAGCGGTCGGATCCCCACCCTTGGCCCGGCTCCGGGTGACCCTGAGCACGTCGACACGCCAGAGTTTCTTCCACACGCTGCGGTCTGTCGCGACATCCGAATCGCGCAACAGGCTCTGCAGAAAGGACAGTTATGAAGGTCAGACCACTGCACGATCGAGTCATCGTGGAACGCATCGAAGAAGGCGAACAGAAAGTCGGCGGGATCATCATCCCCGACACCGCCAAGGAAAAGCCCCAGCAGGGCAAGATCATCGCCGCCGGCAAGGGCAAGATCGAAAAGGATGGTGGCAAGGTCACGCCGCTCGACGTCAAGGCCGGCGACACCATTCTGTTCGGCAAGTACGCCGGTCAGGAGATCAAGGTTGACGGCAACGAGTACCTCATCATGCGTGAGGAAGAAATACTCGGCGTGATCGAGCAGAAGTAGAGGAGATTCCACCAATGGCAAAACAAATTGTTTACGGCGAGGAATCGCGGCATGCGATCCTGCGCGGCGTCAACGCTTTGGCCGACGCGGTCAAGGTCACGCTTGGCCCCAAGGGCCGCAACGTCGTCATCGACAAGAAGTTCGGCTCGCCGACGATCACCAAGGACGGCGTGACGGTGGCGAAGGAGATCGACCTGAAGGATCCGGTCGAGAACATGGGCGCCCAGATGGTGCGCGAGGTCGCCAGTAAGACATCGGACACCGCGGGTGACGGCACGACCACGGCGACCGTGCTCGCGCAGGCAATTTACCGCGAGGGCCTCAAGATGGTCACCGCGGGCGCCAATCCGATGGAACTCAAGCGCGGCATCGAGAAGGCCGTCGAGGCCATCACCGAGCAGCTCAAGAAGGTCTCCAAACCCGTCGCGGGCCACATGATCGGCCAGGTCGGCACCATCTCGGCGAACAGCGATGAGACGATCGGCAAGATCATCGCGGAAGCGATGGAAAAGGTCGGCAAGGACGGCGTCATCACGGTCGAGGAAGCCAAGAGCATGGAGACCTCGCTCGAGGTCGTGGAAGGCATGCAATTCGACCGCGGCTACCTGTCGCCGTACTTCGTGACCGATCCCGAGCGCATGGAAACCGTGCTCGAGAACCCGGTCATCCTGATCCACGAGAAGAAGATCAGCTCGATGAAGGACCTCCTGCCCTTGCTCGAGCAGGTGGCGCGGGGTGGCAAGCCGCTCGTCATCATCGCGGAAGACGTCGATGGGGAAGCCCTGGCGACGCTCGTCGTCAATAAGCTGCGCGGCACGCTCCAGGTCGCGGCCGTCAAGGCCCCGGGCTTCGGCGATCGGCGGAAGGCGATGCTCGAAGACATCGCGATTCTCACCGGCGGCAAGGCCATCACCGAGGACCTTGGCATCAAGCTCGAGAACATCAAGATCGAAGACCTCGGCAAGGCGAAGAAGGTCACGATTGACAAGGACAACACGACGATTGTCGAGGGTGACGGCACCAAGTCGGGGATCGAGGGCCGCGTCAAGCAGCTCCGGACGCAGGTCGAGGACACCACCTCGGACTACGACCGCGAGAAGCTGCAGGAGCGGCTCGCGAAGCTCGTCGGCGGCGTCGCCATCATCAAGGTCGGGGCGGCCACGGAAACCGAGATGAAGGAGAAGAAGGCCCGCGTCGAGGACGCCATGCACGCGACCAAGGCAGCCGTCGAAGAGGGCATCGTACCAGGCGGCGGCGTCGCGCTCATCCGCTGCGCCAAGGTGCTCGACGGGTTGAAGCTCGAAGGCGACCAGAAGGTCGGCGTCGACATCGTGCGTCGTGCGATCGAATCCCCCATGCGCTGGATTGCGACCAATGCGGGCCAGGAAGGGACCATCGTCGTCCAGAAAGTGAAAGAGAAGGACGATGCGAACTTCGGCTACAACGCCGCGACGGACAAGTACGAGGACCTCGTGAAGGCCGGCGTCATCGACCCCACCAAAGTCGTCCGCTCGGCGCTCCAGAACGCCGCCTCGATCGCGTCCCTGCTGCTGACGACCGAAGCCATGGTCTCGGAGATTCCCGAGAAGAAGGAAGCTCCTGGGCGGCGGTGGACCGGGCGGCGGCATGGGCGGGATGTACTGACCCTCCGGCCGTCGGACAGGTAAGACTTTTAGAGCCAGATGGCTAGAAGCTAGAAGTCGGCGGACACGCGAACGGCCCGAGGAGCGCAGACTCTTCGGGTCGTTTTCTTTGGACCGTGCGGCCATCCGCGCTGGTGGCACATTGCACAGCGGCGTTCGGCGGCATCTGTCAGAGTGTTGACTGTGCAAAACAGGACAGCCGCGTAAGTTCGGCTGGCGCATAGTGGTTCCGCCCATGTTCTCTGGTGTCGGAATCGTCATTGCGCTCGGCGCGCTGGTGCTGCTGCTCGCGGCCCTCACGCGCCGTGGCCGTCGGCCCGATTTGGGCTCGGTCAGCCACACCTGGGTCATCGAAAACCGGATGGACAACCGCGATCACGGCTGATGGGCCAGCACGCATCTCGCAGCCGCTCTCGCCGCGCCTCGAATCGCTCACAGGAGATCTCATGTCATCAATGAATGGAACGGTCAAACGTCTAGTCAACGAGAAGGGCTTTGGCTTCGTCGCCGCGCCGGACGGGCAGGAATACTTTTTTCACCAATCGGCCTGTACAGGCAGTCCGTTCGATTCGCTTCGAGAGGGGCAGTCGGTAATTTTCGACAGCACGCAGGGGCCCAAGGGGCCACGCGCCGAGAACGTCCGCACCATATGACCCAACAGCGCCCATCATCGCCAACGCGACGCGGAACGCTGAGCTCCGACAGATCCTGAACGGCCTGGGCATTGAAGACCGGCGTCTTCTGAGGCGGCTTGGAGGCTTGCCTCGATTCCATAAGGGATCAAGCAGGACATCCGCATATCGACACGGTGTGCAAGAGAGGACAGACGGCGCATCTGGCGACATCTACGATCGCTGACAGCGGTTCCCCTGGTTTCATGGGAGGTTCTTGTGTCTCTTCACCGGCTTCGGCTGACGATCATCACCCTCGGTTTCACTGCGCCCATCGCCGTGCTCGGCATTTGCCTCGTCTTGGAGTACCGGTCACGCCAGGCCAGAGTCTCTCATGGCTGCTGGCCGGCCTTGTCCCTGCGGTCGTGATGCTCGCGGTATTCCGCGGCGCGCCGCCGCGCACGATTGGCCAGGTGTTGTACGACACGGACCAGGCGTCTCCCGGCATGAGACCGGTCCTGATTGCGAGCGGGCGCGCTGTGGAAACCGAAATGGCTACAAAACCTCATGACGCCAACTGACGCGACACCGCGCCGCTCGTGGGCTGAGGAAGCGGACGGCGACGCTCACCGGCGATCGCCCCTGCGGGGAGGAGTCGTCGAAGGTCTGGGCGATCATTCTGCGGCCTCGTTGACAGGCCGTGACGATGTGCAACTGTGAACAGCGCAGGTCCGCGTCTCGTCGTACTAGTTGCCGCATGAAAGCCACGACATCTCCCGACGACTTCGCACGACTGATTCTGCAAATCGAGCGGGACCTGCTGGCCCAGGCCTACTTGCGAGAGAAGCTCCAAGTGGCCGGCCGAGCCGTAGCGGGTCATCGCCAGGAACTTCGAGCGGCCAGGGCTTCAGTGGCGCGCGCGCAATCGGTCAAGAAGGGGCCGGCAAAGGCCCCCCGCACGTAGCGGAGGGCGCGTTGGTGCCCTCTGCCATTTTGAACACTCAGGCCGTCGATTGCGATACAGTCTCATATGAGTAGCTCCTGACCGGCACTGGTCGGCCGGTCCTCTTGCCCTTCCGAACCCGCGATGGCGCTCGCCCCCACGTTCGATGCTCAGATCTTTCTCGACTCGGCCGGAGTCGCCAAGAAGATCGTCGAGTACCGGCGAGGTGAGGTCATCTTCAACCAGGGCGATCCCGGCGACCACGTCCTCTATGTCCAGAAAGGCGCCGTAAAGCTGTCGGTGTTGTCGAAGGCTGGCCGGCAGGCTGTTGTCGCCATGCTGGGCCCCGGCGAGTTCTTCGGTGAGGGATGCTTGGCGGGCCAGCCGGTCCGGATGGGCAGCGCCTCGGCGACCATGGCGAGCACGATCCTCCTCGTGGACAAGGAGAAGATGGCCGGCCTCCTGCACCAGCAGCACGCGATGTCCGATCGGTTCATCGTGCACATGCTGGCGCGTAACATCCAGATCGAACAGGATCTGATCGATCAGTTATTCAATTCCAGCGAGAAGCGACTCGCCCGGACGCTTCTGCTGCTGGCGCGCTACGGCAAGCACGACCGGCCCGTGCGCGCCGTTCCGTCGATCTCCCAGGAAACGCTCGCCGAAATGGTTGGCACGACACGGTCGCGTGTGAACTTCTTCATGAAGAAATTCCAGCGGTTGGGCTTCATCGATTACACCGACGGCCTCAAGGTCAACAACGCGCTGCTCACCGTCGTTTTACACGACTAGTTGTCCTGTTTCGGCCGCTGCTCCTCGCGGTGCAGATCGAGGCCGCGAAGGCCTGCGCTTCCGTCGGCCCACGGGCACCGGGTCGCAGCCTTCCGACCCTGCTCGGCAAGCGCTGTGCAATTTGGTACAGAAGGCTGGGAAGCGCGGGCGTACAGTGGGCTGGGGAACGCGATGACGAGCCAGCCAACCGCGGTGACGGCCGAGTACCCGAGGGCTACACAAGGTACCTCACCGAGAGGTTCGCGGACACTGTGGTTCTGACGTTCACGCAAATCGAGGACCTCCTCGGCCACCCCCTCCCGGATCTTGCCCGAGCTCAGGTGGAGTGGTGGGCGAACCCGGTCGCGGGGAGTGCTCCACCCGTGCAGTCTCTCTCGTGGACTCAGGCCAGCAGAACCGCGACGCCAAATCTACGGGCAGGTACCGTGGCGTTTGAACGCCGGTCGGCCTGAGATTTCGTGCGCGCGTTGTTCGGGCAATTCTGGCGCCCGCGAAGTATTCTTCCGCGCTTCGAAGACAATGCGCGGGTCCTCAGAGACGCGCCGGCAGCGAGGCCGAGGGCCATCGAGAAGCCGTTCCCGCCCGATGTCTATGAGCCGGGCGAACACGCGAGCCGACCCATGCCGCACCGTTTGCCTGTTCCGGCGTCTCCGGCGTTTGGTACCGTGAAGGCGTTCGTCACCAAGCACCCCGTGCGGACCTACTTCGCCCTCGCGTTTTCCGTCTCGTGGACCGGCGTCCTGTTCGCTGTCGGCCGTGGCGGGAGCGTGAAAGAGGCAGTCACGGTACGGAGGAGGACAGGACGATGGAGACTCTGAATCGAGCTTTCTTCGATGCCTATCTTTTGGCGTGGAACGCGCACGATGCGGCTGCGGTCGCGAGTCATATGGCTGACGATGCCATCTATGAAGACGTCGCCCTGGTGCGCGTGCTGCACGGTCCGTCGGAGATTGCAGCGTTCGTCGAGGAGGCGACGAGATCCTCGAGCGACTTCAGGTTTGAAGTCGTGTCGCTATTTACCGCGGGTACCGATTACGCGAATGAATGGGTCATGGTCGGGACGAATGATCGCGAGGTCCGTGGCGTTCCGCCGACCGGCCGCTCCTTCCGCGTTCGGGGGGCGTCGATTGGGAAGCTCGATGCGAGCGGGCGGATCGCCGAGAACCGGGACTACTACAACCTCGCCGAGCTGCTGACGCAGCTTGGCATCTTGCCAACCGCGCCGTCGCAGCCCGCGTAGGCACGTTGGTTGCCGAAGGAATCCCTGCGGGAAAGGAAGGCATCGTGAGGACACTCGAGGCGTTCAAGAATCACCCGGTGGTGACGTATTACGCCCTCGTGTTCGCGATCTCGTGGGGCGGCATCCTGTTGCTCGTCGGCGGTCCTGACGGAATCCCCGGCAGCAGCGAGCAAGTTGAGACGATGATGCCGCTCGTGCTGGTGGCTCTGTTCGCCGGTCCCAGTGTCGCAGGCATCCTCACGACAGGCCTCGTGTCTGGAAGGGCGGGCCTGCGGGAGCTTCTGTCGCGATTGCTCCGGTGGCGGGTCAGGGCTCGCTGGTACGCAGCCGCGCTCCTGACCGCCCCGTTCTTGGTGACGACGGTACTCCTTGCGCTCTCGTGGCTTTCGCCGGAATTCATCCCCGGTATTGTCACCACGGACAACAAGATTGCCCTGCTGATGTTCGGTATTGGGTGGGGGCTTCTAGGAGGCGGCCTCCTGGAGGAGCTCGGTTGGACGGGGTTCGCCGTGCCGAGGCTGAGGCTGCAGTACACCGCGTTTACGACGGCGCTCATTGTCGGCCTTCTGCACGGCACGTGGCACTTCCTTATTGCTTTCTGGGCGGGCGGCAGTTTTTCGGGAGGACAGTGGACCACCTACTTGCTCGGGATCCTCTTCTTCTATCTGGGAGCACTGCCGGCCTACCGGGTGCTCATGGTGTGGGTCTACGACCGCACTGCGAGCCTGCTCGTGGCGATGCTCATGCACGCGAGTCTCTCGGCCAGCACGCTGATCCTTCAGCCTCCGCTGACAGGCGCACCTGTCTTGACGTGGAACCTCGCACTGACTGCCATCCTGTGGGTCGTCGTGGCAGCCGTCGCATTGACCAATCGCGGACAGGTCTCGCGACAACCGCTCGGACAACGTGCGGCGTGAATGGCGCGCGCTCGATTCAGCGCCTGCCGGCAAGTATGTCGGCGCTGGCGATCACCTCGGCTCCCCGCGTGCGCATTTCGGCGAGGGCGCGAGCTGAGTCGTCAACATTCACGCCGGCGATGGCATCCCCGAGAATCGTGACCCTCAAGCCTGCCGACAACGCCTCCAGCACCGAATGTTTCACACAGTAGTCGGTCGCGAGGCCAGCGACGTAGAGATGACGAATTCCGCGCTCCTGCAAGTCCGAAAGGAGTGACTTGCCGTCAGAGGTGTGCCCCTCAAATGCCGAATAGCCGGGACTGTCGGCATCCGCTCCTTTCGTGACGACGATGGCCGTCACTGGCAGGCGAAGATTCGGATGAAAGCTTGCGCCGTCGGTGCCCTGGACGCAGTGGACGGGCCAGGGGCCACCGTACAACTTGAAATGCTTCGTGACCGCGGGATGCCAGTCACGCGACGAATAGACGAGCGCGCCATGGGCGGCAGCGTCGTCGAGGTAACGATTCACGGTGCTGACGACCCGTTCGGCGTCCGGGACCGCCAACGCTCCGCCGGAACAGAAGTCGTTCTGCACGTCGACGATGAGCAGCGCGGCACGAGTGCCATCGATCATCGCTGCACCTCTGCACGGTTGTGCTGATGGCGGAGCGCATCGCGGTCACGTGTGAGAGCCGGGCTGAGTTCGACGGCGTACGCTGGATTTGCCGGCTCGATGCGGCGCACTCGCGCCAGCAGGGCAGCCAGTTCGGCTTTGGTCTGAGCGCGCGCCTGTTCCAGCGTCATTCGTCCCGCCCACATCGCTGACCCGCTGTCATAACCTGTTGCAGCAGTGGTTTCCCGTACGCCTGGCCCCGTGGATAGCTTAACGCGCGCCCGACCAGCGTACTCCAGGAGCTTGCAGGCGAGACATGGAAGCGTCCGTCGCTGTGGATTTGAACCAACGATCGGGATGGGGATCGCACGACGCAGACGAAACCGCCTTGACAGTTCACGCCGAAAAACAGTCAAATCGGCGTCGCTGCGAATCCTCGCACTCCTCAGCCGTCTCCTTCACAGTTCAGCGGAGATAACAACATGTTCCGACACGCCTGTCGTCTAAGCGCGGCTCTCGCGACTGTCAGCTGCGCCGCAATCCTCGCTTCCTCGCCCGCTCCCGTCTACGCCCTCGCGACACTTCAGGTCATTGCGCAAGGGCTCAACAATCCTCGCGGTCTCAACTTCGACCCGGAGGGCAGCCTGTACGTGGCTGAGGCCGGCAGCGGCGGAGCGGGGCCCTGCATCGTCAACAGCAACAACGTGTTGGTCTGCTATGGTGCCACTGGATCAATCACCAGGATCACTCTCGGCGGCGTGCCGTCGCAGACGCGCGTGGTCACCGGCTTACCCTCTCTTGCGGCCCAGACTGGGGCTGGGGCGGGCGCCTCCTCAACCGGCCCGCATGACGTCGAGTTCCAGGGGCGCGGCAACGGCTTCGTCACGATCGGCGCCGCCCTCGATCCGGCACGGCGGTTCAACGACGCGGCGCACCCTGAGTTCGCGGCAGTCGGAGCCCAGTTCGGCCGTCTCGTTCGGTTCCAGCCGAACAGCAAGCGGTCATTCGAGGAAGACCTATCCGCCTTCGAGGAGCTCGCAAATCCTGACGGCGGCGCACTGGACTCGAACCCGTACGGCCTGCTCGCGCTGCCGGGACGTCAGGTGTTCACCGACGCGGGCGGCAACTCGCTCAACGCGGTCGCGGCTAACGGCTCGATCTCCAACCTCGCGTTCTTCCCGAACCGCACGGTTTCGGGATCGACATTCCAGGCGGTTCCAACGTGCGTGGTACAAGGACCTGACGGTCAGCTGTACGTGGGCCAGCTTACGGGTTTTCCGTTCCTCTCAGGGCAGGCGAACGTCTACCGGATCCCGTCAAACGGAGGGACGCCCGAGATCTACGCGAGCGGCTTCACGAAGATTATCGATATCGCATTTGGATCGGACGGATCGTTGTACGTCCTTCAGATCAGCTCCACTGGCGGGCCTCCGCCTCAAGGCGGAACCGGATCGCTGATTCGCGTGTCGCCAGACGCAACCACCAGGACGACGATCGTCGCGCCAGGCGAGGGTCTTGTGGCGCCGGGCGGGATCGCCATCGGTGACGATGGGTCGATCTACGTCACCAACTTCTCGGTATCAGCGGGCACGGGCACGGTCGTCAGGATCGTTCCCTGAACAGGTACAGGCGATAGAATCGCTCCGAGCACAGGTTGTTCAGCTACGGCCAGAGCTCGGTGATGTTCCTCGAAACAGAGGAGGGATCATGAAGTCCGTTCCCCGGTTCGTCGGCGTCATCTTGTTCGTCTGTCTGGTCGTGGGTGCTGCAGGCGCCACATCACCTCAGGGTGGCATGCGACTGCCGCCAAAGCCGATCAAGGCCACGCCACCGAAGGAGTGGCCGGACGCCGAGACGATTGCCAAGCAGAAGAAGAGTGCGGAGACCCGCGCACTGTTCGAGAGCTCGGCGCCACTCGAGTTCACCCTGACCGGCGACTTCAAGCAGATACAAGGCGACCGAAACCCGACGAGCACGAAGATGTTTCCGGCCGTGATCGAGTTTCGACAGACCGATGGCTCGCTCACCAAGATCGATCTGCCCGTGCGCACACGCGGTCAGATCCGCCGCTCGGTACGACGTGTGCGACTTCGCGCCAATCCGGCTGGAATTTCCGAAGAGCAAAGTGAAGGGAACGGTGTTCGACGGCCAGGAGAACTTGAAGCTGGTCACGCACTGCCGCAATTTGAAGGCGGCGGAGCAGTATCCCCTCCGCGAATACGCCGCGTATCGGATCTTTAATCTCCTGACGCCGAAATCGTTCCGCGCGCGGCTGGTGAAGGTCACGTACGTCAACACGGCTGGCAACAAGAGCCTGGGCACGCATAATGGCATGCTTATCGAGGACGACGGCGATCTGGCGAAGCGGATGGAGGGCAGGATCGTGACACAAAGCGAGCTGCTCAGTCGCCTCGACCGCGACAACTTCACGCTCGTGACGACATTCTCCTACATGATCGGCAACCTCGACGTTTCGGTGCTGGGGCAGCACAACGTGAAACTCGTCCAGACGCAAAACCGAGCGGTGTATGTGGTTCCGTACGATTTCGACTACTCCGGGCTCGTGGACACGCCTTACGCGATGCCGCCGAGAGAGCTCGACAAGGTCACGAGCGTACGCGATCGCATGTACCGCGGCCCGTGCCGATCGATGCCAGAGCTCGAGACGTTCTTCGCGCAGTTCCGCGCGATCCGGCCGGCGATCGCGACCATGTACGAATCGATTCCAGATTTCGATGAGAAGGGCAAGAAGAGAGCGCTGGAGTTTCTCGACGAGTTCTATCGAACGCTCGACCGTCCGAATGTCGTGAAGAGGGACTTCACCGCCTACTGTCTGAAGAAGGGGCTGATGTAGGGCGGCCGGCCCTCGTGTACGTGGGCCGTGCTGCCATTGTCGACGATGTGATGTCCTGTCAATCGCCCTTCTTGGAGTGATCGACCGAATCCTCCGGCATTTGGGTTCACCGACCGAAGCGCCGCGGCTCCGGCCGTCGCGCGACGGTCCGGTCCCGACCGACCGAGCTTGGCGCGACGTCTAACCGCGGGAATCGGCCGGCATCAGGTTCCTGACTCCGAAGGTCTGTCGCACGCGAGGCCATTTCCACAGTTTGGCGCACCGCGCGCGGCGAAACCGGCCGAATCGACACGAGTTTGCCGCATAATCACCCCGTGCAAGGCCGACTCAATCCGCCCTGTGTCTGGTAACGGCGATTGTCTCCGGGACCCCGTCTGTCCGGACCATCGGCTGGTTCAAGGAAAACCTCTAACTTAGGCCGGAAAACCGCAGCCGCAGCAGTGGCGGACAACACAAAAAGGGATTGGGATGACAAAGCGCAATGCCCGCGGCGGCAAGCTCACTGCCAGCGTCTGCCTCGGTACTGGCGGCGCTCGCCTTCGCGTCATGCGGCCCTCAGCCGGCACCAAAGAAAGAAGAGCCCGTTCCCGCCCTCGAAACCCCCAAGGCGCTGATGACGCCGCCCGAATTCCAGGCGCTGCCCACGCTGGAGCCAGACCACCAGCTTGCCTATGGCGATGACCCGACGCAGATCGGCCATTTGCGCGTGCCCTCCGGCGATGGCCCCTTTCCTGTCGTCGTGCTGATCCATGGCGGCTGCTGGCGCGAACCCTTCTCCAACTTGCGCGAGCTCGGCCCGATCGGCGACAAGCTCAAGGTAGAAGGCATCGCCACCTGGAACATCGAATACCGCCGCCTCCCTCAACCCGGCAGCGGCTGGCCCGGCACCTATCTGGACGTCGCCAGAGGCGTCGATCATCTGCGCAAACTCGCCGGCCCCCACCATCTCGATCTCAACCACATCGTCATCGTCGGCCACTCCGCCGGCGGCCACCTTGCAATGTGGGCGGCGTCGCGCTCGCGCCTGAAGGCGGGCAGCGATCTCTACGTCGCCGATGCGATCAAGCCGAACGGCGTGATCAATCTCGCCGGCACGATGGACATGTCCGTCAACATTGAAAACATGGAGAAGGGCTGCCAGGCGCCCGTCGTTCACGGGATGCTCGGCGGCGGCCCCACCGACGTGCCGAACCGCTATGCCGAGTCCTCCGTCTTCAAGCTCGTGCCCATCGGCGTGCCGCAAGTGATGCTGTGGGACGAGCACGAACAGTTCGTGCCGCGCCCCTTCGCGCGGGCGCAGGTCGATGCCGCGACAAAAGCCGGCGACCAGGCGGAGCTACTCATCGTTCCCGGCGTCGGCCACTTCGAAATCGCCACCACGCGGGAGCCGTCCTGGCCAACGCTCCACGCGGCAATCCTCTCGCTGCTGAATGGTAAACTGCCGCCTCCCTGACCACGCGCCCCCAACAAAATCCTTATAGGAATTTTGCCAAGGGCTGGACGGCCTGGAGACGACTCACCGATGCCCCTGCGCGCAAACCGGCGCTGGAACACCTCGCCATAAAGGGGATCGCGATCGCGCCGCAGCCATCGAGGCGCGGTGTCCTCCGGAAGGGCTTCAATCATCTGTTGCGCCGTCCACACCGTCGTGGGATCCGTGATATTGACATGGACGATTCGCCGGCGCTGATGGGTGAGCAGAATCCAGACGAACAGCACGCTGCCGGTGAGCGTGGGGACCGTGAAGACGTCCATCGACGTGAGCGTGGCGACATGATTGGTCAGAAGGGGCCGCCACGTCTGTGACGGCGGGCGACGCCGTCGCTCCTACCGCGACCGTGACGAACGCCGCGCGGATGGGCGCCTGTGCTGCGCCCTGAGATTGACATCGAGCACGTCGGCAAGGCGATCCCGACCGTCCGCCGTCTCTTGCGACGCTGCCTGGAAAAGGATCGACGGCGCCGGCTCGCGGATGCCGGCGCTACATCTCGGTCTCCACCCAACAAGATGTCCGCAACGTGTGGCGCTACGACATCGCACGCGGCGTGCTCAATCCGATCACGGTTGACGGGCAAAGCGGCTACGGCTTGTTTGCGCCGGACGGGAAGCGAGTCGTCTTCCGCTCGGGCGCGGCCGGGGGTGAAGACAACCTTTATTGGAAGGCCGCCGACGGAAGCGGGAGTGCCGAACCGCTCACGACCAGCAGTCGCAGTCAAACACCGGCCTCCTGGTCGGCCGACGGGACGACGCTCGCGTATGTGGAGGAGGGACCGTCCTCGGGGTTCTTTCAGTTCGATATCTGGGGCTTGTCGATGGCGGATCGGAAGACTCGGCCGATCGTCCAGACGGGCGCCAACGAAATGTCGCCTGAGTTTTCGCCGGACGGCAAATGGCTGGCATATGTCTCGAATGAATCCAGCCGCAACGAAGTCTACGCGCAGCCCTATCCAGGCCCGGGCGAGCGTCACCAGATTTCAAACAACGGCGGCGAGCAGCCCGCGTGGAGCGCCGATGGGCACGAACTGTTCTATGTGCATCGCGAGGCCGGCAGCCGACTGCCGAAACTTCTCGCTGTCCGCATCAGCGCGGACCCGGAATTCCAAGCGGGGGTACGCACACACGGTGTTCGAACACGCGGATCTGGCCATCGCTTGGGGACGAAGCTATGACGTTTCGCCGGATGGGCAGCGTTTTTTGATCGCGCTTACCAAGGACCGACCAACCGATCTGGCGCCCGCTCAGATGATCGTCGTGCAGAACTGGTCTGATGAGCTGAAGCGCCTCGTACCCGTTCGGTAGATTTCACAGGCGATACTCTCGCGCGGCACTGGCGCTCGCAAGATCAAGCCTTTCGCCTTGGTGTGGCCTCCGAAGGCGATCTTCATGCACGAGTCGGACGCCAGCTCACGCTCGTGGACGAGGGCCTCTTGGGCTGTCCTTCGCCAAAACCGTCGCGGGACGCCGCTACTGCCCCTCGAGCGAATGCCTTGACGACCGCTATCCTTTGGAAGCGATGCGAGACGTTGCCACACGGTCGCCCCGCGCAGACACGCACTCGGGCGTGCCGGGATGTAGTGCTTCCGTGAGGCGATCAGGACGGGCGCTCGGCTTCGCTCACTTCGTCTGCGCTTCCCACAGTCCCAGCGCCGCGCCGGTCGGGTCGGTGATGATCGAGAACTTGCCCATATTGGGCACTGGTACGTTCTCTTTAATTATGTGTGCGCCCAGTGCTCTGGCCTTGTTGGTCGATGCCGCCAGGTCGTCCACCAGGACATAGGGTATCCACACGGAGGAAGCGCCTGGCATGGGGTGTTGCATGATCCCACCTCCGCCACCCGTGCCCTCGGCAGCCTTAATCATGGTGTAAGTGCCGCCCGGGCCCATGTCCATGTCCTCGAGCGTCCAGTCGAAGAGTTTGCCGAAAAATTCCTTGGCCTTCTTCGGATCGGTGGTGTTGAGCTCAGTGTGCACGAACGGGTTCGGCATGATGGATCTCCGGTGACTTGAGACGAGGCGATGCGAAGATCCTAGTCCGGCCGAACGAGGCGATCAAGTTCGGCGAGAAGCGTGACAGGGCGGCGAAGGCGCCGCCGAGTCTTGGAGGGAGCATCAGGTCGTCGCGGACGCTCGCCGACATGACCGGCGGCCGTTTCTACGCCAACCGGTTCAAGAACCAGCGTGGTGCCCAAGGTGACCGGGCGGTAAGGACCCGCAAGACGCTGCGCCAGGACGACGAGATGCGGACGAAGACGATGTGGCAGCAAACCGTTCGCCTCGTCGGCAAGTTCGGGTAGCATGGGCCACGGCATTCTTGCCAGACACCCTGGAGTCTCCCAACAGTCGCCAACCACAAGGATCTACCATCATGGCCCTTTACGCGTTCGATGGCACCGGCAACGAAGACAAAGCCGACGACGAGAAGCATGGTTTCGACAGCAACGTGCTCGACTTCTTTCGGGGCTACGACGATCCGTTAAAGAATTTTGATGACACGAAGGCGGACCGGGGGAGCCTCTATCTGAAGGGCATCGGTACGCGGGCGAAGACCGGCGTCGGCGACAAAGTGGGCGAGGCGTTTGGCTTCGGTGGGCACCGGCGCGTCCGCGACATGATGAATCGGTTGGAGAACAATTTCGAAGCGGAGGATTTCGCGATCGACGTGATCGGCTTCAGCCGCGGGGCTGCGCTGGCCATCTCGTTTGCGAATGAGGTCGCGGACAAGCTGCCCAAGCTCTCCATCCGTTTCATCGGCGTGTGGGACATCGTTGGCGAGTTCGGCGTGGCAGGCGAACACCTCAACGCTGGTCACAACCTGAACTGGCCGCCAAATGTCGAGCACTGTTACCATGCGATGGCGCTCGACGAGCGACGAGCGTTCTTCCAGCTCACCCGGTTGGCCGGCACCGGGAAAAATGAGGCCGGCCGGTTGGTGGAAGCGTGGTTCCGCGGCGTGCACTCCGATGTCGGCGGAGGCAACGGCAACTTCGGTCTCAACTGGATTGCGCTGAACTGGATGTACGAGAACGCGCGGCGGCACGGTCTCAAGATCTCGCAGGCCGCCATCGACGCCAACCTCACCCGCAAAGACCTGAAGCAGGATATCAGCGAACACAAAGTGGCGGTGGGACCGGATCGGAGAGTCCGCCCCACTGATCTTCTGCACGTGAGCGTGAAGCTCGACCCCAACGAGCAAGGACGGCAGCGTAACGATCCCAAGTTTCCCGTTGCCCGAATCGACGATGCGGGCGTCATCACACCGGCATCGGCGTGATCGGCAGTGTCAAGTTGACGCCGAAGCCCCATTTCTCCGGCGACGTTCCGCTTTGGACTTTCGGTCGACCGGGTGAAATCCCGCGGGAGTGGACTTCGCGGCGCTTCGACTCATGCTGAAGGCCGTCTCGAGGCTGGTGGGCGCTCCTAGTCGAGCAGGCCGGGGCGGCGGGGAAGTAGGCCCTGCGGCACTCAGGCCCCAACAGCGACCTATCCGACTCTCGGAAGGCGTCCACGGACTCGGATCAAGGCCAATATTGGATCGAATGGCGCAACCTGGGCATCTCGAATGCGGTCACAACCGTCGTCCTCGTGCCGGCATTTCTGCTGGGTGCGCACCATCTGTTCGTCAGACGCCCGAGAGCCCTGTCCCAACGACGCGTGTTGGAAGCGGCTCTCGTCGGTGCGTGTACGGTGGCGCTAGGAGTCTTCAGCTTCGATACAACGTCCGCGGGTCCCCACACGTCGCCCGCTCTCTTATATACGCCGATTCCTCTGCTCATATGGGCGGCGCTCCGCTTCGGCCTTGGTGGAATCAGCGTCTCGATGTTGATCATGACGTTCCAGGCGATCTGGGGCACCATGCGCGGGCACGGCCCGTTCCTGGCCCAAACCCCCGCCCAGAATGCAACGGCGCTACAACTATTCCTCCTGGTGACAGCCACTCCGCTGATGCTGCTTGCGGTTGTCATCGAAGAGGAAAGACGCTCGAAAGACGCGTTGCGTGAGAGTGCGAACCTGATGGGTCTCGCCGCGGACGCAGGAAACCTGGGCATGTGGGTGTGGGATGTTTCCGGCAACGATGTGCGGATGACCGGGATCGCTGACGCTGCGCGAGCATCGCGCTCAAGTCTACAGTTCTTCGCGATCGTCGCCATCCGACCGCGTGCCACGCGCGACGGCGGCGAGCCTGAATCCCTGCGTGGGGAACAGGATGACGGTGAGCATGCCCGCGACGACCATCGGCGAGGCCTGCGCGACTGGCATCACGCCCGCCTCGACCGCGACCTGAGTGATCACCACGATCAGTGACAACGTGGTCGCTGACAGGAGCGCGACGGCGGCCGCGGCGCGCCCGCCCAGCGAACGGCGCAACAACAAAAAGGTTGGCAGCCGCACCGCGACCAGCGCGATGAGAAACACGCCGACGAGCACCAGTCCATCGACACTTCCGGCGACGGACCTGAGATCGAGTTTCATACCGCTCGACAGGAAGAAGAGCGGGACGAGAAAGCCGAAGCCGACAGCGTCGATCTTGGCGTGCAGGTCGTGCACCCGGGTGCCGTCGCGCGACGCGAACCCGACCATCATGCCGGCGGCAAGCGCGCCAAGCGCCAGGTCAAGTCCGAAATCCTCGGCGAGCACGGCGAGTCCCACAACCAGCACCAGGGCGACACGGATCGGCGTCTGGCCCGACTGATCGAGGCCGCGTCTCAAGAAGCCCAGCACCACGGGCACTCGCGCGCCGCGCGTCATCAGCCACACCAGCACAAGGACGATGACCACGAAGGCGAGCGTGAGGCCGGCCTGCGTGCCCGCGCTGAACCGGCGCGAGACGATCAGGGAGATCGCCAGGATCGGCCCGAGCTCGCCCACGACGCCGGACGCGAGAACGTTTCGCCCGAACGGCGTGTCGAGCGCGCCGCCGTCGCGCAGGATCGGCACCAGCACGCCGAGCGCCGTCGTCACAAGCGCGATGGCGACGACGAGCCAGGCGTCGGTCAGCCCGGCCGCGCGCATGCCGAACGCGATCGCGACGGCGAGTGCGAGCGCGCACACCCATCCGGCGAACGCGAGCCGGAGCGGCCGGCCCCGGATGGCCGGCAAGTCGATCTCGAGGCCGGCGATGAAAAAGAGGAACGCCAGGCCAAGGGTGGCGAACGCCGGTAATGCGCCAGTGGTGGCAGTCACGATCGCCAGCCCCTGCGGCCCCAGAGCCACGCCGAGGAGCAGCTCGATGACGACCACGGATAACCCCAGCCGCCGTGTGCCGTCAGCGATCATCGGCGCCACAGCAGCACAGATCACCAGTATCAGGACGGGTGGGAAGCGGTGCTCCATCGCGGGCGGCCGATCATCACCGCCCAGCGGGCCGCGGTCAAGGTCCAGTTAGCCGCCGCCCAATTGCCGGTGCAGCGGGCGATTCTCTGCAATCAGGTGGGCGATCGCGTCCCGCTCGCGACAGTCCGGCCAGCCGGTGACGACCATCAGCCACATCCGGAATGCCGAGACGTCGATCACGGGCGCGAGTCTATCTCACAGCGTGGAGGTCTCGCCGGAGCCGTCGATCCAGTCCTGGAACACTACGCCCGCCGAGAATCGGCGTGACCGCGACGCAGTCACGGGCGGGAAGTCGGTGCGCTCAGATCAGCGGGCGAATGTAATATTCGCGGACCACAGCGTTCTAAACTAACTGGCGCTGGCGGTCCGCGACACGGTCAGGCCACCTGGAGCAAACGCGATGTCCCCAACTCCGATTCCTGCCCAGGCGAGCGCGCCGAAGGCGCCGACCTTCCGCTTCGACCTGGTGGCCGGGCTGACCGCCGCCGCGGTCGTCCTTCCCAAGGCGATGGCTTACGCGTCGGTGGCCGGCCTGCCGGTTGCGGTCGGCTTGTACACCGCGTTCATCCCGATGGCGATCTACGCGCTGCTCGGCACCTCGCGCGCGCTCAGCGTCAGTTCGACGACGACCATCGCGATCCTCGTCGGCACGCAGCTCGGACTGGCGGTGCCGGACGGCGATCCGGCGCGCCTTGTGACGGCCACGGCGACGCTGACCTTGCTGGTCGGCACCGCGCTGGTCGTGGCGTGGCTATTGAAACTCGGCTTCGTCGCCAACTTCATATCGACGCCGGTGCTTACCGGATTCAAGGCCGGCATCGGGTTGGTGATCGGTACTCGACCAGGTGCCCAAGCTGCTGGGCATCCACATCACCAAGCACGGCTTCTTCTTCGATGCCGTCAGCGTCGTCAACCACATCCCCGAAACCTCGGCGATCACGCTGATGGTCGCCCTCGCGACCTTCGCGGTGCTGATCGCGATGGAACGGCTGTGGCCGCACTCGCCGGCCCCGCTGGTCGCGGTGGCGGGCGGCATCGCCGCGGCGTGGTTCCTCGGGCTGGAGAAGATGGGGGTCTCGATCGTCGGGCTGATCCCGCGGGGCTTCCCGTCGCTGACACTGCCCGATCCTGCGCTGGCCGCACGGCTGCTGCCGGGTGCACTCGGAGTCGCCTTGATGAGCTTCACCGAATCGATCGCGGCCGGACGCGCCTTCGCGCGCGCCGACGATCCTCCGGTCAACGCGAACCGGGAATTGCTCGCCACCGGCGCGGCGAACCTTGGCGGCGGGCTGTTCGGCACCATGCCGGCCGGCGGAGGCACGTCGCAGACGGCGGTCGTGCGCGCCGCCGGCGGGCAGTCGCAGCTGGCCTCGCTGGTGACCGCGGGCGCCGCGCTCGCCACCATGCTGTTCCTGGCTCCGATCCTTGGCCTGATGCCCAATGCGACGCTGGCCGCGGTGGTCATCGTCTACTCGGTCGGGTTGATCAAGCCGTCGGAGTTCCGTGCCATCCGCAGCGTGCGCACGATGGAATTCCGCTGGGCCCTGGTCGCCTGCATCGGCGTCCTGCTGCTGGGCACCCTCAAGGGCATCGTGGTGGCGATCATCGTGTCGATGATCGGCCTGGCCAGCCAGTCCGCGTACCCGCGCGTGTACGTCATCGGCCGCAAGCGTGGCGAGGACGTGCTGCGACCGCTTTCGCCCGAACACGGCGACGACGAGACCTTCGAAGGCTTGCTGATTCTGCGCCCGGAAGGGCGGCTGTTCTTCGTCAATGCGCAGGCGGTGGGGCAGCAGATCCAGTCTCTGGTGGCGAAGTATCAGCCGCGCGTGTTGGTGCTGGACATGAGCCGCGTATCCGACATCGAGTACTCGGCCCTGCAGATGCTGATCGAAGGCGAGCGGCGCATGACCGAGAGCGGCGTCGAGGTGTGGCTGGCTGCGTTGAATCCCGGTGTGCTCGCGACGGTACAAAACACCGGTCTCGACGCGCGGCTTGGTCGCGCGCGCATGCTGTTCAACGCGCGCGCGGCGATCGAGCGCTACCAGGCGCGGAAGGCGACCGGCGGAAACGCCGCCGAGGGCGCATCGAGCGGCAGGCTGACGTAGCAATCGCGACTCCGACAGCGCACGCCGTGTATTGGGACGAGCTGAGCCCGAAGAACCCGGCGGAAAAGGAACGGAAATCGTTTAGGCCCGGGTGCCAGGTGTAATCACACCGGCTTTCAGACGGCAAGCTTTCAGAGTGCGGTGAACGCGAAGCCGAGGTACATGATCCCCGGAGACGCGCCGGCGTTCGGATCGGACACCGTCCAGTTGCCGGTGAAATCGGGCCGAGCCTGCGCAACAAGCCCCTTCATGCCGAAGGCGAGCATCACGGTGGTCCCGACGCTTATCATTCGTCTCATGAGGGAATCCTCTCGAAAAAAAAACGTCATCGGGCCGACATGCGTCTCGCAGGCATCGCGGTCTTGATCGAGTTCGGTCTCTACTGGGCTTACGCGCGCGGCGCGCGCGAGCCGAGGCGGGGTCTCCAACGATCGCAGCAGCGCATCGAGCACCGTGACCGCCGTCTCGGCCCGCTCCACGTCGACCGGCACGACGCTCAGGCGAACGCTGCCCGTCCGAGAGAACGGCGTCTACTTGACTACGGCTGGACGGAAGGCGGCGACTTTTGGATCGCGCGCGAGTGGGTCAAGAGGCCCCTCGTTTCGTGATCGGCATAAACGTAGGCGTGCCACCGGACTGGAGTTGCCGGGAATGGCGGCAGTTTTTGAGCAGAAACACGTTCTCCGGTTTCAGATCACGATGGACGATGCCCTTGTCGTGGGCAGCGGCCAGGCCGCGCGCGATCTGGACGGCGATCTCGGTCGCCTTCCTGATGGGCAGGCACCCGACTCAAGTCGCGCGCGGAGGCTTTCACCCTGGAGCAGCTGGTCACGACGAAGTCTGGCCGTCATGCGTCCCGTGTCGTGAATCGCGAGGATGTTCGGATGGGAGAGCGCCGCGATCGCCTTGGCTCCCGTTCAAGCGCGCGCGGCGATCCGCATCGCGTGCGAACGCCGGCGGCAGGACCTTCACTGCGACGTCGCGGTCGAGTCGCGTGTCGCGCGCCCGATACACCTCGCCCATGCCACCGGCGCCGAGCGGATCTGGATTCGACGGCCGAGCCTCGTGCCTGCCTCGAGGGCATCGGGAGTGGGCGGGATTATAGCGAGAAGCCTCCTGTGTCAGCGAGGGAAGTTGTGGTGTGTCAGAGAGGGAAGCCGAGCGGGGGTCTGAGAACCTTCTCTGAGGCGTCCCGCTGTTGTCAAAGGCGAGCATCAACGTCGTACCAGGAGCGTTTACACTCGGCCGTCGGGAGCCTACGTAGCATCTATCGTTGAGGTCGTGAGAAAGTAACAGAATCGATGAAGACGACGCTCATCCTGATGCTGGCCGGAGCGCTTCTGGGCGTCGTCATCGCCTCGTACGTGGTGCCGCCGGCACTGACCTGGTACTCCGAGCCCGGCGGCGTGCCGGGTGGCTCGGGGGTGCAGTCGCTCGTGCAGATTCCCGAGGTGATGAAGTTCACCACGGCGAAGTTGCTCCGCGGACAGTTCATCGGCGGCGTCATCGGTGCCGCGTTGGGACTGGCGCTCGCGATCACGATGAGCGTTCGGCGGCGCAGAGAAGCAGCTTCCCAATCCGGTACCACGCCTGCGCACCGCTGAGCTGCCTTTTTTGCTTCCGTCGATACACACTTCTCGTCGTCGGCACTTCACTCGCAGGTGTGCCCGACCGATCGAGGATGAGATTGCCGTCGGTGTCGAGCCAGAACACGCGCTTCGTCTCCGTCGTGACCGGTGTGCCGTTCACTTCGGACGTGCTGCTCGCGGCCCGTCCGTAAAGGGCGGGATACCCCAAGGCGCAAGCTCTGGGGTTTCTTGTATATAGTCACTGGATGGCGAAATGGCGACGACGGAAGAAGAGTGGATTGACCACCGCGGCTGAAACGGTCGGAGCGGGTCTGGGACGTCTGGCCTCCAAATACGACGCGTTCGTGAAGATGCGCGCTGAACTGGCCGCGGAGCTTCACGAATTTGCGGGCAGGACACAGAAAATGTTGTCTGACATTGGAGACACGGCCGCTGTTTCCATTCAGCAAGCCAAGAAGGAGCGACCGCTGATCACGAAGACCGTGAAGAAGGTCAGACGGCGTTTCTCCAAGGCCCTGCGAGCGAAGCTGTCGGCGTCCGCGAAGGCCCGATGGGCGGCGGCGAAGAAGGCTGGGAAGAACACGCTGCGCTGACCATCGTGCGCCGTCGATGTGCTACGGACAATCGCCGAGGATTGGCCGTCGCCCACAGGATTCTGTCCGGCAAACCGAGAACATCCGTTCAACAACAGCCCCGAAAACCCTAACAGTGGGTACCAGCCAGCCACTCTGATGACTTGGCCGTGGATAGTCGTGCCATGGCGGCTGGACACGTTGCAGAACCCAAGAGGGAACAAGGGGGTGGAGTCCGTTGTTTGACAACCATGGCCGCGGAACAGACAATCGGAGCTGATGTCTCTGGTTCTGCGCATCGCGCTCGCCGGCATGCTTGTCCTCGCCGTCGCGACCTCCGCCTTGGCGAACTGCCTGCCCGACAACATGACGAAGAGCGCCGAAATGGCCTGCTGCGAGGAGGGCCAGCACGATTGCGGTCCCAGCATGAAGGCCGCGGATTGCTGCACGTCATCGGCCGCGTCCATAGAGAACTTCATCGCCGTCAAACCCGCATCCCCAGTAAAGCCGATCGTGACGCTGAGTTTCGTGCCGGCCGCCGCGCCAGTGGCCTCGGCCGCCCGTCGACTGTGGTCTATCTCTGCCTCGGCCTCCTTCGCCGTTTCCTCACCGCCTCTCTTCCTACTCGCTTCGTCCCTGCGCATCTGATCTCCGGGTTCGTCCCTTCCTGCCGCGCGTGAACCGCGCCGCGGTGAGCGTGTGTCGCACTGGCGGGCGTCTGCCTCTCGTGGGCTGCGCGCAGCCATTGCTAATTGCGAACTGAGGAATCTTATGTCGCGAAGTCTGTTTCGGTCGCTCGTCTGCGCGAGCTGCGTGGTAGCAAGAAGCCTTCATCTGGCCGCCCAGGCCGGGGCGACGTCGCCGGCGCTCGCTCAGCTTCCCCCGCTCGAGCGCCCGGCCCCGTACGCAGGGCCACCGTTGACGTTGAGCGACGCCATCGAAGAAGCGCTGCAGAGGAATCCGGCGCTCATCGCCCTGCGGCGCGAGTTTGGGGCGGTCCGGCAGCGGTCAGCGCAGTCGCAATTCCTGTCGCCGCCGACCTTCAGCGCGCAGATCTGGCAATGGCCGATCAACACGCTGAACCCCCTCAACACGAACATGTACATGCTCCTGATCGAGCAGGAGATTCCCGGCCGAGGGAAGCGTGATCTCCGCACGGCCGTGGCACAGAAGGACGCGGACCTGGCCTCGAACGACGTGACTGTGAGCGCGCAACAAGTCCTTAGCGATTTGAAACACGCCTACGCCACATTGCTCGTGGCCAGGAGCGCCGCGAACGTGTACGGCGAGAGCGCCGTGGTGCTTCGACAACTGGCTGACGTCGCCGAGTCGAAATACGCGTCGGGCCGAATCTCGCAATCAGACGTCCTGAAGCCGGTACGTCGAACTCTCGAAGCTGTACGACGATGCGCTGATGTTTCGGCAGCAGGCGGATCTGGCGTCCGCCCAGTTGAACTCGCTGATGGGACGTCCGGTGGATGGCGCCGATCGGCGCGCTGCGTGATGCGTCCTACTCATGTCGAGCTGCCGGCGATGAGCGCCCTCTTCCAGCTCGCGACCGATCACCAGCCAGAACTGCAGGCGGCCCGCTTGACCATCGAGCGTGCGAAAGCGGAAGTCGCTGTGGCCAACGGAGACACCAAGCCGGACTTCATGCTGCAGGGCGGGTACATGGTGACGCCTCGAGGGACGGATGCCTGGACGGCCCAGGTCGGCATCACCTGGCCGTCGGCACCGTGGGTGCGCGGGAGGATCGACGCCCGGATCGCCGAGACGACGGCCGAAGTCAGTGCCGCCGACGCGCGACTCCAAGCCGCCGAACAGGCGCTGCGGCTCACGATTCGACAGGCGTACATCAGAGTCCAGAACGCCGAGCAGCGGGCCGCCTTGCTGCAAACCGCCATCCTGCCGCAGTCCCGACAGACATTGGAGGTCTCGCGTATCGCGTATGAGTCCGACCGCATCGACTTCCTGACACTCCTCGAGAATCAACGGACGCTGCTCGCCGAGCAACTCGACTACTTTCGCGTGCTCGCCGATTTGGCCGAAGCGCGCGCGGACCTGGAACGCGCCGTCGGCATCGACCTCGGATCGACATCGACGGCGGTGGCCTCGTCCAGCAAAGGAGCGAGGTAAGCGCGATGTCACCCGCCAATCCTCGTGTTGTCGCCTGGACCGCAGCCATTGCCGTCGTGGCGATCGCCGGCACGCTCGCATTTTTCGCCAGGCACCAGCTACGCGCGTGGATTCCCCATCGTGCGTCGACCGAAGCGCCAGGTCCCAGCGCGTCCGCCGTGGCGGCCCCAGAAGCAGGGATTCCTCGCGGTGACGTCTCGCTCGATTCGCGGCGGCGTCAACTGATCGGCGTCCGAACGACGACGGTCACGCGCGCCTCGACGTCCACGCCGATCCGCGCCGTCGGCGTCGTGAGAGCCGATGAAACACGCCTGACCGATGTCAACGTCAAGGTGGAAGGCTGGATCCAGGATCTGCACGTCGACTACACCGGCCAGCCGGTCACCAAGGGTCAAGCGCTCTTCACTCTGTACAGCCCGGATCTGCTGGCGACCGAGCGCGAGTACGTACTGGCCGTCAAGAACCGAGACGAGGTTCGCGCCTCGGTGGTGCCCGAAGCGAGGAGCCGGGCAGAGTCACTCATTGCCTCGGCGCGTCAACGCCTGCTCCTGTGGGACCTGACGAGCGATCAGATGGCGCGCCTGGAACAGACGCTCGAGCCCGAGACGCCGGTCACGTTCCGCTCGCCTGTCGATGGCTTCGTGCTCGAAAAGATGGCCGTGGCCGGCATGCACGTGACGCCTGGTCAGACGCTCTACCGCGTCGCGAATCTTGGCGTCGTCTGGATCGAGGCGGACGCGTACGAGCACGATCTGCCGGTTATCCGCGTGAACGCCACGGCGCGCGTGACGCTCGACGCGTACGCAGCCGACCATCTGACGGCGCGTGTCGTGTTCATTAGCCCGTCCCTCCAACCGGAGACGCGGACCGCGAAGGTGCGATTCGAAGTGGCGAATCTCCAGAGCCGGCTCAAGCCAGGCATGTACGCCAACGTCGAGATCGGGACGTCGCCCAGTTCCGCCTTGGTGGTGCCGGTCGATGCGTTGCTCGATTCCGGCAGAGAACAACTGGTCTTTGTCGCGGGAGGTGATGGCACGTTCACCCCGCGCCGGGTGCAGATCGGCGCACGGCGGCAGGACGTGGTCGAGATCGCCTCGGGCCTGAAGGAAGGCGACCAGGTCGCCTCGAGCGCCGCCTTTTTCCTGGATTCGGAAAGCCAGCTGCGTGCGGGGGTCAGTGGCTACGAGGCAGGACCAGCAGCCGAGCGCACGTCGACCGCTGCGCAACTGACCATCACGCTGCATACGCAGGCGGAGCCGCCGAAAACTGGCGAGAACACGTTTGAGGTCACCGTGAAGGACGCGTCCGGCCGACCTATTACGGACGCCGAAGTGGCTGTTCAATTTTTCATGCCTGCGATGCCCACGATGAACATGCCGGCGATGCGCAACACCGTCAAAGTCCCGCCAGTGAGCGGCGGACTCTATCGCGGTACCGGCGAAATCATGATGGCCGGCCGTTGGGAAGCGACCGTGACCGTGTCACGGAGCGGTCAGCGGCTCGGCACGTTACAAACCACTGTCGTTGCCCGTTAACCTGCACATCCACAGGAGCAGATCCCATGTCAGTCGACCGAATCCTTCGCCTCCTTTCCAGCGCGGTCGTCGCCGGTCTTGTCTCAGTCAGTCTCACAAATGGCACGGCGTCGGCCCAAACGAAGACCGCCGAACCGCCGCAGGGACAGAAGAAGGCGGAACCCACCATCACGCTGAGCACGAAGCCCACGCCGGCCACGGTCGGCGAGACGACAGTGACGGTGACCGCGAAGGATGCAGCCGGCAAACCGATGACTGGCGCCGCTGTCACGGTGGAGTTCGTGATGCCGCCGACGGGCGCGATGGGCGAAATGAAGAACACGATCGCGCTCAACGCCGCCAGCGATCCGAAGGTCGCGGCGGAGGGCACCTACGTCGGTAAGGGACAAATCATGATGGCCGGCAAGTGGAGCGTGACCGTCAACATGAAGGTCGGCGGGAAGGACGTCGCGCAGAAGACGTTGACCATCACGGCCAAGTAGGCGAGAGGGCGGCGGACCCTTGAGGTTTCTGTGATTAACAGACTGTTGGACTGGTGCGCGTCAAATCGTTTCCTGGTATTCACAGGCACGGTCGTGCTGACGGCCTGGGGCATCTGGGCCATGACGCGCACCCCACTCGACGCGGTGCCAGACATCTCCGACGTGCAGGTGATCGTCTCCACGGACTGGATGGGGCGGAGCCCCGATCTCATCGAAGATCAGATCACATATCCGATCGTGAGCGCGTTGATTTCCACGCCGCGCGTGAAGGCAGTGCGGGGCTTCACCGACTTCGGGATCTCCTACGTCTACGTCATCTTTCAGGACGCCACAGACATCTACTGGGCGCGTAGTCGGGTCGTCGAGTACCTGCAGGGTCTGCGTGGCCAACTGCCGGAGGGCGCCAATCCGGTGATTGGCCCCGATGCCACCGGCGTGGGCTGGGTCTTTGAATACGCGCTGACGGACGAAACCGGCCAACACACCCTCGCCGACCTCCGGAGCTTTCAAGACTGGAATCTTCGGTACTGGCTCGCCGCGGTGCCCGGCGTGGCCGAAGTGGCGACGATCGGCGGATTCGTGAAGCAGTATCAGGTCAACGTCGATCCGAACAAGCTGGCGGCCTACAAGCTGTCGATCACCGACGTCATCAGCGCGATCAAGGCGAGCAACAACGACGTCGAGGGTCGTTTGCTGGAGTTCGCGGGCCGCGAATACATGGTCCGAGGGCGTGGGTACATCGCGTCGACGGACGATATCGCGAAGGTGGCCGTTGGCCTCGGGCCCCAGGGCGTGCCGATTCGTGTGAGCGATGTCGGCGAGGTCCGACTCGGGCCGGACCTGCGCCGGGGGGCTGCAGAGCTCGACGGGAAGGGCGAAACCGTCGGGGGCATTGTGGTCATGCGGTTCGGCGAGAACGCCTTGTCGGTCATCGACGCCGTGAAGGCCAAGCTGCGCGAGGTGCAGAAGGCCCTCCCGGCCGGGATGACGATCGTGCCGACCTACGATCGGTCAGACCTCATTCGGGAATCGATCGCCACCTTGCGACGCACGCTCCTCGAAGAAGCGATTGTCGTGTCGCTCGTCATCGTTGTCTTTCTCTTCCATTTCCGATCCGCGCTGGTGCCCATCCTCGCGCTGCCTGTCGCCGTCATGGCGTCATTCATCCCGATGTACTACCTCGGGATCACGTCGAACATCATGTCGCTCGGCGGCCTCGCGCTGGCGATCGGCGTGCTGGTCGATGCGTCGATCGTGATGGTCGAAAATGCGTACCGCCACGTGTCTGAGCCAGCGTTGTGGCCGCGAACGAGCGACGCGAGTGAGCCCGCCGGAGCGGAGCGGGGCGAAGGGGTCCCCGCGAGCGATGGCGTCGGGGGGGCCGCGGGGGCGAAGGCCCCCGGTCTGAGCTACGAAGACCAACCGCGCGCGATCCTGCGTGCAGCCAGGCAGGTCGGCCGGCCCATTTTCTTCTCGCTCGCGATCATCATCGTCTCGTTCTTGCCGGTCTTCCTGCTGGAAGCGCAAGAAGGGCGGATGTTCCGGCCGCTCGCGTTCACGAAGACGTTCGCCATGGCCGCGGCCACCGTCCTCGCGGTCACCGTGGTCCCGGTGTTGATGATCCTGCTCGTGCGAGGCCGACGACTCAGGCCGGAGTCGCGGAATCCGCTGTCGCGGGTGTTTACGCTGATCTACGAACCGGCGATCCGGCTGGTGCTTCGCTGGAAGTGGATATCGTTGCTGGTCAACTTCGCCGTGATTCCGCTCACGATTCCGCTGCTGTTCGTCCTCGGTAGCGAATTCATGCCGCCGCTCTACGAGGGCTCGCTGCTGTACATGCCCACAGCGCCTCCAGGGATGTCGATTACGGAAGGCGCACGGCTGCTCCAGGTGCAGGACACACTGCTCGGGAAGTATCCAGAAGTCGCGCGCGTCTTCGGGACCGTCGGCCGCGGAACCTCGGCCACGGACAATACGCCGATGGGGATGGTCAACACGACGGTCACTCTCAAGCCGCGCGATCAGTGGCGGCCGGGCATGACGGTCGAAGCCCTGCAGGCCGCGATGGACAATGATTTGCAGTTCGCGGGATTTCCGAACGTCTGGACGCAGCCGATCCGCAACCGGCTGGACATGTTGCTCACGGGCATCAAGACGCCGGTGGGGATCAAGATTCTCGGGCCGAATCTGGACCAGATCCAACAGATCGGTACGCGGATCGAAGACGCGCTGAAGCCGGTTCCCGGAACCCGAAGCGTTTATGCGGAACGCGTGACGCAGGGGTACTTTGCCGACATTCGCATCAATCGGGACGCCATTGCCCGTCACGGGATGCACGTGCAAGATGTCGAGGACGTGATCGAATCGGCCATCGGCGGTCAAAACATCACGCGCACGATTGAAGGCCGAGAACGCTATCCCGTGAACGTCCGCTATCAGCGTGGGTTCCGCGAATCGCTGCCTGACTTGGAACGTGTGTTGATCAAGACGCCGATGGGCGAACAGGAGCCGCTCGCGCATTTCGCGGAGATCACCCTGACCCCTGGACCCGCGATGATCCGCGATGAGAACGGGCAATTGGCCGGCTACGTGTACATCGACACCGCGACGCGCGATGTCGGCGGCTACGTGGATCGGGCGAAGCGTGTCGTTGACCAGGCAGTGACCCTGCCCGCTGGCTACACGCTGCAGTGGACCGGCCAGTATGAGTTCCAACTGCGCGCGCGGGAGCGGCTCAAGGTGCTCCTGCCGATCGTGTTTTTCGTCATCTTCATGTTGCTCTACCTGACGTTCCACTCGGCGGCAGAGGCGGTAATCGTCATGCTGTCGGTGATCTACGCCATGACCGGCGGAGTGATCCTGCAGTGGTGGCTCGGCTACAACTTTTCGGTCGCGGTGTGGGTGGGCTACATCGCGCTCTACGGCGTCGCCGTGCAAACGGGCGTGGTGATGGTCGTGTACCTCCATGAGGCACTCGATCGACGACTGCGGCGAGGCGGCGACATTACTGAGGCGGACGTCCGGGAGGCGACCATCGCGGGTTCCGTGCTACGACTACGGCCGAAGCTGATGACGGTTTGCGTCGTCATGGCCGGTCTCCTGCCTATTCTCTGGAGCACCGGGGTCGGCTCCGACATCATGAAACCGATTGCCGCGCCGATTGTCGGGGGGATGGTGACGTCCACGATTCACGTCCTCATCATCACACCGGTCATCTTCTACATCGTCAAACTGCGCGCGTTGCGAAAGGGTACGTTGAAGCCCTCGCTGATGACGCCGTGAAATCCTGCCGAGATTGCGCTGTTCGGTTGGCTGGCTTGCGGTGGCAGGCTTTCTGGCGCTCAGCATCGCCGGTCTCAGGAGCGCCGACGCGCAAACCGTTCGTGCCGCATACCTCGGGATGCAACTGCTGACGTGGACGGTCATCGTTCCTTTGAGTCTTTCTGGCCGCGCAATGAGGCGGGCCCTCCGCCATGAGGACGTCCCGCTGATTGGGGCTGTTGGAATTCCTCCGTCGAGGCGAAAGAATCCGCACCCTCTCATTCGCGTTGACCTTCGCTCTGAGGGCGCCACGCGGACTGAGCCTGGCATCGCCCTTGCTTAAGGGGAACGTATGAGTTCGGTGGTCGTCCGCGGCGTGGTCTCTGGTCTTCTGAGCATCGGACTGACGATGAGTTCGTTGGTCCCGATGGCCGCAGCTCAGGCCAGTGCCCGGTGCGAGCGAGCACGCCACACCTGCGCGGGAGCCGTGTTAGCAGAGGATTGTTGCTGCCAGCCGCTCGTCGTGAGCGCGACGGTGCCGTCCGTATTCACGCAGACTTGGTCGAGCCTCGCCAAGATGCATTGGTCGTCGGTGCCCTGGTTCGCCACGTCGGCCAGGACATCGCCGGTCATCTCCACGTTGGCCTGCGATCTTCCGTCCGCGCGATCCAGCTCGCCCCCAACCCCGTCATCGGATCTTCTGATCGCGCTGCTCATCTGAGCGGCCTTCCTCGCCATCTCGGCTAGCGGACATTCGTCCGCTCGTCGGTTGTGTGCTCTCCCCGTGGTGGCGTGCGCGAGGCACGCTGCAGCGGGTATGACATTCGATCCTCGCCACCTCAGTCATTCGACAAGGAGCAACGTCATGAAAGCGCTACATAGAGTCACCGTTCTCATCGTCAGTGCCGTTTTCGTGATGGCGTCAGCTGCGCTCGCGGCAGCGCAGACCGCAAAATCGTCAGACTTGCTGACCGCGCAGCAAGTGAAAGAACTCGTGGCGACGGCCAAGACGCCGGCCGACCACATGAAACTCAGCAAGCACTTCACGGCATTGGCCGCGAAATACGACGCTGAGGCCAAGGAGCACGCGGTGGTCGCCGACATGTATCGCAAGTCACCGAACGCGTCCGAAAGCAAGCGGCCAGGCGCACCGGACACGGCGCTCCATTGTGACCGGCTGGGTCAGTTGGCTCGTGAGGCCGCCGTGCAGGCTCGGGAACTCGCGACCGCGCACGAGCACATGGCGACTGCCGCGAAGTAGTGGCAGCGGCACAAAGAGGGCCCGCCCTCTATAGGCGGGCTCTCCAGTCCGCCTTCGGCCTGACGCAGGAAGCACGCGGTGGTGGTTACACGCGGGTCGCAGGATGGGTGGAACAGCTCGACGTCAATACGACCGGCGAGATGGCAACAGCCGCCCAGCCCCTCGCCCGCGTCTTCTCGCAAGAACTGCCGCGGGCATTTCCCAGGGACCGAATCGGCTACCAACCCATCCCGGTTCGTTGGCCGAGCCGAAGACTGCGCTGTAGGAGGAACATCCGTGCGGGGCACGGTCACAACCGTGCGCGGCGAAGGAACTGGGCGTTGATCGCGACGATGATGACCACAAGCGGAATAGCCAGACCCAGCGCATGCGGACAGGCGATCACCAGTACCGTCACGACGCGCTCGATCACGAACGACCCGTCCTTTCCAGCCCAGGACCAGCCCATCAGCGTCGCCACCGCCGCGACAATCGCGACGTTGGTGAGCAGGAAAGCCGCGCGGTCGGCGAGTGCCTGTGCGCGCGAGCGAGAACCCTGGGCCTGTGCCACGAGACGCATGATGCCGGCGAGCGCCGTCTTCTCGCCTGTGCCGGTAACTTCGACACGAAGAGATCCCGAGTCGTTGACGTCGCTCGATCCGTCACGCACAACGCCATCCGCAGGAATGCCGCCGCCCGGGCGAATGAGTACGACGTCTCGATCCCGAAGATCGGAGATTGGGACCGTCTCGGTTCGTTCCCCGACGATGCGGACGGCGCTGTCGGGAAGCAGCTTGGCGAGTTCTTTCAGGGCGCCCTGAGCCTGAAAGATCGAGCGCCTCGATCCCATGGCCGAGCACCATGATGGTGACCAGGGTCGCCAGCTCCCACCACAGATCCGAACCGAGGAAGCCGAGCGTGACGGCGAGACTGAACACGAATGCGACGCTGGATCGCCAGCGAGATGAGCGTCATCATGCCGGGCCGCCGGTAGGCGATTTCGCCGATCGCGTCCTTGATGAACACCCAGCCGCCGTAGGCAAAAACAAGGGACGCCGAAAATCACAGGGACCCAGCGTGATGCGGCGGGACCACCCGGTGCGGTGTAGCCAAACCAGTCCTGGATCATCGGCGCCCAGATCAGCGTGGGGACCGAAAGCAGGAGCGTGGCCCCAGAATTTCTGCCGGAAGAGCTCGATGGAATGACCGGCGTGCCTGTCGTGACCACCCCCAGCACCCTGAGGGTCATGCCTGGCGTGCGACCCATGATCGGGTGCGTCGGAAGAGCGTGTGGTTGCCCCTTGGTTCATCTGGGCATGGTGCCGAGCATTCGGAGCCCCTGGACCTTCCGATCCTCGGCCGTCATGAGCATGCGAATGGTCATCTGTCGGCATGTTCATTACGTGAACCAGCGACGAGCGTGATCTGCACTGCTCGGTAGTGTTCCCCGAAATGTAGACGTCGAGGGGCGGGATCTTTCTGTGGTCTGACGTTGGAGGTGCATCGACCGGGATCTCCTCCGCGATGCCTACCGTAAGGTTCTCGACGCGGCGATTCGATTGCTCGAAACAGGCACGGCGACGCGAATCGACCCGTCCCGTGGAGGAATGGTGGAGGCGGCGGGAGTCGAACTCCAGAAACGCTCGATCGGTCGGTGCAGAGCAAGGAAGGCCGACGGCTCGACGGCTCGTATCGTCGTCGCTCGGGCTCGGCGGCCATTCAGGTGACGCGATGGAACGTGTGGCCGGTTCAGATCAACGGGCAGATGTAGTATTTGCGGACAATCCGTTGGGTCGGTTATGACGCCTCGGCGCGGGAGGGCGATTGCCGCCCTCCCGCGCCCGCGTTTACTGATCGCGGCGAATGACGACATTGAACGCGCCCGAATTGTCGTTGCGTTCATTGTCGTTCACGCCAAGCACGAGGCGGCCGGTGGCCGGCATCGAGACTCGGGCCTTGGCGCCAATCAGGAATGGCGTGCCCGATCCGATGCGGCCGATGAGCGCGCCCACAGGCTGGCCGCGCAACGGGTACGTATCGCGGCGCACGGTCGCGTTGCCATCCGGGCTCACGGCCGCCCAATCGCCGGTCGCGAACGCCACGCGCCCACTCGCGGTGATGTTCAGCAGGTCACCCGCGCGCACGTTGACGCCAGTGTCCGTCCAAGGCACGTTCGCCCGAACGGACATGCCGTTCGACGGCGTAAGCAAGGCGCCGGACGCGTCGCTATACATGTAGGGCCGCGCCTGCGCGCGGTCGTCGTACGGTTGACCCTGCGTGCCATAGCGATACGCGGGGCTCTGCGGGCCCGCGACGTTGTAGTTGTACGCGCGGCGCGCCTCGCCCGGGTTCACATAGATTCGACGGATCGCGGAGATGGGGATGTCCTCCTGCGGCGCCGCATCGCCGCGCCACCGCACTGCATCGCCGCCGAGCACGCTGAGCAGCCGGCCCTCCAGCATCGTGCCGTTCCGCAGCACCATCAATTGATTGCCGTTGGTCGGAATCCGCCGGAGCTCAGCCGCCGCCGGCCGTCCGCCGGAGAAATCGATGACGGCGACGTCGTTCAACGGCACCTGGACCTTGCGGTTATTCATGTTCACCACGAAATCTGGATTGCGTCTGAAGAAGCCGCGGGCGACCGTTTGTTCCGCCAGCACGCCACTCACGCGCTGTCCGTCGTTCAGAATGAACATCGCTCGCTCGGACGCAAGTAATGTCGCGCTGCCCGCGAGCAGCATCGTAATCAAGATGAGCCGTCGCATATGCGCCTCCACGAGGTGCTTACTGCAAGGTGCCTGCCAGGCGCCGATCCCGGGGACGGGGCTTGGAGGTGTCCAGGAACTGTACGGAAGAAACGGCTCACCTGCGATTCGCCACGGAGCTGACGTGAGGCTCTCGGCGATGGGATACGGCCCGCTCCTGATCCTGTCGGGCGTCGTCGGCGCGTGTCCCGGACTGTTGATCAGCCCAAAGAGCCCTTGAGGACACCGTACGGCACGCCGTGGAGGCCGGGCCGGATGATGAGGATCACTCTCGTGGACATGACTCAGGGCCTCGTCCCGCACGATCTCGAGCAGCGTCGCAACCGCTTTGACCGAGTCCCTTACAACGGCGTTGCCCGAGAGGGCACAACTCTCAGCCGCAGTCTCGAGACGCTGAAAGCGCGCGACGACATCTCAGAGAGTGAAGCAATCCGCATAGAGCTGCACGATTTATAGGCGTATATCGTGATCAATGTGTCATGGCAACCACGTATCAGACTGTGCTGATGCGCCGACGACGCTGGGACGGTCGAGCGGGTCGAATAGTCCGAGGGGATGGGCCCACCCTCGATGTGTACGTGGGCCTCGCAATAGAGGCAGACGCGAAGGTTCAGCTTGCCAAGCGAGTTCGGACGGGCGGCTGTCACCGCCTCAACAACGCCATCTCATGGGATGGGAGGCATCTGCTGTACCACACCCCGGCCGATTCCTTACCGGCTGAGCACGCGGCTGAGTTTTCGGATAGTACCGCCCTCTAAATTTTCTATACAAAAGAGATATAATCTGCTAGCGTTCACGCCATGAAAGGCGAACGACTGGGTGAATTCGAGGAGTTCGCGCTCCTCGCTGTGCGCGCGCTTGAGGGAACGGCTTATGCGGTTCCCGTGCAGCAGTACCTCGAGGCGCACGCGCGGCGGCCCGTGTCGCTTGGGGCGGTCTATGCGGTGTTGGACCGCCTCGAGCAGAAGGGCCTCCTCCGTTCGGCGTTCGGCGAGTCCACACCCGAGCGCGGAGGCAAGCGGAAGCGGGAATTCGACGTTACGCCGCTCGGCATGCGCGCACTCCGCGAGCTCCGCGGGGTCCGCGATCGAATCTGGCGCGCCATCGACGCGAGGTAGCGAGCATGAAGCGCCGCATCGTCAGCCGAGAGGAGATTCGAGGGGACCTCCACGAACTGTTCAGGTCGCGGGTGCTCTCGCGCGGACGGGCGTACGCTCGGATCCGGTACCTGGTTGACCTGCTGAGTCTGTGGCTCCACGGAACACGCGACTCCTGGATCACCCATACCCGCCCGTCCAGATGGCCGGCCGAAGGGGTCCGCGATATCGGGTACGCCGCCAGGTTATTCGCGGCACGACCGGGGCCTCCGCTCGTCGCGGTCGTCGGCCTCGCCCTGGCCATCGGCATTGGCACCTCGATCTTTTCGGTGCTCAATGCCGTCGCGCTTCGCCCACTGGGCGTGCCGGATCCCGATTCGGTCATGCGGGTGATGCAGACGGCAGACCACTCCATCTCCACCAGTTGGACGTACGCGGACGCGCTGGACTTGCGGGAGCACTCGGCGGGCGTGCCCCTCGAAGTCTGGATGGATATGGACGGCGTGGAGTTCGCGTCCGACGCCCACGCCGAGCGTCCTGCACGCGTCCGCGGGCGACTCGTCGGCGGTGCATATTTTCAGGTACTGCAAGGGCGCGCCGGGCTGGGGCGGCTGCTGGAGCCGGCGGACGATGCCACCGGCGCCGCACCGGCCATCGTGGTGAGTTATCCGTTCTGGAGCCGCGAGCTCGGCGCCGATCCGGCCGTCATCGGTCGCCGTATCTGGCTGAATGGCTCAGCCTGCACGATTGTCGGCGTTACGGCTCGCACGTTTTCGGACGCCGTAGACCGCCCACCGTCTTTCTGGATCCCGGTCGGCGCCCGCACCCAATTGGTGCCCGGCAGTTTGCCGCTCAATCGGCTGAGCGATGCCACGACCGCGATCCTCGCGCGGGTGCCCCGGGCCATGTCTGCGTCGGCGGCTGAGAGTTCCGTCTCGGCGATCGCAGCTGCCATCGCGGTCCAGCACGATGGAACCAATGCCCCGGCGGGAGCCGGAGCGCGCTTCGAGCGGCTGGATTCCCGGTTCAGCGGATCCGGCGCGGCGGGCCGCGTTGTGGCCGTGGGCGCGATCGTGATGACCATCGCGCTGATTGTGCTTCTCGCCTATGCGAATGTAACCAACCTCCTGCTTGCGAGCGCCACTGCGCGCGCGAGAGAGATTGCCGTGCGGCTTGCGCTGGGCGCGACCCGCGGACGTCTGATTCGGCAACTCTTGACCGAAAGTGTGCTGCTCGGCGCGGCTGGCGGCACGCTGGGCCTGCTGGCCGCGACATGGGGCTTGCCGCTCCTGCTGGGCGCGATTCGTGCCCCCGACGACCTCGACGTCACGTTCGACGTTCGCGTCTACATGTTTCTCACGCTGGTCTCGATCGTCGCCGGGGTTGCGGCCGGCCTCGCACCGGCGCGGCACGGGACACGCGCAGACATCGCATCACCGTTGAAGCGAGGCGACACAGGAAGTGTCGGCCGTGCGTCACCCTGGTGGCTCCGAAGCACTCTGCTCGGGGTCCAGGCGGCGGCCTCGGTAGTGCTCCTGATTCTGGCAGCTTTGCTCACGCGCTCCGCGATACAGGCAACCAGCATCGACCTCGGGATTCCGGCCGATCGATTGCTCACGTTGTCCCCGTCGCTCGGCAACCATGGCTACAACCCTGCCACGGCATCCGCGTTCTGGGACGGCGAGTTGCGGCGCGTTCGGGAGCTTCCAGGGATCGAGGCGGCGGCGCTCGTCCGCGATCCGCCGTTCGGCGACGGATCCATGGTTGAGATTACGAAGCGCCAGGGTCGCGGCTTCACAGTGTTCTTCAACGAAGTCAGCGCCGGGTACCTCGAGGCGCTGGAACTGACGATCCTCCGGGGCCGAACGTTCTCCGAAGACGACGTGCGGATGCGGGCCAATGTCGTGGTCCTCAGCGAGGCCGCCGCACGAGAGTTCTGGAAAGGCGAGGATCCGATCGGCGCGCCGTTCGATCGGGTCGTTGCCGGGAGTGAACCGCCCCGCATCATCGGCATTGTCAGGAACGCCGTGACCGAGCAGGTGCGCGACGCCGATCATGCGGCGGTGTACGCGCTCATGTCGGCGGAGACCTTGCCGAGGGCCTCGCTGGTCGTGCGCACGGCTGGGAACGCGGCGGCCGTCACGATACCGCTCCGGGAGCTCTTTCGCGCTGCCGATCCCAACCTGCGGCCGTCGGTGACTATGATCGGTGAACGTGCCGCTCGTCAGCTCAGCGAACCTCGTGCGCTCGCGACCGTCGCGGGAACGCTAGGGCTCGTCGCACTTGCGCTCGCTTCGATCGGAATCTACGGCGTGGCCGCCGTGATGGTGATACAGCGGGCACCCGAGATTGGCGTGCGCATGGCGATGGGCGCGACATTGCAGAACGTACTCATCATGTTGCTGCGCGAGACGCTGCGGCCCGTGGGGATCGGCCTGGCGGCGGGAGCACTCGCAGCGCTTGGCGCCGCGCAATTGATGTCCAATCTATTGTTCGGTATCAAGACCTACGACCCCGTCGCGCTCTCGTCCGCGATCCTACTGCTCGGGTTGACCGCGACAGCGGCAGTAATCATGCCCGCACGCCGCGCCGCACGGGTCGACCCGGCCACGGTCCTCAGAGCCTGATCTCCCGCGAGAGCGTTGATATGGCTGTCTTCTGTCAACGGCGCAGACCAGCGCGTCAACCGTGGTGTATCGTCAGCGCGTAGAATTGTACCTTCGCGCCGACGTTGGCGCTGCTGCTTGACGACTGATTGTAGTCGCCGGCCTTGAAGTACATCCCCTCGTTGTCGAACGTCGGTGACATCGCGAATGTCTGTGTGGCGCCGCCGTTGATGATCAAGGAGATCGTGTGGCCGGAGAGGCCGATCACGTAGCTCCACATCGTGCCTAACGGCACGTTTCCGGCCTGGTACTGCACTTCGTTGCCGCCCGCAGGCGTCTGCTCGATCGCCATGACGATGTTGCCATTGCTGTAGTAAAAAAGCTCGAGCAGCGGTTTCGTAGACGGCGGCGTTCCAGTGCCCAGGTGGATCTGTCCGACGGCGACGTGATTCGGGACCTGCGTCACCATGAGCGTCGCACTCAGCGTGTGGATGCCAGAGACGGACCAATTGGCGGCCGCTCCTGAGGCGGTCATTTCACGAAGTTCAGAGCGCGCGAAATTCGAGTTCGGCGTCGTGACGCCGTTTTCGGGATCCCAGAAGCTCATCGCGCCGTCGCGCGGGTCAGTGAAGAAGTACTGATCCTGGAATCCACTCGGTCCTTGGAGCTGCGCCGGCGGGATCGTGGTCGGCGATCCCGGGGAGCCGACCGGCTCCTGGAGTTCCCATAGGGAGAGATCGAAGTTGCCCCCGGGGGCGACCCCTGGATTGAGGCCGTGGGGGATCACGGCACCCGGCCCGCTCGGCGCCGTCGCCGACGAGCATGCTGCAAAAGTACCGAGCAAGGACACGGCAATCACCGTCAGTCGCGTGGGGCGCTTGTCCATATCTTCGACGACGCGGCGTTGAGTCGATCTGATTGCACCTTCCCAGAGATGCGCTCGGGCTTTGCAAAGGGGAGGTCGTAGCTCTCCGCAGTTCCCCTAATAGTACTCGCGCGCACTCCGGCAACACTCGCAACACGTCGGTCTCCACTCGCCTCAGGCGCAGCTCCCTAGGCACTCCACCAGATCGCCCTGGTGGGCGCACGTGGTGGGCGCATTCACGTTCGCCCGCATGAACATTGGGTCAACTATCCTCAGAAATCAGATCGAGGACCGGATGGAAATTCTGGAATTAGCGAGGTCTTCTGGCGCGTTCTGAACGGATCGCCAATTTCCGGCGGTGCCTGGCCGCACTCGCGCGGCCGACCCTTAGCCCTCTGCCCTTTGCCCTTCTAGTTCACCCCTGCTATCGTTCCGCCGCATGGCGAGCATTTCCTCCCCTCGTCGCGTGTTGTTCATCAGCGGATGTTGTCTCGCTCTCACGCTGAGTGTTCGAGCCGAAGACTCGAAGCTGACGTTTCCCGCAACTGATTGGGTGAAGATCAAGCCCGAACAAGCCGGCTACTCCAGCGAGAAGCTCGAGGTGCTGCGTGCCTGGCTGAAGACGCAGGACACGACCGCGATGCACGTCTCGGTCGGCGGTCGCGTTGTCTTCGAGTACGGCGATCTCAAGCGCGTTAGCAAAGTCGCGTCGGTGCGCAAGAGCATTCTCGCCATGCTCTACGGCAAATATTTCGCCGACGGCAAGATCGATCTGGACAGGACCGTCGAACAGATCGGCCTCAATGACGTCGAACCGTTCCTCGACATCGAGAAGCCGGCGACGCTCTACAACCTGCTCACCGCCCGGTCGGGAACTGGAATGGCCGGCAGGTGATGCCGAAAGGATGGAGTAAACGCATCACCACCCTCGTGACGCCGGCGAACGACGTCCATCCGATTCTCGTGGGTCCACGCTTCACGGCAGCGCCATGGGGTTACGGAATGCTTTGGTGGGTCTGGGACGAACCGATCTGGGCCAGTCCGATCACCGATCCATTCCAGGGCGCTTACACTGCAATGGGAGCGAATGGCCAGTTCATCACCGTCCTGCCGGACGTGAATGTCGTCATCGCGCACAAGGTCGATTTCGACGAAGATAACAGACGTAACGTTTCGCCTGGCGCGTTCCGGACCATCCTGCAACTCGTGATCGAGTCGGAGTGCGCGGACGGCAAATGCAAATAGCGCGGGTAGGACTTCCTATCCGATCGTGATTCACGCTATAGGCTTCTCCGCTGCGTGACACGTCGAGACATGCCACCGCGACTTCCTAGCCGAGTCTCCAAGCCAAACCGAAAAACATCCGTGACGCGGATCAATTCTCGCGAACGATCACAAATGAGCCAGGTCGTGCCGCCGGCCGCACCACCCACCCGGCGTTCAGAGTGGCGCTCCAGCCGTCCCCCCGCAGGGTGGGTCCTTCGAGCGGCCCGGTAACCGGTACGGACAGGGTGGCCCCACCGACAGCGCGCAACACGCCGCCGTCGGCGGTGAGACGGCCCCACTGAGCGGAAAGGGTGAAATTGCGAAAGAACACCGTGCCGGCCCCCGGAATGCCGACGCTGCCGGTGGTGTCGCTGGTCCCGCTGCCCGCAGCAGGCATCGTCAGCACGGGCCCGTCAACGAAGCGTCGACGCAACTCGGCAACGCGGACCTGCTGCGCCCGATCGCGCGCCTCCTCCGCCGTTCGCAGCGTTGCCCCATCGTAGCGCGCCGCTGCCACGGCAACATCCGTCGTCGGTGGCCTGTTGGTTGCGGAGGCGAGCAAGTCGCCAAGGTCCGAGGTGCCACGCACCTGTCGGCGCCATCCCGGCAGCAGATCGTCCAGCAGTACACCGTAGGCGGGTCCGGAGGCGGCTTCGAAATTTCCGACGAAGGACGGCTGCGATTCGCCTCCTGCGGCCGCCAACGCTGCGGCACGGCGGGCATCCGCGGGCGAATTGGCCCAGGCCGCGATGCCGGTGTAGGACGCCAGCCCTTCGCGAATCTCGTCGCGCCGTTCGTTGTCTGCCGCGCCGGGAAACCGGCGGCGGCGCTCGCGTCTGAAGGCCAATGCATCGGCGATCGCCTCGGCCCGATCGCTCCCGCTCGATTCGACCGCCCGGCGGAGCGCTCGCCATTCGAGCTGCATCGAGACGCGCCCTTCGAGCGTATCGAGATGCTCGTTGAAGCCGTCCTCCGTTATGAGCCCCAGCTCGGGCTGAATGCGATGGAACAACCCGTGAAGCATGACTTGCTGGCGTACATCGTCAGCCTTGTCCGCGAGCATATACAGGGGGAAGCTGAACCACCGCAACCCGCCCCAGGAGACGGGGCCGTCCGCGAAACCCGAAAAGCGGGGTGGCGGCCCCTCCGGTTCCGGCTGGCTTGT
Organism: uncultured Acidobacteriota bacterium; assembly: GCA_963724645.1. GTDB lineage: Bacteria > Acidobacteriota > Vicinamibacteria > Vicinamibacterales > SCN-69-37 > CAVXSP01. Next base: position 463,027 of record CAVRVJ010000007.1, read on the forward strand.
GGCCCGCGTGCCGGTCGCTTGGTCAAAGATCACCATCGGACCACAGAGCGACACACCCCACAGCCGGCCCGCGTCTCGCTCGCAGAGCGCGCGGGCCCCCTTGAAGTACTCCTGTGCGCGCTGTTGATCGACCTGTGCCACCGCCGGCGACGGATGGCCTATGACCATGTACGCCAGGATTGCCGTGCAAAACGCTGATATCCGCATCGTCCACTCCTTGGCGGTCATTGATCTCATTTCATCTCCGACACTGGCTGTTCGAGACTGGTCAGCTTGCACCTTGGCCGTTGCCTACCTTGGCACCATCCACGTGCCGACGATACGATCGTGCGGTCCCCGGCCGGGAACCGCAATGGTCCACACGGCGCCTGCCGCTATCGTTAAGAACGCGAGACTGCCGACGACAACCGCCACGTCCGGAGACACACGCGGCTCGCCGAACATCGGGACTCCGACACAAGCGATCCACGCGAGCGCCGGCGACCAGGCGACCAGGAACCGGATCGCCGATCGCGCCCGGCCAATCTCGCGGCCATCGCGCCTCACCACCGCATGCCGGAGCGCCCGCGTGACCAGACCGCCTGGGACGGCCAGCACCGATATCAGACCGCACAGGATTGAGACCAACACCGGAATGGAGGCGAACCCGCTGGCGACAAGGCCCCGGAGCGCCTCGCGACCGGCGGGGAAGTTTGCGCTCAAGTCTGCGCTCCGGCTTGCCAAGTCTTGAATCTGCGGCGCAAGGATGACGGAGGCACGAGCGAGCTCGTCGGGAGAGACCGCCGGAAAGCGCGCGGCGATCTCCGCCGCCGTTCGTCTCATACCGAGAAACGGTTCAATCTGAGGCGCCTGAGTGTTCCAGAACTCGTCGCTCGTGAGCTGCGAGCCAAAATGCGCAGCAACATACTGCTCCGCCGCGGTGCGTTGCTCTTGAGTCTTGAACTCGGCATCGGCACCTGAGTCAGTGATCCACATCATCCACGTCGTGAAATCGCTTCTCTGGCGGAATATGTTGCTGGCGTCTCCCTGGAGCGATCGCGCGACCATGGGAAGCATCACGACGACGATCAGGATAAGTACGGCCACCGGCATCGCCGCCATCATGATCGGCAGGGCACGACGGACGCGTGAGGGACTACTGGAAATCGATGAGAGACGCAGGAGCTCCGCCTTGACGTCCACGAGCGCCGGCGGCGCTCCGCTCGCAAGTCGATTCAACAGCGTCGTGCCCGACATCGGCGCGGAAGGCTCGGTGGTCGGATCGAGCGCGCGCGTGGAGACTGCCGCCAGGAGTTCCACGGCACTGCGCGTCTGATGGGCTTCCGGCGCGTTGAGTCCTGGCCACGAGAAGTCGAGAAGCACGAGCTGTCCGTCCGCTCGTTTCCAGATGTGCGCGAGCGTGAGATGCGCATGGGTGTCGTCGCGAGTCGACGCTTCGAGCTCCGTGGCAAGGCTCGAGAGCGCACGATGCACCTCGCGCCAGTCGGATGTCGGCGACGCTGACAGCAGCGGCTCGCCGCCTGGCGCTTCGAACGCGTCCCAATTCTCCGCCGCCGATCGGCGCCCCGTGAGCCAGTCCAGCCGGCCCGACCGCGACACGTCACGTCGGGAAGCTTCAATCGCAGGTGTGCCTGGCGGTACTTCGTGAATCCAGACATTTCGGCGAAGAATCGGATCAACCCCGATGAACAATCGTCCGCCGCCGGTCTCGCCGAGCATCGTGTGCACGGCGTACGGTCCGACGCGTCGCAAGGACGAAAGGGCGGGAACGAGATCGGCAGGTGACGCCTTCGGAGCGGCAGATGCGACGAGGCGGAGGGCGTTCCGCTGCACGACACGCGTGCGGCTCAGCAACTCGTGAACTCCGGTCCATCCATTGCCACGGCGGGCGGTCGAGAACAGCAGAATGGTCAACAGCAGCGACAGCGCCGTGTACACGACGCCCGAGGCCGTGGGTCCCTTCGTGGCGCCCATGAAGTAAAAGACGGTGGGCACATGGAAGACCGCGGTACGCAGGCCAACGCGCAGCCACCACCGATCACCGGTCTCGGACGTCACACGCAAGCCCGTGAGCCGCTTGCCCAGCGAGGCGCCCCAGCCGCCTTCCAGAACGAGGTAGTAGATCACCGGCGCGAGCCACGACCACGCCGCCAGTCGGAGCAGTGTGGTCGCTGATCCCAGCGTCACGCCGACCGTCCATGCCGAGGACATGAGCAGCCAGATCGCGGTCGAGAGGATCACCGAGTCAGCGATCCACGCGAGGAGGCGTGTCCCGAGCGGAGCAGGGACTTCGTGCGCGGACACGTACGGCCGCAGAAGATCCGCCAGCTCGGCGTACGACTGTGGCCGTCCGGCGAGAGTCTTGGCGAGACAGCGCAGCACGACGGCCGCCAGCCCGCGCGGGATGCCACGCCGAAGCACGCGCGGCGACGGCGGCATCTCCGACGCGACCTTCGACACGAGCTCGCGCAAATCCGGCGCGTCGAGCGGCGGCCGCCCCGTCAGGAGGTAGTAGAGCGTCGCGCCGACGGCGTAGATGTCGGCGCGAACGTCGAGCGGCTCGCCTCGCAACTGCTCCGGCGCGGCGAATTGCGGTGTGCCCTCGAATCCCGCGCTCGCCAACTCGTGGCGCACATCGCGTGTCAGCGTCGAGATGGAGAGTCCGAAGTCGCCGACTTTGACGGCGCCGTCCGCGTCAACGAAGCAATTCGACGGCTTGATGTCGCGGTGGAGGATGCCCGCCGCTTGAGCGGCGTCGAGCCCGCCGATGATGTCGAGCACCGCCGAGACGCCGGCAGATGGAGACATGGGCCCCTCGGCGGAGACGCAATCTTTCAGCGTGCCGCCGGACAGGAGCTCCATCGTGATCGCGGGCGCGCCGTCCACTTCCTCGCTGCCGAAGATGTACACCGTGTGCGCGTGACTGATCGAGGCCGCGAGCTGTCCCTCGCGAAGGAACCGCGCACGGTCCTCGGCGCTCCGAAGCGTGTTGCGCAGCACTTTCAGTGCAAGACGTCGACCGGTCTCGAGTTGCTCGGCCTCGTAGACCTCGCCCATCCCGCCGCGACCGAGCAGCCGGACGATGCGATACGGTCCCCACAACTGGCCGCTCACCAGGCGGGGCGTACCGGATTGCGGCGGGTCAGCATTGGAGGTAGCGCCGGTCGCACCGGACTGATTCGCGCTCGTGAGCGTTTCTGCCCCCGCGGCCAGCAGGCACGATGCGCACAGGCCCTCGGGCGCATCAGGTGGCAGAAGCCGCCCGCACTTCGGACAGGTTCGCGATAGGTGGGTCAACGTTTCGGACATCTCATCCCCCGGCTCGACTGGCCTCAGATCTCGCCGCTCATCTGGATCAGACAGAACGGTTGTCCGGGGTTACGTACTCAGCGCCTGAATGAGATGGCGGATCTCGTCGTCGACGTCCCGTCCATTGGCAACCGTTTCTGCAACGCGCTCGCGCAGCAGCAACTGGAACCGGCGCCTGAGGCGATGCACGGCAGTCTTGACCGCGCCTTCTGACGTACCCAGGCGGGCCGCCACGGCGGTATAGCCGCCCACCGGGGCTTGCCCCAGAAGGCACGCTTTGAGCTCGTCGAACTCGGAGGCTCGCCCTCCATCCGTCCATTCGGTACGAAGGTCGGCGAGAAGGCGTTCGATGACCGTCAACGCCCACCGCTTCTCGAAGAGCGTCTCGGGAGTCGCGTGATCCGCAGGTTCCACCAGGTACTGGCCCTCAGCGTTCTCGAGCGGAACGATCTGCCATCCACCGCCCCGCTTCTGCGTGCGTTCGCGCGCCGACCAGTTGGACAGGTAGTGCTTCAGCGACGCCAAAAGAAACGCGCGGAATCGGCCCTGTTCCTGCCGAAGCCCCTCGAAGCTCTGCCGCTCAATCAGCGACGCCAGGAATCCCTGCGTCAGATCGCGTGCATCTTCGGGATCGAGACCTCGACGCCGGGCATAGGCGTACAGCGGATACCAGTAGGCCTGGCAGAGCGACGAAAGCGCTTCGCGTGCGGCGTGCGAGTCGTTCCCGGCGGCCGCCAGCACGAGACTCCACCGCGTCGTTTCGAAGGACAAGGCGAGGCATCGTACGCCAAGTGGCGGCCCATCACTACTGCCGCTGTTCGCGACAGGAGAGCCTTACGCGGGACCAGCAGAGACTTCAGAATGACGACATTCCCGAGGTGATCAACGTGCGCGGCATGGCGAAACCGATTCCGATCGGCAACGCGAGCGTCCCCACCACGCGAATTGCCGAGTCGCCCGACGCGAATCCGCTTATGTTCCTGAGCGACGAGGCCCCACGTCCGAGAAGGGCGCGCGTTCGCGACACTCAAATGATCTGCACGGACGATTTGATCGGGCTGAAAAAGCTTCGTTCGAAGTTCCTCGCTCGTGTCCCGTGGCGGTGGGCGCAGCTGGTGGGCGCACCTCACGTTCGCCCGCATGAACCATACAGGACAATCCGCCGGCAGCTCCTCTGCGCCGCGTGATACCCGCGAGGAGTGGCGAGTACTCTGCAACGGAGTCGGGTCCGGGCGGGCGACATGGCTCGTTGCCTCACCGGATCTCTGTCGGAGGACTTCTGTCTCCCGCGCGCGCGACAAGGGTCTTATCTTCGGTCCTGAAGGTGAGATTTTTTCGGCTTCAACCGCCAACAGCCACGCGAGTTGATCACGATCAAGGACAAAGACGGCTGCGTGGACGAGAATTGCACCGTCTACGCTGAGGGACTTGGGGATTTCCGAAAAGCCGGTTCTGTCCAACTACTGACGTCTCGCTTCCCCCACTGGTGCACACACGCAGTTGCAGATGAAGACCAAAGCTCTCGCTGTCACCCTCATCGTCGGAATGGCCGCATTTCTCACTGAACCGCATGGCCCGTTGGGCGCGTTCTGGGCAGCGGCGCCGGACGTTCCCGCCGCTGTCGGCGTGCAGATCCCCCTGTTCATGGCCTTGGGAGTGGTCGAGGCGTTGGTCTGTGGGGCTGGTATTGCGTTCTTGCTGTTCGGCTTTTCGACGGTCCGCCACGACAACGTCTCCCCCGGGTTGGCGCGGGCCGCGCATCTGTCGATCAGCTGGATCCTGGTCAACTGGTGGGCGCACGACAGTCTGCACCTGCACAACGGGATGGACTTGTCCGGCTTGCTGAAGATCGAGTACGGCTTCCATATGACCCTCATCGCGGCCGGCCTCACCCTCGCATGGTTCTTCCTGTCGGCCGCGCGGACGCCGACGCCGGTGGCACGGTAGGCGTGCGGAGAGCGTCGCGGCGCAAGCGCCTACGTGCCCCGGTTGCGGGTGTTCGGCGGGGGCAGAGGCGGAGTGCGACCCCGGTCTGGACGGCGGACGCACGACGAGGGAACGGGGGGCTTCTGAGCAGCCGGCCCGCTGTCCCGCCCGTATGATCACGCCACCCTTGTCTCTGACCCCCGGCACGCGCCTCGGCCCCTACGAAATCCTCGTTGCCAGTGGCGCAGGCGGCATGGACATCTGAGTTGCGCCGTCAAGCAAAATGTTTCGCGAGCGGCGAGCCGCGGCGCCGCAGGGCGTCGAGGTAGGCCCGTTCGTCATACCGTCGACGCTCCTTCCAACAGCGAAAGAGAATCCGAATCCATTTGTAGGCCAACGCGCGCAAGGCGGCATGGTGGGCATTGCCGCGGGCGCGCTGCTGGTCGTAGTACGCCCGGGCCCACGTCGAGAAGCGAATGGACTGGTCGGCAAATTCGTGGAAGGTTTGTTTCACGAATTTCGGGCACGCCAGCCGGTGATGCACCCAGGTCGCCTTGCCGCTCCGCTCGGTGACGGGCGCGATCCCCGAGTGGGCCTGAAGCTCCGCCGCGGAGGTCCACCGAGATCGGTCCGTCCCAAAGGCCGCCGCCAGCCGCGGCGCGCAGACGTCGCCGGCGCCCGGAAAACTGACAAACACGTCGCGATCGGCATGCGCGGCAAACACCTGCGCGATGCGATCGTCAAATCTCTGAATCGCGACGATGAGCGCGCGCAGTTGGGCAGCATAGGTCTCCACCGACAGGCTCAAGGGCTCGATGACGGCCGCATCGGTGGTGAGCGGCCGCGCGTCGGCGATCGCGGCCAGGCGGGCCTCGATCACGTCGGCCTTGCGACAGTTGTGTGTCCGATAGAACACCCGGATCGTGTGTGGGTCGCGCGCGTTGAACGGCGGCGAGCGTCGACCACCGGGTGAGAAAGTCACCGGCCTGCACGGAGGCGACGTCGCCGATCCACTCGAGCGCCTGTGGAAAGTATTGCTTCAACAGACTGGTGAGCGCGGTTGGTCAACGCCACGCGCTGATTCACCAGTTTCCGGCGCTGTTCACAGAGCGCCTGCAGCGCCGACTCTCGACGGTATCGGGCACCCACGCGCGCAGCTGGGCGCGATGGCGACGACGAGATCGAGCAGGAGCTCGGAATCGAGCGGGTCGTCCTTGGCGCCGCTGGTGCGGAAGGCTTCGCGATAGCGCGCCAGCGCCTTCGGATTGATCGGATAGAGCACGAAACAGTCGTACTGCAACAACGCGTGGATGACCGCACCTTTCCGTTGCTCGAGCGCGATCGCAGCTTCCCTCCGGAAACCGCTGCTGCAGCGCGCCACCCACTCGTGCAAGACGGCTGGTGTCTGCTCGAGCGCGAGGTGCTCGATCTCGCCCGTCGGCGGTCTGCAGATGCACCGAGTGCCGCGCGTCACCCCAATCCAAGCCAGAGCAGGCCACGATGGTTGCCATGTCGCTGCGTCTCCTCTCTCTGCCACGACGCGCTTGGCTTTGGTCCTGCGCACGCCCTATAGTGGAGTCCTGAGTGGGGCGTCCACTCGGACGACATCTGAGAATGCGATGTCGGACCAAAGCGCGTCGTCTCCGCTCGAACGTCCATGCCAAACCGTTGGGACAGTGGGCGAGGTTGAGTCGTAGCGGGGACGATGCGCGTCTCGCTGATCTTCCCCTATCGACACACCCATTCCTACGGGACGATGAGGTCACTCGACCCGAACATCCCGCTCGCCTCGCTCGGGCGCCTCCGCGCCTGCGGCGCTCCGGCGCAGATCGTTCGACCTTCTTGAGCGTGGACCTTCTTTGCACCATCTCTTTCAAGCGTCGGCCCAACTATAGGGCGAGGTCTACAAGGCCCGCGACACGCGGCTTGATCGCACGGTCGCCATCAAAGTCCTGCCGGCCGGGCTCGCCGCGGATCCGCAGTTTCGCGAGCGATTTGACCGAGAAGCCAAGAGCATCTCAGCGCTCAATCACCCGAACATTTGCACGCTCTATGACGTCGGTCGCGACAGTAGACGTCGATTTTCTCGTCATGGAGTATCTGGAAGGCGACACGCTGGCCGCGAGACTGGCTCGGGGACCTCTTCCGCTTCCCGACGTCCTAAAGATCGCCACGGAGATCGCGGGCGCCCTCGACACCGCGCATCGGCACGGCATCGTTCATCGCGATCTGAAGCCTGGTAACGTGATGATGACCAAGACGGGGGCCAAGCTGGTCGATTTTGGCCTCGCGAGAACGGAAGCGCTGAACTCCCGTTCCGCGGCGGCAGGCACCGCGCTGCCGACGATGGCCGCGCCATTGACGGCGCAGGGCACGATTCTCGGCACGTTCCAGTACATGGCGCCCGAGCAGATCGAAGGCGAAGAGGCCGACGCGCGGACGGACATTTTTACCTTCGGCGTCGTCCTCTACGAAATGCTGACGGGGCACAAGGCGTTCGCAGGCAAGACGCAGGCGAGCTTGCTTGGCGCGATTCTGAAAGACCAGCCGCCGCCGATCTCCGCCGTCCAGCCGGTCACACCGCCCGCCCTCGACTATCTCGTTCGCACGTGTCTCGCGAAAGATCCGGAGAACCGATTTCAATCGGCGCACGATCTGCTGCTCCAGCTGTGCTGGATCGCCGAAGGTGGCAGCGCCGCCGGCGTCCCGGCGCCAGTCGTGGCGCGGCGTCGATCCCGAGAACGGATCGCGTGGACGACCGCGGCGGTCTTAGGCGCGATCGCCCTAGGCGTCGGAGCCCTCGCTGTCGCCCACCTGCGCGAGACGCCTTCACCGGTCGATCCCGTGCAGTTCACGATCACGCCTGAGGAGAATGCCACGCTGCCGCCGCTGGCCCTATTTGCCGTTTCCTCCGACGGCCGGCAGTTGGTGTTCGTGGCGTCCACCCAAAACGTGCCGATGTTGTGGTTGCGGCCGCTCGCCGCGCTGGCGGCGCGTGCGCTGCCCGGCACGGAAGGGGCAACCCTGCCCTTCTGGTCGCCCGACGGCCGGTACATCGGCTTTTTCGCAGACGGAAAACTCAAAAAGGTCCAGGCCACCGGCGGGCCGCCCGTGGTGCTCTGCGACGCGACCGGTGGCGGCGGCACGTGGAATCGCAACAACGTCATTGTGTTCGCGCCATCACCGTCGAGTCCGCTTCACAAAGTTGACGCTGCCGGCGGGATTTCCACCCCCGTGACGAAGCTCGACAAGGGCGAGACCGCTCATCGCTGGCCTTCGTTTCTGCCTGACGGCCAGCACGTGCTCTACCTCGCCGCGCGGGGAACCGCTCGTGAGCTTCGCGTCGCGTCGCTCGGTTCGACCGAGACGACTTCGCTCGGCGCGACCGAGTCCGACGCGCTTTACGCCGCTGGCCATCTGCTGTTCTCGCGCGGTGGCACCCTGATGGCCCAGCCGTTCGACCCGGTAACGCGTCAGAGGCGCGGCGATCCGTTCCCAGTCGCCGAGCAGGTCTCGGTCGGCGCCACCGGTCTCGCACGATTCTCAGTCTCTGACACGGGCGCGCTCGGTTACTTTCGCCGCGGCGCGCTGACAATGTCCCGATTGACGTGGCTGGACAGCACCGGCAAGACGCTGCGCGCCGTCGGGGAGCCCGGCGCGTACTTCAACCTCAGCCTCAGCCCGGACGAGCGGCGCGTCGCCGTGTCCATGACCGCAGGATCGCCGGCGAACCGGGACATCTGGCTCATCGATCTGGCGAGAGCCGATACGGCGTCGCGGCTGACCTTCGATCCGCCCGACGAGGCCGATCCGATCTGGTCGCCGGACGGCTCGCAGATTCTGTTCAATTCCAACCGAGCCGGCGCCTACAACAACGCGTTCCAGCGGTCGGCGGATGGCGGCGGGCAAGAGGTGCCCGTAGTGAAGACGGAGGCGCTGTTCGACTCTCCGGACTGGTCGCACGATGGGCGCTCCCTTGTGTTCACCGGTGGAAGCCAGACTGACCGTGACCTCTGGATCTCCCCTTCCCGGGGGATCGAAAGCCGGCGGTGTTTCTCCAGACGCCGTTCAACGAGGAGTGCCCAGCCTTTTCACCTGACGATCGGTGGATCGCATACAACTCGGATGCCTCGGGCCGTTTTGAGGTGTACGTCCGATCATTTTCCTCCGGCGGTGGGCAGCTTCAGATCTCCCGCAACGGCGGCTGGGCACCGAAATGGCGAGGAGACGGCAAGGAGATCTTTTTCCTCGCGCTTGACGGCACCATGATGGCGGCAGACGATCACGGTCGGCAAGGAGATTCAAGCTGGGGTGCCTCGGGCGCTCTTTCCGACGACCCTCCTGAGAACGGCCGACAAACATACCTACGCGGTGACCAAAGATGGCAAGCGCTTCCTCGTGCCGGTGCGCGATCCTCGGCAGTTGTCGGTGCCGATCACGGTCGTCCTCAACTGGCCGGCGCTGGTGAAGAAGTAACGAGCCGATGCCAACGACGCTGGCATGGGCCTTGGACCGTACGAGATCGTCAACGCATCGGGGCTCTGGCTCGATGCCCAGCGTGTCGTTGACCGCGCACCGCAGCCTCCGCTTGCACCCGAGATACCGTTCCGTCGTTTGAATCGACACGTGCCCGAGCAGGAACTGGATCTGATCCAGTTCGCCGCCGGCCAAGTGGCAGAGCCGCGCGCAAGTCCGACGCAGATCGTGCGGCGCGAGCTTCTCGATGCCGGCACGGCGAGCCGCCGATCGGACCACCTCCCAGAGGACCCGAGGCGTCATCCCGTTTCCCCACACGATGCCCGCCTTGTTAATGGCCCGGAAGACACGGCCCTCGGTAATCCGAGCGGTATTGACCCAATCGTGGCGATGACTCTCGATGTCGCACGAACGACGGCGGTCATGGCGGCTCCTGGTTCCGCGAATTTCACGCCCTCGCGTGACTGATTCTACGCCTCAGTCGCCATTCCCGCCTCTCACCGGCCGACAGGTACTGTGCGAGATTGCCGTGCCGGTGATCTTAATGCTGGTGCCGTCTGTCAGGGTCAGGCTGGCGGTGCCGCTGTCGGCAACTCTGAGGACAGGCCGGCTGATGACCGTGCCGTCCTTGGACACTTCGAGGTCGAGGCGAATCTCGTTCTTGGCGGGCTGAGGCGTTTGGGCGTGGCTCGAGTAGACGGCGCCAACAAATAACCCGCTGGTCGGTGCGATGACGGACCAGGCGAAGCCGCGAAGGTCCCGCTACGTCAGGGGGTCTGGAATCCCGCCGAGCTGCTGCATCAAGCCCAGGGTGTCCAGCTCGTGCCAGCTCTCAACGATCTTGCCGCCTTCGACCCGCCAGATGCTGATGCCCGTCAGCGTCACCTGCCTGTCGGTCGGCGGTATGCCTTGAAACACTCCTCGGTGGGTGCCGCGATACGTCCAGCGCTGTGCCACTCTATCCTCGTCGGCGATCAGGTCGTCGGTGGTGTTCCGCCCGTCGGGAAATGCGCGCTGGAAGTGGCCGATCATCGTTCGGTGGCCCTCGCGGTCCAGCGGTGGGTTCCCGGCGGCGCGGAAGACATGGCTGGCTGCGAAGAACTCGTCGACCCGCGATGGATTCCTCCCATTCCAGACCTCCTCCTCAAAGCGGCGCACGAGGGCCTTGTTTGCCTCAGTCGACATTACTCACCTCCTCAAACGATTCGAAACGCGGCAGCCAACGGAGCACGTAACCGCACCCTCCGAAGGCATATGTTGGCGCTGGGAGGGTGGCGAGCCTAACGAACGCAGACCCATCAGCATATCTCCGCCACCTAGCGAACTTCGCAGCTAATGCAGCCCTCGCGGATGCCGCATTCCTCGGAAGGTTGCGGATGTGTCCCGAGTCTTGTGGAAAAAGCAAAATGGCGTAACCTCCTGCTGACCTAAAACAGCATCACCGCCGGCAAGCGGTGAGGAGGTGTACGCCATGCAGGAGACTAGCATAAGGCCCAGGTCGATCCTTCAGTTTCGTCAGGACATCGAAGTGCAATTGCGGCGGCACATTCGGGAAGCCGTGGAGGTGTAGCTCACCGAGGAGCTGGCCGCCGCGCTGGCCTCACAGCCGTACGAGCGCCGCGAGGGTCGATGCGGCTATCGCCACGGCACGACCGAGCGGACAATCACCACGCCGGACGGGACCCAGCCGCTCAGGGTGCCGCGCGGTCGACTGATCGGCCCGGATGGCTCGAGCCAGGAGTTTCACAGTCGGTTGGTGCCGCGATACAGCCGCCGGACCGTCGAGATCGATGAAGCGATCCTCGGCTGCTATCTCGGCGGCATCAACAGTCGGCGGATCCGGACGGCGCTGAAGCCCTTGCTCGGCGAGCGGCACCTCTCGAAGAGCGCGGTGTCGCGCATCGTCGCGCGGCTGAAGGCGTTGTTTACGACTTGGCAAGGCCGGGAGTTGTCGGCCGAGCGGTACCCGATCGTGTTCCTCGACGGATTTCATCTCAAAGTACGGGTGGCGCGTCGGGTGGTGTCGGTGCCGGTACTGGCGGCGCTCGGGGTCGCGGAATCAGGCCAAAAATCGTTGCTCGGTCTCCGCATCGCGGCGTCGGAAGCGGAGGCGACCTGGGGCGCGGTCGTGACAGATCTCCAGCAGCGGGGCTTGGTGGCGCCCTTACTCCTCGTCGTGGACGGCCACGGCGGGTTGAAGAAAGCGCTGGAGAAATGGGACGGCGTGCGGGTACAGCGGTGCACGACGCACAAGCTCGAGAACCTCAAGAGCCATTGCCCGAAGCACGCGCGGGCCGAGATGAAGCGCGACTACGATCGCCTGATCTACGCGGCCGATGCCCTCGCGGCCCGAGCGGCCTATGAGGCGTTTACGAAGAAGTGGACGACGCTCTGCCCGGCGGTCGCCAAGTCGCTGGAGGAAGCCGGTCTCGAGTTGCTGACCTTCTACGACTTTCCAAAAGCGATCTGGAAGTCGATCCGGACCACGAACACGCTGGAGAACTTGAACCGAGAATTCCGGCGTCGCACCAAGACCCAGGCGTCCTTCGGGAGCGAGGACGCCGCGCTCACGATACTGTACGGCCTGATCGCATTTGGTCAGATCCGGTTGCGCAAGATAGACGGCGCCAAGGATCTGCCGGCCTTCATCACGAAGGCTTGGCAGAACGTCGCGTGAGGACGTAGAGTGGTCAACCGTTCAGCGGCGAGGTTACGCCATCAGCGAAATTCCACAAACTCAGGAGATAAGGTTCCGGCTGAAAATGGGTTGCGGACAAAACGTTACGATGTGACAGGTCCGGCGCACAAGGAGGAGTGACGTGAAAATCAAGCTGACCAGCGTCTACGTGGACGACCAGGACAAAGCGCTGCGCTTCTATACGGAGGTACTGGGCTTTGCCAAGAAAGCCGATTTCAGTAACGGCCCCTATCGCTGGCTGACCGTGGCCTCACCCGAGGAGCCGGACGGTACGCAGCTGCAGTTGGCGCTGAACAACAATCCCGCCGCCAAGGCGTATCAGCAGGCGATCTTCCAACAGGGCCAGCCCGCGGCCATGTTCTCCACCGACGACGTCAAGGGCGACTACGAGCGGATCAAGGCTCGCGGCGCACAGTTCACGATGCCGCCCACCGACGTGACGGCCTCGACCATTGCGATGCTGGACGACACCTGCGGCAACCTCATTCAGCTCACCCAGCTGGCACGGCATTCAGGGTGACGAAGGCGGTTCAGGTTAGTCGAACGACGCGGATCGCCGCCCATCCCTCGGCGGCTAGGAACGACCGGATTTCGCGCTCCAAGCCTCGTCGCCCACTCAGGTTTGGCGCAGGCCAGGGTTCGTAAGCCCTTCGGCGTTAGCGAGGAGCTATTCGCGGTGAGGTGCTAGCCTGGCGTTGAGCCACCCCACCAGCATGGCACGGCGTATGGCGTCGGCTCCAACAACTTGTCAGGCTGCCGCATCGCCGGACTCTCGCAACTGCACAAAGACCCCATGTACCACCTCATTGCCTACGACCTTGCTGAGATGACCCTTCCCGGATACATCCTCTAGCAGGAGAAGGCTCCCCGCCTGAAATTGGCGCACTTCACCGTCGCTGGCGGCGACCTCAAGCTTTCCGGACATTTGGAAGTAAAACTGGCGGTTCGGAGTCGTGATGCCAATTTCCGAACCAAGCGCGCTCCGCGGCCCCCAAGACTACGCGATCCGCCGCAATCGGAGACGCGAGGTTCAACGGGGGAGCTGGCGGAGCAAAGTCGACGGGTGAGAGCTCGACCGTCACGTCCTCGAAGTGCGATTCACCGTCGGAATCGCCGTAGATGCGCGTGTACTCCATACTCTGCGTCCTTCAGGAAGCCTGGTTCGACAAGTGTAGGATCTATCCGAAGACCGCCGAGGGCGCTAGCGGGCTTCCGAAGCAATTCTTATCAGGCGCTTGCCCAGATTCTCGCCGCGGTAGAGCCCGGCGATCGACCCGGGCGCCTGCTCGATTCCCTCGAGAATGTCCTCCCGATAGTGGATCTGGCCGCTGCGCACCCAGGCCTCGAGTTCCCGCAGCGCTTCGGGATAGCGTTGGGCATAATCAAAGATCAGAAAGCCCTGCATGCGCGCGCGCTTGACGAGAAGATGACGCTCGACGCGCGGTCCCTGTGGAGGCGGGTCCCAACTTGCGATAGACGCCGTCCCGCAGACGACCACCCGCGCGCCGACGCTGAGACGGCCCATCACGGCATCGCTAATACGGCCGGCCGTGTTATCGAAGTAGACGTCGACGCCCCCGGGGCAAGCCGCTTCGAAGGCTGAATCGAAATCGTCGGCCCTGTAGTCCACGGCAGCGTCGTAGCGGAACTCCTCCAGACACATCCGCACCTTGACCGGCCCGCCAGCGATGCCGACGGTGCGACAGCCCTTGGTCTTGGCGATTTGGCCGGCGCAGGATCCGACCGCTCCCGCTGCCGTGGATACGACCACGGTCTCGCCCGCCTTGGGCTGACCAATGTCCAGCAGGGCGAAATACGCCGTCAGGCCATTGAGGCCGAGCACGCCAAGACATGTTGAGAGGGGCAAGCCCGAGCTGTCGACCTTGCGCTGGATCGCCTTGCCGTCCATCAGGACGTAGTCCTGCCATCCGAACATGCCGGTCACGTAGTCGCCCGGGTGGAAATCTGGATGTCGCGATTCTTCGACGCGCCCCACGGCAAGCGAGCGCATGACCGCGCCAAGCGCGACAGGGTCGGAATAGTTGGCGACCGCGCTGACCCACCCGCGCATCGCGGGGTCGACCGACAGGTAGAGGTTGCGCACCAGAACCTGGCCATTGGAAGGGTCGGAAACAGGCACCTCGACGATTTCGAAGTGCTCCGCCTGGGGAATGCCGGCGGGCCTCGATTTGAGTCTGACCTGGCGATTCTGTCGTCGAACCATGGTTGGTTCCTTCCGTGCGCTCTCACTGAGAGTAGGCTGACCGACGTCTCCCCAGGAATACCGCGAAGCGCCCAGCATAACGCCGTCGCCAGGTGCCGCTGGCGTTGTTAGGCCGACTTTCATAACACTTGATCATCACCCCACGTGACGAACGATGGTCCTCCCTAGTCGCGATGGGTTTGGGAACCCTCAGGTCCGAGCGTCTTTGATCCCGGGACAGATCTGTCCACCCGCGGTGGGCGCACCTCAAGTTCCCCGCATGAACATTGGTCCGACCATCCTTAGAAATCAGATCGAGGAGAATCCGCACATTCTGGACGGTACGCGTTCTTCTGGCGTGTTTCGACGCAACTGCCAATCGGAAGCTCGCCGCGATTGTCTCCCGACGTCGCGGAAACGTTCCGGAAATCCCACTCTGTCTGGAGGCTGGTGGGCGCACTGGTGGGCGCTCCCGGTTGAGCAGGCCACTCGGCAGCGGGGAAGTAGGCCCTACGGTAATCAGGTCCCATCAGCGACGTATCCGACTCTCGGAAGGCGTCGACGAACTCGGATGCCAAAGCCTGTACTCCGCAAAAACAGCGTGCCTGGTATTTCAGGCGGTCAGGCGGCCGGCAGGTACAAATGTGCGCCCCGGCCAAGAGCGCCACCGCTCGGAGGGCGGCAATCGCGGCCACAGGCCTGACGGCTCACGCATGCGCCGAATCTGGCTGGTAACGTCTGACGCGAATCTTGCTCCCGGCTTTGCGCGCCCGGGCGATGTCGTAAGCCGCCTGCATGCGCATCAGCGTGTCCATGTTCACTCCGAACGCCTTTTCGATCCGCAATGCCATCTCCCCCGAGAGGTCGGCATTCTGATTCAGGAGATTCGACAGCGCCGGGCGCGACACGCCGAGCACCTTCGCCGCGGCTGTGACGGAGAGCCCGTGGGTCGCGATGATCTCGGTCCTGATGAAATCGCCTGGGTGAACCGGGTTGTGCATAGCCATGGTCGTGCTCCTTTCAGTGGTAGTCCTCAAGATTCAGGTCGACGATCTCGTCGTTCTCGATCCGAAAAGTCAGCCGCCAGTTGCGGGTGACACTCAGGCTCCATGTGCCCTTGCGGTCGCCCGTCAGAACGTGGTGCCCTCCACAGGGGAAGGCTGCGCAGTTCTTCTGGGTCCGCCAGCGCATCGAGGAAGGTGAGCATCTTGCGGAGCTTGTCCACGGTGTCCGCGCTCAAGCCCTTCGGGGAGTTCTCCTCGTACAGGCGGCGCAGACCCCTGTGCGCAATGCTCCGCACCCCATATGTAGCCTGTAGCGTTACACGCTACAGTCGTCAAGAGGAACATAGTCCGGAGCAGCGAAATGATGCGGTGCTCGCGGGTGACGAAGGTCCGCCCCTCGGGCGTGACGAGCGGCGACGCCCATCCCCAGAAGCCCTGCCGGACCGACGGTTGGAGCTCGATGACGGGAGCCTCTCGCCCGGTGGCGAGATCGCGGGTGGCGACCGTGAGCTGGTCTCCGTTGATGGTGCTCACGTAAACACTTCGACCGTCCGGCGTCCACTCCATGATCCCCTCATTCGCGTTGAACGTCCCCGGGAGCGGCGACGATTCGGATGCCGTGATTGTGGCCAACCAGCGCGATCCATCTCGACGCCGGCTGATGAAGTGATTGCCGTCGGGTGCGACGGGCGACGCCAGGACGCCCGGCTCGTGAGAGAGCATCACGGGCGGGCCGCCGCCGATGTCTTGCGCGAACGTGCGTGTTTCGCTTTGGCCCGACGCCCGGCCCACGCTGAGGATCGTGCGCGGGCCGGCGAAGGATGCCGGGATCCCTCGGCTCTGGAGTCCAGTGCCGTCGAGCGTCTTCTGTTCTCCGGTCCTGAGCGCGTACAAGATCAACTTGGAGACTTCACCGAGGGCTTGGCGCGTGCGAGTGAGCGCCCATCGACCGTCAGGGGAAAACGCGACACCGTAGCCAACACCGATGTTCTTGGCCGGTCCGCCGGCGGTCGGCCGCACGAAGATTGGATACACCTCGCCACGTCCAATTGCCGTCTTGCCGCGCTCGGTGAACATGAGCGTCCGGCCATCCCGCGACAGCACCTCCGGGTACGTGCCGTCGAACCAATTCAACTCGCGTGTGGCCGTCATCCGATCGCGGGTGCGCACGGCGGTCGATGACATCGTAGTGTTCCATCGTTCGGCCGACGCATGATCACGCGGCACGCGTGTAGTAGTTCAGAAGTCCGCCCAGCCGTGATGGCATTCGGAGCGCGGATGGGCGTCGTGACCACACGCACGCCTGCGTCTCGCAGCACACGGCGGACGTCGGGGCTCCATTTCGCATCCCGATCACAGATCAGGACGGGCGTGGGCGCCAGCTGGCCCTCATCCGCGGTACAAATCAGGGACACAAGAATCGCTCCTTTCTGGCGAAACGAGCGATTTGAGCGGTTCTCGCGGTTTGGGGGCGGCGGGAGTCGAACTCCAGCAATGCTCGATCTGTCAACACTTAGAGGCAAGTCATCTCGCTCAAACCCGCCAGAACCGCTCAAATCTCTGGATGCAGGTACAAAACAGGTACACGAAAAGCCGTCGGTTGGCCTCGTCCATGCCCGACGCCTGTCGACAAGTTGGCGCTGGAACCGCCCCACGGACGGGCTGCCTTCGGGCTGATCCAGTCACTTGAGCACACCCTTCCCCAATTGAGAGGCGGAATGAGCCAGGCGCACGATAGCCGCGACGTCCGTTCGCTCGACTCTCTGTCGAGAGGCGGCTGTCCCTTTGGCGTGTACGAGGAGTAATCCCGTCCCGCCCGACGGTGCGCGCCTACAATGACGCACGCATTGCCCTTACTGGATCGCCGAACGCTCGCCTGGCTGCGCTGGTCGGGAATGCGAGATCAGCGGCGCCGACGGGTTGACGTCGTTCCGCTTGGTGCTCGAGCCACCGAAACGGCTTACGGGCGAGTGGCGACGGCACGCGACGAGCGGCAGCATCTTGGAACGTCACGAGCTGCGCGGCGAGTGGGCGGAGGTGAAAAACGAAGCCAGCGGCGCGCTCCTGGGCATCTACCTCAAGTACGTGCTTGACGGGAAGACGCCCCTCTCCTGGACGATACCGTTTCATGATCTCGTAGGCGATGCATTGGTGGGGCTAGACGAAAACGGCCGCCGCTATGTGAGTCCGTAGTGTTCCATCGTTCGGCCGACGGCAGGATCATGCGGCACGTGTGTAGTAGTTCAGAAGGCCGCCCAGTCGCGAGCGACGACGCACGCGGCCGGCCATGTCGATCGCCGGGTGGCCCGCCCGAGCCCCAGCACGCCATCGTCCGCGAACCTGAGCTGGCGCCCGACCTGGTCCATGAAGACCGCTCCCGGGTAGGGCGTGGATCCCAGCATCTGGACGCGGCGGGAGGCCAGGTCGATCACGAAAACGGTGTAGTAGGTGACGAGGCCCCGCCACGTCCATACCTCGGTCGTGAAGAAGTCCGCGCCGGCCATGGCGCCCCAATGAGCTTTCAGAAACGTCTGCCACGAGGTCGGGCGCTGCGGCACCGGCGGCAGGCCCGCCGCCTTCAGGACGCGGCGAATGGTCGAGCGGCCCACGCGATGGCCGACATTCTGCAGGGCGCCTTGAATGCGCGTATAGCCCCACGTCGGGTTCTCGTCAGCCATCCGCAGCACGAGGTGCCGAATCTCGGCGAGGACGCCCCGACGACTCGTCCCCCGCCGCGCGGACGTCCACTTCCGGGCGATCAGCTGCCGATGCCAGCGCAGCAACGTGTCGGGGGTCACGACCGTGGCGACGTCGCGCAGGACGCGGCGGCCCAGCCGGTGAGCCCGCGCGGCCAGCCGTCGTCGGTCGGCGTCGGTCCACCGAGGGCGCCGCCCGCTCAATTGCCGGTGCAGCAGGCGATTCTCTTCCATCAGGTAGGCGACCGCGTCTCGCTCGCGACGATCCAGCCAGCCGGTGACGACCATCAACAACATCCGGAATGCCGCAGACGTCGATCACGGGCGCGAGTCTATCTCACAGGCCGGAGGTCACGTCGGAGCCGTCGATCCAACCCTGGAACACCACGGGAACAGACGGCAGGCATGACCGCCCCACCGCCGGCCATGAGGCTCACCTGCCACCTCACTTGCCGCTGCAGTCGGTGCTGATCTTGATCAAGCTCGCGCGCGCTGGCGATCCGGCCTCGTCGACGTACACGCGATCGATGCCCTTGGTCGAGAACTCCACGTTCCCGTCGCGCCTCCAGTCGACCCGGGTATTGAGGTCGTAATAGCGCTGGTTTGGCGGCGTGGCCGGCGCCATTCTGGGGAACGTGGCGGAGTCCGACAGCGCGACGGCATAGCCGCCGCCGCTTCCCTGGAACTCCTCGCTAACGACAACGTCGTTACCGCGGGGCTCGACGCTGAATCGCGCCGTCCCGGAGACGCTGGACGGACCCTTGTCGCAGCCGCCGGAACTCAGTCTCCAACCGTTCATTTCCAGCCGGCCGGCCGACTTGGCATCGCGCGTCTCCAGCGTCTTCTGCTGGATCTCTTCCTGTTTCGCCTTCGCCGTCTCCAGCCTGGCCTTCGCTGAATCGACCGTCGCACGGGCCGCGGCGGTTGTTGCGCCTGCCTCCGCCGCTTGGAGCACCTGAAGCTCGGCCAGGCTGCGCTGCACGTTGACCAGCTCCGCTTCGGTCTTGCCGAGCGTTTCCTTGGCGGCGGCGAGATCCGAATTGAGGAGCACGGCGGTTTCTTCGAGCGCCTTCCGCTCGGCGATCACGTTCCGGCTCTCGAGCTTCGCCTGCTGCCAGAAGTAGCCGGCCGCCACCAGGGCACCCGCCATCAGCAGCACTGCGAGTCCGAGCGCGGCCCGCGATCTGGCGAGACGCGCGCGCTCGCGCTCGCTGGTCGCCAGCTGTTCGGCGGCCAGCGACTCCTTGACCTTCTTCTCGGATTCTTCCTGCTCCCGCAGCCGCCGTTCCTCGGCCCGCCGCGTGTCACGCGCCTCGCGGACGACGCTCACGAGGCGGTCGTGGATCAGCTCGATGCGCGGCTGGCCTCCCTGCGGATCGATGCGCAGCAGGCGGCGCTGTTCGAGGCGCGCCAATTCCTCCGGCTTGAGATCGCCGCTCGCGAGCGCGCCGTCGCGCGGATAGCTGCTGCGGTATCGGTCGCCCTGAATGAGGTTGTCCTCGATGAACTTGCTGACGCGCCGGTCCTCCCCCGTCAGCGCCTCGTCGTAGAAGCTCTTGAGGATGCCCTTACCGACCGTCTCCAGCAGCGCCGCGTCGATCCTGGCTCCAGGCTGACGGCGCAAGTTCAGCTGATAGCAGCACAGGCTCAGGAGCACCGGCTCGACTTCGGTCACACGGGCACGCGACTGGCGATCCTCCTGCTCGAGGAGAAAGTCGACTATCTGTTCGCCCATCCCGACCGCGAGGACCGCGACGCCGGCGCAGTCGACCGCTTCGATGGCGCTCTCGCGTGACATCGCGACCAGGTGCAGGGACTCGCGCCGCGGCAGGAACGCGCGCTTCTCCCACGATTCGACATCGGCGAGGAAGTCCGACCGGAACGACAGGACGACGTGGTACTGCTGCGATTGCAGGTTCAACTTTCGGGCCGATTCGCGGTCCTGCGCCAGATCCGGAGGCAACCGGTCGGCCACGAGGTCGGCGATGCTGTCGAGGACGGCCTTGACGTGCTCCGGCGAGCCGCCGCGCGAGAACACCTCCTCGAACTGGTCGAACACGAGCACCGGCGTCAGCGGAAAGTTGTCGGGACTCCAGATTGGCCGGTTGCGGCGTTGCAGGTAGGCCCACAGCCCCTCCCCGTTGTCCGCCGGAGGCGCGTCGTGTCCGAAGGCATCGATCTCCTTGCGCAGGCGCACAGCCGCCTGTTCTAGCGGCATCAGTCGGCTGCCTTCGCTGTAGTCGAGCCGCAGATGCACGGGAAGGTAATGTTCTAGCCGCAGCTTCGGAAACACGCCGGCCTGCAGCATCGAACTCTTGCCAAGGCCCGACTTGCCGTAGAGCGCCACCAGCGGCGACAGCCTGATCAGCCGCAGCAGTTCGGCGGTGTCCCGCTCGCGCCCGTAGAAGAAGCGCCGCGACGCCTCGTCGTACGACGCCAGTCCCGGCCAGGGATTGTCGGCATCGAGATGGAGATCGTTCCTCGGAGCGTCCACGGTCAGGCTCAGCTCCGCGCTTGCCGCAACAGGCTGGTCAGAGTGTGCCGCGTGCGCTCATCGGGTTGACCGCCCGGGGCATGACCGAAGTTGATCTTCCGATCCAGCCAGATCGATACGGATTCTTCGCGGTAGCTCTCAGGATGGTAGTCAGCGTCTACGACCAGCGGCACCAGGTAGGTGCGGTTCATCTCCAGGTCCTTCTCGGTGGCTTCGCTCCATTCGCGGAAGACGAAGGCCTGTTCGCGCGCGGTGGCGGCGTGTGACACGAGAGGCAGGAAGTAGCGGCTGTTGCGGATGCCGTCAATGATGCCCCGCGTGTAGGTGTCGCCCGGCTCCAGCGCCTGCGTGTCGAACCAGATCTGGTTCTCCGCGACGCCGATCGAGATCAATGCTTGGTGCAGCGCGCGCGCGGACTCCTGGTCCGTGGCGCGGGAGTAGCTGATGAAGAACAGCGTGTTGTCGCGGGGGGCAGGGGGCTCGGCCACGGGTGGGGCTGCCGCGCGATCGGCTTCCGGCGGGTTCTGCGCGCTCCATCGCTCGAAGAGCTCGTTCACGAACTGGGCGGGCTCGACGCTGGTCAGCACCTCTGTCTCTGGACTGTACTGACCGAGGAAGCCGACGAACGGGTCTTCCTGACCGAGGCACTCGACCAGCCACTCGCGCCGTCCGACGCTGTCGGCGAAGCGGCCCTTGCGGGTGGCGCGAAGAATGAATCGGCTCAGCCAGTCGGGAAAATTGCAGCCGATGAGGAGCAGGCTGCACTCCTGCAGGACGCCCATGAACTTCTTCGGCGCGTGGCTGCCGCCGGCGATGATGTTGTGCGCGTCCTCGAGGAGATCCTCGTCGTGAATGGCGAACAGCGGCGTCGGTCTCGACTTGCCGAACAGGTAGAGGAGCTCCACCGGTCTGCCGCGGCGCCGCAGGTCGGCAAGGTCGGCGACCTGCAGATCACGTACCTCGCTGGTGGGCAGCCTTGGCGAGTGCACGACCTCGTGGATCGTCCGCTTCGCACCCTTCAGCGCCCGCGCGAGCATGTCGTCGGGCGTCAACGTCACCATCACGCGAAAGTCGGAGATTTGGGCCAGCTGCTGCAGAGGCTTCGGGATCGCGACCGCTGCACTCTTCGGGTCCCGGCCGCACTCTCCAGGCTCCAGCATGCCGAGGGTCTTGAACGCGCTGTCGACGTCGCCGTACAGGTCCTGCGGGTTCCTGAGCTCGCCCTTCAGCCAGGTCGAGACGTCGGTGAGCTCGCGAAAGGGCGGCAGGGATCGGTCGCCGATCTCCACGTCGTAATCGGCGAGCAGCCTCCGCGCGACGCGAGCCGTCAACGGCGCCCCGTCGGCGTCGATCAGCAGCCGCGGACCGATCACGGGCACGACCGTGCCTTCCCTCATCGCGTCCAGCAGGCGTCGCCAGTCTCTGTCGTTCATGCGTGCCCCGTCGGCGCCGATCGGCTGGCCCTGCGGGGCCGAGTCGCGCCATCACGGCGCTGACTATAGCTGAACTGTAACGGAGGTCAACATTCGGCTTGGGGCGCGCAGGTGTCGTTCGCCAGAATCCCATACACCGGCCGCAGAACGGTCCAGGCATGCCGTCGATGCCTCGGCAGACGATGCGATCATGAACATGATCGCGTTGAGTCGACCTGGGAAGTGCACGCGCGCCAGCGGCGCGCAGACGGACGTCACGGCATCCGTCGCGCAGGGGCCAAGGGCCTCGCTGCAGTCAGGCGGCGCGGCGTTCGTAGCGGTGATGTAATCCACCAACTTCAGGGAACGCGACCACGCACCCTTCCGTCGGCGGCTGCACGCGTCGCGGCGTGGGCGCGTCCTTCGCTAAGGCGAGATGCGTTCGTGCCCCATGATAGTAGCTGAGATACGAGGTCAGAAGCCGTCGCAGATGCCACTCGCCAAGCACGATCACATGATCCAGACACTCGCGGCGAATGGATCCGATCACGCTCTCCGCGTATGGATTTTGCCAAGGGCTCGACGGACTCGACGACACGTCGCCAATGCCCATGCCGGCGACACGGCACCGGAACGCGTCCCCGTAGATGGCGTCGCGATCCCGTAACAGCCATCGCGGCGCTGTGTCGTCCGGAAACGCTTCAATCATTTGTTGCGCCGTCCAGGCCGCCGTGGGATGTTCCGTGATGTTGATATGGACAATTCGCCGACGCTGGTGCGCCAGCAGCACGAACACGAACAGCATGCGGCCCGTCAGCGTCGGCACGGTGAAGAAGTCCATCGACACCAGCGTGGCGACATGATTGCTGAGAAAGGTCCGCCACGTCTGGGAGGCGCGCCGACGCGGTCGCCGCAGCAACCGCGACACGGTTCGCTCTGACACCGTCAGGCCCAGCTTGCTCAATTCGCCGTGAATCCGCGGCGCGCCCCACGTCGGATTCTCGGCGGCCATCTGGGCGACGAGCGCGCGAATGGTCGCCGCCGTACGGGGCCGCCCCGGCCCGGTCCGTCGGGAGCGCCACGTCCGCCGCCGCCGGAGCCATTGGCGGTGCCACCGCACAACGGTGTCGGGCCGCACGATGAGCGCGGCGCCGCGCCATTCGCACCATGCCCGGGAGAGGAGGAGCCAAAAGAGCCGGTCCTGGGTGCGAAGCCGGGGACGTTTGCCCGTGCGCGTCAACGCGGCCACCTGCTGACGGAGCGCGAGATTCTCGAGGGCGACCGCCCGGTGGCCGCGACAGATCAAGCTGATGGTTCGAAGGAGTACGAGCAGCGCAGTCAGCATGAGCGATCGTGCGGCGCAGCCGACCACAAAATCAACGCGCAGGACCGGCGATCAGGTTCTGGCGAGGGACAGCCGGTAAATCGCCAACGGCATGGCTCGAGTTTACCGCGAATTCGGTGCAATATTTGGGTTAAATCAAACTCGTTGATTATATAAGTCATTTATAATCAATAAGTTAGACATGGTGGAGGCGGCGGGAGTCGAACCCGCGTCCGAAAGGCCTGTCACTGCCGAACTCTACGTGCGTAGCCGTCCTTTAGGGTTCGCGGCCGGAGTCGAAGTACGGCGAAATCGCCGGTCGCTAGTCCGTCTGAATCTCACCGGCGCGCACCAGACTGACGCGCCGGCCAGCCGACTGAATGGCATTCATTCCCGGCCCGTCGGCTGACCAGGATGAACGTCGCGGTTATTTACGCCGCGAGTGCAAGCTGCGTGTTCGCAGTTACAGTGTTTTGTCCACCGGTTTAACGAGCGAGATGAACAAGCTCGGCACGCATTCCGCAGCCCCTTGCCCCCGTCGAAGCCGTTTCGCCCCCATGAGGTGAGCCAGCAGATGCCTTTCTATTCTGACAGGCCGGCACTCAAAGGGCAAAACTGACGGCCCGCCGCGCCGGCGGCGAGTCAAGATGTGTAGAATGCGGCCTGCACCGAAGGGCACAGACCGGAACCAGACACACTTGGACTCCCACGGGGGGAACTGACACATGCGAAAGATGAGTCTCTTGACGATATGCGCGGCCGTCCTGGCGCTGGCGGCGAGCGCTGAGGCGCAAACGAAGTTCAGCGGGACGTGCAACCAGACGAAGCCGGATCCGAATTACATGCTGCCGGTCGGTGATAAGCCGGATCACGCGATCATGCTGGGCAAGACCAAATGCACCTGGACGAAAGCGGAACTGGCCGGCGTGGCCTTGAAGGACGAAGAGGATGTGTTCACCTCGGAGATGAGCGGCGCAACGGCCCACGACAAGGGTTACGGCGTAGGCACTTTGGCCAACGGCGACAAGTATTACGTCGAGTTTCAGGGAACGACCACGCTGGCAAAGAACGCACCCGTCAGCGCGACCTGCACTTGGACATTCACGGGAGGGACCGGCACAGTGAAGGGCTTGACCGGCAAAGGCACCTGCACCGGCAAGTTTGACGCCTCAGGCGCGGCGGTGTTCGACATCCAGGGCGTCTACCAGGTGCCGGCGGCCAAGGCAAAGAAGTAGAGCCATCGACCGACGACAAAGGGACGCGGAAGCCGGCGCAGCTTCCACGCGCCGCCGCTACTGTGGTTTCGCGCTGCCGGCGAGCAGGATCGAGGTCGTCGGGGCAGGCGACCCGGCCGCCGGCTCGTCGGTAATCGCGACGGTCACGGTCGACGGCCTGGATCCCTCGGCGACCGCGGAGGTTGCAGACAGCAGCGTGCCGGCTCCGCGAGTATCCACCGTCATGAGCCCGCCACTCACCGGAGCCTGTTTCGGCAACACGAGCCAGAGCTGATACACCCGGCCCGGAGAGAGCACGGGAAGTCCTTCTGCATCGAACCACAAGCCACGTGAGGGGCTCCAGTACGCCTGACCCCTGGCCGGCGATCCGGCCTTCGTCCCCGCGAGCGTGACGCGAATGACGTCAGGTGCGGTCAACACGCCGAGCAGTCGAGCGGATCGTGCGGAGTCGCCGCGCGCGGCGATGAGCTGGGTGCGCAAGGTTTCGGCCCTCGCTGATGTCTCGGCCGCGACGCGTCGGGCGGCGTCGAGTTGCGTGTGGAGCACCCACGCGTAAGCCCCTGCGGCCACGGCCAGCGCCAGACTTGCCGCCAGCGCCAGCCACGGAAACATGGTCGGGCGAACTGGCGGAGCTTTCAGCGTTGCGACGGGATGCGCCAACGGCGGGGCAGTCGAGCCGGCTGTCGCCGCCGCCATCACGCGCGCCTTCAATGCCGGTGGGAGAGCGGCAGGTTCGACACTCGCGCCGAGACCGGCGGTGATCCGGCGATACCCCTCCACCTCCTGCTGGCACGCGTCGCATTCGCGCAGGTGATCCTCGAACCGCTCGCGCTCGGCGGCGTCCAACGATCCCAGCGCGTAGGCCGCGGCCGATTCGACGAACTCGTCGTGTCGCGAGGCCGTCATGGCGTCACGTCCAATGTCTGGCGCAGCGTTTCCATCGCCGATCGAATTCGGGTCTTCACCGTGCCGAGCGGGACGCCGGTGCGCGCGGCAATCTCGGAGTGCGAGAGCCCCTCGAAGTACGCCAGATTGAGCAGCGTCCGCTGCGGATTGGGAAGCGTGGCGAACGCGGACCCGACCTGACGGACTTGCTCCGCGGTCAATGTGGCTGCTTCCGGGTCAGGATCTGACGAAGAGAGGGACGTGGCGCGTAACGCCACGTCTCCGCGATCCTCGTCAGGCCGCGCACGACGGGCGCGCAGACGATCGATGGCTCGGGCGCGCGTCAGCATCACAATCCATCCGGCGACGCTGGCGCGGTCATGTGTATAGCGGTGCGCTTGCCGCCAGATCTGCGTGAACACGTCCTGCACAACCTCTTCGGCGTCTTCCGGGCGCAGGACGATTCGGCGGGCGAGCCCAAAAACGACGCTCGCATGCCGGTCGTACAACTCCGCGAGGGCCTCTGACGAACCGCCAGCGACCGCACGCACGAGTTCACGATCCACTCCCGCCGCCTCGTCCCGCTTCGCTGACTCCAAGGCCGCCAAATCACCTCAGACATTACTACGGCGCGCTCTACCCGGAGGATTGGCCCCCCAGTGGTCCGCCCTCTGCCTTCTTACAGGCCGCGCGCCGGCGACGGCTGGCTAATCCGGCCGTTGGAAGGCGTTTCGACGCGCTGTCGCCCCGGTGATCAGCGGACGATAAGAACAAAGGTGCGGGCGTTGTACCAGAGCTGTGAATCGTGGATAATGACCGCGACTTCGTTATGCCGATGCAGGAGCAACTCCGGGAGACGGTCGAGATCGGCCAGGCTGGCGTGCTAGCAGCCCGTGGTGTGCGCCGGGATAAACCGGCGTGGAGTCGTGAATGAAAGAGTCATACAGGAAAGGAGTCGCCATCCATCCTGACCCCGAGTCATGCGTGGCCAGCCGCAAGGCTACCATCGAAGCGTTGACAGGGGCACCGGCAGGCGGGGTATTGAGCTGCGAAATAATCGCATCCGGAGTGCCGACGCCGTACCACGTGGCGGAAGGCAACACCCGGCGAGGCGTGAAGGCGAGCCGCGCCAGGACTCTGCGCAGTCTAAGACCCCCGGCATGTCGGGAAACTCCACGCGCGAGAACCGGGAGACCCTATCGACGCCCGTCATCGGCAACTCGACGGGCCGGCTGGGGAAGGGCATGAGCTCGAAGTCCAGCTCGCATGTTGATGGGGAGTCGGACGGCCGCGAAGTACCAACGAAGTGTCCGAACAACGGCGGGCAGCCGCTGGCGGAGGGCATGGAGGGAAGGCGGCCGACCAAGGAGAACATCGAGCAGCCGACCTCGCTCCGGACGCAGAGCCGGGCCAGCGAGTCGCGCGGTCTGCTCGGTGTGCGGGAAGTCGCACGCAAAGACAAGCACGCACGGTTTACGGCGCTGCTTCACCACGTGACGGTCGCTCGACTTCAGGACAGCTTCTACGCGCTCAAACGCGAAGCGGCGCCTGGAGTCGACGGGACGACGTGGCACGAGTACAAACGGACCTGGACACGAAACTGGTGGCGCTCCACCAGCGCATGCACCAGGGAACGTATCGAGCGCAGCCGTCACGGCGAACCTACATTGCGAAAGCAGATGGACGACAGCGTCCCTTGGGCGTCGCGGCCCTGGAGGACAAAATCGTCCAGCACGCAGTCGTGATGGTCCTCAACACGATTTACGAAGAGGACTTTCTGGGGTTCTCGTACGGCTTCCGACCTGGACGAGGTCCGCACCAAGCGCTGGACGCGCTGTGGGTGGGCCTCATGCGCAAGCGCGTGAACTGGGTGCTCGACGCGGACATCCGTGATTTCTACGGCACCATCAACCACGAATGGCTGATGAAATTCGTCGGGCACCGAATTGCTGACCGCCGCATACATCGTCTTATCCAGAAATGGTTGAAGGCGGGCGTGTCAGAAGCGGGCACCTGGTCGCCGACCGTCGTGGGAACACCGCAAGGGGCAGTGGCTTCACCAGTGCTCGCGAACGTGTATCTCCACTATGTGTTCGACCTCTGGGTCCGGCGATGGCGGCATCGGTCGGCCACCGGCGACATGATAGTCGTCCGCTATGCCGACGATGTGGTCTTGGGATTCGAGCATCGGTCAGATGCGGAACGGTTCCTCCACGAATGGCAGGACCGCATGCGGTCGTTCGGGTTGGCTCTCCACCCGGGCAAAACGCGCCTGATTGAGTTCGGGCGTCACGCAGCCGAGCAACGGAAGCAACGGGGCGAGGGCAAGCCGGACACGTTCAACTTCCTCGGATTCACGCACGTGTGCGGGACGACGCGGAAGACCGGCCGGTTCATCGTCAAACGCCAGACTATCCGGAAACGCCTTTCGGCGAAGCTCCACGCGCTGAAGGACGAGCTTCGTCATCGCTGGCACAGGCCAGTCCCGCAGGTCGGGCAGTGGTTGCGCTCGGCCGTGCAAGGCTGGTTCAACTACCACGCGGTGCCGGGCAACATGGATAGTCTGAACGCCTTCCGTAGCCAAGTCATCCGGCACTGGTTCCGCGCGCTGCGGCGTCGCGGCCAGCGTCGTCCGTTGACCTGGGCTCGGTCCTGCCTCTTGGTCGGCCGCTGGATTCCGAGCGCCAAGATTCTGCACCCTCATCCGAACGTGCGGTTTGACGCCATTCATCTGAGGTAGGAGCCGTATGCAGCAATCCTGCCCGTACGGATCTGTGCGGGGGGCGACGGGCAACCGTCGTCCCTACCGCGACGCA
>CAVRVJ010000008.1:0-257259 GCA_963724645.1 uncultured Acidobacteriota bacterium
AGTCACCTGGATCGTCGACGATCGAGGCCACGCGTCGAAGACGCTCGACGCCGGTGCGCCAGACGCGACCGTGCCCGTTGGGGTCGGTCGCACCGGGCCAAATGTTCGCTGACTCCCGCCCGCAAGGAATTCTGGGAGTGGGACCTGACCCGTTCAATTATTGAGAACCCTCGCTGAGCCGCACCGCTCAGTAGCTCCAGCCAAACAAAAGGACGACGCCCACGTCGTTGCGTTCGGCGCTCTCGTTGGGCGGCCGGCTGTCGAGCGATCGCAGCATTCAACGACAGAAGACATCCTTCCAGATTTCGCGCTTGGCGCTGGCGTCGAGCTGGATACGCTGGCGGCCCCAGTTAGTGAGGCTCGGGAAATACTGGAAGGCAAGTCGACGTTCGTTTTTGATGATCGTCCGGTAGTACGACTGCCTGAACGTGACGACGCCCTCAAGGTTCTGCGTGGGATCCGCGCCGATGTTACGCTCGTCGTTGACCGCGAGCCCGGCGCCAATCGCCAACTGCGCCCGATTGCTGTGACAAGCCGCGGGCCCGCGGTGAACGCCCCTTGCGAGCGCAAGAGCAGGCCGAGGCTTTCGTTGCTCTCGAAGCTCGCGCCGGCCGCGACGAACATGCGCTCGCTGCGAAACCGGCTGTACGACGCCTGGACAATACCCCGGTCGTCGCTCGAGCCGTCCGTCGCCGTTCTGCGTGGCCGTGCCCGACGCCGTGAGCCGGGCTTCGAACGCCGGCCTGCGGAAGACGGTGTTCGTGTTGATGTTCAGCTGGGCGATGCGACTCGAACGCGTGTAGCTGAAGCCGACGTCAACGGAGCCATCGAGCTTGCCCAGAAGCTCGATCCGATCGGCAGTGATTGTCGTGACATCCGGCATCTGCAGCGGGACCGTACCGGCGAGATGAGACGACCACAAGCGACCGAGGATTGCCTGCGGCCAGGCTGCCAAGAAAGCGCTGGCCGCCGGTGGTGGTCACGTCGAACTGCCCCTTGGCGACGAGCGAAACAATCTTGTCCCATTCGATGTCGATCGTCCCCAGATCGTCGGTCTTGTCCTCGAGTTGCCCGCGACTGAGCTTCGAGATCTCGCCCGTGATCACATCGCCGTTGGCCAGCGTGGCGACGTCCGTCTTCGGCTGCGCATACGCCGTTCCGCTCAACGAGAGCAACAGCAGCGGAGGATGACGAGGTCCCCAACCCTCACTCAGTTCACCTCGGTGATGTCGTTGAGTTGCCTCGTGCCGTCGACCACGTCAAGTCAAGTGACTTCCGGGATCAGGTTAACACGCGCTGCTGTTCGTGCCAGGGTCCCCCGCTCGCCTCCTATTCATCGCCGTTGCTGCACCATCGCCGCTGGCGGCGTCACCAGCGCGCTACTCTAGCGGCACGCCCCCGACGACCACCACCGGCGCTCGGCGTCGCAGGACGTCAGGACGCGTCGCGATTCCGTCGTGATCGCGGCGACACCGGCCATGGCGGCCGTCTCGAACGCAGTCTGGCGACGTTGAGAGACGCCAGAACGTGACGCGTGGTGTCAGCCGGAAGTCGAGCCTCTGACAGCCTGCACCACGACGGAGGCAACGGCCTCTTCGCCAGGCCGAACAGAGCCGGACAGCACCTGCGTCCACGTGCCGTCGGTGATGCCCACATCGACTGGCACACGAACCAGTTTCTGGTGGTCGAGGATCCAGACTTCAGCAGGCCGGCTCGTCGCTGGCAGCGGCTCGAAGAACCAATCAATCGTCGCGCCCGGTTTCGTGGCGGCCGCCCAACCCAGAATCGACGTGCTGACGTTGGGGCTCGGCTGCGCCGCGGGTGCTGGCCGGACGCCCGATAGCGCAGGCTGGCCGAAGGCGGTGAACATCGCCGGCGTCGGCTGGAAGCGCAGCGCGCTGTTTGGCACCCGCACGACAGCCGTCGCGCGGGAGGTCTCGATGCTCAGGCTGGCCGTCATGCCGGGCAGAAGGCGCAGGTCGGGATTTGGCGCGGTGATGACGGCCTGATAGGTGACGACGTTGTTGATCGTCGTCGAATTCAGGCGGACCTCGGCCACCGTGCCCTGAAAGCGGCTGTTGGGATACGCCTCGACCGTGAAGACGACGCCTTGCCCTGGTCGCAGCCGGCCGACGTCGGATTCGTCGACGTTGCCGATCAACTGCAGGTTCTGCAGATCGGTGCCGAGCACGTACAAGCTTGGTGTGGTCATCTGCGCCGCGACTGCCTGTCCCTCATCGACGTCGCGCGAAACGACGACGCCGTCGATCGGCGAGTAGATCATGCAATGGGAGAGATTGACTTCGGCTTGCCGGACCGCGGCCTGGGCCGAGGCCATCGAGGCTTGATCTTCCTGGAGGAGCGCCTCGTCCTCCTTCACCGTCACCGTGGCGGTATCGAGGTCCTGCTGCATCGCGACGTGATCGTCCAACAGCGCCTGCGTTCGCCCGAGATTACGGCGGTCGATCTCCAGCAATCGCCGTTGCTGGTCCAGGGCGATCTGCGCTTGATCGACCATTGCCTGTGCCGAGTCGAGCGCGGTCTGGAAGAGCGCCGGGTCGAGCTCCGCGAGCAGTTGTCCCTTCTTGACAATTGAGTTGAAGTCGACATGCAGCTTCTTCACGATGCCGGACACCTGCGTGCCGACGTCAACCGAACGGAGCGGCGTCAGCGTACCGGTGCCCTTGACGAGCTCCACGACGTCTCCCGACGTGATCGTCGCCATTGACACTCTTGGGACGCGGCGTGTCTCGAAGTATTCGAAGTACGCCCGGGCGCCCGCTCCAATGAGGGCCAGCATGACCACCGTGGTCACGATCGTCTTCTTCATCACGCAGCCTCCGCTTCCTCACCCTGCGACGCGGCAACGACGTGCGCCGTCGCCCGTCGCAGACATCAGCAGGATTGGTGCCACGCCGGGACAGACCTGGGCCGATGGAATCACCTGGACCATCGCCGCATGCCTTGAGCGTGCCTGTGGCGTCCTGGCGGCCGCCACGCCAAGCCGCCACACCGACTGGCAGAGACTTCCTCGCTACTCTTTGAGATCGATCCCGAACCGCTCGGCCATTCGATAGAGCGTCCGGCGATCGACGCCGAGGATTTCAGTGGCCCGCGTCCGGTTCCCTTCAGCGGCTTCGAGCACGTGCAGGAGGTACCGGCGCTCCAGGTCGTTCAGCGTCGGCAGATCGGCAAACGGCTGACCCTGAACTCCGGGACGGACCGTCGTCATCGTGCCGGGCAGGTCGAAGGCCTCGATCAACGGGCCGCGGCTCGAGACGACCAGCCGCTCGATCGTTTTCTGAGCTCTCGAACATTGCCAGGCCAGTCGTACCGCAGAAGAGCATCCAGCGCCTCGGCTGAGAGCCCCTTCTTCCGTCCCGCACGCCTGCATGCCTCGTCGAGAATGCTGCCGATGAGGAGCGGGACGTCGGCCCGGCGGTCGCGGAGCGGCGGCACACGAACGATGATGACGCTGAGCCGATAGTACAGGTCGTGCCGAAGACGACCCTCTGCAACAGCCTGCTCGAGCGGCGCGTTCGTCGCGGCGATGATCCTGGCTGGAACCCGAAGCGATCGGTTGCCGCCGACGGGCCGAACCTCACCTTCCTCCAGCACGCGGAGCAGCCGCACCTGCAGCGCAGGCGTCGTGTCGCCGATCTCATCCAGCAGCACGGTACCGCTGCCAGCCTGCTCGAACACGCCCTTGTGGTCGGCCACCGCACCCGTGAACGCACCACGTTGATGTCCGAACAGCTCGGACTCCAGCAGCGTATCGGCGATTGCCCCGCAATTGATGGCGACAAACGGTTCACGCGCGCGTGTGCTGTGATCATGGATCGCGCGCGCGACAAGTTCCTTTCCGACGCCGCTCTCGCCGATGATGAGGACTGGGGCAGATGAGTCCGCCGCGTGCGCGATTTGCTTGTAGACCTCCAGCATCAGCGGCGTCCGCCCAATCAGGCTCCCGGGCGGACTGGCGGGCATCCCAGGTGGCAGGTTGCCACGCTGGGTCCCTTGCTCGAGGGCGCGAGCGACGATTTGCTTCACATCAGCGATGACAAATGGCTTGCTGATGTAGTCATACGCACCCGCGCGCACGGCTTCGATCGCCGTTTCGAGCGTGCCGAACCCGCTGATCAGCACGACCGGTCCGTGCTGCTCGGCCTTGAACCGCCGCAACAAGTCGATTCCGGACTGCGGCGCATTCAAGTTGATGTCCGAAATGAGCAGGTCGAACGAATCGTGGCGGATCTTCTCGGACGCTCCGTCGGGATCCTGGACCGACACAAACTGCCGATCCGGAGCCTCGAGCAGCTCTTCGAGGAACCTGCACGTTTCCGTGTCGTCGTCGACCAACAAGATGCGAGGCATTGCTAGAAGGATGACACGCGCGCGTCATCCGCGGCTTGCGGCAGGTCGATGACGATGACCGCCCCTGACGGCGACCGGTTGCGCGCCTCTACCGAACCGCCATGCGCCCGCACCACGTCGCGCACGATGGCAAGCCCCAGTCCGGTACCCCGCCCCGTCGGCTTGGTGGTCACCCAGGGTTCAAACAGATGCTCCATGATCCCCATCGGGATCCCGGGCCCCGTATCGGCAATCTCGAGGCGGACGACTCCAGGGCGGACCACAGTGCTGATCGACAACGTCCGCCGTGGGCCATGGCGTCTAGGGCGTTTGTGACGAGATTGAGCACGGCCATCTCCAACTGCGTGGCGTCCGCCCTTACCAGCGGCAGGTCCCCGGCCACCGCTATCTCCAGTCGAATGCCTGCGCGTGACAGGCGCGGTTGGGCGATCTCCCTGACGCGCCCGATGATGTCCGCGACAGCCACGATTGCGAGACCCGATGGTGCGCGCGCGTGGTCGAGCATCGTTCGAAGCACACGCGTGACCTGCTGGATCTGCGCGTCGACGGCCTGCAATCTCGCGCGAATCCGCTCATCGATCCCGGGATCATCGCGCATCATCTGCACATACCCGGATATGAGGTTCAGCGGCGTGCCCGCCTGATGGGCGACGTTTGCCGCCAGTTGTCCCAACGCCGCCACACGCTCGGCCTGGCCGAGCGACTCTCGAAGCGTCATCAGTTGATGCTGGCTGGCCGCCAACTCTGCGTTACGCAGCGACAACGCGCGCGTGGCGTCTTCAATGCGGCCCTGAAGGGATTCGTTGAACCGCTCGAGCTGGTCGAGCATCTCGTTCAGCCTCGCGGCAATGGTTCCGAGCTCATCTTTTCGCGTAATCGGCGTTCGCGCGTGCAGATCGCCTCCCCCAGTCTCTGTCATCGTCCGCAGAATCGTTTCGATCGGCCGACCAACGAGTTGACGGACGGTGAGGTAAACCAGAATGGTGACCAGCGCAATCGTCGGTACCGCGAAGCCGAGCGCAACACGCCATTCGTGAGTGCGGGCCTGAATCAGACTCTCCAGACCCACCGTCGCCGCCACGGCATAGGTCCCGCGATGCGGCACCGGCAAGGCGAAGGTCACCACGGTGCTGCTGCGATCGTTCGCGGGGGCGTGTGTGGAGATGGCTCGTCCCGCGAGATCCAGGACTTCCGCGCGTTCTTCGGTCGACGTACTTGCGAACACGCGGAGTTCGCCCGTCCCGATGGCTTCGACCACCGAGATTTCATCGAGCACGGGATCGGCCTCGACCAGGTCGTGCAGCGTGTCCCGAATGTCGAGCGGGTCGAGCGGCTGCGCCCGCTGCGCCAGCGCATCGGCGGCCGATCGAGCCGCCAGGCGGGCCGCGTCCTCCAGATCGCGGTCGATGTGTCCTTCGAACGCGCGCACTTCCAGATACGCCACGCTGGTGACCACGGCAACCACGATGAGAGCGACCAGCCACGAGAGCCGCGCGGCAAGAGAAAGATCCTGCAGCCATTTCGCCCCACTGCGGCGTACGTGACTGCTCATCTCAGTCGGCCCACATCACCGGCATCTCGCAACTCGCTGTCGGCACACTCTTTATCGACCGGAGGTTCGCCTGAATCGGCGGCACGGCCTTTGAACAGGCACGGCGTGCTCTGCTCGTTCCATGTCAGGACGAGGCCATCCATGTGGAGTCCGCGTTCGGCGCTCTTGGTGCTGACGGTCGTGGTCTCCGGCACCCACGCCGTGGTCCAGACTCCGCCCTCGCCCACGACAGTGAGAGTCCGAGGCACTATCCAGGAATATGACTCGCGCACGCGAACGCTGACACTCCGCACCTTCAAAGGCCCGGTCCGCTTCGCGCTGGCCTCGCTCGCCCGCATTCGTCGAGACGGGCAGGCCGTCGACGCGTCCACTCTTCAGACACTGATCGGATACGCCGCGGCCGTTCGGTACTCGGAGTCAGCGGGGCACAGAACGGTCGAATCAGTTCACGTCTTTGGAACGAGCCAGAGGAAGGAGTGAGTTGTGTCTCTCGGAGTTGAGGCGACTTGGCGACGCGCGTTGCACAAGCGCCACAGTGGCGATCGTCATCCCGTCGTACGTCATGGCCGTCCACCGCGTTGTCGCAGAACAGCCGCTGTGGCACCGCTTCTGCAATCTGCAGTCTACGCGTAGTTAAGCGCTTGCGTTTGTGGCGCCCGGACCGGATGGCAACACGATGCGTTGCCTGAACACGGTCGCGGCGAGGTCGCGAGTCTGCCGAGGGGCGTTGAGACGTGGGAGGAAATACATGAGACCGATAAGAGTATCGATGATTGCGGCAGCCGTGACCGCATTGGTGGCGGCGCCGCTCTTCGCGCAGGAGCCCGGTGGTGAGAAGGCCAGCGGGTACATCTCGGGCCTCGGCGGCTTCGCCGCGTCAGTGGGCGACACGGGCAACACGACCGGGGATCTCCGTGTGGAGGCAGGTGTGCGCGTCGCCCCGCACGTGATGGTATTTGGCAACATCGGCCGGTTCCGCAACTTACAGGCTGATCTCCAACCAACCCTGGACACCGCGACAGCCAACCTGGCTGCCAACCAGGGTCTCACTGTCGTCGGCGCCGGCAGCCTGCCTGCCTGGTACTTCGGCGGCGGAGTCCGCGTCGAAGTTCCCACCAAGACCCGCCTCATGCCGTATGTCCTCGGCAGCGTGGGCATCGCGCGCCTCAGCCCCACGGCGCAGTTCAGCGTCCATGTTCACGCTTGGAGGCGGCGCGCAGATCCTGGTGGCGCCCCACTGGGCGGTTGACGCCGGCTATCGCTACTCCCATATCGCGGCGGACACCACGCTGAGCGCGTCACCACTGATGACCAACGGCCTGACATTCGGCGTCGGCTATCGCTTCTGACTGCTCTGGCGGGACCGAGGCGTGCAACGTGCGCGCCTCGGTCCTCACTGAACTATCGTCCCCGGGAGGTCAAAGCAGGGCGTGCGTCAGCGACGGCGCTGGCGAATGTGGAAAGAGAAAGACCGGACCGCGCCCACCAACGATGAGCGCGACCCGGTTGAGAGAGGCGACCGGCCCTAACGTGCGGCGCGAAGCCGACGCGTGGTGAGGCCCAAGCCCGCCACAAGCGATGCGAGGCCGATGAGGCCAAGAAGCGGCAACGGACTGGCGGTCTTCGGCAGTTTTGTCGCCTTGCCCGGCGCCGCCCCACCCGCCGGTGGCGAGGCTGCCGACGCGGCAGGAGCGCCGCCACCGCCGGCGGCTTGCGCTTTTGGCGCGGCCTTCCCGGCAGCGCCGCCCGTTCCGGGCGCATCGCCGCCGGCGAGTGTGGCCTGCACCTGCTGCTCGGTCAGGATCTTGGGCGGCATCGACGTGACGATGGTGGCCGAAAGCTTGTCGTCGGCGTGGAGGGAGAAGATATCCGCGGGTTGGCCATCCTTATAGATCTTGACACCGCGCTTGTCCAGGTCGTTCTGCGAGAACATCTGAACTCCCTTGTCTGTGCGAACAAGGACTGCCGTGCCCATCGCCTTCAGCACGGTCCCATTCTTCACTTCGGTCACGGTGACGGGGACCTGAGTGACCTTGGTCGTGATGTTTGCCGTGCCCGCCATGCCGGGCTTCAGCTCGTGGACCGACATCATCTTCCCGTCGATGTCGAACCGGAAGTCGTCTGGCACGGTCAGTTCCTTCGTGCCCTCGGGCAGCTTCACAACGAGCTTATTGCCCTCCACCTCGATAACCTGAAACTTCTTGGTCGCCGTCGTCGTTGACGTCTGCTGCGCCAACGCGAAAGCGGCCGTCAGGCACACGAGCGCGGTGCCTAACACCACCCGAATCACTGAACGTGTCATAAACCCTCCTTTGGGTTCCATCCGCGAGTCCCAACGCCTCACGGTACAGGGGACGACCGAAGCTCCTTGTCGCCAGCACGGACGGCACGGACGATGTACCGTTGGGGCGCCGAGCCGACGAAGTAGAACGGAAAGCATGTGACGAGTGTGAGCGAGCGCGTGGGCGTGGCGTCGAGCACCCACACGTCTTCAGGGGAAACAATCCAGACGCGTTCGACGCGGTACAGGTCTTTTCCGCCAAGCGTTTCGATCTCGATGGCATCGCCGACGCCAATGTCCTTCAACCCCCGGAAGAACCCATCGCGGTGGCCGGCGATTCCGGAGTTGCCGTCCGCCAATGGCAGCGCCGTGCCTTCGATGTGGCCCACCCCGCGATTGAGCGCGTAGTCGTCGGTGCCTGGCAACACCGGCACCTCGAGACGCAGCTTCGGGATGCGAAGAACCGCGAGCGGCGGGGCGGCGGGTTGGCTCAACGCGGTCCGCCAGGCGCTGATACGGACCGGCGACCAGAGACTCAGGTCTGGTGCAGGCGTCCGCTCCGGCGCGGCAGCCTGAAGGACCGCGAAGCGCTCGAGTTCGTACCGAGCGCCGGCGACCTGGTCAATCTTCAGCGCGCCCCAAACCACGAGACAGGCAACGCCGAACGTCCAGGCTGCTGGCTCCGCCCGCAGCCAGGGCCATCGGCGGCGACCCGCCTCCCTGGTCCGACTGGTGGGCTGGAAAGACTCCATTCGCGGGGACCTTTACAACATGCGCGCGATTGACCAGCCTGGGGAACCAGCCTCCACGCGCGCGTCATGAATCATGCACGCCTCGTACCGCCGTCCGTGGCAGCAGCTTGGCGTACTGGTGAGTCTGCGAGCCACTCCCGAGGGCGCTGCCCGGCGGTCGGCGTGACGATTCTACTCCCGAATGAACATCTCGAGGGTTCGGCCGCCCGACGGCTCTCAAGACGGCTCGGCATCCACCACGCCCCCGGTAGTCGCTGCAGGAGCTTTGTCGAGCAGTCGTTGGTGACCGCCCGTTGTGACCGACTGGACACTGGTTGTGAGCTACTGGACCCTGGCCAAGCCGCATAAAGCCCGAGGCTTCAGCTGCGGGATACGACCACGCGTATAATCGCCGCCTACCCAACCCGCAAATGGCTCACCTGAGTTCGTGCGCTTCGCGGCGACCGCTGATGCCTGCGTGCGCCTGTAATTATTGTTGAATCAGAGGCCCCAATGAAGAGTCATCACGCCATCAGAATGTCTGCGCTGGCCGCAATGGTTGGCATCGCCGGCCTGTCTTCGCTGGCGCAGACGCCACCACCTGTTCCAGCCGCTGCACAGGCTGGCCCGGGCGCGGCGGGCGGCCGGGGCCGCGGCGCGGCAGCCGAGCTCGGCCCGAAGGGCCCCGTGCTTCCACTGACGCCCGCGGAGGAAGCCAAGCGGTTCTGGCTGCCGGCGGGTTTCAGGATGGAGCCCGTCCTGACCGACCCGGACATCATGGAGCCGGGTCAGATCGCTTTCGACGGGAATGGACGGATGTTCGTCATCGAACTCCGTGGCTACATGCAGGACCTCGAAGCCACTGGCCAGCTCGATCCGACCGGTCGGATTTCTCTGCACGAGGATCGCGACAGCGACGGCGTGTACGAAACCCATCATGTCTTCGTCGATCATCTGGTGCTTCCGCGATTCGTGATGCCCTTCGGCGCGAACAGCGTCCTCGCCAACGAGTCGAACGCTGATGAAGTCTGGAAGTTCACGGACACGAACAACGACGGCGTCGCTGACAAGAAGGAGTTGTTCGCCACTGGCTTCGGCCGCCTCACGAACGTGGAGCTCCAGCAGAGCGGACTCACCTGGGCCATGGACAACTGGATGTACAGCTCGGTGAATCAATTCCGCTCGCGCTGGACACCCAAGGGCGTCCTGCGGGAGCCGACGGGCAAGAACGCCGGCCAGTGGGGAGTGACGCAGGACAACTACGGCAAAGTCTGGTTTCAAGCCGGCGGCAGCGGCATGCCGGCGTACTTCCAGCTCCCCGTCGTATACGGCGCGTTTGCCAACCCGGAGGAATTCGAGCCCGGCCTGACGACGATTTGGGGCGCGCCGGTGTTCGTGGCAGACTTCGCCGGGACGAACGCGCGCGTGCCTGACGGCTCGCTCGTCAACGCCACGGCCGCCGCGGGCAACGACATCTTCAGGGGCGATCGACTGCCCAAGGACCTGATCGGTGACTACCTCTATGGCGAAACGGCCGGCCGCGTCGTCCGCAGGCTCCGGCCCGTGAACATGGAGGGCATGACGCAGCTTCGGAACGTCTATCCCCTGTCCGAGTTCATCCGGTCCACCGACCCTCTCTTCCGCCCTGTGGATGTCACGACTGCTCCCGACGGCACGGTCTACGTCACCGACATGTACCGAGGCGTGATCGAAGAACGGCAGTGGAATCAGCCGGGGTCGTACATCCAATCGCGAATCCTCCAATATTCATTGGACAAGGTCGTGCGCCACGGGCGCATCTGGCGGTTGACCTACGATGGTATCCCTCGAGATCCTGCGCCGCCGAAGATGTTGAGCGAAACGCCCGCGCAGCTTGTGACGCATCTCGGCCATCCGAACGGCTGGTGGCGCGACACGGCCCAGCAGTTGCTGGTGCTCAAGCAGGACAAATCGGTGGCTCCGGCGCTTCGGCGACTTGCGGAGTCGTCCCCAAACCAGCTCGCCAGGATCCACGCCCTGTGGACACTGGAAGGTCTTGATGCGCTCGATGCGCCGCTTGCGCGAACGCTGATGAAGAGTCCGGATCCGCAGATTCGCATTCAGGCGATTCGAGCCAGCGAAACGCTGTACAAGGCCGGCGATCGATCGTTTGCCGCTGATTACAGGGCGCTCTCCCAGGATTCGAATACCGACGTCGTCATCCAGGCCCTCATGACGGCCAACCTGTTGAAGGCCGGCGATGCCGCTGCTGTGGTGCGCGACGTCATGGGCCGCGACAAAGCGAAGGGTGTGCAAATCGTCGGGGCCGCCTTGCTCGATCCAACCACGAATGCGTATATCGGCCGTGGCGCGGCCGCGAGCGTGCCCGGCGGTCCCGCGCCCTTCACCCCGGAGGAGCAGCCGATCATGGCGCGCGGCCAGAC
This sequence comes from uncultured Acidobacteriota bacterium, assembly GCA_963724645.1. Taxonomy (GTDB): domain Bacteria; phylum Acidobacteriota; class Vicinamibacteria; order Vicinamibacterales; family SCN-69-37; genus CAVXSP01. The sequence goes on from CAVRVJ010000008.1 coordinate 11,362, forward strand.
CATCTACAACGAGGTGTGCTTCGCCTGCCACGGCGACGATGGCCGCGGGGCGCCGCTGCCGGGCGCCGCGTCCGGCGCAACGCGCGCGCCGTCGCTGGCGGGCTCTCCACGCGTCGCCGGTCACCGAGACTACGTCGTCTACGGCTTGTTGCACGGCCTCACTGGCCCTATCGACGGCCAGCGATACGACGAGGTCATGATTCCGATGGGCGCGAATCCCGACGAGTGGATTGCGGCGGTCGGCTCGTACGTGCGCAACGCCTGGGGTAACCGCGCGCCGTTCGTCAGTCCCGCCGATGTCACGCGGATCCGCGCCGCTACGGCGACTCGCAACACGAGTTGGACAACAGCTGAGATTGAAGGGAGGCTTCCGCGTCAGATCATCAGCGATGGCTGGGTACTGACAGCCAGCCACAACTCATCCGCCGCGCGAAATGCACTGAGTGTCGATCCCTGGACCACGGGCACGCCACAGCAGGCCGGCATGTGGCTCCAGATTGAACTGCCGCGCGCCGTCTCGCTCACGGAGATTCAATTCGACTCGTGGTCGGGACTGGCCCGAGGCGGCGGGGGATTCGGCGGAGGGCGCGGGGCTGCTGGCGCCGGACGCGGCAATGTCACGCCGGGAGGAGGGGGTGGCGGCGCGGCGGCTGGCGCGCCACTCGGGCCGGTTCCCGGTGCCCCTACGCCTCCGACGATCGGTGGCTTCCCCCGCGGCTATCAAGTGCAGGTCTCGAATGACGGCACGAGCTGGAGCGCTCCGGTCGCACAGGGCCAGGGCACGGGACGCAGCACCGCGATTTCCTTCGCGCCCGTCTCGGCGAAGTTCGTGCGAATCACGCAGACGGCGACCCCCGACGCGGCGTTGCCGTGGACAGTGTTGCTGCTGAAGCTGTACGAGGCCGGTCCGGCGCTGAGCGGAAAGCCGATGTGAGATCGTGGACTACCGAACCCTGAACGCGACGAGCTTCCGCTCGGCCTCGGCGCCGGCCCGCGCGAACAGCTCGATGACGTAATCCCCGGGCGCCAGGAACGACAGGCGCAGATCGGCGGTCACAACGGGCGGCTGCCCTTCTGCGGCGCGCTCGGACAGGTCGGGGACGACCGTCAGCGCCTCGCCGTTTCGACGCAGGAGGCGCGTCCGCCGCTCCGTCAGCGGCTTGAGCTGGGGAAAGTCCAGGTGCATTCGCTCCGTTCGGTTGAAGACGAATTCCGCGACCGGCTGCAGGGGCGCCCGCGGCGCGGAACCGGCGCGAAACGCGATGGGGTCGCCGAGCAGCACGCCCCCGCTGATGGCGTCCACGCCGTCCTCCAGACTGGCGCCGCCCGATGTCAGCCTGACGCTCACATGAAACGGTCCGCGGCTCGCATCGATGGTCTGCCCGGCTGCGTCCTTGAGCGGGATATCGAGCAGGGCGCCTCGATCCGTCGCGGCGATGCGGCCGCGGGCGGTCGTGACCAACTCGCCGCCGCCGCGCGTGATTCTCGCTTCGACCTCAGCACCATGAGACCAGGTCGGCGTGGCGGCTTCGATGGCGCCGATTTCCGCGACGACCTGTAGAGCGCCGGGACGCACGACCGCGTACGTCGACGCCCGCCGCTCGGTCGCGCGCGTCAGCGCCTCCACCGCGGCATCGACATCCTCGTCGACCGGTGCGGGCGGTCCCTTCACCATGTCAGGCGCACCCGGCGCGTTCCGGCCTGCGCGCGCGTAGGCGACCAGGCCCGGTCGATTCACGCGCACCTCGATCTTGCGATACTTCCCATCGGCCGGACCGCTCTGCTGGTAGCCAAGCAGATAGTACGACTGGTTCTCGTAGAAGATCTGCTGAACGCCAGGCCGGAAGTCGTTCGAGCCGACGATGGCCGTGCCTCCGGTGTTTTCGGCGAGACTCTTGAGCCCGTCGAGTCCCATCATGCCGCGCATCGTCAAACCCGACGGGTCGATCGAGTAGATCGGGATGCCGGCGTCCTTGGCGATCTTCATGGCGTCCACTAACCGGTCGAACGAGGGGCTGCCGGCTCTCATGGCCTGGCCGATGCTCACGTAGATGATCGCCTTCCGGTGCTGGGGCAGCTTCGACAGATAGTCCGCCACGTCACCGAGCGCCGCCGGGCCGCCGATGTGGCCGCGTGTGGCCATTTGCAGATACGCCCGCTCGGCGCCCTCTGGAGGCTTGAGGTTGTTGATGGTGCCGGCCAGCTTCCAGCGATCGTTCGTGAAATCCGGAAAGTACCGCGTGTCACGCGTGAGAATCGCCGCCCCGAAATCCAACGGCCCGAGCCGATCGATGACGTACTTGGCGATCGTCTTCGCGTCGGACACCATCTGAAAGTTCGCGATTCCCTCTGGCATACCCCAGTCGTCCAGGACAAGGACCCACAGGCGGCGGTCGGCATAACGGCGGCCCGTCACGTCGGGAGCCACTTCTTCGGCCATGGGCGTCAGGGGCCCCTCGGACTCGGGGAATTCAACTTCAGAAAACCCAACAATCGTCTGGGGCTTCCCGCTCTCGAGGACGGAGAAATTCGTGGCCGTGAGACCGCGCACCGGCTGGCGGTTGCGGTCGAGTACCGACACTTCGAATTGGAAGATGTCGACGCCGGCGCGGAACTGGGGCGGAGGCGGCGCGGGGTTCTGCGCCGACAGGACGGCGAGGGCGGCCGCCGCCAGGCTCGACGCGAGGATCAGAAACGCGCGTCCGCGGGGAATCGTTGGCATCGGTCCTCTGCGGCGCTGGCAATGTGATTGTACTCTGTCCGCGGCCGGCGGACGGGGGTTCAATCGGACTTTGCCGGCACGAGGCCGAACTCGGCCGCGTGCTTCTCACGCCCCAGAGCGATGATGACCGCAGCGGCCGCAAACACGGTCAGCGCCGTCCCGGCCATCGCGTTGGCATACGAGTAGTGCTCGGCCAGTGCCTCTTGAATCGAGATCGCCGTGCCGGCGACGGCCACGCCGCACTGATAAGCGAACCCCGGGAGGAACCCGCGGACCGCGTCCGGCGCGAGTTCGTTGATATGCGCCGGAATGACGCCCCACGCACCCTGGACCATGAACTGCAGCATGAACGCGCCCATGATGAGCATCGGGATCGTCGGCGCGTAGGCCCACACGGGAATCATGACGATCGCAAGGATCAGCGCCGTGATCATCGCGCGGCGGCGTCCGACGCGGTCCGAGTACCGTCCCATGACGATGCCGCCGAGGATGGCGCCGACGTTGTAGACGATGGCGACGTACGAGACCATCTCCTGGCTGATGTTTCGCTCGACCTTGAGGAACGTCGGGTACAGGTCCTGGGTGCTGTGCGAGACGAAGTTCATGGCCGTCATCAGAAGGAAGATGTAGAGGAAGATCTTCCAGTGCGACAGGATTCCGCGCCCGAGATTCGACCAGTTTTCGTGTTTCGTGCGCTCCCAGACTTCGGACTCCTTGACGTGCGATCGCACATACACCGCGAGCAGCGCCGGCAGACCGCCGATGTAGAACATGGGCCGCCAGCCGAGATGCGGAAAGACGAACAGGTAGCAGCAGGCAGCCAGCAGATAACCGGTCGCGTAGCCCTCCTGCAGCAGACCCGACAGGATGCCGCGATGTCCGCGCGGAGCCTTTTCCATCGCCAGCGACGCGCCGACGCCCCACTCGCCGCCCATCCCGATCCCGAAAAGCGCGCGGAGCAGCATGAACGTCCAGTAGGTCGGCGCCAGGCCGGACAGGACCTCGACCACCGAGAAGAAGACGAGGTCGATCATCAGCGGCAGCCTCCGGCCATAGCGGTCGGCCATCAAGCCGAAGATAAACGCGCCAATCGGGCGCATGGCCAGCGTCAGCGAGACCGCTCCCGCCATCTCCAGCCGGCTGCGTCCGAACTCCTTGCCGATATCAGTGAGGACGAAGACGACGATGAAGAAATCGAACGCGTCGAGCGTCCAGCCAAGGAAGCTCGCCATCACCGCGTGAATGTGATCGGGACGTGCCGGTGTCGTGGTCATGGCGACGGGGTAGTTTTCCACAGATTTGGACGGCAGTCGGCAGATTGGACGAAATACCTTCGGAATGGGATGCGGGCCCGCGTCCCGCGCCCACCTCCTGCTACACTGACAAGATCATGATCTCTGTGCAAGGCGTCTCGATGCGGTACGGATCAAAGCTCCTCTTCGAGGACGTGACCACCAGTTTCTCGGACGGCCGCCGCTACGGTCTGACCGGACCGAACGGGTCGGGCAAATCGACATTCATGAAGCTGCTGACCGGCAGTCTGCCTCCCCAAAAGGGCACGGTCAGCGCTCCGCCCAGGTTGGGCGTCCTCGGGCAGGATCAGTTCGCGTTCGACAACTTTCGGGTCATTGACACCGTGGTCATGGGCAACCAGCGCCTCTGGAGCGCGCTCCGGGAGCGCGACGCGCTGTACGAAAAGGCCGCGATGACCGACGCGGACGGCATGCGCCTCGGAGAGCTCGAAGGCATCGTCGGCGAAGAAGACGGTTATTCAGCGGAGAGCGACGCGGCGGTGCTGCTGGACGGACTCGATATTCCGGAGCCACTTCACGAGAAGACGATGGCGGAGCTGCAGGGGGGCCAGAAGGTGCGTGTGCTGCTCGCGCAGGCGCTGTTCGGACGCCCTCAGGCGCTGCTGCTCGACGAGCCGACGAACCATCTGGACCTTGATTCGATCCACTGGCTCCGGGAGTTTCTGGTCCGCTACGACGGCACACTCATCGTCATTTCCCACGATCGGCACTTCCTGAACGCGGTCTGCACGCATATTGCCGACATCGACTACCAGACGATCATCACATACACGGGCGGTTACGACGACATGGTGATGGCGAAAACGCAGATCCGATCGCGCATTGAGGCGGAGAATCAGCAGCGGGAGAAGAAGATCGCGCAACTGAACGATTTCATTGCGCGCTTCTCGGCGGGCACGCGCGCGAGCCAGGTCACGTCGCGACGCAAGGAAGTCGAGCGCCTTCAGACGACGGAACTGGCCCGATCGAACATTCAACGCCCGTTCATCAGGTTCTCGGCCAATCGTCCGTCGGGCCGGGTCGCCCTGGAGTGCGCCGGCGTGGCGAAGAGGCACGGCGGCGCTTCCGTCGTCGACGGTTTCAGCGCCATCGTCAATCGGGGCGAAAAGATCGTGTTGGTCGGCCGCAACGGCCTGGGGAAGACCACCCTGCTCAAGGCCCTGCTGGCGGACGCGCCCGGCATGCCCGCGTCCCCGGCCGACATCGATGCCGGCACGGTCCGATGGGGCCACGAAGTCTCCATCGGCTATTTCGCCCAGGACCACACGGGCGCGATTCAGAAGGGAATGACAGCGGTCGAGTGGCTGCACCAGTTCGATCCGGACGCGCACCGGCAGGACATCCATGGGCTGCTCGGCCAGATGCTGTTCAGCGGCGAAGAAGGCCTGAAGCCGACAGAGGCTCTCTCAGGCGGCGAGACGGCGCGACTGCTCTTCTGCCGCATCATGCTCCAGAAGCCGAATGTCCTGGTGCTCGACGAGCCGACGAACCATCTGGATCTCGAGGCGATCAACGCCTTGAACATCGCGCTGCAGAAGTTCGAGGGCACCGTGCTGCTCGTCACGCACGACCAGGATCTGATGGAAGAAGTCGGGACACGCGTCTGGCACTTCGACCACGGCCGCGTAACTGACTTCAAGGGGACGTACGAGGAGTTCGCGGCGGCGGTGCGATAGGAAGTCTGCAAGGCTGCGGTCAGCAAGCAAGACTTTGCTTGCCGGCTCGCGGCCCTACCGCCTCGCAGGCTCAGTGCCTTTCACACAAAGACGATGCAGACGGGCTGCGGCGAGTCGAGCGTCGCGTCAGTCATCGTCAGCTTGCCGGTGGGCCGATCGACCTTCTGCACGAAGGACTTGTTCACGTTCTGCCCTTCGGAGATGACCCAATTGCCGGTGGGATCGATCTTGAAGTTCCGAGGCGTCCCGCCGGCCGGGAATGTCCCCTGCGGCGTCAGCGTGCCCTTCATCGGATCGATTGAAAACAGGGCGAGGCTGTTATGGCCGCGGTTCGACACGTAGAGGTACCTGCCGTCCGGATGCACCTCGATTTCGGCGCACGAGCCAGTCTGTGGCGCATCGGCGGGCACGGTCGGATTCGTGTCGAGGGCCGTGAGCGTGCCCTTGGCAGCATCATAGGCATACGTCGAGACCGCGCGAGCTGCCTCGTAGCATACGTAGAGGAACTTTCCGCTCGGGCCGAACGCCATGTGGCGCGGCGCGGCCGCCAACCTGGTCGCGTCAACCGCCGGCGGATCGTTTGGCGTCAGCGTACCCGTCGCCGGGTCCCATTTGTAGATGACGACCTGGTCCCATCCCTTCTCAGCCACGAAGAGGAACTTGTGGTCCGGCGAGAAGAGCACATGGTGCGGATGCGAAACGGGCGGGTTGCCACCTTTCGGAGGCGCCGCCGCCGGGTCGAGCCGCTTCGGCCTCGGCGCGTGCGGCACGAGCGACTTGGGCTCGTCCGTCAGACGACCGTCCGCGCCAATGCCAAACACCGCGACGTTGGAGCCCTCGGAGCCCGCCGCATTTCCGTAATTGCCGATGATGACCCACTTCCCCGTCGGGTCGATGGTGAGGGAAGCCGGCTGGTTGCCCTTCGAATTCACCCGATTGATCAACGTCAGCTTCCCGGACGACGCGTCGATCGTGAACGCGCTGACGCCCCCAAACGTGGTGGGCGCGCCAACCGTCGGCATCTCGTTGACCGCAATCAGAAACTTCTTGCTGGGATGAACGGCCAGAAAACTCGGGTTGTCGGTCTCGACGAATCCGACAGGCGTGACCGTGCCGGCCACCGGGTTGAAACGCCATCCGTAGATGCCCTTGCTCGGCGAGTTCGCGTTATTCGTGTACGTGCCAACGTAAAAGAGGCGATCGGCGCCACCGCCGCTCTGAAAACCAGCCGCTTTCAGGGCGTTCGCAAGCAGCGGCGCGCAGGCCACAGTCGTCAGAAACGATCGTCGCGTCGTCTTCATGTATGCTCCACCAGTTTCCGCAGGTTGCGACCGCAGATCATACTCGCTTCGAGCTTGTCGTTATGCGGGCCCCGCCAGTGCGTCTCGAGGCTGATCCCGCCGCTGTAGCCGTCGCGAGCCAGGGCCGCCAGTTGCCCTTTCCAGTCGATCCCCATCTCCCCCACCGGTCCCCAGGTAGGTGTGTGCCCCTGGACCGTACAGTCCTTGGCGTGCACATGCACGATGCGTTGAGCCGGCAACATGCTGTAACCCTCTGGATACGGCGTCTCACCCGACACCAGAGCGTTCGCCGGGTCCCAGATCACCTGCACATGTGGATGATCGAGCGCCGCCAGCACCTGCGCGGCATCAGCGCCTGTCGAGATGTTGCAGGCGTGCTCGTTTTCGAGGCCGATCACGATGTCGTGTTCGCCGGCCCGGTCGCCCAAATCCCGAAGCGCGGCGACGACGCGCTCGAAGCAGGCCGAGGGCTCGATGCTGCGCCAGTAGGAAAACACCCGCACGATCCGCGCGCCGGTCCGCGCCGCGATCTCCAGCGCCCTTTTTGCCAGCCTCGGCTGATCGTCAATCGTATAACTGGATCCAAACACATCCTGCTGAAACCGCGTATCCACCGGCGGCGCGTCGGGCAGCACGCATTTCAGCACCGGGGACGCGATCGAGATGATGCGCATGCCTCGCGCGTCGACGGCTGCACAGACGCGATCGAGTTCCGCGTCAGTCAATTCGACGATGTTCTTCCCGCCGATGACACGTAATTCGGCGCCGGACATGCCGACGCTCATCATGGCGTCGAGCGCCGTTTCGAGGTCCGGGGAGAACTCGTCGGTAATCGCAGCCAGTGGCATCATGACAGCTGGATCTTCCTTCCGCTCCGGCAGGACTCGTAGATCGCTTCGACGACCTCGAGGGCACGGCACCCCTCCTCACCGGAGACCAGCGGCGGCCGGCCCGCCGTGATCGCCTCGCCGAAATCGCGAAACTGCCGTTCGAAGGGTTCGAGCGAAATCGCCATCGGATCCGACGATCCGGATTTCGCCTGCTCCGCCAGCGGCGGTGCCTCGCCCTGGTCGTCTCTCACGTCCCACGACGTCAGTCTGTCGCCGGACACGATCGCCGTCCCCTTACTCCCGTGAATCTCGACCCGCTCCGTATAGCCGGGCCAGAACGCCGTCGCGGCCTGCACGACGCCGGTCGCGCCACTGGCGTACTGGAGAACGGCGGTGATGACGTCCTCGGACTCGATGCGGTGCGCGGCGCCCAACTGCCAGACGCCGAACAGCTCGCGCACCGGTCCCGCCAGCCATCGCAGCAGGTCGACCTGATGAATCGCCTGATTGATCAGGGCCCCACCGCCCTCAGTGGCCCAACTGCCTTTGATGGGACGCGAGTAGTACTCGTCCGATCGGTACCACTTGACGTAGGCATCCCACTGCAGGATCTTCCCGAGCCGGCCGGCGGGAAGGGCCGCGGCCAGAAACCTGCTGCACTCATCGAACCGGTGCTGGCTGACGACGCCGAGGGTGATGCCGGCCGCGTGCGCGACGTCGATCATCTCGCGCGCCGTGCGGACGCTGGTCGCCATCGGCTTCTGGACTTGAATGTGCTTTCCAACGGCTGCGCAGATCTTCAGCGGTTGAAGACGAAAGTCCGGAAACGTGCAGACGTCGACGAAATCCACCTCAGGATGGCGGCAGACTTCCTCATATCCTGCGACGAGCTCTGCGCCATGCTCGGCGGCGAACCGGCGGCCAGCCTCAGCAGAGACGTCCGTGCACACGCGGACCTGATATCCGATATTTCTGTAGGCGCGCGCGTGCAGGTTCGCGATCGCACCAGTGCCGATGATTCCCACTCGCATGCATTTCCCGGGGGACTTCATCCCTCCGGACCCCCAAGCTCTTTTTCTCCCGCGCTAGAGGCGTTCTCACTTTCCAGTAGCGGCTCTAGTCCTCCGGCAGCGGCTGCCCTTTCGTCTCCGGCGCCCAGATCAGAGCGATCATGCCCACCAGATAAATGCTCGACATCAGCATCGCGGCCGTTCGGAACGACATGGACGACGCCAGGTAGCCGAACAACGTCGGCGCCGGCGCGGCCAGATAGCGAACCGTGTTGTAACAGAAGCCGACGCCGGTGCCGCGGAGCCTCGTGGGAAACAGCTCCGGAAAATAGATCGAATATCCTGCGAAGACGGCGAGCTGCGAGAACCCCATCATGGGCAGCATCCAGTACGCATCGTTGGCTGTGTTCAGCGACTTGAACACGAACATCGTCACGCCCATGCTCAGCAGCAGCGCCCCGAGAAATGCCAGCCGCCGGCTCGCGTACGCCGCGACGACCGTGAAAACGACCATCCCGAGGAACGAGCCGACGTCCTGGAGGGCCGTGGCGCGGCCGCGTATGGTGTCCACGATGTCCTGGGGCGCGCCTTTCAGCGCCGTCGAAATCAGCTCAGGGGAGAAGAACCCGATGCCCCACAAGCCGATCATTCCGGAAACGCCGAGGAACAAGCCGACGATGGTGTTCCGGCGCCACCGCGGCTGACGGAATAACTCGATGGGCGAGCCGACCGCCCTCGGTCCGCGCCCGGCAGCCGCCTCGGCCTTGGCCTCCAGCCACGACCGTGGCTCCTTCAGCAGCGCGACCATGGGCACGATCAGGAGGGCGGGCAGCACGCCGACGAAAAACAGCGCGCGCCAGCCCGAATAGCCGCCGAGGACGTTGAGGGCGCCCGGCTGAACCCAGAGGCTCACGAGCGATCCGGCGATGTTGCCCGTCGCCGACAGCGCCTGCAACGCGCCAAGCGCGACCGCGCGGAACTTCTCGGTCACGCTTTCCGCCACGAGTGCGGTGGCGGCGCCGAACATGCCCCCGACGCCCAGCCCGACCAGGAACCGATACGCCGTGAACTCGACCCAGCTGTGCGCCAGGCCCGACAGGCCCGTGAAGCCGGAGTACACGAGCAACGTGAGCACCATCGTCTTGACGCGCCCAATCTTGTCGCTCATGACGCCGAAGATGATTCCGCCGGTCGCCCATCCCAGGATCATCGAGGTGGTCGCGTAGCCCGCGTAATTCTTGTAGACGGCCAGCGCCGCCGGGTCGGCGCGGAGCAGTTCCTTGAGGGCGGACTCGCGCGCCAGGATGAAAATCCGCTGGTCCATGCAGTCGAAGAGCCACCCGCAGGACGCGATGATCACGACGAGCCACTGGTACGGAGTGACGCCGTCGAAGACGCGGCCGGTGACCCTGGCGTTTGCGGTCATTACGTCGGTTTGCATCGAGCCTCCGCCATGACTTCATCGACCGCTTCCTCGAAGACCGCAATCGACTCGCGCAGCGCGGCGCGGGAAATCGTCAGCGGCGGGGCCACCTTCAGGCACTCGCCCGCGATGCCGACCGGCGCGAACATCAGCAGGCCTTTGCGGAAGCAGGCCACGTTGATGCGCTGCGCCAGCACCGGATCCGGTTCACGCGTGCCGGGTTTGACGACCTGGATGCCCGCGACCAACCCACGTCCGTGAAAGCGGCCGAGCACCTGGGGGTGCTTCCGTTGTACGCGCTGGAGGGCTGGGCAGAGGACCTTCCCGAGCGTCGCGGCGCGCGCGACCAGTTTCTCCCTCTTGATGAGCCTCAGGTTCACGATAGCCGCCGTGACGGCGAGCGGCGACGCGGAGTGCGTCGACGTCATGGAGCCCGGGGCGTACAGGCCGATGATTTCAGTGCGGCCGATCACCGCCGACAAAGGCAGAGACGAAGTGATTCCTTTGCCGCAGGCGATGAGATCGGGCGTGATGCCGTAGTGCTCGAACGCAAACATCTTCCCCGATCGGCCGAAGCCGGCTTGCACCTCGTCCATCATCAGGACGATATCGTGCGCCCGGCAGAAGGCTTCGAGTTGTCGCGCGTAGTCGACCGGCATGAAGTCCGGCCCGACGCCCTGGAAGGTCTCGCTCAGCACTCCGGCAATCGCCCGGGGCTCGACGCCCTGCGCGTGAAGGGATCGCCGAAATCCCTCGAAGGACGTGTCCCGCGTCTTGTAACCGTCGGGAAACGGCACCTGAACGAACGTCCGGTCGCGATCGACCATCCACGTCTTCAGCCGCTCCATCCCTCCCGCGAGCTGCGAACCCATCGTCCGTCCATGAAATGCGTTCTCGAACGAAACGATGAATTTCTTGTCCGGACCATGCCGCTCGAGCCCATAGGTCTTGGCGAGCTTGATGCAGTTCTCGACCGCCTCACTTCCGGTGCTGAGCAGAAACACCTGATACTGCCTGGGATCCGGCGACAATTCCCGAAGCAGACGCGTGAGAACGGCGCGCTCTTCGTGAACGAAGACGTAGGTCGCGAGCAGCGGCCGGTTCGCCAGACGCTTCAGCGCCGCGGCGATTTCCCGGCGGCCATGGCCGGCGTTGGCAATCAACACACCGGACGACCAGTCGATCCACCGGTTGCCCCACTTGTCGGACACCGTAAAATTGTCGGCTTTGTGCCAGACGACCGGTGGCTGCCCGGCCATCGACCGCGGCTCGGACCGTTTGAGCTCCTCGAAAATAGGCAATGACTCGGGAACGGGAATACGCGTACGGATCGTCCGAAATCGCGTTTTGATTTTCGGCACGGCGACGGGCGTCAGATCGTATTCAGCCATGCGCCGGTCTCAGTCGACTCCGATGTCCACCCGGGCGCCACCCTTCAGGATGGACGCGCGCGCCGCCTCGATGACGAGTTCGTTGACCGCGCTGTTGGCCGGCGTCGCGAGGATTCCCGCGGCGTCAATGTCGCCAAGAATCGCCTGACGTCGCAGGAGAGCCCCGCCCACATCGCCGTCAGCGCCGGCCGCCTCGACCCGCTGCACCGCAGACACCATGGCCGCAATCGAATCGTAGCCATAGCCGACGGGTTGATACCCTTCGCCCGCCCACGGCACGAGCCGAAAATAGTCGGGACTGACGTACCGATACCGGGCAGCACCCGCGGGCTCCAGATACGCGTACCGTGTTCCCCGGTCGTGGTCGTCATGATGAATCATGCCGGTGCAGCCCTTCCCCTCGCAATACATGACAAGGCCCTGATCGTTGCTGCCAGCCGCGGCGTCGGGGTAGCCGAGACCGTTGGTCACCGTCAGCAAAGCGCCATTCTCGTAACGGATCCGCCCACTGCTCCAGAGATAACCCTCGCTGCCGTTGGGAAACGGTCTTCTCACGCCGTCGACCGAGACGGAGACGGGCATCAAGCCGGTGATGAAGTACACGAGATCCACATAGTGGCAGCCGACATACGTGAACGGATCCGCCTGATCGCACGTGAACCAGTTCTGAAAATTGGAGTGCCGGTACGTGTACGGTTCGTGCAGTCTGGCCTCGCCCATCATGAACTCGCCAAATCGTCCTTCCGAGGTACTGACGCCTGGCGAGCAGCGCGCGCCGATCGAATCGTTTGTGATACTCGATGCCGACAAAGAGCCCTTTCGCACGGGCGCGCCGGCCGATCTCGACGGCCTGGTCGTGCCGCTGCACGAGCGGCTTCACGGACAGCACGTGCTGGTCGTGCTCCAGCGCCTCGGAGATAACCGCATAGTGAAACGCGTCCGGTACCGCCACCATCACCATCTGGCGGCTTCGCATCGATCCAACGACGGCTTTGAAAAGGTCCGGCTGCAGCCCGTCCGCCGGATCCGACAGGGCAGGATGGGCCGCGAAGCTGCTCGACGGGAACGCCCGCCTCAGTTCGGCGTTCTCACCCAGCGCGCGCAGGGGCGCGTTGTTCAGCGCGCAAATGCCGATCTCCCCCACGACGCCGAGCCGTTGCAGATGATAGACGGAGGGAAGGATCTGATCGTTGGTGATCATTCCCCCTCCGACGATCGTCACGTCGAGCGGGCGGGTGGTGGCGCTCACGGGCGCTTTAGAATACATTGCGCTGAAGCTGACACGAGGAGGCCCTTATGAAACGCCGCGATTTTCTGCTGAGCGCCGGGGCGGCTGTCACCGCGGCTGCGGTACCTGCCGTGCGAGCAGCCCGGGACCCACAAGCGCCGGCGTCGCCGCCGGGTGCTTCAAAGGGCAGATTCCGCACCGGCCTGGTCGCCTACTCCTTCCAGAAAGCCCTGGCGGCCAAGACGATGACCTATGAGGATCTGATTCGGATCGCGGTCGAGACCGGCACTGACGGGATTGATTTGACGTCGTATTGGCTGCCCGCGGGCCAGCCTGACGATTACCTCCTGTCGCTGCGCCGGCTTGCCTGGAAGAATCGCGTGGAGATTTACAGCGTCGGCACGCGCATCCAGCTCGCGCAACCGACGCCCGAACTGCGCGAGAAGCAGCTCGCGGAGGTGCGCAAGTGGGTGGACGTGGCCCAGAAGCTCGGGGCAACGCATATTCGCGTGTTCGCCGGCAACCTGCCGGCGGGCGCCACGATGGATCAGGCAATCGATTTTTCGGCCGAGACATTGAAACAGGCGGCCGACATCTCCGGCGCGCGCGGCATCTTCCTTGGCCTCGAGGATGACGGCGGCATCACACTCTACGCGAAGGAGACCACCGAGATCGTCAAACGCGCGAACCACCCGTGGGCCGGAATGAACCTGGACATCGGCAACTTCAGACCGCCGAAGGTCTACGACCAGATCGAGATGTCAATCCCGTACGCCGTCAGCACGCACTTCAAGACCACGGTCGCCAACGACGATGGCAAGACGCGCGACCCATTCGACTGGGATCGCGTCCTCACGATGTTCGCTGCACACGGGTATCGCGGCTATCTCGGGCTGGAATTCGAGGCCGCCGGCGACCCGGCGGTCGAAGTTCCGGCAACGTTGCGACGTTTGAAGCAGCTGGCGGTGAAATACTCGGCGTAACACGCCCGCGTCCCGAACCCGAAGGCATGAGACTCTCTCGATCGCTTGCGATGCCCCCTCTTGCGGCTGGGGTGGTGCTAGCCACGACGTGGCTGGCCCTCTCGGCGCGTGTGGTCCCCGCGCAGGGCCAGACAAACGCGCCAGACACGATCTACTACGGCGGCCACATCATCACGATGTGGACCGAGCACCCGGTCGTCGAGGCCGTCGCGATTCGGGGCGATCGATTCGTCGGCGTCGGCAGCACGGCGGACATCCGGCGGCTTGCCGGTGCCAGCACCACGGAATTCGATCTTCGCGGACGCACAGTCCTGCCTGGACTCGACGACAGTCATACGCATCCGATCACCGCGGCGCTCAGCCAGCAGAACGGCGAGGTGCCGGTGATGAGATCCATCCCGGACATCCTGACCTATGTCCGGACGCTCGGGGCGACCACGCCGCCGGACCGGGTCATCTTCGTGCCCAAGGTCTATTCGACAAGACTCGTCGAGCACCGTTATCCCACGCGCTACGAACTGGACGAAGCCGCACCCACCCGGCCCGCGATGACCGACAACGGCTATGGCTCGGTTCTGAATTCGGCGGCGCTTCGCAAGCTCGGCGTCACCCGCGACACGCCGCAACCGGCGAATGGAAAGATCATCAAGGACGAGAAGGGCGAGCCCACCGGTCTGATTCTCGGTGCCCCGCAACTGCTCGGCGATCTCCGGCGATCGAAACCAGTCACGCACGATGACATGGTCTGGGCGCTCAAGACCATGCAGCAGAAATACAGCGAGGTCGGACTGACCAGCACGATCGATCGCAGCGAGGGTGCGGAGGGCCTGCGCGTCTATCAGGAGTTGCGGGGGCGCAACGAACTGACCGTCCGCACCGCCGTCACGTATGTGATAAGCGGTCAAGGGACGGCCGATCAGGTCCGCCAGGAAGTCGAGCGCCTTCCGCTCGTGACCGGCATGGGCGACGAATGGTTCCGCGTCGGGCCGCTCAAGGTCTTCGCGGACGGCGGCATCCTGATCGGCACGGCGTACCTGCGTGAGCCTTACGGTGAGCACACGGCCATCTACGGGTACCACGACCCCGAGTATCGAGGCGTGCTGGCGCTGCCGCGCGAGAATCTGACGGCCATCGCGCGAGCCGCCAATCAACTCGGCTGGCAGATGACGGCGCACGTGACGGGCGGCGGCGCGCTGGACGCGCTGCTGGACGCCTACGAAGCCGCCAATCGCGACCGGCCGATCGCCCCACGCCGCTTCACCGTCACGCATGCCAACTTTCCCGACGCCCGAGCCATCGCCCGCGCGCGCGCGATGGGCGTCGCCTTCGACATGCAGCCGGCCTGGATGCACCTCGATGGCCCGGTCATCAAGGACGTCTTCGGTCCGGACCGCATGAAGGACTTCGAGCCGTTTCGCGCCCTGCTGGACGCCGGTGTCATCGTCGCCGGCGGATCCGATCACATGGTCGGCTTCGATTCGCGAAACGCGATCAACCCGTTCAATCCGTTTTTCGGCATGTGGATGGCCATCACACGCAAGATGGCCGATGGCGCCGTGCTCGGCGCCGATCAGGTGGTGACGCGCGAAGATGCGCTGCGCTTGTGGACGCTGAACGGCGCATGGTTGACCTTCGAGGAGAAGCTCAAGGGGTCGATCGAGCCAGGCAAGCTCGCCGATCTGGTCGTGATCTCCAAGGACTTCCTGACCTGCCCCGTGGATGAGATCAAGGACATCGAGGCGCTGATCACGGTCGTGGGCGGCCGGGTGACGTACAGAAATTCGTCGGCGCGGCCATGAACCTGGTGCGCTGCGCAACGACCGCCACGACCTCACATCAGCCGATGACGGGATCGCTGCCGATGGCGCTGGAGGTTCTCGGATGAGGTCTACCGCCGGGATCGGACCGTCCGCGCGTGGGTGGTCGAGAAGGCCGCCTTGGCTGCGCAATCGCGGGTACAATCATCGCGAGTTCCGATGCGCGCGCTTGATTTCTGGAAGGCGGTGACCGTGGATCACGCGAATCTGCTCGAGGGATTCGTGCGGCTGCTCGAAGAGCACCGTATCCGCTATTGCGTGATCGACGGACAGGCCGTCAACGCCTACGTCGAGCCGCTCGTCAGCCTGGACCTCGATGTGGCGATCGCCGGCGATCAGCTACCCGCGGTCGAGCCGCTGTTCTCGAGGAGCTTCACGGTCGCCAGATTTCCACACAGTCTGAACATCTCGCACGCGGACTCGGACTTGCGGATCCAACTGCAGACCGATCCAAGGTACGCCCCATTTGTGGATCGCGCGTCGCGCGGCACCGTGCTCGGCCTGTCGCTGCCGGTGGCGCGGTTGGAGGACGTGCTGCTCGGCAAGATCTGGGCGGCGCAGGACCCCGAACGGCGCGGCAGCAAGCGCCAGAAAGACCTCGCCGACATCGCACGTCTTCTGGAGAGCTATCCACACCTCCGCTCCCAAGTGCCGGCGGCAATTCTGGAGCGGTTGGCATAGCGCCCACGAGCCTCAACGACGACCACTTCGCCGCGCAAAGAACAGGTGATCGCTTCGCGCCAGCGCCATGGGAGAGGTCGCCGCGCGGCCTCATGATCCCTTTCCTACTAACTCACTAGTTGACACGTGAGCCTGGATCAACTATTTATCTAGTAGGTAATGACGCCGCCTGCGACTGCCCACTTCACCGAACGTGAGCTCGACGTCATGAAGGTGCTCTGGCGCGTCGGGCCAGCCACCGTGGCCGAAGTGCGATTGCACCTCGACGATGACCTGGCCTACACGACCGTTTTGACGGTCCTGCGCACGCTCGAGGAAAAGGGCTACGTCGGCCATCGCGAAGAGGGAAAGGCTCATCGTTATCACGCCAAGGTCGCGGAGCACGCGGCCCAGCGCAAGGCCCTGGCCCGCGTGCTTGACCGTGTGTTCGGCGGTTCCGCTGAGTTGCTGCTCACCCATCTGGTGACGGATCGCGGTCTCTCGCCGGCCGAACTGAAGCGCCTCCGCGCGCTGATGGACGAACACCTCAAGCGAGGGAAGAAGTCATGATCCTGGCCTTGATCGCGTACGCCGTGGTTGTCGGCCTCGTGCTCGCGGCAGTGGGCGTCGTGCTCGAGCGCGTCCTGGTCACTGCGACGCCTGCCCAGACGCTGGGTCTGGGCGGCCGTGCTGGGGGCCAACCTGTTGCTCACGATGACCGCGCCCTGGCGGAGCCACCAACCGGCCGCCACGGCCTCCGCCTCGGCGCGGATGGATTGGGCGGTTGCATCCAACGGACCGTTCGCGCATCGCCTTTGGTTCGATCGGCTTGGGCTGGACGTTGATGGGATCGAACGCATGGCGGCGCGATTTGACCCAATCGCCGGATCTCTCTGGGTGGTGGGGAGCATCGCGATGGGCGTCATGTACGCCGCCGGCCTGTGGACGCTCTCGCGGCGCCGTCAATGCTGGCGTGAAATGCGTTTCCATGGAATGCGGATCTTCGTCGCATCAAAGGATGGGCCAGCCGTAGTTGGCGTCTGGAGGCCGAGGATTGTCGTGCCTGAGTGGGCGCTCGACCTGGAGCCGCGCGCGGTCGACCTGATGCTCGACCATGAGCGCGAGCATCAGCGCGCAGCCGATCCCCTGTTGCTTCATACCGCGCTGATCGTCCTCGTGGCGATGCCTTGGAATCCGGCCGCCTGGTGGATGCTGTCACGGCTGAAGCTCGCCGTTGAGATGGATTGCGACGCTCGCGTCCTCGGGTGCGACACCGGGGCTTCAAACTGCCACGACGTGGGAATCTACAGCGAGCTGCTGCTTGCCGTCGCCACCCGCCAGTCGCCGGAACATTTCTTCGTCACACCGGCCATGCTCGAGCGCCCGTCCACGCTCAGGAGGAGGATCGCTGCCATGTATCCCAACCGCCTCGGACTTACCCTTGCGCGCCTCGCGACCGCGTGGGGCACAGCCGCTGCCCTGCTGGCGATCGTGACCCTCGTACCGGCGCCGGGACTGCAGGCGCAGTCGACGGGACCTTCCGTTGGCTCAGCGCCTCTCGAGACTCCGACAGCGGCGGTGATTGGGCCCACGGCGCCCGCAGCCCAGGAACAGGTCTACGAAATCGGAAACGGCGTGATGTCGCCAGTCCCGACGAGACAGGTCGATCCGGAGTACACCAGCGAGGCGAAGCGCGCCAAAATCCAGGGGGAAGTCCAGTTGCAGGCGATCGTGACCACCAAGGGTGTTCTCGACCAGATACGGGTGATCAAGTCTCTGGACACCGTCCATGGTCTCGATCGGGCGGCGGTCGATGCCGCGAAGAAGTGGACGTTCAAGCCCGGGACGAAGGACGGCAAACCGGTGCCGGTGCGCGTCGACCTGGTCATGGAGTTCCGCCTGCACTGATGAGCCGTCGGGGCCCGCAGGCGGAAGCGCCGGCCACACGCGTCATGCGCTTCGTGGTGAATGAGAAGGTCACGCAGGACGAGGCTTATCCAGAATCTCCGCGATGGCCGCGTGCACCTGCCCCACCGGGATCGTCTGCAGGCAGCGGTTGTTGGAGCAGATCGACCGGCGCTGATTGAACGCCGAGACGCAGGGACTGCAGGCGTAATCCGAGTACATCACCGTGCAGCGATCGGTCAGCGGCCGGTACAGCGCCGGCGTCTCGGGGCCAAAGAACACCACGACGTGGATGCCCGTAAGCGAAGCGAAATGCGCCGGTCCGCTGTCGTTGGTCACGAGCACATCGGCGAGGCTGAAGAGCTCGATCAGCTCCCGCAACGATGTCCTTCCCGTCAGATTGACCAGGCGATCGTTCTTCACCCGATCGAGGATGTACTGCGCATCCTCGCGCTCCGACGGCAGGCCGGTGATCACGCAGGCATTGCGCGGTTCCTCGAGCAGCCGATCGACGAGCCGCGCGTAACTGTCCAGCGGCCATTTCCGGATGCTGATGAGCTTGCTGGCGTTCGGGTTGATGGCAATCAGCCGCTTGCCGGCCACCGCCGCCGACTCCTGCACGAGCATCTCCTCCAACCGCTGTCGCGAGGCAGGATCGCTGACATGCCGGGGCACGACGCACTCCTCGGCCGAGGCGATCGCAAACTTGCCGAGCGGCAGCTCCTCCGTGGGCGCGTCGAGCGCCCGCACCAGGGCCATGAGCGCCTGCCAGGTGTGCACGTGCGGGTTATAGATGACCTTGTGCGTGAACAGATCGCCGACATAGAGCCCTTTTTGCGTGAAGGGATGAAACCCGACGCGCGTCCCGGCGCCGCTCAGATACGTGAGGATCGTGCTGAACCTCGCGAACATCTCGAGGTTGATGGCGGTGTCGATCCTCCGGCGCCGAGCCTCGCCCATGAACTTGAGCGTGTCGCGCACCAGCGTGCGCGGGCTCGAAATGTCGATCGTCATGACCTGATCGTCGGGAATCAGGTTCAGCACCTTCACGCTCTCGTCGATGTGCTTGAACAGGAGGAAGAAGACCCGGCAATCTGGATACCGGTGCCGGAGCCGGTTCACGGCCGGACAGGCGAGCACCGTGCTGCCCATCTCGGCCAGCTCGATGAACAGCACGTTCCTTGGTTTGCGATCGGTCGCGAGGCCGCCGCGGGTGGAGGATGCCGACGAGAATGCGGCGCCGATCCGGGCGAATATGGTCAGGACGAAGCAGATCGGGACGCCGATCCAGTAATCGATCCAGCGCAGCCGATCGGGGTTGAGCCGGGCCGGAGCCTCTGAGGCGTTCACTACGGCCTGTTTCCCAACGACAATGCCCAGCTCTTCATTATTCAGTGTTTAGTTGCCGCCGCCTCGACCGGCCGCCATCATCGACAGCAGTTCGTCGTTCGTCCACGGCCGGCTGCGGGCCGCGGTCTGCGCCCGCACGGCTCTAACGGTCGCCGGATCGACCGGCGTGCCCGGCTGGCCCCACTCCCGGCGGATGTAGGTCAGGACACTCGCAATCTGATCGTCGCTGAGCGTCGCGCCGATCGGCGGCATCAAACCTACCGGACCTTCCTTGCCGTTCAGCAGGATTCTCGACGTGATCTCCGCCGGGGCCAGAGCCAGGATCGACCCGACCAGGTTCGGCGCCACACGGTCCTGCCCGCGTCCATCCGGTTGGTGGCACGCCTGGCAGATGTTCTTGTAGACCTCAGAGCCCGCGTCGAACCGCCGCTGCTCGTCGGTGGTGAGCGGAGGCAGCGGCGCCGCCGCGCCGGGTTTACCCGGCCAGTCCATTCGCGCGAGCACATTGGTCGCGCGGGGCCCGAAATCGCCGCCCTTCGCCACAAGGGCCGACAGCGCGGCCGGCTCGCGATTGAGACGCAGACGCGGACCGCCACCACGTCCGCCGCGCGCGACGAGTGCGCCTGTGCCGGACGGAGGCGCCACACTGCCGCGCGCGTCCTCAAATGCATACGCACCGCCCGGCCCCGCGCGCCCACCGGGGCACGTCGGACAGGGCGCGTCCGGCTTCGACACGGCGGCTGCCGTCGTCGTGACCGCAATGCCCCGGCGCCCGCTGCCCGGCATCGCGGAGTTGAGCAGCGCGACTTCAACGCCGCGAAGGAGCGCCGATCGCTGCCACGCAGGGCGATTCTCGTCGGCGACCCACGCGAGCAGCGTCTGAACCGTCGCATCCTGCGCGGCCTTCACGATCGTCGCCGACAGCATCGTGATGGCCGTCTCGCGCGCAGGAGTCTGGCTCAGGGGGACGCCCCCAGGATCCTCTCCAGCACGGCCGCTTCGCTGCCGCGGATGCCGCTCAGCGCGGCGTCCACCGTGACCGGATCGTCCGCGTGCTTGTCGAGCAGCGTCGCGAGTGCAGTCTCGCGCGGCCCCGCAGGCAACATTCCGAGCGAAGCTGCAAGCTGCTCTCTGACGGCCCAATCCGGATCGTCCAGCCGCTTCAGCACGGAGGCCTGAATCGGGTGGTCGGCAGTCGGAAAGCCAGCGCTCCGAAATCCGAATAGCCGCCGCGCGCACGTCGCGCGACGGGTCCTCGAGCGCCTTGCTGAGCGTCGGGACATCGATGCTGTCGTTGCCATCGAGCGTCCAGAGCGCGTGCAGCCGCGTCCGGACGTCCTTGGACGTCGCGGCGAGCCTCTTCAGCGGCTCAACAACGGACTTGCTGCCGCGCTCGACGAGCAACCGCTGCGCCGTGTCGCGATACCAGCCGTTCGGGTGCGACAGGGTCTGCACGAGCTCCGTCGCCGATGCCTTCGACAGGGCCGGTTTGGCATCGCGACGGGTGGTCTCGTGCATGACGCGGTAGATACGTCCCATGTCCACCGGCGCGTCCAGTTTCTTCTGAATGATCCGGTCACGGAGGTACAACGTCGTCGAGGCGCGATCCTGAATGTTGCCCCTGTACATGTCGACCACGTACAGCGTCCCATCCGGCGCGTTGGACAGGAAAACCGGGCGGAACCGTTCGTCGGTCGAGGCCAGGAATTCGGCGTTGTCATACGCCTTTCGCGCGCGCAGCGACGTCCCGTCGTCTTCGAGAACGATGCGACTGACGAAGTTGGCGGCCGGCTCGGCGACGAAGACGTTGCCGTACAGCTCGGCAGGCAGGCGGTCGCCCCGGTAGACGAGCGGCGTGCACGCGGCCGTGAACTGCGCGAGGGTGCCGTCGGGCCGATCGACGCCGAACTGGTACGCGCGGTTGGTGCCCGGATTCGGGCGCACCGGCCAGACATCGTTGATATTGGCGCGGTCGTTCGTCAGTACTTCATAACTGCCGCGGGTGCGAAGCAGGTTGGGGTTGCGCGCGAAATACGGTGTCGGGACGAGATCCACGTGCAGGGCCGATTCGCTCGAGTTCCGGTACATCCGGCCGGTATCGTCCTGCGTCACGCCCCACTCGCCGCGCGAGAGGGTGCTTCGTTTGTCCCACCGGCCGTCCTTCAGCCGGAGGGAAAAATCGACGCTCGAGCCTGCCGAGTGCAACCAGTTGTCCATTCCCCAGAAGAACGCGTTCGCGTTGCCCTCGACTCCCCCTT
The DNA here is from genome assembly GCA_963724645.1 of uncultured Acidobacteriota bacterium. Taxonomy (GTDB): domain Bacteria; phylum Acidobacteriota; class Vicinamibacteria; order Vicinamibacterales; family SCN-69-37; genus CAVXSP01. The sequence goes on from CAVRVJ010000008.1 coordinate 33,229, forward strand.
CCCGGCGGCCGTAACCGGTACTGACGAGCTCCTTCGTGTCCATCTTCAGGTCGCCGTTTGTGTCGTGCATCAGCCAGACGTTGGGAGGTTCGAGGACGAGGGCTCCGTGGTCGAGCACCTTCACCGCGCGTGCCTGCACGAGGCCGTCGGCAAATACGGTTCGCTTGTCCATCTTTCCGTCGTTGTTGGTGTCCTCGAGAACGACGATGCGCCCGATCGGATCCAGGTTGGGTTCGGGCGCCTGAAGATCGCGGACGTATTCGGGATACTCGACAACCCACAATCGTCCGTCCGGATCCCAATCGACCGCGATCGGGTTCTGTACGAGCGGTTCGCTCGCCACGAGCTCGAGGTGGTAGCCCGGGGGCATGAAAAATGTCTTCAGCGCCTCTGCCGGCGACAACGCGGGCGACTCGTCGGAAACCTTCTGCACTCCGGGCGGCCAGGGACGATTGGCCGGCGAGCTCTGATAGCCGTAGACGCCAAGACCGGCGGCCATGACCAGAAGCGCGGCAATGCGGAATGCGGAGCGACGCATGCTGAACAGAAATCGTAGCGCAGACCCGAGCCCTTCGGGTAATGAGATCGGCCTTCGCGTACAATCAGCCGCTCCGCAGGCTTGGAGAGCGTCCGACACCGCCGCCCATGCGCACAGCCCTCTTCACGGTTTCTTTTGCCGGCCTCTGGGGACAGGACCGGTTGACGCTCGAACAGTCGATCGACGTCGCGGCCGAGCTCGGGTTTGCCGGCGTCGAACTCATGGGCAAGCGGCCGCACCTGTCGCCGTTCGACTACACCCTGGACGATTGCCGGCGTATGGCCGGACTCGTCAAGGAGCGCGGCCTCGCGGTCGCGGCGATTGCCGGGTACACGGATTTCGGCGCCAGTCCGCACGCGCCGGAGGTGCCGTTTGGCGAGATGCAGGTCGCCTACGTGGCCGAGCTTGCGCGGCGCGCGGCGGCGCTCGATTGCGACCTGGTCCGTGTGTTCACGTCGTATGAAACTGGCGGCGCCGGTTTTCTCGCGCAGTGGCGGCAGACCGTCGAGTCATTGCGTGCGTGTTGCGATCGCGCCGCGGAATTCGGGGTCACCATCGGCGTGCAGAATCATCACGACATTGGCGTCGATACCAAGGCGTACATCGAGTTGCTCGCGGAAGTCGATCGCCCGAACCTGTCGCCGATGTTCGACTGCTGGTCGCCCTACTTGAGGGGCGAAGACGCCGCCATCGGCGCTTCCCAGCTGGCAAGACGCATGCGATGCACGACCGTCGCGGATTACGTCGTTCTACCGCGGTGGCGCTACCAGGCGGAGGCCGTCAACTACATCGCGCTCGAACCGCCGGCCGCCATCGCCGTGCCCATGGGCGAGGGCGAGCTCCCGTACGCGGCCTTCTTCCGCGCGCTCGAGTCAAACGGCTACGACGGCTGGGTGACCTACGAGATGTGCTCGCCGATTCGCGGCGGCGGATCGCTCGAGAACCTGAAAGCGTACGCGCGGAAGTTTCTCGAGTACATGAGCACTCTGAAACCTTGATGGCTCGTCTCTTATCTCGGGCCGCCGCCACGGCGGCCAGCCGCGGGCGTGGTCGTCCCGGGATCGGGCGGCGGGGTCGCCGGCGGCAGCGTGCCGCCAAGCTTGAACGCCCAGAGATTGTCGCCGCTCGCTGACTGCAGGAAGCCGTTGCCGCCGGCCAGAATGGCCACGTACTGCTCGCCGCCGACTTCATAGGTGGCGACCGGCGCGTCCGCTCCGGCGCCCGTCTGGAACTTCCAGAGCAGGTCGCCGTTCCTGATGTCGTACGCCGCCAGGTTGCCATCCGATTCCCCGTGAAACAGCAGCCCTGATGCCGTGTTGAGCAGCCCGCTGCCCGAGCCGCACGGATACTTCATGCGCTTCTGCCACACAATCTTGTTCGTTGTCGGATCCATCGCCGTAAGAGTTCCCGCGCGCGGTTCTCCGGCCGGGCGGAAGAAGCCGCGACCGCCCTCTGGAGTCCCAAGCAGCCGGCCCGTGGCTTCGTCGAACACCTGACGCTTGAGTCCGAACCCGGAATTGATGATCGACCCGCACACATAAAGCAGGTGCGTCTGCGGGCTGAACGTCATCGGCGCCCATGACAGGCCACCAAGCGTCCCGGGCGCCATGACGACCGGGTCTGTCCAGTAGGCGCCGAACACGCACGTGCTCTTGTATCGGGCGCGACGCTTCCAGGTTCAGGACAGGTCGGCACGAACGAGTCGCCGATCGGAAACGGCTGGGTCTTTGCCGTTTTCATTCTCGGCTCCTGCTCGACCGGCCGTTCCTCCACGCCGATGAGCGGCTTGCCGTTGGTCCGATCGAGGACGTACATCAGACCCGCCTTACCGGCGTGCATCAGGATCTTGCGTGGGCGGCCTTGATAGGTGATGTCGGCGAGCACGGGCGCGGCCGCGCTGTCGTAATCCCACAGATCGTGATGCACTTCCTGAAAATGCCATTTGTAGGCGCCGGTCTTCAAGTCGAGGGCGACGACCGACACGGTAAACAGGTTGTCTCCGCCGCGCTGGGTGCCGTCGTTGTCGGGACCGGCGTTGCCCGTCGGGACGTAAATCATCCCGAGGTCGGGATCGATCGCGGGATGCGTCCAGATCGGCGCCCCTCCGTACTTCCAGGAATCGCCTTCCCACGTGTCATTGCCAAGCTCGCCTGGACCTGGGACCGTCCAGAATTTCCAGACTTCCCTCCCGGTCTTCGCGTCGTACGCGCCGAACTGCCCGCGAACGCCCGACTCACCGCCGCCGACGCCCATGTACACGAGGCCGTCGTGGTACACCGCCGGGGCGTTCGTATTGCCTCGCGAGGCGATCTGCGTCGTCCACGCCACCGCACCGGTCTGCTGATCCAACGCAAGGAGCGTGTTGCCCGGCGCCGCAGAGAAGACCTTGCCTTCGGCGACGACGAGACCGCGATTGGTATACCCGCGACCAAGGGCGACCGGGCCGTTGGGATATTGCCATTTCAGTTCGCCGGTCCGAGCGTCGCGCGCGGCGATGTGGCCGCGTGGCAAGGTACATGGTTCCCGCGACAACCACAGGCGTGGCCTGCATGGTGCCACCGCGGCCTTCCTCGACGTGCACCATCCACGCGCCGCCGAGCCTGTTGAGATTCGATTTATTGATGCGCGCGAGCGTCGAGTAACGCTGATTTGCCAGGTTGCCGCCAACGACAGGAAAGTCTGCGGCGGGAGGGGCCTTCCAATCCGCGGATCGTCCGGAGACCGCGACCGTCAGCCCCGTCAACAGCACGGCATTCGCGGTCGACCTCAAGACGGGTAAGAAGCGCATGACGTCCCTCCTGGAGCGTCGGCATCATACCGTGATCCGCCTTCAGTCCAGTCGGATGGCAGTCCGCGGGTTTTCGCGCGTGAGTTGACGAATGACGTCGTCCGAAAGACCCAGCGCGTCGTGCAGATTCGCGGCGCTCTGACGCATTGTCACTGCCGATCCGACAAAGTGCGACCCATCCGGGGAACGCGCCACCATGTCCTCGCCGATCCTGAGGTCCCACCGGCCGAGCCGGTAGCGTCCCGGCCCCAACCCGGCCGCCGCGATGGCGTCGGTGACGATGATGCAGCGGTCGGGCCCGGCGAGCCGCAGATAGTTCCCGAGCGCCACAAACGGCACATGAACGCCGTCCGCGATGAAGCACAGCCACAACCGGCTGGAAAGGCTCAGCATCCGCTGGATGATGTTGTCGTGCCGATGCACCTGCATCGGGCAGCCGTTGCCGACATGGGTGCACATGGACAGACCCGGCGTCTGCGGCCGCGCGCAACTGGTCCAGCGTGGGATCGCAATGCCCGGCGGAAACGACGATGTGTCGATCGACAAGCGCGCGGGTGACCGCCAGGCCGGCGTCGCGCTCGGGCGCGAGGGTGACGAGACGCGTCAGTCCCGCGGCCGCGTCGAGCAGCCGCTCCATGCCGTCCAGCGCAGCCGGGCGAATCGCATCGAGCGGATGCGCGCCGCGGAACCCATCCATCTCATTGAGAAACGGGCCTTCGATGTGCACGCCGGCAATCAGGCGTTCCGCGAGGGGGTCGGCCGCGCGCAGCGCCGCCAGCGTGGCAAGGCGGCCGCACATGCGAGGCAAATCATCGGTGATGATCGTCGCCAGGCACGCGGCGACGCCATCCGCCTCGAGGGCCGCGCACGCGCGGTGCAGGTCTTCCGCAGTCAGGCCGTCGGTGTTGAAGTCGACTCCGCCGTACCCGTTCACCTGCACGTCGATGAAGCCAGTGGATGGGAGCGCCATCAGTGTGCCGCCAGTGTGACATTATCGGCGTTCGCCGGGCTGTGCCCGCACGAGTGAGGGCCTCTGTCCCGCGGAGGATTATTGGAACCGGTCAAGGTTTACAAGCAGACCAAGTACACGTCGAATAATCGCGTCGTTCAGTACCTGAACCGTGTCTACCTCCGGAACATCACCGCGCTCGTGCAGAGCGTCGGACCGCGCCGGCTGCTTGACGTCGGGTGCGGCGAGGGAGTCGTGCTGCGGCATCTCGATCGCCGCCTTCGCGGTGTCAGCGTCATCGGGCTGGATGTCGACGGCACCGGGCTGCGCGTGGCGCAATCGCAGAACTCGGTGTCGCTCGTGCAGGGTTCGGTCTACGACCTGCCGTTTGCTTCAGGTAGTTTCGACCTCGTGCTCTGCTGCGAGGTGCTCGAGCATGTCGAACGGCCGAGCGCCGCGATGGCCGAACTTGCCCGGGTCAGCCGCGATCGCGTCCTGCTGAGCGTGCCCAACGAGCCGATTTGGCGGCTCTCGAACATGGCGCGGGGCAAGTATCTGCGTCACTTTGGCAACACGACCGGCCATATCCAGCACTGGACCCGCTGGGCGTTCCTGCGTCTGGTCCGTGATCACCTGGACGTGACCGCCGTTCGGACGTGGCTTCCTTTCTGGTCGATGCTGCTGGCGCGCGTGCGGCCGAAATGACGCCGGCCCAGCGTCATTTCAGCAGCGCGCTCAATTCCTCGTCGGTCCAAGGCTTGCCGCGTGTCGCGGTCAGGGCGCGGACCTGGCGAATCAGGGCGGGATCCACCGCCGATGCGGTGTTGCCCCATTGACGCCGCACGTACGTGAGCGCGCCGGCGATCTGCTCATCGGTCAGCGCAACTCCGAGTGGCGGCATGAGGCCGATCTTTCCCTCCTTGCCGTTCAGCAGGATTCGCGCCCCGATCTCCGGCGGCCCGAGTGCGAAGGCCGAGCCCACCAGGCTCGGGGCAACCTTGTCCTGACCGCGGCCATCAGCCTGATGGCATGCCTGACACAGATTCTTGAACACCGTCTCGCCGGTGTTGAACCAGCCCTGCTCGTCCTGCGTGAGCGGTGCGACGGGCGCCGCCCCGCCCGGCTTGCCAGGCCATTCGACACGTGCCAGTACTTTCGCGGCGCGAGCGCTCAGGTCGCCGCCTGCGGCGGCCAACGCGACGAGCGTCGCGGGCTCGGTCGTCAGTCGCACGATCGGACCGCCGGACCCGCGGCCGCCGCCGCGTCCAGCGGCCGGAGGCGGCGCGCTCGCCGCAGGTGCCGCTGGAAACGCAGGCGCGCCTCCAGGTCCGGTTCGCGCGCCTGCACACGTTGGGCAAGGCGCGGGAGCCCCATTCCCTGCGACCCTGCCGCGCGCACTCTGCGATCCGGGCAGCGCGGACCCCAGCAGCGCCGCTTCCGCGCCGCCGAGAATCGCCGACCGCTGCCACTCCGGTTGAGACGCGTCGGCCACCCAGTCGAAAATCGACCGGATCGCGGTCTCCTGACCGCTGCGAATCGCCGTGGCCGACAGCACCGTCATGGCGGTCGCGAGCATGGGCGTCTCAGCAGCCGTGCGCATCAAGGTCTCGATCACCGCCGTTTCGCGGCCGCGGAGCCCGCTCGCCGCCGCGTCCATGACGATCGGTTCGTCCGCGTGCCGCTCGAGCAGCATGGCGACAGCGGTCTCGCGGGGGCCCACCGGCAGGGCGCCGAGCGTCGCAGCCAGTTGCTCGCGGACGGCCCAGTTCTGGTCGTCGATCTTCTTGATGACCGCGACCTGCACCTCCTGATTCGTCTCGCCGAGCCACCGCTCCGCCAGCCGCAGGGCGGAAACCCGCACATCACGCGAAGCGTCATCAAGCGCCTTGATCACGGTCGAAGGCAGGAGTTCGTCGATCCCGTCGAGCGTCCACAGCGCGTGCAGGCGCGTGCGCGGCTCAGAGGCGCTTTCGGCCAGTGCTTTGAGCGCCGGCACTACGGTCTTGTCGCCGCGCTCCACCAGCAGCCGCTGCGCGGTGTCCCGCCACCAGCCGTTCGGATGCGAGAGGGTGTCCACCAGCTTGGCCGGCGTGGCCGCCGAGAGCGCTGGCCTGCCGTCGCGGCTGCGTCGAGTCGTGCATGACTCGATAGATCCGGCCCGAGCCCAATCGGCTGCTCGAGCTTGCGCGAGACGATCTGGTCGCGGAGGTACTCGGTGATGTAGCCCTTGTGCTGGATGATGCCGCGATACATGTCGACGATGTACAGCGTGCCATCCGGCGCGTTCGAGACGTAGACAGGACGGAACCGCTCGTCGGTCGATGCGAGGAACTCGGCCTTGTCGTACGCCTTTCGCGACTCCAGCGACGCGCCGTCGTCTTCCACGATGATGCGGCTGACCAGGTTGCCAGCAGGCTCGGCCACGAACACGTTGCCGTACAGTTCGGCCGGCAGGCGATCGCCGCGATAGACGACAGGCGAACTCACGGCCGTGAACGCTGCGAGCGATCCGTCAGCGCGCAGAACGCCGGTCTGATATCCGCGATTGACTCCGCGCGTCGGCCGCACCGGCCAGACGGTATTGACCTCGTAGTCGTCGCCCTCGAGCGACTCGTAGCTGCCGCGCGTGCGCAGCAGGTTCGGATTCCGTGCGTAGTATGGCGTCGGCACGATGTCGACGTGCAGCGCCGACTCGTTGGTGTTGCGGTAGACGCGTCCCGCGTCGTCCTGCGACGCCCCCCACTGCCCTCGCGACGGCGTCTTCCTCACCTCGAACTTCCCGTTCTTCAGCCGGAGGTAAATGTCGACTTCGGACGTGTACATCCAGTTATCGAGCGCCCACAGCAGGCTGTTGGCGTTGTGCTCGACGCTCGCGTCCAGCCGGCCGAACTGGTCCGTGACCAGCTCCTTGGCATCGGCCTTCAAATCGCCATTGGTGTCGCGCATCAGCCACAGGTTCGGCGGCTCGCCGACCAGAACGCCGTGGTCCAGGACCTTCAGGGCTCGGGGGAGAATCAAGCCGTCGGCGAACACGGTCCGCTTGTCCATCTTCCCGTCGTTGTCCGTGTCCTCGAGGACGACGATCCGTCCGGTCGGGTTGTGCTCGCCGGTGGCCGTGATATCAGTCATGTATCCCGGCATCTCGATCGCCCACAGCCGGCCGTCCGGGTCCCAGTCGATGAGGATCGGATCCTGAATGAGCGGCTCGCTGGCGACCAGATCGACGCGATAGCCCGGCGGCATGAAGAACGTCTTCATCTCGTCGGCAGCCGGAAGCACCGGCGATTCCGCGGACACGCGCTGCAGGCCGGGTGGCCAGGGCCGGTTGACCGGCGACGATTGGTAACCGTGCCCGGCGGCGACGGTCACCACGAGAAAGACCAGTGCAACGTGAGATTTCGACAGCACGTTCGGACTCCCATTCCACCCAGCCGCAGCCAGGAGTGAGAATCGGGCCTAATCTTAGACCGCTAAGGTAGCCCAAATCCCTGCCCAGGTCTCGGCGGGTTTGCTTGGCGGACCTGTGGGCTTCTGCTAGGGTAGACGCGGGCGCCCCACGCCAACAGGAGCGGTGCATGGCCTTGACGAGACGCGACTTCGGCAAGCTGGCTCTCGCCACCGTGCCAACAGCAGGATGGCTGTTCGAGTCGGACGCGGCGTTGGCCGCGGCACTGGCAGAAAAGCCAGATTCAAAATGGGCCGGCGTGCAGGTCGGCATGAACGTCCCGTACAACTTCGGCACGAACAACATGAGCGGCGACGAGGTACTCAGCCGCTGTGTGCAACTGGGGATCAGTGGCGTCGAACTGCGGACACAGCCTGTCGAGCGATTTCTCGGATCGCCGGCGCTCACGGGGGCTGCTCCTCGCGCGGGCGGCCGGGGAGCGCAGACGCCGGAGCAGCAGGCCGCTCAGAAGGCCGCGGCCGACCAGCTGCGCACATGGCGGTTGTCGGCGCCGATGAGCAGGGTCAAGGAATTCAGGCAACAGTACCGAAAACGCGGGTGTCGCGATCGAAATCGTCAAGTTCGACTGGATCAACCCGCTGCCTGGAGATGACATCCTCGATTACTGCTTCGAGCTGACGAGGAACCTTGGCGCCCGGGCGCTCTCCTGCGAGATGCCGATCGCGACGCAGGACGTCGACACGAAGCGCCTCGGTCAATTCGCGGACAAGCACGGAATCATGGTCGGCTACCACGGCCACACGGCCGTCACGCCCGCGATTTGGGAGAAGTCCTTCGCATACGCGGCGCACAATGGCGCGAACCTCGATCTGGGCCACTTCGTCGCAGGCAACAACACCTCGCCGATCCCGTTTCTCAAACAGCATCACGATCGGATCACGCACCTGCATGTGAAGGACCGGAAGCTGAACGACGGCCCCAACGTGCCGTTCGGCCAGGGTGACACGCCAATCAAAGAAGCGCTCCAGTTGATTCGCGACAACAAGTGGAACATCCAGGCCACTATTGAATTCGAGATTCCTGGACCACCGGGCCCGGACGGCAAATCGCGGCCTTGGACCATGGAAGAGCGGATGCGAGAAATGGCGAAGTGCGTCGAGTACTGCCGCGTTTGTCTGACAACGTAGAGAGTGGAACGTAGAGGGTGAAAGCGTGACAAAAGCTCTTCTCTCACTCTTTCACGCTTTCACGCTTTCACCCTTTGTCCTGGCGTCGTTGCTGGCCCAAACGCCGCCCGCCCAACCCCGCCAGGGGGTCGGCCCGGCCGACCGGCCGGTGGTCGACGCGGCCGCGGCCGATCGAGGGCGGCACGTCTGGGCGACCGAGTGCATCACCTGTCACGGTGCACAGGCGCGTGGAACCGAGGCGGGACCAAACCTGATTCGATCGATGATCGTGCTGCGCGATCGGTATGGCAGCGAGCTCAAGCCCTTTCTGAAGAAGGGACACCCCACCCAGAGCGGCATGCCGAGCGCCGACCTGACGGACGCGCAGGTCGTCGACGTCACGCACTTTCTGCGTCAGCGCATCAACGACACGCTGCGCGGCTCGCCGGTCTTCGCGCCGCAGGAAATCGTCACCGGAGACGCCAAGGGCGGCGCCGAGTACTTTGCGGGCGCCGGCGGGTGCACCGCGTGTCATTCGGCGACGGGCGATTTGGCTGGCATCGCCGCACGGATCACCAGTCCGGTCGACCTGCAGCAGCGGATGCTGTTTCCGACCGGCCGCGGCCGTGGTGCCTCCAATCGCACGGCCATCACGGTCACGCTCACACCGGCCACCGGCGCGCCGATGTCCGGCGTCCTGATTCAGATGGACGATTTCTATGTGACCTTTCGCGACACTGCCGGCGAACAGCACGTCGTCAAACGATCGCCCACGTTGAAGGTCGTCAAGACCGATCCGCTGCAGGCGCACCACGACCTTTTGCGGCACATCACCGACAAGAACATTCACGATCTGGTCGCGTATCTGACAACCCTGGACAAAGGGTGAGAGGGTGTTAAGGGTGAAAGCGTGAAAGAAGAGAAAGAAAAGAAAGAAAAGAGGAAGAGAATGAAGAATGGCCTTTTTGTGCCCGTTCTTTCATCTTTTTTGCTTTCACTCTTTCTTTCACCCTTTCACCCTTTCACCCTCTCACCCTCTGTCGCCGCGGCGCAGAGCGGTCTTGACCCATCCGCCCTCTTGAAGCCGGCGATCGACTCCTGGCCCACGTACAACGGCGACTATTCCGGCCGGCGCTACAGCACGCTCGATCAGGTCAGCACCCGCAACGTCAAGGCGTTGAGTCTGGCCTGGCTCTACCCCACCGGTGGAACGATCGGCATCAAAGCCACGCCCCTGCTCATCCACGGTGTGCTGTACCTGTCGACCCAGGACAACGCGTACGCGATCGACGCGCGGACCGGCCGCGAGCTCTGGCACTACTCGTGGAAATCGCAAGGCGGCAACCATCTCGCCAATCGGGGCATGGCCGCGCTTGGCGACACGCTCTACTTCGAGACACCTGATTGCCACCTCGTGGCGCTCAACATGCGGGACGGATCGCACAAGTGGGATCAGTCCATTTGCGATCTGGATCTCTTCTACTACGCCTCGGCCGCGCCGGTCGTGATCAAGAACCACGTGATGGTCGGCGTGAGCGGCGATGACATGGACAATCCGGGCTACGTGGAGGCGCACGACCCGGTCAGCGGCGCGAGGCAGTGGCGCTGGTGGGTCGTTCCACAGAAGATGGACGAGCCCGGGTCGGAGACCTGGCCGAACGAGGAGGCCATGAAGCACGGAGGCGGCATGACGTGGCAGCCCGTGACGTACGACCCCGAGCTGAATCTCGTGTACGTCACGACCGGCAATCCCCAGCCGGTCATCGCCTTCAAGAATCGCCCGGGCGACAACCTTTTCACCGGCTCCATCGTGGCGCTCAATCCCGATACAGGCAAGATGGTCTGGTACTTCCAGTCCTCGCCCCACGACACGCATGACTGGGACTCGACCGAAACGCCGGTGCTCGTCGACGGCCGCATCAACGGCCAGCCGAGGAAGCTGCTCATCCAGGCCGCCCGCAACGGCCACTTCTTCGTGCTCGACCGGACCAACGGCAAAGCCATCGTGTCGTCGGAATTCGTGGAGACCAACTGGTCGCTCGGACACGACGCCAAGGGACAGCCGATTCCGAATCCGGCGAAGTTCCCGCAGATCGACGGCGTGCTCGTGTCGCCCAATCAGGGTGGAGCCGCCAACTGGCAGTCGCCGACGTTTCAGCCCGCAGACCGGCCTCTTCTACGTCAATGCGACACAGGCCTTCAGCGTTTACTACCTGTACGATGCGAGCGACAACCCGCTCGGCTGGGGCGGCACCGATCGCGGCGGCTACGCGGAGTCGATGCTGCAGGCGATCGACTATCAGACTGGAAAAATTCGCTGGAGCCATCCCTGGGAAACGCCCAGCCGGTCGGGCCTCCTCAGCACGGCAGGCAATCTGATCTTCTCGGGCGGATCGGGCGGCCTCGAAGCCTTGAACGCGACGACGGGCGAGCCGCTCTGGCATTCCCGGATCGGCGCCGTCGGCAACGCCCCCATCACGTACCTGCTCGACGGCCAGCAGTACGTCGTGGCCGCCGCCGGGCCGTCGCTCTTCGCGTTTGTGATGAATCAGTGACGAAGCAACGCGCTCTCCAGAAACCGGAGCGCGTTGCCGTGCGCAATCGCGCGTATGTCGTCTTCACCGAATCCCCTCTTGCGTAAGAGTTCCGGCATCCTCGACAAGTCTGCGATCGTCGTCACGTCGGTGGGCGCCTGTTCTCGCCCAAAGCCCCCGTCCAGATCCGATCCAATCATCGAGTGCCGGGCGCTGCCCGTGATCTGGCAGACGTGCTCGATGTGGTCGATGACCGTCTCGAGCGTCACGCCGGCCGCTTCCGGCGTTGTCTGGTGGCGGATCCAGTTCGGCACCAGCATCCAGGCATCGAACGCCGCACCAATCACGCCGCCGCGGGCAGCCAGCGTCTTGATCTGATCGTCGCTCAGCTGGCGCTGATGCGGCGCGAGCACGCGGCAGTCCGAGTGGCTCGCCCAGATCGGACCGCGGTACACATCCAACGCCTGCCAGAACTGCTCGTCGGTCAGGTGCGTGACATCGAGAATCATGCCGAGCCGATCCATTTCGCGGAGCAGCTCCAGCCCAAGAGGAGGGAACGGGCCCGCCATCTCGGTGCCCTGAGCGTATCGGCCGGGGCCGTAGTGTGCGGGGCCGACCGCGCGCAGGCCATCCTCATACGCGCGCTCGAGATGACGGAACGACAGGATCGAGTCCGCGCCCTCGAGCGACAAGACATAGCCGATGGGCTTCGTCGCCGGACCGGACTCGTCCGACCATGCCGCGATCTGCCGTTGCAGATCCTGCCGGTTCCTGATCTGGACGAGCTGGTCGCGCTCCTCCATGGCGCGGTACCACGCCAGTTGTCCTTGCGTATGCGCCCAGGCCTGCTCGGGCGAGTGCCAGCCTGGCAGACGATTGCCGGGCCCGACGTAGCGCGCGATCTGAGTCGCGACGCACATGCCGACGTTCCCTTTCCGCATTTCCTCGAAGCTCACGACCCCGCGCCCGCGGTCGGGCTTGTCGGTGCGGCCGTCCTCGCGCTCCCGAACCTCCTGGAGGCTTCGGCTCAAGTCGCGGTTCCATTCGAGGGCGTTCATCGAAAGGTCGAGGTGCGCATCGACGATCAACATGAGGGCATCTCGAGTCCAAAATACCGTTCAGCGTTTCGATAACACACGTCTTCGATGAGGCCGCCGATGAGGTCCTCTCGATCGGGTAGCTCACCGCGCTCCAGTTCCCGTCCGAGCAGGTTGCAAAGCACGCGTCGGAAGTACTCGTGGCGCGGGTAGGACATGAAGGAGCGCGAGTCGGTGATCATGCCGACAAAACGGGAGAGCAGGCCCGTGTTGGACAGGGCATTGATCTGCCACTCCATTCCTTCCTTCTGATCCAGGAACCACCAGCCGCTGCCGAACTGAATCTTGCCGGGCGTGCGGCCGTCCTGGAAATTGCCGGCCATCGTCGCGATGGTGTAGTTCGCCGAAGGGTTGACGTTGTAGAGGATCACCTTCGGGAGGGCCTGCTCCTGCTCGAGTCGATCCAGGTAGGCGCCGAGCGATTCGGCCTGCAGCCAATCGCCAACAGAGTCGTATCCCGTGTCGGCGCCGATCGTTTCATGCGCGCGGGTGTTCGCCCCCCTTCGCGCACCCAGGTGCAACTGCTTCGTCCAGCCCTTTCGCGCGTCCAGATGGCCGAAGAACAGCATCATGTAGGACGCAAATGCCTCGTGCTCCTCGCGATCGGCTGCCCGGCCGGCGCGCGCCTTGTCAAACACCGCGGCCGCCTTCTCCTCACTGCAGAAGTGATCTGGACACTGGGTCAGGCCGTGATCGGACAAACGGCCGCCGGCGTCGTGAAACGCCTGATGTCGCCGCTCGAGGGCATTCAACAAGTCGCCGAACCGGCCGATGTGCACGTCCGCGGCGGCCGCAAGCCGCTCGATCCAGGGGTTGAAACGGGCCGGAGCGTGCACGTCCAAGGCGCGATCGGGCCGGAACGCCGGATACACCCGCGTGGAAAGGGTCGACGACCTGATTCGCGCGTGCGCAGCCAGGTCGTCCGCCGGGTCATCGGTCGTGCACAGCGCGCGCACGCGAAACTTCGTGAGGATGCCATGCGCCTGCAGCCCGCTCGATTGCAGTTGTTCGTTCGCGCGCTCCCAGATCGTTCGGGCCGTGGTCTCGTCGAGCAGTTCCTCGATCCCGAAATAGCGGCGCAACTCCAGGTGCGTCCAGTGGTAAAGCGGATTGCGCAGGCACCGCGGCACCGTTGCGGCCCATGCGGCAAACTTGTCATACGGGTCGGCATCGCCCGTGCAGAAGCGCTCGGCAATGCCGTTCGCGCGCATGGCGCGCCATTTGTAGTGATCGCCCTCGAGCCATATCTCTGTCAGGTTGTTGAATCGGCGGTTGTCGGCGATCTCCCGCGGCGGCAGATGACAGTGATAATCCAGGATCGGCTGCGAAGCGGCGAACCGCTCGTACAGCCGGCGTGCGGTCTTCGTTTCGAGCAGAAAATCGTCGTCGAGAAACCTTGCCATCTTTTGTCAGTGCGCGTCGGGGCCCACCCCCACGCGCTTGCGCGCTCCGCGCGATGCCCGTTGGACCTGCCGCGGCGAAAACCGCCGCGGGGTATCGGCGCTATCTTTGAATTCGGGCGGATCCGCCTTTCGCGAACGCACGGACCTGGTCGAGCGTGGCCATGGTCGTATCGCCAGGGAACGTGGTCGCCAGCGCGCCATGCGCCCAGCCGATCTTGACCGATTCCTCAGGCGTCTCGCCGGAAAGCAGCCCGTAGAACAAGCCGGAGGCGAAGCTGTCTCCTCCACCCACGCGATCGAACACATCCAGGTCGCACATGGGCGCCAGGTATGTCTGGCCGGCAATCCACGCGACGGCTCCCCAGGTGTGACGGTTCGTGGAATGCACGGCGCGCAGGGTTGTCGCCACAACCTGGATCTGCGGATACTGCTGCCGCACGTGCGTCATCATCGCGATAAACGCGCTCGGGTCGAGCGCGGACGCGGGTCCGACCTCCGGCCCCGGCATGCCGAGTCCCTGCTGCAGATCTTCCTCATTGCCCACGAGCACATCGACCAGGCCGACGATCCGCTTCAGCGTGGCAAGCGCCCGCGCGTGGCCGCCGGCGGCCCGCCAGAGCTTTTCCCGGTAGTTCAGGTCGAACGACACGACCGCGCCGTGCGCTTTCGCCGACGTCATCGCCTCGAGGATCACCTCCGAGGTGGTCTCCGACAGGGCCGCGAAGATCCCGCCGCTGTGAAACCAGCGCACGCCTGCGCCGAAAATCGCCTGCCAGTCGAAGTCGCCGGGCTTCAGCAGCGCCGCCGCCTCGTTGACTGCGGTTGTAGAAGACGACCGGCGCGCGCACGCCGTAGCCTCTATCGCTGTAGACCGCGGCCATGTTGGGCCCGCGCGCGCCATCGTGTGCGAAGCGCTTGTAAAACGGCCTTACGCCCATCGCCTGGACGCGCTCGGCGATCAGATGCCCGATCGGGTAGTCGACCATGGCCGTCGCGACGCCAGTCTGCATGCGGAAGCAATCAGACAGGTTGGCGGCGACGTTGAACTCCCCACCGCTGACATGAATCGTGCAGGTCTGCGCCTTGTGGAACGGCACGACGCCAGGATCGAGCCGATGCACGAGTGCGCCGAGCGCGAGGAAATCGAGCGCCCCGTCGTTGGAATCTTCAGGCCGGTGGACATGGGGGAATCACGCACTCCAATCCGTGTGAAACACGCCCTCGCGGTCGACGCGGCGATAGGTGTGCGCGCCGAAGAAGTCGCGCTGGGCTTGCGTGAGATTGGCCGGCAGCCTCGCGCTGCGATAGGCGTCATAGTACGCGAGCGACGCGCTGAGCGCCGGGCACCGGAATTCCCAGGCCGACCGCCGTTTGCACGGCGGTGCGCCAGCCCTGCTGGCGTTCCGCCAACGCCTGTCGGAACGCATCGTCGAGCACAGGTTGACCAGGCCCGGATCGCGGCGAAACGCCGCGCGAATATCCCAAGCAGGTCCGCGCGGATGATGCAGCCGGCGCGCCAGATCTTGGCGACCTCGCCCGGATCGATGTGCGTAGCCGTACTCGTTCGACGCCATCCGCAGGAGCGCCATCCCCTGCGCGTACGACGTGATCTTGGCCGCGTAGAGCGCCTGGCCGGCTGCGGTCGATGGCGCGCTGCCGATCGCCGGCAGCCATCGGGCGGTTCGTGGGTGCCGGCCCGGTCAGCACGCGTGCTGGCCGCGACGCGCTCTGATTTGAGAGCCGACAGCAGCCGCGCTTCAACCGCCGCATTGATCGGTCGGGATGGCCGCGCCCACGTCGAAGGCGTTCTGGCTCATCCATTTGCCCGTGCCTTTCTGCTGAGCTTCATCCAGGATGACGTCAACGAGCGGCTGTCCGGTGTCCGGATCGACCCGCGTGAGCACCTGTGCCGTAATTTCGATCAGATACGACCGCAGCTCGCCCTGATTCCATTGCTCGAAACACCGCCGCCAGTTCGGCGCACGGGAATGCCCGAGCCCGCGGCGCAGCAGATCGTAGGCCTCGGCGATGAGCTGCATGTCGCCGTACTCGATGCCGTTGTGGACCATCTTGACGTAGTGGCCCGCGCCGCGCGGCCCCATGTAGGCCACGCAGGGCTCGCCGTCATCGGCTTTCGCCGCGATCGCGCGGAAGATCGGCGCAATCGCATCCCACGCTTCGCGCGGCCCGCCGGGCATGATGGCCGGGCCGTGCAGCGCGCCCTCTTCTCCGCCGGACACGCCCGCGCCGACGAAATGGAACCCGGCGCGCGCCAGCTCGTCCGAGCGCCGATCGGTATCGCGGAAAAACGAGTTCCCGCCATCAATGAGGATGTCGCCGGGATCGAAGTGCGGACTGGAGATGGGCGATGACGCTGTCGACGGCGGGGCCGGCCGGGCACCATGATCAGAATCCGCCGCGGCCGCTCGAGCGCGTCCATCAGCTTCTCCGGCGAATCGACGCCGACGATCGCCTTGCCGCTTGGCCGGGCCGTTCAGCAACGCCGCGTCTTCGCGGCATCGAGGTCGTAGCCGGCGACCGGGAACCCTCTGCTCTCGATGTTGCGCGCCAGATTCGCGCCCATCACGCCCAGCCCGACCACTCCCATCTTGCAAGTCATGCATCTCCCAGACGGCCGGCGGCCGGCCGACGCGATAACAGATTTCGCCCGCGCGCGGAACCACGAGCGAGTCCGGAGATTCGTCTTGGAGCCCAGTCGAGCGCGTCCACACTGGCCGGATCCCGATAACCCAGATTGATCCGCTCGCAGTGCTCACGGGAAATGCCGGTCGCAAGCGTCACGCGAATCCTCGGGCGTCTCAACGCCTGCGCGCCGGATCATAGGTGCCGAATCCTTTGACATGCGTCGAATGCGCGAGGATCCCGCCCGGATAGTCCTTGAAGCGCTCCCACTGCCCGAGAAAGTAATCACGACAGTGATAACCGATCTCTTCGATGATCCTCCCGTGCACCCGGCTCACCTCTGTCACATGCGGCGCGTAAATGATCACTTCGCCGCCGTCGGCGACAGCCGGCTCGGTCTTGTAGGCGCCTTTGGCGGCCGTCCACAGGTCGTCGTACATGGTGGGCATGACCGCACAGCACGCGATCGACCGGCCCGTCCAGCCACACGATGTGGCGCTGCGCGACGAGATCGCCGCCTGCCGCCAGGCGGCGTGCACGTCGCCGCAGAACATGCCGGCCACGCCGTGATGCGTGACGACGAGGGCGAGCAGCGACAGCGGCGTGTCAGCATCGCGGCCGCGCGATCGATCACCGCGCGGACGGCCGTGTCGATCGTGCCGATCACCGCGGAGCTCGTGATCAGCGCACCGAGCCAGTGCGTGAAATGGATGATCTCCGGCGGCGGCGATGCCCGGAAACAGGTACTTGGTGCCGCCGGAGAATCCCGCGACCTCGTGCGGAAAGACCGGGCCGCAGATGAGGACATGGTCATATTCGGTGACCAGCCGATTGAGCGCCACCGGCACGTCCTGGTTCAGGCGGTCCTTCGGCGATCTCGACGATGTCGCGCGCAGGAATCGTGCCGAGCGTCGCAAACGTGGATGGATCGTCCCAACGGTGATTGAAGATCCGTCGCCGCCCTGCGCGGCCGTTGATGACCGGTGCGTCCGACCATGGCGGCTCAACTGCTCGTCGCTCATCGGCGAGTGCGTGCCGAGCGCGACGAGATAGTCGAGCGCCGCCACGCGAGGCCCCAGCTCGCGCTCGAGCGGCTCGAACATCAGCGGCATCGGCATCGTCCGGGTGCCGTCGGGGATGATGACCAGCACCCGGCGCGCATCGAGAGCCAGGCGGCCGAGGCCTTCCCGAGCAATCGCGGCAATCTCCCTGGACGCGAGGTAACCATCCGGTACCGCGCGGCCCACGACATCGGCCATGCAATGACGCTATGTGCCGGTTGGATGCGCTGTCAAGACGAAGGCGTCAGCGGACGAAGACAGCGACGCTCGGCTGACAGGTCCAGTGCGAGTATGATTTCGCCTGCGATGGCCATCGAAAGCCGAAATCCCGCCACCGGGGCGCTCCTCGCAACGTTCGAGCCGATCGCATCGGCGGAGGTCGAGCTCAAGCTTCAGCGCGCAGTCGCCGCCTTCTCACACTGGAGAACCGTGTCCTTCGACGAACGGGCAGGTCTGATGCTGCGGATCGCGGATCGCCTGGAGGCTGAAGCGGGGGCGCTGGGCCGTCTGATGACCCTGGAGATGGGCAAGCCGGTCGCGGCCGGGCGCGACGAGGCCCTCAAGTGCGCCCGCGGCTGCCGGTATTATGCCCAGCACGCGGCGCAATTCCTCGCTGATGAGGATGCGCCGACCGAAGCCAGGCGCAGCTACATCCGGTACGACCCGATTGGCGCGATCCTCGCGATCATGCCGTGGAATTTTCCGTTCTGGCAGGTCTTCCGTTTTGCCGCGCCGGCGCTCATGGCGGGCAACGTCGGCCTGCTGAAGCATGCGCCGAACGTTCCGCAGTGCGCGCTCGCCATCGAGCGGATCTTCCGCGAGACCGGGGCCCCGGAGGGCTGTTCCAGACGCTGCTCATCGAGACCGACCAGGTGCCGGCGCTGCTTGCGGACGCGCGCGTCGCGGCGGTGACCTTACCGGCAGCGAGCGGGCCGGGACGCGATGTCGCGAGCCCGCGCGGGACAGGCGCTCAAGAAATCGGTGCTCGAGCTGGGCGGCAGCGATCCGTTCATCGTCATGCCGGCGGCCGAACCTCGAACGCGCGGTCGCCACGGCCGTGAAGTCCCGGACGATCAACAACGGCCAGTCCTGTATCGCCGCCAAGCGTTTCATTCGTCACGAGAGCGATCGCCGGATCGATTTCTGACCCGTTTGTGCCGGCGATGAAACGTCTCATCGTGGGCGACCCGATGGACCCGCGCATCGACGTCGGCCCTCTGGCGAGCGGCGGATCTGCTGGACACGCTGGCTGCGCAGGTCGATGACACCGTCACCCGCGGCGGTCGCGTGCTTGCCGGTGGGCAACGCGGCCCCGCCGGCCCGGCTACTACTACCTTCCGACCGTGCTGATTGACATTCCCGCACGATTCGCCCGCGTACCACGACGAGCTCTTCGGGCCGGTGGCCTCCGTGTTCCGCGTGAAGAACATCGACGAGGCGATCGCCCTGGCCAACGATACGCCGCTTCGGGCTGGGGGCCAGCGTCTGGACGAGCGATCCGGCCGAGCAGGCGCAGCTCGTCGAATCGGTGGACGCCGGCCAGGTGTTCGTCAACGCGATGGTGGCATCGGATCCGCGGGTGCCGTTCGGCGGGGTGAAGAATTCCGGATACGGGCGCGAGCTCGGGCTGCACGGCATCCGCGAGTTCGTCAACGCGAAGACGGTCTGGGTGGATCCAGGCCCCTCGTGACCGCGCGATTCACGCCGAATCAAGCTCGCGGCCTCTTCGCGGCGTGGGCTGGCGTTGTCCTCGACGGCGTCGATTCGTTCATTTACGCGCTCGTGCTCGTGCCCGCGATGCGCGACCTGCTGCCACGCTCGGGAATCGCGGCCGACCAGGGCAATCTCGGCTTCTACGGCAGCATTCTCTTCTCCGTCTTCCTGATCGGATGGGGACTGGCGTTCCTGTGGGGACCGCTCGCCGATCGCTTCGGCCGCTTGCGTGTCCTGATGCTCGCAATTCTCTGCTACTCGATCTTCACGCTGCTCGGGTGCCTCGCTCGGACGTGGTGGGAGCTGGCGATCTTCCGTCTGCTCGCCGGCTTCGGCATCGGGGGCGAGTTCGTCGGCGCGGCGACCTTCGTTGCCGAGGAGCTGCCCGAAAGCCGTCGAGTCTTCGGCACCGGTCTGATGAACAGCGGATATTACGTGGGCACCTTCATTGCGGCGGCCCTCAATTACACGGTCGGCGCGCATTACGGCTGGCGCGCCATGTTCGCGATGGGCGGCCTGCCCGCGCTGTTCATTGCGTACATCCGATCGAGCGTGAAGGAGCCGGAGCGCTGGCAGCGGCGCGTCAAGGAAATCGGTGGATGGAGGGCGCGCGACTCCTTCTTTGCGCTCTTCTCGCCGGAATACCGCCGCAACACGATCCTGAACTGCACCTTTCTGCTGATCTCGATGATCGGCCTCTGGGCCGGCTCCGTCTACGCGCCGGGAGCGGTGACGCAGGTCGCCACGCGCGATGGGCACAGCGCCGCCGAGGCGACGCGCATCGCGTCATGGGCGACGATGTTGCTGGCCGTCGGGACGATTCTCGGATGCCTGGGAATGCCGTGGCTGGCCAACCGGTTCGGCCGGCGCGGTGCGATCGCCTGCTTCTACACCACGATGGCCCTGTCGATCTCAATCGGTTTCGGCTACGCCTTTTACCTGCCGAGCGGCGCGCTGAAGGCGTTCATTCCCTGCTTGTTCTTTGTGGGCGTGGGTGGCGGGAGTTTTGCCGTGTACTGGGTTTGGCTGGCAGAGCAATATCACACCGAGTGCCGAGGCAGCGCGCTTGCCTTCGCCAGTTGCATTGGACGATTCGTGGCGGCCGGCGCGACGTTCCTGGTCGGCATCGGGATTCAGCGCTACGGCAGCATGGGCGTGCCGGTCGCGCTGACCGCCGTGCCGTTCGTGATCGGCATTCTTCTGCTGCCGCTGGGCGTCGAGACCAGGGGCAAGCCGTTGCCGGCCTAACTACGCTAACGCGCCAAGGCGCTTCTACCTTGGAGAGATGGAGACGTTGAAGAGCACGCGCCGGCGGCGCGCCCCGCCCGGCGTCGCCGGGCGGTGACGAGACAGGCGATCGGCGGAGACGAGCACGCCCACGCCAATCACCGGGCCTGTTCGTCGCCGCCGATCGACTGTCTCGCAGGGGCCGCCGACGGCGGCCGGGCGCCGCCGCCCTCCATGTCCTTCATGACTCCAAGGTGCCCCCCCCCGGACCGATTCCTGGGGTAGCTAAGCGCTACGGATCCTCCGCCAGCCCCGCGAGATAGCCGAGCACTCGCTCGCGCGACCCTGCCCGCGTGTAGACGTCGGGGCGACGGGAGTCAATGACGCCGGCGATCACGGCCGCCACCTCCTCCGCGCTCTGCGAGTCCGGCAGCAGCCGCGAGTCCATCCCGCCGTGCCGCGCGTTCAGTCCGAACTCCGTCCGCACGACGCCCGGCGAGACGATGGAAAACTGAATTCCCGGGTGCGTCTGCTGTACCTCCGCGCGGAAATTCGCGGTCAGCGCGTTGAGGAAGTGCTTTGCGCCGTTGTACGCGGATCGGTGCACGGCAAAGGGAATCCGGCCGAGCATCGACGAGAGGTTGACGATGTGCCCGGCGTTGCGCGACTGGAAATGCGGGAGAATCTCCTGCATCCCGTACATCGCTGACTTCACGTTGAGGAGCACCATCTCGTCGATGTCGTCATCGGTAAGCTGCGACGGCTGGCGGGTGATCCCCCGGCCGACGCCGTTCACCCAGACGTCGACGTGTCCGTACCGCGCCAGCGCCTCGCTCACGACGCGGCGGACTTCCTCGCGGCGGCTCACGTCGGCCGCGATGACCAGCGGCGCGCCGCCGCAGCGGGCCGCCACCTCGCGGAGCGCGCCCTCGCGTCTGGCCACCAGCGCGAGCGACGCGTCGCGCGTGGCCAGCAACTCGGCGAGCGCGGCGCCGATGCCGCTGCTGGCGCCGCTGATGACGATCACTTTGCCTGGCATTTCGAGAGTCTACAGGCCATCGCGGCTCCGAAGCACACCCGAGGCACAGAAGCGATCCACAACCTCGATCACCAGCGGCCAGACGGCCGGAAGGGCCGACTCGATGGGAGTCATCCTGTTCAACACCGCGTCCCGGGTCAGATCGTGCTCGCGCCAGGTGCCGCCGCCCGAGCCGGCATTCTGCAGGAGCGGCTGCAGCCGATCCACAGCGATGGCCAGGCGCGCCTCCGCGGTCTCCTGAGCTTCGAACTCCTCCCACAGCGCCAGGAAATGCCGCGACTGGTCGGCCGGCAGAAGCCCGAAAATGCGATCGGCGGCGGTCCTTTCCCGCTGCGCTTGCGTGGCCTGCTGGACGGCGTCGTACGCAAAGGTGTCGCCGGCGTCGATCTCCACCAGATCGTGAACGGCGATCATCTCCAGCACACGCAACAGATCCACCTCCTCGGCCACGTGCTCGCGCAGCACCACGGCCAACAGCAGAAGGTGCCACGAGTGCTCGGCGGAATTCTCCCGCCGCGAGGAATCCATGAGCGACGTCCGGCGCAGAATGCTCTTCAGTTTGTCCGCTTCGACCAGAAACGCGATCTGCCGCGAGAGCCGTTCGGTCATGAAGCCCTTCGTGCGAAATCGATGAAGCCCCGCGCAGGATCGGTGTGGATCAGCGTGACACGGAGCTTGTCGCCGACGTCGGCGCCCTCCTGCCCCTTCGCGAGCAGACCCTCGACGTGTGGTTTGAGCACCCGCACGAAGGTTCCGCGGGGCGTCACGCCGGTCACGACGGCGTCGAACGACTCGCCGATGCGCCCGCTCATGACAACCGCCGCCATGCGCTTGGACATCTCGCGCTCGACCTTGCGCGCGGCATCCTCCTTCAGCGTGCACGTGCGGGCAATCGCCGCCAGTTCGGCGTCCGGGTACGGCGCGGCCTGTTCGGTCAACACGGCCTTCACCAGGCGCTGTGTCACCAGGTCGGCGAACCGGCGATTCGGCGCGGTGGAATGTGTGTAATCCTGCACGGCGAGCCCGAAGTGCCCCGGCTCCGAATCGCCCGGCCGCTCGAGCACGTACTCTCCCGGTCCCATCAGCTTGATGACGGCGAGCGAGAGATCCGCGAAGTGATCGGGATCGGCTGCCTTGCGCGCCATGAGAAAGCTGTTCAGGGCCTTGGAA
This sequence comes from uncultured Acidobacteriota bacterium, assembly GCA_963724645.1. Lineage (GTDB taxonomy): Bacteria > Acidobacteriota > Vicinamibacteria > Vicinamibacterales > SCN-69-37 > CAVXSP01. Next base: position 55,963 of record CAVRVJ010000008.1, read on the forward strand.
TCCGGTTCAGCCGGCAGCGCGCCTCCGGCGGCCCGCGCCAGCTCGACAATGCGGTTCCATCGCTCGGGCACCTTGACCACGCGGCGGATCGACGAAACGCGCTTCGACTCCAGGCACCGCGCAACTGTTTCGTTGGCGGCGATCATGAAGTCCTCGATGAGCTCTGTCGCGCGATTCTTGCTCTGTTTCACGACATCGACGACGCGGTCGTTGAGTATGAGGGGATGGGTCTCAATTGTCTCGATGTTCAGCGCGCCGTGGCGGTACCGCGCGCTTCTGAGCGCCTGCGCACACTCGTCCTGAAGGACCAGTTGTGCCTGCAGGTCCGTGGAGGCGGCCACCTTCGGAGGCGCCGGACCGGCCTGCTCGAGCCAGGTACCCACCGCGTCGTACGTCAACTGCGCCTTGTTGCGCACGACCGCACGATAGACATCCCCGCGCTCCACGCCGCCGTCGGCGCCAACGACGAGCTCGATGACCAGGCTGAGTCTGTCTTGGCCTTCGAGCAGCGAGGTCGCGCCGGTCGACAGCGCCTCGGGCAGCATGGGGAAATTTCTGACGCCCGTATACACCGTCGTCGTCTCGATAGCCGCATGCTCGTCGATGGGCGAATGTCGTGAGACAAACGTGTCGACGTCGGCAATCGCCACCCGTACTCTCGTCTCGCCCCCCGGCATGCGGTCCGCCACTTCGAGTTGGTCCAGATCACGCGACGTGTCGTTGTCGATCGACGACCAGAGCAGATCGCGCAGGTCGCGGACGTCCGGCGCCGGCGCCACGCGCGGCGGTTGCGACATGAGCGCGGCCAGTTGCTGTCGCGCCGGAAGCGGGAATTCCGGCTCGAAGCCCTGCGCCCGCATGATCTCGGCCGCCGTGGCTTGAAGGTCAAGGTGCTGTCGAGGGGCGTTCATTTCCCGCGCGGCGTCACTGAGGCAGGGCAAAGGCGATGTACATCGCGTGCGGTGCCATCGACGCCGACGCTGCGGCGCCACTCACGGCACCCGCGCTGCCGAGAGCAATGGCGATGTACCTGACGTCCGGCGACTTCATACACAGCCGGCGTGGCACGGCCCGGCCCGGGCATCACTGTCTCCCAGAGCAATTCGCCGGTCGCCTTGTCAAACGCGCGCAGTTTCCGATCTTCAATGGTTGCGCCGATGAACACGAGACCGCCCGCGGTCACGACAGGCCCGCCGTAGTTCTCGCTACCAGTGTTCTTCAGACCCTTCGCGGCGAGCGCCGGGTACTCACCAAGCGGCACCTGCCAGGCATATTCCCCCGTGTTGAGGTTAATCGCGCTGAGCGTGCCCCATGGAGGCGCGGTCGCGGGATACCCGTCGGGATCGACGAAACGCAAATAGCCGGTGAATCGAAAACCGTTGTTGATGAGCGGCGAGACCGCGACGCCGCCGCGGCCCTGCGTCTGCGCGTTGGGGTTGGGCGCGAGCATTCCTGTCCAAGCCAGGTCGTTCGCATTCACGTAGTAGAGCCCCGTTTGCGGATCGAAAGCCTGTCCGCCCCATTCCGCGCCGCCGTCGAACCCGGGAAAGACGACCGTCGGCGTGCCGACGCTGAGCGGCACGAACTGCCCTTCGCTGCGAAACGTCTTGAAGCGCTCGAGCGCCCAGGCGTGCACCTCCGGCGTGCGGTCCGTCAGCAGGTCCTCGGTGAGCCGCTGGCGTGCGAAAGGCTTTGGCCTGGTCGGCAGCGGCTGCATCCCGTTGGCCACTTCCCCGGGGACCGTGCTCGTCGGAAAGGTCTTGTACTCGATGGGAAACACTGGCTCGCCGTTCGTGCGATCGAACACGAACACGTATCCGTGCTTGGTGGCCTGCGCGACCGCGTCGATCGTCCGTCCATCCTGTCGCAGCGTCACGAGGCTCGGCGGCGACGGGAAATCGCGGTCCCACATGTCATGGCGCACGGCCTGAAAGTGCCAGATGCGCTTGCCCGTCGCCGCATCGAGCGCCAGAAGGGAATTCGCGAAGAGATTGTCGCCAAGTCGATCCGCGCCGTAGAAGTCGCTCGCAGCCGATCCGGTCGGCACGTAGACGATTCCCCGCACCTCGTCGAGCGCCATCCCCGGCCAACTGTTCGCGCCTCCGCCGTACGTCCAGGCGTCCTTGGGCCAGGTTTCGTAGCCGAACTCCCCTGGATGCGGAATGGTGTGAAACGACCAGCGTAGCGCGCCGGTGCGCACATCGTACGCGCGGACGTCTCCAGGCGATGTCGGCAGGGTTTCGCCAACGCGACCGCCGACAATCATCAGGTCTTTGTAGATGACGCCGGGCGAGGTCAGACGTCCTTCCTGAGTCTGCGGATCCCGCCCGAGATTCTCGCGGAGATCGATACGGCCGCCGGAACCGAATGTCGGAATTGGTGTGCCGGTGGCGGCGTCGAGCGCATAGACAAAGCTGCCAACCGCGGCGAAGACGCGTTTGTCCGGACCGTCGCTCCAATACATCACGCCGCGATTCGCACCGCCGCCCCTGACGCCGGAGTCGAATGTCCAGATCGGCGTGCCGGAGCCCGCCCGGATCGCGAATGTCTTGTGCGTCGGTGTGTAGCCGTACAGCACGTCGCCGACGACGACTGGCTGGGTCTGCGACGCGCCGGGCTCGCCGGTGTCGTACGTCCACGCGACCTGAAGCCGGCCGACGTTGCTCCGGTTGATCTGCGTCAGGCCGGAGTACCGGATTTGTTGCGGCCCGCCGCCATAGCCCGGCCAGTCGGACGGGACCTGCGCTGCGACGGAGAGCGCGGCCGCGGCGACCGCTGTCGCGGCACTTCCGATCGAAACCCACGCGAGTCGATCGCGATGCATCAAGGGCTCCAGCCCGCGCATCTTCGCGGTCTACGGCTTTTGCGGCAGCGCGAACGCGATCAAGCCGTGCGGCACGCTGGGATCCACCGGCGCGACCGACGCACCGCCGCGTCCCCCACGGCCGCCCCGGCCGCCACCGCCCGCGGTCGAGGCGACGACGAGGTCCTCGCGCCCTCTTGATTCGTACACGACCGGCACGCCGCGCGACGGACCCGGAAGCGGTCCAGTCCAGACGACCTTCCCGTCCTCCTCGTCGTACGCGCGCATCTTGCCGTCGTCGCCGGCGATGAAGACGAGACCGTTCCTGGTGGGAATGATGCCATTGCGCATCATCGGCGACCCGGTATTCGACGGACCGCCGGCGGCGATCGTTGCGGGGTCGTCGCCGACCGGGACCTGCCATTTGATCGTGCCCTTGTTGAGGTCATAGGCCGTGAGCGTGGAGTACGGCGGCTTCGTCGCGTTCGCCATGACGCCCCATTCGCTCACGTACCGTTGAGGTGGCACGTCCACCTGCTCCGGATAGGCCGCGTTGCCGCCGTTGCCGCCGTTGCCCGGGTAGGTCGGGCCGGAAGGCGGACCACCGCCAAACGGGTTCGGCTGCGGCGGCGTCGGGACGCCGCCCGATGCGACGACCGGACCTGGAGGAAATGCCGGTCCCGAGGCCCGGCCCCGTCCGCCTGGCGCGCCTCCGCCAAACCCCCGGCCGCCCGGATTCGCGAGATAGCTCAGGATCGCGGTCAGCTCGATGTTATTCAGGCCCGAGATCGGGCGCATCAGTCCCTTGCCGCCGGTGACCGCGGCGATGATCACGTCTTCGCTCAGGCGATCGGTCACGCCCTCGAGGCTCGCGACGCCGGGGAGCGGATTCTGCATGTTGACGCCGTGGCAGGCCTGGCAGTGCTGCTGGTACAGCGCCGCGCCACTTGCTCCGCCGCCGCCTCCCTGAAACCCACCGACCTTTGTCCGTGTGTCGTCCAGCTTCAGAATCGCGACCGCGTCGATGTTCAGCACGTAGACGATGCCCTTTTCCGGATTGGCGGCCGTGGTGCCCCAGTTCGAGCCGCCCTGATTGCCCGGCATCGACACCGTCTCTCGCAACGCAGGTGGCGTGTAGAGACCCTCGTTGCGCATCTTCGCGACGCGCTCGCGCATGTCGGACTGCTGTGCCGGCGTCAGCAGCCATGGATTGACATCGTCAACGCTGAACTTCTGGCGGCCGAACGGCGGAGGCGCCGTGGGGAACGGCTGCGTGGGCCACGACTTCTCGCCGGGGATGTCGGTCTGCGGCACGGGCCGTTCCTCGATGGGCCACAGCGGTTCGCCCGTTACGCGATTGAACACGTACAGGAAGCCGGTCTTTCCCGCCTGCGCGACCGCGTCCACGGTCCTGCCGTCGTGCCGCACCGTGACGAGCTGGGGCGCCGAGACGTTGTCGAAATCCCACAAGTCGTGATGAAGCGTCTGGAAGTGCCAGACCCGCTTGCCGGTCCGCGCATCGAGCGCCAGCAGGCAGTCGGCGAACAGGTTGGCGCCGATGCGATCGCCGCCGTAGAAGTCGTACGTGCCCGAGCCGGTCGGCAGAGTAGACGATGCCGCGCGCCTCGTCGATCGACATCTCGCCCCAGGTGTTCGCGCCGCCGACGTACTTGTAGGCGTCCTTCGGCCAGGTCTCATAGCCGAACTCGCCAGGCAGCGGCACCGTGTGGAACTGCCAGACCTTCTTGCCGGTGACGACGTCGTAGGCGCGAATATCGCCGGGCGGCGACATCCAGCCCTCGCCCGGTGCGCATCGCCAAGGATGATCAGATTCTCGAAGACCTTGCCGGGATTCGGGCACGCGGAATCCGCCTTCGCTTCGCGGCAGGCCTTGACGCAGATCCACGAAGCCGTCGATGCCGAACGTCGGAATCGACTTGCCGGTCTTCGCGTCAATCTCCTGGAGGAACACGCCGGTCGTGAAGAGCAGGCGCTTATCCTTGCCGTCCTTGCTCTGCCAGTAGTTGATGCCGCGGGCCGACAGGCCGGGGATGTTCTCGTGAATCCAGATCTCCTTGCCGGTCGCCGGGTCCAGCGCGATCAGCGAGTTGTTTCGTCCGGACACGTACATCGTGTCCTCGACAACGATCGGATTGAAGCCCGTGTTGCCATACGGATAGAACCAGGCGACCTGCAGGTTCTTGACGTTGGACTTATTGATCTGATCGAGCGTGACGTAGTGCGAGCTGCTCGGGGCCGCCGAGGTTGTCCCACCACCATTTGTCGCTCCTGGCGGCCAGGAGCACGCCCGCAGAGACGACGGTGAGGAGCGCAAGCGCAATCAGCGTAAATGAGAGAGACAGACGAACAGTGCGGCGGGTGGTTTTCATAGATAGAAGGTTCAGTGATTCGGTTCAGCGGCGGCGCGACTGGAGCGGAGGAAATTGTATCGCGACTGGCGGGCGCCCGACGGTCTCCCGAGGAACCCGGACAGATAGACCACTAACCGCCGGCACAGCCTTCTGTTGACTATTCGCGCAGACTTCAGCAAGAATACGCAGCCTTGGCATCCCGCTCAGTTCGCTTTCCACGGTCCGGAGCATTCCCGATCACCGATCCCTAACAAAACAAGAAGGACAGCACCATGTCGAGTCTCCCCAGGCTTGCGACACGGCGGACTACCGTCGTCGCCGTTTTTACCGCACTTCTCGCGTTCGTGTGCGTCGCCTCGGTACCGGTCCGAGCGGCCACGTTCACTATCCTGCCGGCGACAATCAACCCCCTCGCGGTTGGTTCGCCTGTGAACAGGGGCGTATTCGCGGACTGTGTAAATGTGGGCGGCGTGTCGGCGACGACCTCCGGTGCTCTCCCAGCCGGCGTGTCGTTCAAGGATCGGGAACATCGTGGGCACGCCGACAGCGGCAGCCGCATATTCATGGACCTTGAACCTCAAGTGTTCCAATGGGGACACCGGCTCGGTTACCTACTCAGGCACGGTCGCGCCGGCAGGAACCCTTCTCCCGATCACCCTCAACTTTCCAGATGGCGCCAAATTCACCGACGTCGTTGGTGGCGGCGCAGACGACACTCTCGTGGCGAACGGCGGAAAACCTCCGTACACGTATTCGGTGTCGCGGCAATCCGCCACCAGGGATTGTCCTGTCTTCCACGGGTTTGCTCAGCGGCAAGTTCACCACAGAGGGCGTCTACACCTTCACCTTGACGGCGACCGACAGTGTCGGCGCCACCGGAGCATCGACCCTCACGGTCACGATCGGGCCCGGCGTCACGATCTTCCCACTGGTGCTGCCGCCGATCAGGGTCGGCGTACCGTTCAGCCAGCAGATCAGCGGCTCGGGCGGTACCGGCGCCCGGTACACCATTCAGCTAACCACCGGCGCGCCGATCCCTGGCATCACGTTTAACTTCACCACCCGTGTGCTGAGTGGCACCCCAACGACGGCAGGACCGTACAGCCGCGGGTTCAGGGTCATTGACTCGAACGGCAACCAAGGCGACTTCGTCTACAGCGGGACAGTCCTGCCGGCGAGCGACGCGACGGTGCCGCCCGTCATCACGGTCTTTCCGTCTACGCTGCCGGTGATTACCGTCGGCGTGCCGTTCAGCCAACAGATTACGGCCTCCGGTGGTACGGGGCCGTATACGTGGCAGTTCACCACCGGCGCGCAGATCCCCGGCCTCTCGTTCAATACCACCACCGCTGTGCTCAGCGGCACCCCGACGACCGCGGGGCCGTACAGCCGCGGACTCAGGGTCACAGACTCGGCCGCCCACGTGACCGACATCGTTTACAGCGGCACGGTCCTCCCGGCGGGCGTCCCGACGATGCCGCAGTGGATGCTGATCGCGTTTGCGGTCCTGCTCATCGGCATCGCCGTCCGCAGGCTGTCACGGCCGCGCATGGCGAGGCTGTAGCGGTGGCCGAGACGATTGAGGCGGCCGGCGACGCCGCGACCGCGGCAAGCGCCGGCCTCGGGCTCGGGCGCGAGGACTTCATCGACGCGCGCGGCTGCGATCCGGCCGCGCTCGCGTCGCGCGAGGTCCTCGCGCGGCTCTTCGACCAGGTGGTGGCCGATCTGCGGCTGCACGTGCTCGATCAGCGCTGGCATACGTTCCCGGGCCCGGGCGGCGTCACCGGCCTGCTGTTGCTGAGCGAGTCCCATCTGACCGTGCACACGTTTCCCGAGCGTGGCGTCGCGACGTTCAATTTGTATTGCTGCCGTCCGAAGCCCGACTGGCCGTGGGCGCAGCGATTGCGTGAACTGCTCGGCGCCACGCACGTGCAAGTGAGATCCCAGCGCCGGGGCTAGTCATGAAGCGGGAACTGGCCGTCGTCGGGAGCGCGGCGGCGCTCCTGACGACGATCGTCGCGTGGCCGGTCGTTCGATCCCCGCGGACGCTCGTCTTCGGCAACGAAATCGTCGGGCGTCACGGCGATCCGTTCGTCGTGATGCAACAGTTCTCGACCTGGCGCGCGCCGAGCCCATACTGGCAGCCGGTCACCGACGTGCCGGGCGCCCTGCTGGCGCATGTCGTCGGTCCCATCACGGCGTACAATCTCGTCGTCCTCCTCACATTCCCCTTGACCGTGCTCGCCGCCTACGCGCTGGGCCGTGCTTTGAACCTGGGCCGCATCGGGGCCGCCGTGGCGGGTTTCGGCTTTGCCTTCGCGCCTGTGCACCTGGAGCAGGCGGCCTATCATCCGCACATCGCCCAGACGGAATGGGTGCCGTTGTATTTTCTGGCGCTCATCGCGTGCATCGATCGGCCGACGGTCAATCGCGCGGTACTGTTTGCGGTCTCGGCGGCGGCGCTCGCGCTCTCGAATTTCTACGCCGGCCTCATCGGCATCGCCGTGACCGTCGTCGCGTTGCCCGCCTTCTGGTTCGCCTCGGCGCAACGGCCCCTGCTATGGGAGCGACGCATCGCCGCTCCGCTCGGCGCGTTGGTTGCCCTCGGGGCAGGGGCCTTCCTGTACGTGAGACTGGTGGCGCCTCAGGTGTGGCTGGCACCTCGATCATTTGCGGTCAAGCCCGCCGAGCTCGTCGAATTCGGAGCGAAGTGGTGGGCGTACATCGTGCCGTCTGTCGAACATCCCCTGTTTGGTGAGGCGGTACGACGGCTGTGGGGACGCACGGACATCACCACCGGACTCCTGGAACAGCAGGTCTCGATCAGTTGGGGCCTTCTGCTGCTGGGCGGGCTTGGCAGCGCCGTCGCCCTCGCGCGCCGCGGAGTCATCACGCGCCGCGTGCGCTGGCGTTGTCGGCGATCGCGGTGTGGGCGTGGTTCTGCTCTCTCGTCCCTCATGCTCAGATCGGACCGCTAGTCCTTACCGCGCCCTCGGCGTTTCTCTATTCGCACCTGCCGATGTTCCGTTCGTACGCGCGGTTCGGCGTGGTGGTCGCGCTGATGACCGCGCTCCTCGCGGGAGCCGGCGCCGATTGGCTGGTTGCCTTCCGATCCCGCCTCGCGAAAATTGCGCTTGTCGCCTTACTGGCGATCGCTGTGGTCGACAGCGTGCCGCTGACCTGGCGCGCGCGCGACGTGCTGCCCACGTCAGCGCATCGCTGGCTCGCGGATCACCCGGATGCGCGGACACTGGACTGCACTGGCTCCTCGCCGGCTGAGGCGCTGGTGCCGTGGCTCATGCACGACCGGCTCACGCTGCGGGCGGGCGCGCTCAATGACTGCACCGATCCTGTGCTGGCGACGACGCTTGCGGCGCTGGGATATACCCATCTGCTCGTGCGCGGGGATACTGTGCGCCCACTGGTCCACCAGATCGCGACGCTCGAGGGCCTGACGCTCGTCCGCACCGCGCGGGATGCCCAGCTCTTTGCGGTGACCGCGCCAAGGCCGGTCGTCGCGACGGTCGAAGTGTCCGGCTTCCACGATCGTGAGGGCGATGCCGGCGACGCGTGGCGCTGGATGGGCTCGGCTGGGTCGTGGTGCGTCCTCAACACATCCGACCACGTGGTGACCGCGCAAGTCGAGATCGACCTCTCGGCCTTTCCCGGCGCGCGGCACGTCAGAATAGAGGTCGATGAGCGGGAACTGGACCAGGTGCTCGATGTCGGGCCGCAACGCACGATTCAAACGATCGGCCCGCTGACGCTGACACCGGGCGAACATCTCCTCAGTTTCAGAAACCTGGAACCAGCCTCGACGGCGGACGCCGAAGTGCACAACGGCGACCCTCGGTTCCTCACACTTCGGTTCGGGCATTGGCAATGGCACGTGCTCGCGTCCTGACCGGCGTCGCCGAGCCCGTCGCGTTCATCGTCCGCGCGGTATTGTGGAGCCTCGCCCTCTTTGGTTTCCTGCGCATCTCGTTCGTGGAGCAGGCAATCGTTCTGGCGCTCCTTCGAACGCAAGCGACCATCGTGCAGTGGTACGTCGCTGCGGCCGCCAACACGATCAGCATCACGCCAAGCTGCGGCGCCAGCGACGTCATGGCGATGTGTCTCGGCGTGATCCTCGCCTATCCGGCGACCTGGCGCCGCCGGCTCGCCGGCGCGGCCGGAGGCCTGGGGATCATCATCGGACTGAATATCCTTCGCCTGGCCACACTGGCGACAGTGGTTTCGAGGTGGCCGGAATCCTTCACGGTCGTGCACGTGATCGTGTGGCCCGTGCTTCTGATCGCGGCCACTGCCGTGTATGTGGGTCGATGGATGCTCGCGTCGCATCAACCGAGTGTGTTGCCAAGCGGCGGCGGTGCTTCGCGTCCGCGCGTGCGGCGATTCGCCTGGATTGCCGGCGGGCTTCTCGCGCTCCATCTGGCCGTCGCGCCCGTGGACCCTGACCAGCCGGACGTTGACAACCGCCGGAGCCTGGACCGCTCGAACGGCGCAACGCGTGCTCACGACCGCCGGCTTCAACGCACAGGCGAATGGAACGCTGCTGACGACGACGCGCGGCGAGTTTCAGATCACGCCGGAATGTCTGTTGACGCCCATCCTGCCGCTGTACCTCGCCGCCATCCTCAGTCTGCCGCTCGGACGCACGCGACGGCTTGTGGCGCTGGCGGCCGCGGTGCCGATCTTTTTTGCGTTGGGTGTGATGCGCGTGCTCGTGCTGGCAGTGCCCGCGGCGCTGATTGGGTCTCCGTTGTTCGTGGTGCACGCGTTCTTTCAGATCGTCACAGCCTTGGTGATCGTCGCGCTGGCCTGCCGGCGAAGTCCAGACGAGCGGCCGACTGGAGCGGTCGCGTGGGATCGGTACGCCGGCGCGGTGTGCATCGGCGTCATCGCGGTGGTGTTCGGCGCATCCCCGATCACGCGGCTCATTGTGGGACTCGCCGGCGCCATTCGCCCGTGGCTTCCGAACGTGTTGACGCAATTGGCGATTCCCGGCGACCCGCAGGGTGTCCTGGTACTGGCGCCCGCGTATCAGATCGGCCTGCTCGCGTGCGCTGTGGTTTGCCTGGCGTCCGAGGGCGCGACTCGGGCGAGTGACGCTCGCGCTTGCCGCGCTGGTGCTCGCCTTCGTCGCCTGCCTGGCAGTCACTGGCGCGTGGCTGGCCCACTTCGGAACCGTCCCACACGCGCTTGTTCTTCGGGCATGGTCTCTGCTCGCGCCGCTCGGCGTCGCGTGGCTGTTTCTCGGAGTGCCGGCCGAATCAGCACGCCGACGCGGACACGTACCGCCGATTCTGGCATGAGGTCGGCGACGAGTTTCCCGACCTCGGCGGCGCGGCCTCGACACGCCTGTACGCGGAGCACGAGCGGGACCTGTTGCTGCAGCACCTGCCGACGCGCGCTGGAGTGCGGCTGCTGAAAACCGACTTGTGGGACGAAGCGAAGAACACGCGGATTCTTCGCTGGGCGGCGTCGCGAGGCGTCGACGTGTACGGTCTCGACTGTCGATGCCGACCGTGAGGCAGGCGAAACGCGAATTCGCTGGAGTTCGATCGCCGTTCGTGGTCGCCGACGTGAGGCAGGTGCCGTTCGCCTCGGGATCGTTCGATGCGATCTATTCGATGGGCACCATCGAGCACTTCGATGAGACCGAGGCGGCGGTCGTCGAGCTGGCGCGGCTTCTCAAACCTGGCGGACGTTTGATCCTCGGCGTGCCGAATCGACACGACCCATTTCTCCGGCCGCTGATGGTGGCGCTCCTTCACGCCCGGGGTTGGTACGACTACGGATTGGAGAAGTCTTACTCGCGCAAACAGCTCCGGCGGATGCTCGAAGCGGCCGGCCTGACAGTAACCGCCGAAACGGGCATCCTGTTCATTCCAGGATGGCTGCGTATGCTCGACCTGCTGCTGCATACGCGGTGGCCTCCTGGCACCTTCGTCACGCGGCCCGCCGTGGCATGGTTTACGTGGCTCGGCCGGCGTTTTCCCGGCCTTCGACGGCACGGGTATTTGCTCGCCTCCGTGGGCGAGCGCCAAAGCTAGCGCCTGAGACACTCCACCTTGGAGAACAGAAGGACATGAAGGGCGGCTGGCCTAGACAGCCCGGCGTTGCCGGGCTGCGACGGAGGCGGCGTCAGGCCAGCCGCCCTTCATGTCCTTCTGTTCTCCAAGGTCACAGTCTCTAGCGCTCGATCACCATCAGGGCAAACGTTCCCGGCAGCACGGGAGCGCGGCCCCGCCCCCCAGGCGGCGGCCCGAACTGCGCCGCGACCACGAGCACCCGATGTGACACGGGATCGAGCCCCATGTTCCTCGATCCCTGCGCGGTCGTCAGCGTCTGGATCACGCGATAGGTGTCCGGACTGTCCTGGTGAAGGATCGTGAGCGTCCCGTCGGCATTCGACGCAAAGACGTCGGCCGCGGCAGGGTCGAATCCCGTGCCGTCGACGCCGCTCCCGATTGGCGCGGTCGCCACAATCTTGCCTGCCTGGTAGTCGGAAACGGCCAGCAGGCCGCTGCGGCAGCCGCTGAACAGACGATGGTGCGCCGTATCGATCGCCATCGCCACCGGCTGCTGGCACGGCGCGGTTGACCAGCGCCGGGTGACTTTCAAAGCCTTGGCGTCGATCTCCACAACCTCGCTATTGTCCGTGATGTTGGCGTAGACCTTGCCGTCGCCCGCCGACGCGCCGTACTCCGGTTTGCCGCCAAGCGGAATATTCGTCACGAGCTTGCCGGTGGCCGGATCGACAACCGTCGACGAGTGTGCGTCGCCGTTGAAGGAGAACACGCGGTCCGAGACGGCGTCGTAGATGATGGCGTCGGCATCCTCGGCCGCCGGCGTCTTCCCCAGTGTCTTGAACGTCGTCAGATCGAACATCACGATCGTCCCGTCGTTCCCCGAGGTCGCAAAGCCGTGGCCCGTGTGGTCGGCAAGCGCCACGCCATGAGCGCCGTCGATGCCGGTCACTTCGCCGAGGAGTTTCCCGTCATTTTCATCGACGACCATCACGCGGTTCTGACGGCCGATGAAAACACGATGCTTGGGAGGATCGGGCACGACGTAGTCCCACGAGCCGTCGCCGCCCAGTGTGTACGTCTGGGCGATTCGATACGGCCCGGGTTGACCGAGCGAGAACGCCAGCGAAAACGCCACGAAGACGAAAGTTGACACCCGCATGGGGACCTCCTACTTGCCTTTCGGTGAGACCCACGTTCCGTCTGCGGTCAGGATGGCCTCTCTTACCTTTGCGCCTGAGAGCTGCGCCTGGTACTGCACCACGTTACCCTTTGTGATGGTCACTTTCTCGCGTTTCGTGATCTTCGCCGCCGGATAGCGCGTCTTGATGGCTGCAGCCACCGCGGCCGGGAAGTCCGCCGCCGACATCTCTTCCTCCAATTCAACCAGGCTGCCGTCAGCCAGATAGGTCACATCGCGCCCCATGCCTTGCTCGACGCTCTCGACCTCATATCGCACCTGCCCGTCCTCCTTTTCCTTGGAGATGCCCTTGATGGTCGCCGTCGGATAGGCCGTCTTGAACGCCGCTTCAACGGCCGGCGGCATCTTGAGCTTCACGGCCTTTGGCGGGGCCGGTTTCGAAGCGTCTTGTTTTGCCGGCGCCGCGGCTTTGGTCGGCGGCGCCTGGCCCAGCAAGCCGACGGCCATCCCAACCACAAAGATTCCGCACAACTGCACCGCGCGAAATGTCGCCATGAGTTCCCCTCCTATTCAGACCTCAGCGCATCGATCAGATCCAGACGAGACGCGCGTCTCGCCGGGTAATAGCTGATGCAACGCGACGGCCAATCCGAATCACAATAACCGCCGCATCTGAAGGTTGAGTGAATGTTCAGGATTTCTTCAGGCGGCTGCGGTCTAATGCGGGGACGGACGAGGTGATGCGGATCGTGGTGTTGAAACGCACGCTCGGCGCGATCCTGGTCTTGTGTTTCGCGCGCCTGGCCAGCGCGCAGGCCGCGCCGGTGACCGTCTCGGGCGTCGTTCAGGATCAGACCGGCGGCGTCCTCCCCCGCGCACGCGTGGAACTGGCGAACAGCGCTGGCGTCGTGGTGCAGTCCACGGCCACTGACGAGCTTGGCGCGTTCCGATTCGACGCGGTCGCGCAAGGCTCGTACGAATTGCGCGCGGCTTTTCAGGGCTTCAGGCCTGGACTGGTGCGCCTTCGGGTCGGTCCCCGTCCGCCAGCCGCGCAGAAGCTAGTGCTCGCGCTCGCCGACGTCGAGCAGAGCGTGTCGGTCGACAGCGGCGCCGGATCGGTGGACACATCGGCGTCGAATAACCTCAGCGCCGTCGCCGTCGATCGGCAGATGCTCGAAGGCCTACCGGTGATGGACCAGGACATCGTCGCGATCATGTCGCGCTTCCTCGATGCCGGTTCGCTCGGCACCGGCGGCCCCACCCTCGTCGTCAACGGCATGGAAGTCAGCAATTTGCGAATGTCGGCGTCGGCCGTTCAGCAGGTCAAGATCAACCAGGACCCCTATGCCGCGGAGTACGGGCGCCCCGGACGTGGCCGCATCGAGATCACCACCAAGCCTGGAAGCCAGCAGTTTCACGGTGAGGTGAACACGGTCGTTCGCGACGCGCACCTCGACGCAAGAAACGCGTTCGCCGCCACCAAGCCCGACGAGCAGAAGCGGATCTTCGAAGGCGTGTTCAGCGGCCCGCTCGGTTCGTCAGGCAAGACAGCGTTTCTGCTGTCGGGCCAACACCAGATGGACGACCAGCAGGCCATCGTGTACGCCGCCGGGCCGGCCGGCACGCTTCGCGACGTCGTGCCGCAGCCCGTCACCGAGGCGCTGCTCGCCGGCACGATCACGCATCAGTACAGCGACCGGACGCTCATCTCGGTCACGCCGAATTATGAGTACGAAGCCACCGACAATCGCGGCGTCGGGGGCGTGACGCTGGCGAGCGCGGGCAGCAACTTCCGGCACCACGAGCAGCAGGTCCGCTACACGCAGCAGAACGTGCTGCGTCCGACGCTCGTGAACCAGTTTCAGATTCTGGTGGGACACGAGCGCGAGCCCACCACCAGCCTCTCGGCGGACCGCGGCATCGTGGTCGTCGATGCGTTCACCGGCGGCGGCGCGCAGGCCGACTTGGTGCGCACCGAGAGTCACGTGCAGCTCATGGAGAACCTGACCTGGGTCAGGGGCCACAACACGATCCAGACAGGATTTCAGTTGCCCGACTGGAGCCGGCGCGGATTCTTCGATCGCACGAATTTCGGGGGGACCTATTTCTTCAGCGGCCTCGATGCCTACGCGGCCGGCCAGCCCTATGCGTTTACGGCGCAGCGCGGCAACGGAAATCTGGCGCTGCTCGAGAAGCAGGTTGGCGCCTATGTGAGGGATGACTGGCAGGCTCGCCCGAACCTGACGCTGTCGCTGGGCGTGCGCTACGACTGGCAGAACTATTTTCACGACGACAACAACGTCGGGCCGCGTGCGTCGTTCGCGTATGCGCCTGCCGGCTCGAAAAAGGTGGTCGTTCGCGGCGGTGCCGGCATGTTCACTGATCGGAGCGGCCCGGTGATCATCGCGGAAGTGCTGCACTCCCAACGCGGCGATCTCAGCCGGTACGTCATCACACAGCCCACGTATCCGAACCCTCCCGTCCTCTTGAGCGCAGCCGAGCCGCCCAGCATCACGCGACTGGCTCCCGGCGTGCAGATTCCACGTACGCTGCAGTACAGCCTCAATGTCGATGGCCAAGTTCGCAAGGGACTGACGCTGTCGATCGGCTATACCGGGGCGCGAGGGCACGACCTGTTCCGGTCGCGCGACGTGAACGCGCCCCCGCCGCCCTTGTTCCTGGCGCGGCCCGATCCGACCCACGGCGCAATCCGGCAGATCGAGTCCACCGGACGTCAATCAACGGATTCATTGCAGTTCACGCTGCGCGGGCAGGCGACCCGCTGGTTCAACGGACAGACGCAATACACGCTCAGCCATGCCCGGAACGACACCAACGGCCTCGGTTCCTATCCGGCTAACGACTACGACCTGAGCGGTGAATGGGCGCGCGCGGATTTCGATCGCCGGCACCGGCTGGTGCTGCTCGGCCGTATCACGCCGGCGCGAGGGGTGCCGGATATCGGCGTCGGATTGACGATGAACTCGGCCGGACCGTACACGGCGCTGCTGGGCGCTGACGTCTACAACAACGGGCGTGGACGTGCACGCCCCGCTGGTGTGGCGCGCAATACGCTCACGGGGGCGGGGTACGCGCAGCTCGATCTGCGGTTGTCGCACGAGGTCGCGATGAGCCCGCGGAAGGGCGGGCCGGCGTTCACGCTCGCGCTCGACGCGTTCAATGTCACGAACCGCGTCAACACCGGGACGTTCGTCGGCACCGTGACGTCGCCCTTGTTCGGGCAGGCGACTTCCGCCCGCCCTCCGCGCCAACTCCAACTCACCGCACGGTTCGAATTCTAGGGGGACGGGTTTCCCCCAGCGGAAGGGGTAGAGGGGGACGGGTCTTCCCCAGTGGAACCTGGGGGGAGGGACGGGTTTCCCCCAGGGGCGTCCGTGAGTCAATCCGCCGCACGACCATGACAATATCCACTAGACATCGTGCTTACATAGAGTAAGACTATTGGCAATGTCAACGGCTAGTCGCACCCTGCCTGGAAAGGAGCGGCTGATCCTCGAACTGCTCGTGGCCGGCGGGCCGCAGTTCGGCCTTCAACTCGTTCACGCGTCGAAAGGACGGCTCAGCCGCGGGACGGTCTACGTCACGCTCGGGCGCATGGAGCGGAAGGGTTACCTCGCATCCGAGCAGGAGCCTTCAACGCCTGGCGCAATCGGTTTACCGCGCCGGATCTATCGACCAACGCCGCTCGCTGAGCGCGCCCTTCGCGCCTGGACGACGCTCTCCCAGGAGCTTGCGTGGGAAGGGCGACAATGAGCGTCCTTCCTGGTGCCCGGTTGCACCAGTGGCTTACGCGCTGCCTCAGCGACCGCACGGTTCGCGACATTGTCGAACCGACAATCGCAGACCTTCAGCACGAGATTCAGCAGGCCGGACACGACAGGCACCAGAAATGGCTTGCGATCTGGCGCGGGTACGGCGCCTTGGCTCGGGCCCTCCTCGTCCACAGTCTCGAGACCGGCGTCCCGATCCGGACCGTGCTCACCATCGTCGTGATCGGTCTCGCCGGCGGCGCTCTCTTCGCCTGGGCCCGCGTCACGGTGAAGGACCCGCGGATCTTCAACAGCGCATTCCTATTGCCGATGTGTGCCGCTCCGCTGGCGTTGCGTGTGGGCGGCGGCGCAACGAGCTATCGGCGCATGTTTGTGGGCCTGATTGCGGTGGGCCTGCTGATGTGGTTCGTCAGTGGCGGATTGATCCGATCGACAGGGCCGGAGACCTGGCTTATTCGCGCTGTCGGGTTGTTGTTCAACCTGGCCGCGATCGCGACGTTAAGTGCGCTCGGCGCCGCCGCGGTGTGGACGCCCGCCTCGCGCTCGGCTCCGATCGTTCGCCGGGTTGTCCGCGGGCTTCTCGCGGGTGCGCTGACCACGACGACGGTCTACTTCCTCAGCGCGTGGTTCGCAGGCGCGCCCGAGCGAGCCATGGCAGTGACGCTCCCCTTCTACGTCGTGATGTTTGCACTGCCGATCGCGGTCACCAGTCTCCCGATGCTCCTCGTCGTGCATCGCTGGATTCGCAGCTACGCGGGGCTCGCGCTCATCGGCGCCTTCATTTCGCCGATGTCGATGCTGGTCGTCCTGTACCTGGACGCCGGGGGCGGGAAAGAGGTGATCAAATGCCTGCGTGATGCCCCGTCGATGTGCGCGCTAATGACGCTTCCGTTCACGATGGGAAACGGCGTCCTGGGTTGGAGTCTGACCACTGGCGGGCGCACACACGCGCGATGACCGGTTCGAGGAACGGAGTCAGCCGATGAACCGATTCAACTGGCAAATCTGGATCGCCGCGCCACTTGGAGTCGCGACATTCGTGAGTTATCCACTCGTGTTCGCACGATGGCCGATCACCCGCGACGTGCCATGGGTCAACGGGTTGATGTTCGTGTTGACCGGTCTTTTGATGTTCTCTGGCATTCGCCGCGCTTTTGCGCGCGGGCGAGGCGTGCTTTCGAAAGTCGCCGCGGTGCCGCTGGCCGCGCTCACCTTGTTTGGCCTCTCGAGCTTCGTGATGGCTTTTGTTCTGCCGCAGCACTTGACGTCTTCGCAGCGGGCTCCGCGGATCGGCCAGAGGGCCCCGGAATTCACATTGGCCGACACTGACAATCGTTCCGTCTCGCTTGCTGACCTGTTGTCATCGCCCGTCAACGGAAGGGCCCCGAAAGCCGTGCTCTTGATATTTCAGATGGGCCACGGATGTCACGCCTGCAGCTCGGAGCTCCGGGACATGCAGCGGCACCTTGATGCGCTGTACCAGGCGGGCGTTCGTCCTGTCGCCATCAGCAACGACGCGCCAGACGTGTCACGCAGACTGGCGCGAGAAGCGGGCTACACGTTTACGTTTCTTTCCGATCCGCACGGCAAGGCCATCAAACGATTCGATCTTCTGGATCCCGATGAAGGAGACGCCGCCCGTCCCGCCGAGTTTCTCGTGGACATTCAGGGCATCGTGCGGTGGCGCATGTTGACCGACAGCATTTACGTCCGCGCGCGACCCGCGCAGATTCTGGCCGCCGCGAAGACGCTGCAATAGCAGGCGGCAACGCGGCGCTAGCGCGTTTTTCATGCCAGTGAAAAACGCGCTAGCGGGTTGCCGGGCGCGTGTGGTATCGCGCCGACTGCCTCACTCGCGCGCGTTGACGGATCAATCGCCGCCTGACGCCTTCCGCCGGCGCAGGAACCGGACCGACCCGAGCAGGCCTGTGCCGAGCAGCACGAGCGTGCCGGGTTCCGGCACTTCTGATGGCTCTATGGCTTGTATCACGATAATCCTGTCGTTGTAATCGAAGTCCGAGAAGTTGAACTGAGCATTCGGCAGGTCCTCGCCGCCGATAAAGAGGGTGTTTGTGCTCACGTCCCGAAAGACGGCAAAGTGCTGATGATCGCCGGTGAGGGCGTTGGTGTCGAATTCCCCCGAACCGTTATTCAGGAAGAGCCCGAAGAGGAAGGGCGCATCATGGTCTATTAGATCTCCCGGGTGGTTCAGGGCGTTGAACAGCGATTGTCTGAGGGACGAATTCGGGTCAAAGAAGCCGAAGTCATCCACATCGGCGAGGCCGCTAAAGGTAAACATGTCCTGGCCCCGAAGCCTCGTCGCGCCCGCGAGCAGAAAGGACAACAGAAAATTCGGGTCCGCGTCGCCGTTGGCGAGTCCCCACCACTGGAGGTTGGCCGGGTTCAGCCCGCCACCCGGAATAGGCCCGCCACAGTTGTTCGTGCCCGTCAGCACGTTGCCGATGTTGCACGCGCTCCCGTCAAATGACACGTTATCCCAATATCGCGCGCCGTTGTTGTTGACCGTGCCGAGGGGCTGCCAGCCGGCTCCGGACGTGCTCGACACAACGGTGATTGAGTTGGCCCAAACGGGTGTTGCGGCCAGAACCAGGGCAAGAGCCATCAGCGTTCGTTTCATCGAATCCCTCCGTAGTAACTTGCGGCCTGTGAATTCCTGAGCATTCGGTTGGCCGGCACCCGGCCACCGCTATTCAAGGTCATCGTTTTCTTGCGCGCCTTTCGTGCCTGGCCGAAGCGCCGAGCGGCCATGCGGCGAAGCCCGCAGCAACGGAGCCGAAACGAGGGGCACGCAGTGCAGCGCTTTAGTGCAACTTTCGCACCGATATCGATCGGGCGGATTTGTTCCGAAATCCTACAAAGGGAAGGAGAAAAAGGTGCTCGACAGGAGACTTAATTCGTCGAATTGGCAGACTACGCCCTTCAGGACGACTTTCGTTCATCCAACGGGCGCACAAACATCATCAAGTGCGTGGACACGAGTGGGCTTCCAAAGTTATCGGCTGTTCTCGTCGCAGCGCATACCTTCGATGGTCGCGCCTACACCTCCTGATCCCTTAGTGGTCTGTCGTTCAGATTCGTGACTAACTCAGACTCGACTGCCTCACGTTCGACACCCAGCACCGTCGTACCATCCCCGCGCTGTCAATGGTCTTCAGCACGAGTGTCGATGGCTCCGGTACTACCGCGATGTTGCCCAGTCTGCGCATCAAAGCTGAAGCAGACAATGTGCCAGGTCCTGTCATCGACTCGGCCGAAGACGCCAGCCAACAGGTCTCGTCCAGTCTGCTCCTGCGTGGACAAAATTCACCTGGCACGTGTAGCATTTGCGGATCTCGTCCCGCAAGTTCTTTTCCATCAGGTCGAACGCGTCCTGCTCGATCTGCTTGGCGCGGACCGCGCTCGCGGGCGCGCCACGATACCCCGTCAAGTCAAGTGATTTCCGCATTAGATGGTGCGGATCCGCCAACCTCGGCCCGTTGCAGCGCGCCGCGCGCCGATTGGCGGCAGAGGCGCGCCTTTTCGTAGCACGCTTCGTGCTTCATGTAACATTGGGCGACTCCCGCTGTGCGCGATGGGGTTTCCTGACCGTCCCTTCGAACTGGCGCTGCACGCGACCGTCCTGGTGCTGATGCTCGCGCCGGGCCTGTTTGCGCAGGAAGGACCGTCCTCGCCCGCAGGACCGGCGCCGCTCGTGGCGGGTCCGGTGGACCTCTTCCCCTCGATCGTGCTCCGCGACGTCGGCTTCGACTCCAACGTCCGCAACGATCCGGCGAATCCCAAGCAGGACTTCACCTTGACGGCGGAGCCGCGTCTGCGGGCCGTGCTGCCGTCCGGCTCCGCCCAGCTGACGGGTTCTGCCACAGTGGGCTTCGTCTACTACGCCACCTACAAG
Organism: uncultured Acidobacteriota bacterium; assembly: GCA_963724645.1. Taxonomy (GTDB): domain Bacteria; phylum Acidobacteriota; class Vicinamibacteria; order Vicinamibacterales; family SCN-69-37; genus CAVXSP01. The sequence continues at coordinate 76,015 of CAVRVJ010000008.1, forward strand.
AGCGAGCAGTCGATCAACCAGCTTTTCGAGGGCCGGTTCGGAGGCACGACCTCGCGGCTTCGTCCGTTCATCGCGGCCGCGTTCAACCACTCACGCGAGCGCTCGCGATACGAGATCGATGCGCGCGTGCTCCGCCAGCAAATCAGCGTGTCGGCGGGCGCCCAGTTCAAGCTCACGGGTATCACCTCCCTGACCGGTGCGTACCGTCACGGCACCGAAGCGTACGGCGAAGGCGAACAGGTCCTCGAAACGGTGCTGGCCAAGCAGCTCAACCACGCGACTGACGTCGCCAGTGCGAGTGCCAGGTTTGCCTTTACGCCGCTCACGACCGTCTCGGTCGATGTCGAGGCGCAACGCGACCGATTCGAGAGCTCAGCGATTCGTGACGCGAACAGCATGAGGATCATGCCTGCCGTGGAATTTGCCCCCGACGCCGTCGTGACCGGACGCGCCGCGGCCGGGTTCAGGCAGTTCAGTCCGCTCGATCCACGCCTCAAGAAGTTCAGCGGCTTCGTGGGAACAGCGAGGCTGGGCTACGTCCTGCTGGGTGCGACTCGCTTTGCCTTCGAAGCGACGCGAGATGTCAATTACTTTTTCGACCCGCTCGCTCCCTATTTCGTCGTCACCGCCGGACGCCTGACCGTATCGCAGGGAATCAGGACTGCATGCCTCTGCAGTTGATTGCCGGTCAAAATCCCGCCGGCGGGATGTGACCTATCGCCGCTTCGTCTTGCCGCCACTGGCCGTCCCTTTGCCCCAACCCATCGCGTGGCTTCATCGCAGCGGATTCAACCTTCGGGGCCTTCTTGAACGTCACGCCCGACTGCCGATCTGGCGGCCGGTTGATGTTCTTTGCCTCCGAGCAGGTCACCGACTGTGATGGATCCGCAGCGATCGCGAGCTCGTCGAACGACGGACCGTCGTCAGACGATCACCAGGAAATGATCACCGAATTACCGAAGGTGGAACCTTGCTGATGCAAGACCTCGGTCGCGCCGGCCGCGGTGAACGACGACCCGCCGCCGCCCCCAGTGCCGGCAGTGCCCCCGCCCCCACCGCCGCCCCCGAAGTCCATTGAAGCCCCCGGCCGCCGATGCTGAGCCCGTGCCCGCCTGACCGGGGCCCCCGACGCGCACGGTGAGCCCTGTGCCCGGCGCGACGGAGACTCTCGCTACGGCCCGGCCGCCGTCGCCGGCATCGCCGGACGGGAAGCCCCCGACGTAGCCGAGCGCGTTGTCGAGCACGTTGATGTCGGCCGCGCTCACGGCGTCCTGGCCGGAGTCCTGCACCGTGAGGCCGCGCGTGAGCTGTCCCGCAGCGATGCGGTCCGGCGAGCCCTGTCCCGCACCCTGCACCTACAACGCATCAAGCTTTACCAACAACTCGAAGTGCTCATCGTCGTGCGCGATCTCGAGATCGTTGAGCTTCGCACACGCGAAGATCAGCAGATGCGCGAGGGGCGCCGTCACGCCGGCTGCGCGCCCGCGATCGGCCAGGCGAATCGCACGCTCCCACGTCTCCATCGTTATGTCGTAGTCAGGCAACAGCGCTTCATACCGCCGGAGCGTTTTTCGCTCCGCGTCACTCGTTACGCCTCGCCAAAGCTCGAGACGCACGACAGGACACCCCGCAGCATCGCCCGCTTCCAACAACGCATTAACGCGATCGCGCTTAGTCGGATCTCCAGCCTTCCGAAGCTGGTGGACCCACATCGAGCTATCGACGAGAACGGGCATCGAGCTTCCGCGCGCGTCGGGCGTCGACCGCTTCGATCTCGTCGTTCAAAGGGAAAGCGTTGCTGAACGTCCCGGCGTATTTGACCAGCTCCGCCATGCGGCGGCGACGGTTGAAGTCAGCGAGCACTTTGACGACCGCCTCGCGCTTGGTCTTTGCCCTGGTGAAGCGCATGGAAGCGAGCAATCAAGCTCGTCCTGTCCGAGAACCGAGCCGAGCCCGTAATGTCTCATCGCTCGGCCGGGCCGGATGCCCTCACAGCAGGATCATGTGTCTGTCTGTACGGCGTTGTCCGCAAAGAGAGGAGTGCCGTGCATCGGCCGGTTGCTGACGTCGAGACCCGCAATCACCCCGCTCCTGTTAATCGCGCCACCGTTCAGTGTGACGCGGCCCGGAACCGGCAACGTGGTGTCAAACGTTCCATCCACGCTGAAATTCCAATGCACGTGATTCAGATGTCGGAAGGCCGCAGCCCCGGTCCCATCCGGGATGTGGCGGGCGCTGAGTGTCGACACGAATCCGATACCGTAGTTGAACCACCCGCGAGTACCACCGCGGCCCGCGACCGGGTTGTTCCACGGGACGCGTTCATTTGGCGTGTCACGCATGATCGGGCTCCTGACATCGCCATCGGCGGCGAAGCCCTGTGCGCGCCAGTCGGAGTACCAGGTATTGCCGGCGGCTGTCGCGTCGCGGATCGGCAGTCCTCCAGTAATCCGCTCCTGACGATGTGTGCGGTCCGCGCCAGTGCCCCACCAGACGTTAAACCAGTTGCCCTTGCCCACCTGGTGGTGCGCCACCTCCCAGTCGGCAAACACGTCGCCGGCGTCGCCGTGGATGGTCACGTCCGGTTGCCACTGGAACGTCGGGACGGGAGAAGTCAAATCGAAGCCCGCCGCATCCTCGTTGGCCACGACGTTGTTCGGCGTGAACGCGCCGGGCGCTGTCGTGAACGAGATCACTCGCTGCAAGCGCGCAACCCGCAAGGGACTCGCCTTGAGCACGGCCTTTGGAGTTTCATCGCTATCGTTCGCCCGCAGACGTCCATTCGGCTGCATCACCGAATGCATCATCGAGTCCGCCTGGCGCTCGTGATAGTCGTCGGGCGAAGAGACTTCGAGCTGGTCAGGCGATGGCAGGGACGCATCGCGTTGCTGCACCGTATGCGCGAGTTCATGGGCAAGGAGCCGCTGGCCAGCCTCGTGGTGAGGTGCGAATTGTTTCTCACCAAACACCACATCCTGCCCGACCGTAAACGCTCGCGCGTTCAGTGCACGTGCGGCGGCGGCCGCTCCTGCGTCCGTGTGGACTCTCAATCGGCTGAAGTCATGACCGAATCGCGGCTCGAAGAAGTCCCGGCTGCCGGCGTCGAGAGGTTGACCGGACGAGCGCAGGACCTTTCCCACGACAGCGGGTACGTCACCGGGCCCAATGTGAGTGTGCGTCCGCTTTTGCAGTTGGGCCTTCATGACCGAACACTCCACAGGCGACGTCAGCCGGCTGCCGGATTCGACGCGAGTTAGGTAAGCAGTAATTATACGCGCCGGCACTGAGAACCTGCTGATGACGCATTGCCGGGCAGAACGCCCGACAGACTGTTTTCATCTGGTCGCGAAGCTCGCAAGGCGCTGCCTTGCGGTCGCGCAGCGAACCCACGCACGTGCCGGCCCAGACTAGAAAACTCTGCGAATTCCTACGTCCGCGCATTACGCGTGGGGCACGGCGTCATTCGACGCGCGTGAGCTTAAGTGTGAAGGGGTTGGGGAACGGGCCGTTCTGGTTGCGCTGCTGGGTCAGCCACATCGTGTCGCCTTCCAGCCGGTACAATAGGTAATGAACACTCCGGGGCCCATTACGGCCGGGTTCTTGGAGACGACTGGTCGCACCGTGAGGAGATTGCCGGAGGTCACTTCGTAGGTCCCAGCCTCGCCGACGAATGGTCCCCACACGGCCCGCAACTCATCGGCGGTGGCCTTCGCCACGTCCGTCAAAACCGGCCGAGGCCCGTCGGCCTGGACTTCGACGCGGCTGTAGTGCCTGGCCGTGATGATGGTCAGGTTAGGTCGGTCGGCGAATGCAAGCGTCCGGGCTCCAGGGCCCGTGGTCGTCGCCTCCACGACGCACCAGACGCCCTGAATCGATTGCGCCTTCGATTGCGACGCGAGCCCTTGGCTCGTGACCAACCCCACGGTGAGTACCACGGACAGCAATTGCTCCACGAGGCGGCTCCTTGAAGAATAGCCCTCTCTCAGGCGGGGCCCAGTGTGTACAGCACTATGTTACGCCGTCACAGAACCCTGCAGAGGGCTGCCGTGGCAGTAACCTACCGGCTGTTGACCTTGAAGGTAAACCGTGCCACGCGATAGAAGCCGGCACTCCCGCAGTTTTGATATTCAAGGGAGCCAGCACCGCTTTCGCCAGCAGGCCATTCACCGACGCGCCTATGATAGAAGGATCGACATCGCTTCAGTCGAGCGCCATGATCTCACCGCACCGCAACCGAGCCTCTGTGCACGGCATCCGCTGGATCAGATATCCCCAGCAACTTGAGCAGCTCGTGTGCCCCTTCCGCTCCAAATAGAGAAATCCCCGTTCACGATTGCGTCTCCGGCCGCTGACGACGTGCACGCAAGGCCAAAAGTGCGATCGCGAGCAGCGCACTCATCAAGCCAAGCATGAACGATAAAGGCAAGACCGGGACTGGTACAGGACCGACTGTGACCGGACTTGACGCCATGTTATTGGTTGAGTTTGAATCGCCGCCGCCTGAGACGACTGCGCTGTTCGTCACTGTGCCAGGCGCCACACTCGCGCCGACACTCGTCGTCACCGTGATCTCTGGATAGCTCGCCGTCGCGGCGAGCGCGTCGCTTCGAGTGCAGGTCCGTGTCGCGACGGTGCAGGTCCAGCCGGTGCCAGCGAGCGCCGTAATCGTCAGGCCCGCCGGCGGCGTCTCGGTCACGGTCACCGGGCCGCTCGACGGCGAGTTCCCCACGTTTGTGACGGTCACGGTGAACGTGACGGTCTGCCCGGGGAGGACGCTGCTCGCGCTGGGCACCTTCGCAATGGCGAAGTCGATTGCTGATGACGGAGAGGTGATGGTTATTGGGTCTGACGCCGTGTTGTCGGTGGGGCTTGAATCGCCGCCGCCTGAGACGACTGCGCTGTTCGTCACCGTGCCAGGCGCCACACTAGCGCCGACACTTGTCGTCACCGTGATCTCTGGGTAGCTCGCCGCCGGGGCGAGCGCGTCGCTTCGAGTGCAGGTCCGTGTCGCGACGGTGCAGGTCCAGCCGGTGCCAGCGAGCGCCGTAATCGTCAGGCCCGCCGGCGGCGTCTCGATCACCGTCACCGCGCCGCTCGACGGCGAGTTCCCCACGTTTGTGACCGTCAGGGTGAACGTGACGGTCTGCCCGGGGACGGCGCTGCTCGGGCTGTGCACCTTCGCCATGGCGAAGTCGATTGCTGATGGCGGAGGGTTGATGGCTGTTGGATCTGACGCCGTGTTGTTGTCGGGTTTGAATCCCCGCCGCCTGAGACGGCTGCGGTGTTCGTCACCGTGCCAGGCGCCACACTAGCGCCGACAATCGTCGTCACCGTGATCGCTGGGTAGCTCGCCCCAGGGGCGAGCGCGTCGCTTCGAGTGCAGGTGTGCGACTGTGCAGGTCCAGCCAGTGCCAGCGAGCGCCGTAATCGTCAGGCCCGCCGGCGGCGTCTCGGTCACGGTCACCGGGCCGCTCGACGGCGAGTTCCCCACGTTTGTGACCGTCACGGTGTACGTGACGGTCTGCCCCGGAACGGCGCTGCTCGGGCTGTGTACCTTCGCAATGGCGAGGTCGCTTCCTGACGTCGGAGAGTGATGGCTGTTGGGTCTGACGCCGTGTTGTTGGTGGGGTTTGAATCCCCGCCGCCTGATACCAACACTCTGTTCGTGATCGTGCCCGCCGCGCCGGCGCGCGACACTCGCCGTTACCGTGATGTCCGGGTAGCTCGTCTCCGGGGCGAGCGCATCAGCGCGAATGCAGGTCCGCGTTGCGACGATGCAGGTCCAGCCGTCGCCAGAGAGCGCCGTAATCGTCAGGTCCGTCGGCGGCGTCTCGGTCACGGTCACCGGGCCGCTCGACGGCGAGTTCCCGACGTTTTCGACCGTCACGGTGTACGTGACGGTCTGCCCGGGGACGGCGATGCTCTGGCTGTGCGTCTTCGCAATCGTGAGGTCGATGCCCTCAGTCGGAGAGGTGATGATTGTTGGATCAGACGCCGTGTTGTTGGCGTTGTTCGGGTCGCCGCCGCCTGATACGACCGCGATGTTCGTCACCGTGCCAGGCGCCACACTGGCACCGACACTCATCGTCACCGTGATCTCCGGGTAGCTCGACGCCGGGGCGAGCGCGTCGCTTCGAGTGCAGGTCCGTGTCGCGACTGTGCAGGTCCAGCCGGCGCCAGAGAGCGCCGTAATCGTCAGGCCCGCCGGCGGCGTCTCGGTCACGGTCACCGGGCCGCTCGACGGCGAGTTCCCCACGTTCAACACGGTAATGAAGTACGTGAACGTCTGTCCTGGCACGACAGTCAACGGGCTGTGCCTCTTCGTGATGGTCAGGTCCATCCCCGCAGCCGGAGCGGCGATGATCGTGGGGTCTGAAGCCGTGTTATTGGTCGAGTTCGGGTCGCCGCCGCCTGAAACGACGGCGCTGTTCGTCACCGTTCCAGGCGCCGCACCGGCGCCGACACTCGTCGTCACCGTAATCGCTGGGTAGCTCGCCCCCGGGGCGAGCGCGTCGCTTCGAGTGCAGGTCTGTGTGGCGACTGTGCAGGTCCAGCCGGTGCCAGAGAGCGCCGTAACCGTCAGGCCTGGCGGCGGCGTCTCGGTCACGGTCACCGTGCCGCTCGACGGCGAGCTCCCGACGTTTGAGACCGTCACGGTATACGTGACGGTCCCCCCGGGGATGGCGATGCTCGGGCTGTGCGTCTTCGTAATGGTGAGGTCGCTCGCACCCGACCGGCGGCGGGTCGATCACGACCCCATCGGTCTCCAAGGACCCGAGGCTGGTTTGAAATTTCGCGGGAATCGGCGCGATCGTGACCCCATTCGTGAAGTTACCAGTAATCGTCACAGAGTAGGCTTTCGGGCGATGCCTTGACCTTGATTGAGACCTCCAGACCCTCCGCCGGCGCAGCCGCTACCGCTCGTCAGACACACATCGACGCGTTGAAACCCCGGGAAATTCGTGAACGCCCATTGGTAGATGCTTCCAGGGACCAGATTGCTGAATGTGCCATCCGGCGTCAGGCCGAATCCGAACGCCGTAAGCCGTGCGTTGATGTCGGGGCTTGTCGGCATCGTGTTCCTGACGTTGGTGACCGTCATCACGAATGAGTTGCCCGACCAGTTGCTGACGGTGAACGTGGCCGTGGCTAACAGAGTGGCCTGTGCTTCACGCCCTCCCAGGTCACGGTGAACGTCGTGTTCCCTGTTACGAAAACGGTGGCCTGCGCTGAGCCGGGAACGGCCGAGGCCAGGATTAGCGCGAACACCGAGACCGCCATCCGCAGAGTCTTCATAAACATCCCCATGGGTTGGTCGCAGATGCCACCCAGCGTCCCGCCCTCCAGGTTCACTGGACTGTTTTGTTGGGTGCCGTTGATGAACACCGTGCCGGCCTGGATGACGGTCGGGTCGTTGTGTGTGCTGTTCGCCATCAGAGTGAGAGCGCCGGTGTTCGTCTTTATAGGAGTATGCCGATAATCCTTCGGTTGACGATGACAGTTCCCGCCACGTTCATGGTCAGTGACAGGTTGGCACTAATGGGTCACTTTGTCGAGTCTGTCACCTCCAGTGTTCCCGCACTGAGCACCGTAACTGTTGCCGACGAGCCCGACAGTCAGTGTTATTTGGCTCGACAGCACGATGTCGGGCTAGACAGTATGACTGGCCTATTAAAGGCTGATCTCCGGCACAATTCGCGGGCTGGTCCAAAAGGGACCAGAGCCGCATACGGCAGCGTCAGCCGTCCGTTCGACCGGAGGTCAGCTATGGCACAGCCTACTTCTCTTTCGTGGGTCTCGACGCCCACAAAGATTCGATCGCCGTCGCGTTCGCCCAGGGCCAGTCGGCCGATCCGCCCGTGTTTGTCGGGACGACGTTGAGAAGCGACTTCGGTCGACCCACCCGGCCGCGCGGCCCTGCTCGTCGAATCTGAATCGAAAAAGCCGCGTAGCTGACGGGTGCGAGACTCTCCTGGCGCTCCCGTTACTTCCGCACCGCTTTCATCTCGACGCCGCCCTGCCGCACCGTCAAATGCGTCACGACACTTCGCTCGTCTTTTGCGAACTCGATTTCAAGATTCGGTGTCACGGTGAAGAAGGTCGTCTCTGACGCGGCGTTGAGCGGGATCTTCTGCGGGCCCCCCGGCTGGATCATCAAATGGCCGCTTTCCAGACTCACGGCCAGATTGATTCCGGGCTGGTCGGGAGGAGCCGACGTCCAGGTGCAGTTCGTACGTCCCGACGTAGGCGGCAAGGACACTCGGTGTCACGGCGACGATCGTTGGCAGGGGTGGCGGTCCAGGCGAACGGTGCGCCGGCAATGGCGGCACCGGACTTCCTGGAAGTGCCACTTGCCTGGCCCTTCAGGTCGAGCGCGACGATCGACGCCGAAAACAGATTGTCACTGCCGCGCTTGGTTCCGTGGGTGTCGGGCGACGCGTTGCCGGTCGGCACGTAGATCATCCCAAGGTGGGATCGATCGCCGGATGCGTCCACACCGGCGCGCCGCCGTGCTGCCACGAGTCACCTTCCCACGTGTCGTGTCCAAACTCGCCCGGTCCCGGCACGGTCCAGAATTTCTAGACTCTACGAGGAGACGAATCAGGCGGTGACGCTAGATCAGCACGGTTAGACGGAGTTAGACACCGAATTGACGGGGATTGACCTGAACCTCGGCGCGAACCGGCTCCGTCACCGGCGGCACATGACACCGGTGCATAATGCGCCGTGGCAGGGGCCTCCGCCAGCATGCGAACTGCCAGGCAGACACTCGTCCTGCTTCTACTCCTGTATCAGGGCGTCTCGCCCCCGCCGCCGACCGTCGCCCCGCAGATCGGCACAGCCGTCGTCCGTCTCACGGCGACGGAGAGTATCTGGCTAGCGGACACGACGCCGGCCGAGCGCAATAGCAGCGCGGGGCAATTTCCGGTCTTCAAGCTCAAGTCGATCCAGGAGATGGCCGCCATCCGGTTCGACGCCCGATCTGTGAGGGGGCAAGAAGTCCGCTCGGCCCGACTGTTTCTCCACAAGTCAGGCGCGAGCATGCTGCGCTACCTCCGGGTGTCCACCGTGAATCAGGACTGGGTGGCCGGCACGAGCAACCAGCCGTACGGTCCCGCCAATGGAGCCACGTATCTTTGGGCCGACGCCAGTCACAAACGCGCGTGGTCCTATCCCGGTTCGGAGTTCGCCGATGTCATCATGGGCATGGGACACAGCATTACGACCTACGCCGAGTTCCAACCGGAGCAGGGCGACTGGATTTCCGTCCCGCTGACTCCCGAACTCGTCTATGCGCTTGCGTCGGACCATACCGACGGGTTGGCCGTCATGGACGGCGGCAACCCGGCCTACTTCAACAATTTCATTCACGGCGCGCAGGCGGAAAACTATGCGCCGTATATCGACGTGCAAGTCGGCGGACCGCTCATCGAGAAACCGTCCGCACCGCAAGTCACCGCGGAACCGGCGCCCGCGCACGCTCATCTCGCGACTGGGGCGATCAAAGTGTCCGTCCAGCCGGACCCCGGCGTCTTTTGCTGGACGTTGGAGCTCGACGGCAAGCCGGTGCCGCGATGGCAGGTGCCCTACCCACCGGCGGTGTCGCGGACCGGCCGCGAGCAGGACAACATCCGGAGCGGGCGGAAAATCCCCAGCGGTCCCGTCGTCTTCTATCTCGACGATCTCGAACCACGACAATCGCACACGCTTTCGGTCACCGCCGTCGCCCGCAGCGCAGCTGTCTCGCCGGCCGTGCGCCTCACGGTGGTGTCCTCCCCTGCCTTGGAGAAACCGACGCAGATGGAGACGCTGGTCCAGCCCAGCGGTACGGCCGCGCCTGTCAGGGGCGGTGGTCGTTTCGAGGTATGGGCGGTGCCGGGCCTCATCAAGATCAGTCCCGAGCGAGGCGCGGCAATGTTCCAGGACATGGCTGGAGACGGGCGCGGTGCAGCCCCGAATGCCGTGTGGGACGGCCAGACCATCCACCTGTTCGGCGGCCGGGGCGAGTATGTGTCGTATCAACTCGTGATCAATCGCGTCGATGGTACGCAGCCGCTCACGAACGTGAAGATCGGTACTCGGCGCCCTCAAAGGTTCCGCACGTGACATCGGTGGAGCGGACATCGAGCTTTTCAAAAATTGGTATGCCAGGAACGGGAAGGGACAATGGCAACCCTCGTACTGCATTCCCTGGGCGCCGGAACGCCCGTTTGAGATTCCCGACCGGCAACGGGGCATCGGCAACCAGGACAATCAGTCGATGTACGTGGATGTCTACATTCCCAAAGGCGCGGGCGCCGGCACGTACAGGGGCACGGTCACCGTCGCCGCTGGCGCCGACGCGGCCGCGCTGCCAATCGAGTTGCAGGTCTACGATTTCGGGCTGCCGGACAGGCTCGGTTTCCTCGCAGAACTCAACAGCTACCGCGTTCCCGTCGACGACCTCGACTACCATCGCCTCGCCCACCAGCACCGCCTGGTGTTCAACCCCTGGGTGGTCCGCCCAAGGCTCGAGGGCGAGGGCAAGAGCACGCGCGTGCAGTGGAAAGAGTACGACGCCTCGGCGGGCCCGCTCCTGTCGGGAGAAGCGTTCACCGGCAACCGTCGCGCCGGCGTTCCCACGCCGGTAATGTACCTGCCCTTCATAGACAGCTGGCCAACTCCGCTCAGTCGGCAGACCTACCACTACGACGGGCACTGGCCTGGAATGGGGGAAGGGACGGCGTCCCTCATCGACCATTACATGACCGCGCCGTACATCGGCGATGGACTGAGCCAGAGCTACAAGGACGCGTTCCTCGCCGTTCAGCAGCAGTTCATCGAACATTTCGCCCAACAAGGCTGGAACCAGACCGAGATGCAGTTGTTCTATGGCGGCAAGAACACGCACCGCCTCGACTACGGCACCAACATGTGGTGGACCACCGATGAGCCGTACCACTGGGACGACTGGCTCGCGCTGCAGTTCTTCTGCAACCTCTGGGCCGAGGGACGCCGTGCCTTGGGCGCCGACCCTGCAATCTGGTCCGCGCGCGCGGATTTGTCACGGCCCATGTGGACGGGGCGAGTGCTCGATACTGTTGTCGACAACGTCTACTGGGGCGGATTCACCAACGCCACGTGGTACCAGCGGGCGGCGTGGCTGTCCGAGAACACGGGCCTCAGGAACAGGGTCTACGGCGCGGTCAACCCGGCCACCGAAAGCAACACCCAGACGGTCTCGACGCTCCTGCGTTTGTGGGTGCACGGCGCAAATGGCTTCCTGCCGTGGCAGACGCTGGGGAACGACGCGTCGTTGGACACGAATGACAACATCGAGGGAAACACGCTCATGGCGCCGGGCACGCGTTTCGGCATCCCGGTTGTTGGCGATATGCGGCTGAAGGCCCTGCGCGACGGCGAGCAGATCATCGAGTATCTGGTCATCCTCACGCAACGGTGTCAGTGGCAGCGCGAACAAGCCCCGGGCCTTTCGCTGTCGGCGGGTGGTGTCGGCCCGTCGCTGGGCGACGAGGCAAACGGGCCTGACAGCACACTGGGGGACTGGCAGATGGCCGCGCTGCGTCGCAGGCTGGCTGACGCGATCGTTCGTCCTTGCCGCTGACGGAACCGACTCGGTGCAACGCAACGTACGCTTTCGCTACACGGACGATCGCGCACCGGCGCGGATCGATTGATCGAAAAGATTTCAGTCCGTGAGACGACGCCGCACGGCCGTTGACAGGATCTTTTGATGTAAACTGTCGCTCGCCGTGGCCAGCCTCGCCTACGCAATCCCGGGACCTCAGTTCGCATGATTCGTCGAGTCGCCGCGACCACCGTGGTCGCCTTGGCGGTGTGGCTGGCTGCTCCCAAGGGGCAGCAGGCCGGGCCGACTCCAGCTCCGTACGTCGACGAAGAGATCCTCATTAAGTTCAAGCCTGCCGTCGGCGAGGTCGATCGTGACAATGCGCTGACCAGGTACGCGGCAAGACTTATCCGGCGGTTCAATGCGCTGGATCTGCACCACGTTCGCTTGCCCAAGGGACTGAGCGTCGAGGACGCCGTGGCCATCTTCCAGGCCATGCCCGAGGTCGAGTTCGCCCAGCCCAACTATCTTCTCCACGAGGTCGCCGACACACCACCGAACGACCCGTATTGGTTGGACGACACATTGTGGGGGCTGCGGCAGATCCAAGTGCAGTCGGTGTGGACGAGTTTCGGCGTCGGCAACGGGACGGTCGTCGTCGCCGACATCGACACCGGACTCAACTACAACCATGAGGACCTGGCCGCGAATGCGTGGTGGAACCCGGGCGAAATCGCCGACAACGGCATCGACGATGATCACGACGGCTACGTCGACGACGTGCACGGCATCAACGTCGTCAATCACAGCAGCGACCCCATGGACGACCGCGGGCACGGCACGCACACCGCTGGAACCATTGCCGGCGTGGGCGACAACACCATCGGGATCGTTGGCGTGAACTGGAACGCCAAAGTCCTGGCGTGCAAGTTTCTGGACGCTACAGGCAGCGGCACAGATGCGGGCGCGGTTGAGTGCTTCAACTACGTCGTCGGCCTCGCGCAGCGCGGCGTGAACATCCGAGTCACGAGCAACAGCTGGGGCAGTCCGCGTCAAGGTGGCCAGGGCGATTTGGCGCTCCAGGCGGCCATCGACGCGGCGGGCGCGGCAAATATCTTGAACATCTTCGCGGCCGGCAACAACGGCACGAGCAATGACAGCGCGCCGTTCGATCCGGCCAGCTTCTCGTCGCCCAGCATCGTGTCAGTGGCCGCATCGGACACGACCGACGGCCGGGCCGGCTTCAGCAATTACGGCCAGACAACGGTTGATCTGGCGGCCCCGGGTCTGGGAATCGTGAGCACGTACGGCACGTCCTACGGCTCGTTGTCGGGCACGAGCATGGCGGCGCCACATGTCGCCGGCACGGCGGCGCTCTTGTCTTCCCTGAACCCCGCGTTGACGGCCGACACCCTCAAGGCGCTGATCCTGAATAACGTGGATCGTTTGCCGCAGTGGACGGACCTCGTCGTTTCGGGCGGCCGGCTCAATGCGTACCTGGCGGCCGCAGCGGCGGTCCCCAATACATCGCCCCAGGTGAGCCTGACGAGTCCGGCGGCAGGAGCCACGTTCACGGCCCCGGCGACGGTCACCGTCTCGGCCATTGCCAGCGACAGTGACGGGATCAGCTCGGTCGCGTTTTACGCCAACGGCGCCCCGATCGGCACCGACACGACCAGTCCGTACAGCGTGAGTTGGTCGAATGTAGCGGCTGGTAATTACAGCCTGACGGCCGTTGCGACGGATACGCGGAACGCGTCCTCGAACTCCAGCGCCATAACCATCACCGTGAACGCGACGGTCGCCAACGTCGCGCCGAGCGTCGTGCTGACCAGTCCCAAGGCCGGCGCGACGTTCACGGCGCCGGCGACGGTCACCGTCTCGGCCAATGCCAGCGACAGTGACGGGATCAGTTCGGTGGCGTTCTATGTGAACGGGGCGCCGATCGGCACCGATACCACCAGCCCGTACAGCGTGACTTGGTCGAACATGCCCGCTGGTAACTACAGCCTGACGGCCGTCGCGACCGATACGCGGAACGCGTCCTCGACTTCCAGCGCCGTGACCATCACGGTGAAGCTGAATCACAAGCGACGCCGCTCAGGAGGAGGATAGAATCCCTCGTCCGGCGCAACGCTCGTACTGTCCACTTGACATTTGATCATCGATCGATGAGGGCGTATGCTGGTTCCACACACTTGGTGTGTGGAGTGCCATGCCGCCAAAATCGATCGAACTGCTGCAAGGCACGCTGGACCTGCTGATCCTGCGCGCACTCAGCGGCGCGCCGCGCCACGGGTACGCCGTGACGCGGTGGATCCGCGAACGCACGGACGGGGCGCTCAAGATCGAGGACGCGGCGCTCTACAAGGCCCTCCACCGGCTCGAACACGCCGGCGCGGTCTCCGCCCACTGGGGCGCCTCCGAGAATAACCGCCGCGCCCGCTACTACCAGCTCACGGCGAAGGGCCGCCGGCGCCTCCAGTCCCAACATTCCATATTGCAGCGCTACGTCACTGCGCTGTTCCGGGCGCTCGAGCCGTGACCCGGCGCTTCTTCCAGTTCCCTTGGCGGCCCCGTCGAACCATCGACGCCGACGTGGATGACGAATTGCAGTTCCACCTCGACGTCAGGACCGAAGAACTGATCGCGCTCGGCATGAGTCGCGCGGACGCGCGGGCCCAGGCGGCATCGGAGTTCGGCGACCTCGACGGCACGCGTGTGTATTTGCGGCAGATCGACGGCAAGACGGAAAACGCAAGACGCCGGAGAAATTACATGCAGGAATTCATGCAGGACATCCGATACGCCTTCCGGTCACTCGGTGCCGCACCGGCATTCGCGGCCACGGCGATTCTGACACTTACCCTCGCGATCGGCGCCAACACCGCAGTCTTCTCGATTGTCCACGCCGTGCTGCTGCAGCCGCTGCCGTTTCCGCACCCGGATCGGCTGTACGCTGTCTACTCCACCAATCGGGCCGGCGGCCAATTCCAGGCACCCGTGTCGGCGGTCGATCTCGACGACTGGCGCGCGCAGCGCCGTCTAATCGAGGAGATCGGCGGGTACTTCTACGCAGACGGCAGCACCGGCGTCGATCTCACGGGCCGGGGCACGCCGCGGAGACTGAACGCCGTATTCGTCACGCCGGGTTTCTTCGGCGCGCTCAACCGTTTCGCGCTCGCGGGCCGGCTGCCGCGCGAGGACGAACTGGTCCGCGGCGGACCGGACAAGATCCTGATGCTCACCCACGGCTTCTGGCTGCGTGAGTTCGGCGGATCGTTGGACGCTGTCAACTCGCACTTGACGATCAACGGCGCGCCTTACGAAATCGTCGGCGTCCTCCCGGCCGACTTCCGCTTCCCCACCGACGACGCCGACGTCTATGTGCCGTTTTCCACGATTCCCGACAGCGGCATCCCGCGCGTGCGCGCGGTCCGCGTGCTCTCGGTCGTCGCCCGCGCGAAGCCGGATGCGCCCCCGGCCGCGATTCGCGCGGAGCTGGACACGATCGCGCGCAGGCTTGCCGCCGAATACCCGGAAAACCGCCCGTGGGACACGGCGACGGTGCTCCCGCTCCACGACGTCGTCACCGGCCAGGTGCGCGAGAGCCTGTTCGTGGTGCTCGGCGCCGTCGGATTCGTGCTGTTGATTGCCTGTGTCAACGTCTCGAGCCTCCAGCTCGCGCGCGCGGCCGCGCGGGGCCGCGAGATCGCGGTTCGCGCCGCGCTCGGCGCCGGCCGCGGACGCATCGTCCGACAACTGCTGACCGAAAGCCTGGTGCTGGCGGCCATCGGCGGCGCATTTGGCGTCGTGCTGGCCGCCGGGTTGACGTCCGCCCTGCTGGCGCTGGCGACCGGTCAACTGCCGCGCGCCGCTGAAGTGCGGCTCGATGCCATGGTCATGATGTTTGCGGCCGGGGCGTCGGCGCTGACCGCGCTGCTCGTGGGACTGGTTCCAGCCGTGCGGCTGACGTCCACGGATCTTCAGAAAACGCTTCGCGAGGGCGGGCGATCGCTGTCGGGGGTCGAGAACAGGCGATTGCGCACGGCATTAACCGTCGCCGAGATTGCCCTGGCGGTGATCCTGGTCGCGGGGGCCGGGCTGATGGCCAGAAGCTTCGTCACGCTCACTCGTGTCGATCCCGGATTCCGCGCCGATCATCTGATCGCCGTGCAGTTCACGATCGATCCGCAAAGGCACTCCCCCGACCCCGCGGCGCCTGTCTCGCCATTCAACGTCTACTACACACAGCTGATCGAGAAGATCCGGTCAATGCCCGGCGTCATTTCGGCAGCCGCGGTGAAGGATCCTCCGCTTCGGGGCAACGGCGAGCGCGTCGGGTTCGGAATCGCCGATCGGCCCGTGCCCGCCGGCCAGGACCGCCCGGGCGCCGCGGCGATTCACATCAGCGACGGCTACTTCGCGACGATCGGCGCCAGGATGACGGACGGCCGTGAGTACACCATTCGTGACAACGCCGCCGCGCCCCGTGTGCTGGTCGTCAACGAAGCGTTCGCGCGCACCTTCTTTCCCGGAGAACGCGCCGTCGGCAAGCGGCTGCAGGCCGGCCCGACGACAACCATTGAAATCATCGGCGTCGTCAACGACATCCGCCAGCTGGCGATGGCCGAACCCGCGAAGCCGACGATCTATATCCACAACCTCCAGAACGCGCGGGTGAAGACGACGATCGTCGCCCGCACGCAGGGCGAGCCGCTCGCGATGGCGAATGCGATTCGCGAAGCGGTCTGGTCGCTCGATCCCAACCAGGCGATCACGTCGGTCTTTACGTTCGACGCCGCCGTCAGTCGCGCGCTCGGGCGGCCGCGATTGGTCGCGGTGCTGCTTGGGGCGTTCGGGGTACTGGGCCTGCTGCTTGGCGTGGTGGGCGTGTACGGCCTCCTCGCGCAACTTGTGAGCCAGCGCCGGCGCGACATCGGCGTGCGCATGGCGCTCGGCGCGAGCCCGTCCGATGTCCGCGCGCTTTTCGTCGGCCGCGGCTTCAAGCTGGCGCTACTCGGTGTGGCGGTCGGCATCGCGGGGGCGCTGGCGCTCTGCCGCGCGCTGACGAGCGTGTTGTACGGCGTGAGCCCGGGTGATCCGTTGACGTTTGTCGGCACGAGCGCGCTGCTGCTGGCGGCCGCGGTGTCGGCAAGCTGGCTGCCCGCGCAGCGCGCGGCGCGCATGGATCCGGCGCAGACGTTGAGAGCGGAGTGAGCTTGTCGGGTCCGGAGCCGGACCTCACCGAAACAATAGCCCCGCGATGTCTCTCAGATGGTGCCGCCACACCGTCCACTCATGGCGGCCATCGGTCAGCGCCCAGGTGTGCGTGATGCCGGCCTTGGTGAGCGCGTCATGGAACGCCTTGTCGCCGGGTCCGGTGAGCGTGTCGTCCCTGCCGACGCCGATCCAGAACAGCTTGAACTGCTTATTGAGCGCCGCCTTGTCTGCGAGCCGCGTCGCATAGATGCGATCGACGCTGGCATTGACGGCCGGGCTCATCAGCACGACGTACCGGAACAGATCCGGCCGCGCGAACGCGGCGTTGAGGCTCTGTCCCCCACCCATCGAGAGACCGCCGATGGCGCGATCGTCCGGACGCTTCGACACTTTGTACGTGCGCTCGACGAGCGGAATGACATCCTCCACGAGGTCCCTGGTCACCGGCGACAAGCCGCCGGCGCCGTCACCCGACATCATCGCGGCGATGAAGTCGTCGAGCCCGGCAGTCGCGGGAAGCTTCGACAATGCATCGGGCACCCGTTTCGACGGCCCCGTCCAGAAACTCTCGATGGGGTGCCCGAGGGGCATCACCACCACCATCGGCTTCGCTTTGCCTTCGGCGATCAAGTTGTCCAGAATCAGGTTGGCGCGGCCGATCAGCACCCAGCCCGATTCCACGTCCCCGGCGCCGTGCAGCAGATACAGCACCGGGAAGTTGCGTCCCTGTTCGTAGGCAGGCGGCGTGTAGACCCACATCGTGCGGCCGACACTCATCGCCGTGGACTCATACGGCCGGACGCGGACCTCGCCGTGCGGCACCGGCTTCGCGTCGTAGAACTGCGCGGTGTCGCCAGGCACCTCGACGACGCTCACAGGTCCAAAGAACCCGTAACCCAGCTTCGTGTTGGTGTTCTGCGGATCGAGCGCGGCGACGCCGTCGACGGTGAACGCGTACGTGTAGATGTCCGGCGCGAGCGGCCCCACGGTCACCGTCCACACGCCGTTGGCGCCCTTCGTCATCGGATGTGGCTTGCCGTCGAGCTCGCCGTTGACGATGACCTCGCGGGCGTTGGGCGCCAGGAGACGGAGCGTAATCGTGCGATCGGCGCGTACTTCCGGCGAAACAACCGGGGGCGGCGGCGTCTGGGCGCCAGCGGCCGCGCCGGTCTGAACCGCGATCGTGGCTGCACACAGCCAGCCCGCTGAGAGGATTCTCATGAAGATGGTCAATCCTGCCTCAGGGCCGCCACGGCGCACAAGGCGCGGCCGAGTCAACGGCAGCAGCCCGGCGACGCGATCAGAGTGCCGGGTTGGCGATCAGAAGAGACGGGTCGTCATAATAGTGCGGAGGAGTCTGATGAATAGTCCATTGCCGCTCGTCATATCCGTCATGGTTGTCCTGCCCGTTCTGGCGGCGATCGTTCCGTCGAGAGTCTTCCGCGTGACTGCCGCACAGGCAACGGCGCCTGCGGCCGCCGCCGCCGGGCCAGCCATGACGCTGACCGTGGCAGGTTTTGCGGACGGCGGCCTCATCCCCGTGAAATTCACGCAGGCCGCTCCTGGAGCCGCGCCCGGCGAAGGCACCTCGCCCGCGATCAGCTGGGCGAATCCTCCGGCGGGCACGCGATCGTTCGTGCTCAACATGCGCGACCTCGACGTGGCGCGCAACAAGACGACGGAAGATCAGGCCCACTGGGTCGTCTGGAACATTCCCGCTTCGACGACCGGTCTGCCCGAAGGCGTGCCGCGCGGCTCAAATCGTCCTGACGGCAGCTATCAGATCAGCGTGACCGGACCGGTGTATCGAGGTCCAGGCGCCCCCGCCTCCGGACCGCTGCACCATTACATGTTCGAGATGTACGCGCTCGACAACACGCTCGACGTTCGCCCGACGGAAGATGCGTTCGAAACGCGTGCAAACGTCATGAAAGCCATGCAGGGGCATGTCCTGGCCAAGGCCGTCTACGGCGGGCTCTTCAAGCGGCCGCAATAGCTCCCTCACCGCTGGGGCAATTGACTCTTGGGAATCTTCAAGCCGACCGAACCTGCCACGGTGATGATGTCGTAACGGCCGACGGCACCGATGAGCAGGTGCGCGGCCCAAGGCTCAGTTCTGTACTCAGCCGTCAGCCAGCTGACCATGTCGCTGGTAGCCATCTCTAGTGCGCGGTTGGTCGAGCTGACGAACTCCGGCTGACTGCCGATGCTGATGATGTGCTCCGGCGTTTCCACTCGAGGACCGGAGAGGCCGGCCTTCTTCCGCACTTCGATCGTGAACTCGACGTCCATCGACGTCTCGATGCCCGTGCCGGTCGGCTCACCGTCGGCCTGCAAGGCGTGTCCGTCGCCGATGAACACCAATGCGCCTGGATGGAAGACCGGCAGCAGGACGGACGTGCCCTCGCGAATTTCGTTGTAGTCGAGATTGCCCCCGTACGAGCCCGCCGGAGATGATGTGGGGGCGAAATCGCCCGCAGGGGCCACGCCGACGCAACCGAGCATTGGCTTCGCCGGAAACGTGAGCTTCAGCGCTGTACTCGACGGCTCCCTGAGTCGAACTGTCTGCCCGTCGAGATCCAGATCCCAGGGGACCACCGCCGCGCGCCCGTCAACGATCTCGTTCGGCCGATAGCGATTCGGATACAGCCCTTCGATCGTCTCCGGCGTCAGCGCATACAGCCCAAGTCGATAGCTGCTGAACCCCCAGTTTCGGTTCATCCGCACTTTCGTGAAACGCACGATCACGGCGTCGCCCGGCTCGGCGCCTTCCACGTAGAACGGCCCGGTGAGCGGATTGGGCGGCTGGGCGCGAACCGTTCCCTTGTCGTCCCGCCCGCTGGCGTCGAGCGTCTTCGTGGAGATGAACTCGCCAGGCTTCACGCGCGCAAGGACCGGATTCGCGTGAGAGAACGTGTTGTAGTACCTGTCCGCGAACACCTGGCGCGCTTGTACGGCGTCGCTCCGCGAGACGAGCACGCTGCTGGACGCGGCCCCGGCAATGAGCCGTTGGGCGTCCTCTTCGAGCAGGAACCCTCGCTGAACGGCAGCCGCCGCGGCCTTGCGCACCGCAGCGACATAGCCGTCGTGATTCGTGTAGCGTTCTTCCAGCGACAATCGGGGATCGCTCGCCGCGAGCCGTTCAGCCTTCGTGACCGCGAACGGAATCATGCCGCCCGCGTAGTTGCAGATCTGGCCCTCGAAAAAGCCCCCGGCGACGATGTTCCAGCCGAGATAGGTGCCGAGCGGCGCGTCGCGCAGCACGACCGGCACGCCACCGAGCTCGTTGCCGTCCGCATCCACGCGAACGGCCTTCATCTTGATCACCTGCTTGATGATCGGCGGCACGATTGACCTGACCCCCGATCCGTCGACGTAGTTGAACCCGGGGCCCCAGTCGTAGTCGCGGACGGGATTCATCAATCCGGTTGGCGCGGTCGCAGGCAGTCCAGGCAGCGTGGGGAAGCCAAGCGCCTCCTTTGTCGGATCGACGAGCAATCCGCTCGACAACGTTGGCCACACGCTCGCCGGCGGTGGCGTCCCTTTCATGACCCAATCGCGGAAATGCGCGCGCAACGCATTGACCGTCTCGGTATGGGGGAGCGGATTCGTCGGGAGGACAGCCGTTCCGAAATTCGGTCCCGGGCATGAGGGCGGCGCTAAGGGACTGACACTGAACCCGCCGCGACCACCGCCGTGCGGCGTGCCCGGTATGTAGTACCGGCGAACATTGGCCGGCAGTGGAATGTCCTTGTCAGCCGACGTGCCCACGAAGCCAGGGCTGAGGTTGAGGTCCCAGATCTCCGCGGCTCCGAAGTGCTCGATGATTCTTGGACAGGTTTTCGATCGCTCGCAGCGATCCAGTATCCCCGCTGTCGGCAGCTTGCGAACCGGATCGGGCCACGGCGCCCACCACAGCGGGCCCTCAGAACCGGCGTCGTAGAGCTTCAAGGCCGCATCGGGTGTTGCGAACCTGGTGTTCAGGGAGATGCGGCGTCCAGCAATGTAAGGCCAGGCCCCGTCGAAGGCCGGCCGATGACTCAGGTCTTCCGTGAAGCCAAGCTGAATGAACGCGCGCAGAAAGTTGCCCGACTGTGACGCGCCCCGGGCGATCACCCACGAGACGCTTCGCGCCAACGGATTGGGTGTGCCCGAGTCGTCTCGCTCCGCGTGCCGGAAGAACGCCGCCATGTCCCGGAAGGCGGCGAACCCAATGCCGAGCACGTACGGATCCTTGGCTGTGAACACCACCTGATACAGCAGCTTCGGATCGAATCCACGCTTCAAGCAGACCTGCGCCGAATCCGGTGTTCCGGGAAACGGATTCGCCGCCGAGCATCGGGCCCATGCCCAATCACTCGACGGAATCGTCAGCGTCGGTCCGATCTTTCCGTCGATCGTCTCGGACGCGTGCGTCGTCAGCGTCGCCTTTGTCGTGTCGAGTGTCAGCGGCTTGTACGGCAGCGGGCTGCCAAGCGCAAACATCTGCTGAGACTGCTGCCCGCTCGCGTTCGCGATACGTCCCATGACCAGACCGGTCACGGGCGATCCGTCCGGGTTCTTCGCAACCGGCGCGATCAGGTAGTCGTTGTTCGACCCAGGGACCGTGTTGCCCGCGTTGTCGCCCTGCCAGCCGCTGCTCAGGCCGATGTCGCCGAAGGCGCGCTCGGCGAGTCCGATAGTGACGCGATTCCCCCGGTTCGGGACGTCGTGCCACATCAAATGGCTGCTCTTCGACAAGTCGATGGGCTTCACCAGGAAAAACGTCGCGATGTACTCGACCCTGCCGCGGGCGTTTCGTGGCGCCAACCGGATGTCCGTGATGATGGCGTTCAGCGGATCATTCGGGTCGAGCTCGCCAAACGCCCGGCCCGCCAGCGTCTCATACTGTCCGGCGGCGCCGAACGTCGTGCCGTCGAAGGCGGGCGAGACCTTCGTGTCGACGACAATCCGGGTGATCTGTGCGCTGGCCGTCGAGGCCCATAACAGCAGCGCGGCTGACACCCATACATGCGGTCGTATCGCCATGTTTCCACCTTTCGCGCGCGGCGCTCCTCGCCGAGATGCTGCGGCTTCGTCGGGCTGTTCCTTCAAGTTCCGCGGGTGCAGGATGTCAGTGCCGGTGCGCGTCGGGCATACCGAGCCGCGAGACCGTCTCGCGCTCGAAATCGAACTCAATCATCACGACGGGCTCCTTGCCGACAACCCAGCCGTCATGGCCTGGCTCGATCGCGACAATCTGGGGCGCCTTGTGTTCGACGACGCAGCCGTCCGCGTATTCGATGTGAATCTCCCCGCGCGCGAGGAAGCCGACGTGCGCGTGCATGCAGAGGTCGGTGCCCGTCACCGGTTTCATGTCCGTCGCCCAGTGAAACCCCGGGGGATAGATCATCCGCTTGACACGCGCGCCGCCGGCGCGGCCGACGTCGAGCCTGACGTGGCCGACATAGCGATGATCGGCGCCTCTGACCGTGGCAGTGAGCGGGTCGATCCTCTTCGCCTTCTTCGCCGCCGGCATTCGCCTCCGCGCCTTTGCGCGCTTAGGTGCCGCGCGTTTCTTGCTCTTGTTGGTTGGCATATGGTCCTCGTCGGACTGGAGCGGCGATGCTAGCACGTTGCGCCGGTGCGGTTGGTGTCCCGCGCGCTGATGCGCGAAGATCCCAATCCCGATCTCAGGACTTCGAGGCCTCGGCCGAGCAAAGAGACACGACGCGGCAGGTGCGTACCGCTTATCGCGGCACGGCAGTCCAATCCCTGGTGCCCTTCTTCCCAAAGAAAATGAAAAGACCGGTGCGGCCGGCGTTCGCGAGATCGGGGATGCCGTCGCCATTCAGATCGAGCACGCGCGGCTGGCGGCTGATTCCCGAATTGTTGTAGATGAGATGCGGAATGAAGTCGACCTGCCCGCCCGCCTTCCGAACCAGCTTGAACCAATAGACGACGCCGTCGCCCTCTTCGTTCGGGTACGAGTAATCGTAGTGCCCGCCCCAATTGTATTTGTTCATACCGGTGACGAGATCCTTCAGCCCGTCGCCATCGATGTCGGCGATCGCGAGGCCGTGCAGCTGCGTAAAGAACACGCCATGGCTCGCCGCCGGATCCTTGTCCATGATCATGTGTTGATCGAACGTGATCTTGCCCTGCGTGTCGCGCTTCTGCTCGAACCACGCGAGGCCGTACGCGTGCGCTTCGAGGCTCGTGATCACGTCCGGGAGACCGTCGCCGTTCGCGTCGTACACGTACATCTGCGCGCCGCCGGGACCGGCCGCCGGGCCGCTGCGCCCGAACTGCTCCGGATGGTATTTCCAGGGATCGGATTCCACCGCCGGATGCTCCCACCAGCCCCAGGCGCGCAGGACATCGAGCCGCCCGTCGCCGTTGATGTCGCCGACGCCGAATCCGTGATTGCCCCAGTTGGCCGACTCGCCGACGTGGTGGATGATCCAGGGCTTCGTGGGATTGGCCGGGTCAGGTGTGGCCCAGTTGGCAGGATAGCCACCGCTGCCGCCGTACACGAAATCGGGCCGGCCGTCGCCATTCATGTCAGCCACGGCGTAGATCTCGCTGGCGGAGTCGACCACGGGATAACGCGGCCAGCGCCGCAGGGCGTTCTGCGGGTTGACATACAGATAGACGGCACCGCCGCCGGGATAACCCGTCTCGAGCACGTCGGGCCAGCCGTCGCCGGTGAAATCGGCAATCTCGCAGCCCATCACGCGCGAATAGTCGGTGATGTCCATCGGCTGCGCGAGATCGATCTCGCGTCCCGTCTTGAAATCTGGGCCGATCCAGTAGATCGGCCCAGTGGCGACGTCAGGATGGCCGTCGTGGTTCAGATCGCCGACGCACGTGCCGTCCGAGTAGAAGTAGTTCGTCACCTGTTGGATCCGGAATCCCTTCGAAAGCCGTTCCACCGTCGCAGCAATCTCGGTGAAGCTGTCAATCGCAAGCTCCTTGAAGTGCATTTCCCCGCCCGTCGCACCGGCGACACGCAGCGCGACCGGCCCGAAGCGACCCACTTCCGGCTGCCCGCTGATGCGATCGCCGCGGCCGAAACCATGCTGCGCGGACCCGGGCGGAAAACCGGCGGCCACGACGACATGATTCAGCACGACCTGCAGCGTGCTCGCCTGCGCGTGCGCCTGCGTGTAGATCCGAACTTCGACCTGATTCCAATCGTCCGTCTTGAGCGCGGGCCGTGGCACACCGGCGGCAAGCGGGTGCCCAGCCGTCGGCGAAGGCGTTTGCGAACGGCCGGCCGGAGCGGCAGGCGCGGGTGCCGCCGCGGCCGGCGGCGCACCACCCGCGCGCGCGGGAGGCACCGGCTTGTGCCGTTCGATTTCCTGACCTTGCGCGTCGACGGTCATGAGGTAGGCGCCGAGGTCGCCCGGCGCGAACGACACGTAAATGCCATTCGCGCGATCGCCTTCCTTCTCCATGCCGATCAGCACGCCGGTCTGGCCACCGCCCGTCGCGCGGAACGAGAATTTGATACTGAAGTCCTGATACGAACGATCCGAGACCAACCACCCAGCGCCCGCACCCGCGATCTCGCCGCCCGCGACACTCCATCTGGCCGCGCCAAGCGCATGCCATCCCGCAAGGCTCTTGCCGTCGAATGCCGATTTCCAGTTCTCGGCGGCGACGGGAGCAAATGCGATGAACCAGGCCGCAGCGGATAGCGCCGCCGCGAGCAAGGGAACACGAGTCCTCATGGCCGATGCCGGCATTCTAATCCCCGAAATCACTTTCGGTGTAATGCCCGGAATCGGAAGTTCGTGAACATTTTTCGGATAAACTCAACGCCTCAAAGGAGCACGTGATGTCCTCGATTTCCAGGCGAGAGTTCTTCCAGAAGACGGCCGCCAGCGCCGCGGCGCTGAGCGTGGTGGCCGCGCAGGTCGCAAAGCTCAAGGCCAACCCGCTCGGTCTGCCCATCGGCAGCCAGACGTTCCCCTTCCGGTCGCGGATTCAAGCGGGCGATCTCGCCGGCCTGCTCAAGGACATGAAGGGCATCGGGATCGACATGGTGGAATTCTGCGATCCGATCGGATATGTCGGGGCCAACAGTTTCGCGGCCATTGCGGATGGAAAGGCGACGCGAAAGCTTCTCGATGACAACGGCATCCGCGCCGTGAGCTGCCACGTCGACATGCCGGTCTACCGGTCGGCCACGAACTTCCCCAAGACGATCGACTGGGCGCATCAACTGGGGCTCGAATGCCTCAGCACGGCAGACCTTGGGACGACGCGCAAGGACGGCACGGTGCGAGTCACCAACGGCATCACGACCGAAGACGAGGTCAAGCGCGCCGCCGAGGAATACAACCAGATTGCCGCCGTCACCAGAAAGGCGGGCATGCAGCAGATTCTGCACAACGAGGGATTCGTCAGCTCGCGGCTCGACGATGGCCGCCTGACGTATCCGGTGCTGCTGCACTACTTCGATCCCGATCTCGTGAAGATGCAGTTCCAGATGTCGTCAATGACGACCCTCGGCGATCCGATCACGTATTTCATGAACTACCCCGGCCGCTTCCTGTCGTGCCACTTGCAGGCTGTCGACACCACGCAAGGCATGCGCGCGATGGCGCCGGGACGGCTGCCAGTGAAGGGCGAGGCACCGCAAGGGCGTCGCGGCGGTGGCGGCGCGCCTGGCGCGACTGGCGGGTTGGCCCTTGGCGAAGACACGGCGGACTGGCCTCGCATCTTCGCGGCTGCGAAAACGGGCGGCCTCAAGTACCCGTTCGTCGAGCAGAACAACCTGGACGTCGTCGGGCGCAGCGTCGCGTATCTCAAGACGCTGGCTTAGAGCCGTTCTCACTTCCTCGTAGGAGGCACCTCCTCTGATCGCCGAGAGACAGGGGGTCCATGACTGAGGTCACGGAGTCGACGGCGCAGCTCGTCGTGGAGGTCTATGTGGGCTATGCCCGGAACGCCGCAGCGTGGTCCGTGGCCCATTCGAGGAAGGTCCGTGGCGGTGCTCCTGTAAGCTCCGCACACGTGGATGTCACAAACGCCGGTTGACCGATCGCGGCACCCCACGCGGTGAGCAGCGTGTTCACGAAGGTCAACGAACCCAGGACCGGGAGCAATTCAGACCGCGCCTCGTCCGGCGACATCTGTTCGACGCGCAGTGACCGCCCAAGGGCGCGTCCAATGGTGTGCACCTGCTCGGCCTGCGTCAGCGATTGCGGCCCGGTCAACACATATTCCGCACCGGCGTGCCTGTCTTCGCACAACGTGCGGACGGCTACCGCGGCGAGATCACGCTCATCGGTCGGGGCCGTTGGAGCGTCGAGGCAGGGCCAGCGCACGACGTCGCCGGCGCGAATCTGCGGTCCCCAGAAGTGCCGGGCGTTGCCTGCGAACATGCCGGCTCGCAGGAACGTCCACTCCAGTCCTGACGTTTCGATCAGCCGCTCGACGTGTTCGGCCACGTCTCTGGAAGGATTGGGCTGCTGGAAGAACGGGTGCGGCGTTTTGAGAGGAGCCGTGAGGAACACGATTCGCCGTGCGTGCTTCGCGATTCGCTCCAGCGCGTCCGTCACGGCGGCCGGCGGCGCCACCCACACCAGGAACACCGTATCAATATCTTGAAGGCACCGATCCAGGGTCTCGGGGACCGTGAGATCTCCGCGCACAACGTCGACCTCTCGCGGCAAGCGAAGCGAATCCGGGTTGCGGGTCATGGCGCGGAACCGCGCGCCTGTTGCCGCCAGTTGAGACACAACGTGGCGGCCGACGTTCCCGGTGCCGCCGATGATGAGGATACGACTCATGAGAGGGCCACCCTGCAGTGCCGGGGTCATTCCCGGCCGAACACGGCGCTCGCCGTCAAGAAGAGTTCAGCGGCGTGGCGAGTCGACGCTGACTGATCCGGTCAGCCGCACGTCGCCCGACGCGTCGCTGACCGTGAAGACAAGCGGCCCGCCACTCGGCAGCGCATTGATCCACGCGCCGAACGACGCCATGCGGCCGGAGCCATCCGGATCCACGCGCACCGTCCCGAGGCCGATCGGCTGGCGTCCCGCCACTCTCGCCGTCAGCTGAAACGCGCGGTCGCCGCTGGAGGAGACAAGATCGTCGACGGCGAGCCAGATCCCGTGCGACGGGCTGAACCACGCCAGTCCCTTGGCGCGGCCGCGGGGCAGGGGCGCTCCGAGCAGCACCCGCCTGACATCCGGGGCCGCGAGGATATCGAACAGGTGTCCGCGGCCCTCGCCGTCGAGTGTCGATCGATCCGGCGAATGCCAGGTTGACGACTGGCCGCCGGGAGCTTCCCGGGTGGCGGCGAGCCAGATCGCCAACACGAGCGATGCGTGAAGGCCGATGCTGAGCGCGGCCCCAAGCCGCCGCGAGGGTGCGAGAACGAACATCCGTCTCTCTTAGACACCGTAAGGTAAGATGCCGGTTCGATCCAGTCATGACATGGGCCTGGATGAGGACCGCGAACTGGAAAGCCTTCGTTGAAGCGATTTGGATGGACGTCCGCTACGCGGCGCGCGGCCTGCGGCGCAACCCTGGCTTCGCGGCGGTTGCCGTCGCGACGCTGGCGCTGGGCATCGGCGCGAACACCGCGATGTTCAGCATCGTCCACGCGGTCATGCTGCGCCCACTGCCGTACCGCGACGCAGCTCAGCTCGTCCTGCTGTGGACCGATGACGAGAAGCGGGGCCTGCACACGGAGAAGACCGCCGCGCTGACGATTGCCGACTGGCGGTCGGCCAACCTGACGCTCGAAGACATCGCCTACTACAGCGTGCAGCGCGCGACACTCACGGGCGCCAGCGGCCGCGAGCACTCTCGCAGCGCCTTTGTTTCCGGCACTCTGTTCCCGCTGCTCGGTGTTCACGCGCTGCGCGGCCGCACACTGACCGCCGCCGATGCCGCCGCTCCGTCGCCGGCCGCGATCATCTCGCACGAGCTTTGGCAGCGGCGGTTTGGCGGATCGGCGGACGCCCTGGGCGCGACGATCGCCCTTGAAGCGCCCGACCGGAACGAACCAGAGATCTTTCAGATCGTTGGCATCATGCCCGCGTCGTTCGCGTTTCCGGACAAACAGACCGAAATCTGGATTCCAGCATCACCAGATCGTCTTTCACGCGAAGCGAACGAGCGATTCGAATCGTGGGCACGCCGATGGACGGCCATCGGGCGTCTCAAGCCGCACATGTCGGCGACGGATGCGCAGAACGATCTCCGGCGTGTCGGTGCGCGGCTCGCCAGCCAGTACGTTACAGGGACGGCGGACTTTCCCGGGTTCTCCGTGAATGTCGTGCCCCTGCTCGACAGCATCACCGGAAAGAACCTGCAGCGCGCGCTGTGGCTGCTGCTCGGCGCGGTCTTTCTCGTATTGCTCGTCGCGTGCACGAACGTCGCGAACCTGCTGCTTGCGCGGGGCGCAGGACGGCAGCAGGAGTTCGCCTTGCGGCGGGCCCTCGGCGCCGGCGACGGTCGACTCGTACGCCAGCTGGCGGCAGAGAGCCTTGTGCTCGCCGGTCTGGGCGGCACAGCCGGGGTGCTGCTCGCGCAGTTCAGCATGCGCCTCCTGACGATCGTCGCCGCGTCACGTGTTCCGCGGCTGGACGAGGCCAGCCTCGACGCCCCGGTGCTGCTGTTCGCCGCCGCCGTATCGCTACTCACCGCCATCGTCTTTGGCGCCGCGCCGGCGCTGCGCACGGCGGGCGGCACGACTGCAGACGCACTGCGTGAGTACGGGCGGACGACCAGCGGCACATCGGTACTGCGCACACGCGGGCTCCTCATCATCGCGGAATGCGCGATCGCAGTCGTGCTGCTTGTGGCGGCCGGCCTCCTCTGGCGCAGTCTCGGTCAGCTTCGCGCGGTCAATCCGGGGTTTGACGCCAGTCACGTGCTTTCGATGCGGCTCGAATTTCCACCTGAACCGGGGCCAGCTGGAACCGACGCTTCGGCCGACGCCGATCGCACGCTCGCACGTGTGCAACGGATCGGCGATCTCGAAGCGCGCCTGGCCGCAATCCCAGGCGTGCAGTCCGTCGGATTCGCCGACGACATGTTCGTCGCCGGCCAGGGCCACGGCGTCGTCGTGACGGTTTTCGGCTCAGGCTCGCGCGACATCCCCAGTCCGCTGAATGACGCCAAGGTGAGCCCGGCGTTCTTCGATGTGCTGCGTGTCTCGCTGCGCCAGGGCCGTGCGTTGACGCGCGATGACGCGCTCGCGACCATCCGTGTCTCCTCGCCTGCTCCCGTCGAAGTATTCACACCGGCGGGAGCGATGCACGTCGCCGGGCGTGTTGTCGTCAACGAGTCATTCGCGCGGCGGTTCTTCCCGGGAAGCGATCCGATCGGCCGCCGATTCTCGGTCGAATCGACGAAGACGATCTCGTACGAGATCGTTGGAGTCGTCAATGATATGCATCGTCAGGGTCTCGACCGCAGCGCGATTCCCGAGTACTACACGTCGTGGATCCCTGCGCCGGGTGCGAGGGCCGACCTGCTCGTTCGAATGGAAGACGATCCACTGGCGCTCGCGCCAACCGTACGCCAGACGGTCTCGAGTGCCCTTCCGGGTGTGTTGATCGGCGCGGTCTCCACCGCCGACCGCGACCTCGACACCTTCAATGCCGAGCGCGTCTTTCAGACTCGGCTCCTGCTCGCCTTCGCTGCGCTCGCGTTCACGATGACGATTGTCGGCGTGTACGGCATCGTCCAGTACGCGATGGCGCAGCGCACGCGCGAGATCGGCGTCCGCCTCGCGTTCGGCGCCGCCGCAGGCGACGTGCTGCGGATGGCCGTGTGGCAAGGCATGCGCCTGCCTCTCATCGGCCTCGGCATCGGAACGGTCGTCGCATTCGCCGTCACTCCGGCGATGGCAACTCTGCTGTTCGGCGTCAGTTCCGCCGACCCGGTCACGTATCTCGGCGTGGTGACAATCCTGGGCGGAGCCGCATTGCTCGCCTGTCTCGTGCCCGCGGTGCGCGCCTCCCACCTGGATCCGCTTTGTGCCTTGAGACACGAGTAGCTCACTCCGTGGGCTTCGTCCAACGATCTCGACAACGTCACCCCGCCGACGACTTTCGTACCGTCAGCACCTCAGCCCCCACCTTCCCACCCGCCACTCTCTCCCAACCCGCCACATACGCCCGAATCTGCTCGTCATACTTCGCCTGCAGATTCCCTGGCGCCCCGTCCACGTCCGTCTTGTAGTCGATCAACCGCCACCCGCCCGTCGTCTGGAACACCAGGTCGATCGTCCCGTTCGTGATCGTCGGAACCGCGCCAGTCCGGTCGCACACCGCGAACGGCGCCTCCTCATGGCGTTCTGCCGACGCGAGGGCTTGCTGCCAAAAGGCGGCGCCGGCGACTGACTGCACCGTGTCAATCGCCTGATCAATGACCATGCGAAGTTGCGGTTCCTCAACGGTGAGCCACATGGCGAGGCGGCGCAGGTCGTCGCGGGTCGCAACAGAGTGACGCATCGCGTGCTCGAGGAGCCCGTGGACGAGCGTGCCCCACGCCATGCCGGCGTCCGCGCGGTGGCTCGGCCTGTTCGGCACGACCGCGCGTGTGGGGTCGGCAGCGTCGGACGAATCGGCCGGCTCGATCGTGAGCCGACGAAGATGCTTGAGCTCCGCTGTGACCGACGTCGCGGACCAGGTTGGATGACGACTTCGCGCGTGCCTGGCGGCAATGGCCGCGAGGGCCGGTGTAGGTGAGGCGGCGCTCTTCGACACCGACAGGCCGGGTTGCGCGGCGCCAACGTCCCTCAGCTCGATCGCACCACGCAGCGCGTCATTGAGCGCGCCCCACGCGCGGGTGCCGCCGCCGGGCAGCTTCGCCCAGCGCCCGACGACCAGTACGTCTCGCGCCCGCGTAGCTGCCACGTACAACAGCCGCTCGGCCTCCGCGTCCAGATACTTCCGCTCCTCGGCGTCGTGCGCCGGCCAGTCGGCGGGTTCGGCCACGAGCTTCGTTTTATGCTCCCCGAACTTCGCCTTGATCTGGAGGTACCCCACCGCCGATCCACCGCTCCGATCGCGCACGATCCGGACATCCACCTTCGGGTCATAGCCACCACACGGGTCCGCGAGAAAGACGACCGCGGCCTCGAGCCCCTTCGCCTTGTGCAGATTCATGAGCCGCACGACATTCCGGCGGCCAGGCTCGAGCGGCAGCGACTCCACCTCGTTCGATTCCTCCGCATCATCGTCCAGCGCCTCGGCCGCATCGAGGAGCGAGAACCCGGCTTCGACGACGGCGCGCACGCGATCGATCGCATGGAGCAGATCGCCGGCCTCGACGCCGCCGGGGCTGGTCGCGGCCAGCGCGAGATACCCCGTGTCGCTCGAGAATGCGCTCGAGCGCAGCGCCGGCCGGCAGCACGCGCGTCCAGTGGGACATCTCGTTGAGCGATGCCAGCGCTGAGAAGACGGGGTCCGAGGCGCTTCCCAGCGAACACGGAGAACCACCCGCCGGCTTGCCGAAACGCGAAGAGCTCCCGATCGCTGAGGCCGAAAAGCGGGCCGCGCAGGACGCCGACGAGGGACACGCTGTCCTGCGGATCGGCCAGCGCGCGCAGCAGCAGCGCGAGCGCGGCGACCTCGTCGCGAATCGCCAAACGCGCCGGCGCCCGTGACCTCGACCGGAATCTGCAGCGTCTCGAGCGCCTCCGCGTACGGCTTGAGATGCCTGCCCTTCATCCGCGTGAGGATGAGGAAGTCCTCATACTTACGCCGCCCGGCATCGACCTCGGCGCGGATGTAACGCGCGATGCGCGCGGCTTCCTGCGCCGGTATGTCGGCCTGCTTGGTCCTCGCTGGAACGGTAATGGTGTGCAGTCCGGCAGCGCGTTCATCGCCTCTCGACGCGTCGAGGGGCGCGAACTTCGGCGCGTATGTGTCTGCCACCGCAGGGAACCGTGACTTGAACACGTCGTTCGCCCACGCACAGAGACTGGGCACCGAGCGGAAGTTCGTCGTGAGCGAGACGATGCCGGTGCCGTCCGGGCCGGCGAGGCGAGCGCGCACCTCGTTGTAGATGTCGATGTCGGCGCGCGTGAAACGAAAGATGGACTGCTTGGGGTCGCCGACGACAAAGAGGGCGCCAGGGCGAAGGCCTCCTCCTTCGTCGGCTGCCAGCAGCATCATGATCTCCGCCTGCACCGGATCCGTGTCCTGGAACTCGTCGACGAAGATCCAGCGGTACTTCTGCTGCAGCGCGTGACGGACGTCTGCGTTCGTCGCGCAGCACCTTCGCCGTGAGAAGCAGCAGGTCGTTGAAGCTGAGCGGGTTGCGGCGGCGCCGCTCATCGGCTGCCGCCTTGCGCGCAGCTGTGAGCAGGCGGACGCAGGGACCGTAGAGATACTGACGCCACGCGGTCAGATACGGTGTGACGACATTCGTGCGGAAGTCCTCGTGAAGATCCTCGACCTCCTGAGCAATTCGCGCGCCGACCTTCTTATTCTCAGACCACCATTTCTGCGTGACCCCCGCTTCGACATCCCAGACCTGAAGGAGTGCGGCCAGCCGAGCGGAATTGCGATCGCGCTGACTTGCCATCGCGCCAGTCGCGCTCGAACTGTCGTGCCTTCTTCTGCGTCTTGCACGTCGCGTCCGATCGATCGCCGCTGGCGGCATGCGGCTCGAGAGCGCGGTCCAGAACGTCTCGAGCGCCTTCCACCTGCCCGCATCGTCCGGCAGCGGCGCGTCGCCGGCGGGAAACTCGACGTCCTCGTGCAGGCAGATCGTCTCGAAGGCCTCGTCGAGATGCTTCGCCGTGATGCCGGCGTCGAGCAGCAGCTCCACGATCCGGGTCGCCCTTCGCCTTCGCCTGCGCGCGGTAGTCGCGCCAGCTCTGCCGCCGAAGCAGCGGTCCTCCAGATCGTCCAGCTCGGTGAAGCCGGGCGAGACGCCGGCCTCGACCGGACGCTCGCGGAGGAGCCGCGCGCAGAACGAATGAATCGTCCCGGCGAAGAAACGCTCGAGTTGCGAGCAGCGCCGCCCGCACCATCGCGTTTTCCGGGTCGCGCGTCGAGCTGCTCTTCGAGCGCGAGCTGGAATCCGTCCGCGCAGTTCGGCCGCCGCCTTGCGCGTGAACGTGACGGCAGCCATATGCTCGATCCGATACTGCCCGCTGGCGATGCCAGCCGCCATGCGCGCGGCCATCTTGTGCGTCTTGCCCGAACCGGCACCGGCCTCGACGAGCATGCTGCTGCGAAGGTCGGTGACGATCCGCTCGCGGGCGGCGGCGTCAGTCAGGAGGGTCTTCTCACTCATGCTCGCTCAACCTCACGAATGGCGCCAGCCGCGGGTCGACCAGCTTTGCACTGGCGCGCGCATGCGCGTCCTGTCCGCACGCGGGACCGTAGTCGCAGAACTTGCACCCCGACTCGTCGGGCGCGTGGACGAAGAGCCCCGAGGCGATCACCTCGCGCAAATCCCCGAGCACGGCAGCGACCGTCGCGAGCGGCTGCGTGCCGAATCGGCTTCCGCTCCTGCCGCCCTTTCGCGCTCGAGAAGTAGTACTCGGCGCCGGCAATGATTGGCTTCTTGACCGACTCTTGAGAATCTCGAGCGCCGCGAGGCCGTAGAGCGCGTGCTGCAGACGCTTGCCTCCCGCGAATGTCCCCTGCCAGTCGTCCTGCCAGTAGCCACCCGTCTTGTAGTCCACGATCTCGAATGTCGTCTCATCGAGTTGATCGATTCGATCGATGCGGCCGGCGATGCGGAGCTTCATTCCGTGGCCCAAATCAAGGACCACCGGCTCGGACCGGCTGAGCGGTTCGAGCTCCTGGGCATCCTCCTGGTGGTGCGTCCGGCCAAAGCCGACTTCGAGGCCAACCGGCGTGCGTGACCGTCCGCGTCGCCTCGGCTTCGGCGAAGAGACCCGAGATCCTCGAGGAACTCCCGCGATCTCGCGCTCGCGGACCTCCTCGGACGGCGGTGGCATCTCGATGGCCAGGTTCGCGAGGACTTCGGTGCCACGCTTCAGCAGCCACTCGTGATCGGCGGGACACCTGGGCCGGCGCTGTTCGTCGCGGCAGCGGCGCAGGAACTCGGCGTACAGGTCGTGCAGCAGCGTGCCGCGCATCAGCGGATCGAGCCAGACGTCGCGGTCGCGTTCGCCGCTCTCGATGGCGTGGACGCCCAGGCCGCGCTCGAGGAAGTGACGGAACGGACAGCCGGCCGCCTTTTCGAGCTGCGTCGGCGACACGACCCGGTCGGGCGCGCAGGGGTCGAGGACGGGTCCGGCCTCGGGCACGTGGCCGTCGAATTCGGTGAAACGATCGGAGGCGCGTTCGGTTTCAGCATGCGCGGCGGCGGCCAGCGACGGGTAGTGATCGCGAATGACCGCCTTGTCCGTCTCGCCGGATCGCACCTGCGTGCCAAGCCACCAGCCCGCTTCGCCCAGCGCCCGGTCGGCGGATTCGGGCACGCAGGACTTCGGTGCACCGAGGGCGTCATGCAGGTCGCCATATTTCGCGCGCGGCTGGCCGGAGATCACGCGATACGCCTGGAGCAGCAGCCAGGACGCGTAGGTATCGCGGAACTCGCGCGTATCACGACATGAGTAGCTGAGACAAATCTCGGTGTCGTCTGCAGCCGATGCTGCCGCGAGCCGGCCGAGGGCCGCGTACACGGCTTCGTCAATCTTGTCGCCCGACCGCCGGAGCGCGGGACTCAACGCCTCGCGCTCGATGTCGAGCAGGACCGGGTCTTCAAATGCCGTCGGAAACACTCGTCCTTCTTCGAGTCCGACCACGAACAGGAGGCGGCGGGCGGCGAGACCGGCGCGGGCCAGAGCGGAGACGTGGAGGTGGCCGGGGCGCGGTCGGTCGGCGCCGACGTTGACGCCGTCGACGCGCTCCTTGAGAAAACGGAGCGCTTGATCAAGGCGGCAGCGGAACTCGCCGAGCGCGCGCAGTTCGCGGAGGGCGTCGGTGATCGCGGTCGCGGCGGCGTGATCGAGCGCGCTCTTCTTCGCCGCCGAGTCTTCGACAAACGTCAGCGCGCACGCCACGAGCGACTGGAGATCGATGAGCCCGTCAGGCCCGGGCGCAGGGACGGCGTTCAGCACGACCTGGATCCAGTCGGCCAGCTCGCGCGCTTCCTCCGCGCGCCTCCTGTGCACGTCACGCTCGTCTTCTGGGATGTCATCACGCTCGGCGCGGGTTTCGGAAGCCCTGATCAACCGGCCAATGGCCAACCGGTAGGTGTCTCGGCCCCAGGCCGCTTTCGCGCGAACGAGCAGGCGCGCCGATCGGCCCGGCACGTCGAGGTCGCCGGACTGCAGGAGCCGCCGCAACAGACCCGCGGCGAAGTTGTCTTCGATCCAAGCCGAGAGGCCGATGAGGGCCCGGCCTGGCCGCGTCAGCGTGGCGGGGATGCCATGCGCGAGCGTGACCGGCCAGTCGTAGCGACACGCCTTTTCCCAGATGAGGGTCGAATAACGCTCTGAAGGAACGGCAATCTCCGTCTCGTCCAACGCCCTGCCGCTTGCGAGGATCCGCCGGAATACCTCCTCGATTTCGGCCTCAATACCTCCGGCGGTGAAGAGGGACACCGCCTTGGGGCTTGTAGCTTGATGCGCCGGAAAACTCCTCTCGCCCAGCATCAAGAACGCCAGCGAGTTCTCCCGGAGCGGCTTGACTCGCACGACCTTGACACCACCAAGCCTTCGGGGGATCGTCGCTCCGGCAAGCTCGAGCGTCTCCGGAACGATGCGCTCGGCCTGCAGCATCGCGACGAGGTCCATCAGTTTTCGTTGAAGTGGAGTCCACACGACGTCAGGGAATTCGGTCCAGCAGTCTTCCGGTTGAATCGGACACCAGTCGGCATGGAGGAGCGCTTCGTCGTAGACGCCGGCGAGGTCGGTGCGCTTGTTCGTCGCGAGGTACTCTTCATACGCCGCGAGGAGCGCCCCAAGTTCCGAATGCTTCTCCGGAGACGCGAACAGCGGCTGTATGAGGTCGGTTGCGCGCAGGCCGGCCATGCGCAGTTCGCTGATGGTCATCCACAACGCCCGCGCCATTTGTGGCTGGTGAGCCTGGGGCCGGAAATATCCGGCATTACTTGGTTGCTCGCGGGGCTCAGGGCTGCGCGTCTCGAGCAGCAGCCGCATTATGAGCGCCGGGCCGAGCCCTTCTTCCGACGGATCGATCCCCCGTTCGACGAGAAACGGCGCGCCCATGCGAAGCGCGACGTCGAGCGGCGTGACGAACCGAAGATTGGCCCAGTCGCTGCCTTCCAGGACCAGGCGGTCGCCGAGCGTACGGCCGATGGCGTGCGTCGGGACAAACACCCACTTGGAGCGCGTGGGATAGGCGCTGCAAAGCCGCTTCAGCTGATCGACAAACGGATCCATGGCGAGTGCTCAGAGTAGCGCATGGCTGTGACAGGTCAGTTCCTACGTGAAAGCTTCGCCGCGCGCCTCCTGGATCGTCGAGTGTTGCAGGACGCGAACTCAATCGCCGCCGGAAGTATCCCGATCTCCCCACGCTCATCGGACATGACATCACCCTACCGCTTGTGCGGGTGCGGAACGACCTGGCGGCGCAGTCTCCCGGCGAGCGCCTCCGGCGGCTCAGGACCGTTCCGCACGCCCCTCGCCAGGCGCATTTGCAACTCCCTCCATTGACTGTCACTCAGCCAGAGCTGGCGCCAGAAGCGATGGCGCGCCACGAGTGCACCGGACAAGCGACCGAGCGGACACCATCGAAGACGCACCTTGTGCGATCGTGCCAGCGCGTAGATTCGAGCGCTCGGGGTGTAGTGGCTGTAATAGACGAACGGCTTGCCGTCGCAGAATCTGAACACCAGCGCCAGCCAGTCATAAACTGTCGTGCGCGCACCACCGAAATTCACGAGCGGCTGGATGACGCGATCCCAGAACTCGCCGGCGCTCGGACGTGTCTCGAACGTGGGATGTTCAAGCGTCACGAACGACCATTCACGCCGGCGGCGCCCCACCTCGGACTGTCCCTGTCTGCCGATGGTCTCGTACCCGATCTCCCGCGACACGCTGCCGATCTTCCTGGAGTCGGGATCGTTCCACCCGCCATGCAATCCGCCACGATCACGGAGAATGGGCGAATCCTCGGTGCGATTGATCCAGTCGATGACGCCATTCCGAACTGGATCCGACGCCCGTTGGTGCTGGCGCACGTAGACCCGGTCCTCGTGCCAGAAACGGATGGTCGTCCGCACGTCAAGGCCACCCTCGAGGCCACTCACGAACGGCACCGCCGGGCCGTCGGCCGGGTCGAGCTGACTGGCTCGACGAAGCGCGTACCGGACGAACCCTTCGTACGCCTCCTCATCCGGTGGATACGCGTGCCAGTGGAACGTCTCCCCGGCGGTCGCGTCCGGCAGCTTTTCGTAATGGGCATCGCGCGCCTCGCGCGTCAAGTGCGCCACATCAGGCAGCTCAAGCATTGGCCAGGGCGGCGGAAACCAGGGCTCCGCCGAGAGGCGCTTTCCCCGAAAGCAGAAGCCGGCCTCCACCGTTTCCCGGTTTCTCGTGCGCGGATCGACGTCGAACGTCAGCGCCTTGAGTGCCGCGCCGGGCGCGGAGCGGTCTTCGGCCGTCGCCAGGGCGAAGAGCCGCGCCGCGTAGCGCGGCCCGATCGTGGTGCTCGCCGCCAGCAGGAGCTCGGCCAATTGCGGCCGCTCGCCGACCCGGGCGGTCGCCGCGAGGTTTCTCGCGTACAGCCCGGTTCGGGCCAGGTCAATGGCCGTCGCCGGCTCCTGATCGTCGGGCGCGGGAGCCGCGGCTTGATGCAGGAGCGTCCGCATGGCGTCGAAGGGCTCGAACTGTCGAGGCGCTCGCGCGAAGGCGGCCACCATCGCAGGGTACTGGCCGGTCAGCCGCATCAGGGCGGATGACCCGAGACGGGCGCGCGCGAACCGACGTTGCGGCGTGGGATCGATTTCCGGCGCGGAGAAGTCCCTGGATCGCAACCGTTCGACGATTCGCGACCAGTGCGCAAAGCCGCCCACCCACCAGACCGAGTCGTGCCGCGCCATCAAGGCCGTAAGCGTCGCCGCCATCGCAGCCTCGCGCACGAGATCGCTGACCAGCGGCTCGTCCCGATCGTTCAGCGTATCAATCGTGGCAAAGAAGCCTTCGCCCGGCCGTGCGGCAAACTCTGGACCGACGACGAGGGTGCGCTCGGGACGCTTTTCTCCTGCCACCGATACATCGACGTCGATGAGCACGACCTCGATACCTGCCTGTGACGCCAATCGAAAGGCTTCGAAGATCGAGTCGCCCGGCACGAATGGCGCGACCATGCCGATCGCGGACCCACGGTCACGCTCGAGAGCCGCCACCGGCGTCGGCCAGCAGCTCGCGGCCCACTCGAGTGCCGGCCGGAACGTCGC
The DNA here is from genome assembly GCA_963724645.1 of uncultured Acidobacteriota bacterium. GTDB lineage: Bacteria > Acidobacteriota > Vicinamibacteria > Vicinamibacterales > SCN-69-37 > CAVXSP01. The sequence continues at coordinate 114,173 of CAVRVJ010000008.1, forward strand.
CGGCAGTTCCAGTGCGACGACGCCGGGCCGCGATGAGGCGAACTGCTCGTGGACGATCCGGCCGAAGACGCCGTCGTAGTGAAACGATGGTAGTCCCGTCAGGTGACGGAACGCTTGAACGAACGCCGAGTCGGCGCGGGTGCGGCGATCAGGCAACGGCGTCCTCGAGGACTTGCGCGGCCGCGCGCCGAAGCGGTGTGTCCACACCGCTCTGTTTCAGCTTCTGCGCGTACTGCGCGAGCGAGAGCATGTCGCGCGTACTGTCGTGCCGTCCCTGTTTGACCCGCTTCTTGAGGAGCGCGAAGACGTCTGCCAGCAGCTGTTCGTCGACGGCCGGGCACTTCAGACGCAGGATCCGTTCCTGCAGCGCCCACGGCGGTGTGACGATGTCGATGCGCGGCTTGAGCCGGCTCTGGATGTAGCCAGGCAACTCATACACGCTGGCGTCCGCGTTCATCGTCACGCACAACCGGAACTCCGGCTGCGCGTGTACCTTGATGGAGGCAACGGCGCTCTCGACGTACCGGCGGTCGTCCATCAGCGGCGCAAGCGACGCCCACGCCCGCTCGGGCATGCGATTGCCCTCATCCAGCACGACGACGCCGCCGCGTACCATCGCCGACACGACGCTCGACGCGTGGTAGTCCACCCGGCGATCCGGCGTCAGCACCGGCGTGATGACGAGATCCTCCGGACGTGTGTCCATGGTGCACTGGAACAAATACACGGGCCGGCCGAGACGCCGGGCGGCGGCGCAGGCGAGTGTCGTCTTCCCGAGGCCGGGCTCACCGACGATGCGCGGGTTGAGCGGCGGTTCATCAGCGGAGAGTCGAAGCCAGGCGGCTTCGAGGCGCTGCAGGGAATATCCGAAATCGATCCACTCGGATTCGTACTCGTCGGGAGAAGCTAATACGACGTCCACACCATCAACAGTCACGCGGTCGCTCATCGTCCTCCTTGGCTCGAGATCCTTCCAGGTCATGGGGCTTCGTTCAGGCTTTTGTTTGCTCGTATTCCCTCCGTCAGGACAATGTACCGGGCCGCGCTGACAGGTCCGGTCATACGCTTGCGATCATGAAACGACTCTTCCGATTTGCCGGCATCATCGTGATGACGATTGGCACCGTCTGGTTCTTCCAGGGCGTTGGCCTGCTGCCGGGCAGCTTCATGACGGGCCAAAGACGATGGGCGATCAACGGCGCGATCGCCGCGGCCGTGGGTCTGGTCCTGTGGGTCGCGTCCAGACGCCGGACCTAATCCCGGAAAGCACCGGAAAGCACTTGCCATGTAGACGACGTTCGCGCTGTTCAGACGGGCTGCGGAAACGCACTGACGTGCACGGCCCGCCCGCGCGCCACGAGCGCCGCGCCGGCAATCGACGGTCCCGTCAGCCGCACGTCTTCCCCTTCCCCAGCCGCCGGAAACGCCGACGCCGGGCTCGACGCCACGGCGCTCGCAAACGCGCTTGACAGGTCGGTATCTGCCAAGGGGGCATGTTCGCCGTCGCGTCGATCCAGCGCATCGAGCGCGTAGCTCCTCACGAGTTTCGGCGCGAGCTTGCCCCACGTGCTGGCCGCGTCGAACAGCTCGAGGCCTGCCGGCCGGCCATTGATGAGGAATACGGCGCCCACCTGGTGCTCGACCGATGGGAACGCGGCCACGAATTCCTCGAGCGACGGACCCACCTTGTCGAAGACCGCCGACATCGCAAACGTGTCCGAGTCGGCGCTGAATCGCGCGGATTTCTCGGCAATGAGACTCCATATGGCGTTCTGGTCCGACCGCCTGTGTCCGGCGCCCATGAGTGAACTGGTGACCTGCTTCGCCTTGGCCGCGCGTCCCTCCGCAAAATGCGCCCGCGGTGCCGACGCGAAGGCACGCGATCGATGCTGCCATCGTCCGGACTCGACGCACGAGACGGGAATGGGGGTGGTGCTGGGAGCCGGCACGAGAATCGTGAGATTCAGGACCCGGTTCTGTTTGGCGCCGACCAGTTCCTCGCCGTCAACCAGCAGCACGGGCCGGTCACCCTTCACCACGATCTTCAACTCGGACACCTGGCCCGCGTCGCTCACCTCGGTAATCTGCGCCCAGCCGCCCGCGAGCGCCTCGTCCAGGGTGAGGTAGTCCGCTTCCCGCTCGTTGGGGTTCAGCAGGGGCACGACGGACAGATTCTGGAACATCGACGCGGGACCGAACGTCGCGTGTTGCACGGCGTCCGCGAAGGCCTGAGAACTGGTGGTGTGTAAGGTCATGGATCCTCCCGCCCGAGGAAGTCCCGGGCCAGGTTCAGGATACGGCTCCGCTATGACAGGAGTGGTCAGCCAAGCCGATGATTTCGCAGATAGAATCCTCTCGTTCGCGCGGCGGGTTATGCGCGGTCTCTACGGAGGATCTCGATGGGACGTAATAGCGAGCTGATCCGCCAGTGGACGCTCCTTCGGCAACTGGCCGCGACGCGGACGAACACGATCCCGAAACTGGCGACGGACCTGCACGTCACCACGCGCACGATCCGCCGCGACCTGGCCGCCTTACAGGCGGCGGGCTTCCCCATCTACGACGAGACGGTGAACGCCACGAAGTTCTGGCGCATGGACCCCAAGGCCACGGGCGCGCTGGCGCGGAGCGGGCTGACGTTCTCGGAGCTGTGCGCCCTCTATTTCAGCCGCGCGCTGCTCGAGTGCTTCGCCGGAACGTCGATGCTCCGCGACCTGCAGAGCGCGCTCGACAAGGTCGAGGCGGCGCTCTCGCCGGCAATGAAGAAATTCCTCGATCGGCTGCCGCGCGTCATTACCGCGAAGCCGGCGCAAAGCAAGCGTCAGGACACGCAGACCTACCAGACGACGGCGAAGCTGCTCGAAGCGAGCGTCGCACGCCGCGTGGTCACCATGCGGTACCACTCGCAGGAGAGCGGGCGTGAGAAGGAGTACCTCGTCCATCCGCACCGGCTGGTTCACGCGCAGGGCGGACTCTATCTCATCGCCTTCGTGCCGGCGTACGGGGAGGTCCGGACATTCGCCATCGAGCGCGTGCGCCGCGTGAGCGTTCAGGAGCAGACCTTCGACCCGATCCCCGAGCTCGAATCGGACCCTTTCAAGAATTCGCTTGGCGTCCATCGCGGTCCGGCGATGAAGGTGCAGCTCCGCTTTCACCGGACCATCGCCGCGTCCATTCGCGAACGCACGTGGCACGCGTCGCAGCACTTGAAGGATCGCCCGGATGGCTCCGTCGTGATGACGCTGCACGTCTCGGACGACTACGCGCTCAGAAGCTGGATTCTCGGCTTCGGCCGGTTCGTGCGGGTGATCTCGCCTGGGCCGCTGGTCGAATGGGTCGAGGAAGAGCTCGACCAGGCGCGGCAGCAGTACGCACCGGGTGCGGGCGTCCACGTGGTCGACAGCGATCTGCAGCCCGGGCTGCCGTTTCTGTTCAATCAGATCGGGACGGCTTGAAAGTCAGTTCGGCAGGTTGCCCGTCGGAGTATTCAATGACCGCACGCGCGCCACAAGTTGTTCGACCGCGGCGAGCCATCCGAGCAACTCGGACGAAGTCGGCGGCAGCTCGTACGGATGCTGATGGCACGCACGGCTGAGCCCGGACCACGCATAGGACACACGCTCGGCCAGCTCCTCGTCGCCCGGCAGGTAGGACGGAAGGCAGAGCAGTTGCGCGCGAGCCGAACATTGCTCGAGGCCCGGAGCGCGCAGGCGCCACAAATCGTCAAGAGCGCCCTCCAGCGCTTGACGGGCAAGCAGCGCGGTCGCACGTGGCCAGATCCCCGCTGTCATCGGATCGGCCCGCTCGAGCAGATCGCGCGCAACTGTGACCAGTGAAGGCTCATCGAGGCTCACGCGAGCTCCAGAATCTTGCCGGCGAGCCTTTCCGTATCTCGGATGATCAGCTTCAGGTCCCCGGCAACCTCGTCGTGCGCGCCATCCTTGCACTGCCTGAACACGTCGCCAGCCCACGAGCCAAACCTGTTCAGCCGATTCATGACGTCGCTGCCTTTCTCCCGATCATCGAACAAGGCAAGCGCTGCAAGCGGCGTCAGCTTCCCCGCTCCCTTGAGTTCCTCCTCCACATCGCCATGCGGACGCCCGGCCGCCAAACGCCGGCGGCGAACCACAGTGATGAATGCCGCCTCGAGAGCGGAACGGCAGAAGCCCGGCACGAGCCGGCGCAGGACCGCCACTGGCAGTTCGGTCGTGTGAACGAGCGCGAGCGCATCCTCGATGTGCCCCTGGACGGGATCGAGAGCCGTCCTGACTTCCACCACGGATTTCGGACGGCGGGTAATACTCAGAATCGTGCTCTTGATGCCCAGGCGGCGCACGGCTTCCGGCAGCCGCTCGTCGTGCGTAAACACGATGACCTGCCTTGTGCGCGCCGTCTCCTCGAGAGCGCGCGCCAGGCCGTCAACGCGAGCAGGATCCATTGACTGGACCGGATCGTCGATCACGACAAAGCGGAATGGGCTCTCCGACAAGGTGGCCCGAGGCAGAAACAGGCTCAGCGCCAGTGAATGCAGTTCGCCCTGGCTCATGACGCCGAGGGCAGCGCCAGGAATCCCGTCTACCGTGACGTCGAGCGTGACGCGCCGCTGGCTCTTCGCGCCGGCGAGTTCGATCCGCCCAAGCGTCACGTTGCTCTGCTGACGAAGGTGTTCCCACGTCGCCATCGCTTTGTCAGCAATGGGCGCGAATCGTTGGTTCCGAATGTCCGCAGAAGCATCCTTCAGCCACGTCTCGGCCGCTTTGATGCGGGGAAGGTGCTCCGCGCCGGCGCGCGCGTCTCTCGCGGATTGGATCCATCCGGAGATCGCGGTGGCAATGGGCCGCCACCGATCCTCCCGGCGCTTCAGCTCCGCTGCCGCTGACTTCTTGAGCACGTCGATCGCGCCTGCGAAGGCTTCGTGACGTGTTTCGAGGTGGGTGGCCAGGGCGGCCAAATCGCTGATTGTCGAGCCGGCGTGCCAACCTTCCCACTGTTCACGCGCGGCCGCCAGACCATCGAGGCCGATCTCGAACAGTTGCGCCAGAAGCCTTGGGGGCGCGGTGAGGAGTGCCTGAGCTTCTTTGACCGCCGCGTCGGCGGCACGGTGCGCCTGATCACTGCTCGACGCGATGAAGCGGAGGCGTTCGATTTCCTTGCGAGTCGATGCCGCCCAGGTCTTGCTCAGCGCCCCTTTGCTTCGACACACCGGGCAATCGCCGTCTCCGTGGCCCGCATGAAATTCCAGCGCCGCGCTCAGCAACTGCGCCACCTGCCGCGCAGCGTCCGCGTCGGTCCCGGCGACCGCTTTCAGCCCCTCATCGGCCTTCCTCAACGCGGAGACGGCCGACTGGACGCGTGCAGGATCGCCGGCGTCCAAGGACAGGGCGCGAGCCAGAATGCTGATGTCCTGGTCCGCGTGAGGCACTGCACCAGCCGCCAGCACCGCCTCGACCGCGTCGAGTCCCCACGATTTCGACATGAGCGCGTCGAGGCAGGCTGACGCCCGGTCGTCGGCCTCCGTTTCCAACAGTGCCTTCAGCAATTCAACAGTGCGCTTCCCGCTGCTGATCGGCGGCGTCGAAGGCCTGTTGTCGATCGAGACGGCTCTTCGCGAGCGCCGCCTGAGCGTTGACAAGATCTTCAAGTCCAAGGACGAGCGAGAGCGCGTCGTACAGTTTGGAGGGTCCCTCATCCAACATCGAGCCGAGCTCGTTGTAGGAAAGGAATGGACGGTAGGAGACGAGGGCGTCTTTCCAGCCGAGGGCTTGCAGCGAGGTCTTGGGCTTGCCTTTCGGCTGGACAAACGCCTTCTGCGCCTCGAGAGTGCGCGCCATCGTCCCACGCGCAGGCGACTTTGGCTGGGCCTTGACCCTCCAGCAGCACGTCTGCTTCGATGCCGGCCGGATGCGCCTGATGGAGATTGCGCCATCCTTCTTTCCAGATCTTCGAACGGTCCGACCAGCGCTTGCTGTCGCCCGTGAACAGCACTTCCAGCGCTTCGGCGAAGCTCGACTTCCCAGATCCGTTGCGGCCGATGACGATCGTGAGTCCAGGCCCCGGAGTGAACGTGAGGGTCTGCTTCGGTCCGATGCCTCTGAAGCCTTGAACCGTCAGGGAAGTGAGATAGGCGCCGGCGCTCTTCTTTGGCACCGGTTGGCGCGGAGGGCCTCGCTGCTGCCTTTGCGTTCAGCAACAGGCTCTCAAGCGCCTCACGACCGTCGCATGCGGCAAGCACAAGACTGCTCCAGTTCTTCTGCAGCAGTCCTTCCGAACTGAGCCGGTCGTGGACCAGGCGCCTAAGGTCGTCGTTCACTGTCGCCTCCGCCCGCGTCCCGCGCTGACATAGTAACTGGCAGCCGTAGCGACTCGCCAGGGACCTCGCGACTGAAATGAATCATTGAATGTCAGAATCGCTGACGCTGGGGGGCAGCTATCGTGCATCGATTCGTCATCCTGCTCGCAGTCTTGTGTGTTCCTGCGCTGGCTGCGGCTCAATCGGCGGCTACGGAACCGCGCTGGCTGTACGAGGCCTCATTCGGGGCGGGCAACCGAGTCACGAGCGGCAACCTGAGCACAGTTCCACCCGGTGCGCTTCCACCCTCATCAGGGAGGGTGGTCGGGACCGTCTGCCTTGACGGCGGCTTCCAGTTGTCCGGATCGCGTGGCGCTGATCGGGATCTCGCAAATCATGGCCGGCGGGAACACCGGCCCGGGAATGTGGGGAGGGGTGAGCATATACGGCGCCGGTCGCGTCCGCCTGTTCGGACAGGTCTGGATCGAGGGTGGAGCAGGACTGGCAGGTCTGGGGTATCAACCTCCGTCGCAAATCTCGCTCAACGGCACACGCTTCTGGTCGCCCACCGCCGAAGCGACGGCAGGATTCGACATCTTTCGCGGGCCACACGTTGCGATGAGCCTTCTTGTGCGCACTTCAACAGCGACGTTCGACGGCCTGGGCGTCCACAACTTTTCCGTGCAGCTCGGACTCACAGGCTGGCACTGACCTCGGATTGCCTGCGACCAGTTGTGGGCCTTCCGGAGTCGGCTGGCTAGGTTTTTGGGATCGCGCCGTCCGGCGTCAGTTTATCCACGGCTTGGGGCAACACTTGCGACAGCTTCTGTGTCAGCTCCTGCACGGACAAGCCGGACTTCGCTGACAACTGCTGCAGCAGATCGGGACCGAGGGCCCTCTGCACCTCATCGGGCGAGATTTTTTGATTGGGCCCGGTCCCCACCCACGACTTGACCGTCGCACCGAGACCGTTCTTTTCGAATTGGCTCACGACACCCTGCAGGCCGCCGTGCTTCTCAATGATGTCGCTCACGACCGACACCATGCCGGCTCCGACGATGCCACCGAGCAACCCATCGAATAATCCCATGTGCGTCTCCTCGCGGATGATGATCTCGCGGATGCCGAGAGCACGCAAGGTTTCCCGCGGGCTCGAAGATGTACTACGAGGCTAAATCACTCCAGCTTTCTTCATCACACCCGTCGTCGCTTCGAGGGCCAGGCGGGCGCTTTCCTCGGGCGGCATCGTATCGGGAATGCGCGGGCCGATCGTTTCCGGCGCGACGCCGCCGGCGTAGCCAATCTGCTTCAGCGCCTGGAAGAAGCCCACCAGATCGATCACGCCTTCGCCCGGCAGGAGCCGCATATTGTCCTGGACCTCTTCGGGCGGCATCTGACGCGCGTCGGACACATGAACATGGACGATGCGCGACTTGTCCGTGGCGCGGATGTCGGTGACAGTACCGCCCGAGTGATACCAATGCCACGCGTCGAGCGTCGCGCCGATGTTCGGACCCGCCTCGGCTGCGAGCTTGACGGTTTCGGGCAGTGTCCAGACGAACGGCACGGGCGGCGGCGGGGGCGGGGGTGGCGGCGCGTTCGGGTCGGCGGGTGGCGCGCCGCGCCGGCCGCCCGGGCCGCCACCTCCTCGTCCCGCACGGAACACGAGCGGCCCCAGAAACTCGAGGCCAAGGCGCATGTCGTGCGGCGCGAGCACGGCGGAAATCGCGGCCAGCCGGTCGCGCACCACCTTCCAGCGCTCCTCTTTCGACTGGCCCCCGACAGTGGTGGCGCCAAGCACGAGTTGAAAGCGGTGGCAGCCGATCGCCGCGCAGAACGCCGCGTCCTCACCGAGCTTGGGCAGCTGCGCTTGAAACGCGGCGTCGTCGCCTGCGAGCGCGTTCTGCATCGGAAGGTTCACGATGGTCGGCTGAATCTTGAGCTCGGCTATCAACGCGCGCGTGGCGTCCACGCCCGCCGTGCGAGCCGGTCCGAACGCCCAATCGATGCCGCCGTAGCCGACGCGCGCCGCGAGCCGCGCTTGCTCGGGCCAGCCCACATTGCGGGCCACCGCCCAGGGCGGAAGCGAGATGAACACGCCGGACTGCGCCCCACGTGGGCGCGCGCCGAACAGTGCCAACGCGGTCGCGCTGAGCGTGGTCTGCTGCAGGAACCTTCGGCGATTGATCGCATGCCGCATGGAGTCCTCCCGGAATCCAGTCGACGATACCACCGGATCGGCGAACGCGGTTTTGTCAGGAACGGTCGACCGCCGGGGAACGCGCCGCCGCACGGCGCTCGATGATCATCGGCATCCCGAAGCGCGGACGAAGCGTGATGAGGGGCCACGGCTCAACCCGGTGTCGCGGCACGAGGTGAAGGCGATAGCGCTGCGCGAGACTGGCCACAATGAGTGCCGCTTCGATCAGGGCGAAGTGGTTGCCGATGCATTGCCGGGGCCCGGCGCCGAACGGCAGGTACACGAATTTCGGCCGATCCGCGCTGCGCTCTGGCAGAAAGCGCTCGGGATCGAACGTCTCCGGGTCCGGCCAGAATGCCGGAAGGCGATGGAGGACGTAGGGGATGATGAACACAAGCCATCCGCGTGGGAGGTGGTACCCGCCAAGCTCATCGTCACTCAACGCCTGCCGCGAAATGCCCCACGCCGGCGGATACAGGCGCAGTGCCTCGTCAATCACCATGCGTGTAAACGGCAGACTCACGAGATCGGCATATCCGGGAGGACGTCCGTCGAGCACGGCGTCGATTTCACTCTCGAGTCTCTGCAGCGCTCGTGCGTGCTGCGACAACAGGTACCACGTCCAGGTCAGTGCGAGCGACGTCGTCTCCTGGCCGGCCAGCAGGAATGTCGTGACCTCGACGCGCAGCTGTTCGTCGGTCATGGTCTCGCCGGTTTCCTCGTCGCGCGCTGACAGCAGCAGAGAAAGCAGATCGCCGCTGTCGGATCCGCTGCGCCGGCGTTGGCTGATGACGTGCTCGACAGCTCCCCGCAGCACGGCCTGTGCCGCCTGAAACCGCCGGTACTTCGGTGTTGGCAACCCGTCGGTGAACCCGAGCGACCAGAAGCTCTCGCCGACATACTGATTCATGACGGTCCAGGCTGGGTCGACTTTGGACGCGAACGGACCGAGATCCGCGCCGAGGAGCGCACGGAGCACGACGGTCCGCGTGAGACGCATCATCTCCTCGGCGACATCGACGGGCTGCCCGGCTGCCGCAATCGTCTGCCATTCGGTCGCGACATCCCTCGCCGCGTCCGCCATCACGTTGGCCAGCGCCGCAATGCGTTGCCGATGAAAGGCGGGTTGTGCAATCCGCCGCTGCCGCAACCAGAATTCGTCCTCGCTCGTCAGCAGGCCGTTGCCGAGCGCGGCTCGCAGCTTGTCGTAGAGCGGACTCTTGTGATAGTTGCGCGCGTTGTCCTGAAGGACGTGGCGGACGTCCGCAGGGTTCGTCACGAGGTAACCGTGCCGCGAGCCGATCTTGAAGTAGACGACGTCGCCGAAACGAAGAGCGGCACTCAGGAACACGGCCGTCGGATTGCGTCTGACCGCCGGCAGCATGCCGAGAATCGGTACCCCGCGAGGGCCCGCTGGACGCATCGGCACGCCTGGACGGATTTCGCGGTCCATGGCCAATTCCAGACTATCGCAGAGTGCCACCGCTCTTGAATCAGCGGGACGCTCCGTGCTCAGATGCGGCGGAGAGAGGGGGACAGGTCTCCCCGGGGGAGGGACGGGTCTTCCGAGGGGGAGGGACGGGTCTCCCCGGGGGGGAGGGGACGGGTCTCCTGAGAGGAGGGACGGGTCTCGCATCGCTGTGAATCTGATCCTGCTTGAAGCGCGTGAAGTCGGCGATGCAGGCGACGTGACGCTCTCCGGCGCGCGGGCTCTACACCTTCTGAACGTGCTGAAGGTCGCCACCGGACGTGCAGTGCGCGTAGGACTCCTCGACGGCCCGCTCGGCACTGCGGTGGTTACCTCGACGAGCGGCACCACGCTGACGATGCGCTGCGTGTTCGACACGGACACGCCGCCGCGGCCGCGGGTCGACCTCTTGCTTGCGCTGCCCCGGCCGAAAGTGATGCGCCGGCTCTGGGCTCAGCTTGCCGCGCTTGGCGTCGGGCAGATCATCCTGACCAACGCCGAGCGCGTGGAGCGGCACTACTTCGATGCACACGTCCTCGACGCACCGCGCTATCGAACGCTCCTGATCGAAGGGCTGCAACAGGCGCGCGATACACGGCTGCCGCGCGTGTCGATTCACCGGCAGTTCAAGATCCTCGTCGAGGATCACCTGGACGAGCTGTTCGAGAGCGGGCTGCGTGTCGTGGCTGATCCGTCGGCCTCCAGGTCCGTGGACGCCGCCGTTCGGGAAAGCCCGGCATCGCGTGTACTCGTCGGCGTCGGACCCGAAGGCGGCTGGAACGAGTTCGAACGCCGGCTCCTCGGGAATCATGGGTTCGAACCCGTCGGAATGGGTCCGCGCACGCTGCGCAGTGACACGGCCTGCATTGCTCTGCTGACTCTTGCGCAGAGCGCGATCGGATCCCAGGCCTGACCGCCCTTTCGCTGAGAGCCGGCGGGTCCGCCGAAGCCTGATCTCGACCTCAAGGGGCCGACGACCCAGAGCCCGTCAAAGGCCAGAGGGCATTGACTCCAACCGAGAGGAAGCGCATATCTTACGGGCACCACCAGACGAGGAGGCCCCCGTGACGCGCACGTGGAATCACAGTTGGTCGTTGGTCGTGATGACGTTTGCTCTTGGAATGCTCGCGATCGGCGTGCAAGCGGCCGATCCGCCCGATTTCAAAGCCGATTCGACGTTCACCGGCTCATCGCTGACGGGCTGGCACGTGGTCGGACAGGCCGACTGGAAAGCGCAGAACGGTGAGCTTGTCGGACACCCGACATCGGACGCGGGTGGATGGCTCATGCTGGACAAGTCCTTCCAGGACCTGCAGTTCTTCGCCAACGCGCGCTGCGACGGCAAGTGCCGGACCGGCGTGCTGCTGCGCGCGGCAAAGACGCCTGACGGCGGACTGAAAGGCGTGTACGTCTCGTTCGTGGACGGCGATTTCGTCTCGTATCGCGTCACACTGACCGCCGAAGGCAAGGAACTCAGTCGCGAGCGCATCGGCACCGCGCCGACGTCGCCCACGGCGACGGCAGCGGCTGCGGCGGCGGCGCTGAAACCCGGCGAATGGAATCCGATTCTGATCAACCTCTGGGCGAACACGGTGCGGCCGGTGCCCGGCGCGGGCGGCGCGCTTCCGGACGCCGCGGGTGACGGCTACGGCGCGATCGCCCTGTATGTCGGCGGCACGGCAGACGTCAGGTACAAGGACGTCGCGTGGAAGAACGTGAGCCACGTGGTGCTGCCCAAAGAGCAGGTCTCGAGCCGCTTCACCGCGCACCAGATCAGCACGATGTACTACGGGTGGTCGGCCGTGGCCTCCGACATCAATCACGACGGCACGATGGATATCGCGTCCGGGCCTTTCTATTACCTCGGGCCGTCCTATACGGAACGCCACATCTACCGGATCGGCCGCGTCTACAACCCGGCCACTGAGTACGCGCCCGACATGGTGAATTTCACCTACGACTTCACGGGCGACGGCTGGCCGGACATTCTGGCTTCGGAGTGGGATCGCACGAAAAACACGCGGCCCATCGATCTCTACGTCAATCCGAGAGGCGAGGATCGGAGGTGGGATCACACGACGATCCTGCCCACCCCGAATACCGAAAGCGTCCTGATGCGTGATGTGGACGGCGACGGGAAACCCGAAATGGTTTTTGGCTCCGGCGCCGGCTACGGATGGGCCAAACCGGATCCGGCGAACCCGACGGCACCCTGGGTCGTACACATCGTTTCCGGACCGGGCGAGCCGAAGAACGTGCACGGCATGGGCGGCGTCGGCGACGTGAATGGCGACGGACGTGCCGATATCGTCGCGAACAGCGGGTGGTACGAGCAGCCCGCCAGCCTGACGCAGGACGTCGCGTGGAAGTTCCATCCGATGGACTTTGCGACAGCGACGACGGAGATGGGCGTGTACGACGTCAACGGCGACGGGCTGACCGACGTGGTCGCGAGCCTGAGTGTGCACGGCTGGGGGCTGGCCTGGTACGAGCAGAAGCGAGGCGCGGACGGCGCGATCACGTTCGTCCGCCACGACATCGCAGGCGACTACTCCACGAAGAACGCCGGTAACGTGGTCTTCTCAGAGGCCCATGCCGCGCGGTTCGCCGACATGAACGGAGACAAGATTCCTGACTTCATCATTGGCAAGCGGTACTGGTCGCACCTCGAGAACTACAACGGACCCGATCCGTACGGCCCCGCAGTGATTTACATCTACAAGACCGTGCGCAATCCGAACGCCCCGGGTGGCGCGGAATTCGTGCCGGAGCTCGTGCACAACCGCTCGGGCGTCGGTTCGGCGTTCGAGGTGATGGATTTGAACAAGGACGGCAAGCCGGACATCGCGGTCGCCACGGCCTACGGCACGCATGTGTTCCTGAGCAAGCCGGCCGCGGCCGCGACGACGACAAGACCGCGGTAGCGCCAATCCGCTGACGCTATCTTCCGGGTCCGACGAGAGTCGCCAGCTTCGCGCGGGCCTCCGCGACCTGACGCTCGAGCTGGACCCGGTGGCGCGAGGCTTGGCTGTCGAGGCTCGTGCCGGGCGCCGCCAGCTCGGCTTCGAGCTCGCGCAGGTATTTCTCCGCGGTCTCCAGGCGCGCGCGCAGCGTGTCTGGATTCTGGAACCCGCCGCTGTTCACGGTCACATACACCGGCGTCGTGTGCGCCACCTGTGCAGTGCCGGCTTTCGCTTTGGCAGCGATCCAGATTCCTCTGTCCACGGGCAGATCGACCTCGGCCGTCAGCCGGGCCGCATTGCGCCCGTCGGCGCGCGCGAGCACGCGGCCGTGACCGATGATCTCCAGCGACTCGAGCGGCACCTGTGCCGCCTGGCCGAGCGCCTCAGCGGTCACGCGTACGTGCGTTCCGCGCGCGACGTCGACCGTCTCGCCGGGCATGTGGCCATTGACCGTCAGCAGCACCATCGGCCCGGTCGTGACGAAGGTACGGCCCGCCTTCAGGGCGCCAAACCAGTTGTCGTACGTGAGCGGACCGCCGACGTACGCGTAGAACCGGGCGTTGCCGATCTGCGCGACCGGCGGCCCTGGAAGCCCGTACGCCGGCCCGCGGCCGCACCACGGAAAGTCAGACCCGGCGAGCGCCGTGAGCTTGATGCCGAGGTCCAGAAACATGTAGTAGTGCTCCAGCGCGAGCGGCCCTTCGGGCACACAGAACTGCGCGAGCTCGAGGAAATCGTTCTTGCCGCGCAATGTATTGAGCACCATCCCGCGATAGCCGTGAAAGCTCATGCCCTGGTGCGCGAACCCGGTGACTCCGCCCAGCTCGTGGACGCGATCGAAGAGCCGATCGAACGAGTAGTAGTCGCCCGCAAAGCGCACGAACTCGCTGGCGCCGAGCGAAATCGTGTGTCCGATCTCCGGCGTGCGCGGCTCCTCCTGACCGGGAGAGAGCCATCGTCCCTGCTCCTGGTACCGGCCTTTCGAACCGAATGCATACTGGCTGAAGTAGACGGCCCAGAAGTCGCCCATCTGAAGCAGATTGCCGACGTGGATGTCCTCAGCGTCGATCCACCGAACGATGGACGGGTCGTCCGCAGGGGATCGACGGAGGTGGATGTGGTCGTCCGACGAATACCAGCCGCGCGCGGGCATATCGACCCAGCGGTCCAGCCGGATCTCGCGCGTAAGGCCGGACGTCGACTGGATGTCGAGCGGGACGGATTGCGGGACGTACTCGAACCCTTTTGACAGCGCCAGCGTATACGCGCCCGGCGGCACCGTCGCGTCGAACGCGCCGTCGACATAGAACGCGCCATCGGGCTGAAGCGCGAATCCCTGCGCTCTATCCTGCTGCCCCCACATCACGGCGATCGCCTGCTTCGGAATTGGAATGGCGCTTTCGGAGACGGCGAGCGCGCCTGGCACGCTCGGCCTGGCGCCATTCGCGCCCCGCAAGCCAACGCGCACCGGCGTCTTCTTGCCGGTCGAGGCGTCGACGACGGTAATCGACAGTGTGACGTCGCGCGTCGCGTGGATCGCGTAAGCGAACGCGGAGAACACCGCCGCGGCAAGCAGCAGTCGAGGACGGATGGCCATGTGCGCCAGCATGGACAAGTATTCCACGATGTCCCCAGGCCTTCGGGCCCAGCGGCGAGATAGTATTCATCGTCCATGGTACTCCTCCCTTCTCACAAGATCGCGGTCATCCCGGGCGACGGGATCGGCGCCGAAGTCGTGCCGGAGGGACAGCGTGTGCTCGATGCGGCCGGGGCGAAATTCAATTTCGCGTTTCAGTGGGACCAGTTCGACTGGAACTGCGACTACTACCTGAAACACGGCGTGATGATGCCGGCCGACTGGAAGGACCGCATCGGCCGCCACGAGGCGATTTTTTTCGGCGCCGTCGGCTGGCCCGCGAAGGTACCGGATCACATTTCGCTGTGGGGCATGCTGCTCGCGATGCGGCGGGAGTTCGACCAGTACGTCAATCTGCGGCCGGTGCGTCTGTTCGACGGCGTGGCCTCTCCTCTCGCCAATCGCAAGCCGGGCGAGATCGATTTCCATGTCGTGCGCGAAAACACCGAGGGCGAATACTCCAGCATCGGCGGCCGGATTTTTTCCGGGACCGATCGCGAGGTCGTCGTGCAGGAAAGCATCTTCACACGCACCGGCGTCGATCGCGTGCTGCGATTCGCATTCGATCTCGCCCAGCAGCGCCCGAAAAAGCATCTGACCTCAGCCACGAAATCGAACGGCGTTTCCATCTCGATGCCGTATTGGGACGAGCGCGTGGCCGAATGGGCCGCGAAATACCCGGCGGTTCGCGTGGACAAGTTCCACATCGACATCCTGACCGCGCATTTCGTGCAGCACCCGGACTGGTTCGACGTCGTCGTCGCCTCCAATCTTTTCGGCGACATCCTGTCGGACCTCGGCCCCGCGTGCACCGGGACGATCGGCATCGCGCCGTCGGCGAATCTGAATCCCGAGCGGACCTTTCCGTCCCTGTTCGAGCCGGTCCATGGATCGGCGCCCGATATCGCCGGCAAAGGCATCGCGAATCCGATCGGTCAGATCTGGTCTGGCGCGATGATGCTCGAGCACCTCGGCCATCCGGAGGCCGCCGCCGCCGTGATGCGAGCCATTGAGATCGTCCTGGCCGAAGGCCCGCGGACCCCCGACATGGGCGGAAAAGCGACGACAAGGGATGTCGGCAAGGCGGTTGCGTCCGCCCTCTAGCCCTCAATATGAGAATTGTCGACATCCGCGACACCGTCGTCCCCATCAAGTCCGACATCCGCAACGCGTACGTTGATTTCAGCCAGATGACCGTCAGCGTCGTCGCGCTCGTCACCGACGTCGTTCGCGATGGCCAGCCCGTCGTGGGATTCGGATTCAACTCGAACGGCCGGTACGCGCCGGCCGGATTGCTGCGCGATCGCTTCCTCCCCCGCCTGAGGTCCGTCGAGTCCAGTCAGATCGTGGACGATGCCGGCGACAACTTCGATCCATTCCGCATCTGGGACGTCCTGATGAAGAATGAGAAGCCGGGCGGGCACGGAGAGCGCTCGGTCGCCGTCGGCGTGATCGACATGGCGGTGTGGGATGCCGTTTCCAAAATCGCCGGCGTACCGCTGTACCGGCTGCTCGCGGATCGATTCGGCAGCGGCAAGCCCGACGACAAGGTATGGGTGTACGCCGCCGGTGGTTATTACTATCCGGGCAAGGACATCGCAGCACTCCGGAGCGAGATGCAGAGCTATCTGGATCTCGGATACTCGTCCGTCAAGATCAAGATCGGCGGCCTGCCGTTGTCCGAAGACCTGAAACGAATCGAGGCGGTGCTGAAGCTTCTGGACAGTCCGCGGCAGCTCGCTGTGGACGCCAACGGGCGTTTCGAGCTGGCGCAGGCGATCGAGTACGGCCGGGCGCTCGAGCCATACGGCCTGCTTTGGTACGAGGAGGCCGGCGATCCACTCGATTACGCGCTGCAGGCGGAGCTGTCGAAGAGCTATCAAGGCACGATGGCCACGGGCGAGAACCTTTTTTCGCTGCAGGATGCCCGCAACCTCATCCGATACGCCGGCATGCGCCCGGACCGTGATGTACTGCAGTTCGATTGCGCGCTCAGCTACGGCCTGGTCGAGTACCTGCGCATGCTCGAGATGCTGCGCGCGCACGGATGGTCGATCCGCCGCTGCGTCCCGCATGGCGGCCATCAGCTCTCGCTCAACATCGCGGCCGGCCTCGGCCTGGGCGGCAACGAGTCCTACCCCAGCGTGTTCAAGCCCTTCAACGGCTTTGCGGACGGTCTTCCTGTCGAAGACAGCCGCGTTGCGCTTCCCGACCTGCCGGGCATCGGGTTCGAGCTGAAAGCCGGCTTGTACCGATCCTGAAAGCGCTGGTCGCGTGAAGGGCGATTGACTCAAGGCTGCGACGGCTCCAGCTGGACCAGCCTCGCCCCGCCGGAAGTCTCAATGAAGTTCCGCCGCGAACGGGCGGCGGTGTAGTATCCGTCCGACACCGTCCAAAGCAAAGAGGTGGGTCATGGCTGAGATCACGCGTCGACAGTTCATCGAAAGGGCCGGCATGACGACAGCCGTGGCCGGCTTCGCGGCCGCAGGGGTCACCCTTCGCGCCGATCCGCTCGGCATTCCCATCGGGAGCCAGACGTATCCCGAGCGGCAGCAGATCGCCGACGGCAAGTTTGTCGATCTCCTCAAGAACATGTACGCGGCCGGCATCCGGCAGATCGAGCTCTGCTCTCCCGGCTACGCGCAATTCAAGAGCCTGTCCGACGGCAAGCAGACGCGCAAGATCATCGAAGACAGCGGATTGAAGTGTCCGAGCGCGCACTACAGCTACGCCGAGCTCAAGAACCAGCAGGGCCAGGCGATCGAGTGGGCGCAGGCCGTGGGCCTCACGCAGATGGGCACGGCGAGCCTGCCGGGCACGGTGATCGGCGGCGTGACATCGGCCGAGGAAGTCAAGCGCGCGGCGGATGAATACAATAAGATCGCCGCGAACGCCAAGAAAGCCGGCATCCAGCAGTTCCTCCACAACGAGACCCTCGAGAACTCGAAGCTCAACGACGGCCGGCTCACCTATCCGTTGCTGCTCGAGTATCTCGATCCCGATCTCGTGAAGATGCAGTTCCAGATGTCGTCGATGCGGACGATTGGCAATCCGATCATGTACTTCAGGCTCTATCCGGGCCGCTTCATCTCGGCGCACGTGCACGGCGTCGATCTCGAGGCGCCCATGCCGCCGGCGCGTGGGAACCCAATGCCGATCAAGCAGGCCGCGCCGCCCGGAGGCCGCGCAGGCGGGGGCCGCGGTCCGGGCGCACCGGGAATTCCGATGGGTGAAGACAGCGTCGATTGGCCGGCGGTCTTCACGGCGATGAAGACGGGCGGCGTGAAGAACTACTTCATCGAGCAGGAACAGGCGCAGAACGGCTGGGACTGCATGGTGAAGGGCGCGGCGTACCTGAAGACGCTGACGGTCGCGTAAGCACCGCGGCACCCGGTCTGAACAGCGACTGCTCCGGCGGCGGTCCGACAACGTCCGCGATTGCTCGCGGGCGTTTTTCTTTGAGGCGCGCGCGCAACCTCGCGGACGGCTTTGCCGTCTAACCGGGAGCATGGCCAAGCCATCGGGGACCTTCCGTCAAACACTTCGGCGGCTCACCCTGTCGCCGCGATTCACCATCGTGGCGGTGCTCACGCTGGCCGCGGCCGTGGGCGCGAATGCCGCCATGTTCGGCGTGCTGAACGGCGTGCTGCTGAAACCGCTGCCGTACCCCGAGCCGGATCGGCTGGTCGGCGTGTGGCACACGGCGCCGGGTTTGAACATCAAAGACCTCAACATGGCGCCGTCGAACTACTTCATCTATCGCGAGCAGTCCACGACGTTTGAAGACGTTGGGCTCTACAACGGCGCACAGGTCAGCGTGACGGGAACGGGCGAACCCGAGCAGGTCCCGGGCCTGATGGTGACCGATGGCGTGCTGCCCCTCCTGCGCGTCACGCCGGCGGCCGGCCGGTTCTTCACCAAGGACGACGTCAATCCCGACGGGCCGGAAACGATTCTTCTCGGCCACGCGTTCTGGCTGAGGAAGTTCGGTGGTAATCCCGCGGCCGTCGGCCAGATGCTGAACATCGACGGCACCGCGCGCCAGATCGTCGGCGTGCTGCCGCGGAACTTCCGGTTCCTGGATTTCCGCGATCCTGCCGTCGTCATGCCGATGCGGTTCAACCGCACGACGATGAAGCTCGGCCAGTTCAGCTATCAGGGGCTGGCGAGGCTCAGGCCGAACGCGACAATTCCGCAAGCGAACGCCGACATCGCGCGCATGCTGCCGATTGTCTGGCGTGCCTTTCCACCGCCCGAAGGATTCAGCCTCGCGCTGTTCCAGCAAGCCCATATCGACGCGAACGTCCGGCCGCTCAAGCAGGATGTCGTGGGGGACATCGGCGGCCCGCTCCGCGTGCTCATGGGGTGCATCGCGATGGTCCTGCTCATCGCGTGCGCGAACGTCGCAAACCTGTGGCTCGTGCGCCTCGAGGCGCGCCGTCGCGAACTGTCGCTCCGCGCGGCTCTCGGCGCCGGCCGGGGCCGCATCGCCCGCGAACTGCTGCTCGAGGCGCTGCTCGTCGGCGCAGCCAGCGGAGTCGTCGGCATCGTGATCGCTGCCGTCGCGCTGCGCGGCTTCGTCACCGCCAGGCCGGTGGGGATTCCGCGGCTGAGCGAGATCCGGTTCGATACGGCAACTGCGCTGTTCACGTTCGGAATCGCGCTTCTGGGCAGTCTTCTCTTCGCTGCGCTGCCGATTCTCAAGTACATGACCGCGCGCCAGAGCACCGGCATGCGGGATGCCGGCCGATCGCTGACAATGACCCGCGATCAGCACCATGTCCGCAGCGGACTGGTCGTCGCGCAGGTCGCGCTGGCGCTCGTGCTCCTCATCGGATCCGCGCTGATGATTCGCACGTTTCTTGCGATGGCGCGGGTTGATCCCGGATTCGGCGATCCCGCGACCGTTCAGACATTCCGGGTGTTCCTTCCCGAGTCGGCGGCCAAAGAGCCGGACCGCGTGATTCAGGCGTTCAAGGACGTCCGCGCACGGCTGCGGGCCATCCCCGGCGTCTCCGCCACGGCCGTCGCCGCCGGCGTGCCGCTCGACAGCAACCACTGGACCGATCCGGTGTTCGCGCAGGATCGCGCCTATCGCGAAGGTGAACTTGGAAAACTGCGGCGCTTCAAGTTCGTGCTGCCCGGGTATTTCGACGCGATCGGCACCCGCCTGATTGCGGGGCGCGATATCACCTGGGGGGACATTCAAACCCGGCTGCCCGTCGCGATCATCAGCCGCGGGTTTGCGGTCGAGTACTGGAACAGTCCGCAGCAGGCCCTTGGCAAACGCATCCGTGTGGCATCCACCGACGACTGGCGGGAAGTCATCGGCGTCGCGTCAGACGTGTACGACGACGGGGTCAGCCAGGAACCGGTGTCGATGGTTTATTGGCCGATGATCCAGAACCGGTTCGAAGGCGACGCGGTGTCGCTCCGCCGGTCCGCCACGTTCATCGTTCGGACCCCGCGCGCCGGGACGGAGGCGCTGCAGAAGGATCTGCGGCAAGCCGTGTGGTCGGTCAATCCGAATCTGCCGCTGTTTTCGGTGCAGACCCTCGGCGAGCTCTATCGCCGCTCCATGGCGCGGACATCATTCATGCTGACGCTGCTGGGCGTGGCCGGCAGCATGGCGCTGCTGCTCGGCGTCGTCGGCCTCTATGGCGTCATCGCCTACTCCGTCTCGCAGCGCACGAATGAAATTGGCGTTCGCATGGCGCTCGGCGCCCAGCCCAGCCTCTTGATAGGCATGTTCCTGCGCGACGGTCTGCGGCTGATTCTCGTAGGGGTGGTGTGCGGCGTGGGTGGCGCCCTCGCCGCCGTCCGGCTCATGTCGGCTCTGCTGTTTCAGGTCAGTCCAGTGGATCCGGCGACCTACCTGCTCGTCTCGGCCGGCCTCATCGTCACATCGCTTCTGGCGACGTACCTTCCCTCCCGGCGCGCGGCCTCCATCAATCCGGCCATAGCACTCCGAGGAGAGTAGATGACCAACAGCCAGGGTAATTCAGAATTCTGAATTGCCCTCGCCTGGCGTATCATCACGCCAACCTACGACTTCGCCATCTCAGAGGACGGATCTCATGTCATCTACCGGCCTGCATCTTCCCGTCTCCCGCCGCGCTGCGCATCCCGGCCGTTCACGGTTCGCCTTTGGCGTCATCACCGCTGCTCTGATCGGCCTTGTCGCCCTCGGCGTCGTGAACGCCGCCCACAACAGCAAGTGGTGGTCGGACAATCTATCGGGCCCGGACAGCTCGAACTTTGTCGGCTCCGATCAGATCACCAAGACCAACGTCGGGCAGCTCGAGATGGCGTGGTTCTATCCCTACGCCACAGCCGGCTACAACCCGATCGTCGTGGACGATGTGATGTACACGAGCGCGCGCGGCGGCCTGGTGGCTCTGGATGCCACGACGGGCAAGGAGATCTGGATCCACGAAAACATCACCGCGACCGGCCGCGGCATCAACTTCTGGCAGAGCGAGGACGGCAAGGACAAGCGGCTGATCTTTTGGACGAGCGGTTTCATGCAGGAGATCGACGCGACGACCGGCAAGTCGATTCTGACCTTCGGGATCGACGGCTCCGTCAACATGCGCGATGGGCTGGCGCGCGTCGAGGGCACCGGCAACGGCGGCGCCTCGTCGCGAAGCCCCGGCAAGGTCTGGAAGAACCTGATCATCGTCGGCTCGGCGACGGGCGAAGGGTGGGTCTCGCCGCCTGGAGACATCCGGGCGTACGACGTCATCACGGGCAAGAGGGTCTGGCAGTTCCACACGGTGCCGGTGCCGGGCGAGTTCGGCTACGAGACGAATCCGTCCAAGGGCTACAAGTACATCGGTGGATCCAACAACTGGGGCTCGATGTCGGTGGACGAGGCGCGCGGCATCGTGTACATCCCGACGGGATCGGCCACGTTCGACTTCTACGGCGCGGATCGCCACGGCCAGAACCTGTTCGCCAACTGCCTGCTTGCGCTCGACGCACGCACGGGCAAGCGGCTCTGGCACTTCCAGACGGTGCATCACGACCTGTGGGATCTCGACAATGTCTCGGCGCCGATGCTCGTCACGGTGCAGCACAACGGCCAGAAAGTCGACGCCGTCGCGCACGCCGGCAAGACAGGGTTCCTGTACGTGTTCAACCGCGTGACCGGCGAGCCGCTCTGGCCGATCGAGGAACGCCCTGTGCCCAAGAGCGACGTGCCGGGTGAGCTGTCGTGGCCGACGCAGCCGTACCCGACCAGGCCGCCGGCGTTCGCCCGCCAGTCGTACACGGTTGACGACGTGAATCAGTGGCGCGTCACGCCCGAGCAGTATCAGGACATGCGCGCGCGCGTGGCGAAGGCGCGTAACGGCACGGGCCCGCAGGGCGGACTCTTCATTCCGCCGGCCGTCGACGAAGAGACGGTGTCGATGCCGGGCAATCAGGGCGGATCGAACTGGGGCACGACGGCGGCCGATCCGGACAAGGGAATGGTCTTCGTGGTCGGCGTCAATCAAGTCGCGATGTTGAAGCTCGTGGACGTCATGAAATACACGGCCGGCAACCGCGGCGGCGGTGCCGGCATCGCGACGGGCGCCGCTGTGTATCAGCAGAATTGTCAGGCGTGTCACGGCGCCGACTTGTTGGGCGCGATGCCAGGCGTCGCCTCGCTCGTGGGCGTCTCCAGCCGGCTGGCCGACGACGCGATCCGCGCGGTGATTACGGGCGGGCGCGGGCAGATGCGTCCGTTCCCTGATATGTCCGCCGCGGACTTGGACGCGGTCATCGCATTTCTGACGAATCCTGCCGGCGCGCGCGGTGGTCGCGGCGCGCGTGGTGGCCGCGGCGGCGGCGCCGGCGCGGCAGGACCGAGCTATCCTCCGGGGCCCGTCGTAGCCAGCGGCGGCGTGCCGCTTCCGCCATTGCCTGCGCGTTCAACCGGTCCTGCCTTCGGCGGCGCCGGACCGACGGGCGGAAACGTGGCGTATCCAGAGGATACGGACGCGCCCGCGGTGCGGTATGCGACCGGCTACAACGTGATGGCGACGTACACGAAGCCGCCCTACACCACGCTGACCGCCTACGATCTCAACACTGGCGAGATCAAGTGGCAGGTCGCCAACGGCGACGATCCGCAGACGTTGGCCCGCGGCGGGCCGACGGGCACCGGTGGCGTCGGCGCGCGCAACGGCATGGTGGTCGTGAAAGGCGGCGTCGTGTTCCACGCGGGCGGCGACGCCAAGCTCCGCGCCTACGACGAGGACACCGGTAAAGTCTTGTGGACCGGCTCGTTCGAGGGCAGCACGAGCGGCGTCCCCGCCGGCTATGAATCGAAAGGACGCCAGTACATCGTCGTCATCACCAACGCCGGTGGCGGACGAGGCGGCGGCGGTGGCGGCGGTGCCCGAGGCGCCGCGCCGGCGCCGGAGCCTGCCAGCACGACCGCGCGGGGTGCAATCGCATTTGCGTTGCCGAAGAAGTAGACGGTCAATCTCGACGGAGAGCCCGCCATGAGGACAGCCGCTTTTCTTGTCGCCCTCCTGCAAGCGTCAGCGGCATACGGCCAGCTTCGGGCCGGCGTCGCACGCGTGGAGATCACGCCATCCGCACTCATGCAGATGTACGGTTACGCAAACCGCAAGTGCGGCGATGCCGTCGGCACCCACGACCCGCTCCTCGCCAAGGCGCTCGTGCTCGAGGCCGGCAACTCGCGCATGGCGATCGTCACCATGGATCTTGGCAGCATGGTCTCGGACAACCTGCGGCAGGAGGTGGCGTCGCGGCTGAATATTCCGGTCCTGCTGCTTTCGGCGTCGCATACGCATTCGGCGCCCTCGTTCCTGCCCTTCGGCAGCTCCCCGACGAAAGATCCGTCGGCTCCGGCGTATCTCGCGGAGCTCGAGCGCAAGGTCTTCGGCGCCGTCGAGGAAGCATCGAAAGCCATGGCTCCCGTCACGCTGCACGTGGGCCGCGGCTCCCTTCAGCTTGGGTACAACCGCTTGCTGCCGCGCGACAACGGCCGGTCGCGGGCGCTCTTCGACAACCTCGAGCGCGTGCCCTACGGTCCGGTCGATCCGGAACTGGTCGTGCTCCGCGTCGATGGCCTCGACGGCAGCCCGCGCGCGCTCATCGTGCATTACGCCGCGCACGCCGTCGTGCTCGGGCCGACGAATTGCAAGTACTCAGCCGACTATCCGGGCGTCATGCAGGCGAAGGTCGAGCAGACGCTCCCGGGGACACAGGTCATGTTCGTCCAGGGCGGGGCGGGGGACGTCAACCCGCTGTTCCAGGCCCGATCCGGCAAGGAAGACGACGACTTCGCGGTCGTCAAGAAGATGGGCGAACTGCTCGCTGACGCCGTGATTCACGCCAACGCTGCCGCGGCCGCCGTGCCGGCCGCCCGGCAGGGGATTCTGTCGAAAAAGGAAGTGCTGACCTTCGACGATCGGTGGGAGAAGGGTCAGACCCTCGACGTCGGCATCACCACGATCCTGATCAACGGATCGGTGGCCATTGCCGCGGTGCCTGGCGAAGCCATGCACCGGTTACAGCGGATCTGGAAGGAGGGGGCGGAGGCTCCGGTGCCGCTGTTCTACGGTTACACGTTCAGCTCCGGCGGCACGTGGGCCGGCTACATTCCCGATCTCCGCTCCGCCGCGCATGGGGGCTACGGAGCCGACGCGAGCACGCGCATCGAGATCGGCGCCGGCGAGCGAATCATGCAGCGCCATCTGATTAATCTGTACGGCCTCCTCGGAATGTGGCTCGATAAGCCCGGCCTGCAGTAGCCGGGGCCCTCACTGCCGGTACGGATTCATCTCCCGCCATCCGTATGGCGTGACGCGGCCCGCAGTGGCCGCACGGATGGATTTGACCAGCTCGGGATCGACCGGCGCCGCCGTGTGCCCCCACTCGCGGCTCGCACGCCAAACGCGCTGAGTCCGATGCGTGTCATCGTCGCGCAGACAAACACGTCACCAGGGCGCTTGGCGTCGACTCGCTGCTGCCGCGACGCCGACCGCGTTAACACAGATAGAACACATTAGCGGGTCGCCCCCGCAACAGAACGCCCGGGATCAGATCCCGCGGGCGCCCTTCTCTGACACAGATGATCTTGGAGCAGGACATGCTGTCGCGCGGATGTCGATCGGAGAATGAGTGGACGTCCGGGCGCGGCGTCCGTCTCTGCTGCGGAAGACCCCGCAATCAGGGTAAGGTAGCGCGATGTTGAAGATGGGCATCCTGGTCCTCGCACTTGGCGCGGCGCTCGCACCTCGCCCGAGCACGCGCGCGGGGCACGTCATGTACGTAGGCACATACACGGGTCCACAGAGCAAGGGGATCTACGCGTTCCGTTTCGACGATGCGTCTGGATCGCTCGAGCCCATCGGCCTCGTCGCCGAAACACCCAACCCGAGCTTCCTCGCGGCAAGCGCGGACGGCCGCCACTTGTTCGCGGTCAACGAGACGTCCTCGTTCGATGCCGACAAATCCGGCAGCGTGACGTCGTTCGCGATCGACCGCGCCACGCTGAAGCTTGCGCCGATCAATGTCGTCTCGTCGCGCGGCGCCGATCCGTGTCATCTCATGCTCGACGGGACCGGGCGATTCCTCGCCGTCGCCAACTACACGGGCGGGTCCTTCGCGATTCTGCCCGTCGGGCCGGACGGGCGCCTGGCCGCGGCGACCGCCGTGCTGACGCACGCGGGCTCGGGGCCAAATCGGCAGCGCCAGGAAAAGCCGCACGCGCACATGGTGCTGTTCGACCCGGGCAACCATTTCCTGCTCGGCGCCGATCTCGGCTTGGATCGCGTCCACGTGTACCGTTTCGCGGCGGCGAACGGCGCGGCCACACCGAACGAGCCGCCATCGGCGGCCGTCGCGCCCGGGGCGGGGCCGCGGCATCTTGCGCTTCATCCGAACGGGCGCTTCGCGTACGTGATCGACGAACTGGCCTCCACGATCACGAGCTTCACCTGGGACGGGACGAAGGGCACCCTTGGTCCGCTCGGCACCAACTCGACGCTGCCCGCCGGCTTCAGCGGCACGAGCGCGACGGCTGAGATCGTCGTCCATCCGAACGGCCGGTTTCTGTACGGGTCCAACCGGGGACACGACAGCATCGCCGTGTTCCGCATCGGCGCGGGCGGCGATCTTCAGTTGGTGGAGATTGCGTCGACTCGCGGACGCACGCCGCGTAACTTCACGATCGACCCGTCGGCCCATTGGTTGATCGCGGCCAATCAGGAGTCCAATACGCTCGCGGTGTTCCGCATCGATCCGACAAACGGCGCGCTTTCGCCGGTTGGCGGGCTCGCGAACGTGGGATCGCCGGTCAGTCTGTTGTTTGCGAACGGAGTCTAATCGCCGGCTGGCCCGCGGTGACGTGCCCAGAGGGCGCAGCTAGAATGGCGTCGATCCTTCCGCGGAGATTCAGGGTTGAACCGACGCGACTTCGGAGGTTCAGCGCGTGACGCTCAGACCTACGGTTCGTCCGACTGACTGACGGCCGGAATCCCGGCGTGTTGGCCGTTGTATTCATTTGGCCGGCGGGCCGGCCGACGAGGCCCTGATCGAGCGCGGATCTTTGCGACGACTGTCGGCCAAGCGATTGGGCGAGCTGCGGGTCATTCGTATGAAGCGATGACGCATCGATGCGATAAGCGATCGATGCCAGGGTCAATCGAGACCGCTTGCATCGGATGACACGGGCATCGACCGATGAGCGCATCGATGGATCGATGTATGGACAGCCCGATGCGATGAGCCATCGATGCCAGTGATCCATCGCGGCCGCCTACTGCCGGTACGGATTCATCTCCCGCCATCCGTATGGCGTGACGCGGCCCGCAGTGGCCGCACGGATGGATTTGACCAGCTCGGGATCGACCGGCGCCGCCGTGTGCCCCCACTCGCGCCGGAGGTAAGTGAGTACCGACGCAATCTGCTCGTCGGTCAGGGCGCCAAGCCCGGGCATTTCGCCGATGTAGTTGCGGCCCGAGACGTTGATTGCGCCGCTGAGGCCATACATGACGATGCGCACGGTGGCTTGCGGCGAGCCGAGAATCCAGTCGGAGTCCAGCAGCGGCGGCGCGAGGCCGTCCTGGCCGCGGCCGTCGTGCAGATGGCAGCTTGCGCAGATCGGTCGTAAACACCGTCTTGCCCGCATCAAAGCGCGCCTGCTCAGCCGCAGTGAGCGGGGCGGGCGCAACGGCGGCGGCCACACCCGGCTTGCCGGGCCAGACGCATGAGATCGGCCGTGGACAGCGCAGGCGCGGTGGCCTTCTCGAGCGCGCTTTGACTCGGCGATTATTCATAAGCGCCGCCAGGCCCTCCGGCTCTCTGGCAAACTGGATCGGCCGGCGCGGCGCGCCGGGACCCGTGACGGCGGCGACGATGCCGCTCGACGAGCGCGGCCGCTCGCGGAGCGGCGGCGGGCGGCTGCGGCGGCGGCAAGCGCAAATCAGGCGCTCGATCGC
This sequence comes from uncultured Acidobacteriota bacterium, assembly GCA_963724645.1. GTDB lineage: Bacteria > Acidobacteriota > Vicinamibacteria > Vicinamibacterales > SCN-69-37 > CAVXSP01. The sequence continues at coordinate 141,190 of CAVRVJ010000008.1, forward strand.
CGGCACCTGCCGCGAGCCGAACGACGCCGCGAGCGAGGCCGAGCGAGGATATTGTTGGCCTCGACGCCGGTGACCGGCCACGCGGAATCGGCGACGAGCCGCTCGATGAGCGGCAGTTCGCGGTTGGCCAGACCGCTGTAGAACGCGTCCAGCGCATGAACCGGTTGCTCGGCAGCGCGCGCACGGCCTGGGCGAGCGCGACATCCTGCGATGTCTCGTGCGCTTCGCCGAAGCTGAGCACCGCCTGCAGCTGCACTTCCGGCGAGGGATCTTTCGTCAGCGCCAGCACGCGTGCAAGCAGATCCGCGCGGCCCGTCGCGTCCTTGATCAGCCGCTCGCTGAGGCGCAGTGCCGCGGCGCGCACGACCGGCTCCTTGTCGCTGAAGGCGGCCACCACGGTGGCGCGATCGAGCGCGTCCGATGCCTTCGAGCGTCCACATCGCCTGCACCCGGCCGAGCTGCGCGCGGGCTGGATCGTCGCGACGCGCCTGATCGCCGGGCACGACAGCCTTGTCATGCCGCTCCACGAGCAGCTGCTGCGCGGTCTCACGCCACCATGCGTTGGCGTCGCCAAGATGCGCCGACCCACTGCGCGCTCGTCTGTCTGGCGACCTGCGGCACGCGAGGGGCGGGCTTGTCCGCCGGCACGATGCGGTAGATGCGCCCGAGATCGTTGGGCCCTTCGATCTTGTGCGCGCGAATCTCCTGCTGCAGATACGCGGAGATCAGACTGTGGTGCTCGACAATGCCATGGTACATGTCCACGACGTACAAGCGCGCCGTCGGGACCCGTCGAAAAGTTGACCGGGCGGAACCGCTCGTCGGGCGATGCGAGGAAATCGGCCTGGTTGTACGGGTTGCGCCCGATCAGTGTGCCGTTCTCGGCCGTGATCACTTTCCGCTGGACGAGATTGCCCGTCGGCTCGGCGACGAAGGCGTTGCCATACAGATCGGGCAGCAGATCTCCGCGGTAGATCCAGGGCCCGCAGGCGGCTGTGAACTTGAACAGCACGCCGTCGTGCAGCTCTCTGGCGGGCTGTCCGCCGCTCGTGACGCCTGGCGTCTGATGCGCCGGGCCACACAAGCTCGTCGGCCGCGATGTTGACATTCGTCCCGTCGAGCCTCGGGTAGTTCGGGTTGCGCTGCAGGTAGTCGCCGAAGATCACGTCGCCGTGCAGGGAGTGCGTGTTGTCGTTGTAGTAGAAGCGTCCGAAATCGTCCTGCGTGAATCCCCACTGCCCGCGGAAAATCGTGGCGGCCGCTTCGAACTCGCCGTTCGCGTAGCGGAACTTCTTCATGTACGCGGCGCTGTAGATCCAGTTGTCGTAGGCCCACAGCCCGCCGTTCGCGAACAGCTCAGGGTTCGACGACAGCGGCAGCTTCGGATTGGGCTTCGCGCCGTAGTCGTTGGCGACCACCTGCTTGGTGTCGGCTTTGCCGTCGCCGTTCGTGTCGCGCCAGAAGGCCAGCTCCGGCGGCGCGCCGATCAGCACGCCGTCACCGACGAGCATGATCGATCGCGGCAGAATCAGATGATCGACAAACGTCGTCGCCTCATCGTAGCGGCCGTCGCCATCGCGATCGCGCAGCGCCACGACGCGCCCGTTCGGCTCGTCCTCGCCTTCCCCGCCAATCACCGGTGAGTAGCCGGGCATCTCGACGACCCACAGCCGGCCATCGGGACCGAACTGGATGGCGACGGGCGAGTGCACCAGGGGATCCGCCGCGGCAAGCTCGACCTTGTAGCCGGGCGCGACCCGCAGCGATCGCAATCCCTCCTCGGGCGTCAGGACGGGTGCCGGTGCCGGCGTCATCGGCGGAAGTTCCGCCGCCTGAGCGGCCCGGCCACCTCTGCCCGCGGGCACCTGGTCCTGCCCGCGCGGGTGCGCAACCGTGACGAGGACACCGGCCGCGAGACCGCACGGCAAGAGGAGGCGAAGGAGCAAAGATCGGTTCGTCATGGAGATCAAGTGTAAGCCCGGGCAACGTCAGCCGGAGCCCGTGCGGCCGACGGCCACACTCTCGCCGGGCACGCAGTTGGCGCCTTCAGAACTCGTTAAGGTAGACGCGCCCGACCGTCGAGCACGCTAGGCAACTGGCACCTCCGACGTGCAGTGCCCGCACCGTGTCGCCTTCAGCGGAATGTTCATCGCGCAGAACGGACATTCACGGGTCGTCGCGGGCGCCGCGGGCGCTTCGCTCTTCAGCCGATTGGTCTGCTTCACCAGGAGAAACATCGCAAATCCGACGATCAGAAAGTTCAGGAGGTCATTGAAGAGCTGGCCGTAGGCAATGACTGGAATGCCCTTCGCCTTCGCGTCGGCCAACGAGGCCGGAATGCCCTTCGAGTTGTCGAGCACGACGAGCAGACTGGCGAAATCGACGTTGCCCAGCGCCAGCCCCAGCGGGGGCATCAACACGCCGTCGACCAGCGTCGTGACAATCTTGCCGAACGCCACGCCGATGATCACGCCGACCGCGAGGTCGACGACGTTGCCCCGCGCAATGAACGCCCGAAACTCCGCCCACATATCGTGTCCTCTCTGTTTCCAGGTCCCGGTGAGTTCTTCCTACCAGTGCGTCAACGATCCATCGGGCCGCCGGTAGAAATTCTGGCGGCCGGGCTGAGTGACTTCGCCAATCTGTCTCAGCTTGCTGATATCGAGCGTGACGCCAAGACCCGGGCGCTGGTTCGTGTAGGCCTTCCCTTCACGCCAGTCGAGACATTCGGGAAGATAGTCGATCGGTCGGCCGCCGTAGTTGTATTCCATCATGACCGGGCCTGAAAACGTCGACAGGCAATTGACCAGCGCAGCCGTCGCGATCGGGCCGGTGAAGTGCGGGATGATCCCGACCGCGTGCGTCTCGCAAATCGCGGCGATCTTCATCATCTCGGTAATCCCGCCGACGTTGGGCAGCGTCGCGCGGATATAGTCGATGTCGTGGCTCTCCACGAGCTTGTTGAAGTCCCACCGATGGCTCCATTCCTCGCCATGGGTCAACGGCACGGTCGTCATCTGCCGCAGTTTCGGGATGTCCTGCAGCGCGTGCTGATCGAGCACCGGGTCCTCGACGAAATAGGGCTCGAACGCCTCGATGCCTTTGCACGCGCGGGCGGCGTCGTTGAGATCGAACCGCTGGTGAAAATCGATGCACCAGTCGCCGTTCGGACCCACGCCCTCGCGGGCCTCTTTACACTGCTGAATCGTCAGACGCACCATGTCGTGCGTGTTATAGACGCCACCGACCGGCACGTCGGCCGCGCCCATCCGAAACGCGCGGTAGCCCGCGTCCATGGCGGCCTTCGCGCGATCCCGAAGCGTCGCCGGCCGGCCGGCCGGCGCCACGGTCGTCGTGCCGTAGCACTCGCAGTAGTTACGAACCGCGCCGCCAAGGATTTCGTGCACGGGCGCCTTCAGCGCCTTGCCCTTGATATCCCAGAGCGCGAGATCCATCGCTCCCAGAGCATGTGTTTTTTCCCGGCCGGGCGGATAAAACCACGCGATGAACATCTCCTGCCAGATCGCTTCAATCTTGAACGGGTCCTTGCCGATCAGCGTGCCGGCGCATTGCTCGAGCGTGTCCTTGGAGCCGCCTTCGCCGACACCCGTAATCCCGAGGTCGGTCTCGACGGTGCAGACCAGGTTGCTCTGATTGAACAGCGGGTTGGGGTCCGGCGGCGCGAAGATCCGGACACGCGTGATCTTGCCGCGGGGAAGCTCCGCGGCGGCCTCCCGCGGGCGTACCAAGGCCAGGGCAGGCACCCCGGCCACCGTGGTGAAGAATGTTCGGCGTCGCATTGGCGCAGTATAGGCCCACCTCCGCGCCAACGGGAACCCAGGTGCGGCTTCGAATGATCAATGAATTGAACGGAACCTTGTCCGCCTTTGAACATGGTCGTTCCGACAGAAGATTCGTCAACATCGATCCAGGCGCCTGGATTCTCGTGCCCACCTGGTGATCGTTTCGTCGCCGCGTTCGCGCCAGCCGCGGTTCGATCCTGCGACAGTGTTCGCGATCGCCCACAAATCTTTCCAGTGCGCCGTGACCATCGTTAACCTCCATTCCATCGGCCGCGTCTTATCGATCTGTGGCGCCCATCACAACGCGCGACTCTCTGCGAATCGCCGGCGCGGCGCTCGCCTGTCTCGTGGCGCTGATCTCCGTGTCGCGGGCGGACGCCCGGCAAGTGGATCCGCCGTTTGAAGGCGGGCCTCCACCCATTCGCAGCCATGAGCGACCGCTGATGGACATCGTTGTTCAAGGATTGGCGCGATCGGCGACCCTCCGCGCGCTCGAGGCCCACCTGCGGCGCGCGCGCGCGATCGTCTACGTCTCGCGCACGTTTCTGCCGGTAGGCATGGCAGGCCGCGTACGGATCGTGGGTATCGGCGATGGCTGGCGGTATTTCGCTGTTGAGCTCGACTGCCGGCAATCAAAAACTGACCTCATGGCAATCCTGGGCCACGAGCTTCAGCACGTCACCGAGATGGTGGACGCCGGCAGCGTAATCGACGGCGCGTCGATGCTGGCGCTCTATCGGCGAATCGGCGACGAGCGGAGTCACTTTCAGGCAGCGGTGCCGTCGTTCGACACGAGCGAAGCCATCGCCGTGGGCCAGCGCGTGTACAACGAGGTGCTCAGCCGAAGCTGGTAGGCATCATCGATTCGCCCACCGCCGCGACCGAGCCAAGGCCTTGATCCAGCCGGCCAACAAGGCGCTGCGCGCGGCTGGCTTCATCGCGGGGACAAAGCGCCGGTCCGTCTGCCACTGCGTGGCGATTGGCCCAACCGGACGTGATCACGATCCAGCCGCTGTTCTGTCCCTCGGCCTTCGAGAGAAGCATATTGGCGACGACCCCATCGCCGAACAGGACCAGCAGCATCGTGCCGATGATTTCCGCGACAAATGGAGTCAGGGTGCGCTCAGACTATCACCGGGCGAAAATTCTGCGGTAAGCTGCGCCCATGCGCAGACGCGATTTCCTTGCTACCCTGGCGGCCGCACCGGCTCTTGGCGCACTGCGGCTGCCGCAGAACCCTTCCAGGCCAGCCGCCGCGCATCGCGGGCTGAAGCTCGGCGCCGTCACCTACAACATCGCCAAGGACTGGGACGTCCCGGCCATCATCAAGAACCTCACCGAGGCCGAGTTCGACGCGGTGGAGTTGCGAACGACGCACAAGCACGGGGTCGAGATCTCGCTCTCGCCTGCCGCGCGCGCGGCCGTGCGGCAGCAGTTCGACGCCTCGCCCATCAAGATCGGCGGCCTGGGTACGACATGCGAGTTCCACTCGCCCGACCCGGCCGTCGTCCGCAAGAACATCGACGAGACGAAGGAATGGGTCAAGCTGGCGCGCGACCTCGGAGCGCCCAGCGTCAAAGTGCGCCCGAATGGCATTCCCAAGACCGTCCCGGAGGAAAAGACGCTGGAGCAGATTGGCAAAGCACTTGCCGAGTGCGGCACGTTCGCGCGCGAGAATGGCATCACCATTCAGCTGGAAGTCCACGGCGACGAGAGCTCGCGCGTTCCCCGGATCCGAAAGATCTTCGATTACGGCGGCAACCATCCCAACGTCCGCGCGTGCTGGAATTCAAATCAGACCGACCTGCTCGATGGCGGTTTCGATGCCAACTTCCGGCTCCTTCGCGACCAGATCGGGCAGGTCCACATGCGCGATCTGTTTCTCGAGGAGTACCCCTGGCGCCGCCTCGTCACGGCCCTGGTGGAGATGAAATTCACTGGCTACTGCTTCGCCGAGATTCCCGAGTCCACGGATCCGGTGCGGGTACTGAAATATTTCAGAGGGATGTTCCTCGCCTATCAGAACCTCTGAAGCTCATGCGAGCGCCTGTCCCGCTGCGGACAGTACGCGCGGCTCCACGGCGAACAGATCGATGAAGTCCGCCTCGAGGACGCCCTCGATTCCGAAGCGCGCCCCGAGAAGCGAAGCGATCGCCGGTTGCCGCCGAGCCTCTTCGACGATTCCCAGGAGGCTCGCGTTGATCACCGCCGTCGGCCCACCGCTGTGGGCCACGAGCGCGATCACTGCTTCTTGGCCGGCGCCGCTCCCCTTGCCTTGCCCCAGAACACGAACAGCCCACGGTCGGTCGCAGAGACGATGTCCATGAGCCCGTCCTTGTTGATGTCGAAGGCGGTCACCGCGTTGCCCCCGCCGGAACGGTTGTGCACCAACTCGGGGACGAACTCCGCGCCGCCCGGGGCCTTCGGGTTGCGCACGGTGCGGAAGACATACAGCACCGGCGGGCCGTACGGATCGGGATCCGTGTAGTCATCCAGATGCGACCAGTAGCGTTTGCCGGCGATGAAGTCGGGGATCTTGTCGCCGTCCACATCGCCGACGGTCGATCCATGCAGCTCGCTGACCGTCACTCCGCCGGCGTTCTTCGAGGCGAAATCGCCGATCACGCTGTGCTCGACAAACGTGCGCTTGCCCGACGCGTCGCGCTTCTGCTCGAACCACGAGATGCCCCATCCGTGCGCCTGCAGCACAGCCACCACGTCGGTGAGCCCATCGCCGTTGACGTCGTACACGCCCATCTCGCCGCCGCCTGGCGAAGCGTGGCCCGTCCATTTGCCGAACGCTTCGGGATGGTAGGTCCACACACCACTCGCGGCGCCGGCCGCCGGCTGCTCCCACCAGCCGTACGGATCCACCACGTCCATCTTGCCGTCGCCGTTGATGTCGCCGACGCCGAGCCCGTGCCCGGCGCCCCACGGACCTTCGGGCGAAATGTCGTGGATGATCCAGGCGCCGGTCGGATTGGCCGGATCCGGCTTCGCATAGCGCAGGAAACCGCCGCCGCCGTACACGAACTCCGGCTTTCCGTCGCCGTCGACGTCGGTGAAGAGTGACACTTCCTTTTGCACGAGTGGCACGACATCGAACTTGTCCCAACGGCGCGCTTCGTTCTGCGGATTGACGTACAGGTGGAGCGGCTGCCCGATGGCGCCCATGCAAATGACATCCGCCCACCCGTCGCCCGTGACGTCGGCGGCGAAGTTCTGCATGCAGTCGTTCGGATAGGCGGTCGACGGGTTCACCGTCTGCGCGAGGTAGATCTCCCTGGACTTCGTGTAATCCGGCCCAAGGTAGTAGTACGGGCCCGCCGCGATGTCGTTCACGCCGTCGTGATTGAAGTCCGCAGCCGCGCCGCCCCAGCTGTAATAGAACTCGCTCACCCGCTGCATGCGGAAGTTGGGCGAGATCTTCTCGGCCGGCAGCGTTTTCAAGGCGAGATCGGTCGTGCCGACATCCTTGTACCGCACCTCGCCGGCGCCACCGATGTACAGCGCCACCGGTCCAAACCGACCGATGGCGTCGTCGGCCGCCGCGGTCGAGGTCGGGCTTCCGTTCAGAAACGGGCGAACGATGCTGGCGTCAAGCAGGATTTCAATCTGGTTCCAGTCATCTGGCTTGAGCCCGCCGACCGGCGGCGCGATCGGCAGGTTCGCCGGCTGCGCCGCGCGTCCCCGCCCGCCGCCTCGTCCCGCGCCTCCGGCGCCGCGAGCGGCGCCGGCCGCGGCCGGTGGAGGGGGAGCCGGAGCAAATCGAATCTGGCCTCCGGCGATCCGCAGTCTTTCGCGCGACAGTTCAGAACCGTTCGCGTCGAGCGTGACCGCGTAGCTGCCGACATCCTCGCCGGCGAGCGCGATGTACAGCCCTTTCATCCCGTTGGCCGTCTTCTCGGCGCGGAGCAGAACGCCGGTTTTGCAGCCGCCCGTGCACCGGAAGTGCCCGAACAGGCCGACGTCCTGCAACGACTTGTCGAGGACCAGCCAGCCTCCCTTGGGACTTTTCGGCGTGCCAACGTACTCGCCGTTCTGAGTTCGCCACGCTGCATCACCCAGCACATGCCATCCGGCGAGCGACGCCGCTTTGTACGTCGTGTCGACGGTGTAGTTCTGGCCGGAGAGGACAATGGCGAACAGGGACACGCCAGCGAATACCGCGACGATCGAACCGCGCCTGTGTGACATAGGGACCTCAGTGCGCCGAATTTAGGCTCCACGGCGCACTGTGTCAAGCGCCGGCGATCTCCTTCCATGCGAGAATACCGCGACGTCGCGGGACCTAATCCCGGAAAGCACTTGACTTGACGTGGTATGGTGGCGCGCCCGCGAGAGCGCGGGCGCAGATTACCACGTCGAGTCAAGTGACTTTCCGTATGAAGACGTGCGCTGGCCGGGTGTGCTGCTCATCGCAATTGGCTGCCTCAACGGCTGGCTGGGTTATCTGATTCGCTATCGGGGCCAATACGATCTGATCGCGGGCACGCCGCGGGCGGCGCAGGTGAAAGTCGCGCCGTGGGTCGGCGGGTGGACGATGGTCATTGGCGCGATTTGCGTGGCCTGGGGTGCCGGCACACTGTCGTTCCCTGAACAAAGCAGGATCCTCGCTGTTCTCATGTCCGGCCTGCTCCTGCTGGTCATCGTGACGACGGCCGCCGGATCGATCCGCCGCGCGAAGTAGACGATCCATGGAAACTCGCCGCTTCGGCGCCAACGATCTGACCGTGCCGGTCATCGGAATGGGCACGTGGCAGACGTTCAATGTTCGCGGCGATGCAGCGGCCGCGCGCATCCGGACCATCGTCGGCACGGCGATGGATTCCGGCATCACCTTCTTCGACTCGTCACCGATGTACGGAAACGCCGAACGCGTCCTGGCGCGCTCGCTCGAAGGACGCCGGCACCAGGCACTGGTCGCGACGAAAGTCTGGGCGCCCTCGGTCGCTGAAGGCCGCCGCCAGGTGTCGCAAGCTCTGGATTGGTACGGCGGAGTCGTCGACGTGTATCAGATCCACAACCTCGTGAACTGGAAGGCGCAGCTTTCTGTGCTCGCAGCCGCGCGTGACGCCGGACAGGTCCGCGTGATCGGCGCGACGCACTACAGTGCGGCCGCCTTCGAAGAACTTCGGCAGGTGATGGAGACGGGCCGGATTGGCGCCGTCCAGATCCCGTACAACCCGAAGCAGCGCGAGGCCGAGCGCATTATTCTGCCGCTCGCCGCATCTCTCAATCTCGGCACAATCGTGATGCGCCCGTTCGGCGAAGGCGCGCTCCTCCGCCGGATCCCCACACCTGAAGCCCTCGCGCCTCTGGCGGCGTTCGGCGTCAGAACGTGGGCGCAGGCGCTCCTGAAATGGATCCTGAGTGATTCACGGTGCCATGTCGCGATTCCAGCCACGTCCGACCCGGCGCACACGCTCGAGAACGCGGCGGCCGGTGAACCGCCGTGGTTCGGTGCAGAGGAGCGTGCCTACGTTTTGAAGCTGGCCGACGCGGGTTGACTCAGATCGTCCGCTCGCCCGATGCGATTTCCGCCGGCAGCGACTCGCGGCGTGCCGTAAGCGCGGCTCGGATTAACGCGGCGCTCTTCACGTCGGCCTGATAGGCCACGTCCATCAAGTCGCCGAGCACGGGAACGGCCCCAAGCAGAAGATCCGTGCACTGGATGGCCACGAGCCGGGTGATCAACTCCGTGGATAGCCCGAGCTGGGCCGCACGAATCACGATCAACGAGGAGAGCGCGAAGCTGAGAACGTCGCCGGCGACGGGGAACAAGCCAATCACGGCATCAAGACCAACACCGCCGACAATTGGCAGCGGAATCAGGCGATCCATCAACCAGGCAAGGCGATCGATCTCCGCCAGCATCCGCCGCTCGGCATCGACGCCGGCGGCAGAGCGGCCGTAGCGCGCGAATCCTGCGGCGTGCAGGCCGCGATGCAGTGATGTCGCCAGTTGCCGCTCGGCAGCTTCGGCGACGCGCCGAGCTATCGAGAGCGCGAGCCAGCGCAAGGCGACGTACCCTGCCGCCGCCAGGACGATCATGCCCGCGAGGCTCCAGGCGAGCGCAACGAGAAGCGTGTGCATGGCGCGCCCTTGCTGCTACCAGGAAGTGAGAACGGTCTAGCGAGTCGATCCCAGGAACTGTCCGACCGCCCGGTTGAACGCGGTCGCGCATTCGGTCTGCGGCCGATGACCGCATCCGTCGAGCACAATCGCACGCGCCTTTGGAATGTCCGCTGCGAGCGTCTGCCCCACGCGCAGCGGGATGATCGGATCGTTTCTGCCCCAGACGACGAGCGTCGGCACGCGGACTTGCCTGACCTCGGGGCCGAGCGCGTCTTCGCCCCGCATGATCGACTCGACGAGCGACGCGACCGCGTACCCGTCGGCGCCGGACAGCCGGCGGGCGAAATACGCGACCGCGGCCGCCTCCACCATCCTCTGGTCCTCGGGGTTCATCGAGCCGAGCCACTGCTCCGCCGCCGCGACGGCGGACGGGTCCAACTGCGACAGGTAGTCGCGCACCATCTGGGAGGGAGCCTCGCCGTAGCCGGCGGAATCCACCAGCACGAGCTTGTCGAGACGATCCGGGTGAGTCGTTGCGAACCTCGTCGCGACCCAGCCACCGAGGGAGTGGCCAATGACCGAGGCCTTGTCGACTCCTACAGCGTCGAGAAACCCGGTCAGCGAGTCAACGAGCGTGCCGATGCGGTACGGAATCTGCGGCTTGTCAGATCGCCCGAAGCCGAGCAGGTCGATGGCGTACACGTGGAAGCTCGACGAGAGTGCCGGGATGGCGAACCGCCACGCCCGGACGTCGGCGCCGAGGCCGTGGATCAGCACGACTGGCGGCCCGGCGCCTGCCTCCAGGTAATGCAGACGGTAGCCGCCGGCCTCCGTCTGCTTGTCCGCGACGCCGGGCGCCTGGGCGGACAGCGAGATGCAGAACGCGCCGGCCGCCAGTACCAGCGGGAGCAGTCGCGCGCGGTAGAGCATTCCGGCGCGATCCTAGGCGGCTCGTCCCTGTGAGGCCCGCATCTTCGCGACCGCCTTGGCTTCGATCTGGCGGACGCGCTCACGCGTGAGCATGAGGCGCCGGCCGATCTCCTCGAGCGTGTGCTCGCGCTCGGTGCCCAGCCCATAGCGCAGACGCAGAACTTCGCGCTCGCGATCGGTCAGCGACGCCATGGCCCGCTCGACCTCGGTCGCCAGTTGTCCCTCAATCGCGGCTTCCTCTGGGGTCCTGGCATTGACGTCGCGCATCAGATCGCCCAACTGCGTCTCTTCGCCCTCGCCGATGGGCGTTTCAAGAGAAGCCGGCTGTCTGGCCGCCTCGAGCAGCAATTCGACCTTACCGAGCGGAAGCTTCAATCGCAGGGCCAGCTCCTGCGGTCGCGGCGGCCGCCCCAGCTCGGCCGCCAGCGCGCGGCGTTCCTTGTTGAGCCGATTCAGCGACTCAATCACGTGCACAGGCAGCCGAATCGTCCTGCCATAGTCGGCGAGGGAACGGGTGATGGCCTGGCGCACCCACCAGGTGGCGTAGGTCGAGAACTTGAAACCGCGCTGATACTGAAACCGGTCGACCGCTTTCATCAGGCCGATGTTTCCTTCCTGGATCAGATCGAGAAACGACAGGCCACGGCCCAGATAACGCTTCGCAATCGACACGACCAGCCGGAGATTGGCTTCGAGCAGCAGGCGTTTGGCCTCGATCATCGCCTCCTGCTTTTGCCGGACGTTGTTGAACAGCGGATGAAACGTTTTTCGCGAGAGACCCGCCTGCGCTTCGAGCGCCGCCATGGCCTGCACCCGATCGGCCGTGCGAGGCTGGCGTCCCAGCATGTCCAGCTCCTGGTCCAGCCGACCCAGTTCCCCCAGGATCTCGTCGACCAGCGACGGCCGGATTGGCAGCTCCGCCAGGATCGTGCCGATGCTCCTGTGCGCTCGGTCAAGATCCGCCTGGACTCGGGCGCGCGCGGCGGCGCTCGACTTGCCCTCCGCGGCCCCACGCCGGAGCGCCTCAACTTTCTTGTGCAGCCGGCGGACGCGACCCAGGGCGTCGAGCACGGGCTGGATCTTCGGCTTCGTCAGCTCACCTCCGTCGGGCAGCAGGATCAGCTCCGCCGCCGGGGCCCCGCCCGCCTTCACGTCGTCGGCCAGCGCCAACAGCGCCCGCGAAGCCGCGGGGATGGCGCCGAGAGTGGACAGCAGATCAGCGCGCGCCGCCTCAATCTTCCGGCAAATCTCCTGCTCCTGCTCCCGCTTGAGCAGCTTCCGTTTGCCAATATTCTGGAAATAAACGCGAACGAGGTCGACCTCGTCGGCCGGGAGCGTGGCCTCCTCGGCTTCGCCGAGCGACGGCGACTCCTCGACCTCCTCGCCGGGCCCCCGGACCGTCTGGTCCTCGTACGCCTCAGGTTCTTCCTCGTCAATCAACTGGTCCGGAGGTTCGATGACGTGCACCGGGCCGGCGTCGGTGGGCTCGATCGGAGCGACGCCGAACTCCCGAGCCCGCGCGCGCCAGTCGAGCAGGTGGACGTTCCGCTCGGCCTCGTGCCAGTCGATCAGGGCGTCCCCGTCCGACGATTGCTTCTTCCGCCCTCTTGGCATGTTTATAGATACTCCTGGATGTTAGACAAGCAATCAGGTGGCCTGGCCTTCGAGGCCGCCTGGGGCCGGCTGCTGGAGGAATCGGGCCCTATTATCAAGTTAGACGCCAGAGGGCCTGATTCCGTTTCCCTGACACATGGAATCCGGCCCTTTGTGCTTGGCCCGGGCCAGGGCCATGTGACTCAAATCAATATCGAATCTCCGCGTACACATGGCCGCACGAGGGGGCCGCCGGCCGGTTGCGGAAGTCCGCCAGGCCGTCCGCGGCCCGGTCGGGCGCGGTCATCGGGGCGCGGAAGGGCGAAGACCTCTCATACCTTTCACGAGGCTCTCCTTCCAGCCCAGCCGATGAGCTCCCTGCAAGGACAGGGCGGCGCCTACAGATCCCGGACCGGCGTGAGGGTTGGCACCAGCAGATGGATGATCGCCAGCGCGATCAGGTACATGGTGCCGGCCACGATGAAGATCACCACATAACTTCCGGTCCATTCCAGGATGTAGCCGATCACTTTCGAGAAATACATGCCGCCAATGGCGCCGCACATCCCCCCGAAACCGACGACGGATCCGACGGCGCGGCGGGGGAACATGTCCGACGTCAAGGTAAACAGGTTGCACGACCAGCCCTGATGGGCGGCCGCGGCCAGTCCCACGATGGCGGCGGCGACCCAGAGATTGTGCACGCTCGAGGCGAACATCACCGGCAGGACGGCAAGCGCGCAGATCAGCATCGCGGTCTTTCGAGCCGCGTTCACCGTCCAACCTCGCGCGATCAAACGTGACGATACCCAGCCACCGCCGATGCTGCCGGCATCCGCCAGCAGGTAGACCAGGATGACGGGGGGCCCGATCGAACCCAGGTTGAGTCCGTAGTTCTTGCTGAAGAAGTCGGGGATCCAGAAGAGATACAGCCACCAGACGGGATCGGTCAGAAACTTTCCCACGGCGAACGCCCACGCTTGCCGGTGCGGAATGACGCGCCGCCACGACAGCGACACCGGCGGATCGGCGGCCTCGCCGCGGATGTGCGCCAGCTCCTCCGGTGTCACCGACGGGTGCCGGTCGGGCGGGGCGTAGAACCACCACCAGGCGATCAGCCAGACGAATCCCAGCAGGCCGGTCGCAACGAACGCCCAGCCCCAGCCGTACGCCAGGGTCAGCCCGGGCACGACGAGCGGAGCGATCAGGGCGCCAACGTTCGTCCCGGAATTGAAAATGCCGGTGGCGAGCGCCCGCTCACGCTGCGGGAACCATTCCGCGACCGTCTTGACGGCGGCTGGAAAATTGCCGCACTCTCCCACGCCGAGCAGGAAACGCATCACGATGAACCCTGCGACGCTCGTCGAGTACCCGAGTCCGGCGAAGCTCAGCACTCGCGCCGCCACCGGTCCGATCGTCGTCGCCGCCGCGTGCCCGATCGCGGCCAGCGTCCAGACGATCAGGACCAGCGAGAAGCCCAGCCGGGTGCCGAGACGATCGATCACCCGTCCCGCGACCATGAACCCGATCGCGTAAGCGAGCTGAAACGCGAAGACGATATCCGCGTAGTCGGACTCGGACCAGTGAAACTGCGCCTGCAGGGTCGGCTTGAGTATGCTGATGACTTGTCGATCGATGTAGTTGATCGTTGCGGCGAAGAACAACAGCCCACAGATGATCCAGCGAATGTGGCCGGTGTGCCAAGCTCGCCGCCGATCGTTCGAGGCCGAGGGACGCACGGCCAGTCCCGAGCCGCTCATATCGTGGAATTGCGCCGGTAGATCGCGAACTCACGGTGGCCGAGGCGCTCAGCGGCGGTCAGGGTTCCGGAGGCCACGTCGAGCATCCGGGCGAACAGGCCATCGGCGGCCTCATCGATCGTCTCTGTGGCGCTCACGACGCCGCTCACATCCAGATCGAGATTGTCGGCCATGCACTTGGCGGTCCGGGCGTTGGCGGTAATCTTGATCACCGGCGCGATTGGGTTGCCGGTGGGCGTGCCGAGTCCGGTGGTGAAGACGACGACCTGCGCGCCGCCCCCAACCATCCCGCTCACCGATTCGACGTCCAGCCCGGGCGTGTCCATCACGGTGAGTCCCGGGCGGGTCACGCGGCCGGCATAGGGCACGACATCCACGACCGGTGCGCGCTCGCCGCCCTTGTGGGTCGCGCCGAGCGCCTTCTCCTCGATCGTCGTCAACCCGCCGCGTATGTTGCCGGGCGATGGTTGGGCGCCGCGAATGTCGACACCGAGCGCCATGGCTTCGGTCTCGACTCGCTGAATGACGTTGAGCAGCCGCCGGCCCACCTCCGGGCCCGTCGCCCGGGCGGCGAGCAGATGTTCGGCCCCCATGATCTCCGCAATCTCGCCGAGGACCGCGCGGCCGCCGAGGGCGACCAGACGATCGGCGACCCGGCCGAGGGCCGGGTTCGCGGCGAGTCCGGAGGTGTAATCCGAGCCGCCGCATTTGAGACAGAGTGTGAGCGACGAGACGTCACACCACGTGCGTTGCTCGGGTGCGAGGTCCGCCGCCATGCGCGCAGCGATTTCCTGTCCGCGCGCGACGGTCTTCGGCGTACCGCCTTCGGTTTGAATCGCGATGATTTCGGCGGCCTTGCCGGCACCGGTCGCCGCGTCGGCGAGCATTTCGGCAACGACCTGCTCGCATCCCAGTGCCACGACCACGACCGCACCGACGTTTGGATGAGCGCAGTAGGCCGCGAGCGTCTCGTGCGTGACCTGCATGTCGGGGCCGAGCTGACCGCAGCCGCCGAGGTGAGGAAGCGCGACGACGGTCTGCGGCAGCGCGGCAGCGATCTGCTCGCATACCACGGCAGCGCAGAGGACAGTCGGAACGACAAGGACGTGGTTGCGCGTGCCCACGCGGCCGTCCGGCCGAACGAAGCCGAGGAAGCGGGGACCGTCAGTCATTCGCGGTGCCGGTCGCGGCCCCCAGCCTCTCCGGCCACGTCAACCTGCCGATCGGGCGGGCGGCCGCTCGGCTTGAGGTCGCCGCGGCCGCGCGTGCTGGCGAGATTGTGGATGTGGACATGATCGCCGGCAACGATCGACACGGTCGCGAGCCCAATGGGACTGCCGTACTTGATGACCGGCTGCCCGACCGGGATGTCGACGCGCGCAATCTTATGGCCGGACGGAATGGCCGCGCGCGCGACGATGCAGGCTCCGGCGATGTCGAGCGATTGACCGCGCGCAATCGGCTCGAGAGCGACCGCGACGTTGTCGCGCTCGCTGATCACCAGCGCCGGACTCATTGGTTGACCCCGCTCGCGAGGAATCCGCCGTCGACCGCGAGCAGGTGGCCAGTCACGAAGCTCGACGCATCCGACGCCAGAAAGACCGTCGCACCTACCAGTTCCTCCACGCGACCGAACCGCGCCATCGGCGTGCGGAGCAGGAGCTCTTTGCCGCGCGGCGTCTCCAGCAGCTCGCGGTTGAAGTCCGTGCGAAAGACCCCCGGCGCGATGGCGTTGACTGTCACGCCGTGAGGCGCCCATTCCACCGCCAGCGCGCGCGTGAGTCCGGCCACGCCGGCCTTTGTCGCTGTATAGGCCGCGACCTCGAACAGGCCAACGAACGACGACAGGGAGGCAATGGTGATGACGCGGCCGATTCCGCGTTTCAGCATCGGGGCGGCGAACACCCGGCAGGTATTCAACGTCCCTGTCAGATTGGTTGCAACGATGCGATCCCAATCGGCGTCCGCCATTTCCATGGTTGGGACACGCTTGATGGCGCCGGCGGCGGCAACAACGATGTCTACCGCGCCAAACGTGTCAAGGCAGGCGTCGCGGACGCGCTCGAGCGACCGGACGTCGCCGACATCGCATGACACACGACAGGACCGTCGGCCGGTCGCCTCGATTTCGTCGGCGACGCGCTCGACCAGATCTTCGCGGCGCCCGGTGGCGATGACATCCGCGCCGGCGGCGGCGAGTCCAAGTGCCAGGGCGCGGCCAATGCCGCTCGTGCCCCCGACGACAACTGCCGCGCGTCCGCTGAGGTCAAACATGGGGACGGGGTAGTTTTCCACAGAAAAGGGCGAAAGGGGGACGGGTTTCAAATTGTGGAAAACTTGCTGACGGCCGCCCAAGTTTTCCACAATTTGAAACCCGTCCCCCTTTCGCCCTTTTCTGTGGAAAACTACCCCGTCCCCATGCGTGAATCGACGGTCGCCGAAATCGAACGCTGCGGCGTAGTGGCGATTATCCGGATGAAAGACCCGGGCCGGGTCGCTGGCGTCGTCGACGCGCTCCTTGCTGGCGGCGTGCGCGTCCTCGAGGTGACGATGACGGTACCGGGAGCCGTGGAGTTGATCCGCGACCTGGCCCCGCGATTGCCACCCGAGCTGACACTCGGCGCCGGCACCGTGCTCGACCCCGACACGGCGGAGCGGGTCATCGACGCGGGCGCGCGGTTCCTCGTCAGTCCGGTCCTTCGACTGTCGCTGGTCGACACGGCGCGCCGGCGCGGCGTGCCGATCCTGCCGGGCTGCTTCTCTCCCACCGAGATCCTGACGGCATGGGAGGCCGGCGCGGATTTCGTCAAGGTGTTTCCGGCCACGGCGCTGGGCCCGGGCTTCCTCAAAGATGTGCACGGCCCGCTCCCCCAGGTCAAACTCGTCCCGACCGGCGGTGTGTCAGTCGAAAACGCTGGCGACTGGATTCGGGCCGGCGCGGCGGCAGTCGGTGTCGGCAGCGCGCTGCTCGACGCCGGGGCGCTGGCCTCCGGCCACTTCTCAAAGATCACCGACAATGCGCGTCGCATGATCGAGAACGTCCAGGCGCGCGCGAGGCACTCCGCTGATGCCGAAGGTCGTCACGTTCGGCGAGATCATGCTCCGGCTGAGTCCTCCGGGATTCGAGCGTCTGCTCCAGTCGCCACTACTGCAAGCCACGTTCGGCGGCGGAGAAGCGAACGTGGCGGTCAGTCTGGCGCAATTCGGCGTCGACAGCTGGTACGTTACGCGGCTGCCGGCCAACGGCATCGGCGACGCCGCCATTCGGGCGCTTCGGGCCGAGGGTGTGAGGACCGACGCGATTCTGCGAGGTGGGGCTCGGCTCGGCGTCTACTTCACGGAAATGGGCGCCAGCCAGCGCCCCTCCACCGTTATCTACGACCGCGCACGCTCGGCCATCAGCGAGCTGCAGCCCGGGCAGGTCGAGTGGGCGCGGGTCTTTGCCGGAGCGGCACTGGTTCCACGTCACCGGCATCACCCCGGCGCTGGGCGAACAGGCGGCGGCCTGCACGCGCGAGGCCCTCGCGGCCGCGCGCACTGCCGGGCTGCGGATCAGCATCGACTTGAACTTCCGAAAGAAGCTCTGGAGCGAATCCCAGGCGCAGGCGGTCATGCGCCCGCTCGTGAAGGGGATCGATCTTCTCATTGCGAACGAGGAGGACCTCCAGTCATGTCTCGGCATTCGCGTCGTCGGCACCGACGTGACCGGGGGGCAGCTCGATCTCGAGAGTTACCGCGAGGCGGCCCAGGCGGTCTCCGCGGAATTCGGCACGCGCATGGTGGCCATCACGCTGCGCGAAAGCGTCTCTGCCAGCGACAACGGCTGGAGCGCCGTGCTGTGGGATCAGACGTGGCGGGTGTTCCATCAGAGCCAGCGATACGACGTGCGGCTTGTCGATCGGATCGGCGGCGGCGACAGTTTTGCGGCGGGATTGATTTACGGCCTCATCCAGGATCGGCCGACCGAGGCGGCGCTGCGCTTCGCGGTGGCCGCCAGCGCGCTGAAACAGTCCATCCCCGGCGATTTCAACCGTGTCTCGGTTGAGGAGGTCGACCGGTTGGCCGGCGGCGACGCGTCGGGACGCGTCCAGCGATAGGACTCCGGTTCACGCGGGCGCGACGTAATCCTCGGGGCGTGCGTTGAACCGCTCGCGACAGTCCTCCGAGCAGAAATAGTAGGTCCGTGGGCCAAACGCGACGCTCGACGCCGCGTCGGTCATCGACATGTGCATGCCGCAGACCGGGTCGGTCGCCATGGCCGGGCTCGGCTGGGCGGCCGGCGCGCCGTTCCGGGAAATCTCCCTCACGACGTGCGCCGCCTGCGTGTCGGCCATTCGCAAAGCGAGATCCGCTTGCGAAACGATGCCGCAGCAGGAGCCGCCCTCGTCAATCACGGGAATCCGACGGATCTGATGCTCCTCCATCGTCCGGCAACACTCCTCGACTGGTGTGTCGGGTGTCACGGTCACCACCGGCGCAGACATGCAGTCCTTCGCAGCCAGACCGAGCGGATCCCGTCCCTGCGCGACGATCCGACAGGCGATGTCGCGATCGGTGATGACGCCGACGGGCCGTTTGGCGTCGACGTCGACCACCGGGATCTCACCGCAATCGAAATCGACCATCAGTCGCGCGACATCTTTGAGAGACAGGTCCGGCGGACAACACACCGGGCTCTTCGTCATGACCTCTCTGACCTGCATGGCATCACCTACTGTTCATGATTCTCGAACCACCGACGCCGGCAACAGGTCCAGCCCGTCATGGACGACGCGCTCGAGCACATTCGCGTCCATCGTCGGTGACCTCACCGTGATCCTCACTCAGGAAAAATCTGCTTGTCCGGCTCGCGACCGGTGCGAGGTCCGCCGATCTCCAGGCGCCGGCCGCGCGACACGTCTCTCGGCGGTGCCTGCATGACTACTTCGAGCACGCCGTTTTCGAAATTCGCCTTCGCGCTGTCGGCAATCGCTCCCTCGGGCAACGGGACCACGCGGCAGAAGGTGCCGTAGCGACGCTCGCTCCTGAAGTACCCTTCCCGCTGTCCCTCGTGTTCAGACCGGCGCTCTCCTTCAATCGTGAGGGCGTCATCGGTGATCTGCAGCGTGATGTCGTCGATCTTCATACCCGGTAAATCGGCGCGCACAACGAAGAGGCCTCCGCGCTGAAACGTCTCGACATCGGGCATCCAACTTGCGTCTCGTTCGGCGGCATTTGACCCACGCCGCCGGAGAAATCCGAACGGATCATCGAACGGAGCGTTCCAGAACGACCAGTCGTTGTGGCGCGACTGCGACATCTCGGATCGTCCGCGGCTGCCCGACAATTGCTTCGCTTCTTTGCGTTCGTCGATGGCCATATGCGTCCCTTCCGGATGATCAATATCGTCAGGGAGCAATGCCTGTGCCACGGCGAAAAACGGACCGATGCGAGGTTGACGCCACACCGGATGTTGTCTTTTGCGACAGCGTGTAGCTGTTCCCGGGCCGTGCGACCGAGCACGACCGGCGTGAAGGGTCTCTGAAGAAATGTCGCGCCGCACTCAGAGCCGTGTTCCGCGTGGCGCTGTGGACGGCCCCTCGCGGGCTGTGAGGCTTACGCGATTTTGTGCGGCGCGTTCCTGGCGGACTCTTATCGCGATCCGAACCCGCGCCGCGGGCGGAAACTGCCACCCTGGATCGGGCCGCCAGGACGCCCATGCCGGCGCGGCTGATTGTGCGGTGCCGCGGCGTTGCCCGCGCGGCGCTGCTGTTTCGCGGCGGCCCGGGCGCGCTCGCCTGCCTTGCGCGCACGAATCTCTCTGATCCGATCCCCGATCGGAATCTCGAATGGCGCCTCCGGGCGCGCACCGTAGTCGAAATCCGGCACGGTCACGCGCGGCAGCCGCTTGCCGATGGCGTGCTCGATGCGGCGCAGATCGGATTCCTCCTGCGGCGCGACGAACGTGAACGCCTGGCCGGTGGCCTCTGCGCGCGCGGTCCGGCCGACGCGGTGAATGTAGTCCTCCGGGACGAGCGGGACATCGAAGTTGATCACGTGGCCGAGTGCCTCGACGTCGATGCCGCGCGCGGCGATGTCGGTCGCGACGAGCACACGATGCCTGCCGCTCTTGAAGCCGGCCAGCGCGGCCGTCCGCTGCCCCTGCGATCGGTTTCCATGAATTCGCTCCGCCTGAATCCTGTGCCGCGTCAGGTACTCGGCCAGTCGGTTGCAGCGGTGCTTCGTCCGCGTGAACACCAGCGCGTCCTGGATTTCGTTGCGCTCGAGCAGGCCGACGAGCAGCGCTGACTTCAGGTCCTGGCTGACCGGGTAGACGGCCTGCGTGATCCCGATGGCTGGCGCCGGCGCACGCTCGAGCTGGATTCGCACCGGATCGCGCAGCATGTCGCGCGTCAGCTCCACGATCGGCGGCGGCATCGTCGCACTGAACAACAATGTCTGCCGCTTTGATGGAATGTGTCGAAGGATCCGCCGGATGTCCGGGAGAAAGCCCATATCGAGCATCCGATCGGCTTCGTCGAGGACGAGATACTCGAGGTGCTGCAGCT
This sequence comes from uncultured Acidobacteriota bacterium, assembly GCA_963724645.1. Lineage (GTDB taxonomy): Bacteria > Acidobacteriota > Vicinamibacteria > Vicinamibacterales > SCN-69-37 > CAVXSP01. Next base: position 161,902 of record CAVRVJ010000008.1, read on the forward strand.
TCCCGTACGGTGCCCGCATGTGATCCAGCAGGCGGCCGGGCGTGGCGATGACGATGTCAACACCGCTACGCAGGGCATGTTCCTGCGGGCCCATGCTGACGCCGCCAATGACGACGGCGCCGCTGACGGGCGTGTGGACGGAGAGATCGCGCAGGTCGTCGAGGATCTGTGCAGCCAGTTCACGCGTGGGCGTCAGCACCAGGGCGCGGGTCACGCGTCGCGGTTGATTGATGAGCCTGTGCAGGATCGGCAGCAGAAACGCCGCGGTCTTGCCGCTGCCCGTCATCGCGCACGCCAGCACGTCGCGACCGGCGAGCGCCGGCGGAATCGCATCGGCCTGGATGGGTGTGGGACGGATGTAACCGAGATCTTTGATGCTGGCCAGCAGGCCAGGATGAAGTTTGAGACTGGTAAACGGCACGGAAACCTTAATCTGTTGGGCGTGGGAAGCACGACCGGAGAATCCGGCGCGCGAAGACGCAGAAAAGATCGGAGAAAGTATAGCACGGCCTGACGCCTGCGCAGGCTCGCTCGCTTGATCCCACGCCCCCTACGATAAAATATCGGCCCGCATTTCCTTTTGGAGGAGACTGATTAATGACGTACTACGCAGGCTCGGATTTAGCGCGCAGCTTTCGCACCGTCCGCAAGAACACGCTCAAGATTGCCAACGACATCCCTGACAGCCAGTACCGGCTTCCGCGCAACCAAGGACACGCGATCGGTCGGCGAACTGCTGGCACACATCGCCGCGTCGGTCGGCTGGACGTTTCGTGTCCACGCCATGGACCGGACCTCGTCGATGTCCTTCGACGACTTCGCCAGGTACGCCACGGAGAATACCGCCTACGAGAAGTCACTGAAGACCAAAGCGGACATTGTGAAGGCGCTCGAGACGAATGGCGACCAGTTCGCGAAATGGATGGAGAGCGCGCCTGACGGCGTGCTGGCGCAGATCGTGACCTTTCCCGCGGGCACCGAGCCCCAGCGCAAGACCCGCTTCGAAATGCTGCTCAGCGCGAAGGAGCATGAGATGCACCATCGCGCCCAGTTGATGCTGATGCAGCGCCTGATCGGCATGGTGCCGCACCTGACCGCCGAGCGCGAGGCGCGGGCCGCCGCGAGGCGATAACACCCGGCTCTTGCCTTCCCTATTCGGCCCTGAGGGCGCGCGCGGGATCGATGCGCAGCGCCCGCAGGGCCGGCACGATCGTGGCGAGGGCCGCGCTCGCCAGCACGATCGCCGCCACCTCGGTCAAGACGAGCGGATCGTACGGCCGCACCTCGAAGAGCAGGCGTGAGAGGCCGGCGCCGGCCAGCAGCGCGCCGGCAAGGCCCAGCACGAGACCAGCGGCGGCCAGCCTGATCATCGACCGCGTCACAAACCGGAACACGTCGCGCGGCGTGGCGCCAATCGCGACGTGCACGCCGATATCGCGGGTTCTCAACAACACCAGGTACGACATCACCCCGTAGATGCCAATCGCCGCCAGCGTCAGCGCGAGCACGCCGAACGCCGTGACGAGCGTCGCGTGGAATTTCGGGCGCGCCATGGACGCCGCAATCAGATCCGGCAACGCGGCCACTGCGGCAATCGGCTGATCGCGATCGATGCCGTTGACGATCGCGCGGACCTCGGCGAGAACTTCAGTCGCGAGGAGGGGCGATCGGATGATGAGGGTCATCCGTCGTACGGCGCGCTGCGACAGCGGCACAAAGAACTCCGGCGCCCCCTCGTCGGTCAGGCTGCTGAACCGGACGTCCTGAACCACGCCAACGACCTCGCGCAAGCCAAGACCGAGATCAAAGATCGGGGCGCGATCCGGAAAGAACCGCATGGCCTCGAAATCCAGCGCCGCTCGACGGCCCAGCACGCGGCCGTCGGGGAAGAATTGCCGCGCGGCGCTGGCGTTGAGCACCGCGATGGGCCGGTCGCTGCGATCCCCAGGTCCGAAGGCGCGCCCGGCCAGGACCGGAATCCCCATCGCCTCGAAGTAGCCGTCGCTCACCGCGCGATAGTGCGCGCGCGGCCGTTTGTCCGGCGGCGGTATCGACGCGGTGTCAAACAGCACGCCGGTGTCGGCGTCGCGCCCGCTGAACGGGAGGAACTCCACGGCGCCGGCCGCCGTGACGCCAGGGGCGCGGCGCACGCGCTGGAGCAGATCGCGGTAGAAGCCGGCGACGTCCCGGCCGGCAGGGTACGTCGCCGAGCTGGCACTGAGGTCAATCGCGGTCAACGCCCGCCTGGTCGGCGATCGTCACGATGACCATCAGCCGCCCGCGATTGCTGTCCTGATGTTCCTGCTCGAGCGCGGCGGCGACCGACGTCACGTCCCGTTGCGCCTCGGCGAGCGACAACCCGGCACGCAGCCGGCCGATCCAGCCAGCGGAACACCCAGACATCACGCGACGCCTCTCGAACCCGAAGCGGCTGGCCGAGCTCACGATGGGCCTGTTGCCGCGCACGCTCGGGGGAGACGCCGTCGGCCTCGAGCGCTTCGGTGCGCGCCTCGAGATGAAACCTCAGCTCGGCGTCCAAATCCGCGTCAAACCGGTGGGCTCGCCGAAGAAACCAGCGCCGGCGAAGCAGCGCCTTCATGACCGGGCTCGCAGCACCCGCCGAATCGCCTCGAAATACTGCAGAAACCCCGCTTCCTCCTCGCCCAACTGACGCCGCCCGGCCGGCGTGAGCTGATAGAACCGGGCGCGGCGATTTCTCTCAGACAGTGCCCATTCGGCCTTCACAAGGTTCTTGACGAGAAGCCGCTGCAGGGCCGGGTAGAGCGATCCCTCCTCAACCGTCAGGACGTCCGACGACACCTTCTTGATGTGGGAGGCGATGCCATAACCGTGCATCGGCTCCAGCGAAAGGGTCTTGAGGATGAGCATTTCCAGCGTACCCGGCAGCAGGTCCGCGCGGCGGCCTGATCGCTTCTCCATGTTGGCCTTTGCATAGACAGTCTATATAAGACTTCCGGTCCCCGCAACGCCAATCCAAAGCCGCGTAGAATTCACGCGTCGCTATGCCGCCCTCCGCGTTCGGCTGGCCATCCCGACGACAATGGCTGTTGGCCGTGCTGTCGATCGGCGTCGCAACGCTCGTGCTGCTGCGCGAGCAGTTGCTGGCATTCACGAGCGTGCCGGACCTGGGCGATCCGCTGTTCTCGATGTGGCGCCTGGCCTGGATCGCGCATCAGCTTCCACGCGCTCCGCTTCACCTGTTCGACGCCAACATCTTCTACCCCGCCCGTCACACGCTGGCCTACTCCGATCCCCTGTTATTGCCAGGCGTGCTGGCGGCCCCGGCTCTTTGGCTGGGCGCGCCGGTCGCGATGGTGTACACGACTCTGATGGCCGGTTCGTTCGTCGCGGCCGGCCTGGCGATGTTCGCGCTGCTTCGGGCCATCACAAATCGAATGGATGCTGCTTTGCTCGGCAGCCTGGTGTTCGCGTTCGATCCGTTTCGATTTGCCCAGTACAGCCACCTGGAAAGCGAGGTGACGTTCTGGATGCCCCTGACGCTGCTCTGCGTTCTCCGAACGTTGACGACAGGTCGCCCCCGCGACGGTGTCTGGTCGGGTGTGTTCATCACGGCTCAGGCACTGTCGGGACTCTACATGGCCGCTTACTTCTGCGTGTCACTTGCCGTGTTCGTGCTGGGCTGGGTCTGTTTCGTTCAATGGCCGTCCCGCCGCGCGCGCTCCTCCCTCTTCCTCGCCGGAGTCATCGCGGCGTCCGGCGCCGGACTCAGCACGGTTCCCAACTGGATTGGCCGCTCGGTGGTTGGCGAGCGGCAGGCCAGTGAGATCCGGAGTTTCAGCGGCTTCCCCAGGGACTATCTGACTGCCAGTCGCCGAAGTGCGGTGTACCGCATGCGCCTGTACGAGCGCGAAGGCGGCGAGCGGGAGCTCTTTCCGGGTGTGGTCTCGCCGATCCTTGGCGCAGCCGCCTTCCTCCCTCCCGTCGGGCCCATCGTCGTTCCGGCGGTCATCGCGCTGGCCGTCTCGGTGGACGCGTCGTTCGGCTCGAACGGCGTCGCGTACCGCTGGCTCGAACACATCCCCGGCTTTCGCGCCTTCCGTGTACCCGTGAGGTTTCGGGCTGTCGCCGGACTGTATCTGGCGATCCTGGCGGGCCTGGCGGCCGCTCGCCTGTGCCGTCTGCTCCGTTCGGCGACACTGCGGCGAATGGCGTTGGGTGTCGTGACCGCCGCGCTTGTCGTCGACGTCTATCCGTCACTCGAATTGCAGCCGGTGTGGCGGCACGCGCCCGGCATCTACGCAACGATTCCAGACGAGGCGGTGATTGCGGACGTGCCACTGCCCGCCGAGACCGATCCACAATGGCACGCGACCGTGTACGAGTATTTCTCGACGTTTCATTGGCATCCCACGACGAATGGATACAGCGGGTTTGCGCCGCCGTGGTATGCCTCCCTTGCCGCGGTCGGCGCTTCTTTTCCGTCGGACCAGGCCCTCGACGCCTTTCATGCCGTGGGAACCGAATACTTCGTGCTGCACGAGGGCTTCTACCACGGTCCGGCCAAGCGGATCCTCGCCGATGCCGACGCGCAGCCGCGTCTGCAGCTGGTGGCCACGGCGACGTGGGAAGAGGGCCAAAGCCGGCTGTACCGGTTGCTTCGTTGAGCGGACCTATCGGGCGGCACCCTTGATCCGGAACGCTTCCGTCACGTCACCGCTCTTCCATCGAAACGTCCCGGCCGGTTCAAGATCCCGCCGACCGCGCAATTGACGGACATCGTCAGCGAAATTGCCCTTGATATAGAACGCGCTGTGCACGAGCAGGAGTTGCACGCCTCGTGTTCGCAAGTGCGCGATCGAACGGTCGTCCGGGAACTGTCGAAGCGCGTCGAGCAGGTCCTCGTAGGACTTCGGCAGGAAACCCGAGTCGCCGTTGACGAGCGGCTGCCAGTGGCGCGTCGAGTAGGTACATGTACGTTTCGTCCTGCGGTCCCGCGCGGCCCTGCAGATTGCCTACCGGATACTCGCAGACGACAGTCCGCGGCTGGGTTGCGAGCCAGGCATAGACGGCAGGCGAGGGGTCCGGAAGCGAAACGAGATCGAGCGGCCGCATCCGCGCTTCAGCCGTCACGGCTCCGATCACGACGGCGATGAACATGAAGCGCCACGCGCGAGGGAGCGATCGCGTCACTCTGGCGCTCCCGTATCCGGCCAGGACCGCGATCGCGAGGCCGACGAGCATGCCAAACCGCGCGGGCACGCGGAGCCCCCGAAACGCCTGCAGGTGATCGAACAGCCATCGGTAGCCAACCCCGTGCACACCCAGTGACAAATCGATCGCCCCTGCTGCCCCGGCCAGGTACGCCAACGCGCCGACGCTGAATGGCGGCGCCAGCGCCGCGACCGCCAGCGCCGGCCCGACGTACCCTGGAAAAAGGCGGCGCTCCGAAAGGCCGGGATGTGTGTTGTCGCCATAGAGAGAATTGTCAGGATGCGCCTGCGCGTAATCCGAGAGGACTGCGCTGTACACCTCGAGGCTCTCCACCGTCCGCTCGCCGACCACATGGGACGCGGCGCGATAGACCAGCGCGAGCGGCGCCACGAGCACGGCCGCAATCGCCGCGGCCACCACAAGCTGTCTGAGTGCGGACCATCGTCGGCCGGCCTCGTTCCCCATCCACGCGAGCCCGCCGACAATCATCAGGAAGATCGCACCATAAATTGCGTAGGTCATCCCCGAGTAGGCTTGAGCGGCGACGAGCAGCCCCAGTGTGAGCGCCTCACGAGACGAAGGCCGGGTCAAAATCCGATGCATCACTGCCATCGCCAGCGGCAGCCAGCACACGAGCTGCAACTGCACCTTGGGGTACTCCTCTATGCGATACGGATAGACCGTGAAAATCGCGCCCGCCACCAGTGCCGCGCCCGCGTCCCGGGTCAGGGACCGCACGAGCAGAAACATCGAAGTGCCGGAGAGCGCGTAGCCGGCGAGCAGAAGCACGTTCTGCGCAAGGATGGGCGTGCCGCCGGCCCACAGAAGGGGCGCCAGCAGGATCCCGGGAAGCAGCAGCATCTCCGAATAAGCCAGCGTGTAGGGCTCGGGAAAGAAGATGTTCGCGTCGAAGAGATGACGCGGCTCCGCGACGACCGCGTGCGCGATCCATCCCAGGGTCCATGAGAAATGGAGCGGGTCTCCAAAGTCTGTCACACCGCGCGAAAGTTGAAGGACCTGGGGCCATGTGACGAGGGCCGTGAGGGCGAGGAACACGAGGGTGGCCGCGAGAAGCTCGCGAATCAGTCGAGCCGAACGCATCGGGGCGGCATTGTCGCACGAGGTACAATCCGGCGATGCGCATGGCCGCCCGGTTCGCCGCCCGCCGCCACGGCGCGTGCGCGGCGCTGCTCGCGTGCGTGGTCGTGGCGGCGGCCGTCAGTTATGGCGTCCGGGTCGCCGGCGGCGCGGACAGCTACGGGTACGTGAGCGAAGCCGAGTTGTGGCTGAAGGGCGACTTGCACGTCGACCAGAGTGCCTGGGCGGATGCGCCGTGGCCGGACGCGCGGAGGACGTTCACCCCGCTCGGGTACCGCGCGGCCCCACAAGGGTGGTCGATCGTCGCCGGGTACCCGCCGGGTCTGCCCCTGCTGATGGCAGCCGCGAAGACAGTTGGTGGGCAACGCGCGCTCTTCTGCGTCGTGCCGTTGTGCGGCGGCATCCTCGTGCTGACCACCTACGGAATCGGCCGCGGCGTCGGCCGGCCCGTCACCGGGTTGGTGGCCGCGGCGCTCGTCGCGACCAGCCCGGTCGTCGGTTACATGGTGATGTGGCCGATGAGTGACGTCCCCGCGGCGGCATTCTGGACCCTGGCGGCGGTGCTGGTGCTGCGCGACACGCCGATGGGCGCCGTCGCCGCCGGTGCGGCGGCCGCTGCGGCGATTTTGATTCGGCCGAACCTCGTGCCAGTGGCGGCGGTCCTCGCCGGCTGGACCATCTGGCACGACCATGCCGCAGGTCGATGGAAACAGCCCCAGTCGATTCGCTCGATCCCGTTTATCACGCTAGCCGCCGCCGGCGCCTTGTTCGTCGCCGTTCTCAATACCCGTCTGTATGGTTCGCCGCTCGAGACCGGCTATGCCGGCGTATCCAATCTGTATACGAGCGGTAACATCTCGGGGAATCTGCAGCGCTACTTCTCATGGCTCGTCATGGCCGAGACGCCGCTGGGACTGGCGGGGCTGATTGCGCTGGTAATGCCCTGGCCGCGGCTTTGGCGTACGACTTCGGCCGGACGTGCGCACTGGCTCCTCGCCGGCTGCGCCGTTGTCGTGTGGGCCTCCTACGTCGCCTATGTCCAGTTCGACACCTGGTGGTATCTCCGCTTCCTGCTTCCGAGTTGGCCGATGATCGCGCTCGGCTCGGCGGCAGTGCTCGGCATGGTGTTTCACGGACGGCGGACGTTGGGCCCCTGGGTCGTCGCGTGTCTCCTGGCCGCGGTGAGCCTGCATGGAACGCTGATGATGTGGCGATCGAATGCCTTCACGTTCGCAGGAGGCGAATCGAAATACGCCGAGACGGGGCGCGTCGTGGCCGCCGTCACGCCACCGGAGGCGGTAATCATCGCCATGCAGCACAGCGGGTCGGTTCGCTACTACGGCGGCCGGATGTCGGTTCGATGGGACTCGATGGATCCGGACTGGCTGGACCGCGCGGTGGCCTGGTTCGCGGAGCACGGACACCATCCGTACGTCCTCTTGGACAACTGGGAGATCGAGACTTTCAAAGGCCGCCACGCCTCCGCCGTCGTGGGACGCCTCGATTGGGCTCCGATCGTGACGTTTCGCGATGGCAACACGCGGCTCTACGACGCCGTCCAGCGGGATTTCACCGGGCCGTCGATCCAGGCCCCCCGGATGAGCGATTCCCAATGCCCGGCGCCGGCAGCGCCTCCCCAGTTCCGCCGCCCGTAGCCAACCTAATCCGAACAGGTCTGACCCGGTCTGTCACGCTCGACGGCTACCCTGGGGCTATGGAGATCAAGTCGTCACCAGTCGTCAACCTGGCTGAATACCGCGCCCAGCGCGCTCATGACCGCCTGGAGCGCCCGAGCCGGCCATGGCTTCCTGCGCCGAGTCGCTCCAGAGATCGCAACGCCGCGCATCGCGAACGGATGTTGCAGCATCTTCTCGAGACGGCCGCCCGGGCCGTCCCGGACCTGTGGGCCCGGGCTCCGTCACGCCGCGAATACCGATCGCGAATAGCTTCCTGAATCGTGCCGCGGCCGTTGCAGAAACGACAACGGCTCGATCGAATTCGCAGGATCTCACCGGGATTCCGACGGCACGACGTTCGCAATAGCAGTGAGACGGGGATGCGCCGCCGGCCCTGTCAGACCGCCGGCGGGTTACGCCTACATAGCGCAGTCGGCACGCGCGGCGCGTTCCCAGGCCTCGTTGGGTAGAGATGCGGATCTAATCCGCCTTCTTGACGTTCAAGTCGCCGAGTCCGTGCGTTTGTCCGCAGACCGGGCACCTGGCGGGCGGATCCGTGTTGCTGACGCGATGCTGGACCGGCCGCAGCGATTTAATGTAGCTGTAAATGTCGTGCAGATCATCGTCGGTCAGGTTCTTCAGATTCTCGAACGGCATGACGTGATTCAGCAGTCCGCCGGCCGTTCGGCCCGAGCGCAGCGTCTGTTTGAACATCGCTTCGTCGTAGTGGGCGATGCCTGAGGGATCCGAAGTGATGTTCTTGCTGAACACGTGGGTCTTCATGGCCGGATCGTAGAGCTGGAACCCGCCCCCGAACTCCAGTCCGGCCAGCGGCTTTCCCTGGCTGTCGGCTGGCGTGTGGCAGTCCTGACAGCCGATGACCGTCTTGACCAGATACTCGCCCCGGGCCTCTGGTGTGGTCATCGGCGCCGGTGCGGCGTGCGACGTCAACGGCTGCGGGATGGTCTTCACGATCAGGTTCAGCGGAAACACGAGCGTCGTAACCGGCAGCGGATTCCTCACCGGCGGGATGGTCCGGAGGTACACGACGATGGACGCGAGGTCCTCATCGGTCAGATTCCTGAAATTCATGTACGGCATGATGGGAAACAGGGCGCGGCCGTTCTTGTCCACACCCTCCTGGATTGCCCGCGCAATTTCGTCATCCGTCCAGGCTCCGATTCCCGTCTCCGGATCTGGCGTGATATTGGGAGCGAAGACCGATCCCAGCTCAGGTGCGGGAAGCGCCCAGCCGGCCCCTTTCCTGGCCTCGATGCGCGGGTACTCGGGATTCGAGAGGTCATGGTCGCTGTGGCAGTGAAAACAGGGGGCAATACTCACCAAGTACTGACCTCGCGCCACTCGCGCGTCAGTCCGTGCGAATGTCCGTGATGTCACCGCCCGCATTCTGGGACCGAGCACCACCTGCCAGCCCACGGCCGTAATGGCGCCAAGCACAACAATGAGTAGAACAGCGATCAGTCCGAGCACGATCGAGCGGACGCGTATGCGCATGCAGTCTCTCCAGGAGCAGCGGCAAGTCAGTCAAGTGCTTTCCGCGGTTAGAAATGCGGCGCATCCTACCACAGCCCCTTGGTCCTCGCTGGCTGCAGCCCGCGGCTGAACCGCACCCGTGAAACTTGCGTATCATCCCCAATATGGCAGCCCATCTTCATCGCCGGTCCGGAGGAATAGCCGCGGTCGCATTGGCCGGAATGTCGGCGCTCTTCCTGTCCGCCTGCAACGTCCGGCTGTCGATGAACGCCGAGGCGCGCGACCAGTGGCAGCGTCATTACACCCTGGCCTCGGGCGGCACGCTCGAGATTGCGAATACCAACGGTCTGATCGAGATCGATTCCACCGATGGGACCGCCGTGGAGGTCACGGCGGATCGCGTGGTCCAGGCCACCACCGATCAGGCGGCAAAGGACGCGCTGGCCGGATTTGAAATCAAGGAGACGATTAGCCCCGACCACATCGTGCTCGACAGCGCGAGTCATGGCGGGATGACGCTCAATATGTCCCGGCGCGTCGAATATCACGTTCGAGCGCCTAAGTCGGCCAACGTGCGGCTGTCGACGACGAATGGAGACATCAACCTGACCGGGCCGAGCGTCTCGGGCACCTTCCATGCCGAGGCGACCAACGGACGGATACGAGCGACCGGCCTGGAGAACAGCGTGTCGGCCACGACGACCAATGGCCCGATCACGCTCGATGTCGCGAAACTTGGAGAGGATGGACTCTCCTGCGAGACCACGAACGGCACGATCGCGCTGACGCTCCCACCCGGCCTGAACGCCCGGCTTTCGGCGCGCGTGACGAACGGCCAGATCAGTCAGCAGGGACTCAACCTTGCCGTGTCAGAGCAGTCGCGACGCCGATTGGACGGCACAATCGGGAGCGGCGGTCCCACGATCAAACTCGAGACCACGAACGGAAGGATTCAGATCAAGACATCACGGTAGCGGTTCCCGAGCCGCGGGGCGCTCACGACGTTCTTCGCTTCTTGATCTGCGCGGTCAACCTGGTAAGCACGCTTCCGGGTCCAACTTCTTCAAACTCCGGGTTGGCCTGCTCGAGCAGATAGAGGATCGATTCGAGCCATCGCACCGAGTTTCCGATCTGATCGGCCAGCCCCTGGCGCACCAGGTCTGCTTCATAAGGTCTCGCGCTGACGTTCGAGATGACCGGAATGGCAGGCGGACGAAAGCTGAAATCGCGCAGGAACACGGCGAATTCTTCCTGGGCCTCGCGCATGTACCGCGAGTGGAAGGGCGCGCTCACGTTCAGGGGGATGAACGCGCGCGCGCCGGACGCCTCGAACCGCGCCTTGACCTCCATCAGATCCTCTTTCGGCCCGGCCAGTACAGTCTGGTCGTAGGAATTGAAATTCGCCACGTCGATCCGGCCGCCGGCTTCACTCTCGTCGAGCAGTCGTTGAATACGCGACGGCTCCAGTCCGATGACCGCCGCCATCCCGCCGCCACTCACGCGTCCCATGATCTGTCCTCGGCGCTGCACCAGCCGCAGTCCGGTCGCAAAATCGAAGACCTCCGCGGCCAGAAGCGCATCGTACTCGCCCAGACTGTGCCCGGCCACGAATGCCGGCCCGGCCCGTCCGGCTTCCTGCCGCGCGCGATAGATCAGCGCGTTGACCACAAACAGGGCGGGCTGCGTGAACGTCGTGACAGACAAGTCGCCGCGCGGGTCCTCAACACACAACTCACGAATTGAGTAGCCGAGAATCTCGTCGGCCTGCGTGGTCCAGTCGGGATAGCGATCGAACAACTCGGATCCCATGCCTTTCGACTGGGAGCCCTGGCCCGGGAAGAGACAGATGAGTGACATGTGATCTGCGCAGCATTATTTCAGGTGAGGCGGTCCGCGCCATACTATCCAGATGGTGTCTTCGCCACGTGTCGCGCCAGGCGAGGTGCGTGTCTGGTATGCACCCGTCAGCGATCTCGACGATGCTGCCGTGCTCGATCGGGCGCTGACCTGGCTTGACGCGGAAGAGCGCGCGCGTTACGAGCGTTTCAGCAGGGATGAAGATCGCCGCATGTTCCTGCTGGGGCGCGTCCTGGCACGCGCCCTGGTGGGCGAGGCGCTCGATGTGGCCCCGACGTCATGGCAATGGCGCGACGGCCGCGCACGGCCGGCCGGAAATCGCCAGCCCGCCCACCGGCCTGCAGTTTAACCTCGCGCACAGCGCCGGGCTCGTCGTCTGCGCGCTCGCGGCGGGGCGCGATGTCGGCGTTGACGTCGAGGATCTGGCCCGCCGCACCGTGGACCTGGCCGTCGTGAGCCGTTACTGTTCTGCGGAGGAGATTCTGGACATCCAGGCGCAGCGCGATCGCTGGCACGATCGGTTTCTCCGATACTGGACGCTGAAAGAGGCGTACTTGAAAGCGCGGGGCCTCGGTATTTCGGTCACACTCTCGGACCTCAGCTTTTCGAGCGATGACGCGCGGCCGCGGATTGCGCTGACCCGGTCGCTCCAGGGCGCCGATGATCGGTGGATGTTTCAACTCGCGCAGCCGACCGACCGCCATCTGATCGCGGTCGCGGCCGCAACCGCGGACGCGGTGCAGCCCGTCGTCTCGGTGCAACAGTTCGACATCGCGACTCGTCACCTCGCCCCGCCATCACGGTCCGGATGAAGCTCCTCGCGATCAGCGACCTGCACCTCGCGCACGCCCTGAACCGCGACGCGCTCGAGCGGATCGGCGATCACCAGGATGACTGGCTCATCCTTGCGGGAGACGTCGGCGAATGGCCGGCGCACCTGGAATTTGCGTTGCGCGTGCTCGGGCCGCGATTCCACCGAATCATCTGGGCGCCCGGCAACCACGATCTGTGGACCTCCTCGAGCCTTCCAGCGGGTTCGCGCGGCCAGGCCCGGTACGACGAGCTCGTTACCCTGTGCCGCGACCGTGACGTACTGACGCCGGAAGATCCGTACGTCGGATGGCCTTTGGATCCGGGAACCTTCCTGGTGCCGATGTTCCTGCTCTTCGATTACAGCTTTCACCCGCCCGACGTGGCTCGCGACGAGGCGGTCGCCTGGGCGCGTCAGAGCGGCGTGGTCTGCAGCGACGAGCATCTGCTCGACCCGGACCCGTGGCCGTCGCGATCGGCATGGTGCCACGCCCGCTGCGCCGAGACCGCCGCGCGGCTCGAAGCGCTCCCGCCTGATGCACGTACCATCCTGATCAACCATTGGCCGCTGCGGTACGACCTGGCGCGGCCGCCGCGCATTCCGCGTTTCTCGATCTGGTGCGGGACCACGCGCACTGAAGACTGGGCGCTGCGTTTCCGCGCGCGCGCCGTAATCTCCGGACATCTTCACTTGCGGACAACGCTGTGGCGGTTCGGCGTGCGGTACGAAGAGGTGTCGCTCGGCTATCCGCGCGATTGGCGGCAGGACCGCGGGATCGACTGGTATCTCCGCGAGATCCTCCCCGGCGACGGGCCCGATGCGCGGCGATTCGTGCCCGGACGGGATCCGTTCCGTTGATGACGATGACGCCGGCGTCGTGCGAACGAAGTGACGCTGGAGTATCATCCCGGCAATAGATGCGGAAGTCCGCGTCCGCTTCGGCTTCGACGAAAGCCGCCGGATCGTCTTCGGCGCGCCGGCGCCTTCGCGTCCTCGTCCTCATGCACCACTACCTCGTGCCGCCCGATGACGTGAGCGGCCATGATCTGACGACGGCTCAATGGAAGACCGAATACGACGTGCTGAAGACCCTCCGCGACGATCTGCAGCACGAAGTGCGCGTGCTCGGAGTGAAAGACGAGCTCGGGCCGATTCGGCAGGCCAACGAGGACTTCAAGCCGCACATCGCGTTCAACCTTCTCGAGGCGTTTCATGAAGTCGGCACGTTCGACCAGAACGTCGTCAGCTATCTCGAGTTGCTGCGGCTGCCCTACACCGGATGCAATCCGCGGGGAATGCTCCTGGCGCGCGACAAGGCACTGTCCAAGAAGCTGATGCACTATCATCGGATTCCGGCCCCGGATTTCGTCGTCGTGCCGCGCGGCCGCAGGGCCCGGGCACCCAAGCGTCTGAGCTACCCGCTGATCGTGAAGTCGCTGACCCAGGAATCGTCCATCGGCATCTCGCAGGCATCCGTCGTCGAGGACGACACGAGACTCAAGGAGCGCGTCGAGTTCATCCACCAGTCGATCAACACGGACGCCATCGTCGAGCAGTATGTCGAGGGCCGCGAGCTGTATTGCGGCGTCATCGGCAATCAACGGCTGCAGGTGCTGCCGGTCTGGGAGATGACGTTTGCGAACATGCCGGACAGTCAGCGGCGGATTGCCACGGAGCGCGTGAAATGGAGCGCGAAGTACCAGAAGCGCATGGGAATTGACACCGGCGCGGCCAAGGGCCTGCCCGAAGGCGCCATCGAGCGGATTCAACACATCTCGCGGCGTGTCTATCAAGTCCTGCAGCTGAGCGGCTACGGCCGGATCGACCTCCGGCTGGACAGTCAGGGACAGGTGTACGTGCTCGAAGCCAACCCGAATCCGCAAATCGCGTGCGCGGAGGATTTCGCCCAGTCCGCGGCCATCACGGGGCTGGCTTATCCGGCGCTCCTGCAGCGAATTCTCACAACAGGCGTGCGCTGGGAGCCGGAGCGGGCAGGATGAGTGGAAAGGTGCGGGGAATCCGGAATTGGGAATCAGGAATCGAGAACGGAATCGGGATTGCCGCAGATTCGCTCCCACACCTCAGGCAGCATCGACAAGGGCCAGTACTTCTTCCGGAGGTGCACGACCACGTCCAGATAGTCCGGCTTGGCGATCTGCCTGGCGAGGTAGCGATCTCTCAACCGGCGTAGTTCGTACCGGTAAAGGGCGTTGAGTGCCGTCCGTACCAACGTTGGGGAGGTGTGGCCCGACGGAGCCATCCCGAACGTCGCCAGAGCCTCTGCAAGCTCCGGTGGATACGACCAGCGATCCACCCGAGAGCTTGTCACCTCATCTCCGGCGCCACCGACAAATACAACGCGTTGAAGAACAACTTGAAGTTACCGTGCGGCTGCGACCGGAAGAGCAACTCGTTGCCGAACAGAAACACGCGTCCCTTCCCGACAGTCGCCTCCGCGATGACGATTCCTTTGTCGAGGTACTTCTGGCCCCAGGCCCAGCCGCTGTGCAGCGGGTGGTCGTTCGGGAAGGTCGCAACGACCCGCACGGTGGCTGACGCCGCGCTGTTAGTGAGCGTCCACACCGGGTCGTTGTCAAAAAAGATGTCGGTCTCGCCGCCGTATCCGTGCGCGAGAGGGTGCCTGGGATCGAGCGCGACGGTCAAGAGCGAGCCCGGGATGTAGTACCTCGGTCCGGGACGCCGTCACATGCGGCGCAAGCGGAAGCCCGAACATCTGGACGGCGCCGTTGGCCGAACTGCCAATCGCGACGATCGTCCCGCCATCCTGCACGAACTCCTTCAGCGCCGCGACGCCCGCCGGCGTAAGTGCGCCCTGCCGTCGCGTGTATTTTTGCGGAATCGGCTGAAATGGACGTGGGCGATCGTCGCCCGGCGGGACCTCCTGGGTGCCGCGACCGCCGCGGCCGCCACCAGCTGCGCCGGCAGCCGCGGCCCGGCCCTGTCCCGGCGACGCGCCGTCCGGCGGCGGCCCCAGACTCTCGTTGTTGAACACGAGCACGTCGTACCGCGAGCGCAGACTGCCCGCGTTGATGTCTGGCGGAAACAGGTCGTTCTCGGTGCCTTCCGCATATGGAAGTTCGAAGTTCTTGAGGATCAGCCGCGTCCATCCCGCCGGCATGCCGCCACCGTAGTGATCGACGAGGCCAATCCGCGGCCGGCGGAGCTTCACCGATAGTGCAGTTGGCGGCGCCGCGGTACCCTCGAACGTGATGCCGAGGTCGCTCGCCGCTTTCTGAATCAACGGCAGGGTCGTCGGCCTGGCCAGCACAAAGAACGTGCCCGCACCCATGGGCCCGTTCGAGAGCCAGGACACCTCCTCGTTTGCGGCGAGTAATCGGTTGATCGCCACGAAGCTGTTGTTGGCCTGGTGGGTGAAGTAGTAGCCCACTGGCTGCTGGTTGTCGATCACACGGCCGGCAGGCACCCTTGCGAAATCCGTGAGCTTCACGAACGGACCGTCGAAGTCATCGAGCATGCGATCGAACCGCACGCCCATCTGAAACGCGAGCGTGTATCCGGTGGAGTCGTACGGCGCCGTCGGCGGGCCGCCGGGATACGGAATGTCGTCCGGATGGTCCTGCGGCTCGAACATGTCCATCACGTGGGGACGAAAGGCCTGCGCGGTTTTCACGACATAGGAGTTCGCCGGATAAGGTTTCCCGCCCACCGAAAACGGCGCCGTGGCGCGCAGCACAGTGATGCCGGTCTTGATCAGCGCGTTGACGAACTGGGTTGCGGCGCCAAAGTCGGGTTGATCGGACGGAATGATGAAGCCGCGGGGATCGCGCATCTCTTTGGACGTCATGGCCGCGTATAACGGATCCGGGCCGGCGCCCCGGCCGCCGCCCGCCGCGCCGCCTCGTCCGCGTCCGCCGGAGGCCGACGCCGAGGTCGAGGCGGCCCCGGGAATGGCCTGCGGCTGGGCGAGCCCCTTCGCAACCACTTCCTCCTGAGCGCGCGCCATCTTGTGGGGCGTGAACGTCCAATGGTCTTCGCTGCCCCACTGAATCTCGTCCCTGCCCATGCGATAAATGTCGTAGAGGACCTTCTCGCGATAGCGCGACGCGTAGTCGAGAATGGCGCGATTGGCCGTGATCGAGTAGTCGATCGACTGGCGGAAGTGCCACACCCCCTGCGGCTTGATCGGCCAGTACAGATTCGAGTCGCCGATCTGCTTCGCAGGCAGAAACGGAATCGCCTGCGGCGTCGGATTGCCGATCGTCTCGGTCAGGATGCCGATCATGTTGTGAAAATGCGCCGTCGTCCGTAGCCCGCCATTGAACCAGGTGGAGTACGGCGCGCCCTTGCGCTCGGTCACCCCCGGCTTGCCTTCCATCATGAAGCGCTCCTGCATCAGCGCACCGACGGTATCGATGCCCGAGATCGCGTACGGGTGCTGGTAGTAGTTGTACGGATCGCGGAAGGGCGCGGCGAACATCACCGTGCCTGCCGGCCCGGTCTGATGATGGTTGTAGACGATCTGCGGAAACCACTCGCGATAGTGGATGCGAGTAATGTTCGTGGTTTCGGGCAGCGCCGCCATGTAGAAATCGCGATTGTCGTCATGGCCGGCGTAGTGGTTGTAGAGCACCGGCGTGGCCGTGGTGCCGTTCTTCATGTACAGGTCGGACACGAGGTCCATGCCATCCGGGTTGACGAGCACGCAGAGCTCAATCGTGTCGTTCAGGAATCTCAGGGTCTCCTCGTCGGCCCGGGAGGCCATCTGGTAGACCTGCTCGAGGAGCTGCTGCGCACCAAGGACTTCGGTGGCGTGCAGGCCGCCGTCGATCCAGACGACCGCCTTGCCTTCCCGGGCGAGGGCCCGCGCCTGGGCGTCGGTCAAGCCTTCGGCGTTCGCGAGCTGCGATGAAATCGCTTTGTATCGGTCGATTCGCACGTAGTTGGCGGGCGCCGTGATGATGGCCATCAGCATCGGCCGGTCTTCGGCCGTTCTGCCGATCTCGACGACGTGGACGCGAGCCGATTCTCTTTCGAGCTTGCGCCAGTACTCAACGACCTGCTGGTAGTTCGCGAGGAAGTAATCGTCGCCGACGTTGTGGCCCCATTGTTCCTTCGGGCTCGTGATGTGTCCCGTCCGCGGGACGGCCGCCGGACGACTCTGCGCGATCAGGACCGCGGCCCCGATGACCATCACCGCAATCCCGGCAAGCGCACGGCGAAGATTCCTGGACACGTCAGGCCTCCCAGGCAGGGACGATACAACGTCGGGAATCATTTTACGAAATGCGTCAGGACACTCCCGCCATGTTCGTCTTCTACCGCATCAATTTCCGATACTTGATCCGGTGCGGCTGATCGGCATCGGCGCCCAGGCGGCGCTTCTTGTCAGCTTCGTAGTCCTGAAAGTTGCCCTGGAACCACTCCACGTGGCTGTCGCCTTCGAACGCGAGCATATGCGTGGCGATGCGATCCAGAAACCAGCGATCGTGCGAGATCACAACTGCGCACCCGGCGAAGGCCTCGAGGGCCTCCTCGAGCGCGCGCAAGCGTGTCGACGTCGAGGTCGTTGGTCGGCTCGTCGAGGAGCAGCAGGTTGCTGCCCTGCTTGAGCAGCTTGGCCAGATGGAGACGGTTCCGCTGGCCGCCCGAGAGCGTCCCGACCTTCTGCTGCTGGTCGCGCCCGCGAAAATTGAACCAGGAGCAGTACGCGCGCGAGTTAATCGTCCGCTTGCCGAGCACGATCTCGTCTTCGCCGCCGGAGACCTCCTCCCAGACCGTCCTGTCGGGATTGAGCGATTCGCGCGACTGATCGACGTAGCCGATCTGCACGGTCTCGCCGACTCTCAGCGTCCCGGCGTCCGGCTGCTCCTGTCCGACGAGCATCCGGAACAGCGTCGTCTTGCCGGCGCCGTTCGGGCCGATGACGCCGACGATGCCGCCCTTGGGCAGCGTGAACTCGAGGCCGTCGATGAGCAGGAGATCGCCGTAACCCTTGCGCAGACCCGCGCGTTTCAACGACCACGTCACCAAGTCGGGGACCGGGTGCAATGTAGATCTCGACGCGATCGGCCTTCTCGGTCGCGTCCTCGCCGAGGAGCTGTTCGTAGTGGTTGAGCCGCGCCTTGCCCTTGGCCTGCCGCGCGCGCGGTGACATGCGAATCCACTCGAGCTCGTGCTGCAGCGTGCGCTGCCGCTTGGATTCCTGCTTTTCTTCGACTGCCAGCCGCTGCTGCTTCTGCTCGAGCCAGCCGGAGTAGTTACCTTCCCACGGATACGCGCGCGTGCGATCCAACTCGAGAATCCAGCCCGCGACGTTGTCCAGAAAATAGCGGTCGTGCGTGATGGCGACCACGCTGCCCTTGTACTCGTGGAGAAAGTGCTCGAGCCACGCGACCGACTCGGCGTCGAGGTGGTTCGTCGGCTCGTCGAGCAACAGCAGGTCGGGCGACTGCAGCAGGAGCCGGCAGAGCGCGACGCGGCGCCGCTCGCCGCCAGACAGCCTCGTCACGTCCGCGTCGGCCGGCGGCAGCCGCAAGGCGTCCATCGCGTGCTCGAGCTTCGAATCGAGATCCCACGCGCCCGCCGCCTCGATGGCGTCCTGCACCTTCGCCTGCTCCTCGAGGACCTTTTCCATCGCCTCGGGCGTCAGCTCCTCTGCGAATTTCGCGTTGATCTCGTCGAAGCGGGTCAGCAGCGCGCGAATGGACGCGACGCCTTCCTCGACGTTGCCGAGCACGGTCTTGGACTCGTCGAGCGTCGGCTCCTGCGCGAGGTAGCCGACCGTGTAGCCGGCAGAGAGCGTCGCCTCGCCGCCGTACTCCGTCTCGATCCCGGCCATGATCTTGAGCAGCGTCGACTTGCCGGCGCCATTGGCGCCGATCACGCCGATCTTCGCGCCGTACAGGAACGACAGCCAGATGTCCTGGAAGACGACCTGGTCGGGCGGGTACACCTTGCCCAGGCCCTTCATGGTGTAGATGAACTGCGGCATGTGATTCAGGTAACGCCCGATTCGTCTAGTCGCTCTGGTCACGACGGGCTCGGGCGTCGTGAAATCCTCGCCGGGGTTGATGAACCGATCCCTCTCGAACCGGTACTGCTTGTCGTACAGCTGGCGATAGCGGCCGCCCGAGTCGAGCAGCGCCTGGTGCGTGCCGCGCTCGACGATTTCGCCGCCCTCGATCACGAGGATCTGATCGGCGCTCTGAATCGTCGACAGGCGATGCGCGATCACGAAGGTCGTGCGGCCGCGCCGCAGCGACCGCAGGCCGTCCTGGATCAGCGCCTCGCTCTCGCTGTCGAGGCTCGAGGTCGCTTCGTCCAGCAGCAGGATGCGCGGATCGGCGAGAATCGCGCGCGCAATCGCGACGCGCTGGCGCTGGCCGCCCGACAGCCGCACGCCCCGCTCGCCCACGATCGGTGTCGTACCCCTTCTCGAAGCCCGAGACGAACTCATCGGCGTGGGCAATCCGGCTGACCCGCTCGATGTCCTGCCGGGTGGCTTCCGGGATTCCGTACGCGATGTTCTCCGCGACCGTGCCGTCGAACAGAAAGTTGTCCTGGAGCACCACGCCCAGATGCCGGCGATAGTCCGCGAGCCGGAGCGTCCCCAGGTCCATCCCGTCGATTCTGATCTGCCCGGTCTTCGGACGGTTGAACGCCATGATCAGGCTGATCAGCGTGCTCTTCCCCGAGCCGGAGGAGCCGACGAGCGCCGTCGTGCTTCCCGCCGGCGCGGTGAACGACACGTGTTTCAGCACGGGCATGCCGGGGTTGTATTCGAACGAGACGTCACGGAACTCGACCTCGCCGCGAATGTCGCGGAGCTCCGACGCTGCGGGCGGGATCGGCATCCTCGCGCGGCGTCTCCATGATCTCGCGAATGCGATCGAGGCCGGCAAACGCCTCCGTGATCTGCGTCCCGATCGACGCCAGCTGGACGACCGGCATCGTCAGGTACGCGGTGAACGCGATGTACCGCAGCAGATCGCCGGTCGTCATCTCGTGACCGAGGATCGCGCGGCCGCCCACAAGGAACGTGATGATGCCGATCGCGCCGATGACGACCGCGGAGAATCCGCTGATGGCCGACACGCCCGTCATCGATTTCGCCACGTTGCGCAGCAGTTTGTGGACTCCCTGCGGTGAACACGAGGTCTTCGCGCTTCTCGGCCGTGTAGGTCTTGACGACCCGAACGCCCCCGAGCGCCTGGTTGAGGCGGCCCGTGACCTCGGCGTTGATCTTGCCGCGCTCGCGGAACAGCGGCCGCAAGCGTCCTGAAGGCGTAGCCCATCACGCCGCCGAAGAGCGCCAGGACCACCAGCGTGATCGTGGTCAGCTTCCAGTTCATGTAGAACAGAAAGCTCACGGCGACGACGGCGGCCAGCAGACTTCCGGTGAGCTGAACCAGTCCGGTGCCGACGAGGTTCCGAATCCCCTCCGCGTCCGACATGATGCGCGAGATGAGCACGCCGGTCTGGGTCTTGTCGAAATAGCCGACGGGCAGCCGCAGCACGTGCTCTTCGACCCGCCGCCGCATGTCGGTGATGGCGCGCTGGGCGCCGATCCCCAGCACCTGCGAGAGGGCGAAGGACGGAGCACGCCTGAACGATCGTCGCGGCGCCGATGGCGAGGGCGAGCCGGTTCAGCAGGTCCGATCTGCTGTCTGCCGATGACGTCGTCGATGAACGATTTCGTCGACCAGGGCAGCACGAAGCCGGCGAGCGTGTTGATCGCGACCAGCACGAAGCCGAGCGCCAGCCGCCACCGTCGCGCCCAAATCAGCTCGCGCGCTTCCGACCAGGCCGCCGACCAGCGGATCTTCTTTTTCTTCTTTTCGGGCTCTGCCATGGCGACTCAGGAATCGAGGGCTGTCCGTATAAGGATATATCGTTGGCAGGATGAGCTCGATGCAGGCTCCCGCGGACCACCCATCCGGGCGGGTCACGCCCCGCGAGACGTGGGCGGATCTGCCCGACGAGCAGCTCCTCGATCGTCCGGTTCTCCGATCTGGCGCTGACGATCGAGGGAAGCTGGCTCGATGCACGCATCGCGATGCTTCACCACGAGCTGGCGGAGCGCGGGCTGACCTTTCAACCGCATTACTGGCTGTCGACGGAATGGTTCACGCCCGACGGCGTGCCGGGCATCGCGATTCCCTTCTATCTGGCGCATCCGCGGCTGATGCGTCTCGAAAAAGCGCAGATGCTGGAAGTGGAAGGCGGAACCCCGGAATGGTGCATGCAGATCCTTCGGCACGAAGCCGGGCACGCCTTCGACAACGCCTACGACCTGCGCAGGAAGCGGCGGCGCCTGCGGGTGTTCGGGCGGCCGTCCACGCCGTATCCGGATTTTTACCTGCCGCGTCCGTACTCGAAGAGCTTCGTGCTCCATCTCGACTCCTGGTACGCGCAGAGTCATCCGGACGAGGACTTTGCCGAGACGTTCGCCGTCTGGCTTACGCCCGACAGCGACTGGCGCATCCGCTACGCCGATTGGCCCGCGCTGAAGAAGCTCGAGTACGTGGACGAGTTGATGTCGGAGATCGCGGGCCGGCCGCCGGTGAGTTCCAGCCGGCGTCGTGTCGAGCCGCTCGACCATATTCGCACGACGCTTCGCAGGCACTACGCGCGGAAGCGCCAGCACTATGGCGTTCAGCATCCGGATTTCTACGATCGCGATTTGCGCAGGCTGTTCTCGAGCGCTCCGGAATACAGGAAGAACCCGAAGGCCTCACGATTCATTTACCGCATCCGCCGCGACGTACGGCGCCTGGTGGCGGAATGGACCGGCTCGTACCAGTACACGATCGATCAGGTGATTGAGGACATCATCCGGCGGTGCGATGAGTTGTCGTTGCGGCTGAAATATCCGGACGCGCGCACCAAGCTGGACTTCACCATGCTGCTGACCGTGCAGACGATGAACTATCTGCACTCCGGACGGCACCGGATGGCGCTGTAGTTCTACTTCCTGTCCTTTTCTTTTTCTTTGATCGTATACACAAGATAGTCAGCCCGCTTGCGCTCGGCTCTGTTCGGCGACACGGCGTCCAGGTCCTCAACCGGCAGCATCGTCATCACGATGACGCGCTTGCCCGGCAGGCGGCGCTTGGTACGCGCGGCCGTGCCTTCGGCGAAATCGCTGTGGAACGCGCCGTTGAAATGGACGACGAGCGGATGTTTGCCCGCCCCCGCCGCGATGTCGTACGCCCGGGCGACCGACTCTGCCATCGTCTCGTCCTTCAGGCATTGCGCCTGGTAGTAGCGCTCGAGATCCGCGCCGCGCGCCCGCGGACCCGGCCGAGCTCTTGTCGGGATGCGCACCCATGGCCTCCGCGAAGCGATGAAAGTAGTCATCGAACGGGCATTTGAGGTCCTTCGCGAACCACTTGGCCTCCTCGTCGGATTTGCCCTTGAGCGCATCAAGGCCGGTCTTCGATACGTCGGTCGCGAGGAGCCGAGGAACGTTGCTCGCGAATACCGGCCAGTCCTTCTTCAGGGCAAAGTCCACGAGCGGCTTGTAGTCATGCAGGTAGTTCGGCCAGGGTCGCGAGGCTTTGAGAAACGCCTGCTCGTCCATGTGGCCCATCTGAAAATGGTCCAGCGGCTCCTGCACGTCGCGCTCGAACATTTCCAGGCCGACCGCGATTGTGCCGGTCCGCCGGCGCGCGAGGCCTTCGAGCAACGCCAGCTCCAGATGGTGCGTGTTCGGATCGTCATGCTGCTCGCCCACGAAGACGACGTCGGTCTTCGCGACATTCGCGAGCATCGCCTCGAAGTCCGCAAACTCGCGGTGGCTGCTGTCGAAGACGCGCTCCGGCACGTACGCGGATTGAGTCACGACCGTCGCCGACAGACCGAGCGCCAGAAGGAAACGCATGGATAGATCATAGGGGACGGGGCTGTTTTCCACAGAATTGCCTGGTTTGGGGACAGGCCTGCCGGGGTCTTCGACCGCCGCGGCGCCGAAGACCCCGGCAGGCCTGTCCCCAAACCGGCCAATTCTGTGGAAAACAGCCCCGTCCCCTACACCGCGAAGATCTCCGGCCGCCACTCGATGCCCAGTTCGCCGGGTGGGGCCATGTAGCCGGCCAAGGCGGATGCGGCGACGACGGCGGGACTGGCCAGGTAGCCTTCGCCCCCCAGTCCCATCCGGTTCTGCCAGTTGCGATTGAACGACGTGATCGCCCGCTGGCCCGGCAAGAGGGCGTCTTCGCCCTGGCCGAAACAGGGGCCACACCAGGACCGGCGAACGACGGCGCCGGCCGAGCGAAACACGCCGGCGATCGATTCGCCTTCGAGCCGCTGATCCGGCCGCTCGATCTCTCGCGCGACGCCACCGGACCCCGGGAACACCTTGAACTCGCGCGCGGCGGTCTTGATGCCGCGCGCCTGCGCGGCCCGGATGACGAGCGCCGCCTGCAGCAGATCCTCATAACTGCCGTTCGTGCACGAACCGATGAGCGCCTTGTCGAACGTGATGCGCTCACGCGCGACCTCCTCGGCAGGGAACGCGTTGCCCGGACTGAACGGCTTCGCAATCATCGGCGCGACTTCCGACAGGTTGAACATCTCGTCAATCGCGTACACCGCGTCGGCGCCGGGAGCTATCAGCGGATACGGCAGCTCGACAAGACCTTTTGCGCGGTACCAGGCGACGGTCGTCTCGTCCGGCGCAAAAATGCCGTTCATCGCCTCAGCCTCGGCCATCATGTTGGCAATCGTGTTGCGCGACACGATCGGCAACTGCCGTTCGCGGTCGACGAACTCCACGGACATGCCTTGCGCCTGATTCGCGCCCCACCGTCGCAGCAACTCGAGGACGATGTCCTTGCCGCCCACCCAGGGGTTCAGCCGGCCGGCGAACACGACCCGTCGCTGCTGCGCCAGCGTGAAGTAGATGTAGCCCGTCGACCAGCCGAACCCGAGTGTCGTCGATCCCACGCCGATGCCGACGGCGCCATAGGCGCCGTACGCTCGACTGTGCGAGTCGGCGCCGGGAATGAACTGACCCGGCAGCACGAGTCCCTGCTCGGGAAAATAGAAATGAAAGATGCCGTCGCCGGGCGTGGCGTAGAACGGCCTCTTCAGGCCGTGCCGCTCCGCGAAGGCGAGGCCAATCGACGTTTGTCGCGCGTCCTCGGCCTTGCCGGTGAACACGAAGTGATCGTTCGCGATGGCTGCCTGCCTCGGGAAGATTGATGACCCACCCGTGATCCGGTTGAACGTGTGAATCGCGAAAGGCGCGGTGCCATCAGAAGCGGGCAGCAGATCCGCGTACACGCGCAGCGTCAGTCCGGGCGCGAAGTCCGCCGGTGCCGACGCCCGATCCACGCGATGCGCCCAGACAATCTGCTCAGTCGACGTCATTCGCGAGGCGAGCCGATCGTCGGGCCAATCGACCGACGCCGCGACCTCCACGGATCGCCGGAGCTCTCGTCGGCCGATCACGATGATGCCGCCGCTGCGCCGGATCTCCTCTTCTTTGGGAGAGAGCGGGACGGGCCGATACGCCCGGCCCTGCGTGACGTTCACGATCTCGCGGGACGCAGGATCAAACGTGAACTCGTCGTCGTCTCGTGCGTCGCGTACCGCGTCGGGACACTGCACGACGTGCAGGCCGAGATTGAGCGCGTTGCGACGGAAGATGTCGCCCATGTTCTGGCCGCACACGATCACCAGCGCTCGCCCGGCTTCTTCCGCGACGCCTTTCAGTCCGGCAGGACTCATTTCGCGCGACGAGCCGATCGCAAAGCGATCGCCCGCGATCAGGAATGTCTGTCCCGCGTGCACGCGGGCGCGAAAGTCCGGCATCAGGTGACGGAACGATCCCGCCTTCCACCGCTCATCGAGCGTCTCCAGGCTCTCCGAGACGCAATCCGCGGCAGGCGTGATCTGGTCGGTATCGATCGCGTCGAGCTTTCTGGTCCCGGGCGGGGCCTTGGGATCCCAGAACACGAGCGCCCGGCCGCTGACGAGCGGCTGCGACTCCGCCTCTGACAGGACATCTCCCGGCTCGGGAAGATCGGCCATCGTCGCGCCCGGCTTGAGGCGCGCGGGTCCAAGGCGCTGCATGAACTCAGCTTAACGGTTTCCGCTCGTAGCCGGCGCACTGAAGCACCGGCAGTCGCGGGTACCGCGCGAAGCTCGCGTCCGTCCTCGACTTCTCACACAGGACGAATTCCGCTCCGTGATCACTCGCAACGACGCGCGCGAGCATGCACGTGGCGCAGAGCCCGCGGCGCCGGGCCGCTTGCCGGGATTCGCCGGAATCGTTCATCATGACGGTATGTTCACGTCCGAGGCCCTCACGCGCGGAATCCGGGTGGCCGTGGTGGCCGAGTACGCGCCCGATCGCTCCGAGCCTGCGCACCAGAAATGGTTCTTCCTCTACACGATCACGATCACGAACGAGGGCGACCAGAGCGTGCAGCTCATGTCGCGCCACTGGATCATTACAGACGGCAGCGGACGCGTCGAGCAGGTGAAAGGCCCTGGGGTCGTCGGCCAGCAGCCAATACTCCGCAGCGGCGAAGCGTTCACCTACACGTCAGGCTGTCCGTTGACGACGCCGTTCGGGATGATGCAAGGCACCTATCAGATGGTCAGCCAGGGCGGCGAGTCGTTCGACGTGAGGATCGCGCCCTTTACGCTCAGCGAGCCTTACACGGTTCATTAACAAAGAGTGAGAGGGTGAAAGGGTGAAAGCGTGAGAGGCGGCTCTTCTTTCACCCTCTCACACTCTTACCCTTTCACTCTCTGAACGGCGCGTCCTTGGCGAGCGCCCTCCGCAGTCTCGTCAGGTAATCCTTCCGCGCAATTTCAATCGCGCCGAACTGTGCGAGGTGCGGCGTGACCCACTGAATATCCAGCAACTGGAAGCCTCCGCGCGCCAGCCGGTCCACGAGCGCGACCAGCGCAACCTTGGACGCGTCGGTGACGCGGTGGAACATCGACTCGCCGAAAAAGGCGCCTCCAAGGTGGACGCCGTAGAGCCCGCCGACGAGCCGGCTGTCCTGGCGTGTCTCGACCGAGTGGGCCAGGCCGAGCCTGTGCAGCGCCAGATAACTTTCCAGGATCTCGTCGCTGATCCAGGTCCCCTCGTCCCGACGCTCCGCGCAGGCACGAAGCACGGCGGCGAAATCACGGTCGATCGTCACCTCGAAGCGGTGCTGGCGGACGACGCGCGCGAGCCGCGAGGGGATGCGGAATGTCTCGATCGGCAGAATCCCTCGCGGATCCGGCGAGAACCAGCCGATCTCGCCGTCCTCCATCGCCATCGGGAAGATACCTTCGCGGTACGCGCGCACGAGCAAAGCCGGATCGATCACATCGAACCTGGCGACCACGCCACGATGACAGGGATCAATATTCCGGGGGCGGCTCGATGAACGGCTGGGGCGTCGGTCCGGGATCGGGCCGCCCGCTGCCTTCGAGGCGGCTGATGGCGCGGACGGCTCATGTCGTGGTCGCAGAGGATTTGACAGGACAGGCGCACGCCCGACAGACGACGGGCCGACAACGCGGCGATCTCCGCCTTGGTCCTGGTCTGGGGCTCGCCGCTGATAAATTCCACGCGGCACGTCGTGCACCGTGCGCGTCCGCCGCAGGCGTGCAGTTGATCGATCCGCGCGTCCTGCTCCAGCGCGAGGACAAGGCGCTTTCCTTCCGGCACGTCAAACGCGCCGACGTTCTCGACGGTCAAGTGCGGCATACGAACATCATAGGCCGTATCTTTTTCTGACCGTCGGAATCAGGTAATCGCGGAACGCCCGCTCGAAATCGAGCGCCGGATCGAAGTCCCAATCGCTGCGGGCGGCGGAGTCATCGACATCCTCGGGCCAGGAGTCGATGATGCTCTGGCGCTTGGCGTCAACGTCGTACGTGATGTTCGCCGCCGGAAACGCGCGCAGCGCTTCGCGGCGGATGTCCTCCGCGACGGGCGCAAATGCCCGGACGTTGTACGCCGTCCGGGTGAGACGCGACTGATTCGCGCGCGCCAGCGCGAGGAGGGCTTCGATCCCGTCCGGCATCGCCATCAGCGGGATTCGCGCGTCCGGACGAACGAAACAGGCGTAGGCGTGCGACTGCGCGGCTGCGTGGATCATCTCCGGCGCGTAGTCGGACGTGCCACCGGAGGGGACCGTCGTCGCGGAGATCAGCCCAGGAAAGCGAATGGCGCGGAAGTCGACCCGTCCGGCCAGCGACTCGGCCGACAGCTGTTTGTAGAACTTCGCGTAATAGCGCCCGAGCTGCTCGCAGTACAACTTGTTGCAGCCGTACATGGTCGTCGGATGCGTCCAGTCCTTCTCGCGGACCGGTCCTGCCGCTCGTTTCTCTTCGACCGAAGGGAGCCCGTACGATCGCAATCGACGAGGGATAGAGAAAGACGACCGGCCGGCCGTGCGACTCCGCCTCGTGATACGCAAACTCGAGGAGATTCAGCGTTCCCTCCACGTTGACCTTGTGTGCGGTGACCGGCGAGAACTCGGCACGCGTGGAGAGCACCGCGGCGAGGTGAAAGATCAGGTCAACTTCGAACTCCGAGAGAATGCGTTCGAGGACCGCGACGTCCAGGATCGATCCCGTGACCTCACGCTGCACCTTTCCAGTGAGGGACGGATCCAGCGGGGTGACGTCAAGGGTGACAATGGCGCGCGTGCCGTCGTCGGCGAGACGGCCGATCAGCCCGTGCCCGATTTCGCCGTTGGCGCCCGTGATCAGGACGACTGGTTTCCGCACCTCAGTGCCTGGCTGTCATCAAAAGCAGAATGGCGGCCCGACGCGCACGAAAAACGACAACACAATCGCCAGCACGGAAAGCGCCAGGCACGCGAGCGCGATCGCCAGGTGATTGATCCGCTCGGGCCTGAGGGGATCGAGAAGCCGGCCGGCCAACCACCCGCCGGCGAACCCGCCGGCGTGCGCGTAGTTGTCGACGCCGTTCATCACGACGCCCATGATGAACAGCATGACGGCCCAGTACATCGCCTGGGAGTGCACGACGTGCGAGCCCGTGCGTCGCCCGTAATACACGAGCGCGCCGAGCAACCCGAAGATTGACGCCGAGGCGCCGAGCGTCAGGGGGGCGCCACGCAGCAGTGCAGGCATGAAATAGAGGTAATTGCCCGTCGCGGAACTGGCGGCGAACCCGACGACCCCGGCAACCGTGTAGATGATCACCATCCGGCCGGGTCCATACAGCTCACCCACCTCAGGGGCCAGCTGTCGAATCCACAGAACGTTGAACAGGATGTGCAGCAGAGACCCGTGCAGCCACGAGGCCGACAGCACCGTCCACCAGCGCCCCATGACGAACACCGGGATCGCGCCGCTCGCGCCGAATTGCAGCGCGCTGCAGGTGTCGGGCGACAGGAAGTTGAACAGGCCGTTGCCGCCGATGCGGCCGCCCGACCAGAGGAGGGTCAGGGCGTAGGCGACGACACAGGTGCCGGTGACGAACGGCACGAAGCCGAGGTCGTGGCCCAGGTGGCGAATGGCAGGGGCGAAGCCCCAGAGTCCAGGGTTGCGCCGGCCGCAGTGGTAACACCGATCGTCGTTCACCCCGACCAGGTAGCCACAAGAGACACAGACTACCGACCCGGAGGTCTGGCGACCGAACATCAGGGCAGGATACCGTAGTTCAAATTTGACACAAGTCAAGATTCAGGATCGGGCCCAAAAACGCCGACCGTGGTCCGTTCCCGCTCCTCATCCTGAATTTTGGATTGTAAATTTGACGTGACTAACCCGCCATGGCCAGGCCCGTCTAATGACTCAGATGCCGGTGGACGACGCGGCCGCCGTCGCACAAGCGAGGGGCGGCGATCAGGATGCCTTTCGCCTGCTCGTCGAACGGCACGGCCGGAGCCTTTACCGACTCGCCTATCGAATGACCGGGCGGCAGGAAGACGCGGAGGACGTGGTGCAGGAGACATTCGTGCGGGCCTATCGACAGCTCGGCCGGTTCGAAGCGCGGTCCAATTTCGCCACGTGGCTGTATCGCATCGGATTCAACTGCGCGATCGACTACATGCGAAGCAGGCCGCATCGAGAATCGGCGGAGCCTCAGGACCGGCTGGAACACCTGTCGGGGCAGAGCCGCGGCCCGTCGACCGACGACCTGGTTTATGCGAACGAGATTGGCGGGCGGGTGCAGGAGGCGCTCGACGGCTTGAGCCCGCAGGAGCGGGCGGCGTTTCTGATGCGCCACTATCAGGGCTGCTCGATCGAGGAAATCTGCCGGGCGCTGGACCTGCGGTCGAACGCGGCAAAGCATTCGATTTTCCGCGCCGTCAAGAAGATGCGCGTCGCACTGCGGCCGTTGATGGAAGCACGAGGCTATGCACCCACATCTGACTGAAGACGAGCTCATCCTGCACTTCTACGGCGACGGGCGCGCCGATCAGGAGAGCGCCGTGGACGCGCATCTGCAGGCGTGTCAGACGTGCCAGACGTTGTGGGCTGAGATCACGCAGTCACTGAAGATGGCCGACGCGGTGCGGGTGCCGGAACCGGACGCAGGGTTCGAGCAGGCCATGTGGGCACGAATCCAGCCAGCCCTCCCCGCGGCCGTACCCCGGAGAACTGTCTTCGAATCGTTGTTCGGGACGCGCCCGAGCCGAGGCCAGCTCTCAGCATGGCTCGTGCCGGCGGCGAGTCTCGCCGCGGCGATTGCGGTCGTCGCGCTGGCCGGTCGCGGCTGGCGACCAGAGTCCCGAGCCGTACCCGCGCCAGCTGTCACACGAGCCGCCGTCGATCCGGCCGGACGCGAGCGCGTGCTGCTGACGGCCCTTGGCGACCACTTTCAGCGCAGCGAGATGCTGCTCGTCGAAGTAATGAACGCGCCTTCGACCGGCACCGAGGAGTTCGGGTTCGAGCGGCAGACGGCAAACGACCTGGTGGATTCCAGCCGGCTGTATCGTCAGGCGGCGCAACAGAACGGCAACGCGCGGCTGGCGCAGATGCTCGAAGACATGGAATCGGTGCTGGTCGAAATCGCCCGCGGTCCGGATCGGGTGGATTTGAAGGACTTCAGCTCTCTTCGCGCGCGGATTGACAAGGACGACCTGTTGTTCAAGGTGCGCGCCGTGTCCAAACAAATTGAAGATCGTCAAAAGAGCTTGTCGACTGAGTGAGGACCCTATGACGCGAGTGTGTATATACGTTGCGCTCCTGATGTGCTTCCCCCTTGCCGCGGCAGCGCAGACACCTCCGCCCGCGCCCCCGGCGCCGGCGCCTGTGGCCGTGCCCGTGCCGCCCGTGCCGCCGGTGCCTGTCGTCGCGCCGCCGGTGATCGAGCCGTTTGCCATGATCGATCCGCTGCCCGTGATAGATCCGATCGATCTCGAGATGCAGATCCAGGACGCCATGCTCGCGTCACGCCGGGCGCTCGAGGAACTCGACGTCCAGGCGCTCACGCACGAGGCTCTTCAGGGAATCGACGTCGAGGGCCTCAAGGCGCAGGCCAAGGCCCAGAGCGATGCCATGAAGGAACGGTCCGAGGCCCTCAAGCAACAGATGAAGGATCAGGCGGAGGCCATGAAGGAGCGCGCGAAGGCAGCGGCCAAGGAGGGCGCCGACCGGGCGCTCCAGATGAAGGACTTCTCCTACCAGATGCGCGGCCCCGACAACATCAACATCAACATGGCCGGACGCGACGGCGACAGTGTGTACAGCGGTGGGCTCAACTACGTGAACCGCCGCCAGTACGAGCAGGCGATCACGCGCTTCGATCAGGCCATCACGCAGAAGAGCGCGCATGCAGACGGCGCCCTGTATTGGAAGGCGTACTCGCAGGTACAAGCTCGGCAAGAGTGACGACGCCCTGGCCACGCTCGCCGAGTTGCGCCGGAGCTACGCGCAGAGCCGCTATCTCGGCGACGCCAAAGTCCTCGAGGCGGACGTCCGGAAGTCTTCAGGCAGGCCGCAGACCGGCGATGCCGACAACGAAGAGATCAAGCTGCTGGCGATTTCGAGCATGCAGAACTCCAACCCAGAGGGCGCCGTGCCGCTGCTCGAAAACGTGTTGAAGGCGACGAATTCGCTTCAGGTCAAGAAGCGTGCCCTCTTCGTGCTCGCCTACAACGACCAGCCCGCGGCGCACCAGGTGCTCGTCAGTTACGCCAAGGGCAGCGGCAATCCGGATCTTCAAGTGGAAGCGATTCGCTACCTGACCGCCCGCAAGGGCAAGACGACGGGCGCCGAGCTCGAGGAGATCTACAACTCCACGCAGGACGTCGACGTGCGCCGCGCGGTGCTCGACGCGCTCGTGTCAACCGGCGACAAGTCCGCGCTGGTCCGGATTGCCGGGACCGGTTCACCCACCGAAGTCAGGCGGCTCGCCATCAGCAACCTCGGCAACGCCAATCTGATCACGGCGCCGGAGCTGATGCAGCTCTACCAGAAGGAAGAGAACAAGGACCTTCGGCAGACGATGGTCGGCGCGTTCGGCTCGATGGGCGCGGTCGACCAGCTCACGCAGATCATCAGGACCGAGAAGGATCCCGCGGTCCGCCAGCAGGCGATCCGAAGCCTGGGCCGCATGAAGACGGAACGCACGGGGCAGGCGCTCGTTGATCTGTATGGCGCCGAGCAGGACAAGGACGTGCGCAAGGCCGTGGTCTCCGCGCTGGGCAACCAGAACAACGTCGATGGGCTCATCTCCATCGCGCGCAAGGAAACGAACCCAGAGCTCAAGCTCGAGCTCGTCCGCCGCATCGCGGACATGGCGCCGCACAACAAGGCGGCGATGGACTTCCTGATGGAGCAGATCAAGTAACAGGCTGTGGGGGAGGTTCATGATCCGCGCCGTCCTTCTTCTCGTGGCGATCGGAGCCGGCGCGATGCAGGCGCCGCCGATCCAGAACGGCCGCGTCGAAACGCGGCAGACGACCTCCATCGACCGCGAACTAACCTCCGTCAGAGCCGGCGCCGTCGATCCCGTCTGGGCAGGCTGGCGGGTGCCGATTGCCGACGGTCAGCGCGGCGGCTGCTGCACCTACAGCGACGACAGCGTGGCGCCGGGCGGCGTCCGGGGCTGTTTTGTCGAGAACAACCTCGGCGGGCGTCAGTTGCCGCAGGTTCAGCCCACTATGCCGGTCTCGCTCGAGGCCGGAACCGGACTCGTCATTCTCGTCAGAGTGGTCGACACGCGCCTCGAGCGCTTGCGGACGCTCGGCGATGATTGCCCGCTCGACGCGGGCGGCCGCACGGTGTATTGGCTGCAAGGGGTCACGCCGTCGGAAAGCTTGAAATTTCTGGAGACGCTCCTGCAGCCGGCTGGTTCTCTGGCGCCGAGCGAGACGCAGCGCCTGAGTGAGTCGGCCTTGTCGGCCATCGCGCTGCACCGCGATTCCTCCGCCGATGCGACTCTGGATCGGCTGGCCTCGGCACAGGCGGATTCGAGTCTGAGGCGGTTGTCGCGCTCCTTGTTGGGCTCGACGCGTGGCGCCCATGGCTTCGCGACGCTGCGTCAACTGATCGAGACCGAGCGACTACCGGATGTTCGGCGCCAGCTCGTCACGGCCCTTGGACAAACGCGTCAACCGGGCACGCCGGACCTGCTCCTTGCGACGGCGCGCCGGGACCTGGATCCCAAAGTGCGCGGAGAGGCCGCCTACTGGTTGCCGCAGCGCGGCGGCCAGCGGACGCTCGGCGATCTCACCGCCATCATCAACACCGACGCCAGCGACATCGTCAAACAGCGCGCTATTCAGGGCCTGGCGCGGCTGACGGCGGACGAGACCACGTCCCTGCTGATTCAACTCGCCCGGACCAGTTCGAGTGCCGTCGTCAGGAAGGAGGCCGTCACGGCGCTGGGGCGATCGAAGGATCCGAAGGCCCTGGCGTACATGGAGGAGCTGATCAAGGGATCGTAGTTGTTGGCTGCGGAAAGGCAGGGCCCGGTTTTCTAGCCGTTTGGACGGCCGCGAAACAGGGGCCCGGCCTTGTTCTGCAGCAGGCATTTGCCGCCCGGTCTCGCCCGGTGCCATGATGCTCGTAAGGAGGCGGCATGCACCGCTTATTGATCGTGGCGAGTCTGGGGCTCGTCTTCGTCGGACTGAGTGGAGGAACCGCGTCGATCTATGCGCGCGCCGACGCGGCAGATGACGTCAAGGCGGCGGACAGCAGTGTCTACCAGGCGATCGCCACGCGCGATGCGGCTCGACTTGCCGACATGCTCGACGACAGCTTTCTACTGACGAACACCTTCGGCGAGGTCTACGACAAGCAGAAATTTCTCACGGCCTGCTGTACGCCCGATTCAAACTCGAAGGCGCTACTTCTCGGCGCGACGGAGATCCAGGTGAAAATCTGGGGCAATGCCGCGGTGGTCGTCGCTCGCACCGAGATGCGGTTCACACGCGACAACGAGGAACAGAAGTTGGCGTGGCGATCGACCCGCACCTACGTGCGCTCCGGCAGCAAATGGAAGCTCGCAGCGGAGCAACGGACGACCATCGGGTAACCGTGGCAGCTCCTGCGGCTCTCGGCGTGAGTCGGCGGCGGAATGAGTCGATTGTTCTGGCGAGCTTTGCTCGCGTTCCTCGCGCTTCCTGGCATGGTCGCGTTCGCGATTCCCTTGCTGATGCTCGCCCCGGATTCGTCCGACCGGTCCTTCGATGGCTGGGGCGCCGCTCCACTCGCGCTCGGAGGTGTTCTGCTGCTTTGGTGCGTGCGGGACTTCTATGTCGCAGGCGCGGGCACGCTCGCGCCATGGGCGCCTCCGCAAAAGCTGGTCGTCACGGGTCTGTACCGCTTCTCACGCAATCCGATGTACATCGCGGTCGCCCTGGTTCTGTGGGGCTGGACCTTGGGATTTCACTCCCGGCCGCTGGCGATCTACGCGCTCGCGGTCATGGCGGCGTTTCATCTGCGCGTCGTCTTCGGCGAGGAACCGTGGCTCGCGCGCACGCACGGGCAGGAGTGGGATCGGTACAAGGCCCGGACTCCGCGGTGGCTGTGGAAATGAAACGGGGCACCTCTAAGAGGCCGGCACCTCATACTGCGCCAGCACCACCGTGACGTCGTCCTCCCCGCCCTGCTGATTGGCCAGATCCGTCAGGATGGCGCACTGTTCCACCGGCCGCCGGCGCAATGCGAGAACGTCGGCAATCCGGTGGTCGTCGACCACATCGGTGAGTTCGTTGGTGCAGAGGAGCACGCAGTCGCCGTTCATCAGCCGGAATTGTTCGACCTGCATGGACGAGCGCGGTGAGTTCGATGTCTAATATCCCGTTAACGACGTGAAGATCGGCGACTCAACAGCAAGGGGTGAGTGCTGCACGGCGAACCCGCCGACTCGGAGGTCGCGGTGAGCACACGCGGCGCGGCGACTCACCATACGGTGCTGCTGGCTGACGACCACGCGATTGTCAGGGAGGGCCTCGCGAGGCTGCTCACCGACCACAATTTCAACGTGGTTGCCAGCGTGGGCGACGGAGACGCGCTCCTTGACGCGGCCAGGCGGCTTCGCCCGGACGTGATCGTAACCGACATCTCGATGCCGGATGGGCCGAGTGGCCTCGACGTGCTGTCACGGCTCAAGTCGGAGCACATCGACAGCAAGGTCATCGTCCTCACTATGCACGCCGATGCGGACCTGGCCACACGAGCTACGCGCGCAGGCGCCTCGGGGTATCTCTTGAAGCACGCGGCCGGCGAAGAGCTAGTGACTGCCATTCAACAGGCCTTGCAGGGCCGGGTATATCTCTCCGCGACAGTTACGAAGGACGTGATGGAGCGGCTCGCTGCCCCCGCAGGTCAGGCAAAGCGAGAACTGACGAATCGGCAGATCGACGTGCTACGCCTGATCGTGGCAGGACGACGGATGAAGGAAATTGCCGCGGCACTCGATCTGTCCACGCGAACCGTCGAATCCCACAAGTACGAGATGATGCGGGTGCTGGGCGTCCAATCCACCGCAGAACTGGTCAGGTACGCGCTCGAGCACCATTTGATTGTGGAGTGAGGGCTGCGGCCTCCAGTGTAGCGATTCAGTTCAGTAGTTTTTCGCACCCGCACCAGTAGTACTTCCAGTCGGCGTCTCGTAGTTCTCCGCTGTCCTCGCAGACGCCCCTTCCTTAGAATCCGCTCCGACAACATGACTCGCGCACGCCTGCTCCTGGCCGACGATCACCCGGAAACCAGCGAATTGCTGCGCGGTCTGCTTCAAACAGAGTTTGACGTGATCGCGCTCGTGCAGGACGGCCGTGCGCTCATCCGCACCGCCGAAGAGTTGTCGCCAGACGTGATCGTCACGGACATCTCGATGCCGGGCCTCGACGGGATTTCCGCCGCAACCACCATCCTTCGCCGTGATCCGTCGGCGCGGATCATCTTCATCTCGGTTCACGACGATCTGAGCCTGGTGAAGAATGGCATGGCGACGGGGGCGCTCGGCTACGTACTGAAGGTGGAGGCCGGCGAGGAGCTTGTCGCCGCCGTTCACGCGGTCGTGCGCGGCGAGCATTACGTCAGTCGGGCACTTGGTTACGGCGACTGCGTTCGGATGCCATGAGGGCGCGTGAGCCATTACGAATGTGACGCCACCGTGAAACGAGGGTGTTATGTCAGTCATCAGCATGCCAGCGTCGTGGACCTTCTCTGAGACGGAGAGCGAGGAGATCGAGCGGCTCTCCGTCAGCCTGTCCGAACAGGTCAGGGCGGTTCAACCCGGGGACATTACCCTGGCGGTTTCCGAAGCCCTCGGCCAGATCAAGGCAGCCGTGAGCGCCGGTAGCTGCCGGCTGGTCGAGTTCGACGAGTCGGGCGTCGTGACCCGTGTGTACGTTCCAGCCGGTGCCTCGTACGGCCCGGACGGACAGAACCCGCTGCGCGCGTCGGAAGCCTGGCTGATCGAACGCCTGTCCCGCGGCCAACTCGTGTCCATCTCCCGACCGGACGAGCTGCCGCCCGAGGCGGTCACGGCACGGGAGCGGGCACGCCAATCGGGGGGGTGCTCGATCCTGGGGGTGCCAGCGTCGACGTACGGGCAGCCGATCTGCGCACTGACGATCGACAGAACCGGGGCGCCACGCCGATGGCCGCAGTCCTTGATTGACAGCCTTCAGCGCGTTGCCGAAGTCCTTGGTGCCATGCTGCAGCGGCGGCGACGCGAGACCTCGCCGCCATCCGACGTCGCGACGATTCAGCGCCTGAATGCCCGGCTCGAGGCCGAGAACCTCTACCTGAAAGAGGAGATAAGGACCTACCACGAGTTCGAGGAGATTGTGGGCGAGAGTGCCCCACTCCGACTCGCGCTTTCACGCTTGTCACAGGTCGCGCCCATGAACTCGACCGTGCTGCTGCTCGGTCCGACCGGCAGTGGGAAGGAACTGTTCGCCCGGGCGCTCCACGAGCGGAGCCGGCGCCACGCGCGGCCGCTGGTGCGAGTCAACTGCGCCGCGCTTCCGCCAACGCTCGTTGAGAGCGAGCTGTTCGGGCATGAGAAAGGCGCATTCACGGGCGCCGTGGGGATGCGGCAGGGCCGCTTCGAAATGGCGGATGGCGGATCGATCTTCCTCGACGAGATCGGTGATCTGGCGCCCGACGTGCAGGTGAAGTTCCTCCGCGTATTGCAGGAAGGGGAGTTCGAGCGTGTCGGATCCTCGCGCACGAAAAAAGTAGATGTCCGCGTGATCGCGGCGACCCATCACGACCTTGAAGCGGCGGTTGCCGAGGGCCGGTTCCGGGCCGACCTGTACTACCGCCTCAGCGTGTATCCGATCCGTCTGCCCTCCCTGAAGGAACGGTCAGAAGATATTCCACGGCTGACCTGGTTCTTCATCAACCGCTACCAGCGCGAGCTTGGGCGACGGATCACAGAGGTTCCTCAGCACGTGATGGATGCGTTGCAGGGGTACGGATGGCAGGGCAATGTGCGCGAGCTCGAGAATGTCATCGTGCGCGCCATGATCGCCTCGGAAGGAGACGTTCTGCAGCTCGACGCTCCACTGACGTTCGACAAGCGAAGCACGGAACCGGAGGATCGGCCGGACAATCTCGACGCGGTCCAGCGTGCGCACATCGAGGACGTCCTTCAGCGGTGCGACTGGCGGATCAACGGCGCTGGAAACGCGGCGGAGCGTCTCGGGGTCCATCCGAACACCCTGCGATTCCGCCTGAGGAAGCTGGGGCTTTCGCGTCCGCGCCGCCGGTCAGTGCGGCCCCGCGCCGCCGGCCGGCCCGGACGCAATCCGGTCAAGCAAGCTTCATCCTGATGTACCCGGGCGCACCGATCAGGGCCGCGCCTTCATCGCGTACCTGCCGAAGGGCGTCGATTCCTGCCACGTCCGCGGACACCAGCTCGGTCAGGTCGAGCTCGACGACGCCGCCGGCCATGCACGCCTTGAGAAAATCTGGAACATGCGCAGCGCTCAGGCGCCCTGCCAGCCGCACCACACGCCGATCGACCTCCTGGGAGACACCGATCCAGCAATCCACGACCCTCTCGGAGAGGCAAGACTCACGCCAGCGGCCACTCGCAAGGAACGAGACGACTTGAGGCCGGAAAGCACTTGACTTGACGTGGTAAATGCCGCCGGGCGCCCACAGGCGCGCGAGGCTACCACGTCGAGTCAAGTGACTTGCGGGATTAAGACGGATCAGACCTCGCAACGATGTTCGGGACGGGAGCGGGTGCCCTGCCAACCGAGACAGCGCTCACAACATGCGGTGATAGGTTACGAGAGTCGGTGAGAATGTGCCGCCGCAGTAAGTAAGAAGGAGTGGACGCTGCCCGCCCGGGGCTGACCAGGCGTCAGTTCGCAACGGCTTGTCGGGACGCGTCACCCGCACTGGAGCTCGCGGGCTGGCTCTTTGGAAGGCGTACGCGGATCTGCGTGCCCTTGTTCCGTTCAGTCACGATACTGAGGGTCCCGCCCGCCAGCCTGACGCGCTCGGTGATGCTCACGAGCCCCAACCCTTTGCGGCTTTTCCGCGTCCCGGCGATATCAAACCCCTTGCCGTCGTCGGCGATCGCGAGTTCGGTCTCGTCGGTGGTACGGAGCAGCCGGACCCCGACGTGACGCGCGCCTGCGTGCTTGACGACGTTGTGCAGCGCCTCCTGGGCGATCCGGTACAGGCACTGTGCCGTCTCCGGGTCGATCGATTCGAAGTCACCCTCGGCGGTGCAGGCCACGTCAATCGCCTGTTCGCGCGAGATTCCGTCGCAATGGCTCGACAGGGCCTCCGCCAGCCCGGTGTGTCTGAGGACGTCGGGATGCAGATCGTGTGAGAGCTCGCGGACGCTGTCCGCAATGGCCACCGTGCGCTGCTGGAGCGACGCCACGTCGGCCTGCAGATCCTTCTCGCGCAGCCCACCCCCAAGACGTCGTCTGAGTCCGCTCAGCGAGATCGACAGCGCGGCGAGTTGTTGACTCACGACGTCGTGAAGGTCGCGTGCGATTCGCGCGCGCTCGGCGTCCTGGGCCGCGATGAGCGATCCAGCCAGATGGTGGAGCTGTCCGACGAGATCCCGGTTCTCCGTCTCCACCCGTTTCCGATCCGCGATGTCGACGACGGACATGAGGACGAGCTCACCCTCTGGCGTATCGAACGGATTGATGCCGATCTCGATCGGGACCTCACCGCCGTCCTTGCGCACGCCATAGAGGCCGTCACCTTCACGCTCCAACGGCGGGTCGTCTTGAAGCAAGCGGGCGCGGCCCTCCGCGTGCTCATTGTCGAACCTGGGAATGAGCAGCTGGACGGGCTCATTAATCAGTTCCTCGCGATCGTAGCCAAACAGCCGTTCGACCTGCGCGTTGACCATCACGATCGCACCCTTCCCGTCAACCGTGATCATGCCGGCCGGCGCTGCCTCGATTGCGAGACGGAGCTGCTCCGCCGCGCGTTTGCGTTCCGTGATGTCAACTTTGGTTCCAATGATGCGATGCAGTGTGCCATCCGCCGCTCTCACCGCCGATCCGCGCGAGAGGAACCACTTCACGCTGCCGTCCTTGTGCAGCATCCGGTGCTCGATTTCGTAGACGTCGCTCCGGCCGTCGAGGCACGCCTGCACCAGAGCTGCCGCGGCCGGCAGGTCTTCGGAATGGACGCGCGATCCCCAGTCATCCGGGCGGCTTGTGATCTCTCGGTCGTCGAACCCCAGCAGCGATTTCAGCCCGGGATCGACGAAGAGCTCGTTCGTTGCGAAGTTCCAGTCCCAGATGCCGACGGCACCCGCAGCCGTCGCCAGCGTGAGTCGTTGTTGACTTTCGCGGAGCGCATCCTCCCAATCCCTGCGATCGGTGATATCCAGCGCCGACCCGATGTAACCGGCAAAACCGCCGTCCGGTCCATGCCTTGGAGCTCCCGAATCGAGGACCCATCGGTACGCGCCGTCAGCTCTGCGGAGGCGGTACTCCATGCGGAATGGCGAGCGCGCGTCGAAGGCAGGAACGTAGGTGGCAACGCATCGGTCCGCGTCCTCGGGGTGGACACACTCCAACCAACCATTACCCAGCAACTCTTCCATCCGGCGCCCGGTGAACTCCAGACACCTGCGATTGAAAAAGTCGCACATCATGTCTGGTCCGGCCGTCCAGACCATGACAGGCGCACCGTCAGCCATGAGACGAAACCGTCTCTCGCTCTCGCCCGAAGCACGCTCGGCACGTAGACGGCGCACCCGTTGCACCAGCAACGCGGCAATCAGCGCGGTCTGCAGTCCGACGAGCAGGGCCGCCCCGACGATGTAAGTCCTGTATTGAGTCCACACCAGATTCCAGCCGCTGGCCCGCAAATGTGTCCAGCAGGTTGCCCACGACGGACTCTTCTCGCGGATACTCATGCGCCAGCGCCGGCTGCAGTGAAATCTCGACGAAGTTCATGGGCTCCGGCGATTGCCGGCCCAACTCCGTACGGAGCCTTGCCGCGAATGGATTCTCCGCGGCGGCGCCACCCTCGAACGAGTTCAAAAGCGGCACCCGCCGGGCAACGGTTTGGGCTCCGCTCGGAACAGCGAACGCCAGGTTCAACCAGAACATCCAGACAAGGCCGCGCCCCATGACCAACTACCGGCCGACCACCGGTGGGGCGCCAACCTGACGAGGATCGAGGGCTCGGGAGTAGCTATGCAAGCCTGACAGAAGTGTCATCAGCGGTGGTTCGGCGGCGTACAACGCAGGTGGGAGCCCAGTCGCATCAGCCACAAGTCCGACAAATTGCGCCAACGATTAAGCACGTGCGGCGGTTCCCATCCACATCTTTCGCTCCCGCCGCTCCCCTCGCTCAAGTATCAGACGCGAGTGAGAGGCCATTGGGCGGGGGCCGTTCAGGAGTCTACATCGGTTCCGGGGGGATCCGCCCTTTACGCCCAGTTGTCACTGGCGTGTCGACTCAGTCACTTGTAGCCTTTGGACTTCTCACCCGGCGTGATGTGAGGCCCGGTCGCAACGCAGGTTCTCAGTGCACGCCGTGACCTTGCTGAAGTAGATGCGGGTCGGCCCCAAGGCGGCGGATGGCCATTTCCCACGAGGCCGCCGGGGGAATCTCGAAAATCAAGTCGAGTTCAACTGGGGCGACAAGCCACGCGGATTCCGCAAGCTCGGCATCCAGTTGCCCGGGCCCCCACCCTGCGTACCCGGCGAGCACCAACGTCCGCCTGGGAAACGGCTGAACACTGAGGATCCGCCGCAATAGGACGGGCGAGGCCGAGAGGTACAGCCCGGCGCCGAGCGCGCGGTGGTCGACCTCGGGCGCCTGTGACGTCAGAATCCAGCCCCGTTGAGGATCGACCGGACCGCCAAACAGCAGGGGCAGGTCGTTGGGGCTCTCGACGGGCGGCTCGAGGTTGACCGCCACTGCCGCCGCGACGTCGGATGGCCGGTTCACGACGAGCCCGAACGCGCCCTCGGCGCCGTGCTCGCAGAGCAGGACGACCGATCGGGCAAAATTCGGATCGACCAGTTGCGGCATCGACAGAAGGAGCGACGGCGCAAGCGATGCAACGGACATCACAAGAATACTAATTCTGAATTCTGAATTCCGCCCGACTCGATGGCCTCCCTCACGAACGGGTCGCTCGCCGACGGATGTGACGCCAGCGCCTCGAGCGCCGCTGGTCGATCGTCGGAGGGCAGGGCGGCGGCGGCGTAGGCGAGCGATCGGCGAATGCGGCGCAGGCCGGCGCGTCGCATGGCGCTGCCCTTCAATTGCGCGCGCCAGCCCTCGTCGGACAGCCGGCACAGGTCGA
Organism: uncultured Acidobacteriota bacterium; assembly: GCA_963724645.1. GTDB lineage: Bacteria > Acidobacteriota > Vicinamibacteria > Vicinamibacterales > SCN-69-37 > CAVXSP01. The sequence continues at coordinate 203,216 of CAVRVJ010000008.1, forward strand.
TGAGCCGCGGCGAGGCCAGGCCGGCGCGGGGCTGCCAGGCCGAATCGTCACTGACGGCCGCGCGGCGGTTCCAGGGACAAACGTCCTGGCAGATATCGCAGCCGTACACCTGCTGCCGGATCGCCGGCCTGAACTCGGCGGCGACGCTGCCGCGCGATTCGATCGTGAGGTACGACAAACACCGCGTGGCGTCGAGCGAGTACGGCTCGACAAGCGCCTGGGTCGGACAAGCGTCGAGACACCGTGTGCACGTTCCGCACTGGTCGAGCGCGGGCGCGTCCGGCTCCAACTCGGCGTTGGTGAGCACTTCCGCGAGGAACAGCCACGACCCCAGGGCCGCATTGATCAGGCACGTGTTCTTGCCGATCCATCCCAGGCCCGCCTGCTCCGCGAAGACGCGCTCCTGCACCGGCCCGCTGTCCACGCACGAAAACGCCTCGAACCCGGCGCCTGCGTTGTCCGCCATCCACGCGACAAGCGAGCGCAGTCTCCCGCGCAGCACGTCGTGATAATCGTCGCCCCACGCGTACCGCGAGATCGCGGCGCGGCCCGGTTCTTTCGTGCTCGCCACACCCGGCGGCGCGGTGTTGTACACGATCGCGAGGGAGACGATCGATCGGACCGTCGGCAGCACGGCCGCCGGCTGGGTTCGCTCCTGGGCCGACTCGTGCAGGTAGGACATGTCGCCTGCATACCCGCGGGCGATCCACTCACGAAGACGCGCCAGCCGGGGATAGGCCTCCGCGCGCGCGACACCGCACAGATCGAACCGCAGTTCTCGTGCGCGGATCTTGACAGCCTCGGAAGTCAGCGCGCCCACTCACCGCCCCACTGCCCTATTGCTTCGAGGCGAGCCGTCTGAGCACGTACGGAAGGATCCCGCCATGCTTGTAGGCCGTGAGCTCTTCAGGCGTATCGATCCTCACGAGGACCTTGAACTCTCTGGCGGCGCCCCGTTCCGGCCTGGCGGCGACGAGGATTCGGCCGCGCGGAGCCAGTCTCTCTCCCGATCCGACCAGGTCCAGGACCTCATGGCCGCTGAGGCCAAGCGAGGCTGCCGATTCACCGCCGATGAATTCGAGCGGCAGCACGCCCATGTTGACGAGGTTGCTTCGATGGATGCGTTCGAAGCTCTCGGCAATCACCGCGCGGACGCCGAGCAGCATCGTCCCCTTTGCCGCCCAGTCGCGCGACGAGCCGGACCCGTATTCCTTGCCTGCAATTACGACGAGCGGGACGCCGGCCTGCCGGTAATTCACCGAAGCGTCGTAAATCGACATCAGGCCGCCCGCCGGCAGGTAGGTCGTCCATCCGCCTTCCGTGCCTGGCGCGAGCTGATTGCGCAGCCGGACGTTGGCAAATGTGCCGCGCATCATGACCTCGTGATTGCCGCGGCGCGCCCCGTACGAGTTGAAGTCCTTGGGCTGGACGCCCTGGGCGACAAGATACTGGCCCGCGGGGCTGTCGACCTTGATCGATCCAGCCGGGGAGATATGGTCGGTCGTGATGCTGTCGCCGAGCAGCGCCAGCACGCGCGCTCCCAGGATCTCGGACGCGCCAGACGGCTCCCGGCTCAGATTCTCGAGGAACGGCGGCCGCCGGATGTATGTGGAGTCCCCTTCCCAGGTGAACCGATCGCCCGTCGGAACCGGCAGACTGCGCCACAGGGCGTCACCCTCGAAGGCCTCCGCATATTGCCGGCGGAACATCTCCGCCGAAATCGCCTCGAGCATCGTGCGCTGGATTTCCCGCTCGTTCGGCCAGACGTCCTTGAGGTACACGGGCCGGCCGTTCCCGGCGATCCCGAGCGGCTCGCTGGTGATATCCACGGTGAGGGATCCGGCGAGGGCGTAGGCCACGACCAGCGGCGGCGACGCCAGGTAGTTCGCTCGCACATCCTGCTGAATACGTCCCTCGAAGTTCCGATTGCCGGAAAGCACGGAACAGACCACGAGATGGCGATCCCGCACCTCCGACGCGATCTCGTCGGGAAGCGGTCCGCTGTTGCCGATGCAAGTGGTGCAGCCGTAGCCCACGATGTTGAACCCAAGCGCATCCAGGTACTGTTGAAGGCCGGCCTTGGCAAGATAATCCGTGACGACCTTCGATCCAGGCGCCAGGCTAGTTTTCACCCACGGCTTCGACGTCAACCCGAGCTCGACCGCCTTTTTCGCCAGCAGGCCGGCAGCGATCATCACGCTCGGGTTCGAGGTGTTCGTGCAGCTCGTGATCGCGGCAATCACGACCGATCCGTGTCCGATCTGCGTCCGAACGGCTTCGGCGACGGCTGTGCCGCCACCCGATCGATCGCCTGGCGCGGAGGCGGGTGTGGACTTCTTCAGGCCCTTCTGCAGATCGCCAAGCGCCGCTGCAAAAGACGACTTTGCCTTTGTGAGCGGGACGCGGTCCTGTGGCCTCCTCGGCCCGGCGAGGCTTGGCTCCACGGTCGCCAGATCCAGCTCAAGCGTGTCGGAGTACGCGGCGTCAGGTGTCGTCCCCGTCCGGAACAGTCCCTGAGCCCTCGCGTACGCCTCGACCATCCTGACGTGCGCGTCCTCGCGGCCTGTGAAACGCAGGTACTCCAGCGTCATGTCATCGATCGGGAAAATCGCGACCGTCGCGCCGTACTCCGGGCACATGTTGCCGAGCGTCGCGCGGTCCGCGATCGTCAGGTGCTGCAGGCCGGAACCGAAGAACTCCACGAACGCGCCGACGACCCCCTTCTTGCGCAGGGCCTCGGTAATGGTGAGCACCAGGTCGGTCGCTGTGACCCCTTCCGGGCGGCATCCGGTGAGGCGGTAGCCAACCACCGGCGGGATCAACATCGAGCTGGGCTGGCCGAGCATCGCCGCTTCCGCTTCGATGCCGCCGACGCCCCAGCCCACCACGCCAAGACCATTCACCATCGTGGTGTGAGAATCGGTGCCGAACACCGTGTCGGGATAGGCCAGGGGGCGCCCGCCCTCCGTCGATCGGCAGATGACCCGCGCGAGGTACTCGATGTTGACCTGATGGACGATCCCTGTTTCGGGCGGGACGACGCGGAAGTTGCGAAACGCCGTCTGACCCCACCGGAGAAAGACGTAGCGCTCGCGATTCCGCTGGTACTCGAGCTGCGAGTTGAGCGTCAAGGAGTCGGGGCGGCCGAAGTGATCGACCTGCACCGAATGGTCGATCACCAGCTCGACAGGTTGCAGCGGGTTGACCTGTTCGGCGCGCCCACCCATCTGGACGATGCCGTCGCGCATCGCCGCCAGGTCCACGACGCAGGGCACGCCGGTGAAATCCTGCAGCAGCACGCGCGCCGGCATGAACGAGATTTCCTTGTCTACCGGCTGGCCCGGCGTCCACGAGGCCAGCGCCCGGATGTCCGCCGCTTTGACGAATGCGTCGTCCTCCCGGCGCAGCAGGTTCTCGAGCAGGATCTTCAGAGAATACGGCAGTCGGGCGACGGAGGGCCCCAGTGTTCGTTCGAGCGCGGGCAGGCTGAAATAGTCGAACGCCTCGCCGTCGACCGAGAATGTGGAACGGGTCTTGAAGGAATCAAGCGACATGAATGTTGCGTCCTGCAAACGTCTTGAGGCCAGTGCCTAGAACCCGATCATCACTCCGGCGGTCGCGCCCGGCGTCAGCAACCGGCGGCTGGTGCCGAGCGACAGACCTCCGGAACGGCTGACCAGACTCAGCTCGGACCGAAGCCCGACGTGGTTCAGAAAGCCGCGATCTTTCTCCCGCCACCAGTATTTCACGCCGGCGCCACCGCTGGCGATGGCGCCGTCGGCGCTGAGCACTTTATCGCTGGTGAGCTCACGCATCCAGCCGGCACCGGCGCGAAGGAACGCCTCCAGCCTTCCCTGCCGGGCGAAACTCCAGAGCACGGATCCCGTCAACGGCGAAGACGGAGATCCGGAGGGTGGAGGTGACGCCCTCCGCGCCCTCGACATCGGCACTGATCTGCGACCGGAGGTCAGCGTGGCTCCAGTTGCCGCTCACTTCCGCGCGAAGCCTGCGCGTCAAGCGGACCGCCAGGCGCACGTCGGGGCCGACGCTCGGCCCAATCTCGTTCTTCGTGGAAAACAGCACAAAGGCGGATCCGTCCGGCGCGGTCAGATTGGCGTTGGCCGAACCGAACGACCCGCCGCCGATCCACGCGAGCCCCACCTCGAGCTCCGCCCGTGGCGCTTTCGGCGGCGTCTGGGCGAACGCCGCGCCGGCGCCGGCGATGAACACCACCGCCAGACACCAGGCACGCAGGCCGCTCACTTGGCGGCCACCTTGATTTCAATCCCAGGCGAGGCGCCCCCGGCTTGGACCGCAACCAGCCGGCTGAAGTAAGCCGGCCTGAAGCTGATGTTCACCTGCGTGTCGGGACCGAAGAAACTATCGATGTCCGCGTCGTCGAGCGGTTCGGCTCGAACCAGGTACACGCCGGCGGACAGCCCGCCGATCGTGAACCTTCCCTGGGCATCCAGACAGAATCCGCCGATGAGAACGCCCGTCGCCGAGTTGAAGGCCGTCACGTGCGCGCCGAAGATGCCCTGTCCATTGAGCGTGACCCGGCCGGTGATCTGGCCGTACTCGCGGTTGAAGGCGGTCGAGGTGTAAATGTCACCCAATCCAGCCGCATCGTCGGACTTCGGCGTGCGGTCGTCTATATTGCCCGGCGGAAACGCAATGGGGAACATGACGGCCTGCGTGGCCAGGACATGGCGACCGCCTGACTGCAGCTCGGTCTCGCCGAGCGCGGAATGGCCGAGCCCGTGCAGATGCCCGAGCTCGTGCGTCACAATGGACTGCACGTCGTAGCGGCCGGGTGAGCCACCTGGGGCTACGGACCAGTCGGCCGCGGAATTCAGAAAGATATCCGACTCAACGAGTTCACCGCTCACGTCATCGAACACGAAGTTGGTGGCGCCGAGGGTACGCTCGAGGTCGGATCGCAACTGAAAGCCGATCACGTTGATGCCGTCATCGACCGAGGGATCGGCACTCGTGAACCCGACGAATTGCGCGGAGAGCGTGACCGACGGCACCTTTGCCCAGGCCGCGAATCCCTGCTGCGCGGCCGTTTGCAACTGGACGGCGGTCACGTTGGGAATGTCGCGATTTGTGACGAAATACCGCACCGGCATGGTGTTCCAGCGGACGCCGATCTTCCTGCCGTTCAGCTCGAGCCCGAACTTCAGGTAGGCTCGCGCAGCGGGCGCGGCGGCCAGCACTGCCCCGATCACGGCAAAACATGCGCCCACGCGCCTCACCGGACGCCTCGTGCCGCGGAACGTAGGGCTCGCCATGACGACGCGGACCAGCGCCTCGAACTCGAACACCGCCATTGGCCGTCGGCGCGCATCGCCGCGCACGACGGCGCCGGCGTCGGCGGTCTGGCCCACGACGAGCGGCGGATCCACGACCTCGGCCCCGCTCGCCGGCGAGGGCCGCAAACGATAGATCCCCATCGAGAGCCCGACGGGCTGCCACATATTGTTGCGATCGCGCCTCAGAAAAAAGACGCCGCGTTCACCGGTTCGCAGCCTGGGCGCCCCGACCATTTCCGATCGGTAGCGGCCGACCAGTCCGCCGGGGAGCATGATTGACACGAAATCTGCAGCGTCGCCTTTTAGAACGGCCTCCACCCCGATGGAGACGATCGATTCGATGCCGCGATCGGGCACGACGACGCCGCGGACATCCGTCACGTGGCCGCGGATGATGAGCGTGGCGTCTGCCACGATTTCACGAAAGTCGGCGGGAACGGTCACCGTGGCCGAAGCGGGCCCCGTGCACAGAAGGACGGCGACCAGAGCGCTCGGAATCCGCCGGGACATCAACGCATTCTTTCACAAGCCGCGCGACGACTTGCGCCGGGCCACGGCCGCGATCGCTTCCGCCGCGCGTCGAGACGCGCCCGGTTCCCCGAGCTTTTCTTTGACTTCCTCGAGGTCGCGCCGCATCGAGTCGGCGCGGGCGCGATCGAGGAGCAGCGAGGCCATCTCGTCGGCGACGGCGCGCGGCGTGAACTCTTCCTGAATCAGCTCGCGGACGACAGGACGGCCCGCGATCAGGTTGACCATGCCGTACGTCGTTACGCGCACGAATCGTCGGGCGAGCGCATAGGTCAACGGCGCCAGTCGGTAGACGACCACCATCGGGCGCAGGTGCAGGGCGGTTTGCACCGTGGCGGTGCCTGAGGCAGTCACGACCGCCTGTGCGGCCGCGAGGACATCGTCGGTCGCGCCCTCGATCGCGGCACAAGGCACGCCGGCGGAGCGGAGCACCGCGATCGGCGCAAACAGCGTCGCGTCGAGCGAGGGCGCGCGCGCGACAACACACTGGAGCCCTGCCACACTTCGGGAAGCCAGCACGGCTGCTTCGACGAGCGTCGGGAGAATCTGCCGGACCTCGTTCGGCCGGCTGCCGGGCAGCAGCGCGAGGGTAGGCCTGGCCGGATCGAGCCCTTGCGCGCGCAGAAAATCGGCCGCGGGCCTCGCCGGCGCGGCCAGATCGATGAGCGGATGCCCGACGAATTCCACCGGCACGCCGGCATCCTCGGTACATCCGCACTTCGAACGGGAAAATCACGAGCATCCGATCGACGTACCGCCGAAGCGTCTGCAGACGCCCCGGGCGCCAGGCCCAGAGTTGAGGGCTGACGTAGTACACGATCGGCACGCCCAGCCGGCGCATGATCGGCAGCAGCCGAAAATTGAAGTCGGGAAAATCAATCGCGACGAATACGTCCGGCCTTCTCGTCCGCGCCGCCGCCCCGAGCGTACGAAGCATCCTCCAGGATCGCGGCAGCACGGACACGGCTTCGATGAGGCCCGTCACCGAGAACCCGCGATAGTCGCCGATGAGCTCGGCGCCGGCCGATGCCATCCGCTCGCCGCCGAAACCGAAGACTTCGACGCCGGGATCGAGTGCACGGAGCGTGTGGACCAGCGCGCCGGCGTACAGATCGCCAGACGCCTCCCCACACGAGAGCATCACTCTCATAGGCGGGATTCTGTCCCTGCCAACGCGCGCCGACCCGGCACTACAGCGGGCCTTTGTGGAGCGCGCCTTCGAGCGCCGACAGTCGCGTCTCCAGCGCGAGAAGGGCCTTGCGAAGCTCGGGAAGGCGGCGCAGCAACACGACGGACTCGCGCCATTGATCGACGTCCATGGCCGGGATGCCGGTGACGTGCTGTGCGGGCTCGATGTCCTTGCTCACGACCGATTTCGCGCCGACGATCGCGCCGCGTCCGACTCGAACGTGACCGGTCACGCCCGCCTGGCCGGCGAGGATGACGCCGTCATCCAGTTCGCTGCTGCCGGCGACTCCCGATTGCGCGGCCATCAGGGCGTGCCGGCCGATCCTCACGCCGTGGGCGACCTGCACGAGGTTGTCGATCTTGGTGCCACGTCCGATCCGCGTCTCACCCACGGCCGGACGATCGACGGCCGTGTGCGCCCCGATCTCCACGTCGTCCTCGATCACGACGCGGCCGACCTGGGGAATCTTCTGGTGCGAGCCGTCGGCGCGCCTGGCGAAGCCGAAGCCGTCGCTGCCGATCACCGCGGCGTCCTGCACCACCACGCGGTTTCCAAGCACGACATCCTCACGGATCGATACATGCGCGTGGATCGTGCAGTCCTCGCCGATCGTCGCGCCGGCTCCGACGACGGCATGCGGGCCAATCGTGGTGCGCGCGCCGATCCGCGCACGCGCGCCAACGGCCACGAACGGACCGATGGCGGCTTCCGGTCCAACTTCCGCAGACGGATCGATCGCCGCGAGCCGACTGATGCCCGGGGCCATCCGGACCGGCGGCGTGAGCACCGCCACGGCCTGGGCAAACGCCAGATAGGGCTCAGCCGTCCGTAATATGGCGCACGGGGCGACAGTCACCGACTCGTCGGCGATGATCGCCGAGGCCCGAGTCGCGGCCACCTTGGACGCGTATCTCGGATTCGCGAGAAAGGTCACTTCGCCCTCGCGGGCGTCTTCGATCCCGGCGACGCGCGACACGTCGAGGCGGCCGTCGCCTTCGAGGCGGCACCCCAGGCACACGGCGAGTTCGGCAAGGTTCATGAAGATCAGCGGCGAATGCGAGCGGGCATTCTCGGGCGGTCAGCAGGGGGCTGCGGCTTACCGGCCTCTTCCCAGGCGGCGACGATCACGCTCGCGGCTGCGCTCGACGAGTCGCTCATCCGCTTTTCCAGGATCGCGCGGGCGCCGCCGGCGAACGCCGCGTAGTAGGCGTCGTCGTAGAGCTCGCGGCCCGCGGCGGCGTGCCGATCCGCCTCCAACACCTGCGCGACCAGGGACTGGCTCTCCGCCAGCGCATCGAATACGAAGCCCCTTACCTTGCCGATCGGCTGAATCCTGACCGGTGCCAGCCTGAGATCCGAGAGAAGGCGCAAGGGCAGCTCAGTCTCGAACCTCGCGTGAATCCCTCGCTGGTTCGTCATCTGGCCATCGTAGTTGGCCGTGGCATGGAACGGCTGGTGCGCATCCTCGATGTAGTGCGCCAGCACGGCCGCAAGATAGCGAGTGTTGTCTGCCGCGTACGGCACTGTCGGGTTGCCGATGTCTTTGAACGTCCCGACGAGCCGATCGAAAATCTCTTCCGCGCGCCAGGGCAGACGGCCGGCCCGATTAGCACGGTCGGGACCGTACCTGGCGACAAACGCGTTCCACTCGCGCGGCACGTTCCTGAACGGCGGCGGCTCATCGAGCGCGTCGAGATCAAGCTGATGGTTCGCCGTCTCCTCCCCCAGTTTCCCGTTGAGCCCCACGACTCGCCACTCATCGGGATCGACGGAGTGTTCGACGACGAAATCGCGCTGCACCGCGAAAACCGGCTTCAGCTCCGGCGGCAGGCCGTCGATGGCGCGGCGCGTGAGCAGCCGGTGCATTTCCATTCCCCACGCGTGCATCGAGACCGGGATGGTCAGGAGCAGCACGGCAACCAGCCAGGCAGGAATGGCCCTCATGGCGACATGCTAGCATCACTGACCTGAGACTCATGGCCTCGAAGCTTACGCGCGACGACGTGCTGCGCATCGCCGAGCTGGCGCACCTCGAACTGAGCGAATCGGAAGTCGACGTCTTCACCCGACAACTGGACGACATTCTCGGCTACGCCGTTCAGGTGCAGGAAGTCGACACGACGGGTGTGTCGCCGACGTCGCATCCGCTCGGGGTCGATGCCGCCTGGCGGCCGGACGCACTGGTTCCGTCGCTCGGCCTCTCCGATTCGCTCGCCAACGCCCCGAACGCCGACCGCGCCGCGGGCCTCTTCAAGGTTCCCAAGGTGCTCTGATGCCGGCGGAGCTCAGCCCGTTCGCGACGGCGCACGCCATTCGCGACGCCATTCAGCGCGGCGACCTGACCGCCGCTCAGGCCTGCGACGCGGCCCTCGCCAGGATTCAGCGAGACCAACCCGGCGCTGCACGCGTTTCAGCAGGTCGACGCCGATCGGGCGCGCGCGCGCGCCGCGGCGCTCGATCGATCCGCCAAATCCGATCGGCCCGCTGCACGGCGTGCCCTGGCGTTGAAGGACAACATCGTCGTCCGCGGCCTGCGCACCACCGCCGGGTCGCGCATGCTGGAACAGTACGTCTCGCCCTTCGACGCGACGGTCGTCGAGCGGCTCGAGCGGGCCGGCGCCGTCATCGTCGGAAAGACCGTCTGCGACGAATTCGCGATGGGATCGTCGACCGAGAACTCCGCGTTCGGACCGTCACGCAACCCGTGGGCGACCGACCGCATTCCCGGCGGGTCGAGCGGCGGATCCGCGGTCGCGGTGGCAGCCGGCATGACGCCGCTGGCGCTCGGATCGGACACGGGCGGATCGATCCGGCAGCCCGCGGCCCTCTGCGGCGTCGTGGGCCTGAAGCCGACCTACGGCCGCGTGTCGCGCTACGGACTGGTCGCCTTCGCGTCGTCGCTGGATCAGATAGGCCCATTCGCGCGGACGGTCGCGGACGCGGCACTGCTGCTCGAGACGATCAGCGGACACGACCCGCGTGATGCGACCTCCGCGCAGCGTGAAGTGCCGCGGTTCACCGATGCCCTCTCGGACGACGTCAAGGGCTTGAGGGTCGGGGTACCGCGGCACCTTGCTCGAACAGGGCGTGGACCCGGACGTGCTCGCCGCGTTCGATGCCAGTCTGCGCGCGCTCGAGCAGCTGGGCGCGCACGTCACCACCGGTGGACTCTGCCGTACAGCCGGTTCGCGATTCCGGTCTACTACCTGGTCGCGACCGCCGAGGCGAGCTCCAATCTCGCGCGCTACGACGGCGTGCGGTACGGCGCGCGGACACCGGCCGCAACGCTGGGCGAGATGTACGACCGCACACGCAGCGCCGGGTTTGGCGCCGAAGTGAAGCGCCGAATCGTCCTGGGCACCTACGTGCTGAGCTCGGGGTACTACGACGCCTATTACTTGAAAGCCCAGCAAGTGCGCACGCTGATCCGCCGCGATTTCGAACAGGCGTTGGATGAGGTCGACGCCGTCGCCGTGCCGACCAGCCCGACGGGCGCCTTCAAGCTCGGCGAGCGCACGGACGATCCGCTGCAGATGTACCTTGGCCGACGTGTTCACCGTCAGCGCGCCGCTCGCCGGGCTGCCGGCCATCAGCGTCCCGTGCGGCTTCACGACGGACCGTCTGCCCGTCGGCCTGCAGCTGACGGGCCGCGCCTGGGACGAAGCGACGATCCTTCGGCTCGCCCACGCCTACGAGCGCGCCACGCCGTGGGCGGGAATGCATCCGGAGGTTAGCGTAAGTCCGCGAGATCCGAGCACGTCGTGGCTCACGGAGTGCAGAACTCGCGGCCTATCGTCGTCCCTCGCCTCAGCCACACGACCACGGGCAACCCGATTAGCGCCGGCAGCAGCCACGGAGCGAGCCGCCAGGCGCCTGGGCCAACGAGGCCAGGCCATCGGGTCGCGGCCAGTACCAGGAATGCGGTGTGGAGCGCGATCCCGGCGCTGATCATGCTGGTCAGATGTTCCTGCTCCCATTCATTTGCCGTCGCCGTCGTGCGGCCGGCGTAGTGCATGTCCCTCACGCCCACGGCAAAACCCGCGGGAACGATGAGAAACCACGGCCAGGCGTGCCAGATGATCGCGGCGGGGAACAGGGCGACCGTTCCTGCGATCGCGGCCAGGTTGAGCGCGAGATGCGGACGCGACCGGATCCGCGCGGGCAATGGCTCCGGCGCTGACGACGGCCAATCCGTGTTGCACGGGCGCAACGATGATGACGAGCAGGTACAGGACGAGCCACATCAAGTGAGGAGTCGCGGCCATGGAACGGTCGACGGAGGCCAGCGCTGACGGCGTTGCCAGGCCGACGAGCGCCATCGCGCCGCCCGTAAGCGCCGCGCAGTAGATCAGCCGAGAGAACCAGCGGCCCGCAGCACGGTGGAAAACGCCGCCCTTCCGCGCGACGGCCGCGGCCCAGAACGCAAGCGTCGCGCCGGCCGCGCAAATCAGGTGCCCGCCAAGCAGGAGCGGCATCATCATCAATGCGGCCGCACCGTGATGCCGATCTCAGAGTTGATAAAGGGACATTGCGTGTCGCGCGCGGCGAGCGTCGTGGAAGGCATACACGCTGCCGGCGCGACCACACGGGCCGCGCAGCCGAAGGACAGCCAGCGGTGACTCGGTCAGACCGCGGACGTCGGCACCTCGGGCAGGCGGTAGTGCACGAGGCCTTGTCGGACTTCCTCCATCGCGATCCGCTCGAGCTTGTGCGGGACGCGATCGTGCTCGGCATGGTCGCCGTGGCCGATGCGGATCCGCGCCCCGCGCTTCAATTGAATGGCGCGCCGCGCGGCGACATCGACGAACAGAAACCGGCTGTGAATCGGCTCAGCCGGCGTCTCCGGGATCGAGGGCTCTGAAAGTTCGGTAGCCATACATCCTTACGTATCACAAGCGCCCGCCGGCAGGCGAACGTTTGCACGTCCACCTGCCGGCCGGGCGCCCGATGCCGTCAGCCGTTGACCTGAATCTGCCGAGGCTTGGTCTCCTCGCGCCGCGGCAGCGTGATCGTCAGCACGCCGTCCTGATACGACGCTTGCGCCTGCGCCGAATCCACCGAAGCCGGCAGCGTGAAGCTCCGGCGGAACGCGCCGTACTGCCGCTCCGTCCGATGGAACTGCTCGCGCGCGATGTCGGCGTCGACTTGGCGCTCACCTTCGATCGTCAGCGTGTTGTGCTCGAACGTCACCTTGATCGCCTCGCGCGTGAATCCCGGCAACTCGGCCTTGAGCACGAGGTCTTGCTTGGCGTTCTCGTAGATGTCCACCGCAGGCGTCCAGCCCGCATTCAGCGGCTCGCCGCTGAACAGGCTGTCGAACATCCGATTGAGCCGATCGATTTCAAACGCCGCCAGGTTGCCAGCGGGATTCCAACGAGTCAGCACGGTCATGTCGTTCTCCTCTTCAATGCCGGGGCTCTCCTTCCAGGGCGAGCCCGCTGAGTCTGATGTACAAGAAGATAAACACAAATATGACTATAAGTCAAGTATATTATATTAGTGTATATACACTAATATTCATGTCGCGTTGACTTCCCCACCAGCACCCTCCGCGACCTGAGGGTCCAGGCAGCCGCCGGCCTCGCAGCCTGTATGATGCGAACGTGAGCGATTTCTTTCGTCCCGACGCGGCGGACCTGGCCGAGGATGCTCGTCTTCTTTTGACTGAGCTTGATCAGCGAGGCGCCGGGCGTCGCGACGCTCAGCGGCGAGTGCCGTCCGCCGCTCGACGTGCTCGAGACCACCGACGCGGTCGAGGTCGTCGTCGACGTGCCCGGCATCGCGGTCGAATCGATTCGCGTGGCGGTCCGGCGCAGCACGGTGCTGGTCGTAGGCGCGAAGCTGCCCGCCACCAACGTGCCGGGCGCGCGGTTCCATCTGGCTGAGCGCGGCGTACGGGCGCTTTGCGCGCGCCGTCAAAGTCTCCGGCGCGATCGACGCCAGCCGGGCCACGGCCGTCGTGACCGCCGGTCAACTGCGCGTCATCGTCCCGCGCATCGAGGATCGGCGCGGCAAGGTGATCAAGGTGCCGGTGTCGCGCGGATGATCCGGCTGCTCTTCATCGGCGACATCGTGGGACGACGCCGGGCGCGAGCTGGTCCGGCGTGGCCTCGCGCCGCTCGTCGCGCATCATCAGATCGATCTGGTCATCGCCAATGTCGAAAACGCCGCGGCCGGTTTCGGCGTGACGCCGGACATCGCCGACGAGCTGCTCGAGTACGGCGTTCACGTGATGACCGGCGGCAATCACATCTGGGACAAGAAGGAAATCCTTCCCTACTTCGACGAGCAGCCGCGACTCATCCGCCCGGCGAATTTTCCCGCCGGCGCGCCGGGACGCGGCGTCTACGTCGCGCGGACGCGCGGCGGCGTGCCGGTGGCGGTCATCAACGCCATGGGACGCGTGTTCATGACGGCCATCGACGACCCGTTTCGTGTCGTCGAGGCGGAAATCCAGGCCGTCCGGCAGGAAGCCCGCGTCATCTTTGTCGACTTCCACGCCGAAGCGACGTCTGAGAAGGTCGCGATGGGCTGGCATCTCGACGGCCGCGCGACGGCCGTCGTCGGCACGCACACGCACGTGCAGACCGCTGACGAGCGCGTCCTGCCGCAAGGCACCGCCTACATCACCGACGTCGGCATGACCGGCCCGCACGACTCGGTCATCGGCGTCGAGAAGTCGGCGATCCTCGCGCGCTTTCTCTCGGGGCGCCCGCAGCGCTTCGAGACCGCGACCGAGAATCCGCGGCTGAACGGCGTCATCGTCGAGCGCCGACGAAGCGACCGGACGCGCGGCGTCGATCGCGCGCGTGTCCCTTTCCGCCCAGGAAATCGAAGCGCTCGCCGCGCAGCCGCTGGGCGCCCGCTGATCGATGGATCCACCCCGAGTCTCCCGTTCGGCGACGAGGCCGCCTCGCGAGCGGCGGGCCGCTGTCGGTCAGCGAGCTGAGCGCCCGGCTCAAGGCCCTGGTCGAGCGCGGCTTTGGCAGCGTGCTGGTCGAAGGCGAGATTTCGAACTGCAAGCAATGGAGCTCGGGGCACCTGTACTTCACGCTCAAGGATGACTACGCGCAGATTCGCGCGGTGATGTTCCGGACGAGCGTGCGGCAGCTCAAGTTCCGGCCCGAGGACGGCATGCACGTCCTCGTGCGCGGCCGGTTGAGCGTGTACGAAGTGAAAGGCGAGTACCAGCTCGTCTGCGACAGCCTCGAGCCGCGGGGGCTGGGCGCGCTGCAGCTCGCCTTCGAGCAGCTCAAGCGGCGGCTGCAGGCCGAAGGGCTGTTCGAGGCGGGGCGCAAGCGGCCGTTGCCCGTGCTGCCCGCGCCGCATCGGCGTCGTGACGTCGCTCGACGGCGCCGCCGCTGCGCGACATCCTGCGTGTGCTGACGCAGCGGCATCCCAGCCGCGCGCGTCGTGATTCGACCGGCGCGGGTGCAGGGTGAGGGCGCCGCGCTCGATCTGGTGCGCGCCTTGCGCGCCATCGCCCGTGTGCCGGAGCTGGACGTGGTCATCATCGGCCGCGGCGGCGGCTCGTCCGAGGATCTCTTGGCGTTCAATGACGAGGCGCTCGCCCGCGCCATCGTCGCCTGTCCCGTGCCGGTGATTTCGGCGGTCGGCCACGAAGTCGATTTCACGATCGCGGATTTCGTGGCCGACGTGCGCGCGGCCACGCCCTCGAACGCCGCGGAACTCGTGGTGGATCGCGCCGACCATTTCTTCACGCGCATTCGGCACGCGGAAGCAGCGGCTCGCCGTCCGCGCTCAGCCAGCACATCGATCGGCGGCGACAGCAGACCGACCGTCTCGAGGCCCGGCTCGCGCCGCTGGCCGACGATCGTCGTGATGCGCGATCGCGATCGGCAGGAACTCGGGCTCCGGCTGCGAGCACGCCGTGATCGATCGGCTCGCGCGGCTCGGCCAGCGCTTCGAGGCGCTGCGCCGCCGGCTCGAGCGGCGGGACATCCGGCGCGTGGCCGCCGACCTCCGCACGCAGGCTCGTCGGCGCCGACGGCCGGCTGCGCGAGCTCGGCCACGCGCCGCGGCGATGGCGGCCGACGCGCGCGTGCGCGAGCTCGCCGCCCGGCTCGACTCGCTGAGCCCGCTGGCGGTGCTGGGGCGCGGCTATGCGGTCTGCTGGAACGAGACGCGCACGAGTATCATTCGTTCGGCGCGCGCGGTGAACGCCGGGGACGGCGTCCGCGTCACGCTCGCGGAAGGCGAGTTGGCGTGCCGCGTCGAGCACACGACCGAGTAGCCATGGCGGATTCCATCAAAGATTTCGAATCGGCGATTGCCGAGCTGGAGAAGATCGTCAAGCAGCTCGAAGAGGGCGACCTGCCGCTCGACAAGTCGCTCGCGCTGTTCGAGCGCGGCGTCGAGCTCTCCCGCTACTGCCACGATCAGCTCGGCGCGGCGCAGCGGCGGATCGAGCTGCTCACCGAGCGCGGCGAAATCAAGGACGCCGCCTCGGGATCGATCGATCCGGATGAATAGCGCCGTCTGCCTATCTCGACGAGCTGCGCGCCGGATCGTCAACTCGGCGCTCGATCGCGCTCTTCCGGCCGACTCGGCGCCCGCGCTCATCGTCGACGCCATGCGCTACGCACTGCTCGGCGGCGGCAAGCGGCTTCGCCCTGCCTGACGCTGGCCGCCGCGGAGGCCGTCGCCATCAAGCACGGCGAGCCACGTCGCGCGACGCGCGTTTCGCTCGCGCTGCCCAGCGCGTGCGCGGTCGAGCTGGTCCACTCCTATTCCCTCGTGCACGACGATCTGCCGGCAATGGACGATGACACGCTCCGCCGCGGTCGTCCGACGTCGCATGTGGTCTACGGCGACGGCCTCGCGATTCTCGCCGGCGACGGTTTGCTGACCGAGGCGTTCGGCGTGATCGCCCGATCGCCGTCTCCCGTCGTGCCGGCCGGCGCGCCGTCGCCATCGCCCGACGCGCGGCTCCGCGCGATCGCGATCCTGGCTCGCGCCGCGGGATGCGCCGGCATGGTCGGTGGGCAGGCGATCGATCTGGCGGCCGCGGGCCGCGTGCCGTCGCACGAGCGCCTCGCTTCGACGCGGAGGCGCTTCGGGACATGCATGCGCGGAAGACCGGCGCGCTGATTCGCGCGGCGGCACAATGGGCGCCGTCGCCGTCGAGGCCGACGCGGCGACGGTGGCGGCCATCGACGAGTTCGCGCGCGAACTCGGACTCGCGTTTCAGATCGTGGACGACGTGCTCGACGTCGAGGGATCGAACGAGGAACTGGGAAAGACGTCCGGGAAAGGACGCCGCGGCGGGCAAGGTGACCTACCCGGCGCTCTACGGCCTCGAGCAATCGCGCCGGCTGGCCGCCGAGTGCATCGTCGCGCGCCAGAGCCGCGTTGACCGCAGGCGCGCTCACAGGCCGGCTCGCCGAGATCGCGGAGTGGACGCTGGCGAGAAGAGCGTTGACGTGCATAGCTTGCCAAGACTCCGCCTCGACCAGCTCGCTCGTCAGCCGCGGCCTGACGGCGTCGCGGGAACGTGCGCGCGCGGTGATTCTGGCCGGCGACGTGACGCGTCAACGGCCGGGTGATGACCAAGGCCGGCATCGCTGGTCGATGCGGCCGCGGAGGTGGCCCTGCGCACGCCGGATCATCCGTGGGTGGGGCGCGGCGGGGTCAAGCTCGCGCATGCGCTCGACGCGTTCGGCCTCGACCCGGCCGGCGCGTTGGCGCTCGACATCGGCGCGTCGACCGGCGGATTCACCGACGTACTGCTTCAGCGCGGGGCGCGGCGGGTCGTGGCGCTCGATGTAGGTCACGGCCAGCTGGACTGGCGTCTCAGAAGCGACCCGCGCGTGGTCACGATCGAGGGCGCAAACGCCAGACGCCTGCGGCCCGCCGATCTGCCCGACGACGCGCGCGCGTTCGATCTGGTCGCCGTCGACGTCTCGTTCATCTCGCTGCGAGCACATCCTCCCGGTGCTGCCAGCGGCTGCTGGCCGCCGGACGGGCGGGTCGATTCGCCTGGTCAAGCCGCAGTTCGAGGCGGGGCGCGGCGAGGTCGGCAAGGGCGGCATCATCCGCGATCCCGCCATTCACGCGCGCGTCATCGAAGAAGTCGAGCGCGCAGCGCGCTGCAGTAGGATTGGAGCGCATCGGGCTGGAGCCGTCGCCGATCGAGGGCGCGGAGGGGAACCGCGAGTTCTTGATGCTGTCTGCAGGGCCCACGACTCTTCACAGACCTTCTATGCCGATCACCCGTGCCGGCTTGACCGCTCGCGTATCGCTCCCGGCCGCCCTCGCCGCCATGGCCGAGGCGGCGGCCTGGCTCGACGCGCACGGCTGCGAGCCCGTCCTCGAACGCGACGCCGCCGACGCGGCGGCACTCGATCGGCGGTGGCCTGCGAGCCCGCTCGAATCGCTCGCCGAGCAGGTGGACATCATGATCGCGTTTGGCGGCGACGGCACGCTGCTGGCGGTGGCCGGCGCGGTCGCCAATTCGTCTGCCGACGTCCCGGTGCTCGGAATCAATCTCGGGCGGCTCGGGTTTCTGACCGAGGTCGGCCGCGGCGAGCTGACCTCGGCGCTCGAGGCCGTGCTGGCCGGCCGCACCCACGTGGAGACACGGCTGATGCTGAGCGGCCGGCTCGAGCGGCGACAGGCGACCGTGCTGCAACACCTCGCGCTGAACGACGTCGTCATGACGCGCGGGCCGCTCTCGCGGATGATCGAAATCGACGTGACGGTCGACGACAGTTCGTCTGTCACGTCAAAGCCGACGGCCTCATCGTCGCCACGGCGACGGGATCGACGGCCTACAACCTGTCGGCCGGCGGCCCGATCGTGCATCCGTCGGTCGATGCGATTCTTCTGACGCCCATCGCCCCGCACACCCTGACTAATCGTCCGCTGGTGCTGCCGGCCACGGCCAGAATCGGTCTGCGGCCCGTCGCCGATCCGCATCCGGCCGTCGCCGACGTCGTCGCCACGTTCGACGGCCAGTACGGCGTCACCGCTCGAACGGGACGACGTGCTGGTCGATCCATCGAGCGCCGCGGCGCCTGCAATTGCTGCGCACGTCGCCGCGCACGCACTTCGACATGCTGCGGGAGAAGCTGAAATGGGGAAACTCGTAGAAAGCACTGGCGGTTGAACTAATCGTGTCTTCCGTTCTTCTGCCATTTCGCCACGTTGCGATTGTGTTCCTCGAGCGTTGACGCAAATGCGTGAGTGCCGTCGTTGCGGCTGACGAAGTACAGATACGGCGACGTCGGCCGGGTGCACGGCCGCTTCGAGCGACGCGCGGCCGGGTGAGGCGATCGGACCGGGCGGCAGGCCCGGGTAGCGGTACGTGTTGTAGGGCGAGTCGATCTGCAGGTCCGCCTTCGTGATGTTGCCGTTCCATCTGCCGGCCAGCATGAGCGCGTAGACCACCGTCGGATCGCACTGCAGCGGCATGCCGAGTCGGAGCCGGTTTCGATAGACGGCCGCGACGATCGGACGCTCGTCCGGCTGGCCGGTTTCCTTTTCGACGATCGACGCGAGCGTGACGGCCTCGCGGACGCTCATTCGGCGCGCGGCCGCGGCTGCGCGGAGCTTCGCGTCGAACACGTGCTCGAACTGCGCGAGCATCGCGTGAACCGTGCCCGCGGCGCCTGCCCGTCTGGGCATCGCGTACGTGCTCGGAAACAGATAGCCCTCGAGCGTCTCGGCGCCGGAATCGAAGGCGGCGGCCAGCGCGCCGTCTCCGGCCGCCTGTTCGAAGTCGCCCGCGGTCCCCAGGCCACTGCGCTCAAAAATCGGCGCCATCTCGCGAATGGTCAACCCTTCTGGAAACGTCACGGGATGCGTGAAGACATCGCCCCGTGCCAGCCGCGAGACGACTCGAAGGGCGTGGCCGCCCGGCGAACCGGTATTCCCCGGCCCGCAGCCGCCGATCGGCGCGCGCCAGACGGGCTGCCAGGCGGAACGTCCAGGGATCGGGGACGACGCCCGCGTCCGCGAGCCGGCGCGCGATGTCCACGCTCTCGAATGCCCGGCGGAAGTTCGACGAAGATCTCGTCAGCGCTGAAGCCGCGGTACGGCGTCGTCAATCGATAGGCGCACCCACAGGGCCCCGCCGCCGCCAATCACGATCAGCAGCACGAGCAGCAGCCGTGAGCCGCTTCACGTGCGAGACCTTGCCTCGTTGTCCAGATAATCCTGGAGGATCACGGCGGCCGCGGCGGCATCGAGCTTCTCCTTGCGCCGCCGCCAATCGCGCTCCTGCACCGCAAGGAGGCGATCCGCTTCGTGACTGCTCAGCCGCTCGTCCTGCGCGCGCACCGTCATTCCCGAGAAGGCTTGGAGCGCCGCGACAAATTCCCTTGCCGGCCGGGTCTGATCGGTGTCCTCGCCGTTCAGACGGATGGGCACGCCGACGACGATCAGATCGAGAGCCTCAACGTCGGGCTCGTTCCCGGCGCGCGCAGTCTGAACGATACCCGCCACAACCTCGGCCGACGCGCGAGGCGTATCGCCGGCGGCGACGGTTTTCCATGGCCGCGCAAGCGTCGCGGTCGCGTCGGAAAGCGCCAGCCCGATCCGCCGTTGCCCGAAATCAACACCGAGAACCCGCACAAACGTAGGGTCACAAGAACGGGTCCCAGGGCCGGGCCCGCGTGCCGCTCATGGTATTGGCGGCAGGGGCCCAGGCCTGGGGCCTTGGGCCTGGAGCCTGATAAGATCACCTCACATATGTCCTCGAACTCCCGCTGGCTCATCGTCCTCGTCTCGACCCCGCTTGTCATCATCGCAGCGGTAGGCGGGCTGCTCGCCACCCAGAGCGTGCCGCAGCAGAGCTTCAAGGACCTGCGCGTGTTCGACGACGTCGTCTCGCTGGTCATGAGCAGCTACGTCGAGCGCGTCGACGTGGACAAGGTCATGGAAGGCGCGATGCGGGGCCTGGCGGATGGGCTCGACGCCGTCGAGCGCGTATCTGACGCCCGACGAAGTCAAGGCCGTCGAGGCTGGCGCGGCGCTGCCGGCCGGCGACGTCGGGCTCGTCGTCTCGCGTCAGTTCTATCTGCGCGTCGTCGGCGTGCGGGACGGATCGCCGGCCGCGCGCGCCGGTCTGCGGACCGGCGACTTCATTCGCGGCATTGACGGCAAACCGACGCGCGACGTCTCGGCGTTCGCGGCACTCGACTCCTGCCGGCGCGCCGGGCAGCAAGGTGGAGCTGGTCGTCCTCCGCGGCAGCGCCGTCGAACCGCATACGGTGGACCTGGTGCGTGAGGCGCCGAAGGGGCCGCTGGTCACGAGCAAACGGCTGCCGGGCGGCGAAGGCTACGTGCGCGTCGTGAGTTTCGCGACGGGCGCGGCGGCCGCGATTCGCAAGGAAATCGACGCGCTGCGGCAGGCGGGCGCGACCAGCGCCGTCATCGACCTGCGCGGCATCGCCGGACGGCTCGCCGGACGAAGGGATCGCCGCCGCGCGCCATTTCGTCAAGAGCGGCACGCTGGCGACGCTCGCGCCGCGCAGCGGCAGCAAGACCGTGACCTCAGCCGCCGCGGCCGACGGCGCCGTCACGATGCCGATCGTGCTGCTCGTGTCGAACGGCACGGCCAATGCGGCGGAGCTCTTTGCCGCCGCGCTCTCGGAGAATCAGCGCGCCGATCTCGTCGGCGAGCCGACCGCCGGCATGGCCGCGGTGCAGCACCTGCTGAAGCTTCCGGAGAATCGCGGCCTGTGGATGACCTACGCGCGCTATCTCACCAACGACGGCAAGCCCATTCACGAGCACGGGCTCCGGCCGACGGTCGCGGTGGAGGAGCCCACGGTGGCGTTCGGCGATGCGCCGCCCGCCACCGACGACGCGCTCGCGAAAGCCGTCGATCGCCTCAAGTCACGAAAAAGCCGCGTAATCAGACGCGCCCGTTCGCTTGACAGCGTGTAGTCGCTCGCGTATAACCGCTGGGCGGTTCGCGCGACTCGTGGTCGGATCGGCGCTCGCGCGTTTGATCGGAGGCACAATGAACAAACAGGAACTTATTCCGAAGATTGCGAAAGAGACGGGCATGACGAAGACCGGCGCGGCCGCCGCGATGGAATCGGCCATCGATGGCATCGTGAAGACATTGAAGAAGGGCAGTCGATCACGTTCGTCGGATTCGGGACGTTCAAGACCTCGATGCGCAAGGCCCGCATGGGCCGGAACCCGCAGACCGGCGCCGCCGTCAAGATTCCCAAGCGGCGCGTGGCTCGCTTCAGCGCCGGCAAGGGCCTCAAGGACGCCCTGAACTAACGCTGACACCAAAATCAAGAGTGAGAGGGTCAGAGCGTCAGGAGTGAGCGCGGCCGCTGGCTCTCACCTGTTTTCTTTTCGCCCTCTTCCCTTTCTTTCACCCTCTCACACTTTCACCCTCTCACCCTTTCCGTTATACTGGCCGTTCGGGTCAGGCCCGTCTGTGCGCGGCAGAGACGACATAGGCGCGTAGCTCAGCTGGTTAGAGCGCCTGCTTGACATGCAGGAGGTCGGCGGTTCGAGTCCGCCCGTGCCTACCACCTGCGGGCGAGCAGGCCGGTTCCGCGGTTTCGAGGTTCCGCGGTTCCGATCAGTTCAGGAACCTCATCCAAGAATTTCGGGACCTCGGAACTCCGCGCTTCGGCGTGCTCAGCGCGCCCCGAGCCTGTTCGAGTGGCGGAACTTCGGAACCTATCGCGTCTTCATGCGATCAGATCACCGTTACGCTGCCTGACGGCTCCGTGCGCCGCGTGTCTCCTGGCACGTCGGTGGCCGCGATTCGCCGCGCGAGGCGCTGCCGCAGGGGCTCGTCCGCAAGGCGCTCGCGGCCGTGGTCGACGGCCGGATGGTCGATCTGTCGTCCGAGCTGACCGGCGACGCGCTCGGTGCGGCTGGTCACGCCGGACAGCCCGGAGGCGCTGACCCTGTACCGGCATTCGACCGCGCACCTGCTGGCGGCCGCGGTGACCGCAGCTGTATCCGGGCGCGCAGTGCGGCATCGGTCCGGCCACCGACGAAGGGTTCTTCTACGACTTCGTCGTGCCGCGGCCGTTCGTGCCTGAGGACCTCGAGGCCATCGAGAAGAAGATGCGCGAACTGGCCGCCGCCGACCTGCCGTACGAACGGCAGATGTGGCCGCGCGAGGAAGCCATCAGGTTCTTCGCCGGGCGCGGCGAGCCGCTCAAGGTGCAGCTCATCGAGGAGAAGACCGCCGGACAGTCGCGCGTCTCCTGTTACACGATCAAGGATCGCGACACGTTCGTGGATTTCTGCGTCGGGCCCGCACGTGCCGTCGACCGGCAGGTTGAAGGCGTTCAAGCTGCTGCAACGCGTCGAACGCCTACTGGAAGGGCGACGCGCGCAATCAGCCGATGCAGCGGATCTACGGCACGGCATTCTTCAAGGACGACGACCTCAAGCAGCACCTGCATCGGATTGAGGAGGCCAAGAAGCGCGACCACCGGCGGCTCGGCAAGGAACTGGGACTCTTCTGGTTCCATCCGTGGGCGCCGGGCGCGGCGTTCTGGCTCGGCAAGGGCACGACGCTGTACCAGCACTGCTCGCCGACTACATGCGCGAGGTGCTGTTCCCGGCCGGCTACACCGAGGTCAAGACGCCGCTCATCTACAACAAGGCTCTGTGGGAGACCTCGGGCCACTGGCAGCACTACCGCGAGAACATGTTCCTCATCGAGTCCGGCGACGAAGTGCTGAGCGCCAAGCCCATGAACTGCCCGGGCCACTTCCTGGTCTTCGCCAGCGAGGTGCGCAGCTATCGCGACCTGCCGATGCGGCTGCACGAGCAGACGCCGCTGCACCGCAACGAGGCGTCGGGCGTGCTGTCGGGCCTGACGCGCGTCCGGCAGTTCTCGCAGGACGACGCCCACTGCTTCGTCACGCAGGATCAGATCGGCGAAGAGGTCGAGCCGGCTGGTGCGGCTCGTGCAGCGCGTGTACGGCGACTTCGGCCTGTCGTTCGACGCGAAGCTCGGCACGCGGCCCGCGGAGTTCCTCGGCGAGATCGCGACGTGGGATCACGCCGAGGCCCAGCTCCGGGC
Organism: uncultured Acidobacteriota bacterium; assembly: GCA_963724645.1. Taxonomy (GTDB): domain Bacteria; phylum Acidobacteriota; class Vicinamibacteria; order Vicinamibacterales; family SCN-69-37; genus CAVXSP01. The sequence goes on from CAVRVJ010000008.1 coordinate 226,284, forward strand.
GGCGCTCGACGCAATCGGGCGTCAGCTACGCGCTGAACGAGGGGCGATGGCGCGTTTTACGGCCCCAAGATCGACTTCGACGTCACCGACGCGATCGGCCGGAAGTGGCAGTGCGCGACGATTCAGCTCGACTACATGATGCCCGAGCGCTTCGACCTGAAGTACATCGGGGCCGACAACACCGAGCATCGGCCGGTCGTCATCCACCGGGCGATTTTCGGCAGTTTCGAGCGGTTTATCGCGATCCTGATCGAGCACTACGCCGGCGCGTTCCCGCTGTGGCTGGCGCCCGTGCAGGCGGTCGTGCTGCCGATTGCCGACCGGCACCTGCCGGCCGCCGAGGCGCGTCCGGCGGGCGCTGGCCGACGCCGGCCTCCGGGTCGAGTTGGACAGCCGGCAGGAGAAGATTGGTTATAAGATCCGGGAGGCGCAGCTGCAGAAGGTGCCGTACATGCTGGTCGTCGGCGATCGCGAGGCCGCCGACGGCACGGTCGCGGTCCGCAGCCGGACCGGGGGCGACCTCGGGCGCGCGGACGCGTCGAGGCAGTTCATCGCCGACGCGCGGGAGGAGATCGCGCGCGCGGGGCGTTGAGAGTCGCTGAGCTGGCGTGACCATCAAGCGTTCGAGCTTCGAGTTTCTCGAAGGAGGTAGTTATAGCTTTCGACCGCGGCCCACGACGAGACGATCGCGTTCGCATCAACGAGCGCATCCGGGTGCGGGAAATCCGGGTTATCGACGATACGGGCTCTCAGCTGGGCATCATGCCGCCGCCGCAGGCGCTGGCGCTGGCGCGGAGCAAGGGGCTCGATCTGGTCGAGATTTCGCCGACGGCCGTGCCGCCGGTCTGCCGGATCATGGACTTCGGCCAGTACCAGTACGAGCAGCAGAAGCGCGCGCGCCCGGCCAAGAAGCACCAGAAGGTGATCGAGGTCAAGGAGATCAAGTTCCGGCCGCGGGTCGACGAGCACGACTACCAGTTCAAGAAGAAGCACATCGAGCGCTTCCTGTCGGATGGCGACAAGGTCAAGGCGACGATCTTCTTCCGCGGGCGCGAGAACGCGCACCCGGAGATCGGCCGCCGCATTCTGGAGCGGCTGATTGCGGACCTGAGCGAGATCGGCGTGATCGAAGCGGAGCCGCAGAAGGAAGGCAATCAGCTGCACACGATTCTGGCGCCGCGGCCGGGGATGAGGCAGAAGGAACGGTCTGAGTTCAGGTCTAAGTCGAGTTCTAAGTTCTTGAAAGGATCACATGCCGAAGCTGAAGACACATCGAGGCGCCGCGAAGCGCTTCAAGAAGACCGGCACCGGCAAGATCAAGCGCACCAAGGCGTTCCGGCGCCACATCCTGACGAGCAAGCCGAAGCAGCGCAAGCGTCACATGCGCGGCATGGAGGTCGTCTCGCCGGCGGACGCGACCACGAGCTCAAACGGATGCTGCCGTACAGATTGATACTTGTAACTCAGAACTCAGAACTTAGAACTCAAATTCAGACTCAGAGTTCCGAGTTCTGAGTTCTAAGTTCCAGTTGTAAGTTTCCGAAGGAGTCCCATGCCTCGCGTCAAAAGAGGAACCGTTCGGCGCGCCAAGCGCAAGAAGCTGCTGAAGCGCGCGAAAGGGTTCTACGCCAACAAGAGCAAGCTGTACCGCGCCGCGAAGGAGTCGGTCGACAAGGCGCTGAACTACGCCTACTCCGGCCGCCGCCGCAAGAAGCGCGACTTCCGCCGCCTGTGGGTCGTCCGGATCAACGCCGCCGCGCGCGCCAACGGCCTGACGCTACGGCCAGCTCATCAGCGGCCTCAAGGCCGCCGGCGTCGGCCTGGATCGCAAGAGCCTCGCCGAGCTGGCCGTCAACCATCCGGCCGCGTTCGCGAGCGTGGCCGATCAGGCGAAGGCCGCGTCAGCGGCGACCACGGCCAGCGTAAGGCAACGTGACGGAGCCCCTGGCGCGTCAGCCCCGAGGACGGCGGGCTGGCCCGGCGGTTCGCCCTCTCCGTGAGCTCATGACCTCATCCCCTCTCGCATCGATCAGCTCCGCGCCGAATTCGAGTCGGCGCTCGGCTGCCGCCCGCACGCCGACGGATCTCAAGGCCGTCCGCGACCATTTTCTCAGCCGGAAGCACGGAGCTGGTCACGGCGCTGGTGAAGGCGATCTGCGTCGGCGCCGCTCGAGCTGCGCCCGACGCTCGGCGCGGCGGCCAACGCGCTCAAGCGCGAGATCGAGCAGGCGCTCGACACGCGCGAGCTCGAGCTGCTGGCGAGCGCCGCGCCCAAGGGCGCCGTCGACGTCAGCGCTGCCCGGGCCGCGTGCCGCTCGCTCGGCCGCCGCCATCCGCTGACGCATGGTGCGCGAGCGCGTCGAGGACATCTTCGCCGCGATGGGCTATCAGATCATCGACGGCCCGGAGCTCGAAGACGACTGGCACAACTTCGAAGCGCTGAACATGCCGCCGGAGCATCCGGCGCGCGACATGCAGGACACGCTCTACCTCTCGTCGCCGATGCCCGGCCGTCAACGCCGGCCGCCCGGCGACGCTGCTGCGCACCCACACGTCGGGCATGCAGATTCGCTACATGGAGGCGCATCCGCCGCCGGTGCGGCTGATCGCGCCGGGCCGCGTCTATCGCCGCGACAACTTCGACGCGACGCACACGCCGATGTTCACGCAGGTCGAGGGCCTGGTCGTCGACGAGGGCATCAGCCTCGGCGACCTCAAGGGCACGCTGAACGCCTTCGCCGAGCGGTTCTTCGACGCGAAGGTGAAGACGCGCTTCCGGCCCAGCTTCTTTCCGTACACCGAGCCCTCGGCCGAGCTCGACGTGGAGTGCCAGTCCTGCGGCGGCCGCGGCTGCGGCGTCTGCAAGCAGAGCGGCTGGCTCGAAGTGCTCGGGCTGCGGCATGGTGCATCCGTGCCGTGTTCGAGGCCGTCGGCTACGACCCGGAGCGCTACACCGGCTTCGCGTTCGGCGTCGGCATCGAGCGGCTGGCGCTGCGGCTCTACGGTCTCGACGACATCCGGATGTTCTACGAGAACGACCTCCGGTTCCTCGAGCAGGTCGAGCTGTGAGACTGCCGGTCGCCTGGCTGCGTGAGTTCGTCGACGTCCGGCCGACCCGGCCGCCGTCGCCGCACGGCTGGCGCCTGCGGCTTCGAAGTCGCCTCGATCGACGGCGACGTCATCGATTTCGAGATCACGGCCAATCGGCCGGACTGCCTGAGCGATGACCGGCCTCGCGCGCGAAGTGGCGACCGCGTTCGATCTGCGAGTTCGAAGACGCTCGCGAGCGCGCCGAAGCCCCACAGTCCGCGCTGGGGCTCGCAGCTCGCGCCGGGCTGCGGGCCGCAGGCCCCACGCCCGGCCTCAAGCCATCCCCGTGGCCATCGAGAACGACGGCTGCGGCCGGTACGCGCTGGCGGTCGCTCGACGTCAGCGTGGGGCCGTCGCCGGCGTGGCTCGCCGATCGGCTCGCCGCCGCCGGCATCCGGCCGATCAACAACATCGTCGACGTGACCAACTACGTGATGCTCGAGATGGCCATCCGATGCACGCGTTCGACGCTGCGCAGACTCGCCGGGCCGGAGATTCGCGTCCGCCTCGCCCGGCCGGGCGAAAAGCTCGACGACCCTCGACGGGCAGACGCGCAGCGCTCGACGCGTCGATGCTCGTCATCGCCGATCGCGATCGGCCGGTCGCGATTGCCGGCGATCATGGGCGGCGCGAACTCGGAGGTGTCGAGCGCGACGACGCGGATCGCGCTCGAAAGCGCCTGGTGGCAGCCCGGCGCAGGTGCGCAGGACGAGCCGGCGGCTGTCGCTCAAGACCGAAGCCTCGGCCAGGTTCGAGCGAGGCGCCGACATCGACGCGCCGGTACGGGCGATCGCGCGGGCGCTCGCGCTCTTCAAGGCGATTGGCGCGGCGCAGACCGAAGCGCCCGTGCTCGATGTCTATCCGCGGCCGGCCTCGCCCATGGTCGGTCGAACTGCGGCGCGACCATCTCGAGCGGCTCCTGGGCGATGCCGTGCCCGACTGCCGAGGTCGAGCGAATCCTCACGCGCCTCGGCTTCGGGGTCACCAAGACCGCCGGAAGGCTGGCGGGTTGCTGTGCCAACGTTTCGCGTCGACGTACGCCGGGAGGCCGACCTCATCGAGGAGGTCGGGCGCCATTGGGGGTTCGATCGGATTCCCGCGACGTTCCCGCCCCTGCGATCGGCGCCACGCCCGGCCGCGCCGTCGCTCTCGCACGGGCAGAACGGTTCGGCGTGTCCTGACCGGGGCGGGCCTGCAGGAGGCGGTCACGTTCACGTTCATGGAGCACGCGGCCGCGGCGCCATTCGTGGCCGACGCGACGTCGCTCGTCGCCATCGCCAATCCGCTGTCAGAGAAGTTCGCGGTGCTTCGTCCGTCGCTGCTGCCGGGACTGCTCGACGCGCTGATTTACAGCCGCCGGCGGGAAACCGCCGACGTGCGGCTGTTCGAGGCCGGATCGGTGTTCGATGCCGCAGGCGAGCGGCAGGCCGTCGGGTGGGTCATGACCGGCAACCGCGCGAGCCACTGGAGCGGCCGGCGCCGATCCGCTCGATTTCTTCGACGCGAAGGGCACGGCGGAGCTGCTGGCGCAGCGCCTTCGGCGCGGCTCGTGGAGGCGGAGGTCGTCGAACTGCCGTGGCTGCGTGCCCGGCCGGGCGGCGCGGCTCCGTGGCGCGGACGCCGCTGGTGGATCCGCGCTCGGCGTCATCGGCCAGATTCGTCCGGAGATCGCCGCCGCGCGCGGGCTGGGCGACGGCGAGCGCGATCGTCGCCGGCGAAATCGACCTGGCGGCGCTCGTCGCGGCGCGGCGCCCACGCGACGTCCGCGTCGCCGCGCTGCCGCGGTATCCGTCGATTGTTCGCGACCTCTCGATCGTCGTCGACGAACGCTTGCCAGCCGCATCGGTTCGTGGCACTATCCGGGCGATCGCGCCGCTGACGCTGGTCGCGGTGCGTGAGTTCGATCGCTACCAGGGCCGGGGCGTGCCTGACGGCCGGGTGAGCCTGTCGTTGCGACTCACGTTCCGCGCCGCGGATCGCACGCTGACCGACGCCGAAGTCCAGCAGGCTGTCGACGCCATCGTCGCGGCACTTGCCCGCGATCACGGCGCGGCACTGCAGGTCGGAACCGTGTAACGAGCTTTGATCGATTTCGTGAGGAGCGTCCATGTCCAGAACCGCCGCGACCGTTGATTTCCAGCCGATCGATCGGCTCGAGGAGAAAGTCCGCCAGCTCGTCGGCGATGATCGACACTCTTCGCGCCGACCGCGCGAAGGCGCTCGACGAAGTCGCGCGCCTCGAACGGGAGCTCGACGCGGCCAAGACCCGGCTGGGCGAGGCCGCTGGCGCGTCGGCCGAGGTCTCGACCCTGCGCGAGGAACGCGAGACTCATCCGGACCCGCGTGGTCCAGATGATCGCGCAGATCGACAAGCTCAACCTGTGACGGCGACATGACAGCCAGCCGCGGTCGTCCACATCGAAATCCACGGCCAGCAGCTACGCCGTCCGCAGCGATCTCGACCCCGCGTACATCAGCGAGCTGGCGCGTATTTCGACGAGAAGATGCGGCTGGCCTCGATGGAGGTCGCAGACCGCCGACACGCTGCGCATCGCCGTCATTGCCGCGCTGAACGTGGCCGACGAGCTCTTTCGTGCGCGCGCCGACGGCCGGGGCATCGAAGGACGGATGCTGGCGCGCACCGCCGACATCGAGCGGCTCGTCGACGCCGTGCTCGAGACGCCCGCACGTCGGCCATCGCCGCCAACTCGTAGCGTGCGCCACCTGCCGGTGCGAGCGAGAGTTCGCGGCCGAGCGAGCCCGAATGGTGGAGCGGCCTGCTCGAGAAACGCGAACGAGCGAAGCCAAGTGAGCCCGCGCGAACGGAGCGGGGATGAAGGGCCCCGCGGCTGAGCGCGTGAAGCGCTTCCGGCGGGCGAAGCCTCCGAAAATGTTAAGATGCTCGCAGTCAGTTTGAGCTCCCTGCTTTGTGCGTGATGGCTCGGAGAGTCGTTTGAGCCGATGTTTTTACAACAAGTGAGTCGCGACGTCGCGTGGTGTGCATGCCTCCGTGGCGAGGAAGCCTGAAGCGCGACTTTTCAAAGTGGCTCCACCTGCATTAGCAGGTTCATTCGACCTCCCCACACGGCAAAGCGGGGCTTTTCTTTCGTCGGGATAATCGGCCTATCGGCACATCGGACCCCGCGGACACGCAATCAAGGCGTCGGCATCGAGGTGTCAGTTCATCGGCTCGCGGCGATGATCCGACGCCAAGACGCCGCTGCCGATGACCCGAGCTTCGATATCCCGCTAGACCGACGCTCCGATGGCCCTCACCATTCAATCGACCGGCGAACACGCGCTGATCGAGCGCCTGCGCCGCCGTGTCGGCGCGCCGCCTTCCTGGGTCATGCTCGGCATCGGCGACGACGCGGCCGTCATTCAGTCCGTCGCGCGGCGCGTTCGACGTCCTCACGGCCGACAGCCTGGTCGAGGGCGTGCACTTTCGGCGCGAGTGGACGACGGCCGGCGCCATCGGCCACAAAGCGCTCGCAGTCAATCTCAGCGACCTGGCCGCGATGGGCGCGACCCCGCGCGCGGCGCTGCTCAGCCTGGCCATGCCAGCCGAGTTCCTCCTCGAGGATTTTGACGCCCTCGTCGACGGGTTCGTGTCGCTCGCCGAGCGCGAGAAGGTCGCCCTCGTCGGCGGCAACCTGACGCGCTCGCCTGGACCGGTCGTCGTGGACGTCACGCTCATTGGGGCCGCGCGTCCGCGCCGCGTCCTGACGAGAAGCGGCGGCCGGCCCGGACACGAGCTGTATCTCACTGGATCGGTCGGCGCCGCCGCGGCCGGACTCGCTCAACTGCAGGCGGGCCGCCCGGCCGGCAGTGAGGCCGAAACCCTGGCGTCGTGCGTCTTGAAGTACGAGCGTCCCGAAGCCCGCATCCGATGCGGCGTGCAGGTGGCGCGGAACCGCGCCGCGTCGGCCTGCGTGGATCTATCGGATGGCCTCGCCGACGCCGCCGCGCAATTGGCCTCCGCGAGCCGCACGGGCGTGATTCTCGACGCCGAGACCCTGCCTGTCCATCCGGGCGCGTTGGCCTGGGCGGAGGCCCACGGGATCGACCCGATCGCGTTCAGTGTCGCGGGTGGGGAAGACTATGAACTACTGTTTGCGGTCGGCCCTCGGCAGCGGCGGGCGTTTCTGGCGGTCGTCGCGCGCTGCCACGGGCTGACCGTCTCTCGCATCGGCCGGCTCACAGCCGACCCGGAACAGTGGCTCGCCCGGGCCGGTGAGCCGGAACCTCTCGGAAAGGGCTTCACGCATTTCTAACCGATGGTGTGGCACCTCACGAAAAGAACCCTCGAGCGATGGCTGGAATCGCTTCTTCATATCCATGACACACCGGAGCGAACCGCAGCGGCCTTCGGGGTCGGCGTGGCGGTCGGATTCTCGCCATTCGTCGGCCTGCACACGCTCATCGGGCTCGTCCTGGCCTTCGTGTTCAACCTCAACCGCGTCGCCGTGTTCGCCGGTTTGTGGGTCAACTTGCCATGGTTCATGGGCCCGTACTACGCCGCGACGACGGCATTCGGCTGCTGGATTACCGGCACGCCGATGCCTCCGCAGTTCCTTGCGCATCTGGAGGCCATCTGGGCCCTCCCAGCGTGGCGTGACCGAATGACAGGCTTCGGCCAGCTGCTCCGGCCGCTCCTGCTGCCCTACACGCTCGGATCGCTCATCGGCTCCGTGCCCATCGGTTTCCTGGCCTATCGCGGCACCCTTGCGTTCATCCGAGCTCGAAGGCGCCACCACGAACATCACAGCGGCGGCACAGCCCTCTAGATGCCGAGTGGCCAGAGACCGATAAAGCCTTTGCAGGGGAGCGGCTTAGTACCCAGTCTCGGGGCTTGGCCGATTACAAAATTGTGTGTATTGGGTTTTCGGCGGGCGGGGTAGGCTAAAGAGTCTTTCGCCGACCAGCATGCTGCTGCTCAGTCGCTCATTCCGGCGGAAACTCCTGGCCACTGCTGTTGGCGGCGGTTGCCTTCGTGTTGCTGTACAACGCCACCGTCATCGACTCCCGGACGGTCGCCCTCAAGGAGGCCGCCGCCATGAAGAACATGGCTCCCGTTGCGGGGTCCCACCTGGAGTTCATGGCGACGGCCTACTGCAAGGGCGAAACGACGTCGGCCGGCGTCAGTCCGCAAGCCGGTATCGCTGCTGCGGACCCTCTGCTGCTCCCGGAGGGCTCTGTGGTGGAGGTCGACAACGTCGCCGACCGCTACCGGGGGATTTACACGGTGATGGACACCGGCCCCCGCATCATCGGCCGCCATGTCGATCTCTATATGTGGAGCTGCATCGAGGCGACCACCTTCGGGCGGCGGCCCATCACCCTGACCGTCCTGCGTCTGGGTTGGAACCCGCGGAATACCGCGCCATCGACCACCAATCCTCAACCCGGGTTCTGATGCGATCGGTGGCGCGAACAATCGAGTCCGCCCGCGGCCTCGGACCTGAAGACCCAAGAGCTCAATCCGCCAGCTCGACGGCTCGATCCTGATACTGCAGTTGATACAGCCGGTAGTACAGACCCCGCTGCGCGACAAGCGCCTGGTGGCTGCCGCTCTCGCGCAACTCGCCTTTGTGCATCACCAGAATCTTGTCCATGTCCTGAATGGTCGACAGCCGATGGGCGATGGCCAGGACGGAGCGGCCGGCCATCAGCACCTTGAGTGCGTCCTGAATCAGGCGTTCGGTTTCCGTATCAATGCTTGACGTGGCCTCGTCCAGAATCAGCACGCGAGGGTCGAAGGCCAGGGCGCGTGCGAAGGACAGGAGTTGTTTCTGCCCGACCGACAGCGTGGCGCCTCGCTCGGCGACCACGGTGTCGTAGCCATTCGGCAGCCGTTCGATGAACCTGTCCGCGTGCACGGCCTGGGCGGCGCGGCGGACGGCCGCATCGTCAATCGCCTCGCTCCCCAGGCGGATATTGCTGGCGATCGTTCCTGAGAACAGGTGCACGTCCTGGAGCACGAGGCCGAAAACGCCGCGCAATTCAGCGAGCGGACGCTCTCGAATGTCGACGCCATCCACGAGGATCCGTCCTCTGGACACGTCATAGAACCGCAGCAGCAAGCTGATGATCGTCGTCTTGCCTGCCCCGGTTGCCCCGACGACGCCGATGCGCTCGCCGGGATGAATGACGAACGACACGTCGCGCAGGACGTAGTCTTCCCCGCTGTAGGCGAACCAGACGTGATCGAATTCGATGCTTGTGGTGGACAATGACGCCGGGAGTCTCTTCGCGTTTCTCGCAAGAAGGCTGCCGGCGTCATTTTCAGCAATCGTCACCGGTGTATCGAGCAGCGTGAACACGCGCTCGGAGGCGGCCATGGCCGCTTGAAAGATATTGAACTTCTCCGACAGGTCGCTGATCGGTTGAAAAAACCGGCGCGAATACTGGAGGAACGCCACCAGGACGCCGATGGTGACGACATGCTCGAGTGCCCATCCGCCGCCAATCCAGATGATCAGGGCGCCGGACAGCGCCGCAAGAATTTCAATCACCGGATAGAACACGGCGTAGTAGAAGATTGACGCGACGTTGACGTCGCGATGGCTGCGATTGATGTCATCGAAACGATCGAATGTCCTGGCCTCCTGCACGAAGAGCTGCACCGTCGTCATTCCGGTGATGTGCTCCTGCAGGAACGCGTTCAACCGGGCGACCAGGCCGCGCACCTGCCGGTAGGACTCGCGCACGTTCCTCCGGAACCAGGCCGTGGTCAGGCCGATGAGCGGCAGTACGGTGAAGGCCACGAGCGCCAGGCGCCAATTCATCACGACCATCGCGGCCATGATGCCGATCAGCACGAGCAGGTCGCCGAACACGGTCACGACGCCTGACGCGAACATGTCGTTCAGGGCGTCGACGTCCGTCGTGACTCTCGTCATCATCCGGCCGACCGGATTCCGGTCGTAGAACGCGAGGTCGACGCGCTGCAAATGCGTGTACACCTGCATCCGCAGGGTGTGCATGATCTTCTGGCCGGTCAGTTGAAGGACGGATGTCTGGACGTACTCAAATCCAAAGGCCGCGAGAATCAGGGCGAGAAACAGCACGCCCATGCGCGACAGCCCCGCGGCGTCGCCGGTCGCAATGTAGCTTGTCGATCGCCTGCTGGGTGATCCAGGGCTGCGCCAGCTCGACCAGGGACCCGCCCAGGATGACGACGAACGCGATGGCCACGGCGCCGCTGTGCGGCCGGAGGTACTGAAGCAGTCGCCGCATCAGACGGGCGTCATAGGCCTTGCCGATCACGTCCTCTTGCATAACGGTCACGGCGTCGCCGCGATCTCCTCCTCGAGCAACTGGCGCCGGTGCATGTCGGCGTAAAGACCACCCCGAGCGACCAGCTCGTCGTGCGTACCGCGTTCGGCGATGCGGCCGTCGCGCAACACAAGAGTCTGGTCGGCATCGCGGACGGTGGAAATGCGGTGGGCGACGATGAGACAGGTGCGCGCGCGGCGGACGGCCGCCAGTTCGCGCAGAATCGTCTCCTCGGTCGCGGTATCAACCGATGCCAGCGCGTCGTCCAGCACGAGGATCCGCGGATCGATGGCGATGGCTCTTGCAATGGCCGCCCGCTGCTTCTGGCCGCCTGACAGCGTGATCCCGCGTTCGCCCACCCGGGTCTCGTATCCGGCGGGAAACGCCGCGATGTCTGAGGCCAGGCCCGCGAGGCTGGCCGCGTGGGTCACGCGCGCGCGCGTCTCCCCGGCCTCGGCGGAGCCAGCCAATCCGAACGCAATATTGCCGCCGACGGAATCGGAAAAAAGAAAGGGCTCCTGCGGCACGATCCCGATGCTCCGCCGCAGTTCGCCAGGCGGCAGATCGCGAATATCGACGCCGTCGAGGAAAATCGCACCGGGCGGCGGCTCGTGCATCCGCGGCAATAACGAAACGAACGTGGACTTGCCGGATCCGGTCGCGCCTACGAGGGCGACCGTCTGCCCTGGCTCGACCACGAATGAGACGTCCTCGAGCGCATTCGTGACCGCGCCCGGGTATCGAAACGTCAGATGCCGCACTTCAATACGGGGAGCCTCTGACCCGGGACTTCGGAGTTCGAACTGCGCAGTTCGAACTTCGGATCGGGACGGCCCACCCTCGGCATCCATCACTTCCAGCATCCGTTCCCAGGAGGCGACGCCGCGCTGCACGATGTTGATGACCCAGCCAAAGGCGATCATCGGCCAGCTCAACATCACCAGATAGCGGCTGAACGCCACGAACTCGCCCAGTGTCAGGCGCCGGGCGATCACGTCACGGCCGCCCATCCACAGCACGATCAGAGTGCTCAGGCCGAAGCACAACGTCAGACTCGGATAGAACGCCGCCTGCAGAGTGATGAGCCGGCGGTTGCGGGCGACGTACAGGTCGTTCGAGTGGCGGAAACGGGCGATTTCCGCCGGCTCCTGCCCATAGGCGCGGACGACCCGTACGCCGGCCAGCGACTCCTGAATGACCGCGCTCATATCGGCAAGTTGTGACTGGATGCGCTCGAAGCGGTCATGAATCGCCTGGCCGAAATAGCGCGTCGCCAGCGTCACGCCCGGAAGAGGGAGAAGCGCGAGAATCGTGAGCCGCGTGTCGATCTTGAGCATCAGCAGGACGGCGATGACAAACCCGAGCGTGGTATTGGCGAAATACATCACAGCCGGGCCGATCATCATGCGCACCGCGTTCAGATCGTTGGTGGCCCGCGACATGAGGTCACCGGTGCGATTCGCCTCGTAATAGCTCAGTGGAAGCCCTTCCAGACGGGCGAAAAAATCGTTCCGCAGGCGGTATTCGATTTCGCGTGACGCGCCGATAATCCGTTGGCGCATCAGGTATCGAAACCAGCCCTCGCCAACGGCCAGGCCGAGAAGCAGGAGCGCATAGCCGCCGAGGCGCGTCCGCGTGAACCCCGTGTTGAGGTCGTCGATCACGTACCGGAGGACCCACGGCGATATCAGCGAGATCCCGGTCGTGAGGAGCACGCAGACGAGCCCGATGCCCAGCGATCGTCGAACCAGGCGCACGTAGGGCAGGAGTCGCCTGAGCGCCCGAAGCATGGAGGCAGTATAGCAATGACGGATCGCTCGATTTTCGCGTCAGCGGCAGCGAGACGGCGCGCTGTGATCTTCGCGCTCGCCCTCCTCGCGCTGGCTGTGCCGGCCGCCGCGCGCGGGCAATACAACGCGCCGCCGCTGTCGAATCTGGCGATCGGCGAGCGCTATCACGTCGAGTTCAGCGCGAACTTCTGGAATCCGTCGCTCGTCGGCACGCTCTCGAGCGATCAGTTCGGCCTGGCTGGCACGGTCCTGGATTTTCTGGACGATCTGGGTTTCCAGCAGACGCGATTCGGCGATATACGTGTGGTACTGCACCCTGCGCGGAAGCATCGCTTCCGCTTCCAGTACACACCGGTGTCGTACACCGCCGAGACCACCCTGACGCGCACCATTATCTTCAATGGCATCAGCTACCCGGTCTCGCTCCCGATCACCTCCGCGTTCGACTGGAAGGTGTGGCGGTACGGGTACGAGTACGACATGTTCTACCGGGACCGCGGCTTCGTGGGCGTGCTGTTGGAAGGACGCTATACGGACTTCTCGGCGAGTCTCACCGCGGTCGGCCGCGACGAATTCACGAGCGCGAAAGGCCCGATGCCGGCCATCGGCCTCGTGGCCCGCGGCTACGTGGCCCCCAATGTGGCGCTCAACTTCGAAGTCAGCGGATTCAAAGTCCCGGACGTCAGCGCCAAGTATCAGGCAAGGTATTACGACTGGGATATCAACGGCACCATCAACGTGACCAACTATTTCGGCGTCCAGTTGGGCTGGCGGAGGATGACCACCTTCCTGAACATCGATCGCGACGGCGGCGACTTCAAGCTTCAGGGCCTGTGGTTCGGCGCGGCCGTCCGGTATTGACTCGCGAACCTCCCTACTTCAGTTCGACCCTCACACCCAGATAGCGGCTGTCCCGACTGACGCCGTCGTCGGAAGGCTGAAATCCCGACGGGGACGAGATCGAAAGACGCACCACTCCAGAGGAGTCGGAGGTCAATTCAATCGTCTTCGTTTCGGACGGGTGAAACGTCTCACGCCATTCCTTGGCGTCCCTGGCAATGACGACGCTGTTGTCCGTCCGGCCGTTTTGCAGCATGAGCGAGAACGAAGCCTTCGGGCCCTCCTGGGCCTTCGAGCACCATCTCGGCCACGGCTCCGCCCCGTACCCAGAAGCCCCCGGCCTCGGTGAACACGTTGTCGTCGAGAAAATACACGGTCGTCGCGCCGTACGACATGGCGGCCTTCGGAAGCCGGCGGCTTTGGATGACCTGCATGGGCCGCAATTCAATCGAGCCGCTGACTCGTTCGATGTCGGCGTCGGGCAGGATGACCAGCCCGGGCGCTCCAATCGGCAGGTCGAGACTCAGTGTCTGCCGGTTCAGCGGCTTCAAGAAGAGGCGTCGAATCGGGGCGGACGCGTGGCCGGCAAATACCAGGAGTACGCCCGCCCGCGGACGCGTCGTCGACACGCGCAGCTCGTACGCGCCGGCGGGCACCGAGTCCAGAACCAGCCAGGGAGGCGACGCGTCCAGGCGCCCGGATTCTTCGCTCACAATCGACATTCGTCCGTTGACTGCCGCCAGCCTATGCAAGCTCAGCGGCGCGATCTCCAGGAGCGGCCCGCCGGCAGCCAGGACCGTTACCTGGGAAGGCGCCGGATCCAGTCCGGTCGCTCCTGTGAGCCACCATCCGGCTTGGATCGCGACCATCGCGCCGCCGCAAATCCAGCAGGACAACGCAAACCGCCAGGCCTCGCTCGACCAGCCGCGCTGGCGTCCCAGGCGCCGCAGACCCTCCCATCCCGCTACAAAGATCGCGAGCCAGACGATGACATGAATCACGAACGGCCATTCAGAACGCAGGCTGGCGGGATCAAGTGTCCAGAAGAAACTCGGCCAGCCTCGCGGCAGATTGCTGACCGGACCGAGCCAGTCGAGCCAGCGCGCCTCCGCATTGCGCATGTTCCACGCGAGGTCGCCGTGCTGTGCGGTCACGACGGCCGAAATGGCCAGCGAGATGGCGAGGATGGCCGACATCATCCGGCGGCGTTCCGCGGCGGCGCCGGACCACGCGGTCGCCAGGGGAACAGCCAGCGCGGGCAGCACTGCCACAGCAAAGCGCGCGGGATTGGCGGGCGAACCAGCCCACCACAGCCAGTACGTCGAGACGGCTGCCAGGTAGAGGACGGCCACCGCCGTCGTCGCGCCGGCAACCACACGGACCGCGGCCCGCGTCGTTCGAAACAGCCCGACGATCGCGAACGCCAGGACCGGCGCGTACGCCAGCAGGCCAAACTGCTCGTCGAACAGAAGGCCGGCCAGCCCACCCGGCACATACGTCGCGCGCGAAGCGCCGCTGTTGCCGTAGGGCGCGGCGGGATTCGGCGTTCCATAGATCCACTGAAAGAACCCGAACCAGGCGACCGCGCTCGCGCACGGCAGGAGCAGGAAGATCGCCGCTCGCCGGCGTTTCAAGCCCGCCGACCGGGACGGGTCGGCGAGAACCCGCCAGGCCACGGCGAGGCCGAGGCCCGCCGACAGCACCACGAAGCGCGTATGCAGCCATGGCATGGCCGCCAGCAGGAAAGAAACGGCAACCAACGCGCGCGGGCCGACCGCCTCAGGGGTGAGGCTGAGGCGAAACAACAGCAAGATCGAAGCGGCCACGACCAGCGCGCCCGGCGCGTCGGGAAACACCGCGAAGCTGTGGAGCAGGAACGTCGCCGATCCGACAACCGCTGCCCAGGCGAACCATGCCGACGCCACGTCATCCGTCGCCCGCCAGGCGATCCGCCAGACCAGCGATCCAGTGATTGCGGCCAGCAGCAGGAGGAACGCCTCGACGCCTCGGTAGCCGAGCAGAGCAAACGCCGGCAGCACGAGCGCGGGTAATCCCGGGGCGTGAATGGAATAGATCTCCCCGTCACGTCCGCGCGCCAGAAAGTCGGGCGCAATGTCGCCACCGAAGTACGTGTTGTAGTCACGCTGGCGATAGTTGTTCTCGATTCGCAGATCACGGTCGTGCAAGAGACTTTGCGTGATGACCAGATAGTGTGGCTCGTCGCCACCCGGTACCGTACGCGTCCACGCTCCAGGCGACCAACGTACCGGCAAGCAGCGTCGCCACGCCGGCAAGCGTCATCGATCGCCGGCAATCCCGCGCGCCCAGTATCCGGCTGATGGCAGCGAGCGGGCGGCTGCCGGCGGCGCACACGAGCGCGGCGCCGATCGGCAACCAGGCAAGCGGCCCGGTCCAGATCAAGGCAATCGGCGGCCACGACACCGGCCACCATGGCAACGTCGACAAGGCGGCGGGCAGCGCCGTCAGTGGACGCCGGCGCCAGGCGGGAACGAGGGCCGCGCAGGCAACGGCGAGCGGAAGCAGCCACCAGGACGCGGGAATCGCCAATCGCGTGGCCGCGCTTTCCGGAGTCGCGACCGTGACCAGACCGGCGGCGCACCAGATCGCTGCGCCAACAATCAGCGGACCAACCAGGGCGCGCACCGTCAGGCGGGGGCCGTCTGGAGATGTCGGCAAGGTCGGTCAGGCCCGAAGCTTGAGGGACGCGAAGCGCGCCTCCGCGGCCGCCAGCGTCTCCTCTTTCTTGCAGAAGCAGAATCGTACTTTCGTGCGGCCTGATGAGGCATCCCGATAGAAACTGCTGCCGGGCACGCTGGCGACGCCGACGTCGGTCACCAGGTGGCGCGCGAACGCGACGTCGTCCGGAAAACCGAAAGCCGTGATGTCGGTCATGATGTAATACGCGCCCTGCGGAGGGAAGCAGACGAATCCGGCCTCCCGCAGAATCCGCAGCAGCCGGTCCCGCTTCGAGCGGTATGTCTCTGCCAGGCCGCGGTAGTACTCCGGCGGCGATCCGAGCGCAACCGCCGCGGCGGCCTGGAGCGGCGCCGCGGCGCCCACCGTCAGAAAATCGTGAACCTTCCTGATGGCGCCCGTGAGGTCCTGCGGCGCCACAGTCCAGCCGACGCGCCAGCCGGTGACGCTGAACGTCTTCGACAGGCTGTTGATCGTGACCGTGCGATCCGCCATTCCGTCGAGGGTAGCCATCGGCACGTGCACGGCGCTCTCGTACAGAATGTGCTCGTAAATCTCGTCGGTGATCGCGATCACGCCCCAGTGCTGGCACAAGCGGGCGATCTGCTCGAGTTCGTCGCGCGTGAACACCTTGCCGGTCGGATTGTTGGGGCTGTTGACGATGATCGCGCGGGTCCGGTTGGAGAAGGCACCGGCCAGTTCCTCGGGATCGAAGCTCCATTGCGCGCTTTCCCCGGTGCGCGCAGCGGACGCGGCGGGTTCCGACAGGCGCACGTACCGCGGCGTGGCGCCCGACAGCACGGCATCCGGCCCGTAGTTCTCATAGAACGGCTCGAAGACGATGACTTCGTCGCCCGGATCCACGATCGCGAGCATCGTCGACATCATCGCCTCGGTGGCGCCGCAGCAGACCGTCACGTGTTGATCGGGATCGACCGGAAGGCCATGGCGGGCCGAGAAGTCCGCCGCGATAGCGTGTCTCAGCGGCTTGGCGCCCCAGGTCACGGCGTATTGATTGATGTCTGCGAGGATTGCATCGCAGGCGGCGGCCTTGATGGCCTCGGGCGCCGGAAAGTCCGGAAACCCCTGTGACAGATTGACGGCGCCATGCCGGTGCGCCAGCCGGGTCATTTCCCGGATGACCGACTCGGTGAAGCGCGCGGCTTTCTGGGACGTCCGAAGGCGCGTCATGTCTATATTGCGTGCGTTTGGCCGGCGCGCTCTTCTTCTTGACCGGCGCTTTCGCCGCCGGCTTGGCCGCGGTCTTCTGCGCGGCAGGTTTCGGCGCAGGGGCGGCCACCTCGGCCTCTGCCCGCTCCGCGGGGCTCAGGTTCGCGTACAGCCCGCGGTAGTCTTCCGCCGTCCCGAGGACGCGCTTCACATAGTTCTGCGTCTCGGGGAAGGGAATGTCGTCGATGAACTCGTCCTGGTCGAAGCCGTGGCGTTCTGACAGCCATCGCGTGACGCGGCTGTCGCCCGCGTTGTAGGCGGCCAACGCGGGCGCCACGCTGCCATACTTCGCCAGCGAGTCCGAGAAAACGGCCATGCCGATGCGGACGTTGACCTCGGGCTGCTTCAGCTTCGCGGTGCTGAAGGGCCGGATGTTCAGGCTGCCGGCGTAGCGCCGGCCGGTGCTCGGCTCGATTTGCATCAAGCCCCAGGCGCCGGCGGACGACTTGACCTCTGGTTGGAAGGTTGACTCCTGCGCCACGAGCGCCGCCATGAGATAGGGATCGAGGCTTCGCGCGACGCGCATAACGCGAGATCACGTTCCAGTACGCGATTGGGAAGATAATCTGGCGGATCTCCTGCGGCAGCGTTTCGCCGCCTTCAGCCAGGAACTGCGGATATGCGCGGCGCATCCGCGTGATCGCGCCGCGCAGATCGCCCTTGCGATTCAAGGCATACGCGATGGTGGCGTCGAGCATCGGCGACGTGCCGAATTCGAGTTGCGCTTTCCTGACCTCGAGAATGGCCGTGTCGTACAGACCGGCGGCCAGCAGATCGCGGATGACCTCGGCATTGGGCGGCGGATCGCCGGGCGTCAGCATCGGCATCATCCGGCTTACAAGTGCGACCTGGTCGAATCCCGACGCCAGTGCCCGTGCAGCCTGGCGCCCGTAGTACGAATTGCGGTAATCGGCGACCACGCGCCGGAACGTGGCGATTGCGACGTCGCGCTCCCCCAAGCGCTGATGGGCCCGTGCGGCCCAGTAGAGCCACGACGGCCGGTAGTCATCATGTGCAAACGTCGCCGCGGCCGATTCGAAGATGCGCGCGGCATCGACGTACTCGGCGGCTTTGTACTTCCACCATCCCGATCGCCAGGCCGCGCGGTTGGCGTGCGGGCCCGTCGGAAAGCGCGAATAAAGTTCATCCAGCATCGCCGCCGCCTGTTCGTCGTCGTTCGCCAACACGTAGTGCGTGGCCAGGTTGTTCAGCGTCTCCTCCGCCATCGGATCAGCCGGATACGCCACGACGAACGCACGGGCCCGGGCCACGTATTCTTCACGCTGGCCGAGTTCCCGCAGAGTACTCAAATAGAGAAACTCCGCCTCGATCTGTTGCGATGATGAGGGAGCGATGAGCGGCAGCAGCGCGTCGCGCGCGGCCGCGTAGTGCTTCAAGTGGTAATCGCACGCCGCCACACGCACGTCCACGAGCGCGCGGTCGTCGCCGGTTGCCCAGGATTGAAGCGCAGAAAACGCAGGGCGCGCGTCGGCGTAGCGCTTGGCGCCGAACAATTCCTGCGCGCGGCCGAGGAGCCGGAGGAACTCATCGCGCGACGGCGGGATCGACGCTGGCGCGAGTTTCGCCAGTTCGCCGGCCGCCTCGGCGGCTTCGGACGAAAGCGGGAACTCGTAGAAGACTTTGTTCAGCACGGTAATGGCGAGTGCGTTGTCGCCCGCCTTGATCGCCGCCCGGCCGAGCCGGAGGTTCGCGCGCTCGGGCTCGAGCGGCTTGCCGCTCGTCAGCGTGCGCAGCGCCTCCACAGCCGCTGGCCAGTCCTCGGCGGCTTCGGCGACGTCAGCCGAGAACCACAACGAGGCCTCTCCGAGATAGCCCGAAGCCGGCGCCGCGAGCAGCCGTGCGGCCGTCGCGCGCGCCTCGCTGATTCGAGCGAGCGCGAGTTGCGCGCGGCCGAGATACAGGAGCGCGTAACCGCCAAGTTCGTCGTCTCGCGCCGCGCGTTCGAGGACCGGCAGGGCGCGTGCGGCTTTGCCGTCCGCCAGATCCTCCACCGCGGCAGCAATGGCCGACTTCCGGCTGACCGACATCGACGTGGGCGCCAGCCATAAGGAGGAAGCCGACAGCGGGGCGAGATCGCGGGTCGCCGCACGAACCGGCGCCTCGGTGCGGAGCACGGACGTGGTCGGCCACACCAATGACAGGAGAACCATCGCGGCCATCCCGCAGGCACGACTCTGAGGAGGACGAACAGGGAGCATGGGGATCGTTCTGATGGTCAGACTGGCCGGTACAGCACTTCAACTGTACGTTCAGACGTGACGTTTTCCAAACGCAAGGACGCGTGGCGCACGAGCAACTCGACTTCGTCCGTCCAGAGAGGCGCGTCTTCCTGCTCCGACACGCGGTCCGCGCCATCTCCGTAGAGGACGGCAACTACTTCGCCGGCGACGACAATGGGAGTCACGAGCCCGATGTGCCCGGTGGGGACCCGCATGAACCCGGGTGTCGCTGTCTCGTGCGCGTCAAGCACGGGCGGCGCGACGGACGTCTTGCTTTGCCTGACGGCTTCAGCCAGCAGCCCGTGGTGCAAGTCGGCGCGGCACCGAGACCGGCGATGCGCCCGGCTGGCCAGGCGCGACGACCGAGAATATTGGGCAATATTTGAGGGAGGAGCAACGCCGCCAGGCGGGATGCAGCGCCGGTCGACTGCAGCCGCACTTGCACCACGGGCTGCTAGCACGCCAGCCTGGCCGATCTCGACCGTCTCCCGGAGTTGCTCCTGCATCGGCATAACGAAGTCGCGGTCATTATCCACGATTCACAGCTCTGGTACAACGCCCGCACCTTTGTTCTTATCGTCCGCTGATCACCGGGGCGACAGCGCGTCGAAACGCCTTCCAACGGCCGGATTAGCCAGCCGTCGCCGGCGCGCGGCCTGTAAGAAGGCAGAGGGCGGACCACTGGGGGGCCAATCCTCCGGGTAGAGCGCGCCGTAGTAATGTCTGAGGTGATTTGGCGGCCTTGGAGTCAGCGAAGCGGGACGAGGCGGCGGGAGTGGATCGTGAACTCGTGCGTGCGGTCGCTGGCGGTTCGTCAGAGGCCCTCGCGGAGTTGTACGACCGGCATGCGAGCGTCGTTTTTGGGCTCGCCCGCCGAATCGTCCTGCGCCCGGAAGACGCCGAAGAGGTTGTGCAGGACGTGTTCACGCAGATCTGGCGGCAAGCGCACCGCTATACACATGACCGCGCCAGCGTCGCCGGATGGATTGTGATGCTGACGCGCGCCCGAGCCATCGATCGTCTGCGCGCCCGTCGTGCGCGGCCTGACGAGGATCGCGGAGACGTGGCGTTACGCGCCACGTCCCTCTCTTCGTCAGATCCTGACCCGGAAGCAGCCACATTGACCGCGGAGCAAGTCCGTCAGGTCGGGTCCGCGTTCGCCACGCTTCCCAATCCGCAGCGGACGCTGCTCAATCTGGCGTACTTCGAGGGGCTCTCGCACTCCGAGATTGCCGCGCGCACCGGCGTCCCGCTCGGCACGGTGAAGACCCGAATTCGATCGGCGATGGAAACGCTGCGCCAGACATTGGACGTGACGCCATGACGGCCTCGCGACACGACGAGTTCGTCGAATCGGCCGCGGCCTACGCGCTGGGATCGTTGGACGCCGCCGAGCGCGAGCGGTTCGAGGATCACCTGCGCGAATGCGACGCGTGCCAGCAGGAGGTGGAGGGGTATCGCCGGATCACCGCCGGTCTCGGCGCGAGTGTCGAACCTGCCGCTCTCCCACCGGCATTGAAGGCGCGCGTGATGGCGGCGGCGACAGCCGGCTCGACTGCCCCGCCGTTGGCGCATCCCGTCGCAACGCTGAAAGCTCCGCCAGTTCGCCCGACCATGTTTCCGTGGCTGGCGCTGGCGGCAAGTCTGGCGCTGGCCGTGGCCGCAGGGGCTTACGCGTGGGTGCTCCACACGCAACTCGACGCCGCCCGACGCGTCGCGGCCGAGACATCAGCGAGGGCCGAAACCTTGCGCACCCAGCTCATCGCCGCGCGCGGCGACTCCGCACGATCCGCTCGACTGCTCGGCGTGTTGACCGCACCTGACGTCATTCGCGTCACGCTCGCGGGGACGAAGGCCGGATTGCCGGCCAGGGGTCAGGCGTACTGGAGCCCCTCACGTGGCTTGTGGTTCGATGCAGAAGGACTTCCCGTGCTCTCTCCGGGCCGCGTGTATCAGCTCTGGCTCGTGTTGCCGAAACAGGCTCCGGTGAGTGGCGGGCTCATGACGGTGGATACTCGCGGAGCCGGCACGCTGCTGTCTGCAACCTCCGCGGTCGCCGAGGGATCCAGGCCGTCGACCGTGACCGTCGCGATTACCGACGAGCCGGCGGCCGGGTCGCCTGCCCCGACGACCTCGATCCTGCTCGCCGGCAGCGCGAAACCACAGTAGCGGCGGCGCGTGGAAGCCGCCGCGCCGGCTTCCGCGTCCCTTTGTCGTCGGTCGATGGCTCTACTTCTTTGCTTTGGCCGCCGGCACCTGGTACACGCCCTGGATGTCGAACACCGCCGCGCCTGAGGCGTCAAACTTGCCGGTGCAGGTGCCTTTGCCGGTCAAGCCGTTCACTGTGCCGGTCCCTCCCGTGAATGTCCAGGTGCAGGTCGCGCTGACGGGTGCGTTCTTTGCCAGCGTGGTCGTTCCCTGAAACTGGACGTAATACTTGTCGCCGTTGGCCAAAGTGCCTACGCCGTAACCCTTGTCGTGGGCCGTCGCGCCGCTCATCTCCGAGGTGAACACATCCTCTTCGTCCTTCAAGGCCACGCCGGCCAGTTCCGCTTTCGTCCAGGTGCATTTGGTCTTGCCCAGCATGATCGCGTGATCCGGCTTATCACCGACCGGCAGCATGTAATTCGGATCCGGCTTCGTCTGGTTGCACGTCCCGCTGAACTTCGTTTGCGCCTCAGCGCTCGCCGCCAGCGCCAGGACGGCCGCGCATATCGTCAAGAGACTCATCTTTCGCATGTGTCAGTTCCCCCCGTGGGAGTCCAAGTGTGTCTGGTTCCGGTCTGTGCCCTTCGGTGCAGGCCGCATTCTACACATCTTGACTCGCCGCCGGCGCGGCGGGCCGTCAGTTCCTGTCGAGCCATAAGTAACTGTTAGCGGGCGGCGCATCGTCGCGCCATAACTACTGTTACCGGGGACGGTTTTGATCTTGGCGGCGTGTCCGGCGGCCGATCTGTGGCCGGCGGGCGCGCCGCCAGCGGCCGAGTCTGGAGACTCCGTCGGAAGTTGCCGAGGCGGTAGACCCGATCCAGGCCGACGTCGACGCGCCGCGCGAGGTCAAAGGAATCCAGGGTGCGGGCCAGCGCCCGCAGTTCACGCAATTTGGCCGGGTCCGCGCCGCCGCTCGCTTCGAGCCGTTGCAGCGGCGTGCACGGGGCGTCGTACCGCCGGCGCACCCGCGCACCGACGCGCTCTTTGCGGACCAGCTTCACCGACGGCAGGAAGAGATTCTGGAGGAGCCGCAGGTCGGCATACACCGCGTTCATGGCCGCGACGGCGTCGTGGGTGTCATAGCGGAGATAGCCCATCAGCTTGCGGACGTGCGTCCAGTTCTTCTGCTCGATGTGCGCATTGTCATCTTTCTTGTAGGGTCGACCCCGCGTGAATTGAATGTCCTCCGCCTTGCAAAAGCGCCACAAATGCGCGTTGATGAATTCCGATCCGTCGTACCTTGACCCAACGAGGTCAGGGCCAGTCAAGTGCTTCTCTAGAATGGGTTTGCCACAACTCAGACCAGAGGAGACGACCAGCCATGACCCCACATGTTTCTACCACGGCCCACTGCGTGTGGGTCGCGATTGACGTGGCGAAAGCGCAGCATCAGGTGTTGATCGAAATGGCGGAGCACCAGCGCCACGTGCTCAGAGTGCCCAACACCCGGCCGGACATCGACCGATTCGTTCAGCGGTTGCGCGACCTCAAGCGACCCTGCGAGATCGCGTTCGAACCGACCGGCGACTATCACCGGCCGATCGCGTTCTGGCTGGGAGACGCCGGCTTTCGGTTGCACCAAGTCTCTTCCCTGGCCGTCGCACGCACACGCGAGGCGTTGTACAACTCGTGGGACAAGAACGACCCGAAGGACGCGCAGGTGATCCTGCATTTGCTCAAGACGGGTGCCACTCAGCGGTTTGTCGATCCGATGGCCACTGGCTACCTGGACCTGCAGGAAATGGCCAACACCTATCAGCAGGTCTCCCTCCGGAAAGTCCGGGTGTACCACAGCCTGGTGACGCACCATCTCCCGTTGTTCTTTCCCGAGGCCGAGCCGTACCTGCACAGCTCCCGCGCTGAGTGGTTCACCGATGTCCTCCGACTGACGCCCTGCCCGGCCGCGGTACGGCAGTATTCCAAAGCCGCATTTATCGCGGCGGCGCTCAAGGCGGTGAGCGGTCACAAGGCGGACAAGCGCCGGTGGCTGGCGGATTTCTACGACACCGCGCAGACCAGCGCCGGCCTCCCGGTGGCGGAGGATTCTGAGGCCATGCGCCTGTTTCGGATCGTCCTCGTGGAATACCAGCAGCTCTGCCGCTTGCGGAAGCGCCTCGAGACCGACGCCGTCGAGCGACTGCGCGAGCACCCGGATTTCATCCGCCTGCAGACCCTGCCCGGCGTGGGCCCGATTCTCGCCATGCTGATTCTGGCCGAGGCCCGCGATCTCCGGCGCTTCGGGCACGTCCGGCAATTTCTCAAGTACTGCGGCTTCGATCTCTGCACGGAGCAATCCGGGCAATTCCGCGGGACCACGCATCTCTCCAAGCGCGGCAATGCGCGCCTGCGCTACGCTTTCTGGATGGCGGGCACCGTCGCCATCCGCATGCAACAAAACAGTTTCCGCCGGAAGTTTGAAGATTACATTCGACCCGATCCGAAGAACCCGGATC
Organism: uncultured Acidobacteriota bacterium; assembly: GCA_963724645.1. GTDB lineage: Bacteria > Acidobacteriota > Vicinamibacteria > Vicinamibacterales > SCN-69-37 > CAVXSP01. The sequence continues at coordinate 250,131 of CAVRVJ010000008.1, forward strand.
GGCGTCGGAAGGCCTACAGCGCCGTGGCCGCGAAGGTCGCCCGCGTCGCCTACGCCATGATCACCACCGGCACCGACTATCGTCGCTTCCCGGAAGCCACGAGACCAAGCGGCAGGATCCCTTCGCCCAGGGCCGTCGAGGCGTCGACCTCGTAGATAATGCTCGGACCTTCCGCCTGGACCCCAACGTTGTGTGAAGCTCAGTCGCAGCCACCGATGGACTGCGTGTGACTATGGTGAACGTGACGTCTGCAAGAGGCGGAATCCGCTTGACGCGATGCGTATGAACATTGCTGGCGAATTGCCAGATCAGAGAAGATCTGTACGCTTGACAGCCGCGGTAGCTCGTTGTCCGAATCGATCCCCCGGAGCGGAAACGGCAGTTGGTGCCGCAGTTGATCGAGCGCGGTCTGCACGCGGACCTGGCTTTTCCCCAGCACGGCGCGGGTTTCAGCGAGAGCCGCTTGCGCGCCCACGGGAGCCAGATCGGCAGCAGCGCCTTCAACCGCACGGACCACGGATAGCCCGCGGCGTCCAGATCGCCTTCAGCGCGCGCACGGCCGCCGGGCCATACCGGCGGGTCCGGCCACGCGGACGGCGGCGCGGCGCCCGCTCCGGGCGCCGCCAGGCGCGAATCAACGCCTTGCGGTGGTAGCCCGGACCGCCATCGCTCCCCCAGCAACTGCCCCTTCTCCGCCGCGTCTGGGCCCGCACATAGCGATCTCGCATCTTCGCCAAATACTCGACTCTCGCCTCTGGCCCCACGCCGGTGCCCTCCTGCGGCACACCGGCTTCGGTAACACCATTTATGGCGCGACGATGCTTCCTTCGGTAACACTTAGCACGGCGCGATACGCGCGCTTGATTGCACCCAAGTTATTCAGTAAGATGCCGGCAAAGAGGATCTGACAGGTAGAACTTGTCATTCGTTGCTGCATTGCATCACGTTTGTCTCGGTCGCAACGTCCCCAGCATTGACCCGCTCGTCGCACCCTCGATCAAAGTGTTGACAATGGCTCTAACGAGCCACTGAAGTGCCGGCGCCACCGGACGATAGGGCGACCATGAAGCTGCAACGCTTCCGACCGTTCATTTCCATGTGCCTGGGGCTACTCTGCGGATGGCTCATCGGCGGGACCGTGACACTTATGGCGCGTGGCGTCGACGCCGGGCGACCTTCGCAGAGCGACACGCAACCGTGTCCCGCGATGGCGCTGGATGCGCCGGTGTCGCTCGCGATCGTGGGGTCGGCATTCTACGCAGCGGGCTGGGCGATCGATCTCGGCGCGGACAGCGGCACAGGCGTGGATGGGGTGCAGGTCTGGGCGTACCCCAATCCCGGGTCCGGCGACCCGGCCGTGTTTCTGGGTGAGGCCACTTATGGCGGCGCGCGGAGCGATGTCGGCGCGGCGTTCGGTGAGCCGTTCACAAACTCCGGCTTCCTTCTGCAGATTGTGAGTCTGTCGCCAGGGACCTATCGGATTGCGGCGTTCGCGCACAGCACGGTGACCGGCACATTCGACGTGCGGACGGCGGACGTGACAGTGGGCGGTCCGCTCATGGCAATCGACGCGCCAGCCCCGGGCGCCTGGCAATCTGGACCGTTCGTGGTGTCAGGGTGGGCACTCGACCTGAGTGCCGCAAGCGACACGGGCGTCGATGCGATCAACATCTGGGCATTTCCGGTAAGCGGAGGGCCGCCGATCTTCGTCGGCAGCGGCGGTTACGGGGCGCCGCGCCCGGACGTCGGCGCGATTTTCGGGAGCCAGTTCACCAATGCCGGCTATAGCACATCGGTGGCACTCCCGGCCGGCACGCCCAGCGCTGAATATGATCTCGTCGTTTACGCGCACAGCTCGATTACAAATACCTTCAGTCAATCCCGCACGGTGCGCATCACCTTCGCCTTGCGCGCTCGTGACGGACGCGATGCGGCATCAACCTTCGGCCAGTGAACAGCCAATCGCCGGACCGCTCGACTGAGTGCCCGGGGATTCTCCCGTCGCCTAGTCAGAACAAGCGGCCCGGTGGAAGATGGAGCGCGCTTGATCGGATTTTCAGCGCTTGCCGCGGCGGGCGACGAGGCCCGCGAGGCCGAGGCCCAGGAACGACAGTGTCGCGGGTTCCGGGATCGCCACAGGTCCATCGCTCAGGCTGACCCGGTTGATCGCGAAGTCGCCGACCGTTCCAAGGGCCGCGCTGTCCAGGCTGAACACAAGTTTGTCGATGTTCGCCGTGTCACTCAGGATGCCGATGAAGATGGCGCTGTTGTCACCGGAGGCGTCCGCTGTCCCGGCTTCAATAAATGACGCGATGGGGTTGCCTAACCCGTCGAGCGCAGTGATTCGAGCAGTAAACGCGCCACGGAAATCGGCCTGAATCTGGGCGCCGCCGCCGAACACTAGCGAATTGAAGTCCAGCGTGATGGCGTTGGCGCTCGTCGAACCGACTTCTTGGGGCACCAGCAGGTGATCGCCGGGGGCGAAGTTTCCCAGCCAGCCGTTGCCCTCGTCAAGTCGCTCGAAGGGTCCGCTCAGTGTCTGACTGACGCTGAAGCCGACGCCGAGATTAGTCGTGCCGGTCGACGGATTTGCGGGGATAGTGAAGGCTGCCCCGAAGCTGCCCCAGTCGATAAAGTCGTTCGCCAACATGCCTGCCCGGGTCGTCACCAGGATCGCCGAGGCGTCCGCGCGCCGCGCCACGAACAGCATCATCAGGCCCACCGACACGGACTATCGCAATCGTTGTCAGACGTTTCATTTTGCACAGATCTCCTGGGGAAGAGGCTGCGAAAGAGAGCTCGACGAGAAGGGAACGCTACGGTAAGCAATCGCCGCGCCACGACGGACTCGTGCCCGGACCGGCGAAATGGCTCGTTCACTCAGGCGGCGGATCCGTGTCAGAGGACTTCTGTCTGCGTCGCAGCAATTGCCGCGGAGCGCCTCGATCACGCTTTCGTTTACGGCGGCCGCCGGCGCCACGCTCATCAGCGCCTTGCGGTGATACCCGGTCACGCTGATCGCTTCCGCCAACAGCCGGCCCTTCTCCGCCGGGTCTTCGCCCGCACGTACCGAACCCGGGTCTGCGCCGGATAACTCCGATTTCGCCTGGGGCCCCACGCCGGTGCCCTCTCCAGACACACCAGCTCGGTAACACCCCTTATGGCGCGACGATACGTCCTTCGGTAACACTTGGCATGGCGCGATACGCACGCGCGATGCGGACGTTTGACAACCCGCGACCGCCAACTTAGACTTCGGGGGCTTCCCTCCCGGGTTCCGCGAGGAAGACATTTCACATGGTCGGCCAGAACGTCGGCAAATACAGGGTCCTGGACAGGATCGGACGAGGCGGAATGGGCACGGTCTACCGCGCCCATGACGAGACGCTGGATCGGGATGTTGCGATCAAGGTCCTCAATCCCGAGTTGAACGATCCCGAAGTCGTCCAGCGCTTCCGCGCCGAGGCCGTGACCGTCGCGCGGCTGAACGATCCCGGCATCGCCACGATCTACGAACTGCTGCAGCACGACGACCAGTGGCTGATGGTCATGGAGTTCGTGCGCGGTGAGACGCTCGAACGGCTGGTCGACCGCGCGGGCGCGCTGGCGCCCGAACGCGCCGCCGACGGGTCACGCAGGCGCTGACCGCGCTGGGCCACGCGCATCGGAATGGGTGTCATTCATCGCGATCTCAAGCCCGCGAACCTGATGATGACCGAGTCGGGCGCCATCAAGATTATGGATTTCGGCATCGCGCGCGTCGCCGGCAGCGACCACCTCACACATGCCGGACACATGATGGGCACGCCGGCCTACATGGCGCCCGAGCAGGTCCTCGGCAAGGACGTCGACGCGCGTGCCAATCTGTATTCGATGGGGGTCGTCCTCTACCGGCTCGTGACCGGCAAGCTGCCATTCAAGGGCGAAACGGCGCTTGCGATGGCGCAATCGCAGGTCAACAATCCGCCGACGCCCGTCCGGCTCGCACGCGACAGCGTCCCGCCGGGGTGGGTGGAGATTCTGACGGCGCGGGCGCTCGCCAAGTCGCCCGCCGATCGATTCCAGAGCGCGGAAGAGTTCTGTCACGCGCTGCGAAGTGGGGTCTCGGGGTTTCCACTCGACGCGGTCACAACCGCCGGCGTACCAAGCGACCGGCCGGCGACGACGCTCGCCGTCGACATCGAAGCCCCGACCGTCGCATCCGCACGGCCGGCACCAGCATCGAGCGCCGTCACCGAGCACTCGAAAGGACCCGCAACGATCACGTTGAAGAGAAGCAATCTCACCGCGCTCGTCGCTGGTGGGGCACTGATCGTGCTGCTGCTCATCGGCGTCGGAGGGTATCTGATAAGGTCGCGGACGCCCGCCGCCGCGCCGGCGTCTGTACCGGCACCCGCACCCGCACCCGCGGCTGCCGCTCCAGCGCCGGCCGTCGCACCACCACCTCAGCCCGCCTCCGCCCCACCGGCCCAGGCGGCCCCGGCAGCTAAGACGCCGGAGACAGTGCCCTCGACGACTGCCGCGAAGACAGCGTCATCCCAGGCATCGTCCCCGGGTCCGGTGACGACGACTGCCGCGCCAACGCGCGGCCGGGATGGCTCAGTCGCCGGAGCGGCCGCGGCTACTGGGGCGCCGTCAGCCGTCGGCGGCACATCTTCCGCAGCCGGTGGACCGCCTTCGGTGGCCGGCGCGACGTCTCCGCCTCGCGGCCGGGCCAATCCTGCCGTCGCAACAGATCCGCCGGTCGCGTTCGTCAATGTGAAGATGTTGGAAGTCAAGGGGACCAAGGCGGATGACCAGGAAGTCGTGCTGAATCTGGCCGCCGGCCAGATGAGCCTCGTCCCCAAGAAGGGCGGCACTGCCCTGCGGTCGATCTCGTATGGGCATCTGGTGCGCGGCACTTACAGCCGCTCGAAGGATCCGCAGTGGGATCCTTCGCTCAGTTCGCCGCCCGAAAAGCTCGACATCCCGGGCATGTTCAGATCATCCCGACATTGGCTGACGCTGCAGACCAGCACTGACTACCTGGTCCTGCAGCTCGCAGACGAGAACTGGGCCGGCATTCTCCAGACGATTGAATCGCGAACCGGGTTGACGATCGACAGGCGCCCAAGCAAGTAAGCACAACAAAGCCACGGACCTGGCTTTGCGTGATTCGCCCGTGGGGATCTCGATTCTCACCGCCCTCGCCGTTCCTGCCTGGCGAGCGATTTCGGTTCTCTACTCGACTTACCCTGTCGTAGACAGTGATGCGCACCACCCTGGATTGATTGAACGTGCCCGTGATCGGGCTGTGCGCAAAACGACGAAGTCATAAGTGCCGCCGGGCGTGCCGTTCGGGAGTGCCACCAGGGTGCTATAGCCGGAATTGGTGAACTGGCTCCCGAAGATCGCGCCGACGTCCGGGCGCGGCGCCCCGTAGCCGCCGCTTCCCGCGAAATCGGCGGCCCGCCGCTCACCGGAATCGCCCAGACGTCGATGGCATCGACGCCCGGACCGCTCGCGGCACTGCGATCGAGCGCCCACCCGGTCACGACGAACGGCCCCGACCGCACGGCGCCTGAGCCCGGCGCGTCGATCGTCATGAGAGGACCGCCGACTGTCACGTCCGCCGAGCGCACGCTGTTGAAGGTTCCACTCACCGTGCTGTGCGCGAACGCCGAAATCCGATAAGTCCCTGGAGACAGACTCGCGAGCGGTCAGGAAGAAGCCGGAGTTCGTGAATGGATGACGCCGAACACGCCGCCGACGTCGGTAAGCGTGCGGCGCCGTCGAGGCCACACCAGGAATACGGCCGACTGGTCGGACCCCGGTTTTCGGTACGCCCAGACATGCACCGCATCCACGCCAGTGCCACTGGCCGCCGCCCGAGATGGATCGCCGAGCCCGCCGCATAAAACGACGACCCCACAGTACCGACCTGTCGCAGGCATGTGCAGACTCATCGCGGGTGCCTTGCGGTCACCGTCACCGTCAAAACCGACCGGACGATATTTGGTTCAACGTGCGGGTGATCGTGCTGTGGGCGAAGGTCACGATGCGTGTAGGTCCCAATTGGCAGCCCGGTCACCGTCATGTCGAACGCAGAGTGCCGTGAATTGCGCTGCCGAAGAAGGCGCCGACGTCCGGGCGCGATACCTCCGTAGGCTCGCCACACCGACAAACAGCGGCAGATCCGAAGCTCGCGTTGGGTACACCCACACATGCACCGCATCCACCCCCGTCCCGCTGTCCGCGCCGAGATCGGCCGCCCAGCCAGCCGCGTGGAATACCAAACCCACGGCCTCGGACGACGCCGGCGTCTCCAGGTTCATCGCGGGACACGGCTGCGTGTCAGCCGTCTGGGAAGGAAGCCCGGCGCCGACGCCGTGTGCGAGAAGCGTCACCGTGCTGCCGATGAGCCATCCACACAGCAGCCCGACGCTCGTGGAAATAAACGGTCGGAGGCCCCGCAGTTTCATGGTCGGCCTTTCGTCTGGTGCGCTCCGGCCCTTCAGCGGCTCGCTTGAGCCGTTCTCAACACTTTAATCAGTGTGCGACGGGGCGTGGGTCAAGTCTGGGGGCGTTGCGGCGGAGACAAACGCGATGCGACAGGAGAACTGGCCGGGTTCACAAAACGTACCGGTCCAATACTCTCTGTCCGCATGTTACAGGAATTACCGGACACGAATCAAGTCACAGTTCTACAGTAGTGGCGCGTCAGAAACCCGATGGAGCGAGAACATCGTGCCGGTGCGTTTCGTTAACCTGCCAGCCAGTGCCGCCGATCGATCTCCGCGACGAATTCGCGGCCGCCCGGTGGTTCTCCTGCCCTGACTCTTCCAAGCCAGGACGTAGCTGACGCAGCCATCGCGAATGACCTGCGCCCACGTTCCCGTGGCCGCGGTCCGTGGCGTTGTTCGTCCGTCTTCCCTGGTTGCTGTCGTGGCCCTTCAGGTTTGGATGGGGGCCTATCAATTCCCTTCGAGATGCCGTCTGTTGCGGGGTAGTCACGGCGCTGGCCTGCGACGAAATGTAATGGCGTATCGCTCGTGTTGATGCCGCTTGTTCCGATGCTGACTCACGGCTCGCTTCGAATTGCTGCGCCCGCCACACCTCTATGCGGCGGCCGCCATCGTCGTCGTGTTCG
>CAVRVJ010000009.1:0-148594 GCA_963724645.1 uncultured Acidobacteriota bacterium
CGGCCGTCCATTTCAGCTTGAGTTGTCGTCGCCGCGGGGTCGATGCTCGCCCAAGTCCGGGAGAGCGGCGAAAGTCACGTTTCGCAGACGTGCGCTCGCCTGGGTTCCTGGGGGTGGATGCAACAGTCTCTGATTTTGATCAAGGAGTGTTGCTTTGCCTGTTCCACCTTTGGCGGCTGTTGTCCGGGAGTTCTGGGGTCTGATTGGCGATGGCCTCAGCGCTGCGGAGGCCGGTGTCGTTGTCGGCGTGTCGGGGGCGACCGGAGTTCGCTGGTTCGGTGATGCTGGCGGCGTGAAACCACGACTTGCCCAGCCCCAGAGGTCGGGTTCGCGGCCTCGGCTGACCCTGCATGACCGGATGGAAATCGAGATCGGCGTCAAGACAAATGAGTCGTTGCGCTCGATCGGTAGCCGACTGACACCGCCGCGGCCGGCCTCGACGATCAAACGTGAGATTGATGCTAACGGCGGTCCGCGCAGCTTCAACGAAGGCAAGTCCGGGTATCGGCGCAAGGCGGCGTTCGGTGCCCGCCAAAGCGGGCGCAGCGCCAACGTCGAGTATCGGGCGCTGGTGGCTCAAGCACGTTCCGATCAGCGGGCACGTCGTCCGAAGAACGGCAAGCTGGCCGTCAACGAGAAGTTGCATGATGAGGTGCAGACGCGGCTACTGGATGAGCACAGCCCCGAGCAGATCGCTCACCGGTTGCCGATGGATTTTCCCCACGATGCGGAGATGCGGGTGTCCCACGAGACTATCTACCAGTCGATTTACGTTCAGGGCAAAGGGAATTTGAGTCGTGAGATACACACCTGGCTGCGCACCGGACGCGTGCTGGGCAAATCCCAGCGCCGTCCCGGCGAGCGGCGGGGCCGCATCCCAAACATGGTCAACATCAGCGAGCGCCCACCCGAAGTCGAGGATCGAGCGGTACCGGGACATTGGGAGGGTGATCTGATTTTGGGCGCCGAACACAAGTCAGCAATCGGCACTCTGGTAGAGCGCACCACTCGATTCGTCATGCTGCTGCACCTGCCCGACCGCCATGATGCGCTGGCGGTGCAGGAGGCGATCGTGGCCAAAATGCCACGGCTGCCGGCAATCCTGCGCACGACCTTGACCTGGGATCAGGGAAGTGAGATGGCTGACCACGCCGCCATCGCCACGGCCACCGAACCTCAAAATTTCACGGTGGCCCGAGTACGCCCATGATGGCTGCTGACCGGTGTTGTCGATCTTGGTTTTCGGGGTCACGGTAGGCGCTGTCGCCGCGTGTCGTGCGGTGGCGCCGGGTTCCACGGCCCGGTACGGTCTACTCCTTCCTTGGGTCGGTCGGACACTGGTCCCTGGGTCAGGATATTGCCTGGACGCGGTTGACCGCGTCGGCGAAATCCTTGGCCCAGGGCCGCTTTCGGGGATCCGCAGGATCAGGTAGCGGGAACGACGCACGAGCCGGGCGGCGGCGTGCAGCAGCCGGTAACGCAGCGTCGTCGGTTCGGCCTTCGCGAGTGGGCCGTCGAGCAGCAGCAGCCGCATCCAACACAGCAGGTCGATCGCGAGGGCGACCGCGGTGACCCAGGCGGTGTTGATCGCGAACGACGCCGAGGGCCAGCGGGCCAGGCCGGTGTCCTTGCCGCAGCGGATGAACCCTTCCACGCGGGCGTGCACCCGATGCCGCGCTTCGAGCAGCTGGGGCTGCCCGCCCCGGGTGGCGGTCGCGGTGATCTGGTAGCGGAAGCCGTTGAGCTGCTCAAACAGCGACAGCTGGGCGCCTACCTCGATCTTCTCCCGCCGCACCAGGATCCGCATATCCTTCGGCCAGCCGTCGAGGCGGTCACCGCCGACGCTCTCACGCAGCAGCCCGGTCAACTCGGCGACCTGCGCGTCCTCGCGGGCCCTGCCCGCGGCGTCCAGCGCCGGGGACCACCCGTGGGCAGGCATCTGCCCGATTGCGGTGCGCACGCGTTCGTCGAGGCCGAACCCGACCGTATAGGCCACCGACCAGCCCGGCCGCGCATTCAGTTTCGTCAGATGGTCGACCACGTCGTGGCTGGAACCGGCGCCGTCGATGGTGATCAGCAGATTCTTGCGCCACTTCGCCGGGATGGCGGCGATCGCGGCGTCGATGATCGCGATGTGATCGCTGGCCGTGTTGGAGCCGGCGTTGCCCTTGCGCGGAATCACCGCCAGCAGCTCGCCGGTGTTGTCGCAGAACGCCAACAACGGGTGAAAGCCATATCCGCCCTTGAAGTTCCCTGCCGCGCATTCCTTGTCGCTGTGCGAGTCGATCAGCGAGGCGTCGATGCGGATCACGATCACGTCGCCGAGATCCCCGTAGCAGGTGCGCGACGGCGGGATCGCACCGTGGCGCGCCTCGATCAGCTCCCACACCCGCTGGCGAACCTTGTTGCGCACCAGCGCGATCCGGGCCAAACCCGCGTGGTCGATCTCGTTGAGCGACCGCCACAATGTCGGTGTGGAGGCGACCGGCCCGAACAACCTGGCCTGATTCCGCAGCACCGCCGTCCCGGCCAGGTTCTCCGCGCCACCAGCGATCGCGACCGCTACGTCGCGGATCACCGCGCCCCGGTCGTGGGTCACCTCCGGCCGCGACAGCGCCCCCGACAAGCCGCTGGTTAGGCTCAGGTTGTCGGCCAGCATCCGCGGGACCACGTTCCCGGCGTGGCCGACCACATCGTCGCCGCGCACCTCGACCCGAACAACCTTCGACCACTCGGTGCTAGCCTGCATCTGAAAGGTGCACTCCCGCCTAGATTATCGAAACGAATTGCAACGTCGATTATCGTTGAGGCAGTGCACCTTTCGCGTTAACGACACTCTTCAACACCGAATTACGTGAAAGATCGAAGCGAACTGGACATCTACTTTTGCGATCCCCGTTCCCCGTGGCAGCGTGGCACCAACGAAAACACCAACGGCCTGCTACGCCAATACTTTGCTAAAGGAACCGACCTATCGGTGTTCCCAGCCGACTACCTCGACTACGTCGCGGCCAAACTCAACAACCGGCCACGCGAAACCCTAGGCTGGAAAACGCCGGCCGAGGCCCTCGACGCGCTACTCTCAGACCCGTCCAACCGGCCACTGTTGCATCCACCGCTTGAGACCGCCTCGTACATTGTCTGCAAAACGTGACTTTCGCCGCTAACTCAGGCCGGGTCGAAGCCGTACACCTGGCCGTCGCTGGTCGCGGTGATCACCCGGCGGTCGGTGGCCACCGAGACCCCCACCGGCCAGCCGGTGGCCTGCGGCAGCGGATAGGTGTTGACGGTCCGCCCGTCTTCGACGCGGAAGACCAGCAGCGCCAGCGCATTGTCGCCGGAACGCACGACGGTATAGCCGATGTCGTGGCCGGCCTGGCTGGAAGTACACAGCGGGGTGACGTCGTCGCGTCGCCAGACGACGTCGCCGCGTTCGCCGTTGTCGCGCACCGCGACCAGCTTGGCGTCCGGGCCGCCGCCGGCCACGAGCAGGCCGCCCGGCCTTACAGACGGTGGCGTCTGTGGTGAAAAGCCCAGGGCCACAGACCACTTCGGCTTGCCGTCTTTGCTGTTCAGCGCCCACAGCTTGCCGTCGCGGCTGTTCACATACACCGTCGAGCCGTCGGCAGAGAACACCGGACTGCCCATGACGCCGCTCGTGACCGCGTCGGTGGACCACTCCAGCGTCAGCGCTTGGCCTTCGTCGGCGCGGTACCTCAGTGCGGTCAGGCTGACCGCCTGAGCTGCGGGCTGCCAGATGCCGGTGACGATCAGGCCCGCCGACGGCGAGAAGGCGGGCGCGGCAGCGATCGGGCAACCGGGCCCGGCGCCCTGGCACTCGGTGAGTCCGCGTTGGCTGTCGGTGGGGTTGACGCCTTGCACCAAGTCGACCGCCGACCCGACGATCTCGCCGCGGTGCGCGTCGACCACTTGGACTTGGCCGAGGTGCGTGACGACCAACAGCCGGTTGGGGCCGAGGAACCGCGGGGTCAGCGGCATCCCGATCACCGGATGTCGCCAGCGCACCCACTGCGTCGTCGGAAACGACACCATGGTGCCGGGCTGCCCGACGTAGAGGTTGTCGAACTTGTCGAACAGTGGGCTGGCGAATCCGCCGCCGAGCACCAACCGGCTACACCAGCGCTGCCGGCCGTTGTTGTCGTTCTCCCAGACCATCAGCGAACAGCCGACTGCGGTCTGCGCGTTGGCCGCGAGGTAATCGCTGGCTCCGAGTGCCACTGCGGCGAACAAGCTGCCCTTGACCGAGCGGCTCCACGTCAGCTTCAGCGATTCGGCGCCTGCCGTGGCGGTATAGCTGCTGTTCTGCGCGTCGGCGTATTGGGCTGACCAGCCGGCCACGGCCACTGGATCCACCCAGGTGTCGGTGTTGCCGCATGCCGATACCAGGAGCAATGCCGCGCCCACGAGTGCCGCCAGCCGCCGGGGTGTGCGGTGTCGCGCGAACATGCGTCCTTCCGTTGGCGATCGCGTCCCCAGAGGGTAACCCGGCCGGTCAAGGCGCCCAGCGATAGGCTTTCCGGCCATGACGACGATGTGGGGCGCGCCGCTGCACAAGCGGTGGCGGGGGTCGCGACTGCGCGACCCGCGCCAGGCGAAATTCCTGACCCTGGCGTCGCTGAGGTGGGTGCTGGCGAACCGTGCCTACACGCCGTGGTACCTGGTCAGGTACTGGCGGCTGCTGAAGTTCAAGCTGGCCAACCCGCACATCATCACCCGGGGCATGGTTTTTCTCGGCAAAGGTGTGGAGATTCAGTCGACCCCGGAGCTCGCGCAGATGGAGATCGGCCGCTGGGTGCACATCGGCGACAAGAACACGATCCGCTGCCACGAGGGCTCGCTGCGATTCGGGGACAAGGTTGTCCTCGGCCGCGATAACGTCATCAACACCTACCTCGACATCGAGCTGGGCGACTCGGTGCTGATGGCCGACTGGGTGTACGTCTGCGACTTCGACCACCGGATGGACGACATCAACATGCCGATCAAGGACCAGGGCATCCTCAAGAGCCCGGTGCGGATCGGGCCCGACACCTGGATTGCCACCAAGGTCACCGTCTTGCGCGGCACGATCGTCGGCCGCGGCTGCGTGCTGGGCTCGCATGCTGTGGTCAAGGGGCACATCCCGGATTACTCTATCGCGGTCGGCGCGCCGGCCAAGGTGGTGAAGAACCGTCGGGTGGCGTGGGAGACCTCCGCCGCGGAGCGGGCACAGTTGGCCGCCGCGCTGGCCGACATCGAACGCAAAAAAGCCAGCCGCTAGGCCGAAGTTCCCCCTAGCGTCGCGACGTGTTGGGCTGTGACCAGCGGTTTTGTGGCCTAGCTGGTTGGGTGTACTGACTACGCGAGACCGTGGTGGTGGGAGATGCCGAGTAATTCGAGGGCCCGCCGCTGCAGCGGGGTGGGGGTGGTGAGGATGGTGAATGCTGGCAGGTCGTTGGTGGGCTGAATTTGGTTGGCGCAGATGGTGGCCAGGTCGGCGAGCAGGCTGGTGAAGCTGTGCACCGGGTAGTCGTCTTCGGTGCGTTTGCGCGCTGCCTTGGTGAGGGCTTCATCGGAGCGTTGGGCGGCGGCGACGGGGTCGGCGCGTTTGGCGGCTGCGGCGGGTTTGTCGTTGTCCTGGAACAGGATTGGCGCGAGGGCTTGTTTCATGTGCCAGCTGATGTAGTAGGACAGCATGCGCAAGAACATGTGGGCGCGCACTCGATCGGCTAGGCGGTGGCGGATGGGGCGCACGTCCAGCTCGGTGTTGAGGGTGCGAAAGAACCGTTCGACGTCGGCGAGGTCTTTGTAGCGGCCCACGACATCGTCGCGGTGCAGGCGTGTTCGGGCAGGCTGGTGCGCAGCACGTAGTTCCAGGGCGGCCTCGGCGGCGATCTGATCGTCCTTGCGGGTGAAGGTGAAGGAGTCGTCGGTGATCTGGAGGTCAACGTGCTTGGCCATCTTGTAGTGGTTGCGCACCTTGCCCACCCGCAGGGCGATCTTGTCGTTGCCGCGCACCGGCCGGCGCTGGCGGCCGGTGGCCGCGGCGATCTTGTCGAGTTCTTTCTCGGTGGCCGCCAGCAGCTCGCCGCGTTTGCGGGCGCGCTCATCGGCCAAGGCCGGGTTGTGGCAGCACACCAGCCGCTCGCCGGGGTAGTCCGGGTGGCTGATCTCGACCAGGTTCTTGCTCATCAAACAGCGACAGCTGCAGCGCGCCGTCGTTGATCAGGGCGTTGATCTGCGGGGCGCGCAGCGCGCTGAGCCAATCCACGTGGGCCGGGCGTAACTCCTTTTCGATGCGAGCACCGGTGAGCATGCCCCGATCACCCACCCCAGCGACCCGGGACAGCCCGAACCGGGTCTTGAGCTTGGTGATCTGAGCGGCCAGGGTTTTCGGGTCGGCGGTGTTGCCCTCGAACACCTCAATGGCCACCGGCACCCCGGTCGGGGAGCACAGCAGCCCGTAGACGATCTGCAACCGGCCGTTGACCCCGTCGCGGGCATGCCCGATCGCGCCCAGCGGGCAGCTGCGGCCCTGCAACGCCGCCGAGGACGCGTCATAGAGCACCAGCGTGCCGTTGGCCAGATGCCGTGCAGCCAAGGCCTTTTCGATGGTGTCCTTGCGGGCCAGCACCCAGTCCATCGCCGCATAGAGGTCGTCCTCATCACAGCAGGCCACCCCCAGCACCTGGCCCAGTGAGCTGGTGGCGGTCTCGGCGCGCAGCCCGCGCGCGGTCGCCAGCTTTGAGCCCGGCGCGATCACCTGGGCGGCCAGCATGGCCAGCACCAAATCCCGGTTGCGCGACGGTGTGGGGTCGATCAGCTCGGCCATGCCCAGCCGCTGCGCGCTGCCCAGCACCGCGGCCACATGCCCGTGCGGCAGGCTGCGGGTGATCTCAACGGCCTGGGTCAGATCCAGCTTCGGGGACTGCCCTTGAGCACCCGCCGCAGATCGTCGACCTTCTCCGCCGGCCAGCCGGACAGGTTGGCCAGGGTGCGGTTTTTCACCTTGCCGCCGTCGCGGTAGCTCTCCCGCAACAGGATCGCCGGCGGCGACCCGCGATTCGGCACCACGGCCACGTACATGTCTATGTTTATAGCTCATCTGTGCCGATTCTTAGTAAACGACAAGCAAGTTCACCAGAATAATGGAGTATACATGTCTACAATTGACACTACGGTAGCGTGCGAAACAGCTGCTCACAACCACGCGCGGTGTTCAGGACCCCGCCACGAGGGGGAACTTCGGGCTAGGGTTTCCCTTCTGCGCGAGCGTGCGTGTCGCGCCTGCGACACGCCGTCGCGTCTGGCATTTCGCGCACGCTCGCGCTTATGGCAGGAGGCTGCGCGGGTCGTCGGGAACCTGTGGTGTCTCCGCATCCGACTTTGACCGGGGCGTCGACTTCTCCAGGAACCGCAGCAGTTCGACGGGGAACGGCAGCACCAGCGTGTTGTTCTTTTCCGCGGCTACCTCGACGACCGTCTGGAGCAGCCGCAGTTGCAGCGCCGCGGGGTGCTCGCCCATGACCTCGGCCGCCTGAGCCAGCTTCTGGGACGCCTGCAGTTCGCCGTCGGCCGTGATGACCCGGGCACGACGCTCGCGTTCGGCTTCGGCTTGGCGCGCGATGGACCGCTTCATCGAATCGGGCAGGGCCACGTCCTTGATCTCGACGCGGTCGATGTGAATGCCCCAGCCCATCGCGGGGCTGTCCAGCATCAGTTCCAATCCCTGATTGAGACCTTCGCGGTTGGACAGCAGATCGTCGAGGTCGCTCTTGCCGATGATCGAGCGCAGTGACGTCTGCGCGACCTGACCGATCGCGGAGATGTAGTCCTGCACGTCGACGGTCACCTTCACGGGGTCGGCAACCCTGAAGTAGATGACGGCGTCGACGCGGACCGTCACGTTGTCGCGGGTGATGCCGTCCTGGGCGGGCACGGGCATCGTGACGATCTGCATGTTGACCTTCTGCATGCGATCGGCGACCGGGATCAGTGCGGTAAGTCCCGGGCCGCGAACGCCTTTCTGCACGCGCCCGAATCGGAAGACGACGCCTCTTTCGAACTGTTTGACGACGCGGAGGTTTGTTGCCAGCCAGAAAATAGCCGCGCCAACCGCGCCGGCCACTGCCCAAGAAATCATGGTGACCTCGATTCCGTGCCTCGATTCTTCCACCGGTTTTGGGCGGCCTCAAGGCGCGGGAGTGACACGATATTGGCCATGACGACGGCGGCGCCGTGTCCCACTTGCGGCACCGAGCCACGGGAGAATGCCCGGTTCTGCGACGGATGCGGCTCCCCGATCGCGGTCGACCGTGCGCATGCCGAATACAAGCAGGTGACTGTGCTGTTTGAACCATCCCCGGTTTCTTGCGCACTTCCTTTGTTGGGAAGGATGGGCGCGATGTCGATCAGGTACGACGAGAACACCAAGGCCCGGGCGGTGCGGTTGGTCCGCGAGCACCGCGACGACTACGACAGCGAGTGGGCGGCGATGAAGGCCATCTCGGGCCGATTGGGGATGAACCCGGAGACACTGCGCAAGTGGGTGCGCCAGGCCGAAATCGACGCCGGTGAGGCGGCGGGCGTGTCCAGCGAGGAGAGGCGCGAGCTCCGCGAGCTGCGCCGCAGGTGTCGCGAGCTCGAATCGACTATCGAAATCCTCAAGGCCGCAACAAGTTTCTTCGCGCGGGAGTGCGACCCGCTACACCGCTGATCTGTCAGTTCATCGACGAGCACAAGGGCACGTCCGGGGTCGTACCGATCTGCCGGGCATTGGCCGTGCGCGGCGTGCAGATCGCCCCGCGCAGCTACTGGGCGCACTGCTCGGCGGCGCCGTCGAAAAGGGCGCTGTGGGACACCACGATCACCGAGATCCTGGCCGGCTACTACGAACCCGACGCCGACGGGAAACGCCCGCCGGAGAGCCTGTACGGCAGCCTGAAGATGTGGGCGCACCTGCAGCGCCAGGGCATCCCGGTGGCGCGGCGCACGGTGGAACGGAACCTGCGCCGCAACGGCTGGCGCGGGGTGACCCGCGCTCGCCGCGCGCCGCGCACCACCGAGCCGGATCCGGCCGCGGCCCGGGCGCCGGACCTGGTGGGCCGGCAGTGGCGGGTTTCGGCGCCGAACCTGCTGGAGGTGGCCGACTTTACCTACGTGCCGATGACCCGCGGGTTCGGCTACACCGCGTTCGTCGTCGACGCCTACGCCGGTGTGATCCCCGGCTGGGAGTGCTCGCTGGTCAAGGACACCGGCTTCGTCGAGCGTGCGCTGCGCCATGCCGTAGCCTTCCGGATCCGCCAGGGCCACCCGTTCGACGACGCTATCCATCATTCCGATGCCGGAAGTCAGTACACTGCAATACATTACGGCGAGACGCTGATGCTTGAAGGGCTGATCCCGTCGGTCGGGACCGTCGGCGACGCGCTCGATAAGGGCTTGGCTTCATAGTGCACCTCCTGTTGTGGGTTGGGTGTGAACTCGTTTTCTGAGGGGGCTGCCTTGTCGGGCGGTGAGGCGGGGGTCGCCGGGGGCGGGTGGTTGGTAGAGGCGCTGGTTCTTGTCGTTTGCCTTGTGGGAGTTGAGGATTCCGGCCTTGGTCCAGCTCTTGACGGTGCTGCGGTGCACTCTGAGGTGCTGCGCGAGTTCGTCGGCGGTGAGCAGGCCTTGGGCGCGCAACCGTTCAGCGTGGCTGGGCAGATGATACTTGTGGCGGACGTGGACGACGATGCCTGCGGTGAACGGTTTGTTCTCGCCGGAGCGGTGACCGGCGGCGTTGAGCGCGTCGGCAGCCTCGGCGTCGGTGTGGGTGTCGAGGAGGTGGTCGAGTGCGGCGACGGTGTCGGGGCGGGTTTGTCGGGCCTGCCAGGATGTCGGTGGGATCGCAATAGCGAGGCTGTGGGTCTGTCCGCCGCGGAAACGGACGTGCAGGTGGATGCGGTCGGTCTTGTGCAGGGTGACGTCGTCGACCAGGAGGCGGACCGTCCGTTTACGGTCCCGCTGCGGGGTGTTCGGGTTGGACCAGAGCGCGGGGAAATCGGTTGCCAGGCAACGGATTCGGTCCTTGACCTGGTCGGTGGGGGCGGCGGCTGCGGCGGCGCTGGCGCGTTCGTAGTCCTCGCGCGCGGTCTGCAGGGCGCGCAGCGCGTCGTTCCAGTCGGCTTCCAGGCTGTCGGCGACGAGCCGTTGTCGGGGTCGACGGCCAGGTAGCGGCGCCGTGCCAGGTCGGCGCGGTGGCGGGCGCGTTCGACGTGCTGGCGGCGCAGCGCGTCGGCTTCGGCGGCACGGGTGTCCAGCTCGGTTTGCACGGTCAGGGCGACCTCGAGCGCGTGCGGGGTGAGGGTGTCGAGCAGCGGGGTGCCGACGGCTTCGTCGACGACTGCGCCGGGCACGGTTTGGCAGCGTTGCGCGCCGTCTTGGATGCAGCGGTTCATGCATTGGTAGTCGGGGACTTCGATGCCGCGGCGGGTGTGGTAGCGCACGGTCATGCGGCGTCCGCAGCGTCCGCAGATGGCCAGGCCCTGCAGCAGGGCGGCGCCCTCGCGGGCCGGGCCGGCGGCGCGGTCGGCGCCGTGTGCGGTGGCGTTGGCCAGCAGCAGCTTCTGATTGGTTTCGTACTGCTCCCAGCTGATGTAGCCGGGGTGGGTGTCGGGGATCAGCGCGATCCACTGCTCGCGGGGCAGAGTCTCGAAGGTCTTCTTGCCGTTGCTGTTTAGGCGTTCGCGGCGGCGGCCGTAGGCGAACGCGCCGGCGTAGCGGGGGTTGTGCAGGGTGCGCAGCACCCGCCAGTGCTGCAGCGGCATCCAGGCCAGCTCGCCCTTGTGTGTGCCGGTGCGCACCCGCACCGGGAACAGCAGCCCGTCGGTGTTGAACTGCTGCACGGTCGCCCGCGCCGAGCCGGTGCGGGCGAACAGCGTGAACACCTGCCGGATGGCTTGTTGCACACCGGTGTCCGGGTCGAGCACGACCTTGCCGGCCGGATCGTAGATGAGCCCGACCGGCAGGCCCATCTGCAGTTCGCCGCGGCGGGCCTTGGACAGCTGGCCGCCGATGAGGCGGGCCCGGATGAAGTGCAGTTCGGCCTCGCTCATGGTGCCCTTGAGGCCGAGCAGCAGCCGGTCGTTGAAGTCGGTCGGGTCATACAGACCGTCCTCGTCGCAGATCAGGGTGCCCGACATGGCGCAGATCTCCAGCAGTCGGTGCCAGTCGGCGTTGTTGCGGGCCAGCCGCGACACCTCCAGGCCCAGCACGATCCCGGCCCGGCCCATGCCGACCTCGGCGACCAGGCGCTGGAAGCCTTCCCGGTCGGCGGCCGAGGCGCCGGAACGGCCCTGGTCGGTGTCGATGGTGACGATCCGCTCGGCTTCCCAGCCCAGCACGATCGCCTTCTGCCGCAGCGCGTACTGGCGGGTGGCGGACTCGGTGTTGGTCAGCACCTGACGCAGCGTGGACTGGCGCACGTACAGGTAGGCAGTGCGGGCCAGCCGCGCGCCGGTCACCTTCGCCGCGGCCTGCTCGCTCACCGGCGTTCACCCCCGGGTGGCGACGGCCAGCGCCATCGACGCCAGCAGCCCGACCAGTTCAGCGTCCACACCGCCGCCGGCGGGCGGTGCCGACCGGGCGGGCGTGGACGGCGAGACCGTCGCGGCGGTCGCGGCCTGCCGCACCCGCAGCCAGGCGGCGACCCCGCGCTGCTGCAGCACTCCCAGCCCCAGCCGCCACCCATCGGCATCGCCGGAAAGCGCCCGGGCCCGCAGCCGCTCGTACCCGTCCACGACGTCGGATCTGTCACCGCCCGTGTCGTCGATGTCATTGCGCACCGCCACTTTTGGAACTCTCAGCGCGGGCCAGCGCCCGCTCCACCGATCGCGGGTGCACCCTGATCGCGAATTCGGCCGCGATCGCATCAGCCAGCTGCGCCGACCCCACCGCCGGATCCTGTTCGCGCAGCCGGCGCGCATAGGCGATGACCTCGTCGATCAGCTTGTGCGCGCGCCGCGGGCCCGGTTTGGCCGGCACCAGCCCGCCCAGCCCGTCGCGGTCCACCGCGGTGGCGGCCTCGTAGAACGACGGGCGGGACAACCCGAACGCCGCCGCGGTCTGCGTGACCGGGGCGCCGTCGACCCGCACCCGCCGCACCATCTCGTATTTGACCTGCACCAGATCGCGGGCATCGAAGAACTCCGAGGACGCGAACTGTTCGTCACGCACCGCCAACGGGCGGGGATTCAGCGTCCGCGTCTGGGCCAGCGCCGCGGCCTTCGCATCCGGCTCCCGCTTCCGCGCCACGACCACCACCTCCAACTTGATGTAAGCTTAATTATGCCGAACTAGGCTGATGATCCGATCCCCGACACGCCCAGATCATCGCAAAATCACAGCTATGTAACTTGATCTCGCGGGGATTACACGAAGGCAATCGCAGCTCTGATGACTTCAGCGGCATAATCTGGCTGACATCGGCGGCATAATCATCTTTACAGTCGTTCAGTCGGATAGGCCATCGATCAACCCGCGCAGCTCGACCAGATCGGCGAACCGGAACGGCGACCGGCCCGCGGCCATCGCGACGAACGCATCCGGCTCGACCGCATCCGTCCAGCCCACCGGCAGCGAGAACTGCCGGCCATCACCGTCAAGGAAGAACACCCGATCTTGCGACCACGTCTGCCGCACCGCCAGAAACACGAACTCTCGCCCCAACCACGGGTGGAACGGGTGCGTCACCCGAACAGTTCGCTCACCACAAACGGGATCGAGCGCAGTTGACGACGCAGGACAATGCGTTGTGCGAGACGACGATAGGGCTGTACAAGACCGAGTGCATCCGCGACGGCTCCCCGTTCCGGAACGGGCCGATCGGCAGCCTCGCCGACCTGGAGAACATCACATCGACGTGGGTGGCCTGGTACAACGAGCTCAGGCTGATGCACCGGCTCGGGCGACGCCCGCCTGCGGAGGCCGAGGCCGGGTACTACGCTCGACTGCACGCCGGAAAGCACACCGGTCACACGTAACGAGGTGTGCATGAAACCGGGGATGCTTCAGTTCGCCGACGTGGTGCATTCAATGGATATCGCGGCCGCCGTGGGCGCGGAGCGGCTGCGCGAGGTGATGGCCGAGTTGTTCAACCGCTCGTCGGCGGTGGTGCAGCGCTACGGCGGCACGGTCGACAAGTTCACCGGTGACGGGATCATGGCGGTGTTCGGGGCGCCGGTTGCGTTGGAGGACCATGCATTTCGCGCCTGCCTGGCGGCGCTGGATATTCAGCAAGAGGCGCAACGGCTCGCGAGGGAGGTCGCAGTTCACGACGGCGTCGCGCTGGCACTACGCGTCCGACTCAACTCGGGTCAAGTGATCGCCGATGAAATCGGTTCGGGCCCTTTGAGTTACACGGCGGTGGGCGAGCAGGTCGGGATGGCGCAGCGAATGGAGTCGGTAGCGCCTGCCGGCGGGGTGATGCTTAGCGAGTCGACGGCCCGGCTGGTCGAGACCGCGGTGGCACTAGGCGAGAACGAACTGCACCAGATCAAGGGTGTTGAGAGCCCGGTGCCGGCGAGGAGGCTGCTGGCCATCGAAACGCATCAGCCACGTCGGCGCAGCGAGTCGGCGTTGGTGGGGCGCACCCGGGAACTGAATTTCCTCACCGCAATTCTTGAGGACGCCGTCGGCGGCGCCGGATGTGTCGTCAACATCGTCGGACCGGCGGGCATCGGCATGAGCCGGTTGATCCGCGAAATCGGAGCGGTCGCGGCGCGCCGCGGTTTGGCGGTGTTCACTGCCTATTGCGAGTCCCACACCAGCGACATCCCGTTCCATGTGATCTCGCGATTGTTGCGGGCGGGCATAGGAATTGATGATCTCGATGACGATGCGGCTCGGGTGCAGGTTCACGATCAATTCGCTGATGCCGACGACGAAGACCTGCTTCTGCTTGACGACTTGCTGGGCATAACCGACGCCGCGGTCGCGCTGCCCGACATCGCCCCCGACGCGCGTCGACGCCGCTTGACCGGGCTGATCAACGCAGCCGCGCTCGCCCAGACGGAGTCGGCGGTCTATGTAATCGAGGATGTCCATTGGGTCGATGACGTCAGTGAGTCGATGATGGCCGATTTTCTTTCGGTGATTCCGCAGACTCGGTCGCTGGTTCTGATCACGTCTCGTCCCGAATACCGCGGCGCGCTGACCCGGGTCTCAGGCGCCCAGACGATTGCACTGCGACCGCTGAGCGTCGCGCAAGGCTCGACGCTCGCCGCCGAACTGCTGGGCGCCGACCCGTCGTTGGCGGATCTGGCCGCCCAGGTGTCCGCTCGTGCCGCCGGGAACCCGTTCTTTGCCGAAGAGATGGTGCGTGACTTGGCCGAGCGGGGGGTACTGAACGGGGCACCCGGGGCGTTTGCATTGCGTGGCGATACGGGCGACGTCGACGTGCCGGCCACCCTGCAGGCCACTATCGGCGCCCGCATCGATCGGCTGAGCGCCGCGGCCAAACACACGCTCAATGCTGCGGCGGTGATCGGGTCGCGATTTGATGCAGAGCTACCAGTGAGGCCAGCCTCGGACCGCCGAGCTGGGTGGCCGGGTTGGGTGGGATCGTTGCGGCTGGCTGTTGGTTGAGAAGCGGTCCGAGCCCGCCCTCCGAGGATCGCGGCGTCGCCGCGAGGCTGTGCGCTTGTCAGGACCGGCTTGGCCGACCAGGCTGCCGGTCATGGCTGCGACGGTGACGATCAACGATGTGCTCGACGGGCATGTGGTGCTGGATATCGAGTGTCTGGATCGGATCTACGTGAACGGTTACGTGCCGAACCTGCAGGTCGGCGGGCAGGTGGTCTCGTTTCTGACCGCCCATCTGGGTAATCCGATCCCGTCTCCGGCGATCCTGGAGAAGATCGGCACCGCGTTCCGCCGCGCGGTGGACCGCTTCGCCGCCGACAACAAGATCCCGGTGGTGCGGTTCGGCAAGACCGATCGCAAGATCGACGTGATGCGGCCGTATCTGGCCCGGCAAGCCGGCACCGGGCGGGCCGGGGTGGCCGCGATCGGGATCGCGCAGGAGTTCGCGCCGGTGTTCACGGCCACCAAAAAGCAGCGGGGCAAGACGGTGTGGTTTTCCTTCGCGGTGTCCCAGCGGCGGGTGACCTGCTACTACTTCTACGTCTGGGACGACGATTTCGGGCCGGCGTTTGTCAAGGTGTGCGCCTACTTTCCGTATCCGATGAAGATCTGGGTCAACGGCCACGAGTGGGCCAAACGGCAGGCGGCCAAAGCCGGGATCGGGTTTAGCGAGCTGTCCAACGGGTTCGCTTCCTGCACCGATCCGGCTGCGCTGCAAGTGATCTGCGACCGGCTCGGGCCGGGCGCGATCCAGGTGTTCGCCGAACGCTGGTGGTCGATGCTGCCGCTGCCGCTGACCGAGCACGACCGCGCCGCCGGCTATTGGTGGGAACTGTCGATGCGCCAGGTCGAGACCTCGCGCACCCTGGTGTTCGACGCACCCCGGCGGGCCCGCGGGTTCTTTGAGGCGCTGGTGGCCGACAACCTCGACATCGGCTGCCCGGAACTGATCGAGCTGATCTTCAAACGCGGCCAGCGCCGCGGCGCCAAGGCAAGAGGCGAATACAAGACCAGGATCGTCACCTACGGCACCGAGGTCAACGTCAACGCCTGCTACCGGTACTCCCGCATCAAACAGTATTTGAAGGACGGGCGAGCGCTGCGCATCGAGACCGTGATCAACGACCCCGGCGATCTGGGCTGCTTGCGGCGACTGCACCATCTCGACGAACTGCAGACGCGTGCTCGTGCGGTCAACACCACGCTGCTGGATACTGAACGTGTCGGTCAGGGCTGCGTCCTTGCGAGTCCAGCCTTTGAGCGGATCGCGCAGCCCACCCTCACCGAGGATGGCAGGAGGGCCCCGGCCTTGCGGTTCGGCGACCCTCGGGTCCAAGCCGTGGCCGGCGCGCTGTGCACCAGCGTGCTCGCCGTCACCGGCATCACCAACAAGAGCCTGCGCGCCTGGATGACCGGCCTGCTCGGCGGCACCGCCTACACCATGAACCAGGCCAGCTACGACCTGGCGCGGCTGCGCATCAACGGGCTCATCACCCGCGTCCCCGGCAGAAACCGCTACCGGCTCGCCGGCGACGGACTGCGGTTTGCGATCTTCTACACCAAACTCCACGACCGGCTGCTCCGCACGCTGCTCGCTGCCGACAGGCCGCCCGCGCCACCTGCACTGCGAAAGGCCTTGCACACCATCGACACTCACGTCACTGAACGCATCGACCAAGCCCGGCTGCTGCCAAACGCAGCCTGAAAACTCAAGACAACTCTCAAAGTCCTAGCGACCAAGGGTCCCTACCCCGCAGCCGGGACTTCGCCCGGCAGCGGTGGCCCTTCGGGCAGCACAAAATAGCGGTCTGCCGGGTAGCTCCGACCGCCGCGCCCCGGATCCCTCGCGTCAATCTGCCGATGGTTGTGCCCTTTGGTCTCGGCTCGAGACGAGGTATCTGCGTTTACCATCGCCGTTGCGGCACAATATCTTTCCGCCAGACGCGAGCGCCCTTTGGTCCACATTCGGACGAGGATCTGCGCTGGCGACCCGGTGCCCCTCAAGCCTGCCACTTTGCTTCCGTCATCACCAACAAATTGTCGGAAGTTGATCCTCAAGCTGCTAGCCGGCGCGGTCGACACCGTGGAGGTGGCACCGCTCATCGAAGCGGAACTCGTTGACCAGGTGAGGTTTGGACGGCGCGCTGAATATGCGTTTCGGCATCCGTTGATCCAGGCTGTTGCCTACGAATCACAGCTGAAGTCAGATCGTGCCGAATTGCACCGGTGTCTCGCTGCCGCCATCGAAGCCCGTGATCCGGCATCGGTTGATGAGAACGCTGCGTTGATCGCCGAGCATTTCGAGGCGGCTGGTGATCCGCATGCGGCTTTCTCCTGGCACATGCGGCCCGGCGCGCGGCTGACCAACCGTGATATGGCTGCGGCCCGAAATATTTGGCGGCGAGCCAGACAGGTCGCCGACCGGCTGCCCGAGGACGATCCGGATCGGTTGTCGATGCGCATCGCGCCACGCGCGTTGTTATGTGCAACCGCGCATCGTCTTGGCGGCGGCGGCGCCGACGCCGGCTTCGACGAGCTCCGCGACCTGTGCGCCCAGTCGGGTGATCTGCGGTCGCTGGCGATGGGCTTGAACGGACTCGTGACGGTGAAACTTCTTGACGCCCATCGGCAGGAGGCGTCTCGTCTCGCCGAGAATGGTCACATTGCTTGAGTCCATCGGCGACCCGACGTTGACCGTCGGACTGACCTTGGGCGCGGTGACGGCAAAGCACGAGACCGGCGAGATGGCCGAGGTTCTGCGGTTGTCACAACGGATCATCGACGTCGCCGATGACCCCAGGAAAGGCGACCTGTTCTTCGGACTCGGATCCCCAGTGGCGCTTGCACTCGCGATGCGGGGGGCCGCGCGATCGTGCCTGGCAGTGGCGGGCTGGAAAGAGGACCTGCGGAGAGCCATTGCCATGGCTCGTACATCCGACCCGCTGACACTTCAGGCCGTGAACTACTACACGTACGTACTCGCGATACCATACGGGGTGCTGTTGCCCGACGCTTGCGCCCTGCGAGATACCGCCGAAATACTGTCTATAGCAGAGCAATCAGCTGACGACATGACACTTTTTGGTGCCCAAGCCGCGCGGGGTGTCACGCTCGTCCATCAGAACGGCCAGGATCGTGAGGTCGGCTTCCAAGCTGCGAAGAGCGCTAGCAGGTCTGCCGATTGTCGACATCCATGTCGCACAGGAGAAAACGAGAGTCGGCGATCTTGACGGCGCTATTGAGCTGTTGCGGCCGGTTCTCGACGATTTGTATGACTCCGGGGGGTCGATCTGGTGCGCCTGGCCACCACTGCTTTGGTGGAAGCATTGCTGGCACGAGGCGGAGAGGGTGATTTCGAGGATGCGCAGGCAGCGATCGACCAATTAGATGCTGTGCCAACCGATCCGCGGTTCGTCCTCAACAAGATTTCAGTGCTTCGTCTTCGCGCCCTGCTGGCACGAGCTCACGGTGACGACGCGATGTACCGGCCGTTGCGCGACCGGTATCGCACGATGGCAAATCACCTTGGTTTCGAAGGGCATATCGCGGTCGCCGAGGCGATGACATGACACCTGCAGGCTTGGTATGCCCGTCTTGCAGCACGGAGTTGACCGGGACACCGAAGTTCTGCAGCGAATGTGGCGCCCCGGTCAAAGCGAGTGCGCCTGCCGAGTACAACCAGGTGACCGTTCTGTTCGCTGATGTGGTCCATTCGATGGATATCGCGGCCGCGGTGGGTGCGGAACGGTTGCGCGAGATCATGACCGAGTTGTTCAACCGGTCGTCGGCGGTGGTGCAGCGCTACGGCGGGACGGTGGACAAGTTCACCGGCGACGGAATCATGGCGGTGTTCGGCGCGCCGGTTGCGTTGGAGGATCATGCATTACGTGCATGCTTGGCTGCGTTGGACATCCAAGAAGAAACGCGTCGCTTGGCCGCCGATATTGCGCGCGACGACGGCGCGGAACTGGAGCTGCGGATCTGGCTGAACTCCGGCGAGGTGATCGTTGGTGAGATCGGTTCGGGTCCTTCGGGTTACACAGCAGTCGGCGAGCAGGTCGGGATGGCGCAACGCATGGAATCGGTGGCACCATCTGGCGGAGTGGTGCTCAACGAGTCGACAGCTCGGTTGGTCGAGGGTGTCACTGTGCTTGGCGAGCCGGAGAAGGTGCACATCAAAGGAAGCTCTTCTCCCGTGATCGCTCGCCGTTTGATTGGAACGGAGGCCGAGGGTGGACGCCGTGCGCGGCAGTTGTCGACGCTGGTCGGTCGGGACTGGGAAGGGAGTACCATCGAGGGCATCCTCGACCACGCAGTCAGTGGACGGGGTCGCATCGTCGGCCTAGTAGGCCCGCCTGGGATCGGCAAGAGCCGCCTGGTGCTGGAGACGGTCTCGATTGCGACCGAACGCGGCGTCGAGGTGTTCACGACATACTGCGAATCCCATACCAGCGATATCCCGTTCCACGTAGCGACGCGATTGCTCCGGGATGTGTTGTCGATCAGCGGTCTCGAAGATGATGAGGCGCGTGCAAGCATCCGCTCTCGCATGCAGGAAGCCGACCCTGAAGACCTCCTGTTGCTTGACGACCTCCTGGGCATCTTTGATCCTGACGTCCCGTTGCCGGTCATCGATCCCGCCGCGCGAACCCGGCGGTTGACGGCACTGTTGAACGCGGCTGCGGTCGCCCGGACTACACCCGCTGTCTTCGTGATCGAGGATGCGCACTGGATCGATCAGGTCAGCGAGGCGATGTTCGGCGATTTCGCCGGTGTGGTGCCGCAGACTCACGTGTTGATGTTGATCACCTATCGACCGGAGTATCACGGCGCGCTAGATCAGTTGCCGAGCTCACACCGCATTCCCCTTGCCCCCCTTCAGGATTCTGATGCAACAGCACTTGCCACCGAGTTGTTGGGACCAGACCCCTCGGTCGAAACATTCGTCGCACAAGTGGCTGAACGGGCGGTCGGCAATCCGTTCTTCGCCGAAGAGCTTGTCCGCGACTTGGCCGAGCGTGGAGTGGTTGCCGGCCAGCCGGGCGCCTATGTTTCGGACCGCCGCGCCGCCGACGTACGTGTCCCGGCCTCTCTGCAGGCAACCATTGCGGCGCGCATCGACCGCCTCGGCCCGACGGCCAAAGGGACGTTGAACGCCGCGGCAGTCATCGGATTGCGGTTCGACTCGGTCCTACTTGCCGCCCTGGTGCAGGACATCGAATTAACGGAGCTCATTGCAGCGAAACTCATCGACCAGGTGAGGTTTACGCACCTCGACGAGTACGCATTTCGGCATCCGCTCGTCCGTGCGGTGGCGTATGAATCACAGCTCAAGTCGGATCGCTTCCACCTGCACCGGCGCCTCGCGAAGGCGATCGAACAACGCAGTCCGGAATCGGCTGACGTGAACGCGGCGCTCATCGCTGACCATATCGAGGCCGCAGGCGATTTCACCGCGGCTTTCGGCTGGCACATGCGTGCCGGCGAATGGGCGCGATTCCGCGACGTGAGGGCGGCATACCGGAGTTGGCAGCGGGCATGCGAGGTCGCTGACCGCCTCCCGGTGGATGAGCCCGATCGGTCCGCGATGCGGATCGCGCCGCGCGTCCTGATCTGCGGTCATAACTGGAGAGTCGGTCTCGGTGTCGAAGAAATCGGGTTTAACGAACTGCAAGAGCTCTGCGCATCCGCTGGAGACAATCTGTCGCTGGCCTTCGGCATGGCCGGTATGCTGACCGCGCTGGTGTTCGACAACAAGTTCCGCGAGGCGGCGCGCGTCGCATCGGATTGCAGTAAGTTGGGCTCTCCTGACGTCGATGTGGATCGGGGAGCGTGTGGTATGAGGCGGCGCGTGGGCGGGGCGGCTGGTGAGCTGGGCGCACGGACGTGATCTAGGTTCGATGGCTCTGATCCCGATCGATCCTGGAGCCGTCCGTGCGCGCATCAACCCTACTCAACGCTGTCCTGGAGCTGCCCGGTGTGCGGGTCAGCAAGGCCGCCGTCGTCGGCGGCGAGGTGCGGGTGACGGTGAGGTTGCGCCGGCGCCGGCTCGGGTGCCCGAGGTGCGGCTTTTCGACGCGGCACCGCTACGACACGCGTGATGTCGACTCGTCGTGGCGGCATCTGGACATGGCTGGCCGGGTTTGCCGGATCCAGTTGCGGCGCAGGCGGCTTCGCTGCCCGGAGCACGGCGTGCGGACCGAGGGGGTGCCGTTCGCCCGGGACGGGTCCGGCCACACCCGCGACTTCGAGGACCTGGTGGCGTGGCTGGTCACCAAGACCGACAAGACCACGGTCGCCGGCTTCGCCCGGACCTCGTGGCGCACCGTCGGCGCGATCTGCGAACGGGTCGCGGCCGACGTGCTCGACCCGGACCGGCTGTGCGGGCTGGTCGACATCGGTGTCGACGAGATCTCCTGGCGCAAACACCACCGGTATTTGACCTTGGTGTCCGACCACGACACCGGCAAGATCATCTGGGGTAAGCCGGGCAAGGACACCGACACCCTCAACGCGTTCTTCGACGAGCTGCCCGACGGCGCCGCCGAGGCCATCGAGGCGGTGTCGATGGACATGGGCCCGGCGTATGCCAAGGCGGTGCGGGAACGCGCGCCGTCCGCGGCGATTTGCTTCGATCCGTTCCATGTCGTCAAGCTCGTCACCGCCGCGCTCGATACGGTGCGCCGGCAGGTGTGGCAGGCCGCCCGGACTGCCCGACCAGCGCATCGCCAAGGCCTTCAAGGGCGCGCGGTGGGCGTTGCTGAAGAACCCCGGCGACCTCACCGACACGCAAGCCGAGACGCTGCGGGAGATGAAACACACCGGCGGAATACTCTGGCGTGCCTACCTCCTCAAAGAATCCCTGCGGGAGGTGTTCGCCGGTGACCTCGACCCAGCCACCGCCGGCGAGCTGCTCGATCGGTGGTGTTCTCGCGCTCAGCGTTGCCGTATCCCGGAGTTCGTCAAAGCCGCGCGCACCATCCGCAAGCACCGCGCCGGGATCGACGCCGCCATCGACCGCGGGCTGTCCAACGGCCGTCACGAAGGCCTCAACACCAAGGTCCGGCTGCTCATCCGACGCGCCTACGGCTTCCACAGCGCCGAAGCCGCCCTCGCGCTCGTGATGCTCGCCTGCGGACCGGTCAAACTCGAACTGCCATACCACACCAGCCGTCATCCACATTCATGGCAGTAGAGCCGTAAGTTGCTCGATATCATTGCCGACCCGGCGTCTACCGCTGACGTATTTATTGGGTCAGCAACGCCAAGTTCCAAGCTGGTGAGGCGGCCGAAGGTCTGCGCTTGGCACAACGCGCCATCGACGCGGCCGACCGTGACCCCACCAAGAACGGCTTGTTCGTCGGATCGCTATTTCCCTACGGGCTGGCGCTGCGCGGCTCCAACCGAGTTTGCCTCGGAATAACGGGTTTTCGGAAAGACTTCGATGACGCCATTGCTATGACCAGGTCTTCGGAGGATACATCAACCTACGTCGCGTCGGTCTTGTTGAAGTATGGTTTCCCGGTCCATAACGGGGTCTTGTTACCGGATGCGACCGCTCTCCAGGAGACGGCAAACGCGTTGGATAAGGCCGACCGCTTCGGTGACGACTTTGCACGGGACGCGGCCCGACTCGCGCGCGGACTTGTCCTTGTCAACCAAACCGGACAGCAACGAACACCCGGTTTGCAACTGATGACCCAGTACCACGGGGCAACTCCCGGGCACGGCTACTCGCAGTGGTTGGTGCGATTCATCAACACCGAGACCGCGAAGGAGAGAGCCAGAGTGGGAGATCTCGTGGGCGCCATCGCGTTGGCCCGGGAAACGGCCGAATTCGTATTCGGCTCGGGAGACATGATTTCGCTCGGGCCGGCCGTCACAGTGCTGGTGGAGTCGCTGCTACGCCGCGGCGCGGAGGGCGATCTCACTGAAGCAGAGGCGACCGTCGAGAGGTTGGCAGCCGTCCCGACCGACCCGGGTTACGTGCTGCTCGAACTTCCTCTGTTGCGACTGCGGGCGCTGCTCGCGCGTGCCAAGGGTGATGAAGCCGGATATCGAGACTTCGCCGATCGCTATCGCAGGATGGCGAATGACTTTGGCTTCGAAGGACATATGGCGATCGCCGAGGCGATGACATGATGACGGTAGCGCTGGTCTGCGGGTCATGCGGCGCGGAGTTGACTGCGACGGCAAAGTTCTGCAGCGAGTGCGGGGCGCCGGTCAAAGCGACCGCGTCTGCGGCCGAGTACAAGCAAGTGACGGTTCTCTTCGCCGATGTGGTGCATTCGATGGATATCGCCGCCGCGGTGGGCGCCGAGCGGTTGCGCGAGATCATGACCGAGTTGTTCAACCGCTCGTCGACGGTGGTGCAGCGCTACGGCGGGACGGTGGACAAGTTCACCGGTGACGGGATCATGGCTGTATTCGGGGCGCCGGTTGCATTGGAGGATCACGCATTACGCGCATGCTTGGCCGCGTTGGATATCCAGCAGGAGGTGGACCGCCTGGCGGCTGAGGTGGACCATGGCGATGGCGTGGTGCTGCAGCTGCGGGTTGGGCTCAATTCCGGTGAGGTAATTGCAGGCGAGATCGGCTCGGGCCGTGCGGGTTACACGGCTGTTGGCGAGCAGGTCGGGTTGGCGCAGCGGATGGAGTCGGTGGCGCCACCCGGCGGGGTGATGCTCAGCGAGTCGACCGCCCGGCTTGTCGAGGCTGCCGTGGTGTTGGGTGAACCTGAGAAAGTGCGCATCAAGGGTTCCAGCACACCAGTAGGAGCGCGTCGCTTGCTCGCGACAACTACTGAAGCCGGGCGCCCAGGCAGGCAGCGCTCGACCCTGGTGGGTCGGGACTGGGAATTGAACACCCTCGTTGGGCTCTCGAGTTTCGCAGTTTGATCAGTGTGGCGCGTGTGAATTTTGGGGCGTTTGTGACGTGATCGGCGTGTCGCCATGATCCGGTCGTAAGCATGACGAAGCATCGGCGGGTGTGGATGAAAGTTCAACGCTGATGCGAGGTTCCGCCGATGCTTCCGTCGCCGACCTTACCCGCTACCTGGCGCGGTCTGTTGGAGATGTTCCGTCCCGCGTTTCGCCGGTCGCGGACGTTCGGGTTGTTCGTGCTGCTGGCTACCGGGCTGGTCGCGCAGACCGCGCGACGCACGGTGGTGGGCATGCTGGTGGGCGCCGGGGTGGCTGCGGTGGTGTCGTTTCACGCGTGCTGCCGGTTCTTCTCGCATCACCGCTGGGACGTGGATCGGATCGGGCTGGTGCTGGCCCGGCTGATCGTGGATCGGCTGCTGGACGCGGGTGCGTCGATCGTTGTGGTGGTCGACGACACGCTGTTCCGCCGCTGGGGGCCGAAGGTGTTCGGCGCGTTCTGGACCCACGACGGGTCCGGGCAGGATCCCAACGCGCTCGGCCGGGGCAACCGGTGGGTGATCGCCGGGATCCTTGTCCGGCTGCCGTTCTGCGCGCATCCGGTGTGCTTGCCGGTGCTGTTGCGACTCTGGCGCGGCCGGGGCACCGCGTCCCCGGTCCAGTTGGCGCGTGAGCTGATTCTGCTTCTCGACCAGGAGTTTCCGGACAGGTGTATCCACGCGGTCGGCGACGCTGCCTACCACGGCACGGCGCTGCTGGTCGAGCGCACCACCGTCACCACCCGGCTGCCGGCCAACGCCGCGCTGTACGCACCCGCCCCACCCCGCACCGGCAACCGCGGCCGCCCCCGGTTGAAGGGCCACCGGCTCGGCACCCCGGCCGAGATCGCCGCGGCCGCGACCTGGCGGCAGGTCACGGTCGCACGCTACGGCCGCCGCGACACCGTTGAGATCACCGTCATCGATTCGATCTGGTACGGCGCGTTCGGCAACACCGAAGGCCGCACCGTCCTCGTCCGCGAGCCCGGTAGTGAAAAGGTCCTGGCGATCTTCACCACCGACACCACCAGAGACACCGAGACCGTGGTCACCCGCTACGCCGACCGCTGGCCGATCGAGGTCGCCATCGCCGGCGGCAAACAACTGCTCGGCATCGGCCAGGCCCGCAACCGGCTGCAGCGCGCAGTGGAGCGCACCGTGCCACTGAGCTTCTGCGTCTACAGCCTCGTCGTGGTCTGGTACACGCTGCACGGCTACCACCCCGACGACCTCACCGGCCGCCGCGCCGATCAGCCCTGGTACTGGCACAAGGACGACATCGCCTTCGAAGACATGCTCGCCAAGCTCCGCAGAACCCTTGTCGCAGCCCGAATTACGGGCGCTGACGCAGCTCAGCCCGATCCCCGTAAATACCGCGACTACGAACTGGCCTGCGCGGCAGCCGCCGCGTAACCGCGAAACTCAAGTGGGCTACTCGAGCAGTCAAACGACGGCAACGGCCGTTTGGTCCGGCTGGTAGGCTCGCCCGGCATCGGCAAGAGCCGGCTGGTGCTCGAAACGACTGCGATTGCGGCCAGGGCGGCGTCGAGGTGTTCACGACATACTGCGAATCCCACACCAGCGACATCCCGTTCCACGTGGCGACGCGACTACTCCGGGACGTGTTTTCGATCGGCGGTCTCGAACCGGATGCGGCGCGCGCAAGCGTCCGCGCCCGCCTGCAGGAAGCCGATCCCGAAGACCTGTTGTTGCTTGATGACCTGCTCGGCATCTCTGATCCGGGCGGCCCGTTGCCCGTCATTGATCCCGCCGCGCGCACGCGGCGGTTGACGTCCTTGTTGAATGCGGCCGCGGTCGCTCGAACAACTCCGGCGATTTTCGTGATCGAGGATGCGCACTGGATCGATCAGATCAGCGAGGGGATGTTCGCCGAGTTCGCCACCGTTGTGCCGCAGACGCATGTGCTTTTGCTCATCACCTACCGGCCGGAGTATCGCGGGCCGCTGGACCGGTTGTCGAGCTCACATCGCATTTCGCTTACCCCGCTTCAGGATTCTGCTGCCACGGCGCTTGTCGCCGAGTTGCTCGGGCCCGACCCCTCGGTCAACGATTTCGTCGAACAAGTCGCTCAACGGGCCGCGGGCAATCCGTTCTTCGCCGAAGAGATCGTGCGGGATCTGGCTGAACGCGGTGTGGTGGGCGGCGAGCCCGGCGCCTATGTGTCGCAAGACCATCCCACCGACCTGCGCGTTCCCGCCTCACTGCAGGCCGCCATTGCCGCCCGTATCGACCGCCTCGGTGCCGCGGCCAAACGCACGTTGAACGCTGCGGCGGTCATCGGATTGCGATTCGAGTCTGAGCTGCTTGCCGGCATCGCGGAACACACCGAGTTACCAGAATTGGTCGAAGCTGAACTCATCGACCAGGTCAGGTTCACACACGGGGACGAGTACGCCTTCCGGCATCCGCTGATACGTGCGGTGGCCTACGAATCTCAACTCATGTCGGATCGCTCCCGGCTGCACCGTAGCCTTGCGAAGGCGATCGAACAGGGCGATCCGGAATCGTGTGAGCCGAATGCAGCGCTGATTGCGGAGCATTTCGAGGCGGCGGGGGATCTCCGGGCGGCGTGGGGCTGGCACATGCGCGCTGGTGCATGGGCACAGTCCCGCGACATGAGGGCGGTTTACCGAAGTTGGCAACGGGCACGCGACGTTGCGGATCGGCTGCCCGTCGACGAGCCTGACCGGTCTGCGATGCGGATAGCACCGCGAACGCTGATTTGTGGCAACAGCTGGAGATTCAGTAACAGTCTCGAAGAGACCGGCTTTGACGAACTTCGTGACCTCTGCAATTCCGTTGGCGACGATCTGTCGCTGGTGCTCGGAATGGGCGGCATGCTCACCACGTTGGTGTTTCACAACAAGTTTCGCGAGGCGGCTGCCGTCGCTTCGGACTGCAGCAAATTGATCGAAACGGTCGTCGAGCCAGCGTGGGTTGTCGAAATGATCTGTGCGGCGAGCAATGCAAAATCTCAAGCCGGGGAGGCGGCCGAAGGATTGCGCTTGGCCCAGATGGCAATTGACGCGTCCGGTGGTGATCCGACCAGGCCCGGCGCGATCGTCAAAGCTCCACTCGCGCTCGCAATGGCGTTTCGTGGAGTGAACCGATTGTGCCTTGGACTGCCCGGCTTTCGTGACGATTTTGACGACGCCGTAGCGATGGCGCGAGCGGCGGAGGGCGCGACGACCTACTCCATGTCGCTCTTGTGGGGGTACGGCTTTCCCATTCTCAACGGCGCCGTACTACCCGACCAGATGGCAGTCCAGGAGACCGCTGAAGCCCTGGAGAGGGCCAAGCGTTTCGGTGATGACTTCGCCGCGGATCGCGCCCGGATAACTCGCGGTCTCATCCTTGTCAGTCAACCCGGTCAGCGGGCAGCTGGCCTGAAGCTGCTCAACTCGTTCCGCGAGGCTTCTTTACGGCACGACCTTTTGATGTGGTGGGTGCGGTTCGTCGACATCAACGTCGCGAAGGAAAAGGCCAGAATAGCCGACGTCGACGCCGCGATTGCGTTGGCACGCGATGCCGTCGACTTCAGATTCAACTCGGGGGACATGACCTCTCGTGGCTTCCTATTCCTGCGGCCATGGTCTCTACAGACGGCCCTGCGCGATTTCCTGGTTGAAGCGTCCGACGCCTACGACGTCGCGTTGATCGACTGCGCCCGACCCTGCTCCTGCCGAGCTGGGCCGCCCTGGTGGCCTCCGACGGCGTGGTCGTCCCGCTCCAGGCCGAGGACTTCGGCGCCCAGGGCGTCATCGACGTCTTGCGATCGATCCGCGACGTGCAGCGGGGCCCGAATCCCGGCCTCGCCGTCCTGGGGCTGCTGATCACGATGTACAACTCCCGATCTCGGTCCATCGGGACTTCGCCGAGGGGTTCCGTGCCGCCCACGGCGCGACCGTCTTCGACCTCGTCGTGCCCTTGGCCACCGACTTCAAAGAGGCGATCGTGGCGAGGCGACCGGTCGGGCTCTACAAGCCCCGCTCCGCGGCCGCGCGGGCGATGGTAGCTCGCCGACGAGATCGGGCATCGCCTCGCTGGCGCGTCTGTCGTCACGAAGGAGGTCGCGTGATGGACCGGAAGGCCAACATCGCCGAGAGCATGGGCGTGGGCGTGGGCGACGAGCCCGGGGCTGGTGTTCCGGCCCGCGTCCGGCACGCCGGCACGCTGGCAGGGGGTGAGCAAGAGCAAGAACGCCGTCGAGGTGCCGGTGGACCGGATCCAGCCCGACCCGGACCAACCGCGGACGGAGTTCGACCCGGAGGCCCTCGATCGGCTCGCGCGAGAGCTTGAAGGAGCGAGGCCAGCTCCAGCCGATCCGGGTCCGCTGGGACGAGTCCGCGGGCCGCTACGTGGTCGTGTCGGGGAACGCCGGTGGCGGGCCGCCCAGCTCGCCGGCCTGGAGACGCTCGCCTGCGTCGTGGTGAGGGGAGGTCGACCTGCTCGAGGACCAGTTGATGGAGAACGCCTGCGGGAGGACCTAAAGCCGATCGAGCAGGCCAAGGCGTTCCGCGACCTGATGGACCGCAACGGCTGGTCCACACGTCGACTTGCCGACGAACTGTCGATCCACCAGCCCCAGGTCGTCCAGGCACTGGGCGTGCTCGACCTCCCGCCCGCAGTCCAAATCGAGATCGATGGGGGCAACATCCCGGCCGCAACGGCTCGTGAAATCCACAAACTGGGGACACCGGCCGAGCAGGAGGCGATGGCCCGCCGAGTCATCGCCGAGGGGTTGAGGGGTGCTGACGTCCGCCGGGTGACCAAGGGAAAGGGAAAGGCCAAGGCGAGCAAGTCCCGCGTGTTCCGATTGCCACTCGGCCGGCTGACCATCGACCTCCGCAAGGCCGGGGCGAGTCGGCGATGCTGGCTTTGGTCCAGGAGGTCGCTGGGATCCTGGAGCATGAGGTCCCGGCGGGGCAGGGAGATCTGGATCGTGTGCACCAATGGGCCTTACTGGAGACCCCACCGGGCCGGGCCGCACCGTCTAGCGGAGACCCGCATCGCTAGACCCTACGGCACCCTGTCCGAGCGCCCTGGTACGACCGGTGGTGGACCTAGTGGACCTGGGGGACCGACTTTCGGCCGGTGCAAAATTCGCGGGTCGCGAACCGGTCCACATCTGGCGGCTCGGGCAGCCAGCGAGGATTTACTGACTCAAGCGGTCGCCCGGCAGGTGCGGCAAGGCAAGGCAGTCAAACCGCAGCGCCCCGGTAATCAGGTCTTCAAACTCGGGCGGGGTCAAGGTGGCTGTGACTGCACCCAGGGCGCTAGCGGGCGCGGATATCGTCGCGGCGTTGGAGGCCGCACTAGAGCAGGCGCGGGCCGCTCTAAGTATCACGGGTTGAAAATAGTTGGCAATGTTGTGGTAGGACCGGGTACGGCCCGCGGGCCCGGCTTGACGCGGCCCGGCAAGGCGGGCAGGCCAGACTGAACGCGGGCGGGGCGATCACCGCTTCCGCCACTTCGCCTCCCAAGCAGAACGCACCTCACCATTAGCCTTATTGAACTCTAATAGTGCCACCTCAAACTCCGGCCGCAAATTAGGATCCTTAATCGCAGCGGCACGCGCCACAACGCAATCTCCCGCAACCCCTCCGCCTTGTCCAGTGCTACACCAATCGCCAAAATCCCCGGATCAGTAATTTTACCTTCATTACGCTTCCGACCGACCGGGATCTCCGGGATCAGTGGTAATCCGCCCCCGTCACAGCGGGGTAATGGCTTTTGGGGACTTGTGGGGGGTGGGAAGCCCCACAAGGCCCCTCGTCCCCGGCCCCTCGTCCCTCATTTTCCCACTTGGTCTGGGCGGCTTTGGCCTGCTTGATGGCCAGTTTCCAGCAGCGGACGAATCCCGGTTGGTTAGCCGGTGGAATATGATCGTGGATCCATTGGGCCAGCCCCCTGGGGTCCCCGAGATTGTTGTAGATATAATCGTATAAGTCATCGAGTAACGGATCAGCAATTGGCCAGTCCGCGGACACCGGATAGTTGAGGCCGAGGTAGAGATACACAACTCGTTGTACCAGCGCGACCGGGGGCCAATCTGCTGACGGCATTCGCCCCGCAGCCAGGCCGGGCTCTGGTGTCACCGGGTTACTCGCGGCCTCCTGGTGGGCCCACCGGTGACGCTTGCTGCAACCGAGCGTTCATATGAGCAACAAATTCCGGTCCGGGCGCCAGACCTTAGATTCCGAATTGAAATGAAACTTCACTAACTCCTCGACGGTGTACCCGGGCGGCATTAGGGTGCTCGCCGCCACAATCCTGGCATTGCACTCGCTATGGGCATCACGCGCCTTGGACAGCAGGTTGCGATAGTAGACGCCGAGGAAATCGGCAACGGCCTTGACTGTAGCACGCTGATCGTCGCTGTAGAGAATCCCAGCGATCTGATTCTTGAGAGCGTGCAATTCGGGAGTCATTCGGTTATATTTCGGCATGGCGAAACCGCTCCTATTGGGGCGAGACTTGGAAAGTCTCGCCCACTTTTCGATGGCTTACCTTGTAAGCCGTATATAAACAACATATACTAATATGGAGACACAAGTTACTTAATCAAAAGGAATCCACCGCCTCTGGCGGTGAGACTCCTACAGGCTCTGCCGTTCCCGGCGTGGATTTGCGACGGCCCCCATCGAGGAAGGCACCGCGGGACATGAGGACGGCCATGTTCGGAGGGGCCGAGTCGATCCCACGTGAAGTGGATCCCCCAGGCTGTGGGATGAGAGAACGCCCGGAGCCAGCGGCCCCTCGGTGAGCGAGAGGACCTCCACCAGGATCGGGACCAAGGCCAACTGAGCTTCGACTGACGGCCCCTTCAAGGGGGGATTGTGTAGAGTACGGGCCGCTCTAGAAGAGAAGTGCTCGCAACCCGGTTGCGAGCACTAGAATTAGGTCATTGCCCCCCGCGCGCAATTACGCCGCCAGGAGAATAACCGCGTAGTCGTCGGTCGACCAATCGAAATGATACCACGACCCCTCTGCCGGGACCGCCCCATCAGGGGAATACCAAAGCCGATAATGCTTACCCCCGTGAAACCACTCATCGGGGTCACACCCCGGAGGTAGACTACCAACACTACCGCCTCGCACTTGCGCGGTGGATCACTGTACAGTCCATCCCATTCAAGGTCTGTACCAACCAACGGTTCCAACGGGACCTCACTCTCGATATCGCAGGACCCGATGAAAAACATATTGGCGTATTCGCCGCGGCGTCCCCATCGGGTGCCTTGGACCGCGCATATTGCGCCGCGGCGGTTGCAGCGGCCTTCATGTCCGACACTACTAGGCCAGAGTGGAAGAAGCCGAAGTATATAGCATCAGCCAGCGCCCTAGAATCAGCGAGCACAAGGGTCGTGCCCGCGTTGTAACCATCGATATACAGAAACCCGTGATACCGATACATCGTACTGCTCTCTCATTGGTCGTTATATATAAATAACACACGCACACGCGTGCGAGTACACGTTATTTATATATATCCGTAATGTCACTTCACGTCCCGCATCGTACCGAAACACTGCCCCACCTTCGCATCCACCCGGATCGGAATCTTCCAATCGGGTGCTGGTGGCTTCTCAAGGGTGGCCTTCATCTGTCCACGAATTCTGGGACGATTGCTTGCTTGCACTCGAACACTAGCTCGTCGTGGATTTGCAGGAGCATCTGCGACCACCGTGGCACAGTAGGGTACCGCCCGCACCATCATCGTCTTTGCTACGTCAGCCGTACCTCCTTGAAAGATGTGATTGATCAGACTACGGGCCGTGGCATCGAAGCCGTGGTACTGCCTCCTCGCTGGCGGTCCGCACCCGGCGAATTGGGCCACGCGAGGTTCCGCGCCGGCAACTGGTACAGGAGCGGTGGGACGGTCTGGAACAGCCGATAGGGACGAGTGCAGAGCGGTCCCGCCAGTCCTCGTAGATGAGCCGTCCGCGATTGCTTGACTTATAAGTCGCATCCCAAACCTTGCGAATCCAGCAGGTCAAACAGCGTCGCCCGGCGCAGTGGGACGACCTCAAGCCAGTACCACTCGCCACAGGCAAACGAGATCAGGATCTCAACTTGGGGTAGGGACACCATCCAGCGATGTGCCGAGCAGATTCGTGTCCGGCCCGCCCAGGAGGTGGTCATCCCGGTCAGGGCGACCTGATGTCTCATCAGTTCGAGGTAAGCGAAAACCTGGGGGAAAGCCGCCCAGAATGCTTCTTGTTGGTTCTTGGCTCGCTCTACCGCTGCCTTGTCAGTGCCATAGCCGAGTTTCTTGGCGAGGCTTGCCGCACCCATCGAGTATGCCCCAGCTCCGCCGCCAGCACGCCGAGGCTCTGTTGGACGAGATCCAGCGGTTGCGCCTCGCCCCACTGGTGTCCTGGTCGAGACACCGCGTCAGCATTCAGTTTGGCTTCGTGACGAACACGAGTGTCAGCGGTAAGGCGCTGTAGGGCTTACCTGCCCGCGCCTTGCGACGTCACGTTCTGCATGGCGTCGGTGGCGCGAATCAGCACGCGCGCCGCGTCCGCCTCGGACGCAAGTGGAATCTCGTACTGCTCGTCCGGCGAGTCGGCCAACCCATCGACCGGATAAATCAAGCGCCAGGCGCCCCCGCCGAGCGAGTACTCCACCTTCTGAATCGGGCTGTGAGCATCGTGCACCTGGACGACAAGCCTGAGGCGCCCCTGACGAGAGATCTCCGTGGAGACCACCGGCGGCGTGTTGTCGACCTCGATAGGGTCGCTCTCATGTTCGCCCGTCAGCGTTCGGTCGGGCGTATTGGACGGCTCGTCGGAAGCCAGCACCTTGATGATGTACCGTCCGTCGGCGACCGTCGTGGTATCCCACACGAAGATCGAGTCGGTCAGTCCTGACTTCAGATCGTGCCAGGACGTTTCGCCTTCCCGTCGATAGGTGAGTGTGTACGATAGGCGATCGCTGTCCGCGTCCTCGGCTTTCCAGCCAATGGTCTGCAGGCCCTTCTGAAACATCCGCCGGCCGAGCGGGGGTGTCGGCAATGCGTTTGGATCGCCGCCGGCCGGCCGCCTCGCGTCCGCAATCGCTTCGTCGAGGCCCGCGATCGCCGCCTCGTCGCCGCTGTACGGCCGCTGAAAGACAACACCGGGAGGATGCACCGTAGTGGATATGACATTCGGGCGCGCGTTGCGGGTCAGATAGGCGGCCGTTACGGACGTCAACTGTGGCGCCGGCTGGTTGGCGCTCGAGGTCAGCTCAGCCTTCCACTGGAGGAATCGTGCAGGCGGACTGAGAATCGAATCGCCATCCTTGTGCGTGTACGGCCCGGCCCAATCGCTCCAGGATTCATCTGGCTTCTCGGTGTTACCCGAGCGCGTGAACAAGCGGACGCCGCCGGCGGCTTCCCATCGGATTGCGCCCCAGGTCGACGCGCTCTTCGTGTCCCTGACGGGCGACACATAGCTCGCCGGAGACTGGACGGACGGTCCCAATGAGATCACCCGGCCAGGGTTCGCCGTGGCCATGACTGAGGTCCCGCGACCGGATGGACGGAGGAGGCGCGTAATCTCTTTGGCGTCGACGCCTGTGTACAGGAAAACCTGGCGATCCTGCTGGACGGTGTACAAGCGTCCTTCCGGCCCGCTGGCCACCAGCAGGCTCCCGTTGTCCTGGAGCGCGATGTCGTAAATGAGGTCGGATGTCTCCCAGAAGGCTTCCCAAGAGCCGCTGGATTCCACCTTGAAAATCGTTGAACGGCGCGTCGTCGGTCCGGTTGCAGGAGGCGGCGGGTTTGGTCCCGCCGGCGGCACGGGCGGTCCCATGGCGGCAGCGATGGACGGCGATTCGCCGCCCCCGGTGGTTTCCTCGGCACGATTGAGCGCCGCGGCGTAGATCGTGCCGTTGGCGCCCGCGACGATCGACCGCAGCTCGGATGGGCCTGCGTCGAGGAGCACGAACGGGCGATCGCCGGTGTCGAAGCGATACAGGCGCCCCGGCGATTCGGTGCCAGCCAGCATGCGTCCGTTCGCGTCCCGTGCGAGCGACACGACGTGCGCCGCCGGCGGCCGGTACACGGCGCGGCCAGTGCCGTCGGTGTCCACACGATAGATGCACCGCCGGGTTGCCCGCGCCGATCCAGAGCCGGCCGGCGCCGTCCACGGCGAGCGCCCAGATATATTTTTCAGCCGGGTCGAAATATACGCGCGCGGGTGCACTGCCCTCGATGACATAGACCTTGCCGTCAGGGCCTGTCGCCGCGTAGACCCGCGTTCCCGAAACGACGATGGCGAACACGTTGTTCTCGTCGGCATCGAGAATGGTTTCTTCATGCTGACCGGGACGAATCCGGATGACGCGGCCGTCGCCGCCGGTGCCGGCCCAGAGCGTGCCGTCAGGACCGGCGGCCAGGCTCCAGATCTGCGCCGGCGCGGTGCTCAGCGCGTTCGTGAGCTGCGGCCCTGGGGTCAGCGTGCCGTTGCGATCGACCAGGACGCCGTCCGACGCGCCTTTCAACAGCTCACTGGTCGTGCCGACGATCCAGAAGGTCGGGCCGGAGGCGATCGCAAACGATCCGAGCGCAGCCGCGAACGCACTGGCGAGCAGCAGACGGCGAGAGAACAACGACATCGGGATGGAGCTTTACTTCGAGGAGGTGAGGGTAATGGTAATTTCGCGAGATCCTTTCACGACGCGATCGAGGCGCTGCTCCCAAGTCCCGACGATACTGCGTGAAAGAGGAGCGGACGCCACGGACTTGTCGGCGTCGAGCACCGACCTGACCGAGGACGGCAGGGCCGGAAGCGTGTGGCCGCTGACGACGGCCCCAGGGGTGGCGGTCAGCAGCCGCACGTACAGGCGGTTGTTTCGCCGCGTGGCGTTCATCTGGGCCAGCAGTTCTGGCACGTTGGACGGCGTGCCCGGCTTGACCTCGTTCTTTTCGAGCGCCGCGAGCGTCGGCGCATCGCTGACGAGCAGCGTCAACGGACCCGACACCTGTTCCGGCATCGTGATCGGCAGCGAAACGGTTTCGCTCGCGCCGCGGTAGTTGCGCAGCAGCACCTGGAGCGTGTGCGTGGCGCCGAACCTGGGCCGCGTCGTATCGAGCCAGACGCGCTCGATCGTCGTGCTCTCCTGGCGCTCGGCGACGGTGAAGTGCAGGTCGATCGAGTCGGGCAGCATGGCACGGAATTCATTCGTCGCGGCCACGCCCACCGGCGCGACGGTCGCGGCCGCCGCCAGCGGCAGGGCATTGTCGCCCGCGAAAAAGTCGTCGATGCTGACCTTGCCGGCCGCGCCGAAGGACACGGTTCCGCTCGCGCCGATCGAGAGCGGGCCGGTCTGGCGTTCGTACGACGTCAGCGCATTGAGCACGGCGACGTAGCTGAACAGCGGCGTCAAGAGTTGATCGTGAAGCACGTGAAACGAGAAATGGCGGTCGGCCGCGTGCTCTGAGGAGAGCGTGATGCCCACCGCGATCTCGCGCGGGCCTGGGCCCAGCGTGCCGCCGATGCCGGTCGATCGATCCTGCGACATCGTCCCGATGACCGGACCCATCGTCGCGATCTTCAGCGAGGAGTCGAGGCTCGGAAGGACGGCGTAGACGTGCGCCTGGGTCATCGCGAACTCAGTCGGACCGAGGTTCAGGAACGGGTGACCGAACGCGTACACACGTGAACCGTCGACGTAGGTCACGGTGCCTGTCGCCCCCATTTCCAGATCGCCGCGAATGAGCGTGACGCCGACCGGATCGCCGG
Organism: uncultured Acidobacteriota bacterium; assembly: GCA_963724645.1. Lineage (GTDB taxonomy): Bacteria > Acidobacteriota > Vicinamibacteria > Vicinamibacterales > SCN-69-37 > CAVXSP01. The sequence continues at coordinate 35,290 of CAVRVJ010000009.1, forward strand.
GGCGCAACGCCTCGTCCGCCGGCTTCGCCCCGATCGCCGTCGGGCGAGCCGCATTCTCGACACCCGACACTGACAAGGCTTGACGCAGTTCGCCGGCGACGCCCGGATCGAAACCGCTCATGACCATCGCCGCCGCGATCGGCCGCAGGGCTGGCACCAGATCGGCCAGACCGGCGGGCCCTAACACGTCGGCCTCGCGCGGCATCGTCTTCAATGGAGACAGCGATCGCTCGGCCAACCGACGCAGCGTGCTGAAGACCTCTGTGGACGCCGCCGGCCAGGTGAGCGTCAGATCGCGAGCGTTCGTCCGCGGACCGGAGGCGTTGACGGCCGACGTCATTTCCTCAATCGGCGTAATGCCGGCAAACGGCTCCTTGGGAAACGATCCCAGCGAGTAGGACACCGCGCCGATCAACTTGCCGTCGACGAACACCGGGCTGCCGCTCATGCCGGCAATGACACCAGTGGTCGCGAGGGGACCGCCCTCGAGCTTGGCCAGGATGAGGTCGCGGCTCGGCCCGATGATGTTATGCAGCACGCCGAGGATATTGACCTTGAATTCCTCAATCGATTCGCCGGCGAACACGGTGCGGCCGACGCCAACCATGCCCGGTCGGATGTCGGCCGTTGGCAGGAAGAGCGTGGCGTCTCGTGGAGCGGCCGCGAGCGTCCCGACTGCAAGGACGGCTGCCGCCAGGCTGAGGGTTGAGCGGGATTGCATGTAGACGGTAATTCTCCGCATTGGTTATAGCATGCGTCGGGCGCCCCCGGTTGACCCGGGAGGCGCTGATTTGCTACGCTTCTGTCGGTTTTGAGCGCATGACCACCAGCTTTGCGGCTTTTTCGACCTCCACCGCCTCGTATTGGCGGTGGTATGCCTCGAATGCTGAGGAGGTCCGCGCGCTCTAAGTTCTACAGACGCTCGCGAGGATTGGCTGGCCTCTTCAGCTTGGATGCTGAAGGGGCTTTTTTGTTATTGGGCGGATTTCGAAGCCATGACGATCGACCGGGCACTGGCGCGGAAGGACGGCCCTCTGGTCGTCGAAACCGTCGTCGCGGACACCATGAAGGAGCTGATCGCGCGGCGCGATCGGGACACGCCCGCCGACATGCTCGAACTGCGCCTCGATGGCGTTCGGGACGTCGACGTTCCCGGCGCGTTGAGCGGGCGCCGTCACCCCGTGATTGTGACCTGCCGGCCGACATGGGAGGGCGGACGGTTCGATGGCCGCGAAGAGGAGCGGCAGGGGCTGCTCGGGCAAGCGGCGCGGCTTGGCGCGGAGTTCGTCGATGTCGAATGGCGCGCGGATCGAAGCCTCTTCGAGAAGTGCCTTCGGGGCCCGGCGCTCGGCGTCGTGATTTCTCACCACGACTTCTCCGGTGTGCCTGCTGATCTGGACGATCGCGTTGATGCCATGCGAAGGATGGGCGCGCGGATCGTGAAGGTCGCGGTCAAAGCGGAGTCGATCGCAGACTGCATGAGGCTGAAAGACGCCGTCCACGGCACGGACGACCACGTGGCGATCGCGATGGGTTCGGCCGGACAGATCACCCGTTTGTGGCCCGCCTGGATCGGATCTCGTTGGACCTATGGCGGCAACGCGGCACCCGGACAGGTCGCGGTGAAGGATTTGATCGAGTGCTACCGGGTGCGTGATACGACGGCCGGTACGGCGGTGTACGGTGTGACGGGATCGCCGCTTGGGCATTCCGCCTCGCCGGCGATGCACAACGCGGCGTTTGTGACACTGGGGATCGACGCCGTCTATTTGCCGTTCGAGACGAACAAGACCTCTGAGTTCCTCGCGGCGGCTGACGTGACAAAGCTCGGCGGCGCGAGCGTGACGATTCCGCTCAAACAGGCGCTGCTGACGCCGGATGTCTGTGTGGACGATCTTCCGCGGCAGATTGGGGCGCTGAACACGCTTCGTCGTGGGCCGAATGGATGGGAAGGGCGCAACTTCGACGTGGCCGGTTTTCTTGCGCCGCTCGACGAGCGGTCGGTCGAGCTGTCAGACCGGCGGGTCGTCGTGCTCGGAGCCGGCGGCGCGGCCCGCGCGTCGGCCTGGGCCCTTCGCTCCCGCGGAGCGCGAGTCGAGATCTCTGCACGCCGCGCGTCGGCCGCGCAGGCGCTGGCCGCTGAGCTGGGCGTCCGGGCGGCGGGTCCCCGGCCGGACCCTGGGTGGGACATGCTGGTGAACACCACGCCGGTCGGGATGCGGCCCGGCGTCGAGGAGTCGCCACTCGACGAGCGTGATCTTCGCGGCGCCGCGGGCCATGTCGTGTACGACCTCGTGTACAACCCGCTCGACACCCGGCTGCTGCGGCTCGCCGCCGCCGCCGGCGCTCAGGTGATCGGCGGGCTCGAGATGCTGGTCGCTCAGGCGTGTCGCCAGTTCGAATGGTGGACCGGCCGCGCGGCACCTGCGGCAGTGATGGAACAGGCGGCCAGGGCGTTCCTGGCAGCTCAGAACTGAAAATTCGGAATTCGGAATCGTGCCCATGAAGCAAACGACCTTCGATGAATTCGTGGAGTTAGCCGGGCGCGGAACGTTCGTGCCCGTCTGCCGGGAAATCATGGCGGACCTGCTGACGCCGGTGTCGGCGTTTCTGAAGGTCGCCGAGCACTCCGATTACGCGTTCCTGCTCGAGAGTGTCGAGGGCGGCGAGCACGTCGGCCGCTATTCCTTCCTCGGCAAGGATCCGTTTCTGATCCTGCGCGGACGCGCGGGCAGGACAACGCTCGAACAGGGCGGTGTCGTGACCGATCGGTCCGAGCCCTTTCTGGACGTGTTGCGGCAGCTGATGGCGGAGTTCACGGCGCCGTTCGTCCCGGACTTTCCGCGCTTCACCGGCGGGGCAGTCGGTTACCTCGATTACGACACCGCGGAGCTGTTCGAGCCGGCCGTCCGGCTCGACAAGCCGCTGCTGGACCGCGAACAGGCCGGTTTCATGGTGTTCGACACGGTTCTCGCCTTCGATCACGTCAAACATCGCATCCTGGCGATCGCCAACGCGCGCCTGCGGCCCGGGCGAGGATCTCCGGTCCCTCTACGACTTCGCCTGCGCCAAGATCGGTTTTCTGGAGAGCGAGCTCGAGCGCAATCTTTCGCGCAGTGAACGGCACGCGTCCGCTGGACTGACGATCGGCGCCAACCAGACCCGCGAGCAGTTCGAAGCGGCGGTGCGAGCGATTCAGGACGACATCAGCGCCGGTGAGATCTACCAGGCTGTGTTGTCGCAGCGGTTCGAGACGACGACCGGAGCGTCGCCGTTTGACGTGTACCGGGCGCTGCGCCACATCAATCCTTCGCCCTACATGTATTTCATCCGGATGGGCGGCGACGCGATTATCGGCGCGTCTCCCGAGATGCTGGTGCGTGTCGAAGGCCGGCATGTCGAGACGCATCCCATCGCGGGCACGCGCCGGCGTGGAGCGACGCCGGACGAGGACCAGCAGCTCGCCGACGAGCTGCGCAGGAACGAAAAGGAGCGCGCGGAGCACGTGATGCTCGTCGACCTCGGCCGGAACGACGTCGGCCGCGTCGCGGAGGTGGGCAGCGTCCGCGTTCCCGAGTTCATGGCGCTCGAGCGCTATTCGCACGTGATGCACCTGGTGTCGCGCGTCGAGGGGAGGCTCGCCGCCGACGCCGATCGGCTCGATGCGCTCAAGGCGACGTTCCCCGCCGGCACGCTCACGGGCGCGCCGAAGATCCGCGCCATGCAGATCATCGGCGGCCTCGAGCCGACGCGGCGCGGCCTGTACGGCGGCGCCGTCGGTTATCTGGACTTTGCGGGAAATCTCGACTTCTGCATTGCCATCCGGACAATCACGATGCGGGGGCAGCGCGCCAGCGTGCAGGCCGGCGCGGGCATCGTCGCGGATTCGCAGCCCGCGGCCGAATACGAAGAGGCGCGCGACAAGGCGCGCGCGATGCTGCAGGCGCTGGAAATGGCAGAACGGGGCATTTAGGAATTCAAGATTCACATGCTTCTACTCATAGACAACTACGACTCCTTTACCTACAACCTCGCGCATCGCCTCGGCGAGCTGGGCGCGTCGGTGAAGGTCGTCCGAAACGACGCGGTCACTCTCGCCGACATCGAGCGCCTGGCGCCCGAACGCATCGTGATCTCGCCGGGACCCGGACGGCCCGAGTCCGCCGGCGTGTCGGTCGAATTGTTGCGGCAGTTCCAGGATCGCGTGCCGATGCTCGGCGTTTGTCTCGGGCATCAGGCGCTGGCCGTCGCTTTCGGCGGCCGCGTCGATCGCGCCAGCGATACCGATGCACGGCAAGATCTCTCTCGTCGCCCATGAAGGGACCGCAGCTGTTCGCCGGGCTGGGCGGACCGTTCGAGGCGGGCCGCTATCACTCGCTCATCATTCCGCGCGACGCGGTGCCGCCGGATTTTCTCGTGTCCGCGTGGGTGGCCGACGACGAGACCGTCATGGGCGTCCGCCACAGACGCCGGCCGATTTTCGGCGTGCAGTTCCATCCGGAATCGGTGCTCACCCCGGTCGGCCATCGGCTGCTGCAGAACTTTCTGGAGTCGAAGTGAAACCCGATGTTTCCTGAGTTGCTGGAGAAGCTTCGCCGCCACGAGAACCTGTCCGCTGACGAAGCGGCGCAGGCGATGGGCGCCATCATGGACGGCCAGGCCGATCCGGCGCAGGTCGCCGGGCTGCTCGTGGGGCTCGCGGTGAAAGGCGAGCGGCCGGCCGAAATGGTCGGTTTCGCGACCGCCATGCGGGACCGCGCGCGTCCCCTGCCACAGCCGCTCGGCGACGTCTTCGACACGTGCGGCACCGGCGGCGATGGCGCGCAGACGTTCAACGTCTCGACGGCCGCCGCAATCGTGCTGGCCGGCAGCGGGCTCCGCGTCGCCAAGCACGGCAACCGCGCCGCTTCGAGCCGCTGCGGAAGCGCCGACGTGCTCGAGGCGCTGGGCGTCGGCCTGGAGGCTCCTGCGGATTGCGTCGTGCGCGCCGTCGAGGAGGCAAACCTCGGATTCTTCTTCGCGCAGGCCTGGCATCCGTCGATGCGGCACGCCGCCCCGACACGGCGCGCGCTCGGCGTCCGAACCGCATTCAACCTGCTCGGTCCGTTGACCAATCCGGCGAGACCCGCCCGGCAGATCGTCGGGGTCTCCAGGCCTGAACACGCCGAGTTGCTCGCGCTGGCTCTTGGCAGCCTCGGCGCCGAACGGGTGTGGGTGGTCCACGGTGCGAACGGCCTTGACGAGCTCTCCACCACCGGACACACGAAGGTCTGCGAGTGGCGGGACGGCAGCGTGACGACGTTCTACCTGCATCCGGCGGACGCCGGACTGCCGGTGGCAACGTTGGCGGATCTGGCCGGCGGGTCGGCTGCGGAGAACGCGGCGCTCATCGATCGGCCTGCTGGACGCCGAACCCGGACCGCGCCGCGACATCGTGCTGCTGAACGCGGCCGCGGCGCTGCTCGTCGCCGGCGCGGTGGCCTCGCTCGCTGACGGCGTCGCGCGGGCCGCCGCGGCGATTGACAGCGGCCGGGCACGCGCCGCTCTCCAGCGGCTTCGGGAGATTTGTCCCCGATGACCGGCGATCTGCTGCCCGCGTTGGTGGCGTCGGCCCGGCGATCGGCGCAGGAGCGCCGCCGATTGATCTCGCCGGCTGAGCTCGATCGGCGCATGGCGGAGCGCGAGCCGCGGGGCGACGCGTTCCGTGAGTCCCTGCGGATACCGGGGATCCGCATCATTGCGGAGTGCAAGAGGAGATCGCCCTCGCGCGGGATCCTGTGCGCGGACTACGATCCCGCCGCGATCGCACAGGCGTACGAAGCGGCGGGAGCGGCGGCGATTTCGGTGCTGACCGAGGCCTCCTTCTTCGACGGCAGCCTCGATCACCTCGGCCAGGTGCGCGCGGTTACCGGTCTGCCCCTGCTGCGCAAGGACTTCATCGTCACTGACTTTCAATTGCTGGAGGCGCGCGGCGGCGGGCGCCGACGCCGCGCTGCTCATCGTCGCCGCACTCGACGATCAGTCGTTGCGGCGGCTGATTGAGACCGCGCACTCGATTGGGCTGGCCGCGCTCGTCGAGATCCACGATCGCGTGGAGTTGACCCGCGCCCTCCAGGCGGGCGCCGTCATGATCGGCGTGAACAGCAGGAATCTGCACACGCTGCAGGTGCAGCTCGCGGTGTTCGAGGAAGTCATCCTCGGCATTCCGGATGAGGCCGTCGCTGTGGCCGAGAGCGGACTGAGGTCGCCCGGAGGACCTGCGGCAGCTGAGGGCCGTCGGCTATGACGGATTCCTGATCGGCGAGCGATTCATGACCGAGAGCGAATCCGGGTGATGCGCTCGCCGAGCTGCGCGCCGCGGCATCGGCCGAGCTCGAGGAGCTTCGATGAGGCGGCCGCGTGTCAAGATCTGCGGGCTGACGCGGCTCGCGGACGCCGAACTGGCTGTGCAGTTGGGCGCCGATGCCCTGGGATTCGTGCTCTGGGAGGGGAGTCCGCGGTATGTCGACGGTGGATCAGGCTGCCGCGATCGCAAGGCGAATGCCGGCCTTCGTGTCGCGAGTGGGCGTGGTGGTCAACCTGCCGCCAAGCGAGGTTGAGCCGGCGCGGCTGGCGGCAGGCCTCGACGCGATCCAGCTTCATGGCGACGAACTGGTCGGCGAGTACGCCGGCGTGCAGGCGCGCCTGATCAAGGCCGTGACGCTGGCGACCGAAGAGGATGTGGCTCGGGCGGCGACGCTGCCGGCCGAGGTAACGGTGCTGATCGATGCCGCGGATCCGGCCCGGCGCGGCGGCACCGGGCGGCTGCGTGAATTGGGCACGCGCGGCCGAACTGGCCCGCCTGCGCCCCGTCATCCTCGCCGGCGGCCTCACTGCGGAGACCATCGGCGAGGCGTTGCGCCAGGTCCGGCCGTGGGCAGTCGATGTGTCGTCAGGCGTTGAAGACGCGCCGGGCATCAAGAGCCGGCAGCGTATGGAAGCGTTTTTCGAAGCGATTGACGCGGTTCGAAGAATCGAGAAGCTGACATGAAGGTAGCACTGAAAGATTCCCCAGGACCGGTATTCGGCCGGCGCGATCCGGATGCCCGAGGCTATTTCGGCGAGTTCGGCGGCCGCTTCGTCCCGGAGACGCTGGTGGCGCCGGTCGAGGAGCTGAGGGCGGCGTACTTCGCCGCGCGGAGCGATCCAGCGTTTGTGGCGCGGCTGCGCGAGCTGCTGGCGTCCTACGTGGGGCGGCCGACCCCGCTCTACGAGTGCCGGCGGGCGATCGGCCGGTCGGGCGTCCGTCTGTTTCTCAAGCGCGAAGACCTCGCTCATACCGGGGCGCACAAAATCAACAACGCGCTCGGGCAGGCGCTACTGGCCGAGCGGATGGGCAAGCGGAGGGTTGTCGCCGAAACCGGCGCCGGCCAGCACGGCGTCGCGACGGCCACCGCGTGCGCCCTGCTTGGCCTGGACTGCGTCGTCTACATGGGCGCCGAGGACATGGCGCGTCAGGCGCTCAACGTCTTTCGCATGCGTGTACTGGGCGCCTCGGTCGAGCGGGTCGACGCCGGAAGCCGGACGCTGAAGGACGCCATCAACGAGGCGATGCGGGACTGGGTCGCCAATGTCGAGAGCACGTACTATCTGCTCGGCTCCGTCCTGGGACCGCATCCGTATCCACTGATGGTGCGCGAGTTTCAGTCGGTGATCGGTCAGGAAGCGCGCGACCAGATTCTCGCGGCTGCCGGCCGCTTGCCCGACATCGTCGTGGCATGCGTTGGCGGCGGCAGCAACGCGATGGGCATCTTCGACGGCTTCATCGACGACAGCCAGGTACGGCTGGTCGGAGTCGAAGCCGGCGGCCGCAGCATCACGCCAGGCAACCATGCCGCGCGGTTTGCCGGCGGGCGGGCAGGCGTGCTGCACGGCACCCGGAGTCTCGTGCTCCAGGACCCGCACGGGAACATCGAGTTGACGCACTCAATTTCCGCAGGGCTCGACTATGCGTCGATCGGGCCCGAGCACGCGTGGCTCGCCGCGAACGGGAGAACCGAGTACACCTGGATCGACGATGCGGATGCGCTCGGGGGATTTCAGTGGCTCGCTCGTCAGGAGGGGATCCTTCCGGCGCTCGAGTCTGCTCACGCGATCGCGTGGGTGCGGCGCGCTCTGGAGTCGCTGCGGCCGGACACGATCGTGATTGCGAATCTCTCGGGACGCGGAGATAAAGACGTCGAGACCGTCAGACACCTCGTGTCGGACGAGACGGCGAGCGACGGTGCGGACCGGGGGCGGAGGAAGACATCCCCCGGCGCGAAATGAGCCGGCTGGCGGCGGCATTCGAACGGATGCGCCGAGACGCCGTGACCGGCCTGGTGACGTATGTCACGGCCGGCGACCCCGACCTCGCACGGTCGCGGGATGTCGTCCGCGGGCTCGCGCGCGGGGGCGCCGATGTGATTGAGATTGGCGTGCCATTCTCGGATCCGATCGCCGACGGTCCGGCGATCCAACGCGCGTCCGAGCGCGCGCTGGCCGCCGGCAGTCATCTCGGTCCGGCGTTGGATTTGGTGGCGGAGTTACGGTCGGAGATCGAGGCGCCGATCGTGCTCTTTACCTACGTGAATCCGGTGCTGTGTCTCGGAGTCGAGGCCTTCGTCGCCCGCGCGGCGGAATCGGGTGTGGATGGCGTGCTGCTGCTGGATCTGCCGATAGAAGAGTCCGAGTCGATGCGCCAGCGCCTGGATGCCGGCGGAATCGACCAGATTTTTCTGGTGAGTCCCACGACAACGGACGCGAGGCTGACCGAAGCGGCCCGTTTGGGAAGAGGGTTTATCTACGCGATTTCCCGGCTGGGCGTCACGGGGCGCGTGACGCCGTCGCCGCATCGGCCAAGCCGCTCGCCGAGCGGATTCGCGCGGTGACGGACCTGCCGGTCGCTGTCGGCTTCGGCATCTCCCGGCCGGAACACGTGCGCGAGGTCGCCCGCTTCGCCGACGCGGCCGTCGTGGGCAGCGCGCTCGTGCAGGTGATTGCCGAGGCCGCCGCCAGCGGCGGGGATCCGGCCGCCAGAGCGGAGCAGTTCGTCGGTTGGCTCAAGGGGCATGCATGAGCGGAAACGGGCAGGATAAGTGGAGCGGGAGCGACGCGCAGGCCATCCACAAGCTGCGTGACCGCATCGACGAGATCGATCAGCAACTCGTGCGGCTGTTGAACGAGCGGGCGGGTTGCGCGCTCGAGATCGGGCGAATGAAGGAAGAGCGCGGGCAGCCTATTTACCAGCCGGCGCGTGAGGCGGAAGTGTTGTCGAACGTCCGCGGCGGCAACATGGGGCCGCTCGACGACGGCGCGATGACGCGCCTGTTCGAACGAATCATCGACGAAGCGCGGCGGCTCGAGCGGTTGGCAGCGGTAAAACGAGATCAGGACGGAGCGTAAACAGGTTTCAAGGTTCCGGGATTTCAGGGTTCGCGTGCGAATCGCGGAACGTATGAACCGCGGAATCCCGGAACCGCGAGAGAGGGTGAATGAGTATGGTGGTCGTGATGGAAGAACGGGCGACGGAAGCGCAGATTCAGGCGGTCGTCGCGCAACTCACCGACATGGGATTTGATGTGCACCGATCGACCGGCGCGACGCGAACGGTCATTGGCGCGGTCGGCGGCGGCACAGGCGATCCGCAGCTCCTCGAGGTCCAGGAAGGAGTCCACGAAGTGTTGCGGATTACCGAGCCGTACAAGCTCGCCAGCCGGACGTTCAAGCCGGAGAACAGCGTCATCGCGATCGGCGAGGACCTCCGCGTCGGCGGCGACGAAGTGATCGTCATGGCCGGGCCCTGCTCGGCCGAGTCGGAGGAGCAGGTCGAGACAACCGCCGCGGCCGTCAAGCGCGCCGGAGCGAAAGTGCTGCGCGGCGGGGCGTTCAAGCCGCGCAGCTCGCCGTACAGCTTCCAGGGGCTGGGCGAGGTCGGCCTGCGGATGCTGCGGGCCGCCTCCGACCGGCACGATCTGAAACTGGTCACGGAGGTGATGGAGATCGCGCAGATCGATCTGATCGACAAGTACGCCGATGTCTTTCAGGTCGGCGCCCGCAACATGCAGAACTACTCGCTCCTCCGCGAGCTCGGACGCACGCGCAAGCCGGTGCTGCTCAAACGCGGCATTTCGGCGACGATCGAGGAGTGGCTCCTGTCGGCGGAGTACGTGCTCGCCGGCGGCAACATGAACGTGATGCTGTGTGAGCGGGGCATTCGCACGTTCGAGAGCTACACGCGCAACACGCTCGATATCTCTGCCATTCCGGTCGTGCAGAAGCTCAGCCATCTGCCGGTGATTGTCGATCCGAGCCACGGCACCGGGCGCCGGGACAAGGTCGCGCCGATGGCGAGGGCGGCGGTCGCGGCCGGTGCCGACGGGCTCATCATCGAGGTGCACTGCGACCCGGACCACGCCCGGTCCGACGGGGCGCAGTCCATGTTCCCCTCGCAGTTCGAGCGGCTGATGGCCGAGTTGCGCATCATCGCGCCGGCCATCGGCCGGAGCATCTGCGTGGAGTCGGTCGCCCGGCGCGGCTGGGCGAGATGACAACAGGCGCGATGGCCAGCGTGAGTTCGTTTCGCGTACCAGTCGTACCTGTCGCACCCGAACCCGAGCGCTCTTGGGTGTCTTGTGTGTGCTGAGGCCGATCCGCGGGTTTCGAACGGTCGGCATCGTTGGGCTGGGCCTGATCGGCGGGTCGATTGGGCTGGGGCTCCGACGCCGCTGGCCGCACATCGAAGTGCTGGGCGTGGACTCGCCCGAAGTATCCGTGGCCGCCGGCCGGCTTGGGGCCATCACCGGACAGCGGGATCGGCTCGAGCAGTTGAAGGACGCGGATCTCATCATCCTGGCGGTCCCTGTTCCGCAGATTGCGACACTGCTCGAAGTGGTTGGACGCGCCGAACTGCGAGGGACGATCACCGATGTCGGGTCGACCAAACGCCGGATCATGGCGGCCGCGCGTGACTGCGCTTCGTCGTTCGTCGGAGGGCACCCGGTTGCCGGATCGGCTCAGAGCGGCATCGAGCACGCGCAGGCCGGTCTCTTCGAGCACCGGCAGTGGCTCCTGGTGCCCGGGCACGGCCGAGGAAGCTGCAGTTCAGCGAGTCGAGCGGCTTGCGCTGTCCCTGGGTGCGTACCCCGGCGCCTAGATGCCGACGCGCACGATCGCTTGATGGCGTACGTCAGTCATCTGCCGCAGGTATCTGGCGACGGCGTTGATGAGGACGGCCGGGGACGGCTGTAGGACGGGAGGGGCTGGCCGCCGCCGGGCGCGGATTCGCGGACATGACGCGACTGGCCTCGAGTCCTGCCGAGATCTGGCGCGGGCATTCTGGCGAGCAACGCGGACTTCGTGGCCGAGGCGCTGAGCGCGTTCATGGCGGCGCTGCCGTCCGCTCCTGCGCTCGACGATGCGGTGAGGATCGACGAGATGTTCCGGCAGGCGAACGAATGGTTTCAGGCGGCGAAGAAGGATGAAGAACGAAGAACGGGCGACCCCGCCATGATGAGGCCGGGCCGCCCGTTGGAATACCGCGATCGTTACGAGCGGGTCAGCGTGCCGTCCCAGGTGGAGACTTTCTTCTTCGCGTCCTCCTCGGTGAACCACACCGACGTCACGGATTTGGTTTCAGTGTAGAAGGCGACGCCGTCCTTGCCCATGGTGTGCAGGTCGCCAAAGAACGACTGCTTGTGCCCGCTGAAGGGGAAGATCGAGAACGGCACCGGGATGCCGACGTTGATGCCCACCATGCCCGCGTCGCTGCGGCGCGCGAACTCCCGGGCGGCGAAGCCGCTGGTCGTGTAGATGCAGGACCCGTTGGCGAAACGGTTCGCCTGCATGATCGCCGAGTCCCTCCTCGAAGTCCTTGACCCGCTTCACGCACGTGACCGGCCCGAAGATTTCCTCGTCACCGATGCTCATGCCCGGCTTGACGTGGTCGAAGATCGTGGGCCCGACGTAGAAACCGTGCTCGTAGCCCGGCACGGTCGCGCTCCGGCCATCCAGAACCAGCTTCGCGCCTTCCTTCACCCCGGTTTCGATCCAGCTGGTGACCGACTGCCGTTGCGCAGCCGACACCAGGGGACCGAGCTGGGATTCCGGGAGGTACGCAGGTCCGATTTTCAGCTCCTGGGCAAACCGGCTTGAGCATCGCGACGAAGTCGTCGGCAATCGCCTCCTCCACGCACACGACCGGGAGCGCCATGCAGCGCTGGCCGGCGCAGCCGTAAGTCGAGTTGATGATGCCGCGCACCGTGCGCTCGAGGACGCAGTCCTTGAGCACGAGCGCGTGGTTCTTGGCCTCGGTGAGCGCCTGCACCCGCTTGCCGTTCGCCGCGGCGGTCTTGTAGATGTGGAGGCCGACCGAGGTCGAGCCGACGAACGACACGCCCTTGACGTCAGGGTGCGACCAGCAGGAGGTCGGCTTCGTTGCGACTGCAGGTCACCAGGTTGACCACGCCGTTCGGGAGACCGGCCTGGTACAGCAATTCGAGCATCCGCATCGCGCTCTGAGGCACCATGCTGGCCGCCTTCAGCACGAATGTGTTGCCGGTGGTGATCGCAAAGGGGATCATCCATCCGAAGGGAATCATCGCCGGGAAGTTGAACGGCACGATGCCGACGAAGACGCCGATCGGCTCGCGGAACGAGACCGTGTCGTAGCCGGTCGAGACGTTCATCGTCGTGTCGCCCTGCATCAGGTAGTGCGTTGCGCAGGCGCACTCCACGACTTCGATCGCCTTCAGCACGTCACCCCTCGCCTCGGCCATGACCTTGCCGTTCTCGGTGGCGAGAAGAACCGTGAGCTCGTCGAGGTGTTCGTCGAGGAGCTGTTTGAAGCGGAACATCACTTGAATGCGCCCGGGAATGGGCGTGTTCGACCAGGCCGGAAAGGCGCTCTTCGCGGCGGCCACCGCCGCGTTGACTTCCTCGACGGTGCAACACGGCGCCTCTGCAATCTGCTGGCCGGTGCTCGGGTTGAACACCGGCATGTATTTGCCGCTCGCGGTCTCGCGCCATTGGCCGCCAACGCAGTAACTTCAGGCGCTTGATCTGCGTACGAGCCGAAGTTTCGTCACCTTTGGTCTGTAGTTCTACTGCCACGGGAGTCTCCTGAAGGTATGCGATCCGGAACAATCAATGATCGCCCGCACCAGCGGGAGAGTCAAGGTAACCGGATCGCCGCGTTCGGTCGCGGTACAGGGCGGTACACGCTCCAGCGTACTCGTGTTCGTTGTCTGGCTGCCTGCGGTCAACCTTGTGTGGCCAGGTCCGGCTGGAGCGTGACCCTCGCCGCGGAATCTTCGGCGAACACGGGTCGTTTGGGGTCGATGAGCGCCCAGCAACCGGCGCCGACGAGGAACAGCACGCCCATCACGTAGAGCGGCAGGTCCCAGCTGCCGAACCACTTGACTGAGTAGGCCACGATCAGCGGGTTGAGCATGGCGATCAGATTGCCCGTGGAGTTCATCGTGGCCCCGACCACACCCACGTGATTCCGTCCCACTTCGATGACCGTGCCCCACGCCGCGCCGAGCGTGAACATCGTCACGGCGGTCGCGAGGGCGATGAGTCCGGCGGCGACCGTCGGCGAAGACGCCGTGGCCGCAAAGATCAACGCCAGACCGGCGACGAGATACGCCGCGCCGCCCAGACCGCACCGCCCGACGCGAAGCCCGAAGCGGGCCGCCAGCTTGTCGGTGATCAGGCCGCCCAGGAGGTCGCCGGGCATGCTCACGATCAGAGGAAGCCCCGAAAAGATGCCCAGGGCTGCGGCGTCAAACCCGTGCCGCTCCTTCAAGTAGGTCGGGAGGAAGGTGATGCAGAAATAGAAGATCATGCAGTTCGGGATGTACATGACGCTCAGGGCCAGCATGTTCCGGCTTCGAACCAGCCCGCTCCAGTACGCCCATCCCTCCGAGTGGCCGCTGTCGGCCGGGCGCTCGGCGACGATCTTTCGCAGTTCCTCGGCGTTCACGGCCGAATGTTCCGACGGGTCGTTGCGGAACCACGTGTGCCAGATCGCGACCCACACGAATCCGACGGCGCCGAAAGTCACGAACACCGCGCGCCAGGACATGTGGGGGAGCATGTAGACCAGAATCAGCGAGGGGGTCAGGCCGCCGACCAGGTGCGCGCCGGCGAAGAAAATGCCCTGCACCCTGCCGCGCTCTCTGATGGGAATCCAGCGCGAAAACGTGCGGGCCACACACGGCCAGGCGCCGGCTTCGCCAACACCAAATAGAAAACGCACAGCGAGCATCGTCGGATAGCTGAATGCCGCAGCCGTGGCCGCCGTCAGGCACGACCACCACAGAACAATCCGCGCCAGAACGGATCTCGTGCCCTTGCGGTCCGCCCAGCGTGCGGTCGGAATCTCGAACAAGGCGTACGCGAACTGGAAGACGAAAAACACCCAGCTCATCTGTTCCAGAGACAGGCCGAGGTCGCGTCTGATGCCCGGGGCCAGCGTCGCGATGCACGCCCGGTCGAGATACGTGATCATCGCCAGCGATGTCGCGAGGGCGACGACCCGGTAGCGCGCGCGGGTCGGAGTCATGACGCCGGTCACGTGATCGTCCAGCCGCCGTCCACGAACAGGACGTGTCCAACCACCTGCCGGGCCAAGTCACTCGACAGGAACAGCACGGCGCCGACGATGTCCTCCGGCTGATTCCAGCGGCCGATAGGCAGCTTTTCGGTGGTGACCCATTCCTTGTAGCCCGGACGTTCGAGGATCGGACGGCGTGATTCTGTTTCGGTGATACAGGGGGCGACGACATTGACGACGACGTTGTCCTTCGCCCATTCGAGCGACAACGCCCGCGAGAGCTGATGGACCGCGGCTTTGGCGCCCGCGTAGATCGCACGCGTCTTGAACGCGGTCAGCGCAAAGTTCGAGCCGATGTTGATGATCCGGCCGCCACCCTTCGGAATCATCGCGCGCGCCGCGGCTTGACAAGCAAAGAACACGCTCTTCGTGCTCGTCGCCATCGTCTGGTCGTAGTCCTCCTCTGTCGCGTCGATCGCGGGGCCGGTGCACGTCCAACCGGCGTTGTTCACCAGGATATCGACGCGGTCGAACGCGTTCACCGTCTGATCGACCATCGCGTGAAGATCGGCCACGCGCGAGACATCCGTCGGTGCGAGCAGCACACGGCGGCCGAGCGTCTCGATTTCGGCCGTGAGGTGCTCGATGGCCTTCCGGTCGTAACTGGGCCTTGGCGCGAGCACGACATGCGCGCCGGCCTGCGCCAGGCCGACGGCAATCGCCCGCCCGATGCCCTGCGACGGGCCGGTCACGATCGCAATCCTGCCCTGGAGTCCGAAGCAGGCGTAATCCGGTGCCATCAAATGAGGCCCCTGATCGTGCCGCCGATGTCGAGTCCGGCGCCCGTGATGAATTTCGCCAACGGGGATGCGAGGAAGACGGCCGCGTGCGCCACGTCTTCCGGGTGACCGATGCCCATCGGCATCTGCCGATCCTGGAGGAACTTCTTGACCGAGGCATCCTTGTCGAGGCCGTAGTGCGCCATGATCTGATCAAGGATGCCGCCGGGCCTCGTCCACATCCGCGACCAGATCGGGCCTGGCAGGACGGCGTTGATGCGAACCGTCGGCGCGTATTGCTTCGCGAGGGCCTTGGTCAGGTAGAGCAGGGCCGCCTTGAAGCTGCCGTAATCCATGAACGTGGCCTCGGGTTGCTTGGCCAGGTCCGAGCCGGTGTTCACGACCGAGCCGGCACCCCGCGCCGCCATCTTGGGAATGAGCGCGCGGCTCGCGCGCACCGTGCCCATCAGGTTGACCTGAAAGGATTCGGCCCAGCGCTGGTCTGACACGTCCTCGAACGGCGTCGAGTTGCCGACGCCGAGATTGTTGATGAGGATGTCGGGCGCCTCGCCGAAGGTCTTCAGGATGAACGCGACCGCGCGATCGATGCCCGGCGCCGTCGCCAGATCGGCGGCGACCGTGCCTTGCCAGGCAGCGGCTCCCGCGCGAAGCGCCTCTTCATCCTGGTCGGCGACGATCACACGGGCGCCTTCCTGCGCAAGCAGGTTGGCGATGGCCTGTCCGATGCCGTGAGCGCCGGCAAACACGCAGGCGGTCTTGTTCTTGAGTTGATAATCCATTCCTGGTCCTTGTCTCCTTCTTGTCTATTTGGTCGCGCGCCACTCGTCTGACAACTTGTCCACGACCGCCGTCGGCGTGACGCCGTCATGGACGACCACGCGATAGCGCAGCGTCAGCGGCGCGTTCGCGCGAATCATGAACGGCGCGATCGCCGCGATATTCGGATTCAGCATCCAGAGTCCCCGCGACTGGTGCCACGTGCTCGGCGGGTTCGAAGGATGATCGAGCACGGCCGCTCCCACCGTCTTGCCGTTGGTCAGCTTGATCACGTAGCCATACCATGGCGCCGGCGGCCAGTTCAGCTCGGGGGTCGAGTAGTGCGCGTCGCGAAGCGTGACGGTACCGGCGGAGTTCGTGTAGTACGACTCGCCGTCCTTGCGGGCCTGAAAGTTGAAACCGGAGAACGACTGCCGGTTCAGCAGGTAGTCGACGAGGGGCGAGAGACGGAAGGTCAAGTCGATGACGTACACGCCGTCACGTTCAGTCACGGTCGCCTGGGTCGTCTCGTCGAGCATCTTGCGGTTGCCCACATTCCAGTCGTTGTGGATTTCGAGCGCCGCGTGACTCGCGTCCGCGGCCGTCATCTGGACGGACTTGTTCTGGATCACGCGGCCGTCGCGGGGCGCGTACTGCCCCCAGCCCCAGAAGTCCGCCTTCGTGATGCTCCAGCCGAACGCCGAGGCTGTTGGAGTACGCGGCGGACCGATCGGGTCCCGGAATTCCGCGTCGTGCCAGGTCGAGGTACATGCCGCGATGGTGCGGGTGATCGCTCGGCGCGAGGTTGCTGACACGCTCGCCGGACGGACTGTTGACGGGGTGAAAGCAGGCGACGCTGGGCGAGGTCAACCCGACGTCCTCGGGCTTCTTCGTCATGTATTCGAAGACCACCCGGCCGTCCGGTGTCTTGAGTTGCATGCCGTAGGTGACCGGCACGAGCGTGTAGGCGCCGCTCGAAGTGGCCTGTTGGGCCGTCACGGAGCCGGATACGAAGGCCGCCAGGCAGCCGCCGGCGAACGCGATCGCGAGCGAAAGCTTTAACGCCGCCACCATACTCACGGGTTCAACCTTGATCATGCCGTCCTCCAGAGTCGTTGGCCGGGCGCGATGGCGGCGTCGAAAGGGTCATCGTCGCGCGGACTGGCCCCAGAAAATGAACGTTCCGAAGCGGGTCGCGCTCACGATGTCCATGCGGCCGTCCTTGTTGAGATCGACCGCCAGCACGTCCGACCCGGCGCCCGAGCGATTGTGGATCAACTCCGGCAGGAGCTCCGCCCCACCTGGCGCTTTCGGATTCCGCACCGTTCGATACCAATAGAGCACGGGGTCTCCGTACGGATCCGGATCGAGGTAGTCATCGCGGTGCGCCCAATAGCGCTTGCCGACAATGAAGTCGGGAATGCTGTCGCCATCGACGTCCGCGACCGTTGATCCGTGCGGCTCGGAGAAGACGACGTCGCCGGCGTTCTTGGTCCAGAAGTCGTCCATGATCATATGTTGAGCGAAGGAGATCTGACCCGTCGCGTCCTTCTTCTGCTCGTACCATGCCAACCCCCAACCGTGGGGATTGAGGACGGTGACGACGTCATTCAAGTGATCGCCGTTGACGTCGTACACGGCCATGACGCTGCCGCCCATGATGTTGCGCCCGTATCGGGCAAAGCCTTGCGGATGATAGGTCCACGGCTCCTGATGAAGATCGGCTGGCTGTTCCCACCACCCGAAGGCGTTGATGATGTCCGCGCGGCCGTCGCCGTTGATGTCGCCGGTGCCGATGCCGTGCGCCGTGCCGTAACCGGGTTCGGACACCGTGTGGACCGGCCACGGCCCCGTCGGATTGGCAGGGTCGGGCTTGGCGTAGCGCACGAACCCCTGCGCCATATAGACCACTTCCGGCTTGCCGTCGCCGTCGATGTCCCGCAGCACGCCGACCTCGCTCTGGTAGGCCGGAATCACCAGATGCTTGTCCCACCGGCGTGACTCGCCCTTCGGGTTGACGTACAGCCAGCAGCCGACGTTGGTCGAAAAACTGCAATTGAGTGCGTCGGCCCAACCGTCGCCGGTGAAGTCGCCCGCGAATTGCATCCAATCGTCCGTCGTGTAGCTGTCAGACGGGTTCGTCGTCAGCGCAAGGTAGATCTCCTTGCGAGAGGTGTAGTCCGGGCCGTAGTAGATGTGGGGCCCGGCGACGACGTCGAGTGTGCCGTCGTGATTGAAGTCGGCTGCGCCCGCGCCCCAGGCATAGTAGAAGTCGCTGACGCGCTGCATGCGGAAGCGGGACGACACCTGCTCGGCCGGCCGCGTGCGGAGGTTCAAGTCCTTGTAGGCGACATCCTTGAATCGCACTTCGCCCGTCCCACCGACGTAGAGCGCCACCGGTCCAAACGTGCCGGCGTCGTCGTCGGCGACGCCGCCGGCGATTTCGCCTCCGCCGTTCAGGAACGCCCGGACGATGTTGGCGTCGATCTCGATCTCGAAATCGTTCCACTCCCCGGCGCGCAGGCTCGTGTCGGGGCGCGTCAGCGGAAGATTGGGAGGCGCGGCCCCTCGGCCGCCACGGCCGGCGGCGCCGGCGCCAGGAGCTGCACCGCGACCTGGCCCGCCGCCGCGCGCTGGCGCATTCGGATCGACGGGCGGGGCAATCCGCATCTGGCCGCCGCCCGGTCGCAGCCGCTGACGTTGCAGCTCTTTCCCTTGCGCGTCCAACGTCACCGCGTAGGACGCGATGTCGCCATCGGTGAAGGAGACATACACACCCTTCATGCCGCTGGCGGTCTTCTCGGCGCGGAGCAAGATCCCGGTCTTGCATCCCGCCTCCGCGGACGCGCCGGCGGGAGGCGCCGAACCGCCGGAAGGGGGGAGACGGCCAGTCGCGCACCGAAAAGCCGCGTAGAAGCCAATGTCCTGGTACGACTTGTCGAGCACAAGCCAGCCGCCGCCGGGCTGCTTTGGCACGCCGGTGATCACCCCATCCTGCGCCCGCCAGTCCGCGTCGCCCAGGACATGCCAGCCAGCGAGCGACGAGCCCTTGAACGTCGCGTCCGGATGGAATGACGGACCGGCGCCGAACAGCGGCGCAAGGGCCAGGATGACAATTGCGGCGATGATGGCGACGGCACGCGCTGTCTGCTTTATCTTCATGGCCGACTCCGTGTTCCGACGTTTATTTCGCCGGAAGAGCAATTGCGATCCACCCGTGATGATCGCTGCCGTAGTCGGACCACGCTCGATGGCGCTGACCAGCACGCTGTTGCGAAGGCAACGGCACCCCGATCGAGCCGCGCAAGAGCCGCGCGCCGACGACCAGAACCAGGACCGCCCGGCGCGCGCGCATCTATCGCCGTGTGGCGAGGATGATCCCGACGAGCAGCACCGCGGCGCCGACCAGGTTCATCGCCGTGATCGGCTGCCTCGGCGAACCGAGCCAGCCGAAGTGCGAGAGCACCATCGCGCTGATGATCTGACCGCCGAGCAGGGCGAACGTGAAAGGCCCGGCGCCGACCTGCGGGATCAGCCAGGCGATGCCGAAGACGAGCGAGGCGCCATAAGCGCCGGCGGTCAGCAGCAGCGGATTGACGGTCCTCAGTCCGTTCAAGCGCGCCGGACTGCCAGCCGGTCAGGCCGATGAGGAGGGCCATGGCGGCGCCGATGCACCAGAAGACCACGTTGCCGACGCGCGCGTTGTTCAGCGCTGCGCCGACCTTACCGTTCATGGCCAGGTGCACCGTCAACACGACGCCGAGAACCATAGTCAACAGCAACAGGGGCGTCTTCATCGGGAGCTCCTCGGACGCTCGACGTTTCAATCGGGAAAGTCGACGCCTTCGTGCATCCGGTAGTTATCCAGACTGGTCGGCGGCGCGAAGAAACAGACCACTTTCATCTCCTCGCCGCCGGTGTTGTGCAGCATGTGGACTGCGCCCTGCGGAAACAGCACCGTCGTGCCCGGCTCTGACCGCTGTCACTTCGCCGTCGACGAGCACGCGCCCCGATCCGCTGATGATGTAGATCACTTCCTCGCCGTTCGGATGCGAATGCGCGGGTCGCACACGTTCGCCGGGCGCGACCCGGATGACGCAGGCCGAGCAGTGGTTCGGCTTCGAGCGTGTCCTTGTCCGACACCACCCAGCGCAGATGCCGGCCGGGAAGATCGAGCTCGTCCGTCGTCCGATTCGTGAATGGCAGGAACGCTCATCGCGCCGTCCTCTCGAGCGCGACTGCGGATCGCGTGCGGCGATGTTGCGAGGCCGACAGCCCGAACGCCTCAGTCAGCTCTTCGTACGTGCCGGAATGGATGAACTGCGGACGGCCGTCAGCGTCGAGCGTGTTGATCGCCAGGATCCGATCCCACGCCGCGGCCTCACGGCGCCGCGACGCAAGGCGCTTCAGAGGTTCTGCAGCAGATAGCCGTTGTTCTGCTCGGCGAGGCAGACGAGCTTGCCCGATTCGCACAGCCGGACCAGCAGCGACCTCGTCGATCGACGGCATGTCGACGACGCCGACGTCAATCCCCATGGCGCGCACAGGCAGTCGACGGCCGCCAGCGCTTCGTGCACGCCGCGGCCGCTGCTGACGATGACCGCCTCGTTCACTCGGCAGCTCGCGGAGCACGTGGCCGCTGCCGAACTCGAACGCGTAGTCACTGTCGTAGAGCACCGCGGAGGGCGTGCGCATGACGCGCACGTAGAGCAGCCCGCGGTTGCCCTCCATGATCCAGCGCATCAGCGACAGCATCTGCTGCGGGCACGAGACGTCGATGATCTTCAGAGTGCGCCATGCCGTCGAAGATCGTGCTGTCGTCGTTGCCCATGTGCGTCGCGCCGTTGGTTCGCGTCTCGAAGTTCGCGGCCGTCGCGAGCATCGTGAGATCGAGGCCGTGCCCCTCGCTCAGCCAGCCGTCGGGCGCGGCGATTGCTTCCAGCCGCTCCTGGTGGCCGACCGCGATCCGGCGCATCACCTTCCAGTCGAAGAACGGGCAGAACGTGCTGATCCAGGTCTGGTAGCCGAGCGCGGCGAACGCCTCGCCGATGCCCATCATGTTGGCTTCGGCCACGCCCGACGTTCAGCGCGCGCCGCTGATCGACCGCGGCCACGCCCGCTTCGAGCCCGCTCGTCGTCGCCAGATCGGAATCGATCGACACGACGCGCGGGTCGCGCGCGAAGACCTTCATCGCGCCGGTGACGACATCGCTGGCCGCGTATTCCTTCGCGCGATCGAGCCGCGGCAGCGGATGCGGCGTCGTAACGGATGCGCTTGTCGCGCGGCAGGCGCCCGTGTCGTCAGCACCGGGCCGACCACCTGCTCGAGCGCCAGCTCATCCGAAGGCCGTGCGACCGACCTCGAGCCGCATCTGGCCGGCGATCTCGAGCAGCGCGTCCTGCACGAGCCCGCCATCAGGTGCCGTCCGCAGCCGCTGGTGGAACCGACTGAACTCGTCGACGCGATCGCTGCCGCTGCGCCGTCTGCAGCGCGATCTCCTGCTCCAGCAGCGCGATCCGGCACCGTGACCTTGTGCTTGTTCAGGAAATCCGACAGCGCGCCGTGGCCCTTCGTGCCGTGGCAGATGATCGCCGTCGGCTTGCCGTTGCGCGGGCCGTACCGGAACTGCTTCGAGCGCCGCGTAGACGCCGTCGTACTGCGTCGCGTCGACGCTGTGCACCTGCCAGTCGAACGACGCGAACACCCGTTCGAGGTCGGGCATCGGGAAACACCATGCGGTTCGCGATGTCGAGCTGTCCGTTGTTGCGGTCGACCAGCACGCACAGGTTGTCCAGGTGCTTCTGGCCGGCGTACATGACCGCTTCCCAAATCGGTCCTTCCTGCAGCTCGCCGTCGCCGGTCAGACAGTAGGCATCGAACCGCGGCGAGAGCGTCCCGGCAATCGCAAATCCCTGCGCGACCGCAGAATCCCTGGCCCATGGGCCCGGTCGCGAGGTGGATGCCCGGCAGGAGCGGCCCGGGATGGCCGTTCAGGATGCTCGTGATACGAGCGCGAATTGCGCAGGACGGATCGGTCGAAGTAGCCGAGCTCGGCGTAAGATCGACGCGAGCGCCGCGACCGCGTGCCCCTTGCTCAGCACGAACAGATCCTGGCCGCGCCGCGTCGGGTCGACGACGTCGAAGTCGATGAAGCCGCCGTAGTAGAGCGCGACCAGCGGGATGGTCGCGGAGAAGGCGCCGCCGGCGTGCAGGCTCTTGTCGACGGCGTCGCGGCACTGCTCGAGCGTCAGCAGCCGGATGTCGGAATCCTTGACCGCGAGCAGCTTCAGAATGCCCTGGCGAAGAAAGTAGTCGTGACTGGCAGAGGGCGAGCGAGCGACGCTCCGCCGATGAAACGAGACGGTCTCCGGGGGTCGCGTTGCCATTTTCCTACTTGCCTTCCCATCCGCCATCGACGTGGACGGATTGCCCGGTGAGATAACTCGCTTCGTCAGAGGCAAAAAAGGCGACCACCGTGCCGATTTCCCGCGGCTGGCCCGCCCGGCCGAGCGAAATGCCCGCGAGCACCTTCGGCAGGATCTCCGGATCCTTCATCACCCAGGCCGTCATGTCCGATTCGATGAGACCCGGGTGGACACAGTTGACGCGAATGCCGAGCGGCGTCATCTCGGCCGACATATTGCGCGTGAGCGCTTCCAGGCCGAGCTTCGTCGGGGCGTAGTGCGTTCGGCCCGGCAGCACCCTGGCGGCCTGAATCGAACCGATGTTCACGATGCTCGCTTTGCGCTTTTCCGCGACGACGCGGCGGCAGACGACCTGCGAGCACAGCCAGTTGCCTCGAAGATTGACGTCCGTCAGGCGCGTCCACTGCTCGTCGGTCAATTCCAGAAACGGCACGATCGTCTCAATCCCCGCATTGTTGACGAGAATGTCAATCGGCCCGAGTTCCTTCCACGTCTTCTCGACCATGGCTTCGACATCGGCGCGTTTGGCCACGTCGGCCTTCACCGTGATGGCGCGCCGGCCTTTGCCGCGCACCCAGGTGGCGACGTCCTCCGCCGCCTTCTCGTGCGCCGTGTAGTTGACGGCGACGTGCGCCCCTTCCTCCGCAAAGATTTCGGCGATTCCACGGCCAATTCCCCGGCTGGCACCGGTGACGAGCGCGACTTTGTCCTTCAGTCTCAAGGGGCCTCCTGCGACACACCTTCGAACGTCGACGTTCGAACTTCCGAAGTCTGAGAGCGGGCGAAGCGAGTGGTACGGCGCGAAGCCGCCGAACCGCGGCTGATTCTAGCCAATCTGACCCCGTTGTGCTAGGTTATCGCTCGATAATCGATAATTTGTCGATTTCAGCCCGAGACCTGCGCCAAAATCAGGACGAAAGTCGATGCGAATCATATATTTAGGTGGACTTCTCCTCCTCGGCGCCACCCTGCTCCAGGTCCAAGGCCAACAAACGCAAGGCGACTGGCCGATGCACGGTCGCGACGCGGGCGAGACCCGCTATTCTCCGCTCAAACAAATCAATACAAGCAACGTCGGGCGCCTTCAGGTCGCGTGGACCTATGACACGAAAGTCGCGCCACCCAACGATGCAGCTGCAGGAAGGCCAGAAACTCCGCCCGGCGCCGGCGGGCGCGGGCGAATAGCGGCAGGCGGGCGTGGCGCAAACGCGGGAAGCGCGGGCGCGCCGGCAGGCGGCGAGGAGATGCCCGACCCCAGCGCTCCACCCGCCGGACGCGGCTTCAACCGCATGTCGTCGTCGACCCCGCTCGTGGTCGGCGGTGTGATGTACCTGACCACCGGGTATGGGCGCGCCGTCGCGCTGGATCCCGAGACTGGCAAGGAAGTCTGGGTGCGAGACGTCGGCTACACGCCGGCGACCAAGGGCATCTCCTATTGGCCTGGCGACGCCGGTCACGCGCCGCGAATCATTCTTGGCACCGACGGCCGCGAAGCCTGGCTGATCGCGCTCGACGCGAAGACTGGCGAGTACGCGGCCGGGTTCGGGACCGACGGCAAGATCAGCCTGCGCCAGGGGACGAACGAGAAGTTCGCCACTCGGCCGGTCGGCATCTCATCGCCGCCGTTGATCTACAAGAATCTTGTGATCACCGGGGCCCACTCGCAGGAGTCGCCCAGCCTCGGGCCGTCCGCCGACATTCGAGCATGGGACGCGATTACCGGAACGTTGATCTGGACGTTCCATACCGTGCCCCGCCCTGGCGAGGCGAATCATGAGGTGTGGAAAGACGATCAGTGGCTGGACCGCGCGGGCGCCAACGTCTGGGGGTTGATGACGCTGGACGAAGCGCGCGGCATTGCGTATTTTCCCGTGGGAACGCCGGCCACGGACTTCTACGGCGCTGATCGCCTCGGCCAGAACCTGTACGGATCGACCCTGCTGGCGTTGGACGCGGCAACGGGCAAGGTCAAGTGGTACTTCCAGACGACGCATCACGACAATTGGGACTACGACCTGACCTCGCCGCCGCAGCTCGATCGACGTGAAGCGGAACGGGCAGACGATTCCCGCGGTTGCGCAATACACGAAGCAGGGCCTGCTCTTTATCTTCAATCGAGTGACGGGCGAGCCGGTGTTCGGTGTGGAGGAGCGACCGGTCGTTTCCGACAATCCGCTGCCAGGCGACGAGTACTGGCCGACCCAGCCGTTTCCGATCAAGCCGAAGCCGATCGCGCGCACGACATTCTCGCCCGACGAAGTCGCCAGGGTCACGCCTGAGCACGAGAAGTACTGTCGCGATCTGCTCGCGCTCGAGGGCGGCGCGATGACCGGCGGTCCCTACGCGCAGTACGGACCGAAGCTTCGCGTGATCTTCCCGGGCTGGACCGGCGGCGGTAACTGGAACGGCGGCGCCTACGATCCCTCTCTGGGTTATCTGTTTCTGCCGACGCAGGACCACGGCATGCTCAACAAGATGGTGAAGAGCGGCGAAGGTTACGTGCGCCGCGGCCCTGACAACGCGCCTCCAGGACTCGGGACGAATTTCTGGGACGGCGTGAAGGGCTGGCCCTGCCAGCAGCCGCCCTGGGGCGAACTGCGTGGCCGTCAACGTGAACACGGCTGAGATCGCCTGGCGGGTGCCGCTCGGCTCGTTCGAGGAGCTGGACAAACTTGGCGTGCCCACGACCGGCACGCTCGAATGCGCGGTGGCCCGATTGCGACGGCCGGCGGGCTCGTCTTCATCGCCGCGTCCCAGGATGCGCGGATGCCGCGCGTTCGACGCGAAGACGGGCAAGGTGCTCTGGACCGGGGATCTGTCGGAGAACGGACGGACGGTCCCCATCACGTATCTCGACAAGAACGGCAGACAGTACGTCGCGGTCATGGCCGCTGGCGGCAAGCCGGTCGGCCGCGCGGTCGATCCGGCTCAGCTTGGCGGCCGGCTATTCGTCTTCGGGCTGCCCGATGACCAACAGAAGACCGTGGTCGATCGAGCAATCGAGTACTCTGCACGCACGTTTCTAAACACGCGTCGGTTTCGCGCTTCAGGAGGCGAAGATGGGTCGACGATTTCTCGGTGTGCTCGCAGTGGTAGCGGCGGTCACGATGGCCGCGCCGGTGTCCGGCACGCGCAGCACGTTCGTCCCCGACTGGACATTCAAAGGCAGCGCCCTGACCGGCTGGCAGGTCGTCGGCCAGGCCGACTGGAAAGCCGTCAACGGCGAGCTGGTCGGCACGCCGAAGTCGCCCGAAGGCGGCTGGCTGGTGCTCGACAAATCGTTTCAGGATGTCGAGTTCGGCGCCGACTTCAAGTGCGTGGGCGGCTGCAAGACCGGCGTGCTGCTGCGCGCCGAGAAGACGCCGACGGGGATGAAGGGCATCTTCGTCTCGCTCAACGAGGGCGAAGCAGGGCGGCGTATGCGGTGACGCTCGACGCGAACGGCAAGGAACTGACGCGCGAGCGGCTGCGTCCCGGCGGCGGGCTGATGCGCGTCGCGCCGACGGCCGCCGAAGCGGCGGCGACTGCGCGGCGCGCGGCGCTCGCGGCGGGCGGCGGTGGCGGCGCGCAGGCGCGGGGGCCCGGGCGGTGCGGCGACGCGCGGTGGCGCGGCGGCGGCCGGTGCCAGGCGCAGGCGCTGCGCCGGGAGCGGCCGCCGGCAGGCGGGTGCCGGGCAGGCGTGCCGCAGGGGGCGGGGGCAGCGGCAGCCGGGCCGGACGCGGTCGCGGCACGCTGCCCTCGGGCGCGGAGCTGCCGAACCTGACCGAGCCGTCCGGCCTCAAGCCGAACGACTGGAACGACGTCGACGTCGTCGATCGACGCGAACATCCTGCGGCCGTGGGTGAACAGGGCGGCGGCGCAACGGCGGCGGCGCGGCCGACGAGGAGCTCGGCACGTTCGGTCCGATCGCGATCTACGTCGGCGGCACGGGCGAAGTGCACTTCCGCGACGTGTCGTATCGCGATCTCAGCTCAAACACATCGTCGCCGGAACAGCTGTCGCCGAACTTCCGGATGCTGCGGCTCACGCCGTTCTACTACTCGTTCGCGTCGGCGGCCGCCGATTTCGATCGCGACGGCAACATGGACATCGTCTCGGGCCCGTTCATCTTCCTCGGGCCGGACTTCACGAAGGAGCGCGAGTTCTACATGGCGCTCGCGACCAACCCGTCGATCGACTTCTCGTCGAACTGGCTCGAGTTCGCCGGCGACTTCACCGGCGACGGCTGGCCGGACGTGCTGCTCGCGTCGACGTCGGGCACGACGGCTGTACGTGAATCCGAAAGGCGAGCCGCGCCGGTGGGATTCGTACCGCGAACGTCATTCCGCCGGCGCCCACGCGTCGCGGAAGTGTCGGTGATGAAGGACATCGACGGCGACGGCAAGCCCGATCTCGTCTACATGGGCGGCGGCGCGATGCGCTGGGCGAAGCCCGATCCGGCCAATCCCACCGGCCCGTGGCTCTCGACGCAGGTCGGCGAGCAGGGCACGTACGTCGGCGCACGGCATCGGCGCGGGCGACATCAACGGCGACGGCCGCGTCGACATCCTCAACGTCTACGGATGGTGGGAGCAACCCGGGCAAGGCCGACACGCCGATGTGGACGTACCATCCCGCAGGCCGTTCGGCCGTCAGAACGGCCGCGGCGCGCCCGGCGGCGCCGAGATGTGCGTGTACGACGTCAACGGCGACGGGCTCAACGACGTCGTGACGTCGCTGCAGGCGCACGTGTTCGGGCTCGCGTGGTTCGAGCAGAAGCGCGACGCGGCGGGCAAGATCACGTTCGTGCAGCACATGATCTCGGACGACTTCGCGTCGAAGAACGCCGGCGGCGTGACCTTCTCCGAGCCGCACGGCTCGACCTGCGCCGACATGGACGGCGACGGCATTCCCGACTTCGTCGTCGGCAAACGGTTCTTCTCGCATCAGCGAGAGCTACACCGATCCCGATCCCTACGGCGCGCCGGTGCTCTACGTCTACCGGACGGTGCGCAACAAGACAGGCGCCCGGCGGCGCCGAGTTCGTGCCCGAGCTGGTGCACAACCGTCGGGCGCGGGCTCGCAGGTCATCGCGCGTCGATCTGAACAAGGACGGCGTGAACGACATCGTGACGTCGGGCGAGCTGGGCGCGTTCGTGTTTCTCGGCAAGCCGCGCGCGAAGAAGTAGCACGTCGAAGCCGCAGAAGGAGCGTCATGTCGGCCAAGGCTGTCGGCGTCGCCAGCAGAACGTCGTCGCGCGCTGCTCGCCGTCGCGGCCCTGGTCGGCGCTGACCGCGATCGCTGGCGTCGTCCGCTCCGGCCGAGTTGCCCTGGACCGGCTACGGCGGCGGCGCCGACAGCTCGCGCTATTTCGATTCGAAACAGATCACAAGGCCAACGTCACAGCAGCTCCAGGTCGCCTGGAGCTATCCGCTACGGCGAGACCGTTTTCCACCCGCTCGTCGTGCACGGCACGGTCTACGGCCGCGGCCGCAACGGCGCGCTGGTCGCGCTCGACGCCCGACGGGCAAGGAGCTGTGGATCCACGACGGCATGCAGGCGATGACCACCCGCGGCCTGAACTACTGGGAGAGCAAGGACGGCAAGACCGGCGCCTGATCTTCAGCATGAACGACTACCTGCAGGAGATCGACGCCGCGACCGGCAAGTCGATCACGACGTTCGGCATCGACGGCGTCGTCGATCTGCGCGAGGGGCTCGGCCGCGATCCGGCGACGATCGGCCGCATTCAGTCCGGCACGCCCGGTCAGGTGTTCGAAAACCTGATCATGCTCGGTTCGGCGACCGGCGAGGGCTACATGTCGCCGCCCGGCGATCTCCGCGCCTACGACGTCATCACCGGCAAGCAGGCGTGGATTTTCCACACGGTCCCGCATCCGGGCGAATTCGGCTACGAGACGTGGCCGAAGGACGCCTGGAAGTACATCGGCGGCACCAACACGTGGGGCGAGATGACGATCGACGAGAAGCGCGGCATCGCCTACTTCCCGACCGGCTCGCCGACCTACGATTTCTACGGCGCCGACCGCATCGGCACGAACCTGTTCTCCGACTGCCTGCTCGCCCTCGACGCGCGCACCGGCAAGCGGCTCTGGCATTTCCAGACGACGCATCACGACCTCTGGGACTACGACAACACCGCGGCGCCGCAGCTGACGACGATCAAGAAGGACGGCCGGAACGTCGACGTCGTCGCGCTGGCCGGCAAGACCGGATTCCTGTACGTGTTCGATCGCGTGACTGGCAAGCCGATCTGGCCGATCGAAGAGCGGCCGGTGCCGAAGAGCGACATGCCGGGCGAGCAGACCTGGCCAACGCAGCCGTTTCCGACGCAATCCGCCGCCGTTCGTGAAGCAGTCGTTCACGAAGGACGACATCAGCCCGCTACAGCAACATGACGCCGCAGGCGCGCGACGCGTTCATGGAGCAGCATCGCCGACGCGAACGAACGTCGGCCTGTTCACGCCGATCAGTGAAAAGTGGACCGGTGCACATGCCCGGCAACAACGGCGGCGCGCTGTTCGGCACGACCTCGGCTGAGCCCACAACGGGCATGGTGTACGTCGTCGGCCAGAACAATCCCGCGCTTCTCCGGCTGCTACAAGCCGGGCGAGGGCCGAGCCGCGGGGCCACCGGCCGGCGTTCGCCATGCCCGGGCAGGCCGTCTACCAGCGCGAATGCCAGCAGTGCCACGGACCGGATCGCGCAGGCATCGGGCCGGCTCCGACGTTGCTGACGATCGCCGGCCGTCTCGATGCGGCGGCCATTGCGACGGTTGTCATGAACGGACGCGGCCAGATGCCGGCCAATCCGCAGCTGGGTCCCGAAGAGATGGATCAGCTGACAGCGTTTCTTCTGGCGCCAGCCGGACGCGGTGCGCGGCCGGGCGGCGTCGGCGCAGCGGTTGGCGGACGCGGTGCGGGCCCGGTTGCGCGACGCCAATTCCCCCGAGCTGCGTTGTCGGGACCGGCGGCGCGAGAACGCGGCCGCTCGTCGGCCGGGCGCGGGGCCTGGGCGCGGTCCGGCGCTGCCGCGACGTATCCGGAGGGCGTGCCGGCGTTCGAGCAGTACTCGATCAACGGCCAGTACGGCACGATCGGCAACATGATGAAGCCGCCGTACACCGTGATCACCGCGTACGACCTGAACAAAGGCACCATCAAGTGGCAGACCGGATTCGGCGACGATCCGGCGCTGGCCGACGCAGGGCATCACCGGCACAGGCATCACGCAGATGCGCAACAGCGTCATCGTCACGGCCAGCGGATTGCTGTTCGGCTTCGGCGGCGACAGCACGATCCGCGCGTACGACACGGAGACCGGCAAGGTGCTCTGGTCCGCTCCCCTCGGCGGCGCGACCGGTGTGCGCGGTTCACCATCGATGTACGAACTGGACGGGCGTGAGTATCTGCTCGTGCCGATCGGCGGCGCGGCGGCCGGCCTCCGGGGAGGGGGCGGCGCGCCAGTGGTAGCGCCGCATCCTGGCGCGCCAGACGGCTACGTCACGTTCGCACTGCCGCAGAAATGACGTGGAACCCCGAGCCTGAACGTCCGGAGCTCGGCGATCCAAGTCCCTACTTGTTTGAGGGCAGCGCGAACGCGATGTAGGCTCGCTGTCCTGGGGCCGCGCCGGCGGCTGCGGCGCCGCGGCCACCGAAGCCTGCCTGTGTCGCATTGATCACCAGGTACTGGCGTCCGTGGCTCTCGTACATCGCCGGAATACCGATCGAACCGGCCGGCAGCACGCCGGTCCACAGAACTTTGCCGTTGTCGGCGTCGTAGGCGCGGACCTTGCCGTCTCCGCCAGCCTGAAACAAGAGCCCCGTTGAGGTGACGATGATGCCGGCGCGGGCGCGCGGGTATCCGGTTTCGTGCGCACCTTGCGCGGCCGCTTGCGGGTCGTCGCCGCCGGCGGGAACCTGCCACTTGATCGTTCCGGCATTCAGGTCGAAGGCCGTGAGCGTTGAGAACGGCGGCTTGACGAGACGATCGACCATGCCGTAGCCCGTGTAATAGCGGACAGACGGCACGTCGAGACCTGCCGGGTACGCCGGTCCGACCATTCCACCGCTGCCGATGAGTCCGGGGCGTTCTCCCGGCGGTCCGCCCGAAGCGACGATCAATCCAGGCGCGGGTGGAGCCGGCGCTGCGCCCGCCGTTCCGGCGCCGCGGCCCCGTGCCGGCGCCGGACCATCTGGCGAGGCAGCCGCGCCCGCGCGTCCCGGCTCGTCCGCGGTCAGGTTGTAGATGGATGGGACGTTGATGCCGAGCACGTACACCGTGCCGTCCGTCGGATTCGCGGCGGTCGTGCCCCAGTTGGCGCCGCCTTGCGCGCCAGGAATCGCGACGGTGTCGACGCCAACGGCCGGCGGCGTGAACAAGCCGTCTTTTCGCGCATTGGCGATGCGCGTCTTCCACATCTCGCTGTTCCGCCGTCCGGAAGGTACGGATTGATGTCGTCTACGGTCATCCGCTGCATCGCAAACGGAGGCGGGGCTGGTGGGGAACGGCTGCGTCGGCCACGACTGCTCGCCGGGCACGTCGCTCTTCGGCACGGGCCGCTCTTCAATCGGCCAGAGCGGTTCGCCGGTCACGCGATTGAACACATACAGAAACCCGGTCTTGCCCGCCTGCGCGACGACGTCGACGAGTTGGCCGTTGTGGCGGATGGTCGTCAACTGCGGCGCGGCCGTGTTGTCGTAGTCCCACAGATCGTGGTGCACCATCTGGAAATGCCACAGGCGCTTGCCGGTGCGGGCGTCGAGCGCCAGCAGGGACGTGCCGAACAGGTTCTGCGCCGGTGCCGATCGGCGCCGTAGTAGTCGATAGGTCGGCGATCCGAGTCGGAAAGTAGGCGATGCCGCGTGACGGGATCGACTGAGATCTCGCCCCAGGTGTTCACGCCGCCGACGTACTTCCACGCGTCCTTCGGCCAGGTCTCGTACCGAATTCGCCCGGGATGCGGAATGGTGTGGAACTGCCAGACGAGCTTGCCGGTGATGACGTCGAACGCGCGCAGATCGCCGGGCGGGCGACAGATAGGCCTCGCCGGGCGCCGAACCGAGGATGATGAGGTTCTCGAAGATCTTGCCCGGGATTGTGGCGACTGCACCGGCCGACCGTCGCCGGATCGCGGCCCAGGCCTTCGCGCAGGTTCACCGCGCCGTCGATGCCGAACGTCGAGGATCGACTTGCCGGTCCTCGCGTCGATCGCCTGGAGAAAGTTGTTGATCTGGAAATCAGACGGCGATCCGGCGGTCCGGCTCTCCCAGTAGTTGATGCCGCGCGGCGCGATGCCCGGCAGGCCGTCGTGGATCCAGATCTCCTTGCCCGTGCGTCGCGTCGAGCGCGACGAGCGAGTTGTTTCTCGCCAGCACGTACATCACGTTGTCGACGACGACGGGATTGAAGACGTACGACGACGTTGTCCGAGGTCGGATAGGTCCAGGCCGACCTCGAGCTGGCTGACGTTGGTCTTGTTGATTTGTGTCAGCGACGTGAAGTGCGCGTTGTCGGGCCCGCCGCCGTAGTCACGCCACGTCTCTGGTTCCGGTCCGCCGCTCTGTGGAATGACCGTGGCAGGGAACACTGCGACGCCCGCAGACGTCGCAACAAGCAGGAAGAGAAGGCGGGGCATCGGGCCGCGGAATCGACGACTGAGCATGCGGATGACTCCTTGTGGCGGCAACCTCGCGCGATCTCCTGGAGGATACCGCAAAAAAATCCGACGCCGGCTGCACGCAAATGCAGCCGGCGCCGTGTTGGGAGACGAGCGAACCGCTAGAAGTCGAACCGCGCCGTGAAGCCGAACTGACGAGCCGGGTTCACTGCCGTGTACTGACCGGTCTGCGTGCTGTTGAGCACGCCGTTACCGGTCGTGAACTGCAGCGTCGTGTTCATCGTGGTCCATTCGACCTGGTTGAACACGTTGTACGCCTGGAACTGCAGCCGCACGCCGGCTTTCCGGCCCATCGCCGGGACCGGGAAGCGCCGCGCCAGCGTGATGTCCCAGTTGCTCCAGGACGGATTGCGCAGCAGCCCGAGCGGCGCGTTGCCGAAGTTGCCGACGGTCGCGCTGATCGGCTGCGGCCATGGCAAACGCCGCGGGGTTGAAGTGCAGCGCCAGCAGTCGGATCCGGATCGACGGTATAGCCGCTGAAGATCGGCTGCGCCGGTCAACTGGCAGCGCGCCGGTCATGCGCCGGTGTACGACGGGATCGGTGTTGGCGACGCCGGCGACCGTGGAGCTGCAGTCGGGTTCACCGCCGTGCCGCTGATGAACTTCGTCACGCCGGAGATCTGCCAATCGCGCGAGGATCCAGTTCATGACCGTGACGCTCTTCGAGAGCGTCGGGAATCTGGTAGCTGTAGTTCACGACCAGATTGTGCCTGCGGTCGACAGCGGTCGGCCCCCAGTACCGGGCTCGGAGCGCATCGTCGCCGCCCGTGACCGCCGTCCCGCCGACGTTGGCCATGGTGATGTTCGGGTCGGCCGTGTAGTCGTCGTAGCCCTGCATGCCCATGCCCTTGGCCAGCGTGTACGCCATGCCCATCTGCAGGCCCTTCGACAGCCGGCGCTGGACGCTGAACTGCAGCGAGTTGTACTGCAGCGACGGTCGTGTCATTGACCGTGTCGGTGATGTTCCCCATGCCGGGAACTTCGTCCGCAGGTAGTTCGCGCTGATCTCCGCGCCGTTGAACTGGTTCTTCGGGTCGGCGTAGACGTAGAGCGGCAGCGGTTCCAGGTTGACTGGTCCGGTAGTCGTTCCGGATGAAATTGCCGACGTAGGCGACGTCAACGACGGTGGAGAAGCCGATGTCCCGCTGGAACGCCACGTTGGTTTCGTAGGCGATCGGCAGACCGTAGTGCTTGCCCGCCTTCGTCGCGATTCCCGAACTGACGGGGCTGGTCGTGCGCGACCAGCTGGCCGCTGGAGAAGTTCGCCAGCTGATCGATCGTCGCATTGCGGATCGTCGTCGTCGACCGACACCGGCGGCGTGCCGACGAACTGCGACGGCTGGCCGCGCGGGAAGTTGTAGAAGACGCCGAACGAGGAGCGCACGGCCGTCTTGCCGTCGCCGGTGACGTCCCAGGCAAAGCCGACGCGCGGCGCCGCCCACGAGGTGCGGGCAGGTACCAGGTACCTGGCCGTCTGCCCATGCCGTCCACTTTCATGCCGTTGTACGGATCGCCGGTGCCCGGCACGAAGTTGCCGGCGTAGGCGGCCGACACGAAGATGTTCGGGAAGGCCGGGTCGATCGCGGCGCGCTGGGCGGTCGGGCAGGTCTGATTCCCCTGCGATCGCGGGGTTGGTGCAGGCCTGCGCGTAGAGGCGCGGCGCCTTGGCCGCATTGTACAGTTCCGGGTAGAACGCCGCCGTCGCGTGGTGGATTTCGTAGAACGGGCCGCTGTGCGTGAAGCGCATGCCGTAGTCGAGCGTGAACCGCGGCTTCACCTTCCAGCTGTCCTGCGCGTAGAACTCGTTCTGCCAGTGCCGGACGTCCTTGTCGACGCGCTTGTTGGCTTCCGGGTAGGTCTGGAAGATGCCGAGCAGCGCGTTCGCGTAGCCGTTGCCGGTGTCGAGCGGGTTGGTCGTCGTGCTGCCGAAGTTGAAGTTGCCCATGTAGTTGGTCGTGCCCGGCTCGGTCTTCGAGTCGAGCTCGAGGTACACGCCGAACTTGAAGCTGTGGCGGCCCTTCGTCTTCGTCAGGTCGTCCTGGAACTGCCACCGGTTGTTGCGGTTCGCGGCCGGCATGACGCGGCCGTTGACGCCGCCCGGGCTGAAGCCCGCCAGGTTCGGGCGGTTGCCGCCGCGAGTAGCTCGCGATCGCCACGTACGGATACTGGTCCGCCTGGTCGAACGAGCAGCACGTCAGATGAGCCGGGTCATAGACGGCGAACCCGGTGCCGTAGGGCTGGATTCGCGGCGCGCAGACGCCGACGTTCTGCGCAGAAGTAGTCCGAGTAGTTGTACCCGCCGGGGTAGCCCTTCGAGCCGTCGGACGTCGACCGGTATCCGTAGTGATTCAGCGAGAACCCGCCGTTGAACTCGTTGACCAGCGTCGGCTTGATGACCGTCGTCGCGGTGCCCGAGAGCACCCAGCCCGGAACGAAGTTGTTCTCGACGCCCTGGCCCGGACCGAACTGGCTGAACAGCGATGTTGTCTTCGCGATCGGCGAGGAGCTTGCCGCTGATGCGCGTCTTCTTCGCTGAGCGTCGCATCGGCACGGAACACGTGGTCGGTGCGGTTGTGCAGCGGCGTCTGGTTGTCGATGTAGTTGTAGCTGTACGTCTGGCCGGCAATCGGGCTCACGTAGCCGTTGGGCGCTGCACCAGGTTCAGCAGCTTCTGGCCGATCGCGTTGATGCGGTTCGCGGGGATGATGTTGCCCGTGAAACTGCAAGCCCGTCTGCGGATCGATGATCGGCTGGACGCGCTGCCCGATTCGGTCAGGTAGCGTCTGCGAGAAGTCGCCGGCGCGCTCGAGCGGCGTGGCCACGTTGGCCTGCGTCAGCACGGTCGGCTGGGCGTCGGTCGTGTATTCCTGCGAGAAGAAGAAGAACACCTTCTTCGTGCGCCGTGCGGCTGTCGAACACCTTGGGAATGATCGACCGGGCCGCCGATGCGTGTAGCCGCCGATGTTGACGTCGTAGAGCGGCTTCGGCTGGTTGTTGCGGATGCGGATGTAGTCGTTCTTGTTCCACTCGTCGCGCTTGGCGTTGTACCAGCGCGGAGCCGCTGAACCGGTCGTGCCCGACTTGGTGATGAAGTTGATCGAGGCCGCCGTTGGTCTTGCCGTTCTCGGCCGTGTAGCCGTTGGCGATGATCTGGATTTCGCCGACCGCGTCGATGTTCGGATTCACGATAGGCGTTGCCGGTGCCGCCCTCGTCCATGACACCGATGCCATCGACCATCAGGATCTTGTTGTTGACGGGCGCGCCGTTGATCGTCGTCTGCTTGGCCGAGTTCCAGTTGGTGAAGTCGCGACTGAAATTGGTGTCCATGACGCCGGGCACGAGCGCGAGCAGCCGTAGATATCGCGGCCCTTCATCTGGATGTTGGTGAGCTCGTCGGAGGTGAGCTGACCTTGCGGGCGCTGGTTTCGACCTGCACCGGCGTCACCGCGGCGGTGACGGTGACGGTCTCGGTCTGTCCGCCGACCTGCAGGACCAGCTTGCCGACGTCGCGGATTTCTCCCGCCGTGAGCAGGAGGTCGTTCACCGTGACCGGCTTGAAGCCGGACACCTCGACCTTGATCGTGTAGGTGCCTGGGGCCAATCCGGCAAAGCGGAAGAGGCCCACTTCGTTCGTGGGGGTCGTTCGGGTGGTGTTCGTCGCCTCCGCGGTTATGGTCACCGTCGCGCCGGGAACGACGCCGTCTTTGTCGATGACGGTACCGGTGAGAGTGCCGCCTCCGGTTTGCTGTGCCGAAGCGCTCGTCGCGCCCGCGAGGCACAGTCCGAGCCCAGCGCACAAATACGTCCACGTGCGCGGTCGCAACCTGCTAGACATTTACGCCTCCTAAGTTCGAGAGAGCCGCTCTTCTGGAATGAACGGCCGGAGCCTACCATGGAATTTCCCCGAGGTGAAGCACTTTCTCGATAATCGATAATTTCGGCCGGAGCGAGATCGCCCCAATGTTTACGGCCCGAATAGACGCCCAAACGGGGCTGCGGGGACGGGTGGAACCCGACGCGCTATACTCCCGGCCCGACATGAGTGCAAACCCATTCGACGTCTATCAACCCACGGCGCTGGATGGCCGGACGCATGCTCCCGGGCCGAGCGGCACCTTGCCGCTGACGCCCCAGATGCTCCAGTCCCGCCCTTCGGGCGATCTGTTCGGCTGGTCGCAAAACGTCGGTATGGGCTGGACGCCGTCGGCGCTGGGCGGCCGGGAGTACCTGCTCTTATCCACCCACGGCGGAATCCGCGCGCCGGATGGAACCCCCATCGCTCTCGGGTACCACACCGGCCACTGGGAGGTCGGCCGTCTGGTGGAGGCCGCCGCGCTGGAATTGAAATCCGCGGGAGCCGTGCCGTTCGCGGCCGCCTGCACCGATCCGTGCGATGGCCGATCGCAGGGCACCACCGCGATGTTCGACAGTCTGCCCTTTCGCAACGACGCGGCGATCGTGTTCGGACGTCTGATTCGCTCGCTGCCGAGGCGGCGCGGGGTGCTGGGCGTGGCGACCTGTGACAAGGGTCTGCCCGCGATGATGATGGCGCTCGCGGCGTGTCACGATCTGCCATGCGTGCTCGTGCCCGGCGGCGTCACGCTCCTGCCGGAGCACGGCGAGGACGCGGGGCGCGTGCAGACCATCGGCGTGCGCTTCGCGCACGGGGAGATCTCGCTCGAGCAGGCCGCCGACGCCGGATGTCGAGCCTGCGCGACTCCGGGGGGCGGGTGCCAGTTCCTCGGGACGGCCGCCACGTCGCAAGTGGTGGGCGAGGCGCTGGGTCTGTCGCTCGGCCACTCGGCACTGGCGCCCTCCGGACAACCGATCTGGCTTGATCTGGCGCGCCAGTCGGCTCGCGCGTTGATGGCGCTCGACGACCGTGGAATCCGGACGTCCGACATTCTCACCGACGCCGCGGTCCACAACGCCCTTGTGACCTATGCCGCATTTGGCGGGTCGACGAACCTGATCCTGCACTTGCCGGCCATCGCGCACGCGGCGAGGCTCCGACGCCCCACGGTGGCGGACTGGACTCGAATCAACCGTCAAGTGCCTCGCCTGGTGGACGCGCTGCCCAATGGTCCCCGCAACCATCCGACCGTCCAGGTCTTTCTTGCCGGGGGCGTCCCGGAAGTGATGCTGCATCTTCGGCGCGCCGGGTTGTTGGAGACTGGCGCCCTCACGGTGAGCGGTTTGACGTTGGGCGCCCAACTCGATTTCTGGGAAACGTCGGCACGCCGCGCGCGCCTCCGACAACTGCTCACCGAAACAGACGGCATCCATGCGGATGACGTCATCATGGCGCCGGACATTGCAGACCGGCGAGGCCTGGCCTCGACGGTGTGTTTTCCGACGGGCAACCTCGCGCCCGAGGGCGCCGTCATCAAGAGCACGGCGATTGATCCTGCGCTGCTGGACGCCAACGGCATCTACCGCTACACGGGCCGCGCCAGAGTCTTCGTGTCCGAGCCGGCGGCGATTGCCGCGATCAAAGATCGAGCCGTGCGGCCGGGCGATGTCCTGGTCCTGATCGGCCGCGGTCCCATGGGCGCGGGGATGGAGGAGACATATCAGTTGACCTCGGCGCTGCGGTATCGGGCCCCTGCAAGGACGTCGCGCTCTTGACCGACGCGCGATTCAGCGGTGTCTCGACCGGGGCGTGTATCGGCCATGTGTCGCCGGAGGCGCTCGCGGGAGGCCCGATCGGAAAACTTCGCGACGGCGACCGAATCGAGATCCTGATCGACTCGCGCCATTTGACGGGAACCGTCAACTTTGTCGGGACCTCCGGCGAGGCGGTTGATCCCGAGGCCGGTGCGCGCCTGCTGGCCGCGCGCCCTTCGCGCGAGGATCTGGCGCCGGATCCCGCTCTGCCGGCCGATACGCGACTGTGGGCGGCCCTGCAGGACGTGAGCGGCGGATCGTGGGGCGGCAGCGTCTACGACACCGACGCAATTCTGCGCGTGCTCGCGGCCGGTAAAACAGCGTTAAAGTAACTGCTGACGAGTTGCACCCGTGAGCCAGTCAGGTCCGATGTTACGATCCCGCGACCATCGTGATCTCACGATGTGGCTGGCGACGCTCGCTTTGGCCGCGCTGGTAGCTCGCTTGCCGGCACGCGCGCAGCAGCCGGTATTTCGGACCGCGGTTGACGTGATCGCCGTCGACGTGCAGATCGTCGACGCCAAGGGCAACCCGATCGATCGACTCGGGGCCAACGCCTTCGAGGTCTCCATCGAAGGCCATCGTCGCAAGGTGCTGTCGGCCTCGTTCATCCGCAGCGACACGTCGGACACCTCGATCGGGCGCAGCGATCCGTCCTCGCTGGCTGCGGCGGCTCCGGCCGCCGGCGCCGGTCGCACGTTCATCCTCGCGATCGACAACGAAAGCTTCAAGGTCGGCGACGCGCGCGATCCGGTCGAGGCGATTCGCGCCTTTCTCGACCGCCTTCAGCCCGACGATCGCGTGGGGCTGTACGTCTATCCGCCGGGCTGGTGGATTGCGCCGACGACGGGACGCGCCTCGGTTCGGGCCCGGCTGAACGGCGTGATCGGCACACATCCGATCTACCGGAGCAATTACAATCTCAGGCCGTCCGAGATTGTCGACATCACGACAGAGCCGACCAACCCGCACGCGTTCATCACGGCCGCGCGCAATCGGGCCTCTGCGCTCGACGTGGCGACAGCAATGGAGCTCGATCCGGTCGTGAAGGTGCAGCAGCGCGAGTGTCCGGACGACGCCGATTGTCCGCCGCGCATTTATGCCGAAGGCATCGGGCTCGCGGCGGAGTTGCAGTATCAGGCCGACACCAGTCTCGACGGCCTTGGACGGCTGTTGACGAAGCTGGCCGACATTCCCGGACGCAAGGCGGTCGTCCTTTTGAGCGGCGGTCTGCTGGTCAGCGATCGCCTGGAAGGGCGACCGAGCGTCGGAGATGTGGCGCGCGTCATGGGGCAGGCGGCCGCGCGCGCAAACGCGAGCGTGTACACGATCCATGTGGAGACAATGGCGGCCGACGGCAATACGGCATCGCAGCGGGGCTCGCCGGGCGTGAGCGCCAGCCGGGACCGCGCGTTGCTCGGAAACTGGTTGGACAGTTTTTCCAGCGCCGCCGGCGGCGCGCGGTTCTACGTGCCGTCGGGTGAAAGCGCGTTCGCACTCGACCGCGTGCTGCGCGAATCCGCCGGCTACTACCTGCTTGGTGTGCAGCCCGACGAGGCCGATCGCGACGGGCGCCCTCGCGAACTGAAAGTAAAAGTGGACGGCCGCGGCCTCACCGTGCGCAGCCGGCAGTGGGTGGTCGTTCCACCCAGGCGCTGAGAACGGTCGGCGCGGCTACGCCCGAAACGTCACGCCCTGCTTCACCAGATAGTTCTTCGCGATCGTCGCCGATTCGAGCGGCGATGTCGGCATGTTCGCGCTGCTGTCCAGCTCCACCATGATCATGCCGTTGATGGCGCGGCCGTCCATCATCGTCAAGATGGCGGGGATGTCAACCTTGCCCTGACCGAGCGGGCAGTAGCCGACAAACGCCTCGCCGCCGGCATAGTCCTTGAGGTGCATGTGGTGAACGACCGGGAGGAAGTCCTTGACGACCTGCACGGGATCGGAGCCGCCCTTTTGAAGCTGGCCGATGTCCGGCCCGAACTTCATGTTCCGCGTATCGACCGATTCCATGACGGCGTAGGTTTCGTCACGTGATTCCACGCAGGTGCCGGTGTGCTGGTGGACCACCGGCGTCAGGCCGACATCCACGATGGCCTTGCCGAGCTCGTTGAGCGTCGCGATGATGTCCGCTTTGTGATCGGCGAAGACGTAACTCGCGCGATTCACGCCGTTGGGGCCCACGACAATGATCTTCCCGCCGTTCTTCTTGACGACCTTCGCGGTGTTGACGGCGGCGTCAATCGTCGTTTTCCGCTGCGCCGGATCCGTCAAGTTCACACCCGTGTAGCTCGACATGAGAGGGAGTTTGTATTTTTCGATGAGCGGCTCGAGCCCGCCGTTGGCCTCCATGCCCTCGATCTGATAGTTGAACAGCTCGAGCGAGGCGAACCCGAGGCTCGACACGTCCTTGAAGATGTTCTCGATCGCCTCGGCGCTGACCGGTCGCGGTCCCACGGGCGGCGGTGCCAGGCCGGGATCGGCAGCGCGCCCGGCGGGGCCGGCGGCCGGCGGGCCGGCGCGGCGGCCCTGACCCGACGGCCAGGTGATGCCGGTGTGGCCGATCTTCAGATTCTTGCGCCCTTGCGCCCATATGGGCAGAGCGGCCGCGCCAAGTCCGAGCACGACGGCCTGCGTGAACGCTCGCCGGTTGATGCGTCTGGTCATCACGTCCTCCATCAGACTGTGGCTTCCTCTTTGGGCGTCTCAGGCCCTGCCGCGGCGTCCGTGGCGGCCGCTTTACGAATCCAATCGCCGGGCTCTTCGATGTGCCTGCGCATCGCGGCCTCGGCGCGGATCGGGTCGCGGGCGCGCAAGGCTTCGAGAACGGGGATGTGCCGTTCGCCGATCTCGAAAAGCGAGCGATGGGTCATCTGGGTCATGTAGTGCGTGACCAGTGTCGTGGTGGCGAGGCGCATCGTCTGCCACACATGCTCGAGCATTCTGTTGTGAGCGGCCTTGATGATGGCGTGATGAAAGGCAAAGTCGGCGTCCACATGCGCGCGGTGATCGCCCCCTTCGGCAGCCTGTCGCATCTCGCCGATGAGCTGTTCGAGATGGGCCAGCGTCTCGTCGTCAATTCGGCCGGCCGCCTCGCGCGCGGCCAGGCTCTCGAGCGCCGCGCGAACCGGGTAGCTTTCCAGCAGATCGTCCGTGGAAATCTGCCGCACATATGTGCTGCGAAATGGCGAGCAGACGACGAAGCCGAACAGTTCGAGGTCGCGGAGGGCCTCCCGCACCGGCGCCTGGCTGACGCCAAACTTCTGAGCGAGGCGTGTCTCGACAATGCGCGTGCCCGGGGCGAGGCGGCCGCTCAGAATCTCGTCGATCAACTGCTCGCGGATTTCTTCCCGGAACACGCGGCGTTTGATGCTCGCAGGTTTGCTGTTCAGCTTGGCGCTGTGCTTGGGCATAGGCCTTCAACTTATCGTCCGACCGATGGGAGTCGGAAAGTCCCGTAGAAAAATCGATTATCGATTCCAGCGGGCTATACGTTAACGCCCCGCTCCTGTCGTGTCAATTCGCTGGCCCGCCATTCGCTGGCCCGCCACTTGACACCTGCGAGAACGTCTGGGCGGCGGAACTCCGTCGGGCGCCACGGCCGCGATGCCGTTCCACTTCAGCCGTTCGGCGAGTCGGGGTCAATGAAGACGACGCCCTGATCGATTGTCATCTCGACTCCGGCCGCCGCGGCTGCTTCCTGCAGCGCCGCCCGCAGCATCAGGGGGGGGTCGGCGCTCACGTCCAGGCGCCGCATGAGCCCCTCACCTTTCTTATCGCCGACCGACAGCACGATCTTGAGCCCGCGGCGCTTGCACTTGACTGCCACGCCCCCGGGCAGCGCCGTGTTCATGGGCTTCAAGTAGGCATCGACATAGTGGACCCCGATGCCGGACTTGTCGTCGGTGAATGCGCGGAAGACGCGTCGTCGGCGTCCCCGTTGACGTCGCACAGCTTCATCTTCATCTTCGTGCCAGGTAGGCATCCAGCGCGCGCCTGAATGCCCGAATGTGATCGGGTGTGCTGCCGCAGCAGGCCCCGATGATGCGCGCGCCCGCTTCGATCAGCGGTACGACGCCGGCGACCATCTGGTCGGGCGTCTCGTCGTAAATCACTTTCATGTTCACCAGCTTGGGCTGACCAGCGTTTGGTTGCACCATGATGGGCCGCGACGTGGCGCGCTCGTAACGCTCGACGGCCTGGCGCGCCCGCGTCCATATCCATGCCCGTGCCGCAATTGAGCGCGATGAGATCGACGCCGTGCGTCTCCATGAATTCTGCGGCGCGCTCGGGATCAACGCCCATCATGGTCCGGAACGTCGAGCCATCGAGCGTCACGTCATACGCCATCGATCCAATCACGCACGCGGCTCCGGCTTCTTGCGCGCCGTGATGGCCAGCCCCAACTCTTCGAGCGCCGTCTGCGTCTCGATGATGATCGCATCGACGCCGGCCTAGACCAGGGCCAGCGCCTGCTCGCCAAACGCCTCCCGCACCTGCGCCTCCGTGAAATCGCCGTACGGCTCCAGCAGCCCGCCGAAGGGTCCGATGTCGCCGATGACGTATCCGGATCGTTCACCAAAGGCTTCGCTGGCAATGGCCACCGCGGCGCGCGTTGATCGCGGCCACGTCGCCGGCCGCGCCGTGACGATTCAGCATGATTCGGATCCGCCGAACGTGTTGGTGAGCAGACAATCCGATCCGGCATCGACGTACCGGCGTTGGATGTC
Organism: uncultured Acidobacteriota bacterium; assembly: GCA_963724645.1. Taxonomy (GTDB): domain Bacteria; phylum Acidobacteriota; class Vicinamibacteria; order Vicinamibacterales; family SCN-69-37; genus CAVXSP01. The sequence continues at coordinate 77,928 of CAVRVJ010000009.1, forward strand.
CAGCACTTTTTCCGGATGCGTCAGGTTCCAGGCCTCGCCGCAGGCGCCTTGCTCCAGGCCGGCGATCATCAGTTGCGTGCCCATCGCGCCGTCGCCGAGCAGCGGGCGGGCGCGAATAGCGTCAAGAAGCGGGAGTCTTCATGGGGGAGATCCAAGGCCGGCTTCGCCGCGCGTCTGGTCCGCGTGCGCCAGCGCGTAGTGAATAGTCTCGAGCACCAGACCCCACTTGTGCTCGCGGGCCTCGGCATCGCAGTAACAGCCGGCCGGACATGTGGGCCGGGACCATGCGCAGCACATCGTTGAGCGGCCGGCCGTGCAAGCGGGCGTTCCCGCGCGATAGCCGACATCAGATGCTCGCGATGGCTGAGGTAACGGCACATGGATGGTATCCGGCGTCTCCCGGCGCTGGCCCGCAGGACTGTTCCTGAATCAGGTAGCCGTCATCCCGCGATCCAAGCGTGACCTCGATATCGAAATGCGAGCGCGCGCCCATAATTCGTGCACGTCGTGCCGTCATATCGGAACATCGCGGCGATGGTGCCGTCGTCCCGGCGTTGCAGTGACAGCCGCTCGGCCGCCCACCGCTGCAGGGCTTTGGCGCTGACGCTGTATTGGCGTTGCCGATCCAAGGGTGGCAGACGCGAGGAGTGAAGGGCGCAGGAGGGACGGAGGCCGCGGCGGTCTCGACGTCGGCTCCGCGCCGGTACGGTGCACGGCGGTATTGGCACCGGCCGAACGAGCAGGTCTCGCACGGGACTGCAGCCCGGTCAACGCGGCGGACGCGATCGAGGTGGCGCGTGACGCCGAAGACGGCCAGCAGCGATTTTTTCGGCCGCAGCATCCCGGACTCGAGCACTTCGAGCGGGAAGAGCGTGTCGGGCTGGCGGACGCGTCGCGCCAGCCGCTTGAGCAGCGAGTAACGGGGCTGCTCCTCGACGTCCCAGTCGGTGATATCCGGGCTGTAGTGGGGCAGCACGGCCATCGCGCTCGCCGCCGCCCACGCGCACAAGCGGGCACCGGTCATCGTGATCAGGTGCTCCACCACGGCCGATCCGAAAACCTCGAGAAAGAAGTACTCGTCCGGCTTCTCCGTCGTGCCAGCGGACGCTGCGCTTCCTCTTCGAGCTCCGGTCCGGCGCTGGCGGCCGACGAGGACGGCGCCGTGCGCGCCGGCCTGCCGCGCACGTCGTTCGCAATCGGCGCTGGTGAAGGTAACTCCATCACGAAGACGTCGCCGTCCTGACGTGAACCGCGTCTCGACGTCATGCGCGTACACCCATGGCGCCCGTGCTGCCGCGTACCAGTCGCGCGCCCAGTCGGCGAGCTCCGCGCCGCGGTCCTTCCAGCTCCCAGCCTCGCGGATATCCGAGCAGCCGGACGTACTCGGCCGGCTGCACTGTCACGTCGGGCAGGGTATCGCATGGGCATCGATGACCCGATGACCCGATGCGGCGACTCGACCGGCTTGAACTGGCAGCCCTCGACGAAGAAATCGAAGAACTCAGGATGCGTTTCGAGCCGGCAATGCTCGACGCGCCTGACCAGCGCCTCGAGCTCCCGACGCCGGGACACCGACAACAGCGCGATCGACGCGCCCTCAATCGCGGCGTTGCCGACTTGCACGATTTTCTCGTCCGGCAGATTTGGGAATGAGGCCGATACGGCGCGACGCATCTTTCTTCAGGTGACCGGCCGAAGCCGCCCGCGAGGTAGAACACCGCGAGGTCGTCGAACGTGGATGCCGTATCGACTGAAGACCACGTGCAGCCCGGCGACATTGGCGCCCTTGGCCTGCGCGAGTTCGTTGACGTCGCGCTCGAGGAAGACCAGGCCGCGATCGGCATCAAGCGTGATGCGGTCCTCGCCGTCCTCGAAACGTCCCATCGCGTTCATGCGGCCGGCGCGGAGCAACTCACTCATCAGCTCGACGAGCCCTGATCCGCAGATTCCCTCGCGGTCGCCACCGCCAATGACGCCGACGTGGAACGTGCCGTCGTCGCGCACGCGACGTCTTCGATCGCGCCATCCAGTCCCGGCATGCCGCACGCGATGGCGCCGCCTTCGAACGCCGGGCCGGCCGGACACGAGGCCGCCAGCAATGCGATGCCGATTGCCGACGATCAGCTCGGTGTTCGTGCCGATGTCCATCAGCGCCACCAGCCGGTCCTCGTGCGCGAGATCCATGGCCAGCATGCACGCCGCGGCGTCGGCGCCGACGTGCCCGCTGATGATCGGCAGGCCGTAGACGCGCGCCTTCGGGTGGATGGGCAGCAGGCAGCCGGCGGCCGGTCTCCGTCAGGCTGGTCGACGTTCGCCTGCCCTCGGCCAGTTCGATCTCGGTGATCGACCGGTACGGGTTCTGGCCGATCGAGTACACGCTCTGCCGGAAGAACAGGTCACGCATCGTCGAGTTGCCGACGACGACCACTTCGTAGATGGTCGTGGGATCGACGGGGAATTCCTCGATCGCGTGAGTCAGATAGCCGGCCAGCGTCCGCATCAGCAGCCTGCCCGGATGCTCCGTGTCGTAGTGGATGCGCGACATCACGTCCGAGCCGCCGAAGCGCTGCGGGTTCTCGAACGAGGAGTCGGCGACCAGTTCGCCCGTTTCGAGGTTGATCAGCCGGAGGACGACCGTGGTCGTGCCGAGGTCGATCGCCAGGCCGTGAATCGGCTCCGGTCGATCGCGCGATCTCCACGCCGTCGAGCATCAGGATGCGGTCGCCATCGCGCGTGACGGCCGGGTCGAGCGCAGTCGGCGATGCGTGGCGGGAGATCGAGCGCATGCCGCTCGATGCGCATGTGGCCGCGGCGCATAGTGTGGCAGTCGACTCGCCGCGTCGGCCGCGATCGCGGCACTGGCACGAGAGCCGGAACCGGCCGCGTCGAGATGCCGTTCGGCTCGGTGGGCGGCGAGAGCAGCGCCATCCCTGCGTGACTTCGACGATGCACTCCCGGCATTTGCCCTGCTTGACGCACGACGTCGGCACGCGGACGCCGGCCTGCTCGGCGGCATCGAAGAGCGATCGCCCGGCGGCCTCATGCGGCGGCCGTTGATGGTGAGGGTGACCGGCATGTCCGAAGGCCTGTTCTACAAGTCGGCCTCGGCCTCGAGCTCGCGCTTGAGGGCCTCGGCGACCTCCTGGGCGGCGCCCTCGCGCTCCTGCGTCCTCGCTCCAATGCCACTGCGCGAGGTAGTCGTCCGCGCCCTGCAGGCCGCGCTGCGCGGCCAGCTGATCGATCCGCTCCATGAATCGCGGATCGAGCGACAGCGTGACGTCGTCCCGCTCGTCTTCCGCCTTGATCTGCGAGGGGATTTCCTGCCAGTAGAGAATCTTGTACGTCGCCACGGCGCTCAGTCCTGCTTCGCGAGCCGCAGGAACAGATCGACCGCGGCCGACGCGTTCTGGCCGTAGCCGTCGGCGCCGATTTCGTCGGCGAACATCTGGCTGATCGGCGCGCCGCCGACCGCCATCTTGATGTGTCCCTTGCCCGGCCGCCTCGAAGCCGTCGATCACGGTCTTCATGTAGGTCATCGTCGTCGTCAGCAGCGCGCTCATGCCGATGATGTCGGGCTGGCACTTGCTCGGCGGCAGCCATGAACTTCTCGACGCTCTGATCGACGCCGATGTCGTGGACCTCGAAGCCCGCGCCTTCGGCCATCATGCAGACGAGGTTCTTGCCGATATCGTGCAGATCGCCGCGCACCGTGCCCATCAGCAGGATGCCGGCCGGCTGCGCGCCGCTGTCCTTCGCGCTCAGCAGCGGCTTGAGAACGGCCATGCCGGCCTTCATCGCGCGCGCGGCGATGAGCACCTCGGGCACGTACAGCACGTTGTGCTTGAAATCCTCGCCGACGACGCTCATGCCGGCGATGAGCCCGTCGTTCAGGACTTCCTGGACGGGCCGCCCCTCGGCGAGGGCGTCCTTGGTCATCTGCTCGACTTCCTTGGCCTTGCCCTCGTAGAGGCACTGGTTCATCAGGGCGTAATCAGGCCATCGGCTTTTCTAGTGCAGCCGCGCGTCCATGGCATTGAATTCCTCGAGCGCCGTCGAGCATCGCGAGAATGTTCTCGCGCGGCATTCCCGGGCTGACTCCGCCGCCCACCGACAGGATGATGCCTTCGCCGCCGGCGCCTTCGAGGACGTCGAGCGTCGCGTCCCGAACTTCCTCCGGCGTGCCGCGCACCGCGATTTCGAGCGGATTGACGTTGCCCATCAGACACATCCGATCGCCGACGCGCTGCTTGACCTCGCGGATGTCCTTCTGCTTGCCCCAGTTGAGCACGTTGAAGCCGGCGTCGGGCAGATGGTTCAGGCAGGCGTCGACCTCGGCGTCGTTGTGGTAAATCTTCACCCAATCCTTCGGGAAAGGCGTCGCAGATGCGCTTCAAATACGGATGCGCGAACTCCAGGTAGTGATCTTCGTTGATGAACCCGACGATGTCGTCGAGGATGAAGATGCCTTCGACCGTGTCGCCCATGACCTTGTGCTGGGCCTTGAGCCAGTCGATGATCACGCGCGTGCACAGGTCGATCAGCTTGTGGCAGCCCTCGGGATTCTCGACCAGCTCGACCATCAGGTTCGTCGTGCTGCGGACGAACCCGGCGGTGCACAGCGGACCGCGCGAGGTGACCATCGGCAGGATGTAGCCCTGCGTCGAGGATCCGCTGCTCTGTGCATGCCGATCCGGTGCAGCGTCATCGCGGCGAAGGCGTCGGCCTCGACCTCGTACTCGGGGAACTCGTCGATGTCCTCGAGCCGGTAGAGCGTGTGATATTCGCTCGGCGTGTTGTCCTGCCAGAACTTGATCTTGGCGCCCGAGCACCGACGGCTCCGCCGCCATGCCGTATTCCATCCACCAGGACGGCACCAAGATGACGTCGCGGGAACTCCTCGCATGATCTTGCAGGTTCGACTGGAACCAGAGCTCCGGGTCGAGGTAGTAGTCCATGTGCTTGATGCCGAGGTACCCGGGGATCCAGGGGCTGTCGACGATGAGCGCCATGGGAACCTGGTCGAGTGGTTCGAGCCTCGCCGCGCGTTTGAAGATGTCCCACTGTTCGGGTCGCATATCTGGTCCCTTATATCTATACCTATATCGCGTCCGGTTCGATTCCTCCGATCTGTCTCTCGCGTGCTGGAGTCGGCCAACGGTCTCGAAGCCATCGCGTCGCGGATCCATTCGCCGGGCTCCTGGATATGGTGCCGCATGGCGGCTTCGGCGCCAGCCGCGTCGCCGGCGCGGAGGACTTCGATCACGGGTTCGTGTCGCTCGGCGATTTCGTGGAGCGATCGGTGTGTGAGGGCCACCATCGCATGGGTGACGAATGTGGTCGTCGCGAGCCGCATGGTGCGCCAGACCTCTTCCAGCATCCGGTTTCCCGAAGCCATGACGATCGCCTCGTGAAAGGCGAAATCCGCCTCGACGTGGCCGCGATGATCATTGCGCGATGCCGCGTCGTACATCGCGGCCACCAGCTTCTCGAGATGCAGGAGGCGTCGCGCCGTCGATGCGTGACGCCGCCTCGCGGGCGGCCATGCTCTCGAGCGCCGCGCGGACCGGATAGATCTCGAGCAGCTCGTCGGCCGAGATGCGCCGCACCTGACTGCCGCGAAAGGGAGCGTTGACGACGAACCCGAGCAGCGCGAGGGCACGAAGCGCCTCGCGGACCGGGGCCTGGCTGACGCCGAACTGCTGAGCCAGGCGTGTCTCGACGAGGCGGGTGCCCGGGGGGAGTGTGCCGCTGAGAATATCCTCGATTAACCGATCACAGAGTTCCTCTCTGATACGCGGCGTTTCAGGGGTGCGCCAGCAGTGGGCCGTCGATTATTATCGATTATCGATAGTCTTGCCACGTGAACAGACTCTATGGGCGCGATCGAAGCGTGTCAAGGGAGACCCGGTTGCCAGCAGCGGACGCGGAGAACCGTCACTGCGCGCGAGTTCGAGACACACGAGCAGCCAACCGTAACCGCGCCGTGAAGTCGGCAGGTACCGTTCACGTTGTCATCGGGATGCCGCGCGCGCGACAACGGCGCGCGTGGACGTGAACAAGTGAACGCCGCTACGGGCGACTCGATGCCCACCCCGCGGCCCTCTTGAGTTAGGATCGTGGCCCAGGTTACTTGATGATTGTGACTCGTCAGCACCGGTGAAGCCCAACCCGATCCTCGATTTCGGTATCGACAAACACACCTTCAGTACGTCGGCCAGGACTGCAGCGTCCCGAGTGCATTCTCGCCGAGCGCGGACGGCACGCTCTGGTCGGCCGATGCGCGCGGCGGGGTGGTCGAACTGCGCCCGACGGGCGGCCAGCAGATCGATCACGCAGAGGCAGTCGGCGGCACTTCCAGGCGGCCGGCAGCGAGGCACGCGCTACCTGACCGGGCACGCTGCCGAATCGGGCTCGCGTTCGACCGCAATGGCGATTTCCTGATCGCCAACTTCGGCACCGACCGCCTGGAACTCATGACGCGCGAGGGCCAGTCGCAGAGTGCTGGCCGACCGCATCGATGGCCAGCCGGTCGGCAAGGTGAATTTCGTTCTGCGTGATTCGAAGGACCGGATGTGGATGACGGTGTCCACCCGCGTCAAGAACTGGATGCACGCGCTCCGCACCGATCTGGCGGATGGTTACCTGGCGCGCTATGAAGAACGGAGCGTTTCGCATCGTCGCGGACGGCTTCCGGTTCACGAACGAGATCCGGTTCGACGCAAAGGAGGAATTCCTCTACGTCGTCGAGACAGCCGGGCGGCTGCATCACCCGGCTGCGGATCGACGAGCACGGGCGATCCCGTCGGTCGGGAACGGTTCGGCCCGCAGCAGTCTGGGTAACGGCGCCTGGCCCGACGGCATCGCCTTCGACACCTACGGGAATCTGTGGGGAACCCTGGTGTACTCCGACAAGCTGTTCATCCTGACGCCTCAGGGAGATTACCGTGTCTGCTGGATGAAGGCGATCCGGTGAGGGTCGACGCGCTCGAGCAAGCGTTCTTCCGCAATCACGTCACCGAGGATGTGTTGTTCGCCACCGGGCGGGGCGTCGCGCCCTGGATGGCCAGCGTTACGTTCGGCGGGCCTGATCTGCGGACCGTCTATCATCGGGTCGCTGAAAGGCACGAGGATTCCTTATTTCCGGTCGCCCATCCCAGGATTACCCATGGTGCACTGGAACGGTATGCTGGCTCGATAGCTGATTCGCGATAGTTGTCCGTCCCGCCATGGCTTCGCCAATTTGGGAACCATCCGCTGAACGCATCGCGCAATCCCGGCTGACGGCGTTCACGCGCATGGTGGCCGATCGCTCCGGGCGCTCGTTCCTTGACTATGCGGCGCTGCATCGCTACTCGGTCTCAGAGGTTGCAGCGTTCTGGACGGCCGTGTGGGACTTCTGTGGCCTGATCGGCGAGCCCGGGCCGGCGGTGGTCGCCGACCTCGACCAGATGCCGGGCGCGCGGTTCTTTCCCGGCGGCCGCCTGAATTTTGCGGAGAATCTTCTTCGCGGTCGCGCGGAAGCGCCGGCGATCATCGCGAGCACCGAGCACGGCGCCGACCGGACCTGGACCGTGGCGGAACTGCGACAGCAGGTCGTCCGTGTGGCGGAGGCGCTCTGCGGCGGCGGCGTGCGGCCGGGCGATCGAGTGGCCGGCTTGGTGGCGAACGTGCCGGAGGCGATCGCCGCCGCGCTCGGTGCCGCCGCCGTGGGCGCGATCTGGTCATCGTGCTCGCCTGACTTTGGCGCGCAAGGCGTCCTCGATCGGTTCGGTCAGATTGCCCCGATCGTGCTCATCGGCGTCGACGGGTACGTCTACGGCGGCAAGCGCTTCGACTGTCTGCCGAAACTGGCGGAGATCGCGCGGCAGTTGCCCACGGTTCGCCGCGTCGTCGTGATCCCGCTGCTCGACGAGCGGCCTGGCGTGACAGTCGTGCCGCGATCCGTCTTGTGGGACGACTGGATCCAGCCCTGCGTGGGACGTGCCCTCGAATTCGAGCGCTTTCCGTTCAATCAGCCGGTGTACATGCTCTATTCATCGGGCACGACCGGCGCCCCGAAATGCATCGTGCACGGGGCGGGCGGCACGCTGATACAGCACGTCAAGGAACATCAACTCCATTGCGACGTTCACCCGGGCGATCGTGTGTTTTACTTCACGACCTGCGGCTGGATGATGTGGAACTGGCTCGTCAGCGCGCGAGCCTCCGAAGCCGCGATTGTGCTGTACGACGGTTCCCCGTTTCATCCGGATGGCGCACGGCTCTTCGATCTGGCCGATCGCACGCAGACTTCGCTGTTTGGCGTCTCGGCGAAGTTTCTCGAGGCCGTCCGCAAGTCGGGTCTGGCGCCGGGGAAGACACATTCGCTTGGGTCGGTGCGCACGATGACCTCCACGGGCTCCCCGCTGGCGCCGGAGAGCTTCGAGTTTGTGTACGAGTCGATCAAGACCGATGTTCACCTGGCCTCAATCTCCGGCGGCACCGACATTGTCAGCTTGTTCGTGGGCGGTAATCCGAATGCGCCAGTCTGGCGCGGAGAGATTCAGGCGGTATGTCTCGGGATGGATGTCGACGTCTTCGACGCGGACGGACGGCCGCTTCGAGGTCAGGCGGGTGAACTCGTCTGCAAGAAGCCGTTTCCGCCCATGCCGATCGGATTCTGGAACGATCCCGACGGCGCGAAGTACCGTGCTGCGTACTTCGAGAAATTTCCTGGCGTCTGGAGCCACGGCGACTGGATCCGCTTCACCGAGCATGGCGGCGTGGTGATTCACGGACGATCGGATGCGACACTCAACCCCGGCGGCGTGCGCATCGGTACCGCCGAGATCTACCGCCAGGTGGAGTACCTGCCCGAGGTCGTGGAAAGCCTTGCCGTCGGCCAGCAATGGGAGGGCGACGAGCGAATCGTGCTTTTCGTGCGCCTGCGGGAGGGCCTCACGCTCGACGACGCGTTGCGCGCGCGCATCGTCGAGCGCATCCGCAGGAACGCGAGCCCGCGACACGTGCCCGCCAGGATTCTTCAGGTTGCCGATATCCCTCGAACCAAGAGCGGAAAGATTGTCGAACTGGCCGTCCGCCACGTGATCCACGGCCACGCCGTGGCGAATCGTGAGGCGCTCGCCAACCCCGCCGCGCTCGATCTGTTCCGCGATCTTCCCGGGTTGCGGTCGTGACTGGTGCAGCGTTCGTGATGCCGCGCGCCGTTCGGCGGGCCATTGTCGCTCATGCGAAGCGCGAGCGGCCGCGCGAGTGCTGCGGCCTGATCCTTGGCGCCCGTTCCCGGGCGGCATTCGCGATCCCCATGAAGAACATGGCGCCCGGCACCACACGGTATCGGATCGATGATGCCGCGCACGTGGAGCTTCGCCGGATCGTGCGGGGCTTTGCGCCCGCGCTCTCGATTATCGGCGTATACCATTCGCACCCTGCCGGAAACCCGGTGCCGTCGCGTTCGGATATCGCGGAGGCGATGTATCCGGATTGGACGTACGTGATTGTGGGTCTGCGACACGGCCGCGCGCGGGTGCGCGGGTTCCGCATTCGCGCGGAACGCGTCCGCGAGCTCCACATTCAGGAATAGCGGAAAAAAGATATGATGCCGGCGGCCGTGGGATCCGATCAGTCATCAACGTCATTCGCGGCGAGCATTCAGTCACCCGACCGGGTGAGCGCCCGAATGTTGTTCGTACCCGTGTTCCAGGATCAGGACGATCTCCAGGACCTTCCAGCACTGGATGCCGCGACCGGCGGCGATGTCGAACGGGCGCGCACCTCGAGAGAGTTTCGCGGCCGACCGTACGAGTTCTTCATCACGAGGGTGACTGACGGCCGCTGGGACGCGACCCGGATTGCGCTCGTCGGCGCCGGGCTACGCAAGGACCTCGACGTGGAACGGCTGCGGAGAGTCGCCGCCGCGTGCAGCTACACGGCCACGCTGCGATCGATCGATTCGGTGGGCTTCGTGGTGCGTGGCTGGCTCGACGCCGCGGCCGCCGCCGAGATCGTGGCCGACGGGTTGTCCTCCGCCGAGTTCGACGTGGGCACGCACAAACCTCGTGATGACAGCCAGGGTCGCTATCCCGCGCACGTCGTCGTCGTGGCGCCGGGCGCGGACCGCGCCGCGATCGAGCAGGCCGTGCGCCGCGGCCGGACGCTGGGGGAATGCGCGAACGTGGCCCGCAGTCTGGCGAACGAGCCCGGCAATGTCCTCACGCCGATCGAGTTCGCCGCTCGCGTTCAGGCCGCGGCCGCGTCCGCAGGCCTGTCGGTCGAGGTGCTGGACGAAGACCGGATTCGTTCGCTGAAGATGGGACTTCTTCTGGGCGTCGCCCAGGGCAGCTCGCAGCCGCCGCGTCTCGTGGTGATCCGCCACGAGCCCCCTGGGGCGCCGGCCACGCCGGTGTTCGGGTTCGTCGGCAAGGGCATCACGTTCGATTCCGGCGGGATCTCGATCAAGCCGGCTGACGGCATGGATCGAATGAAGAGCGATATGTCGGGCGGCGCGGCGGTGGCGGCGGCGATGCGGGCGCTTGCGCTGTTGCGCGCCCCGCATCGGGTCATCGGCGTGATTCCGATGACGGAGAACATGCCAGGCGGCCGCGCGCTTCGCCCGGGCGATGTGCTGGCCGGCGCCAGCGGCAAGACCGTCGAGATCATCAACACCGATGCGGAGGGCCGTCTCGTCCTTGGCGACGCACTGTGGTACGCGCAAGAACTCGGGGCCACCCACCTGGTCGACGTCGCGACGCTCACTGGCGCCTGCGTGGTGGCGCTCGGCCGCACCGCCTCCGGTCTGTTCGGCGCGCCGGACGGTTGGGTCGAGACCGTTCGAGCCGCGGCGGCGCGCGCCGGCGATCGCGTCTGGCCGCTGCCCTTGTTTGACGAATACCGGGACCAGATCAAGAGCGAGATTGCCGACATCGTGAACTCCGCCGGCCGGCCCGCAGGCGCGATCACCGCCGCCTGCTTCCTGAACGAGTTTGTCGATGGACGTCCGTGGGCGCATCTCGACATCGCCGGCACGGCCTGGGCGGAGGAGCGCAAGGCCTATCAGCCCAAAGGGACCGACGGGCGTGGCCATGCGGCTATTGGTCGAGTTGGGTCTGAACGGGACGCCCTGATTCTTGCAGAATCACGACGCCACCGGCGGCAGATGATTCTCCTCGGGGCGATGCCGCTGGTTCCACTTCACCAACCCGAACGCCATGATCGCGCCGAGGGCCGCGGCGATGAGCACCAGGACGCCAGTGATTCCGAAGGCCCCGATAATCACGTCCGCGAAGCTGGTCTGATCTGACGGCTTGTCGACCAGCGTCACGATGACCGGACTCTGCTGCAGGGCGACCACGACAGACATAGACACCGTACAATTTACCAGAGTTCACCCTTCTCGGGCCTGTCGGAGGCGGTCGACGTCACCTTCTTCAAGGACGACTGGTACTTCAGCACCCCGTCGAACAGCGATTGCGCGATGCGCTGCCGATAGACAGCCTGCTTGAGCAAGGACGCTTCGGACCGGTTGGTGATGAACGAGATCTCGGCGAGCACGCTCGGCATCTGGGCGCCGATCAGCACGACGAAGGGCGCCTGCTTGACGCCGAGATCCCTGAGGGATTTGTTCTGCAACCGCAGGCGCCGCACCAGGGAGGTCTGAACGATCGTCGCCAGTTCGCGCGATTCCGCCACCTTGTTGTTCAGAGCGATCGTCTTGACCAGATCCGGCAGGCTTCCCATCGTCCGGCCGGACGTCGCATTCTCGCGCGCCGCGACCGCCTCTGCCACCGGGTTGGTCGAGAAGTTGAGGAAGTACGTCTCGACGCCCTGGGCGATCAGTTGGTGGCTGGCGTTCGCATGAATCGAGAGGAAAAGATCAGCGCCTTCGCGGTTGGCAATCGCCGTACGCTCCTCCAAAGGAATGAATTCGTCCGTCCGGCGCGTCAGCACGACATCGACGCCCGGCTGCTCCTTGAGGAGTGTCTCCAGCCGCAGCGCGACATCCAGGACAAGTTCCGACTCGGTGATCCCGTTTGACTGGGCGCCTGGATCGTGCCCGCCGTGCCCGGCATCGATGACAATCCGCGAGATCCCGAGGCCCAGTTGCCGCGCGAGCGAGTACTCGCCTCGCGCCATGGCGGAAGCGGGGGCGGGGGACGATAGCGCGACCGGCCTGGCGTTCGCTTTCAAGAACGCGGACGCGTCGGTCGACGCGCGATCTGCCAGCGACGGCGGAGGCGGCGGAGGCGGAGCAGCAGGCGACTCGGGACTGGGCTGCTTGACCGCAAGAGCGGCTGGGGCGGGCGCGGCCGGCGCCGCGACGGTCTCAACAGTCTCCGGACGTACGGCCGGTGGAGGCGTCGGCACAGGAGCGGCGACAGCCGGATCCGTTTCCACGTCGATGACGAGCCGAAACGGGTTGTACAGCGGGAAGGCGCTGTATCGCGGATGGCCAGTGAGCGCCAGCACCACCCGCGTGGTCTGCTCCGTATGGCGCGCGATCCGGACCGACCCGACGAGCGTTCCCGCTCCCAGAGCCTGGGTGCTGGCGATCACCGGCGTCTGCACCGTCGCGTTCTTGAAGTCGAAATACGCACGATCGGGGTTCGGGACCCGATCGCCGAGGTAGGCGACCTCGTCGCTGAATTCGATGGTGATTCGCTCTCCGTGCGGCAGTGCGGCACGCGACACGGCGCGCACGACCACGAGCGAGGCCGGCTTGACGGCCGGCGCGGTCTTCGCGCTGCGTTGAGCCTGGAGCGACAAGGGCGACGCGCCGAGCAGAACGACCGCCGCCCACGTGAGGAGTCGCCGCCGGTGTGAGTCGCAGCAGAATAAACAGGTCACGTGTCACCTCAACTGAGCGTCCACTTCCTCGAAATAATTTGAATCGACGAGCACTTCGCGCTTGCCGTTGTTGGCCGCCGAGACGACACCGTCCATCTCCATCATGTCGATCAACCGCGCTGCGCGGCTGAAGCCGATGCGCAGCCGGCGCTGCAGGTACGAGATGGACGGCTGTCCGCTCGACACGACGATGCGCGCGGCCTCGTCGTACAGATCGTCCTTCTCGAACTCCATTCGTTCGGCAGCCTTCTCCTCCGCGGTGATCGTGTTGTCGTAAATCGGCTTGCCCTGCTTGCGAAGGAAGCTGCACAGCCGCGCCGTTTCCTGCTCGGAGATGTACGGACCGTGGATGCGGATGAACCTGGACGACGCGGGGGGCAGGTAGAGCATGTCGCCTTTGCCGAGGAGCTGCTCGGCGCCGTTGCCGTCGAGAATCGTCCGCGAGTCGATTTTGGTGGCGACACGGAACGCAATGCGCGCCGGAAGATTCGCCTTGATCAGTCCGGTGATGACGTCGACGGACGGCCGCTGTGTCGCGAGGATCAGATGGATTCCGACGGCGCGCGCCATCTGGGCCAGGCGGGCAATCGATTCCTCGACTTCCTTGCCCGCGCACATCATGAGGTCGGCCAGTTCGTCGATGATGACAATGACGTACGGCATCGTCTTGAGTGGCTCGGCGCTCTCGTCATGCCCGTTGCCGCGCGGCGCGGCGGCCTGGTCGGCCCCCTCGCGCGGGGGCCTGGGGCCGGGCGCCCCTTGCTCCAGCAGCATCGCGCGCACGTTGCGGTTGTACTGCTCGATGTTCCGGACGCCGAAGCCCGCCAGCGTTTTGTAGCGCTCCTCCATCTCATGGACCGCCCACCGGAGGGCGTTCGCCGCCTGCTTCGGATCGACCACGACGGGCGTCAGCAGGTGCGGGATGTCCTCATACATCCCGAGCTCCAGGCGTTTCGGGTCGATCATGATGAATCGCACGTCGTCGGGCGTGGAACGGTACAAGATGCTGCTCACCATGGCGTTGACGCTGACCGATTTGCCGGCGCCGGTGGAGCCGGCGATGAGCAGGTGAGGCATGGTCGTCAGGTCGCTCAGGAACGGCTCGCCATGAATCGTCTTGCCCATGGCCATGGTCAACTTCGAGGCCGAGCGCGTGTACAGCTCGGATTCCAGCAGTTCGCGGAGGGTGATCGCCTCGCGGGTCGGATTCGGAATCTGAATACCGACTGTCGATTTCCCCGGAATGCGGTCGATCAACACCGACTCCGCCTTCATCGCGAGGCAGAGGTCCTCGGCCAGGCCGGTGATGCGGCTGTATTTCACGCCCGCGTCCGGCTTGAACTCGTACGTCGTCACGACAGGTCCGGGATGGATTTGGACGACCGAGCCTTCCACCGAGAACTCGCGGCACTTTTCTTCGAGCAGCCGGGCGGCTTCCATCAGCTCGCGCTCGTCGATCTTGCGCTGGTCCTTAGGAGCATCGAGCAGGGTCAGGGGCGGCAGGACGTAGCCGCCTTTGCGCCGCTCGGCCGGTGGTCGCGGCGGCTCGGCGCTCGTGAGCGGCAGGCTGCCCGGCACCGGTGCGCGCTTGATCGACGGCGGTTTGCCGGGCGGCGCGGCCGCGGACGACTCGCTCGTGTTCTCGTCGTCGTCCTCATCGTCGGCCGCGAGCCGGGCGCGGGCCGCCTTCAATTTCGCGGCGGCGCCGTCGGCCTTGATCGCGATGTCAGGCCCGGTCGCGCGCCCCGCCTTCTCTACGTGCTTGTCGACAATCAGCCGGCGCTCGTTCTCGCGGCTCCGAGTCTCGCGCCACTCTTTCCAGCGGGCGGACAGGACCCCCGCACGCGCTCGCAGCATCTGGCCCCCGCCGCTCAGCGCCCGGCCCAATGAGAAGTGCGTCGACAGGATGATGGACAGTGTCAGCAGGACGAAGAGCAGGACCGTGCCCCCCGTCGTGTTGAGATACTCGGACACCGCGCCGGCGACCCAGTCGCCCAGTACACCGCCGGCCGGGAACGCGCGGTGGCTGGTATCGAACGCACGGAAAAGCAACGACAGCAGTCCCGCGATCGAGCCGACCATCAGGAAAGCGCCCACGAATTTCGTATACGCCGCGGCCACTTTGTGGCACCAGAACGCATTCCAGCCCGCAATGCCGACCACGATCGGCACGACCCAGGCGGCATAGCCGAACAACTGGAAGGAGGCTTCGGCCATGAACGCGCCAATGCGGCCCGCGAAATTCGTTGGCAGGCCGGCGGTCGAGTCCTTGAAGTACCAGACCGGATCGGTAGGCGAGTAGCTGCCGAGCCCGAGGACCCAGATCAGGGCGAGCGCAAACAGCACGACTCCCGCGAACTCGCTCATTCGGCGGGACAGGGTTGAATTCGCCACGCGTTCGTTCCCCCTCACACTTCCATGACCACGGGCAGCACGAGCGGTCGACGGCCGGCTCGCTTACGGAACATCCTCTGTATCTCCATCCGAACCCGTTCCTTCAGGAGGCCCGGATCGGTCCGCTCCTCCAACGGCGCGCTCTCGATGGCCGCGGCGAGCAGTCCCGGCGCCTCGCGCAGCATTGCGTCGTGCCGCGCGTCATTGGCGAGGCCGCGCGTGATGATTTCGGGCGTCTGCTCGAGACTCCCGGTCTTGCCGTTGATCGCGACGACCGGAACGACCAGGCCGTCGCCAGCCAGGTGCCGCCGGTCCCTCAGGACCTCATCGCCGATCTCACCGGTCCGCGTGCCGTCAATGAGCACCCGGCCGGTGGGCACCCTGTCCGCAATCCGACCGCCGTGCTCGTCAAACCTCAGGACATCGCCGTCCTCCGCCATCAGGACGCGGGTGTCGGGACAGACGAGCGCGGCAATGCGGGCATGCCGGGCAAGCTGCCGGTACTCCCCGTGTATCGGCACGAAAATCTTCGGCTTCACCAGGGCCAGCACGAGTTTCAGCTCTTCCTCACTGCCGTGTCCGGAAACATGGACGTGTTTCATCCCGTCGGCCACGACGTCCGCCCCGCGCCGCCAGACATGGTTCATCACCCGGCCGATGGCCTTCTCGTTGCCGGGAATCGCCCGGGCAGAAAACACCACGACATCATCGGGCGCCAGCTTGACGTGCTTGTGATCGTCAATCGCAATGCGGGGGAGGGCGGCCATCGGCTCGCCCTGTGATCCCGTGCACAAACAGAGCACATCCTGCGCCGGATAGTCGCGGATCTCGGAGTCCCGAATCTGCAATCCGGGCCGGATCCGCAGGTAGCCGAGCCGCTCGGCGATTTGCGAGTTCTGCTGCATGCCGCGCCCGACGAAGGCGACCTTGCGGTCGAACTGCTCGGCGAGGTCCACCAGCAACTGGTGCCGGTAGATGCTGCTGGCAAAGGCGGTGACGACGATCTTGCCGCGCGCGCTGCTGAAGACTTCCTCGAAAGCTTCGAGGACGTCGCGCTCCGAGCCGGTGAACCCGCGGCGATCGACGTTCGTACTGTCGGAGAACAACGCCAGAACGCCCGACGTCCCCAATTCGGCGAACCGATGCAGATCGAAGAGTTCGCCGTCGAGCGGCGTCTGATCGATCTTGAAATCGCCGGTGTGGATGATGGTCCCCGCCGGAGTGTGAATCGCCACGGCGACGCAGTCGGGAATGCTGTGCGTGACGCGCAGGAACTCGAGTCGCAGCGGTCCCACCTCCACCGTCTGACGGGGCTTGACGGCGATCAGCCGATCCAGGGCGTCGACGCCATGCTCGGCCAGCTTCGGCTCGAGCAGAGCGAGCGTAAAGCGTGTCGCATAGATCGGCCCGGACACGTGCTTGATGATGTGCGCGACCCCGCCGATGTGATCTTCGTGGCCGTGCGTGAGCACGAGCGCCTGGATGCGGCCGCGATACTGCTCGAGCGCCGCCACGTCCGGAATGACGAGGTCCACGCCGAACAACTCGGGTTCGGGAAACATGACCCCGGCGTCAATGAGGACAGCCGTTTCGCCGCAGGCGACGAGGAGCATGTTCATGCCGAACTCGCCAAGCCCGCCGAGCGGGATGCAATCAACCGCCGCCGTTGTCATCGAGGCGTGCCTTCGCTCCTGCTCGAACACGTGCGTCTCGCCGAGCCTGCTCGCTCGGGCAATGCGCACAGCCACAGCGCAGGGGCGCTGTTCGTCCGGCCACCGTGTCCAACCGCTGGGTCGCTGGGAAGACCCAAAAAGAGCCCCTCGACTGGTCGAAGGGCAGGAGGGAAAATTCGCCGAAACTATAGCACAGGCGGTCGATCAGCCGAAGCGAAAAGCTCGGCAAGCCGTGCGAATTCTGTAACTTGCAGCGTCTCCGGCCGCCGGCGCCCGTCCAAACCTGACGCGACAAGGACCGCCGGCCCGCGCGGGTCGAATTGCTTCAGTGCGTTGGTCAGCATCTTGCGCCGTGCGCTGAACAACGCGCGGACCAGCCGGTCGAACAGCGGCTCATCCACGATCCGGGCCGACGCCGGACCGAACGCAAGGCGCACGACGGACGAGCGCACCTTGGGCGCCGGCCGAAACGCGCCCGGCGGCAGATCGAGCAGCCGGCTGACTCGCGTGTGCAACTGCACGGAGACCGTGAGCAGGCCGTACGCCTTGGTCCCGGCGCGCGCCGTCAGGCGGTCGGCGACTTCGCGCTGGACCATTAACGTCGCATCGGTAAGCGCCCCGTGGCGCCGGTGCAGTTCGATCAGCCGGAAGATGATCGGCGACGAAAGGTTGTAAGGAAGATTGCCGACGACGCGGAGCCGCCGCGGCCGGCTGCCGCCGGCGTCATGAGCCGGACGCTGCGGATCGAGACCCGACAGGAAGGGCAGCACATCACCCGTCAGAAAATCCGCCGTCATCAGCGTGACGTTGCCCGGGACGCGCGTGGCCAGATCCGCGGCAAGGTCTCGATCGATCTCTACCGCGAGGATCGGAGCGCCGCTCTCGGCCAACGGCATCGTCAGCGCGCCGGTGCCTGCTCCGATTTCGAGGAAGACATCGCCGGGTTGAGGAGCGATCGCACGAACGACCTTCTGCGCCCACTCCGGGGAGAGAAAATGCTGGCCGAACCGCCTGCGGCGGCGATGGCGAAACCCGAGACTGGCGAGGGCCGGCTGGTTGGAGCCGTGGCGCGGGGACTTCACGATGGCCACAACGAGAGGATTAACAACGGCGCGTTCGGTGGCAGATAAAGTGCCCATTGCTCGAGCGGCTGGCCGTCGAATTGAACGGTGGTGAGCGTCTCTCCGGTCATGCCGTCGCTGAGGACGCCGGTCAGTTTCGATCGGGGGCGGAACAGGAGCCGCGCGTCCGGGCGAGTGTCGCGCAGAATGAACACAAACCGCCGCGGCCCTTCCAGTTCCATCACGCGCACGCTCGTGAACTGGCGAAGCATGCTCCCGCCGCCCGCCTTCGGCTTCAACGTCCACCATTGCGACTGACTGAGCAGGTCGCGCACGTGCGATTCGGCCTCCGGCGGCCACGCCATGACCGGCTGATACGTGAAGCCCTCGAGTTGCACGGCGCTGCCGGGCGCGCGCGCGAACTGGTAGCGCATGCCAACCAGGTTGGCGTAGCAGAGCGCTCCCCGCGTGGCGCATTCGACGGGCAGTTGGGCTGGAAAACAGGGCACGGGAAAGGCGGCGCCATCGCCGCGCCCGGTCAGCAGGACCTTTTCGCAATTCGCCGTCGCGATCGGCACCCAGCGATCTTCGCGGCCGCCTTGAATCTCCGCGAACACTTCGGGCAGGGGATTGTTCCAGGCCGGATGCTTCGTCCACAGAAAGTTCGCGAGAATCGTCCGTTCGCGCGAGTACTGCGGAACGCCGGGATGAAAGGCGAAGACGCAGATTGCGGCGGAGACGGTGGCGGTGCCCCGGATGAACGCGCGCCAGCCAGAAGACCCGAGCGCGCGCGCCCGGGCGAACACGGGAATGGCGAGCGGAATCAGCCACACGCCATAGCGGCTCATGCCGGGCGTGCCGCCATGATGAATGTTGGTCGCCTGGGCGAAGGAGAACAGGAAGGCCGCGCCGGCGAGCTTGGCGATGACCGGATCGAGCGCCAGCAGCTCGCGCGGGTGACGCCTCATGACCACGACAGTGGCACCGGCGGCGGCGACCAACAACATCGGGAAATTGGGCAGCAGCCCGACTGATGGATCGATTGGTACCGCGATGAGCTCGGCGAGCGACGGGACGTGATTGGGGTTGGCGCGCAGCAGCAGCGTCGGTGTGCCGTGCCGCAGGTACGTGTAACCGGGCTGCAAGGCGGCCAGTCCGAGTCCGGCGGCCAGGCAGAACAGGAACCGGCGCTCCCGCAGCCACTCCGGCCGGGTCGCAGCACAGGCGGCCGCAACGAGCACGACGACAACCCCAATCGGAGGATTCTGTGCCGCGGCGAGGCCCGCGGCCAGCATCGACCACCACGGGCGCTCCTGCATCACGAGCATCGCGATGGCGAGCAGGGAGAAAGTGAACGCTTCGGTGTGTGGTTTGTCGATCCACCAGATGATCGGGCTGCCGAAGAGCAGGAGCGTCGCGGCTCCGCCGATCCGCGGGAGCGCCAGCCAGAACGCCAGAGCGAGCAGACACAGGTTGACCGCCGCAAATGCGGCGATGGGCGTGACGTGGATGAGCTGAGTGATCCAGACGGCGGGCACCGCCAGCAGCGGGTAGACCCAGAAATGGATGAAGTCGCGCCGGCCATCAGGACCTGAGATTGTCGAATCCCGAATATCCCAGCCATCGAGGCTGGCGTCGATGCCCGCGACGGCCTCTTGAATCCAGAAGAGGTCTGCGGTCGCCACGGCGGGCCGGTGCCACGACGCCAGATTCAACGCCATCGCGATGTATTCGCCGCCGTCGCCCACAGCCCTCGGTCGAGATCCCGCGACCAGACACAGCGCCATCGCGGCTGCGATGACAAGGGCGCGCGGGCGCGTCATTCCTCGCCTCGCCAATAACGCTCTTCGATGTCTTCGATCTCTTCTTCCGACAATCCGAAATAATGTCCGATTTCGTGGATCAGCGTCTCGCCGATGGCGACGACCACATCATCCTCGGTCTCGCTGTCGTCCTCGATGGGGCCCTGAAACAGTGTGATCTTGTCCGGCAGCACATTGCCATGGCCCCAGCCGCGCTCCGTGAGCGGCGTGCCTTCGTAGAGGCCGAGCAGCGTGTCGTCAGGCGAATCAAGTTCGAGTTCCCGCAACTGGGCCGGCGTCGGTTCCTGTTCGATGACGATCGCGATGTTCTGCAGCGCCGCGCGAAAGTTTTCCGGAATCGACTCCAGCGCCTCGTCGACGAGTGTCTTGAAGTGATCGCGAGTCATGTCATACGGCGGCAGACTCGTGTACCGCGAAGCTCACTTAGCTCTCGCCTTTTTGGTCCCGAGTTGCTTGTAGTAAGTGCAGTCCGTCCGTACTGAGCAGCGATCACACAGTGGCCGAGGGCGGCAGACACGCCGGCCGTGCAGGATCAGCACGTCCGACGCACGGACCCAGCGCTCGGGCGGCAGCACGGCGCAAAGCGCGCGCTCGACCTGTTCCGGGTCGTCGCTGTGTGCGAGTCCGATCCGATTGGCCACGCGGAGCACGTGCCGATCGACGGGAAGCCCCGGCACGCCGAGCGCGTGCCCCAGCACGACATTCGCGGTCTTGCGCCCCACGCCGGGCAGGGCGATCAGCGCGTTCATGCTCGCCGGCACCTGGCCGCCATGCTCCGTCATCACCGCACGAGCCATCCCGAGAAGGCTGCGGGACTTCATGCGGAAGAACCCGGTGGTTCGAATCTGTGCCTCGAGCGCCTCTGGCTCGGCCTGGGACAGCGCCGCGACATCAGGATAGCGGCGGAAGAGCGCCGGCGTCACTTCGTTCACGCGCCGATCCGTGGACTGCGCGGACAGGATCGTCGCGACCAGAAGCTCGTACGGACTGCGGAAGATCAGTTCCGTCCATGCATTGGGGTGCTGCGCCTCGAGCCGATCGAAAATGGATGCTGTGGCCGCGGCGCGGGAGCGTCCGGCCGCCGCCGACGGAGGCCGGCCCGATAGAGCCGTTCGTCGCGCGCGTGCGGAAGGGCGAATGGATGTCCGGCGGCGCGACTCCATCAGTGCGCGCTAGTGTAAATGGTCTTTGGGCCAGTTCGGCGGCGTCGTTCCCGCCTGCGCCTCCTGGAACGTTCTCAATTGCTCCTGCAGGGCGGAGATCAAGCCCGGCACGACGCCGAACGGAATCGCGATCCGCGCGACCAGCGGCGCCCGCACCGTCTGCGAGGCCTCGGCGTTCTGGATGTCGCGCTCAGAGAGCGGACGCACATCGCAGAACGTAAGCGTCATGTCGAACGGCGTATGCGCGACGGCGCAGAAATTCGCGTAGAGCCGTTTGTTGCGTTCCGGATCCTCCGGGTCGTCCGGGACAATCGTGAAGTTGATCTGCTTGGACATGGTCAGTATTTTCGCATCACCCCGACCACGACGCCCTGGACCTGCACCTGCAGGGCGTCGAGGACCAGAGGGTGCATCGAGGGGTTCGCGGGCTGCAGCCGGACCCGGCCGTTCTCCCGATAGAACTTCTTCAAGGTCACATCGGCGCCCCCAATCAAGGCGATCACCATCTCGCCGTTCTCCGCCGTCTTGCGGTCTTCGACAATGACGAAGTCCCCGTCACGAATCTGTTCGTCGATCATCGAGTCGCCCTTGACGCGCAGTACGTAGGTCTCGCGGCGGCCGACCAGGTCCTCGGGCACGGCAATCGTTTCCGAGGACGCGACCGCTTCGATCGGCGCGCCGGCGGCGACAAAGCCAAGCATCGGAAGCTCGATCGCGCGGTGACCCGTCCGCGCCGACAGCAACTCGACCGATCGGCTGCGATTCCAGGATCGCCGGATGAAGCCCTTGTCCTGGAGATTCGTCAAATGTTTGTGGACGGTCGCGAGAGAAGACAGGCTGAAGCGGCGGCCGATCTCCTCCAGGCTCGGCGCGTACCCGTGCTGCTGAATGAACTCCTGCAGATAATCGAGGATTTCTCGCTGGCGTTTGGTGAGCGGCTGCACGGCGCCTCCCGATAGAAATGAGTGCCCGAGTGGCACTGTACGCAAAGAAAAGGCGAAAATCAAGCCCAGTGCCGGGAAAATCCTTACGAGACTCAGGACATTTCCGGGTTGTCCGCCGCCGTACCGAACCATACGCTTGCTTCTTTTCCAGCCCTCGTCGCAGGGCATCTCAACGAATCGGGTGTTCGTGGACACGCAAGCTCCGACGGCGCAAGCCGCCAAATGCGATTCCTGCGGTATGGCGGTGACGCTGATCCTCAAGTCGGCAACCGCGGTGGAATCCGCCTGGCGGTGGTTTGACTGTCCCTACTGCCGGAAAGCGAACTTTCTGCGGCTCCCGGGGCTGATCCTGCAGGTCAACAAAGGCGAGAAGGAATCGTAGGACCCCCGAACGCACGTACAATTCGCCCCCGTGCGTCTCCCTCTGCGCCCGCCCCCGCGAGCCTCACGCGATTTTGACGTCGTCGGACTGGGCCAGAACAGCCTGGACCTGGTGGCGACCGTGGCTGAACATCCGCGACCCGACGCCCACACGCGAGTGGAGCGGCTTGCCCAGTTTCCCGGTGGTGAGAATGCCACCGCCCTCGTCGCGTGCTCGCGGCTCGGATGGCGAACCCGGTACCTCGGAACTCTTGGGAATGACGCCGGCGCCGCTATCGTGGAGGCCACGCTTCGAGCCGAGGGCGTCGACACGGCCTTTGTCCGGCGCGTCGAGGCGCCGAATCGGTTCGCGTTCATCCTGGTGGATCGAGCAGGCCATCGGACAGTGATCTGGTACCGGCACCCCGACATCGGGATGCCCGCGGCCGCAGTCGACGCCGAGGCAGTCACGAGCGGACGCGTGTTGCTCGTCGATGCCAGCGATCCTGCGGCTTCAACGGCGGCCGCCAGAACGGCGCGGGCCGCCGGCAGCCCAGTCGTGCTGGACATTGATGCGTTCAATCCCGGGGCTGATCTCCTGCTCAGATCGTCGGACATCGTGATCGCCAGCGTGACGCTCCTTCCGGCCTTTGGCGCGGGGGCCGACGGTGTGGGAACCGGCGAGGCGCTGAGCAGGCTCGCCGCCGATTGCCGCGCCGCCGTGACGATCGTGACTCTTGGGGAGGAGGGCTCACTGGCCCTTGTCGGGACGACAGAGATCTACACGCCAGCCTTTGCGGTCGACGTCGTCGACTCGACCGGAGCCGGCGACGCGTTCCGGGGCGGGTTCGTCGCGAGTTGGCTGCGCCTGGGCGACGACGCTCCTCTCGAGACCCTGATTAGGTACGCCAGTGGCGTGGCTGCCCTGAACTGCCGAGCCCTCGGGGCCCAGTCCGGCCTGCCAACATGGTCCGATGTGGACGTTCTTGTAACTGAGCACGGGTATGATCGGTCCAAATAGACGAGGTGCCTGGAGGCGCGGCAACGCTGCCGAACTCCGCGCCTTGGAGTACTGCGGATGCCTTGGGGAGCGGACTCAGCCGTGACCGTTGGCTGGAAGCCGGCGGCAGGAGCGTGGTGCGCCGACGTGACGCCTGAGCCGCCAGCGAAGGCGGCCGCCCCGGCGGAGGAAGACCTGCGAGAGGCCGACGATCGCGCCCTCGTGACGGCGTTTCTCTACGGACAGCGCGAGGCGTTCGACATCATCGTCGAGCGGCATCGCCGGAACGTCTATCAGCTCTGCTACCGGTTCGTGGGCAATCATGAAGATGCATCGGATCTGGCGCAGGATGTCTTCGTCCGCGCCTTCAAGGGCCTGCGCAACTTCAAGGGAGACTCGTCGCTCGGCACCTGGCTGTATCGAGTGGGCGTTAACGCCTGCCTGAATCGGGTCGCGGTCAAGCGGCCGGCGACGGAACCGATTGAGGCGGTCCAGCGTGTGGATGATCACTTGGAGGACCCGCTCCAGCGTCTGGTCCGCGGGGAACAGGCCGTCGTGGTCCGCGCGGCCATTCGACGCCTGCCGCCGAAGCAGCGTGCGACGCTGGTCCTCAGGGTGTACCACGAATTGCCGCACCAGGAAATCGCGCGAATCCTCGGCAGTTCGGTCGGAGCCGTCAAAGCGAATTTCTTTCATGCGCTGGGCAATCTCAAGCGCTTTCTGGAAAAATCATGAATCCACATCTGACCTCCCAGGAACTCGTGGACGCGCTGCAGGGGCAGTTCGCCTCCAGCCGCCGCGAGCGCCATCTCGAGTCGTGCGATCGCTGCCGATCCGAGCTCTCCGAGCTGCGGGGCATCCTCGCTCACGTCGATGCCGCCGCGGATGTGCCGGAGCCGTCGCCGTTGTTCTGGGATCATTTCAGTCAACGTGTTCACGCCGCCACGCGCGAGATCCCGGCTGTGCGCCAGGCTTCGTGGTCGCCGGGCTGGCGTCCGATCGCAGGCCTCGCGGCTGTGCTGGTGGTCGCGCTGCTGGCCGTTGCCGTGCAACGCCCGCGCGTGCCGGGCACGGACCGCGCGGCCGGGATTGACGCGCTCACACCAGCCGCCCCGGTCGCCGTCGCCGACGACGAATCATTGAGTGTCGTCGCCCAGATCGCCTCGAGCATATCGTTCGAGGATCTGCAGCAGGCCGCGCGGCCGACGCCGGATGCGACCGACGCGATGGTGGCCCAGTTGTCGCCGCGGGAGCGGGCGGAGTTGGTCCGGCTGATCAGAGCGGAGAAAGGAAGCACCGAATGACTCGCGCCGCGTGGCGACTCCTGCTCGCCGGCGCCCTGTTGGCGGCGGGCAGCGGACCACTCGCGGCCCAGACCGCGACGCCGGATCAGCCATCGCAGGCCGCGCCGGGGAAGGGGCGGCGCATGCCGCCGGCGGCTGATGCACAGGCGGCGGGCAGCGGGATGAGCAACGAGGAGGTCTACACGTTGCTCGACGCGTTTGTGATGGCGCGCGCGCAGACGGCCCTCCAGCTGAACGACGCGCAGTTTTCGGCCTTCTTTCAGCGGATGATGCGGCTGCAGAAACTCCAGGCGGCGCATCGCCGGCAGCGGCTGCGGTTGCTGGGCGAGCTCAGGCAGCTGGTCGGCCCGCGGGCAAGTGAGGGCACCGATGAAACCAGCGTGGCTGCCAAGACGAAGGAATTGGACGATGCCGAGGCCCAGATGGCGCTCGACGAGCGCAAGGCGCTGGCCGACATCGATCAAGTCCTCCAGGTCCGTCAGCGCGCACACCTCCGCATTTTTCTGGAGATGATGGAGCGCCAGAAACTCGAGTTGCTCATCAAGGCCCGCCAGGGTGCGAGTCCGGCTCCGCCGGCGGCCCCTCCCGCGGGGCGGGGCGCAACGTAACGCCACCATACGCTAGAATTTCCGAATGACGCGCCGAGTGGCTCTCGTTGCGGCGCTTTTCGTCGTTGTGGCGACGGCCGCATGGTCGTCGGCCCAGCAGCTGACGCGGCGCGATGCGGACAGTCTCGAAAAGAAGTTGTCGGCCGTGCTCGCCCGCGGAGCTGCCAAGCCCGACCCGCGGCAGAATCCCGTTCGGACGTCGTTCTCCGAGCGCGAGGTCAATGCGTATCTGAAGTTCGGCGCCCGCGAGCAACTGCCAAAAGGCGTCATCGATCCGGAAGTCACGCTGGCCGGTGATCGCCGGATCTCGGGACGCGCGGTCGTGGACCTGGACGCCGTTCGGATGTCCAAGGAGCGAGGATGGCTCGACCCGGCCGCGTACCTGACCGGATCTGTGGATCTGCACGCGGCCGGTCTGCTGCAGACCGCCAACGGCAAAGGCACGTTCCAACTGGAGTCGGCCAGCGTCGGCGGCGTCCCGATTCCCAAGAGCCTGCTTCAGGAGTTGGTCACTTACTACTCACGATCGTCGGATCTGCCGAATGGCTTCGATCTCGACAAGCCATTTGACCTGCCCGCCCACATCCGCGAGGTCGAGATCCAGCGTGGCGGCGCCACGGTCATCCAGTAGCCTCGCGGGTCCGCTTGCCACGCCCCTGCAGTTCGTCCGGGGTGTCGGACCGCGCCGCGCCGCCGATTTGGCGCGTGTGGGCCTGAATACGGTCGAAGATTTCCTGTTGAGATTTCCGCTGCGCTACGAGAATCGCGCCGAGCTGATGCCGGTCGGCAAGCTGCGCCCCGGCCAGACCGCGACGATCATAGGCGAAGTCGTGTCGAGCGGCCTCCGTTCCACGCGCCGGCCGGGCTTCCGCCTGTTCGAGTTGCTGGTGAAGGACGCCACGGGCCATATCCGCGCGGTCTTTCCGAATCAGACGTTTCTGCGCGACGTCTTTCATCCCGGCCAGCAGGTCGTTTTGTTCGGGCCGCTCGAGTATCGCGGCTCCGGCCTGCAATTCTCGAATCCCGAGTACGAGATTGTGCGCGGCGAGGTGAGCGCCCGCGGCCCGCGTATGAGTGCGGGTGAAACCTCAACGGCCGGTGAGATTGACGACGATGCGACGGTGCATACCGGGCGCATCGTGCCGATCTATGAGAAGGCCGGATCGGTCACCACGCGAATGCAGCGGTCGCTGATGCATCACGTACTCGGGACCCTGCCGGACGAACTGCCTGATCCTGTTCCTGACGCCATCCGCGTCAGCCGACGGTTACCGGATCGAAGGGATGCGATAGCCGGCACCCATTTCCCCCCGTCCGGAACGTCCATCGACGCGTTGAATGCGTTTCAGACGCCGGCCCAGCAGCGGCTGATCTTCGAGGAATTCTTTCTGTTTCAGGCCGGCCTCGTGCTGCGCAAGCGGCGCCAGGCGGCACAGCGCAAGCCGCGGCCGGTGACGATTGACGATCGCATTCGCGAGTCGGCCCGGCGTGCGCTGCCGTTTCGCCTCACGGCTGGACAGAAAAGCGCGCTCGCGGACATCGTCAAGGACATGCAGCGGCCCGAGCCGATGAACCGTCTGCTGCAGGGCGATGTCGGTGCGGGGAAGACCATCGTGGCGCTGCTCGCCGCAATCGTCGCGATGGAGAACGGCCTCCAGGTGGCGTTCATGGCGCCGACCGAGATTCTGGCGGACCAGCACTATCTGATGATTCGCCGGTTGCTGGCGACGTCGCGGTTCCGGATCGCGTCGCTCACCGGCAGCCTGTCGGCGGCCCGCCGGCGGGAGGCCTACGCGGAACTCGCGAGCGGCGTCACGCAACTGGTGGTGGGCACGCACGCGCTCGCGGAAGAGGCGCTCGCCCTCAACGCGCTGGGCCTGGTCGTCATCGACGAGCAGCACCGTTTCGGCGTCATGCAGCGCGCCACGCTCCGGGCCAAGGGGCTGAATCCAGACGTGCTGGTGATGACCGCCACGCCGATCCCGAGGACACTCGCGCTGACGGTCTATGGCGATCTCGATGTGTCGGTGATTCGCGACCTGCCGCCCGGCCGCCGACCGATCAGGACGATGGCGAAGCCGGAGTCACGGCGCGATGAAGTCTACGCCCTCGCGCGACGCGAACTGGAGCAGACGCGGCAGGTCTACGTCATCTATCCGCTGATCGAAGAGTCGGAAAAAGTCGATCTTCGGGCGGCGGCGGCGATGGCCGACCACCTGCAGACCGAAGTCTTCCCCGAGTATCGCGTGGCGCTTCTGCATGGAAAGCTCAAGCAGGACGAAAAGGACCGCGTCATGGCGGCGTTTGTGCGCGGCGACGTCCACGTCCTGGCATCCACGACGGTCGTCGAGGTCGGGGTCGACGTGCCGAACGCGACGATGATGATCGTGGAGCATGCGGAGCGGTTCGGGCTCTCCCAACTGCACCAGTTGCGCGGGCGCGTCGGGCGCGGCGCGCATGCAGTCGACCTGCGTGCTCTTGTATCAGCCGCCGCTTGGCGAGGCTGGACGCGCGCGGCTCGATGCGCTCGTGGAAACGACCGATGGCTTCGTCATCGCGGAGCGGGATCTCGCGCTTGCGCGGACCGGGCGATTTTTTCGGAACACGCCAGTCCGGGCTGCCGACGCTGCGGGTCGGCGACCTCTTGCGCGACCACGCACTGATGGAGGACGCGCGGCGCGAGGCGGTCGCCTGGTTGGACCGCGACGCCGCCGCCATACCGCTCATCGAGGACCTTTCTTCGAACTGGGCGACGCGGTTCGGACTGGCGGGAGTTGGATAGCGTGCGCGTGATCGCCGGGCGGTTCAAGGGACGGCGGCTGGCCGGCCCGGCGGGACCGGGACTTCGCCCGACCTCAGACAGCCTGCGCGAGACCTTGTTCAACATTCTCGGTGAGTCGATTGAAGGCGCACGGGTGCTCGACGCGTTTGCCGGCACGGGCGCCTTGGGGCTCGAAGCGATCAGCCGCGGCGCTGCCCGCGTGATGTTCGTCGAGCACAATCGCCGCACGATCCAACTGCTGAAAGAGAACATTCGCCGCTGCGGCGCGGAAGACACGTGTGCTATCGTGAATCGCGATTTCTTCAGCGCGTTTACGCCGCCGGGGAACTGGCCGGACTCTGACACCTCGACACCTCGGCAACCCGGAACATCGGGATCGACGATGTTCGATTTGGTTGTCCTCGATCCGCCCTATGATGAGAAGGATCTCGAGGCCGTCATCCGGGCGGCCGCGTCAGTGCTCGCGCCGGCCGGGCGGGTCGTGCTCGAGCACAGCCGGCGGCGGGCGGCGCCCGAATCGGCCGCGCACCTCGCTCGGACGCGCCTCGTGACCGCCGGAGACAGCGCGCTGTCGTTCTATCAATGACCATGGGCCCAATCCCGCGTGTCGCCGTGTACCCGGGGTCGTTCGATCCGTTGACCAACGGACACGTGGACATCATCAAGCGAGGAGCCCGGCTGTTCGATCGCATCATCGTGGCCATCCTGCGCAACGCGGAGAAGCAGCCGCTGTTTTCGGTGGACGAGCGCGTCGAGCTCCTGCGCGACGCGTTCAAGGACGAGCCGAAGGTCGAAATCGATACCTTCCAGGGCCTGCTGGTCGACTACGTCGCGCGGCGCGACGTGAACGTCATCGTGCGCGGCCTTCGCGCGGTGTCGGATTTCGAGTACGAACTGCAGATGGCCCTCATGAACCGTCATCTCAACCCGAATGTGGAGACCGTGTTCATGATGCCGGCCGAACAATATACGTATGTCAGCTCCCGGCTGGTCAAGGAAGTGGCCGCGCTTGGCGGCTCGGTGAGCGGTCTGGTCCCGATCAATGTGGAGTCGCGGCTGAGCAGCAGACGAAACCGGTAAGTTGACGTCAGGGGGGTCTCCCACTCGCGTGAAGCCCTCCGGAAAGAAGACCATGGCAGTAGAAGCGATTCGATTGGCAGAACGGATGCAGCAGATTGGCCTGTCGCCGACCATGAAGGGCGCGATGGCCGCCGAGAAACTGAAGCGCCAGGGCGTGGACATCTGCGACCTCGGTGCGGGCGAACCGGACTTTCCCGACACCGGCGCACATTACAGCCGCCGCGCACGCGGCCCTGGACGCAAACTTCACCAAGTACACGGCGAATCCGGGCATCTTCGATCTGCGTGAAGCGATCGCGGCCCGGTACCGCGAAGACTACGGCGTCAGCTACGCCGGTGAAGAAGTCATCGTCGCGGCCGGCGGCAAGCAGGCGCTCTACAACTCCGCGCTCGCGCTCTTCGGCCCCGGCGACGAAGTCATCACGCACGCGCCGGGGTGGCCGACCATCTTCGAACAGATCAAACTGGCCGGCGCCACGCCGGTCATCGTCCGCACGCGCGAAGAAGACGGGTTCGCGCTGCGTGCCGACGCGCTCCTCGCGGCGATCACGCCGCGGACGCGAGGGTTCATCCTGAATTCGCCGGGCAACCCCACCGGCGCGCTCCTGACCGAGAGTGAGGCCCGCAAACTGGCGGCCGAACTGGCCAAGCGCGACCTGTGGGTCGTGATCGACCTGTGCTACGAGCGCCTGATCTACGACAACGTGCCGCACAATCTGCCGAAGATCTTCGGCGACGTCATGCGTGATCGGCTCGTCCTCAACGGCTCCGCGTCCAAGACGTACGCGATGACCGGTTGGCGGTGCGGGTGGACCGTCGGCCCGAAGGCGGTCATCTCGGCGGCCAACGCACTTCAGAGCCACGAGACCTCGAACGTGAATTCAATCACGCAGAAGGCGGTCGTGGCCGCGCTGACCGGCGCGCAGGACTGTGTGGCGCAGATGCTGACTGAATACCAGCGGCGTCGCGATCAAATGCTGACCTGGCTGGCGGAAGAGCCGCGGCTGCGCTGCGTCACGCCGAAAGGCGCGTTCTACCTCTTCCCGTCGGTCGCGGACTTTCTGTCACCCGACGGCCTCCGCACTTCGGTGGACTTCGCCGACGCGCTGCTGGCTGAAGAGCACGTGGTCACCACGGCGGGCGAAGGGTTCGATACGCCAGGCTATCTGCGGCTCTCGTACGCGAACTCGCTCGAACGGCTCCGCGAAGGGGCGACCAAGCTCATTCGCTTTGCGCGCGCGCACGTGTAGGGGACGGGGTGGAAGACACCTCCGTCCCCGCTCGGTTGCGCGGGATCGTCGGCGCTGACTTCGTCCGCGTCGATCCGGAATCGCGTCTGGCGTACGGAACCGACGCGCTCAAGCGAGGGCAGCCTGCCGACGTCGTCGTCCTGCCTGCCAATGCGCAGGAAATTGCTGCGATCGCCCGCCTGTGCAACGAGACACGTACGCCGTTGGTGGCGCGCGGCGGCGGCACGGGCTACACGGGCGGCGCCGTGCCGACCCGCGGCGGTGTCGTGGTCAGCCTCGAGCGGCTGAATCGTATTCTGACCATCGACGAGGCCAACCTCCTGGCGGTGGTCGAGCCGAACGTCATCACCGGCGACCTTCAGGACGCGGTCGAAAGGGTCGGGCTTTTCTACCCTCCCGATCCGCAAAGTCTGCGCACCTCCGTGATCGGCGGCAACGTCGCGCAGTGTGCCGGGGGACCGCGCGCGTTCAAGTACGGCGTCACCAAGCAGTACGTCCTCGGTCTCGAAGCCGTCCTGCCGACAGGTCAAATCGTGCGGACGGGCGGCAAGACCGTCAAGAATGTCGTGGGCTACGACCTTACCCATCTGCTCGTCGGTTCCGAGGGCACGCTGGCCATCATCACGCAGGTGATCCTGCGACTGATTCCCAAACCGCCGGTGCAGGCCACGCTCCGGGCCACGTTTCCCAGCGTCGCGCTTGCGGTCGATGCCGTCGCGAGGCTCCTCCAGGCCCGTGTCGTCCCGGCGGCGCTCGAGCTCATCGACGGCGATTGTCTCGACGCCGTCGCGGCTTATCTGAACGTCCGGTCGCTTGCTCCCGCCGGCACGGCCGCACTGTTGCTCATCGATGTGGACGGGCTGGTGGAACAGGTGGCAGGCGAAGCGGATCGCGTCGAACGGGCGTGCCGGGACGCCGGCGCCACTGAGTTGTTGCGCGCCAAGGACGATCGCAGAGCGGCTCGAGCTCTGGCGGGTCAGGCGGGAGTTGTCACATTCCCTTCGGGTGATTACTCCGCTCAAGTTCAATCACGATGTCGTCGTTCCAAAGGGCAGAATTCCCGAGCTCTTCGCCCTCGTTGAGTCGTTGAAATCCCGGTTCGCACTCCGGATCCCGTGCTTCGGCCACGTCGGCGACGGCAACATCCACGTCAACATCATGGTCACGCCGGATGATGCGGAGGAGATCCGCCGTGCGCACGAGGCGGAGAGCGTGCTGTTTCGGGGCGTCATCGCCCTGGAAGGATCTCTCAGCGGCGAGCACGGCGTGGGCTTCACGAAGGCGGCCTACGTCGGCCTGGAGTTGTCGCCGGAGGAAATCGCCCTCATGAGACGAGTGAAACATGCCTTCGATCCGAATGGGATTCTGAATCCCGGTAAGATCTTTCCCGAAGAGCATGGGTAATTCCCCATGGCTGTCGTCGCAGTGATCGGAGCGTCGAACGACCGGGCCAAGTTCGGGAACAAGGCGCTTCGAGCGTTCCGCGCAAGAGGCTACACCGTGATCCCGATCAACCCGCATGAGGCGGATGTTGAAGGGGAACGCGCCTATCGGAGTGTGCTCGACTATCCGGGACATATCGATGAAGCTACGGTCTACGTCCCGCCCCACATCGGCCTCGCCGCTGATGGACGACGTCGCCAGGAAGGGGATCGCGGCTGTGTGGCTGAATCCGGGGGCGGATGGCCCGGAGGTCGTCGCCCGGGCCCGCGAGTTGGGGCTCGCCCCAAGGACCGAGTGCTCGATTCTGCGGATTGGCGAGCTCCCAAGCCGATACTAGGTGACCTTGGCGCTCTCACGTTTTGCCCTTTCATTCTCGCCCTTTTTTGGTATACTACCCCTGTCAGTCCACGAGCGCGGCCTATTCAGGGCATTGCGCGACCCGTACCACGTTCCCAACTCAGTCAACACAACCTAACTTGTTCCGTTCCAACCCTTATGGCGAACCACCACAGACGCTCCTCAGGGCGGCAGCCCATCGATACGGCCGTCGCTGATCAGAACCCGGAAAATGGAAACGGCGACGGCGCGGCCGACGCCGCCAGCGCCGAGCAGCAGGCCCCTGCCGCCGCCGACGGATCCCGTCCGCCTCGTCCCTCCACGCTGAATATCAACGATCTGAAGGACATGAGCATCCAGAAGCTCACCCAGGTCGCCAAGGATCTCAACGTCGCGGGCGCCACCGGCATGCGCAAGCAGGATCTGATTTTCCAGATCCTCAAGGCGCAGACCGAGATGAGCGGGTTCATGTTTTCCGAGGGCGTGCTGGAAGTGCTGCCGGACGGCTTCGGCTTCCTGCGCGCGCCCGATTACAACTACCTGCCGGGGCCGGACGACATCTACGTGTCGCCGTCCCAGATTCGAAAGTTCGATCTGCAGACCGGCGACACGGTATCCGGCCAGGTCCGTCCGCCGAAGGATGGCGAGCGCTATTTCGCGCTCATCAAGGTCGAAGCGGTCAATTTCGAGGCGCCGGATCAGGCCCGGAACAAGCTGTTCTTCGAGAACCTGACGCCTCTCTATCCGCAGGAGCGCCTGCGGCTCGAGACCACCGCGGACAACCTCTCGGCCCGCGTGATGGATCTCATGACGCCGATCGGCAAGGGGCAGCGTGGGCTCATCGTTGCGCCGCCGCGCACTGGCAAGACCATGC
Organism: uncultured Acidobacteriota bacterium; assembly: GCA_963724645.1. Taxonomy (GTDB): domain Bacteria; phylum Acidobacteriota; class Vicinamibacteria; order Vicinamibacterales; family SCN-69-37; genus CAVXSP01. The sequence goes on from CAVRVJ010000009.1 coordinate 110,866, forward strand.
TGCTGCAGAGCATCGCGCAGTCAATTACAACCAACCATCCCGAGGTCTACCTCATCGTGCTGCTCATCGACGAGCGCCCTGAGGAAGTCACGGACATGCAGCGCTCCGTGCGAGGCGAGGTCATCTCGTCCACGTTCGACGAGCCGGCGCAGCGCCACGTGCAGGTCGCGGAGATGGTCATTGAAAAGGCCAAACGGCTGGTCGAACACAAGAAGGACGTCGTCATCCTTCTGGATTCGATCACACGGCTGGCTCGCGCCTACAACACCGTGGCCCCGCCGTCGGGCAAGGTCCTCTCGGGCGGTCTCGATTCGAACGCGCTCCAGAAGCCGAAGCGGTTCTTCGGCGCCGCTCGGAACATCGAAGAGGGCGGCTCGATCACGATCATGTCCACCGCCCTCATCGACACCGGATCGCGCATGGACGACGTGATCTTCGAGGAATTCAAGGGCACGGGCAACATGGAAATCCACCTCGACCGGAAGCTGGTCGACAAGCGCGTGTTCCCGGCGATTGACATCATCAAGAGCGGCACCCGCAAGGAAGAACTGCTCATCCCGAAAGAAGATCTGAACCGCATCTGGGTGCTCCGAAAAGTGCTCACCCCCCTCTCGCCCGTCGAAGCGATGGAGCTTCTGCTCGACAAGATGGGCAAGACGAAGAGCAACGCGGAGTTCCTGGCCGCCATGCAGAAGATGGGATGACGTTGCCGACCTGGCGCCGGCTTGCGATAACCGCGGCGGCCTTTGCGGGCGCCGCTGTTCTCCTCGCGGCGCAGGGAACGTCGCCGTCGGGCGCCACGATTTTCCACCTCTACCTGCTCGGCCGCGATGCCGGGCGCGAAACCGATACCCTCTCCGTCGGACAAGACGGCAACCGCCATTTCGAAGCCACGTTCGCCTATCCGACCGCGGCGCCGAGGTCCGGCTCACGACGTCCTTTGACGCCGCGGTCGACTGGTCCGCTCGCCATCTCGCGATGCGCGGACAGCCGTTTCGCGACGGGACCATCGACCTCGACCTCACCGTTGCCGGCGGCCGCGCGCAGATCCGCGATCGCGGCGCCGAGTCCAGCGTTGACATCGGCAGCAGTCCTTTCTTCCCCCTTGATGGAGCCGGGCCGATTGGGTTGCAGGAGCAGCTCATCCGGGTACTGGCGCAGCCACGGCCGGCCGAAGGAAATCGCGTCTGCGCCGGGTGGGCCGATCCACATCGAGAAGCGCGCGCCGACGAGCAGATCGATCTCGGCCGCCGGTCGCTTGCGCTGGAACGGCTCGCCATCGAAGGCCCCGTGTGGGGCCGCGAGACCGCCTGGGTCGAGCCGGGCGGCGATCTGGCGGCGCTGACGACCTGGGCGGCGAGGCTGCAGCCCTTGCGGCGGTACGGGACGGCTTCGAATCGCGGCTGGATCGCTTCCTGGAGGAAGCGACTCGGGATCGGATCGACCGAGTTCGAGCGGATTAATGCCGCAGCGGTCACAGAGTATCCCGAAGGCGTGGTGCTCGTCGGCGCCACGGTCGTCGTCGGCGGCAAGCGGCCGCCGATTCCGGACGCGACCGTCGTGGTCCGCGGCGACCGCATCGTCGCCGTGGGTCCGTCGGCGCGCATCCGGCCGCCCGCAGAACTGCCGAAAGTCGAAGCCCGTGGCATGACCATCATCGCCGGCCTCTGGGACATGCAGGCATCTTCGCCGCATCGTGAATGGATGCCCGCGTATCTTGCGGCCGGGATCACAGGCGTGCGAAGCGTCAGCGGCCAGTCGGCGTTGCTGTCGGCACTTCGCGATGTTCTGGCCGAGGGTCATCGCTCGGTCCGCGGATGACGCTGGCGGGGCACGGTCGATGGCGGGGGAGCGTCAGCCCTCGGAACGGTCCAGGCAGCATCGCCAGAGGACGGGAGGCAGGCGGTCCGCCGCTATCGTGGCGATGACTTCCGCCAGATCGAGGTCGGGAGCTCCGTCAGCCTGCCCGTCCTGCGCGCCATGGCCCTCGAGGCGCATCGATTCGGCGTGGTCGTGTCTGGCCCGGTGCCCTGACGGCTTGACCACGGCGCAGGCGCTGGACGCGGGGCTCGATCAACTCGAATCAGTGCCGGCCGATCTCTCGACGGATGCCGCGATGGGCGCCGCGATGCCGCTGTTCCTGGCGCATCACACGATCCTGGAGCCGCTGGCAGCCTGGGCGGAGTTTCTTCGGCGGCCGAATGTCTGCTTCAATCGCGGCGTTCGAGCCCGGGATTGCTCGAGCGCCGGCGTCGATCGAGCGCATGCTGGCCAGCCTGGGCGGCTCGGCGCCCGCGCCGGATCGGGCCGAGCCGCCGTCTCCGATCAACCTGATTCGCGCGGCCAGAGCAGCCGGCGTCGTCGTCGTCGCCGGCAGCAACGGCGGTGTCCCTGGACTCAGCCTGCTCCGGGAACTGGAGCTCTTCGTGCAAGCCGGAATGGCGCCGCTCGAGGCCCTGCAAACCGCGACGTCGATCCCCGCGCAGTTGATGAGAATGGACGACAGCGGGACGATTGAGGCGGGCAAGCGGGCCGATTTCGTCGTGCTCACCGCCGATCCGCTCGCGAACATCTCGAATCTGCGGACCGCCAAGTGGGTGGTTGCCAACGGCAAGCTGTACGATTGCGCGAAGTTGCGGAAGGCAGCGGGCTTCAGAAACTGACCGCATCTCAACCCGGGATCTGCTGCGTCGCTGCAACCGGGCCGATCAACTCGCGCAGTTCTTCGCCCTCGATCACTTCCTTTACGAGCAGACGGCCCGACAGCGTGTCGAGGATCTCGCGCCTGGCGATCAGGATGCGCTTCGCCTCGGACTCGGCCGACTCGACGAAGCGCTTGACCTCTGCGTCGATCACCCGCGCGGTGTCCTCGGCGTAGGCGCCGCGTTCGGGCATGAATGGCGACTCCAGAAACGGGCTGCGGCGCTGGCCTTCATGGTTGACCGGGCCGATCGCCTCGCTCATGCCGTACTCGGTGACCATGGCCCGCGCGATGTCCGTCGCGCGCATCAGATCGTTCTGTGCGCCTGTCGACACTTCGTTGAAGACGAGCCCCTCGGCGGTCCGGCCCCCCAGCAGCACCGCCAACTGGTTCTCCAGATCGCGCTTGGACATCAGATAGCGATCTTCAAGCGGAAGCTGCATCGTATAGCCGAGCGCCCCGAAGCCACGCTGCACGATTGAGATCTTGTGCACGGGATCGAGACCCGGAAGCACGGTCGCGACGATGGCGTGACCGGACTCGTGGAACGCGACGATGCGGCGCTCGCGGTCGCTCATCACGCGCTTCTTCTCGAGGCCGGCGATGACCCGGTCGATCGCTTCCTCGAAATCGCTCCGGTCCACCGCGGTCTTGTCCCGGCGCGCGGCCAGGAGCGCGGCCTCGTTCACGAGGTTCGCGAGGTCGGCGCCGGCGAAGCCGGCGGTGCGTGCGGCGATCACGCGCAACTCGACGTTCGCCGCCAACGTGACCTGCTTGACATGAATCTTCAGGATTGCCTCGCGTCCGTTCACGTCGGGCTTGTCGACCAGCACCTGACGATCGAAACGGCCCGGCCGGAGCAGGGCCGGATCGAGCACCTCCGGCCGGTTCGTGGCGGCCATGATAATGACGCCTTTCTTCGCGTCGAAGCCGTCCATTTCCGCGAGCAACTGATTCAGTGTCTGTTCCCGTTCCTCGTGCCCGCCCATCGGCGACTGCATGCGGACCTTGCCCAACGCATCGAGTTCGTCGATGAAGACAATGCACGGCGCCTTCAATTCGGCCTGCCGGAACAGGTCGCGCACCCGCGCGGCGCCGACGCCGACGAACATCTCGACGAACTCCGAGCCACTGAGGCTGAAGAAAGGCACTTTCGCTTCGCCCGCGACGGCGCGCGCCAGCAGGGTCTTTCCGGTGCCAGGCGGGCCGACCAGGAGGACGCCTTTCGGGATACGGCCGCCGATGGTGGTGTACTTCTTCGGGGTCTTCAGGAATTCGACGATTTCCTTCAGCTCGTTCTCGGCCTCATCAACGCCGGCGACATCTCCGAAGCTCGTCTTGACGTCGTCTTCCGCGTAGATCTTCGCGCGGCTGCGCGCGAACGACATGATGCCGCCTTCGGCGCCGCTCATGCGCCGGAAGAAAAAGCTCCAGAGGGCGACCAGCACGAGCAACGGCAGCACCCAGCTCAGCAGGTCGGTCAACCACCGGCTTTGCGGATCGGCGTGGAACTTGACCCTCTGCTGCTCGAGCTGTTCGACAAGCTTGGGGTCGTCCAGTTTGTTGGTCGTGAAGCCGGTTTCCTTGTTGTTCGGATCGAGGTACTTGCCGTGGATCGTGTCCGGCCCGATGATGACCTCGGCCAGCCGGCCCTGCGCCAGCTGTGACTTGAAGTCCGAATAATCGAGCGTGGTGCCTTCGCGCAGCGTGGCGCTGACGATGTTGAACACGAGCACGAGGACGAACAGGCCCAGGCCGAACCACACCGGCGAGACCGACCGGCGGCCCGGCGGCCGACCTTTGAGACCGACGCGACGATTTGGGTCCGGTGGGAATGGCATGAATCAGGCGCTTACGGGCGCTTCGCGTTTGAGCACGATCCCGCCCGCGTCGGCGCCGGCGCGCACCAGGTCGCCTTCCTTGAAGTCTCCCTGCAGGACACCCAGCGCCAACGGATCGAGCACGCGCCGCTGCAAGGTGCGCTTCAGAGGACGCGCTCCGTATACCGGATCGTATCCTTCTTCGATGATCAAGTCTCTTGCTTTGTCGGTGAGCTCGAGGCGGATCTTCCGGTCGGCCAGCCGCTTCATCAGCGCGCCGAACTGGATGTCGATGATCTTGCGGATGTCCTGCCGGCTGAGCGACGTGGAAGAAGATGACTTCATCGATCCGGTTCAGGAATTCCGGCTTGAAGTGCTGGCGCAGCGCGTCCATCAACTGACGCCGGGTGCCTTCGTCCAGATCGGATTCGCCCCGCAGCGCCCGCTCGGCGATGAACTGGCTGCCGACATTGGACGTCATGATGACGACCGCGTTCTTGAAATCGACGGTCCGGCCCTTGCCGTCCGTCAACCGCCCGTCGTCGAGCAACTGGAGCATCACGTTGAGCACCTCGGGGTGCGCCTTCTCGATCTCGTCGAACAGCACGACCGCGTACGGCCGGCGCCGCACCGCTTCGGTGAGCTGGCCGGATTCCTCGTACGCCGACGTAGCCCGGGGGCGCGCCGATCAGCCGGGAGACCGTGTGCTTCTCCTGGTATTCGGACATGTCGATGCGAATCATCGCGTGCTCATCATCGAACAGAAATTGCGCCAGCGCCCGGGCCAACTCCGTCTTCCCGACGCCCGTGGGGCCGAGAAACACAAAGCTCCCCAGGGGCCGGTTGGGATCCTGCAGCCCGGCCCGTGCCCGCCGAATCGCGTTCGCGACCGCGACGACCGCGTCGTCCTGTCCGACGATGCGCGCGTGCAGCCGCTCCTCCATGTGGATCAGCTTCTGCACCTCGCCTTCCATCAGCCGGCTCACCGGAATGTGCGTCCAGCGCGACACCACTTCGGCGATGTCTTCCTCGTCGACCTGCTCCTTCAGCATGCGCGGAGCGGCCGACGTCGCGCCGGGGGCCGGCGCCTGCTCGTGCTCCCGAATCTGGCGCTCGAGTTCGGGAATGCGGCCGTACTGAAGTTCCGATGCCTTCGCGTAATCGCCGGCGCGCTGCGCCCGCTCGACTTCGTTGCGGAGCTGCTCGAGCTCCTCCTTCTGATTGCGCACGCCCTGGATTGCGCTCTTCTCCTGCTGCCATTGCGCCGCCAGGCCGGTGCGCTGCTCCTTCAGCCCGGCCAGCTCCTTCTCGAGCTTGCCCAGGCGATCTCTGGACGCCGGGTCGGATTCCTTTCGCAGCGCTTCGCGCTCGATCTCGAGCTGCATGATCCGCCGCTCGATTTCGTCGAGCTCGGCCGGCATCGAGTCGATCTCCATCCGCAGGCGGGACGCCGCCTCGTCGATCAGGTCGATCGCCTTGTCGGGCAGAAAGCGATCCGCAATGTAGCGATTGGAAAGGACGGCAGCCGCGACGAGCGCCGCGTCCTTGAACTTCACGCCGTGATGGATCTCGTAACGCTCGCGGAGGCCGCGCAGAATGCTGATCGTGTCCTCGACCGTCGGTTCGCCGACGATGACCGGCTGAAATCGCCGCTCGAGCGCGGCGTCCTTCTCGATGTGTTTCCGGTATTCGTCGAGCGTCGTGGCGCCGATGGTGTGGAGCTCGCCGCGGGCCAGCATCGGCTTGAGCAGGTTGGACGCGTCGATCGCGCCCTCCGCGGCCCCGGCGCCCACGACGGTGTGCAGCTCGTCGATGAAGAGGATGACCTGGCCCTGGGCATCCGCGATCTCCTTCAGGACCGCCTTGAGGCGCTCCTCGAACTCGCCGCGGTATTTCGCGCCGGCCACGAGCGCGCCCATGTCGAGCGCGACGATGCGTTTGTTGCGCAGGCCTTCAGGCACATCGCCGCGGATGATGCGCTGCGCCAGGCCCTCGACAATGGCCGTCTTTCCGACGCCAGGCTCGCCGATGAGGACGGGGTTGTTCTTCGTCCTGCGCGCCAGCACCTGAATCACACGCCGGATTTCGTCGTCGCGTCCGATGACCGGATCCAGTTTGCCCTTCCTCGCCACCTCCGTCGAGATCGCGTCCGTACCGCTCGAGGGCCTGGTACTTGCCTTCGGGGTTCTGGTCGGTGACGCGCTGCGAGCCGCGCACGGCGGTCAACGCCTTGAAAATCGCGTCCTTCGTCACACCGCGCTTCTTGAGCGCGTCAGCCCCAGCCGCGCGGCCGGATTCCGACGCGATCGCGAGCAGCAGGTGCTCCGTGCTCGTGAACTCGTCCTTCAGGCGCTCGGCCTCTTGTTCCGCGCTGTTCAGGACCGACCGCACCCGCGCCGAGAGCCCGGGTTGGGCGCCGCCATGAGCCTTCGGAAGCTTGTCCACCACGGCTTGCAACTCGGTGGACAGGGGAGTGGGATCAACGGCCATCTTGCCCAGGACCGCCGGGACGACGCCGTCGCGCTGGCCCGAGAAGGGCGAGCAGGAGGTGCTCGGGCAGCACTTCCGCGTTGGCGCCGCGCTCGGCGAGTTGCTGGGCGGAAAGGACGGACTCTTGAGCTTTCTCTGTATACCGATTGAGGTTCATCAGTGACCTCTCAGGCCTCAGGCCACGGGCGCCGGGCCTCAGTTCGGATTGAACGCCACACAAGGGCCTGGACCTGGCCTAGGGGCTGAGGCCTTCCAGCGCTCTTAACTCCTCATACAACTTCCGTTCCTTCAGCGAGAGCTGGGTCGGAATCTGCACGTCAACCGTCGCATACAGGTCTCCGCGCTGATCGGGTTTGCCGACCGTTGGCATGCCGTGTCCCCGGAGGCGAAACTTCCGGCCTGTCCCTGTCATTTCTGGAACCTTCAGACGAAGGGTCGAGCCCGACAGCGCGGGCACGGCGACTTCGCCGCCGAGGACCGCGGTGGTCACGGGCAACGCCACTCGGACGTGCAGGTCCTGACCTTGCCGTTCGAACCGCGGGTGCGGAAGAATCCGCACGATCAGGAAGAGATCCCCGGGTTGGCCGCCAGGGGACGGCTCGCCTTCGCCCGCCACGCGAACGCGCGCGCCGTCCTTGACGCCGGAGGGAATTCGCACCTCGACTGAACGCGACGTATCGTTCCCCTGGATCATCAGACGCCGGCTCGTCCCGACGTACGCCTCTTCGAGCGTCAACTCGACGGGCTGCTCGAGGTCGCGGCCGCGCCGCGGCCGCTCCGCGCGACGGCGCCCGGCCGAGGCGCCCGGCGCGGCGCCGCCGCCAAATCCTCCGGCGCCTCCAAAGAACGTGTGAAAGAAATCGGAGAACGGGTCGTCGGTACCGAACATCTCACGCATGTCCTCGGCAGACATCGTGCGGTAGCCGGCGCCGCCGGGACCGCCGCCCATGTTGACGTTCCAGCTGCCGGCGGCCCCGCCCGCGGCGCCCGGAGGCGCCTGATGCTCGGTACGCTCTCCAATTCGCGCCCAGTTCATCGTACTTGCGCCGCTTATCCGGGTCGCCAAGCACTTCGTTCGCTTCGTTGATCTCCTTGAACTTGGCTTCCGCGGTCTTGTCGCCGGGGTTCAGGTCCGGGTGATACTTGCGCGCGAGCTTTCGGTACGCGCGCTTGATGTCGGCATCGGTTGCCGTCTTTGCCACGCCGAGGACTGCGTAGTAGTCCCTGAACTCCACCGATCCATGATACCGGCACTGGCTCCCGCGTTTCGCCCGAGCAGGCCACTAGAATAGTTCGTGCCCTTCGACGTCCAGGCGGCGGACTTTCTCACCGTCGGCTTGTTGGTGGGCATCGAGGGCCTGCTCAGCGCCGACAACGCGCTGGTGATGGCCGTCATGGTGATGGGCCTGCCCGACGCCGCCCATAAGAAGGTTCTCAGCTACGGACTGGTCGGCGCATTTGTCTTCCGGATCGTCGCGACGCTGCTGGCGCTGTATCTCATCAAGCTCGCTCTTCCGAAGCTCCTCGGCGGCCTGTACTTGCTGTACCTGACGTACAGCCACTTTTCGCAGGCAGGCGGGTCGGAGGCCCGCCGGACTCCTCCCAAGGCGAAGCCCGCGTTCGGACTTTCCGCTTTCTGGGCAACCGTCGTGCGCATCGAGCTGGTCAATCTGGCGTTTTCCATCGATTCGATTCTGGTGGCGGTCGGAATGTCCCGGAAGACCTGGGTGGTCCTCACCGGCGGTGTGCTGGGGATTCTCGCGATGCGGGTGGTGGTCGGACAGTTGCTTCGGTTGATCAAGAGCTACCCGGCATTGGTGGACGGAGCCTTCGTCATCATCGCGTGGGTCGCCCTGAAGCTCATCGCAGACTACGGCCAGTCGATGGGCTGGATCGACTGGGAGATCTCTCAGCCGGTCGAGCTCGGCATCGTGATGGGGATCTTTATCGCGGCGTACGCCTATGCGCGGTGGGTGGGACCGAAGACGGTCTCGGACTCGCCGGAGTGACGCGCGTCAGTGCGGCGACGGCCAGAAACGTCATTCCACTGCCGACCAACCCGACGAGCGTGGGGGACACCCATCCGAATCCGCGCCCGTCCGTGGCGAAGTGCACGGCGACGAGCAGCGAAACGCCCGCCACGATTCCGGCGAACGCGCTGCGGCGGCCGGCGTGCGGCAGATACAACCCTCCAAGGATCGGCACGAACAGACTGACGACCAGAACCGAATAGAACATCGTCAGAGCCGTCAGGACCGTGCCGAAGACGAAGGTCAGCAAGAAGCCCACGGCGCCGCCGAGGACCGCGGCGAGGCGCGCAGCCTGCAGCACCTGAGCATCACTCGCATCAGGGCGAAACAGGCCTTTGTAGAAATCGCGGGCACCCGATGTCGACAGCATGAACAGCACGGCGTCGGCGGCACTGAGCTCGGCGGAGAACACGGCCGCGAGCGCGAAGCCCCCGACGCCGATCGGCACGGCGGAAAGAATTGTCGGCAGCGCCAGGTCCTTCGCGAGGTCTGGAAACAGCGTGCGCGCGCTCAGCCCGAGCGCCACGGGGATGAAGGCGAAGAGCATCAGGGCCACGCCGTTCCAGGCAATACCGCGGGTCAGCGCCCGTTCGTCCCGGGCGCCGAAGGCCTTCTGCAGCAGGGCTGGCGAAAGAAAAAATGCCGGGCCGGTGAGAAACAGGAACGGCCACCCTTGGCCGCCGGCGTTGACGTGCCACAGATCGAGCTGGCCCGGATTGAGGCGCTGCACCATCGACCAGCCGCCCGCCGCCGCGAGAGCGAGCGGCGTGGCCAGCGCGAAGCCGGCGAGCTTGACGGTCAATTGGATGGCGTTGACGCGCGCCGCGCTGGCCAGCCCGCCACCGATGAAATACGCCGTCATGACCAGGGCCCCGATAAAGCAGCCCGCTGAGTGCGACACGCCGCCCGCGATACTCAGCACAGCGGCGATCCCGTTCAGCTGGGCGCACAGGACCCACAGCGTGCCGACCCAGATGAGGCCGGCGGCAAGACCGCGAACCGCGCGGCCGTACCGCTGTTCGAGAAAGTCGCCAACAGTGAGGAGGTTGTGCCGCTTGGCCTCGCGCCAGATCCGCGGTCCGATCCAGAACGCGAGCACGAGGGACCCGAGTCCCGCGCTGCCGTTCCACCACCAGGCCGACAGACCCTCGCGGTAAGCGAGATCGGTCGCTCCGACGGTCGAGCCGGCGCCAATGTTGGGCGCCAGGAAGGTGGCGAAGATCAGGCCCGCGCCGAGCGACCGGCCGCTTACGAAGAAATCGCCCGTCATCCGGACGCGCCGGCTGATCCATGCGCCAAGGACAATCAGGCCGCCGGAGTAGACGACGAGAAGAATGAGTAGAGGTGTCATCGAGAAACAAGACCCGGTGCCGGGTCTTATTTTCCTGTGAGGTCTGAAATCGACGGGTAACCGGGCAAGCCCTTCGCCAGCCGGACTGCGCGTTCAATCGCATCGGAGACTGCCTCGGCGGCGAGCGCGCCGATCCGGCTGACGTCCGGCGCCTGTGCGCTCGCAAGCGATCCCGTGGCCAACGCAAAGACCGTGTCGCCATCGTTGGCAGTGTGCGAAGGCACGATCGACCGGGCGAGGCCATCCTGCGCCATCTGCGCGACCTTGAGCGCCTGGGCCTTGGTCAGCTTCGCGTTTGTGGCGACGACGGCGAGCGTCGTGTTCTCGAGCAGAGCGGGCGGCAGGCTCGGTGCTGCCACGCAAGAGCGAGAACGGATCTTCGAACGTCTTGCCGTCGGCCGAGCGGGCGCCCGCAAGCGGCTTGCCGGTACGCCTGTCAATGACCGTGCCGGAGGCGTTGACCGCGACAAGCGCGCCGACGAGGAGGCCGTTAGGCGCGTGCGAGAGCGGCCGTGCCGATCCCTCCCTTCATTGGCCGGTCCCCGCCGCCAAACTTGCCGACCGTGGCGCCGGCGCCGGCGCCGACCGAACCTTCATCGATGGCGCCGTCGTGTGCCTGCCGCGCGGCATCGTAGCCGCATCTGGCGTCCGGTCGCACCTCGGGGCGGCCGCCGATGGGCAAATCGAAAAGCACCGCGCCAGTGACGATCGGCACGTAGGCGCCGCCGAACGGGAACCCAATCTTCTGCTCTTCGAGATACTTCATGACGCCTGTGCGAGCGTCCAATCCAAACGCGCTGCCGCCGGTGAGCAGCACCGCATGGACCACGGAGACGGTGTTTTCCGGCCGCAGCAGATCGGTCTCGACGGTCCCGGGAGCCCCGCCGCGCTGATCGACAGCGCCTACGGTGTCGGGCGGCAGCAGCACCACCGTGCAGCCGGTCGGGCGCTCGGCCAAGGTCACCTGACCGACGCGCACGCCAGGCACCGCCGTGATTCCGGTGGATCCCGACTGAGCCTGCGGGTTCCCAAGCGCCATCATGTTTGCAGCGAGAACGACGCCAATCAGCCGGCGCGAAGAGAACGCAGGTCGGTCTGTGGAAGACTCCACGACATCCTTGAGTTTCCCACAGAATCGGCCTCCGTCCCCCTTTATCATTGTTCCATGCGTCGAATTCTCGTCACCAATGACGACGGATATTTCTCGGAAGGCATTCATGCCCTGGCGGCCGCGTTGCAGCCGTTGGGTGAGGTGACGGTGGTCGCGCCCCACACCGAGGCGAGCGCGGTGGGACATGCACTGACGCTCAGACGGCCCCTTCGGCTCGAGAAGATCAGCGAACGCGTCTACTCGGTGGACGGGACGCCGACCGACTGCGTGAACATCGCGATCGACGAAGTCCTCGAGGGACGGCCGGACCTCGTGGTCTCCGGAATCAACAAGGGACTGAACATTGGAGACGACATCACTTATTCGGGCACCGTGGCCGGCGCGCTCGAGGGGGCCCTGCTCGGGTATCAGGCGATCGCCGTCTCGCTGGAGTTCACTCGAAACGTCTGGGACTTTGCCCCGGCCGCGTCTGTTGCCGCCGCGCTCGGCGCCCTGCTGCTCGATCGGCCCCTTCCGTCCCGGACGTTTCTCAACGTCAACGTGCCGCAGGGACGCCCTTCGGGCGTGCGCGTGACCGTACAGGCGAAGCGCAACCACATCACGAAGGTTGACCAGCGGCTCGACCCGCGCCAGCGGCCGTACTTCTGGATCGAAGAGGCGCAGGACGACTGGGAGCGCGACGACCGATCGGATCACGAAGCCATTCGGGATGGATATATTTCAGTCACCCCTCTACACCCCGATCTCACGAATCATGCAGCGCTCTCGACAGTAGAGGCGCTCGCCCAGAGCCTGGCGGCGGGCGTAAAATAGGGCTCAGCACGACTTCGGACGCACGCTTCCGGCGCCGGGGTGACAGGTCTGAAGATTGCAGCGATCACTGACATGGTCCGCAGGAGTGTCTCGCTGGCCACGATCATTGGTCTGGCCGGTCTTGTCACGCAGCACGCGGTTCTTGCACAGACATTCCGCGGACAATCCGACCTCGTTGTTCTCCAGGTAGCTGTTCACGACCGGCATTCCGCTCCGGTTGGCGATCTGACCGCCGCCGACTTCCAGGTCTTCGAAGATCAGGTCCCCCAGGAGGTTCGTTTCTTCGTCAGCGAAGACCGTCCCGTCGCGGTCGGCCTCGTTGTTGACAACAGCATGAGCATGTTCAACAAGCGCGAGGAAGTGATCGCGGCGGCTGAAGCGTTTGCACGATCGAGCAATCGCCAGGATGAGATCTTCACCGTGAATTTCAACGAGCGTGTGTCTTTCGGATTGCCTTCGCAGATTCCATTCACGTCGGACCTGGCGGTTCTGGCCAGGGCCCTTTTGACCATCACGGCGGGTGGCCAGACGGCGATGTATGACGGCATCGCGGCCGGGCTCGACCATTTGAACGAAAGCGCGCTCGATCAGAAAGTGCTGATCGTGGTCAGCGACGGGAAGGACAACCGGAGCCATCTCGACTTCGGCAACGTGCTCGAGCGTGCGATGCGGTCGAACGCGGTCATCTACTCGGTGGGGATCTTCGACGACGTGGAAGGGGGCGATCGCAAGGCGCTGCGCCAGCTCGCCGACACGACCGGCGGCCTCGCGTTCTTTCCCGGCAAAGTGCCGGACATCGCGACCGCGCTCGATCGGATCTCTATCGACATCCGCCATCGCTACACACTCGGATACGTCTCGACGAACTCGCGCCGGGACGGCACGTTCCGCAAGATCAAGGTCGTCGCGCTCGATCGAGCGACTCGCAAGCCGCTCGACGTGCGGGTCCGCAGTGGCTATGTCGCCGGCATGGAGCCGCCGGCACGATGAACACAATCCATCCGTAACCGCCGCCACGCGCCTGTTGTGTCCCAGATAGTGGGGCTGTCTGCGAACACGACATCCATCCCGAATCTACTCTGCGTCCGGACGCCGGCGCGCCATTCGCCGCGGTGGACTCTGTGGCGGTGAGTGGCCTCCAGATTGCAGTAGTCCTCGTCGAGGAGAAGGACAATGCTTACCAAGAGACTCCTATGGCCACTCGCGGTGGCTGGACTGGTTGGCTGTCTGTTTGCACGGCCGTCCGCGCAGGGAATCACCCCGGATCAGCCCGTGTACTTCACTTTCAGTGCTCCGGTCTCTCTGCCGGGCGTGACACTGCCGGCCGGCGAATATGAATTCAGGCTCTCGTCCAGTCAGGCCGATCGCCACATCGTGCAGGTGTACAGCAAGCAAGCTCAGAAATACGTGGGCATGTTCTTCGCGATGCCGTCGATGCGTTCAGCCGTTCCGGAGAAGGCTGAAGTGACGTTCTTCGAGACGCCGTCCGGGACGCCGCCGGCGGTGCAGACCTGGTGGTACCCGGGCGTCAAGACAGGACACGAGTTCATTTACCCGCGTCAACAAGCCGAAAAGCTGGCTACATCGAGCAGTAAGGGCGTGCTGACGACAAAAGGGGAGGACACCAAGAGCGGCTCCATCACCCGATTGACCGCCAACGGCGAGGCGGCCGTCAACGCGGAATCGTCGACCCGGAACGAAACGGCGAAAGTGGACCACAGCGCCGACACGAATCTGCAAGCCCGTGCGACGACGTCCGAGCCCCGGCACGCTTTGCCGAAGACCGCCAGTGAATTGCCGGCGATTGCCGTGATGGGGCTGGCGTCGCTGTTTGCGGGTCTAATGCTGACGCGCCGCCGCGCCGTCTGAAGCCTTGTGCTGTTCTGGTGTCGCTGTCCAGAAGCAACCCGTTCGCCATCATGAGAACAAGGAGAAACGCGATGTTCAGAAGACTCTCGCTCTGCTTGGGAATGGCCCTGATGTTGGGCGTGATCGCCAGCACGCCGTCCGCGGCCCAGACGATCCTCGATCAGCCTGTTCGTTTTACGTTCAGCGCGCCGGTGACGCTGCCTGGCATGACACTGCCGGCCGGCCAATACGAGTTCAAACTTGCCAGGAGTGCAAGCGATCGCCAGATCGTCCAGGTGTTCGACGACAAGGGCAAGTCGCGCGGGGTCTTGATGGCGATCGCCGCTGTCCGGGCGGACTCCCAGCCCGTGCCCGAAAAGGCCGAAATCACCTTCATGGAAACGCCGGTGAACATGCCGCAGGCCGTGAAAGTGTATTGGTACCCGGGCATCAGGACGGGCGGCCATGAGTTCGTCTACCCGCGCGCGCAGGCGCAACTTATCGCGAAGGCCAGCACGACTGGCGTGCTGACGACCACCGGCGCCGACGCCAATTCGGGCAATCTCACACGCCTGTCGGCAAACGGGGAATCGACCGATGTGAGCGCGCAGAAGGTCTCTGCTCCGGCGGCGGCCGAGACGCCAGCGCCGGCGAGCGTCGAGGCGAATGCGCCACCGCGCCCAGCACTCGTCGCGACCTGCCGAAGACTGCCAGCGACCTGCCGGCCATCATCAGCGTCGGATTGTTGGCGTTGATTTCGGGCGTCGTCCTGATGGGCCGCCGGTGGGCGTGAGTGGGAATTCAGGAATCAGGAATTGGGAGCTGGAGTGGGTTCCAGTTCCTGATTCCTGATTCTTCTTTTCAGTGTGCCGATGCGCCGTCTTGCCGGTCTCGCGCTCACCGTGTTCGGGGTGATCTGCCTCGCGTGGTTCGCGATTGCGACGGCACGGCGATCCACGTTTCAACGTCAGCAGGGCGCGGCGCTCGAGCATGCGCTCGCGGAGCCATCGGCGGTGATTGACGTGCCCGCGTCCCGCGTGCCGCATCGCGGGCTCGTCGGCCGGCTCGAGATCCCGCGCGTCCATTTGTCTGCCGTGGTCGTCGAAGGCGACGATGACGCGACGCTCGAGAAAGCGGTCGGGCATCTGCCGGACACCGCGATGCCCTGGGAGGGTGGAAACAGCGCGCTGGCCGGCCATCGCGATACGTTCTTTCGTCCGCTCCAGCACGTCCAGGCGGGTGACGAAATCAGGCTCACCAGCCCGCGCGGAACGCTCGTCTATCGGGTAGAGGACACACGAGTCGTCAATCCGGACGATATTGGCGTTGTGGCCCCGACACCTCGTCCGGTGCTCACATTAGTGACGTGTTATCCCTTCTACTACGTGGGCTCGGCCCCGAAACGTTATGTCGTCAGAGCGGCGCGGGTGCCTTCCGAATAGCGAAGTGGCGGCAGGCTCGGCCGGATGAGATAAGATAGGTCGGTTGTCGGGGCGTGGCTCAGCCTGGTAGAGCACTCGGTTCGGGACCGAGGGGTCGGTGGTTCGAATCCACTCGCCCCGACCACTTTTCACCCTCCGGCTTGCAAGTTTCTTGCAACTTTTTCCGCCGTCGCACCGTCTGAGCCACTCGCGTCACCTGCTGCTCGGCTTCCGCACGTAACGCGTCGAACCGCGCCATCGCCGCGTCCCCGCCGTCGTCTCTGACCGCCAGGTAGGTGCTCGTCTGACTGATGTTGGTGTGGCCGAGCCACGCTTGGATCTGATGCAAGGGCACACCGCCGTCGAGCCAGCGCGAGCCGGCCTCGCGTCTGAGGTCGTGAAAGTGCAAATCAATGCGGCGGTGCTCGGCGCGCGACGCGGGCGACAGATTCGCCCCGCGGACGTACGTCGCCTTGTACCCGTGCGCCTTCAGCACCGCGGTCTGCCAGGCCCGTTAGGGACGGACACCTTTGGGATGGTCGTCACGGGACCGGGCGGTGAATCGTACCGGCTTGGTCGGAGGGCAAATTCCTTGAGAGGATACGCCCATGGCACGACCGAGTCGGTATTCCCGAGAAGTTCAAGAGCGGGCAGTGAGGATGGTGCGGGAGCACGGTCCGGAGCATCCCTCGCAGTGGGCCGCGATTCAATCGATCGCCGCGAAGCTCGGGTGCACGACGGAGACGCTGCGTCGCTGGGTTCGGCAGGACGAGCGAGACCAGGGTCAACGCCCTGGTCTGACGACCGACGAACGGCAGCGGCTGAAGGAACTCGAACGCGAGAATCGTGAGCTGAAACGCGCGAACGAGATCTTGAAAACGGCGTCCGCGTATTTTGCCCAGGCGGTGCTCGACCGCCGAGCCAAGTGATGGTCCGCTACATCGATGATCATCGAGATCGTTTTGGGGTCGAGCCGATCTGTGCGGTCCTGCCGATCGCCCCATCGACGTATTTTCGACACAAGGGCCAGCAGGCGGATCCGACGCGGCGATCGCCACGGGCCCGTCGCGATGACGAGCTGCGGGAGGAGATCCAGCGCGTCTGGGACGACAACCATCAGGTGTACGGCCCCGCAAGGTCTGGCGCCAGCTGCGGCGCGAAGGCATCACCGTCGCCCGGTGCACGGTGCGGCGGCTAATGAAGGCGATGGGCCTGGCCGGCGCCGTGCGCGGCCGTGCCTGGATCACGACGACGCAGCCGGATCTGGCCGCGGCCCGGCCTCCGGATCTCGTGGACCGGCAATTCACCGCGACCGGCCCCAATCAGCTCTGGGTGTCGGACTTCACGTACGTCGCGACCTGGCGCGGGTTCGTCTACACCGCGTTCGTGATCGATGTCTTTGCTCGCCGGATCGTCGGGTGGCGTGTGTCGTCGTCGCTTCGTACCGACTTCGTCCTCGATGCGCTCGAACAAGCGATCTGCGATCGCTGCGGCAAGGCGCCGGCCTCGCTGATTCATCACAGCGATCGCGGCACGCAGTACGTGTCGATGCGCTACACGGAGCGGCTGGCCGACGCCGGCATCGCGCCGTCAGTGGGCAGCCGTGGGGATTCCTACGACAATGCCCTCGCCGAATCGGTGATTGGACTCTACAAGACGGAGGTGATTCAACGACGCGGACCGTGGCGCAGCTTGGAGGCGGTCGAGTTCGCCACGCTCGAATGGGTGGACTGGTTCAACAACCGGCGGTTGCTCGAGCCGATCGGCTACGTGCCGCCGGCCGAATACGAAGAGCGCTATTATCAGCAGGCCCAAGTGGCCTGAGTCACATAATCCGCCCTCCGACCAAGCCGGTACGGTTCACACCTCGACGAGCGCGGTCCGCGTGTTCTTCATGGGCGACGGCTTCTTCGACGTGTCCGCACCTGACGAACGACGGGAACAAGGCGGGGCACAATCACGGCACGGCGAAGGTGGCGACGATCTGGAACTCCATCCTGTGTTTGCGGTCATGAGGGGCGATTGAGGGATTGACGATGGACAGGCGGCCGGGTATCACTTTTGGTCTGCCTTGATGCTGGCGCTATGACGACGACTGGACCTGCCGCACCGCATGTGAGTGGGTCGAGCCCGATGCGCGCGGCATTGAGCTTCTTCGCACTCACGTACGCCATCTCGTGGGCGTGCTTCGCCGCCGCGTTCGTGATGATGCGCGGCCGGGTTTCGGCCGCCGCCGGAACAAGCCTGCCGCTGTTAGTACTTGGTCTGTTCGGCACGGTCGCGCCCTCGATCGTTGCGCTCGGGTTGACCGCACGATCTGAAGGTGCCGCCGGCATCCAGTCGCTTCTCAAACGCCTCTTCACATGGCGCGTCGGGGTGCGCTGGTACCTGTTCGCGGCCGGCTATCTCGCGACGATCAAGATCGGCGTCGCGCTCGTCCATCGGATCGCGATAGGCGTCTGGCCGCGGTTCGGCGTCGAGCCGTGGTACATCCTCGCCATCGCCACGGTGCTATCTACGCCGGTACAAGCCGGCGAGGAGATCGGCTGGCGCGGCTTTGCGCTTCCGCACCTAGCGGCCCGCCTGGGTTTTGCGCGCGCCAGTCTTCTGCTCGGCATCGTCTGGGCGTTTTGGCATCTGCCGCTGTTCTTCGTTCCTGGTGCCGACAACTACGGTCAGTCGTTCGTGATCTTCGCGCTCCAGGTCACAGCCATCTCGGTGCCAATGGCCTGGCTCTATGCGCGCACCAATGGCAGCCTGTTGCTCGTGATGCTGATGCACGGCGCCAATAACCAGACGCGAAACATCGTGCCGTCCGCGGTGCCGGCCACCGCCCACCCGCTTACGCTGAGCCCCTATCTGCCGGCGTGGCTGACGGTGACGCTGCTCTGGATCGCCGCGGGTTATTTTCTCCTTCGCATGCCGAACATTCGGTACTCAAATCGGTGGACAGCCCGTTAAGAACGCCCACTCTCCGACGCTGACTCCCATTCGCCAGAAACCGTTTTCGCGCCTCGGCTCGCGCCGAACGGCGAGCTTGGCCGGTCCTGTCAGGCGACGGACCCGTGACATGACGCGCCCTTGTCGCAATAAGATCCTCGCCCGGACTGGGCTTCTCGCAGTACGGGCAGGTGTATTCACCGATTCGCAGGTGGTCGATGTCATCGTCGAACTGGCACTGCACATCCACGGCGCCGCCACAATGCGCGCAGTAGATTGGCAGGACGACGTTCGGCTCAGGGGCGGCCGCCATGCGCGACAGTATGGCGCGTCAGACAGCCAAGAGCGACAACTCGGGGCAGGAGGTTCGCTCGTTGGGGTCTTCATCTACCGACGATGGCGCCAGGAAAAGGAGCGGGCCAAGAAGGAGCAAGAAACGCGCCCAGAATGAGCCCGTCAGGTCAGCGTCGTAGCCCCCGATAGATTGACCACACGGCCGAGATGTCGATGGCGGCGACCACCACGTCATTGGCGGTGTGCAGCGGGCTCTTAAAGAGGGGACAGAACCCGTAGGTGTTGCCCTCGATGGGGTGCGCGAACGTCACGAGTGACAGCGCGATGAGCCCAAGGGCGACCATGGCGGCTTTCGGCATGGGCGCGATGATAGCTCCGAATCGCCTTCGGTGATGCCGCCCGCGGGGCGCCAGGCCGCGAGCGGCCGCACCGCCCCCTACCCGACCATTCGCTAACGGTGAAAGCGTCGTCGATGACGCATCGGTCGTCCACGATGACGAGACAATTGTCACCCTTGAGCGTGACTACGGCGTCTTGGTGGTCGTTCTCCAACGATTGCTTAACATTTTCGAGTGGAAATTTGATTTGAATCAATACAGTCGGACTGCGTGTGGGACTAGCCTCTCCTTCGTCGGGAGGGTTGTCTTTTGCGATAGAAAGAACGCCAATACCAAAACCTACGGGCCATCAGATCACCTCAGTCGGCCCGCCAGCACGCGAAAGAAGCGTTTTCTTCATCGGGGTTGGCCGCGGCCTACGCCCGGCGCCGTGCGGTGCGCCGCCGCCAGTAGCCTGATCTGAACACCTTCCCAGTCGCCGCTGGCTTCGACCGGCGGCGACTGGTTCTGGCCCGTCCTGGTGGAAGCCGAAAATGCGGACGCCGCGCAGGCGCTGGTAGAGGCCAGCCCGGATGCGGATACGAGTTTGGCGGCAAGGATCTGGACGGATTCCGATGGTACGTGGATGCGGTCGAGCCGGTGGACTAGAAGCTCGTTTCGTCGTAGTCGTCGCGGGGGCGGTGGGAGGTAATCCACCCGCCCTTTTGTTTGTTTCCAAAGGAGGAAGAAATGCGAAAGGTTCTGAGTGTCGCTATCGCGGTTCTGGCGCTTGCGGGGTGTCAGCAGTCACCGGCACATCCGACGAGTTACGTCAACGACGAGTTCTTTGCAAGCGAACGCGAAATCGCCTGATGCTGGCGGTGGGAAGCTAGACATCGACCCGACGTGGGCGAATGGCGTCGTGGTGAACATGATCGGTGTGAAGATCATCGAAGGCGCGAGAGAGTCACAGCCCGAACTTTATGCTCACGCCGAGGAATTGTACTTGGTTGTGTTCCCTCAGACGACCGTGCCGCAGCCGGGGGCAGGCCCTCTCACGTTGCCCTCCGGGTATCAGCCGCAGTGCAACCCGTGCTTCCATCCTGGACTCCCGTTCCTGTTCGTCTATCACGATCACGTCATCACGGGCGCACCGGGGATGGGGAACGACGGCACGGCAGGCGCGATGAAAGCGCCGTGGAAGATCATCTTGGTGAAGTACGACGCAACGTATGCGGCATCGAAGAACTTCCGCCCGCTGACTAGTGCGGACGCCGTGGATGCGGCGGAGCATCCTGGCCTGGGGATCTTGCAGGTCATCAATCCAGGCGGGGCGAATCCTTTCGAGATCGAAACGGGCAATGTGCTGATTTGCCCGATTGTGTCCGGTCACGCGTAAGGCCATCGTCGTCATGGGGCGGTGAGGTATTCACCGCCCCTTTTTTTAGAGCTCCGGCACGCGCGGCCACGCGAAATAACTAATCAGCAACATACGAAGGCCCTCAGGAGCTATCCTGTGTCGTCTTGCGCAGACAGCTCGCGGGGATCCTGCTCGTCTCGGGCCTGCTGACCGCCGCCCCGGCGCCCGCACAATCGCCCCGCGATCAAACCTGGCGCGAGGATATCGCGTTCTTCGCACACGAGTTTCCAGCGAGACAATTCGATTTCGCCAAGCTCTATCCGCGCGAGCGATTTGACCGCGACCTCGACGCGATCAGGCGCTCGATTCCGGCCGCGGCCGACGCCGACATCGTCCTCGCACTGATGCGCCTCGTCGCAAGCGCGCACGTCGGCCATACTTTCGTCCGCGCGCCCATCGACGGCTCGCTCGCGTTCCATCGTCTACCGCTCAGTTTCCAATGGTTCGCGGATGGGCTGGCTGTCACCGCCGCGACCGATCCGTACCGCGTTGCGCTCGGCCTGCGCGTGACATCAATCGGCACGCTGTCGCCCGAGAACCTCGAAGCCAAGATCGCGCCGTTCATCGCGTACAAAGACGACGCATGGCTGCGCCAGCAGAGTCAGACGTTCATGGTGATGGAAGAAATCCTCCGCGCGGTCGGTCAGGTCGAGGCCGATGGCCATGTCGCCGTGTCGCTCGCGCGAGCAGATGGCACGACGACGATGCTGCGCGTGCCGACGATACCGTGGAGCGATCGCATGCGGCTCGTTACGGCCGTCGAGGCGCTTCGGCTCCCGATCAATCCGGCGCTCGTCCAATCGCCACGCTCTTACGGTTACAAGATCCTGCCAGCGACGAAGGCGCTCTATATCCGCTACAGCAACTGCGCGGACGATCCGCAACAGCCATTCACCGCGTTTGCGAAAGAGCTCTTTGCGACCGTCGACGCGAATCCGTCAGCCGTCGAGCGCGTGGTGGTCGATCTGCGCGCGAACGGCGGCGGCAACTCGACCGTGATCAAGCCGCTTCTCGACGGCCTGCACAAGCGCAAGTCACTCAGCGCCGCGGGCCGGCTCTACACGCTCATCGGGCCCGCGACGTTCTCGTCGGGTTTGCTCGCCGCCATCGACCTGCGCCATGACCTGAACGCGATCGCAATTGGCGAGCGGCCGGGCGAAAAGCTCAACTCCTACGGTGAAGTCCGACCGCTGACACTGCCGCACTCGCGTCTGTTCCTGCAGTACTCGACCAAGTACTTCACGCTCGAAAAGAACGACACAGCCGGATTCGAACCAGATGTCGTCGTGAGGACGACGATCGGCGATTGGCTCGCCGGGCGGGATCCTGTGCTCGACGCCGCCCTCAAGCGGCGTTGACTGAGCGCCGGCGGAGAGGATGCCGGTCAGAGGTCGCTCGTCTTGCGTCTGCTCGCGAAAAGAGGGGGGAGGGGGCACAAAATTGGGCACAGTCGGCCCTGGCGACCTCGGGTTTCAGGTAAGGCCCCCCAAGCAGCCCCCAAGTTTCCTTCCACCGCCACCGTGATTCGGCCAGCCCTGCCCGCGTCTCGCGGGAATGGGCGCGCCCCTCCGGCCGTGCGTCGGCCCCAGGTCGTCAGGCAAGGGTGGCGGTCAGGCGTCGTGGCATTCGTGTACGACGGCGCGCGGCATCATCGGTTCCTGGGCTCAGCCGACCTGACCGCCGCCATATCCAAGCTGGCCTCGTGTGACGAGAAGGACAACCCCAGCAGTGACGAGTCCACTCATCGCCAGCACCAATTCAAACGGCATGTGGATACGCGGTTCCGCGGTGCCCGCGAACAGGCCATTGAGGAACCGGGAGGCCGTGTTGAAGGTCGCGTGCATCGCGACAGGCGTGATGACCCCAAAGCGGGCCAGGTTGGTGCCATACGTCAAGAGGAAGGTTGCGCCGGTCACAATCAGGATGTAGATCCACAGTGGCGCGGTGATCCAGTCCCGATAGAGGAAAAGGGGCAGATGCCACCCGGCCCACAGGAGTGCGAGCAGCATGGAGGCGCGAAGTGGTCCGAACCGCGCTTCAAGGCGCGGCAACGCGAATCCCCTCCAGCCGGGTTCCTCGAACAGCGGTCCGCCAAGAAGGGTTGAATAGTTGTAGACGGAGACGGAGGTGAGGACGCCCCAATGAAGCTTCCGCGGATCGGCGGTCGCGACCGAGGGCAGGATGACATATGCCAGAACGACCAGGGCGACGCCGACCACGGTCGCCTGCAACGTGCGCCACCAAGTTGTGCGAAATCGAAAGGCTTGGTAGTTCCCCACTGCCGCGCGGTGCGTGATGACCGCCGCCACTGTTGGTCCCAATGTGGCGAGGAATATCCATTGGTGGGCCGCCTGGAAGATCACCATCGGCACGTACACGGCCAGGCCCACGCGTAAGCCAGTGCAAAAAAGACGACGAGTGGATACTTGGCGGCCATGCAGATGAGAAGTCCCTGACGCGGCAGGCAGGGTACTACAGACTTCTGCGAAACGCGGGAAGATCAGGCTAAGGGTCTATTCCGGTCACACGGGTGACAGTTTATTCCGAGCACATAGGTAACACGTTCGGGCCGAACGGATTCTCGATCGGTTCCAGCCGGCCGGCCGCGCGGACGGGCGCTCGTCCTGCTCGTGGCCAGGACGAACGGCAAGCGCGGTGAGGGCCAGTCGCCTCATCGCTCCTCCACTGTGAACCGCAGTTGCCGTCCGGCGTTCTTCGCGCCCACTGTCACCGAGACGCTGAGCAGGTACTCGCCCGCCGGAAGCTCCGCAATCGGCAGGGCGAAATCGTAGGTCGCGGTTGTTCTCGACCCGACCGATTTGCCCTCGAGCGTCTGACCGAAGGTGGCCACCTTCTCGTTCTTCGCGTTCGTCAACGTCGTCGTGACTTTCGCGGGGACGAAATCCTTGCCCTTCTCGTAGATCCGCATGAATGCCGACACATCGTCTGTCTTTCTGAATGCGCGGCGCGATGTCGGCGTGATCGGCAGGAGATCACCGATCGTGTTCGCGCCGGCGCTGACGGGTGACGGCATCGCCCTCAGCACGAGACCGGACAACGACAAGTCATCGTTGAAGTCCGGTACGGAGACGGTCGTGTACACGCTGGATGTCCTGCCATCCGCCGTCTTCACGCCGACGCGCAGCGCGTACCGCCCGGGCTTCGCCGGGAGCTTGAAGTGGACCTCGTAGCTGTTGAACCGCGGATCCGGCTTCGCGAATGTCATCGTCGTCCGCTGTTGCAGGGAGCCGGCGCTGCCGCCCGTCTCGGGATAGTAGAGACCCGAGACAATTTCCGTCGCCTCGGTCCGGGGCGTGGGTGCATCTTTCGGGGTGTCGATCCGAAGCGTGAGCGCCAGCGCGGGCTTGCCATCCTCCATCGGGAATGGCGCCGCGACGATGCCAAGAGGGACGCCAGAAACCGGGAGCGGGCTGTCGACGAGGGAACTCAGGTCGCCCTTCTTCGCCGCCTCCGCAGCCGCCTGCCGATCCTTCTCGGTTTCGTCCGTGTATCGCTTGCGCGTGCGGACCTCGACGTCCTTGCGGTTCACGCGGACCTGCACCGAGTGCTGTTTGCCATCCGACGGCGGCGGCCGTTCGACGCCGAGCAGGTAATAGGCACTGCTTTCGGCGATGATCGGCGGCACCTGCAGGTCGATGTCGTTGTTGTTCACAACGGCGCGGCCGCCCGTCTGTTCAGCCAGCGCAACGAGAAACTGCGTGCGCTGAAGTGCGGGATCCTGGAGGGCCGCCTTCGCCTCGCGAATTGGATCGGCTCCGGTCGGTCTGGCCCGGTTCCGCGCGTTGAGCCGCAGCAGCCTGGGATCGAACGACTCGATCGTCACGTTGGCCAGTTGGGCATGGCGGATGGCATCCACGGACGCCTCGCGACGAACCATCTCGCAGTGTGCCTTTCGTCCCGCGTTGCTGGGCTCCGAAGGCATCACCACTGATCCAGCACTGATATGAAACAGGACCTTGCGTTGTTCCGGCACCGCGCGCATCGCCTCGGCGATGCGACCAAGCGTCTGAATGTTGCAGGCGCCACAGTCGCAGAGGCCGGAGTCGATGATCTCTTCCTCCGCGGCAGGCTCGCCCGGCATGGGGCTCGTTCGTGGAAAGAGCGGCGCCTTCTCGATCGCCACACGCAGCAACTGGCGATCGGTCGTGAAGTCCTGTGCCAAATGGCCCGCGCCGGGAATCACGACCGCCGCGCGATCATCCGGTCCCATCGCGTCGACGACGGCGTAGGCAGTTTTTCTGGCCTGAATGATCCCCGCTTGATCGACCATGCCGGCGTACATGCTGTAGTCGTCGAGCAGAATGACGAACACGCGTCCTGGCTTCTTCTCGTTCGTCACGACGTCGGGTGCGACGTCGCGGACCCAGGAGGCTTCGCCTGCGGGCGCAGACAGCGGAGGCGCGACGTCAACGGCGTTGAACGCGACGACCGGCCGCGTCTTGCCGTCAATCTGCACCGTGAAATCGGAGGCTTTCAGATCCCGGACCGGATGACGGGGTTTGTCGAGAACGGAGACGTCAATGACCAGTAGCTCGGTGCCGCCGCGGAATGTCTGGCCGGTGGGTGCGGGAGTCTGAAGGGCCTTGAGCACCACGGCCCAGCAGAGACTGAACGCCGCGATGCCCGCGGCGACAAACACCAAGCGTCTGCCCATAAAGGCCCCCAGTGTATGGCCGGTGGGAACGCTCAGTCTCCACGCGACGCGAAAAAAATCGACCGGGTCGCATTAACGCCACGTCGTTCATGGCCATTGTCGCCGATGACTTATGGCGCTCTCGATTCCTTCGTGACTGGTTGACGGCTCGGCGGCAGAGTGGGATAATCCCACCATGATCGTCACGCTCGATTCCAAGCGCCGTCTCACGGTGCCGGCGACTCTGGCGCCGGCGTCCCCCGGCGAGTATTTCGACGCGCGGTTCGACGCCGAAGAGGACGCAATCGTGTTCCGACGCCTCGCCGGAAAGGAAGACTGGCTTGCTGTGCTGAAGGAATGTCCGGTCAGCATGGACGACGTGCAGCCGCGACGTCGTGAGATGGCCAGGCGCCGGAAGCTGTGAGTTGGTTGCTCGATACCGACGTTCTGTCACAGCCTGCCAAGCGCCGCGGCGACGTGCGGGTCATCGCGTGGCTCGAACAGGAAAAGGATCGCTGCTACACGAGCGCGGTCGTCATCGCACAATTGGCGTATTGGGTACGCTCGAAGGAAGGACGCCAGCGCCAGGTACTGCAGGCGTGGTTGACGCGCCTGATCGATGCGATGCACGGTCGCATCCATGGCTTCAATGTTTCAGTCGCGCACGTCTGGGCCGAGCAGGAGCGTCAACTGGAAAGGGCGGGTCGCCCGATGCCTGTCGAAGACAGCTACATTGCGGCGACAGCGCGGCGGTACGGTCTCACAATTGCCACCGGCAACGACCAGGATTTCCGTCGGCCCGGTTTGAAGGTCTTCAATCCTTTCAAGGAACTTCCGAGCGCCGAGCGCTGAGCGGAAGCGACTCGATTGTTGGTGTGGCGCGGGCGCAACCTATCAGGTCAAGTGACCTTCCGTATGGGGCGACGCGAACGTCGCGAGGCGAGGCCCTGGGAAACCAGGACGAGGCGCCTGGACGGCGTTGCCACGGTCCCTACGATTTGCGCCAGTGAACCCCTGTCCAGTCGATGGTGTGAAGCGCGTCGGTGATGCCTCGTTCCGCGCGGAAATCGGCGACGGCGCGGGCGCACTGTGGAATCGCGCCGTGGTCGTCCACGATGACGAAGCCTCCCGGTGCGACGCGGTCGTAGCAGGCGAGCAGCGCGTCGCCCGTCGAGGAGTAGAGGTCGCCGTCGAGCCGCAGCAGCGCGATCTGCGAGAACTCGGCGGCCGGGAGCGTATCGGCGAACCAGCCCTCCAGAAATCGCACGCGCTCGTCCAGCAGGTCGTAGGCACGAAACAGTTCCTCGACCCGCCTGCGCTCGAACGCCAGGATCGGCACGACGTCGCGCGACAGGTCGAGCCCCTCGTCCACGGCCGACGGTTTCGGCAGGCCGGCGAACGAATCGGCGACCAGCACAGTGAGATCCTGCAAATCGTACGCAGCCAGGTAGCCGCGCATGAAGATCACCGTGCCGCCTCGCCAGACGCCGCGACGAGGCGCGAGCGATCACGGTCCGGCTGTAGGAAAGACCTTCGATAATGGGCAACCCGAAACCCTCTTAGAAGGAAGGGAAGATGATCGTCTCGGCGTGCGCGAATGCTGCGTCGAACTCGGGGTAGAATTCTCCCGTCACGGTGCCGACGCCTATCGGTCACAGCCTGGCAGGATTGGCAGCCGGATGGGCGGTCGCGGGCGGCGCGCCTCGGGGGCGCTCGCGGCTCATTCAGGCGGCCGCGTTCGCGGCGCTTGGCGCCGCTGCCGATCTCGACTTTCTGATCAATCGACACCGTTCGGAAACCCACAGCCTCGGCGCGGCCGTGCTTGTCGCCAGCATCGCGGTGTGGCGGAGATGGCCGCTGGCCGACTCCCGCTTGCGGCTCTGGTGGGCGGTATGCGTCGCATGGTGCACGCATCCCATCCTTGACTCGCTGTCGCTCGACGGCGGGCCGACGATCGGCGTGATGATGTTCTGGCCGCTGAGCCACGTTTACGTGCAGACGGGGCGATCAGTGTTCATGACGGTGTGGTGGAGGCTCGACACGCCCGGCATCGTGCTCCACACCCTGCTGGCGGTGCTGCAGGAAGTGGCCATCCTCGGACCGATCACCATGGCGATCTGGGCCCTCCGCGGCCGCGCCCCGGCGTCGCCTGCGCCGGGTTGACGCGCTGCGGGCTCTGTCACCGATACGCCCAGACAGCCATCTCGTCGATCGACCAATACCACGATGTCGTGGTTCCCAGTTGCCGGATCACGAGCCGAGTGGTCACGAACCGCGGAAGGTCGATGGACACGATCGGCATCGCGGGCGATCGTACCCATCCCCGGCCGAGCGCCTCGAGCACCGAGCCCCGATACAGGATCTGCTCGGATTCGCCGGGGGCAGATCCGCCGGCGGCGATTTCGATCTGCCGAGGATAGTCCTGCAAACTGCGGGTGGTGACGGAGAAGTCGACGCGCGCGGGCGCGCGAGGACGGTCGAAGGTCAGCGCCATCCATTCGGTCCCGCTCTGGGGACGGCCTGTCATCCAACGGCTCTCAGGATCGCCATCGACGGCCAGATTCACACGGTCCGCCGCGTCGGATGCAGTCAGTCGAAAATCTCGGGAGAAAGCTTGACGAGGTCGGTCCGACCGTTCGCTGGCGACCGCTCTGGCGAGATTTCGTAGGCGAGGGTTGTCCTGAAGCGCGCAGCGAGCCTGATTTGATCGGCACGGCCGAGCGCCTCCACCAATCGCGCGGCGATCCCCCGATCTTCGAAATCATCTGGACGGACAAGGAGATACCTGACGCCTAGACCGCGCAGGAATGGAACGGCCTCGGATAGCCCGGCCGGGTCCACAAAGGGTGACGCCGATCCGACGAGAAAGGTCGGCAGCGGCGGATTCATGCGGCTGACGCCGTTGACGGTTGGATGCCGGTGTGCAAGCACCGCGAACTGGTGCTGGAGCGCGGCGCTGGTCCGATCGAGCCGCGAGAGCGGCAGATGCAGCACCGGGCCGGGCGCCTGCTGCGCAAGCCAAACGTATTCGTCGCCGCCCCCAGGCGCGCCGGTAAGGTTCTGCCGCTGCACGTTGAGCGGTCCGCCATAGCCTTCGATCAGGATGACGCCGCAGATGCTTGCGGTCAGCAGAGCCGCGCGATGGCTCTGCAGTCCGGCCGTGAGCCGCGCCGTTCCGATCGCAGCAAGCACCGAAAACGCGAGGATGGCGAGCATGCCGAACCGGGCGGGCACGCGAAGCGCCGCAAACAGCGGCACCGCATCGAGCAGCCAGCGGTACAGCCCCCCAATTGGAAGATGGTGATGCCAGGCCCGCGGGTCCGGGCCCAGCGACAGCACGATCGCCACGAGCGCGATCGTGCCGTAGAGCCACCGCCATGAGCTGGCCGGCCGCCGCCGCGGGAAAGGCGAAAGGGCGAGCCCTGCAAGGAGCGCGACCGCGAGGCCGGGAAAGAGCCGGCCCTCGTCCTGCGCGATCCCCGGGAGCCATCCGGCGAGCGGCGGCCCGGGGCGACATCCAGATAGCTGCCAAGGTCGGCGCTGTAGCGTTCCAGATCGCCGGCCGGCAGCGCGCGATGGCTCCACGTCCGATCATGCACCATCGCGGCGGTGTTAACAGCAACGCTATGACGATCGCTGCCGCCGCCATGCGGAGGACCATCGGGCGGGCCGCGCGATCCTTGACCGCCGCCCAGCCGACGACGAGGGGAATGGCCACGGCGGCTTGATAGGCCGCGTAGCCATTCGACAACGCCTGAATGGGCACGGCCAGGGCCGCGATCGCGACCATCGGCCACGACTTCGTTCCAGCGCGCGGTGAAGCGCCCAGACGGCCACGGCCAGCCAGCCCACGAACAGCACCTGAAGGTGAGGCAGCTGGGCCCACCGGTACGGCGCGAACCCGAAGGCACAGGCGCCGACCAGCGCGGCATCGCGGCGTCCGGTCACCTCTCGTGCGAGCAGATAGGCGCCCGTCGCGGCCAGGAAGAATGACAGCAGCAGCGCCGCGTTATACGTGAGGATCGGGTTGCCGGACAGCCAATGCACCGGCGCCACGAGGATGGCGATGCCCAGCATATTTTCGATGTAGGCGAGGGAGTCCGGGTAGGGGTAGTAGATGGGCGGGCTCCAGAACCCGCGCAGTGCGTGCGGGAGACGGTCCGCGCCCCAGGCGAGCGTCCACGCGTTCAACCGCGCATCGGCCGCATTGGCGGGCATGCTGGTCGTGACCGCGCCGACGAGCGGCGCCAGGAACAGCAGCGTGACGACCGCGAAGCCACTGAGGACCCAGGCCAGCTCTCGAGCCGTGATGTCGTGCGCAGTTGAGACACTGGCGTTCTCGTGAACGGCCGGAGCCGAGCTGCTGGCACGCTTCCGATTTCCCGTCGATGTAACGCATCATTTATGGCGCGACGATACTTCCTTCGGTAACATCCTCGCACGGCGCGATACGGATTCTGACAAGACCCGGCGACTTGCCTACTATGGGCGCGCAGCAGTCCAGAGGAAATCATCTGCTCACTGTCATCGTCCCGTTTCATCGGAACAGCGCCCAACTCGAACACTGCCTGATTGCGCTGCGCGCGAGTGCGCATCAGTTCCCATGTTGTCGAGATCGTGCTGGTGGCGGACGGCGCCGTCGACGCTCGTGCAGATGTCGCGGCGCGGCACCAGGCGCGCCTGGTGTCGATTCGGGGACCGCGAGGCCCGGCGGTTCCCCGAACCAGGGCGCGCAGGCAGCGCGAGGGGAAATCGTCGTCTTCGTCGACAGCGACGTCGCCGTCCACGCCGAAGCGCTCTCCCGTGTGAAGGCCGCGTTCGATGCCGACGCCCGGCTTGCGGCCATTTTCGGCGCCTACGACACCGCCCCGGCCGATCCCGGCTTCGTCTCGCAGGCGAAGCACCTGACGACGCGTTCATCCATCGACAGGCCGACCAGGCGCCCACCAGTTCTGGGGGGCCTCGGCGCGATTCGAGCGGAGGTGTTGCGTGCGATCGGCAGTTTCAATGAAGCGTTCTCGCGTCCGTCGGTGGAAGACATCGAGCTTGGCTATCGGCTGACGAGCGCGGGAATCGAATCCGTTTGGATCCCGAATCTGCGGAACGCAACTGAAGCGGTGGTCGGCTCTCAGCGGGGTGATATCCGATGTACGTGACCGGGGCATTCCCTGGACGCGAGTCCTGTATCGATAAGGCGGCCTTCGCAACGATCTCAACCTCAACCTGACGCGGAGCGGCCGGGCGTGACATCGTGCTGGCCTGGGCGGCGGCGGCCAGCCTGCTGCTGTCGTGGCGATACCGGCGCTGCTCGTCGCCGTGGTTGGCTGGTTGGCGCTCCTGTGGGCACTCCAGCGTCCGTCTACGCGGGCTGGTTCAGCAGCGGGGCCCGGTTTTCGCGGCCCGCTCGGTTCCCGCTCAGGTGCTCCATCACGCGCTGAACGGCGTTTCGTTCGGGATTGGAACGGCCATGTACCTCATCAGCCCGGAGTTTCCAGACGACGCGGCTGGCCAGGCCGAGCGGAGTTCGCCATGTCGCCCGTGACCGTCATCCTGTCGGCGTTCAACGAGGAACAGTCGGTTGCGGCCAGGTGCGCGCGATCCGGAGGGTCCTCGATGATGCGGCTGTGCCGTACGAAATCATTGTGGTCGACGATGGGTCCACCGACCGCACCCAGGAGGAAGCCCTGGCGGCGGGCGTGCTCGTCCTGCACCACCGTGAGAACCGCGGCTACGGCGCCTCGATCAAATCAGCGATCGCCGCCGCGCAGCACGACGTCTGCGTGATCATCGATGCCGACAACACGTATCCAGCCGAGGACATTCCCATTCTGCTGGGGCTGCTCGAGACATCGGACATGGTGGTCGGGGCGCGCACGCGGCCAAACGTTTCCATTCCCTGGGCCCGGAAACCGGCCAAGTGGATCGTCGGCAAGCTGGCGCAGCAAATCGCCGGTCAGCGGATTTCCGATCTGAACTCAGGGCTGCGTGCATTCCGGCGGGAGTGCGTGAGCCAGTACTTGTCGATCCTCCCCAACCGGTTTTCCGTTCACAACCACGGTCACGCTGGCGTACCTTGCCGACGAGACTATCGGGTGGTCTGGAACGAACTTGCCGACCGCTGCTGGCTGAGCTGCTGCTAGCCGAGACGGTCGGCACCGGCCGCGCCGGGGCGGCCGCGCTGGGCATATTCGCCCAGGTGCTGGAGCCGAAGGTGCCGCGCACCGCGCGGGTGGCGTTTCGCTGGCTGCGCGCGGTGGCGCTGGAGCGGATCGGCGACATCGACGCGGCCGAACGCGAGCTTGCTGGCGGCCGAGTCAATGGATAGCGGACTGGCCGCTGCCGTTGCTGGATCTGGCCCGCATCGCCTCCGATCGCGGCGACGTCGAGCGCGGGTTGGCGTTGCTGCGCCGCGCCGGCGCCGGGCCGGACCACCCGCTTGTGGAGCTACTGGAGCGGTACCGGGCCGAGCCGCGCCGCGACCTCCGGCCGCAACGAGCCGTGCTGGTGCGGGTCCGGCCGCAAGTACAAGAAATGCCATCTCGGGCGCGAGGAGCTGCCACTGGCCGAGCGGGTGGGCTGGTTGTACACGAAGGCCGGCCAGCACGCGCTGCTGAGCGGCTGGAACGACCTGCTGGCCGAGGCGGGCTACGAACGCTGCCGCTACGCCGACCATGATCCCGACGGGCTGGCCGCGGCGCTGGCCGATCCGCTGGTGCTGGACGCGGTGCTGTTCGAGGGCGGCGCGTTCGCGGAGTTCCTCCAGATGCGCGGGTCGCTGCTGCCCGACGACGAGCGGCTGCTGGCGGAGCAATGGCTGCTGGTGGACCGGTCGGTGTTCGAGGTCGACCAGGTGCAGCACGGCCAGGGCGTCACAGTGCGCGACGTGCGCACCGGCGACACGCACGAGGTGCGTGAGCGGGACGGCCAGCCGCCTGCTGAAGCCCGGGCAGCTGGTCTGCGCACGCGTGGTGCCCGCCGGGGACACCATGCAGATCTTCGGCGGGCTGGAACCGGTGGCGATGCACGAGCGCGAGCGCACTGATCGACCTGCTCGACACCGAACCGGACCCGGTGGACCCTGGTGGCGCAGCTGAGCCGGCAGCCCGCGCCGCCGGCGCTGGCCAACACCGAGGGCGATCCGCTGGCGATCTGCGAGGCCACCGTGCGCGTCGGCGACCCGGGCGGGATCGAGGCCGCGCTCGACGACACCTACGACCGGGTCGACGGCGACGAGCCGCCGCGGTGGTTCGAGCACGTCACCACCCAGGGCATGCCGCGGATCCGCGCCGCGCTGGTCCTCGACAGCGACACGCTGCGGGTGGAAGCCAACAGCGAGAAGCGGATGGACCGTGTGCTGGCCACGCTGGCGCGCCTCGACCCCGCGATGAACGGTGCTCGACGACTCCCGCCGCCCGCTGCGCGACGCCCGCGACGCCGCCGAGCTGGCCGAGCAGATGCCCATTACCGGCGAGGACGCGCTGGACCCCGACGACCCCGAGCTGGCCGCGTTCCTCGACGAGTTCGTCCGCGACTACGAGACCAGGTGGCTCGATGAGCCCATCCCGGCGCTCGACGGCCACAGCCCGCGGCAGGCCGCCGACGATCCCACCCGACGCGCCGACCTGATCAAGCTCCTCGACACGTTCCCCGCCGGTGAAGCCACCGCGGCGGCATGGACGCCGACCGGCTGCGCGAAGCGCTCGGCCTGCGGTAGCCGAGCAGGCGGTGCTCACTCCTGGGCGGTCGCGCCGATCTCGGCAGCGAACTCGCGGAAGTCCTTGTGGCCGGGCAGCTTTCGCACACATTGCGCGGTCAGGTCGCGGGCGACATCGCTGTTGCCGCGTCGGTGCGCAAGCCGCGCGGAGAGAAACGTCTGCTCCGGACCGCCCAAAGCAGCTCTTCCGGAAATTGAGTGCAGGTGATTGCGTGGTGGCCCGATGTGATGGGGTCGTGTCGCTGAGCTGAGACGGGCCCCGGCGGGCAGATGATGCAGGTTCTTACTCCTTGCCGCCTACCTGCCGGGGAGCCCTGTGCCTGAGCTCTACGTCCTGTGCTGCTGCTGTTGTCGCCGACACGATCGTGCGGACGGTGGAGTTGGGGGTGACGATCACCGACGCCGCCGTCGATGGCGAGGTCACGGTGGTGTTCTGCGACCTGCTCGACGACGGTGTCGGGCGCCGCTGTCCGGGGTGTGGTGGTGAAGGTGTCTACCGCGACACCGTGATCCGGCGGGTGACCGATGTGCCGGTGGTGGGGCATCCGCTGCGGCTGCAGGTGCGGGTACCTCGCTACCGGTGTGTCAACACCGCCTGTGAGCGGGAAGTGTTCGCCCACAACACGTCTCGGCTGGCCCGGCCGGGCGCATCGACCACCCGCCGGTGTGCCCGCTACATCCTGCGCCGGTTGATGATCGACCGGGCCACGGTCGCGGCGGTGGCCCGCGAACTCGGCCTGTCGTGGGACACCGTCAACAGCATCGCCATGGACGCCACCCGAATGATCGTGGCCGCCGACACCGTGCCGCCTCGACGGGGTGCGGGTCATCGGGGTCGATGAGCACCGCTGGTCACACACCCGCCGCCCCGGCGAGGACGGCTACGTCACGGTGATCATCGACCTGACCCCCGTGCTCGACGGCACCGGCCGGGCGCGGCTGCTCGACCTGGTCCCCGGGCGCTCCGCGGCCGCCTTGACGTCCTGGTTTGTCGGCCCAGACCGGCGCAGTTCCGCGGCCAGGTCGAGGTGGTGGCCATGGACGGGTTCGCCGGCTACAAGACCGCCGCCACCGAGGTCCTGCCCGAGGCCCGCGGCCATGGATCCGTTTCACGTGGTCGCGCTAGCCGGAAGCCAGCTCGACCTCTGTCGCCAACGCCTCCAACAGGCCACCTGCGGGCACCGCGGCCGCGCCGGCGATCCGCTCTACCGGGCCCGCCGCACCCTACGTACTCGATACCCGCTGCTGCTGCAGTCGTCAAAAGGCCCGGCTGGAAGCGGTTTTCGCCGACGACAACCACCTCGCAGTGCTGGTCACCTGGACTGTCTACCAGCGCCTCATCGCCGCCTACAGCCAGCCTGACCGCCGCCGCGCCAAAGCCATGATGACCACCCTGATCGACTCGATACACCAAGCAGTACCCGCCGGCTTCGACGAGCTGGCCCAACTCGGGCGCGCCTATGACGCCGCCGCGCCGACGTGCTGGCCTACTTCGACCACCACGCCTCCAACGGACCCACCGAAGCCATCAACGGTCGCCTGGAAGCCCTACGCCGCAACGCCCTCGGATTCCGCAACCTCACCCACTACCGAATCCGCTCACTCCTGCACTGCGGCAACCTGGCCCACCTGATCAATGCACTCTGATTCCGGAAGAGCCCCCAAAGCGGCGTGCCCGGCGATCCTGTCGAGCAGGCCGCCCTCGGTGTCCGCGAGGTTCTCAAGCAGGAGGCCGTGCCATTCCGCCAGCGCCCGCGACCGTTCCTGCTCGGTCCGGGCCGCGGAATGTCGTATTTCGGCGCGTCGATGCGCCGCCGTCGCACAGCCCATCAAGCGCCCGCACGTACCGCTCGGCGAAGCCTTCCCAGGTATCCGGAACGCGCAGCATGCGCGCGAGCACTACTGCGAGCGAGGTCTCCTTCGCTGCCACCGGGCCCTCGCCGTAACGGGTCCAGCCGTGACTGGACTCCCACCGAAGCAACTGCGGCGCAGCGGATTCAGCGAACGCCCGGAACCCGTGGCGTTCCCACGTCCACGCCCACAATACGGCCGCCACATCGGACACAACGAAACCCGCTGCTGCCACCGGATCGTCGGAGCGGAAGTAGTCGTAATCGTGGGCTTCGCACGCGAGGTCGATCAGTTGCTCCAGCGCGGACGCTGCGGGCCCGGCATCCTCGGCACGCAGCGCGTCCTGCGCTTCGTCAGCAAGCCGCTTGAAGGTGAAACGCCAGCGCGATCGCTCGCGCGGCGACACCTGCCGGTTCCCGCCCATGTACGCGCCGGATCGTGCCAAGGACACGAAGTCGTCGACCTCGTACTGCACCATCTCCGGATCGGCCGGCTCCTTCGCCGGACCGGGGCGCGTGTACGCCCGTCGCTGGCGAGCTCGACCTCGATACGCTCGCGCACGTCCGCCGTGCCGCGCCAGTAGAGGTTCCACAGTGCCTTCCGCAGGCGATCCTCGTCGAGCGCCGACACCACCCGGAAGAACTGCTCGCGGTTCATTCGTTTCGCCGACACGAGGGTGATAATCTCCGATGGAGCTGCTGGCTGAGCCGTCGAGTGCCGTCGCTTCAGACGGCGCGTCCGATTAGTGGCACGGGCGTTGTCTATCTGGACAAACAGGGCCGGCGACATAGCGTGCCACTGAACATCGCGGATCTAGGCAGCTAAGGATTTGATTGTGGCGATCGATGTTGACGAGCTGGCGACGGCGTTGCATGGCGCCATGCCGCGGACAAGTGAAGTCGTCGATCGATACCACCGATTCGGGGAATCTGAGCTCGCGATTCCCGCGGCGTTGGCTGTGTTCGCGCAGGAAAACGTCCCGTTACCCGCGGACCTCCCGCCAGGTCGAGGAGCTGGCCAACGCACCAGGCACTTGGCGCAAATTCGCTCGGAGTATCCGCAACGAGCTCGCTGACATCCCGATCAAGACGTCCGCATAGCTGCGCCTTCTAGCACGAAGCACCGCCAACTGAATTCCAGACTGTCGCAAGCCTGATCGGGACGTTCGTGCGCTCGCGAGTTGCCACGAAGTGCGCCGGGGTGTCCTTCCGATCCCCGCCTCACTGATCGCCGAGGTCACCGGGACGGTTGACGACGATCGCTGGTCGCCGGAGGCGATGACCTGGCCACTACGGGAGGCCATCGATGCCAGCCTCGACTAGTTGGTGCCGAACGCTCGCAACACATTTGGGCCACTTGACGATGACCCCGACGAACCCGAACTGCGGCGCGGCCGACGCTATGCGGTGGCTGCTGAAGCGCGAGCTCTTCTACACCGCGGTCACGCGAGCGAAAGCGAAGATCGGCGTGGTCGGTTCGGAGTCGTCGGTGCGCGCGGCAGTCGAACGTCGATGCATCGACGCGATCGTGCGAGCACTGGCAGTGGTTGGAGCACGCCGGGGCTGGACATCCGGCTGGTCAGTCACCACCGCGTGCACGACTCGTTTCAAGCCATCGCTTACCAATACGACCGCGATGAAAACCAATTCGATGGGTAGCGACGGGCGATGGCCACACCACGAGTCGATAAAGCCGGTTCGGTGTACGTGCACAGGCCGTGTAGCACACGTGCTACACTTCGGGTGTGACCAGGGAGATCACCCAGCGTGAGCTTCGCAATAACAGCGGCGAGATCATGCGCCAGCTTGACCAGGGCGAATCCTTCGTTGTGACCAGGAATGGGGTCCCGGTTGGCGAGCTTTCTCCGTTGCGTCGGCATCGATTCGTAAGGGCCGAGGCGGCTCTGGCGGGGTTCAGGGGCGCTCCGCGCGTGGAGTACGACCGGTTGCGCGCGGATCTCGATCGGGCCGCCAGCCAGGAGATCGCGCCTCGTGGCTGAGGCTCCGCGTGCGTCGCAAGGCATCATCGACACCTCGGTCGTGATCGACCTGGATCAAATCGATGCCGAGCAGCTCCCAAATGAACTCGCCATCAGCGCCCTTACCATGGCAGAGCTTGCGGCCGGGCCGCACGCGACGGGTGATACCAGCTGAGCGCGCGCGACGTCAAGATCGCCTACAACGAGCCGAGGCCACCTTCGACCCGCTGCCGTTCGATGGCGACTCTGCCAGAGCTTACGGACGCATCTACGCGGCGATGGTCGCAAGCGGGCGCAAGGCGCGTGGCCCCCGGGCGGTCGATCTGTTGATCGCTGCCACCGCCCTGGCCGCCAACCTGCCCCTCTACACGCGCAACGTCGACGACTTCCGAGGCATCGAACATCTCCTGACCATCGTCGGCGTCTGACCCTACGGGTTCGGCCGAACCCAAGAATGGACACCAGCGGTAGCCGACCGACCTTGTGCCGGCAACTTCGGCGGCAGCCGGCTCGGTGTGCTGTCAAGGAGCCGAGGACGCCTCGAGCACACCCACGTGCCAAGACCTGCGTGTGCCCGAGATGGTCTGACCGCAGGACAAGCGCGGCGCAGCTCCAGGTAGCGCGACCGTCGTAAGCACCCGGGAATGCCGGCCTGCCGGAACCGCTACCTGGAAGGAGGACAACGTACCGACCGCTCAGGGTGTTCGACCTCAGGACTCAGAAGAATCAAGACGTCCTCGAGGTCGACGATGCAGATCAACACCGGCCAGAAACCCCGAGATCGGAAAGTGTCATCAGCTGGCCGACGCCGTTCGACGGTGGTGGAGCGACCTCGACGCCATCGTGTACCGGTCGCGGACCACCGCGGAGACCTCGGTGAGTACGCCTTTTCGCGCACGACGCGTTCACGACAGCGTCGTGGCCCCTCGCCGATCGCGACGACATTCTCGTCGACATGGTCTTGCGCCACGAATAC
>CAVRVJ010000010.1:0-536012 GCA_963724645.1 uncultured Acidobacteriota bacterium
TCGTGTCGGTCTGTCCTACAACCAGGCAAACATCTACAGTTACCAATTCCAGGACGGGTCGGATGGCTCGGACCCAACCCCCGGAGGGCCCAAAAGGGCCTTTCGGCGATTGCTCTATCTCTATTCCCATCTTTAGGTCGACGCCCAAGGGAGCGCTCGCCTGACGCATGGATTGAGCCTCGTCGTCTATGGTCTCAATCTGACCAACGAAGTGTTCGGCTTCTATCAAGGGGAGCCGCAGGGCATGACATCCAGCTTGAATACTACAAGCCGTCGGTAGCCGCCGGTCTTGCGCTGGTCTGTCGGGCGCTGAGCGCCACATTGCCCGGGACAACAGGAAGGCCGGGGAGGAGTTCTTCGACGAACTCAACGAATCCAGGCGAGACGCACAACCTGGCGCCACGGTCACCGTGCTCGATTCATTTGTGTCGTCGCTGGCTCTTGTCTCGGCGGAGAGGCATCCCTCAGCCATTCTTCAGGTGACTGTGCCCTAATGAGGTGAGCGCGTGCGATCTTTGCGGCGGCGCGAGGCGGCGCCGATCAGGGCGCTGCTGGTGAGGGCAACCGAGGACTGACGCAATCCGGCCGACGCAGCCGATCGGCGCCATGTCACTGAATCGCAGTGGGCACTGGTCGCACAGGCGCTAGGCATCCCAGGGGTGGTCGTTCTTCGCAAACGGCTCACGATTCTTTGTGAGGACTCCTATGACTAAGCATTCGTTCGCCGCAGTCGCCGTGTTTCTCGCGGCCGGCCTGGTCGCTTCCGCGACTGGCCAGTCGCCAACCTTCAAAGTTGAGAAGTTCGACATCAAGGGCGATGGCGGTACGGACTATGTCGCCGTCGAGGCCGCCACGGGCCGCGTGTTCGTGTCGCGCGCCACCCACATGATGGTGGTCGAGGGCGCCACCGGCAAAGTGCTCGGCGACATTCCGAACACGCCGGGCGTCCATGGCGCGGGCATTGCCACCAAGGCCGGTCACGGCTTTACGACGAACGGCGGCGACTCCACGGTCACGATGTTCGATCTGAAGACGCTCGCCGTGATCAAGCAGATCAAGGTCGACGTCGGGCGGGCTGGACGGCATCATGTACGACGAGCCCGACGACAAGATCATTCTGACCAATCACAGCCGGCCGGTCGGCACGCTGGCGGCGATCGATCCGAAGACCGGGGACATCGTGGGCACCGCCGAGCTTGAAGACAATGCGCCCGAGGGCGCAGCGGCCGATGGCAAGGGACACATCTTCGTCAACAACGAAGGCAAGAACACCATCCAGGTGATCGACGTCAAGACGTGGAAAGCGACCGCCTCGTGGCCGCTCGCGCCGTGCGAGGGCCGACCGGCATCGCGTACGACCCGGCTCGAACCGGATTTTCTCCGGCTGCAACAAGACGTCGGTCGTCGTTGACGCGAGCACCGGCAAAGTCGTCGCGACGATCAAGAACGGCACGCGCGTGGACGCGTTGGGTTGGGATCCCTCGAAGAAACTGATCTTACATTCCGAATGGCGGCGAAGGCAACGTCACGGTCGTCGCATCAGGATTCGCCTGACAAGTACACCGTCGTGGCCACCGTGGACACGTTCGCCGGCGCGAAGACGATCGCGGTCGATCCGAAGACCCACAACGTGTACCTGTTCCAGCCCGAGCGCGGTCCGGCTCCGGCGCCGGCCGCCGGCGCGCCGCCTCCGGCGGCCGGACGGGGGCGTGGCCCGCAAGGGCCGATCATCGCGGCGTGGTTCATCGTCATCAAGTCGTGAGCACCGCGCGACATCGCTCCAACTCGGATCAGACATCCAGCTGGCCTCGGAGTGAGTCGGATGTCCTCGGATTGGACCGTTCGAGGTCGTAGGAGGCCCTCGACGATTCGTCCTGAGTGACGCGCGGTCGGCGCAATCTGGATTCCCTGTGTGCGGTCCCCGTTCCCGTCGTAGACTCGTAGGAAATCAGGAGGATGATCATGAAGGGCCGTCATGCATTTGGCGTGTCCTTGGTCGCGTGCGTGCTCCTGGGAAGACCCGGCCTCTCTCCGGCGCAGACCAGCGCACCGATGATCGCGCTGACTGTCAGCGCGGGGCGTCCGCTAGAGATCGTGATCGATCAGCGAGTCTCCATCAAGCACGTCGGACAAGACGTCACTGGCACGCTCGTCGAACCGCTGTACGCGTACGATCGCGTGGTGGTGCCTGCCGGAACGAAGGTCGCCGGGCACGTGGCCGCGATCGAGAACTCGTCCAGGCTCGTCCGCACGCGCGCGATTCTCGCCGGTAACCTGACGCCGCCCCGCCACATCGTCCTGCAGTTCGACAGCCTGCTGCCCGACGATGGTCATCCCGTGGGGATTCAGACGGTGGTCACTGCCGAGATTCCGCATCTTGAGCGCACGGACGCCCCCCACCAGCCAGGGCCAGAGGATGAGAACGCCGGCCTCAGTCCGGTCCGGCGGTTGGAGCGGGACGCGACGCAGCACGTCAAGCACACGATCGCGGGCGCGAAGCAGAGCGGCCGCGACGTCCTCGGCGAAATCACGCACCCGGGGCGTACCGAGCGCCTGAAGGCAGCGGTCGTGGAGCGGTCACCCTATCATCCGCTGGCCATCAGCGCCGGCACCGGCTACCAAGCCGAGCTGCTGGCGCCGATTGAGTTCGGCCGCGCGACGCCCAGCGAACCGGCGGCGGCCGACCAACGTCCCGCGCCCTCCAGCATTCTCAAGGCCCGTCTCGTCACGCCCCTCGATTCTTCGACCACGCCGCGGGGGACACCGATTCGCGCGATCGTGACGGAGCCGGTGTTTTCGGCCGACCATCAGCTGATCTTCCCTGAGGGCACGACGCTCGAGGGCGAAGTCACGTTCGCCACGGCCGCGAGACGCTTCCATCGAAACGGCCAACTGCGCTTCATTTTCGAGCGCGTCCAGCGGCCCGCCAGCGAACAGTCCGCCCTGCTTGCATCGCTTCAGTCCGTGCAGGCGAGCGCGGATGATCACGTGGCTCTGGACGATGAGGGCGGTGCGAGCGTGACCAACTCGAACACACGGTTTATCGCCCCGGCGCTGGCGCTGCTCGCGTTGCGGGGCAGTCTCGATCAGCACGAGCACCTCGATCCGGACGGCGACGGCCACGTCATTCATTCGAGCAATCCTGGGGCCGTGAGCGTCGGCGGTTTCTTTGGCCTCGGCCTGCTCGGGATTCCCCTCAGCCACCTTGCACCGCCCGTCGGGGTCGCATTGTCGATCATGGGCGCGGCGAAGACGATGTACTCGAACGTGCTGGGCAAGGGGCGGGAGGTACGGTTCCCGGCCGATACGCTCATCCAGCTCCAGCTCGCGCCCGGGCCCTCAGGCGCGCAATGACGCCTGCGTACGCGCGCTGCACGTTGGCCGCGCTGCTGCTCCAAGCCGGAATCGTCGAGGCGCAGGCGCCGGTGTTCCGAGCCGAAACGCGGCTGGTGGTGCTGCACGCCACGGTGACCAACGGCCACGGCGACCTGGTGACCAATCTCGATCAGCAGGCCTTCTCGGTATTCGAGAACGGAAAACGTCAGCCCATCACCCTGTTTCGTCGCGACGATATTCCCGTGTCGCTGGGGTTGCTCATCGACAACAGCGGCAGCATGCGCTGGCTGAGGGCCAAGGTGGAAGCCGCCGCGCTGGCGTTTGCGCGGGCGTCGAACCCTCAAGATGAGATGTTCGTGCTCAATTTCGCCGACAGAGCGCGGTTGGACGTGCCGATGACGAGCGACCTCAGGGTGCTGGAGGCCGGGATTGCGCGCGTCGACTCGATCGGGGGCACGGCGATGCGCGACGCGGTAGAGATGGCCGAGGGCTACTTGCGGGATCGCGCCAGACAGGATCGTCGTGTGTTGCTCGTCATCACTGACGGCAACGACAACGCGAGCACGACGACCGTCAATCAGGTTCGCGAGCAGGCGGAGCGCACCGAGACCGCCATCGACGCCATCGGTCTCTTCAACGAACAGGACGCCAGCCGGGCCAGTGCCGGCCGGCGCGAGCTCAAGGAACTCACCGGGCGGACGGGCGGCGGCGCCTACTTTCCGACGAGCGTAGAGCAGATCGAGTCGGTCGCCATCGCATTGGCCCACCAGATTCGGAACCAGTACACGATCGCGTATTCACCGCTCAATCAGACGCTCGATGGGTCGTATCGGGCGATTCGCGTGACCGTGAGAGGACCCGAGTCCTACACGATCCAGACCAGGCCGGGCTACCGTGCGACTGCCGAGCTGCGCGCGGGCCAGGGACCCAGGTCGAGCTGCGCTGAACCTTCTGGGACCTGGAGCGTACATAACGCGCGCTCGCGCGGGCGGCTGGCGCGTCAAGAAGCCCAGAGACGAGCACGTGCGCGTCGAGGGCCTTTCGCGTGCCTTGCGCCATACGGCGGGGCACGGGTCAGCGCTCCCGAGACCTGGCCTGCTGGCGCTTTGGCTCCTCGGAGGCGGAGGCCTCAGCCGTTCTTCAGATGACTGTGTCTTACTGAGCGTGCGCGAAGGGAGGCTGACCGCTCCGAACCGCCGTCGCGCGACAGAAGGCCCATGCGACGCGTGTCTTTGCTTCTTCCCGCCGTGAGCGCCGTCGCGGCGTCGACCGGATCCCCGCGGCAGTCCACGGCCGTCCGGGCCAAGACGCGCGAAATCCGTTTTTCGTCGCAGACGGTTGGGTTCGGCGGGCCATGTTGATGACCGCCCTGCGCATCGCGTGCCGCGCGCTCGCGCGCAATCGTCTGCGCACCGCTCTCACGACGCTCGGCATCACGGTCGGCATTGCCGCGGTCCTGTGCACGGTCGCGCTGGGCGAGGGAAGTGCGGCGCAGGTTCACGAGCAGTTGCTGGGGCTAGGTGACAGCTTCGTGTGGGTCGAGGATGGCGGGCGCAATGCGGCCGGGGTGCGGACGGCCGCTGGGGACGCCAAGAAGTTGACGGCTGAGGATATGCACGCGATTGTGGAAGAGGTCCCCGAAATCGTCCGATGTTCGCCGGTCGCGGATGCGCGAAGCCAATTGGTCTACGGCAACCGGAACTGGAACACGACGTATCGTGGCGTCTCGGCAGACTACCTGCAGGTACGCCGGTGGCCGGTGGCCCTGGGCACGTCGTTTGCCGACGCCGACGTCACCGCCTACGCCAAGGTGGTCCTCCTCGGGAAAACCGTGGCCGATCAAGTATTCGGCGACACCAATCCGATTGACGAACCCATCCGGATCGGGCGGGTATTGTTCAAAGTCCTCGGCGTCCTGCAGGCGAAAGGCGGGTCGAGCATGGGGAATGACGACGACGTCGTCCTGGTCCCGTATACGACCGCACAACGTTATCTTCTCGGGCGGACGTGGTTGGACGACGGCATGTGCTCGGCCTCGTCGGATGCCGCCGTCCCACTCGCGCAGGCGCACATCATCGATCTGATGCGGGCTCGGCATCACATTGAGGAGGGCCGGGCCGACGACTTCAACATCCGCGCGCCTGATGAGCAGATCCGGACCCGTGAAGACGCGGCTCGATCGATGGGTCTGATGCTGGCCGGCATTGCGTCGGTGTCGTTGCTCGTCGGGGGCGTGGGCGTGATGAACATCATGCTCGTCTCCGTCACCGAGCGCACGCGGGAGATTGGCCTCCGCATGGCGCTCGGCGCGCGCGAACGCGACGTGCAAGTACAATTCCTCGCGGAGGCGCTGGTCTTGGGCCTGCTGGGGGGCGCCATGGGGGTCGGCGTCGGCTTGGCGGCCTCGAGCGTCGTGACGGAGAGCGTCGGCTGGCCAGTCGTGGTCTCGACCAAGACGATTCTCATCGCCGTGCTCTTCGCCCTCTCGGTCGGCCTCATCTTCGGCTTCTACCCCGCCCGCCATGCGGCCAGTCTGGATCCGATCGATGCGCTTCGCGCTGAATAGCGACTATTTCTCCTGGCACACCAAATGATCCTCACGCTGTATCGGGAAGAGCTCAAGTCCTTGATGCGCGGCCGGTTCGCATGGCTGGGTGCCGGAGTGCTGCTGCTGGCCGTGGGCGGGCTCGCGACCGTCGCGACACAAGACACGTGGCTCGATGGGTACGGGATTATCGCGTATGGCCTCGTGCCGCTTGCATTCATTCCGCTGTCCGCCGGCGTGATTGCGAGTCCGCGTGCCAATCGCTTCGTCGAAAGTCTGTTTACGGCGCCCGGTCGAGCGGCGCGATTGGTTCGTCGCCAAGGTCCTCGTGCTTCTGACGTTGGCGATCGGCTACTACGTCGCGCTAC
This sequence comes from uncultured Acidobacteriota bacterium, assembly GCA_963724645.1. Taxonomy (GTDB): domain Bacteria; phylum Acidobacteriota; class Vicinamibacteria; order Vicinamibacterales; family SCN-69-37; genus CAVXSP01. The sequence continues at coordinate 6,250 of CAVRVJ010000010.1, forward strand.
TGCCGATGCTCGCGGTGTACGTCGCGCACGTGCCGACGCCCGTGTTGCTCACGAAGCTGCTCCTCTGGGCGCCAGGTCTTCTGATCGCCAGCGTCGCGGTGGGGACGCTCATCGGCGTGCTGTTCATTGGCCGGAGCATCGCCGCGCCGGCCGGAACAGGCATGGGCGTGCTGCTGTTTTATCTCGGGCTCCTGCCACTTCAAGAACTCATGGTCGCGCAAGGGCACGGCGCATCGCGAACAGGACACCTGACTCTGGCCAGTCCTGCCGTGCTCCTGAAGAACGCGCTCGGGTTCGCGGTGGCCACGGGAACCGTCCCGGCCACGACCACCAGCACATGGCTCGCGTTCGCTCTTATCGTGGTCGTCGCGCTGACATTGGCGATGTGGATTTTTCTTCGTGCGCAAGGTGTCGAGACGTGGGAAGCCACGCGCACACAACGCTGGGTGATCGGGTTGGGCCTTGCGGCCATTTGTCTGACGCCCACGATGGTGGCGGACGCGAACTATGAAAGGGCCGCGCCGCCGACCAGCAGTGCGCCGCCGATTCGCGGTCTGTTCGCGCGCGGCGGCAGTGCGGTCGGATTGACGAGACCGGGCGGTCAATTGCCTTCCCGCTGCTGCGGCACCATTCTCAATCACGACGAGTGGCCGGCGATTTCGACCGACGAGTCGACGCAGAGGGACCTCTTCGTCCTCTTTCCAGTCGACGCCGCGCAACGAATCATCGACGTGCACGTGCAGATCGCTGGCGACAACGGACTGCAGATTCACGCGGATCCGGCGGTGCTGGCTGACGTGTCGGCGCATCTTGAGACGAGAGCGTATCCGCCCGAGCTCGGGCCCGCCGCACCCGATGGGCATCACATCGTCAACGGCTGGGTGGCGAGGATTCCTGTCGTGATTCATCCGACGCGGCCGTGGGACACCGGCGGCATGCGCTATCCGCTCGACGTGACGGCCACCTATCGCGTCGCGGGTGAGGCCACACCGCGCCTCGTCAAGACGCGCGCGGCGATCGAGGCACAGATTTGGAGGGCGTTCTATCAAATGGGCATCGCGTCGGCGATGCTGCCACTCGTCTGCTTCGCGGCGTCGTTTGTGCGCTGGCGGCGAACGCGATGACGGCGGTGGACAACGACGCCATCGAAACGGATCAGTTGACGAGACGATTCGGTGACTTCGTCGCGGTTGATCGCGTCTCTATTCGGATCGCCAAGGGCGAGCTGTACGGGTTCCTGGGACTGAACGGAGCCGGGAAGACCACCACGATCCGAATGTTGACGACGCTGTTGCCGGCAAGTAGTGGGACCGCGCGGCTGTGGGGTTACGATGTCATTGGCGAACCGCTCGCCGTCCGCAGGCTCGTCGGACTCGTCAGTGACGAAACCAGCGAGAGTCAATCGACGTGGACGGGTCGAGAGGACCTGGCGTATTTCGCGCGCATCCGACGGTTGCCGCGTCCCCTCGATCAAGCGGAAAACCTGTTGGATCGCGTCGGCCTCGACCCGCGATTCCGCGACAAGCTGATCGGCACCTACAGCACCGGCATGAAACGCCGCGTGGAAATTGCGCGTGCCCTCATGGGCCAGCCGAAGGTGCTGTTTCTGGATGAACCGACGCGCGGGCTCGACTTGCCGGCCAAGCGGGACATGTGGCGGCTGCTCCGCGATCTCGCGGCGACCGAACAGGTGACGACGTTCCTGAGCAGCCATGACGCTCAGGAGATTCGCACGCTGTGCAGTCGGATCAGCGTCATCGCATCCGGTTCGGTGGTCTACACCGGGGCCACGCAGGATCTCGGTCAGGACCTCGATGCGTTCGAAGAGCAACTCATCGAGCTCCTGACCGGTCGTGCGCATCGCCTCACGACTTATGATGATGAACCAAGACGCGACGACCGGCCCTCCGCGTCCGCCGGCCGGCGGCGTCGCCCGCGCCGGCGCCGGCGCCGGCGTCGCCTCCCTGGTCGCACGCGCCCGCGAGAGGCGCCATCAACCCGACTCCGCCCGCCTCGTGCATGGTCCTGGGAGTTGAGCATCGAGTGCTGTCGACAGTGTCGAAGCGGGCGCTCATTACTTTGACCTGTCAGGGCTTGCGACCGGCATGGCGTGGCTCGCCTGCTTCCGGGCGCTGCAGCTGGCCCCATTGTAGCTGCGTCCGTCCTCTGGCGTCGCATCAGAACGAAGGGCTGGCCCAGCGTTGGACGAAGGCAACGGCGCCGGCGCCCTCGTCCGCTGCCGCCGCTGAGTCATCCAGTTGTGCCATTTCCTCGAGCACGGAGGGCAGGTTGGTCACGTAGCGCGCCAAGTGTGGCAGAAACACGGAGCGGAAATGAAAGGCATTCATCTCCGCCACGGCCTGATCGGGCCGCCAGTGCTCCACGGCAATTCGATAGGCGGCCACCATGACGCCTGTCCGATCGACGCCGGCCTTGCAGTGCACAAACACCGTCTGATTCGGAGACTCTCGGAACAGACTGAGAAATGCCTTGACGTGCTCCGCGGGTGGGTCATGCATCGTGCTCCACGGCAGGTGCACATAGCGCATCCCGAGCGCCTCGACATCGTCCTTCTCAGCGCTCAGCTCATCGCGACCTAGTGTGAAGCTCACCACGGTGCCCACGCCCAGCGCTTTTAACGATCGGAAACCCGCCCTCGATGGCTGCGCGCCCCGATAGAGGTGCGCCGTGACTCGCCCCGCGTTTTCGATACCGTCAATTCTCAGATGCTCCGCCGCATAGGGACGGCCATGCAGGAATTCGATGCCTGTCGCGGCGACGACGAGAATGGACGTCCCGGCCAGACAGCAACCCAAGACAATGCCAACGCGTGTCACGTACCTTGGATTACATCACGCCAATATGAAGATTCACTGAACCCTGGCGGAGAGAGGTGCCGCCGGCGATCTTGCCTCGCGCCAACCCATAGCGATCACGGCTCGAGCCTGCCGTACTTTGGCCCGCCCTCGCGCCTGCTGACGGATAGCGACCTCTTTGGGTACGCCCTGCAGACGGCGGGCGGTCTGGATCTGGTCGTCGAGCTGGCGAGCGGGCCGATGGAACAGGCCGAATGGCAGCATGGCGCGGAGGTCCGGGCGACTGTCACGTCAGTCGGGGCCCAGCCGATCGTCGTCACGGAAAAGATCGACGCCCGCGCACGCGCGGTGCGGTTGCACGTGCCCGTCGCCGTCACCGATCGCGGACCGTCGCGCGCGAGTCTCCGCGCATCGACCGGCTCGAACGTGCTCGAGGGGCAGCTCGAGATCGAGGGGCGTCCGGACGCGCCGTTGCTCCTCAGAGAACCCATCGTCTATCGCGGTTCCGCGTCGGTGCGAATCCCGCTTCGGCCGGTCGCCGATTTCCGGTTTCGCCGCACGGAGCGCCTGCACGTCGAGTGGCCCGTGCTCACGCCGCTGGACCAGCGCGTCGCCCGCGTGCTCGACCGCCGCGGCCAGCCGATCGCCTTGAATGTCGCCCTATCTGACCCCAATCCTGGCGCTTGCCGCCGGTTTCTTGCTCGCCCCGCTGGCCGAAGGCGACTATCTGATTGAGCTGACCGGCGGCGTGGGCGGGAAGACCGAACAACGTCTCGTGGCGTTTCGGGTCGTGAGGTGATACGGATCGCCTCGTCCGAAGACTGCGACCGCCCGCCGCGTCTGATCGCTCGGGCGGCCGTCAGATCGATCAGCGGAACGTCGCCCAGGGTGTCACCCGCCAATCAGGGCCGCCCTGGGTCGCTCCCGCCCGCGAGAAACTCCGCCAACGGCGTCCAGACATTGCCCTCCACCTTGCAGTCGGTCAGCGTGGTGAAACTGCACACATCGATCGCGTAGACCGGACGGATCTCCCAGTGGGATCGACGGGCCGGATTCCCCGACGTCGGTTGGCCATTCGCGCAGAGGCCGTGCGACGCGTCAAAAAAGATCTGCCCGCGAAATCGCAGCGGTCGCTGCAAATCTTCATCCTGGAGTTTCATCTGCGCCTTCGTCAGCTTCTGCGCCGCCGGGGTGCCGGTCATGCGGCCGAGCACGTCCCATTCGATCGGGCGGTGATGCGGACTGAGCTCCGCCGTGACACTCGTGCATTCCGTCGGGCTCGGCGTGGTCAGGTCCAGCGTCGCGGGCGTCACTGTCACGAGCTCGAGGTGAATATCGATGTCCGATCGCCTGGTCCGCGCGCAGTTGACGCTCTCGCTCCCACCGAAGTGCCCTTCGAGGATGAAGCCGACAAATTCGACGTACGAGCCCTCGCCGAGCGTCGCACCTTCGCTGGTCGTGTAGAACGGCGTCTGCAGCGTGTGCCGTTCGGCGACGGTCGGCAACGTGTCGCGCCCACAGCAGGTGACGTGCGGCCTCGTCGCGTCGAGCCGATCAAACGACAGCCGCGTCACGAGCGCCGGTGTCGTGTTCGGCCACGCGCAGAAATTGTTCTTCGCCCGATTCTGCGCGCCATGGGCCTGCGAGGCGGCATCCGTCTCGGGTTCGTCGCCTGGGAGGCCGCAGCAGCTCGACGAGGCACTGTTGATGGCGCGGTTGAGGATGGGCGCCTCGAACGGCACACACATCGCCGGCACGACCTCGACCTGCGGCGGTCGAGTTGATGACCGTGCGAGGGATCCGTTCGACACCGGCAGCATCAGCCCCATCGTGGCGAGGCACTGGCAAGACCGGAGAGACATGGCGCTACTGTAATACTCTCCCGTACCGATTCGGCGTCCACCGGCCCGAGTCGCGTGCGGAGCTAATTCGCGATGTGGACATCATCCTGCACGACTCGGAGGACGCCAAGCGGCGCGCGCGACCCGAGGTGTCACGCGTTCACGGCGGCGATGGCTACGGGGCGCGTGGTTGAAGAATCGCAACCGGCCTGGCGATCCGTCAGCCGCGCATGCTGCGGGGCGAAGACTCGACGCGTCGCGACTGTCATGCGCCGGCAATGAGAACGGCCGGTGCAGGGCCTGTAAGGTTTTCCCGAAAACCAGCGTTCAACCTAGCAGAGGGTCCTCTTGCCGCTCCGCCGGCCCGGGCCCTGCCTGCGCCATTGCGAAGACCCTCGTCTGCCGTCCTACATGTCCAGAGACTTCCGCGACGACGTCCGGGACGAACGCTCTGCGCGCGAAGTCGAGCGCACGACCGGAGGTTCAGTCCAATCGTCGCTCTGCGGACAGGGACCTGTTCGGCCGTCATCTCGACCTGCCTCGCGGCGAGACCCGCGAGCGCGTTGAGGGCCGCGATCGCGATCACCTCTTGAACGAGAACGAGACGCGCGCCTTGGCGACCATCGGCGCGTTCCGCGTCGTGCCCATCGACGACTTGGTGGCCAACGAACGCCATATCAGTGACGCCGACCTCAGGCATTTAAGCGATGAAGGCCTCATCACGCGCGAGACCGTGACCGATACCGCCGGCTCACAGCACATCGTGTCGCTCACGCCCGAAGGGAAGGACCTGCTGGACGCCCACCGGGATCCGGGGGCCAACGGTCCCGAGCAGGCCTTCTACGCGGGCGTCGTCAAGCCGCGCGAACTGGCGCATGACGCGCAGGTGTACCGAGCCTTCAAGGAAGAGCAGGATCGCCTCGACGCCGAGGGCGGCCGCGTCACGCGCGTCGTCCTCGACTACGAACTGAAGCGCGAGTACCAGCGCTTTCTGAATCGCGACGATCGGCCCGAGGAGGCCACCCTCGAGTCCGATCGCCGGACCTTCGCCGACGCGCATGACCTGCATGTCGTGCGCGACCATCTCGAGCTGCCAGACCTTCGGATCGAGTACGAAACCGCAGACGGTCGGCTCGAGCACCGGGACGTCGAGATCGTGACCGAGCACTACTCGCGCGGCCAGATCAGCGGGAAGAGCCGCGCCGGGTTCACCTGCTACCGCGTCGGCGGAGGGAGTGCTCGAACAGGCGGCACACCGTTCGATCCCCGCCATCTGACCCGACTGTCATGACCTTCGACGAGCGCGTGCGCGCCCTCGCGCTGCTCGGGTTCAGCGAGCGGCAAACCCGATTTCTGGTGACCGTCGCGCTCCACAGCGGCTTCTGTCTACGCCGCCAGTACATGACGTTCGCCGGCCTCACATACGGCGCCGGCGTGCGCGACTTCCTGGACCGGCTGGTGGTCAGGAAACTGGCGACGCGGGTCGATTTCCGGCGCGATCGCGGGCACGTCTACCATCTGCAGGCCTCCGCCATCTATGACGCGATCGGCCAGGCCGACAACCGCAACCGGCGCGACCGCCAGCGCCGCGCTGATCGCACGGAAGCTCATGCTCCTCGACTATGTCCTCGAGCAGCGGGACGTCGAGTGGTACGCCACCGAGGACGACAAGGTCGCCCTCTTCACCAGCCGCTTCGGGGTGCCCCTGCTCGACGTGCCGCAGCGCGTCTACGTGTCGCCTCGACGGGACACCCCACCCACGGTTCGCTACTTCGTTCAGAAGCTCCCCATCTTCGTCGCTCAGGAGCCGGCCGTCGTGTCGTTCGTCTGGCTCGTGACCGACACGTCGGGCGAGGCCTTCGAGGAATTCCTGAACGACCATGTCCGACTGCTGAGCCATCTTCCCCACTGGCGGGTCATCGCCGTCGCGCCTCGTCACATCCCTGGGCTGCCCGCCTGCGAGCCGGCCCTGCAGCGGGTCCTGCGACAGGTGGCGCTGCCCCGCCCAGCGGAAGAATGTGACGCGCTCCGGACCTACTATCAGACGCTGGACCGAATCGAGCGGAATGACCTCGCTCGAACGAGCCTCGAGGACATTCAACGTTTCCACGATCTCCGGCGGAGATTCGACGCCAACGAGTTCGAGCGGTTGTTCCAACGCTGGAAAGTCGCGGGCGACGCGGCCCTGCCCGATCGCGGTGCGACTGGCTTCATCGCGGCCATCCGTGACGGCCGTGGCGCGCTTCTCACCGATCAGTTGCCGCGCTCGTACGACCGCTTTGGCACGCGTGCGGGCGTGAGCTGAGCGCCACCGTCCGAACACGGTGGCGGGTCGGTGGCTAGACGTGCGGCGGGCGTTCGCGGTCCCGAGTGGCCCGCACGAGGCTCGGAAATGCGGCAAATGCCGAGACAAAACACAGGGGCGCGCAACGCACGTGGGCGGCGTCCGGTGCCGCCTGCAACCGCGCTGAGAACCTGGGCGAAGGGGGAGCGACCCCCACTGCCTCCGCTGGGGTCGCTTCCCCCTTCGCCCAGGTTGTGTCGCACGATTCCGACGAGACATCCAGCGTCCTGTTGCGACAGGCGTCTGCGTGCGGGCCATCACGCGTTCGATTGTCGGGCTGCGCCTCGGGTCCGTCAAGGCGCGTTCGCTTCGCTCCGCCCGCTGGCGCGGCTCGCGGCCTTGACGGAGCCCTCGACGCGGCCCAGAGCGGCTCATGCGTGATGGCCTCACAGTTCTATGCCCGCGGCCCTTTGGGCTCTGGCCCGCGCACACACGAGCACTAAATGTAAACGGGGCCTGACCCGGGACGCGCACAGTTTGAAGTACCGCAACGGATGAGGACGATGGTATGAATGAGTCACGAACGCCGACCATGACGAAGCGCTGGCTGACAGTCGACCAGCTGTTGGAGATTGTACCGATCAAGCGAAGCCGGTTGTACTACTTGACACACACTCATCAGATCCCTGGCGTGCACCGCATCGGTCGCACATTGCTGTTCGACTACGACGCGGTTGCCGACTGGCTCGAGAGCAGCCGTGAGAGCTGAGTCGTACCTCACGCGGCGTCGAAAGGTGTGGTACGTCCGCTATGTGAAGAGCGACGGCCTCTGGGCACAGCAGTCCCTTCACTTTGCCGGATCAAAGTCCCTGGCGCTCGACAAGTTTGCGGCGTGGAAGGAAACGCATCGTCTTCGCCAAGCCGACAGCTCAACCGCCCCGCTAACGTTCGCGGACCTTGCAGGGCGCTATCTCGAACGTGCGCTCAGTAATGGCCGCTCTACCGGCTGGGTGACGCATCAACGCCAACACTTGAAGGGTCCGATGGCCGCGTTCTTTGGAGGAACGACCCTCATCACGAAGATCGCTCGACCGTCGGTCGAAGCGTACCTGTCCGAACTAACGAAGACCGTCAAGCGCACGACCGCAAACAAGCACCGTGCCTGTCTTCGACGGATGTTCCAGTTCGCTGTCGAACAGGGCTACCTCCGCACATCCCCTGCCTCCGACGTGCAGCGCTTGAAACACGACGGCAGTGTCCACAGCCGATTCTTGACTCCCGCTGAGTTCAAAGCCCTTCGCGGCGCGGCGGAGAATCAGCGAACCGTACGCGCCGAGTCTACCGTCCGCTCACGGATTCGATGGTCTCCCCAGGTACTTGGACCTGGCGATCTCCCTGGCCACGCGGCCGACCGAAACTCTGACGCTCAGGTTCACCGACATCGATTGGCTCAGCCGCCAGGTTGCCATCCGCAAGACAAAGGCTGGGAAGGATCGGGTCTTGCCATTGAACAACACCGCACTCGCGGCGCTGCGGACGATGCACGCGCGGAAGCGTCCGAACACGGATCTGGTTTTCCACCGCGCCGACGGACGCGCGTGGAAGGACATCCGGGAGACCTTCAATCAAGCCGTCCGCGCCGCCGGACTCTGGCACGCCGATCCGCTTCAGCGCGTGACTCGACACACGCTGCGACACACCGCCCTCTCGTGGATGGCCCAACACGGCGAGCCGCTGCAGAAGATCGCGCGCTTCGCAGGCCATAGCTCGACGCACGTCACCGAAACGTTTTACGCGCACCTGCAGCCTGAGCACCTTACCCACGCGGCCGGCGTCATCGATTCAGTCCTCGGAAGTTTTTTAACCACTTTTTTAACCACTTGTCCGGAAACGGAGACGAGTGCAGGCGTGACGGTTGGCGCGCAAGCTCCTGATAAGATTGACCTTGTTCTCCCGAACGCTTCTCGAGCCGGAGTGGCGAAACTGGCAGACGCGCGAGACTCAAAATCTCGTTCACTTCACTGTGAGTGTGGGTTCGATTCCCTCCTCCGGCACCAGCTAACATCAAGCACTGACACGACTTCCGGCTGATCGCCTTGAATCCCTCGAAGCCGCGATTCTGCCTCAAAACTGCCCAACTCTCACTGATCTCTAACACCTCGCCAGAGTCCGGCACAAGATCACTACATTGGGAACGAAGTCAAGAACTGTTGCCGCCGGGCAGCGGGCTCCTTTGAAATCGGACTGCATAATGATTCTGTCACCGTGAACTTGTGGGCGATCTGCTCGTGCTAGCGGGCGTTGAACACGAGGTGTTCGATCAGAAGGCCCCCGACAGCAATACCCGCAGCGAGTAGCCCGGCTCCGACGGCCCGCATGGTTGGCGTTTTCAGCCGAGAGCGGACCGGCGGCGCATTAACTATGAGCCCTGTGAGGAGTATAGACAATCCTCCGATGATGGCATCTGGTGTCATCGAATCCTCTTTGCAAATTCCGGTCGGATTCTAGCAGCTACGCCGCTTTTTCCCGCTCGGATTCCACGAGCAGCGCGACGAGATCCACCACGTCGAACAGGCGCGTGATGGCGCCTGCGGCCATCGCAGGCGTCATTCGCGGGGACCGGTCAGGCGGGCCGTTTCAGGCCTTGCGCCTGCGCTCGTGTCAGCCTTTCTTGTACGTCGCCTTACTCGTCGTAGAGTTCCCGCGGTAGGTAAGGACGGCGTCAACAATCAAGTTTCCAGACGCATCGAGCGACCATGTTTGGGTTTGGGTCGACACGTTGTTCCCGTCGCTGGTCGTGGTGGTAATGACAAGCCTGCCACCATCCCAGGTGACCCTTGAATTCCGATTCATCGCATGGCCGCTCATGTTCAACGGATTCTGGCTTTCCGATCCCTCGAGGTTGAACACGGCCCTCAATTGTTCAGGCCTTTCGCCAAGATGGACCTCATGGATGGTGGGTGTCACGGTCAGCGTCCTGTCGTCCTGCTCCGCGGTGAACGCGAAGCCGAGGTACATGATCCCCGCAGACGCGCCGGCGTTCGGATCGGACACCGTCCAGTGGCCGGTGAAATTGGGCTTAGCCTGCGCAACAAGACCCGTCATTCCGAAGGCGATCATCACGATGGTCCCGACGCTCACCATTCGTCTCATGAGGGAATCCTCTCGAAAAACGTCATCGGGCCGCGCCGATGGCGGCCACCTTACGAACGTAGCCCGCGATACGTCAGCCACACGGCCGAGGCGTCGATGATGGCGACGATTCCGTCGATCCCAATCGCTTTAGGGCCTTCGGAGATTGGGCAGAAACCAAGGACGTTTCCGGCGAGTGGGTTGGCGAAGGTCACGAGCAGGAGGACCGTTGCCCCCGTCATGGTCATGGCGGCTCTTCGCATGACCGAAATGCTACCGCTAAAGTTGGACCGGGACAACTAGGCGAACGGCGTGGTTATCGACCGGCGCTGGAAGGGGTGGGCACAACGTCTACCCACTGTCCGTTGAGCTTCACGACGAGCGCGCCTTTGATTGTTCCATCTGCACGTACCGCACCGATCAGCCGGACGCCGATGTCATCGCCGGAACGCACATCATCGGGCAGCGTCAATCGGTGGAACGGTTCGTGGGGCGTTGGTGGGAGTATTGGCGGCGCCGGTCGCTGTGCCCCGACGCCGACGCCGACGAGCGAGATGATCGAAGCGACGACAACGATGACTAGTCTACGGGCCATAAGACCCTCCAAATTCGGCAATGGGCTAATGCCGTGTTGCGAGCTTTCTCTGTTTCGCCAACCGCCATCCCAGAACAAGACAGAAAAACGCCGCGAGAAAGATCCGGTTGTCGCGCTGTGGGTGGTCGCTGACTATCGGCCATATCGTGGCGGCACTTATCGCCATCGCAAGGGCGAAAAAGGCGATTCTGAGCGCCCGCCGAATCACGGCCTTCACGCTGCTGATTCTACCGCCGTCTCTACTGGGCGACGGCCTTAGAGACGATGTAGCGCGGGAACGCGGCTGACTCTGGAATCCGACCGACCTGTCCTAGTGTCCCTGCCGCTGTGAACACGATGTCAGGTGGACGTGTCGCACACGGGCACGCTCGTGTACCTTCCGGGCGGCGACGCCTCGTCGAGGGTCCCGCTCGATTGGCTGACCCACGACGGCAAGACGACGCCGATCAAGACCGCGCAAGGCAACTGGGCCGGGGTGCATATCGCCCCTCACGGCCGTTGGCTCGCCTTCACGCTTACGGACGGGGCGAACACGGACGTGTGGACTTACGATCTGGAGCGTGGCGCGCCGACAAAGTTGCCGTCAGGTTTCCCGTTGAACCGGAATCCGGTCTGGACGCCAGATGGGCGGCGACTGGTCTACAGCTCCACGGGCCGTGGTGGGCCCAGTGGCCCCGTGAACCTCTACTGGCAACGGGCGGATGGCAGCGGGCCCGCAACGCAGCTGACGAAAAGCCCGAACACACAGTTTATGGGGTCGTGGCACCCGAGGGATCGGCTCCTTGCGTTTCAAGAAAACCGGCCGGAGACCCACAGCACCGATCTGATGATCCTGCGGCTCGAGGGCGACGAGCTGAGCGGCTGGAGGCCGGGCAAGCCGGAGGTGTTTCAGGCTGAATCTTTCAGGGAGCAGCAGCCGAGCTTCTCACCGGACGGGCACTGGCTGGCCTACGAATCGGACGAGTCGGACCACTTCGAGATCTCCGTCGTGCCCTTTCCGGGACCGGGAGGCAGGAAGACGATCTCGACGGGCGGCGGCACCAACGCCGTCTGGTCGCAAAAGCGGCCCGAGCTGCTCTACTTGGCACCCGACGGACGAATCATGGTGGCGCCGTTCACGACCGTCGGCGACGAGTTTAGGCCCGAGAAGGCGCGCGTCTGGAGCGGGACGCCTGTCCTACGCCGGCCGCTATCGGGGAACAGCTTCGATCTGGATCCGGACGGCACGCGCGTGGTGATGTCGCCGGGCACCGCGGCGACGGCCGGCCCGACCCGCGTGACGCTCTGGTTCAACTTCTTCGAGGAGCTGCGGCGGCTTTCGGCGGCGAAGTGAGTGCCGTTCAGGCCGCTTTGCTGATGCGCTCTTTTACGTCAGCTTCGCCAGTGCCTGCTTGAGGTCCTGGGTCGAGACAATTCGATACCGCCGGTACACGTTGGCCGTCTTGTGTCCGGCGATCTGCATCGCGACCGATTGCGACACGGTGCCCTCCAAGCCTTGCGGGTTACCCACGGCGAATACGGTATCGCCGACAAGGACCGGCGTATCGTTTCCCAAGTTCAACGGTGGACCCGCGAGGCCAGTTACTCGCAGCAAGGCGAGATCGTGGCCCTCGTCAACGGCGACGGTGCCCTCAACGGTGTAGGCAGTACGCTGTCCAACCAACTTCGCGGCTCCCGCCGCGGCTGCGTCGATGACGTGCAGGTTGGTGGCTACGACTCCCGGCCGCACGACGAACCACTCCCGAGCGCAACTGCCTGTCCCGAAGCATCTGCCATTACTAGAATCGCAACCGACCCAAATGTTCGCTGCGCGATAGCCTGGGGTGTCTGGCCCTTCGGGGCCATTGAGAGCCCGGTAAGCGAGAGAGGTACGACAACTAGCGCGACACGCATGATTGATTCCGTCAGCCCGTTCGGCGGCCCTGGCGCGCCCGACGCGCCCGGCTTTGGCCGCGATAAAAAAGAAGAGCGGGGGGAGCCCCCCGCCCTTCTTCCGATGCAGTCCTAAGAACGTCCAGCTCCGTCATGGTGCCGGAACTGAACGACCACATCTAACAAACAGTTTGCCTTGCTTCTGTGAGCAGCGAAATCCCACTTCGGTGCGGTTTCATCGCCCATTGGTGGCCTGACTGACATTTGCGGTCCTTGATCGTGATCAACCATCGGGCAAGTCGCGTCGGCAGAGACGGACCGGATCTCTGATCGTCATCAACTCGCGTGCAAGTCGCGTTGGCAATCCTCACTGACACAATCGTTAGGAGGCAAGGTTTACCCGCCACGTTCGGGGAGGACTCTCCCGTTAAAAGGGGCGATTATTCTTGGCAGCAGGCCCGCCAGCGTCCTGAGTGGTGGGTTGACGCTGGGGACCGTGCATTATACGGCCGCTCAACTTGAGAGCATTTTCGTTGAGTCAGCAGGAGGCAATGGCTGCTTATCCTCGCGCACCAACTCATCGCCGCGAAGCTCAATATTGCCAACGGCGCCAACGGGAGCGCCGTCGCGAGCACGATTGCCGCCGCGGACGCGTTGATTGGTAGTTCGGTCGTGCCGCCAGTCGGCAATGGCTCGTTAGCGCCGAGCGCGGTCGGTGCGCTGAAGACCACACTCGATGATTACAACAAAGGTGTGGTCGGTCCGGGACACTGCTCGGAGAACGACTAGATCGGACCGGCCTCGTTTCAGAGAAGAAATGCCCGGTGCAGAACATTCGCATCGGGCATTAGCTTTTTCAAGGACACAAGCGCTTTGCTCGCGCCGAGCGCGCCGTGACGGGACGAACGTATCTGATTGGTTGGATTCTCACTGCTGACAGTCCATGCGCTGCGGGCCTTCCGCTACTGGTTCTCTCCCTCGCCCACCGGTTCGGACGTTCCAGTTCCGAGGATTGCCTCCTTGGTGACCTCATCGAACCAAAACGTAATCGGCAATTCATTGCGCAGGAGGTCCGTCGCGGCCGAGAACCAACTCTTGCGGAAGTTTGCGGAATACACCTTCAGACTACCTTGGGTGTTCATCGAGTTGTCTGGAAGGCTAGGAGTCGCGTCCGCATAGAAGGTTAGAAATGCAACCGCCTGGGTCGGGGGCGCCCCGCCGGTCGAAACGAGATTCAGCCCAATGAATGCATCGAACGCGGCAGGATTATTGGCCCCAGCATGGATCTGGACGTTGTAATTCGTAACGTTGTAGCTGTTCATATCACTCTCCAAGCAGTCTGAGTCGCGGCGTCCCGCACCTCCCGCGAGCGCGCCCCGTGTCGCCACCTGGCCCGCCGGCAACGCTTGAGCCCTTCGGCGTCCGCGGGAGCAATTCCATGGTCGGCGCTCCGCCCAGGCCGCGTTCTGTCTGCGCGAATGTCCAAGGCTACGGTGGTCCGGACTGCGCACGCCGATGTCAGCGCGCCGCTCTGGCGCCTGAACTCTCGGAAGCCGTGAAAGAGCGAACCGAGAGCTATGCCCTGGGGACGGCGGCCGATGGGTGGCCCGCGACGACGGCCTGGCGCTGACTGAGGCCTGAACCGCGGCGGGCTTGTCGCAAGTCCCGGCTTGCCAAGAAGCGGTTGCTTGCGGGCGCTTTCGGGCTGCGCCCGCGTCCCGCCGGCCTGAGGGATCGAAGAAATTAGCGAGGCGCGCACCAACCCGGAGTAGCACTACTTTCTCATTCCTTCGTTCTTGTAAACCTGGCCGCCTTTCATCACGAAGACGACGCGACGGACCGACGTGATGTCCTCGAGCGGGTCGCCTGCCGTCGCGATGATGTCCGCTTCCATCCCTGGTGCAATCGAACCTATCTGATCCTGCATCCGCAGCGACTCCGCCGCCATCGACGTGGCGCTGACGATGGCCGCCATCGGCGGCTGGCCCCCGTCGCGCACACGGTAGACGAGCTCTTCGTAGTTCCTCCCGTGCGCGCCGGCTCCGCCATCCGTGCCGAAGGTCATCTTGACGTTCTTGGCCAGCGCACGTTTGAACGTCTCGTTGCCGATTGGCAGGCCCTTCTCCATGTAGGCGAAGCCCTGCTCGGTGAAGTTCCCGCTCCCGAGATATTTGTCCTTGTTCTCGATGTAGTTGTGCAGCAGCAGATGATTGTTCGAGTCGAAGTACGTCCCGCGCTTGACCATCAGATCGAGCACCTCGTCAGTCAGGCGGTTGCCGTGCTCGATCGACGTACATCCCGCGAGCACAGCCGCTTTCGCGCCTTCGGGACCCTGTGCATGGACGATCGACCGCTTGCCGAGCCTGTTCGCTTCGTCGCACGCCGCGCGGATCTGGTCATCGGTCATCGTCTGCGCACCACCTTCCCGGATGCTGGCAGTGGCGAAGATCTTCACGAAGTCTGCGCCGTCGGCGATTGCCTTGCGAATGAACGCGCGAATCTGCGCCGGATCGCCGGTCTGGTCGGTAACCGCTCGCAGCGATGTGAGGACGCGCGGCCCGGGGATTCGGCCTTCCGCAATCCAGTCGCGAAGATCCTTGTCCATCTCCGCGCCCGGACTCTGGATGGTCGTGAATCCCGCCAGGAAGGTTTTGTAAGCGTTCTCCACCGCATACAGCATCGATTGCTGCGGGGTTTCGTTCACCTTCTGACTGTGGACCTTGCCGGTCTCGCGATCGAAATGGGTGACGATGTGCGTATGCGTATCGATCCAGCCGGGCATCACGGTCAGACCGCGCAGATCGTAGGTGGCTTCGGCAGGGTTTGAGTCGATCCGGAGGATCTTCGTGCCCTGGATGACGAGCGTCACGTCGCGCAGGACGCCGCCCTTTCCATCGAGCACGGTTGACGCCCGAATCACAATCGGCCGCGGCTGCGTCTGGGCGGCTGCGACTGCCGGAAACAGCAGCAGGACGACGACGAACGTTCGAAGGTGATCCATCTACTCGTCCTCCCACGCCTTCACCGGGTGGCCGACCACATCGGTCAGACTGACCGGGGCGGCGCGAAACGGCTCTCCCGGATTCCGGTCGATCTCTCCTCGGTAACTCATGCGCGGACCCGGGTAGCCGATGAGCTGCCAGCCGATCATGCTGGCGTTGCCGCCGTGGTGCGGGTCGCAGAACATTCCCTCGATCGTATGACGCCGAAGCAACTGGAAGAACAGCGAGGTCTCGATCGCCCGCAGTGTGTCGTCCTGCTGATCGGCGGACAGCAACGTGAAGCCGTCAAGTTGCGCAAGTCCGCTGCGATAAACCTCGCGCGGCGTGGCCTTGCCCTGATAACCGTGCTCGTCGACCGACTCGACCCATGGCGCCTTCGTGTACCGGAACTGGTCACGGCCGTACGGACCGGCCAGTTGGCGATCGATGTAGATGACAACGCCGGCCGCGGTGGCGCCCGGTCCCGCGGCGTCGCCAGGGAAGATTCGCTCGGACGCGGCGATCACGATTCGCGCTTCCGCCTCGGTAAGGAATCGCAGCGGGATGCGCACGGCGCCCGATTGGGCGTCGACGCGCGTGGGCACGCGCGCCAGCGTGAACAAGAGCAGCCCGCCGAGGCTTCCGGCAGGGAGCGTCAGAAACTCCCGCCGTCTCATGCGAGCGCCCCCGGGCGTTTGAGATATCGGCTCACCAGGGCGTCGGCCGCGCGAGAGGCCAGCGCCATCAGCGTGAGCGTCGGGTTGGCCGACGAATTCTGCGGAAATGACGAGGCGCCGACGACCCAAAGGTTCGGCACCCGCCAGTGCTGAAGCCAGGGGTTGACGACACTCGACTCGGGTGACGCGCCCATGATGACGCCGCCCGAGACGTGGCTGCTCTGATAGTCAACCGCGGAATACCTGACGCCGACGCGACGCCCGCCGCCGGCCATCCTTGCGCCCATCGCCGCGCCGATCGCTTCTTGCACTTTCGCGATCATCTGGGCCTGGCGCCGCTCGTGGTCCGTCCAATCGAGCGTCAGCCGCAGCAGAGGATCGCCGAATTTGTCCGTGTAGGTTGGGTCGAGATCGACGAAGTTGTGGCGGTACGGAAGGTGCTCCGCCTCGCAGGTGATGTTCGCGGCGCGGTCGTACCAGTTCAGGGCCGCTTTCTTCCAGGCCGATCCCCAGTTGGCGGCGGCTTCGCCGGGTGGGATGCGACCGAACGTGCTGATCGGTCCATCGCCGGTGCTGCTCACGCGGATCTGGCCGCCGCGCAGCACGCCAGCCGACGGGTCGAGACCGAAGTCGCCGTCCAGATCCGACATGGTGACGCCCAACCCTCCCGCACCCATGAACGCGTTCAACCGGCGGTCCAGAAAGATCGGTGTCGACTGGCCGACTTGATGCGTGAGGTTCCTCCCAAGCGTGCCCTTCCCCGAGACGGCGTCGTAGGCGTCACCGATTTTCGAGAGCAACAGCAACCGGCTGTTGTTGAGCGTCCAAGACGCCGCGATGACGATGCGCGACGGCTGCTCGATTTCGACGCCCGTCTGATCCACGTACATCACGCCTTCGGCGCGGTTGTCGCGATGAAGAATGCGTCGCACCCAGCAGCCGGTGCGAAGCGCGAAGTTCTTGCGCGGCAGCAGCACCGGCAGGAGCGTGTTGGTCGGCTGCGCCTTTGCGCCGATCATGCAGCCGTAGCGCTGGCAGTAGCCGCAGTATGCGCAGCCTGCGCGAGATACGCCGTCCGGATTGCGATAGCTCTGACTCAGCGTCGCGTGGGGAGTGGGAAACGGATGGTAGCCAAGATCCCGCGTGGCCTTCGTGAACAGGGTTCCAAGATAGGTGGAAGGGTGAGGCGGATTGGGATACTCCTGCGAGCGAGGGCCCTCGAACGGATTGCCGCCGTCGATCTTCCGGCCACGAAGGTTACCCGCTCGTCCGCCGATTCCCATCATCCGCTCGACACGCCAGTAGTGCGGCTCGAGGTCGTCCCAACCGACGCCCCAGTCCTGCACGGTGAGATCCGGCGGCAACCCGCGGGCGCCGTGCTTCTCGCGAAGCGTCGTCGCCAGTCGAAACTGATCCGGCAGGAAGCGGTAGGCCATCGCGGTCCAGTGCTCGCCTGCCCCGCCGACGCCGGTGCCGGGATTGAACGATCCGTACTGGCGGATCGGGACCGCCGCGACACGGTCGGAATGGCGGTGCGTCACCGTCTCCTCGGCAATGTTCTGCATCATCCGCAGGCGAATGGCGTAGTCCACTTCGTCCATGCCTTCGGCGTACTCTTTGAGCCCGCGGGGCTGCCCGCGCTCCACCACCACTACGGACAGCGACGTTCGCGTGGCGATCTCCTTGGCCATCGCCAGACCAGCCCAGCCGCCGCCGGCGATGACGACATCCACGGGCTTGAGTCGTTGCATATGGTTGAGCGATCGCGACGTTAGCCAGTTTGTTCGTTCCGGTCAAGTGACGCGCGAAACGCATGTGCCGTGGATGTTTAGCGCTGGTTCCCACTCGGCGAATTCTGCCGGAGATCAGCCTCTTAATGGACCGACGTCATACTGTCTAGGGGGACTGCACGATGGCGAGCAGGTCAAGACCGGCCATTTGGTATCTGACCGCCCTGGCATCAATTGCGGTGGGTATTGTGCCGATTATCGTTCTCGAGCGGTGGTTCGGCGTGCCTCGGAAGGTCACCGTCGGATTTGGCGTGATGGCATGGGCGATTGCCGTTGCGGCCAAAGCCATGATTCATCACCTCGTAGTCGATCGAGCCGTCCGCCGGGGAGCTGACCATCGGATGGCCTCGGTCATCCTCGGCGTGCTCTCGGCGAGTGCCGAACTCGGTGTGGCCGCGGCGTTCTTCGTGTTCGTGTGGCATCCGCCGACGCTGTCGCAGTTAATTGGCTTCGGTGCTGGAGCCGGCATGGCGGAAGCGGTAATGCTGCCGTTCATCGCGAATCCTTTCAAGGGTTCCACACTTGAAGCACATTCAGAGGGCGTCTTCACCCGTTCGGCCGGTGTCCCGTTGATCCAGTGGCTCAAGGTGTTGGAGCGCATCTGGGCGACGCTGCTGCACGTAAGCAGTCGTGCATTGGTGTACCTCACCATCGCGAGCGCGAACCCGGTGCCCGCCGCTGTCGCCTTCTGCGGGTTCGCCTGTGTCGATGGAATGGCATATTACGGGCTCCTGCAGAAATGGCGGTTCGATCAGGGGCCAACACTGGTACGGGTCCACGCGTACGTGGGTGTTGTCGCGATGGCGCTCACGGCCGCCTTGGTGTTATGCGCCCCATTGTTCGTTTCCGCCGCCTAGCCGGCCGCTGCAGCCGACGAGCGGCGCGCGGTGTGGTCCGCCGGCGTCATCGAAAGTAGCCGCGATCGACGGCGTCCAGGCGTACCGCTCGGCGGGTGCAGGCCATCGGCCGGACGCGCCGCACGCGGTCGCTCCGCGCAAACCGCGGATTCGACACACACCTGCCATCGGCCAGCGCGTGAGGCCACTACTTCTTGATCGTGGTGTTGTGCGAGGCCACACACCTCCATGTTCCGGCCTGGTTGGCAAAGACATCGGTCCAACGCTCGCTGGTGTCGACCTTCTGGCCGCTCGCGTCCGTGCCAAGCCGACAGCACTCGCTTCATGGAATTCCCTCCTGCTCAGGATGAGACGTCGCCGCATCACTTCATGGCGCGCTGGCGGCCGGTCTGTCGAAAGCGTCCCAGTTGCCGCGTTCGAACGCTTCGGGATCCGGTGAGCGCTGCAGGCTCAGGCTGCCTTGCGCCTGGCGCAGCGACTCGTACTCATGCTCCTCCAGCCAATGGCTCAGGTCCCGGCGAACGACCGCGAGATGCCCAGGCCCGTGCTGCAAGAGGGCCGCGACCATCTGCACGGCATCGGCGCCGGCCATGACGGCCTTGACAGCGTCGAGCCCGGTGCGGACGCCGCCCGTGGCAGCCAGAGAGACCCGGACCTGCCCGGAAAGAACGGCCAGCCAACGCACCCGCAACAACAGATCCTCTGACGAAGCGAAGTGCAGCAGCGGCACGGCCTGAAGCCTGTCGGCGTCGATGTCCAACTGGTAGAAACGATTGAACAGCACGAGACCATCGGCACCGGCGGCGTCCAGTTCGTGCGCGAGGTGCGACAGCGACGAGAAGAACGGGGAGAGCTTGACCGCTATCGGGATCACGACGGCGGATCTGACGGCGCCAACAGTGTCGAGCAGCCGGCGTTCGACATCCGCGGCGCTCTCGCACGGGTCGGTCGGCAGGTGATAGAAGTTCAGTTCGAGGGCGTCCGCGCCCGCCTGCTGAATCAGCTCCGCATAGTGCGGCCAGCCCTCCGGCGTCGTGCCGTTCAGCGAGCCAATGACCGGCACGGACACGGCGACCTTCACCCGTCGTAGCTGTTCGAGGTACCGAGCCGGATGAGGCGGGGAGTCTCCGGGCGCGGGAAAATACGAGGGTGCCTCGGCCGATGAGTCCTCGTGCTCGAACACGTCATGGACCAGACCCGTCTCCTCGCGGATGATCTGGTCCTCGAAGAGCGAGCGCATGACGATGGCTGATGCGCCCGCGTCTTCGAGTTGGCGGACGGCGTCGAGATTATCCGCGAGGGGCGACGCCCCGGGCATGATCGGATGGGGGAGCGACAGGCCGAGGTAGGTGGTCGAGAGATCCATGAGGTCCCTCCTCTTGGTGGCGTAATTTCCCGCGTCTTCGTCCCGACTTTGCGGAAATCTTCCCAAGCGCTGCGGTCAGGCCTTTGGTCACGAAGCCGCCCGGAAGTGGCTTCTAGATCTCAGCAGATTCGGTGCCATCCGCTGGCCAAGAAGATCCATGGCATCGACGTTCGCAATTGGGCGGCGATTAGGCGGGAAATGGAGGAAAACACGGGTCCGGCTCCCCAGCCGTGAATCTTCCACCGCTCGCCAACGCCGGTAACTTTTCAACCACGCCGAGAAAAAGCCCGCAGCCGTAATTCGCGGGGCTGCTACGTGTGCTGGTGCGTAACTTGCACCGCTTCGGACGCATTGCAGGGACTGTAGTCTCAGGCGCTTCGATCGAAGGGCATCCCGTCCCTGCTTGGTGTTTGCCGATTCGCGCGTCGAGGGCGGCGCGCACTGCGAGCGACCATGACTGCGAATCCTGGGGCCATATCCTGCCGTTGGGCCGCGTCAACGCTGTTTCAGTCCTACCCGTTCTGGTTAGTCAGCGAGGACATGCCGTGGAGTTGTCTGCGCACGCTTCCGCCTCGGCCGCTCGAATCAACTGACGCCTGCCGGAACTGTCCCCGTTGGGAACCGCGATCTGGGGTCATCAATGGCCACGACTACACGTCACGCTGACTTCGTCCCTGCGACGCCGCCCACCACCGGTGAGCCTCGCCGTCGACGAGTGTCGCTGCCCAAGACGACCGGCTTTTTCGAGCTTCGCTATCGAGTCGATCGGCGGCCTTGGCGCGCACGCGGCCGGCCAGGTGCTGGCGACCGCCGCGGTCCTTCGCATGGGCCTCAACGGCGCGCACTTCTCATCGTACGGGTCGGAGAAGAAGGGCTCGCTCATCCGCTCGTTCGTCCGGCTCGGACCGGTCGACCGGCCGGTCCGCACCAGCGCGCCGGTCGAGGCGCCCGACGGCATCGTGGTGTTTCACGCGGCGCTCCTGCGCAACCCGGTGACGTTTGCCGGACTCCGCAAGGACGGCACGCTCATCTACAACGCGCCGGCGGGTCCGGTGCCCGAAGAGCTTGCGGCCCTTCCGCGCACGGCGCGCGTCGATTCGCGTCGACGCGCTTGGCATCGCGGTGCAGGAGAAGTCCCGCCCGAACGCGGTGCTGCTCGGCACGCTGTGCGCCGTCGTTTCCGTTCCTCGACGCCGCAGGACGTGCTCGAGGCGCTGTCGGAGGAATTCGCCGGCAAGCATCCCGAAGCCGTGGCGTCGAACGAGCGCGCGTTCCGGCGCGGCGCGCGCGGAATTCGAAGTCTGCGAGGGCGTCGGCCGAGCCGACGGCGACCTGCCGATCGCGCGGGCCGAGCCGGTGTTCGGGCTACGAGACGCAGCCGCGTCGGCGGCATCATTCCGAACGCCGGGCAACACCGCGTGGAACGATCTGTCGACCTCGCGCACCGGCTGGATGCCGGTGCTCGACCACGAGAAGTGCATCCACTGCGGCATGTGCGACCTGGTGTGCCCCGACTTCTGCCTGGTGTGGGGCGACGGGCGAGGTCGGCGGCAAGTTCGAGCGCGAGCTGATGGGCGTCGACTACCGCTACTGCAAAGGCTGCCTGCGCTGCGTCGAGTCCTGTCCGTCCGGCGCGCTGGTCAAGACGGCCGAGACGCCGGGCCTGGCCGACGCGCTTCGCGTGCCGCTGTTCCCCGACCTGATCGGATGAGGTGAGACGTGATGACCGCCCCTGACCGTCGAGCGCGCCGTCGGGCGCCCGTGCCGGCCCGTGCCAGCCAGAAGCTCGACTTCCGCAGCGGCAACGAAGCCGCGGCGCTGGCCGCCCGCGACATCGGCTTTCACGTGATGGGTTACTTCCCGATCACGCCGTCGACCGAGGTCGCCGAGAACCTCTCGAAGATGCGGGCCGACGGCGAGCACGAGATCCTGATGATCGCCGGCGACGGCGAGCATGGCGCCGCCGGCATCTGCTACGGCGCGGCGCTCGGCGGCGGGCGCGTGCTGAACGCGACGAGCGCCAACGGCCTGCTGTTCGCGCTCGAGCAGCTGCCGGTGCAGGCCGGCACGCGCGTGCCGATGGTGCTGAACATCGCGGCGCGCTCGGTGTCCGGGCCGCTCGACATCCGCGGCGATCATTCGGACATCTACTTCGCGCTCAACACCGGCTGGATCATGCTCTGCGCGCGCGATCCGCAGGCGGTCTACGACCTGAACTTCGCGGCGGTCCGCATCGGCGAGCACGCCGACGTGCGGCTGCCCGTGATCGTGGCCTACGACGGCTTCATCACCAGCCACCAGAAGCGGCGCATCGAGGTGTTCGACGATCCCGAGGCCGTCCGCGGCTTTCTCGGCGAGCGGCCGGACTTTCCGACGCCGCTCGACATGGAGCATCCGAAGACCTTCGGGCCGTACATGAACGACCCGGATCTCATCAACAACAAGGTCCAGCTCTCGCTGGCGATGGAGGCGGCCGCAGCGCGTGATCCCGGACGTGTTCGCCGAGCTCGAGGCGCTGACCGGCCGTGCACTATCCCGATGCTCGACGCCTACCGCATGGACGACGCCGAGGCCGCGGTCGTGCTGCATCAACTCCGCCGCGGAAACGGCGAAGGAAACGGCCGACGAGCTGCGCGCGCGCGGGCGAGCGCGTCGGCGTGCTGTCGCCGAACGTGCTGCGGCCGTTCCCCGCGGAGGAGTTCCGTCAGGCGCTGCGAGCCGTGAAGGCCGTGACGATCGGCGACCGCGCCGATTCGTACGGCGCGCGGCGGCGGCAATCTGTCGCTCGAAGTGCGGGCCGCGCTCCAGGTCGGATCCCGCACAACCGACACGCGCGTGCGTCTCGCGCATCTACGGACTCGGCGGCAAGGACTTCTACGCGGCCGACGCGAGCCAGTTCTTCGCGCAGGCGGCCGCCGCCGCGGCGGGGCAGGCCGGTCGAGGCCGTTTGCCTACCACGGCGCGACGCCGGGCCGACCCGAACGCGCCGCGCAGGCCGGGACTGCCGCCGATTCCGGCGGCCGAAGTCTCGCGCGGCATGGCGCACGTGCACGCAGGACGAGACGACCGGCCGGCTGCGGGTCGAGCTCGAGCCGATGTGGAAGATGACGGAAGTGCCGAACCGCATCGCGCCGGGACACGGCGCGTGTCCGGGCTGCGGCTACTTCCCGACGTTCCACCAGATCAGCCGCGTGCTCGAAGGCAACGTCGTCGTGCTCTACCAGACCGGCTGCGCGATGGTGGTGACGACCGGCTATCCCAACACCGCGCACCGCATCAACTACGTCCACAACCTGTTCCAGAACGGCGCGGCGACGCTCTCCGGCCTGGTCGAGATGTACCACGAGCGCGTCCGGCGCGGCGAACTGCCGGGCGGCGACGACATCACGTTCGTGATGATCAGCGGCGACGGCGGCATGGACATCGGCATGGGCCCGGCGCTCGGCGCGGCCCACCGCAACCACCACATGATGATCCTGGAGTACGACAACCAGGGCTACATGAACACCGGCGCGCAGCTCTCGTATTCGACGCCGTTCGGCCACCGCACCTCGACGAGCGAGGTCGGCGGCGCACAGCGGCGGCAAGCGCTATCACCACAAGGACACCGCGCAGATCTTCGCCGCCTGCCACCTGCCGTACGTCTTCACCGCGAGCGAAGGCTATCCCGAAGACCTGATGCGCAAGGTCGCCAAGGCGCAGTGGTACGCGAAGCGCGAGGGCCTCGTCTACGGCAAGATCCTGTCGTTCTGCCCGCTCAACTGGCGCACGACCGACGACGCGGCCGAGCCCGTGCTGCAGGCCGCGATCGACACCTGCTTCTTCCCGCTCTACGAGGTCGAGCACGGCCACACGACGCTCACCTACGACCCGGACGCGGCCGACCGGCGTCAGCCCGTGTCGGACGTGGCTGAAGCTGATGGGCAAGACGAAGCATCTGATGGCGCCGCAGAACGCCGAGAGTCGTCAGCGGGATCCAGGCCGAAGTCGATCGCCGCTGGCGGCGGCTGAAGGCGATGCACGAGCATCCGGATCTGTAGAGGTCCGCTGAGGAGGCGGTCTTCGAGGCGCACGCGAGCGAGTGGGGCGCAGCGGAAAAGATGACACGTATTCTCGAAACCCGCCGCCTCACGCCGGTCACGAAGTTCTTCCGGCTCGACGCGCCGCTCATCGCCTCGTCGGCCCAGCCCGGGCAGTTCGTCATGCTGCGCGTGCGCGAAGGCGGCGAGCGCATTCCGATCACGATCGCCGACTACGATCGCGCCGCCGGCACCATCACGATCGTGGTGCAGGCAGTCGGCGCGACGACCACGCGGGTCTGCGCGCTCGAGGCGGGCGATGCACATTCTCGACGTCGCCGGCCCGCTCGGCCAGGCCATCGATCTCCCGCCGGGCGGCCACGTCTGCGGCGTCGGCGGCGGCTTCGGGTCGGCCGCGCTGCTGTGCCTGATGCGCGAACTGACGCGCGCGCGGCGACCGGACGACGGCGATCCTCGGCGCGCGCACCAAGGACCTGCTCATCCTGGCCGACGAGCTGCGGCCGGTCTGCGACCACGTCGAGATCTGCACCGACGACGGCTCGGCCGGATTCAAGGGATTCGTCACCCAGCGCCTCGGCGCAGCTCATCGACGGCGACGGTCCGGGCCGTCCCGACTACGTCGTCGCGATCGGGCCGATGGCGATGATGCGCGCGGTGGCGGAGACCACGCGCGGGCCGAAGGTGAAGACGCTGGTGTCGATGGATCCGCTGATGGTCGACGGCACCGGCATGTGCGGCGGCTGCCGCGTCATCGTCGGCGGCCAGCGCGCAGTTCGCGTGCGTCGACGGCCCGTGCTTCGACGCGCACGAGGTGGACTTCGACGTCGCGATGCGCCGCAACAAGGCCTACGTGCGCGAAGAGCAAGTGCGCGCGACTGCGATGCCGAGCTGTCACACTCGGGCACCCCGGTACGCGATCGAGCGGAGGAGTTGCGCTAATGCCTGTCAAACGCGCCGAAAAGACGCACGATGCCGCGTGCGCGACGCCGCAGCTGCGCGCGCACGATTTCCAGGAAGTCAACACCGGCTATTCACCGTGGCGCGCGGCCTTCGAAGCCGAGCGGTGCCTGCGCTGCCAGGATCCGGTGTGCGTCGACGGCTGTCCGGTCAAGATTCCGATTCCCGATTTCATCCACGCGATCGCGACAGGCGACATGGCCGGCGCCGCGAGCATCCTGCGATCGGCGAATCCGCTGCCGGCGATCTGCGGGCGCGTGTGTCCGCAGGAGTCGCAGTGCGAGCACGAATGCAGCATGGGCCGGCGCTTCAATCCGGTCGGCATCGGCCACCTCGAGCGCTACGTGGCCGACTGGGAGCGGACGCAGCCGCGTCACGGCGCACCGCCGAACATCACGCGCGCGCGAGAAGATCGCCGTCATCGGCGCCGGGCCGTCGGGGCTGGTGTGCGCCGGCGAGCTGGCGCGGCTGCGGTTATCCGGTCACGGTCTACGAGGCGCTGCATGCGCCGGGCGGCGTGCTGCGCTACGGCATCCCGGAGTTCCGGCTGCCCAAGGCGATCCTCGATTGGGAGATCGACATGCTCAAGGCGATGGGCGTCGAGATCGTCTGCAACGTCATCATCGGCAAGACGCTGCCGCTCGACGATCTGTTCGGACGAGCTGGGCTATGCGGCGGTCTTCATCGGCACCGGCGCGGGGCTGCCGCAGTTCCTGGGCATTCCCGGCGAGAACCTCAACGGCGTGTATTCGGCCAACGAGTTCCTGACGCGCGTGAACCTCATGCGCGGCTACGAATTCCCGTCGAGCGACACGCCCGTGCGGGTCGGCAAGCGCGTGGCGGTGATCGGCGCCGGCAACACCGCGATGGACGCGGTGCGCACGTCGCTGCGCATGGGCGCCGAGGAAGCGATGATCGTCTACCGGCGCAGCGACAAGGAGATGAGCGCGCGCGTCGAGGAATACCACCACGCCATGGAAGAAGGCGTGACGTTCCACTGGCTCACCAATCCGCTCGAGGTCGTGGACGACGGCAACGGATGGGCTGGCGGGTCTGCGGTGCCAGAAGATGCAGCTCGGCGAGCCCGACGCGTCGGGCCGCGCGCGGCCGATCCCGATTCCCGGATCGCGAGTTCGTGCTGCCGGTGGACAACGTCATCCTCGCGATCGGCACGACGCCCAATCCGCTGCTGACGCGCACGACCTCGGGGCTGGCGACCAACAAGCACGGATGCCTGGTCGACCGACGAGCAGACCGGGCTGACGTCGAAGCCGCTCGTGTTCGCCGGCGGCGACGCGGTCACCGGCGCGGCCACGGTGATCCTGGCGGCGGGCGCCGGCAAGCGCGCGGCGCAGGCGATTCACGAGGCGCTCGAGGCCAGGACGTCCGGCGCCATGACATCCGGATAGACACCTCCAGTTTGCTGCGGCGGTCGTCCCAACGGCGCGAAGGATCGGGCTCGTCCAGGGAAATGCGAACGCCGTGGCGGATGTCGAGTTCGAGGTGCCATCGACCACGACGCGAGCGGTGCTTCGAGGAACAATCGGAGGCTCGTCCGGTGAGTGGCCCCTCGAACTCCGGTGAGGCTCCCATGACGCAGTACGCCCATTCAATTCCAGCGTCTCGATAGTGTCCCCTCGCCGTCGTTCGACGTCAGGCGAACGCGTCCAATCTCGCGCGGCTGGTGCCGGAGTGCTGTGGCCTCGTTTGGAGCGCTGTTCGCGCGCAACAGACACCCGCCGGTCGCCACGTCGCGATTTACTGGGACGGCAGTATTCGGCTGGAGGTCGGCGTGGAGCTCAACGGGCCGTTCACGGAACACGGCGAAGTCGTACGCTCGGCGACACCAGCTGGGCCGGTGGCGTGGACGACGCATTTCGGGCCCTATGGCGGTCTCGGCGCAGCGCACGACGCGGTCTCACACTGGTGCAAGGCCAACAATCATCGCCTCGCAGGTCCGAATTGGGAGATCTACGGTCATTGGCAAAGCGACTGGGACGCCGATCCGTCGCGCATTCGCACGGATGTTTATTACCTGATATCGCCGTAAGGGAAGACCCGAGGAACTCGGACTTGGCCTGAAAACAAAGACCAGGACCGCGCCTCGAAGAGCAGGGTCGCCCTGAGCCGTTGCGTTGATCGTGATCTCATTTCATACTGAGACATCAGTCTTCGAAGGGTCGACTGGATGCGGGGAATAACGACATCGGCAGGAATCGGGATGCTCGCGGTCGTCACCGGCCTCGAGTGCATCGCCCTCGCGCAGACCGTCATCAAGCCGCCGAAGAACAACTTCACGCCGCGGCAGGACGTCGAGTCCGGCGAGAAGGCAGCCGCCGAGATCCGGAAGGAATTCCCCACCATCGAAGACGAAGCGATTTCGGGCTACCTGGGGATGCTCGGACACCGGCTCGTCGCGGCGGCACCGTCCGAACTGAACCGCCCGGAGTTCAGGTATCGTTCACGGCCGTCAACGTGAAGGAGATCAACGCGTTCGCGCTGCCGGGCGGGCCGATGTTCGTGCACCGCGGCATGTTCGACGCGGCGACGAAGGAAGGCGAGGTCGCCGGCGTGATGGCGCACGAGCTGTCCCACGTGCTCCTGCGGCACGGCACAGCCAATGCGACCAAGGCCCAGAACCCGTGGCTCCAACTCGGGCAGATCGCCGGCGCGCTGGGCGGAGCGATGGTCGGCGGCACGGCCGGGGCGGCGATCTCGACTGGCAGCGAGTTCGGCGTCGGCACGATGCTCCTGCGCTACAGCCGGGACTTCGAGAAACAGGCCGATCTGCTCGGCGCCCAGATCATGGCGCGCGCCGGGTACGATCCCGCGACCTCGCGCACATGTTCGAAACGATCGAGCGTGAGTCGAAGGGCGGCGCCAACCCACAGTGGTTGAGCAGCCACCCGAATCCGGGCAATCGCACGGCCTACATCGGTCAGGAAGCCGCCGCGCTCACCATCGCGCGCCCGCCCGCGGATAGCAGCCAGTTCGGACCGACCAAGGCACGATTCGCCACGCTGGCGGCCCCGAAGTCGGTGGCCGATCTCGGCAAGCCGAATTCGTCCGAGACCGGCGCCGAGACGGTCGGCACGCCCGGCCGTCCCGTCCCGGCGCCATCGGCGCAACCTCGGACCGTCACGGGCGGCAACGTCTTTCGCGCGAACGTGCCCGACAACTGGACGAGCCTTTCATCACGGAGCGCGATCAAGGTCGTACCGCAGAACGGCTACGGTCCGTTGAACGGACAGACCGTCTTCACGCACGGCGTTGAGTTTGGCGTCGCGCGCGCGGCCTCCCGCGACCTCCGCGAGGCGACCACGAGCTTTCTGCAGAACCTCGCGCAGGGCAACCCCGATCTGCGCGCGGCGGGCGATCAGCGATCCGGGCGGTTGTCGGGACGGACGGCGCTGTGGACGCCGCTCACGAATCCGTCGCCGCTCGGCGGCCGCGAGCGCATTACGGTATCTACGTCGTTTCTCGCGGACGGCAGTCTGTTCTACTACCTCACGGTGGCGCCCGAGAGCGACGCCGAAGCGCTGGAGACGACGTTCCGGCGGATCGAACAATCGATTCGCCTGACAGACGTGAGGTAAGCAGCACAGCCCAATTACGCTCACGTTTCCAGGAAGGCCAGCTTGCGCCAGCGCTTCACTGCCGTGCGGATCCTGCACCCGAAAACCGAATTTCCGATGGCGTCGATCGGCGGCAACCGCGCGGGTCGCTTCAGTGCGCGCGCGCCGGATGGTCACGGAAGCGACTTCAAATGGCTATGACGCGCCGCTCGTTCATCCGCACCACGGTCGCTGCAGGATCCGCGGCCACGACATTCTGGTTTGAGGCACCTGCGAGCGCTCAGCAGTTCGCCGACTGCACCCTGCCGACGCCGGCGAGGCCCATCCGGTTCATTCCCGCTGAACCGAAGGTGATGCCGAGGCGGCCTGTGCTCGACTTCACCGAGCCTGCCCACGCCGAGGAACTGAAGGCGCTGCGGGACGCGGTCGACCTCGTCAAGAAGCTTCCAGACTCTGATGTCACCAGTTGGAGCAAGCAGGTCGCGCAACATTGCACCCGAACCAATCCGGCGGTCGCGGCAAACATTCATGCCAATTGGCAATTCCTGCCGTGGTACCGCGCGCTGCTCTACTTCCACGAGCGCATCCTTCGAACGCAGGTGAAGAATGACGATCTCCGGCTGGTCTACTGGGACTGGGAGAACTACTGGAGCCGAGCGGTCCCGAAGATTTATGCGGACCCGGATCAGCCGCTGTTCTGGCCCAGTCGAACCGTGACCGGCCCGGCATGGCCCCTCACCCTCGAGGTGGTCGATGTGCAGCCGCTGCTGGCGATCCCATCATTTGACGTCCTTGGCGGAACCGTGAAGGACGCGAGTCCTGTTCCAGCCACGTTGTCGGGCGCGTTCGCGAATGTTCACAACGCCTTCGACCCGGGCGACATGGCCGACCTTCCGTCCTCCTCGCGCGACCCGTTGTTTTTCGCTCATCACTGCAACATCGATCGACTCTGGACATCGTGGGTCGCGAATGGGCACGCCAACCCGGACTTTGGCGACGCGAAAGTGTATTTCTACGACGAGAACAAGCAATGGTCCTACGTGTTGCAGAACGATCTGAGGAACGAAGCGAGGCTGGGGTACCGATACGCGTCATTGATCCAGCCGACCGTGGCGGCGAACCAGCTCTCGTCCTGGTCTGCGCATCACACCAGCCTCGGATTCGCACTCACTGATTCCGACATTGCCGCCATCCGGGAACGGAAGAGTGTTCCGAAGTTCCTCATCATCCAGAACATTCGTCGTTTCGAAGCGTTGACTGTTGCGTCAGTGCAATATGGAATTTTCTGCGGCGCAGCCCTGGCCGGGCGTGCCGGCATGGGCCAGCCGACTTATCTTGGGACGGCGTCACGGGTCCAGAGCAAAGCGCACAACCAGGCCGGACCCATCTCAGCGGCCCTCAACGTCACGAACATGCTGGGGACGATTCTCGACAAGAAGCTCGCTGGCCTTCGCGTGGTCGCGCTCGATCGATCCGGAAAGACGGTCGGCGCGGGGATTCCCCTTGCGGCCGACAGCGTGACCCTCATCGGGTAAGGCTTGCGCGACGCCAGGACTTGTGACGAGATAAAGACATCTCCGAGAAAGAACTCCTGCGAGCTCGTCATGCTGACGTCGTACGAACGACTTCATCGAGTGGAGGCAAATCATGCGTCGTGTGAAATTCGTGTTCACGCCCTTGCTCCTCATCGGCGCGACGATCGCGATCGCCCGAGCCGCCAGCGACAACGAATACCTTGTGACCGTGCTCGTTTCAAATCAGGCGGCCGATCAGGCGCCGTTCACTGATGGGAATCTCGTGAATGCCTGGGGTATCGCGGCGAGCTCGTCGAGCCCCTGGTGGGTGGCGAACAATGGCACGGGTACCTCGACCATATACAGAGCAGACGGCTCGACGGGCCGGCCCCCGGTCACGGTTCCGGGCGCGCCAACCGGCATTGTCGCCTACAGCGGCACGGCATTTCTGCTGGCGGACCCCAACCGCCCGGCGCGTTTCATCTTTGCCAGCGAGGACGGCACGATCTCCGCGTGGAATCCTCAGTTCGATGCGAACGTCGCGCACGTCAAGAAGCCGAGCGACGGCGGGATCTACAAGGGCCTGGCGATTCACGGCGATGTTCTGTACACGACGGACTTCGCCGGGTGCGACGTTGAGACGATCGACGGCGCGTGGCAGGAGACCGACACGGGCGGATTCGAGGACGACAGCATTCCCGATGACTATTGCCCGTTCGGGATCCAGGTCGTGGGCGACTCGGTGTTCGTGAGCTACGCCCTGCGCGGCGGCGTCGACGACATCGCCGGCGTGAGCCACGGCTTCGTCCGCGAGTTCGATCTGAACGGAAATCTCATCGCCAAGGTCGCCGATCATGGACTGCTCAACTCGCCCTGGGGCATGGCGATGGCGCCTTCGGACTGGGGCGCGTTCGGCGGCTGCCTGATCGTCGGCAACTTCGGCGACGGCCTGCTGAACGCGTATTGCGAAGACCAGCAAGGCAACTTCCATCACGCCGGCAAGCTGAAGAACCGGGGCCACGACCTTCAGATCGACGGGCTCTGGGGGATCGGCTTCGGGAACAATGTCGGCTCAGGGCCCGTTGACGTGCTGTACTTTGCCGCCGGCCCTAACGAGGAATCCGACGGCCGCTTCGGCAAGATCGAGTCGGTGAAGTAGATCGACGCCAGACACGCCTCCAGGCTTCCGCGAGATCACCATCGCACCTTCCAGCGCGATGTGCTCTCGCGGTGCGCCTCGGGCGTTCCATTCGGTCATGACTGGGAGATCGGCCGTCCCCTTGCGCCGTAGATCGGCTGCGACAGCGAAAGTTGGATCGACAAGGCTTGCGGCCGTGGCCAGCATGATTGGCACCACGATCGAGTGGTACGACTTTTTCTTTACGGCACCGCAGCCGCTCTCGTGTTCAACCGCCTGTTCTTTCCGACCTTCGATCCACTCGCTGGAACGCTGGCAGCATTCGGCACGTACACGGTCGGGTTTGTCGCGCGCCCGATTGGCGGTGTGGTCATCGGTCACTATGGCGACAGAGTCGGACGCAAGTCGATGCTCGTCCTGACGCTGATCATCATGGGCGTCGCGACATTCGGAATCGGCGTGCTGCCGACCTATGCCCAGATCGGGCCGTGGGCCGCGGTGGCGCTGGTGATGCTTCGTCTCATGCAGGGGTTTGGAGTCGGCGGCGAGTGGGGCGGGGCGGTCTTGATGGCGGTGGAGCACGCGCCCCCCGGGGCGCGCGGGTTTTATGGAAGCTGGCCTCAAATCGGCGTGCCGGCCGGACTGCTCCTCTCCACCGCGGTGTTTGCCTGGTTCGCGCGCCTTCCGGAGGATCAGTTTCTGTCGTGGGGATGGCGCATCCCGTTCCTGCTGAGCATTTTGCTCGTCGGCGTCGGGTTGATTATCCGGCTGCGACTTCTGGAGACGCCAGTATTTACCCGCCTCAAAGAAACTCGGAGCAGTGTGCAGCGACCGATTGTCGAGCTCTTTCGGACCAGGCGGAAAGAGGTGTTGCTGGCCATGGGCGCGCGGTTCGCCGAGAACGGCGCGTTCTATGTCTACACGGTGTTCGTCCTGGTATATGGAACGCAGAAGGTGGGCATTGATAGACAGACGGTTCTGAACGGCGTGCTGATCGCCGCGGCGTGCGCTCTGGTCGCGATCCCTTTCTTCGGCGCCGTCTCCGATCGACTGGGACGACGACCGGTCTACCTGTTCGGCGCCTGCATCACCGCGCTGTTCGCCTATCCGCTGTTCTGGATGCTCGACACGGGATCGACACCGCTGGTATGGCTCGCGCTCGTCGTGGCGCTGGTGTTCGCGCACTCGCCGATGTATGGACCGCAGGCGGCATTCTTCTCGGAACTGTTCGACACGCGGGTGCGCTACAGTGGTGCGTCGCTGGGATCTCAGCTCGCATCGGTGATCGCCGGTGGGCTCTCGCCGTTTATCGCGACTGCGCTGCTCCCGTACGGACGCGGTGCGCTGGCGTCGTACCTCGTCGCGATGGCGCTTGTCACCATCGTCTCGGTCCTCCTGGCCTCGGAGACCCGGCACCAGACCCTCGGATGACGGTGGGCTCCAACCACCGGCAGCCGCAGCGTCACGGTTGCTCCCCAAACGGGTCCGACGTTATTCTCACGCTGTCGCTCAACACTTCGTGACGCAGCCAATGCCCGACCGACGGCTCGACGCCGAACTGCTCATCGCCCGACGTGTCATGGAGGACCTGCTGCCCCGCCGCACGCCGCAGCTCGAAGGGTTCGACATCGCGGGCGCGCACGAGACGTCATTCGAAGTCGGGGGGGATTACTACGAGTTCCTGCCGCTCGACGATAACCGCTGGGGCATCGCGATCGCTGACGTCGTTGGGAAAGGCATTGCAGCGGCGCTCCTCGTGTCGGCGATGCGTGCCTCGCTGTGGGCACTCGTCGGACAGGATCTGGCCCTGCGTGCGATTCTTCGGCGCGCGAATCGCTTCTTTCACCAGTCCGTCGAAGAAGGCAAGTTCGTCACGCTCTTCTATGGTGTGCTCGACGTGCCGATGCGCCGCTTGATCTACGTCAACGCCGGACATCTGCCGCCGATCCTGCTCCATCGCGACGGATATACCGAACTGCTGGAAGAAGGCGGAATCCCGCTGGGCCTGTTCGATGAGCCGCGCTACTTCGAGGGCTTCGCCCGCCTCGAGCCTGGCGACCTGCTGGCGCTCTACACCGATGGGATTACCGAGGCCTCCAATGCCGCCGACGAGCCGTACGGTGTGGCCCGCCTGATGGCCGCCCTGCAGGCGCACCGGCACGAGACAGCCGCCCGCGCCTGCGCCGCAATCGTCGACGATGTCCACGACTTTGGCGGCGGCGCCCCGGCCGACGACCAGACCCTCGTCGTCCTCAAAGCGACCGACACCGCAGACGGTCTGCCGAAGGGCCCATGAAGACGCGCCAGTCGAGGGCGCTGAAGAATCAGTCTTCCTCGTGGCCTTCGGATGATCGCGCGGCTTGAAAGCACGCAGCCGCGATGGCTGAACACGCGACGAGTACGAAGGCGACTTGCGTGCCGGGGCGTGCGATCGCCTCCTCGAGATCAATGGCCAAGGCGCCGACGGTGCCGTAGAGGATCCGCATCTGCCGTCGATGTTCACGGGCCGACGCCGGCAGCAGCTCCGCGATGGTCGGCGTCGCGTGCTGCACGCGCTGCCAGAAGATGAGCCCGGATCCGACGATGCCAATCAACAGCGCCAGCCAGCCGCCCAGGCGCAGGCGCCGGCGACGGTCGAGCCTGGGGCCTCTGGATGGGATCTGGACCGGAAGGGGCCGGCGCGCGGGAAACTGTCGAACCGACCCTGGCGATCTGGTCATGGGGACTGACCACGACGTTACCACGGGCCAGGACGCCTCACGTCCTCGGAAGCAGGGATTCGGCACGAGCTGGCCAGCGGCGTGTTCGAATCATCGATCCTTCCTGCGCTCAAACGCGCGACAATCAGTTCGGGAGGGTCTCCATGAGGACCGCCGTTATCGCCGTCGCCATGGCCATGTTGGCCGCGACTCTGGTGGCACAGGAAACGAAGCCGGTGCCGAAAGACTCCGTGCGTGTGTCCATTCCAGGATGCATCAAGGGCTATATCTTCACGGCCGCCCCCCGCACCGCGGATGAGCCGGGCAGCGCCGATGTTCCCGAAGGCATGCACCTGCGGATGAATGGGCCCAAGAAGCTCATGACGGCGATCAAAGCGCATGAAGGGTCGAGGATCGAGATCACTGGCGTCATGAAGAAGGACGACTTGAGACCGAACGGCGTCGGCCTCGGTGGAGGCGTGCGGATTACGCCCGGCCCGACGCCCAGCAGCGGGAGCATGCCGCCGACTTCGATCGCCAATCAGGTCGTGATCGACGTTGAAGGCTGGCGCTCGGTCACCGGGAGCTGTCCGACGCGCTAGGTCGCCCTCTGGCACGAGAGCTGCTTTCATTGTCAACAAAGGTCCCGGGCTCTATCTGCCCGGCGGCAACGGATGAGCTTTTCCGGCCACGGACTGCAGTGATTTCAGTCTGAGGCGAGGAGGCTCGCCATGCTGACACGAATCGGGTGGGGACTCCTCGGCATCGGAATCGGCGTGGCACTCCTGATTCCTGTCGTGGGCATGATCTTCGTCGTCGGACGACATCTGTCCGGCACCACGATGACCGGGTTGTTCGGGTTGATCGCCCTGGCGGCGTTGCTTGTCGCCGGGATCGTCCGATCGATTCGCTCGGTCGGCTCGACGTGAGGCGGCACGCCGCCGCCTTTGGGGCCCGACCCGGCGGTCGGTTGTAGGCCGGCGCATCAGGACTCGACACACGTTGTCGTCGCCGGTAGGCATCGACGAACCAGCCGCCAGCATTGCGCCGATCGCCTGGCGCCCGCGACCAGTGCCGGGTGCCGCCATATGGGCCACGAGAATTTCCACCTCCGCCCCGACTCTCGCGCTACCTTTCTAGGGTCGATGCTCCTGCCATGACAGCGCATACGGCGACAAAAACTCTGGCATGCGGCGAAGCGTGGAGGTCAGTATGGAACTCACGACGTCCGACTTGCTTCAAACCTGTTGTGCCTGCTCTTCCACACAGGGGATATTCAACGTTCGATGCTACGGCGCGGAAGGCAACGGCCTGACCGACGACCTCGACGCGATCCTCGCTGCGCGTGACGCCGTCAACGCCGCGGGCGGAGGCGTCCTGTTCTTCCCGCGGGGCAGCTTCGTCGTCAGCGACACCATCGAACTCGGTGCCAGTACACCGTCCTCGGTTTGGGCGCGCGCTCGGTGCTCGAGGCGAAGCCCGGCGTCGCTTGTTTCAGCATGCTGCTTGCGCGGAACGCCGACAATGTGCGCATCCGGGATCTCGTGCTCGACGGAAACCGCGCCAAGACCAGCGACCCAGACACCCGACGACGAGAACATCGGCTGCGGGTTCCTCGGCCTTCCGGTGAGCGAGGGCCAGACCGGCCTGTGCATCGGGAATGTCATAGTTCGCAATCACCACCGATCGGGCATCCGGATCAGCGGCCCGCACAACAGTGATAACCCCTATCTGCTGAACGCGAACGAAGTCGAGGTGATCGGTTGCCAGATCCTCGACTGCGGCGACCGCGGCGTCATCCTCGGCCGCGCCACTCGGGCTCGTATCGCCGGCAACGTCATCACCTGCTGCACGCAAGCCGGCATCCAGGTGGAGCTCAGCCGTGGTGCTGTCATCGACGGGAACGTGATCCAGAAGACCGTCCAAAGGCCCGGGACCCACGCCGGTCACGGTATCGCCGCCGCCAACTCCTTCGACTACGTCATCGTCAACAACGTGGCCAGCGAGAACGAGCGCTGGGGCGTCGTCGCCTCGGGGGGCGTGGGGCTGTGGCCGCCGGATCACCCGATGTCGCAGCGCTACGTGGTGGCGAACAACGTCTGTCGCCGCAACGCTGCCGGCGGCATCACCATCGATCCCACCCTCCCCGAGGACCACCCGAATCATGATCAGATCCAGGACGCCTTTGCCACAGTTGCCTCAAACGTTTGCGTGGCCAATTGTGGCCCCGGCATTCGCACCGGCAATGCGGGGTATCTCGCCGTGCGCGGCAACATCTGCGACGGCAACGAGAACGACGGCGTCGCCATCGTCTCATCGCGCTACGCGGTGGTCGCCGACAACGTGCTGACCGGCAACGACAGCTACGGCGTCGGCTTCTTCCCCGGCACCGGCGAGGGCGTGGGCCACCACCTCCTCGGCGGCAACGTGTACGACAGGAACAGAGTGGGCGAGATCCAAATCGCTAAGGGCCACCCTGTCATCCGAGAGCTGCAGAATCGCTGGCCCGGCGGCGGAGCCGGCGGCATGAACCTTCCGGTCAAGGGGACGGCCACCGACCCGGACAACCCTGTCGAGGGTCTGTTTTATCTCAACGTCGCCGACAGCAGGCTGAGGGTGTACGCGAATGGGGCATGGCGGACCCTGCAGAGCACGACCGGCACATCCTGGTAAGGGCTCGGCGAGGAAGTAGAGACCGACAAAAGAAACGAGAGCCACCGGAGACTCGAGCACGGGGCGGATCGGTCGGGGGATACCTGTTCGGCATCGCGCGCCATACCTGGCCACCGGTCGAGACTATCGCAGAACCTCGCCGAACCTCCCGGAACCTTTCGGAACCCTTCGGAACCTCCGGGAACCCCGGCGCTCACTGGAACGCGTACCCAACGGCAAACTTGACCGACGCGCTGTCAATGACGCCGACTTTCAACTCGGTGAAGAGGCCTTTGCGGTGCTGGATGCCGACGAGGAAATTGAACCCGCCGCCGACGTCGGTGGTGCCGCCGTTTGGGTGATCGCTGTGAGCTGAGGTGATGACCAGAGCCGGTCCCCCACCGAGGTACACGCGCCACGGCTGGTTCTTGAGCGGAATCGAGTAGGCGAACTCGAAGTTGAAGCAGATGAGCGTCAGGTCGCTGCCGATGCCGAACTCCGCGTTCGGTCGGAACGTGAGGTGCTCCATGAGCGGCGAGGTTTCGACGTGCGCGCCGAAGAAGAACTGATCGGGATCGCCGCTGACGCCCACGCGCACGCCGACCTCTGGTCCGGATTTCTGGGCCGGCGGCGTAGTGCGTCGTTGCTGCGCGATGGCCGGCGTCGCGCACATCAGGACAACGGCGATGAGTGGCACGATTCGCTGAGTCATGGCTCCTGGCCGTGCAAAATCGACGCCACGATGGAAATGACATCCGTGGAAGGCCAATTAGGGCCGCGTCGGCGCCGCCCTGGTCCGTCGTGACCAGCACGGGAGCCAGAGGGCGTGGCGAAGTAACGCAGCGTCCGAAAGCGAACGGCGCTCGGGGTTCACGCGAGGCCCATCCCGACCAGGCATTTCCGGAATCCGGGATGTCGTCGGAGCGCGTCCCATTGAGGCGCGACCGCGAGGTCAACCAGGCAAGGGTCGCGTCCTTCAATCGCGCGCTCAAGGTGACCCAGAGCAACATCGAGATCACCCAGCTCGCTGTGGAAGAGCGCGAGCTGAACCTCCGGAAAGCCAGAGGGATGCGATGCGGCCTGCTCGAGCGCGAGGCGGACCACGGCGGCGCGGCCGCCTGCGGCGTACGCGCGTTTCATCGGATCGAGCGCCTCGGCAGCGACGCCGAAGGTGGCCGCATGTTTCAGGTTCTCTTCCATGTGGCGATCGAAGTCGCCGATCTTCCAGTAGGCGCCCGCCAGAAATTCCCTCGCGAGCAGATGCGCGGAATCGAGCTCCAACGTTTTTGTGGCCCAGCGGATGCATTCGTCATACCGGCGCTGGTTCCAGGTACCAGAGGGCGATCGCGAGGTGAACCGATGGTGAGAAGGGGTCGTGCTCGAGCGCCCGCAACTTCATCGCGAGCCCGTCGGCCAGCCGGCCTTGCGCCTCGAGCAGGTGCCCGTACAGGAGTCTCGCTTGTGTATGTGTCGGCTCCAGTTCCAGCGCACGCTGCAGGCTACGCTCGGCGCCGATCCAGGTCCATTCGCCCAGGAACATCACCGCGCCCAGGGCCACTCGCGCATCCGCGGACTCGTCATCCATCGCCAGCGCTCGAAGCGCGGCGGCACGCGCTCGAGCGTATGCCTCGGCCGGCGGCGCGAATCGCTGCTCGGCCTGCGCGCAGAACCCGAGCGCGAGCCCGGCGTGGGCCGGTGCGTACGTCGGATCCAGCTCAATGGCGGCCTCGAAGGCCTTCACCGCGCTCGGAAGTTCCGGCCGTGACGCAGACAACAGATGCCTGCGGCCGCGGCCGACCAGCTCGTAGACCTCAGGAGTCGTGACCGCACACTTCGTGACCGTGGAAGCCGCCGGCGCGGGATCCGTCTTCACGGTCGCAATGAATCGATACCCGCTCTTGGCCACCGTCTCGATGTACCAGGCTTGCCGGCGATCATCGCCGAGCGCTTTGCGCAAGCCGGACACGTGCACCGCGAGAATGCCCTCTTCGACGAACGCGTCGGGCCAGACCGCGTCGAGCAACTCCCGCTTTCTGACGAGCCGGCCGGCGCGCCGCACCAGTTCCACCAGTACGTCATACGCCTTCGGCGCGAGCGTCAGGTCGCGACCCTGCCGGTCGGTTACGCGGCGCTCGTCCACATCGAGTGTGAAGTCTCCGAACGTGAAGAGCTCGCGAGCCATGTTGTGGCTTTAGGCGAATCTTAACAAAACCATCAAGACGCCACGGGCCAAAGGATCAGACGTTAGAGGCAGAGGTGAGGTATGGAGAGTCACATCGATAGAGAGATTCTGGCGGAAGAAGAACGGCTGACCGAGGCCACGCGAAACGTGGACGTGGATGCGCTCGATCGCATCTACGCGGACGACCTCATGTTCACGGGCGTCACTGGCGTCATTTGCGATAAGACGACAGTGATGGACGAGGCTCGTCGCGGCGCGGCCGAACGGCAAGCGGCCGCGTCGAGCCCAGGCGCTCCTGCCGTCGTGTCGTACGACAAGGACGAAATCATGGCCGTGCGTCATGGCGATACCGCCGTGGCCAGTTTCAGGTTCGGCGTCACCGTTCGCAACAACGGACAGGAAGTCATACGCCGTTATCGGACGACAAATGTCTGGCTCAGAAGAGCGGGCGGATGGCAGGTCGTGGCCGCGCACACAGCGGCGCTCGGCTAGGACGCCACGGACGAATGACTTCTCCTGGATCCGCGCAACGACTTTCCCTGCGTCATCGGGAAATTCGATGCGCGGATTCCCGGTGGCGTCCACGGTGAGCGTGGCAAGCGGTTTGCTCTGAGCGTCCGCCAGCACAATGGTCGTCGATTTGTCCTGAGCCGCAGCCGACGCTGTGTCACTCCTCGAACAGCGGCCTGCCGAACGTCGGCTTTCCCCCGAGCGAGACGACGAACCCGTAAAGCGCGAGCGCAGCGCAGGCGGCGAGCACGAGGAACGACCGCCCTGCGTACCACAAGGTGGCGTCCAGCGTCAGCGGCGCGGAAATCAGCCAGGCCCACACGACGCCCAAGACAATCGCCGCGAGCAGCCCCCACCGCAGCAGCGCGCGTCGACGGCGCCGCCTCGCGGCAGAAACTTCAGCGCCACCGCGTGACCCAGTTTCGTATCGTCGGCGCGATACACCTCGCCCATCCCGCCGCGGCCGAGCGGGGCGACGATGCGAAAGCGGCCGCCCACGAGCGTCCCGGGCGTGAAGCGGTCGCCGAGCGGCAGACCGGACGTCGCCGCGGGATACGTCTCCCCTTCGGACGGATTGGGTTGGTTGATCATCCGTCCCCGCGATTATCGCTCTCTTGGACGGACGCGGCGGCGAATTACCCGGGGAAGTAGCGTTGTGCAAAAACTCGCTAGAGGAGCTGAAGCGCCTGGTGCCGCCGAACGTGACCGAGGGCCGTGACGATCTTCCTCGACGCCGACGCCCTCGACGGTCCGGACCCGACCCATTCAGCCCGCGAACCTCGGTTTCGCAGGTTGGGCCGGTCGGCCGACGGACGAGGTACTGATTGTGGTCTACACCTTGAGGAGTACCGGCCATGCTGAAACGATTCGCCTCATCAGCGCACGGCGAGCGAGCCGGCGCGAGCGGGCGGCGTACCGCGCGCAAGATTGACTTCTCCGACATCCCCGAATCATCGCCGGAGCAATTACACGCCATGCGGCGGGTAGGACGGCCGCCAATCGGCGAGCGTGCTCGCCAGTTGATCGCGATTCGCATCGACCAACGCGTGCTGGAGGAATTCCGCAAGGAGGCTCGTCGCCGTCGCGTGGGTTACCAGACTCTCATCAACGAAGTCCTCGCCCAACACGTCGGCAGGAACGTCGCATAGCGCCCGCGACCGCCTGCGCGTTTGGTCTCGCCTTCGGCGCATACTCGCGAGGAGAGCCGTGGCCCCGACGGACGCGCGCCGTCGCCTCGGATCGTTTAGCGTCGCCTTCCGTACGTCGCTTTCCCCTCACGCTTCGGCCGCCATGCCAGACAACTCCGGCACTCCTCTGTGGTGTCGAGTGGCCGGGGCGGCACGCGCCGCAAACAGCTCCAGGGCTTGTCCTCGCTGGCGTACCAGAAGGGGTGGCGTAGAACCAGCGTCATCTCACCCCACCGACACGACATGACTCCGTGCTTCGATTCCATTGCGCACTCCAAGCTGACCGTCAATTCCGATCCTAATCCCGGAAAGCCCTTGACTTCACGTGGTAATTTTCGCGCGTCCACGACGGCGCGCCGGGCGGACCTTCTGCAGTGCCTCCGCGTCGCACGTCTGCGCTATCCTGTCGTTCTCATCGGGGACGAGTCCGGCGCGCGATCGATGCCAGTTCCCTGTCGCTCGGGAGTCTTTACCTTGCGGAGGCCGTAAATGGAAGCCCGTGCCTTGTTCGACGACCTGCGCAAGTTCGACACGCCGACGATCTGCAATGCCCTCGAGATTGTGCGCCGCCGGCGTTTCAGTACGGGATTCACGCGCCAGAGGCTGCTCGCCGCGTTTCCAGCGCTTCCCCCGATCGTCGGCTACGCGAGAACCGCACGCCTCGTCTGCTCCGCGCCGCTCGCCGCGGCGCGGAAGCAGAATCTGCTCGGCTACTACGAGTACCTGGCCGGCCCGACGCGGCCTGCCATCGCCGTCGTCGAGGACATCGATCCCCAGCCGGGCCTCGGCGCCTTCTGGGGCGAGGTCAACTCCACGGTGCACTGGGGACTGGGGTGCCACGGCGCCGTCACCAACGGCTCCATGCGGGATCTCGACGCGATGTGCCCCCAGTTCCAGTGTCTCGCGGCGACATTGAGCCCAAGCCACGTCAACGCCCAGGTCCTGGAGTTCGGCAAGCCTGTGGACGTGCTGGGGATGGCCGTCTCCGACGGAGATATCGTTCACGCCGATCGGCACGGGGCGGTGGTGTTTACTATCGAAGAAGCCGGGCAGCTTCCTGCCGCCATTGACCTGATCGTGCGCCGCGAAAGAGTGATCCTCGACGCCGCCCGCAAGCCGGAGTTCAACGTCGCGGCCATGCGCGAGGCCATGGCGGCGTCTGAGCAGATCACATAACGCGAGACCGCCGCCAGCGCCAGCGGCGACAACTCACAAGAGCGCCGCCTCGAACAAGTTCAGAATGACCTGGTATCCAGTGCCGTTGGGGTGGATGCAATCGGTGGACACCAACTGGTCCGCGAACGCCGCGAACGCCGGAAAGAGGTCGACGACCTGCGCGCCGTAGCGGGCGGCGACGTCGCGGATGCGAGTGTTGAGGCCGCGATCGAGGACCGTGCCGGGCGCGCCTTCGAGCGTGACGAAGCCCAACGCGGCGGCTTCAGGCGTCGCGCATCCGGTCTTCAACAGCGCGTTGTATTGCGTTCGCATCAGAATGCGGGCATTGGGTCCAGCGGCGAGCCGTAATCTGCCGATGGTCCGATCGATCGCCTGTTCGGCTTCGTTGAGCGCGGCATTGAATCGGCCCAGGCAACTGGGCGTCTGCCTGCAGACGGCGGCCTGATGCGACAGCGCGATCTGGCCGACATCGTTGCCGCCTCCGCCCCACGACACGATCACCTGGCTCCCCTGGTGCGCGTCGATCGCGGCCCGGGCCAAGGGAAGCTGCGTCAAGGTGATGTCGCGTGTGGTCGCGCCGACCACACCCAGGTTCTGCACGTCAACCGGCTGGGTCAGCACGGCTGAGAGAAACGCTCCAAAAGGCAGCACGTACCCGAGGCCGTCGTCATCACCCACACCGACTTCGATGGAGTCCCCGGCCGCCACGTAGAGCGGTGCTTCCGCCGGCCGCGCAGCGAGCCGCGTGTGGGACCCACCAAGGGCGATCAGAGCGACAACGGCCGGAATCACGCAGAGAATCGTGGGGGTGCGACGCAAGTGAACCTCCTTGAGCGTAATGGGCGAGTGCCAGCCGCGAGGCAAAATCTACCACAACGCATCGCGACCAGCGCGCGGTGTCGAGATCTAAAATACGGAACCACAAAGCCATGTTTCTCGGACATTTTGGCATCGCATTCGGCGCAACGCGAGCAGCCCGCGGGCCGTCGCTTGGGACATTGTTCACCGCGTGCCAGCTTGCGGATCTCCTCTGGCCCACGCTCGTGCTGACTGGGATTGAGCGCCTCGAGATTCGACCCGGCATCACCGCAGTCACCCCGCTCGATTTCGTCAGTTACCCCTACTCGCACAGCCTCGTCGCGTTATCGGCCTGGGGCGTCCTGTTCGGTGCCCTTTATGCCCTGCTGAACCGATCGCGCATCGCCACCGCGACCACGCTCGCAGTCGTTGTCGTCAGCCACTGGGCGCTGGACGTGCTCGTCCACAGACCCGACATGCCGGTCACCATCGGCGGC
Source organism: uncultured Acidobacteriota bacterium (assembly GCA_963724645.1). GTDB lineage: Bacteria > Acidobacteriota > Vicinamibacteria > Vicinamibacterales > SCN-69-37 > CAVXSP01. Next base: position 49,386 of record CAVRVJ010000010.1, read on the forward strand.
ACAGCGCGGATTGGGTTCGGCCTCTGGAACTCGGTGCCAGGAACCCTGATCGCTGAACTGTCGATGTTCACGGCGGGCGTGGCTCTGTACGGTCGGCGGACGGTGGCGCGCGATCGAATCGGGTCAGTCGCCTTTGCCTTGCTCGTTGGGTTCCTGGCCGGTGTTTTCTTCCTGAACGTTTTCGGCCCGCCACCCCCAAGCGCCGGCGCGGTCGCCTGGTCCGCCGAGGCCATGTGGCTGCTGGTGATTTGGGCGTACTGGGTGGACCGGCACCGCATGCCCGTTCCAGAGTAGCGGCGCTACTTGTCGGGGATGCGCGAGGGCGCGAGCAGCGATACGCCTTTTCGACTGGTCGATACGCTTAGCCGATCCGAGGGCTTCACGCCATCCGGCAGCGTGTAGGTCAACACGTACTGATGCATCAGCGTGTCGGTGATCTTCGTGATCGCCGCGGGCACGGCCGACAGCGCGCCCACCTGCTCGATGCGGCCGCCGGACTGCTTCGGGCCGTCGCCGGTCACCAGGCCGATCCTGGCGCCCGTGAGGTGCACGACGTTCAGCATGACGCCGGTGGCCTGCAGCTCGTTCATGGTGATGTCGGGATTCCTGGTCTGGCCCTCCCCGGAGAGTGTGAGCAGAAGGATGACCCGGCGGGCAGCCTTGCGCTCCTGTAATTCCTTGACGGAGACGGAGATGGCGTCGAGGAGCAGCTCCCCATCGCGCTGAACCTTGCCGCGCCGGCCGAGTTTGTCGAGCGCGGCCTGAATCGGACCGACGTCGCTCGTGTAGTCGAGAATCTTCGCAGCCTGCGGGTTGAAGTTCCTGATGGAATAGGCGGCATGTTCGCCGAGCGCCTGGAGCACTTGCAGGACGGCCGGCTGATAAAAGCCGCTGCCGTCGTCGTCGTCGATGATGGCGACTTCCATCTGCGCCGTGGCGTCTTTCAGGCTGGCGATGACCCGGTCCTGCCCGCCCTCCTTGACGGCGAGATCAGCGGCTGTGAGGTCGGTGACCGGCGCGCCCTTGGAATCGGCGGCCGAGATGTACACCGTGCGCGTCGTGTCGGCGCGCGTCGCCGCCATACGGCCGGTCAGTCCTACCGCGATCACCACCAGCACGACCGGCAGCATTCGTCTGAATGTCATCACGACCTCCTTGTCACTTGGACGACACAGAGCGAGGGCCGTTTACACGTTTCTTGTTCGCGTGACGTCAGACGCCTGAGACCCTCGCCGGCCGGGGCGTTCCCTGGTGCCAGCCTGACCGCATCCTACTCCACCGGCCGCGACCGTGCGTGCGGTCTTCTAACGTCCGCCGCCGGTGCTACGATCCCCTGGACGGGGGCGCCACCGCTCATCACGACCGACGACCCGGCTGGCGTCATATTCGCGTGATCCCGACCTCCAGGGCCGTTCGCTGTCTGTCCTTTCACGCCAATTATCGCTGTCAACATGCCGGGGCCTGCTGTACCTCCAACTGGCCCATTCCGGTCGAAGCGGATCGATTGGCGCGAATGCGCGCCGCACTGGCGTCCGGCGCACTGCGCTCCTCGACACATGCTGGCTCCTGCTTCGAGCGTCCGGCCGGCGCTCCGCCGGAGACGCCCGCCCTCCTGAAGGTTGTCGATCGCCGCTGCGTCTTTTTCGATGAGGCCAACGGCCGTCGTTGTCGAGTCCATGCGGCGCTCGGTCACGAAGCGCTGCCGCTCGCCTGTCGGCAGTTCCCGCGCGTCGTCGTTCGTGACCCGAGGGGCGTATCGATCGTGCTCTCTCACTACTGCCCCACCGCGGCGGCCCTCCTCGGTCACAACACGCCAGCCAGCGTGACGGAGTCGCCGCGCGGATTCCCAGTCACGGGCGAATACGAGGGCCTCGACGTCCGCGAGGCACTGCCGCCGCTGCTTCGTCCCGACGTGTTGATGGACTGGGACAGCTGGTGGGAGTTCGAGCGGCTCAGCGTCGAGCTGCTGGGGAACTCAGGCGTCCCGATAGCGCTGACACTCGCGCGATTGGCGCAGGTCGTCGAACAGGTCCGGATATGGCGGCCGGGTGACGCGGCCCTGGGCGATCGTATCCGGCAGGCGTTTGCGGATGACACGCCCGTCCCGTCTCCTGCCGCCGTGGATCTCGAGGCACGCGCCGAAGAGGTCACGGCGGCGATTCCGGAGGGGTGTCGAACGCCAGGAGGATCCGAAGATCCTCGGCGCCAGAATCCCGTAGCGATCCGCCAGTTTCTGGCGGCGCATGCCTTCGCGAACTGGACCGCGCATCTCGGCATGGGCCTGCGCACCTGGCGTCGATCGATCGAAGCCGCGTACGCACTCCTTCAGTCAGGCTACGACATCCGGCAGGTTGATTTGCGGTTGCGGCATCTGGCCGATCCCAGGGCGCTGGCCGAGCGCTGGTCAGCCGCGGAGATCGAGGGAGAAATCAGGCCGGCCCGTCGGTCTCGGCGAGCAGGTCCTGCCATTCGATCTTGAGCGCACACACCAGTGCCCAGAGCGTCTCCAGGCTCGGGTTGTCTTCGCCGCGCTCGACCTCGCCGACGAACTTGGCGCTGATGTTCGCCTGCTCGGCGAGCTGATCCTGCGTCCAGCCGCGCCGCGTACGCCAACGTCTCACATTCGCCCCGAGCCGATGCCGCACGACATCGATGTTTTCGCGAGTCTGAGTGATGGTCATGTGTTCGGTCACAACATTACTTATCGCATGGCCGACACCCCGCGCGGCGCGCTCAGGTGTTTCACTCAGCGTCCATAAAGGGATATCTGTAGTCGCGCGGCGGCGCGAGGGTTTCCTTGATCGTCCGGGCGTTCACCCATCGAATCAGATTCAGTTTCGAGCCGGCCTTGTCGTTCGTGCCCGACGCGCGCGCGCCGCCGAACGGCTGCTGTCCCACGACCGCACCGGTCGGCTTGTCATTGATGTAGAAGTTGCCGGCGGAGTTGCGGAGGGCGACACCGGCTTCGCGAACGGCCCGCCGGTCCCGCGCGAACACTGCGCCGGTCAACGCATAGGGCGACGTGCGATCGACGAGGTCGAGCGTCTCGGTCCACTTCGCATCCTGGTAGACAAAGACCGTCAGCACCGGCCCGAAAATTTCTTCGCACAGCGACCGGTAGCCGGGGTCGTCCGTCTGCACGAGCGTCGGCTCGACGTAGAAACCTTCTTCCCCGTGCAGCCCGCCGCCTTGCAGAATCGTCGCGTGCTCCCTCGCATGCGACAGATAGCCGCCGATCTTGTCGAACGCCTTCCTGTCGATGACCGCGCTCATGAAATTGCTGAAGTCGCGGACGTCGCCCATCTTGATTTCGCGCATCATCGCGATGCTCCGGTCGCGGACCTCGCCCCAGATCGACTGCGGCACGTACACGCGGCTCGCCGCCGAACATTTCTGTCCCTGATACTCGAAGCCGCCGCGCACCATCGCGACCGCCAGTTCCTGTGGATCAGCTGAGGGATGCGCGACAATGAAGTCCTTTCCGCCGGTTTCACCGACCAACCGAGGATATGAACGGTACGTCGCGATGTTCTCGCCCACGGTCTTCCACATGTGCTGGAACACGCCGGTGCTGCCCGTGAAATGCAGACCCCCGAGGTCCGGCGACGCCAGGAGCGTTTGCGTGATCGCGGCGGCATCGCCCGGCACGAAGTTGATGACACCCGCCGGCAGACCCGCGGCCTCCAGCACACGCATGACGTAATAGTTGCTCAAGGTCGCGGTCGCGGCCGGTTTCCAGATCACCACGTTGCCCATCAGCGCCGGCGCGCCGGGCAGGTTTCCACCGATCGCGGTGAAATTGAAGGGCGAGACCGCGTAGACGAACCCTTCGAGCGCCCGGTACTCCAGCGAATTCCAGACACCGGGCGAATTAATCGGCTGCTCTGCGTACAGCTCCTGCGCGTACTGCGCATTGAAGCGCCAGAAATCGGCCAACTCGCAGGCGGCGTCGATCTCCGCCTGAAACACCGTCTTCGCCTGGCCGAGCATTGTCGCCGCGTTGATCGTGGCGCGCCAGGGCCCCGTCAGGAGATCGGCGGCCCTGAGCAGCACGGCCGCGCGATCGGCCAGCGACCAGCCGGCCCACTCGCGGCCCGCACGCAGAGAGACCTCGATGGCCCGCTGCACGTCCTCGGGCGAGGCCAGGTGCACGTCGGCCAGCACATGACCGTGCTTGAACGGCATGACCACGTGCGCAGTCCGGCTGGTCCGGAGGTCCTGGCCGCCGATGATGACCGGAATGTCCGCGCGCTCGCCCGCCATGGCCGCCAGGCGCGCCTTGAGCTCCAGCCGTTCCGGCGAGCCGAGCCCGTATCCTTTCACTGGTTCGTTCACCGCAGGCGGCACGCGGCGCGTGGAGTCACTCATAAGGGTCATTCTATTCGGCTGATGGTTCGCGTCGAAAAGTCGCCTCCTGGCGTCGCAGCCTGTTACAGTAAATTGCGCTTTTTAGCGCCTCCATGGCTCCGCCGGAAGTCGCCGCCGTTCGCCTCTACCCAAGTTGCGGCTCTTCGCACTTGAGGACGTCGCCCGCGAACGCCTGCGGCTGGGCGCGCCTCGAGCAGACCGATCCTGACTAGCGAGATTCACATGCCCCTGGACGATCTGCCCCTCGACCGGCCGGCGCCTCTTCGGCCACCCGCTGGCCGCCCGACGCGGCCCGATCCCGCGTCGCCGCGGCGCTGGGTCATCGTTGGCGCGCTCGCCGTGGTCGTTGCCGCCCTGCTGACGCTTTGGTGGATGAGTCGCGCGCAGCCGCGCACAGCGATTCCGGCGCCGACCCACGCGACAGACGTGGCGGTCGGATCGAACCGGCCGACACGCCAACCGATGGCGCTCCCCAGGCTCGATGAATCCGATACTCTCCTGCGCGAACTGGTCGCGGCCTTGTCCCGCCATCCGCTGATTGCGCGGCTGCTGGCGACCAGCGGCCTCGTGCGCGCCACGGCACTGGCCGTGGAGCAGATTGGCGACGGCCGAACACCGGCCGTGCCCCTCAAGGTGCTGCGGCCAACGAGCCGCCTGGCCATCGTCGGCGAGCAAAGCGGCCGGATCGATCCCCGGACCTACACCCGATGGAACGATGCCACCGCGAGCCTCGTGTCAATCAACCCGTCCGACGCGGCTCAGCTCTACGTCAATGTGAAGCCGCTGTTCGACGACGCCTACCGGGAGCTTGGGCACCCGGGCGGCGATTTCGACGCGTCGATTGTGCGCGCGATTCAGATGCTGGGCGATACGCCCGCCGTCTCGGCCGATCCCGAGCTCTTTCGACGGCCGGGCTATTACGAACACGCGGACGGCGCTTTGCGAGGCCTGCCTCCAGTTCAGAAGCAGTTTCTGCTCATCGGCCCCGACAACCGCCAGAAAATCCTCGGCTGGCTCAAACGGTTTGTCACCGTTCTGGACCTGAAGACGTAACGAGCGTGAAATCGTCACTCTTGTCAGTCATGTCTCAATGCTTTCAGCGGATCGACCGACGCGGCGCGTAGGGCCGGGACGAGGCTTGCGAGCACGCCGGCAGCCCCAAGGACGCCAATCGTCACACCGAAGACCGCGGGATCCCAGGGATCCACATGAAATAACAGAAGCTTGAGCGACGACCCGAGAAAGCCACCCAGACCAAAGCCAAGGACCACGCCGACTCCGACTTGCCAAGCTCCTTGACGGACCACCATCCGAACGATCCGGGCCCGATCGGCACCGAGCGCCATGCGCACGCCGATTTCCTGCGTGCGCCGGCGCACAGCAAACGACATCACGCCGTACAAGCCGGCTGCCGCCATGAGCAGCGCCGCCAGACCGAACGTCATGAAGAGGCCGCCAAACACGCGGAAGGGCCACGAGGATTGATCGAATTGTCCTTGAAGAGAATTCACGTCGAACAGCGGGAGGTTTGGGTCGACGGTCATCACGGCCCGCCGCAAGGTGGGACCGGCGGCCGCCGGGTCTGGACCTGCGGCCGCGAAGAACATCAGATCCCGGCTCGGCGTCTGTGTGAGCGGAGTGAAAACCGTCTCGGTCGTGTCATTCGCCTGCGCCGCGACGGACACGGCCGGTACCACGCCGACGATCGTCAGCCATCGGCCGTTCGAGCCGGCGTTCGGATTTGCGCCGGCCGCGATCCGGCGTCCGATCACCTCGCCGTCCGGAAAGAACCTTTGCACCAGGTCCTCGCTGACGACGGCGACCGGCAGCGTGCCTTCCATGTCTGTTTCGTTGATCAGGCGCCCCATTCGGAGGTGAATCTTCAGCACATCAAAGAATCCGGGCGAAACGTCGATCCGGCGTGCCTGCGGCCTCCGAGCGTCGGTTGGCGGCGACGCCTGTCCTTCGACAAACAAGTTGTACGTTCCGCCGTTCCCCGGTGCCGAGGTCCCAAGCGCTATCGCCCGAACGCCCGGCGCGCCAGCCAGCCGGGTTCGCAACTGCTCGGTCATCTGACGGACACGCGCGTCGCCTTGATAGTCCGCATCGTTCAGCATCGTGCGCGCCACGAGCAAATCGGTCGCAAATGGATAGCTGACCGTGGTCGTCGCGATCACGCTCTTGATCATCAGCCCAGAGACCACCAGCAGCACGAACGACAGCGTCATTTCGACGACGACCAGCACGCGACTGAAGGCGCCCACCCTCAACCCGGTCGAAGAGCGCCCTTCATCTTTGAGCGCGTCGTTGACGTTCTGCTGCGCGACGCGCAACGCCGGCACGAGGCTCGAGGCCACTGCCGCCACCACTGAGAGGGCTGTCACAAACAGCAGCACACGGCTGTCAATATGCACGTCGATCCAGAACGGAGGATTGGTGTCGGCGATGCTGCCCATGAACCAGACCGTGCCGGCATGCGCTATCCCCAGCCCGAGGGCCGCGCCCGCCAAGGACATCAGGAAACCCTCGACCAGCAACTGCCGCACGATGCGCCCGCGACTGGCCCCGAGCGCGAGGCGGACGGCCATCTCCTTCGTGCGTTCGGCTGCCCGGGCCAGCTGCAGGTTCGTCACGTTGACGCAGGCGATGAGCAGCACGCCGAACACCGCGCCAAGCATCGTCGACAGCGTCGCGATAATCTGAATGCCGATGAAACGGCGGACATAGGGCTGCACGAGCACGCCAACGTCCTTGTTCTCAGGGTATTGCCGCGCGAGTTGCCCGGCGACGACAGTCATGTCGGCCTGGGCGCTGGCCACACCCACGCCCGGCCGGAGCCGGCCTATGACGTCGAGAGAGCGCCCGTCTCCACGCCCGCTGGGTAGCGTCAACTGGAGCGGCACCCACAGATCCTGAGTCTGCGGGAAGCCGAACTTCGGCGGCATGACGCCGATCACAGTGGTCATCTCGCCATTGATCCGAATCATCCGGCCGACGACGGTATCCGATCGCTGAAACCTGCCGACCCAGATGTTGTAGCTGATGAGCGTGACCGGCGGCGCGCCGGGGCGGCCGTCGGCCTCCGAAAAATCCCGACCGATGAGGGGCGCCACACGAAGCAGGTGCAGGGTGTTCGGCGTGATCGACGCCCCCCGGTAGCGCTCCGGGACGTCTCCGCTGCTGGACACGTTGGCGGGAAACGTCCAGTCGGCCGCCAGGTCTTCGAACGAATGCTGCGCTGCGCGCCAGTCGGCGAAATCGTGAGGAGGAACGGCCCCGCCGCCTCCGCCGCTCAGGCGCTGGCGGGTCAGCGCCTGTATGCGATCGGCCTGCGCGAACGGGAGGCCCCGGAGGAATGCCGCATCGACGATGCTGAACATCGTGGTGGTCAGCCCGATACCCAGCGCCAATGCGGTGATCGCCAGCGCGGACGTCCCGGGCCGTTTGAGCAGCATCCGGAACCCGAACCGCAGATCCTTCCCGAGATCGTGCATGAGGCCTCCCCTCAAACGGAATTACGCGCGGAAGGCAGAAAGGTTCACGCTGTCGCCCGACCCGTGCTAAACTAATGGGCCGCTCCATATTCCAGCGGCCCGGCCGATACCTTCCGGTTTTCCTCTGACAGGACTTGTCGATGACTGAAGTCGCGATTAAGCGAAAGCACTATGACCTTGCGACGATGATCCCCTTCGTCGTGCTGCACGCCGCTGCGCTCCTCGTGTTCACCGTCCCATTCAAATGGAGCCTGGTGGCCTGGTTCATGGGGTCGTACTACTTGCGGATGTTCGGCGTTACGGGCGGGTATCACCGTTACTTCAGTCATCGGTCATTCAAGCTCAATCGCTTCTGGCAGTTCTGCCTGGCCTTTCTCGCGCAGACCTCGGGTCAGAAAGGCATTCTGTGGTGGGCTGCGCATCATCGCGACCATCATCTGTATTCCGACCGCAAAGAAGATCTGCACTCACCCGTGCACGAAGGCTTCTGGTGGTCGCATCTCGGCTGGATTCTTTCGGATGAGTACGACGACTACGATCCCCGGCGCATCGCCGACTTCAGCCGCTTCCCGGAACTGCGCTGGCTGAACAGGTTTCACCTGCTGCCGACGGTGATTTACGGCGCCGCGGTGTATCTCGCGGGCGGGTGGGACGCCTTCTTCTGGGGCTTCTGCCTGGCGACGGTCGCGCTGTATCACGGCACCTTCCTCATCAACTCGCTGTCGCACATCTGGGGCACGCGCCGGTTCGCGACCCCGGACGAGAGCCGCAACAACTTCGTCCTGGCCGTTGTCACGATGGGCGAAGGGTGGCACAACAATCACCACTACTTCATGTCGAGCGTCCGGCAGGGCATTCGCTGGTGGGAGGTCGACCTCACCTACTACTTGTTGCGCGTCTTGTCATGGCTGGGCGTCGCGCGCGACCTGCGCGAGTTCCGATTCATGGAATCCGAGGACGAGCGCGCCGCGTAGCGATTCATGAGCACGTCCAGCGTCACCGGCGAGTGTCCGGCGTGCAGCTCCAGCAGGATTTATCCGTCGCGCCTCCGATCGATTCTGGAACGGATCCGGTGGGCGTTCACGGAGAAGCAACCGTACCGCTGCCACGCTTGCGGCTTTCGCGCGCTGGTACCCGAGCGATATGCCGGTCTCGCGCGGGCCGGAGACCAGCCCGGAACAGCTCCGCACCGGCAGGGCATCCCGGCCGCTTACGGTCGATGAGATCGATCGACGCGATAAGTGCTGAGCGCCTCGCGCAATGGCGGCGAAAGAATCAAGGACAGGGCCCTGCTGTAGCTGCGGACGCCGTCGTCGACGTGGTTGGCGCGCAGGTACCCATCGTAGACGCGAAACGCCGTCCGCTGCACCTGCGGACGCTGGTGCTCCTGCCGCTGCGCGAGCGCGGCGAGGTCGGCACGAATCACGGGGTCAAGGCGCCGGCTGACGTCGCGCCAGACGTCGCGAGGCAGCGCGCCGCCCGCCTCCGCGATCAGATAGATAGCTGGCGCTGTAGGCCAGCTCGGGCCGGCCGTTCATGCACGCGAGCCAGCCCACCGCGCTCGCCTCCGCCTCATCCGCGGTGCCCGCCAGGTGCGCCCATTCATGCGCGACCGCGAACGGCCGTTCAAACGGCAACAGGTCCGGATGGATGATCGTCTCGAGCGCGAAGGGATCGACCATGCCATCCACCCCCGCCCACGTGAAGAACGGCGTCAGAATCAGGGAATGCTTCGGGCGGCCGACCGTATCGAGTGTCGTACGCTTCAACTTCGTCAGCGCCTCGTTCAGCGGATCGCGGAGGTCCCGGGTCACTTGATCGAAGCTCGGAATGTCATCGCCGGGCGGGGGCCGCAGCCGCGTGCCCAGCGCGCCGGCATCGGCAATCACGGCGCGAAGGTCGTCGGTCGACGCGTGCGTCGAGCGCGGCAGCGACTGGTCCAGCGGTGCGCGCCGATAGTTCAGGCCCCACATCATGAGAAACATGATGCCCAGCACGGCGACGCCTCGCATCAGTCGCCGGATTCCCTCCCCCGCCGCGGCCACTACGCCAACGTCGCGTGCGACGCCGATCAGGCGAACCGCGCGCCAGGCCAGCAGCACGAGGGTGCCCAGCAGGAACAAATCCAGCAGCGCGAATGGCGCGAGGTTGCTGAGGCTCGTGACCCCGGTCTGCCAGGCCCGATAGGTCCTGCGCGAGTAGAAGCTTTCGATCATCCACGCCGGCAGCGGCATGGCAAACAGGACGAGCGCGATGACAGGCGCCGTCAGCCAGCCGGGCACGCCAGCTGTCGTGTTCTTCATGGCTCTACCGAAGGCTGCCAGTCTCCGCCTTGCCGGGTGATCAGCCGCACCGATCGCTGGTAGGTGAAGTAGGCGAAGGCCCACTGCGTCATCACCGTGAGACGATTACGGAAGCCGATCAACTTGTACACATGGAGAAACAGCCACATCAGCCACGCCAGGTAACCTTTGACCCGAAGCCAACCGAAATCACAGACCGCGGCGTTTCGGCCGATGGTCGCCATGTTGCCAAGATTTCGGTATACGAACGGCTCGGGCCCTCCGTCAGGCATACCCGCTCCGCCGGCGGCGCGCTCGCGCTCGATCCTGCGGACGATGTTTCTTGCCGCGTACGCGGCCTGTTGAATCGCGACTTGCGCGACGCCCGGCAGGAGCGCGCCATCCGGCGTTCGGAATGCCGCCAGGTCGCCGACCACGGCAAGCTCCGGGTGTCCCGGCACGGTCAAATCGTTGTTGACCACCACGCGGCCGACCCGATCCACCGGTACGCCGAGTGATCGGCCAATGGGCGAGGCCGCGACGCCCGCGGCCCACAAGATCGTGCCAGCTTCCACGGTCTCGCCGCCGATACGCACCCGATCGGGTTCGATGCCGGTGACCAGGCTGCCGGTCCAGACGGCCACGCCCAACCGCTCGAGCGCGGTGCGTGCGAACGCCGACAACTGTTCCGGATAGGTCGATAATACTGACGATCCGCCTTCTATCAAAATAATCCGCGCCGTCTCCGGCGCGATCGCCCGAAAGTCATTGGAGAGCGCGTGCCGGGAGATCTCGGCCAGCGCGCCGGCCAGCTCCACGCCCGTGGGTCCGCCCCCGACGACAACGAACGTGAGCAGCCGGCGCTGCGCGGCCGGATCCTGCTCGCGCTCCGCCCGCTCGAAGGCGAGAAGCACGCGCCGGCGGATGTCGAGCGCGTCCTCCAGTGTCTTCAGGCCGGGAGCATCCGCCCGCCAGTTGTCGTGTCCGAAATACGCGTGGGCCGCACCGGTGGCGACGATGAGATAGTCGTAGGGCACCGCCGATCCGTCGGCGAGATGCACGAGCCGCCCGCCCGCATCCACGCGGATCACGTCAGCGAGCCAGACCCGGGCGTTCTTCTGCTTGCGCAGAATCCAGCGGATCGGCGAAGCGATGTCGCCCGGCGACAATCCAGCCGTGGCCACCTGATAGAGAAGCGGCTGAAACACATGATGATTGCGGCGGTCGATCAACAGCACGTCGACCGGCGCCCGCCGCAGCGCCTTCGCCGCAGTCAGTCCGCCAAATCCACCGCCGAGTACCACCACCCGCGGCGCCGATGGAGCGACCATCGCAGGACAATAGCATTCACGGAGCCCCCCAGGTTCCGCGGCTCCGCGGTTCCGCAGTTCCGGGGTTCGGTGCACTACTGGTAAACTTCTTCATGCCCCGCGACGAACCCTCCATTGCGCCGCCTCGGACCTGGGGGCGCTCAACTGTTCAAACTGCGTGCCCGCTGGATTGCCCCGATTCGTGCAGCCTGGAAGTGACCGTCGAACGTGGGCGTCTGACGAAGATCGACGGTGGCCGACAGGCCCCGTCGACGGACGGTTACATTTGCGGCAAGGTCCGGCGGTTCGACCGGCGGGTCTACAGCGACGAACGCGTGCTGTACCCGGGCCTTCGCCGGGGGCCGAAGGGGAGGGGCGAGTTCGAGCGTCTCAACTGGCTCGAGGCGCTCGACATCGTGGCCCGGAAGATGGACGAGGCGCGGGAGCGGTTCGGCGCCGAGTCGATCCTGCCCTATTACTACGGCGGATCCAACGGCCTGCTCACCAATGAATGTGAGGACGCGCGCTTCTTCCGGCGTTTCGGGGCGTCGCGCCTGGCGCGCACGATTTGCGCGGCGCCGACCGGCGCGGCCGCGACAGCCATGTACGGCAAGATGCCGGGCGTCGCGTACTCTGATTACGAACACGCCAAGCTCATTGTCATCTGGGGTTGTAATCCTTCCGCGTCAGGCATCCACCTGGTTTCCCATATCAAGCGCGCGCAGAATGCCGGCGCGCGGCTGGTCGTGATCGACCCGCGGCAGACTCCGCTGGCACGACAAGCCGATCTGCACCTCGCGGTCCGTCCGGGCACGGATCTGCCGGTCGCGCTCAGCGTCATTCGCGCCCTGTTCGAGCATGGAGCCGCAGACACCGAGTTTCTCAACCTCCGCAGCACGGGCGCGGAGGAACTGCGCGCGGCCGCGGCCGCCTGGACGATCGACCGCGCGGCCGGCGAGGCCGGCGTGCGCACGGTCGATCTCGCCACATTCATCGACTGGTTCGCGTCAACGTCGCCGGCCGTCATTCGCTGCGGATGGGGCCAGGAACGCAACCGCAACGGCGGAGCGGCGACGATGGCCATCCTCTCGCTGCCTGCAGTGGCCGGCAAGTTCGGCGTGCGCGGCGGCGGATACACGATGAGCAATTCCGCAGCCTGGGGTATCAAGACCGAAGAGGTCGTGGGCGTGCCCGAGCCCGTGTCGCGTGTCGTCAACATGAACCAACTCGGCCGCGCGCTGGTGGAGTACGACGCGCCGCCCGTGTCGGTGCTGTTTGTCTACAACAGCAACCCGGCCACGACGGCGCCTGATCAGAATCGCGTGCTGGAGGGTCTCAAGCGCGACGATCTCTTCACAGTCGTGTTCGAGCAGGTGATGACCGACACCGCACGGTACGCGGATCTCGTCCTGCCGGCGACGACATTTCTCGAGCACTACGACATCGCGAAGGGATATGGCGCTTACCACCTGCAGCTGGTGCAGCCGGTCATCGCGCCGGTCGGCGAGGCGCGCCCCAATCATGAGGTCTTTCGCGAACTGGGCGCCCGGCTCGGCCTCAACGAAGCCGACGACGAGACTGGAGAAGCCGGCGGACTGATGGACACCGTCTCGCGGATCCCGGACACGCTGGGCGCCGCCATTCTTGAGGGCCGCTCACCCGGCGGTCCGGCTGGGGGCCAGCCGGTCCAGTTCGTGGACGTCGAGCCGAATACATCGGATCGCCGCGTGCACTTGTATCCGATCGAAATCGCCCCGCCCGGGGGACTCTACGCCTATCAGCCGGATCCGGCGACCGAACGGCATCCGCTCAGCTTGATCTCACCGGCAAGCGAACGGACGATCTCTTCGACCCTCGGGGAGCTACGCCCCGGCATCGCAAAGCTGCGGATGCATCCCGCGGACGCCCAGCCGCGATCGATCGGCGAGGGTGACGCGGTCCGGATATTCAATCCCCTCGGTGAAGTCCACTGCGAAGTTTCCGTGACGCCCGAGGTTCGGCCGGGCACCGTATCGCTCCCGAAAGGCCTGTGGACGCGGAGCACATTTAACGGCGCCACGGCGAACGCGCTCGTTCCCGACACCCTCACCGATCTCGGCGGCGGCGCGTGCTTCAACGACGCGCGCGTCGAGGTGGAACTGCTCGCGCGGCATTAGCCAGGGCTTCGTGATCTTCATCCCGAGCCTTCCCGTATGATGACGGCATGAATCCTTCCGAGAGCATTCTCTTCAGCGGGGGCGCACCGGGCGCAGAGGCCGAATTTGGCGCGTGCGCCGAACGGCATGGCGTCGAAGAGGTGAACTTCACGTTCGAGGGCCACAGGATCACGCGGTCCCGCGGCATTCGCGCACTGAACCACGAGGAACTGCAGGCCGGCGATGTGAGCCTCGAGTACGTCTCTCGGCTGCTGCACCGCCGATATACCGACGCGCCGACGATTCGGCGAGTGCTCCAGACGCTCTGGTATCAGGTCAACCACGGGCAGGAGGTATACGTCATCGGCGGCCTGCTCGAGGATGGCACCGTGCGCGGCGGGACGGGCTGGGGTGCCGAGTTCGCCAAGCTCTGCAACAAGCCGCTCTTCGTCTTCGATCAGGCCCGGAGCGATTGGTTCGAGTGGACCGGATCGGATTGGCGCGCAACCGGCGCCGCGAATCCGCCGGTCATCACCCACCCGCACTTCACAGGCACGGGCACCCGCCTCCTCGAAGAGAACGGCAGGCACGCCATTGGCGCGCTGTTCGATCGATCGTTCGGCGCCTGACGTAAGTTCGTCAGAATCCTTCCCGGATCCCGATCTGCCAGCGCCAGCCGTTGTCGTTGCGGTCCAGCGGGCGGGAAGCGGCGACTTCGAGAATCAAGAGACCGAACACATTGACGCGTGCCGCGCCGCCCACACTGCGCAGCACGTCGCGCGTGCCGCCGGCGAAAACCGGGCGCGTGTTCTTGGTCCAGGTGACGCCCGCGTCCGCGAAGGCCGCCACTTCAATCGGCAACGGACCGTACTGAAGGTCTCCCCGGAACAGCCCGACGAGCGGGGCCCGCACCTCCGCGTTGGCGACCAGCATCCGGCTGCCTGCCAGGTTGTCCGCGACGCTGCATTGGAAGGCCCCGACGACAAATGCGCAGTCGGACGGCGTGATCGACCCCAGGCCATAGCCATGCACGAGCTCGGGGTAGCCGGCATACAACTGGATGAGCTGCGGAGCTTCGGCATCGGCGCCGTACCGGCCGTAGTGAATGGCGCGAAACGCGACGGTGAGCGGCCGCTTCGGCATGAAGTACTGACGCCAGTCGGCGAGCACGGTCTGGTAGTTCAAGGATCCCGCGCTCTGCCCGAGTTGGATCCGATAGCGGCGTCCGAGAATCGGACCGGTCGCGCCGAAGAGGGACGTATCGTGCACGAGCGCGACCGACGTGTCCGCCAGATACAACGCGCCGTCCGACGCCAGGTGCGTCGTCGTGTCGCCGAGAAACTGCAGCGTGTCGGCGGAGTAATTGACCGTCTTCGTGTCGTGCGTGAACGTCAAGGCGTGCGCACCGCCGGAGAACTCGACCCGTAATGCCGGGCTGAGCGGGTACGCGGCGATGCCTGACACACCGCGAACCGTCTGACGGTCGATCCGATCGGAGAGCGTCACGCGATTGGCGCTCGCATCGCCGGCCGCGGTCACGTAATCGACACGATACGGCGTCTCCTCGAACACCGCGGCCCAATTCCACCGGTGACGCCGATTCATATACGCAATGGCGCCCCCGAAATCGGAGAGGTCACCGGCCACCTGGGCGCTGACGCCAAGGGCGCGATCGCCAAGCATGTCGCTGAAGAACGCCGACATCCCGCCACTGACGAACCCGCCGAACTGGCTGATCCCCGCACTGACGGTCGGCTGCCCGATTGCGTCGAGCGTGAGCTTGTGCGAGTACGGCACGCTCGGCGGACTGGGACTGCTCGCCGGCAGTCCCCGGCCAACGTCGGCGAGCATCCGTTCGACATCCCCAGGCGCAGCCGTCCGTCCGGGCAAGACGGCCGCCTCGCCGTGTGCCTCGCGCGCGACCGTGCCGACGACATTCGAAGGGTCGAGCAGATAGACGGCATGCCCGTCGTCCTCGAAGACACTGAACGCCATCCGCCCGGTGGACGCCAGGCTGAAGGCCGGGCTGGACGCGGTGATGCCGGCGACTCCGGTCACGAAGCACGAGATCTGCAGAATCGGTCCGCCGTCAATGGCCATGCGGTACAGATTGCTGACGCCGTCGGGCTCGGCGATGAACGTCAGCGTGCGGCCGTCGGCCGACACCTGCGGACTGATTTGTTTGCCCTTGAGAAAGCCCGCGATCGGATCGACGGCACCGGTTGCCAGATTCAAACGCGCGAGCCGAAGCGGTCCCGGCTCGAGCTTGTCGAGATCCGTCGTAAAGCGCTCGGTGACGAAGACGATCGTTTCTCCGTCAGGCGTGAATGTCGGCTCGAGATCGGCAAATCTGTCGTTCGTCAGCGCATCGATCCGTCCGGTTTCGAGTGACAGCTTGAACAGATCGATGAACCCACCGCGGCTTCCACTCAGGACCACCCAGCGTCCGTCCGGCGAAAACGACGGATTGATCGCGTCGTCGAGGCCCGGCAACTCGATTTCGCGCAGGTCGCGTCCGTTTGTGGGATCGATCAGCGCCAGTACACACTTTCCGCCCCGGATGGCGGTCAGCGCCAGCGCGCGACCGTCCGGAGTCCAGGCGCCAGCCGAGTTCAGGAACTCCAGGCTGTCGAAGTGCGGATCGGTCGCCGAACCAATGAGCTTGCGATCGATGCGGCCGGACTCGGCGTCCGCCAGGTAAAGATCGATGGAAAAGCGGTCACGCTCGGAGAAGAACGCGATCCGCTTGCCATCAGGACTCACCCGCGGCCCGATGTTGAAGCGCCCCGCGCCGCTGGCCTTGCTGATCACGCGCCGCGAGTCGCTCTCGAGGGAGGGCCGGTTCTCCCCCGCCACCTCAGCCGCCGCGCGAATCGCATGATGCCAGTCGGCAGTCAACTGGTCCGGGGTCGCTCCCCAGCTGCCGGGCCAGCCCCTCGAGGTCAAACCGCGGATTGGCCGCCGACCGGACCAGCGACGCGACGGCGCGGTCGCCAAACTTGGCGCCGATGAAAGCCCAGAACGAGTGCCCCCACCGGTACGGGAAAGTACTCGGGCTTTTCCAACTCGCGGATGGTGGGCAGCTTCTCGCGAAGCGCCGCGTCGCGCATCCACATGGCGGTCTGCGCGTCCACAGGACCGAGCGACAGGTACTCCGCCATCCCTTCGACAAACCACAGCGGGTACTGCAGGATGCCGGGCCCGGCCGAGGCGTTTCCATCGCGCGGGTCGCTGCCGGTAATGTCGAACTGGAACGCGTGAACCAGCTCGTGGCCGATGACGTGATTGGTGTCCGCGAGCGAGCCGGCCATCGGGAGCACGATGCGGCGCTTGAGGGCTTCGGTGACGCCGCCCGTGCCTTCGCCGATCAGCCCTTCGACCGCGTTCGTCTGACGGAAATGGCTGGCGGCAGCATAGAGGATGAGCACCTGCCGGCCGCGCAACTGGTGATCGAAAAACCTCGAGAGCCGTGTGTACCAGCGCTCCGCCAGCCGCGACGCCATCGCTGCGGCGTCCTTTTCCTCCGGATAGTAGTAGAGGTCGAAGTGCTCGGTCTGAAGGATCTGAAATGCAAACGTGCGGTACTGCACCTTGTTGCGGCCGAAGTACTGCGCCCCGGCGATGGCCGGTGTGGCGGCCAGGACGAGCAAAACCACGACAAGACGTTTCGCGCTTTCCATCGTTCCGGCTTACAGTTACGATGCAATTATGGCATCAGCAGGCGATATTGGGGGGCGCACCGTGCACTGCGTCAAGCTGCACCGCGACCTGCCGGGACTCGATGCTCCCCCATGGCCGGGCCCGCTCGGCCAGCGCGTCTTCGAGCACGTGTCCGCCGAGGCGTGGGAGATGTGGGAAGAGCGCATGAAGATGATTCTCAACGAGTACCGGTTGTTGCCGTTTCAGAAGGAAGCACAGGAACTGATCGCGAAACAGATGGAAGAGTTCTTCTTCGGCAGTGAAGCGGCGCTGCCGCCAGGATATGTGCCGGAGAAGCACTGAAGGCTGCTAGGCCGCACGCTTACGGCTCAGGCCGTCGAAGACTCACGACCTTCTGGGGCCGGGGGCCCGAGGCCCGGCCTTTGGTGAAAGGAAGCCCGTTTGGCCACCGCAACCGTCCCCGCCCAGCATGGCCGAGGCGACATCGCAACCGAGCGATCGTTTTTCGGCCATCCCCGCGGACTATCCACCCTGTTCTTCAGCGAGATGTGGGAGCGCTTCTCGTACTACGGGATGCGCGGCTTCCTGATCCTCTACATGACGGCGCCGGTCGCGATGGGCGGGATGGGACTCAACGCGGCGTCGGCCGGGCCTGTCTATGGCATGTACACCTCGATGGTGTATCTGTCCAATCTGCCGGGCGGCTGGATCGCCGACCGGCTTATCGGCCCACGGCGCGCGGTGCTGATCGGCGGCATCCTGATTGCGGCGGGTCACTTCACGCTGGCCGTCCAGTCGACGGCGACGTTCTACCTCGGCCTCGCGCTGATCGTGCTCGGCACTGGCCTCCTGAAGCCGAACATCAGCGTCATGGTCGGGCAGCTCTACGCGGAAAAAGACCCACGACGCGATTCCGGCTTCTCGATTTTCTACATGGGCATCAACACGGGTGCGATGCTCGGAGGGATCGTCACCGGGTATCTTGTGCAGGATCCCAGGTTCCGCGCACACCTCACCTCCTGGGGCATGGATCCGAACTCGGCGTGGCATTGGGGATTTGGCGCCGCGGGGGTCGGCATGACGCTCGGCTTGATTCAATATGTGCTGGGCGCGCGCGCACTCGGCACCGCGGGCCTCGAGGCAGCCAAACCGGAGTCGTCGAGGGCGGCCGCCCGCATCCGCAGTCAGGCGATTTACGGCGTGGGCGGCGGCCTGCTCGTGCTCGTCCTCCTCGGGATCGCCATTGCGACCGGCGTCCTGCCGATCAAGATCACGCAGGTCACCGGCGCCTACAGCTACTTGTTGTTGGGCGGCGTCCTCGCGTTCTTTGCCTGGCTGTTTCTCGGCGGCAAGTGGACGCCGGTCGAACGCCACCGGCTCTACGTCATCTCCGTGTATTTCATCGCGGCCACGCTGTTCTGGTCGGTCTTCGAGCAAGCCGGTTCCACCCTGAATCTCTTCGCGGACCGCAGCACGAACAACGTGCTCCCGGGCTATGGGCCGTTCCCCGCCAGCTGGTGGCAGTCGCTCAACTCCCTTTTCATCATCGCGCTGGCGCCGGTTTTTGCGGGGCTCTGGCTCGTCCTCGACAGGCGCGGCGCCACAACCCCGGCGAAGTTCGCTGTCGGCCTCATCGGTGTGGGCCTCGGCTTCCTCTGCCTAGTGCCCGGCGCACAGATCGCGGCCACGGGCGCGAAAGTCGGGCTGTCCTGGCTGTTCGTCGTCTACCTGATCCACACGATCGCCGAGCTGTGCCTCAGCCCGGTCGGGTTGAGCTCAATGACCAAGCTCGCGCCGACGCGCATCGTGAGCCTCATGATGGGCGTGTGGTTCCTCGGCGCCTCCGTCGGCAACTTCCTCGGCGGCCAGGCTGCCTCGTTCTATGAGTCGATGCCGCTCGACAAACTCCTCGCCACCGTCGCGGTTCTCCCAATCGTCGCGGGCGGCATCATGCTCCTCTTCAGGAAGCAGCTCACGCGCATGCAAGAAGGGGTGACATAGATGGCCCTCGATGAGTATCGCCGCAAGCGGGACTTAAACAGGTCTCCCGAGCCTGCCGGCGAACCCGATCGCACGAAGAAGGCCCGCCAGGGGAAACCGCTGTTCTTCTGCGTCCAGAAGCATCTTGCCAGCCATCTGCATTACGACTTCCGGCTCGAACACGAGGGCGTGCTGCTGTCATGGGCGGTACCGAAGGGGCCGTCGCTGGACCCGAAGACAAAGCGGCTCGCGATGCATGTCGAGGATCATCCGTTCGAGTACGGCACGTTCGAAGGCGTCATCCCCGAAGGCTACGGCGCGGGCATCGTGATGCTCTGGGATCGCGGCACGTGGACGCCAGAAATCGACGATGTGGCGAAGGCGCTTCAGAAGGGCGATCTGAAATTCACACTGGACGGCTACAAACTGAAAGGCTCCTGGGCCCTGATTCGGACGCGCGGCTACGGCGGGAATCGCGGCGACGGCCGGAGCTGGCTGCTCATCAAACATCGCGACGAGTGGGCGGGTGACGTGGACATCACGACGTTTGCGCCCCTCAGCGTCAAGAGCGGCCAGGATCTTCACGAGATTCTCGCGGCCGACCATCCGGATATCTGGCAGACCAACCGCCCGGCGGCAGGCGGCGAGACTGGCGCGCTGTTGCGCGAGATCATCGAGAAAGCGGCGGCGCTGAAACGCGGACGGAGCGAAAACCGCGCGTCTGCCCCGCCGTCAGGCAGGACGAAGGCCGCGAACACACGGCCGCGCGCCGGCAAGGCCGCAACCAGCCGCCGCGCCAGTGGATCCCGACGAAAGAGCGAGGACGATATGAAGCGGACCGCTATTGACAATGGCGCTGGCCGCGCTCCTCGGCGCCGGCCTGCATGGGCAGCAATCGGGCGCGCCGCCGAAGGATTCTCCACCGGCGAAACAGGAAAAGGCGCATCCGCCGCAGTGACTGGCAAATGGGCGATGGCCTTGAACATGGCCATGGGTGTGTCAACGCCCCTGCTGACGCTGAAACAGGACGGCGAGAAGATCACCGGCACGTACCAGGGCCGGCTACGGCACCTTTCCGCTCGAAGGCACGCTGAAGGGCCGCGCGATCGAGTTCTGGCTGACGATGACCGTCGGAGAGCGAGAAGGTCGAGATGTCATTCAAGGGCGAGGTGGCGGCGGACGGCCAATCCATGCGGGGCGACGCCGACCTCGGTCAGGCCGGCGACGGAAGCTGGACGGCGACGAGGGAGAAGGAGAAGTAGACCGCGCTCGCAAGCCTGCAGGCGAGCAGTTGTCATTCCCGCAACAGGTACCGCTCCGCCAAAACAGCCCAGACCGCTGCGCGCAGCAGCAGACGGTCGTGACGCGCGATCGGTCCGCGCCAGAACGCGCCTTCGACTCACCTGCGAGGCCGGAGGATCTGCCCGATCGGCAGCGGCACTTTGTGCTCACGGGCGTAGCGTTCGAGCACCGCGCCATCCGGGGGGTCGACGTTCACGAGCACGGAATCCACAGGCCGCCCGATGGCCTCGGCTAGTCAGGTCAACGGCATGTCCCGCGGTGAATCCGTCCATCCCTCGGCCTTCCGTCAGCAGGTTGGCGATGTAGATGACCGGTCCGCGCACGGCCGCCAGCGCTTCGCGGCAGCCCTGCCACCAGGAAGATCGGGAGGAGGCTCGTGAAGAGGCTGCCGGGACCGATGACGACGGCATCGAGCGAGCGAATGGTTTCGGCGACGGCCGGATGAATCGACACCGGCGGATCGAGCCAGAGGCGATCGACCGACCCGCCGCGGGCCTGTCCGGCGTCCACTTCGAATTCGCCGCGCGTCGTCGATCCGTCACTGTATCGGGCGCAGAGCGTGGAACGCTCGATCGTGATCGGCCACACGTGTCCCCGGCAGCCCAGCAGCGTCCGCAGCGCGTCGACCGCCGCCAGAAAATCGCCGGTGTACTGTTCCATCATCGACAGCAGCAGATTGCCGCCGGTGTGTCCTGCGAGGCGCCGCTGATGCTCGAGCATGGGCAGCCGGGTCAGCAGAATCTCGCGGGCTTCTGCCTCGCTGCGCGCAAGCGCCAGCGCGCATTTCAGCACATCGCCCGGTGGAAGAACGCCGAGCTCGTCGCGCAGCTGCCCGGATGAGCCGCCGCTGTCGAACATCGTGACGACCGCATGCAGCTCGAGCCAGGGATTGTTCTTGAGGCCGCCGAGCAGACTGGGAAGTCCGGTGCCGCCACCGAAGCACCCGACCTTCATCACGCGCAAACGCATCGCCGTCACATTGTAGAGAACTTCCCTCTACAATGTGAACGTGACGTCTCCCTTGACGTTGACCACTGCGCTCGAGCGCGGCTTCAGCCGGCTCGCTGCGGACCTTCAGCGGGTGTTCGGATCGCGATTCGTGGCGTTGGTCGCCTACGAGCAGAGCGCGAGCGTCGCGTTTGCGTCCACGGTGCACGCCGACGATCTGGACGCACTCGGCGCCGCTCGTCGGATCGTGGCATCACGACGGCCTGGCGACGCCTCTTGTCGTGACGCCCGATGAGTTCCGCCGATCGCTCGACGCCTTCCCGCTCGAGTACCAGGCCATTCTCGATCGCCACGTGGTCATCGCCGGCACGCCGCCGTTTGCCGGCGACGTCCATCGACACCGAAGACCTGCGGCGCGCCTGCGAGATCCAGGCGCGCGGGCATCTGATTCATCTGCGTCAGGGCTGGATTCAGGCCGGCGGGCATCAATCGCACCTGATCGACGTGATCGTCCGATCGGCCGCGCCCTTCCGTGCGCTGCTCTCCAACGTGGCGCGGCTGCACGACGCACCGCACGCGACCGAAACCGACCTCGCCGGGTTTGCCCAGGCTGTGATCGGCATGCCCCCGGATGTGGTCGCGCGCATCCTCGATCTCGACGTTCATCCCGAGCACGGCCGGAAGGCCGTCTGCGCATGTCGGCGCTATCTGGCGGCGGCGGAGCAGTTGTGGAATTTCGTCGATAGCTGGCGGCGGTCGTGAGATCGATCCGCCGGGCGGCGATCCCGTTTGCCGTGATCGCTCTCGCCGTGGCCGGAGCGCGCGCGGGCGCCCAGTCCCTGCCGGCGCTCACGGCGCCAGTCAACGACTTCGCGCAGATCCTCAGTCCCGATGTCTCGGCAACGCTTGACCATCGCATTCGCGCCCTGCAGGCCGCCTCGGGCGATGTCGTGGTCGTCGCGACAGTCAAGACCATCGAGCCGTATGGATCGATCGAGGAGTACGCCGTTCGCCTGTTCGAGAAGGCGGGAATCGGCCAGAAGAACAAGCACAACGGCCTGCTGGTCGTCCTCGCCGTGAAAGAGCGCCGCGTCAGGATCGAGGTCGGGTACGGGCTCGAGGAGTTCATCACGGACGGCTTTTCCGGCGAGACGATTCGCGAGTTCATGCTCCCCGCATTCCGCCAGGGCGACTACGGCGGAGGGTTGCTCGCCGGCACGACGCGGCTGATCCAGCGGATCGCCGACGCGCGCGGCGTCACGCTCCAGGACGTACCGAGGGCGAGCCGCGGCACCGCGGTCCCGAGGAGGGATTCCCATCGGCCTCCTGCTGGTTCTGGCCCTCCTGATCGTTCCGCCGCTGCTGCGGGCGATGATCAGGGGCGGCACGACGCGGCGTCGCGGCGGCTGGTACGGCGGCTCGTGGAGCGGGTGGTCGGGGGGCGGCGGCGGCTTTGGCGGTGGCGGGTTCGGCGGAGGCGGCGGTGGATTTGGCGGCTTCGGCGGTGGCTCGAGCGGCGGCGGCGGGGCGTCGGGAAGCTGGTAGAGAACACCCGGCAGGATTGCGAGGCCGCACGCCGGCGACGCCCGCGGTCCTGCCGACTTGCAGACCTGCATCCTGCGGTAGAGTGATGATCATGACGCATCGATCTGGCTCGCATGCGGTCCGTCTTGCGGCGCTCCTGACTGCCGTCACGCTCCTCGCCGGCTGCTCGTACAACAAGTTCACCGCCAAGGACGAGGAAGTAAAGGCGCAGTGGGCGCAGGTGGAAAACCAGCTTCAGCGGCGCAACGACCTGATTCCGAACCTGGTCGAGACCGTCAAGGGATTCGCCAAGCAGGAGAGCAGTGTTTTCGCCTCGATCGCCGACGCGCGTGCGCGCATGGCCGGCGCCCAGTCGCCGGCCGAGAAGATCTCGGCGGCGAACGCCGGAGACCAGCGCTCTCGGCCGGCTGTTCGTCGTCATGGAGAACTACCCCCAGCTCAAGTCGGATGCGCCAGTTCGCACGGCTGATGGACGAGCTCGCCGGCACGGAAAACCGGCTGTCGGCCGAACGGATGCGCTACAACGACCGCGTGCGCGAGTACGACACCATGCGGCGGCAGTTTCCCGCCGAATCTGACGGCGAAGATGTTCGGTTTCAAGGAGTATCCGTACTTCCAGGCGCCGCCGGACGCCAAGGCCGTGCCGAAGGTGAACTTCAGCAAGTGACGCTGAAAGAGACCGTCCTTTCTGAATTCGACGACGAAGTCGCCCTCACGCGCCGGCTGCTCGACCGCCTGCCCGACGCCGAGTTCTCATGGAAGCCGCACGAGCGGTCCATGTCGCTCGGCGGTCTGGCCACTCATCTGGCGCAGATTCCGCACTGGGGAACCTCGATCCTTCAGCAGGACGGCTACGATCTCGAGGACGAGCGGCGCCGCGCCGCGCAATCCAGCAATGCTCCAGGGCGCGAAGTGCTCGAGACCTTCGACCGCCACTCGGCTGAGGTCCGCCGGACGCTCGTCGAGCGCACCGACGCCGAGCTGACGGCGCCATGGGCGCTCAAGAGCGACGGACATCTGGTGATGTCGCTGCCCCGCGTCAGCGCGCTGCGCCGGTTCCTCCTGAACCACCTGGTCCATCATCGCGGCCAGCTGACGCGTGTATCTGCGGCTGCAGAACGTGCCGCTCCCGCCGCTCTACGGTCCGAGCGCCGACGAAGGCATGTGAGCCGCCGGATCGCGTTGCTTCTCGCGGCCGCGGCCTTCGGCCTCGCCGCCACGGCAAACTCCGGCGGCTACCGGTACGGCGTCTCCGACCAGGCGTTCTATGCCCCGCCGTCATCAAGGACCTCCATCCGGATTTCTTTCCGCGCGACACGACGACTGCTCGCGACCGAGTCGCGGCTCATGTGGTCGGACGAGATCGTCGCCGGGTCTGTCGCGCGTCCTGCGAGCGGACCTGCCGCCGCTGTATCTGGGTCTGTACGCCGCGGGCCTGCTGGTCCTGTTCGTGGCGGCTTGCCGGTTCGGCCGCGCCGCCGGACTCTCGACCTGGGGCATCGTTGCGCTGCTGATCCTGGTGACATTCCGCCACCGCATCGCAAAGACCGGCGTGAACTCCCTCGAAGGCTACATGCACCCGCGGATGATCGCGTTCGCATGCGGCGTGCTCGCGCTCGCGGCTCTGCTCGGCGAGCGGTACAGCCGCGCCGCGATCTGGACCTTGGTCAGCGCGTCTGGCATCCCACGACCGCGTTCTGGTTTGCGATTGTCGTCGGCGTCGCAATCGTCGCCGCGCGGCCGCGGTGGCGCCGAGCGGCCTTCCTTCTTGCGGGCATGTCCGCCCTCCTCGCCCTGTGGGCCGTGCTGCGGGGTCCGCTGTCTGGCCGCCTGGTGATCATGGACCCGGCATGGCTGAGCGTGCTGGCGGAAAAGGACTATCTGTTTCCGCACGAATGGCCGGCGTACGCGTGGGTGGCCAATCTCGCCTATCCGATCATCGTTCTGCTGATCTTCCGCCTTCGCCGGGCGCGGGGCGTTGCGGTGCCGGCCGAAGGGCCCCTCGTCGCCGGTCTCATCGTGCTGGTCGCCTTCTTCGTCCTGTCACTGCCGTTCACCATGATCCGGATGGCCCTCGCGGTGCAGATGCAGGTGACGCGGGTGTTCTGGATTCTGGACTTCACGACGGCGGCCTACCTCGCCTGGTGGCTGATGGATGATCGACTTCGCCATCGCCGTGTGGGCCGAGCTGGTCGTCGTCGCGATCCTGGCCGCCGCGTCGATCGGCCGGGGGACATACCTCATTGCGCAAGATCGGAGCACTCGTCGCGATGACGCTTCCCGCGCACGCCGTGGATCGAGGCGATGGACTGGCTGAAGGCCGCTCCGCCCGCCTGGTACGTGCTCGCCGACCCGGGACACGCCTGGAAATACGGCGTCAGCGTCCGCCTGGCGGCGGAGAAGGACACCCTCGTCGAAGCCGGCAAGGATACGCGCTCTGGCGATGTACGATCGGCGGGTCGCCCTGACGCTGGCCGACCGGCTGTCGGCGTTGCGGTGAATTCGATCGTCTGGACGACGGCGAGCTGCGAGCGCTGTCGGCGCGGTACGGCGTTGACGTCGCGATCGTGGACGCGTCGAGGCGCCTGTCGCTGCCCGAGCTCCATCGCAACGAGCCAATTCGTGATTTACAAGCTTCGATGAAGCGATGCCCCAGCGGAATTCGTGACGAGCCACCCGCCGTTCGTCCCACGCCGGTGGCTCAGCAGCGGCCATGCAATGACGGTCTTCGCGTGGGCCCGCGCGCGCCTGTTTCCGGAGCTGCCCGAGCCGGAGGCGCGGCTGATTCGCGTGTCTCCGGACACGCAGGTCCTCGCCCGATGTTTCTGGCAGCCGGATCGCGCCAGCGTGCCGACGTTGCTGGCCCTGCATGGTCTGGAAGGATCCAGTGAAGCGCACTACATGCGCGGACTGGCGGCGAAAGCGTGGCAGCGCGGCTGGAACGCGGTCCTCCTCAACCAGCGCAACTGCGGCGGCACCGAGCATCTGACACCAGGCTTGTATCACTCCGGCCTCACCGAGGATCCCAAGGCCGTGATTCGCGCTCTCGTGCAGGAGGATCGCCTCCCCTGCTTCGGCGTCGTGGGCTACTCGCTTGGCGGCAATCTGGCGGTCAAACTGGCCGGCGAACTCGACGCAGTCGCCCGACCTGCCCGTGGCCGGCGTGGTCGCCATCAGCCCGACGATCGACCTCGACCTCTGCGTCCGCGCGATCGAGCGCCGGGCCAACGTCATCTACCAGTTCAATTTCGTGCGGAATCTGAAAGCCCGGATGCGGAGGAAAGCCGAGGTCTGGCCGGAGAAGTACGACCTCGCGGCCGCTTCGATCGATCTGGACGATCCGCCAGTTCGACGAAGTTTACACGGCGCCCCATCACGGCTTCCAGGGCGCCAGCGGATTATTACCATCGGGCGAGCGCCGTCCGCGTGGTCGATCGCATCCGGGTTCCCACGCTGATCCTGAGCGCCGAAGACGACCCCTTCGTGCCCGCGTCACAGTTTCAAGAACCAGCCCTGCGTGAAAATCGTCACATCGCCTTGTGCATCGAGCGCAACGGCGGGCACTGCGGCTTCGCCGGCCAACGCGACGGACGACGACGGCTATTGGGCGGAGACGATGGCGGTGAACTTTCTGGCCGCGGTCATGCCACGCTGACGCCGCGCCGCTTCAGCACGTCCACGAATGCCTGGGCGAATTCCGGGCCCTTTCCTTCTTCTTCGTGCTTGAAGTAGACGAACGCGTCCTGCCAGGTGGTCGAGTGCGAGATCAGCTCCACGGCCCAGCGATCGAGATCGGCCGGCGTATATCCCTCGTCGCGAAGGCGAAAATAGCCGTGGCGTGCCGTCGGCCGCAGCGGGGTGGTCTTGTCTCCGAAGTCGGCGATGCACAGCGCGACGCCGTGACGCTCGAGCAATCCGTACACCTCGTCGGTCAACCATGATTCGTTGCGAAACTCGACGGCCGACTGCAGATCGGCGGGCAGCTGCTTCAGCGAACGCTTCCAGCCGCGGCAGATCGGCTTTGAGGGTGGGCGGCAACTGAAACAGCAGCGTCCCCAGGTGCGCGCCCAGGCCGCGCGCGCTGTCGCAGAAGAACTTCACGGAGTCCTCGCACTCCTTGAGTCGCTTGATGTGCGTGATCAGGCGGGGCGCCTTCAGCGCGTACTTGAAGCCGGGCTGGGCCTGTTCGAGCCAGCCCGCTGTCGTCTTCGGTGTCGGCATTCGATAGAAGGTCGCGTTGATCTCGACGGTGTGAAACCGCTCCCGGTAGAAGCCGAACATGTCTCTTCGTCGGGAAGCCCTCGGGATAAAAACTTCCCCGCCATTCAGGGTAGTTGTAACCGGACGTGCCAACGTAAATCATGGGGACGGGTCAGTTTTCCACAGATTCGGGCAAAAGGGGGACGGGTCTCGATTTGTGGAAACCTCAGTTACCCTCGCCACCGAGGTTTCCACAAATCGAGACCCGTCCCCCTCTCCCCTACGCCCGCTTCTGCGAGCGGTACGCGGCCAGCGACAGGACGACCACACCCCACGTCCCCAGGGCGGCGAATTGCGGCCACAGCAGGTCGAAGCCGATCCCTTTCAGGAAGATGCCCCGCACGATGACCAGGAAGTACCGCAGCGGCACCAGCGTGGTGATGGCCTGGATGAGCCGTGGCATGTTTTCGATCGGGAAGATGAAGCCCGACAGATAGACCATCGGCACGAGAAAGAAGAACGTCGAGGTCAGCATTGCCTGCTGCTGCGTCGATGAGATCGTCGACACAAAGAGACCGAGCCCGAACGTGCAAAGCAGATACACCATGCTGGCGCCGAGCAGCAGCCAGACACTGCCGCGCAGCGGGACGGCAAACCAGTACACCGCCACGGCCAAGACGAGAAGCACGTCGATGAACCCCACTACCGCGTAAGGCAGGAGCTTTCCGAGAATCAGCTCCCAACGGCCGAGCGGCGTGACATTCAGCTGCTCGAGGGTGCCCAATTCGCGTTCCCTGACAATCGCCATCGATGACAGGTTCGCCGTCACGAGCAGCAGCAGAAGCGCGATGACGCCAGGGACCATGAAGTTGCGGCTCTCGAGCTGCGGATTGAACCAGACGCGCACCCGGCCGTCGATGGGATTCGACGGCCGCGCCGCGTTCAGCGGCGACCTCCGCGTTGAACTCCCCGACCAGCGACGCCGCATAGGCAATCGCGACTCCCGATGAATTGGCGTCCGTGCCGTCGGCCAGCACTTGGATTTCCCGGGCGCTCGTCCGGCCCGTGCCCGGTCACCGCGGCGTCCAGCCCGAGCGGAATCACAATCGCCAGCCAGGCCCTGCCCCCAGCGAGGTCCGCGTCGACGTCCCGCGGGCTCATCCGCTCCCCGACGATCTGGAAATACGGCGACGCGCTGAATCGCTCGATGAGCTGCCGGCTCCTCGGCGTCCTGTCGCCGTCGACGACGACAATCGGCACGTGCTTGATGTCGGTGGTCGCCGCGTAGCCGAGCAGCGTCAACTGAATGATCGGCGCGACGATGAGCAGAAACAGCAGCCGGGGCGTCTGCCGCAGCTCCAGAAACTCCTTCCACATCAGCGTCCGAACGCGTGCGGTCATCTTTCTTCTTCGGGGGATTTCATCCCCCGAACCCCCTGCACGCTCGCTGGCGGGCCCCCGCCGCCCCGCGCCGCTCGCGTGGCCGTTCGCTCCCGCTCACTCGCATGTCCCTCGGCGTCCCCGAACCCCTGACACGCTCGCTGGCGGGGCCCCCGCCGCCCCGCGCCGCTCGCGTGGCTCACTCTTGACCGCTCGTTCGCCTGAAAGTTACTCACGAGCCGTGCCTCGCCAGCCTTGCGGCCGACACGCCGAGCACGACGAAGGCGTAGGCGCCCAGCGCGAGCAGCGGACGGCCAGACCGCGCCCAGACTCAGCCCCTTCAAAACGATGCCCCGCAGCGCGACCAGGAAGTACCGCGCCGGAACGATCGTCGTCACGTATTGGATGGGAGCCGGCATGCTGGAAATCGGAAAGATGAATCCCGACAGAATCATGGTCGGCAAAAACGCGATCAGCATCGAGGTCTGCAGGGCCATCTGCTGCGTGTCGGTCATGGTCGACACGAGCAGGCCCGTTCCCACCCCGCCGACCAGAAACAGGGCGAGGACGAGTGAGAGCGACAGCCAGCTGCCGCGCATCGGCAGATCGAACAGGACCATCGCGGTCACCACGATCAGCATGGCCGAAGCCTGCGAAATGATCAGGTACGGCAGCGTCTTGCCAAGGACGAACGCCGGCGTCGAGATCGGCGCCATGCGCACCTGTTCCATCGTCCCCATTTCCTTTTCGCGCACGATCGACAGCGCCGTCGACAGCACCGCCGTGATCGTCGCGATGTACGCGATGAGGCCGGGCACGAGGAACAGCGTGCTTCGAAGCTCGGGGTTGTACCAGACGCGCGGCTCGATGCCGATGCCCGTGACGGCGTTACGGGGTGGCCCGCCGAGGATGGCGCCGGCGTCCCGCAACACCGCCGTGGAATAGCCGAGCACCGTCGTAGCGGTATTGGCGTTGTCGCCGTTCAGGATGACCTGCACGTCGCCGGTCCCGCCCTGGCGGATCCGACTCGAGAAATCCTCCGGGATGACGAGCAACGCGCGAATGTCCCCGGTGTCCATCAGCCGGTCGGCGTCGGCGTCCGACGTCACGGAGGAGACCGAGATCGAAGTACGTCGATTGCACGAACCTCGCAACCAGCATCCGGCTCTCGGTGGATCCGTCGCGATCCTCGACGGCCAGGCTCACATGGCGGATATCGAAATTGAGCGCGTAGCCGTACAGAAACAGGAAGAACGCCGGGATGAACAACAGGATGAGCAGCGTCCGGCGATCGCGGCGGATCTGCCGCAGCTCCTTGACGGCCACCGCCCAGGCGCGTCTCATGCCGCGGAGCTTCCCTGCACCCGATCGAGCACGTCGAGAAAGACGTCCTCGAGACTGGGCTGCGACGGTCTGGACACTGGTGATCGGCACGTGTGCCGCCTTCGAGCGCCCGCGCCAGATCCTCCTCGACCGTCTGCCGGTCGCGAAGGACCGCATGCACCGTCGTGCCGAACAGGCTCGTCTTCTCGACGAATGGCTGGCGGTCCAGAGCCGCCATGGCGGCGACCGGATCGAGCGATCGAATCTCGAAAATGGGCCGCGTGCGGAACGCGGATTTCAATTCGGCGATGGCGCCAAGCGCGGCGAGTCTTCCGGCGTGGATGATCGCCACGCGATCGCAGCGCTCCGCCTCGTCGAGGTAATGAGTCGTGACGAGCACGGTCGTGCCGGCTTGCGAGAGGTCGTCAATCAGGCGCCAGAAGTCGCGCCGGGACACCGGATCCACACCGCCGGTCGGCTCGTCCAGAAAAACGATGGGTGGTTCGTGCAACAGCGCACAACCGAGCGCAAGGCGTTGGCGCCAGCCGCCAGACAGGTTGCGGGCCAGCTCGGTTTCCCGTTCCGCCAGCCCCGCCATGTCGAGCGCGAAGCGGCGGCGCGCTTCGAGCCGGCTGCCGCGCAGTCCGTAGAGGCCGGCGTAAAAGCGGATGTTCTGGTCGACGGTCAGCAGTTGGTACAGCGAGAACCGCTGCGACATATAGCCGATTCGCCGTTTGACGCCCTCAGGATCGCGGCCGACATCAATGCCATCGACCGATGCCCGGCCGGATGTCGGCGTCAACAGGCCGCACAGCATGCGTATGGTCGTGGACTTCCCCGCGCCGTTCGCGCCCAGAAAACCGAAGACTTCTCCCCGCCGCACGTCGAAACTCACGTCGTCGACGGCGACAAACTGCCCGAAGCGCCGCGAAAGATGCTCGACGACGATCGCGGCGTTCCGCCATCAGAGCCCGCCGATCGCCCGCAGCAGCCGCGCTTCGCCGAGGCGGAGCGCGGCAGAAATCTGAGTGCGCTCGAGCTCGGCTTGCAGCAGCGCCGTCTGCGCGTCGAGCACATCGGTCGGCGTCGCGACGCCGGCGTTGAAGCGCTCGCCGAGCACGCGACGCGCCTCCTCAGCCGCGGCGACCCCATCGGCGGCCGCCTGCAGGGCCGCACGGTTGGCTTCGAGGTCCTGCAGCCGCTGTCGAATCTCAACCGCCACTTGCGCGTCGAAGTCGTCCAGCCGATGGCCGAGCGCCTCGGCTTGCGCCAGCGACGCTGCGTGGTCCGCCCGGGCCCGCCCGCCATCCCAGAGCGGCCAACTCACATTGACGCCCATGTCCCAGGACACCCTCCACTCGTCCGTCCGCGGCACGAACCGTGAATTGGGGCGCGACGGTTCGAACGAGGCCACGCCGCCGACCTGCGGACGCAATCCCGCCAGCGCGGCGGCCGCCGCCGAACGCAGGGCCGCCTGCCGATCCTGAAGCGCGGCTCGCTCACCGCGGCTCTCTCGCGCGCGGCTCACGAGGGCCGCCACCGGCTGCGCGGCCGTGTCGGCGGCGCCGCTCACCGGCTGGTCGACCGACGTCGCCGTGACGATTGGCTGGTCCAGCTCCACGCCGATGAGCCGGGCGAGATCGACCTCCGCGATCGCCGCGGCGTTTCTTGCCTGGATGAGCTGGACATTCTGATGCGCGCGCTGTGCCTGCGCGGAAAGCAGGTCGTTGGGGGGCAGCACGCCGGCGGCCACGCGCGACCGCACGTCGCCGACCCAGGCGTCCATGCGCTGGAGGCCGGCCTCGAGCACTCTCGCGGTCTCGCGGGCCGGTGACCAGGTTCCAGTACGCGCGGATCACGTCGAGCCGCACGTCCGCTTCAGTGACACGAGCATCCGCTTGCGCGGCGTGCTCGTCGGCCCGCGCTGATTCGACCGCGGCCGCCGTCCGACCGGCTGTGTATATCGGGATATCCAGTTCCGTGCGCGCCCGGTAGTTGACCGGAATGTCGGGGAACAGTGGCTTGAGCGTGCCGTTCGACTGCGTGATGCCGAACGGTTCGACGTGATTCGTCCGCAGGTAGCCCGCCGTTTCTGTGACGGAGGGTGTGCGCTGCGCGGCGCGGGACGTGACGGTCGCCGCCGCGGCGGTCTCCCGTGCGCGCGCCTCGGCCATCCGGGGCGCCTGCGCGACACCACGCGCGATTGCGTCCTCGAGCGTCAAAGACAGCGGCACCTGCGCCAGCGCCGTCTGGGCACTGAAAAGGCCAAGGGCAAATGCAAGAGCGCGGACAGATCGCATGGCAAGGACCTCAAATATCACTGCTCGCGGGGCCCCACCCCCGCTCGCGCCGCTCCGGCGCTCGTCGACTCGCTCTCCTCGCGGCAGCCGCAGGCGCTTCTCACTGCTCGCGGGGCCCCACCCCCGCTCGCGCCGCTCCGGCGCTCGCCAGCAACTCGATAAAAACGTCCTCGAGCGTCGGCACGATGGCGCGCACGCCGGCGGGCGGAAGGCCGGCCGAGTTGAGGATCGCGGCGATATCGTGCTGGGCGTCGTCGCGATCAACCCGCACGTGCAGCCGATCGCCGAACAACTGCACACGGTCGTCGCCCAGCCGCGTACGCAGCACCTGCAGCGCGCGGCGCGGCGGCGCGGCGACGACCTCCAGAATCACGCCTCGCGTCGACGCTTGGAGACGGGCGGGATCATCGAGCGCGAGCAGCCGACCCTGACTCAAGAGAGCAACGCGTGCGCAGCGCTCGGCCTCATCCAGATACGGCGTGGCCATCACGATCGTGAGCCCCTGCCCGAGGAACTCCGCCAGCAGCTTCCAGAACTCCCGCCGGGAGACCGGATCCACGCCCGTGGTCGGTTCGTCGAGCACGAGAATGGGCGGCTCGTGAATCAGGGTGCACGCGAGCGCCAGTTTCTGCTTCATCCCGCCGGACAGGCGATCGGCGCGGCGGGTGCGGAACGGCAGCAGGCCCGTGAGCTCGAGCAGCCGCGTCCGGCGATCGGCAAAGCGCCGGACACCATGGATGCTGGCAAAGAACGCGATGTTCTCGTCGACCGACAGGTCGCCGTACAAGCTGAACTGCTGCGACACGTAGCCGATGGACGCCGTGGCGGTGCGATGCGTGCGGAACGGATCGGCGCCACGGACGCGAATGCGCCCGCCGTCGGGCGGCAGCAACCCGCAGATCATGCGCAGCGTCGTGGTCTTGCCCGCGCCGTCAGGCCCGATGACCCCGAACATCTCGCCGCGTGCGATCGCAAACGTCAGGTCGATCACCGCCGGCGTCGATCCAAACGCCTTTCGCACCCCGGCGAGCTCGATCACCGTCTCTTGCGGCGGCGCATTGTTCACTGCCCGCTCCCGTCGGCAAACTCGATCTCGATCGGCATGCCCGGCTTGAGCACACCCTTGCGGTTGTCGACGGCGACTTTGACGCGATACACCAGCTTGGCGCGCTCGTCGGTGGTTTGAACGTTGCGAGGAGTGAACTCCGCGCGGGGCGCGATGAAGGTGATGCGCCCCGGCAGCCGGTCACCTCCGTCGGTCAGAACGGTGGCCGCCTGATCGATCTTCAACTTCGGCACCAGCGGTTCCTCGACGTAGCCGTTCGCCCACGCCTGATCGAGATCGATAATCACGATGAGCGGCGCGCCGATCGCAATGAGCTCGCCCGGCTCCACGAGCCTCGTCGACACCACGCCGCCGGACGGAGCGGCGATGGTTGTCTCCCGCCGGTTCTGCTCGAGCGACGCGATCTGCGCGTCGGCCGCGGCCACCCGCGCCCGGGCCTCGGCCACTTCCTCGGGCCGCGCGCCGGCGTTCAGCCGGTCGAGGGTTGCTCTCGCCGCCGCCGCCTTATCGGCCGCCGCCTTGACACGCGCCTCGGCCTGCTCGCGACGGGCCGCCGCGTCGTCGTACTGCTTCGCCGACCCGGCGCGCGCCTGCAGCAGTTGCTGGAACCTCGCCTCGTCGCTCTTCGCGGCGGACAGCTCCGAAGCCGCCGCCAGGCGGTCCGACTCGGCCGCCGCGACCTGCGCCTCGGCTTGCCGGATGTCTTCCCGCCGCGTACCGGCCTGCAGCAATCGCAACCGGGCGAGGGCTTGATCGCGATCGGCCCCGGCCTGGCGGATCACCAGATCGATATCTGTCGTCGCCACGGTGGCCAGCACCTGGCCGGCGGCGACGCGCTGGCCCTCGGTGACGTTCACCTGCTCGACGCGGCCGGCCACCTTGGAGGCCACCCGGATTTCCGTGGCCTCGACGTACCCGGAGGCTCTCGGCGGGCCGGCCGGCGCCTGTCGATGGCAGCCGGCTGCCGCGGCACCAAGCGCCATCAGCATGCCACCCATCACAAATCGACTCGTCAACGGAGCCTCCTCACCGGTAAGGACCGCCGCGCGGCCGCGGGGTGGACCCGCAGCGCCGCGAGCGTGGCGTTCTGCACGTGGTCGAGCACGGCCTGCGGCGTGACCTCCGCGAGCGGAAACGGCGCGCGAGCGCGGAGCCGCGAGCGGACGGGCGCGGAGGCGGCGAAAAACAAGAGCGGCGCGACGATGCCCATCTGGGCGATGAGGGGATGGACGCGGCGAAACGTGCCGGTGCGGCGGCCCGCCTCGAGAATGCCGGCCAGCGTCACCATGACCCGGCGCATCTGCGCGACGACGGGATCGTTCAGATGACGGCCCCCTTCGGCCATCTCGCGCAGCCAGATGGACGGGAAGTGCGGGCGGGCTACGGCGCTGTCAGCAACGGCGGCGATGAACGCGCGCAACTGCTGCTCCGGGTCGCCGCCGCGGTCGCGGACGGCCTCGACCGCCTCGGCGGCGGCGCCGAACACGTCGCGCAGGACCTCGCGGTAAAGCGCCGCCTTGTGCGCGAAGTGGTAGTACAGCATCGCCTTGTTCACCCGGGCGCGGGCGGCGATCCGGTCGACCTTGGCGCCGTCGAAGCCGCGGGCGGCGAACTCCTCCGCCGCGGCGGCCAGCAGGCGCGCCCGTCGATCCGCCAGCGCGCCTCGGCGATGCTGTCTGACTAACCATTTAGTTAACTAGATACCAGCGCCGAGGCGCCCGTCAAGACGGGAAATGCCGTATCCCTAGAGCAGATCCTGCAGGCGCTGATACCCGGCCCGGCTGACCGGGAGCTTCGTCCCGTCGGTCAGGATCGCCACGCGGCTGTCCTTCGCGTACAGCTCCACGCGCACAACCCGCTCGATATTCAGCAGGTACGACCGGTGGATTCGGACGAATCGCCGCGGATCGAGCTGGGCTTCGATGTCCGACAGCGTCTGCTCCTTCAGCAACGACTTGCCCATCGCGCGAAACGCGATGTAGTCGTCCTGCGCCTCCACGTAGTCGATCTTGTCCACCGCCAGGACATGCACGTCCGCGCCGTCCCGAATCACGACGCGATCCAGCGGTGTCCCGGGAGGCCGGGCGCTGGCCCTCAGGGCCGACGCCGATACCGCGCCGCCTCCGCGACGGTCGCGCGCGCGGCCGACCGCGGCCGCCAGCCGTTCCCGGGTGAACGGCTTGAGCAGGTAGTCGACGGCGTGCACCTCGAACGCCTTCAGCGCGAACTGGTCGTAGGCGGTCACGAAGATGGCCGGCACTTCGCGGCCGATGAGTTCGAGCACGTCGAATCCGTCGAGCTTCGGCATCTGGACGTCGAGGATCAGCAGATCGGGCCCCACGTCGGTGACCGCCTTCACCGCCTCGAACCCGTTGGCGCACTCGGCCACGACCTCGACGCCGGTCAGGCTCTCGAGATCCTGCCGCAACGCGATCCGCGCCGGCTCTTCGTCGTCGACGATCACGATACGAAGCCGCGAGCCGGGGCTCATGCGGGTCCTCCCTCGATCGGGATCGTCACCGACACGCGATACGCGTCCGGCGATGGCTCGACGCGCAGCGTCGCCTCGCCGCCAAACGACGCCCCGAGCCGCCGGCGCACCAGATCCAGACCCAGGCCGGTGCCGGGCCGGCCGCCATCGACGTCTCGCGGATTCACCACGTCGATGACAACCCGGTCTCCTGCCCGCCGTGTCGCGATCTCGGATCGTCCCGCCGTCCAGGCACGTGGCCACGCCGTGCCTGACGGCGTTCTCGACGAGAGGCTGGAGGATCAGCGGCGGCACCGCTACGTCCCCGCTCGCGGCCGCGACAGTCGCGCAAATCGACAGGCGACGGCCGAAGCGCACCTGCTCGACGCACAGGTACTGCTCGGCCAGCGCCACTTCGCGCCGCAACGGAATCCGCGGCGAGGCGCCGACGGCGAGACTCTCGCGCAGAAAGTCGGCCAGCCGCTGGCACATCTCCCTTGCGCGCACGGGATCGGCCGTCGTCAGGCCCGCAATCGAATTCAGACTGTTGAACAGGAAATGCGGGTCGACCTGCGCGCGCAGCGCCCGCAGCTCGGCCTCCCGATGGGCAATCTCCGAGGCCAGCACGCGACGGCCCGCCTCGGCGGAATCCTCCGACGCCTGAAGCACATAATGCACCGTCACCGACAGGATGTAGCCGAGCCCGCCGAGGCCGGCCAGCAGCGCCGCGAGCACCGGCATCGGCGCGTTGGCGCGCTCCCAGCCGTCTCTCAGGAGCACGTCCCACCACTCGTAGCCGATCGCCGCCCAGATCGCGCCGGAGATGATGCCCGACCCAAGGGCCGCCGTGACCAGCCGGATCGGCGGCGTCCTGGACAGCGGCATTGCACGGCAGAGGTACCAGGCCGAGAACGACAGCGGCGTCGCCAACAGCGCAAGCGGCAGGGCGAACACGATGGCATCGAGCCAGCCCACGCCAATGACGACACCTACGAGTCCGCCGAGCACCGCGCCGAGCACGCACGACGCCGCCAGCTGAAGCAGGAGGCGTCGCCAATCGGCGAGGATCGGATGCATGACTTACGTCTTGATCTCGACGCCGCCCATCAGGACCAGTCCCCGCAGAATGAGCCGATGCTGCGAGGCCTGCGTCCCGGTGCTCTTGTCCTCCACGCCCCCGAGGATGGGCACGATCTGATTGACCACGACCCAATCGGCCGGCACCCTGATTTCGATGCCGCCCATCAGCGCGAAGACGTCGACGACGGCCGTGCCGGTCGCCGTGCTCGCACCGCGCAGATCCAGCTCGATGCCGCCCATGATCGCCGTGAGATCGGCGCCCTTGAAGTCCGGTGACGAGATGCGCCGCTCGACGCCCGACCAGAGGGCAAGTTCCACGCCGCCGTCGCGCGCCACTGCAGGCACCGGCGCGCGGGTCTCCCACGCGCGGGCGACCAGCATCACTCCGCCGGCGATGAGCAGCAGCGGCCACCATTGCCAGAAGTGCACCCGCACGCCGTACACCTGTTCCGCCGTAATCCACAGACCGCTCAAGACAAGAAGCCCCCCGAACACCCGGCTCGATCGACAGGTGGCCGAGACGATCTTCGCCACGCCCAGCGCGACAAGGGCCAGTGGCCAGAAGCGCATCAGATGAGACACGAGGCCCGCCGGCAGCAACCCCAGATTGCTGCCCGGTGAGCAGCAGTCCCCAGGCAATGACCAGCAGCCCGAGCACGATCTGGGGCGTCAACTGCAGTCCGGAGCGTTCCTGGCCTGGCACGGTTAGATCTTTTCCTGCGGCGCTGCCGGTGTCCCCGCGCCGCGCCGACCCAGCAGAATGGAGACGCCGCCAGCGACGATGAAGAGCGGCCACGATCGGGAAATCGTCATGACTCCATAGTTGTTCATCAGAAAGACCACGCCGATAAAGACGAACCAGAGGCCACCGAACCGGCCGTGCCTGCGGCGCTCCTCCTCGTCAGCGGTGATGATCCGGCCGATCCCGAACACGATGGGGAAGACCGGCCAGAGCCGCGATAAATCGAGCCCGGGTGCAATCTGCAGCCGCTCGGCCAGAAAGATAAGGCCGATTGTAATCATGACGATGCCCGTCATGGCCTGCGAGCGTTGTTTGCGATCCACGTCTCTTCCTCTATCTCGTCGCGCTGAGCCAGACGCCCAGCGTCATCGCCACGGCGTCAGGCCGCGTGGCCACCAGCCATAGCATGCCCGCGGCGAGCACCGACGCCAGCGCGCCGACGAGCGCGATTCCGGTCAGCCATGCGATGATGGCGTCTCATCAATTGAACACTACGCGGCGCGCACGCTGCCGTCGTGCCGGACTCGGCTAGCGGCGGTCCGGCGTCGGTGAACGGCGGCAGGATTCTGTACAATTGTGCCAATCATGGCGTTCTTCTCCAGATCGGCGCCCTCTCCGTTGCCGGACTCCGACGCTGCCCCAGGGGCCTTGATTTCGCTGCGCGGCCTCGAG
Source organism: uncultured Acidobacteriota bacterium (assembly GCA_963724645.1). Taxonomy (GTDB): domain Bacteria; phylum Acidobacteriota; class Vicinamibacteria; order Vicinamibacterales; family SCN-69-37; genus CAVXSP01. Next base: position 87,643 of record CAVRVJ010000010.1, read on the forward strand.
AAATCGTACGCGCAGGGCGCCAGCCGCACCTGGGTGTTGAGGCGGATCGCGCTCGAGATCAAGGAGGGCGAGTTCGTCTCGATCATGGGGCCCTCGGGTGCGGGCAAGTCGACGCTGCTCCATATCATCGGCATGCACGACAGCGAGTGGACCGGCGAATACCATTTCTCCGGTCAGCCGGTGCACCGGCTCGGCCCGAAAGATCGCGCCCAGCTGCACAAGCAGAACATCGGGTTCGTTTTCCAGAGCTATCACCTCCTGGATCATCTCAGCGTTTATGAAAATCTGGATGTGCCATTGTCGTATCGCGACATCAAGAAGGCCGAACGCGACAGCATGGTCTGCGACGTCCTCGATCGCTTCAACATCGTCGGCAAGAAGGATCTGTACCCCAGCCAGCTGTCCGGCGGTCAGCAGCAACTGGTGGCCGTCGCGCGCGCGGTCATCGCGCACCCCAAGGTCGTTCTAGCCGACGAGCCGACCGGCAATCTGCACTCGAGCCAGGGACGCGAGATCATGGAGCTGTTCAAGCAGCTGAACGCGGAGGGCACGACGATCGTGCAGGTCACGCACTCGGAAACCAACGCTGCCTACGGTTCACGCGTCATCGAGCTCAAGGACGGCTGGCTGGTCGGGCAGGCATGAACACGCACGTCCAGAGGTCCGCCGCCCTGGCGGTCGCCCTTCTGGTGGCGCTCTCCGCCGCGTGCCAGCGCAAGGAGGCGCCGAAGCGGTATCCGTTGCACGGACAGATCCTCGTGGTCAACTCCGCGAAACAGGAGCTGACCATCAAACACGGCGACATTCCCAACCTCATGCCGGCCATGACGATGGTGTATCCAGTGGCGTCGGCGTCGTTGATGCAGGGACGCGAGCCGGGCGAGACGATTGCGGCCGTGCTGGAGGTCGACAACGGCGTCGGGCGCATCGTCGAAGTGGTGCACGCCGGCACCGAGCCGCTGCCCGCCGACGCCAATCAGGCGGGGATGGCCGCCGGAATTCTCGACGTCGGCGATCCAGTGCCGGATGCGGCCTTCATCGATCAGACCGATCGCCGGCGGAGTGTGAGTGAGTGGAAGGGCACCGTCACCGTCCTCACGTTCACGTATACCCGCTGCCCGCTTCCGGATTTCTGTCCCCTGATGGACCAGAACTTCGCGACGCTGCAGCGCCGGCTCGCCGACGACACGATTCTGCGGGGGCGAGTAAAGCTCATCACCGTGACGTTCGACCCGGCGCGCGATACGCCGGCGGTCCTCACGGCCCATGCCGCGAAGCTCAAGGCTGATCCGCGCGTCTGGACATTCCTCACGGGCGACGTCGCCACCGTCGAGCGGTTCGCCGGCGCGTTCGGCGTCGCGGTGATTCGCGATCCGCAGGACGTCGCGCAAATCACGCACAACCTCCGGACGGCGGTCATCGGCCCGGACGGACGTGTGGCGAAGATCTACACGGGCAATGACTGGACGCCGGGCGCACTCGTCAGCGACTTGCGGGCGGTAGTGGGCGCAGAGAAGTAGGCGTCCTCGCGATGACGGCGCTGTCGTTTACCGCGCGCGAGCGCGGATTGATCCGGCGACTCCGGACACCGCTCTCGGTTCAGCGCTTCCTGAATCGGCTGCCCTACAACACGGAACCGCCGCCTGGTCCGGCGACGCTGCGCGCGTTTCGCGGCGTCGCGCGCACCGGCACGGCGCACTGTCTCGAAGCGGCGCTGACGGCGGCCGCGCTGCTCGAACAGCACGGATACCCCCCGCTCGTCATGAGCCTGGAGTCGATCGACCAGCTCGACCACGTGCTGTTCGTGTACCGACGCCGCGGCCTCTGGGGATCGGTCGCGCGCTCCCGCGATCCGGGGCTGCACGGGCGCAAGCCCGTCTTCAGGACCCTGCGCCGGCTCGCGTGGAGCTACTTCGACGAGTACATCGACACGACCGGCTGTCTGAAGGGGTACGCCCTTGCCGATCTACGCGAGCTTGGGCGCTACGACTGGCGGCTGTCGGCCGGCAACGTCTGGAAGGTCGAGCGCTTCCTGCTTGAGCTGCCGCATCGGCCGATCCGCTACTCGCAGCGCCGCGTCGACCGCCTGCGCGCCCGCTACTTCACGTACAAGCGCGAGCATCACGGCAGGAAACCGACGTACTACGACCGCCGCGCCTGGACGCCTATTCCAAGGGGATTCTGAGTTCCAGAGCCATTCTCACTTTCCTGTAGCGGGCAACTCTGCTGAATCCCGCTCGCGGTTCGAGCCGATTTCCTCCTACGAGGAAGTGAGAACGGCTCTCTAGTCCAGATCGAAGTCGCGCGACGGCTTGCTGATCGGCTCCTGGGTGGCCTGTTTCAGCGCCTCCTCGAAGCGCTTGGACAGCGCGTCGCCACGGGTCTTTTCGGACGCCACCGATTGCTCGAACAGCGCATCGCGCCGCGCTTTCGCCTCGGCGAGGATCTGATGCGCCTCGTCAAGCTTCGGTTTATCCGCGCGCTCCGGTTCGACGTGCCGCACGACGCGCTTTAATCCCTCGTCGATCACGAGGTTCGATTTGCAGCAGGGACATGTCACTTCGAATTCGGTTTTGAGTGGCGACATAAAACAACCCGCTCCCAATCCCGAAAAGCCCTTGTCGCTCTTACCCCGTCAAGTGACTTTCCGTCTCACACTATGATAGGCCGTATGCGTCGATTGAGCCGCCGTTCGCGGACCGCGGGATTGATGCCTCCGCCCGCCGCGCCCGCCCCGATCCGCCGTGGCTGAACTTCCGGCGCGCCACGTCCACCGCGGCGGCGTCGACGTGCGCATCGTGACCTACAACGTTCACCGGTGCCGCGGTCTGGATCGCCGCACGCGGCCGCAACGCATCGCCGAGGTGCTGGCCGCCATCGACCCGGACATCGTCGCCTTGCAGGAAGTCATCGGCCCCGGCGCGACGGGCAGCGGCCACGCGGAGCTCATCGGCGCCGGCCTGGGCATGGGCTGGGTGATGGCCGCGGCGCGGGAGTTGCGCAACCATCAGTTCGGGAATGTCGTGCTGAGCCGGTTCCCGATTCGTGAACATTCTCAGCACGATCTGTCCTGGAAAACCTGCGAGCCTCGATGCAGTCAGCGGGTCGCGATCGACGTCGGCGGGGCTGCCCCGCTGCAGATCTTCAACGTGCACCTGGGCACGGCGCTGCTCGAGCGGCGGTATCAGGCGAGCCGGTTGGCGGCCTGGGTCCACGACCGGCGCGTCCCGAGTCCGAAGCTCGTGTTGGGCGATTTCAATGAATGGTCGCGCGGAATCGCGGAGGACATCCTCGCCAGGAAACTGAACAGCATTGACCTGTATCCCCACCTGAAGCGACGCCGGACCTACCCGGGCATCTTTCCGCTGCTCCACCTGGATCACATCTATTTCGAAGGGGATATCGACGTCAGGCGGATTGAGTTGCCGCGGACGCGACTGGCAATGGTCGCCTCAGATCACCTGCCGCTGGTGGCGGACATTCGCGTCAAGTTTGCCTGACTCTGAATTGAGGATTACCCTTCGCCTTCGTAGTCCGGCTGGATGCGCAACCCCAGGCGTGTCGAGGGCCGCAGCGCCTCGCGGTGGTCGAACACCGGCAGGCCGCCGACATGGGCGGAGATCGTGCACCCGTCGGCTTTCTTCTGGACCATCACCGTGACGGGGCTGCCTTCGACACCCGTCCGAAACCCGACGAGGCATCCGCACGACAAGCGAGCGATCATCGGCTTGCTCATGATTCCGGTCCGGTCACAACAGCGCCTTCATCTGCGCCTCGAGCCAGTCTTTCGACGCCGCCCCGGGATGCTTCGTCGCCACACAGCCGTTCGACGCCACGAACCAGGAGACTGGCACCGCCAGTTCCGCATCATACGCCTCGAGGAACTCGTCATGGCCCAGACCGACCAGCAACGGGTAGTTCACCTTGTTGGCGGCAGCAAACTTCTGCAGTTGCTCGGGAGGATCATCGACCGAGATGCCGAGAATGGCGAGATGGCTCGACTTGTACTTGTCCGCCAGCGCGATCAGCGCCGGGATTTCCTCCTTGCACGGGCCGCACCAGGTCGCCCAGAAATTGAGGACGAGCGGGCGCCCTCGGTAGGCCGCCAGGCTCACCGTCGTCGCCGTGCATATCCTTGACGCTGAAATCGAGCTTCGCGCGATCCTTCAGCTCGCACGAGGGCTGGCGATGACAGGCCACGACGACGAGAGCCAGTCCCGCGGCCACAGCGGCCGCCCGCGCCAATGAGCCGAGGGGTCCGCGTCCAGGACCCGGGGTCGCATCCTGCATCTCCTCACATTACTACAGTACCGCTGCCCTCCAGATGCCACTGTGGACGAGCAATCGTCCTCCGCAGGCCACGCACGATCGGAACCCGGCGTCCGCTTTTGCGACGGCCTCGGAAGGCACGCACTTTGCTCCTGCCCAACCACGGGGACGGCCCGCGCAGGGGGGCGGCGGGCCGACGCCCCGCCCGACCCGACGGTCGTTCGTCTGAATGAAGGTGTAAGATCCGACTAGACACCACGTCTTTCGCCCGAGGTACTGCTTATGCGGATGCGCCGCTCGCGCATATATGCGCTGATCTTCGGACTCGCTGCGTTCCTGGTGCTGACTGCCACGCCGGCCCCGATCGCGGCGCAGACGCCCTTCGTCCCGTACTACGGGAAGAACAGCATCCGGTACAACAATTTCGACTGGCACATCTACAAGACAGACCATTTCGAAATCTGGTACTACCCGGAAATCGAGAAGCATCTCGAGAAGGTCGCCTCCTACGCCGAAAGCGCGTATCAGCACGTCAGCTCCGAGCTGAAGCACGATCTGGCGTCGAAGGTGCCGCTCATCATCTTCAAGACGGAAAGCGAGTTCCAGCAGCAGCACATCTCAGGGGAGGAGTTGCCGGAAGGGGTCCTGGCGTTCGCCGAGCCGGAGCGCAACCGGATGGTGCTGCCGATCGACGAGCCGTCGGACCGCCTGTACCAGCTCATCACGCACGAACTCACGCACATCTTCGAGTTCGACATCATTCCTCGCGGCCTGGTCTCCGGCGGCCTGCCGCTCTGGATGGATGAAGGGCTGTCCGACTACATGGCGGGCGCCTGGAATCCGGTCGATCTGATGACCGTGCGCGACGCCGCGTTGACCGACAACGTGCCGCGCATGAGCGAGATGAACAGCCAGCCGATGTCGGGCCGCGCGCCGTACTAGCTGGGCCACGCGACGTTCGAGTTCATCGAGTCGAAGTGGGGCAAGGACGGGCTGCGGCAGTTCCTCTTCTCGCTGCGCAAGAGCGTGATCGGCGGCGGCGAGAGCGCCTACGAAGAGGCGCTCAAGGTCAAGGCGGAAGACTTCGACGACCAGTTCGATCGCTACCTGAAGGAGCGGTTCAAGCCGTTCCGCGACAAGGAGCGGCCGGCCGACTACGGGCGCGACCTGGCGCCGCGGCCGGGGAAGACGGATTTTGTGGCGGTGGTCTCCATCGAGCCCTCGCCGACCGGCGACATGATCGCCGCCTTTGCCGCCAATTCGCACGATCAGGAATTCGACATCATCCTGCTGTCCGCGAGGGATGGGCAGGTCATCCGGAACCTCACGCCGGGCTTCGACAAGGATCGGGGGTTCGAGTACATCGCGATGGCCGGCGGCCTGCGCGGCAACATGGTTCCGTGGTTGGCCTGGGCGCCGGTCGGCGACGACATCGCGTACTTCGTCCGCACGGAGAAGGAAAAGACGCTCGTCATCCAGAACGTCATCACCGGCAAGGCGGAACAGAAGTTCCATCTGAAGACGCCTCGACGCGCCGGAGTCGCCGGCGTTCAGCCCCGACGGCAAGAAGGTCGTCTTCTCCGCACTGCAGGGCGCGGTGGGCGATCTGTTCGCCGTCGATCTCGCCAGCGGCGAGATCGCGAATCTCACCAAGGACGAGTTCGCCGACTACGCGCCCGCGTATTCCCCCGACGGCAAGTCGATCGTCTACGCGGCCCACATCAGCGGCAACGACAAGCTGTTCCAGCTCGATCTGGCGACCGGCCAGAAGAAGCAGTTCACATTCGGCACGCACGACGACACGGGCGCGAAGTTCTTCGACGATCACACGGTCATCTTCACGTCGACCGCCACCGATCCGAACGTCCCGATTTCGCCCGAAGTGGCGAAGAACGGCAACATCCCGAACGTCTGGTCGCTGGACCTCCGCAACGGGCAGCTGAAGCAATATACCGACTCGGCCACCGGCATCGTCTCGCCCGTCGTCCTCCGGCAGTCGTCCGCGCCGAAGATCGCGTTCGTCTCGTACTACAAGGGCGAGAACGGCATTCACGTGATCGAGCCGACCAAGCCGATCGCGACCGTGGCGTCGAGCGATTTCGGCGCGCCCGGTCCGGTCATCGATTTTCAGCCGCCGCTCAGCCACACGCTGCTGCGCGACAACATCCACAAGAAGAGCGCGTTCGAGAAGATGAGCATGGCGGGCCGGCCGCCGGTCAACCTGGGCGTGACGAGCGGCGGCACGTTCTACGGCAACACGGAGCTGGTGTTCACCGACGTGCTCGGGCGACAAGCAGATCTCGTTCTTCGCCCAGTCGGTCTCGCAGTACCGCACGACGGCGTTCAGCTACCTGAACATCGAGCATCGGATTCAATACGCGCTCCAGGGGTTCTCGCAGGATCTCGTTCTACTACGGCCAGAATGCCGGCGCGCTGTACGATCCGGTGCTTGGGCCCCATCATCAACAGCGACCGTCAGCTGGCCGAGGCCGTCCAGAGCCAGAGAGGCGGCAGCGGGTTCGTGATTTATCCTTTCAACCGCTATTCACGCGTGGAACTGTCCGGCGGCTTTCTGCACTTGAGCGAGAACTACACGAACCAGGGGCTGCAGGATGCCTCGATCGCCTACCAGCAGCAGAGCGGCCAGCCGATTTTCCGGAACGGCAACATGATCCCGCTCGGGATCAGCGTTCGTGCAGGAGACGACGGTGTTCCGCGAATTCGGGCCCGTTGCCGGCCGCTCGCTGCAGGTGTCGCTTCAACGCGTCCCCCCCGATAGGCGCGAACTGGATTTCGCGTCAGACGGTGGGAGCCGACATCCGGCACTACACGCGGCTCGCCGCCAACGGCGTGCTCGCGCTGCGGTTCAAGGCCCAGAAGAGCTGGGGGCAGCAGCCGGACTTCATGTACTTCGGCGGCAACTCCGAGCTGCGCGGCTACGATTACCTGCAGTTCATCGGCCACAAGGCGTTCTTCGCCAACGCCGAGCTGCGCTTCCCGCTCATCGACGCGATGCTGACGCCGTTCGGGGTGCTCGGCGGCCTGCGCGGCGTGTTCTTCGCGCGGCATCGGCGGCGCCGGATTCAACGGCCAGCGCTTCGTGCCCTGGACGTCGAAGGCCGAGATCTATCACGCCGGTCGCTCGGCTACAGGCAGGACGCGCTCGGCAATCTGACGCCGGTCTACGGGCACGCCGCAGACGCATCACCGGGTTCCGGCTGAGGGACGCCCGCGCGTCGTACGGGATCGGCCTCGAGACGGCGTTGCTCGGCCTGCCGATGCACTTCGACTGGTCGTGGCGGACCCTCTTCAACAGCGAGTGGGAAGATAGCCTCTTCGGGTACCAGGCGCGCGACGGAGGGCGTGGCCTCAGGAAGCCAGTGGTTCCGCACGCCGAAGTTCAGCTTCTGGATCGGGTACGACTTCTGACGTTCGTAATTAGGAATTCTGATTCAGAATCAGAATTCCTAATTCCAGCCTGTCTAATCTTTCTCAGCCTCACGCGCCTCACCGCGTGATCGCTTCCCTTCTCGAGCACCAGCCGCGCGCGGTCCCGGGTGGCGAGGATGTTCTCGCGCAGGTTGACGCCGTTGATCGTGCGCCAGATATGGCGGGCCGTCGCGTCGGCCTCTGCGTCGGTCAAGTGCGCATACCGATGGAAGTAGGCCGCGGGATTGCGGAACACCGTCTCGCGAAACGTGCGGAAGCGGGCGACGTACCATTCCTCGATGTCGCGCTCGTCGGCGTCAATGTAGATCGAAAAATCGAAGAAATCCGAGACGAACACACGCGCGGGCCGGCCGGCGGCGCCGTCCCCCGTCTGCAGCACGTTCAGGCCTTCGACGAGCACGATGTCGGGCCGATCGACGACCTGGAATTCGCCCGGCGCGATGTCGTAGGCCTGGTGCGAATACACGGGCGCATGCACGGCGCCGCGGGCCTGCCTTGACGTCGGCCATGAACTGCACCAGCCGGCGCACGTCGTAGCTGTCCGGAAAGCCCTTGCGATGCATCAGCCCGCCGGCCTCGAGTGCGTGATTGGGCAGCAGAAACCCGTCGGTGGTGACCAGATCGACGCGGGGACTCTCCGGCCAGCGCGACGAGCAGCGCGCGAAGGATGCGCGCGAACGTGCTCTTCCCGACCGCGACGCTGCCCGCGATGCCGATGACGTACGGCGTGGCCGCCGGCAGGCTGCCGAGAAACGTGTCGGTCGCCTTGTGGAGCATCTGCGTCGCGGTGACGTGCAGATTCAGCAGACGCGAGAGCGGCAGATAGATCGTCTCGACTTCCCGAGCGAGACGCGCTCGTTGATGCCCTGCAGCTCTGCCAGGTCCGATTCACTCAGCGTGAGCGGCGTCGCCGCGCGCAGCCCCGCCCAGGAGGCGCGGTCGAAATCGAGGTAGGGAGAGGACACGGGAGACGGCGATCAAGTTCGCGGAAGTCGCCAAGTGGCAGGGCCGTTCAGAACGTGCCCCTGCGTCACCTGCTCCCACTTCGCTATTTCTTGAAGTAATCCGTGTTCATCTGGATGTATTCCTTCCACTTCTCGGGGACTTCGTCGAGCGCGAAGATGGCCTCGACCGGGCACGCGGGCACGCAGGCCCCGCAGTCGATGCACTCGTCAGGGTGGATGTTCAGTATCTTGGCGGTCTCGAACGCCGGTTCGTCCTTGCGCGGATGGATGCAGTCGACCGGGACACACGTCAACGCATGCGCTGTCCTTGGTGCCAATACACGGTTCGGTAATGACGTAAGCCATTCGTCTCCTCTTCAATCGGGGCGGCCCCGACGCACTCTCACCAGCGCCGCGAAGGCTCGCCTGCCCGGACGCCTGATGAGCCGCCCAGCCGCTCGTGCGTGGACCGTCACTCGTCGTCGCTGAGGCAGAAATGCGCGATACAAGGCATGCAAAAGGCACAAGGCACAGCCGCGCCTTTTGTCTTAACATGCCACGAATGGCGAGACGCGCGCGCGCCGCACTCCTGGCGATGCTCGGCTGCCTGTGGGCCGCCCACGCCGCCGCGCAGCTGCCCGACGGCCCGTACGTCGCGGCCGCGGGACGCCTGACGCTGGGCGGCGAGCTGTCGGTCACGGCGAGCCCGCCCGATTCGGCCGCCTTTTTCAATTACACCGATTACGATCACGACGCCCTGCGGACCATCCGGGGCCGGCTGCTCGGACAGTGGCAGCCCGCGTCGCGGCTGGCGCTTCTCGGCGAGCTGCGTATCGAGAACACGGACAGCATCGAGGCCGCGGCGCTCTACGTCCGATGGCGGCCGTGGCTGCATCGACGCCTTCGACATCCAGGCCGGCCGCATCCCGCCCGTCATTGGCGCGTTCGCGCGACACGCCTACGGACGCGACAATCTCGTCATCGGCGTGCCGCTCGCCTACCAGTACCTCACGTCGCTCCGGCCCGATGCCCTGCCGGCGACGGCTGACGATCTGCTGCGCATGCGCGCGCGCGGCTGGCGCCCGAGCTTCCCGATTGGATCGCAGAGCGTCGGCGCCGGCCTGCCGCTCGTCGCCGGCATTCCACTGGGACACCGGCGTTGAGGGTCACTGGACCGGCGGGCGGCTCGATCTGGCCGGCGCGCTCACACGCGGCGCGCCTGCGATCGCCGATCCTCGGCGGACCACCACGACGGCCTGGAGGTGTCCGGGCGCGCGGCCGTCACGGCAGCGCCTGGACTGACGCTGGGCCTCTCGGCGGCCCGCGGGCACTGGATCGAGTCAGCGGTGCTCTCCAGGATCCCCGAGGACAGCCGCGATCAGACCGCCCAGTCGCTGGTCGGCACGGATGTCGAGTACGGCCGCGGTCGCCTGCTGGTGCGCGGGGAATGGCTGCGTAGCGCGTTTCGAGGTGCCACGCGTCGCCGCCCCGGTGCTCGATGCGCCGCTCGTCGCGGCGTCGGCCTTCGTCGAGGGCCGCTACCGCTGGCATCCGCGCTGGCAGGTCGTCGGGCCGGGTCGAGCGGCTGACTTTCAGCAACATCCGCGGCACGCTGGACGGCGGCGTACCCACGCCCTGGGATGCGCCGGTCGAGCGCGTCGAAGGCGGTCCTCGGCTTCCGTGCGGCGCGCAATCTGGAGATCCGCGCCGGCTGGCAGCAGAGATTGGCGTGACGCGGGTCGCGTGCTGAAGCGCGGGCTACCCGGCGATGCAGGTGCTCTATTGGTTCTGAGCATCTTCAAGCGCCGGACGTCCGCCTTCGACGACGGTGGGCGCGCTCGCGATCGTGATCGCGATGACGGCTCGGCCGGTGTCGACACGGCGGTCACCGCGCGACAGTCCGTCCCGGGAGCCATCCGCGGGCGCTCCGGTTTCCCGAGGGCGGCTCCACGGTCGCCCCACGGCCGACCGTCAGCGACCTCGGCACGCACCGAGCACATCCCGGTCGATCGACGCAAAAGCGTCGTCTATCTGGACGCCGGTGCCCCGGCAGGCGTTCGACGAACTGCCCGTCGGCGCGCGTCAGAATGGATCAGCGCAACGAGCAGTTCGTGCCGCGGCTGCTGGCGATCACGGTCGGGACCATCGTCGATTTTCCGAACAGCGACACCAAGTTTCACAACGTCTTCTCGCTGTCGAAGACTCACCCGTTCGACCTCGGCCGCTATCCGCCCGGCAAGTCCGGCTTCGAGCGATTCGATCGTCCCGGGCTGGTTCGCGTGTTCTGCGATATTCACTCGCACATGAGCGGCTACATCCTGGTCTTCAGCCATCGGTACTTCGCCGTGACGGACGCAGACGGCCGATACGCGATCCCCAGGGTCCCGGCCGGCACGTACACGCTGATGCTCTGGAGCGAACTCGGGACCGCCGAGCCGCGCCGGGTGACGGTGACCGACGGCGACGATCGCCGAAGTGGATATTCAGGTCGGCCGCGTGCCATGAGCGTTTTTTCCTCTCTCACGAACCGAATCTTCATCGCCAGCGCCGTCCTCGTGCTCGGATCGATTGTCGTCCCCGTGTATTTCGTGAACGTCGCCGTGACCGCGCAGGCCAACGCCGAGCTCCGCCGCGGCCTGGACGAAGCCGCCCTGCTCGTCAACGACTACGTCACGCAGCGGTTCGAGAACTTCGTTCAGGTCGGCCGCGACGGTCGCCGATCTGCCCAAACTGAAATCGGCCGTCGACACGGATGATCCGCCGACCGTCAAGCCCATTGCGCCAGGACTACCAGCGGCAGATTCATGCGGACCTGTTCGTCGTCACGGGCAAGACCGGGCGCGTGCTGGCGAGTGTCGGTTCGGTGGCACCGCAGGATCGACGTGCTCGCGGAAACGCTCGAATACTCATCTGGCCTCGAAGGAGACCGACTGGTTCTGGCCGTACGCGGGCGGGGTCATGAGACTCGCTGCGATTCCGTTGTCCATCAGTCCGGGCCCCGAACGCCTTGGCACCCTGATCGTCGGCTTCAGACTCGATCAGACAGCCGCAGCGAATCAAGACGCTCACCAACAGCGATCTCGTCATCGTCGCGGGCGGCCGGGTCGTGGCCTCGACGCTGGATGCCGGCCGCGTCGCCGGCCTGGCGGGTATGGCGTCATCGGGCGGCACGTTCGAACGACGGCTCGGCGAGGAGGACTACATCGGCCGCGCGCAGCCGCTGGGATCGCCGAGCGATCCCGTGGTGCTCGTCCTCCGCTCCCGCACTGAACGCCTGGCATTCCTCCAGCAACTGCACCGGCAGATCGCCATCACGGGCGTCGCCGCCGTGCTGGTGGCGACGCTGCTCGGCTACGCCATTGCCCGGACGGTCACGCGCCCGCTGCGCGCGGTCACGGCCACGATGCGGGAAATGGCCGCGACCGGCGATCTCGCGCGGACGGTACCGGCCGTAGCGGCCGTGGGACGACGAAGACGCCCGGCTGCTCGCGAAAACGTTTCGCCAACTGACGACCGCGCTCGATCGCTTTCAGCGCGAGGCGTCCCAGCGCGAGCGGCTATCATCGCTGGGCCGGCTTTCGACCGTGATTGCCCACGAGGTGCGTAATCCGCTGATGATCATCAAGACCGCGCTGCGCGGCCTGTGGCGCCACGCCTCGCCGGACGTGGTAGAAGTGGCCGGCAGCATCGACGAGGAAGTCAACCGGATCAATCACGTGGTCACCGACGTGCTCGACTTCGCCCGGCCGATTCGCTTCTCCCTCCAGACCGCGGACCTGGTGCAGATCTGCCGCGAGGCGGCGCAGGCCGTGACCTCGGAAGCCGAGGACGTGCCGGTGGCCTTCGAGCCCTCCGACGCCGAGGCACCGGTCGTGACCGACATCGAGCGCCTGCGCGGCGTTCTGGTGAACGTGCTGACCAACGCGCAGCACGCCGTCCGCGCGCGGGGCATCGACGGCCAAGCCCCGCCGCCGGTTCACATTCAAACCAATCGAGCCGGAGGCCATCGCTGGCAAATCGAAGTGCGCGACCGCGGCATCGGCATCGCCGCCGGCCGATCTGCCGCGCGTCTTCGAGCCGTTTTTCACCACGCGCCGCACCGGCTCCGGCCTCGGACTGGCCCTCGCCCGCAATATTATCGAAGGGCCTCGGCGGCTCGATTGCCGTGGAAAGCCAGGTCGATGCCGGCACGACCGTGCGCATCGAGCCTGCCGGAAACGTCGCAACAGTCCCCGAGACCCCTATGACTCACGGCTCCGTGCTGCTGGTCGACGACGAAGTGAAGATCCGGCAGGCGCTGGCGCGGGCCCTGACCGACGAAGGACACGACGTCGTCGAGACCGGAAGCCCGCGCGACGCACTGCGGCTCCTGAACGAGCGGCCCTTCGACCTCCTGGTCGTCGACAACCTGATGCCCGAGCTGAGCGGGCTGGAGCTCATCCGCCAGGTCATCTCGTCGACGGCCGAGGCCGACCGTCCGCAGATTCTGATGATGACCGCGCACGCGACGATTGAGAGCGCCATCGAGGCGATGAAGCTCGGTGCCATCGACTACTTGCAGAAACCGTTCGAAATCGAGGAGTTCCTCGTCGTCGCCCGCCGAGCCATCGAGCACGAGCGGCTGCGCACGCATCACGACTACCTCATCACCGAGCGAGACGAGCAGTTCGGCCACTACGGCATCGTCGGCCGGAGCCGGGTGATTCAGGACGTCATCCGCACGGCCAAGCTGGTGGCGCAGTCGCGGAGCACGGTCCTCATCACGGGGGAGACCGGCACGGGCAAGGAACTGGTCGCGCGCGCGATCCACGACTGGAGCACGCAGCGTGAGATGCCGCTCGTCAAGGTCAACTGCGCCGCGCTGCCCGAGACGCTGATCGAATCCGAGCTGTTCGGCCACATGCGCGGGCGCGTTCACGGGCGCGGTCGCCAACAAGAAAGGGCGTTTCGCCCTGGCCGACGGCGGCACGATTTTTCTCGACGAAATTGGCACGATCTCGCTCACCGTCCAGGCCAAGCTCCTGCGCGTGCTGCAGGAGCGGGAGTTCGAACCGCTCGGATCGGAGCGCACGGTGAAGGTGGACGTCCGCATCATCGCGGCGACCAACCGGGACCTGCGCCAGCTCGCAAGTGAAGGCAAGTTCCAGGAAGATCTGTACTACCGCCTCAACGTCATCCCGCTCGCCATGCCGCCTCTCCGGGATCGCCGCGAAGACATCCCGCCTCTGGTGGAATATTTTGCCAAGCGCCACGCCGAGCGCGCGGGCAAACTCGATTTCCGCCGTGGCGCCCGATGCGCTGGCCCTTTTGACCGACGCGCCGTGGCCCGGCAACGTTCGCGAGCTCGAGAACACGATCGAGCGCGCCGTCGTGCTCTGCACCCAGTCGGTCATTCAGGCGCGCCACGTGGTGTTGGTCGGCGCAGTCGCGCAGCCGCAGGCCGGGCTCCCCTCTCAGAACCTCAAGCAGAACCTCGAATGGACGGAGCGCGAGACGGTGCGCCGCGCGCTCGAGGCCGCGCGCGGGGTCAAGAAGGACGCGGCCGAGGCCATGGGCATCAGTCAGCGCGCCCTCAGTTACTACCTCTCCAAACACCGGATCGACGACCCCGAAAGCTAGGGGGCACTTACGTCCTACGTAACGCGCTTACGTAGCTCGGCAGGTCGACGGGCTCGAAACGGGGCTCCGCCCGACAGCCGATCCGGCATCGTCTTTGCTATCTCAACTGCACGCGACCCGAATCAGGGCGTAGAGGTCTCGAGAGGGAGCGAGGACGGTGTGACGTCCTGAGGGGTTGGGGGACCGACGCGGTCTTGATGCTCGTTGCCGGGCCGAGACCGCAGGAACGATCGCTCGGACGCGCCTGCTACTCCTCGCTCCCTCTGGGGACCTCGGGGCAATGACACAATGAATTCGTGGTAATCGGGACGCGTCGCTGCCCGGCGATATGTGTGGATCGCCCTCGTGTGCAGTTTCGCCGCGTGCAGCAAGTCCTCGACCAGCCCGACCAGCCCGCCGCCCGTCGTTCAGACGAATACGATCACGATCACGTCCGCCGGCGTGAATCCAAAGAACATCCAGATTGCCGTCGGCTCGCGCGTGCTGTTCGTCAACAGTGACTCGCGGTCGCACAACGTGACGATCGGATCCCCATCCTGACCACACGGATTGTCCGGAAATCGAGCAGGTCGGGTTCCTGGCGGCAGGCCAGAGCCGGGAAACCGGCAACTTCGTCATCGTCCGGTCGTGCGGCTTCCATGACCATGACGATCCCGCTTCGATTTCCCTTCAAGGCAGCATTGCAATCAAGTAGACCGTTAATCACGAAGGCCACGAGACCAATGAACGTCTGAACCTCGACGAGGCTCGGTGCGGGGCGCGCGAGGAACCACTCTACGCCGGAGACTCCTGGCAGCCTCCTGCGATATTCCCCGGTCCAGCGTTCACCCAGGGCTCGTGCATCTTCGGCTGTCGTGAGGGCCCAGACGCTGCCTCCGAAACCCGCGCCAAAACTGCTCGCCGCAAAGGCGCCGTTCGGGCGCGCCAGCCTCGCGAGCGTCTCGGTCTCCTCGGTCTGGTTCTGCAGCAAGCGTTCGGCGTCCTCCTGCGAGCGCTGGGACAACGCATCCAGTGCCTCGCGATCCGCATGACTGAATGCGCGCATCGCGTCGGGCACCCGGGCATCTTCAGCCATGAAGTGCCGCAGGCGGCGGCGCAGCACGTCGCGATCGAAGTCCGTGCGATCCGTTTGGTCGATGAGCGACACGAGAGCCGCGGCGGCATCCGATCTGGAGGCGAGCAGATCCGCCAACGTCGCCGGCGATGGGCCGAACCGCGCGCGCCAGAGGTCCACAAGGGCCCCGGCCGCGAGGGATGCGCGATTGAACTTGTCGCGGGCGCGGCCGGCCTTGTCCGCCTCGATGCCACTTGACGCGATCACGAACGTCCAGCCGGACGGCATCGCCGCTTCGCCGATTGGACGCACCGGCACAAAGCGATAGGCGCTGAGGACTCCAGGCCGGCACGTCAGGATGGCTGTGTGGTCCTCGCTGCCGCCGAACGTTCCGACCGCCGTCGTGCCCGCGAGCGAGTCGAAATCTGCGCCACGCTCCATGGCGCCGAAGTAGCCCGACAGATCCTGGCGCGTCCGAATGACGTCACGCCACTCCGCCCGCGACTCGAGTCCGGCGCGGCGGACGAGCGACGTACCCACCGCGATGACGAGGGCGCTCGAGCTGCTCAACCCTGCCGCGGAAGGAAGATCGCTCGCGAGCGTGATATCGACACCCCACGCCCCGCCGGGAAAATTGAGTGCGAGCCGGCGCACGGCCACCGCCACATAGGTCCGCCAGCCGAACGCGGAAGGAATCGCACTTCCGGTGTCGATCAGCGCCTGCTGCCGGCGTCTGGCGTCGCGCACGCACACCTTGAGATCGGGCCTTGGACTGGCAGCGACCGCGAATCCACGCGGCACGGCGGCCAGCAGCGAGCGGCCGCCCGCATAGTCGGTGTGCTTGCCGAAGACCTCGAGCCGTCCAGGCACGAACCATCGCCAGGCGGGCGCCTGGCCGGTCTCGCGCTCGTGCTCGCGCGCGACGAGCTCAAGCAGCACGGCGCGCGATTCCGCATCGGCCTCGTCAAACCCGGCCGCGATCAGCGCGCCGGTTACGGCAATGTCGGTCACGGCCTCGGCTCGATGCCTGACAGCCGGCCGCTGACCTGCGCGATGTCAGTCCGCCACGACAGATCCAGAACGGGTCCGCGCGCGACGATCGCCTTGACGCGGACGCCGCGTTCGATGGCCAGCTCCACGGCCGCCGGCAGTTCGTACTCGCCTCGGTTCGACCGTTCCACGTCGTCGCATGCCGCCAGAATTCGCCGGTCGAATCGCCACGCGTTCATGCTGACCAGTGCCCGGCCGTCAGCCGCCCTGAGGTCCGGCGCCTCCGGCTTTTCGATCAGGCGGACGATCTCACCTGCCGCGTTCACCCGCGCCACCGCAAAGGCCGTCACCCGTTCAAGAGGGATGTTGCCGGCGCCTATGAGCTCGTCGCGCTCGAAAAGCGCGCCGCCGGGTCCGTCGAGCGCTGTGAGCGAGAGGAGGGCATCGGAGGGATAGAGATTGTCACCGTTGACAACCAGGAACGGCCGGTCGCCCAACCAGTGGGACGCCGATCGCACGGCATCAGCTGTCCCGCGCGCTTCGGTTTGCTCGACAAATGTCACCTGGGTTCGTCGCACGTGGCCGGACAGCAAGTACGCATCAAACGCTCCGCGCTGCTCCGGTCCAATGACGACGCCGACCTCGCGGCACCCCGCATCTGCAAGAGAGCTGAGGACGTAATCGAGGAATGGACGGGCGCCGATGGGCATCAGCGCCTTCCAGCCGCGCCCGGCGGCCGCCTCCTGCTCGCCACTGAGCCGCGCCCGTGGCTGCGGGGCCTGCATCCGCTGGCCGCGTCCGCGCGCCAGCACGAGGGCCTGCAGACTCACATGTGAACGATCTCGAGAGGCGCCGTCGTCTGCCACCGCCCGCGTGTGAAGTCCGGAAAACTCACCGGCTGGCCGTTCTTCGCCACGGACTGGCAGCTCAACGGCACAACCGCGCTCAGCGCGGCCGCGTCGTACACGTTCATATCAGTGGGCTGCCCTTCCCGTAGACACTTGATCAGCCGGTAGTCTTCGATGAAATCCATGCCGCCGTGGCCGGCGCCTTGCGCCTGGGCGGCAATTTCTTTCCAGAGGGGATGCTCGAATTCGCTCAGGAGCGCGGCGGCGTCGACCCACTGATCGGCTTTGCCGCGCCCTTCGATATACGCGCGGTCGGGGTAGCCCTCGAACAGTCCTTTTGTGCCCTGCACCTTGTGAATGCGGCTGTACGGCCGAGGCAGATTGGTGCCGTGCTGCACCATGATGGTCCGGCCGTTGCCAGTCTTGATCAAACTGGTGTTGATATCGCCCAGCACGTACCGCTCGAGACGCTGAGGCGCCGACGCCGGGAAATGCTCCGCGGCCCAGTTCTGCAGGCCGCGCGACGGCCCGCTGATCGAGACCAGATAGTCGAAGCGATCCCCGCGATTGATGTGGAGACAATTGGCCACCGGGCCCAGCCCGTGGGTCGGATACAGATTACCGTTGAGTTTCGTCGCCCAGGCGCGCCGCCACAAGCCTTCTCCCGTGTTCGCGAATTTCACGGATCGCAGGTCGTGCAGGTAGCCGCCCTCCGCGTGAAGAATCTCGCCGAATACACCCTGCTCGGCCATGTTGTAGACCATCATCTCCATGCGGTCGTAGTTGCAGTTCTCCATCAGCACGCAGTGCTTCTTGAACTTCTCGGCGGCGTCGACCATCGCCCAGCAGTCCTCGAGGGTCATCGCGGCCGGCACCTCGGTCGCCGCATGTTTCCCGTTCTTCATCGCGGCGAGCATGATCGGGACGTGCCACTCCCACGGCGTCGCGTTGTACACGAGGTCCAGTTCTTCTGTCTCGCACAACCGCTCGAAATCCCGCGGCCCCCGGGTGTAGACGGCTGGGGGCCGTTGTCCCACCTGCGTGATCACTTTGGTGGCCCAATCGGTGCGCTCGGGCCGGATGTCGCACACGGCGGCGATACGGCAACCGGCGATCTTCAACAGATTCTGGACATGGCTCGACCCCTGACCGCCGATTCCGACGTAGCCGATCCGGACCTCCGGAATCGGCTCGGCGGCGAATCGCGTACCTGGCCGGTCCTGCGCCGACGCCGCCCCGCGCGCCGCGACGGCCCCTGCAACGACAGCGCCGCTTCCCACTTTGAGAAAATCACGGCGGTTCAAGCCATGACGGTCCGGATTTGACATTTCATTCCTCATTCACGCGGCGCGCCTTGATCCTGGAAACCGCTCGAGTTTCCGGGCCACATCGAGGCGACATTGTGCGCCTTCTCCGGTCCAGCCTACAACTCCCGGTCTGTCCGCGTCACGTGTCGCGCGGAGGTTCGGCGCGCTGCGCCGGGCGGGCAATGAAGCCCGCCTGACGGGGGAATTGCGGTACATTTAGCCGTCAGATTCTGTGCGGAAAGCGCCTCAGACGCTTTCCGGGGCGAGGAGTCCTTATGCGGAGACCGTCGATGACGAGCCGGGGGCGGGAGCTGGTCGGTGCAGCAGCACTCGTGGCCCTCTCGATTCCCCTGACCGGCCTGCTGGCTCAAACACCGGCGCCACCTCCGCCGCCACGTCCGGCCATCAATGTGCCGGACGATCCGTTGCTGCGCGGATTTCGTTGGCGCTCGATCGGACCGGCCGGCCAGGGCGGCCGCATCGACGACCTGGCGGTCGACGAGAGGAATCCCTCGACTTACTACATCGGCTTCGCCGTGAGCGGCGTCTGGAAGACGATCAATAACGGCACCACCTTCGAGCCGATCTTCGACACCTACGGCGTGTCGTCGATCGGCGACCTGGCGTTGGCGCCGTCCGACTCAACGATCCTGTACGTGGGCACCGGGGAGGCGAACAATCGCCAGACGTCGAGCCCCGGCAACGGCATCTGGAAGAGCACGGATGCGGGCGCGCACTTCACGAACATCGGACTTCGCGATTCGCAGTCAATTGCGCGAATCCTTGTCCATCCGAAGGATCCGAACACGGTGTGGGTGGCCGCGGCCGGCCACTTGTTCGGACCGAATCCCGAACGCGGGATTTTCATGACGACCGACGGCGGAAGGACGTGGACGAAGACGCTGTTCGTGAACAACGACACCGGCGCCACCGAGCTCGTCATGGACCCGGGTAATCCCATGAATCTGTGGGCCGCGATGTACGAACATCGCCGCACGGCGTGGGGCTACGTCGGCGGCGGACCGGGCAGCGCCCTGTACCAGAGCACTGACGGCGGTAAGTCGTGGAAGAAAGTCACGGGCAACGGGTTGCCGCACGGAACGATGGGCCGCATCGGTCTGGACATCTGCCGGACGCAGCCGAATGTCATGTACGCGCAAATCGAGGTGGCGCCGGACAAGGAGCCGGCGGCGCCGCTCGATGCGCCCGCCCCTCCCCCGCCCGCCGGCGCTCAGCGCGGAGCAGGGCGCGGCGAAGCGGCGGCGGCAGGCGCGGGCGCGGCGGGAGGCGGAGCCCAGGCATTTGGAGGCCGCGGCCCGGCCGCGCCGCCCGATCCCCAGACAAACGGGATCTGGAAATCCGTGGACAAAGGCAAGACCTGGCAGTTCCTCTCGAACGAGAACCAGCGGCCGATGTATTTCAGTCAGATTCGCGTCGACCCGAACGATCCGAACGTCGTGTATGTCGGCGGCGTCAACGCCCAGAAGTCAACGGACGGCGGGAAAACGTTCGTGAGCATCGAGGCCCACAAGGGACACGTGGACAACCACGCGATCTGGATCGATCCGGGCAACAGCAGACATGTGATGTACGGCGACGACGGCGGCCTGGAGGTCTCGTGGGATGCCGGGGTCACCTGGGAGTCGGTCCGGTTGTGGGCCGTCGGCCTCGCCTATCATGTCTCCGCCGATCTGCGGCATCCCTACTGGGTGTGCACGGGACTGCAGGACAACGGGTCGTGGTGCGGACCGAGCCAGGCGCGCTCGGGCGGAATCCACGCCTGGAACTGGATCAGCGTCGGCGGCGGCGATGGGTTCCAGAATCAGATCGATCCAACCGACCCCAACGTCTTTTATACGGAATCACAGAATCTCGGGATTCAACGCTACAACCTGTCCACCGGCGTGGCGACCGCTATCAAGCCGAATGCAGGGGGGCCAGGACGAGGCGGCGGCGCGGGCGCGGCCGGCGCCGGCGGCGCAGCGACAGCGGGCGGCGCAGCGGCAGCGGGCGGCGAGGGGCCCCCGGCTCCGCCGGCCGCCCCCGGCCAGGGCGGCGGCCGCAGCAACGTCGTGAACATGCCGGCGACGCCGCCCGCGGACTTCGTCTCGCAGTTCAACTGGAACTCTCCGATCCGGCTTTCGCCACACAACCCGGGCACGGTCTACGTCGGCGGGCGCCACCTTTTCATCTCGCGCGACCGAGGCGAGACGTGGACGATCTCGCAAGCGGTCGGCAAGAACATCGACGTCGGCAAGCGCCAAATCCTGGAACAGTCGTACGCGCTGCCGGTCTGCGGCGGAGGCCGCGGTGGCGCTCCGCATGGACAGGCGTGCATCCTGTCCAAGCATGACGGTTACCTGGTCAACGAGTTCGGCACGATGACAGAGACTTGCCGAATCGCCCGTCCTGCCGGGCGTGCTGTGGGTCGGGACCGACGACGGCAACGTGCAGGTCAGCAAAGACGGCGGCCAGTCGTTCACCGAGGTCGGCAGGAACATTCCCGGCGTCAACCATGAGTCCTATGTTTCCGGCCTCGAGGCGTCCTGGTTCGATGCGGCCACGGCGTACGTCGCGCTCGATGGCCATCGCGACGACGACTGGAAGCCGTACATTTTCAAGACGACCGACTACGGCCAGACGTGGCAGCCGGTGTCCGGCAATTTGCCGCCTGTCGGCAACGTCAATTCCATTCGGCAGGATCCGGTCAACAAGAACCTGCTGTTCGCGCCGACGGAGATCGGCTTTTACATCTCGCTGAATGACGGCCAGTCCTGGACGTCCTTCATGCCCGGGCTGCCGACCGGCCGCGCCGATGAGGTCCTCGTGCATCCGCGCGAGCACGACTTGATTCTGGCCACGCACTCGCGCAGCATCTGGATTCTCGACGACATCTCTCCGCTCGAGCAGATGACGGCACCTGCAGGTGAGGACGCCACGCTGCTCAAGCCGCGCGATGCGGTGATCTGGAAGGCCGACCGGCGGAATGTGACGGAGACCCCGGGCGACAAGTTGTGGGAAGCGGATCCCGCGCCCCGAGGCACGGCAATCACGTACACCCTGAAGGCGGCCGTGCCCGATGCGAAGATCACCATCACCGACACGGCAACCGGACAAGCAACGTTCTCGTGTGTCGGCGACAGCCAGCTCGGCTTGCAGGCCGGGCTCAACCGCGTCCAGTGGCCACTGGTTTCGAGTCAACAGGTTGCCGCCGGCGGGCGCGGGTTTGGCGCGCGCGCTGGTGGGCCGCCAGGCGCCGCTGCCCCTGGCACCACGCCGCCAGGTCCCACGGCGTGCAGTGCGATCGGCGCGGGTGGACGCGCGGCTGGCTTCGGCGGCGGGGGCCGTGGGGGTGGCGGTGCGACAATCCGGCCCGGTGTCTATCGGGTGACATTGACCGTCGGCGGGAAGGACGTCGGCTCGCAGACCTTCAATGTGATCGAGGACGTCTGGCTGAATGAGCGATAGCCCGCAGGCTTCCGGGCTCCGAGATTCAGCATTCGAGATTCGGGAGGCGTGCCGTGAGAACTGCTCGTGGATTTGTTGCTGCCAGCGCTCTGCTCCTCGCCGCACTGACCGCTCCCGTGCGGCCACATGCCGCGGGTGGCGACATCCTGCCATTCACCGCCACCGAGCGGACGCTCGGGAACGGGCTCAAGGTGATCGTCGTGCCGACCGGATTCCCCAACCTGGTCAGCATTCAGATTCCGGTGCAGACCGGGTCGCGCAACGAGATGGAGCCGGGCAAGTCCGGCTACGCCCACTTCTTCGAGCACCTGATGTTTCGCGGCACTCCCGATACGCCGCCGGAGAAGTATCGCGACATCATGACCAAGGCGGGTTCGCGCGACAACGCCGGCACCGGCGACGATCGGACGACCTTCTACGCGACCTTCGCGAAGGAGCATCTCGATCGGGTGCTCGGAACATATGCCGACATGTTCCAGCATCTCGCATACTCCGAAGCCGACTTCAAGACGGAGGCGCGGGCAATCCTCGGCGAGTACAACAAGAACAGCGCCGACCCGGTCCGGAAGCTGTTCGAAGTCCAGCGCGAGCGGTTCTACCAGGTTCACACCTACAAGCACACGACGATGGGCTTTATCGCCGACATCGAGAACATGCCGAACGAGTATCAATACTCGAAGCTGTTCTTTGAGCGATGGTACCGGCCAGAATTCACGACCCTCATCGTGGCCGGAGATGTCGCGCCAGATCAGGTCATGGCCATCGTCGAAAAATACTGGGGCGGCTGGAAGAGCGGCGCCTCCGCGCCGCCGCCCGTTCCGAAGGAGCCCGCGCCGAAGGGCCCGATGTACGTGCACGTGCCGTGGCCCAGCGACACCCTGCCCTACGTCGCGGTGGCCTTCCCCGGCCCGGCGTTCTCGGAGACCGCCAAGGACACCGCGGCGATGGAACTGATCGACGCGTTGTACTTCGGCCAGACATCCGAGCTGTACAAACGTTTGGTTGTCGCCGAGCAGAAGGTCGACTCGCTTGACGTCGACGTACCGAGCAGCGTCGATCCTTCGCTCTTCACCGTGCTCGCACGCGTGAAGAATCCCGCCGACACCGTGTACGTGCGCGATCAGATTCTGGCGACGATTGCGGCCGCTCGCGCGGGCGGGGCGCCGGCCGATCGCCTGACGGAAGCGAAGTCGTTCGGTAAGTATGCGTTTGCGCGGACACTCGACAGCACCGAGCGCATCACCAGCGTCGTGGCGAGCTTCGCAGCGTACCGGCGCTCGTACGAGACCGCCAACGCCTACTACCGCACGCTCGACACCCTCCAGTCCGCCGATCTTCAGGCTGCAGCCCGGAAATACTTCACCGACGCAGGCATGATCGTGACAACGCTGGCAAAGAGCCCGCTGGCGCCGGCGATCAGTCAGTTCCGTCCGTTGTCGTCCCTACAGGCGGCCGGGGCCTTCGTGGCAGCGGGCGCGGCGCCTGCGCCGGTGGCGCCACCCCCGCCGCCGTCGCTTCCGGCGGGGACGCCTCTGGTTCCCATGCTGATCCAGCCGTCACAGCTTCCGCAGAACGAATTCAAGCTCGTCTTTCAAGCCGGGTCGGCCGATGATCCCGCGGGCAAGGAAGGCCTGGCGGCACTCTCGGCAGCCATGATCGCGCGCGGCGGGTCACGGCCGATGACGATTGATCAGATCGACGCAGTGCTCTACCCGATTGCCGGGTCGTTCGGCGCCCGCGCCGACAAGGAAATGACGACCTTCACAGGGAGCATCCATCGCGATCAATGGGAGCGATTCGTGGCAACGGTGCTGCCGCAGCTCGTCGATCCGGGCTTCCGTGAGACGGACTTCACGCGGCTCAAGGCCGTCCAACTCAATGCGCTGGTGCAGGATCTTCGCTCGAACAACGAGGAGGAGCTGGGCAAGGAGCAACTCCAGATCAACGTGTTTCGCGGAACGCCGTACGGTCACGCCGTCCTCGGGACGGTCAGCGGGCTCAACGCCATCACACTTGACGACGTGCGGCGGTTCGCCGGGATGATGTACACACGGGCGCGGCTGATGCCTGGTGTGAGCGGCGACAGGGCCAACGAGATCGGCATCCGGCTTGGCGCGGCCCTGGGCAGCCTTCCGGCCGGCACTCCCCCGTCACCTCGTGCCGTCGATCCGGCTGCGCTCACCGGATTCAACGTCGACATCCTGGAGAAGGA
Source organism: uncultured Acidobacteriota bacterium (assembly GCA_963724645.1). Lineage (GTDB taxonomy): Bacteria > Acidobacteriota > Vicinamibacteria > Vicinamibacterales > SCN-69-37 > CAVXSP01. The sequence goes on from CAVRVJ010000010.1 coordinate 111,804, forward strand.
CACGCGCGCCACTGCCATCTCGCTTGGGTTTCCGATTGACGTCAAGCGCGGAGACCCGGACTTTGCCGCCCTGTGGCTGGCGCGGACGTGGCTCGGCGAGCATCGAGCATCCTCCGGCCGGCTCTATCAACGCATCCGCGAGGAGCGCGGCATCAACTACGGCGACTACGCCTACATCGAGGCGTTTCCACGCGGGATGTTTCAGTTCTTCCCCGACGCGAACCTCGCCCGGCGCAAGCAGCTTTTTGAGATCTGGATCCGGCCAGTCGTGCCGACCAACGCACATATGACCCTTCGACTCGCACTGCACGAGCTCGACCGCCTCGTCAGAAACGGCCTCACCCAGGCCGACTTCGAGACGACGCGCGGCTACCTGATGAATAACGTGTTCGTCATGACCGCGCGACAGGATCAGCAGCTCGGCTATGCCCTTGATTCCCATTGGTACGGCATCGGCGAGTTCACTGAGTACATGCGCAAGGCCGTCCAGGCCCTCAGCTTGGAACAGACGAATGCGGCCATCAAGCGCCACCTCGGTCGAACGGGCATGTCGATCGTAATCGTCACAAAGGACGCCGCCGGCTTCAAGCAAGCGCTCGTGGACGACGCGTATTCCCCAATCAAGTACGACGGCGAGAAGAGCCAGGCGCTGCTCGACGAAGACAAGATCATTGGCGCCATGAAGCTCAACATCGTGGCGGACCGGATCAGAATCACGCCAATCGAGCAAGTGTTCGCGAAGTGATCCGAATTACATCAAGACCGGCTCTCCCGGTTTCAAGTCCATCACTTCGATTCCCGTGCCGGCCAGATGGGTTTTGAGCTCGGCGGGCGTGCCGCGCAAGAGCGGGAACGTGCCCCAGTGCATCGGCACGACGCGGCGGACGCCGAGCCATGTCGCCGCCAGCGCGGCCGTGTCGGGCCCCATGGTGTAGTGGTCGCCAATTGGAAGGAACGCGATCTCGGGCTTGTAAAGCTCGCCGATGATCTTCATGTCCCCGAACAGGCCTGTATCGCCGGCAAAGTAGATCGTCGCCGTCGCCGGCGCGCGGAGGATGAAGCCGGCCGCCCCGCCCAAATACACGATCTGACCGCCATCCGTCATGCTGCCGGAGTGCGTCGCCTGCGTCATCGTGACGGTAATGCCGTTCACTTCCTGTGTGCCTCCGATGCCCATGTCGCGGACCGTCCTGAGCCCTTTGTCCGTCAGATAGAGGCCTACTTCGAACATACAGACGACCGGCGCGCCGGTGGCGCGCGAGATCGTCACCACTTCGCCGAGGTGATCACCGTGGCCGTGAGAAACAAGAATCAGGTCGATCGGTTTCAACGCGTCCGGCCGCGAGTACTCCTGCGGACACTTCGGATTGCCGATCCACGGATCGATCAAGACCCGTTTACCGTCCGGCAATTTCAGCAGAAACGTGGAATGACCGAGCCAGGTGACGGACAGAGGAGATGCCATGGAGCCAGTATACTGATCGAGTACCCATGACCGGGATCGCGCCGCTGCAGTTCATTCGTGGCCGCCGCGTGAAGGATGCGGCGCTGGCCAGGACGCCCAAGCCTGAGTGGCTGAAAGTCCGGGCGCCCGGGTCGCCAAACTACCTGCGCCTCAAACATCTGATGCGCGACCTGAAACTCCATACCGTCTGTGAAGAAGCGCACTGCCCGAACATCGGCGAATGCTGGCACCACGGCACGGCGACGTTCATGATCATGGGCGATGTCTGCACGCGCGCCTGCGGATACTGCAACGTGACGCACGGTACGCCGCTCGCGCTCGATCCGCACGAGCCCGAGCATCTGGCGCATGCGGTGGATACGCTCGAGCTGGCGTACGTCGTCGTCACGTCGGTCGACCGCGACGACTTGCCCGATTTTGGCGCCGGCGTCTTCGCTTCGACCGTCCGGCAGATCCACGCGAGGCGGCCGGAGTGCCGTGTGGAAGTGCTGATTCCGGACTTTCAGGGACACGAGGCGCCCCTTCGCGCGGTGCTCGAGTCCGGACCGGACATTCTGAATCACAATATCGAAACCGTTCCAAGACTCTATCGGCTGGCTCGACCTGGCGGACGGTACCTCCGGGCCCTCGAGCTGCTGGGTCGCGCCCGGCAATGGGCGCCGGCCATCCCGACGAAAACCGGGATCATGGTCGGTCTCGGCGAAACCTGGGACGAGATTGTCGACGTCCTGAAGGATCTTCGCAGGATCGACTGTCAGATTCTCACGATTGGCCAGTACTTGCGTCCATCGCTGGCCCACCTGGCGATGGAGCGCTACTACTCGCCCGACGAATTCCGTGAGCTCAAGCGCATCGCCCTCGAACTGGGCTTTGGCCACGTGGAATCCGGCCCGCTCGTGCGGTCCTCGTATCACGCACACGAACAAGCCGACAGCTACGCGACCGCGCGTCGATGAGTCCTGCACAGCGTCCGCGCCCCGGCTCTTGACGCCCCAACGAATAGGCACTTATGCTCGACCTCAGGGAACGATCATCTGGCTTGACGTCGCACGATCGGCCCGCGCTCTCGCGGGCCTCCAGGAGGACTCCCATGACGACATGGCTTCGTTTTGCAGCCGCGGCACTGATCGCGATATCAGTCGCCAGCTCGGCGAGCGCCGCGGACACCAAGGCGGTCCAGACGATGGCCCGCATTCTGGGGAGCTTGAATCACTACGCCAGCGATGCGGACAAGAAGGAACTGCAGGCGATCATCGACGACAAGGCCTCGACGGCCCAGGAAAAGAGCGTCGCGCAGGCGATCGTGAACGTCCAGCACAAAGTCAGCGACGCGGACAAGCCCAAGCTGCAAGCCATCATCGATGACAAGGCCGCGCCGGAGCCGCTGAAGACAATGTCTACGATCATCCTCAAGCTGAACCACACGGCAAGCGACGAGGACAAGGCGAAGCTCAAGGCGATCGCGGGCTAGCAACAGATACCGGCTTCACCTCGAGCTCAGGAAGAGCACGAAGCGAACGTGGAACTCTTCGCGGGCTTCGTGTGTCTCGCGGTGCAGGAACGCGACGGCGGCTCGTCCCGGGCGCACATCGACCCATGGCACTGACACCTTCATGCACGACCTGCTGGTGATTCGCGAAGCCATCGTCGCCTGCGACCGTTGTCCGCGCCTGCGGCGGTATTGCCAGCGCATCGGCCGGGAAAGGCGCGCGGCGTTTCGCGACGACACCTACTGGGCGAAGCCCGTGCCCGGCTTCGGCGATCCGGCAGCCCGGATCCTGCTCGTCGGGCTCGCACCCGCGGCGCACGGCGGCAATCGCACGGGGCGTGTGTTCACCGGCGACGGCGCCGGCGGATCGGGAGACTTCCTCATGGCCGCGCTCCACGCGAACGGCCTGGCCAATCAGCCGTTCTCACGCGGCCTTGATGACGGGTTGGAATTGCACGACGCCTGGATTGCCGCCGTGGCGCGCTGTGCGCCGCCCGACAACAAGCCAACTCCGCAGGAGATCGCGAACTGCAGACCCCACCTGCGTGCGGAGATTGACGCGCTGCCGAACCTGCAGGTGTACGTCGCCCTGGGTCGAATCGCCTTCGACGCGTGCTGGAGTCTGCTGGCGGAGCGAGGCGTGCAGCCGCGCCCGAGGCCCATCTTCGAGCACGGCGCCGTGTATCGCACGCCAGGCGGCCCGGCAATCGTCGCGTCCTACCACCCAAGCCGTCAGAACACCCACACCGGGCGGCTGACGCCTGCAATGCTCAGGAGAGCCCTGCGGCGAGCAAAGAAGCTAGTGACGAGCCCGCAGGTCTGAACTCGAGATACCGCCGGCCTTCAGCTCGCACATTCGCCTTCCATCGTCTCCGGCACGAACTGCGTCGTCTCGGCCAGATCGATGTAGTCGTCAGGCGTGGCGGTGTCGGCCGTCATCCGGTCGAGGTCGGCCAGAAGCAGCTTGATTCGCGTCGGGTCGACGCGGCGGAAGAAGGCGCGCGACGCCTCGTTCGGCTGACGCTCGGCGGCACACAGCCTGAGCAGCCGCTCGAGCGCGGTCGTGCACCGCCGCGCAGGGAGCTTGGCGACCACGCGGCCGAATGACGCGGCTTCGCCATCGGTGCCGCCGCCGATCATCACGAAATACTGCGGCACGGCCCTGCCCTCGACCTTGCGCAAACTGCCCTGGAAGCCGATCCCGGCGATGTGGTGCTGTCCGCAACCGTTCGGGCACCCGCTGACTTTGATGTCGAGGTCAGGGGCCAGCGCGACGAGCTCCGGGCTCGCGCGCAGGAACTGTTCGATGGTCCGGCCGAGTCCGCGCGATTGCGTCACCGCCAGCTTGCAGGATTCCGCGCCGGGGCAGCTCGTCACATCGGCAATCGTGTCGGCGCCGGCGACGCCGAGACCTGCCGCCGCGAGCCGGCGATAGAGCGCCGGGACCTGATCGACCCGGACCCAGCGAAGCACCAGATCCTGACTCACCGTGACGCGCGCCGATCCATCGGAATAGGCCTGAGTCAGATCGGCAAGCACACGCATTTGCTGACCGGTGAAATCGCCGAGCGGAATGGTCACGACGACTGTCGCGTAGTCGCTCTGCTTCTGCGGGCGCACGTTGGTCGCCGACCAGCGGCCGAACGCGGCGTCCAGATCCGTTGTGACCGGCTTGGTCTCGGGATGGATGCCCGGCCCGCGCAGCTCGGCGGCCATGACGCGGCGCGCAATGGCCTCGACGGCGGGCGGCAGCGGACGATCCCAATCCGGCGCCGTCTCGACGGGCGGCGCTTCCGGATCGAACGGCAGCGGTACACCGCCTCCGGCGCGCACTTCAGCCAGGCTCTTCTCGACTTCCGCGCGGAAGGCCTCCCAGCCCAGCGATTTGATCAGGAACTTCATCCGGTTGCGGGCCTTGTGCTTGTAGTCGCCCAGCCGATGGAAGACCCGGACCACCGCCTCGGCGGCATTGAACATCTCGCCGGCCGGCAGAAACTCGAATAGCACGGTGCCCGACGCGCACATGATCGCGGTGCCGCCGCCGACCGCGACTCGAAAGCCGCGCCGGCCGTCCTCCACGCGCGCCCGCCAGCCGATGTCATGAATCGACGTCTTTGCGTGATCCTCCGTGCAGCCTTCGAACGCGATCTTGAACTTTCTCGGCAGCGACGAGCTCAGCGGGTGCCGCAGGAAATACCGGGTCAGGGCTTCGGAATACGGCGTGACGTCGAATAGTTCGTCGGCCGACACGCCCGCGTACGGGCAGGCCGTGATGTTGCGCACGGAGTTCCCGCAGGCTTCTCGCGTCGTGAGCCCGGCGTCGGCCAGACGCCGCATCGCTGGCTCCACATCGTGCAGCTTCATGAAATGAAACTGGATGTTCTGGCGCGTGGTGATGTGACCGAACCCGCGGGAGTAGCGATCGCCGACGTCGGCAAACGCGGTCAACTGCTCAGCCGTCAACAGGCCCTGCGGGCATCTTCACGCGTAGCATCGACGCATCGTCGAGCTGCCGCTGACCGTAGGTCCCACGGACGAGGCGGAACACGCGCCATTGATCGGCAGTGATGTCGCCTCGCTCGAACTTGTCGAGAGTGGCCGCGAACTCGTCGATGTCGGCCTCGCGCGAAAACGGCAGACGGGCTCGACCCAGTGTCTTCAATTCTTGATTCATATGTGGCTCCGGGCAGCTCGCGACCCTGCGAACTTCCCACCTTATCCGATCCCGCGGTTATGCGATCCCACCGATCTCTGTTTCCGCGGGGCCTCGCCCCCGCCCTTTCGACCTTGCTCAGGGCGCCCCGAGCCTTCGTCGAGGGGCGCGAACTCCCTTACGCGCGCGCTCGTCGGACCACAATCCCCACGCCGCTCGCGGAGGCTCGTTCGCGACCGGTCGCTCGCTCTCTGTTCTGGCGATCTCAGCTGACGACTGCAGTCCCCTGGCGATGACTGCACCGACGGAGACGACCTCGCCGATGACAATGGCGTGGGCATCCTCCGGGCGCGCGCCGGTGAGGGCCAGTCCCACCGCCTCGAGCGGTCCCGTCCAGATACCCTGCGATCCCTGCGACGCGTTGGTCACGATGGCGGCCGGTGTTGCCGCCGGCCAACCTCGCTCGATCAGCAGCCTGGCGATCCGGGCGCGCTCGCCAAATCCCATCAGCACCACGATCGTGAGCCCATTGATGGGCAGCCCCTGCAACACCGGCGCGTAAGCATCGGGCGCATGGCCTGACACCACCACGAACGCCGACGCCACGCCGCGATGGGTGACCGGAATGCCGGCCACGGACGGCGCCACGACCGCCGCGGTCAAGCCCGGCACAATCTCGAACGGCACGCCAGCGTCTGCGAGAGCGAGCGCCTCTTCGCCGCCGCGACCGAGCACAAATGGATCGCCGGCCTTCAGACGCACCACGCGCCGCCCCGACCGGGCGGCATCGATCATCAACCGGGTCACCATCGGCCTGATCGACCAGCTTGGCGCCCGGACGTCGCGACACGAGGACACGTTCCGCCGTGAGCGCCAGATTCAACACGTCGTCGGTCACCAGGCCGTCGTGCAGGATGAGGTCGGCGTCCGCGAGCCGCCGCGCCGCGCGGCAGGTCAGCAGCTCCGGATCGCCCGGACCCGCTCCGACGAGAGACACAAGACCCAGGCGCGGACGACCGTCGTCCGGCGCTGACGTTCGTCGCCCGGCGCCGGCGATCGCTCCCACTCCGGACGCCGGCTCTTTCCTCCGGACGACGCGTCGCTTGTCTCCGGACGACGCGGCTTCATTCTCCGGACGACGTGAGCGGCTCACTCCGCCCTCCCGGCGTACAGGCGATTCAACGCGTGAAGCAGTTGCGGACGGCGCTCGTGCATCGGTACTCGCCTGGCCTTCCACTTGCGCCGCTCACGACGGGCGGCGGCGAACCAGCGATCCAAGTCCTCGGGCAACACGGCTTCGAGGCCCTCGCGCAACAACCCGGCGAGCGCTGGAGCTTGTCCATTCGTCGAGACGGCGAGCGTCACACCGGCGCGCCGCAAGACGCCGCCGAGATACGCGCTGGCATGCGCCGGATCGTCGACCGCGTTCACGAACACCTGCCGCCGCGCGGCTGCACGCGCGATCTGACGATTGACCGACGGCGTTGCCGCAGCAATCACGAGCCATTGTCCGTCCAAGTCGCTGGCCCGGAACCGGCGACGCAGGACGCGAACACGCGAGGCGGACATCGCCGCCGACACTCGTGGTGCGACCACGGTGATTCTGGCGCCGGCCCGTTTCAGGGCCGCGAGCTTCGACGTGGCGACCGCGCCGCCGCCCACCAGCAGCACGGGGCGGCCGGCGAGCTTCAGGAAGATTGGAAAGAGATCGGTCATCGTTAATTAGTTGCGCGTGGGGCCCCACCCCCACGCGCTTCACGCGCGTCGCGCGACGCCCCGTGGGCTTGCCGCGGCGCCTTGCGCCGCGGGGCTCCGTTGCGCGTGGGGCCCCACCCCCACGCGCTTCACGCGCGTCGCGCGACGCCCCGTGGGCTTGCCGCGCGCCTTGCGCCGCGGGGCCGTCGAAAACAAAAAGCCCGCGAACCGGCAAGGCCGATCCGCGGGCTGGAAACCTCAGGAAGAACTACGACGCTACGTTCGCCGCGATACGTTTCCGCCGGGACGGCCATTCTGGAAACCTGGCCGGCAACAACATGCGCACGCTCGCACCACGAGCATCATTTGTCAAAAGCGTACCACACGCCCCTGGAGGGGTCAAACCAGGATCGATCGCTCGATGAGCTCTCAACGGCGCCGTGCGCCGTTCGCGCGACAGGCCGCTGAAGCTGCACGGTCCCGCTAGTTGACGCCCCCCGCCGGATACGATATCTATCAACAGATCATGTTTCGGCGTTCACCTTATCTGATTCTCTGCACCTGTTGTCGGCCCAACCAGGGCCTGGTGCATCGTGCGGGCGTCGATGAGGCGATGTAAGCCGCCATTGGTCCGCAGCGTTCGACGTGCCAGGCCCGGGACTCCCGGGCCTTTTTGTTTGAAGCGTGTATCAGGAATTCAGAATTGGGAATCCGGATTTGAGGACTGAGACCGTGCGGTGCCGATGTCACGGGGCTGGCTGCACTGGTGGGCCGGACGCCGCTCCTTCGTCTGCGGCGGTTTGAGCCGCGGCCAGGCATCGAGATCTACGCGAAACTGGAGTCGAGAAACCCTGGCGGCTCGGTCAAGGACCGCGCCGCGCTTGCGATGATTCGCGAGGGGGAGCGATCCGGGGCGCTGCAACCGGGCCGGACGCTGCTCGACGCCACGTCCGGCAACACGGGCATCGCCTACGCGATGCTCGGCGCGTCGCGAGGCTATCGCGTCCGGCTCTGTGTGCCGTCCAACGTCTCCCGTGAACGGAAACAGCTGCTTTACGCGTACGGCGCGGAGCTGGTGCTGACCGATCCGATGGACGGCAGCGACGGCGCCATCCGCGAAGCGCGGCGGATTCACGCGGCGGCGCCTCAGGAGTATTTCTATCCCGATCAGTACAGCAATCCGGCGAACTGGCGCGCCCATTACGACGGCGACCGGCGTCGAGATCATCGAACAGACCGAGGGACGCGTCACCCATTTCGTCGCCGGGCTCGGCACGAGCGGCACGTTCGTCGGCACGGGACGCCGGCTGCGCGAGTGGAACGGCCGTCGGTCACGCTGATTTCCGTGCAGCCCCAGTCGCCGCTCCACGGCCTCGAGGGCCTGAAGCACATGGAATCGGCAATCGTGCCGGCCATCTACGATCCGACGCTCGCGGATCGAGACGAGCGGGTCACCACGGAAGAAGCCTACCGCCTGGTGCTGCGCCTCGCGCGCGAGGAAGGCGTGCTCGTCGGGCCGTCGGGCGGCGCCGCGCTCGCCGCCAGCCTGCGCGTGGCCGACCAAATCGAACGCGGCATCATCGTCACGGTCTTTCCGGACGGCGGCGATCGATATCTCTCGGAACGATTCTGGACGGGGGCAATGACGGGTACGACAGGTACGGCCGAGAAAGGGCTGTCCTTGACAATTCCGGCCGCGGCCTTCGAGATCATTTGCGGGCACGGCGCGGAGACCTATCCTGACGAATGCTGCGGCGCGCTGCTTGGGCCGCGGACCGGGCGATATCGTCGAGGCGTTCGCGCTCCCGAATGAAACGTCCGGTGAACGCCGTCGCCGGTTTCTGATCGGACCGGAGGAGTATCGGAGCGCCGAGCGGCGGGCCACCGACACCGGCCAGCAACTCCTGGGCTTCTATCACTCGCATCCGGACCATCCCGCAGCGCCGTCCGCCTTCGATCTCGAGCATGCGTGGCCGAACCTGAGCTACATCATCGTCTCGGTCAAGCAAAGGCCAGCCTGACGAATCGCGCTCGTGGCGGCTGAAGGCGGATCGGTCAGGCTATGACGAGGAAGCCGTCCTGCGGGTGATCGATCCGGAATTCAGACTCGATCGAACATCAGATCGAGGAGACCCATGTCAGTGAAAATCCTAATCCCGACGCCGCTGCGGCCGTACACCGGTCATCAGGCGGTCGTGGAGATCGACGGCAAGAACGTCGGCGAGCTCCTGCAGAATCTCACGGCGAAACACGGCGATCTGCGGGCGCATCTGTTTTCGTCGGACGGCAAGCTGCGCAGCTTCGTCAACGTCTACCTGAATGACGAGGACATCCGGTATCTCGGCCGCGAGGAGACGCCGGTGACCTCCGCCGACACGCTCAGCATCGTGCCGTCGGTCGCCGGGCGGCGCGCCCTCGGCCGTCCTGCCGGACGCGGCGCTGCCGGAACTGACCAACGAGGAGATTCGAGCGCTACAGCCGGCATCTGATCATGCCGGAGGTCGGTGTCGAGGGGCAGCGGCGGCTGAAAGCCGCGCGCGTGCTCTGCGTCGGCGCCGGGGGTCTCGGCTCACCGGCGTCGCTCTATATGGCGGCCGCGGGCGTCGGCACGCTCGGCCTGGTCGATTTCGACGTGGTGGACGCCAGCAACCTCCAGCGGCAGATTCTGTTCTCCACCGCCGACGTCGGCCGGCCGAAAGTCGAGGCGGCGCGCGATCGCCTGCGCGGGCTGAACCCCACGGCCAGGTTCGTCGTGCACGAGACGCCACTGAACTCGTCGAACGCGCTCGAGATCTTCAAGGACTACGACATCATCGTCGACGGCGCCGACAACTTCCCGACGCGATACCTCGTCAACGACGCCTGCGTCCTGCTCGGCAAGCCGAACGCCTACGGCAGCATCTTCCGCTTCGACGGTCAGGCCTCGGTGTTCGCCACCAAAGGCGGCCCGTGCTACCGCTGCCTGTACCCGGAGCCGCCGCCGCCCGGGCTGGTACCCGAGCTGCGCCGAAGGCGGCGTGCTCGGCGTGCTGCCCGGCGATCATCGGCACGATTCAGGCCACCGAGGCGATCAAACTCATCATCGGCGCCGGCGACTCGCTCATCGGCCGCCTGCTTGCTGTTCGACGCCTTGAGGATGACGTTCCGCACGCTCAAGCTCCAGCGCGACCCCGAGTGCCCGGTCTGCGGCGACCATCCGACCGTGAAGGCCCTGATCGACTACGAGCAGTTCTGCGGCATCACGCCGCCGTCAGCCGGCTGCGGCCAATGGCGCCGACGACTTCGAGACGACGGTCGAGGAGTTGAAGGCGCGGCTGGATCGGCAGGATCCCGTCTGGATTCTGGACGTCCGGGAAAAGAACGAGTACGACATCAGCCGCATCCCTGGTTCGACGCTCATTCCGCTCGGGGAACTGCCGAGGCGGCTGGCCGAGCTGCCGCAAGGCCCCAACGCGCCGGATATCGTCGTGCACTGCAAGGTCGGCGCGCGAAGCGCAAGGGCTGTCGCGTTCCTGCGCGAGAAAGGATTCACGCGCGTCAAGAACCTGAAGGACGGGATTCTCGCCTGGAGCGACCGGATCGATCCGAGCCAGCCGAAGTACTGAATACGGCGATCGGAAATTCGTTTGGAGCGGGCAACAAGACGTCCGGAGGGACAACGTCCGATGAATCCGAGCAAGGCCCTGTGGGAGAAAGGCGACTTCACACGCATCGCGGCGAGCATGCGGGAGAGCGGTGAAGCGATCGTCGCCGGACTCGGCATCACCAGGGGAGTGAAGCTGCTCGACCTGGGATGCGGCGATGGCACAACGGCCTTGCCGGCGGCCCAACTGGGCGCCGACGTCCTCGGCGTCGACATCGCGAAAAATCTTGTTGAGGCCGGGAACAGACGCGCGCAGGCGGAGGGTTTGACGAACTGCCGGTTCCAGGAAGGCGATGCCGCCAATCTGAATGAACTCGCCGATCACAGCTTCGACCTCGTTGTCAGTATCTTCGGAGCCATGTTCGCGCCCAAACCGTTCGATGTGGCCAGGGAGATGGTGCGCGTGAGCCGGCCCGGCGGCCGGATCGTGATGGGGAACTGGATTCCGAACGATCCGACACTCGTGGCGCAGATTCTGAAGATCAGCGCCGCCTACTCGCCGCCACCGCCCGAGGGCTTCGTCAGCCCCATGACGTGGGGGATCGAGGGTCATGTGATCGAGCGATTTGCGGCGGCAGGGATTCCGGCCGAGAAGGTCTCATTCTCCAGAGAGACTTACACCTTCAGGTCGCCCGACTCACCATCAGCGTTCGTCGCAGACTTCAGAGACTACTATGGGCCCACGATGAACGCATTCGCGGCCGCAGAACAGAACGGCAAAGCTGCGGATCTGCAGCAGGAGCTCGAGGCCCTCTTCGAGCGCCAGAACCGGAGCGAGGTCAAGGGCGCCACGTCGATTCCCGCGACCTTCCTGCGCGTCACCGTCGCCCGTTGAGCGGGCGCACGTCGACGACAAACGACGCCAGTTCGTGCGGAAAGGAGTCGTCGACACGGCCCATTACGCTGCCGGGGACTCCTGGTTCCTAATTCTGGATTCCCGATTCTGAATCGCCCGCGTCAGGGCCTTTCCACTTCTTATACGAACCCAGCGTCCTGACCCACTTGGCGAACTCGGCCAGGTGCACGAGCGCGCGGGCGCAGCGCATCTCCTGGCGGCCGACGCTCAGGTCGGCATAGAACATGTACTCCCACGGACGGCCGCGGATCGGGCGCGACTCGAGCTTGGTCAGGTCGATATCCCGCAGCGCGAAGACGCTGAGCGCCTTGAAGAGCGCGCCCGGCCGGTTCGGGAGCGCGAACAGGATTGTGGTCTTGTCGGCCTCGGGATCGACCTCCGCCTGCCGCGCGACGATCACGAAACGCGTGAGATTCAGCTCGAAGTCCTGGATCCCGGAGGCCAGGATTTCCAGGCCGAAGATCTGACCGGCCCGCGCCGACGCGATGGCCCCGGTGTCCTTCAGGCCGCCGTCGCGAATGAGCTTGGCGCTGCCCGCCGTGTCGTAGGTCGCCACGATTTCGATGGTCGGCTGAGCCATCAAAAAGCGCTCGCACTGCGCGAGCGCCTGCGGGTGCGAGTAGATGCGCCGCAGCGCGTCGCGCGTCGTGCCGGGGTAGGCCAGCAGACAATGCTCCACGAGCAGTTCGACTTCGCCGATGATCGATAGATCGTTCTCAGCGAGCAGGTCGAAATTGCGGTGAATGCTGCCGCCAATCGAGTTTTCGACCGGGAGAATGCCGTGCGTCGCCGTCCCGCTCATCACGGCGCGGAACACGTCCTCGAAACTCGGATTCGGCATGAGCTGGGCCGAGTCCTTGAACTTCAGCCCGGCGGCCTCGCTGTACGCTCCAGGCTCACCTTGATAAGCAATACGCATAAGCAGGAAAAGGCCGTCACGGGTACAAGTGACGGCCTTGGAAGTCTCGAGGATCTTTGGGCGGATCGACGCCCGTTGTCAACCTGCCGGCATCTGCGATCAACGGCCGGCGCGCTTCAGCTCAGACTGAATCGCCCAGTCCAGTTCCTGCGGGGACGGCGGCCCGCCGCCCGCTCGACTCGCGGGCACGCCGTTGACGAAGACAGCCGGTGTGAACTGCACGTGCAGCGCGGCGCCATCCGCGACATCGCGCCGAATGTCACCGAGCATCCTCGCGTACTCAGCATCGAAATCTCTCACGCCCAGCATCGATGCCGCCTGCGTCTTGACAGCCTCTGCCGTCAAATCTCGCTGGTTGGCGAAGATCCAATCGATGAACTCGTCCGCCTTGCCGCGCTGGCGTGCCATTCGGACGGCGGCGGCAGCCTCGCAGGCCGCGGCGTGGTGAGCAGGAGCGTCGACGGGAAGATTGGCGTTGCATCTGGCGTTCAGAGGGTAATCCTTGATCACGTATCGCACCGCTCCGGGCTTCGCGGCTTCGTACGCCGCCAGAATCGTGGCGTACTCCAGGTGTGTGCAGGTCGGACACTGCCAATCGAGGAAGACGGTCACGACAACGGCCGCGCCGTCAGCCGGCGCGCCGACCTGGACCCGCTGTCTGGCCGTCCAGTCGTGCATCGACGACCACGTCAACAACCCGATAACGAGCAGTGCGGCCATAGCGACGTACCTCCATTGGAAATGCGGAAGCTTCTGCCGGCGCGGTATCTGAAGCGGGGCCGGCTCGACGGTCCAGGCGGCCAGTCGCGCACTGACGTCGCGGACATCTCCGACGAGCCCGCGGCAGCGGGCGCACGCGGCCACATGGCGTTCGACGCCGCCGTCGACGGATTCGCCGTCGATCCACGCCATCACCTCTTCGGGCTCGGGATGGTCGCGGGCGAACGTGCCGGTCATGAGCGACGCTCCAATGGCGGGGCCAGCAATCGGCGAAGGTCCATCCGGGCTCTGAACAGTCGCGACCGCACGGTGTTCACCGGTAACTCGAGCAGTTGCGCGATCTCCGCGTAGCTCAATTGCTCGAACTCACGCAGCATCACAATCTCCCGATCGGAGTCGTCCAGCCGCTCGAGCGCCTGGCGCACCCACAGATCCTCATCGGCCGCCGGCGTTGTGGCAGCGGGCCCGGCGGGCGTCAGACGGCGATAAACGTGCCGGCGTCGTTCGGCGGATAGCAGATTGAAGGCAATTGCGTAGAGATACGTCCGGAACTGTGCCCGCGGCTCGTACCGCCGAGCGCCTCTGAGCACCGCCACGAACACCTCCTGCGCGAGCTCCTCCGCCCGGCCAGGCTCCAGGACACGACGCCGGAAGTAGCCCCACATCGGCTGACGGTATCGCCTGAACAGTTCTTCGAACGCCTCAGCGGAGCCGGCCTTGCACGCGCCCATCAGGTCTTCGTCAGTTGGCATGGCCGCCGGACGTTGCGCAGGAGTTCGGCGCAGCCCTCGGGAGCCGACCGTGTTTCATGTACATGTAATGTTGCGACGACGCGGAAAGTTCCCTGGCTTTCGGTTACGATTTTCAGTAGACCGACCGGGGCTCCCATGAGAGCTTGGATTCTCGCCGGCGCGCTTCTCGCCTTTCTGACCGCTGGTACGCACGCTCAAATGCCTGGGATGCCGCCGCAACCAGCTCCCCCGGCGAGTCCCTCCAATGGCGTCGTCATCGGACAGACGGTCGACGGCAATAGCGGCCAGCCGGTGGCTGGAGTGCTCGTCGCGTTGAGCGCGGCTCCTGGCGGACTCGCATCGCTGGGGCCCGGCGACACCGTGCCACTGGACCGCCTGATGTCGCTCGACTTCGGCAATCTTCTCTCAGGCGTACATCAGACGATCACCGACAACCAGGGACGCTTCGCGTTCACGGGACTGCCGAGCGGAGCATTTTCCATTGCCGCGGCGAAGCCGGGCTGGTCCGGCGGCGGCTACGGCCAGCGGCGGCCTGATGGCTCGCCCACTCCCCTGCTGCTGACGCCGGCCGATCATTCCGCGACAATCGCGCTGCACTTGTGGAAGGACGCCGTGATCACCGGCACGGTCGTCGACGAGGCGGGCGAGCCGATCGTCGGAATCCAGGTGCGTGCGCTTCGACGCACGTGGCTCTCAGGCCGTGCGCGCTACAGCTTCAATGGATCGGCCCAGACGGACGACCGCGGGGCCTATCGCATCAGCGCGCTGCGGCCCGGCGAGTATGTCGCCGTCGTGGCGCAGACAGCTGCGACGATGCCGGCGTCGGGAACGCCGCAGGGGCTGGACCCCGCGATGATTCAAAACATGATTGCGGGTGCCGGTCCGGGGACCAATCCCAACGCCCTGCTGGCCAACATCAGCGCGCTCGCCGGTGGCGCCGGCTCATCGAACGGCATTCGCGTCGGTGAGTGGCGGCTGCTGACGTCCGTACCCGGGTCACGGCTCGTGCCGCCGTCGGTCGGTGCCAACGGCGGAATGCTCGCCTACCGGACGACCTTTTTCCCTTCGGCTTCCGCCTCGGCTCAGGCCACCGCGATCGCGCTGGGATCCGGAGAAGAACGCGGGGCCGTGGATTTCCAGTTGCGGCCCGTGCCTGTCTTCCAGATCTCGGGCACCGTGGCCGGCCCTGACGGTCCGGTCGGGAGCCTCGCCGTCCGACTGCTGCCGGCCGGGACCGATGAATTGTCGTCCGACTCCGGGTTCGAGAGCGCGACCACGACGACCGACGCGGGCGGCGCGTTCGTATTCCTTGCGGTGTCGTCCGGGCAGTACACCATCAAAGTTGTGCGCACGCCGCAACCCGCGGTGCCGAACGCCGGAGCGGCTGCTGTGGGCGCGAACATGTCGGTCATCCAGACCGCGCAGGGCAACCGCGCCATGTCCATGGGCGCCCCACTGACCATGGGCATGATGATGCCGTTGCCACCGGCTATCCCCGCCGATCCTACGTTGTGGGCGACCGTGCCCGTCTCACTCGGGGAGACCGACATCACCGGCCTGGCGGTCGCATTGCGCACCGGCTATCGCGTGAGCGGCCGCGCGGTGTTCGACGGCGGCGCGAGCCGGCCGACACCCGATCAGTTACAACGCATGCCGGTCCTGCTCGTCCGCGCCGATACCGGCGGCATCCCCGCATCGCCCCTCGTCGGCGTCGGACAATCGCCGAGCGGCGGCCAGTTCGATGCCACCGGCCAGTTCACGAGCTACGGGCTCGTGCCCGGCAGGTATTTCGTGCGCGTGCCGTTTTCCTTCGGTGTATGGACGCTCCGGTCCGCCTCGGTCGACGGGCAAGACGTCGCGGACGTGCCGCTCGATCTCGAAAGCGCTGACGTGAGCGGCGTCATCCTGACCTTTACCGATCATCCAGCGGAACTATCAGGTGTGGTGCATGACGCGCAAGGGCGGGCCGATACTATCGCGTCAGTCGTGGTGTTCCCCGTCGAGCGGGAGGGCTGGGTGGATTTCGGGTCATCTCCTCGGCGACTTCGTGTGGCAAGAGCAGGCGCCACCGGCCAGTACCGCGTCGGCGGCCTCCCACCCGGTGAGTACTTCGTGGCGGCGGTGCGAACGGAAGTGGCGGGCGACTGGCAGAACCCGAGCTATCTGTCCGGCCTGTCCCAGACCGCCACTCGCGTCACCGTGAATGAGGCAGAGAAGAAAGTGTTCGATCTCACGAGCGGGCGATGAGCAACGAGACAATGGACAATGGTTGATCGTCGGAGACCTGTCAAGGCCGCGCTCGTCATTGCCACATTGACGGGCTTCGCCGCCTTGCAAGCCCAGCAGCCGGCACGCGACACATCCGCCGCGCCAGTCGCCGGTACAGCAGCGATCTCTGGCGTGGTCGTCACCGACGATGCGGGCGCGCGTCCGATTCGCAAGGCGCTGGTCTCGTTGACGCTCGCCGCGGGGCGCGGCGGCGGGGCCAATACCGTCGTTACCGACGACGATGGCCGCTTTGTGTTCCGCCAGATCGCTGGCGGCCGCTATCAAGTGACGGCTTCGAAGCCAACGCTACGTGAACGCTTCGTACGGCGCCAGCCGCCCGGGACGTCCGGGAACCCCGGTCCAGCTGGCCGAAGGGCAACAACTCGCATCGATCACGATCAAGATGGCGCGCGGCGCGGTCGTCACGGGCACGATCCTCGATCAAAACGGTGAGCCCTTGCCGTCCGCTCGCGTCACGCTGATGCGGTACATGTTTTCGCAGCAGAACGGCGAGCGGACGCTGCAGCCGGTCGGCGCGCCAGGTACGACCGACGACCGGGGCGTCTATCGCATCTTCGGCATCGCGCCCGGCGAGTATGTGGCGCAGCTCAACTCGCCGTTTGCGCTGCCGGGAGACCTTCGTCAGACGACTGCGCAGAGCCTGCAGTCCGCGGTTCAACAAGCGCGGGCGGGCGGGGCTGGCGCGCCGCCGAACGTCGCGGACGCCGTGCAGGCGCCAACGGTCGGATATGCCCCGCTGTTTTATCCGGGCACGTCATCACCCGAGAATGCCACGATGATCAAACTGAATCCGGGTGAAGAGCGGTCCGGCATCGACATTCAGTTTCAGCTCGTGGCGACGGCGAAGATTACAGGGACCGTGCTCGGACCGGACGGCGCGCCGGCGCCCAACGCGCAGATGAGCCTGCTCGGCGCCGGACCACCGGACGTCTCGATGTCGAACATCCTGTCATCGATGTTCGGCGCGGGACGCCCGGGGCCCGATGGCGCGTTCACGTTTTCCGGAATTGCGCCCGGCCACTACACGATTGCCGCGCGAACGGGTGGGCCGGGACGCGGGGCGGCAGGTCCTGCCGGCGCGACTGTCTCCTGGGCCACAACCGAAGTAGACGTGAATGGCCAGGACGTCGCGGGCGTCCGGCTCACGCTCGAGCCGGGCATGAGTCTCTCCGGGCGCATTGCCTTCGAAGGCACTTCAGATCCGCCACAGGATCTGACCACACTCCGCGTGACGTTGACGCCCGTCCTGACTGGCAACTCGGTCGCAGTCGTCGTGCCGCCCGCACAGCCGGACGCGCAAGGCCGTTTCGCCTTCAGCGGCGTGACACCGGGACGGTACCGGCTGGCGGCTGCCAATTCCGCCGGCTGGACGTTGAAGGAGGCGCGCGTCGGAGCGCGCGACACGCTCGATTCCGGCCTCGACATACGGCCCAACGACAACGTGACCGATGCCGTTCTGACATTCTCGGATCGGCCCACGACGCTTTCCGGCACGCTGCAGGATGCGAGCGGGCGGCCGGCGTCGGACTATTTCATCATCGTCTATGCTGCCGACAGGGCCTACTGGCCTCCTCCATCTCGTCGTGTGGCGATGACGCGCCCAGGCAATGACGGCAAGTTCACGATTCGCAGCCTCCCGCCCGGCGATTACCTCGTCGCGGCGGTGACCGACGCCGAGCCCGGCGAGTGGATGGATCCAGGGTTCCTGGCGCAGCTCGTGACGGCGTCGATCAAGACGGCGCTCGCGGAAGGCGAGACAAGAACGCAGGACATCAGGATCGCGGGAAGGTGACTCACAAGTCTTTTGCCACCCCCCTGGTGTCTAATCGACGGTATGCACGGAGCAGGTCCGACTCACTCTAGCAGCCCGTGGTGCAAGTGCGGCTGCATTCGACCGGCGCTGCATCCCGCCTGGCGGCGTTGCTCCTCCCTCAAATATTGGCCAGTATTCTCGGTCGTCGCGCCTGGCCAGCCGGGCGCATCGCCGGTCTCGGTGCCGCGCCGACTTGCACCACGGGCTGCAAGGGCGGCATTGGGGCTGATCCTGGGAATCCTCTCCGCGGTCGGGACGGCGGGCCAGGGCGGCTTGCCGGGGCCTCCGCCACCGCCGCCGCCGGCCGCGGCCGTCTCGGGGATCATTCTCGGCCAGGTGATTGACGGCACAGACCATCGTCCAATTCCCGGCGCGACGGTGATGGTCAGCGGCGGTCAACTCGCGTTCACCCCGGGCGTTCCGATGACTCCCGGGCAATTTGCCCAGCCCACCCGCGTACTGACTGATTCTCAAGGCCGGTTTGCTTTCACGAACCTTTCAGCCGGCTCCTTCAGCCTGACGGCCATGGCGGCGGGCTACCAGCCCGGGACGTATGGACAGCAGCGTCCAGCCGGCGCCTCGCGTCAGGTCGTACTCCTGCCGAATCAGAAGCTCGGCGGCATCAGCATCGCCCTCTGGAAATTTGCGGCCATCAGTGGGACGGTGGTCGACGAGGGGGGCGATCCGGTGACCGGCGCCACGGTGCGTGCGATGCGCCGAAACGTGTCCGGCAGGATCGTGCGATTCACATCCTCGCAAAGCGCGCGCACGGATGACCGTGGGATCTACCGGCTGTCGACGCTGGCGGCCGGCGACTACATCATCATGCTGCCGTCCTCGACGACCACCATGCCTGCGGCCGTGGTCGACGCGTCGCAGCGCCTGGCCGCCGCTGGCGACAACGGCGTCGGGACGCGGGCGTTTTCCGATCAACTCAATGCGTCTGGCGCGCCCTTTCCGAATGCCAACGGAATCCGTGTCGGTGATTCCTACCTTCAACAAGGCCAATTTCAGGACGTGAGCCCGATTGTGTCCGAACGCGGCACCCTGGTTCAGCCCGCCGTCTACTTCGCCAACGCGGCGACCGCGAGCGGGGCCAGCGTCGTGACGTTGGCTTCCGGTGATGAGAAGTCCAACGTCGATTTCCAGTTGAATGCCGTCGTCGCGAGAACGGTATCGGGAATGCTCCTGGGCCCTGATGGGCCGGTCCCTAATATGGGGGTCCGCCTTGTGCCGGCGAACTTCGATGAGTTCACGTCCGACAGCGGCATCGAAGTGGCGACTACTGTCACGACGGAGCAGGGCCAATTCACGTTTCTTGCGGTCCCACCTGGTGCATACGTGATCCGTGCGCTGCGCGTGCCGCGACCAGTGTTGCCTGCTGCCACGCAGGCGCCCAACGGGCCGATGTCGTATGTCATGCAACCGCGGACCGCGGCGTCCACAGAGCCGACACTCTTCGCTCAGATGCCGATCGTCGTCGGGGAGGCCGACCTCTCGGGCCTATCGGTCCCTGTGAGAAACGGTCCGCGCCTGAGCGGTCGCGTCGAATTCGACGGGGCGCCGTCCAATTCTGCTGCCCCTCGGACACAGGTGATTACCGTGGCCTTGATCCCGGCCGATGGCCGGTTCGCTTCCGGCGGGCTCATGCCGGCGATTGCGAACACCGACGGTCAGTTCATAACGATGTCCGTCCCACCCGGGAAGTATCTGGTCAACGCGAATGCGCCTGGATGGATTCTCAAGTCGGCCGCCGTCAACGGCCGCGACGCATCGGAAACGCCGATCGATCTCGAGGCCAACGACGTCAGCGGCGCCACGATCACGCTGTTCAATCGGCCGGCGCAGCTTGCCGGCGCCGTCCATGACGCGCGAGGCAATCCCGACGAGGCCGCAACGGTCTTGCTGTTTCCGGCGGATTATCGTTCGTGGATTGACGACGGGATGAGCAACCGGCGGCTTCGGAGCGCCCGGGCCACGGCCAACGGCCGGTTCACGATTGGCGGCCTCCTGCCGGGCAACTACCTGGTCATTGCCGTCAACGACGCGGCCGCCGGCAACTCCAGCAACCCGGAAGTCATCGAAGCGATCGCGCCGCTCGCGGTGCGCGTCAGTCTGGGTGAAGCCGCCAACCAGACCCAGGATCTCACGACCGTCCAGGTGCCAGTCCGGTGATCGCCCTCAGAAGATTCGCGCTCGGCGTCCTCGTCTCATGCGTCGGCTTCAGCCTGGCGACGGCGGCGCAGAGTGTCGCGGCCGGGGATCAAACGCCGTCGCGCGACGCCGCGCGGCTGACCGGAAGCGCCTTTGTCACAGGGGTCGTGACCGACGAGGGTACCGGACGTCCGTTGCGCCGCGCCGCGGTGGCCTTGTCGGGCGGTGGTCTCTCGACGCCGAACCGCGCGATCACGGACGAAGGCGGGCGGTTCGCCTTTTCGTCCGTGCCGTTCGGTCAGTACACGTTGAACGCGCAGAAACCGGGCTACTTGACGACCTATTACGGATCGTCGCGACCCGGCCGCGCGCCGGACCGGCCTGCCATCACCCTCTCTGCGGGCGCCCCTTCGGCGAACATCTCGCTGAGAGCTTCCCGGGGCGCCGTCATCACGGGTATCGTTGTGGACCCCAACGGCCGTCCGGCTCCAAACCTGCGCATCTCTCTGCAGGAATACCGAATGACGGCCGGCGAGCGCCAACTGGTCGCGTACTCGACGCCAGGTCCGGCGATGACCGATGATCGCGGTGCCTACCGCGTATTCGGTCTGCTTCCTGGCGACTACATCGTCGGCGTCACTCCGCTCTCGGCTGACGCCGTTCCGATCGGTGCGATTGACGTGCAGTGGGCGCAACAGCAGATCAGACAGGGTCAGGCTGGCCTCGCGGCGGGCACGGCGGCGTCCAGTCCAGCGGTCCGGCCGCCGGATCGGCCTCAACCTATGCAATATGGACGCGTGTTCTTTCCGGGGACCGCCGATCCCGCGGGCGCGGTCCCGATCACGCTTCGGCCGGGAGAAGAACGAGCGGGCGTCGATTTCGGCCTGCAATATGTGCCCAGCTCGCGCGTGGAAGGCGTCGTGATGGGGCCCGACGGCAAACCAATGTCCCGATTGCAACTCACCGTGACGCAACCTGGAGTGCCTGGCAATGTGCCGTACGGTATCAACTGGACAGACAATGCGGCCGGCGGGAAATTCACGATCAACGGCTTGTCTCCGGGTCAGTACCGTCTTTCGGCTCGCACGAACAACTCGATGACCCGTGCACCCGGGCCTCCGGCCTCGCCGGCAGCGCCATTGCTGTGGGGAATCACGGACCTCGCGCTGTCGGGCGCCGACGTCACCGACGTTGCCATCACCCTCCGTCCGAGCTTGACGATGTCAGGCCGTATGATTTTTGCGGCCACCACGCAGGCGCCACCGCAGAATCTCGGCAACATCCGAGTCACGGTGCTCCCTGTGGCGAATAGCGACCTGCCGGCACCAGCGGCTACGGCAACGGTCGCAGCGGACGGTACGTTCACGGTTACGGGAGTCCTACCCGGACGTCACCGCCTGAACGCCACGGGACCAGCGCTGGCCAGAATCGGCGGGCCGCCCGCCAGTTGGCTGCTCAAGTCTGCGACGTTGAACGGCCAGGACATCAGCGATCGACTGTTCGACGTGACCCCGGACGGCTCCTTGCAGAACGTCGTCCTGACCTGGTCCGATCGGCCTGCGGAAGTGTCCGGCAAGCTTCTCGACCCCTCGGGGCACCCGGCCGCCGGCTACACCGTCGTGCTCTTCACGACCGACCGGACGTTCTGGGGACTGCAGTCCCGACGAACGCTCCGGTTTCCGCCAGGCCCTGAGGGGCAGTTCCGATTCCAGGGGCTGCTTCCGGGCGAGTACTACATCTCGGCCGTCACGGATGTCGGTCCTGAGGACTTCGCGGACCCGGCCTTCTTCGAACAGCTCGTCAATGCGTCGCTGAAGATCCGGCTGGAGGAAGGCGAGAAGAAGACGCAAGACTTGCGGTTGGCCGATCAGAAATGAGCTTCACTACCCCACTGCCCCACTCTTCACGCTCGGCTCGAATACTCGAATCCTTCTTAGCAACAGATCGACGAACCAGAGCGCCAGCGCCAGAACGATGAGCGCCGGCCAGAGCGGACGCCGCTCGGTGCGCCGATCGCCGGCAACTGCCGCGAGGGTCTGGGAAGTCGGCATCCAGGCGCCTGCGGTCGCGGCGGCCATCGACTTCAGCAGCACGTCGTCGATGGGCCGGAATCGGTATTCGGCCGCGGGATCCGGAACGATGATGCGCGCGTTGATCCCGGGATCGAGGCCGGCGTTCGTCACTGTGAGCGTCTTCGTCGCATCCGCAATGACCGATGACTCGTACCGGCCGGGCGCGACTTGCCTGAGCGTCACGGACGCGGCCGGGCCGCCCGCTGCCTGCACCTTTACGACGGGCCGCAGCAGATTGCGGTACAGACCGTCGGCGTCCCGCGCTTCGACCGCGATTCCCACCGTCCGCGCGCGGCCATGAATCGGGCCGGGCGTGACGTCCAGGGCGACGGCCGGCGGCCGCTGCCGCTGCACACTGCGAACGACCGAGGCGAAAAACGGCTCGTAGCCAGGCCACTTGACCCAGTCGGCGGCCCACCGATCCTTGACGTCTGACGCGAACACCGCCGTGCGGCCCAGGCCCACCGGCCAGAACGCCAGCAGCGGGTCATCGTTGTCAGAGGTAATGACCTGAAGCGCGTTGTCTTTGATGATTGTCACCGTGCGGCCCTTGAGCGCTGGCAGATGCTCGAGGTCGACGCCGGTCAGAAACGCGGGTGACTTGACGATCGGCGTGATGCCCTTCTCGTCGAAGCCGGGCGTCATCGCGTTCTTGGCTTCCTTGACGAAAATCTGCGGCACATCCTTCGGGTCCTGCACGACATACGAGCGGCCCTTGCCCCACTTCGCGATATTGCCCAGCAGCTCATCGTCGGCCGCCGGTCCGACGGCAACGGACGACACGGTGATGTGCGCCGCCACCATCTTCTTGACGAGCCCTTCGTAGTCGTCGGGATACGAACGGCCGTCGGAGAGCAGAATCACGTGTTTCGCGCGCGCCTTGGCCGTGCGGAGGGCGAGGTACGACTGTTCGACGGCCGGAAAGATCAGTGTGTGCCCGGCAGCCTCGATCGCCGCGATCTTCTGGCGGATGGCGTCGCGGTTCTTTCCGACGTTGCGCAGCGGCACATCCCAGTCGAACTGGTCGTTGAACGTCAGGATGCCCACGTATTGCTCGTCGGGCATGACGTCGACCGCGGCCTGCGCTGCCGCTTTGCAGAGGTCCATGGACTGTCCCGACATGCTCCAGGACCGATCAAGGACGATGATTAACGCGACCTGCGGTTCGTCGCGGCGCTCGAACGTCACCGGCGTGACGTGCTCGATCGGCGTCTGGCGATAACCGCCGGCGTCGCCTTCGCCAAAGACCGCCTCGCCGCCGGCGACCAGCAATCCGCCGCCTTTCCTTTCCACCCATTCCGACAGCGAGGACATGGACTCGTCAGGAATGGCCGACCGGGCGACGTCGCTCAGGATGACAACATCCCATGGGTCGAGACCGGACGCGTTCGTCGGCAGCGCCGATGGGGGCTGCAGCGTGACATCGAAACCGGCGTTGCCAAGCGCGTCCGCAAGGTAGTGTGCGCTCGAGGGCATCCCTTCGACATAGAGGACCTTGGCGCGCGCGTCCGCCCAGACGCCACGGTCGAGCGTGTTGTTCACCGCCAGGGGGTCGTTCGGCATCGAGACCGCCGCCTGGACGACATGCGCACCTACCGCTGGGACCACCGCGTCCATTACGACCGGCGTCAACCCCGTTGACACTTGCGCCGTGCGGGTGCCCACGACTTTGCCATCGGCGCGCAGTTCGACGAGCGCCGTGCCGTCACGCTGACTGCCCACGTGAACGGTGGCGGCGAACGATTCGCCCGCAGCGATGCGAGCGGGAAGATCGACGGCGTCCACCCACGTATCGCCCACCACTCGGACACCCAGCGGCTCGACCGACAGCGGAATCCGATCGGCCGCGAGGCGCGCGACTGCCGCGCTGGTGTCGCCGGCCGTCGCTTGTCCGTCGCTGAAGAGGATCAGGCGAGGGATATAGCCGGGCGCCAGCTCCGCCCGCGCCACGTCGAGCGCGGCCTCGAGGTCGGTCCCGCTGCGGTCGACCGGATCGGCCTCGGGCTTTCCCTGATCCGCTCGGGCCACACGCCGCAACGCGTCGGAGGTCTCGAGCACGGTGGCGGAACTGCCGAACGCGACGATCCGGAAGTGGGCAGGACGCAGCGAGCTGTTCAGGTCGTCAATCTTCTTTGCGGCGGCCTCGACCGCGCGGCTGGCAATGCTGTGCGAGACATCGACCACGTACACGATTGATTGCCGTGACGAACTGGTCGAGATCACTGGCCGTGCAAGCGCACAGGCCAGGGCCACGAGCAGCAGCGATCGCATCGCGCCTTGCAGCCACCGCTGGCGGGTGTTGAAATTCGTGCGCGCGACCACGTGCGCCAGCCACACGAGCGGCACGGCCAGGAGGAGCCACAGCGGCGTGAGATCCGTCCAGCTCAGAAACATGTCACACCGTGATCCGACGTTGCCACGTCCACCATTCAGCCACGATCAGTGCAAACGCCGCGAGCACGCAGTACATCCACCAGGCGTGCGAGGAAGCGCCAGCGGTGACGGCGCGGGCGCCGGCCGCGGCGAGGTTCGTACGCCCGACGTTGGACACCTGGGCATCCCCGACATTCACCGCGATCGTGCTCCGCGCGCCTCCGCCTTCGGCGACGTACACGCCAGGCGCGCGCAACACGCCGATCGCTGCGTGATTGACCCGTTCCAACGGCACCGCGACGCCGCGCGGTCCACTCACCCTCACCACTCCCTCGTCGAACCGCACGGGACCAGGTCGGCGAGGGCCCCCCGCTTCCGGCCGGGCCAGCCACTCGAGCGCGTTGCCAATCAACACCGGAAAGGCCGGCGCCGACGCCAGATTCGATTCGCCCGGTCCAAATCCGAGCACGACAAGCCGCCCCGTCGCGGACGCTTCCACGGAGACGAGCGGCGTGCCTCGAGCCGACATCGCAACCGGTGTCAGAAGGGGCGCTCGGTACCCGTGCGCCTTCTCGATGGTCAACGTCAACGGGTCGACGCCTTCAAGAATCGGATGCGGCGCGCTGGAGACCCAGCGCGGGCGCCGCTCCTCGCCGGCCGCGCCAACGGTCGAGGGGTCGTCGCCTGCCGGCGACCTCGCTGAGAGCCAGGGTGTCGCCACCGGCGGTGCCACACACAACGCCGGCCGGCTGGGACGCTCGGCGGGGGTCCAACGGTCGAGAATCACGACGTCCTCGCCCCCCGGCCGGTACGCGGGCGGACTCACGAAGGTTGCGCGCGTACCTGGATCCTGACCGAGAAGCGCTGCGAGCCAGGCCGTGTCCTGCCCGACGACGGTTAGCCGCAGAGGCTGCGCCTTGTCGATCCACGCGGTCGCCTCGTCATCGATCTTCAGCGAGTTCTCCGGTGCATCCACGCGCGCGCGCAGCAACGCGTCGCCTCCCGATGGCAGCGGCACGACCTGATGCAAGGCTTCGCCACGGCCGATATCGAGCGCGCGATCGAACACGGTCGCGGTCCCGCGCTCGATCGTCAGATGAACTTTCTGCGCGGCGGCCGCGAAGTTGGCGATCTCCAGATACGCGTCGCCCGCGCGGCCATGATCGAGCGACGGCCGCACGCTGAACGCCGTAATGGCCACGTTGGCGGCCGGCTCGTACACGGAGTCGATTTCAATGCCCGGGTCGAGCGGCCGCGCCAGGGTGCCGTCGGTGATGAAGTGGACGATCTGCGAGCCCGCCATCCTTGGAAACGCGGCCGTCTCTCCCCCGGCCGGCGCGATGCGATCGAGCGCGGTCTCGATGAGCGCAAGGTCCGGCGTTGGCCCTTCGACGAGTCCGTCGGCAGTCGTGGCCAGCGCCACTTCGTCTCCGGACGCCGCCGCGGCGAGGCGCCGAGCCTCCGCGATCGCGCGATCCCATCGGGTTTCGCCGTGACCGGTGCGTGTGAGCATGGACCAGGAGGAGTCGATGACAATCAGCAGCCGGCCCCGCGAGGCGGCCGCGGCTCCGACGGCCCGTGACGGCCGGGCCACGGCGAGCGCCAGCATGAGCGCGATCAGTATCGTCGCCGCGAGCGATACGGCGCGTCGAATCCGCTCCCACAGCGTCAGCTCGCGCGCCTCATCGAGCACCCGCCGCCACAGAAGCAGCGACGGCACGAGGACCTGCGGCGGTCGAAGCTTCATCAGAAACAGCCATGCCGCCAGCGCACCAGCACCCGCCAGGAGCAGGCCCGCCTGCCAGACTGCGAGAGCGCCAAAACTCATGCGAGAAACCGTCCCTGCCGGAACGCCTTCAGGACGATCTCCTCGAAGGGCCGCTCGGCATCAGCGCGCACGTAGCCGATGTTGTAGCGCCCGCAGAACCGCTCCAGGTCGGAAGCGTGCGCATCCCAGGCGGCGGCGTACGCTGCCGCCAGCCGCGGCGTGACTTCGATCTCACGCAGGTCTCCGGTTTCCACGTCCACGAACCGCACGTCGCCGAACGCGCCGGGATCGCGATCGTGCTGTGACGCAATGTGGATTACGAACACGTCGTGCCCAATCGTGCGCAGAATCTTGAGGCCGGCCTCGAACCCGCCCGGATCGAGGAAATCGGAAATGATGACCGTCAGGCCTCGCTGCCTCGGCCGGGACGCGAAGTCCTTGAACGACTCGCGCAGATCGGTCGGCCCGGCCGCCTCGAGGCGCTCGAGCATCTCGAAGACCCTGAAAATCCGCCCTTTGCCCCGGCCAGGCGACGACTCATCGCCCAAGCCCCGGCCGAACGGCAGAATCGTCAAGCGGTCGAGGTGGACGAGCCCGATGTAGCAGAGCGCCGCGGCAAGCCGGCGCGCCATGTCGAACTTGCCCGGCTCCGCCATCGATCGACTGACATCCAGCATCAGGTAGATCGGCAGATCGCGCTCTTCGTCGAACAGCCGCAGCAGCAGCCGGCCGAGCCGTTTATAGGCTTTCCAGTCGATGTGCCGGAAGTCATCGCCGACCGTGTACGGGCGATGGTCGGCGAACTCGATCCCCTGACCGCGCTTCGGCGTCAACCGATCGGCGCGGTTCTGCCCCGCGAACGCCTGCTTCGAGACGACGTGCAGGTATTCCAGCTTCTTCAGGAACTCGTTTTCAAATCGGAGGGCCATCGCCTAGAACACTCTTCCCATTGCCTCATTCGTCCGTCCTCACCGCCGCGAGCATCTCCGCGATGATCGTGTCCGTGTTCACCTCGTCGGCCTCGCCCTCGAAATTGAGCAGCAGTCGATGCCGCAACGTAGGAAGCGCCAGCGCACGGATATCCTCGATCGACACAAACGCCTGGCCCCGATTCAGGGCGACGATTTTTCCGGCGAGCACGAGCGTCTGGGCCGCGCGCGGGCTTGCGCCGTAGCGGACGTATTTCTTGACGAGCGGCGTGGAATATGGCGACGCCGGGTGGGAGGAGAGCGTCAGCCGGATGGCGTACGACTGCACGGGCCGGGCGATCGGCACCGCACGCGCCACGTGCCGCATTTCCAAGATCTCCGGCCCGTCAACGACGCGCGTCACCGTCGTGTCCGCGTCCTTCGTCGTCCGATCCAGAATCTGATGCATCGCCTCTTCCGGCGGATACATCACTTTCAACTTGAAAAAGAACCGGTCGAGCTGGGCTTCGGGCAGCGGATACGTGCCCTCCATCTCGAGCGGGTTCTGCGTCGCCAGCACCAGGAACGGCTCATCGAGCTTGTACGTGGTCTTTCCCACCGAGACGCTGATGTCCTGCATCGCCTCGAGCAAGGCGGACTGCGTCTTGGGCGTTGCCCGGTTGATCTCGTCCGCCAACACGACGTTCGCAAAGATGGGCCCAGGCTGAAACTCGAAAAACGTCCCGCCGTGCGCCGCCTCCTGCACGATATTGGTGCCGACGATGTCCGCCGGCATCAGGTCGGGCGTGAACTGAATGCGCGAGAACTTCAGATGAAGGACGTCGGCCAGGGTGTGAACCAGGCTGGTCTTCCCGACGCCTGGGATCCCTTCGAGCAGCACGTGCCCGCCCGCGAGCAGACTCGTGACCGTCGCGTCCACGACTTCACGATGGCCGACGATGCGGCGTCCGACTTCGTCTGTGATCTTGATGAATCGCTCGCGAAACTGATCGATGCTTTGCGCGACGGCGGATGGAGTCATTGTTTCCGTGTGAAATAGGTCTGGACGCTGGTGCGGCGGCCTTCTGGGACGGCCGGCGGCGCCGAAGCGCGGCTGCGGTCGGACGGTCCCGACGCGCTGTGACTGAAGGCCACGGTCGCCTGACCGTGTTCGGTCTTCCGGCGGACTTCGGAGAGCACGTTGGCGCCAGCCGTGTCGGCGCTGGCTTCGACCGTCTCGCGCCGAAGTGCCTGCTCGAGCCCGGGCATCTTCCCCTCGCCCTTTGTCTTGACTCCGCCGCCTGCTCCACCGAAGCCCGACGACGGATCCCCAGCGACCCCGGCTGCTCCGACATCATCATCATCCCGGCGCCGGCGCCGGCATCGCTGTCCTTTGAAAACTCAATCGACGCCTGATCCAGATTGGGCGGCGCGTTCGACGGTGTGGATCCGCCCGCCGCGGAATCCTTCCCCGCGGCCGTCGACTGCGCCTGGTCGCCCGCGCTACGCGCTTCGGCATCGGCGGCCTCGCTCACCTGCATGCCCAGATCCTCGAGCGCCTTCCGGACCTCCGCCGACACACCCTTCGCGTCCGCCGCCTTCTGCACTCGCCCCGCCAGCTCCGTCATCTTCTTCGCGGCCTGCCGGGCCGATCCCTGCCCGGTCGGATCCATTGCCTTAGCCAGCTCTTTCAGCTTCTCCAGATCCAGATCCTCGTTCACCGCCGTGAACATGTTGTAGATCTCGGCCGCCTCTTTCATCTGCTGTTCTCTTGACATCGTGCCGCGTTCCGCGGCCGCGAGCAGCTCCTCCAACCGTTTCCGGAGGTCGGCCGGTATCAACTGCATCATCGGCGCGCTCTGAACAGCGCCTTCGGCTGCCGGGCCAGCGGTCGCGACCACCCCGCTGGCGGTTACGCGCGTCCGGGCCGGCACGGCGACTGCGAGCGCCACGGCGGCCACGAACATCCCCAGCGTGGCTACGCGCGCACGGCGCACCTGCAGCGGCGGATAGAGCCGCGTCCAGTCAGTGGCCGACAGCCGCGCGGCTGCGTGATCCAGATGGAAGTCGGCCCACTCGTCACGGTGATCGCGGCGCGCAAACCACGAGGCGCTGCGGAGCTCACCGCCAAAGCCGCCCTCCGCGTCGATCGCGGCCGCCACGGCATCGGAGACCGCGCGTCGCCGCCGCTCGAGAGAGACAAACGCGACAAGACCGGCAATCGCGAGCCCGATTGCGCCAAGCGGCAGCGCCGCAGGCCAGGCCGCCCACCGGCTCGCCGCCGCGACAATCAGACAGCCACCCGCCATGGCCGGACCGACGCGCCACAGTTGACGGCTCGCCTCGCGGCGCCGGCGCCGATCGCTCGCGGCGCCAACCGCCGCATTGACGGCCTCGTCCGAGGGGTGATGAGAGTTGTCTATCGGGGACACGGTGGCGTTTACGATATCCGAGACCTAGAAGCTTACGCCAGCCGTGGCAGGTATGGCGGGTACGACAGGTACAGACCAGGTACGACCAGGTACGACCAGGTACGACCCGGGTACGACCAGGTACGAGGAACGCGCTGTCGAGGGCCAACTTTCTTTTCGGCTGGTAAACCCGGATAGAGATGGCCGGAATCCAACTTCCTCGGACCCGTCGTACCCGGTCGTACCGGTCGTACCCGTCGTACCCGTCGTACCTGCCGTACCCGGCTCTCATTTCACGGTGAACGTCTGCGTGTAAGTCGTTCCGTTGACGGTCAGCCGTGCCGTGAAAGACCCGGCGGGAGACGCCGGCATGACCGCGCGACCGCCCGGTCCTCCCCGAGGCGGTCCCCAGATGACTCGGTGCATACCCCGGGCGACAGAGAAGGGTTCCGGTGCTGTCTGCCAGAGCGGCGACAGGTTCGGGATCCCTCCGCCGGGGCCGCGCCCCCCGCGCCCACGGCCTCCGCGGCCCGCGTCGGACTGCGCCGGACCGTTCGTGAACGTCGTCAGCACCGCGCCGTTCTGATCCAGGATTTCGAGCGTCACCGGCCCCGACACGGTTTCCTTCAGGTAATAGTCGATCGAGGCGCCGTTCGGAGGATTCTGGGCCTGCGGCTCGTCCCGTTGCAGCGGCGTGCCGTTATCGCCGCCTTGATTCAGATCAACTATGCCGGCAGGTCTGAACAGGAACGCGTCCGCCGCCGCGACCTCGTCATTGATTTGCCGCAGCGGAGAGATGTCATCGATGATCCAGAACCCGCGCCCGTGCGTGGCGACGATCAGATCGTCGCCGTGAATCTCGAGATCCCGCATCGAGCTCGCCGGCAGATTGAGCTGCAGAGATTGCCAGGTATCGCCGTCGTCGAACGACAGGTACATCGCCCGCTCGCTGCCCGCGAATAGCAAGCCCCGACGCTGGGGATCTTCCTTCACGGTGTGCAGATATGCGCCCTTGGCGAGCCCACGCGTGACCTCCTGCCACGTCGTCCCGGAGTCGCGTGTGCGGTAGAGATGTGGATCGAAATCATTCAACTGGTGCCGATCGACGGTTGCGTAGACCTCAGCCGCATCGAAGTGAGAGGCCTCAATCGTCGTGACACGGCTCCAGGATGTCAGCGCAGGCGGCGTGACGTTCTGCCACACCGTGCCGCCATCCGTCGTCATCTGAATCAGTCCGTCGTCCGTCCCGACCCAGATGCGATCCTTCTGCAGCGGCGATGGCGCAATCGCGTAGATGACGCCACGCTTGCCGTTCCGGTCTGTGTCTTCCGCCGAGACGGGATCGAGGGTCGACGGCACGCCCGGATCGGGGCGCGTCAGATCGTCACTGATCCGGGTCCAGGTCTGCGCGTCATCGGTCGTGCGGAACAGGAACTGGTTGGCATAGTAAAGCGCGTGCGGGTCCGCCTTGGAAAAGACGAGGGGCTGGGTCCAATCCGTGCGCGCCGGCTCGGGCGCCACCGGAGCGGACGTCCGGCCCACTGGCGCGTTCAGTGCGAGGTCGTATCGCTGAAGACCGGTGCCTCCAAACACGATGCCGGGATGCAGCGGATCGCCCGCCGTCATGCCGCTTTCGCCCCCCGGGCCGATCGGCTCCCAATCACGCATGGAGATCTGGGCGAACTTACCCCGCGTACGGACCGCGACGGCGCCGCTGTCCTGCTGCGCCCCTGTCACCCAGTACGGGACGCGGTAATCCGACGAGACGTGGTAAATCTGCGCCGTCGGTTGATTGAGCCAGGAACTCCAAGTCACCTCGCGTGGATCATCGGTTGTCGCGTTCCGCGTGACAATCGCACCCTGGTCGCTCGCAAGGATCATGGTGTTCGGGTCATCAGGCGAGATCCACGCACCCTGGTAGTCGTCACCTCCAGGTGAGCCGCGCAGCACCACCCACGTCCTGCCGCCATCCTTGGATCGCGACACGGCGATGTTCGGTACGTAGACGATGTCGGGATTCTTCGGGTCGACGGCGATGTGCTCGAAGTACCACCCACGGCCCCACAGCGCCGAGTCGCCGGACAACTTCGTCCAACTCAACCCTGCGTCGTCGGATCGGTAGAAGCCGCCCTGCTGCGGTGCCGAAGGCTGGGCTGGCGGACTGCCGGCCGTGCCGCCACGCCCCGCGCCCCGCCCGCCCGTTCCTGCGCTCGGCGTCGGAGGGCACGACGTACCCGGCACCGC
This sequence comes from uncultured Acidobacteriota bacterium, assembly GCA_963724645.1. Lineage (GTDB taxonomy): Bacteria > Acidobacteriota > Vicinamibacteria > Vicinamibacterales > SCN-69-37 > CAVXSP01. The sequence goes on from CAVRVJ010000010.1 coordinate 144,028, forward strand.
CCCCTCTGTCAGAAAATCGTCGATGACGGCGTAGACGCGGTGAGGATTGCTGGCGGAGATTCCGATCCCCGCCTTACCGACGCACTCGGCCGGCAGCCCGCGGGTCAGTTGCGTCCAGGTCGCACCTGCGTCGATCGACTTGAACAGCCCTCCGCCCGGACCATTGGATGGCTGATAGGTGTACCAGGGAGGCCGCCGTGTATTCCACAGACTGGCGTAGACGATCGCGGAGTTCGTGGGATCGATGACTACGTCGGGTGAACCCAGGCTGTCGTCTTTGTAGAGCACTTTCTTCCAGGTCTTGCCGCCGTCGACGGTCTTGAATACTCCCCGATCGGGATGCGCCTCGTAAAGATGACCAATCACGGCGACAAACACGACATCGGCGTTCTTCGGATCGACCGCGACTCTGCCGATGTGCTGCGTGTCGTCGAGGCCGATGTGGGTCCAGGTCCTGCCCGCATCAATCGACTTGTACATCCCACTGCCGTATCCCACCGAGTCGCGCAGGGTCGACTCGCCGGTGCCGACGTAGACGACATTCGGATTTGACGGCGCCACGGCGAGCGCGCCGATCGACGCAACCGGCTGGCCATCGAAGACTGGTTGCCAGACGCGGCCCGCGTCGATCGACTTCCACACACCGCCGTTGACCGCGCCGAAGTAGAACTCGTTGGGTCGTCCGACGACCCCGCTGACGGCGTCCACGCGTCCTCCGCGGAATGGCCCCAGCAGGCGCCACGTCAGCCCCGAGTACAACGCCGGATCAAATCGCGCCTGGCGGGCCGACAGATCCGGCCGCCCCGATGCCAGAATCAGCAGCGCGCCCACGGCGAGCCCGAGGTATCGCGGCGACCAGCTCAACACAGAAGACGGCTCCAACCTGTACGGAACGTCGCTTGACTTGACGTGGTGCGCCGATCGCGCGCGCTACGATACCATGTCACGTCAAGTGCTTTCCGGCGCTTTCCGGGATTAGTGAGGACGCTGGCGCGCGATCGCGTCCAGATTCGCGTCGAACTCTTTGACGACCGCCAGCGCGGTTTCCGCCGCGCCGATGAAGAAGTCGAACGTCATCGTTTCGTAGTCGTCCGTCGCCTTATGATGCTGATCGAAGTCCTCGTCGCCAAGATAGACGGCCGGTATTCTCGCTTGCTGAAACGACCAGTGGTCGGAATCTTTCGTCCAGTCCTCGACGTTCTTCTGACTCGGATCGTCGTGCCCGAACAGCAGCTTTACCGGCGCCGAGACCGCCACGCGGTCGAGATACGGCTTCAGGAACGGATTCAGGAAGGTCCCGATCGCAAACAGCCTGTTGTTCGGATCGCGGCCGATCATGTCCACGTTCACGTTCACCACGATCGCTGCGAGGTCGACCGGCGGATGCGCGACGAACGCGCGCGATCCGCGGAGCCCGGCCTCTTCTCCATCAAACGCCGCGAATATCACCGAATGCTCGGGAGGGTGGCCGCTGAGATATTTTGCGAGGGCGAACAAGGCAGCCGTGCCAGACGCGTTGTCATCGGCGCCGTTGAACACCTGGCCATTGCGAACGCCGATGTGATCGTAGTGGGCGCTGACAACGACGTAACGTGCGGGCTGGCTGGTCCCGTCAATGTGGCCGACGACGTTGGCGCCGTGAACTTCGACATTCCCGCGAGACGCCGCGAAACTGAAGGGCGTTGCGTAGGCGCCGCCAAACGGCTTGACGCCAGACGCCGTGAATCGCTCGATCACGTACTCGCGCGCCTTGGCTCCACCCGGCGTCCCGACCTGCCGGCCCTGCATGTCGTCCGCCGAAAGGACCTGCAGGTCGTGCAGCAGCGCCGCGCTGTCGATGACGGTGCTCCGGCGTGCCGTCTGCGCGGCGGAGAGGAAGACGGAGCTGATTGCCGCCGCGATCAGCGCGGCGGCACACAGGCGTCGGCGGGCGGTCGGCTCTCGCACCTGGACGGGACCTCTTACAGCATCACGATGCCGAGTCGAAACGCGCGTCGAACGGCATCGGTGCGATTGGACGCTCCGAGCTTGCCATAAATTGACGCAACGTGAAACTTGACCGTCTGATCGCTGATGTCCAGCCGCGCCGCGATGGCCTTGTTGGGAAGGCCCTCGGCCAGCAGGGCCAGGACATCGAGCTCCCTCGGCGTCAGCGGCTCAATCGCGGCCGGCTCATCCAGCGGTGCCGGGGCAGGCGCGCCCCTTCCGTCGGCCGGAGACGCCATCAGAATCGCGTCGACGTCGAGCTCGAGCGACCGCGCCTCCGGAAGGCCGTTCGCCTCGCCGGCGATTTCGAGCCCTGTCTCGGCGAGACCGCGGCGCAGCCGGGCCCGCGCAGTCGCGGCGCCGACAAGAAGGATCCGCATCGCTCCGACAGCGATTATGACTCTCGTGCCCCCACCGTGACAGTCAGCGGCATGATCGTACCTCCGCGCAGCACCTGCAGCGACACGGCGGTTCCCACGTCCTTTCCCGCAAGGGCGTCGAGGAGATCTTCCGGTGACTGAATCGCGCGACCTTCAAACGCGATCAGCACATCGCCGACGAGGACACCCGCCCTTTCCGATGGACTTCCGGACGAAATTCCCACGACAAGCAAGGCCTGGTCGCGGCCGACCACCTCGCGCTGTGGATCGCCCAGGCGCGCCGATTGGCCGGCGAGACCGAGATACCCCCGCTTCCGCTGCCCGTGCACGAGGATCTCGTTGACGGTCTTCGCCGCAATCGCCACGGGAATCACCACGCCAAGGCCGCGAATCGCGGCTGCCGTGGCGATGCCGGCCAGGCGTCCGCCGCTGTCGGCGAGCGCGCCACCCGCAAATCCATCGTGCATGGGCGCAGTGGTCCGAATCACCTCGTCGATCGCGAGGCCGCGTCCCGTCGGCAGCGGCCCGCCGATTACGGCGATGATGCCCATGCTCGCAGTCACCGCATTGCTCCACGACCGGCCCACGGCGACCGCAAGATGACCGACCCGCGCCGGCGCCGTCGCCTGCGCAGCCGGCGGCGCCTCCAAGCCGGCCACGCGAAGCACCGCCAGGTGAGTGGCCGGATCCCAACCGGCCACTTCCGACTCGAAGACGTTTCCGCCCGAATCGCGAACGTGCACGTGGTCTTCCCGCCCGAGCGCGCGAGCCGTCGTGACCACGACCCCCGGCGTGAAGACGGTGCCGCTGACAGGACGCCGCCGACCCTGTACCTGCACGACCGACAGAGCCATGGCCTCGGCTGTGTCGGCAAGTTGATTGGAAATCGAATCGAGTGTGAATTCGCTCATGTCCTCGATGCTGTCAGACTCGGCGATGCGCCGCATCCCCCGCATGGGGAGGCTATGATTGCGCATGCTTCTTCGCGTCGCGGTGTTCCTCATCACGTTGTCGGGATTGGTTTTCGAGATCGGACTCACTAGGATTTATTCGGCCACTATCTGGTACCACTTCACGTTCGTCGCGGTCTCGGTCGCACTGCTCGGTTGGGGACTGGGCGGCCTGACGCTGCATCTTCTGAAGCCATGGCTGCGGCCCTCGCTGGAGAAGGCCGCCCTGCTCGCTGCCGGCTACGGCGCCGCCACGCTGCTGTGCCTGTGGACGATCGCGCGTCTGCCGGTCACCCTCGACCTGCTCCCGGCGTTCTTCGTGGTGCCTCTCGTTCCCTTCCTTCTGGCTGGCATGACGCTGTCGATGATCTTCGACCTCCGGCGTCACCTGGCCCCGTCGCTGTATTTTGCGGACTTGCTCGGCGCCTCCGCGGGCGCGCTGGCCGTGAGCTTCCTTCTGCGGATATTCGGCGGAGAGGACGCAGTGCTGGTCGCGGCGATTGCCCCGCTCCTCGCGTGCGCCTGTCTGTCCCGCCGGCTGCGTCTCCTTGGCCTGGCAGGCGCGGTCGTCGCCACGTTCGCGGTGATCTCGAATTCGCGGATCGGTTTCTTCCATGTGAGACCCGGCACCTCGAAGGCCATGCGACGGCAGATGGACCAGACGCCCGGCACACGAGTCACACAGACCGGATGGAACGCCTACTCGCGCATCGACGCCGTTGAAGGGTTCCCATTCCCGTACCTGGCGCGGCTCTACATCGACGCCGACGCGTGGACGAGCATCCAGGCCTGGGACGGCAACCTCGCCAGTGCGGCCAAGTTGAAGGACTGGTACCGCGCCCTTCCATTCAAGTTCACGCCGGATGCCCAGACACTGGTCATCGGTCCAGGCGGCGGCGCGGATGTGCTGGCCGCCCTCGCGTCGGGCAGCCGGCGCGTGACCGCCGTCGAGCTGAATCCGCTGATGCTCCAGTTCGTCCGGCACTACGGGAGTCGGGCCGGGAATCTCTACGATCGGCCCGACGTCGAAGTCATCCAGAGCGAGGGCCGGAATTTCATCAGCCGCACGGCGCGGCGATTTGACGTGATCTTTCTCGGCTTCGTCGACTCGTGGGCGTCCGTCGCCTCGGGCGGCCTGTCTCTTTCCGAGAACTACCTCTACACCACACAGGCATTTCGCGCGTACTACGACCACCTGACCGACGACGGCATGGTGGTCATCCTGCGGTGGAATCTGGACATCCCGCGGCTCGTGTCAAACTCCATCGCGCTGCTCGGCGCCGACGAAGCCGCTCGCCGAATGGTCGTGCTCACCGAGAAGCGCCAAGGCTCGGTCGACGAGCAGCCGCAGATGCTGTTCATGCTGCGCAAACGGCCCTTCACGGCCGCCGAGACCAATCAGATCATGTCCCAATGGACTCAGGCGAGGCCGCTACTCGTACCAGGACGCGCGTCGACCCCTCCATATACGGACGTGCTTGCGGGCCGCACGAGCCTGGCCGCGTACGAAGCGGCGTCGCCCCTTCGTGTGGGGCCGGTCTTCGACGACAGCCCCTTTTACTTCGCGACGTCGCGCCCCTGGGGTATGCACACTGCGATCGCGCGACGGTTGTTTCTGTTCCTGGTCGCGCCGTCCCTCGGCTTGTTGACGCTCTTCGCTGCGTTCGGAAAGCCCAGAGGTGAGCCGGCCGGCCCGTACGCGGCGTCGATCGTCTACTTCGCCTGTCTTGGATTCGGGTTCATTGCCGTCGAGCTCGCACTGCTCCAGCATCTCACGCTGCTGCTCGGCCATCCGAGCTTCACGCTGTCCGTACTGCTGTTCACGCTGCTGGCCGCGGGCGGGATTGGCAGCGCGTTCAGCCGGCGTGTCCCGATCCGGCTGGCGTGTCTGTCTGTCGCGATGCTGGGCGCTGCATACGCCTTCGTGCTGCCGCAGCTCGTGCCCGCGTTGTTGCCGCTCGCCATCGCCGTTCGCGTCGCAATCGCCGTGACCCTGCTCGCGCCGCTTGGCTTCGCAATGGGCATGCCCTTCCCGCGAGGCCTCCAGAGGGCCGGCGAAGGATCCTTCCCCGCCCCGCCGTTCTATTGGGGACTGAACGGCATCATGTCAGTCATTGGCTCCGTTCTGACGGTCGTCGTCGCTCTGTCGCTTGGATTCAAGGCCGCAATGCTCATCGGCAGCGCCTGTTACGTGGTTGCCGCCATCGCGTCGCCAGCGATGGAGCGCCGGCCAGACCAGGTGGACGAACGTCGTCCGGGCCTGACGCCGGTCGTTCACGGGCTCACACGCGCCGGATCTCCACGCTGACTCCGTGGGGCGGCACACGAAAGGGGCGCCGTGACCACTATCCAGGCAATGTGCCCTGATACGGGATCACCTGCCGCGGGACAACGGTGATGTTGAACGACATCGGTCCAAATCCTGGCGCCCGCAGATCGACGTGGTGGGGTCCGGCCGGCAGTGTCAGCGGGGCCGCATACGGTCCGAAGTCCTGCACCACGCCCACGTAGTTGCCGTCTATGTAAATCTCCGCGTCCGGCGGCTGAATGTCGAAGCTCACGCCGCCGTAGGAAATCCCCGGCCGATACCAGGTGTACGACGTGGAGAGGTACGGGTCATACCAGGTCGGGTAGGCAACCGGATACCCTATGTAGATCCCGAAGCCCAGCCGCAGCCGCGGCTGGAAGGCATAGTATGGTCGATACAACGGCCGCGGATAGTAGAACCGCGGTGCGTAGTAGCTCGAGTGGGGCAGCGGCCGCGAGTACGCACGACTGTAGCCGTACGTTCCCGACGAATACGCCCGCTGATTCTGATACGTGCGGGGCGCGGCCACGCCACGCGAATACTCGCGCGATTGCGGCGAGACCTGCGACGGCGCCTGCTGGCGGTACGGAATTGCGTTGTACGAGCCCTGACGTTCAGGGGCCACTCGAGGCGCAGCCTGCACGCGCGGCTGCGCACCTTGCGCGCGTGGAGCGTTCTGGAACTGCGTGACGGGCGCTTGCTGCTGGCGCTGTACGGGCGCCGGTGCCCGCGGCGCCTGTTCCCGGCTCCGCGGGACGGCACGCCGCTCCGGCTGTGACGGCGCGGATTGCTGCTGATCGCCGGACCTGCGCTCCCGCCCTCGTCCCTGGGCACTCGCGGCGACGGCGCAGACAACACAGGTCGCGAGGGCCGCGATAGGAACAATCAGTGCCTTTCGAGTCATGTCCACGATGCGCCTCCTCGGACGGAGTATAGGCAAGGCTTCTGCCAACGCCGTGGGCCTGTTTTCGCCGGATTCTGGCCGGTCTTGCTCTGTATCGTCCGCGAAGGGAGACACGCCAGGCGCCAAACGTCCTGTGTGAACTTCTCGTCCAATGCCTTGAGCCTTCCAATATGCCCAACGTGCGCCTCGCGTTTCGGACGCTCTTCAAGACTCCGCTCGTCACCGTCGTGGCGATCATGTCTCTGGCACTGGGCATCGGCGCAAACACGGCCATCTTTTCCCAGTTCGACCAGATTCTGCTTCGACCATTGCCGGTTGCCTCGGCTCATGAGCTGATCAACCTGTCTGCGCCCGGGCCCAAGCCTGGCAACGACTCCTGCAATCAGGCAGGCAGTTGCGAGGACGTGTTCAGTTACCCGATGTATCGCGACCTCGAGCGGGAAGCGCCGGGGCCGAGTGCCCTCGCGGCCCACGTGCTGTTCGGCGTCAACCTTTCCGATGGGCAGCAAACGCTCAATGGCGACGGCCTCCTGGTATCCGGAAGCTACTTCCCCGTGCTGGGGCTCCGCCCCGCGCTCGGCCGTCTGCTGGATCCTGCGGACGATCGGGCCATCGGCGAATCGGAGATCGTCGTCCTCAGCTACGACTACTGGCGGACTCGCTCCGGTGGGAATCCGGCCGTCGTCGGGAGCCCGGTGATCGTCAATGGCCGGACGTTGACGGTCGTGGGCGTGGCCCCGGAAGGCTTTACGGGAACAACGCTCGGCGCGCGGCCTCTTGTCTTTGCGCCGATCACGCTGCGCAGCAAGCTGCAGCCGTTTTTCAGAGGTTTCGATGACCGCCGAAGCTACTGGGCATATGTGTTCGCGCGGCTGCAGCCGGGCGTCACCCCGGAACATGCGGCGGCCGCGCTGAATGTGCGCTACCACGCGATCATCAACGACGTCGAGACGCCCCTGCAGAAGGGCATGAGCGAGAAGACTCTGGCCCGGTTCAAGGCGAAGGAGATCGTCGTCACGCCCGGAGCGCGCGGTCAAAGCAGCGTGCACCGCGAGGCGCGCGCGCCGCTGCGTCTGCTCTTCGGCGTCACTGCGGTCGTGCTCATCATCGCGTGCGCCAACATCGCGAATCTGCTCCTGGCGCGATCTGCGGCACGAGCCGGAGAAATGGCCGTGCGGCTCTCCATTGGCGCCAGTCGCACCCACCTCGTCGCGCAATTGCTGACCGAGGCGTGCCTGCTCGCGCTGCTTGGCGGCGCCAGTGGACTGCTCGTTGCCAAGGGCACTCTGGCATTCATCATGTCGCTTCTGCCGGCGGAGGCACAGCAGTCGTTGACGTTTGGGATCGACGCGCCGGTCCTGCTCTTCGCGCTTGGACTGTCGGTGGCGACAGGACTGCTCTTCGGCCTGTTTCCGGCCCTGCACAGCACGCGGCCGGACCTGGCGGCCACGCTCAAGGGGATCGCGGGCCAACCTTCGGGCGGCCGCGGCGCGGCCTGGTTTCGCAAAGGGCTGGTCACGGTTCAAATCACGCTGTCGATGGCCTTGCTGGGATGCGCCGGGTTGTTCCTGAAGAGCCTGGTCAATGTCAGCCACGTCGATCTCGGTCTGCGCATCGACAATCTGATCACGTTCGGCGTCTCGCCGCGACAGAGCGGATACACGCCGGAGCGATCCCGCGCCCTCTTCGAGCGCATAGAGGAAGCGCTGGCGGCCACGCCAGGTGTCTCCTCGGTGACGGGTGCGGTCGTGCCGCTCCTGGCCGGCGACAACTGGGGCAACAGCGTGCGCGTTCAGGGGTTTGCCGACGGTCCTGACGTGGACAGGAGTTCGCGGGCGAACGAGGTCGGGTCCGACTACTTCCATGCGCTCGGCGTCCCTCTGGTGGCCGGCCGGGAATTCACACCGGCAGACACGATTGGCGGACCGAAAGTCGCCATCGTCAATCAGGCGTTTGCGAAAAAGTTCAATCTCGGGCGCGACGCGGTCGGCAAACAGATGTCACAGGGCGGCCGCGACTCGACGCTGGACATCGAGATCGTCGGCCTCGCGCCGAACATGAAATACAGCGACGTCAAGAACCCGACTCCACCCGTGTTCTTCCGTCCGTACCGTCAGGAAGAGGAACTCGGCAGCCTCTGGTTCTATGTTCGGACGAACATCGAGCCGTCCCGTTTTCTGCAAACCGTGCCGACGGTTATCGCGCAGATCGACCCGAATCTTCCCGTGCAAAGCCTGAAGACCATGCCTCAGCAAGTGCGCGACAACGTATCGCTCGACCGGTTGATCAGCACGCTCGCCACCTCATTCGCAGTGCTGGCGACGCTGCTCGCCTCGGTCGGGTTGTACGGTGTCCTGGCCTACACCGTGACACAGCGGACGCGAGAGTTCGGATTGAGGATGGCGCTCGGCGCCGAGCCAGGCCGGGTGCGCGGCCTCGTGCTTCGGCAGGTGATGTGGATGACCCTCATCGGCGGCACCGTCGGCGTGGCGATCGCCGTGGCGCTCGGCCACTTTGCGGAGGCGCTGCTGTTCGAGATGAAAGGCTCGGATCCGGTTGTCTTTTCCAGCGCCGTCCTGCTGCTCGGAGTGGTGGCTCTAGGCGCTGGCATCATTCCCGCCATCAGGGCCTCACGCATCGAGCCGATGCGGGCGCTGAGATACGAGTGACGGCCCCGGGGGTCACATCGACCTCGGCGCCGTCTTCATGGTTTCAACAGCTTGAACGCGTGCCGCCACGACTGCTCGCGGAATCCTGGAATGCACCAGAGCTGGCAGAGCGGCTCGATCGCGCGCGCCGCCTTGGCCGTGCCCATGTCGGCCGCCTCCCATCCAAATTGCTCGAGGAGTTTCGCGACGATGGCCTTCGCCGCGGCATCGTTGCCGCAATAGAACATCGTCGGCTGGCCGCCGGGGAATGACGGATTGACCATTGACGCGTGACCGACGCTGTTGAACGCTTTCACGAACTTCACGTCAGGAAACGCACGCTGGAGTTGCTCGAGCAGCGAGGAATTCGGCGTCGTGAAGTAGCTCACGACCCCGTCCTCGGGCGGCACCGGCGCGATCGGATTCGTCGTGTCGATAACCAGTTTGCCTGAGAGCGCCGCAGGACCCGCCTCGCGCACGGCCGCCTCCGCCGCCGTCCCCTTGACGGCCAGCACGAGCGCTTCGGCCCAGGCGGCGACGTCGGCAAAGGTGCCGGCGGAAATGCCGCTCGATTTCGAAAACTCCGCCAGTTTGCCCGCGGTCCGGCTGCCGATGCGCACGTCGTAGCCGTGCTTCTTGAGTCCAGCCGCCAGGGTCTTGCCGACATCGCCCGAACCAAGGACCCCAAATCTCGTCATCGTTGACACTCCTTTCGGCCGACGCCGTGCAGCATATCTATGGCTGCCGCCGTCCCGCGCCGAGGCTGTCGAAGCTCAAGAGGGCGTTGAAGACCATGAAGTAACTGCCGATGGTCTCACCGCGGTAGATCGGGTTGTTCGCAAAGAGCACGTAGTGCCCTTTCTCGATCGGCACGTCCATGGCGACGGTCTGGCCGGCGATGTCGGCGCCACCGTCGAGCAACCCCGAGACGAGCAGCGACTCCTGCTGATCGAACCGCAGCAACGGACGCGGGCGAAACTCGGGCGGCGCCTGCGCGACGTTGCCGCCCCGCCCCGCCGCCAGCGTCGGCGATGCGGCCGCATCTTCGGCCCCTTCAGTGAACGGACGTCCCTGCACGACATCTGGGTCGTCCGGCGTGCCGCGGCCAGTGGCCCTTGCCGGGCCAGGCCCCCCGCCACGGCCGCCGGGCCCTGGCGTCGCACCGGCGGGTCCACCGGCTCGCGTGCCAGAGCCTGCTCCGGCCGTGCCGAAGCTCGATCCATTGCTGCTGTAGACGGCCAGATTCTCAGGCACGCCATACATGACCGGACTGCCGGCGTCGGCGACCTTCGCCCGCAGCAGGGCGCCGACAACTCTGGAGTTACTGCCTGGCCGGAGCGAGGTCACGCCACGAGCCAATCCGCTGCTGATCAGGAACTCCGCGCTGTTCGTCGCGGCGAGGAACACGCCGCCATTCGCGACGAAATCCCGGATTTGGATCAGCCCTTCGAACTGAAGTCCCGGGCGGATGTCGTCGGCCTGCGCCCAGGTCCCGATGTTGGGCGTTTCCAGAGAGTTCTTCCACGGCTGGGGATTACGCCACATCGGGAGGCCCTCGACGAGGTTCTGCCCTGCCCCGGGCGCGAAGACGATTACATCGTACTTGTCGCGGAGGTTGGACGCCTTGGCGAGGTCATCCGGCGCAAGATAGTCGTACGGAACGCCGTAGACGTCGAAGGCCTGCCGCCACCATCCCTCGGTCTGGGTGCTGCTCCAGGTGTGCAGCAGTGCCACGCGAGCAGCCCGAGCCGGATGCGTCTTCACGGTCGGCGCCGCCGTCAGCGCGATAGCGCTCAATCCAAGGTCATTCGCGACCTTCTCCAGGTCGGCACGCGATACGCCGCTGATGATGAACGAGCCGCGATTGAAACGCGTTCCGTCCGCCTCGAACGGATCTTCCGCCAGCCGGATGTCGGCGTCCTTCATTCGATATCGCAGCGTGACGAGTACGTTGTCCGCGTTGTGGTTGATGGCAAAGATGGAGGCCCCCGATCCGGCGGTGCCAACGCTGACGCCGCTGACCGCCTTGACATCACCCAGGACGGTCTGCATCGGCGTATCGAGCACTTTGACGTCGACGACGCGGACGGCCTGGACCGCGAACCCTTCCGGAAAGGTCCAGCCCGTGTCATCGTAAGGATTCTTCTGCGGATCGTTCGGCGACCAGGTACCTGATAGTCGAGCAACGCGTCGGCAATGCGCGAATAGGGCTGGTCCATTCTCACGATGTAGCTGCCGGCCGGGAATTCGCGCGCCGTGTAAGTCGTTGGCGAGGGCGGCGCCGGCGTTGTCTCGCCGCCGACGCTCGCGGGCTCGGCCTCCCCCTGTGAGCCTGCGGACGCGGCTGGCGTCCCTGGACCGGCGGCTCCCTGTCCGCCCGCCACCACGCCTCGTCCCGCGCCACGGCCGCCCGCCTGGCTGCCGCGGCCTCCGCCAGCCCCCGCCGGTCTCCGCACCGGCATGGAAACGGTAAACGGCTCTGTCGCACGCGAAATTTCTACTCCTTGTTTCTGCAGGATACGCAGCAGTTCCGCCTGCGAGCCAGGCCGCGGATCATTCGCGGGCAGCACATACGCCGCGGGACCCTCCGTTCTGGCCTTGAGGATTGAGCGTTTGCTCTTGTCATAGAAGTTTCGCAGGAAGTAGATCCTGTTGTTCGCGATGTAGTTCTCTGAGATGAGAATGCCAGTCATCTCGTAGTTGTTGTTATTGCGCAGCGACCACTTGACGCGCGACAAGGGCGGATTCTGACGGTACCAGGTGCGCGAGGTTTCGCTGGCCGACAGCGTCCGGTCCTGCGTGTCAGCCGTGCCGGCGTTCCCGAAAGTCTCGTACAGACGGCTGATGCCATTGTGAGTCGCCGCCGTGAACATCAGGTATCCGGGCGACCAGGTGTCGAACGTGCCGAACGCAAACACACCCGGCATGCCCATACGCGTCATCTCGTTCACATTGTTCCAGCCGATCATCTGCCATTCATTGGTCAGAATGGGATCGAGCCACGCGTTATAGGGACCGTCGCCGATCGTGTTGTCGTACAGGAACGATCCCGACTCGTGCAGATCGTGCAGAACCTGCGCTTTCCAGTCCAGATAGGCGTGCAGCACGTTCTGGGAGAGCTTGAGGGTCAGCGCCATGGCGTCGCGGTTGTTGTCGTGCCGGACGTAGTGGCCCCAGTACACCGAGTCGGGCACGATGTCGTTCGGGTGCTTCTTCTTGTACTGGTACAGATCGACCACGCGATCGCGGCCGTCGACTTCGACGATGGGCGTTATCAGCGTGACGACGTGCTCGCGGATGTTGCGGACGTAAGGGCTGTCGTCGACCGCGATTCGGTAGGCCAGCTCCATCAGCGCCGTCGGGGCGCCCGCTTCGGTTGAATGAATGGTTCCCGTGATGTAGTAAACAGGCGCCGCACGGCGTGCGATCTGGTCGGCGAGATCGTCGTTCATCTGAATCGTTCGCGGATCGGCCAGCTTCGCAAGGTCCGCCTTGTTGGCGTCCAGCCTGGCCATCAGCGATTCTGACGCGACGGCGACCGCCAGCATCTCCCGTCCTTCCTCGGTCGTCCCAATCGAGTACACCCGGACGCGCGGCGTCGACTTCGCGAGCAGCCGCATGTAGTCGTAGACCTCTTTCGAGTACGGCAGCTTCCCTGGCGCGCCGGCGATGTCGCCCAGCACGGCCCTGGGCGTCGGAATGCCCTTGGCCGCCGGCATGTAGTCGACGAGCGGCGACAGGAAGTACGGCGCCGTCGTGTACTCCTTGATCTTCTGCGTGTAGTCCTCGTCCAGCGGCTGATTCGGGTCGCGCCCAGGCTTTGCGGTCGCCAGATCTGCATCCGCCAGCACCTTCGCCGTCTGCGCAGAACTGCGCCGGGATGTCCTGGTCGCAGGCTGCTGTGCGGCCAGAAACACCGGGACCGCGAGGCAAGCCAAAGCAGTCAACCACCCGTGGATTGCGGATCGGCGCGTCATGCGGAAATTGTAGTCGACTCGCACCGGCCGGCCGCGTGGTGCGCGCTGTTAGTATCTCTGCCGTGCCCTCATCACCCCCCGGCCTGCGAGTGGCGGCCGGCCTGCTGCTGATGGCCTGGGTGAGCGCGTGCATCGCGCTGACCGTGATCCTGGCTCACGGGATCGAGTTTCAGCTGGGGACCCTGGGCGTGCGCGCGCACAGCGTTTGGCCGCCGGCGGCGGTGACAGGGATCTGCCTGGCGCTCGCGCTTCGACAGGGAACGGCGGCCGCCAGTCAGGCACTGAACTGGTGGTGGACAGCGCTGCCGCGCCTGGCGCCGCTCATAGCGTTAGCCGCGGCAGGATTCACGGTCGCCGTTGGCGCGATCTTCGGAACGTATGTCGCCGGCGGCCCCGATTCGTACTGCTACCTCAATCAAGCCGAGTTGATCGTACAGGGGCGCATTCAGCAGCCGCAGCCAATCGCCGACCGGGCGCCATGGCCGAATGCGATGGCGACGTTCGTCCCGACGGGTCATCTGCCGGCGCCCGACGGCAGCGCCGCCGTCGTGCCGGCTTGCCCCACGGGCTATCCATTGTTGGTGGCGGCCGCGCGGCTCCTGGCGGGCCGAGCGGCGATGTTCTGGATCGTGCCGCTGCTGGCTGGACTGACCGTGTGGCTCACGTTCGTGCTCGCCCGGCAGGTCTCGGGCGTGGTGGCGGGAGCAGCGGCGGCGCTCTGGCTGGCAGTGAGCCCGGCATTTCTGTATCAGGTCGTCCAGCCGATGACAGACGTGCCGGCCGCCGCCTTGTGGACGGCCGCGATCGTCGCCGGGCTCGCCGCGTCCCGGAGGCCGTTGAGCGGCGCGACACGTCGCACGCTTCTCTCAGGGCTGCTGACGGGAGCCGCGCTGCTCGTGCGTCCGAATCTGGTCCCTCTGGCAGCGGTGGTGGCGTCCGGAGTGTGCCTCGCCCGTCCCGTGACGGTTCTGGAAATCGTGCGGCGGCTGGCCCTTTTCGCGGTCGGCGTGCTGCCATTCGTCGTGGCCATTCTGGCGCTCAACGACGTCATGTTCGGCGGGCCGCTGTCGTCCGGCTACGGTCGTCTGCCTGACCTCTTTACGCTCGGGCACGTCGCCGGAAATGTCCGTCGCTATCCGCTGTGGTTCGTGGAAACTCAGACGCCGTTGGTGCTCCTCGCGGCGGCCGCACCCTTTCTGGCCCCGGACGGCGAGGCGCGTGCTCGCGCGTGGTGGCTCCTCGCCTTCGGTGTAACCACATTCGCCTGCTATCTGCCGTACACGGTCTGGAATGCGTGGTGGTTTCTGCGATTCGTGCTTCCGGCATTTCCGGCCTGGCTCGTGCTGAGCGTGACGGCCGCGATGAATCCGCTCCCGCGGATGCGGGCGCCTGCGCGCATGATGGCCGTTGCGTTGGTCCTTGGCCCTCTCACCGCGTTCGAGATCGTGACCTCAGCCCAACGGGCCGTGTTTCAACTTCGCGATCTCGAAGCCCGATACCGGATCGCCGGCGAATACGTCGCTGGCCAACTCCCATCAAACGCGATCGTCTTCACCGTGACCGAGAGCGGAAGCGTACGGTTCTACTCCGGACGGCAGACGGTGCGCTGGGATGTGCTGGATGCCGCGTGGCTCGATCGCTCGATCGAGTTCCTGACGCGGAATGGGTACCGGCCTTATTTCCTCTTCGAGGCGGATGAGATCCAGGACTTCCGCAACCGGTTCGGCGCGCTGAGCGCGCGTGGCGCGCTCGACTGGCCGCCTCGTGCCGACATCGATCGGCAGGTGCGCATCTACGATCCGGCCGACTGCGATCGCTATCGCCGCGGCGAGCAGGTCGCGACCGACCTGGTGTTCACCCGGCCGCGAAGACGATGACGGCCCTCACCCTCGCGCCTTTTTCTTGGGCCGATAGACGTGGGTCGACTCGCCGAAGAACACCTCCGCGGCTTCCATGAGTGTCTCCGAGAGCGTTGGATGCGGGTGGATGCTGAGCCGAAGGTCGGTCGCGAGCGCGGCCATCTCGACGGCGAGCACCCCCTCCGCGATGAGCTCGCCCGCGCCCGCTCCGACAACCCCCACGCCAAGGATTCGCTCGGTCGCCGGATCGATGATCAGTTTCGTGACGCCGTCCGGCCGATCGATGGCGAGGGCGCGTCCCAGCGCCCCCCAAGGGAACTTCGCGATTTCAACCTCGCGTCCCTGGCGCTTGGCGTCCGTCTCGGTCAGGCCGCACCACGCCACCTCGGGATCCGTGAAGACCACGGCCGGAATTGCCTGCGGGTCGAACACGGCGTTGTGTCCGGCGATGGCTTCGACGGCGACGCGGGCCTCGTGCGACGCCTTGTGGGCGAGCATCGGCTCTCCGACGACGTCCCCGATGGCGAAGATGTTAGGCTCGCCGGTTCGCCTGGCGCCATCGACAGTGATGAACCCTCGATCGCCGACCGTGACCCGGGTCCTGTCCAGCCCGGGAATCGCCGAGTTGGGCTTCCGGCCGACCGAAACGAGGACGCGATCGAACGTCTGCTCTTTGTCCTTATCTGCCAGCGCCGACTGTCCTGCGCCAGCATCGGGATTCGCTTCGATGCGAACCTTGACGCCGCCCTTGGCCTCTTTCATCTCCACAACCCGGGCGTTCAAGAGCACCTTGTGGACGGTCTGCTCCATGCGCCGGCTGAGGAACGTCACCAGATCGCGATCAGCGCCTGGCAGAAGGCCCGGCGTCATCTCGACCACGGTGACCTTCGTGCCGAGCGCCGCGTACACCGACCCAAGCTCCAGGCCGATGTAACCGCCGCCGACAACGAGCAGCGATTTCGGAATGTCGGGCAAGTCGAGGGCAGACGTCGAGTCCATCACGCGCGGACTGTCGAGCGCCAATCCCGGCACGGATGCCGGCCTCGACCCGGTCGCGATAATGGCATGTTCGAAGGTCAGCTTCTGGGGCGCGGCCGTTCCATCCCCGCGGACTTCCCAATCGCCTCGATAGTCAGCGTCCTGTTGTCCAGAAATGACGCGCGCCCCTGGATGTAGTTCACCTTTCGCAGTTTCGACACCTGGCCGAGGCCGCCCGTCAGCTTCTGCACCACGCCATCTTTGAAGCGGCGCAGCTTGTCCAGATCGATCTTTGGCTCGGGATAGTCGATGCCCCAGGCGGCGGCATGTCGCGCCTCGCCAATCACTTTCGCCACGTGAAGAAGCGCTTTTGACGGGATGCAGCCGCGGTAGAGACAGACGCCGCCGGGGTTCAATTCATTGTCGACCAGCGCGACCTGCATCCCGCGGTCCGCCGCGGCAAATGCTGCCGCGTACCCGCCGGGGCCGGCTCCGATAACTACAACCTGGACAGAGGACATAGGTCTTGAGTCACCGACTTCGAACGTCGAAGCTCGACGTTACAGGATAAGCGTCATCGGCTGCTCGAGTCCCTCGGCAATGAACCGGAGGAACCTCGCCGCATCGGCGCCGTCGATCACCCGGTGATCGTAGGAGAGCGACAAAGGCAGCATGTCGCGCGGGACGAACTGGCCCGGCGTCCCAGGCGAAGTCGAGGGAGTCCAGACCGGCTCCTTCGCGCTTCGCGAGACACCGAGGATCGCGACCTCGGGGTGGTTGATGACCGGCGTGAAGCCTGTGCCGCCGATCCCGCCGAGATTGGAAATCGAGAACACGCCGCCGGCCATGTCGTCGAGCCCCAGCTTCTTGTCGCGCGCTTTCTTCGACAGGTCCGCCAGGTCGGCCGCGATCTGCGTTACGGTCTTGCGATCGGCGTCCCGGATCACCGGCACGAGCAGTCCGTTGGGCGTGTCGACCGCCACGCCGATGTGACAGTATTTCTTGTAGACCACCGAGTCGTTCGGCAGATCGAGAGACGATGCGAACTGCGGGAATCGCCGTAGCGCGACCGCTGCAATCTTGATCAGGATGGAGGTCACGGTCAGCTTCCCGCCGCTCTTCTCCACGCGCGCTCCATGCGTCTGCCGGAATTCCTCGACCGCGGTGATGTCCGCCTTGTCCAGTTGCGTGACGTGCGGCGCGCGCCACGCCAGACTCAGGTGGTGGGCCGTGGCCCGCCGGATATTCGACATGGGCTTGATGTCGATCTCGCCCCACTTCGAGAAGTCCGGCAACGGCGCGCCCTGCGCGGCTTCGAATCCTGAGCCGCCAGCCATGGCGGCCTTCACATGATGCTTCACATCGTCCGGCCCGATTCGACCACCCGGTCCAGTGCCGGAGACGCGGCCGATGTCGATGCCGAGCTCGCGCGCGAAGCGGCGTACCGACGGCGCAGCCGGCACGGGCGCCGCCAGCTCGAGACCGGTGCTCTCGCGCGCCGGCACGGCGGCAGGTGCCGGGGTCTCCGTCCGGGCGCCCGCGGGAGGCTCAGATCGGGCCGGCTGGGCCGCTCGCCCAGCGCTGATGTCGACCACTGCGGCCGGCTTGGATTGCGGCTTCGCGGCCGGCGGCGCCGCGGATTGGTCCTCTTCTTCGGCTTCTTCGGCCTCGGACGTGGCGGCCGCCGTAGCCATCTTCTGTGTGTCGTCTGCTTTCTCGGATGCCGTCTTCTCCGAAGCCGCGCCGGCGCCATCTACGACCAGCACAACCTGACCGACCTTCACCTTGTCGCCGACCTTTACCTTGACATCCGAGATCCGGCCGGCGATCGATGAGGGCACCTCGATCGTGGCTTTGTCCGTTTCCAACTCCAACACCGGCTGATCGATCGCGACCGTGTCGCCCGGCTTCAGCAGCACACGAACGACATCACCCTTTTCGACGTTCTCGCCCAATTCGGGGAGTTTGAATTCAGTGGGCATCTTGGTCCTACGCCGTCGCCGGATCGACCTTCTCAGCGTCGATCTCAAGGTCCCGGAACGCCTGCTTGACGACCTTCGCTTCGATCTGTTTCTCGCGCAACAGGGTAGAGAGCGCCGCACCCGCGATCGCCCGCGCGTCCACTTCGAAATGGCGGCGCAGCGACGCGCGATCTTCGCTCCGGCCGAACCCGTCCGTCCCGAGGGTGGCGATCGGCCTTCCGACCCAACGGGCGATCATATCGGGCTGGCTCTTCAAGTAGTCCGACGCTGCCACGACCACGCCTGGTGTATTGGCCAGACATTCCGTGACGTACGCGACTTTCGGCTTCTCGCCCGGATGCAGCAGGTTCCAGCGGTCCGCCCGGTGCGCATCGCGGTACAGCTCGTTGTAGCTGGTCGCACTCCAGATATCCGCCGTGACGCCGTAGCCGCCCAGCAACTCGGCGGCCTTGATGGTCTCGTTGAGAATGGCTCCGCTGCCGATGAGCTGCGCGCGGATCTTCGACGAGCCGTCCGCGGCGCGGAACCTGTAGAGGCCCTTGATGATGCCCGCTTCGGCGCCCGCGGGCATGGGGGGCATCTCGTACTGCTCGTTCATGACGGTGATGTAGTAGAACGCCTGGTCGCCGTCGCCGTACATCCGTTTGATGCCGTCTTTGACGATCACGGCCAGCTCGTAGGCGTACGCAGGATCGTAGGCCCGGCAGCTTGGCACGGCCAGCGCCAGCACATGGCTGTGCCCATCCTGGTGCTGCAGGCCCTCCCCCGCGAGTGTCGTGCGGCCCGCCGTGCCACCCAGGAGGAATCCGCGCACGCGGGTATCGGCCGCCGCCCAGATGAAGTCGCCGACGCGCTGGAACCCGAACATCGAGTAGTAGATGAAGAAGGGAATCGTGTTGACGCCGTGCGTGGCGTAGGCCGAGCCGGCGGCGATGAACGACGAGATCGATCCCGCCTCGGTAATGCCCTCTTCCAGAATCTGGCCGTCTTTCGCTTCCTTGTAGTAGAGGAGCGTTTCCCTGTCGACCGGTTCGTACAGCTGGCCGATGCTGGAGTAGATGCCGACCGCGCGGAAGAGCGCCTCCATGCCGAACGTGCGCGCCTCGTCCGGGACGATCGGGACGCACTGCCTCCCGATCTCCTTGTCGCGCAACAGCTTCGCCAACATCTTCACGAACACCATCGTGGTCGATGCCTTGCGGCGGTCGCCGCCCCTAAAGAACTCCTCGAACACATCGTCGAGGGCGGGCTTCAAGGGCGCTACGGTGACAGTCCGCCGAGGCACGAACCCGCCCAACGCGGCCCGGCGCTCCTTGATGTACCTGATCTCGGCACTGCCCTCGTCGGGGCGATAGAACGGCGCGTCGGCAATCCGGTCGTCAGCGATCGGAATCGCGAAGCGATCGCGGAAATGCCGGAGATCCGCCTCGTTCATCTTCTTCTGCTGATGCGTGATGTTCTTGCCCTCGCCTGCTTCGCCGAGCCCGTAGCCCTTGATCGTGCGGGCGAGAATCACGGTCGGTCCGCCCTTGTGCCGGGTGGCGGCCAGGTAGGCGTTGTACACCTTCAGCGGATCGAGCCCGCCGACCTTCAGCTTTTTGAGGTTGTCGTCCGACAGGTGGCGCACCATCTCGAGCAGTCTCGGATCCGTTCCCCAGAAGTGCTTCCGCAGGTAGGCGCCGTCTTCAACCACAAATCGCTGATACTCGCCGTCGACGATCTCGCCCATCCGCCGGACGAGCAGACCTTCGTGATCCTTGGCCAGCAGGGGATCCCACTCGGATCCCCACAGCACTTTGATCACGTTCCAGCCGGCGCCCCGGAACACTGCTTCAAGCTCCTGGACGATCTGCCCGTTCCCGCGGACCGGTCCGTCGAGCCGCTGCAGGTTGCAGTTGATGACAAAGATCAGGTTCTCGAGCTTCTCGCGCGCCGCCAGAGAAATCGCGCCAAGCGATTCGGGCTCGTCCGTCTCGCCGTCGCCGAGAAACGCCCAAACCTTCTGGTCGGACGCCGTCTTGAGGCCCCGGTTGTCCAGGTACTTGGCGAAGCGGGCCTGATAAATCGCCATGAGCGGTCCGAGGCCCATCGAGACCGTGGGGAATTCCCAGAAGTCGGGCATCAACCACGGATGCGGGTAGGAGGACAGCCCGCCGCCCGGCTTCAGTTCACGGCGGAAGTTGCGCAGTTGGTCTTCGGACAGCCGGCCTTCCAGAAAGGCGCGCGCGTAAGGGCCGGGCGATGCGTGGCCTTGAAAATAGATGATGTCCGCGTCGGGACCGGCGTCCTTGCCGCGGAAGAAATGATTGAATCCCACCTCGTACAGCGTGGCGGACGACGCGTACGTGGAGATGTGTCCGCCGATGCCGTCCGATTCGCGATTGGCGCGCACGACCATGGCCAGGGCGTTCCATCGCACCAGGCTCTTGATGCGGCGCTCGATCTCGCGATCGCCCGGATACGGAACCTGTTCGTGTTCGGAAATCGTGTTGATGTAGGGCGTGTTGGACGTGAAAGGCTCTTTGATGCCGGACTGGCGAGCTCGTGTGCGCAGGGCTTCGAGAAGCCGGATGACACGGCTCTTGTCGCCGGTGCGGAGCACATAATCGAGCGAATCGAGCCACTCTCGAGTCTCAACGGCTTCCAGAGCTGCCGCATCATCGGGCGCGATGTTCTTCATAAGTAATCAAACTATTGTAGTCTGCTAATACCTGCTATTCCCAATCGAGATGGGGTATATGCGTACTGCGTTTGCGATCGTGCTGGGGGCGCTCGTGACTGGATGCACTACACCACCACCTCCGTCGGCGATCTCATCGCCTCCGGGCGATCCTCTCGAGACCAGAATTGCACAGTTCGCGCCGGTCGAGATCAGCGCGGACACCGCCGCGCTTCCAGCGAACGAACAGCAGGCGCTCGGCGCGATGGTCAAGGCCGCGCGGCTCATCGACGGCCTGTTCCTCGAGCAAGTGTGGGCCGGCAACTCTTCTGTATTGACGGCGCTCTCCTCCGATCGGTCGGCGGCGGGCCGCGCGCAGCTCCATTACTTCCTCATCAATAAAGGCCCCTGGGATCGCCTGGATCACAACAAGGCGTTCGTGACCGGCCCTGCCTTCGAGCTGTTGCCGTCCGCAAAACCGCCACAAGCGAATTTCTATCCTGCTGATGCGACGAAGGAAGAGATCGAGAAATGGATCGACGGACTGACCGGCGAGGCGCGCGCTCAGGCGACTGGATTCTTCAGCGTTGTACGCCGCGGCCCGAACGGCAGGCTGATGAGCGTGCCTTACAGCGTCGAGTATCAGAACACGCTGGCCCAGGCCGCGATGCATCTCCGGGAAGCGGCGGATCGCACGTCGCAGCCGACGCTGAAGAAGTATCTTACCGCCCGCGCCGACGCGTTCTTCTCGAATGACTATTTCGCGAGTGACATGGCGTGGATGGAGCTGGACGCGTCGCTCGACCCGACCATCGGTCCGTACGAGACCTACGAGGACGAATGGTTCGGGTACAAGGCGGCGTTCGAGGCGTTCATCGCGGTCCGGGACGATAGCGAGACGCGGAAGCTGGCAGCCTTCGGCGGGGAGTTGCAGGCGCTCGAGAACGCGCTGCCCATTGACCCGTCCTTTCGGAATCCGAAGCTGGGCGCCCTTGCCCCCATTCGGGTCGTCAACGTCGTCTTCAGCGCCGGGGACGGCAACCGCGGCGTCCAGACCGCCGCATTCAATCTGCCGAACGACGACCGGGTCATCAAGGAAAAGGGCTCCAAGCGGGTCATGTTGAAGAACGTGCAACAGGCGAAGTTCGCCAAGGTGCTGATCCCGATTGCCGGCGTCGCGCTCGCCTCGGCGGACCGGACCCACGTGACTTTCGACGCGTTCTTCACGCACATCCTCATGCACGAGCTGATGCACGGACTCGGGCCGCATCAGGTGCGCGGCACGAGCCAGGCCGTCCGGCTCGCGTTGAAGGACACGTACGCCGCCATCGAAGAAGCCAAGGCCGACATCTCCGGCTTGTGGGCGCTGCAGCAGCTCGTGGACACGGGCAAGATCTCCGCGGAGATCGGACAGGCCATGTACCGGACGTTCCTCGCCTCCGCATTCCGCTCGATCCGCTTCGGGGTGAGCGAAGCGCATGGCAAAGGCATCGCCCTGCAGCTCAATTACCTGCTGGACCACGGGGCGGTCGTGGTCAACGGCGACGGCACGTTCTCAGTGGTTGACGCCAGGATTCGCGAGGGTGTTTCGGGCCTGACGCACGATCTGATGACGCTGGAGGCCGAAGGGAACTATCCGGGCGCACAGGATCTGCTGAAGAAGATGGTGGTCGTGCGTCCCGAAGTCCAGCGGGTGCTGGACAAACTGAAGGACGTGCCGGTGGACATTGAGCCCCACTTCGGCGGCGCCTCCGCGCCGGCGAAGTGAGCGGGCGTCTGCCACCCGTCAACCCTCGACTATGCGGAAAGTCACTTGACCTGACGTGGTAACCTGCGGCCGCGCTGGATGAGAGGAACCTTATGCCGAACCGACGGACGTTTCTTCAAGCTCTCTCCGGAATGCCGCTTCTTCGCAGTCTGGCCTCGCCTGCGGCGCCCGTCGCGACCAGGGCCGCCGGCGCGCGCGACTTCTACAAGGAGCTCGGCGTTCGCCCGTTCATCAATGCCGCAGGCACCTACACGGTGCTGACCGCTTCGCTGATGCTGCCGGAGGTCATGGAGGCGATTAATTACGGGTCAAAGAAGTTTGTGTCCCTCAACGGTCTTCACGATGCCGTGGCCCGGCGGATCGCCGAGCTCATCGGCGTTGAAGCCGCAATGGTCACTTCGGGCGCCGCGGCGGCCGTTACGGTCGGCACGGCCGCTTGCGTCGCCGGAAAGAACCCGGAGTGGATCAAGCGCCTTCCCGACCTCGCCGGGACGCCGATGAAGAGCGAAGTCATCATCCAGAAGGCGCATCGATACGAGTACGAGCACGCGGCGCGCAACTGCGGCATCCGCTTCGTCGAAGTCGAAACACGAGAGGACTTGGAGCGGGCCGCCGGCGCCAACACCGCGATGATGTTGTTTTTCAATGACGCCGAGGCGAGGGGCGCCATCAAGGCCGAGGCGTTCGCCGCACTCGGCAAACAACACGGCGTGCCGACCTTCAACGATGCGGCGGCCGACGTCCCGCCGACGGAGAATCTGTCGAAGTACAACAAGATGGGCTTTGACCTCGTGACGTTCTCGGGCGGTAAGGGTCTGCGCGGTCCTCAGAGCGCCGGGCTTCTCCTCGGCCGGAAAGACCTGATTGAAGCGGCGCGGATGAACTGCTCCCCGAACGGCGATACCGTCGGCCGCGGGCTGAAGGTCAACAAGGAAGAAATGCTGGGCATGATGGTGGCCATCGAGACGTTCGTGAAGCGCGACGCCGAGGCCGAGTGGCGCGAGTGGGAGCGCCGGGCCAGGACCATCGCCGACGCCGCCACCGCCAACCGGTTCGTCCAGGCAGAGATCTACGTCCCCCCGATTGCCAACCATGTGCCGCACGTGCGCGTGACCTGGAATGCTGCGCAGGTGTCGGTGCAGGCGAATGACCTTCGCCGGCAACTGCGCGAGGGCGACCCGTCGATCGAGATCGTTCCAGGCGGCTCCCGCGCCGGTGACGAGAAGCAGGAGGTCTCAGTGGGTGTCTGGCAACTGCAGCCCGGCGAGGCCGAGGTCGTGGCGCGGCGCCTGCGTCAAGTCCTGAAATAGCGCGGGCGTGTAATTTCACTCCACGGCTTCCAGGGCGCTGACGTCGGTTCGATCGAGAACGGCCCCAAGCAGCTCTGTCGCAATCCAGCACTCGCCCATCACGACCCCGGCCACGATGAGGGCCGGGATGACGATGGGGATCACTCTTGTGAGTGTGTAGATCACAACGCCGGCGAGGCCGGCGGCCATGACCGCCGGCACCAGTGCGGCCACCAGCGTCAGCATTACTCCGGCCACCATCAACAGTCGCTGGCCCATCGCATCGATCCCGCGCGCGCGCGAGGTGCCGACGCTCACCCACGCAGGGAACAGGACCGCCATCCCGTTCTGCAGCACGAGCTGCGCGAGGATGAGGGCTGGGGCGAGCAGGCCGGCGGCCAGCGCGAGCGAGACCGGCTCACCCACCTCGAATATGGCGTACGTCGCCCTACCTCCGGCGGGACGGAAAAGGGCGACGCCCGTGAAGACCAGCAGCCACGCCGCGACGGTCAGCACGACTGCCGGCGCAAGCAGTTCGCCTCGCACGAGCGCCGCGCCACGCACCGGCCAGCTCTTGAGTACGGCCAGGCTCGCCAGATCCTGGCGCATGTCGCTGCGCATGACCTGCGGCCCAACCAGCACGGTCATGGCTGCCAGCAGCAGGGTAAGGCCGCCGACGAGCGAGGCCACGCCGCCGCTGTCGCCGCCGCGTGAGAACATGACGACAAGCGCAATCACGACCAGCACGAGGCGCACCATGAGGCGGATCGAGGCGTAGCGCCCCATCAGAATCAGGTTCTTCCAGAGGATCGCGGTCTCCGGCCGGCCTGACAGCGACAGTGTGAACGGGCCCGTCAGCGGCCTTCCACTGCGCCGGACGATGGAGGGCGCGGCGCGATCCGTGGCACGCCGCTCGGCGTAGGCCGCCGAGGCCTCTTCGAACGACGCATCGCCGCGCAGCACCCAGACGTAATTCAGCGCCAGCAGGGCGAGGGTCGCGGGCAGCGCCGCGAGGAACTTGTCGGTAGTTCCCGCCAGCGGCAATCGCACGACTGCCCGAAACGGCCAGAGGACCCATCGGACGGCGCCGATTCCCGCCAGCCGACGCAGTTCCTCGAAGACGTCGCCGGCCGACGTCATGGCCGAAATCACAGGCCAGTCGGCTGCAACCGCGACGAACAGCACGATCACCGCCGCGAACACGATCGTGATCGGCAGCCACTGGCGCGCCATGGCCGCTGTGGCCGTGCTGCGCCAGGCTCTGGCGACGGAGCGCGACGCCCGTGAAGTGCAGCCGCATGATCGCGAGCAGCAACCACATGCCGGCCATGACGGTCCAGGCGGTGGCAAGTGACGCGGGACGCAGGAGAATCGTCGCGATCGCGCTGCCGAAGAGCGCGCCGATCTGGCCGCGAAGCAGCTTGTAATGGAGCAACTGCCGGCGTGTGAGAGGCGCTTGAAAGAGAAACTGCACTTCCGCGCGCGTGAATTCAATGGGCGTGCCGACGCCCGGCATCACCCACGCGATCGCGGCCATCAGGAACAGGGCAACCGTGCCGGCGAACTCGATGGGGCCGCCGACGCGGTCGAGCATGGTCAGGATCCCCGGCGGCAGAGGACGTCCCGTCTCGTGCAGGGCCCGCCGAAAGATCATCGTGTAAAGATAGATGACCCCCACGATCGAGCCAATCAAGTAGCGCGGCTGGCGAAGCCGCCGCAGCCGCACGCGGACCCGGTTCCTGAACGAGCAGCCGAACAGATACAGGAACGCGCCAATCATCGAAGCATCGCCGGGCGCATCAGGATTCGCGCCCCGTCACCTTCAGAAAGATCTGCTCCAGATTCGAGCTGGCTTCCGCGTCCTGGGGCTGGGCACGTAGTTCGGCCAAGGTGCCGTCCGCAACCTTCACGCCGCGGTCGATGATCACGATGCGCGTGCAGATTTCCTCGACCAGGTGCAGCAGGTGCGACGAGACGATCACGCCGGCGCCGCCTTGGCCGCGCGCGACGATCGTCGCTTTCATGTGCCGGATGCCGAGCGGATCCAGGCCCGTGAGCGGCTCGTCGAACAGAAGGGCCGACGGCTCGTGCAGCAGACCGCATGCGATCGCCACCTTCTGCTTCATCCCGCGCGACAACTCTCCGGGCAGGGCGTGCTCTTTCCCGGTGAGCTGCAGCTCGGCAATCAGCCGGGCCGCGCGAGCGTCGAAGTCCGGGACGCGGTAGAGTCGTGCGGTCAGCCGCAAATGCTCGATGACAGTCAGATACTCGAACAGCTGCGGCTCATCGGCCATGAACGCCAGCCGGCGCTTGGCTTCGATGGGATCGCGCACGACGTCATGACCATCCACGACGATCGTACCGGCGCTCGGCGCCTGAATGCCGACCATGCACCGCAGCGTCGACGTCTTGCCGGCGCCATTGGGTCCGATGAGCCCGACGATCTCGCCCGCGCCGACCTCAAACGACAGGTCATCCACGGCCTTGAAGGCGCCGTAGGTCTTCGTGAGGTGAGAGACAGTGATCATGAAAGTCGGAAATCAGGAATTGGGAACTAGGACAATTCTGAATCCCAGTTCCCAATGGCCGGCACTACTTGATCCTTGCGCCCGCCAGCCCGGCCACGCCAGCCAGCGTGGTCTGCGCCGCGTTGAGGCCCAACAGGAAATCCTTGTCCGTATACGTCGTGTAGACATCGCTCGGCTGGTGCCAGTTCGGGTCCCATCCCGCTTGAATGTCGCGGCCCCGCTCGTTCTCGCGCAGGCTGACGGCGGCGGTCAGGTCCTGAAACGGCTCGGAGTCAGTGTTCGTCATGTGCGGGCCGACAGTGGCGGGATAGTCGGTCGCGTATTTCTGGTTGGCCGAATGAAGAACCCATGCCAGCGACTGCGCGTCGGTGGCCTTGACGGCGGTCGATTGGAATTCGATGTTCACGTCGGCTTCCGGACGCTGCTCCTTCGGGAGCGAGCCATCGGGCAGCGGCATGCCATGATCCCACAACATCATGTCGTGCTGAATGACGCCAAGCCACCTGGGCTCGGGATACCGGCCGGATCCAGCGGGCGTCTCGCGCCCCTGCAGATCCTTCCGCTGCACGACGTAAGCGCGACTCCCGGTCAGTCCGCCCTCTTCGCCGTTCCAGAAGGCGAAGCGAATCGACCGATCGGTCGTCACGTCCGGCGATGCCAGAATCCGCGCGAGCTCCATCACCAGCGCGGTTCCCGAGCCGTCATCGTTGGCGGCCTCGTTGTAGCCGTGCCCATCCATGTGCGCGCCGATGATGTACATCTCCTCGGGATGCGTAGAGCCGATCTTGGTGCAGTAAATCTCCGAGACCGGATCGGGCAGGACGGGCTGCGAGTCGAGCTCGCGAATAGCCGCGTCGGGCTGACGCATGGGATCGCAGTTCACGCCCGTGCGGCCGCGGTTGCCATACAGCCTGCTGCCGCCGGGACCCACCGGAAATCCGCCGGACGGGCCCCGTCGGGCGCCGCCAGGCCGAGCCGTCCCCGGCACGGCCGCTGGAGGGACGCTGGGACCACAACCGCGCGCCGGCGGCTTGTAGTCATAAGTCACTCGTTCGATTGTCGAATAACCGTATGACCTGAGCTGGCCTTCAATCCAGTCAACGGCGTCACGATTCCGTTGCGTGCCTTGCCGGCGGTCGCCGAACCGCGTCAGCGCTTTGATGGTGGCCTTGTAGTTCTCCAGACCCAGACGGCCGACCAGTTCCTTGATCATCGGGTCGGGGGTATTCTGCGCGATCATCGCGGCCGATGGCGGTGTGGGCGCCGACGGGTCCGCCTGGCCCGCCGGATCCTGCCAGCCGGCGGTCATCCACATGGATCCCAGGCTTATCGCGACGATCGCACCAGCCGAGCGCATGGCGCACCTCCCTTCCGGCCGAGTATCGTATCGTATCGACTTCACCAGCAGATGGAGGTTTCCGATGCGCAGCCTGCTCATCGCTCTGGGGTTCCTGACTGTCAGCGTCACGGCACAATCGCCCGTGGCCGTGCCCTCTTCCGCGCCTCCGGCAGCACCGGCCGCGCAGGGCAACGGTCGGGGCCCTTCGCTTCCCGACCTCACCTGTCCCGACCTGGCGACCGCTGTGCGGGGCGCCGCCGCTAACGACGCACGCCTGCGCGACTGGCCGCAGCTGAGTCGCTACCGCGAGGCCAACCACACCGCGAAGAATGCCCAGGTCGTCTTCATGGGCGACTCCATCACGGACGTCTGGCAGCAGCCGCGCTTCGGGGGCTTTTTCCCGGGAAAACCGTACGTCGATCGGGGCATCAGCGGGCAGACGACACCGCAGATGCTGCTGCGGTTTCGGCCAGACGTGATCGACCTGAAGCCCAAGGCGGTGGTCATCCTGGCGGGGACAAACGACATCGCGGGAAACACCGGGCCGATGACAAACGAGGAGATTGAAGGCAACCTCGCGTCGATGAGTGAACTCGCCCACGCGCACCAGATCAAAGTGATCTTCTCGAGCGTCACCCCCGTCAGCAATTACCACGTCGCCGCGAACGGCAATCCTCAGACCTCGCAACGTCCAGTGGAGCGCATTCGTGCCATCAACGACTGGATGAAGAAGTATGCCGCCGACCACGGCGACACCTATCTTGATTACTTCTCGGCCATGCTCGACGAGAAGGGCCTCCTGAAGGCGGAGTTCAGCGCGGACGATCTGCACCCCACTGCCGCCGGTTACGCAATCATGGGACCGCTGGCCGAAGCGGCGATTCAGAAGGCGCTGAAGTGATCGGGTGATGCTGAATCGGAATTCTGAAGTCAGAATTCCCGCCGCCGGCCAAGGCTTTCGACGACGCCGACGGCGAGATCCGGTCTGTCACTGATGATGCCGGTGACGCCCCAGCCGATGAGCTGCCGCATGTCGTCCGGATCGTCCACGATCCAGGCCTGCACCGGCAGCCGCGCGCGCCGGGCGGTCCGCACGAACGACCGCCTGAACATCTGGCGGCCGCGGAGCCGGAAGGGCATCTGAAACAGGGCGAAGGCCGCGTGCGCGGGCGGCAGCCAGAAATACGAGCGAGTGAGCGCGCTGCGCGCCTCCGGGCTCGACGCGCTGGTGACGAGTTCCGGACAGGACCGCCGCACCGCGTCGAGGACGTCCTGACTGAAACCGCCGACAATCACGCGCCGCACGGCGTCGTGCTCGCGGATGACGGCAACGGTTCGCTCGGCGGCGTGCGTGTCCTGGCCCTTGATCTCGACGATTATCGGAACGTCGCGGTACCGTTCGAGCAGCTCGTGCAGGGTCGGCACGCCGATCCGGTGACCGCGAAAGAGAAAGCCCTCGGACGGCCCGAAGTGAAATCCCGCGTCGACTCGGGCCAATTGCGCCGCTGTCATTCCGGCTACCGCTCCCGTGGCGTCGGTCGTCCGTTCCAGCGTGCTGTCGTGGATCACGACGACTTCCCTGTCACGGGACAGGTGCACGTCGCACTCGACCGCGTCGGCGCCAAGAGCGACGGCGTGATCGAACGCTGCCAGGGTATTTTCGGGACGCAGCGTCGAGCCGCCGCGATGAGCGATCGCCGTGAGGCGGTCCAGACACAGGAATGGCTCAATCAACCCGGCAGTCAAGACACGTCCATCCTAGTCCCGGAAGTCGCTTGACTTGACGTGGGAGCCTCGCGCGCCTGTGGGCGCGCTGGCGGCGTTGACCACGCCAAGTCAAGTGAACTTCCGTATGAGTTGTGAGCTCTAAGTTTTTAGTTTTAAGTTTTTCAGCGGTAGTATCAACCTATGGCTCTACCTTCCTCTCTTGGCGCGCTGAAGCAGGCCGTTGCGGCCGGCCGAGTCGCGCATCGGTCCGTGAAAGACGAACTTCGGGAGAACCTGATGGCGCGCCTGCGCGCCGGAACGCCGCTCTTCCCCGGGATCATCGGCTATGAGGACACTGTCGTGCCGCAGATGGTCAACGCGATCCTCTCGCGCCACAATTTCATCCTGCTCGGCTTGCGCGGGCAGGCGAAAACGCGCCTGCTGCGCGCGCTGACGAGTCTGCTCGACGAGGACATTCCGGTCGTGCCGGGGTGCGAGATCCACGATGATCCGCTCGCGCCGCTGTGCGCCGCGTGCCGCGCGCGGGCCGCCAGTGAAGGCGATGGCGATGCCAATCGCCTGGCTCCCGCGCGATCGCCGGTACGTCGAGAAGCTCGCGACGCCGGACGTCACCATCGCCGACATGATTGGCGACGTCGATCCGATCAAGGCCGCCCGATCCGGCCTGCAGCTCGGCGACGAGCTGACGATGCATTACGGGCTGCTGCCGCGCGCGAACCGGGGCATCTTCGCCATCAACGAACTGCCCGACCTGGCGAGCAAGGTCCAGGTCGGCCTGTTCAACATCCTCCAGGAAGGAGACGTGCAGATTAAGGGCTATCCGGTCCGTCTGCGGCTCGACCTCTCGCTCGTCTTCAGCGCGAACCCCGAGGACTACACCGCGCGAGGCAAGATCATCACGCCGCTCAAGGACCGGATCGGCTCCGAGATTCGCACGCACTATCCGAAATCGCGCCAGGACGCGATGGCGATCACCGCGCAGGAAGCCTGGATCGATCGCACCGCCGGCTCGCGGGGCACCCTGCCCGTACAGGTCCCGGCGTTCATTCGCGAGGTCGTCGAGGAGATCGCGCTGCAGGCGAGAGCGGATCAGAAGGTCGACAAGCGATCCGGCGTCAGCCAGCGCCTGTCCATCACCACCCTCGAGAACGTCGTCTCCAATGCCGAGCGCCGGGCCCTGGTCCAGGGCGAGCCTGCGGTCGTGCCACGCGTGAGCGATATCTACGCGTCGCTGTCCGCCCTGACGGGCAAGATCGAGCTCGAGTACGAAGGCGAGCTCAAAGGGCCGGAAAACGTCGCGCGCGAGCTGGTCCGGGCGGCCGTCGCGACCGTGTTCGACGGCTATTCGGTGCAGGCGGACACGCGCCCGGTGATCGACTGGTTCGATCGCGGCGGTACGCTGGAGTTGTCGGACACCATGTCGGCCGAAGGCCTTCTCGCCGCGGTCGACCCGATCGACGGCCTGCCCTGACGTCGTGGCCGTGGTCGGCATCGCGGCTCGTGAGAGGGCGCCGCTGCGGGCCGCCGGGGCCGATTTCGTGCTGGAAGGGCTCTGCGCCCTGAAGAAAATCAGCCGCACGGAGACGGGCCGAGCTCTCCGGCGCGCCCGAGCGGGCGCCGCGCGAGCGCGCCCGCGAGCGCACCATCGAGCAGCTGATGGAAGACGAAGAGACGCCGAAGGGTGCCAAAGAAGAAGTACTACAACTGATGAAATACCGCTACTCCCGCTATGTCGAAGACATGCTCGACTCGATCGACCTCGAGTCGCTTGTGTCGCAGTTGTCGGACTTGCTGCTGTCCAGCGGCTTCAACAACCCCTGGGATCCGCAGAATGAAGACGACCAGACGATGCAGGCGCTGCACGACGCGATCCTCGACGCCCTGCTGAATGGCGGGATGCTGTCGGATGACATGCTCGACCGGTTGACCGACAGCCAGCGCAGCAAATCGGGCGACCAGGCGCGCGAAGACATCGAGACGCTCGTCCAGCGGATCGTCGAACGCCTCGCCGAACAGGGCTACGTGACGATGGCCGGTCAGCCGGACGCACAGCGGCTGGACGGACCCGGTTCCGGCGGCACAGCCGCCGACTCGCGCTTCCAGGTCACCGACAAAGCGATCGATTTTCTGGGTTACCGGGCGCTGCGCGACCTGCTCGGATCGATGGGCCGCAGCAGCGCCGGACGGCACGACACGCGGGAGCAGGCGCCCGGCATCGAGGCCGGTGGACCGCCTCGCGCAGTACGAATTCGGCGACACGCTGAATCTTGACGCAGCAGCCACCGTCCTCAACGCCGTCAAGCGGTCGGTCGGCACGTCAACGCCCGGGGCGCTCGACATCGACTACGAAGATCTCATGGTGGCGCAGGGCGACTACCAGAGCTCTTGCGCGACCGTGCTGATGCTCGACTGCAGCCACAGCATGGTGCTGTACGGCGAAGATCGGTTCACGCCGGCCAAACGGGTCGCGCTCGCGCTGTCCAATCTGATCCGGCATCAATATCCCGGCGATGCGTTGAACGTCGTGCTCTTCCACGACTCGGCCGAGGAAGTGCCGCTCAGCCAGCTCGGCCGCGTCCGCGTCGGGCCGTATTACACGAACACGCGGGAAGGTCTGCGGCTCGCCCGTCGCGTCCTCGAGCGTCAGCGCAAAGACATGAAACAGATCGTGATGATTACCGACGGGAAGCCGTCGGCGGTCACTCGGCCCGACGGCCGGATCTACCGGAACGCGTTCGGGCTGGATCCGTTCGTTCTTCGGGAGACCTTCGCCGAAGTAGCCGCCTGCCGCCGCGCCGGCATCATGATCAACACATTCATGTTGGCCAGGGATTACGATCTTGTCGCGTTCGTCAGGCGCGTCGCACGAATCTGTCATGGCAAGGCCTACTTCACCACGCCGTTCACACTCGGTCAGTACGTTTTGATGGATTACATGACGCGGAAAACGCGAACGGTCCACTGATCGCCTCTTGCCTTCACGACTAGCTCTGCTCCAGTTACTTCCGCCCTCACTATTTTCGAAAGGCTGAACATGTGGAAGGTGTCGATCTCGTTCGGACTGGCTGCGCTCGCGGTCGCAGTGTGGATGTCGTCAGGATATGCGCAGGACGAGGGCCAGGGAAAAGGCCACCCGTTCTGGGATCGATCCGACACCGGGGACATCATTCACGTGCTGCCGCCGCAGGCGTCGATTCATTCTCCGCGGGATACTCAGCCGACGTTTGCTCCACCGTCCAGTGGGACCGCGGTGTACGCGGCCAGCTACGGATCAGGCAACTTGATCCGTACCTGAATTGCTCGGCCTGTTCGCTCTCAGGCTTGAGCGTCGCCGACATGCTGACGATTGTAACGAGTCACGAGATCCGCGAAGCCGTCACGGATCCCGATCTGGATGCCTGGTACGATGCGGCCGGGTACGAGGCGGACGACAAGTGCGCCTGGCACAACCTCTATCAGATCCACGGAATCAGCCGAAGCGGCTTCTGGGTGCAGCCGGAATACTCCAACGGCGGCACCGTGACGCGATCCGGGTTCACGGCGACCTATCCGGCGTCCGGGTGCGTCGTGCCGAACCGATAAGGGGAACGGAGGAGTCTTCCCTACATTCGTTTGGCGATCGTGGCGATCACCACTTCCCCGTGGAAGCGGCCGTTCTCGATGAAGATGCGGCCGCTTTCACGGCCAGCCACCGCCGCGCCCGCGACGAACAGGTTCGGCACGGTGGTCTCGAACGTCTCCGGATCGTGCACCGGAGCGCCATCGATTGCCTGGGCGCCGGCCATCTGCAGCAGCGTCACGTCGGACCGATAGCCGGTCATAAGCAGCACGGCGTCGGCGGGCTCCGTCACCGCACCGTCCGGTCCTTCGAGCAGGACGGCGTCCCGCGTGATGGCGCGCAGGCGGGTGCAGAACTGCGCTCGGATGGAGCCTTCGTTGATGCGATTCTCAATGTCCGGCTTCACCCAGTACTTGATCGAGGCGCCGAGCTCGGCTCCGCGGTGGACGAGCAGCACGCGCGCGCCGGTCCGGTAGAGCTCCAACGCGGCTTCCGCCGCGGAGTTCTTGCCGCCGACGACGACCACGCGGCGCCGGTAGTGCTGGTGAGCTCCGTGGTAGTAGTGGCTCACGTGCGGGAGATCCTCCCCCGGCACACCAAGCAGGTTGGGCAGATCGTAGGCGCCCGTCGCGAGCACGATACTGCGGGAGGCGCGCTCGATCGCCGGGCCGCGGGCCGGGCGGGAGGTCACGATGAATCCGCCGGCTGGCTGAGGGGCCAGGCCGACAACTGGCTCATCAAGCGTGATCGCCAGGTTGAGCGCGTCAGACACGCGCCGGTAATAGCGCAAGGCCTCCTGTCGAGTCGGCTTTTCGTAAGGGCTCGCGAACGGGAACCCGCCAATCTCCAGCAGTTCGGGCGTGGTGAAGAACACCATGTCCGGCGGAAAGTGCCAGAGCGAATTGACGAGCACGCCTCGCTCGATGACCAGATACTTGAGCGACCGGCGATTGGCGGCAATTGCCGCCGCCAGACCGGCGGGACCACCGCCGATAATCAGCACGTCAAATGTCATGCTTAAAGACTAGACGGAAAGTCAGCGGGACAGGTCGCCTCACCGCAGCGGTGCGTACTCGGCGCGAATGTTGCTGACGATGGCGATGGGACGGCCCGGAGTGTCGTACGACTGTTTGCCGAGACGGGTGACGACCTCGAGGCGAACGCCGACGATCCCGAGAGCCGTCATGCCTGCAGGAACGGTGACGTCGACGGGCGCGGCCGGACCGGGGCCGACGGCTTTTACGGCGCCGGCGGTGGCGCCGGCGATGCGATCGAACAGATCGGCGAGCGTTCGAAACTCGCTGACCGCCGCGGCTCGCGTCAGCTCGGTCTTCGGGCCGACCACCGCCACAACCGCGCTGTTTCGCGCGAACGCCTGTGCGGCCTTGGCCGTCTCCGGCGGCGCGGCCACGCGGTTGTGCAGATCGAACAGCAGTTTCGCCGGTCCGCGATGGGGAGGGATGACAACAGCAATGCTGTCGGCTGCCTTGGTGGCGATGATCACATCGCAGAACCGGCGTCCGCTCGTGACGCCGAGGCCAAGTTCCGCCGCGCATTTTGCCGTCGTGCTGAGTTTGCCGGGACCAGGCGGAGGTGCCGCGGGCCGCTGGCCGGGTGCCGCGAAAAGGACCGCCGATACGCACAGCGCACCGGCCAGGACGGCAAACGGGTTCATCGGGCGAGTATAGCGGAGGGGCCGATCAGTCCGGCACACACGCGACGCCGTCAAAAACCGCGTCGCGCCCGGAGCCCATGGGCGTGGGACGGCGAATCAATTCCAGGAACTCGTGCCGCGTCCGAGCGTCCTCCCGGAAAACGCCCAGCATGGCGCTGGTGACGGTTATCGAGTTCTGCTTCTCGACGCCCCGCATGGACATGCACAGATGGGTCGCCTCCATGACGACGGCGACGCCCAGGGGGTCGATCTTTTCCTTGATCGTTTCTGCGATCTGAGACGTCAACCGCTCCTGAACCTGCAGACGCCGCGAAAACACGTCCACCAGCCGTGGAACCTTGCTGAGTCCAATGACGCGAGTGTTCGGCAGATAGGCCACGTGGCACTTGCCGAAAAACGGGAGCAGGTGATGCTCGCAGAGACTGTAAAAGTCGATGTCCCGCACGATCACCATCTCGCTATACTCGACGGTAAACAGCGCGTTGTTCAGGGTGGCGTCGATGTTGGTCCGGTACCCACTCGTCAGAAACTGCAGCGATTGTTCGACCCGCCTGGGAGTCTCGCGCAGCCCGTCGCGATCCGGGTCTTCGCCGACGGCCTCCAGCAAGCGACGTATGAGGTCCTGCATTTTTGCATTCTATCTCCTGGCGTTCGGTGTGGGCGGGGGCGTGGCGCAGTCCGAGGATCCCGACGAGCTGTATCGCCAACGGGAGGACCCCGCAAGCGCCCGACGCGCCGCTGACCTGTGGGCCGCGCGCGCCACACGGGACGACTTCGAGGCCAGCTGGAAGCTGGCGCGCATCTGTTACTGGCTGGGCACGCGCGGACCCGAAGCCGACCGCCGCGCATCCCTCAATCGCGGCGTCGGCGCCGGCGAGGAGGCCACGCGGCTGCAGCCGTCACGGCCGGACGGCCATTTCTGGCTGGCCGCAGACATGGGGCGGCTGGCGGAATCCTACGGCTTGATGCAAGGCCTGAAGTATCGGGGACGCGTCAAGGATGAGCTGGAGCGCGTGCTCGCCATCGACCCCGGCTGGCAGCAAGGGTCGGCCGATCGCGCGCTTGGCGTCTGGTACACCAGGGTGCCGCGCTTGTTCGGCGGCAGCCACGCCAAAGCCGAAGAGCATCTTCGCCGCGCCCTCACGTACAACCCCGCAAGTACCGCGTCACTCTTCTTTCTTGCCGAGCTTCTGCAGGCCGGCGGCCGCCGCGCCGAGGCCCGCGCCTTGCTGCAACAGACAATTGACGCCCCCCTCGATCCCGAGTGGGCGCCGGAAGATCGGGAATTCAAGCGGCTGGCAGAGGAGAAACTTCGAAGTTCGATTCCCGGGGCTGAAGGGCCAGGGCTCGATCTCCTGCGGTCGTCATCAAGAGCGTTCCGGATCTTTCCGCAGCCACTGCACAATCCATTCACCGACCTGCCTTGTCGTCAAACGGCCGCCGACGTCGATGGTTGTCGCTCCCACCCGCACGGCGGCCTCGACCGCGCCCTCAACGCGGGCGGCGGCTGAGGCGCGTCCGACGGTCTCGAGCAGCAGGGCGGCCGAGAGAATGGCGCCCATGGGGTTCGCGACGTTCCTGCCGGCCAGCCCAGGCGCCGATCCATGAACTGGCTCGAAAAGCGACGTGCGGCCGGGGTGAATATTGCCCGACGCCGCCATGCCCAGGCCGCCCTGCAGTGCGCCGCCGATGTCAGTCACGATGTCGCCGAAAAGATTATTGGTGACGATGACTTGAAACCGGCCCGGGTCCTTCACAAGCGTCATTGCCAGGGCGTCGATATACATGTGGCTGGCGTCGATGGCCGGATGTTCCGCAGCCACTTCCCCGAACACGCGCTGCCAGAGCGCATGCCCATGCGACATCGCATTGCTCTTGTCCGCCATGCACACTCGCCGGAGCTGGTTCGCTTCCGCAAAGGCAAACGCATGCCGGATAATGCGGGCCACGCCCTTGTAGGTGTTGATCTCCTCCTGAACGGCAATCTCATCTTCTGTACCGGGCTTGAAGCGTCCGCCGACGCCGACATAGAGGCCTTCCGTGTTCTCGCGGAATACCACGAAGTTCACGTCCGCCCGGCCGCGATCCTTCAAAGGACACAGCCGGTCGTCCAGGAGCCGGACCGGCCGATGGTTGACGTAGAGATCGAGCTCGAATCGTGTGCCGAGCAG
This sequence comes from uncultured Acidobacteriota bacterium, assembly GCA_963724645.1. Classification (GTDB taxonomy): domain Bacteria; phylum Acidobacteriota; class Vicinamibacteria; order Vicinamibacterales; family SCN-69-37; genus CAVXSP01. Next base: position 180,716 of record CAVRVJ010000010.1, read on the forward strand.
AATATCGCGCGCGTGCCGATTGTCCGCCACGCGCGGGTCGCCCAGCGCGCCGAGCAGGATGGCGTCGAACTCGTCCCGCAGCATCGCATAGCCGTTCGGCGGAACGGTCACGCCGGTCTGCAGGTAATGGTCGGCGCCCCACGGCAGCCTTTCGAGCTCCAGCGGCTCTCCTTCGACTTCCATCACAGCCCGCAGCACGTTGACCGCTTCGGCGGTGACCTCTTTGCCGATGCCGTCTCCGGCGATGATCGCGACACGCATGTTGGGCGATTCGTCAGGTTCGCTCGACCGCCAGCGCCATTCCGAGGCCCCCGCTCACGCAGAGCGTCGCCAGGCCGCGGCGCGCGCCGCGCCGCATCATCTCGTACACGAGCGTGACCAGAATCCGTGCGCCTGTGCACCCAATCGGATGCCCCAGCGCGATCGCGCCGCCGTTGACGTTCAGCCGATCGGCGGGAATCGGCACGTCGCGCAACACCGCCAGGACCTGAGGCGCGAAAGCCTCATTCAACTCCACCAGATCGAAATCGTCCATCGTCAAGCCGATCCGTCCAAGCAGTTTTCGGATCGCCGGCACAGGGCCGATGCCCATGACGCGCGGGTCGACGCCGGCGGTCGCCCAACCGAGCACGCGCGCAAGGGGGCGCGTGCCTCGACGCTGCGCCTCCTCCTCGTTCGAAAGAATGACTGCAGCGCCGCCGTCCGTAATACCGGACGCTGAACCCGCCGTGATGATCCCGGACAGGCCGTCGACCGGCGCGAACACGACGGGCAGTTTCCTAAGACTTTCAATCGTCACGCCGGCGCGCGGGTGTTCGTCGAGGCGGAGCTCTACGGGACGCCCCCTGTCGTCTTGACCGGGCGCAGGGGTGATCTCCTGCTGAAGACGGCTCGCCGCGGCTTCAGCACGGCGCTGACTCTCGCAGGCGTACGCATCAGACTCTTCGCGGGAAATCCCGTACTGGCGCGCCAGAACCTCGGCGGTCTGCCCCATCAGCAGATCGGACAGCGGGCAGAAGAATCCGTCGCGATACATGGCGTCCACGAGCGCGAAATCGCCCATGCGATGCCCCCAACGAGCATCTTCGCTGTCGATGAGGTATGGCATCCGACTCATCGACTCGATGCCGCCGGCGAGCACGATCGACGCCTGCCCGAGTTGCACGGCCTGGGCAGCCAAGGCGACGGCCTGAAGGCCGGAGGCGCAGGCCTGATTGATTGTCTGCGCGGGCGCCGAGTCGGGCACCCCGGCTCGACGGCCCACCTGGCGAGCAGGGTTTGGTCCGGACCCGGCTTGGCGCGCCTGGCCGATCACGACTTCATCGACATCGGCGGGCGCCAGGCCCGCCCGCCCGAGGGCGGCACGCGCGGCGCAGGCCCCTAGCTCCGCGGGATGCGTGTTGCGCAGCGTTCCCCCATACCGGCCGATCGGCGTGCGCGCAGCGCCCAGAACGACCACGGCCGGAAAGGGCATTGGCTGATCATACTCACGCTGACGAAGGGGCGGTACGGAGTGCGGTGGTGGACCGGACGTAGCGGCGTACGAGGCGCGAGTCGCGCGGGCGGGGTTTGGGAGGCGAAGGCCTGGTTAGCGCTCCGGTTTCCTCGTCGCCTCGGGATGGCGCTTCGCGCCGGAAACCCCGTTGATCATGTCGAGCATGTCCGGCGAAAGGGCGAATGCCAAGATCGACGTCCTTGCCGGAGCCGCTCAACTGCAGCCCGTTGAGAAACAGGTCGAGTTTAGGATCCTTGCCGCCCATCATGTGGCCGGCCGCAATCGCGCCGTTGACGACCGCGCGCAGGTCGGTCGCCGACTTGTCGTCCTTGGCTTGCGCGCGGAATTGACCGGTGACACCGCCGTTGACGTGCGCGCTGACAGCGACCCACTCGATACCCGGCAACTGCTCTTTGACGTGCGCCGGCACGTTGGGATTGCTCGTGACCGCGTCGAGCCCGCCCACCGCCCAAACGGTGTTCCCGGCGCCATCCAACTGCGCCACCAGCTTCATCAAGTCGGCGTTCGTCGTGACGTCCTGATGACTGGCGCGCGTGTCGATGGCACGTTTGACGGTCGCTTCGGTCCCGATCATGGCCAGGCCCGGTTCGGCAAACGTGAGACACGGTCCAGGTGCGCTCGATGCGCTGGCCCCCGGGTGGCCCGGCAGGAGCAGACGCTTGCCCTTGTAATCCTCAACCGCGCCTTCGTGTTGGCGGACGAAAGTCTCGATCCGCCCCTCATCGAACAGGCCGCGAATCAGGAACAATCCATGGTCGGACGGGTCGCCCTTGCCGGCCGCCGCCGCCACGACCGAGCTGATGTCATGCTCCACGTCGATGCCAGTCTGATTGAGCAGTTCGTTCTTGCCTTCGCCGGTTGGCAGCACCAACCTGAGTTTCTGCCGGAACTCGGAATTCATGATTTCTCGGACGTTCGCGTACGCGAGGCCGGTGGCGTCGGCGGGCACGTAGGCGAGCTCTTCGGGGCCGACGCGCGACTTGAACAGGGGCAGATCGCGCTTGTAATAGGCCACGAGCCCGGTGCCCAGCCCCAGGAGCACAATCAGCGCGGAGCCAGTAAGGAAGTAGCGGGTGCGCGTGGTCATCAGATTCTGGGCCCTCTAAGGATTATACGGTTCTGGAGTTCCGAGGTTCCGCATTCCCGAAGGCAAGCGCCGGTCAGCCAAGCCCTGAGCACAGCGAACGACGGGCGAAGGCGGACCAGAGTCATTGCTCGAGCACGTATTCCCGGCTGGTCACAATCCGGGCGGCCAGCCAGAGGAAGACGACCTCCATCATTCCCATCCACAGAACGCTCTCACCGAGCGACGGGATTTCCCGGAAAATCGACTGGACCAGGCTGACGGCCGAGTCGTTTGGCATCGCCTGGGGGACGAGCCCCTGGAGGTAATAGGCCACCGTGAATCGCTTGAGATAGCCCGGCAGGGCGAGCATCACTGGCTCCCACCCAAAGACGAACGCGAGGCCCACGATGAGCGGGCGCTTGATCGCGGCGCCGACGAATGCGAACGTCGCGCCGTAGATCGTCAAACCGACAGCGAGCAGTCCGAGGTCCTTCGCCATATCGAGAAAACTGGCACCGAGACTGCCGCGAATCGGAATCACGAGCAGCCAGACGATGACCACCGACGGCAGAACGACGAAAACCGTGCAGGCCAGATACGCCAGGTATTTCCCGAGCAGGACGGCACCGCGAGGGATCGGCCGTGTGAACAAGTAGGTAATCGTCTTGTCTTCGACTTCGTCCGCGATGAGCGCCGTGCCGTAAAACACCCCCAGCACCGGGATGCTGAACCGCAGATAGAACGCCCAGATCATCAGCCCGAACATCGTCGGCCCATCCACGGCAATGCCGTTCAGCCGCATGCCCGGTGCGCCGAGAGAAGTGATCAGACGGACGATGATCGCCAGCAGCACCGGCAGGCCGACGACGAGGCCCATGAAGATCGTCCGGCGGGACCAGAGCATCTCGCCGAGCGAGAGGTCGAAGATCCGGAGAGACGCATGCAGGGTGCCGGGAGAGGTTCGCGGTGTCGTCATGGCCTAGGTTTTCACCAGGTACTGGAATACAGCCTGCAGATTGTCGTCCGGCGAAGTGACCTCCTCGACGGCGCCGGCGGTGCCGGCCGCGACCAGTTCGGTCAGGCCGCTGTAGAACTCGTCGGGCTTGCCGGTCTCGACCACGAGCGCTCCGGGCTCGAACCGCATGCTGATGACGTCGGCGCGCTTGAGGAACTCCTGGGCCAGACCCCTCGGGTCGGACGCCCGGATGAACACCGTGTGCGGATGATGATCGATGAGGTCGCGAATCTGATGGACGTTGCCCTCAGCAAGGATCCGGCCGTTGTTGATCAGCAGGATATTGGACGTCATCGACTCGATTTCGTGCAGGATGTGGCTCGACACCAGAATGCTCTTGCCCTGCTTCGCCCAGTCGCGAATCATTCGAATCGTCTTGCGGCGCGCGATCGGATCCATGCCGGACAGCGGCTCGTCGAGAATGAGCAACTCGGGGTCGTGCGCGAGCGCCTGCGCGAGTTTCACGCGCTGGCGCATCCCCTTGCTGTAGGCGCCGATCCGCTTGTTGGCGGCATCCATCAGGTCCACGGCCGTGAGCGCCCGCGTGGCCGCGTCCGCGGCCGCTCGCTCCTCCAGACCGTTCAGGCGGACGAGGGCGGTCACCCACTCCCGTCCGGTCATCCGCTCGTAGAACGCATCCTGCTCGGGACAGACGCCGATGCGGAAAAACAGCGACGGGTTGTCCCAGATCGGCTCGCCCAGCACGCGGACATCGCCCTTACTCGGCCGGAGTTGCCCGGTGACGAGCTTCATGAGCGTGCTCTTGCCCGCGCCATTCGGGCCGAGCAATCCGGTAATGCCGGGCGGAACGGCGACCGTCACGTCGTTGAGGCCGATCACCTGGCCGTACCACTTCGACAGGTGATCAGCCGAGATGATTGGCGCGAGGTCAGCGCTCACGAGACGACCTCGACGCCCCGGACGCGCCGCTCGATCACGGAGATCGACACCACGACGACGCCGGTCAGCACCACGACCGAGACGAGGATCGGGACTTCGTAGCGCGGCGTGGTGCGGAAGATGGCGTCAGTCACCTGGTCGATGTTGGCCGTAATCGAGATCCACCCGACGCGCGTTGATCCCACGATGATTCGGAGGACGCCGAACAGCGCGTCCGTGAAGAGGATCGTGCCCGCGTACAGAATTGCCACGTAACGGCTGCTCTTGGAGAGCGAAGAGAGCGCCAGCATCGTGAAGCTGGACACGAACACCCGGATGAGGGACGCGAGCGTCACTGCGGGAATCAGGAAGAGGTTGCCCCGGATGAACTCGAAGCTGCCGGAAAAGAGGATCTGCAACAACAGCAGCAGCAGGCCGGGCACGAGCGTGACCTCGAGGAGGTAAAAGACGAGCACGCCGAGTTTGCCGCCGATGTACTCAATCCGCATGAGGGGTTTGGAGAGATAGATCTGCAGAGCGTTGGCGCGCCGGTCGTTGGCGATCAAGCCGGCGCCAGCGTAAATCGTGACGAAGAAGACGAAGGTGCCCTGCTGGTCGACGAAGCTGTGAAACATCCGGGCGTCAACCGGGAGGAGGGAGGACGCCTGCGGGTAATTCGTGACGAAGTACATCTGCACGGCCCGGACGACGAACGGCGCCCACGCGATGATCTGCAGGGCGACGAACGCGCGGCGCGAGAGCATCGCGCGAATGCCGGAGCGCATGATCACGAGCCACCCGCGGCCGAGCGCCTGGCGCGTGCCCTGATACCGACGATAGCTCTGATCGTGGATAGGCATTAGCGCTGCGACCCGCGAGTGACAGTCCCGCGGCGGTTTGTGCCGCGGCAAGCCCACAGGGCGTCGCGCGTAGCGCGTACGGCGCTGGGGGCAGGGCCCGAGCGCCACCGATCGAAGTTGGCCATCCTCATCTTCATTTCTCACCAACCGCGCGCGCGAAGACGTCCTCGAGCGTCGGCAGACTCGGGCGCAGATGGCGGACCTGCACGCGCAGTTGCTGGGCGATCTCGCACAGGCGCCGCTGATCGCCGCCCGGCGCCGCCAGCTCGCCCGGCACGAAGACCCGCATGACGTCTTCCTCCGTCTCGTGGCATTCGAAGCCGGCCGCCTGCAGCGCGGCCACGAAGGCCGGCAGCGCCGTCGGCGCGCCCTTGATCCGCACTTCGTAGACGCGGCCGCCGGGTCCCTTCAGCGCCTGGATCGGCCCCGATGCCGCCACGGCACCTTTGTCCAAGACCACCACGTAGTCGCAGGTGTACTCCACGTCCGGGAGCAGATGCGACGAGAGAATGAGGTTGATGCCCTTATTGTGGGCGATGTCCCGGATGAGCTCGAGCATCTCGTCCCGGCCCTTCGGATCCATGCCGTTGGTCGGCTCGTCGAGGAAGAGCAACTGCGGATCGTGCACGAGCGCCTGAGCCAGTTTGATGCGCTGCTTCATGCCGGTCGAATAGGTCTCGACCTTGCGGTATCTCGCTTCGCCCAGCCCGACATAGAACAGCACTTCGTGGGCGCGCTGCATGGCGTCCGCCTTCGGCAGCCCCGCCAGCTGCGCGGCGTACGCGACAAACGTCACGGCGTTCATGCCGGGAATGTGGCCGTCGGTTTCCGGCATGTAGCCGAGCGTGGCCCGGACTGCGAGCTGGTGCTGCGCGACGTCGAGCCCCATGACTTCGAGGCGCCCGCTCGTCGGCGCGATGAAACCCAGCAAAGACTTCAGCATCGTGCTCTTGCCCGCACCGTTCGGACCGAGCAGGCCGACCGCGCCCTTTGGAAACACGGCGGTTACGTCACGGAGCGCGCGGTTGTTGCCGTACGAGACGGTGACACGATCGAGAGTGACGGCCGAGGTGGGGTTCATGGATACGTGAAGCGTCGATCAGCTGGCCGGCCGGGCTCCGATGTGCCCTGTTGGCACACGACGACCGGCAGCCTGCCTACCATAGACGTAGACCCTGCCGGCGCGGTTCGATTCGTGCCCCGCGCCGCGCTCACAAGGTTCCCCGCAACCCGAGCTCGTCGACGCGATCCCGCAGAAATCCTATGACGTTGGCGATGTGTTCCTCGAGTGGCAGGCCAAGTTCCTCCGCGCCTTTGCGCAAATCCTCACGCACGACGTTCCGGGCAAAGGCCTTGTCCTTCATCCGCTTAATGACCGACGAGGCTTCGAGATCGAGCACGCTCTTCGAAGGTCGCACCAGGGCGGCCGCCATGACGAAGCCGGCCATCTCGTCGCACGCGAACAGCGTCTTCTCCAGACGGCTCTCGCGCGGGACGCCGGAATAGTCGGCGTGCGACAGGATGGCCCGCGTGACCCACTCCGGATACCCGTGAGACGCCAGAATCTCGACTCCACGGTACGGATGGTTCTCGCGATCTGGAAACTTCTCGTAATCGAAATCGTGCACGAGGGCGACGAACCCCCAGGCCTCCTCGTCTTCGCCGTACAGCCGCGCGTAGCCGCGAACGGCTGCTTCGACCGCCAGCAGATGTTTTCGCAAGCTCTCGCTGTGCACGTGCTCGGTGACGAGAGCCCAGGCGCGATCGCGCGTCAGCATGGGGACGGGTTAGTTTTCCACAGATTCGACAGATTGGGGGACAGGCCTGCCGGGGGGTTCCCGGCGGCCACGGCACGCGAAGACGACTTCGGTCTCGAGACACCCCCCGGCAGGCCTGTCCCCCAATCTGTCGAATCTGTGGAAAACTAACCCGTCCCCCTCGCGCGTGCGATGACCGTCCGCACGGCGTCGGTCAGGCGGTAGGGTTCGAGCGCCGCCGGATCGGCGAGGGTGACTTCCGCCACGTCAGAGCCGGCAACCGGCGTGCCTCCCCGGAAATGGCACAGGTAGTCGATCACCACAAAGTGATAGCCGACGCGCCCGTCCTCCTCGACGAGAATCCGGTCCACGACCTCGACGACAGGACCCACCTCGACGACCAGACCGGTCTCTTCGAGTACCTCCCGCGCTGCGGCGGCCCGAGCCGTCTCGCCGAGTTCTACAGCTCCGCCCGGAAGACTCCACGTGCCTGCGAGCGGCTCGTGCGCACGCTTGACGAGCAAGACGCGGCCCTCCAGGAAGATCACGGCGCCGACGCCGACCACGGGCCGCGAAGGATATCGGCGGGAACCCGGCTCTTCCACTACTCGCCCATGACCTTGACGATGACGCGCTTGCGACGCTGGCCGTCGAACTCCGCGTAGAAGATCTGCTCCCAGGGTCCGAGGTCGAGCTTGCCGCGCGTGACCGGAACGACGACCTGGTGTCCCATGATCGTTCGCTTCAAGTGCGCGTCAGCATTGTCTTCGCCGGTTTGATGGTGCCGATAAGGCCGTCCGGCGGGCGCCAACTTCTCGAGCCACTCCTGGAAATCGTGAATCAGGCCATCCTCCCAGTCATTGACGTACACCGCAGCCGTGATGTGCATCGCCGAGACGAGCGCCATGCCTTCGGCGATACCGCTCCTGGTCACGATCGCCGCCACATCATCCGTGATGCGAACGAATTCCTGTCGATTCTGTGTCTTGAACCAGAGGTAGTCGGTGTGGACTGGCATGATGCGGGCTTCAAACCTCAGGTAACAGGCGTCGCGCTATGCGATACCGATCGTCGCGTACGCGTTGAAGTCGAGTCCGGACTGCTCTCCGCGCGCGAGACGCCGCAGCCCCGCCGCGGCGATCATGGCCGCGTTGTCGGTCGACAAGGACAATGCCGGAATAAAGACAGGCAGCCCCTCGCGCGTGCCGCGCGCGATTGCGTCGGCCCTCAGCCGGCTGTTGGCCGAGACGCCTCCGGCGATCCCGAGACCTCTCGCACCAAGTCCATGCGCGGCGGCGAACGTCCGATCCAGCAGGGTCTGGACGACCACACGCTGAAAGCTCGCGCAGAAGTCGGCGACCTCGGCCGCTGACAGCGGGCCAGCGTCGGTCGGCACGGCCGGACCGGCGCCCACCGCTACGCCGCGCTGCTGGAGGTGCCTGACCACCGCGGTCTTCAACCCAGAGAAACTGAACTCTGCGACCTGCGTCATCCCTGGCAGCACGGCGGCCTGCAGATCCATGGGGGGCGGGTTGCGATCAGGATGGGTGAAGCGCGGCGTCGGCAGATCGATCGCCTGGTCGTTACCTTGCCGGGCGAGCCGATCGATCGCCGGCCCGCCCGGGTATCCGAGACCGAGCAGTTTCGCGACCTTGTCGTACGCTTCACCTGCCGCATCGTCGCGCGTGCGTCCGATGAGACGGTACAGGCCCGGCTCCGGCACGACATACAGACTCGTATGGCCGCCGGACACGACGAGGACGGCGGCCGGCAGGGGGATTCTTCCGTGCTCGAGAAAGATGGACTCGATGTGGCCGGCCAGATGATGCACCGCAACCACCGGGCGACCGAGTGCCGCCGCGGCCGCCTTTGCGAAAGAGACGCCAACGAGCAGGGACCCGATCAGTCCGGGCCCCTGGGTCACGGCCAGCGCGTCAATGTCGCTCCAGCCGCACTTTGCGTCGCTCAAGGCCCGATCAACGACGCCACAAATGTCCCGTACATGCTGCCGCGACGCGATCTCCGGCACGACGCCGCCCCATTCGCGATGGATCTGAACCTGCGAGGCGATGACATTGGACAGGATGCGCCATGGACGATCCGCATCGCCAGTGGTGGCCACGACCGCAGCCGCGGTCTCGTCACAGGAGGTTTCGATACCGAGGACGTTCATAAGAGCAGGCACTGGGCACTAGGCACTGGGCGCCAGGCGCCAGGCACTGTACTCGCGCGCGTCGATAGCACTGCATGCCCACGAGCAACGAACACGGCCGACCAGTGCCGACTGTCAAGGGCCCAGTGTCTGCCTCTAATCATGCGGTCTTCACAGGCGTCTCAAACAGCGCCTTCAGATTCTCCCCATAAGGCGCCCTGACGATGCCGCGCTCGGTGATGATGCCGGAGACCAGGCGATGCGGCGTGACGTCGAAGGCCGGGTTCCAGACACTCGCGCCCGCTGGAGCGATCTGGATGGAGCCGACATGCGTCATCTCACGTGCGTTTCGCTGTTCGATCGGAATCGACCCGCCGTCGGGCGTGGCCAAGTCGATCGTCGACAAGGGCGCGGCCACGTAGAACGGCACGTTGTGCGCGTGCGCCATCATGGCGACCGTGTAGGTGCCCACCTTGTTGGCGAAGTCGCCGTTCGCGGCAATGCGATCGGCGCCGACGACGACAAAGTCGATACCACCACCCTGCATCAACGGCCCCGCCATGCTCTCGGCGATGATCGTCGTGGGGACCTCGTCTCGCACGAGCTCCCACGCGGTGAGACGCGCACCCTGCAGAAATGGACGGGTCTCGTCGGCGAAGACCTGCGCGACCTTGCCCTGCGCGGCGGCAGCGCGAATCACGCCGAGGGCCGTGCCGTAGCCGGCCGTGGCCAGCGCCCCCGCGTTGCAGTGCGTCAGGATGCGCGCGTGGGCCGGCACGACCGCAGCGCCCCACTGTCCCATCGCGCGGCAACTGGCAACGTCTTCGTCATGGATCGCGTGGGCCTCCCGCTCGAGTCTGGCTTTCAAGTCATCAACCGACTCGCCCGCCTGCACCCCTGCGCCAAACGAGCGCTTCATCCGATCGATCGCCCAGAACAGATTGACGGCCGTCGGCCGCGTCCCTGCCATCAGGGCGGCGATCTTGTTCAACTCGACGGCGAACTGCTTGGTGCCGAGCGCCTTGCTCTTCCGCATCCCGAGCGCGATCCCCATCGCGGCCGCGACGCCGATCGCCGGCGCGCCGCGGATCACCATGGTCTTGATCGCACGGGCCACTTCCTTGGGCGTCTTGCACCTGACGTAGATCTCCTGAGCAGGCAGCTTGCGCTGATCGACCATCACCACGGCGTCGCCCTGCCACTCGATCGTTGGAAGCATAGAGCAGAGATCATACAGGGCCTGGGGCTTGGGCTTGAGGGCGAGCGCGGCTCGAGCCTCACGACCCGGGCCTCAAGCCGGCCGGTCCTTTCCCAGCAGCCTCCCGTCGAACGGCAACGGCAGAAGGTCCTTCATCTGATGATGTCCGGCAATCGCCTTGAGATTCGCGAGGATGACGGGAATGTCGCCGCAGTATTCCCAGAGCAATTGGCGGCAGGGACCGCATGGCGGCGTGGGCCTGGCGGTGTCGGCGGCGACGGCGATCATGACGAAGTCCCGCTGGCCCTCCGAGAGTGCTTTCAGCAGCGCGACCCGTTCCGCGCAGACGGTAAGTCCATACGAGGCGTTTTCGACATTGCAGCCGGTGTACGTTGTTCCGTCGGCCGAAAGCAACGCCGCGCCGACCTTGAACCGAGAATATGGCGCGGCGGCAAATGCTCTGGCCGAGCGGGCCGCTGCGACAAGGTTGCGCCTCTGCCTGGCCGTTGCTTCGGCGGCGGCCCGGCTGCGCCTGTTCGCACGCGTTTTCTTAGATGCGCCCAAGCACGCCCTCCAGCAGGCCGATGAATTCCGCCCGTACCTCGCGAGGTGGTCTCGATGACCTCCTCGGCCGTGACTGGCTGCGGGAGGATGCCAGCAGCCATGTTCGAGATGCACGACACACCAAGCACTTCAATGCCCATGTGGCGCGCGATGATGGCTTCCGGAACCGTTGACATGCCGACGGCGTCGGCCCCGAGCGACCGGAACGCGCGGATTTCGGCCGGCGTCTCGTAGCTCGGGCCGGAGACGGCAATGTAGACTCCATGCTCGATGGGCAGACCGATCGCGCGGGCAGCTTCATCCGAGAGCGCGCGGAGACGGCGCGAGTACACCTCCGACATATCCGGGAAGCGGAGGCCGAACCGCTCGTCGTTGGGCCCGACGAGCGGATTGACCCCGAGAAAGTTGATGTGATCGTCGATCACCATCAGGGCGCCCCGGGCGAACTTCGTGTTGATACCGCCCGCCGCGTTTGTCAGCAGGAGCACACGCACGCCCAGTCGGCCGAGCACCCGGACCGCAAAGGTGACGATGTCGAGTTCGTGCCCCTCATAGAAATGCACGCGGCCCGACAGCGCCAGGACCCGCCGGCCCGCCGCCGCGCCCGCCACGAGCCTCCCAGCGTGACCGACGATCCGCGGCACCGGCCAGCCGGGGATTTCGCCGTACGGAATCGCTGTAGCGTCCGCCAGACCTTCGGCGAACGCGCCGAGACCCGACCCCAGCACTATCGCAACATCCGGCATCTCGCCCAGACGCTTCCGGAGACTGACGGCCGCGACTTCCACTTGATCGAAATACTCCACGGACAGCGATTTCACCACGAAGGTCGGAAGATCGGGAGGGATTTCTCACCACGTGGCGAACGGCCCTCAGAGCAGGATGGCCGCGATACATGCGGAGGCGAAATTCGCGAGCGTCCCGGCGAGCATCGCGCGGAATCCGAGGCGCGCCAGGTCATGACGACGTTCGGGGACCAGAGCCCCGATGCCGCCGATCTGAATGCCGATCGAGGACAGATTGGCGAAGCCACAGAGGGCGAAGGTCGCAATGGTGAACGAACGCGGATCGAGGGACGCTTTCATCGGGCCCAGCTGCGCGAACGCGATGAACTCGTTCAGCACCATCCTCGTGCCCAGGAGGTTGCCGATGGCCGCGGTGTCGCGCCAGGGTACGCCCAGGCTCCACGCGATTGGCGCGAAGACCCAGCCGAACAACCACTGCAGGCTCAAGCCGGGTACATGGATCCAGCCGCCGAGGTGCCCAAGCATCGCGTTCGCCAGGGCGATCAGCGCAATGAACGAAATCAACATCGCAACCACGTTCATGGCCAGGTGCAAACCTTCCGAGGTCCCGCGACCCGCGGCGTCAATGACATTGACGTCGGTCTTTTCCAGGTTCCTCGGCACCGAGCCGAGCGTCTCGGGCACGCCGGTCTCCGGCACGAACATCTTGGCCATCATCAAGGTGCCCGGCGCGGTCATGATCACCGCCGTGAGCAGATGCTGGGCCTCGATGCCGAACGCGATGTAGGCAGCCATGATGCCGCCCGAAATATGCGCCATGCCGGACGTCATCACGGTCATCAGCTCCGATTCGGTCATCCTGGGCAGGTACGGCCGGATCGTGAGGGGCGCTTCCGTCTGGCCCATGAAGATGCTCGCGGCAACATTCAGCGACTCCGCGCCGCTCGCGCGCATGACGCGGTTCATGACGAACGCGAACGCGCCAACGATGAGCTGCATGATCCCGAAGTAATACAGGATTGCGAAGAGCGCAGCGATGAAGATGATGGTCGGAGCAATCTGGAAGGCGAAAATCGTCCCGTACTGCGCGCCTTCAGGTCCGAGCGCGCTGGTCACGATCTTCGACCAGATCGGCTGATTCCCGATCGCGCCGAATACGAACGCCGACCCGATCGCGGCAAACCCCAGTAGATCGCTGATCTTGGCGCCGAGTGTCGAGAAGACCCACTGGCCGATGGAGGTCTTCAGCACGATCACCGCGAACACGAATTGCAGTCCAAACCCCAACAGGAGCGTCCGAGCGCGGATCATCTGCCGGTTCGTGGAGAGCGCGTAGGCGATCGCGGCGATGAGCGTCAGGCCGATGAGGGGCTGCAGACGGAGCATCAAGACTCCTTGAGGGCCGGGGCCCATGATTTCGCGGGCGATTTGCTACAGCTTGACGTCACGGCCATCGATGACCTCGAGAATCAGCGGCCGATCCGGCGGCGCCTGATCGGTAATTTCGATCGCCCGCGTCAGCAGCGCGTTCGCGGTCGCGCGCCGTCCCGGATCGTCACACGCCATGAACAGCACCGGATCGCCCTCACGAACGGGACGGCCGATCTGGGCAACCACATCGATCCCGACGGCGTGATCGACGGAGGCGTCAACGCGGTCGCGTCCGGCGCCGAGAGCGACTGCTGCCCGGCCGATCAACTCGGCGTCGAGACGCGCCACCACGCCGGCCCGCGGCGCGCGCCAGGGCTCGCGCGTCGTGACATGGGGCAAGCGACCGTAGTCGTCGACGACCCGTGGATCGCCGCCCTGTTGTTCGATGATGGCGCGGAATTTCTCGATCCCAGCGCCGCTGTCCAACGCCCGTCGGACGCGGCCGGCCGCGTCGGCCGCATCCGCGGCGACGCCGCCCAGAACGAGCATGCGCGCCGCCAGGGTGACGGAAAGGGTCTCGAGGTCTTTCGGGCCGCGTCCCTTCAATGTCTCGATCGACTCGATGACTTCGTTCGCGTTGCCGACGGCGCACCCGAGCGGCGCGTCCATCGATGTCAGCAGAGCCTGAGTCCGGACGCCGTTTCGTTCGGCGATGCCGGCAAGCCACGACGCCAACTGGCGCGCGTCGGACTCCGTCTTCATGAAGGCCCCACGGCCGACCTTGACATCGAGCACGAGAGCCCCGATGCCCTCCGCAATCTTCTTGCTCAGAATCGACCCGCAGATGAGGGGAATGCTCTCGACAGTGCCGGTGACATCCCGCAACGCGTAGAGCCGCGCATCGGCCGGCGCAATTTCCCTCGTCTGTCCGATGAGCGCGCAGCCCGTGCGGTCGAGCGCGGCGCGCATCTCATCGAGGGACAGTCTGGTCCGGAAGCCCGGAATCGCCTCGAGTTTGTCGAGCGTGCCGCCAGTGTGGCCGAGGCCCCGGCCCGACATCATGGGCACGATCGCGCCGCAGGCGGCGGCCAGCGGGGCAAGAATGAGCGACGTCTTGTCGCCAACGCCGCCGGTGGAATGCTTGTCGACCGGAGTCGCGCCGAACCCGGACAGGTCCACCCTGATGCCCGACTGCACCATGGCATCGGTCAGCACCGCGGCTTCGTCCAGCGACATGCCGCGCCAGACGATTGCCATGAGCAGCGCCGCGACCTGGTAGTCGGGCCAACTTCCGTCGGTAACGCCTGCAATGAACGCGCGGATGTCCTCGGAGGTCAGCGTTCCGCCGTCACGTTTGTGACGGATCAAATCGACCGCGCGCATCCGCGGGCCAGTATATTGGAATCCGTGTCCGACACCGCCCGCGTCCTGCTTACTGCGGTGCTGCTCTCCGGCACAGCGCTCGGCGTGTACGTCTGGATGCTCACGCGGATGGACTCCGCCGGACCCGAGCGGTTGATCGGACAGCTCCGCCTCGCGCAGTGGGGCGCGCTTGCGCTGGCCGGCAAGGGCGCTGTCTCGATCGGCCTCGCGATTGCCAATGAAGCGGCGCCGCTCGGCACGGTCGAGGTTACCATCGGCGTCGGATTCATCGTGATCGGAGGCCTCGTGCTCCAGCGCGAACCGCGTGAAGCGCTCCTCCTCGTCGCCGGCGGCTTCGTGCTGCACGCGCTGGCCGACATCGCTCATCGACCAGGAGGACTCACACCAATTGCCCCACACTGGTACGCGGTCGGCAGCGCCATTTCCGACCTGTACCTCGCGGCCCTCTGCTACTGGGCGGGCAGGAGATGACGCCGTTCGCCCGGCGAGTGTTACACGTACTGCGTCAGGTTCCCGCGGGCCGCGTGACAACTTACGGCGAGGTCGCGCGCATGGCTGGACGGCCGGGCGCGGCTCGCGCGGTGGGCAATATCTTTCGGGCAGGTTCAGAACCCGGGCTGCCCTACCACCGTGTGATCGCCGCCGGCGGCCGGCTCGGCGGCTATGGCCGCGATCCTCACCTCAAGGCCGCACTCCTCCGGGCCGAGGGCCACACGGTGCGAGGCGGACGTGTTGTCGGATTTGCGGCCGTGCAGTGGCCCGCACGGAAGAAGGGGGTGAGAGGGTGAGAGGGTGAAAAGGTGAAGGCGTGAAAGGGCCGAGCGCCCTCTCACGCTTTCACGCGCTCATCCTTGGCTACTGGTTCGTGAGGTGCAGCAGGTAGTTCGTGCCGCCCTTGTTGATCCAGACGCGCAGGTAATCGTTCCCGGCGAGCGTCTGGATCTGCGCCCCGGCTGGCAGGCCCTGCTTGGCGATCGCTTTCGCCTCGGTATTCGAGAGCACCGTCGCCAGTTCACGACCTTTGACCTGGCCGCCCTGCACGAACTCGATCCAACGCGCCTCAGACTGGGTTTGTCCGACGACCGGCGAGCCGGTTTCGCTCGTAAGCCGCAGCGTGTAGCTGCCGGCTGCCAGCGGCTTGCCGTCGGCCATGACCTTCTTCGGAATCGAGACCGAGCCGAGCGCCGTGGCCGTCGTCTTCGGCTCCTCGGCGGCCCCGGATGCGGGCTGCTGTGTGGGGGTCGTCGCCGGGACCGGACTCTTCGTGTCGCCGGACTTCGTCGCCGGCTTCGACTCTTGCGCCGCCTTGGTGTCGGGGGCGGCCGTCTTCGGAGCCGGCGCGGCTTTCTGCTCTGCGGACTTGGCGGGTGCCTTGGGCGCGGGAGTGCCTTGCGCACCAGCCGACGCCTGGGCAAGAACAGCGGCGACAACGACCGCGCCAGCTATCCCAACGAAACCGTTCCGAGTCATTGGTGCCTCCTATAGGTGATTATATGACCAACTAGATAGCCATCAGATCGAATTGCTCGTGGTGGAGCTGTTCATCGGGCCGGATGGTCACCGGGCGGCCCACCGTGGCCTCCAGCTCGCGGAACACCCCCCGGCCTTCGTCCTTGAGGGCCCGGGCAATCTCCGGATTCACCCTCAGGACGATGCTGTAGCCATCAAGATCCGCGCTGACTTTCCTGACCTCGGTCAGGATGTCGTAGCAAATCGTGGTGCTCGTCTTGATGGTCCCGGTCCCTGAGCAGTAGGGGCAGGGCTCCGTCAGCGTGCGCTCCAGGCTGCTCTTCACGCGCTTGCGCGTGATGATGATCAATCCGAAGTCCGATACCTGCACGGCCTTCGAAGGAGCCCGGTCCTTGCGCAGCTCCTGCTCGACCGCCTGGGCGACCCGCTGGCGGTTCTTCTTCTCCTCCATGTCGATGAGGTCGAGGACGATGATGCCGCCCAGGTCCCGGAGGCGCACCTGCCGGACGATCTCCTTGCACGCTTCGAGGTTGGTCTTGACGATGGTGTCTTCCAACCGGCCGGCGCTTTTCTTCCCGACGTACCGGCCCGTGTTGACGTCTATGGCGACAAGCGCCTCGGTCTGGTTGATGACGATGTAGCCGCCGGACTTGAGCCAGACCTTGCTGCGCAACGCCTTGTCAATCTCGCTCTGCACGCCGTACTCGTCGAAGATCGGGTACTCCTTCGAGTACAGCTTCACGCGGCTGACCATGTTCGGCATGATCCGGCCGACGAACGTCAACACCCGCTTGTACTCAACCTCGTCGTCGAGGCGGATGGCGCTGAACTGCTCGGTCAGGAGGTCGCGCAGCAGCTTGGTCACCAGACTGTCTTCCCGGAACAGCACGGCCGGCGTGCGCTCATTCTCGCGGCGGCGCTGCACTTCGTTCCAGACCTGTTGGAAATACGTCAGGTCTGCGTTGATGTCTTCTTCTGAGCGGTTGGACGCCGCCGTGCGGATAATGACGCCGCCTGGGAGACCCGACTGCTCGCGGAACCGCTGGATGATCCCGCGCAGGCGCCGCCGCTCGTCCCGCGATTCAATCTTCCGGGACACCCCGATGTGGTCGACGGTGGGCATGTAGACCAGGAACCGGCCGGGCAGACTGAGGTGCGACGTGATGCGGGCGCCCTTCGTGCCCAGCGGTTCCTTCACCACCTGGACGACGATCTCCTGCCCTTCCTTCAACAGGTCTTCGATCTTGGCGGACGGCGGTTGGCGCTCCCGATCGCGCCTCGCGCCGGCGCCGGGGGTTCTCCTGTCCTGGCGGCGGGCCGCGTCGTCGGCGGGTCGATCCCTCAGGGCGGCCGTTCTCTTCCTTCTCTGCGGGCTCTACGGGAGGCCCATTGTCGCCGTTGCCGCCGGACGCATCGGCGGGCGCCTCCGCGTGCAGGTCTTCCTCCTCGTCCTCGAGGGCTTCTTCGGTCGGACTGATGACGTCGGAAACGTAGAGAAACGCGTCGCGGTCGAGGCCGAGATCAACAAACGCCGACTGCATACCGGGAAGCACTTTCGAGACGCGGCCCTTGTAGATGTTGCCGACGACGCCCCGCGACTGCTCCCGCTCGATGAAGATCTCGACAACTTGATCGTCCTCGAGGATCGCCACGCGAGTCTCGTGGCTGGTCGAGGAGATGATCATCTCCTTGTTCATGCGTGTGACTCCACCGGGCCGGCCCCGCCACGCCCGGCAGCAGACCTCCGGCGCCGCTGGCGCGCGCGCACCAAGCGCACAGCAGAGCCAGCAACGGCGCCGAAAGACGGCCGACGAGTCCGTTCATGGAGTGGTCCCCCGGAAAAACTCAGGCCCCAAGGCCCACGGCCCCAGCCGACGATGACTGGGACCCGAGACCTGTGGCCTAATTCGTAAACCTCCTCATCCTCACGTTGAGGACGAGTCCGAACCCAGCGAACGTCGCGACCAGCGACGACCCGCCATAACTCATGAGCGGCAGAGTCAGCCCTTTTACCGGAGCCAGCCCGGCCGACATGGTGATGTTGTACAACACTTGGAACGCAAATCCCGAAATGATCGCAACGACCAGGTAGGCCCCTACCTGGTCCTTCGCCAGTTTGGCGGCCTCCAGACTTCTGGAGATGACGAACATGTAGAGGCCGATGGCCACGAGGACGCCGAGGAACCCGTGCTCTTCGGCCAGAACGGAGAATACGAAATCGTTGTGCGCGACCGGCAGAAACCCGCCACTGCCCTGGGTGCTGCCCCGAAACCCTTTTCCGACGAGGCCCCCGGAGCCGACCGTCACTTTGGCCTGGATCTGCTGGTACCCGGCGCCCTTCGGGTCCTTGTCCGGATCGAAAAACGTAACGACGCGCTGTCGTTGATAGTCGTGCATTCCGAACTTCCAGACGATTGGCGACATCAGGGTGACCAGGATGAGGGCCACCGCCAGCCACCGGATCCGCAGGCCCGCCAGGTAGGTCACGCCGAGATAGACGGGAATGAGCGTGACTGCCGTCCCCAGGTCCGGCTGCTTGAGGATCAGGAGACAGGGAATCGCCACCAGGACCCCGCTGATCGTGAGCTCCCCGAGCGACTTCGCGCTGCGCTGGCTCTCCCCATAGAACATGGCGAGCACGAGCGCAACCGCCAGCCGGGCGAATTCAGACGGCTGGAGACTGAACCCCATCAGAGGGATCCACCGCTGCGCGCCGTTGCTTTTGTGGCCGAACAAGAGCACGCCGACGAGCGTCGCGACGAGCGCCCCGTAAACGATCAAGGACCGCTGTGCCAGGCTCCGGTAGTCGATCATCAGACAGAACGCCAGCATGGCAAGACCGACCGGCACCGCGTAGACCTGCTGCCAGAACTGGGGCCCTGGCCGGTTGTGCTGCACATCCCACGTGACGCTGTAGATCGTGGCGAGACCGATGAAGGTCAGCGCCAGCACGGCAGCGACCAGAGACCAATCGATGTGTGCGGACAGGCGACGTTCGCCGATCAGTGTTGCGACCTCCCACCGGCGTCAGACTTGGGCACGGTGGCAGCCGCCGTGGCTGCCGCCGCCTTCGGCCACACGGGCAACGGCTTGCCGTCTTTCTTCGCGAAGTAGGTATCGAGCACGAATTTGCCGATCGGCACGGCCGCGGTGGCGCCGTAGCCGCCGTGCTCGGCCATGATCGCGCCCGAGATCTCCGGCGCGTCGCGCGGGGCAAAGAACTCGAACCACGCGTTCGGCTTGAGATTCAACGTCGTCTTGCCCGCGAGCTCCTTGCGTTTCTGATCAGAGATCACTTGCGCCGTGCCCGTCTTCCCGGAGACGTCGTGCCCCAGGATTCGGGCGGCCGTGGCCGTGCCCGCGCCGTTGACGGCCAGGAACATGCCGTCGTGCACCGGGCCAATGACCTCCGGCGGGATCTGGAACAAGGTCCGCGGCGGCGTCGCCGACAGGTCTGCCCAGCCCTGCCCGACGTCGACGGCCTTGACGACGTGAGGCGTCACAATCGCACCGCCGTTGGCGACCGTCGACACCATGACGGCGAGCGAGATTGGAGTCACCGATACCTGGCCCTGGCCGATGCCGACAGAAATCGTCTCGCCGGGATACCACTTCTCGTGAGCTGTTCGCATCTTCCATTCGGTGGAGGGCACCAGGCTCTCGACCTCGCCCGGCAGGTCGATCCCGGTCTTGCCCACCAGGCCGAGCAGCTCGGCATACTTGTGAATCGTGTCGATCTTCATCAGGTTGGCGACAGTGTAGAAGTACACGTCGCACGACTTCTCGATCGCCTGGCGAAGGTCGAGCGTGCCGTGCCCTTCCTTCTTGTCGCAATGGAAGACGTGGCCGTAGAAGTCCTTGCTACCCGAGCAGTAGACGCGATAGTCCGGCGTGATGAGGCCTTCAGACAGCGCGGCGACCGCCATCAGCACCTTGAACGTCGATCCGGGCGAATACTTGCCTTGAATCAGACGGTTCTGCATCGGCTTCTCCGGATCTGTCGTGAGCTGCGCCCACTTGCCGGCGATGAGACCGTTGGCAAAATCATTGGGGTCGTACTCGGGCTGGCTCGTCATCGCGAGCACTTCCCCGTTGCGCGGATCCAGAAACACGGCGGCGCCCGCCAGCCCCTCCGCCTTGTAAGCCGTCTCGAGGGCCTTCTGCAGGTCGTAGTCGATCGTGAGCTTCAGACGGGCGCCGTCCAGCGGATCCTCGACGCCGCGCTCCTCGAGCTCGCGGCCGCGGCTGTTGACCGCGACGTACCGCGCGCCGTCCTTACCCATCAAATTCGGGTTATAGGTCCTCTCGAGGCCCGCCTGTCCGACGATCGCGCCGGACTGCAGCCCCGCGTATTCCAAGCGCTCGAGCTGCGCCTCCTGAATCTCACTCACGTACCCGAACAGGTGTGCCGCAAATCCTCCCTCGGGGTAGCGGCGCGTCGGCACTTCCTGCACGACGATTTCCGGCAGTTCGAGTTTGCGCGCCATCACGGCCGCCACCTGTTCGAACGTCGCGTGCTCAATGACGGGGATCGGCTGAAACGACGCCTCGGATCGATGGCGCCGGACGATGTCGGCGATCCGGCCCTCGTCGGCGCCGGTCGCGGAGGCCAGCCGCCTGACGGCGTCACTCAGGTCGCGCGGATTCGGACTCTGCTCGCGTACAAGTGCGATCGTGTACGAGTAGGTGTTCTCGACCAGCACCTTGTCGTTGCGATCGTAGAGCACCCCGCGCGGGGCCCGGAGGGGGATGGTGCGCAGCTGATTGTTCTGCGCCATCTCGGAATACTTCTCGAACTCGAGGACCTGCAGGATCCAGAAGCCCCCGGTGAGCAGCGCTAGGAGGACCACCACGACGATCCGGAGCAAGGCGAGGCGGACGAGCAGGGTCCGGCGATTCTCGAAGGCAGCGGGCGTGATCACGGCCGATCAAGGTTACCACTGCCGTCTCCTCAGCCCCGCCCGGCGGTTCTGGCGGCCCCGGGCGACGGCGCCCGGCAGGCTTTCGCTGGCTTGAAACGCGATCAGGCCGAACACCGAATTCGCCAGCGTCTCGCCCAGAATGGCCCCTCCCGGCAGAAGCGGCCAATGCTGGTCGATCAACGCGTGGAATCCGATGAGCAGGATCCGGTGAATGATCGAGGCGGCGGCGAGAAGGGCGACGCGCGCGATCGGACGTGCGACGACGAACTGCACGCCGACCAGTCCCGTGACGAACCCGACGAGCGTTTTCGCCAGCCCGCCCACGCCGACGACATCGTTCGAGAGGGCATCCTGAATGAGCCCGCCGGCCGTCCCGGTCAGCATGCCCGCCACGGGGCCCCAGCTGAGCGCGGCGTACACGACGCCGACCAGAACGATATCGAACAGCCAGTGTCCGCCCACCGTGAAGTGGGCCAGCGCGACCTGCAGGACGACCGCGACGGCGACGGTCGCGAGGATCGCCGTGAGTTTCACGAGTTCCCGCCGACGCGCGCCGGCCTGACGAGCACGACCAGCACGATGTCGATGTTGGAAAAGTCGACGGCCGGCGCGAGAGTGATGGTCCACGGCCCCGCGTGGCGGTCGGCGTACGCGACCGTGCCGACGAGAAACCCGCGGGGATACATGCCGTCCTGACCGGACGTCAACACGCGATCGCCGACCTTCACGTCGGCCGCGGTGGGCACGTAGTCGACGCGCAGCGGCGGATCCGACCGGCCGCCCTGCACGATGCCGCCGGCGCCGATGCGCTCGAAGAAGACCGCGGCGGCGGCCGTGCGATCGACCAGCAACTGGACCTGCGCGGCGTGCGGCTGCGGCCGGTTGATGACGCGCCCGACGACCCCGCCCTTGCCAATTACCGCCATCTCGGCCTGCACGCCATCGTCGGCGCCACGGTCGATCGTCACCGTGAACGATCCGGGCGACGGCGCGCCGGCAATCACGCGCGCGGCGAGTGTCGGCGCCGGCACGGTCTCACGCAACTGCAGCGCGCCCTCGAGGGCCTGGGCCCGGCTCGCCAGCGCCCGCGCCTGCTGGAGCTGGCCCTCGAGATCGAGCAGATGCCGCCGCAACTCATCGTTCTCTTTGACCGCGCCGCGCAGTGCGAAGTAGTTCGACCACACCGAACGGCCGCCGTCGGCCACCGACGCGAACACACGCTGCCCTTTCGCGAACGCGGCAAAGGAGACGGCCTGCAACACGGGAAGTCCGCTTCGCGACTGCACCTGCACGGAGATCAACAGCAGATGCCCGAGGCTGAGCGCCAGCAGCAGATAGAGGGTCTGACGTCTCAGGCCGAGCATCGACGCGGTGTCAAAGGGTGAGAGGGTGAAAGGGTGAGAGGGTGAAAGAGAAGAGGAGAGAGAAGAAGAGAGTCACGCTAGTCGAGTGAGAATCTTCCGGAGGAGCTCGAAATTCGAGAGCATCTTGCCCGCACCGAGCACGACCGTCGACAACGGGTCTTCGGCCATCGCCACCGGCAAGCCGGTCTCTTCGCGCAGGCGCTTGTCGAGATTCTTGAGGAGTGAACCACCGCCCGTCAGTACGATGCCGCGGTCGACGATGTCGGCCGAGAGCTCCGGCGGCGTCCGCTCGAGCGCGACGCGCACGGCGTCGACGATCACGTTGACCGTCTCGGCGAGGGATTCGCGAATCTCCTCGTCGGTAATCGTGATGGTCTTGGGCACGCCTTCGATCAAATGACGCCCCTTGATTTCCATCGTGAGACGCTCGTCGAGCGGAAATGCGGAGCCGAGCTCCATCTTGATTTGCTCGGCGGTCCGCTCGCCGATGAGCAGGTTGTAGGTCTTCTTGATGTACTGGATCACCGCGTCGTCCATCTCATTGCCCGCGACGCGGATCGCCTTGCTGTAGACGATGCCGGCGAGGGAGATGACGGCGATGTCGGTCGTGCCGCCGCCGATGTCGACGACCATGTTGCCGGACGCCTCTTCGATCGGCATTCCCGCGCCGATCGCGGCGGCCATGGCCTCCTCGACCAGATAGACCTCGCTGGCCTTGGCGCGGTACGCGCTGTCCTTGACCGCGCGCTTCTCCACCTGCGTAATCTCGGACGGCACGCCGATGACTATGCGCGGGCGTACCCACATGGTGCGGTTGTGCGCCTTCTTGATGAAGTGCGCCAGCATCTTCTCCGTCACTTCGAAATCGGCGATGACGCCGTCCTTCATCGGCTTGATCGCGACGATATTGCCGGGTGTGCGGCCCAGCATCTCCTTCGCTTCCTTGCCGACCGCCTCGATCCGGCCGCTGACCTTGTTGATCGCGACAATCGACGGCTCGTTGACGACGATGCCCTTCCCGCGAGCGTAGACGCAGGTGTTGGCGGTGCCGAGGTCGATGGCGAGATCACTCGAAAAAAGGGAAAAAAGCGACCGAAGGTTCAACTCAGCTCCTTGCTTGCCTTTATCGATTCCGGCAGCGCGGCCGCAGGTCCTTCCGTCGAGCCGCTGGCACCGGTCAGGTGGACCATGCCGCGAAGCATGTCGGCGCTTGCCATGTAGATGCCGTCCCTGCCTTTTTCCTTGACGCGATACATGGCGGCGTCGGCGGCTTGCAGCAGACCCTCCGCCGAGTCGGCGACATCGGGCAGCGTGGCGACGCCGATCGAGGCGGTCAGCCGGCTGCTGTGCCCGCGATCCGCCAGAAACACATGCCGGCCGACGCGGTCCCGGAGCCGCCGCGCCATGGCCGAGGCACCGTCCGGCCCGGTGTCGGGCAGCACGAGCGCGAATTCATCTCCGCCGAATCGAGCGACGATGTCCGTTTCGCGCGCGCTGCCGAGGACGACGCCCGCAGCCTCGACAAGCGCCCGGCTGCCGAGCAAGTGTCCGTGCGCATCGTTGATGCGCTTGAACCCGTCGAGGTCCACGAAGAGCAGTGACAGCGGGCGCCCGCTGCGCACCGCACGTTTGGTCTCTTTGCGCAAGACCTCGTGCAGGTACCGCGAATTGTACAGTTGCGTCAGGTCATCGGTACCGACAGGGCTTCGGCGCGGGCGACGCGCAGCGCATGCGAGAGAGCGAACGCCGCCGGATCCATCAGGCGCGCGAGCGCACGCCTGAATGTCGGCGGACAGGCGGGGCACCCGTCGGGCGCGGCCGCGATCGAAGCCGACCAGCACGCCGACAAGTGATCCGTTTGCGACAATCGGCCAGCCACACGCAGCGGCTTCAATCGTCTCGCCCAAACGCGGATCCCCGGCTACTCGCTTGGTGACATATGGATGGCCGCTCTGGACGACCACGCCCGCGACGGCCTCCGCCGGGCGCTTGAGGACGCCGCCGATATTCTGACCCGCCAGCCAATGCACGCCGCCGTCGGGCTCGACCGCAATCACCGACCAGTCTGCAAGCGGAAGCCACTCGGCTGCGTGGCTGACCAGCACGGCCGCGACGGCCGACGGATCGGCCGAGACGTTAGCTTCGCTCAGCAACTGCGCGAGGATATCGCTACGGCCGGCAAGTTTGACCAATCGCGGAAGCGCCGCTTCGATCCGATCCGCCAGGTCCACCACCCCGGGGAGACCGAGCGCATGTTCGACGTCGGCCATGCGGAGCGGCGCAGCCAGATGATGCCGGAACCCGAGTGTGCGCGACAGATCAGCCAGACTCTGATCCTGCGCCGACCCGTACGAGGCCACGGGCGCCTGATCGATCAGGGCCGCGACCCGTCGGCGATCCGAGCCAGTGTCAGATGAAAGCTCCCAGAGAATCCCGGTGGCGTCGCGCGGCGGCGCCAGGCGGGTGTCCTGGCGTTCAAGCGCAATCCGCACGCGACGTGACCGCCGTAAGCGTGCCAAGTGTCGCTCGACATCCGGGCTGCGGTGATACACGGCCAGCTTCAGCGCAGGCCCGGACGAAGTGATCAAGCGGTGAGAAGACGTCCGCGGTCGTCGTGCCGGCATCGTGTCGGGCGCCCTGTCGCGACCGCCACGCGGTCTGCGAAACATCTCACTATAGCACGCCCAAAGGCCCGGATTTGCTTACGATCCTGATAGTTAAGGGCGGAATCCGGCATCTGGTTTCGAGGTTCCTGATGTCGAGGATCGGGCCGCTCAGAACCCGCGTCCCCAGGAAGTCTGGAACCTCGGAAACCTCGGAACCTCGAAATCCGGATCCGCGGGGCCCGGCGCCGCTGGACCGGAACGGTTTCGCTGCATGCCATAATTGACGTTTGCGTCGCCATCCGCGACACCGCCTGAGAGAGAATCTGACCTTATGACAATGCTCGATGGGATGCGCCGGCATCGAGGCTGGCTGAAATGGAGCCTGGGCCTCGTTTGTCTGACGTTCGTCCTTTTCTACGTGCCGAGTTTCCTCAAGAATGGCGGCATCGCCGGCGTTACCGGCGCGCAGTCCGACGACGCCGTCGCGACCGTCAACGGCCGCGATGTCACAGCCGGCGACTATCGCCGTCTGTACGCCCAGCAGTTGCAGTCGCTCCGTCAGGCCTACGGCGGCAACATCGACGAGAAGATGCTGCAGCAACTGGGCATCGCCCAGCGCCTCCTGTCGCAAATGGTCGACGAGGCGGCGATGGTGGCAGAGGCCGACCGGCTCGGCCTTAAGGTCAGCGACGCTGAGTTGGCCGAGCGCATCAAGCGGATGGCCGGGTTTCAGCAGAATGGCCAGTTCGTCGGCGAAATTGCCTATCGCGAAATCCTGCAGATGCAGCGCCCGCCGCTCCGGCCGGCCGAGTTCGAAGACCAGTTGCGCCGCTCCCTGATGGGGGAGAAGCTCCAAGCCGCGGTCACCAGTTGGGTGCGCGTGGCGGATGCCGATGTGGATGCCGAGTACCGTAAGCGAAACGAAAAGGTGAAGCTGGATCTGGCCGTGTTCACGGCGACCCAGTTTCGCGGGGGCATCCAGCCGACCGACGCTGAACTGGCCGCACAATTCAACGCGCATCAAGACAGCTACAAGCTCCCTGAAAAGCGCCGCGTGCGGTTCCTGGCAATCAATGCCGAGTCATTGCGCGAGAAGATGACCGCGACGCCGCAGGAAGTCGAGGCGCGCTACAAGGACACGCTGCAGGTGTACTCGACGCCCGAGCAGGTGCGGGCCAGCCACATCCTTTTCAAGACCGAAGGGAAGGACGAAGCCGCCGTCAAGAAGGCCGCCGAGGCGATTCTTGCGCGGGCGAAGGCCGGCGAGGACTTCGCGGAGCTCGCGAAGAAGTATTCCGAAGACGACACGAACAAAGACAAGGGCGGCGACCTCGACTATTTCGGACGCGGCGTCATGGCGAAGGAATTCGAGGACTCGGCGTTCAGCATGCAACCGGGGAAGATCAGCGACCTGGTCAAGACGACCTTCGGCTTTCACATCATCAAGGTGATCGACAAGAAGGCAGCCGCCACGCGCTCGCTCGATGAAGTACGCGCGCAGGTGACCGAGCAGATCAAGGGCGAGAAGGCGCAGCGGCAGGCCTCGCAGACCGCCGACGAGATCGCCAGGGAGATCAAGGAGCCGGCAGACCTGGACAAAGTCGCCAAGGCCCGCGGCCTCACCGTCGGCGACTCGGGCCAGTTCGCCCGTGACGAGCCGCTGGCCGGCCTCGGCTTTGCGCCGGCGGTGGCGGCGGAGGCCTTCTCGATGCAGCAGGGCAAGGTGAGCGGTGAACTGAAGACCAATCAGGGCTTCGCCTTCATCGCTTTGACCGAGATCCAGGCGCCGCACGTGCCGAAACTCGACGAGGTCAAGGACAAGGTCCGCGAGGACGTCATTCGGCTCAAGGCCGTGGAGCTGGCCAAAACGAGGGCCGCGGCGATGGCGCAGGCGGTGGCCAAGGGCAACTTCGGCACGGCCGCCAAGGCTGCCGGCGTCGCGGTCAAGAGCACAGAGTTCGTCCCGCGCGGAACGGCGCTGCCGGACGTCGGCGTGAGCAGTGCGGTCGACGACGCCGTGTTCAAGCTGAAGGCCGGCGAGACCGCCGGCCCCATCGCCACCGATAACGCCGTTATCGTCGCCCAGGTGAAGGAACGGCAGGACATCAAGCCTGATGGGCTGAGCACCGAGCGAGAGGCGCTGCGAGACGAATTGCTTCAGCAGCGCCGCCAGGAGTTCTTCGCGGCCTACATGGCGAAGGCCAAGACGAAACTGAAGATCTGGACAACGAGGAGACGATCAAGACCCTGTTGGGGAGCTGAGCACCGCTCGAGCGCCTCGGCCCGCGGCACACGCCCCGAGGCGCGTCGTTCAGTTCCAGAACACGTTCGGCATGATCATCAGTGGCTCTCCGCGATGAAAGAGGCGGAGCGTCGAGGTGACGGCGTCGATCAGCCGGGCTTCCGGCCGCCGCAGCAGCGCCAGGCCGACGGTGCTCTCGAGCGTGGCGCCGAACGGATTCGCGAGCAGCTCGTAGACGCTGCGCTTCGCCGGGTAGACGACGAGCTGCACGTCCTTGCTCGGGTCGAGCCTGGCCCGCTGCTTGGCGATCGCGATCGCCGTCTCGAGCCCGCCGAGCTCGTCGACGAGCTTCAGTTGCTGCGCCTGCCGTCCCGTCCAGACGCGACCCTGGCCGACCGCATCGATGCGCTCCGGCGTCGATTTGCGGCTCTGCGCGACGCGCGACAGGAACAACTCGTAAGTCGCGTGCAGCTGCTCTTCCATCCGCCCGCGCTGCTCCTTCGAAAAGGGCGTAAACGGCGATTCGAGTTCGGCGAAGCGGCCTTCGCTGACAGAATCCTCCGACACCCCGAGTTTCTCGAGCGTGCCCTTCACGACGAACTTGCCCGTCACGACTCCGATGGAACCGGTGATCGTGCCGGGCTCGGCGACGATCGTGTCAGCCGGCACGGCGATGTAGTACCCGCCTGAGGCCGCGACATCTCCCATGGACACGATGAGCGGCTTGATTTCCCGGGTCAGCATCAGCTCACGCCAGATCACTTCCGAGGCGATGGCGGAGCCGCCAGGACTGTCGATTCTGACGACGATGGCGCGAATTCCCGGATCCACGCGAACCTTCCGGATCCACTGCACGAACGTCTCGGACCCGAGCACGGCGCCGCTCGGCGAATCAAACGAGCTCGTCCCGCTCGCAATCGTGCCGGTCGCGTACAGAACCGCGATGCGTGGCCCTTCCCCGAGCCCGAGCGAGCTCAACGGCACTTTGCCGGTACGCAGTCACCCTCGACACGGCGCGTGCCCTTCACCGGGGCCGTATCGTCGATCTGATCCTCGTAGGCCACCGAATCGACCAGCCCCGCACTCCTGGCGCCGTCCGCGAGGTACGGCCCGCCATCGATCGCCTTGATGATGTCGGCCTCGGGGCGTTTCCGGGCTTCGGCGATCCCCTTGACGAGCTGATCGTACCAGTCGTGGTTGAGCGATCGGGTCATCTCGCGATGGGCTGGCGTGAAGCCTTTTTGCGTAAACGTGTTCGAAAATGTCTTGTACTCGCCAATGTGGAGCAGGTCCGGATACGCGCCGATCTTGTCCAGCGCGCCGCGGAAAAACAGCTCGTAGCTCGCGACACCGGTCAGGTCCAGCGTGCCGCCTGGCAGCATGATCACGCGGTCCGCCGCCGAGGCGATGTCAGTACTCCTGCGCAGCGCCGTACTCCAGGAACGCCGTCACCGGCTTGCCCGACTTTCGAAAGTCCTGAATCGCGGCGCGAATCTCCTGCAGCTGGCCCCACAGCGCCCCGGACGCTTCGGGGCGGATGACGAGCGTCCTGATCCGCCGGTCCACCTTCGCCTTCCGGATGGTGTCGACGGCATTCCGCAGTGTCCTCGCCGCAGCAAACTGATTGAACAGGCTGACCGGCTCGATTTCGTCGAACGGCGCGTTGACCTTCAGGTACAGCGTGGAGTCGGACGGCACCGATGGCGCGGGCGACGTGCCCGCCAGAAGCAGGAGGGATCCGGCGATCGACACGACGATCGCCACGACGATCAGTGCAAGGACCAATATGATGCCGCGGCGTGCAGACACCTGAACCCTCTGGTTCGAGTATAGAGGCTCCGATGAAGCAAAGGGTGAGAGAGTGAAAGGGTGAGAGGGTGAGAGGCGAAGAGCCGTCAGCGCCGCGGCACGAGCCTGATCGTACCGGCCGCTTCTCTCGCGCGCAGCACGGCCATGAGATCCGGCAACGCAACTGGCGTGAATTCGCCTGACAGAAAATCCCGGATTTCGAGCACGGTCTTGTGCCGGCCCAACAGGATGGTGAATTCCGCGTTCATCTCTTGCGGCAGCGCAGGAAGCGCCGGGGCTCCTGCGGCGGCCGCCCGACCGGTCGCCCCCCGGCCGGCGCCGGGCCCCGCCGCGCCGCGGCCGCCTCGGCCAGCGGCCGTCGGTTCGACGACCAGATTGGCGGCTTCGCGCTCTTCGGGCGTCTCCGCCGGCTCGGTGGCCGGCAGATGCGTTGCGACGCCTGCAGCTGGTACGCCGCCTTGACTTCGTTGAGCAGCGACCGGGCCCGCTGATCGATCAGTGGCGCGAATACCGTCGCCCGGGCCCGGCCCTGGTCGACGTTCGTCCAGAGCACGGCGGCCGACGCGATGACGCCTTGTTCGACAGCGGCTTGATGCAGGATGGCCACGCGGGCTTCTTTGTACGCTTGCGTCAGCGAAGCGGCGTCGCGGGCATCGGCAACGTAGCCGAGGCCCTTGATGTGGGACTCGCCCATTCGCGCGAGGCCGCGCCCGATGTCGTCGCTCAGCACGCGCGCAGCCATCTCATCGGTGCCCGACGCCAGCACCGCCAGCGCGCCCGTCCCGACGACCGCCGCGCGCTTGAATTGCGTGGAGTCCAGCTTATCCGGCGTGTCCTGAGACGAGTGGTAGAACATGTCGGGCCAGGTGATGAACATGACCGATGGAATGCCGTGCTGCATGTAGGTCACGTGGTCGCTCGATCCGTAGTGCTTGTCGATCCTGATGTAAAAGGCGTCGTCGCTCCCGTTCGGCGACTCCACCGGCTGCGACGCGCCGTAGCCATTCGCACGGAACCGCACGCGCTCCCGCGACACGTCCGCGACGTACTCCATCATGCTCTGGGCGATATCGTTGAGGTACGAGGGAAACGTGTCCGGCGTGCGCTGCAGAATCCAGTAACTGCGGCTGCGGGTGAGGCGCAAGCCTTCCATGTCGAAGTTGAGGTCCCCGATGAGCGCCTTCTCCTTGGCCGGGTGCGCGTTGAGCCAGGCGTTCGTGCCGCTGATCTCCTGCACCCATTGAAAGTCCACCGTGCGCTTCGGCTTCGGCAGCTTCCCTTCGGCGATGAGCTTCAAGTACGCGCGTCCGATCTCGAGCGTGAGCGCGCAGCCGGAGTTGTCGTCGTTGGCGCCCTGCTTGAGGTAGCCCTCGAAGAGGTGGCCGCTCACGCCCACTTCCTGTGTCGTGCTGCCGTCGCCGGGGATCTCGGCGTGGACGACTTCCAGCTTGTTCGGCACCTGCTCGGTCCTGGTGATCGAGCGAATCATGATCTTCTCGCCGCGAGCCAGGACCGCCGCCAGTTCCCTTGCCGTCTTCGGCGAGAGGGCCCATGCGACCGTGTCGGGCTTGCTCGCGTTCACCGACGTCGACACGACCTCGGCCGGATAGTCGGTCGCGCGCTGCGCCCCGATCGCGCTCGGGCCCATCGCGCCAATCGCCCCATGCGCGACGGCCTGGTTGTAAATCGCCCCAAGCCCGCTCGTCGACAGCGACAGGACGAATCTGCCGGCAACGTCTTTGCCGTCAAAATCCTGCGGCCGGCCGAGGCCCACGTCGATCAGCTCGCCGGAAATGTCGCCGCTGACGCTCGTCGAGGCCAGGGCCTCGGGAATGTCGTGAATGTCGTAGAGTTTCACGCTCTTCGGCGCCGTCATCCACAATTCGCCGATGACCGGCTGCCAGGTCTGGCCTTGCGGGAAATCCTCGATCGTGACGTTGCTGAAGCCGTATTCCTTCGCCAGCCTGGCCATCACCTCGGCTTCGCGAAAGTGGCCCTGATACTCCGACGCCGGGCGGACGAACTGATAAGGCACCAGATCGAGCACGTGATGCATCGCACGCTCGCCCGACGCTTCGTTGATGATGGCGGTCATCTCGGCCTGCGACAGCAGAGTGCGATCCTCGCGCTCCTGCGCGCCGACGGCGGCTGCGCCCAGACCGCCGAGCAGGATCACCGCGCACGATTTCAAGTCCATGGATCGACCCCGGGGCGGCTTCGTCAGCCGCGATAGCGCAGGACGAGCGCGGTAATGTCATCGGCCTGCGGCGCGCCTTCCGCGAACGCGTTCACCGCGCCCAGTACGTCCTCGAGGACGCGCTCGGCTGCGTGCCCGTGCTGGCCGGCGAGCACCGCGAGCAATCGCTGCCGCTCGTATTCGTCCCCGGCGCTGTTGCGCGCCTCGGTCACGCCGTCGCTGAACATCACCACCAGGTCGCCCGGCGCCAGCATCGTTTCGCCGAACTCGTACTGCGCGACGACGAGCAGGCCCAGGACGGGGCCGCCGACATCCAACGCCTCAATGGCGCCCCCCGCCCGGATGAGGATCGGCGGTTCCTGGCCGGCGTTGGAATAGTGGAACCGTCCATCTGCCGCCAGCGTCGCGTAGCACATCGTCGCGAACCGCGCGTCGATCGCCCGGCGCAGCAGCGCGCGGTTGATGCGCGCCATCAGATCGGCCGGATCACTGGCCACCGGCGCGTGGGCGGAACAGTTGCTCTGGACCACCGTCGCCAGCAGCGCCGCCGGCGGCCCTTTGCCGGCGACGTCTCCGAGGGCAAAGCCGTACGCCCCGTCGGCGACCTCGAGGTAGTCGAAGAAATCTCCGCCGACGGTCCGGCACGGGATGGTCGCGGCAGCCACGTCGAACGTGGGGCCCGAGTACCGCGGTTCCGGCAGGAGCGCGCGTTGAATCTCTGCTGCGACGCGAAGATCCCGGTCGAGCTTGGCTTTTTCCGCGGCCTCGGCGTACAGCCTCGCGCTGTTGATGGCGAGCGCGGCCTGGGTCGCAAACGCCTCGAGGGAATCGCGCGTGGAGGAGGACAACATCGCTCCGCGCTCGCGGCCATCAAGGTAAGAACGCCGATCACCTGCTCGGCGACCCGATCGGCGGCGGTCGCGGCGTAGGCCGAAACCAGCAGGGGAACGCAGAGCACGTGGCGGATCCCGATGGCGATCGTGCCGCCGTGCACGTCGGCGAGACTGCCGTCCATCAAGTCGGCGACGATCCGGCTGCGGCCGGTCTTGAACACTTCGGGAGGAATCTTCTCGCTCGTGGCGAAGGACGTGCCTGTCAACGTCCGCTGGCCCTTGGCTCGGCCGATCTTGAATTCCAGCACTCCCCCGGGGTTGGCCAACATCACAAATCCGCGCTCCGCAGACGTGACGTCGAGCGCCGAGTCGAGCACGAGCGTAAGGACTTCCTCGAGTACCCGGCCGGATCCGACTGCCCGCAGGCCGTTCAGAATCGCCGCCATCTGCTGCAGGTCTGGCCGGCTCGTCGCTGACGTCCGAAACTTGGTAAGTCCCTCCTCCTCGCAGTCGAACACGAGCTCTACGGCCTCCGTTTGGCCCAGGCGAATCTTGTCGCCGTGTGCAAGCGGGCGCTCGCCGGTTAGCGGTTCGCCATTGACGTAGGTACCGAAGCGTGATCCGGCGTCGGTGATCAGGTACTGCCCATCCTGCACGACGATGCGGGCATGATCGCGCGAGACGTCCCGGCCGGCGACCTGCAGGTCCGCATTAGTGCGCCGGCCGATGGTAAAAATCGGCTTGTCGACCAGGACGGACCTGCGCCCCTGAAGATCGGACACCATCAGTCTTGGCATCAGGGGCATACAGAAATCGCCTTCAGCGTAATCGTACCGACAGGGTTGGACCGCACCCAGCGGATGGCGAGATTATAGGACGTTCGGCGGGCCTACTGAACCCGGGCGGGCTCGGCGCTCACAATGGATCGCACGGGCGAGGTGATGACCGTCTCGCCGTCGCGGCGCAGCTCGATCGCGAAACCGACGTAAATTCCGCGGATTTTGAGGCAGCTGCCCCCGACTGTCGCGCCAGACAACAGGGCGCGGGTTGGGTCTGGAAAGAAGCGCCCCCCATGGACCATGACTTCTCCAGCGCCCGGAGACAGCACGGTGATCTCATAAGTGCTGTTGCGTGTGCGTACAACAAGGCGTTCGAGTGGTTGGAGACGCTCCACTTGGACGCCATCCGTCCATTCGCGCGCGGACCAGCGGTCCAGCGTCGCCATGGCGGAAACACAAACGGTACGTGTGGTCGGGCCGTGTTGGGATCCCATTAGTCGAGTGAATCCACCGACTCAGTGATGCACCGATCGTGCCAAGAGTCAGCCTCCTAGTACTCCGCGAAGGCATCGTCGACGAAACAGTAAACCAACGCTCGCCCGGTTCGGCGGATGACGCGACGGGATGCCCCTGGACGCGAGCGTGCTTGCTGGCGTGGTGATTCGGGGACGAATCGCAGCAGAGTGTCGTGCCGCACGTCTGGCACGTGCGTAGATGCACCCACGATGCGCCAATTTTGACGCATTCCTCGCACTCGCGCTTGCGCGCGTGTTTCAGAGCAGTGACGGCGCCCAGATGCGGGCATGCGGCCGACATTTTACGGCAGCGTATCATGGCGGAGATGGCTGCGCAGGATCGCTGGCCTGTCCTTCCCCTGGAAGCATGGAAGGACACGTACGCGACTCTCAATCTGTGGTCCCAGGTCGTGGGCAAGGTCGCGCTGGCGCTGGCGGCGCCCGTCAATCACTCCTGGGGCGTCGCGCTGCATCTGACGCCGCGAGGTCTGTCGACGCAGCTCCTGCCGCACAGCGGCCGTTGGTTTTCGATGGAGTTCGACTTCATCGACCACCAGCTCGTCATTCGAGTATCGGATGGCGCGCGGCGGGCGCTGCCGCTCGAGCCGCAGTCGGTCGCGGATTTCTATCGATCGACGATGAGGACGCTGCACGAACTGGGACTGCCAGTGAAGATCTGGCCGATGCCGAGTGAGCTGCCGTCGCCGATTCGTCTGGACGAGGACACGATCCATCACGCGTACGACCGGACGTTCGCGCAGCGCTTCTGGCGCATCCTCCTGCAGGTGGCGCACGTGTTGACCGGCACCCGTGCCCGGTTCATCGGAAAATGCAGCCCGGTGCACTTCTTCTGGGGAAGCTTCGATCTGGCCGTCACGCGATTTTCCGGCCGGCCGGCCCCACCGCGCGAGGGCCCGGCATTCATGCGCGACGCGTACTCGCACGAAGTGATCAGCCACGGCTTCTGGCCGGGTAATGACGAGATACCCGAGCCGGTTTTTTACGCCTACGCGGCCCCTGAACCGCGCGGTTTCAAGGAGGCAGCCATGCAACCGCCGGCGGCCCGGTATCACGCCGGTTACGGCGAGTTCATCCTTCCGTACCACGCTGTCCAGAGCGATCCCGATCCCGATGGCGCGCTTCGTCAGTTCGTCGAGAGCACCTACGGGCAAGCCGCAACGCTCGCAGGATGGGATCGAGCGGCGCTCGAGCGCTTCCCGTGAGCCGCCGCCCGCTCGTCGTCCTGGCGATCTGCGCTGCTGCGTGCCTTGGCAGCTTGCTTCCCTGCGCGCCGCGGGCGAGTAGCCCGGTGATGACGCGGCACCGCCGCGACACCTTGCTATAATCGAGCGTTCCGGTCGCTGCGGAAGTGGCGGAATTGGCAGACGCGCAAGCCTCAGGAGCTTGTTGGAGCAATCCAGTGGGGGTTCGAGTCCCCCCTTCCGCACCATCATTGAGCGCTCAAAATACAGTCACTTGAGAGACGCGACGACGGTCGCGTCCTCAATACGTCCCGAATTCGCGGTAGGCTGCTTCGTAGGCAGCGCCTCAGATTGGGTGCGGCTCTGCGAAACCGGCGCGGCCTGTCTCCGCTTCGCTCGCCGACCGCCGCGGACTCTTACGCGTGACCACGGTTTCGCTGATCCGCACCCAACCTGTGGCACTGCTGGTGAAAGCCGATGCTGACTGTCTACCGTCGCCATCTGAACGATTGCGCCCACCGCGCGAAAGCCGCCGTTGGAATCGCTGCGCATGTCCTATCTGGGTGCAAGGCACGCTCGGTGGCGAGGTGATTCGGCGGAGCTTCGATCTCACGTCCTGGGAGGCCGCGGCCGACCGGGTGCGCGGCTAGGAGGCATCAGGGACAATCGGCATCGTCAAAGCCGAAATCCCGACAATCCGGGAAGCGGTGACGAAGTTCCTGGCGGATGCGGAAGCCCGGAAGCTCGCGCCCGAAAGCATCAAGAAGCTGCGACACACGCTGGAAAAGCGGCTCGTCGAATACGCCTCCGGTGAGGGCCTCCGTTACCTGAAGCAGCTCGACCTCGACCGGTTGCGTGAATTCCGCGCCACCTGGACGTACTCGCCCATCGCTGCGAGGAAGCGCCTTGAGACGCTGCGGGGCTTCTTCAGGTTCTGCGTTTAGTCAGGCTGGATTCAGGCGAATCCGGCGGCGCGCATCAAGCCGCCGAAACACAAGGACAGCCCGACGCTGCCGTTCACGTCGGAGCAGATGACGGAGATTCTGGCGGCGGCCGACACGTTCTGGGCTCGCGGGCGGTTCGGCAAGGGCAAACGGATTCGCGCGCTGGTTCTCCTGCTGCGCTACAGCAGCCTTCGCGTCATGGATGCGGTCTGCCTGGAGAAATCCCGCATCGTCGGCGATCGATTGTTCCTTTACACGCAGAAAACCGGCACACCCATACGTTTACCGCTGCCGGCGAAAGTGCTCAAAGCACTAAAAGCCGCGCCAAACGAGAATGCTGATTACTTCCTCTGGAACGGCCGAAGTCTCAAGACGAGCGCGGTCAAGATTTGGGAGCGGACGATGTCGAGAGTCTTCGAGATGGCGAAGATCGAGAACGGCCATATCCACCGATTCCGCGACACGTTTGCGGTCGAGTTCCTTCTGGCCGGCGTGCCCATTGACCAGGTCTCGATTCTGCTCGGCCACAGTTCCGTCAGAATCACGGAGAAGCACTACAGCCCGTGGGTGAAGGCCCGCCAGGACCAGCTCGAAACGGCGGTGAAGAACGCCTGGAAGGACTAGGTGCCAGCTCCCAGCGGCATCGGCCGCGCTGGAGGCCGGCGGGGTATCATCGGGAGCCGGCAGGAAGTCGTTTCGACGCTCCAAGCCCAACGGACGGCGCTGCATGAGCGATTCGGTGTCGCTCGGCTGCTCTTGTTCGGCTCCGTCGCACGTGACGAGGCCGTTCACGGGAGCGACGTCGATCTGCTGGTGGAGTTCGACAAGCCGGTAGGCCTGTTTTCGTTTCTGGAGCTCCAGGAGCATCTCGAGGCGTTGTTGGACTGTTCCGTCGATCTTGGCACACCGCACAGTCTGAAGCCGCGCCTTCGCGATCGGGTCATGGCCGAGGCGGTGCATGTCGTCTAGACTCGTGTGGCTGATGAAGGACCACGACGAATCGACGGTGAGACCATGAAACCGATCGCGCGTACGCTGCTCATCCTCGTCGTCGTGGGTGCCGGCGTCTTGTGGCTGAGCGCGTGGCCACTGCGTGGGTGGTTGGTCGCGGCGGTGGTGTTCGCGTCCCTCGGTACTCGGCTTCCGCGCGTCGATCGCCCAGAAGCGCATGGAGCGGCGCTGGGTGAAGTCCTTGTGGATGAAGTGGAAGTCAGTAATCTGACTTGTACTTGCCTGGTTAGCAGACGCAAGGTAATTGCTTAAGTTTGCTTCGCGCCTGAAATCCAGTCCCTGTCCGGTTCCCGGAGCCCGCCGTCTACGGCGCTTCGCACCGGAAATTCCGCGCCTCGTCGGTGCTGCCGCTGCCGCCGTACACGGCGTGCGCCGGTACGCGCAGAGCGGCCGCGTGCGATCGACGACACCTGCCGTCATGTGCGACGCGACGATCGACAGCGGCTTGACGCCCGACTCGACCCACTGGTCGAGCGTCGCGACCTTGTCGAACACATCGGCACTGGGTCCGCCCCCGCAATGGCCCATCCCCGGCACCATGAACAGCGAGAGCGAGTTCGCCGCCGCCGATCCCACCGCCTCATTGATCCGCTTGAACATGATCAGGCTCGTATCTGGCGAGACCAGCGGATCGGCCCAGCCGTGATACATCAGCAGCTTGCCGCCGCCGCGGAAGAATGGCGTGAGGTCCGGGTCACCGCCGTGCAACAGCCCGTTGTCGGCGCGGACCGCGCGCTCCACATCGTCGGGCACACGAATCGTGTGATAGTCCCAAGCCGGGGTGAAGACGATCTTCTGCATGCCTTCGAGTGACTCTGCCGAAGGCGTGGGCCCGCCCACGTTGCCCCAGCCCAATTCAGATCCCGGATAGTAGCGCCCTGGATGGAGGACTGCGCCGCTCTGACGATCCGTGATCGGCGACGTCATGGCCTTTGCGGTCTCGATCTGCGGCTTCGTCAGGCAGTCGGCGCGATCGTCGCCGGTGCACGCGAGCGTCGCGTAGTCAAACGGGCATCGGGTCGGGTCCTCGATGACGCCGTCCTTGACGCCGTCGATCGCGTCGCACACGGCGAGCGCTGCATTGTGCATCATCGGATACTTGCCCGGCGGGATGACGGCGGCGGGTTCGCGGTTCATGACCACGTTCAGATAGACGCGCGCGGCATACAGCCGCATCTGGTCCCATGACGGGTCGCCGGCGGCGATGCCGTCGAAGTCGTCAGGGTACCGCTGTGCTTCGACGAGCGCCTGCCGCCCGCCCGTCGAACAGGACGTGAAGTAGGACCGCACCGGCCGCGCGTCGTAGTGCGCGAACACCATCGTCTTGGCGGCGACCGTCATCTCGTGGATGGCCCGATAGGCGAAGTCGATGAGTTTCTCCGGATGGCCGGGCACGAAGTCGGCGTTGCCTCCGACGTGACCGCCATCCGTGCCTGCCGCCGCGAAGCCGGCACGGACCGCCGTCGCGAGCGCCGGATACGGAATGGTGCCGCCGAGTCCGCCGTTGCCGAGCGCCTGCAGTTTTCGATTCCATCCGGACAGCGGCAGCCAGATTTCGACACGGATGTCAGAGTCGGACGAAGGCGTCAGCTTCGCCGTGACCCGACAGAACGCCGGCAGAGTCCTGAACGCCGTAGACGACGTGGCCGTCGTCGCCGCGGGCGGCGTGAACGCGCCGGCCTGCACGCGCTCGGCGGTCAGCACCGTGCCGTTCGCGAGCGTCACCTGGCCCAGCGACTCACACGCTACGCTTGCGGCCACGAGGCCCGGTCCCGCATCCG
This sequence comes from uncultured Acidobacteriota bacterium, assembly GCA_963724645.1. Classification (GTDB taxonomy): domain Bacteria; phylum Acidobacteriota; class Vicinamibacteria; order Vicinamibacterales; family SCN-69-37; genus CAVXSP01. The sequence goes on from CAVRVJ010000010.1 coordinate 218,898, forward strand.
ACGCACCAATCGCAAGCACGACGCACACGCCGCCGAGCCATCCGAGTTTCATAGGCAGCCTCTGTGGCGACAGATTATAGGGGCGATGCGGGTCGTCCGGCAGCGCTGGCCGGCACGGCGCCCGATTGACGCGCTGACCCCAACCGCTCGACGATGAAATCCAGCGACCGCCGAGAGTATGCGGAAGAAGAAGCTGAGAACGTGTTGGTGGCCAGGGAGCCGTTCCGGGGTCAGCGTTCGTCGCGACTTTCCACGTGCCGATCTCGTAGAATCGCACGTTGACGGGGCCGTTGAGGGAATCGTTTCTGATCAGGGATGTGCGCGTCACAACAGATCTTGGAGGATTGCCACGATGCCGAAGCTGATCGTCCTTTATCCGCCGCCTGCCGACGTCATCGCCTTCGAGGACAGGTACCACTCGGAGCAAATGTAGATCGATTGGCGCACATCAGATCGCTCGAGCGTTCCTCATCGCACGGAGGGCACATGCGTCCGAACGCAATCGCCAGACGAGCCTTTCTCAAGGCAGGGGTGCTGCTTGGGGCAGCGCTGCCGACACCGAGCGCGTTCGCCGGTTATCGGCGCCGTGTGCGTGAAGAGCAGGATCGGCCGGCGCCCTCGGCCACTGCGCGGCCGCCTCGCCTCAGGTTCGGCGTGGTCGGCATGGACCACAGCCACATCAACAATCTCGTGGACGCGGTACGTCGCGCGGGTGGCGAGGTGGGACCGGTCTACGGCGCCCAGCCCGAGCAGATGACCGCGTTCCTGCGCCGCTTTCCACAGGCGAAGGCTGCTCGCGGCGAAGCGGAGGTGCTCGAAGACTCGTCCGTCGCGCTCGTGCTGAGTGCGGCCGTCCCGAACGAGCGCGCGGCGCTGGCCGTTCGCGCGATGCAGCATGGCAAGGATTTCCTGGTCGACAAGCCGGCGGTGACCACGCTTGCGCAGCTTGCCGAGGTGCGGCGGGTGCAGGCGCAGACGAAGCGAATCTACTCGGTCATGTACGGACGGTTCGAGAACCGCGCCACGGTCAGGGCGGCCGAGCTCGTGAAGGCCGGCACGATCGGACAGGTTATTCAGACGGCCGGATTAGGTCCGCATCGCATGAATCCGGAGTCGCGGCCGCCATGGTTCTTCGACCGGCCCAGGTACGGCGGTATCCTGTGCGACCTGGCCTCGCACCAGGGCGATTATTTTGTGTGCTTCACCGGCTCCACGACAGCGGAGGTGGTGAGCGCGCAAGTAGGCAACGTGCGTCACCCCGAGCATCCCGGCCTCGAGGATTTCGGCGACGCGATGCTCCGCGGCAATCACGGCGTTGGCTACCTGCGGGTGGACTGGTTCACGCCCGCCGGCCTGTCCACGTGGGGCGATGACCGGTTGACGATTCTCGGCACGGACGGCTACGTCGAAATCCGCCACAACATCGACATTGCGGGCCGCCAGGGCGAGAGCCATCTGTTCCTCGTCGATCAGAAAGACACCAGATACATCGATTGTGCGAATGTTCCGCTCCGGTTCGGCGACGAGCTCGTGTCGGATACCCTCAACCGCACTGAGACGGCCATGAGTCAGGCGCACTGTTTTCTGGCCACCGAAATCATCCTCAAGGCACAGCAACAGGCGCAGCGAGTGATCCTTGCATGAACGGTGGTGTGGCAGGGTCGGCGGGCAACCGCCGCCCCTGTGCCAATCAACGTCTCTTCTATCGCCTCGCTCACTCCGCCAATGCCTCCTTGTATCGTCGACTGAGCTACTTGCCCTTGCCCCTCGCTTTCGCCGGTTTCGGCGCGGGCGGTGGCGGCGGCGTCGGCATTGGCATGTCGGAATTGTCGATGTCGCGCGTCACCTTCCACGATCCGTCAGCCTGCTTCTGGATCAGCACGAGGTACTTGCCCTGATCGTTCATCGGCGCGCCGCCGGCTTTCGGCGTGACCGTCATCGTGAAGGTGCCGCGGTCGTAGCCCCAGTCGCCAGACACCACCGTCTCGGCCGGCGTCAGCGTGAGCTTGGCTGACATCTGGCTGAAGAAATCCCGGTTGTAGGCGAGCAGCGCGTCCTTGCCACTGACCATCGCATGATGCGCGGGCATCGCGATGGCGTCGGCCGTGTAGCCCTCGACGACCTTCGCTGCGTCGCCGGCATTGAACGCCGCGGCAAAGTTGTCGCGCAGCGCGTTGATTTTGGTCGCGTCGTCACCGGTTGGCGGTCCCGGCGGCGCGGCGGCCGGGGCGCACGCGGCGGCGCCTGCGGAAATCACGAGAGCTGCGAGCATCGTTCTCACATGCGGTTTCATAGCCATGCCCCTCCCTCGGGCCGAGAATATCCGTCATCACGACGGCTGGTGACCATTTTCGGATGGCCCTGTTTTTTTATCACGCCGGTGCAAAATTCCGCGGATAATTTCGCGCGAGGGCGCACGCACGCGAGGAGCGCTGCCATGAGATCCGCATTCACCCTGGATCTGGCGCGATGCCTACCGGTCCCTTCGGGCCACACCGGTCGTCACTACGATTGCGTTGTTGTCGCTCGCGCTCGGAATCGGCGCGAATACCGCACTTTTTTCCATTCTCAACGGCCTCGTCCTGAAACCGCTCCCCGTCCATGAACCGGAGCGGCTCGTGTTTCTCGAGGACGGGTCGTGGACGAACCCGATCTGGGAGCAGATTCGCGATCGACAAATCCAGTTGTTCGACGGTGCGTTCGCCTGGTCGGCCGAGCGCTTCAACCTGTCGGACCACGGCGCGACCGACTATGTGGATGGGGCCTACGTGAGCGGGCGCATGTTCGACGTCCTGGGCATTCAGGCGATGCGCGGCCGAACCTTGACGGAGGCCGACGATCGCCGGGACGGTGGGCCGAGCGGCCCCGTGGCCGTGATCAGCTATGGTTTCTGGCAGCGTCGATTCGGCAGCGTGGCCGATGTGATCGGCCGCCGCGTGGCGATCGAACGCCTGTCGTTCACGGTCGTCGGCGTGACGCCGGCTGGATTCCTGGGGCCTGACGTCGGCCGCTCGTGTGACGTCTACGTGCCGATTGGCGACGAAGCTCTGATCCGCGGGCGGAAAGCTTTCTCGACGGCCGCGCGACCTGGTGGCTCAACGTGATGGCACGGCTGAAGCCCGGTCAGAGTGTCGAGCAGGCCAATGTGCTCCTGCGCCGCGTCCAGCCACAAATCCGTGAAGCGACTCAGCCGGTTGAGATTCAACACGGCTACCTGAGTGATCCGTTGACGCTTTCAGCCTCCGCCGGTGGCCGGTCGACGCTACGCACGCGATATCAGCAACCGCTCACGATTCTGATGGTGGTCGTCGGGGCGGTGTTGCTCATCGCCTGTGCCAACATCGCCAACCTGCTGCTCGCGCGAGCGACTGCGCGCCGACACGAGCTGGTTGTCCGACTGGCGCTCGGCGCCTCTCACGGCCGCCTGGCGAGGCTCCTATTCGTCGAGAGTCTCATCCTGGCCGTGGGCGGCGCTGCCTTGGGGCTCGTCTTCGCACAGGTTGGGAGCGCACTGCTGGTCCGACAGTTGACGACTGCTGCGAACACGGTGGTGCTCGACACGGCTCCTGACTGGCGCGTCACTCGCGTTCACGTCCGGAGTGACGCTGCTGACGGCGCTGATTTTCGGTTTGGCACCGGCGCTCAGCGTGACGCGCGTCACGCCGAACGAGGCGCTCAAGGAACAGTCGCGAAGCGTGAGCGGCGATCGGCGGTTTGGCCTGCGCAACGCGCTCGTCGTGCTTCAGGTGGCGCTGTCGCTCGCGCTGGTCGTCGCCGCGGGTCTGTTCGTGCGGACGTTCTCGTCGCTGGCGGCCGTGCCGCTCGGCATCAATCCCCATCCCCTGCTCGTGGTGGAGCTGAACGTGCAGCACAGCGACGTGCCACCGGGACAGCGCGCCCAGCTCTTCGAGCGACTGCGTGAGGCGTCCGAATCCGTGCCGGGCGTCAAGACCGCCGCCGTCTCGCTCATCCGGCCCCTCAGCGGCCAGGGATGGAATGGCGTACTGCAGCTCCCCGGCAGCGCCCTGTCCAATCGGCAACGACAGGCCTGGCTCAACGGCGTGTCACCGGGCTGGTTCGCCACGTTGGGCATGCGCATTGTCGCCGGCCGCGATCTGCAAAGTGCCGATGGGCCCGGCAGTCCGCGTGTGGCTGTGGTGAATCAGACCTTCGCGAACCGATTCTTTTCAGGAAACGCGGTGCTCGAACACGACATCACCGTCGGCGGCATCCGGCCAACGGTCTATCACGTCGTGGGTGTCGTCACCGACGCTGTCTATCGATCGCCCAGGGAAGGCGTGACACCAACGGTCTACGTGCCTGTCGCACAAGCCGATCGCCTGTGGCCCGATGTGACGCTCACCGTGGAGACGTGGCCTGGCGCGCGCGGTTCGATCGAACGGAGCCTGGTGGAAACGCTGAGCCGCGTCGACGCGAGGACGGCGTTCACCTTGCACTGGTACGAAGATCTCGTGCGGGTGCCGATGGCGCAGGAGCGGCTCGTCGCGATCCTCTCTGGATTCTTTGGCGGTCTTGCCCTGCTGTTGGCCGGCCTGGGCCTCTATGGCCTTACGTCCTACTCGGTGAACCGGCGCCGCCGTGAGATCGGGGTCCGCATGGCGCTCGGCGCGAATCCCGGCGGTGTCGTCCGGATGGTCCTCAGGCGCGTGGGCTGGCTCGTGGCCGCCGGGACGACGGCGGGCGCCGGCCTAAGCTGGTGGGCATCCAGGTACGTCGCGACGTCGCTGCTCTTCCATCTGGAGCCGCGCGATCCGGCGACGTTTGCGTTCGCGGCGCTCGTGCTGGTCGGTGTCGGCGCGCTGGCGGGTTGGCTACCTGCCAGGCGGGCGTCGCGAATCGATCCGACGCGAGTGCTCAGGGAGGAGTGACGGCCGCCGCCTCTTCCAGGCACGTGGCCAACAGTTTCCTTCTATCGCTTCGGATGCCCCATCTCCGGGACCACCCGCCCGAGAAACCCCTCGAGCGGCTGCTGATCCCCACCCATTCGCATGTCGTCCATGAGGTTGATCATCCGCGCCTGCGACAGCGCCGTCGACACCGGCGTCTTCCGTTCACGAATCAGATAGGCGGCCCAGAGATGACTCGCCCGCCACGCGATGGTGCAGTGCAGGAGCACCTTGCCATCCGCCGCCGCCATCGCCGCCGTGAAGGTGTCGAGTTCCTTCGGCCTGTACGGATTCGCGGCCGTGCCGCGCATCGGGATGTGGACATACTTGATCCCGAGCTCTTTCACGAGCGCGGCCTCATCGAACCCGACCTGCGCCATCTCCTCCGGCATGCGCAGATTCACGAGCGTCGTCACGCCCTTGGCCCTGAGCTCGCGGAGCGCCTTTTCCGTGGGCTGGCCCCCGATGAACATATCGTCGCCCACGCTCACGAACTTGGCCTGGAACATCCCCGTCGTATCGAGATTCACCGGGTTCGGCACCGGGCCGGTCTTGTCCTTACCGACAACACTCTGCGCGCTGACGGGAAGGGTGAGCGAGACGGCCAGCGCAGCTGCTGTGAGGGAGCGACACAGGGAGGAAGAGGCCATAGTGCCCTCCGAGAAATTGAACAGCCAATTACCCACAGATACATCATGGACAGTCACCGATAGGAGCAAATCGAGCTTAACAGAAGACCTTGAGAAGACTCGTCTTGTTGTAGTCACTCGCCACTGGGCGGCACAGGGCGATAAAGGACACGGGACTGATGTCGCGCGCCCACCAAGGTCGCGAGGTTTGATATCGGCAACTTCTCGTTCGCGGCGTGGCATCATAGCCCACCACAACTCAGGCATGGGTATCGGCGGCCCGGGATTTTCCGGCGCGGGGACGGCTGAAGTTTGCTAGAGTCGGCGCCACAGGAGCGACGATGACCGGCCACAGGAACACCGTCTGGCAGCGCGGGCCCTCGGCCTTGCGTGTCGCACCCGTCGTCGTCCTCTGCCTCATCAGCACGGCAACCCTGCCCGTTCTGGCGCAGGCGCCGGCGAAGGGGACGCGAGATCCTCTGGGACCGCTACGGCGTCCCGCACATCTTCGCGCCGGATCACCCGAGCCTGTTCTACGCCTACGGCTACGCGCAGATGGAGGCGCACAGCGAGCTGCTGCTGCGGCTCTACGCGCAGGCGCGCGGCCGCGGCGCCGAGTTCTACGGCGAGCAGTACCTCGCCGCCGATCGCTGGGTGCGCACCAACGGCATTCCCGAGCACGGCGAAGAAGTGGGCGGCGGGGCAGAGCGCCGGAGTTCGGGCCGCTCATCGAGGCGTTCGTGCGCGGGCTGAACGCGTGGGCGGCCGAGCACAAGGCCGATCTCAGTCCCGAGGCGCAAGCGCGTGCTGCCCGTGACCGTCGAGGACGTCTACGCGCATTGCCTGCGCGTGATCCACTACGACTGGATCATCAATCCCGCCGAAGCTCGAGGCGCGGCTGGCGCGCGCCGACGTCGAGACGCACGGCTCGAACGAGTGGGCGATCGCGCCGTCCCGCTCGGCGACCGGCAAGGCGATGCTGATGAGCAACTCGCACCTGCAGTGGGGCGACATCCACACCTATTTCGAGGTGCAGCTCACCGCGCCCGGCGTCACGTCGTACGGCGCGGTGTGGGTCGGCTTCCCGGTGCTGCGCCAGTGCTTCACCGAGTACGTCGGCTGGACGCAGACGACGAACAATCCGGCCGAGTCGGATCTGTATCGCCTGGTGCTGAAGGACGGCGGCTACGTGCTCGACGGCCAGGTGCAAGCCGTTCGAGACGCACACCGAGACCATCAAGGTGCGCGAGGCCGAACGGCACGCTGCGCGACGAGCCGCTCGACGGTGCGCCGCAGCGTGCACGGCCCGGTCGTCGCCGAGCGCAACGGCGCGCCGATCGCGATGCGCGTGGCGGCCATCGATCGGCCGCGGCTGTTCGAGCAGTTCTGGCGCATGGGCCTGGCGAAGAACCTCGCCGAGTGGCAGGCGGCGATGCGCATGCAGCAGCTGCCGCTCTTCAACACCGCCTACGCCGACCGCGACGGCCACATCGCCTACGTCTACAACGCGACGCTGCCGGTGCATCCGACCGGCGACTACCGCTACTGGCAGGGCGTCGTGCCCGGCGATCGCTCCGACCTGATCGCCACCGACGATTCTGCCCTACGACGACGATCCCGAAGGTGATCGATCCGCCGACCGGCTGGGTGCAGAACTCCAACGACATGCCGTGGACGTCGGTGTATCCGATGATGCTCGACTCGACGAAGTTCGCCGCCGGCTTCGCCGCGCCGCAGGGCATCACCCAGCGCGCGCAGCGCGGCATCCGCATCGCTCAGCACCGCGCCCGGCGAAGATCACGTTCGAGGACATCAAGAAGTGGAAGCTGTCGACGCATGTCGAGACCGCCGATCAGTTCGTGGACGAGATCGTCTCGACGCGCGAAGGCGATGGGCACCGACCGCGCGAAGCGCGCCGCCGACGTGCTCGCGAAATGGGATCGCGCAGGCCGAGGTCGACAGCGACGGCATGCTGCTCTTCTACAAGTTCATGACGGCCGCCGGCCAGACTTCGACGCCATCGGCGGCTTCAAGGTGCCGACCGACGATCGGCGCCCGCTCGAGACGCCGCGCGGCTTCAAGGATCCGGCGAAGGCGATGGCGGCGCTCGACACGCGTGGCCGGCGAGGTCGAGAAGGAGTACGGGTCGCTGCAGCGTGAAGTGGGGCGACGTGATGCGCTTCCGCCGCGGCAACGCCGACGTGCCCGGCAACGGCGCGCCGTCGCAGCTCGGCGCCATCCGCACGATCGGCATCGCGCCGTTCGTGAACGGCAAGGCGGAAGCGCGTCGCGGGCGACACGTTCTACGCGGTGATCGAGTTCTCGACGCCGCAGCGCGCCGAGGTGCTGCTCAACTACGGCAACTGGTCGAAGAAGGGCTCGAAGCACGTCGAGGATCAGCTGCCGCTGGCCTCGCGCAAGGAGATGCGGCCGATGTGGCGGCGAAGAAGGACATCGAAGCCAACCTCGAGAGCCGCAAGGTGTTCTGAGAAGAACGTCACTCCTTTGCGCGGGCTCACGTGTGCCAATGCGCGAGGATGGGAGATTCTCGTATCCCGATGGTCGAGTCCCGCCTGCCAACGGGAGACGCGAGCGAGGCTACGCCCATCAACGTTTGCCGGCCCCGATTAGGACCACCCGCATCGAATCGGTGTGGCCCGGACCGGCGTCCGGCGAGCCGGCAAGGACCACGACGACGTCGCCCGCTTTGACGAGTCCGCTCGCCCTGGCCAGATCGATGGCGTGGCGCATTACATCCTCGGTGGAGGTGGTGGCTTCCGGCAGAAAGCGCGCGTGAACGCCCCAGCACAGGCACAACTGTCGCAGGGCACGTCGGTCGGGCGTCAATCCGTACAACGGCATCAATGGTCGCAGGCTGGCCATCTTCCGCGCGGTCGAGCCGGTACGGGTGCAACACAGGATCGCCGCCGCCTGCAGGTCGTGCGCGGCCTGCCACGCGGCGTGCGCGGTCGCCAGGTTGATATCTGAGAAATCCCGGCCCTCGAATGACAGGAGCCGCAGTTGCGCCGGATCCAGCTCTTCCTCCGCGCGGCACAACAGCCGGGCCATGGTGCGCACGACCGCGACGGGATCGCACCCGACGGCCGTCTCGGCCGAGAGCATCACCGCGCTCGTGTGATCCAACACGGCGTTCGCGACGTCGGTCGCCTCGGCGCGGGTTGGCGCGGGCGATTCGATCATCGACTCCAGCATCTGCGTGGCAACGAGCACCGGCTTGCCGTTGCGAACGGTCTCCCGAATGATGCGCTTTTGCAGGTGGGGCACGTCCTCGATCGGCAGCTCGGTGCCGAGATCGCCGCGCGCCACCATGATCGAGTCCGACGCCTCGATGATCTCGGCAAGGTTGTCCACCGCCGCGGCGGTTTCAATCTTCGCCATCAGCCAGGGCGGATTCGGTCCCGCGGCCGCCCGGACCGCAAGCATCTCCGCCGCCGATCGGACGAACGACACCGCCAGGATATCGACCGGCAGTCCAGCCAGTGCGTGGATCAGCTCGACGTCGTGCCGAGTCGGCACCGTCGCTCGATAGCGGCCGGTCGGAAGCTTCACCCCCTTGCGGCCCGACAGATGCCCGCCGTATGTGACCGTTGCCGACAACGACCCGGCAGTTCTCGCGTCCACGCGCAACTGAACGGCGCCGTCACCGATCCACACGATGTCGCCGACGGCGAGATCCTCGACGAGTTGCGGGTAGTCGATGACGAGCGCCGATGCCGTGCTGGGTTGATGCGTGCCGGCCACAAGCGTGACGACGTCGCCCCTTGCCAGGTCGACGGCCGTCGTAAACGCGGTCGTGCGCACTTTCGGGCCGGGCAGATCGACCAGAATCGCAAGCGGCGCGTCCATCGCATCCGCTTCCTGGCGCAGCACCGCAATGAGCGCTTTCTGTGACTCCAGCGTCCCGTGCGCCATTGTGACGCGCGCAACGTTCAACCCTGCCTCGCAGCAACCCTCGAATCACCTCCGGCGATGACGACGCTGGACCGATGGTGGCTACAATCTTCGTGCGCCGCGGCGCCGTGTGAGATGGGTGTGCGTCCAACATGCGCTGAGACGATGGCGTCATCAGCTCCACACAACCGACGGGCCGATCTGATTGAACGCTCACGCCGGGAAGTTACCAGCTGAATTTGAAGATGCTGGCGGTCGAGCGGCTCGGATCCGGCCGTTTGGGATCGTCGACCTTGTAACGATTCGGCACCGACGCCCAATCAGTGTAAATCGTGCCGCCCACGTAGAAACCCGGCTTGGGATTAACCAGGGTGGGCGTTTGCTTGTCGGTCAAGAAGAGCGTGTAAGCATGTTGCGGCTGGGTCGTGCCAGGCTGATCGTTCTGCGGCACGAATTCGGGTCGGCCATCGCCGTCCACATCCGCGAATATCCAGGACACGTGCAGGAGGCGATGGTAGGTGCGATCGGCAATCATGCCGTGAAGCTGCGCGTTGAACCGGTTGACAATCGATTCGGCGTCCGGACGCGATCGCCTCACTGCGAAATACAACGGCCGCGTCAACAACGGCGTCGAACCGAGGCTCAGCCTGGTCTTGGCTTCATTCGGGTAGTTGTTGACGACGAACTGGACGACGAGCTCGTCCATGAGCGCGTAGTCGGCCTTACTGCTGAGCAGCAGCGTGAGGCTGTCTTCCTCGCTGTGGGCACGCACGAACGCCGCACCCGACGTCTCGAGCGTATCGCCGTACGAGTAGCCCTCGACGATCGCGATCCGTTTGCCCTTGAGATCGCTGAGCGCCCGCGCCGACACGTTATCGCCCCGTCGCCCGACCAGGATCAGTCGATTCTCCAGGTAGGGTTGGGAGAAGACCAGTACACGTTCACGCTCGGGGTCCTTCCACGCCGCCGCGGTACCGTCGAACTCCTCGCTGAGGAGGGCCCGGGTGAACTGAGCGGGCTCGACAATCGTCGTCTTCGCGCTGAGCCCGACCCGGCCGAGCGCCGCCTCGACCAGGTCGAGCGCAAAGCGCGGCTGTCCTGGTTCGTTGGTGAACGGCGACCATGCCGTCGAGACCAGCCGCAGCGGGATCGTCTGCGCAGTCTGGGCAGCCGCTGCCGCCGCCAGGAACAGCGAGAGGAGAAGGATGGCAGTTGAGGGAAAGCGCATACAGCAGATCCTCTTTCCCAAGACTAGTCCACTTCACACAGTTTGTCTCGCGACCCGCTGCCACCGCTCGCTTCGCTCGTGCGGATCGGCGGCGGCGCCGCCACTGCCCATGCCGCCCGCCCGGCCTTCGACGACTTGAGCGGGAATTTCTCGCTCACGTAGTGAATTATTCCGCAGGCGCGAACCGCGCAGCGAACCTGGCTGCTCGCGTCTACAACACATTCCCAATCACTCACTGAGCACACGAATTGCATGGCGCCGTGCCGACACCGGATCTCGTGATTGTCCGGTTTGCGCGTCTGCGGAGGAACCTGTGACTCCAACAACTCTCGATGCTAAAGTGCACGACTTTCTGGCTCAGCAGCGCATCGCGGTGGCGGGCGTGTCGCGCAACCACAGTCACCACCCCGTCGGCAATCTGATCTATCGCCGGTTGAAGAAGACCGGGCACGAGGTCTTCCCGGTGAATCCGCACATGCAGGCCTTCGAGGGCGATCGCTGTTATCCCAACCTGCAATCCATCCCGGGCGGCGTCGACGGCGTGGTGATCATCACGCGACCTGAGACCACGGAGCGGATCGTCCGCGACTGCGGCGACGCCGGGGTCCGCCGCGTGTGGATGCACCAATCGATCGGAAAGGGATCGAGCGTCTCGCCGGAAGCCGTCGAGTACTGCCGTCAACGGGATATCAGTGTGATCGCCGGTGCCTGCCCGATGATGTACGGCGCCGGCGTCGACTTCGGACACACGTGCATGCGTGTGTTCATGAAACTCACTGGTGGGCTACCCACGTGAGGCGCCGCCGGATTGCCTGGATTCTCATCCTCATCGTCGACGTGGGATACATCGCGTCTGGCGCGGGAGCCGCGGCATCGCCAGACCACCTGCTCGGCCCGGGTGGCAAGGCGATCCCGTTGCCGGCCCTTTGAAGATCCGGATCGTCCCTGACGGTCCCACAAACTCGCCCCGAGCCTGGGGTTCACGGCGGCGCGGTGCCGCTCGCAATCAGGACCTGGCGATCGACACCCATCAGCACCTGCCGCATGAGGGCGATCGTCTTCGCCTCGTCGAAGTAGCCCGAATGGATGTCCTGCGCGTCCTGCGGGATCAGCGTCGAGCAGTCCACGTCCCATACGTTGTCCGGATGGCGCGTCGACCGGTCGAGCCCCGAGCGCCCCAGCCGCCGCTTGCCAAAGTGCTTGAGGCCGGCCGAGAGGCCGAGCACCGGGTCGCGTCCCGTGTAGAGCGCCGTCACACGATACGTGAGGTTCGCGATCGCGTCGCCATCGCTCTTGTCAATCGCCTCGCCGCCGCTGAACAGGTCGTTGTCGACGTCGGCGGCCACCATCAGCAGTTGGTTGACAAGCGAGACGAGCAGGGGCTGGTTGTTGCGCGTCCACGTGTACTGCATCGCCTTCTGCAGCACGTAGTTGCCCATGCTGTGCGCGATGATCGACGTCTTGGCCTTGCACGCCTCGGCCGGATCCTCCGCGCCCGCCTGCTGCTTCTCGAGCAACCAGTCGTAGAACTCGTTCAGCACGACCGAGAGGTCCGGCGCGGTCTCGCGGGCGTCCATCCGGTCGGGCAGGTAGCCGAACTTCATGCCGTCCGAGGGCCAGCTGAACAGGAGACAGATGCCGAGGCCCTGCTCGCCGTCGAACATGTGGCGGCAGATGGACTCATAGCGGCGCGACGCGTCCGCCCAGTCGTTGTTGTAGCCGTGGACGAAGATGGAGACGTGCTTCTGGCTCTCGTGCCGCGCCGGGTCCTCGATGAGCGGGAAGGCATCCGACGCCGCGACGAGCGACGCCTTGAACTGGGTCTGCGTGACCTTGGTCCAGTTCTTCAGCACGTCGAGCGGCCCGGCGTCGGCCACCCAATACGACAGGCCGGCCCGGTCGCTGCCCAGCCCGTCGGCCTTCTTGTTGCGGTTGCTGACCATCCAGAACTTCGGCATGACACCCCGCTTGCCGGCGTCCGGCACCGGCCGGCGCAGGAAAGTATACGCGCGCTCCCGGGGAGCCGGCCAAGAAGACCGAGAACCAGACGCGGACTCCGTTATTTCTTCACCGGTGATCGCCGACGCAGGACGGCCGCCAGGTTGGTACGTGCGTCTGCCGAGTCGGGCTGAATCGTCAGCGCCGCGTGAAAGTGCCGTATGGCCTCGTCGGTTTGTCCGCGCCGAACGAGGACAACGCCGAGATTGTTGTGAGCATCGACTGAGCGCGGATCGTATTGGAGCGCGGCGGTGTACTCCACGATCGCGTCTTCCAACCGGCCGGCGGCGAGGAGGAGATCGCCAAGATCGCAATGCGCCTCAGCGAACTCCGGCTTGAGTTTGATCGCGATGCGAAAATGGGCTTCGGCGTCCTGGGCGTGGCCGAGATTCATCAGTGCGTTACCGAGCCCAGTGTGGGCCATGACTGAATCGGGCGTCAGGCGAAGCACATCACGATAGTGCCCGACCGCCGCTTCATCCTGCCCTTTCGCCTCGAGCACACCCGCAAGCTTGTAGTGAGCATCGGCGAAATCGTTCTTCAGCTGGAGAGCACGTTCGAACTCGATCTTGGCATCGTCCAGTTGTCCAAGAGAAGCCAGCGCCGAGCCCAGGCTGTTGTGCAGGAGTGGATCGCCCGGATTGAACCGAAGCGCCAATGCACACGGCGCGATCGCGGCGTCCATGCGACGAAGGTTCACCAGGATGTGGCAGAGATTGCTCTGAGCGGCCGGATACACCGCCTTCAGCCGCAACGCTTCCTGGACATGCAGAAGCGCCTCCTTGTTGTCGCCGCGGTTGAGCAGGATCGCGCCGAGGTTGTTCTGAGCCATCCAGGCCGACGGATTGGCTTTGAGCGTGCCGCGATAGAGGGTCTCGTCACCGGCATAGAGATGGCTCTGCCGCCAGGTTCCTGTGGCGAGAAGAAGAAGCAGGACGCTCGCGGCAGAAACGGCGATACGCCTGTCTTTCAGGCGATCGAGTGCCGCAGCCACGCCGGCCGCCACGACGAGCACGGCGATGTACTGGTAGTGATCCGCGACGAGCGAATACTTCATGAAATAGACGTCGGTGAAACCCATGACCGGAACCAGAGCGAAACAGAAGAACAGCCATGCCGCAAATGCCGCCCGGCCGACCGGACGGCGCCGCTGGTTCCACAAGAACGCGGTGGTGCCCACGGCGGCTGCAAGCGGCAGCCACCATTGAAAGGCATCGACGCGTATCTGCCATTGGGGATACACGAAGGCCAGGTTGATGGGCAGCAGCGCCTTGTGAAGATAGAACCAGACAATCGCCCCCGCGCCGAGGAGTCGTTCCAACGCCGACGCTTGACGAATGGGCTCCACCAGCTTGTCGGCCTGGAACCAGATATTCACCAAGGTCAGCGCGACCGCCACGCCCCAGAACGGCAAACTGCGCCACAGATCACGCGACGTGAGTGTTCCATGGCGCCACCATGCGATCAGAAGCAGCAGGCCCGGAAGGACAGCGACCGAACCCTTGCTCAACATGGCGAGCATGAACGCCGAGAAGCTCAACCAATACCAAGGACCGATGGGTTCCCCGCGGGTGGTTGTGGTGCGGCCGGCTCGGGATCGAGTCCGCCGAGGCGTCTGCAACGCTGGTGACCGAGACCGAGCGCCGACGGCATGTTCTCGCTCTTGGGCGCCCTCGGAGTCGGCGCCCGCGAACCAGAAGATCGACAGCAGAAGAAACGTCATCGACAGGGTGTTCTTGCGTTGTGCGATCCAGGCAACCGACTCGACGTTGACCGGGTGGAGGGCGAAGATCAGGGCACCGAGAAACGCGCCGGGGATCGCCAGCCGCCGAAGAATCGCCCACAACAGAAACGCACTGGCGACGTGGAGGGCGAGGTTCGCCACGTGATAGCCGACCGGGTTCGTGCCCCACAGCCGCCATTCCACCCAGAAGGAACTGTTCGTCATCGGCCAATAGTCGACCGCCTGTGTCGTGAGCCACATGCGGTACAGGCCGTCGCCCGCCTTCACCAGCGGGCTGTTGGTCACCAGCGAAACGTCGTCAAAAAGGAATTGGCCCGCCAACGACGGCCAATATGCCGCGAGCGATCCGCCGACCAGCAGCAACGCGGCAAGAAAGTGCCGGCGACGATTCATCGAGGGGATGGGGGTCATCGTAACAGACGCTGCGCCGCTCGCTGCGCTGAGGGGTGCGTCAGCGCCCTGGCCGTGTCTGTCTCGGAAGTTATGTCACGTGGCAACCCCAGCTGATCTGGACTCCATCTGGACTCTATCTGGACTAATCTGGACTATCGACGGCGTCAGGGATCGCCCTTGCCATTGGAATCGTAGTCTTGAGCGGATTTGACGGTCCCCGTCCGATACCATCGACGGATGGATCCCCGTACGTAAAGACTCGGATCGTGCCACGGAACAGTAATCTCTGGCGTTCACCGGCGCACGCGCTTGAATATCTGGCGCGAGCGGACCAGATCCCCACCGAACGGAAGGCGAGGCGGCGCTGCTCGAATATCTGCCCCGGCAGGTCGATCGGGTCCTCGACCTGGGGACTGGCGATGGCCGCCTGCTCGCGCTGATCCGGTTGGCGCGGCCGACGGCGAGGGCGATCGGCCTCGATTTCTCACCGACGATGATGAGCCGACTGACGCGACGCTTCAAAGCTGACCAGTACGTCGAAATCGTGACTCACAACCTTGAACGACAGCTTCCTCCCACGTTGGGCACCTTCGATGTCATCGTGTCGAGCTTTGCGATTCACCATCTGCCGCACCGGCGCAAGCGTGCGCTGTACCAAGAAGTCCACGGCAGACTCTCGCCGAACGGCGTCTTTTGCAACCTCGAGCACGTCGCATCGCCGACACGCCGACTGCATCAACAGTTCCTCGAGATCTTGGACGTTCCCGAGGATCGCGAAGACCCATCCAACAAGCTGCTTGACGTGGAGACGCAGTTGAAATGGTTGCGAGCGATCGGCTTCGTCGATGTCGATTGCCACTGGAAATGGCGCGAGCTCGCACTTCTGGGCGGCCGAAAACCGTCCGGCCCCAGCAATCAATCATTGCGCACCCGGTCCAAGCTCGCGTCAATCGCGGCGCGGTAGTCGGCCTGGGACCGAATACCCTGGAGGGCCTGCCTCACTTCCTTCGACATGCCATCGAGCACCAGAACGGTCCCGGTCTCCCCTTCATACACGTCGAACACAGGCTCCAAGCCGAGCTGCTTTGCTCGGGTTCGACTTGCTTCAGTTGTTTCGTGATCAGTGAAATCAAATATCACGAATCTGACTTTGCCGGTATAGGCGCTCTGCACCGTCGCCCATGCGCCTTTCGTCGCCATGCAGATGGGACACCACCGCGAGTGGAGCTTGATGACGTACGGCTGCCTGCTGGTCGGCGGATCGGCGTCGGAGATCGCCGGCACGCGGGGCGCGGAGTTCGTCATCGTCAAGAACGCGCCCGCGCCAATTACGAAAGCGACCACGCCGACGGCAGACAGGACCCACCTCGACCGCACGGCCATCAGTGTACGTCACGCAAGACCAATGGTCAGGCGGCTCTTGTCGTTTCCGAATCCTGCCACCATGGCCGAGGCCGCCGGAGCGCCGTGTCGGACGGCGCGCTGTCATGGAAATGCCGTGACGGCTGCCTCTCATTTCGCTCGTACGGCGAGCGTGCTGGCGAGAGCGCCGGTAGAGATCCCCACCAACGCGCCCAGCACCACCACGAAGGCGCGGTCAGAGGCCCAGTCGTCCAGGTGCGCGAAAAACGCCGCGACGAGCAGGCCCATCATGAAGCCCCACGCGGCGGCCTGATAGGGTCGTCCTTGGCCCCAGTCACGGCGGGCGACGACGCCGCTATAGACGAGAAACCCACCGGCGAGCCAGTCGTGAAACGGCAGATCGGTCCACAGCAGATCTGCCATGTCCGCGAAGTTTTCGGTGGGCTCCTCTGAAGTCCAGTGCATAAAGATCCCCTTGACCACGTAGCTTACCGAGGCGTCGCCTGTCAGCTGCCACCCTGCCTCATCGCCTCCGAGGAGATATGCCATGAAACGCCTCTCTATCACGGCCTCGGCCGTCGTGTGCCTCGGCGCCGCCGCGCTCTTCGCCAGATCCGAAACGCAGACGCGGACCATCTACATCAGCGCCGTCGATCACAAGGGCGCGCCGGTCGCGGACCTCAGGGCGGGCGACGTCGTCGTGACTGAGGAAGGTCAGCCGCAGGGACCGGTCACTGTCGAGCACGCCACCGCGCCGATGCGCATCGCGGTCATCGTCGACGATCGCGGGCTCGGCGTCCCGGAAGTGCGGGCCGGCTTGTCCGCCTTTGTGGAGGCGCTGCGTGGCCACGCCGAAGTGGCCGTGTTCTCCGCCGTGCGCCCGGAGGCCACGGTCGTCGACTACACCGCCGATACGCAGACGCTCTTGGAGGGGATCCAACACCTCCTGCCGATGCAGACGGGCGGCCGGGGGCTGAGCACCCTGACCCTCGAACTGGCGCAACAGTACCAGAAGCACAGCACGGCGCGTCCGGTCATGGTGGTCGTGACGATCGACGAGAGGTGCAACGATTGTCCTTCATGGGCGCCTCGCGAGGCGCAGCGTCGACTAATGCGGCTGGCCAATCGACGGCCCCTGCAGCGTGCCCAGCTGGCGGAGCGAACAGGTCCTCCCGGATTGGGTTCAACGCGGCCTGGCAGCAGGCGGTGGAGCAGGTGCAGCGCAGTCGCGTGACCTTCTTCGCGATCGCCTCCCGGCATGCGGTACCGGCGGACCATAACCCCGTCATTGACGCGAGCGCGGAAGTCTCCGGGGGCCGCGTCGATCCCGTGCTGACCGATTCCGGCATCCCAACGGCGCTGACGCGAATTGCGGGTGATCTGCTTGGCCAGTACGCCGTGACCTACCAGGCGGGAGCGGCCCCATCGAGCGGGTCGCGTCTGCGGGTCGACGTCAAACGGCCTGGCGTGATCGTTCGCGCACCGGAGCGCGTGGGCATGCGCTGACACTGGGCCGCATCGTTCGATTCGGACTCGACCAGCAGGGCGACCAGATCCGACACATCGAATACCGTCGGGGTGATTCGCTACTCAGGCGTAGAATCAGTCAGCCCATGCCGTGACATTCCTGGTTTGAGGTGTACACTCCAAGCGCCAGCGCCAGACAGGCCTCAATGCTCCGTCAACTTGGTTTTGCCAGTTGTCTGCTCGTTGTTCTTCTGGCGAGCCTTCCCGCCGCCCATCCTCAGGATCAGCAGCCGCCCGTGTTCCGCGGTGGAGTCAACGTCGTCTACGTGGACGTCTACCCGCGCCGCGACGGCCATCTTGTGGAAGGGCTCCACGCCGAGGACTTCCAGGTCTTTGAAGATGGCAAGCCCCAGGCGATCGAAGGGTTCGAGTTCATCCGAACGGCGCCAAATGCGCCGGATGCCGAGCGGCGCGACCCAGCCTCCAAACGCGAAGGCGACGAAGCAGCGGCCGATCCTCACAACCGCGTGATCGTGTTCTATCTCGATCTTATTCATATGACGTTCGGCAACGCCGGCGGCATCCGGGGGCCGATCACCGAGTTCCTCGGCCGGACGATTGGCCCGACCGATCTGTTTGGCGTCGTCACGCCTTACGAGCCGGATCCGGTGAGTCAGCTCGTGTTCGTCCGTCGCACCAATACCTTCGAGTCGGATATCGCGCGCTGGTCTCAGGAATGGGCGGCTGTCACTCGGCCAACGCCAACGGAATTCCAGCTGAGCACCTGTCCGATGTGGATGGAAAACCCAAAACAGGCAATGGCGATCGCCGACGAGTTGGTTCGGCTGTCGCGTGAGGAGTCAATGGCGAGGAGCCTGGACGATCTCATGCGGTACCTCGGCCGGGTCCGGGACGAGCGAAAGAATGTCGTGCTGATCAGCGAAGGCTGGGTCCCGCATGCGCGCCCGCTCATCGATGTGACGCCAGCTATCAAGCCGGTGGCGGCGCCGCGGCTGGGTCCTACGCCCGGGACGGGCCGCCTCGGCATGGGTGCCCCACAGCCGGGCACGGCTGACCACGATTGGTGCAATCAACAGATTGGTCAATTGGCGTCCATCAATTTCGAGGAGCGCCTCAAGGAGTTGCTGCGCCTCGCCAACCAGGCGAACGTGTCGTTCTATCCCATGGACGTGGGCGGCCTGAGGGTCGCGAATCCCATGCGCGGAACGGTCCCGACCCTCCGGATGCTCGCGGAGAACACCGATGGCGTCGCGGTCGTGGGCATGAACGACCTCAACGCAGGATTCCGGCGCATTGCCGACGATCTCACCGGCTACTACCTGCTCGGCTACTCCTCCACCAATCCCGCGCTCGACGGGAAGTACCGGCAAATCACCGTCAAGCTCAAAGAGCCAGGCGTGTCCGTCACCGCGCGGCGCGGCTATGTGGCGCCAACCGTAGAGGCGCGCAAGGCCGCGGTGAGCAGCGCGGCCACAGCGGGTGTGGTGCCGCCGCGTATCGCCGAGGAGCTGGCCCGGCTCTCTCGCCTGCGAGTCGATACTGACCTCTTCAGCTACGGCACGAGAACGCCGAGCGGTTTGGATCTCGTGGTCGAGGTCGCCAGCAGCCTCGCGGGGCGGTCCGAGTGGCAGAGCGGCGCCGAGGCCCACGCGACGATTGCGTCGGCCGGGGCGCCGATCACGGCGACCGGGAAGATCGACGCCGGCGCGCGCGGGGTGCTGTTACACGTGCCGTTGGCTGCCACCGATCGTGGCCCATGGCGGGTCAGTCTGCGCGCCTCGAGCGGCTCGAACGTGCTCGATGGCCAGATCGAGATCGAAGACCGTCTGAACGCCGCGCCGCTCCTCGGCGAGCCGATCGCCTATCGCGGCACGGCCTCGGCGCGGATTCCGGCTCGTCCGGTGGCTGACTTTCAGTTCCGCCGCACCGAGCGGATGCACGTCGAGTGGCCCGTGCTCACGCCGCTGGACCAGCGCGTCGCCCGCGTGCTCGATCGCCGCGGCCAGCCGATCGCCTTGAATGTCGCCCTATCTGACGCCAATCCCACTGCACTTGTCGCCGATTTCTTGCTCGCCCCGCTGGCCGAAGGCGACTATCTGGTCGAGCTCGTCGTGGGCGCCAGCGGGAAGACCGAGCAACGTGTCGTGGCGTTTCGAGTCGTGAGGTGATAGGCATCGCGTCGTCCCGGAGTGAACGGCGGCCTCGGGTGACGTGACGCACGTGGGACCCGTCGTCCACGCGCGCGGGTCGGCAAGCCATGGTCAGATGCCGCGGCACTCGTGATCGAAGTGTCGTGCCGCACTTAGGATTAGAGTCGCCACGTTCGGACGAACCGATCATCGAACATCGCTCGCACGTCCGGCACGCAGCGTTCGAACCGGGTCCGCCAGTGACCGAGCGTCTTGACGTAATGGAGCCGAAGATTCTCCACATCGACGATCGAGAAAGGCCAGGGCTCGAACATGCCACGGCAGACCTGGCCGAGCGGAGGCGCATACGCACCGGGAAAGATGTAGCGTGCGGTCCATGCATTGAACGGCGTCGGCGTGTTGCGGCCGATGAAATGCAACAGGCCTCGGCCATGGGCGCGATCGAGCACGCGATCGATACGCCCCCGAGAGCCGCATAGTGGCTGGGCCCGACGTGCTCGAGCATGCCTATGGACACGAACACATCGCACGTCCCATCAATCGTTGCGCTCAGATGTTGCCTGCGGCCGGAAATACGTGAATCCCCGACTTCATTTGCTCGAAAGCCCGACATGCCGAGGTTACATATAACGACGTCCATCGATGTGCCTCGACGTTTGCGGCCACACGTCCCATCATTCAAGCTTGACGACTTTCGCTCGGCGCGCTCGCCGGCCAGAAGGACGCATCCCGCTTCCCTCCCGCCGCGCCACATTCGCCGCGTGGCTGTTCGGGCTATTGGTCCTGGCGGCGGTCGTCGGCATTCTCGTGCATTTCAGCGAACTCACAGAGCTCGGTCGAGTCGTTCACCGGCTCCAGCCGATTTGGCTGGTGGCTGCGGTCGCGCTGCAGGCGACGACGTACGTCCTGGCCGCGACTGTGTGGCAGCTCGCGCTGGCTCGCGACGGTCACCAGATTCGCATTCGGGCGCTTGTTCCCATGGCACTCGCAATGCTGTTCGCGAATCAGGCGTTTCCGAGCGGCGGCCTGTCCGGAAGCGCTGTGGTCATGCGCGCGCTTGAACGTCGACGCTTGGCGGCGAGCACCGTCATGGGGGCGTTGCTGGTGGGTCTCGTCACAACCTACGCGGCCTATCTGATCGCCGTCGTGCTCAGTCTGGTGCTGTTGCGCCTCACCCACTCGGCACACACGAAACTCCTCTTCATGGCGGCCGCGTTCGGCCTGATGGCGGTCGGTGTTCCGGCGCTGCTCGTCTGGTATCGACAATCCATCGCGCCAAGATTCCAGAAGCGGCTATCGCGCGTGCCTGGAATCGGCCCTCTGCTGGCGGCCCTCGGTCGAGCGCCGGCGAATCTGTTCAACGATCGCCCGCTGCTGATTCGCGCTGTCGCGGTTCAATTCGGTGAGATCCTCCTCGACGCGGCCACGCTGCAAGTCGTCCTCGTCGCCATCGGCGTCAGCGTGGCTCCCTGGAAGATATTTGGCAGCTTCGTCATGGCCTCCGCCATGTCGAGGGTCATCCCGGTGCCGCTGGGCCTTGGAACGTTCGAAGCGTCGCTCGTCGCGATGCTGAGGCTCGTTGGCGTCCCGCTTGAACCCGCCTTGACCGCCACGCTCGTGTTTCGTGGATTCTCGCTATGGCTGCCGATGCTGCCGGGATTGTGGTTCGCGCGCCGGGAACTGTGGCGCAACTGATCGTTTCGCGCGGCCGCGCCAGTTGTTTCAGTTTCTGTGGTTACAGGACACTAGAGAAGTGCCGTCGTCGAAGGAACAGGAACTGTTGAAGGTCGCGGGCCGGGAGGTCGCGATCTCGAATCCTGCGAAGGTGCTCTTCCCGCAGGCCGGCCACACCAAGCTCGATCTCGCGCGCTATTACCTCGCGGTTTCCCCTGGCGCCCTGCAAGGCGCGGGCGGACGTCCAAACGTGCTCGTCCGCTACCCGAACGGCGTCGGCGGCGAATTCTTCTATCAGAAGCGCGCGCCGGACTCGCGGCCCGAGTGGATAGAAGTCGTCTCGCTCAGTTTTCCGTCCGGCCGAACGGCGGAGGAAGTCGTGCCGCGCGACGCCGCGGCGCTGGCGTGGATGGCGAACCTCGCGTGCCTCGAGCTCCATCCGCATCCGGTTCGCGCCGAGGATCTCGATCATCCCGACGAACTGCGCGTCGATCTCGACCCGGTGCCCGGCATCGAATGGAGTCAGATTCGAGCCGTCGCCGGAGTGGTCCGCGAGGCGCTCGAAGGATCTCGGGCTCGTCGGCTGGCCGAAAACATCGGGCTCGCGCGGTATGCACATCTACGTGCGCATCGAGCAGCGATGGACCTTCAGCCAGGTGCGGCGCGCCGCGTTGGCCTTCGCGCGTGACGTCGAAAGACGGGCGCCGTCGCTGGCCACGAGCAAGTGGTGGAAGGAAGAACGCCACGGCGTGTTTCTCGATTACAACCAGAACGCCAAGGACCGGACAATCGCGAGCGCGTATTCCGTTCGTGCCACTCCTGACGCGCGGGTCTCGGCGCCGCTCGACTGGGACGAGATCGAGGCCTGCGATCCGCGCGACTTCACGCTGGCGACCATGCCGGCGCGGTTCGAGAAGGTGGGCGATCGCCATGCGGACATGGATCGGCATGCGTGCTCGCTGGAACGGCTGCTCGAGCGGTCGGCCGAGCAGGAGCGCGCGGGCCAGGGTGATGCCCCGTGGCCGCCGCATTACCGGAAGCAGCCAGGCGAGCAGCCCCGGGTGGCACCCTCGAAGCGTCGAGTCGCGAAACATCCGCTGATCGAGATCGGCCGGGCAAAAGACAAGCCGAACGCGCTGGCAGGCCTTGAGCGGTGGAAGGCCCGACATCCAGAGGCCGCGTCGCATCTCGAAGCGGCCGACGTGCTCGTGGACGCGATGCGCGGGCGCTTCCGCACGTGGACGAGAATCCGCGTGAACCTGCAGCACGTGCCCGAAGCCATCGGCCAGGACAGGAGGCGCTCGACCCTGACGATCAGCCGAACGACTGGGCCGGCTTCAACGAGGAGGAGTGGAAACGCCGAAGACCTTCTCGAGCTCGTAAGGCGCCGTAACTTCGAGCTGCTCGTACGTGCAATCCCCAGGCTTCTTGTCGGGACGCCAGCGCAGAAAAATCGCGGCGTGTCGAAAGCGCGAGCCCTGCATGTGGTCGTATTTCACTTCGCACACGCGCTCGATTCGCAGCGGCTCCCACGACAGATCCTTGCCCGCACTCCATCGGCTCTGACCGCCGGGCATCCGGCCCCCCTCCCCGCTGTGTTCCGTCCACTCGCGCCATGGATGATCGTCCAGCGCGCGCTCCGCAGCGGCGCGAGATCGCTCGCCAGCTGCTTCCTCACAGCCATCGGAAACGCCGAGGTCACGCCGACATGCTGCAGCCGCCCCTTCTCGTCGAACAGACCCGAGCAAAAGCGATCCGATCAGCTCGTCCTTCCCCGCCTTGTGCCAGCGAAAGCCCGCGACCACGCAGTCTGCCGTGCGCGCGTGCTTGACCTTGATCATGGCGCGCTTGCCAGGTTCGTAGGCGACCGACTCCGGCTTGGCCATCACTCCGTCGAGTCCCGCGCCTTCAAAGCGCGCGAGCCAGTCGACGGCCGTCGCGCGGTCGCGCGTCATCGGCGTCAGATGGATCGGAGGCCGGACGCCGCCGAGCGACTGCTCGAGTCGCGCGCGCCGTTCCGAAAACGCGACGCCGCGCAAGTCCTGTCCATCGAGCGCAAGGGCATCGAACGCCACGAAGCCCGCCGGAATCTCCTTCGACAACTTCGCCACACGCGACGCCGCAGGATGAAGACGCAGCTGAAGCGCCTCGAAGTCGAGCCCGCGCGGCGAGGCAATCACAATCTCTCCGTCGATCACGCACGAATCAGGCAGCCCGGCGAGGAATGCCTCGTGCAGCTCGGGAAAGTAGCGGTCGAGCGGACGAAGGTCGCGGCTCTGGATGAAGACGTCCGACCCCGAACGGAACACGATGGCGCGAAAACCGTCCCACTTCGGCTCGAAGAGGAACGTGTCGCCGGACGGAATCTCATCGGCCAGCTTCGCGAGCATCGGTTCGATGGGCGGGTCTATTGGGAAAGGCACTGTGGATGCTCGAACGGCACGTGCTTCAAGGGTTCATAGACGAAGGGAGTCGATGAGCGCCGACAGCGCGGCCGGCTGCTGCCGCCGGCTCGGGTAGTACAGAAAATAGCCGGCGAACGGCGGGCACCAATCCTCCAACACGCGCACCAAAGCGCCGCTCGCCAGGTGCGGCGCCGCGTGGTCTTCCATTGTAAACGCCAGACCGACGCCGTCGATCGCAGCGTGGATCATCAGCTCCACGTCATCGAGAATGATCGGCCCGTTCACGGCGACGGCGAGCGACCGATGGCCCTTCTCGAATTCCCATCGGTACTCGCCACCCGTGCCGAGACGGAACTTGAGGCACCGATGGCCCGGCAAGTCGCGCGGTGATTTCGGCTTTGGGTACGACTGGAAATACGCAGGCGATCCGACGATGGCGGCCCGCTGGTCCCGGGAGACCCTGACCGCAATCATGTCCTGTTCGATGAACTCTCCGAGCCGGATGCCGGCGTCGAAGCGGGAGGCGACGAGATCGATGCGGCTTTCGAGCGTGGTCGTCACGTCGAGCACGACGTCCGGGTAGTCGCGGACGAACGCGCCGAGTTTGGGGGCGAGGACGAGGGCCGCTGCCAGCGGCGAGACAGACACCCGCAGGTGGCCGACCGGCCGATCGCGAAGCCCTGCGATTTCATCGAGCCCGGCCCGAATGTCGGCCATGGCCGGACGCAGCCGCGCCAGGAATTGCTCGCCGGCTTCGGTCGGCGCCACGCTGCGCGTCGTGCGCGCGAGCAAGCGGACGCCCACCCGCTCTTCCAAGCCTCGCATCGGCATGACTGACGGCCGAGGGAGACACGCCAATGCGTTTGGCGGCCCGGGTAAAGCTGCGCTCCTCAGCGATGGCGAGGAACGCGGACAGAAGGCTCAGTTCGTCTCTGACCATTTGTGAATAGTACTCACAAAGCCTTATCGATTTTGCCGTCTACTCAGACCGCTCCCCGGCGGCTACTCTGAACGGACAGGAGAAAGACGATGCAGACGCGTCAACTCGGCAAGAGCGGCCTCGAGGTTTCAGCGATGGGCCTTGGTTGCATGGGCATGAGCTTCAGCTACGGTGTGCCGCAGGATCCGCAGCAGATGATCGCGCTCGTCCGGGCGGCCGTGGGCCGAGGTGTGACCTTCTTCGATACCGCGGAAGTCTACGGCCCCTTTACCAACGAAACGCTCGTCGGTGAAGCGCTCGAGCCGTTCCGTGGGCAGGTCGTCATCGCCACGAAGTTCGGGTTTGAAATGAAGCCGGACGGGAGCCCGGGCTTCGTCGGCCCGAACAGCCAGCCGGCGCATCTCAAGGCTGCGGTCGAGGGATCGCTCAAGCGGCTCCGCGTGGAGACGATCGACCTCCTGTATCAGCACCGCGTCGATCCAAAGGTGCCGATCGAAGACGTGGCGGGCGCAGTGAAGGACTTGATTCAGGAGGGCAAGGTCAAGCATTTCGGTTTGTCCGAGGCCGGGGCGCAGACCATCCGGCGCGCGCACGCCGTGCAGCCGCTCACCGCGGTCCAGAGCGAGTACTCGCTGTGGACGCGACAGCATGAACGCGACATCCTGCCGACCCTCGAGGAACTGGGCATCGGCTTCGTGCCGTTCAGCCCGCTCGGGAAGGGTTTTCTGACTGGCGCGATCGACGAACACACGACGCTCGTCAGCACCGATTTCCGGAACTCGCTTCCGCGATTTACGCCGGAAGCCCGGAAGGCCAATAAGGCCCTTGTCGATCTGCTGGCCGTGATCGGACAGCGCAAGCAGGCAACGCCCGCGCAGATCGCGCTCGCCTGGGTGCTCGCCCAGAAGCCGTGGATTGTCCCGATTCCCGGCACGACCAAGACTGCACCGGCTGGAGGAGAATCTCGCCGCGGCCGACGTCCAGTTGACCGCTGCCGACCTGCGCGAGATCGAAGACGCGACGGCGAAGATCCCGGTGATGGGCGCCCGCTATCCCGAGGCCATCGAAAAGATGACCGGTTTGTGATCGGGAGTTCACTTGCCAAAACCCTCATGCGCCATCGAAACTACGGAAGTACAAGACACCCTTTGGTAATGAAGCATGAATCGTCGCCCTGGCAACTCCACTCCGGCTGTCGCGGACTGCGTGCGACTCCTCATCGCATTTTGCGCATTGTTGTCTGTCTCATGTTCGCGGCCGCCGGAAGCCCGACAGGAACCCGTACCCGCCCCAGGTAGATTGATCCCACCGGCTTGGAAGCCGTCGCTCGAGCAAGTGCAGGACGGTTTGGAGGCTGATCTTGCTGCGAGACCGAATCAGAGTCAGCAGGCTCTGAACAAGGCCAATCAGAATATCGCCGACCTCGTGGACGCCCAGCTCTTCATCACTTACACCCTGCTTCTCCAGCAATTGGATGAGAAAGGTCGAAACGCACTTTACACGGAGCAGCAAGACTGGCTTGTCCAGCGCCAGGCCGCAGCGCATGCACACGTTGTTTCGAAAGGCGGCAGCCTTGGACCGCTGGAGTACGCGACTGCGCTGAGCGACCTCACCAGGAAACGACTCAAAGAACTCGAGACGCGGCTGGCGCAACAATCGGCCATGCCAGACGACACGCGCGGAAAAAGGTAACGACTATGAATCTGACTGCGCTACAGAAAAGGGTCTGCGAACAGGTAGTCAACGCTTTCGAAACCGGCAGCACCGAAGGTGACTACGGCGGGCTGGTCATCTTCGCAGACGGTCCGCACGACATACGGCAAATCACCTATGGCCGATCTCAAACGACGGAGTATGGCAATCTCGAAGAGCTCATTCAAATGTACGTAGATGCCGGCGGGTCCTTCGGCGAGCAACTCCGTCCATTCATTCCGAAAATAGGAGTAACGCCCCTCGTCGATGACAAGAACTTCAAACAACTGTTGCGTGACGCCGGAAGAAAGGATCCGGTGATGCGGACGGTCCAAGACACGTTCTTCGACAAGCGATACTTTGCGCCCGCCATACATTGGGGCGATACGAACAGATTCACCCTCGCGCTGTCAGCGCTGACCATCTACGATTCCTTTATCCACAGCGGAACGATCTTTGACTTCCTGCGCAAGCGCTTTTCCGAGGCACCGCCGGCCAAGGGCGGCGACGAAAAGACATGGATCACGGAATACGTGGACGTGAGGCACGAGTGGCTGGCCACACATCCCAGGCCTGTTCTCCGAGGCACCGTATATCGCACGCAGTGTTTGAAGGACCAAATCGCACGAGGCAATTGGGATCTCTCACAATTACCCATCATTGCAAACGGGATAGAGGTTTTTGGAGCGGAACCGGCCTAAACGGAGCGGGCTGTCGTCCGTTCAATCTATTTCGGGCGAACTGGTATCAGAACCCGCGGAAGAGCACCCGGCCGGCGCGCAAATTCCCCCACGCCGGCGGCTATTACCCGCTCCAACCGCGAGGAGTTCGCCACAACGCAGTCCGTCCGTCTGGCACGACCGTCGCATGAGGTATCAGGCAGTCCGGGAGAACCCCATGTCCTCGATACCTCGTCTCATCACCGCTCTGCTCGTGGCCGTCTCGAGCGGCCTCGCGTTCAGCGGGCATCTGGCCGCCGCGGGGAGTCAGGTGCCCGGTCTGTCGGGCACTCTGGTCATCACCAACAAGACCTCGTCGACGGCGACGCTCATCGACGTTGCCGCCGGCCGGATCCTGTCCACCTTGCCAACCGGACAGGGACCGCATGAGGTGGTCCTGACGTCGGACGGCGGAACGGCTGTCATCACGAACTACGGCGGCTCCGAACGAAAGACCTTGACGGTCATCGACCTGCCGACCCGAGCCGTGAAGCGCACCATCGATCTGGGAGAGTTCCGCTCGCCGCACGGGGTCGTCATGCTGCCCGGCGACAGGCTCGCCGCCATCACCGTCGAAGCGAGCCGGCGTGTGCTCCTCGTCGATATTCAGGACGGGGTCGTGATCGACGCGATCCCGACCGGGTTTCCCGGATCGCACATGATTGGCGTCACCCGTGACGGCGCACGCGGATTCACCGGCAATATCAGCGCCAGCACCGTCTCGGAGCTCGACCTGAACGCCTGCGTATTCGTCCGAAGTTTCGATGTGCCGGGAGGACCGGAAGCGATCGACGTCACGCCGGATGGCAAGGAAGTGTGGCTCGGCAGTAACGTGACCGGACTCGTGAGCGTGTTAATCCCGGCGACGGGTACTCTGATAACGGCCGCCGAAGGCATGCGCTGGCCGTACCGGATGTTCTTCACGCCCGACACGACGATGGTCATCATTCCGGACCCGACGGCTGATCAGGTCCGGTTCATCGAGCGTGCGACCCGGCGCGAGCTGTCGCGGCTCACGCTGCCTGGCGCCGCCCCACAGGGCATCATCGCCACGCCGGACGGCCGCTACGCGTTTCTGTCACTCAGCAAGCAGGCGCGCGTGGCGATTCTTGACCTGAAAACCCGGACGATCGCTGGCTATCTCGCGGCGGGCGAGACGCCGGACGGCGCGGCATACACGACGCGTACGTGGTGATCCCGATGGCGGACCTAAAGTCCACCCTACGTACCATAGAATAGGGAGATGGAGATAAAGAAGGCCTTACTCGCCGCCGTTCTCGTGGGTACAGCCGTCGTGGCACTAGCAGCGCAAACCTACGGCGTGACCGTGACGCCGACGAAGAACGTCGACTTCGCCAAGTTCAAGTCCTACTCGTGGTCCAAGTCGCAGCCCGCGCGCCTCAAGAGGGTGGACGAGCAGATCGTTGCGGCGATCGATCGGGAGCTGAAGGATCTCGGCATGACCAAAGCTGCCTCTGGACCTGGAGACGTGCTGGTCAGCTACGCATCCTTACAGCGGACGGATGTCGACGTGAAGGCCAAACCGGACGCGGCTGGAATGAGGCCCGAGTCTTCAGTAGGGACGCTCGTCGTCAGCCTGCTCGAACCTGGCTCGCGGCGACAGCTCTTACGGATGCGTCTGGACAAACCGATCGACGTCGAGCCGGCCAAACTCGAAGCGGCCATCAACGCCGGCGTCGCGGAAATGTTCGCCAAATACCCAACGCGACAAGTGAAGAAGTAGCGCACGGTCGCGCCCACGCGCGGCCAGCAGAATCCCCGAGTCCTCGAGAACCGCCACGTGAACCGGGTGGCGGTCTTTGTGTTTCGTCCCGGCGGGTCAGGCCATCGTGGTCTATGATCCGCCGCGTGAATACGAACCGCCGCGAATTCTTCCAGTTCCTGGCCGCTTCTACTGTGCTCACGCCGTCGGTGCGCGCGCTCGCGCAGCAACTTGCGGTGTCGCACGACCAGCCAGGCGTGATCATGAGCGCCAAAGAGGCGCTGCAGGTGATGGACTTCGAGGAAGCCGCGCGCCGCGCGCTCCCGCCAGCTCACTGGGGCTTCCTGGCCAGCGGCGTGGACGACGACCTGACGCTGCGCGCGAACGTTGAGGCCTTCAGACACATCGGCCTCAAGCCGCGGCGACTCGTGGACGTGTCCAGGCCTGACCTGAGTACGGACGTGTTCGGCGGACGGTGGGAAACGCCGCTCTTCATATGCCCCGTCAGCGGACAGCGCGCATTTCATCCGCAGGGTGAGATGGCAACGGCCGCGGCCGCGAAAGCGACGCGGCACCAGATGATCCTCTCGAACGTCACAACGTTTTCGGTCGAGGATGTGGCGAAGACTCTCGGACAGCCGCCGTGGCAGCAGCTCTACATGCCGCTCAAGTGGGACGAGACGGAGAAGATGGTCAGGCGCATCGAGGATGCGGGCGTTCCTGTACCTCGTCTGGACGGTCGATCTGCTGGCCGGCCGCAACACGCCGACGATGACGCGCTTCGCACGCCAGGACACGCGCGACTGCGTCGCGTGTCACAAGAACGGTGCCGGCACGCCGGTGCCTGGGTTCCGGCCGATGTACGAGGGGCTCGGCCTCGAAGGGCGTACAACCCGCCGGATGCGACGTGGGCCACCTTCGATCGGTTGAAGAAGCTGACGAAGATGAAAGTGATGCTCAAGGGGATTGACAGCGCCGAGGACGCGCAGCTCGCGCTGCAGCACGGCGTGGACGGCCTTGTCGTGTCCAACCACGGCGGACGCGCGACGGAAACGCTGCGCGCGACCATCGACTGCCTGCCTGAAGTCGTGGAAGCCGTGCGTGGACGAGTGCCGGTGTTCCTCGATGGCGGCGTCCGCCACGGTACCGATATCTACAAGGCGCTCGCGTCGGGAGCGCGAGGTGTCGGTATCGGGCGACCGTACATCTGGGGCTTGTCCGCATTCGGCCAGGAAGGCATCGAGCGGGTGCTCGAGATCCTGCGCGCCGAACTCACGATGACCATGAAGCAGATGGGAACGCCGACGGTGAGAGACATCACCCTGGCCCGGGTCGTCCGCGCCTAGCGCCGTTCTCACTTTCTCGTAGCAGGAAACCGCCTCCAACCGCGAGCATTCCGGCGCGTTTGGCAGGATTGCCCGCTACAGGAAAGTGAGAACGGCACTAGCTGGTCTGTCTTAGAGAAGCACCGCCTTCGGCCTTCGAGCGCGGCCCTTATGTCGCGTCGGCGACCTCGCTAAGGCTGTCGTTATTGATGCCTCGTCAGGAGGAAGTAGATCACGTAGAACCAGCTGCACGCGCCGTGGATGATCGCCCAAAGCACCGAGTGCCAGAGCGACCAGGAGATCGTGATCGCCAGGGCGCTTCCAAAGCCGATGCCGGTTGACGCCGCCGTTCCCGTTGTGCTCATAAAAGGCGTGAGCGTACCGCTGAGGATGCCACGAACCCCCAAAGGTCACAAGCGTCCCGCTGCAACCGTTCTCACTTCCTCGTAGCACGAAGCCGCCCCCCAACCGGGAGCATGCCGGCGGGACTTGGCAAGATTGCCGCAACAGGGAAATGAGAACGGCTCCAGCCGAGGCGAATGCTCCTTATCCTCGAGAAGCGTCAACAGAGACAACGGCGTAGCTGCGTTTGCCGCGCCGCAGCAGCAGGTACTTGCCGAAGAGCAGATCACGCGTCGTGGCCGTCCGCGCGACATCGTCGACGCGGACGTTGTTCACATAGAGGCCGCCGGCGGTGAGGTCGCGGCGGGCTTCGCCTTTCGACGCGGCCAGACCGGACCGGACGGTGAGATCGATCAGCGACATGCCGGCGCCCTCGAAGCTCGCGCGATCGACGACATTCGCCGGCAACTCGTCCACGGCTTCCACGAACGTGGCTTCCGAAATCGCTTCGAGCGATCCTCCGAACAGAATCTCGGCTGCCTTTGCCGCACTCTGGCAGGCCGCCGCGCCATGCACGAGAGTCGTCATCTCGCGGGCGAGCGCTTTCTGCGCCGCCCGGGCGCCGGGATTCCCGCTGTGCTCCGCTTCGAGTGCCGCGACGTCGTCGCGCGGTAAGAAGGTGAGCATCTTCACGAGCTTCACGACGTCGGCGTCATCGCTGTTCACGAAGAACTGATAGAAGCGATACGGGCTCGTCTTCTTCGGATCGAGCCATACGGTGCCGGTGGCGGTCTTGCCGTACTTCGAGCCGTCGGCTTTCGTCATCAGGGGAAACACAAGTCCCCACACGGTCGCGCCCATCTTCTTGCGCGTGAGCTCGATGCCGACCGTGATGTTGCCCCATTGATCGGTCGCGCCGATTTGCAACTCGCAGTCGAAGTGCACGCGCAGGTGATGGAAGTCGAGGCCCTGCAGCAGCATGTAGCTGAACTCGGCGTAGCTGATGCCGCCCGCGCGATCCTCCATGCGCGCACGGACCGAGTCCTTCGCGACCATCGCGTTGACGCTGATGTGCTTGCCGACGTCGCGCAGGAAGTCGAGCACAGGTATCGCTTTCGTCCAGTCGTAGTTGTTCACGACACGAGCGGGATTGACGAGCGTCGTGAAGTCGAGAAAGCGCTCGAGCTGCGGGGTGATGCAGCCGAGATTGCGCGCCAGCTGATCGGGCGTGAGCAGGTTGCGCTCGTCCGACTTGCCCGATGGATCGCCAATCATGCCTGTCGACCCGCCCGCGAGCGCAATCGGTCGATGACCCGCCATCTGGAACCGCCGCAGTGCGAACAGGGGCACGAGATTGCCGACGTGCAGGCTGTCGGCCGTCGGATCGAACCCGCAATAGAGCGTGATGGGTCGCTCAGCCATGCGCTTCTGGAGCGCGACACGATCGGTGCAGTCGGCGTACAGGCCGCGCCAGTCGAGATCGGCGAGAATGTCAGGGATCGCGGACGTCATGAGTGCTCACACGATATCAGTAGCACACAGGCCGGTGGCGAACTGGAGACGTAGGCTCGTCGCGATCGCGGTGGTGCTGATTGCCGTCGTCCGCGCGCGGCGATGCCATGTCAAGTCAAGTGCTTTTCGGTGCTTTTCGGGATTAAGAGGCGGCCGATTTAGCGTGAGCTCGCGCATCGGCCTCTGGTGGAGGCTGAGCAGCTCACGTTGGTGCTGTCGCACGGGCGCCCCCTGATCTGACAGGGGGCACCCGCGCTCCGGTCCCGGTCAGGCCTGTTTTCTGGCCGGCGCATTCGGACCGCCCGGATGCGCCTCGGATTCACGATTGGCCGTGCGGGATCGTCGTCGCGCGGTAATCGTCACGTTGTTTTGCACGTCATTCACGCCAGGAATCGCCCAGGCAATCTCGCCGATGTCTCGCTTGAGCCGCTTGTGTGGAACGCTGCCGGTCAGCGTGGCGCGGCCTCCGTCGTTGCGGACCTCCACATCGCTGGCCCCCGCCAGCAGTTCGAGCGCGTCGTACAGAAATTCCTCGACCTCCGCGTCGCTCGTCGGCCCCTGCGGTTGCCCTCGGCGCATCGCCACGGTCGCGAGCAGCGTGGTCGCCGGGATGGCGGTCGTGAATTCGCTTCCCAGTAACCCGGGCGTGCCAGCAAATGGGCCGAAGGGTGTCAGCCCTGGCTGTCCCATGGTCGTGATTCCGCTGGCAAAGCCGAGCGGGTTGAACGACATCGCCGACGAAGGCATCGTCGGTCCAGGTCTGCCGGTCCCGACGTCGGCGAGGCTTTGGGCGGCGGCCATGTGCGGCAGTTGCGGCGATGGGCCCATCGCAGGACTGGTCCCGAGACCGCCCATCGGAATGCCGGTCTGGACCCAGCCAAAACCAATCGGCGGAATCCCTGTCCACACGGCCGAACCCGGTACATAGAGCGTTTCCATCATGTGCATGCTCCTTCCTGAACCACAGCGTCCGCCGCGGTCCGCGGTCATCGTGATCGCGGACCGCGGTGTGCTGTTCACGCCGACATCGCTGCGGCTACATCACCTGGCCGGGTTGCGGTGAAAACGTTTGCGACCCGAACCACCCGGCGCCGCTGCCCGCATACGGAATGCCCAGTCCGGGAATGCCGCTGCTGAATGGCGTCTGCTGACCTTGCAGTTGCTGCTGAAGCTGTTGGATCTGTTGCGGCACGAGCTGTGCGAGTTGCTGAAGCTGGTGCAGTTGATAAGACACGACCTGGACGACCTGCTGCAGCTGCTGGATCTGCTGCTGCTGAAGGTATTCCAACTGGTGCAGTTGCTGGGCAACGATCTGAAGCGACTGCAGCGGCTGCGCCTGAGGCCCCGACGTGAAGCCGAGTTGGCTGCTATGCGGCGAGAATCCCCACGGAGACAACGGCTGTCCAGAATAGAATGTCGGCGATCCGATTCCGAATGCAGTTCCTGCCACTGAACCTCCTCGTGACCACTAGATGAGACAGCCGCGGCTCCCGAGCTTGCACAGGTGTTGGCGACACGTATGGACCTTCGCGTGCGGTGAAAGCGCTCTGCGCTCAACGCCGCGTGTCTGTCGTGAGACAACGCGCAATGTGTCTGCCCGCGCGTGAAATGTGATCGGCCGCGAACACAATGTGGGTCGATTCGACGAACCGTGGCTGCTCGTTGTTATTGCTCACGAACCAGCGCAACAGGACGCAAGGCACGTGCCACGCATGACGTGGAGGAACGCGAGAGTTTCGTGGACGTCGTCGCGTGCAGCGTGTCCGCATACGCATCGATCGTCAGCTTTTCGTACGTTGCAGCGTTTCAAAGAACGGCACCTGCACCTCACTTGGTATGCTTCGCTTGCGAAGCTGAACCGTTATCCGAGTGTCAGCCGGCCGGCGCGAGAAGCACGAGCAAAAGATGGCCCTTGATTCTTTCGGTCGTCGGCGGCGCCGTGTGCACGTCCGTGATCAGCGGGGCCTGGGTAGGGTATGCTTTGCCTTTCCGCGAAGTGTGCCAGACGGCTGACCTCCTTGGCTCATTTCCTTCCTGGTCACCGTCACACCCGAGCGGCCGGTCCCGGCGCACCCCGCCGGGCGCGGAGGATTAGCGAGGAGCATCTATGACGCAGGAGGATTTCCCGAAGAACGCCAGAGACTTCTTTGCCTATGCCGACAAGAACCAGGCCGAGATGGTCGACCTGAAGTTCGTCGACATGCTGGGAAGCTGGCAGCATTGCTCGTTCCCGGTGGACACGCTGGATGAAGGCACCTTCGAGGAGGGCCTCGGGTTCGACGGCTCGTCGATTCGCGGCTGGATGGGCATCCACGAGTCCGACATGATGGCGGTCCCGGACCCCGCCACGGCACGTCTCGAGCCTTTCTTTGCGAGGCCGACGGTGAGCGTGATCGCCAACGTCGTCGATCCCATCACCCGGAAGGAGTTTACGCGGGACCCGCGCCACGTGGCGCGCAAAGCCGAGGAGCACCTGAGGCAATCGGGGGTTGCCGACACCTGCTTCATCGGGCCCGAGCCGGAGTTCTTCATTTTCGATGAGGTCCGCTACGAGCAGAACCAGCACCGCAGCTACTACGAGATTGACTCGGTCGAAGGCGCGTGGAACACGGCGCGCATCGAGGAGCCGAATCTCGGCTACAAGCCGAGCTTCAAGGGAGGCTACTTTCCCGTGAGCCCGACTGACACTCTCCACGACTTGCGCGGCGAGATGGTCTACGAGATGCGCAAGATCGGGATCATCGTCGAGGCGCACCATCACGAGGTCGCCACGGCCGGCCAGTCGGAAATCGACATGAGGTTCCAGCCGCTGGTCAAGATGGCCGATCAGTTCATGTGGTACAAGTACATCTGCAAGAACGTCGCGAAGCGCCACGGAAAGACGGTGACGTTCATGCCGAAGCCCATCTTCGAGGACAACGGCAGCGGCATGCACACGCACATCTCGCTGTGGAAGGGCGGTACGCCGCTGTTCGCTGGCGACGGCTACGCCGGGCTCAGCCAGCTCGGCCTCTGGGCCGCGGGTGGTCTGCTCAAGCACGCCCCCGCGATTCTTGCGTTCGCCGCGCCAACCACCAACTCGTACCGCCGCCTGGTGCCCGGGTTCGAGGCGCCGGTCAACCTGGCGCTCTCGGCGCGCAACCGGTCGGCCGCCATCCGCATTCCGATGTACTCGAAGAGCCCGAAGGCCAAGCGCCTCGAGTTCCGCTGCCCGGACCCAAGCTGCAACGGCTACCTGGCGTGGTCGGCGATGCTGATGGCGATGCTCGACGGTATCCAGAACAAGCTGGACCCGGGCAAACCGCTCGATCGTGACATATACGAGATGACGCGCCACGAGATGAAGGAGATGGGGATCCGGACGACCCCCGGCTCGCTCGAAGAGGCCGTCAGCGCGCTCGAGACCGATCACGCGTTCCTGCTGCGCGGCGACGTCTTCACCGAGGATCTGATCCAGACGTGGGTCGACTGGAAGCGGTCGAAGGAGCTCGACCCGATCCGGCTCCGCCCGCATCCCCACGAGTTCTCGCTGTATTACGACAACTGACCCGGAAAGCACCTGACTTGACGTGGTATCGTCGCGCGCCGCGAGCGCAACCTACCACGTCCAGTCAAGTGACGTTCCGCCGGCTGTGCGCGCGGGAGTACGGGGCATCATGTCCCACCACCCTCCGATCGATATCGACTGCAAGTCCCCGCCCTTCGATCAGTTCGGGAGCATTCATTGGCTCGCGGCCGCCCGCAGCGGGCATGCCTCCGAGGAACATGCCCGCCATCACCTCTACGCCGCTCGCGACAAGCGGAGTCGGGCGAACGTGCTCATCAAAGTGACTTCGAAGCCGGGCCTTGTCTACGAGCAGCATCTCACGAACGAAATCGCCAGCCTGTTGACCATCAACCGGGAGCTGCCTGACTCGAAGTACTTTCCAGCGTTGGGGAAACACGGACGCTTGCACGACAACCGCGTCTATCTGACCATGTCGCGCTTTGACGAGTCGCCACTGGCGACGACGATCGGCTCAGAACGAATCCCCGCCAGGCAGGTCACCCATCTCAGAACGATGATCGAGGTTGCCAAGGCGTTGACCGAGCTGCATGGTCTGAAGATCTGGCACGTCGATCTCAATCCCATGAACATCCTCTGTCGGTGGGAAAGCGGTAAGCCTGTGATCAGGATTGTCGACTTCGAATCGTCGTACGAGGCCGCCCGGCACTCGACAGGGGTCTTCTATGATCCGCCGACCACTTCCGGATACTCGGCGCCCGAGTTGTCCCGTCAAGCGCCCGATGCGCGATCGGATCTGTTCTCTTTGGGCGCGGTGCTCTACACGATGCTCGCCGGCTATGAATGGACGTGGGCCACCGACATCGGCCGGTGTATCGACGAGGATCCCGAGGTCGCTCCGGAGCTCAAGGAAATTCTGCTTACCGCCGTCGACGCTGATCCCGACAAACGCTTCTCTTCTATCGTCGAATTGCGTATTGCCCTGGCCGCGTACCTCGAGCGTATTTGGCCCGGCCGGGCGTGAGTAGCGGGGCCGCGGCGGCTCAGGGCGAGCGCCCGCATCGTGGGTTGTGGTCGCAGACTTGGCGAAGCCCGTAGTTGTGCTGCCTTTGCTGCAAGATACCAGCCAAGAGCATCGCGGGCCCGGCGCCCGTGGCGCAACGCGCCTCGAACGCGTCAAGAAGTCCAGGATCCGGACATTTGGGGGAATCTTGTACCGAGACGACCGACCCATCAGATAAGGGGCCCAGGTCGCGTTCTGACGGCGCCCCCGTCTGGAAATCTTGGCAGAGGTGCGATAAACGGCGCCGGCGTCCTGCAGAATCGTCGAGATCGAGAGATAATAGAAGTGCCGGCCTGTCATTTCGTGGACGTTGCTATGACCATCGAACGCGTGCGTCTTTCGGTAATTTCTCTCGTCACGTGTGTCGCGCTGCTCTTTCTGGCGGTGCCGGCAAGCGCTCAGCGCGGTGGAGGGCGCGGCGGTGGCGGTGCCGGTGCCGTACCTCGCGCTGGGGGATCTGGGCGCGGTGGCGGACCCGTTGGCGGCCCCGCGCACGTCAGCGGCCCGGTGCACGCCGGCGGGCCGGTGTACGGGGCGCCACGCGGGAGCTACGGCTATCGCTATGGGTATCCCGGGTACGCGTACGGGCGCTACAGCTACGGCTACTACGGCCAGGCCTACTACGGCGGGTATCACCCGTATTACTCGTTCCGTCCGAGCTTCTCGATCGGCATCGGGTTCTACGCCGGATATCCAGTGGCGTATCCGTACTATGGGTACTATGGGTCGCCGTACTACTCGGGCTATTACGGATACCCGTACGCTCCCGCGTATCCGCCGTACGCGGCCTATCCCCCGGTCTCGGCGCCTGCGCCGTCATCTTACGGCACCTATTCGACTGAGTCGACGCGATCGATTCAGACCACCGCGCCGGCGGGCTCGATTGGCGGCCTGAGCTTCGAGGTCACGCCGGCGGCGGCCGCGGTGTTCGTCGATGGCGTCTTCGTCGGGCCGGCGAGCAGCTTCTCGGCCAGCGAGCAGCCGCTGAATCTGTCGAGCGGCAAGCACCACGTGGAACTGCGGGCGGAAGGGTACGAGGCGATGTCGTTCGACGCCGACGTGCTCAAGGGGCAGGTCGTCCCGTACCGCGGGTCGCTGCAGCCAATCAGGTAGATCGTTTCGCCGCCTTTCGCGGGCTGCCCCCTATCGAAGTGCCTCGTACGGCCGGCCTGGAATGAGCCACAAGAGGCGGGGGCGACGCGAGTTGGAAGCCGGTGCTGTTTATCCGAAGCCTGCGCCCGCTGACCCGCCAGGAAGAGTCGCAGCAGACGGCCGTGGCAGCGTCGGCCCGCTACCTTGGCTCACGTGCGCGAAAGAAACCACCGATCATTTGTACAGCCACGTCCGCAGACGGTTCGCGACCTCTTCCACGTCCGCGACCTGAATGATGAGTTTGAGGTTGCGCCCGCGCCCTCGCGGGCGCGCGCGAACCTTGCTCGCGAGCCGCGTCACGCCGTTGCGGTTCGTCAGGATTTTGACGACGCCTGGCGACGGGACGCTTCGCAGAAGTACCAGAATGCCAGCCCAAGCATGGCGATGCCGAAGCAGATGCGCCAACTCCCGGCCATCACGCCCCATCGGGCAAGGACGCCCGAACGCTCAAGGATTTGATCGAACCCGATAAGCGCAAGCGGTGTAAACGTTTGGAGCCGCCTCGTGCTTCTCTCAGTCATCAGTGCCTCGCCTTTCCCCACACCGTACGTTCTCGGACGGAGATCGACGTGGCATTACATTCTTGATGACGTGGTCTAATTAGTCCGCCATGCGCCAAGACCTCCGATTCGCTCTCCGCCTCCTGCTGAAAGACCGCAGCTTCACATTAACCGCGCTCCTCACGCTCATTCTGTGTCTGGGAGCGAACACTGCGATGTTCAGCATTGTGCAGTCGGTGCTGATGAAACCGCTACCTTTCCCGGACTCCAATCGCGTCGTCCTCCTTTACAACAGCTATCCGAACGCCGGCGCGCCGCGCGTGGGTGCTGCGGTGCCGGACTACTTCGACCGGCTCGAGGCCGTCCCGGCGCTCGACGAGCAGGCGCTCTTTCAAACCGGCGGCGCGACCTACGGCGACAAGGACGGCGCCGAACGGTTGACGACGCTACGCGCCACGCCATCCTTTTTCAGGATGGTACGAGCGCAGCCCGTGGTCGGGCGGATCTTCACGAACGATGAGGGCGAGACGGGCAAGGACAGCAAGGTGATCCTGAGCTACGGGTTCTGGCAGCGCCGTTTCGGTGGCGAAAAGGACATCACGCAGCGCTCGGTTCGCCTGAACGGCACAGCATACGACGTCATCGGCGTCATGCCCGTCGAGTTTTCGTTTCTGCAAAGCGACATCGACGTGTTTCTCCCGGTGTCGTTCACGGCCTCGCAGAAGAGCGACAACCAGCGCCACAGCAACAACTGGCAGATGGTGGGACACCTGAAGCCCGGCGCGACCCTGCGGCAGGTCCAGGATCAGGTCGACGCGCTCAACGTGCACAACGACACGCGTTTCCCGCAGTTCAGCAAGATTCTGAAGGATGCACG
The DNA here is from genome assembly GCA_963724645.1 of uncultured Acidobacteriota bacterium. GTDB lineage: Bacteria > Acidobacteriota > Vicinamibacteria > Vicinamibacterales > SCN-69-37 > CAVXSP01. The sequence continues at coordinate 258,138 of CAVRVJ010000010.1, forward strand.
CTTCCACACTGTCTGCGTCATGCTGTCCGACGACGTGGTGCGCGACGTGAAGGCGTCCCTCTATTTGCTTTGGGGCGGCGTGCTGTTTCTGCTCGTGATCGGCTGCGTGAACATCGCGAATCTCGTCATCGTTCGTGCGAGCGGCCGGCGGCGGGAGCTCGCGACGCGTCACGCGATCGGCGCGGATCTCCGGCGGCTCGCCCGGCAGCTCCTGACGGAAACGACGCTGCTCTCAGCCACTGGGGGCGCCCTCGGCGTGCTGCTCGGCTGGTGGAGCTTGAAGTACCTGGCGGCGCTGAACCTCGACAAGCTCCCGCGCGGCTACGAAATCGGCATCGACTGGCTCGGCGTGCTGTTCGTCGGCGGCCTGACGATCGTCGTCGGCGCGATGATCGGCGTCGCGCCCGTGCTGCAACTCCGCCACATCAACCTCGAGGCGGAGCTGCGCGAGGAGAGCCGCGGCGGCACGGCGAGCCGGCGCACCAATCTGCTGCGCCGCACGCTGGCGATGGCGCAGGTGGCGCTCGCGCTCGTGCTGCTCGTCGGCGCGGGTCTGCTGCTCGCGAGCTTCCGCGCGGTCATGCGCCTCAATCTCGGCTTCGATCCGAATAACGTGGTGACCGCCACGGTCAATCCGCCGGCATCCGCGTACAAGGACGGCCCGGCGCTCATCGCGTTCGAACAACGCGTGCTCGGCGCCATTCGGGCGATGCCGAACGTCGAGGCCGCCGGCACCACATCGTTTGTGCCATTCAGCGGCGACGTCAACAACAGCGTGATCATGGCGGAAGGTTACGTCATGAAACCCGGCGAGTCGTTGCTCGCCCCGACCACGGTGAACACCGCCGCCGGCTATTTCGAGGCGATGCACGTGAAGTTGATCAGCGGCCGCTTCTTCGAGACGCGTGATACCGCGGGCCAGCCGCAAGTGGTGATCGTGGACGACCGGATGGCGAAGCACTTCTGGCCGGATCAGGATCCGGTGGGGCGGCGCTTGTACCGGCCGAGCGACCCGAACGACATCACGAAGATCACCAGTCAGACGCAGTTTCTGACGGTGGTCGGCGTGGTGAAGGAGATGCAGGTTCTCGACCCACGCGCCGACATCACGCCGGTCGGCACGGTGTTCACGTCGTACGAGCAGAACGCCGGGCGGGGTCCGACGATTGTCGTCCGGACGCGAACGCCGTCGACGACGATCATCAACAACATCAGGAATGTCGTCGCGAACATCGATCCGCAGCTGCCCATCTTCCGGACGCGGACCATGCAGCAGTGGATCGACCTGGCGCTGATTGGACGCCGCGTGCCGATGCTGATCGCGATGGCGTTCGGCACAGTGGCCCTGTTCCTGTCGTCGATCGGCATCTACGGCGTGCTGGCCTACACGGTTGCGCAGCGGCGTCGCGAGCTCGGCGTGCGGATGGCACTCGGCGGATCGCCGTCGAACGTGTTCGGCATCGTGCTCAACGACGGCCTCAGGATTCTCGGCGCCGGACTGGCGGGTGGCCTCATCGGGGCGTTCGTTGTCGGCCAGGTGATGAAGAGCCAACTCTACAACGTGACGCCGATGAGCCCGCTCGTTCTCGCGATGGTGACGCTCGTGCTGTCGTCGGTAGCGCTCATCGCCAGCATGATTCCCGCCTGGCGCGCGAGCCAGATCGATCCCATTGTCGTGCTCGGAAAATAGCGATTCGCCGAGGGCCAGGTCCGGCTCGTCATTTCGTCAAACCGGCCTCCTTCAGCTTCTTGCCAATGTCCTTCGCCATCTCTTTCATGAAGCTGCCGGTGTCCTTCGGATTCGTGGTCCGGCTGACGCCGGCCCAGATTGGCTTCGCATTGGCGAGGTCGTACAGCAGCGTTTCGACGGTGATCGTCGTCTGGGTGTGCGCTTTGCCAATCGGGTACGCCGTGGACCATCCGTAGCCGTAGTAATCCCAGGCGTTCCCGTAGTAACCGCTGCTCCAGACGACCGAGGAGTACACCTTCTGCTGGTCGGTGTCGACGAGCCGCATGACGACGAGGCCTTGAACACCGGCCCGTTCGAACCAACCTTTCGCATGATCCTTGTTGGCGAGCTCCTCACGCGGCACGATGCGATGGGAAGCCACGCCGATGGGCCCTCGCGCGGTGATCTCACGGGCGAGCGCCTCCTCCGCCGACATCTGCAGGCTCAGATCGTCCACGATGACGACGGCCCCCACTTTGCGCCCCACGAAATTGAGCGTGCCTGCGGTGGGCGACTTCCAGATTGAGATGAACTCGTTCGACGCGGCCGTCGCGACGGCCGCAACCAGTGCAACGGTGGCGGCCATGACGGCCATCGCTTGTGTCATGTCGGACCTTCCCTTCCGAGCGCCGCACAAAAAGTAGCGCGGCCGCTCACGCGACATGTGGCTGGTGCCCATGCCGCGGTCTCTCTCGCACATTAGCGTTGTTGTCGGCGCCGATCAACCTGTCTCGCCGGCGACCTGTTGGTCGGTCGCGCCGACATTGCGGGCAAATAGCTCCTGCATCGTCCATGATCGCCGCACGGGCCCCGCGGCGGTACAATCCGCAGCATGTCGCGAGCCGCGTTCATTGGCACCCTGGTGATTTGCGCCGGGCTGGCCCCCGGCATCCAGATCTCGCAGATCAACTGGGATCAGGAGAAGGCTGAGATCCTCGAGCACTACCGGGCCCTGGTGCGGATCGACACGAGCAATCCGCCGGGAAACGAGACTCGCGCGGTTGAGTACGTCAAGCAGGTCCTGGAGAGCGCCGGCATTCCGACCAGAACGTTCGCGATCGATCCGGCGCGCGCCAACCTGGTCGCTCGCCTCAAAGGCAACGGCAGCCGCCGTCCGCTGCTGATTCTCGCGCACACCGACGTCGTGCCCGTTCAGCGCGACAAGTGGCCGGTCGATCCGTTCGGGGCAGTGATCCAGGATGGGATCGTCTGGGGCCGCGGCACGCGCGACGACAAGGACAAGCTCGCGGCCAATCTCGTGACGATGCTCCTGCTGAAGCGATTGAACGTGGCGCTCGATCGCGACGTCATTTTTCTCGCGGAGTCAGGCGAGGAGAGCAGCACGACGGTCGGCATCGATTTCATGGTCGCGCAGCACTTCGACGAAATCGACGCAGAGTTCGCCCTGACCGAAGGTGGAAGCGCGGTGATCGAGAACGGCCGTGTCGCGGCGGTGAAGATTCAGACCACCGAAAAAGTTCCGCGGCGCGCCCGACTGGTCGCCACCGGCACGTCGGGCCACGGATCCGTTCCGCGGCTGGACAACGCGGTTGTCCACCTGTCCGCGGCCGTGGCGAAGGTGGGCACCTGGGAAACGCCCATGCACCTGAACGAGACGACGCGCGCGTACTTCGACAAGCTCGCGGCGATCCGTTCACCGGAGCAGGCGGCGCGGTACAGGTCGCTGCTGCAGCCACAGCCACCGGCTGCCGAGCAGCGGTACCTGGCAGAAAGGGAACCCGAGCATTACTCGATGCTCCGGACCTCGGTCGTGCCGACGATGCTCAAGGCCGGCATCGGCATCAACGTGATTCCCTCGGAAGCCGAGGCCACGCTGGATATTCGCGCCCTGCCCGAGGAAGACATGGGGGAGTTTTTCCAGGACATGGCGCGCGTGATCAACGACCCCGCTGTGAAGATCGTGCCGATCGCGTCGGCCCGGCCCGCCGGCAAGCCTTCGCGGCTTGACACCGACGCGTACCGCGCATTGGAGAAGGTCTCCAGCCGGATCTTCCCAGGCGCCGTCGTGTTGCCGACCATGTCCACCGGCGCGACGGATATGGCGCAACTCCGTGCCAAGGGCGTGCAAGCCTACGGCATCGGTCCGGCGTCGACCGCGGAGGACACGACGAATTTCGGCGCGCACAGCGATGTCGAGCGGCTGTCCGAGATGGCGCTGTATCAGTTCGTCCAGCTCACCTGGAACGCGGTGCTGGAGATCGCCGCGCACAAATAGCCGACCGCCAGCCCCGAGTCCCTTATTGCCGTGATCGTTGCAAACCCCATCGCGCGACAGGTGTCATGAGCCAGCGTCACGGCAGCGATCCACGGCGCGTGCCGGTGACGAACCGGTACGCGCTGGCCACCAGGTCCCTCAGCGCATCCGGACTCACGCGCGACAGCCGGACGACCACGCTGGCATAGTCGCGATAGTGATCCGTCAGGTAGTAAACGTCGGGCTGCTCGGCGAGCAGCGCCTCGCGCTGGTCGAAATCCATCCGCACCACAAGCGAGTCCGGCTCGGCGCTTCGATGGCTCGCCATGCAGACGAACATCTTCCCGCGGACCTTGAGAGCGGGTTTGCCGTAGTACTCGGTCCGTGTCACCGCGGGCAGGTTGGCTGCCGCCGCCTGAACGTGATCGAACGTCAGCCGGCGGCGTTTCGTCATGATCCCGCCGGGCTACGACAGCAGCACCCAACCGCCCCATGCCAGCAGGCCGGCTCCGGCAACGCGGCTCACAATCGTTCCGGTTCGGACGAGCTTTTCCACCAGCACGAACGCCGCGATGATCGCGATCCACAACAGGTTCATCACGCCGGCGACAAAGAGCAGCGCCATCAACGCCCAACAGCAGCCGAGGCAGAACAGGCCGTGCCGCATGCCCATGGAGACTGCGCCGTAGAGCCCTTCGCGCCAGTGGCGCATGAGAAAATCAATCGGCGATCGGCACCGCGAGAGGCAGGCCCCTTTGAGGGGGAGCCACTGATACAGCCCCGTGGCGATGAGCAGAACGCCGGCAAGGACATGTGAACTGCTCGCCATTTCGGGCGAGAGAAGAGCCGCGCGCCGGAGCCAGACTTGCGTGAGCGCGGCCAGGCCGCTGAAGCCCGTCCAGATCAGCAGGTATCCCGCAACGAAGGCACCGCTCGCCAGTCGAGCGCGGTGTTCCGTGCGGTGGCGGTATGTGCCGAGGACCAGCAGCGCGAGCGGCGCGGCCGACGGGAGCATCATCGCCACCATCATCACGGTCCACATGAGCCACAGATCGGCGAATTCCGCGGCCCCGGAGGTTGCCATCCCGGGCATCGTCATGCCCATCGCGGCGTGCATGGCCGCCTCGGCCGCCGCCGTCTTCATCGCCGCGGCCGCGTGAAAAAGGTAGAGCCACGAGAGGCCGGCGATCGCCAGAATCGCGGCGAGCAAAATCGGCTTGTCGCGGCGAATCGCCCGTTCCAAGAGCGAAGGATCGACTGTCACGCCTGACTCGTCCAGTTCACCTCTGCCGCCGGCGCGTACCTGGTCGGCCACGCCTCACGATGAGAACGCCGCCTCAATCCTGCCGAGCGCACCGAAGTCCATTCTGACGCGATCGCCCGGAGCGATCGCGATGGGTGTGACGCAGGTCCCGGTGATCACCACATCGCCGGAATGCAGGCCGTCGCCAAAGACGCGCAGTTCGTTGGCCAGCCACGCCAGCGCCACCCTCGGATCGCCGAGCACATTGAAGCCGCCACCCTCACCCGCCACCTCGTCATTGCGGTAGGCCGTTACCCTGTGCACGGCGAGATCGGTGGCGCGCCATGTCTCCGGGGCCGCGGCACCCACCATGAACCAGCATGCGCATGCCATATCCGCAATCAGTTGCGGACCGCCAACGCGAGCAAAGTCGAGATACCGCGAATCCGGGACCTCAATCGCCGGATGCATGCGACCCGACCGCGGCGAGGACCTCGTCAACGGAAAAGGCGTCGGGCCGTTTCAACAGCGGCCGGGCCAGACGAAACGCAAATTCGGCTTCGGCGACCCGCATCCGGTTGCCGTGGAGCGAGATCGCCGCGCCTGTGGGCACCTGCCGGCCTTCGAGTAGGCGCCCGGCAATCGGCCCGTCCACATTGATATGCCGCTGGCCCGCAGGACTTGTCGCTGCGATCTTCCAGCCAGCAACGGCCTGGCCCGAGAGGCGCGCGACCTCGGCCTGAATGGCATAGCCGTCAGCGCGGCTGGCAGGCTGACACTCCGGCGGAAGCTCAGGGAAATGCGTGTTGCCGCGCCAGTGTTCCCAGAGGATCGCGGCGGCGCGGGCCGTCACCGTCATGGCCGGACGGTCAGCACAAGCTTTCCTGTCGACGTCCGCCCCTCGAGATTGCGATAGGCGTGCGCGGCATCCGCGAGAGGATACGACGCGGAGACCCGGACCTTCAGACCGCCCGAGGCCACGAGCGTCATGACGTCGCCGGCCCGCCAGAGCAGCTCCTCCCGCGTTGCGAGGTAGTGCGCGAGGCTGGGCCGCGTGAGGAACAGCGAGCCACGCGTGTTCAGGATCGTTGGATCGAATTGAGGCACAGGACCGCTGGACTGGCCGAACAGCGCCATCGTCCCCCGCGGCCGGAGCACTTTCAGACTCTTGTCAAAGGTCGCCTGCCCTACCGAGTCATAAACGACATCGACGCCGCGGTCACTGGTCAGCCGCCGGACCTCCGTCTCGAAGTCATGCGTCGCGTACAGGATGACTTCGTCGGCGCCGAGATCGCGCGCCTCGCGCGCTTTGGCCTCCGTTGACACCGTGCCCAGAACCCGGGCGCCTTGTCGCTTGGCCATCTGCACGATCAATCCTCCGGCGCCCCCCGCAGCGGCATGGACCAGGCACGTCTGGCCGGCCTTCAAGGGGAAAGTGGAATGCGTCAAGTAATGCGCGGTCGTGCCTTGCAGCATGACCGCGGCCGCCGTCTTGAAATCGACAGCATCGGGAATCTTCACGAGTCGCGCCGCTGGAACAACGGCGTATTCCGCGTGCGAGCCGCGCACCATCGCGTACACGACACGGTCGCCTGCCGCGACTTCGGTGACGCCGGCTCCCACCCGTTCGACAGTGCCGGCGGCTTCGCTGCCGATGAGCATCGGACGGTCGTCGCTCTTGTAGAGACCGGAACGGAAGTAGACGTCGATGAAGTTGACACCGCTCACCGCCACCGCGATTAGCGCCTCGTTGGGCCCGGGCGCGGGCACTGGCGCGTCTACGACAGCCAGTTGGTCCGGGCCGCCAGGCTCAAGGGCGACGAGTCGTTTCATGAGGGGACATTCTTGCACGTTGGTTCGAGCACCGCACTACTTGTCGGGGATGGCATCAGCGCGACCAGCGACTGGCGATTGGCGCGGCGATCGCGGCGTTGATCGCACAGGCCAGCATCGGCTGACCATGGCATCCTCGTGCGCGCCACGCGTGCATATCGACCATCGGGCGGCTATACTTTGCAATATAAAGTTTACCCGGTGCACCGGCGCCGCATCGCCAGGAGGTCCTGATGAACGTCTCACCAATGAAGCAGCCGAGCGCGTTGATTCCGATAGCCATGTCTCTCGTTGCCCTTGTCGCGGTGCTGCAGCACATTGCGTTCGTCGGCACTGCGCCACAGCCTGATGAGGGCGCCGCCGCCCATGTCTGGCAGCTCCTCATGGCCGGGCAGGTGCCCGTCATGGCGTACTACGCGGTGACGTGGCTGCCGCGGGCTCCGAGGACGGCCCTGCAAGTCCTCGCGGGCCAGGTCGGCGCCGCGCTCGCAGCACTGGCTCCCGTCTATCTCCTCGGGTGGTAACCGACAGGTGACAATAGACGGAAGCCGGGCGGCGATGTTCGCTCGGAGAGAGAGACAACGATGCCGGCGGATCCGGTGCAAACCGATTTTCTCGTGACCTGCCCGTATTGTGGCGAAGAGGTTGAGATCTACCTCGAGGCGGAGATCCGCGGCGACCTGGTGCAGGATTGCGAAGTCTGTTGCCGGCCCTGGCACCTCCGGGTGTCATCGGATGACGATGGGCGGTACGTCGACGTGACCCGAGACGACGGCGCATGATAGTCGATCGAAGCCGCCAGGCATGGAGCGGCGACTCATGAAAAGAACCCTGTTGAAAGGGCTGATCTTGATGAGCCTGGTGGCGGGCGGGAATGCTCGGCTGGGGGCGGTTTCCTGCTACGAGCAAGTGAGAACGGCTCTAGTAGTTTGACGCTGGCTCAACGCCTAATCGACCCGCCCGCCGGCAGCCCGCTCGGCACGCGATCGGGGACCGTCCGATCGAATGAGTCGTCATTCAGCGCGCTGAGGAACTGCAGGATTTCGGCGCGTCCCCCTCTGACGTCGACCTGGCGCAGCAGGGGATCCAGCTGATCCCGTCTCACGTCCGGGTTGATTTGCGGGCCGCGACCCTGGGGTCCGCCGGGTCGCGGAGGTCCGCCAAACCCTTGTGGTCCGCGCGGTCCGGGCGGACCTCCGAAGTCGGGGCCACCCGGCCGCCCCCGCGGGCCTCCACCGCGGCCGCCGCTGACGATGTTGTAGAAATTCAGAACGGCATCGAGCGTCGGGAATACGCCACTATGCGTGTACGGCGCGGTGTAGGCGAGATTGCGAAGCGTTGGTGTCCGGAAGGCGTAGAGGTCGTCGGCGCCGGTGTCGGGCGCCGTGAGTCTGACGTTGTCGGGCGCGCCCAATACGTGCAGCCGGTAATCCGAAAGCATCGGACCGTTGTGGCAGTTGGCGCAGCCGGCACGCTCGAACTGTGCCATCCCCTGCAGTTGTTCGGGGGTCATCGCGGCCTGGTCACCGCGCATGTAGCGATCGAACGGCGCGTTCGCTGTCACCAGGGTGCGCTCGAACGTGGCCAGGGCCCTTGCGAGATTCCCGATGTTCACCGGTTCGGCCCCGCCAAACGCACGCGCGAACGCGCTGCGGTATTCGGCCACGGCCGCTACTCGCTCGACGACCGCCGGAAGGATGTCGTCGCGCCCGTACTGGTCGCCGCGCATCTCTTCCATCGCGCGCATCGGCTCCAGCACCTGGGCCTCGAGACTCTTCACGCGCGCATCCCAGAACATCGGCGCGAGCCCGGGATCGTAGTCGCCGGCCTGGTTGATTCCGTTGAACGCCGCGTTGAGCAAGGTCGGGCTGTTGCGCCTCGCGAATGGAATCTGGTTGCCCGCGATGAACCGCCGATTCATGCCCAGCCCGACGCCGTGCACGCCAATCGACACGTCGCGCTGGTCCGTGTAACCGGCGCTCGGGTGATGGCACGTCGCGCACGCCACATCCCGGCCGCCAGACAGTACCGGGTCCCAGAAGAGCAGCCGCCCGAGCGCGACTTTCTCGGGCGTCGTCGGATTGTCAGGTGGACATCTAACGTCCTGCGGCAGCGCCGAGAACGTGCTCTCGCTTCGCGGGCTCGCGGTCCCGGCGACACACAGGCCCACGATGGCGATCGACGTCAGCACTCCACCACGATGTCCGAACGCCCGCATGAATGCCTCCTCGTCAATCTATAGGACAGGCGAACTGCCCCAAGGGTTTGGGAAGACTCTAGCAAGGCGGCCGGACAGAAGGCGTGAAGAAAGTGTGACGCCCGTTAGCGCCGGCGCCAGGCGATCCGGCGCCGATGATAAGGTGCTGACCGTGACGGGCAGCGCGGGCTCCGGTCCGGCGGATCCGATGGTGGCGTTTGACGCCGTCGGCTTCCGGTATCAGAATCGGCGTCCGGTGCTCGACCGCTTCACGCTGTCGATTCAACCGGGTGAAGTCGTGGCGCTGGTCGGGCGCAGCGGCGCCGGCAAGAGCACGATCCTCAAACTCGTCAATCGTCTGCTCCTGCCGATGTCGGGAGCGATTCGCGTCGAAGGACGCGACACGCGCGAGTGGGACGGCATCCGCCTTCGTCGCCGTATCGGCTACGTGCTCCAGGACGTCGGGCTGTTTCCGCACATGTCGATTGCGGCCAATGTCGGTCTGTTGCCCCGTCTGGAGCGATGGCCGGAGGCGCGCGCGCAGGCCCGCACGCGCACGTTGCTGGATCTCGTCGGACTGCCTGAAGCCGTCTACGGCACCCGGCGTCCCGACGAGTTGTCGGGCGGCCAGCGCCAGCGTGTCGGCGTCGCAAGAGCGCTGGCGATCGATCCGCCCATCCTCCTGATGGACGAGCCGTTCGGCGCGTTGGATCCGGTCACGCGCGTCGAGCTGCATCACGAATTCCGCCGCGTCCAGCAGGCCCTTGGCACCACCGTGATGCTCGTCACGCACGACATGGGGGAGGCCATGGCCCTTGCGACTCGAATCGGCGTGCTCGACGACGGGGGGCTCGTCGCCTGTGACACGCCCGACAGAATCGCCGCGTCGCGCGACCCGCGAGTGCGGTTGTTCGTCGACACGCTCGTGCGCGCCCGGGCCCAGGAGGATCGCCGGTGAAACCGCTGGTTGGCTTCTGGATCGCGCATCGCGGCGAGCTCGCGCGCCTGATGGAACAGCACATGGTGCTGGTGCTCGTCTCCACCGGCATTGCCGCGCTGCTGGGCGTGCCGGCCGGAATCCTCGCGGCTCGCCGCGCGCGGCTCGGCCGGCCATTGCTCTTTCTCGCTAACATCGCGCAGACGATTCCAAGCCTCGCGCTGTTCGGCTTTCTCCTGCCGCTCCCCTTCATCGGCGGGGTCGGCCCCCGCACGGCTCTCGTGGCACTCACGCTGTACGCGCTTCTGCCGATTGTGCGCACCACGGTGGCCGGACTCCGCAGCCTGGATCCCGCCGTGGTCGACGCTGGAGTGGCCATGGGCATGACGCCGTGGCAACTGCTGTGGATGGTCGAGCTTCCGCTGGCACTTCCATCCATCGTCGCCGGCATCCGCGTCGCGGCGGTCATTGGTGTCGGGACGGCGACGATCGCCGCCGCCATCGGCGCCGGCGGGCTGGGCGAATACATCTTCCGCGGCCTGTCGATGGTCGACACGACCACAATCCTCGCCGGCGCCGTCCCTGCGGCGGCCCTGGCGCTCGGCGTGGACGGTCTGCTTGGGTGGGTCGAGCGGGCGCTCAGGTCCCCTCGCCGGCGATCGTTCGCGATCGCTCCCGTCGTCGTGGCGGCGGCCGTGCTGGCGGTCTGGGCCGGCCGCGCTGCGCCGGCCGCCCAGGTGACGGTCGGGTCAAAGAATTTCACGGAACAAATCATTCTCGGCGAACTGGCCGCGCAGGCGATCGAGGCCGAGGGGCTGGCGGTCGCGCGCAAGATGAATCTCGGCGGCACGTTCATCTGCGATCGGGCGCTCCGGTCGGGCGACATCGATTTGTATGTCGAGTACACGGGAACGGCCGTCACAGCAGTCTTCCATGAGGATGTGCCCCACGATCCGCCGCGCGCGCTCGAACGCGCGCGCGAGCGCTATGCCTCGGAAGGGCTGACACTGTTCGAGCCCCTTGGCTTCAACGATACGTTCGCCATTCTGGTGCGGTCGCAGGATGCCCGCGCGCTGGACCTGCGCACAATTGACGACCTTCGACGCGTCAGCGCCCGCTGGCGGCCGGGCTTCGGCTATGAATTCCTGCAGCGCGCCGACGGCTATCCCGGCCTCGTTCAGGCGTACGGCCTGACGTTCGGCATCGCGCCGCGCGCAATGGATCTGTCGCTCATCTACAAGGCACTCGCCGACGGCCAGGTGGACGTGATTGCCGGCGACGCCACGAGCGCGCTCGTGGACGCCATGAATCTCACCCGGCTCGAGGACACCCGGCGGTACTTTCCGCCGTACGACGCGGTGCCGGTCGCGCGGACGGCCGTCGCGCTCGAGCGCGTCGAGATTCGCCGCGCCATGAAACGGCTCGCTGGCCGCATCTCCGAAGCCGACATGCGCGCACTCAACCGCGCGGTCGATCTCGATCGGCAGGACCCGGCAACCGTCGCCCGCGCGTTCCTCGCGAGAATCGCTACACGCTAGCCAGCGTCAGCGCGAACCGGGCATCGGCATCGATCCACCGGGCGCCCGTCTGAAATCCGGCACGCTCGAGCATCCGCATCGAGCCCAGCCTCGTCGTACCTTGTACGAGCTTTCCGTCCAGATCGTCTCGCCCTGCTCCATCATGATGTCGATCCCGGCCGCCGGCACGCGCACGCGCTGGGATCGGTCGCTGATCAGGTACATCTCGATGCGCCTGTCCTCCGCATTCCACACGGCGTGGTGCGCAAAAGCCGCCGGATCGAAGTCGCCGCCCAGCTCGCGATTGACACGAACCAGGAGGTTGCGATTGAACGCGGCCGTGACGCCGAGCGGGTCGTCGTACGCGAGCAGCAGATCGCGCTCGGGCTTCACGAGATCCGCGCCGAGCAGAAGGGCATCGCCGGTGCGAAGGCACATCCGGACGTGTCGAAGGAGCGCATCGGCGGACGGCGGGTCAAAATTGCCGACGTTGGATCCCAGAAACAACGTGAGCGTGCGTTCCTCGCCCGCGCGATAGCCCGACACCTCCTCGATTCCTGCCTCGTAGGTCGCCTGATGAGTGCGCACGTGTGCGCCTGCGAGGGCGCCGAGGCGTCTGGGACGGCGGCTTGAAGAGCCGCCGCCGAGACATCGATGAGATGCCACATCAAGTGGGCGTTCCCGGCGCCCGCGCGTCCAGGAGCACGGCCAGCTTTTCGCCGCGCCCAGGCCCGAGCTCGACGATCCGGCCGAGCGGATCCACACGCGACAGGATCTCCGCGCCGTGAGCCGCCAGCAGATGGGTCTCCGCCTGCGTGATCCGGTACCACGGCAGAAGGCAAATCGCGTCAAACAGCGCCGAGCCCAGCGCATCGTACAAATAGCGCGACGGCAACTGTCGCGGCTGTTGCGACAGATAGAAGTGCACGTCTTCGGCAAACCGCGACGTTTCCCGGTCGCGTTTGGACGAGCCGGCCGCCGCGTCGCGGTGCAATGGCGTCATGCGCGAGTCTGCGTACGTCTACGCACCGGAAGGTCGCGTAGACGTAGGGATAGCGAGGCGGAACCAGTTCCTGAACGTCGGCCGCAGCAGCTCCCGTGCGGTCGCCGGCGAGGCGCCCTTCATCACAAAATGTTCACCGTCGAAGAAATCGGCAGAGTATTCCGGATAGGACGGGAGCGCCATGAAGCCGGGAAACGGGGCGAACACGCTCGACGTCCATTCCCATCCATTGCCGACCAGGTCGTCGATGCCCCACGCGGACCTCCCATCGGGATGGCTGCCCGCAGGAGCGGGATCCCATCGGCGAGAAATCGAACACGCCGTGTGCGGGCGTGGGCGCTTCATCGCCCCACGGATGAGGCCGCTCGCCGCCGGACGGCGTGCCGTAGGCGGCGCGCTGAAACTCGGCCTCGGTGGGCAAACGGCATTGCCGCCAGTTTGCGTAGGCCGAGGCTTCCGCGTAGCTGACAAACACCGGCCACGCCAGCGGCAGCGGCAGCAGCTCGAACATCCCCCGCCACGACCACGCCTCTCGTCCGCTCCCAGAACAGCGGATGTGTGACGCGCTCGCGTTGCACCCAATTCCAGTCTTCAGGGCGCCACCATCGCGGCTCCGCGTATCCGCCCGCCTGCACGAACTCCAGGAACGCGGCGTTGGTGACGTTGTGCCGCTGAATCGCAAAGGCCTCGACATCCCGGCTGCAGGCGGGTCGTTCGTTGTCCCAGGAAAACGGCAGAGCCCCGGCGTTCACGCCGAGCGTAGCGCGGCCCGCAGGCACTTCGATCCACTCCTGGCGCGGCAGAACGCCGTCCGTCGGCCGGACGCAGTCGGCCGGTCGTCGCTTCTGACTCAGCGGCAGGCGGTGCCACATGTAGAGGAGCGTTTCCTGGTGCATCGCCTCGTGCTCGAGGATCGCGTACACGGCTTCTCCGCGATCGAGGAGCGGGTGGCTGGGCTGGTCGAGATCGAGCGCGCTCGAGCGCCGCGATCACCTGCCGGTCGGCCTCCGCCGCAAACTCCCGCACCTGGGCGCGCGATGGCCATCCGCCTTCGCCTCCGGCTTCGGCGGACAGGTGACTCGTTCCTCTGGCTCGCATGGGCGCACCGCCAGCGTCTGCCCGACCCGTCGACTCGTGCGGGTCGATTCCGCGCGCAAACAGCGTCTCGAGCTGAGAATCGATGCTCGGCCGGCCGAGTCCGCGCTTCACGAGGGTGTTGAAACTGAATCCCGGCAAGTGCCCTTCGTAGAACACGAGCGGATGGCGGAGGGAAATCGGGCGGGAGTAGTAGGCCTCGTCCGAGACCAGATCGAAGAGTGCTGCGGAGCGCGCCCGGTTGCGCCGGTACCAGTCAATCAGACTCGATCGGTTCAGATCCGTGGCCGTGGCCATCTCCTAGCCACTTTATCATTCACCGTCGCGTGACCACGTACTGATAGGACATGAGCCTGTGTTCAAAAAGACTCCAGGCGCGCGCACCTGGATCAACTGGCGGAATTACCTCATCGAATTACCCTGCGGCCTGGCCGCCTTCTTTCTGCAGCGCCGGCCCGTTGTCGCGATGCACGGGCGGCAGACTGTGGAGGTACCGATAGACCGCTCGCAGGTCGGTCTCGGACATCCGTTTGAGACTGCCCCATGGCATTGGCGAGTCCGGAATCAGCAACCCAAGCTGGAAGCGGTGCACGAAGTCGTCCTCGCTCCAGGACGTGATCCGGCCGGTGGCCGCATCCGGCGTCAGATTGGGACTCACGTACACGTAACCGGGATGGAGTCGTGAGTGGAACGAGAGTCCGCCGGAGAAAAACGGGCTGAGGTACGCGCCGGTCTTGAGACTTCGCGCGGTATGGCAGGCCCGGCAGCCAACGAGAGTATTGGCGACGTAGTCCCCGTAGTCGACCGAGGCCTCCTCGGGGATCCGGGCGACGGGCGGACGGTCGGGGGCATATGGCTTTAGAAAGTACGCGAGCGTCAGCTTGCCAAGAATGTTGATCTGGCTGGCCGGGGCCATCCCTGGCTGCGGAGGGACCGATCGAAGAAAGGAGATGATCGCGACGAGATCCGCCTCCGTGAGATTGGCGTAGACGTCCATGAACGGCGGCGCGATGTGATTGTCGCGGTTCACGCCGTAGCGCAGCATGCGGGCCAACTGCCCGTCACTCACGCCCCCGATGCCCGTGGCCATATCGGGCGTCAGATTCGGCGCGCTCCATTGGCCGATGTAGGTCGTCTCGCCGGCGCCGCCGGTGAGCGGCACTTCCTCTCCGTTGAGCAGGCGGGACCGTTCCGTCTCCGGCGAATGACAATCCGCGCAGCGTCCCGGGCCGTACACGATGTAGCGGCCACGCGCGACCGCCGCGGCGTCGGTCGTGGCGTGGGTCGCCGGCTGCGGAACGTCCCAGCTCTTGTTGTACGCACTCAGGGCGTACGCTGTCGCGACCGCCATCGCGGCCAGCACGAGGCCGATCGCCCAGGCGAGCCAGATTCCGATCCTCTTGATCCTTATGGCCATGTCGGCGGGATTATAGAAGGGCGATTCAGAACTCGACGTGAAACCCGAGGCGCAGCGTGCGCGGCGGTTGCACGGCCGTCGTGTTGCGGAACGCAGGACCGGTCACGGCGTTCTCTTCAACCTCGTACCCCGCGTTCGTCAGGTTGAAAAGGTCGAGCCTCACGGCCGCGCGGCGCGATCCGACCTTGAATCCCTTCTCGAGCCGGGCGTCGATGGTCGCGGTGAAGGTGAAGCGCGTCCGCCCTGCGCTGTAGGCCGCGACGACTTCTGGACCCTGCGCCAGTTCTTGCGCGATGACCAGGCGTGAAAATGGCTGCCCGTCCTGGTACCGCGCCGTTACCGCGGCGCGAACGTCGTGAGGCCCGTGGTAGCTCGTTGACCACTTCAAGACATACGACCGATCGAAGAACAGGCGGCCCGTCGGATACGACGCGGCGTTCGGGTTCTCGAACAACTCGCCGATCACCCCCTGATCGTTTTCGTTCGAACGATAGCCGCGATTGGCGCCCGCGGCGTCCGTCTGATACGCGGATGCGCCGGCGAACGACCACCACCGCACGCCAGTGAATCTCCAGGCGACCTCGATTCCTTCGTAGGCGGCCCGCTCGCCCGACGGGTTGGTGAGCACAAAATGATCGAGGCCGAAGCTCGACGGCAACCGATCGTAAATTGCCAGCAACCGATCGTCCGTCGGACTGTCGTAGCTCTCGCCCTGATCAGGCACGTACAGCACGCGATAACTCGAAACCGGCGCTCCGGTGTTCACCGACCGGATCAGATCGTGCTCGCGCCGAATCACAGCCGAGGCGCTGAGACGCATCTTCTGGCCCAGCGCGCGTTCGCCGCCAAACACGAACTCGTCGGTGTGCGGCGCGCGCAACGCCGGATCGATCGACGCGACGCCCGGCCCGCGGCCGGCACGCGCGACGAGCACCCCGCTCTCGCCGGCGTCGAATAGGCCGTTCGCGTTCGGGTCGGTCCAACGATACACGTCCGTCACCGGTTCGCCGGGGTCGCCGAACGCGAGCAGTTCGAGCGGCAATTCGGACTCATAGCGGCCGTACCCGCCGAACACGGTGGCGCCGGGGAGGGCCCAGCGAACAGCGACCCTGGGCAGTGCCGAGGTCCAGGCAATCGACTGGCCGGCTCCCGTGGCCGATCCGGTCGATCGGATAATCCGAAGCCCAAGGTCGAGCGTCGTGTTGCTGCTGAACGCGACTCGATCCGTGAGATACGCGGCGAAGTTGTGGGCCTGTCGCTCGGATCCGGTCACCGGCGTTGACGGCGCCCAGGCCCGGGCCGGAATCCCATCGACCAGTTCGGCGACGGCGGCGATCGGCAGGAGATCCGAGCTCGAGCCGGCGCGAGCAAATGTGAGGCCCATTTCCAGGGCGTGGCCGCGAACCTCGCCAGGAGCAAACACAGGCGTCCTTCACCCCTCGTCGTCGTGTCCTCAGCGAGCGGTGGAGGCACAACGCCATCGGACGCGCGATCGACAGCCGTTCCCGAAGGCAATGGCCCGGACGGCGTGAACTGCCCGCGTTGCAGCGACGCGGAGAGTTCCAGTCGCGACCCGCCGGTTGACTGATGATCCCAGCTCGCCTGCGCGTTCAGGAACGTGTCCCGCTCCCGAACGTCCACGCCATGGAACGGGTTCGCTCCCCAAATCGGCCGCCCGACGCTGCCTCCGATGGCCAGCAACCGCACCTGAGTCCGCTCGCCCGGATTCGCCACAAATGCGCAAAGACCGAGCTGGCGTCGGCCGGGGAGAGTGCCGCCCGTCACGCTCGCTCTTGTGGAGGCCGGATGCGGTGCCGGCGACAAACAGGCCCGTGCGCCGGCGATCGGGCTGCCAAACGTCGATCAGAGGCGCTCTTCCACGAGTCCACGCTCGCAATGGACGGAGCGCCTGGCGGAATGTTGCTGGATACCATCCCCGGCGCGGTGAACGACACATCAAACGTCGCCTTCCCTGGCGGCGCCCGGACGACGAGGCACGAGCGTCACCACGGCGCCTGAAGCGGCGACATCGGGCGACGCCAGACCCGACTCCCGGAGACACCTGAAGGGTCGTCAGATCGGGAAAGAGCGCGAGCTGGTCGGCTGCCCGAGGTCCGCGCGCGACGTCGAATTCGCCGAGCGCCATTGACGTGTCGGTCCAGGACGCACCCCGGCTGCTGACACGCGCGGCGGTGCCCAGGCCCAGGCCCCCGACATCGAATCGATCCGCGATGACGAACGGCGAAGCGGCATCGAGCAACCCGGCGACACCCGAACCCGACGGCAAATCCTGCAACTGGCCGCGTCGAAGTAGGTACCTTGCGTCAGCCGGCGGCGATCGATGACCCGAAGGGAGGCGCCGGCCCGCGGTCGCCGCCGCCGGCTGCCCCGCCAGGACACAATTTCGGCCGCGCCGACAAGCACGTCAACGTGGCAGCCGTTCCATTCCCAAACGTCACGACGACGTGATATGTGGCGGGCGGCAGGCCCTGCACGCTGGCGGTTTCCCGGCCGCGCACTTCCGCCGACCAGCGCCGCGCGGGTTCGTCGGGCGTTGTGACCTCCACGGACGCAAGATCGTCGGCCGCCTGATCGAGGCTGACGCGAACGATCCCCGTCGTTTGATCGGCTCGTGAGAAACGCGGAGCCGAGAACGATAAGGAGACGGCGACGCACGATCGCAGACGCTGACGGAGGCGGCCGCGGGTTACGCGGTGAAACAACTGTCCCATTCTCACCGCGCCCGCTCGACCAGCCGCTGCAGAACGGCATCAAACCCCGGCTCTCCCCGCAGCGGCTTCAGAAAGGCTCCATCGGGATCGTCCATCCCGCCAGTCCCGGAGGTGTCTGGCTGAGCAGTTCATCGAGCGCAACAATCGCGTCGCTTCGCCGGCCGGACGCCGCGCACAGGAGAGCCGTGACCATCGCGGCCTCCGTCCGCCGATCGTTCTGTCGCAGTTCCCGGATGGCTTCATTCGTGCGTTCGAAGGCGCGTGCTGCCTCCGCCTTTCGTCTTTGCCGGCGCAACGCCTCCGCGCGGCCGAGGAGGGACCGCGCATGAACCGGATAGTGCTCCAGCGCGCGGTCGAACATCGCCTCGGCGCCCGGCGGATCGCCTTCCTCGAGCAAGACATAGCCGAGGCCGACGCAGGCGTCGATGGCAAACTCTTCCGCGAACAGCGCCCGCGCCTTGGAGGCGAGCTCACGCTCGAATTCCACGCGGGCACGGGCCGTGGCGTCACTCGCCAGGTACACGCGGCCGAGCAACCAGTGCAAACCTTTCCCCGGAAACCGCTCCAGCCTGACCGTCTCGTCGCCTTCGAAGGCCAGGGCACGCGACAGCACCTCTTCCGCCATGCGAAAGTCTCCGCGGGCGATGTACAGCATCGCGATCCCGAAAGAGGCATACGCCATCTGCGGAAATTGCACCAGCACCGATTCAAGACACGCGAGCCGCTCGGCTCCCCACGCCGCCATTCCCAGGCGAAACTCGTGGCGCCAGTTGCCCGGTTCCAGGGCGAGCGCGCGTCGCCCGGCCGCCACGGCCTCGACCGGCCGCTCGGCGCCCAACAGAAAGAAGGCGAGCGCAGAATGCGCTTCGGCCAGGTCGGCGTCCAGTTCGATCGCGCGGCGCGCGTGGGCAATCGCCCTGGTCAGCGCCGCGGCGTCGGGACGATTCCGCGCGCGGGACGCCTGAAACACCCAGAAATGGGCGTGCCCGATGCCGACATGCGCCAGCGCGTACCGGCCGATCGAGCGCGAGCGCGCGCTCGAAGTCGGCGATGGCCGGCGCGATCTGGGCGGCCTCGAGCGTCTCGAGTTTGAGCCGGCCTTCAGTAAACGCGCGGTACGCCTCGAGATTGCCAGTCTCCCGCGTGTGGAGACGCGGCACGGATATCGGCATCAGGACCTGCGGCGTCGCCGGCGCTGCGCTGTCCGCCGGTTCCACGTCCGCGACAAACCGGTAGCCGCGTCGCGAAACCGTCTGGATGAATGTCGGCGACGACGATTGGTCTCCGAGCGCCCGTCGCAACTCGGACACGACCTGCGTCAGCGCGTTGTCCGTCACGGCCACATCGGGCCACAATTTCGCCAGAATTTCGTCCTTGGTGACGAGCGTCGAGGGCTGGCGGACGAACAGGTGGAGTAAATCGAAGGCCTTCGGCGACAGCGCCACCGGCGTCTCGCCCTGCCATAACCGATAGCCAGGCACGTCCAGGACGAACGAACCGAAGCGGTAGGAGCCCGACATCGCGGCGGCAAGTTTAGCAGCCGGGCATCTTTCAGCGGCAATCCCGGGGACGCGCTCAGTCGCTTGGGTCGCCTTGAAGGCAGGAATGCGAAGTGACCCTGGACCGGGCGCCACACTCGTTCGGTCCGGCCGTATTGTTATCGGCTCATGGACGGAGGTCTGCAGCCCTTCACGTCACTCGCCGAGACTGTGGTGGATGATGCGGTACGCAATGATCGCGCTCGGGGGCGCGCTGGGGTCGATCGCCCGTTTTGAAGTTGCCGTCCGGATTCAGGCCCGTGTGCCCGCGGGATTCCCATGGGGGACGTTCGTGGTCAACATCTCGGGCTGCCTCGTCATGGGCATCGTGATGACGTTCCTGACCGAGCGCCTGGTGGTGAACCCGCAGTGGCGGTTTCTCGTCCCGATCGGCTTTATCGGCGCCTACACGACGTTTTCGACGTTTGAGCTCGAAGCGTTTCGCGCGAATGCCGAGGGCGCATGGCTCGTCGGCGGTTCCTACATGGTCGGCAGTGTCATCGTGGGTTACCTGGCATTGTGGGCGGGCGTCGTCCTCGGGCGTCTGCTCTGAATGCGGGCGACAGAAACGGAGGGACGCGATGCTCAAGCCCGGGCCGGCGAAGAAAGTGACGATCTACGTGGGCGAGGACGTGCGTCACCATGGCGAGCCGATCTATCTCGCCCTGTTGAACTACCTCTTTCGGCACGGTGTGTCCGGCGCGACGGTGCTCAAGGGTGTGGCCGGTTTCGGCGTCCATCACCACCTGCATACCGCTCGCATTCTCGAACTCAGCGAGAACCTGCCGATCAAGATTGAGTTCGTGGAACTGGCCGACGTGCTCGAATCGCTGCTGCCCGGCCTCCTGCAACTCGCCGGCAAGGGACTCGTGGAAGTGCAGGAGACGACGATCCTGAAGTGCCCGTGACCTCTCAGAGCGCCAAGTGCAGAATCCACGGCAGCAGGATGGACGCGACGAGAAAGAAGAGAAACGTCACGACTCCCGTGCGCATGGCCATGCGGAACGGGCGACTGCCCTCGTCGAGGAACCGGCGCCGGTATTCGGCATAGGCAATGACAAACGCGGCACTGCCCGCCAGAAAGCCAAAGAGCGTGCCAAAGAAGGCAAAAAACTGGAGCGTGGCGGCGGTCATCGCGAATGCCGTCTAACTGTCGCTGTCGCCGGCCGTCACCACCGTGACGTCCAGAGCCACGCGAACGGATCGCATGCCTATGCCGGCAACTCCAGATCGGGCATCGGCCGGCCGGCAAACAACCGACGCGTCGGCTTCGCGAGCAGCCGCGCCCAGGTCTCGGCGCGGGATTGCCGCGCGCTGTCGGTCGCAATGCCGGTGTTGGCGTACATCTGCCGGTAGAGCTTCGAGATCAACACGAACGCCAGGCGTCCCTTGAGCGACCCGACGCACTTGCTGCGCTCCCAGACGGTCGACAGGCTATAGAACCGATCCCATACGGCCTGCGTCCGCTCGCGCACTTCGTCTTGCGTCATCGTCGGATGAGGCATGTAGTACTTCGGCCGCTTCGCGGCCGGAATCAGCCAGTGACGCGTCAGCGGGATGCCGTCGACCGACGGCGGCTCGTCGCCGTGGCTCTTCTCCCACTTGTCGAAGTCGAGCGTGCCCGGGAAACGGCGTCAGCATGACGAACTGCGCGAACGTAATGCCGGCCTGCTCGGCCAGCGCCGCGGTGGCGTCGAAGGTATCGCGGCCGGTCGGACGGCAGTCCGAAAATGAACGACCCGAGCACGTGCACGCCGTGGTCCTTGAAGGTGCGCAGACGTTCGGCGAGCTGCATCGCCCGCCAGGTTGAAATCCTTGTAGATCGCCTTCAGGCCTTCCGGCGTCACGGCTTCGACGCCGACCAGCGCGCCCTTGATATTGGCGGCGCGCATCGCGTCGAGGAACTCGGGGTCTTCGGCGGCTTCCATGGTGATCTGCGTGAAGAACACCGAGTCCTTCGGAAGCTTCGCCAGCCGCCTCATCAGCTCGAAGCGCTCGGCGCGCAGTTCCTGCAGCTCGTGCAGACGCGTCTTGTCCGCGCGGCCGCGCGGCCTGTTCCAGATCCTTGAGCGCGACCGGATAGAAATTGTCGTCAGCCAGCGCGATGAAGCGAAAGCCCTTCCGGCGCAGCGTGACGACCTCGTTCATCACGGCGTCGACCGCGCGCATGCGTGGCTCCTGGCCGTCGGTGCGCCAGACCGAGCAGAACGAGCAATGTTTCGGGCAGCCGCGAACGGTCTGCACGGAGGCCCACATATAGCGGCCGGGCGGCAGCAGATCCCAACGGGCCGGCACGAATTGGTCGCCGGCGACTTTGCCGCCCTCATATCTGCGGCAGAAGCGTGCCGGCCTCGATGTCGGCGAGCACCTGTCGGCCAGACCAGGTCGCCGTCGCCGCGCACGACGGCGTGCGCGCTGCCGTGCTCGAGCACTTCGTCCGGGAAGAGCGTCGTGTGGATGCCGCCGAACACGACCGTGGCGCCGGCCGCGCGCGACGCGCCGGCCGACCTCGTATCCGCGCAGGGCGTTCCCGGTATGGATGCCGATGCCGACGACGTCGCCGGGCTGTAGGGCTGGCGACATCAGCGGTTCGAGGGTCTCGTCGACAATTGTCGGAGTCACCGAATCGATCAGGGGTGGCGGCGGCCAGGACGAACAGCCATCGTGGCGTGATGACGGCAATCCCAAACGAGACGTCGCTTGGGATTGACTAAGAAAACTCGCATCTCACTCTCCACTCTCCACCCCTCGACTGGTTGCTCTCGGTGTTCGGAAGGTGCGCGGCGGTCGTCACCGACGCCCAAGCGACGCCCGCCGGAGCGAGAGTGTAAGAGTGCAGGGCCTCCACGGTACCACCCCGTGAGCCGATCCGTCCACTCCTAAGGCAATGTGCGACGTTGGCGCTCAAATTCGAGTCGACAGGGATTTCTGACGGAATTCGCCCCATTTCACACGCTCTTCAGCATGCCGCCATCGACCTGCAGCGATGCGCCGGTGATGTATCGCGCGGCGTCGGAGAAGAGGAACACGGCGCCGCATTGGCGTACTCGCTCCGCGGTCGCCGTAGCGTCCGAGCGGAATCGCCTTGGCGCTGCTCGCGCGCTGCTCCTCGGCCGTGATGTTGAGCTGCTGGCCGCGAATCGCATCGAGTTCGCGGATGCGATCCGTGTCGATGCGGCCGGGCAGCAGATGGTTGACGCGAATCCGAATCGGCGGCCAGCTCGTTAGCGAGGGTCTTGGACAGGGCGGACACGCGTCGATCGGACGACGTTGGACAGAGCCAGATTCGGGATCGGCTCCTTGACGGACGTGGAGGTCGAGACGACGATCGCGCCGCCGCCGCGCGACTTCATCGACGGCACGGCCAGACGCACCATGCGGACGGCGCTCAACACCAGCAGCTCGAACGCCGCCTGCCAGCCCGCGTCGTCGAACGACAACGCCGTGCCGGCGGGCGGACCGCCGGCGTTGACGAACAGCAGATCGACGCCGCCGAATGTCTCGACCGTCTGCGCGTGCCAACGGGTCAGCGAGTCCGCCGACCGAACATCGACGGTCGCTGGCGAGCGTGTGG
Source organism: uncultured Acidobacteriota bacterium (assembly GCA_963724645.1). Lineage (GTDB taxonomy): Bacteria > Acidobacteriota > Vicinamibacteria > Vicinamibacterales > SCN-69-37 > CAVXSP01. The sequence goes on from CAVRVJ010000010.1 coordinate 281,168, forward strand.
ACCGAGGTCTCCGCTGCGATGCGGCTGGCCGACGTCGGCGATCTTCGCGGCGTCGCGCGATCCCATGGACACGGTCGCGCCTTCGCCAGCCAAGCCGCGCGCAACCGCAAAACCGAGGCCGCGGCTCGCGCCGGCGACCATCGCCACCTTTCCCTTCAGCCCAAGATCCACGAGGCGCCCTCCTGTTTCGCCGTCCACGCCAGCACCCGATCGAGCGCGGCGCGGGTCGTGTCGTCGAGCGCCGGCCCGGGCGCGCGCGTGGAACCGTCGGCCAGCGCCCCGCGGCGCCTGAACACTTCCTTGCGAATGGCCATGCCGATGCCTTCCTGGAATTCGAAGCGCATGAGCGGCACGAATCGATAGAAGAGATCGGCCGCTTCGTCGACTCGCCCGGCGCGATACAGCGCGACGACCTTGACCAGCACTTCCGGATACGCGAAGCCGGTCATGACGCCCGCTGCGCCGGCGGCCAGTTCCTCCAGAAGAAAGACGCCGCCCAGTCCGCCGAGCACCGCGACCCTCGCGTCGCCAGCCGCCATCAGGATGCGCGATGTCTTGAATGGCGTCGGCGGATCTTCGAGTTTGATCGTGCGCGCGGCCGGCACTTCACGGGCGATGCGCGCCAGCAGCGGCGCCTCCATCGCAAACCCGGAGATGGGCGGATAGTCCTGCACCACAATCGGCAGATCGACCGCCTCGGCCAGGCTCTTGAAATGCGTCACGCACGGCTTCGCTGTTGAGCTTCGGCATCCGCGGCGGACTGACCATGACGGCCGAGGCGCCGATGCGCCCGGGCCTCGCGGCTGAGTTCGATGCCGGCGCGAAGGCCGTCGGCCGAGGCGCCGACCACGACGGCCACGCGGCCCGCGACCTTGCGCACGACCGCTTCGACGATGAGCGTGCGTTCCCGCTCCGCGAGTCTCGACGACCTCGCCGGTGACGCCGAGTACCGTGACACCGTCGACTCCGGCGCCGCACAACCAGTTCGACGACCCGGCCGAGACTCTCGAAATCGACGTCGCCGCCCCCTTTGAACGGAGTCGGAAGGACGGAATAGACACCGGAAAACGACACGGTGAAACACTATCAAAGCTGTCTGCGCACGGCGCTGCGAAGATGACCCCGGCGCCAGAAACCCCGCGGTCCACGAACTTCATCGACCGACGGCGCCCTGGGCCTTCAGGCCCGGGGGCGCAGCCGGAGACTTGATTGGGGCCCGAAGCCTGAACCCCACGGTTCAGTCCGGGCACGTCTCATCGCCCAACGGGGCATGCCAGCCGCTCGGGATCAGCGAGTCGCCCTGTGACGGGCCCCACGATCCCGCGTCGTAGGAGCGGAGGGGAAGGCGCGCGCTATGGTCTCCCACCACCGGATCGACGACCCGCCAGGCGGCCAGAACAGAATCTTCGCGCGCGAAGAGCATCTGGTCGCCCCGCATCGCATCGCCGAGCAGGCGCTCGTAGGGAGGCGTCTCCCGCGTTGATTCGTGACACGCGTCGAGCAGCACCGTCTCGCCGGTCATCGTCTCACCGGCCTCCTTGGCCCGCGCGCCGAGTTCGAGCACGACGTGCGGACTGAGCCGGAACCGGAGGTGGTTGGGGGGCGAGGTCGTCACGTCGGCGAAGAGCGCGAACGGCGGGCGTTTCAGCGTGACGAATACTTCGGTCGCCGTCACGGCGAGGTATTTTCCCGCACGAATGTAGAACGGGACTCCGGCCCACCGCCACGAGTCGACATAGAGGCGGAGGGCGGCAAACGTCTCGACGGTCGAAGCCGGCGCTACGCCGGCCTCCTTGCGATAGTCCACGCACTGGCCCCGCACGACGTCAGCCGGATCGAGTGGCCGCATGGCCTTGAAGGCTTGCCCCTTCGCGTCGCGCACCGACTCCGGATCCCGGCCGACCGGCGCGTCCATGACAAGGAGTGCGGCAATTTGCAGCAGATGGTTCTGGACCACGTCGCGAATCGCGCCGACTTCCTCGTAGAAGCGGCCGCGGGTGCCGACGCCAAACTGCTCCGCCATCGTGATCTCGACCCGTTCCACGTAGTGCCGATTCCATATGGGCTCGAGAAACGAATTGGCGAAACGGAAGTACATCAGGTTCTGCACCGGTTCTTTGCCCAGGTAGTGGTCGATCCGGAACACGGCCGTCTCAGGAAAGTACTGGTGAATCGTCCGGTTCAGCTCGATGGCAGACGCCAGGTCACGACCGAAGGGTTTTTCAACGACAATCCGCGCGTTGGTCGCGCAGCTGGATTGCGCAAGGCCCTTCGCGACCACCTCGAAGGCGCTGGGCGGAATGGCGAGGTAGTGCAGCGGCCGCGACGCGGACCCGAGCGCCTGGCGCAACCGCTGGAACAGATCCTGGCTGTTGTAGTCGCCGTCGATGTGGCAGAGGTGCCGCGCCAACTGCTCGAACGCCCCTTCGTCGAACCTGCCGTGCTCCTGAAGGCTGGCGCGCGCCCGCTCGACGAGCTGTTCGGTTCCCCAGCCGGACCGCCCGACGCCGATGATCGGCACGTCGAACTGCCCTGTTGCCACCAACTCCTGCAGCGCCGGAAAGATCTGCTTGTAGGCAAGATCGCCCGTCGCACCGAAGAACACGAGAGCGTCCGAGGGATCGGAAGGCATGCTCTTACTCTTATGCCATATCAGGGCGGCCCGTCGCGAGATGACTTTCGCCGTGGGCGGCGACTGCATTCCACCGCGACTGACACACGGCGGCAGCGACCAGCAGGCGCGTCACCATGCCACGCCGTGACGCTTTCCTCTAGAATGGCCGATGCGCATCCCAGGAGTGTCACGTGACCAGAAAGATCCTCATCATCGTCGGCGACGGCGGCGAAAGCTATGAGACGTGGTTTGCCGTACATCGGTTTCAGGAAGCGGGCTACGAGACGCGCGTGGCGGCTCCCTCGAAAAAACGGCTGAACCTGGTGATTCACGATTTCGAGCCCGGATGGGATACGTACCTGGAACGACCTGGCTACGCGATGCAGTCGGATCTGACTTTCGAAGAAGTCGCGGTCGACGACTACCACGCTGTGCTGTGCATCGGGGGGCGCGCACCTGAATACCTGCGGAACAATGCGCGCGTCATGGCGATCCTCCGCGAATTCGATCGGCAGACGAAGTGGATTTTCGCCATCTGCCACGGACTGCAGCTCCTTGCGTCGGCGGGGCTGGTGAAGGGCAAGACCGTCACCTGTTACGAGCACGTGCGGAACGACGTCGAGGCGTGCGGCGCGACGTACGTCGTGAAGGACGCCGTCCGCGACGGGCGCATCGTCTCGGCGCCCACATGGGTGCAGCACCCGGCGTTTTATCGCGAAGTGTTTCTGTGCCTGAACGGCGCTCAGTAGTTCTTCGCCGGCACTGGTATTAGATGGAATGACTGCGGTCGACCGACCGACGTCACCTGATCGCCGGTGACCATCGCGAGTGTCGCCGTGTAGTTGCCGGCATCGACGAGTGGAGCCGCGCCACCGCGGCCACCCGCGACGGGCGGTGACGGAACGGGCGCTTGTGGGCTGGCGGCGCCTTGGCCGCCACCGGCCGCGCCAGCGCCCTGACCCGCGGCGCCTTGGCCCGCGGCGCCTCGCGCACCAGCGCCCTGAACGGCCGCGCCCTGACCCGCGGCACCGGCGGCACCCTGTTGCTGCGCTGCGCCCGGACCGCCTCCTCGACCGCCGAAGCGGCCGGCGCCAGCTGGGCCGACCGGCGGCGCGGTCTCGCCGCGCAGGTTCCATCCCACCCGGCGCAAACCGGGCTGAGCCGTCAGATCAATCCGCCGGAGTTGGCGTCCGTTGTCATCACGAATATTCAGCACGAGCTTCGCGTCAGACGGCCAGGACCGGCCGACGCTGTAAGTGAAGACAGCGCCAATCGCCGGATTCGGCGCGACCCAGGTCGCCTCCGACGCTTGCCGCTCGCCCGTCGCGGTCGTCAGGTACGTGTCGCGAATGGGGTACAGCTGCGCGGTCTCGGCCAGCGACTCCGGCGTCAGGTCGCGCAGCGCGCTGTAATCGTCCAGCACCCAGAACCCGCGGCCGAACGTTCCCAGCACCAGGTCGTTTTCGCGTTTCTGAACAGCCATGTCCCGGATTTGAGCCGGCGGCAAGCCACCTTTGAGCTGTGTCCACTGCCGGCCGCCGTCGATGCTGGCGAACACGCCAAACTCCGTGCCGGTAAACAGCAGGTCTCCGTTGACGTGATCCTGGATCACGGACCACACATCGTTCCGCTCCGGCAGGTTGGCGGAGATGGACGTGAATGTGCGGCCGCGATCCGTGCTCTTCAGCAGATAGGGCTTGAAGTCGCCGCGCTGCCAGTTGTTCAGTGCGACGAACACGACATTCGCATCGCGCGGCGACGCGAAGATGTCGCTGACGTACGTCCACTTCGGCACGCCGGGAAAGTCCTCGACCTTTCGCCACTGCTTGCCGCCATCCTCCGTCACTTGCAACAGGCCGTCATCCGTGCCGGCGTAGATCAACCCTTCGAGGAGCGGCGACTCGTCGATGGCGACAATGTTGCTGAGTGCGGTCGTGGACGAGTGCAACTCCACCGCGCAGCCATCGAGCGGCCAGACCTTGCCCATGATCGGCAGCGTCCGCCAATCGAGGTGGCGTGTCAGATCGGGACTGACACGCGTCCAGTGGTCGCCTCGATCGTCAGAGCGATACAGGAACTGACTCCCCCAATAGAGTCGCGTGTGTGAATGCGGGCTGATGATGTACGGCGCATCCCAGTTCGGACGATCGGCATCGCCGCGTCCCGCGAGTCCCGCGGCACCCGCGCCTGCGCCACCCGCTCGACCGCCGCGACCGGCCTGCGACGTTCCAACGCACTCCGGATTCTGCTGAGCGCCGCCGACCGGCGTCACCTCGGGGGCGTCCTGCGCCGGCTCGGCGCTCTGCGGACCGTCATCGCCGCCGCCCGGCCCCACTCGAGGACGGACGCTCTTGCTCTGTCCCGCGCGCAGATCGTTTCGGATGAGATTGCCATCCTGCGACTGGCCGTACACGATCGTCGGATCTTCCGGGTCCGATCGCGTCTGGAAGCCGTCACCGCTGCTCACGTAGAACCAGTCGGTCGGACGGATCCCAAAGGGATAACTGGTTCGCGAAGGACCGCAGACGGAGAAGTTGTCCTGCGCGCCGCCGCAGACGCGGTAGTACGGCAGCGCGTTGTCCACGGACACGCGATAAAACTGCGTGATCGGCAGGTTCGTGAAGAACCGCCAATGCGCACCCTGCGCGTCACCCAGGTGGTCGGCATCGTACGTCTCGTACAAGCCGCCATCGCTGGCGACCACGATGTGGTTGCGATCGGCCGGATCGAACGTCACAGCGTGGAAATCGACGTGCACGTACTGGTTGGGCGCGCCACTGGGGCTCCGGTTCACCCCCTGGTCGCCCGGTCCCATCGATGACATGTTCGGGACGCCCGTGAACGTCTTCCCGCCATCGCGGCTCCACTGCAGCGGCGTGGCAGTCATCCAAATCGTGTTCTCGCGATATGGATCGATGAAAAACTCGCTGTAGTACGCGGGCGTGGTGACCACGCCATCCGAGTCGTTGAGCTTCGTCCACGATCCGCCCTGATCTGTCGAGACGTAGAACCCCCGCTCGGCGGGCACCGAGCTCACATTCGCGTACACCGTGCCGGACTTTCTGGGATCGGTCGCGAGGGAAATGCGCCCGACGTCGTGCTTGGGCAGACCGTTCGTCAGCTTCGTCCATGACTTGCCGGCGTCCTTGGACTTGAAAATGCCGCCATCGGCCCCGCCGCCGATCATCTGGCCGACGTGGCGCCGGCGCTCGTAGGTGCCGGCGTAGACGATGTCGGGATTCCTGACGTCGAGCGCGACGTCGGTGACACCGGTATCCTTGTTGATTGTCAGACTTGCGCTCCAGGTCTGGCCGCCGTCCGTCGTCTTGTAGAGTCCGCGCTCGCCGCCGTCCGCAAACAACGGCCCCTGCGCCGCCACCCAGACGACATTCGAATTGCGCGGATCGACGACGATCCTACCGATGTGCTCGGAGGTCCTCAGGCCGACGTTCCTGAAGGTCCTGCCGGCGTCGGTCGACTTGTAAACGCCGTTTCCAAAATGCGCGCTCCGCTGGCTCGTGTTCTCGCCGCTGCCGACCCAAATCACGTTCGAGTCCCTTGGGTCGATGACGACGCAGCACATCGTGAAGGCGTCGAGGCCATTCGTCAGCGGCTCGAACGTAATCCCGCGATTCACGGTCTTCCAGACGCCGCCAAACGCCGACGCAACGTACCAGATGCTCGGGTTCCTCGGATCGATCGCGACATCCTGAATGCGGCCGGTGTGCAGGGTCGGCCCCAGGTTCCGGAATTCGAAGCACGTCGAGGGCCTCCGTCGGCAGACCCGCAACGCCATTCTGGCCCGAGACGATCGCAGCAGCCAGCAAGCAGCAAAGACCAAGAATCAGAAATAGGCGTTTCATGAGAATAAGGCCCCGCCTGGATTGTGCATTGTGGCATCCGCCAAGACCTCGCCGCAACGGCTCCAACCAGGTTCTGCTCGTGTACTTCGTGGTAAAAGCTCTTACATGAGCCTGCGGCGGCAAATTGCGATCCTGGCGTTGGCCGGAGGCGCGGTCGCCGGCCTCGTGCCGACGGGCCGCCTGGGCGCCCAGGGGACGGCCGGATTCGACCCCGCGATGTTCCGCGAACTGACGTGGCGCAACATCGGTCCCTTTCGCGGCGGGCGGACCAAAGCGGCCGCCGGAATCCCCTCTCAACCGAACGTGTTCTACATCGGAGTCTGCAACGGTGGCGTCTGGAAGACCAGCGACTACGGCCGCACCTGGAATCCGATGTTCGACGATCAACCCACTGGCTCGATCGGCGCGATCGCCATCGCCCCGTCCAATCCCAGCATCATCTACGTCGGCAGCGGCGAAGGCCTGCAGCGTCCCGACCTCTCCACCGGCGATGGAATCTACAAATCGATCGATGCGTGGAGCGACCTGGTCGCACCTCGGCCTGCGCGAGGGCCAGCAGATCCCGCAGATCATCGTGGACCCGCGCGATCCGAATCGCCTGTTCGTGGCCGTGCTCGGTCACCCGTACGGATCGAACGAGGAGCGGGGAATTTTTCGATCGACGGACGGCGGCCAGACATTCACGAAGGTCCTCTACCGGGATCCCGACACTGGCGGCGCGGACATCGTCTTCGATCCGGCCAACGCTGACACCGTGTACGCGGCGCTATGGCAGGCCCGCCAGGCGCCGTGGGAGAACGGCGCCTTCAGCGGACCCGGCAGCGGCGTGTTCAAATCGACCGACGGCGGCACGACGTGGCAGCCGATCATGAACGGCATGCCGACGTTCGCCGACGACGGCCTTGGCCGCATCGGCATCACCGTCGCGCCGACGAATCCACGGCGGTTGTTCGCGACCGTCGACGCGCGGAGGCGCGGCGGCCTGTATCGCTCGGACGATGCCGGGCGCCAGTTGGTTTCTGGTCAACGGCGATCCGCGCGTGACCGAGCGTGAATCCGACTTTGCAGAAGTCAAAGTCGACCCGAAGAACCCGGACATCGTCTACACCGCCAGCGTCGTCGCCTGGAAGTCGACAGACGGCGGCAGGACGTTCACCGGCTGGCGCGGCGCGCCCGGAGGCGACGACTACCATCGCCTCTGGATCAACCCGAACGACCCGAACACGATGCTGTTGGCCGGGGATCAGGGCGCGGTGGTGACCGTCAACGGCGGAGCGACGTGGAGTTCCTGGTACAACCAGCCGACGGCGCAGTTCTACCACGTGAGCACGGACAACGCGTTTCCGTACCGGGTCTGCGGCGGCCAGCAGGAAAGCGGGTCGGCCTGCGTGTCGAGCCGCGGAGACGACGGGCAAATCACGATGCGCGACTGGCATCCGGTCGCGTCCGACGAGTACGGCTACGTCGCGCCGGACCCATCCGATCCGGACATCGTTTATGGCGGCCGGCTGACGCGGTACGATCGGCGGACCGGCCAGGCCCAGGACGTGATGCCGCCGCACGGTGACAACTTCCGCGTGCTTCGGACGGCACCCCTCTTGTTTTCGCCGGTCGATCCGCGATCGCTGTTCTTTGCGTCGAACGTGCTCTGGAGGACGGCGAACGGCGGGCAAACGTGGACGGCCGATCAGCCCGGACCTGTCCCGCGACACCTGGGAGGTCCCCGCCAACGTCGGAGTCTATCGTGGATCGCCCGAGGCCACACCCATGCGCCGAGGCGTCATCTACGCCGTCGGAATCTCGCCGATCGACCCGAACACGATCTGGGGCGGCACCGACGACGGGCTGATCCATCTCACGCGCGATGGGGGACGGACGTGGACGAATGTCACACCGCCGCAGCTCATGCCGTGGGCCAAGGTCTCGATCCTCGAGGCTTCGCACTTCGACCTGAACACCGCGTACGCCGCCATCAACACGCTACGGCTCGACGACCTCCGGCCGTACATCTATCGCACGCGCGATGGCGGCAGGAACTGGACGCTCATCACACAAGGCCTGCCGGACGGCGCGCCCGTCAACGCCGTCAAAGAAGACACGCAGCGCCGCGGGCTGCTGTTTGCGGGCAGCGAGCGCGCCGTGCACGTGTCGTTCGACGACGGCGAACACTGGCAGTCGCTGCGGCTGAACATGCCCGCGACGTCGGTCCGCGACCTGGTCATCAAGGACGACGATCTGGTTGTGGCGACGCACGGGCGCGGGTTCTGGATTCTGGACGACATCACGCCGCTGCGCCAGCTCACCGCCGATGTCGTCAGAGCGGACGCGTTCCTGTTCCGGCCCGGGACCGCGTGGCGCTTCCGCTGGAACAAGAACACGGACACGCCGCTGCCACCCGACGAGCCGGCAGCGCCGAACCCGCCGGACGGCGTCACCATCAGCTACCTGCTGAGTGCGCCGCTCCCGAGCCCATCACGCTCGAAATCATCGAGACAGCCACGTCGACCGTGCTGCGGCGATACTCGAGCGACGATCCGGCTCGAACCGCCCGATTCCAACCCGCAACATTCCGGACTACTGGATTCGGCCGCCGCAGAGACTCCAGACGGCCGCGGGACTGCATCGGTTTGTCTGGGATGTCCGGTTCGCGCCGCCCTCCGTCGACACCTTCGAGTATCCGATTGCCGCGGTCGCGCACAACACGCCCAAGGCCCCGCAAGGCCTCTGGGTGATGCCGGGTATCTATCAGGTACGCTTGACCATTGGCAGCCGCGTGCTTCGACAGGCCGTGACGGTGAAGATGGATCCGCGCGTGCGGACACCGGTTGCCGATCTCATGCGGCAGTACACGTTGTCTCGATCGCTTGACGATGCCATCCGCCAACTGAAGGACGCGAGACGAACGGCGGCGAATCGCCGGGCAGCCGCGGCCGGCGAGACCGCAGCCACGCTCGACCGCCTGATCGCGTCGCTCGACGAGGCGTATGCCCCGCTGCCCGAGCTGTTCTCCACCATCCAGGCGGCGGACCTGAAGCCGACGGCCGCAACGGACGCCGCGGCAACCACCGCGATCGAGCGGGTGCAGGCGGCGCTGGCGTTATTCAACGAAGCAATGAGGCAATGAGGCAATGAGGCAATGAGGCAAATCACGATCCCATGATCTCCTTCCCCAAAGAAAGAATCTCGGTGGTGCTCCTCGAGGGCGTGCATCCCAGCGCCTTCGACGCGTTCGAGGCCGACGGCTACACGACGATCGCGCGGCACGCCTCGACGCTCGAAGGCGACGCGCTCGCCGATGCAATTCGTGACGCGCACATCGTCGGCATCCGATCGAGAACGAGGCTCACCGGGGAGGTGCTCGCCGGCGCACGGCGGCTGATCGCGATTGGCGCGTTCTGTATCGGAACCGATCAGGTCGACCTGGCGGCCGCGGGCGAGCGCGGCGTGCCGGTCTTCAACGCCCCGTTCTCGAACACGCGCAGCGTCGCAGAGCTGGTGATCGCGGAGACGATCCTGCTCATCCGTGGCGTGCCCCAGCGCAACGCGCAGCTTCACCGCGGCGTCTGGAACAAGTCTGCGGCCGGCGCGCACGAAGTCCGCGGCAAGTGCCTGGGCATCGTCGGCTACGGGCACATCGGCACGCAGGTGGGCGTGCTGGCGGAAGCGCTCGGCATGCGCGTGATCTACTACGACATCATCACGAAGCTCGCGCTCGGCAACGCGATTGCCGTGCGAACGCTCGACGAGCTGCTGGCGCAGGCGGACGTCGTCACACTGCACGTGCCGGACACGCCTCAGACCAGAAACCTGATTGGACGAACGCGAGCTTGCGCGGATGCGGCCGGGCACGGCGCTCATCAACGCGTCGCGCGGTCTGGTGGTGGACGTGGAGGCGCTGACCCGTGCCGTCGAGACGGGCCATCTTGTCGGCGCGGCGCTGGATGTATTTCCGAAAGAGCCCACTGGACGTGACGAGCCGTTCGTGTCGCCGCTCTGCCGGCTCGATCAGGTGCTGCTCACGCCGCACATCGGCGGCAGCACCGAGGAAGCGCAGGAGAGCATCGGCCGGGAAGTGGCGGACAAGCTGATTCGCTACAGCAATCTGGGCAGCACGCTCACGGCCGTCAACTTCCCGGAGGTCTCGCTGACCGATCATCCTGGCATGCACCGGTTCATCCACATCCACCAGAACCGCCCGGGCCTGCTCTCGCAGATCAACGAGGTCTTCTCGCGGCACGACGTGAACATCTGCTCGGAATTCCTCGAAACCAACGCGCAGTTGGGTTACGTGGTCATCGACGTCGAGGCGAAGGAGAGCCCCGACACGCGCGCGGTCCGGCAGGAGCTCGAGGCGATTGACGGAACGATTCGGACGAGATTGCTGTACCTGAGATCGCCGCGGTCGGCCGTGAGGCCGGACGCGCCGTGAAGTGGTTTGACTACATCGGCCTCCAGCAGTGAGGCGCGGGGTGATCAGCAAGAAGGGCTAACGCGTGACGGGGTGAGATTGCTCTCACCCCGCACGCGTCAGCCGTCGGCCGGTGCTCAGAAGTTGAATCGAAGGATCAGCTGCCCGACGCGGCTGCCCGGATCGAACGTGCCGTTGACGTCCGAATACGAGGACGTCACGCGATAGGTATCGGCATTGTTGAAATTGAAGGTGCCGACCGAATTGTTGTTGCCGGGCGACGTAGGATTGAAATTGATCGCGTTGAACATGTTCAGCACGTCGACCTCGATGATAAAGCTCGTCCGGCCGCCGGTGCGGATCGCCTTCTTCGCGCTGAAGTCGAACCGCGAGAAGACCGGCGCCACGACAAATAGGTCCTTCGGGGCGCAGTCGCCGCGGTTGACCTGAATGCAGTCTGGTCCGTTAGCCGGCGCCAGATAGCGTCCGGTCGGCGTGCCCGTCGTGTAGCCGAGCACGTTGGAGCTGAACGCCTTCGTCGTATTGTCGATGATGTCCTGCGGCAGGTTGTAGACTCGCACGCTGCCGGGCACCGAGGTCGTGTCGAACCGGTACTGAATGGATTTCTGCAGGTCGTCCAGAGTCATCCCCACCAGACGCACGTTGCCAAAGTCGAGCACCTGCCCGCTCTGCACTTTGCCGGTCAGATTGAAGGACCAGCCGCCCACGACCCCGTCCAGCCACGGGTTCATGTCGGTGCCGACGCGCCGGCCCCGCCCCACGGGCAGATCGTACGTCGTCGTCATCTTGACTGCGTGGGGCACGCCGGCGGTTGACTGAATAAGGTAACGGCTGACGCGCAGCGAATCGAGCCGCGATTCCCAGCGCTTGGCATACGTGTAATTGATGTCGAACGACAGGCCTGCCGACAGGCGGCGCCTCACGTTGAACTGCACCGAGTCGTAACGCGTGTATCCCTTGCTGCCGTCGACGCTGACGTTGCCGACGTCGGGGTTCACCTGGAAGAAGTTCACCGGGAGGCCGGCGACCACCGCATTGCTCCTGAAGGTCGCGCTGCCAAGCAGGTCCGTTGAGGCGGACGTGGACGGGTTGGGATTCAGCTGCGCGAACCGTCCGACGATGGTCGAGTTGCTCCAGCTCGTTCCCGTGTAGTTGGACGCGGTCCCGGCCGCCGACGCTGGGAGGCCGTTGAAGTACGCGAGATAGATCGGCAGCGGCGTAGTGCCCGTCCCGGTTCCGGAATAGGCAATGGTCTGGCCTCGACCAGCCGCGATGTTGGCGTACAGGTTGGCTTGCGCCTTCTTGAATTCATCCAGGAACCCGTTTTCGACGAGATTGACCTCGTTCCAGTTGTCGGTGGTGCGCTGGTCTTTTGCGCGGGTGCCGACGTACCGCACCTCAAAAGCCATGTCTCGCGAAATGGACCGCTGCAAACCGAAACTGTAGGAGTCGACATGCCCGACCTGCCAGTCCGGATCGAACAAGTTCAGCGCGTTGGACCGGCTGATGGGCAGCGGGTACTGCGGCGTCGGATCGAACGCACCCGACCCCATGCGGCTGGTCTCGCTCAGCAGCAGCGGCCAGCTCTCGCCCGGCAGCACCAGGTTGCCGTTGGTTACATTGCGATTCAATTGAACGAACACGCCAGGGTTGTTTTCGTAACGGGTTGTCATCGCGCCAAGGCCTTCGCGGTTGTAGGCCCTGGCATATGCCGCGCGCAGGGTCGCCTGATCGGGATCGCCGAGGATGTCTCGGAGGAGCCCGCTCCTCACGTTCGGCAACCAGGCCACACCCACGCTGGGCGCCACGTTGTTCCAGTCGGTGTTGTACCCCTTCGTGCCGGTCGTGTACTGGCGGTAGCCCGCCGTCTTCGTTCCCGTCAACGTGCCTGGAGCGAAGGTATTGCACAGGGTGCCAAACGAGTTGCCGGTGCCCGAGGGGCCGCACGCATCGGCGACGGTGACCGTCGAGTACAAGCTGTTCTCTGGAACGATGGGAAGCTGCAGCTCGTACCGGAGCCCGTAGTTGAACGTCACATTGGGCTTCACGCGCCAGGCGTCCTGCGCGAACAGGCCCGTCTCGTTCATATGGACGCGCCGGTTCGCGATGCCGCCATAGATGTACTGGTTGGAGTTGCCGTCGAGCGCCAACTGGCCTTGAATGTTCGTTACGCGTCCGGTGAGCAGCCCGTACAGATACCGCGCGTCATTCAAGTTCGTGGTCGACGCACCAGGGAAATTGGCGGTGGTGAACATCGTCGCGGCCGGGTCGTTGGTGGTATCCACGCCGAAGTTGATCGCCTGCGCCGGCTGCTGGTCCTTGATCCAGGCCTTGACCTGGATGAAGCTGCCGCCGAACTGCAGGCTGTGCTTGCCTCGTTGCCAGTTGAAGCGCTCGTCCAGGCTCCAGTCCCAGCCATTGCGTGATTCGGGGTTGTTTCCGTTGGCTGTAGAAGGATTGTTCGTGCTGCTCCCCGCCGTCGGAATATCAAGGGTATTGAACGCACTGAACCCGGTCGTCGGGCTCGGCCGCAACCCGAGCGCGTACCCGCCCTGACTGTCGAACTGCGACAACGTGATGTCATTGAAGAAATACACCGGCGCCCAGATGAGCCCGAAGATGGCCTCGTTGACGATGTTCGGCGACAACGTGGAGCGGACCGTCCCCGAGGCCTGGTGCCGATAGGAGTACTGCGCGCCGTGGTTCGAGAAACCGGGGAACCGCGGCTCGACGTTGTTCAGCGTGTCCGGATCGGTATTGAACTTCTGGAAGTAATACGTCGCGCTGAGCCGGTGCTTCTGGGTCAGGTTGAAATCGAGGCGCTCAGTCGGGAAGTGCCGCGTCCCATACGCAGGCGCGTTGAAGACATACTGGCTCGAATTGGGGTCGGCATTCTGGGTCAGCGTCCCTGTGGTCCGCACCGCCGACGCGATGTCGCCCAGGACCTTGCTGATGGTCGGGTCGAACGTCGTAATCTGCCCGTTGGCCGCCGCGACCGCCATGACGTTGACGGTCCGCGTGACGCCGCCGGACGCGTACTTGAAGTCACCCTGCCGGGCCGAGTCATTCATCACGACGCGCGTGCGCGTAATCTCCGACGGCTGCCGCAACTCCTCGTAGTTCACGAAGAAGAATGCGCGGCCGTGGCCATCCATGCCGGGCAGCACGATCGGCCCGCCGACGTTCCCGCCGTACTGGTTCAACTTGATGTTGTTCTTCGACAGGTGGTTGACGATGTTGAAGTAGCTGTTCGCGTTGAGTTTCGGGTCACGGTAGTACTCGTAGAGGCTTCCCGTGTACCTGTTCGTGCCCGAGCGCGTCACGAACTTGATCTGCACCGCGCCCTGGCCCGAACTGTCGGCGCCCGGCGTCGCCGTCGACACCGTGACCTCTTCCACGGCATCGACGCTCGGCGTGATGGTCGAGAAAAATCCGTCCGTGGACTTATTGTAGTTGTCCTGCGTGTTGACGCCATCGATGCTGATCGCCAGCGCCGTCTGCGGCAGACCCGCGACCGTCGAGGCGCGCTGGCTGTGCGTGCCGCCCGTGTCCACGCCCGGCAGGAACGTGACGAAGTTCAGCGCGTTCTTGGTGATGAGGGGCAGATTCCTGATCTGGTTCGCGTCGATCGTCGAAGTAATCGCCGTCGCCTGCGTCTGGACAACTTCGGCGTGGGCCGTGACTTCGACCTTTTCGCTGACCTGCCCGATGTCGAGGGTCACCTTGCCGACATCGGCAGGAATGCCCGTCGTGATCTTCACTTCATTGAGGACCGCCGTCTTGAAACCTGTGAGCGAGACGGTCACCGTGTACGTGCCGGGCTCGAGCGCCGCCACGTTGAACAGGCCGGCCCCGTTGGTCACGACAGCGGGACTGGTCACGCCGGTTGCATTGTTCTTCACGACGACGGTCACGCCGGGCATGACCCCGCCGTCCTTGTCAACGACGACTCCGGACAACGGCGCGGTTGCGCTGCTCTGCGCAAAGGCCGCCGATCCGATCAGAGAGAGCGAAAATCCAGCCACTGCCACTATCCCCAGTCGAGGTAGCCTGCGACTCATGGACTGCTCCTTTTCGGACACACTGATGCCTACACGTCCCCCTCCGTGAACAGGCCGGGAGGCCTGTCCGTTTATGACCACACGCTAGTCAACCTCGGGAGGCACGTCAAGCCTTATGTTAAGTTTTCGTTAGATACTGATGCGGAAGTCGCTGAGGCGAGACCAGTTAGACGTGTATCCCCCCCTGGGCATGTGGGCCGGCGAAATTGATCGCAGTCAATATTCCGCCCGGCACGCTAGGTGACGTGGCACGCAAAGGCGTCCTGAATAATGTGAATGTCCATGTGGCTGGAGCCCATGCCGTCAATCGCCACGACATCGAAACGGCACGGGTGGTCGAGCCGATCTGACCAAGCCAGGTAATCCAGCGCCATGGCGGCAATCCGCCGCTGCTTCCACGACGGGACCGCTTCCCCGGCCGCACCGTACCGCGACGTCCTTCTCGCCTTGACCTCAATGAAAACGATGAACGCCTCATCCTGGGCGACGATGTCAATTTCTCCAAACCGTGTACGGTACCTACGGGCAAGAATCACGTACCCACGGCGCTGCAATTCCTGCGCGGCCAAATCTTCCCCTTGTCTTCCAAGTACTTGTCGATAAGGAGGTAGTTGCACAGCGAGAGAGGGAGCAAGAGCTGTACCACGATCTCCGCCAGAATCCGCTGAGCAGGAGCGTCGTTCGGCGGGGCGGTCAGCGGGATGCGGCCGGTGCGGGAAAGGAGCGCCGCTGATTCCGAATGACTCGGGGCGGCTACGTGCCGAGCTTGGATCAGATGTCGGCCGGTGGTGGTTTCTTCAAGGCGTCAAGTGACTGATCGAAGATCTCCGCCACCACATCCGCCTGCGCCTTGGTCAGCACCAGCGGAGGCGCGAAACGGATCGCGTTGGCGCCGGCGCCCAGGATCAGCACGCCGCGCTTGAACATCTCCTGAACGACTCTGTCCCGCTCCGACGTCGCCCGCTCCTTCGTCTGCCGATCGCGAACCAGCTCGACCCCGATCATCAGGCCTCGACCGCGGACGTCCCCAATCAACGGATGCTTGTCCATCAACCCGCGCAACCGATCCAGCAGATGATCGCCAACCTGGGCCGCGTGGCTGACAAGACCGTCGCGCAGGATCTTCAGCGTTGCGAGCGCGGCCGCGCAACTGACGGGGTTTCCGCCGAACGTGCTGGCGTGCGCCCCGGGCGGCCAGCTCATGACCGCCGACCGCGCGGTCATGATGCCGAGCGGCAGGCCCGAGGCGATGCCCTTCGCGATCGTCACGACGTCGGCCTCGACGCCGAAATGTTCGAGGGCGAACATCTTCCCGGTACGCCCCATCCCAGACTGCACTTCGTCCACAATCAGCAGCATGCCGTGCCGGCTGGTCAACTCACGCAGCCGCTGATGGAATTGCGCGGGCGGGACGATGTATCCGCCCTCTCCTTGAATCGGCTCGACAATTACGCCGGCGACTTCATCCGGCGAGACCAAATGGACGAGCACCTGATCCTCGAGGAACCGCAGGCACTCGGCCTCGCACGATTCCGGCTTCAGGCCGACCGGGCACCGATAACAGTAGGCGTACGGCGTGTGATAGACGCCCGGCATCATCGGTCCGAAGCCGCGCCGTTGGACGACCTTGCTGGAGGTGAGCGCGAGCGACCCGAGTGTCCGGCCGTGAAACGAGCCGAGAAACGCGATCAGGTTGAATCGCCCGGAGCCGTACCGCGCCACCTTAATCGCGGCCTCGTTCGCTTCGGTGCCGGAGTTTCCGAAGAACGATTGAACGGGCGAGGCCACCGGAACGATCGAGGCGATCTCTTCGGCCAGGCGCACCTGCGGCTCGTAATAGAAGTCGGTGCCCGACATGTGGAGGAACTGCCCAGCCTGCGCCGTGACGGCGGCCACCACGTCAGGATGCGCGTGGCCCGTCGAGGCCACCGCGATGCCCGCCGAGCAGTCGAGAAAGCGATTGCCGTCGACGTCCTCGACCACGGCGCCTTCCCCGCGCGCCATGACGAACGGGTACGCGCGGGTATAGGACGGCGAGACCGCCAGCCGATCGCGCTCGACGATGGCGCGCGCGTTGGGGCCCGGAAGGGGCGTCTTGATGTCGGGCGCCGGGCCCATCGGTACAGTATTCGTCAGAGGGTGAGAGGGTGAAAGGGTAAGCTCACTTCTTCTTCCAGCGGGTCCCCGAGGCGTGGTCCTCGAGGATGATGCCGCGCGCTTCGAGGTCCTTGCGGATCTCGTCGGCGCGCGCGAAGTTGCGGGCCTTGCGCGCCTCGCGCCGTTCGGCGATCCGCCGCTCGATTTCTTCGACAGGAACGGGCGGCCTGGCATCTTCCATCTGCCGCAGTTGCATGACCCCGAGGATCTTGTCGAAGTCGTAGAACGCTTCCTGGACCAGCACGGCGTCGGGTTCGCCGAGGTCGCGACGATCCATCGCCGCGTGCATCTCGCGCACCAGGTCGAAAATGACGCCGAGCGCGCCAGGGACGTTCAGATCGCTCGCGATCATCGCGCGGAAGTCGGCGCGCGCCGCGGCGACCCGCTCGGCAATGGCCGGGTGCCCCGGGCCCTCGCGCACGGTGTTCAACCGCGCCACGAAGTCGCTGAGCCGGGTCAGCGCGGCCTCCGACTGATCGAGGATGTCCCAGTTGAACGTGACCTGCTTCCGGTAGTGGGTCGACAGCAGCAGGTAGCGCAGCGCCGATGCGCGATAGCCCTTGCCGATGATGTCGCGCACGCTGTAGACGTTGCCGAGCGATTTCGACATCTTCTCGCTGTCAATGTTGAGAAACTCGACGTGGACCCAGAAGCGCGCAAAGGGCTTCCCGGTCGCGCCCTCGGCCTGCGCGATTTCGTTTTCGTGGTGCGGAAAAATGAGATCGATCCCGCCGCCGTGGATGTCGATCGGCGGGTCGCCGAGCAGCCGCAGAGCCATCGCGGAGCACTCGATATGCCATCCGGGGCGGCCCGGACCGCAGCCAAAATCCCACGTCGGCTCGCCCGGCTTGGTGGCCTTCCAGAGCACGAAGTCTCGCGCGTCCTGCTTTTCGTAGCTATCCGAGTCGACCCGCGCCCCGGCCTGCATGCCTTCGTGATCCAGGCGCGCGAGCTTGCCGTAGCTCGGCATTGAAGCGATCCGGAAGTAAATGGACCCGTCGGATCGATACGTGTGGCCGCGGGCCTCGAGCTGCTGGATCATCCGGACCATCGCCTGCAGGTTGCCCTCGTCGGTGGCCCTCGGGTGTTCCTCCACCGGCTCCAGCCCCATTGCGGCCGCGTCATCCAGGTAGGCCGCGACGTACCGATCGGTATAGTCCCGGAGGGAGACGCCCGTCTTCTGAGAAGCCGCGATCGTCTTGTCGTCCACGTCGGTGAAGTTCATCACCTGGCGGACGGCATACCCCTCCTGGTACTTGAGCGCACGGCGCAGCACATCCAGGGTCACGAATGTGCGGAAGTTGCCGATGTGGCCGCGAGCGTAGACGGTCAGCCCGCAGGTGTACATTCGCACGGTCTTGCCATCCGCGGGGGCGAACTCTTCCTCGGATCGGGTCAGAGTGTTGAAGAGACGCATCGGCATCAGGCGTTCCGCGCGGGAAGGGGTTTGGTGACGATCGACGAGCGGCCGCCGCAGCGTACGTGGATCTCGACACCTTGTGCCTCGACACGAAACGCGAGCTGAACCTCGCCCTCGGCGCCGGCGGCCGCCGTCAGCTCCGCGAGCGCGGCACGCACGGCGGCGGCCAGCGCGCCGGCATCCGTCACCGATCCGCCCGCAATCTCCATGTACTTGCGCGCCAGCTCCGGTGCCAACTCGCGGTAGCGCTCGTCGACCGGCACGAGCAGCGTCACGGGCTCGGACATAGGCTCGGATTCTATCAGGAAGGACTGCTCGCTCCTGCGGGCCAGGATCTCTCACATCTTGTCTCTTCGTCAGCGTCGTGCACGTCGTCGTGATTGATTTCTACAGCGCCATGGCCGCGAACAGCGCGCGGGCCGTGTCGCAGTCTGCGGCGATTTGCGTGCGGAGCGGCTCGAGGCCGTCGAACTTCTGTTCCCCGCGCAGCCGCTGCACCAGGGCCAGGCGCAGCCGCTGGCCGTACAGGTCGCGCCCGCCGTCGAGCAGATGCACTTCGATCGTCAACTTGTTGTCGCCAATCGTCGGGCGGATGCCGATGCTCGTCACCGACGGGTGTTGAATCCCGTCGATCACAGCGATCGTCGCGTAGATGCCGTATGCGGGCAGCAGCTCGTTGGCCGATTCCACGTTCGCAGTCGGGAACCCCAATTCACGGCCCCGGCCATCGCCGTGGACCACGGCGCCGTCGAGATAGTAATGGTGGCCCAGGAGCGCCGCGGCCTCATCGACGCGCCCTTCCGCCACGAGGTACCGCACGCGTGTGCTCGAGACGACGAAATCTTTGTACCGCACCGGGTCGATTTTGTCCGTTCGAAAGCCGCGGTCTTCGCCGAGGGCACGCAGCAGCGTGTACGTCCCGGATCGATCGCGGCCGAAGAGGAAGTTCGCGCCGACCCAGACCTCGGCGACGCGCAGCCAATCGACGAGCACGGTCTCCACGAAGAACTCGGGCTCCCAGCGCGAGAGGTCGTGAGAGAAGCGTACAATCGCCACCCCCTGCATGCCCGCCCGCTCGAAGGCCTCGAGTTTCTGCTCGAGCGTCATCAGCAGCGGCGGCGCCTTGTCCGGCCGCAGGACCCGCGGCGGATGCGGTTCGAAGATCATCGCGACGGGGGTGCCGCCGCGTTCGCCGGCTTGCCGGCGCACGCGCTCGAGCAACCGCATGTGCCCGCGGTGCATCCCGTCGAAATTGCCGAGCGCCGCGACCGGGTCGCGCCACAGGGGACTCGGACTATCGGGGAAGTGCAGCACCTGCATTGTTCAGTGGGGCAATCGGCCAGGGTAATGGGCCAATGAGGCGACAGCGCAGCGGGTCGGCGTGGCCATGAGGCAATCCCGCGCCCAACACTCAGCATCCATGTTCACTTCCACGCTCCTTCGCCCTGCCCCATTACCGCATTGCCTCATTCCTCAATCTCCAGGGTCAAGCCATCGTATGCCAGGGCCACGGTCGGCGGCAGGCTGGCACAGATCTCCGCATGGCCGAGGTCGTGCGCGATGTGCGTGAAGTACGTTTCCCGCGCACCGATCCGCGCAGCCATCGCCACCGCCTCCTCGAGACTGAAGTGCGTCGGATGCGGCCGCCGGCGTAACGCATCGAGCACCAGAACATCCAGTCCGTCGAGCAACGGGAAGGACGCCGGCGGGATACCGCTGCAGTCCGTCAAATACGCGAACCGCCCGAACCGGAACCCGAGAATCGGGCGTCGTCCGTGGAGGATAGGCACGGGCATGACCTCCAGCCCTCGCACGCAGAACGGCCCGCCGATGGTCCAGAGGCGCAAGTCGGGCAAACCGCCGCCAGGAGCGGACCCGGGATCGAACGCGTAGCTGAATCGCATCCGGATCTCAGCCACCGTTTCCGGATCGCCGTAGAGGGGCATCGGATGGCCGCTGATCGCATTGAAACGGCGCACGTCATCCAGTCCCGAGATGTGATCGGCGTGGGCGTGCGTGTACAGGATGGCGTCGATTCGTCGAAGACCGTAGGTCAGCGCCTGCGTCCTGAGATCCGGCGGCGTGTCGACGAGCAGCGTCGTGCCATCGGCGATCCCGACCAGAATCGAGGTCCGCATGCGTTTATCGCGCGAATCGACCGATCGGCAGACGCGGCAGTCGCAGCCAATCATCGGCACGCCATGCGACGTGCCGGTGCCAAGAAACAGGACCTTCACAAACGTCCGATGCTAGCATGGCCATACGACCGATCGCGCCAGAAGCGCGCTCACCACTGATGAAGTCTGCCAGACGTGCTCGCCTCACCGCTGCTCGCGCCCGCCGCGCCGCCGCCGCATTGAAACGCCTCGTCCAAATCACGGACGTGCTGCGCTCGCCCTCGGGCTGCCCATGGGATCGCAGGCAGACGCATCGGAGCCTGCGCGCTCATCTCGTCGAGGAGACCTACGAAGTCCTCGACGCGATCGACCGGGGCCAGCTCGAGGACCTTCCGGGCGAGCTGGGCGACGTGCTCTTTCAGTGCGTGTTTCACGCGCAGATCGCGGCCGAAGCCCGCCGCTTCGAGCTGGCCGACGCGATCGAGGCCATCACGAGCAAGCTGATCCGCCGCCACCCGCATGTCTTCACGGCGGGCGGCCGGCAATTGCCTGCGCGCGATCGGCGGCGCGGAAGAATCCGGACGTCGGCCGCGGTCAAGGAACAGTGGGAGCGGATCAAAGCCGGCGAGCAGTCAGCGGCCGGCGTGAAGAAGGGGGTCCTTTCGGGCGTGCCTCGTGCGATGCCGTCGCTCTTGCGCGCTCATGAAATCGGCCGACGGGTGGCCGCGGTCGGCTTTGACTGGGCGCGGCCCATCCACATCGTCGACAAAATCGACGAGGAGGCACGAGAGCTTCGGGAGGCCCTGAACGAGAGTCAGGCACGCGCGGCGGAAGAACTGGGCGACCTGCTCTTTTCTGTCGCGAATCTCGCGAGGAAGCTCGGGATCGAACCCGAATCCGCACTGCGCGCGGCGAACGAGAAATTCACACGGCGGTTTGCCAGGCTCGAGGCGGAATTCGATCGCCAGCGGCGAACGGTGCATGACGCTACCCTCGAGGAGATGGAGAAGGTCTGGCAGAGGATTAAGTAGCGACTTTCACAGACCAGCGCCTGCCGCTCATCGTTCGAATCTCGGCTCTCCGGCCGTCAGTCTCGACAACGATCGCGCCGTCACGATCGGTGCGAAACAGAATCGCGCCAATCCGCTCGTACCGCTCGAGCACGTCCGGCGCCGGATGGCCGAACAGATTGCCGTGGCCGACGCTGACGAAGGCAATCTGCGGGCGCACGGCTTCGACAAATTGCAGCGAACTGCTGGTTCGGCTGCCGTGATGTCCGATCTTGAGCATGCGCAGCGGAAACACCCGCGACTCAGGCACGAATTCACCCTCGAATTCCCGTCCGGCGTCGCCCGTCAGCAGGATCTCGACATCGCCGAAACGCAGACGCATCACGACGGAGTCGTCGTTGCGCGCCCGCTGACGCTCCCAGGTCGGCGCCGGCGGATGCAGCACATCCACGACGACGCTGCCGAGTTCGAGTTCGTGCCCGGCGAGGACCTGACGCCAGGCGATCTCACGCGATTTGGCATCCTGGCGGAGCGCAATCAGCTCGGGATAGGGCGGCACGGGCACGCCTTCCCAGATCTCCCGCGGAGCCAGGTCGCGCTCCACGGCCAGGGCCCCGCCGATGTGGTCGAGATCCGGATGCGTGATCGCCAGCCAGTCCAACCGCCGCACACCGGAGGCCCAGAGCGCGGGCGTTACCACGCGCCCGCCGAGGTCGAATGAGCCGTTGGATCCGCCGGCGTCCACGAGAAGGGAATGGCGATCGGGAAACTGGACCAGAATGGCATCTCCCTGCCCGACATCGAGGATGGTCACTCGCAATCGCCCGCCTGCAGGACCGGCGCGCTCGAGGCTCGGCGCGGTGACGATCACGACGAGACTGATCACGGTGATCACAGCGGCGATCTGCCGCGGCCAGCGCCAGAGGCGTGCCCCTGCGAGACCGGCGAGTCCCGCGTAGAACGCGGCGGTCCACACGAGAGGCGTCGGCGGCACGCGCCAGACCAGCCAGGGAGCGGCGTCCACGGCCATCGACGATCCCACCAGCCAGGATGCCGCCCTATCGGCCAGCCAGCCGGACCAATGGGCGCCGGCGTCCCACCAGCCGGCGCATGCCGCGACCGCAAACCCTGCCAACTGGACAATGGTCATGGCTGGAATGGCGATGAAGTTCAGCACGAGACCGAGCAGACTCACCCGGGAGAAAAGCGCGGCCGATACCGGCAGCAGGGTCACTTCCGCTGCGAGCGTCGCGCTGAACAGCCCCAGGGCCAACAGCCAGACCCTCTCGAGGACACGGCGTACCGGTTTGCCCGGCGTCCTCCGCGACACACCGTGTCTCGAGATGCTTGGAGGGCGCCTGGTCGCCGCTCGCATGAACCGCGCGGCGCCGACGATGATCCCGAGCGTGGCGCCGAATGAGAGCCACATGCCGGCATCGACGACGGTCAGCGGATCTGCGGCGGCCATTAACGCCGCGGTCAGCCCAAGCACATTGAGCGCACGCGGAACCAGGCCGATCAGGCTCAGCGCCAGGTAGATGCAGGCCGCCGTGACCGCCCGGCGCACGGAGGGCTCGTCGCCGACCACCCAGCCATACGCAAGCACGATCGCCATCGTGATTAGGGCGACGCTGCGAAAGGATCGGATCGCGAATCGCAGCAGAACGAAACAGAACGAGGCCAGGATGGCGACGTTACCTCCGGAGATCGCAATCACGTGGTACGTGCCGGCCGCTCGTAATCGCCGCTGCACGTCCTCCGACAGGCCCGCGCGATCGCCGATGAGAATCGCGTCAACGATGGCAGCCGATTGCGCGGACCGCGGCGCCACATAGTGGGCGGAGGCCTCACGGATGTGTCGGCGCAGCGCCGCGGCGGCTTCGTCCCACCACGCTCCAGGTTCGACATTGACGAGCACGCCGCTCTTGATTGTTCCGACCAGATCGACCGTGCGGTGCAACTGGATCCACCGGTCGCTCGGGCTTCCGGGATTCCTCAGGAGTTGCGGCTCGCGAAGAACGACGGGCACGGCAACATGACGACCGGCGGTCCACTCGACGACGCGATCGCTGCTCAAGATCCCACTGACATGAGCTTGAATGTGACCGGAGGCCTGCCTCCACGCGCCTTCGGCTTGCAGCGATTCGACGTCGATCAGGAGCCGGGTGCCATCTCCACCCGGCTCGCCATCCGCCGTGAGCCTCCCGTGGACCATCACCGCGTCCGCCGCGCGGCCATTGGGCGCAACGCGCGAGAACCAGGCCTGAAGGGGCCGGGCCGCTTGCCGGTCGCGCGCCAGCACGCCATCCCATGCGGCAGCGCTGAACGCGCAGGCGCCCAGCAGCACGAGCCGCGCCGCCCGCGCCCCGTCGAGTACGGCCAGGGCGCCGCAGCCGATCGCCAGCGCAGCGGCGTTTGGCGCCGACAGCGTGGTCAGGACACCCGTGGCGATGCCCGAAAGTACGACAATGGCGATGAGGAGCCCGGAATTGACCGTGCGGGGCATCGGATTGGCTTCAGGGCATCCTCACGCACGGCGCCGTTCAGACGAACACGGTGTCGTCGCGGGGCGATCCCCGTTTTGATGGGTGTTCGCACCATCAACCGAATCGTGCAAAGATTCGGCCAGAACGTGCCACCCGAATCTCGCGCCGGCGCGGGATGCGTCGCTGGTGCATGGCAGAAACGCTCATCAGACGAACGATCGGGCGCTGCAAACGTTTCCGATGATCCGGATTACCGACAAGATTGCGGTTGACGACTCGGCCTTCGAAGAGCGTTTCGTCCGCGCCTCCGGGCCTGGCGGCCAGAACGTCAACAAAGTGGCCACCGCAGTCGAGCTGCGGTTCGACGTCTCGGCGTCTTCGCTCCCCGAGGACGTGAAGGCGCGGCTGATCTCCCTGGCGGGCGGCCGCATGACCGGCGAGGGAGTGCTGCTGATCGACTCGCGGGAGCATCGCACCCAGGCGCAGAACCGCGAGGCGGCGCGCGCGCGATTGCTGGCGTTGCTTCAGCGGGCCGCGCGACAGCCAAAGAAGCGGCGGCCGACGCGGCCGAGCGCGGCGGCTCGGGAGGCACGGTTGACGTCGAAGCACCGGCGCGCCGAGACCAAACGCCGGCGCGGGCGCGGGGATGAGGATTAGTCCGGCCGCGCGCCTCAGGTTTTCGCCATGTCGGCGTGATATTCCTGCAGCGACTTGACGCTCAGGCCCTCGGTTTTGAGCGCAGCGATCGCGCTCACCGCGGCCTCGGCGCCCGTGAGCGTCGTGATGGCGGGCACGCCCTGCAACATCGCGACGCGGCGAACGGCCCGATCGTCGAAGAACGACTCCCGGCCGAGCGGCGTGTTGATCACGATCGAGATCTTCTTGTTCAGCAGCTCGTCACCGACGTGCGGCCGCCCCTCGTTAATCTTGAACATGATCTCGACATCGAGGCCGTGGGCGCGAAGATAGGCGGCCGTGCCTCGCGTCGCGGCCAGCTTGAACCCGAGTGCGGCGAGGTCCCGGGCGACCTTGACCACGTTCGGCTTGTCCTGGTTGTTGACGCTGATGAATGCAGTGCCGGTCTGCGGCAGTCGCTGGCCGGCGCCCAGGTACGCTTTCGCGAACGCAGATCCGAACGTTTCCGCTCCGCCCATGACCTCGCCCGTGGACTTCATCTCGGGCCCGAGCAGCGTGTCCACGCCGGGGAATCGAACGAAGGGGAACACCGGAGTCTTGACGAAGAAGCCGGAGACCTCCAGATCCTGCGTCAGTCCGAGGTCCGCGAGCGTCCGGCCGATCATCAGCCGCGCCGCCGCCTTCGCCAGCGGCACCCCGGTCGCTTTCGACAGATACGGCACGGTGCGCGACGCGCGCGGATTCACCTCGAGCACGTAGACCACGTCGTCCTTCACGGCAAATTGAACGTTCATCAACCCGATCACGCCGAGCGCGCGGGCGATGCGGCGCGTGTAGTCGCGGATCGTCGCGACATGGCGGTCGTGCAGCAGGTATGTCGGCACGACGCACGAGCTGTCGCCGGAGTGGATGCCGGCCTGTTCGATGTGCTCCATGATGCCGCCGATGACGACCGCGCCGGTCGCGTCGGCGAGCGCGTCGACGTCGATCTCGAACGCATCTTCCAGGAATTTGTCGACCAGAATCGGGTGCTCGGGCGAGGCGTGCACGGCGTGCCGCATGTACCGATCGAGCGCCGCGGTGTCGTACACGATGGCCATCGCGCGGCCGCCCAGGACATAGGAAGGACGCACCACGACCGGGAAGCCGATCGACGCCGCCACCACCTGGGCTTCGTCGGGCGATCGCGCGATGCCACTGGCCGCCTGCGGGATGCCGAGATCCCACAGCAGCTTCGCGAACCGCTCGCGGTCCTCGGCCAGATCGATCGAATCGGGCGACGTGCCGATGATCTTGATCCCCGCCGCCTGCAGGCTCAACGCCAGCTTGAGCGGCGTCTGGCCGCCGGTACTGCACCACGCACGACACGTCGCCGCCGGCGCTGCGCTCGCGCTCGACGATCGCGGAGACATCCTCGAACGTGAGGGGCTCGAAATAGAGCCGATCGACGGTGTCGTAGTCGGTCGAGACAGTCTCGGGATTGCAGTTGACCATGACCGTCTCGTAACCCTCTTCCCGAAGGGCAAAAGCGGCATGGCAGCAGCAGTAGTCGAACTCGATGCCCTGTCCGATGCGGTTCGGTCCGCTGCCGAGAATGACGACCTTGGACCGGGGCGTCGGATTGGCCTCGCACTCCTTTTCAAAAGTGCCGTACAGATACGGCGTGAACGACTCGAACTCAGCCGCGCAGGTGTCGATCCGCTTGTAACTGGGGACGATGCCGCTCTCCCGGCGCCGGGCGCGGAGCGGCTCCTCGCCGGTGTCGATCAGCCCCGCGAGATCGACGTCGCCGAAGCCGGCGCGTTTCAACTCGAGCAGCAGATCGTCCGACAGATCACGCGCGCCCACGGCGGCCGCCGATCGCCCCAGCTCGACAATCTGCTGGAACTGTGTCAGGAACCAGGGATCGATGCGCGTCAGCCGTTGAAGCTCCGCGACGCTCCAGCCCCGCTCGAGCGCGCGAAACACCGCCCACATCCGACGGTCGGTCGGAATGCTCAGCTCCCGCTGCAGCGCGGCGTCGTCTTTCTGCTCGAGCGGCGCCCCATGGCGGGTCTGGCCGAACAGGCGGCCGCTGCTGCCCAATTCAAGCGATCGGAACGCCTTGAGAAACGCCTCCTTGAACGTCCGGCCGATCGCCATCGCCTCCCCCACCGACTTCATCTGGGTGGTCAGCGATCGATCGGCCTGGGGGAACTTCTCGAACGTCCAGCGCGGCACCTTGACAACGACGTAGTCGATCGTCGGCTCGAACGAGGCGGGCGTCAGTCGCGTGATGTCGTTGGGGATCTCGTCCAGGCGATAGCCCAGCGCCAGCTTGGCGGCGATCTTCGCGATCGGAAAGCCGGTCGCCTTCGAGGCGAGCGCCGATGAGCGCGACACGCGCGGGTTCATTTCTATCGCGATCATCCGGCCGCCCGCCGGGTTGACAGCGAATTGAATATTCGAGCCGCCGGTTTCGACGCCGACACGACGGATGATCCGCCGCGCGGCGTCGCGCATGCGCTGGTACTCCTTGTCGGTGAGCGTCAGCGCAGGCGCCACGGTGATGCTGTCACCCGTGTGCACGCCCATCGGATCCACGTTTTCGATCGAACAGATGACGACGAAGTTGTCCGCGCAGTCGCGCATGACTTCGAGTTCGAACTCTTTCCAGCCGATGACCGACTCCTCGACCAGGATTTCGTGGACGGGGCTCATCGACAGCCCGCGCTGCGCGATCTCGCGGAACTCCTCGACGTTGTACGCAATTCCGCCGCCGACGCCGCCCAGGGTGAAGGACGGACGGATGATGCTCGGGAACCCAAGCCGCTCGGCGGCCTCGACCGCCTCCGCGAGCGATCTCGCATATGCGCTCTCCGGCACGTCGATGTCGATCGAACGCATGGCTTCCTTGAACTTCAGCCGATCCTCGGCCACCTGGATCGCGTCAATCGACGCGCCAATCAGCCGTACACCGTGCTTCTCGAGCACGCCGCGTTCGGCCAGCTCAACCGCCAGGTTCAATGCCGTCTGTCCGCCGACGGTCGGCAGCAGGCTGTCCGGCTTCTCACGCGCGATCACGCGCTCGAGCACATCGGCGGTCAGCGGCTCGACATACGTGCGGTCGGCCAACTCGGGGTCGGTCATGATCGTCGCCGGATTGCTGTTGACGAGCACGACCTCGAGCCCCTCGCCGCGGAGCGCCTTGCAAGCCTGCGTGCCGGAATAGTCGAACTCGCAGGCCTGACCGATCACGATCGGGCCGGAGCCAATAACGAGGACGCGCTTCAGATCGGAACGTTTGGGCATTCGCAGGCTTGGCGCTCGAGGCTTGCGGCCTGGGCTCGGAAGGACGTCAGGGCGCGGTCGTGCGCCTCAAGTCCAGGGTCCCGAACCGCAAGCCGATCTACGCCCGTTTCTCCATCTCGTCCAGAAACTGACTGAACAAGTAATCCGCGTCGTGCGGCCCCGGCGAGGCTTCGGGATGATACTGCACGCAGAACACCGGCTTCGACACATGCCGCAGGCCCTCGATGGTGCCGTCATACAGGTTCAGGTGCGTCACCGTCACGTCTGGCGGCACCGTGTCGGGAGCCACGGCGAATCCGTGATTCTGAGACGTGATCTCGATCTTGCCGGATCGCAGCTCTTTCACCGGGTGGTTGGCGCCGCGATGCCCGAACTTGAGCTTGAACGTCCGCGCGCCCATCGCTAACCCAAGAATCTGATGGCCGAGACAGATGCCAAAGACCGGGACGCCGGAGTCGATCAGACTCTTCGCGTTGTCGATGGCGTACTCGAGCGGCGCCGGATCGCCGGGCCCGTTGCTGAGAAACACGCCGTCGGGTTCGGTCGCCAGCAGCTCGCCCGCGGGCGTGCCCGCCGGGAACACGCGGACCGAACAGCCGTACGCCGTCAGACGCCGGAGAATGTTCCACTTCATGCCGAAATCGTAGGCCGCGATCCGCAGCGGCCGCGTGGCCCGTCGGCCCGGCGCGACGACGAAGTCGCCATCCAGGGGCTCGGTCCAATCGAACGGCGTCGCGCAGGTGACGGACTGGACCAGATCCGAACCTTCCATGGGCGGAATCGCGCGGGCTTTGTCGACCAGATCGTCGGGCGCGACGCGCCCCGTCGCGATGACGCCGCGCATCACGCCCGCCGACCGCAGGACCCGCGTCAGCGCCCGTGTGTCGATGTCGCAAATCGCGACGATCTTCTGCGCGGCCAGGTATTCGGACAGCGTGCCGTCGGCGCGCCAGTTGCTGGCCATCGGCGACTGATCGCGGATGACGAACCCGGCCACTTGCAGCATCCGCGATTCGACGTCCTCTATCGTCACACCATAGTTGCCGATCTCCGGGCAGGTCATCGTGACGATCTGACCGGCGTAGGAAGGATCCGTGAGGACCTCCTGATAGCCCGTCATGCTCGTATTGAAGACCACCTCGCCGGCGGTTTCGCCGGGAGCCCCCGCGGATTTCCCGCGGTACCAGATGCCGTTTTCGAGTGCCAGAACAGCGTCCATGGACTGTTGGAACTAACTCTATTTTTCCTCGAGGGCGGCGGTCACCTTTGCCTGTTCGCCCGCTTTGACGCCCACTGTCGTCGCGAACGGCCGGTAGCCGGCGAGTTCCAGGCGCACGGCGTGCGAGCCGGCGTGCACTTCGGACATCCGCAGCGGTGTCGTGCCGATCAGGTGGCCGTCAACCAGCACACGCGCCCTCTGCGGCCGTGAATCGACGAACAGCTTTCCGGCGCCCGCCGCCGGTGCCGGATCCGGTCGCGAGGTCTCCCCGCCGGAGCCAAGGCCCGGCTGCAGACGGACCGTCACCGTGCGCACGGCGTTCCGGGCAGCGAGCGTGACGGTTTCCGTGTGCGGCACATAGCCGGAGCGTGCAACCTCGATGGTGTGCGAGCCGAGGCGGAGATCGCTGACCTCGACCGGCGTTTGCCCGTGCGGCCGGCCGTCGATGACGAGCAAAGCGCCGGCTGGCGTGGAGCGCACGATGACGCGGCCCTTCCGTGCGTCGGTCCGCACGGCTGGCGCCGGGCCCGATTCGCCGGTCAGCGCGGCAGACGCCGCCGCGGAGGGCGCGGATCCGGAGGCCGAGACAGGAACCTCGGTCTCGGCCGCGGCTGCGGCAGCCGGCTGCGGAGCCGCACTCTGAGCTCGATGACGCTCCGCAAACTCGTACCCCATGACGACCCCGACGATGACCCCAGCGGCAGCCACTGCGCTCATCGCCGCCCAGGGAAACGATGAGGGACCGGGGCTGGATATGGGTTGCGGCGCAGGAGGTTCGGTATGTGGAATCTCGCTGGCGGCGTCCGAGGCGAATGGATGAGGGTGCTGGACGTTTGGAGAGCGCAACTCGGAAACCGGAAACTCGGCGCTGGGCACCAAGCCATCGGTGCCCGGTGTGAGACGCTCCCCTTCCGGCTCGGACTGGAGGATCGGTGACGGCTCGCGATCCTGGAGACTGGACGCCGTGGGCGGCTCCGACGACTGCGCGGCGACGACAGGTGCGACCGCGGGAAGCGTGTCGATCGGGGGCGCCGGCTCAACGGCGCGAACGTCCGACGCACGTTCAGCATCACTGAGCGCCGGCGCGATCAGTTGAAACTCGTCGTTCGCAAAGATGCCCGCCGAGTCCTGAGGCGTGAGCTCGGATTCGAAGTCATCGTCACCGGGAAACGACACGGCCTCGCCTCGCATGATGCCGGCCAGCGCATCGGTAAAGGCGCGCGCCGATTGAAATCGGTGCCGCGGCTGTTCCGCCAGCACGACGGACAGCACGCGGCGAATCTGCACACGCTGCTCGGCCGTCGCGCCCGTCGTGAGCGCGCCGTCCTGTTCGCCGGCCGCCGCCGGCCGGCGGCGCGTCAGCAGTTCGTGCGCGATCGCGCCAAGCGAATAGACGTCCGCGCGAATGTCCCACGAATCGCCGCCAGCGCGTTCCGGCGCGGCGTACGGCCGCCGGATGGGGGTCTTGATGCCGATGCTCTCGAGCGCAGGCACGACGCCAAACCCGGTGATCCGGACTTCGTGGGCGTCCACCGTCACGAAGACATCGCGGGGATGCAGCGCGCCGTGCCCGGCGCCGGATGCCCATGAAGCGTCGATGGCCTCGGCGATCTGCGAGAGAATCGGCAGCGCGCGCTCGAGCGGCGCGGGCGCCAGGTGGCGCAGGGCGACGTCCAGCGTCTCCGCGGCGACGTATTCGCTTGCCAGGAATGCCATCGTGCCTTCGAGGCCGGCGTCGATGGCCGGCACGATTCCCTGATGATCGAGCGTGGCCGCCGCGAGCCTGCGCAGCGCGTCAGCCAGGCGCGCGGCCTGCTCAGGCACCACGTCGAGCCGGAACGCCTTGACGGCGACCAGTCGATCTCGTTGAGGGTCGTAGGTTCGGAAAACGGGGCCGAGAACGCCGCTGCCGATCTGGTGCAGGACGCGATACGTGCCGAAGGCGGACGGCGCGGTGAAACCGGCGGACTCGTCGAAAGGCAGCGGCGACTCCTGGAATTTCGGACACCAGCACTTTAACACAGGGTTCCGGTTCCGAGGTTCCGAGGTTCGATGCCGCAGAGCCTTGGAACTTCTGGAACCTCGGAACCCCGGAACCCGCTCTGTAGTAAATTTGCCCGAATGTCTGTTTCGCCTGACACGGCCGTCTCCGGCGTTGTGAGGGCGGCTATCGACATCCGCCGGTTTCCGTGGATTCGACCGCTCGTCGGGGCCTACACGCACGACTTCCCGTCCGTCGCCCCGTTGTTCGCCGGCGATCCGGCCGATCCGGGCGCGTGGAGCCAGACCATTCACCGCGTGCAGCGTGCGCCCCGCGACCGCGAGCAGCTCGTCGCCCTGCTGGAGCGGCAACTGGAGAGCCGCGGTGCGCCGATGGACGCGCGGCAGTCGGCGGCGCTCCTCAGGGACCCGTCATCGGTCGCGATTCTGACCGGCCAGCAGGCTGGTGTCTTCGGCGGGCCGTTGTACACGCTGTTGAAGGCGGTCACGGCGCTGCAACTGGCGCGCAGGGTCCGCGAAGATCACGACACGCCTGCGGTGGCCGTGTTCTGGGTCGACGAGGAAGACCATGACTGGGAGGAAATCCGCTCCGCCCAGATCCTGGATGCGGAATTCAGGCCCCATCGCGTGACGGTTCCGGACCTCGAGGGGGCGGGCTCGCACACGATTTCAAGGCTGGTGTTCGACGCGGGCGTCAACGACGTGATCGCCGAGATCGAGCGACTCCTCGCGCCGACGGATTTCACGACTGAAGTCGTGGCCCAACTGCGCGCGCACTATCGGCCTGGGGCGGGCGTCGCGCGCGCATTTGCCGGCTGGCTGGACGTCCTGCTCGGGCACCAGGGCCTCGTGGTCTTCGAGTCGGCGGACCAGGCCGCCAAGGCGCTTGTCGGCGATCTCTTCGTTCGGGAATTGGAACATCCCGGCCGCACGGCCGCCCTGGCGCACGAAGCCGCCGCCGAAATGGCTCGCCTCGGACATGAACCGCAAGTGGAGCCGGGCGACGACAACGTCGCATTGTTCTATCTCGACGAGGGCGGGCGCCAGGCGATCAAGCAGCGTGACGGCGGCTACTCCATTGGCGACGACGTCCGGCCGGCCGCTGCGCTGATTGACGAAGCCCGAACCTCGCCCGAGCGATTCAGCCCGAATGTTCTTTTGCGGCCGATCGTGCAGGACCGGCTGTTTCCGACCGTGTGTTACGTCAGCGGCCCCAGCGAACTGGCCTACCAGGCGCAGCTCAAACGGATATATCGCGAGTTCGGCGTCGAGACGCCGCTCCTCTATCCGCGCGCCACCGCGACACTCCTCGACTCGGGCGCCATGCGATTTCTCGATCGGCATCATCTGCCGCTCGAGGCGCTCCACACGCAGGATGATTCCGCTCTGAACCGCGTGCTCGAAAGCCTGCTGCCGCCGACGATCGAACGCGCGCTGGAGGACACGGGCCACGACGTGGCCCGGCGAGCCGAGGCGCTCAAGCTGGAGCTTGCGCGGCTCGATCCGACGCTGGCCGGCGCGGTCGACACGACGGTCGAACGCGTGCGGGAGGTGCTCAAATCGCTGCATCACAAGATCGTCCACGCGGCCAAACGCAAGGACGATACGCTCCGGCGGCAGTTCAATCGGACGCGTAATCTGGCGTTTCCCGAGGGTCACCAGCAGGAGCGCGTGCTGAATCTGCTATTCGCGCTGAATCGTTACGGAATCGGGCTTGGCGACCGGTTGGTGGACACCCTCCCGGTCGATACGGGGAGGCACTACGTGCTGACACTGTAACTGGCACTCAGCTGGCACTGGGCACTGGGCACGAGGCACGAGGCACGAGGCACGAGGCACGAGGCACTAGGCACTAGATGAGAAGACGAATTCCTGTAGGGAGCATGCGAAGCTTGTCAGTCCGTGCCAGTGCCGAGTGCCAAGCATCGAGCGCCTGATTTCATGCCCTTTGACGCTGACTACGTCCGCCTTGTCCTGAATGAGAATTTCGAGGACACGAAGGCGCTGTTCCTGACGCCACTGATGCGGATCCACTACGCGCACCTGGTGATGCTGGCTGAACGACAGATCATTCCGAGAGCCGACGCGCGAACCATTCGGGACGCGCTGGACGGCATCGACCTCGAGGCCGTTCATCAGGTCCGCTACGACGGGAAGTGCGAGGATCTCTTCTTTTATCTTGAAGGCCTGGTCGCGCGCGCCTGCGGCGAGGAGGTCGCCGGTCACCTTCACACGGCGCGCAGCCGCAACGACATCGACATGACGTTGTATCGGATGCGGTTGCGGGATCTCGTGCTCGATCTGGCCGAGTCAACACTTGCCGTGCGTGCGGTCTTCGCGGATCAGGCGGCGCGTCACGTGCGGACCATCTTCCCGGCACACACGCACACGCAGCCGGCGCAACCAACCACCGTGGCGCACTTCCTGCTCGGCGCGATCGAACAGCTCGAGCGGGACACGACTCGGCTGCTCACGGCCTTCGCGTCGGTCAACCGGAATCCGCTTGGCGCCTGCGCGATCACGGGCACGGGGTTCCCGATCGATCGGCAGCGAACCACGGAACTGCTCGGCTTCAGGGAGCCGACCGGCAACACCTACGGCAGCATCGCCGCCGCCGACTACCTGCTCGAGAGCGTCGCGGCCGCGTCCGTGCTGCTCGTCGGCCTCGGCCGAATCCTGCAGGATCTGCTGCTGTGGTCCACCCGCGAATTCGGCTACCTGCGGCTCCCGGACGGCTTCGTGCAGTCGAGCAGCGTGATGCCGCAAAAACGCAATCCCGTCGCACTCGAGCACGCGCGGGCCCTGGCCTCAAAAGCGCTCGGACAGGCACTGGCGATTCCGTTGGCCGTCCACAATACGCCGTTCGGCGACATCGTCGATACGGAGGACGACCTGCAGCCGCTGGTGGCAGCCATGTTCAAGGACGCGAGGCGCGCCACGGGGCTGACAGCCGCCGCGATGCGTCACGCCGAGTTCGACTCCGCGCTGATGCGTCAACGCGCGACGGCCGGCTGGGTCACGGTCACCGAACTGGCCGACACGCTGGCACGGGATCACGGGCTCTCGTTCCGGAACGGCCACGCCATTGCGGCCGCGGTGGTGCGCGAGGCCGAGCGGCAGCCGGACGTGAAGATCTCAGAACTGCTCGCGCGTGCCGCAGCCGGACTCGGCAAGGACATTCGGTTATCGGAGGACGAAATCACGCGCGTGCTGAGCCCGGAGCAGTTCATCGAGGTCCGGAGGACACTCGGTGGACCAGCGCCAGACGTCGTCACCTGCGCTCTCGACGTCGCGAGAGATCGCCTCGAACAGGATCGCGCCGCCGCCGCGGGACTGCGGGAGGCGCTGGCTAGGGCCGAGAAACAGCTGAAACGGGCGGTCGAAGAACTCTAATCCCGGAAAGCACCTGAGGTGGTACCGTCGCGCGCCCGCGACGGGGCGGGCGCAACCTGCCACGTCAAGTCAAGTGACTTTCCGTTCAGATAGACGCTCACTTCCTGTCCGACGTCGCCTTCGGCAACGCCAGCATGTTCGCCAGCAGTTGGTACGCGCCATCGGTGCCGCCCGGGAGCTGGCGCCAGAGGCCAAGGCCGACATACAGCCATCTGCCCTTGCCGTACTTGACTTCCACCAGGGATCCCAGCTTGACGCCGGGATTGTCCGGGAACGAATCGACCATCGAAATCAGGTCCACGTATTGCGGATCTTTCTGCGCGAGGAAGTACTGGCCGCGTTCCTGCACCCAATTTACCCAAGTGGCCGGACCAATCTTGTTCGGATAGTTGAAGAGCGGATGCGCGGGCACGAGAACGTTCACCGGTGCCGTCTCGTCGTTCACGCGGCTGCCGTCGACAAGCGCGGGGTACGGGCCGTACCCTCCCTGCGTCGGCGGCCCAGTGGCGCCGCGTGCGGCCGGCGCGCCAGGACCCGCACCAGGTCCGCCGGGGCCCCCGGCCCCGCCGCGCCCACGACCGACACCCGCGTTGAATTCCGTCTTGTTGTAGTTGACGACCATCGTGCCGCCGGCGAACACGTAGTCGAGCAGCCGCCGGTTGTACGCGCGCAGATCGGCGCGCCGCTCGTAGGCGCGGACGCCGGTCATGATGAGGTCATACTTGGAGAGATCGCCCCACGCCAGCTCGTCCTGCTCGATCAGGCTGACTTTTGCTCCGAGCTGTTCAATCGCGGGCGGCACCTGATCGCCCACGCCCATGATGTAGCCGACCTTGAGGTTCGGCACGGTCTTCACGTCAATCACCTTGACGGTTTCTTCTGCGGGTTTGATCACCTGGCGCCGCTCGACATGCGGGTACTCGATCTCCTGATATCCGTTGCTGAACTGTTGCGCGCCCGTCGCCTCCGACGTGACGATGGCCTTCACGGAGTACGCGCCTGTCTTGACCGTCGCTGGCGCGGTCAGCTGAAACTTCGCCGACAGCGACTCGTCTTCGTTCTGGAACGTGATCGGCGCGCTCGCCGGCGCCACCTTCCATCCGTCCGGCACCTGCAGGCTGACCGTTGCCTTCGCCGCGCCCTTCGTGCCGTTGGTCACTGACACGAACACGTCGCGGCTGATCGGCTTGGCGCCGAGCGCTGTCGTCTGCGCCGGAAAGACGGCCAGCGTCGGCGTGACGTGCACCGAGAAGGCGGGGACAACGTTGAGCTCCATCCGCTTGTCCCCGAAATACAGGTCCTTCACGTACCGATATTCGACCGGCAGGTCCCTGCTGACGTCGACGCTACCCGCCTGGATGTGGAACGTGACGTGAAAGGGTGTGGGCGCGAACGGCACTCCGAACGGCACGCTGGGATCGAAGTCGTTGCGCGCGGGATTTTCCGGATGCTTCCAGTAATTCTCGGTGAAATACGGCTCGGTCACTTTTGCGGCGCCCGGCACCGTCGCCGCCGAGGTGCAGGTGAACGCGGCGCCCTTCTTCACGACGCCAGCCGTGCAGGGCGCAGCGCCTTCGAAGCCAGCGACGTCGACGCCGCCCACCGAGACGTCCGCAGGGCCTCGATTGCTGGCCACGAGCGAGAGTTGGACCGGCTGGCCGGCCACCACGAGCCCGTCGTTGGCGACGGCAATAAATGAAAGGCCATGGGCGGCGATCACGGCGTTCTCGTAGTCCCGTTCCTTCGTCTTCAGGCGAAAGTCGATCTCATAGCGCGCCGAGTCGCTCAGTCCCATCGATCCGAGCTGCGAGCGAAGCGCGCGCACGGCCGTCAGCCCTGCCTCAACCGGCGCGACCGTGCCGGCATCGTTGCCCGCATCGAAGGCTTCCCGTCGCGCGCTGCGCGTGACCGGCGATGACCCCCAATCCGTTGGTCAGCGCGGCGGGCGGATTCGCCCCGGCGTATCGCGCGAGGCCGGCCAGACTGAGATCGACGCCGTCGAAGAGATTGCCCTCGGGCTTTTCCATCGCGCCCGGGATTGTCGTGTCGACCAGTGTGTAAACGGCGCCGCCCGGACCCGCGACCGGGCCGCCTCTCCCGCCGCCGCCCAGGCCTGGCAAGGGCGGCAGGCCGGTTCCGGTTCCCTGGCACTTGTGGTTGCTCCGCGCGTCCGCGGCGATCTCGGCATATGTCCGCGCGAGCAGCGGATCGTAGCACGGCCGCGTCGATGCGATCGGTGTGCACGGCCGTCGCAGGTGCCGGCGCGCCTCGGCCGCCGCGCCCGCCGCCCGGGCCTCCGCCGGCAAAATACAGCTTGCTCGCCTGCCACGGTCGCAGGCCCGATTGAAGCTGATCGGGATATCTGGTCGGGTCGCCGGCGGCGCGAAACGCTTCGCGGACGAGCACGGTCGTCGCTTCGTGCGCGCGATCACCGCCGCCGCCCTGAATGTTCATCGTCACGATTACGTCAGGTCGAAGTGTACGGAACAGCCTCACGTAGTCGCCGATGATCTCGTCCCGGCCCCACTTCTGAATGACTTCATTGGGATCCCAGGAGTAGCCGTAGTCGATGGCCCGCGTGAAGTATTGCTCCGCGCCATCAATCTGATGCGCCGCCAGCAGCTCGGATGTGCGCAGCACGCCGATGTCACGGAACAGCTCCGGTCCGATTTCGTTCTGGCCGCCCTCGCCACGGTTGTTCTGGACGTCGATCGAACGAAGTCCCATCCCATAGCCCGCGAGCGTCAGCAGTTCGTTCCGCTCATCGTCAGGATGCGCCGGGCAATTCATGAACGTCCCGGCGACTCCGAGCTTGCGCATCGCCAGCCCGAGCGCGACGTGCCCGCTTTCCTCGTTGACGATCGAGAAGTTCTTTCGATTCTGGGCCTCGAGCGCGACATCGTCCCCGACGAAGCATCCCAGGGCGATGAACAGGCCGAGACCAGTCCCAAGAGAGAGCGTCCGCCATCTGCTGGTCATAGGAGAGCCATCCTATGGACGCCGGCTCATCTCTGTCAACGCTCAGCGGGAGTACCGCAAAGACGCCGGCTGTCTTTCTACGACTTTCGAAAAAGACTCGC
Organism: uncultured Acidobacteriota bacterium; assembly: GCA_963724645.1. Taxonomy (GTDB): domain Bacteria; phylum Acidobacteriota; class Vicinamibacteria; order Vicinamibacterales; family SCN-69-37; genus CAVXSP01. The sequence continues at coordinate 318,945 of CAVRVJ010000010.1, forward strand.
GGCGTCCTGTGATTTCGTTATTTCGGCCAGCCGGTCTGAGGCAGGCCGGGGGCGAGCTTCAGCGCATTCTCGAAATACAGCTTCTTGAGAACGGCATCGGGCAAATCGATGCCGTACAGCTTCCAGAACGCGTGGTAATCGCGGTAATAGTCGAAGTACTCGTCCTTCGTTTCGAACACACGCCAGTAGTATGGATACTCCTCGGGCTGGAAGGCGTCCTTGCCGAAGAGAATCCGGTCCTGGTATTTCACGAGAAAATCGTGCGCAGCCCTGGGCTGACGCCCCAGGTCGTACAGCACGGCCCCGACTTCGGTGTACAGATTCAGGCATCTCGTCGAACATGCGGCTGAGCCGCGCGAGGTCCATCGCATGCCAGGCAAGATGGGCCGCGATGAATTTCGTCTTCGGATGCTTCTTGAACAGCCGATCGCGCTCGGCCATGAGCTCCTCGAAACGCGGGAACTGGCGGGCAGGATACCGGCGATCCGGAAACAGCGACAACTCGAGCCAGCGCTCGTTCTTGCCGTCGATGGGCTCGAAGAACTCCGGCGGATCGGCCGTGTGGATGAAGACTGCCAGATTCAGACTCGCGCAAGCATCCCAAATCGGGTCGAGCTCCGGATCGTCGATGTGCAGGCGCGAACCATCGGGCTTGCGAATACTCAGGCCGAACCCTTTCATGATCTCGCCAACGCCCACCGCCCCGGCCTTGATGTCGGCCTCGAGCTGTTGCACGGCCTTCGCCGCCCAACCGGGCCCCACGCCCTGAAAATTGAAGCCCGTCAGAATTCGCACGCGGTCCCGATAGGGAGAGGCCCGGACAAGGTCGAGCGTTCGCTGCAAACGCTCGCCAGACATGTTGTCGGCGCTGACGATGACCCGGACATTGAGGCTGTCGAGCGCCGCCCCGAGAGTCGCGAGGCCTTCCGCGGAATTGAGAAGCGCTCCGGGATGGCCGTGATAGTCAATCGCCGGGAACTTCGCTTTCGGTACGGGATGCTGTGGCGCGACCAGGGTCGAATGCGGCCGGTAGTCGACGATCGTCGGCGGCGGAAACTCGGGCGGCTGGCAGAGGCGCGGACGCACTTCCGTGGTCCCGGGTGGACATTCCTGTCCAGCCTGGATCTGCACGGCATTGCCGCGCCCTCCGCCTCGACGGCCACCCGGCGCGCCCTGCGTGCTTGGGGCGTCTGGCTGGGGCGGTGTGCTGGCGGGCGGCGCCTGCTGCGCCGCGAGGACCGCTCCAAGCGCGACGCCGAGCGCGGCCACGACGAGACGGGGATCACGCATCAGGAGCTCTCCTGTGTAGCAACGCCACGATTAGCCTGGGAGGCTGAGAACAAAAGATGTCCAGAGCCCTGAAAGCATAACTCCTCTTCGCCTTTGCTCTACACTGGGGCTGACTGGCATCGTTCTTGATGCACCGAGGTTGAATGCCTTCCCCTTCCTCCCGGCGCCGATCTCAAGCCGGCACGTCGCGGCGCGCGTCGCTTCGTGCGTGGATGGGGCGCGGCGATCGCGGCATGCGGATTCTCCGCACATCACTGGTCGTCCTCGGGATTCCGGCGGCGGTCGGCTTCCTCATCGCGAGCGTATTCTGGATCAGCTACGGCCGGATGATTGAAAAGCGGTTGGGCGGGGAACAGAGGCCCGTGCCGCGCATTTTCGGACGGCCCTTCGAACTGCGCGCTGGTGAAGGACTCTCGCCGGTGCAACTCGAGCAGAGCCTGAACGACGTCGGCTACGCGAAGCGCACGAGGCCTGAGCAGCCGGGTCAGTTTGCGGTCGCCGACAACGTCGTTACTCCTGATCCCGCGTTCTGCCACCCGCGAGACACCGCGTACGATTCGCGTGGAGTTCTCGCGAGGCGCGTCACCGGTTGTCACAAAGCTGACGGCGCTGGCGGATCCCTCGGTCGAGCCGCCGAAACCGCTCCCCCCCAAGAAGGGCGCCGCGCGCGGCGGTCCGTCCCGAGCCGCGCCGCCGATCGGCTCCCCGGTCGACCACTTGACGCTCGAGGCGCCGCTGCTCACGGCATTCGCGCCGGGAAAAAAACGCCGCTATACGCCGCTCGCCAGTCTGCCGAAGCCAATGATTGATGCGGTCATCGCCATCGAGGACCGGCGGTTTTTCGAGCATCCGGGCGTCGATCCGATAGGCGCGGTCGGGGCGCTGATCACCAACCTTCGCGGCAAGAAGGCCTATCTGGCCGGCGGCAGTACGCTCACGCAGCAGATCGTCAAGAACACCTTCCTGACGCCCGCCAAGACTTTGCGCCGGAAGCTGCAGGAACAGTTCATGGCGCTGGTGCTCGAGTCGCGTTTTACGAAGGAGCAGATTCTCGAGCTCTACCTCAATGACGTCACGCTCGGACAGCGAGGCCCGTTCGAAATTCACGGCGTCGCCGAGGCGGCGCGGATTTTCTTCGGCAAGGACGTCAGCAACGTCACCCTCTCGGAGGCAGCCGCGATCGCGGGACTCATCCAGTCGCCCTCGCGCCTCTCGCCGTTCCGCCATCTCGAACAGGCCCAGGACCGCCGCGACGTCGTGCTTCGCGAGATGGCCAGCGCCGGCTTCATTACCGCCGACGCGGCGGCGCGGGCCGAGGCTGAGCCACTCAAGATCGTCCCGCGGGCGCTCGAAAACGAAGCGCCGTACTTTGTGGACTACGTCAGCCAGCAGATGGACGAAAAGTATTCCGGGGTGCTGCAGAAGACGTCGGCGGTCGACGTGTACACGACGCTCGATTTGCGCCTTCAGCGGCTCGCGCAGGAGGCGCTGGCGGACGGAATCGTCCAGGTCGACAAGCAACTCGCGGCGCGAAAGAAGAAGGGCCCGGCCGAGGCCGCGCTGATCGCGCTCAATCCGCGGACGGGCGAGATCCTGGCCTTCGTCGGCGGCCGCGCGTACAACCAGTCACAGTTCGATCGCGTCGTGGCGGCGCGGCGCCAGCCGGGCTCGGCCTTCAAGCCGTTCGTCTACCTCGCCGCGTTCGAGAAAATGGCGGAGGAAGGACGGGCCGACCTGACGCCTGCCACCGTCGTGGTCGACGAGCCGACGACGTTCCAGGACGGTCAAGGCAACGATTACAACCCGTCGAACTACCAGAACGAATATGGCGGGCCCGTCACGTTGCGCGACGCGCTCGCCCACTCCCGCAACGTCGTCGCCATCAAGGTCGCCCAGCAAACCGGCTACGACCGGGTGGCCGCGCTCTGGAAGCGCGTCGGGGTCGGAACGGACGCGAAACCGTACCCCTCGATCGCGCTCGGGGTCTTCGAGGCGTCGCCTCTCGAGATGGCGACGGCATATACGATTTTCACGAACGGCGGCGCCGTCCGCCCGCTCCGGACGATGACGCGCATCGTACAGGACGGGAAGCCACTCGCCGTGCCCTCGGGCGAACTGCGGCGGGTCGCCCGTCCCGACACGACGTTTCTGGTGATGAACATGATGCGTAGCGTCCTGAGCGAGGGAACCGCGGCCGCTGCACGCGCCTCCGGATTCACGCTGGACGCGGCGGGAAAAACCGGCACGACCAACGACCTCCGCGATGCATGGTTCATCGGCTTTACGCCCGAGTTACTGACCGCGGTCTGGGTCGGCCTGGACGCCAACCAGCCAATTGGCCTCAGCGGAGCGCAAGCGGCCTTGCCGATCTGGACGGCGTTCATGAAGCGGGCGCTCGCAGGCCGTCCAAACATCTCGTTCCCGGCCCCGGCGGACATCGCAGTGGCCGAGATCGACAAGGCCAACGGCAAACTGGCGACGCCGATGTGCCCGGCCGTGATCCCCGAAGCCTTCCTGGCCGGCACCGAACCAAAAGAGTACTGTGACATCCACGGCGCGCTTCCCGGCGCCGCCGCGGTCCGACGGCCTTTTCTCGAAGCTTGGCCATCTGTTCGGGCGCGTGATCAGATGATGGCTCGTGACTAAGCAGGCTCCGAGGTTCCGAGGTTCTGCGCCCTGTGCGCCCCGGAACTCTGGACTCCGGCAGCCTCGGAACCAGTGTGTCTCTCCTCATCAGAAACGCCACCATTCTGACGATGAACGACGCGTTCGACGTCATCGAGGGGGACGTCTGGATTCGCGACGGGCGCATCGCCGCCATCGGGAAGAATCTGACCGGCGGCGAAGGCGCAACGGCGATCGATGCGAGTGGAAGCCTCTTGCTGCCCGGGCTGGTGCAAACGCACGTGCACCTCTGCCAGACGCTTTTTCGGGGCGTGGCTGACGACCTGCCGCTCCTGGCGTGGCTCAAGCAGCGCGTCTGGCCTCTCGAAGCCGCGCACACCGACGAGTCGCTGAGAGTCGCCGCCCGACTCGCGGCCGCCGAGCTCATCCTCGGCGGAACGACAACGGTCCTCACCATGGAGACAGTCCACGGGACCGATGCGGTGTTCGACGCGCTGGTCCCGACGGGCCTCCGAGCGGTCGTCGGCAAGTGCATGATGAACGCCGGCGATGCGCCCGCGCGCCTGCGCCAGTCAACCGCCCAGGCCATCGACGAGAGTCTGGCGCTGCACACGCGCTGGAGCGGCGCGGCGGAGGGCCGCCTGCACGCCGCGCTCGCACCCAGGTTCGCCCTCTCCTGCTCGAGGGATCTGCTCGAGGCCACGGCCGCGATGTCAGCTGAGAGAGGCCTCCTGATCCACACCCATGCGTCGGAACAGCGCGAAGAGGCCGCGATTGTACGGTTGCAAACCGGCCTCGACAATCTCGAATACCTGGCCAGCCTCGGACTCGCGACCGGGAAGCTCTGTGCGGCGCACTGCGTCTGGGCGACCGAGACCGAACAGCGGCTGCTGGCCGCGCGGCAGGTCAAGGTCCTGCATTGCCCGGGTTCGAATCTGAAACTCGGATCGGGCGTCGCGCCCATCGCCGAGATGCGCGCGCGCGGGATCTCGGTTTCGATTGGCGCGGACGGCGCTGCCTGCAACAACCGCCTCGACATGTTTCATGAAATGCGGCTCACGGCAACACTGCAGGCCATGCGCCGGGGACCCGGGGCGCTGACGGCACGCGATGTGGTCCGGATGGCCACGCGAGAAGGCGCCACGGCGATCGGCCTGGAGAGCGACATCGGAACCATCGCCATCGGGAAGAAGGCGGACCTCATCGTGGTTGATCGTGACGCGGTGCATCAGGGACCGGGCGGGGATCCGTATTCGCAGCTCGTCTATTCGTCAGGCCCTTCCGATGTCCGGCTGACGGTCATCGACGGCAGAATCGTCGCGCGCGACGGGGAATTGATGTGGGCGGATCGCGCCGAGGTGGCGGCCGACGGCGCGCACGGCAGCACGCGGTCTGATGGCGGCCGCGGGGCTGGCGTGATTGAGGGCACACAGGTCGGCGCCCGGTTCGCTGGCTCGCGGCCCGGATCGGGATGCGGTGAGGCCGATCCGTCCTCCTCGCAAATCCGCTATACTGGACGTTAGCAGTCTCAGGCTTTGACTGCTAATTCTCTATGGGCGAATTGAACGACCGTCAACGACGGATTCTGGCCCGGCTGGTCTCCGAGTACATCGAACAGGGCGAGCCCATCTCGTCCGGCTGGCTCGCGGGCCACAGTGCCCTCGGCCTGTCGTCGGCGACGGTGCGCAATATCCTGGCGCGGCTGGAGGAGCAGGGACTGGTCCGGCAGCCGCACACGTCGGCCGGCCGGGTGCCCACCGACGCCGGGTACCGCTTGTATGTGGACACGCTGCTCGAGGGGCGGAAGTCGAGGCGGCTGGCGCCCGAGGTGGAGGCGCGTCTGAGGCAGGCCGGCTCGGTGGGCGACCTGCTCGAGAACGTGTCGCACGAATTGTCGCGCGCCTCGCATCAGGTAGGTTTCGCGCTGGCGACGTCGAGTCCGGGCGCGCGGCTGCGCCACGTCGAGTTCGTGCCGCTCGAAGGCCGTCGCGTGCTCGTGATTGTCGTGTCGACTGCGAGCCAGATCACGCATAAGGTCGTCGAGACCGAGGAGCGCTGCGACGGCGCGATGCTGAACGCGGCGGCCAATTACATCAACGCGGAGTTCGCGGGACTGACGCTGCACGAGGTCCGCACGGCGGTCGTTGCGCGGATGCAGCAGGAGCGCATGCTCTACGACGCGCTGGCCGCGCAGGCGCTGCGGCTCGCGCAGGACGGGCTCGATCAGGGCCCGCTGGAAGACACGCTGCACGTGCAGGGCGCCTCGTTTCTGCTCGATGAGCTGCTCGGCGGCCCGGTCGAGCGCGAGTTGACGCTCGAAACGCTCCGCGCGTTGTTCAGAATGATCGAGGAAAAGCATCATCTCGTCCAACTGCTCACTGAGTACATGGACGCGTCGGGGCTCACGATTGTTATCGGAGCCGAACACAGCTCCCCGGATCTGCGCTCGTTCAGCGTCATCGCGTCCAGCTTTCATGACGGCGACCGCACCGGAACCGTGGGCGTGATCGGCCCGACGCGCATGCGATATCAGCGGGCCATCTCGGTCGTCGACAGCCTATCGGGCGCCGTGACACGCGTGCTCGAAGGACAGTAGGATCTCATCTCGGAATGGTTCAACAGGACAAATCCATGAATACCGGTGTTGGCGCGGATGCCAGCGATCCGCTGACGGCGCTGCAGCAGGAGCGGGACGAACTGTACGATCGGCTTCTCCGCATGACGGCGGACTTCGACAACTACCGCAAGCGCACCGAGCGCGAGCGGCGAGAGCTGTCCGACGCGGTCGCCGCTGATCTCGTTCGCGACGTGCTGCCGGCGATCGACGATCTGGAACGTGCGCTCGCGGCGCCGGCTTCGGACGACTCGACGCCGGCCTACCGGCGCGGCGTCGAGCTGATCCATCGCCGCCTGCTCGATGCGCTCCGCACGCGGGGCGTCGAGCCCATGGACGTGCTCGGCAAGGAATTCGATCCGAACTGGCACGAGGCCGTCGCTCACGATCCCGCCACGGACGAGCGCCGCGAAGGAGAGATCACCGCCGAACTCCGGCGCGGCTATCGGATCGGCCCGCGTCTGCTGCGTCCGGCGCAAGTCAAGGTGGCCAAGGCGTGACGCGGCGCGACTACTACGAGGTGCTGGGCGTCGCCCGTGACGCGGGCGAGCAGGAAATCAAGAGCGTGTACCGGAAGCTGGCGCTCAAGCACCATCCCGATCGGAACCCGGGCGATTCGTCGGCCGAGGAACTGTTCAAGGAGGCCGCGGAGGCGTACTCCGTGCTCGGGGACACCGAGAAGCGCGCGCGGTACGATCGATTCGGCCATGCCGGCGTCGCCGGCGCGGCAGGCGCCGGTCCCGGCGTTCAACCCCGACATCTTCTCGGATTTCTCGGACATCCTGGGGGACTTCTTCGGCTTTGGCGGCGGGGGCAGGCGCGCGGGCCCGGTGCGCGGGTCGGATCTCCGGTTCGACCTCGAGATTTCGTTCGAAGAGTCGTTCAGCGGCAGCGAGACGACCATCCAGATTCCGCGCGAGGAAGCGTGCGACAGCTGCCGGGGATCCGGCGCCGCCGCGGGCAGTTCGCGCGAAGCGTGTCCGCAGTGCGGCGGGCGCGGGCAACTGCGCTATCAGCAGGGATTCCTTGTCGTCGCCCGCACGTGCGGACAGTGCCGGGGCACCGGCCAGATCATCGCAAAGCCCTGTGCGGCCTGCCGCGGCGAAGGGCGCGTGACCAGGGACAGGCGCGTCACGGTCAAGATTCCCGCCGGAATTGCCGAGGGCCAGCGGCTGCGACTCCACGGCGAAGGCGAGCACGGCGCCGCAGGCGGCCCGACCGGCGATTTGTATGTCGTCATTCACGTCCGCCCCCACGCGTTTTTTCATCGCGAAGGGGACGACCTGGTGGCGGAAGTCCCGGTGCCGTTTCACATGATGGCGCTCGGCGGAACGTTCAAATTGAGTGGACCCGGGGGCCCCCTCGAGGTGCAGGTGCCTGCCGGATCGGCCAACGGCGCGGTCTTGAGCTTCCGCGGAAAAGGGATGCCGAGCGTCACGGGACAAGGTCGCGGCGCTCTGCACGCCCGGCTCGTCGTCGACGTGCCGAAGAAGATCACGAAGGAACAGAAGAAGCTCATCGAGCAGCTCGCCAGGTCGATGCCTCAGGAGACGATCGAGCCGCGCGCGGTCGACACCGACGGCGAGAAGCCGTTCTTCGAGAAGGTCAGAGATCTGTTTGGGTAACATGCTGGCGGATGCCCAGAACCTACCCGGCGCTCGACGTCACCTGGTCCACCGGCGCTGACGAGGACCGTCTCGCCCGTCTGATCGCCGAAATCGACGAGGACGCGCCGGTCGCAGTCGAAGAGCATCCACACCACGCACGCATTTTCTTTGCGTCGCCGGTGGCGCGAGGGCTCGCGGCGGTCAGGCTCATCGCGCTCGATCCGGATGTCGTCTGCGAGCCGGTGGAGGTGCTGGACGAGTCATGGGCCGAACGCAGCCAGGCCTCGCTTGGCCCTGTCCGGGTCGGGCGTGTCGTCGTCGCGCCGCCATGGGCCAGGCGCGAGGGCGAGCAACTGTTGCAGGACGCACCCGGCGGACTCAGGCGAGGCGTCCTGATCACCATTCAGCCCTCGATGGGCTTCGGCACCGCGCACCACGCATCCACCCGTCTGTGCCTTCGCCTGATTCAGGATCTGCCCCTCAGCGGAGCCAGCGCGATCGATTTGGGCACCGGATCCGGGTGTCCTCGCGATTGCGGCCGCGCGCCTTGGCGCGTCACGGGTGACCGCGGTCGATCACGATCCCGATGCGCTCACGTCAGCGCGAGAAAACATCGATCTCAACGACGTCGGCGGCGTGGTTGAGTTGCGCGAGGCGGACCTCGAACATCGCCGGCGCGGATGGGCTCGGCCGGTTCGCCGTTTTTGATGTTGCCCTTGCCAACCTGACAGGAGCGCTTATCGTGCGAGCTGCGCCGATCCTCGCGGCGTTGATCGGACCGGACGGTCAGATCATCGTGAGCGGCGTCACGGCTGACGAAGAAGGCGATGTAGTCGCAGCGATGTCGGCGTGCGGCCTGCGATTGGCGGAGCGATCAGAAGAAGACGGCTGGGCTGGGCACCTATGGAACAAGTTGCCGACCCTCTCACCATCCCCAGACCGTCCATAGGGCGCTCAAGACGACGGTCGGCGCCGTCTCGGCGCGCAGCGTTCTCGGGCCGCATCGCACGCACGTGGCGCTGGATTGCCGGGCAATCATCGAGTTCCTCGGCAGTCCATCCACCTTCCGGTCCCACCAGCACGATCGCCGTCGCTGGTCGGGGTGGAAGGCAAAACGCCGCCCGTGTCGTCGCTCGATGAAGGTTCCACGCAAATGAGCCGCACGTCGAATGCCGCGCCGCGAACGAGACTCTCGAATGACGTCACCGGCGCGATCCCGGGCACGACGGCGCGACGGCACTGCTTGGCCGATGCGATGGCGACGCGCTGCCATCGGGCGCGCGCCGCCTCGCCCTTCCATGCCCGTGAAGGCACCGACACATGCGCCGAGACGAACGGCGCCACCGCCGCGACACCCAGCATCGTCGCATCTCGAACGACCGCGTCCATCTGGTCGCCTTTCAACATGCCGATCCCCAACGTCACACGAACGGCTGGCTCGGCGACAGGTTGGATCTCGCGGGACAACTCCACCGTGATGCCGTCACGCCTGCCGGCGCCTGCCACGCGCGCCTCCCACTCGCGCCCGCGACCGTCGAAGACCGCGACCTCTGCGCCGGCAGCCAGCCGAAGAACGTGGCGCAGATGGTGTGCTTCTTCGACCGGCAGTGCGACGCGCCGCGCCGGGCTGGGCTTCGGGGGCGTAGAATCGCGGCCTCGACACCTACGCATTCTAGTGGCCTGTCCGCGCTGATTCAGTACCGATTTCCGGAGCGCGGCGCCCGGCTGGCAAGGCGCGACGACGCGCGAATACCGCGTGTATTCGCGCGAGGAGCAACGCCGCCAGCCGGGATGCCCCGCCCGGAAGGCGGTACTGAATCAGCGTGGACAGGCCACTAGGATCAGAAACGACGGAACCCTGTCCTTCGACCGGCCCGGCGCGCCTATCGAAGGGCGGAACCCGGAATCCCCGGAACCGCGGAATATCGAGGTACACTTCCGGCGAAATGGTGTTCAGAGGCCAGACGCTGGGGAAGTACCGCATCCTCGAACCGCTTGGCAGCGGCGGATTCGGAACCGTGTATCTCGCTGAGGACACCTGGATCGACAAGCGCGTCGCCATCAAGGTGCCTCACCGGCAGGGCCTCGATTTCGGGGAACTGTTGCGGGAACCCCGCCTGCTGGCGTCCCTGAACCATCCCAACATCGTCACGGTGATCACGGCCGAAAAGCAGGACAACGTCTTTTTCATCGTGATGGAGTACGTGCCGGGCGAGACGCTCGAAACGATCATCGCCAACCGAGGCGCGCTCGACCTGGCGCTGGCGCTCGACTACACCTGCCAGATCGCGAACGCGGTCGAGCACGCGCACAAACAAGGCGTCATTCATCGCGATCTGCGTCCGGCGAACGTGTTCGTGACCGAGAAAGGCTTGCTCAAGGTCGGCGATTTCGGCACTTCGCGATTTCTCGAGATCGCCGCACACGGCACGACCGTGATAGGCAGTCCGCCCTACATGGCGCCCGAGCAGTTCGAAGGACGCGCCGTCTTTGCGTCCGATCTCTACTCGCTGGGAGTGACGATGTACCAGATGCTGACGGGGTTGTTGCCGTACGACACTCCGGCGCCGTCGGATCTGGAGCGGCTGCGGCGAGGGGATCTCGTCTCGCCGCCGCGATTGCGAAACCCGTCGATTCCCAAGTCCATTGAGGACATCGTCATGCGCGCCCTGGCGCCGGACGTCGGCAACCGCTATCAACGAGCCGAGGACCTGCTGCACGATTTGATGGCGGGCCGCCGGGACACCGTGCGGCGCCCGGCGTCGAGCACACCGGTTCCAGCCGCCGCGCCGGTGCCCGCGCGGGCCGCCGCCGCGGGGCGCCGACCGGCACCAAGCCGGCTGCGCACCCGGGAGTTCTCGAACAGCCGCTTCTGCTGGAACTGCCGCAAGCCTCTGCCCGCACGCGGGTCGCGCTGTCCATTTTGCGGAGAAAGCCAGTAAGATCAACCTGAGGGAACTGGCCCCAGGCCTTGCACAAGGCCCCAGGGCGACCTGCGGCTTCAAACTACTGGTAAGAAACGTCGTACAGGGCCTTGGGCCTGAGCCAGGGGCCTACTCGGGAGCGTAGCCAATGTCTTTCACAGGAACCGGCAAAGTCTGGATGAACGGGAAGATCGTGGACTGGGCTGATGCGAACATCCATATCGCGTCGCACGTCCTCCATTACGGCTCTGCGGTCTTCGAGGGCGCCCGGTGCTACAAGACCCCCAGCGGATCCGCGTTCTTCCGGCTCGACGCGCACATGCGCCGGCTGTATGACTCCGCGCGTATCTATCGGATGGCTTTCCGGCTGGACCGCGACGCCCTGACGGAGGCGGTCGTGGAGACAGTCAAGGCCAACGGTCTCGAAGCCTGCTATATCCGGCCTCTGATGTACCGCGGGTACCAGGCATTGGGCGTCAACCCCCTGTCCTGTCCCGTCGACGTCGCGATTCTCGTCTGGGAATGGGGTGCCTATCTCGGCGCGGGTGCGCTCGAGCAGGGCGTCGACGTCTGCGTCAGCTCGTGGACGCGAAGCGCGCAGAACACGTTTCCCGCCCTGGCGAAATCCGCGGCGAACTATGCGAACGCCGCCCTCATCAAGATGGAGGCCGCGCTCGACGGCTACAGCGAAGGCATTGCGCTGAACCCGGAAGGGCACCTGAGCGAAGGCAGCGGGCAGAACCTCTTCCTCATCCGCGACGAGGTGTTGTACACCCCGCCGCTGTCCGCTTCGATCCTGCCGGGGATCACGCGCGACACCGTCATCACGCTTGCGCAGGATCTCGGATTCACCGTGAAGGAAATCGATCTGCCGCGCGAGATGCTGTACATGGCCGACGAAATCTTCTTCGTGGGCACGGCGGCCGAGATCACGCCGATCCGGTCCGTCGACAAGATCACCGTTGGCGCCGGCGTGCGTGGTCCGATCACGACCGCCCTCCAGCAGGCCTTCTTCGACTACATCAACGGCGTCGTGCCCGACCGGCATGGGTGGCTGCAGTCGGTCGAGATCCGGTCGGCGAAACCGGAGCCGGCTGGTACGCGCTAGCACCGCCGCGCCGGGCGTCGTGGGTTTCCGGAGGTAGGGCATGTCATCGGCCCGTACCGCGGCGCTGCGCTTGCTCGCCCGGCGCGACTACACGACCGCCGAGCTTCGCGACAAGCTCGTCTCACGCGACTACAGCGCCGAGGACATCCAGGAAGCGCTCGCCACGCTTGCCGCGCAAGGGCTTCTCGATGACCGGCGCGCAGCCGCGGCGCACGTCCGGACCGCGAGCCGGATCAAAGGGCGCGGCCGGCTGCGCATTCAGCGGGAGCTCGAAGCGCGCGGCCTGGATCGCAGCCTCGTCCGTGAGGCCCTCGAGGAGCTCCCCGCGTCGGACGAGACGGCCGCGCTCAATCGGGTCCTTCTGCGGCGCCACCTCCCGCCTCGCTTGACTGCCGCCGATCGACGGCGCCTTTTTCAACAGTTGCTTCGGCGCGGCTTCACCGCCGACGTGATTGCCAAGGCCCTGCAGGACCACCAGCGCGACGAGGGATAGGCCGATCACGGCACTCGGCACTCGAAGGAGTATCCAGTAACTCCGCGAGTCTGCCAGGACCCGACGCCGATTGCCCGGGACCTGCAGGTACAATTGGTTTTGTTCACATGACGTCCAAGGAGATCCGCCAGGGGTTTCTCGAGTTCTTCGCGCGCAACGGCCACCGGGTCGTGCCGTCCTCCTCGCTTGTGCCGGCCGAAGACCCCACGCTGCTTTTCACCAATGCCGGCATGAACCAGTTCAAGGATCTGTTCCTCGGCAAGGAAACGCGCGAGTACAGGCGGGCAGCGACCTCCCAGAAATGCATGCGGGTGAGCGGGAAACACAACGATCTCGACAACGTGGGTCCTTCGCTGCGCCACCATACGTTCTTCGAAATGCTCGGCAACTTTTCCTTCGGTGACTACTTCAAACAAGAGGCCATCCCGTTTGCCTGGGACCTTCTGACGAAGGTCTGGGACGTCGACGCCGACCGGCTGTTCCCGACGGTCTTTCGCGGCGACGCCAACGTGCCGCGCGACGAGGAGGCGTTCAAGATCTGGATGACCCTCGAGCCGCCATCGAAGATCACGGAGCTTGGCGCCTCCGACAACTTCTGGCAGATGGGCGACACCGGTCCGTGCGGCCGGTGTTCGGAGATCTACTATTTCCGCGGCAACGAGATTCCCTGCGACGAGCCGATCTGCCGGGGGCTCGAGTGCAGTTGCGATCGCTACGTTGAGATCTGGAACAACGTTTTCATGGAATTCGACCGATCCGCTGATGGCACGCTGACGCCCCTGCCAGCCTTATCCGTCGATACGGGCATGGGCCTCGAGCGCATGACCGCCGTCATTCAGGGAACGCTCGCCACTTACGACACGGACCTGTTCACGCCGATTCTGTCGGCGATTGGCGAGCGGGCGCATCGCCGCTACACGTCGTACGCGGGCAGCGGCGACCATCCCGATGTCTCGATGCGCGTGATTGCCGACCATCTTCGCGCGATGACCTTCCTGATCGCCGACGGCGTGCTCCCATCGAATGAGTGGCGCGGCTACGTCCTGCGCAAGATCATGCGCCGCGCCATGCGGCACGGTAAGAAGCTCGGTTTCACGGAGCCAGCCCTTCACACGCTCGTCGAGGTCGTCATCAATGAAATGGGTGGCGCCTATCCCGAATTGATCGCGAGCCGCCAGGCGATCGCCCACACAGTGCTCGCGGAGGAGCAGCGCTTCGACGCCGTTCTCACCTCGGGCCTTCCGAAGCTCGAGGATCTCATCGAGCGTACGGTGTCGTCGGGCTGGCGCGTGATCTCCGGCGCCGAGGCCTTCCGTCTGTACGATTCGCTGGGCGTGCCGCTCGACTTCACCGAGGACCTGGCAAGCCAGCATGGTCTGACGGTCGACCGCGACGGCTTCGAGGCGGCCATGGAGGCGCAGCGCGGCCGCGCGCGGGCCGCCAGCGCGTTCGAGGCGAAGAAGGCGGCCGCGTTCGAGTACGCGAGCCACGACGAACGTGCGCGCGTTGAATCGCTGCCGGATCGGTTCGAAGGCTACGTGACGACGGAACAGCCCGACACCAGGGTCGAAGCGCTGTTCGATGCGTCGCGCCGTCAGGTGGAGTCGCTCCCGTCCGGCGGGGATGGATATGTCGTGCTCGATCACACGCCGTTCTACGTGGAGTCCGGCGGCCAGGTGTCCGACACGGGCTGGCTGATGGTGCACGGCGCGGCGGTCGCGGACGTCGCCGGCATGAGCCGGCTGGGACCCGGCGGCGCGCGCGTGCACCGTGTCCACACGCGCGGGCCGCTCGCCGCGCGCGCAACCCTCACCGCCGTGGTGGACCCTGACGCGCGCGACGCCACCCGGCGCAATCACACCGCGACCCATCTCCTGCATGCCGCGCTGCGGAGAACGCTTGGCACCCACGTCCGTCAGGCGGGCTCGCTTGTCGCACCCGATCGGCTCAGGTTCGATTTTTCCCACGCCGCTGCGCTCACCGACAACGAGAGACGGGACCTCGAGCGGATCGTCAACGAACAGGTCTATCGGAATACCGCCGTCGACACGCAGGTGCGGGCGACGGAGGACGCGATCAAGGACGGCGCGATGGCGCTGTTCGGCGAGAAATACGGCGACCAGGTACGCGTCGTGTCAATCCCCGGATTCAGTACCGAGTTGTGCGGCGGCACGCATGTGCGCGCAACGGGCGACATCGGGCCGTTCGTCATCAGCGAGGAATCCGGCGTCGCCGCAGGTGTCCGGCGGATCGAAGCGCTGACGGGCGCCGGTGCCGTGGCCTACATCCAGCGGCGGCAGTCGGCCCTGCAGCACACCGTGCGCAGCCTCGGCGTTCCCGAAGATCGAGCCGTCGAGGCAATCGAGCGTCTGCAGAGCGACGCAAAGCGCCTGGCGCGCGAAAATGAACAACTCAAAATGAAACTGGCGCTCGGCGGCTCGCGCGCGGATGACGACGATTCGGCGGCGGTCGGCGACGCGCGGCTCATCGCCAGACGCGTCGCCGGCCTCGAAAAGTCGGCGCTCCGCGGGCTGTCCGACTCCCTTCGCGATCGGCTGAAGCGGGGCGTCGTCGTGCTCGCGGCCGAGAACGACGGCAAGGTGCAACTGCTGGTGTCGGTGACCAAGGATCTGACCGACCGCGTGAAGGCCGGTCAACTCGTCAAGGCGCTCGCCCCGATTGTCGGCGGCGGAGGAGGCGGACGGCCCGACTTCGCCGAGGCCGGCGGCAAGGATGCGTCCAAAATCGATGATCTGCTTGTCAAGGCGCGAGAGCTGATCACCGAAGCGCTCCAATGAAGCGCCGGCTGGTGTTGCCCACGGGGCCTACTCGCCACGCCCATACACGAATTTCATCGGCGCGAGTGGCATGTGTCCGCCGTCGCCCTTGCCGGACGCCGGTTGAACCGCAATCGCCAGCATTTGTGGTTGGGCAGTGACCTGGTAGGTCTCGGTCAGCTTCATGCTGCCCGCCGAGAGCTCCAACGACAAGACGTCGCCTTCCCATTTCGCCTTGGTATCGATGATGGCCCCGGGCCCGAAATTGACTTCCTGCTTCTTGCCGTCCGTCTTGAGTTTGAGGACGAAGCCGTGCTCGTCGGTCGTCGTGACCTCGGCCGACGAGACCAGGATGGTCAGCATCTCCGCGGGCTCTGCCAGGACGCGCATCAGTGCCCGCATCTTCAGCGCATCCTCGGGCATCACTTGAGGGCTGCCTCCATATCCGCCGGCTCCACCGGATCCGCCGCGGCCACCGAAACCGCCCCTCCCCCCGTACCCGCCGCCTCCTCCGCCACCGGGCCGGCGGGCGCCTCCACCAGATCCGCCACCTGGCGGCGCTGACGGCTCTTCCGAGGTGCTCGTCCTCGGCAGCGTGCTCAGCTCCTTGTTGAGATGCCACTGACCGGCCAGCCGTGATCGGGGTACGGCGACCGTCTCCTGGCTCGCCCCCGCGGGTGTCGAATCCTGACTGGGCTCCACTTGCGCCACCAGAACGCCTGACATGGCGAGCAACGCGCCGCCAATCGCAACCACGCCCGCCGTCCTCAATCGAACCTGCATGTCGTGCTCCTCAGACCGCGCTGGCAGCGCGAGGCTCTTCAAAGAAATAGACGCCCGCCGGCCGAGAATGGTTACAACAGAGGTCCGGGGGACGCCGGAACGGGCACGCGAGTGAGCGCGAGCGAACGAGCCACGCGAGCGGCGCGGGGCGGGCGGGGGCCCCGCAAGCGAGCGTGTCAGGGGGTCCGGGGGACGCCGGAACGGGCACGCGAGTGAGCGCGAGCGAACGAGCCACGCGAGCGGCGCGGGGCGGGCGGGGGCCCCGCAAGCGAGCGTGTCAGGGGGTCCGGGGGACGCCGGAACGGGCACGCGAGTGAGCGCGAGCGAACGAGCCACGCGAGCGGGGCGGGGCGGGCGGGGCCCCGCAAGCGAGCGTGTCAGGGGGTCCGAGGGACGCCGGAACGGGCACGCGAGTGAGCGCGAGCGAACGAGCCACGCGAGCGGCGCGGGGCGGGCGGGGCCCCGCAAGCGAGCGTGTCAGGGGGTCCGGGGGACGCCGGAACGGGCACGCGAGTGAGCGCGAGCGAACGAGCCACGCGAGCGGGGCGGGGCGGGCGGGGCCCCGCAAGCGAGCGTGTCAGGGGGTCCGGGGACGAAGTCCCCCGGAAGTGAAGATCATTGAATCGGTGCGGCCGGCGCGCCGAACGGCTCGGTCGGCGCGGCCGCCGCGGGGACCTGCCAGATCGTCTGGCCCGCGTTGGTCGAGAAGGAACGGGCACCAGTCGTTCCAAACGTCTGCGGCACGGCGGTTGCGTAGTACGACGTCTGGGTCGGCGTTCCGTTGCAGTCGTTCGGCCCCGTGCCGGCGCCGGCCCCGGGCCCGAGCGTGAAGTTGTAGCCACTCTTCTGCGGTGCGGCCGTCTGGGTTAGGTCGGCCGGAAGAAACGCCTCGGTCGTGCCGGGAGCCGGCGTGCCGAGCACGGGAATCGATACGGCAAATCCACCGTTACCGCACGCCGTCGCGTAGAGAATCTCGGCTTTGTTGATCGCCTGCAGCGATGCGAGCGCCGACGTCTCGTTGGCCGTCATTCGCGAACGGAGCAGTCCGGGCACGGCAATGGCCGCGATGATGCTGATAATCGCGACGACAATCAGCAACTCGATGAGCGTAAAACCGCGCTCTGCGTGCTTCGTCACTTGGGGACCCTCCTCAATGCTACAGGCTACAGACACTACGACGAACGGGCAAGCCGCTCGGCCGTGCCGATTGGCAGGACCGTCCGGGATCGTCATCCGGCGAGCAATGCCTCGATCTGCTCCTGGAACCAGGCCTTGGTGTTGATCCCTTCGAGCGTCCGGGCAATCGTGCCATCTGCGCGGATGAAGACGGACATCGGCAGGCCGTCTCTCAATCCGAAGGCGTTGAAGACGTCCTCGCGGTCTCGTCCCACCAGGAGCGGGTAGCTCACTTTGAACTCACTCGCGAACTGCTTCATCTGCTCGGGTGCATCGTCGAACGAGATTCCAACGATGTTGAGTCCGCGGTCCTTGTACTCGTCGGCCAGTTCGACAAGCTCCGGCGTCTCGAGCAGGCAGGGACCGCACCATGTGGCCCAGAAATTGACGATGAGCGGCTTGCCTTTGAGGTCAGCCAGGCGGACGTCGGCGCCGTTCAGGTCCTTGAGCGTGAAGTCGAGACTCACCGGAGCGCGGGCCCGCTCGCGGGAATGCGCGAAGTAAGCCGACGCCACCGAGACGGCAATCAAGGCGGCCCCCGCAATGGCGTACCCGACCAGACGCTTCTTCATCTGAAATCATTTTCTCACGGACCGCAAGGCTTCGCCGGGCGCCCGACCTCGGAACTCCCGGAACCTGGGAACCCAGAAGCCCGGAACCTATAGGATCGTCCTCACATGGTCCGGCTCGACATCTGGCTCGACGTCGTCTGTCTGTTCAAGACGCGTTCGGAAGCGCAGCGCGCGATCAAGGGCGGCAAGATTGACGTCAACGGCCAGGCGGCAAAACCCCATCGCGTGGTGAAGCCGGGGGACGTCGTCGAAATCACGCGCCCTCTCGGCCGCCGGCAACGCGTAATTGTGCGCGGCACTGCCGAACTGCACCTCCCCAAAGCCGAGGCACGCCTGCTCTATGAGGACGTCACGCCGCCCCCCTCCGCTGAGGAGCAGGCGCTGCTGGACCTCCTGCGGTTGGCCGGACCACGCCGGCGATCCCCAGCCGCCGGCGTGCCGAATCGAAGGGAAAAACGACGGCTGCGGCGGCTCAAGGAGGGCGAGGGAGAGTTCTGACCAGTGGCGGTTCCCCGCTTGCGACCGCACTCGTCGCGTCCTGCTGCTATACTTTGATGTTTGTGCCCGCTTCGACGGGTGTTTCAAAGCGGGACTCGCTCCCGCCAGTGAGGACTTCGCGTGGCCACTCGACATGCTTCGGCGGTGAAGGCGCATCGCCAGACTCTCAAACGGACTGAACACAACCGCGAATTGCGGTCCAGGCTTCGCACGAATTTGAAGTCCATTCGCGAGGCGATCAGCTCCGGCGAAAATGGCAAGGCACAGGCGTTGCTGCGGGACACGTTCTCGGTCGTCGACAAGATGGCGGCGAAAGGCATCATCCACGACAACGCCGCCGGGCGTTATAAGTCGCGCCTCAGAGAAGAAAGTCGGAAAATAAGGCCCGGCCCTATTTCCAGCCGCGACGCGCAATCGGCGCATCGCTCAGTTCCACCACCAGCCGCTCGATCAACACGCGTTCGTCGCCGCCTGAGCTCTTCAGCGCGAGATCTGTGCGCAGCAGCGACTCGGTTGCCGCGAACACACGCGCCGGAGCCACCTCCGCCAGCCGCGTCGACACCCACCACCGGAGCTGCCCGACCATCGCATGCGGTGCGTCGCCGCGGTCGAGACGCCGCGCGGCTTCGCGCAGCGCGCGGGCGCAGTCGCCATCGCCGATGGCCGTCGTGAGTGCCCAGTCATCCTCGACCGAGTCGCCGGCTGAGGCGACCTCTCGGACATCGTCCACTGAAACGCGCTTCTGCCCCTCGGTGTAGAGCAGGAGGCGTTCGAGGTCGCCGCGCAGTTTCGAGATGTCCCCACCGCAGCGGCCGACCAGCTCCTTCAGGGCGGCCGGCTCGATCGCGCGGCCCGCTCGCGCCATTTCATTCTGGACGAGCGCAGCGGCGTCGGCCCGGCCGTCACGGCGGCCCGCAGGTGTCGCCTCGCCCAGGCCCCCGAACACCACGACCTGCGCCTTCTCCATCAGCCGCTTCGTGAACCGGCGAGTGCGATCGAATTCGGTGGCAACAAAGACCAGGACGGTCGAAGGCGACGGCGACCCAAGGTACTCTTCGAGCGGCTTGGGATCGAAATCGCCCTCCTCCGCCGGATCGCTCTCGTCGGGCTTTTCGCCCTCCGTCGATTTCGACGCACGTTTCGGCTTCAGCAGCCGCTCGGCGCGCATGACGAAGACCACGCGCCGATCGCCCAGCATCGGATACACGCGAGCCGCCGCCGCGATGTCGATGGGTTTCCCGCCAATCTCACCGACATAAAGGCGCTCGACGGCAAACGGCCGGTCCGCCGGGTCGATCGTCGCCTCGATGCTGTCAACCATCCGGTCGAGCAGTTTCATGTCCTCGCCCACAAAGACATACACGGGCGCGAGCTTCGCGGACTTGAGCTGGGCTCGAAGCGCGGAGATGTCGAGCGCCGGCACGGGGCGGGCCTAGAACGCCTCGAGAATGGAGGTCACGACGGTGCGAGCAAACGTCTGCGCGAGCCGGCCGAGTGCGTTCTGATCCTGGCCAAAGAAGGCGGCCGGATCGTTCGCGACGGTGCCGGTCGTCACGTCATATTCCTCGCGCGCCTGCATCGACGGGTTGGCCCAGAGCACCTTATCGGCTTTCGCATCCCTGAATTCGATGGCGGCCGTGATGACAAAGGCGTATCGGGAGGCCTGGTTGCTGGCGTTGAATGCGGTCGGTGTCGATACCGACGACTTGATCGCGCAGGTCAGAATCGCGTCGACGCCCGTCGTGTCGGGCTGGACCTTGTAATGGCCGTGGCTGCTGAACTCCCGTTGGACCCGCTCGGTCAAAATGCGATCGATCTCGAAAATCGACGACCCCTGGTTCACGCACTGCGGGATGCCGACGATCCGGATGTAGTCAGGCAGGAATTGTCCGCGGCCGGCGAGGGAGTAGCCGCAGGAGGACAAGGCCGCCGACCACAGGCCCAGGGCCGATGCAAGGATCATGCGGCGAAGAGCCTGGCGCCGACGATCATCCCTGGGTGGGTCTGGGGCCTGGGGCCGGACGCCTGCAGTCTGATGCGTGTTCGTGTCCATGTTCACTTGACCACAATACTTACAAGCCGCCCGCGGGCGACGATTACTTTGACGATTTGTCTGCCATCGATGTGGGGCAGCACTGCCGGCGCCGCGAGGGCGGCGGCCTCGATCTGCTCATCGGTCGCATCCGCCGGCACCGTCACCCGCCCCCGCAGTTTGCCGTTCACCTGCACGGGAATCTCGACCTCCTCCTCCCGCGCAGCGGCCTCGTCCGCGACGGGCCATCCAGCGGCCACCACCCCATTTTGACGTCCGAGAGTTTCCCACAGTTCTTCGCACATGTGTGGCGCGAACGGCGACAGCATGAGCACGAGCGCGTCGACCGCCTCACGCAGCACCGACGCGCTCTCGGTTCGAGCGATCACGGCGGCCGGCTCGCCTTCACGGCCGGTCGGCCGGATCCCGCGCTTCTCCGCAAATCCGTAGATCTCGTTGACGAGCTCCATCTGGGCCGACACGGCGGTGTTCAGGTGGACGCGTGGATCCAGATCGGCTGTCACTCGCTTGATCGTGCTGTGTGTCTTGCGCCGCAGCGCGCGCTCCTCGGCATCCAGGGGCAGGCCCGCGGGCGCCGGCGCCGAACCGACTGCGGCGCTCACGTGATCGACCATACGCCAGACGCGGCCAAGAAAGCGATACGCGCCCTCGAGGGCGCTGTCCGTCCACTCCACCTCCTTCTCCGGCGGGGCGACGAACATGACGTACAACCGCAGCGCATCCGCGCCGAACTTACCGATCATGTCGTCGGGATCGACGACGTTCCCCTTCGATTTCGACATCACGGCGCCGTTGTTGAGCACCATGCCCTGCGTCAGCAACCTCGTGAACGGCTCGTCAATCGAGACGAGACCGATGTCGCGAAACACGCGGCTGAAAAAGCGCGAGTAGATGAGGTGCAGAATCGCGTGCTCGACGCCGCCGCTGTAGAAATCCACGGGGCCCCAGTAGCGCACTTTGGCGGGATCGAACGGCAGTTCGGTGTTCGTCGGATCGCAGAACCGGTAGTAATACCAGGACGAGTCGACGAACGTATCCATCGTGTCGGTCTCGCGCCTCGCCGCCCGGCCGCAGGTCGGGCACGCGACGTTCACGAACTCTGGCACGTGGGCGAGGGGCGAGTCACCCCGGCCGGTGAACTCCATGACTTTCGGCAGCACGACCGGGAGATCGCGATCGGGCACGGGCACGAACCCGCAGGTCTCGCAGTAGATGATCGGAATCGGCGTGCCCCAATAGCGCTGCCGCGAGATTCCCCAATCCTTGAGGCGGTACTGCACGGCGCCGCGGCCGATCTGACGCGCCTCGGCGTCGCGCGTCATCCGCCGATTCGCCTCCCCCGCAGCCAGTCCCGTGTACGGTCCGGAGTCCGCGAGCACACCGTCGCCCTCGTAAGCCGCGTCCATCGAGGCGGGGGTGAGGGGCGCTCCCTCCGGCTGCACGACGACCGACACAGGCAGGCCGTACTTGCGGGCGAATTCGAAATCGCGCTGATCGTGCGCCGGCACCGCCATCACCGCGCCGGTCCCGTACTCGCCCAGCACAAAGTTGGCGATCCAGAGCGGCACGGATTTTCCGGTGAACGGATTCACAACAGTGCAGCCGGTGTCGAATCCTTCTTTTTCCACCTCGCCGATCATGCGCGCAGTCCGGTCCTGCGCACGAAATCTCGCGGCACTCTTCCGGAATCCGTCTGGGTCTGCCGACTGCACGGCGAGTTGCTCGACCAGCGGATGCTCCGGTGCCAGAAGGACGAATGTCGCGCCATAGATTGTATCGATCCGCGTCGTGAAGACTTCCACGGAGGCCCCGGGGCTCAGGCCCGAGGCTTCAGAGGTCAGGACGCCGCGCGGGGCCTGGGTCACGAAGCCAGAGGCCTGCGTCAGCGCAAACGTCACCCGTGCGCCTTCCGACCGTCCGATCCAGTTGCGCTGCATCGTCAGCACCTTGTCCGGCCAGCCGTCCAGTGTGGAAATGGCGTCGAGCAGCTCGTCGGCGTACTGGGTGATGCGAAGGAACCACTGCTCGAGCTCGCGGATGGTGACCGGCGTGCCGCAGCGCCAGCAGCCGCCGTCGACGACCTGCTCGTTGGCGAGCACGGTCTGGCAACTCTCACACCAGTTCACGCTCGAGCGGCGCCGGTAGGCGAGCCCGCGCTCGAACATGCGGGTGAACAGCCACTGGTTCCAGCGGTAGTACTCGGGCAGGCACGTGGCGATCTCGCGCTCCCACGCGTAGCTGATGCCGAGACGCTGCAGTTGCCCCTTCATGTGGGCGATGTTGTCGAGCGTCCAGGTCTCCGGATGGACGTTGTTCTGGATCGCCGCGTTCTCAGCGGGCAATCCGAAAGCGTCCCATCCGAACGGATGCAGCACGTTGTAGCCGCGCATCCGTTTCGTCCGCGCCATGATGTCGCCGATCATGTAATTGCGGACGTGGCCCACGTGCGCGTGCCCGGACGGGTACGCGAACATTTCCAGGCAATAGAACTTCGGCCGCGACGGATCCTCCGTCACCTCGAACGCGCGGCTGGCCGTCCACCGCGCTTGCCATTTTCTTTCGATCTCTTGAGGACGATACTCCACGGTAGGGGGACGGGTCAGTTTTCCACAGTTTTCGGGGTTCGGGGGACAGGCCTGACGGGGTCTTCTTGTTCCGGTCTACAAGAGACCCCGTCAGGCCTGTCCCCCGAACCCCGAAAACTGTGGAAAACTGGCCCGTCCCCCTACGTTAACACGCCGATCGTCGCGTCCAGGCATTCCCGCAGCGCCGTGAGGTGATAGCCGCCTTCGGTGACGAGGGCAATCCGCCGGCGGCACAGACGCGCGGCCGCCTCGTCGAGCATGGCGACCACCCGCGTGTAGCCGGCGGTCGTCACGCGCAGCCCTCCGAGCGGGTCCCGTTCGTGCGCGTCGTACCCCGCCGATACCAGTACAACCTCCGGCTGAAATCGATCGAGAGCCGGCATCGCAATCGTCTGATAGACCGCCTCGAAGTCCGCGTCGGTGGCGCCGGCCTCGAGCGGCATGTTCACGGTGAATCCCAGCCCGGCTCCGCTGCCCGTCTCGGTCACGTCGCCGGTGCCCGGATAGTAGGGATACTGATGGCTGGACACGTACAGGACCGTCGGGTCACTGTAGAACGCCGCCTGCGTCCCGTTGCCGTGATGAACATCGATGTCCACAATCGCCACTCTGGCCGCGCCCTGCGCCCGCACCACCGCGGCCGCAACCGCCACATTGTTGTAGAGACAAAATCCCATCGCCCGATCGGGCTCGGCATGGTGGCCGGGAGGCCGGATCAATGCCAGCGTCGGCTCGTTCCGCTGAACCGCCAGACGTGTCGCGTCAACGGCGGCGCCGGCTGCCAGCAGCGCAATCTCCTGTGTCGCCGTGCTCGTGAACGTGTCGGCGTCAAGCATCGCCGCCCGACCCGCCGTCGCCTCAATGGCATCGAGATACGCCGGCGTGTGAATGCGAATGAGCTCATCACGCGTCGCCGGCCGCGGCTCATTGACCCTGCCACCTTGCTGGCGCCAGCCGTCGGCCACGGCATCGAAGACCTGCGCGCGCTCGGGGCGCTCGGGATGACCGGGCGGCGGCATGTGCTCGGCGAAACGCGGGGAAGAGAATAAGACCATGACCGTCTAGACTAGTGTCCGTCCTCGAGCATTAATCCTGCCTGCACTTCGAGTCGGCCCAACGCGCGCTCTAGCGTCTGCCGCGCCGTCTCAATCGTCTCATCGTCGGTCGCGCTCACGTAGATGGGCGCGCCGACGGCAATGGCGACTTCGCTGCCGGGCTTCGGAATCTGATGGCGGTCCCAGCTCCTGGCATTCCAGTAGCTCGCGGCTTCGATATGGAACGGCACGATGGGGTTGCCTGTCGCCCCGGCCAGCCAGATCGCGCCGGGCTGTGCGATACCGGCGGGGCCTCGAGGCCCATCCACCGTAAACGCTGCCGCGTGGCCCTCTGCCATGTCCCGGCGCAACTGCACCAGCGCGCGGACGCCGCCGCGCGATGAAGACCCGCGTGCCGTGCCGTAGCCGAACCGGCGAATCACCCGCGCGATCCATTCGCCATCGAAATTCTCACTCGTGATGACGATGATGCCGCGGTCGCGGAAATACAGCGTGGCAGCCAGAATCCGGCCGTGCCAGAACGCGAAAATCGCCGGCCGCCCGTCGCGTTGCAGACGCGCCAGGTGCTCGATGCCCTGCTCGCGCCAGTTATACGTCGCGCCGAGCGCCTCGATCACCGGCGTCCCGACCGCCGCGATCGCGGCCGCCTGGAACCGTTTGCCTCGTGACAGCTTCACATGCCTTCATACTGGGGGCCCTCACCGCCCTCCGGCGGCACCCAGTCGATGATCTGATACGGGTCCATGATGTCGCACGTCTTGCAGTGGACACAGTTCGAGGCATTGATGTGCAGCTTCTTGCCGCCCGCACCGTCGTCAACCATCTCGTACACGTTTGCAGGGCAGAATCGCGTGCACGGATTGCCGTACTCTTCCCGGCAACGAGTCCGGCAGATGTCGGTGTCGTGCACGATCAGATGCGAAGGCTGATCTTCGGTATGCCGCGTGCCCGAAAAATGCACGTTGGTTAGCTTGTCAAACGTCAACTGCCGATCGATCTTGACCGGCTGCCCGGCGGCTTCTGAGGGGGGCGTCCGGCCCGGATAGTACTGCGCGAGTGTCTCCATGCGCTTGTAGCCGCCGTCGGACGGCATCGGGTCGGTCACCCACCAACCTCTGGTGGCGATCGCGATCCCGGAGATACAACACGCCGGCCGGCAAGCCGTGGGCAAAAGCCTGATGCACGTTGCGAACGGGGAACAACTCGGCTCGAACGCCGCCCTCATCGATCAGGTGCTGGTAGCGCTCGAGCTTCGCGGCCGACACGTCGTCTGCCTGCACAGCATCGAAGGCCGCTTCGGCGGCGAGCATCCCGGTGCGCATCGCGAGGTGAATTCCCTTCAATCGCATTGAATTCAGGAACCCGGCCGCGTCACCAGCGATCAGCCCGCCGTTCATGTGAACCCTCGGAATCGCGTACCAACCGCCCTCCGGCAGCGCCTTGGCCCCATACCGCAGCATCTTTCCACCCGCTAGAAGCGCGCTGACGAAAGGGTGCTGTTTGAAACGCTGAAACGCGAGGTGGGGATCGAACAGCGGGTCTTTGTAATCCAGCCCAGATACGAATCCGATCGACACTTGACCGTCAGGCATCGCATAGATGAATGCGCCACCGAACTCCTCTGTGCGGAGCGGATAGCCGAGGGTGTGAATCACCGTCCCGCCGGCCAGGCGATCTTTGGGAATCTCCCACAGTTCCTTGATGCCGAGCGCAAACACCTGCGGCTGCCGGCCGATCGTCAAGCCCTGTGTGCCGATCAGCGACTTCGTCAGGTTTCCGCGGACGCCGTCGCAGAAAATGGTCACCTTTGCGTGGATGTCCACGCCTGGCTGGAAGGACGACTTCTTCTCTCCGTGCCGGTCGATGCCGCGGTCGCCGGTGCGCACGCCAATCACTCTGTCGCCGTCGTACAGCACGTCAGTCGCGGCAAAACCACTGAAGATGTCGATGCCGGCTGTCTCGACCTGCTGTGCCAGCCATTTGACGAACCTACTTAGTGAGATGACGTAGTGGCCGTGGTTGCGGAGGGGCGGGGGCGTGATCGGCAGCCGGAACTTCCCCGTCTTCGTCAACACGTACACGGCGTCGTCGCGGACGGCCGACAGGAGCGGGGCGCCGCTGGTCTCGAAGCCAGGGATCAGGTCGCGCAACGCCGACGGATCCAGAACGGCGCCCGAAAGCATGTGGGCGCCTGCATCCCGCGATTTCTCGAGCACGGCCATCGAGAGCGGCGGGCCACCTCGCGCAGCCTGAAGCTGAGATAGGCGCAGTGCCGCGGACATTCCGGCCGGCCCCCCGCCGACGACCAGCACGTCGAGCTCGAGCGTTTCACGATCGGTCACGCACTGACATGATACTGGCTCGAGGCCTGCGGCTCGAGGACGGAGAGGCGCGGCACCGGAGGCGTCATTTCGCGTTACATTTGATCCTTCCATGTCTCAGGAAACACTGGCATCAGTGGCGGCGCCATTGGCCTGGGCCCACCCCATTGTCCAGGAATGGTTCGTGTCGAAGTTCGACACGCCGACCGAGCCGCAGGAGCAGGGATGGCCGCACATCCTCGCCGGGCGGGACGCGCTGATCTCTGCGCCGACGGGCTCCGGCAAGACATTGGCCGCGTTTCTCGCCTGTATCGATCGGCTCGTCCGAAAGGCGCTCGCCGGCACACTGAACGACGCGACGGAGGTCGTCTACATCTCGCCCCTCAAGGCGCTTGGCAACGACATCCAGAAGAATCTGGACGGTCCGCTCGCCGAGATCCTCGCGCTCGCGCTGCAGCGCGGACTCTCGATGCCGGACATCCGGACGGCCGTGCGCACAGGCGACACGTTGATGCCCGCCCGTCGCAAGATGATCGATCGTCCGCCGCACATTCTGGTCACGACGCCCGAATCGCTCTACATCCTGCTGACCGCGGAGAAGAGCCGGCAGATCCTGCGGACGGTCGAAACCGTGATTGTGGACGAGATCCACGCGGTCGCCGACGACAAGCGCGGATCACATCTCACACTTTCGCTCGAACGGCTCGACGCGCTTGCGGGCCGCCAGGTGCCCCGCATCGGACTGTCGGCCACGCAGAAACCGATCGAGATCGTCGGCCGGTTCCTCACCGGTTCGGGGCGTCCTGCGCCGGTCATCGTGCAGGTCTCGCCACGGCGGCGGCTCGATCTTGCGGTCGAGGTTCCCGGCAGCGAGCTTGGCCCGATCGCCTCCAAGGAGATGTGGGACGAGATCTACGATCGGCTTGCCCAACTGATCCGGCAGCATCGATCCACTCTGGTGTTCGTCAACACGCGGCGCCAGGCTGAGCGCGTGTCGCACCACCTGGCCGAGCGCATCGGCGGCGACGCCGTTGCCGCGCATCATGGCAGCCTGTCTCGCAAGATTCGCCTCGACGCCGAGCACCGGCTGAAGACTGGGGAGGTCCGCGCCCTCGTGGCCACAGCCTCGCTCGAGCTCGGCATCGACGTCGGGACCGTCGACCTCGTGTGCCAGATCGGCTCGCCGCGTGCGATTGCCGTCGCAGTGCAGCGGATTGGCCGTGCCGGACATTGGAGAGGCGCGGTGCCCAAAGGCCGGCTGTTTGCGACGACGAGAGATGACCTTCTCGAATGTGCGGCCTTGGTCCTTGCCATCCACCGCGGCGAACTGGATCGACTCGTCATTCCGGACGCGCCGCTCGACATCCTCGCCCAGCAGGTCGTCGCGGCGTGTGCCGCCGACGAGTGGGACGAGGACGAGCTGTTCGCGCTGGTCACGCGCGCCTATCCGTATCGCCATCTCTCACGCGCGGACTACGACGACGTGATCGAGATGTTGAGCGAAGGCATTGCGGCCCGGCGCGGCCGCTACGGTGCGTACCTTCACCACGATCGTGTCAACCGCCGGATCAAAGCCAGACGCGGCGGTCGGCTGGCCGCCATCACTGGCGGCGGCGCCATTCCCGAGACCGCGCTCTACTCCGTCGTCGCCGAGCCCGAAGGCATCACCGTCGGAACGGTCGATGAGGACTTCGCAGTCGAGAGTCTCTCGGGCGACATCATGCTTCTCGGCAACACGTCGTGGCGAATTCGCCGCGTCAGCCAGGGCCGCGTGCAGGTGGAGGACGCCCATGGCGCATCGCCGACCATTCCGTTCTGGAATGGTGAAGCGCCCTCCCGGACAGTCGAACTGTCTCAGCATGTCGCGGAGGTGCGAGAGAAGATCGATGAGTTGACAAAGGGCACCGTTGAGACCGGTCCCCCTGTCTCCTGGCTCATGGATCACTGCGGCCTTGACCAGGCCGGCGCCGAGCAGGCCATCGACTACGTCGTCACCGGCCGCACCGTGCTGGGAGTCGTGCCGACGCAGCGGACCGTCATGGCCGAGCGGTTCTTCGACGAGGGCGGCGGCATGCAGCTTGTGATTCATGCGCCGTTCGGCGGCCGCATCAACAAAGCCTGGGGTCTGGCCCTCCGGAAGCGGTTCTGCCGATCGTTCAATTTCGAACTGCAGGCCGCGGCAACCGACAACGGCCTCAACATCTCACTTGCAGAGCAGCACAGCTTTCCGCTGGGGGACGTCTTCCACTTCCTGCATACGGCGTCAGTCCGGGAGGTGCTCGAACAGGCAGTGTTGCCGGCGCCAGTGTTCGGCTCGCGGTGGCGATGGGACGCGAGTCGCTCTCTGGCCCTGGTCCGTTTCCGCGGCGGGAAGCGAGTTCCGCTGCACATTCAGCGCATGCAATCCGACGATTTGCTGGCGTCGGTGTTTCCGGACGCCGCGGCCTGTCCCGAGAACCTGGCCGGGGATATCGAGATTCCGAAGCATCCCTTAATCCGCGAGGTCATGAAAGACGTACTGACCGAGGCCATGGATATCGAAGGCCTCAAGGATGTGCTCGAACCAGATCGCCGGCGGCGCGATCCGATGCGTGGCGGTCGACACACCGATCCCCTCCGTTTTTTCTCACGAGATTCTGAATGCCAACCCGTACGCGTTTCTGGACGATGCGCCACTGGAAGAGCGGCGCGCGCGGGCGGTGGAAATGCGGCGGATGCTGCCGGAATCCGTGCTGTCGGAGGTCGGGCGTCTCGATCCCGCCGCGATCGCCGAAGTAGAGCGCGACGCGTGGCCGGACGTGCGCGATGCCGATGACCTGCACGACGCGCTGCAGACGCTGGTGCTGCTGCCCGCCTCGATGGGCGAGCCATGGAATGCATGGTTCGAGCAGCTCGCGTCCCGGCGTCGCGCCGTGCGCGCCCACGCGGGTGGGCGCGAGGTACTGGGTCGCCTCCGAGCGGGTCCGGGTGTTCAGTCAACTCTTTCCAGAAGCCCTGTTCGCGCCTGAGCCGCCACCGCTGGACGTGCGCGAGCTCACGCCATCGGACGCGCTGCTGAGCGCCGTTCAAGGTTGGATGGGCCACACGGGACCGGTGACCGTCGCAGAGCTGGCAGAAAAGCTGGGGCTTCCTGCGCCGGATGTCGACGGCGCCCTGCTGCGACTCGAGGCGGCGGCAGCGTGCTGCGGGGCAAGTTCCGGGAGACACGCTCGCACCTCGAAGTTCGCACCTCGAAGTTTGCCGAGGCGGCAGTCGCACCGCCGCTCGAATGGTGCGACCGCCGACTGCTGGCGCGAATTCACCGGCTCACCCTGGGCCGTTTACGTCATGAGATCGCACCGGTCTCGGCCGCCGAGTTCATGAGCTGGCTGCTGCGGTGGCAGCATGTGGCGCCGGGCACGCAGGCGGCCGGCGAACGCGGCACGTTCGAGGTGCTTCGGCAGCTTCAGGGCTTCGAGACGCCAGCGAGCGCCTGGGAGCCTCAACTACTGGCCCGCCGCATCTTCCGGTACGACCCAAAGATCCTGGATGACCTCTGCCTGACGGGCGTCGTCGGCTGGGGACGACTCTCGCCGCATCCGGCGACGCTCGACGCGGCCCCTGAGTCCGGACGCCGGGTCATGCCGACCAGCGTGGCGCCCGTCACGTTCTTCGTTCGCGACGAGGCCGACTGGATGACCTCACAACGCGGGCCCGCAAGCGGAGGCGACACGCGCGGCCTCAGCGGCGCAGGCGGTGAGGTTCTCGAGTTCCTTCGCCACTCGGGCGCGTCGTTCTTCGCGGATATCGTGCGCGGCACCGGCCGATTGAAGTCGGAAGTGGAGACGGCGTTGTGGGAACTGGTGGCTGCCGGTGTCGTGACGGCCGACGGTTTCGACAACCTGCGCGCGCTGATCGAT
The DNA here is from genome assembly GCA_963724645.1 of uncultured Acidobacteriota bacterium. Classification (GTDB taxonomy): domain Bacteria; phylum Acidobacteriota; class Vicinamibacteria; order Vicinamibacterales; family SCN-69-37; genus CAVXSP01. Next base: position 349,325 of record CAVRVJ010000010.1, read on the forward strand.
CCGCGCCGGCGGGCGGGCCACGGATCGGGCAGGCACACACGGCCGCGCCACAGCTCCGGTCGCTGGTCGCTCCTGCACGCAGCTCCAGACACGGTTCAGCGCTCGTCGGTGGTTCTGGCGACCTGCTGGATGCTGTTGCGCCGGTACGGCGTCGTCTTCCGCGAGCTGCTCGCAAGAGAAACGCTGCTGCCGAAGTGGCGGGAGCTCTTGATGATCTTCCGGCAGCTTGAGGATCGCGGCGAGATTCGTGGGGGCCGATTCGTCAGCGGATTCATTGGCGAGCAGTTCGCGCTGCCTGTATCGGTTGAGTCGCTGCGGGCGGCACGGCATTCGGCAGCATCAGGCGAACTCGTCACCGTCTCGGCGGCCGATCCGCTGAACCTCGTCGGGATCATCGTCCCTGGTGCCCGCGTCGCCGCGAACTCCGGCCTGTTTGTCACGTTCAAGGACGGCGTGGCGGTCGCGGCATCGTCCGATGGCCGGCGGGAATCGAAAGCGGCGTCGTAGAAAAAGCGTTCTGAATTACCGTCCGCGGACCTTGAGCGCTTCGACGATCGGCGGCACGATCTCGAACAAGTCACCCTGAATTCCGTAGTCGGCGATCTCGAAGATCGGTGCTTCCGGATCTTTGTTGATCGCGACGATCGTTCGCGCGCCTTTCATGCCGACCACGTGCTGGATGGCGCCGGAGATGCCGAGCGCGACGTACAGCTTCGGCGCGACCGTCTGGCCCGAGCTGCCGACTTGACGCTCCATCGGCAGCCAGCCCGCGTCACAAATGGGACGCGACGCGGCGAGCTCGGCGTCGAGCGCCCCCGCCAGCGTCTCTGCCAGACCGATGTGCTCCTGCCCCTTGATGCCGCGGCCGACCGCAACGATCCGTTCGGCCTGAGAGAGGTCCACCGCCTGTTTGGCCTCGCGGAAGGCGGGCTCGGGCTTCTGACGGATCGCCGACTCGTTGACCGCCGCGGCGATGTCGCGCACCGGAGCGGGGGCGGTCGCCATGCTGACCGCGTCCGCGCGAAACGCGCCAACCTGGACGGTGACCAGGTGCGGCGCGGGATCCTCGAGGACGATATCAGCGTGGACCTTGCCCTGAAACATGGGCCGCGTGAATACGAACCCGCTGTCCCGCGGTTTGATGCTGACGCAATCCGCCGCCAGCGAGCGATCGAGACGCGCCGCCAGGCGCGGTGCAAAATCGCGCGTGCGGTAGGTGTGCGGGAGCACCACGTGCGACGGCGTCTCGGCAGTAATGAGTGCCGTCAATGCCTGCACGTACCCGTCAGGCGTGTAATCAGCCAGGGCAGGATGCTCGAGCCTGATGACTTCCTGGACCTCCGCCGCGCTCAACTCGCGCGCGACAGAGCCCACGTCCGCCCCAGGAACCGCCACTTTCACCGGCCCACCCATCGTCTGGGCCGCTGCAAGGGCCTCCCAGGAAGCGCGGTTGAGTGCACCATCACGGGACTCGGCAATGACCAGAATCATTGTCAACTTTCCTTCATTGCTCGCGGGGGCCCCACCCCCGCTCGCTTGCGCGCTTCGCGCGACGCCCTTTGGGCTTGCCGCGGCAATGAACGCCGCGGACTGTCCCTAATCAATCACCCGCGCGTCTTCGCGCAGCAGCCTTACCAGCTCTTTCGCCGCCTCAGCCGGCGCGCCGGCAATCATGCGCGTCTTCTTTGATTTTTCAGGCACGTAGAGCGAGACGATGCGCTGGCGGACGGCCGAAGGAGGGGCCGGTGTCACGGTCCGCACGTCTTTCTTTTTCGCGGCCATGATGCCCTTCAGCGTCGCGTACCGTAGCTGGTTGATGCCGCTTTGAATGGTCAGGACCGCCGGCATCGGCATGGCAATCCACTGGAACCAGCCGCCCTCGAGCTCGCGCTTGATACGCAGGTTGGCGCCATCGACCTGCACTTCCATGACGATCGTAGAGTGAGGCACGTCGAGCTTTTCGGCGAGGATCACGCCGACCTGCGCGAACCCTTGATCGTCGGACTGCAGGCCTGTCAGGACGAGATCGACGGCTTCCTCTTTGAGGGCCGCCGCGAGCGCGTCGGCCACGGTCATGGCATCGGCCGTGGCAAAGTGGTCGCCGGACAGATGAATCGCTCGGTCCGCGCCGCGGGCGAGCGCCTCACGGATGACCTGCGTCACACGAGCTGGACCGGCCGAGATGACGATCACTTCCCCGCCGAGCTTCTCCTTGAGGCGCAGCGCCTCCTCGAGCGCGTACGCGTCCGGCTCGTTCAGCTCCCAGCTAGCGTCGTGATCCCGCACCCAGGTCTTCGAATCGTTGGCGCGCACGTGCCACTCGCGGGTGACGACCTGCTTGATGCAGACAGCAATCTTCATAGGCTGGAACATGGCGTCCGAGGCTTGGGGGAGGTCAGGCCTCGCGCCCCAAGCCGCGAGGCTCAAGCCGGTTCATATCTCCGCAACAACAACGTCCCATTCGTTCCGCCGAACCCGAAGGAATTCGACATCGCGTATTCGATCCGCATCGGCCGCTTCGCGTGAGGCGCGTAGTCGAGATCGCAAGCCGGATCGACTACATCGAGATTGATCGTCGGCGGCGCGACCTGGTCGCGGACGGCCAGGGCGCAGATGCCGGCTTCCAGGCCGCCGGCCGCGCCGAGCAGGTGGCCGGTCATCGACTTGGTCGATGACATGACGAGCCTGGATGCGTGCTCGCCGAAGCAGCGCTTCACGGCCCGCGTCTCAGTCGGGTCGTTGATGGGCGTCGAGGTGCCGTGCGCGTTGACGTAGTCGACCTGAGCAGGCGTGACGCCGGCCTTGCGAAGGGCCATCTGCATCGACCGCACGGCCCCATGGGCGTCTTCCGGCTGTCCCGTCAGGTGGTACGCATCGGAGGACAGGCCATAGCCCACCACCTCCGCGTAGATCTTCGCCCCGCGGCGCGTCGCTACCTCGAGTTCCTCGAGAATCAGGATCCCCGCGCCCTCGCCGATGACGAACCCGTCGCGATCCTGGTCGAACGGCCGGCTGGCCCGCGCGGGCTCGTCGTTGCGCGTCGAGAGGGCGCGCATCGCGGCAAATCCGCCGACGCTCATGGGCGTAATTGCTGCCTCGGAGCCGCCGGCGATCATCACGTCGGCGTCGCCGCGACGGATGATCTCGTACGCTTCGCCGATCGGCGTGCGTGGACGCCGTGCAGGCCGTGCAGGCGGCCAGATTCGGCCCGCGGGCGCCAAACCGGATCGAGACCTGCCCGGCAGCCAGATTGATGATGGTCGCGGGAATGAAAAACGGGGAGATGCGCCGCGGCCCGCCGTTCAACAGTTCCTTGTGTTCGCGCTCGATGGTCGCGAACCCGCCGATGCCCGACGCGATGTAGACGCCGACCCGCTCGGCATTCTCGTCCGTCACCGCCAGCCGGGCGTCATCGACGCAAACTGGGAGGCCGCAAGCGCGAACTGGATGAACACGTCGCACTTCTTGACCTCTTTCTTCTCGATGAACTGCAGCGGATCGAAGCCCTTGACTTCCCCCGCGATCCGCACAGCGAACGCGGCCGGATCGAAGTGCGTGATCGGACCGATGCCGCATTGCCCCGCCAGGAGCGCCTGCCAGTTCGTCTCCGTCCCAATGCCGACCGAGGAAATCAGGCCGACACCCGTGACGACCACTCGCCTGGTCAAATCGCCTCCCGGCCGCTTACTTCTTTTTCGCGTGGCCCTCGATGTACTCGATGGCTTCTTTCACGCGGGTGATCTTCTCGGCGTCCTCATCAGGGATCTCGATGCCGAATTCCTCCTCGAACGCCATGACGAGTTCAACCGTATCGAGCGAGTCGGCCCCAAGGTCGTCGACAAACGACGCGTCCGGAGTCACTTCCTCCTCATCGACGCCCAGTTGTTCGACGATGATCTTCCTGACTTGATCAGCAACCGCCATTCGATCCTCCAAGGTCACACACGGCCCGGGGCCGACCCCCAAGCCTCAAGCTCCTGTAGCCTACGTGTACATGCCGCCGTTGACGGCCAGTACGTGCCCGGTAATATACGATGCCTCGTCCGACGCGAGGAATACCACCGCCGACGCGACTTCTTCGGGCGTGCCAAGCCGTTTGAGCGGGATGCGACTCTCCCACTCGCCCTGCGCCCCGCTCGAGATCGCGCGCGTCATGTCCGTATCGATGAGGCCGGGCGCGACGGCGTTGACCGTGATGCCACGCGAGGCGACCTCGAGCGCCAGTGATTTCGTGAAGCCGATCAGACCGGCCTTCGAGGCGGCGTAGTTGGCCTGCCCCGGGTTCCCCGCCTGACCGACGACCGACGTGATATTCACGATCCGCCCGGATCGCTGCTTCAGCATCGGCTTGAGCACAGCCTGCGCGCAGGTGAAGGCCGCGGTCAAGTTCGTCGCAAGCACCATGTCCCAGTCCGGACGCTTCATTCGCAACACGAGCTGATCCCGCGTGACACCGGCGTTATTCACCAGCACATCCAGCCGGCCTGCGCGTGCCAGGAGCTGGACCACCACTTCGTCCACGGAGGACGGATCGGTCACATCCATTGACACCGGCTCGGCCTGTCCGCCCCGCGTCCTGATCTCGTCGACGACTGCGCGAGCGTGATCCTCGCGCGCCGCGGCTATCACGGTGGCCCCGCGGCCGGCCAGCGCCAGTGCGATGGCGCGGCCGATCCCGCGTGACGCGCCCGTGACGAGGGCCACTCGGCCCTCCATCCTGCTCATAACAACCTGACTACTTCAACACACGAACCGGATCGGCGCAACATGCGACGACGAGCCTGGGGGAGCCTTCGCCTCCAACTCACGCCGGGTGTACCATGGTTTGTTCGGCAGTACGCGCGTGATGCACGACCCTGACCTTCCAGATCCTTCGTGGCCTCCGTCCAGCACGAGCGGTGGCGGTGCGCTCGCCAATTTCCTGGGGAGCCTGCCGGCAACCGTCTGGACAACGGATCAGCGCCTTGTACCTGACCTTCGTGCAGGGCGTCTACCTCCGTCGCCTGCAGATCGATCCGGGAAGGGTCATCGGCCGCACGATTCAGGACATCCTGCTGGACGGACGCGAAGATCATCCGCTGATTCAGGCGCACTTGACAGCGCTGGCCGGGCACGAGACGACGGTTCGCGTGGAATGGGGCGGGCGGCTCTTCAATGTGCGGCTGGCGCCGCTGCGGGATGCGGACGGGCGCATTGCTGGATGCGTCGGCGTCCACCTCGAGATTGGGTGGCTGCCGGATGACGAGGGAACCCTGCGCGAAAGCGACGTCCGGCTCCAGCGCGTCATCGACTCCAACATTCTTGGCATCGCGTTCGGCGACCATGAGGGCCGAATCACAGACGCAAACGACGCGTTTCTTCAGTTGGCGGCGTACAGCCGCGACGACCTGGCCGACGACGTGATTTCGTGGCCGGCGCTGTTGCCTGTCGAGGCGCACCAGCGGCAGATCCAGGCGCTCGAGGAGATCCTCGCCACGGGCCGATGCCTGCCGTTCGAGACCGAGATCGTGCGCAAGGACGGCCGGCGCGTTCCGGTGCTCGTCGCCGCGGCACGGCTCTCCGCGCAGCGTCGCGAAGGCGTCGCGTTCGTGCTCGACATCACCGATCGTAAGCGGACGGTCTGGGGGTTGAGAGCCGAACTGGCGTGCGCCGACCATCTGGCTGGCGCCACGACACTGTCTAACGCGGCGACAGGTCTGCTGCACATCGTTGTCACGGCACTCACCTGGCGCTCTGCAACGGTCTGGAAGGCGACTCCTGACGGCTGCCGCCTTGTCGCGCGCGACGGAGCCTCGGCGGAAGACGAAGACGGCGTCCGTTCCCTGGCGGAGACCGTTCTCGCCAGGCAGGATGAGGGCTGGTTCGCCGGGGACCGGGCGCTCGCCCTGCCGCTCGTTGTCGAGGGCCGATGCTGGGGCGCGCTCATCCTCGTGGACTGGGCAAGCGGTACTCCCGAGGCCGACCTTCTCGGCACCTGCCGGAGGATCGCCGAGCGGCTTGCGAGATTCATCGAAAGACAGCCCCGGGCCTGAAGGCGGGCAGGTCCTGGACACAGGGCACCTGGCACGAGACCACTAGACCCGAGTACCCGATCCTTTGAGCGCATCTCCCAATCTCTGGATGACGCGCTCGTCAGCCAATCTGGCGGCCATGACGATGCCGCTCTCGACCGCACGAGCCGACGACCGCCCGTGCGCGACGACTGTTACGTGGCCGACGCCGAGCAGCGGCGCGCCGCCGTACTCGGCGTAGTCGACCCGCCGCCGGAATCTGCGGAATGCAGGCCTGGCCAACATGGCCCCGACACGCGTCAGGCGCCGGCCGTTCAACTCATCGCGCAGCATCGCGTCGACCGTCTCGACGAGGCCTTCGCCGACCTTGAGCGCGATATTCCCGGTGAAGCCGTCGCAGACGATGACATCCGCGCGGCCGGAAAAGAGCTCCTGCGCGCCGATATTGCCGATGAACGTGACGGGCGCGGCCGCCAGCCCGGCGTGCGCTTCGCGCGTGAGGTCATTGCCCTTACCGGCTTCCTCGCCGATTGACAACAGCCCGACCTTGGGCTCGGCGAGCCGCAGGTCCACGCGCGCGTAGGCCGCACCCATGAGGCCGAACTGCACCAGATGACCGGGGCGACATTCAAGATTGGCGCCCGCGTCCACGAGGATGGCGGCGCCGGTCCGCGTGGGGATGGTCACCGCAAGCGCCGGGCGCTCCACGCCGGCGAGCACGCCGAATGCCGCGTGGGCGGCAAGGAAGGTGGCGCCCGTGTTCCCGGCGCTGAACAGCGCGTGCGCCTCACCGCGCGCGACGAGATCGGCCGCCAGTCGCACCGACGCCCGCGGCTTGCGGCGCAGCGCCGCCAGTGGCGGCTCGTCCATGGCTACGAAGTCAGGAGTGTCGACGAGCCGGATGGGGAGATCGGTCGCCGCTGGAGACTGCGCGAGGTAGGGACGAAGGCGGTCCACCGCGCCGACGAGCATCACCTCGAGACCGGGCCGGCGCGCAGCCCCGACGGCGCCCGCGACAATCGCCGCAGGCGCCTGGTCCCCTCCCATCGCATCAACGGCGACTATGGTGTGGGGCACGCTCTAATGGGGAACGGAGGCGAAAACAGCCTACTCCTCGTCGACCGCCCTGACTTGGCGTCCGCGGTAGTACCCGCAGGTCGGACAGACGATGTGCGGCAGCTTCCGCTCGTGGCACTGCGGACACTCGCCCAGCCCCAGGGGTTTGAGTGCGTCGTGGGTGCGCCGTTTGGACGTGCGGGATTTCGAATGGCGTCGCTTCGGATTCGGCATCTCAGTGTCTCTCTCTCAGCTTCTTCAACGGTTCCAACCGCGGGTCGACCCATTCGGACTGACACGCGCATTCTTCGCGATTCTTGTTCTTGCCGCACACCGGACACAAGCCGCGGCAGTCCTCGCGGCACAGCGGCTTCATCGGCAGGACCAGATACAGCTGCTCACGAACCACTTCCCCAAGATCGATCACGTCATCGTGGTAGTACGAAACGCCAAGGTCGTCCTGGCCGATCTCACGTTCGTCGTCGCCGGTGTTCTCCGACGACGGCAAGAAGAGCATGTCAAAGGTGGTGTCCACCGGAATCGCGAACGGCTCGACACACCGACTGCAGTCGAGCTCGAGGACCGCCGTGACGCGTCCCCTCAGACGTACCTTCTGCGCGTCCTTCCGCAAATCTGCCACGAGCGTCGCTGGACCGGCGAGGCGGAACTCCTCGTCCTCCCGCACCAGGGCCGAGGGATCGAAACGCCGGTCGAGATGCTCGTCGCCCGTCCGAAAGCGGCTCAGATCCAACAACATGGCGTCTCTGCCTCTTTGCCGGCCGGAGGCAAACCAATATCGTAACATGAGCCTTCGACCGCTTCGAAGCCGCCTTACACGCTCCACGATCTCGGAACAAACAGCTCTTCGAAGAGCGACACCGCGTATCGGTCGGTCATACCGGCCAGGAAATCCCGAGCGGCGGCATCCAGACCTTCGCTCTCGATCGTCGCCGGATCCAGATACAGCTCAGGTCGCGCCCGAAGTTTCTCCCACAGCCCACCAAGGATCCCGGAGGCTTTCTCGAACTCCGCCGTGGCGCGCGGGTTTTCGTACACCGCCTTGAACAGATAGTCGCGAAGGTCCAGCGTCGCCTGGAGCGTCGCCGCACTCATGCGGATTTCCGTGAGCCCGCATTCCAGGGTGGACATGACGACGTCGGTCACCATGGTGTTGATGCGATGCGACCCCGATCCACCGACTCGCGCGACCGCGTCAGCCGGCAGCTCGCGTTCTTGCAGGATGCCGGCGCGCACGGCGTCGTCGATATCGTGATTGACGTACGCGATGATGTCCGCCACGCGGGCGATTTGGCCCTCGATGGTGGTGGCGCGATGCTCGGGCGGCGCACCAACCGGCAGCCCATGCTTGCCCTTGGAGTGGCGGGCGATCCCGTCGCGCACCTCCCAGGTGAGGTTCAGGCCCTGCCGGCCGTTCTCCAGGACGTCGACGATGCGCAGACTCTGCTCGTAGTGACTGAATCCCGCGGGCACGAGCTGGTCGATGACGCGTTCGCCCGCGTGCCCGAACGGAGGGTGGCCAAGATCGTGGCCGAGCGCGATCGCCTCGGTCAGCTCTTCGTGCAGCCGCAGCACCTTCGCGATGCTGCGCGCGATTTGCGACACCTCCAGCGTGTGTGTGAGCCGCGTCCGGTAGTGATCGCCCGTCGGCGCGAAAAAGACTTGCGTCTTGTGCTTGAGCCGCCGGAACGCCTTTGAGTGGATGATCCGATCGCGGTCGCGCTGAAAGGCGGGCCGGATCGGATCAGGGGGCTCGGCGCGCATCCGCCCTCGGCTTGCGGCGCTGTGTGCGGCCTGCGGCGCGAGATAGTCGCTCTCGCGGGCCTCGAGTTGTTCACGAATGGACGGCATGCAATACGTCCTTCAGAAAGCTGGTCCCGTGCTTCAGCGGCTGAACCTTGAACAATTCAGCGAGCGTCTGGCCGAGGTCGGCAAATGTCGAGCGCGTCCCGACGTCCACGTCAGGGCGGACGGCCGCGCCGGCGATCATGATCGGTACGTACTCACGCGCATGGTCCGTTGACGGCGTCGTGGGATCGTTGCCGTGATCGGCGGTCACGACGAGGATATCGTCGCGTCCCAGTCTCCCCAGCAGACCCGCCAGACGCGCGTCACACTGCTCGAGATTCGCGGCATAGCCGGCCACGTCGTTGCGGTGGCCATACTTGCTGTCGAAGTCCACCAGATTCGCGAAAATCAGGCCGCCGGAGGTCGTCGGCATTCTGCCATCGATCGCGTCCATGCCGTCGGCGTCCGAGGCTGTGTGCACAGCGTCGGTCAGCCCGCGGCCGGCAAACAGATCCTCAATCTTGCCGATCCCGATGACCGGCAGGCCGGCACCCTTCAACCGATCGAGCAGGGTTTCATCAAACGGCTCGAGGGCGAAATCGCGGCGATTCGCCGTGCGCACGAAATGCCCCGGCTCGCCCACGAACGGTCGCGCAATCACTCGTCCGACGCCGAGCCCCCGTCCGGCCAGGTCGTACGCGATTTCGCACATTCGGTAGAGGTCGTCCACGGGAACGACCGACTCGTGCGCGGCGATCTGAAACACGCTGTCCGCCGAGGTGTAGACGATGGGGGCGCCTGTCCGCAAATGCTCAGGCCCGAGCGTGTCGAGAATCACCGTGCCGGACGCCACAGTGTTCCCCAGCGTCTTTCGTCGGATCCGGCGTTCGAACTCCAGGATGAGATCGCTGGGAAATCCACGCGGAAACGTCGGAAACGCCCTGTCGAGGACGATGCCCATCATTTCCCAGTGTCCCGTGACCGAGTCCTTCCCCGCCGAGCGCTCCGCCATGCGGCCGAACGCACCGAGGGCCGCCGTGTGTCCGCCCCCAATCTCGACGATCCGGGACAGTCCGAGCGACCGCAGCGTGGGAATTTGAAGAGGAACGGCCCGGGCGATGTTCCCGACCGTATTGCTCCCTTCGTCGCCGTAGCCAGCGGCGTCCGGCAGTTCGCCGACGCCGACCGAGTCCAGGACGATCAGAATGACACGATAAGCCATGGAGTCACGATGATCTTGCACCACGAAGCGCACAAAGCCCACGCGGGAGTCGCAGCTCTTCTACGGGCGCCCGTCCAGGTTTCAGACGCTTCTGCCAAAGACATCGATATCAGAGGGCGCTCGCGAGCCGCTCCCGGACCAGCGTTCGCGCCTGCTCGCGAACGCTTGCCGATTCGCCCGCGCCCTCGATCCACCGCACGCCAGGCTCTTTGCGGAACCAGATCAACTGACGTCGCGAGTAGCGCATGTTCTCACGCACGATGAGCGCACGTGTGTCAGCCTCTCCCCTCGCGCCTTGAAGCATCTCGACAATCTGGCGATAGACCAGGCCGCTGAAGGCGTGTGCCCGCGCCGGCACGCCCCGCGCGAACAGGCCTTCGACCTCCGCCACGACGCCGCGTGCGAATTGCGTGTCGACCCGCCTGGTGACCCGCTCGCGAAGCGCCGGCCGCGGCAGCGTGAGTCCGATCGGCAGCACGGCAAACTCCGCAATCGGCGACGTCGTCTGTGCGAAGTGCTCGGTCAGCGGGCGTCCGGTCAGCAGATAGACTTCGAGGGCACGGATCAGCCGCTTGCGATCGCGCGGTTGAATCCGCAGGGCTGACTCGGGATCCACACGTTGCAGCCACCGGTGCAGACGCTCGACGCCGCGCCGTGCCGCCACGCGATTCAGCCGATCCCGCACCTCATCGTCCCGGGCCGGTCCAGGGAACAAGCCGCGCACGAGGGCGCGATAGTAGAACCCCGTTCCGCCGGCGAGGATCGGCAATGCCCCGCGCCCGGTGATTGCATGAATGGCCGCGCCGGCCTCGGTCGCATACCGCGCCGCCGAGTAGGTGGCCGTCGGCTCGACGACGTCGATCAGATGGTGGCGGATCCCCCGTTGCTCACCGGGCGGAAGCTTGTCGGTGCCGATGTCGATACCGCGATACACCGCGGTCGAGTCGCAGGCCACGATCTCACCGCCGAACGTCTCCGCCAGATCGAGGCCGAGGGCGCTCTTGCCTGTCGCGGTCGGCCCCACGACGGCGACGAGGAGGGGAGGTGGCGTCAGCGGATCCGCTCGTTGTAATAGAACGTCACCGTGAACGGATCGAGCGCCTCGCCCGGATACACGTCGGGCAGCTTCATCGTGGGATTGGACAGCCTGAGCGCGCTCAACGCGGCAGTATCGAACGCTTCAATACCCGACGGCTGGACGATATGCGGATTCACGATGGTGCCGTTTCGAAGGATGCTCATCTGGATCGCCACGTGGCCGTGCATCACCATCGCGGCCTGAGGGATCAGCCAGTTGCGATAGACCTGCGCGCGAAATCGGCGCAGCCACGGGCCGAAATCGATACCCTTGGAATCGAACTGAATGTCCGATCCCTGCTCGCCGGCACCGCCATCCGGATTGTCGTAGTTCTGGTTCTGCGCGTACCGCTGCACATCCTTCAGCGCGCTGCCTAGAATGCCTCCCGGCACACGCGGCGGCGCCGGGGGCGCCTCATTGGGCGAGGGTCCGGTCACCGGCGGCGAGACTTCTGCGGCCTTCGGGATGTCGACGGCACCGCCTGTCACCCTCTCGGGCGTGTTCCCTTTGGACAACGGCTCCTCGCGGGCCTTGGGCACCGGTTGAGGAGTCGCGGAACGGCGATCCAGGTCGGAAGGCGGAGCCAGTTTCTTGGGTGTGGCCTTGCGCTCGATCGTCGGTTCGATCTGGACGTATCGAAGCTGTTCGTCCGGGGAGATCAGATCGTGGACCGGCTTGGCCCAGAAACTCGTGGGCGCCAGCACATAGCTCAAGAGCAGGAACTGGTACGCGACCACGGCCAACAAAACGCGCTCGAGCCGCGTGAGGGCTTGCGGAACACGGGGCGTGTCTGGCCGGTTCTCGTCGAAATTGATGAACATCAGCGATCGGTCGCTACCGCGTCAAATCAAGGCACTTGCGGGCATGCTCGAAGTATACGACGCCGGTGCAAGGGCAGGAGTCTGGGCGCAACGAGACAGGAAGGTCCGCTGCAATTATCGCTCGGCGACGTACAGACGAGACGATCCCGAAGGTGAGCGGCGCGTAGCGCACGTGCGCGAATCCAGCGTTTCGCAGCACGGCCATGAACGCTTCGGGCGGCGGAAACTGTGCGACCGAGGCCGGCAGATAAGAGTACGCGTCGCCGTGCTTCGAGACGAGACGTCCAATCCGCGGCAGTACTGCCCGGAAGTACCACCCGTACAATTGCGCGAAACCCTGGCGTGGCAGGCGCCCCGAATTCGAGGACCGCAAGCCGGCCACCCGGGCGCACGACGCGCGCGAATTCGCGGCACGCGAGAATCGGATCCATGACATTGCGAATGCCGAACGCAATCGTCGCGGCATCGAAGGAGGCATCTGCCAACGGCACGCGCGTCGCATCGGCACGAGCCAGGTGAATCCGGTCGCCCAGGCCGGCCCGTCGAATCTTGGCCACACCCAGCCGCAGCATTTCGCCCGCGAAGTCGATCCCGATGACCGTGGCCGCGCGGCCCGCCGTCGCGGCCTCGATAGCCAGGTCGGCCGTGCCGGTGCACACGTCGAGAACGCGCTCACGTCCCGTGAGCCGCAGTTCGCTGACGGCGCGCCGCCGCCAGACACGATCCAGGCCGCCGCTGAGCAGATGGTTGAGCGTGTCATATCGCGGCGCGATCGCATCGAACATCCCGGCAATGCGGGCGGGGTGCTTGGACGTGGAAACCGCGGTCACGACTCCCCTTTCCAGGGCGTGAACAACCGGTGATCGAAATCGAGCGCGCTCAGAATCTTTCCAGCGATGAAATCTGCGAGATCGTCGATCGTCTTCGGCTTCTGATAGAACGCCGGCATCGCAGGAAGGATCATCGCGCCCGCTTCCGCGGCCGCGACCATGTTGCGCAGTTGCGGCAGGCTCATCGGCGTCTCACGCGGCACGAGCACGAGGCGGCGCCGCTCCTTCAGCATGACGTCCGCGGCCCGCTCGATCAGGCTTCGCGACAGCCCGTGCGCCACGCCCGCCAGCGTCTTCATCGAACAGGGGACGATGACCATGGCCTCGCACCGATGGCTGCCGCTCGCCAGCGGCGCGCCCAGATCTTTATTGCTGTGCAGGACCAGCGAGCCGCGCCGAAACCCCGAGCCCGTAACGCGCGGTCAGACGCTCGAGCAACCGATCGACCTTCATGTCCTCGCCTGCCTCGTCCATGAGCAGTCGGCGGCCGTAATCGCTGATCACCACCTCGAGGCGGCAACCTTCCTCGAGCAAGGCGGCGATCGTGCGCAACGCATAGATTGAACCGCTCGCGCCCGTGACGCCGATTGCGATGTTCCGTGGCATATCCAGCTCACGCCGAGGGAGCGGCCATCATTTCCAATAGATGGCCACGGCAGTGGTGACGAAGTACAGAATGCCGACCCAGCCGTTCATGTCGAAGGCTCGTTTGATTTGCGAGAGGTCCTGTGCCGTGACCAACGACTGTTCCCAGCATCAGCAAACCGGCGACGCCAAGAACGCCGGCGAAATAGACGGGGCCGAGCGCCTCGATGGCCCCGAGCGCAGCCAACGCCGCGATCGTGACGACGTGCATCGCGCGGGAAAGGCGCAGCGACCGCGGCACGCCGAACCGCACGGGGATCGAATGCAGTCCCTCGCGACGGTCGACCTCGACGTCCTGGCAGGCGTAAAGGACGTCGAATCCGCCCACCCAGGCCCCTATCGCCAATCCGAGCAGCCAGGGCGCCCAGCCTCCCTGTCCGCCGGCAGCCAGCCAGCCGCCGACGGGCGCCACGGCCATCGCCAGGCCGAGAAACAACTGGGTGTACGAGGTGAAACGCTTGGCCACCGAGTACCAGAACACGATGGCCAGCGCGACCGGGGAGAGCGCGAAGCACAAGGGCCCCAGGTGGGACGCCGAAAAGGGGAACAGCACTGAGGCCACGACGACAAACACAATCGCCTCGGCTCGCGACATCCGGCCGCGCGGGAGTTCACGCATTGCGGTTCTCGGATTGCGTGCGTCATGACCAGCATCCACGAGGCGGTTGAAGCCCATCGCCGCGCTGCGTGCCGTGACCATGCAGGCCGCAATCCACCATACGCGCCCCCAGGTCAGCGGAACCGATCGGGCCGCGAGCAACGCGCCGACCAGCGCGAACGGCAGCGCAAAGACCGAGTGGCCGAACCGGACAAATGAGGCGTAAGTGCGCAGGCGATTCAACATGGACTGATCCAGCGGATGTCGTCCGCGGCGATGCCGCCGACCAGGTATTCTTCCACATCGTTTATACCTGCCGGCACACCGACCTCGAGCAGTGCTGGCCGCTTGCCCTGGGTGATTGTCCCGAACCGATCCGCCTGCCCAAGTGCCTCGGCTCCAGTGCGCGTGGCGCTCTCCAAGAAAGACGCCGCAGAGACTTCCGGCGCGATGCGCCTCAGAGCTGCAAGCTCGTCGAAGAGGCTGAGCGATCCCACCGACGCCAGGCTGTCGGTGCCGATCGCCACGGGCAATCCGGATGCGTAGAAGTGCGCAACCGGCGGAATCCCTGCCCCCACCCACTCGTTGCTTCTCGGACACGTGACGATCACCGCGTGCTGCTCGCGCAGACGCTCGAGGGCGGCCACCGTCAGGTGCACACCGTGCACCACAAGGCATCCCGGCGTCAGGTAGCCCAGCGCCTGGATGTAGCTCACTGGATCCTGCCGTGGCGGGGTCCACCCTGAATCCCACCCGCCCAGCTCCTCCAGCAGGTCGCGGAAGGGGCCGCCGCCGGATTGCAGGAACTCCAGCTCTTCGGCTGACTCGGCGAGATGAACGGACAGCGGCGACTCGCGTTGCGCGCGAGCAACCGTCGAGAACAGCGCCGGCGACACTGAATACGGCGCGTGAGCGACAACGCTGAATCGCACACCGGCGTGCCGGTCGATCCGATCGAGGCGATCCCAGGCCTGACGGACAAGCCTCGTGCGGGTCGCGGGCGCGGAATCCCAGTAGTTCGTGGAAGACCAGGCCGCCAAAGGCATTTGCCGCCAGAAGGGCGGGCGACATCAGGCTGTTGGAGACGTCGCCAACGAGCACCGTGCCAGCGGCACGGGCATCGAGCAGGGCGGCCTCGGCGGCGCGAGCGGCGGTTACCTCTCCGCCGGGCGGTCCAGCCTCGCGCGTACGAAGCAGCCCGCGAATCCACTGGACCATCGACCCCGCGGGCGGCACCAGGCCCGCCATCCAGCTCAGCTCGAGATGGGTGTGCGCATTCACGAGGCCAGGAAGAATGGCCACATCGCCACGATCCTCGGCAGGCCCGGGCGGACGCCCGCGACCGAGCGCCTGGATGCGATCCGCGTCGAACTGGATCCAGCCGTCTTCGAGCGGCGGCTGATCGATCGGCAGGATCCACCGGGCTCGAACGAGGCGTGACGAAGTCATGGACTCGCCGAAGCCTTCCGCGGGTCCGCGTCTCGACTCACCGCAGTGACTCGTCGCCGCCGGGCTGCCGCGGTGCGGGCCTGATACGCCTGAAGGTCGTCGGCCTCGCCCGCGCGGCCATCCGGGCGCGCGACGGCCAGCTCGAGCATCCGCGGTACGTCGCGCTCGCGGAACACCGGCTCGCCGAGGATCTCGTAATGCATGTTCCGGCGCTTCGGGAACGAACCCGGCATTCTCGATGTTGCGCACGACTTCGAATTCGTCCATGCAGTACTCCGCGCCCGCAGCCCGCACGACGTTTTCCTCGATCATCACACTGCCCATGTCATTGGCGCCGTACGCCAGGCTCAGTTGCCCGACCTTCCCGCCCTGCGTCACCCAAGAGGCCTGCAGGTTGTCGAAGTTGTCCAGGACCAGCCGAGCCACAGCCAGCGTTCGCAGGTACTCGACCCCTGTGGCTTCCTCCCCGCCGAGATCGGTGTGCTGGGGCTGGTAGCTCCAGGTGATGAACGCGGTGAAGCCTCCCGTCTCGTCCTGCAGCTCACGCAGCCTGCAACAGATGCTCGATCCGCTCCTCCAGCGTCTCGACGGTGCCATACATCATCGTCGCCGTGGTCCGCAGCCCGGCGCGGTGCGCGTGACGCATGACGTCGAGCCACTCGTCCGCGCTGGCCTTGCCGTAGCAGTTGAGGATCCTGCGCACCCGATCGACAAGGATCTCGGCGCCGCCACCAGGGATGCTGTCGAGTCCGGCGGCGACGAGCCGCTCGATCACCTGCGGCACCGGAAGCTGCGGCAGCCGCGAGATGTGAAGGATCTCCGGCGGAGACAGCGCGTGCAGCTTGAACTCCGGAAAACGCTGCTTCACGCCGCGAAACAGATCCTCGTACCATTCAATCGGGATGTCGGGGTTGTGGCCGCCCTGCAGCAGCAACTGGCCGCCGCCGAGCGCGATCGTCTCCTCGATTTTCTTGAAGATTTCTTCGAAGCCGAGGGCGTACCCCTCGGACGATCCCGACGTCGCGATAGAACGCGCAGAACCTGCACCGGGCGACACAGACGTTCGTGTAGTTCACGTTGCGATCGATGATGTAGGTGACGATGCGGTCCGGGTGCTTCGCGCGCCGGACCGTCATCGGCCATCTGCCCGAGCAGCGGCGTGGTCGCGGATTGATACAGTTGGAGCGCCGTCTCCCGTGTCAAACGCCCAGGCGACATCCTCAATATTCTATGCCGTCGCGGCATCGGCTAGGGCCGTTCCAACTTGTGTCCCGAAGGCCATCAGAACCGGCCAGCCGGTTTCGCAGGACGCTGCCTTTGCCGGTCTTCAAACGTCGGAACGACACGGCGCTAGAAGAATTCGATCGGTCCTTCGCGCTCGACCAGTCCGAGCGCGGCGGCCTCGTGATAGAACGCGCGCAACCCCTTCAAGCGCCCGGTCCGAGAGGTCGTATTTGATGTGCTCCCGAAGATAGCGACGCGCGATCGCCTGTCGTGGAGCGTCGCCCTCACAGTACGCGTCCGCAATCGCGTCAGACGCGGCGACGCCGGCGTTCCGAGCCTCCTGAAGCCGTTCGACCACAGACCGGTCCGCCGCGTCGGGCCGCCCTGCCCAGAACGCCCATACGAACGGCAGGCCAGTCCAGTTCGTCCATGCCTCGCCCAAATCGATCTTCTCAGAGGCGAGCGCGCGATAGTCGGCAAACAGCGCCGGGTCGCCGATGAGGAGCGCCGCGTCGCAGGCCGCGAGCATCGCGTCCAGCTCCGGCGCGTGCGGCACGAAGGACGGGCATCGCGCCAAAAACGCGTGCACACAGAATTCGCGTCAGCGCAACGGAGGTCCGGGAACTGGTGTCCAGCGCCAGCGAGCGAACGTCGCGGATGGGCCGCCGGGTGAAGATCGCGACCGACGCCACCGGCCCATCCGACGCGATGCCCACGCCTGGCACGACACGATCGCCGGGCCGGTCGAGATAGGCAATGTTGGGAATCAAGCCGAGATCGATGGCGCCCGTCGGCCAGCAGCGTCGCACAGACGGAAGGCAGATCGAAGCGAACGGTCAGATCGGCCCGTGAGCCCATCGGGCGGGGCTGGCCGGTCGAGTCCGTAGCACGAGCGGCCGCGCGTTCAAGTAGTCGACTGCGCCCAAGACGCACCGGCGCTGTCACGGCCCGCGTCTCGTAGCGGCCGTTGCGCTCCGACGGGCTCCGCAAAGGCCGCTCGGATATGCCGGTCGATCTCTTCACGCGGCGATCGGCGCCGGCCCATGCTCGGCGGCCGCGACGCCGGCGACGCCGATCGATGTCGTCCGCGCCGTACGCGATCGCCACCTGCGCCAGTTTCGGACCGTACAGCAGCCAGTCCACTTGAATGGACGGGATCGTGCGGCACATCAGCCGCGCCAGCGCAATCGTCCGGACATCGTCGTAGCCGGTGGACGGTCGATCGCCTGGGTCGCAGCACGGCAGCGGCGCAAACGCCTTGAACGCGCCGGTCTCGCCGCTGGACGGTGACGGCGCGCTCGATGAGCGCCGAACCGCTCGGCGAAGGACGCGCGCGTGACCGTGGCCCGCCAGGTGCCCAGTCCGCCGTGCGTGACCGCGCGAATGACTTCGACCACGTTCTCGGTGTCGCCCAGCTCGTCGAGCGGCACCTCCGCTACGGCCTCGAGCCCTTCTCGCCTGAGGGCGAGCGCCAGGTCGGCGAGCGCCAGATGATCGCCCTGGACCAGTCGCAGCGAGATCGGCCAGCGAAAACCCGGTCAGCGGCGCGCCCGGCCGAACGCAGCGCGGCCGCCCGCACGCGCGCGCGGGCATCGTCGATCGACTCGGGGCGCGCCGACCAGCCGCACCTCGCCCGCCTCGCCCCGATCGTCAGCGCTCGCCGCGCCGTGACCTCGCACACCCGGACAAACGTGACGCGATTGCCGTGCAGCGACTTTCGCGCCAGCTCGCCCAGGGCGCCGACGAGCGGGAGCTCCGGCGCCGAGGCCAGACGATCCGCCGTCGGCGCGAGTCAGCGGACTACCCGGCCGCGACCTTCTCCTCAATGTCTGCCAGGGAGTTCACGAGTCGCGAAATCCCGGCAATGGTCTTCACGATGGCGTCCGCCTTTCTTCGCGGCGGCCTCGGAGGTCACGAGACGCTTCGGCCACTCGCGCGTGAATCCTTCGGACGGCCAGCTTTCGCGTCGCGTCAATGCCCATCTTCCCGCCGAACGCCGGTTGAAGCGCGGCGTCGTCGAGGTCGTCGACCGGACCCGTGACGATTTGAATGTCGCGGGCGGGATCGACGTGGGTGCCGGCAATCCAGGCCACCTCCGCCTCGTCCTGCACGTTCACGTCCTTGTCGACGACGACGATGCACTTGGAGAACATGAGCTGCCCGAGCCCCCAGAACGCGCTCATGATCTTCCGCGCGTGGCCCGGGATAACGCTTGTCGATCGAGACGAGCACGATGTTGTGAAAAATTCCCGCCGCGGGAAAGTGCATGTCCACGATTTCCGGCAGCGTCTTGCGAATGAGCGGAAGGAAGATCCGCTCGCTCGCCTTGCCGAGGTAGTAGTCTTCCATCGGCGGGATGCCGACGACCGTCGTCACGTACACCGGATTGCGGCGCATCGTGATGCACTGCAGATGAAACACGGGAAAGTCGTCGGCGAGCGAATAGAAGCCGGTGTGATCGCCGAACGGCCCCTCTCGCCGGCGCTCGCCAGGATCGACGTAGCCCTCGAGGACGATCTGCGCGTTGGCGGGCACCTCGAGGTCGATCGTCCTGCACTTGACGAGCTCGACGCGCCGCTTGCCGAGCACGCCCGCGAGCATCAGCTCATCCAGTCCCTCGGGCATCGGCGCGGTGGCGCAGTAGGTCAGCACCGGATCGGCCCCGAGCGCGACGGCGACTTCCAGCCGCTTGCCGAGCCGCTCGGCGACGCGGTGGTGCTGAGCGCCGCCCTTGTGCCGCTGCCAGTGCATGCCGGTCGTCCGGCGATCGAACACCTGCATGCGGTACGTGCCGATGTTACGCATCCCGGTTTCAGGATCGCGCGTGAACACGAGCGGCAGCGTGATGAACGGCCCGCCATCCTCCGGCCAGGTCTTGAGGATCGGCAGCTCGTCGAGTCCCCCGTCCATCTTCACGATTTCCTGACACGGCGCGTCCTTGACCGTCTTCGGCATCAGGTCGCTCAGCCGGTTCACGAGCGGGCAGCATCTTCAGGGCGTCCATGAACCCCTTCGGCATGGCCGGCGTCGTGAGTTCTTCGATGTCTGTCGCGAGATCGTCCAGGGCGCTGACGCCCAGCGCCAGACAGATGCGCGCGGTCGAGCCGAACAGGTTGGCCGCGACCGGCATCTGATGACCCGTCGGCTGCTCGAACAGCAGCGCCGGACCGCCGTCTGGAGATTTCGACACCCGATCGATCACGGCCGCCATCTCGAGATCGGGGCTCGACCGGCGTCGCGAATGCGCGCGAGGTCCTTGCGGCGGTCGAGCTCGGCGATGAATGAGGTGATGTCTGGGAACATGGAGCTACTCATGGTAATCAAGAACCAGGCGATCGCCGGCTACTCGCTCGTGCCTGTCGTGTCTGTCGTGATGGCGTCCGCCACCCTCGTCGCCAGCTCGAGTGCGCGCCGGCCGTCGCGACCCGTGACGAGCGGCGTCCCGGCCGTCGCGAATCGCGGAGACGAAATCCGCCAGTTCACGCGCGAGCGGTTCCTCCTGGCGGACCTCCACCCGGCCGCCCTCGATCGCCGGCCGCTCGTCGCCGCGGCCGGCGCAGCCGCCAGACCTCGAGCTCCTGGGCCTGATAGTCGACGGAGATGTACATGTCCGGCTGAAAGAATCGGACCTTTCGAACCTTGTCGCGGCTGATGCGGCTGGCCGTGATGTTCGCGATGCATCCGGACGCGAACCGGATTCGCGCGTTGGCGATGTCGACTCTGCGACGTCAGGACGGGAACGCCGATCGCATCCACCGCGAGCACTTCCGACCGGTCGGCGGCAAGGACGATGTCCAGATCGTGAATCATCACGTCGAACACCACATCGATATCCAGGCTGCGCTCGGGAAATCCGCTGAGCCGATGGACCTCGATGAAGCGCGGCGTCGCCAGAATCGGCATCGCGGCGGCAATCGCGGGGTTGAACCGCTCGGTGTGGCCCACCGCCAGCCGGCGCGCCGGATCGATCGGCTACCGCGATCAGCGCGTCGGCCTCGGCCAGCGACGCGGCCATGGGCTTCTCGACCAGGACGTGCACGCCCCGCTCGAGGAACTCGCGCGCGACGCTGAGGTGGTCGACGGTCGGCACGGCGACGACCACGGCGTCGACTCGGCCGAACAGCGCGCGATAGTCGGTCAGCGCCTCGCCGCCGGAGGCCGCCGCGGCGTCGGCGGCCCGCTGCGGCACGAGATCGACCGCCGCGACAAATGTCACGTCCGGCATCGCGGCGAGCAGGCGCACATGGTGCCGGCCAAGATGGCCGACGCCGACGACGCCGCGACGTCGTCAGTGAAGCGCTGGAAGTCTTCATGCGGCTCGCAAAAAGGCTCCCGCATCATTGCTGACGGCCCACGACGACGATCCCGGCCTCATCGGCCGCGCGGACGAACGCCTCGCCGTCCAGGATGAGGGTCTTGCCGGCGTCAATCGACAAGGCGTCGGCGCCGGCGGCCCGCATCGCCGCGATCGTCGCGACGCCGACGACCGGCACGTCGAACCGCATGTCCTGCGACGGCTTGGCGACCTTGATGACGCGCGTGCCGGCGCCGGCCAGCGCGCCGGCGCGGGCGATCGCCGCATCGGTGCCTTCCATCGCCTCGACGGCGACCACCGCGCGATCCTTCACGACGATCGTCTGGCCAACATCGAGCCCGGCAATCGCATCGGCGATCCGGCACCCGAACTCGAAGTCCGCCTGCATCGTCGGCCGTCGGGCTCGGCTTCGCGTCAGCACCCCCGGCCGGGCGACCAGTTCCGCCAGCAGCGACGTCGAGTCCATCAGCACGATGCCGTGCTCCTGCAGCACGTCGGCCACCGCCGCAATGAGGGCATCCGTGTTTTGCGCTTTCAGCCGGCTGAGCACTTTGAGCAGCGTGAGATCCGGCAAGACGCCGCCGAACAGCTTCACGTGCTTGACCTGGCCGGCCATGACCGCGCGCCGGACGCCGGCGGCCGTGAACGCCTTCAGGCACTTTCCGAGCTGGCCGAGAGAAATCCAGGTCAACGTGGTCCCGCCGAGCTCGCGGCCGAGCGGCTCGAGCGCCGGCGAGGCCTCGCCTTCGATCGCGACGATCGACGACGTCGTGTCCGACCTGCCGCGCCGCCCGCAGCACGAGAAACGGAAACGTGCCGTTGCCGGCGATCAGGCCTATGGGCGGGCTCCGCTCCGCACCCCTACTCCCCCTCGAGCGCGTCGTCGACCTTCCGCGACGGCCGCCGCAGGATGACGCCTCGCTTGGCCGACGTGATGAAATTCACCAGATAGCTGACTTCCGGCGCCCGCAGCGCCGCGTCCCGTTCGATCAGCTCGAGGGCGCGGCTCGTGTTGTGCTGCAGCAGATGGCGGTACGCGCGCCGCAGCTTGCCGATCAGCTCGGCGCTGAACCCCCGCCTCGCCAGGCCAATCGTGTTGACGCCATAGATGCGCGCGCGGTTGCCGACCGTTCGCGCATACGGCAGCGCGTCGCGCGTGACGACGGTGTAGCCGCCGATGAACGCGTGCTGGCCTACGCGGCAGAACTGATGCACGCCGGAGTACGCGCTGATCGTGGCGAAGTCTTCCACCGCGACGTGCCCGCCGAGCGTCGCGCCGTTGCCGAAAATCGTGTGGTCGCCGACATGGCAGTCGTGCGCGATGTGCGCGTACGCCATGAACAGATTGTGGTTACCGATCGTCGTGACGCCGCCGCCCCCTGCCGTGCCCCGATGGATCGTCACGAATTCGCGAAACACGTTGTGATGACCGATCACGAGCCGGGTCGGCTCGCCCCTGAACTTCAGATCCTGAGGCGCCAGCCCGATCGACGCGAAGGGATAGATCTCGCGTCTCATCGCCGATTTCGGTCCGGCCGTCGATGATGCTGGACGCGCCGATCCGGCACTGCCGGCCGATGACGACGTGCTCGCCGATCGAGAGCGTAGGGCCCGATGACCGTCCCCTCGCCAATGCGCGCCGTCGGGTGCACGCGCGCCGTTTCGTCGATGACCGGCGCACTGGCGCCGCCGGCACTCGCGCGCGGTGGAGCGCCAGCACGAGATCGGCCTCGGCCACAACCTGGCCCCCAACGGTCGCCACCGCCGCCGCTCGCAAGATCCGCCCCGCCACCGTCCCATCGTCACTTCCAACTGCAGGCGATCGCCGGGAACCACCTGCCGGCGGAACTTGGCGTTGTCGACGCCCCGCAGGAAGACGCGGTCGTGCTCGCCCGCCGGCCGGCTCAAAGATCAGGATCGTCGCCAACTGCGTGAGCGACTCGACCATCAACACGGCCGGCATCAGCGGCGTGCCCGGAAAGTGCCCCTGAAAGAACTCTTCGCTCACCGTGACGTTCTTGACGGCGGCGATGCGCCGGCCGGGCTCGTGTTCGGTCACCGCGTCCACGAGCAATGACGGGTAGCGGTGCTCGAGGTGCTCGAGGAGCGGGGGAATGTTCATGGGAACGGCTTCGGTCTTGGGACTTGAAGCTGCGGACACCCGGAGGGCAGCAAAACCGCAGAGTGAACGGCCGGCCTCCAGACTAAAGGAAAGGCTTGGCGCGCCGGCGGCGCCCCAAGCCTCACATCCCAAGTCTCGAGCCGCACTGACCGTGCTGGAACTACTTCACGTCCGGTGCGGGGGACTTCGCGTCGAGACGTTTGACCACTTCCAGAGACAGATCGAGGCCCCCATTGGCGGACGCGACGATGAGCTGTCCGCTGCCATCCGACGTGCTGTCCTGGACACCAAAGATGACCCACAGGTCCTTCTCCACGCGAAGGGCTTCGATAATGGGCATTGCCTTCTCAGAAAAATCCCGCAGCAGATCCTCGTTGAGGTTCTGCTCGGCCGCGTTCAGTTTCTGCTGCTCGGTCTGCGCCTCGAGCTGCATCCGATCCAGGTCGCGCTTCAACTGCTGCGCCGTGGAATCGTTCACGACGCCGCTCTGCGTGCTGATCTTCTGCTGCTGGTCCTGAATGCCCTTGGCAAACGTCGCGAGCTTCGCCTGGTTCTGCTGCTGGAGCGCCTTCATCTTCTCCTGGCCGGCCTTGCCGAGCTTGGATTCCGCGACGACGAGCTGCATGTTGACGAAGGCCAGTTTCGCACCTGCCGGAAAGGGCAGCGGCGCGGCCGGAACTGCCGGCTTGGGGGGCGCCGGAACAGCCGGCGGGGTTTGCGTCGCAGGAGCCGGGGTTGTCGGCCGTGGGGGGGGCGTCTGGGCCGGGGCGCCTGCCCTCGGTGCAGTCGGCGTCTGGGCAGTCGCGCCCAGAGCGAAGACGGTGCTGATCAGGACGGCGAGTATCGAAATGCGCTTCATGCGACTCTGTACCTTTCCATGAACGTCAAACCGGCCGCCCGAAGCGGCCGGTCGTCAAAAAGTGCGGTCGAGCGAACTCCCGCCGTCTCCAGGCCGCGGGGGGCACCGAGCACAATGGGTCAGTTTACCAGAACGGGCAATTCCTGGATGTTTGGACCGCGAATCGAGGCCTTTGGACGGCCATCGGCAGGATCCGATCGGATGTGGCGCGCCGGCGTCACGTCCCACACGGAGTCAGCAACGCACGCCTGGATCGAGTTTTTCACGGCAATCGTTATACTGGAGTGTCGATCGGCGTGCTGGAACGAAGCTTGCTTCCAGCCAAACTGGTCTTGTTGAGGAGTTGAAATGCGTCTACGCGTCCGTCGTTCGCTTGTGCCGTTTCTGCTCGCCGGAGTGCTGGCGACCGTGTCGGCCTGTAGCAACTCCTCAACCACGACGGCACCGACGACCCCCTCGTCACCGATCGGGTTCACCGTCACCGAGACGTTTACCGGGACACTGACCACCAGCGGCGCGGCCTCTTATTCGTTTACGGCGCAGAACGCCGGCACGGTGTTCGTGACGCTCACGGCCGTGACCGACTCCGTTGATTCGAGCATCACGCCGCCGGCCGTCGGCGTCAGCCTGGGCACCTGGAACGGCACGTCCTGCGCGGTCCAGACCGGCATCTTCACCGACAACGCCGGACAGGGCGCGGCGATTGCCGGCACGGTCACCGGCGCGGGCGTCCTCTGCGCGCGCGTCTACGATCCGGCGAGCCGTGTCACCAATGCCCTCGCCTACACGATTACCGTCACACACCCATAGGGAGACTCAAGATTTCGAGGTCTCTCAGAAGGTGGTGCCGACCGCGAACCTGAAGGTGAATCGCTGCTGAAGCTGCAGGTTGTTGTCGAGGATGCCGTAGCGCTGCGGGTTGTAGGCGGAAATCAGGCGGAAGGGGACGTTCAGCACCGGCATGAAGAACCGGACTTCCAGTCCGGTCGAGGTCTTGAACGCGCTGGTCTTCCCTACCGTGGTCCGCGTGACCTCCACCGGCTCCGAAACGACCGGAAAGACATAGACAGTCCCGAACAGGTCGGTCAGGTACGGCGCCAGCTGCGGCGACGTGGTGACCTTGACGATCGACTCCGACCACTTGAGCGACTGCCCGATGTCCTGTACCTGGCCGGCGTCGTAGAACGCAATAACGCGCACCGGACCGCCGACGTTGATGGAGGTACTCGGCGTTGAAGAGCAGCGTCTTGTTGCCGCCGGTCACGATGCCTGAGACGGGATCGCGCGGGCCGATGCTGCGGATGTCGAACCCGCGCACGCTGTACTCGCCGCCCATGAAGTACTTCTCGAAGATCGGCAGCGTCAGCGTGCGGCCGTACGGGCGGATGTACTGACTTTGCGCGCGCATCCCGAGGGACGTCCGGTTCGAACGGGAAAGTACCAGATGCCTTCGAGCGACGTGGAGATGTAGTCGGTATTGCCGCCGAGCACCGAGCCCGCAAACCCGTAGGACAGGCTGTAGCGCTTGCCCGCGGTCGGGAAGATCGGCTGGTTGACGGTGTTGTACACGATGCTCGGCGAGATCCGGCTGACCCTGCGCTTGCCCTCCTGGTTGAGCAGGAGCGCGTCCTGCAGGTACGGGCTCGCCTGCAGCACCTGGCGCGAAGTGAGCGCCGGATTGATGTCCTTGACATGCACTTGTTCGTAGCTGTAATTGAGGAACCCACGCGTGTAACTACGCAGCGGAAACCCGAGCGTTGTATTGCTGCCGGTCGTCAACTGCGTATAGGCCAGCGGGTAGATGTACGCGCGCTTATACATGTCGATGCCCGCGCTGATGGGACGATCGAACAGGTACGGCTCGTTGAATGAGACCTGGTAGTTGGATGCCTGCACGCCCTTTTGCAGCGACAGGCCGACGGTCTCGCCACGTCCAAGGAAGTTCGCGGTCTGGAACGACAACTGGCCGAAGAACCCCTCGAATTGGGAGACGCCGGCACCGAACGCGAGCTGGTTCCGGTTCTGCTCTTCGACCTTCAGCTTGACGTCGACTTTCCCCTCGGCGCCAGGCGTCTTGTCCACCTGGATGGCTTCGCCCTTCTCGAGCGGCTTGAAATAGCCGAGCTGATTGATCCGCCGCACGCTGTCCTTCAGCGCTTCCGTGTTGAAGATCCCGCCCTCGAGCAGCCGCATGTCGCGGCGGACGACCGTATCGTGTGTCGTCGTGTTTCCAATGAACGTGATGCGATTGACGAAGTACTGCTTGCCCTCGTTCATGCGGAGCGTGATGTCGACAATCGGCGGAGGGGGCGTCGGGCCGATCGGCTTGCCCGTCTCCGGATCGATCCCCCTGAACGAGAACTCCGGCACCATCGTGAATTCCATGTAGCCGCCGGCGCCGTAGACCTCCTTGGCCTTGTCGTAGCCTTTGAGGATCTTCTTCTTGCTGTAGATGTCCCCTTCCTGCACTTTGAAGAACGGCCGGAGAAAATCGGCCCTGACCGCCGTGTTCCCGGAAATGTCGAGCTTGCCGATGTGGTAGCGTTCGCCTTCGTCCACCGGCACGTGGAGGCGCACTTCCCGGATCTTTCCATCCTTTGAATCCTTCAGCCGCTCGACCTGCGGAGACCCGACGCGCGCCTGCGCATAGCCATGGTCGGAGTAGTAGTCGGTCACCCGCTGCGCGTCTTCCTCGAACTTCGCCTCCTGATACTGGCCGCTGCCGGTGATGAACGACAGCCACGTGTGCGGCTTGTTGCTCTTCAATTGCTTGCGCAGCGTCTTGTCGTTCACCGCCTTGTTGCCGTCGAAGATGACCTCGGTGAGCCGGAACTTCGGCCCCTGCTTGATGTCGAAGGTCAGGTGCAGCAGCTTCGCGCCGCCCGGCATCGGCGCCTTCTCGACTTCCACGGTGGCGTCGTTGTAGCCGCGATCCGCATACAACTCCTTGATGGTGGCCGTGACCTTCCGGATGATCGAGTCGTCGACGAACGTGTCGAACCTGATCGTCACCCCGGCGGTCTTGAGCGCCTCCTCAATCTTGGAGATTTCGACCTCCTTCGATCCGGTGTAGTCGATCACCTTCAGCCGGGGCCGCTCCTCCATGTGGTAGACGATGTGCTCGGCGGGGGTGCCGTTGTCGTAGGGCTCGTCAATCCGCTCCACCCAGAGGTTGTCCAGGAAGCCCGTCTTCAATAACCGGTCGAAGTCGTCCAGCACTTCCTGTTCGTTGTAGGGCACCCAATAGTCTCTCGTCGAGTCGCTGCCGCTCGTTCGCTTCATGTAGTAAAGGTAGGTCGCCGGATCGAGGGAGGAGGCGCCATCCGGATGAAACACCAGCTCGATACAGCGCAGGAGCTTGGGCGACCCGGCCGGCGGCTGCTTGGCCGGCGCCGGGCAGGCCGCGACCTGAGCGCTGGCCGGGGCGGTGGACATGAGCAGGCCCACCAGGCCGGCGATCATGATCAGGACGCGCTTCACGAACATCGGTGTCATTTTGTCATGGACGGACAATGCAGGTCGTCCGGCCGCCGCCTGCCGGCCTGCACGTCGGCAGGCCGACGACGAGAAGCCGCCGCGGTCTTCCTGTTAGACGGTGACAGCCAGACGTCGGCCGGTATCGGATTGCCCTGTAGCCCGCCAGGCAAGCGTGCCATGTTCCAGGTAGATCTCGATGACGCCCGCCCGCAGCAAGCCGCGGATGAGCTCCTCGGAGAGCGGATCCTCGATATAGCGTTGAATGGCCCGGCGAAGCGGGCGCGCGCCATACGAGCGGTCGCGGCAGGTAGCTTCGATGATCCAGTCGATGGCATCCGGCAGCACCTGTATCGTGATCTGCCGGTCCGCCATGTGCTGATTCAAGCTTTCCACCAGCAGGCGCGTAATCTGCCGCAGGTCGTCGTCCGACAGCGGCTCGAACACGATGATCTCGTCTACGCGGTTGATGAACTCAGGATTGAACGTTCGCTTGACCTCGCCCAACACGAGGTCGGTGACCGATTTCTGGACCTCGCGCGCATCGGCCGAGTGGAAGCCCATCGACGCCTTCTTCTGAATGAAGCGCGCGCCGATGTTGGACGTCATGATGACGATCGTGTTCTTGAAGTTGACGCGATTGCCCAGTCCGTCCGTCAGATGCCCGTCCTCGAACACCTGCAGCAGGATGTTGAAGAGATCCGGATGGGCCTTCTCGATTTCGTCGAGAAGCACGACGGAATAGGGATTGCGCTTGACCTTCTCCGTCAGCTGACCGCCCTCTTCGTGGCCGACGTATCCCGGCGGCGATCCGATGAGCTTGGAGACCGAGTGCTTCTCCATGTACTCCGACATGTCGAAGCGGATGAGCGCATGGTCGCTGCCGAACAGGAAGCCCGCCAGCGCCCGCGCCAGCTCGGTCTTGCCGACGCCGGTCGGACCCAGAAAAATGAAGCTGCCGACCGGACGGTTCGGATTCTTGAGGCCGGCGCGCGAGCGCCGGATCGCGCGGGACAGGGCCGAAATCGCCTTGTCCTGGCTGACGACGCGATGGTGCAGCTCGTCTTCCATCCGCAGCAGCTTATGGCTCTCGTCCTCGTTGATCGAAGTGAGAGGCACGCCTGTCCACTTGGAGACCACCTCGTCGATTTCCTGCTTGCCGACGGCGACGCGGCGCGCCCCGGCCTTCAAATCGAGTTTTTCGCGGACGACCTGCAGGTTCTCGCGCGCCTGCACTTCCTGCTCACGATAGAGCCAGGCCTTTTCCAAATTGCGCTCGGTCACGGCGACATCCAGCTCGTTGACCGCGACGCGGATGCTGCGATTGATTTCGCCCATCTCGGCACTGGTCTCGGCTTCGCGGAGCTTAGCGCGCGCCCCCGCCTCGTCAATGAGGTCGATCGCCTTGTCGGGCAGGAACCGGTCCGAAATGTAGCGGCTGGACTGGTAGACCGCCGCTTCGATGGCCTCCTGCGTGTACTCGACGTGATGAAACGACTCGTACCGGTCCTTCACGCCCATGAGCACCTGAATCGTGTCCTTCTCGCTGGGCGGATCGACCTTCACGGCCTGAAAGCGCCGTTCGAGCGACCGGTCCTTCTCGATGTACTTCCGGTACTCCCCCGGGGTGGTCGCGCCGATGCACCGGATTTCGCCGCGCGACAACGCCGGCTTCAGAATATTCGCGGCATCGAGCGAGCCTTCCGCCGAGCCGGCCCCGACCAGCGTGTGCAGCTCGTCGATGAACACGATGATGTTCGGGTTCTCGGTCAGCTCCTTCATGATCGCCTTGAGGCGTTCCTCGAACTGGCCGCGGTACTTGGTGCCGGCCACGATCAACGAGATGTCGAGCGCCAACACGCGTTTGTCGGCCAGAAAGTGCGGGACGTCCCCGTAGACGATCTTCTGGGCCAGGCCTTCGACGATGGCCGTCTTGCCCACGCCCGGCTCGCCGATGAGCACGGCGTTGTTCTTGGTGCGCCGGCACAACACCTGCTGGACCCGCTCGAGCTCGGTGTCGCGGCCGACCAGCGGGATCGAGCTGGTTCTTCATCGCCGCTTCGGTCAGGTCCCGGCTGAACTCGGCCAGCAGCGGCGTTTCCTTCGGCCGTGTCGGCGCCGTCTTCTCGTTCAGCAGCTGCACGATGTCGTCGCGGACGCTCGCCAGCCGCATCCCTTTCTCGTAGAGGATCGACGCGGCGACCGACCGCTCCTCGCGCAGGATGCCGAGCAGCAGGTGCTCGGTTCCGATATAGGTGTGCAGCAGCCGGTCGGCTTCCTCGGCGGCGAACGTCAGCACCCGCTTGGTTTCGGCGCTGAACGGGAATCTCGACGGACGTCGACACTTTCTCGCGAAAGACGGTACGGCCTTCGATTTCCTTCCGGATGCTTTCGAGCGAGAGATGTGAGCGGGCGAAGATCCGGCTCGTCAGCCCCTTGCCTTCACGGATCAACCCGAGCAGGAGGTGCTCGGTCTCGATCGACGTGCTGCCAAGCTGCGTCGCTTCATACCGTGCGAAGAACAGGACGCGACGTGCTCGTTCGGTGTAGCGTTCAAACATCCCAGTCCTTGGTCGCATTATAAGGCATGCGGCGTCGGAATCGCGGACATCCGAGGCGCGCGCAACGTGCGAAGACCTGATCAGGGGCTTGACAAAATCTGTTGGATCCTGATGAGCAATTCCTGAGCCTCATCTTCGACCAGCCGCAGAGTCTTGCGCCCACGCGGCGCCTCGCCGACGGTCGCAGGTGATGCGGTCATCTCCCGGCGGCGGGTTTCGGGGCAGTACAGGCGAAACGTCGTGCCTTCCGGAGGCGCCGTGACGACACGCACGGCACCGGCGGCCTCCGCCTGGTCGAGCCAGACGCGGCCCGTCCGGATCGTCGCGTGCCGCCCGGCGGCATCGCGTCGCGCGCGTTCACGGCCACGTCAGCGGAAAGTCAGTTGTCCGGGATTAGATGAGTTGTCCACCCTCCAGACGCAATACGCGGTCGCAGGCGGACGCGAGGGTCGGATTGTGAGTGACGATGATGGACGTCAAGCCGTGCTCGCGGTGCATCTCGCGAAGCAGGGCGTGCAAATCGTGGGCGGTGGCCTCGTCGAGGTTCCCGGTCGGCTCATCGGCCAGTAACAAGGCGGGGTGTGCAACGAGCGCGCGCGCCAGAGCGACGCGCTGCTGTTCGCCACCCGACAGCGCGCCCGGCCGATGAGTCAGCCGGCCGGCCAGACCGACACGGCGCAGCAGATCCTCCGCACGGACGCGACGCTCGGCCGCGGCGTCCCCGCCAATCCGCAGCGGCATCTCGACGTTCTCCAAGGCGGTGAATTCCGGCAGCAGATGATGGAACTGAAAGACAAATCCGACGTGGCGGTTTCGGAACGCCACTCGCGCTTCGTCGTTCATCAGATCGATCGCCGCGTCGCCGATGCGGACGCGGCCGGCATCGAAGACATCCAGTCCGCCGACGATGTGCAGGAGCGTGCTCTTCCCCACGCCCGAGGCGCCGACGATGGCCAGCATTTCCCCGCGCTGCCACCTCCGAGGTTCAGCGCGTGCAGCACCTCCAGACGGCCGGTGGCCGTCGGATAGGATTTGACGAGATTGGTGGCTTCAACGAGAGACATCAGACGGGTACGACGGGTACGACGGGTACGACGGTAGAAGGGCGCGACGGGAATCGTCCTGATGGAAGTTGGCCGGCGACAGTGCACTCCGCGTACCTGTCGTACCCGTTACCGTCGTACCCGTCGTACCCGTCATTGGTTTCTGAGCGCCTCCGCCGGGTCGAGGCGGCCTGCCTGGCGCGACGGATACAGCGTCGCGAAGAAGCACACGGCGACCGCGGCGAGCACGACGACCGTCACGTCGAGCGGCAAGACCCGAAACGGCAGATAGCTGATTTGATAGATGTCCGCCGGTAGCTTGATCAGCCGGTAACGGTCGGCGACAAAGCAGACAGCAGGCCGAGCACTGTCCCGCCGCCGGTCCCGAGCAGCCCGATCGTCAGACCCTGGTAGATGAAGATGCGACGGATCGCGCCCGCCGGCGCGCCCATGGTGCGCAGGATGGCGATGTCGCGACTCTTCTCCATCACCAGCAGCACCAGGGACGCGACGATGTTGAGCGCCGCCACGAGCACGATGAGACCGATGGTGAGTGAAATCGCGAGCTTCTCGAGACCAAGCGCGGAGTACAGCGACTTGTTCAAATGCACCCAGTCATCAACCAGATATGTGGGCCCGAGCTTCTGCTGCAATCGGTCTTGAACGCCGGCGCGGCGTTCATGTCTCGGAGCCTGAGCTGGATCAAGTCCGGTCCCTGCCGCTTGAAGGCCTGCTCGGCGGCGCTCAGCGACATGAACGCGGACGTCTGATCGAACTCGTAGAACCCGAACTGGAAGGTCCCGACGACGGTCAACGCCTTGGGAATGGCCATGGGCCCCATGGGTGACAGCGTGGGCGCCGCGGTAATCAGTGTGACCATGTCCCCGCGCGACACGCCGAGCCGGGTGGCCAGATCGGCGCCGAGAATAATCCCCTCGCGCGATCCTTCCGGGCGATTCATGAGCGCGGAGACGCCGCCGGTCTTCATCGCCGCGTCGAGTTTGATCACCTGCCGCTCGAGCGTTGGATCAATCCCCCACAAATCGACCGCCACCGACTCGGAGGATCCCGCCGCGCTGAGCAGTCCCGTCGCGCGGACGGCCGGCGCGGCGCCTTCCACACCCGGGAGACTGGAAAACCGCCGGACTTCGGCGTTCACGTCCGCGAATCCCCTGGGCGCCAACCGTGTACACATACACGTGGGCGGTGTAGCCGTTGATGTGATCCTCCAGCTCGGATTGCACGCCGGTCATCAACGCGAGCGCGATGATGAGCGCCATGACGCCGACGCCCACGCCGAGGATCGAGACCCCCGAAATGAGTGAGATGAACGCCTGCTTGCGCCGGGCGGTCAGATAGCGGCGGGCGACGAACCACTCAAAGGACACGGCAAGTCACAATCTACAATTCACAATACGTAATTAGGAAGAAAGTTCGCTGCGCGGGCGCATCAGCGGGAAGAGGATGACGTCGCGAATCGAGGGGCTATTGGTCAGCAGCATGACGAGCCGGTCGATGCCGATGCCCTCCCCGCCTGTCGGCGGAAGGCCGTACTCGAGCGCGCGCACGTAGTCCTCGTCCATCTGGTGCGCTTCGGCATCCCCGGCCGCGCGATCGCGAAGCTGCGCCTCGAAACGCCGGCGCTGCTCGGCGGGGTCGTTCAATTCGCTGAAGCCGTTGGCGATTTCGAAGCCCCCCGCGTACAGCTCAAAGCGCTCCACGGTGTCCGGGTCGTCCGCCTTCTGCTTGGAAAGCGGCGAGACCTCGGTCGGGAAATCGTAGACGAACGTCGGCTGCACCAACCGTTCCTCCCAGAGGGCCTCGAAGATCAAGGTGGCAATCTTGCCCGCCCCGTGCGCTTTGGCAATGTCCAGGCCGAGCGTCCGGGCGACCGAAGCGGCTGCCTCGCGATCGCGCAGATCGGCCTCGGTGACGGCCCGGCCCAACCGATCCGACGCCGCCTCAGCCGCCGCGGACCTGAGCGACAGGCGCCGGTAGGGCGCCGCAAACGACAGTTGATGCTCGCCGAACGCCACCTCGAGCCCGCCGGTGGCTTCGCGCGCAATCCCCGTCAGCAGCTCTTCGGTCATCCGCATGAGGTACTGGTAGTCGACGTAGGCCTCGTAGAACTCCAGCATCGTAAACTCGGGATTGTGCTGCGTTGAGATGCCCTCGTTCCGAAAGTTGCGATTGATTTCGTAAACGCGATCGAGCCCGCCCACGGTCAGCCTCTTCAGGTACAGCTCCGGCGCCACGCGCAAGATAGAGGTCGATGTCGAGCGCGTTGTGATGGGTCGACGAACGGCCGCGCCAGCGCGCCTCCTGCGATCGGCTGCATCATCGGGGTCTCGACTTCGAGGAAGCCGCGCGCGTTCAGGAACCGCCGTATGCCAGCGACCACCCCGGCGCGGGTCTCGAACACGCGCCTCGAGTCCGGATTGACGATCAGGTCCAGGTACCGCTGGCGGTACCGCGCCTCGATGTCGGTCAGGCCGTGCCACTTCTCAGGCATCGGGAGCAGGCATTTCGCCAGAAACTCCAGACGACCCGCCCAGATCGTCAGCTCGTTCGTCCTGGTGCGGAAGACGCGCCCTTCGACGCCCACGTGGTCGCCAAAATCCAGCAGCTTGAAGATCTGAAAGTCCCGCGCCGACAGCGAATCCGCCCGGACGTACACCTGGATCCGCGCAAGGCCGTCCGACAGCACGAGGAAGTTGGCCTTGCCGAAGCTTCGGATGCTGAGAATCCGCCCGGCGACGCGGGTCTCCGGCCGCTCGCCCTCGAGCGCGTCAGCGGTCTTCTCGCCGTTGTCGGCGACGACGCCGGCAATGGACGCCGTCCGATCGGAAATGTGTCGGGTATGGCGTCACCCCGAGCCCGGTCAATTCTTCGAGTTTGGCGCGCCGCTGCGCGACTTGTTCGGCTTCGTTGGCCATAGACTGCTAACGATTATCAGGCACTCGGGACTCGGCACTGGGCATTGGACTGGCGTGACAACGGAGCTGGCCTAGCACCCGGTGCCGAGCGCCTTCCTGATCCCATCCAACACGCCGTTCACGAACGCAACCGACCTTTCCGTGCTGTACGTGCGCGCGAGCTCGAGCGCCTCGTTCATCACGACGGCCGCCGGAACGTCGGGCTCGTGTTGAAGCTCCCAGGACGCCATGCGCAGAATCAGCCGATCGATGATGGCCAGCCGCTCGAGGCGCCAGTGCTGGGAGTGCTGCGCAATCAGCGCGTCGAGCGCTGGAACCTCCGCCAGAGTGCCGAGGACGAGCGCACCGGTGTACGACCGCACGGCCGCGTCGGCATCCGGCGAATGTTCCGCAAAGTAGGACGCAATCGCCTCGTTCGCAGCGGCGCCGGAGATCTCGCAGAAGTACAAGATCTGCAGCGCCGCCTCCCGCGCGTCGTGGCGGGCCGTCACGATTTCACTCGAGCGTAGAGCTGCGCCATCTCCACGGCGGCGGCGGCGGCCTCCCGGCCCTTGTTCGTCGCGCCTTCACCTGCGCGCGCCAATGCTTCTTCGGCCGTGTGGGTCGTGAGCACGCCGAACGTGATCGGCACGCGATTCGCCTGTGCCGCGCGCATGATCCCCTCTGCCGTCGGCGTCGGCGATCACCTGGAAATGCGGCGTCTCGCCGCGGATAAGACAACCGAGGCAAACCACCGCCGACCAGGCGCCGGAGGCAGCCACCACATCGGCAGCCTGCGCCAGCTCGTACGCACCTGGGACGGCAAATGTTTCCACATCCGCTTCGGCGATGCCGGATTCACGAAGCAACGCCCGGGCGCCGGCTTCCAGCCGCTCGGTCACAAAGGCGTGATATTGGGAGACCACAAGAGCGACGCGCATGGGAATCTTGTCAACACTCCAGATGAGCCACGACGAACGCGCAGGACTCGAAGGGCCTGGTGGATGTCACTTGCCTTTGAACTCGGGTCTGCGTTTTTCCACAAACGCCTGCGTTCCCTCGCGCATGTCATCTGTCGCGCACGCGAGTCCGAACAGCGTGGCCTCGATCTCTTGCGCGGCGCCCAGCGGCAAATCGAGACCTTCGGCGACCGCCTCGAGCAGGTATCGCACCGCGATCGGCGGTTTCTCGGCCAGGGTGGTCGCAAGCTGCCGGGCCGCCGGCAGGAGCTCGGCCGCCGGCACGACCCGGTTGACGAGGCCGATCCGGTGGGCCTCGTCCGCCGTCACGGGCTGACCGCTCAGCAGCAGCTCGAGGGCGCGTCCCCGCCCGACGAGCCTCGGCAATCGCTGCGATCCACCGTAGCCGGGGATGAGGCCGAGGTTGATTTCCGGCTGTCCCAATCTCGCCGTGTCGGCGGCAATCCGGATCGTGCACGCCATGGCGAGCTCGCAGCCGCCGCCGAGCGCGAATCCGTTGACGGCTGCAATCGTCGGCTTGCCGAGCCGTTCGATCCGGTCGAACACCGCCTGTCCCCGTCGGGCGTGCTCGCGTGCGGCGGCGGGCGTCGCGATCGCCAGTTCCTTGATGTCGGCACCGGCGACAAACGCCTTCTCACCGGCGCCCGTCAGAATGACCACGCGCACGCCCCCGTCTGCACCGGCGGCTTCGATCGTCTGGTCCAGCTCGCTCAGCATCGCCGTGTTGAGCGCGTTGAGGACCCGCGGTCGGTTCATCGTGACGATGAGCACGCAGTTATCGCGTTCGACGAGCAAGTGCTCGGGGATCATCGGAATCCCCAGGTACATGATCCAGCCCAGCGCGTAGGCGCCAAGCACGAGGCCGGCGAAAATCCGGAGGCCGAGGCGAATCTGGTCGCGGGCCTGGTCCCGCAAGAGCGTCCCGAACACGGCAGCCACACACGCCGCAAACAGCACCATCATGCCGACGTGCGACGTCATCGCGCCTTCCGGCCCGTCGCGATGTCGTACGCGTCCAGAACTACGAGTGCGTTGAGAAGGCCTCCGACGATGAGAAATGTGTTGCCGTACTCGTATGTGGCCGCCACGACGTCGCCCTGGCCGAAGCTGCCGACGAGCGCCGTCAGCCGCGGTAATCCCATCGTCCACTCGGCCAGCGCCGACAGGAACACGAGCGGTTCCGACAATTGAAACGGAAACAAACGACCGCCAAGCAGCAGCCCGATGGTGTACATCGACGCAAGGATGCCGAACAGCACCAGTGCTTTTCGTCCTTCGCCCATCAGGAAGTGGCCGGCGCCTGGAACGAGCCAGGCAACCGCACACGCAAGGACCGGGCTCTGGGGTTCAGCCGCGAGCCCGCCCGGCTTCGACGGCGGAGGCATGGACAGTCAGTTTACTCGAACGGCAAGGATAGGTATGACGGTACGACGGGTACGACAGTACGACGGGTACGACGGGTACGACAGGTACGACAGGTACGTACACGGTACGTACAGGTACGACGGGTACTCGAGACGAGGTCAGTGGTCAGGGCGTGTCTGTTGCACGAGTACCCACGCGATGACGAACCCGAGTGGCACTGCCGCGGCCGCGCGAGCAAGATTCGTCGGGTTGGCGATCTCCGGCCATTCCAGCAACAAGGTCACGAGCGTCGGCACGCTGGCGAGGGCGAGCCGCAACGCCGGCCGAGGACCCGCCGAATCGCCGCGCCGGCGAAGGGCCCAGAGCGCGCCGAAAGGGGCCGCGAGGTACAGACCGCTGCAGCGGCCGCAGACCGGCCACCGGATGCCGGCGGTAAGGAACGACCGATCCGGGCGCTGGTGACAGACGCGTGCCGCCGCGGCGTACACGACGCCAGTCAAGAGGGGCGCGCGGCCGGTGTGCCGCGTCCAGACGGCCAGGCCGAGCAGGAGCGGCCAGCAGATGGCGCCGATGACGAGCAGTTTGGCCATACGGGTGGAGGCTTTGCCAGCCCTATCCACCGCGACACTCACCAGGAAGCAG
Organism: uncultured Acidobacteriota bacterium; assembly: GCA_963724645.1. Lineage (GTDB taxonomy): Bacteria > Acidobacteriota > Vicinamibacteria > Vicinamibacterales > SCN-69-37 > CAVXSP01. Next base: position 386,341 of record CAVRVJ010000010.1, read on the forward strand.
ATGGCGCCCACGCGCGCACGGAGCCCGCACGCGGCCAAGACTACAGCACGAGCTCGCCGAAGTGTCGCTCGTACCGTCCCTTGAACTCATGCCAGGTGTACGCATGACTGGAGCCGCCGAGATGCTCCAGGGCGTATGTAGCCGCGACCGAACCCAGGCGCGCACAGGTTTCGTACGAGGCGGCGGAGGCGAGTCCCTTCATGAACCCGCCGCGGTACGCATCGCCAACACCGGTGGGGTCGGCAATCCGTGTCGGCGTTACCGCCGGCACGTCCACTTGGCGCATCGCCTTGTCGATCACCGACGATCCCGCCTCGCCGCGCGTGACGATCAGCAGATCGGCAGTGTCCAGCAGTTCGCGTTCGCCCATCCCGGTCTTCTGACGAATCAACTCCAACTCGTAGTCGTTGCAGATGATCATATGAGCGCCGACCAGCCCATCGCGCAACTCGTCGCCGGACATGCGGGCGCACTGCTGACCCGGGTCGAAGATGTAGCGGATCCCGAGCGTGCGGCACTCCTCGGCATACTGGGTCATGGCCGCCGGATCGTTCGGAGAGATGATTGCCAGATCCACGTGACCGGCCGTGCGAAACGACAGCTCGGCGGCGTGAGCCATGGCGCCTGTATAGAACGACGCGATCTGGTTGTTGGCCTCGTCAGTGCTGCAGAAGAACGACGCCGTGAACTTGTCGGGCACCTGCGTGACGAGCGATGTGTCGACGCCGGCGGCGTCGAGCCATGTTCGGTATTCCTGAAAGTCCTGACCTGCCGTTCCCATCAGAACGGGCCGTTCGCCGAGCAGGGCGAGGGTGTACGCAATGTTCGGCGCGCAGCCTCCGCGCCGCTTGTCCATCGTGTCCACAAGAAAACTCAAACTCACGCGCGAGAAATGCTCCGGGAGGAAGTGCTCGGTGAACTTCCCCGGAAAGGACATGAGGTAGTCGTAGGCGATCGATCCGGTGACAATGAGACGCATAAGGGAACTCACATGTATTTCCCGATAATCAGCCCCAGGCGCTCCTTCGCCGCGGCAGGAATCGCATCGGGTCTGGTGATCAGGGCGGTGGCGAGCGCGCGGCCACACTCACACGTCCGTTCGATCGGCAGCCGCTCCACGACGTCGGCGATGACCTGCTGAGCGGTTCGCGCGTTCTGCGTGAGGTTCGCGATGATCATGTCGACCGTCACCGAGTCGTGGTCGGGATGCCAGCAGTCGTAGTCGGTGACCAGCGCCAGCGTGGTGTAGCAGATTTCAGCCTCCCGGGCGAGCTTGGCTTCCTGCAGATTCGTCATGCCGATGATGTCGAACCCGGCCGCGCGGTAGAAGTTCGATTCGGCGATCGTCGAGAACTGAGGTCCTTCCATGCAGACATACGTGCCGCCCCGGTGCACGGTCGCCCCGCTGCGCGTGGCCGACGCGAAGGCCACTTCACTTAAGAGCGGACAAAACGGGTGCGCAAACGCGACGTGCGCCACCACACCGTCCCCGAAGAACGTGCTCACGCGCCCGCGCGTCCGATCGAAGAACTGATCGGGAACGACCAGGTCGAGCGGCTTGAAGTCGTCGCGCAGACTGCCCACAGCGCTGGCAGACACGATCCAGTCCGCACCGAGAGCCTTGAATCCGTAGATGTTCGCGCGAAAATTGAGCTCCGACGGCGTGAGGCGATGACCGGCGCCATGTCGCGCCAGAAACGCCACGCGGCGCCCGCGCAGCGTCGCCAGCACGTACGGGCCGGATGGCTCGCCAAAGGGCGTTCGGACCACCCGCTCTTCCCGATCGGTCAGCTCAGGCATGTCGTACAGACCAGAGCCGCCGATGATGCCAATGGACACTGTTGACATTCAGAAACTACAGGCTCTCAACGATGGGCTCTACGTATTTGCGACCGTCCCGTTCGCGGATGATCCCGGCGGCGATCGCCGGATCGTGCTCGAAGAAGATAACGTACTCCCGCTCGATCGCTTCGCGCACGAAACGCTTCTTGTATGCCAGCGTCTCCATGGGATACAGGTCGTAGGCCATGATCCACGCCGTGTCGATATGGGCCGTCGTCGGCAGCAGGTCCGCTGCAAACACGGCCGTCCGGCCCTCGGATTCGATCTTGATCAGATGGTGGTGCATGGTGTGGCCGCCGGTCCGCCAAAGGCTGACGCCCGGCAGGACGTCGGCGTCGGCCTCACAGAAGTCGATGACCCCGGCCTCCTGGAGTGGCAGAAGATTCTCGCCAAGGTAACTGGCCCGATTGCGCTCGTGGGGATGCGTGGCGTCCTCCCATTCCCCGCGTCGGATGACGTACCTCGCGCCGGGAAAACGCGGCCGAAGGCGGCCTCCCTCCACGATCGTGAATCCGCCGGCGTGATCGAAGTGCAGATGCGACGCAATGACGAGATCGATGTCGGCCGCTGTCAGGCCCACGGCCGCCAGCGAATGATCCAGGTGGCTGCGCCGGTCGATGGCGTAGATATCTGTTTCCTTCGGACCCATCTTGTCGCCGATCCCGGCATCCACGATCACCTGCCGCGTGGCCGTCCGGATCAGCAGCGGACGCACGCCCATCAGGATCCGATTGCGCTCATCGGGCTGGGCGCGCTTTTCCCACATGGGCTTCGGAATCACGCCGAACATCGCGCCGCCGTCGAGACGGAACCAGCCGTCGGACAGTGAGATCAACTCGAATTTGCCAAGCCGCATCGCGTCCTTCGTGGACCTCATTCTGCTGATCGTCGATCAGCGTTCCTTCAGCTCTATCAGTATCCCGGCCGTGCTCGACGGATGCAGGAACGCAATCCGAGAGCCGTGCGCGCCCGGACGAGCGGCCTCGTCCACAAGTCGAACACCATGCGCTTTGAGGGCCACGAGCGCCGCCTCGAGATCCGGTACCCGCAGACAAATGTGGTGCAGCCCCGATCCGCGAGCCGATAGGAACTTCGCCACCGGTGATGCCTCCGATAACGGCTCCACCAGCTCGAGCGCCGCCGGACCGGTCTCGACAAATCGCACGCGATGGATGCCGACATCCTCTGGGACGCCAGTTTCGAGGCCGAAGAGCTTCCGGAACAGCGCGGCCACCTCGGCTGAATCCGGCACGGCGATGCCGACATGGTCCAGGACGAGAGGGACGGGGGTGTTTTCCACCCCCGTCGCCCTGAACGCCAAGGCCGCGGCGGCCTCGGGGTCGAGCGACCGCTCGGCCACCTCATCGACCAACCGCGCGAACTCGCCCGTCGAGACCAGGCGCTCTTCGACCTGCTGTTGGAACCGGCGATGCAGCATCTCACGGAGATACGACTCGGCACGGCCGCGGCGTCGTGACGTTGCCGCCGAGACGGTGCCGGCCCTGAACCGCTCGATCGTCTGTACGAATTCGCGCACGCCATGGCCGCTTGTAGCGACCGTCCGCAGCACCGGCGGCCGCCACGAGGCGGCGGGCCATGGCTGCAGCGACAGCATGCCCTCGATCGCGGCGGCCGCGCGGTCGGCCCCTTCGCGGTCGGCCTTGTTGACCACGAACACGTCGGCGATTTCCATGACGCCCGCTTTCAACGTCTGGATCTCGTCGCCGGCGCCTGGGGCCGAGACGACGATGGAAATGTCCGCCGTGCGCACCACGTCCACTTCAGCCTGCCCGACGCCGACGGTCTCGATGATGACGACATCAAATCCCGCGGCGTCGAGGATAGTGGCCGCTTCGCCGGTTGTCCGAGCCAGGCCGCCGAGCTGGCCTCGCGTCGCCATGCTACGAATAAACACGCCGGCGTCTTCAGCATGGGCCTGCATGCGCACGCGATCGCCAAGAATCGCGCCTCCGGTGAATGGACTGGTTGGATCGACAGCCAGCACACCGACCTTCAATCCCTGCGTGCGGAATTCGTTGATGAGGCGGTCCACGAGCGTGCTCTTGCCCGCCCCGGGGGCGCCGGTGACGCCGATGAGCCGGGCGCGCCCCGCGTGCCTGTAGATCTGGTGCATCAGCCCGGCGGCCTGAGGCGATTCGTCCTCAACGAGAGACAGGGCCCGGGCGATGGCGCCAATGTCGCCGGCCAGCACACGTTCCGGAAGAGACATGCGGACGGTTAGTTTTCCACAGAAAGGGGGACGGGTTTCAAATTGTGGAAAACTCGGGACGGACGCGAGTTTTCCACAATTTGAAACCCGTCCCCCTTTCTGTGGAAAACTACCCCAGCAATTGGCGCGCGATCACGAGCCGCTGCACTTCGCTGGTCCCCTCACCGATCGTGCAGAGTTTCACATCCCGGAAGTACTTTTCAGCCGGGTAGTCTTTCACGAACCCGTAGCCGCCGTGGATCTGGACGCCTTCTTCGGCGACCCGCACGGCGATCTCGCTGGCGTACAGCTTCGCCATGGAAGAGGCGGTCGTCCGCCCTTCGCGCTTCTGGTCTTTCAACCAGGCCGCGCGATATGTCAGAAGGCGTGCCGCCTCGATCCGGCAGGCCATGTCCGCCAGCTTCCACTGAATCGCCTGAAAACTCGCGATCGGATGGCCAAACTGACGTCGCTGCTTGGCATACCGGCGCGCTGCCTCAAAAGCCCCTTGCGCGAGCCCCACAGACAGCGCCGCGATTCCAACACGACCCGCGTCGAGCACCTGCAGCGCCGCCGTGAAGCCTTCGCCCTCCTGGCCGACGAGGGCGTCGGCCGGCACCCGGCAGTCCTGGAAGATCAGCTCACTCGTGTCGCTGGCCCGCATACCAAGCTTGTTCTCTTTCTTGCCGGCGGTGCATCCCGGCGTGTCGCGCGTCAACACGAACGCCGAAATGCCATGGTGGTGCTGCGTCGGATCGGTCACGGCCATGACGACCACGGTGTCACCCACACGTCCGTGGGTGATGAACTGCTTGGTCCCGTTGAGCACCCACTCACCTCCCGCGCGCCGCGCCACGGCGCGCATGGCGGCAGCATCGCTCCCCGCGTTGGCTTCGGTAAGTCCCCAGGCGCCGAGGTGCTCCCCTTTCGCCAGCGGCCCCAAATACCGTTGCTTCTGCGCGTCGCTGCCGAACATTTCCAAGTGCGCGACGCACAGGCCGTTGTGAGCCGCCACCGACAGAGCGACCGACGGATCGACCCGCGCCAGCTCCTCGATGCAGATGCAGTAATCGGCCGCCGAGAGACCGGCGCCGCCATATTCCTCACGGACCTGGATCCCCATGAGCCCGAGCGCTGCCAGTTCGGGGAGCAACGTCAACGGAAACGCCTGCGCCTCGTCCCACTCCATCACGTGGGGCCGCACGCGCGCTTCCGCAAATTCGCGCACGCTGCGGCGAAGCAACTCCTGATCCTCGGTGGGACGAAGATCCATAAGGGGACTCTAGCATCGCGGCGAACACCGGGCACTCGGCGTTGGGCACCGGCGCTCGGAGCGGATTCGAACGCCTTCGAGGGACGACCCTCGAGTGCCCGGCCTGCATATACTGACTCGATGAAGCGATACGTTCTGATTGCGCCGCTGATGTTGCTGGTGCTCCTCGTCCGGCCCGCGCCGGCCGCGGCGGACCTCACCGGGTTCTGGGGCGTGTCGCCGACACCGTCGAGCCGCTCGGCCAAGGGCGTCGCAATCGGTCTCGGGCTGCTCGTCGTGGGGTTTGAGTTCGAGTACGGGAAGATCGTTGAGGATGAAGCGCAGGCCGCGCCGGAGTTGACCACGGGCATGGCCAACATCATGGTGATGACGCCGACGTTCAAGGTCCAGCTGTATGGCACGACCGGCGGCGGGCTGTATCACGAGCGATGGCGCGACTACACGAACACGTCCTTCGGCACCAACATCGGTGGCGGCGTAAAATTTGCGCTTGCGGGACCCGTTCGCCTCCGAGTGGATTATCGCGTCTTCAACCTAACCGGCACGCCGATTCTGGGTCATGTGCATCGCGTGTACGCCGGGCTCTCGTTAAGTTTTTGAGACCTGTGCCCTTCTCTCACCCTCTCACGCTCTCACACGCTCACCCTCTTACTTCATCACCATCACCGGCTGCAGATTCAGGCGGTTCACGCTGATGAGCGCATCCTTGAATTTGGGATACAGCGCGGTGATTTCCGCAGATGACACTTCGCTCAGGATTCTGATGGGATCGTAGTCAACGCCCTTCGTGGCCGGATCCATGATGCTGGCATAGAGCACCTGGCCGGTCTGGAGCGTGTCCGCAACCTTGTAGATCTTCCACCCCGCCGCCATCTGTTTGTACTCGGGCTTGGAGCCCTTCTCCAGGGCCTCTTTCACCTTCGCCAGGAACGCCTCGAAGTCCGCGGCGCCTTCAGCCTTGACGGTAAAGAGGGCGAGCCCGGCGTCGGCGATGAACGTCAACCCCTTGGGTTGGGCCGCCGCAGGTCCGGGAGGGGGCACCGGAGTGGGTGGCGCCTGCCCGCCGGCCGGTGGCGCTCCGGCCGGCGGCTGTCCCGATGCCGGGGGCTGCGGCTGCGGCACTTGTCGGGCGGAGACCGCCGAGGCGGCCCCTAGAGCGCAGAGCGCGGCGACCGCGATCATCACGCCGACGCGGCCGAGCCGATCACATACGCACATGCCGATCTCCATTCCGCGCGCAAAAAAAACGGGACGGCCCGCTCGCGCGAGGCCGTCCCGAACGAAACCATCGTGGGCGATCCGGGCTACCCGCCTACTTTCGTGAGCGGCAGGAAGTTCAAGCCAGCAAGGGCGTCCTTGATCTTGTTGTAACAACTCGTCCGCGGCTGGCCGCTCCCACATGCCCGGTGCGTACAGAATCTTGCCCGGGTCGTAGCTCAGGGTCTTGGACGGCGGACTCAGCTGGAACACGTAGATGATCGGGGACGGCGGCTGCCCCGCGGGGGCCGCAGTCGCGGCGGCGGCCACCTTGAAGATCTTAAGGCTCTCGCCAAGTTCTTTCCAATCCGCCTTGTCGCTCTTCGTGAGCTTGTCTTTGATCGCGGCCCAGGCGGCCTCGAAGTCCGCGGCCTTTTCAGGCTTCACCTGAAACAGGATCAGTTCGTTGTCAGTCGAAAACTTGAACGGGTCCTCTTGCGCGGCTGGGGCCGCCTGCTGAGCCCGCATCCCCGACGAGCCGCACAACAGGGCCACGATTACCATTGCGAAAAACGCTCGTCGTGTCGACGTCGACAGGGAGCCCTCACGCATGTTCCATCCTCCTGTGCCCGAGGGCACCTAGTCAAAAAGAGTCCCTACTTTACCGTACCGATTGGCGCTGACAATAGCCAAGATCGGGGGGGCTTGCTACACGAAGGTGATCAAGATTTCATTAGCCACCAACATGCCGCGGCGGGTCAAGCCGAAACGATCACCGGAGACCCACATCAGGTCTTCTTCTACCCAGGGCGCCAGGGTTTCGCCATACCGAATCCACGGGTCGACACCATATGTGCCGGCAATCTCCCGCCGGCTGACCCCGGCTGAGAGCCGAAGCCCCGTGAACAGGCTCTCTTCGAAGCGTTCCTGAGGCGTCAGCACCTGCGTGTCCGTCGCGAGAGCCGCGCCGGCGGAGACTCGCTCGACATAATCCAGCGTCCCCGACACGTTCTTCCAGCGGACACCGTCGATGGTCGAGTGCGCGCCGCATCCAAACCCCCGCCAATGACCTCCTTGCCAGTACTTGACGTTATGCCGGCTCCAGCGCCCGGGAGACGCCACGTTGGAGATCTCATACTGTTCGAAGCCGGCGGCATCCAGCCGAGCGAGCGCTTCCAGATACATGTCGGCGGCCTCGTCATCGGCCGTCTGAGTCCAGGCGTCATTCTTGATCTTGATCAACGCGACCGGGGTCCCCACCTCCGTCAGGGCTTCGACGTCCGGACGACGACGGCCGCGGGCGCGATTCGCTGCACGCGCCGGGGACGCCGCGGGCCGTTCGACGACCGCGCTCGCGCGCGCCATCGCCTCTTTGAGCGGCGCGTTCGGGTACAACTCCAGCAGGTAGAGCGACAGGTGGTCCGGCGCGAGGGCAATCGCCTGGTCGATCGTGACAAGCCAGGAAGCCAGCGATTGGCCGGGCAGCCAGAACATCAAGTCGAAGCTGACATCACGAAACCCGGCCGCCTTCGCCGACCGCACAGCACTCCTGGCGCGCTGCGCTGAGTGAATCCGGCCAAGGCGCGCCAACTCGCCGTCGTCAAACGACTGCACACCGAAGCTCAGCCGCGTCACGCCGGCACGACGAAAGCCGTCCAGCCGTTCGTCCGTCGCGGTCTCCGGGTTGGTTTCGAGCGTGATCTCGGCCCCGGGATCGAGCGCGTAGGCTTCGCGGCAGGCGTGGATCAGCCTGGCGACCTCCTCGGGGTCCAGCAGCGAGGGCGTGCCGCCGCCGAAGAATATGGTGTCCGCAGCCCGCGCCGTTCCGCCGGCGATCAGGATTTCTTTTTCGAGCGCGCCTACGTACCGGCGTTTGAGGTCAACGTCGAGTAGTCCCCGATTGAAGTTGCAGTAGCTGCAGATCGCCTGGCAGAAAGGAATATGGAGATACAGGCCAAGAGACATGGAATTCTGGACGACCCGAGTCCGCTTACCCCCGCCCCGCCTTTCCGCCAGGCCATTTCAGCTCGCGCGGGTCCTTCCGATCCTTGAGCTCTTTGAGGATCTTGGACTCCGAGTCGCGAAGCATGGTCGACTCGCCCAGTTGGGCACGAGCCACGCCGCGGGTGCGCCCGGGCAGCGTCCGGCGATTCGGGGAGCGCTTCCAGAGCACCGCGAGGTCATCCGGGCCGCCGTTGGGCGGCATGTGGCGGTAATCCGCACCATCGTACTCGAGGAACTCGCACATCTCGCGCAGCCGCGAGTGCATGCGGAAGCCGACCCGCACTTTCAGCGTATCGAGATCGGCATCGTCGGGCAGGTCCTCGTAGTTCGTCGTGAAGATCGTCGGCCGGCGTTCGTTGTAGCGAGTGTTGACGATGAGATTCATCGTCTCTTCGACCCATTCCGACGGCTTCTCCGCCCCGAGGTCGTCGAGCAGGAGCAACTCCGCTTCCATGACCGGCCGAAGCACGTCCATCTCGGCCGTCCGCACCACGGGGTTGTAGGTCGACCGAATCATGCGAAGCAGGTCACGCACGTCGTAGAACAACCCGTGCGCGCCTTTTTCGAGAATCACCGCGCGGAGCACCGCTACGGCGATGTGCGTCTTGCCGATCCCCGGCGGGCCGATGAGACAGAGCCCTTTGTCGACAGCCGGGAACGCCGCTGAAAATTGTCTGGCGCGGGCGATCGTCGCCATCAGTCGCTCGTTGGGGTAGAGCGTGAAGTTGTCGAGCGTGCACCGTGCATAGCGCGGCGGGATCCGCGCCTCGGACGAAAGTTTGGCCGACAGATTCTGCCGCCAGCAGTCACACCGCTCGACCCGGCGGATGCCGTCGCGCTCGACGGGACGCCACCCGGTGTCATCGCAGTGCGGGCACGTCATGGAAGTGCACACAGAATAGCATCTGCAGAACGCAACCACGATGCGCGGAAAGCAGGCGAGTTCAAAACGCAAATTGTAAATTTCGCTCGGCGGCCCTATTCTATGATCGTCGAGACATTTATCGTCTCAGGAGGATTAATCCAGTGAACCTATCAAAAATTGCTACCGTTCTCGCTCTAAGCGTTGCCCTTGCGGGCACGCTCGCCGCCGCGCCGCAGGCCACCAAGTCCACGGCGCCGGCCAAGTCCACGACGCAATCCACCGAAAAGAAGGCCGCGACGCCGAAGCCCGAAGCGGTCAAACCGGCCGATCTGCCGAAGCCCGTGACCGACGCCGTGATGAAGGCCCACCCGAAGGGCATGATCGAGTCGGCGACCAAGGGGATGATGGGCGCCGACACGGTCTACTCGGTCAAGGTAATGGACGCCAAAAAGACCGTCACCATGAAGCTCAAGGCCAACGGCACGAGCGCGACTCCGCCGAAGAAAAGTAGGCACGAGGCCGGTAAGATCTAACGCCGGACGTGGCGATTCGCCACGTCCGGCGGCTTCGATTCTGTTAGCCCCGCACCAGGTCCGCCGGGGCCGACGGCACGAGCGCGGTGTTCAGCCGTTGTTCCCAATCGCCGAGCCCGCGCGCCAGCTCGTGCTTCACATACTCCATGAACTCGTTGACTTCGTGCTGCATGCGCTCCATCTTCCGGCGCATGTTCAGGATGATCTCCACACCAGCCAGGTTGACGCCGAGGTCGCGCGTGAGCGCCAGGATCGTCTCGAGCTCCGCCAGGTCCTCATCCGAATAGAGACGCGTATTCCCGTCGGTGCGCGACGGCTTGAGCAGCCCCTCGCGTTCGTAGAGCCGCAGCGTCTGCGGATGAATGTTGTACCTGGCGGCCACAGCGCTGATCATGTAGTAGCCGCGACCGGTTCCACTTGTGCGTTTCGCTGGCACGGGGGACTCCTACACGCTCCCAGAACAAGTGTCTTCTCACGTCCACGTCGTTGATGCCGGCCGAACTCCTTCAACAGTTCGCGCGATCGCTCGTCGCGCACCGGCGGCAGCACGATGGCGATCTCGATCACCAGATCGCCGGCGTCGTCCGGATCGCCGGTCCGCGAGGGCGCGCCGCGTCCCCGCAGGCGGAAGCGCTGACCGGAGGACGTGCCGGGTGGAACCCGCAGCCTGACCGGCCCATCCAGCGTCGGCACGTCGACCCGCGCGCCCAGACGCAGCCTCGTGCACGGCCACCGGCAGCGTCAGGACCAGATCGTCTCCGCTGCGGCGGAAGAACGGATGCGCGGCGACGTCGACCGTCACGTACAGATCGCCGGGCGCGCCGCCGCGCACGGCGTGCCCACGCCCAGGCACCACGAGCCGCGCGCCGGTCTCAATCCCCGCGGGCACGTCGATCACGACGACGTCCGTGCCGCCCTGCAGGCCGGCGCCCGCGCACGCGCGGCACGTCTGGCTGGTGAGCACGCCGCGGCCTTCGCACCGTTCGCAATTCTTCGTGAAGACCATGTGGCCGCGGGCCCACTGGCGCGTCCCCTGGCCGCCGCACTCGGGACACGGCGCCGGCAATCTCGACGTCCAACCCTCGCCGCCACAGACCGCGCATCGCTCCTGCCGCGCGACGGATGAGCGGGAACCGTCCGCCACGCAGCGCGTCTTCGAACGTGAGGCGCAGCGACGCCTCGATCTCGAGTCCGCGATCGGCAGAGGTCGCGCGACGCGCGGCGTCCTGGAACACGTCGGCGAAGAGTTCTGAGAAGGTCGCCGCGGTCGGTCCATCGGCTGGCGCCGAGAAATCGAAGCCGGAGAACGAGACGCGCTGCTCGACATGGCCGGAGGTCTCCGGCAGGGAACCCCGTCTGATCGTATTCGCGGCGCCGCTCCACGTCGCCCAGAATCCGATACGCGGCATCCACCTGGCGAAAACGCTCCTCGGCGTGGCGATCGCCAGGATTCAGGCCCGGATGATATTGACGAGCCAGTTTCCGATAGGCGCGTTCAATCTCGCCGGTCGAAGCCGACGATGAGACGCCAAGAACGGAGTAAAGATCCATGGCAAGGCTGCAAGCCTGCAAGGCCGCCAGCCTGCGGGACGGACCCGAACCTCAGCCAGTGGTTCGGTCGCCCGCTTGCGGGCTGGCAGCCGCACGAGCTTCCCTCAGCTCTTCTTCTCTTCAACCACTTCCGCGTCGATGACGTCGTCGGCAGGCCCGCTGCCGCCCGTCGGCTGGCCGCCCGGCTGACCGTGACCGGCAGGGCCGCCCGGCCCTGCGCTTGCGGCGCCTTGATACAGGTTCTCCGCGGCCTTCTGCTGCGCCTGCATCAACGCCTCGAGCGTCCGGCTGATGCCCTTCGCGTCGTTGTTCTCGAGCGCCTTCTTCAGGTCGTTGGTGGCCGACTCGATGGCCAGCCGATCCGCCGGCTGGAGCTTTTCGCCGGACTCCTTGACGAACTTCTCAGCGCCGTAGACCGCCTGGTCGGCCCGATTGCGCGTCTCGACCTCCTCGCGCCGGGCCTTGTCCTCGGCCGCGTGCGCTTCGGCGTCCCGCATCATCTTGTCGACCTCTTCCTTCGACAGGCCACTCGAGGATGTGATGGTGATCTTCTGCTCCTTGCCCGTGCCCTTGTCCTTCGCGTGGACGTTGACGATGCCGTTCGCGTCGATGTCGAAGGCCACTTCAATCTGCGGCAGGCCGCGCGGCGCCGGCGGGATACCGTCCAGGTGGAACTTGCCCAGTGTCCGGTTGTCGCGCGCCATCGGACGCTCGCCCTGCATTACATGCACTTCGACGCTCGTCTGGCCGTCGGCCGCCGTTGAAAAGACCTCGCTCTTCTTCGTCGGAATCGTCGTGTTGCGCGGAATCAGCGTCGTCATCACGCCGCCCAGCGTCTCGATCCCGAGCGACAGACGGCGTGACGTCGAGCAGCAGCAGGTCTTTCACTTCACCCGATAGCACCCCCGCCTGGACCGCCGCGCCAATCGCAACGACCTCGTCGGGGTTGACGCCCTTGTGCGGCTCGCGCCCGAACAGGTCCTTGACGATCTGTTGCACTTTCGGGATGCGCGTCGAGCCACCGACGAGCACGACTTCGTCGATGTCCTTGGCGGTGACGCCGGCATCACTCAGGGCCTGCTTGCACGGCCCCACCGTCTTCTGCAGGAGGTCTTCGACAAGCGAGACAAATTTCTCCTGCGTGAGCTTCTCGACCAGGTGCTTGGGACCGGTCTGATCGGCGGAGATGAAAGGAAGATTGATCTCCGTCTCCCTCACGGTCGACAGCTCCATCTTGGCCTTCTCCGACGCTTCCCGCAGGCGCTGCAGCGCCATCCGATCCTTGCTCAGGTCGATGCCTTCCTTCTTGCGGAATTCGGCCACGATCCAGTCGATGATCCGCTGATCGAGATTGTCGCCGCCCAGATGCGTGTCGCCGTTGGTGGACTTGACCTCGACCACGCCCTCGCCCACCTCGAGAATGGAGATATCGAAGGTGCCGCCCCCGAAGTCGTAGACCGCAATCGTCTCGTCCTTCTTCTTGTCGAGCCCATAGGCCAGCGCCGCCGCCGTCGGCTCGTTGACGATCCGCAGCACCTCGAGACCGGCGATCTTGCCGGCGTCTTTCGTGGCCTGCCGCTGCGCGTCGTTGAAATACGCGGGCACCGTGATGACCGCCTGTGTCACCGGCTGGCCCAGATAGTCCTCCGCGGCCTGCTTCAGCTTCTGCAGGACCATCGCCGAGACTTCCGGCGGCGAGTATTTCCGATCCGTGCCGTCCGCGTTGATGCTCACGGTCACGCGTTCGCCGTCAGGGACGACCCGGAACGGGACCATCTTCATTTCCTCGGACACCTCGTCGTAGCGCCGGCCCATGAATCGCTTGATCGAGAACACCGTGTTCTCGGGATTGGTGACCGCCTGACGCTTGGCCACCTGGCCCACCAGGCGCTCGCCGGATTTCGTGAAGCCCACGACGGAAGGCGTCAGCCGTCCGCCTTCGGAATTGGTGATGACGACCGGCTCGCCTCCCTCCATGACCGCAACAACGGAGTTGGTGGTGCCCAGGTCGATCCCAATGATTTTCGCCATGTTTGCTCTCCTCTGCCCGCTGGAACGGGTCAAATCTTAGTCCTTTGCATTATAGAAATATGAGCTGTCTGTTGTCAATACCTGGTGCAAGTCGAAGGCCCCTGTGCGTCCTTCGGACGGAGCCCCCGGGACTTCGGGGTCCCAGGTCGTCGCATCCTCTTACAATGTTGCTGTGACGCCGCGCCGCGCCCTTCACGTCATTCGCAGCTTCGGGCTCATCGCGCTGTTTCTGGCGGCGGCGCTCTTCGGCATTGCGAGTGGCGTGTTGTTCGCCTTCGTCGGCGATCTGCCGCGGATTTCTGCGCTGGACGACTATTCGCCGAGCACGACGACGCGGGTGCTCGGGCGCGATGGCTCGGTCGTCGGCGAGTTCGCGAGCGAACGGCGGCAACTGGTGACCTACGATCAGATTCCTCCGCTCCTGCGCAACGCGATTCTGTCGGCCGAGGACTCCAGTTTCTTCAGCCACAGCGGCCTCCGGATCGAACGCATCTTCGTCACCCTGGCCAAGGACATCCTGCACCGGCGTCTGTACGGTGCGTCGACGCTGACGCAGCAGTTGGCGCGCAAGCTGTTCCTCACCGACGACAAGACGCCCGAACGCAAAATCAAAGAGGCTCTCCTCACGGTGCAGATCGAGAAGCGGTACACGAAGCAGGAAATCTTCACGATGTACTGCAACAAGATGTACTGGGGACATCTGACGTACGGCGTCGAGGCCGCCTCGCAGCTGTACTTCGGCAAGCACGTGTCCGATCTGAACCTCGACGAGGCGGCGCTCATCGCGGGGATCATCCAGGGCAACCAGCGGCAGAGCCCGTACGTCAACATGCCGGCGGCGCTCGCGCGGCGCAACTACACACTCGACCGGATGGTGGCCGAGGGCTACGTGAAGAAGGCCGAGGCTGAGGCCGCCAAGAGCCGGCCGATCGTCACGCGCGGCCAGCCGTCGGCGCCGCGGTCGATCGCGCCGTATTTTCTGGAGCAGATCCGCATTCAGCTCGAAGAGCGGTACGGCGCGAAGGCGCTGTACGAAAACGGGCTCACGATTCGCACCGGCATGGACGCCCAGCTCCAACGGACGGCGACCCAGGCGCTCGACGAAGGGCTGCGGCGCCTGGACAGGATGCGCGGCTACCGCAAGCCCGCCCACAACCTGGTGGCCGAAGGCAAGTCACTGGAGAAGTACAGCACGCCGCGCTGGAACCGCGACCTGAACGACAACGACATCGTACCCGCCATCGTGATGGCGGTCGAGGGTCCGATCATTCACGTGCGTGCCGGCAAGTGGCAGGGCGTCATCGACAAGGCTGGCTACGAGTGGGCGCATCGCCCTGCTGATGCCCTTGCCCATCGCGGCGATTTGATCGAGGTGCGCCTCCGCAAACTGGACGCCCGGGCCGGCACCTTCACGGCGTCGCTCGAGCAGGAGCCGCTGCTGCAGGGAGCGGTCGTGGCGCTCGACAATCACACGGGCCAGGTCATGGCGATGATCGGCGGCACGAGTTTCGAACGAAGTCAGTTCAACCGCGCGGTGCAGGCGATGCGGCAGGTCGGATCGCTCTTCAAACCGTTCGTGTACACGACGGCGATCGATCGCGGGTACACCGTTTCGTCGACGCTCATCGACGAGCCGGTCAGCTTCCCCGCCGGCCCGGGTCAGCCTCCCTACGAGCCCAGGAACTACGAGAAGAACTACGAGGGTGAGGTCACGCTCCGCCGCGCCCTGGAACACTCGCGCAACGTCCCGACTGTGCGGCTGATGAATGCCCTCGGCCCGGCGAACGTCATCAACTATGCGCACCGCATGGGGATCGCCTCGCCGATTCCTCCGTACCTGTCGTCCGCCATCGGCGCCGGCGAAGCGACGCTCATCGAAATGACGTCGGCGTATACGAGTTTCCCGAGTCAAGGCGTCCGCATGGCGCCTCTGCTCGTGACGGAGGTCACCGATCGCGAGGGCAATATGCTCGAGCAGCACCGGCCCGAGCCGCACGAGGCGATCCGCGCGGATACCGCCTACGTGATGACGACCCTGCTCGAAGGCGTCATCCTTCGCGGCACCGGCGCTGTCGCGGTGACCGAGCCGCTGCGATCGCTGCACTGGCCCATCGGCGGGAAGACAGGCACAACGGACGACTACACAGACGCGTGGTTCATCGGCTTCGACCCCGACATCACGGTTGGCGTCTGGGTCGGCTACGACTTGAAGAAGCCGATCAACAGCACCGCCACCGGCGCCGCCGCGGCGTTGCCGATCTGGAGCGCGATCATGAAATCGTGGATCGATCGGCGCCGGGAAGCGACGTCCGAGCCGCCCAGCTTCGCGCGCCCGGGTAACGTCGTCTTCGTCGACAACGAGGCCTATATTGCGGGGACGGAGCCGGGGCGGTAAGAGACTCGTGACGCTTAGCACTTAGTCGTCGGTCACGTCCTCTGTCGCCGGACCGAGTTTCCCCAGCGCTTTCTGCATCAGATAGGCCTTGATGAAATCGTCCAGGTCGCCGTCGAGCACGCGGTTGACGTCGCCGACCTGATACCTCGTCCGCAGGTCCTTCACCATCTGATAGGGCTGCAGCACGTAGCTGCGAATCTGACTGCCGAAGGCGATCTGCTTCTTCTCGCCGCCGAGCTGGTCGAGGCGCGCCTGCTGCTCCTTGAGGCGCAAGTCGTACAGGCGCGATTTCAAGACCTTCATGGCCGAGGCGCGATTCTTGTGCTGCGAGCGCTCGTTCTGGCACGAAACGACGATCCCGGTGGGCAGATGCGTGAGCCGGATCGCCGAGTCGGTGACGTTGACGTGCTGCCCTCCGGCGCCGCTCGAGCGGAACGTGTCGACGCGAATGTCCTTCTCGTCAATCTCGATGTCGATGTCGTCCGACAGCTCCGGCCAGACGTAGACCGAGGCGAATGACGTGTGCCGACGCGCCGCCTGGTCGAACGGCGAAATGCGCACCAGTCGATGGATCCCGGCTTCGGCTCCGAGCAGGCCGTAGGCGTACTCGCCCAGGACCGTAAAGGTCACGTTCTTGATGCCCGCCTCTTCACCAGGCTGCAGATCGATGATTTCCCGTTTGAAGCCACGGCGCTCGATCCATCGCAGGTACATGCGCATCAACATCTCGGCCCAGTCCTGCGACTCGGTGCCCCCGGCCCCGGGATGAATCGTGACGATTGCGTTCTTCCGATCCATTTCACCCGAGAGCATCGTGCGGACTTCGCCGCTCTCGACGTCACGGGCGTACTGCTCGAGGCCGCGCACCAGATCCGCGGCGACATCCTCGCCCTGGCGGGACCAGTCAATCAAGACGGCCAGGTCGTCGGTCTGGCGCTGGAGGGAGCCCGCCAACGCCTTGTCGTCTTCAAGCCGGCGCCGGCGTTGCAGCACCTGCTGGGCGTTGGACTGGTCTTTCCAGAAGTCCTGAGCGGAGATTTGCGTTTCGAGCTCGGTCAGTTCGCGCTGGAGGCGGACTTCGTCAAAGCCCCCTCCTCAGATGTGTCGCGCGTTCGGAGAGATCCTCGTACCAGCGGACTTGCTCATCAAAAGTCATTCACAGGAATTCTATACGAGAGGCGGCCGTCCTTGCCGGCGGCGGCGCTACGTGCCTGACGCGCGATCCGGCTGATCGAGCATGGCCGCATGCGTCTGGCCGGCGGACTTCCCGGCGTCCACGTACGGATTGTGCCTGAGCGGCCTGCGGATCCAGGGACAATCGAGCGCGGCCTTGAAATCCGTCAACCGGTCGAACCACATGTCGTCTGGGGCGGGCAACGGAAGCGGATCAGTTTCCGTCCATTCGTCCGGCACGGCAATGATGAAGAATCTTCCTTCGAGGTTCTGACCGCCGATGCGCCGTAGCGCGGTTGCCATGTGGACGACCCTCAGCCTGGGCAATCATCCACCCGCACCGATCGGTACACCATCAGGCAGAGTCGAAAGAGCATGTCAGGATATCGAGAAGGGCGGAAGGCGCCGTCATCATTTTCATGACGGCTGGATGATGACACCGTGCCGGCGTCAAGCCCCGCTCAGCCAACCGGCCCTGGCGGCGTATCGCACGATGTCCACGCGGTGGCGCAGACCAAGCTTTTCCATGGCCCGGCCCTTGTAGGTTTCGATCGTCTTGATACTGAGCCCCAACTCGGCGGCAATTTCCTTGGTGCTGTAACCCTCCGCCACTCGGCGAAGGACCTTTGCCTCACGCTCGGTGAGCTTATGGGGCGCCGACGCCCCGCTCCCCCTGCCGTGCACGAAGCTGCTGACGAGGCTGCCGGCGAGCCTGGGATCGACATACACACCGCTGCCAGCGACAGTGCGAATCGCGTGAAGGAGTTCGTCTGCGCCCGCTCGCTTCACGACGTACCCCGCCGCGCCGGCTTCGAAGAGATCTCGCAGATACGTACGGTCTTCGTGCACCGACAGTGCGATCACTTTAAGGTTCGGACACAGCTTCTTCAGCATCCGCGTCGTCTGGGCGCCGTCCAGTCCCGGCATCGCAATGTCCACGACGGCGATGTCCGGCCTCGCGTCCACGATCAGTTCCGTGGCCTCTCGTCCGTCGGATGCCTCTCCGACGAACTCCAGGCTCGCCTGCTGCTCGATCAGGCGCTTCAGCCCTTCGCGGACGATGGCGTGGTCGTCCACGACGAAAATACGCCACCGGGTCATCGCCACGGTCCGCACCAGGAACGTTTCATCGAGGCGCCGCCTCCGGCGCGTCTTCAACGACCATCAACACGCCGCGCGTGTGGTCCTCGAGCTCGAGCGGCTGCGCGCGGGTGATCAGGCGGCGGCGGCCAAAGCCCGGCAAATCGGGTTCGATCGTCCGCTCCGCGGATCCGCCGCCGGCCAGCACGCGGCCAAGCATGTCGTGCAACTCAGGAACGTTCCACCGGCCACCGGCGAGATCAACCATGGGCCGGCGCTCGATCTCCTCGGGGGTCAAGCGGAACGTCTCATAGAAGGCCCTGTTGGCCGCCAGCACGTGCAGGCCGGCATCCATCAACACCAGGGCCTGGCGGACGGTTTCGAAGACGGCCCTGAACGAGTCGCGCGCCTGTTCCAGATGCGTCTGATACCGGCGCGTGCCGTCGATGTTGACCATCGCCAGCACTGCTCCGCTCAGCCGCTTATCAAGGGTTCTATAGGGCCGAATCCGCAGCAACTGCCAATGTCCTTCGTTGTCCAGGATCTCCCGTTCCCGCGGCTCAACGTTCTCGATTGTCTCGCGGATCAGGGTCTCGAGGTTCGACGCGTCGAAGTTCGGCTTGATCTGGCCGATCGGCCGGCCGATGTCCGTTGCAATCAGGTTGAACATCTGCTCAGCCTTGGGCGTGTAGCGCCGAATCGCCAGATCGTTGTCAACCATGACGATGGGAAAGTCGACGCTGCCGAGCAGATTGAGCAGGTCGCTGTTGGCATGACCCAGCTCCTCGTTGCGGAAGCGCAGCTCTTCGTTGACCGTGTTCAGCTCCTCGTTCACGCTCTGCAGCTCCTCCTTGGCGGTGTCGAGCTCCTCGTTCGTGCTCTGCAGTTCCTCGTTGCTCGACAGAATCTCCTCGTTCGCAGACTGCAGTTCCTCATTCGCTCCTTCCAGTTCCTGGATGACCGACTGCAGATAGTCGCGATTGGCGACGAGCTCCCGGCCCATATCGCCAAGTCGTTTTTGCGAGGCCTGCCCGCCGGTACCGCGGCCGCGCGTGCGTCCTGCGCCTTTCAACTTGCCCGGCCGCGCGGCGGCAGGCGCATCCTTGAACAAGATGAGGAAATGCTCGCCACGCGGACTCACGAGGGGGACGACTTCGAGGCTGAATCGCCGCCAGCCCCCGTCGTGCTGGACCCGAAGATCGTCCTTCCGGACCACGCGGGACTTCTGCCGCGCGAGCCGCAGTGACGATTGCAGCCCATGAAAAAGACCGCTGCGCGCCATCTTGAGCACGCTCAGGTTCGGCTCGCCTGCCGCAGGTTCGAGGTAGGGCCCGGTCCGCCCGCGGAATTGCACGATGTGCAGATCCGCGTCCACGATGACGCCGGGCGGTGCATAGCGGTCCAGCACCAGGCGGTTCGCCTCCTCCTGGATCGATCGACTCTCGAGCGGCGCGAGCGCTGCGGGCCTCCGTGGCCGGTCGCGCGAGACGACCCGGCCCGCCGTGACCGGCAACCGAACGTCGACCGGAAGTTTCCGGAAGATCCGCCATTTCTTGTCGATGGGCGCGAAGTACGCGCTCGGACCAATGGTTTCCGACGTCCCCAGCATCAGAAAGCCGTTGAACGTCAGCGCGTAATGGAACATGGCCATGAGCCGCTTCTGGAGGGCCATGTCCAGGTAGATCAGCACGTTGCGGCAGACGATGAGACTCAGCCGGGAAAACGGCGGGTCGCGCGTGAGGTCGTGCTTGGCGAACACGCACATCTCGCGAATCAACTTCGCGATGCGGTAGCCGCCGTCGACCTTGCTGAAAAACCGGCTGAGCCGTTCCGGGCTGACATCCGCGCTGATGCTCAAGGGGTAGATCCCGGTACGCGCCTGCTCAATGCTCGTCTCGCTCACGTCAGTGGCGAAGACTTGAATCCGGCGCTCGGCCGCGCGGTCGCCCAGGGACTCCAGAAGGCAGATCGCGACGCTGTAGGCCTCCTCGCCGCTGGCGCAGCCGGGCACCCAGATGCGGATGTCGGGCTCATGGCGCTCCACAATCTGCGGAAACACGATGGCCCGAAGCCCTTCGAAGGACTCCGTGTCACGAAAGAACCGGGTCACGTGAATCAGCAGATCCTGCGACAGCGCCGTCGCCTCTGCCTCGTGCTCCGCCAAGTACCTCAGGTAGGCGTCGACGTCCACAAGGCGAACGACCGCCATGCGTCGCAGCAGCCGCCGCTTGATGGTCGGCGTTTTGTACTGCTCGAAGTCGATGCCGCTCGCGCGCCGAAGCAACACGAAGATGTCTCGTAGTTGCGCGTCGGTAACGGCCAGCGGCTCCGTGCCGGGCACCGCGGCCGCAGGAGGCAGCAGATAAGGGTGCAGGCGCACTTGCGCGACCTGCTCGGCGATACCTTGCGGTGAGAGGATCAGGTCCACCATCCCTGTCTCGATCGCCGCGCGCGGCATGCCGTCGTGCCGGGCGCTCTCCGGTGACTGGGCGATAGTGATGCCGCCGCACGCCTTGATCTCTCGAATGCCCGCCGCGCCGTCCGAGGCCGTGCCGGACAAGATCACCCCGATCACCCGCTCGCGCCCCCAGCGCGCCACGGAGGTGAAAAAGAAGTCGATCGGCGTGTATTGCGTCCGATCGGTCGGACGAGGCAACAGGTGCAACCGGCCATCGAGCACCTCGAGCCGTGCGTTGGGAGGGATCACGTAGACGTGATCCATCTCGAGGCTCATGCCGTTCACCGCCTGCCCAACCCACATGGATGTCTTCGCCGCGAGCAACTCGGGCAGCGCACTCTCGTGCTGCGGCGACAGGTGCTGGACGAAAACGACCGCCAGGTTCGACGGCTGGGGGAGCCGCTCGAGGATCGCGGAAAACGCATCCAACCCGCCCGCCGACGCGCCGACCGCGACAATCGTCGGTTGGCTGGCCGGCGTCTCTCGTAGAAAACCGGCATCCGACGGCGCCGGCGGCGGGACGGCGGACGGCCGCTTGGCGGGCGGAGTGCGCCTCGCCTGCGCCCCTTCCGGGGCCAGCGGACGCCTTACGCGATTTCGAGGACGGGCCGGTGCGCCAGCACGTTTCCTGGCCATAACGAGAGCGTGGGCGGATCTTACTCGAACAGAGGAAAGTTCAGCGACGCCTTCCCCACGCCCGCAGCGGCGCGGCTGCGATGCCAGCGCTGACCATCAACGACAGCCACACGATCAAGTCGCCAAACCGGCTGTAGAACGTGCGGCCGTCGAGCAGCCGGACGTCAACGGCAATCGCGGCCGGCTCGAAGAGCGGGGTCGCGGCGAGCACGCGCCCGTACGGGTCGACGGCGCCGGAAATCCCGGTGTTGGCGGCGCGGACGACATACCGTCCTTCCTCGACGGCGCGAATCGCACCCTGGTCGAAGTGCTGGTAGGCAGCCGACGAATGGCCGAACCACGCGTCATTGGTGATGGTCGCGAGCAACTCGCTGCCGCCTTGTACGAACGCCCGGTCGATCCAGGGATACACCGATTCATAGCAAATCGCGACGCTCACTCGATGCCCATCGCCGACATCGAAGACACGCGGGTCGGCGCCCGGCGAAAAATCCGACACGGCTTCCACGAGCGGGCCGACGAAGAACAGCGCGCGCTTGAGCGGAACGTACTCGCCGAACGGCACGAGCTGCATCTTGCGATACGAGCCGTGCGTCCTGCCGTCCGCGCCAAGAAGGACGGCGGAGTTGTAGTACCGATCGCCGGACGGCCGCCGTTCGATCTCGTCGGTGCCAATCAGGAACGGCGTGCGTGCCTGCGCGGCCAGTCTCCTGAACGGCGCCGCGAGCGCCGCGTCGACATCGAAATAGAACGGTGTGGACGATTCGGGCCAAATCACGAGATTGGCGCCCAGCCCCAGCGCCTGCCGGCTGAGCTGCAGATGCCGGTCGAGGATCGGATCGCGATACGCGGGGTTCCACTTTTGATCCTGCTCGACGTCCCCCTGCACGAGGCCGACGCGAAAGACCGTCCCCTCCCGGAGCAGCGCGCTCGCGCGAAGGCGCATCGCGCCCCCAAGCACGATGATGACGAGAAAGGCGGCGACCGCGGCCGCGCCCCAAAGGTGAACGCGGCGCTGGCTCAACGTGACCGCGGCAGCCGCCGCGCTGACCAGCGCGACGATCCACGACAATCCATACACGCCAACCACACTGGCAGATTGGACGAGCGGCAACACGCGGGCCTGGGACGCGCCAAGAAATACCCAGGGAAAGGCAAATCCGATCGTGGCCCGCAGCCACTCGGTCGCAACCCAGAGGAAGGGCGTGAGCCAGACGCCCGCCACGCCCAACGTGCGCAGTGCCCGGCCGGCCAGCCATCCAAAGAGCGCCGGATAGATGGCCAGCGACGCAACCATCAGAACGCCGACCACCATCGCGGCAGGCAACCCGAGGCCGCCGAACGTGTCGACAACGATGACGACCCAGTAGAGCGTGCCGCCGAAATACACGGCGGCGGCAATCAGGCCGAGCCAGACCGTTCTCGCCCCCAGCATCGACAACCCAGCTCTCCATCCGGTGCTCGCCACGGCTCCCGACGAGCTGACCTTCGGCGGTGCTCCCACTTCGAGGGCGATTGCGACGATGAGCGGAGTGAGTGCGATCCAGGCAAATGCCGGATGTCCGAACTTTGGAAAACTGAGGACGAAGAGCAGGCCGGACAGAAACGCGAGCCACACCGGCCGACGCTCGCGGGGCGCTAGCGCTTGATTAACGGTGAGTACCCTTCTTTTTTGAGACCCTTCAACGCCTGGTCCGCCTCGACGTGCGCCGAGTACGGACCGACGCGAACCTTGAAGCGCGGGCCAGGTGCGTTTTCGGGTTCAGCGAAGACAAAGGCCGGATAGCCCTTGTTCCGAAGCTTGGCAACCTCTTTCGCGGCGACGTCGTTGGCGGAGTACGCGGCGACCTGAACGAAGAAGCCGTTGGCGGCGGGCTTCGTCGCGACGTCTTGCGGCGGCGGTGTCTTCGGCGCCGCGGCGGGCGGCGCAGCGACTGGGGGCGGCGCCGTGTGCGCCGGCGCGGACGCTTGTTCGGGTTTGTGCACCGTGGGCGGGGGCTCGGACTTCCTGGCCGGTGGAGAAGCCGGCGGTTCTTCGGACGCCGGCGCCGGCGGCGTCACCTTCGACGGGTCGCCGCCCTGTCCCTGCAGCGCCTGTGCGTAACTCAGCTCGTTCGGCGCCGTCTGCGTCGGCGGCGGCGTGTCGGCCGGCACGATCGTATCCGTTGGAGTGGAGGCCGGTGATGCCGACGCTGCCTGCACGGAAGGCGACCGCACGCCGCGGCCCACCGAGACTCCAAACAGAAAGACCACCACGGTCAAGATCACCGCGCACATGAACAGAAAGACGAGCTGTTTTCCGCTCAGTTGGATCTCGTGGAAGTTTTGATCGGACATGGACTTCGGGGATTCTAGCACGCGGCTGAGACACGAAGAGCTGGACCCGTGCCGGGATCCGCAGTCTCCCCGGATCCCGTTCAGCGATTGATCTTCTCGAGCAGCCCCTTCGCCTCCGCTGAATCGGGCTGGAGCACGAGCGCGCGCTCGGCTTCGCGGCGCGCCCCGGCCGATCTCCGGACTCGAGGAGCGCCGCGCCCAGGGCCAGACGGGTCGCCGCGGATTCCTTGCACCAGATGGCCACCTTGAACTCGTCGATCGCCTCCGGCAACCGGCCGCCGCGCTGGTAGAGCCGGCCGAGCAGCAGGTGCGGCTCGTCCTGGTACGGCGACAAGTAAATAGCGCGCCGCAGCTCGTTGATCGCGTCGCGATCCTTCTGCGCCGCGAAAAGCCTGCGCCCCTCGGCGACGTGAAACGCGGCGACCTCCTGCTGTTCCTGGCGCGCCGGCGTGCCGATGGAGGCCGCGAACCGGCGGGAGATCGACGCGTCGAGATCCGTGCGCAGCCGCTCCAGTCGGGGCGGCACACTCTCGCGCGGCGTGGCGATCGGGACATCACGGCGGGTGCCGAGCAGCCTGGCGAGCTCGAGCTCTCGCTGCGCTTCAACCGTCTTTCCCGTCGACTCGAGCACGGCGCTCATCACGAGGTGAGCGTCGCCGTCGGTCGCGTCGAACCGGACGGCTTCGCGCAGCCAGAACAAGGCCGCCTGTGCCTCATGCCCCAGCGCGTACGCGTATCCAAGGTTGAACAGGTAGTCGGGGTCTTCGGGCGCGGCCTTGACCGCGCGATCGAAGAGGGACGCCGGCGATCCGCCGTCGGGCATCCCGGCGCGCCGCAGTTGCACGATGCCCAGCGCGTTCAACAGCACGGCCGACGAGCGCTGCGCATGCAAGTCGCTCAGTGCCTTGAAGGCCTCATCGAGGCGCCCCAACTCGATGAGAGACAAGGCTGCTGCAAATCGTGCGTTGCGAAGAAGCGGCGAATCGGCAGGAACGTTGCGAGCCACGGCGAGTGCCTTCGCGTGCGATCCCTGCCCGGCGTAGACGTTCCAGAGCGCCATCAGGATCCGCCCGTCACGCGGCTCCTTGTGATACGCGGCTTCGAGAAATCGCTGCTGCGTCGCCGGAGCGATCGCCACCAGCCCCTTGACGTAGTTCTCGAAGACGTCGGCCGGCATCCGGGCCTGCCGCCCTGCGTCCGCGGAAGGGCGCGACGATGCGAGCGGCCGGCCGGCTGATCGGGCGAGCGCGTTCGCCGCGCGCGCGAACACGGCAACCATGTCGGCGATCGATCCCTGTTCTTCCACATCCGGCGATTGCCGCGCAGCGTCGATGCGAATGAGCCGCGCGCGAACGGTGAGCCGCTGGCCGAGGCGGACATCGCCCACGACGACGTCCGAGGCGCCGATCAGTTCGCCGGTCCGAATCATCGTCGCGCGCGTGAGGCTCGACGACAAGGGCAACTGCAGGCGATCGAAGACCGCCACGCGCTCGTCGCGCGAGAAAGCCTCGAGGCCGAGCGCCTGAAATTCTTCAGTGAATACCAGCGCGGCGGCTTCGCTGATCCAGGCCGAGCTTCCCGCAGCCGCCGGCGTGGCCGGTTCGGTCTGCGTGGCGAAGGGCATGACGAGGATGCGCGCGGCCATCGTCTGCGCGACCGCCGCGTGCGGCCAGAACGGACCGCTCGCCAGGGCCAGGAAAGCGGCGACCGCGGACGGCCCTCGCCACCGTCCCTGCATCGCTCGCGGAGCGCGGTCCTGGCACGGCTTGATTTGCATCACGCGGCAATCGCCGAATCGGCGGCGAGACCGGCGCCCGAGAGGTCGAGCGCGATGCAGCAGGTGCCGCCCTGCACGGCGTGGCAGCGTTCGACCTGCGCGCGCGCCGGCATCCCGAAGATCGTCAGCGTCTCGGCGGCGGCCGCGGCGTAGAACCCGCAGAGCGGGAGGGTCTGCAGCGTTCGCACCGCGCAAAAGACCGAGTCCCGCACGTCGAGCTGGGCCGCCGTCCCGCGCAGCCGGGTCGACGCGCGGCTCACGCTGCACATGTGCTGCACGACGCCCGCGGCGACATGCAACGCCACTCGCGCGCGCCAGAATCGCGGCAAGAGCCCGATGGCCCGGCGTCGAAGCGGCGGCATCGCCGCGACGGTCCACGTGGCCGCGAGGCGGCCCGCCAAAGTCGTCACCTGCTGATACGCGTCTTCGGTGCGCAGGAATCCCAGGACGGCGCTGATGGGTGCCAGACCGATGCTGCCGTCGCGCAGCCCCTCGGAGTGCAACCACAACTCATAGAACTCGAGCCGCTCGGGCAGCACGTCCCCGATCGCCTGATGAAGACACGCAGCCAGCAGACGGCCGACCCGAGCCTGCGCCAGCGACAGGACCGAAGCCGGCGTTTCTCGCTCGTACGCGTCGTTCTTTGTCATGATGTTGCGCGCATGAGCTCTCTGACTGACGCCGCGATTATCGCCGGCGGGCACGCCCAGCGATTCGGAGGTGCGACAAGAGCCGCCTTCTCGCAGGGTCGTCCCATCATCAACTGCCAGATAAGATCCTGCAACAGTTAGCTGGCGATTCGAGTGAAGTCGAGGCGGCCGCCTGAAGGCCTCGGGCCTCGGCCTCTCACCCTTTCGCGCTCTCACACTCTCACCCTCTACAATGTTCCTCCAATGATCCTGCCCGTACACGCTGCCGTGCGCTCACGTCTGCAACACGCCCTTGCGCAACTCTTTGCTCTTGCCCCGGCCGACCAACCCGCGATCGTCATCGAGACGCCGCCGAATCGGACGATGGGCGATCTCGCCGTGCCCGTCGCGTTCGAGCTGGCAAGACGGCTGCGCAAGTCGCCGCGGGCCATTGCGCAGGACCTGGCGGGCGCCGTCGGAGCGATTGACGGCATGTCGCGAGTGCAGGCGGCGCCGAATGGCTATCTGAATTTCTACCTCGACCGCGCGGCGTTCCTGGTCGCACGACTGTCGTCAGACGCCACTGTCGGGGCCTCGCCGGACGGCGAGAAGGTAATCGTCGAACACACCGCGATCAATCCGAACAAGGCCGCGCATGTGGGCCACCTGCGGAATGCGACCCTCGGAGACACGCTGGTGCGGCTGCTCCGATTCCAGGGACAGCGCGTCGAAGTTCAGAACTACATCGACGACACGGGCGTGCAGGTGGCCGATGTCGTGGTTGGGCTGACCGAACTGGAACACAGCAACCTGGCGGCCGTCCAGGCCCTCGCCGTGGATCCCAAGGTGCGGTTCGACTACTACTGCTGGGATCTGTACGCGCGCGTCACGGAGTGGTATGAGGCCGACAAGGGACGGCTCGAAATCCGCGGGCGCGCCCTGCACGCGATCGAAGAGGGCGGCAATGCGCTCGCCGAGCTCGGCGCCTTTGTGGCCGAGCAGATCGTCCGTACGCACTTGCGCACCATGGCCAGGCTGAACGTCTCCTACGATCTGTTGACGTGGGAAGGAGACATCCTCCGCCTCCACTTCTGGGCGACCGCCTTCGATCAGCTCAAGCAGCGTGGAGCTGTCTTTCTCCAGACGGAAGGACGGCTCAAGGGTTGTTGGGTGATGAAGATCGAGGACACTCCCGAGCCGGAGGCCCGGGCGGCCGATCCCTTCGCCGGGAGCGAGCGAGCGCACGCGGGCGATCCGTCAGCGCAGATCGGAGCGCCGGCCACCCTCACGATCGACGGCGTTGAGGCGGCCGCGGAGGCCGGCTCCGCCGAGGATGCAGAAGCCCAGCGCGAGAAGGTGATCGTGCGCTCGAACGGCACCGTGACCTACGTCGGCAAGGACATCGCGAATCAGTTCTGGAAATTCGGGCTCCTGGATCGAGATTTCTATTACCGCATCTTCGAGGTCCAGAACGGCCACCGGATCTGGGCGACCACGTCGCTGCCGAATCAGGCGCAGAGCGAGACGGCGTTCGGCCATGCCTCGGCCGTGTACAACGTCATCGACTCGCGGCAGGCGTACCTGCAGCAGTTGCTCAAGCAAGCGCTCGCGACCATGGGCTTTGCGACCGAGGCGGCGCGGTCTACCCATTTTTCCTACGAGATGGTCGCGCTTTCGCACGCAACGGCTCGCGCGCTGGGCTACGAAGACGCCGAGAGCAGCGGGAGGCCGTTCGTCGAGGTGTCCGGCCGAAAAGGTCTGGGGGTCAAGGCCGACGACCTGCTGGACCGCCTGGTCGAGACCGCCGGTGGTGAAGTGGCGTCGCGCAATCCGGATCTCGCTGTGGAGGATCGGCGCCGAATCGCCGAGCAGATCGCGACGGCGGCCGTCCGCTATTTCCTGATCAAGTACTCCAGAGGCAAGGTGATCGCGTTCGACATTGAAGAAGCGCTGAGCTTCGAAGGCGAGACGGGACCGTACCTGCAGTACGCCGTCGTGCGGGCCAACAACATCTTCGCCCGGTTGCGCGAGCGCGATGGGCTGGATGACGCCGGCGTTCTCGAACTGCTGGCCGCCGCCGGCCGCGATCCGATCGAGCAGGGCGACGAGGCCGAAGAGCTTTGGGGCCTCGTGCTCGAGGCCGCCCGGCTGGACGAGGTCGTGGATGCGAGCGTCCGATCGCTCGAGCCGGCCCTGCTGGCGAAATATGCCTTCGGCCTGGCGCAGGCCTTCAACGCGTTCTATCACCGGCAGCAAATCCTGCGCGAAGAGCGCGCCGACGCGCGCGCCTGGCGCGCCGCCGCCGTGCTCTACGTGCGACGTCAATTGACGATCTCGCTGGACCTGATGGGCTGCGCCGTGCCTCAGCGAATGTAAACGGCGAGCGCCGGTGAAAGCTTTCACGCGTTCACTGTCCGAAGACGGTGACGACCTCAACATGAGGCGTATTGGGGAACAGATCGAACGCATCGATCGAGGCTATTCGATATCCGGCCGCGGCGAGCCGGCGTGCGTCGCGTGCAAGTGTGGGCGGATCGCACGAGACGTAGACGAGACAGGGCACGCGCCAGCTCGCCAGCGCGTCCAGGACGGGCGGCGAAGCCCCCGATCTCGGCGGATCGAGCACAGCGATGTCAGGCCGGGGCGTCAGTGGCTGACTGACGAAGTCCTCCACCGCGGCCGTCACCACGCGCATCCGTGACCGCCAGGGCGCGGCGTTCACGCGCAGGTCGCTCCCGCTCACGGGATCCCCCTCGACGGCGATCACGCGACTGCCTCTGGCCGCGAGGGCGACGGCGAAGAGTCCGACCCCCGAGTACAGATCAACGCACGTGTCGCCGGCGCTCTCAGCCAGCACGCGTCTGACGAGCGCCCCGATCAGGTACCGATTGCCTTGAAAGAATGACGCCGCACGCCGAGTCCAGAGGACCGAGCCGTCGACAGGCGGATCGACGCCGAAGATCTGAGCGGCCGAGTCGGACACTGTCGCGGATCCGCCCAGGACGAGGACGCGGCCGGGTGTCGAAGTGGTCATGCCGGTAAGGTGCGACAAATCGCTGAGCGCGAGGCGCAGATCGTCGAGCCGCGCCCCGTGGCGGGCAACCAGATGCGCAACGCGCTCGGTCGCCGGAACGTTCTCGGCGACGAACATGGTGTCGCAGTCGGTCAGGCGTGGCCCCAGCGCCTCGGACAGCCACGCGACAGCAGCGAGCGCGTCCGCGTGCAGTTGGCCGGTCGACGCGGCATCGCAGATGGCATGCGACCCTTCACGAAAGAGCCCCACACGCCCGCCCTTGACGTGCAGGCGCGCGCGCAGCCGATAGGCGTGTTCAGGGGAGCCGGCGACTGTCGGCGGTTCCGGCAGCGGCATCTTGCCGATTCGCCGGAACGCGTCCATCACGACCTCGCCTTTCAGTTGAAGCTGGCGCGGGTACTTGATGTGCGAATACAGAGCGCCTCCGCACGTTGGATCGCCGGGCGGCTCGCGCCGGTCGGCGCTCGCCTCGAGAATCTCCGTCGCCTGCGCCCAAATCACCTGGCGCGTCACCCGTTCGACGCGGGCTTGCACGCGCTCGCCAGGAATGGCACCGCGGACCAGCACGACTCGCCCGTCCTGTCGAGCCAGCATCCGCCCGCCGGCGACGGGTCGCTCGATCGAGAGCTCGAGGTGCGGATCGGACATGAGGAGACCGTCTGTGGCGGCGGGGGACGGGTTTCGATTTGTGGAAAACTCTGTACCCCGCGAGTTTTCCACAAATCGAAACCCGTCCCCCTATCTGTGGATAACTGTCGGGAGCCCGTACCGGTCGCGGAGCAGACGATCGACGGTTGCGTGCGTGGCCTGGCGCCAGGCCTCAGCGCTGAGCCGCTCGCGGAACGGCGCCAGTTCGGCCGCCGCGTCCCGGTCCAGCGCGAACAGCACCTCAGGCCCCGCCGCAACTCGCGCGGCGGCCATCAAGCAATCGTCGATCGGGCCGAGCCTCGCGGCCAGGTCGTCGCGGCGCGGACCTCTCGCGCCCTTGGCCGCGTCCAGCAGCCCGCTCAGTTCCTGCAGCAGCGACCCCACGGTCTCAAGGAAAGCGGCCGGCAGATCCAGTCGTCCGACCACCCTGCCGAGCCGCTCGACCACTCGGTCGAGGTGTTTGGACAGCGATGGACGCTTCGCCGGCGCCTGTGTGGACGATTCGTCTGCCAGGCCATCCTGCCGGGGCACTCCCACCGCCCGGCGCCACTGATCGTACACGTCGCGTACGTCGGCTTCGCAGAACTCAATCCGCAACGGGCGGCGCGCGTTGCCCAGTCGGTGCCGATCCGCTTTCAGCTCGATTCCCCTGCAGACGATGCTGAGGGGAATCCCCTCATCCGCCCACCCGCGCACGAGATCGAATCCGGCGCCGACGATTCGCACCAGATGCCCGCCATTGACGCGCGTCAGATGGTCTTCGATGTCGCGACAATACTGGCTCAGTTCATCCGATCCCACAGCACCTCGCCTGCAATAATGCGCTCGAGCCGGCCCCCACGCTCGACAAGCAGCGCACCGTCGGCGTCGAGGTCGCGCGCCAGCCCGCGCTGCTCGCCCTGCGGTTCCCGCCATGACACCGCTCGGCCGTTCAGTCCCGCGCGCCCGAGCCTGCGCCACTCGCCGACGATCCATTCGCGCCCTCCCTGTTTGAGCTGATGGACGACGTCCGCCAGCCGGCCGAGACACTCGACGACGAGCCTGGCGCGATCGATCGGGCGGCCGAGCTCGACCTCGATCGAGGTAGCCCGGTCACCGAGTTCGAGCGGATAGGCAGCAGGCCGCAGGTTGATGCCGATCCCGACGACTATTGCATCGACCTGAGCGCCGACGCCGACCGACTCGCACAACACGCCCGCCAACTTGCGCCACGGCCTTCCAATCACGACGTCGTTGGGCCATTTCAATTCCACCGGCAGGCCCGTGCTCGAGCGCACGGCCTCCGCCACCACCACGCCGGCGCCGAGCGTGAGCAGCGCCATGGGCCATGCTGAACCGTCCGCGCCGGCATCCGCGGACGTGCGCACGATGGACGACAGATACAGGCCGGCGCCGGGCGGCGAGAACCACGAGCGCCCGCGGCGTCCGCGGCCGGCGCGCTGCGAGTCTGCGAGCACCGTCGTGCCATCGGAGGCGCCGGACGCCGCCAGCGCGAGCGCGATGTCGTTCGTGGAATCGACCTCGACGAAGTAATGGAGTTTCCCCGCGGCCGCGAGCGTTGGTTCGGCGGCGCGAAGGGCCAGGGTGAGGTCGATGGGCAGAGGGTCGGACATTGATGGGCTTCGCGACACGAAGTTCTTGTCGGCGCCCATCATCGGGAATCGCCGCGGCCATCAGGCACAACAGGGACGTGAGGCGTCAACGTGACCGCCAACTCGGGTCCGACGCTGCACGAAAGCGCCGCCACGTTGTTGCCCTCGCGAACATACCGCTCGATGAAGGGCCAGGATGCATTGATGTCCTCCGGCACCGTGAGCACGACGTCGACGGCGGCGCTGAAGCCAAGCTTCGCCTGGGATCGCTGGTGACGAATGCCGGCCGTGACAAGCGACGCATGGCGATTGGCGGTCGCCTCGACTCCCTCGGCCGACGAACCGCTGAGAGCCGTCTCGATTTCCGCGCGGGTCGGCCACAGGGCGTGATGCACCGATCCGGTGTTCCACCAGGACCAGGTCTCTTCGGTGACAAACGGAAGGAAGGGGGCGAGCAGCCGGGTCAACGTCGACAACGCAGCATGGGCCGCGGCGTTCGCCGAGGCCGCTGCCGCGTCATCCCCCGAACGCGATCGCTTCGCCAGCTCGATATAGTCGTCGCAGAAGTACCAGAAGAACTCCTCGATCTCCCGCAGGGCCGCCGCGTAGTCGTACTCATCGAGATGCCGGGTCGCGCGATCGACGAGCGTCGCCAGCCGCTGGAGCATGCCGCGGTCGAACGCCTCGCCGACGGCCCCTGTGGGGCTCGGCCGCGAGAGCACGAACTTCGACGCATTCAGCAGCTTGATCGCAAGGCGGCGGCCGATCTTCATCTGGCCGGGATCGACCGCCGTGTCCACGCCGGGCCCGCCCTTGGCGGCCCAGTATCGAACGGCGTCGGACCCGTGCTCCTCCAGGAGCGCCATCGGCGTGATGACGTTGCCCCTCGACTTCGACATCTTCTTGCGATCGGGATCGAGGACCCACCCTGAAATGGCCGCGTTCGTCCACGGCAGCAAGCCGGTTTCGAGGTGCGATCGAAGCACGGTCGAAAACAGCCAGGTCCGGATGATGTCGTGCGCTTGCGGCCGCAGGTCCATCGGGAAGGTTCGCATCCACAGATCGGCGTCCCGTTCCCAGCCGCAGACAATGAGCGGTGTCAGCGAAGAGGTGGCCCAGGTGTCCATGATGTCGGGATCGCCGACAAATCCGCCGGGCACTCCGCGTTGATCCGCACGGAACGCGGCTGGCACGTCCGTCGAGGGATCGATCGGCAAGGCCGCCTCGTCCGGCAGCAGCCGGGCATCGTAATTGGTGGTCCCATCGTCACGGACCTTGTACCAGACGGGAAAGGGCACGCCGAAAAACCGCTGCCGGCTGACGCACCAGTCACCGTTGAGGCCGTTGACCCAGTTCTCATAGCGGGCGCGCATGTAGCCCGGGTGCCAGGTCAGTTCGCGCCCGCGAGCCAGCAGCTCGTCACGGATATCCATCGTGCGAATGAACCACTGACGGCTTGTCAGAATCTCAAGGGGCCGATCGCCCTTTTCGTAGAACTTGACAGGATGCGTGATCGGCCGCGGATCGGCGGTGAGGTCTCCGGTCGCGCGGAGTGCCTCGACCACCCGGGCGCGTGCCTTCACCGCAGACAGGCCGGCCATCGTGTCGTAGTGCCGCTGCGCCGTCGCGGGATCGCGCGACTCCCACCCGTCGGTTCCCCATGTAATGGGCCGGAGCGTCCCGTTCGGCTGAATGATCGCCCGGATCGGCAGTGACAATTCGCGCCACCAAATCACGTCGGTGACATCGCCGAATGTGCAGATCATTGCGACACCGGTGCCCTTCTCCGGCGCCGCGAGCGGATGGGGCTTCACCGGCACCGGCACGCTGAAGAGCGGCGTGAGCACTTCCCTGCCAAACAACGGACGATACCGTTCATCGTCGGGGTGGGCCACGAGCGCTACGCAGGCCGGGATGAGCTCCGGCCTCGTCGTTTCGATCTCGACGTAGTGTCCCGGCGCATCCGGACGCGCGAAGCGAATCCGGTGGTAGGCGCCCGGCAGTTCGCGATCTTCCAGCTCGGCCTGAGCCACTGCGGTGCGGAAGTCGACGTCCCACAGCGTGGGCGCCTCGAGCTGATACGCGCGGTCGTGTTGGAGCAGCCGCAGAAAAGCGAGTTGCGACACCCACCGGGCGGGCCGGCCGATCGTCGCGTAGGTCAGGGCCCAATCGACGGACAGCCCGAGCCGCCGCCACAAATCCTCGAAGGCCTTCTCGTCGGCGGCTGTCAGATGCGCACAGAGCTCGACGAAGTTCGGGCGCGAGACAGAGATCGCCTGCTTCGACGCCACGGCCGGCGGCGCGAACGACGGGTCGTACGGGAGTGAGGGGTCGCACCGGACGCCATAGTAATTCTGCACACGCCGCTCGGTCGGTAAGCCGTTGTCGTCCCATCCCATGGGATAGAAGACCGCCTTGCCGCGCATGCGCTGGACTCGCGCAATAACATCGGTATGGGTGAACGAGAACACGTGGCCGACATGCAGGGAGCCACTGACGGTCGGTGGCGGAGTATCTATCGAGTAGACGGCGTCACGCGGGCGCGTCCTATCGAACCGATAGACGCCCCTGGCTTCCCACTGCGCGCTCCATTTCGATTCGAGTCCTTCGAGAGCTGGTTTGTCGGGAACAGAACGCATGATGGGTACGGGTTCCGAGGATCCGGAGTGTTCCGAGGTTCCTCCTTCCCTAAGTCCCTTTTATTTTCTCAAGTTCATCTTTGATGAGCCGCTCCGCGGTCTCGAGCACGATTCGCCGCACCTCCACGGCCGTCATTCGCGCCAGCACTCGGCGAACGGCTTCCTCGACAGAAGCATCCGACGAAGCCGGCGTTGGAGCGGGGCGCGAGACCGGGCCGCGGCAAGGCCTCGAGCGAGACGGGCTTGGACATCTCCCTCGGTTTGTCGACCGGTTCGGCAACCTCGCTCGCGTTGAGAATCCCACGTTCCAGACACCGCGCCGCCAAGCGGCCCGGACGGCACGGGATCGGCCTGTGGCGGCGGCGAGGGCAAGTCCCAATCGCCGAACGGACGCGTGGCGGCGGCCGGCTCGGCGATGGGTCGCACATCCAGATCGCGCGCGAAATCACGCGCGGACTCTTCGTTGAGACCCGGCGTCGCTTCCGGGTCGAGACCGGCGAATACTGCGTCGAGTTGTTCGAATTCGTGCTGAAAGGTCTCGCCCACGTCCGGGAGTCGCGACGGGTGTGGCGCGGCTGTCGACGCTGCCACGTGCGCCGGCACGGAGACCGGCCTTGGCGCTGCCGCGGGGACCGCCACTGGCCATAGGGCGGACGTCGCGGGCGGGAACGCCGGCTCCGGTTTCGGCGCGATCCTCAGGGCCGGGCGCACGGGTGGAGGCGGAGTCTCTTCGACTTTGGGCACGCCCGCGGGCCAGAGGGCCGGCGTGTGCTGGCCAGCCAGCAGTTCCTTCACGCGGCCGACCAACTGCTGCGGTTCGAACGGTTTCACGAGGATGCCATCGCATCCGCTTGCGCGCGCGCGACTCTCATCAAGCGGCTCGAACGCGCCTGTCAGCAGCAGCACGGGAATATCGTGCAATGCCGGCGTGTTCTTGATGTGGGAGGCGACGTCATAGCCATCCCTCTTCGGCATGCCGACGTCGGCCAGCACGATATCCGGCCGCTCGGTGTCGATGTGTCGCAGGGCCGCCTCTCCGTCACTCGTAGACACGACGCGGACGTCTTCATTGGCAAAGGTCAATTCAATGACGCGCTGGATCGTCACGCTGTCGTCGGCGAGAAGCAGTGTCGGTGTCATTTGGGATCGTCAGACCGCCTCAGCCCGGGGGCGCACACGCTCTGTGATGAAGTGGACGATATCCTGCATCGCGCTGCCGGGCAAAAAAATTCCTTCGACCCCGATGGAGCGCAGCTTCGGGATGTCCACATCGGGAATGATGCCTCCCACGATGACGAGCACGTGCTCCAGCCCTTTCTCCCGCAGCAACGCCATCAGCCGCGGGCAGATATGCATATGCGCGCCGCTCAGAATCGACAAGCCGATCACATCCGCATCTTCCTGCAGGGCCGCCGCCGCAATCTGCTCGGGCGACTGCCGCAGCCCCGTGTAGATCACTTCCATCCCGGCATCTCGCAGGGCGCGCGCGATCACTTTCGCCCCACGGTCGTGGCCGTCCAGGCCAGGCTTGGCGATGATGACGCGAATCTTTTTCATATTCATAGGCCCAAGGCCCAAGGCCGACGGCCCAAGGCGGTCTGCGGTGCGGACTTGGGCCTGGGGCCTGGGGCCCAGGGCCTAGATCGACGGCACTTCTTCATACTCTCCCCACACCGCCCGCAGAGCGTCGCACATCTCGCCGACCGTCGCGTACGACCCGTACGCAGTCGAGCAAAGGGTACATCGTGTTCGCGGTGCCCCGAGCGGCATTCTGCAGGGCCTGCAAGGTCCGATTCACTCGTCCGGTGTCGCGGCGCCGCTTGACGTCCTGCAGCTTCGCCTGCTGGACCTCGGCCGTCTGGTCGTCGATATACAGCGTCGGTATGCCCCGCTCCGATTCGTCGGCGTAGGCGTTGACCCCCACAATCAGCTTCTCGCGCGCCTCGACGGCCTGCTGAAACCGGTACGAGGCCTCGGCGATTTCCCGCTGGGGGAACCCGTCCTCGATCGCAGCCACCATCCCGCCAAGCCGGTCGATGGCCTCGAAATAGCGGTAGGCGCCTTCCTCCATGTCGAGCGTCAAGCGCTCGACAAAATACGATCCGCCCAGCGGATCCACGATGTTCGCGATCCCGCTTTCGTGCGCGATGATCTGCTGCGTGCGCAGCGCCAGAGTCGCCGCTTCGGCCGTCGGCAGGGCGAGTGCCTCGTCGAGCGAGTTGGTGTGCAGGGAGTTGGCGCCGCCCAGCACCGCGGAGAGGGCCTGCAGCGTCGTTCGCACGACGTTGTTGTAGGGCTGTTGCGCGGTCAGCGACACGCCCGCGGTCTGCGCGTGAAATCGCAGCTTCCACGATCGCTCGTCCCGCGCGCCGAAACGGTCGCGCATCACGGTGGCCCAGATCTTCCGCGCGGCCCGGTACTTGGCGATCTCCTCGAAGAAATCGCTGTGCGCGTTGAAGAAGAACGACAGCCGTGGCGCGAAATCGTCGACCTTCAGGCCGGCGTCGATACCCCACTGAACGTACTCGATGCCGTCACGCAGGGTGAACGCGAGTTCCTGCAGCGCGGTCGCCCCCGCCTCTCGAATGTGATAGCCGCTGACCGAAATCGTGTTCCACCTGGGCGCGTCTCGAGCACAGAACCGGAACACGTCGGTGATGAGCCGCATCGACGGACGAGGCGGAAAGATGTATTCCTTCTGGGCGATGAATTCCTTGAGGATGTCGTTTTGAATCGTGCCCGACAGGCCGCGCCAGCTCGCGCCCTGCTGCTCGGCCACAACGAGATACATCGCAAAAATGATCGGCGCGGGCGAATTGATTGTCATCGACGTCGTGATCTCGCCGAGGGGGATCCCGTCGAAGAGCTGTTCCATGTCGGCGAGGGACGCCACCGAGACGCCGCACTTGCCCACTTCGCCGAGCGACAGCGGATGGTCGGGGTCGCGCCCCATCAGCGTCGGCAGATCGAACGCGACGCTTAGACCGGTGCCGCCGGCGGACAACAACTGCTTGTAGCGGGTGTTGGTCTCTTCCGGCGTGCCGAAGCCGGCGAATTGCCGCATCGTCCAAAGCTTCCCGCGGTAGCCCGTGGGATGAATGCCGCGCGTGTAGGGAAAGGCGCCGGGATCGGCCAGGTCGCGCGAGTACTCCGCCTGCCCGAGATCCGCGGGCGTGTAGAGCTGATTGACGGGCCGCCCGGAGATCGTCGTGAACGCGCGCTCGTGAGGAACCGCTGCGTCGATACCGGCGGCCGTCATGAAGCTCGATTATAGAAGGAAGGCAGGATGGCGAGAGTTGACTTCTCTTTTGACGCCCGGCTACGCTCCCGAAGGTGTCCGAGAACGGCATTTTCGGCGCGATGCTCCAGGAGTTCGACGAAGCCGCGCGGCTCGTCGGGCTCGACCCCGGAATCTGGGAAATCCTCACGCATCCAAAACGCCAGGTGACGGTGTCGTGTCCCGTACTGCTGGACAACGGCCGCATTCAGGTCTTCACCGGGTATCGCGTCCAGTACAACATCACGCTCGGTCCCGCCAAGGGGGGCATTCGATACCACCCGAACGTCACGCTCGATGAAGTGACGGCGCTGGCCGCGTGGATGACCTGGAAGTGCGCGGTCGCCGGCATTCCGTTCGGGGGCGGCAAGGGGGGCGTCATCTGCGACCCGACCAAGATGTCGCCGCGCGAGCTCGAGGCGCTGACCCGCCGCTACATCGCGGAAATCATCGACCTGCTGGGGCCGGACAAGGACGTGCCGGCGCCCGACGTGAACACGAACGAGCAGATCATGGCGTGGGTGATGGACACCTACAGCATGCACGTCGGCACGACGATGACCTCGGTCGTCACGGGAAAGCCGGTCGAGATGGGCGGGTCCCTCGGACGCCGCGAAGCCACCGGCCGCGGTGTCATGATCGTGACGCGCGAAGCGGTCCGGCATCTGGATTTCGACATCATTGGTGCCACGATCGCGATCCAGGGATTTGGCAACGTCGGATCGGTGAGCGCGAATCTCCTGCAGCGCATCGGGGCCAAGATCGTCGCCGTCGCCGATTGGAAGGGCGGCGTCTACAATGCCGCCGGACTCGACATTCCAAAGCTCATCGCGTGGACGGCCGAGCACAAGACGGTCGCCGGATTTCCGCAAGCGGATCCACTGGAGGGCTCCAGGATTTTCAGCGTCGAAACGGACATCCTGATTCCAGCCGCGCTCGAGAATCAGATCACGATCGACAACGCCGCCTCGATCAAGGCCAAGGTCGTCATCGAGGGCGCCAACGGGCCGACGACGCCGGAGGCGCACCAGCACCTGCACCAGCGCGGCGTCTGCGTGGTGCCCGACATCCTGGCCAACGTGGGCGGCGTCACGGCGTCCTACTTCGAATGGGTGCAGGACCGGCAAGGGTACTTCTGGCGCGAGAGTGAAGTGAACGACCGACTCGAACACAAGATGGTCGAATCCTTCAACCGCGTCATGCAGACGTCCGTCAAATACAAGTGCGACCTGCGAACCGCCGCCTACATCGTGGCAATCTCACGGGTCGCTGTGGTGACGAAACTGCGCGGTATGTACGCGTAGGGCGTCTCAGATCTCCCGCCCATCCTCCCTTCTCGCGGCTCTCAGCATCATCGTCGCCGTATACACGACCACGACGACCACCAGCCAGCGGACGTACAAGAGCGGCAGCGACTTGATGATGTAGGCGGCGATGAGCACGCCCGGCACGCCTCCGATCGCGAGGCCGAGCGCGGGCCGACGCGCGTAGCAGTGCTTGTGAATGAAGCGCGCGCCGCTGATGGGCATGAGGAACGCGCACGACCCCATCATGATCGGGAACGCGGCAAGCGGATCCATGCCGAGCAGACTGATCATGATCAGGCAGGGGGCGTAGAGGCCGATGCCGAGCGTCATCAGAACGCCGAGCGTGAAGTTGCCCGCGAGTCCAATCGCAAGTCTTGATCCGGACAGCGCCAGCGCCGTTCCCCCTGGAGGCCCGATCCTGAAGATCGACAGCAACAACAAAGTCGCCGCGGCCAGAAGCGCAATCCCCATCCCGATCTGGATCTGCGCCTTGCGCCAACCGGCCACCATCCCGGCGCCTATCCAGGCGCCGATGACCGCGGCTCCAATCAGCAGCAGCATCGTCTTCGGATCAACGGAGATGATGCCAATAAGGATGAAGGCTTCGGCAATCGTCGGCAGCGTGTCGCCGACGTTCAGGGTACCGGGGATGAGGCGATCCGGTACCATCCGCGTGAACTTGAAGACGCTCGTCGTGGGCGCGAAGGAACCGATGCCGAGGGTATCGAAGAAATTCGTGAGGAAACCGATGCCGAGCTGCAGCAGCGTCGGCGGCCGTGCGTCAATCACCTCCGCCGGCACGCCTTGCGCATGTCGCGCGCGCCTGGCGCCCCGCCACCAGGTCACGGCATGAACCACCGTGAAGGCCGCCAGCGCTAGAAACAGGCCCTTCAATGGCCCACGACATCGGCGCGGATCCTGACACAGGGATTCAGAGGTTCCGCGATTCCCGGGTGCGGCAGCGGGTCAGTTTGCCTCGCGCGGAATCCGTCGAGTGGATAGCCAGCTCATTCCCCAGCCGAGCAGGTGTCACGCCCAAGGTGGTGCGCCAACCGCCGCATCCGGAGGTTATCCAGTGATTCGTATCGCAAGCAGGGTTTGTGTCTTGTCCGACGTCGAATCAGCGGTGATCTCGATCAGGTACTGGCCTGCCGCGAGCGGGCCGAGACCGATTTCCGACTCAAACGTGCCATCAGGCAGTCGCGCCGGATCGGGCAAAGGGGCCATCAATTTCCCGAGGCTGTTGAGCAGGCGCATCGAGACCTTTGGTGTTGTGCCGCCGGGTCCGTACGCCTCGAAGCGGACAAGCAATCGTTCGGTCCGCGAGAACTCACGGCTCACTGCCGGCAGCGGCGACGCCGACGCCCGGATCTGCTGGACGTCGCGGACGGTGCGCGCACGATACACGACGGGAGTCGTGATCATCGAGCCGACCTTGGTGAAGTCCGGCACCTCCACGCTGCTATCGTCGTGGTCGAGCCGCAGGCCCTTCGCGTCCTCAGCAGCAACCTGCAAACGCACGGTTCCCGGCGGTGCGGAGAAGCTGACGTGCCCCATCGGGCTGGTCGCCTGTGGATCGCGCGGGACCAGGCCGCGGAAGAGCACGTCGCCCTGGACGGACGTCGCCGTGAGGGTGAACGTGATCCACCCGCTCGCTGTCGGCGCTGCGGCCGCCGGCGCAGCACGTCGATGGTCCGTCGGGCGAGGTCGGTTCCCAGGCCAGCGTCACCGAGGCCCGGCCCGCCTCGCCGCGCGCGGCGCCGACCCACACCCGGACGGAGTGCTCACGCGAGGTGACGAGCGCCCCGAGCGCGCTCTCCACCGCCGCGGGCGGCCCCTCGCGCACGGGCGACGAGGCGCGTGCGGCATCCTCCGAGCTGTACGCCCAATAGCCTTTGCGGGCCCTCACTTCGACGTCCTTGCGTTTCACGCGGACCTGAATCTCGTGGAACTTCCCGTCTCGCGGCGCCTCCGTCGACGTATACCCGAGCAGGTAGTACGCGCTGGTGTCCGCCAGCATCTTCTTCAACTCCGGAACCGGCTCGTTTCGATTCACGATGGCCCGGCCGTCGGTGTTCGAGGCCAGCACCCGCAAGGAATCCTGCGCCTCGTTCAGCGTGAGCCTGTCGTTGTTGCCGCTGACGTTGTCATTGATCTGGAATTCCGACACCGCCAGGCCGCGCGGGTCGAGCGTGTAGATGGAGGTATTGCCCCGCGTCGAGGCCACGAAGATGCGCTGCATCTCCGACAGAACATCGACCTGATCGAAGAACCGCTGGCTGTCGGACTTCGGCGCGACGGCCGTACGAAACGGCGCACCCGTCGTGGCGACGCCCGGCGGCAGCGTGCCGACCAATCCCTCGCTGACGTACAAGATCTGTTTCTTCCCGTCGCGCAGCGTGCCGAGGTACGTCGCGAGACCTTCGAGCGCTGAGACCACGATCTGACGGCGCAGTATTTCGAGCGCCTCGGGCGGATAGTCGGCGTAGCGCTCCTCGTACTCATTCTTCGGGGCGTAGTCGTACTTCCGGCCCAGGAACCCCATGATTGCGGCCGCTGTCGCCTCGTGGTTGCGGGAGAACGTGATCCCCGTGACCGGAGTGAGCGGGTACATGATCGCCACCAGATCGTGCTGTGTGAGCTGGCTGACGAACTTCGCGAGCTGCTGCTTGATGACGAGAGAGTTCCCCACCCGCACGTGATAGTCGTCCAGGAAAATGGCCAGCACCCGCACGTCATCGCGACCCGTCTCGCGCTGCTGCTCGTCCATCGAGCTGATGTCGTGGACGAACGACGATTCCACCGGCGCGGCTTCATCGACCTTGATGAGCTTGAAGGTCTGGATCGCCTGAGGCTTCTTGTTCTCGATGATCTCGAAATCCTCAGCCTTCAAATCCGTGACTGGCCGCCCTTGCTTGTCGCTCACGATGGCATCGACACTGACCGCGTCGATGCGGCCGCGAAACGTCGGACTCTGCGCCGGGGGGCTGGCGGCTGGCCCGGCCGGCGGCGGTGCAGCCGGCTGCTGCGCGGAGGGCTGCTGCGCCGATGGCTGCACGACGGCCAGCGTCAGGACACACGCGCCGACGAGGAGTGGGCGAGAGAGCATCAGCCTGCCTGGTAACCGAATGATAACATCCGCGGCATGGCGATCTCGATCTCGCCGGCTTGGACTCACCTGGCCGACGACGAGCGTCTTCTGCAGGCCAGCGTGCGCGAATTCGCCGACGCGCAGATCCGCCCGCTCGTTCGGGAGATGGACGAGCAGGCGAAGATACCGAGGTCGTTAATCGACCAGTTGTTCGCCCTCGGCATCATGGGCATCGAGATTCCGGAGGACCTGGGCGGGGCGGGCGGCCGGTTTTTCCAGGCCGTGTTGACCGTCGAGGAACTGTCGCGCGTGGACCCGTCGGTCGGCGTGCTCGTCGACGTCCAGAACACGCTGGTGATCAACGCGATTCTCCGGTGGGGGCACGAGGATCTCAAATCGCGCTGGCTGCCCCGCCTGGCGGCCCGGAGCGTCGGCGCGTACGCGCTGTCTGAAGCGGCGTCCGGCAGCGACGCGTTCGCCCTGCAGACGCGCGCCCGGGAAGACGGCGACGGCTTCGTGTTGACTGGCCGCAAGCTGTGGATCACGAACGCGAGCGAAGCCGACCTGTTCATCGTCTTCGCTACCGTCAATCCCGATCGGGGATATCACGGCATCACCGCGTTTCTGGTCGAGCGCGGGGCGCCGGGGTTCAGCGTGACAAAGAAAGAGGACAAGCTCGGCATTCGGGCGTCAAGCACGTGCGAGCTGGTCCTCGACGACTGCCGCGTCGCGCGCTCGGACGTCCTCGGCGACATCGGCAAGGGCTACAAGGTGGCGATCGAGACGCTGAACGAAGGCCGGATCGGCATCGGCGCGCAGATGCTGGGCCTGGCTGAAGGCGCCCTGCAGCACGCGGTGCGGTACACCAAAGAGCGCAGGCAGTTCGGCCGCGCCATCGCCGATTTTCAAGGCGTCCAGTTTCAGCTCGCCAGAGCGGCGACCGACGTCGAGGCCGCCCGCCTGCTCGTCTACAATGCCGCCCGCCTGCGCGACCAGGGCGCCCCGTTTCTGACCGAGGCAGCGATGTGCAAGATATTTGCGTCGGAGGTGGCCGAGCGGGTCGCGTCGCTCGCCGTCAACCTCTTCGGCGGCAACGGATTCGTCAAGGACTACCCTGTCGAAAAGCTGTATCGCGACGCCAAGATCGGGCAGATCTACGAAGGCACCTCCAACCTGCAACTGCAGACGATTGCCAAGCAGCTCCTGGGTCCGGAAACCCACTGACGTCCCGGCGTGCGTCAGGAACTCGCCCCTTCGACCACCGACCGCGCGATGATCAACCGCTGCACTTCGGACGTGCCCTGATAGATTTCCGCGGCGCGGATGTCTCGGAACAACCGCTCGATCGTCGAGCCGCGACGATATCCTTCGGAGGCCAGAATCTGCAGAGCGCGGTCGGCCGCGCGATGCGCCGCTTCCGACGCCTGCAGCTTGGCCATGGCCGCTTCGACGACGGCGTGGGGCGCGCGGTCGCGCGCATCCGCCGCCTTCCAGGTCAGCATGCGCGCGGCTTCGAGATCGGTCGCCGAGATCGGCGAGCTGGAACTGGATCGCTTGAAACACGCCGATCGGATGGCCGAAGGCCTCGCGGCGGCGCGCATAGCTGAGCGCTTCGTCGAGCGCCGCCTGGCCGACGCCGAGCGATTGCGCCGCAATCGCGACGCGGCCGCCCTCGAGGGCGCGCTTCGCCACCCCAAACCCGGCGTCGCGCGGGCCGAGCAACGCGGCGCGGTCCACGTGGACGCCGGACAAGCGTCAGATCCATACAGCCAAGACCGCGCACGCCCAACGAATCGGGCGACGCCACGCGCGTCAGACCCGGAGCCTCGATCGGCAGGAGAAAGGCGCTGATGCCGCGACCGCCTTCGCCTGGCTGCGTCGCCGCGAAGACGAGCACCAGCGCGGCCGCCTCGGCGTTGGCGACCCAGACCTTCTCGCCGTGAAGCCGGTATCCGGTGTCCTCCGGGTGCGCGACCGTGCGTTGATTGGCCGCGTCCGAGCCGGATTGCGCCTCCGACAGCGCAAAAGCGCCAATCGCGTCGCCGCGCGCGAGCGCCGGCAGCCATTGCGATTGTTGTTCGGGGGTCCCGAACTCCTGCAGCGGTTCGGCCACGAGCGAGGTGTGCACGGCAATGATGACCGCCAACGTCGCACTGGCGGCCGCCAGCGCCTCGATGGCGGCGGCGTACGACACGTAATCCCGGCCGGCGCCACCGAATTCCGGCCGGATGGTGATGCCCATCAACCCGAGCGCGGCCGCCTCTCCCACGAGGTCGCGAGGGATACACGCCGGTCTGATCGATCTCCGCGGCGCGTGGCGCCACGCGCGTCCGCGCGAACTCGCGAACCAGCGAAATGAACTCTTCTGTGCCGGAGACAGGCCGAAATCCATGCGTTCCTCGAGACGTCCCACCGCTCAGATCTTTTTCGCGGGCTCCGTGATCTTCGTGGCGGAATCTGTCGCGTCGATGTTCGCGAAGCCGGCGCGCACCCGTTGACCCGCCTGGTGCAGCTCTTCAGGCAGCACCCTCGTCTCGCCGACCACCGTCATGAAATTGGTGTCGCCGTTCCATCGAGGCACGATGTGCATGTGCAGGTGATAGAGCACGCCGGCGCCCGCCGGCTTGCCGAGATTCAGGCCCATGTTGAAGCCATGGGGATTGTACACATCGGTCAGGACGCGCTCGGACAACTGGGTCAGCATGGCGAACTCGACGAGCTCCTGGGTGTCGAGATCCCCAAGGCGCGCGACGTGCCGCTTCGGCACGATCATCAGATGCCCGTTGTTGTAGGGGTACTTGTTGAGGATGACGAAACAGACGCGGCCCGCGATGCACGACCAGCGGCTCGTCGTCGGCCCGCGACTGCGCGTCGCAGAAGATGCAGCCGCTCACGCTCTCGCTCGTCTCCGTCACGTACGGCAGCCGCCAGGGAGTCCAGAGGCGGTCCATGGGAAAAGCACTGTAATTCAGAATTCAGAACCTAGAATTCGGAATGGCCGGCGGCAGCGCCCCCATCCTCGCCTGCTTTATTAATGAGATCCTTCAGTTCCTTGCCGGGCTTGAAGTACGGCACCTTCTTGGGCGGGACGTCCACCTTGTCGCCGGTCTTCGGATTGCGGCCCTTGCGCGGCTCGCGCCGCCGCAGCCGGAAGCTGCCGAAACCGCGCAGCTCAATCTTCTCGCCGCGGTGCAGCGCGTCGACGATGCTCTTGAAGACGGTATCGACGATGACCTCAGAGT
Source organism: uncultured Acidobacteriota bacterium (assembly GCA_963724645.1). GTDB lineage: Bacteria > Acidobacteriota > Vicinamibacteria > Vicinamibacterales > SCN-69-37 > CAVXSP01. The sequence goes on from CAVRVJ010000010.1 coordinate 431,161, forward strand.
CTTTCTTCGTGAGGTCCGATACCCGGGAGACTTCCTCGACGAGCTCGGCTTTGGTCATGGTGCCGCTTTGCAGACCCGAGGCGTCTGGCCCCAGGCCCCAGCTTCGTGCTGAGGCCCGAGGCCAGGAGCCTTGGGCCTATTTCAGGTTCTTGAAGTGATCGCCCAGCGTCACCTCCGGCCGGCCGGTGGTCTCGGTGTAGGCCTCCCAGTCCGCGCGGAATTCCTGATCCTTCAGCGCGCGGATGCTGAGGCCGATCTTCCGCTCCTCCGGCACCAGCCGGATGATCTTCATCTGGTAGTTCTCACCCGTGCGCAGCTCGAGCTTCTCGCCGCCCGTGGCCGAGTCGAACTCCGAGACGTGGATGAGCCCTTCGATACCGTCCGCCAGCTCGACGAACGCCCCGAAATTGGTCAGCCGCACGACCTTGCCTTCGACGACATCACCGACGTGATGCTTGTCGAAGAACTCCTTCCAGATGCCGGTCTGGAGCTGCTTGAGGCCGAGCGACAGCCGCTGGTTCTCGGCGTCGATGCTCAGCACCTGCGCCTCGACCGTGTCGCCCTTCTTCAGCACCTCCGACGGATGCTTGACCTTGCTCCACGACATGTCGGAGATGTGAATGAGGCCGTCGATGCCTTCTTCGACCTCGACGAACGCGCCGAACTCGGTGAGGTTGCGCACCTTGCCGGTGATCGTCGTGCCCACCGGGTATTTCTCGGCAAGTTCGTGCCACGGATTGGTCTCGACCTGCTTGAGGCCGAGCGAAATTCGCCGCGCGCCCGGATCGACCCCCAGCACCATCGCCTCGACCATGTCGCCCTGATTGAGGATTTTCGACGGGTGCTTCACGCGCTTGCTCCAGGACATCTCCGAGACGTGGATCAGCCCTTCGACACCCGGCTCGAGCTCGATGAACGCGCCGTAGTCGGTCAGGCTCACGACCTTGCCCGACACACGCATGCCAACCGGATAGCGCTCGATCACGGCACTCCACGGATCCGCGACGATCTGCTTGTGGCCGAGCGAGACCCGCTCGGTCGCCGGATCGTACTTGAGCACGATCACGTCCAGTTCGTCGCCGACCTTCACAACTTCCGAGGGGTGCGTCACGCGCCCCCAGGACATGTCGGTGATGTGCAGCAGGCCGTCGATGCCGCCCAGGTCGATGAACGCGCCGTAGTCGGTCAGGTTCTTCACCGTGCCGCGGAGCACCTTCCCCTCCGACAAGGCGTCGAGCGTCGTCTTCTTCTTCTCGGCGTTCTCCTCTTCCAGCAGAACCTTGCGCGAGAGGACGATGTTGCCGCGCTTCTTGTTGACCTTGATGACGCGCATGCGCAACTCCTGCCCCTTGAGGGCGTCGAGGTTGCGCACGGGACGGACGTCTATCTGCGAACCTGGCAGGAACGCGCGGACGCCGATGTCGACGGCCAGGCCGCCCTTGATCCGCTCGATGACGCGGCCGATCACGACCTTCCGTTCCTGGTAGGCCTTTTCGACTTCGTCCCAGATCTTCATCTTCTCGGCCTTCTCGCGCGAGAGCACGACATAGCCCTCGCGGTCTTCGGTCCGCTCGAGCAGCACGTCGACAATGTCGCCGGGCTGCGCCGTGACCTGGCCGTTTTCGTCCAGAAATTCTTCGAGGGGGATGAGTCCCTCGGACTTGAAGCCGACGTCAACGATGACCTCGGTTGGCGTCACCTTGACGACCGTCCCCTTGACGACTTCGCCTTCCGCGATGTTGCGGAAGCTGTTATCGTAAAAGTCCAGCAGGCGGGCATACTCCTGCGGGTCGATCTCTTCGCTGTCGCGCGATGAGGAGAATGTTGAAAAGCCCTTAAGGGTCTTTGCACCTCCTGGTCGAATGTGTGTTCTCTTTGACTCGTCTGCCATTGCGTTCACGGGCCTCCTCAGGCACGGGCGTTCTGAGCCGAATCTTAGCTTCGGCGGGCTAGATTAGCTCGCATCGAATGCGATAAGCATTTAATTATCCGGTACTTACAAACGGCGGTCAACAACCGGTAAGGAGAGAGGACCATGGCAAAGAAGCGAACCGCGGCGAGGCGCGCGAAGAAGTCGGGTGCCGGCCCTCGCCGGACGAGGGCACGCGCGACGGCGCGGCGCCGGGCGGCGCCGTCCCGCCGGAAGCCCGCTCGGTCGCCGCGCCGTGCGGGCCGCCTGGCGCGCAAAGCGAAAACGGCACGCCGGGCCGCCAGCCGGCGAGCCGCTCGTCCAGCCAAGGCGCGGCCAGCCAAGGCGCGGCGCTCGGTCAAAGCCCCAATTTCGGCCAAGAAGAAGCCGCAGACGCGCGTCACCAAGCCAGTTCAACCGACGAGGGCCGCCCAAGTCTGTCGCTCCGGCCCGGCAACCACGCTTGGAACGAGAGCGCCGCCGGTTACCCGACACCGAGCGCCTGGATGCGGCAAAGGACATGGGAGGGGACCGGCTGATTGCGGCGGCGCGTTCGGGGCACGACGAGATGCGATCCGAGCTGCAGCGCCATACCGAAGCCAGCCCGACGCTCACCGCGGGCGATGTGGACGCGAAATGGCAGGATGCTTACGCGATCGGCGACGAAGCCCCAGGCGGGGACAACCCGACGCCCGACCAGGATCGTGTCGACGACATCGGCAAGGCCCTCGGCGTGCAGTATCAGGACAACGAGGAGTTGCAGGGTGGCGACGAGATCGTCGAGCGCGACCACAAGCGCTGGGAGCTCGATCCTGCGTCCTCGGACGACTGGCCACACAAGGAGTGACAGGCTCAATTCCTGATTACCTGCGTTATGGCGCCCATCACCTTTTCTACGACCTCCTCGACAGACATCCGGTGGTATCGAGGTAGACCGCGTCCTCGGCAATCGTGAGCGGTGACATGGCGCGGGTGCGATCGGCCCGATCGCGGGCGTCGAGGGCCTGCGCGACCTCTTCGACGCCGATGACGCCTCGTCCGGCCACATGCGCCGCGTCTGCTGCGCGGCGCCGCGCCCGTTCCGCCGGCGACGCGTCCAAATATATCTTCACATCCGCGCTCGGAAACACAACCGTGCCGATGTCGCGTCCCTCCATGACGATCCCACCGGCGCCGCCGTACTGCCGCTGACGTTCGACGAGTGCCGCCCGGACGGCGGGATGCCGAGCGACAGCGGCCGCCGCGGCATCAATCTCGGCCGTGCGAATCGCATCCGTGACGTCATGGCCGTCAATCACGACGCGTCCATCCAGCTCGAAGGTCGCCGCCTGCGCCAACCGTGCCACCGCCATTTCGTCAGTGATGTCCAGACCGCTCTGACGGGCACGCCAGGCCACCGCGCGGTACATCGCGCCCGTGTCGACATGGCGATACTTGAGCCGCGCCGCAATCGTGCGCGCGACCGTGCCTTTTCCGGCGCCGGAGGGACCGTCGATCGCAATGACGAGCTGGCGGGAGGACATCGCGCCTATTCTTGATCGGGTACGACGGGTACGACGGGTCCGCGGAACGAGCTGACGCCGGCCATCTTCTCGAGTTATACGGAAAGTCACTTGACTTGACGGGGAGGTTGCGCCCGCGCCCTCGCGGGCGCGCGACGATACCACGTCAAGTCAAGTGCTTTCCGGGATCAAGGAAGGAGGGCCACAGCCCAGGTTCGTCGTACCCGTCGTACCTGTCGTACCCGTCGTACCCGATATGATCACGCGATGCGAACGCGCGCTGTCGTGATTGGAGCGGCCGTCGCGTTGCTCCTGGTCGGCGCGTGGATCGCGGCGCCCTACGTCTCTGCGGCCGCGTTCTTGCTCGACCTGAGCGCCTCGACATCCTGGGTGCGGCATTGGTTGCCGGCACGGGTGCAGGACGTGGAAACCCGCGATCTCCTCGTGCCCACGCGCGACGGCAGCATCGAGGCACGGCTGTACACGTCCGCGATCTTCCGGCGCACGCAGTCTGATCGTGTTTCCCGGCGTGCACGCCGGCGGTGTGGACGAGCCCCGCCTGGCGGCGTTTTCACGGCGGCTCGCCGGAACGGGCCTCACCGTGCTCAGCGTGCCGTTGCCGGAACTGCGCCGCTATCGCATCTCGCCTGTCTCGACCGACATGATCGAAGACGCGATCGCGTGGGCCGCCGGCAATCGGGCGCTGGCGCCTGACGGCCGCGTCGATGTGGCGGGCGTGAGCTTTGCGGGAGGCCTGGTCCTGGTGGCGGCCGGCCGTCAAGCGCTGGCCGGCAAGGTCGGGACAATCGTGTCGCTCGGCGGCCACGCGGACCTGCCCAGGGTCATGACCTATCTCTGCACAGGGCGCCTGCCGGGGGGCTCTCTGCAACGCCCCCACGATTACGGGGTGATGGTCATTGTGCTCGCGGCGATTCCAAAGCTCGTGCCTTCGGATCAGGTCGAGCTGACGCGCGCCGGCGTGCTGGCCTTTCTGGACGCGTCGAGCTTCGACAACATGGATCGCGTGAAGGCCGCCGTCTTGTTCGCGGACGCACGACGAATGGCCACGGCGGCGCCGGAGCCCGCGCGCACGCTTCTTGCGCTCGTCAACGATCGCAACGCCGCGGCGCTCGGTCCGCGGCTGCTGCCGTATGTCGAGGATCTGAGCGGCGCGGCGGCGCTCTCCCCTGCCCGCTCGCCGGCCACGCGCGTGCCCGTGTTCCTGATCCATGGCGAGGCAGACACCGTGATCCCGTCAGTCGAAACCCAGCGGCTCGCCGAGTACCTGCAGCAGAGTGGGAACGAGCACGTGCACTGGCTGCTGACTCCCCTCTTGTCGCACGCCGACCTCCAGCCTCCCAATGCCCTTGACGCCTGGAGACTCATTCGCTTCTGGACGGAGATGCTCGAATCGGGGTAGGCGACCGATTTCAATACCGGATCACGAAGATCAGATCCATGCCGGTCGGATCGCTGCGGCGCGTCGTGTGCGTCTGCTCGACCCCCTGCGCGACCGACGTCACAAGGCGAAGAAGTCGGGACAGCCGGTACTCGAACGACACGGTGCTGACATCCTCCTTGCCGAACTCCTGCCGGAGTCCAATGAAGATGCGGCTGCCGACCTGGCTGCCGAGCGCGACTTCGGGGCCGCCGCCTTCGCCCTCCGCGCGGATTTCGAAGAGGTCGAGATTCAGCGCCTCCCCGACGGAATTCGCCAGCGGACCGGCCACCGCGCCGAGCGCGAGATTTCCTGCCCGCTGGGCGAGGTTGACGCGCTGCGACTCTCCGAGGGAGTTGACCGGCTGGCCGAACACGATGAGAGACAGAATGTCGCTTTGATCGAGCGGCGGGTAGCTCGACAACTGGATCTCGGGCTTGCGCGCCGAGCCTCGCAGCCCGACCTGTGCGGTGACCCCGGAGATGTCCCGCTCGGCGTCGACCTTCAGCGTCGGATCAATCGGTTGATTGCCATGGAACTGGACCTCGCTGCCGCGCACGATGTCGAAGCGGCGTCCCTGAAAATCATAGAACCCGCGGACGACGTCCACGCCGCCGATGATCGTCAGGTTCCCGCCTGGCTGCTTCCGAAAATTGAGCGTGCCGCCAAGTGTCAGGTTCGTGCTGCCGAGGCCAGCCGACCCTTCCGACAGCCTCAGGTCGCGCGCCCGGAGGACCATGTCGTCGGGCATCACGAGCTTGACGTCGACATTGGCGTTGTCGAACAGCGTCCCGCTGGCGATCTTTTCTTGGCCTGATGCCTGGGGAGGGACGGGACCACGCTTGTCGTCGACCTGTGCCGGTCCGGCAGACGCCACCGCGTTTGCCGCGACTGTCACAGCGGGTGCCGCGTCGCCTTCCGTGGGATAGGCCGTCTTGTTGAACTGCTCGAGGATCTTGTCCGCTTCGAGCCGCCCGCGCTGGACCCTGGCTCGTCCGCTGACGTCGAGTTTCTGCAGGGCGCCATTCACCGTCACATCGAAGTCGAGCCCGAGTTCGCCGTACTGGTTGCGAAGGAGGTGGAAATCCTTCGAGGCGACGTGGATGTCCACGGATTTCACATCCCGTCCGCTGACGACCTCGGCCCCTCCTTCGGCGGTCAACGCATGTCGATCGTCGTCTTCGATCACGAATCGATCGATCAAGAGGCGATTGCCGTCGAATCGCACGCTGGCGTTCCCCCCGCGGTAGGTCATGCCGGTCGTGGGCGCGCCGAAACTGGCGTCCGCGATCTCGACGCTCCCGTTGACCTGGGGCGCGCGCGCCGTGCCGCCGACGCGCACATTGAACTGGCCCGAGCCCTTGAGAGCAGTGACCTCCGTCGTGAGCGCCTGAAAGACGCCCAGATCGATGGGGGTGCTTTCCACGCGAAGGTCGACGGCTTCATCCCCCGTGGTCGTGCCGCCACCGAGCGCAAAGGGGACGCTTCCGGCAGCCGTCAGCCGGGCGCCGGGCTGCTGGTCGAGCGTCGCGTCGAGCATGACGCGGCTGTCCCGATAGCCGATTTTCGCCGCAAACGATTGGAACGTCGTGTTCGAGACCGCGCCGTTGGAAACGGTGAAAATCGAGGTCACATCAGGCGCCGCCGTCGTGCCGCTCACATGCGCCGCGCCGTTCAGCAGGCCGGTGACGGTCCAGCTGCCCGACAGTAACTGGTTCACATCGGCGAGCTGCACGTTGTCAGCTTTCAGGTCCAGACCCGGCGAGCTCGCGCCGTCATGTCCGCCCACGTCGAGGACACCGCTCACGCTGATCTGCTCGCTGTCTTTGGCCAGCGCCAGATCCTTGATCGCCAGACGATCCTCCGCGAACTGGATGACCGCTTCCCGGCCTGCAGGCAACGCCCACGTCTGGCGAGACGTGGTGATCGCCAGCTTGCGGAGCCGCACTTCGTCCTGCTCCGGCTCGAACATGACGGCACCGGCGAGCTGGAGCTGACGATCCTTCTGATCGATCGTCGCATCGACGTCGAGGTTCCGCGCGTGATACGCCGTGCTCGCGGTCAACTGCTCGATGTCCATGCCGCCCAGCTTCAGGAACGTGGCCGTCGTGTCGGCCTGCGCCGTCAGGTCGCGCCACTGCTGATTCAGGACGTCGGCACCGAACGTTCCGTTGAGCGTCAGCGCATCAACCGATGTGCCATATTTGAATCGCTGTGCACTCACTGTGCCTGACGCCGTCAGATGGTCGGGCGGCCCGGCGATCTTGCCTTCGATGTGCGCCGCCCCGGCGACGGGCTGCCCCAGCCGCTTGGCGGCCGTTTCGAGGCTGGAGGCGTCGACGACGAACGTGAGGTTCGATTCCGTGTCGGCACCGAGAGCCACCGCGCCGCTTGCGGTCGCCTGCAGCTCAGACCCGTCGACGCGGAGCGCACGAATCGTTGCGGTACCATCGGCGAGGGCGGCGTCGACCTCTGCGCAATCGATGTCGTAGCCGGCGACGATCGATGGGCTGAGCGTGACCCGCCCGTTCATGTCCACCGTGGACTGAGTGATCGGCCCGCTCAGATCGCGAAACACCACGCGCAATCCATCGGACGCGCCGGTGAGATCGACGGGTGTGGTGGCGGCGATTCCCAGCAGCTCGTTGTCGAGGTGTTCGAACTGGCCGGAGAAGTCGATCACCAGCCGGCGAGACGCCAGGTTGGCGGCGATCGTGGCCGAGGGGAAGTGCGCCTTGCCGATGGTCGAGTCAGACAGCGTCGCTGCCGCTTCCAGCACGGAATCATTGAGAGTGCTCCCGCGGCCCTCGAACTGAAAGTCTCCACTGATGCGGCTCTTGAGGCGATCTTCACTCAGCACGGCAATTCGAAGCGGACGCCCGAGCCGGTGCAGATCGAGACGACTGATGTGGCCCCGGGCGTCATAGTGCGCGGCCCCACCGTGCATGTCGGCGTGGGCCACGGCGCCGGCGGCGATCTCGGCGCCCTCGATCGTGGATTGATCCAGCTTGAGTTCGACCGCCCAGCGCGCCGGGCTGTACCAGAAGGCTGTACTGACCTGCCACCTGACTCTCAATCTTCGGAACCTGCAGCGACGCCGGCAGGCGGCGGAGATCGAGGTCGCGAACACGGCCCGCGAGAACCATCGTGTTTGGCGCCTTCGGGGCCGACGTCGTGCGCCACTCGCCCCTGACCGTGGCATGGGCGTCGAACGATGATCCCTCCGCGTCGAGGTGCAACACGCCGTCGCTGTAACTGCCGCGGCCTTTCACATCATGGGCCGAATACCCGGCCGCCGATACCGCCGGGGCCTCGACCTGAAACGACACCGTCGAAACGGCCGAGGCCGAGCCGGCCAGCGCCGCCTGGGCCTGCAGCTTCCCCGTAATGTCAGTGGCCAGATCGCGCCGTGCGGCGATTGGCGCCAGATCCAGATGATTGACGGCGAAGCGGCCCTCCAATACGCGCCCACCGTCACCGGGCCGGCCGTCGATGGTGCCGGCAATCGTGCCAGCGCTCGAATCCAGATTCACCGTCGCGATCAAACGGTCCCCGCTGTTCTCGAACTTGGCGGCGCCGCCGCGCACCACGAGACCCGTATCGACGTCCTGTCCGTTCAACGTCTCGATGGACACCTGAATGTGATCGGCCGTGTACGACAAACCGAGACCGGCATTCAGGTGCGTGAAGTGCCGCGCGGCTGCGGCTGCCGGCTCAACACTCAGGTCGCCATCCACAATCGAAAGCTTCCGGAACTGAATCTCCGTCCCGCCTCCCCCGCTCGTCGGCCTCACGAGCGTAGCGAGGTTCCATCCGTCCGAACGCTCGGCGATCCGCACGACGGGGCGCGTCAGCGACAGCTCGCTGAAGATCAGGTGGCCTCGCAACAGGATTCGGGGGTCATAACGAAGCGCCAGCGTCTCAACCGCCAGCACCGGACCAGTCGTCTGCGTCAGCACGACGTGATGCAGCTCCACACCTGTCAGAAGGGATCCGGTCAACTGACCGACGCTGAGTTGTCCGTTCAGCGCCTCCGCCGCGCGATTGACGACGATGCGGCGCAGGCGCTCTTTGAACCATTCCGTCTCGACGACGATGGCCGACGTTGCAATGAGCAGGAGCAGCCCGCTCGTGATGCCGACGGTCCAGCGAGTCAAACGACGAAGACGCATTCGTCACCTCAAAAAGCCTGCCCGATGCTGAAGTGCAGCCGCCAGTGCCGCGTCTCGGGCACTCCGTTGATCAGCAGGCCTGAAATCGGATTCAACTGAAAACCCAGATCGACGCGGACGGCGCCGATGGGCGTGAGATATCGAAAGCCAGGTCCGACCGCGAAGCGCAGGTCGCCGAACGGCAACATTCGGCTGACGGGACCCACCTGGCCGCCGTCGAGGAACGCGACGCCACTCAGCTTGCCGCGAATCGGAAATCGCAACTCTGACGAGACTTCGACGAGACTGCGGCCGCCAACCGGCTGCCCGGCCGGATCGAGCGGGCTGATCTCGAATCGGCCCCATCCCCGCACGCTGGTCGAGCCGCCGAGAAAATAGCGCGCCGAGAATGGCATGTCGGCCACGCTGTGCGCGAAGAGCGCCCCAATCCGCGCGCGATTCGCCCAGACAATCTTCTTGCCGAACGGGATGAACACGCGCCCTTCGCCGACAGCCTCCTGAAAGCGATACGTGCCGCCCAACAGCCGCCCGGCGCTCTCGAGATGCAGCGAAGCGATCGTGCCCCGATGCGGATTCAGCGAGTCATCCACGGCGATGCGCTCGAGATCGAGATCAACCGCAGCGAGCGTGCCGGAGGATCGGCCGGTGTCGGGATCGAGTCCGAGGGCGATGCGCTCCGCTCGCCGCGACAGATTGCCGAGCGACTCCGTGATGCCATAGCGCAAGTATTCGTTGACGTAGCCGAACCGGATTTCCCGATGCACCGGTTCGCGCGGCCCGGTCAGCCCGCGATCGCTGTGATAGGACAGGGTCGCCCGGCCGCCGTAGGTGCCGCTGTCGTACGTGAGCTGGTTTGTGTGCCAGGCCGTGCCGCTGAGGTTGAGCGAGAGGCCGCGGAGCCCCAGATAGGGCTCGATGAGGCTGACCTTGACGCCACGGTCAATCGACGACCATTTGGCATCCGTCGTCGCATGTCTCGCCCCGCCCACGAAGTTCAAATGCGTCCATTGGGCGACACCGCGGAGCCGCTCCTCCGAGCCGTAACCGGCCGACAGCTTGAGCTGGTGAGCCGGACCTTCGGCGACCGTGACCTCCATCGGGATCTTGACTGCGTGCGGGTCGTCCGCAGCGGGCGTAATGTGCGCAAACTGGAAGAGCCCGAGCTCGCCCAGCCGCTGCTGGCTGCGCGTCACTTCGCTCTCACGATACAGGTCGCCCGAATGGAAGGTCAGCTCGCGGAGGACAATCTGTTCGCCGACGGTATCGAGACCTGTGACATTCACTTCGCCAAAGTACGCCCTCGTTCCCGGATCGGCGTGAACGGTCAGGATCAGATGGTTCGGATCGGCTGCGGGTTGCTCGGCGATCCCGACGGCTGCGTACGGGTAGCCGTTGTCACGCAGGAGGCGCGCGCCGAAGTCGCGAGTCGCCCGCACATTTTCACGATCGCGCGGTTGACCAGCTTTCAGCGGTACGTCGTTGAGCGCACGGCGGATTGGACCCGGGAGGTCGTCGAAGCCTTCGAACTTGACGCCGTCGACAAGGACCGGTGCGCCCTCGTCGATCCTGATGGCCAGATCGACGGCATCCTTGGCCTGGTTGAGGCTGACGTCGACGCCGAGAATCCGCATCCTGGGATAGCCGCGATCGGCGTAGAAGGTCTGCAGCCGCCTGGCGTCGGCTTCGAACTCCGCGCGGTCGAAGTAATGCGTGGCCGACCAGGGCAGCCAGCCGCTTTGTTTGGTAGCCAGCACGGCCTTCAGCCGCGCGTCATCGAACGCCGAGTTGCCTTTGAAGGTGAGGGACTTGACGGTGACGCCACTGTTCTCGTGGCAGGCGGCGCCGCCGGCTGCGATCGCGAGAATCAGAAAAACGCGCCACGTACGCACACGCGTCAACCGGCAACGCGCCGGCCCTGTCCGATAGGCACCATGTCGGCCATCTCGGGAGACAGTTCGGGTTGAGGCGGCGCTTTCATTTTCCTCGCGCCGGAGGACCGCAGTCCCGCGCCGGCCGCCGCCGGTCGCAGACCTGCCCGCTGCAGGGCGATTACGCGCTGCGGGACGACCCGCAGTCCCGCGACCAGAGCGATGAGTAAGATGGAACACCCAAGAATCCGACGCATGATTCACTCCCGGCCGGAGTCGGCCGATTGCTTTATGTTGTGTAGGCGAGCAAGGCGAGTGCCATCGCGCGTTCGACGGCGCGTGCGATCGCCGCGGCATGATTGGTGGCCGCGGTGAATCATTGCCGCATCAGGACACAACAGGTGACAGAAATTGTTCATGTTCGCCCACGTCGCGAACATAACATCGGACTACGACGGAAAATGGCCGTCAGGTTTCTTCGCTCTGGCCATCAGTAAAGTTCCGCGCGTCGAATCAGGTATGACGGTATGACCGGCGCTAGTTCGCTCCGCGGACTTGACTTACCGTCAATCCATGTCGTCGATGGTGAGCAGCTTGAAGGGGCGATCGGGAAACCGGCGGCGCCACAGCGGCAGGGCGACATTGTGCACAGGCACGTGACCAAGCGTCTGGCCTTCGAGCGAGCCGTTGTGCGCGTGTCCGTGAAACACGGCCGTCACTGGATAGCGATCGATCGGCTCTTCGAGCCGGCTCGTGCCGAGCCACGGGAAGATCTCTACCGGCTCGCCTTCGACGGTGCCACGGATGGGCGCGTAATGCAGGAGCGCAATCCGGCGCGGCGTGCGAAGGCGTGCGAGCGCCGATTCGAGCTTCAGGGCTTCGCTGACCGCTTCCTGGACGAAGACCTTGATCGCCGGCTCTCCCCACGACCCGAGCGTGCCTCGACCGAATCCGCCGGCGAACCCCTTGGTGCCGGCGAAGCCGATTCCGAGCACCTCACACGTATCACCGTCCAGAATCTGGACACGCGCATGGGCGAGCGCCGCCTTGATTTCAGCGGCATGGCCCCCTTCGTAGTCGTGATTCCCCAGCACGGCAATGATGGGGATCTTGAGCGACGCCTCGAGCTCGCGGGCGAGCATCTGGCCCTCTTCCGGCAAGCCATAGTCCGTCAGATCCCCGCAGAGCAACAGCAGATCGGCAGCGTGTCCGATCTGGCTGAAGAGCGGCTGCCAGCTTCCCTGCGTGGCTTTGGAATAATGCAGATCTCCGACGGCAGCGATTCGCACCATGGCGGATTCAATAGAAGACGCAAGAGCCATGCCGCTGGCATGGCTCTTGCGATGTTCCGTACCTACCTGTGACCAAACGGCCCCCTGACATTCTCGCTCATGCCCGCAGCCGCGACAGCCGCGTCAGGAGGCCATCGGCTGCGTTCTATCGCGATGTGATCCGGACGCTGGCGGAGGCCGACATCGAGTTTCTGGTCGGCGGCACCTATGCGCTCGCACACTACACCGGCGTCACGCGGCCGACCAAGGACCTCGACCTGTTCGTCCGGCGGGATGCCCTCGAGGGCGCGCTCGCAGCGATTGAACAAGCCGGTTACCGGACGGAGTTGACCCACCCGCATTTTCTCGGAAAGGCGTACGCGGGGGCGACTTTTGTCGACGTGATTTTTTCGAGCGGCAACGGCTCGTGCGCGGTCGACGATTGGTGGTTCCAACACGCGCCGTCCGGCTCGTTGTTCGACCTCCCCGTCCGGTTCTGTCCGATCGAAGAGATCATCTGGTCGAAAGCCTATGTCATGGAGCGTGAGCGGTACGACGGCCATGACGTCGCCCACCTTGTTCGCGCTGGCGGCCATTGGATCGACTGGTCGCGGCTCGTGGACCGATTCGGACCGCACTGGCGGGTGCTGCTCGCCCACCTCGTGCTGTTCGGCTTCATCTATCCCGGCGAGCGGGGCAAGATTCCCGATGCGGTCATTGACGAACTGGTGGCGCGACTGCGCAGCGACCCATCCACCTCCTTCGACGTCAACCTTTGCCGCGGCACGCTGTTGTCCCGCTCCCAGTACTTGCACGACGTCGACGAGCTTGGATTCACCGACGCGCGCATCGCACCCGTCGGCGCCATGACCGCCGAGGAGACCGCGCACTGGACCAGAGCCATCCAGGCAGGGACACCTGGGAAAAAGGGTGAGAGGGTGAAAGGGTGAGAGGGTGAGAGCGTCACCTCTCACTGTTTGATCCGACGAGCGACTTGATCTCTGCTGCAGTCAGTTCTCGAATCCCGCCAGGTTTCAAACCACGGGCCGTGATCCTGCCGATGCGAGTGCGCTTCAGTCTGACGACCGGATGGCCGATGGCCTCGCACATGCGGCGAACCTGGCGGTTGCGTCCCTCGCGCAGCACGATTTCCATCACAGTGTGGGTCTCGGATCCGGCCGGTTGTGTGCCGCGTACCGTGACGCGCGCCGGCAGCGTGCGGCGGCCCTCAATCACGATGCCGCCGGCCAGGCGCGCAAGATCGCGCGGGTCCGGCACGCCCAGCACGCGCGCCTCGTACGCGCGCTCGATCTCGTACCGAGGATGTGCCAGCTTTTCCGCGAAGTCGCCGTCGTTGGTGAGAATGATCAGACCTTCGGAATCGTAGTCGAGCCGGCCGACCGGATAGAAGTACCCATGAATTCCCGCCCGCGCGAGCAGGTCGAGGACCGTCGTCCGCCGCTGCGGATCGGCGCGCGTGCTCACGACCTCGCGCGGCTTGTACATGAGCAGGTGACGCCGCACCGGCGCCTGCTTGCGCAGCCGCCGGCCGTCGACCCGGATCTCGTCGCGAACCGGATCCGCTTTCGTCCCCAACTCCGTCACGACTTCGCGATTCACCTCGACCCGGCCCTGCCGAATCAACTCTTCGGCGGCTCGCCGTGAGGCAATGCCCGCATGCGACAGGATTTTCTGCAGGCGCTCAGCCATAGGGGGACGGGTCTCAATTTGTGGAAAACTCGCGAGAACTCCCTCGAGTTTCCCACAAATCGAGACCCGTCCCCCTAATGCACCGATTCGCCGTCGCCGGGGCGCGTCCGCGTCGAGGAGTCCTCGAGCGGTTCGGCGCCCGCCGTGGTCTGCGGCTCGAAGGGCAACGCCGTCTGCGGCGCGGGCTCGCCGACGGTGGGCGGCAGTTCGAAGCCGAGCAGCTCCGACATGTCCTCGACCTTCGGCAGATCGGAGAGATCATTCAGGCCGAAGCGCTCGAGAAACTCGCGCGTGGTGCCGTACAGGAACGGGCGGCCGACGACCTGCTTGCGGCCGACGATCCTGATCAGCTTGCGCTCCAGGAGCGTGCCCAGGACACCGGCGGTATTGACGCCGCGAATCTCCGCGACTTCCGGCGCGGTCACCGGCTGCCGGTACGCGATGACCGCAAGCGTCTCGAGGGCGGCCACCGACAGCTTCTGGGTCGTCCGCTCGTGGAACAGCCGGCGAACCCACTCGTGCAGCTCAGGCCGCGTGACGATCTGGAAGCCACCCGCGATGTCCACGATCTGCAGCCCGCCGGGCCGGTCGTAGTCCCGCTTGAGCGCGTCGATGGCGGCCACGATTTCTTCCTTGATCTCCGCCTTCGCCGCGCCACTGGATTCGGACTCCAGCAGCTTGACGAGCGCCTTCACCGTCACCGGTTCCGGCGAGGCGAAGATCAACGCTTCGATGATGGCTTTCAGGTCAGACATAGAGTGCTGACGAATGTTAAGGGACACCCTGCGAAAAGGGATCTCCTCCCGACCGTTCTCGCTTGTAGACACGAATGGGTCCGAAGTTGCCCTGTTGGAACACGCGCACCAGCTTCAACCGAATCATCTCCAGCAGCGCCAGAAAGGTCACGATCATGCCGCTTGTGGACGCCGCGTCGGCGAACAGCTCCTCGAAGCCGCACGCCTCCGTCCCGGAGAGCCTGGCCAGCAACTGCTCGATGCGGTCTTCGATGGAGACCTGCTCCGGCGGCAGGACGACCCGCGGACGGTGGCGCGCGCGCTCCAGCACCTGCCGAAACGCGGCCATCAGGCTGAACAGATCGACGTCGACCTCGGGCTCCTGCGCCTCACCGATGACTTCCGACAGGCGGCCGTCCGGCCGGATCCACTGCGCGCTGCGCTGGATTTCCCGCTCGTGCAGGAGCTCGGCCGCCGCCTTGAATTTCTGATGCTCGAGCAAGCGGCGCATCAAGGCCTCGCGCGGATCCTCTTCCGGATCCTCCTGCGTGGGGTCAGGCCGCGGCAGCAGCATCCGCGACTTCACGTGGATGAGCGTTGCGGCCATGACCAGGAATTCACCGGCGATGTCGAGGTTCAGTTCCGTCATCAGCTCGAGATACTCGAGGTACTGCTGCGTGATGAGCGAGATCGGGATGTCGTAGATGCTGACCTCGTTCTTCTTGATGAGATGCAACAGGAGATCGAGCGGCCCCTCGAACATACCGAGGCGCACCGGATAGTCCTGCAGGATCGACTCGAAGTCGGGCGATTCGGACATCACGAGTACCGTAACCGGACGGCCGCGCGGACGCGGGCCATGGTCTCCTCCGCGATCCCTCGCGCGCGCTGGGAACCGGCCAGCAGCACGTCCGTCAAATAGCCGGGGCGGGCAAGCGCCTGCGCCCGGCGCTCGCGGATCGGATCCAGCAGGACGTTGATGGCGGCCGCCAGCTTGGTCTTGACCTCGACGTCCCCGACCTTACCGGCAAGGTACCGCGCTTTCAAGTCCTCCACTTCGTCCCGGTTCGCGTTGAATGCGTCGTGATAGATGAATACGGGATTGCCTTCGACGGTGCCCGGAATGTCCGCGCGCACCCGCTTCGGATCCGTGTACATCTGCCGCACTTTTCTGGCCACCGTCTCGGACGAATCCGAGAGATCGATGGTGTTGCCGTAGCTCTTGCTCATCTTCCGGTTGTCCAGGCCGGGCAGACGAGGCGTGAGGGTCAACAGCTTTTCGGGCTCGACGAAAACCTCGCCGTAAAACCTGTGAAAACGCCGCACGACCTCGCGCGAGAGCTCCAGGTGCGGGACCTGATCTTCCCCGACGGGCACGTAGTGGGCGTCGTACATCACAACGTCGGCGGTCTGCAGCAGCGGGTAACCGAGAAAACCGATGCTCGACAGATCCTTCTCCGTCAACTGCTCGATCTGTTCTTTGTAAGTCGGCACGCGCTCGAGCCACGGCACCGGCGTCACCATTTGCAGCAGCAGATACAGCTCGGCGTGCGCCGGAACCAACGACTGGATGAACAGCGTGCTCGTCTCAGGATCGATGCCGGCGCCGATCCAATCGGCCACGTTGTCGAGGCCGTTGGCCACGATCGCCTCCGTGGAGGCGAACTCGCTCGTGAGCGCGTGCCAGTCCGCGACGAAAAAGTAGCAATCATACTGCTGCTGGAGCCGTTCCCAGTTCTGCAGGGCGCCGACCAGATGCCCGAGGTGCAGCTTGCCGGTCGGGCGCATGCCGGAGACAACCCTTTTCTTCGCCAGTGGCGCCCCACCTCCGCCGACTGATGCTTCGGCGCTCACGGAGTCACCATCGCCGTGCACGGCGCGGGCGCCGTCGGATTCATAACAGCCACGAGAGCAGCGCGTGGCTAACGGGCCACGTCAGCTGATAGAGCAGTCCGGACAGCATCAGCACATACAGAATCATGAAGCCATACGGCCGTAGCCAGCCGATGGCATGGGCCATCCGCACTGGCACCAGACCCATCAGCACGTTGCCGCCATCGAGCGGCGGCACCGGAATCATGTTGAAGACGGCCAGCAGGGTGTTGATGAGCACGATGAACTGCAGCGCGTCGACCGTCCAGGCGGCTCCGCTCGCTGCGGCCTGCGACGCGGCGACGACGCGGTACAGCAGGGCCCCGATACCGGCCAGGAGCAGGTTGCTGGCCGGCCCGGCTGCGGCAACGATGGCGAAATCCCGTCGTGGTTCCCGCAAGTGCCTCATGTCCACGGGCACGGGCTTCGCCCAGCCAATCAACGGAATGCCGGAAAGCATCGCCACGAGCGGAAAGAGGACGGTACCGATCCAGTCGATGTGGGCCAGCGGGTTCAGCGTCAGGCGGCCGAGCAACTTGGCCGTCGGATCGCCAAGTCGATCCGCCGTCCAGGCGTGGGCGGCTTCGTGGAATGAGAGCGACAGCACCAGGATCGCGAACTGCGCAAGGATGATTTCAATCGGTGGCAAGGCGCTCTGACTTTAGCACGGGGCCTATGGCAGATTTCCAAAGGACCCGAATGACTGCGTCCGCGGTCTTCGCACCGACGACCGCGGCCAGATCTTCGCGGCTCGCCCGCCTCACGCCGGCGACCGACCCGAAGGCCACCAGCAACTGCTTGCGGCGACGCGGCCCGACGCCGGGAATCTCGTCGATGGCGGACCGCAGGTCGCGCATCCGGCGGGCCCGTCGATGGAATGTGACGGCAAAGCGATGCGCCTCGTCGCGGACGCGTTGAATCAGCAGCAGGGCCGGATTCTCGCGCGTCAACGCCAGACCCTCGACCCGATCGCGTGTGAACAGCAGTTCCTCCTGTTTGGCGATTCCGACGGCGACCAGCCGCTCGAGGCCGAGGTCCCGCAACGCCGCATACGCGGCGGTCAATTGACCCTTGCCACCGTCAATCAAAATCAGATCAGGAAACGGCTCGCCATGTTCGAGCAGCCGGCGGTACCGCCGCAGCACGATCTCGTGCATGGAGGCGAAGTCATCGAGAAGCACAGGCGCCGGGGACTCGGCACCAGGCACTCGTTTCGGGCTGTCTGGCGGCGCGGGAGTCACCTCGAGTGCCGAGTGTCCAGTGCCCAGTGCCTCTCCCCTGATCCTGAACTTCCGGTACTCGCTCCTTCGCATGCGCCCTTCGACACAGACGACCATCGACCCGACGGTTTCGCGCCCTTGCAGCGTGGAGATGTCGAAGCATTCGATGCGGCGGGGCAGCGCCGGCAAATTCAGCACGGCGCGCAGGGTGTCGAGGGCGTCAAACGACGCGGTCGTTTCCGCGTTGAAGTGCGACTGATAGGCCATCGCGGCGTTGCGCGCGGCCAGATCGAGCAGCGCGCGCTTCTCACCGCGCTGCGGCACGTGCAGCCGGACCCGACGGCCGGCTCGCTCGCTCAGCCAGCCCTCCAGAGCATCGCGATCTTCCGCGGCGAGATCCGCGGGCACATGAATCTCCGCCGGTGGCTCGCGGCGGGCGTAGAACTCCTGGAGCGCCGCCGAGAGCACTTCGGCGTCCGGGAAAATGGCGCCGGATGTCTTCTCCCGGGCCGTCTCGCTCGAGGGGAGCCGCCCCGCGTCTTCCGTCACCAGTTCGGTACGGTCGACGACCTGGCCGCGCCGCATCTGAAAAATCTGCACCACCGCGCCGGCGCCGCCGACCTTCACGCCGAACGCATCGCGATCGCCCATCGAGGGGGACTCCATCTTCTGCTGGCGATCGCGCAGCGTGCCGATCGTGCGGATGGCGTCGCGGACGTGTGCCGCGCGTTCGAAGCGCTCCTCCGCCGCGGCCTGCCGCATCTCTTCTTTGAGGTTCTCGACCAGCTCCTCCTGCTTTCCTTCGAGGAGCAGCCGCGCCTGCTCGACGGCGTGGCCGTAGCGCTCGATCGTGCAGATCGACTCGACGCATGGCGCGATGCAGCGTTTGATTTCGTACTCCAGGCACGGGCGGTCCCGGCGGCCGTCGATGATCTCGTTGCAGGACCGGATCCCGAACAGCCGGTGCGTCAGCGACATCGTCCGCCGGGCGAGCGCCGCCGGCATGAAGGGACCGGCGTAGACGTTGCCGTCACGCTCCACAGTGCGGGCCACGAGAACGCGCGGCGCGCGCTCCGTGATGGTGAGTTGCAGGTACGGATAGGTCTTGTCGTCGCGCAGCAGGATATTGAAGCGAGGGTTGCGCTGTTTGATGAGCCGATTCTCGAGCGCGAGCGCCTCGACGACCGAGTCGGTGACGATGACGTCGAGGGCCGCGGCGGCGCGCAGAAGCGCATCGACGCGCGGGCTCATGCCCTGCGCGCCGAGGTACGACCGCACGCGATCGCGCAGCACGCGCGCCTTGCCGACGTACAGCGTCTCGCCCGCCGCGTTGGAGAACAGGTAGACGCCCGGCTGCTCGGGCAAGCGCGCGATCTGACCCTTGAGATCGGAAATCGCCATGCGGTACTATGCGGGCCGGCCTGTGACTGTTACTGGCGCCATCGGCGCAGGGTTCAACTACCCGCTGCGGCTGATCATCCGCGGCTGCGTCCGGCTTGGAATCCACCCTAATGTTCTCACGTTCACCGGCGTCGTCATCAACATCGCCGCGGGGTGGGCGTTGTCCCAGGGGCATTTCCTCAATGCCTTCTGGATCATGATCGTCGCCAACATCTTCGACTTCATCGACGGAAAGGTCGCGATCGAGACGGGCGCGGTCAGCAAGTTCGGCGGCTTCTGGGATTCGGTCATCGACCGCTTTTCCGATCTCGCGCTGTCGGTCGGCCTCATCTGCCTGTACTCGTCGCTCGGCCGCACGGATTACGTGCTCATCACGTCCATCGCAATGGTCTTCGCGACCATGACGAGCTACACGCGCGCGCGCGCCGAGTCGCTGCTGCCGAAGTGCAAGGTCGGTTTCATGGAGCGTCCCGAGCGCATCGTCCTCTTCATGATCGGCGCCGTGACCAACCGCATGGCCGCCGTGATGTGGGTGATCGGCGTGCTGTCGGTCGCCACCGTCGTGGACCGAATCTATTACACCTACCTGGAGCTCAACCAGCGGCGCCAGCCGCGCGCCAAAGGCCTGAGTGGCGTGTTGCTTCGCGCCTTCTACTGGAGCGACGAGCGGGCGACGGTCGCCTACGACCTTTGGGTCATCGCGATTCTGGCGTTCGTCTGGATCACGCCGCCCGAATGGATTGGCGACCCGATGGCGGGACAGGGATGGCTCATTCGATGAAAGGCGCTCCCCGCTTCACTGCGCCAGTGTCGGGTCGAAGCAGTGCCGGCAGCGGGCTTCGTATGTCCCGCCGGCGCCGACCAGCACGCGCTCCTTGGAGGCAACGAGCCGCTGGGTGTGGTTCGCGGGCCCGCCGCAGACCATGCAAATCGCCAGCGTCTTCGTGATGTACTCCGCGATCGCGAGCAGCTGCGGCATCGGCTCGAACGGCTTGCCGAGGTAGTCCTGATCCAGGCCGGCGACGATGACGCGCTTGCCCATCCCCGCCAGCGTGTTGCAGACTGCGGGTAGCTCCGCGTCGAAGAACTGCCCTTCGTCAATACCCACGACTTCCGTATCCGCCCGGACCTGCGCCAGCAGCTCGCGCGACGACGAGACGTTGGTGGACGCGATCTTCATCTCGCTGTGCGAGACGATCTCGTCGCGGCTGTACCGATCGTCGATCGCCGGCTTGAAAATCTGCACCTTCTGCCGTGCAATCCGTGCGCGCCGCAGCCGGCGAATCAGCTCTTCGCTCTTGCCGCTGAACATGCTGCCGGTGATGACTTCGAGCCAGCCGGGTTTGGGAGACGCGTGATCCATGTATCAATCGGAAGACTCAAACCTGACGGCCTGAGACTCAAAACTCCTCTCGAGTCTCAAGTTCTGAGTTCTGAGTGTGCTCTAAACCCGCGAGAGATACTCCCCGGTTTCCGTGTTGATTCGCACGGCGTCGCCGGTGTTCACGAACGCCGGCACATTCACAACGAGGCCGGTTTCGAGTGTGGCCGGCTTCACCTGCGCGGCGGCCGTGGCGCCCTTGATACCGGGAACCGTGTCCACCACCTTGAGGTCGACCGTTGGCGGCAGCTCGATACCGACGGGCTGGCCTTCGAACAGGTCGATCTTGATCACGGCCTCCGGCAGCAGATAGAGCGCCTGATCGCCGAGCGTCTCGCGCGTGATGTGCACCTGCTCGTAACTCGACGTGTCCATGAAATTGAACATGTCGCCGTCCTTGTAGAGGAACTGCATCTCGACCTCATCCAGTACGGCCCGCTCGACGTCGTCTTCGGCCCGGAACTTGTGGTCGGCCAGCCGCGTCGTGCGAATGTCGCGGAGCCGGCACTGAATGTGGGCCCGCTTGTTCCCTTGCGTCAGATGGTGCAAATCGATGACCCGGTACAGGTTGCCGTCCAGCTTGATCAAATTGCCTTTGCGAAGGCGCGTCGCTTGAATCGAACTCATGTCTCCGGCGCTCTCCAGTGACGAGAATTGAACTTTTCATCCTACCACTTCCCAATCCGGCGGGTCGCGCTGCGCCTGGGCTCGCGGACGCTTGCCGCCATTGTCCGAAGCCCTCGATTCAGCGTTAGTATCGAAAGGTATGCCGTGGGACCCGACGCAGGACCTGCTCACCATGCAGGAGCGCCTCGAGAGCCTGTTCGGCCAGGCGCGGCCGGGCTGGGTCCCGCCAGCCGACCTCTGCGAGCTGCCCGATCGCTACATCCTGACTATTGAGTTACCAGGCCTGAAGCGCGAGGACGTCCAGCTCGATTTTCACGACGACACGCTGGTCCTTCACGGCCGGCGGCCCGGACAGGGTTGCTGTCCCGAGCGGTACCAGCAGCTCGAGCGCGGGCAGGGCCAGTTTTCGCGAGCGTTCCGATTCGCCCAGCCGGTGTCCTCGTCAGGGATCACCGCCGACATCGTCGACGGTGTCCTGACCGTGGCGATTCCCAAGACCAGCCAGGAGACCCGTCGTCTCGAGATCGAGTGAATCCAATGCAACTGCAAACCAAGCTTCTCGCCGGCGTCATCCTGACCGTCGGCTTCATGGCCGGCCTGGTCGTGTCGGGCCGAATGTCCATGACGCAGCCGGGCTCGGGTGCTCAGGCGCCCACCGCCGAGCACGGGGCGCAGACGACGAGGCCCTCGCTGCCCGCGGCGGGTGCGTTGCCGGACTTGTCGGCGATCGCCGAGCGCGCGCTGAAGGTCGCGGCCAACATCTCTTCGACCTCAGTCACGGTCGTCAACGATCCGTTTACTCGCTTCTTCTACGGGCGCGACCTGGCCCAGCAGTCCCAGAGCCTCGGGTCGGGCGTCGTCGTGTCGCCTGACGGGTACGTGCTCACGAACACGCACGTCATCGGCAACGCGCGAGCGGATATCCGCGTGACGCTGTCGGAGGGCAAAGAGCGCCAGGGCAAACTGATCGGCTATGACGAAGTCACGGATCTCGCGGTGGTGAAGGTCGACGCGAAGGACCTGCCGACGCTGCCCTGGGGCGATTCGAGCAAGCTCCGCGTCGCCGAGTGGGTGCTCGCAATCGGTAACCCATTTCAACTGAGCGGCACGGTCACACTGGGTATCGTGTCGACCGTCAGCCGGTCTGGCAATCAGGTCGGCGCGTTCAAGGACCTGATCCAGACGGATGCGGCGATCAATCCCGGCAATTCCGGCGGCGCGCTGGTCAACGCCCGT
Source organism: uncultured Acidobacteriota bacterium (assembly GCA_963724645.1). Classification (GTDB taxonomy): domain Bacteria; phylum Acidobacteriota; class Vicinamibacteria; order Vicinamibacterales; family SCN-69-37; genus CAVXSP01. The sequence continues at coordinate 453,502 of CAVRVJ010000010.1, forward strand.
GGCGAACTGGTCGGTATCAACTCGATGATTTACAGCGAAACCGGCGGCTACCAGGGCATCGGGTTCGCCATTCCCTCGAACGTTGCGCGAGGGATCATGGACGAGCTCATCAAGCACGGGGAGGTGCGCTACGGGTCGATCGGCGAAATCGCGTGGCGGACGATCGATCGCGATACCGCGCAGTACAACGGCCTCGGCGACATGGCCGGCGCCCTGGTCTGGCAGATCGACCGAGGGTCATCGGCGTATCGTGCCGGCCTGCGGCCCCGCGACCTCGTCGTGGGCATGAACGGACAGAAGACGCCCGACCAGGATTCGCTGGGACGGTTGGTGATCGGCGCACCCATCGGCAGCGCGGCCAAGCTCGACGTCATCAGGGGCGGCCGGCACGTGACGATCGACGTGCAGATCGTGCCGCGATAGCGGGCTGACGGCGGGCGCCCTCCCCCCGCGACGCGCACGCCCTCACTCCGGGCGACGTGCGCCCCTTCACGCTCTTGTCACGCCGTTGTGCCCTTCCCAATAACAGCGCCACTTCCTTTCGGTGCCGACGCGGATTCCCACTCGTGGCGACCAGGCCAGCGCCGACGGCTTGATACCGCGATCTTCGATGCCCAGCGGGCCTGACGTCAGTGGCCGGGCGTTGTGCCGAAGATCGACGCCAAGCGCCACCGACAGATTGCCCGGCCCGCGGCACAGCCAATGCACGTCCATCCGCGCCGAGCCGCGGCGCCTGCGCATGAGGTCGATGCCTTCGATCGGCTCGAGTGCGCGAATCAGAACCGCCGCCGGCGACCCTTCGGGTTCTGTCACGGCGTTGACCAGGTAATGGAGGCCGTAATTGAGGTAGACATACGCGCGGCCGGGCGGACCGTAGAGCGGCGCGTTGCGCTTCGTGGGCCCGGGGGCGGCATGGCAGGCTGGATCGGTTTCGCCGATGTAGGCCTCGGCCTCGACAATCGCGCCGGACACGCGCCGCCCACGCACCTCGTGCACCAGCACCTTGCCGATCAGATCTTCGAGTACCTCGAGAGTCGGCCGGCAATAGAAGGATAAGGGGAGGGGCCCGTCGGGCGCTTCGTGGCTCAAGATCTTGTGAGTCTGTTGATCGCGTTCGTGGCTGCCCGGCTGACGCGTTCGTCTTTGTCCTTCAAGAACGGCTCGATCAGCGGCAGCGCCTCACGCGTGCCGGCGAATCCCAGCACGTGAACCAGGTCGGCCCGAAAACGGCCATCGGCGGCGGCGCCGAGCGTTGACTGGATGCCTGGGAGCGCGGCCGGGCCAAGTTCGAGCAGGTAATCCCGCGCTTGTGCAGTCACGTCGGGCGAGGCGAGCGCGGCGGCAATCACGTGCGATTGGGATTCACCGAGCAATCCAACGGCAAAAGTCGCGGCCAGACGCGCCGCGCTCGACGCATCGCTCGTCATCATGACCTTCAGCGCGTCCATCGATTCGCGAGCACCGAGACGGCCGAGCCCCTCGGCGGCCGCGCGGCGAATCAGCGGGTTCACATCTGTCAGCCGCGATCGGAACAGCCCGAGAGACGACGAATGACCCGTACGCGCGAGCGCCAGCAGCATTTCGGCGGCGACGTCGTCGTTGCGATAGTAGGCCACCAGTTCCGTCAGCGACTGGACGGCCCGCTCCTCGCGAATCCGGCCGAGCGCCTCCGCGCAATAACGGCGGACGAGCCCGCTCGAATCGTTGAGCCCGGCGATCAGCTTGTCACCGGCTTCCGTCACGCGCAGCCTCCCAATCACGCGCGCCGTGGCCGCGCGAATGATCGGATCGTAATGATCCAGTCCATCGAGCAGACTTTTGGCCTGAGCTGGCGGGAGCGGCGGCTCGCCAATGACACCGGCGGCATGGACCGCGTCGAAGCGGATGCGAGCGTTGCTGTCGCGCATGGCGGCGATCAGGTTGTCGAGCAGCACGGGCGGCGCCGGTCCGGCGACCCGCACGAGCGGCCCGGCATCGAACGCCTCCTGCGCGCGGCTGCGGGATCCGCCGGTCAAGCTGTGCCGCTCGCCAATCGACTCCACCAGAAAAAACGTCAGCTCGGCGTCGATCGCCGCGAACTGCACCCGGTCGTCCGGATCGGTGACGAGCGGCGCCACGTATTCCGCCGTGGCCGCGTAGCCGGCGTTACCCAACTGCTCCACCGCGGTCAGCCGCACTTTTGCCTCGGGATGGCGGAGATTGCGGATGACGTCCTGCCATTGAGCGGCACTCGAATTCGAGGCGGCCTGAAAGTTGGCGCCGGCCCTCAGACCCGCGCACCCGGCAACGATCGCCAACATCACCGTCAGCACGCGTGCCTCGTTGCTCATGCCGTCAAGCCTCCGACACAAAAGCATGTTCGCGCCCCGCCGCGAGCGTGCGATTCAAGTAGCGTCCGGTATACGAGACGGAAACCTTGGCCACCTGTTCGGGCGTTCCGAACGCCACGACTTCTCCGCCGGCCTCGCCTCCCTCGGGGCCGAGGTCGATGATCCAGTCCGCCGTTTTCAACACGTCGAGGTTGTGCTCGATCACCAGCAGGCTGTGGCCAGCCGCCAGCAGCTTTCTGAAGGCGGCGAGCAGTTTGACGATGTCGTCGAAGTGCAGGCCCGTCGTCGGCTCGTCCAGCACGTAGAGCACCCGCTCTCCGGCCTGCGATCCCAGATGCGAGGCAATCTTGATCCGTTGCGCTTCTCCCCCGGACAACGTCGTGGCCGGCTGCCCGAGCCGGAGATACCCGAGGCCGATCTCATCGAGCACCTGGAGGCGGCGCAGGACCTTCGGCGACCCGGCGAAAAAGGCGAGCGCCTCGCGCACGGTCATCCCGAGCACCTGATCGATGTCGCGCCCCTTGTAGCGGACCTCCAGCACCTTGGGCCGGAACCGTTTGCCGTCGCACTGATCGCAGGGCACGAAGACGTCGGCCAGGAACTGCATTTCCACGCGCACGCCACCTTCGCCCTCGCACGTCTCGCAGCGTCCGCCCGGGACGTTGAACGAAAAGTGGCTCGCGGTCAGACCCCGCGCCCTGGCGTCCTTCGTGGCGGCGAACAGCTCGCGGATGGGATCGAACGCCTTGAGGTAAGTCACTGGATTCGATCGCGGCGTCCGCCCGATGGGCTGCTGATCGACCAGGACGGCATCGGAGATGTACTCGACGCCGTCGAGGCGCCGGTGGGTACCGACGCGCCGATCCCAGTCGCCCTTGGCGCGCTTGACCGCCGCGTAGATGACGTCGTGCACGAGCGTCGATTTCCCCGATCCGCTGACACCGGTGATACAGGTCATCACGCCCAGCGGAATGTCCACGTCCACGTCCTTTAGATTGTGCTCCGACGCCCCGAAGACCTTCAGACGCTGCAGACCGGGGCGCCGCCGCGCCTGAGGGAGCGCGACAGCCAGATCGTCCCGCAGGTACTTGGCCGTGAGCGACTTCGAGTCCTGCAGCAGGCCGCTGTAGGAGCCGGAGTAGATGATGCGCCCCCCCTGCTCGCCGGCGCCTAATCCCAGATCGACGATCTGGTCGGCCACTCGCATCATGTCCGCGTCGTGTTCGACGACGATGACCGTGTTGCCCTGATCGCGGAGCTGCAGCAGGATCGCAATCAGCCTCTCGTTGTCGCGCGGATGCAATCCAACCGACGGCTCGTCGAGCACGTACAGCGTGTCGACGAGCGCCGACCCGAGCGACGTGGCCAGGTTGATGCGCTGGGATTCGCCCCCGGACAGGGTGGACGACAGGCGATCGAGCGTCAGGTAGTCGAGCCCAACGTCGGTCAGAAAGCCCAGCCGCCGGCGGATTTCCCGCAGGATCTTGTCGGCCACGTCGGCTTCCTTCTCCGTCAGCTCGAGGGCATGAAAGAAATCCTCGGCCGCCTTCACGGTCAACCCGCAGACCACATCAATCGTGCGGCCGCCGACCTGAACGTCGCGAGCTTCGCGCCGCAGCCGGGTGCCCCCACAATCGCGGCACGTCAGATAGCCCCGGTAGCGGCTCAGAAACACGCGCACGTGCACCTTGTATTTCTTGCGCTCGAGCCGTCGAAAAAACCCCTGAATGCCGTCATAGCTGCAGTCTTCGTCGTCGCCGCCGGAGGCCAGGCCTTCGACCACGAATCGCCGCTCCTCCTCGGTCAGATCCTGCCAGGGCACGTCCAGCCGCACGTCGGCGCCTCTGGCGACCCGCTTGAGCTGCGCGAGACAACTCCGGTAGTGCGGCTTGCTCCATGGCTCGATGGCGCCGCCGTTGATCGATTTCTGAGGATCCGGAACAACCAGATCCATGTCGAGCTCGATCGTGTTGCCGAAGCCGTGGCAGGTCGGGCAGGCGCCGAACGGATTGTTGAATGAGAACAATCGCGGCTGCGGCACTTCGTACGCGATCCCGCACGTCCGGCATTCGAAGCGCTCGCTGAACCGGAAGGTCCGGACGGGCGCGCCGGCCTGGTCGACTTCCACGGCGAACGCAGCGCCGTCGCCCTCATGAAAGGCGGTCTCAATCGAATCGGTCAGCCGGGATCGAAGGCCGCTCTCGACACGCAGGCGATCGACTACGACCGCAAGCGACGCGACGCCGCGGAGAGGCGCAAGGTCCGCCGCCGCCTCGTCGATCGTTGTCGTCTTGCCCGAGATCAGCAGCCGTCCGAATCCGCGCCGGCGCAAGGTGTTCAGCGTGCTGACCAGTGGATCTTCGGACGGCGGCGACAGGACCCCTGGCGCCGGTTTCTCCTCCGGCTGATCCGCGAAGTCGGCACTGGGTGTCACGTCCTCAAAAGGCAGCTCGTCACTCTGGACGCTGCCGGAATCGTCGTCGGGCATGCCGGGCTCGAGCGGAACAGCCAGCGCCGGAAAGTCGAAGCCGATCAGCAGCCGCGTGCCCGCCGGCAACTGCTCGAGCTCGCCGGCGACGACCTCAGGAGATTCGCGCTCGACCCCTTTGCCGCACTGACGGCAGATCGTGCGGCCGACGCGCGCCCAGAGCAGCCGCAGATAGTCGTGAATCTCCGTCGTCGTCCCGACCGTCGATCGTGGATTCCGGATGCTGTTCTTCTGGCGAATCGCAATGGCCGGCGCGATGCCCTCGATCGCCTCGACGTCCGGTTTCTCCATCCGCTCGAGAAACTGCCGGGCGTAGGCCGAGAGCGACTCGACGTAGCGCCGCTGCCCTTCGGCGTAGATGGTGTCGAACGCAAGCGAGGACTTCCCCGACCCGCTCACACCCGTGAAAACGACGAGCGCGCGGTGAGGCACCGAGAGGTCGACGCCCTTCAGGTTGTGGGTGCGCGCGCCGCGAACGACCAGGAGGCCGGCGGCTCGTTCGACAGGTGCCGGCAGCGTGACGTCGGACATGAGTGCTCTATCGGGTTTCCTGACGACAGCCCAAGAGAAGGATGTTACTACACGGCCGCAGAGGCTCCGGACCTCACCAGGTCGCCAGCCTGCCTATTCCCCTGCGCCCCGCCCTCGTGTTATTCTCCTGACGTCGGGTCCACACACCGTAGCGACCTATCCAGCCAAGAGTCCGCACAACCCCGTGACCACAATGTTCGCGCTGCGGCGTAAGCTATCGGGCCTCAATCCCATCTAGTCCCCCTCCGCGAGGCACAGTCAGTGGCAATACGTTTGTTCGTCGGCAACATGCCCTATGGGGCCACCGAGGCAGACTTGCGCGCGCACTTTTCCGGCGTGGGCGAGCCGTCTCAAATCGTGATTCCGGTCGACCGCGAGACCGGCCGGCCCCGGGGATTTGCATTCGTCGAATTCCAGGACCGCGCCGTCGCTGAGGCCGCGATCGCGAAGTTCAACCAGCAGCCGTTCATGGGCCGCTCGCTTTCCGTCAGCGAAGCGCGTCCACGTGAAGAGCGACCCGCGGGCGGGTTCAGTCGTCCGCCGGGCGGCGGGTTCAGCCCGAGGCCACCAGGCGGCGGTTTTGGCAGTCGTCCGCCCGGATCTGGATTCGGCGGGCCCGGCGGCGGTTTCAGACCCGGCAGTCCTCCGCGCGGTGGCGACGCCGCGGGGCCTTCGCGCTTCGGCCCGCCGAAGAAGAAGAGCGCCTCCAGCGAAAAACGCTGGGAGAGCAAGGAACGCGGGCCGAAGGGCCCCATCAAGGAGCGCTATTCCGGCCGCATGGGCGGCCTCTACGACGATCCCAACGACGAGCCGATTGCGCCGCCGACGGATTTCGACGATCCGGCAGCGACCGCCCCGCAGGGACCGGACTTTCCCGAACCGCCGGACGACGATCAGGAATAGGAACCGGCCCCTGTCCGGGGCCTGAGCCTCGGCCCGGTCTCATTTCCGCCACCATGCAGGTCGACATCGCGTTCGATGTCAAAGCCGACCTCGGCGAGGGCCCGGTCTGGGACCTCGCGCGCGAACGCCTGTTATTTGTCGACATCATGAAAGGCGATCTGCACGCCTTCGATCCCGCCACTGGCGGCGACGCGGTGTTTGAGATCGGCCAGCCGATCGGCGCCGTCACGCCGACCGTGCGCGGCGACTGGCTGGCCGCGGTGCGCGACGGGTTTGTGCGAGTCGATCCGGCCACCGGCGCCACGACGCCGGCGGCAATCGTCGAGCGTGACCGGCCCGACAACCGCATGAACGACGGTTACTGCGATCCGCGCGGACGCTTCTGGGCGGGCACGATGTCGATGACCCACGTCCGCGAAGCCGGCGCGCTCTACCGTCTCGATCCAAACGGCGAGGTCACCTGCATGCTGACGGGAGTCACGACGTCGAACGGGATCGACTGGAGTCCGGACGGGCGCTTGCTTTATTACGTCGATACCGGCACGGGCCGAATCGACCTGTTCGATTTCGATTTGGATGACGGCGCGATCTGGGGCCGCCGCGTCTTCGCCGTGATTCCCGAGAACGAAGGCAAGCCCGACGGCCTCATCGTCGACGCCGACGGATGCCTGTGGCTGGCTCTCTGGGGCGGCGGCGCTCTCCATCGCTACGCGCCTGACGGCCGGCGCGATCGCACGCTCGCGCTGCCGGTCACGCATCCCACCAAGTGCGCGTTCGCCGGCGCCGACCTCTCGGACCTGTACATCACCAGCGCCAGCCGGCCGCTGTCAGCCGCCGCGCGCGCGGCGGAGCCGCATGCCGGCAGTGTCTTTCATTGCCGTCCTGGCGTGAAGGGAAGAGCGGCGACGCCCTTCGGCGGATAGGTGACTGGCACGACGCCCTCGTCGGCGCGTTGACGGCAACCACGCCGCCGCTGAGGACGTCGCTCCGGCCGGCAGTACGGGGCCGCGAATTACTTGAGGTGCTTGCCGACCAGCTTGGTCATCTCGAACATGTTGACCGTCGCCTTCCCGCCGAAGACTGTTTTCAGGGCCGCGTCCGCGTTGATGTTGCGTTTGTTCTTCTGATCCTGCAGCTTGTTCTTCTTGATGTAGGCCCAGAGGCGCTTGGTCACTTCGGTGCGCGGAATGGGATTCGATCCGACAATCTCCGCCAGCGCAGCGTCGGGCTGGACGGGCTTCATGAATGCGGCATTCGCTTTCTTCGCGGCTTTGGCCATTGGGACTCCTTTGAAGGGTCGGACGGTCAGTTCTTCGTGCACCTGAGGATATCGCAAGATCCGGGCAAAACGGGCGTCTTTACCGAAACGGGTCCAGATGCCAGTCGAAGAAGGTCCAGACGCGGTTCCAGGAGTCGCGCTGCTCGCGCGTGTTCTCCGGCTGCCACGTCCGCGGGTCCACCTGGCGATCGAAGAGGTGGCCGCCTTTCGGGCTCTCGTAGACCTTCGTCTCGGCGAGGTCCGGTTTGCGGGACCGGAGCGCGTCGACGAGTTGCATGTCTTCTTCGATGTTCACGTCGCTGTCATTGCGGGTCACGTGCACGAGCAGTGGAATCTGCAGCTTGTCGATCTGATACAGGGGCGACCGCTCCTTGTAGACGTCACGGCGATCGGCCGGCAGTCCGCCGAGTCGATTCGCCGGATCGATCGCGCGGTGCTGCGCGTCCTCGCCCTTCCACGCCAGGCGCTGAAACAGGTTCGTGACGGGCACGAGAGCCGCCGCCGCTTTGAAAGTCGCCGGCTCGCGCGTAATCGCGAGCACCGCAATCATACCGCCGTGGCTCCAGCCGATGATGCCCAGGCGCGCCGGATCCACCTCCGACACGTTCGCCTTCAGGTAGTCAGCGGCCGTGAGCACGTCATCGACCTCCGCGCCGCCGTAATCGATCGCGTCGTACAGCGTTTGTCCGTACCCAATGCTGCCGCGATATTCGGGCGCGATGACGACGTAGCCTTTCGACACCGCCTGACGAATGAACGGAATGTCGTACTCGGTACAGATGGCCGCGGATGTCAGGGTGCACCCACACGAGGGCCGCGTGTCCCTTCGGACCGCGAACCTCGAGCGGCTCGAACACAAACGCAGGGATCGACAGTCCGTCGACGCGGCTCTGGTACGACGTCTTCGTCATCCGCATGACGGACTCGCTGGCCGCGCGCCACGCCTGGTCCGTCTCCACCTGTTGCCGCAGCTGGCGTTCGAAGTCGGGAGGTTGACTCTGGCCAGCGGGCGACGCGGAGATCAGCACGATGACGGCGGCCGCAGCCGCCCATCCGGGGAACCGCATGTTCATGCCGAGTGTAGTCCAGGGTCGCGCGGGCGTAAAAAGACGCCGGAGTCTTTCTTCAGCGCGGCCAGAGCCAGCCGAGCATGCCGCCGGTCAGGAATCCGTAAAGCACGCTGTCGATGTTTGACTTCAGCGTCGTGGACCATTTGCGCCGGTACCAAATCGAGTTCTGCCACAGCGCCAACCCGTAGGCCGCGAAGGCGGTCGTGCTGGCGAACCGCGACACCTCCAGGTACGGTGCGCCCCGCCCGACGGCGCGGCTGGCGATGTACGCCGCAAAGAGGCTGACGACGAGGCAGTAGATGAACCACTGGACCATCGTCTTGCCCATGAAGTCGTGATCCGATGGCATCACTGTCATCGACAGGACGGGCCCTTTCTTCCATTTCGCCCGAAAGTCAGGCGACCCCATCTCCTTCATGCTGTCGGGGCGGGGGATCATGTAGTCGCCGGGCGGAATGGAGAACGATCGAAGCGCCGTCATGACATCGTCTTCCCTGGGCACCTTGGTGTAGTCGCTCTTGTGAAACGGCAACACCATGTGAATCAACGAACTGGCGGCAAAGACCACGATCGCCGACAGCAGAATCGGAAGCCATAACTCACTGAGCGCAACCATCGGGAGCCTCCTCGGGAATCCAGTTTCTCAGCTCACGCCCTCCCACCTGCCAGACGACGCCGAGCGGACGAGCGCGTCGAGTACGCGCATGTTGCGCACGGAGTCCTCGAGCGGGAGGGCGACCTCGACGCCGTCCAGGACTGCGCGCGAGAAGCGGTCGGCCTGAATCGTGTATTGGTTGCACGACGCAATCTCCAGCGTCTCGGCGGCGACGCCGGTGGGATCCGAACCGTCGCCAACATACACGCGCGTGGGCCCGTCGAGTGGCGCGTTGAACGGAATTTCGATTTCCACGCGGCCTTTCGTGCCGAACACGTGAATCCGCTGGTACGGCGCCTGATACATGCTACAGGTGCCGATGGCGTGCGCGGGACCAGAGGCTGCCACGCCAGTTGGTCCGAACTCGAGGATCATCGACGCGAGCCGATCGACGCGCGTGTTCGCATCCATCTCCATCGCCGCGACCACTCGCGCCGGCTCACGCCCGAAGATCCAACGCGCCGTGTGCACCAGATAGCAGCCCAGATCCCAGAGCCCGCCGCCGCCATATTCGGCGACGGTCCGTACATTCGCTGGATCGCTCAACATGAAGCTGAAGGCGCCGGCGATCGAGCGCACTTCCCCAATGCGGCCGGCGCGAATCAAGCCGACCGCCGTCGTCCACTGCGGATGCGTGTGGATCATGAAGGCTTCCTGCACCTTCACGCCGGCGAGATCGCGCGCCGCCAACAGCCGCTCGGCGTCTTCCGCGTTCAGGCCTATCGGCTTCTCGCAGAGCACGTGCTTCCCCGCCTCCGCCGCGCGAATCGACCAGGGCACGTGCAGGTGGTTGGGCAGCGGATTATAGACGGCGTCCACATCGGGATCGGCCAGGAGCGCACTCGTACGATCCGTAGGCTTTGGGAATACCGAGGCGCGCCGCCGCGGCGCGCGCCTTGTCGAGGTTGCGCGAGGCGATGGCTATGACCTCGGACGCCTCCCCGAGTTGGGTCGCCGGAATCACTTTCTCGGTCGCGATCCGCGCGACGCCCAGCACGCCCCAGCGGATCTTGCGGGAGCCGGCAGGCTTTCCTGAAACCATGGGTCGGCATTGTAAGGCAAGGCCCCGGGCCCCGGGCCCAAGGCCCAAGGCCCAAGGCCCAAAATAGATGCTGCTCCAATTGCCGGTCGGGAGAGTTATGCTGACTTCTCGAGGCGCATTCGGTCTTCCCTAGGGCCTTGGGCCCAGGGCCTGGGGCCTTGGCCTTATGAGAGTCCTTCTTTTCTCGATGCCCGATTCGTTCGAGCACACGCCCCCGGTGGCGATGCGGATGCCGAACGGTGCGCTGGTCTCGCTGGCTGGCAACGTCGACCCTCACCACGACGTGGCAGTGGCGGACCTGATCCTCACCCAGCGGTCGGTGGCGGAAACGGTCACGCGACTGGTCACGTCGCGGTCACCGGACGTTGTCGGGCTGTCGGTGATGACTTTCCAGCGCAAGACCGCGCTCAAGATCATCGCGCTCGTCCGCGCGCTCCGTCCGGCCGCGCGGATTGTCGTCGGGGGCTACGATCCGAGCCTGGCGCCCGAGTTCTACGAAGCCCCTTCGGCCGGCGTGGATTTCATCGTCAGCGGCGAGGGCGACGTCACGTTCCGCGAGTTGCTTCGTGCGCTCGAGGCGGGCGGCACTTTCCGAGGGCATCGCCGGCCTGTCGTACCGGACGGGTCAGTCGTTCGTCCGCAATGCCCCGCGGCCGGTGAGTCACCTCGATCACGACGACGTGCGTCCGCCCAATCGCGCCGCGCGCGTCCTCAGCGGGTACACGATGATGGGCCGCCAGGTTGACATCGTCGAGACCTCGCGCGGATGCACGTACGACTGCAGCTTCTGCTCGATCATCGAGATGCGCGGCCGAAATTTCCACACATGGTCGATCGATCGGGTCGTTGCCGATATCCGCGATGCGCACGACCGTGGCGCGCGATCGATCTTTCTGGTCGACGACAACATCACGTTGAATGTCACGCGATTCCTCGGACTGTGCCGCGCCATCCGGGAGGCCGGGCTCCACACGATCGACTACATCGTGCAGGGCATGACGTCGGCGATTGCCTCGAGCGGTGACGTGTTGGGACGAGCCATGCGTGACGCCGGATTCCGGTACGTGTTCCTCGGCATCGAGAACGTGCTCGATGCCGACCTCGCATTCCTCCGCGCGTCGGCGAAGAACGCCCAGCGCGAGGGCGGCCGCACCGTCGGCAGCGCGACACTGCGCGCGATCGACGTGCTGCACCGGCACGGCATGTTCGTCGTCGGCGGCCTCATCGTCGGCAACCCGGACGACACGCAGCGAGTCGATCGAAGCGAATCTCACGTTCGCGCGGCGGTTCGTCGACTGGCCCTACATTCAGCATCCGACGCCATACCCGGGGACGCCGATGACTCGCGACTTCCGTGACCGCGGTCTGATCGTGAATGAAGACGTGCAGGCCTACGACGGCACGACCGCCGTGGTTCGCACGGCGGAGCTCGAGGCGGAGGACATCGAGTTTCTGCGCTGGCGCGCCGAACGGTGGATGAAGCTCCGCCACCTCCCGCCGGTCTTGCTGCACGACCCGCGCTTCGTGTTCAAGAATTGGATTCGCATGCTCCGGCACACGTTCCGCGGCTCGACAATGAAGACGTGGCTTCGACTTGAAGATGAGCGCGCGGCATTCCGGCGTTATCGCTCCATTCGCCAGCAGGAGAGGGAGTACTTCCCGGTACGACGGGTACGACGGGTACGACAGGTACGACGACAGGTACGAGGGGTCCGCTGAACGCCGAGACTGCCACACCGGCGTATTGACACCTGGCCTATTTCTTCAGCGCGAACTCCACCGAGTACCCGCGGTCGTCCCAGGTCAGCTTCAACACCCCGCCGCTGGAAGTGGCCTCGGCACTATAGGTGAGCTGCTCGACGATTGCCGGCAGTTTCTTCATGGAGAGATCGACTCGCCCGAGATCGCGAGCTGGCGAGTAGCTGGTGTGAAACTGGCCCACCTGGTTGTTGACGATCAATTTTGGCGCGTCGGGATCCGGCAGCATGTAGAGCGTGTGCTGTCCCGCAGGCATGACCAGACCGCCGGCGAAAACGATCGGAGCGTCAGTCGTGACGATCGTCGCCTTGTCGGCGCCAGGCATCCACCAGCGGCCCCACGGCACCAGTCCGCCCCAGATCTCCCGGCCCCGCTTGGAGGGCCGGCCGTATTCGAACGCAATCGTCGTTCCCTCCACGGTAAAGCTGTGCGTCTCATGCGGACTGAGCGGAGGCCGCTGGGCGCTCAGTGGGACTGCAAGGACGGCGAGCCACAACGGAACCATAAGTGATTTAGGCATCTGGACCTCGTCGAGTCTCCCAGTGTACGAAACAACCACGACCGTCAGGAATCTTTCCACTGAGTCCCCCGGCATCGCGCGCCGCTCGGTATTGCCGAGGGCGAGGCGTTTTCCATCGAACGCTTCTGGGAAAAGCCGTCGCACCATACGGCCGTCGATCTCCTGGCGCGAGGGTGCCTGTGGATCATGTTCGTGATGATCGGCAGCGCAGGCGCGTTCCGCGCGCCTTCGAGCTCGTCGAGCAGTCTAACGGTGCCGACGCCGACATCATCGAGCGCTTGTACAGCTCACTCGAGCCCGCGGCCCGCCCGGGTCCACAGTTTCCTCCACGCGCACGGCTCCTCGGTCGCTGCACTCTGCGCAGCGAGCTGATAGGCCACACGTAGCCCTTGGCACCAGGCACATGTCGTCCGGACCTACAAGTTCGTCCCGGACGAGCGCCAGTGCAGGACAGTGACCGACTAGAATGGTCTCGAGGTCTCTGAATGCCCGAGTTGGTGGCTGGCAGCCACTTCCATGAGCAAGTTCTTGTCGTCGAAGACGACGCGGCGCAGCGCGTCGGTCTGCAGCAGTTGCTGCGGAGCTGGGGGTTTGCCACCGAGGCTGCGACCGACGGCGAGGACGCGCTCGAGAAGATCGCCGCCATCCGCCCGGCCATCGTGCTCACCGATCTGATCATGCCGCGGAAAGGCGGACTGGACCTGCTGCGCGCCCTTCGACAGCAGCACGACGACGAAGTCACGATCGTCATCATGACGGCCCAGGGCACCGTCGAGAGCGCGGTGGAAGCGATTAAACAGGGCGCGTACGACTACGTCAGCAAGCCGATTGACCCGCAGCGCCTGAAGATCCTGCTGGACCAGATTATCGAGCGGCACGACACACTGCGGGAGGTCCGGATCCTCCGGCGGCAACTGCGCGAGCACGGCACGTTCGGCAAGATGATCGGCCAGAACGTGGAGATGCGGAAGATCTATCAAGTCATCGAACAGGCGGCGCCGACCAGCGCGTCCGTGCTGATCAGCGGCGAGTCGGGCACTGGCAAGGAGCTGGTCGCTCAGACGATCCACCAGCTCAGCCCGAGGTCCGGCCACGCCTACGTCGCGATCAACTGCGCGGCGATTCCCGACACGCTCCTCGAGAGTGAGCTGTTCGGCCACGAGAAGGGCGCCTTCACCGGCGCCACTGCCCGGCGGCAGGGGTGCTTCGAGCTGGCCAACCGCGGCACGCTGTTTCTCGACGAGATCTCCGAGATGACTCCCGCGACACAGGCCAAATTGCTTCGCGTGCTGCAGGAACGGACCTTCCGGACGCTCGGCGGCCAGCGCGAGCAATCGGTCGATATCCGCGTGCTCGCCGCGACCAACGCGGACCCGCCCGAGGCAGTCCGGCAAGGGAAGCTGCGCGAGGACCTGTTCTACCGGTTGAACGTGTTTGCCATCTGCCTGCCGCCGCTGCGCAAGCGCAAGGACGACCTGCCGCTCCTGACGCAGGCCTTCATCACGGAGTTCAATGCGCGCAACCAGCGATCCGTCACCGGGCTCTCCGGGCGGGCCGTGCAGGTGTTGGAGCGCTACGAGTGGCCGGGCAACGTGCGCGAACTGCGAAATGTCATCGAGCGCGCCACGATCGTGACGCAAGGCCGGGTGATCGATGTGCAGGATCTGCCGTTGATGAGCGGCGCCATCGCCGCGGCGTCTCCGACGACCCACGCGCCCTCGGGGCCCGCGGGGCCCGCGCCACCGACTGCGGATCTGGCGGCCGGCACGACCGTCGAGGAAGCGGAGCGCAAACTGATCGAGCTGACCCTCGAGCACACCGGTGGCAACAAGACACGCGCCGCCGAAATGCTCGGCATCAGCCTGAAGACCCTGCACAACAAGCTCAACCGTCTGAACCTGAGGCAGAAAGCCTAGTGAGCCCTCGGCTGAATCAAGACCAGAGCACGTAGTATTGAGCCGTGCGCTTCGGCATCAAAGCCAAACAAGTCGCCGGCGTGACGGTTCTCGTCGGACTAGCCGTCATCCTGCTGAGCGCCTGGTATCTGTCCGAGCTGGCGCGTGTCCATCTCGAGCAGACGCAGGCACAGGCGAAGATCGTTTCCGACACGATTTCGACGCGCGTCTCGGATCTGATTCGATCGGGTGTGGACCCCTACGGCGGCCTGCGGACGGACCCCGGCCTGCAGTCGATTCTCCAGGCCAGTCAGATCCCGCGATCCGTGGTCTACGTCGCGATCGTCGATCCCGATAACGTCATCGTCGCGAGCGGCGACCCGGCGCGCGTCGCGCAGCAACTGCCGCCAACCGGCGGTTTGGCCACCCTTCTCGAGCAGGGCCGGATGGCGCAATGGCGGGCGATTTCGACGACCGGCGTGTACGAGTTCAGCAACGAGCTCGTGCTGCTCAACCCAGATGGCACAACTGCGAACCTGGGATCGATTCGCATCGGCATGTCGACGCTCCTCATCAAGGACCAGCTCGAGCGGTCGCTGAAGACGCCGCTCTATACCGCGTTCGTCGTGCTCGTCGTCGCGACCATCGTCGCGATGGTCCTGGCGCAGGTCGTGCTGCGTCCTATCCATGTGATTCGCAGCGGCCTCGCACGACTGGGCCGGGGCGAGCAGAACGTGGACGTCGATCTGCCGCCGGAGGGAGAATTCAAGGGCCTGGGCGATTCGTTCAAGGCCGTCAGCGCGAGGCTCGAAGCCGACCGCTCGCAGCTGGCGGGTCAAAAGGCCACGCTTGAATCCGTGGTCGATCACCTCGAAGACGCCGTCGCGCTCTTCGCGCCCGATGGCGTGCTGCTGTTCGCCAACCCGGCGATGCGCGGCGTCCTGCAATCGGACGCCAGCTCCCTCGAGCAGCTCCTGCCAGCCGGCCATCCGTACCGCGGTCCGGTGAACAAGACACTCGCCGAGCGGCAATCACAAGGCCCCGTGCACGTCTGGGTGCCGGGCGCCGGCGAGCGACTCCTTCTCACGCACATTGTCGAAGACGCCGATCGGCGATGGGTGGGCATCATGCTCGTCGTGCGCAACCTCGCCTACTTGAGCGAGGTCGAGTCGACGTTGAGCTATTCGCGAAAGCTCGCGGCGCTCGGCCGGCTGTCGGCGGGCATCGCTCACGAAGTCAAGAATCCGCTCAACGCCACGATGATTCACCTGGAGCTGTTGAAGATGCAGGTTCAGGACACGCCGGCTGCCAAGGAGCATTTGCGCGTGATCGCGGCGCAGGTGCGCCGGCTGGACGAGGTGGTGCAGGGGTTTCTCCGGTTCACGCGGCCCGAGGACCTGAAACTGGAACGGACGGCGATTGCACCGCTCATCGACGAGTTGATGCCCGTCATTACGGCCGAGGCGGAAAAATCCGGCGTGACCATCCGCGTCGAGATCCCGGCGACACTGCCGGACGTGTCGGCCGACCCCGGGATGCTCCAACAGGCGTTTCTCAATCTGGCGCTCAATGCGTGTCAGGCGATGCCGCAGGGCGGACGCCTGCGCATCGCCGCTGCCACGGCGCCGGGCCGCCGCGTCGAATTGGTATTCGAAGACACAGGCCTCGGAATCGCCCCCGAACACCTTGAAAAGATTTTCGACCTGTACTTTACGACCAAGGAGCACGGGACGGGGATCGGTTTGTCGATGGTCTTCCGAACCGTGCAGCTTCATGACGGTGACATCGAAGTCCAATCGGTCCTGGGCAAGGGGACGACGTTCCGGGTAGTGCTGAGGCAGGCGTAGAGAGAAAGGCCGCGTCATGGCCCCGAAGCCTTGCCGCCTCGCGCTCGGGCCTGAGCGATAATCAGCTCATGCTCCAGCTCTTGCTGATCCTGCTCCTCGCGATGGGTCTGGCTGGCTGTACGAAGACTCAGGCGAAGACGCCGTTGCCCCCGCCAGCCCTCACGACCCCCGATCCGCCCGACCGCGTGATCGTCCCCTCGTCGATTCCTGACCCAATCGAACCGGCGCCAGCCCCGCCGCCGGCACCAGCCGCGCCGGCGCGTCCGCGCGAAACGCCGGCCGCGCGGCCCGAGCGCACGACGCCGCCGCCGGCACCGTCGCCCGCGCCTGTCGCCGAGCCGCCCGCGCCGCCGATCCTGCAGACGACGTCAAATCCGGGCGAGGTTGAGCAGCGAGCGCTTGCGCTGATCGAGACGGCGCAGCGCGATCTCGATCGCATCAATCCGGGGCAGCTCACATCCAGTGCGCGCGCGCAGTACGACACAGCGATAGGGTTTATCCGGCAGGCGAAGGACGCGTTGAAAGTGAAGAACGTCGTGCTCGCGCGGGACTTTGCCGACAAAGCCGCGGCATTGGCCAGCCAACTGAGACGGTAGGGAGACGGGTAGCCTCACCGTCCATATTTGTCCTTCAACTGCTCCCACTGCTGCTGCAGCAGCGCCACCGCGGGCTGTGCATCGCCCGTGGGCGCGAGGTTGCGCGCGCGACATGGGATGATTGCCGTCAGGATGAGCCTGTCGAGATCGGTTCGCAGGCGAACGCCCGCGGGCCCTTCCGTGGCGCCGCGCATCCAGCCGGCTTCCGCCGCCGCCCAGGCGCGGTCGAGATCGCCCAACCCGAACGCCGCCGCCGCGAGCCAGTACGACCCGACAGGCGACTGGTCGTTGTGCTGCAGTTCCTCTTCGGCGCGCGCCAGAATTCGCAGGTACAGCGGCCGGCGCTCCGCGTCGGGCCCGAGCTGCGCCTGCTGATCGAGCGCGCCCGCCCACCATTCAATCAACCGATCGCGCGCACCGGGTTCGAGCAGATCCAGATGCGCGAGCGCCGTCTCGAAGAACTCGGCCGCCGTGCTGAAGCGCCGATCGAAGTACAAGACTTCGCCCATGCCAACCGTCCAGTCGACGCGGTCGCGCCCGGTAAGCTTTCCGTTCTCGAGCCCGGTCAGCGCCGATCGAGCTGCGTCGAGATCGGCTGTGTCCAGTTTCTGGCGATATCGCTCCAGATGAGCTCTGGCCAGGACGACCGCCGCCGCGCTCGCCGGGGCCGGCAGACGCGAGGCTTGTTCCGCCAGACGGATCGATTCGTCGTAATCCCCCTGGTTGTACAGCTCGTGCGCCCGGACGAGAGGATCGGCCTGGGCGAGGAGAATGGAGGAGGAGGCAAGGCAAACGAGCCACGCGGCCACCACACACGCAAATCTGCGGCGCCTCACTTCCATCGATCCTGATCCAGGTTTTGATACATGCCTGATGACTCTGGCCCCCGAAAGGCCGCCTGTCAACCGTTTGAGTCAGGCGAAGAAAAGGACGTAATTCTTACCCGGTCAATGCGGCCGCCGGGCGCCAGTTCGCGTTTTTTGGGCCATTTCCATCAGAAATCGCATTGGCAAGCCATTTGAAGTTGCGAACAGCCGATGCGACTCAGTGCTGCCGTCCTGCTCGCGATCGTGGCTGTCGCGCCAGTGGCCGCGCAGGTCACGCCGGTGCCGGCGCCACGGCCAACGTTCAAGGCCGGCGTCGATCGCGTCACCATTACGGCCGTCGTCCACAGGCGCAACGGCCAGCCGGTGATTGGTCTCACGCGTGAAGACTTCGACGTGCTCGATAACGGCAAGACACGACCCATCCTGGAGTTCCGTTCGGACCCGACGCCGGCGACGGTGGCGCTGCTCGTCGACCACAGCGGCAGCATGAACCTCGCGCTGAAGCTTCCGGCCGTTCGGTCCGACCGCCAAGGAAATCGTCGACAGTCTCACGCCCGGCGTGGATCGCATTGGTCTGTTCACCTTCGATGCCGAGTTGCACCATGTGCAACCACTGGCGCCCGCGCCAGGGACCGTGCTGCACCAACTCGAGGACATCCACCCGTTCGGGACGACGTCATTCTTGGACGCCGTCGCCGAGACCGGCAAGGTGCTCGCGGAAGACGGCAGCCGTCGCCGCGCGATCGTCGCGCTGACCGACGGCGGCGAGAACAGCAGCCGGCTGACGGTCGATCAGGTGACGCGCATGGCCAGCGAGATCGATGTGCCCGTCTACATCATTGTCGTCGTTTCGCCGCTCGACAGCGAGAACAGACCAAGGCGGAGCAGCGGGTGGCGACCGACGAGCTCGCCAACAGTCCGCTGGGCAACCTTGCGCACTGGACTGGAGGCGAGATCTTCCTCGCGTCCACCGACGTGCATGGCCAGGCGGCGGCCGCGCAGATCATCGAGCGAGCTTCGTCATCAGTATTTCATCGGTTTCGCTCCGGATACCGGCCGGCCGGGCTGGCATCCGATCGACGTCCGCACGCGCCAGAAGGATCTGGTGGTGCGGGCCAGGAGCGGATACGTCGCGCAATACCGGCCGGATTCTCATTACTAATAACAGGAGGCACACATGCGGAAGTCACTTCTCGTCATGGCCCTGTTCGGGCTCGCTGCCGGCGGATCGGCAGCATGCGCGACCAAGGGGTATGTCAGGACACAGGTCGGCCAGGTCAACACCAAGGTCGACAGCCTGAGCCAGTCGCTCGAAGAAACGCAGGAGCGCACGCGGCAGAACGAAGGCAAGATCAACGACGTCGATCAGAAGGCGCAGGCGGCCAACAGTGCCGCGGGCGCAGCGCGCCAGCGCCGCGAATTCGGCGGGCCAGCGCGCCTCGGCGGCCAACGATGCCGCCAGCGCCGCAGCGGCGCACGCCGACGCGGTCGACAAGGCCTCCAAGCGCCTCGTGTACGAAGTGGTGCTCAGCGAGAATCAGGGCAACTTCAAGTTCGGCAAGACGGAGCTGCCGGACGAGGCGAAGGCGAAGATCGACGAACTGGTCACGCAGCTGAAGGCCGACCCGAAGGGCGCCTTCTTCGAAATCGAGGGCCACACGGACAACGTCGGCGCGAAAGACGATCAACGAGAAAGTCGGTCTCGCCCGCGCCGAAGCGGTCAAGAAGTACCTCTACGAGCAGCACCAGATTCCGCTGCACCGCATGAACGTCATCAGCTACGGAGAGGACAAGCCGCTCGCGCCGAACAAGACCCGGGAGGGCCGCGCCCAGAATCGTGCGGTCGTGATCCGCGTCCTGGTCTAGGTCCCGTCACGGGACGTCAGGTCCCCCGCCACGAACCCGCCAACCCATCGCGACGGCAGGCATCTTCGGATGCCTGCCGTCACGACGCCTGCGTCAGATGGAAATCACATCAGGTGAAGTGCGCGACTCGGACGCTTCCTTCCCGCCGCAGCACGCTGATGCCGACATCGTGCGGGTGGCGCTCGAACAGCAGATCGACGACACCGTCGCCGACCGCAAGATGCTCAATCCGCAGCCAGGCGAGCCAGTCCGGCAGGACCGGATCGGTGAACGTCACCTGCCGGCGCACGCCGTCAATCTCCAGTCCGAGCGCCGCCTGGATCAGCATGAAGACGGACGCCGCGGCCCACGCCTGAGGCAGGCAGGCAATCGGATACAGGGTAGGGCCTTCTCCCGGTCGCCGCCCGAATCCGCAGAACAGCTCCGGCACGCGGCGCAGCTCGAGGTAGCCGGCGGCATCGAACCCGTCGGACAGGATCTTGAGCGCCAGGTCCTTGAAGCCGTACCGGGTCAACCCCATGGCGATCATCGCGTTATCGTGCGGCCACACAGAGCCGTTGTGGTACGACATCGGGTTGAACCGGACCTCGCCGGCCGCCAACGTGCGGATGCCCCAGCCCGAATACATCGCGTCGCCCGACAGCTCGTGCACGAGCCGGCCGGCGCGATCCGGCGCAACGATCCGCGTGTACAGGCACTGTCCCGCGTTGGACGAACGCACGCGGCACGGCCGCTTGCGTCCGTCCAGCGCCAGCGCATACGTGTCCATCTCCGGAATCCAGAATCGCTCCTCGAACGCATCGCGCGTCGGCGGCGGCCTGCTCGACCAGCCGCGCTTCGCGGTCGGGGAGGTGCAGGGCCGCCGCGAGCCGCGCGGCCGCCCGCCTCGCGGCATAGACGTACCCCTGCACTTCGCAGAGCGCGATCGGGCCCTCAGGCATCGACCCGTCCTCGTGCGAGATCGAATCGCCCGAATCCTTCCAGCCCTGATTGACGAGCCCGTTCGGGCTTCGACGTTCGTATTCGATGAACCCGTCGTGGTCGAGATCGCCGTGCTCGTCGATCCAGGTCAGCGCGCTTTCGACGTGTGGCCATAGCGACCGGACGAACGCCAGGTCGCCCGTTCGCTCGTAGTACTCGCCGGCCAGCATCACGAACAGGGGCGTCGAGTCGACGCTGCCGTAGTAGCTTCGCAAAGGGCACCTCGCCGAGATCCGCCATCTCGCCTTCGCGCGCTTCATGGAGAATCTTGCCCGGTTGCGCGTCGCTCGCCTCGTCATGCCTGGTCGCCTGCGTGGCGGCCAGGTAGCTGAGCACGCCGCGCGCGAGCGACGGGTCCACCCACTGAAACTGCAGCGCGGTGATGATGCCGTCCCGTCCGAACGGCGTGCTGAACCATGGCACGCCGGCGTATGGATAGAGGCCTTCCGGACGCTCGGTCATCATCATGGTGATATCCGAGGCCGATCGGTTGAGCCATTCGTTGAACTCGTCGTTCGAGCTGGAAATCCGGCACTGCTGCGCCCGCAAAGCCGCCTGTGCGGCGCCCGCGTCTTCGAGCGCATCGGCGTACGCCGCCGGCACACCATGGACCTCGCCGGTCTCGCAGGAGATGGTCACGTCGAAGAGCGACGAGTGGCCGGGGTCCAGTTCGATCGGCAGCGTCAGGACTCCGGCGCGGATCGCCAGAGGCGCCGGCTCGCAGACGATCGTTGTCCGCCGCAAGACGCCGTCGAGTCCCCGGTAACTGAGGACCAGATGGTCACCCACGAGCTGATCGCTCAGCCGCTGGCCGCGCCTCTCCCGTGCGGTGCCGCGCACCTCGAAGATGTCGGCGAAATCCGCGTCGGTGTGAATCGTAATGGTCGTCCGCACGCGCGACTGGCCATAGTTGGAGATCTGCAGGCGCTCGAAACAGGTGCCGTGCCACAGAAACGTGGTTTTGAAGACGTGCAGGACACCTTTCGGCAGCTCGACACTGCCGTCGCTGGCCGGGCAGATCGGGGGTCGTCAGGTCGGTCGTCAGCAGCGATCGGGCCTTGCGAATCGTGGAGCTCAACAGCAGCGCGTGCTGCCCGCCAATGCGCAGCTCGCAGCGCGACAGGTGGCGCGTGCCAGCGTGATAGAGGCCGTACTCGCTCGACTGATTCCACGGCAGATCGCCGAATCGATCGAAAACGGCGAAGGTATCGCCTTGTTTCAGTACACGGGTTCGGTCGTCAGCCCTGGCCTGGGTGGCGAGGATGTAGAACTGGTCTTGTACGCTGACGGTTTCGTCCACAGACTCCGTCCCTCCTGCGCGCGTTCGGCGGCGCCCGGATCGTGCGTAGCCAGCGACGAGTAGATCTCCAGGTAGTCATCGGCCATGCGCTGTGTCGTGAAGCGCGCGTCGAAGACCTTCCGGCAGCGGACCCGGGACAGCTCGGACAGGCGTTTGACCGCCGCGACAGCCTGGTCCACGTTGTCCACCAGAAACCCATTCTCGCCATCCGTGATGATTTCGGACACCGATCCCCGGCGGTAGGCGATGATTGGCGTGCCGCACGCCATCGCCTCAATCAGCACGAGACCGAACGGCTCCGGCCAATCGATCGGGAACAGCAGCGCCCGCGCACCGCCGAGGAAATCGTTCTTCTCGGGTTCGGGGATCTCGCCGATGAACTCCACGAATGGATTGTGCAGCAGCGGCACGATCTTCTGCACGTAGTAGTCGCGATCGGCGCGATCGACCTTCGCGGCCACACGCAGTGTGCGTGCCCAGGCGGGTCGCGATCTCGATCGCCGGCTCCAGTCCTTTCTCCGGCGAAACCCGTCCGAGAAACGCCAGATACCCTCCCGGCTTCTCGCGGAGCTCGTACAGATCCGGCGGCAGACCGTGATAGACGGTCCCCAGCCAGTGCGCGTGCAGCAAGCGGCGCCCGCTGGGCGTTGGAGATCGACACGACCGGCATCTCCGGGAATTCGCGGTACAGCATGCCGAGCTCGGCCAGATCCAATCGGCCGTGCAGCGTCGTCACCTGTGGCAGCCCGAAGTGCCGCGCCGAGCGAGTAATGCAGGTAGTCGGTATGAAAATGGATCAGATCGAACTCGTCACGATCCCGGATCAGCCGCTCGAACATCGCATAGTGGTGCGCCAGGGGATCGTGGCAGGAAGAATCGAGACGAAGCGCCCTGGGCGTCGCCGCCACCAGCTTCGCCCGGGTCGTCCGAGTCGCCGCTCGCATACAGGGTCACGTCGTGGCCCCTGGCGACGAGCTCTTCGGTCAAATACGAAACCACCCGCTCCGTCCCGCCGTAGAGCTTTGGAGGAACACTCTCGTGCAGGGGAGCGACTTGCGCAATTCGCATCAGGACAACTCCTGATTTTACTGCTCGCAATTCCCGTGCCCACGAGCACAGGCCCGTTGACGGGAATCGCGGCGCCGGGGAGTGTCAGCCGATGGACGCTGCCGGCCGGCCAAGGGCCGCAACGGTGGCGACGAGCGCGGTCGGATCGACCGGCTTCGGGAGATGCACCTGATAGCCTGCATCGAGCGCGCGGCGCCGATCAGCGTCTGACGCAAAAGCCGTCACGGCCACGGCCGGCACATGGGCCGCAGGGCCCGATTCGAGCGTCCGGACGCTGCGAATCAAGTCGTAGCCGTCTGCGCCGGGCATCCCGATATCCGCCAGCAGCACATCGAACGGCTCGTTCCGCAGCGCCGCGATGGCGTCTTCCGCCGAACCGGCAATCCGAACGACCGCCCCGTAGTGCTGCAGGATGCCCATGAGCGCCTCCCGTGGCGTCGGGCTCGTCGTCCACCAGCAGCACGCGCAAGCCGCCCACGGCCAGCGGGGCCGCGTCGCTGGGCCGATCGTCGCGCCACGTCGCGGCGTGCGAAGCGGCCAGCCCTGCGGCATCGATCGGCAAGATGACGCGGAACGTAACGCCCTGAGCGGCCGCGGCGCTTTCCGCTTCGATGGATCCGCCATGGCGCGTGATGACGTCGCGCACGAAGCTCAGCCCGAGGCGAAACGTGCTGCGCGGAGAGGCGCGCGACAGGCTGTGGCGGCCTGGATCGGTCGAACACGAACGGCAAGGCCGCCGACTCCACCGGCGGGCCGGTGTCGTGGACCATCAGGCGCACGGCCTGATCATCCTCGTCCAGCTCGAGCGTCACCACGCTACCTTCCGGCGCGAAGTGAATCGTGTTCGACAGAAGGGATGTGATGGCCTGCGTCAGCCGCTTGAGATCCCCGCGAGCGCGCCTGCCTTCAGGAGGAGCGTGCTCGAGTTCGATTCGCACCGACTTTGCGCGCGCGAGCGGCTGGACGGCCTCGACGGCCGCACTGGACCATTTCGGCGATGTTGAAGCTCTCGAGGCTGAATCTGAGCGTGCCGCGAGCAAGGCGCCACGTATCAATCAACTCGCCGATCATGCCGGTTTGTTCACGGGCCTGCCGGATGATGGTCTCCGCCGCGCGCACGCGCGCCACGTCGTCACACGGGCCGCTTCGCAGGAACTCCGCCCATCCGAGAATCGCGTTCAGGGAGCCGCGAAGCTCGTGCGCGACCTGCGAAAGATATTCCTCCCCGATCTCGGCCCGTGGGATTGCCATCGCCTCACCTTGGCGGCGACGGTTCGTCAGGCTGCGCCGGCGTCGCGTCTGTGGCGGCCGCCTTGGTCTTGTGCGATCCGCCCCGCCCGGAGCCGTTGGGCCCTTCCGCGAGGTGGTACTTCCTCAACTTGCTGTAGAGCGTCGGCCGGTACACGCCGAGAATGTGGGCCGCCTTGCGCTTGTTCCAGCTCGTCCGCTCGAGCGTCTGCAGGATGGCGAGCTTCTCGATTTCCGCCAGCGTGTGGTGCGGCGGAATCGTGAACGTCGACGACGCCGGCTGCCGATCCGTGCCTTTCACCATCGGCGAAAGGTCATCGACCGTCACCTGCGGGCCTTCGGCGACGATGACCGCGCGCTCGATGACATGCTCGAGCTCGCGCACGTTGCCCGGCCAGCGGTAGCGCAGCAGCAGCCGCACGGCGTCGGGATGAATCCCTTCGACGGCGCGGCCGTGGCGGTCCCGGAACGTCTGGAGGAAGTGCTCAGCCAGGATCGGCACGTCCTCAGGCCGATCGCGCAGCGGCGGGATGGACAGACGTCACCGTGTTGATCCGGAAGAACAAATCCTCGCGCAGCTTGCCTTCCTGCAGCGCTCCGTCGACGTTCACGTTGGTTGCAGCAGATCAACCGGAAGTTCGGGCGGATGACGCGGTTGCCGCCGACCGGCCGGAACTCGCGCTCCTGCAGCACGCGCAGCAGCTTGACCTGCAGCGCCATCGGCATCTCGGCGATCTCGTCAAGCAGCAGCGATCCGCCGTCGGCCATCTCCATCAGGCCCACCTTGTCGGAGACGGCCCCGGTGAACGAGCCCTTCTTGTGACCGAAGAGCTCGGATTCCATCAACTCGCTTGGAATCGCGGCGCAGTTGATCTTGATGAACGGCCGCATCTTGCGCGAGCTGTGATCGTGGATCGCCGAAGCCACCAGCTCCTTGCCCGTGCCGTTCTCCCCCTGAATCAGCACGCTCGCGTCGGTCGGCGCGACCATCTTGATCATGTGGAACAGCTGCCGCATCGAGTCACTGCGCGCCACGATGTTGGCGAAGTTCGTGTGCTCGCGCAGCTCCTCTTTCAGCCGCCGGTTTTCGGCCGACAGCTCGAACTTCTCGCCCGCTTTCTCGAGCATGGCGATCAGCAGACTTCCGGCTCCACGGGTTTCTCGATGAACGTGAACGCCCCGCTGCGCATGGCTTCGACCGCCTTCGCCACGCTGCCGTAACCGGTGACCATGATCACTTGCGACTCGGGACTCGCCTCCTTGAACTCGCGGAGCAACTCCAGACCGTCCGCATCGGGCAGGATGAGATCCATCAGGATGATCTCCGGCTGCCAGGTCTGAAGGGTTTGTCGCGCCTCGGCTCCGCTCGAAGCCGTGCGCACGAGATATCCCCGAGGCTCGACCAGCAACTTCATGAACTCGCTGGAATCGGGCTCGTCGTCGATGATCAGAAGCCGTGCTGCTACTGCCATGGGTACTCCCTGTCTTGAATCTGGACAGCCTGTCTTGAAATGAAACGCTAACGCCGCATAGGCGATTTTTCTCACCGCATCGATGTGTTCGTTCCACCCGCCTCGCCGTTCGGGCGGGCCTGCTGGAACGCTTCGCGGCCGGCCTCGAACGCTTCGCGTCCGCGCGTCACCACGTCGTTGACCGCCTGGGACGCGCCGCTGTAGGCGTCCGTTGCGCTTCGGCGCAGACGATCTGCCTGTTCCGAGGCGCGACGCGCGGAGTTGGCCGGTCTGGTCGGCCAGTTGCCGGCGCATTTCGGCGCCCGGCTTCGGCGCGAACATCAGCCCCAGCGCCGCGCCGACGGCCACACCACACAACATCCCCACAAGGAACGCTCCGGTCACGTCAGTTGCCTGATCAGTTCGATATGCGTCCTGCATGAGAGGCTCCTTTCAGAGAACGGACACTTTGGAGCCCTCGGCCCTGGGCGCTCCTGCGTGGCCTTGCGCCCAGTCCGGTGACTAGCGCCCTCGCCCTGTTGCCCGCCGTTCTGTGATTGCGCCTCGAAGCGAGCTCACGGCGGCCGAAACGGCGCGCCACGTACCGAGGCACCGGCCAGGCGCGCTGTGCGACCGACGCTACGCGCCTCGCGGTCTCCTCGAGGCGGACCAGCATCGCGTGCGCGTGCGCTCTTCGAGCCGCTGCACGCGCCGCACGACGTCCTGCGCCTCGCTGACGGCCGTGTTGACTTTGCCGGCCAGCGGCGCGACGTAATCCGACTCCGCGCGATCGATGAACGCGGTCGGCGCGCCGGTACAGCCGGAAGCCCGCCACCGCAGTCGCGACCACGAGCCACCATTCCGCCAGACTGACGATCGCGATGATCGCCAGCCACACGTTCGTTGTCGTCCAAACTTTGTCGTCATAAGTGCTCCTCCCCAGCCTCCTACACCTTCAAGCCGTGTGCCACGAGCCGGCGCCTCCTCGGTTGCGGTGACGGCGCACGACGAGGCCCCGCCAGGGGCAACGCGACGGTGAACGTCGATCCGCGGCCCGGTCCGTCGCTGGCCGCCGTGACCCGGCCGCCGTGCAGCTCGGCCAGACTCTTCACGAGCGCCAGGCCAATCCCGAGGCCGCCGTGCGAGCGGCGGGTCGAGGGGTCGCCCTGTCGAAATCGATCGAAGACGAACGGCAGGAAGTCCGGTCGCGATGCCCTGGCCCGTGTCGCGCACGACGATGCACGCCTCGTTGCCGGCGCGCGTCAGCTCGACGACGACCTCCCCGCCAGCCGGGGTGAACTTGAGGGAGTTCGAAACCAGGTTCCAGGCAATCTGGTGGAGGCGATGCGGATCGCCTTCGACCTCTCCGGGGTCGTCCACGAGGCGGCGGCGAGCATGACTCCCTTCCCGAGGAACGCCGGCTGCAGGCTTTCAATGGCCCCGTCGATGATCCGATCGCCAGAGTGACCGGCCGCGGCTCGATCCGCATCTTGCCGGCGATGACGCCGCTCATGTCGAGCAGGTCGTCGACCATCCGGCTCTGCAGCCGCGTGTTGCGCTCGATGACGTTCAACCCTCGTCCCAATTGTCCGTTCGGAACCAGTGACGTGCGAAGCAGGTGCACCCAGCCGAACACAGCATTGAGCGGCGTGCGCAGCTCGTGCGACAGGATGCTCAGGAATTCGTCCTTCAGCTCATTAGCGCGCTCGGCGTCGGAGCGGGCCGCACGTTCGGCCGCGAGGACGGCTTCGCGCGCGCGCTCGACAGTTTTTCGTTCAGTGATGTCGACCGAGGAACCGATGTAGCCGACGAAGCGCCCGTGCTCATCGTGCATTGGCGTGCCGGTGTCGAGCAGCCAGCGGTACTCGCCGTCGTGGCGGTGCAGCCGGTATTCCGCCTTGAACGGCCCGCGGCAATCGAACGCAGACGAATAGGCCTGCAGACATCGCGGCGAGGTCGTCGGCGTGGACGCCGCCGAGCCAGCCGCTGCCAAGCTCCTCTTCAATCGGCGCGGCCGCGAAACTCCGCCCACCGCGCGTTTACCCAGGTGTGGCGGCGCTGCCGGTCCGTCCCGCTGGTCCAGATGAACACCGGCGCCGCGTCCGCCACTTCGCGGAAGCGCCGCTCGGTCTCGCCCGCGCGCGCTTCGGCGCGCTTTCGATTGGTGATGTCAGTCACGACCAGCACGCGCTGACTCCGGCACGTTGGCCGGCCATCGGCAAGCGGCGACGCGGCGATTTCCACCCAGACCGCCCGCTTCTCGGGTGTCATCACCCGCACCTCCTGCGACGAACGCGCCGCGCCCCTGGGCCAGCTGCTTCATGGCGCGCTCGTAGCTCGGCACATCGGCGCTGTGCAGGAAATCGCGCAGCCGCATCGGCTCGCCGACGACGGCTCGGGCGCCTGTTCGATCAGCGCGGCAGAAGCCCTCGTTGGCCGAGAGGAGCGCCCTGGAGGTCGACTTCGACCAAGCCGACGTGAACCTGATTCAGAAGATCGCCGACAGGTCGTCGGCGCCCCGCAGGCGCGACCGGCGACGATGGGCGCAGCCGGCAGCGACCCGGCGCTACTGGCGGTCCAGCCCGCGACACGGGTGCCGCCTGGGGAGCACGCATCGCGGCAGCCGATCGGCCGGTTGCGTGGCACGTGAGTTCTCTCCTCGGTTCTACTCGTCGTATCCGTAACTGTATGCATTCGGTCCGCGCCGGTGGTCGGCGGCGATGTCAGGCCTCTGGCGAACCGTCGTGCGGGGACGGCCGCGGCTGTATTCCATCGCCTCAAGCCAATACCCACCAGCGCGGACCCGGCGGCGAGCCCGAAGCTTGCGATTGCGACAGCCAACAGCGAAGGGCCGCCTGCAGCGTGTCCGTCCGGCAGGACGGATCCGGGACCAACACCGCCAACCCGTGGGAGCACGAAGAAAAGGAACGCCAGCGCCCTGCGCCAACAGGGCGGCACCAAAAAAAGATCCGCTTGCTCATCGGCTTCCCCCTCCTGCTCCTTGGAAATCGACGCATGGGTCGTGCCAACGCCGCAGGTGCCCTAAGACCGAATCCAGTCAACACAAGCCGCCAATGACCTGATCCACACCCGGGTGCACCCGAAGCGTGGCGTTTCTACACAGCCGGATGGTCTCCGCGACTGCTCCACACCCGCCGAACTTGAGCATACGATTCGCGTTTGCCCGACGCATCAGGCGAAAACACTGCAGACGGCTATTGGGCAGATGCTGTAATTCCACAGAAGTTGAATGGACCGTCCGGCACGGTCGTTGCTTCCGGAGCTATGGGGGACTCATGGCGGCACGAGCAATCTGGAAGGGTCACCTTCGGTTGAGCCTGGTCACGATTCCGATTCGCGTTTTCCCGGCCACGAACGCGGCCGCGCAGATTCACTTCCATCAACTGCATCGAGTTTGTCAGACGCGTATCAAGTACAAGAAGTGGTGCCCGCACTGAGAGCGCGAGGTCTCCAACGAGGAAATCGCCAAGGGCTACGAGTTCGAGCGCGGCCGCTATGTGGAACTCGAGGACGAGGACATCGAGAAGGTGCGTCCCGAATCGACGAGGGTCGTGAACCTCTCGCAGTTCGCGGACGCGGACGCGGTCGATCCGGTTGATGTACGACACGCCGTACTACCTTGCCCCGGACGGCAAGGTCGCCGCCGAGTCATTTGCCGTGATGCGCGATGCGCTCCAGGGCAAGGCGGCCATCGGCACAGTCGCCTTTCATGGCCGCGAACGTCTCGTGGCGATCGAGCCACGCGAGATCGGGCTGATGATGCATACGCTGCGCCGCTCGAACGAGATCCGCAAGATCGGCGCGATCGAAGAGCTGAAGGCGTGCCGAAGAAGGCAAAGGCGGAGGAAGTGGCGCTCGCCAGGAAGGTCATGGGCGGCTTCGAGCAGAAGATCGACTTCTCCGAGTACCCCGACACCTACGAGGACGCCCTGCGCAAGATGATCGGCCAGAAGATCAAGGGCAAGGAGATCGTCGAGCCCGAGGAACCGCAGGCGCCCCCGCGGGTGGTCAACCTCATGGACGCGCTCCGCAAGAGCCTCGACCAGGTGTCCGCGCAGAAAAAACGCCCTGCCAAGGCGTCCGCAGCGCGCATGGCGGAAGCCGCATCGAGTGCGAAGTTCCAGCGCGAAGCGCGCTTCATAGCCGGAGTCAGTTCTCTCGGATCGCCCAGTACACGACGAACGGCATGACCATCAGGCACGGCGCCACGAGCGCACAACGCCGAGATGCTCCGTCAATGCGGCCTCGAGGCCGCGGGGAGCTGAAGCTTCGGCAGCTCCAGATGGGACGCGAACTGCGCCCAGCGAACGGAACCCGCTTTGCAGCCATGAGGACGAGGCGCCGACGAGCGTGCCCAGCACGCCGACCACTGACGCGAACGCGAGCGCCTGCGCCACGGTGATCGGGCGCTCCGCCAGCCGCGTCGCGTCGGCGCGGGCCTTGATCTGCGACCGAAGCCACACGACCTGCGCGTCCGGCAGCACGTGTGCGATGCGGCACCTCGGTGCTCTTATTGAAGGCCGCCGAAACGATGAGCACGTCGTGGCAGACGGGACAGCGGTCCACATGGGCCCTGAGTTCGGCATCGACCCGATCGGGCCATCGCCCCGTGCTCACCGCCGCCAGCACGTCGTCTTCGCGTTCGCATTCGATCTTCGTCATCGCACTCATTCCAACCATCCGTTTGGGCCTGGGCCGAGCCTCACGTCTCAAGCCTTGATGATCGTCGCAAGCTTCTTCCTTGCACTGAACAGCAGCAGCTTCACGCTCGCGAGTTTCACGCCGACCGACGCCGCGATTTCGCGATGCGACGAGCCTTCGGTGTAGGCCAGCCACAGGAGCGCGCGCTCGCGCGGCTTCAACTGCTGCAGCGCGCGGTCGAGGTCCGCGCGTTGCTGCATCGTGCGCTCGACGTCGGTCCGGTCCGCGATCGTCGCCAGATCCTCGTCGTCGCCCTGGCGGCGCGGTCGGACCGAGCGCCCGGCGATGCGCGTCGCGCGCGAGGTTCGTGGCGATGCGGAACAGCGCGTTGCGCCGGTGCGTTTCGTTCTCGTAGATCGCGTCGGCCCGAAGGAAGCGATAGTAGGCGTCCTGCAGGAGGTCATCGGCCAGTTGCCGGTCGCCGGTCACGCGCGACAGATAGGCCCACAGCGGACGCGCCGTGCGGTCATAGAAGGCGCGGAACGTCTGCTCGTCCATCTGAAAGACGACGTCCGCGTCGGCGCCGAGCGCCTCGAGCCGTTGGACGTCTGTCAGTGAATGCGCCATGGGAAACTGAAAGACGTCGAACTCAGGACTTCGAATGTCTTTCACTTCTCCGCCGGCGTCTGCTTCTCGAAGAGCCCGAGCCGCGACGACAGCGCGTACGACACGACGGCCGACAGAACGAACCCGATTCCCAGCGCCATCGCCAGGACACCCAGCGTGTAGAGCGGCTGGGCTGCCTCGCTGGTGATCTTGCCGCTCACGTACTGTAGACCCAGACCCGCGGCGCCCAACACGAGGCCGGCCTGCACCGACCAGAGGATCCGGCTGAACGGCGCGCCGATGCGGCGGCTGCCGGGGTCGAGCGCAATAGGCGCTGACTCGAGGAACCGGCTCCCTGCAGGCGATTGGACGTAAGCCAGCAGTTCTTCGTTCGCCGTCATTCGATCGAGCAGTTTATTGTGCGCTTCGGCCTGCACTTTCGACAGGCGGTACCAGCGCCGGTAGTCGACGAGCAGCCGGATGAACCACCCGAGCGACGTCGCGACGAGGGCGGCAATGGTCAACCCGCCCATCCAGCCGAGCAGCTCGTTCCACATGCGGAACGACTCGCTCGGCGTCGCGGTATTCGTTACCTGTGCGGATTCGCTCCAGGTAGTAGGCCGGGTTGCGCTGGACGTCGGGATGCTGACTCAGGAAGCTCGACAGCGCCGGGTAGGTCGCCAGATAGTCGGCATTGCCGAGCAGTGACGGGTCGAGCTTCAGCACGCGTCCGAGGGACGGCGGATACTTCTCGAGGAGCTGCATCAGTTGCTCGCGCGTCCGCTCGGCGTTCGGATCTTCGGAGGTCACCACGGTCACGGCCGGCACTGGCGCCACCTGGCGGGATTTCAGTTGCTTCTCCGCAACCGGAGCCTGGGCGGCAGCGGGGCAAACGCCGACCGCCAGGATCCCGGTCAGGGCCGCGATGGCGGCGGCCGAGCGCATGCACTTGGGAATCATGGACTGGTATCTCCTCTTGGCCACTAGTTACGCAGGGGACGCGGAGGGGTTAACGTACGCGGGCGGTCTATTGTTTGGTCACTCTTTGGTCACGAGGGTTTGGTGTTTGGCTTGGGGCTTGGGACTTGGGGCTCGGGCTTGGGATCCGGATTGGGGCCTGAGGCCCGGGGCTTTTTCCCGGACCGCTGAATGAGCCGCTTCGGGCCGGCGATTGAAGGCGGCCCGCTCTCACCGGATCTCCGGCGGCAGCCGTCTAATCCGGGAAAGCACTTGTCCGGGAAAGCAGTTGACTTGACGTGGTATCGCCGCCCGCCCGCGAGGACGCGGGCGCAACGTACACGTCAAGTCAAGTGGCTTTCCGTATGGTTGGCCAAGGCGCGCGGGCGAAGGGGACGAAGGCTGACGCTGGGGCAGGAGGCGGGGAGCATTTCGGTTGCGAGTTCGCGGGGTTCCGGGGCACCCAGCCCTCGACGGGATCACGGCGCCGGCCAAGCCGGCGGTGCCGGTGGTTTGGTGTTAGGATTTGACGTTCCTGCCTGTGCCGGCGTAGCTCAGTTGGTAGAGCAGCTGATTCGTAATCAGCAGGTCACCCGTTCGAGCCGGGTCGCCGGCTCCAAATTCTCTAAGAAAAACGCCAAATCGTGAATCTGGCTCAGCCGTTTTGCGGCTCCAGGTAGCAAATAGGTAGCAGACGCCGTGCAACTCGACCGCCACCCGGCGGGGCCGCGCGACGCGAGGGCCCTCCGATTACGTCGCTCAGGTCAAGCTCTCCGTTGTCGCGTCGTTCGACGCGCCTACCCTACACAGCGCTGCGGTGTTTCGGCTCGCTCCGATAGCTGCCGACCATGGGCGAGCGGAAGCCGGGTCAAGGTCGCGCGGCGGCGAGCACAGCGAGCGTAACCTTGACGCGGCTGAGCACGCCCACACACTCCCAAAACGGAGCGAGCCGCGTGCCCTCGTGGACCTCGAGGGTGTGACAGCGGGTCCAGGATCGTCTCGGTCGGCTTCGCACACAACGCGCCCCGAGTCGTTGACCGGGTCGGAACAGCGTCTGCGGAGAATGCTCGACGCGGTCGGGCAAGCCGATGACTCTGGTGGCAGTTGACGAAACATCACGGTGTCGGCAGTTCAATTCTGCCCCTCGGCACCAATTGACTCCTTAGAAAACCAATACTTCGACGATCGCGAGAAATCGCGGTGATCGGCGATTGGTGCTGGAGGCACATGGAGGGCACCGGCGCGGCACTTGAGGCTCGACACGACCGAAGTCCCGTAACGCGAGGGCTGCCCACCAAAAGCCGACGCCAACACGGGAGTACCCGCAAATTGGAACCGCCAAAGCTGGGTAAACACAAGCCGACAAGGCAGGAGTTATCCGTTTCAACGGTATGAGTGGTTACCGTTTGGTCCGGTATCCCAGTGTTGACGAGTCGGACATCGTCAGGTCGTGTGCGCCGAAGCCTTCGCAACGCGCCAGCGTGGGAACCGGATCCTTCGCCAACTCCGCCGCGGAGCCATAGCGTATTTCAACGTCGCCGCCTTGAGCAGTTCGGCCCGAAGCCAAACGAAGACCAAGATCGCTTCGTCGATCACGCGGACACGGATAATCAACCGATTCGGGCACGTCGTCACGCCATTGCGCCACGATTGAGAGGACCCCTACCGTGCAGCCAACCCCCTTCGCCGCTCCTGCTAGACTGGGCTCATGGCCAAAATATCCGGCGCGCATCCTCGAACTCGCCAAGCGCGCCGCCGACGTCGGTTTCGCGAACTGGTGAACGAATTGAATGTGCTCGCTATCCTTTCCCCACTTTGGCATTGATCCGATTCGGTGGACGGTTTAGTTACGCTGCTTGAGTCATCCGTCGTTCGAAGGCAGCGGGGCTCATTCTACCCGCAGCAGAGTGCCGGCGCTTCTGGTTGTAGAACACCTCGATGTAGTCGAACAGGGCCATCTTCGCGTCGCCGTTACTGTCGAAGTGTTCGCCGAGCTCGCTTTTGACCGAAGAGAAGAACGCTTCCATGACCGCGTTGTCGTGGCAGTTGCCGCGGCGACTCATACTGCAGATGATCCCGCGAGTCGCGAGGAGGCGTTGATAGTCTTCAGAAGCATACGTGCAGCCCTGGTCGGAGTGGTGCAGCAGACCGACTTCGGGACAGCGCCGTTTCAACGCCATTCTCGAGCGCCTTGATCGTCAGGTGTCGATCGTTGACGGCACTGACCGCCCAGCCGACGACGCAGCGAGAGTACAAGTCGAGGATCACCGCGAGGTACAGCTTGCCGCTCTCGCCAATCACGAACTCGCTGGTGTCGCCGACCCAGCGCTGGTTCGGGGCGTCGGCCTGGAACTGCCGATCCAGGACGTTGTCCGCGATCGGCTGGTCGTAATAGCTGTCGGTCGTGATCTTGTAACATTTCCGAATCCGCGCTTTCAGGCCGTCTTCCTGCGTCAACCGAATGATCCGCTTCCGGCTGACCCGCTCCTTCCACTCGATCAAGTCGTCGTGCACGCGCGGACTGCCGTAGTAGCCCCGGCCTTCCTTGAAGGATGTGTTGATCAGCACTTTCAGTCGTCGGTCTTCTTGCAATCGGGCCAATTCGGGGCGACGCCGCCACGCATAGAAGCCGCTCGGCGTCACACCAAGGCAGCGGCACAGGATCCGGACGGTGTGACGGGCCTTCTCCGCAGCAATGAACCGAAACCTTACCGGCTCTGCTTCGCGAAGAAGGCCACGGCTTTTTTTAGGAGATGTCGCGCTCCTCGGAGACGATGCGGAGATCCTTGCGCAACCGCACCAGTTCCTCACGCTCTTCCTTCACCAGCCCGCTCTTGCCTTTCGTCCGCTCTGCTCTCGCATGCTGGACCCAGAGGCTCAGGGCCGACGCCGTCAGGTCCAGCTCGCGCGCGACGGCACCCACGGTCTTGCCTTCGTCGAGCACCAACCGCACGGCACCTTCTTTGAACTCGTCAGAGAACTGCCGGCGGGCGCGCCGGCCACGAACATCGTTGGCCATTCGGGACATCGTATCCACCTTTCGGAAGATGTCCACGAAACCGGATCAAGCGCACTTGCGTGACGTCGCGCCGTAGATTTCCATGAAATCGGACGAACGCTATGGAACACAAGACCGCGATTCATGTGACGTCTCCTTCGTCAGTCTTGTGGAAGATCTGCCTCACAATCAGTTCCCGACGGCACCTGGCTATCTCGTCGTCTGAGGAACACGACGAATATTGATCGCGTCGCCAATCTCGATCGTCATCAGATCTTCACCGAACTCAACCGAACCGGCGTAGTTCTGTCTCACAAGGGCGAGGGTTGCAGCCGGTTCCACGTTGAAATGAGAGAAGACGGCGAGCTTTGGTTTCACCCGTTCGAAGATTCGTCCGGCT
Source organism: uncultured Acidobacteriota bacterium (assembly GCA_963724645.1). Classification (GTDB taxonomy): domain Bacteria; phylum Acidobacteriota; class Vicinamibacteria; order Vicinamibacterales; family SCN-69-37; genus CAVXSP01. The sequence goes on from CAVRVJ010000010.1 coordinate 488,780, forward strand.
TCGGCGCCATCGGTATGGTGATTGGCAATCGTCAGGATTTGGCCACGAGTCGCGCGTGACCCAGGGAACAATTCGCCTGGAGGCCCAGCCAGTGCAGGATCCGTCTTCCACCGTCCGACTTCATGAATCAGCACATCCACACGCTGCGAAACCTTGATCAGGTTTTCGGAGGGTTTGGTGTCTCCAGACATCACGACGGAATGACCGCGATAGTCGACGCGATAGCCAAATGCCGGTGTGATCGGCGCATGATCGACGAGGAACGCAGTCACTTTGACGCCGTTCGCCTCGTGGACGACGCCCTCGCGAATGTCGGTAGCGATGACCCGGATGCCTTCGGCCGGAAACCTTTCGTCTACGTCACGCCGAACGTGAATGTCGAACGAGAACGCTTCCTGCAGATGTTGGATCATCGACCGCGTGCCGTCCGGTCCCCAGACTTGCACAGGCTTGGCTCGTCCTAGCGAAGCCCACGGGAACAGGTACAGTTCGGGGAAGCCGACGATGTGATCGGAATGGAGATGTGTCAAAAACACCTTTGTCACATCGGCAGGGTTGACCGCCAGCCTGGCCATGCCGGTGGTCACGCTTCGACCGCAATCGAACAACAGTTTCTCGAATCCCGCCAGCACCAGCGTGCTGATCCCGAGTCGTTGCGCATTGACGGTCGGACCTCCCAACGTCCCAAGCAGGACGACCTTCAGGTTGGTGTCGCTGCTTTCCCCGCCCGGCGCTTGCGGGGCGGCCCGGCCAGACAGAACAATCAGCAGCAGGAGGCTCGCCAGGACAGAAATGATCTTCATACCGCGGAGAGTAACACGGCGACACGACGAGAGAGGACTCGGGATCAGAGTTCTATCGAGAACGCGGCCCACCGTTCGACGACGATCATCATCCCGACACAGCAGGGAGCGTCCACAAGCTTGTGCCGTCGCCCTTCTGAACTTCTGGAGTGGGTCGCTCCGTTGGAATTGTCGAACTTCGGATTCTCATCAACCGAGTGCGACCGTCGGCATCGAAGCGTTGACTGAAGGGCTAACATCGGTCCAGCCGACGGCCCAGAATGACCCGTTCGTTCGTTAGTCGCGAGAAACGATAGGACTCTATCGGGAGTGACCCGGCGGGCAAGTGCGCGCGTGAGGGTCGTGCCGAGTTCGCCGGGTCACTTTCGATAGAGCCGTTTGAACGAAGCCGCTGGCGTTTGCGGCGGATGCGGGACGTTCTATGGGTGTTGAATTGAGGAGGTCCCGTCGTGGAGGATCGGTCGACGCCACCTTCGTGCCTCATGTCGTCGATGAGACGATCGCCACGGTGGGTGGCACGGTCCCGACCGAAGGAATCGTGGCCGCGCCATGGCGTCCTCATGCCGGCGGAGGACACCTCCGGCGCGTTGGAGCCCGGGGCCCTCGATGCCTCAGGGGCGTGTCACGAGTGACGCCTGTCAGGAGGTATCAACGCCGATTCTTTCCGCGAAGGCGCGCGCGTGGATCTGCAGCGCCGTCAAGTGTTCGATCACGATCATCACGCCGCCGCAACGGGGACAGGGCCACGACGTCGGTGGCGCAATCTTCTCGACGGAGGAGGCCACGAGGGTCTGACGCGAGCTGGACGCGAGGGCTTGTGGGCAGCGTGGGGAATCGTGGCCGCGCCGTCGACTCGCGAGAAACCCAAAGAAGCGAATGCGGACGAAGCTCTTCGGCAGTACGTGCAGCAAGAACCGGCGTAGGAATTCGTCGGCGCTGACTGTGATGCGTCCGGACCTGGCTGCCGTGCACGGTAGTCCTTCCACCGGAAGGTGACGTGGTCGTCGACCGCGTTGCTCAATCCGATGATTTGAAATGGCCACCCGGTGGGTATAGCGCGCCAGGTAGTGCAGCACGTGCTCGGGCCCGCCGAAGGGCGGCTTGGCGTAGACGACCCAGTCGTGTCGGAAGAGCGGACGGAGAAACGCGCGAAACGCGTGGGCGTCGGCCAGGGGCTGGAGGTCGCCTGACCAGGCCAGTTGGCCCCGTCGAAAGGCGTCCTTCAGGCCGGCCACAAACTTTCCGCGAAAGACGCGACTGAGGACCTTGAACGGCAAGAAGAACGGATACCGTGGATGCACCCACTGCGTCCGATCGGGCGAGAGTCCGCCGACCGGAATCACGCAATGCACATGGGGATGATGCAGCAGATTCTGACCCCAGGTGTGGAGCACAGTCAGGAAGCCGATCGCCGCGCCGAGATGGGTCGTGTCGGCCACGACCTGGAGGAGCGTGGCCGCGCTGGCACGGAAGAGTAGGTGGTACACGATCGTTCTTGTTCTGGAGCGCGAGCCACGAGAGCTCGTGCGGCAGCGTGAAGACCACATGGTGGTACCCACCGGCAGGAGTTCCTGCTGCCGGTCGGCGAGCCACTGATCGCGTGCGTGGGTGAGACACTTCGGGCAGTGCCGATTCCGACACGAGTTGTACGAGATGACGCGATGGTCACACCGCGCGCAGCGATCGAGATGGCCGCCCAACGCGGCCGTGCGGCAGCGCGCGAGGGCACGAAGCACGCGGCGGTGCTGGCTGGTGAGCCAGGCGCATGGCGTCTCGATGAACCGATCACCGTGTGCGCGAATGATGTCCGCCACCTCAAAGGGTGGCCGGGTCACCGCTTCTGCAGCCTCCGCGAGCGGTGCGCCGTGTCCGGCCCAGAGACCGGCATGTCGAGCGGATTGGGACGGCGTGCAGGTGCCGCCGTGAGAGATGCAGATAGAGCACCGTGTGTTCGAGTTTGACGTGCCCGAGCAGGAGTTGGATCGTGCGCAGGTCGGCACCCGCCTCAAGCAGATGCGTGGCGTACGAGTGGCGCAGCAGGTGGGCCGAGACACGTTTCTGCAGGTGCGCGCGCGTCGCCGCCGACTGACAGGCATCCCAGACCACTTTCGGCGTGATGGGCTTGTCGGCGCGCCAGCCCGCGATCGTGCCAGGAAACAGCCAGGTCTTCGGCTTCATCCAGCGCCAGTACACGCGGAGGGTCTCCAGCAGGGTGGGGCTCAGCGGGACGTACCGATCCCGGCCGCCTTTCCCGTGTTGAATGTGAATCAGCATGCGTCGGCTGTCGATGTCCTGCACTTGCAGACTCCGCAGCTCCGCGTTTCGCATGCCCGTGGAATACAGCACCATCAGCATCGTGCGATCGGTAAGAGTGCGCGCGGCGTCGATCAGTCGCGTGACTTCTTCGACCGTGAGGATCGTGGGCAAGCGCCGCGGGACCTTCGGATACGGCATGTCGTCGAGCAGATACCGTCGCTTCAGCGTCTTCACGAAGAAGAAGCGCAGGCCCGAGACGTGGAGCTTCACCGTCCGCGGCTCAAGTTTCCGCTCGCGCAACAAGTAGGCTTGATACGTGCGCAAATGGTCACGATTCAACTGGTCGGGCGGTCGCTTGAAGTGTTTGGCAAACTGCTCGACCGCGTGGATGTAAGACTCGACCGTCGTCTTCGCGTAGTTGCGTCGCTGGAGCTCGTCCAGCATCGTCTGTCTGAGATGGGTCACCGGAACCTCCTGGTGACCCACACGCTATGCGACGGCTCGCTCAGGTCTCACGCCAGCGTCCGCCGCGCCAGCGGCTTCGTTCAAACGATAGGACTCTATCGGGAGTGACCCGGCGGTACAGTGCGCGCGTGAGGGTCGTGCCGAGTCGCCGGGTCACTTTCGATAGAGCCGTTTGAACGAAGCCGCTGGCGTTTGCGGCGGATGCGGGACGTTCTATGGGTGTTGAATTGAGGAGGTCCCGTCGTGGAGGATCGGTCGACGCCACCTTCGTGCCTCATGTCGTCGATGAGACGATCGCCACGGTGGGTGGCCACGGTCCCGACCGAAGGAATCGTGGCCGCGCCATGGCGTCCTCATGCCGGCGGACACACCTCCGGCCGTTGGAGCCCGGGGCCCTCGATGCCTCAGGGGCGTGTCACGAGTGACCCTGTCAGGAGGTATCAACGCCGATTCTTTCCGCGAAGGCGCGCGCGTGGATCTGCAGCGCCGTCAAGTGTTCGATCACGATCATCACGCCGCCGCAACGGGGACAGGGCCACGACGTCGGTGGCGCGATCTTCTCGACGGAGGAGGCCACGAGGGTCTGACGCGAGCTGGACGCGAGGGCTTGTCGGCAGCGTGGGAGATCGTGGCCGCGCCGTCGACTCGCGAGAAACCCAAAGAAGCGAATGCGGACGAAGCCCTTCGGCAGTACGTGCAGCAAGAACCGGCGTAGGAATTCGTCGGCGCTGACTGTGATGGTCCGGACCTGGCTGCCGTGCCGGTAGTCCTTCCACCGGAAGGTGACGTGGTCGTCGACCACGTGCTCGATCCGATGATTTGAAATGGCCACCCGGTGGGTATAGCGCGCCAGGTAGTGCAGCACGTGCTCGGGCCCGCCGAAGGGCGGCTTGGCGTAGACGACCCAGTCGTGTCGGAAGAGCGGACGGAGAAACGCGCGAAACGCGTGGGCGTCGGCCAGGGGCTGGAGGTCGCCTGACCAGGCCAGTTGGCCCCGTCGAAAGGCGTCCTTCAGGCCGGCCACAAACTTTCCGCGAAAGACGCGACTGAGGACCTTGACCGGCAAGAAGAACGGATACCGTGGATGCACCCACTGCGTCCGATCGGGCGAGAGTCCGCCGACCGGAATCACGCAATGCACATGGGGATGATGCAGCAGATTCTGACCCCAGGTGTGGAGCACAGTCAGGAAGCCGATCGCCGCGCCGAGATGGGTCGTGTCGGCCGCCACCTCGAGGAGCGTGGCCGCGCTCGCACGGAAGAGTAGGTCGTACACGATCGTCTTGTTCTGGAGCGCGAGCCACGAGAGCTCGTGCGGCAGCGTGAAGACCACATGGTGGTACCCCACCGGCAGGAGTTCCTGCTGCCGGTCGGCGAGCCACTGATCGCGTGCGTGGGTGAGACACTTCGGGCAGTGCCGATTCCGACACGAGTTGTACGCGATGACGCGATGGTCACACCGCGCGCAGCGATCGAGATGGCCGCCCAACGCGGCCGTGCGGCAGCGCGCGAGGGCACGAAGCACGCGGCGGTGCTGGCTGGTGAGCCAGGCGCCGTGCGTCTCGATGAACCGATCACCGTGTGCGCGAATGATGTCCGCCACCTCAAAGGGTGGCCGGGTCACCGCTTCTGCAGCCTCCGCGAGCGGTGCGCCGTGTCCGGCCCAGAGACCGGCATGGCGTCGAGCGGATTGGGGACGGCGTGCAGGTGCCGCCGTGAGAGATGCAGATAGAGCACCGTGTGTTCGAGTTTGACGTGCCCGAGCAGGAGTTGGATCGTGCGCAGGTCGGCACCCGCCTCAAGCAGATGCGTGGCGTACGAGTGGCGCAGCAGGTGGGCCGAGACACGTTTCTGCAGGTGCGCGCGCGTCGCCGCCGACTGACAGGCACCCTTGGCGACTAGTCAGGAGTAGTTCCCGCGATGGTCAGGAATGGGCTGGCCAGCACTCCGGCAGTTGGTCGTTGCGAGGCAATCCTCTCAAACCCGAGAAGACATCCCAAAAGAACTGACGGCCGGGTTCATTTTTTCAGCAGCTGGGGCCAATTGAGGATCACGGTCACGGGTGTGTCCGACGAATCGGAGACGGGCTGGTTCACCAGGAAGCGCTGACCGTCGGCGGTCACGTCGAAGGAAGAGGCGTCCCTGGTTCGAAACAGTTCTTTAGGAGTTCCTGGCCGGAAGGAGCTTTCTCCGGACTCGACGGGCACGGCCATGAGTGCGCCCTCCGGGGAAAGGTAGAAGATCTCCTTGCCGTCGGCGCGCCACGTTTGCTGGCCCCCGCCCGAAAAGGAGATTTGCCATTTTCCGGCGGCCGCCGAGCCGCCGGCCTCTTTGGGGAGCGTTTTCACGAAAACTTCGTTGCGGCCGGAGGAGTTGAGCGTGTAGAGCAGCCATCTGCCATCGGGGGAAACACTGCCGTTGGCTGCCGCCGCGGTCTCGGTCACGGGAACAGACTTGCCGTCGACCGGCGAGAGGAGCGCGAGGCGGGACTGTCCGACACCGCTTTCAGTCAAGACGAGCCATCGCCCGTCTCTGGACGCCGCCCACGGGGTCGCGACCGCTCCGGCCCTGCTCTTGGTCACAATTCGTTCCGCGCCGATCCCGCTGGCGGGCCGTTCCACGACGAGAAATTCGTTCTGCCGCCGCGAGGAATAGAACAGGCGTTGGCCATCGGCGGACCAGATCGGATTGTTGTCCGCGCCCGGCTCGAATGTGAGGCGCGTGGTGGAGTTGCGCGCCAGGTCCAGGAGCCAGACGTCGGAATTGCCGTCGCTTGTGCGGGAAAACGATACGGTCTTCTGATCGGGCGAGATGCGCGGACGGCCAAGCGTGCCAGCCTCGCCCACGACGCCCAATTGTTTCCCGTCCCGGTTGAACCAGGTCTGTTGCGTTTGCGAGGGGCGGAAGTGACGGATCATCAAGACGCCGTTGTTGGACACAGACCAGGTCGGTCCGGAGTTGACGGAATCCGCGATCGGTGCGGGCTCTCCAGTCACCTCACCTTTGATTGGATCGAAGGGCCGGGCAAAAAGTTGGTTCATGACGGTGTACAGGAGCCATCCCGCTCCCCCGGCCGGGTTTGGCGTGTAGTAAGCCGGGGAGTTCGTCTGGCCAAACAGGAAGCGGCGGGTCTTGCCGTCGAGCGACGCGAACACGACGCCCGTCTCTTGCGCGTTGCTCATGTAAAGGAAATGGTTCCCGTCAGGAAGAAACACAGGATTGTTATGAGCGACTTCGCCGCGGGCCGCGTCGAGTTCGAACACAGGCGCGGAAGTCCCTCCGGCCGAGGAGACGCGGTACACAGGCTTGCCAACATCGGTGAACAACGTGACGCCTCCGGCATTGGATGTTCCAAAATCTAGGCTGGTGTCGACGATGATTTGAGGCTGCCCGCCGTCCAGGCCAATCCTCTTGAGCTTGCCGCCCGCTCCGAAGCCCACCCACCGGCCATCGGGAGACCAGAAAGGTTGGGAGGCGTTCTCGGTGCCGCGGAGGACTCGTGGAGAGTTTGACGCCAGAGGGCGCAGCCAGAGCATCCGCGTGCCGTCCTTCGCGCTGGCGACGAGAACAACCTGGCGGCCGTCCGGAGAGACCGCGGCCGAGACCCGCTGACCCACCGGGCCAAAGGACGTTCCCTCCGGCGGGAAGATTTCAAATTCCACCAGCGGCTGGTCCGTTGGCGCCGGCATCCGCCAGGGCGCCCACACGACGAGCGCGGAGGCGAGCGCCACGCCGAGCGCGCCGGCGATCGCCCACGGGAGCGCGCGCCGCCAGCCGGGTGCGACTGACGGCGCTGGCGCTGTCGCGGACGACGATGCGGCGATTGCGAGTTCGAGCGAAGCAGGATCCTCGAGGGTCAACCGCGCGTCGCCGATGTCGCGCACTCGCTTCTTCGGATCACGCGCGAGGCAGCGCCGAATTAGCGAGACGATGGCCGACGGCGTCCCGGCCGGCAGCGCGCCCAGGTCGACGTCCTTGCTGAGCACCGCCACGAGCAGGTCGGACACATCCTCGCCGTCAAACGCCCGCCGGCCGCTGAGCATTTCGTAGAGCACAACGCCGAACGCCCAGATGTCCGCGCGCTTATCCACGGCGCGGCCCTTGGCCTGCTCCGGCGACATGTAGGCCGCGGTGCCGAGGATCACACCCATCTGCGTCATCGCGGGCGAGGTCATCGTCGGCGAGTTCATCACGTCCGCGCTCGATGCGCCTGCCGGATCCATCGCTTTGGCCAGGCCGAAGTCGAGCACCTTCACCGTGCCGTCGGCGCGGACTTTGATGTTGGCCGGCTTCAGATCGCGATGAATGATGCCCTGCTCGTGCGCGGCTTCGAGCGCGTCGGCGATCTGCTTGGCGATCGGCAGCGCCTCGGCGGGTGGGATGGGACCACGCGTGATGTGCGCGGACAGATCCTCGCCCTCGACGAGTTCCATCACGAGCGCGGTGAGGTCGGCCGTCTTTTCCAGTCCGTAAATCGCGGCGATGTTCGGATGGTTCAGCGCGGCAAGGGCTTCGGCTTCGCGCTGAAACCGCGCGAGGCGATCCGCGTCGCGGGCGACCGACGCAGGCAGCACCTTGATCGCGACAGACCGTTTCAGGTGGCTGTCGGTCGCGCGATACACCTCGCCCATGCCGCCCGCGCCGATTGGGGCGGTGATTTCATAGGGGCCGAGACGAGTGCCGGGCGTGAGGGACAAGTGACTGATTATAGGGGCCGAGCATCAGCGCGGACGAGACAGCTCCTGCCTGACGATAGGACTCTATCGGGAGTGACCCGGCGGTACAGTGCGCGCGTGAGGGTCGTGCCGAGTCGCCGGGTCACTTTCGATAGAGCCGTTTGAACGAAGCCGCTGGCGTTTGCGGCGGATGCGGGACGTTCTATGGGTGTTGAATTGAGGAGGTCCCGTCGTGGAGGATCGGTCGACGCCACCTTCGTGCCTCATGTCGTCGATGAGACGATCGCCACGGTGGGTGGCCACGGTCCCGACCGAAGGAATCGTGGCCGCGCCATGGCGTCCTCATGCCGGCGGACACACCTCCGGCCGTTGGAGCCCGGGGCCCTCGATGCCTCAGGGGCGTGTCACGAGTGACCCTGTCAGGAGGTATCAACGCCGATTCTTTCCGCGAAGGCGCGCGCGTGGATCTGCAGCGCCGTCAAGTGTTCGATCACGATCATCACGCCGCCGCAACGGGGACAGGGCCACGACGTCGGTGGCGCGATCTTCTCGACGGAGGAGGCCACGAGGGTCTGACGCGAGCTGGACGCGAGGGCTTGTCGGCAGCGTGGGAGATCGTGGCCGCGCCGTCGACTCGCGAGAAACCCAAAGAAGCGAATGCGGACGAAGCCCTTCGGCAGGACGTGCAGCAAGAACCGGCGTAGGAATTCGTCGGCGCTGACTGTGATGGTCCGGACCTGGCTGCCGTGCCGGTAGTCCTTCCACCGGAAGGTGACGTGGTCGTCGACCACGTGCTCGATCCGATGATTTGAAATGGCCACCCGGTGGGTATAGCGCGCCAGGTAGTGCAGCACGTGCTCGGGCCCGCCGAAGGGCGGCTTGGCGTAGACGACCCAGTCGTGTCGGAAGAGCGGACGGAGAAACGCGCGAAACGCGTGGGCGTCGGCCAGGGGCTGGAGGTCGCCTGACCGGCCAGTTGGCCCCGTCGAAAGGCGTCCTTCAGGCCGGCCACAAACTTTCCGCGAAAGACGCGACTGAGGACCTTGACCGGTAAGAAGAACGGATACCGTGGATGCACCCACTGCGTCCGATCGGGCGAGAGTCCGCCGACCGGAATCACGCAATGCACATGGGGATGATGCAGCAGATTCTGACCCCAGGTGTGGAGCACAGTCAGGAAGCCGATCGCCGCGCCGAGATGGGTCGTGTCGGCCGCCACCTCGAGGAGCGTGGCCGCGCTCGCACGGAAGAGTAGGTCGTACACGATCGTCTTGTTCTGGAGCGCGAGCCACGAGAGCTCGTGCGGCAGCGTGAAGACCACATGGTGGTACCCACCGGCAGGAGTTCCTGCTGCCGGTCGGCGAGCCACTGATCGCGTGCGTGGGTGAGACACTTCGGGCAGTGCCGATTCCGACACGAGTTGTACGAGATGACGCGATGGTCACACCGCGCGCAGCGATCGAGATGGCCGCCCAACGCGGCCGTGCGGCAGCGCGCGAGGGCACGAAGCACGCGGCGGTGCTGGCTGGTGAGCCAGGCGCCGTGCGTCTCGATGAACCGATCACCGTGTGCGCGAATGATGTCCGCCACCTCAAAGGGTGGCCGGGTCACCGCTTCTGCAGCCTCCGCGAGCGGTGCGCCGTGTCCGGCCCAGAGACCGGCATGGCGTCGAGCGGATTGGGGACGGCGTGCAGGTGCCGCCGTGAGAGATGCAGATAGAGCACCGTGTGTTCGAGTTTGACGTGCCCGAGCAGGAGTTGGATCGTGCGCAGGTCGGCACCCGCCTCAAGCAGATGCGTGGCGTACGAGTGGCGCAGCAGGTGGGCGGAGACACGTTTCTGCAGGTGCGCGCGCGTCGCCGCCGACTGACAGGCATCCCAGACCACTTTCGGCGTGATGGGCTTGTCGGCGCGCCAGCCCGCGATCGTGCCAGGAAACAGCCAGGTCTTCGGCTTCATCCAGCGCCAGTACACGCGCGAGGGTCTCCAGCAGGGTGGGGCTCAGCGGGACGTACCGATCCCGGCCGCCTTTCCCGTGTTGAATGTGAATCAGCATGCGTCGGCTGTCGATGTCCTGCACTTGCAGACTCCGCAGCTCCGCGTTTCGCATGCCCGTGGAATACAGCACCATCAGCATCGTGCGATCGGTCAGAGTGCGCGCGGCGTCGATCAGTCGCGTGCGACTTCTTCGACCGTGAGGATCGTGGGCAAGCGCCGCGGGACTTTCGGATACGGCATGTCGTCGAGCAGATACCGTCGCTTCAGCGTCTTCACGAAGAAGAAGCGCAGGCCCGAGACGTGGAGCTTCACCGTCCGCGGCTCAAGTTTCCGCTCGCGCAACAAGTAGGCTTGATACGTCGCGCAAATGGTCACGATTCAACTGGTCGGGCGGTCGCTTGAAGTGTTTGGCGAACTGCTCGACCGCGTGGATGTAAGACTCGACCGTCGTCTTCGCGTAGTTGCGTCGCTGGAGCTCGTCCAGCATCGTCTGTCTGAGATGGGTCACCGGAACCTCCTGGTGACCCACACGCTATGCGACGGCTCGCTCAGGTCTCACGCGCAGCGTCCGCCGCGCCAGCGGCTTCGTTCTAACGCCGAAGGGACGACCGATGGGATCGGCTACTTCTCCCAGAGCACCCATCGCAGCTCCAGGTGGTAATTGGGAATATTCGGACGACTCACCGTAACAGCGCGCCGGTCGGCAGGAATCAGCTTCGCGCTCTCGAACGAAAAGTCATGAGAGTCGCGATAGCCGATCACCGTGAGCTTCGCGTAGTTGCCTTCATTCGTCTTCAGACCGACGATAGCGCCGACCTTCAGGAAGGTGCCCTCGACGGCCTCTCTTGGAATTTTGCGTCTGCGACCTCGTCATGCGCCAACTGCGCGAAGGCCTTCGCGGTCGTGATCGGCGCGAGCGCGGCCTTGCCCATTGGCACCAGATGCGGTCCGACACGCCGCTGCTCCAACCAGACATCCGGACCCGAAGCGTTGAAGTTGTTCTGTCGATCAATCTCAATGTCCCACGACCACGTGCCCATGATGACGGTCTGGCCGTGCGCAAGCTCCTTCGCCGAGGATGCTTTTTCCTGGGACCACGGAACGAATGCCGCCCACAGCGCGAGCACGAGACCGATCGCCAGCTTCATGCGAGCTAGGTTACACGGATCCGTCAACTGATCTCACCCCAGAATGGCAGCTCGCTCGTCACTCTGACATTTAGTCCTCAACTGCCGTCGCTACGGATCATGACCTGGCGCTCGATTTGTCCCAGGAGACATCTCTCTGCAGGCAATAGGTCCCTGACGTCGAAGTCTTTAGTAACGGCTGATCCCCGTCAGCAGCTATTTCAAAGGGCCAGCCGGCGACAAGTGCATTCCTTCCGGCGCGGAGCGGAGGTCAAGGCCGCAGCCCGGAGGGCCTCGCCACGCGAGGCCCTTCACCTCCGCGAGCACCGGGACAACATCAAACGTCGCCGGCTCGCACTACTTGGCGTCTCGCGTCGGAGGCTCGTCCGCTTAGACGAATCAGCGATCACGGTGGATCATTTTGGCACCGTGGGTCTCTTCATTAGCGCGTCGAGCTGGCCTCGCTCTGCCGGCGTCATCGTGAGAACGCGCTCGGCGATCACGTCGAGCCGATCCATTCGTGCCCGCAGATCCGCCAATTCGGCTGCGTCAGGCCGTGCGGCCCACAATAGCCTGCCTGGCCGCACCGTCGTCACCACTGCAAACATCACCCGACGACCCATCGTCTCCACCGGCCGCCAACGATGCACCTCCCCTCGCCTGGTGGCCATATGCCCTTCCCCCACCACCTTCCTCCCCCCACTCACCCCCCCCCCCCCTTTCCCAGACCCCCACCCTCCCCCCCCCCCCCCCCCCCCCCCCCCCACCCCCCCCAATCCCCCCCCCCACCCCGCCTCCCTCTCTTCATATCGCTCCTCCTCTCCCCCCCACCCCCCTCCCCCTCCTCCCTCCCCATCCCCCTCTCCCCCCTCTTCTTCTCTATCCACACGTTCCCTCCCCTCTTCCCCTCTTCTCTCTCCCCCCACCCTCCACATCAAACTCCCTTCCCCCCCCTCCTCCCTCTCCCTCTCCCCCCCCCCCCCATACAGGTCCGCGGCATCCCAATACTCGCGGGGATCGTCCTGCGCCCACGACGGCATGTGATCGGACTCGGTGTAGATCGCCGGATCGCGATCCTCGGTGTCGTACTTGTCGTTGCGCGTGACGTAGTCGAACGCCGCCGCGCCGGATGCACCGCCGCCGCGAGAGCCGGACCGAAACGACAGGTGGAAGGAACCCCCACTGCCGCGGGCATGGCCGCCACTCGGGATGTTGGGATCGTATCGGTCGCTCATCGCGACACCTCACGCAGGCCACAGGCGCACGCAGGACGTTTCGAAGAAACGCCAAAGTGCGCCTGTGGCCTTTCCCAGCATGGTCGTTCCCGGCCACGGCCGCCGCGCGGCCACAGGTCGCAGGGGCCCGAGCGTCGCCGGTCGAAGCGGCCGGCGACTCAGGACGAGAGGTTGAGCCGCCCGCTCTGCGGCGGCAACTCGAAGACTCGACGGTCCTGCGGGCGGTCCAGGCGAGCGTCGAGCCAGCGCACGAGCTCGCCGTGCGTCTTCAGGGCAGGCAGGCCCTCGTGACTCACGGCGGCCAGCACTGTGCCGCCGACCACGATCTTGCGTCGCGTGTCACGCTTGCGTTCGGCACGGGTCGTCCGGGCCACGAGGCGTTCTCGTTCTGCCCGCAAACGGGCCAGGCGCTCATCGAGCATCTCCAGACGTGAGCGGACCTTCTCAGATGGCGACATCGCGACCTCCCGGCGGCATTCAACGGATCGGTCGTTCGCAGGAGCCCGTGGTCGCATCGACCTTCGAGCGCATCCAGTCGGCGACTTCGCCCTCAATCCAGGCGACGGCGTTTCTCGAGATTCGTCGGTGTCGTGGGAAGGCGTCCTGCCGCTCGAGGCGCCAGATCGTCGACCGCGACAGGCCCCGTTCGCGCGCGAACGGCCGGGAACCTCAGAAACCGAAGGGGTCGTTCTGTCGAGTTGTGAACCGGAGTCGGTGAAAGGGAGCCCATACTGATCGAACGCCGAATCTGGGCGAAACCTTACACGGCGTCGCTCGCGGCGACCAGGGGGACTGGGCCGCACACCTGTGAGCGGTGAGTCGATTCTCGAGAGGGCGGATGGATTCCGGCGTTAAGTAGACCGGACGCGCGGAGAGCCCGGGACGTCCGGCACTCGATCGTGCGTGTCCGGTTTTCTTCGTATCCTCGTCACGGGCGTGGCGCTGACGATCCGCCCGTGCTCCCCGCTTGAGTTGCCGAAGCCCGTTGAGGATCGCCCATCCGAGGTTCCGCTTCGTCCTACACATGCGCTTCATCGATGACACGAATGCGTCCGCGCTGACGGCCGCGAGGTGTGGTCTTGACCACGATTTCGACATCCTGCCCGAGCCTGGTCAGGAGACGCATCAGGCGCTCGCTCGAGAAGCTCGTCAACCGACCGTTGAGCAAAGCGGACACCTTGGGTTGGTCGATCCCCATCACGTCGGCGGCAACGACTTGAGTCAGACGCTTCTGGCGGACGACTTCGCGGATCCGACTGGCGAGCTGCGCCTTCGCGAGCTCCTCTTCGGGTTCGGAGACCCCGATGTCGGCGAAGACGTTTCCTGAACTCGCCGTTACTGCGATCGGCGTTTTCTTAGCCATTCGTCGTAGTCCTCTTTCGCGCGTGCGAGCCGCGCCACGATGAGATCCAACTCAGCTTTCGGCGTGGCGATCCCCCGCCGAGACTTCTTCTGAAATGCGTGCAACACATAGACGGCTTCGGCAAATCGCACGGTGTAGACCGTCCGGAAGGCGTTCCCATCGAAGTCCGCCACGACCTCCAGCACGCCCGCACCGCCGAAGCCCTTGAGCGGCTTCGACGCGGGCGACTTGAGGCCCACCTGAGCATCCCAGAGCGCCCCACCGACACGGAGCTTGACGTCGTGCGGGAAAGCGCTCAGGTCCTGCTTGCTCTCACCAATCCAGCGGACCGGTTTGGGACCACGGTCAGCCCGGGCCGTTCGCGTCTTCGTCATGGTATGCCAATAGAAGCATATTCACAAGCTCGGTCGTCATCCCCTGGCGGCAAACGCCAGCACCTTGGCTCCGCGGTCGACGCTGACGATCTGCTCGAGCCGGTTGCCCCAGTAGTCCAGAGCCGCCCGCTTCTCCGCGTCGTAGCTGTGTCGGTCGTAGACGGCCGTGACGCCGGTCTCCACGTGATTGAGGATCTTCGACACGACCAACCGTGGCACGCCGCCGCCGACCATCAGGCTCGCGGCGGTCCGGCGCAGGTCGTGGCCGCGGAACTTGACGCCGGAGCGCGCAACGACCCGCTCGATGGCCTTCTGCGCGTGATGCACGTGGGGCTGCGACTGACGCGGGCTTGGAAACACCCACGCAGACTCGCCCTGGCTCTTTTGTAACTCCTTGAGAACGACCAAGGCCTGCGGTGAGAGCGGCACACGATGAGCCAGTCCGTTCTTGCTGCGCTCACCGGGAATCGTCCACCAGCCGCCGGTCAGATCCAGGTCTTCCCACTTGGCCCCGTGCACTTCCCCGCCGCGTTGTGCCGTGAGCAAGCGAAGCCGAACCAAGGCGGCCATGTTCGGACGCTCGTCGTCCAGGGCCACCCAAACGCGACGAATCTCGTCGTCACTGAGCACGCGGTCGCGCTGTCGCTCGCGCGCCACACGCTTCACCATCTGGCACGGATTGACGTCGAGCCAATCGTGCTCAATCCCGAAGTTGAACATCTTGCGCACGAGCGCAAGGGTGCGGTTCGCCATGATCGGCCCGCGCTCGAACACGTCGCCGAGTAACACTCGAACGTCGCGGCGCGTGATGTCGCGAACCTTCATCGTCCCCCACCGAGTCACGAGCGGTACATGCGGACGTTTGCCCGTGCGCTTCTTATGAGGCGACCCGTAGAGCATGCGCCGGTCTTCCCGGCCGCTCTTCTTGAACCTGCCGTGACGCTCCATGTATTCGCGGGCCAGGTCTGCGAACGTCTCGGCGTGGAGCGCGTCCTGTTTGACCGAGGCCGGATCGGTGCCGACGGCGACCGTGTGGAGGGCGGCTTGGGCCTGAGCGCGCGCGTCGGCAAGGCCCAGGGCGGGATACCGGCCGAGCGTGAGCCGCCGCTGCCGGCCATTGATCCGGAAGCAGAGCGCCCACGTCTTCTTGCCGGCAGGCGAGAGACGGAGCACCAGGCCGGTCACGTTCCGATCCCAATGGTCGACCTGATCGTCAGACGTGGGGCGAAGCGATCGAATGAACGGATCGGTGAAGAAGACACTCGGCATGACGCTTCACCTCACTTCGTGCCGGCAGGTCGTTCAGGCGCGGATGTCCAGGTAGCACATAGGTAGCAAAAACGTCGCCACTGGACGAACAGTCGCGCACGCGCGTGAATCACTGACCGACACCGCAAGCCTAGCGTCGTCAATGAGTTGTTGTCGAATCGTGCTGTTCACCGCGTGGCAGGAAAATGCAGGAGAAACGGCCAGATCGCGTTTCGTAATCAGCAGGTCACCCGTTCGAGCCGGGTCGCCGGCTCCAGTTTTTCCTAGCAGATTTGCAGAATCTCGACCACCCGGCGGCTGCAAGGAATTTCCGTCTAACACCCGTCTAACACTGCGCAGGCCTTTCCGTCCTTGCCGGGTCGATTTACCGTCGCTAGGCCATCGTGGACGAGGCCATGCAGCGGGAGGCCACGGCACGCCTCGATGCCTGGATGGCTGGCCTTCCAGCTGCCCTATTAACGCGCACCGTCACGACTCTCCTTCGAGGCGGTCGACTCCGGGCCGCGTCACGGGGGTGAGTCCGGCCATTCGACACCTGCTGGGCGGGGATTGATGCTCAGTGCGACGTCACACAGGACTCAACCCGTGACGCGATCAGGTGATATCGCGCGCGTAGGTGGCATCGGCCTGTGCGGGCTGGCTTCTGTAATAAAACGGCCCTTGCCCGCTACTAATAGAGATACAAGGACACGGTGCTGGAACGGGAACGAGACCGAACATTTCGCGACTGGCTGCGCGGGCACAAGGGCATCCTGCTAAAGGTCGTTCAGGCCTACGCCTTTACCCCGGCCGATCGCGAGGATCTCTTCCAGGAAATCGCGCTGCAAGTGTGGTGCTCCGTGGACGCGTTCCGCGGCGAGTCGGCCATCGCCACGTGGCTCTACCGGGTGGCGCTGAACACGGCCATCGCGTGGAACCGGAAGGAGAAGCGGCACCAGCGCGGCAAGGAGCCGATCGAGGCAGCCGGCGCCCTGCTCGAGACGGCATTGCCGCGTCGAGATCCGCGGCTCGATTGGCTCTACGCGCAGATCGCGCAGCTCGACGAGGTGGACCGCTCGCTGGCGCTGCTGATGCTCGACGGCTTCAGCTACCGCGAGATGGCGGGCATTCTCGGCATCACCGAAAACCACGTGGGCGTGAAGATCAACCGGATCAAGATGGCGCTGGCCGCGAAGCTGGCCACGGAGGCTTTGCATCATGAATCTCGATGACGTAATGGACGCGTGGCGATCGCAGGACCAGGCGCCGCTCTACGGCGTGGACGAAGGCCGGCTGCAGCAGGCGCTCCGCGAGGAGGAGGCCAAGCGGCGCCGGGGACTGGTGATCGAGGCGCGCATCACCTACGGTTTCGCCGCCCTGATGTTTGCCGGCTTGGCGTTGGTATTTGCGCTGATGCTCTACGACGACGATCCGCGCACCTGGTGGGACTTCCTGATCGTGACCCTCGGCGTGGCCGCCGCCGTGTTCGCCGCGGCGAATCTGTACATCGGCCGCACGCGCTTGGCGTTACGCGAGCGCCACTTCGGGGCGTCGCTGCACCACGAACTCGGGCGCCACGTGGCGTTGCTGGACTACGAGCTGTCGCGCACCTGGCGGGTGTCCGCCATCACGAGGACCATGCTGCCGTTCTACTTGTGCACGCTGGCGCTCTACTTGAGTCTCTGGCGCATCAACAACGAGCCATTCAACTGGGGCACGGACGGATTCCCGCTCGTTGTGATGAGTGGTGCTATGTGGTACGCCGCGTGGATCGCGCGGCACGCGGCGCAGGACGTACTGCCACGAAAGCGCCGGCTCGAAGAGCTGCTGGAGAAGCTCAACGCGCGGTAGCCGACGTTCAGAGGAGCACTTCCGGCGTGCCTTGGCTGCGACTCGCTGACTGACGTTCGCCTGCGAGGCCAAGTCCTGCCCGACACTACACCGTATCTCTCGCGCCGACCAACCTGCCAATCGTTGCTTGCTGTACCTCGGACTCCTCCTGAGTAGTCGGCTTGTGGCGAGCGATCCGTCGATCGCCAGATCGGCGTTACTCAGGAGAATGGTAGTTTCAGAGTGATCATGCTTAGATTCGCACGCACGCGGAATGCAGTTGGGTCGCTCTGCATCCTTCTGTTCATTTGGACCCATTCACTGGCCGCTGCGAATGAGTTTCCCGGGTCGAAGTGGAAAGTCGCCAGCCCGGAGAGTCAGGGTTTGGATTCGACGGTTTTGGCAGAAGCGCTCGATTACGTTCGGGCGAAGCGAATCCCGCTGCATAGCTTTTTGATAGTGAGGAATGGCGTGATGGTGCTCGAAGCTTACTTCTGGCCGTACCAGGGTCGGGAAGTGCATGACGTTGCTTCGGTGACGAAGAGCTTCACTTCAACGGCAATCGGGCTGGCCGTTGACAAGGGCTTCGTGGCAGGCGTTGACGAGAAGGTTGACCAGTTCTTCCCATCGGCCCGAAACGATTCCGATCCGCGGAGAAGCCGCCTCAGCCTCCGGCATCTCTTAACCATGACGTCCGGGTTTGACTGCAATACTGATGGCGGCGAGAAGGCTCTCGCGGCCATGCGCAGCAGCCCCGATTGGGCAGCCTACGCCGTGGGCCTTCCTATGATCATTGAGCCAGGCTCTCAATTTGCATATTGCAGCTGTAACAATCACGTTCTCTCGAGCGTTGTGACGGCCAAGACCGGGATGAGTGCCTCTCGCTTCCTTCAGGCGAACCTTTTTGACCCGCTCGGGATCAAGGACGCCGTTTGGCCGCAAGACGCGAAGGGAAGATCGCACGGATGGGGGGATCTTCACCTTCATCCGGCCGACATGGCCAGAGTCGGCCTCCTATTTCTTAACGAGGGCAGGTGGGGAGACCGGCAAGTCTTATCGCGAGACTGGATTCGGAACGCGACGCGAGAGAATGTCCAGGTGCGACCCGGCGTTGGTTACGGTTACAGCTGGTGGATCAATACCGAGAGACCGCCGATCTTCGAAGCGGAGGGGCGCGGCGGTCAACGCATCAGCGTTTTGCCGAAAGAGAACATAGTGCTCGTCTTCACCGGAGGCGGCGTCAATACTGACGAGATCGCCCCGTTTCTCTTTCGATCTATCCGCTCGAACGCCGCGATCCCTGAAAACACCGTCGGACAGCAGAAGCTACGGCGTGCGTTGAATGAATCATTGAAGGAAGTGATCGAACCTTCGAATTCGTTGACACCGGCACTGGCTCGTAGCGTCTCGGGCATAACGTACACGCTTGCTCCGAATCCACTCGATCTTCGCACGCTCCGGCTTGATTTCAACAAGGGCAAAGAAGCCCTCGCTACGCTCGGATTTGACGAAACGAGATGGATCGCGCGCGTAGGCCTTGACGGGAAGCGCCGATTCGCTCCGGGCGGGCCACATGGCCTCGCGCTGGCCTCGGCAGGGCGCTGGCTCTCGGATTCAGAGTTCCTATTGGACATAGATACAGTTGCCAACGTGAACCACTTCCTATTCCGCCTTCGCGTTGATGGCGATCAAGCGCAGATTCGGATGAGCGAGACGACCGGCGAAATGACGGATCTTGCCGTCGCAGCCGTCGCGTCAAAGAAGTAGGATTGCCCCCATCACAGGCGCAAGCCGACGCAGTTGGACGATAGAACCTGCCTTGTCGCCCAGTGTCGACCGATGGGTCGCCCGCGGCAAGTTCGCTGCACCGGGCACGACAGGCACAGACGGGATCAATTTGGGTTCACAAGCCGCACACGCGCCTGCGCCGCGAAGCCATCTCGCAGAATCTCTGAGAAAGCCAGGAAGGTTTGGTGAGCCAAACGTTCGCCAGTTGGAACCAGATCGGCCGCTTGCTCAGGCGGCTTGAGGCGCTTCGAAGCGCCGCCGGTTCGGCGTAGGTCCTATTCACATCTCACAGGGACCCTGACCAATCTTTCGCCAGCTCGAGCGATTGGCCTGTTAGTCTTGGGAGCGCTCTCGATGGGACCGCAGGATTGGGTGTTCTTCGCATCGGCGGCGGCAGCGCTCTTGACCGTCTGGGTGACAGTCAGGGGCAACCTCGCCGGCACAATCGCGGGGGTCGCGATCACCGCGATTGCGGCAAGGGCCTCTCACGCGCTGAGCCGGAGACATCCACGCCCGATGCCCTACTTCTTCTGGTGGGGTCTGCTCTGGCCTCGCGGTTTTCTGGCGCCCGAACCTCTGAAGAAGCTGCTCGAGCCGCGCGCCGGCGAGCGGATCCTCGAGCTCGGGCCCGGCATCGGCGTCCACGCGATCCCCGTCGCCGCAGTGCTCGCGCCTGACGGAAGGCTCGACGTCCTCGACATCCAGCAGCAGATGCTCGATCGGCTGGCCCGGAGAGCCGCCAAAGCGGGCGTGATCAATATCATTGCGACAATCGGTGACGTTCAGCACCTTCCATACCCTGCTGCGAGCTTCGATGGCGCGTATCTGATCGACGCACTGGGAGAGATGCCGAATCCGCCGGCCGTGCTTCGAGAGCTGCGACGCGTCCTGAAACCCGCAGGCAGGCTGGTCGTCGGCGAGCATTTCGTTGATCCGGACTTCACGTCGCTTGGACGGTTGAAGGATCAAGCGCGCGAGGCAGGCTTCAGGTTCGAGCGCCGGACGGGTCCGATCGTCGTGTACTGGCTCGCTTCGGCGTTTCTCGACCGCAACCGTAGGTCACGACTCAGTGACGCGCAGCTACGGCTTGCGCGTCGCGGTCCACGGTGCCTCGGTGCGGCCGTCTCTCATGCGGCTATTGACGGACGCGCCGTCAATCCATCCGGCCAGTCTGGCGGTCGCCGCGCCAGGTTTGCCGAGACTCTTGGTGGGCCACTCGCCGGGGAAGCTCAACGTAGCCATCGCGCCAGAGTCCGCCTCCCGAGAAGGCGGGGCTGCGGCACAAGCGCATCCACGATCTGCGGCACACGTTCGCCTCATTGCTGCTGCAGCAGGGCGAATCGATCGTCTACGTGAAGGAGCAGCTCGGGCACGCGTCGATCCAGATCACCGTCGACATGTACGGCAACTTGATTCCGGGCGCGAATCGCGCCGCCGTGGACGGCCTCGATGACCGTGCGGCGCATCCGGACGCAACCCAGGCGCAACCAGAGCCGCAGATCGCGACCTTGGTCGAAGAACAGAAGTCCTTTGTGAAGAGTGACCCTAAGGTCCGCCAATTGGAACCAGATTAATGAATGGTTGAGGCGGCTTGAGAGGCTGAGACAAACTGCCTAGCCCCAGGAATTCTGGTGTCGTGGTACCCACCACTGCGAGCCACTGCGGCGCTATCAGACTCATCTTGGCGGCGAGAATTCACGTCGCGATCGAGCCGTGCCTGGCGCGCGACAAACCTCGCCATCCTGTCCGCGCCGATCGCACCCAGAACTTCATATACGACCCTGCCGAGTACCAACCGCCATCAGCATCACTTCACTGGCATCAGACGCTTCAATTCCTCGAACCAGTTCTGCACAAGGACGATCTGCGGCGCCGTGCCGCCGGCGGCTTCTGCCTGCCCGTTCCGAATGACCAGGAAGCGTCCATCGGGGCCGATGTCGTACGGCCGATTCCCACCCAGTATCGGGAGCATCGGGAAATCGAACAACACCCACGGATGCCCGGCGACGCGTCCGCCGAGGTGCGCCGACAGCCGCGGCATCCCTTCCAGTGGCGTCGGCAGATGAGCGAACCTCACACGCAAGGTGCTCAGTCGGTGTGGTCACATGCTAAATAAGCTTCCCTCGTGTCGTCGGTGTCAACGTGTCGGTACGATCCGTTTCAGTTCGTCGAACCAATTGAGCACGATGCGCAGCTCGGGCGCGATCACCGCACCCGCGGACGTCTGGTCCGGCGGTGCCATGAGACTGACGAAGCGCCCATCCGGCAGCACGTCGTAGCCTCTGGCCTCGACAGAGAGAAGTCCTGGAAGGGGGCCGTTCGGTAGCTCGACCGGATCACCAAACGTGACGACAGGCTGTGTGCGGAAGGGAACGGCGACCACGCGTCGAGCCAAGGCCGGTACGTAGAACAGCTCCTTGCCATCGGGCGACCACGACGGGTGAAAGTCCAAAGCGGTTCTCGGCAATTGATACTTCGCACCGGTGGCCGGAACTGGCTCCACGAAGACGCCCCGGTTCGGTGAGTTGGCGCCGCCCCCCGTGTCATTCAACGCATACGCAACCCACCGGCCGTCTGGTGAAAACACGGCTCCGATTGGATCTCGCGTCTGCACGTGACTGAAGGGCTCCGCTTTGTGATCGGTCATGCTCATCATCAAGAGCGTCCAGGTCGAATTCCTCGCCACCGAATACAGCAGCCGCCCTCCGACAGCCGAGAACGACTCTGGCGTGTGCGATTCGGCGTCCTGCGCCGTAGTGATGCGCTCGGTACTACGGCTGCCGTCAACGGACAACAGGTAGATGCCGCGCGCGCCGTCGCGATCCGATTGGAAGAGCACCCGATTGCTGTCGCCTGCCCAGATGGGGAGGCGACTGTGCCCGTCGAACGTGAGTCGCTGGGGCGCACTGGTGCCGGCGAGCTCGTATTTCCAGATGTCCGATCCGCCAGCATCATTACGGCTGAAGACCATCCGAGTCCCGTCGCTGGACACACGCGGATGCG
The DNA here is from genome assembly GCA_963724645.1 of uncultured Acidobacteriota bacterium. Taxonomy (GTDB): domain Bacteria; phylum Acidobacteriota; class Vicinamibacteria; order Vicinamibacterales; family SCN-69-37; genus CAVXSP01. The sequence continues at coordinate 510,945 of CAVRVJ010000010.1, forward strand.
TGTACGGAGCGGCCGGAAGGGCGAGTGGCGTGGTTCCGCTGGTCCTCCCCGCGATCACTACCGTGCGCAGAGTCAGCACGGAGGTGGTCGGACCCGGGATGTAGACCAGTGATCCCGTGTCGGACACGGCGAACTGGGCGGCGGCGGTGCTCGCTCCCGATCGTCTGACGCCCACGAGGACCGGCACGGCCCGACTCGTCACGGTCAGCGTTCGAAGGTCGAAGGGCGCCGCCAGAATACTTCCCGCAAGCGCGTACACCAGGTGTCCGGTGCTCAGGTACCGAGCGTCGCTGCCAGGGCTCACGATGAGCGTGCGCTTTCGCGATTTCACCGATTGCGCGACGACTTGCGCTTTCTCCCAACGATCCTGCGCAGTGCCTTTCGTGACTGTAAAAAGAATCGTGTCGCCGTCAGGAAGCAGCTGAGGACCGTACGCGAGCTCCCCGTCCGCGACCTGTACGATCTGTGTTGCACCCCCATTCTCATTCACCCGGAGAATCCCCTTGTACCCTTGGCCCACGAGGATGGCGCCTGGCGACCAGCTCATGCCGAAGGGGTTGAGAATCTCGGCCAGCGTCGCCGCGGCGCCGCCGCTCACCGGTACACGCCTCAGCGTGCCGTCGGTCTGTGACCAGAACGCGACTGATTGTCCATCTGGCGAGAACACAGGGTTGATGACGCTTCCGAGATCGGCGCCCGCAATCGCGCGCGATTCGAGGTTATCCATGGAACGGAGATGCAAACGGGAGTTGGCGACGTACGCCACGCGTGTTCCGTCCGGCGAAATGGCAATCACGTTGCGACCGGTTGCAGTGAACGTTTGCTGCTCGGGCAGCGGTACCGAAAAGCGCGTGATACCTGTCGCCGGTCGAGACGGCGCCACGAACCACGCGATGCTCATGACCATGATCGCCGTGACAAGAGACGCGCTCACCACCGGGAACGCTCGACGCCAGATGGTGGGACGGAGTGCGAGCGTCGGACCGATCTGTCGAGATGAGGGGGGGCCGCCCCCTTCGCTCAAGACGAAGTGCGCCACAGATGCATCCGCGATCCGGCGGCGGCGATCTTTGACGAGGCACCGCTGGATCAACGCGACAATGGTTGGCGGCAGGGTGGCCGGAAGGGCGGTCCAATCGGGTTCGCTCCTGAGCACTGACGCCAGCGTGTCACTGATGTCCTCGCCCTCGAACGCCCGTCTCGCCGTGAGCATCTCGTAGAGCACGCAGCCGAGGGCCCAGACGTCGCTCCGTTTATCGGCCGGACGTCCCTTTGCCTGCTCGGGGCTCATATAGGCGGCCGTCCCGAGCAGAACGCCGACATGTGTCATCAACGCCGGCGAGGTGATGGTTGGGGATGACGTCAGAGGCGGTTGGATCTCGCCGACCGCGACGGACGGATCGACCAGCTTCGCAAGTCCAAAATCCAGCACCTTCACCGTGCCGTCAGGCGTGACCTTGACGTTCGCGGGCTTGAGGTCCCGGTGAATGATGCGCCGCTCGTGCGCCGCTTCGAGCGCCTGCGCGATCTGATCGCCGATGGCGATCGCCTCGTCCGCCGGAATGGCGCCGCGCGCAATCCGATCCGCGATGGTCTCGCCCTCGACGAGCTCGAGGACCAGCGCCAGTAACGGGCCGCACTCCTCGATGCCGTAGATAGCGGCGATCTGCGGATGGTTCAACGTGGCCAGGACTTCGGCCTCGCGTTGGAAGCGGGCCAGGCGACCCGCGTCGGCAGCGAAGGCCTCGGGCAGAACCTTGAGCGCGACGTCCCGTTTCAGGCGTGTGTCGCGAGCACGGTAGACCTCGCCCATGCCGCCGACGCCGAGCGGCGCTGTGACCTCATAAGGCCCGATCCGCGTGCCGATCGTGAGTGGCACCCACAGATTCTGTCACGAATTTGGTTCCCTCTTCGGCCTCCAAACCCAGCGTTCACTTGGGGACGCGCGTTGAGACGGGCGTCGCCATGGACGCGTTCAAGAAGCTGCGGAAGATGTACAACGGCGCCGGCGTGACGATCTACGCGTGGAAGCTTCCCTAGGGTCCAGACTCAATTGATTAAAGCCAGAATGCCACGGCGGCAACGAGGCACAGGGCTGAGAAGTAGTTCCGAGCGAGTTTGTCGTAGCGCGTTGCGATGCGCCTGAAACCCAACCGCTTCGCCAATGGGGAGATGTTCTTTTCCGAGGGCCGTTAGCGTGCCTGCTCGCGGCGCCGGTGAAGCGCCCGAGACCGGTCGCGAGCAGCGGCTCGCACAACCGCGGGCCACCGATCATTTCGACCGCCATGGGGTCATCCGCGGTATCCAGCGCGGGACTGCGGCGCGGAACGCCTCGTACTCTTTCCCAAACGTCTGCTCGAGCGTGGGTTCTTCGTACGCCACGACGGCGACGTGGAAGACGAGCCACCACAGCGCGCCGTAGACGATGAGGCGCCAATCGCCCATCAGCACCGCTTGACCCAGGATGATGGCAACGAGCGCGACGTATATTGGATTACGCACATAACGGTAGAGACCGGTCACCACGAGATTCCGGGGCGGCGCGATGGGCGCGGGGGTGCCGAGACCCTGCAGCGCGAAACGCGCAAATGCGTCAACGAGCCCAGGCACGCCTGCGAGAATCATTATCGCGCCGATGCCGCGCGTCAGCTCCAGACCAAGGAACGGCGGCCGGAGTTGCCAACCCGTGATCGACCATGGAACGAGCCCCGCCAGCGTAAATGGGGCGACCACGAAGAAAACCGCCGAGCCCAGGACGGCAATGGTTCGTTGCACGGCGGTTCCCGACACTCGCTGCGAGCTCATTCAAAGCTCCCCTTCATGGTTTCCCGTCGTCATCCGGGTGCCGACACGCTCGCCATGTTATCCAAAAGCGGAAAAACCGCGCACGACTAAAGCCAGAATGCCACGGCGGCAACGAGGCACAGGGCTGAGAAGTAGTTCCGAGCGAGTTTGTCGTAGCGCGTTGCGATGCGCCTGAAGTCCTTGAGCCTGCAGTAGCAGCGCTCGATGACGTTGCGATCCTTATAGGCTTGCTTGTCGTGACGTATGCGTTTCTTCCGATTTGATCGGCCTGGGATCACCGGTTTGATGCCGTCCTTGCGCAGAGACTTGCGGAACGAGTTGCTGTCATAAGCCTTGTCACCGAGCAACTCGGCGATGCCGTCGAGCAGACTGACACATGCCGGCCCGACTGTGCAGTCGGCGGTGTTGCCAGGCGTGAGGATCAAGACCCACGGGCGACACAGCTTATCGACAAGGCCGTGAATCTTGCTGTTGCGCCCGCCCTTGGTGATGCCAATCGCCTGTTCCGACGCCCCCCCTTTTCCGCCGCCAGCGCAGCGATGCGCTTTGACATGCGTGCTGTCGAGAGCCATTCGTTCCGGCGGTTCAGCAGGTTCGGCCGCCGCCTCGAAGATGCTCTGCCAAATTCCCTGCGCACTCCAGCGGTTGAAGCGATTGTAGACCGTCTTGGCCGGCCCATATTCCGGCGGACAATCGACCCATCGACATCCGCTCTTGAGCACATGCATGATCCCGCTCAAAATGCGCCGATTGTTCTTCGGCTTCACGCCACGGCGATTGCTTGGAATAAACGGCTCAATCCTCGCCCATTGCCCGTCGCTAAACCAAAACAAGTTCGCCCGCATCTGTTGGCCCCCCGATTCGGTTGACCAACCCGTTGAATCTCAACATGGTTAATTGGGTCTTAACCCTAGAGGAACGCCGGCGTCATTTCGCTGGCATCAGACGCTTCAATTCCTCGATTGCAGACGTCGAGTGCTTTCCGGCCGAGCTATCTCGACAAGCGAAATGCAATGTCGCCAACAGTTCTAAGGCGAGCTGATCGACCGTGCGTCCAGTCGCCGCAGCGAGGTGGGTCAGGATCGTTTGGAGCTCAGGATGGACCTGCAGGCTCACAACACCAGAGAAGGGGACGGCGGACGCTGTCAGACGATGATCCATCGTGGGAATCTGGCTGGGTCTTTGCACGACGGATGCGTCGCGTCGTGAGCCTTGTACCCTGATGTAGTCCTTCGATGCTCAATGTTGCTAGACCTTGGGGGAACAGGGAGGGGAACAGGGCTCAGCGCGGGGTGTTCCCCCTATCGGCACGTCTTTCGAGATGAATCTGATCGACAGGACGCAAGGATTCATGGCCACCACAACTACAAGTACGGACTCCGCTTATCGTGACATGCCGCCCGGCGGCGCTCTTTGCCGCCGGCCTGGCATCGCCACCTTTAAACACGACCGCCCGCGAGGAGTACCCGTGGCGTGAGCGACCACGAGATCTGACCGAGTCTGCGATCTCGCCCGCGGCCACAGATGTGGTCGCTCACGCCACGCTGTCTCTGCCTCCGCTGAACCAACCAACCGAGGCTTCCGCGAGGGATGTAGCCCGTCTCAAGCCGCGACCCTGTGTCCACTTCGATGGGCCGTCGAAACCGATTGTGCGGTTCGCGAGTCGCGCGCTCAAGGCGCTTCGCTTTGCTCCGCCCGCGCAGACGCGCGGCTGTCGGCCTTGACCGCGCGATTCGCGAACCTTTGATCGCAGTTACGACGGCCATGCGCTCGAACCCCTTGACGACGCGCGGCGACGGCGGTAATCTCGATTTCTCTTCAACGGTTGCGGGCCCGCAACCCCTCCATATCGACCGATGTGGAGCACACGAATCGGCGGCCCCAGGCCACGATTCATTTTCTCTGATTCTCTTCTTGGCAGACGACGGCGTCTCACGCGACGAGCCGTCCCGCGCGGAGCCTGACTCCCGCGGCTCGATGTCGGCTTCCAGGCCCGCATCCGCGCTCCACGGATATCGACGCGCCGACTCCAAGTCGACGCGTCGGAGCGCGCAATCCAGCACAACACGAATCGTCATGAATCGCCCTTCTTGGGAGACCTCCATGGGCTTCGTTGATCGTGGGGATGACCGGCCGGAACCGATCTCGGTTGCGCGGTGCCGCGAGCTGCTCGGCGATGAGGCCGACACAGTGACTGATCGGGACGTCGAACTGATCCGTCGGCACGCCGAGACGATGGCGCAGGTCGTGGTTCAGATGTATTTGGAGAGCCGGCGGATTCCTGGGTAATCACCGTGCCTTCTCGACACACCTTGCCCGCGCCCACGATTGGGTCTAATCTGCCGCTGATGGTCGGCGCGGTGATCTACGTTCGCGTCAGTACGAAAGAGCAGACGGAGAACCTCAGTCTGCCGACCCAACTCCGTGCCTGCGAGGAGTACTGCCGTCGCCAAGGCTACGAGATCCTCGAACGCTTCCACGAAGAAGGCGAGAGCGCCAAGACCACGGACCGCAGTCAGCTCCAGGCATTGCTGAAGGTACTGCCGCACGCATAAGGGTAAAGTCCGCTTCGTCGTCGTGTACAACCTCACGCGATTCGCGCGCGAGAGGTACGACCACTTCGCACTCCGTGCACACCTGAAATCGCTCGGCATCTCGCTGCGGTCGGCCACCGAGCCGATCGACGACACGTCCACCGGCAAGTTGATGGAAGGGGTACTGGCGTCGTTTGCGCAGTTCGACAACGACGTGCGCTCTGACCGCACCCGCGCCGGTATGCGCGCCGCACTGGAACTCGGCCGATGGACGTTTCCTGCGCCGATCGGCTATCTGAACGCGCCGAAATGGTCCGGCAAGAGCCTGGTGCCGGACCCGGAACGCGCGCCACTCATCGCGCGTGCGTTCGAGGACCTCGCAACGGGACGATTCACGAAGCAAGAAGTCATTGCCCGAATGACCGAGGCCGGTTTGCGCACGCGACGTGGATTGGTGCTCTCGCCGCAAAGCTTCGGCCAGATGGTGCGGAACTCGATTTACGTCGGCAGAATCGAGAGCCCGGACTATGGCGTGTCAACCCGCGGCGACTTCGAGCCGCTGATCGACGAGGCCACGTTCTACCGCGCGCAGGCCGTTCTCGACGGCCGTGTTGTCGTGGCGGGTCCGCGGCAGAGGAACCATCCGGACTTCCCACTGCGCGGATTCGTCCGTTGCGACATCTGCGGCCGGCCGCTCACGGGTAGTTGGTCGAAGGGCCGCAACGGCCACTATGCGTACTACCACTGTCAGCGACAGTGCCGAGCGGTGAACGTGAGCAAGGCCGCACTCGAAGGCGCGTTCGCGGATGAACTGGCCCTCCTGCAGCCAACACCTGGCTACATGCGGCTCGTCAAGGATCGAATCCTCCACGTGTGGGAGCAGCGTCGGGCAGAGGCGAACGACCGGACGGTGGCGCAGCAACGGAGGGTGAGTGCCATCCAGCAGAAGCTGGACAAGTTGGACGAGGCGTTCCTCTACTCGGAGTCGATCGACGTCACGACCTACGGCCGTCAACGCGACAAGCTGCGCGAGGAATTGACGCTCGCCAAGATCGACCATCACGTCGAGGCCGTCGATGAACTCGACGTAGAGGGCATCCTGGCCTTCGCAGAACGCATTCTGCCGCGCGCCTCAGACCTCTGGGTGCAAGCCTCGCTCGATTACAAGCAGCGGCTGCAGCAGCTGTTCTTCCCTGAAGGAATCGCGTACGACGGAAATCGGTTTAATCGAACCGCCGTAACGGCCCCACTTTTCAAGTATTTGGCGCCGTCCGAGAGTGCTGATGAAAGAGTGGTGAGCCCGGAAGGAATCGAACCTTCAACCAACAGATCAAGAGTCCGAACCCGACCCGTCCGCCCGTGTCCGTCTGTAGTTTCTCGTTGGAGAACTGCGGGGCAGCCATCGACATCGTCCGCCGGTTTCCACCTCGTTATTTCCGCGTGGGCGTCAACGTGGGCGTCAGGGACGAGAGTCTCTACATACGCCTGACGCTCATTGAGAGCCCGGCACGAGCCGCGTCGTCAGTTGAAACGTCTCGTCGTGCACCTCCGAGAAGCACGTGCCGGTATCCAAGTCGTTGCAGAAGCCGACGAACAGGAACGTCTCGCCCGGCCCCACTGGCACGGTCGCAACGACCTCGCGCGGGTTGGTTCCGACGGCCTGGAAGCGCCCGTACGGCGCCATGGTGAACACGTTGAGATTGCCGCGGGCATCGCTCCACGTTACGTGCGCTTCGAGCGTGCCGGATGACGGGACGACCACGCGCACGATGCGGCACGGGAAGCACGGCTCCGTAACTGCCAAGCCGTTGTCGGCCAGCAGGTTCACCAGGGTGTCGCCGGCCTGCACCCGCACGGTGGGCTGCAGGCTCTGGTTGAAGTTCGCGAAGGTCGTTGTCGTATCGGAGACGACGATGGACGGATTGTCGCCCGCATAGCCCACAAACGGCAGGGGCTCGTAGTTCTCCTTCTGGAACTGCATCTTGACAACGACCTGCTTCTGCGCGGTCGTGACCGTGCCGGTCAGGGAATAACGCCCGGACGCGTCGGTCGTCGCCGTGTCGCCGGTGGACGTCGTCACCTGCACACCGTTGAACCTTACCGACTGCTCGGTCGACCAGACGCTGCCGGACACCTGATACGCAATCGCACGAGATCCCGCCGGCGTCGGCGTCGGAGGCGTGGGGTGTGTCGGCGCCGGGGCGCTGGGGCCGCAGGAGGCACTGATGGCGAACGGCAGCGTGAGAACCGCGAGGCGAAGGACGCGTGCGGTCATTGGCCTGGTCCTTCAGACGGATACGCAGGGGCTTCCGATTTTCGGCGTGTGGCCCCTTATACCCCTCAACATCCCTCCACGCAAGCCCGTGTGTCGGCCTTCGCTTTCGGCCCGCCGTCCCTTCCCCGTGAAACAGGGGAATGACAACAGCCGAGTGAGATGTCACATCGGACCGGCGGAACTCGCGACACTCTTGAGCCATCCGCTCCCAGGGCTTCGGTGGTAGTGTCTCATCTCTAACGACGTCGGCCCGTGTCAAGAGACACGTCGACTGGTAGGCCGCCGGAGCCGGCTCTCACAGGCCAGAGTCGGCGGAGGCGGCCGTGAGACGGCACGCACGAGGTACGCTGTCCACTTTCAGCGCTCAATCCAACGGACTCTTCACGTTCGCGCTGCCGCAATAACACGCCGCGCACATCGCACTCAAAGCGCGGAGCACCGTGTCTTCGCAATCATGGGCGCGCGCCCAGAGTTCGTGGATGCGTGACTGGAGAACTCCAACGAAGTAGTCGTCCTCACGCGAGAAGACCATCAGCGCATCTATGCCGCCTATGGCCTGCCCAGGCTGACACAGACGGCAAGGTTATCGAGTTTCTGCTGGCTCTGAACCAATCGAGAACGACCTCCGCCTAATTTCTTGTCTGGTTCACGGTACCGGACGATCTGTGGCAAGCCAATTCTTCGGGCCGTGATACCTCGGCATCTGACGATCTGCTCCAACCGTTTGCCCCAGAAATCCAGGGCTGCGCGTGTCTCGGCGTCTGCTCACCGTGTCCCCCTTTCGCCGCAGGCTTTTTGCGCGTGATGAACATGGGGTCGCGCCTTGCGCGGACTCGGAAACACCCAAGGAGACTCGCCCCTGCTTTCCCCGATTCGCAGTTTATCGATGTCATCGTGGACGCGCACTGCACATCAACGGGCCGCCACAGTGCGCACAGAAGATCGGCAGGACAATCGCGACATTATGTCGGTTCCTTGGCCAACACGAACGGCGGCATCCGCGGACAGTGCTCGATTTCGGGCGCGAGGGGGTCGCCGTTAGCATGACCTCCGTTCCCAGACCCCCCTGCCACAGAATCCGACCTGCCTCAAGATAACGGCACACATTGACGTGGAATGACCGCATAATTGCGCGCTCGTTAGTGGGGTACTCAATCAGGGGAGATGGAGTTATGGAGATGCGGAAACGTACGCCAGCCAGTTTCGTGCTCTGGACGGTGGCCTCCTTGTTGATGGCCCTCGTCCTCCCGGCGTCCCTCCACGCTCAGGAAACACGCGCGAGAATAAGCGGCCGGGTCACCGACACCACGCAAGGCGGTCATTCCCGGGGCGTCCGTGACCGTCACGGACGTGGCCAGAGGCACGACGGCCTCTGCGACAACCAATGAGCAGGGCCTGTTTCAGCTCAACTATCTGCTTCCCGGCACCTACACGGTCGCCGTCGAGCTCCAGGGTTTCAAGAAGCACGTCGAGGACAACGTCGTGCTCCAGATCAGCGAGACGCGCAACCTGGCCATCGTGCTGGAAGTCGGCACCCTCCAGGAGTCGATCAGCGTCGTCGCTGAGTCCCCCAGGCTGAACACCTCGGACGCCAACATGGGGCTGGTCGTCGACCAGCAACGCCTCGCGTCTCTGCCGCTGATCCACGGCGATCCCTACAAGATCATGGGACTGGCGCCCGGCCTGGCCCACACGGGCGACCAGCGGCTGGATCGTCCGTTCGAGCCGACTCACGTCATCGGATACGCCATGGACGGCACGCGCGGCAACCGCAGCGACCTGCTGATTGACGGCTTGCCGAGCACCGCCACGGCAAACGCCAACGAGGTGATCGCGACCTACGTCCCGCCCTCCGATCTGGTTCAGGAGTTCAAGGTGCAGACGGCGACCTTCGACTCCCAGTTCGGCAACACCGAGGGCGGTGTGACCAGCATGGTCATCAAATCCGGAACCAATCGCCTCAGCGGTTCGGCCTACTACTTTGCCGAACCGTCGAGCTGGGGCGCGAACGACTTCTTCGGGAAGGCTCGAGGCCAGGCGAAGGTCGAGAGCAATTCGAACCGGCCCGGCGGCACGATCGGCGGCCCCATTTTCAGGGACAAGACCTTCTACATGGTCGGCTATGAGCGAATCACGGATCAACGCCCGCGTTTCGACCTCACGGGGGACCCGTGGGTTCCGACCGAGGCGCTCCGCAACGGCGACTTCTCCGCGTACTCGCACTTCATCACGATTTACGATCCGCTGACGCGCGCGCCCGGAGCCACTGCCGGGCAGTTCGTCGGACAGCCGTTCAAAGGCAACGTCATCCCGGCGGACCGAATCAACCCCATCGCGAAGAGGGTCCTGGATTACTACAGCCTGCCCAAGAACTCGGGCGTGAATGGTGCCACGGGGCCGGCAGGCAACATTTATGACGCGACCCTGCCGGAGAAGACGAAGGCCTACGACACCTTCACCAGCAAAGTCGACCACAACATCTCCGCCCACAACAAGATGTTCGTGCGCGGGAGCTGGTACGAGCGCAACAGCCACTACAACGACTATCTCGCGTCCGCGGCCTCGGGCACCTTGTTCCAGTTCATCTCGTGGCAGGCCGTCGTCGACGACGTGCACGTGTTCAACCCCACGACCGTTCTGAACGTTCGGTACGGCTACAACCGCTTCGATCGCAACTCGGACATGGAAAAGCCGGAAGCGATCGGCTTCGACCTCACGAAACTGGGCTTCCCCGCCCAGTACAACACGCTGATTCCCGAGATTGACCGGAGGTTCCCGCGTCTGGACTTCACCGGGGGCACTGGTGTCGGTGGCGTACGGCAACGACTTCAGGCCGGTCGCCTCGCACACGATCGCCGCCACGCTGAACAAGTCGATGGGCGCGCACGCGCTGAAGACCGGCGTGGAGATCAGGAACTACGGCGAACGCAGCCGGCCCACCGGCAACGCAAAGGCCGGCCAATACGCCTTTACCAACACCTACACCCGGCAGAACAGCGCCAGCGGCACGGACTATCAGGGCCTGCAGGCCTACGCGTCGTTCCTCCTCGGAATGCCCGCCACCACGTCGATCTCGCGTCTCCCGAACTACGACGAGCAATCCATCACGTCGGGATTCTTCGTGCAGGACGACTGGCGGGTCAACAACAAGCTGACGCTGAACCTCGGCCTGCGTTACGAGTTCGAGACCCCGCTGACCGAGAGCCAGGACCGCAGCGTCTCCGGCTTCGATTTCAACTACGTGCAGCCGATCCAGGCGGCGGCCCAGGCGAACTACGCGGCGCTCAACGATCCGTTGTTGAAGGCCCTCGTCCCGCAGTTGAGCGTGAAGGGCGGTCTGATGTTCGCGGGTGTCGATGGCGGGAGCGGGCTCTACACGACGCCGAAGAACACCTTCCTGCCGCGTCTCGGGTTGGCCTACCAGTTGACTCCCAAGACGGTCCTCCGAGGCGGTGCCGGGCTGTTCGCCGGCTTCCTTGGAGAGCGGCGCGGCGACGTGATCCAGTCCGGCTACTCTCAAACGACCACCGTCGGCACCACGACCAACGCCTTCGGGGCGCCGATCCCGGCCTACTGGGATAACGCGTTCATCACGACCCCGATCATCGAACCGGTCGGGAACGCGGCCGGCCGGCAGACGTTCCTCGGGCAGGGGATCTCCTTCTTCAACCAGGATCCGAAGGTGTCGAAGCAGCTTCGCTGGCAGATGGGCCTGCAGCGCGAGCTGCCGGGCGGCATGACCCTCGACGCCGCGTACGTCGGCAACTACGGGTACGACATCGAGATCACGCGCAATCTCAACGCGCTGCCGAATCAGTATCTGAACGGGGACAACTCCCGGAGCGCCGCGATGAACGCCAACAACACCTTCCTGACGACGATGGTGACGAACCCGTTCGCCGGGTTATTGCCGGGCACCGGTCTCAACAATACGACCATTGCCCGCTCGCAGTTGCTGCTTCCGTACCCGGCCTTCGGGGCCGTCAACACCACGAACAACGACGGCAAGTCCTGGTATCACGCCGGCCAGTTCGGCTTGCAGAAGCGGTTCTCGAATGGTTACGCGCTGGGCGTCTCCTACACCTATTCGCAGTGGACGCAGGCCACCGAGTACCTGAACGCGACCGACCCGCAGCCGACCAAGATGATCTCGGATCTGGACGTGACGAACAGGCTGTCGGTCAACGGCATCTATACGCTCCCGTTCGGGAAGGGCCGGCAGTTCGTGTCGGAGGCGAGCGGGGTCACCGAGGCTCTGCTTGGCGGTTGGCAGGTTCAAGGGGTCTACACCTGGCAGACCGGCTTTCCGATCGTGTTCGGAACTGACGCCTTCTACAACGGCGGCGACATTGCGCTCCCGTCCGACCAGCGAACCGTCGCCAAGTGGTTCAACACGGCCGCCTTCACGTCGTTGCTGACCGATCCGGTCGCGAACAACTCCACGCCGGTCAACCATCTGCGCACGCTTCCGACAAGGTTCAGTGATGTGCGCAGGGATTCCATCAACAACCTCGATCTGTCGGTCATCAAGAACGTCAGGCTCCGGGGAGCCAGCATGCTTCAGTTGAGGGCCGAGTTCATCAACGTCCTTGACGAACCCTACTTCCCGGCGCCGATCGTCAACCCGACGTCTTCAACGTTCGGACAAGTCACGGCGTCGAACCAGTCAAACTACCCGCGGCGCGCACAGCTGGGGGTGAAGATCACGTTCTGATCGGGCGAAGAGCTCGCGCCGATCAACGCGACGAACGCGCGGGTGTCTATCTGGCGCAGTGGCTCCGCGCGGTCTGCGACTCGGCGATCTCGGCGAACCGGCTGCGATACGCCTTGGCCGCGTAGGTGTCGACGTTTTTGAGAATGTACGAGAACAACGAACACTGGAGCGCGCCATTGGTAATCCGGTCGCGCAGATACAACATCGCGTTGGTCTCGCCCCAGTATTCCCGATCCTCCCAGATCTCCATCGGCGTGCCGCCCATCCGCCGGACGAGATCCTGAAGCCGTGGGTCGCGCGGGTTCCAGCCGTTGTTCCTGATGATGGCGTTGTACGAAGGGACCAGTTCGGTCTGCAACCGGTAGACCTCGGCGTCGGTCGAGATCATCCGGCTCAGATGGCCGAATTCGTGGGCCATCTTTGCGGCGGCCAGGACGCTGTGCCCGAGCACGTCCGGCAATTCACCGTGCTTGAGCGCGTTCATCACCGGATAGTAGACGGGCTCCGGGTATTCTTGGTCCAGGCGGGCGCCAAGGGTAATCGTGGCGGCGGACAATTGCCCGGAGCGGTTCCACTCGTAGTGGCCAATTGCCGCGCCGTATCTGTTGTCCGTTGACGTGGCGATCGTCAGCAGCAGCCGCGTTTCCTGCGCGTAGGCCTGCCATTCACGCCGGCCGGTCTCGGTCGACAGAAACTCGTCCTTCCAGACCTGGTATCGCGCCTTGTCCCTGGAGGAGATCACCTCGCGAATCCCGGCCTCGGCCCGGGCCGTCGGGTGGGCCGCGAAGGGCCAAGCCAGGGCGGTCCCGACCAGGATCATCGTTCCGAGCAATACAGACGTCGTAGAGACCGCCCTCATTCGAAAGACTCTGCCAGAGGTGTGAGCGAAAATCCACGACGAAAACATGGCTGGACGCGAAAATCCTGGTCTGTGCCCAGCGCGAGACGATAGACGGAATCCTTTCGCCTTAGCTGTCGTCCTCCAGGCTGAAAAACACTCCGCGGTTATGTGTCGCCCGAGCAGCGGGTGCCGCCGGATCATCCGCTGTGGGAGATCGAGGTTGGTCAGGAAGGCAATTGAATTGCAACTACTCCACGAATCGCCTTCCCGCAATTTGGGCAGAATGCTGGAGCGTTCTCGTAACACTTGCCGCATTCCTTGCAGAGTGCTCGAAGGGTCGCCGTCTCGTGCAACGCCCGCTGCAGGGGAAGCGAGAAATCCTTAAGGAAATACAAGCCGGAAGAGGCTGACCCCACGTGGGAAATCGGACGCCGCTCACGGTGGACGCTGAGAGCCGTCTGGCCCCGGCCAGATGTTTGGCTATGCCCGGACTTCATGGCAGCCCGCTGAATCGAGGCGAGGGCCATCATCTCATCCAAGCATCCAGGGAAAAGTCGTCGTCATGTCGACGATGAAGCTACAGGCTGCGTATGGCGACAATTACGCTCGACTGGCCGCGGCAAAGATGTTCTTGCTGCGTGTCTACAGCGCGTGATCGATGGGGAACGGGCGGCCGGACCACGCCTTCACGGAGGTCCACGGTACGGGCGGGACCGACCAGAACTCATCGGAGGCCGGCAGACCGAGGGGCAACAGGCCCACCGCGCACAGGTAGAGGCTGCCGGTCGAGATGTAGGTTTCGCCAATCCCGGGCTGATGCCCGCAGAAGCCGATGCGCAGCCAGCCGTCGGCATCGAACGTGTCGGGCGCCTCGATCGATCGGCGAATCGTGGCGGTGAGCGCGCTGCGAACCTGCGCCGGACTGACGCCGTCGGGCAGCGCGTGGTGCAGTGCCGCGTGCGCGAGCAAGTGAAAAGCGCCGAACCGGTACGCGATGGATCGTCCGATGGCCGGAAAGCTGCCGTCCGGCGCGATCAGCCGTTCCTGGACGGCCGCATAGCGGCGTGCGCGCGCCTGAACCTTCACGGAAATGTCCCGCCACGCGGCGCTCTCGTCGCGCACCGCCTCGAGCACGTCCAACAGCATCGGATGAATCACGAAGCTGTTGTAGTAATCCCAATGAAAATCGGGGCCATCGCCGTAGGCGCCGTCGCCCTTGTACCACGCGTCGTGCTGCCGGATCGCGTAGTCGATGCGCACGCGATCCCAGTCGGCGCCGAGGGCCTTCAGCGCGGCCTCGACGGTGGCGGTGAAGAGCAGCCAGTTGTTGTAGCCGGGGGTGATCGCGCGCGTCGAGACGAGCGCCGCGGTCAGATTCCGCTTGACCGCCGGCTCCAGTGACTCGCGCAGCGCGCGCGGTGCGCGCAGGATGCCCTGTGCCAAAAAGGCCGCGTCGACGAGCGGCTGCGATCCGCGCGTGAAATTCAGGAAATCCGGTGACTGCGGGTCGACCGCCTGGCCGATCGCCCGGCGCGTGAGATCGGCGTACTGCGCCCGCACGCGGCCCTCCGGCGTGCTGTCTTCCGGCAGCTCGAGGAACGGCGCGAGGCCGGCGACCAGCCGTCCGACGGCTTCGAGATGCGTGACGCTCTGCCGGCCGGCGCCCGCCGCCTGTTCGATCGGCATCCGGGCCTTCAGCGTCCCTGCCGCGAGATGGGTCAGCACCGGATCGGCGAGCCGGCGGGCGACGCCGATCCGGTACTCGCGATCGGCGTTGGATGTCTGCGCGCCGACCGGCGCGCCGATGGCCAGCAGGCCGGCCGCCCGCGCGCTCGTGAGGAACTCGCGGCGATTCATCTCGGCTACTTCTTCAATCCCGCGGCCGGATCATCGGATGGATCCGCGCGAGACGCTCGGACGAGATCCCGACGTCCTCCGTTTCGACGGCGTGGGCGCGACGCCCAGCCCGGTTGCCGACCACCGCTGCCGCCGCGGCCTCGAGACGAGGCGCTCCTTCGTGCTGTCCATGCGTCGGCCCATTGCGGGATTTGGTGGATTATATGCATAAGATGAGGGCCGTCCCACTGTGGCTTGCGGCGAGCCTGCTCGCAATCGGCGTGGCGCAGGAGCCGGCGCTGCCGGCCGTGGATCACCATCAGCATCTGTTCAGTCCGGCGGCCGGTCCCGTGGCTGCGGGCTTGGCCATCACCGCCGCCGACCTCATCGCGCAGCTCGATCAGGCCGGCATCCGGCGCGCCGCGGTTTTCTCGATCGCCTATCAGTTCGGCAACCCCAATCGTCCGGCGGTTGACGACGAATACGCCAAGGTCAAGGCCGAGAACGACCGTGTCGCGCGCGAGGTCGCGCGCTATCCCGATCGCCTGCGTGGGTTCTGCGGGCTCAACCCGCTCAAGGACTACGCGGTCGCCGAGATCGCGCGGTGCGCCTCGATTCCTGACATCCGCTACGGCCTCAAGCTGCACTTCGGCAACTCGGACGTCAGGCTCGACGACCCGGCACACATCGCACTGCTGCGAGCGGTGTTCCACGCCGCCAACGCCGCCGGCATGGCAATCGTGGTCCACATGCGATCGTCCGTGAACCAGCAGCGGCCGTACGGGGCGGCGCACGCCCGCGTCTTCATCAACGACGTGCTGACGGCGGCGCCGGACGTGACGGTGCAGATCGCGCATCTCGCCGGCGCGGGCGGCTACGCCGACCCGCTGGTGGACGAAGCGCTCGGCGTGTTCGTCGATGCGCTCGCGAATCACGACCCGCGGCTCGCGCGTGTCTATTTCGAAATCTCCGGTGTCGCGGACCTCGAACGCTCCCGCGAGCGGCTGCCGCTGATCGCCTCGCGCATCCGGCAGATCGGGCTCGAGCGCATCCTCTATGGATCCGATGGACCGCCGCAACCAGCCCTGACCGCGTTCAGACAGCTGCCGCTGACCGACGCGGAGTTTCGCGCGATCGCCGCGAACGTCGCGCCCTACATGCGATAGACGGTGCTACGAGACGTTCCCGAGCACGACGTTGTAGACGACGCGGACGGCGGGATCGAAGTCGACTTCGATCGTGTACAGGCCCTTGTAGCCGAGTGACTCGGTAAATCTCACCGCCGTGCCGAGATCCCAGTGCGGGCTCGTCTTCACGTGCACGTTGCCGGAATTGGTCTTCATCATGCCGCGGATCGCGTCGTGGAGTTCCTGCTGGCTGAGAAAACGACCGGTCCGCCCGAAGTCGATGTTGGTATACGCCCCTGACGCTGCCGCGCATTCCTCGATCAGGCCCCAGACGGTGCGCGCGCGGTCTGGATAGTCGGCGGGTGGGCCATAGGCCGTGCTGCTGAACGGACGATTCTCCGCCGAGATCTTGATGCCTTTCGGCTTCGCGTAGTCCTGGAACGCCTTCCACGCCGCGATCGCATCGGCCTTGTTCGCGTCGCTGAGTCCGGTCTGGTTGATCAGCAGGCGCGTCGCACCGAGAATTGGCGCCGCGTCCGCCCATTTCCTCGCGCGCACCAGCCACGTCTCACGCGCCTCCGCGGTGGACAGCTGGGTAATGGCGCCGATCTCCAGGTTGATCTGGTTCGCGCGCACGCCGGCCGCGTCGAGCTTCGCTTTGATCTCTTTGATGAACGCGGGATCGGGATCGCTCGTGCCTTGCGCGAGATGCGAGTTCTGAAATTCGACGTTCGAGACGCCGTAGTTCTCGCGAAGGTACCGGGGCAAATCCAGCACCGCGAGCGTCTTCGCCGGAGTGTTCGTCGTGTCCCACGGCAACTTGAGGACGCTGTTGTAGTCGAGCGTCATGATGCCGATGCGCGCGATCTTCTCCTTCGCGACCGGCGCCGGCCCCTGCCCTGCCGCGACGGCTGCGGCCGGAATGTCTCCACTCGGTCGGGCCGGGGCTGCCGGCGCCTGCGCCGAGACGTCGGATGCCAGTGCGGCCGCGCCGACACCGGCCAGCGTGCTCGTCAGAAATGTTCGTCGGTGCATGGGGTCCTCAATCCTAGACACACTGGTTGCGGGCGTTCGACCACTCGAGTTGCACTGTGTAGCCGGCCACCGTCTTGAAGCTCCAGGCGCAGATGTCGCCGATCTCCCCATTCTGATTGTCGTACCAACCCCGGCCCGGGACCGGATCCGTAATGGCCTCGCACAGTTCGTGCGAGCTGGTGCCCGTCAGCGCGTCGACCGCCGAGAGGCCACCCAGGCACCCGGCGCACGACGGGTAGGGCATCACGGCGTAATACGTCGTGCCGACATTGTTGTGGTAGCCGCAGTAGCTGGTGCACGACCTCGACCCGCCCATCACCGAGGCCACGCCGGGATCGAGGTAGAGAAAGTACAACGTGTTCGCGGTCTTGGGTGGCACGACGCGCGCATTGATCCAGGCCGTCAGTTGTGCGCGGATCATCGTGTCGGTCACGCTCGAGGCCGGCGCGTTCGCGGTGATCACCTTTGTCCCGATGAACGACCCATGACCGATGGCTTGGCCTGGCACGTTGTACTCGGCAAGTTGATCAATGAGCGGACTGACGAGGATCGCCTTGAAGAACGCATTGATGCTGGCCGCAACGGTGGAGCCGGGCGCCGTGGACCACTTCCTGCCCCAGAAGATGGTGTAGACCTGGACATTCTTCAGCAGCGCACCACCGTAGAAGGTGAGATGAGGACCGGCCTGTGCGGGGGCCGCCAACCCCTTGAAAAGTTCGTCGTCGTCGAGTGCCGTTCTGGCCTTACTGAGCTCGTCGATGGTCTTCGACGGCTTGGGGGAATGAAGGGGCACGACACGAACGTATTCACCCGGCGAGAATCTCAACGTCGAGGTCGGTTTCGCCCCGCGGTCTTTTCGCCGCTTCACGGCCGTTGAGCTAGGTTTCTTCGACTTCATCGCGTCCTCCATTGACATGGTGATCGCCTGGATGGCGTCGGCATGGTCCCATGGTCAACGCCCGCGTCCTAGCGCATCCAGAAGAACGTCGTCAGCACGACCGACACGAGGAAGACAAATCGCCTCGGCGGACGAAATGACCGGATCTCAGCGACCCCGATGGTCCCACCCGCCGCCAGCGCCCCTGGATGGTGCCCGGAGAAGGCGCAGGCCAGCATCAGGGCCCAACAACTGACGACGCACCACGCCCCCACGATCAGGCCTGCCCTCGTGCAGTCACGAACGGCGGGCCACCCAGTCGGCGCGACGACGGGGGCATAGCCAGACCATCTCACCATCGCGCGTTCGCGCATCGGCAGGAGCGTCCAGACCGTGGCGAGCGCAAAGGTTCCCGCAATGGCCCATCGCGAGTGACTCCAAGACAGGTCGCTCGCCCACACGGCCACGATCCCCAGCGCCGACCAGGGCACGAGGTAGCCCACGAGAAAGGCGGCCATCGCGCGGTGGCGGCGGTCGGCGAGGCTGCGCACGGCGATCGCGCGCGCCGTCCAGGCCATGGTCGGCACCATCATGGCCAGGACCATTACGTGCCAGGAGACGAACTCGACGCCGACGCTTTGCTGGAGATGCTGCGCGTGCCCGGCCGGCGCGATCCCCTGTTGCAGGACGAGTCCCCACGCGAGGAGACCCAGCGTGACCACCCACCATTCGGGATGCGTCCACAACGCTTCCTGGACCGCCGGGACGTGGCGAGTCAGGAGGCCCATTCGACGTACAGGCTCACCCGGCCGACCGAGACCTTCGCGGGCGATTGCCCACGGGCCGGCACGAACATGACTCGCAGATGAGTCGGGTCCCACCCCGGGAGCGTCGAGACGTGGGCATAGAGGGGCGTGATGTCGAGCGCATAGTGCAGGCCGGCACCGGCCCGAGCGGCGCGCTTCGTGCTCGACTCGACCAGCCCGAACATGGGCAAGCGCCCGACCAGCAGGCTCGGATGGTCCTTCGGATCTTGCCCCTCAGGAACATTCAGGTAGACGTCATACGAGGGGGCAGACTCCTTCGAGACCACCTTTTCGATATTCAGGAACACGCGCCGCACGGCGGGAGGCGTGACCGTGGCGGCCTTCGTCGCGGACCTGGCCTTCACCGCGGGCATTGTCTTCACCGCGAAGTTCGCCTGCGTCACCATCTGGTCCAACATGAACGGCGCCGTTGTCGCGCCCATCATCTCCGGTTGGGTCGTCTTGGTCATCGGGGCCACCTTCGGCGCCTGGACGATCGTCGGGGCGAGGGCCAACGGGTCGCCCGTGTCGTCGTAGCTATATCCGAGGGGCGCGGCCGTGGTATCCACGACTTGCCCAGGTGTCATCTTGACGGCTTGCCCGGCCGCGTCTCGGAAGTCGAAACTCACCGCGGACGGCCACTTGGTGGTGGGGTTCGTGTGGCTCGGATCCCGGTCGAGCCACACCTGCCACAGGCGGTCAATGTTGGCATGGTGCAGCCAGAAGATCGGATCGAGGGCTGCGCTGTAGAAGAACTGCATCCAGCCTCCGACCGCCACGTGGATGGTGCCATGTGGCGCCAACTCGAGTGACCCGATGATACTGCCCGCGTGCACGAAGGGCGTGTCTGGCCCCCCGAACCCGGTGCCGAACTGCACACTTTTGAAAGCTGGCTCACGAAGGGGCGTTGCGATGGCGACGTCGGCGTCATCCGCGAACGGCTTCCCGCCGTTACAGGCCGGCGTGCGCGTCGCGACGTACAGTGCGTTGACCGACCCGCCGGATTTCTTGGGCTTTCGAAACGCCGTCGGCAGCAAGCGCGCATGCGGGTCCGAGGCGTCACTGTAGTTCCAGTACGGCAGACCCCAATCGGACGGACCGCCGAGCGTCTCCACCGCCGCTCCCACGATCGTCTCGAAATGATGGAGATACATGCGGTGCCAGGGCAAAAAGTACCAGGACCCATGTTGACACTGACTCCAGTACTTCGTCTGTTCCGCCTTGGACGGCAGCGTGTCGGACGGCCTCGCGAGCGGATCGCCGGCGCGATTGTAGTCATGAATCGCGGCCTGGTAGCGCCAGCTCGTCGGATCGGTAAAGGGCCGCTGTTTCATCACGGTAATCGCCCGCTCGTACCAGACGAGCGTCTGGTCATTCGACGTGAGCTTCCACACATTTTTCCGAAGACGCGCCAACACACACCTCCCCGGCTCTGCTGAAGAGTTCGTGAGGGATCATTCAACGGACGCGCACACGGCGTGAGGAGCCGCCACCTGCTCGGTCGACGGCACCATGGCCGGCGTCAACCATGACGGACATGGTTTCACCGGCGGCGTTCGGCTGCAAGGCATGCGAGCCAGACGAGCAGGCCCGACGGTTGCAGGTCTCGCGCTCGACCCTGCAACGCTGGCGTGCGCTCGCTCTCGGGAGGGCATCTGTAACGGAGGGCGCCAGGCCGTCGCTGTCATGAAAGTGCGGTAGCGGGGCGCGTAGTTCTTGCTCGGCGCCGCCCACTCGCCTCTCAAGTCACGGTGTGTCGTCCCCGCAAGGGCCGTCCGAGGGCCCTCGGCCAAGGGCACGCCTTTTGCGGGGCTTCAGGGGTATGGCGAGGACGCTCCCTCAGGCTGACGTACGGCCGAGCGGATTGCCGGCAGTCCGGCCAATCATCGGGCACGTGCTCCCCTGGCAGTTGCCTGTTCTGCTTCAGGACATTAGCGCCGACGGGTTCTCCGCGGTCACCACCACCAATCTCAGGCTCGGCGTCGCGTACAATCTCCGATTCGCCCTTCGCTCGCACACCGTGGTTCTCAGGGCTCGGCTCGCTCAGGCCACGCGCATTGGCGGCGACGAGGACTCGGGCTACGTGCTCCGCTTCGAGTTCGTCGATACGGAATGGGACAAGGCGGCGATCGCGACGCTGATCGCCCAGACCATCGTCGCCGCGCTCTGAGCGTCTCCGCCGCGCCTGACGATCGTCCCAAGAAACCCAGCGAACAGCGGATTGACTTTCGCCCCATCTTTCGGGCCTCTGTCCGTCCACGCGTTCACGCGTCAAGCAGCTGATCCTTGAACAGCCGCTGCCCGCCCAGCGAGACCACGAACCCGTACACGCCCACGGCCGCAAAGGCCAGCATCGTCACCACCGAAGACGGGAAGAACCAGGATGACGGGTCCGTCGTGAGCGGGATGTTCGGCCAATCCGTGAACAGCACCACGACCAGCATCGACAGAAGACCCAGGCGCGTGAGCACGACGAGTGACAGCGCGAACAGCGTCATGGCGACGATCACGTTGGGCAGAGCGACTCCGGACGCGAAGAGGATCGCTGGCAGACCGAGGAACACCAGGTAGGCCACCCATGTCCGCCGCAACACGACACGAAGCACCAGGACGGCCATGAGGATGTAGATCGGCACGTGCAACGCCTCTCGAAACAGGTCGATGTTCGCCGCCAGGGCGGCGCCGAAGCCCGCCAAGCCAGCGGAGGCCTTGCCACGACGGCTCGAGGGGAGGACCGGTGACGTGGAGTTCCAGATGAATCAGCAGCGTCACCGCCAGGCCGGCGAGCGCGCCCAGCAGGATGTGCTGGCCGACGAGCGGATCGCGCAGTCGTCCCTCGAGTACGCGGCTCCAGGCGATGAGCGTCTTCGGCCACAGACGCCGTACGTAGGGCTCCACCGCGAGGTAGAAGAGCCACACAAACGCGCCCTCGTAGATCTCCATCGCCAGATTCGTGTTGCCGACCAGCGCGAACCGGTTGGCGGGTGCGTCAGAGTTCTCGAGAAGCGCCGCGACAACGCCGACGCCCACGACGACCGCCGCGTACCGAAACGCGCCGTTGCGATCGCCGCGGCCGAGACGCATGTTCCGGCGGGCCAGGAACACGCTGCCCAGCACGACGGCGAGTACGAAGAGCGCTTGGACGTGCGTGGCAATCCGCTCGACTAACGGACGCTCGGGGACAACGTCGGACTCTGCTTGTCTCCACGACGGAATCACGGAAAACCAGACGGGCCGGCCGCGAAACGCACCGGCTTCGATGCGCAGCCGATCTTTCGTCGTCCATGCGCGCCGGACATCGGTGGTTTGGAGCGGCGCCCAGATCGGGGCCGACGAAACCAGGCTCGTCTCATCGAAACCCGCGGCCGCAAGCAGGCGCGTCCAGTCCGGTTCCGTCCAGGGACCTTGCGCCTCCGAAAGATCCGGTGGAACGGCGCGAAGACGCATCAAGCGGCCGCGGGGGTCGAGGCGGACGTACGTCATGCCCGCCCGAGTGAGGGGTGGGTTCGAGGCGGTGGCGGTTCCGACCCGTGCGACGGGCTCCAGTGGCGCGGGACTCTCGCGATACCAGAACCACATCGGCGACGGCTCCACCGACCGCAGGTTGTCCCAGCGCTGCGGTGAGCGGTCTTCCCTGGTCACCCTGTCGAAGTAACGTGGAGTCCCGATCGAATCCGAACGCCGAATCAGCGGGCGGGTGCGTGTAGCCGGCTTCCGCAAGCACCGCGCGTGCGGCGATCGCCAATTCGACCGGCGGCTTGGGCATCGTGACGCGATTCTCCAGATGGTTGCGGTTCTCCGCGATCCAGACACCACCCAGCCCGGCGAGGAACAGCACCAGACACGCGACGGCCACGCCGGGACGCAGCGCGCCTTCGCCGCCGGCCCGCGCCACCGTTTCAGGCGATGGCGTTTCACCCGCGGCCATCGCCATCGCGAGCGGATCGCCGCCGGGCAACGCCGCAGCCAGCAACGCGGCCGACGAGGGACGCTTCGCCGGATCGGGATCGACGCAGCGAAGGATCGCCCGCTCGATCGCCGGGTTCAGGCCCGTGACGTGCGCCGACGGACTCGTCGGCGTGGAGCTCTGCAGTCGCGCCAGATCGTCCAGGTTCTTCGCGTCGAACGCGCGCTTGCCCGTGAAGAGCTGGTACAGGACGAGCCCCAGCGAGTAGATGTCCGTCCGCTCCGACAGCTCGCGGCCCGCCACCTGCTCGGGCGCCATGTACTGCGGCGTGCCGACCTGCGCCTCGTGTCCCGAGATGCCGCCGGTCGCGCCCGCCAGACCGAAGTCAGTGATCTTGGCGCGGCCGCGCCCGTCGATCATGACGTTGGCGGGCTTGAGATCGCGGTGCAGCACGCCCTCGTCGTGCGCGGCGGCGAGTCCCGCGCACAACTGCCGCGCGATCTCCACGGCCTTGTCCTCGGGCAGCCGGCCGATGCGGCGCAGCAGCGACGCGAGATCCTCGCCGTCCACGTACTCCATCGAGATGAACTGGCGGACGGACGCCGGAGCCTGCCGCGCAGGCGCAGGTTCTTCGATCTGACCGATGTCGAAGACGCGACAGACGTTCGGATGCGTCACCCGCAACGACAGGCGGACTTCATTGAGGAAGCGCTCGAGTCGCGCCGGGTCGCGCTCGAGAGGCTCGGGCAGAAATTTCAGCGCGACGGGCTGGCCGAGCTTGAGATCGTCGGCGCGGTAGACCTCGCCCATCCCGCCACGACCAAGCAGACCGACCATGCGATAGCGGCCAGCCACCACCGTGCCGGGCAAGAAACGCGCGGTATCACGCCAATGACGAGGTGGCGGCGACGCGGTGCCGCGACGAGCGGAGCGGGACTGGTGCGCGTCGGTGCGTCGGGCGTGGGGAGCGCAAATCCGCAACTCCCGCAAAACCGTTGAGAGGATGGAGTCTCGTGGCCGCACGCCGGGCATCGGGTCATCTATGGGCGCGAGGATTATAGCCGTCCCACCTCTGCAAGCTCTTTCCCGCCTCTCGGCGCGTCGCGGCGTTTGGTTTATTATTCGTTTCCATGCGCACTTCAGCGCCGACTGCAGCATCCCATTTCGACGCAAGCCAGATGGAGCCTCGCACGTCCGAACGCGGCGAGGCGCGGGCAGAACCACGACGCTCGGCTCTCGACTCTCTTCCCAACGCCTCACCAATCATTCCGCCAGCGATGGCGAGGCCGAGGCCGGAGCGACTGAAGCCGGCTGGGCCGCCGGGGCATCCCTCGTCCCGGGGCACGATTTCAGCCGCGTCTCTGTAGCCCTCCCGGCCCGCGGTGATCCAGACGAAGCTGGCGGTCAACCCGGCGGGAGACCCGTTCGAGCGAACGGAGCCGAATATCGCAACGCGTCATGCGGATGCCCGAGCCGCGAGTGAGCCGCGCCTGCGCGTGCGGCGGGTCGTGCCCAGGTTGCCGGGGCCAGGGCGACAAGGACGAGCGAGTGCAGGCAAAGCGGGTCTCGGGTAGCGACACGGGCCGCGCGGAGGCGCCGCCCTCGGTTGACGAAACCTTGCGATCGGCCGGTCGACCTCTCGACGAGGCGACTCGTTCCTTCATGGAACCGCGGTTCGGCCACGACTTTTCCCGGGTGCGGGTCCATTCCCGACTCGACCGCCGGGCAATCGGCGCGGAATATTGACGCGCACGCGTTCACCGTGGGAAACGAGATCGTGTTCGGGCCCGGGCGGTTCACCCGGAACGCGGGAGGGAAATCGCTGCTCGCGCACGAGCTGACCCATGTGATCCAGCAGACCGGCGCGACACACGGCTCAGGCGTCGTGCAGCGGGCGCCGGACAAGCCGCCGGCGGAGAAGGAGAAGGCCGCGTTCCGGGATTGCACGGAGGCGACCACGATGAACAGCAACCCGCGACGCGCCCTGATCCAGGCCCTGGACCTCGCGCAGAGGTTCGTCAACGGAGCGATCTGCAAGCTGGAGATCGACCCGGAGGCCGAGCCGAAGGGCAGCTCTTACCGGGTCGCGCGAGAGACACTTCCTGAACCCGTCCAAGGCCCAGAGGATCGGAGATCTTGAGTGTCTTCAAGGCGATATTCCCGAAGCTGAAGCCCGAAACGTTCGCTGCGCGCCGCGAACGATCAGGGAACTGGCGACGTGTCGCCGGATACGGGGGCGACATCACCACCTTCACATAGAAACCGGGGGATCCCGTCCTTTGCTTTCAACTTCTGGGTCATGAGCCCGCTC
>CAVRVJ010000011.1:0-32953 GCA_963724645.1 uncultured Acidobacteriota bacterium
CCATTGTTATATCGATCTCCTCAGTCGCCGTCTGGTGGCCCTCGTCGATTGGGCTCGCAGCCAGTCAGCGCTTCGACCGCTGCCGATTGGCTTGTTCGGCGCCAGCACGGGCGCCGCCGCCGCCCTCGTCGCGGCCGCGGCTCGTCCGAAGGACATTGCGGCGGTCGTTTCGCGGGGCGGCCGTCCGGATCTGGCGGGGTCGTCCTTGTCGCGCGTCGTCGCACCGACGCTGCTGCTCGTGGGCGGCTTGGACACGGAGGTGATCGAGCTGAATCGACAGGCGCAGGCCAGCATGCGCGGCCCGCAGTCGCTCGTCATCATTCCTGGTGCCACGCACTTGTTTGAAGAACCGGGCACGCTCGATCAGGTCGCGCAGCGCGCGGCCGATTGGTTCGGTCAGCATCTCGAGCACACAAGAGAAGCGGGCGGCGGCTCCGGTCTCCGTTCGGTCGGCCCCTCGCGCGGCATCGGATAACCGCAACACCGAGCAGGTGTCAGCCGTCGCTCGACGGCGTGATCATTCCGCGCTCAGTGAAACCTCGGCCGTTGCAGCTGTCGAACCGATCGGCGAAGCCGTCTCGTAGCGCGCCCGAATGGCCTGGGCGATGTCGGCGGCAATGTCGTGCGTGTCTTCCGTCTCGAGGCGCCCCTCGACCGCGTGCAGATGAGTGGCTAACGGGCTGTCGCGAAACACGTCGGCGAACCACCGCGAGAAATCGTGACGTCTCAGATGTCCCTTGACTTGCTCATCGGGCAGCGCGGCGAGCAACCCCATGAATTCCTGCAAGGTTCGCGCGCGCGGGCCAGCGTGGCCGCTGTCGGTGAACACAAAGGCCTGATGCTCCAGTACGGGCATGTCGAGTACTTCTGTCGATGGCGGACGTGTTCCGTGAGGCGCGGTGCCATCTGGAAGCGACACACGTGGCCATGTGATTCCTCGCTGCCGGGCAGGATTGCCGCTTCGTTCATCGCCAGGTCGGCGAAGAGGCGCGGGTCGATAGCGACGTACGGCTGTGACGGCCGGCACATGGCGAGCAAGGTGGCGGCCTCATCGGGATCTGACTCCCGCGTCACCATGACGACCGCGTCGCTCGTCGCCCGGATTGAGGATGCCAGGCCGGAGATTCGATAGGTGACCAGGATGTAGCCGGCCAGTTCAGGATCGATCAAGCGATCGCTGTCTGACCCGCCGAGGTAATAGTGCGCCTCATCGAGCAGAATCTTGTGCGGCAGCCCCGTGCGCCGCCGCAGCGCGATCAGCAACGGCAGCAGAGTCTTGAGATCCGTCTTCGCGTGATGGGAGATCTTTGACAGATCGACGACCACACTCACGTCGGGATGCCGCAAGGCGTGTACCAGTTCACGGGCCTGGGGCGGTGGATCGTCGCCGCCGAGCGTGATCACGCTCGGCAAGGCCTCGAGCGATCGATAGTCGCCCTCCGGATCGATGATGCACATGCAGTAGCCCTGCAAGATGAGCTGTTCGCAGAGCAAGCCGGCGAGCCAGGACTTGCCCGTGCCCGGTTCTCCGGCGACGAGGATCGTCCGCCCCCGCACCGCCAGACTGACCGGATCGCCGTTATGTTGATGTCCGAGGGCGAGGCGCCGGCGTCCCATCTGGGCCGCCGAGAGGCGTGGCTGACCGACCAGGCGACGGAGATACTCCGCGACCGCTGGCGGCCCGGTCCCCGGAATGATCTGGTCAGCGACGGCTCGCAGCGCGGGGCTGCCCCACGCGACGGCCACGCCCACTTCGCAGGCGTCGAGCAGGTCGTGATCGTTCTCGGCGTCCCCGATGCCGACGGTGTTGTGAATCGACAGGCGCAGCGCAAACAGCGCCTGGCGGAGCCCCGTGGACTTGCCCACGGCCTGCGGCAGGACCATCAGACGCCCACGATTGAACGCGAGGATCAGCGGCTGCTCGAGCTTACGAAGTGAATCGAGAACGGATAGCGCGGTCGACGCCTCCGCCTCGACGACCGTCTCGCCGAGGGACGAACGGCACACCGCGGCGTTGAAGATCGTCCAGGAAAAAGCGGGGCCGGCGGATGGCTCAGGACGAGGTGGCGGCCGCTGGCGGGGAATTCGAGGAGGGCGCCATTCTCGCCCACAATGGCGTCGAAACAGGTGAGATCGCCTGCGGCGCGACGGAGATCGTCCAGCCGGCGACCGGTCACGAGCACGACCGCGATGCCTTGCCGACGAAGGTCGCCGACGGCCTCACGCACACTCGGGATCGAACGCACCGTCGATCGCGCTGGTGCCGTCGTAGTCGAGCGCGAGCGCGGCGAATTTCACGGTGAATTCAGACGGCCTGAACCTTCACGGTCCGTGCGCGCTGCTCCTTCGCGGTGGTGGCCGTAATACGGACCAGACCGTTGTGGAACTCCGCCTTGACCACATCTGGATCGATCTTGACCGGCAGCTGCACGAGCCGGAAGAGGTGGCCTGGCTGGAACTCGCACACGTGCACCGTCCCCTTGTCCGCAGGATGGGCGTGCGACACCTCCGCCTTGAGGAGAATGGTTTCCGGCGTGGCCTCGATCTGGAGCTGTCCAGGCTCGATGCCGGCAGCGGCGGCCTCGATGACCAGCCGATCGTCGCGCTGACAGACCTCAATGGGTGGTTTCCACACTGTCTGCCGCTCGGCCGTGAGCCAGTCATCTAGCGCCGCGCCGACTTGGGCGCCGCGACTTCTGAAGATCTCGAAGGCACGTCAGCAATCCGCCTCCTGGACCGCTTCCTAGTTCCTCGAGCAGCGACTCTCCGAATCCTTCTTGACGGCGTCCGGACGTCCACTTCATGCTGGGGCTCCCGCGGGGCCGCCACGAAAGAGCGAGCGAGCGGCTCTCACGCGTCCGCCGCCGATGATTCGACCCGTCGCGTCTGCCTCTCAGGGAGCTGGGTGCCGGGATGGTCGATTCGACTCGGCCTGTTGGCCGGCCATGCTGTTGTCCCGATTCTCGCGGATTCCGCAGGTCACGGGCACTCGACCCAGGTCGACGGCCTCCCGTCCTTCACGCGCACGTAATCAACGACGAAACGGCCAAACGTGACATCCGCTCGCCCGAGTCATGAGGTGAAGCATGGACCGTACCATCGACTGGCTCCCGCGTTCCCGGAGCCGCCATCAACGAATCCTGTGGACTATTCCTGCGGCCCGCGCGAATTTCCGCTTCAGTTGGGGCCGATCTTCTCGCAGACCGCCCGATGTGCCGTCTGCGTCGCGCGGTACGGTGCTTACCTCTGTTGAGACGAACACGACATCAGGAGAGCGAGACATGGCCGAGACATCCTGGATTCATGAGTTTCTCCGTGAAGTGCACGTTCCGTACAGCGTCGTGCCGCACGCGCCGGCATTTACGGCCCGCGCGGAGGCGGCTGCCGTCCGCGTCCCAGGACGGGACTGGGCCAGGGTGGTCGTGTGTATCGTCGACGGCGACCCGATCCAGGCCGTCGTCCCGGCCTCGCGTGCCGTCGATTTCGAGCGCTCCTGGACCTCGTCGGTGGGATGGACATTCGACTCGCCGACGAACGTGAATTGGAGCGCCTGTACTCCGACGCAGAGCTAGGCGCCATGCCGCCCTTTGGTCCTGTGTACGGCCAGCCCGTCTTTGTCGATGTCGCCTTGGCCGCCGAGCCGGAGATCGTGTTCAACGCCGGCACGCACACCGAAGCGATTTCGATGCGCTGGGCCGACTTCGCAGCGAGCGTCAGACCGATTGTCGGCCGCTTCGCGGCGTCGTTGGACCGATCCTGATCGTCGCTGAACTCGTGCGGACCATTCCGCGGAAATCGTCATGCCACTGGGCCTGACCGGTCCGGGCGACGCGATTCTCGTGAAGCATGAAGCGAGTCAACGCGCCCGGGCTCGCGCGCTCGGACTCGACGAACTGCCGCGGGGCGAAGAACGGGAGCCTGGCCATCACTATGCGCGCGTGGCGATTCGCGAAGCCTTCGAGGTCGCCTTGCAGCAGCATGAAATGGACGGGCGCGGAGGCCCGCGATGACTACCGTGGAGGATCGCCTTGCTCCAAACGGGACTTCAGTCCTTGAAAGACTTCCGCGGCTTCGCCCCGCAAGCGTCGCTCGATGACCAATCGCGCCACCCCGCCGTACCACCGATCGAGCACATCGACCCGCGAGCGATTCAAATAGACGAGATAGTGTTCCGCAGGCGAGCGCCCGCGCAGGATCGCCGTGATGTTCAGGGATGCCAGGACGTAGTGCGTTGAGAAGATTTGTCTCCCGGCGACCAGCGCTTCCGGCCGATCCGGGGCGTCGGATACGACGATCGCGACGTGTGTGGCCGTCAACGATGGCCGGCCACCGAGCCGCTCAATGGACCAGTACGCGAGCGATTCGATGCCGTCGTTTGGGGCGCGTGGATAATTCTCAAGATAGTCGGCCAATCCTGGTGCATGCGTGCCCAGGAACGCCGAATGCCGCATGACTGCGGAGAACGCGTCTTGCGGGGATGGCGGGGGATCCTGGTCCGCGTACGGCCCGAGTTGCGAAGACCCGCCTGCCAGATAGCGGGTGACGCGATCGACGACGAGACGACGCATTTCGTCCTGCAGCACGGGTCGCCATGTGGCTCCAGCCGATCGTGCCGCGATGCTCAGGGCGGTCATTTCCGCGGCCGTGAGCTTGAGATCGCATGATGCGGGGCGACATGCGCGGATCGCGTCGAGGTCATCGTGATCGATCTCCAACGTCCGCACGTCGATCAACTGCGGTGGAGATGAGAAGCGTGAGATGGCCGGCACGTAGGCGCTCTTCTTCAGGTCCGCGACGTCGCGGACCCACTTCACCAGCCGGGATCCGTCAGCCGTGGTCCGAACGGCGATGAGGATCGCCATCTCGCCCGATTCGGCAGGCAGCACCCGCACGAGCACTTCGCCTGTGCTCAGTTGCTGGGCGCCTTTCTGGTCAAGGTCGGCGGTGGGATGAAAGAAGGCGAACGGATCCATTGAAGACTGGTGCCATGATCCGGAGCCAGCCCACACGAGGGTTGCGATGAAGAGCGCGTGTCGGGTTGCGTGCACAGATTCCCTCGTGCCGTATGGACATGCAATGGTGATTCCATTGTGAACGCCACTGACCGGTGGGATTGGCCCTCATTGCCTGGATTCGCAAGCGCTACATGGACACGCCGCTGCTAGCCGCCACGTTCCAGGTGGTCGTGGGCGGCGTGGTCGTCTTTCTCGCGGGCTGGCTGATCGGCGCCGGCTGAGTGGGGCGGGGCGGCGATCGCGATCACCTTTGCGCCGCGACCGCGGCCAAGTTTCAGATCGACCAGTGCGTCATTCGCACGTTCGAAGGAATAGAGACGGACTTCCGGCTGCAAGTCGTGCGCGGCCGCCAGGTGAAGATACGCGTGCACATCGGCTCGCGTGACGTTCGCCACGGATCGAATGGCCTTCTCCAGCCACAGATGGCGTGAGTAGTCCAGCGACTGGAGGATGTCCGAGGATTCGCGGCAGGTGTGACGGGGGTGTGCGGCCCTCGATCTCGTCCAGTTCCGTGTGGCACACGCCGCAGGTGCGAACGCGGAGTCGCACGTCACCTGGTCCAGGTTCTGGGTCGGGCCGCTCGATCAGCCGCAGGGGCGGGCGTTCGCCACCCACCGGTCCGAGTCGCTCGAGGATGAGCGCCTTCACGAGTGCTTACGTGGTCGTGATGTCGCCATCGAGATGTCCGCCGCCGATTGGGACGCAGATCGGCTGTCGCAGTGATCCTTTCGCGGCGTGTGACGTCATCATTCGCGGTTCCTCAGAGGCCGGATGGGTACGTTTCGGCAACCTCGCCCGCTTCCCAAAGGGCGTCGCGCTCCAGTGGCTCGACCGCCCGGGTCTCGTCGATGTGCACCACGAAGTCGAATTGATCGGCGAGGCGCGCGTGGAAGTAGTGGCTTCGACGCTCGGTCTCCGGCAGGTAGAGCACGCCGATGGCACGCTCGAGCCGTGGACGGCCAAGGATCGACGCCAACTCGAGATCGGTGCGAAGTGGGAGGAGACAGCGCGGCAGACCAGTGTCATGAAGGAGGCGCTCGTAACTGCCCGCCAGTGACGGTCTGACATGTTTGCGATGCGCAGGGCCGTCCCATTCGGAGGCTGCGGTCACGGTTCCCGTGTGGGTCGTGAACCCGACGAGCAGGGCCTTCGCGCCGAACGCCTCGCGAGCGAGCTGCCCCAGATTCAGCTCACCGGATTCACCCATCTCGGTCGCCCGCGCGTCGCCCAGGTGGGAGTTGTGCGCCCAGATGACGATGCGGGCCGGACGGTGCGGAGCGCTCAGGAAGCGCAACAACGCGTGGAGCGTGTCACTCATGTGACGGTCGCGAAGGTTCCACGACTCCACCCGGCCGCCGAGCATGGTGCGGTAATACTCCTCCGCGTTTGTCACCAACCGCGCATTCTGTTCGGCCACGAAGTACTCGTCGGCGGCGATCCGCCCGTCTCGACGGGCGTACTCGGCCGCACGCCGGCGCAGGTCGATCAGCTGACTGACGACTTCGCGCTCGCACGATGCGCTCACACCCAGGCTCGACGCGTACGCGTACGCCTGCATTTCGTCACCGAACCGGTCGAAACACGCGTACCGAGCCCGGGCGCGCCCGGCCGCGTCCGGATCGACCTTCGCCAAGTACGCCAGGACGGCCTCCATTGAGGCCCTCAGGCTGTAGAGGTCGAGGCCATAGAAGCCGGCTCGATCGGCCTCGGGCCGACCCTCGTTATGCGCGCGCAGCCAGCCGATGAAGTCGAGCACGTCGGCATTGCGCCACATCCACGACGGGAATCGGCGGAAGTCGGCGAGCGATTCGATGCTGTCGTCGTCCGGTCCCACACCTCGGACATACCGGTTGACGCGATACGCGTCGGGCCAGTCAGCTTCGACCGCGACAGCTGAGAAGCCGCGTTCGGCGATCAGCCGGCGTGTGATCAACGCGCGCTCGCGATAGAACTCGTGCGTGCCGTGCGTCGCTTCGCCGATCAGGACGACGGTTGCATCTGCGGCGGCATCGAGGAGGAGATCGTACTCGGCGGGATCGCCTGTCAAGGGCAGGGCTCGGCGCCGAATCACGTCGATCGGGTCGCCGGTCGAGGATCGGCGAGACGTGCCCCCGAGGGCGATTCGCCCGGCACTCGCGAGCAGGGTCTTGACCTCATCGTCGGTGGTCTGCGTGAAGTCTTCGTACCATAGGCCGACGGCAGTGAAGGGATCCGGCGTGTTCGGACACACGACCTCATCGGCCACCTGCCGCAACCGTTCGCAGGTGTCTCGAGCGCCGACTGGCGCTGCGACCACAATTCGCGCCGGCTTCACCTCACGGAGCGCCATGATCGCCGCTTCCATCGTCGCGCCGGTGGCCAGGCCGTCATCAATCAGGATCACCGTGCGGTCGCGTACGGATGGCGCGGCTCGATCGCCGCGATACATCCGATCGCGGCGATCGAGTTCCAGCCGCTCCCGGACGGCCACGTGATCGACGAGAGCGCGCGGGATGCCAAGCTCCCGGACAACCTCTGTGGAGAGGACCTCAACGCCGCCTTCTGCGATGGCGCCCATCGCCAGCTCAGGGTGCCCGGGCACGCCGAGCTTGCGGACGAGAAACACGTCCAGTGGCGCAGACAGCGCAGCGGCCACGACGGCGGCGACCGGCACGCCGCCACGTGGCAAGCCCAACACAAGGACATCCGATCTCCCGCGGTAGTTCGACAGATCGCGAGCGAGCTGCCGTCCGGCGTCCGCGCGATTCCTGAAGCGCATCATGTCGTCCTCACGGCCCTACTCGCCGGGCGCGTGACCTCGCGCGCGGTGTCGCTTCAGCACGGTGCGCGCGGCCACCTCCTTTGCGCGCGGGCCGTACCGGCCGGTCCTCTGGGCGTCTTCGAGAATGCGTTCGTATTGACGCTGCTCCTTGTCGCTGACCCCGCGCAGATGTTGGGACCTCTGCATGATCACTCCGTGCCCGCCTTGTCGTCGTCAGTCGTCGCTCAGAACGGTGACACCGTGATGCGGTCGTCGACTTTCGTCACGCCTGGCGCCGACCAGGCCGCGCGTTCCGCCTCGTCGCGCTCGTTGAGCGACTTGACGGTGCCGGTGAGGATCACCTGGCCGTCGTGCGCCTCCACCTTGACCCGCGCCGAATCGACTTCCGCGCTGCGCTTGAAGGCGCTCTCGATCTTCGACTTCACGGTGATGGGACTCACGTGCGGTTTGGGCTTGAGGATGACGAGGTTCGTCACCCCCTTGACGCCGGATATGCGCTCCGCGTCAATCTGTGCCGCCGACTTCTGGTACTGCCAATCCACCTCGCCGTTGAGAGCGACCCAGCCATTGGTGACCGTGGCCTTCACGGCGTTGAGCGGCACCGCGGTGTCCCAGGCGACGGCGTTCGCCACGGCTTCGGCAATCTGGCTGTCGGTGTGAGAGGCCACGCCGTCAAGCGTCACACTCACATCGTTCGCGACCGCGCGAATGCCGTAGACATGTCGAACGACGCGTTCAGCCGTCGACTTCTCGAAATACGACCGAACGGTGCCTTGGAGCGTAGCGACACCGCTCTTCACTGACACGCCGATCTTGGCCGCGTCAACACCAGGTTCCCACTCAAGGGCCTGAAGGACGTCCTTTTGAAGTTCTCGATCGGTTCTCATATCGACCTCCGTAAATTCAGACTAGGCCACGTGCTCCGCACCGATTTCGTCGATGAGCGTGTCGAGGTCGTCGCTCCCCGGTTGCTCCATGGCAAGCCACGTATCGAGCCGTTCCGTAACCGCCAGCGGATGCAACCGTGCGAGCGTGGCCTCGAGCAGGGAGTCGGACGTCCCGAGCGGCCGCCAGAATTGCTTCGGGGCGCCGACCGTGACCGGCTCTAGCCAACGGCCCGATCCGGCCGCGAGGGCAATTGTCCAGACGTCTGCAAACACGCCATTGATAACCCTGCAGGTGCCGTACCAAGCGGATTCCAGTCGCTAGCGAGGCTGGCAAGTCAGACGCCGGCGCCTCCACGGCGACGTACGCGAAAAGCTCCTCGGGTGCCGCTGAGTTTTCCGCCCGAAATGCGTTGACTCAACAGCTCGCGGGCAACTCGGTGCCCCCTGGCAGGTTCAGATCTTCGGCAGGTCCCTTGCAGGCAAATGCTCGGGCCAGTCCTTCCTCTAAACGACTTGGACGCTCGGCCCCGAAGGGTGGACCAGTGGCTGCGAAGCAGATTCATTTCCGATCCGAAGCTCGCGAGAAGGTGCTGCGTGGCGCATCGGCGCTCGCCGACGCGGTGCGCGTGACGCTGGGGCCCAAGGCCCGGTGCGTCTTGATTGAACGTAAGTGGGGCAAACCACTCGTCTCCGACGATGGCGTGTCGATTGCGAAAGAGGTCGAGCTGCAGGACGCGGAGGAAAACCTGGGCGTCCAGATGCTGCGGCAAGCCGCCGAACGGACCGGCGACCGTGTGGGCGACGGCACGACGACATCGACCCTGCTCGCGTATGAGATGTTCGCCGAAGGCGTAAAGAACGTGGCGGCCGGCGCGAGCGCCATCGATCTGCGGCGCGGGCTCCAGCGAGGGCTGAAGATCGTGCTGGAGGCGGTCCGGGCGCAGGCGAAGCCCGTCGAGACGCTGCTCGCCAAGACCCACGTCGCCACGATTGCGGCGCACAACGAGCCCGAGGTCGGAGCGATGGTGGCCGAGGCCGTGACCAAGGTCGGCACCGAGGGGGCCGTGACGGTCGAGGAGGCGTGCCACGCGGGTGACACCGTCGAGTCGGCCGAGCGTTTGATGGGGGAGAATCGGATTCGGCGCATTCCGGGTACTCGACCAGGACAACCGTCTGATCGGCCTGGTCTCCATGAACGACGTCGCTCGACTGGCCGCGCACGCGAAGAAGAGCGGCGTCGATCGCGAATTGGTGGAGACGATGGCGGCCGTTTGCCAGCCTCGAGCCGCGCTGCACGCGCTCCCGACGACGAACAACATCGTGGCCGCGTGACAGGACAGCGCCAATGAGTCCAGCACCCGCGAGGCTCGCACGTGCACCCGGCCTCGAACCACTCCGATGCAAGAAGTGCGGCGGTGCGTTTCGCATGGAGGCTGGCCGGATGCGATCGTGCGACTGCGGCGCGCCGTCTCCCAAGGGGTGCTGGACTCGGCGAGCCGTACCCGACCCACAAGGGAAGGGTCCGCCGCTCGTCTACGTTGAACGCCTGGAGAAGGCGCGAAAGCCGTGCACGAATCCGGCATGTGACGGCACGATGGTCTTCAACGCCAGAGCAGAACGACGGGGCCCAAAGACCGTCGCGCCCGGCGCGGATGGCATCCACGCTTGGACATGCGTCACCTGCGGGTGCCAAGAAGAGGTTGATTCCCCATGACCGCGCAGAACCGGGTGCGATCGATAGTGGAGTAGCTGGCCCGCGAGGGAGTGTCCGTTGCTGGCGTCTTTGCACACTCGCGCGATTCTGCAGATCTTGACTCTTGTCGCGGTGGCGAATGGAGCTCCAGTGAGCTCGCCGCCGAAGATCTGCGCCTCGTGGTCGCGCTCAACGCCGAGACGTTGCTTCGCATGCAGACGGCCGAGGCGCTGCTCCTGAGGCGCGTGAGAACGCCGCAGACCTCATCGTCCTCGGTGTTCACGGACGGACTGCCATGAGCCTCGCCTTCCTCGGGTCGACGACGAACCAGGTGACAAGGGCGGCGACGTGTCCGGTGCTGACGATTCGGTCTTGAGTCAGCGCTTGCGTCTGGAGCCAAATGGTCGTAGCTGCCGCCGGACTCATCCTTCTGCTGCTCTTCCTCACAGCAGCCGTTCGACTGTTCGAGCGCCGATTTGCGTTCTTTCCGGCGCCTGGCGAAACGGTGACGCCGCGTGACTACGGTGTCGACTATCAACCTATCGTGGCCGTCACTCGCGACGGCGAGCGGTTGCATGGATGGTGGCTGGTGCCCTCCACGCCCCGCGCGGCAATTCTGTACTTTCACGGGAACGGAGCGCACCTGTCGCTCTGGGCTCCGGTACTGGCCCGGATCGCGCGCCGTAGATATGTGGTGTGTGCGTTCGACTACCGCGGCTACGGCCTCAGCACGGGCCGCCCCAGCGAGCCGGGACTGTACCGGGATGTCGACGCGATGCTCGAGTGGTTCTGGCACGACATCGCGCCGGACCTTCCTGTCGTCTACTGGGGCCGCTCGCTCGGCGCGACGATGGCGGCGTATGCGGTCACCCATCGGCCGCCATGCGGGTTGATTCTTGAATCCGGCTTCCCCAATGCGCGCGCTCTGGTCCGCACAACGCCGTGGCTTGCGTGTCTCGCCTGGTTCTCGAGCTATCGCTTTCCGACGGCCGACTTTCTTCGACGCCGGACGATCCTCACGCCGACGCTTGTGATGCATGGCGATGATGACCATGTCGTTCCCATCGAGATGGGGCGCCTTTTGTTCGAGCGCATTGCGGGACCGAAGGAGTTCGTCACGATTCGCGGCGGAGATCACAACGACCTGACACCCTCGACTCCGGACTTGTACTGGGAGGCTGTGGATCGATTTGTCACCAATCTGCCGAAGCCCATCGGATAGCAGGAGCCGCCGCCACGGAACGGGATAGTTCGCACGGCCTGTGGAATCTCACTCGCGGGCCAATGGATCCGGCGTCGCTTGATCGCGGCTGAATCGCGCGCGGCAACTGGCATCGCTCATGCTTGGCCTTTCGTTCGGGCGAGCAGGCCCGTGTCGAACTGCTCACCTCTAGCGACATCTTCGCTGGCGCGTCAGGGATAGTCGTTTACCGAGACCAGCAACGCTCATGCTGAGGATTCGCACTGCGCCACCGGAGCGGGTGCCTGGTGACATCCTGGTCGTTGAGGAAGAGGACACCGTTCCAGTCGACGCGCGCCTCATTCGCTCCGCCGTACCTAACGGCGAGCCGAGTCGTCAGGCGAGGGTCGGGCCTCCGGGAACGGAAGAACCAGCGCTTGGTCGCTTCGGTCGCCGCCAGGTAGGCGATGACGATGCCGACGACGGTGCCCATCTCGACGGCCGAGAGCGGCACGAAGCCGAACAGCCTCGACCCGGGCCCGAAGAACGGAGCGGCCAGGGCGAGCGCCGTGGCCGCGACCGTCGTCCAGAGCAGGAGAGAACTCGGCCGGCTGCGCCACGCGGGCCCCCGCGTGCGCAGGACGAGCACGACGCCGAGTTCGGTGAGCAGCGACACGACGAACCACGTCGTCTGGAACGTGGCCTCGCCAGCACGGAAGAGCAGCAGGAGCGCGGCGAAGGTCAGGAGGTCGAAGGCGGAGCTGACGAGTCCGAAGACGATCATGTAGCGCCGGACCTGCGTGATGTCCCAGCGCTGCGGGTGCGTCACGCGCGCGGCGTCGACCCGGTCGGTCGAGATCGCCATCGACGGCACGTCGGAGAGGAAGTTGTTGAGCAGGATCTGCTTCGCGACCAGCGGCAGGAACGGCAGCAGCGGCGTCGCGAGCGCCATGCTGACCATGTTCCCGAAGTTCGCGCTCGTCGTAATCGAGATGTACTTGAGCGTGTTCGCGAACGTGCGCCGCCCGTCCTCCACGCCCGTGCGCAGGACGTCGAGGTCGCGCTTCAAGAGGATGATGTCGGCGCTCTCGCGTGCGACGTCCACGGCCTGGTCGACCGAGATGCCGACGTCGGCCGCGTGCAGCGCGGGGGCGTCGTTGATCCCGTCGCCGAGGTAGCCGACCGAATGGCCCGTGCGCTGGAGCGCGCGCACGATGCGCTCCTTCTGCTGCGGATCGATCTCGGCGAAGAGCGACGTCCTGGGCGCCGCATGCCAGAGCGCCTCGTCGTCGAGCTTCGCCAGCGCGTCGCCCGTGAGCATCGACGTCGGGTCGAGCCCGACGGTCTCGGCGAGGTGGCCCGTCACGAAGCGGTTGTCCCCGGTGATGACCTTGACCTCGACGTGCAGCTTCGCGAGATCGCCGAGCACGCGCGCCGCGTCGGCCTTGGGCGGGTCGAGGAAGAGCAGGAAGCCCGCGAAGACCATCTCCGCCTCGTCGTCGCGCTGGTAGGCCCCCTTGGCCGAGACGGCACGCGTCGCGAGCGCGAGCACGCGGAAGCCCGCCTTGCCCTTCGCCTCGTAGTACGCGGAGAGCTCGGCGGTGACGGCGTCCGTCAGCGCGAGCACGGCGCCGTCGCGCTCCACCTGCGTGCAGATCGAGAGCACGTTCGAGAACGCGCCCTTGGTGACGACGAGATGCCGCTCGGCGTCGCCTCCCTCGGCCATCACGATCGTCAGGCGCTTCCTCAGGAAGTCGTAGGGGATCTCGTCGATCTTGGCGTGGCCGGTGGTCGAGAGCCCCGCCTGTGTTCCGGCCGCCGCGACGATCGCCGCGTCGATCGGGTTGTCGATGCCGGTCTCGAAGGCGGCGTTGAGGAACGCGAGCTGCCGGACGGCGGCCGACGTGCGCCCCTTCGGATCCGTGGCGTCGGCGAGGACGATCGTCCCTTCGGTCAGCGTGCCGGTCTTGTCGGTGCACAGGACGGTCATGCTTCCCAGGTTTTCGATCGCGTCCAGGCGGCGGACGATGACGCCCTGCTTGCCCATGGCCCGCGCGCCCGCCGAGAGCGTGACGCTCACGATCGCGGGCAGGAGCTCCGGCGAGAGCCCGACGGCGAGGGCGACCGCGAACAGCAGCGACTCGACCAGCGGACGGTGAAGCAGGAGATTCACCGTCAGGACGAAGAGGACGATCACGACCATCGCCCGGATCAGCAGGTAGCCGAACTGCCGGAGCCCGCGGGCGAAGTTGGTTTCGGGCTCCCGCGCGCGCAGCCGTGCGGCGATCGCGCCAAACGCGGTGCGCCGCCCCGTCTCGACGACGACGACTCTCGCCGTGCCGCTGCGCACCGACGCGCCGAGGAACACGACGTTCGTCCGCCGGGCGAGCGGCGCGTCGGCGGGGACGACCCCCGGCTGCTTCTCCACGGGGAACGACTCGCCGGTCATGCTCGCTTCGCTGACCAGGAAGTCGTTCGCCTCGAGGATCCGTCCGTCGGCGGGAATCAGGTTGCCCGCCGAGAGCACGAGGACGTCGCCGGGCACGAGCGTGTCGGCGTGCACGGTGGCTTCGACGCCGTCGCGCACGACGCGGCAGGTGAGCGCGAGGCGCTTCTTCAGCTCCTCGACCGCGGCGGAGGCGCGGTACTCCTGGTAGAAGCCGAGCAGCGAGGAGCCGACCACGATCGCGAGGATGATCCCCGCGTCCACCCACTGGGAGAGGCCGAGCGACACCGCGGCGGCGAAGATCAGGATCAGGACGAGAGGGTTCGCGACCTGCCTCCAGAGCAGGCGCAGCGGGCCGAGACGCTGCGCGTCCTCGATGCTGTTCGGGCCCACGACAGCCAGCCGCTCGGCCGCTCGCGCAGCCGTGAGCCCGTTCGGACCCGAGCCGAGTGACGTGCAGACGTCGCCGGCGTCGCGACTCCAGTACGGTGCCGTGGTGTCAGGGGCCACGGCAGCTCTTGCTCTACCGCCCATCCTTTCGGCCCACGTCCGCGCTGCGCCACCGCTTCAACTGTGGAATGCGAGCTGTCATGAGCGCCCGAGCCTGCGCCTCCGGCATGATGCGGGGCGCCATGAGCGAGACACACTTTTCGATCATCGCCGACGGCGTCATGTCAGGTTCCGTGAATCGACCCCGCCGAAAGCAAAAGTGGCAATACTCGTTGATTCTGGTGTCATCGGCAGCCGTACCGAAGTCTTTCGGCTCTGCGAGCGGCATCCCGCAGCTCTGACAGAACGGTCCCTTGGATTGTTCAATGATCACAGTGTTCCTCATAAACCCGGGAGCCGGGTCCTCTGCCAATCTGTCATTCACGCCTTGGCGACGGTTTGAAGCGCGTCCTGGTGAACAAACTCACGCTCAGGATGGTGCACGGAGAGCACCGGACACGGTGCCGTGCGCACGACACGCTCGGCGACGCTGCCCAGGAACAGATGGGCGACCGGCCCGCGGCCGTGAGTCCCAATCACGATCAGATCGATATGGGCGTCGCGGGCATATGACACGATGGTTGGCGCGGTCAGTGCGGAGGTGAGCAGGAATACCTGCGCGTGAAGATCGCGCCGATCCTCATCGGTGACGGCGGCCTCGAGCTGCCCGCGTGCGGCCGCCTCAACCTCAGCTTGTAGGCTACTGACGTCGGATGGCAAGCCTGACGCAGTCATCGCTCTCGTCGCGATATCGTCAGCCACGTGCAGCAGATGCAGCGTGGCCCCGAATCGGCGCGCCAGTTCGCGGCCGTACTCCAACGCTGCGGTCGAAGTTTCGCCAAAGTCCGTCGCAACCAAAATGGTCTTCAAGGTGATCATGGCCTGCCTCGTCGTGTAACGCCGCACAAGACGCGCGGCCGGCATCCTTGAGTCTTGCAGGACGCTTGCCAGCCCCCACTGCTGAGTCGAGGCCGCGCCAAACGTGGACTATTCCGCACCTCATCGAGAAGAATCCGGCGATCCGCCGGCTTGGAATCCTGACCGATGGGGGCGATGCCCCCGGCCTCAATGCGGTCATCCGGGCCGTGGTGAAGAGCGCGACCCTTGCCCGCGTCGAATGCGTCGGACTCGAGGACGGCTTCGACGGCCTGATGCATTCGGAGCGCGCTCGGCCGCTGGGGCGGCGTGACGTCGCGATGGTGACGCGCCCGACCTTCACCGCGTGCTTGAACTGGCGGTGGCTGCCTTTCGTGCGCACTTCCCGCCATCCGTCCGTCTCGATTAAGTCGAATGGTGTCTAGCAGATAACTGGAGCGGGCTACGGGAATCGAACCCGTCTAGCTGGCTTGGGAAGCCAGAACATTACCACTATGCTAAGCCCGCGTTCGGCGACCAAAATCATATCAAGGCTTGTAGCTTCGCGGCTTGGGGCGTAAGGAACGCCCATCGCGGCCGGTCCCACGCGTCAAGCCTTCCTAATCACTCCCAACACCTCGTCCCGCTTCTGCGCCATCAGTTCCGGCGTCAGCGCCTCGAGATTCAGGCGCAGCAGCGGCTCGGTGTTCGAGGCGCGGACGTTGAAGTGCCAGTCGGGGAACTCGGCGGAGAATCCGTCGAGCGTCGTACGTGTGCCCGTCCTTGTACTTCACCGCGAGATCGCCCAGCCGCGCCTCGGTCATCGCCATGTCGTTGACCCGCGTGTTGATTTCGCCGGAAATGAAATACTTCTGACGCAGCGGCGCCAGCAGGTCGCGCAGCGTCATGTTCTTCTTCGACATCAGCTCCAGGATGAGCAGCGCCGGGATGAAGCCGTTGTCCGCGTAGAAATAGTCGCGGAAGTAGTAGTGGCCGGTCACTTCGCCGCCGAAGATGGCGTTCTCCTCGCGCATCCGCCGCTTGATGAACGCGTGCCCGACGCGGTTCATCAGCGCCGTGCCGCCGAACTTAGCGACGATGTCCTTGCACCGCGTAGCTGGCGCGAACGTCGTAGATGATCTTCTCGCCCGGCGATTTCAGGAGGAACGCTTCGGCGAGCAGCGCCGTGATGAAGTCGCCCGCGATGAACTCACCGCTGCCGTCGATGAAGAAGCACCGGTCGGCGTCGCCGTCCCAGGCGATGCCGATGTCGGCCTTGTCGGCGATCACGCGCGCGACGATGTCACGGCGGTTCTCTTCGATGAGCGGATTCGCCTCGTGGTTCGGGAACGTGCCGTCGATCTCGAAGCACAGCTTCGTCGTCTTGCACGGCAGCCGATCGAACAGCCGAGGCGCCACCAGGCCGGCCATGCCGCTGCCGGCGTCGAGCACGACGTTGAACGGCTTGATGACCGCCGGATCGATGAACGACATCACCTTCGTCACGTAGTCGTCGAGCAGACTGGCCGTCTCGTAGCGTCCGCGCAGGCCGCGTCGGCGCCGGAATGCGTTCCCCGCGTGACCATGTCGCGGATGTCGCCGATGCCCGCATCGCCCGAGAGCGGAAAGGCTTCCTTCCGCACCATCTTCACGCCGTTGTACTCGCCGGGGTTGTGGGACGCCGTGATCTGCGCGCCGCCGTCGAATCCGCCGCTGGCAACAGCGAAATAGAGCATGTCGGTGCCCGCCATGCCGTAGTCGACGACGTCCGCGCCTTGGGCGCGCGCGCCGTCGATGAAGGCCTTGGCCAGCGAGGGCGACGACACGCGCATGTCCCGCGAGACCGCAATCCGCGACGCGCCGAGATACGCGACAAACGCTCGGCCGATCAGCCGCGCCGCCTCTTCGTTGATCTCATCGGGATACAGACCGCGAACGTCGTAGGCTTTGAAGATGCCGGGTGAGATGGACATAAGAGGGATCAGGCACTCGGCCTCGGATTCGTCAGGACACTTGCTGGCTACAAGGAATTCTAGGCCCGTGCTCTACGCCCTACTGTAATCCGTCACCACCGACTTGTCGCCGAACACCGCGTCGCCGATTTGCACGCTGCGGCCGAAGTGGCAGTGGCGGCCGGCAATCGTGCTGGCAAGGCGTGCCTCGCGGTCGACCCAGGTATTCGGCCAGAGGATCGCGCCCTCGATGTACCGCGTCCTCGTCGATATGGCAGTGATGGCCGAGGACGCTGTGGCGCCCGATATGCGCGCCCTTCTTGATGACCACGCCACGGTCGATGAAGCACGGCCCCTCGATCGTTACGCCGTCCTCGATCCTGGCCTCCGGCGAGACGCAAGCTCCGCCGTGCCCGGCCGCGAAGGGCGGCGCGACGAACCGGCCGTCCATGATGTCGTGATGGGCCTGGCGGTACTTCTCCGGCGTCCCGATGTCGATCCAGTAGCCGCGCGAGACCAGCGCCACGAATGTCTCGCGGTTGCGGACGAGGGACGGAAAATAGCCGCGCTCGATCGAGAACGCCGTGTCCCTCGGGATCCGCTCGAGCGTCTGGGGCTCGAGCACATAGATTCCCGCGTTGATCGTGTCGCAGTGGATCTGATCCGCCGACGGCTTCTCGAGAAAGTCGATCACGTTGCCGTCGGCGTCCGTCTGGACCAGGCCATACGCCGAAGGGTTCTCGACGGGCGTCAGGACGATAGTCGCCTGCGCCCGACGCTCGCGGTGCAGACGGATGACCGCGGGCAGGTCGACCGAGATGAGGACATCGCCGTTGAACACGACCACCGGCTGGTTCGATGCTTCCCCGGCCGCGAACTTGATCGCCCCGCCCGTCCCGAGCGGGGTCGGCTCGACGACGTAGCGAAGGCGAACGCC
This sequence comes from uncultured Acidobacteriota bacterium, assembly GCA_963724645.1. Classification (GTDB taxonomy): domain Bacteria; phylum Acidobacteriota; class Vicinamibacteria; order Vicinamibacterales; family SCN-69-37; genus CAVXSP01. The sequence goes on from CAVRVJ010000011.1 coordinate 18,216, forward strand.
CAGCTCCGACCCGTCGCCGAACACCTCCTCGATCCGGCCCGGCTGGTAATTGAGGCTCAGCACGATCTCGTCGATCTCAGGCACCTGCCGCAGCAAGTCGATCTGATAACGAAGAAAAGGCCGATCGAAGATCGGCACGATGGGTTTCGGCGTGTGGAGCGTGAGCGGCCGAAGGCGCGTGCCCTTGCCCCCGGCAAGCAGGATGGCTCTCATGGCAACTGACGATCCTACCAGAGGCTTGCGTCCCGAGGCGCGGCCAAGGCAAGATCAGCTCCTGGCGCCCCAAGACTCACGCCGTGCGTCGCGCCTTTTGCCGTAAGATGGTCTTGGGAACTCCCCTCGTGAATCTGCCCAACTCCCTGACGCTCGCGCGGATCGTCCTGGTCCCGCTGCTCGTCGTCGTGCTCTTGACGAAATTCAACGGCTGGGAGCCTTTCGGCATCAGCAAAGAACTACTGGCCGCAGGCATTTTCGCGGTCGCGTCGCTGACCGATTGGGCGGACGGTTATCTGGCGCGCCGACGCAAGCAGGTCACCGGGCTGGGGCAGTGGATGGATCCGCTGGCGGACAAACTGCTCGTGACCGCGGCTCTCGTCTCGCTCGCGCAGATGGGACTGGCGGCGTCCTGGATGGTGGTCGTGATTCTCGGCCGGGAGTTTGCCGTGACGCTGCTGCGAGCGGTCGCGCACGCCCGCGGTCAGGCGCTGCCGGCCTCGCCGATAGGCAAGGTCAAGATGGCGGCGCAGGTCGTGGCGATTCTCGCCTTGATCCTGGGCAGCCAGGGCATCGAGAGCCTCCGGCTGGCCGGCACCGTCGCGCTGTGGGTCGCGACGATTGCGGCGCTGGTCTCGGCGGCCGACTACTACCGTCATTTCAACAGCTTGTTTGCGCTGCGCGGCATGCCGCCCCGCGAAACGCGCGATGCGATCACCGGGCCTCGGTCGCCAGGCGAGGCGCCGCGGGAGCCGGTTCACAAGCGCGTCAGCGGCGTAGGCCGGTGGGCCGGCGCCGGTCCTACTGTTTACCGTCGGTGGCCGGCTTGAGTTCGACCAGGCGCTTCTTTGCCTTGACCAGATAGTCGCTTTTTTCAAATTCCTTGACGACCCGATCGTAGTAGGGCAGCGCTTCCGCGTCCTGTCTGGCGGTGTGGTAGATCTCGCCAGAAAAAAATAGATGGCGTCCCGCGGCTGTATTCGGGATCGGCCTCGAGCAGTTTCTTGAACCGGTCGGCCGCTCCCGGGTACCAATGGATGCGGTAATAGTAGATCCCGACCTTGTAGTCGTGGCCCGACACCGTGTCGCGCGCCCGCCGGCGCACCTGCTCGACGTCCGGCCGAAGCCGGCTGGTCGGATAGTTATGGAGGAACGTGTCGCACGCGGCCAGCGCGTCCTGCGCCGGTGTCGGGTCGCGCTCGGGCCCCAGCATCTGGTTCGCGTAGCCCACGGCGATCTTGTACTGCGCGTAGTCGGTCCGTTCGTTGCCCGGGAAGAACGACAGAAATTCGCGAAATTCGTTCACCGCCAGGATGTTGGACTCGAGAGAGTTCTCGCCGAGGTAACTGTCGCCGATGCCGAGCTTGGCTTCCTGCCGATAGGGGCTCTGCGGGTAGGTGTCCACGAGCTTCTTGAAGTATTCGCGCGCCACCAGCCAGCGATGCCTGGTGAGCGCTTCCGTGCCGTGGTCGAAGAGGTACTTGTCAGCGTCCACCGAGCCGGCGGCCGGCAAGGCCGCCTTCCCGCGGCCGCAGGCGGCTGCGGCGGCGAAACACAGGAGGACGACAACCAAACGTCGGGTCATCTATCGCTCAAACAAGGGAACTGGCGAGCAGGCGGGCGAGCCAGTCGCTTTCTGCGGCCAAGCCGGACTCGAGCGGTTTGGACGGCACAAACCCCAAATCCGTTCTCGCTCGGGTCGTATCTGCGAACGTGTCGCGCATGTCTCCCTTCTGGGAGGCTCCCGGCGGAGGAGAAGGGGGCGACCGACCAGCGTCTCGATCGACGCGAGCACCTGGTTGATCGACACTCGGCTGCCGCCGCCGATGTTATAGACGCCTCCAGGCTGTCCGCGGTTGCCGGCGGCGAGGAGGGCTGCCACGACGTCGCCGACATACGTGAAGTCGCGCGTTTGCTCGCCGTCCCCGTAAATGGCAATCGGCTCGCCCAGATGGGCCGCACGCAGGAATCGGTGGAAGCCCATGTCGGGGCGCTGGCCCGGGCCGTATACCGTAAAGAAGCGGAGCGACACGGCGGGGACGCCGTAATTCGTGTGATACAGCCCGCACAAGTGTTCGGCTGCGAGCTTGGTGACGCCGTACGGCGACACCGGCTGCGGCACCGCGTCCTCGCGCATCGGCAGGCTCACCGCGTCGCCGTACACCGAGGAACTGGACGCATACACCAGGCGCGCGAGGGGGTGGTCCTTGACCGCTTCGAGCAGGCGCTGCGTCGCGTCGACGTTGTGGGAGGTGTAGACGGTGAAATCGCGGCCCCAGCTCTTGCGCACGCCGGCCTGCGCCGCCAGGTGAAACACGTGTGTGACACCGTCGAGGAGCGCGGGAAGGTCCGCCGACTGCAGCGCGGCCTCGACCAGAGTGAAACTCCGCCGCCCGCGCAGCGGCTCGACGTTCTGCTCCTTGATCCGGCGGGAGTAATAATCGGTGAACGCGTCGAGTCCCACCACGTCGACGCCGGCGTCGGTCAGCGCGGTCGACAGATTCGATCCGATGAAGCCGGCCGCGCCCGTCACGAGTGCCTTCATGCGAACGCCTCGCGAATGCGATCAGGCAGCCGGCACGGACGACCGTCCCGGCCCAGCGCGGCGTGCACGGTTCGGCCGGAAGCGGCAAGGTCGTTCGTTGATTTCAGGACCACGTCGTAAAGAAACTCCATGCGTACCGGCGAGCACAGCCGGCCTTCAGTCCGTATTTCGATCTCTTCATCGTATCGCGCCGGGCGCCGATATTCGCAATGTGCCTCAATCACGGGCAGCATCACCCCGGAGGCCTCCATTTCCCGGTAGGTCCACCCCAGGGTGCGGAGCAAATCAGTGCGTGCCACCTCGAACCACACGAGATAGTTCGCATAATAAACGACCCCCATCTGGTCGGTCTCGGCGTAGCGGACCCGGAGGGTGGTCAAGGAAGAGGGCATAGCGGGAGGCCGGGAACTACGAGTCCCTTCCTCTCACCGCGGCCTGTCGCAGGGCGCCGACGGCCGCCGCCGGATCGGACGCGCCAAACACCGCCGAACCGGCCACGAGGATGGATACGCCGGCCTCGACCAGAGCGGCGGCGTTCGCCGTGCTGACGCCGCCGTCGACCTCGACGGCCGCATGGCTGCCGTATCGGGAGAGCAGGGCCCGTGCCTCGCGCAACTTGTCGAAGGTGTGCGCGATGAAGGCCTGACCGCCAAATCCAGGATTCACCGACATGATGAGTAAGTGATCCATTTCGGCAAGCACATCCTGTACAGCGGTGACCGGCGTCGACGGGTTGATCGCGACGCCGGCCTTCGCGCCGAGACGGCGGATTTCCTGCAGCGTGCGATGCAGATGCGGCAGCACTTCCACGTGCACGATGACCGTCGCCGCCCCCGCCGCCACAAACGCGTCCAGGTACCGATCGGGTTCCTGAATCATCAGGTGCACTTCGAGCGGCAGGCGGGTCACTCGCCTGAGCGCCGTTATCACGACGGGCCCGATCGTGATGTTCGGCACGAAGTGGCCATCCATGACATCGACGTGGATCAGGTCGGCGCCTGCGGCCTCGACGCGGCCGACCTCATCGGCAAGCCGCGCAAAGTCCGCTGAAAGGATCGACGGCGCGATTCGCACGCTCATCGGCTGACCTCGAGCGAGATCGGCTCTCCGAACTGAATCTGAAAACCGGCCTGCGGTGTCTGCCGGATGACGATGTCGGCCGGAAGCCCGGGATAGAGGGTCTCGCCTGTGATGGCCACGAGAAACCCGTCGCGGCGAAGAATATCCGCAACTCGCCGGCCTGGCGTCCCTATGAGATCGGGCATGACGTACCGCACACCGCTTTGCGCCCGGTTCACGAGGAGGGTAATGGCGGCACTGTGACTTTTGGGAGGCGGATCCTGGGCGACGACGACGCCTGGAGGATAGTCGGTGGTCCTGACCTCCGCGGTCGAGACAATCCGGATGCCTTCCTGCGTCGCGGCAATCTCGGCCGCGCGCTCCGACAGCCCCGTGAGTTGAGGCATCAACGGGGCGCGTTGCCCTTCGCTGACGTGAATGCGTACCGCGCGCGGCCGCCGCACGATCGTGCCGGGCTCGGGATCCTGCGCCAGCACGTGGTCGGCCGGTACTTTTGCGTCCACGCGGCGGGCCGCATCGATGCGCAGTGCCAGTCCGGCGCCGGCAATCGCCGCGCTGGCATCCGTCACGGACTTGCCGCGAACGTCTGGGACCTTCACCTCACGCGCACGGGTTGCCACGCGCAGCGATGCGAGAAAAAAGACCATGAATGTCACGCCGAGCGCGCCGCAGAGCAGCAGCAGGCGGCCGGCGGTCCACACGCGTGTGCCGAAAGGCCTGGGCGGGATCTTGTCCGCAGGGGATCTCAACGGCAAAAAGTGTACTACGGACCTACCGCCGGACCAGCATGCCTGCGAAGAAGGCATCGAGGCCGTCGCGGAACGGCAAGGTGCGCAGGTATCCGTCGTCGTCAATCAAGGAGGCGCCGTTGGTCACCATCGGGCCTGGCGAAACAGCGACGCGCTCGAATCGCGGGTCCTCGTCGAGAAAGCCCTGGACCACGAGTTCGTTCTCTTCTGGTTCGCTGGAGCACGTCGCGTAGATGAGTCGGCCCCGAGTAGCGACCGCATCCGCGGCACGCGCGAGAATGCGCCGCTGAACGCCGGCGAACACCACCAGATCGCCCGGGAGTCGCGACCACTTCAGATCGGGATCGCGCCGCACGATCCCCAGCCCCGAACAGGGGACGTCTACGAGCACACGATCGAAGACAGGGCCGAAGGGCAGGCGTTGCGTGGCGTCCAGGGCCACCACGCTCGCGCGAAGGTCCGCGCGGCGCAGCGTGCGGCGGAGCAATCGGACCCGGCTGGCGCGATAGTCGCTGGCGACGAGGAGGCCTCGTTCCTGTCGATCGGCCGACAGCACGACAGTCTTCGCGCCGGGCGACGCGCAAAGATCGAGCACGCGATCGCCGGGCCCGGGTGCGACGGCGTGCGCGACGATCTGGGAGGCCTCGTCCTGAACCAGCAATTCATCCGAGATCGCCGCAGGCAGACGCCCGAGGGCTCCGGGTGGCAGTGTCACCGCGTCTGCCACGAATCGCGCGGGTTCGGCGGGCGCCTCGGCACGTCGCAGCAGTCCGAGCAGTTCGTCCGGGGCTCGCGCCCGCAGCGATCGAACGGTCACCTCCGGCGTGGTGTTGTTGAAGCGGCACCACCGTTCGGCGGCCTCGAATCCGTGGCGGTCCATCCACCTGTCGGCCAGCCACTCAGGGTGGGACAGGGTCGTCGACAGGTAGGCAAGCGCATCGCGACCGCCGGCGCCTGGTTCGGGGCGCGGGGGCAACGAGAGGCGATCGCGCGTCCGCCGGAACGTGCGCAGCACGGCGTTGACGAATCCGGCCGCGCGCGGCTCGCCGATGGTTCGCGTCAATTCGACCGCCTCGTGCAGGACGGCATGGGGCGGAATCCGGTCGAGATGCTCCAGCTGATACGCCGCCAGTCGGAGGATGGTCCGCACGCCGGCAGTGAGGTCATCGAGCGGGCGCACGCTGCATGGCGAGAGGAGGGCATCCAACTCGCCCCGCCATCGTAGCGTGCCGGTCGTCAACTCGACGAGCAGCGCGCGATCACGCTCGTCGGTGAGATTGGCGCGTGCGCGCTCCATCTCCGTCGCCAGCGTCGTCTGGCCCCGCTCGACGGCGAGAAGGGCTGTGACAGACGCGAGCCGCACGCTCATCAGTTGTTGCCCCCGGCCTCGGACCACGGGCTGCTAGGGCGGTTGAACATCATCCTCCCAGCCTCTCGCCTGGCGCGATCTTCGTGCCGTTGAGAAAGTCCCGCACCGACATCGCGCGCCGGCCTTCCGGCTGCAGTTCGAGGATGCGCACGGCACCCGGACCGGCGGCGACAGTGAGGCCGCGGGGATCGGCGTCGAGGACGGTCCCCGGGGGCGCGGCTGGGTGCTGGTCGTGCTCCACGAGAGATCGCAGCATCAACAACCGGCGCCCGCCGAGCACGGTGGAGGCCAGAGGCCAGGGGTGCAGGCCGCGGATCTGGTTGTGGACCGTGTGAGCCGGCCGCGCCCAGTCGATCGGGCTGTCGCCGCGCTCAATTTTTTTCGCGTAGGTGACCGCGCGTTCGTCCTGGGGAACCTCGTCGACTCGTGATTGTGACAACCGGTCGACGGTTTCGACGAGCAGCTCGGCGCCCAGCACAGCGAGGCGGGATTCGAGCTCGGCGCTCGTCTCATCCGGATCGATTGAGGTCGAGGTGCGCGCGAGCATTGGACCGGCGTCGAGCGCGAGGACGACCCGCATGATGGTGATCCCGGTGTGATGGTCGCCGGCCAGGATCGCACGATGTACCGGCGCCGCACCACGCCAGCGTGGGAGCAGCGAGGCATGCACGTTGATGATGCCGAGCCTGGGCAGGTCGATCAGCGCTCGCGGCAGCAGCCGCCCGTACGCCGCGACGACACCCAGATCAGGTTGCAGCGCCGCGAGAGGCTCGACAAACGGCGCATCCGTCAGACGCTCGGGCTGCAGGAGGGACAAATGCCGGCCGCGCGCTTCCAGCGGCACCGCCTCGGGCCGAACTTTGTGCCCGCGTCCTCTCGCGCGATCTGGTTGTGAGACGACGGCAACAACAGAGTGGGAGGAGTTGACGAGCGCCAGCAGGCTCGGCACCGCAAACTCCGGTGTGCCAAAAAACACCAGGCGCAACGGCATCTACCACTTCCCGCTGCGCTGGAGCTTCCTGATCTTGCGCACGATGATCTCTCGCTTGACGCCGCGAAGCCGATCCAGAAACAGGCGGCCGTCGAGATGATCGATTTCGTGCTGGAGTGCCCGTGCGAGCAGGCCGGTGCCTTCGATCGTCTGAGGTGCGCCGTGGCGATCCATGGCGTGGACGACCACGTGCGCGGGCCGCGCGACGGTTGCACTGAAACCGGGCAGGCTCAGGCACCCTTCCTCTTCGAGCTGCATTCCGTCGCGCTCGACGAACTCAGGATTGACGAGCGTGAACAGCTCGCCACCGCGTTTGCCGACGCTCAAGTCGATGACGCAGACTTGCAGCGGCACGCCAATCTGCGGGGCCGCCAATCCGACACCTGGGGCCGCGTACATCGTCGCGACCATGTCGTCGATCAGTGTGTGCAGTGTCGAATCGAAGGCCACGACGCGCGCGGCCGGGGCGTGCAGATCGCGCGCGCCGTACTTCACCAGAGGGCGAAGCGTCATGTCATTTCAGTCGATCGGCGACGCTCGTGATCCACCGCCGCGATGCGTCTTCGACATCGGCCATCGAGTCGTTGCCGAACTTCTCGAGCACCGCGTCGGCGAGCACCAGACAGACCATCGCCTCGCCCACGACAGCGGCCGCAGGGACGGCGCAGACGTCGCTGCGCTCGATTGCCGCGGCGGTCTCGGTCATGGTCTCCAGATCGACCGAACGCAGCGGTTTCATGAGCGTCGAAATCGGCTTCATCCAGGCCGTCGCCCGCACGTCCTCGCCATTGGTCACGCCGCCCTCCAGGCCTCCGGCCCGATTCGTCGGCCGGCGCAGCGCCGGGATCGTGCCGGAGGGCGCGCCGTCCGAGAGAAGGATTTCGTCATGTACCCGCGAGCCGGGCAGGCGTCCGACGCCGGCCGCGCGGCCGAACCCGACCGCTTTGATGGCGTGAATGGACATGAGCGCCTGTGCGAGCTTGCCGTCGAGTTTCCGATCCCAGTGGACATAGCTGCCAAGGCCCACCGGCACCCCGTGTGCGACGACTTCGAAGGCGCCGCCCACGGTGTCGCCGGCCTCGCGAGCCGCGTCGATCGCCTGTCGCATCATTGCCGCGACCGCCTCATCCACGCAGCGCAGGTCGTCGTCGGCCGGGAGCGTCTGAATCCGGGCGAAGCTGATTTCAAGGTGATCTTCGACGGCCGCGCCGCCGATTTCGATCACGTGACTGGCGATCTGCGACCCCCACGCGCGCGAGCAGTGCCCGGGCCACGGCGCCGGCAGCAACCCGCGCGGCGGTCTCACGCGCGCTCGCACGTTCGAGGACGTCGCGCAGATCGCGGCGGCCGTACTTCAGTCCGCCGGACAGGTCCGCGTGTCCCGGCCGCGGCCGCGTCACCGGCGCGCGGCGCGCGCCTCCGAGCGCCTCGGACGGATCGGCCTCCACGCTCATCGTGTGCAGCCAGTTCGCCCAGTCGCGATTGCGAATCAGCATGGCGATCGGGCCACCCAGGGTCTCGCCCCGCCGAACGCCCGACAGGATCTCGGCTCGGTCCCTTTCAATTGCCATCCGGCGGCCGCGGCCGTACCCCAACTGGCGACGCGCCAGGTCGGGCGCGAGATCGTCGGCAGAGAGCGCAAGTCCGGCCGGCACGCCCTCGACGATCACGACCAGCGCCTGACCGTGTGATTCGCCCGCGGTGAGGAATCGAAGCATCGCGGGCGTCATTCTATCGAACTTTCTGCAATCCTCCGGACGCGCCCTCCGCGATCGCGACGCTGACGGCGGGCCTGCTTCTTGCACAGCGATCGGCGGCGGAGGCGGCCGTGCTCGCACGACTCGTAGACGATCGCTACGTGTGCCACAGTCCCGGCCGTTGGCTGGACATCGCGACGGGCGAAATCATCATGTGCGATACGACCGTCTTCAAGCCGGAGGACGCGCCGCGCGCGGTCGACCGATCAATCGATCTCGAGGTGCGCCGGGTGGTCGGCCACATTGTCAGCAACGCCGATGGCGGCGACGCAGTCGGCATCCGCACGATGCACGTGTCGGTGCGGGGGCTGCCGGTGCGCGTGATCATTGGCGAAGCCGCACGCGCTCTGCGCTCGATCGGTTTCGTCACGCTCCGCGCGACCGCCGACTTGCCCGATCCGATCCGACGCGAACTCCTGCATCGACACGTTGCGCTCTTCGCGTGCGAGGGCGAGTGGGGCAGTGCAACCATCGACGCTCTGCACTCCTGGATTCGCGGCCTTGCGGCGGCAAGTCCTCGGTCTCATCTCGTCGTCCTTCTTCAAAGCCCGGCGGCACCGCCGGCCTTTTCACGCGCGTCGATCGCCCGCGAGCGTCTGCCGTTCGGCTGGCCCACGTACGAACCCCCGCACGCGCCGACGGCCGTCAGATTCGATCCTCGTGTCAATCGCGCGACGGCGTTTGCCAGGCGGGGACGCCGGGCCGCCGCGGTGCGCTGGTCCCGGGCGGCGGCGGCAGCCGCCCGGCGGCAAGGGGACGAGGCGGGCGTCTGCTCGATAACGGAGCACCTGGTCAGGCAGCACGCCGAATCCGGAGAGTGGGAGAAAGCCCGATCCGCGGCAATCAGCGCCTTTGACGCGGCGGGTGCGTGGCCGCAGCGCGAAGTCCTGGCGGGCCTGGCCGCTCGAATCCTCACCGCAGTCGGCGAACTGCAGCGAGCGGAATCCCTGCTTCATGGTGTCCTCGCCGAAGCCGCGGCGCGCGGCGTAGAGGCCGGACAGGATGTGAAAGTGCGGCTTGCCGAGGTGTTCTTCTGGCAAGGGCGTTTTGAAGAGGCGGCCAACAGCCTCAACGGCATCGAGCCGCCGCGGCCCGATGCCCGACTCTGGCGCAGTCTCGCGCGATGGGCGTGCGAAGGGACGGAGTACGTCGGTACGGAGCTTTCGGCCATTCCGCTCGTTCCTGGGAGTCGCCTGCACACTTGCATCGCGGTCGAACAGCAACTGGCGCGCGGCGACACGGATGCGGCTCGTGGCGTCTTGGAATCCAGCAGGGCCGTCGCCAGGCGCCTGGCTCCGTTGGAGGAGGCCCTCCTGACGCGGCTGGCGGAGCGATGTGATGAACGGGTTGAGGCACGGCCAACGCCCGGGCTCGAGCAGTTCATCAGGAAGACTGGCGCACGCGGGATTCTCCGCTGGGGGCTTGGGAGGACGGCGATGAATCTGCTCCAAGGGCTATCGGCGCTGCTTCAAGTCGTGCAGGACGCCGACGATGAGTACACCGCGCTTCGTCGTGGCTGCGCCTGGGTCCGCGAGCACACACCTGCGGACTCCGCCGGCATTGTGGCGAGCGAAGGGACGGCCCTGATTACCGGTGAGGGTTTCACACCCGCAGATCTGCACGATCCCGATCTGCGCGCAGCGCTCGCGTCCGGCCGGGGCCGTACTCTGGTCGCTGGTCCGACGACTGTCGTGTCGGCGCCGATGCGGTACGGCGGCTGCACAATCGGCATCGCGCTTGTTCGTGGGCGTCGGGACGCGACCGAGACATTAGGTGCAGCCGTGACGGCGCTGGCTTCGGCGTGTGCCCCGGCGCTGCGCGCCCGGCTCGATGGCCTGGCCCTCACGGCCGCCAGTCAGACCCTGGTGCCGGAGATCCTCGGCCGGAGTCCGGGGGTAGCGGCGCTGCGAGACGCGACGGCGCGGGCTGCGGCGACCGGCTTCCCTGTGCTGGTGGAGGGAGAGAGCGGCACCGGCAAGGAACTGGTCGCCCGCGCGGTGCACAGGCTGAGCGCGCGGCGGGATCGCCGCTTCGCCGCGCTCAACTGCGCTGCGTTGACCGACGATCTTGTTGAGGCTGAGCTGTTCGGCTACAGCCGTGGTGCCTTTACGGGCGCGATCAGCCACCGGGCCGGCTTGTTCGAAGAGAGCCACGGCAGCACCTTGTTCCTCGACGAAGTAGCGGAGCTGTCGCCACGCGCCCAGGCGAAGCTGCTGCGCGTGCTACAGGAGCGGGAGGTCCGTCGCGTGGGCGATCATCTGTCCAGGCCGATCGACGTCCGCGTGGTCGCTGCCACCAATCTGCCGCTCGCACAGGCGGTCGGCGCGGGAAAGTTCCGCGAGGACTTGCTCTTCAGGCTTGCCGTCGTGCGCATCCGGGTGCCGCCGCTGCGCGATCGGATTGAGGACATTCCGCTGCTCGCGCACGTGTTCTGGCGCTCATTGACGGCAGGTACCGAGAAACGGGCCCTGCTCGGACCTGACGCAGTCGCCGCCCTGTGTCGTCATCGCTGGCCTGGCAACGTGCGCGAACTGCAGAACGTCGTGGCCGGGCTGATCGTGGCCGCGCCCACGAGAGGGCGCGTCAGCGCGAGACACGTCGCGCAGGTGCTGACGGGCTCTGCGCCTGACACGGAGCCGCCGATCCTGACGCTCGACACCGCGCGGCAGGCGTTCGAACGCCGCATGCTGATGGCATCGCTGGCCCGGCATGGCGGCCGCTGCGGCGTCGCCGCCCGCGAGTTGGGACTGTCACGTCAGGGACTGGCAAAAGCGATGAAGCGACTGGGGCTGGACAAGCAACGCCAGGTGGCGTCCGCCGAAACGCCGCCCGGGGCGGCGTCAGCGTAGCACTCGGCGCAGTCGCAAGAGCTCCGGGTCTCGAGGCTCCAGCGCAAGTGCCTGATCGAGCGCCGTTTGCGCCGCCGCGCGATCCCCCGACTGGAAACGGGCTTGCGCGAGTTGACCGAGGGTCCGCGCGTCGCGTTTACCCGCATCAACCGCCTGTTGCAGGTAGTCGAGCGCGGCGGGAATATCGTTCGCGCGAAGGGAGAGCATTCCAATCCGCTGGGCGCGGGTCGCGCGCGTGTCGGCCGCGGCGATGTCGCCCTCGAGGACGTCGAGGGTCTGGAGCGCGTCTCGCGCCTCCGCAAAATGCGACAGCCGCTCGGAGGCCTCGGCAAGGAAGGCGAACGCTTCGGGATCGACCGGCGACGTCGCGGCGGCTTCCCGTAGGATGCGCTCGGCGCTTTCCTCGTCGCCCGCGAGCGAGAGCGCACGGCCGAAGAGCGCGAGGCCCTCGCTGCGGCGGGCGGTTCCCCCGAGCGCCTTCTCGAGCGCCTCGAGGGCGCGCGGGATCGACGCGCGATCCGCAGTCCGTTCGGCCCGCGCGAGATACACGCGGCCGAGCGCCAACTGCACGCGTGAGTCGGCCGGCGCCCGGTCCGCGGCCTGGCCGAGCGTCCCGAGGGCAGCCGGGAACTGTCCCTGCCGGGCTTGCGCCAGCGCGATCGCGACCGTCCGATCCGTCAGGTCGTCCAGTGACGACAGGGCCTGGAGCTGGCTCATCTCGTCCAGGTGGCGGCCGCGCGCGCGGTACAGATCCGCCAACTCCTCGCGCGCGGCGACCAGCCCCGGAGATAGCCGGATCGCGCGATCGAGCGATCCAATCGCGTCGTCCGGCCGCTGTACGTCGCGGTAGACGAGTCCCAGCAGGTAGTGCGCTTCGGCCAGAGAGTCGTTGCGGGCGACCGCGCGGCGGAGCGGATCGAGCGCTTCCGCCGGCGCGCCGGCCCGGTAGCGTGCGAGCGCCAGCTTGTACAGGAGCGTGGGATCATCGAACTTGAGCTGGTTCGCGGCCTGGCCGTACCACAAGGCCGCCTGCGCCGGATGCTTGAGGTTGTACAAGTCGCCAAGCGCGATAAGGGGCTGAGGCGCGTCGGGAGCCCGCCGGATCGCGTTGTGAAAATCCCTGGCGGCTTCATCATCCTGATGCTGCGCGCGATAGGCCTCGCCGCGATGGTAGTAGGCCACCATCGAGTCGGGCCGGAGGGTGAGCGCGCCAGTAAACGCCTCGATCGCGGCGTAGCTGTTGCCGGCATCGAGCGCCTGCTGGCCGGCCTGGAGCAGGCGCGCGTAATTGCGATCGCGCGTGGCGTGCTGCACGACGAGCACACCGGCCGTGACTACGATGGTGAGGCCGAGGACCGCGAGGGAGCGCTTCACGGCCCTCTATTCTACGGGACTGGGCCTGGAACCTCGTGGCGCGATCGGGGTCTAACCACCTCAGACCGGCCGTTCGAGATGCTACGATTGCGGGTAGAGACCCCTGACGTGAAGCCTTCACGCGCATTGACGTGGCCGGATGCCGCGAGCGCAGACTGGGCGCTCGTACAGGAGTGCGCGGGCGGAGACGAGGATGCGTGCACGCGGCTGGTGACCGACCATCAGCGCATGGTCTACCAGCTCGGATTGCACCTGCTTGGCGATCCTCAGGAAGCTCTTGACCTCTGTCAGGAGGTCTTCCTCCGCGTGTTCCGCATGCTGTCCCAATTCCGCGGTCAGTCGTCGTTGCGGACCTGGATTTATCGGATCGCCATCAATCAAGCGTCGAACCGGCAGCGCTGGTGGCGGCGGCGGCATCGCGCGCAGCAGGTGAGCCTGGATGACGCGCCGCAGGGCGAGCTGCCGGAGGCTCGGCAATCGGCGATGCCGGATCGGGTGCTGCAACAGCAGGAAGCCGCCGGGCAGGTGTGGCGCGCCCTGGACGCACTGCCGTTCGAACAGCGCACGGTGATTGTGCTCAGGGAAATCGACGGCCTGACCTACGAGGAGATCGCCGCTTCGCTTGGCGTGGCAGTCGGCACCGTCAAATCGCGCCTCGCACGGGCGCGGGAGAGCTTGCGGCACGTATTGAGGCCTGTATGACGACCGCCTGTCCGCGGATCCGTGCGTCCCTCGGCGCATTTGTCGACGGTGAGCTCGACGCGGCCGACCGGATGCGCGTGTCGCAGCACCTGTCGACGTGTCCCACGTGTACCGACGAACAGCAGCGTATTCGGCAGTTGGGAGACGCGTTGCGGGCGGACGCGGTCACTCTGCCGAACCGTGTCAACCTGCAGGGGATGGCGTCGGGCATCATCAGCCGGACGCGCGCGGAGGACGCGCAGTCGTGGCGTGCGTTGCTCGCTCGCGCCAGTGAAGATTGGCATTGGGCGCTCGTCGGCGCCGGTTCACTCGTCGCGGCCGCGACGTCAATCCTGCTGGTCGCGGCGATCTGCGGCCTCGGGCCCAGGCCGGACCGCGAGGACTCCCTCGCCGCAATGCTCAACAACCTGCAGACGCCGGCCGGCACGCTGTGGCTTTTTGCCACGCCTGCCAGGCCCGATCAGCCGCCGATGCTTCTGCTGTTCGACAGCGGAGACGCGGGCGAGCGGTTTGAACCTGCGGCCGTGCCCGCGGCTTTTTCCAGCCCGAGCGGCAGCGATCTCGCCCTCGCGCTGTCACAGGCAGTGGTCGGGCCGGACGGACGCATGAGCGATTTGCAGTCGATGCCCCAGCTCCGCCGCCAGCACGCCGAGGCTCTGTTGGACGAGATCCAGCGGTTGCGCCTCGCCCCACTGGTGTCCTGGTCGAGACACCGCGTCAGCATTCAGTTTGGCTTCGTGACGAACACGAGTGTCAGCGGTAAGGCGCTGTAGGGCTTACCTGCCCGCGCCTTGCGACGTCACGTTCTGCATGGTGTCGGTGGCGCGAATCAGCACGCGCGCCGCGTCCGCCTCGGACGCAAGTGCAATCTCGTACTGCTCGTCCGGCGAGTCGGCCAACCCATCGACCGGATAAATCAAGCGCCAGGCCCCCCCGCCGAGCGAGTCCTCCACCTTCTGAATCGGGCTGTGAGCATCGTGCACCTGGACGACAAGCCTGAGGCGCCCCTGACGAGAGATCTCCGTGGAGACCACCGGCGGTGTGTTGTCGACCTCGATAGGGTCGCTCTCATGTTCGCCCGTCAGCGTTCGGTCGGGCGTATTGGACGG
>CAVRVJ010000012.1:0-16951 GCA_963724645.1 uncultured Acidobacteriota bacterium
GCGACTGCCTGCGCAGCATCGACGCGAACGAGTATCCGCCCGACCTCGTGGAAGTCATCGTGGTCGACAACGGCTCGAACGACGGCTCCGATCTCGTGGCCGGCGAATCGGGCGCGACCGTGCTCGCGCGCCCCAGGGAAGGTCGCGGCGTTGCGGAACGCCGGCGCAGCGATCGCCCGCGGCGAGATCCTCGCATTCGTCGATGCGGATCATCTGCTGGATTCCGGGTGGCTCCCGGCACTCGCCGCGTGTCTGGAATCCACACGGATTGCCGCGGCGGGCGCCGCCTGCGTCGCGCCGCCGGGCGGCACCTGGGTGCAGCGCTGCTACGACGGTCTGCGTTCGCATCACGACGGCCGGCGCGAGACAGAGTGGCTCGGCAGCGGCAACATGGCCGTGCGCCGCCGCGTGTTCGAGGCGCTCGGCGGCTTCGATGTTTCAATGGCGACCTGTGAGGATGTCGACCTCTGCCAGCGGATCCGCGCCGCCGGGCAAGCCATTCTCAGCGACCCGGCGCTGAAAAGCGTGCATGTGGGAGATCCCCGGACGCTGACCGCGCTGTTTCTCGGCGAGCTCTGGCGAGGACGCGACAACCTGCGCGCGACTTTGCGGGGGCCGAAGGATCTCCGTCATCTCCAGAGCGCTTTCATCCCGCTGATCTACTTGAGTGCGTTTGCGGGCCTGATCGTCAGCACGACGTTCCTGCTGACGTCGGGACGGGGTCTGTTCCTCGCGCTCGGATGCGCCAGCGCGATGATCGGGCTATCGGGTCTGCGTGCGTTGCTGATATTCCGCCGGGCGCGGCGAAGGACCCCGGTTCACCTGGGTCAGGCGTTTCCGGTTGCGGTCGTGTACGATCTGGGCCGGGCGTTGGCGCTGATTGTGCGCGTCGGTCATCGAACGCGTCGGTCTGGGGAGGCCTCGTCTTCCCCTGACAAGACGGTCACCCGCAGTCTCGACTCGTGATGTCTTCGTGTTTCGCCTTGGTGGCGCGGGCGGGCTGAGGTGACTGCAGTCTCGCCGGCACGGCGCGGAAGCGCTGGAACGGCAGATGGCAATCGTGCTTGCGGAGAAAACTCAGGAAGCGCTTGTAGTCGCCGGGCGGCATGTTGAAGAGTTCGACCAGCATCCGGTAATTGCCGTTCGTCCGTTCCAGGCCCGTCTGGATGACCTTTCGCAGGTCCGCGCGCGTCAGGTCGCGCGCGACAAACAGCGGATACACGGCCGACCAGAACGATTCGCCGTGGTCGAGCATCAGCGACGCCAATCCCTGTGCCTGGGTGTTTGCGTGGGGAGCCCCCGCGGGGCCGTCAGCGTGGCCGTTGGAGTGCCGCGAGCGGCCGCCTGACTTCGGCCGGCAGGTCGGCGAGTTCCACGACCGGGCCGGTTGCCTTCAGCACGATCCGCTCCACGACGTTCTTCAGCTCCCGCACATTGCCAGGCCAGCGATGCGCCACCAGGGCATCCATGGCTTCGGGCGAGAGCTCGCTGGCAGGCGTCTGGTGCACCTGCCGATAGGAGTGGAGGAAGTAATTCACCAGAAGCGGGATGTCCCCGGTGCGTTCCCGCAGCGGCGGGATTGACAGGCGAATCACGTTCAACCGGAAGAAGAGATCTTCCCGGAACTTTCCGTTGGCCACCTCAGCCTCGAGGTCGCGGTTGGTCGCGGTGACCAGGCGCACGTTCACCCGCGTGTGAGACCGATCGGCGCCGACGCGCTGAATCTCACCGGATTCGAGGAAGCGGAGGAGCACGGCCTGCATGCGCGCGCTCATCTCGCCGACCTCATCCAGAAACAGGGTGCCGTTCGGCGCCATTTCCAGCAGTCCGGGCTTGTCACGGTAGGCGCCCGTGAAGCTTCCGCGGACATGTCCGAACAACTCGGATTCGAGGAGAGAGTCGGGCAGGCCGGCGCAATTGAGCGTGACGAGCGGCGCCGAGGCCCGCATGCTGCGGTGATGGATGAGCCGCGCCACCACTTCCTTGCCGACACCGGTTTCACCCGTAATCAGGACCTTGGCATCGGAGCGCGCGGCGACGTCCGCCTCGGATTCAACCAGGCGGATGGCATCGCTCTGCCCGACGAGCCATACTTCCTTCTGTCTTGCGATGACCGACAAGGTGCGGGTTCCTTCCGTTGGGGCGACAAAGGTCTCGGAGGCCAGATACTACTGGTACCTCGCACCCCCGTCAAACCACTAAGGTCGTAGTGCCTCTAGAACTTTGGTGTGGTATCGGCTGTGGACTCAGAGAGTTAGCGGATTTCAGGGTTGTGATTTCCGAGGGCCTGATGGCCCGAATTCAACCTGGCCGGTTCGCAAAAAGTCCCTTCTTTCGAGTGACTTTTCCTGACTGAAGTCCGTCGTGGCGAAACCTTTTTCCCGCCGACGGCCACCGTTTCCGTGGGCGGAGATGTAACCTAAACCTCTCTATCCGCAGGCGATACCTCCGGGCTCGGCCTCGGGGCGGCGGTGGTGATTCTCTTGCACCTCGAGACTGGGCATTGTGGCAACGATTCGACAAGACGGACACGTTCAACTGATCGGGACCAGCCGCGCCATCTCGGAATTGAAAGCCGAGGTCGAGCGCGTGGCCCGCTCCGACGCCAAGGTCCTCATCACCGGGGAAAGCGGGTCGGGCAAGGAGGTCGTCGCCCGCGCGATCAACTCCGCCAGCGCGCGAGCCAATGTCTTCGTGCCCGTCAACTGTGCGGGCATCCCCGAGACCCTGCTCGAGTCCGAGCTGTTCGGGCACGTGAAGGGGAGCTTCACCGGGCGCCTACCGCGACAAGCCCGGCAAGCTCGAGATGGCCGATAATGGCACGATCCTCCTGGACGAAATCGGGGAGATGACGTTGCGGATGCAGGGACTGCTGCTGCGCTTCCTCGAGACCGGGGAGATCCAGAAGGTCGGCGCCGAGCGGGTCGCGAAGGCGAACAACGTGCGGGTGATGGCGGCCACCAACCGTAATCTGCAGGAGCTGATTGCCCAGGGGCAGTTCCGCGAGGATCTCTATTACCGGATCAACGTGATTCGCCTCGAGATTCCGCCGCTTCGCGAAAGGCGTGAGGATATTCCTCTTCTCGTGGACTATTTCCTCAAGCGGTTCATTGACCACAACGGCGCTTCCAGCGGGAACGGCCATGGGCACGTCGTCGTTCGGGCCATTGGCCAGGAGGCCATGGCCGCCCTCGCCGAGTACACCTGGCCCGGCAACGTTCGCCAGGTCGAGAACGTTGTGGAGCGGCTCGTCGTCACGGGCCGGCGCGAGGTGGTGCAACTCGAGGATCTGCCCCACGAAGTGCGTGTCGGAGGGGCAGGGCGGCCACAACGGACGCGAACGACGAACGCACTGTCGCCGATGAGCTGTTCAAGAAACTTCTCGAAGAGCGCGAGTCGTTCTGGACGACGGTCTATCCGCTCTACATGAACCGGGAGATTACGAAGAGCAACGTGCGCGACCTCGTGCGAAAAGGTCTGGAAGAGGCCCGCGGCAACTACAAGATCGTCCTCCGGCTCTTCAATATGGAGGCCGGTGAGTACAAGCGATTTCTCAACTTTCTCCGGAAGCACGATTGCCAGCTTCCCTTCAAAGAGTACCGGTAGTTTCAGAGGCAGAACGACCATGAAACACTTCAGACGCTCGATTCATGTCGCCATCACCGCTGCCATCGTCGGCGCTGGCGTCCTGACTGCGCAGTCTCCGTCGCCGGACAGCGGGAGAGCCGCGGGCACGCCCCCCGCCTCCGGCGCCGGACCTGCTCCGGTCGCCGGCGCCGGCCGCAAACGGTGGCCGCCTGGTGATACCGCCCAACTACGTCATCGGACCCGACGATGTCCTGTCGGTGGTCTTCTGGCGCGATCAGGACATGACCCGCGATGTGGTCGTGCGGCCCGATGGAAAGATCTCGCTTCCGGTCGTCAACGATCTCCAGGCCGCAGGATTGACGCCCGACCAATTGCGCGACAGCGTCACCAAGGCCTCCAGCCGCTTGTACACGGACGAACCGACCGTGTCGATTGTCGTCAAGGCGATCAACAGCCGCAAGGTGTTCATCATGGGCGGCATCGGCAAGCCCGGCGCGTACCCGCTGATGGATACGCTGACCGTTGCGCAGCTGATCGCCATAGCCGGCGGCCTGAGCGAATATGCCGACAAGAAGAACATCTCGATCGTCAGCCAGGACAAGAAGTCCGATGGCACGCCGTGGCGGTACAAGTTCAACTACTCGGAGTTTCTGAAAGGCATCAATCTCAAGCAGAACATCGAGTTGAAGCCCGGCGACACGGTCATCGTTCCCCAATGATGCCGATCCATTTTCTGAACGTTCCCGGTGTGGTGGCGCTCCTGGCGTTGACGGCGACGTCCGCGCTTCGCGCAGACACCGCGGCCCGAGCGCCCGTACCGCGGTCTGTTCGGCGGCGGCATGGAGAACGCCGCAGCAATCGCTGACGCTCTCTGGAACCGGGAGCGTCGGCTATGACAGCAATATCCTGGTGGGAACGCGCGGCACGGTTCCAGGGGCCCCTGCCTGCATCTCCCGAACGGCGCGCTCAACGGCGCGTCGGCGTCGCTCGCCTACGGTCTCGGACTTCCCCGGATCAGCTTCGGGGCATCGATCAGCAACGGCTTCGCGTACTACCCCTCCCTGCAGAATCCGATGGTCTTCAGCAGCAGCGGCGGCCTGGGCGCGAAATACGAGATTGTCCAGGAGGACGAGGTTGAACGCCAGCGAGTCCGTCTCGTACCAGCCGTATTATTCGCTCGCGGCATTTCCCGGACTGATCGAGCCGGCACTTGGCCAGCCGACCCGTCAACGACAGCAGTCAGTCGGCGCGCCTCGAAAGCCATCTCACGTCGGCAGCCGACGTGTCGCTGAGCCAGAGGCTCTCGCGACGCACCGACGTGTCGGTGTCGTATCACGATTACCGGAGCCAGTCGGACTCCGGCACGCGCGACGTGTCGACACAGGGAGCCTCGGCCGGATTCTCCGTGGCCCTGGCCAAGGGTCTCAGCGCGTAGGTGGGCTATGGCTACTCGGACACCACCTATGGCGGCGCCGACGGCTGCGCCGGGCGCGCAGGGACGCTCGATTAACGCCGGACTTAATTTCAATCGCGCGCTCTCAGTGTCGCGTCGCGGCGCTGAAGCTGACGTTTGCCACCGGATCGACGGCGGTCGCTGTATGAGGGCCAGACCCACTTATTTCCTGACGGGCAACGCGCTCCTCACCCGCGAGATCGGGCGGTCGTGGAGCGCCTCGCTGTCGTTCGTGCGGAGCGTCAATATCCTGGACACGTATCGGCAACCCGTGGTTTCGGATAGCCTGAGCGCGGGTTTCGGCGGGCTGATCAACCGCCGGCTGCAGTTCCAATCGAGCGCCGGCGTGTCGCTCGGCACCGTCGGCTTCACCGCCGGGAACGGGTTCCGGCGCGTACTACGGCACGACGGGTTTGACCGTCGGTTTGACACGGCACCTGGGCCTGGGGGTCGACTACACTTACTATCGTTACGCCACCGACGAAACCGTGAGCCTGCCGTTCGGCTTGTCCCACCAGATGGGCCGGCAGACTGTGCGCGCCTACGTGAGCTGCCAGGTGCCCCTGATTCACAAAACAAGGAGATCCCAATGCTGCCCGGTAAGACGTATCGTCCCGAAGATCTGCTGCACATCCTGCGGCGGAGCTTCTGGGTCGTGCTCGTGCCTTTCGCCGTCATCTCGGCGGGAACCGCGGCGGTGGCTCGGAAGCTCCCCGACTACTACCGGTCGTCTACGCTCATCCGCGTGCTCCCGCAAAAGATCCCGGCCGACTACGTCAAGCCGATGGTGACGGCCCCCATCCAGGACCGGCTGCAGTCGATCTCGACGCAGATCATGAGCCGCACGAAGCTGGAGCAGATCATCCACGAGTTCAACCTCTACGCCGACGAACGGCAGAACGGGCATCATGGAGGACGTCGTCCAGAAGATGCGGGCCGACATCCGGGCCGACGTCAATCGGACCGACGCCTTCACGGTGAGCTACGTCGGCCGCAATCCTCTGACGGTCATGAAGGTGACCGAGCGGCTGGCCGGGCTCTTCATGGAAGCGAGCATGCGCGACCGCGAGCTGCTCGCCGAAGAGACGGACCAGTTCCTCTCGACGGAACTGGAGAGCGCGCGCCGCCGCCTGATCGACCAGGAGAAGAAACTGGAAGCCTACCGGACAAAGTACTCGGGCCAGTTGCCCTCGCAGGTGGAGGCGAACCTTCAGGGGGTTCACAACACGATGTCGGCGATCCAGTCGATCGTCGAATCGATCAACGCCGCACGGTCGCGCCGGCTGCTGGTCGAGAAATCGCTCAAAGATCTGGAGAACGATGCGGCGGTCGAGGCGGCCGCGCCGGCGGCGCCGGTGGAAAGCGGAGCGACGCCCGACAGCGCGTCGACCGGCACGGCCGCCCAGACGCTCGAGGCCGCCAAGAGGACGCTCGCGGCGCTGCGGCTGCGCTACTCCGATGCCTGGCCCGACGTGCAGCGCCAGCAACGGTACGTGGCCGAACTGCAGCGCACGGTCGATGCGCAGCAACTGTCCACGCCGGTTTCGGAAGAGCCGTCGGCGTCGCATCCGCCCCTTCCCCCGAGCGGCTGCGACAGGAACGGATGACTGCGCTGAAGGCCGACCTGCGCACGCTCGACCAGCAGATTGCCGGCTACGAGGCCGAGGAGAAACGCCTGCGGGCGACGGCCTCGACATATCAGGCGCGGGTCGAATCGGTGCCAGCTCGTGAGTCGGAGATGGTCGAGCTGACGCGGGATTACTCGACCCTGTCGGGTATCTATACCGGGCTGCTCGCGAAGAGTGAGGAATCGAAAGTGACCACGCACCTCGAGACGCGCCAGATCGGCGAGCGGTTCGAGATGCTGGATCCGGCGAGGCTGCCGGAAAAGCCGTTCAGTCCGAATCGCATGCTGATCAACCTGTACGGCATGATCGGCGGATTGGCGCTGGGTATGGGGCTGGTGGCGCTGCGTGAATACCGCGACGCGACCTTCAAGACCGACGACGAAGTCACGAACCTGCTGGCGCTCCCGGTGCTGGCGGTCGTGCCCCTCATGCAGTCGGACAATGACCGCCGGCGGGACAGCCGCCGCCGGCTGCTCGTCAATGTCGGGTTGGGAAGCGCCGTGACCTGCTGTCTCGCGGTGCTCGTCTACACGTTCGTTCGTTGAGGCCGGCATGTACGAAGAATTCTTTGGCTTCCGTGAACGGCCGTTCGACCTGACGCCCAACCCTCGTTACGTCGTGCTGACGGAGTCGCATCGCGAGGCGCTCAGCAACCTCGAATACGGCATCGCCAGCCGGAAGGGGATCACGTTGCTCATCGGCGAGGCGGGGTCGGGCAAGACGACCATGATTCGCGCCGCGATGGCACGCCAGCCAACGCACGTGCACAGCGTACACCTGCAGAACCCCGCGCTCACGCGCGACGAGTTCGTGGAGCTGATGGCTGTGCGTTTCGGCCTCAGCCAGGCCGCCGCGGGCTCGAAGGCCGTCTTCCTGCTGGAGCTCGAAACGCTGCTGCGCGAACGCCTCGAGCGCGGCGAGTCCACCGTGCTCATCGTCGACGAAGCGCAGAGCCTGTCGACCGATCTGCTCGAGGAGATCCGGCTGCTCGTCAACATCGAAACGAACGACGAGAAGCTCCTCTGCGTGATCATGGCCGGCCAGCCGGAGTTGGCGGCGAAGCTGAACGATCAGAGCCTGCGACAGTTGAAGCAGCGGGTCGCGCTCAGATGTCAGTTGCGTCCGCTGACGCTCACGGAGACCGCCGCCTATCTGGCTGGACGCATCCGTGCAGCCGGCGGCGTTGGCGCGCACGTCTTCACGCGGGAGGCTGTCATGGTGATTCACGAGCACGCCAAGGGGCTGCCGCGGACGATCAGCGTCATTGCCGACAATGCGCTCCTGACCGGCTTTGCCGCGGGCCAGCGTCCGGTCGGCAGCCAGCTCGTGCGCGAAGTCTGCGCGGATTTCAACCTGGAGCGCGAGTCCAATTCGGCCCAGCCGGTCAACGGTCACAAGGGCGAGCTCGATTCAGGCGCGCAGAAGGTGGGCCGGGGTGACCTTCGCCTGCTCGAGACGGCGAAGCCTGACGCGCCGGCACCAGTGCCCGTGCCCGCAGCTGAGCCGGAACCGGTTGAGCCAGTCAGGGCCGAGGCCGGCACCGGCCGATGGTTGTCATTTTTCCGGCGGTAGATCGCGCGAGCGGGGGTGGGGCCCCGCGAGCGGTGAAGGAAAGACCCCGCGAGGAGATCTTTCATGTCCCGAGTTGACGAAGCACGCCGCCGCGCCGCGGAGGCGGCCGCGCGCAACGACGCCCCCGGGTGGCCCGATGTAACGCAGGCCGTGGGCGTCGATCCGGCGGAGCTGGCCGGTGAGTCGTACCCGATCGAACTGCCGGATCACGACGATCCATCGCGGACCTGGATGCGGGCGATCACGAGAAAGCCCGCGCGACTGCGGCGCCGGCGCCGTCCTCCGCCTTCTTCGAGCGGGTCGACGTCCATCTCGCCGCCAAGCTTGTCGTGGACTTGAAGATGCTGCCCGCCTCTCGTGAGCAGTACCGCCGGCTTGCCGCCACGCTCCATCACCATCAGACCGACAACGGCTTGAAGGTCGTGATGATTGCCAGTGCGATGATGGGCGAGGGCAAGACGCTCACGGCAGCGAACCTTGCGCTGACACTGAGCGAATCGTATCAGCGCTCGGTCCTGCTCATCGACGCGGATCTGCGACGGCCGTCGCTCAACAAGGTGTTCGGAATCAACGGCGCGCCGGGCCTGGCCGAGGGCCTCAGCGCCCTCGAGGAGGGGAAGGTCACGCTCCACCAGGTCTCTCCGCGCCTGTCGGTCCTGCCGGCGGGAAAACCCAGTTCCGATCCAATGGCAGGATTGACCTCAGGCCGGATGCGTCGCGTCATCGACGAAGCCCGGGAATCCTTCGACTGGGTCATCCTCGACACGCCGCCCGTCGGTCTTCTCACTGACGCGAACCTGCTCGCGGCGATGGTGGATGGCACCGTGCTCGTTGTGCAGGCGGGTTCAACCCCCTACGACCTGGTCAAACGTGCCGTTGAGGCGATTGGCGCGGCGCGGGTACTCGGCGTCGTGCTCAATCGGGCAGACACGCAGGCGCACGGTTATGGCTACGGCTACGGCTATGAGTATTACGGCAGTTCCCACGGGCCCGTGCCCCCAGCGGAGACGAAGACGCCCCAATGACGCTGTGGATTTCCCCGCGCCGGGCGCTGCTCATCGTCTTCGAGACGGCCCTGATCCTCTCGGCGGTGGGGGTGGCGGCGTACGTCCGAATCGGGAGCGCCACCTGGACTCTGGCGGTCGAGGACAACGGGATCCTGAAAGCGCTGCTGCTGGCGGGCGTCACGCAGGCCTGTCTGTACTACGCCGACCTGTACGATTTGCGCGTGGTGTCGGACCGGCGAGAGCTGTTCATCCGCATGCTGCAGGCGCTTGGCGCCGCCGCCTTCGTCCTGGCCGTCATCTACTTCTGGTTCCCCGAGGTGATTCTGGGCCGGGGCGTCTTCCTGATCGCGGCGATCCTCGTCGTCGTGCTCGTCGGCGGCTGGCGGTTGGTCTTCGATTGGCTCGGGAAACAGTTGACGCCGCGCGAGCGGCTGCTGCTCGTGGGCACCAACGCCGCGTCAATGACGCTCGCGCGGGAACTCCACGACCGTCGCGCCGAGCTGGGCGTTGTCATTGTCGGGTTCGTCGATCCGGACCCGGCCAAGGTCGGAGAGCCGATGATCAATCCGGGCGTCATCGGCACGATCGAGGACATTCCCTCGATCGTCCGGGCGCGCGCGGTCGATCGCGTCGTCGTGAGCCTGATCGACGCGCGCGGCAAGCTGCCCATGGACAAGCTCCTCGAGATGAAACTCGAGCGCGGCGTCAGTTTCGACCATCTGGCGTCGGTGTACGAGGACTACACCGGCAAGATTGCCGTCGAGAACCTCAGGCCGAGCTGGCTGATCTTCTCGGAGGGCTTCAAGCAGACCTGGTTTCTTCGCGCCACCAAGCGGCTCATCGACGTGGGCGCCGCGGTGCTCGGCCTGACGCTGCTGACGCCGGTCATGCTCCTGGCCGCCCTGGCGATCAAGCTCACCTCCCCCGGACCGGCCTTCTACAGCCAGCGCCGCGTTGGCCAGCACGGATTGCTGTTCACACTGCACAAACTGCGTTCGATGCATTCCGACGCCGAGGCGCACACCGGCGCGGTGTGGGCCTCGGCTGACGATGCGCGTGTGACGCCCGTGGGGCGATTTCTACGCAGAACGCGGCTCGACGAGATCCCGCAGCTCTGGAACGTGCTGGTGGGGGAGATGAGCCTCGTGGGTCCCCGGCCCGAGCGCCCCGAGTTCGTCGCGGAGCTGGCGGAAACGATCCCGTTCTATGGCGCTCGGCACGGCGTCAAACCGGGCCTGACTGGCTGGGCACAGGTGCGGTACACCTACGGCGCGAGTGTCGAGGACGCCCTGGAAAAGCTGCAGTACGACCTCTACTACATGAAGCACGCGACGGTGGCGTTCGATCTCTTCATTCTGTTGCTGACCGTCAAGACCGTCATCATGCGCAAGGGCGCGCAATGACCGAGAGCACTCCATCGGCCGGTGGCATCGTCAACGCGATGACGATCGACGTCGAAGACTACTTTCACGTCAGCGTCTTCGACGGACTGGTGCCGCGGGATCGTTGGGCCACGCTCGACAGCCGGGTCTGTGAGAACACCGAGCGCCTGCTCGGCGTGTTGGACGAGGCTGGCGTCACGGCCACGTTTTTCGTGCTCGGGTGCGTTGCCGAACGATTTCCATCGCTCGTCACACGCATCGCCGGGCTGGGCCATGAAGTCGCGTCGCACGGGTACGCCCATCGCCTCATCTACGATCAGACGCCGTCCGCGTTCCGGGATGACGTACGCCGGGCGAAGGCGCTGCTGGAGTCGGCCGCCGGCTGTCGCGTCGACGGATTCCGCGCGCCAAGCTACTCGATCACGCCGCGGACGCTGTGGGCGCTGGATGTCCTCATCGAGGAAGGGTACCGATACGACGCGAGCATTTTCCCCATCAGGCACGATCGCTACGGGATTCCGCTGTCACCGCGCCATCCCTACGTCCTGCCGCGTGAATCGGGTTCGCTCGTCGAGGCGCCCGCGTCGACGGTGAGGCTCGGGCCGCTGAACCTGCCTGTGGCGGGCGGCGGGTATTTCCGCATCCTGCCGTATCCGTGGACACGCTGGGGCATCGCGCGCATCAACGAGCAGGAGCAGCGTCCCGCGATCTTCTATCTGCATCCCTGGGAAGTCGATCCGGATCAGCCGCGGCTGCGCGCCGGGTGG
This sequence comes from uncultured Acidobacteriota bacterium, assembly GCA_963724645.1. Lineage (GTDB taxonomy): Bacteria > Acidobacteriota > Vicinamibacteria > Vicinamibacterales > SCN-69-37 > CAVXSP01. Next base: position 11,398 of record CAVRVJ010000012.1, read on the forward strand.
CTCGGTCGATTGCGACACTACCGGAATCTCGACAAGACCGAAACCCGATTGCGCCGTCTGCTTCGTGACTTTCGGTTTGGTTCACTGAGGCAGATCCTCGCGGGGGTGCAGGCCGACGTGCCAGTCGAGGCGGAAGCGGCGCTGCCGTACTTGTGGTAGGGACGCCTTCGTGGCGCGGCTGATTGACGTGCTCATGGAAGAACACAGGACGATGACCGGCCGTGGCGGGACACGGATTTGACGACGACGGCCGGCCGGGAGGCCCGAACGGCCGCGAGGGCGGGCTGTCGGTCGCGGTCGCTGGTGAACAGGATCGGCCAGCCTGGGATGAGTTCGTGTCGGGCCGGTCGATCACCTCGACGTTCGAGCCTGGGCAAAAGGCGTCGGGTTACCACGAGTGGGCGTGGCGGGACGTCTTCGAGCGCAGCTTCGGGCACGAGTGCATCTATCTGACGGCGCGCCGCAATGGCCTGGTCGAAGGCGTTCTGCCACTCGTCGAAATCAAGAGCCGGCTGTTCGGGCACTCGATCACCTCATTGCCGTTCGTGAATTATGGCGGCGTCCTGAGCGCGTCCCGGCAGGCTTCTCGAGCGTTGCTCAACGCGGCCGCCGACCTCGCGCGCACGCGCCGCTGTCCGCACATCGAGCTGCGTCACATCGGCCAGCAGTTCGGCGACTTGCCCTGCAAGCAGCACAAGGTCGCGATGTTGCTGCGGTTGCAGCCGGGATTGTGGGAGCGGCTGGATCGAAAGGTGCGCAATCAGATACGCAAGGCGCAGAAGTCTGATCTCACGGTCGAGCGGGGCCGCTCCGAACTGCTGGGGGATTTCTATGCCGTGTTCGCGCGGAACATGCGCGACCTCGGTACACCGGTTTACGCGCGCAGATTCTTCGAGGAGGTGCTGGGCGCCTTTCCGACGCGCGCGCGCCTTGCCGTCGTGAGGCTGAAGGACAGGCCGGTGGCGGCGGCACTCACGTACCGGACGGCGAACACCATCGAGGTGCCCTGGGCGTCCTCGATCCGCGACTACAACCACCTCTGCCCGAATGCGCTCTTGTACTGGAGCATGCTGGACGCCGCGCTGGCCGAGGGATGTGACGTGTTCGATTTCGGTCGATCCACGCCGAGCGAGGGCACGTTCAAGTTCAAGGAGCAGTGGGGCGCCACGCCGATCCCGCTTCACTGGGAGTACTGCCTGCTGCGCAAGGGGCCCGTGCCGGATCAAAGCCCGAAGAACCCGAAATTCAGAATGGCCATCTCGGCATGGAAGCGGTGTCCGCTGTGGCTGGCGAATGCGGTCGGACCGCGCATCGTGCGGTCGATTCCATGAGCCGGTCATCGGCGGGATCCGGCGGCCTCTTCGAGCAGACCCCGAATCGGGGCCAGACGGCGCTCCCAGGAAAGCACGGTCAGATCGGCGGCGCGTGCACGAGCACGGCGATCGGCGGCCGGCTCTGCCAGCAGGTCGAGAATCGCCCGGGCAAAGCCGGGCGGGTCGACCGCTTCCACGCACGCGGCCAGCGCTTCGACAGGCAGCCCCTCCCGAACAATCGGCGTGATGACGACGGGCAGACCGGCCGCGATCGCCTCGAGCACTTTGTTCTGGACACCGCGAGCAACCTGAAGGGGGGCGACCGAAACCGCCGCGCCCCACAAATATGGGCGGATGTCTTCCACGCGACCGGTGACGTCGATCGCTTGCGCCTCGTCAGCCAGTTCTCTGACGGCCGCTACTGGACTGTCGCCGACAATCTGCAGTCTCGCATCCGGCCGGCTCTCGCGGACGAGTGGCCAGACCTTGCGAACCAGCCAGATGGCGGCGTCGACGTTGGGCGTGTAGTTCATCACGCCGCAGAAGACGACGACCGGTCCGTCGGTCGGAGGGCCGGGGGGGCTCAGCGAGTCGGCGTCGATGCCGTTGGGGACGACGGCAATCCGTGCGCCGGGCGCCAGAGCGGCCAATGTGTCCCGCTCCTTCGGGGTCACGACCAGAGTTGCGGAGGCGAGCCGCGCGGCGCGAGCCTCGAAGCGCGCGAGCAGCCGGCCTTCCCGCGCGTAGATCCAGGAAAGGGGCAATCTGGCGGTCGAAGACAGCGCGGCCCATTTCGCCGAATCCACGTCGACCATGTCGACCACGAAGGGAATACCGTCCAGGGGCGGATCGAGCGCCAGCCTGGCCATGCCCGAGCAGTAGGCGAGCACGACGGCGGGCGGATGCGCGCGGGCAAGCGCGCGCACGCGGGAGACGAGCGCGGGGCTGTCGAGCATGACGTGCGTCAGCGGACGATCCGTCGGGAGCGACAGGAGGCCTCGCGCGAGATTACGCAGACGCGGAACGGGCACGACGGTGACCGAGGCGGCGCCCGGGACCGCGGCCGCTCGGGAGGCTTCGTCGGCGTCGTGGACGAGCGAGAGCAGGTGCACTTCGGCCCAGGTCGAAAGGTGACGGAGGAGATGGAACGCGCGAATCCGGTCGCCGCGATTCGGAGCGTACGGCAGTCTGTGTGTGAGGAAAAGGAGTCTCACGCGCGCTCGGCGCCGAAGGCGCTGGACGTTGACCCACTCGTCCTCGCTCGCAGAATGCGGGCCGGCACGCCAGCCGCGACGACCGAGTCGGGAATCGAATGCGTCACGACCGAACCGGCGCCGACGACGGAGTTCTTTCCGACGTCGGCCATGATGACGGCTGCGCTTCCGATCCAGGCGCCGGCGCCAATACGGACGAGCGCCGGCTCGCGCGGCTTGCTCCCGGATCGGCACGGTGACGTCACTGATGCCGTGCGTCTGGCGGCCGCTCGTGATGTGGACGCCGGCCCCGACGAGCACGTCGGCTTCGATGTGCACGAGACCCAGGAAGCAGCCAGGCCCTACGTAACTTCGGGCGTCCAGGCGGGCGCCGGATTTGGAGAAGATCGTGCCGAAGCCAACGACCGCGCTGGCGGCGCAGCCGGAAAGCACGCGGGCAAGAAATGCGCGCCGGAGATACTGGCCGGGAAGCCCCGGGATCAGGGCCAGCCATTGCGTGGAGCCTTCGAGCGCGCGGTCGCGGCCGAGAATCCGGCTGCGGAGGAAATAGGACAGCAGGACCGGAAGGACGATGATAAAAGCCAAACCGCGCGCGATCGCCTTGAGAAATTCGAGCATCGATCCAGGTCCGTCGCCTGACTACCATACCATGCGCGATCAGCTCTCTTCGCCGGACTCGACGGCCCGTCAGACATCGGATCCGGCGTCGCCGGGCGCACGTCCGTGCGAGTCTGTTCACGCTGTACGCCGGAGCACGACCGCGGCGCCGGCTGACGCCTCGCCGGCGATCAGAATCGGATACGTCCTGCACGTGATGCAGGTGGCGGGCGCCGAGGTGCTGGTGGCCGAGACGATTCGACGCCTCGGCCGGGCGATCGATCCCGTCATCTTCTGTCTCGATGACGTTGGAGCGCTCGGCGAGACCATGCGCGCCGAGGGCGTTGCGGTCCTGTCGACGGACCGGCGTCCTGGCCTCGACCTCCGCGCTGCTCTGGCGCCTCGCGCGGCAGATCCGATCCCGCCGGCTGGACGTGCTCCATGCGCACCAATACACGCCGTTTTTCTATGGGGCGCTCGCCGCGAAGCTGGCGGGCGTCGGCACGCGCGTCATCCTGACCGAGCACGGCCGGCACTTCCCGGACGTCGTCTCCGCGCGACGCCGATGGGTCAATCGTCTTGTTCTGAGCCGCCTCGCCGATCGGATCACCGCCGTCTGCGCGTTCAGCGCCGAGGGACTGAGCGAGTGCGACGGCTTTCCCTTGAACCGCATCGAAGTCATCAGGAATGGCGTCGATCTCGATCGCTACCGGCCGTCGGGCAGTCGCGAGGCGCTGAGGCGCGCGCTTGGCTTGAGCGTCGATCGACGGTACATCGCCACGATCGCGCGATTTCACCCGGTGAAGGATCACCGCACGCTGCTTCATGCCTTTGCTCACGTGTGCCCGACGGCCGACGACGTCGATCTCCTGCTCGTCGGGGACGGACCTCTTCGGGGTGAGCTCACGCTATTGGCCCGGAGCCTGGGAATCGGCGAACGCGTCCAATTCCTGGGTGTTCGGGACGACGTGCCCGACATTCTTGCGGCGGTCGATCTGTTCGCACTCTCGTCGCTCAGCGAAGCGGCGTCGATTACACTGCTCGAAGCCATGGCCGCCGGCGTTCCGGTCGTCGTCACCGATGTCGGGGGGAATCCCGAGATCGTGCGGCAGGGCATCGACGGGGTGTTGACCCCCAGAGGGGATGCCGTCGCGATGGCGACGGCGATGCGACGCCTGTTGGAGGATCAGTCGCGCGCCGCGCGCATGGGCCAACAGGCTGCCGAGCGCGTTCGCACGCTGTATCGTCTGAGCGGGACGATCGATCGGTATCACCGCCTCTATCAGGCCGTCTCGGCCGAACGCCGGCGGTCGAGCTAGTACGTCATGCTGCGACTGATTTTCGTCTTCAGCATCATCCTGATCGGGATCAGGTTTGCCTTCGAGGGATCGTTCTACGTTCTGCTGTTCTACCTCTGGAACGCCTACTTCCGTCCCGAATACTGGGTGTGGGACCCGATTATCTGGTACCTGGACCTGTCGTTGGGGATCGGCATCATTCTGCTGTTCAGTTCGGTGGATGCGCTGCGGGCAACTGCGCTGGAAGGGCCGCACGCTGCTGATCGGCCTGTTTTTCGTGCAGAGTGTCATTTCGGTGCTGGTCTCGGAGCACCTCGATTGGTCCTGGGCGCTGGTGGACGGACTTCGCGAAGGTCCTCATCGTCACGTTGCTGATTACCAGCTCGTTTCGGATCGCGATCGGTACCGACTGACGCTCCTGGTGATCGCCTACTCGCTCGGATTCGAGAGCGTGAAACAAGGCTGGGCGCAGATGATGCTCAATCACTGGCGCAACCAACACCAACCCTCATCCGATGCTCGGCGACAACAACGGCGTCGCGGTCGGGATGATGATGTTGCTGCCGTTCTTTGTTGCGCTCGCGCAGACCTCGACCCGACGGTGGGAGCGCTACCTGCACCGATTCTTCATCGTCGGCGTCGTCTATCGCTGTATTTCGACGTACTCTCGCGGCGGATTTCTGACGGCGGCGGCCGTCGGTCTGGTCATGCTGTGGTACTCGCCGCACAAGGTGCGGGCCTTCGTGCTCGTCGGCGCGATGGCGTTTGGCGTGACGTTCCTGATGCCGCAGAGCTTCTGGAATCGGATGCAGACGATCACACGCGCCTGCGGAGAACCGGGATCAGGTTTCGGAAGGACGCCTGACGATGTGGGCGACGGCGGTCCGGATGGCCGACGCGCGGCCGTTTACCGGCAGTCGGGTTCAACGGTTTTCAGCGGTCGTTTTCCGCATACGACACCTCGGGCGCCGCTTACGGCGGGAATCGCGCCGTGCACAGCGCCTGGTTCGGGGTCCTCGCGGAGATGGGTTACCCGGGTCTGATCCTGTTCGTGTCGATCATCATTGGATCGCTGCGCTCGGCCTGGCGCCTCCGCCGAGCCACGCGTGGAGACCCGGCGATGAACGACGTG
>CAVRVJ010000013.1:0-407358 GCA_963724645.1 uncultured Acidobacteriota bacterium
ACGTAGCGCGGCGCCACCACCGAGCTGCAGGCCGGGGTGGCGCTCGGCGAGCGCGCGTAGACCGCCAGGAGGTCCTCCTCCTCGCCCTCGTGGGTCGAGCCGGCCATGAAGACCGGCGCGCGGGTCGAGCCCCATCTCCGGCCCGGAGGGCCTCCTCCCGCCCCTCGGCGCGCTCCAGGACCAGCGCGTCGAACTTGGTGTTGCCGGTCGACCAGACCCGGTCCGGCGCCGCGCCGAGCGCAGGGCCCGCTCGGCCTCCTCGTCGGAGCGCATCAGGAAGCAGTCGATGGAGCGCAGCGGGTTCCCGATGGCGCGGAAGAGGGCCCGGTAGCGGGACAGCTTGCCGGGTTGAAGCGGCCGTTGGTGAGCGGCGAGCTTGACGCCGGCCGGCGGCGCCGCGCGGATCAGGTTGGGCCAAATCTCGGTGTACTCGAGCACCAGCAGGTCCGGGCGGAGCGCCGCCACCGCCCGGGCGGTCGCGCCGGGCAGGTCGTACGGCGCGTAGACCAGGACGTCGCCTTCGGCCAGCTTCTGGCGCGCCATCGCCTGCCCGCTGTTGGTCATCGTCGCACGATGATGCAGCACCCGGGCGGCGCGCCTTGAGCTCCTTCATCATGGGCTGGAGCGAGAGGAGGTCGCCGGCGCTGGCCCCGTGGAGCCAGATGCGCGGCCCGCCCGGCCCGAGGCGAGGAGCGCGCGTAGAGGCCGAGCCGCTGCGCGAATGCCGTGGCGCAGCTTGGGGTGCGTGAGGAGGACCGGGAAGGCGACAGGAAGAGAGGTAGCTCGCGATGGCGTACAGGAGGTGCACGGTGGGCGCGGCCTCTACTCGATCGGCGACAGGGTTGGTGAGGATCCAGGGCCGGCCGCCCAGCCGGCGCCTCGGCCCGGTGGCGCCCGGGCCACGGCCGCCCGGGCAGTGCGAAGCGCACGGCCGCCCCGCCGGCTCGCCAGCCGGTGGAGTGCCGCCGCCGGCACGCCGGGCAGCACTCGGCGCCCGTCGAGCGAGGCGCCCGGGACGGATGAGCCGCATGGCGCCGCCCTCGGCCGCGGCGCCAGCGCGGACGCCGGACGGCGGGGCCACGCCGTCGAAGACGCAGGCGGCGCGCCCGTCGAGGAGCGCCGCCAGCACCGCCCTGCGCGTCGGCGGCGGCGTCGCCGGGGGCGTGACGGGACGTGCATCAGAAGGCCTCGAAGGCGGCGCGGTAGCTCGGGTAGCCGTGGGCGTCGCCGAGCAGAGGAGCACCTTCGGCCGGGCCGCCGGGCCGTCGGCGCGGCGCCGCGGGCGGCGTGGCGCGCATGGCCGTCGTCGAGCGACCGCCCGCTCGCGGGCCGGGTCGCCGGGAGAGCGCGAGGACGGCGCCGCGCGCGCGTCGAAGGGGAGCGTCCGCCGCCGCGGCAGGAGGGCCTCCCAGGCCGACGGCGGCGTCGACCTCGCCGAAGGCGGTGTCGTTGGAGAGGATCTCGAACCCCCGCCACGGGCCCCGCGTCCCCCTTACCGGAGAACGGCCGGACATGCCGGGGTGGAGCGGGTGGCGCCTAGGACGCGCCTGCGCCGCCGAGCCGTGCGATTGCGGGCGAGGGGATTGGCGTCGTGCTCCGCCACGTCGAGCGGCTCCGTGGAGCACCCCCGAAGTGCCAACGTGGCCAAGCGCGTCGAGGCCTCCGTCCCCTCGACGACGAAGGACGCCGTCGTGCCACCCCTGCTCCCCGGGGCGCGATGGTGTTGTGGTCCGTCATCGATCGACATCGAACTGGGAGCCCCGCGTCCCTCGCCGCGCGGTTACGACCTCCTCAGGCGTTTGCCCCCGGCCGTCGCTGCGCGTCGTGTGGAGCGTGCCAGGCGCCCCGGAGCTCGACCCCGACGGGGGGGCGCGAGCTCGCGGCGCCCGCGCTGGCCCTGCACCGGCCAGGGAGGGGCCGAAGGCGAGGCTAGCCGCGGCCGCGGCACGGCCTCAGCAGCTAAACGAAGCGGACCGATCCCTCGCGCTTCACCTGAGGGACAGCCCCGGGACGCCAAAGGCGGGGGCGGCCAAAGGGGCCGCGGCTGTTCGGCGGCGGCACCGGATCCTCGGGCCTTGCAGGGGGCATAGCGTGGGCCATCCTACGTCACCAGACGGCCGGGCTCCGTGCAGGTTGCCGCACCCGCGCGGGCGCGGACGCCCCCAACGTCGCCGGAGTGGCGCCGGACCCAGCGGGAGGAGCCAACCTCACGGAGGTGATCGAACATGAGCAAGGGACGCGCCGTCAGGCCGGCGATGACCCGCTCGAGGCCCACGGGAGGCCGAGAACTGCCCGCCCCGGGGAAGGCAGCGCCCGCCACTCAAGCCACCACGAGGAGACGATTGAGGCGGTGACGCGGCGCCGCGGAGGCGCACCCGATCCACCGTCTCGAGCGCGGCGCGCACGAAGCTGAGCCGCGGAGCCGGGAGGAACCGCCCGCAGAGCCCCGAGCCCGGGCGCCGGGCTGCCGGGTGGAGGAATTCGAGGCGGGCCCGGCGTAGGTCGGAGCGCGCGAGCCGAAGGCCGCCGACCGACGAGGCCAGCGGGCAGGCGAGGCTCGCGAGAGCATCCGGCTCCCCCCGGGCAGCGCCGCGACGGCGCCGGAGAGGCGCCACCGCCGCGACCCGCCCCACGCGACAAGCCTCCCCGGGGGCCCAGACCCGCCGTCGACTCCCAGCCTCGGGCCGCAGCACCGGGCCCGCCGCGCCCGGGCCCGCCGCCTACTCCTCCACGCCCTTCACCTTCCCCTCCGCCCGCCGCTTCTCGATGATCTTCTGGGCGATGTGCGGGCGGCACGGGGTCGTAGTGCGAGGGCTCCATGGTGAAGTAGCCCACACCCTGGGTGAGCGAGCGCAGCTCGGCGTCGTAGGTCATCGCCTCGGCGTGCGGGCAGAGGGCCCGGACCAGCACGCCGCGCGCCAGCGGCTCCATGCCCTGCACCTTGGCGCGGCGGCTGTTCAGGTCGCCCATGACGGCGCCCGACGTACTCCTCGGGCACCCGCACCTCCAGCTTCATGACCGGCTCGAGGAGGATGGGCCGCGCCTCGATGACGGCCTTCTTGAAGGCCATCGAGCCCGCCACCTGGAACGCCATGTCGGAGCTGTCGACGTCGTGGTAGCTGCCGAAGACCAGCTTGGCCTTGAAGTCGACCACCGGGTAGCCGGCGAGCGGCCCGGAGCCGAGCGAGCCGCGGATGCCCTTCTCGACCGAGGGGATGAACTGGCGCGGGATGGTGCCGCCCACGATGGCGTCCTCGAACTCGAAGCCCTCGCCGCGCGCCTTCGGGTAGAGCTCGACGTGGCGTCGCCGTACTGGCCGTGCCCGCCGGTCTGGCGCTTGAACTTGCCCTGCGCCTTGGAGGTGGCGGTGATCGTCTCGAGGTAGGCCGGCGTGGGCGGCGCGAGCGTCGATGTCGACGCCGTGCTTGCGCTTCACGCGCTCGACGGTCACCTCGATGTGCGCCTGGCCCATGCCCTGGAGCAGCATCTCGCCGGTGTCGGGAGAGCGCGCCAGCTCGAGCGAGGGGTCCTCCTCGATGAGCTTGTGGAGCGCGGCCGCGGCCTTGTCGTCGCCGCCCTTGGCGTGGACCGCGACGGCGACCGGGCGGTTGGCGGCGGGAACGTCGGGGAGCACGACCGGCGCGTCGCGGTCGCACAGGGTGTCGCCGGTGCGCGCGTCCTTGAGCTTCATGAGGACCACGAACTCGCCCGGGCCCGCCTCGCTTCACCTCGACGTTCTGCGCGCCGTCCGTCCGGTAGAAGTGGCGCGATCCGCTCCTCGGTGCGCGTGCGCGGGTTGACGACGGGCCTCCGGCTCGAGCGTGCCCGAGAAGACGCGCACGTAGTCGACGCGGCCGGCGAAGTGGTCGATGGTGGTCTTGAAGACCTGACCGGAGAAGGGCGCTTCGCGGCGGGCGTGCCGGTCGACGTCCGTCGCCGTGCAGGTCCTTCGCCGGTCGACCTCCGCTCTCGGGGCCGGGGAACAGCTGCACGGTCAGGTCGAGCAGCTCTCGAACGCCGATGCCCGGCTTCGCGGCCACGCGCGGCGAGCGGCAGGAACTTCTGGGCGGCGGCCCCCGCGGCGAGGCCGCGCGAGATCTCCTCGTCGGTGAGCGCGCGCGCCCTCCAGGTACTTGCCCGAGCAGCTCGTCGTCGGACTCGGCCGCCGCCTCGACGAGCTGCGGTGCGGAGCCGCGTCGGCCTGCGGCCTTGAGGTCGGCGGGGACGTCCTGCCTCGGTCCACTTGCCGAACGTCTTGGGTCATAGACGTGGGCCTTCATGCGTGAGCAGGTCCACGATGCCCTTCAGGCCCGTGCCCGGTCGCCGATGGGGAGGTGCAGCGGGATGGGCTTCACCTTGAGCGAGGCTCTCGATGTCGGCGAGCGACCTTCGCGAAGTCGGCCTGCTCGTGGTCGAGCCGGCCCACGACGGCGAGCGCCGGGCGCCTCGACTCGGCGAGCACGTCGAAGTGCGCTCGGCGCGGTTGTGCGCACCCGTCGGCGGCGGAGACGGCAGGAAGGCGCCGTCGGTGACCTGCAGCGCCCACTCGACCTCGGTGAGGAAGGCGGCGAAGCCCGGGCGAGTCGAGCACGTGGAAGCTGCGCCCGCCCTCCTCGAAGGTCTCGCGGGTGGAGCGAGAGCGTGAAGTTGCGCTTCTTCTCCTCCGGCTCGGCGTCGAGCCGGGAGGTGGAGCCCTCGGGGCTGGCGCGCTTCTTGGCGTCGGCGAGGCGGAGCAGCGCCTCGACGAGGGCGGTCTTGCCGCGCCGTCGGCGCCGAGGATGGAGAAGGTCGGGTCCGGTCGTGGGCATGCGGGGGTGGGTGGCCATGTCCTCATCTCGCATTCGCGACCCGGGGCGAGCAGCCGGACCTCTCTGCGGCGCTCCGGGCTGACGGTCCGGGGACGGCGTCGGACTCCAGAGCTCGGGGAAGTCCTCCTGCCAGAACTCCGACGCCCCACGCGGGCCGCGCCCGGCGCGCCGCGTCGCCTCCTCCGCTCGCGGCAGCTCGACGCGGCGGATCTTGCCGGAGATGGTCTTGGGCAGGTCCGAGAACTCGAGGCGGCGGACGCGCTTGTAGGGCGCGAGCCGCTGCGCGCATGAACCGGAAGATCTCGAGCGCCAGCTCGCGCGTCGGCGGCGTCACGCCGGGCGTCGAGCGATGATGAACGCCTTGGGCACCGCGAGCGCGCAGCGGGTCGGGGCTGGGCACCACGGCCGCCTCGGCGACGGCCGGGTGCTCGATGAGCGCGCTCTCCAGCTCGAACGGGCTGATGCGGTAGTCGCGAGCTCTTGAAGACGTCGTCGGCGCGGCCGACGTAGGTGATGTAGCCGTCGGCGTCGCGGCGGCGACGTCGCCGGTGCGATAGTAGCCGCCGGCGCATGGCGACGTCGGTGCGGTCGGCGTCGTCCAGGTAGCCGGCCATCAGCCCGAGCGGGCGCGGCGTCGAGCGCGATGCACGATCTCGCCCTCCGTCGCGGTCGTGCCCCTCCGCGTCGAGCAGGGCGACGCGGTAGCCCGGGCAGCGGGCGGCCCATGGAGCCGGGCTTCACGGCTGGCCCGGGCGAGTTGCCGATCTGCGCGGTCGTCTCGGTCTGGCCGTAGCCGTCGCGGATGGTGAGGCCCCACGCGCTGCGCGCACCTGCTCGATGACCTCGGGGTTGAGCGGCTCGCCGGCGCTGAGCGACCTCGCGCAGCGCTGACCGGTCGCGGCGCCAGGTCCTCGAGGATGAGCATGCGCCACACCGTCGGCGGCGCGCAGAGGGTCGTGACGCCGTGCTCGCGCAGCGACTCGAGCGTGCGCCTCGCGTTGAAGCGCGCGTAGTTGTAGACGAAGACGGTGGCGCCGGCGTTCCACGGCGCGAAGAAGCTGCACCAGGCGTGCTTGGCCCAGCCCGGCGAGCTGATGTTCAGGTGGACGTCGCCCTCGCGGAGGCCGAGCCAGTACATCGTCGAGAGGTGGCCCGACCGGATAGCTCGCGTGCGTGTGAGCACGAGCTTCGGCTTGGCGGTCGTGCCGGACGTGAAGTAGAGCAGCAGCGGGTCGTCGGCGCGCGGTCGTCGCCGTCGGGCATGAACGCGGCCGGCTGCGTCGTCGGCCTGCTCGTAGGGCGTCCAGCCCGGGACCGCGCTCGCGCCGACCGACGATGCGGGTGAAGTCGCCCGGCACGTCCGCGAAACTTCGTCGGCGCCGGCGGCGTCGGTGACGACGTGGCGCGACCTGGCCGCGCTCGAAGCGGTCGCGAGGTCGTCCGGGGTGAGCAGCGGCGTGGCGGGGATGACCACCGCGCCGAGCTTCATGCCGCGAGCATCGTCTCCCAGAGTCGGCACGCAGTTGCGGCAGCATCATCAGGATGCGGTCGCCGCGCTTCACGCCGTGCCGGCGCAGGTAGCTGGCGACGCGGTTGGAGCGCTCCGCCAGCTCGGCGTAGGAGAGCCTGACCTCGCGCGCCGTCGCTCCTCGACGATGTGCAGCGCCGGTCCGGTCGTTGCCGTCGGCGAGACGTCGAACCAGTCGAGCGCCCAGTTGAAGCGGTCGAGCGCCGGCCAGCGGAACTCGCGGTAGGCGGTCTCGTAGTCGTCGCGCACCGACGTCGCGGCGTTCGTGGTCATGGCCTCTGGCCTGCTGGCGGGCGTCGGCGCCGAGGCCGTGGCATCGGGTATCACCGCCGTCACCCTCCTGCTGCTCGTCGAGAAGAAACAGCTCCACGGCGTCGTCTCGAAGATTGACCGCGATGAGATGCGGGCCGGCGCGCGCTTCGCCGTCATGGCCGCCGTCATCCTGCCGATTCTGCCGCCGGGACCTGACGGCCCGCTCGGCGGCATCAGGCCCAGGCAGCTGTGGCTGTTCGTGCTGTTCTTTTCGGGCCTGAGTTTTCTTGGGTATTTTGCGCGTCGAACGTTTGGCAAGAACCGCGGTTATGCGGTCGCGGGGACCCTCGGCGGCTTGCTGTCGTCCACGTCCGTGACGCTCACGTTCGCCCGGCTGAGCCAGTCGGCGCCCGAGGCGGGACGGGCGCTTGCGGCCGGCACGCTCGGCGCCAACGTCGTGCTGTTCCCGCGCGTGTTGATCGCGAGCACCGCCCTGGCGCCCGCGCTGGGCCTGGCGCTGTGGCCGTCGTTTGTGGCGCCCGTGGTGATTGGCACGTATTCTCTTCTTCCGCGGATTGCCCGATGCCGGCCGCGCCGATCGCCTCAAGAGCGAAGCGAACCCGCTGCAGTTCAAGAGCGCGCTGCAGATGGTGGTCGCATTTCAGCTCGTCCTCTTCGGCGTGAACTACGCCCGAAATTCATTTCGGCCAGCAGGGGATCCTGGGATCGGCGTTGTTGATGGGGGCGTTTGACATGGACGCGCTCACCATCTCGATGGCGCAGATGACGAAGAACGGAACGTCCGCGGCACTGGCGGCGCGGGCCGTGACGATTGGCGTGCTGTCCAACACGATCGTCAAGCTCGGGATCGCCGTCGTGCTCGGCCGCGGGCGGTTCCGGCCGCTGGCCGCCGCCGGGCTGACGCTGATGGCGGTCGCGCTCCTGGCGGCCGCACTTTGGCGATAGCTGCTGAAAACTCAGAACTTAGAACTTAGAACTCAAGACTTGGAAGTTACTGAGTTCTAAGAGCACGTTGCGAAATTACGCGGTCGTGGGTGGCGCCGAACGGGGCCGCCCCGCTTGGCGCGCAGCCCTGGCCCGTGACGCGCGCACTTGGGCGAGCAACAAGTGGGGCTGTTCGGTGCCAGGACCCGCGACCGCGTAATTTCGCAACGTGCTCTTATTCTGGGTTCTCGGCTTCTACTTCCCTGAACACCTTCATCGCCAGCGCGACCATCGAGGCGATGTCCGCGACGTTGGCCGGCAGGATCAGCGTGTTGGTCTTCTGCGCCAGCTCGCCGAACTGCGCGACGTACTGCTCGGCGACGCGAAGCTGCGTGGCTTCGACGCCGCCCGGCTGCCGAATGGCCTCGGCCACCTGGCGAATGCCTTCGGCCGTCGCCTGCGCGACGGCCAGAATCGCGGCGGCCTGGCCTTCCGCCTCGTTGATCTGCTGCTGGCGGCGCGCTTCGGACGCCTTGATGACCTGCTGCTTCTCGCCTTCGGCGTTGTTGATGGCCGCGTCGCGCGGCCTTCGGACGTCAGGATCACCGCGCGCTTCTCCCGCTCGGCGCGCATCTGCTTCTCCATCGCCGCCAGCACGTCGTGCGGCGGCGTGATGTTCTTGATCTCGTAGCGCAGCACCTTCACGCCCCACGGCTCGGACGCCTTGTCGAGTTCGGTCACCACCGCGGCGTTGATGTTCATCCGCTCTTCGAACGTCTTGTCGAGGTCGATCTTGCCGATCTCGCTGCGCAGGTTCGTCTGCGCCAGCTGCGTGATGGCGAAGACGGTAATCGGAGATGCCGTACGACGCGCGCTCCGGGTTGAGCACCTTGAGATACAGGATGCCGTCGACGCCGACCTGCACGTTGTCGCGCGTGATGCAGACCTGCGCCGGGATGTCGATGGCGACTTCCTTCAGCGAATGCCGATAGCGGATGCACGTCGACGAACGGCAGCAGGATGTGAAAGCCGGCCTGCAGACGTCCGTGGAACCGGCCGAGCCGCTCGACGACGAACGCGCTCTGCTGCGGGACGACGACGGCCGTCTGCGGAAGATGATGACGAAGGACGAAGAGCGCCAGCGACGATAAAGACGATCGTCCGTGCCGCGATCATGACGGGCTCCTTCAGGCTCCACGTGCAGCAGTCAGTCCGTCGACGCGCGACGACCCGGCAGCGCGCGCCCGGCGCGAGCGCGCACCGACCGCGTGTTGCGCGCCGACCACGACCGTGCCGCGCAGTTCCACGCGGCCCACGTCGCCGGGCGCCAGGTGCTCGACGGCCGACGCCGATCTCGCCGACGAGCGTGTCGACCGGCGGCGACTGCGGATCGCGCTGCATGGCCTTGAGCAGCCGCGTGCGGAAGAGCAACAGCGACGCGACCGAGAGACGGAGAACAGCAGCAACTGCGTCCAGAGCGGTCCGGCGGCCTCGAAGGCCGGCCAGCACACCGACGAGCATCGCGCCCATGCCGAAGAAGACGATGTAGAACCCGCCGGCCGTCGCCAGCTCGGCGAGCGCAAGGACCAGGCCGAGCACGAGCCAGTGCCACCAGAGAATCGTCATAGGGAACCAGGGCGATTATAGAGGGACGCGACTGACACGGCATCTTGACCGTCGTAACGAACTGCCCGACGTGGCGGGTCGTGTGTTCCGCCGCGTGCAAGAGGATGCCGAGCGTATTGGACGACGCCGTGCGGCCCACGCGGCGCTCGTCGAACAGCGCCGACGGATTCGTCGCGCGAAGCTGATCCAGGGCGCGGTCGATGGCCGTCGACACTCGGGCCAGGAGCGCCGGCCCGTCCATGTCCGAATGGTCCTGCGCTTCGGCCCGCGCCGCGGTCTTCTGCTCGTCGGTCAGGGCCTCACCGCGCGCGTACGTGAACAGCCGGTCGAGCGCGCCGGCCAGATGCAGCAGATGGAAGCCGGCGGAAGCGGCGCCGGCCCGACGCCACAACACCGAGGCCGGCACCGTGGCGACCAGCGCGGCCACGTCTTCCCGTGCCTGGACCAGCGCATGCGCGACGGGCTGAAGCGCCGCGGGAATCTCCGGGACCGGACCCCGCAGCCACACCTCAGGTGGGTCAGCCATGCCTGGCAATTGGACCGCCGACTCAAGAAAATCTTCGCCGGGCCAGGCTCGTTCCACATCAGCAGCGTCTCGACTCTGTGGGCGTGGACCATGTCTTCCACGGGAGACCACGCGAAGATCGTGAAATGGCCGTCCTGCGACGCCACGAGAGCGATGGCGTCGCGTTGATCGTGGACGAACTGCGCGGCGGAAAGGTGGCGCGTCCCGCCCAGCAGTGCCGGGTCGACGACCTCCGGCGCGCCGCCGGCAATCGGCTCGGTCACCGTCACGGCGGCCACCTGCGGCGAGCCCTTCCGACGTGCGATTTTCGCGCCGAAGCCAAGCAGGTCGTAATCGGCGTTGATGATGGTCGCGCCATCGACGGCGGTCAGGCCCGCAATCGCGTCCACGGCCCTTCCGAGCGCGTCCTGCCACGCCCGCGCCCTCCGCTCGTCCGGAGTCGCGCGATTCAGTTCGGCGAGCGCGGTAAATGGCGGTTCGGCCGCATACGGAATCGGCCGGACGATTCGACTCGCGCCAGGCGTCGCTGCCCGCCGGAACCATCAACATCGACCCGCCGCGGTTGTGCGCGCGGATGGACACCGCCAGCTGGACCAGCACATTGACCGACTCGATCCAGGAGGCGGGGGAATCAAATCCAAGCAAGGACGTGATCAGCGCGGGGCAATCCGGCAGACTCGAGGCCTGCTCGTCGACGAGTTTGATTTGATCGCCCTCGAGCACGGCCACGTTCACGAACTTGCCGGACTCCTCGCCGCGGTGGTGTTTGATCACGAGCAACCCCGGGGCCATCACCTCGACGACGAAGCAGATGGCGGGAATGATACCCGTCGTGCCCCAGACCCGCAGCGCGTCGCCGATCCGGCCAGACGCCAAGATGGATGCCGGCGCGCTCGACCGCCGGCGCCACTTTGGCGAGCGCCGCTGGCTCGAGTGGAATCGAGCGCTCGAAAATCATGGGCTCCCCCGCCTGACGAGGCTCGAGGAACGCCAGCGAGACCTTGGACACGTACCCTTCTTCATGCCGCAGGCTGGCCCAGAAGGCCGCGTCGATGAGCTCGGCGATCTCGGCGAACGCCCGGAAGCGACGCGAGCGCGCGTACGGCCGCGCTGCCGCGCGTCCTCGAGATGACGGCTGAAGTGCGCGTGTAAGACCGGCGCCACCGCGGCCGCCGCTGGATAGGCTTGGTCCTGCCATTGATGATGATTATCGCCGGAAGTAGAAGGGCACGCCCACGATCAGCAGGCCCAGTCCCATCAAGGAACTGGCTGGCGACTCGACCAGCGTGTTGATGACGAACACCGAAGACACGAGCACGAACACCAGGACGGTGAACGGATAGCCCGTGACCCGATACGGACGAGGCCAGTCCGGATGCGTTCGGCGCAGGACCATGACCGACATCACGACCATCGTGAAGAAGATCCAGTTGGCGAACTGCGACATCGTGATCAGATGTTCGAACCCGCCGGTGAGGGTCAGCAGGCCCGCCCAGATCGCGAGCGCCCAGATGGCGTTCGCGGGCGTTTCGTAGCGCGGGTGGATCTGCGCGAGCCAGGGAAACAGCCGGCCATCGCGCGCCATGGCGAAAACAGACGCGCGGCCCGGCGAGCATGTTGGCCGAGATGGCGCCGAAGATGGAGCACAGAATGGCGATCGTCATGACGGTCGCGCCGGCCGGCCCGACCATCTCGGACATGGCGTCGGTCGCCACCCTTGGCGAGGCCGCGATGCGCGGTTGCCCGAGGACGAAGAGGTACGCCAGGTTGGCGCTGACATACACCGCGATCACGACGAGGACGCCGAGCACGATGCTGCGCACGCACGGTGCGCTGGGGATCGCGGAGTTCGCCGGCCACCAGGCTGACAAACTGCCAGCCGTCGTAGGCAAACAGCGTCGAGATCATCGCCAGGCCCACGGCGGCCAGCAGGCCACCCGAGAAGTGATCGGGCGCGAGCGGCGCGAAATGGCCGAGGTCGCCATGCCGGGTGACGACCGCGAGTCCCACGAGACCGGCCAGTCCTGCGACTTTGAGGACGGTGAACAGGTTCTGCACGCCTGCGCCCTGCTTCGCGCCGCGCGTGTTGATGAACGCGAGCCCGAGCAGCAGCGCCGATGCCGAGCGTCTTCTCCGTCCACACGGAAATCGCGAGGAACTGCCGCAGGTACAGAAAGAACGCCGCCGTCAACGCGGCCAGCGAACCGGGGATCACGACGAGCATGATCGTCCAGCCGTACAGGAACGCCCAGAACGGTCCGTAGGCTTCGCGCATGTAGACGTAGAGGCCGCCGGACTGCGGCAGCATCGTGCCCAGTTCGGCCAGCGTCAGCGCGCCGCACAGCACCAGCAGTCCCGAGAAGACCCAGATCCCGATCACGAGACCCGGCTCGGGCACGTGCTGGGCGATCAGACTGGGTACGACGAAGATGCCGGAGCCGATGACGGCGCCGACCAGCAGCGCGGCACCGTCGAACAGCGTCAAGCCGGCGCGGAAGTTCAGCCAAGTCCGCGGATTATATCGGTCCGCCGATTCCCCCTCCTTGTCGAGATAGGACATCTGACAGCGATAGCCAAGTAGCTGCAAAGAAGCTAATTGACGAACGTCGTCCCAAACGGTATAGATACCCCGTGCCAGTATCCGGAGGTCGTGGCGTAACTCGCCGCCTCGCGTCATGCCGAAGGAAGTTTCGAACCCGCTCTGAGAGGCGACGACGTCAGGTGAGGGACAGCCGGATCGATCTGACGAGAACCACGGCGA
Organism: uncultured Acidobacteriota bacterium; assembly: GCA_963724645.1. Lineage (GTDB taxonomy): Bacteria > Acidobacteriota > Vicinamibacteria > Vicinamibacterales > SCN-69-37 > CAVXSP01. Next base: position 12,447 of record CAVRVJ010000013.1, read on the forward strand.
AACACCGTAGCGCGTCGGACCTTCAGCGATCGACGTCCACGGTTGTTGCCGACGATGCCGACGACGACCAGGAAGAACGCGAGCAAGCGAAGGTCTCGAAGGTCTCAGACACACCGGTACGCTCGTCACCGCCGCCACTTCACAGTTCGCGCAATGTTGACGTGGGTCGAATCATCCTCGGACGGCGGCTCGACGACGACTTCGCAAGTCGGCGCGCCTGGCGCGCCGAGCCGCTCGTCGCCACGCGCTTTCCCACGCCACATTCTCAATCGGTAGGAAAGCCGCGCCCCGATGAACGTCAAGAAGCTGAAGATATGGTCTCAGGGGTACATGTTGGCCCGCCGAGTGAGTCTGCGGCCTCAGGCCGCCGGTTACCGTTTTGAGAGGTGGTCGCGCTTTGCCTGTTTTCGCCACGCCGTTTGGCAGAGCCACTTCTTCCGCTGCTCGTGCACGACGATTGCCGTCGCCATGATTAAGGCAATGATCGTAATGTCACCGAGCGAGAACGTCACCACAGCGTGATACTCCTCTCGAGTCACCGGCGAACCGTCGAGGGTGATCGGCAAACGTCACGAAGACAGCGAACACCTGCGTACCTGTATTCACGATAGTCATCACCAGGCAGGGGCGTCATCCTGCCTCGACGGTATTTCTTCGTCCGTGAGTCCGGAGAGTCTGCCAAGTCGGAGATTGCGGGCAGAAGTTCAGACAAGTCGGATGCTATCCGCCCGCCGACGTAGCATCCTGTCGAGACATGAGATCTGCCACAGGTAACCTGGTAGGTACCAGAAGGTAATTGACGAACGTCCTCCCTAAAGGATATGGATGCCCCTGTGCCGGAATCCAGACGTGTCGTGGCCCAACTCGCGCCGGTCCGACCGGTGTCGCCCTATGCAGGCCTGACGATCAAGGCGGCCTTCCTGCTCTGTTTCGGGATCACGTTCGGACTCTGGCTGCTGGCCGGATACCGGCTGACTCAGCGGATGACCGACGTTGAATCGCGGACTACCGCCATCAATGGCCGGTATATGCGGGCCCAGGAGCTGCTGTCGAACGTCCGTGCGCAAGTGCTGCTGGGATCGGTATTCGTGCGGGATGCGCTGCTGGATCCGGACCCGACGGCGACCGAAAGCTATAGAGCGCGATTCGAGGACACGTACCGCGTGGCGGACCGCGCGCTGCGACAGTACATCCCGGTCCTGGACTCGAACGACGAGCGCGCCCGCGTTGCCGGACTTCGCCGGGAAATCGACGATTTCCATCAGTCCATGCTGGACGTCTTTCACACCGACAGCACGCAATTGCACGGCGATGCCCGTGCGCTTCTGCAACGGCAGGTCGTCCCGAAGCGCGAGCTCGTGATGCGAGTGTCGGATCAGGTCCAGAGCCTGAACCGCGCGGCCTTCGTGCAGCAGCGCGCCGAAACCGCCGCGCTCAATCGGGTTACGCAACGCCAGACGTGGGAGCGCCTCGGCCTGGCGTTGGCCGCCAGCCTGGGAATTGGACTGCTTGCCACCTTTTATGGCGGCCGCCTCGAGAGCCGCCTGCGACGCCAACGGGCTCGCGATCTGCAAATCACCAGCGATCTCCATCGCCTCTCGGCGCGGTTTGCCACCGCGCAGGAGGACGAGCGACGGACGATCGCCCGCGAGCTGCACGACGAGGTGGGCCAGGCGCTGACCGCCATCAAAGTCGAGATCGATGCTGACGCAACGCGCGGCCGAGACGCCGGCCTCGACCGCCGCGCGCCTCGAGGACGCCCGTCAGATGGCGGAAGACACCCTGCAGACGATTCGAAATCTGTCCCATCTGCTGCGGCCGCCCCTGCTCGACGACCTCGGACTGGCGGCGGCACTGAAGGCCAACCTTAGCGGCTTCGAAAAGCGTCACGGCGTTCAGGCGGAGTTGTTCCATGCCGGGATGGATCAGCGCCTCGCCCCCGAGCTCGAAACCGCGCTGTATCGTGTGGTGCAGGAGGGGCTCACCAACATCGCCAAGCACGCACACGCCCGGATGTGCCGCGTGCACCTGCAGGGATTGCGTTCGACGGTGCTGGTCACGATCGAAGACGATGGGTCCGGATTCAACGCGAGCGACTTGCAGCGCGCTGGCCCAACGCGAGGACTGGGGTTGATCGGTATCCGCGAGCGAGTCGCGCAACTGGGCGGCACGTTTCAACTTGAAACGGCGCCCGGTCAGGGCACGCGGCTCGCGATCGAGATGCCCGCTCCGCCTCACGCCGCCGCCCAGACTGCCGGCATCGCAGCGATCGACGTTTGGGCACTGCCGGGCCACGCGCCGAACCGAACCAGGCGAGCGACAGCCGGGAGTCGACCGGGACGACCAAGGAGGGTTCGACCGATGGCCAAACTGCGAATCTTCCTGGGTGACGACCATCGGCTCGTCCGTCAGGGATTTCGAAAGATTCTGGAGGAGCGCCCGACTGGGAAATTGTCGGCGAGGCGAGCGACGGCCGGGAGGCGGTCAAGCAGGTCTGGCACTGAAACCGGACGTCGCGGTCCTCGACATCGGCATGCCGCTGCTGAACGGCATCGAGGCGACGCGACAGATCGTCCGCCGCGCGCCGCACGTCCACGTGCTGATCCTGAGCATGCATCTGAACGAGGCATACGTCACCCGCGCGCTCCAGGCCGGCGCCACTGGTTATCTGCTCAAGGACTCGGCCGACACGGACCTGCTGCTCGGCGTGTCGGCGGTCGCGGCCGGCAAGTCCTTCTTCAGTCCGGCCGTCGCAAAGGTCATGCTGGACGATTACGTCCGCCACCTGGCAGCCAAAGGCGTGGTCGATCGGTACGAGTCGCTGTCGGAGCGGGAACGCGAGATCTTCCAACTGGTCGCTGAAGGTCACAGCAACAAGGACATCGCCGAACTCCTGCTCTCAGCCCGACGACGGTCGAAACACATCGGGCACACATCCTCCAGAAGCTCGACCTGCATAACACCGCGGAGCTCGTTTTATACGCCGTCCGACGCGGGGTGATCTCGTAGAGGCGGACGCCCATCAGCACACGTGAAGCCCCGGGGCGAAAGCGTGGCTTTCACCGCCGTCCTGATTTGGCAGCGCCGCCAGGCCTTGGCTCGAGCCGTGTTGCTCGCGTGGGCGTTCGTTCGAGCTGGCCGATCTCCTGCGAGCGACGGGTGCACCGGCCGCGGCGGTCGCCCCCTATCGGCGGGTCCTGCGCGAGTGGCCGGATGCGGCGGGGGGCTCGAGAATGCCTCGGCAGCGTCTTGGTGGAGTTCGGCCAGTTCGCGGACGCGGAGGCCGCTTTTCGTGAATCGATTCGGCTCAATCCCGATTTGGCTGACGCCCATCGAGACCTGGCGGACCTGCTGATGCAGGGTGGCCACGTCGACGAGGCGATTCGACAGTCCCAAGAGGCACTGGCACGCGACTCCCGCTCGGCGGATGCCCGCAACAATCTCGGCGTGGCGCTTGCGCGCGCCGGACGAGTGGCCGAGGCGGCCGAGCAATTCAAGGCCGCGCTGAAGCTTCAGCCGGACCTGGTCGACGCGCGCGCGAATCTGGAGAGATTGCTTGGAACCGGGAAGACAGCCCGACCGTTGAGGCCTCCCGTCATGAAAGTCCGACAATTCACGCGGGACAACGCCTGTGTTGGTGCACGCGATAAAATAGAGCGCTGCCTCGGCGTAGCCTTGTTTTCGGCATCATGACTCTTCGCACATTCGTCACCCTCACGGCGATCGCTCTGCTGTCGGCATGCTCCCGCCAGCCGTCGAAGGTCGCCGAGAATGCCGCATCGGCCGCGCCACCCGTGGTGCCCGCCCCGGTCGAGGCGATCGCCCGCGCCGCTAGACCGGCGCCGCCCGTCCTCTTCGTCGGACTGGGCGGGGTCGATTGGGAACTGCTGGACGATTACATCGGCCGAGGTGGATGCCCAATCTCGCCATGCTGGTGCGCCAGGGCACCAGTGGCGTGCTCGAGACGGACCTCCCGTCCGTCGTCCCGTTGGTATGGACAACGATGATGACCGGCAAGAGCCCGCTCGAGCACGGCATCATGGATTTCGTCCAGTTCAATACGCAGACCGGGGCGAAAGAGCCGATCGCGAGCTCGGCGCGTCGAGTCCCCGCGCTCTGGAACATGGCCACCGACGCCGGCAGGAAGATCTCGGTGATCGGCTTCTGGGCGACATTTCCCGCTGAGCCTGTCAATGGCGTCCTCGTCTCCGACCGATGGTTCAGTTTCCTCTCGAGCGATGCGGCTCCGTCGGCGGGCGTGGTCTTTCCCCCCGACCGCGAACGATGGGTCCGTGACGCCCTGATACGTGCCGAGCAGAGTGTGGATTTTTCCACCCTCCACGGCTACCTGCCCTCGCTGACTGAGGCGGAGTACCGGCAGCATCTGGCGGCGCCAGATCCATATGCCCATCCCATCAGCGCGCTTCGGCGGATCCTGGTCGAAGGCCGCGCTCAGGATGAGCTGGGCCGTGCCACGCTCGAGCAAGACCATCCGGATGTGACCGCGCTGTATCTGGGCGGCGTCGATTCGATCAGTCAGGTGTTCGCACCGTACGTTTCACCGCGACAGGCTGGCATCCCGGCGGAGGACTACGAGCGGTACGGCCGGGTGCCGGAGCAATACTTTCGGGCCATCGACGGCAGACTCGGGGAGTATCGCGCGCTCGTCGAGCGCACGCACGCTGTTTTGATGCTCGCGTCCGACGGCGCGTCCTCCTGGAGGACGACCCAGCCGGAGACGCCTTCGGGCAACGCGGACGCGGCGACCCCGAAGGGGCATCGAGCGCCCGGAATGTATCTCATCTGGGGCGCCGGGATTCCTGTTGGCCACGACAAACATGGAAGCGTCCAGCAAGTGTGCGCGACCTTGCTGGCCCTGGCGGGACTGCCGCGAGGCCAGGGCCTCCCTGGCTCGCCTCTTAGCGGTACTCCGGTCGCCGCCCCTGCAGCACCCGCGAACTACCAGGCGTTCTATCACGCGACCCCGGCGCCGGCGGCAGCGGCGTCCGCCGCCGGCGGGGCGGTGGACGCCCTCGCCAAACTGAGGTCGCTCGGCTATGTCGCGGACAGCAGCAGCGCCACAGATGGGGCCGGCGAGACACGGACGGCCGATTCGTATGCCAACGAGGGCGTGATTCTTCGCAACGAGCGGAAGCCGGCCGAAGCCACCGCCGCATTCGAGAAAGCGCTGGCCGCCGATCCGAACCTGGTGTCCGCGTTGTGGAACTTGAGCGACCTCCTCGGCGGAAAGCCGGAGACCGCTGAGCGCTCCGATGCGCTGCTCGTTCGCGCCTACGGCAACGGCCTTCCGGAAGGCGCCCAGATCCTGATCCGTCGGGCTGTGGGGTATCAGCGCGCCGGGCGGGCCGAGCGCGGTCTCAAGCTCATCACCGGGGCGCTCGGGGCGAAGCCCGATGCGCGCGAGTTATGGCTCTTCCGCGGCCGTTCTCGCGTCGAGTCGCGAGACTGCAAAGGCGCGGCGGCGGATTTCCGGCGCGCCGAAGCGCTCGCTCCGAGCGACCCGGCCGCCTATGTGTCCGAGGGACTGGCCCAGCAATGCGCTGGTGATCGGGAGGCCGCGCGCCGCGCACTCTCGCGCTCCCTCGAACTGGATCCGAATCAACCAAAGGTGCGTGCGGCCCTGAAATCCCTGGACAGGAATTGATATTCCCGCGGCACGTGCTCTCTAGAAGACGACGCCGAATGGCCGCTTGAGGACGAGCGCGAACACAAGGGACAGTCCGACAAACGGGACCAGCCAGGGCACGCGCCAGCCGAAAATCGCAAGCTCGTTCGCGGGGTAATCCACGGAGATCGACGCGACGGGCCCGCTTCTTTCGATGGGCGCCTCTGACGGGTACAGGAGCTCGTTCACGAACCCGGCGCGGGGTCGCACGGGGAGTGGCGCGCCACGTTCGTCGAGACCTGCAGCGTCTTGCTGAACATGGCGGCGTCCACCCGAAGCCGGAGTTCGAACTGCCCCGGCGTCCTTGGCAATATCCGCCAAACGATCTGCCGCGCGGCCGGGAACCGGATCGCCGGCGTCGAGACCTCGACTCCCAACGGGACTTCGAGGGTCACGTCTGGCGGTTGCGAGCTGCCGGTCCCGCTCCTCGCGCCGTCCCCGATGTCCACCGTGAGCAGGGCCGGCCGGCCTGGCGTCAACCCCGAGTATGCGTAGAACGCCTCGAGCTGCGCCATGAGCGGCGTCAGCGGAACGCTGAGAATCACGATGGGCAGGAGCCACGCCCGCAGATATGTGACATTGCGCCGGCCGACTTCAGCGCCGCGCGCAGAACGGCGGGTAGGTCGTCGTTGAACAGCCGCATTTCAAAGATTGCGGCCTGCATGCGACTTTTCGCCCTCTCGATGGTGCGCCGATTGATGGTCCACTTGACGACCAGCAGCATACCGGCGGCCGTCAGGAGCGAGAAAATTCCAAGGCTCGCGATCGGCGGCGCCGCGCGCATCGGCCCCATCACGGCGTCCACCGCGATCGTGAGCAAGCGGTTGAGCAAAGGCATGACAGGCGGTGCGTGTGTCCAGGCCAGGCGTTCAGGGTCGGACGCCGGCATTCGTCACGAGATGTAGCCGAGTCCTTTGAGCTTCTTCTTGATCTCCTGCTCGGAGTCCGATCCTCGAGCTTCGCGAACTCCTTCTCGAGCACGTGCGTGATGAACTCCTCCACCGACGAATAGCCCGCGAGGTCGGCGTACCGCTTCGCCCTCGCGACGCAGCGCCTTGTCGAGCTTGAGCCCTGATCCAAACATGCATCCCTCGTCGCGCTGCCGCCGCGATTCAACAGGAAACCCTATCGCCCAGGAATCCATACCGAACTCCGCGAGAATCGCCGGCGCCAGCGCCTGCAGCGTCGCCGCCGGCTTCTTGAGCGGGCGGCTCGTGAGCAGGATGCCCGGCACGGTCTCCGGATCCATGCAGTGATCGCCGCTCCACGCGCTGCGTGTTGTTCGCTGATCACGTCTGCGCGAGAGCCGCCGAGCGCCGACTCGTCCGACACGCGCGTGCCTTTCGCGTAGCCGACGATCGAGGTCCGGCGCGATGTCGTCGTTGCCGGCCGACGAGTAGACGTCCTCGCGGCGGAACACGCTGCGTGACCGCCGGCTGGCCGGTGGCGGGATCGATCGTCTGCAGCAGCTTCGCCGGCGATCTCCGTCAGCAGCGCGTCGCGCTGCGCCGGATCGACGATGCCGTACGCCTCGCGTCCCCGCAGGTTGATGTACAGGCCGTTCAGCCCGAGGCCGTACGCGCGCGTGCGCGACCAGTCGATGTCGTCGAACGAGCCCGGCGCATCCGCTGCCGAGCCGCGGCCGACGCGTCAGATATCCGCTGTCGCGCAGCCAGCTGTTCAGATTGAACGACGCGCCGCCACGACGCGAAGCCGTGGTCGGACATGACGACGAGCAGATCGTCCGGGCCCGAGCCGCGCGAGCGTCTCGCCGACGATGGCGTCCATCTCGACGTAGAGGTCCTCGAATGACCGATGCGCATGCGGCGCGTCGGTCGCGGCGTCGTACGCCGGGATGCTGCGGGTCCATCGAGCGCCACATCATGTGCGAGACCTGGTCGACGTTGCCGAAGTAGTAGAAGAGCAAGCCGTCGTCGAACTGATCGAGCACGTACGCGAAACTGCCGACGGTTCTCGTCCTGCGCGATGCGCGCCTGCTGCAGGAACTCGTCGGTCGAGAGCACGCCGGTCTTGAGGCCCTTGGTGTCCTCGGGCATGCCCTGCGTGTAGAACCGGCCGGTCGCGCGCGCGAGGTCGGCGGCGTAGCCGGCCGGCGTCGAGATCGGCAGCGCCGGCGCCAGCGGATCGAGGTTGAGCGGGCTGACGTAGAGCTCGAAATCGGGTCGAGCTGCTTGAGATAGAAGCGGCATTCGCGCGCGCAGCTCTGCCAGCGGCCTGACGTCGAAGCTCACCGGCACCCAGTCGCTCCACTCGCCGACCGCACCAGCCGCTCCTCGTCGCCGACGACGATCTTCGCGAACTGCGCGTGGCATCGACGTGCGCGGCGAACGCCGCCGTGCATCTTCTCCGGCTGCTCCAGGTACGGCTTGTCCGGACCTTCGAGCGTGCCGCTGACGACGCCGTCCCGGCGCGTCGACGTGGTACGATCGTGCCGCCGCCGACACGTCTGCCGCGGCGCACGCGCGATGGATCGGACGTGAAGAAGCGAGAACGTGCCGTAGGTGCCGAGGATGTCCGGCGTGCCCATGCCCGCTCAGCTCGCGCGTCGCCGTGCCCGACGGCGGGAAGTTGGCCGGCATCCGGATGATCGTCGTCTCGATGCCGTGTGCCTCGAGCGGCTCCCAGAACGGCTGGCCCTGCCGCAGCAGCTCCACGCGGCCGCGACGACAGCGGAAACTGCCACTGGCCCGACGTGATCGGATGTCCCGGCGGCTCGGTCCTCGTCGTCGACAGGTACGGCGTCATCGTCTTCGGATCGCGATGGATGAAGTCGAAGATGCCGTGCGCGCCGGGATCGAGGCCGGTGATGAAGGTGGACCAGGCGACCGGGCTCTGCGGCGGCATCGACGTGCCCGAGCGGCGCGAACGTGCCGCGTCGCGGCCAGCTGCGCGAAGTTCGGCAGCGTGCCCTGCGCCATCAGATCGCGCGTGAGCTCGTAGTCGAGGCCGTCGAAGCCCAGCACGATGACGCGCGCGGGCGGCCTCGATTCGTGCGCGGCCGCACGCGAGCGTGCACGAGCAGCGAGGACCGCGCAGGACGCCGAGCAGCCGACGTCGCAGGCGCTCGACGCGCGTCACGCGCAGTCCCGCCAGCGGCCGCCCGTCCATGTAGGCGGGCGGCTCGATGCCGAACAGGCGCAGCGCCGTCGGCGCGATGTCGATGAGCGCCGGGTCCGTCGGTCGTCGATTGCCGGTTGCAGAAGAACACGCCGGGCACCAGCCGCGGATCGATGCAGTGGTCGCCGCTCCAGGCCTTCATGTTGTCCTCGAACACCGGCCCGGCGACGATGCCGGGCGCGCAGTCCCACGACACGCGGTAGCCGGCGTTGTAGCCGATCAGGAGATCCGGCGCGTTGTCGAGGTACGGACCCGCGTAGAGCGTCGCCGTGTCGAACGCTTCGCGGATCGCCGATCGTCGCCCTTTTCCGGATCGCGCAGGCCGCTGAGCTTCGCGACGATCTCCGCCTTGAGCGCCGCCGCCTCCGCGCCCGGCTCGACGATGCCCTGCTGCTCGCGGCCCTTGATGTTGAGGAACATGCCCGGTCAGGCCGACGCAGTAGGCCCGGGTCGCGCGACCAGTCCACGTCGCGCAGCCACTCGGCGCTGCCGTCGGCGCCCGGCTTCGAGCGCGAGATAGCCTTCCTGATGCAGCCAGCGTTGAGGTTGACGCCGCGCCGGAACGAGCTGAAGCCGTGATCCGAGATCACCATCAGCACGTCGTCCTTCGCCGATGCGCTCGAGGACGCGGCCGACCAGCGCGTCGTTGTGCTCGTACAGGTCGCGAATCGCGTCCGATGCTCGGCGGGTCGGCCGGCCGGCGCGCCGGATGGCTCGGGTCGAGGTCGCGCCAGAACATGTGCTGGATGCGATCGGTCGCGTCGAACACGCAGACGAGCGCTGCCGCGCCGCAGCCGATCGAGCGCGGCGAAGAACATGCGCCTCGCGCTCGCGGTCGATGTCGTACGTCTGCTGCAGGAACGTCGCCGTCGTCGGTGACGCCTTCGTTGAGCGCCCAGGTGTCCTCGGCGAGGCCGAGCGTCGCGTACGGGCCGATGCGCTTCGCCAGGTACGTCGCGTAGTAGGGCGGATGCGAGATCGGCATCGCCGGCTGCTCCGGATCGAGGTTGATCGGCGACATGTAGAGCGAGAAGTGCTCGTCCATCTCGGTCACGAGCAGGCGCGTGATGCCCTGACACGTTGATGCCCGGCGCCGCGTGGAAACGCAGCGTGACCCAGTCGCTCAGCGTGCCCGGCGTCGAGCTCGACGCGTCGTCGCCGATCGACATCGGCGCGCACGCGCCGCGCGTCGCGGTCGATCGTCAGCCGGAGCGGCAGCGTCAGCGGCGGCGATCCCTCGCGAAACAGGTTCTCCGGGCCCTCGAACGGCGCGTCTCGATCCGTCGCGCGGCCGCGGCACGACGAATGCGCGTGCCGCCTTCCTTGAACGCGCTCGCCGGCCGGACGCGTCGTGAACAGCAGGAACGTGCCCTGCGTGCCGAGCAGGTCGGGCACGCACATCGCGCTCAGCTGCGCGCCGTAGAACGCGATCCGGCGGAAACGTGATCGGCACGCGCAGGATCGTGCTCCAGATGCGGTGCTCGCCGAGAATCGTCCAGAACGGCTTCGACTTGCGCAGCAGGCGCAGCTCGGGCTGTCTCGCGCGGGATCCGGTACCGTCCGATCTTGAAGAAACCGCTCGACCGTGCCGATGCGCGTGGACGTCAGCACGCGGCAGGTAGGTGCGGCGGTCGCGCTCGATGAAGTCGAAGATGTTGTGGCGTGCCCGGCTGCGAGCCCGGTGCTGAACGACGACCACGCGACCGGCGAGACCGACGGGAACGTCGTCCGCAGGCGGCGATAGCGCGCCCGTCTCCGCCAGCTTCTTGAAGTTCGGCAGCCGGCCTTCGGCCATGAACCGATCGGTGAGCGCCGGATCCTGGCCGTCGAACCCGACGATGATGAGCCGTCGAGATCGGCGGCGCGCGGCGGCGCGCCGCCGCGTCAGCCAGCCGCCACAGCGCCCGAAACGGCCAGGCCAGCAGCGAGAGCAGTGACGACGACGATCGTCGTGAAGAGGACGAAGAACGACGAGAGCAGCGCGAAGCCGGCGCCGGGTCCGATGTAGGCGTCGGCCGGCGCGGCCGCGGTGATGATCCACACGACGACCATGCAGACGACGAGGCGACGCTGACGCTGTGATATAAACACTCTCGGCGCATCGCCGGTTCTCGGCACGCTCAGCACTCTAACGCAGATTCTTTATCAATGGCGTTCGCCTCGTTCATGCGCGGACTTCGACGCGGGCGGCCGATCGTCGTCGTGTCCGGACTGCCGAGGTCGGGTACGTCGATGATGATGCGGATGCTGGCGGCCGGAGGCGTGCCCATCCTCAGCGACGGGATCCGGACCGCCGACGACAGCAACCCCGCGGGCTACTACGAATTCGAGCCCGTCAAGAATCTGGCGAAAGACGGCCATCCGGCCTGGCTCGACGAGGCTCGAGGCAAGGCGGTCAAGATCGTTTCCTCGCTGCTCACGTGGCTTCCGGAGACGCACGACTATCACGTGCTGTTCGTGCGACGTGATCTCCGCGAGATCGTCGCGTCGCAGCAGGCGATGCTCGCGCGAGCGGGCGACTTGGACGAGTTCGACGCCGAGCGCCTGTCCGGGTTCTACGCGCACCATCTGGACGAGGTCGCACGGTTTCTCGCGAAGCGCAGGTGCTTCTCGACGCTCGATGTGGAATATCGAGGCGTCATCGACCGCCCGGACGAAGAGGCGCGGCGCATCGCGCGCTTCCTCCGCCGGGATCTCGATCTTACGGCGATGACCGCCGCAGTCGATCCGCGCTTGTACCGCAATCGGCAGGCCTGAGCAGTCCGCAGGATTCGCGGTCTTCTTCACCGGAGACCGACAAACGCTTCAGCGGCTCGTGACGCCCTTGGCCTCGGCATCAACGTCCTGTTCCCACGCCTTGAACAGACGCCCGAGCCGCCGGGCAATGTCGGAGTGTTCGCCGATCAGATCATCACGTTCCCCGAGATCCTGTCGGACATTGAACAGCATGGATCGTCGGCTGTAGACCAGTTTCCAGTCGCCGGAGCGGACGGCCATCTGAGGCAGAGTGCCAGGAACGAGCCAGAATAGTGTCCGGTCGATCGTCGGCGCGCTCCCGTCGAGCACGGGGATCAGGTTGATGCCGTCGAGGCGCGCCTCGCGCGGAACAGGGGTCTCCGTCGCCGCGAGAATCGTGGCTGTGAGATCCATCGTGATGCCCACTTGGCCAGAGACTTTGCCCGCCGGAAGGTGCCCTGGCCATTTCACGATCATCGGCACGCGGATCCCGCCTTCCCAAACGGTGTCCTTGTGGTTGAACAGCGGTGCGCTGTGCGACAACCATTCGCCGCCGTTGTCGTTGGTGAAGATCACCATCGTGTTCTTGGTCAGGTCAAGGCTGTCCAGCACCCCGACGATCTCACCGACGCCCCGATCGACGCGCTCGAGCATCGCGACGTAGTCCGCGCGTGTCTTCGGCGATTCGTCGAACGGTCCAAGGTCCGCCCCGTTGGCGCGGGCCGTCGACGGTTTGCCTGGGGTCTGGTACGGCCAATGCGGCGCGTTGTACGCTATGTCGATGAAGAACGGGTGGTCCTTGTGCTCCAGGATGAATTGAACGGACCGCTCGGTGATGATGTCCGTCATGTAGCCGGCCGTCTTCACCGGGTTGTCGTTCTCGAACATGTCGGGACGGCCTTCGGCGTCCGTGTGCTGGTAGTAGTCGACGTAACCGCTCTTGAACCCGAAGAAATACTCGAAGCCGTGCGCCGCCGGACTGAACTTCGGCTTGTAGCCCAGGTGCCACTTGCCGATGAGCGCCGTCGCATAGCCGTTGTTCTTCAGGAGTTGGGGCAGAGACCGCCCGGAGGCCGGCAATCCCAGTTCCTTGTCCGCTGAGGTCGCGGTCGCAAGCGGCCTGCCCAGGGCATATCGCTGCTGGTACCGCCCGGTCATGAGGGCCGCCCGCGTCGACGTGCAGTTGGGACCATTGGCGTAGAAGTCCGTCAGCCGGACACCGTCCCTGGTGAGGCCGTCAATGTGCGGGGTCTTGATGTCCGACGCGCCGTAGCTGCCGAAATCGCCATATCCCGCGTCGTCAGTCATGATGAGCAGCACGTTCGAGTACCCGTTGCGGCCCACCGGCGCCCGCGCGAACGGCGGCGCGATGGCGACCACGAACGACAGCAGGATGACCAGCCGAGGCATGGGACCTCCTTCGGCACGAGCAGGAGTACTGTATGATTTTGATCTGCGTAAGTGTATGTCAGAAACGGGCGGGCGGGGCAGGCCAAGCCCGCGCGCCCGGGGCAACACCGAGGCGCTCAGGGCCGTTGAAACGCCACGCCCAACTCCGCCAGGATCGCGGGCGCCAGCGTCTGCAGCGTCGAAGCCCGCTGCTTCAGCACCCGGTTCGTCAGTACGATCCCTGGCACCGTCTCCGGATCCATGACATGGTCGCCGCTCCAGGCGCCGGTATTCTCGGCGAAGACCGCCGATGACAGCCCGCCCAGCGCCGATTCGCCCGACACACGCGTGCCCTTGGCGTAGCCGATGATCAAATCCGGAGACGCGTCGTCCTGCCCTCCCTGCGAGTAGATTTGCTCGCGCCGAAAGATCTTTGCGACCGCCGGCTGGTCCGTGGCCGGATCGATCGTGGCCAGGAGCTTCGCGGAGATCTCGTTCAGGAGCGCCGTGCGCGCCGCAGGATCCACCAAGCCGGACGCCTCCCGGCCCTTCATGTTCACGTAGAGCCCGTTCAACCCGAGTCCGTACGCGCGGGTTCGCGAGAGATCGATTTGCCCCAGGACGGCGTCGCCGGGCCGGTCGGCGGCGGTCAGGTATCCCTGATCCCTGAGCCAGGTGTTCAGGTTGAAGGAACGCCGCCACGACGCAAATCCGTGATCCGACATCACGACGAGCAGGTCCTCAGGCGCCAGGCGCTGGAGGGCCTCCCCGACGATGCCGTCGAACGCGACGTAGAGCTCGTCGATCACGCGAGCGTACCGGGTATCGCGCGCGGCGTTGTACCCGGGGCGCTTTGTGTCGCGCGCCCCCCAGAGCATGTGCGAGACCTGATCGACGTTGCCGAAATAATAGAACAGCAGGCCGCGGTCGAAGTGCGCGAGCACGTAGCGGAACTGCCGGTGGTTTTCGTCCTGCGTCTCGCGCGCCTGCTGGAGGAACTCGTCCGTGGAGATCAAGCCGTCGTTGAGCGCGTTGGTCTCCTCCGGCATGCCCTGCGTGTAGAAGCGTCCCGTCGCGCGCGCCAGTTCGGCGGCGTACGCCGCCGGTGTCGAGATGGGAAGCATCGGCGCCAGAGGGTCCATGTTCGCCGGGCTGATGTACAGTTCGAACGTCGGGTCGATCTGCTTCAGATACAAACGGCATTCGGCCTGTGTTCGCGCGGCTCCGTCGAAGACCACCGGCACCCAGTCGCTCCACTGTCCAACGTTGAGCACCCGCTCTTCGGCGCCGACGACAATCCTGGCGCGACGTCGGGACGGATCTATGTACGCCACGAACGCGGTCCTCACCGGCTCGGGGCGGGCCAGTGACGGCTGATCGGGGCCGTCGATGGCGCCTTTCACCACGCCGCCGCTTGACGTGATGTGGAGGACCGTGCCCCCGCTCACGTTCGCGCGGGCCGGCCCGGGCGCTGACGTGAAGAACGAGAACCGCCCGTACGTGCCGAGGATGTCCGGCGTCCCCATACCCGACAACTCGCGCGTCGCCGTCCCCGACGGCGGGAAGTTCGCCGGCATCCGGATGATCGTCGTCTCGGTCCCTCGATCTTCGAGCGCCTCCCAGAACGGCGCGCCCCGCCTGAGCGATCCGATGCGCGGGAACCATGATGGGATCTTCCATCCGCCCAGATTCAGCGCCTGCGCCGCCCGAGGCGCGGCCCGGGTCGTCGACATGTACGGCTCCATGGTCTTGGGGTCGCGCTGAACGAAATCGAAGATGCCGTGCACGCCGGGATCCTGTCCCGTCATGAAGGTTGTCCAGGCCACCGGGCTCTGTGGCGGGATGGACGAGCCCAGCGGCCCGAAGCCTCCCCGGGCGGCCACGCGCGAAAAGTTCGGCATCCTTCCCTGCGCCATGAGATCGCGCGTGAGGGAAAAATCGAAGCCGTCGAACCCGAGAATGATGACGCGCGGCGGGACGGCCGATGGGCGGCCCCACACCGTTGCGCTCGCAGCTACGAGCACAGCTAGATAAAACGCCGAGCGCGCGCGGCCCCGATGCAGATTTCGGCTTCCCCCGGCGAGCAGCGTCACGTCGTCCTCCAGACAGAGCTTTGTCATGCTCTCCCTGATCTTCCCTACGACGTGCTGTCTCGTCCAGCGACGACCGCGGAAGTTCCTGAAATAGAAACCCCCGGCCGCACCTGCGTGCGACCGGGGGGGTGTCTGACGTGAAGCCCCGGGGCGAAAGCCCCAGGGCTCCATTGGTTCTCAGTAGTCGAACCGGACCGTGAACGAGAAGTTGTACGGGTTCTGCACGCCGGTGTACTTGCCGGTGTTGGTGTTGGTGTTACCGCCGCCGAAGCCGCCGGTCGCGTTCGCCGACGTGAACGTGTACGACGTGTTCATGGCGTTGAACTCCACCTGGTTGAACAGGTTGTAGAACTGGAGCTGGAGGCGCACGTTGCCGCCGTGGCCGACCTTGATGGGCAGACGACGTGACAGCGTGAAGTCCCAGTTCGACCAGCCGGGGTTGCGCAGGAGTCCCCAGGGGGCGTTGCCCATGTTGCCCTTCGCGCCCGCGCCAAGCACGCCCGTCGTCGAGAAGGGCGTGTTGGTCGGGAGCGCCCGCTGGAAGGCCGCCGGGTTGAAGTGCGCTTGGTCTTCGAACGCCACGCCGGCCACGCCGCCGGTCGGGTCGTACCCGCTGGTCAGCGCCTGTCCGGGCACAAGTTCGCAGCGCGCGGTGGTGCCGCTCAGCGAGGCGTCGGTGTTCGCGATGCCGCTGACGCCAGAAGAGCCGCAGCTCGGATTAGCCGCGTCGCCCGTGACGAACGTCGACACGCCCGCCGCTTCCCATCCACCCAAGATGTACTTCAGGACGGGCTTGTTGAGCGTGGGGATCTGGTAGCTGTAGTTGATGACCGCCACGTGGCGGCGCTCCTGACCCTGGTCCGACGCAATCTGCGGCCCGTAGTAGCGCTGCCTCAGTGCGGCATCGCCGCCCAACTCTTCCGTCCGGAAGTCCCAGCCGCGCATGCCCATGCCTTTGGCGAGCGTGTAGGACCCACCCATCTGGAGGCCGTGAGCCAAGCGGCGCTGGACGCTGACCTGCAGCGAGTTGTAGTTCAACCCGACATAGTCAGACGTCACGTAGTTCAGCGCGCCCATGCCTGGGAAATCCCGGCGGATGAAGTTCGCCGAAATGGCGTCGTTGTTGAACAGGTTCGCCGGATTGGCGTAGGCGTCAACCGGGATGTTGTTGACCGACTTGCCCTGGTAGTAGTGACGACCCCAGTTGCCGACGTACGCGACCTCAACCACGGTGTTGAAGCCGATGTCGCGCTGGACGGCGAAGTTTGCCTGGTAGTGCAGGCTTCCCTGGAAGTCAGACGGCTGAATGTCCTGTCCGGCCAGGTACTTCGTGGCACCGAGCTCGATCGGGATGCCGGCGTTCTGCGGGGTGACGGCCAAGTTGCCGGCCGCCGAGGCCTCCGTGATCTGCGGAATCGTCGCGTTGAGAACCTGGCGAGTGACAGAGATCAGCGGGCCGCCGTTGTACGGGTAGTTGCAGCAACTGAAGAAGTTGTAGAAGATCCCCGACGCGCCGCGGATCGCCGTCTTCCCGTTGCCGAACACGTCCCACGCAAAGCCAACGCGCGGGCCGTAGGCCATGTACTTCAGACTGTCGTACTCCCCAGGCTTCTTGCCCGGGAGGCCGCCCGTGAACATGCCGTTGGTGATGCTGCCGGTGCCGCCCGCCGACACCGGAACGACGGTGCCCGTGAACGCGCGCGACACGATCTCGCCGTTGACCGGGTTCTTCGCGAACGTGTTCCCTGAGGAGCAGGCCACGTTGCCCGCGACGCCGGTCGAGCAGTACGGCGTGAAGAGGTACGGGACCTGGCTTTTCTGGTACAGGTTGGGGTCGAACCCGGAGTTGTAGCCGCGGGATTCGAACATCGACCCGTTGTGCGTAAACCGCACGCCGTAGTCCAGCGTGAACCGCGGCGTCATGCGCCAGGTGTCCTGCGCGTACGCTTCGCCGAGCCAGTGCGTGTCGTTACGATCCGAGCGGAAGTCGAGCTCGCCGTACGTGGTGTAGATGCCGAGCAGCGCGTTGGCGTAGCCGTTGCTCGTGGTGAGCGGGTTGCTCGTGCTGTCGGCGAAGTTGTAGCTGCCGTTCACCGTGCCGCCGCCCGGCTCCGTCTTCGCGTTGCGCTCCAGGGAGAAGCCCATCTTGAAGCTGTGACGCCCCTTGACCATCGACAGGTCGTCCGAGAACGTGTAGCGCGGGTTGAAATTCTGGCGCGGCATCGGGGAGCTGGGACCGCCCGGCCGAAGCAAAGAGCAATTGGTGCAGTTGCCGCCGCTGAAGGTCATATCAGGAAAGTACGGCAACTGACCCGACTGGTCGGACCCAAACGTGGACAGCGGGTCCGTGGTCGCATACTTGGCCGGATAGGGCGCGAGCCTCGGCGGATCCGGCAGCGTCTGGTTCAGCAGCGGGTTGAACGCCCCGCGGAACCACTGCGTGTAGTCGGACGCGGCGAGCGCGCCCGGATGGGACTGGAATCCATAGTGGTCATACGTGTAGCCCGTCGAGATCTCGTTGACGACCGTCGGCTTCACGACCCAGGTCAGGGTGCCGCCGAAGAAGTCGCCATTGTAGATGTTGTCGCTCGACCCGACGTGCTGCGTCATCGCGTTGTAGCTCGTGCTGTCGTCGCGATCTCGCAGATAGCGCCCGCTGAAGCGGACCTTGTTGCTGAGGACCTGGTCGACGCGCAACAGGTAGTTCTTCCGCGTGTGCAGCGGCAGCGTGTCCGACGCGTCATTGGCGTTGTTGAACTGATCCGCCGCCGGGTTGTGCTGACCGTTGGGCAACGGCAGCAGATTCAGCATCTGCCGGCCCAGGGGGTTGAAGTACTTCGGGTTGATGATGCCACCAGCCATTGTGGCGCCGCCCTGGCGGCTGACGCCGCTCGGCCGCCCGTGCCGGGCGCGCAGAAGAAGTCGGTCCACTGCGCAGGATTCGGGTTCTTGAGCGTAATTGGCGTCCGCGTGCCCGAGATGAACTGGCCGTCCCTCGTCCCGGTGGCCTTCCCGATGAACGTCTGGGAGAAGTCGCCGGCACGCTCGAGCGAGGTCGGCATGTTGACGTAGGCGACCGCCGTCGGCCGGACGTCCTGCGTCTGTTCGGTGGACCCGAAGAAGAATGTCTTCTTGTCGCTCTTGCGGCTGTCCATGACACCCGGGATGACCACCGGGCCGCCGATACTGAAGCCGTAAATGTTCACGGAGAAGAACGGCTTGGCGTTGCCCTGCTTGAGCCGGAAGAAGTCGTTCTTGTTCATCCAGTCGCGCCGGCCGTTGTACCAGGCCGATCCCTTCAACTGGTTCGTGCCCGACTTGGTCGTCATGATGACCTGGCCGCCGGCGCCGCGCCCGTTCTCGGCCGCGTAGCCGTTGGTGATGACGTTGACTTCCGCGACCGAGTCGATGTTCGGCGTGATGTGCGTCGTGCCGTTGCCGCCCTCTTCGCCCGAGGGCACGCCGTCAATCGTCGTGTTCTTGGTCAGCGAGATGCTGCCGTTGATGCTCAGGTACCGGCCCGAGTTCCACTGCGCGAAGTCGCGGCTCGCCTGGGCGTCAATGACGCCCGGCAGCAGTTTGAGCATGCCGAACACGTCGCGGCCCTTGACCTGCACCTGCGTCAGCATGTCGCCCGACAGGTTCTTCGTGAGCGCGCTGCTCGACGTCTGCACCGGGGTGACTTCCGCCGTGACGTTGACGGTTTCCGTCCGGCCGCCGACGCTCAGCGTCAGCTTGCCCAGGTCGCGGGTTTCGCCCGAGAGCAAGGTGAGGCTCGTCGTGAGTTCCTTGAAGCCCTGCATCTCGACTTTGACCGTGTACTGCCCCGGCGGCACGGTCGGAATACGCCACACGCCGGTGCCATCGCTGACCGCGGTGCGCACCGAAGCATTTGAGGCGTTGGTGATCGTGACCGTGGCCCCAGGGACCACGCCGGCGTTATCCACGATGGTTCCGGTCAGAGTGGCCTGACCTTGTTGCGCAAACGCGGAGACCGCGCTTGTCAGTAGGATCGACGCATCATCACTGACTGCGCGTATGTATCGCCACGCCGTGGCGCACACACACAAATGCTGGACATATACCTTCCTCCAGTTCTCTCATGACCCAGGTCTAGTAGAGAAACGGTCGTGACGATATGCCCGGCAAGGATCGGCGGCCATCCCCTGTCGACAGTATTTTCCGGCCCGAAACTTGGGAAGCGCGATCCAGGGCCCAAGGCCCCGCGTAGAATGCGCCAACCCAGCCGCCATGATGCGCGCGCGAACCCGTCCCCAGCCGGCGATCGCCCTGATCCTGGTACTGATGCTCGGTGCCACCCGGACGCCCGGCGCGGCGCAAGCCGGCACCCCCACGGTCGTCGACCAGACCGGCCTGCCTCTGCCGGGCGCTACCGTGCAACTCCTGGATGGCGATCGGACCGTCGCCACCGTCATGACGCGGGGGGATGGCACGTTTGGCATCGACCCCGCCCTGCGCGGAGACACGCTCCTGGTGTCGCTCGACGGTTTCGAGCCGGCGCGCATCCGCCGCGCTGACGCAGGCCACATCACGCTCGCCCTCGCGCGCACTTCCGAGGTCACCACCGTGATCGCGCCGGAATTTGCCTCCGCGCCCCCAACGACGGCGCGGCTCGGACAGGCTCTTTCGTCGAACACGGCCGCGCGGTTGCCGTCATCTCGTCTCCGAGTGAAGGAATCGCTGCCGCTGCTCCCGTCGGTCATCCGCGGTCCAGACGGCCTCATGCGCGTCGGCGGCGCCCGCGCGTACGACGCGCCGGTGTTTCTCGACGGCTTCAATGTCACTGACCCGGCCAGCGGTTTGTCGAATCTCAACCTCCCGTTCGAAACCGTGCGCGGGGTCGACGTCCTGAACGATCCCATGGCGGTGACCTACGGCGGCCTGCTCGCCGGCGTGGTCGAGATGGACAGCAAGCCGGGCGGCGATCGATTCAAGATGGGGGTGCAGGGCGTCATCCCCCGGCCGCGATTTTCGTCGCCCGGCTTCGGGCGCATCGAAGGAATATTTCCCCGCGTCCATGCGAACGGTTCGGCTGCCGCCGGCCGCCTCAGGTATTCCGCCGCCGCCGAATACGACTACGAGCGGATTGCCGTGCCGGACGTCACTCAAAGTGGCGGGCCGGACATCGTCGAGGAAAGCACGACCGTCTTCGGACGCCTCGATGCGCAACTGAACGCGCATCACGCCGTGTCGATCGACGCGCTCGCCTTCCCGAGCCATACGCGGTCATCGGGTCTGAGCCCGCGGCGGGAGGATGATGCGACGCCGGACCTTTTCGGACAGGATCTTTTTGCCGGCGTCACGTACCGGTACGCGCCGGGCGCGGCGACGTCGTTGACGGTCCAGACTGGTGCGCTCGCGCACGACAGCGCGTTGACGCCGAAATCGCGGGGCCCCGCGCGGCTCTCACCGGCGGGCTGGCAGGACAACTGGTTCGCGGCCGTCACACGACGAGCGGTCCGCTACACCACGGCTGTGACCTGGGAGCGCGTCCAGAACCTGGGCCGCGCGACACACCACTTCAGCGTCAAAGCAGACTTCGCCGCTCGCAAATTGCGTGGCACTGTGGACGAGTCGAGGGTGACGGTCTGGGATGCCACAGGCGGGCGAGTCCGAGACGTCGAGTTTGGCCCGCGGGCGACGTTGGCTGCGCGCGATCGGTCGGCCGCCATCGCCTTCCGCGACCTCTGGATTCCGCACGAACGCATTCAAATCGACACGGGCGGCCGGATCGACTACGCCGCCCACGGCGGCTTCGTCCCATCGGCGCGGGTGGGGGCACGACTCGCCCTGAACCAGGCCGGCACCAGCGTGCTCAAGAGCGGGTATGGCCGCTTTGTCGGGACCCTCCCGCTCCTCGTGCCGGCGTTCACCGGCTACCCGGTACGCGTCGATCGACGCATCGATCCGGAGACCGGTCAGATTCTCCAAGAGAACCGGCTGATCCCTAGCCTCGGCGAAGTACAGCTGCCGGTCGCCGTGGCCGCCACGCTCGGATTCGAGCAACGGCTGGCCGAGGGTCTTGACGGACAGGTCACGTTCACCGACCGGCGTGCGAGCCGGCTGGCGACGCTGAACGTCCCCGCTGACGGCGGCCAGCTGCTGCTTGGGAGCTCAGGGGCGTCGCTCTACCGCGAGGTGCAGGTCTCGGTACGCCGCACGTGGGATCAAGACCAGCAGCTTTTTGTCAGTTATGTCCGGTCCACGGCGCAAGGTGAGCTGAACGACTTCTCGACGCTGTTTCAATATCTGGACGTCCCCCTGTTGCAACCAGGCGGGATTGCGCGCAGGTTGAGCGATGCGCCCCATCGAGTTCTGGTGTGGGGCACGTTCAATCTGCCCGGACGCGTCGTGATTTCACCGGTCACGGAGTGGCATTCGGGCTTTCCGTACTCCGTGCTGAACGATCGGTACCTCTACGCCGCGGCGCCGCGCACGTCGAGGTTTCCAGCCTTCCTGTCAGCGGATCTCGTGCTCTATAAGACCGTGACGGTGCGCCGCCGGACGGCGGACGTGGGGATTCAGGTCTTCAATGCCACGAACCACTGGAACCCTCGCGACGTCTACCCGGTTGTCGGGGCTCCGCAGTTCGGAGAGTTCGCCAATGGCGTCGGACCAGTCCTGCGCGGCTACATATTGATGAAGTGGTAAGGGCGGGAGCGGGGGTGAACCCTCCCCCACTCCCCTCCGCAAGCAGGCATTTGGCTCTGGAAGGAGCATCGCCTCACGGAGGGTTGCACAATACGCCGATACGTCGGCGCGTAGCCATCCCAGCAAGGCAGGATTTTGCGCACGGAAAGTGACGAAAAGCGAAATCCGCGAGTTTGGTATTCTGTGACGCCATGGGCCGCCATAGACTGCTGACTCTTCTCATCGCCGCCGCGATTCTCGTCACGATGCCGACGACGCGGGCGCAGGGTACCGGCCGGCCGGCCAAGGCCCCCGCGGCGCCGCCCGCCGCCGCAGCGACGAAGCTGCCGCCCATCAAGCGGTTCCCGACGCCCAAGGCGGTGGTTGACGAGCATCTCGACGCCATCAACCATTGCGACTGGGCGCGCCTGATGGCGCAGTACCCCGAAGACGTGGAGTTCTTTCTACCCGGCGGCAAAGTCGTGAAAGGCCGTCAGGAAGTGGCGGAGCTCTTTCGAGGCTTCGTGAAGCCTGCCAAGGAAGGGGGACTCTGCGGCCTGAAGTTCACACCCGAACACGTCGTGACGGTGGGAGGGACGATCAGCGTCGCCTGGGTTGGCACGGCGGACTTCATGGTCGAGCCCTATCGCGGCGCCGACGCCTACATCACCAAGGATGGCCTGATGCAGGCGCAGGTCACGACGTTCGACGGCGCACAGTTGAAGATGAAGAAATGACCCCTACGCCTTCTTCTCCTGGCCCGCGGATCGCGCCCACGAACTGACGATATCGATCGGCAGCGGAAACACGACCGTCGTGTTCTTCTCGACGCCGATTTCGGTCAGCGTCTGGAGATACCGCAACTGGATCGCCGCCGGCTCCGTCTGCAGGATCTTTGCGGCGTCAGCCAGCTTCTGCGACGCTTGAAATTCGCCGTCTGCGTGAATGACTTTCGCGCGCCGCTCGCGCTCGGCCTCGGCCTGGCGGGCGATGGCGCGCTGCATCGTCTCCGGAATGTCGACCTGTTTGACCTCGACCTTGGTCACCTTGATACCCCATGCCTCGGTGTCCTGATCGAGGATGATCTGCAGCTTCGCGTTCACCTTGTCGCGCTCCGAGAGAATCTCGTCCAGCTCGAACTGTCCCACCACGCTGCGCAGCGTCGTCTGCGCGAGCTGTGACGTGGCGTAGAGGTAGTTCTCGATTTCGCGAAGCGCGCGGTTGGCATCGACGACGCGGAAGTAGCAGACGGCGTTCACTTTGACCGACACGTTGTCGCGCGTGATGATGTCCTGCGGCGGCACGTCCAGCGTCACGACGCGAAGCGGAATTCGGTACAGCGTCTCGATCGGCCAGAAGACCAACCGCAGGCCCGCGCCCTTGGCCTCCGGAATCATGCGGCCGAGGCGGAGCACGGCGCCGCGCTCCCACTCCTTGATGATGTAGAGCGAGTTCCAGAACCAGATCAGGAACAGCCCGAAGGCAATCACCCACCGAGCGAAACCGAGAACCATGCAGATGTCCATCAGAATGTCTCCGTAGTTCGCTCCGAGCTCCCGCAGGCTCCACATGAAGCATCAGCCCGTCCGTCCGGACAACGCGAACGCGCGCGCCGGCCGGGATCGTGCCGGGTGGCGGCGGCCCGCCACAACTCGCCGTGCACGCGCACCATTCCCCGGGGCGTCCCGCTGCCGATGGGTTCCGTCACTTCGCCGGTCTCGCGGACGAGTTCCTCGAGCGCCGGTCTGCGGCGGCCAGCGGCGCGATCGGAGCACGAGCCGCATGAGCACGATGCTGAAGCCCGCAAAGGGCAGCGTCGCGCCGGCCGCGACGCCCAGACTGACGCCGGCGCCTGTCAGCGGCGATCGCACCAGCATCAGCGCTCCGAGCAGCATCGCCGCGATGCCCCCGCTCCGAGCACGCCGTGCGTCGGAAACTTCGCCTCCAGCACGAAAGGGCCAGCGCCAGCAGAATCAGCAGCACGCCCGTGAGGTTGATGGGCACGAGGTGCATGGCAAACAGCGCGAGCACGAGCGCGATGCCCCCCAGGACTCCCGGCGCGAACAGGCCGGGATGGGTGAACTCCGTGTACAGGCCCAGCAGGCCGGCGATCAGCAGGATGAAGAAGACGTCGGGCTGGACGATGCGGGAGAGGAATCGCTGACGCGAGGACATCGTGACGCGCTCGACGGAGGCGTTCCTGATCGCGAGCGCCGTGCGTGCTCCCGTCCAGACGGGTAATCGTCCGACCGTCGAGCTGTGACAGCAGCAGTTCCCGGGACCCGGCGATCATGGTCGATCAACTTGCCGTCGAGCGCTTCGCTCTCGGTAAAGGCTTTCCCTTCGGTTACGGCGCTTTCCGCCAGCGCCGTGTTGCGGCCGCGGCGGCCGGCATAGCTGCGCAGGTACGCCGTGGCGTCGTTCAGGATCTTCTTCCGCACCGTCTCGTCGACCTGCACCGGCATGCCGCCAATCGCCAGCAGCGGCGACGCCGCGCCAGTGTGCGTACCGGGCGCCATGGCGGCGACGTCTGCGGCGAGCAGGATGAAGAACCCGGCGGAGGCTGCGCGCGAGCCGGATGGGCTGACGTACGCGGCAACCGGCGCACGCGAGTCGATGATGTGCTGGATGATCGCCCGCATGGACGTGTCGAGCCCGCCGGGCGTATCGATGGTGATCAGAATGAGCGAGGCGCCTGACGCGTTTGCCTGCTCGATGCCGGCGGCGATGTACTCGGCCATGACCGGCTCGATCTCGCCGTCGATCTGCAGTTCCACGACGCGCGGAACGGGCTCCGGCACCGGAGCGGACGCCTGGAGCGTCCCGCCGGTCGAGGCGGCGGCCAGGAGCAGCGCCGGAATCGAGCGCGTCAGAAGGAGTGACGTGGACTGATTGTATCCCCCAGGCGGGCAACTGCGCCCGGCTAGTGCCGTGGCGACCCCGCCCGGCGCCGCGGTCGGATGGCGCCCGCTTCAGACCGCGTTCAGATGACGCGCCAGGAACGGGATGCCGCGCTTGCCCCAGAAGGAGTGCTCGGCCGGGAAAACTTCGTGCTCGATGCGGTCCTCCGCGCCGAAGATGGCATAGATGTCGCGAACGTGAGCGAAGCTCTCGACGCTGGCTTTGATCGGGAAGATGTTGTCCTGTTCCCCCGACTCGACGAAGAGCGGCCGAGGCGCGATGAGGCCGGCGATGTCGTGCATCTCCGCCCAGTTGAGGATGCCGGGCACGTAGTTGTCGATGCAGTGCGACAGGCTGCCCACACTGTCGCGAAACGTGTTCAAGTAGCCGCTGACGAGCGCCGTCTTGATCCGGGGCTCGAGCGCCGTCGCGAACACGGTCACGGTGCCGCCGCCGGAGATCCCCATCAGCCCGACGCGATTCGCATCCAGCTCCGGCCGCGTCGCGATGTAGTCGAGCGTGCGCATGACGTCCCACACGCGCCAGCCAATCATGGTCTGCCCCACCAGCAGCGCGCCGCCAGCGGCTGGCTGACAGGCGTTCGTGCCGAGCCCCTTGCGAATCGTGATCGCATCGCGGCGGGCGCCGAATGCGAGCGGCTCGATCGCGACTGCCGCCATTCCGGCTTCGACCACTTGCAGCGCAAAATCGTGCTGATAGCCGGACTTATCCGTCCGCTCCTGGCCTTTGTCGTCGATGCCGACGATGTCATCGACGCCGCGGCCGTGTCCGGGCACGCAGATCATCGCAGGCGCCGGCGTCTGCACGTTGTTCGGGATCAGCACGTACGCCAGCGCGCTCACGCCCGCCCGGGTATCGAACACGATCTTCTCGCGCCGGTAGCCGGCGAAAGCGCGGGTGTCCAGGACGACCGGGCGCAGCGGCACCCGTGCCGCGGGCAACCCGCCAAGGAGTTCGATCAGCCTGGCGCGGAGGACCTTTCTGCCACGCCTCCGCCTGCGCTCGCGTCCGCGCCTGAAACCGCAACTGGCGCGGGGAGGCCTGCGTACAGCTCTCGCGTGTAGGCCACGGGATCGAAGTGTCGTCCTTCGATCGCTGCCGGATCGACGCCCGTCAGAGCCCCCACGTACGCGGCGCGGGCCGGCGCGCCCTGAGGTCTGCCACGCAGCGGCAGCGCGCGCGCGGCGGCCAGTCCGGCCACGAGTCGTCCGACATCGCGACGGGAAACCTGCTTCATCGCCACTCTCCTGAGATCGTGTCCAGGACTATAGCGCAATCGGAAACCGCGCCCACGAATCAGCGCTCGAGGCCCCGATACTGACAGCGACAAGGGGTCAGCGTTCTGGCTGAGGATGGCCGCTCACGTCGCGGGCAGCAAGGTCCGCCTGCAGATCGCTCAAAGGCTCGGTTCACTACCGCGACTGGTGTGCCAGAACGCAAGGACTTGCAGCGCGTCGCCGACGACTCGGTAGGCACACAAACTACCGAATCCGTGAGAGCGTG
Organism: uncultured Acidobacteriota bacterium; assembly: GCA_963724645.1. GTDB lineage: Bacteria > Acidobacteriota > Vicinamibacteria > Vicinamibacterales > SCN-69-37 > CAVXSP01. The sequence goes on from CAVRVJ010000013.1 coordinate 38,565, forward strand.
ACGCGTCGTACGCCAGGCAACGTGACGTCGCGTGCGCTCATGCCAATCTCGGGTTGCACCCTGAGCAGCTCGAGCATCCGGTGAAGATCTTCAAACACTCCATCGGGAGCCGCAGGTCGGTTAGCTGCCCACCAAGCGGCGGCAGTTGTGATCTGCGTGCGCGCGTCGTCGATGATCTCGATTCGGAGCGGCGGATTCACGCGGAACGGCGCAGTTGCTCGCGCAGCTCATTCCACGAGACGAGCTGACCGCGATCGGCTTGGGCAATCGCTTCGAGCAGGGCGCGCTCGTCTTCAGGGGAAACCTCGAAGGACCCACCGTCGTCCCTCGTGATGACCGTAACCACCGACCCCTCAGCCAGGGGATTCGCCGTCGAAAACGACCTTGCCGTCTACGACGCGTCCAGTTGCAAACGTCATATCCAGGATCCTGCATCGTTGCTCCCGCAGCGTCACTCGGCCCGCGGGGCAACGATCGGATTCTGTTTCATGGCGCGCCTGGCCGGCAGCGAGATCGCCAGCGCAGCGACCACGATCAGCACCGCCGACCCGCCGGTGATGGCCAGGGGCTCGCGCGGGCTCACGCCATAGAGCAGGTGGGCGAGGAACGGGCCGGCAATGACGCACGCCGCGACGCCGGCGGTAATGCCCAGCGACACGACGAGCCGGCTCGCCTGGGCAAGCGTCAGCCGCTCTTCCCGAAAGAGCGCATCCGCAAGCTCGCGGCGCAATTCCGGTTCAGTTCAGATGAGCCGCTGCCAAGACATCGTCAGAAATGGCGACAGGCATCTTTTCTCTCAAGGATCATAACGTCGGGCGAGATGGTCGTCAGGGCCAGCCAGTCTGGCAGTGTCCCGCTCTTTCTTGTCCGGACCGTCCCATGCTACGCTCGGCGCATCACGCAACTGGAGGCACTATGCTGCGCATCTGGCGCCCCGCCTCGCTCGTCGTCGTGACCGCGCTGCTCGTAATTGTCACCAGCGTTCCGCTTCGGGCTATCGGCCCGGCCATCCTGATGTTCTACGGCGGTGACCTGAAGGAACCCGTCCTTGTGTTTCCCGGGAATCCGTCGTTCAACCCGACCGGCTTCATCTGGAATCAGGCCAACGGGGGCATCCCGTACGCCGGTGACAAACGTGGCACGCTGCCGCCGAACCTCGAAGGTCGCCGCTACATGAGCGTGGCCATCTTTTGGGGCAGGTACGACCCGGCCACGTTGAAGCCATCGGACGCGAGTCAGCATGGCCGGATCTACCTGCGCACCGCATCGGCGCCCGCCGTGATTGTCATCACGAGGCCGATTATGGTGAACGTGAAGGATCCGACCGCCAACCCGGAGCCCGTGCCGGTTCCGATGTCTCTCGACGAGTTCATCGCCGGCTGGACGTTGACAGGGGACATCAGCGAATGGATTCGCGCGCAGACGGAGCACGCGGCGAAGTAATGAGCCCTGCGCCCCCAAGCTGCTGCCGCAGCAGAGCGCGCTGAACGCGGCGTCGAGTTCCTCGACTCGACGAGTGGCTTCAGCCGCTGCATCCCGCTCCGGACCACGGCGGATTTCGCCTTCCAGCGGTGGTAGGTCTGACTTGCACTTGGTGTCAGCGGGTTACTCGTCCCTCGGCGACACTCAAGAGTAATCTCTACTGTCGGAGGGAACGGATGTGCGCCCAATCCGGTAGCCATGAGACGTTCGATCGGCTGGCGGGCGAATATGACGAACTGAAGCTGCGAGTGATACCGGGCTACCGGCAAGTGCAGGATCTCGCACTTCGATAACGCAAGCGCGCACTTCAGCCGGCGCGTTCTCTAGCTCGGATGCGGCGCCGGCTGCTCGCGATCGCGGTCTGGTCGGCTGTTCGCGCTCACCGCATCGTTCGCGCTCCTCCATCCGCGGCCAGCGCGTCTGCGCATGTTCGCGCGCGCGGCGGTCGGTCTCCTGGCGATTACCGCGACGTCGGAGGGTGCGGTGGCATATCGCGAGCTGTCGGATCGCGCGAAGATCAGTAGCACCTACTCGACGGTGTGCGATCGCATTGCACGGAACGTCCCGCCCGGGCCCGGTTGCTGGCGCTGCAGTTCTGGTGGCTTGGCATGGGCGATCGCGTCGCCGATTATCGTTCGTTCATCGTGCCGATCACGCGCATGGATCCGCGTGCCACGGCGCAGCCCACTTCATTCGAAGCAGCGATGGCACTGGACCCGATGGACTTCATCCTCATCGACCCGGAGATGGCCGACGTCCTCCGCGCGGCCGGAGATCCATCGGGGCCGAACGCCTCACCCGTTGCGGTTGGAAGTCGGCGAGTTCCTGAAGAGGCGAGCCGTGGAGGTGGACGCATTCACGGTCTACTATAGGCGCGCCATGCCCCTCCCCACACGCACGCGCGTCTTGGCGCACGCCGCGTTGGCGAGCGATTGCTCACGGGCAGAGTTTCGGGCACAGTTACCGGTTTCGAGACGTTCCGGCCAATCACGCGGTTGTCGTAAGTTGTTGACTCTGAAGTGCCGGGGGTGGGGATCGAACCCACACGGGGCTTGTGGCCCCTCAGGATTTTAAGCCGATCGCCGGTGTTTTCTGATCGGAGCGACGCGACGTGATTTGGCGGATTTACGCGTGATTTTGCGAAATCTCGATTCGAGCGGATGCGCTGAAAAACGCTGAAAAGCGCTTCATCCCTGCCAGTGGCCTGCCAGTGGAAATGTCACGCCACGCGGAGGCGTCGAGCCGGTTTGAGGACGAGGTGAACGGCAATGCCAAGGCGCGCCAACATGTCGATCAGCATGTCGGTACTGAACAGATCGATCCGCCCGCGCAGAAGGTCACTCACTCGCGGCTGGCTGACGCGCAGCAGCTTCGCGACTTCCGCCTGCTTCAGCTTTCGAGCCGCGACCCGCCTCTGCACCTGAATCAATAGATCCGCGCGAATCAGCAGGTGCTCGGATTCCTCGGCTCGAAAACCCGAGATCCCGAAACACATTGCCGCTTGACGGCGTCACCTTGAGGCTATTCTTGGCGCCATGTTCCAGGGTCCTCCTGAGATCGATCAACTCACGAAAGCGGTGCTTCGCAAGATTGACGTCGCTCGTCGCAGTCTTTCTCGTCTTCTTCTCAAACGCATGGAGCACGTACACGGCTTCGGCAAACGTCGCGATGTACAGAACCCGATGTTCAAGGCCGGTGTGAATACGGATCTCGCGGACACCGGCACCAACGGTGGTCATCGGCTTCCAGTCGTTCGGGTCGAGCCCTTGCTGCACACGTCTGAGCTGAAAGCCCACGAGCCGTTTCGCGTCCGGTGGCAGCGCCCTGACATCTCTCTGCGCGCTCCCCAGCCACGTCAGCGGCTTGTCCGGCACGATCCAGTATCCAAGTTCTTATATACGCCGTCAAGTGGCCGCCGGGCGGCGCGACTAGGCAACGTGACTGCGACGGTGGGCCATCCAGCGCCTCAGTCCCGCTTCCGAGTACCGAATCGCGTGCTCGGAGAGCTTACGCGCGAACGGCAGTCGGCTGGCACGGCGCTGCACCCAGCGAACCGTGACGCCGAGGGCCGTCGCGACATCCGAGGCCGTCAACAATCGGTCCTCGGGTTCGCGCGTGGTAGCGGAGTCCGGCGTCGCCACGAGTCGGGCCGCGAGCGCGGACTGAAGTGCAGCCAGGGCCGCTTGCTCTGACGCAACCTGAGCGAGCAGGCATGGGATCCGGTCGAGCGGAACCTCTGCGGCTCGCTCAGGATGCGCAATCAGATCAGGTGCTCCACACGCATTAATTGATCGCGCTTTCATCGTTTTGGCTCCGGCCATTTCATGAGTGAGTCGAGTTGCCGCCGCTCCGACGGCGTCATCTTCAGTACTCGATGTGCCAACGCGTCAGCGAACTCTATGCGCGCGTCAATATTCGCCGCGTATGGTCGTGCGATCCAGGCGTAGGCTCCGCCAGCGGCGGCAACCGCGACGAGCGCAAAGACCAACGCGGCTGCCCACCTCCGCCACATCGCCGGCCAGAACCGTTCGACTTCGTGCTCGCGAAATCGCTCGACCTTCGTCACGAGATCCTGCGCTCGAATGAGCCACGTCTCCTCTTTGCTCAGGAGTTTGAGCCAGTCGTCATTCTTCGCCAGACCGTTGACCTGGTCCTGGATAGACCGAAGCAGCTGTCCCACTTCCAGGAGGCGCCGATGCACCTCGTCGGCGGCTTCCCGTTGGGCACGGAATTGTTCGAGGGCGCTGGACATACATCACCTCTCCCATGACCGGTCGTCGCTCGCCTCCCCGCGATACGAGTGCGAGTAATCGCGCTCCTTCCGTTCGGGCTCTTCGTCCGGAACGCCGTCGCGAAGAACGGACTCCCGCGCGACCTCAAGGCGAGAGATCTCCCGATCAATCTCACGAACCGCGTGCCCTGCGTCAGCGAGGGTGCCGGCTTCGTCGAGCCGTTCGTGGTCCTGGCCACGCGCGACGACGTGGGCGGCGGACGGCCCGTAGTGCTGGCCGGGCTCGCGGTCAATACCCTGCCGTTCGTAGCTCCGATGATCGACACGCTCCTCATGCCCGCGACGCTCGAGCATCTCGTTCGTGAGCTCGGCCCACCGTTCGCGGGCCCGTTCGACCCACTGCGGTCCGTGGAAGCTCCGGCTCTTCGGAGCGCCGCCCTTTTCGGGATGTTCCGATTCGCGCGGCTGAACCACCGTTCGCGCGATCGGTCGATGCCGTCATTCTTCCGCTCCGAAAACATCACGTGCGCATGCGGATTGTGTTCATGGCCGTCCTCGTCGGAGCCCGCATGGATGGCCAGCGTGTAAGGAAGGTGCTCGGCCTCGGTCAATTCGGACGCAAATGCAGTCGCGAGCTCAATCTGGTCTTCCCGATTGAGATCGCGTGGCAGCGCGAAATCGGCGCCAACGTACAGCCGGCCGTTGGCCCGCTCATATACGTCGGCGGCATCCCAGTACTCGCGTGAGTCCTGCTCAGCCCACGACGGCATGTTCCCGGACTCCGTGTAGATCGCCGGGATCGCGATCCGGATCGTCGTACTCCTCCTGCCGCGTGATGTAGTCATGCGCCGATCCGGCGCGATGCACCGCCGCCGCGCGACCCGGACCGGAACGACAGATGAAAGCAGCCGGAGTTACGAGGGCCGGGGCCATTTGGAACATCCGGTTTGTGCTCCCACCACTCCATGACTTCCCTTCAGCCGGCCACAGGCGCACGACGTTTCGAAGAAACGCCAAAGTGCGCCTGTGGCCGGAATTGAAGCTGCTATTCCCCGTGCTTCGCGGCGGCCACAGGCGCTTTCCGCCGGCGGCGCCAAGTCGGTCGTCACGCGGACTTACGTTCGGCGAGATCGAAGACGGCCCGGTCCTGCGACCTCGTGAGTCTCGATTCCAACCATCGAACGAGTTCGGCCCTCGTGCGCATCGCCGGCAGGCCTTCGTGTTCGAGCGCGGCGAGGACCGTGCCGCCGATCACGATCTTCTGGCGCGTGTCACGTCGCCGTTGGGACTTGTTGACGCGCGCGACCAAGCGATCCTTAGCAGCCCGTAGACGGGCGAGCCGTTCGTCGATGGCATGAAGGCGGGTGCGAGCTTTTTCGGATAGCGACATCGCGACCTCCAATCCAGGCGCTTCCCAAATCGTAGGGCCGGTTTATCTGCGGACTGACTCGCGGGCACGGATGCGAAACTGCTTGAAACGCCCTGACCTTCCATGAGCGTGCGGCGCTGACGTCAAGAAGGGCTTGACAGCCTATTTGCGAGGGCTCGAGCGAATCCACTCGTTCACTTCAGCCTCGACCCAGGCGACGACGTTCGCAGAGACGCGCCTGTGGCGCGGGAACAGGCCCTGGCGCTCGAGCCGCCAGATCGTGGACCTCGACAGGCCGGTCCGTGCGCGCACGTCGGGAAACCGTAGCAGCCGCGGTTGGTCTCGATGCCGTTCGGGATCGCCGGATCGAGCACCGGGGACAGCCTCGCGAGGAGCTTGAGTAATGGCCATGCTCGCCTCTCCGCTTCTGGGGCTCAATATGTACAGGACGCAGTCTTTCGGCAAAAACTTGCGCCAGTAATCGCGCTTTTCTTTGGCGTCGGGTATCTCTGACGCTCAGGTCAGGCGAAACCCTTTCGGGCAGGCAACGATCCGGGTCGAAGGGGAATCTGATAGGGGCGGCGGTTCCTACGTCTCCTAACGAAAGGGATTCAAGAACGTCACGCCGTCCAGTTCGCGGCCATGCTGAATCTTCTGATAGCACCACGGGGATCCCAGCTTCGCGCGCAGTCGCCCAGATGAGTGCATCCCAAAAAGACAGCTTGTGGTCCCGAACGGCCTCCAGCGCCCAGATCGCAGCGTTCGGCAAGAGCGGCAGCAACAGGCCGAGCGCTTGGAATTCTTCTATGGCGGCGAGGACATCGGCCACCGGCGTCCCACGCCGCAGAGCGACCGCGCAGAATTCATTCAGGCACTGCGCGCTGACGACCAGATCGCCGGCTGCTGCCAAATCGTCGATCAGCTCGACGGCTCTGGCGTGTTTGATGGGTTCTCTTCGGTCGCGTGAATAGATGAGGACGTTCGTATCAACGAGCGACCGCGCCACTTTCTAGCGGGTCCGATCGTGCAATTCCTCGCGGCTCGGGGATAGGGGGCGCCGCCGAGATCCCAGCTCGTCTCCCGCAGCCATTTTCTGGCCCGTTCGCGTCTGGCGAGGACCTCCTCGACCGCGATGTCCGAGAACGTCACCAAGACCTGTCCCTCGCGGACTCCGTCGGGGGTCTCCAGCAACTGAACTTCACCGTTCCGGTATACCGCTTTGACGGTCTTGGACATGGGGCTCGCTCTTCTCGGATTATCGCTCAGGTCGGGCGAAGGCGCTTAAGCGCGGCGAACAGGTTATGGTTCAAGCCACTTCAGTCCGGCAGCAGCTTACTGGCTTCCATGTCGGTGAGCACCTGTTTCAGTAACCTGACCGCGTCGTCTGGCAGCAAGAAACGCTGCTTGACCAAGTCTGCCGCGGCCGCCGCGGCCTTGGAATAGTACGTCCATAAGTTCGGATAGCGTTCTTCGATCGACAGCCTCGGATCGCCGCTGGCCAGCCGCTCGGCTTTCGTCTTCGCGAACGGAATGTAGCCAGCCGCGAGCGATCGTTCGCGCCCTTTCAAGATGCCGCTCGCAATCGGATTCCAGCCCGTGTACGTCCCAAGCGGCACTCGAAAGAGCACGCGACTTCACGCCGGCCACGTCATTGCCGTCCGCGTCCACTTTGGCGACGAGCGTCGGAATCACCCGTTTGACCGGTGGGGGCACGTTCGTCATCACGCCGGAACTGTCGTTGTAGCGATACGCCGGACCGTAGTCGTAGTCGAGCACCGAGTTGATCACGCCGTCCGGCTTCGGAGTATTTGGGATATTCGGCCAGCCCATCGCGGCCGATGTGGCCGGCACAAGCGTGCCGTCGCTGACACGCGGATACGCACTCGGCGGAGGGAGCGTCCCTTTCACGACCCAATCGACCAGCGCGACATACAGCGCGCGATCGATGTCGCGCTCCGGATTCGGATTGTTCGCCAACGAGTTCGGATTCGTCGACGCCGTGCCCAGCTTGAACCCGCCCATGCCTCCGCCGTGCGTCGTCCCGGCGTGGTAGTACCGCCGAACGTTGTCAGGCAACGGGAGATCCTCCTTGCCGGTTGTCCCCGCGATGCCCACGGAGCCCCGGCTGTACCAGAATTCTGGTCCGCCATAGGTCTCCGTGATCTTCGGGCAGGTTTTCGAAGCGGTGCAACGATGCAGGATGCCCCAGGCCGGCAGGCCCCGCACGTCGTCCTTGTAGTCGCCCCACCACAGCGGCCCCTCGCCGCCTGGATAGTAGAGTTCGGCGATGTCGCCAGGCTGCGCAAACCGCGTGTTGAAGCTGCCCAGCATGCCGGCGATCCGCGGGTTCAGGCCGTCCCAGACGATTCGGCCGCGCACGTCCTCGTTGAACCCCAGATTGATAAACGCCTTCGCGAAGCGGCCGGCTTGCGAGTTGCCCATCCCGATGACGTGATGAACCTGGCCGAAAATCGGATTCGGCGTGCCGGCGGCGTCTTTCGCCTCGTAGCGGAAGAACGACACGACGTCTCGCATCGCCGCCATGCCCACGCCAAGCACGTAAGGATCCTTCGCGGTGTAGACCAACTCGTACAGCAAGGCGGGGTCGAAACCGCTCTTCACGCAGATGCGGGTGGGATCGGGCGTTCCTGGGAACGGCACAGTCCGGCAATCGGCGAACGCGAAATCCGTGCTGGCGATTTCACGAACCCCGCCCTTGACGCCGGCCGGCGTTTCGGACGTCGCTGAGATCAACTTTGCGGATGTCGTGTCGAGCGTCAGCGGGCATTCGGCCCGCAGCCCGCGAGCGACTGGGTGTTCACGTTGCCAGCGACGTTGATGAATCGCTCCACGACGCGGCCCGTCACGGGGGAGCCGTCCGGGTTCTTGGCGATCAGGCACGTCGATGCGTTCCCCGTCGTCCGCCCGAGATCGGCATGTCGCCCTGCCATCCGCTCCAGAGCACGGTTTGTCCCAGTCTGTACAGGAAACCATCGCCAGGGTCCCCGTCATACTGGAAGATCTCCGGGCCCCTGATGCCGGCCGCGATTCACCACATTGTAGAAAACGACGCCCGCCCCTTTGGTCATGTCGACCGGCTTGCGGAGGGTGAATGTGGTCCGGTACGCGACCTTGCCGTTGGGCAGTGCGAGGGGCCAAGTCGATGTCCGTGATGACCGCGTTCCTGGGGTCGCGCGGGTCGATCTCGCCGACGGCCAGGCCAGTGATCTCTTCATACGGCCCGACGCGTACCGAAGGCCTGCCCGTTTGCGAACGGCGTCGCGCGATTTGATCGTGATCGTCGTGACCTGCGCGTCCGCCCCGCGTGGGACACCACAGATAAAGGTGGCGACAGCCAGTCCTACGACCGCAGTACGCAACACCCTCCGGATCACGGAGGCTCCTTGGACTCAGGGAGAAGAGGCCTGAGCCCGGGAAAGTATAGGGACTCGGACGATTGCTTCATCGCGGCGGTTCGCCGTCGTAATCGACGGGGATACGAATGCGCATCGGCTTCTCGCGCGTGTATTCCTCGAACACCTGGGCGGTCAGACCAGCGACGCGGCCGATAATGAAGATGAACTTGCCGAAGATTGGCGGAAATCCCAGGTCGTAGAGCACGGCCGCGAGCGCGCCGTCGATGTTGATCGGCAGCGGCTTGATCAGGTTCGCGCGCGGCCTGCTCAAGCTCGAGCATGAAGGCGACGCCGTCGCCTGCCAGCCCCGACTCGCGCGCGTGACCGAACAGGACCGCCGTTCGCGGATCGACCGAGTGCGTGCGATGGCCCATGCCCTGGCAACCGCAATTTGTCGCGCATGCGATCGCTCGACGAGCGCGCGCGCCGCGTCACGGAGTGTGACAGCCTCGCTCGCGCACCTCGCGCAGCCCGGCATCGATGATTTCCATGCACGCCAGACCGGCACCGGCGTGCTTGTCGCCAATGGCCAGCACGCCCGGCGGCGACAGCCGCCTCCGGCGCGGCGCGATTACCCGTGGCCGCGAGCGCGGGCGGCGGCGGCCGACGGCGATCCTGGACCGTGATCGGCGACGGCGATCAGGATGGCGTCGATCAGCCGGCGTTGCGCATCCGTCGGCAACCGCCGCGATGCAGCAGGAAGACGGTGTCGGCAAACGTGGCGTCCGCCATCAGTGCGGTGACGTCGTACCCACGGAAACCGGATCTGAGATCGTCCGAATCGGTGATCGCCGTCTTCCAAGGCGCGATGCCGGCGGCGACGACTGCACGACTCACAAGATACCCTCCTCCGCGGAGCCGCGTCAGTTCGGCGGCATCGAGGCCGAGTTCGTCGCCGAACACTGTCGTCATTATCGGCGCCGAGCTCGCCACCCGCCGAATCGGATCTCGCCCCGGTCTCCGACAACCGAGGAATCACGTTCTGCATCCGCACGTTCGATGTGCCGTTGGGGACGTCGACCAGCAGCGATTGCGTCCGCCAGTGCGGATCGCTCTCGATGTCCCGAATCGTCTGCACAGGATGCGCCGTCAGCGCATTGGCTTCGATGATGGCGACGTTCTCGTCGAGCGTCCGCGCGCCAATCGCGCGCGCAGACGGCCGCGTCCAGTTCGCCGGCGTGCCGGACGCGCGCCTCGTTGGTGGCGAAGCGCGGGTCCTGCAGCAGATGCCCGAGCCCATAGCTCTCGAGAGAATGCGCTCCGCCATCTTCGGCGTCGATCCGCTCACGGCGATCCAATGGCCGTCGCTCGTCGCATAGCAGCCGCGCGGGCCCGAGTTGGTGGAGTGGTTGCCGGTGCGCGTCGCGCACCTTCTGCGACATCGCGTATTCGGCCGGCAGCGGACCGAGCAGCGAGAACAGCGACTCGAACAGCGAGACATCCACGACCTGGCCTGCGCCGCCGTGCACATCGCGATGATAGAGCGCGAACATCGCGGCGTTGACGGCGTAGAGCCCCGACGTCATGTCGGCGAGCGGGAAACTGGGCAGCGACGGGCGCCGGTCGGGATCGCCGGTCATCGCGGCAAAGCCGATGCGCGGCTTCGACCAGCGTGCCGAGCCCGGGCCGGCGGCTTCCCGGTCCGGACTGGCCCCAGCCGGAGATCCGCACCAGGATCAGCCCCGGATGCGCCGCCGCAGGGTCTCCCACGTCGAGACCCCACTTCTCGAGAGTGCCAGGCACGAACGACTCGAGCATGACGTCAAACCGTGGCAGCAGCTTCAGGAGCAGGGCGCGGCCCTCGTCCGCCTGGAGGTTCAGTGTGATGAGCGCTTGTTGCGGGCGTAGACCTTCCACCAGAATGGCACGCCCTCCGTGGTCCACTGGCGAAGGGGATCGCCGTTGCCGGGCTGCTCGACTTTGACAACGTCGGCGCCGAAATCGGCGAGCAGCATGCCGGCGAGCCCGCCGGCGACCATGCGTGACAAGTCGAGAACGCGGATGCCTTCCAGTGGTCCCAAGAGGCCATCATACCGAGACGTAGCCTCGGCCTTCATTGATGACACGGTGTCATCGGCAGCCGGCGGCGTTGAAACGTGAAAAGATTCACCACCATGACAGCAGCCATGTTCATCGCCCAGTGCCTGAAGCAGGAGGGCGTCACCAAGGTCTTCGGCCAGTGCGGCCACACCAACTACGCCCTGATCGACGCCTGCCACCGGCTCGGCATCGAGTACGTCTCATTCCGGCACGAGCAGCTGGCGGCGCACGCGGCCGACGCGTACTACCGCGTGTCGCACAAGCTCGCCGTCGCTGAACGTGCACCTGTCGCCCGGGCTGACCAACGCGCTGACCGGCGTCGTGACGGCCGCCGCCGACTCGACGCCGATGGTGATCTTCTGCCGGCAACACGCCGTCGTATCACCACGCCCGGGAGCCGCATCAGGGCATCCGCTTTCATGCCGATGCGTCGCAGGGCGACATCTTCCGGCCGATCTGCAAGCGCGTCTGGCGCGTCGACGACGCGAAGTTCCTGGCCGACGTGATGCCGCGCGCGCTGAACCTGGCGCAGACGGGACGGCCCGGTCCGGTGCTGATCGACGTGCCGATGGACGTCTTCTCGCAGCAGATCGACGTGCAGGTGGACACGGTCGCGCGTCGTCCCGAATACGGCCGGTTCGTCGCGCCCGACGACGGCATTGCCGACGCCGCGCGGCTGCTCGCGTCCGCCGAGCGGCCGGTGATCTTCGCCGGCAACGGCGTGCTGCTTGTCGGAGGCGGCCGACGAGCTGCGTCAGCTCGCCGAGCTGCTGAGCATTCCCGTCGCGACGACGCTCATGGGCAAGGGCGCGTTTCCCGAGCGGCATCCGCTGGCGCTCGGCATGAGCGGCATCTGGGGCACGGCCGTCGCCAACGCCACGACCCGCGCGGCCGATGTGCGTGCTCGGCGTGGGCACGGCCTTCGGCGAGGCCGACTGCAGCTCGTGGGATCCGCGCTTCACGTTCGCGATCCCGCCGTCGACGCCTGATTCAGATCGACATCGAGCCGCAGGAGATCGGCAAGATCTATCCCGTCGAGGTCGGCCTGGTCGGCGACGCGAAGGCGACGCTCCGCGAGCTGATTCGTCATCTTCGCGCGCTCGGCCCGTTCTCTCGCGGACGAGGCGCGCATCGGCCGCGCTCGCCGAGGAGCGCGACGGCCTGGGAAGCCGAGCTGAAGGAGAGCCAGCAGGACACGGGGCGCCCGATTCATCCGGCGCGGCTGCTCCACGAGATCTCCGAAGATCGCGCCCGACGACGCGATCTTCGTGACCGATGTCGGCTGGAACAAGAACGGCGCAGGTCAGCAGCTGCAAGATCTCACGGCCGGGCTCGTTCATCACGAGCGGCGGCATGGCGACGATGGGCTTCGCGCCGGGCGCGGCGATTGGCGCCAAGCTCGGTGCGCCGGACCGCAAGGTCATCTGCCTGGTCGGCGACGGCGGCTTGCTCTCGGCTGTCGGCGCGTTCGCGACCGCCGTCGAGCTCGGCGTGCCGGTGCTCTTCGTCGTCTTCAACAACTTCTGCTTCTCGACGATTCGCACGGTCGGCACGACGTACTTCAACAACAGCTACGGCACGGAGTTCACGACGCCGGACGGCCAGCCGTACAACCCGGATTTTCCGCTGCTGGCGAAGGCGTTCGGCATGGGCGGCGACCAGGTGATCGATCCGGACGATCTCGCGCCGGCGCTGAAGAAGGCGCTCGCGACCGACAAGCCGTACCTGCTCGAAGTGCGGACGCGCGCCGACGTGCCGATGCCGCGCACGGGACACTGGGACATCGCGGAGTTTCCTGAGACTCGGGAACGACTGACGCCTTACCGGGCGCCGTAGGCTTCCACGACGCCGCCCGGCGAGCCGCTTCGGCAGACCTGCTCGGGCGTCATGCGGGCGGCGGCGATGTTTCGGAGCTCGATCAGACTGCTTCCGGTTGTCATGAGCGGCGTCTGTCCGGCCGCGACGCGTGAACCAGACATACGCCGACACGTAATCGCGCGCGACGCCGGTGCCGTCGAAGTACATCTGACCGAGCAGGTATTGCGCGCGAAGGTCATCGCCGTCGGCGCCGCGGCGAAACCAGCGGGCGGCTTCGGCCGGGTCGGCCGCCACGCCTCGGCCCTCTTGTAGAACTCCCCGACGGCGCGCTGCGCCGCCGCGATGCCGTGCTCGGCGGCCTTGCGATACCAGTCGAGCGCATGGCATCGTTCTGCGCGACACCGAACCCGAAGTCGTACAACTGGCCCATCTGGAATTCCGCCGGCGCGTAGCCCTGCGCCGCGGCTTTGCGAAACCACTCGATCGCCTGCGCCGTGTCCGGCGTCCCGTAGTAGAGAGATCGAGCCGAGTGCAAACTGCGCGACCCGATCGCCGGCCTCCGCCTTCGCGCGGGCGGCCGCAAGCGCGTCGACGTCCGATCGATCTGGGGCGCCGCGTCGCACGGGCCGCATTGCGTGCGCAGCAGGAGCGCGACCAGCAGCGCGGTCTATGCAGCGTCAGCATGCTTGGTAGAGTCTAGTCATGAAACCACTCCTGTTCGTCGCCCTGCTCGCCACTGCCGTAGCGGTCCTTGGCGGAGCGCCGCAGTCGCGCGTCGAGCCCGACGTATCTACGTGCCCACGCCGCAGGCGGCCGTCGAGGCGATGCTCGACCTCGCGCAGGTCAAGGCCAGCGACGTCGTCTACGACCTCGGATCGGGCGATGGCCGCATCGTGATCACCGCCGCGAAGAAGTACGGCGCGCGAGGCGTCGGCATCGAGATCGACCCGGCCCTGGTGAAGCTGGCGACGGAGCGTGCCGCCGCCGCAGGCGTTTCGGATCGCGTGCGGTTCGTCACGGAGGACCTGTTCGCCGCGAACATCAGCGACGCCACGGTCGTCACGCTCTATCTCCTGCAAAGCATCAACGAGCGTTTGCGGCCGAAACTCGTGCGCGAACTGAAGCCGGGCACACGTGTCGTGTCCCACGTGTTCAACATGGGCCCCGAATGGCCGCCGGAGAAGACGATCGAGGCCGGTCCGAAGCCGGATCTTTCTCTGGACGATTCCGGGCCGATAAGGCGGAGCGACGATGATGGCCAGAGCAATCACCGACGAAGAGAAGGCTGCCGCGCAGGCGCTTCTGACGCGCGCGCGCGCCGCGATGGCGGCCGTCGACGGCTACGACCAGGCGACCGTCGATCGGTTGTGCCAGGCCGTCGCGTGGGCCACGGCCAACGAACAGACCTTCGGCCGGCTGACGCGCATGAGCGTCGAGGAGAGCGGCATGGGCAGCGCCGAAGGCGTGCCTGCGCGGCGCTGGAAGATTCTCGGCATCCTGCGCGACGCGCTGCGCACCAAGAGCGTCGGCATCATCGAGGAGCTCCCGGAGAAGGGCATCGTCAAGTACGCGAAGCCCGCCGGCGTCATCGCCGGTCTGCTGCCGGTGACCAATCCGCTCGTCACGATGGTCAACATGGCCATCAACGCGATCAAGTGCAAGGACGCCGTCATCTTCTCGCCGCATCCGATGAGCCGGAACACGGCGCTCGAAATCGCGCGCGTGCTTCGCGCGGCGCTCGAAGAAGCAGGGCGCGCCCGAGGATCTGATCCTCTGTCTCGAAAAGCCGAGCATTCCGCTCGCGCAGGAATTGATGTCGATCTGCGATCTGACGATCGCGACCGGCGGCGCCGCGATGGTGAAGGCCGCCTACAGCTCCGGCAAGCCGGCCTACGGCGTCGGCGCCGGCAACGCCACCGTGGTCGTCGACGAGACCGCCGACATCGCCGAGGCCGCGATGAACACGCGGATCAGCAAGACGCAGAATCACGGGTCGGGCTGCTCGTGCGACGGCAACCTGCTGGTCGAGGCCACGGTCTACGACGCGTTCCTCGACGCTGCTGCAGAAGGAAGGCGGCTATCTCGTCAGCGCCGAGGAGAAGAGCAAGCTCGAGGCGGCGATGTGGGACGCCGAGGGCCGCCGCACGCATCGACACGGTGGCGCGCGCGGCCGGCGTCATTGCCGAGAAGGCCGGCTTCGCGCTGCCCGCCGGCAAGTCGTTCATCATCGTGAAGGAAGACAAGATCGGCAAGGCGCACCGCTTCTCGAGCGAGAAGCTGTCGCCGGTGCTGGCGATCTTCAAGTACAGCGGCTTCGACAACCTGCTGAAGATGGTCTCGGAGATCTTCGAGGTGGGCGGCAAGGGACACTCGGTCGGCATCGCGTCGTTCGACGACGACCACATCCATCGGCTGGCGTCGATGGCGCCGGTCAGCCGCATCATGGTGCGCCAGCCGAACGTGCGCGGCAACGCCGGGTCGTTCACCAACGGCATGCCGCAGACCGCCAGCCTCGGGCTGCGGCACCTGGGGCGGCAACATCACCAGCGAGAACATCAGCGTCAAGCACTACATGAACACGACGTGGGTGAGCCGGCCGATCCCGGAGGACAAGCCGAGCGAGCAGGAGCTGCTCGGCGAGTTCTACGAATCGGAGACGTGCTGATTTCCCTCGCCCACGCGACGCTCCTCGACCTGCCGCCGGCTGCGCTCGTGCGCGCCGCGCACGCGGCCGGTTTTCAGGCCGTCGGCCTTCGTCTGATTCCGATCGGCCTGCCGGGTGAACCGCGGTACGCGGTGGCCGACGACCCGGACTCTGCGCGCGACATCCGTCGGGCGCTCGACGAAACGGGCATCCAGTTTCTCGATGTCGAGGTCGTTCACGTGCGAGATGACGTGCGCCCGCTGAGCTACGCGCGCGCGCTCGAAGGCGCGGCAGCGCTCGGTGCCCGGTTCGCGATCGTGAACGTCTACACCGACGACGCGAGTCACGCCGCTGACGATCTTGGCCATCTGTGCGATCTCGCGAAGCCGCTCGGCGTGACGATGCTGCTCGAACCTGTAAGCTTTTCGGCCGTACCGAAGCGTCGCGCAGGCCGTGGCCCTGGTGCGCGATTGTGGACAGACCAATGCGGGGGTGCTGATCGACACGCTGCACCACCATTCGTCGGGCGATGCCCCGGCGACTCTGGATGCGCTGGCAGGACTCCACGCGCCGATCGTCCATATCTGCGACGCGGCAGCCCACGTGCCGTCGGAACCCGACGCCCGGCGGCGTCTCGCGCGGACGGACCGTCTCCTCCCTGGCGAAGGCGGGATCGATCTCGCCGGCATTCTTCCGCGCCTGCCGCGCGAGAGTGTCTACGCCGTCGAGGCGCCGAATCCCATCCGTGCCGCGGCACTCGGTCCCGCCGCGTACGCCCGCTTGGCGTTCCAGAACACCGTCGCTTGCCTGGAGACAAACACGGCCCACTCTTGACGCGGACCGGATCGCCAGTACGCCCTGACCGCAGCCGGCCCCGCTCGAACACGACCACCAACAACCGCCCGGCGTGCTCGGGCGACGCTGCTCAACCCGGCGGAACGCAAGAACTACGCGCCCTGCTTCAGATCGTCAGGCCCGTTCCCGACTGTGCGATCGCGGCGCGGATCGTCAGCACGTCGCGCTTCAGGCTGCCGATCACCTGCATGCGCGGCAGCGTGATCTTCGTCGGCGCCGCTGTTCGGCGCCGCCGAGCGGGTACTCGGCTTCGAGTTCCATCGGCCCGTTGAAGTCGATGTCGCGCAGCACCGGTCGCGTACCGGAAGATGTCGACGAGGCCCGTGCCCATCGGCACCGTCGGCGACGTCCAGCCGCCGCCGCGCGCGAACGTCGTTGCCCGCCAGCGGGCAGCGGGACACTCGCGCGCCGCCGCCGCCGCCGCGGCCGCCGCGCCCGCCGCGGCCGCCGCCGGCGCCGCCGCACCGGCGCTCCGCCTGGCTCCGCCGGCCGCACCGGCGCACCCGCGCGCGCCGCCGCGCCGGCGCGCCGCCGCCTGCGCGCCGCGCCGCCGCCGGCGCGCGCCGGCGCCGCGCCGGAGCGCCGCCGCCGCGCCGCGCGCCGCCGCCGCCGCGCCACCGCCGCGCCGCCCGCCGCCGCCGGCCGCGGCCGCCGCGCCGGCACCGGTCCGGGATACGGTCCGCCCTCACCGAGGAACCCGAGGTTCTGCTGCCCACGCTGCGATCCTTCCAGCTCATGCCGACGACGTACGGCCCGGCGGTGCGCATCAGCAGTCTCCCACATGTGCTGCCGTGCAGCGCCATGTGCCCCGTGTCCCAGTGGAAGCCGACGTACTTCGGGATCGAAGTCCTTCATCACGTAGAGCAGGTCCCACACGACCGAGCCGACCGAGTTCGCGCCGGCGCGCGTGTGATACATCAGCGTCGTGCCGTGCTTCTGGTTCAGCTTCACGAACTGATCGACCTTCGTCTTGATCGCGTCGAGCTGCGGCAGGATCGGCTTGGTCAGGTCGTAGTTGTCCGTGCCGAGCCAGTAGTGCGTGACGCCGAGCTGGCCCATCGTGCCGACCAGCGCTTCGACGCTCGGCGTCCACGGCGGTCTGGTTGCCGCCGCGGATCTGCTTCACGCGCAGGCCGTGCTTCTGCATCGTGTTCACGAACGCCGGCAGGTCCGTCGTGACCTTGGCCGGATCGATGTGAGCGCTGCCGGTAGCCTACGGTCGGCATCACGCCGCCGCAGGTCATCTCGATCGCGGCCTCGGCGATTTCGTCGGCGGTCGCGAAGCCAGTGAGAATCCGCGAGTAGGCGTCGAGGATCAGCTTGCCGCGGCGTCGGCGGCGGTGCCGGCCGGCGCCGGCGCGCGCGCGCCGGCGCCTGCCTGCGCGCGCGCGAGCGTCGCATCGCCGAGCACGCTGCGCCGCGAGCGTACGCCATCAGACTCGTCTGAAAGAATTCTCGTCGGTCCATGATGTCCTCGGCTTGCCGTTATTGAAGCGCGAACGCGCACGACTTCGTGTTCGCGCCCGGGCTCGGTTCGCGCGGGAATGTGGAACGCCGGCGTCGCCGCCGTTGCCGCGACGGCGACGACGTACTGCTTGCCGTTCGCGCCCATGATAGGTCAGCGGCGTCATCAGTGACGTCGTCGTCGAGCGTCGCCTTCCACAGTTCCTTGCCGGTCTTGCCGTCGAACGCGCGGAAGCCGAAGTCGCCGGTCGCGCCGATGAACACCAGGCCGCTCGCGGTGGCGATCGGGCCGCCGTCGTTGAGCGCCGTGCCGGTGCCCGTGATGCCCTTCGCCGTCAGATCCGGGATACTCGCCGAGCGGCGTGCGCCACACGATGTCGCCGGTGCTCGTGCTGACGGCCGACGAGCTCGGACCACGGCGGCTGCGTTGCACGGATAGCCCTGCGGATCGGTGTAGAAGTTCGTCGGCATCTTCTGACTTGCAGAACGACGGCAGCACGCCGGACGACTGCTCGACTGCAGCTGCGCGATGACGCCGAGGTGCCGCGTGTTGACGAAGACCAGCCCGAGCGTCGGGTTGGTCGCGACGCCGCCCCAGCCGCCGCCGCCTTCGGAGCCCGGGAACACGAGGCTGGGCACCATGCCGTACGGCGTGTACGGGCCCATGTTCACCGACTTGTCGAAGAGCTCGGTGCAGTACTTCTCCGCCTCCGGCGAGATCTTGCTGACTTCCTTGCGCGTCATGCTGTCGCGCGTGAGGCCGGTCGGCTTGACCGGGAACGGCTGCGTCGGCCACGCCTGATCGCCGGGCGCGTCGAAGCTGCGGCACCGGCCGCTCCTCGACGCCGAAGAGCGGCTCGCCGGTCAGCCGGTTGAACATGAACAGCAGGCCCTGCTTGGTCATCTGCGCGACGGCCGGGCACGCGCTGGCCGTTCTTCGTCGCCGTCGAAGATCGACGGCTGCGAGTTCACGTCCCAGTCGTAGATGTCGTGATGCGTGATCTGGAAGTGCCACACGCGCTTGCCGGTCGACGCCCGCAGCGCGAGCAGCGTCGTCGCGTACAGGTTCGAGCCCGGGACGGCTGTTGCCGAAGTTCTGATCGGTCGCGTTGCCGAGCGGAATGAAGACGAGATCGTTGACCGGATCGACCGACATCGGCACCCAGACGCCGGCGCTCCGGCGATCCTGCCAGCCGTTCAGGCCCCACGTGCCGAAGTTCTCTTCGCCGGCGTGCGGCACGACGTGGAACCGCCAGACTTCCTTGCCGGTGATCAGATCGAACGCGCGCGGATCGCCGGGCACGCCGTAGCGGCCGTCCTCGCCGGTGCGCGCCGGCGATGATCGCGAGGTTCTTGTAGATCGCCGGCGGCGTGTTGATGCGATAGCGCGCCGCCGCCGAACTCGTCCATGATGCCGGTCGCCGAGGTTGATGACGCGCGGCGGGCCGGGAATCGGCTTGCCGGTCTTGGCGTCGAGCTGCAGCGAGCAAGCCGTTGGTCACGCCGATGACGATGCGCGGCGCCGTCGGCGGCGGCGCCGGTCCAGTAGGAAATGCCGCGGCCGCCGGCCGACGGGTTCGGCCCCGAGCGTCAGCTCGGGACCGTCTTCATGTCGGACTTCCACAACTCGGTGCCCGTGTCGGCCTTGAGCGCGATGATCGTCCGAGCCGCGCGGGAAGTACAGCACGTTGTTGATGACGATCGGCGTCACCGTGAAGCCGCTGCCGGCGCGCCGAGGTCGTAGGTCCAGGCCGTCTTCAGCTTCGAGACATTGGCCGGGGTGATTTGCGTGAGCGGCGAGAACTTCGAGCCGCCGGGGTCGTTGCCCACGCTGGGCCAGTCGTTGAGGCGTCTGTGCCTGCGTCGCCGCCGACCCGCGCAGCGACGAACGCCGCGGCCATGGCCGCGCGCTTGCTTGAAGTCATGTCCATTCCTCCGGCCGACGGCCGCGCGCGGGCACACGTGACGCGCCCTCTGACCGCGATGTCGCGAAACCGCCAAGCGCATGCTAGGGCGCGACCGTCGCATTGTCAAATACCTGTTAATACAAGTAAGAGAACGGTCCCACGCCGGCGCGGCGCGGCCGTAAACTCGGACGGCCGATGGCTCGTGCTCGCACCGCCCAACGCCGCTCGTCGACCGCCAGCCCGGCTCGTCGCCCGACGCCACGGGAGCCGGCACCGCGGCCCGCCGACGAGCAGCTCGAGCGCATTCTGCGCAGCGAGACGTTCCAACAAGTCCGACCGTCTGAAGCGGTTCCTGATGTTCATCGTGCGTGAAACCGCCGCCGGACGAGGAGCGCAGCTGAAGGAGTACGTCATCGGCGTGCAGGTGTTTCGCAAGGAGGACTCCTTCGACCCGCGCACCGATCCCATCGTCCGCGTGCAGGCCCGGCGGCTGCGCGCCAAGCTCGTGCGGTACTACCGCGACGAAGGGCGGGCCGATCCCACGCTGATCGAGCTGCCCAAGGGCGGCTACACGCCGGTCATCAAGCGCCGGGACGAGCCGGCCTCGCCGCAGACGGTCGGTCGGCACCGCGCTGGTCAGCCGCAACACGATCGCGGTGCTGCCGTTTGCGGATCACAGCGGCGACGAGTCGCTCGACGGCGATCTGCACGGGCATGCGCGAGGAAGTCGTGCATCACCTGGCGCGGCTCGCCGGGACTGCGCATCCTCGCCGCGCTGGCCGGGCCGAGGCGCGCCGATCGATGCGCCGAGGCGGCGACGCGTGGAGCGGCGCTCGTCATCACGGCAGCGTCCGCCAATCCGGCGAGCGGCTGCGGATCGCGGTGCACCTGATCGACGGCGCCAGCGGCTGTTATCTCTGGTCGGAGTCCGTGGACGGTTCGCAGACGATGTGTTCGGACGTGCAGGAAGCTGGTCGCCGCGGACCGTCGCGAAGAAACTCGGAATCCGAGCGTCGACGCGATCCGCACGGGCGCGAGCGCCAATCGGCCCGCCGAGAATCTCGCCGCGCAGAACCTGTATCTGCAGGGCCGGTATCACCTCAATCAGCGCACCGAGGAAGGGTTGCGGAAGGCGCTCGATTTCTTCGAACGCGCGCTCGCCGAGGACGCGCACTACGCCGCTGGCGCACAGCGGCCTGGCCGACGCGTACGGACTGCTCGCGCACTACGGCGTGCGCGGGCCCGGCCGATGTCTGGTCGAAGGCGGCGTCGAGCGCGAAGACCGCGGTCATGCTCGACGACTTCTGTCGGCCGAAGCGCACACGTCGCTCGCGCTCGTCAAGGCGACGCAGGACTGGGATTGGGCCGGCGCCGAACGCGAATTCCAGCGCGCGATCGGCCTGGATCCCGAAGTACGCCACGGCGCACCACTGGTACGCCGCCTCGTGCCTGGCGCCGCTCGGCCGGCTGGACGAAGCGCTCGACGAAATCGCGCTCGCGCAATCGCTCGATCCCGTGTCGTCGATCGTCGCGCGCGACGTCGCGATGATTCATTACTTGCGCCGCGATTTCGAGACCGCGCTCGAACAGTGCGACCACACCATCGAGCTCAATCCGCATTTCGCGCCGGCCTACTGGCTGCTCGGCCTGATTCAGGCGCACCGGCGGGATTTCGACGAGTCGCTCGCCGCGCTGCAGCGCGCGGTCCACCTGTCGCCGCAGACGCCTCGCATGCACGGCGCGCTCGGCCGTACGCTGCGCGCTCTCGGGCCGCCGCCGGCGCGCGCTCGAGGTGCTGCGCAAACTCGAGTCGCTACGCGACCGAGCGCTACGTCTCGCCTCTCGAGTTCGCCTGGATCCAGTTCGCGCTCGGGGACGTCGACCTCGGCTTCCACTGGCTGGCGAAGGCCTGCGAGGATCGCTCGTTCGACCTCATCTCTGCTCAAGGTCGATCCGCGATTCGATCCGCTGCGCGACGACGAACGGTTTGCGCCGATTCTGAGGCAGTTGGGGCTGGAGTGATGATGCCCGCAACATTTCACAGTGGGCAGTGCAGGAAGTGCCTACATGTTGATCGTTTCCTGGAAGTGTGACGGGCTCACGCCTCCATCGAGACTTCCAGCCGCTTGATATCGCCCAGCGCGAAGATGTAGAGCGCCGCGCCGAAGAGCGGCACGATGCCGACGTAAATCA
Source organism: uncultured Acidobacteriota bacterium (assembly GCA_963724645.1). Lineage (GTDB taxonomy): Bacteria > Acidobacteriota > Vicinamibacteria > Vicinamibacterales > SCN-69-37 > CAVXSP01. The sequence continues at coordinate 60,484 of CAVRVJ010000013.1, forward strand.
GCGAATAGAAATACGAGCCGGTGTAATCCTGTAGAATCGCGCCAAGGATGAACGGCGTCAGGATGCCGGCAAGGTTGGTGATCATGTTGAAGAAGCCGCCGGCCAGCCCGACCATGTGTTTCGGCGCCAGGTCGGTCAGCACCGTCCAGCCGAGGTTCGACATGCCCTGGCCGAAGAACGCGACGGACATGATGGCAATCACGAGGCGCGTCCTGGCCCGGCGGCACCCAATTAGCCAGCACCAGAGACGAGGCGAGAATCAGCCCGGCAGCCACCGGCAGCTTCCGCGCGAACGTCACCGAACCGCCGCGCTTGATGATGCGGTCGGCCACAAAGCCGCCGACCAGGCCGCCAACCGCCGCCGCCATGAAGGGGAACGACACGAAGATGCCGAGCTTGATCCACGGCATCTGGCGCTGCGTGGCCAGGTAGTTCACGAAGTCGATCAGGAAGAACGTCAGGACCGTGTTGCCGCAGAACTGCGCGAGCGAAATGATCAGGATCGGCCGCAGCCGCGCGACTCGCAGAATGTTCGCCCAGGACACCGGCGTCTGGGCGATCTTGTCCTTCGCAAACCCGCCGCCCGCGGCGATGTAGTCGAGCTCGGCCTGGTTGACGAGCGTCGACTCGCGCGGCTCGCGATAGAAGGCGTACCAGATCGACGCCAAAGAGCACGCCGATGCCACCCGCCGACGACGAAGAGCCCGCGCCAGGTGTAGTGGTCGGCGATCCAGAACAGCGGCACGAGGAAGAACGCCAGGCCGCGCCGACATGCCCAACCGAATAGATGCTGTTGGCGCGCGCGCGCTCGTGCTGTGGAAACCAGCTGTTCAGCACGCGGCTGTTGGCGGGAAAGCACGGCGCCTCGCAACAGGCCAAGCGCCGACGCGGAGCCCGATGAACGCGCCGACGCGTGCTGACCAGTCCCTGCAACATCGTCGTCAGCCGACCAGCCAATGAGCGAGATGAAATAGACCAAGCGCGTGCCGAATCGATCCAGCACGGCGCCGCCAGGCATCTGCGCCAGCGCGTAGCTCCAGCTGAACGCCGAGCCAAGGGTGCCCACGACGATCGGCGCTGATGCCCAGATCCTTCGTGAACAGCGGGCGTGCAATGCTGAACACGGCCCGGTCCAGGTAGTTGATGAGCGTGGCGACGAAGACCAGCGCCAGGATCGGAAACCAGCGAACCTGGGTACGGCGGCGCTCTGGCGCGCTCATGCTGGACATTGGAAGGCGGATGGTAGCACCCGGCGTCGCGTCCCCGATCGAACGCAGCGGCCTGATACGGTTACGCCGGTTTACCTGGCAACGCGCCTGATGTGACTAGCTCGACGGCCTCCAGATAGCCGGCGAGTCCCTTCCCGGAAATGACCTGACGGGCTGCTGTGGCAGTGATCAGTCGCCGGCGGAATTCCTCGCGCGCCAGCGGCTCGGAGATGTGGACCTCCACGACTGGCCGTCGCGTATCTTCGAGCGCGTCGCGGAGCGCCACGCTGTAATGGGAAAGACCGCCGGGATTGATGATGATCGCATCAGCGTTTTCAGCGCGTTCCTGGAGCCAGTCGATCAACGCGCCTTCGTGATTCGACTGGAACGACTCGACCTGCGCGCCATGAGCAGCCGCAGCAGTGCTGACTGCCGAGACGATCTCGGCCAATGTGATGTTCCCGTACGTCTTCGCGTCGCGCCGCCCCAGCCGGTTGAGATTCGGGCCGTGCACCAGGAGAATGTGCATCACGCGACAGTGTAGCCTGCCCCACGCGCGTAACCGTTACAGGCCCGCCTGCGCGGCACTCCAGTGTTAGCGTTCCCGACAGACATTTCCCCGGAGAACCCAATGGCAATTACACGACGTGAGTTCGGACGATTGGCGGTCGCGGGCCTTTCTGCTGCGGCGTTCATCGAGAACCCGCTGTTCAACTCGGTGTTCGCGCAAGGGAAGCCGAACTCGAAGTTCGGCGGAGTGCAGATCGGTGTCATTACGTACAGCTATCGCTCGATGCCAGACCAGAGCGCAGAGGCGACGCTGAAATACGTGCTCGAGTCCGGCGTCAGCGCGATTGAGCTGATGGACACACCGGTCGAGCTCTTCCTCGGCCGTCCTGCTCCCGTTGCACGCGCGGGCGGTGCGGGCGCCGCGGGCGGGGGCCGTCGTGGCGGGGCGGAAGCGCCGGCTGGACCGACGCCGTACGAGCAGTTGATGGCCGGAACGATGCCGTCATGCACGCCCGGTCAAGGCCGCAGGGCTGGCGGCGGAGGCGGGCGAGGTGGAGCGCAGACGACGCCCGAAGAATTGGCGGCTCAGCAGCGGGAGGCGGATGGGCTCCGGAAATGGCGCACTTCCGTGTCGTTGGAGAAGGTGAAGGCACTGAGGAAGATGTACAACGACGCGGGCGTCACGATGTACGCCTACAAACCGGACCGGCTGGTAAAGAATATGCAGACGACAGACGCTGAGTTCGACTACGTGTTTACGATAGCGTCAACGCTCGGCGCTTCCGCGCTGCATATGGAACTGCCGTCCGGCGCCGATGCCATGGCGTTGGCGAAGCGCATGGCGCAGTTCGCCGAGAAGCACAAGGTTTTCGTTGGATTCCATACGCACGGGCAAGGCACCATGACGGCGTTCGACGAGGCGTTGGCTGTGTCGAAGTGGATCACCTGTAATGTTGACCTCGGGCACTACGTCGCCGCCGGCAACGTCGGCGGAACGCCGATTCAGTTCCTGGAGAAGCACCACGACCGCATCTCGAGCTTCCACCTGAAGGATCGAACACTTCCGGAGCATTGTTCGTTGACCGTTCCGTACGGAAAGGGCGACGGCCAGATCAAAGACATCCTCCTCCTCATGAAGAAGAACAAGTGGACATTCCCTGCGACCGTCGAGCTCGAGTCGCCAATCCCAGCAGGATCCGATGCAGTGAAAGAAGTGGCAAAGAGCGTCGAGTTCGCGAGGGCCGTGCTCGCCTAAACCGTCACGGATACTGAGTCCAAGCCCAAGGGGCCGGTTCATCGCCGGCCCTTTGGCTTGTTGCCGTCGCTGAGTGCTCTGGGGACTCGGCGACGTCGTAGTAGTCGGAATTGACAGGCATCACGCTTCACGCGACGACACGTTGTCGTCGTATTCGGCGAAGGTCGCAGCATACGATGGCGGCCCTTCGGCAAGCAGACGTCGAGGAACGTCTGTGCGATTCAGATCTCAGCCTGAACATCAACCGCCCTTCAGGGTCGGGCGGATCGCCTTCGACGTGCAAAAGAAGCGAGATTGGACTTGCCCTCAAGCTGCGCATTCTGCAGCGCCTCCAGCTTCGCCGTCCCCATCTCCAGCATTCCCTGGTCGACGATGCTATACCGTCGGTAGATCGATTCCGTCTTGTGCCCGATCATCGCCATCGCCGTCGTCCTCGGCACTCCGGCGCGCTCAAGATTGCTGAACGGCTGTTCGCCGGAAGTCGTGCGGAATGCGTTGAATGTTGGCGGCCTTGCAGGCGGCTCGCCAATCCTCATGAAAGTCGCGAATCGGGGTGCCGTCGGGCTTGCAGAACACCCACGGGATCACCTTGCCCGTGCGCTTCTCGATCTTCGAGACCCATTTCCGCTGCCGTTCAAGAATCTCCCGCATCCAGGTCGTGAACTGGAATTCGCGGCCGGACGTGGCGTCCTTGGCTTCACCGGGATCGAGCCGCAACCAGCCTTTACCGCTGAAATCGACGTGCCTCCACTGACGCGAGAGCAGCTCTGACCGGATGCGCCACCCCGTGATGTAAGCGATTTCAAACAGTCCCTGATACTCCGATGGCAATTGTTTGAGAATTGCGCGGAACTGGTCGAGCTCGAAGAACCCCTTCGCACGTTGTGCTCCGCCAGCATCGAGATGTACGGCATCGTCGCCACCATCCCCTGCCGCAAGCCCAAGCCGAAACATCCGCTTCAAGGTCGCCAGCTCGCGGTTCACGGTCGCCGGCGCCGCCTTGTCCTTCAACCGAAGCGCCTTGTAGCGTTCGACGGACGTCGTCGTGATGTCGATCGCCTTGGTGCCGCCGAAGACCTCGTCAAGATGAGGCAAACGCGCGGTTTGCAGGTCGCGGAAGCTCTTGCGCTCATTGTTCTCGTAGTCGACGAGGATCAGCTTGCAGAGATCCTCGTACGTGACGTTGCGCGAAAGCACGATCTTGCCGCCCATCGCGTCCGAGATGCGCTTCTTCAAAAACTCCGAGGCGTCAGATCGCTTCGTGTAGTCGGTGGATTCGCGGACCGTCCGTTTGCCGGAGACGAACTCGATGTACCAGTTGCTCGTCTTGCGGAGTTTGCCCTTCGAATCGCGGTACGTGCGCTGGAAGACGCTGCCCGATCCTTTGCGGCTGCGCGGCATGGTACTGCCCTTTGTTCCCTGGGGAGTCTAACATACCTGCCAGTGGCCTGCCAGTGACACCTTTTCAGGCGTTTTCAGCCGGTTCGGTCTTACGCGCTAAATCGCGAAATCAGGCCGTATTTATTGGCTTATTTAGTGCCGGGGGTGGGGATCGAACCCACACGGGGCTTGTGGCCCCTCAGGATTTTAAGTCCTGTGCGTCTGCCAGTTTCGCCACCCCGGCATGAGGTCTGTTTTCAGTGACTTACCGCGATCCACCCGCGACACCGCGGGCCTGATTTTCGTCAATTGTGCCCGGTATCGTGCCCGCGGCGGAATCTATCTTGGCCGCATCGCGCAACGCGCCTGCGTCGACGATCGGCTAGTGTCGATAAATCGCCTCGGTCTTGTGTCCCACCATCGCCATGGCCGCGGAGCGCGCCACGCCAATTCGCTCGAGGTTGCGGACCGCGGTTCTCCTGAAGTCGTCCGGAATCCGGCCAGGGCAGCCGCATTCTCGTCCCGAACTGCCTCAGTCCGCATCAACGTCGCCATAGGTCACCGCCCTTCTATCTTTTCCGTGCAATGAAGAACGAGTGGAAGATGTCGCCCTCGAGGTGCTTGGGCTCCACTGAGAATCCAGCGGCCTCGAGCATTGCGCGCGCGTTCCCCTCGCCCCACACCGTGCCAAGCCCGGGTCCCCCTTGCGCCAGCGACACGCTCATGCAGTGGAACACCGATGCCGCATAGAGCAGCGGGGCCAGCGGATGCTCGCGGTTGTGCGCCAAGCCACTCGGCACCGCAATATCCACCATCAGAAACGTGCCGTCGCGTCGGAGCGCCCGCGCCGCGCGCCGGAGCACTTCCTCGGGCTTGGCCAGGTCGTGCACGACATCAAACGTCGTGATGAGGTCGTACGCGTCCGAGGCGTCGAGCGCCGCCAAATCGCGCACCTCGAACCGCGCGTTCGTCAGGCCGAGCCCCTCCGTGTGGGCGCGGGCCGCCTGGATGCCGTCCTCGGCGAAGTCCCACCCGGTGAAGCGGCTCCGCGGGAACGCCCGCGCCATCAGCGTAACGGCGTAGCCCTGCCCGCAGCCGAGGTCCAGCACGTCGGCGCCGGTCTGCAGCGCCTCGATGATCCCGGGCGCGAGCGGCAGAATGGCGCTCACCAGCTTGGGACCGTAGGTCATCGCGCTTTCCTCGGCCTGCAGTTGCTGGAATTTCGGATACTGCGAGTACGGGACGCCGCGGCCGTCCTTGAACGCCGTCACGACGTCATCCTCGACGAGTCCGCCAGAGGGCGATGTACCTGCGTGAACATCGCCAGGTTGTCGGCGCCGGCCGCCGGTGTCAGGCAGGCAGCATGCTCCGGTGGGAGCCTGTAGGTTTGCGTCTCCGGCGCGTATTCGACGATGCCGCCAGAGAGACCATGCCGCCGAGCCATTCGCGCACGTAGCGCTCATGCAACCCTGCCACGTTGGCGATGTCGGCGCTGGTGGCCGGCGGCAGCGCTGCCATCGTTTCAAAGAGGCGCGTGCGATGGCCTACGCTCGTCAGCAATGCGAGGAACCCGTGATTGAGCACCGCCAGCATCTCCCCCGAGAACGCTTCCGCCTTGGCGGAGTCAATCGTGGCGGTTGTCGTCGCAGTGAAGTCGTTCATGTGCAAATCCCTCCTTCAGGCGCGGCCAGGTCAGCCACTTGGTTAGTGTGACTCAGGCCACCGCGGCCGCCTTTCTCTCGGCCAGCGCCGGTTGGCGCGCCACTCAACGATCGAGATCCGGCCAGCGGCACCGGCGATGTCCGATCGTGTCGCTTCCGGCGCTGTTCTGTCGGAGATACAGGAATCGCGAAGCGGTCATGCCGAGCAACTGCACGTCGGCGCCGTGGCAGGGCTGCGACGAGAGGATGTAGTCGCCCGCGCGCGTCGTCGAGAAGAAGTCTCCTCGCCTCGCCACGTGAAGGACCGTCGCGCCGACAATCGCTTCAGCCACGAAGTGGCCAGCTCTCGCGTGATGGTTCGAGGAACAACCGGTGTCCGCGCAGACGTTCCCGTTCGGCGAGCATCAGCGATTGTCCGGAGAGCGAGAGATCTCGCCGGTTGAACGAGTACCACACCAGCTTGCCTTCCGCGACGCCGAAGGCGACCACGATTGCGCCGAGGACGGCCAGGCGCCGCCAGCCTCCGATGCGCGCCGCCAAGGTCGCGGCGACGCGGTCGCACAATGTCAGCGCGAGTCCCACGGAAAACACGGGATAGAACGTGTTCAGATACCACGGCAGTTTTGTCCGCATCATCGTCGGCACGGCCAGGGAGACGAGCGCCCAGCCGACCAGCACGATGGCCCGGCGATCGCGGGCGCGCCAGCGCCGCCATGCGCGCCGCGCGAGGTCGGCGCGTCCGGGCGAGGCGAGGACCGCGACGACGCCCGCGAACAGCCAGTCGTAGTGATGCTTCTGGAGCACGTCGAAGTAATAGAGCGTCCCGCCGGCGTGGCCTTCGATCGGCCGGACGGTACGGGCGACGAAGTCGTACAGGACGAGCGGCCGGAGAAACGCCCACTGATCGACGTGATAGCGCGCCACCGTCCAGGCGCCGACCGGAAGCAGAAAGCAGGCCGCCAAGGCCCAGGCCTGGGCGAACGACGGCCGCGCCTGGCGGCACGCCGCCCAGGCAAAGCCCACGATGGCCAGCGGAAGCAGCACCCCCATCCCCCGGAGCAGGAAGGCTGCCGCCAGCAGCCCTCCCAGCCCCGCGTATCGGCGCACGCTGGCCTCTTCGGCAACGGTGATGGCCGTCAGAATCGTCACGAGCGTGAACGGCGCGTCGGTGGCGGCGCTTCGGCCCGAGTGCACGTACAGGAACCCGAACATCGTTGACAGGACCAGGCTGGCGGCGAGGGCGACGAACGCGCCGAAGTGGCGCCGCGTCCAGGACCTGGAGGACGGCCACGCTCAACCAGGCGGACGCTGCCGACGCCACCCGGAGGGAGACGAGGCTCGGCCCGAACGCCTTGAAGCTCAAGGCGATGAGCCACACCATCAGCGGAGGCTTGGTGTTGTAGTAGTCGAGCGTCCGGTGGAAGGTTGTGCCAATCCACGAGCCGCCCGATACCGCCTCCCAGGCGCTGAGGCCGTACAGCGATTCGTCCCATTCGGTCACGAACTCCCGACCGAGACGGAAGGTCAGATTGAGCGCCGCCAGCCCGAGGACGGCGGCCGCGAGGAGAACGTAATGGCGGTCGAGGACCGTCGGGGCACGCGATCCAGCACGGCCAGTAGCAGATGGTGCCGTACTCCAGTGGACCATACCGGCGACAGCCTAGGCCCCGGCTCGCGCGATGTCAACGGCCTCTATAGATTGTGTCAAAGCTCGTTAGAAATGTCCCCGTCCTTAACTCGTTAGAAATGTCCCCTGGGTTCACTTCTCCATCGCTTGCCAGAGCGTCTTGTGCGTGCGGAACTGGTCAACGCGTTGGCGCCACGGATGATTGGCGCCGGGGCGCGGCTGCGGCCGAGCCGCCGGAGGCGGCGAGGGCGTCGGCCGTGTCCCGGCGCCGACGACGGCGGGTCGAGGCCCGGCCAGTTCGGTCCAGCGCATCACCTGGCCGCGATACTCGATGGCGAGCCGTCCGTCTTCCCATTCGCACACCGACACCGTACTCCGCGCGGGCGCGTGACCACTCTGCGGGTGCAGCTGCAAGGCGCGCTTGTGGTACTGCACGACCCAGTCCTGGCCCACCACGCGCGTCTCCTCGAGTCGAAAGACGCGATCGAGGTCCCGCGCCGACGGCGCCCGCCGGTGGAAGTCCTCGGCCGCGGCCGCGGGTTGCGCGAACCGCGCATTGTGCGCCGGCCAATACCTCGTGGTGAGAAAGGTATTGGCCGCCGCATCGTCCGCCACGCCGAGCCGCCGCATCTTCTTCACCAGCCGATCTTGATGCGTGCCGTGATTGCGCTCCACGCGGCCTTTGGCCTGCGGCGAACTGGCCGGAATAATCCGCATCTCGAGCCCCGCACACATCCGACCAAACTGCGTCAGCGGCACCACCCCCGCGGCGATCTCCGCCTCGGTGCCGGCCCGCACATAGACGTTCTTCCAGTCGGTGTAGAGCGCCAGGGGCACGCCATACGCCACGATCCACGCCCGCAACACGGCCACCGCCGCCCAGATGGTTTCCTGGTCGCTGAAGCGGCCGGTCATCGGTACTCGTCGCGTCATCCACCATCGTGATCAGACAGCGGTGCGGTCCGCGATCTTCATACCAGCGGTGAAAACTGCCGTCGAATTGCACCAGCTCGCCGAAATGCGCCTTCCGCTCGCGACGCTGTCGATAGGGCGAGCGTCGGCGCGTCGGACTCCACAGGCCCGCCGCCAGCATCCACCGACGCAACGTCTCGTGATCGATGTGGACGTCGTCTTCACTGGCCAGGTGCTCCGCCGCCAGGGTCGGCCCGAACCGCGTGCCGGCCGGGCCGCTGTATTTCTGGCGAATCAAGGCCAATGCGCGCTGGCGCGTCGCCGCCGTGATCTGCCGATTCGACCGGCCCGCACTCTGATGCTGGAGACCGCGCGCGCCGCGCCGCCGAAACCGTCGCCACACCCGCTTGGTCTGTCGGTAGCTCAATCCCAACATCGTCGCCGCGCTCCGCAGGCTCAACGTCTTCGCCTTCACACGCCCGAAGACCTCCACCCGGCGCAACTCCTTCACACTCATCGCGGTCCGTCCCACCTGCGACCTCCACCAGGTCGCTACGGTAGGGGACATTTCTAACGAGTCAGAGAGGGGACATTATCAGCGAGTCGCAACACGGCCTCTATAGATTGTTTCGTCCTCCGTTGAAGGAGGACCGATGAAACGGAGTAGATTCAGCGACGAACAAATCCTGGCGATCGTGAAGGAAGGCGAAGCGGGCCGGAAAGTAGCCGACATCTGCCGAACGCAGCCAAGACTGCTCAGCCCCGCCTTGCTGTCGGGCGTAATCATCCGCCGCATCAGGTGCACGCCTGAAATGACTGGCTTGCCCGGCCCCGCGATGATCGTCAAAGCAATTCGAACGTCAATGGACGCAGGATCCCAGTAGTGACACACAGTCGCGGCGCCGCTCGCGGAAGAAACCACCGATCGCGTCAGTGAATCGTCTCGGGTGCCGTGAACTGTCGCTCCGTCTGGAGCACGCGGGTAATCATCGCGTCCAGCCGGACCTGATCGATTGAAAACGGCCCGGCCACCGCCGCGCCCATCGGAATCTCAATCGCGATGACGACGTCGGCGCCGTTCGGTTCGACGATCCAACTGAAGCCGCGCAGCGCGACGGGCTTGTCGGCGGGCGCGCGCGGGTTCTCGACGCGATCGATGGCTCGTAAAATCTGCACGAGCACATCGCGAACAGCGGCATCGTCCCACGACGAGGGATCGCCGTGGCCGACAGAGATCGCCTCCGTCACCGCGAAATCACGGCCCTTCAAAACGACTTCAACATCAAACGTCATGTTCATCCGGGGGACTCTGTCCCGCCGGACCCCCTGGCGCCGTCGCTCGCGGGGGCCCCGCCGCCCCGCTCCGCGCCGGCGGCTCCCTCGCTCCGCTCGCTCGCGCGCGCGCCCTGCTTCCGGGGGACTCTGTCCCGCCGGACCCCCTGGCGCCGTCGCTCGCGGGGGCCCCGCCGCCCCGCTCCGCGCCGGCGGCTCCCTCGCTCCGCTCGCTCGCGCGCGCGCCCTGCTTCCGGGGGACTCTGTCCCGCCGGACCCCCTGGCGCCGTCGCTCGCGGGGGCCCCGCCGCCCCGCTCCGCGCCGGCGGCTCCCTCGCTCCGCTCGCTCGCGCGCGCGCGCCCCTGCTTCCGGGCGCCTTTGTCCCGCCGGACCCCCTGGCGCCGTCGCTCGCGGGGGCCCCGCCGCCCCGCTCCGCGCCGGCGGCTCCCTCGCTCCGCTCGCTCGCGCGCGCGCCCTGCTTCCGGGGGACTCTGTCCCGCCGGACCCCCTGGCGCCGTCGCTCGCAGGGGCTTCGCCCCGCCGGAACCTATCGCGACCAGCCCGGCCAGTATAGCCGGACGACGATCGCTGCTCACCATTAACGGCGTCAGGTGATCAGTCTCGGCCCCGCGACCGCCTGCAGTTGCACGGTGAGTGCCTCGGGCTCGCTGACCGGCGCCTGACAGGCGAAATCGCGGCACACGTACGCGGTCGCGTGCCCCTCGCGGGCGCTGCATCGCACCTAGCCAGGGGAGCCGACCCGCCAGCGACGCATCGGCGCCCGCCGCCGGCAGGGGCATCTGGATCAGACCGGGCAGGTATTGCTTCGCGACGACGGCCTCGAGCGCGAGGGTGTCGGCGGCGCCGCGAGTGCCCGCGATGACGACCTGCGGCGCACCGCTGTGCCAGAGCGCGATGTTCGACAGCATCAGCGGCATCACGCGCGCCACCTGGCCGAGGCCGGGGCCGTATCGCTCGAGCGTGCGGCTCGCCCGCTCGAGAATGACGCGATCGGACACCAGGTGTCCGAGCGCGATGAGGTTCCGAACGGTCACCGACGCCGCGGCCGGCTCGGCGCCATCGTAGTCCTCCTTGATGCGCAGCAGCACCGACGCATCCTCGCCCGTCGTGCTGAACCAGCCGCCGTCGCGCTCGTCCCGGAACAGCATCGTCTGCGTGTCGACGAGGTCGAGCGTCCAGGTCAACCAGCGCGCATCGCCGGTGGCCTGAAACAACTCGAGCAAGCCCCACGCCAGGCAGGCGTAGTCTTCGCAGAACGCCTCGACGGCGGCCTCCCGATCGCGGTAGCGGCGGAACAGTCGGCGATCGGCCGGACGCCACAGGTGGGTCTGGACCGCCGCGGCCGCGCGCTCGGCCGCCCGCTGCCACTCGGCGCGCCTGGGACTGTCGACGAGCAGCCGCGCGGCGCGCGCGCAAACGCGGCAATCATCAAGCCGTTCCACGCCGTGATCACCTTGTCGTCGAGGTGTGGACGAGGACGGCGGACTCGCGCCTCGAAGAGCGTCGTCCTGGCGCCATCGAGCACGTCCGTCACGTCCTCGATCGACCGGCCCGAGCGCGCCGCCACTTCCTCGACCGACTGCGCGAGGTACAGGATGTTCTGATTGACGAATTCGCCCTGCGGATCCGCCGGCGCGTTTCCGGCGTCCTCAATGCCGAACCGCCGGCGAACCAGCGGCGCGTCGGCGCCAAACAGACCATCGACCTCCGCGGCCGTCCAGACGTAGAAGGCGCCTTCGCGCTTGTGGGAGTCGGCAGGGCCGCGCGGCGCCGAATCCGGAGGATGGACGCTTCGCTCCGGCGGAACCGAATCGGCGTCCTCCGCTGAATAGAACGCGCCGTCTGGCGCCGTCATCTCCCGCAGCACGTAGGCGAGCGTGTCCTCAGCGACCTCCGCATAGAACGGATCGCCGCTCGCCTGCGCGCCATCGAGGTACGCGAGCACGAGTTGGGCCTGGTCGTAGAGCATCTTCTCGAAGTGCGGGACGCGCCACTCGGCATCGACCGAATAGCGGTGGAATCCGCCGCCGACGTGATCCCGAATCCCGCCGAGCGCCATCGCCCGCAGCGTGCCGAGCGCGATCTGACGCGCCTGGTAGTTGCCGGTCACGCCGTGCGCGTTGAGCAGGAACAGCAGCTCGGACGGCCGTGGAAATTTTGGCGCGCCGCCAAAGCCGCCGTGACGCGCGTCGTAGCTCTGCGCGAACGCGGCGACGCCGGCCTCGAGCGCGGCGGTACCGGCTACCGGCGCGCGGTCGGCCGCGGACTCGTCGCTGCCAGTCGCCTGGCGCAGCCGCTCGGTGATCGTCGCGGCCGACTCGATCAGGCGCGGCCGTTCCGTTCGTCCACGCGCGCGCGATCTCCGCCAGCACCTCGATGAAGCCGGGCCGGCCCCATCGCGACGCCGGGGGAAAATACGTGCCGCCGAAAAACGGCTGCAACTCCGGCGTGAGCAAACACGCTCATCGGCCAGCCGCCGGCGCCCGTCGTGGCCTGGACGAACGTCATGTAGACGCGATCGACGTCCGGCCGCTCTTCGCGATCGACTTTGATCGGAACGAAATCGCGGTTCAGCGCCTCGGCGACCGCGGCGTCCTCGAAAGACTCGTGCTCCATCACGTGACACCAGTGGCAGGTCGAGTAGCCGATCGACAGAAAGATCGGCTTGTCCTCCGCGCGGGCGCGCGCGAACGCCTCGTCGCCCCAGGCGTACCAGTCAACCGGATTGTTGGCGTGCTGCAGCAGGTACGGACTGCGCTCGTGCGCGAGACGGTTGGGCACGATTCATGGTGACACAGATCAAAACTAACCCCAGAGTTTCTTCATGCCTCCCGCACCGCGGCCGCCGGCGATTCCTGTGGCAAATGCTTCCGCAATCTGGCGTGGGCGGCTGAGACTTCGACGCCGTACAGCAGGATCACGGCCGAAAGGTAGACCCATACGAGGAAGACGACGACGGCGGTGATGGAGCCGTGGACGCTGAACCGGGAGAAGTCCCGGACGTACCAGGAGAACCCGGCAAACGCCGCGCGCCACAAGCCGCCGGCCAGGATCGCCCCCCACCAGACGTCGCGCAGCCGCACTTTCGCGTTCGGCACAAAGTAATAGATGAGGCCGACGATCAGGACGAACAGCGGCGTGGCCGCATTGCGGATGAGAAATCCCTGCAGCGTCACCAGATGCCGGAAAGCGCTCGAGGACGCTGGCAAACCACTGTGTTTCGACCACCTCGGCGAAACTGACGATCGCCAGCGCGGCGAACATCAGCAGACGCGGCGATGACCAGCATGATGGCAGCGATGAGCTTGTGCTTGAAGAAGCCATGCGGCTTGTCGACGCCCCACGCATGATTGACGGCCGACGTGATCGCGCCGAAGAAGCCCATCGACGCCCAGAACAGGACGACGGTCCCGACAATACCCCGGCCCGTCGGTGCGCCTTCGACAGCTCTTCGATCTGGTCGATGACGAAGTCAAAGTGACTCGGCAGCGCGCGCATGACCATGTGGACGAGCGTCTCGTTGTTCATGCCGATCGCGAGCCGGCCCAGCACCGTGAGCAGCAGGAGCACGAACGGAAAGAACGAGAGCAGGGCGTAGTACGCAATCGAGGATGCGAAGGTCAGATTGTTGCTGTTGTAGAACTCGACGACGCCGCGCCCTGCCGCACGGACACCCAAACGGCAGCTTCTCAAAAACCGCAGGGTCAGCACGCACAAACCAGGGCGGCCGGGCGTCATGCAACTGGGGCGGCGGAGGACTCACCCCTCCGATTGTATAGAGGCCGCAAGACGGTCAGGCTGCAAGCTGCGAGGCGGCGAGGGGAATCGCCGGCTTGCCGGCTCGCAGCTTTGCAACCTTTCCGTATAATCGCCTTGTGACCGACCACGAGCAGCGCGGGCGCGAAACCTCAAACGCCGCAGCCGGGCCGACAGGCCGGGAACGACCCCTCAAAGTCGACAAAGTGCTGTGCGAGCGCTGCAGCGCCGAGATGTTTCGCATGCATGCGGTCTGGCGCTGCCCCTCTTGCGGATACAAGACCGACTGTTGCGGCTGGTAGGCCGGACGTCATGGACGTCCTGCCCAGCCTCGTCAAGACTGACGACCGGCAATTTCAGGCGAATCGGGATCGGATGCGGACGCTCGTCAAGGACTTGCACGATCGGCTCGAGCGCGTCCGCGAAGGCGGGGGGGCCAAGTACCTCGAGCGTCATCGCCAGCAGGGCAAGCTGCCCGTCCGCGATCGCATCGCCCGCCTGATCGATCCCGGCACGCCGTTTCTCGAGCTGTCGGCGCTGGCCGCCTCGGACATGTATGACGGCGACGCGCCGGCGGCTGGCATCGTGACCGGCATCGGGCGCGTGAGCGGCGCGCGAAGCCATGATCGTCGCCAACGACGCCACCGTGAAGGGCGGCACGTATTACCCGATCACGGTCAAGAAGCACGTGCGGGCCCAGCAAATCGCACTCGAGAATCGCCTGCCGTGCGTGTACCTCGTCGATTCCGGCGGTGCCTTCCTGCCGCTGCAGGCGGAGGTGTTTCCCGACCGCGAGCATTTCGGCCGGATTTTTTTCAACCAGGCGCGCATGTCGGCCGAGCGCATTCCCCAGATCGCGGTCGTCATGGGCTCCTGCACGGCCGGCGGTGCCTACGTGCCGGCGATGTCGGACGAAACGGTCATCGTGAAAGGCACCGGGACGATCTTTCTGGGCGGCCCGCCGCTTGTGAAGGCGGCGACCGGCGAGGACGTGACCGCGGAAGAGCTTGGCGGTGCGGACGTCCACACCCGCCTGTCGGGCGTGGCCGACTATTTCGCGGAAGACGACGAACACGCGCTGCAGATCGCCCGCACGATCGCGTCCACGCTCCATACGACGAAGCGGCTGCCGGGCGACATGACGGCCCCTGAGCCTCCCAAGTACGCTCCCGAAGAGCTGTACGGCATCGTCAGCACCGATTCGCGTCATCCGTACGACGTGCGCGAGGTGATCGCGCGACTGGTCGACGGCTCGAGGTTCGACGAATTCAAGGAGCGGTACGCCACGACGGTCGTGACCGGGTTTGCCCGCCTTCATGGATTTCTCGTGGGCATCGTCGCCAACAACGGCGTACTGTTCTCGGAGTCGGCGCTCAAGGCCACTCACTTCATCGAACTGTGCAACCTGCGCGCGGTGCCGATCGTGTTCCTCCAGAACATCACCGGGTTCATGGTCGGCCGGCAGTACGAGCGCGGCGGCATCGCCAAGGATGGCGCCAAAATGGTCCACGCCGTCGCCAATTCCGTCGTGCCGAAGTTCACCGTCGTGATTGGCGGGTCGTTCGGCGCAGGAAATTACGGGATGTGCGGCCGCGCGTACGAGCCACGCCTCCTGTGGATGTGGCCAAACGCGCGAATCTCGGTGATGGGAGGCGAACAGGCGGCCTCCGTGCTCGTCACCGTCAAGAGGGACCAACTCGCGCGCGAGCAGAAGACACTGTCGCCCGAAGACGAAGAAGCGATCCGCCGCCCGATCCTGGACAAGTACGAGCGGGAAGGATCGCCCTACTACTCCACCGCTCGCTTGTGGGATGACGGCGTGCTCGATCCGGCACGCACCCGCGAGGCCCTCGCGCTCGGCCTGTCCGCGGCCTATAACGCGCCTATTCCAGACGCCAGATTCGGCGTCTTCAGGATGTGATGTCGACTCTTATCATCGCCCCCGGCCGGGTTACCACCATTACCCTGAACAGGCCTGACGTCCGCAACGCGTTCAATGAAGCGCTGATTGCCGAGTTGACCGACTGGGCGCGCAGCGTGCAGTCCGACGGCTCGGTGCGCGCCGTGGTGCTGCGCGGCGCGGGGCCGGTCTTCTGCGCCGGCGCCGATCTCAAATGGATGTCGAAAGTGATGGGGTACTCGCGCGAGGAAAACGTCGCGGACGCCCGGCAGGCCGCCTCGCTCTATCACGCTCTCGATTCGCTGCCCGTGCCGCTCATCGGCAGAGTGCACGGCGCCGCGCTCGGCGGCGGCGCCGGCCTGGCCGCCGTCTGCGACGTAGTCGTGGCGACCGAAGACGCGATGTTCGGATTCACCGAAGTAACGCTCGGCATCGTGCCGGCGATGATCTCGCCGTACGTCGTCCGAAAGATCGGCATGTCGGCCGCGCGGGAGTTGTGCCTGAGCGGCGAGCGATTCTCCGCAGCGCGAGCCAGGGAGATCGGGCTCGTGCACGAAATCGCTCCCGAACAGGAGCTCGACGACGCGGTCGATCGCCACTGGGTCTCTTCAGCAAAGCCGCGCCCTCCGCGGTGGCGGCAGCCAAGCGCATCCTGCGCGACGTGTACGGCCGTCAGCCCGGGCGAGGTCATGGCCCTGACCGTCGATGCCAGCGCCGCTCAGCGGGTTTCGCCAGAAGGCCAGGAAGGTATGAAAGCGTTTCTCGAGAAGCGGCGTCCGGCCTGGACGAAGGACCGCTAGCCTCGTCCCCATGAAGCGCGTCCTGATCGCCAACCGGGGCGAGATTGCCCTCCGGGTGATCCGCGCGTGCCGGGCGATGGGACTGCAATCCGTGGCGGTCTACTCTGAGGCCGACGCCGAGTCGCCGCACGTCGCCGCCGCGGACATCGCCGTCGCCATCGGCCCTCCACCGGCAAGCGCGAGCTATCTGAATGGCGCTGCGGTCCTCGACGCGGCGCGCCGGACGGCAGCCGACGCGATCCACCCGGGTACGGCTTTCTCTCGGAAAACGCGGCATTCGCCCAGGCGTGCGCGGACGCGGGTGTGACCTTCGTCGGACCACCGGCCGACGTCATCGCGAGAATGGGATCCAAGACGGCCGCGCGCGAGACCGTGCGAGCGGCCGGTGTGCCCGTCGTTCCGGGCGACGTCCCGTCATCGCAATCCGACGAGGACATCTCCGGCGCGCTGACCCGCGTCGGCTTCCCCGCCCTGCTCAAGGCCTCGGCGGGCGGCGGTGGCAGGGGCATGCGGCTGGTCACGGGCCCTGGGCATATCGACGATGCGATCGGTGCGGCTCGACGCGAAGCCGAGCGAGCCTTCGGCGAAGGCACCCTGTATGTCGAGCGCGCGATCGAGCGGGCGCGGCACATCGAAGTCCAGATCCTGATCGATCGCCGTGGATTCGGCGTCCACTTCTTCGAGCGGGACTGCTCGCTTCAGCGCCGTCATCAGAAAGTCATCGAGGAAGCGCCCGCGGCGGATCTCTCGCCGAACGTGCGCGACCGGTTGACGCGTGCCGCGCTGGATGCTGCGCGCGCAGTCGGCTACGTCAACGCGGGCACGATCGAGTTTCTGCTCCAGGGTGAGGGCGACGCGGCCCGATTCTATTTCCTGGAGATGAACACGCGACTGCAGGTCGAGCACCCAGTCACCGAAGCGGTCACAGGGATCGACATCGTCCAGAGTCAGCTTCGTATCGCCTCCGGCGAGCCCCTGCCATTCCGGCAAGATGACGTGCGGCTCGACGGCCATGCGATCGAATGCCGCCTGTACGCCGAGGACTCCGTCCGGCTGCTGCCCCAATCAGGCCGCCTGCTGCGGTATCGCGAGCCCGCCGGCGAAGGCCTCCGGGTGGACTCGGGCGTCCGCGAGGGCTTGATGGTCACCCAATATTACGACTCGATGCTGGCCAAGCTCATCGCCCACGCCAGGACCCGGGCGCTCGCCATCGAGCGCGTTTCGTCCGGGTTGCGCGCCTTCGAGGTGCTCGGCGTGCGGCACAACATCGCCTTCCTGCTCGCGCTGCTCGCACGCGCCGAGATGCATGACGCGCGGGGATCGGTCGACACACAGTTCATCGAGCGTCATTTTGCGGAACTTGCGCAGGCGCCCCCTGACGCGACCGTTCGCGCCGCAGTGGCCGCCGCGGCCCTGCTGGCCGTGCGGGGCCCGGCGTCTTTCGACAACGGCGCCGACGACTCCTCGGCGCTCGATCCCTGGCGGATCATCGGTCCGATTGCGTGGTGATGACGATTCGTCTTTTTTCTGAGCTTGGCGACTGGATCGCGACGGTCGTGGCCGACCAGGTGACGCTCGACGGAAGCACAACGTCGTATACCGTGAAGGAAGCCGCAGCTGCCCGCCTCGCGGTTGAAGCGCCGGGAGGTACCTGGACCGTCCATGCGGCTCAGCTCGGCGATACGATCTGGATTGGGATAGACGGCCACGCCCTTGAATTCCAGATCGATCGGACAACCGGCCGCGTCCGACCGGCCGCCCGTGATCAGGACGCGCTGACGCCGGCGATGTCCGCAACGGTCGTGCGCATCCAGGTGCGACCCGGCGACCGCGTCGAGGCGGGCGACACGCTCATCGTCCTCGAGGCTATGAAGATGGAGTTGCCCATCCGCGCGCCTCGCTCGTCAATTGTCCGCGCCATCCATTGCGCCGAAGGACAGCTCGTGCATCCGGGCTCGACCCTGGTAGAGCTCGACGACGAAGGTATCCGATGAAGGTGACGGTTTACGAGGTCGGGCCGCGAGACGGCCTGCAGAACGAGGCGGCACTCGTCGCGACGCCGGACAAGATTGCCTTCGTCGACCGCTTGAGTGCGTCCGGGCTGCCTGTGATCGAGGTTTCAGCATTCGTCGATCCTCGCCGTGTGGCTCAAATGGCCGACGCGGCCGAGGTATTTGCCGGAATCACGCGGCGACCGGGCACGCGTTACAGCGCGCTCGTGCCGAACATCCGCGGCCTGGAGCGCGCCCAATCTGCCGGGGTGACGGACATCGCGCTCTTCGCCGCGGCCTCGGAAACGTTCAGCCGGCGGAACATCAACCAGTCCATCGCGGAATCGTTCGCGACGTATGGGACAGTGGCCGAAAACGCGATAGCCGCCGGGCTCGCGGTTCGCGGCTATCTCTCCACCTCGTTCGGCTGCCCTTTCGAAGGCGACGTCCCGATCGCTCGCGTCGTCGAGTTGACGCAGCGGCTGCTCGACCTCGGCGTCTTTCAAGTGGCCGTGAGCGACACGATAGGCGTCGCTCATCCGGGACAGGTTCGGGTAGTCCTGTCGGCACTGCTCCGCCACATCACGCCCGATCGCCTCGCGCTGCACTTCCACGACACGCGAGGCACGGCCCTGGCCAACGTGCTGGCGGCCCTCGACTTCGGCATCGCGACGTTCGATGCGTCCGCGGGCGGACTGGGGGGCTGTCCGTACGCGCCGGGTGCCACGGGGAATCTGGCGACCGAGGA
Source organism: uncultured Acidobacteriota bacterium (assembly GCA_963724645.1). Classification (GTDB taxonomy): domain Bacteria; phylum Acidobacteriota; class Vicinamibacteria; order Vicinamibacterales; family SCN-69-37; genus CAVXSP01. The sequence goes on from CAVRVJ010000013.1 coordinate 79,526, forward strand.
TCTGCTCTACATGCTGCACGGCCTGGAGATCGAGACGGGCGCGAGTCTCGATGGCGTGCTCGAAGCCTCTTCATGGATCGAACCGCGCGTCGGCCATCCCCTCCCGTCGAGATACGTTCGAGCTCAAAGGGCAACGCACGGACTCGGGGCCTGAGTGGATCTTGAATCCAGCGATCTCGATGGCTGGCTCGCCGCTCTCCACGAGCGTCATCGCTCTGCGCTCACGTCGGCGGAGTTCCTAAAGGCCCTGCGGGCGCTGTCAGTCCGGTACGTCGAGCGCCGATCTGAATTGGCCGGCCGGTCGCCCCTCGATTCGGCGGGCAAACGCGCAGCGTTTGCCGCCTTCTACGCGCCGCTGCACTTTGTCACGACGCGGGAAATCGTTCGAGCCCTCGGACTGGCGCCTGAAAGGGCCGGAACAAGTGCGCATGGAGCCCGACGCACGGTGATTGACCCGCCCAAGGACGGGCGAACGACACGCGCGTTGATCGTCGACCTCGGCTGCGGTACCGGCGTGGCGTCGGCGGCGTGGGCGAGGGCACAGGGTGGATCGCCCGCGCTTCTGGGTATCGATTCACATCCGTGGACCCTGGGCGAGGCGCGGTGGAACTGGCGCGAGCTCGGGTTGAGGGGCAAGACTCAGCGATCGGATCTCGTCATCGAGGCCGAACGGCTGATTGGCAGACATACGACTTCTCTTGCAGACGCAGGATTCGTCGCCGGCTGGAGCGTGAACGAGTTAGACGTCGCGAAACGACGGCGGCTGCTCGCCGCACTCATCGCGCTGGCGACAGCCGGAGCCGCGGTACTCGTCATCGAGCCGATCGCCCGTTCGGCAGTGCCGTGGTGGGACGAATGGGCGGCGGCGTTCGCGGCGAACGGGGGCCGCACCGACGAGTGGAAGTTCAATACTCCGCTGCCGCCGGTTCTGGCGGCGCTCGATGAAGCCGCCGGCTTCCGCCGTCGGAAGCTCGCCGCGAGGAGCCTGTCGGCCGGGCTATGATCGCCCGAACTGATGAGCGGCTCCTGGCGACGATTCGGCCCACTCATCGGGGTGGCGCTGTTCGTCGTCGCCCTCTTCTACCTTTGGACTGAGCTGCGCACGCTGAGTCTCGGCCCGGATCGGGCGGACGATGCAGGCGATGCCCCTGTCGCACGTGGGGTTCGCCGATCGCGCTCACGCTCGTCAATTACGCCGTCCTCACCGGATACGACCAACTCGCCTTCCTGTATCTGAATCGCCAGTTCCCGCGCTGGCAGATTGGCCTCGCTTCCTTCGTCGGCTATGCCATCTCCAACAACCTGGGTTTCGCGCTGTTGTCCGGTGCGTCGGCGCGGTACCGCTTCTATGCACGATGGGGGCTGACCGCTCAGGAGATCTCGCGCATTGTGATTTTTTATTCAGGCACGTTCTGGCTCGGCCTGCTCGTGCTGGGCGGGTGGGGCCTGGCCGTGCGTCCGCCGGCCGGACTGGCGAATGTTCGAGGCCATTGTGGGCGCCGGCGTTCGGCGTCGCGCTCCTGGCGGTCGCGGCCTCATACGGCATTGCCTCGCTCGTGAGAACGGGACCGATCAAGGTCTGGCGTCTCGTCCTGCCGCCGCTGCCGGCACCTCGTCTTGTGGGCGGCCAATTCGTGTTGTCGATTGCCGACTGGGCGCTCGCGGCGGCCGTCTTCTGGGTGCTCCTGCCCGGACCCACCCCGTTTGTTGAGGTGCTGAGCGCGTTTCTCGCAGCGCAGTTCGTCGGGCTGATCAGCAACGTGCCCGGCGGCCTGCTGGTCTTCGAAAGCAGCATGGTGGCGCTCCTGCCGAGTGTCGACCGGCCGCTGCTACTGTCCGTGCTGCTCGCGTATCGCGTCATCTATTACCTGCTGCCCCTCGCTCTCGCGTTGATCATCCTGTTGATAGACGAGTCGTTCGAGCGGCGACACGTCCTGCGCCGGTGGGGAACCGCCGTCGGATCGCTCACGGTGTCGGCCGCGCCGACGCTGCTCGCCGTGTTCACGTTTGGCGCGGGTGCTGTACTCCTGTTCTCCGGGGTCCCTGCCGGTCCAGGGCGACCGGCTGCACTTGCTCAGGACTCTTCTGCCGCTGCCGGTCGTGGAGTTGTCGCACTTCGTGAACAGTCTGGTCGGCCTGGGATTGTTGCTGGTGTCGCAAGCGCTGGCGCGGCGAATCGATGCGGCATGGACGCTCTCGGTCGCTGGCCTCGGGCTCGGGATCGCGGTCTCGCTGCTGAAGGGCCTTGACTACGAAGAGGCCATCGTGCTCGGCCTGGTGCTGGGCGTGTTGATCTCCGCCCGGGGGGAGTTCGACAGGCGCGCGCGTCTGTTCGAGCACACCTCGCGGCTGTGGCTGACGTCCGTCCTTCTCGTCGTCCTCGGCTCCATCGCGCTCGGCGCGTTCGCGATGTTCAGCCGCGTGCCGTACTCGGACCAGTTGTGGCGGCTGTTCCAGTTCCGAGGGGACGCGCCGCGATTCCTCCGCGCCACGGTCGGCATGGCCGTGATTCTGCTGGCGCTCGGGCTGCGGATGCTGCTCAGCCCCGCGGTTCCCCCACTGGTCCTGCCGAGCAAGAAGGAACTGGATGAAGCCGATCGAGCGATTCACTCGCAGCGATCCTCGTCTTCCTACCTCGTCTATCTGGGCGACAAAGCGCTGCTCTGGAACGACGACCGGATCGGCCTTCCTGATGTACTCGGTCCAGGGAAGGACCTGGGTCGCGCTGCACGATCCGGTAGGGCCGCCGGACGCGGCGCCGGGACTGATCGGACGATTCCTCGAGATGGTCGACGACACCGACGGCGTGCCGGTGTTCTACGAGATCCGCAAGGACTACCTGCATCGCTACGCGGATTACGGGCTCGCCTTTGCGAAGGCCGGGGAAGAGGCGATCGTCTCGCTGACGAGCTTCTCCCTCGAAGGCGGAGCACGCAAGAAGATGCGCTTCACCTACAACAAACTGGAGAAGGACGGCGCCACGTTCCGGATGATTCCCGCCGCCGATGTGCCGGGCATCGTGCCGGAGCTGCGCGCGATCTCGGAAGAATGGCTGAGACTCAAAGCCGCGTCGGAGAAGGGGTTCTCGCTCGGATTCTTCAACGAGGACTACCTTGCGCGTTTCCCGGTGGCCGTGCTCGAGGTCGGCGGACGGATCGAGGCGTTCGCCAACGTGTGGCCCGGCCCGGGTCGCGTGGAGTTGTCGGTCGATCTCATGCGTCATCGCGTCAGCGCGCCGAAGAACGCAATGGAAGGCCTGTTCATCTTCCTGATGCTGTGGGGACGGTCCGAGGGATTCCAGCAATTCAATCTGGGAATGGCGCCGCTCTCAGGGCTGCAGGCAAACAGCCTGGCGCCGCTGTGGGTCAAGGTGGCCAGCTATCTCTACCGGTACGGCCAGCCCTTCTACAACTTCCAGGGCCTGCGCGCGTTCAAGGATAAGTTCAGTCCGCGCTGGGAGCCCACCTATCTCGCGTATCCAGGCGGCCTGGCGCTGCCGAGGGTGCTCGCGGACGTCTCGGCGCTCATCGCCGGCGGCTATCGCGGGATTCTGCTGAGAAGAGGGCGGTGAAGAATGTGGCCATCAAGGACATTGCCCCGTTGCTTCATCGCTTGACCAGGTGTCTTTCGATGAACGCGAGCACGACGCGGCCGACATCGTCGTACTTGCCGTTGAAATGATGAGAGCCGGGCAACTTCACTGACTCTCCCTCCCCCGCGATATCGTCGCAGGCGGTGTCGCGCGCCTCTTCCTGCTGGCCCGCGAGGCACAACGTCGGGACGCGGAGTTTGCGGACTTCGTCGGCGACGCGGCGCGGCGTCTCTTTCGCGCGAAAGACCCAGTCCAGCGGGCTGATTTCGAACGAAGCGGTCTCGCCCGGCCCAATCAGCACCTGGCCGGACACCTTCCGCCGATCGGCCTCGGACCATGTCTCGAGCACAAAGGGCGTGACCTCGGCACCAAACGAATAGCCTCCGAGGAACAGGGACAGGTTGGCGCCTTCAAACGCGGCGGCAACCCGCAGCAACTCGGCGCCGGTCTGCTGCGGCGTCTTCGAATTCCAGAAGTACCTCAGTGAGCTGATCCCGATGACGCTGACGCCGTGGGCGGCGAGGTACGCCGAGAGCTTTTCGTCGATGGCTGCCCATCCGCCGTCGCCTGAGAGAAAAATGACGACCGCACGCGATTGTTCGGCCCATCGATACTCGAGCGGCAGACCCAGCGCGTCGAGCCTGGCCTCGAGCGCGGCCGCGGACTGTGGGGCCGGAGGCGTGGATTTCGCCGCTGAAGCCTTCCTGATGAGCGCGTCGATGGAGTCGTCGAACGGTTGGCTCCAGTACTGCTGCTTGCCAAAGCCGTGGCCGGTGTGTGGAATCTCAATGAAGTGCGCACCCTGCATCCCGTCCAGAAACTTGTGGGTGTCGGGCGGCAGGCAGACCTGATCCAGTTCGCCGTTCAACACGTACCAGTCGTGCTGCAGTTCGCTGACCTTCGGCAGCCAGGCTGTGTATTTTTTGGCGTCGTAGGTCGGCCGGAAATTCTCGGCCGGACAGACCGGCTGCAGCGCCGGCAGATCGGGACAGAAGCCGAGGCTCAGGCCGCCGGCAAACGTGTTCGACGGCGCGGCGGCGAGCGCTTCATACACCAGCGTGGCGCCGGAGGAATAGCCCAGCACGATCGGCGGGTGATATTCCGGCAGCTTCAGCGCGCGCTGGGCCGCATGAGAAATCGTCTCGAGATCGCCGGTCGGCAGCCAGCACGAACCGCTCGTCGGATGCGCGTTCTTCAGCGCAACAAAATCCACCCCCAGCACGATCGCCTTCGGCATGATGCGCCGGGCCCAGTCGATGACACCGAGGTTCCAGCGCCCGTCGCCGCTCAAAAAGAGAACCACGCTCGAGACCGGCGTCTTCGGTACGTACGCCACGACGTGACCGATGATCGGCACGGTGACGACGCTCTCGGTCCACTCCTGGCTCGGCGAGTTCCTGATCGGTGGCAGCGCTGGACTCGAGGGCGCGCCCTTCGGTTTGGCGGCGCCCTTCTTCGGCGCGGCTGGACGCTGGGCCGGCGTGCCTTTCGAGGAGGAGGTTTGAAACGCGGTCAGCGGCGCCGCGAGCGCCACCAGCGTGGCCGCTACGGCGAGCCGACGTGTGAACATCGATTCGATGATAGCAGGAGATGCCGCGACGCCGCCCCGGTCTAAGTGCTAAGCGACCGGATAGCGAAGGATTGTGCGCAATTTGGACGCGGCGATTCGCCTCGGGTCAGAGAGATAGATCTCGTGATGCTTGCCGCGAAACGCCAGGTGTTGCGACTCGGCAAATGCCGCCATCCGGCGGATGGTGTCCGCCTCGTGATCGAACGGTCCGACGTGCAGCATCTGGATGGCGCGACCTTCGTTCAGGACCGTCAGCTCGACGTTGAGCACGTTGCGAGGCTTTCCTTTCCTGACCAGGTTCTGGGCGCATTGCGCCACCTCGCGCGACTGAATCCAGTCCGGCACGCGGATCAGCAGCTGCCAATTCCAGGATGCGCGCGGCTCGCGTTGGAAAAACCCGTCCTTGCTCCTCCCCCACCACAGCCCTTCGAGCTTCGAAACGGCGTAGTCGCGGCCGGCGGTCTTGCGCGCCATCTTGACCGTAAACGCCACGGTATACAGGGCGGCCACGGCGGCTTGAAAGGCATCGCCGCCCGGCTCGCCCCGCCCCTGGATGGAGAGATAGCGAGCCGGCCTGATGGTGATCAGCACCGGCTCGCCCGGCGTGACGTACTCGTCCTTGTGTTGAGCGTAGAGATCGAGTTTCAACTCGTTTTCATCATCCCGAGGGCGGCCTTCAGCCCCGCGCCGACCTTGTCGGGCGCGCCGACCACCCAGAAGTGCATGAAATACAAGACCGGCGTGCCATCGATCATATGGCTGTGCAGCGCCGTAATGTCGATGTCGTGATCGCGCAGCGCTCTCGCGACCTTGTTCACCTCGTCGCCGGTCATGACGAAGTCGCCGGTGCCTGCGATCCGGCCGTCATCGGTGGCCTGAAAGTTCAAGGCCGTGGCCATGCCCATGCTCGGCGGCAATTCGACACCCATCATCGAGATCTTCTCGGGACGAGGGACGGCGACGGCCAGGACGCCGTTTGCCATCGCCCCCTTGCGGCCGAGCGCAGCCTGCAGCGCGTCGGCGCCCGTGAAGGGCGTCGCGTCCGGCGGGGCGCCGGGTGTCGTCGCCGCGGGCGTGCCGGTCTTGCCGAGCACCGTCGCGAGCGTCTGCGCGAGCTGCGCTTCGGGGCCGTGGCCCCAGAAATGGACGTACAGCACGCTGGGTGATTCGCCGAGCACGTGGTTGTGAATGGCCGTAATCTCCATCCCGCCCTGCTGAAGCGCGGAGATGACGCCATTGACCTCGCGATCGAGCAGCACGAGGTCGCCGTGGGCCACGGCGGCCGTGCCCGCCTTCCGGAACGCCATCCAGCTGCCGAGCGCGAGGCCGGTCTTGATCGGAATGCCGTTGACCGTGACCTTGAGGTCTCCGCGCGGCGCCGGCACTTTGTAGACGACGCCGTCCGGCTGCATCGCGCCCGTGCGTCCGAGCGCCCGCGTAATCGCGGCGGTATCCAGCCCGCCAGTTGCGGGCGCGGCCGGTTGCTGCGGAGCGAAACCAAGAACAGCGAGTGAGAGCAAGAAAACTCGAATCATAGCGGCCTCCAAGTACTCACGTGCAGCAATACAGGGTGATCGCTCCTCAGAATGCCTTTCCCGCGTCGCCGAGCATCGCCTTTCGAATCAGCGGCAACGGCAGCGGACCGAGCTTGATGAACGCGTCATGAAAATTCTGCAAGCTGTACTGGGAGCCTATCTTGGCCTTGTAGTCGTCGCGCAGCTTCAGAATCATCAGCTTGCCCATTGTGTAGTACCCGTAGATCGCATCGGCCGTGCCCCGCTTGGTTTCGACCTCCGCCGTCGGCTCCGGCTGGTAGCCCTCCCTGACAAAGAATTCACGCGCCTGGGCCAGCGTCATGCCCTGCGTGTGCATCTTGATGCCGACAATGAAGCGCGCGTTGCGCAGGAGCGCGTCCTGGATCTGCGCGAGCCGGTACTTCGGATCGTCGGCGTGCAGGCCCTCGTCGATCATCATCTGCTCGCAGTAGTGGGCCCATCCTTCGATGTTCGTGTTGGCGCCAAACACCTTGCGGACGTCCGACGGAAAGTCCTTGGCGTTCAGGAACTGAAGATAGTGCCCGGGCCAGACCTCGTGGACCGAGACGGTGGAGATGAGCGGATAGTACCAGCCGCGCATGTACTTCTCGGTCTTGTCGGCCGGCCAGGCGGGATCGGGAAGGGTGACGTTGTAGTACGCCTCCGTCGCCACCTTCTCGAACGGCCCCGGCGTGTCCATGGACGCAAAGGTGGTGGCGCGCAGGAACGGCGGCGTCTCCTGCACGCGGGCGCGCTCCGCATGTGGGATGGCGACGATGTGCCGGTCGGTCACGAACTGCGCGAGCGCGTCCAGCGTGTCCTGCGCCACCGACAACAGTCTGGCGGCCGGCGGGTGGTCGCGCTCCACATCGGCGAGGACCGCCATCGGCGCCTTCTTCGAATCGATCGTCCTTGCCGTCTCGGCAAACGCCGCCTGGTTCCGTTTGAGGTTGTCCTCCGCGATCTTCAGGAGCTGATCGAGCGGCGTGTCGACCATCTCGTCTGCCCAGAGCTTCTTCTTGTACGTGTCCGCCCCGTAGGCGAACTCCCCCTTGGCGCGCGGCAGGAGATCCTTCTGGAGCCAGGTTTTGAAGTCGCCGAGCGCAGTCACGACCGCCTCGTTCGCTGTCTTGAAATCCGATCGCAACGTTTCGTCCTTGACATCCTTGAACGCCTCGGTGACGGCGCTCTTGAAGAAATCGCGGTTGGAGTCGAGCTGTTCGATGGCAATCTCGACGTAGATGCGCGGCGGATTCTCAATGTTCTTCCGCGCCTCGGCGAGAGCGGCCGGCATGGCCTTCTCGCGCGCGATGAGCAGCTTGAGCCGCTCTTCGGCTGGCGCGAAGTTGCGCTTGATCATGATGTAGGCCGTGTTGGTGAGGCCGCTGCTGTACGTGTCCGGGTCCTTCGCCCACGGTCGAATGACGTCGAGCGTGAGAATCCGTGAATCGAGCGCGTGCAGCACCTGCTCGCGATCGAGCTGTTTGTCGAGGGACAGCCGCGCCGGATCCACCGCCTCGATCCGGGCGCGCAGCCGGCGTAGTGCCTCGAGCTGATCGGTGACACCCTCTCGCGAGTAGTCTTCGAGCTTGTCGTCGTACTTGTGGATACCGAGATACGTGGCCTGCGTTGGCTGGCGGCGATACGTCTCCTCGAGCACGTCGGATGCCAACTGCGAAAACGCCGGATCGTCCGATCCAGGCGCAGGCACCGACGGTTGGCCCTCGTGGCAGCCCGACACCGCTACCGCGGACACGACAAGAAGCGAACCGAGGCGACCGACCGGAACGTGAGGCATCCCAGCATGCTATGTCAGGAGTCTCGACTCGGAAAATTGCTATTTCTCGACCGCGCTGACGCAGCGTTCCGCGACACTCTGAATCGACTTCACCGCAAACGCCGGCAAATCGCGCGGGTCAATCCGCCCTCCAGGCTGGGCTTCCGGCGGCGGCTTCAGTTCCGCGCGCCCAGTCGTTGTGACCTGATGATTGGCATGCAGCGTGAAGTCGAGGTCCTCACCGCCGCTGACCAGCCGAAAGGTGTGGGGCATGTCTTTCGGCTCGTCATGCGCCACCGCGTTGGTCAAAATAAAGACACCTGAGTCGGTAGCTTCCACGACGCAGCCGCTCAGCGTGAGATCCTGGGTCCCGGGCGGGACCCGCGGAGGCTGCTTGGGCGCGCTTCCCTGCGCCGCCAGACACGCCGCCCACACCGCCACCATTCCCACTGTGGTGCTCAGATGACGAGTCATAGTCGGACCCTCCTTTATAGATAAGACGATCAGCAGCCAAACCGGCCGGGGTTCGCTCCATGTCGATTTTCGGCGGTCCCGAGCGACTATCTGACGTCACGGCGATTGGCGCCGCGCGTTCGGAGGACATCATGAAGTATCTGTGCTTGATCTATGACGAAGAGAAGAAGATGGGGGCAATGCCGAAGAGTGAGGCCGATGCCTTCATGGGCGAGTACTTCGCTTTCACCGAGGGCATCCGCAAGAGCGGCCACTATATCAACGGGAACGCGCTCCAGCCGGTCCGCTCGGCGACCACAGTCCGCGTCCGCAACGGCAAGGTTTCGACCACGGATGGTCCGTTCGCGGAGACAACGGAGCAGTTGGGCGGGTACTACCTCATCAACGCGAGGGACCTGAACGACGCGCTTCAGGTCGCCGCGAAGATCCCCTCGGCGCGGGCCGGCAGCATCGAGGTTCGCCCGATCATGGAGTTCGAGCAGGCATAGGCGCCGGTCAGCATGAGCGAGGATGCGGTCGACTCCATCGGTGCCACAGTCGACGCGGTCTACCGGGCCGAGTCGCGCCGCGTTCTCGCCACACTGATCCGGCTGCTGGGCGATTTCGATCTCGCCGAAGAGGCGCTGCACGAAGCGTTTACCGCAGCCCTGGAGCAGTGGCGCGCGGCAGGGATCCCCGCCAACCCAAGGGCCTGGTTGGTGTCGACTGGCCGATTCAAGGCGATCGACGCCGTGCGCCGGCGCGCCCGGTTCGACGCGTCTCTGGCTGAACTGGCGCGTCAGATCGAGGCCGGCGCGCAGCAGGTGCCGGAAGACGACGCCACGATCGAAGACGATCGGCTGCGGCTGATTTTCACCTGCTGTCATCCGGCGCTGTCGAATGACGCCCAGGTCGCCATGACGCTGCGCGAAGTGTGCGGCCTGACCACCGAGGCGATCGCGCGCGCGTTTCTGACGACGCCTTCCGCAATTGCCCAGCGCATCGTCCGCGCGAAATCCAAAATACGCGACGCGGGTATCCCCTATCAGGTACCCGCGGGGCCCGGCCTGACGACCCGGCTCGATTCCGTACTCCAAGTCGTCTACCTCGTCTTCAACGAGGGCTACTCGGCCTCCTCCGGAGACTCACTGACGCGTGCCGACCTCTCAGCCGAGGCCATTCGATTGGGCCGATTCCTCGCTGGGTTGCTGGACGAACCCGACACCCTTGGGCTGCTCGCCCTCATGCTGCTCCACGAGTCTCGACGTGCGGCGCGAACCACCGCGGACGGAGCGCTCGTCCTGCTCGATGATCAGGATCGGTCTCTGTGGAACCGCGATCAGATCGCAGAAGGCTCAGCCCTCGTCGAGCGCGCGCTGGCATCGCGCCGTTTCGGCCCGTATACCCTGCAAGCCGCTATCGCGGCCGTTCATGCCGAGGCGCCAACGGCGGCCGACACAGACTGGGCCCAGATTGTCGGTCTTTATGACGTGCTGCTGCGCGCCGAGCCATCGCCAATTGTGGAACTGAATCGCGCGGCCGCTGTGGCGATGCGCGACGGACCGGCCCAGGGACTCGCCCTCGTCGAGGCGATCCTCGCGCGCGGCGACCTCGCCGACTACTACCTGGCGCACGCCGCGCGTGCCGACCTCTACCGCCGGCTGGGACGCTTGGCGGAGGCGCGCGCCTCCTACGCGCGCGCCCTTGGTCTGACTCGCCAGACGCCGGCGCGCCAGTTCCTGGAGCGACGGTTGCGGGAATCGAACGGGTAGAACAGCAGGAGGTCGGCCTATACGGAAAGTCACTTGACTTGACGTGGTAGGTTGCGCCCGCGCTCTCGCGGGCGCGCCACGATACCACGTCAAGTCAAGTGCTTTCCGGGATTAGAGATTGCGTGTGGCAACAATTTCGCCGGCCGGCGTGCGGTCGCCCGTGCAACTGATGCGGCGAGGCGCATCGAGAAACGCCACCTTGTAGCTCAACCCGCGGTACAGCCGGGCGATTCGCGTCGTCGCCTGATTGACCAGCACGACAGGCCCCGGGTGGGTTGCGAACCACCGCGCCGCGCGCTCCTGATCCTCCCAGGAGAATCTGTGACTGGCGTACTGCGTGAACTCCACGTCATACGGTGGATCGGCGTAGACGAAATCGTCTGGCCGCAGATCGAGTTCCTCGAAGTCCATCGACGTGAACTCCCAGGACGACAGCACCCTCGCATACGACGAGAAATCTTCTACGTAGCGGATCGCCTTGTAGCGGCCGAACGGGACATTGAATTGATCCTGCTGATTGAACCGGCAGAGCCCGTTGTAGCACGTCCGGTTCAAGTAATAGAAGAGGCCCGCCGCTTCCCGGCTGGCCGACTCGCCGGCCCTCAACAGCGCGTTGAACCGATCCCTCTGGCGATAGAAATGCCGCTCGTCGTTACGCAGCGGGATGTCGATGATCAGGCCGCGCTTGAGCCAGCGGTAAAACTCGATCAGATGAGGGTTCGAATCGTTGAGGAGCGCCTTGACGGGCCGCAGGCTGAGCGCGACCGAGAGGCCGCCACAAAACGGCTCGACCAGACGACGATGCCGATGGTCAACCCAGAGTGGCTGCAGGTGCGGCACTTGCCAGCGTTTTCCGCCGGCCCATTTGAGCGGCGGGCGTACAAGCGCACGTTCTGCCACAGCCGCGGTCATCCGCCGGTCAGTGTACCCGAGGCAGCCGGTCATAGTGGTTGTTCCACGTCCTCGGGAAGGTCGGGTCGCGGCCCTTCGCCGCCGACGAAGTGATCGACGTACGGCCCGCAGTCACGCTCCACGATGCGAATGACTGCGTCGTTGCCCTGGCGGATGCGCATGGTATCCGCCGGCAACAAGGACAAGAGCACGCCCGCCAGTGCCCGGTTGATGAAGCCGTGGGCGACGATGGCTATCCGCTCTTCCGAGCCGCCAGGCATGTCGGCGAGGAAACTGCGAGCGCGGTTGGTGAGGTCGACGAAGTTCTCGCCGCCCGGCGATCGATAGTTGTAGCGATCGGCCTTCCACGCGGCCCAGTCGGCCGGCCACTTGTCCGCGAGGTCGGCATATCGCTCACCCGACCATTCCCCGGCGGACCATTCCTTGAGGCGATCGTCGAACGCCACGGCCGCCAGCGGGACCTCCGCCATCATGATCGCGATGGTCTCGCGCACGCGGCCCAGCGGCGATGCCATGACGGAGTCGACGCCCAACCGCGCAAGCAGACGAGCCGCGCGCCTGGCGTGCTCGCGGCCGAGTGGCGTGAGCCGCGAATCCAACTGGCCCTGCATCCGAGCGGCCGCATTCCATTCCGTTTCGCCGTGACGGACGAGATACCAGGTGCGCCGGATCATGCGAGCCTACAATACCCGCACTCCCTCATTCATCGACAAGACTGTCCTGTCTCCACGCGGCAGCGCTACTATGAACGCCCCGTCCAACGGATGATGGATGGCCAGGGAGAGGACGATGGTCCGGACTCGATCGCTCGACGACCTGCTGCGCACCGCCGTCACGCGGCGCGGATTCGTTGCCGGCGGCCTGGCAATGGCAGTCATGCCCTACGCGCGTCTGCTGGCGCAGTCCTCTCGCGCGGCCGCGCCGACGCCGTTGAAACTCGGCACAACGCCCTTCACGCTGGGGATCGCGTCGGGCGATCCGTCTCCCGACGGCATGGTCCTCTGGACGCGGCTGGCGCCCGAGCCGCTGAGCGGGGGCGGCATGCCGCCGGTGCCGGTCAGCGTGTTCTGGCAGGTGGCCACCGACGAGCGGATGGCGAACATCGTCGCGAGCGGCGCGGTACCTGCGTCGCCGCAATGGGCGCACTCCGTGCACGTCGAGGTGACCGGCCTTCAGCCTGCCCGTTGGTACTGGTATCGGTTTCGCGCGGGCGGGCACGTGAGCGCGATCGGCCGAACGAGGACGTTTCCGCTTGTCACCACCGCGGCCGATCGCCTGCGCTTCGCCTTCGCCTCCTGTCAGCACTTCGAGACCGGGCTCTTCACGGCCTACCAGCATCTCGCGGCCGAGGATCTGGATCTCGTGTTCCATCTCGGCGACTACATTTACGAGGGCGAGGGCCGCGACAACCAGGTGCGCCGGCACGTGGGCCCGGAGCCGACGACCCTCGAGGAGTACCGGAATCGCCACGCGCAGTACAAGACCGACGCGCACCTGCAGGCCGCGCACGCATCGTTTCCGTGGATCGTCACACCGGACGACCACGAGGTGGACAACAACTACGCCAACGACATTTCGGAGCACGACGACTCGCCGGTGGCGTTCCTGCTTCGCCGCGCCGCAGCGTATCACGCCTACTACGAGCACATGCCGCTGAGGCCCGCGTCCATTCCGCGCGGTCCGACCATGCGTCTGTATCGCTCGTTCAAGTACGGGACGCTGGCGTCGTTTCTCGTCCTTGACACGCGGCAGTACCGAACGGACCAGCCGTGCAACGACGGGACGAAGGTGACGTGCGAAGGCACCTACAATCCGCGCGGCACCATCATGGGCGACGCGCAGGAACGCTGGCTCTTCAACAACCTCAGCGCGTCTCCCACTGAATGGAACGTCATCCCGCAGCAGGTGATGATGGCGCGCGTCGATCAGTTCCCGGGCGAGGAAAAGCGGTACTCGATGGACCAGTGGCCCGGATACGAGATGGAGCGCCGGCGCGTGATGGAATTCCTTCACAGGCGGCGGCCGAGGAATCCTGTGGTCCTCACGGGCGACATTCACAGCAACTGGGTCAACGACCTCACGATCGACTCGAGCGATCCGAAGTCGCCGACGGTCGGCACCGAATTCGTGGGGACCTCCATTACGTCAGGCGGCGACGGCGTGGACCTGACCGATCGCATCAAGGCGGTGCTCGCCGAAAATCCGTTCGTCAAGTTCCAGAGCGGACAGCGCGGCTACGTTCGCTGCGAAGTGACGCCGAAGACCATGCGGGCGGACTACCAGGTCGTCGAGTACGTGTCGAGACCGGATGCGCCGAAGATCACCCGCGCGTCGTTTGTTGTCGAGAGCGGCAAACCGGGGGCGCAGGTGGACACGATCAACCGGTAAGGCACGAGCGCGCCGAGCGCAACCCAGATGTTTACTCAGGTCGGACCCCGAACGGAGCCGCGCCCTGCCGGATCGGACACGACCGAGGATCAGGCAGGCTCCTGATGCGATCCCTGGCCGCCCTCTCCGGTACGATCGGACCGGTCTTGTTCCTGGTGGTGCTGCTCGTGGAAGGCGCCGTTCGCCCAGCCTACCGGCCTCTGCACGACACAATCAGCGAACTGAGCCTCGGGCCACGCGGATGGATCCAGACCGCGAACTTCGTGGTTTTCGGCATCCTCTTCATCGTCTTTGCACGCGGGCTCGAGGCCAGCCTCGACAACTCTCGTGCCGCGCGATTTGGTGGAGCGCTCCTGTCATTGATCGGTCTCGGCGTACTCGGCTGCGGCCTGTTTCGAGCGGAACCCTGGCCGCCGTCGTCGATGAGTCCGACCGGCCTGTTGCACCTGGTGTGCGCGATGGTCCTGGTCTTTGGTCTCTTGCCCGTCGCGACGGCGGTGATGATGCGCGCATTCGTGGCCGACGGTCGCTGGCGCTCCATCGGACCGGTGACCGGTCTGACATCCTTCGTGACGCTGGCATTGCTCGTCGGCGGCCTCGCGCTCATGAGCCCACCCGGGCAGCCACCCCGAATCGGCAACGAGTACGCGGGCCTCATCCAGCGAATTGACGTCGCCGTGTTCCTTGCGTGGCAAGTGGCCGTCGCGCGGCGGATCGCGGGAAGTCAGACCCCAAGACGAACGTCGAGCCAGACACGAAGCGGCGAGTAGAAGCGATCTTCACCAACGGCTCGCCATCGGTTGTTTCTAAGGGTGCGGTTGACACGCGACGTGCGTGTGCCGCTCGATCCTTTTCATCCTGTTCTTGTCGACGAATCGGCGCTCCTTTGGAGCGATCGGCTTTCCGCACACGGCGCAATTGACGACCTTGGGCTTCCGAGAGAAGAGCATAGGCCCTCCGGTTTGGTTACATCGTTCGATCGAGTATTCATCTCCGCGGCAGCGCAAAGGCAATCGCCCCGATCGGCGTGCCTTCTGCCAGAGTGGTCGCTGGAGCGTTCGGCAGAGGGGCACCCACGATGATCGGGTTCTGCACGGCGGTGATCACCAGGTACTGTCGTCCCTTCGATTCATACATCACCGGCACGCCGCGCGAGATGCCCGCGAACGAGCCCATCCACAGTACTTCCCTGTCATCTCGTCGTACGCGCGCAGCTTGCCGTCGCCGCCCGCGAGGAACACGAGACCGGTCTTCGTCGGAATGATGCCCGTTCGTAACGCCAGGCCTCCGGTGTCGGCCGGGCCGCCGGCCGCGAGCGTCGGCGGATGGTCGCCTGTCGGTACCTGCCACATGATCTCGCCGGTGTTGAGATCGTAGGCCGTCAGCGTCGTGTACGGCGGCTTGGTTGCCGCCGCCATGACCGCGTACTCGCTCATGTAGCGCTCAGGCGGAACGTCGGACACGGCGTCCGGATACGGAAGATTGCCGGCGTTGCCACCGGCGCCGGGATAGAACGGCCCCAAGCCGCGCGCAGGCAGGGCCGGCTGCGGCGCTCCGCCTCGTGCCACGACCGGCCCTGGCGGAAACGCCGGCGTCGCCGGGCCGCGGCCCGCACCGATGTTGCGTCCGCTGGGATTGGTCGTCGACAGGTACGCGATCACCGCCGTCAACTGGGCCGACGACAAGTCGGACACCGGCCGCATCAATCCCCGACCGCCCGTCACCACCGCGCGAATCGCATCGTCACTCAGCCGTGAGGTCACCCCGACAAGCGATGCCGCACCGGGTACCACGCCCCGGAGGTCGGCGCCGTGACAAACCTGGCAGTTCTGCTGGTAGATCGTGAAGCCCTCCGAAGCTGCCGCGCCCGGCGCCGCCCCGCGGCCTGACGTCCCACGCTGTCGAACATCTTCGAGCCGGAGCAGCGAGAGCGCTTCCATGTTGAGGACAAAGACGATGCCTTTCGCAGGATCAGCGGCCGTCGTTCCCCAGTTGGACCCGCCCATGTTGCCCGGCATCGAAATCGAGTCCTCGCCGACGACGGTGGGAATGAAGAGCCCGCCCTGCGGCCCGGGCCCGACGTGCGCCTTGGCGATCCGCTCGCGCAGCGTCGTGTATTGCTCCGGAGTCAGCAGCCAGGGATTGACGTCGTCCACCGTAAACGTCTGCCGCCCGAACGGCGCAGGCTTGGTCGGGTACGGTTGCGTCGGCCAGCTCTGCTCGCCCGGGGTCTTGCTCTGAGGCACGGGCCGTTCTTCGATCGGCCATAGCGGTTCGCCCGTGACCCGGTTGAAGACGTAGAGGAAGCCGGTCTTGCCGGCATGCGCGACGGCGTCGACCCGCTGCCCGTTGTGCCGCACGGTGACGAGCTGCGGCGCCGAGACGTTGTCGAGATCCCACAGGTCGTGGTGAATCGTTTGAAAATGCCAGAGGCGCGTGCCCGTCCGGGTATCGAGCGCGAGAATGCAATTCGCGAACAGGTTCGCGCCGTGGCGGTCCGCGCCGTAGAAGTCGTAGGTTGCGGACCCGGTCGGAATGTAGATAATGCCCCGCTCCTCGTCGATCGACATGGAGCCCCAGTTGTTCGAGCCGCCCACGTACTTGTAAGCGTTCGGGCGGCCAGGTCTCGTAGCCGAAATCACCCGGCCGCGGCACGGTGTAGAACTGCCACACTTTCTTGCCGGTCACGACGTCGTACGCGCGGATGTCACCCGGCGGCGAGATGAATCCTTCGCCGGGCGCCGATCCCAGGATCAGCAGGTTCTTCCACACCTTGCCCGGGTTGTTCGATTGGACCGTGATGCCCGTGCCTTCCGCGCGCGCCAGGCCAGTGCGCAAATCGACGATGCCGTCGATCCCAAAGCTGGGAATCGACTTCCCCGTTCGCGCGTCGATGGCCTGAAGAAAGCTGTTGATCGAGAACAGGAGCCGTTTGTCCTTTCCGTCCTCGCTCTGCCAGTAATTGATCCCCCGGGCGTTGATGCCGGCCAGGCCCTCGTGGATCCAGATTTCCTTCCCGGTCGCGGCGTCGAGAGCGATGAGCGCGTTGTCGCGGCCCAAGGTGTACATGACGTCGTCGACGACGATTGGATTGAACAGGCTGGTCGCGTACGGATAGAACCAGGCGACCTGAAGCTGGTTGACGTTGGACTTGTTGATCTGATCCAGATTGAGGTACTGCGAACTGGACGGCCCACCGAGGTTGTCCCACCACCACTTGTCGCTGCGATCGGCGGCCCAAACCGCGGCGCTGACAACAGCCAGCAGCACGATCGCGATGGCGGTGAATCGTCGTGTCATGGCCGCACACTCTAACACTTCGAAGGGCTCATGGGCCCCGGGCCGGTGCTTGCCCTACCGCGACAGCACCGAGCGAATCGAACCGAACCCTTGTACAGTCCTCTCATGAGCCGTCACTCGGACGGCGGGCCGCCCTCCGCCACCACACCCCAGCACCGGGTCGGCGGCTACCACGAGTTCGCCCCACCGCCCGATCTGGCCGACGCGGTCGAGGCGCTGTGGACCCACGAGGCCGTCGGCGTTCAGGTGGCCGTGCACCGCGTGGTGCCCGACGCCGCCGTGAGCCTGTGCTTCATGGGCCTCCGCGCGCCCGACGGCGCCCCCGGCGCCGCGCGGCTGCGGGTGATCGGCCCCGTGATGGCGCCGCAGCTGTTCGCGCCTCCGATCGGCCACCGCATGGAGGCGCTGCGCGTGAAGCTCGAGTGGTGCCGCCCGCTCCTGGGCGTGGCGCCGTGGGAGCACGCGAACGCGGAGCCGCTCTACGCGGACGTCCGCCCGGACCTGGTCGAGCCGCTGGAAGCGCGCCTCATGGCGAGCCGCGCGCCCGCCGACACGCTCCGGCTCCTGGTGGCGTTCGCGCGCGAACGTCTCGCCCGGCACGACGCGGCCAGCGGGCTGCTGCTGGCGAGCATGGAATCGCTGCGGCGCGGCGCGGGCGCGATGCGCGTGAGGGAGCTGGCCCGCCGGTTAGACGTGAGCGAGCGGCACTTGCGGCGCCTCATGGTGGACGAAACCGGGATCGCGCCGCGCCACTTCGCGCGCATCCAGCGCTTCCACGCGTTGCTGCGCGCCTCTGACCTGGCTCCGCGCCCGTCGTGGGCCGCGCTCGCCGCCCACTACGGCTACGCCGATCAGTCGCACCTGATCCGCGAGGTGCAGCATCTGGCCGGCGTGTCGCCCACCCGGCTCCACGAAGAGCGCGGCGCCGAGTAGCGCCCACTAAGGGCTGACCGTGATGCCGTCGCGGTCGGGCAGGTCGGCCGTGATCGCCCACCCGCCGAACGTCTCACTCACCGCGAACCACAGCTCGTTGGGACCGCGCTTGAGCGGCAGGGCCAGCTCATCGAACAGCCCGACGATGCCCAGGAAATCGGGGTCGTGGGTCCCGAAGCCGTCGTTGCCGGCGTAGAGCATCCGGCCGTTCAGGTAGACCCGCACGCGGTCGCTGAAGCCGAACCGGACGGGCACGGTGCGCGCGCGGTCGGACGTGATCGTGACGGCCGCGACGACGGTGTTGCGTTCCTTGCCGTTCCCCGCGAGCCGCGCCAGGTTGGCGATGCCGCGCTCCTCGATGCCGAGCGTGTCCCAGGTCGCGGGCCCGGGCACCGCCGCCAGGTCCGCCACGCCGGTCATCAGCGACTCGTCGAACGGCGTGGAGACGCGCCAGGTGCGCACGATGCCGGCGGGCGTGGAGTCGGGGACGGCGGGAGGCGGACCGGCGAGGGACGGCGCGCCCGCCGGCCGCACCACGAAGTTGGCGAACCGCGCGGCCCCGGGCCCCGCGATGACGCCCACCTCGCCGGCGCCCTCCGGGCCGCGCAGCCGCGGGATGACCTGCACCGCGCTGTCGCCGTCCACGTACAGCTCGGCGCGGGTGCCCGACACCACGAGCTTCACGTGCATCCAGCGGTCGTACGTCCACCGCGCCGTGGCCTCCCAGGCGGGGCCGGCGTAGATCTGCCAGGCGTACAGGCCGTGGAGCACCGGCGTGTACTGGGTGGCGTGCGGCTGGCCGCTCAGGTTCTGCCGCAGGTAGAACAGCTCGTAGTCGTCGTGCGTGGCGGCGCGGAACGCGATGCCGGGAAACCCCGACCCGTCACTGAAGGCGATGTCGAACTCGATGGTGCCGTTCTGGAAGCGGCTGCCCCGCAGCCACGCGGCGCCTTCACGCAGCAGCAAGGCGGTGCGCCCGCGATAGGGCTCGACGCGCCACTCGGCGGCGTTGATGGCCCACGCGGAGGTGTCGAACGGCTGTTGGGCGCGCGCGGTGGCGGCGAGCGCCGCGACGGCCAGGGAGAGCAACGCGCCGAAGCGCGCGAGGCGGGTAGCGTTGGGTTTCATGCCCCTACGCTAGCCCGCCTCGTGCCGAAACGATTGGACGTTTCGGACATCACCCTGACGGGTCCGCCAGCGCCCTCACCGCGCCCGCGAGCGTCCGCACGTTCGCGCCGTCGCTCGCGTGGCTCATCGCAGCCACCACAACTCGGCGCCGTCCGCGAAGCGCTCGCGACGCACGACTTTGAGCGAGGCTTCGATCAACTGGCGATCCTGATCCGAGGCGTCGCGTTGCAGAACGATCGCGCTGATCCGCCAGCGGCTGAAGTAGGCGGCGACTTCTTCGGGCGGGGCGGGCGACGGATCGGCGTGATCGAGCAGCGATCGCACGAGGGGCGCCGAGCTGGCCGCTTTCCAGGTTTCGTTGGACAGCCGGGACACCATGCCGCCGACGATCGCTTTGTGGTGAACGGTCTGGGCCAGGAGGTGAGAGGAATCCAGTTGCCCGAGGACGCGTGTGCCATCGCGCATGCCCACCGGGACGTCCAGGATTGCGAATCGGCCGGGCTGCGACGCGATCCGGTAATAGACCTCGTCCACGTGTACGTTGAAGAGCGGTACGGCTGGCCAGAATTCGAACGCCATGGCGAGCGCGAGTCCGACGCGCCAGTGACGGCGCGGCACACGCTGCCAGCCGGCGGCCGCGAGGATGGAGACGCCGAGCGCGGCCAGGATGACGTGGCGTCCAGGCGCACGGGCCTGTCGCAATACCGGTAGTTCCGCGAATAGAGCAGCGGGCATGGGGATCCCAGCCGGCCGGCCAGGAATCTTGATCTCGGCTCCAAACGACAGAATCGCGAAGACTACGGCGATCGCCGCAGCGAGCCGCAAGTCTATCGCGGGCGTCGCCTGCGTCGGGTCGTAGGTTCGGCGTCGGCTGGCGATAGCCGCAATCGCAAGCACGATCGCGGTGAGTCCGAGGTAGCCGGTGGATTCCTGCGGCAGCCGATCGCGAGTCTGCTGGAAACGCGACAGCACCGGGTGCATGAAACTTGGCGCGATGAGATCGAGCGGCTCCATGCGGAGGTCGTGAAAGCTGGACCGCGTGTCCTCGAGACTCGACGTCTCTTCGCGCGCCACGACATGTGCCACAAGCGGTTCGATGCCCAATCCCACGACGAGCGCCGCGAAGGCGAGCCGCTTGAGCACCACGGCGCGGAGGACCGCACGCCATCGCAGCAAAGCGGTCAGGAGCAGAAGTTCAACGGAGTAGACGGCATAGTACCTGGCACGAGTAGCACGCCCCGGCCAGCAAGAGACCCAGTAATGTGGCGCGCCGCCATCCGTCTCGTCCGTCCGGCGCAGCGAGAAGCCGGAGAAACGCCAAAAGCACCGCGGGCATCCAGAAGGTCCACAACAGCTCGAAATGGCCGGCGTACAGGTGTGCGACGACCGCCGGCGTGAACGCGTACAGGGCCCCGGCGAGGGTAGCCGCGTTGCGCTCGAGGCCCAGGTAGCGCGCCAGGGCCGAGGCCGACAGCCCGGCCGCCACGAAGCTGGTGAGGACGAACAGGTTTTGCGTGGCGACCAGGCCGACGACCGGCTGCAACAGCGCGCCAATCGTTGCGGGCAGCGGCGACAGCGTATGCAGCCAGAGATCGGCGCCGAACGGATAGAACAGGTACCGGCAGTCGAACGGGCTCTGTTTCAAGTCGAACAGGGCGTAGCGAACCCACCACAGGTTCCACAGGTTCGTCGCCGACTCGAAGAACACGACGCGGCCACTCCAGAGATTGCTGCCCGGGACGTGTGTGCTGATATGCCGCACCAGCGGCCAGGTCGCGACAATAGAGAGGAGCGCGAAGCCTCCTGCTTCGACGAACGTTCGAGCGCGTCGGCCGGCACGCCGGGGATCGTTGGCAACCGGCCCGGCGTCACCCATCAATTGATTTTTAGCACGTTGCCGTCGAGACTGATCCGGAGTTCGAACTTGTCCGTGGCGGTGTTGACTTCGGATCCGCTGACGAGGACGGTCCAGGTGCCGGGAGCGGGATTGGCCACGACAGCGACTTCGGGATCGCTGATCGACGCACCGGCGAGATTGACGGAGCCGTTCGGAGCCACGAGGATCAAGTCAAGATCCGAAGCCGGATACTGGCCCCAATCTTCACGCCAGCTCAGTCGAAACTCCGCCTGCTTCACGCCGCTCGGCATGGTCACCGGATACGCGAGTATCTCCTGATCGGCGATCTTGTTCTGGGTGCTTATCTGCGGCGTGGCTTCAACCGAGCTGGAAACCCCGACATCGGCCGAGATCGTTCCCGCGTTCGTCCAGTCGCCGCTGACGGTGATGCGCATCAGGCCCGGTTCCGGATCCTGGATCTCGAACATCCCGCCCGTACTGAACGCGAATACCTTGTAGTCGCCTTCGCCGATCGCTGAAGTTTTCGCCGAATGCACGGTGAGCAGGATGTCGTCGCCAAACAGCTGATTCTGCTCGGAGGATGGCAGCGCGGGCGTGACGTTCGACAGCGTCACAACTACCCGGTTGACGTTCGGCCCGACTTTGTAGACGACTTCGTGGCGCTCTCCTTGCCTCAGATTTTCCGCGGATTCGAAGACCGAGCCGGCCTGCGCGTGCAGAAAAGTGCTCTGCTGGATATTGACGTCGACGTTCTTCGTGAAGTTCGTTGGAGCCGGAAGCTCATCGGGCACAAGCCCGGCCGCCAGCAGCCCGGCAGCGGCGAGGCCGTCCACATAGCCGGCTCCCTGGTCGATGACCGTGGAACCGTCGCTCACAACCGAAGGGTTGGCGCTGGCGATGATGGCGTTGCGAATCTGACGGCCGGTGGCTGCCGGATACAACTGCCGAAGGAGGGCGGCTACGCCAGCCGTCGTCGGCGTGGCGAAGCTCGTGCCGCTTGCAAGCGAGATGCTCGTGGTCGAGCCGTATCCTTGACCGAAGCTGGCAAAGCCGTTCGCGACGACGTCCGGATCCAGGCGGCCATCGGCGTCCGGCCCCCGGGAGCTGAAAAACGCCATCTGATGACCCAGGAACGGCCGATACTGCGACCCGACGACCGGGCCGAGCTGCAATCGTTCGAGAATGCGCTCATTATGCGAAAGGCTCGCGGCGCCAACTGTCAGGGCGGAGATCGCGGTCCCCGGGCTCCCCACCGTCATCGATGCCGGCCCGGCGTTTGCCGCGGCGATGACGGGCAGGATGTCGTGGCTGAGCATTGCGTCGGTCATCTGATCGAAGAAGTCGCGCCCCGCATAGATCGTCGCGCCGCCGAGGCTCAGGTTGGCGACGGTGATGTGGGCGCCGGACGCAGGATTCGAGTTGTAGGCCTCGCGGAGGGCAATCGCCCGGTCCATCGCCGCGAGAATGCGTGACGCGGGACCGCTGCCGCTCGGGCCGAAGACCCGAAGGGCATAGATGCTCGATCGCGGCGCCGTGCCAATCATCGGAATCACCGTATTCGTCGGCGGATTGGCGAAGCAAGCGGCGCATTCAGCCAACACGGCATTGCGGAAGGTGCTCGCTGCCGAAAAGCTGAAACTCACGTTGGCCGAGATCATCCCTGCGACGAACGTCCCGTGGCCCTCGTTCGCCGAGTTGGAACAGCCGAGGGCGTCCGGCACGAAGTTCTCGCACCCGATCACCGAGCCGTCGAGCGAGATGTGGGGAAACCCCGGCCGGATGCCGGTGTCAATGACAGCGACGACCACGCCCTGGCCGAGAACGCCGGCCGCGTGAAGAGGAGCGACGTTCGCGATGCTGGCGTTCAAGCGATAGCCGTCCGGGCTGATCGAGGCGAGCGTCGTCAAGTCGTCGGCGGAAAGTGCCGCCACTGAGTCGGCGAGCATGTCCGACTCCACGCCTGTGATCGCAACGTGTCTGCCGCGAAAGGGATCGACACTGCGAGGTATCGCGATTTCCACGTCCTTGCTGACGGCGGCCACGCCGACCAGGTTCTGCAACCCGCCGAGTCCACTGACAGGAATGTCGGCCGAGATCGCGTCGATGTACTCGGTACTGATTCGTGACGGTGCCTCCCAACGCGCGGACGCGCGCGACGAGCGACGCGTACGGCTTCGACGCGTGAATCAATACTTTCTCACTGGGGGTGGGGGTCTGCGCAGGCAGGCTTGCAGCCAGCCCGGGCAGGATTAACACAACGAGAACGGCGGCGCCTCGCGGACTGATCATGATGCCCTCCGGGGACGGGGTGACAGCTTCTCAGTATGTGAAACAGGCGAATGGGTATCACCAAGGACAGTTCAAGTCAACAAGAGAGGGACGGGATGTCAACGCGAAATAGAAATGTCCCCCTTCTTAGCGAAATAGAAATGTCCCCTTCCAGTAAGCGCGGCCTGTGGGCGCTTGTGGAAAACCCGGCTGCGGGGTTTCCAAGGAGCGGTGGGCGCGTTCTCAGCGATGATCGCCCGCGTCATCTTCCGACGTGGGCATCCAGCCATCCCGTTCCTGTTGCTGCTTGCGATTGCTGATGATGCACTGGGCCTGATGATCCTGGCCGCCTTCTATCCATCCGGGCCCCTTTCAGTCATCGCACTCGCGACGACGATGGCGGCGGCCTTGTTGGCTGCGCTCTGGCTGCGGCGCCGCCGCATCCGCAGCTTCTGGCCCTACATCATCGGTCCGGGAGTACTGTCGTGGGCCGCGCTCTATTTTGGCGGCTTTCATCCGGCCCTCGCGTTGGTGCCGATCGTTCCCTTCATGCCACATAGCGCCCGAGACCTTGGGCTGTTCGAGCCGCGCGAAGCGGGCCAAATCGACACGCTCAATCAGTCCGAGGATTGGTGGGCGGTTCCCGTACAGTTCGTCCTGCTGCTCTTTGGCTTGGCGACTGCCGGCGTCCGTTCGAACAGATTGGGCCGGGCACCCACTTCGTGCTGGCCGTATTGCTGTTCGGCAAGCCGATCGGGATCCTGCTGTTCTCTGGTCTTGCGCTCGTTGCGTCCCGACTGTTGAGGGCGCGTGCAGCTTGATCTCGTTGCGACTACGGCCCGTGAAGTCCATCGGCCGCACGTGAGCGCATGGCCGCATTGAATTCGGCATCAGGGATTCGCAGCATCAGATCGCTGCCAACGATGCCGCAGCACATCCGACCGCGGTCCAAGAAGGCAAGCCCGCCGAACATCTTGCGCTCCCTGTCGCTCGCGAGATTGCTCACGGCCTGGGTCTCGGCGAGATCGTTCGCGCGCCAGATCTGCGAGCGGCGCTGCGGGAGGCCAAGGGTGCCGGTGACCTTGTGGCGAACTCCGATGGGTTCGCTGAAGTGTTCCCCGAAGACAAGTTCCTGCTCGTGAAGACCCTTCAGGAGGATGGGCACGTGGTCGGGATGACCGGCGATGGCGTGAACGACGGGCCGGCCTTGCGACAAGCAGAGGTTGGCATCGCCGTGAGCGGTGCAACTGATGTGGCAAAAGGCGCCGCCAGCGTCGTGCTCACCACCGAAGGCTTGGTGAGCGCAGAGAGCTGGAGCATCGGCCCGCTCGTGATCGTGGCTGTCGTCCTGGGTGTCGTGATGCTGGTGGAGTCGCTGGGGCTGCTCGCCATCGGCTGGCACCGATTTCACCTCGACGTCAGCAGCGGCCAACTCCACACATTCTCGTTTGTCACCTTGCTCTTCTTCGCACTGTTCTCCATCGTCTCGATCCGGGAGCGGCGCGCATTTTGGGCCTCGCGCCCCGGATGGCTACTCGCGGTGGCCCTGGTTGCCGACGCATGCGTGGGCCTGGGAATAGCCATGCTCGGCGTCGGCGAGCTGCAGCTACTGCCGCTTGGCCTTACGTCATTGATTGTGGGCTATTCAGAAACCTCGGGCCGTCTTAGGTCCTGCGTTCCACAACTACCGTGACGTATTCGGGCGCCGAGGCGCCCGGATCGCAAGGCGCGAGGAGGGAGAATGCCTGGCGCATTTGACCGACGAGCAACGCAGCGAGGCGGGATGCATCGGCGGCGATACGTTGTCGTAATTGTGAAACGCAGTACTTAGCGCTGTTTGTCGCTTTGTCATGACACTGGCTCAAGGTGAGACGGACGCGAAATGCCAGGCCGTCGCCTATTCGAATGTTGCTCTACTCGTCGCCGGCCGTTTCCGCATGAACCCCATGATGTGCGGAAACGTGACGACGCCGAGGACCCGCTGTGCGTCGTCGCGACTCACGATCGGTAGAATCCCGCTGCTCTGAGCCAGGCGCTCCAGCACCGTCTCGGATGGATGATCCGGGTGGGCATGCACCATCTCTGGCTCGAGGAGTGATCCGATCGGATCGGACAGCCGGCCCGACTCCACCGCCGCGGCGAGCTGCTGGGCATTCACCATGCCGACCAGCCGCCCCGGCGAACCGATCAAGAACGCCGGCGCGCCGTTCCTCTGCGAGGTATCCCAAAGGTTCTGCACAGATGTCTCAGGAGGAACCAGGCTCACCTCCGACCCCATGACGTCGGCGGCGGTCCAAGACGCGGGCGTCATGCGAGTCGCCGGTGACGGCAGGTGCACATGATCCTGCTGCAGCAACGCGTGGTACACCGGCACCGGCTGAAACCGACGGGAAATGAGGAAACTGAGCAGATTCGCCACCATGAGCGGCACCAGAATCTGGTAGTCCTGTGTAATCTCGAAAATCATGAAGACCGAGGTCATCGGCGCACGGATGATGCCCGCGAACAGCGTACCCATACCGACCAGGGCATAGGCTCCGGCGTCGGCCGTCTGCAGGGGGCGAGCTGATGGACAACGGTGCCCACGGCGCCGCCAGCCATCGCGCCGATATAGAGGCTCGGGGCGAAGATTCCGCCCGCGTTGCCGGACGAATACGACACGGTGGTGGCGAGCAGCTTCAGCACGCACAACAGCACCATCGTCTTGAAGACGAGGCCGCCATTCAGCGCCTGGTCCACGTATTCGTAGCCGACGCCCATCACCTGAGGACTGAGAACCAGGAGCCCGCCAATCACGAGCCCACCCATGGCGGGCTGCCACACGCGCGTCCAGGGCGGCAACCCCATGAACAGACGCCGCGCACCGAGGAGGCCCTTGCAGAACGCCAGTGACACGACTCCGCCGATGATCCCCAGCGCCGCATACGCCAACAGTTCGATCGGATGCTGCAAGTGATACGCGGGCACGCGAAACAGTGGCTCATTTCCGAGAATCGATCGTTCAACGACGACCGAGGCGACAGACGCGAGGACGGTCGACCCGAGCAGCGTAGCGTTCATGTCGCCGATGATTTCCTCGAGGGCGAAGAGCACGGCGGCGACCGGTGTATTGAAGGCGGCGGCCAATGCGCCCGCTGCGCCGACCGGTACGAGGTCCTTGATGCGTGCCGGAGGCAGCGGCACCCAACGCCCCACGGCGGACGCGAGGCCCGCGCCGATCTGAACCGAAGGGCCCTCGCGACCCATCGAGTGACCGGATCCGATGCACAACACGCCCGTGATGAATTTTCCAAGCGGCACGCGAATAGGAATGACGCCGCCGCGCAAATGGTACGCGGCCTCAGTCTGCGGCACGCCGCTGCCGCGTACGTCCGGAAATATCCAGGCCAGCAACGCGCCCGTCACCAGACTCACCGTGACCGGCACGATAAACAGCCGCGCCGTCGACGGGTCCAGACCGAAGAACAGGCGCGTGGTCCAGTCGATGGCGACGGTGAATAAGACCGCCGCCAGTCCTGCCAGCACGCCGACCACGATGGTGAGCGCCAGAAACAGTTGGTGCTCACGCAACCGAAGCTGCTGTATCGAAGAGCCCAACGACATCACTGCCGATCCGCTTCGTGGCGCCGGCCAATGAGGAGCAACGCGCGGTCGAATGCAGACCCTTGGCCGCACGTGTCCAGGGTCTGTTGTTCCATGCGGTAGATCAGGTTGAGGGCGGTATCGATCGATTCGGGTGTGCGGCGAAGTCTCCCAAGGGCGAGCTCCGGTTCCAGCGCGCCCGCTTCAGCGCGCAGCGACTCGAAGGCATTGTTAGCCACCGGCTGCTTGGTGACGCAGGCGTCAAGCGCTTCCGCCGCGCGTCTGAACCCCGCCATCACACGTTCCTGACGTTGGCTCAACGACAGACCCGGCCGCAGCGGATCACGGGTCAGCACCAGGTCGGTGACCGCCTGGAGTTCCGACAGGCGGGCGGACGGTGACTCCACCGCGCGCAAATAGCGCTGGGCACTCGCGTAGTCGCCGACTTCGAAGGCCGCCTCACCCGCCCCGGCGAGTGCCCGGGAATTCGTTGGATCGAGGCGTAAGGCCTGACGAAAGCGATCGAGTCCCCGCCGCGGCTCGCCCGCGTCCAGAAACAATTGACCGGCCTCCGTCTGTGACGTCACGTCGTCTGGCAGATTGCCGGTGAGCACGAGGAGCTCCGAGAGTGCGCGGCCACGCTGTTCGTGGGCGAGCAAGTATCGAATCAGCTCAATCCTCACCTGACGGCGAGCGTCGCCCTGGTCGGCGCCCCACGAGCCGTACACGGCGCTCTGGTAATACCGAACCGTCCCGGTCAGATCGTCGTGGCGCGCTTCGAGTCGCGCGAGCTGAACGTTCACCTCAGGATCTTCGGGAGTCGATTCGCGAACCCCAAGCTAACACTTGCCTGGCCTCATCGTCCTGTCCACCTGCAGCGAGGGCTGCTGCCAGAGCAAGGCGGTAGGTTCGGTTGTCGCGATTGATCGCTGTGGCGCGGCGCAGCGCCTTGATGGCCGATTCGGTCTGGCCGACGGCAAGATGATGCTCACCGGCGTCGTACCAGGCGGCTGCGTCGCGAAGCCGATGGGCGCGATTCGCACCAGCCGCAGCGCGCGTCAACACGAAACCGACCACGACGAGCGCGCACAGGACAACCAGCACCACGATCTCCCGATGGACGAACGTGGATTCGGTCGTTCGGTCGCACGCCTGGCAGTGGCCATCAACCAGCGGCCCGCCGCAACGAGCGCAAGAGTTGGTGTTTGCCGTTTCCATTGGTTCGGGCGCCTCGCACGATTGCGTGCCACGGCCCTCCCTTGAGCCTACCAGCCCAGATCATTTGAGGTCAAAACATCGATGCGCGACAATGGGATATTGCCGCGATCCGCGTGTGGCGACGATGCAGGGCGGAAGTTGAAACCATGAGAATCGCGATCAACGGAACGGGCGTTGCGGGGCCAACGCTCGCGTATTGGCTCCGCCGGTTCGGGCACGAACCGATCCTGTTTGAGAAAGCACCCACCCTGCGCACGGATGGCTACGTCATCGACTTCTGGGGTCTCGGGTTTGAGATCGCTGATCGCATGGGGCTCGTACCCGGCCTTGCTCGAACGCTGCTACAAGATGGAGCGGCTCAGCATGGTCGACGAAGATGGTCACGAGGTCGCGGGAATGGACGTGACCCCGATGCGCAAGCAGCTCCAAGGCCGTTTCATCAGCCTTGCGCGAGCGGACCTCGCCGCCGTCCTGTTCAGGTCCTGCGAAGGTATTCCAGCCCATTTCGGCGTATCCGTCGCTGGCGTCGAGCAGGATGGCCAAGGCGTGACCGCCACTCTTTCCAACGGCCGGCAGGGGCGATTCGATCTCGTCGTCGGCGCCGACGGGCTGCACTCGCATGTGCGAGCGCTCGTGTTCGGACCGGAGGGGCGGTTCGAGACATCCCTCGGCTGCCATGTTGCGGCCTTTCGGCTGCTTGACTATCCGCGGCGGGACGAGCTCACGTACGTCTCGCACACCGTCCCACAGCGACAGGTCGCACGCGTCGCCCTGCGCAACGATGAAACGCTCGTGCTGCTCATATGCCGCTCGGAGTTGCTCGACGGCGATCCACCGCGAGAGCAACAGAAGGCGGCCCTACGGCGCGCGTTCGGCGACATGAAATGGGAGGTTCCCGACATCCTGGATCGGATGGATGCGGTCGATGATGTGTACTTCGATCGCGTCAGCCAGATCCACCTAGCACGCTGGAGCGTCGGACGAGTTGCCGTGATCGGCGATGCGGCAGCATGCGCGTCCCTACTCGCGGGGGAAGGCACCGGACTCGCGATGATCGAGGCGTATGTCCTCGCTGGAGAACTGCATCGCGCCGGCGGCCACATCGAGCGTGCGCTCACGGGATTCGAAGCGCGGTTGCGCGCCTTCGTGAGCACCAAGCAGAAGACGGCCTTACGGTTCCGCGGCTTCTTTGCCCCACGAAGTGCGCTCGCCCTAAGGATGCGGAACGTCGCCGTCAGCGCGCTCTCTATTCCGCTCGTCGCGAATCAA
The DNA here is from genome assembly GCA_963724645.1 of uncultured Acidobacteriota bacterium. Lineage (GTDB taxonomy): Bacteria > Acidobacteriota > Vicinamibacteria > Vicinamibacterales > SCN-69-37 > CAVXSP01. The sequence goes on from CAVRVJ010000013.1 coordinate 109,081, forward strand.
CTGATCGGCGCTTCGCTGCAGGACGACCTCGTGCTGCCGGACTACCTTGCAACCTAATCTTAAGTGCTCCATTTCGGAATTACGGCCACGCACCGAGGCCGTCGAGGCGCCCGGCCCGCAAGGCGCGAGGAGGGAAAATGCCCAGTGCATTTGACCGACGAGCAACGCCGCGGGACGGGATGCATCGGCGGCCGAATGCGGCCGTAATTCCGAAGTGGAGCACTAAGTGCTAATTCCACGAGAATCGCATTTTCGTTCCGAAATATGGGCAGGCTTTGCGCTCGAGGTATAACGAGACGATGTCGGATGCCCGAGGCCGGGCGACAGCAAGGCCCGCGTTTTGCTATATGGCGGCGCCGGTCAATCCTCGGTGCGGATGGCCTCGAGGGGATCCAGCCGCGACGCGTGATGTGCCGGAAAGTATCCGAAGGCCAAGCCCGCCGTCAGGGCCGCCGCAGTCGACGACGCCACGACCACGGGCGAAATGAGCGTCGGCCAATGGAAAGCTGCTGAAAGCGCCCATGAGCCCAGCCAACCCAGACCGATGCCCACGACTCCGCCGACGAGTCCGAGGGCTGCAGCTTCCAGGAGAAACTGCCGCCGAATATCGCGCATCCGCGCGCCAATCGCCATGCGCACTCCGATTTCACGGCGCCGCTCGGTCACGGACACCAGCATGATGTTCATGATCCCGACACCACCGACGATGAGCGATACGCCGCCTATCGCCGTCAGCATCCACGCCATCGTGCTGGCTGACTGGGCCCGCATTTGCAGAATCTCGATGGGCTGCTGGATCTGAAAGTCGTCCGCGCTCCCAGGCGTCAGCCGATGTCGCAGTCGCAGTAGCGACGTCACTTGGAACTCCGCATAGCCCATCTGAGCCGGCGAAGCCACGTCGCACATGATGTCGGTAACCCACTCGCGGCGCTGTAGGTAGCGAGTTGCGGTGGCGAGCGGCACAATGACCGCGTCATCACGATCGATGCCGCCGCGCGTCGCCCCTTTTGGTTCGAGGACAGCGATCACCCGAAAGGGAAAGCCATTCATGCGGACAGCCCGGTCCAGTGGGTTCTCGTCGGGAAACAATCGGTCCGCGACCCCCTGTCCGAGCACGATGACGCGCTCGGCGCGCGCCTGGTCGACCTCCGAGAAGACGACACCATGCGCGGCGAGTCGATGTCGGATCTCGAAGAATGTCGGCCAGACGGCCTGATACCGTGTATTCCAGTTTTGGTTGCCGCTGATCACCTGTTCGCGGCCTTGGACCTCGGGTGAGCACGCGGTGATTCCCGGCACCTCATTCACGATCGCGGTGGCGTCGTCCGGTTTGAGTGTGGTGACGCCGCCGAAACCCGTTCGGATCCCGCCAACATTGCGGCTGCCGGCGCGGACCCACAGGAAGTCCTCGCCGAGCGCGTTGATCTGCTGCTGAATCCGCTGAGTCCCCGCCGCGCCGAGGGCCGCGGTGCAAATCACCGCCGCAATCCCGATCCCCAGACCAAGAATGGTGAGACTGGTCCGAAGACGGTTGCGAACCAGCGAGGCTACAGCCATGCGCAGCATCAGGCCGGCATCCCCCTTTTGCCGAGTCGGCGCCTCGGACGAACCGTACCTCTTTAGACGCACGTCTACCGCTTCTGGTCGCGCCATGCGTCGCGACAACCACTATGTGGTCAAATGATTTGACGTCAAAGTAGTGTATTGCTATCCTCCCACTGGCAAGTCGGCACGCTCGCAGGAGGGCGGCAGGGATGGATGAAGAAGTGGACGAGCACGCGCATCCTGATCGAGGGTCATGCCGACGAGCGAGGCACGAACGAGTACAACCTGGCCTTGGGCGAGCGGCGCGCCCGCGAGACCCTGAGCTATCTCGTGAGCCTCGGGATTGACACCGCTCGGATTCGCACGGTCAGCAAGGGCGAAGACGCGCCGTTCTGCACGTCGCACGACGAGGACTGTTGGTACGAGAACCGGCGAGGGCACCTGGTCGTCACCGCAAAATAGCGGACGCGTCAAGGGTCAATGGAATCCTGGGGCGCGGGCCAGGTCAGCGCGACCATTAGACAGGTTCAGGTCGCGCAATCGCCTTCACTTCCCGCTCGACGCGCTGCCCCCGCTCGGGGTCTGCGGAGGGCAGGATCTTGACGGCGACCGTGCCCGAGGGTCAGAGCCTCTCGGTCAGCAGTACCGTCCCTGAAAGGGAAGACGTCTCCTCCAGCGCGAGGGCGATCACTGCGAGGACGGCGCGCGCCGATCGGATCTGCCCGACCGGCAGACGCCTCAGCGCGCCCTGAATCGTCGACTCAACCGTGCCCTTGGTCCCGTGCGTGAACTTCCGCGCTGCTGGACGGACGCGGAGACGTATGCGCCGACTATCGTCGGCATCGCGCACGCGGCCGAGCAGACCCTTGGCCTCCAGTCGACGAAGAATACCGGTGAGGGTGCTCGGATGGAGGCGCACGATCCGCGATAGGTCGCGGGCCGTCAGGCCCGGGAACAAATCAACAATCTTCAAGACGAGGCGCTGGGGACCGGTCACACCCAACGTCGCCTCCATGCGCTTGGACGTGCTCTGGAGGCCGTGCTCGATCCGCCACAGCAATCGCATGAAGTCGAGCCCCTGATCGAGCCGGGGCGCACCAGCGACGTGGGAGCGTCGAGCCATGCGCCACATGATACCGAAATCACTCGCAGAGCCGTCTGGAGTTGGCCACGGAACGTCTTGACCGAGCATCGCACAGACAGCATCTTCCGCTGCTACGACATCGTCTCCGCCATCGATCTCAAAGACGCAGCGCGCCGACTCGACGACATCGCGCAGCGGCCGCGCGCCCTGTCAGTCGGCGGTGTCTGAGCGATCGGCTATAGAACAGCTATGGTCGGACACGTTTCACGGTGCCCAACGGTCAGGATCGATGGATTTGCTCAGTAAAGTTGGAGGCGCCGCCCGGAATCGAACCGGGGGTGGAGGTTTTGCAGACCTCTGCCTTACCGCTTGGCGACGGCGCCCCTGGAGAGCACGAAACGCGCGGACAACGGAAATCGCGCCGGGCGACAGCCCAGCGCTACGTACAGCAAGCGAAGCGGCGGAGGGTCTCAACCACAGTCCAGCAACCTACAAACGGCCCAAACCGAATCGGCGGCTTGCGGGCAGCGCGGGGCGTCGGGCCCACGAGCAGCAACCGGTTTTGGCGCGGCGCCTCGACGGGCTTCCGTCGAGGCGTCCCGTCAACGTTCCAAGTATGGAGCGGGAAACGGGATTCGAACCCGCGACTTCGACCTTGGCAAGGTCGCACTCTACCACTGAGTTATTCCCGCCCTGCCTGACCCCTAACTCTACACAAACGTGACCTCGACCGGCAACCAGCCTGCGATCGCACCCGGTGTTCCCCCGCTGCGCCTTCTTCCGGCGCGACGCCGCCATAGGACGTTTGTACTGCTTCCTGACAAGTTGCTTGGCTCTACGCCATTCGATCGCGCAGTCGCGTCCGTCCCGCGGCGGCACCCTTGTTGCAAAAAGACCGAACGACGGCAAGGAACATGCGCATCGCCCGCATCGTCATCCTGTTCGCGGCAATCAGCCGAGTCCTCGGCTCGGCGGCCGACGCGCAGCTCACATCGACGCGACACCTCGTGCTGCCGGTGCCCCACATCACGGAGAGTTCGGATCCTTGCTCAGGCGCGGCCGCGGCGATGGTCCTGCGTTACTGGGGCGCGCGCGATGCCGCGCCGGCGGACTTCGAGTCGACGGTGGCCTGCACTGATCGCGGTCTTCCGCCGGAGGCGTTTGCCGCGGCTCTCCGCGCGAGAGGATGGAAAACGGAAGTCTCGCGTCATCCGAAGAGCTCGGCAAAGCAGCTGCGCGCAGAGATCGAACTCGGCCACCCCGTCGTCGCGCTGCTGCGTGACCTTCCCGACGCCAATCATTACGTCGTCGTTGTCGCAAGCACGCCGGACGAGGTGATCGTGCAGGATCCGTCCGCCGAGCCCTACCACGTGATTCGAATCAGGGACTTCGATCGCGCGTGGGAGGCCAGCGGCCGCTGGATGCTGGTCGCCACACCCGATGCCGGCGCGGCCTCGCCTCCAGCCGTGGCTCCCGCTCCCGTCGCTTCCGAAACAGCTGTGCCCGCCGCCGGATCGGTCAGCGCGTGCGCCGATCTCATCGCCGCGTCGATGCTCCGGGCCAAGGACCGTCGCCCCGAGGCCGAGCGCGGCCTTCGCGTGGCTACGCGCCTCTGTCCAACGGATCCGGTTGGCTGGCGAGAGCTGGCCGAGCTGCGCTTTCTCGACTCGCGCTGGCGCGCGGCGGAAGAGTACGCGCATCGCGCTGTCGATCTCGCGCCCGACGATGCCCGCAGCTGGAACCTGCTGGCGACCAGCCGCTACTTCTCGGGCGACGTTCGCGGCGCGTTGCGATCCTGGAGTCATGTGAACCAGCCGGCGGTCAGCACCGTGGAGGTCCACGGCGCCAGGAACACCAACAACGCCGTGGTGGCCGACACGATCGGGATCCGATCGGGCGAGCTCCTCACGAGCGATCGCTTCATTCGCGCCATCCGTCGACTGGATCAGTTGCCAGTGTCATTGGACAGCCGGTTGAAATACGGGCCGCTCGACGACGGCAAGGCCCGGGTCGACATCTATCTCGACGAGAAAGACGTCGTGCCGGCCGGACCGCTGCCAATCGCGACAATCGGTGTCGGCGGCCTGGCATTTCAAGCCCTGCAATTCGAGGTCGCCGGTCCCACCGGTCACGGCGAAGCTTTCGTCACCTCCTGGGGGTGGGAGAAGAATTGGCGCCATCTGAGCGAACGGTTCGACATGCCCGCACCGGGAGCACTGCCGGGAGTCCTCAGCGTCACCGCGTTCTGGGAGCGGCAGGTCTTCGCACCGTCACCCGACATGCGATCCACCGCCGACCGGCGGCACATCGGGCTTGGGCTGGCCAATTGGGCCACGAGCTGGCTCTGGTGGCGGGCGGGCGCCGCACTCGATCGGTTCGACGGTCGAAACTACGGCGCGATCCAGGGCGGCCTGGAGGGCCGATTCATCCGCGATCACGTCGCGCTGAACGTCGGGGGCACGACCTGGCTGGCCTCCCCCACCCGGCCCGCCTTCAGCGCCGGCACGGCATGGCTCTCGACGCGTTCGACGACGCGCGTGGATATGCCGGTGTGGCTGACCGTGTTCGGCACGGCCGTCGCCGGGCACGACGCGCCGTTCCAGCTCTGGGCGGGCGCCGGATCGAGCGAATCGAGCGCCGCGTTCCTGCGCGCGCATGCGCTCATCCGGCAAGGCATGGTGCGCGGCGAGGTATTCGGACGCCGGCTCGAGTTCGGTTCGGTGGAATACAATCGGCCGATCTGGCAATTACCGGCCGGGCCGGTGGCGGTCGCCGGGTTCGTGGACGCGGCTCGCGCCTCGCAGCGCGCCGGCGACCTGCCGGCGACGCCCCTCCTGATCGATATCGGCATTGGGCTGCGCCTCCGTCCGCCGGCGGTGGGCGGAGTCCTGCGCCTGGATGTCGCTCGCGGGATCCGCGACGGCCACATGCGTGTATCGATCGGCTTGCTGCAAAAATGGCCTAAACGCTGACAGAAACGACGGCCTGACCCAGTCCGTATTAATGTTGTGCAGCGAGGCTCATGCGGACTCTGACAATCTGCTTAACCCTTTCATCTCTGCTGGCGCTTGGCGGCTGCTCCAAGAGCGCCACCTCACCCACAAGCGGCTCACCGTCGGGCACGCCAGCCATCCTTAGTACGTCGCCATCGCAACCCTCGCTCAGTGAGGTTCCGCAACTGGTCACGGTCCAGGGCCACGACTTCGAGACGGGCATGGTCGGGACGTTGTCCCGGCCGGATGGGCTGGTGCTTTCGCTCGTGGCGAACGACTTCAAACAACTGAACGCCTCGTCCTTTCAGTTGTCCCTCACGCTCGATGTCTCCGGTGACTATCACCTGCAGGTCAGGAATGTCAGCGGCCAGACATCGTCGCCGTTCGCCATAAGCGTGCGTCCGGCCGCGCAGGGTTCGCTCACGTTGACAGGCGTCTCGCCGGACAGCACGTTCGTCAGCAATCAGCAACAGGGGATAAACGTGTTCGGCACGAATTTCGATTCGACGCTCGAAGCTATCCTCACGGGGCCCGACAGCCTGCAGAGTTTCTACAATTCGTCCGCAATGGCCGGTTTGAACTCGACCTCGTTCGCGTTGAACGTCATCCTGAACAAGGTCGGCACCTACTCACTGGTCGTCCGGAACGGATCGAACAGCGTGTCAAACAGCTGGCTGATCGACGTGCACCGCTGACCTCAGCGTGGCGTCCTCGACAAAGCATCGCTCCTTCGGGGCTTCCGGTTCGGGTGACCGGATCCGGACCAATCCCGGCGCCATCGCGGGGCTCATCCTCCTCGTCGGTCTCATCATTGCGGTCTACAGCACTGTGTTCGTGCTGCTGATGCAGCGCGAAGGGGTCCGGCACAGTTGGTTCACCGGCGTCTACTGGACATTGCAAACGATGTCCACGCTCGGCTACGGCGATCTGACATTCCAGTCCGATCTCGGGCGAATCTTCTCCGTGTTCGTCCTGATTACTGGCCTGGTCCTGCTGTTCGTGCTCCTCCCATTCACCCTGATTCAATTCCTGTATGCGCCGTGGCTCGAGGCGCGACGCACGGCGCGCACGCCGCGTCAGTTGCCGGCCTCCCTGTCGGGACACGTCATCCTGACCGCGTACGGCCCGGTGGAAGCCGCGCTCATCGAGCGGCTGACGCAATTCCGGATTCCCTACGTCGTGCTCGTCTCCGACGTGAATCGCGCGCTTGGCCTGCACGACGAAGGGATTCCGGTCATGGTGGGCCGGGTTGACGATCCGGCGACCTATCGCCGCGCGCGCGTGAATCATGCGTCGCTGGTGGCCGCCACGCTGACCGACACCGTAAACGCGAACGTCGTCCTCAGCGTGCGCGAAGCCTCCGAGACGGTGCCGATCGTCGCAACAGCCGCGTGGGAAGGCTCGGTGGACATGCTGTTGAGCGCCGGCTGCCGGCAGGTTGTGCAGCTCGGCGAGTTGCTCGGACGGGAAATGGCGCGGCGCATTTCCGGACACGGCGGACGGACGCACGTCGTCGGGCGGTTGGACGATCTGTTCATCGCCGAGGCGTCGGCCGCGAACACCTCCCTGGTCGGCCGCACCGTCCGGGATCTTGGCCTGCGCGAGCGCCTCGACGTCAACGTCGTCGGGCTGATCGAGCGTGGACGCTACGCCGGGGCGTCCGCGCACTCCGTCGTCACCGAGGATACGGTGCTGCTGCTCTCGGCGACGCTGGAGGGGCTCACCGCCTACGACCGCGAAGTCCGGCAGGCCCGCCACTCGCCGGGCTCTGCAATCATCATCGGCGGCGGACGCGTCGGCCGGGCGACGTCACGCAGCTTGATCGGGGATGGCGTCGATCACCGAATCGTCGAGCACGCGCTCGAGCGCGTACACGACCGGTCGCGGTATGTGGTCGGCGACGCGACCAATCCCGCCGTGCTGGAGCTGGCGGGTCTCGGTCGCGCCGCGAGCATCGCCGTCACGACGCACGACGATGACGTGAACGTCTATCTGACGCTCTATTGCCGGCGGCTGCGGCCCGACATCCAGATCCTGAGCCGCGCCACGCTCGAGCACAACGTCTCGACCCTGCGGCGCGCGGGCGCGGACTTCGTGCTGTCGTACGTGCCGATGGAGGCCAACGCCATCTTCGACGTGCTCCGGCATGGCGATCTCATGCTGCTGGCGGAAGGCCTCGAGGTCTTCACCGCACCGGTGCCGCCAGGCCTGTTGGGCAAATCGATTGCGGACTCGGGCCTCCGCGCCACGACCCGGGTCAACGTCCTGGCTGTGCGGCGGGAATCGGGAAGGGCCGAGCCGGCCGACATCACGAGGCCCCTTGACTCAGGCACCGAGTTGATCCTGATCGGGGATCGGGAGGCCGCCCAGGCCTTTTTCGAGCGCTACAAGGCGGGTGCTCCCTGACCTGCGATAGGATAGCTTTCACTCTCACATTCTCGACGAGGAGTATGCCCATGAGGAAAGTTCCGACGTTAGTCATTGCATCGGCTGTTGCGCTCGGCGCGTCCGCGGTGCTTCCTGCTCAAAGCGGGGGTCGAGCGCCCGCTGCGCCTCCGGCCCAGACGGAGTCCAACCGCCTGGTCGCAGGCGGAGGGATTACGGCTCCCGGCTGGATGGGAAAACTCGATCCGGCTGACGAAGCGAGAGGACAGAAGGTCACCGACGCCAAGCTCGCTATGGCGGGGAATGTCCTTCAAGTCACGACCGGTCCCGCCATCACCTATTGGAATCCGGCGAACAAGGCGACCGGCAACTACACGGTCAAGGCGACGTTCAACGAAGCGAAGTACATGAACCTGAACGATCACCCGCACCCATATGGCATCGTGATCGCCGGCAACGATATGGGTACGCCCGACATGAGCTATCTGTACTGCGCCGCATACGGCAACGGCATGTTCATCGTCCGCGGCTTCGGACCAGCGCCGTTCCAGATGAATGGCCGGCGGGGCGAGGCTGCAGAGTCGGTGAACAAGGCCGCCGGCCCCGGATCGCCGGTCACCCAGGAGATTGCCCTATCGGTGAAGGGTGACAAAGTCGAGTGCGCGGTCAACGGCAAGGTCGTCGGGAGCTACGACAAGGCCGCTCTCGTGGCCCCCGGCAAGCTCAAGTCGACGGACGGCGTCTACGGCGTCCGCTTCGCGCACAACACCGAAGGGACGGTCAGCGGGTTGGCGGTGACAAAGCAGTAGAACGTGAACCTGTGGCTTGGGGCTCGTGGCTTGCGCTGACCAGCGGCGCGGCCTCGGGCCCCAAGCCCTGAGACTCAAGCCTTCCGATTGCTGATCGCATACCACGCCGTCCCGATCAGCCCGATTCCCCCGCCGATCAAGAACGTCCGATCCGCACCGATGCGGTTCCAGAGGAACGCCGCCACGAGAGGGGCGGGGCAGAAGGCGAACGACCGTAATCCCCAGTAGAGTCCGACGGCGCGAGCGCGCACGGCCGGCGGAAAGCCGGTTGAAATCAGCGCCTTGCGCGCGGGCTCGCCGATCTCCCGAAGGCCATTGATCACGAACGTCGCGACGAGCCCGGCGGTCACGGGCCATCCGAGGCTTGCGCAGACTTTGGGCAGCGTGACCAGACAGATCGGGAACAGCGAAAACAGCAGAAACGTCAGGCCGATGAACGGCCGCGGTGAGGGCGCGCGATCGACCCACTTCGCGACGGGCACGTAGGTGGCCAGGGCCGTGACGGCCATGATTGCCAGCAGGTAACCGGACGTCTCGGCCGCGGCGGGTTCGGTCCATCCCCACTGGCGTGTCAACAGCGTCGCGACGTAGAGCACCGCAAAATCCCGTGCAAACCAGTCTCCCCATCGGATGAGAATCTCTGCGCTCAACAACAGGCGCAGGTCGCGCGGCATCTCTTTCAGGACTTGCCGAAGCGGCACATAAGGCCCTTCGGGCTTCGGCCGCATCTTGCGCGTCAAACCGAGCTGGAGCACGACGGCCAGTCCGACGAATCCGAATGCCAGCGTGAGGTTGAGCCAATAACCGACCGCGGCGAAGACCACACCCCCAAGAGCCGGGCCGACGACTTTCGGCAGCCGTTTCTGGATGCTTTGCACGGCGAACGCAATCGTCCGGCGATTTTTCGGCACCTCGCTGCCGACGATGTCAAACGTCGCCGGTACAGACAGTGGCTCCCAGTTGGTCATGAACAGCGCACCGAACACGATGGCCCAGGGTTGACGGGCGGCAAGCATCACCGTGAACCCGATTGCCATAGGTGCGGCGGACACGGCCAGCGCGACGCGGGCGCCCATGCGGTGCGCGACGCTGCCGCCGATGATGTAGCCGAAGCCTTCCAGCAGATTTTTGGCGAATGCGATCACGCCAATGAATTTCGCGGCCTGGACGACAGCGGACGCCGCTGAGTCGGCAGGCGCGAGATCCTTGAGATGCAGCGCAAGAAAATTGCTCCAGATTTCTTCGCTGAGCCCGAGGCAACCGATCACCGCCAGCACGGCGACCGTCGCGCGGTTCAGGCCGAGCCAATCCGCAAGAGATTCCCTGGACTTCTTCAGACCGTGCTCTTCTCGATGAGCGCCTTGAGCCGCGCCAGATCGGCCGTGAGCGCCGAGCGCATCGGCCCTTCAACGGCCGATGACGGCAGGACGCCGAGCTCGGTCGTGTCCCCCTGATTGTGGATGCGGACCACTGAGCCGCCGGGCGATCGCTGAATCAGGTACGACACGGTGCCGGTAAACGGCCCCTCCGCAATCTTCAGCTTGAGGACGTGCGGAAAATGGACGGCTTCCACCTCGGTGGTCCAGCCGATCTCGCGCCCCAGAAGACTGGCCGTCCGCCGTACGCGCGCGCCGGGTTGGAGGGCGGCGTCGACGATTTCGACGCGCTTGATTGCGCTCATCCACTCCGGCTCGCGCTGTGGATCGAACATCACGGTTGCGACATCCGCAGGTGCCGCCGCGATTTCGGTTTCGACCGTGAGATCGATGGAGGCCATCCCGCGATTGTACCCCGGCCTGGCGCGTCGTCGGGATCAGCTCATCGCCAGCGGCCAGGCTTCGCGGATCACTACCGTCTGTTGGCCTGGTCGCGAGAACGCCCGAGCGGCGTCAACTTCGGCGGTCTCGGGCCACGACGCGCGACGCCAGGCTCGAGCACCGCGTACTCCAGTTCGGTCGCCGCCGTCACGCTTCGCAGCAGCAGTCCGCCGCGGCTCATGTCACCTCTGCCGACGAACGACGCGGGATAGTGGAGCCGCGGGCCCAGCGCCGCGGCCAGCACATCGACGTACTTCCCGGTCGCAACGCTGCCGAGCAGGACGACTCGCGTCGCCCCATTGAGCCGCGCAGCCAGCCGGCTGACGTCACGCTCGAGCGGCCGGCGATAGCGCGGATCGCCGGCGTTCACGTCGACCGACGCGAACTCGCGCAGCAGGTCCGCGGTGACCGGCATCTCCGGCGGTTGGAGGCCACGCGTGGGCGTAATCACCAGCGTCGCGCCTGCGGCCGGACCGAAGGCTCTCGCGTACGTCAGCTTGCCACGGAAATACAATCCGCTCAGAAATGTGAAGGCATCGCCCAGCGTCAGAGTGCCGGCCCGGAGCCGCACGGCGAGCGGTACCGTCGAGCCGTCTTTCAACAGGATGGACGCGCGGCGCCCGCCGCAGTACGCAGGTGACAGGAGAAAAACTTGAGGCATGCCGACGCGCTACTTGGTTGATTGGATGATCGCAGAGATCGGCGGACGCGTCGAGCGCCGTGTTATTCTCAGCCCGTGTTGAGTGCGGCGTGGGTGATTAGTGTCACCCTGATTTTGCAGCAGCAGACGCCGCCGGCGACCTCCGGCGTGGCCCGACGATCGACCGCTGACGCGGTTCGCCCACAATCTCGGCCGGGATCTGCGATCCCTTCCCAACCGCCAGACGGCTGAGATCCTCGGCGCGGGACTCGCAGGCACCGCACTTGCGCATTCAGCCGACAGCGAACTGGCCGCTTGGGCGCGTGACGCGGGTGCCTCGAGGTGGTACACGCCGATCGGCGGGCTGATCGGCAATGAATGGCTGCAGGGCGGCGCCGCGGTCGCCACCTACACAATCGGCGTGGTGCAGCACAGCCCGGAAGTCGCGCACATCGGCGGCGATCTCATCCGCGCCCAGGTTCTCAACGGCGTGCTGACCGTCACCCTCAAGCTGGCCACGGATCGCACGCGCCCCGATGGTGGCTCGTGGTCGTTCCCGTCGGGCCACAGCTCCGCGACCTTCGCGTCGGCGACCGTTCTGACCGAGCACTACGGCTGGAGGGTTGGCGTGCCGGCGTACGCCGTGGCGGGGTTCATCGGCTGGACCCGCGTGCGCGATCAGCAGCATTGGCTCAGCGATGTCGTCTTCGGCAGCGCGATCGGCATCATGGCGGGCCACACCGTCACCCTCGGTCACCGCCATCCCACATGGTCGGTCGTGCCGGTGGCGTTGCCGAACGGCGGAGGCCTGTACATAACAAAGCAGGTAGGAATCAGGAATTAGGAAGTCAATTCCTCACCTTCCGGTCGCGCCAAACCCGCCGCGCGTCGGCCGGCTCGGCGCGGTGCTCTCGTCCCAGTCCGCACGCGCGTACGGAAGAATCACGCCTTGCGCCAGCCGGTCACCGCGGCGAATCGTCACCGGCATCGCCGTGAAATTCAGGACCTCGATCTTGATCTCGTCCCGTTCTCCGCAGTAATCGGCGTCGACAATCCCCACGCCGTTGGCGACCATCAGGCCGCGTCTGAGAGGCGTGCTGCTGCGCGCGAAGATACCCAGGAAGTGACCGTCCGGAACCTTGATGACCAGGCCGGTCGGAACGAGAGCGACCTCGGCGGGCGCGATGGTTTGATCCTCACGTGCGGAGAGGTCGAAGCCCGCGGCGCCGGCCGTCTCGTATTTCGGGAGCGGCACCGCGGGATCGAGCCGATGGATCGGAACGTTCACGGTCAATCTCCCTCCGCCTTCCCGGGCAGCAGCGGCTCGATCCGCTCGAGTCGCGGGCCTTTCTCGTCGCACACCGCAAATTCGGCGTTGCCGTACATCGCGACGCCTGCGTACTCGCCCTTCTTGTTGAGCACGTAGAAGCTGACGCCGAAGTTCGGCAGCCCGCGACCGTTGAGCAGCCGCTTTTCCACGGTGTTCGCCTGGACGCGTTTCAGCGCAGTCATGCCGGCATCCTTCGGATGGGCGCCGCGCCGCATCTCCTCCACGATCAGGAACGAGCACAGACCAAAGAGATTCGCCTCGCCGCGTCCGGTCGATCCGGCCGCGCCCACCTCGTTGTCGACGTACAAACCGGCGCCAAGAATCGGGGAATCGCCCAGCCGGCCAGGAATCTTCCACGCCAGGCCGCTCGTCGTCGTGACGCCGCAGATCTCGCCCCTCGCGTTCACGCCGTCACAGTTGATCGTGCCGTGGAGGTGATGCTCATCGATCAATCCGTCGGCCACCATGCGCCGAAGCACGGCCCGTTCCGCCGCTGCGCGCTCCAAAGGATCCTTGATGTAGTGCAGCGGATCGGTCTGCTGCTTCCAGTGCAGATACTTCTCACGCGAGTTCGGGGTGTTCAAGTCCGGGAGAATCTCGAATCCCATCGTGCGCGCGAATTCCCGCGCCCCAGGACCGACGATCAGATGGTGATCGGTGTGGTCCATCACCGCCTGCGCCACGAGCGACGGCGTCTTGACGCCTTCCAGGGCGCCCACGCCGCCGGCGCGTTTCCTGGGCCCATGCATGCAGCACGAGTCGAGCTGGACGACGCCCTCCGCGTTGGGCAAGCCGCCGTACCCGACGCTGTCTTCGAGCGGATCGAGCTCCAGGACATTCACGCCGGCAATGAGGGCCGCGAGCACGTCGTCGCCGCGCGTGATCCGCTCGAACGCGATCTCGACGCAGGTCTTCGTGCCGCCGTTCTTGAATCGATGCCCGTTCGCCGACGAGATCACCACGGGATGAGCGGCGCCTTGTGTGATGACTGCCGGACCACCCGCTCCGGCCAGCGGCCGCGCAGCCGCGGCGATTCCCGCGCCGGCGGTGCTGGTCATGAAATCGCGACGATTGAGCCTCGGCATCGAAAACCTCGCTGTCCGATGTTACTGCCAGCGGTCAATGATACGATCCGTCCTTTCCCGTGGTGACCACCGCCCGGACAGTCTCCATCGACAGCATTCGAGCCGCGGCCCGCCGAATCTCCTCGGTCGCCGTGCGAACGCCGCTGGTCCGCCTCGATCCGCTCGATCGCGGAGGCTCCGGAGATCTTCCTGAAACTCGAGGCCCTTCAACCCATCGGTTCGTTCAAGATTCGAGGCGCGATGAATGCCGTCGCGCAACTGCCCGCCGCGGCGCTCGACCAGGGCATCTGGACGGTCAGCGCCGGCAACGCGGCGCAGGGCGTCGCGCTCGCCGCGCGCGAAGTGGACGCCCGCGCCTCTGTGCTTGTCATGGACACCGCACCCGCCACCAAGCTGGCGGCCATCGAGCGGCTTGGCGCCACCATCGTCAGCGCCTCGTACCGACGAATGCTGGGCGGCCGTGGAAACGCGGCGCTCCGATCGCATGCACGGCCGGTTCGTGCATCCGTTCGACGACGACGACTTCATCAGCGGCAATGGAACGGTCGGCGCTGGAGATTCTGGAAGATCTCCCGGACGTGGACGCGGTGATCGCGCCGATTGGCGGCGGCGGCCTGTTGGCAGGCCTGGGCTGCGCGATTCGCAGCGAACGGGCCGGACGCGAGGATTTACGCAGCCGAACCCGCCACGGCCGCGCCGCTCGCGGCCTCGTTCGCCGCCGGGAAGCCCGTCCGATTCGAGCCGTGGACACCCTCGTTTGTCGACGGCGCCGGCGGGCGCTCGGTGCTCCCGTCGATGTGGCCGCTGCTGAGGCAATGGGTCGACGAGTCCGTCGTCGTTTCACTCGAGGAGGCCGGCGCGGCGATGCGGCGGGTCGCCGAGCAGTGCCATGTCATTGCCGAAGGCGCCGCGGCGTGCGCGATCGCCGCCGCGGTGTCGCCCGCCCTCCGCGCCCGGGGACACCGTAAGATCGTCGCCGTAGTCTCCGGCGGCAACATCGATCTCTCACGTTTCGCGTCGGTGGTCGGCGCGTGCAGTTGATGCCCGGCGCTTCCTTTATTCATACTTATGACTTCGGATCCGAACGCCCTTCCGGCACGTATCAGTCGTCTTCGCGAGCTCGCCTACGACCTTTGGTGGACCTGGAATCCCACGGCCCGCGAGGTCTTCCGCAAGCTCGACTACACGCTCTGGCGGCAGACCGCGCACAACCCGGTGCTGATGCTCAACCGCATCGGCCGCGAGACGCTCGATCGCGCGGCGACCGACCCGGCCTTTCTGGGGTTCTACGACGAGGCGTTACAGGCGCTCGACGGCATGCGTGCGGCCGCCGCCGCGGGCCGCACGTGGTGGGCGGACAACGTCGGCGGCGCGCAGGGCCGGGTCGTCGCGTACTTCTCCGCGGAGTTCGCCCTGCATCAATCGCTGCCGATCTATGCCGGCGGCCTGGGCGTGCTGGCCGGCGATCACTGCAAAGAGGCCAGCGACCTCGGCGTGCCTCTCGTCGGCGTCGGGTTCATGTACCCGCAGGGATATTTCCGCCAGCGGATTTCGCCTGAAGGCCTGCAGTTGGAAGTGTACGAGAATGCTGACCTGGGCCGACGCGCCGGTGCAGCCGGCCAGGACGCGTGACGACAAATCCTGCGTCGTGCTCGTGCCGCTCGGGACGCGCAGCGTGCTCGTCCAGGTCTGGGAAGTGCGCCTCGGCCGAGTCCGCCTGCTGCTGCTCGACACCGACCTCGAACAGAACGCGCCATGGGACCGCGAACTGTCGGCGCGTCTGTACGGCGGCGGCCAGGACACGCGTCTGCAGCAGGAAATCGTGCTCGGTCTGGGCGGCGTCCTGGCGCTTCGCACACTGGGCCTTCAACCCGCGGTCTGGCATTTGAACGAAGGCCACGCCGCGTTTGTCGTGCTGCAGCGCATCCGCGATTTTCTGGCCGCGGATTGGACCTGGGACGATGCGCTGGCGGAAGTGCGGCGGACGACGGTGTTCACCACGCACACGCCGGTGCCGGCCGGTCACGACGCGTTCGCGTTTCATCTGGTCGAGCAGCACCTGGCGGGCTGCTGGGGATCGATGGGCGCCGACCGCGATCATTTCCTGAGCCTCGGCCAGTACGACCACGGCCAGGGCCTGCAGTTCAACATGACGGCGCTGGCGATGCGCTCGGCAGGCGCGATCAATGCCGTGAGCCAGCTGCATCGTGATGTCACGCGCGAACTGTTCGCGCCGCTGTGGCCGGATCTGCCCGCGGCGGCGCGGCCGGTCGACGCGATCACCAACGGCGTGCACGTGCCCACATGGGTCTCCGGCACGCTCGCGCGGCTCTTCGATCGCCACCTGAGCCCCGGCCTGGCGCGAGCACTATGGCGACGAGCCGTTCTGGCGCCGGGTGATGGAGATTCCGGATGAGGAGCTGTGGGCGGCGCGAGCAGGCGCTCCGCGCCTACCTGTTTCAATTCGTCCGCGAGCGCGCGCGGCAGCGCTGGGCGGAGGATCTCGCCAGCGCCAACCGCCTCGTGGCAGGCGGCGCGATGCTGGATCCGACCGCGTTGACGATCGGGTTCGCGCGCCGGTTCACAGGCGTATAAGCGTCCGGAGCTCGTGTTTCGCGACCTCGAACGGCTCGCGCGGCTGCTCACTAACGCACGAAGTCCCGTCCAGCTGGTCTTCGCCGGCAAGGCGCACCCGGCCGACGAAGCCGGCAAACATCATCTCCAGAACATGTTCCGCCACGCACTCAATCCGCAGTTGGGCGGCCGGATCGCGTTTGTTGACGATTACGACCTCCATGTCGCGCACCTGCTCGTCCAGGGCTGCGACGTCTGGCTGAACACGCCGAGGAAGCCGTTCGAAGCCAGCGGCACGAGCGGCATGAAAGCGTCGATGAACGGTGTGCTGCACCTGAGCATCGGCGACGGCTGGTGGGCGGAGGGCTTCTCCGGAGACAACGGCTGGACGATCGCGGGCGAGCCGGCGTCGGGCGACTACGAGGCTATCGACGCAGCCGACGCCGATGCGCTCTACCGGCTGCTCGAACAGGAAGTTGTCCCGGCGTTCTACGATCGCGATACCAGAAACATACCGCGACGCTGGGTCGCCAGGGTCAAGCAGGCGATCTTCACGGTGACGCCGCGCTTCTCGGCCCGGCGCATGGTCAAAGACTACGTCATGCACGCGTACGCGCCGGCGTTCAAGACGACCGCGCCCGATCGGCCCGAACGGCCCGGCGCATCAGCGGCGTTCGGTGAGGACCACTCGGCGTCGATTCGCCGCGTGCTCACATGGCCGATGTACTAGGTCCGATCGCGTACCCGTCGTACCTGTTCGTACCCGATATAATCCCCGCCATGGCCCGCAAGTCCGCCGAGTCCACGCGCTGCGCTCTGTGCGGCACGAAGAACGTGACCGAGCCCCGTGGCGAAGAGCGCTATTGCCGCGACTGCTGGGACAAGAAGATTGCCGTCGAAGATGTTGTCGCCCGCGAGTTCACGCTGAAGCGCTACATCCGCGCTCACAGCGCGGAGAAGTACCTCGTCTATCACTCCACGCAAAAGCGTCCGGTCGGCCAGTTGCTGGTACTCGACGATGGCTACGATTTGTTCCTCACGCTGCTGCTGTATCCGTCCTTTGTCTGGGAAGACGAGGCATACCACCTGGAAAAGGACCCCGAGCATCGGACGTTCGCCGAGATTCTCGTCGACGTTGTCGCCGCCGACGTCATCGAGCCATGGGGCGGCGGTAAATGGCATCTGGAAGTCTTCCGATCGACCGCGCCGGAGCCGGAGGAGTGGAACGGCGAGTTGTAAGGAACTCAGAATCTGCCAGGGTCGATAAACCGACAGAAAACGGCCGTGTGTTTACCCGCTGTGGCGGTCGGCGGTCCACGAAAACTTTCCAGCCCTTCGCCACGTCCAACCAAAGCAGACGGCTATACTTCGGCGATGTCGCTCCCGTTGTCGACAATTCAGAGCACCTTGGCCATCGAGCAGATCGACGGCTGGCTTCTGTACGACTTCCACGGATCGAACCCGATCGCCGTCAAGCTGGCCGGTCTGGCCGGGTCAGGGAAGATGACGACCCGCCGGTGGTATTACTTCATCCCGGCAACCGGAACGCCGAAAAAAGTCGTGCACGCCATCGAGGCCGGCGTGCTCGACGACCTGCCCGGCGATCGGCTGATCTACTCGGGCCGTCGCGCAGCTCGAGCAGCAGGTGACCGGCATGCTGCGCGGTTGCAAAGTGCTGGCGATGGAGTACTCGCCCGAATGCAGCATTCCTTACCTCTCGAGAGTGGACGCGGGCACGGTCGAATTCCTGCGTCGGATCGGCATGCGCGTGATCTCGTCGGGCGACCTCGTACAGCGGTTCGAGGCGGCGTGGGACGCGGCGGCGATCGAGACACATCGCGCGGCCTCGGAGAGGCTCTATCGCATCAAGGATCGCGCGTTCGAATACATCGGCGCCAGACTGTCGGCGGGCGAATCGCCCACGGAATACGAAGTGCAGCAGCGGATGGTGGGTTGGTTCCAGCGAGAGCGGGTTGACGAGCGACTCCGCTCCGATCGTCGCGGCCCAGGAGCACGCCGGCAACCCGCACTACGCCCCGTCCGACGGCTCCTCGACGGCCGATTCACGCCAACGAGCTCGTGCTGCTGGATCTGTGGGGCAAGCTCGAGCAGCCCGGCGCCGGTCTATGCCGACATCACCTGGGTCGGCTTCGGCGGCACCCCTCCGGAGGAGATCGCCAAGGCCTTCGACGTGATTGTTGCCGGGCGGGATGCCGCGGTCGGTAAGGTGCAGGCGGCGGTCGCCGCAGGTCAGGAGCTGCAGGGCTGGGAAGTCGACCGCGCGGCGCGCGACGTCATCACCGCGGCCGGGTACGGCCGGTTTTTCATCCACCGGACGGGCCACAGCCTGGGGGAGGAGGTGCACGGCAACGGCGTGCACATGGACGATTACGAGACGCACGACGACCGGAAGCTCGTCCCCGGGACGGGCTTCACGATCGAGCCCGGCATCTATACAGAAACCTTCGGCGTGCGAACAGAAATCAACATGGTGGCGGGCGAAAGAACGGCGACGGTGACCGGCCCGTGTCAGCAGACTTTGGTACGGATTGTGACGTAAGACCGAAACGGGCGGCGGCGCGTTATTGTTATTATTGATGACGACTTGAATCGATTCATTCCGGCAAGGTTCACGGAGAAGCAACAATGTCCACGCGAAAATCATCGGTCTTTTACGGGACTCTGATCGGGCTGTCCTCGCTGGTCGTCGGCATGGTGCTGGCGTCCCGGCTGGATCTGACGCCGGCGTCGTTCGCTCGCACGGTGCCGTTGTCGGTGCCGGCGGTGAACAGCGCGCCGCTCACCGGCCCGATCGACGCCTCGACGTTCCGCACGATCGCGCACGACCAGAGTCCCGGCGGTCGTCAGCATCATCGTCGAGCGGCAAACAGACGACGCCGGACATCAGCGAATTCTTCGGCTTCCAGCTGCCGAGGCCGGCCGGCGGCGGACGCGGAGGCAGCCCCGCAGCCGCAGCCGTTTCGCGGCGCGGGCAGCGGGTTCATCATCGACGGCAAGGCCGGCTACATCCTGACCAACAACCACGTCGTCGAGAACGCCGACGACATCACGGTCATGCTCTCGAATGTGAAGTACGAAGACGAGGGCCTGAAGGCCAAGGTCGTCGGCCGCGACAGGCTGACCGACAGCGCCCTGATTCAATTGACTGAGACCGCCGAAGCAGCCGCTGCCGGAAGTGAAGTTCGGCGACTCGCAGCAGCTCTCGCCGGGCGACTGGGTGATGGCGATTGGCAATCCGTTTCAGTTCTCGAACACCGTCACAGTTGGCGTGGTCAGCGCCGTCGGCCGCGTGGACCCTCAGCTCAACCCGATGGGCGGCCACGATCTCGAGTACATCCAGACCGACGCGGCCATCAACAGGGGCAACTCCGGCGGACCGCTGCTCAACATCCGCGGCGAAGTCGTGGGCGTGAACACCGCCATCATCAGCCCGGGCGGTGAAGGCAACATCGGAATCGGTTTCGCGGTGCCGATCGCCACGGTTCGCGACGTCCTGCCGCAGTTGCGGTCGGGGCATGTCGTCCGCGGCCGGATTGGCGTCGGCCTGCGGTCGCTTCCGCTGACCGCCGACGAGGCGAAGGACTTCGGCCTGCCCTCCGTGATGGGCGCACTCGTCACGCGCGTCGAGGCCGATGGTCCTGCACGAGCGGCAGGCATCCGCCCTGGAGACGTCATCGTCGAGTACAACGGCAAACCGGTGAAGGACAACCAGGATCTGATTTCGGCCGTGACCCGGACGGCGCCCGGTACGTCCGTGCCGATGAAGGTGATGCGGGCCGGCAAGCCCGTCCCGCTCAGCGTCAAGGTCGAGGAACTGAACGTGGACGCCGACCAGACCGGTGGTACGGGCCAGGCGGACCGGCGCGGCCGGAACCGCCGCAGCCAACCGACACCGGCTTCGGGATGTCGGTCGAACCGATCACGCAGCAGCCTGGCCCGGCAGGCCGGCGTGCCGGCCGGCAAGGGCGGCGCGATCGTGAGCGATGTCAATCCGCTGAGTCCGGCGGCCCGCGGCGGGCATCGCGCCCGGAGACGTCATCCTCGTCGATCAATGACAAGGACGTCGCGAGCGTCACCGACGTCGCCAAGGCTTTGGAGGCGGTTGAACCCGGCCACACGGCCCGGGTGCTCGTCTGGCGTCCGCAGGATCGCTCGGAAGAGTACCTGACGCTCAGAAAGCGGTAGTTGCCGGTCGAGCGCGAGATCAAGCTCTCGTTTGAAAGTGTCGGGGCGGCGCGCCTGGCAGTGACCACCGCCGGCGGCCGCCTCGTTGTCCCTCGGCGCCTGCTCGCGGACTGGCTGTTCGACAGGCCCGACCGCCACCTCCGTGATCAGGGCTATACGCTGCGGCTGCGGCGCGATGGCACACAGGCCGATCCTCACGTTCAAAGGCCCGATTCAGGGCGGTGTCTTCAAGTCGCGCGAGGAGATGGAGACGAGCGTCGGAAGCGCCGAGATCGCCGAGCAAATCATTCGCGCCCTCGGCTTCGAGCCCTCGTTTCTCGCCGAGAAATATCGCGAAGAGTACGACCTGGCCGGCGCGCACGTTGCGATCGACGAGGCACCGATCGGCGTCTTCGTGGAGATCGAAGGCGAGGCTGCCGGTATCGACCGGGCCGCCCGGCTGCTGGGCCGAACGCCTGCAGACTATCGAACGGAGTCGTATCAACAGCTGCACGTCGAGTGGTGCCAGGCCAGGGGCATCGCGCCGGGGAGCATGACGTTTCGAGATCAGGAATTGATCCCTATGCCTCCTGCCATCGTGCTGACCGCCGGCCTTGGCACGCGGCTCGATCCTCTGACGCGGCTCGTCGCCAAGCCGGCCGTCCCATTGGGCGATCGCACGCTCGTGGAACACGTGCTCGAATGGCTGCGCCAGCAGGGCGTCAGCGATCTCGTGCTCAATCTTCACCATCGCCCGGAAACGATCACGGGAGCGCTTGGCGACGGGGCCCATCTCGGGCTGCAGCGTGCGGTATTCCTGGGAGAATCCAATTCTCGGATCGGCCGGAGGGCCGAAGCGGGCGCTGCGCTTGCTGTCCGCCGATTCGCGCGAGCCGTTGCTCATCGTGAACGGCGACACTCTCTGCCCGATGCGACCTCGCCGCCGATGATGGCCGCACATCGCCGGACCGCGGCCGCGGTGACCATGGCGGTGATTCCGAATCCGTCGCTGCGACGCTACAACGGCATCCTGCTGGATGAAGACGATCGCGTCCTTGGATTCGTGCCGAAGGATCCGTCGGGTGCGCTCGAGACGGCGATGACGACCTGGCACTTTGTCGGCATCCAGGTCGCCAATCCCGGCGTATTCGATCATCTGGCCGACGGCGTTCCTGCCGAGACGACCAGCGAGCTGTACGTCCAGATGCTGGCAGAACGGTTCGGGAGCCTGCGAGGCTGGCGGGTGACCGAACGGTTCGTCGACGTCGGCACGCCACGCGACTACATGCGGGCCGTCAACTTCTCCCAGGCGGCCGTCGGCGGCCCGAGGAGCCTCCCTGCGGCCGCGACTCCTGCAACGCATCGCGGCGCGCGACTGTCGCGATCGGTCGTCTGGCCCGGGCGCGAGCGTCGCGCCGGACGTTGAACTCGACGAATGCATCGTCGCGGGCCCGGTTACGCTGCCCGCCGGGTTTCGCGCCCGGCGATCGGTGCTGGTGCCGGCGGCGGTGCTGCGGCCGGACGAAGCCGTCCCGACAGTCGGCGACGTCGCGGTCTTCCCGCTGTAGCCATCGCGCCTTACACTGGGCCGTGGCCTCGCTGCTGCCCCGCCGGTCGTCGAGTACCTCCATCGCTTCACACTCGAGTCGGCACGCGTCGTGCCGCTGACGGGCGACGCTTCCGATCGACGCTACTTTCGCGTGCTGCCCCGCGACGGCGACTCGCTCGTGCTCGCGGTCTACGCGACGCCCTTCGACTACCACGCGCTGCCGTTCGTGAACGTGACGGACTTGCTCATGGCGGTGCCGTTGCCCGTGCCGCAGATTCTCGGACACGCCGACGACCTGGGCGTGCTCGCTCAGGAAGACCTGGGCGACCTCACGCTTCAGGCGCACGTCGGCGCCGGTCCGGCGGAAGCCCATGCGGCGCATTACCGGCAGGCGGCGTCGTTCCTCGAAGCCTTGCAGCGTCGAGGCGCGGAGCTTTCCAATCCCGAAGTACCTTCCGTACGGCATCGCGTTCGACGAGCAGAAACTCTCGTGGGAGCTGGACTTCTTTCTCAAACACTTCCTCGAGGCGTACCGCGGCGTCGTGCTGGACGCCGGAGAACGGGAGGCGCTGCGGAACGAGTTCGTGCCAATCGCCGCCGGAGCTGGCCGCCGAGCCGCGCGTGTTGTGCCATCGCGACTTCCACAGCCGGAACCTGATGCTGGCCGACGGGCGACTGTGCATCATCGATTTCCAGGACGCGCGCATGGGACCGGATACATACGACATGGCGTCGCTCTTGCGCGATTCCTACGTCGACATTTCCGGTGAGACGCTGAATGAGCTGATCGCCTATTTCCTGGCGCTGAAGCGCCAGACGCGGGAGGCCGCCGAGTACCGGCGCCGCTTCGACTTGATGGCGCTGCAGCGCAATCTGAAGGCGCTTGGCACGTTCGGCTATCAGACGACCGCGCGCGCCAATCCCGTCTACATCCAGTACATGGCGCGAACGCTGCGTTACACGCGCGAGAATCTGCACAAGTACCGGCGGTTTGCTCGACTGGCGACAATTCTGGCGAACGTACGTGCCGGAACTGCAATAAGCCCTTCACGTGGCTCGTTGTTGGTCGCTTGGTTGCCCCAACCCAACGTTCTATAGTGCCTACAGGCTTTCCAGGTGAAGTCCCGTGATGCGATTTGCCCTTTCGACCCACCTGTTTCACGGCGAGCGCTTGACGCGGACGCATCTCGAGGCAGCCAAGTCCCACGATTTTGACGACCTGGAACTTTTCGCAACACGAACCCATATCAACTACGCGGATGCCGGCGAAATCGACCGGCTCGGCGAGTGGCTCAACGAGCTTGGCTTATCAGCGGGCAGCATGCACGCGCCGATCTGCGCGTCGTTCACCGGCGGTCGATGGGGGCCTGCGTTTTCGAACGCCGCCGCCGATCCGGCGCGACGCCAGGAGGCCATTGCCGAGACCACGCTCGCGATCGGCGCTGCCCATCGTCTGGGCTGCGGCCTGATAGTCGTCCATCTGGGCCTGCCGCGCGGGCAGGCCGTGCCGCCGGGCGACAACGATCGGCGGGCGGTCCAGCGCAGTCTCGAGCAGTTGCAGGAGACCGCCAGTCGATCGAACGTCGCACTGGCTATCGAGCTCATCCCCAACAATCTCTCCGATCCGCCGGCGCTGCTCGAATGGCTGGACGGGGACTTGGAGCTGACCGCCGGCGTTTGCCTCGATGTCGGCCACGCGCATCTCATGGGCGGGGCGCCGGAGGCCGCCGAGGCCCTTGCCGGACATGTCACGACGACCCACGTGCACGACAATCGGGGCACCGACGATGACCACCTGGTGCCTTTTGCCGGCACGATTGACTGGCCATCGACGCTTGCGGCGCTGTGGAAGATTGGCTTCGACGATCGGCTGGTCTTCGAGGTCGCCGACAGCGGGGATGCAGCCGGCGTGCTTCGCCGCACGGTTGGCGCCAGGGCTCGGCTTCAGGCCATACTGGACGATCTGTCGGCGCCGTTTGAATTCGGCCAATAGGTGGAGGTCGCGGCGTCGTCGACCGGCAGGCGGGCGCAGAGGCCCAACGAGCGCTCGATGTTCGCAGTGTGACGTTCGAAGTGACCCAGGCCATGGCTCATATCTACATCGAAGACATCGCCACACATGAAGGCCAGACCGTCACGCTGAAGGGCTGGCTCGCCAATCGCCGGTCGAGCGGCAAGATTCATTTCCTGCAGGTCCGCGACGGGTCCGGGTTCATCCAGGCGGTGATGTCAAGGGCCGCGGTCGGCGAGGATCTGTTTCAGCGCGCGGATCACCTGTCGCAGGAGAGCGCCATCATCGTGAGCGGCGCCGTGCGCGCGGACGCGCGCGCGCCGGGAGGCTACGAGATCGACGTCGACGACCCTCGAGATCGTCGGCGTCGCGCACGACTTCCCCATCACGCCGAAGGAACACGGCGTCGATTTCCTGATGGACCACCGCCATTTGTGGATCCGCTCGTCGCGGCAGCAGGCGATTCTGCGCGTGCGGCACGAGGTCATCAACGCCGTGCGTGACTATTTCAACAGCCGCGGCTTTATCCTGGCGGACACGCCGATCTTCACGCCGTCCGCCTGCGAGGGAACGACCACGCTGTTCCCCGTGCAGTACTTCGAGGACACGACGGCGTACCTCACGCAGAGCGGCCAGCTGTACAACGAAGCCAACGCCATGGCGCTCGGCCGCGTCTACTGCTTCGGCCCGACATTTCGCGCGGAGAAGTCCAAGACGCGCCGTCACCTCACCGAGTTCTGGATGGTGGAGCCGGAAGTCGCGTACGCGACCCTCGAGGACGTCATCGAGCTGGCCGAGGGGTTGGTCGTCGAGGTCGTCTCGCGCGTGCTCGACAAGCGCCGGAGGGAATTGCAGACGCTCGAACGCAAGACGACCATGCTCGAGGCGGTCAAGAAGCCCGTTTCCGCGCGTGTCCTACGACGATGCGGTGCGTTTGCTGAAGGAAAAAGGCCTGCCATTCGAATGGGGCGGGGACTTCGGCAGCCCGGACGAGACGGCCATCTCGGAATCCTACGACAGGCCGGTCGCCGTCTACGGGTACCCGAGCGCGATCAAAGCTTTCTACATGAAGCCGCATCCTGAGCGGCCGGACGTGTCGATGTCGGTCGACTTCCTCGCACCGGAGGGCTACGGCGAGATCATCGGCGGCGGCCAGCGGCTCGAAGATTACGAACTGCTCGTCCAGCGGATCGACGAGCACAAACTCCCGCGGGAGGCGTTCGAATGGTACCTGGACTTGCGCCGTTTCGGCAGCGTGCCGCATGCGGGCTTCGGCATGGGAATCGAGCGCGTGGTCTCGTGGATTTGCGGCCTCGAACACCTCCGCGAGGCGATCCCGTATCCGAGGATGCTATACAGGCTGTATCCGTGACGAAACTCGAGACTCACAACTTTCTTATGAAGATCGGCCTTCTTTCCCTCGGCTGCCCGAAGAATCTCGTCGACGGCGAAGTCATGCTCGGTCTCGCACGCGAGGCCGGGCACGAGATCACACCCGACGCACGGTCGGCCGAGGTCATCGTCGTGAACACCTGCGCCTTCATCGACAACGCCAAGGAGGAGTCGATCCAGGCCATCCTCGAGATGGCGGCGCTGAAGCGCGACGGCGCGTGCAAGCGCCTCGTCGTCACCGGGTGTCTGGCTGAGCGCTATCGCGATGAACTCCAGCGGGAGATTCCGGAAATCGACGTCTGCCTTGGCACGGGCGAGGTCCCACAGATCGTCGGCGCGATCGCCGGGACGACCCGGCCGCTGACGCTGTTCCGGCCGAAGACGGCGCCACGGGATCAGGCCCCGGGTCCTGGCCTCGGGCCTGCTTACCTCTACGACGCGTCGACGCCCAGAGTGCTCACGACACCGCGCCATTACGCGTACGTGAAGGTGGCCGAAGGCTGCGATTACACGTGCGCGTTCTGCATCATTCCAACACTGCGCGGCAAGTTTCGCAGCCGGGACGAGGACTCCATCGTTCGCGAGGCGGAACAACTGGCGGAGCAGGGCGTGCGTGAGCTGCTGTTGATTTCACAGGACACGACATTCTTTGGCATCGACCGCCAGCAGCGTGGCGCGTTGGCCAGGCTGCTCCGGCGTCTCAATCGGATTGACGGACTCGAATGGATCCGGCTGCTCTACCTGTACCCCACGACGATTACCGACGATGTCCTCGACGCGATGGCGGAGTGCGCCAAAGTGTGCCGCTACGTCGATTTGCCGCTGCAGCATGCCTCGGCGGACGTGCTGCGACGCATGCGGCGTCCGGGCAACCGGGCGGTGTACGACAAGCTGCTCGCACGCATCCGGAGCCGCGTCCCGGGCGTCACGCTTCGAACGACGTTCATTGTCGGCTTCCCTGGCGAATCCGCGCAGCACTTCGAGGACCTTCGGCACTTCGTGCAGGACACCGAGTTCGATCACATCGGTGTGTTCACCTACTCCCACGAAGAGGGCACGCGCGCCTTCGAGATGACCGACGACGTGCCTGCGAATGTCAAGCGGGCCCGGCGCAGCGAGCTGATGCAGTTGCAGCGGCAGATCGTGCGCCGGCGGCAGAGGGCGCGAGTCGGCCAATCCGTTCACGTCATGATCGACGGCCCGTCACCGGAATCCGCCCTCGTCCTGCAGGGTCGCCTCGAGGGGCAGGCCCCGGACATCGACCCGGTGGTCTACATCGAGGCCTGCGATCCCGGCAGCGTGACCCCGGGGCAAATCATCCCGGCTCGTGTCACCGGAGCAAAGGACTACGACCTCATCGTCCAACCTCTGTCTGCGGAGGCGCTCGTGCCGGCGACAGGTCGCGTTTGAATTCGTAGGGTGAAGGCTTCCCGGGCGCCCCGGGTTCCAGCCCGGGGTCAAGTCAAGCGGTCTGGGCGATTAGTTGCTATACTTGGAGAACATTTAGCGGGAAAGACTCCTCTAAGTGGGCCCGTTTGCCCACTTTTTTGTTTTTATGGGCGACTCTGTCGAGCGGCTTCGTGCGACCGCCGAGCGAGTGGCCAGGGGCCACGGACTCGAGTTGTTCGATTTGCAGTTCCGGCGGGAATCCACGGGATGGGTGCTGCGGGTGATTATCGACCGCGCGCCCTCGCCTGAAGATAGCGCCCACGGCCCGCGCGAGGATAGCGAGTCCTCGAGAGCCGGAACGCGATCGAGCGGGAGTGGGGCCCGGCTCGCCCCAGGTAATGACGAGGCAGTCGGCATCGAAGACTGCCAGCAGGTCAGCCAGGATCTGAGCGCCCTTCTGGACGTCGAAGAGGACCGGCTGGGGCTGCCTGACGTGAAGTACACGTTGGAGGTGTCTTCCCCGGGGCTGGATCGGCCGCTGCGGGGTGAGGCCGACTATCGGCGCTTCGAGGGAAGGCTTGCCAAGATCGTGACAGCCGAACCGCTCGCGGGACAAAGCAGTTTCGCGGGCCGTTTGGCGGGTCTGGACCAGGGAGAGGTGCTGCTCAGCGAAGGTCGCCGAACGCACCGCATCCCGGTCAGACTGATCAAACGCGCGAGGTTGGATGTTGAGTTCTAGAACGGCCCGGCAGGCTCGGCGCCTGCGGCTGGATTTGAGAGGTTATGGCAACAACTGAGCTGCAGCAAATGATCGACGTGGTCGCGAAAGACAAGGGGATCGACCCGGGTATCGTCATCAGCGCGATCGAGGACGCGTATCTGGCCGCCTCCCGAAAAGTCTTCAAGAGCGACGAGGATCTGCGCACCCGGTTCAATCTCGAGACCGGCCAGGTTGAGCTGTACGCCGTGAAGCAGATTGTGTCCGACGTGACGGTGCCGGCGACAGAGATCTCGCTGCAGGAAGCGCAGCAGCTTTACGGCGAAGAAGCCGAGATCGGCATGGAGATCGAGTTTCCCAAAGAAACCGAGAAGCTGGGCCGCATCGCCGCGCAGACGGCGAAACAGGTGATCGCGCAGCGCGTCCGCGAAGCCGAGCGCGAGAAGATTCATGCCGAGTTCGGTCAGCGGATCGGTGAAGTCGTCAATGCCACGGTCAAGCGCTTCGAGAGCGGCGATATCATCGCGGAGATCGGCCGGGTCGAGGCACAGTTACCGCGCAAGGAACAGTCGCGAGCGGAGAACTACGCGATCGGCGACCGCGTCCGTGCGGTCATCAAGGCCGTGACCAAGAACGCCAAGGGCCCTCAGGTCGTGCTGTCGCGCACCGACCCGGCACTGCTGGTCAAACTGTTCGAACAGGAAGTGCCGGAGATTTACGACGGAACGGTCATGATTCGCGGTGCGGTCCGCGAGGCCGGCGACCGCGCGAAGGTTGCCGTCTACTCGCGCGAGCGCGACGTGGATCCGGTCGGCGCCTGCGTCGGCATGCGCGGCACCCGCGTCCAGGCGATCATCCGCGAGTTGCGCGGCGAGAAGATCGACATCGTCGAGTGGTCGGAAGATCCGGTGCAGTTCGTGACCAAGGCGCTGAGCCCGGCGCGCGTCCAGCGCGTGACCATCGTCGACGACGAGGCGCGCGTAATGGAGGTGCTGGTCGAGGATCGGCAGTTGTCGCTTGCGATCGGCAAGAAGGGCCAGAACGTCCGTCTCGCTGCCAAGCTGACGGGGTGGAAGATCGACATCAAGAGCGACGAGGACAAGAAGAAGGAAGTCGAAGCCCAGCTGGCCGGCATCGACTTCGGCAGCGCGGGAGAAGCAGCGGCACCGCTCGTGTTGCCGGATATCCACGACGAGGTCGTGAGCCAGTTGCAGGCCGCGGGATACGACACCGTCGAGAAGATCCTCGAGGCCGGCGCTGAAAAGCTCGGCGAACTGCCCGGTTTCGATGCCGACACGATCGAGGCCGTGCTTGCCGCGGCACAAAGCCAGCACAGCGCGGCCGCCGCGGAAAGCGCCGCGGAGCCGGGAGATGCGCCGGCAGAGCCGGCCGCGGGCGAGACGGGAGCCGCGCCGGAAGGTGACTGATGGAGGGGGCGGACGTTCCGGTCCGCCCGCGTCCTCCGGCCTGACGGCCGGGGGCTCCAGTGAAGACGGTTTCAAGGAGCGAATTTGGCCACTGTCAGGATGTACAAGGTCGCCGAGCTGCTGGGGATGTCGAGCCCCGAAGCTATCGCCCTGCTCAAGCAGGACACGGGCATCGACGTGAAGAGCGCTTCAAGCTCTATCGAGGAGATCGTCGCACGGCAGTTCGTCGAGCGCCACGCGCGGAAGCGGCAAATCACGCTGCCGAACGGACCGCTCTTTGCGGATGCGTCCCCGGTGCGCAAGTCCGCAGGCAGGACGACAGCCAGGCCGCCGGTCGAGCCGGTCAAGCCGGTCGCACCGGCGCTGCGGCCGCGACTCATCAAGACCATCAAGCCCGCGGCCGCCGGGCCTGCGGCTCCTGAAGAGATCCCGGAAGCCGTTGCACCAGCGGGCGAACCAGAAGCGCCGGCCGAGCCGGTTGCACCGGTCGTCGAGGCTCCTTCGGCGGAAGAGCCGTCGTCCGCCTCCGAACCGGACGTGGAAGTCGTTCCCGCTCCTGCCGCCGCGGCACCTGCGCCGTCCATCGAGACCAGGCCGGCTGCTCCGCCTGCGCCGCTGGCTCCGGTCATTACGCCCCCGCGCCCAAGCCGTCTTGTGCCGCCGACAAGGCGCCTGCGAATTGAAGATCCCCTGACAGGCGAGGCACCGGCGGCGCGGCCGGTCGCCCCGCGCACGATCATCCGGCCGCAGCCTGCTCCGCCGCCGCAGACGCGGCCCGCGCCGAACGCGCCCGCTGGCGTTCGACCAAGCGGCCTGCGCCCGATGACGCCCTCGGCGCGCCCGCCGCTCGGCGGTCCGCGGCCGCTGCCTTCTCAGCCGATTCGCCCGTCCTCGCCGACGCCTGGACGCCCCGCCGTCGGGCCGCCGCGTCCGCCGTTTCGGCCTGCCGCGCCGCCGCGTCCGCGGTCGGCGCCACGCCGTGACGATCGGCCGCTGATGGCGCCGCCGCAGGAGGCGCCGCCGCCGATTACCAAACTCATCACGCTGGCCGAGGGCATGACGGTCAAGGACCTCGCCGACAAACTCGAGGTCAAGGTCAAGGATGTGCTGAAGAAGCTGATGGATCGGCGCATGATGCTGACGATCAACTCCACGCTGGACGCGCCGACGGCGCAGACCATCGCGCGCGACTTCGGCGCGGAGGTGTTGATCCGCAGTTTCGAGGAGGAGCTGACGGAAGTCGAGAGCGAGGCCTCCAAGCCGGAAAACCTGTTGCCGCGGGCGCCGGTGGTCACGGTCATGGGCCACGTCGACCACGGCAAGACGACGCTGCTCGACGCGATCCGGGAGACGAAAGTCGCGGAGCGCGAGGCCGGCGGCATCACGCAGCATATCGGCGCCTATGCCGTCGACGTGAGCGGGCGCCGGGTGGTGTTCCTCGACACGCCTGGCCATGAAGCGTTCACGATGATGCGCGCGCGCGGCGCCCGCGTCACCGACATCGTCATTCTTGTCGTGGCGGCCGACGACGGCGTCATGCCGCAAACGCGCGAGGCGATTGACCATGCGAAAGCGGCCAACGTGCCGATCGTCGTCGCCGTCAACAAGATCGACAAGCCGGACGCCAATCCCGAGAAAGTGAAGCGCGAGCTATCCGACCTCGGATTGATGCCTGAGGAGTGGGGCGGCACGACCGTCACCGTGGAAGTCTCCGCCCGTCAACGCAAGAACCTCGACCAGTTGCTCGAGATGATTCTCCTGGTCGCCGACCTGGCGGATCTGAAGGCCGATCCGAGCCGGATGGCGCAGGGCACCGTCGTGGAAGCGCGCCTCGACAAAGGCCGCGGCCCCGTCGCGAGCGTGCTCGTCCAGAGCGGCACGTTGCACGAGGGCGACCTGTTCATCGCCGGGACTGTTGACGGCAAGGTGCGCGCGATGTTCGACTACATGGGCCGCAAGGTGAAAGAGGCCGGGCCGTCCACTCCGGTGGAGGTGCTCGGCCTGTCGTCGCCGCCGCAGCCGGGCGACACGTTCCAGGTTATCGACGATCCGATCAAAGCACGGCAGGTGGTCAGCTACCGCCAGAACCAGGCCAAGGAAAAGGCGTTGGGCGGCCGCGGCGGCCGGCTCACGCTCGAGTCCCTGCAGCAGCAGATGGCCGAGGGGGGCATGAAGGAGCTGCCGATTATCATCAAGGCCGACGTGCAGGGGTCGGCAGAAGTGCTGGCCGACACGCTGACCAAGCTCAGCGACGAGAAGGTGAAGATCCGGATCATCCACACGGGCGTGGGCGCGATCAACGAGTCCGACGTATTGCTGGCGACGGCGTCGAACGCGGTCGTCATCGGGTTCAACGTGCGGCCCGACCGCAATGCGGCCGACGTCGCCGAGCGCGAGAAGGTCGAAATCCGGCTCCATTCGATCATCTACAACGTCACCGACGAGATGAAGAAGGCGATGTCCGGGCTGCTCGAGCCGACATTCAAGGAAACCCGGCTCGGCATGGCCGCCGTGCAGCAGATCTTCAAGACGCCGAAGGTCGGCGTGGTCGCCGGATGTCAGGTTCTCGAAGGCACGATCAGACGCGGCGGCGAAGCGCAGGCGCGCCTGGTCCGGGACAACGTCGTCGTGTGGCACGGAAAGATCGGGTCGCTGCGGCGGTTCAAGGACGACGTCAGCGAGGTCAAGTCCGGCATGGAGTGCGGCATCACGCTCGAGCGCTTCAACGACATCAAGGTCGGCGACGTCATCGAAGTGTTCGCGATGGAGCGGGTCGCCACGACGGTGTGACCGTCGCTCTTCTCTCCGTCGAGCTCTTCCTTCCCATGTCGCAGTCCTTGAAGGACAAGCGCATGGTGCTGCGGCGGCTGAAGGACCGGCTGGGCGCGTTCAATGTCTCCATCGCGGAGGTCGCGCATCAGGACCTGTGGCAGCGGGCGGGACTGGCCATTGCCGCGGTCGCGACTTCGGACGACATGGCCGAGAAGACGCTGTCGTCTGTGCTGCACGAGATCGAGCGGCTCGAACCGGGGCTCGTGACGCAGAGTCAAGTCGAGTATCTGAAGTAGGCCTTTGGCCTGATGTCCATGTCTCAAGGCTCTCGCCCCGATCGTGTCGGTGAAGAAATCCGCCAGGAGCTGAGCTATGCGCTCGCCCGCGAGGTGCACGATCCCGGTATCGGGTTCGTCACGCTGACGCGCGTGAAGGTCTCGCCCGACCTTCAGGTCGCGCGCGTCTTCTACACGATCATCGGCGACGACAAGGCGAGGCGCGAGACGAAGCGCGCGCTCGAGCGGGCGACCCCGTTTCTGCGCCGGCACATCGCCGCCACGATCCGTCTGCGCCGCGTACCTGAACTGTTCTTCCAATTCGACGAAAGCGTCGAGCGCCAGGACCGAATCGAGAAGATCCTGCTGGACCTGCAGAAGGAACGCGAGGAACGCGAAGGCCTCAGGCCTCGGGCCCGACGCCTCCGAGCCTGAGGACGGGAAGCCCTCGTGATCGGTGCCGTCGCCGACGTCGCCGCCGCCATCCGAGACCGCCAGTCCTTCATCCTGACCTCTCACGCGAGACCCGATGGCGATGCGATCGGCTCGCAACTGGCGCTTGCCCTCGCGCTCGAGCGAATGGACAAGACGTGCAGGCTCGTGGGTCGAGATCCGGTGCCGGCTCCGTATCGCGTGTTTCCGAGCGCCAATCGCATCGAGGCCGTCGACCGCGTGCGCTCGGCGGGACAGGTCGTGATCGTGTTGGAATGCTCGACGCTCGCGCGGCCCGAGGTCGCCGGGCTTGAAGACGGATTCGTCGTCAACATCGATCATCACCCCGGCAACGCGATGTACGGCGCGGTGAACTGGTTCGACGAATCCGCGGCCGCGTGTGGCGAGATGGTCGCCGACCTCATCGACGCGCTCGGCGTCACCTGGACACCGGAGATCGCGGCTCACCTGTACCTCGCAATCGCCACCGACACCGGCGGATTCCGTCACGGACACATCAGCGCCCGTACCTTCGAGGTCGGCCGCCGTGTCGCCGCCACCGGCCTCGAACCTGCCGCGCTGTCGCGTCAGATCTTCGATAGCTATGGCGTCGGACGCGTGAAGCTGACGGGCGCGCTCCTGAGTGCCATGGAGCTGCACCACGGCAATCGACTCGCGCTGCTCTCCTTCGACGACGAACTGCTCGCGTCCTGCGAGGCGACGCTGGACGATGCAGAGGGGCTCGTCAATCTGCCCCTTGGCGCGCAGGACATCCTGGCCGTGGCGCTGTTCAAACGGCAGGTCGATGGCTCAATCCGCGTCAGCCTGCGATCGAAAGGCGCCGTCGACGTGCGCCTCGTTGCGCAGCAATGGGACGGCGGCGGCCACGCGAACGCCGCGGGTTGCACCATTCGTGGCCCGTACGAGGACACCAAGGCGGCGATGGTGGCAGCTATCGGGAAGGCCATTCAGAATTCAAGAACAACAACTGGAAATTCGAATCTTCGAACTTGAATCTCCATGGACGGTGTTCTTCTCATCGACAAGCCTTCCGGGCCGACCTCCCACGACGTGGTCGCCCGGTTACGCCGAACGGCCGGCGAACGCGCCATCGGACATACCGGCACGCTCGATCCGCTGGCGACGGGCGTCATGGTTCTGGTGCTCGGTCGCGCCACTCGCCTGGCCGCGTTCCTCTCGAGCGGCGACAAGACCTACGAGGCCGTGATTCGATTGGGGTTGGCGACCGATACCGACGACGCCCAGGGCCGGCAGGTCGGCGCGGCGGCGTCGTCTCTGCCTGATGACGTCGAGTTGGCATCGGCGCTCGGGGCATTTCGTGGCACGTTCGATCAGGTACCACCGGCGCACTCGGCCAAGAAGGTCGCCGGCGAGAAGGCTTACGAACTGGCGCGGCGCGACCGGCCCGTTATTCTCAAGCCGGTACCGGTCACCGTGCGGCTGCTTGAAGTTCTCCACCGCGATGGTGACCGGCTCGCAGTGCGGGTCTCGGCCACGGCCGGGTTCTACGTTCGCGCACTGGCGCGCGACCTGGGCCGGCGCCTGGGGTGCGGCGCCCATCTGGAAGAACTCAGGCGCACTCGAAGCGGAGGGTTCGATCTGTCACGCGCAATGCCCCTGGCAACGGCCGAGCGGCTCGGGAGCGGCCTGGCTGACGCGCTGATTCCGGCCGCCGACGCCCTGCCGGATCTGCCGGCGGTGGAAGTGAACGAGAGCGGCCTGAGCCGAGTGTCGCACGGCAACTGGCTGGGGCCCGAGCACCTCGTACCGGCGCGGTCATCTCTCATCAGTGTGGCCCGGACCCGGCACCCAGCCGATGTACGCGCGTCGCTCGACACCCTTTGGGCTTCCGGCGGTGGAGACGCCACGGAGGATGTACCGGATCGGCCGGATGCTGTCGCGAACCGCGTCCGCGTGCTCGCTGAGGACGGGCGGCTGCTGGCCATCGCCGAGGCGCGCCGGGGCGCTTTGCATCCGGTCGTTGTCACTCGGATAACATCTGATCCTTGTGGCTCCCGCGTGCGGTGGGGCCATAGGGCGCTCCCTCGGGGTGAGTGTGTTGGGAGAACCGGCGGATGCAGGTTCCTCCTGCTTGAAACGAACAACGGCGGTCCGGTCCCGCGCTTTTGCGCACTCTGGGCCGTTCGTGGAGGAAACATTACGTGTTGAGCAATGAACGCAAGACCGAAGTCATTGGCAGCTACAGGACTCACGACGGGGACACCGGGTCCCCGGAGGTTCAGGTCGCGCTGCTGAGTGAGCGCATCAACTATCTGACCGAGCATTTCAAGACACACGTCAAGGATCACCATTCAAGGCGCGGGTTGTTGAAGCTGGTCGGCCAGCGCCGGCGGCTGCTGGACTATCTCAAGCGAAAAGACGGCGATCGCTACGCTGAGTTGATCAAGCGGCTCGGCATCCGCAAGTAGCTCCCCAGCAGGGCGATAACACGCAGGCGTCGTTTCACCGGCGCCATACATTCATAAGCGAACACTATGCATCGACGAGAATTGACGATTGGCGGAAAGGCCCTGTCGATCGAAACCGGGCGCCTCGCCAGACAGGCCGACGGCGCCGTCATCGTGCGCTTTGGCGACACGATGGTCCTGGTGACGGCGTGCCACGCCGCGGCCGCGCGCGAAGGAATCGACTTCTTGCCCCTCACGGTTGACTACCGCGAGTACACGTATGCATCGGGGCGCATTCCGGGCGGGTTCTTCAAGCGCGAGGGGAAGCCCGCGGAAAAAGAAGTGTTGACGAGCCGTCTGATCGATCGGCCCGATCCGGCCGCTCTTCCCGAACGGCTGGCGGTACGAGACACAGATTGTCTCGCTGCTCATTTCCGCCGATTCGGACAACGACTCAGACGTGCTGGCGATCACCGGCGCGTCGGCCGCCCTCGCGATTTCCTCGATTCCCTTCGAGACGACGATCGCAGGCGTGCGGATCGGCCTCATCAACGGCGCGTTTGTCGTCAATCCGACCTATCCGGAGCGCAAGAACAGCCGCCTGGATCTGATCGTGGCCGGCAGCAGGGATGCGATCGTCATGGTCGAGGCGGGCGCGAAGGAGGTCACCGAAGAAGAGATGGTCGAGGCGCTCGAGACGGCGCACCAGGCCATCCGGCAGATCATCGACGTCATCGACGATCTCACGCGCGAAGTCGGCAAGAAGAAGAAGACCGTCGCGGTGAAGGAAATTCACCACGAGTTCTACCGCGAGGTCGAGGAAAAGGCCTACATCCCGCTGGCGGAGGCCATGCGGATCAAGGACAAGCTCGAGAACTACGGCACGGTCGACCAGGTCATGGCCGAGCTGATTGCCAGCATTCCGGAGGGCGAGATCGAGCGCAGGTCGGACGCCAAGAAGATCTTCAAGGACCTCAAAGAGAAGGTCATGCGCGACGAGATTCTCGAGCGCGGCCAACGGCTCGACGGCCGCCGGTTCGACGAGATCCGCCCGATCACGATCGAGATCGGCGTCCTGCCCGCGCGCACACGGCTCGGCGGTCTTCACGCGCGGCGAGACGCAGGCGCTCGTCAGCGCCACGCTCGGCACTGAAGACGACGCTCAGAAGATCGAGATGGTCGACGGCGAGATCTACAAGCGCTTCATGCTGCACTACAACTTTCCGCCCTTCTCGGTGGGCGAGGTGCAGTTTCTGCGCGGCCCCGGCCGGCGCGAGGTCGGCCACGGTGCCCTCGCCGAGCGGTCCCTCGTGCCGATGCTTCCGTCCGAAGAGGAATTCCCGTACACCGTGCGCATCGTCTCCGACATCCTCGAGTCCAACGGGTCGTCGTCGATGGCGTCGGTCTGCGGCGGCGCGCTGGCACTCATGGACGCAGGCGTTCCACTGAAGTCGCCGGTCGCCGGCGTGGCCATGGGCCTGGTGATGGACGAGAAGACCGGCAAGTGGGCGGTGCTGAGCGACATCGCGGGCGCCGAGGACCACTACGGCGACATGGACTTCAAGGTCGCCGGCACGCGAACCGGAATCACCGCCTTGCAGATGGACATCAAAGTCGGTGGGATCACGATGGACATCATGCGGAAGGCGCTCGACCAGGCGCGCAAGGGCCGGCTCGAGATCCTCGACAAGATGCATGCGGCGATCGCCTCACCGCGCGATCAGATTTCCGCATACGCGCCGCGCATCGTGACGATCAAGATTCCGGTCGAGAAGATCCGCGAGGTCATCGGACCGGGCGGCAAGACCATCCGCAGCATCATCGAGAAGACCGGTGTCAAGATCGACGTCGAGGACGACGGCCGCGTGAACGTGGCATCGGCCGACGAGGGCGCCGCGGCCCGCGCTATCGCGATGATCCAGGAACTCACGGCGACCCCGGAGCTCAACAGGAGCTACCTGGGCCGCGTGGAGCGAATCACCGATTTCGGCGCCTTCATCGAGATCATGCCCGGCGTCGATGGCCTGCTCCATGTCTCCGAGATTGCCAACTATCGCGTCAAGGACGTGCGGGACGAGCTGAAAGAGGGCGAGCAGATCATGGTCAAGGTGATCAAC
This sequence comes from uncultured Acidobacteriota bacterium, assembly GCA_963724645.1. Lineage (GTDB taxonomy): Bacteria > Acidobacteriota > Vicinamibacteria > Vicinamibacterales > SCN-69-37 > CAVXSP01. The sequence goes on from CAVRVJ010000013.1 coordinate 146,039, forward strand.
ATCGATCCCTCAGGCAAGGTCCGCCTGAGCCGGAAGGCCCTGCTGGCGCCCGACGAAGGCACCGCACCGCGTGAGGGCATGCCCCCACGCGACGGGGGCGCCGACGCCGCGTCCGAGGCCGGCGGACAACCATACGGTGAACGCCGGCGCGAAGGCGACCGCGGGCCTCGACACGACCGCGGCCGGCCGCCCAGGAGACACTGAGGGCACGTACCCCGCCCTATAGTCCTCCTGCCTCCCGGCCGATAGGCCGAACGGAGCGTCTCATCACAAGGAGGCCTCGTGTTCATCGACCCCGCCCTCCGCCCTGCGCGCCTTGGCCTGCCGCTGGCTGCGCTCCTGATGACCGTCCTCGCGGCGGGCGCCGGCGCGCGTGTGCAAAGCAAGAAGGATTTTGCCGTCGCCGCCCACAAGTATGGCTTCAAGGTCGACGGTGGCGGGGCGGAGATCCACGTCCAGCAGGACGACCTCGTCCGCATCACTTTCTCGACGGATGACATCCCGCACAGCTTCACCATCGAGGATGAAACCTACCGCATCATGCGGCGCGCCGAACCGGGCAAGCCCGTCCGGCTCGAATTCCGCGCGGACAAGCCCGGAAGGTTTCCCTTCCGGTGCACGCTGACGGTCGACGATCGCTGCAAAGAGATGCAAGGCTGGTTGGTCGTCGACGCAAAGAGGTAAGCCCAGGTGCCGTAGAGGCAGGCTCGCTGCCCATACGGAAAGTCACTTGACTTGACGTGGTAGGTTGCGCCCGCGCCCTTCGCGGGCGCGGCCAATACCACGTCAAGTCAAGTGCTTTCCGGGATTATGACGCCTTGTCCCTTCCAAAACTCTCCGCCAGCGCGAGCCGCTCCGCGACAGGCGGATGACGGTAGAAGAACCAGCGCACGAGGCGTGATGGCCGTTCCTCGGCGAGGTATCTGGCGCTCAGGCGCCGGATGGCCGCGCCGAACGATCCAGCCTCGCCTGTCAACTGCAGCGCGAAGCGATCGGCCCGGCGCTCGTGAGCCCGCGACTGTGCAAGGCGGAGCGGCGTCGCCGCCAGCCACACGGCCCCGCTCATCAGCGCAATCAAGGGGAGGGCCGCGGGATCCATCGTTCCGCCGGACCCGGGCGCGGACGACCATCTGACCAGCCCCTGCTGCGCGGCCCAGAGCGCCATCGACAGGACGCCGGCGTCCAGCGCGAGTGTCCGCCACAGATCCCGATGGACGTGATGCGCGAGTTCGTGCGCCACGACAACCGCGATCTCGTCATCCGACCAGTCGCGCAGAACTTCCGACGCGACAAAGACGCGGCAAGTGGACCCGAGGCCGGTAACGAGCGCGGTCGCCCGTTCTCCCTCGACCGGCCACTCGAGGATGTCGGAAATGGGCACGCCGGACCGGCGCGCGATCTCGCGAAGGCCCGACATCAGCGAACGGCGGGTGATCGGCCTGGCGTCGCCCAGCGCAGGCAGCATCGCGCCTGCGACACGCAGCGCGCCAGCGAGTGCCAGGGCGAGCAGGCCGCCTGCGGCCAGCCACCAGAGGCTGCCGGCAACCCGCGGCGCCGACAGCACGATGACGGAGGCAACGAGCGCGGCGCTGAAGCCGACCACCGTGGTGTGCAGGTGGGCTCCGAGGAGGTTGCGCGCAGTGCTCTCTGCGCGTCCAAACCGGCGATCGACGCTCAGCAGATGCAGCACGACCGGCAGCGCGAGGAGTTCTCTGAGCAAGGAGAGCAGCCCGACAAAGCCGACTGTCGCGCCGAGGGCGCGTAGCGGTCCAGGCAGATCCCGGACTGGCGCGCTCGCGGCGTCGGCCAGCCAGCGGGCGGCCGGCGTGAACGCGAGCAGCGCAAGGAGCGCGGCACTTGCCGCGACTTCGGCAACTTTCGCCCGCCGGGCCAGGCGCTGATACCGCGTCGACTTCGGCTCGTTCATTGACTGGCCCCAGGCTTCGGGCCCAGGACCGCTGGAAAATCGATTGCGCCAGGATGACTGAGGCCTGAGGCCATCTGGGGGCCTCAGTTCAACTGCAGCGAAATCAGCTTCGAAACGCCGGGCTCTTCCATGGTCACGCCGTAGAGCCGGTTCGCAATTTCCATCGTCTTGCGGTTATGAGTGATGAGAATGAACTGGGTATGCGCCTGCATTCCGCGCAGCATCTCCACGAACCGTCCGATATTCGCGTCGTCGAGCGGCGCATCGATCTCATCGAGCAGGCAGAACGGGCTCGGACGATACTTGAAGATCGCGAACATCAGCGCCATGGCGGTCAGCGCCTTCTCGCCACCCGACAGCAGTTGGACGTTCTGAAGACGCTTACCCGGGGGTTGCGCGATGATGTCGATGCCGCTCTCGGGATCGTTTTCCTGATCGATGAGCATCAGGCCCGCGCGGCCGCCGCCGAACAAGGTCGTGAAGGTCCCTTGAAAGTTCGTGTTGATCGAGGCGAAGGCTTCTTCAAACCGCTCGCGGGTCGTCTTGTCGATCCTCCGAATGGCTTCGTTCGTCTGGCCGATTGAGTCGAGCAGGTCTTTGCGCTGCGAAGTCAGAAATGTGTGCCGCGCCTCGAGGTCGTCGAACTGCTCGATGGCCATCATGTTGACCGGCCCGAGCCGCTCGATCTTGCGCCGCAGGTCGGCGATGATGTCCTCTGGGCTCGAGAGGCTGGTTCCGAAGCTCCGGGGTTCCGGGGCTCCGTTGTTCTCGACGTCCGGAATCCGCGCCGCCGTCGGCGGCACCCGCGTCGTCCCCCTCATCCTCGTCGGGAGCCGAGATGGCGGCAAGACGCTTGCCGGATGCCGCGAGCTCACCCTCCCGCTCCATCCTGGCCACCTCGATCACGACTTCCTCGATCGCGGCATTGATGGAGTCGAAACACATGGAGGCCAGGTGGGCGAGATCGGCGGCGGCGGTCGCCCGCGCCACTTCATATTGCATGACCTCGGATCGGATCGCCTCGAGCGAGTGGCGGGCGCCGCGGATCTGATGCTCGTGGACGCCGAACTCTTCGCGCCGCGAACCTACCGTCTCGTCCGCATCGCGCACCTGCTGTCTGATTGTCTCGAGGTCACGGACGTCGCGATCCAGGAGTGCGCTCGGTGTCAGTGATGGAGGCGCGCAACTCGATGCGGCGGACTTCGGCGCGCTGCATCTCCGCCTCACGCGCCGCGATCCGCGACTCGAGCTCCCGCGCGCCCTCCTCGAGGCGGCCGACTTCCGTCTCGAGGCCGGCCACCCGCTCGCTGAACGTGGCCTGCTCGGTGCGCGCCTCGGTCACCAGGCGCATCGCCGCCTCCGCCTCCTCGCGTCTGGCGGACAAATGGGCCATGACGTCGCCGAGCTTGCCCTCGGCGCCGCGCTGCTGCGCTTCGTACTCGACAATGGCGGCGGCCGCTTCTTCACGGCGGCGCTCGGCAGTCTGCTCTTCCTCTCCGGCCCGGCGGCGTTCGGTTTCGACGACTTGCAGCCGGCGCGTCAGCCGCGCCAGTTCGTCGTCGTACCGCGCCACCTGGCCTTCGAAGCCGACGATCAGCTTTTCCTGGGCGTGCTGCTCGTCCACGCGATCGGCGAGGTCGTTCTCCGCATTCGCGATCGCGAGGTCGAGGCCGAACATCTCGTTCGCCAGACGATGCGCGTCGGCGGCTATCTGCGTCAGCTCGTCGCGGCGCCGCTCGATGTCTCCGCGCATCTCGAGAATGCCGTGGGCATCGCGCCGCGCCCCGCCTTCGATGACGGCCGGCCCGCGGAAGACCTCGCCTCCGAGCGTCGCGACCGGCACGGCCATGGCACCGGCGAGCTGTCTGGCCCCGTCGAACGACTCGGCGATCAGCGCGTCGCCCAGCAGGGCGGTGAGCGACGCGATGTGCGGCCCTTTGGCGTGCACGACATCGCGCAATGTCCGCACGCCCGGCGGCGGTTTCACGGCCGGCGACTGGCCGGGCGGCGGCGTGTCCTGCAGTACCACGAACCCGCAGCGCCCGGCATCCGCTTCCACAAGGCGCGCGAGCGCCTGCTCGACGTCCCGATGCGTGTCGACGAGCACGTGCTGGAGCAGATCGCCAAGCAGCGCGTCAACGGCACGCTCGTAGGAGCGCTCGACGTCAAGATGATCAGCGACGGCGCCGTGGTGGCGCACGGACGGAGCAGGCTCGGCCAGCAGGTAGCGCGCCGCGTCGCCGAACGTGGCACGGCGATTGTTGAGGTCTTCGAGCGACCGCAGGCGTGCTTCATGTCCGGCGAGGTCCCGCTGGCGGAGGGTCAGGACCTCGGCCAGTTCATCGCGGCTCGCCCGTCGGCGGGCCAGGTCCGCCTCGATTTCGGTCCGCCGCCCGGCGGCCGCGGCGAGCAGGGCCCGCGCGCGTTCGAGCGCCTCAGCAGCCTCGTCGCGCCCGGCACGCGCGCGGTCGGCTTCCAGCTCGCAGATCCCGGCCCTCGACGTCGAGCCGGCTGCGCTCGGCGGCGACGCGGTCTCGCGACTCGGCCGCGTTGTCGCGCGCCTGTCTCAGCGCCGAGAGCGTCGTGCTCGAGGCCAGCACCGCCGCCCGCGTCTCATCGGCGTCCTGCTCGGCCCCCTGCACGGCGGTCAACGCCCGGCTGTATTCCGCCTCGCAGCGGTCCACATGTCCGGCCGACTGCGCCAGCAGCACGCGCGCCCGCTCCAGCGCGTCGCGCTGAGCCTCGATCGCCGTCTGGGCCGGCGCCCGGCGCCCAATCAATTCGCGGGCTTCGTCGCCAAAGGTCTCGAGGCGGCGGCCGAGATCCTCGACCTGCTGGTGGTCGAACTGAATCTGCTGCTGCCGCCGGCCGATCTCCAGCTCGCGCGCGTGCGCCTGTTCGCGCGCCCCCGTGGCCGTCGACTCGGCCTCGGTCAGGTCGAGACGGATGCGCTCGAGCCGTGTCTCGAGTTCGGAGACGTGCGCGGCGGCGGCCGTCTCCCGATCGCGCGCCTCGGCCAGCCGCGTCTCGGCTGCCTCGATCTCCTGCGACAGCGTCGCGTGCCGCCGCGCGAACTGGACCTGCTCCCACCGTCGCAGCTCTTCCCGCAGCCGCTTGTACCGCCGCGCCCGGGCCGCCTGGCGCTTCAGCGCGCCGCGCTGCTTCTCTACTTCGAAGATGATGTCGTCGATGCGCGTCAGGTTCTGGCGCGCGGCCTCGAGCTTCAACTCCGCGGCTCGGCGCCGCGACTTGTATTTGGTGACGCCGGCCGCTTCCTCGATCAGCGTGCGCCGCTCGGCCGGCCGGGACGACAGAATCTGTCCGATCTTCCCCTGCTCGATCACGGCATAGGCCTTGACGCCCAGCCCGGAATCCATCAGCAGGTCATGGATGTCGCGCAGCCGGCAGACTTCGCCGTCGATCAGGTACTCGCTTTCGCCCGATCGGTACAACCGCCGGCCGATCTCGACGTTCCGCGTGATGAGCGGCTGCTCATCCAGGAACTGATCGCCCTCGCTGACCGCCGGCATGGCGGTCTGCGTCACGTCCGCCAGCTTCAGCCGCACCTCGGCCGTGGCTGTCGGCTTGCGCGCGTCGCTGCCGTTGAAAATGACGTCTTCCATGCGCTCGCCGCGCAGGCTCTTGGCGCTCTGCTCGCCCAGCACCCACGTGATGGCGTCGACGACGTTGCTCTTGCCGCAGCCGTTCGGGCCGACAATCGCCGTGACGCCATGGTCAAAGCCCAGCTCGGCGCGGTCAGGAAAACTCTTGAATCCGTTGATGTGGAGTTTGGAAAGTCGCATGCGTTCACGGCTCGTACAGAGAAACAGCCGCTCGGTCGACAGACACCAGTGTCCCGACTCGCAAGCGGCTGGAAGCGCTTGACGGCGTTCTACGTTTCAAGTTTCACCGTGGCGCCCCCACCTGCTGTGCCGCAGGGCCCCGTGGGACTCGTCCACGGCGCAAGTCTAGCAAGCGCTACGGAACGCGGCAAGGGGAAAGAGGGGCACTAGATCTTGGGGCTCGAGGCTCGAGCAGCGCCTTCTTTCAGTGCGTCTTCTTCGCGACGAGCAGCTTCTTGGCTTCGTCGAACAAACCGAGCGCGGCCTGAGCCTGCGGATCGACCTTGGTCAGATTGCGCCGCGCCTCCTCGGCGCCGAACAACTCGCTGTCGACCTCGTACTTGATCTCGGCCTTGATGAACGGCTGCTCGGCTTGAAACGCCGCCTCGTCGATCTTGACGCCCTGCGAAGTCACGAGCTCTGCTTGAACTCCGCCAGCATGGCGTCGGTGACCGTCCATCCCGGAGACACTTTGTGGGTCGCCGCGGACTTGGCCGAAGCCGGGCGCGTGTCCCCGTCCCGCGTGAAGCGGCGGGAGAAGCTGACGAAGGCGCCGCGGCTGTCCAGGGACCGGGCGAACTTCCCGGGATTGAACCCTTCCACCGAGCCCGGCAGGAAGTGGTCCGGCTCGATGCCGCCGCCGCCGTACACCTTCCGGCCAGCGTCGGTGTACTTCAGCTCCGCGGCCGGATGCGGCCGCGAGGCCTGCTGGTCGAGCTCGCGGTACAGCAGGTACTCGTCGAAGGTCTCGTCCCACGGCCGCTGAATGACGCGGCCGCTCGGCGTGTAGTAGTGGGCCGTCGTCAGCGCGACGGCCGCGCCGCTCGGCGGCAGCTCGTAGACCGACTGGACCAGCGCCTTGCCGAACGTCGTCTCGCCGGCGATCACGCCGCGATCGTGGTCCTGCATCGCGCCGGTCACGATCTCGGACGCGCTGGCGCTGTCGCGATTGACGAGCACGACGAGCGGCACGCCGGTGTAATCGCCCTCGGCGGTGACGTGGTAGTCCTCGTCGGAGTTCGCGAATCCGGCCGCGCGTGTAGACGACCATCTGTCCCCTTGTGGAGGAAATGGCTGGAGACGGCAATCGCCTGGACGAGCGGGCCGCCGGGATTCTCGCGCAGGTCGAGCACGAGCCGCTGCATCCCGTCGCCGGACAGCTTCTTCAGCGCCGCCGACAGTTCCTGATCGGTCGTGTTCGAAAAATCCTGCAGCCGCACGTAGCCGGTGCCGGGCGCGATCATGAACGACGTGCGCACGGTGGGGATGTCGGACCTCGTCGCGCTCCACGGTGAGATCGATCAGCCCTTCGACGCCCGGGCGGCGGACGCCGATCTTGACCTACGTGCCCTTCTGCCCTTTGAGCTCGGCCACCGCCTGATCGGTCGTGTATCCCTTGGCGGTGTGGTCCTCGATCCTCGCGATCACGTCGCCGCGCCGGATGCCGGTCCGGAATGCGGGCGATCCCTCGAACACGGAGTTCACGGTGATGTCGCCGTCGATCGAGCTGATGGTGATCCCGAGCCCGTAATACGAGCCCTGCTGCCGCTCTCTCATCTGCGCGGTAATCCGTGGGCTGAAAAACGTCGAGTGCGGGTCCAGCGTGTGCAGCATGCCGTCGATCGAGCCGTACACGATCTGGGCCGAGTCCACCGGCTCGACGTAGTCGCTCTCGATCGCGGCCAGCGCCGCCGTGTAGATGCGGTAGCGCTCGGTCGCGCGGTCCTGAGTCGCCATGACGCGGCTGCCGAACAACCCGCCGACGGCGGCGCACACGACCACGATGACCGCGGCGGCCGGAATGCCTCTGTTCGCATATGCCCTCAGATGGTAGCAGTCTTCTTCTTGCCGAACATCCAGGCGACGCCGATGCTGATCCCGTAGAGCAGCAGCATCGGCGCCGCGAAGATGCACTGGTTGACCGTGTCGGGTGACGGGGTCACCAGCGCGGCGATGATGAAGATGATCAGAATGGCGTACTTGGCCTTCTTGATCAGGAAACCTGCCGTCACGATGCCGAAGCGGGCCAGGAAGAACACGAGCATCGGCAGCTCGAAAATCAGGCCGAGCCCGAGCACCATCTTCACGTAGAACGAGAAGACCAGCGTCAGCGACGGCATGATCGTCAGGGTACTCGTTCATGAACCCGACGAAGAACTTGCCATCGTCGGGAACGCGATGACGTGCGCGAACCAGACGCCGGCGCTGAACAGCACCGTGGCGGACGCCACGAACGGGACGACGACTTTCTTCTCCCTGGCGTACAGGCCCGGCGCAACGAAGAGCCACAGCTGCATGAAGACGAACGGCGCGGCCATGATCGTCGCCGCCAGCAGCGCGATCTTGAACTCGAACATGAACGCGTCGGTCAGCTGCGTCGCGAGCAGCTTGATCTTGCCGTTCGCCGGCCGTCTGCGTGAAGTACCGCAGCATGAACGTGTTCATGCGGTCCATGAAGAAGAACGTGACCGACAGGCAGCCGAGAATCGCGTAGAGGGAGTAGATGATGCGGCGTCGAAGCTCCTCGAGATGCTCGAGGAAGCTCATCTTCGAGCGATCGGCTTCGTCGACGTCGACCTCCTCGTCGAAGCGGTCGCGCACCAGATCGGCGGTGCGCACGTCGGACCCGTCGGGCGGAGGAGGTGTGGTCACTGGATTGCGGCGCCCGACGGGCGCCGGAAATTAGTGGCTCGTGCGTGCCGCGCGCGATCGGGTCGCTGACGGTGGCCAGGGCCGGATCGCCGGCTCATGGGCACTGTGCAGGTCCGGTTCGCGCGCGGACCTAACGGCGTGGCGACGACCGGCGGGGCCGGCGTCGCGCGGCCAAGGCGGTTCGCTGTTCGTCCAGGCGGACTTCCTCTTCGAGCGTGCTGCGCAGCTCGTTGGAGGCGCGCTTGAACTCCGCCAGGCTCTTGCCGAGCGATCGGCCCAGGTCCGGCAGCTTCTTCGGGCCGAAGACGATGAGCGCGATGACGAAAATCACGAGCAATTCAGGGAAGCCAATCGACCCAAACATGACGCGCTCCTTGCAGAACAGGCGGCTTTCGTCCAGTATACCGCACTGGCGCGGCGGCGCCCTCCGCGCCGATCAGGTGTAATTCCCGAGGGGCATCAGGGGCAAGAACTCCTCGTGGCCACGTTGACTTACGCCTCGGTCGCAGTACTACGATCGCGGTAGTCTTACCTATGGGTAAGACGGGGCTGTGCGCCTGACGTCCCGTCCAGCGCTTCTTCTTGTGGCGTCGACGCCCCCGAACCGACTCGATTCGAAAGGACCGAATCAGCGATGAGACGACTATTCGGCATGGGCGTCCTGGGTGCGGTGCTCGCTGTGGCCATGCCAGTCCTGGCCCAGACCCCTCAGGCCTCGACTCCTCCGCCGCACCTCCTCCGCCCTCGACTGGCGATGTGCGGCCGGCAGTCACGACGGTCGACGGCGACACCGGACTGTGGTACATCCCGACCGGCGAAGTGCTCCCGAACAAGAGGTTCTCGTTCAGCGTGTATCGCGACAACATGAACGAAGGCCAGGGCTTCGCCAACATCTCCAAGTTCCCGGTGACGTTTGGCGTCGGCGTCGGCAAGCACGCGGAGATTTTCGGCGGCTTCGAGGTCATCAACCGGATCGACCGCGATACGCGGCCGCTGTTCTTCTCGAGCACCTCGGCGGAAGCGGATAGCGGCACCGGAGGCGGCATGCTGCTCGATGCGCCGTTCCAGCGGTGCGACATGGACCGGCAGCCAGTTCGGCGACTTCTGGCTCGGTGCGAAGTTCAATCTCCTGTCCCAGGCGGATCAGAAGCCGGTCGCGGCGGCGATTCGCGCCCGCGTAAAGCTGCCGACCGGGAAGGCCGACAGCGCGGATCCCAATTCAGTCGGTACCGGACAAGTCGACTTTCAGGTCGATGGCATCGTGTCGGCCCGGAACCCGAAGGTCGAGGTGTCCGGATACGGCGGCGTCATCGTCCGCGGCAATCCTGACAACTACACGCTGACGAACGGGTTCCGCTGGGGCGTCGGCGCGGGATTCCCGCAGCAAGAAGCGGCAGCGGCGTGCTCGTCACGACCGAACTGTTCGGCGAGAGCTACTTCAACAAGACGATCACCGCGCCGGCCGGGCCTGCTCGCGCCGGACGGCTCGCTCGTGCCGATCTCGACCAACCTCAAGAGCCCGGTCGTGCTCGCGCTCGGGGTAACGTGGCAGGCCACCAAGGGGTTCTTCATCGGCGCCGGCGGTAACTGGAACCTGACCCAGGAAGCCCGCAGCGAGGCGACGCCCGTCGCGGGCGTGACTGCATCACGTGCACGGACAAGAGCTTCGACTCGATGGACTTCCTGGTGCGGATCGGCTATCACCCGGGCGTGCGCAAGTACGTGCCGCCGCCGCCGCCGCCCCCGCCGCCACCACCGCCGCCAGCGCCCCCGCCGCCGCCAGCGAACGCGGCGCCGACCGTGACGGCGGCCTGCTCACCGGCGACGCTCGAGCCGGGCCAGACGGCGACCTTGACGGCCACGGCGACGGATCCGGACGGCGATGCGCTGACCTACGCGTGGACGCGTGTCCGCCGGGTTCGGTGACGACCGCCAACGCGCGTCAGACGCCGTTCACGTCCCCGACTGCCGGCGGTGCCGTGCAGGCGACCGTGACGGTCGACGACGGCCACGGCCACCAGGCGACCGCGACCGCCACCTGCAACGTCGAGCGCGCCGGCGCCGAGTGGTGTACAACTTCGAGGACGTGCACTTCGACTTCGACCGCTACACGCTGCGGCCCGACGCGCTGCGGATTCTGGACGAAGCCGTCTCCGCGATGCAGGCGGACGCGACGCTGAACCTGACGATCGAAGGCCACACCTGCAGCATCGGCACGAACGAGTACAACATGGCGCTCGGTGAACGCCGCGCGAACGCCGTCCGCGATTACCTCGTGAGCCGAGGCATCGCGGCGACCCGTCTGCGCACCGTCAGCTTCGGCGAGGAGAATCCGAAGTTCGACAACTCGCGCGAAGAGACGCGCCGGATGAACCGCCGCGCGGCCCTTATCGCGAGACTGACCAGCGCGCCCTTCCCTGAACCCTAGGGCGCGGCCGAAGACCGCAGGCGGAACGCTCGGGAGACTCCCGGGCGTTCCGCCTTTTTTTGTGTCGTAACCGGTCAACTAACGGCCGAGCAGCCTGGCTCAGGATCTGTCGGCCTTCCTGGATTAACATCCCACACGACCAAGGCCTGCGCTGAGTATCAGGTTTCCATGCCCATCCGCCCCTCGTCCGCCGTCGACGTCAACCGGCTGGTGGAGGACCTGTCGAGTGGCGAGGCCTTGCGGAGAGAAACCGCGTTGGCGCGGCTTGCCGTGATCGGCGCGCGCGCCGTGACCAGGCTGTCCGGATTGGCCATGGACGGCTCGGCGCCCGAGGAGGCCAGGCTGGCCGCGATTCAGGCGCTCGAGGCCATCGGTGATCCTCGATCGCTCGGGCCAGCGTTGACCCTGACGGAACGTAACGATGAAATCGGCGTGGCGGCGATAAGCGTTTTGGGCGCCATCGCGCGTCTCGAAGGGACTCGCGCGACGCGAGCCTTCGATCACCTGACCGCGCTCGTCCTCGATCAAGACGCGCCCGAGGAGCGCCGGCTGGCAGGCCTCGCGGCACTCGACGGTCTTTCAGAGCGGTTGCTCAAGCCGATCTACAGCGCGCTGGCGGCGGATCGAAGTCCGGGCCTCAGAGCGCGCGGCGACACGCCGGGCGGCCGGCGCCACTGTTCCGCTCGAGAGCCTGCTCGAGGGGGCTCTGCCCGACGATCCCGGGGTAATCGCAGCGGTCATTCGCGAAGAGAGCGAGTCGGCCAAGGTCACTACCTTACGCCGCGCCGTTGAAGCGATTCGGGCGCGGGAGCGTCTCACGGAAGGAGAACGGCTCGCGAAGTGGACCGCCGTCCGCGGCCAAGTGCATCAGGCGCTGGCGGCACGCACGAGCCGGCTCGGACTCTATCGATCTGCGTGAGGCGCTTGGAGCAGGCCGCTGGCCCCTTGCCGGTGGGTTTCCTGGCCGCGGCCGCGGCGATCGGCGATGACGCATGCCTGGAGCCGCTCGCGGCCGCCTGGGTAAACTCGTCCGCGAACGACCGCTGGTGGCGCGATCACGTCGCCGAAGCGTTTCGCGCCATCGTCGCGCGGGAACATCTCACCCGGCGGCATCCGGTCCTGAGGCGGATTCTCGAGCGCTGGCCGGCCGCGGGCGTGCTGGTGGCGGCGGCGAAGAAGAGATAACGCCTTCAGTACGCCTTCGCGAACCACGCGCGCACATGCGACGCGCCGTTGCACCGGACGCACTCACCTTCCTCCCTGGGTGCGCCGAGCGGGATGTTGCGAAGCGTCGCCTGCGTCTCCGCCTTGATGGCTGCCTCGCACTCGGCGCTGCCGCACCAATGGGCAATGACGAACCCCGGGCGGCCCTCCATGGCCCGGGTGAACTCGTCCCAGTTGGCCGCCTCCGTCGTGTGGGATTCGCGGAAGGCCCGCGCCTGGGCCAGCAGGTTGGCCTGGATTTCGGCAAGGAGCTCCGGGACGCGTGCGCCGAGCTCCGCCATGGCGATTGGCGCCTTGGCACGGGTATCGCGCCTGGCCGAAAACACCTGCCCCTTCTCAATGTCCTTGGGTCCGATCTCGAGCCGCAGCGGCACGCCGCGCAGCTCCCACTCAGCGAACTTCCAGCCCGGCGAGTTCTCCTCCGTGTCGTCGAGTTTGACGCGAAGTCCCTTCGACGACAGCTCATCGCGCAGGGCCTCGGCCTTCGGAAGGACCGTCTCTTTCCAGTTGCCGCGCGGAATCGGGACGATGACGACCTGATAGGGCGCGACGTTCGGGCGGGAGCACAAGGCCGCTGTCGTCGCCGTGCGTCATGATCAGGCCGCCAACCAGGCGGGTCGACACGCCCCACGATGTGGTCCACGCATACTGCAGCGCCTTGTCGCGTCCCTGGAACTTGATCTCGAATGCCTTGGCGAAATTCTGGCCGAGATTGTGTGACGTGCCGGATTGCAGCGCCCGTCCGTCGCCCATCAGCGCCTCGATAGAGTAGGTGCGGGCCGCGCCGGCGAATTTTTCACTGTCGCTCTTCGTGCCATCGACCACCGGCATCGCCAATTCCGATTCCGCGAATTCCTTGTAAAGCGCCAGGATCTTCAGCGTCTCGGCCTCCGCTTCCTCGGCGGTCTCATGTGCCGTGTGGCCTTCCTGCCAGAGAAACTCGGTCGTTCGCAGGAAGGGCCGGGTGACTTTTTCCCAGCGCACGACGTTCGCCCACTGGTTGATGAGCACCGGCAGGTCGCGCCATGACTTGATCCACCTGGCGTACATCGTTCCGATGATGGCTTCGGAGGTCGGGCGGATGACCAGCTTCTCTTCCAGCTCTTCGTCGCCGCCCTTGGTCACCCAGGCGACCTGCGGCGCGAAGCCCGCGACGTGCTCCTTTTCCCGCGTCAGCAGGCTCTCGGGAATGAAGAGCGGAAAGTAGGCATTCACATGGCCGGTCGCCTTGAAGCGGCGGTCCAGCGTCTGCTGAATGAGCTCCCAGATCGCATAGCCGTACGGCCGGATGACCATGCAACCCTTGACGGGCGAGTAGTCGGCCAGCTCGGCGCGGCGGACGACGTCGAGGTACCACCGCGAGAAATCTTCGGACCGCGGCGTGATTTCGGTGACGAAGGACGCGCTCTTGGGATCGGCCAAAACAAACCTCTCGACTGTTATCCTACATCGGCGATGGAAGCCATCCGGATTGACGTCAGGAGCGAGCGCGCCACGTACCCCGTCTTGATCGGCCCGGACCTGGTGTCGCACTTCCCCGAGCTGATGCGCACGCACGGGATCACCGGCGAAAGCCTCGTCGTGAGCTGCCCGCCAGTCTGGCGGCTGCACGGGCACCGGCTTCAGGCCGCCGCCGGAGAATCCGGCCCGGCGCTGATTCCGGACGGCGAGCGGGCGAAGGTGCTGCTGACCGTCGCGCGTCTCTACGAGGCGCTCGTCAAGCGGCGCTTCGATCGATCCGCCAGCCTGATCGCCTTCGGCGGCGGCGTTGTGGGCGACGTGGCGGGTTTCGCGGCGGCGACCTACCTGCGCGGCATCCGCCTCGTCCAGATTCCCACGACGCTGCTGGCGCAGGTCGACAGCTCGGTCGGCGGCAAGGTGGGCGTCAATCTACCGGCTGGAAAGAATCTCGTCGGGGCGTTTCATCCTGCCGCACTGGTGGTCTGCGATCCCGTGCTGCTGGCCTCGCTCCCTCGCCGTGAGTTTCGCGCGGGCCTGTACGAGGTCGTGAAATACGGAGTGATTCGATCGCGGCCGCTGTTCGAGCGGATCTCCACCGAGTTGAAGGCGATCTTCGCGCACGACCCGGCGACCCTGACGCCTATCATCGCGGAATGCTGCCGCATCAAGGCGGACGTCGTCGGTGAGGACGAGCGCGAGGCGGGCCCGCGGCGTGTCTTGAACTTCGGCCACACGATCGGCCACGCCCTCGAAGCGATCACTCGCTACCGCCGATTCCGGCACGGCGAAGCGATTGGGTACGGGATGCTGGCGGCCGCCCAGATCTCCGCAGCCCGGGGCTCCATGGCCGACGACGAACACGCTCGGCTGAAGGAGCTGATCGTCCGTCTCGGCCCCCTGCCGCCAGTCGGAGACTTGCGCGCCAGCGAGGCGCTCGACGCGATGGTCATGGACAAGAAAGTCGTCGCGGGCCGGCTGCACTTCGTGCTGGCGAGCGGCATCGGGGGCACGGCCGTTGTCGACGACGTCAAGCCGGAGGAACTGAAAGCGGCAATGGTGGCGATGGGCATGAAGGAAACTGATCTACCTTATCCATCCTGCCGGGACATTCTCCCGGCGCGCGTCCTCCTCGATCGCGTCAATGGTCTTCTGATCGTCACGATCTGCTCTTTCATGTGCTCCAATTCGCCCAGCGCCCGCGCACGCTGGTCCCAGAGCTGCTGGCGCTGAGCGGGATCATCCCGCGCCGACCACTCATTGGTGAGCGCATTCACCCGGCTCTGAAGCGACTCGACCAGGAGCTGATCGCGCTCGAACGCGTCACGCGCCGCTGTGATCCGAGCGTGCCACCAGACCTCGTCATGCGTCTCGAGGTCTTTCTTCGTCGCATCGGGAGCGGCCGGGGCAGGCGTCGCGGCCGAGGTACCGGCGGAGGCGATCGGAGGTGTCGGCGACGGCCGTCGCGGCATGCGGGACACGTCCTCGCTGGTCAGTACGCGCGTCGCCCTCGGAAGCGCCTCGCGCCGGAGAGCCTCGCGCCTTGCGGCATCCGCGAAGCTGGTCGGTGGCGAGAGCAGCCACGTCAGAAACGCCATGACAATCGCCGGGGTTTGCCAAAGTGACATCACCGCTCCCGCCAGGAGACCATCCTCACCACGCCTGCTGGACCTCGCGAGACGGTCGCTTCGACAATCCGCCGGGCGCCGCCAGGCCCGCGTGCGTCGGCGTGAACCGTCACGATACCGTTGCTGTCGACACTCGGGTTGTCATCGACCTCCGCCGGGTCATCGGCAACCCAGACAGCGACATATTGCGGACTCTCGAGCGCGAGGGGCGCCATCCTTGAAAGGGGCCCCATGCAAACAACCGCCACTGCGGCGTGTTGGCCCCGAAAGTGCCCTCGGCCGAAGATTCAGTCTGCAGATCCATCGTCGCGGCATCCAGGTCGAGCACGCCGCCCGATGGCAACGTCGGACGCCGTGTCTGGTCGGCAAACCCGGACCACGACCCGCCACCCAAAACAGCATCCCAGCTGGGTGCCGCCGCCAGGTCGACGACGACACGATCGACTCCTGCGTCGGCGGCCGCCAAGGCCTCGTTGCTGAAACCGGCGTTGGCGGACACGCGGCGCTCCGTGTCCGTAACGAGAAGCAGGCTCACCCCAAGCGCTGCAAGCAAGGCCGTCACCATGAGCGCCAGCAGAAGCGCTATCCCCTCCTCGCCGCTGGTCATCGCGATACTCCGAGGTTGCGAGGCGCGATCATGAACGTGCCGCCAAGGTCAGGGAGATACCGATCGCTGCGTTGGCTCGTACCGCTTCTGAGGAAACTGGTGCCGTTGCCTCTAAACGCCGCCTGCGTAGCCTGAATGCGAAGGTTCACGCGAACTGCCCTCACGCGCAGCAGATCCGCGTCGAACTGGGTGCCGCCGCTGCCGCACCAGGGTCCATCGCTGAAGATCGACAGCGGGAGCGGCACGAGACTCTCGCTCGGACCCGCCAGCATCGCCATCGGTTTGGGATTACCTGCCGGGTCGTACAGGCAGTTCTCCACCCCGGCAGGCGGCCTCGGCGTCGTCGGCGGATTCGGATCGCCAAAGTACTCGAATGACAGGGCCACAACGTTGTCAGCGATCGGCACGTCGCTCTGGTAGCCATCCGACTGACGAAGCCGTCCATTTGCGGCGTCGAAGTAGTACGAATGCGACTCGATCTCGGAAACGCGCGCGCCGGGCGGATACGCGTAGGTCATTGCCGGGTTGTGCGGCAGCACTTGCGCCGATCCTGCCTGGATGCTTGAAATCGTAAAAACGTCGAAATGCGCCGTCTTGTCGAACACGACGACGGTCATTCCCTGTTGGAAACCGCAGAATGCCCGGTCCAAGGGGCAACTGGGCGGCGTGTTGATAGTCAGGCCGGCCCCCTGCGGAAACACCGCGTTCGTGGTCGTCTGCGCGAACGTCGTGGGCACGTAGCTGATCGTAATGGCGTCCGCGCGGACGGCATTTGCGGGATCCGCCCCGGTCAACCCGATCTTTCTCGGGAGCACGGGAGCGAAGGCACCGATCAGGCTTCCGGCACCGTCCGTGTACGTGCCGGCGCCTGCGATCGTCAAGTCGCGGGACAACGTGTCGGCCGCCGCCCGCATGCGTTGCTGCATGTCCGTCGCCTCCGGCTGCGCTTGAAATGCCCCCTGCATAGGCGTCGACAGGGCCAGCGCCGCAGTCGTGATCACCAAGGTCAGCGCCAGGGCCAACACCATCTCGATCAAGGAAAAACCCGCGTCGACACGCACCTCAGAAATCCTTTCTCGTTCTGACGGAAGTCAGCAGCGCATCGGCCGGACGCCGCACAGCACCTTGCGGTCCGGTGCGCGAACTGCCGGCAACCGGGGTCACGAGTACCTGCAGGACCAACGTATTGTCCGGGTCCGCCGGCAGCCGCTGGATGCTCCAGCGCCTCACGTAGACGGCTGAGGCGACCGGCTGCGGGCCCGGTGCCGACCCACCGCCCCGTCTGGTCGAGATAGTCCACGTAGCCCGCTGCATTGCGCTGCAGGGCATCTGGCGGCGAGGTCCGCAATCCCTGCCCAAAGCTCCCCACTGGCTCCGTACTGACGTCCGATGTCATGTCGCTCACTGGCGCTCCGCTCGCGTCGAACGACCACGTGAGCGCACGCAGTTGTTCGAGCTTGTCGGTCGCAAGCAGCGTGGCCAGCGTCTGGCCGCGTGCCACTTGATTAGAGAGGGCCGCGATCGTGAACAGTGCGGCGAGGCCAGCCACGGTGGTCGCCAGCAACACGATGGCGATTAGAACCTCGAGAAGACCGAAGCCTCCTTCCGCGCCGTTCAATCGGGACATGCCGGCGTCGGAGTGCAACTCTCGATCCAACCGGAACATTCGCCAAAGGCCTCGCGCGACATCAGGCCCATTGAAAAGAATGCGATCCACTCCGCGGCAGCGGCCCGTTGCATCAGAACCTTTTCCAACTGAACGAGCTCGGCATGTAGTCGCCGACGTTGAACAGGTTGTTCGCCAGCTGGGCCCTTAGCGGGTTCCGAGGAACCGCATGTACCAGGCGAGCAGCTGGTCACCGATGAGGGACGAGATGAAGGCGGCGACGGCCAGGAAGGTCCCGAACGGCAGGCGGCTCTGGAGCGAGCGGGCTCCCGACACCATGAGGGCGACGCCGATCACCGCGCCGCTGAGACTTGCCAGCAGAAGCACGAGCCAGACCTGCTGCCAGCCGAGAAAGGCACCGATCATCGCGAGCATCTTCACATCCCCGAGCCCCATGCCTTCGGTGCCTGCGAAACGGCGCCACAGCCAACGAATCGCCAGAAGAATGCCGGCCCCGAACAGAAGGCCCAGCAGGCTCCGCGGCAGACCGGGCGGCAACCAGACGCTGAATACGACCCCCGCCACGATGCCAGGAAGCGTCAACACATTCGGCAAACGCTGGGTCTCAAGATCGGTGCCGAAAAGGGCAACGAGCAGGCCGGTCAACACGAGCCGATCCGCCAGGAACGGAAGATCGTCGCCCCAGAGCAGTGCCTGCGCGAGAAATGCCGCGCCGGTGACCGCCTCGATGACGGGATAGCGCGCGCTGATAGGCGCGCGGCAGGCGCGGCACCGCCCGCCCAGCAACGCGTAGCTGAGCACCGGCAGGTTGTCGTGCCAGCGGATCGGAGTCCGGCAGGACGGGCAGCGCGAGCTCGGAAACACAACGGACTCGCCCGCCGGTAACCGGGAAATGCAGACGTTGAGAAAGCTGCCGATCATCAGCCCCGCAATCGCCACGAGCAGCAGTGTCGGGCCAGCTCACTTGACGCCCAGGGTAGACGGTAGCGGGTACAAAGGAGAGTCTCTTGAGAGCACCACGCGCCCGGTGGCCGCATCGGTACTGGTACGGCACCCCCGCCGGATCCACGGGCACGGCGTCCCGCGGGCCGCCAGGGTTCAAGTCGGCCCAGGTTGCGGGCGGATGCTGGCGGGCACGAGTATATCCATCGAGCTGCCGCTGCAGCTTCTTCAATCGCCGCCAGCGCGGCTAACTGGTCGAGCCCGCGCGCCGCGGCGCGACGCACCCACTCCTCTTCGGACGTAGCCAGTTCCTGCAGGATCGCGCGCGCCCCAGCTCGATCGCCACCCTTCGCCCGGGTGACCGCCGCCAACTGGCGCAGCCAGACCGGTGCCCGTGGCATCTCAGCGGCGCGAGCAAACCACTCGGCGGCTCGTACGAAGTCCGGAGAGCCGGCGCCCTCGGTACCGTACCAATAGTGGATGAACCCGATGTCGAAGGCGAACTGCCAGCGATCTGGCGTCTGCCGGAGCCCGTGCTCGAGGAGCGCGATCGCCTGATCCACGCGACCGGGGCCCGACGGAGGCGGCTGCGCCAGGAGGACTGCGCCAAAGCGATAGGCGACGTTGAACTGCGGATCGAGGGTCGTCGTGAGATTCAGGAGCGGCCACAGCAGTTCGAATCGACCGGCCGTCCTCGTGGACTTGCGATCCCGGCCGTAGTGCTGGATCGTGCGGATCCAGCAGACATCGGCCGCCAGAGCGTTGAAGGACAGCGTCAGGCGGCGTGCGGCCAAACCTGACGTGAGGTACAACTCGCGCTCGATCGACGACGGAGGCTGCCGAAGATCGCCGGCGTGCAGTACAACCGCGGCGATGGACAGTCCCGCGGCGATGGCCGCGATGCCAGCAAGCGACCGGTTCGTCCGCGTCACTTGAATTCCCGCCGCGAGAAGATCGCGATCGCCGCCCCAACCATCACCGAGGAGTAGATCGCGCCGTACGCGAGTCGCCACGCCAGAAGACTTCGGCTCACGATATGGCCGTGCACGATGGCGGCCTTGATGTCGAACGCGGAGAATGCCGGGACCACCCAGCCGACGGCCTGGACGACCGGTACAGCCGGCGAGACCACGAAGTCGTCGAAGTGCCTGAGATCCTGGCTGAGCACTCCCGCGACCCAGAGCCCGAGCGTGAAGATCAGCGACATCAGAGCGCTCGACGAGAACGTCGAGAAGAACAGGGCGAGGGCCGTGAGCAGGGCCAGTTCGCCGGCAATCAGGGCAATCGCGAACAGCAGTGCCGGATCCAGAGCCGGCGCCTCCCATGACTTTCTGACGTGGTCGGGCGACAGCCACCCAATCCACGCCAGCACGGCATAGAAGGCAACAGTCATGAGCCCCACGTTGACGAGAATCGTCAGGACAAGGCCGACGTATTTTCCGACGATGAATTCCCACCGCGGCAGCGGTTTGGCGAGGAGGCTGTAGATGCTGCGGCGATCGATCTCGCGAGCCACCAGTCCGATGCCGATGAACACCGCCATCACGATGCCGGCCAGTTCGATCGTGGCAAGACCGAGGTCCTTGACGATCTTCAAGTCCTGGCCCGCGGTGATTTGACCGATGAGCAGGGACGCCGCGACGAGAATGACCGCAAACGCGACGATGCTGTACAGCACGCGATCCCGGACGCTTTCCTTGAAGACGTGCCACGCGACAAGGCGGATGCGGGCTGCCATGCGAGCCGCTGGTTCCGGGGTCCCGAGGTTGTGAGTGGACGGACTCGGGGCGCCTGTCGAGGGCTGGGATGCCGAGGTTTCGAGGTTCTCGTGAAGCACCGACATGAAGACGTCCTCAAGCGTCGCCTTCAGCGGCGTGACCGAAATGAGGCGGGCTCCCGCGGCGGATAGATCGGCAATCAGCGGCTCGGGGCGATCGTCGGCGCGCACATCCAGCGCGTACCGATCTTCGGCGATTCTCGTGACGCGTTGAGCACGACGGCTGAAGGCGTCAACCCGCTCCGCCGCAAGATGGCCTACAACGATTTCCCAGCCGCCCCCGGCGGTCCCCGCGACGCGGCCCGTCAAGCTCCGACACGCCGCCCAGCGCGACCAGCCGGCCCTTCGCCAGAATGCCGACCCGGCTGCAGAGCATCTCGGCATCCGAGAGCACGTGCGAGCTGAAGACAATCGTTCGCCCCGCATCGCGCAAGCGAAGAATCAGCTCCCGCACTTCCCGCCGCCCGATCGGGTCGAGTCCGGACATCGGCTCGTCGAGGATGACGAGTTCC
Source organism: uncultured Acidobacteriota bacterium (assembly GCA_963724645.1). Taxonomy (GTDB): domain Bacteria; phylum Acidobacteriota; class Vicinamibacteria; order Vicinamibacterales; family SCN-69-37; genus CAVXSP01. Next base: position 166,663 of record CAVRVJ010000013.1, read on the forward strand.
GGGTCGTTCACGAGCGCCTGTGCCAGGCCCACACGCTGCAGCATGCCTTTGGAAACCTGCCTGAGCGGCCGGCGCCGATCGGCGCCGAGTCCGACCTGATCGAGCAGGCTCGACGCGCGCCGCCGGCCGGCCTCGCCACGGTGGCCGAAGAGCCCGGCAAAATAAGCCAGCAGCTCCTCCGCGGTCAGATGATCGTAGAACGTGGGATTCTCCGGCAGAAACCCCAGACGCTGGCGCGCGGAGACCGACCCCGGAGGCCCGCCGAGGACTTCCACGCGGCCGGCGGTCGGCCAGATCAGATTCAGCAGGAGCTTGAGGGTCGTGCTCTTTCCTGCGCCGTTCGGACCCAGCAGTCCGAACACGTCCCCGCGTGGAATCTCGAGTGACAGGCTATCGAGCGCCCGGTGCGGACGATGGCGCCAGAACCCGACCCGAAAATCCTTCGTGAGGCGTTCGGCAACAACGGCGGAGGACACAGACGACGTGAGAGAGGTCTACTTCACGGCGCCGGCGGGCGGAGGCGCGCCCGCTTTCTTCAACTGGTACTGAAGCGCGTACTCGAAATGCGGGACCAGGAGCCACCCGCCGCCTGGGTACTGCGCCTTGATGCCGTTGATGTAATAGGTCGGCGTGTAGGCGACATGGAGCGCGCCACCGTCGGCGGCGTCGCGCTTGATGTCGGGCAGCAGGCGCGCGTACTCGTGCGGCGAAGTCGGTAATCCCCAGCAAGCTCCTTCACTTCGGCCTCGACCGACTGCGGCGTAAGCGACTCCTGATGCGAAAACAGCCAGTCGATCATCGGGCCGGCTTTTCCGCGTTCCGTCGCCAGGCGGACGGCCGCCGCCGCTTCACAGGCGCCTGGATGGTTCTGGCCCGGCACGTTGAAGTTGCACTTGTTGTTGAGCGGGTAGTCCTTCGTCACGGTCTTGATGACGCCAGGCATCGTCTGCTCGGTACTTGTCGAGGATCGGCTTGTAGGCGTAGTAAGCCGCTTTGCACGACGGACACTGCCAGTCATTGAACTTGACGATGACAATCTTGGCGCCGTCGGCAGGAATGCCGAGGTCTTCCCGCCGCTGTTGGGCCCAGGCTTCGTCGAAAGTCTGTTCGTCACTCTTCGACCCTGAAGCTGGCGAGGTGCTTCCGGAGGCGCTCACCGACGCTTCTTTCGGAAACCAGCCGATGAGTGCAGCGGTGAGCGCAACGAACACCAGAGACGCGAACAAACGCCGTGGGGTGCGCACCAGATCCCGAACGTCGGCAAACAGCCGGCCGGGCAACTGGGTCATTGGCACGGAGTTCGTCGGTTCCAGAGACGATAAACAGGCCGATGACCGCGACGTACGTGCCGAGGCACAGAATGCAGTACGTCTTCAGGACAACCACCGACGCCCAGCCCAGGTACAGGACGACCGCGAGCCCGATCGTCGCCAGCGCGAAGAGATAGGCCGGCGCAACGACGGGCGACGGCTTTGCGCGCGTCTCGCTCAGAGCGCCAATCAGCGCGACCATCCCGAAGAAGAACACTCCGGTCAACGCGACCGAAATCCCCCGCACTGAACCATAGCTGCTCAGGTAGACCTCGGAACAGTTGAACCGCGCATTGATGTCGCACGGGCTCACGTAATTCGGCTCGGTCAGCAGGCGGTAATGGACATAGGCCGCTGCGCCGGCAAAGACCAGGCCGAGCAGCGCGAATCCGAGAATGAGCCAGCGGGTACGGGGAGTCATAGAGAGAATCTGGCGTCTGTTGTACCACAGAGTGTGCGATTCCGACTGTAAGAGGGGCACCCGAGACCGGGCAGGAGGCGGTACAGACTTCACGGCGCGTCGATTGCTGTCCACAATCGACGCACCGTGCGTGTGCTGAACGAGTGCCCAGGGCTCTCAGGCCCAGCGCCTGGACCTGGGGTCTGCCTTACTGAATCGGCGTCGCCGGCGCGCCGAACGGCTCCGTCGGCGCAGCCGCGGCGCTCACCTGCCAAATCGTGTTGCCGGCGTTGGTCGCGAACGAGCGGCCGCCCGTCGTGCCGAACGTCTGCGGGACGGCGGTCGAGTAGTAGGCCGTCGTGGTCGCGGTGCCGTTGCAGTCGTTGGGCCCCGCACCCGCGCCGGCGCCGCTGCCCAGCGTGAAGTTGTAGCCGCTCTTCTGCGGCGCCGCCACCATGCCGAGGTCCGCCGAGATGAAGCCCTCGGTGGTGCCCGGCGCCGGCGTGCCCAACACCACGAACGACGTGGCGTACCCGTTCTGTCCGCACGACGCGGAATAGGCAACCTGCGACGACGTGACGACCTTCAGTGACGCGATGGCCGACGTCTCGTTGCCGGTCATGCGGGCGCGCAACAGACCCGGCACCGCAATCGCCGCGATGATGCTGATGATCGCGACCACGATCAGCAACTCGATCAACGTAAAACCCTGTTCTCCTCTACCTTTCATGACTCTGCTCCTCGAAAATGAACCCAACAAATCTTCTTTCCTGAGCGGGCGCGGCCATCACAATTGTTCAACTGAGCCTCACGGATTTGCGCAGCATATGACTTCCTCCTCGGCCGCCCTCCGCGACCCGCGCACGCTCCTGTGTGCGGGCTGCTCCGCGCAATCTTTCAGTGCGACGACAACTGACTGATGATCGAAAACAGCGGCAGATACATCGAAATGACAATGCCGCCGACGATGACGCCAAGCACCGCGATGAGCACTGGCTCGAGAATCGTGAGCAGGCCGGCCACGGCGATATCGACCTCTTCTTCGTAGAACTCGGCGATCTTTCCGAGCATCGTGTCGAGAGCGCCAGTGCTTTCGCCGGCGCCAATCATCTGGGCCACCATATTCGGAAACACGCCTGTCGCCTTCAGGGGCGCGGCGATCGTCTCGCCCCGTTCGATGCGTGTGCGCACCAGCGTGATGGCCGACTCGATGACGGCGTTTCCGGCGGTCCGCGCGGTGATGTCGAGGCCGTCGAGAATCGGAACGCCTGAGCTGGTCAGTGTTCCGAGCGTCCGGCAGAAGCGCGCGACCGCAATCTTCCGGAAGATCTTGCCGACGATCGGCATCTCAGGAGGATGCGGTCGATCCGCATGCGGCCGTTCGGCGTCGATGTAGTACCGCCGGAACGTCCACGAGAGCGGCGACCATGCCGCCGATCAGAGAACGGCATGGCGACGATGAGCGCCTTGCTCGCCCAGATGACGATGCGCGTGGGCAACGGCATTGTCGCGTTGAGGCCTTCGAACAGCGTCATGAATGTCGGAATGACTTTCCACAGAATGACGAACGACCGCCATCGCCGCGACGCTCAGCACGGCGGACGGATAGATCATCGCGGAGCGGACCTGCGACTTCAGCTTGGCCTGCTTTTCGATGTACGTCGCCAGCCGCTGGAGAATCGTGTCGAGGATACCGCCGGCTTCGCCGGCCGCGACCATGTGCGTGTAAAGAGCGTCGAAAGCGTGCGGCTGCTTCTGCAGCGCGTCGGCGAGCGACGCGCCGGCTTCCACGTCGGCGCGCACGTGCGAAATCGCGAGGGCCAGCCGCTTGTCCGGCTCTTCCTTCTGCAAGCAGCTCGAGGCACTGCACGAGCGGCAGGCCCGCGTCGATCATCACGGAGAACTGACGCGTGAAAATCGCCAGCGACTTGTCGCCGATGCGCCGCTGCCGGCCCCGCTCTTCGCCGGTCCGACCTTTGTGACCAGGACCTGCTCGCGACGCAGAGCGGCCACGAGCGCCGCCGTGGTCTCCGCGGCCCGCTCGCCCTGCACCAGCTGTCCACCCCGCATGCGGCCGACGTAGGCAAAAGTGGTCATATCTCCCTCGTCAAGAAACCGTGCTCGAAGACTTCACCGAGGCTCACGCGCCCGCTGCCGTTCTCACCGCCGTCCGCAGCCCGGTCCCTGAGGCGCCCCGCTCCAGAATCGTCAGCAACTCGTCGCGATTGGACGACGTCGCGAGCGCCGCGTCACGGGTGATGAGCCGCCGCTCGACCAATCGCGACAATGATTGGTTCATCGTCTGCATGCCCAGTTTTTCCTGCCCGGCCTGCATCGTGCCGTAGATTTGATGCACCTTGTCGTCGCGAATGAGATTCCGAATGCCAGGGGTCGCGACGAGGATCTCGAGCGCCGCGACGCGGCCCTCCCCGTTCGCCTTCGGCAACAGCGCCTGGCACACGATGCCCTCGAGCACGAGCGAGAGCTGCGTGCGGATCTGCGACTGCTGGTGCGCCGGAAACGCGTCGATGATGCGCGTCACCGTCTGCGAGGCGGAGTTGGTGTGGAGCGTCGCGAGCGTCAAATGCCCGGTCTCGGCCAGCTTCATCGCGGCCTCCATCGTCTCGAGGTCGCGCATTTCGCCGATGAGCACGACGTCCGGATCTTCACGAAGGGCCGCGCGGAGTGCCTTCGTGAATGTCTGTGTGTCGGAGTGCAGCTCGCGCTGATTCACAAGCGCCCGCTTGTGGTCGTGCAGGTACTCGATCGGATCTTCGATGGTCAGAATGTGCGCGGGACGCAATTCGTTGACGTGGTCGATCATCGCCGCCAGCGTCGTCGACTTGCCGCTGCCGGTCGGGCCGGTCACCAGCACGAGCCCGCGCGGCCGGTCCGCCAGGTGCGCGAGCACCGGCGGCAGCCCCAGCTCTTCGAGGGTCCTGATCTTCTCGGCAATCAGCCGGAAGACTGCGCCGACCGCCCCTTTCTGGTTGAAGACGTTGCAGCGGAACCGTCCCACCCCGCGCAGGCCGAAGGCGAGGTCGAGCTCCCGCGTTTCCTCGAACGTCCTCTTCTGCGCGTCGGTCAGAACGCTGTAGGCCAGGGATTTCGTGACCCCAGCCGTGAGCGCCGGCAGGTCGAGCCGTTGCAGGCGCCCATAAACGCGCACCTGCGGCGGACTCCCGATGGACAAGTGCAGGTCCGAGCCGCCGAGATCGAGAGTCGCTTTCAGCAGGTCAGGCAGAGTCAATGGCGGCCCTTCAATTGAGCGTCTCTCGCACGACTTCTTCGAGGGTCGTCACGCCTTCGCGCACCTTGGACAGACCGCTCTGGCGCAGCGTCACCATGCCCTCCTCGATGGCGAGCCGGCGCAGATCGGAGATCGATGCATTGGCGAGGATGAACTGCCTCAAGCCTTCGGTCATCTCCATGACTTCAAACAGCCCGACGCGGCCCTTGTAGCCGGTGTTGCCGCACCGCTCACAGCCGCGGCCGCGGAAGATCTGGACGTCGTCGAGTTCCGCCGGATCAAAGCCGGCTTCCAGCAGCAGTTCCCCAGTCACAGGCTGCGGCTCGCGGCACGATTCGCACGTCCGCCGCACCAGACGCTGCGCGCAGACCAGGTTGACCGAGCTGGTCACCAGAAACGACCCGATACCCATGTTCACCAGCCGATTCACCGTGCTTGGCGCGTCATTCGTGTGCAGCGTCGACAGCACCAGGTGGCCGGTCAGGGCCGCCTGGATCGCAATCGCCGCCGTTTCCGCGTCACGGATTTCGCCGACGAGGATGACGTTCGGGTCCTGGCGCAGAAACGATCGAAGAGCCGCCGCAAATGTCAGGCCGATCTGATCACGGACCTGCAGCTGGTTGATCCCCTGGATGTTGAACTCGACAGGGTCCTCGGCCGTGAGGATGTTGACCCCCGGCTGATTCAATTGCGCGATCGCCGAGTACAGGGTGTTCGTCTTGCCGCTTCCGGTCGGGCCGGTGACGAGCACCATGCCCCAGGGGCGCCGGATCGCCGTTTCGAACTTCGCGAGCGCCGCGGGCTCGAGGCCCAGGCGCGTCATATCCAGGCGCAACTGCTCCCGGTCGAGCAGCCGGAGCACAACCTTTTCCCCGAACAGCGTCGGCAGACAGGACACGCGAAAGTCGATTTCGCGCGTTTTGCCCTGTTCGTTGAACCGCGCTTTGATCCGGCCGTCCTGCGGCAGCCGCTTCTCGGCAATGTCCAGACGCGCCATGATCTTGAAGCGCGACGTAATCGGGTCGCGATACTTGATCGCCGGCGACATGACCAGGTGGAGCACACCGTCGACGCGAAACCGGATCCGCATCTCTTTTTCGTACGGCTCGACGTGAATGTCACTGGCCCCGCGCTGAATAGCCGACAGCAGCAGCGCGTTCACCAGCCGGATAATCGGGGCTTCGGCGCCCTGCTTCCCCAGCGTCGCCGTGTCGATTTCCTGCGCTTCGACGAGGACCTGCAGCCCTTCGTCTCCCTCTCCGAGGTCTTCCAGGGCACGAGTGACCAGGTCGCTGCTGCCCCCGCCGTTGGTCGCCCTGGCGTAATAGCGGGTCATGGCGTGGCGTACGGCGTTTTCCGATGCGACCACGGGTTCGACGTGAAGCCCAGTCATGAACTTGATGTCGTCCATGGCGAAGACGTTCGTCGGGTCGGTCATCGCCAGCGTCAGCGCTGTGCCGGAGCGTCCAACCGGAATGACCTGATACTTCGCGGCGGTCTCGCCGGGGATCAGCCGCACGACGGCCGCATCAAGGTCGAACTGGGCGAGGTTGATGTCTGGCACGCCATACTGACGGCTGAGCAGCGAGGGAATCTCTTCGTCTCGAACGAATCCCAGCTTGACGAGGTTCGAGCCGAGCCGGCCTCCGTTGCTGCGCTGGTAGTTCAGCGCCTCCTGCAACTGGCCGGGCGTGATGCGCTTCTCGCGCAGCAGTAGTTCACCGAGGCGGACAGCCATGACTGTGCCGACATGGCCGTTGTCAGGATCGAAAAGGGCGAGTCACCGTGGGCTTCGAGCCCCTCGTGGTGAGACGTTCCCGAGTTCGTCAGGATCCGGCGCGTATCGAAATGCCGTATCCGCGGTCCCCATTTGAACGCCCCTGGGTGTACTGCCAGTCCAGCCAGAAGCTCTTGCGGATGGCGAAACTGCCGCCGACCGCGGCGGTCCTTCGCTGGTCGCCTGCGAGGCTCCAGCGAATGCCACTGCGGGCCGCCCAGCGATTACCAAGGTGGCCTTCGCCGCCCATTGCCAGAATCCGACGGGGGCCGCCCCGAGGGTCGGCCGTGTCCAGGTCGAGGTCCAAAGCAAAGGTCAGGCCAGTTGCAGGAAACACCGCCAGCCCGGCTCTGGCGTGACGCTTGAGCGTGATTGGCACTTCGTCACCGCCGCCGAACGTCGGCTTCGTGCAGATTCCGCATGGTCACGCCCAGACGGGCTTTCTTGAAGTCGACCATCACCCCAACATCGAAGTCGAAATGCCCCGTCGTGGGCCCGTCCCTGCTCTCGGCAGCGTCCAGCGCGTCATGCGTCGTTTGCCCTGTAACTGGTCCCGAAACGACGCTTCCTCGCATGTACCTGAACGTCGAACCAATCACCAGCCCGTGAACGAGCGTCTGAACAAACGTGGCGCCGACCTCGGAGACGGCAAAGGTTTCCCCCCGCAGGGTTCCCAGGGTTCCGTCGGCGGCAGGGGTCAGGGCCGTCTCGTGGAAGTGGCCGTAGGAGAGCCCGAATCGGCCAGGTCCCCAGACTCACGAATCTCGAAGTGCGGCTCGTCGCCCCGACGACCGGCGGCCCGGACTGATCACCAGTTCGAAAGTCCAACCACCCTATTGTCATTCCCGCGGAAGGCCCGTTGAGCAGTCCGGCCGGGTTCCAGTACACCGCTGTGGCGTCGTCTGCCACCGCTACGAAGGCCCCACCCATCCCCAAAGCCCGATTGCCGGTGGCCTCGGTGACCAACTGGGCCGAGGCCGTCAGGGGCCAGAGCAGCATGGTCAGCAACAGGGTCGTGCCCCGAATCACGAAGCTCAGGGTATCAGGGGCTTGGCTTAGGAAACCAGGGACGGAGCAGACGGGAACCGGGGGACCCTGCGTTTCCGTATCTACATCTACTCGCGAAGGTAGAATGAGGGTCGTCCGTTGGCCCGGTCAGGCAACCTCCGTGGCCACCCCGGGAGACTTTCAACTCATGACTGATACCTCTCCGGCTCCTGTCCAGGCTCCTGGTCTGCTTTCGCGCGCAATCGGGGTCTTTTTCTCCCCCAAAGCGACGTTCGAGCAGCTTCTGCCAAGGCCGAAGGTGCTGGGTGCCATCCTGGTGACCGGCATGCTCATCGGCCTGGCTCAAGGGCTCCCCCGGCTGACTGAGAAAGGACTCCAGGCCGCTCTGGACGCACAAGCTCAACAGACTGAGCGGTTTTCCGGCCGGCCGGTCACCGACGAACAATACGCCACGATGCGGCGCATCGCGCCATATCAGACGTACGGCACCATCATCGTCACGCCGGTGATCGGCGGGGTTTTCGTGGTCTTCTTCGCCGGCATCTATTTCGTGGTCTTCAACGTGGTGCTCGGCGGCACCGCGACGTTCAAACAGGTGGTGGCCGTGGTGTCTCACAGCGGTTTCATTACCGCTCTGGGGTACATCGCCGGCGCGGCTGTTCAGTACGTGCAGGGGACGGTCAACCCCTTCGGGCCGTTCAACCTCGGCGTGCTGTTCCCGATGTTGGATGAAAACACGTTTCTGGCACGGCTCCTCGGCTTCATCAACATTTTCTCCATCTGGGCCACGATCGTCACGGCGATCGGATTCAGCGTCCTGTACCGCCGCAAGACCAGCCGCATCGCAATCGGGCTGTTCGCGCTCACCCTGATCTTCGCCGCCGTGGGCGCCACCGTCATAGGGATGTTCTCCAATAGGTAGACTATTAATGAGCGGAACGAAGAAGCTCTTCATCGCCATCGGCGTCGTCGCCCTGCTGGGCGCAATTGTCTATGCCAACTTCGCCTTCAAGCGCACCACTGGCGCTGAAGTCACCGTAGAAAAGATCGCGACACGCGACCTCGAGGCCATCGTCTCGGCGAGCGGAAAGATCCAGCCGAAAAAGTCGGTGCAGATCAGCGCCGAGACCATGGGCAAGGTCGTGAACCTGTCCGTCAACGAAGGCGACGTCGTCAAGATGGGACAGCCGCTGCTGCAAATCGATCCCCGAACGCTCGAGACGCAGGTGCAGAATCGCGAGGCGAGTCTCGCGACGGCCCGCTCGATGCTCGACCAGACCCGATCGCAGGTCGAAAGCGCCAAGGTCGCGCTCCGGCAGGTGCAGGACGATTTCAAGCGTCAGGAGGGCCTCTGGAAGGGCGGCCTCACGACCAAGGACGCCTACGATCGCGCGAAGAACACGGTCAACACCGCGGAAACCAGCTTGCTGCAGACGCAGCAGTCGGTCGCGGCGCAGGAGCAGCGCATCAAGGCGGAGGAGGCGAACCTGAACAGCGCGAAGTACGACCTGACGAAGGTGCGGGTCGTCTCGCCGATCAACGGGCTGGTGACGAAGCGGAACATCGAGGAAGGCGAGACCGCGATGATTGGCACGATGAACAACGCCGGCACCGTGCTGTTGACGATTGCGGATATGTCCGTGATCCAGGCCGAAGTCGAGGTCGACGAGACCGACATCCCGTTTGTGGCGATCGGCCAGCCCGCGAAGATTACGATCGATGCCCTGCCGGATCAGACCTTCCCCGGCAAGGTGACCGAGGTCGGCAACAGCCCGATCGTCGTGACCGGCGCCGCTTCGACGACGCGCGCGACCAATTTCAAGGTCGTCGTGGTGGTTCAGGGTGTCGTGCCGGGTGTCCGGCCAGGCTTCACATGCACGTCGGTGATCACGACCGCGACACGAACCAAGGTGCTGTCGGTGCCGATTCAGGCGACCACCGTGCGCGAGATGGTCCTCGATGAGGAGGGCCAGATCGTGCGGGCCGAGACTGCGCGCGGCCGCGGCGCGGCGCCGAAGTCCGGCCAGCCCGCCGCGACGGAACTCAAACCCGGACAGACCAAGAAGGAATTGGAGGGCGTGTTCGTCGTGCGCAATGGGCACGCCGTGTTCCTGCCGATCAAGACCGGCATTGCTGGCGAGAAATACTTTGAGCTTCTCAACGGCCTAAGTCTGGGCGACCAGGTCATTACGGGTCCGTTCGCGTCGGTCCGCTCGCTCAAGGACAACGACGCGGTCAAGATCACGACGGTTCAGGTTGCCTCGCCTCCGAAGTAGGCCTCATGCACCAGTTCTTCGAGGCGGCGACGATTGCGCTGCAGGCGATCTGGGCGAACAAGCTGCGGTCGCTCCTGACTGTTCTCGGCAACATCGTCGCGGTCACCTCGATCATCGCGGTCGTATCTCTGGTCCAGGGACTGAACGCCAGTGTCAAGGACGCCCTGCAATCTTCGATCGGGGCTGATGCGTTCAGCGTGCAGCAGTTCGGGATCGCCTTTTCGGAGGACGACTTCCAGAAGATGCAGAACAACCCGCGGATCACGCTGGATGATGCGGCCGCCATCCGCGCCTACAGTCCCACCGTGGCGCTCGTCATGGCCGAGTCGGATGCACGAGGACAGGCCAAGTTTCGCAGCCAGTCGCTCGACAGCGTGAGCATTCAGGGCGTGACGAAGGAATACATCAGCTTGCCGACGACAAACATCGAGCGCGGCAGGCCCATCACGTCAAGCGAGTTCGATGCTGGTCGGTACGTCACGATTCTCGGATGGGACACGGCCGACAAAGTGTTCGGCGGGTTGGATCCGCTCGACAAGATCATCTCCTTCGAAGGAGTCCACTTCGTCGTCGTGGGCGTCGCCGCTAAGAAGGGGTCGGTGTTCGGGAATTCGCTGGACGAGTTTGCGATCATTCCCCTGAACGCGTTCCAGCATATCTTCGGCACGCGACGGTCGCTCTCCCTCACGGTGAGGCCTCGCGACGTGTCGCTCGTGAAGACTGCGATGGACGAAACGACCGTCGCGCTCCGGATCGCACGTCGGCTCAAGCCGAAGCAGCCGGACAACTTCGGGATCTCGTCGGCGGACACCTTTCTCGACCTCTACAACACCGCCACACGGGGCATTTTCGCCGTGCTGATGGGCGTGGTGAGCCTCTCACTGGTCGTGGGCGGCATCGTGATCATGAACATCATGCTCATGGTCGTCAGCGAGCGGACTCGCGAAATCGGCCTGCGGAAATCGTTGGGCGCGCGGCGCCGCGACATCCTGTGGCAGATCCTGACTGAATCGGTCACGCTCTCGACCTTCGGCGGGATCATCGGCACCATCCTGGGCTTCGTCACGGCGTTCATCATCAGCGCCTTCGCACCGTTCAAGGCCGTCGTCCAGCCATGGGCGGTCATCCTGGGCATCTCGATGACCGCCATCGTCGGCCTGTTCTTTGGGCTCTATCCCGCCATGCGGGCGGCGTCGCTCGATCCGATCGAAGCGCTGAGGCGGGAATGACCCGGAGTGAATAATGCGCTGGGCCCTCTTCGACGAAATCATCCGGATGTCGTGGGACACGCTTCGCGGCAACAAGCTGCGTTCGTTCCTCACGATCCTCGGCATCGTCATCGGCATCACGTCGATCGTCGGCATCACGTCGCTCCTGCGCGGATTCGACGAGTCCTTCAAGGATTCCATCAAGACGATCGGCCCGGACACGATCTTCGTGACCAAGTTGTCCATCGTCAGCCTCACGTCGGGCGCCAACCGGGTGGAGCTGCTGAAGCGGCCGAACATCACAACGGCCGACGCGGAGGCGATCGAGCGGAACGCTCCCTCGATTGAGGTCGTCGACATCATTCTTGGGCAGGGCGCCCAGGGCGAGCGGCTCTACTATCGCAATCAGAAGACCAAGACCCTTCAGATCTTCGGGACGACCGAGAAATACCCGTTGGTCACCAGAATCCCGGTCGTGCTGGGCCGGTACTTCACGGCAAGTGAACTGCAGCGGCGGCGAAACGTCGTCGTCCTGGGCCAGACGCCATACACCGCGCTGTTTCCCAGCGAGGATCCGATCGGCAAGAGCGTCCGCATCGGCCTGGCGGAGTACGAGGTCATCGGCGTCATGGGCAAACGGCCCAGTCCGGGCGGCTTCAGCCTGAATCAGGACGACTTCGCCATCATTCCGGAGACGACGTACCAGAAGCAGTTCGGGATCAAGGCCATCAATTTCGGCCGCGGCCAGACCCGGCCGATCATGATCGGCGCGGTGCCGCTCGACGGCGTGCCTCGCGAACAGGCGATGCGGGAGGTCGAGGAAGTCATGCGCATCCGGCACAACCTCAAGCTCGACCAGCCGGATGATTTCGACCTCGTCACCCAGGATGCCGTGCTCAAGGTCTGGGATCAGATCAGCCAGGGCACGTTCCTGGCCCTCGTGGTCATCTCGTCGATTGCGCTCATGGTCGGAGGCATCGGCGTCATGAGCATCATGACGATCAGCGTCACCGAACGAACGCGCGAAATCGGCGTGCGGAAAGCACTGGGGGCCCGCCGGGTCGAAGTCCTCTGGCAGTTCCTTCTTGAAGCCGTGTTTCTCACCTCGGCCGGCGGGCTCTTCGGCATTCTGGCCGGCAGCTCCATCGGCTTGATCGTCCATCTGGCCACGAACTTCCCGGTCTCCCTGCCGTGGTGGTCGTTCGCCATCGGCATCGGCTTCTCCGCCACGATCGGCGTCTTCTTTGGCATGGTCCCGGCGATCCGGGCCTCCAGGCTCGATCCCATCGAAGCGCTGAGATACGAATAGGCCATGGGCCATGGGCCTTGGGCCTTGGGCCTTGGGCCTTGGGCCTTGGGCTGCTGAAGTATCATCGCCCTTTCGGAGGATCTCCCCCCTATGAAGGTCTATGACGCGGCAGGCATCAGGAATGTGGCGCTGGTCGGGCACAGCGGCGCGGGAAAAACGCAGCTGACCTCGGCGCTGTTGTTCGATGCCGGCGCCGTGAACCGGTTCGGCAAGGTCGACGACGGAACGACCGTGACCGATTACGACGAGGAAGAAATCGCGCGCAAGCACACGCTGGCCGCCGCGGTCGCCCCGTTCGAATGGAACAAGCTCAAAGTCAACCTGATCGACACGCCGGGCATGGGCAATTTCCTGGGTGACGCGCGCTCGGCACTGCGGGTGGCAGAGGCGGCACTCGTCGTCATCGACGCCGTGTCGGGGGTCCAGGTCTCCACTGAAAAGACCTGGGGCTACGCGGAGGAGTTTCGATTGCCCCGCCTCATCGCGCTGAACCGGCTGGATCGGGAGCGGGCCAGCCTGGATCGCGCGCTGGAATCGATGCGCGCCGTGCTCGGCAGGAACTGCGTGCCTGTCCAGTTGCCCATCGGCGAGGAGAAGCAATTCACCGGGGTCGTCGACCTGGTCTCCATGAAGGCGTACACATTCGCGGCCGACGATTCCGGCAAGATGACCGAGGGCGCCGTGCCCGACGACCTCGCCGCGCAGGTGCAGGCGGCGCGCGAGTCGCTCATCGAAATGGTCGCCGAGGCCGACGACAGCCTCATGGAGAAGTTCTTCGAGGCCGGGACGCTGACGCAGGACGAGCTGACCATCGGCCTCGGCCGTGGAATCCTCGCTGGCAAGATTTTTCCGGTCTTCTGCCTGTCCGCCCTGCGCAACATCGGCGTGCAACCGCTTGCGGATGCCCTCGCAGCGTACGTGCCCTCGCCGGTCGATCGGCCGTTCGCCGGTCAGAACGTCAAGAAGGAGGAGGCGACGCGTCAGGCCAGCGACACACTGCCGCTCGTGCTCTGGGTCTGGAAGACCGTCGCGGACCAGTTCGCCGGCCGTATCACGCTGTTTCGCGTGGTGTCGGGAGTCCTCAAGGCGGACACGACGATTCACAACGTCACGTGCGACGCACCCGAGCGGCTGGGGCACCTGCTCCTGCTCCAGGGCAAGACCCAGAATCACGTGCCGGAGCTGCACGCCGGCGATCTCGGAGCGGTCGCGAAGCTCAAGGACACGCACACCGGCGACACGCTCGGCGATCGGACGGCCGGCTTCATCGTCCCGCCGCTGTCCTTTCCAGAACCGGTGCTGGCCTATGCCATCGAACCCAGGAGCCGGGGCGACGAAGACAAAATCGGCCCCGCGATGCAGCGGCTGAAGGAGGAGGACCCGGCGATCGGCTATACGCGCGACCCGCAGACCCACGAACTGCTGCTGCAGGGCCAGGGCCAGCTGCACATCGAGGTCACCGTCGCGAAGCTGAAGCGGCGGTTTGGCGTCGAGGTGAATCTGAAGCCGCAACGCATTCCGTACCGGGAAACGATCACGAGCGCCACCGAGGCGCACGGGCGTCACAAGAAGCAGACGGGCGGCCACGGGCAATTCGGAGACTGCAAGATCAAGATGGAGCCGCTCCCCCGCGGCGCGGACTTCGAGTTCGTCGACGACATTTTCGGCGGCTCGATCCCGCGGCAGTACATCCCGGCCATCGAGAAGGGCATCCAGGACACCCGGCTGCGCGGATACCTGGCGGGGTACCCGGTCGTGGACTTCCGCGTGACGGTCACCGACGGCTCCTATCACGACGTCGACTCGAGCGAAATGGCGTTCCGGCTCGCGGGGCGGCTCGCGTTCAGAGACGGCATGACGCGCGCCAGACCGACGCTGCTCGAGCCAATCATGAACGTCGAAATCTACGCGCCCTCGGATTTTGCCGGCGATCTCATGGGCGATCTGAACAGCCGGCGCGGCCGCATCGCCGGCATGGACACGCGCGGTCCCGCCACCGTGATTCGCGCGTCGGTCCCGATGGCCGAAATGCTGACGTACGAGCAGGTGCTGACGTCAACGACAGGCGGCCGCGGCTCGTACCACATGGAGTTCTCCCACTACGACGAAGTACCGAACCATCTGCACGCGAAGATCGTCGCCGCGTCCAAGGCCGAGCGGGGAGAGACCAAAGAAGAAGAGGAATAACGCCGGTGTACACCGCCCGCGCGAGCTTGCTGGTGGTCGTGGCGCTCCCGCTCCTGCTCGGCGCCGCGCCGCAGGTCGACACGACGGGATCGTCATTCGACGTATGGCTCGCCGCGCTGCGCGTCGAAGCGCTTTCTCGCGGAATCAGCCAGGCAACCGTCGACCTGGCTCTCACCAACCTCACACCGGAGCCGGTGATCATCGCGCGGGATCGTATGCAGCCCGAGGCGACGCAAAGTCTGGACGCCTACCTCGCCGAGCGCTTGAAGCCGAAGGTCATCGCCAAAGCCCGCCTCCTGGCCAGCGATCATGCGGCGCTGCTGAGCCGCGTGCGCGCCGCCTATGGCATTCCCGGTCCGGTCATGGTGGCCATCTGGGGCGCCGAGTCGAATTTCGGCCAATTCAGCGGCGTCCGCCCGATTGTCCCCGCCCTCGCGACGCTGGCGTTCGACGCGCGGCGGCCGGCCCTGTTCCGGAACGAGTTGTTCGACGCTCTGACCATCCTGGATCGCGACCTGGTGGCGTTGCCCGATTTGAAGGGATCATGGGCCGGCGCAATGGGCCAGCCCCAGTTCATGCCGTCCAGCTACCTGAAGTACGCGGTCGACTTCGACGGAGACGGGCGCGCGGATATCTGGAAGTCCACGCCGGACGTCTTTGCCTCGATGGCGAACTACCTGAAGCAATCCGGCTGGGCGGAAGACGAAAAGTGGGGACGTGAAGTGCGGGTTTCCCGCGCAGCGATGGCGCGCATCGACAAGACCGTCGCGATGCGTACCACCGGCTGCCGCGCCAGGCGCGAGATGACGGAACCGCAGCCGCTTACCAGATGGAAGAAGCTTGGTGTCACGCTGCCAGGCGGGGGCGCGCTGCCGTCCGCGGCCCTCCCGGCCGCGCTCGTCCGCGGCCGTCAGCGGCATTTTCTGGTGTATCCGAACTACCAGGCAATCCTGGACTACAACTGCTCCAACGCCTATGCGGTAAGCGTTGGGTTGCTGGCCGACTCAATCGCCGCCAGGTAAGCGGAGACAACCAGCGCCTTAGCTTCCGCCGGCCTTCCTTGGCGTCGTAATCTTCTTGCCGGCACCCTTCTTGTCGACCTTCGCGGCTTTCGAGGGCGCCTGGTCCTCGGCCTTCTTCCGGCCGCCGCCCAGCGCGCCCTTGAGGCGCTCGCCCATCGTCTTCTTCTTGGGCTTCTCGGCGCCGCCTCCGGCCGCCTTGTCGGTCTCTACCGCCTTGTTCGGGTCGTACTCGCTGCCAATCAGCTCAACCTCGGCCACCTCGGCGCTGTCGCCGCGGCGATAGCCGAGGCGCAGCATCCGCGTGTAGCCCCCGGGCCGGTCCACGAAGCGGGGCGCGATGGTCTCGAACAGCTTGGCGACGACCTCGCGATTCTGCAGGTCCCGGGCCACAGTCCGCCGGGCCGTTACGGCATGGCTGCCGCCGTCGGGCGCGCTCAGGCTGCGCTTGGCTACCGAAATGATGCGCTCGACGAACGGCCGCAGTTCCTTGGCGCGCGCCACGGTCGTCTGAATGCGCTCGTGCTCGATCAGGGCCGACGCCTGATTGCGGAGCATCGCGATCCGATGCTCCGTGACCCGGCCAAGCTTGCGATAGGCAACTCTATGACGCATATCTAATCCTTATTAGAGGGTAAGAGCGTGAAAGCGTCCCTTTCACCCTCTCACGCTCTTACCCTTTGTCTCAGTCCTGAGCGGTGGGCTGATCCAGCCGCATACCAAGCCCGAGGCCCATCGTCGTCAGGATCTCCTTGATCTCGTTGAGCGACTTCCGGCCGAAGTTCTTGGTCTTGAGCATCTCTCCCTCAGTCTTCTGTACGAGCTCGCGAATCGTCCGGATATTGGCGTTCTTCAGACAATTGTAGGACCGGACGGACAGCTCGAGTTCCTCGACGCTCTTGTCGAGGTGCTCGTTGATCGACGAGGAGGCCGCTTCGCCGGCGCCCTCGAGCGGCTGATCGCCGGCCTCGTCGAGCCCGACGAAGATCGTGAAGTGATCGCGGATGAGCTTGGCGGCCAGAGACACGGAATCACGCGGCGTAACCGCGCCGTTCGTCCAGACTTCGATCGTCAGCTTGTCGTAGTCTGTCGTCTGGCCGATCCGGGCCGCCTCGACCGTGTAGTTCACCTTCTTGACCGGAGAGTGGACCGAGTCGATCGGAATCCAGCCAATCCCGAGGTCTTCGTCGAAGTTCTTGTCGGCGGACACGTAGCCGCGGCCCCGCTTGATGCGAAGCTCCATCTCGAGCTTGCCGCCATCGCTGACCGTGGCGACGTGGGCGTCCGGTTCGAGAATCTCGACGTCCGCGTCGGTGACGATGTCGCGGGCGCGCACTTCTCCCGCCTTGGTCGCGCGCAGTACCAGCGTTTTCGGCTGATCCGTGTACACCTTGAGCGGGATCTGCTTCAGGTTCAGGATGATGTCGGTCGCGTCCTCGACGACGCCCTGAATCGGCGAGAATTCGTGGAGGACGCCCTCGATCTTGACGGCGGTCACGGCGGCGCCCTCGATCGACGACAACAGCACGCGCCGCAGCGCGTTCCCGACCGTCGTTCCGAATCCGCGCTCGAACGGCTGCGCGTAGAACCGGCCGAACCGATCCGTCAGGGTTTCACGCTCGAACTCGAGCCGCTTGGGACGTTGAAAACCTTTCCACAACATGATGTCTATCCTTTCGCCATCGGGGACCCGCGTCGGCGCGGCTCCTCCAGACCTGCGGAAAACATCGCCGGCCTCCCGCTGCAGGTCTGAAGAGCTGCGGGCCGGCGACGGGCACGATTGCCGTTACTTCGAATACAACTCGACGATGAGCTGCTCCTGCGCGGGCAGATTGATTTGCTCGCGGGTGGGCAGCGATGACACACGTCCGGACCGCGCCGCCGGATCGAGGAGGAGCCAGTCCGGAATGCCGCGGCCCTTCACTTCTTCCATGGCGTGCTGGATCGCCGGATTCTCGGCACTCCCCTGGCGTACGCCGACGACGTCACCGAGCCGCACGGAATAGGAGGGGATGTCCACCTTCTTGCCGTTGATCGTGAAGTGTCCATGGCGCACGAGCTGGCGCGCCTGCGGACGCGAGGTCGCGAATCCGAGCCGGTAGATCACGTTATCCAGCCGGCGCTCGAGCATCTGGAGCAGCAGCTCGCCCGTGATCCCCTTCTGGCGGTCCGCGGCCTCGAAGTACCGGCGGAACTGGTTCTCGAGCACGCCGTAGGTGCGCTTGACCTTCTGTTTCTCGCGCAACTGGATCCCGTAGCCCACCATCTTCGCCTTGCGGGCTCGGCCATGCTGGCCTGGCGGCACATTCCGCTTCTCAATCGCGCACTTGTCGGTATAGCACCGCTCTCCCTTGAGGAAGAGCTTCATGCCCTCGCGCCGGCACAACCGGCAGACCGGACCTATGTATCGAGCCATCAGTAACCCTCAATCATGTCAACTTCAGAATTGGAACGGCGCCACGTCGATCACACGCGTCGCCGCTTCGGCGGGCGGCACCCGTTGTGCGGAATCGGCGTCACGTCGCGAATCGCCTTGACGTCCAGGCCGACGGTCTGCAGCGCGCGCACGGCCGACTCGCGACCGGCGCCCGGCCCCTTCACCCGCACTTCGAGCGACCGCATGCCATAGGTCTTCGCGGCATTGCCCGCCGCCATCGCCGCCTGGGTCGCCGCGAACGGCGTCCCCTTGCGCGAGCCCTTGAACCCGATGCCGCCGGCGCTCGACCAGGCGATCACGTTGCCCTCGGCGTCGGTAATCGTGACCACCGTGTTGTTGAACGACGCCTGAATGTGCGCGAACCCGTGGTGCACCACGCGCTTCTCGCCGCGCTTCTTGAACGTCTTCTTCTTCTTCGTTGCCGCCTTCCCGCCTTCCGGGGCCGGGGTTGCGCCTTCAACCGCTTCTTTTTTTGCCATATGTCTGTGCTCTTCTCCGACTTCGTCTTCTCATCGCGGCCGGGGGCCCACTACCAGCGCTCCGGGCCTCGCGATGCCCTGACGGGCTTGCTGCGGCCCACCACCGGCTGTCTACTCGACCTTCTTTTTCGCGATCGCGCCCTTCCGGGGACCCTTCCGGGTACGGGCGTTGGTGCGTGTCCGCTGGCCGCGCGCTGGAAGATTGCGGCGATGCCGCGACCCACGATAGCTGCCGATTTCGACGAGCCGCTTGATGTTCATCGAAATCTCTTTGCGAAGATCGCCTTCAACGCGCCCCTGCTCCTCGATCACGCGGCTGATCTTCCGGACGTCGTCGTCGGACAGATCCTTGACTCGGATGTCGCCGCTGACCCCCGACGCGCCGAGGATGTCGTTCGAGCGCTTCCGGCCGATGCCGTAGATGTACGTAAGCCCGATCTCGACGCGCTTGGTCCGCGGAAGATCGACCCCTGCGATACGTGCCATGGAAAAACCCCACTTCAGCAGGCCCAAGGCCCAAGGCCCAAGGCCCAAATAATCGTTTCCTCTTCCTGGGGCCCTGGGCCTGGGGCCCTGGGCCTGTCACTACCCTTGCCGCTGCTTGTGCTTCTGATTCGAGCAAATCACGCGCACGACCCCGCGCCGGCGCACGATCTTGCACTTGTCACAAATCCGTTTCACTGACGCTCTCACCTTCATCTGATCCTCTTCACTATCCTTCCCCGGCGCGCGTCCTGCGCGGCGAGTTCGATCACCACCCGGTCGCCCACGACCAGGCGAACAAAATTCCTGGCAGTTCCGCCCGGCGCGTGCGCCACCACGTCGTTGCCGTCGTCGAGGGTTACCCGATACAGCGCCCGCGGGAGGATCTCGCGGACGATGCCTCGCATCCCTTCATCGCGTCGAGCCATTCAGCGCCGTGAGCACCAGCGGCCCGGCCGCCGTGACGGCCACCGTGTGCTCGAAATGCGCGGCGAGGCTGCCGTCCTTCGTCACGGCGGTCCATCCGTCACCCAGCACTTTGACGTCGGGCTTTCCCATGGCGACCATCGGTTCGATAGCCAGGACCATGCCCTCCGCCAGTCTCGGACCGCGCCCGGGCTGACCGTAGTTCGGGATCTGCGGCTCTTCGTGCAGCCGCTCGCCGATGCCGTGCCCGACAAACTCCCGGACGACCGAGAAGCCGTGCGACTCGACCCACTCCTGCACGGCGTGGCCGATATCGGAGAGCCGGCCGCCAACCTTCGCCTGGGCGATGGCGCGCTCGAGCGCCTCCCGGGTGACGCGCAGCAACTCCCGTGTCTTCTCGGGCACCTCGCCAACCGCGACCGTGACCGCCGAGTCGCCGTAGTACCCGTCCAGCTTCACGCCCATGTCCAGCGAGACGATGTCTCCCGTTTGCAGCGTGCGCGCGGCCGACGGAATTCCGTGCACGACCTCCTGGTTGATCGACACGCACAGGGTCGCCGGATACCCCCGGTATCCCTTGAACGCCGGCTCGGCGCCGGCCTCGCGCACAAGCCGCTCGGCCAGCGCGTCCAACTGCGCCGTCGTCACGCTCGACTGCGCCGCCTCGGCCAGTTCCGCGAGGATGCGCGCGACGAGCTGATTGGCCGCCCGCATCCGGTCGAGCTCGGCAGACGACCGGCACACGATCACGCGCGGCTCCCCACGACGGAGGCCACGGCGGCGGCGATATCGGCCGCAACCGAGTCAAGCGTCTGATCCCCGTCGACGCAGCGAAACGTCGGCCGGCGCCGGTAGTATTCGACAATCGGCTGCGTGCTGCGCGCGTACACGCGCAGACGCTCGCGCACGACGTCGGTGTTGTCGTCGGAGCGCTGCACGAGCGGCCCGCCGCATTTCTCGCAGGCGATGACCCCCGGCGTGGCGTTCCAACCGCAGTTGCCGCAGATCCGCCGAGCCTGCAGGCGCGCGACCAGGATCTCCTCCGGCACCTCGATGTCGACGATCACCAGCGGCCCACGTGCGTCGATCAGCGTGTCGAGTTCCTGCGCCTGCGGCAACGAACGTGGAAACCCGTCCAACACGAATCCCTCGACGGCGTCGCGCTGATCGAGACGCTCGCGCACGATGCCGATCACGACGTCGTCGCCGACCAACTGGCCCGCGTCCATGACCGACTTGGCGGCCCGGCCGAGCGCCGAGCCGGCCTGCACGGCCTCGCGCAGCATGGCGCCGGTGGAAATCCAGGGCACCCCGCGCTGCCGCGCGAACTTGACCGCCTGCGTCCCCTTGCCGGCGCCCGGCGGTCCCAGCATGACGAGCCTCACCGGGATCGGCTCCGCTCCTGGCATGTGACCGCGACCGGGCGCGCTCGTCTCCACGCGTGCATCGAAAGAGTTCATCCCCGACGTCCGCGGATCCGGGTCTTCTTCATGAAGCCGTCGTAGTGGCGCATGATGAGCTGCGATTCGACCTGCTGCACGGTATCCATGGCCACACCGACGAGAATGAGCAGCGTGGTGCCGCCGAAATAGAATTGCACGTTCATGCCCTGCGTGATGAAGGCCGGCAGCTTCGCATCGAGCCAGTCGCCGATGAAGGGAATCGGCTCGACCTTGAAGCCCCCGAGCATGAATTCCGGCAGCAGGGCGATCGCCGCCAGGTACACGGCGCCCGCCAGCGTGATGCGCGCCAGAATCGCATCGATGTGCTCGGCCGTGCGCTTGCCCGGCCGGATGCCAGGCACGAAGCCGCCGTACTTCCGCATGTTCTCGGCCACATCATCCGGATTGAAGATGATCGCCGTATAGAAGTAGGCAAAGAACACGATGAGTGCGATGTACGCCAGGTTGTAGAGCGGGTACCCGATCATCAGCTGTTGAATCGAGCGATCGACCAGGCCATTGGCCGCAAACATCGGCCGCACCGTCTGCGGAAACGCCAGGATCGACGATGCGAAGATCACCGGCATGACGCCGCCGGTGTTGATCTTCAGCGGGATGTGGGTGCTCGCGCCGCCGTACATCCGCCGGCCGACCATCCGCCGCGCGTACTGGACGGTGACCCGCCGATGCGCACGCTCGACGAAGACCACCGCACCGACGACGGCGACCATGATGACGAGCAAGACCAACAGGCGAATGATGCCCATCTCGCCCGTCTCGAATTGGTGCAGCGTCGTCAGCGCCCCGTGCGGCAACCCGACGACGATACCGGCGTAGATCAGCAGCGACATGCCGTTCCCGATGCCCCGCTCCGTGATCTGCTCGCCTATCCACATGACGAGCACCGACCCGGTCGTGAGCGTCATGACCGTCATCAGCCGGAACGGCCACCCCGGGTCGTACACCAGCGGATAACCGCCCGCGATGTTCGTGTATTTCTCGAGATAGAACGCAATCCCCAGCGACTGCACGAGACTCAGCCCGATCGTGCCGTAGCGCGTGTACTGCGTGATCTTGCGGCGGCCCAGCTCGCCCTCTTTCGAGAGCCGCTCGAGGTACGGCCAGACCACCGTCAGGAGCTGCAGGATGATCGAGGCGCTGATGTACGGCATCACGCCCAGCGCGAAGATCGTCATCTGCGACAGGCTCCGCCCGGAGAACATGTCGTAGAGGCCGAACAGCCCGCTGGCCGCCTGCGCCGTCATCGCCTGCAGCGCCTGGGTGTTGACCCCCGGCGTCGGGATGTGGCCGCCAATCCGGTAGACCGCGAGCAAGCCGAAGGTGAAGAGCACCCGCTTGCGCAGCTCGGGAATGGCGAAGATGTTCTTGAGACTTTCCATGGTGTTTCACATGCCCGGCTTGGGGTTCGCGGCGCGGGGTTTGGAGCAGGCCACTCGTCTGTCCTGCCCGGAAGCCTCACGCTTCGAGCCTCAGGCCCGCGTCATCCTCCTATCACTTCCGTCGCGCCCCCTGCGGCGGCAATCTTCTGCGCGGCGGCGCCGCTGAACTTGTGCGCCCGCACCGTCAGCTTCTTCGTAATCTCCCCCCGCCCCAGGATCTTGACCGGGATGTTCGACTTCCGCACCAGACCGCGCTCCCGCAGCAGATCGGGTGTCACTTCCGATCCTGTGTCGAAGACCGCGGCGAGCGTGTCGAGATTGATCACCGCGTACTCGACGCGAAACGGATTGTGAAACCCTCGCTTCGGCACGCGGCGGTGCAGCGGCATCTGACCGCCTTCGAAACCACGCTTGAACCGGAAGCCCGACCGCGACTTGGCGCCCTTGCTGCCGCGGCTCGCGGTCTTGCCGTGCCCCGACCCCGGTCCGCGGCCCACGCGCTTGCGCGGGTGCTTGGCGCCTTTGGGCGGACGTAAATTGTTCAACGACATGAGGACCTTTCGTCACTAATCCCGGAAAGCACTTGACTTCCTGATTTCACCGGCCCGGTTCTTCCACCGTCACCAGATGACGCACCTTCAAAATCAGCCCGCGCGTCGATGGCGTGTCGACCACCTCCACGGTGTGCCGAATCCGCCGCAGCCCCAGCCCCTTGAGCGCTATCGACTGTTTCTTGTCGAAGCCAATCCCGCTGCGAATCTGCGTCACCTTCAGACGGCCCGGCGCGTCCGCCTTCGCTGTCTTGTTCGCCATCGTCATGCTCGCATTTCCTCCAGATCCTTCCCGCGCAGCCGCGCCACGAGGGAGGGGTCCTTCAATTCGATGAGAGCCTGGAAGGTCGCGCGCACGACGTTGTGCGCGTTCGCGGAGCCGAGCGACTTGGTCAGGACATTGTGAATCCCGGCCGACTCCACGACCGCCCGGACCGCACCGCCCGCAATGATGCCCGTCCCGTCCGGCGCCGGCTTGAGGAGCACCGACCCGGCGCCAAAATTGCCCAGGACCGGATGCGGGATCGTCGAGCCCGTCATCGGCACCCGTACGAGCGATTTCTTGGCCGATTCGATCGCCTTCTTGATCGCCGACGGTACTTCCTTCGCCTTCCCGATGCCGAAGCCCACCACGCCGTGTCCATCGCCGATGACGACCAGCGCGCTGAAGCTCAGGTTCTTGCCGCCCTTGACGACCTTCGTTACGCGGCTGATGTTGACGACCGTGTCCTTCAGCTCGAGCTCCGCGGGGTCGATCTTTTCACGCACGTCCATGGTTTGATCCTTGTTAACGCAAACGCTCCAGCTTTCGAGTATCCCTAAAACTCGAGTCCCGCGGCACGCGCCGACTCGGCGACGGCCCGGATCCGCCCGTGATACAGATTCCCGCCGCGGTCGAACACGACGCGCGAGATGCCCTTTTCCTTCAGCCGCTCGGCGATCACCTTGCCCAGCGCTTCCGCGCCCGCCCTGTTGCCGCCCCGTACGCTGCCGCTGAACACTTTCTTGAGTCCCGGCTCGGTGCTCGATGCCGACGCCACTGTACGCCCGCTCATGTCGTCGATCACCTGTGCGTAGATGTGGGCCACCGATCGAAAAATCGCCATCCGCGGGCGCTCGGCGGTCCCGGTGATCCGCTTCCGCTGGCGCAGCCGGATGCGCTCGCGACGATCCTTCTTGGTTCGAATCTTCATAACAGTGACTCTCTTCCCTTACCCGCTCGGAGGCCGCACCCGATCGCTTATGCGCCTGTCTTCCCGACCTTCTTCTTCAGCACCTCGCCCATGTACCGGACGCCCTTCTGCTTGTACGGATCGGGCTTGCGCATTCGACGGATGTTCGCGGCGATCTGGCCCACGAGCTGCCGGTCGATGCCGGTCACCGTGATGTGGGTCTGCTTCTCGACCGTGACCTCGATTCCCGGTGGAATCTCCAGCACGACCGGATGCGAGTAGCCCAGCGCGAAGACCGCCTGCTTGCCTTTCACTTCCGCTCGGTATCCGACACCGACGATGTCGAGCTCCTTCTTGAATCCCTCGGTGACGCCCAGGACCGCGTTCGCCATCAGACTGCGCGCGAGGCCATGGAACTTGCTGAGCTCCGGATCGGGACGCACCGTTTCCGCGATGAGCTCCGCGTCCTTCACCGCGAAGGTGATCCCGGGCGGCACGCGCTGGCGCAACGCGCCCTTCGGCCCCTTGACTTCCACCGCGTCGCCCTGCACGTTGACCGTGACGCCTTTCGGGACGGGAATAGGTTTTTTTCCGATGCGTGACATGTTCAACCCTCACGGCCTGGGCTGGGGCCAGGGCTTGGGCGCACGCCTCAAGCCTCGAGCCTCAGGCCCTCAGCCTTACCAGATATTGCAGAGCACTTCCCCGCCCACGCCGGCCTTGACCGCATCCTTGCCGGTCATCACGCCATGCGAGGTCGTCAGAATTGCCGTTCCCAGTCCGCCCATCACGCGCGGCACGTCGTCGCGGCCGAGATAGACCCGACGTCCCGGCCGGCTGACGCGCTCGAGTCCGGAGATGACCTTCTCCCCCTTCGGGCCGTACTTCAGGAACAGGCGAATCATCGGCCGCCCGGGCGTCCCGTCCGCCGTTTCGGCGTCGAGCAGCTTGAAGCCGGAGATATAGCCCTCACGCTCGAGGATCTTCGCGATTTCGGCCTTGAAGCGCGACGACGGCACATCAACGCGCTGGTGCCGGCCATGAACGGCGTTGCGAATCCGCGTGAGCATGTCTGCGATCGGATCTGTCATAGAAGCATTCCTCGTCAAACTCAAGACTAGAAACTCAAGACGTCGAACCTCGGCTTCCTTGCGCCCGGGTTCTCAGTCGTCAGTTTCCAATCCCCTACCAGCTGCTCTTGATCACTCCCGCCACCTCGCCGCGCAGGGCCAGCTCGCGGAAGCAGAGGCGGCAAAGCGCGAACTTGCGCAGATAGGCGCGCGGCCGGCCGCACTTGCGGCACCGGTTGCGGCGCCGCACGTTGAACTTCGGCCCCTGCGCGTCCTTGACACTCTTTGCTGTTGTCGCCATAACTTCATCCTCGATCAGGCACTCGATGCTTGGGCACTGGGCACTAGGCACTAGCAGAACCACATACGTTGCTCACCAGTGCCTGGCCCCTAGTTCTGTCTGAACGGCATGCCCATCAGCTGGAGCAGCCGCCGCGCTTCCTCGTCGGTCTTGGCCGTGGTCACGAACGAGATATTCATGCCCCGCCCCTTGTCGACTTTCATGTAGTCGATTTCCGGAAACATCAACTGGTCCCGGAGGCCGAGCGTATAGTTGCCACGGCCGTCGAAGCCTCTGGGCGACACGCCGCGAAAGTCGCGCACGCGCGGCAGGGCGATCGCAATCAGCCGATCGACGAATTCGAACATGCGATCACCGCGCAGCGTCACCATGGCGCCGATGGCCATATTCCGGCGGACCTTGAACTGCGCGATGGATTTCTTCGCCTTGGTCACGGTCGCCTTCTGGCCGGCGATCCGGCTCAGTTCGTCGGCGCCCGTGTCGACGACCTTCGCGTTCTGAGTCCCTTCGCCGAGCCCCATGTTCACCACGACTTTCGTGATGCGCGGCACGGCCATGACGTTCTTGTACCCGAATTCCTTGCGGAGCGCCGGGACCACGTCCTTGGTGTAGCGCTCGCGCAGCCGGGCCGGTTGGGCACTCATTTGTCCACGACTCCTTTGCACTTCCGGCAGAATCTGACGCGGCGGCCGTCGTCGAGCCGCCGGCTTCCGATGCGGGTCGGCGCTCCGCATTCCGGGCAGACGAGCTGCACGTTGGACGCGTTCAACGCCGCTTCGCGCTCCACGATCCCGCCCTTGATGTTCTTCTGGGGGTTGGCCTTCGTGTGCTTCTTGATGAAATTCACGCCTTCGACGACCAGCCGGCCCTTGCGTGGCAGGACGCGCAGCACGCGGCCACGCTTGCCGCGGTCGCGGCCGGTGATGACCAGGACGTTGTCGTTCTTCCGAATCGGTGACGCTAGCAGTGACATGGCCTTAGAGCACCTCCGGCGCGAGCGAGATGATCTTCATGAACCGGCGATCGCGCAGCTCGCGCGAGACGGGTCCGAACACGCGCGTCCCCACCGGCTCGCCCTCGTTGTTGATGAGCACCGCGGCGTTCCGGTCGAACCGGATGTACGAACCGTCCTTGCGCCGCAGCTCCTTGCGCGTGCGGACGATGACGGCCTTGACGACCTGGCCCTTCTTGACGGTGCCGTCAGGCGTCGCCTCTTTCACCGAGGCGGTGACGATGTCGCCGATGCTCGCGTAGCGGCCCGTCGACCCGCCGATCGGATTGATGACGGCGATCTTGCGCGCGCCCGAGTTGTCGGCGACGTCGAGAATGGAGCGCATTTGAATCATAAGAACCTCCCGCCAGGCACTCGGCACTTGGCATCAGACACTCGTTTGTTCCTTCCAGTGCCCAGTGCCGAGACCCCAGTGCCGTTTAGAGCTCCCTGGCCTTCTGCACGACCCGCGTGACGACCCACCGCTTGCGGCGGCTGAGCGGGCGCGAAGGCACCAGCGCGACGGTGTCGCCGACCTTTGCCTCGCTCTTCTCGTCGTGGGCCATGAACCGGGACGTCAGCCGCTGCTGCTTGCCGTACATCCCATGGCGCACCTGGCGTTCGATGGTCACGACCACGCTCTTGGTCATCTTGTTGCTGACGACTTTGCCGATGATTTCCATATTCGCCATGGTCAGCTCTTCGCGCTCTTTTCCTTGAGTACCGTCTTGATGCGGGCCAGTTCCCGGCGAAGCGGCCGCATCTTATTGCCCGATTCCGTCTGGCCCATGGATTTCTGGATGCGCAGGCGGAACACCTGATCGTCGAGCTCGTGCGCCCGCTGGGCGAGATCTTCCACCGTACGGGCGCGCAGGTCGGACAGCTGCTCGGTCACCTTCATGACACCCGCTCCTCGGCGAAGCGCGCCGTGAATCGCACTTTGATCGGCAGCTTGGCTGTCGCCAGACGGAACGCCGCCTGCGCCTCGGCGGCCGTCACGCCGTTCATCTCGAACATGATCCGGCCTGGCTTGACAACCGCCACCCAGCCTTCGGGCGCGCCCTTGCCTTTGCCCATGCGCGTTTCCTGCGGTTTCTTGGTGATCGGCTTGTCCGGAAACACGCGAATCCAGATCTTGCCGCCGCGCTTGATGCCTCGCGAGAGAGCCACGCGCGCGGCTTCGATCTGCCGATCCGTCAGCCAGCAGGGCTCGAGCGCCATCAACCCATAGTCGCCGAAGGCGACGGTCGAGCCGCGCCACGCCAGCCCGCGCATGCGGCCGCGCTGCTGCTTTCGATACTTGACCTTCTTGGGCATCAACATGCGTTGACTCCTGCCATCGTTCTTTAGTGCTCGCGGGGCCCCACCCCCGCTCGCCCGGCCTGCGGCGCTCGCTGACTCGCTCTCCTCGGCCGGACTATCCTTTAGTGCTCGCGGGGCCCCACCCCCGCTCGCTCACGCGCTTCGCGCGACGCCCTGACGGGCTTGCCGCGGCGCTCCGCGTCCGCGGTCGTCAGCGACCTTTATCGTCCCGCTGCTCTCCGCGGCTGCCTGTACTCCTCGTCGCGGCCGACGCGCGGCGTGAGCCGTTCGCCCTTGTAGAGCCACACCTTCACGCCGATGCAGCCATACGTCGTGAACGCCTCGGCAAAGCCGTAGTCGATGTCGGCGCGGAGCGTCTGCAGGGGCAACTGGCCGTGCAGATACCATTCCGAGCGCGCGATCTCCGCGCCGTTCAGCCGTCCGGAGACCCGCACCTTGATGCCGCGCGCGCCGAACCGCAGGGCGGACTCGACGGCCTTGCGCATCGCGCGACGGAACGCGATGCGCTTCTCGAGCTGCATCGCGACCGACTCGGCGATGAGCTGCGAGTCCAGCTCGGGCTTCTGGATCTCGAGGATGTTGATGAACACCTCGCGGCCCGTGTGCTTCGTCAACTCCTGCCGGAGCTTGTCGACTTCCGTGCCCTTGCGGCCGATGATGATGCCAGGCCGCGACGTGTGGATGTCGATCTTCAGCTTGTTGGCGGCGCGCTCGATGTCGATGCGCGCGACGCCCGCGTGCGCGAAGCGCTTCTTGAGCTCGGCCCGCAGCTTGATGTCCTCGTGCAGCAGCTTGGCGTAGTCGCGATCGGCGTACCAGCGCGATCTCCAGGTCTTGTTGAAGCCGAGCCGAAATCCGTACGGATGAACTTTTTGACCCATAATCTCCCCGACTACTGCGCCGCCGCCTTCGCGCGCCTGGCAGCCTTTGTGGGCGCCGCGACCGACACCTTCCCCGGACGTTCGGCGACAGCCACCGTCAGATGCGCCGTCCGCTTGACGACCCGGAACGCCCGGCCCATCGGGGCGGGACGAATGCGCTTCATGCTCGGTCCCTGGTCGGCCCAGCATTTCGAGACGTAGAGCCGATCGACGTCGCCGCCGAAGCCTTCCTTCTGCTGCGCGTTC
This sequence comes from uncultured Acidobacteriota bacterium, assembly GCA_963724645.1. GTDB lineage: Bacteria > Acidobacteriota > Vicinamibacteria > Vicinamibacterales > SCN-69-37 > CAVXSP01. Next base: position 195,609 of record CAVRVJ010000013.1, read on the forward strand.
GCGATCGCCGAGCGAAGCACTTTGGCGATGTCGCGAGCGATCAGCTTGCGCGAATACTGCAGCGTCGCCAGCGCGTGACCGACGTCGTTCCCGCGGATGAGGGCCAGGACGAGGCCGGCCTTCTGCGCCGAGGTCCGGATGTACTTCGCTGTGGCCTGAGCTTCGACCATTACGCGCCTCCCTTGGCCGGCGCGCCACCGCCGGCCGCTCCCCCGCCGGCCGCGCCGCCGGGCGCCGCGCCGGCCGCCGGCGCCGCGGCAGCCGACGCCGCCATCTGCGCGGCCTTCTCGGCCTTCGTCGTGTGCCCCTTGAAGAAGCGCGTCGGCGCAAACTCGCCGAGCTTGTGGCCCACCATGTTCTCCGTCACGTACACCGGAATGAACTTCTTGCCGTTGTGCACCGCGATCGTGTGCCCGACCATCTCGGGCACAGCCGTCGAGCGCCGTGACCAGGTCTTGATGACCTTCTTCTCATTCGCACGGTTCAGCGCCTCCACCTTCTCGAGCAGGTGGAGATCAATAAACGGACCCTTTTTCAGCGATCGACCCATAAGTGACACTCGCTACCTTCGAAGTTCGCACTTCGAAGTTCGAAGTTATTTCTTCCGTCTCTCCACCACGAACTTGTCGGTGGCCTTGTTGCGGCGCGTCTTGTAGCCCTTGGTCGGCATGCCCCAGGGCGACACCGGGTGTCGGCCGCCGGACGTCTTGCCTTCGCCGCCGCCGAGCGGGTGATCCACCGGGTTCATCGCGACGCCGCGCACGTGCGGCCGCTGGCCCAACCATCGGCTGCGGCCGGCCTTGCCGATCGACACATTCTCGTGATCGATGTTGCCGACCTGGCCGATGGTCGCCAGGCACTCAATGTTGATCAGCCGGATCTCGCCGGATGGCATCTTCACCGACGCAAAGAAGCCCTCCTTGGCGACCAGTTGCACCGACGAGCCCGCAGACCGCGCGATCTGCCCGCCCTTCCCCGGCTTCAGCTCGACGTTGTGAATCATCGTGCCGAGCGGGATGTTCTTCAGCGGGAGACAGTTGCCCGGCAGGATGTCGACGCCAGGGCCCGAGACGACCGAATCGCCCGGCTTCAGCCCCAGCGGGTGCAGGATGTACCGCTTCTCGCCATCCGCATACGTGAGCAGCGCGATGCGGGCCGACCGGTTCGGGTCGTATTCGACGGTCGCGACCTTCGCCGGAATGTTGAACTTGTCGCGTTTGAAATCAATCACCCGGTAGTTGCGCTTGTGGCCGCCGCCACGCCACCACGACGTCAACTCGCCATGGTTGTTGCGGCCGCCGGTCCGATTCAGCGGCTCGGTCAGCGGCTTATACGGCGTTGACGCCGTAATCTCGTCGAAAGTCGAGACGCTGTGAAACCGCCTTGCGGGCGACGTTGGCTTGTAGTTGCGGATACCCATCCGATGACTCCTGTGATTCCGAATTCACCCTTCCGGATTCGGAATTCCCTAGGCCCCTTCCATGAATTCCGGGACCTTCTCGCCTTCCCTGAGCCGCACCCACGCCTTCTTCCAGTCGGGGCGCTGCCCCTCGAAGCGGCCCTGGCGCTTGAACTTGCCGTGCATCAACTGCGTGCGGACCGCCGCCACTTTCGAACCGAACAGCTTCTCGACCGCGTGCTTGATATCGATCTTCGTGGCGTCGCGCGCCACCTCGAACACGACCACCACGCCCAGCTGTTCGCGGGCGGTGGTCGTCTTCTCGGTCACGAGCGGCCGCCGGATCACGTCCGTCAGCTTCATCCCAGCACCTCCTGCAGGCGCTCGATCGCGGCGCGCGTCGCCACGACCCGGCCGGTGTACGCCAGGTCACGCGCCGTCAGGCGGCCGCTGGCGACCACGGCCACGTTCCTGATGTTGCGCGCCGACGCCCGGAAGTTCTCGTCGGGCTGCACGTCAATCACCAGCGTGCGGCCCGAGGCTCCGAGCCGCGCGAGCAGCTCGACCGCCGACTTGGTCTTCTTCTCCTCCGTCCGCAGCTCGTCGACGACGATCAGCTCCCCGCCGCGGAGTTTGGCCGCGAGCGCGGCGCGCAGCGCCCCACGCTCGACCTTCTTCGGCAGCGCGAAGTCGTAGCTGCGCGGCTGAGGCCCGAACACGGTCCCGCCATGCCGCCAGAGCGGCGTCCGGGTGGACCCGACCTGCGGCCGCCCGGTGCCCTTCTGCTTGTAGGGCTTCTTGCCGCTGCCGCTCACCAGCGCGCGGTTCTTCGTCATGTGCGTGCCGCGACGCTCCGACGCGTTCTGCCGCACCACCGACGCCCAGACCAGATCCAGCTTCACCGGTCCGGCGAACAGCGCGTCGTTGAGGTCGACCGAGCCAACCTTTTCGTTCTGCGAATTGACGACGTCAAGGGTCATAAGTGGTCTCGCCATCGGCGCGGAGCTTGAGGCCCGAGCCTATTTCTTGCCCTTCTTCGGCTTCTCGGCCTGGGGCTTCGGTTCCGGCTTCTTCGCGACCGCCTGGCGGACGATGACGACGCCGCCTGGCGCGCCGGGCACCGCGCCCCGCAGGATCAATAAATGATGCTCGGCGTCGATGCCGACGACCTTGATGTTTCGCGTCGTCACCCGGTCAGCGCCCATCCGGCCCGCCGCCCGCATGCCCTTCACGACCCGCGACGGAAACGAAGACGCGCCGATGGAGCCGGGCGCCCGGTGGAACATCGATCCATGAGTCGCGGCGCCGCCGGCGAAATGATGCCGCTTGATCACGCCTTGGAACCCGCGCCCGCGGCTCGTCGCAACGACGTCGACCCGATCGCCGGCGTTGAAGATGTTGACGAGCACCTGATCGCCCGCCTTCAACGCATCGCCGCCCGGCTTGATTTTGACCTCGCGACGCACTCGCGTTGGCGGCGCGCCGGCCTTCTTGAAGTGGCCGACGGTCGGCTTGTCGGCCTTGGCCGGCGTCTCGTCGACCAGCCCCAGCTGGACCGCCTCATAACCGTCGGTCTGCGCCGTCTTCGCCTGGACCACCACGCACGGTCCAGCCTTGATGACGGTGGCCGGCACGACCGTGCCGTCCACTTCGAAGACCTGGGTCATGCCCACTTTCCGACCGATGATGCCTGTCACCATTGCGTTCACTCTCAGGCCCGAGGCGGGCCCCAGTTCCGCCCCGCCTCGACCCGCCGGGGCCTGAGGCCAGGGGCCTTGGGCCTACTTGCTGTTGTGCTCTTTCCCAAACGCCTTGATTTCGACGTCCACCCCCGCGGGCAGGTCGAGTTTCATCAGCGCATCCACCGTCTGCGGCGTCGGCTCGAAGATGTCGATGAGCCGCTTGTGCGTCCGGATCTCGAACTGCTCGCGCGATTTCTTGTCGACATGCGGCGACCGGAGCACCGTCCACTTGTTCTTCTCGGTCGGCAGGGGCACCGGGTCCCGCCAGCCGCGCGCCCGTGCGCTTCGCGGTGTCCACGATCTCCGTCGTGGACTGATCGAGCACGCGGTAGTCGTACGCCTTGAGACGGATGCGAATCTTGTCGCTGAATGGTGTTGCCATAAACCCTCAACGGCTTGCGGCCTGAGAGGCGGAGCCCGGGGCGCGCCCCAGGCCCTCGAGCCTCAAGACCCGAGCCTATTTACCCTGCACCCTTGCAATCACTTCCTGGCTCACCGCCGACGGCGCCGGCTCGTAACGATCGAAGTGCATCGAGTACGACCCGCGGCCCTGCGTGCGCGACCGGATGTCGGTCGCATAGCCGAACATTTCCGCCAGCGGCACGCGCGAGTTGATCACCTGGGATCCGCCGCGCATCTCCATCGACTGGATGTGCCCGCGCCGGCTGTTCAAGTTGCCGATGACGTCGCCCATGTACTCCTCGGGAACGACGACCTCGACGCGCATGACCGGCTCGAGCAGCACGGGATGCGCCCTCTTTGCGGCGTCCTTGAACGCCATCGATCCGGCGATCTTGAACGCCATCTCGCTCGAGTCGACGTCGTGGTACGACGCCGTCGTACAGCTCGATCTTCACGTCGTCCATCGGGATAGCCCGCGAGCACGCCGGTTGTCATCGCCTCGCGAATGCCCTGATCGATCGGCTTGATGTATTCCTTCGGAATCGTGCCGCCGACGATCTCGTTCTCGAACTCGTACCCTTCGCCCGGCTTGCGCGGAAGGATGCGAATCTTCGCGTGGCCGTACTGGCCGCGGCCGCCCGTCTGCTTGATGTAGCGGCCTTCGCCCTCGGCGGCCTTCGTGATCGTTTCCTTGTACGCCACCTGCGGCGCGCCGACGTTGGCCTCGACGCCGAACTCGCGCTTGAGGCGGTCGACGATGATCTCGAGGTGCAACTCGCCCATGCCGGCGATGACGACCTGTCCGGTCTCGGTGTCGGTCTTCACTCGGAAGGTCGGATCCTCGGCCATCAGCTTGCCGAGGCCCATGCCGAGCTTCTCCTGGTCGGCCTTCGTCTTCGGCTCGATGGCGAGCGAGATGACCGGCTCCGGAAAGTCCATGGCCTCGAGGATGACCGGCTTCTTCTCGTCGCAGACCGTATCGCCGGTCGAGACCGACTTCAGGCCGACCGCCGCCGCGATATCGCCCGCGTAGACTTCCTTGATTTCCTCGCGCTTGTTCGCGTGCATCTTCAGCAGCCGGCCGATCCGCTCGGTCTTCTGCTTCGTCGCGTTGTAGACCGCCATGCCGGAGGTCATCACGCCGGAGTAGACGCGAATGAACGTGAGCTGGCCGACGAACGGGTCGGTCATGATCTTGAACGCGAGCCCCGCAAACGGCGCGTCGTCGGCGGCGGGGCGCTCGGTCTGCGCGCCCGTCGGGTCCGTTGGGGTCGATGCCGGATCATCGCCGGAATCTCGAGCGGCGACGGCAGGTAGTCGACGACCGCGTCGAGCAGCGGCTGCACGCCCTTGTTCTTGAACGCCGCCCCGCAGATCACGGGCACGAACGCAGCGCCCTCGCGGCGGACCGACTCGACCGTCCGCTTGCGAAGCGCCGCCTTGATGTCGGCTTCGGGAATCTCCTGCCCGTGCAGGAACTTCTCGATGATCCTGTCGTCGACTTCGCTGACCTTCTCGATGAGCTGCTCGCGGTAGAACTGGGCCTCGGCCATCATCTCCGCGGGAATCTCGCCCACGGCATAATCGGCGCCCATCGTCTCGTCCGTTGTAGGTGATGGCCTTCATGGTCACGAGGTCGATGATGCCGACGAACTTGTCCTCGCTGCCGATCGGCAGCTGAATCGCGACCGGGTTGCCCTGCAGCTTGGTCTTGATCTGCTCGAACGTGCGGTGAAAATCCGCGCCGACGCGGTCCATCTTGTTGACGAAGCAGATCCGCGGCACGCGGTACTTGTCGGCCTGACGCCAGACGGTCTCGGACTGCGGCTCGACGCCGGCGACCGAGTCGAACACCGCGACGGCACCGTCGAGCACGCGCAGCGATCGCTCGACCTCGGCGGTGAAATCCACGTGGCCGGGCGTATCGATGATATTGATGCGCGTGTCGCGCCAGGTGCAGGTCGTCGCCGCCGACGTGATCGTGATGCCGCGCTCCTGCTCCTGCTCCATCCAGTCCATGACGGCCGTGCCTTCATGAACCTCACCAATCTTGTAGGTGATGCCGGTGTAGAAGAGGATGCGCTCAGTCGTGGTCGTCTTGCCGGCATCGATGTGGGCCATGATGCCGATGTTGCGACAGCGATTGAGAGGAACGGTACGGGGCATGGTGTGTCGTATCTCTCGAAGGCCTCAGGTCCCGGCCCCAGCTTCACTGGAGCCTAGGGCCGCCGGCCTCTACCAGCTGTAGTGCGCGAAAGCCTTGTTGGCCTCCGCCATGCGATGCGTGTCCTCACGCTTCTTGACCGCGCCGCCGCGGAGGTTCGCCGCGTCAAGGAACTCGTTCGCGAGCTTTTCCTGCATCGTCTTGCCGTCGCCGCGCTCGAGCGCGTAGCCCGGTAATCCAGCGAATCGACAGCGACAGACGCCGGTTGGGATTCACTTCCACCGGAACCTGATAGTTCGAGCCGCCGACGCGGCGCGACTTCACCTCGAGGCTCGGCTTCACGTTCTCCACGGCCTTCTTGAAAATCTTGAGCGGATCGTCCGCGCTCTTCTCCTTCACGATCTCGAGCGCCTTGTACATGATCCGTTCGGCCGTCGACCGCTTCCCGTCACTCATGATCGTGCTGATGAACTTGGTCACCAGCGGACTGTTGTAGATCGGGTCGGCCGGCACTTCCCGCTTGGCGATTTCTCTGCGTCTCGGCATAGGAACTTGATCCTTGTCAGGCCCCAGGCCCTCGGCCCCAGGCCCCAGTCAGCACGTGCTTCCAGGCCTGCAGGCTCGCGGCCTTGCAGGCTTCTACGCTTTCTTCGGGCGCTTCGCGCCGTACTTCGACCGTCCCTGCATCCGGCCGGCCACGCCGACCGCATCGAGCGTGCCGCGCACGACGTGATAGCGGACCCCAGGAAGATCCTTGACGCGGCCGCCGCGGATCAGCACGAGCGAGTGCTCCTGCAGGTTGTGGCCCACGCCCGGGATATACGTCGTCACCTCGATGCCGTTGGTCAGCCGGACGCGCGCGACCTTGCGCAGCGCGGAATTCGGCTTCTTCGGCGTCTGAGTAAACACGCGGACGCAAACGCCGCGCTTCTGCGGGCTGTCCTGAAGTGCCGGACTCTTCGTCTTGGTCAGGACCGCCTCGCGGCCTTTACGCACTAACTGGCTGATCGTCGGCATAATCTGAACTCTGATAAGACCTCGAACTTCAGACTGTAGGGCCGACTGGCGCGCCTGTCCTCGTTCCGAAGACGGCGATCCACGTTGCCCACCGAGGTTCGAAGTCGAAGTTCGAACTTTGAAGTTCTGTTTTGCGTTCCAGGCCTGAGAGCCGAAGCTCGGCGCCCGAAACTTTCCCCTATTGCTGTTCTCTCAGCGGCGGCAACTGCAGGACGGCGCCGAACGGCGCCGCGCCAATCGCACGGAAACAACCAGGACTTGGGAACCACGGGTCCAAGGCCCCGACTATCCTCCTGGACGCGAGCCTAGATAGGGTGTCCTAGGCCCGATGACAACCTTGCGAGAGTAGCATGCCGGTCAAAACACGGTCAAGTCACGTCTGGGTGCGTTGGCGGGACCTGGTCCTAGCGGCAGCTCCCTGACTTCCTCCAGCATCGGGCCGAGGCTGGAGACGAACCCTCCACCCCGGCCAAATCCCCCAAATCCCCCGGCATTTGTCGACCGGATGAACGTGCTCGACGCGTCGAGCGGCAGCGCCGCCACGTTCCGGCAGAACGCGTTCCATTTGCCGTCCTGATAGAGATACTGCTCGACATTCGACAGGTAGAACGCCGCGACGACGGCGCCTTGCGCTTTCAGGTACGTTCCGACGGCACGAATCGCCTTCGGGCCGCCGAAATCGCCGACAACTGGCACAACCATGTTGCGCGACTCGAGATCCTTCAGAAACGGCGAACGCCGCCTCGGAGGCGAGAAAACTGTGGTTCACGCCGGCAGCATCGGTCGCGGTCATCAGGTCGGCGTAGGTCGGTGAGGGCCGAACGGCCACTCCGCTGTAATAGAACGTCTGGTAGATCGACCGAATGCCGGCCAGGTCGCTGGCACGCAGCGGCAGCCCGTGGAACTTGACAAGCCGGTCCTCGATCGCGGCGAGATTCAGCTCGGTACTGGCCCTCGCTCGGCGCCAGGGCGTCGAGCGCCCGAAACAGCTGGCCTGCCGACGCTGTCGCGTCCGACGGCCGGACGTGTCCGCGGCAAACAGCAGGGAGACGAAGTCCGCCCGATCCTTTGACAGCTCGAAGATCGCTTTGTACATGAGCTGCATGTCGAGGTTGCCGCGCCGGATGTCAAAAATGATGGCCATCTTCGGCCGGACCGCAGCCATGTACGTGAAGTTCTGTTCGGGTCCGACGCCGAGGTACACCGCGCCAGGCCGGCCGGGGGCGTGCGCAGGACCAGGTCGGGAATGACGTGCTGAAACCAGAGCTCGTTGGAGGTGAGATTGGTGATGTCCTGGGAGCGGAAGTAGCCGCCCGGCTCAGAGGCGTCGGCGCTCAACCTCCAGAAGGCCAGGTCGCTGAGACGTTCGGGGAGGTCGGCCGCGCGGATCAACGGGCGCGTCGGACGCGCGGCGGCGATCCCAAGCAGGGCGATCAGAATGGCGACGCGTCGCCCCTGCACTGTGCACCTCGTTCGAGCTGGTTCCTAGTGTCCGCCCGCGCAGGTCTTCACTTCGGTCTCAATCGGCCGCGTGCGGCTGTTCCCCATGCCGCCACCGCGTCCGAAGCCTCCGCGGCCGCCGTAGCCGAAGCCGCCCACGCTGCCCGGGGCGCCGCGGCCGCTGTAGATGTAGGTGCTTGTCTCGTCGAGCGGCAGCGTCGCGACGCTCGCGCAGAAGGTCGGCCACAGATCGCCCGTCAGGTACTGCTCGACATTCGACAAGTAGAACGCGACCACGGTGCCGCCATGGTCCTTCACGTACTTGCCGACGGCGCGGATCGCCTTCGGCCCGCCGAAGTTGCCGACGACCGGCACCAGCAGGTTCTTCGTCTCGAAGTCCTTCATGAAGGCAAAGCTCTCTTCGCTCGCCAGATAGCTACGGTTCTTGCCCGTGCCATCGTTCGTCAGCATGAGCTGCTCGTAGGTCGGCGAGTTGCCGCCGCCCATGCCGCCGCCGCTGCCGAATGAATAGTTCAGATCCGGCCCGCCCTTGAAAAACGCGTCGTAGTAGACATAGCCGATCCCGTCTGGATCGTCGGCCCTCAGCTTGAAGTCGTGCTTCTTGATCAGCCAGTCGACGACGGCCTTGAAGTTCTCCTTATAGAGGTCCTCGCTCGGCTGCACTGCGTCGTAGGCGGTGAACAACTGTCATCGATCGTCGATGCCGCGGCTGAGCCCGGCCGGCCGCTTGCGCGAGAAGAGTCGCGACAGGAAATCGGCGCGGTCGGAGGCCATCTCGAACAGCGCTTTGTACAGCAAGTGCTCGTGCAGGTTGCCGCGCCGGATATCGATGATGAAGGCCATGCGGGGCTTGATGGCGGTGATGTACGAAAAGTTCACTTCCGGCGCCACGCCGAGATAGACCCCGCCCGGCTTGACCCGCTCCAGAAGGTCCGGGATCACCGTTTGGTACGCCGATCTCGTTGGACAGAAAGTTGTCGGACCGAAAGAAGCCGTTCGGCTCCGACAGATCGTCGGTCAGGTTCCAGAACTCGGCATCCGTGAGCCGCGCCGGCAAATCGGTCCGCGCGTGCAGCGGAGGCGCCCACGAGGCCGTGCCAGCGACAGCGACGAGGGCAAGCAGGACAGCGATCCGGAGGCGTTTGGGCAGCATGGTCTCGGGAGTTTATAGAATGGTCCGCGCCCGTGCAAACCGTTTCGGAACCCAGAAAGTCCACCTGGCTGGCCGTCGGAATTCTTTACATGGCCCTCACGCTCCTGTATGCCTGGCCCCTCGTCTTGTCGTTCGGATCGCGGCTGCCAAGCGACATCGGCGATCCCGGCCTGAATACCTGGATCCTGTGGTGGAATGCGCATGCCGTTCCGTTGACGCCCCGATGGTGGAATGCGCCCATCTTCTTTCCGATCGCAGGGCGCCTTCGCGCTATCCGAAACACTGCTCGGCGTTGCGCCGATCACCACGCCGCTTCAGTGGGCGGGCGTCGGTCCCGTCGCGGCGTACAACATCTGCTTTCTTGCTGTCGTACCTCTCGGCGGCGCTGGCGGCGCACGCCCTGGCCTGGCAGCTCACACGCAGCCACAGCGCCGCACTCGTCGCGGGCGTCGCGTATGGCTTCAATCCCTATCGCGCGGCGCAGCTCCCCCACCTGCAGATGCTCGTGTCCTGCTGGATGCCTCTGGCGCTGCTCGCGCTCCATCGCTATCTCGATCGCCATCGACGCCGCGATCTGGCGCTGCTTGGCGCCGCCTGGATGCTCAACGGCCTCACGAGCGGATACTTCCTGCTCTTTTTCGCCGTCCTGGCCGGTTGCTGGGTGCTGTGGTTTGCGCGCACGCGGCGGGAACTGCTGGCGATCGCGGCGACGCTCGGCCTCGCGTCGCTGGCGCTGGCGCCGCTGCTCGCGGGCTACACGCGGCACCAGGCCGCGTTCGGCATCTCGCGCGGATCGGCGAAATCTCACATCTACAGCGCGGACCTCAGCGCGATCTGGGCTGAGTCTCCGATTCGTCTGGCTCTCCAGCCACTGGACCCTCGCGCCGAGGGCCGAAGGCGAGCTGTATCCTGGCGTCATCGTCCTCGCGGTGATCGTCGCGGGCGCAGTTGTCGCCTGGCGCAGGCGCGCGCGAACGGCGGTGTCCCCCGTAGAAAGGCCGGGCCGGCGACGGACGCGCCGCGCGCTCCTCGCCGCAAGCGCGCTCGTCGGGCTTGTCGCGGTCGATGTCGTGGACCTCAGGCGGCTGGAGCGTGTCGCTGGCGGGACTGCCGCTCTCGACGAACCATCCATTCAAGACCATGACCACGGCGATGTGGCTGCTGATGCTGTCGCTCCTGCTCCACCCGCGTCTGCAGGACGCGTGGCGGCGCCGCTCGACGGGCGTCTTCTACGGCCTGGCGGCCGCCGGCATGTTCGTCCTGGCGCTCGGTCCGCTGCCCCATGCGTTCGGCGCGCCGATCTTCTATCAGGCGCCGTACGCGTGGCTGATGACGCTGCCCGGCGGGCAATCTCTGCGCGTGCCGGCGCGCTTCGCGATGCTGGTCATGCTGTGCCTGTCGCAGACGGCGGCCTTGGCGCTCATCCGCATCAACGGCCAGACGGCCCGCGCAGTTGCTGGTGGCCGCGCTCGTGCTCGGCATCGCGCTCGACGGCTGGGTGCCGGTGCTCAAGACGGATCCGATTCCGGCCGCGATCGATTTATCGGGGTTCGATCGCCTCGATTCCCGTGCTCGAGCTGCCGATGGAGGGCGTCTACTCGGACACCGCCGCGATGCTGCGCGCGACCGATCACCGCCATCCCCTGGTGAACGGCTTCAGCGGCTATCTTCCGCGCCACTATCCGGCGCTTCAAGAGGCGATGCAGGAGTTCAACCCGGACGGACTCCGCGGCCTGCGGGTCTCCAATCCGCTGCTGGTTGTCGTCAATCGCGCAGGCGATCCAGGACGACAAGTCCCGCGCATTCGTCGCCGCCGCCCCAGGTGCGGTGCTCGTTCGCGAAACCGCGGATGCGACGATCTTCTCGCTGCCCGCTATTTCCAACGGACGTTGAGATCGAAATAGCGGCGGATCCTGCCGATCTGAAAGTCCCGCAGGGACGCCTTGATGGGATCGAGGACCGTGGCGCGGCCGTCGGTCCACTGCATCGGGCCGGAATAACCCATGCGGCTCGAGACGGATCGGATGAAGGTGCTCGTGTCATCGACTGGCAGGGCCGCGACGTTGCGATAGAAATCCGGCCAGATTCCGTCCTGAAACAGATACTGCTCGACGTTCGAGACGTAGAACGCCGTTACGATCTCCCGGTGCTCGCGCACGTACTTGCCAATGGCGCGCAGCGCTTTCGGTCCGGCGAAATTTCCGACGACCGGGACGATCAGGTTTCTTTCTTCAAAAGCCTTGAGAAACGCAAACGTCTCTTCACTCGCCAGATAGCTGCGGCTGCGGCCATCCCAATCGGCCTGCTGGACGAGGTCCTCATAGCTCGGGAAGTTCCCGCCGTATCCACCCCGGCCGAAGTAGGTGCGGCCCCCAAAGCCATTCGGGACTCCGGTGCTCATGGTGTAGCGGAGCCCGGGTCCCTCCCAGAAGAAATGCCAGTAGATGCCTTCGAGCTGCTGGAGGTCGTCGGCCGACAGCTTGAACCCGTGATGTTTGACCAGCCGGTCCTCGATGGCCTGGACGTTCGCACGGTACAGCGTCTGGCTCGTCTCCACCTCGTCGAACGCGGAGAACAACTGCTCCACGGTCGACGCGGGCCCCAGGCCTGCGGGCCGTTTCTTGGAGAAGAGACGCGAGATGAACTCGGCCCGATCAGCCGACAACTCGATCAGCGCCTTGTACATCAGGTGCTCGAGCAGATTGCCGCGGCGGATGTCGACGATGAACGCAATCTTCGGCCTGATGACGGCGATATAGGTGAAGTTCTGATCGGGCGCCACGCCGAGGTACACCCCGCCCCGCACCCGCCGTTCGAGCGTGGGAATCACGTACTGAAACGTGTGTTCGTTGGACACCAGATTCTCCGAGCGAAAGAATCCGTTCGGCTCGGACAGGTCGGCGCTCAGGGACCAGAACTGCTGGTCGCTCAGTCGCGCCGGCACCGGCCCGGCGTTGACCTGCGCTTCGACGTGCGAGGACCACCACTGCGGCGCCAGCCAGAGCGCACCGGCGCCGGCGATCGCGGCAAATCCGAGCAGCAGCCGGCGCAGCAGCGTCATCGACCCCGCCCCCGCTCACGCAGGTCGATGTAGGTCTGGATCCTGCCGTCGATGACGTCCTTGACGAAGGGCCTGATCGGGTCGAGCACTTCCGCGCCGCCAATCGAACGGATGAACACGCTCGAGTCGTCGAGCGGCAACGCCGCGACGTTTCTGTAGAAGTTCTGCCAGACCCCGCTCTGGAAGAGATACTGCTCCACGTTCGACAGATAGAACGCGTTGACGGTCGCACCGTGGGCGCCGAGGTACTGGCCGACGGCGCGCAGAGCCTTCGGGACCGGCGAAGTCGCCCACGACCGGCACGAGCAGGTTCTTTGCTTCGAAACTCTTCAGGAATCTGAAGTTCTCCTCGCTCGCGAGGTAGCTGCGATTCTGCCCTTCAGCGTCGGTCGCCATCTGCAGCTCCGCGTAGCTCGGCATGTTGCCGAAGCCGAATCGGCCGCGGTTGCTCGATTGGTAGGTAATCGTGGGGCCGAACTGCACGAACATGCCGTAAATGTACTCGATGCCCTTGAGGTCCTCGTCGCCGAGCGGAAAGCCGTGCTTCTTGACGAGGTGATCCTCGATGGCCTTCAGGTTCTCCCGCGACAACGCCTCGCTCGCAGGCGCAGTCGCGAAGGCCGCCGCGATGTCCTGCACCGTCGACATCGCTCCGAGACCAGCCGGGCGCTTGCGTGCAAACAGCCGCGAATAGAAGTCCGCGCGGTCCGAGGAGAGCTCGACGAGCGCCTTGTACATCAGATGCGCGTGCAGATTGCCGCGCCTGATGTCGACGATGAAGGCGATTTTTGGCTCGAGCGCAACGATGAAGGCGAAATTCTGATCCGGCGCCACTCCCAGGTACGCTCCGCGCCCTTTTTGCCGCTGCAGCACCGGCACCACGTACTGAAAGGACCGCTCGTTGGAAACCAGGTTGTCCGACTGAAAGTAGCCGTTGGCCTCGGAGAACTCCGAGCTGAGGCGCCAGAACTCCTGATCGCTCAGCCGATCCGGTAGCGATCGCGGCGCAGCCAACGGCCGCAGCGCGTGGGACGACACCGCCACCCAGACGGCAACGGTCAGAACGATGAGCCGATGGAGACGCGTCTGCATATCGCGCGGGATGGGCGTCTATCGCGAATGGGCCAGCAGATCCCAGTATGTCCGAATCTTCCCCTCGTTGAGGTCCCGGAGGAGCACGCTCATCGGATCCAGCAGGGTCGTCGAGCGGGAGCCGGGCACGGAACCGGGCATTCCGCCGCAAGTGTCGAAACAGGATCGAATGAACGTGGTGGAGCCGTCAATCGGCAGCGTCGCGACGTTTCTCGCAAACTGTTCCCAGACGCCGCTCTGGAACAGATAGTTCTCGACGTTCGACGTGTAGAACGCCCCCAGCGTCATGCCATGCTGCTTCAGGTAGGTGCCGACGCCGCGAATGGTTTTCGGACCGGCAAAATCGCCGACCAGCGGCACGATGAGATTTCGCTCCTCGAATGTCTTGAGCGCCTTGAAGTTGGCTTCGCTGGCCAGGTATCCGCGCGGGCGGCCCTGGCCGTCGGTCTCGCGCTGCAGCTCACTGTACGTGGGATACCGGCTCCGCTGGGGGCGCGCGCTGTTGTAGGAGAGCGAGGGCCCCGCCGCATAGAACGACGAATACACGTACTCGATGCCTTCGAGGTCCTCGGCCGGCAACTTGAACCGGTGATGGTCGGTCAGCCAGGCCTTGATGGCCGTCAGGTTCCTGCGGTAGACGCCCTCGTTGGGCGCGGCGCGCGCGTACGCGGTCATCAAGACCTCGACTGTGGTGACCGGGACCGAGACCCGCGGGACGATCGCGGGAGAACAGGCGCGACAGAAAGTCGGCGCGGTCGGCCGCCATCTCGACAAGCGCCTTGTACATCAGGTGTTCCTGCAGGTTGCCGCGCCGGATGTCCGGCACGAAAGCGACGGAGGGCTGCAGGGCGACGATGTAGGTGAAGTTCTGCTCGGGTCCGACGCCGAGATAGGCCATCCCAGGCTTGACGGTCGCGGTCAGCCTGGGAATGACGTACTGGAACGTCGTTTCGTTGGAAAGCAGGTTATCGGAATCGAAGAACCCGTTGGGCTCGGAGAGCTCATCGACCAGCCGCCAGAACTCGGCGTCACCAAGAGCCGGTGCCGCGGCGGTCGCGGTCTGACGGGCGGCGGCCCGGCCGCGACGAGCGGGCGCGAAAGGACCAGCCAGACGGCCGCGCCGCCAGCGAAAAGAACGGTCGCGAGGCGCGCACGCCGGTAAGTCATCACCGCGGGAGGCTAGCGCGGCGCCGGGTATCCGCCGGTTCCGCAGTTCCTGGTTTCGTTCTGCATCTCACCGAGATAGGTCATGAGGCCGCCTCGGCCGCCGCCGCCGCCCTGGGTGGTCCGGATGAACGTGCTCGAGCCATCGAGCGGCATCGAGGCGACATTCGCGCAGAACGCGCCCCAGAGGCTGTCCTGATACAGATACTGCTCGACGTTGGAGAGATAGAACGCGGTCACCGTCGCGCCGTGGTCCTTCACGTACTTGCCGACGGCACGCAGGGCTTTCGGGCCGCCGAAGTTCCCGACGAGCGGCACGATGAGGTTCTTCTCTTCGAGATCCTTCAGGACCTTGAAGTTGCCCTCGTTCGCCAGAAAGCTCCGGAACGCGCCGCCGTTGTCGGTGGCTTCCATGAGCGTCGCGTAGTCGGACATATTGCTGAAGCCCCGGCCGCCGCCCTGGGTCGACGAGTTGTAGTTGATTGCCGGTCCCCACCAGTAGAAGTTGTGGTACACGTACTCGATTCCATCGAGATCCTCTTTGGGCAGCGGCAGTTCGTGCTTCTTGGTAAGCAGATCGTCGATCGCCTGGAGATTCGCCCGGTACGCCGCTTCGTCGCCGGTTGCCTGATCCCAGTAGGCCTGCTGCAGATCGTGCGCGGAGGTCTGCGGCGGTGAGCCCCGCCGGCCGCTTCTTCGTGAACAGGCGCGACATGAAATCGGCCCGGTCGGCCGACAACTCGAAGAGCGCCTTGTACATCAACTGCGTGTGGAGGTTGCCGCGGCGAATATCGGTGATGAAGACGATCTTCGGCTTCAGGGCGGCGATGTAGGTGAAGTTCTGCTCGGGCCCGACGCCCAGGTACACGCCGCCCGGCTTCGTGCGGTTCAGGAGGTCGGGGATGACGGTTTGAAACCAGATCTCGTTCGACAGCAGGTTGTCCGAACGGAAATAGCCGTTGTCCTCGGACAGGCTGCTGCTGAGCTGCCAGAACTCCTGGTCGCTGAGGTGCGCAGGCAGCGTGTCGGCTGCGGCGCGCAGCCGGGGCGCGAAGGTCCAGGCGCCGACGGCGACGAACGAGACGAGAAGAGCGACGAGAGCGCTGCGGCGGTTTCTCATGGGATGGTCCCGGGGCCGTGAATCCCTGACTCCGAATTCTTAATTCTGAATTGCGCCTTTGTAAATCCCTATCTTCCCTGCTGCTTGCGGATGGCTTCCCGCAGGGCCTGGAGGGTCTCGGGCCGGCCGGTGAAGAGGTTGTCCGGAAAGCGGCCGGCATAGGTGACGATGTCCTGGTAGATCGGATCGCTCTGATAGAGATTCAGGCCCAGGCCCGCCAGGTACTGCAGCCGCAGGTTGCTGTCGTGATTGATCAGGGCGTTCTTGGTATAGCCGCCCATGTCCGACGCCTGACCAGCGAAGTTCGCAAACAACTCAATCGCGGAGTTGATGCCGACTTCGCTGAGCGACTTCGCGACCTGCGCGTATTCCGGGCTGCGCAGGCGCGCCTCGATTCGATCGACGTCGAATTTGACCGGATCCTTCGGACCGACGAGCACGAGATCGTACCCGCGGCCGTTCTGCGTGTTCGCGAGGATGAACCCGCTCGGAAACGCTTTGAAGAACGTCGCGATCTCGCTCTTGACGGCCTCCGGATTACTCTCGTACAGCTGCACGAACAGCGTCACCAGCCCGCCGGGCGTCAGGTGGTCCCTCACCTTCTCGAAGAACTCCTGCGTGTAGAGCGCCGCGGCGCCCTTGACCCACGGGTCGAGCGGGTCCGACGTCAGCGCGTCGAACTTCTGCTTCGTCGTCAGAATGAAGTGCCGCGCGTCGTCGATGTGCACCTCGACCTTCGGGTTCTCGATGACGTTGAAATTCTGCGGCCCGAAATACTTGTCGACCGTCCATGGCACGAGCCGCTCAATCTCGGCAATGGTCTCGTGTTTCAAGCGCGGATCGATCGACACGGCGCCGGCCGTGACGCCGGCGCCGCAGCCGATGACGATGATCGCGTCGGGATGGTCGGAGAGCAGCGTCGTCGTGTGACCGAGCATCCGCTGCAGGCGCATATCCTGCGGCTCGCTCGACGCCTGGACCTTCCCGGCGTTGTGGTAGTTCCGCACGCCACTCGAGAGCTCGGACACGGCGACCGATGCGTTCAATCCCTCTCCGTGGTAGATGATGTTGCTCTGTCCCACCCAGGTCGCGGAGTAGCGGCCGTACGCGATCAGCAGTCCGGGCACTTCGTGGACGCTGCGCACGAGGAGCCCGGCCGCGCCCGTCGCGAGCACCAGCAGGATGACGCTGCCCCACTGGAACTTGCCGCCCGCCGAATCGCCGCCCGCGCGCCTCGGGCGCGAGCATCAGCAGGCCGCCGAGGACCGGCGGTCACGATCAGCACCTGCTGCGCATGCTGGCTGCCAATCCACCACACGAGCAGAAGGCTGGCAACCAGCGACCCGACAATGGCTCCGACGGTGTTGGCGGCATAGACGCCGCCGACGAGCCTGGCGGGATCCTGCCCGCGCGTGGCGACGGCCGCGAGCGCCAGCGGAAAGCTCGCGCCCCACAGAATCGCCGCCGGCAGCACGACCCACAGGCAGCGCACGAGGTCGAGCTGGAAATTGAACCAGGTATCGGTGGAGATCGAAGGGTTGATCGGCCAGTAGGGCAACGACTGCGTCAGCATGTACGCCGCCCACGCCATCGCGCCGCAAAGAAGCATCTGGCACCAGCCGAGCGCGACGCGCGGACGGACGGCCTCGCGCGCCAGCGCCGCGCCAAGGCTGCTGCCGATCCCCAGGCCGATCAGGAAGACCGCCAGAATCAGCGAGAACGTGTAAGTGGTCGCGCCGAAGACGAGCGACAGAATGCGCGTCCAGATCACCTCGGCGGAAAGCGCCGTCAAGCCCGAGAGCGCGATCGTCACGTACACCGGCGCCAGCGCCGCTCGCGCGGACGGGAGTCTCCGCGGCCTCGGCCTGAACCTCCTGCGGCGACGCCTTGGCGATGGCCAGTCCACCGAGCGCGACCAGAATGTTCAGGACCAGGGCGGCGAGCGTCGCGATCGTCGTGTCGAACTGGCGCAGCAGATAGAACCCGGCCAGCAGACTGCCGACCACCGCGCCGAAGATGTTGCCGCCATAGAAGAACCCGAGCCAAGACACGCCTTTCGGTGTCGTCTCCACCCAACGCGCCATCGCGGGCAGCGTCGCGCCCATGAGCAGGGTGGGCGGCAGCAGGCACAGGCTGGCCACGACGCATCGCAGGAACAGGCTGAAGCTCGACCCGCCCCACGTCGTGTACACCAGCGTCACAAACGGCATCCCGAACAGGATCAGCAGCCCGAGGGCGCCAATGCCCAGCTCGAGGAACGCGTACACGCGCAGCGGGTGATGGCGCCGCGAGATGAAGCGCGGCAGGAACAGGCTGCCGAGGCACATCCCGCCCATGAACGTGCCGAGCAGGACGCCGAGCGACACCGGCGAGACGCCGATGACAAGCTGCAGGAGCTGCAGCCAGACGATCTCGTAAATCAGCGCCGCACAGCCGCTGCCGATGAAGAGAAAGAGCAGCGACGGAAGATAACGATGGGCCGCGGACGGAGGAGGGTTGATCGAGCGTCGTTTCATTCATATAGAAAAGCGGATGCTAACACGAAGGCAATGCGCGCCGGGGTTCGCTGGTTCCGCCACTCGGGAGACTCGAAGTCGTGAGCTCGTCGAAGGCGGGATTCCGCGGTCTCGAGGAGATCGACGCCTGAAAGCGATTCACCGCTTACCGGGCCGGCCGCGATAGACTTTTCTGCCATGACTAATCCAATTACTCGCGTAGGCCTCGTGGGGCTCGGGATCATGGGCCGCCCGATGGCCGGCAATCTCATCAAAGCAGGGTTTGACGTCACAGTCCACACTCGCACACGGGCCAGGCTCGACGAGCTTCAGGCGCTCGGGGCGCACGGCGCATCGAGTCCGGCGGATGCGGCCTCGAGGACGGAGATGATCGTCACGATGGTGCCGGACTCACCCGACGTAGAGCAGGTCGCCGAAGGGACCGGGAGGCGTCTTTGAAGGCGCACGCCCGGGTCTCATCGTGGCCGACATGTCGACGATCTCCCCGGCGGTGACCCGACGGCTCGCCGGTCGCGCCGCCGCAGCAGGCGCCTCATGGCTGGATGCGCCGGTATCCGGCGGTGAAGCGGGCGCAATCGCCGGCACGCTGACGATCATGGTGGGCGGGGACGCCGCCGCCTTCGAACGGGCCCTTCCGGTGTTTCAGGCGATGGGGAAGCGGGTGACGCACATCGGACCGTCGGGTCACGGGCAGCTTGCCAAGTTGTGCAATCAGATTCTTGTCGCGATCAATCTGCTGGGCGCCAGCGAGGCCCTGGTCTTCGCCGCCAAGGCCGGGCTCGACGTCGACAAGGTCCATGGCGCGCTGTCGGGCGGGGCCGCCAACAGCTGGGCGTTCGAGAACCTCGGCCGCAAGATGATCAATCGGGACTTGAAGCCCGCATTCAAGGTGCGGCTGCAACAGAAGGACCTGCGGCTGGTCAGCGAAGCCGCGCGCGAGATTTGCGCGCCCGTGATCGGGGCCGATCTCGTCCAGCAACTGCTCCGCGTCCTCGAAGCGCAGAATCGCGGCGACGACGGCACGCAAGCGTTGGTGACCGTGCTCGAGTCGCTCGCGGGCACGACGGTGGAAAGCCGCGCGCAAGTCACGGAACGATCCTGATCGCCAGGAGTCTCCGCACGCGTTCCCGCCCGCTTCCGGCGACGACCTCGAGCACGTAGTCGGCTGGACTGAGCGGCGCGAGATTGACATCAACGGCCAGGGAATTCTGGCCGTTGGCTTCACGTTCTGAAAGAGTCGCGGCCACCGTCAGCGGCTGGCCGTTCTGTCCGAGCAACCGCGCCTGGCGCTGGTCCAGCGCCTTGAGCATCGGCCATTCAATGTGCACGCGCTCGGTACGCCGGAATTGAAAATCGGCCACGGGCTGAATTGTCGCGCGCGGACTCTGCGCGGCGCGGTAGATGACCGGCGCGCCGAGAAGTGTGGTCGCCTTCCCCAACTCGATCGTCGCTCGATCTTCGAGACGATCGCCCCCGGCAATGAGTTTCACCTCCACGCGCCAGGGGCCGGTCGCGTTGTCGCCGAGCGGCACACGGAGCAGGACGCCGCGCGAGGACGGAGGGACTTGACCGCTCGCGGTGCCGACCAGCTCGCCGTTCGGACCGGTCACCGTCGCCAGCGCCTCACCGCCCTGCGCCCACTTCCCGCCCTCGGTCTGGCGCCCCGGAATCTCTGCGACGACGGTGAGCTCTGCCGGCCGCACGGCGCCGTAGATGAAGAGCTCGGGGGAGGTGCGCAGGCGGGTCAGGGCCTTAATCGCCTCTGCGACCAGGGCAGCCCCGGCGGCCGGCGGCGGCGCAGCCGAGGACCTCGGCGCGTTCACGGCCTGGTCGGGCGCGAAGTACCCGCGGCGCGCCTTCACCGTGACGCCCGGCCGCCTCATCCTCACCTGGATGCGATGGTAGTTGCCGTCCAGTTTCGTATTCGTCGAGTAGTAGCCCAGCAGGTAGTACGCGGACACGTCATCGACCACCTTGCGCAGTCCGGCCGACAGGTCATTGGTGTCGAGGACGGCGAGCCCGTCGGTGTTCTCGGCCAGCGTCCGAAGATTTTGAAGGCGGTCCGTCAGCCGTTCGCGGTCCTGACTGAGAGGCGTCTGGCCGTTGAGGGCCGCTGCCTGCGCGTCGCGATCCAACGGCTTGTTGACGCTCAGCGGCTCGTCGAACACGGCGAGGCCCGCCGGATTGACCGGATAAAACGACACGTTGCGGCGGTTCGCCTCCGCGATCAAGTCCCGAAACCGCCGGCCATCGTCGAGATTCGTCAAGCGAAGCAGTTCGTTCGTACACGCCGCGATATCGCCAACCTCGTCCACGCTGGCGCGGGTCGTTGGCCGGCCGCCTGGCCCGGTGTAGATCCCGGGAAGGGGCGGCGCGCCTCCCGCGGCGTTTCGCACCTGATTGACGAGCTTCTCACCAAGGGTCGGGTCGGGCTGATATAGCAGCCAGCCATCCGTGAAAAGCAGGACAACACTCCGCGCGTCACGAATGCCACCGAGATGAGCCACAAGATCCGCAAGGCTCGTCAGCGTCTTATCCTCGCGGCGGCGCCGGACAATGTCGTCGGGAAGGGCGCCGCCCAGGCAGGTGTTGAGGTAGTCCTCTTCGGGATCGTGCATGAGCGAGAACCGCTCGCCCCACGGCCAGTAGCGCGTCAGCTCGTCTTCGAGAGTGGTGAGTTTTCGTCCGAGCGTGAGATCCTGCGGGCGCATCTTCGGCGTGAACGCACCGAACAGATCGGTGGGCGCCATGACGCGCCGCAGCGTCTCCACGAGCGGCTGGCGCGTGGCGTGGGATCCGTCGAACGAGACGTGGTACTGATCGAGGTACGCCACGAACACGCGCGACCGCGGATCGGCTGCCAGCCGGTTCCCTTCGTCGCTGCTGTTGGGATCGCGCCGCGAGTCTTCCGTGAGCGCCGGCTCGACACGCACGAACTGGAAGTTCTCGACCTTCTGCGGCGCGCCGTCCTCGAGAACGTCGAAGTCCTCCTGGTTCAGTCCCTCGACCACGCGGCCATTCTGCTGAGGATAGGCGTCAACCGTGACGAGCACTGCGCTGCCGCGGAACGTGGGCGTCTGGCCCTGCGTCAGCACCAACGCCGGTAGCAGGAGGACGCCGACCGTCAGGCACGACCATCTGCTCGCCATGAGACCTGCCCTCTGCCCCATGATCCGCTCTACTGCACCACCCGAATCGCCAGGAGCTTCTTCTCCGTCTCCGCACCGCTCGCGGCGGTCACTTCAATCACGTAGTCGCCAGGGCCGAGCGGCGCCAGGTTGACGTCGGCCGCCAGCGACGACGGTGTTGGGCGGCTCGGTCATGCGTCACGCCGACTGCCAGCGGCTGGCCGTTCTTGCCGAGCAGCCGCGCCTGCCGCTGGTCCAGGGGCTTCAGCATCGGCCACTCGACGTGCACGCGCTCGGTGCGGCGGAACTGAAAATCGGCCACCGGCCGGATCGGCGCCCGTGGGCCGGGTGCGGCGCGGTACGCGATCGGCTCGCCCAGAAGCGGACCGGATGCGGCGGATTCGATCGTCGCGCGTTCCTCCAGACGCTCGTTGCCGGCCGTGACCTTCACGTTCACGCGCCAGGGCCCGGATGCGCCCGCGGGCAGGGGCACCGCCAGCACGGCGCCGCGCGCCATCGGCTCGATGCGTCCCTTGGCGGGGCCGAGCGATTCGCCATTGGGTCCGGTGACGTCGGCTTCCACGTCGCCTCCCTGCGACCATTTCCCGCTCTCGACTTGCGCGCCGGGGATTTCCGCCACGAGCGCGAGGTCAGCGGCACGCCGCGCGCCGTACACGTACAACTCCGCCGACGGGCGCAGCCGTGCCAGCGAGTTGAGTGCATCGGCCACCGGCGCGGCGGCCGCGGCCGCCGCCACGGCCGCCGGCGTTGGCTTGGCGGCGGCGACCGACGTTTCACTCGGCGCGAAATACCCGCGGCGCGCCTTCACCGCGACGCCGGGCCGCTTCATCTTCACCTGGATGCGGTGATAGCTGCCGTCGATCTTGGTATTCGTCGAGTAGTAGCCCAGCAGGTAATACGCGGACACATCGTTGACGACTCTGCGCAGTCCGGCAGACAGATCGTTCGTGTCGACGACCGCGAGGCCGTCGGTGTTCTCGGCCAGCGTCCGGAGATTCTGCGTGCGATTGGTCAGCCTCGCGTGGTCCTGCGCGAGTGGGGTTTGGCCGGGGGACGCGTTCGGGTTCGGTGCGGAACGAACGCTCAACGGTTCATCGAACACCGCGAGGCCGCCGGGATTGATTGGATAAAACGTCACGTTGTGCCGGTTCGCCTCCGTCATGAGATCGCGAAACCGGTGTGCATCATCGAGATTCGCGACCCGCGACAGTTCACTCGCGCACCGCTGGTCTGTCGACGCGCCGTTGGCGACCGCTTGAGGAATCAGACCGGGAGTGCGGCCTCCGTAGGCGCCCGGTGTTCCCTGCAGCGCCTGATTCCCGAGCGCGCCCTGCGGCTCGTAGAGCTGCCAGCCATCGGTGAACAGCAGCACCGCCGTCCGCGCCTCGCGCAGGGTCGCCAGATACTGCACGAGATCCTCGAGACTCCTCAGCGTCTGATCCTCCCGCCGCCGCATCACGACCACATCGGCGAGGTCTCGAACCACGGCTCCGTCCTGGACCCGGGCGCCCTTGAAGCACTGGTCGATGAACTCCTCTTCCGGCTCGCGCACGATCGAGAAGCGCTCGCCCCAGGGCCAGTAACGCGTGAGCTGGTCTTCAATGGACTGCAGCTTCCGCGCCAGCGTCAGGTCGGAAGGGCGCATCTTGGGGGTCATCACGCCAAACAGATCGCTTGGCGTCAGCACCCGGTTGAGCGTGTCGACGAGCGGCTTGCGGACCGCGTGCGATCCGCAGGACGTCCACGTGGTAGATGTCCAGATAGACCACGAACAAGCGGTTCTTGGGATCCGCCGCGAGCGCCCTGGCTTCGCCGATGGTATTCGGATCCACGCGCGCGCCTTCGGTCGCGCGGCTCGACACGCACGAAATCGAAATTCTCGACTTTCTGGGGCTTGCCGTCTTCGAGGACGTCGAAGTCCTCTGGCTTGAGACCCTCGACAATCTGGCCGTTCTGCTGCGGATAGGCATCGACCGTGACGAGGACCGCGCTGCCGCGGAACGTCGGTGGCGTCGGCTGCTGCGCGATGAGCAGGGCCGCCGGCAGCAGGCACAGGGCCAAAGTGAGGTAGGACCGTTCGCGGCGCATATGACCCCTGCTCTCTGGTGAATCGCGGCAGCCTCAGTCTACCGCCGGGGCGGTCTCTGGGCACTGTCGGGCCAGAACCGGGGGTCCCGGCCTTCAGGCTCGGGGCGACGGACGGACCTGAGCCGCTCCGAACGCGTGACGTCTACGCTACAGTACCCGCACAGCAACCCCGGAAGGCGCCCGACACCTTTTCTTGTGGAGGAGTGCGCGATGCGTACCGTGTCTCGCAGGCAGTTCCTGACGTCGGCAGCGGTTGGGGCGGGCGCAGCGATCATCGGCTGCCGCACGCGGCGTGCTCCAAATGTCGTCTTCATCCTCACCGACGATCAGCGCTGGGATTGCCTGGGGTGCGCGGGCCATCCGTTCCTCAAGACGCCGAACATGGATCGGATCGCGAACGAGGGCGTGCGCTTCGCCAACGCGTTCTGCACCGATTCGCTGTGCTCCCCGAGCCGCGCCAGCTTTCTGAGCGGCGTCTACGCCCACACGCACGGCATCCGCAACAACTTCACCGAGTATCCGGACACGCTGCCGAGCTATCCGAAGGCGCTTCATGCGGCCGGCTACAACACCGCGTACATCGGCAAGTGGCATATGGGCGAGAACAACGACGAGCCGCGGTCGGGATTCGACTACTGGGCGAGCCACAAAGGACAGGGCCAGTACTACGACACGGAGTTCAACATCAATGGCAAGCGGCAGGTCATCAAGGGCTACTACTCCGATACCGTGACGAACCTGGCGCTCGACTGGCTCAAGTCGGCGCGGCCGCCGTTCTCGATCGAGATCGGACACAAGGCGCCGCACGGGTTGTGGATCCCGGAGCCGAAGTACGCGCACGCCTTCGACAACGTCGTCATCAGGAAACCGGCGACGGCGGTGCCTGGGCCAGGCACACCCGACTGGGTGAAACGGCGCATCAAGAGCTGGCACGGCATCGAAGGCCCGCTCTACGGCGCGAAGGACTACGACACGTTCATCCGGACCTATCACGAGACGATCCTGTCGGTCGACGACAGCGTCGGACGCCTGTACGACATGCTGCGAACCATAGGCGAGCTCGACAACACGGTCTTCGTGTTCGCCGGCGACCAGGGTTCCTGCTCGGCGAACATGCCTCGATCGACAAGCGCACGGCGTGGGAGGAGAGCATCCGGCTCCCGCTGCTGGTCCGCTACCCGGAGCTGGTCACGGCGCCGCGGGTAGTGAACGAAATGGTCCTGAACATGGACCTGGCGCCCACGCTGATCGAACTGTCGGGCGCAGCCGGCTATGCCATGCAGGGCCGGTCGTTCGCGCCCCTTCTTACGGGCCGGCCCACAGACTGGCGTAAATCGTTCCTCTATGAATACAACTTCGAGAACGAGTTCCCGTACACGCCCAACGTACGCGCTGTGCGCACCAACGACTGGAACTACATCCACTATCCGAACGGCGACGGGCAGCCCGACACGGAGCTCGCGGAGCTCTACCACCTGAAGGCGGATCCGATCGAAGCCAACAACCTCATCAACGCGCCAGAGGCGCAACCCAGGCTCGCGGAGCTGCGGGCAGAACTCGATCGGTTGCTGCGAGAGACCGGCGCGAATCCCGATCAGATGCCGGTGAACCCCCAACTGCGATTCGAGCTGCCGACCGCGGCCATTCGATAGGCCATGCGGCGGCCCCTCCGGTTTCGCGCTGCGCTCGCGGGCCTGCTGCTGCTCCTGAGCGGATCGCCGGTCTCCGCCGGGGTGGTGCGGATCGAGATCCGCCGGCGGGATGACTCCGGGCGTACGTCCGCCTGATCGGCCGCGTGTTCTTCGCCGTCGATCCGACGGCGCCGGCCAACCGCGGCATCGCCGACCTCGTGCTGGCGCCGACGGAACGCCAGACGGACTGGTCGAGTTCTCCAGCGACCTCCTGTTCTTCCAGCCAAAGACGCCTGGATCGGCTCGCGGCACCGTGTTCTTCGAGATCGTCAACCGCGGCCGCGATCAGTCGCTGGGCCTGATGAGCGGGGCCGTCCAGCAGGACCTCGCGCCGGAGCACTGGGATCTCGGCGACCGTTTCGTGCTCGACCGTGGATTCTCCCTGGCGTTCCTCGGCTGGCAGTTCGACGTGCCGGCCGCTCGCAGGCCTCACGTTCCAGGTTCCGGTCGCGCCGGTCGTGGGAAACGTGCGCGCCGACTACGTCGAGACCGGTCAGGCGCCCGCGCGCGGCCGGGTTTGCCGTCGAGTACTGCGCGGCCGATCCGGTGCAGGCCAGCGCGACGCTGACGTTTCGTTCGCGAATCGATGGCCCCGCGCGACCTGCTGCCGCGCGCGACCTGGCGGTTCGCGCCGAACGGCTGCTCGGTGCGTCTGGATCGGCCGGCTCGATGTCGGACTGTACGAGGTGGTGTACCAGGCACACGGCTCGCCGATCGCGGGACTCGGACTGGCCGCCGTGCGCGACTTCGCGTCGTACTTGAAATATGGCGGTCCCGACAGCCCGCTTCTCGCGACTGCCGCGCTCACCGAGCGCGTGATCGGATTCGGGTATTCGCAGAGCGCCCGATTCCTGCGGGAGTTCGTCCGCGACGGATTCAACGAGGACGAGCGGGGCCGGAAGGCGTTCGACGGCCTGATGATCGCCTCGGCCGGCGCCGGCGGCGGCAGCTTCAATCATCGATTTGCGATGCCGGGCCAGGCGGGCAACTCGGTCTTGTCGATCCTGCGCCCGGTGGACCTTCCGCCGTTCACCGACGCCGGGCTTGTTGGCCAGGGCGCAGCGCGCCGGCGACGACGCCATGATCTTCTACACGTTGTCGTCGACGGAGTACTGGGCCCGCGCCGCCTCGCTGACACACACGAGCGACGACGGCACGGCGGATGTCCCGCTGGCGCCGACTTCCCGTCTGTACTTTCTCGCTGGCACGCCACACGCGGCCGGACCGTTGCCGCCTGCGCGCAGCGTCCGCAATATCGTCCACGACCGTCAACTTTGCCGAGCAGCGTTGGGTCCTGCGCGCGCTGCTGCTCGACTTGGACGCATGGATTCGATCGAGTGTCGAGCCGCCTCGTCGCGCTATCCGACGATCGCGCCGCGGCGAACTGGTGCCCCGCGAGGCCGTTCGCTTCCCCAAGGTTCCGTCGCTGTCGTTTCCGGCCACATGCCGAAGGTCTGGCGAATGGACTACGGTCCCGACTATGGGACGTCCCGCGTGATCACCAACGAGCCTCCGCTGCTCGGTCCGCCTTATCGCGGTGCTGGTGCCTCAAGTGAACGCCGACGGCAATGACGAAGGCGGCGTGCCGGTTGCCCGAAGTCGCGGTGCCGCTCGGGACCTACACCGGATGGAACGTGACGGTGCCGCCGCTGAACGACCTCGAGCTATCTGGCGGGACTGGTCGGATCGTTCGAGCCGTTTGCTCGTACGCGGCGCGGGCGCGAACGATCCGGCGACCCGCGCCTGTCGATCGCCGAGCGCTACAACGGACGCAAGGATTATCTCAACCGCGTGTCACAGGCGGCGGCAGGATCTCGTGCGGGAACGTTTTCTCCTGCCGGAAGACGTCCGCGCGGTGTTGCGCCGAGCCGACGCGATGTGGACGGCGATCGTCGACGGCGAGCCTCCGCAGTACAGCAAGCCTCTTTGTAAGCAGATCTCCTTCGGAAATACCTCGTGCGCTTCGTGTGCTTCGTGGTGAAGAAAGTTTCCATGGAACAGCGGCGATTGGGCAACAGCGGCCTGAGTCTCTCGGCGCTCAGCTTCGGCACGATGACCGTGGGCGGCCGCGACCGATACAGCAAGATGGGCAACCTCAACGCTGGCGGAGACCGGCCGCATGCTGGACATCTGCCTGGACGCCGGCGTGACGACCGTTGACACCGCCGACGTGTACTCCTACGGAGGCGCCGAGGAGGTGCTGGGCGAGGCGCTAAAGGGCGCCGGGATCGATTCGTCGTCATCTCAAAAGTGTTTCAGCGCATGGGCCCGGCTGCCCACGACGTCGGGCTCTCGCGCAAGCACATCATCGACGCGTGCGACGCAAGTCTGCGGCGTCTGCAGACGGACTACCTTGATCTGTACATCAGCCACGAGCCGGACCTGCTCGTGCCGGTCGAGGAGTCGTTGCGCGCCTTCGACGACCTGATTCGCCTGGGCAAGGTCCGCTACATCGGCTGTTCGAACCACGGGGCGTGGCACGTCATGAAGGCGCTCGCAGCGTCCGACCGACACCATCTGGCCCGCTATGTCTGTCAGCAGGTGAACTATTCGCTCATCGGCCGCGACGTCGAGCACGAGATCGTTCCACTCGGGCTGGACCAGTCGCTCGGCATCATGGCCTGGAGTCCTCTGCACGCCGGGCTGCTCAGCGGAAAGTTCCGCCGCGACCGCCGGCCGTCCGTCAGCCGCCTCAACGAACTCGACGCGCCGGGCACCATCGACTACGAGCGTGTCTACCGCATCGTCGACGTCCTGCTCGCGATCGCGGAGGAGCGCGACGTCACGGCCTCGCAGGTGGCCCTCAACTGGGTGCTGAGCAAGCCCGGTGTCGACACGGTGATTCTCGGCGCGCGCGACGAGGCGCAGCTGCGGGAGAATCTCGCGACCGCCGGTTGGCGCCTGACCGCCGACGAGATGCGCCGGCTCGACGAAGTCAGCGCGTTGCCCGAGCCCTATCCTTCCTGGCATCAGCACAAGTTCGGCCTCGAGCGAAATCCGCGGCCGGCCTGCGCGCGCCTCGACGCCTGACGCTCCCGAGGCTCGATGTTACGATCGCGTCCGTGCACCGGTTGGGAATTGTCCTTGTCGCCGCGCTGACATTCGCGGCACCCGCCTTCGCGCATCCGGTTCCCTTCAGCTACATCGACTTGCGTCTCGGGGACCGCGGCATCGAGATCACGATCGTCGCGCATGTCTTCGATCTAGCACACGACCTCGGCGTCGATCCGCCCGAGCGGCTGCTGAGTGCCGCATTCATCGATGAGCGCAGCCGCGACGTCATCGCGCTCGTGGCGTCAAGATTCCGGCTGGAATCGAATGGGCGAACGCTGGTGTGCCATTCGGCGGGCGGTCCCGAGGTGATCACTGATCGCCAATCGATCTTGTTCCGCTTCGCCTGCCCCACCTCCGGCGCCACGGGCGTCATCGGCGTCCGGACGCTCATGTTCCCGTACGATCCGCTCCATCAGACGTTTCTCAACATCTACGAAGGGCCCGCCCTCGCGACGCAGGCCATCCTCGATCGCAATCACGACACCGTCGAGTACTTCACCGGCACACGCCAGGGGACGTTCGCCGTCGTCAGGAGATTCGTCGCCGCCGGTGTCCATCACATCCTGATCGGACCCGACCACTTGCTGTTTCTGGTCGGTCTCCTGCTGCTCGGCGGGACTCTGCGCCAGCTGGCGATCGTGGTGACAGCCTTCACGCTCGCGCACAGCCTCACCCTCTCGCTCGCGGCGCTCGACGTCGTCACGCCGCCTCCCTGGATCATCGAGCCCGCCATCGCGCTGAGCATCGTCTATGTCGGGGCGGATAATCTGCTCGTGCGGCGTGGCCGCGATGTGCGCGCGTGGATCGCGTTCACGTTCGGCTTCGTGCACGGATTCGGTTTCGCGAGCGTCCTGCGCGAGATGGATCTGCCACGACGGGCTCTGGGCTGGTCGCTCTTCTCGTTCAACGTGGGGGTCGAGATCGGCCAACTGATCGTGGTGGTCGTCGTCGCCGGCGCCCTGGCGGCCCTGCGCGCCCGCAGCGAGGCCGCGTGGCGCAAAGTGGCCGTCGCCGGCTCGATTGCCGTCATCCTCGCCGGCACATTCTGGTTCGTGCAGCGGGTATTCTTCTTCGGGGGGATGTCATGAGACGTGGAATCGTCCTGGCCGCGTTGGTTGGCGTGTGGGCGTTGTCAGTGGCGGTATCGGGCTATCAGCAGGCGCCGGCGCCAAATGTGGTCGAAGTCGAGAAAATCGCGGACAACCTGTTCATGCTGAAAGGCGGCGGAGGCAATACCGCGGTGTTCGTCGGCACGAGCGGCGTCGTGGTCGTCGACACGAAGAACCCGGGTTGGGGCCAGCCGATTCTCGAGAAGATCAAGGAACTTACGCCGAAGCCTGTCGCGACGATCATCAACACCCACACGCACGGCGACCACGTGAGCGGCAACGTCGAGTTTCCGGTCTCGGTCGACATCGTCGTGCAGAAGAACACCAAGACCAACATGACGAAGATGAATCCGGTCGCGGGCCTCGCGACGCCTGCAGCCGCGCCGGCGCCAAACATCTTTACCGCCAACGGCGGGAAGGGGCTGCCCACGCGGACGTTCAAGGACAAAATGACGCTCGGCCGGGGCGTGGATCAGGTCGACCTCTATTACTTCGGCCGCGGCCACACGAACGGCGACGCCTTTGTCGTGTTCACGATGCTGCGAGTGATGCACGCCGGCGACATCTTCGCCCGCAAGGGCCCGCCGCTGCTCGACGCGAACAACGGCGGCAGCGGCGTCGCCATCGGTGACACGCTGGCGAAGGCAGCGGACGGGATCAAGAACGTGGACCGCATCATCACCGGCCACAGCACCGTCATGACGTGGAACGACCTGCGCGAGTACGCCTCCTTCAACAAGGATTTCCTGGCCTGGGTGCGAGCGGAAATGAAGGCCGGGAAAAGCGTCGACGCGGCCGCCGAGGAGTACACGATTCCCGGGAAATATGCGGGGTACACGGCGAACCCGGCTCAGTCGAAGACAAACATCGACGTCATCTACAACGAACTGAAGAAGAAGTAGTGGACGTTCGACTGGTCCGCGAACCTCACGATCAGCTCATCGTTCATTTGCGCGACGGCCAGGTCCAGACGACTGTTGAGGTCTCGCCCGTGCGATCGGGCGTCGACTCGCTGTCGCGTGCGCTCGAGCAGGGGCTCGAGCACGGCTACGGCGAGTGCTTCTGGCCCGCGCTCGCCGGCGGACAGGTACTGGTGGATCTTCAGCCGCCGCGACCAGGCGCTTGAAGTGACGGTGATGTGGACCCGCGGCGGCGCGACCGGCTGGGAGCACGTCTTCAGAGCCACCGACGGCGCCGACTGGGTGCGCGATCAATTCGTGGCTGCGATCGCAAAGCTCGCGCAAGAGTGAACCTGGCGACGCGCCCGCTGCGGCCAGCGGGTCGACACCTTGGAGAGGTCGACACCTTGGAGACATGAAGGACATGAAGGCTTGACGGCCGGCTGGCCTGGGCCGTCACCGCGGCCTGACGGACAAACAGATTCGTCAGCCACCCGAGCAGGCCAGGTATCGACATGATGACGTGCCTCGGTTCTGACGGATATCGTTTCCCCGTCGCAGGCCCGGCAGTGCCGGGCTGTCCAGGCCAGCCGGTGACGCGACCTACTTCATGCACTCCATCTCTCCAAGGTTGCAAAGGTTGCAAAGGTTGCAAAGGTGGCAAAGGTGGCAATCACGGCTTTGCCGCCCACGCCAGTCCGTCGGGCCTTGGGCCGACATCGATACGCGCCACGACCTCCAGCGTCTTCAGGTCGATAACGACGACGGCCTGTGACGATGAGCCGAACGCCCGCGCGCCATCCGGCTGCATGAGGATGCCGCCGACGCCCCCGCCGGTCTTGATCTGCTTGACTTCCCTCCGCGTCGCCGCATCGAACACCACGATGTTGCCGTCGGCGCTCCCCGTCGGATTCGACAGGCGCGACACCAGCACAAGCTTGCCGTCGGGCGTGAATTTCACGCGGTTGGCCCCGGTCACGCTGGCGGTGTCGAGCGCCTGCACGAGCTTCTTGCCGTTCGTGTCCACGATCGCGATCCGTCCGCGCGGACTGGCTGTCCACAACTCGCGGCCGTCGGGAGAGACGTCGAATCCTTCAAAGTCGTCTGCCGGCTCCCCGACCTTGATCGACGCCACCGTCCAGTCGTCGTCGGACGCGGGCGCGAATCGACCGGCGCGGCCGACTGCGCGCTCCATGACGCTCGCCGTCGCGGACTGGACGTTGACCGTGAAGATCCGTCTCAAATCCTTGGAGATCACGACCATGTGGCTGATGTCCTGGCCCGTGCCGAGAACCCAATCGACCTTCTTCGCCGCCGGGTCGTACCGCCCGATGGCCTTGTTGACTTCAGCCGTGAAGAAGATCTTGCCGCCCGCTTCCATCATGCCGTGGGGCCCGCGAAGCGGACCGAGGTCGACCGGCGGCAGAGGCTTGAAGTTGACGAGGTCGCCGACCGTCAGCGTATTGAGGCCGCCGCGTCCGGCGCCATAGTTCGAGACATAGGCCATGCGGCCATCCGCCGACGCCGCCACTTCGTGAGGATCCGGCCCGGATGGCACCTTTCCGAGAACCGTCAGGGTGACCGGATCAATTACGGACACCGTGAGATCGCCCTTTGACAGGGCGAGCAGCCGCCCTGAGGCCGGAGTCTGTGCATCAGCGCAGACCGGCCCGAGGACCACGAGCGAGAACAGAATCCCGATGACATGAGCACGCATGGGTCTCCTCCCTGCCCGGTACGCGTTGAGATCAGTTCCGTCGCAACTACTTTACGGCGGCTCCATCCGCTTTGCGAACAGTCGTTCTCCTCGGCGTGGTAAAGTCCACCCGGACCTGCCGCTGAAGATCGCCGCCCGCGTCTAGTCTCTCCCGACCTTTCCATCAACGCAGTCATGGTGTGTTTGCACGCGCCAAGGAGATGACACATGGACGTTCAATCGGACTGGTGGGAGACATTCTTTCAAGGCGTGGCCGTGGAGATGTGGGTCAGCGCGCTGTCGCCGGACCACACGCAGCGGGAAGCCGAGGCAATCGAGCGCCTGCTCGATGTGCCGCCTGGCGCCGAGCTGCTCGACGTGCCTTGCGGGCATGGCCGCCTCACGCTCGCACTGGCCGCGCGCGGCTATCGGGTGACCGGTGTTGACTCGTCGGCGGACGCGCTCCGTCACGCGCGGGCAGCTGACGCGCCGCACCGAACGCTTTGGGAGGCGCGCGATATGCGCGATCTTCCGTGGCCGTCTCGATTCGACGGCGCGTTCTGTTTCGGGAACAGCTTTGGCTACATGGACGACGAGGGCAACGCGCAGTTTCTTGGCGCCGTGCAGGCGGCGCTCAAGCCCGGCGGCCGCTTCGTTCTGGAAACACCGATGATCATGGAGAGCCTGCTGCCGAATCTGAAGGATCGTCCATGGTTCAAGGCGGGCGACATTCACCTGCTGGTGTCCAACGAGTACGATGCGGCCAGAGGCCGCCTGAACACCGAGTACACGTTCGTCGCCGGCGGCCGCGTCGAGGTCCGGCGGGGGTCGCACCGGATGTACACGTACCGCCAGGTCATCGAGCTGATGGACGCAGCGGGGTTCGACGTCGCACCCGACCACGCGTGGACGCGTGCGAGTCCCGCACTGACGCTCGTGGGGACCCGTCGCTGACAGCGAGCGCCGGACCACGTTGCTGCGCGGCGCGTCGTGCGATCGTCACGCCTTCATCGCGCGGCGAGGTTCTCCACGGGCACGACGACGAACTCCCGGCGCCGGCCGCCCCTGAGGATCGAGATCCGCGTGGCCGCGCCGAGACGATCGTCGGTGAGCTGGCGGTGCAGATCATCGATTCCTGTCACCGCTTCGCCTCCGCACGACAGGATCACGTCGCCCTCACGAAGGCCAGCCGCGGCCGCCGGGCTGTCGGGCTCCACGGAGACGACGAAGACGCCCGATCGGGCGGCGACCTGGTTCGCCCGGGCGAGCACAGGTGGAATCGGCACATTCTGCCCGGCAACGCCGAGGTAGCTGCGCCGGACGCGACCGTCGCGAATCAGCTTCGCGACGACCAATCGCGCCGTATTGCTCGCAATGGCGAAGCACAGACCCTGCGCGGGCCGAATGACGGCGGTGGCGATGCCAATCACTTCGCCGCGCGTCGTCACCAACGGACCGCCGGAATTGCCCGGGTTCAGGGCCGCATCTGTCTGCACGACATCGTCGATCAGCCGTCCGGTCTCGGCGCGAAGCGAGCGGCCGAGCGCACTCACGACCCCGGCGGTCACCGTGTGATGAAAACCATACGGATTACCGATGGCGATCGCCACCTGACCGACTCGCAGGGTTCGCGAATCGCCGAGCGCTGCCCACGGGAACGACGCTCCATCGGCAGTGATGCGGATCACGGCGAGGTCCGTATCGGGATCCCGCCCGACGACATCGGCGCGGGCCGTCCGCCCGTCCGGCAGCGTGACCTGCGCGCGGTCCGCGCGCCCGACCACGTGGCTGTTCGTAAGGATCAGGCCGTCGGGCGTAAAGAGAACGCCTGAGCCCGCGCCGCGTTCGAGGTCGACCTTCACCACCGCGGGGCCGACGATCTCGACGGCCCCCGTGACGGCGCGGGAATACGCGTCCAACAGCTCCTGGTCGTTGGCTTCAGGAATCGATTGAGGAATCACCCGACAATGTTCGCGCGGCTAGCCGCCCGCGGCATCACCCAGAAGGGCGGCTCGCCAGAGGGCCCGGCGTCAGCCTGCCCCGGCGCAGCGCCGCGAGCAGCGCCGCGAAGTCACCCGGCAGCGGCGCCTCGAAGCCCACGCGACGGCCGCTGCCCGGATGGATGAATTCCAGCTTCCACGCGTGTAACGCCTGCCGGTTGATGCGAGGCAGCGCCGTTGATTCCGGGGCGGCGTCAAAGCGGTACTGGCGCTCTCCGAGCAGCGGGTGGCCGCGCATCGCGGCCTGCACGCGAATCTGATTGCGCTTTCCGGTCACGAGCGTCACTTCGACCAGGGTCGCCTCCGCGAAGGTCTCGGCCACCTGATAGCGCGCTTCAGCGGCTTTTCCCCGCGCGTCACGTCCGTGCGCCTTGCGCTGACGCAGCGATGATGGATCCCACGCCAACAGGTCACGCCAGGTTCCCTGCGATGGCCAGGGGCATCCGAGCACGACAGCCAGGTAGACGCGCAAGGGCGTGCGCTGTTCGAACTGGAGTCTCAACGCATCGCGCGCAGCCAGCGTGCGCGCGAAGAGCACCAGGCCGCTCGTGTCTCGGTCGATGCGATGCACCACGTACGACCGCGCGCGTGGCGCATGCTGGAAGTGATCGCTGAGTAGATCCATCAGCGTCGGTTCCTCGCCCGCCCGGCGGGGCAACGGTTCCACCAGCAGGCCAGCCGGCTTGTCGACGACGACGATGGACGCGTCCTCGTGCACGATTCGCAGCAGGTGCCGGGCCTCCAGGACGGAGCGATCGGCCGGCTTCGCAGAGCCCGGACGATCGATCCATACGCCGACACGTTGGCCGGCGGCGACCTTGCGTGCGCCGGCGGCGAGATTGGCCGACTCGCCATCGAGATAGACCTTGCCGCGGGCCAGCCATTCGGTTGCCCGGCTCCGCGAGCCGGCGTCCGTTCGTGCGGCAAGCCACTTGTCGAGCCGCATGCCGGCGTCCGCGCTGCCGACGATCGACTCACGCATCAGCCCGAACCAATCCGTGCCGTCGAGGGTGGTCGAGCAGAGTCAGCTGTTGTTGAAGTCTTGGGAAGCCAAGGTGAGCCGGCATGTCCGTGGCTCGAGACCCACGGCATCACCCGCCGCGAGCAGCGAGTCATATCTTTTCTTTTGTGAAGAAGCGTCGGCGCTCGCTGGGTGGACGTGCCCGCACTGAGCAGGAGCGCGCCCGGCGCGCTCATTTCGCAGTCTGCACCATGTAATTCAAGGACGCCGTAACCTCCTCCACCGATGAGCGGAGGCCTACGTAGTCGTAATCCACCAACGCGGGGATTGACGATCGCGGCGGTCCGCGAGCACGCCAGCACGCCGCGATCGGCGTGTCGCCTTCGCCGAAGGGCTGGCTGGCGCCGCCGTTTCGCAGGCGATCCTTCACCAGCACGTGCGACACGCGCGCCTGATGCTCGCGCAACTCGCGCCACCGCGTCGCAGTTGGACGCCGTCAGGTTGCCGATGTCGAGCTTGAGCCTGAACGCCGGCGAAAGCGCGAGCGCGTCCTTGAGATCGGGCGTCGCGATCGCGCCCGGCGGCGTTGCCGTCCACCTGATTGTGGATGGCGACGGACATCTTGTGCCGTTCGGCGAACGGCACCAGGCGCGCCGCCATCGCCATCGTCAGCGGCGAGCTGACCGTCGTCACGCCGAGCGCCTTGGCCTGCCGGAACGTCGCGTCGATCTCGTCGTCGGTGAACGAGTCGTCGTAGGCGAGGGCGCAGGCGTGCACCGTCATGCCGGCGGCGGCGAACTTGCTCCGCACCGTCTCGAAGAAGCTGAGGGGCGTCTGGCTCCGCCACGCCCTCAGCGCCGCCGCGGTACTCGGCGTTGGTGGCCGCGATCTGCTCGGGCGTGAGCACGATGCGGCGCGGATAGGCGGCCGAGCCGCCCATGAACGGCGCGGTGCTCGGCGGCGCGGGCTCGACGTTGGCGAGCGCCAGCTCGACGTGCGTCGCACGAACCGCCTGCAGCGCCGCGATCACGTCGTCCACGTTGTCGCGGCCTGTGACGCGCGGCAGATCGCGGAAGCTGGAGGTGCTGACGCCAAGGATCAACGGCGCCGCGGCCCTCAGCCTGATTGAGCCGACGCCGGCGGCCAGCGGCACGCCGGCGATGACGACCTCGTCCGAACTCACGTCGCGAGATCGGTCATGAGCGGACCCTCTCAAAAGTCATGCGGCTCCCTGCGCATCGGTTACTGGCGGGTTCCTGATTATAATCCGGACACATGTCCAGGCGTGACGTCTGGATTGCCGGCGCGGCGGCCGTGGCTGCCCTGGCCATGGTCGCCGGCATCCGGCGCAGCGCCACGGCCCGCCGCCCCGGCCTGCCCGGCCCGTCCCACGCCGGCAATCTCGTCCCAGGCGCCGGCCGACGTCTGCATTCCCGACGGGTTTCACCGACATCGCCGTCGATTACTTCGACGACTATTCCTGGCGGGCCTTCGTGGCGCTCGTCTGGCCGGCGGCCCGGGACATCGCGGCGTGCCGGCATCGACGAAGGGCATCGCCGCCGCCGGCCCGCGCGTCTTCGAGACCTACAAAGCCATCTGGGAGATCTTCCACGCCGACGGATCGTCGCCCGACAGCGCGTTCGACAAGTACGACGCGGCTGGAGCCAACCCGTGCCGGGTGGCGTCGACGTTCGGCGACGTCGACCATCGGATCGGCCTCGGGGATCGACGACATCGGGCAGGCGGGCATCGGCGTCCTCGACCCGCCGCTCGTCGCGCAGAACGGCCGCTACGTGCGCACCCTGACGATCTTCAACCGGATCGAGTTCGATCACCTCGTCAGGAACCGCTATTTTCTGCGGCGCGAACTGCCGGCGGTGCCCAGCCCGCGGCCGGATCGGCCGGTGATCGAGTTCCCGACCGGATCGATCGCCGTCAAGGCCGCCTGGATCGACGTCACCGATCTGCCGCCCGCCCTCGTGAAGCGGTTCTACACGCGGACCGCCATGGTGAAGCACGCCACCGGCGGCGGACTGCGCGCGGACGACGGTCGGGCTCATCGGCCTGCACATCGCGCAGAAGACGCCGAGCCGCCCGCAGTGGATCTGGTCGTCGTTCGAACAGAAGGACGCCGTGCCGCCGAAGTGGGCGGACTGGCCCGGCGCGTTCGTGCTGAACGACGGCAGCGGCGCGCCGATGCCGGAGCGAAATCCGCTGTCGCTTGCGCCGCTCGCGCCGGAGCCCGTGCGGCCGTTCAACGTCGTGCGCGCCAGCGACGCGCCGATTCTGACGTCGACCGAGCTGACCAACTACGCCTATCAGCACCTGCTGGCCGGCACGCCGTGGCAGTACTACCGGCTCGTGGTCACGCAATGGCCGCGGCTCGAGGGCAATCAGGCCGACGCCGATCCCCGCCATTGTCGACGGCAGCATCGCGAACACGTTCCCGGCGCCGGCGCGTTTTCGGCGTTCGCCAACGTGACGATGGAGACGTTCGATCAGAAGGGCGTGCAGCTGGGCTGCATGAGCTGCCACAACCGCGCGCGCATGACGACGGACTTCATGTGGACCGTGCTCGATCACGCCTATCCTCCGCGCCTCGCGCCAGCTCCGAAGCAATGAACGTCGGATTCTCCGGCCACGTCGCGCTCCTGAACCAGTTTCTGGACCGCCGCCGGGAGATCGTCGAGAACGTCGAAGGTCGCCTGCTGAACGTGCGCGGAAAGGACGCCTCGCGCACCCGGAATCGCGAATACTTCGCTCAGCACATTCAGCGCCTGCTTTTTCGGTCTGCCGGGCGCTGCCGCGCGAGTTGTCTCGATTGAAGGGCCAACTGGCGGCCGCGCACGTCGCCGACGGCTTCGAGCCGGTTCTGCTGGAACGGCAGCACGAGCTGGATCCCCTCGAACTCATCGTCCGCGCCTACGAGCACTGGGAGCGCCATCGATGGCCCGGCGGGAGCGGCCGGCTGACCTACGCGCAGACACTGTACGCCGTGTTCATGCTGCGTCAATTCGAGCATCTCAGCCTCCGGATCTGGGACGAGGGGACGGACCTGGCGGGGGACCGGCTGCAACGGCGTTCAGCAACTTGCTGGACAGGTTGAATGAGGCCACGTTCGCCGAGCGTGT
The DNA here is from genome assembly GCA_963724645.1 of uncultured Acidobacteriota bacterium. Taxonomy (GTDB): domain Bacteria; phylum Acidobacteriota; class Vicinamibacteria; order Vicinamibacterales; family SCN-69-37; genus CAVXSP01. Next base: position 233,678 of record CAVRVJ010000013.1, read on the forward strand.
TCGTCCGGGACGCCCGCTGGCTGATTCACGTCGCGCAGGGTCCCCTCACTCCGCGCCTGCGTCCGTATTTCAAGATCGCCGCGAAGATTTCCGATTCGTTCACGGACTCCGTCCGCCTCGGGCTGCACAAGGCGGGAGCCAGACTGGCCGGCGGCCACCTCCGCTCGCAGCTTCGTTACCGCACGTGGGAAACGCAGCGTCCGATTGACGATCCAGAGATTCTCGCGGTCACGCGCAATTCCAATTCAATGGACGCCGCCCTCCTGGTCCGCGATCTGGTCCCGCTCCTGAACGCCTATCAAGCGGCTTGCGCGGCGCCGGACGCCGAGGCGAGGTTGGATCTCGCGGACGCCATCCTCCAGGGAGTGTCGGCCGATCCGGAGCTGCTCGTAACACGCCTGGATCTCCTTGCGCCTTGCACCATGATTGAAGATCTCTTTCTTGACCGGGACGGCGAAGGGCGAGCGGGCTACACCGCGATGGGCCGGGCGCACGTAGGCCTCCTCGAGCGCTACGGCGAATTGATTGGAGAGTTGGCGGAGCCTCTGAAGGACGACGCGGTCGAGTGCGTCCCTTCTACAAACGTCTACTCCCCTTTTGGAATCACCTATGGGTTTTGCGCGGACATGCTGTCCAACATGGCGTTGGACACTCTGCATGGCCCAGCCGTCTTTTGGCCTCAGCCTCGAGGACATGTTCGTCAGCCGGGGCCGCCTCGACGACAAGGCCGCGCGGTCAGACGGTTGGAAGAAGCTGCCGATACGCGAGGGAGAACGAGAGCATTTCGATCACTCCGCCGACGGCGCGGCCCAGATACTCGCAGGCACCCTGAATGCGCTCGACGCCCGGGCCCGCCGAAGGACGAAGCTGAACGCCTCGACTCTTCGGGATGCGCGGCTGTTTGTTCTTCCGGAGGGCGGCTCCGTCGACTCGTTTCCGGGCGGTTCCCTGCCGGCCGGGATCGTCTCGGCGCAGGAGCACTGCTTCACGTCGGACCTGCAGGGCGCTCTTGCAACCGAAACCATCGCCATCCCGAAGACGCACATTGAAGACGACCGGAATGAAGCACGATTCCTGGCCAGCGTCGAGTCACGCGGAAAGTGGTTCGCGATCTCGAAGGTCATTCTCGCGCTGATCACGAGCCAGGGAGAAGACGCGCTGATCGCCGACGTGCCGGCCGCCGCCATCGAAGTGCTGCGTCTGACGTGCCCAGGGCTGCTGATGCTGCCGAGCGGATCGACCCCGCCAGGATCGGACAGGCAATCAATCAGTACAACGTGAAGGCGTAGATGGTATCTCCGGTGGCGACCAGCAGGTACCTGATGCCCGTCCACCTGGTAGGTTTCCGGCGCGTTCGAGAGTCGCCGATGTGGCAGTGCCAGAGCGGCTTGCCCGTTGCCGGATCGAACGCCACAAGGTTCCGCCGACCCGTCGCCCGCGAAGAGCAGCTTGCCCGCCGTAGTCAGCAGCCGCCGGTCCCGCCGCCGCCTGCGCCCACGCCGGGTACTGGTGCCGCCACGCGATCTTGCCCGGTCTTGTAGTCGATAGCCGTCAGAAAATTCGCGAGCGAGCCGACGGCCACCTCGGTCTTCCCGCCGAGCCCCATCGATCCGCGCGGATCGGGATCGTTCAGGTAATACATCGCATAACCCGTTGTGCTCGTGCACATAGAAGAGCCCGGTGTCGGGCGAGAACGCCGGCGGCGGCCAGTTCGTGATCCGCCCGTTGGTCGGCGACACGAGCGACCCGGCGATGGTCGCGTCCTTCGCCGGATTCCTCGACGGCGCGCCATTCTTGTCGAGGCCCTTCGCCCAATTGGCCGCCTGGCCGAACTTGCTCGTGACGATGTGCTCACCGGTCACCCGATCGATCGTGAAGAAGTAGCCGTTGCGCGACGCCTGCAGCACGAGCTTCGCGCGGACGTGCCGTTGATCGTCGCGTCGATCAGGATCGGCGTCTGCGTCGAATCCCAATCGTGCGTGTCGTGCGGCGATGTCTGGTAGTACCACGCCATCTTGCCGGTATCGACGTTCACGGCGACGAGCGAACAGGTATAGAGGTTGTCGCCCTTCGCGTCCAACCGTGTACGCCGGCGTCGGGTTGCCGGTGCCGAAGATGTAGAGGTGCGTCTCGGGGTCGTATGACGCCCGGAATCCAGACCTGTGCGCCGCCGTGCCGCGCCGCCTCGAGATTCGGCCACGTATTCAGACCGGGGTCGCCCGGGTTCATCGGCACCGTGTAGAACTTCCATTGCAGCTGCGCCCGTTTCAGGATCGAACGACTGCAGGAATCCTGGCGCGTCGAGGTCGTCTCCGGTGCCCGACCAGCAGGTGATTGCCAACGACGATCGGGGCCATCGTCGAGAAGTACTGCTGGTTGAAGTCGGAGATGACGACGTGCCAGCGTTCTTTGCCGGTCCGCGCGTCGAGCGACACCAGATAGTCGTCCGGCGTCTCCATGAACAGATAGTTGTGCCACATCCCGAGGCCGCGATTGCCGATGTGGGTGCCGCCGCGCGTCTTCCAGTAGTAGTGCCAGAGCTCGTGGCCGTCGCGCGCGTCGATCGCCCACGCGTTGTCGGGTGCCGACAAATAGAGGATGCCGTCGACTTCGAGAATCGCGCCCTTGATGTTCGCCGCCGCGCCGGCCGAGAATCGCCGGTGCCTTCGCCCCCGACGATGATCGGCGCGGCAGCGCCGCCGCCCCGCCCTCCCCCGCCGCCGAATCCCGCCGCGCCGGCGCCGCCACCTGCGCCCGCGCCTGCGGTCACGCGCGTCACCCAGGCGAGCGTGAGATTCTTCACGGTCGCCTGGTTGATCTGCGTCAGGGAACTGTAGCGGCGTCCGGTGTAGTCGCCGGAGTATGTCGGCCACGACTCACCGAGCGGCTTCAGGAGCGACGCGGGGTCGAGCCCTCCTTGCCCCTGGCCCGTGAGCAGGACGGGAGCGAGCAGGAGCGACGCCGTCAGAATCAGTCTTCGGGATGTCATCTCGAGGTTCTCCAAGACCGTCCTCCGCGCCGCGGGGGCGCGGAGGACCTGTCCGGCGCGTCACCCTACGCGAGCGCGGCCCTGCAGTACATCGAGGCACTTCTGGACTTCCTTGACCGAGTCCGACCCTTCCGGGATCGCGTACTCGAGCTCGATCGATGCCGGGATCTTCCATTTGTTCTTCTTCACGGTCTGGAGGATCTCCGTGATCGGCGTTTCGCCAGTGCCCCAGGCCAGGTTCAGGGCACAGTGCGCGGGGGTCGTGCGGTCTTTCAGGTGGAAGCTCGAGATCCGCTCGTGGAACTTCTCCAGGAACAGCACGGGGTTGCCGCCGCCACCCGCCACGTAATGGCCGAAGTCCACGTTGGCCATGTTCCCCTTCGACGCCGCAAACGCTTCGTCGAACACGGTGATGTTGCCCTGCGCGTGCGTGTGATAGGCGGCGTAGATCTTCTTCTTCATCGCCCAATCGCCGATGCGCTTGAGCGTCGCGGTGGACGTTGGGCTGTTCCCCGGTAGTTCGGCCGTTACGTGATTGGCGCCGAGCGCCTCGGCCACGGCGAATTCGAACTCGAGATCCTGGTCCGTCCCATTGACCGTGAGATTCTTCACGGCGTAGATTTTCACGCCGGCGTCGTTGTACATCTTCCGGAGATCCTTGAAGATGCTCATCGACAGGGTGCTGCGCCATTTGCGCAACTCATCGGCTGCCGCCTGTTGCTCAGGCGTCTGAGGCCCGCGCCCGCCGCCGCCACCACCAGGTGCCGGCAGCGCCGCGCCTCCGGCTGCCGCGGCCGCCGCCGCTGGTGCGGCCGCACGTCCGCCGCCACCCCCGCCGCCACGACCGGCAGGACACGGCTGCCCGTTCCACGATCCCGTGGAGGCTTCGCCGGCAGGTGCCGCTGGCGCCCCGCCCGCGGCCGCGCCTGCCGCGGCCGCGCCGCCGCCTCCAGCGCCGCCACGTCCACGCGCGGCACCGCCACCCGGCGCGCCGCCGCCAGCGCGTCCGCCGCCGACGCTCGGCGTGAAGCCGCTCTTCGCGCGGGCATACGCTTCAACCGGTGCGCCCATCAACTCGATCGCGCTGATGCCCGACTCGAGGGTGTACTTGAGAATCGCCTCGGCGCTCTGATCGGGCATCTGGCGGAAGCTGTATGTGATCGTGCCGATCTGCACGCCGTTGATAAGGGAGTTCGGCTTGGCCTGCACGAGCGCCGAACCGAAAAGAGGTGTCTCGAACAACGCAGTGGCCGGCAGGGCGGCCAACGCCAGCTTTCCAAATTCACGCCGTGTGTAATCCATACCGTCTCCTCTAAGGCCTCTCGTTTACGAGTCTCGCTTCAACTATACGGAAGTTCACTTGAGTGACGTGGTGCACGCCGCCAGCGCGCCCATAGGCGCGCGAGGCTACCACGTCACGTCAAGTGACTCCCGGGATTGTCGGACATTGAATCACTTGATCGTCACCAGATACGCCGTGATGTTGTGGATCTCGTCGTCCGTGTAATTCGGCAGCAGCAGCCGGTGTTTCTCGAGCGGATCGTGCACCTCGACCGCCGGGCGGTCGCCGTCCCGACGGAAACTGCGCGTGGCGCCGTCCTGGTCGACGAGCGACACGAAGAAGTCGTCGACGCGAACCAGGCGACCTTCCGTCTTCTGACCGGAGGGGAGCGTCACGGTCACGGTGACGGGGCGGGCGTTAGCCGCGACGGGTGCCGCGCCACCTCCTCCTCCGCCCCCGCGGCCGCCGCCACCGCCGCCGGAGATCCAGAAGTTCTGCAGCGTCGCCGGATCGGGGACCCTCGTCGCGAGTCCTCTGAGGTCGCCGGACACCGAGTGACACGACGCGCATTTCGCGGCGAACGCCGTTTGACCGGCTGAGGCGTTGCCGACCAGGATGTTCAGCGGCACACTGTTGCGGCCGCGGCCTGCGGCGGCCAGGCTGTGAACGAACTCCGCGATGGCGGTGACATCGGCATCGGGGATGAGGGGGAGCGGCGGCATCTTCTCGGCGCGCCCGCCACGGACGATCGGCAGAATCAACTCGCCGTGTTGATCGTCGAGCAGGATCTGCGATCGCAGGAGGTTCGGCCCGCCCTGGTCGCCGCCGCGAGCGTCGGCGCCATGACAGGCTGCGCAGTTAATCGTGTAGAGCGTCTTGCCGCGAGCGAGTACGGCTGCGTCGGCAAGAGCGCGTTGCTGCGCGGGGAACGTCGGGCCGCGACCGGCGGGCCCCTGTGCGGCGCCAGGGACGCCGCCGGCGGGCGCACCCTGCCCAACCGGAGGGGGCGTGGGTGCCTGCGCGGCCAGCGCGCCGATACCCAGCCCTGTCGCCAGGAGCAGCGAAGCGAGCGTTCTCATTTCGTCAGGATTCGCAACTGCTGAATCGACCACGGCGGCGCGTTTGGTGTCGTGGCCGTTTGCGTCAGTTTCACGAACTTCGCCTGCGTCGGCTTGAACGTGATCACCGTTGTCGCGCCGGCGCCTTCACCGATCGCTGCCTGCGTCCAGGTCGTGCCGTTCAGCGACGTCTCAACCTTGTATCCACGCGGATATCCGGGATTGGGAGGAGCCCCGCCCGGACCACCCGGGATCACTCCCCGTGCGGGTGCGCCACCGGGCGCGCCCGTCGCAACTGGTGGCACCGCGCCCGCCGCCTGCGGAGTCGCAGGGGCGCCAGGAAAGCCGCAGCGGGCGGGCCGCCTCGACCGGCCGCGCCGCGCCCGCCGCCTCCGCCGCCGCGGCCGCCGGTCGATTCAAACTGAATCTCCGAAACCATCGCCGGCTGGGGCAGCTCGACCTGGAACCACATGCCGGCGGCTTGCGGTGTCTGACTGCTCCAGCCCGTGAGCGTCAGCGCGGTCGCGGCGCCGGCGGGGTTGTGGCTGGCCGTCAGCTTCCAGACGTTCGGGTCGGGCAGCAAGGCCTTGGGCAGCGAGCTTTCGAGCTCGGCGATCGTCCACGGCGTCTTCCGCGCGGCTACTTCCGTACGCACGCGCTTCACGTCGCCGGCGGTCACCGGCGTCGCGCTGTTGCCGAAGCTCGTGCGCACGTACGACGCGACGGCCGCGACCCAGTCGTCCGGGTTGGCGTTCATCGGAATCATCAGTTCCGAGTATGTCTTGTCGTCAACCGGGCCATTGAGACCGTTGAGGATCGCTTTGACGACGTAGTCACGATGTCCGTTGACCCGCGGCGATCCCGCGAGCGGCGGCGCCATGGTGCCCGACGTCCCGGGCTTCGGCGCGCCGAAGCCATCGTCTCCGTGACAGGAGAAGCACAGCTCCCGATAGATCTGACCGCCTCGATCGATCAAGTTCTGTTGCTCGGGCGTGAAATTGGGGCCGCCACCGCGGCCGCCCCCGCCGCCGCGGCCGGCGTCAGGCGCCGGATTCAGGATGGTCGACGCGACGAGCTGCACGCCACGCGCTTTGTTCGAATCCTGCAGACCCTTGATGGCCGCCGTCGCGTCCGGCACCTTCCAGCGATTCATCGTCAGCATCGACTGCACGACCACATCCACGCTCGGGTCGGCGGCCAGACGCTTGTAGTCGGCAGCGAATGACTTGTCGCCGGCCTTGTAGAGCGTCTCGCTCGCGCGGATCGCCTGAATGCGCATCCGCGGCTCTTTGTCCTCCATCTGCTGGCGCACGGTCGCCGCGTCGAGCGCTCCCAGTCCTTCCAGCGTCCACAAGACGTGGAATTTCTCGAGCAGGTTATTCGACGTCTTCAACATGCCCTGCAGCGCCGCCACGACGGATTTGTCCTGTTTCAGCACGAGCAATTGCTGCGCCGTGTCGCGCCACCAGCCGTTCGGATGGCCGAGATGCGTGAGCAGCTGCGCCGGCGTCTCGCTGTTCATCCGCGGCATCGTCGAATCGCGATCGAGCGCATCGGAGCGGTCGCGTTTGACGCCGTCGTAGACGAGCCTCCAGACGCGTCCTTTGTGGATCACCTTGTCGAGGTCGTACTGCTGGATCCTGTTGCGAAGGTACGTGCCCGGGCCCGACCACGTCGCCTGCTGGATGATGCCGTGATACATGTCGACGATGTACAGCGTCCCGTCCGGCCCGGTCGCCTGATCGACTGGACGAAACAGCGGATCCGTCGACTTGATGAATTCGTTGCCGTCGTAGTAATTGCGGATCCTCGTGGCGCCTTCGATGTTCTCGGCGCGCACGCGCCGGACGATGCGCGCGACTTCTTCGCCATAGACGTAGTCGCCCTGCAGGTCCGGCGGCATGCGGTGGCCGCGAATGATATCGCCCCCGGCGCCCGCGGTCGTGCTGCGCAGCGATCCGTCGGGCATGCGAACGGCGCCCAGACCACCCTGCATGTCCGCGATGCGCACCGGCGCGCCCCACGGCACCCCGAGATCCGGATCCATCGCCTGGAAGCCGCCCGGATCCACACCTCCACCACCGCCGCGGCCGCCCCCGAAGTTGCCGTAGACGATCGGGAACTGCCAGTACGCCGGCAGGCCGCTCGCGCCGCCCTGGAACCACATCTTGCCGTCGTTATCCTGCACGACGCCCCACTGCGCGCCGCCATTCCCGGTCGTCTCCTTGATCACGCCGTGCGGCGTCCATCGGGCGCGGAATCCGTTCTCCGTGCTGTAAAGCCAGTTATCGAGTCCAAACGTGAGATGGCTCTCCTGATGCTCGATATTGCCCAGCCGGCCGTAGCCGGTATCGAACAGTTCCTTCTTGTCCGCCACGCCATCGCCGTTGGTGTCCGTGTACTTCCACACTTCCTGCGCGTTCGATTCCTTGACGAGGAGCGTGTCTGGTCCGAACGGCGTCATGAAGCGCGGAAAGACAAGCTTGTCGACGAAGACGCTGTGCCTGTCGTACACGCCGTCGTTGTTCGTGTCGACATGCATCGAGATTCGCCCAATCGGATCGAGCTCGCCGGTGGCGTCCGCGTCCTGCATGTAGCCGCGATCCTCCAGCACGAACATCCGACCGCTGCCATCGAAGGCCAGCGCCGTCGGTTCCTGAATCTCAGGATCGGAGAGCACGAGTTCCATGCGGTAACCCGGCTGGAGAATGAACTTCTTCAGTTCTTCGGCCGGTGGCAACGGCAGGACTGGAGCCTTCTTTGACCAGTCGTAGCCGGCGTACGCCGGATCGTTCGCCTGGGGGCCTCCAGCCAGCACTTCCTGCGGAGCGCCTCGCCGGCCGCCACGGCCTGGAGCCGGAGGAGCGCCCGGCTCTGCGGGCGGCTGATTTCCCCCGGGACCCTGGACCGCCGTGCCGGGCGGCACGGTCGGATTCGTCGCGGGTATCTGCGCCGACAGCGCGAACGTGCTGAGGGCGACGACCGCCACGGCGGCCGGGATCGCCCATCGTGATCCAGACTCCTGCAGTTGTGTCTTCATATACATCCTCACCCCGCCAACGAACGTTTGCCGAAGCCGACCCGGGTGGACCTGCGGCCCCCGTCAGCCCGTCCCGGACCTGAATCCTGAATACCGATACGCGGCATATTACGCCGACCACGAGCGCGCGGAACATGACCCGATGCCTGAATTCCTATGAAAAATTCTGAAAAACCGAAGCTTGGCAATTGCGAAGTCCGGCGGAAGGACTTAGTGTTGGCCTGCCGGGCGCCCGCCCCACCGGCGACCGGCCCGGGCGCTGACCCCTGGCCACGGGGGGCCGGCCGAGCCGGAAATCGTACCCAATTAGGGGAGACTTGAACCCGAGGCAGCCGTAACAAAGCGGGGACATTCCATGCCGAGCTACACACTTCGAGTGAATGATCGGGCGGCGACGATCGAATCGTGGGATCCGGAGCAGCCGCTGCTGTACGTGCTCCGCAACACGTTGGGTCTGCACGGACCGAAGTTCGGCTGCGGCCTGGGCCAATGTGGCGCGTGCACGGTTCTGCTCGACGGCAAGCCGGCGCGCTCGTGCACGGTGGCCATCAAGGAGGCCACCGGTCGATCCATCACCACCATTGAAGGGATTGGCACACCGGAGCGCCCAAGCGTCCTTCAAACGGCGTTCGTCGCCGAACAGGCGGCGCAGTGCGGTTACTGCACGAGCGGCATCGTGATGGCCGCAACGGCGCTCTTGAAAACGACGCCGCATCCGACCGTGGATCAAATCAAGACCAGTCTCGCGGGACATCTCTGCCGGTGCGGGACGCACACGCGCATCGTGAGTGCGATCGCCCGGGCTGCGAAGGCGTGAAGGAGACCATCATGAACACCAGTTCACGCTCGCGCCGCGATTTCCTGAAATCGGGAGGCGCGCTCGTCGTCAGCTTCGCGATCGGCGGGATGCTCAAGACCGTGCGCGCCCAAGGAGGCCCTCCGGGCGCGCCGGGTGCGGCACCAGCCGCGGATCTCGACAGCTTCCTGGCGGTGCACGCCGACGGAACCGTGACAATCTTCACCAGCCACGTCGACGTCGGCACGGGAATCACCACGGTCTATCGGCAACTGGCGGCGGAAGAACTCGGAATACCGGTCGAGCGGTTCACGGTGATTGAAGGGGACACGTCGACGACGCCGAACCATGGCGGTACGGGCGGCAGTTCTGGCGTGCCGCGCGGTGGGGCCGACATCCGGCGGGCGGCCGCGACAGCGCGCCAGGCAATTCTGTCGCTGGCTGCCGGCCGGCTGAACCGGCCCGCGGCCGACTTGACGATCGTGGACGGCGAGGTGCGATCAGCCATTGGCAACGGACCCGCCCTGAGCGTCGCGTCCTTGATCGGCGGCAAGCGGTTCGAGATGCGCGTCGACGCAAACGCCCCACTACGCGATCCGGCAAGCTTTCGCGCGATCGGCCAACCGGTGCTCCGCACCGATCTGCCGGGCAAGGCGACCGGCCGACATGTGTATGTCCAGGACTTCGCCGTACCCGGCATGCTCCACGGGCGGGTCATCCGGCCTCCGGCCCGTGGAAGCCAGCTGTCCTCCGTCGATGACGCATCGATCCGCGGCATTCCGGACTCGCGCGTCGTCCGCATCCAGAATTTTCTCGCTGTCGTCGCAAAGGACGAGTGGGCCGCGGTGCGTGCCGCGCGCGAGCTGAAGACAACGTGGTCGGACCCACCCGATTTCGGTGCCAGCGACACCTGGACCGATCGATGCGTACGGCGACGCCGCTGCGTGAGCAGACCGCGATGGACCGAGGAAATGCCGGCGCCGCGCTGTCGGCGGCGGCAGGACCACGGGCCGCGACGTACTACTGGCCGTTCCAGAGCCACGCGTCGCTCGGTCCATCGTGCGCGGTCGCAGACGTCGAGCACGTCGACGGCCACTGTGTGGTCATCGACACAGGACGCGTTCGGATTGCGGGCGATGGTCGCGAGGATCACCGGCCTGTCCGCCGACAAGGTGCGCGTCGTCTACATGGACGGCTCGGGATCGTACGGCAGCAACGGCGCGTATGACGCCGCGGCTGATGCCGTGCTGCTATCCCGCGCGGTCGGAGCGCCGGTCCGCGTGCAGTGGATGCGTCAGGACGAGCACGTGTGGGATCCGAAGGGACCTGCACAATTGATCGAGATGCGTGCGGCCGTCGACACGACGGGGAATCTGCTGGCGTGGGAAAGCCGGACGACGAGTCCGACCGGGCCGCAGTGGACAGGCACCCTGCTCGGACCCGCTGCGGCGGGATTGATGCCAGCCCCGGCGCAGGGACAGGGAACGCCGGTGACCCAGAATATCGATCCGCCCTACGCGGTGGCGAACGTGCGCGTCATCGCGCGCCAGCTCGCCGATACGCCGCTTCGCCAGTCGAATCTTCGCGCGCCCGGCAAGATCGCGACCGTGTTCGCGGTCGAGAGCTTCACTGACGAACTGGCGGCCGCCGCGCGAGTCGATCCGGTGGCGTATCGGCGTCGCGGCCTGAACGATCCCCGAGCGTTCGCTGTGATCGATCGGGCCGCATCGATGATCGGCTGGCAGCCTCGCCCCGCACCAAACCCGCGCGCGGCGCAGGGCAATCTGCTCGTGGGCCGGGGCTTCGCGTACATGCGCTACAAGCAGAACGAGAACTACGTGGCGATGGCAATGGAAGTCGCCGTGGAACGAAGCACGGGCAAGGTGACCGTCCGCCGCGTGACCTGCGCCCACGACTGCGGCCTGATCGTCAATCCAGACGGACTGCGCAACCAGGTCGAGGGCTGCATCACGCAGACACTCAGCCGCGCGCTGCACGAAGAAGTACGATTTGCCGCAGGACGCGTGACGAGCGTCGACTGGTCGAGTTATCCAATTCTGACGTTTCCGGAAGCTCCCGTGGTCGAAGTCGCGCTCATCAACCATCCGGATCAACCGGCGTTAGGCGCCGGCGAAGCGGCCTGTACGCCCGTGGCCGCGGCGCTCGCCAACGCGATCTACGACGCGACGGGCGCCAGGCTGCGGTCGGTGCCGTTCACGACCGCGCGCGTGAAGGCGGCGCTTGCGGACCGGTCGGCCTGAGAGCGAGGAGCGGAGCAACTGCTATGGAGGTGTTGATGTGAGTCGTCTAGCCGTCGTCGCACTGGTGTTGGGTCTGCCGCTGATCGCACTGCAGGCTCAGGATGATGCGGATCCCCGGAAACCGGCGTGGGCGTACGCCGTCGCGCCTGGGGCGCAGATTGCCGCCGCGCGCGGCCCTCAAGTGGGCGCGCCACGGGCGCGGCGGAGCAGCCGGCGCAAACGGCCAGCCTGGTGCTCAGCCTGGCGCGCGCCGCGGCGGTCCGCCGGACCCGACCCTCCATTCGCTGGCCGGCTCCAAATTCCAGTTCACGCGTGCGCAGGTCAGCAACTGCGTACAACCCGGCCGACTGGTTCCCTGAGGACCACCCCCCAATGCCCGATATCGTCGCGCATGGAAAGCAAGCCTCAGGCACGCGCGCCTGTGCGTTCTGCCACATGCCGAATGGGAAGGGCCGGCCGGAAAACGCGCCGGTTGCGGGCCTGCCAAAGGATTACATCGTCCGGCAGCTCAGGGAGTTCAAGAGTGGAATCCGCGACACGGCCGAGCCGCGCAAACCGAAAGACATGATGGGGCTGACGCAGGATCTCACCGACGAGGAGATGGATCAGTCGGCTGAATATTTCGCTGCGATGCGATGGACGCAGTGGATTCGGGTCGTCGAATCCGACGTGATCCCGAAGACCCGCGTCGCGGGACAGATGTTTCATTTGATCGAAGACGGGACGACTGAACCGATCGGGGTCCGCATCGTCGAGGCGCCCGAGAACGAGGCCGACGAGCAGCTTCGCGCGCCCCGCACCGGATTCGTCGCGTATGTGCCGGTCGGGGCCATCAAGAAAGGCGAAGTGCTCGTGACCACTGGCGGCGGCAAGACCGTGCCGTGTGTCACGTGCCACGGCCAGGACCTCCTGGGCATCGCTACGATCCCGGGCATCGCCAACCGATCGCCAAGCTATCTCGGCCGGCAGCTTTATGACTTCCAAACAGGCGCGCGTAACGGCGAACTCGCGCCGCTCATGAAGCCGGTCGTCGAGCACCTGACAGTGGAAGACATGGTGAACATCCTGGCGTACGTCTCGTCCAGGAAGCCGTGATCGGCCTGACGTTCCTCACCCCGAAGAGGCTGATGGCGAGGGATGGCGTTTACTGGCCGCCGCGACCACGCCCGCCGTTCTGGTCGCGGTAGCCCGGCGGCAGCGTCGTCCAATCAGGACTCGTCAGGCCATTCAAGTCGTACACGACCTTGCCGTCCTTGAGCGTCAGCTCGCACCGAAGGCGTTCGGTGCCCGTGAGCCGTGCGCCGTTCGTGTCGGAGAACCCGAACGCGCCTTTCTCGACCCTGAGGACCGCGACGTCCGCGACCGCGCCGACCGACAGATGGCCAAGCGCGTTCTGCTTGACGGCCTTCGCGGCGTTCCACGTGTTGGCGGCGACGACGCGATCGAGCGGCAGCCCCAGGGCCAGGAACTTGCTCATCAGGTCGAGGATGTCCTTGAGCGCGCCGTTCATGCTCTCGGCATGGAGATCGGTCGAGATCGAATCCGGCGTGAACCCCGCCTTCATCAGCGGCACGGCGACGCGCCACAGGAAGCTGCCGTTGCCGTGCCCGACGTCGAAGAGAATGCCGCGCTTCCGGCCGTCGATCATCGCCCGGCTGGGCGCGAGCGTCTGATCGTCCTGCTCTCCACGCAGGCCGGAGTACATGTGCGTGTAGATATCGCCCGGTCGAAGCACCCTGGTCAGCAGCTCGTACAGGGGCCGCTCTTTGCGGTTGCTGCCGAAGTCGATCATCACGGGGACATTGGCGATGCTGCCGACTTCGACCGCGCGTTCGAACGGCGCCCATTCGGGTCCGGAATAATGCGCGCTCTTCACGCCGACGATCAGGCCCTTGTATTTCAGCGCCATGTCCGCCGTCGGTTTCACTTCCATGTCGCCAAGGTCCTGCTCGTACCGGCCCCCGGCGCTGCCCCGGCCGACGATGTTGATGAAGGCAAGGACACGGGTTTTCGAGCGATCGATGATGCGGTCTTTCAAGTCCTCGAAGTTCCGCCATCCGGATCCGCCCGGATCGACGAACGTCGTCACGCCGCTCCGAAAGCTGAAACCGTCGGGATAGACCATGTTGTTGTCGGCGCGGAAGCCGCCGAGCGCGACGGTGGGGCGATACACATGGGCGTGGATGTCGACGAGCCCGGGTGTGACATACAGGCCGGCGACGTCGACGGTCTTTCGCGCGCGTGCGGCCGGGATGTCCGCCGCCACGGCGGCGATCGTGCCGTTCGCGATGGCGACGTCGCGCACGGCGCTGACGCCGTTTCTCGCATCGATGACGTGGCCTCCCTTCAGGAGAAGGTCGTAGGTCTCCGGCTGCGCGGCGCCGGCGAACCCGACGAGCGCGGCGAGTGCGAATCCGGTCGGTTTCATGCTGGGGCCGATTATCGGGCAAGACGCACTTCGCACCACGAAGATCGCGAACGGGGATCTTGTCGAACTGCGGCGTATGATTGTCACAGTCTCTCGCGAGGCTGCAGCAGGAGGCGCGTCCCAACTGGCGGCCCTGGAATGCGTCTAATGAACACCTGCGGCTGGCTGGTGGTGCATGAACGAAGTTCGCCGCGGCGGAGCGGGGCGTGGGAGCCCTGCGAGCGGCGGCGATCGGGGGGCCGGCGGGCCAAAGTCCAGCGGTTAACAAATGCTCAGAGACCTGCGCTATGGCGCGCGCGCGCTCATTCACGCCAAGGGGTGGGCGTCGATCATTGTCTTGTCGCTGGCGCTGGGTATCGGCGCGAACACCGCGCTCTTCAGTGTCGCCAGCGCGATGCTGCTCAAGACCATCCCGGTCGAGGATCCGCACAGCCTCCTGCGGTTTCGGGCAGTCGGGCCGAGCGACATGTCGAACAGCTCGTTTGGATATGGCAACCTGCCAAAGGACACGCGAGCGACGTTTTCGTTTCCCATGTTTCTGCAGATGGTGGCCGAGAATCGCACGCTCCAGGATCTTTTCGCGTGCGCGCCGTTCGGGCGCGTGAACATGGTCGTCGACGGCCAGGCGGAGATCGCCACGGCCTTTATCTCCACCGGCAACTACTACCGTCTGCTCGGCGTCGTCGCCAGGCCCGGTCGCACACTGACGCCTGAGGACGACAAGCCGGGCGCGCCGCCAGCCGCCGTCATCAGCCATCGATATTGGGTCTCGCGCTTCGGCTCAAATCCGGGAGCCGTCGGCAAAACCGTGAACCTCAACAACGTTCCGGTCACGATCGTCGGCGTGCTTCCGGCGGCGTTTACGGGTATCCAACAGGCCGCGGCCGAGCCGCCTGACGTGTCGGTGCCGCTCTCGCTCGACGCCGTGATCAATCCGATCCCGCTCAATCCGGATCTCGGCCGCTCCCCTGTGCGAGTGAACGAGCCGACCTGGTGGTGGCTGCAGATCATGGGCCGAGCCAAACCCGGCGTGACCGCGGCGCAGGTGCAGGCGAATCTCGCCACCGTGTTTCAGCACACGGCGCGCGCGGGAATGGACAGTTATCTCGCCGGGCTGAGCGATGCGGATCGCTCGCGCTCGGAGAACGCCAACCGTACACGGGTGCCGAGGCTGCAGGTCGAGTCCGGCAGTCAGGGCGTTTACGACGCCGGGCCGAATGAGGTGCGGTCCGTCGCGATTCTGAGCAGCGTCGTTGGACTGGTGCTGTTGATCGTGTGCGCGAACGTCGCGAACCTCCTGCTCTCGCGGGCCACGACGCGCCGCAAGGAAATCGCCATCCGGCTCTCCATGGGGGCGACGCGTGGGCGGTTGGTTTCTCAACTCCTCACCGAAAGCCTGCTGTTGGCGTTCCTGGGCGGCGCGCTGGCGATTCCTGTCGCGTACTGGGGTCTGACCCTGTTGCCGGGTCAGCAAGGTCGGGTGACGCTCCTCGACTGGCGCGTGCTGGGATTCATCTTCCTCGTGACGGGCGTCACGGGTCTTCTGTTCGGCATTGCGCCGGCGCTGCGCGCCACGCGTGTCAGCCTGAATGCCGCCATGAAGGAGCAGAGCCGCAGCGTCGTCGGTACCGGCAGCGTCATGTCCAGAATCCTGCTGATCGTGCAGGTCGCCGTCTCGCTCGTGCTGCTGGTCGGGGCGGGGTTGTTTCTGCGCACCGTCCAGAACCTTCGCCATGTCGATGTCGGATTCAACCCGAACCAGCTCGTGCTGTTCCGCGTCAATCCTCAGTTGAATCGCTATGACGAGGCGCGGACGTTTGCGCTGTATGCCGACATCATGGACCGGCTCCGATCGACGCCGGGCGTGCGGGCGGTCGCCCTGTCGCAGCCAGCGTTGCTCTCGGGAAGCATCAACGGCTCGGTCATCTTCGTGCAGGGCCGCACCTATCAGCGCGGGTGGAGGAACAGCGTCGACGACGTCAGCATCAACCGCGTGGTCGTCTCACCGAGTTTCTTCGAGACGCTCGAAATGCCCGTGACCGCGGGCCGGGAGTTTTCGCCGCGCGACGACAAAGGCGCGCCGCGCGTCGCCATGATCAACGACGCCGCCGCTCGCAAGTACTTCCCGAACCAGAATCCAATCGGCCAGCGGTTCGGACCCAGTCCCGAAGACAGCGGGCGGCTGGAAATCGTCGGCATCGTGCGCGACGCGAAGTACGACGATCTGCGCGAGCCGGCGCCGCCGACGATGTACGTGCCGTACCTGCAGAATCCGGGCAGCGTGTCCTCGGCGATGTTCGAAGTGCGGGCTGCCGGCGACCCGGCAGCGGCGATCAGCAGCATCCGCGACATCACGCGCCGGATCGATCCAAACCTGCCGCTGACCAACGTGTCCACGCAGATCGAGCAGGTCGAGCTGCGATTCGGCCAGGAAAAAGTGTTCGCGCAGGCGTGCACGTTGTTCGGCGCTCTGGCGCTCCTGCTGGCCTCGATCGGCTTGTTCGGCTTGATGTCGTACAACGTCGGCCGTCGGACGAATGAAATCGGTATCCGTATGGCGCTCGGCGCGCAGCGTCAGGACGTGCTGCGGCTCGTGATGGGTGAATCGCTGTGGATGGTGCTCGTGGGCGTGGCGATTGGACTCGCGATCGCGCTCGCATCCAGCCGTTTCGTGGCGAGCCTGCTGTTCGGTGTGACGGCCGCGGACGCGGCCACGCTGGTCGGGGTCACGCTGCTGATGATGATGGTCTCAGCGCTTGCGGGTTTTCTTCCTGCCCGCCGGGCGTCGCGCATCGATCCACTCGTCGCCTTGCACGAAGAGTAGGTCCCCCAGACCCGTCGACCGGCGCTCATTCGAGCGAAAAAGACACGAACATCAGTCGTCCATCCCGCTGAATCTGCAGAGTGACCGGAGCGCCTGGCTTCAAGGCGCGCACCGCGTCCCTGAGCGACTGCAGCGTTGTTATCTGCACAGCGTTTACGCTGCGGATGATGTCCCTCGGCAGTACGGGTACCTCGGTCGTTGCACCGGCCGCGCGGGCGACGACGATGACGCCGAACGGATCTCGGAGGCCCTTGGCGACGGCCACGATGCGTCGATCGATCTCCACGCCGAGAAGGCCCAGTTCGGGGACGAGATTCGCCGTCGGGTCGGCCATGGCCGACACCGAATCGAAATCGCTTCGTTCCTCGACGGGCGCGATACTCAGGGCCTGCGTCGCTCCGCCCCTGAGGACGACCATCTGGACTTTTTCAGGAGAATCTCTGAGGCGAAAGTTGTAGCTGACGGTCGGCAGATTGTCGGCCGGTTGACCATCGACCGACACCAGAATGTCGCCGACTTTCAAGCCTGCCGCTTCCGCTGGTCCTCCTGGCCAGACGTCCGAAACGATGACGCCGTAGTCTCTGGCCAGGCCGAGCGCCTCCGCCATGACCGCCGTGATGGTCTGGATGCTCATGCCCACTTCCTGCCGTCGCAGCTGACCGAACTGTTTCAGCTGACGGAACGCGGTCCGCGCCGTCGCGCTGGGAATTGCGAACCCCAGCCCCTCGTTGCC
This sequence comes from uncultured Acidobacteriota bacterium, assembly GCA_963724645.1. Classification (GTDB taxonomy): domain Bacteria; phylum Acidobacteriota; class Vicinamibacteria; order Vicinamibacterales; family SCN-69-37; genus CAVXSP01. The sequence continues at coordinate 251,089 of CAVRVJ010000013.1, forward strand.
TCCGGATTGCGACAGGATGAACGTGTTGACACCGACGACCTCGCCGCGGATGTTGACGAGGGGGCCGCCGGAATTCCCCGGGTTGATCGGCGCGTCCGTCTGGACGTAGATGAGCGGCGAATCGGGATCCAGCTGTCTCGCCACGGCGGACACCAACCCGTGCGTCAGGCTGTTGCGCAATCCGATCGGGCTGCCGAACGCAAACACGGTCTCACCCTGCCGGAGCTGTGAATAGGTCGCCAGCGGCAGCGCGGGGAGCCTCATGCCGTCGACCTTCAGGACCGCCAGATCCAGTTCGGTCGCCAGGCCCACGATCCGTGCGGCGACGAGCGACGTCTTGCCAGACAGCGCCGTGGCCAGCGTGCCGTCGGCGCTGTCTGCCGGCAGGACGACCTGGACCCGCTGCGCCCCATTGACCACGTGCGCGTTGGTCATGATGTAGCCTTCCGGGTCGATGACAAACCCCGACCCGGTCGAGCGTTGCCGGCCGAAGACGGCGCTGGCCTCACCTCGGCCGCCCTCCTCGCGGGTGCCATAGCTGGTCACCAGGATCTGCACCACACTGGGCCACACCTTCCGGGTCAATCCGTCGATCGACTCGTTCAGCCGCGCCAGCGCGTCCTGGGGAGGAGGCGGGGCCGGCCGCGGTACAGACTGGGCGGAGGCCCCGGAGGCCGCGAGCACGAGCCACGCGAACAAGGCCACCGTATGTCGTGACTGATACTGGCAAGGCATGGTGAGACTCCCGCTGTATTCCGTGAAAAGCTCGGCCGGCGTGCGACTGCGCGCCACCAAAAGCACGACACGTACCGGCGCGCGACTGCCACCCTCAGGGGCCAAGTGAAATCCTTTCAGGCCGCGGCCCGCCGCGTAGAATGTCACATGCGCATACCGATCGTCGTCGGCGCGGCGTTGTTTGTGGTGACGGCTGCCGCGGCCGAACCTCCACAGGAAATCGCCATCAGCCGCGTGTTTCCAAATACCGGTCAGATTGGCCTGTTCATTGCGGCTGCGGACGGAAGCAACGAGCGCCCGCTCCTCCCCACCGCCGGGATCGACTACGACGCCGCGTGGTCTCCTGACGGCGCGACGATTGTGTTCACGTCCGACCGCGAAGGGTCCGCGGACCTCTTCCGCGTGAAGCCGGACGGGACGGGCCTCGAGCGACTGACGGACAATCCCGCGTACGACGACCAGGCGGCGTTCTCGCCGGACGGCAGACAGCTCGTGTTTGTCAGCTCGCGGAACGGCGGCTACGCGCACATCTGGACGATGGAGCTGCAGTCGCGGAGGGCGACGGCGCTGACGACCACGACGACCGCGACAGGGATGGGTGGCGACTTTCGGCCGTCGTGGTCCCCGGATGGCCAGTGGATTGCGTTCTCGTCGGACCGCGGCACCACGATGCCGAAGGCGCACGGCCGCTGGGAGGCATTGCAGATTGCGGACGTGTACGTCATTCACCCGGACGGCACCGGGCTGAAGCGCCTCACTGAGCACGGCAACTTCTGCGGTAGCCCGAAGTTTTCTTCCGACAGCCGCCGCGTGCTGGCGTACTGCATGCCGGCCGAGCAGACGCTCGAGACCCGGCGTGCCAGTCCCATGGCCGGCAACGATACGACACTCGTCTCGATTGATGTCGCAACCGGGGCGGCGGCGGATCTTCCGGCTGGTCCCGGCGTAAAGATCAGTCCCGCGTTCCTGCCCGGAGGCGACATCGGCTACGCGCGCAAGGACGCGAACGGCGCCAGCGCCGGCATCTACTACACGAGCGGCAAGACCGGACCTAAGGGCAACGTCCGTGTGGCGGCCTGGTCACCCGACGGCCGCCGCGTCGTCTTTCATCGCCGGCAGGCGGCCCCACCCACGACGTGGTTGAAGACGTTCAGCCGGAACGCGAACTACGAGCTCGCGCTGACGGGCGCCCTGCCGTCGTTCAGTCCGTCCGGCGACAAGTTTGTGATGACGGGCCGGCCGGAAGGCACGAATATTCTCGGGTCGAGCATCGCGGTGGCGACACCTGGCGGCGACTCCGCCAACGTCATCTACAGGGACAGTACGCGCAACGTCCTCGGGCCGCAGTGGTCGCCGAGCGGCGACAGGATCATGTTCAGCATCGGCACGTATCAGGCATTCTTCAACGGGTTTGTCAGCCGAATCATCAGCCGCGAGGATCGCGTCGAGGGCGGCGCGCAGGTCGCCGTCATCAACCCGGACGGCAGCGGCTTCCGCGAAGTCACGAGCGGCGCGAACAACAACGGGTTTCCGTCAATGGCGCCGGACGGCACGCGATTCGTCTATCGATCCTTCGGGCCCGATGGCGAGGGCCTGCGGATCATGAACATCGAGACCCGTGCGCTCACCACGCTGACCAACGGCTACGACAACTTCCCCTTCTGGTCGCCGCGCGGGGATCTCATCATGTTTTCGCGGGTCGCCGAGGGTGACTACGAGATCTACACGATCAAGCCGGACGGCACCGGTGTGAAGCGCCTGACGTTTTCCCGGGGCAACGACGCGCACCAGGGCTGGTCGCCTGACGGCGAGCACATCGTTTTCGCGAGCAGCCGGATGGGATTCAAGGACGAGGGCGTCTATACCGACGGTCCGCAGCCGTACGGTGAGATCTTCGTGATGCGTTACGACGGCACGCGCGTCGAGCAGCTTACCGACAATCAATGGGAAGAGGGGACGCCCGCCTGGCGGCCACGGCCGCGACCGTCGACCTCGCCGTCACGGTCACGGTGAGATCGAACGCTTGGCAAGCAGCCGCAGCCCACGACAGGCGTTCCTGCATTAAGCAGGGCCTACTCGAACCGAAGTGCGATGAGGGGATCGACGCTCGCGGCGCGGCGGGCGGGGACGAGCGCGGCCACCACACCGATGGCGAGGAGCAGTCCGCCGACAGCCAGGTAGACTCGCGGATCATGCGGCTGGATGTCGAAGAGCAGCCCGCGCACGCTGGTTGAGAGCAACCACGCCGCAAGGCTCCCGGCGGCCAGACCAAGTCCGACATAACACGCCGTTCGGGCGAGGACCATCCACAGAATGGCGCCGGGTAGTGCCCCCAGCGCCATCCGGATCCCGATCTCGTGTGTGCGCTGCGCGACAAGGTAGGCCATGACGCCGTAAATGCCGATAGACGCGACGCTGACACCGAGGATGCCGAACAGGCCGAGCAGCAGCATGTTGAAGCGCCGCTGCGCGACGAGATTCCCGAAGTACCGCTCGAGCGTCTGGACGTTCAAATGGACCGGAGGGCTCGAGCCGGCCGGAAACTCTGCCGACACTGCCTGGCCGATCCCCGGCAAGAGGCCCTCGACCCCGGTCGCCGTCCGCAGCAGCAATGTCGCCGCCGAGGTGCGGCTTTGCGTGAACGGAATGAACGCCTGCGGCCGCGAGTCGTTTTCCGGCCCGTCGTACCGGATGTCGCCCACCACGCCGACGACCGTGCGCGTGCCGACGCTTCGCTTCCAGGACATGACCTTGCCGAGGGCCGCGTCACCGCCGAAGAACATCCGGGCCGCCCGCCAGTTGAGGATCACCACGGCCGGTGCGCCGGGTCCGTCCGCTTCCGTGAACGCGCGGCCTCTCACGAGCGGGATCCCCAGCGTCCGGAAGTAGTCTGGAGAGATTTCATTCAGGGCGATGTCGCCCTCGGTCGGCGGCGTCGATCCGGGAATCGAAAAGTCCTGGGTGTGCAGGTCCCCGCGGAGCGGAAGGCCTCCGCCGGCGAGAGCGGCGAGCTCCACGCCTGGGAGCGCGCGCACTCGTTCCAGCACGCGGACGAGCGGAGCCGGGCCGGGCTCGCGGTCGCGTGGACCCAGCATCGGACGGACCTGCACGGTGAGCACCTGGCGATGATTGAATCCGAGATCGACACTCGCCACGCGCGAAAAGCTGGTCAGGAACAGCGCCGAGCCGACGAGCAGCACCATCGCAAGCGCGACTTCCGACACGACGAGCGCCGCTCGCAGCCACGTGGACCGGCTGTCCGGCGTGCCCGTGCGCTGCCCGTGCGCCAGCGCGCCGGCCGCCGCTGGCCGGACGAACTGCAGCACCGGCGCGATGCCGAAGGTCAGGCCGATGAAAACGGCCGCGAGGACCGTGACTTCCAGAACTCGGAGGTCGATCGCAATGCCGGCGACTCGCGGCAAATCAGGCGGCAGCGACGCCCGCAGAACCTGCAGGGCGACCCACGCGACCCCGGTTCCCAAGGCCGATCCACACAGCGAGAGCAGGAGGCTCTCGACGAGCAGTCCTCGCGTCAATGCCCCGCGGGAGGCGCCGAGCGCGGCTCGGATACCCAACTCGCGCACGCGAACCGTTGCGCGCGCGAGCACAAGGTTGGCGAGGTTCACGATCGCCATCAGCAGGACGCAGCAGACGGCGCCAAGCAGCATGAGCATCCAGGAGCGGACGCCCTGTGTGAAGTAGTCCTGCAACCGCTCGACCTTGGGCGTGCGGTCCTCGAACCAGCGCGGCGTCTGCGCCGCCAGTTCGGCGGTGATCTGATCCATCCGCGCCTGGGCTCGCGCCAGCGACACGCCGTCGCGAAGACGGCCGATAACCTCGAGGTAATACCCATAGTCATTGCCACGGATGCGCGCATCGGGCGGTGGGACGAAGGGCACCCAGACCTCGACCCGTTCGCCGGCCTCGATTGGATAGCTGAACGATCGCGGCATGACGCCGACGATTTCGAACGTCGCGAGTTGCCCAGGCAGTTTCTTGCCGATGACGTCACCGGCGCCGCCAAAACGGCGTTGCCAGAGCGCGTAGCTGATGACGGCGACATGTTCTCGCCCGGCGACCTCGTTGTCGGAGGTGAACGGGCGGCCGACGAGCGGCGCCACGCGCAGCACGTCGAAGAAGTTGGCGGTGATCCGGCGAGCCGGCAGGTTCTCGGGAACGTTGTCGGCTGGCGCCTTCACGCTGATTTCGGCGTACGCCGCCGCGGCCAGGCTCGTGAACACATCCTGCCGTTCGCGCCAGTCGTAGAAGTTCTGTGGCGCCGCGAGGAGCAGGTCCCATGCTCTGGCATCAGGCTGATGCCGACTGGCCTCCCGCACGGCGACCAGCCGATCCGGTCGATCGAAAGGCAGCCGCCGGAGGATCACGGCATCGACGATCGAAAAGGCCGCCACGCTCGCACCCACGCTCAACGCCAGGACAGCGAGCGCGACCATCGTGAATGTCGGCGTCGCGCGCAGTGCCCGAACGGCGTGCCGGACATCGCGCCACAGCGCATCGAACGGGAGCGCGCGCACCTCGCGGACCGACTCTCGCGCCTGGACGAGCCCGCCTAGGTCGCGCAGCGCGATCCGGCGAGCCTCCGTGGCCGGCAGGCCACGCGCGAGGTTCGCGTCGATCTCATGCGCGAGATGGAATTGGAGCTCCTCGTCGAGTTCCGACACCGCAGCGCGGCGGCTCACGAGCCCACGAAGTCGTGCGATCACTCGTGCCAGCATCGGCAGGCCCTTCGTCGTCCTGATCTAGTCGGATTGAAGGACCCGCCGCATCGAGAGCGCGAACTGCTCCCAACTGCTCGTCTCCGCCTCCAGTCGCCGCCTGCCGACCGGGGTGATGGTGTAGACGCGCGCGCGGCGATTGTTCTCGGAGGGCTTCATCTCCGATCGCACGTCGCCGTTGAGCTCGAGTCGATGGAGCGCCGGATAGAGCGAGCCCTGGCTCGCCTTCAGCCCGTCGTTCGAAACGTGCCGGATTCGGTTTGAGATGCCCCAGCCGTGATTGGGGCCGAGCGCGAGGGTCTTGAGGATGAGCAGGTCGAGCGTCCCCTGCAGGAGATCGGTCTTCGGCATAAGCCCTCTCGAAGCTTGAGAGGAGAATACGTCCAGACCTCTCGAAGGTCAAGAGGTTGGTGTGGCCTGCCACCTACCCGAATCTTGAGGGAGCGCCGCGGCCATGGTTGACATGTATTACTAACCTATTGTACTATGTTAATAGAACAACTAAGGAGGGCGCATGGATCCCATCACTCACATCGTCGTTCCCGGACTGGTCGGCGGACTCGTCGTGGCGTTCCTGCTCGTCCGGTGGAATCGCCGGCCGGCCTCGCGCGGCGTGGCGGGCCCGGCCGTTCAGGCTCAGCTCTCAACCGACATGATCAACATGGCGCACATCCGCGTCATGGGCCTCGGCGGGTTGGGCCTCGTCGCGATGAGCGCGATCGTGGCGGCCTACATCCCGGCCGTCGGGCTCTCGCTGGCCGCGGGGTTCGCGCTGGGCACGGTGCTCGCGGCCATTCTTATTCTGCGCAGGAAGAAGGCGGGCCCGATGTCGTCGAGCAATCAGCGTCCGGGCGCCAACACGGTCCTGTCCATTGACGAGCCCGCGCCGGTGAGTAAGGACCCGGACCCCGGCTCGCCGCGCGCGCATCACATGGCGCCTGGGACAGCACGCGGCTGAGTTACCTGTCAGCCTAAAGTCACGGCCGGCTCCAGCCCTACTCGTTGCGCAACGCGGTCAGCGGGTTCACGTGCGTGGCTCGCCGAGCGGGGATGTAACACGCAAGGAGCGCGACGCCGGCCAGCACGGCGGAGACACCGGCGAGGGTGACGGGATCGTACGGGCGAATCCCATAGAGCAGGTCCGCGACGAATCGTCCGCCCAGGATCGCGGCCGCCACGCCGGCACCGGTGCCGGCGAGCGCGAGCAGCAGGCCCTGGCGCAACACCATGCGCAACACGTCGCCGGCGCGGGCGCCGAGCGCCATCCGCACCCCGATTTCCTGGGTTCGCTGCGCCACGGGGTACGACATCACGCCGTACACGCCGATCATCGCCAGCATGAGCGCCAGGCCGCCGAAGATGCTGAGGAGGGCGGCGCCCATGCGCGGCGCCCAGAGCCCCTGCTCGATCTGCTGCTGAATCGTACCCGTGCCGCGCATCGGCATGTTCCTGTCGAGCGACTGGACGAGGTCGCGCAGCGTGCCGAGCGCCTTGTCCGGGTCGCCGGCTGTCCGAACGATGAGCGCCGCCGCCGGCGCGTACTCCTGCCGCATCGGCCGGTAGATCATCGGCGTCGGATCCTCGCCGACGTTGTTGATCACCGAGTCGGCGACCACCCCGACGACCTCGAACAACGCCGTCTGCTGCACGATCGTGAACCGCTTGTGCAGCGCGTCCTGGCCGTGCCACAACTGCCGGGCCGCCGTCCGATTGACGATCGCCACCGGCGCTGTGCCCTCACGATCGACCTCGGCGAAGTCCCGCCCGCCGACCAGAGGGATCCCCACCGTGGCGAAGAATCCCGGCGTGACGTCGTTGTAGGTAATGAGCGAGCCTTGCGCGGTCCCACCCTGCGCCACGCCCTCGGGGAACGTCGTCAGCAGCACGCCGGCCCCGCCGGCCATTGGCACAATCGACGCGACCGCCGCGCCGCCGACGCCGGGCGCCGTCTTCACGCGATCGATCGCATCGAGGTAGAACTGCTGCCCGCGGCCGGGCTCGTACCGCTGACCGCCAGGATTGAGGCGTACAAAGCCGAGGTGCGGCGCGTCGAAGCCGACGTCCGCGTGCTCGGCTGCCTGCATGCTGCGGACGAACAGGCCCGACCCGATGAGCGCGACCGTGGCGAGCGCGATTTCGCCGGCGACGAGCAGGCTGCGAGCGCGCGCATGCCGGGGGTCCAGGGAGCCGCCTCTGGCGCCGACCTTGAGCACCTCGTTCAGATTCAGACGCGAGAGCCGGATTGCCGGCGCCAGGCCGAACACAAGGCCTGTCAGCACCGTCGTCACGGCCGTGAAGCTCAGCACCTTGGGATCGAAGCTCAAGTCGATCGACGCGGCGTTGAGGAACGGCGGTCGGAACGACCAGAGCGCGTTTCGCGCCCAGTACGCGATGACGAGACCGGCCGTGCCGCCGAGCACGGCCAGCAGCAGGCTCTCCACCAGGAGTTGCCGGGCGATCCGCCGCCGGCTCGCGCCGAGGGCCGCGCGGAGGCTGATCTCTTTCTCGCGCGACGCGGACTGCGCCAGCAGGAGATTTGCGAGGTTCACGCAGGCGATCAGCAGCACGAGACTGACTACGGCCATCAGCACTCCGCCGGCCTGCATGAACTGCCGGCGCTGGTTGATGCCGAGCGCGGCGTCAGACACCGACGCCAGCTCGAGGGTCCGTCCGCCGTTGGCGGCCGGGTAGGCCGTCTCGAGCGAGGCCGCGATAGTCTTCATCGCCGCTTCGGCCTGGGCGAGCGACGTGCCGGATTTCAGCCGGCCGACCATGTTGATCCACCGGAAACGTCGATTCGTGGACAGCGCCTTGAGCTGGCCGCTCGTCAACTGGTCGCGCATGCCGAGCGGCACCCAGACCCGGTCGCTGCCCGCGAGCGCCGCCGTGCCCTTGAATCCCGGCGGCGCGATGCCGATGATTGAAAACGACAGGCGGTTGAGCGAGATCGTCTTGCCGACCAGCTGCGGATCGGATCCAAACTTCGTCTCCAGAGGCTGTGGCTCAGCACGGCCACCGTCGCCGCCGTCTTCGTGTCCTCGGCGGGCGTGAAGAATCGCCCACGGAACGGCCGGATGCCGAGCGTCTCGAAGTAGTTGGCCGAGGTCATCATGGCCGGCAGACCTTCGACCTGGTCCTCGTGCGCCCATTGCAAGCCGAACGGAAAGTACCCGGCCAGAGTCGAGAACACGGTGTTCTGCTCGCGGTAGTCCTCGAAGTTCTGCAGAGACGTCGGCGTCAGGTTGAAGTTCCCGGTCTGCACCGTCCGCGTGTCGCGCGTGAACAGCTCCGCGACGCGCGACGGCTCCTCGATCGCGAGCGGGTGGAGGAACACCGCGTTGATGACGGTGAAGATGGCCGTGTTGGCGCCGATGCCGAGCGCCAACGACAGCACGGCGACCAGCGTGAACCCGCGCGTCTTGAGCAGCATCCGCACGGCGTACCGAACATCCTGAAGGAAGGTCTGCATGGACGACCCTCGCTGAAATGCGTTGGGCGCTGACGATGATTCCTCGACCGGCCTCTGCTTACTGTACGACGACCGGCGCGCGCCAGAACGTGACCTTCTGACCCGCGGGATTGACGACCGTTACCTGCACGTCGTACCGGCCGGGCGTCAGGCTGTCGAGCGGGATGCTGAAGCGAAGGGGCACGGCCTTGGAGCGCGACTCCAATCCGTCGGTCACCATCAGCGGCGGGGTCTCGAGCGCTTTCTGCTCGCCGCGATAGAACGTCACGAACCCGACGAGCGGCTGCGTGGTGGTGGCCGCGCGCTCGTACGCCTGGAGAAAGACATACAGGTTGCGGCTCCGGCTGAACACGCGGGTGACGTTCGGAATCAGCTTCTGTCCCTCGAAGACCAGGGGATTGGCGGCTTGCGCTTCGGTTTTTTGCAGGTTGAACAACGCGTCGCCGAGCGGCACGCGCTGGCTGCTGAGCACGACCGAACTGATCGGCACGCGCTTGTCTTCGCGGTCGAGGTTCGGCACGACGAACGTCGTCTGAAACGTCCCGACATGGCCGGTTTCGGCGTCGCGCGCCAGGATCTTCAGCGCGTACTGTCCCGGCAGCACCGTGAATCCGGTCTCGTACTGAATGGGACGCTTGCCGAGCTGCGCCGCAGTCTCGTCGCTGAGCTTGATGTCCACTTTGTCGCGCACGTTCTGCACGGTGTTGCCGAACTCGTCCTTCATCTCGCCGATGAAGTCGATCACCGTATGCGCGGCGCCCCGCCGCCGCGCCAGCGCGAGCTCGCTGCCGGGAATCTTGACCGTCACCGGCACGAAGTACTCGGCGCGATTCAATTGGAAGTAGTTCACTTCCATCGCGATCGTCAGGTCCGTGACCGGGTTCTCGAGCATCAACGCTTCCTCGAGCTGCCGTTCCTTGTCCACGTCGTTGAATTTCGCGAACTCCTTGTCGGCGTAGTAGCCCTGCCGGTACGCCACTTCGAAGGCTTGCGGCCCGTTGACGTGCGATCTTCACGCGATGGAACTTGCCGTCGAGCGCCGTGTGCGTGCTGTAGAACGCGACGATGTAATAGCTCGTCACCGCCTGCGCCGCCTGGACGATGCCGACCGACAGGTCGTTGTAGTCGAGCATCGCCTTGCCGCCGGTATCCTTGGCAAGCGAGAACAGCGTGTCCTGCGATCGCTGGAAGCCCCTTGTCGCCGTGCCGGTGTCCTGGCCGGAGAACATCCCGATGCCGCCGCCCGACGCCCGGGTCGCGTCGCCCAGCGGCGAGGACGCAACCAGCCCGCGCGCGTCCACCGGGAAAATCGCGACGTTCGCGCGCAGCGCCGCGTTGGTCGTCGCGCGCAGCTGCGCCTGGTTGTCCACTCCGTTCAGCCGCAGCCCGCTCGCGAAGTAGACGCAGCGCCTTCTGATCGGGCAGCGGGCGCAGCATCTCGACCGCCGTCTGCAGCGCCGACAACTGGCGGTCGGTATTCAGAATCGCGAACTCGGCATCGTCCTGGCCGAAGGCCGTGCCCTCCTCGAGCACGTCCGGCATGGCGCCGCCAGCGGCGTCCTTGCCGAAGACGAGCGTCTGCACGACGTCCAGCAGCTGATCTTTCGCGTCGGTGAAGTCCTGCTTCACCCGGACGCCCCCGTTTTGAAACGCAATCACCGCGATGAGATCGGCCGTTGTCATCTGCTGCGAGATGAATTTCCGCGCCGCGTTGTAGGCGCGCAACAGATCCTGCGAGCCCATCGACGTCATGTCGAAATACAAGCACGAGCAGCCGGCGATTGCGATACCGGATGTCGCCGGGCGCCGAGGTGGCGATCTTGACGTCGGTCGGCGCGGCCACGAGGCCGGGAGCCGCGGAGGGACGCGGGGCGACCGGCGCCGGTGGCGGCACCGGCTCGGCAGCCGCGTCGGCAGTCGATGAGACCGGCGTCGTCGGCAAACGCTGAAATTCCGCGAAGCTCACCTTCTGCGGTTCGCCGTCTTCGGTGACGACGAAGTCGTTCACGGTCAACCCTTCGACCGGACGGCCATCTTTGTCTTTCACCGTGACGGCCTGCGCGATCAGCCGGGTGACGGCGCGGAACGTCGCGCCGGTTTGCGCGGGCGGCGGCTGTTGCCGGGCGCCCACCGTCGACAGCATGCCGAGCGCGATGGCCACTACCGCGCCTGATCGAATCGGGTGTCGCATGGCAGTCAGAACCTCAGCCTCATGGTGCTCAGCAGTCGTCGCGGCGTATTGGCGACCGTCGGCATTCCAAACTGCGGTCCGCCCGCCACGGTGTTGACGCCCGCATAGGTCTGGCGATTCAGCACGTTGGTCGCCTCGATGCGCCAATCGAACGTCAGCCGCCTGGTCCATTGAAACGCTCGCGCGACCGACGCGTCAAAGTTGAACTGCGCCGGACCGGTGACCGAATTCCTGCCGGCGTTGCCCCACTCTCCCGATGCCGGCGCCGCATAGGCCGCCGGGTTCAGGTAGCGTCCCGCCGGCGCTTCGAGCGAAGCGCCGGTCAGGCTGGGCCGAATCGATCCGACGACGCCGGTGCCGGCGACGGGCGCGAGATAGACCGGGGTGAACGGAAAGCCGCTTCCCGTCGTGAGCTGGCTGGTAACGGTCCAGCCCCCGAACAGATGACCCTTCAGCCCCTCGATGAGCGCGCCGCCGCCGAGGCCGACACCGGTCGTGTACTGCACCTGCGCGACAACCTGGTGCCGCTGATCGAAGGTGGACGGCGCCTCTTCGGCGTCGAGATCGCGCCAGTCCTGCGCGACCGCGCCGCCGGTCAGGTTGACGCCGGCAAACGCTGTCGCGTTGTCGTGTGCGGTCGACAGCGTGTACTGCACGCTCGCCGCCAAACCTCGATGCAGACGCCAGCGCACTTGCCATTGACCCGCGTGGCGCGACGACTGACCATCCGACGTGAGATAGATAAACCCTGTGGGACACGCCGGACAGGGGTTCACGCCGCCGCGCGGGTACGTGTTTGGCAGGAACTCCTGCAGCAGATGGCTGCCCTTCGTGCCGAGATACGAGGCCGTCAGCGTCAGGAAGCCCCACAGGTCTCGCTGCACGAGCGCCTGCCAGTTCTGCGCCGCGCCGACGCGCAACGCGGGATCGACCGCAAAGGTGTTGGTGGACGGAGGACGCCGGCGCGGTGAAGCCGTTCGCGAGCGACAACGGGTTGTCGACGCTGTTGCTGATCGTGAACGCTTTCGACAGCGGCGGCTGCTGCGCCAGGAGCGTGACGATGGGCTGATAGATCGCGTTGTTGCGATAGATGCCGTAGCCGCCGCGGATGAGCAGCGACGATCCGGGAATCGGGCGCCACGCCACACCCACGCGCGGCTGCAATCCCCTCCAATCGGGACGGATCAGGCCGTCATCGGTGACGACGGGCGTCACGGCTGTGAAGCCGGGCGCGACACTCAGATTCACCAGCCGGCCGAGCCGCTCCGTCGGCGGCGCCTCATATTCCCATCGCGCCCCAATCTGCATCGTCCAGGTCGGGCTGAACCGCCAGTCGTCGGTGAGATAGGCGTCCGAGCCGCCGGCGCGGAAATCCTTGTCGGCGTTGCCAAAGGCGATCGAACTGGTGCTGGGAATGCCGAGCAGGAAGTCCGCCAGATCGGATCCAGTCAGCGCGCCGGTGAACGAGAACACGCCGCGCGGATTCAACTGCGAGCGCACGTCGGTCGCGACGTGCCGCACATCACCCCCAAACGTGAGGTTGTGACTGCCGCGAGTCCAGTAGGCCTCCACGCCCGCGTTCTGCGTCTCGCTGCGCGTGTGCGCGGGCAGCGCGTCGCTCAGGCCGGTCACGGTCGAGAACTGCAGCGCGGGAGGTCCCCAGTTCTCCGGATCCTGATTGTTGCCTGTGATGCCGGCCTCGCCAGACACGTTGACGCGATCGGCGAAGTACGGCGTCGCGCGGTTCGTCACGCCGATGAACTGATAACGAAGGCGCATCGACAGCGACCGATTGACGCGATGCATCCAGCTGATCGATGTGTCGACGCCGGACACCCCGCTTGTGTCCTCGAAGCCGAAGAGCGACGTCTGATCGGTGGAGACGTGCTGATACGCGAACAGCCCGATGAGCTGATCGTTGATGCTGAGCGCCTGCGTCACGCGTGTGGTCAGGAGGCTCTGCGTGGTGCCGGCGATGAGCGGACTCTGATAGTTGAAGCCGCTCCCGTCGAAGACGGTCGGCAGGGGATAAAGGCGAAGCAGCGCCCGCGCCTGCGGGCTGATGCGGCCGTCCGGAATGATCGCGCCCTGGAATGGCTGGCCCGTGCGCGGGTCGACGATCTGTACTGGCTGCCCCGCGGCGGTGAGGCTGTGCGAGAAGTCGCCCGTGCGCTCACTCTCCGTCGGCATCACACCTGTGATGCGTCGTCGCATTGTGATCGCGGACATGTTGAAAGGACACGAAAAGCTGCGGATCCTTCCGGAGCGTCGGAGAAAACTTGATAGGTCCGCCAAACGTGCCGTTGATCCGCAGATTCTGATAGTCCGGATGTACCGCGGGCGCCCCGGCGAAGATGAATGGACGTGCATCGAACGCCGAGCTGCCTAACACCACCGCCATCCCACCGTTGTAGAGCGATCCGGTCGACCGCCGGTTGTTGCCGAACGCCGGCGATTGCGCGATGGGCGACGCCGCGCCGTTGTTGACGCTGCCGTTGACGAGATACCCGTCGGCGACCGCAGTGCTGGCGTCAGCGGCATCATCGGCGGAGGGCGCGGCCGCGGGCCTCGCCGCCGCTTGTGGAGGTGCCGCCGGCGCGGCAGGCCGGCCGCCGGCCGCGGCGCGGCGCCGCAGGCGGAGGCCGACGCCGACGGAGCGGCCGGGGGCGGCGGGCTCGCCGGCGCGTCGCGCACGACCTCGTCAAAGGACTTCAGCGACAGCGTCCAGACCGACGGGGCCATCCCATTGGCGACGGTGATGTCCCTGGTCACCGTCGCGAACGCCAGCATCTCGACTCGAATCGTCCAGACGCCGTCCTCGAGATCAGCGAAGGTGAAGACGCCTTGCTCGTTCGTCGTGGTCGCGACCTGCCGATCGCCTTTCGACGCAGTCACGCTCGCGCCCGGGACCGGCGCGTCGCCGAAGGTGACGCGCCCTGCGTAGATGGAGACGGCGCCGAGCGGCGCAGGGCCGAGCACCGCGGCCAACACGCACGCTACGGCGAAGGCTCTGGGCGTCAATTGTCGGACGGCTTTTCCTGCACCGAATCGATCACGAGGACCGGCATCGGCCGCTTCCGCATTTCCAACTTGACGCCCAACTGCCGGCTCATCGCGTCGAAAAGCGACAGGCCGCCGGTCGGATCCGCAGCTGCCGGCGTCACCCCGGCCGCCGCCGCGGCATCGCCGGCCCTGCCCGCGCCCGTCAGCCGGCCCACCGGCGTGAAATTCAACGAGAAGTCGAACGCGCCCTCGATGCCGCTGGCGTCGACGACCGGGACTTTGATGTATCCGCCGGCAATGCGCGGCAGATCTTCAGCGAGCTGCGCCATCGTCATGTTCTGGCACGTCACGAGCCTCGAGAGCATGGGGCTCGAGTCGCGCGGATCCTTGGCGCCGGGCGCCGGCCCTTCCTTGCAGTTCGTCCGATTCGCCGGATCGGCCTTCGCCATCTTCGGCTTGTCGGCGATCAGCGTGTAGGCCGTCACCGGCCGATCTTCAAAGTGCGTGACCAGCTTGAATCGCTGCTTCAGCAACGCCTGCAGCATGAGTCGGAGATCGTCGATGTCAACGGCCATGTTGTTGCCGCTGCCAGTCACCGACGTCGACGAACGCGCCACCATGCTGTACTTCGTCGTGTCGAGCCACTTCGGCCCGCCGGCAAGGAGCTCGTCGTCGTTTGTGAGGTCCCAGGCGAGCTGAATCATCATCTTCAACGTGATGCCCTGGAAATCGATACGGCCGCCCGGCTGCAGGCGTCCGTTGGGCGTGGCATCGGGCGGGCTCAGCTTGATATCGGCGACGTCGAATTCCGCAGGCGGCGGAGAAGGCAGGTTCTGCGCCACGCCGGACGGATTGTCAGTCGGCTTCTGATTCACGCTGTCCACAACGAGCACGGCCGTCGGGACCTGCCTGGCTTCGAGCTTCAGGCCGAGCTGCTGCTCGACAGCATTGAAAAAGGAGACGCCGTCCGCGCCGGCGGCCGCAAGCTGACCGCGCGGCGTCCACTTGAGCTCGAAATCCCAGGCCCCCTTCAAACCCGTGGAATCGACGATGACGCCGTTGTTGGTGTAACCGCCGGCCATGAAGCGTAATTGGCCGACGAAGTCGGCCAGCGTGATACCGCGGCAGGCTACGCCAGCGAGAATAGTCGCGCCGTTCTGCTGGTTCGGCACCTGGTCGCAGGTGCCTGCACCGCCACTCGCCTCCTTCATCTTCGACTTGCCGGACGGCATCGTCAGCGCGTAGCCGGCCATCGGCTTCGTGTCGGGATGAGCGACGAGCTTGAACCGATCGGCCAGCAGGGCCTGCAGCATGTGTTTCACCGTTGCGGGCGGTGTCGCCTGCGGGGCTTTGGCAATGATGTCGTAGCGGTCGCGATCCAGCCACGCCGGGCCGCCCAGCACCAGGTCGCCGCCGTTCATGCCGTAGGCGGTGGTGATGAGGTCGAGCATCGTCGCGTTTCGCAGGTCGTACCGGCCGCCGCGAAGCACGCCGCCGGTCATGTTCGGCGTGGCGTTCGAGCTGTGCGGACGGACGTGCACGTCGGCGACTTCGAACGAGGCTTTCGACTCAGGGGTTTGACCGAAGACGGACACAGACAGCAGGACGCCGAAGCCCAAGGTGACCAGGCGCATTGAACCCCCCTCTATTTGGTTACTGCCCTTTGACGTCAATCAATTGTCGATAGTTCGCCGAAAGCTTGTCAAAGGAAAGTCGGCTTCAGCAAGGCCACGCTACTGCGGCGGAGTATACGAGGATCGCCCGCACGCGCCGACTGCCAGGTCCGCGCGGATCCGGGCTATGCTGACGTTCCGGTGGCGGCAGGGCTCATCGCAACAGCTCGCAGCGTCCAACCGTGAGTCCGCATGCGGTGCGAGGCGCACGTTCAGCGAACCCGGTTCGGTGCGGGAGCGGCTCATCTAACCGGCGCCGGATGCCTCGTGGCGCTGGCCGCCTTGCTGCTGCTGTGCGCGTCCTCCATACCGGCCGTCGCGCAGACGCTGACGGACCTCCAGGGGCGCGTGTTCGATGCCTCGGGCGCCGCGGTTCCCGACGCGGTGATCCGCGTGCAGAACGAGTCGATCGGTTTCGATGTGTCCGTCCGCGCTGACGCCGAAGGACGCTACCACGTCGCCGCGATACCCAATGGGACGTACACAGTCACGGCGCAGGCGCCCCACTTTCACACCGAGCGGATCGAGGCACTGAACGTCGACGTCGGCCGGGCGCTCGTGCGCAACTTCCACCTGAAAGTTGGCGAAACCGCCGAGACCGTGACCGTTCGCGCGGAAGTGCCGCTCGTCGATCGCGCGACCGCGACCGTCGGCCATGTCGTCACGGCGGAGACGGTGCAGCAGATTCCGCTCAACGGCCGCCACTTCATCGATCTCGGTCTGCTCGTGCCAGGCTCCGTGGCGCCCTCGCAGGCGGGGTTCTCCTCGAGACCGCTTCGTGGCATCGGCGCGCTCGCCTTCAATACCGCGGGCAACCGTGAGGAGGCTGTGGGATTCCTGGTCAACGGAGTGTCGACCAACAACCTGACGTTCGGCTCGCTGATCTTCGAGCCTCCCTTGACCAGCATCCAGGAAGTCAAGATCGACAACTCGACGTTCGGAGCCGAGAACGGTCACGTGTCCGGGGCGATTACCACCATCGCCACCCGGTCGGGCACCGACCAGGTGCACGGTGATGCGCTCGAGTTCTTCCGGAATGATGCGCTCGATGCGCGCAACTTCTTCGAGTACACGTCCGAGGAGCCACACCCCTTCAACCGGAACCAGTTCGGGGGATCCCTGGGTGGTCCCATCAGCCGTGGACGGACGTTCTTTTTCGGGTCGTACGAAGGCCTGCGACAGCGGCAGGGCGTGGACATGAACAGCCTCGTCCTCAGCGACGAGCAGCGCGCGGCGGCGGCCGATCCGGCCATCCAGCAGTTGATTCCATTGATCCCCCGCGCGAATTACTTCGATGCGGCCGGCACGCCGCGATTCGTCGGCTCAGCGTACGCCGTCGTCGATACCGATCGCTGGACGATCGACGTCCGGCACAACGCCGGGAAGAACGACCGCGTGCAGGTCTTCTACGGAAGTCAGTATGTCCGGTGGCTCGAGCCAGGCGCACAAGGCAACAGCATTCCGGGGTTCGGGAGCGTGGCTCGGCCATTCGCGAGCATCCTGACAATCAATGAAACGCACAGCTTCGGAGCCGCAGCCGTGAACGAGGCGCGCTTCGGGCGGAGCCGCCTGGAAGGGGGCACGTATCCGGCGGCACAACTCAATCCGACAGACTTCAAGATCGACGATGGCGTGACGCGCGCAATCGGCTTGCCGCAGATGATCGTCGCGGGCGATCTCAACTTCGGCGGGCCGGGAGCCTTCCCGCAGGGACGGACTGACACGTCGTATGTCCTCAACGACACCTTCAGCCGGGCCCGCGGCCGGCACTGGATGAAGCTGGGCGGCGAGTACCGGCACTTCGTCAACGAGAACTTCGCCCAGGGCACGGGTGTGTTCAATTTCCCTACTGTGGACGCGTTCCTGGCTGGCACGGCGAATGCCTTCAACACGACGCTCGGTGAACGGAGGAGCACGATCGACCAGCGCGCGATGGCGCTGTTCCTTCAGGACCGCATCACCCTGCGCGACACCCTTACGCTCGACCTCGGGATGCGCTACGAATGGCACGTCACGCCCACCGAGCGGCAGAACCGATTCGTCGTCTTCGACGCGGCGACCGCGTCGCTGTTGCGCGTCGGTGCCGACATCGCGCGGATCTATCAACAGAACAACCGGAACCTCGAACCGCGTCTCGGTGCGGCATGGAGTCCCTCACCCAACGGCCGCACCGTCCTGCGCGCGGCCTACGGCCTGGCCGTGGACGAGCCGGGTACGACCGCCGTGAGGGACACCGCCGGCAACCCGCCAATGGCCGCGCCGCTCACGGCGTCGGGCTCGATTCCACTCGTCAGGGCGCTCGAGACAACGCGGAGCGCAGGACTCGCGCCGGTGACAGTCGATCCGCTGTTCACGAATGCGTCGACGCGTTCGTGGAACGTGAACGTGCAACACGAGCTCGCCCCGGAATTGGCGGTGACGGCAGGATACTCCGGCTCCCACGGAACGAACCTCCGGATCTCGCGCAATATCAATCAGCCGGTGAACGGTGTTCGCCCCTTCCCCACCGTGTCGGCCTCCAGCCCGATCCTCCCTGGCGCGACGCTCGGTAACATCACCCAAGTGGAGAGCAGCGGCTTTTCGAACTACCGTGCCGCGTGGCTGGCCGTCACGAAACGCCTGTCGCGTGGTCTGCAACTGGACGCTTCGTACACCTGGTCGAAGTCGCTCGACACCAACTCCCTCAATTCTTCCGGCTTCGCCGTTCAAGACAGCTACGACATTCCCAACGAGTACGGCCTGTCGGATTTCGACGCTCGTCATCGATTCGTCCTCAGTGCGAGCTATGCGCTGCCGTTCACGGGGCACGTCCTGACACGCGGTTGGCAGGTCGCCAGTGTCGTGCAGTCGCAGAGCGGCAATCCCGTCAACATCGTCACGAGCAACAGCAGCTTGAACGGCGTGCCGAACACCGTTCGCCCAGACGTCACGGGCCCGATCCGGATTGTCGGCTCGGTGGACCAATGGTTCGATCCGACTGTATTCGTGGCTGCGAATCACTTCGGCAACCTGGGGCGCAATGTCGTGATCGGGCCGGCATTCAACAACGTCGATGTGTCGTTCATCAGGAACGAGCGGCCCGGCGGGCGTTTCGGCCTGCAGTTCCGGGTGGATATCTTCGATGTGTTCAACCACGCCAACTTTGGTCCCCC
Organism: uncultured Acidobacteriota bacterium; assembly: GCA_963724645.1. Classification (GTDB taxonomy): domain Bacteria; phylum Acidobacteriota; class Vicinamibacteria; order Vicinamibacterales; family SCN-69-37; genus CAVXSP01. Next base: position 270,048 of record CAVRVJ010000013.1, read on the forward strand.
GGGCAACGTTGTCGGCACCCCGGCGTTCGGCAAGATCACGAGGACGCGACTCCCCACGGGGGAAGCCGGCTCCTCTCGCCAGATTCAACTGGCGGCACGACTGTCGTTCTGAGATAAAGACACGAATGGCCGTGCGGGTCGTGGTCGCCCTCACCGTCGCGCTATGTACGACAACGCTGCCCGCCGGCGCCTCGGGGCAGGTTCTGTCGCCTCGAACGGTGCTGACGATCCATCTTGGCGCCGAGACCTTTCCTTCCAGTCCGATCCTGGACGCGGGCATCCGCGAGGCGCTGGCGGCGCGCTCCGACGTGCCGGTTGACTATTTCGCAGAGTACCTGGAGTCCGATCTCTTCCCCGGGGAAGACGCGTCTCTGGCGTTTCGGGACTACATCCGCCGGAAGTATCAAGGCCGCAGAATCGACCTGGTCATCGCGATCGCCGACGAGACGCTGCGCTTCGTGTTGAAGCACCGCGCAGAGCTGTTTCCCGAGGCGCCGATTGTTTTTACAGGGCTCGCCGTCCCGGACGAGATGGCACGCGAGGCTGGTGGCGGCATTACGGGAATAAAGGTTGGAGTTGCCTACACTCAAACGCTGGGGCTTGCACTGCAGCTCCAGCCGTCGACCGAGCACGTGTTCGTCGTGGTCAGCGGGACAGACAAGCCGACGGTCGAGTCGGTACGAAACCAGTTTCGCGACCTTCCGCGGCCGGTCGATCTCAGGTTTATCAACGAGGATACCGTGCCCCACCTGCTGGCCGCAGTCGAGTCTGTCCCGCCACGCAGTGTGATCCTCTACATCTGGCATTTTCAGTACAAGCCTGGAAGCCTCATGTACGCTGACGAGGTGGCGCGGCTCGTGGCGCGGGCCGCACCGGTGCCGGTGTATGGCACGAGCGATTTCTACATCGGTTCCGGTGTCGTCGGCGGCGTCGTGCGCGACACGCGCGAGACCGGGACGCACCTTGGCGAAATGGCGGTTCGGATTCTCACAGGGACGCGCGCACAGGACATTCCGATTGAAGTCCCACGGCTCCTGCCGTATCTCGATTGGCGGCAGCTGCAGCGCTGGGGCATCACCGCAGCACGCGTGCCTGCCGGAGCGCTCATCAAGTTCAGAGAGCCTTCGATTTGGGAGCAGTACAAGCTCTACGCTCTCGGCGCCGTGATGGTCCTGCTGGCGCAGACCGCGCTCATCGCAGGGCTGCTCGTTCAGCGAAAGCGACGCCGGCAGGCCGAAGAACAGGTACGGGGAAGTCAGGCGGAGCTGCGCGCCAGCTACGAGCAGATCCGCCACCTCGGGTCTCGACTCCTGAACGCGCAGGACGCCGAGCGCTCTCGGATTGCGCGCGAGCTGCACGACGATATCAGCCAGCAGGTGGCGCTTCTGGCGATCGATCTGGGGCGATTGCGTGGGAGCGTTCAGGGCCAGGGCGAAGAGCTGCGCATCGGAGCAGTGACCCGCGCACACGGCCTGGCGAGGAGCGTGCACGATCTCTCTCACCGGCTGCATCCAGCGAAATTGCAGTTGATCGGCCTGGTCCCAGCGCTCGACGCGCTCCAACGCGAGCTTTCGCGTCCTGATCTCGCCGTGACCTTCACGCACGACAACGTTCCGCCCTCGCTGGCGCCCGAGCTGACGTTATGTTTGTTCCGAATCGTTCAAGAAGCGCTGCAAAACGCCCTCAAGCACAGCAAGGCGCGCGAAGTATCGGTGCATTTGCACAGTGGGCCGGAAGAGATCGTCCTGACCATCGTCGATGACGGCGTGGGCTTCGACATCGATCGCGCATTGGGCAAAGGGCTCGGCCTCATCAGCATGCGCGAGCGTCTGGAGCCTGTCGGCGGCAGGCTCGAGGTTCGTTCCACGCCTGGCGCCGGCACACGGCTCGAGGTCCGGGTGCCTCTTCCCGCCGCTCACAGCGCGGAATACACTCCGCCCGACAAGGCCCTCGCGTGGTGACTGGGCACGGGTCGTGCCAGGGTCGAGCGTGACCATCGTCGACCAGGCGCCTGCCGCTGATCAGGATCCCCCGCGGCCGGCTCCGTGAGCCAGAACGGCGAGCCGCTGCTGCGCCTGGCTCAGCGCCGGATCCAGGCGCGCAGCTTCCTTGTATTCGGCGATGGCCTCGCTGATTCGCCCCTCTCGCTCAAGGGCCAGGCCCAGGTTCAGATGGCCAATCGCGAATTCCGGCGTCGCGAGAAGCGCCGCGCGGTAGTGATCGATTGCCTCGGCCACGCGCCCGGTGGCGGCGAGCACATTGGCAAGATTGTTGTGCGCCTCGTCGTACGCGGGCGCGAGCCTCAGGGCCGCCTCGAATTCCGCGCGAGCCTGGTCCAACTTTCCCATCGAGGCCATCGCCGCGCCCAGGTCGTTGTGCGCGGTGTAAAGAGACGGATCGCGCCGGAGAGCGGACGAGCAGGCGACGATCGTCTCACTCATTCGTCCAGCGTGCGCCAGGGCGTGGCACAGGTTGTTGTAGGACTCGACGTTGTCCGGATTCAATCGGAGGGACTCGCGGAAGTGTTCGATCGCCTCGCCGGGCGACCTGCTCGCGATCAGCACGCCCAGGTCGTTGTGCACGAGCCAGGTGGACGGATTGCTCGAGAGGGTCGCGCGGTACAGCGTTTCGGCGTCCGCGTACAGTTCGGATTGCTGCCACGTCGCGATGCCAAGGACGACGATGAGCGCCGCCGCCGCGATCCGGCGGGCGGAGGCCGCGAGGGGCAGTCGCCACAGCGCCGCCGCCACGCAGGCCACCACCGCGATGATCGCGATGTATTGATAGTGATCCGCCACCAGCGCGAACTTCATGAAATACACGTCGGTGAAGCCCATCACCGGCACGAGGGCCAGACCGAACGCCATCCAGGCGAACAGCAGCGCGCGGACGACCGGCCGGCGTCTCTGCCACACGAGCACGGCGGTTACGGCCGCGGCCGCGGTCAGCGGCAACCACCATCGAACGTCAACCGAGCGGATATCCCACTGCGGGTAAATGAAAATCAGCCGGATCGGCAACAGCGCTTTCGACAGATAAAACCAGGCAACTGCCGCCGCGCCGAGCGCCCGCTGGACAAGGGTGACGTGTCGAATCGCCTCCCCGCTCATGTAGTGGCTCTGGAACCAGATATTGACGAGGGTCAGCAGTGCGGCCACGACGAAGAACGGCGAGGTCCTGATCAGATCGGCGCGAGAAACCTCGCCGCGACGCCACCAGACCATGAGCAAGAGGAGTGCGGGGAGAACGGCAACCGATCCTTTGCTGAGCATCGCCAGGACAAATGCGAGGAGACTGAGCCAGTACGTGCGCGTGACGCGCGGTCGAGATGGTCGTGACCCTGCTGCGAGCGCATCGCGCCTTCGTGAGGTCGCCGTGCCCGGTCTCTGGCCGCCAGGTGCCACCGGATGCTTTGGCCAAACGCTGACGAACTCGTCGTCAAGGTACCAAAAAATGGCCAGCAGAAAGAACAGCATCGAGAGGGTGTTCTTTCGCTGGGCGATCCAGGCCACGGATTCGACGTTCACGGGATGGATGGCGAAGAGCATCGCGGCCAACCAGGCGCCGGGAATCGACAAGCGTCGAAGGATGGCCCACAGCATGAGCGAGCTGCCAAGATGCAGGATCAGATTCGTGACGTGGTACGGCGTCGAATCAAGGCCCCACAGCCGCCACTCCAGCCAGAAGGAGGTGGTCGTCATCGGCCAGTAGTCGAGCGGTTCGGTCGTGAACCACATGCGAGACAAGCCGTCGGCGGCGTGGATCAGCGGATTCTTCGTCAACAGCGTGTCGTCGTCGAAAATGAACCCGCCTGTCAGCGCGGGCCAATAGACCAGAACGGTGGCGGTGATCAGCAGAATGGCCGGGATCAGGGCCTGGGACGGGCCTGCGCTGGGATTCTTGCGGGCCTTCATGCGGCGGCTTCCTACTTCCTGCCAATCCCGAGTGCCTTCGCGAGATTGGCTTGCGCGGTGGCCAGTCCCGGTTTCAGTCGCACGGCCTCGCGAAACTCCGCGATCGCGTCGTCCCGGCGGCCCTGCATGGCGTACGCAACGCCGAGATCGTTGTGAATCTCAGCCAGGTTGCCGGTTCCCGTGCGAAGGGCCGCCTTGAACTCGGCCACGGCCTCGTCGAGCCTCTGCATCTGTTGCAGCACGTTGCCCAGGTTGTCGTGAATCGCCGCATCCTCCGGCTGGAGGCGTGCGGCCTGACGAAGGGCACGCTCTGCTTCCCCGTAACGGCTGGCCACCATCAGCGCGTAACCGAGGTTATTGAGGGTCGGCGCTGAATTCGGATCTATCTGGAGTGCCTGGCGATACTGGGCAATCGCTTCCTCGGTGCGGCCGAGGTGCAGGAGCGCATCTCCCATGGCGCCGCGTCCTTCGACGGTCGAGGAACTGTCCTGTGCGGCGTGCTGAAGTTCAGCGTTGGCCTCAGGGGCGCGACCAGCCGCTTGCAGTTCGGCTGCCAGGTCGGAGCGAATCGAGCCCAGCTCGGGATTGATGCGCAGGGCGTGTCGAAACGCGTCGACCGCCTCACTGTGACGGCCGAGCGTCCGCAGGTCGGCGCCGAGGTTGACGTAGGCTTCGAGGTAGTTGGGAGACAGGCGCACGGCTTCCTGATGCTCTCGGGCCGCCTCTTCGAATCGATCCATCTGGAAGAGCGCGATTCCCAGGTTGTTGTGCAGGGAGGGATCGTTCGGCTTGATCGCCAGCGCCGTCTGCAGGTGCCCGAGGCCTTCCTGAAAGTCGACCTTCGAACGGCGCAACAGGAAAAGGCCAAGGTTATTGTGCACCATCCAGGCGCGTGGATTCCGACTCAGCGTGCTCCGATAGATTGTCTCTGCGCTCGCGTACTGCTGGCTCCCCCGCCATGTCGCGATGCCCAACAACAGCATGAGGATGCCGCAGCCGATCTCAACAGGCCGGGCCCGCGTGAACTCGGCGAGTCGCGACGCGCCCGCCGCTACACCCGCCACGACGGCGAGTAGCGCGATGTATTGATAGTGATCCGCCACAAGCGAGTACTTCATGAAGTAGACATCCGTCAGGCCCATCACCGGCACGAGCGACACGCAGAAGCAGGCCCAGACCAGCAGCAGCGCGCGCGGGAGTGGTCGTCGCCGCTGCCAGATCAGGATCGCGGTAAGGAGCAGCGCCGCGGCCATCGGCAGCCACCATTGGACGGCGTCCGCGCGGATATCCCACTCCGGATAGACGAACATCAGGTTGATCGGAACGAGCGCCTTGTAGATATAGAACCAGAGCACGGCACCGGCCCCGAGCAAGCGTTCAACCACGGTGGCGTCGCGGATAGGGCCTGTCAGTCCACGCGCTTGGAACCAGATGTTCACGAGTGTCAATCCGACGGCGACCACGAAGAACGGCGCGGTCCTGGCGAGATCGGTTCTCGTGATCGTCCCCTGCCGCCACCAGATGATGAGGAGCAGGAGCACGGGAAGGATGGCCACCGATCCCTTGCTGAGCATGGCGAGCACGAAGGCCCCGAAGCTCAGCCAGTACCAACGCCGCGATTCCAGAAACCAGAGCGCCGACAGGAGCAGAAAGACCAGGGACAGCGTATTTTTTCGCTCGGCAATCCAGGCCACCGATTCGACGTTGACGGGATGGAGGAGAAAGAAACCTGCCGCGAGCGCCGGCCCAGGGATCGCCAACTGGCGGAGAATTCTCCACAGAAGGAGCCCGCTGCCAATGTGCAGCAGCAGGTTCGTGAGGTGGTAGCCGCTCGCGTGCAGGCCCCACAGGCGCCATTCGATCCAGAACGACGTGCCGGTGACCGGCCAGTAGTCCACTGCCTGGGTGGTGAACCACATTCGGTAGAGTCCGTCGCCCGCTTTCACAAGAGGGTTGAGTGTCAACAACGCGTCGTCGTCCCAGATGAATCCACCGGAGAGGGCCGGCCAGTACGCGGCCACAGCCACGAGTGCGACGAACGCGACGAGGGCCCCTGACGACGCCTTCACGGCGTGCGGAGCAGTCCGGCCAGGTTTGAAGTGCGCTTCTGAAAGAAGACGCTGCGAGGCCCGCGCGTGCTCGCTCAGGTTTTGCGCCTCGCAGGGATGACGACCCACTGACGATTCCGGACGGTCGCGCCGCGATGATCGACCTTGACCTTTAACTCGCGAGGCAGGCCGTCGCGGTCTGCGTCCGCCGGTTCCACGCCGAGGAGGTAGTAGGCGGAGGTTTCGCGCAGCACGCGATCGAACGCGAAATCCGCGGCGCCGCTGGAAGGCACATTGATGCGCTTGCCTCCGGCCGCGCGCGAGAACTCTTCCAGCCAGTTGCTGAACATCGCGCGATCGCGACTCGGATCCGTACTGCCAAACCCGGGTTTGGACGCACTGCCCGAGTCCGACGCGCTCAAATCTACATGAACCGTGTAGATGGTCGCATTTGCCCGGGCGGCGGTCTGTCCGAGCACCCGCCCGAGATCGCCGACGTCGGGACGACCCTCGGGCTTGTCGCTGACGAGCACGCCGCCGGTGATGAGGACGACGGACTTGCGTCCGGGTACGAACGACAGAATACGCAGCAGAGCTTCGACGCCCATGAGGCTCATCTGCGACTCGTGCTCGAGCTGAACCGCGAGTCCGATGCCTTCGGCGAAGATGCGCGCCGGGCAGTCGGCCTCACCGGGACACTCGCGCTGCTGAATCCTCAGCACGGGATCGAGTTCGGCTCTCACGCTGGGATCCAAGGTGCCGGCTGACCGCGTGAGAAAGGAAAACGGGTTCTGGCTCTCGGTCGTGATGTCGACGATTTCGTGCGGCTTCAGATTGAAGACGCTGCGCAACGGCTCTTTCTCGCCGATGAGGTTTGCGAGCCGCGCGCGGACGGGCATCCGATCCGTCGTGGGCGGGATCCACGACCCCTTGGGCGACACGAACAGTCCAATTCGATCGTCCGGCTCGAGACGCTGGACAAACGCGCCGGCCGCGTCCATGGCCGCGCGCGACATCCCGACGCCGAAACTTCCGTTGTCCACCGCGAGAATCAACGTCCGCCCCGGACCCGCGGGCGGAGGGGGATCGGCCGCCGGGACCGGTGGCGTCCTTTTCACAGGCGGCGCGACGTTGGCATGCCGAATGAACTCGGCGGAGACGACCTTGCGTTGTTTCCCGTTGATCGAGACGTGGAAGGCGTTGGACGTCAGTTGTCCAACGGGATAGCCATCGCCGTCCATGACCTGAGCATCGACGGCAATCAGCTCGACGCTGCTTCGGAATACCGGCTGCTGCGCCTTGCCGACCAATTGCAGACTGACGGCGAACGCGCACGCCATCAGCACTGCCGGGACACCTACTGGTCCGGTGAGCGCCGAAGTCAACGCTTTCATTGGAGACTGCAGGAGGAGTTTACCGTACCGAACGCCCGCGCCCTCCGTGGCCCGGGCGCGCTCTACCCAAGGCCCCCCGTGCTGTGAAACTATTGTCGGTCGCGATGAAGGTCAACGTACCTGGACGGCGCCGCTTTCTGAAGCAGGGCGCCGCGCTGGCCGGCCTGGCCGTCGGTGCGGCCGCGAGCGTGCCCGGTTCTGCCGCTTCGCAGGATCCCCCGGCCGATCTCCGCCGCCGTCGCGCCTACGGTGAACGTTCTCCGTTCGAGACAGCCGCACGGGAGACGAGCATCCCCGAATCCCACACGCCGCTCCACGAGCAGATGGGGATCATCACGCCGTCGGCGCTCCACTACGTCGTCTCGCACGGCTACGATTCGCCGATTCTCAATCCTCGCGAGCATCGTCTGCTCATCCACGGCCTCGTGAATCGCCCGTTGATGTTTACACTCGACGAGCTCAAGCGATTGCCGTCGGTGTCCCGGATTCACTTCATCGAGTGCGCCGGTAACACCTCGACGAGCGACAACAAACAGCTGCCGAAGACGGTGCAGGTACACGCACGGCTGGAGCAGTTGCAGCGTGTGGACGGGCGTGCCGCTCTCGCTGTTGCTCGAGATGGCAGGCCTGCAGACGGCCGGAACCTGGATCGTGGCGGAAGGATCCGAGGCGGGCAAACTGGCCAAGAGCATCCCGATTGAGAAAGCGCTGGACGACGTGATCGTGGCCTACGGCCAGAATGGCGAGGCCATACGCCCCGAGAACGGCTATCCGCTGCGTCTGGTGGTGCCGGGATTTGAAGGCTTGAGCAATGTCAAATGGCTGAGGCGACTCAAAGTGGTGGACGAGCCCGTTCACGCGAGATCGGAAAGTGCCGGCTACTCGGTCCTTCGGCCGGCGCTTGGGGGCAAAGCCTTCTGGTTCGATTTCGAGTTGGGTCCAAAATCGGTGATCACGCGTCCGGCCGGTGGCGCGGTGCTCACGGGTCCTGGCTTCTACGAGATCACCGGGCTGGCATGGTCGGGCGGCGGCGCCATCCGCAAGGTCGACGTATCAATCGACGGTGGCCGCACGTGGAAGGACGCGCCGCTCCAGGAGCCAGTGTTGAGGAAGGCGTACACGCAGTTCGTGTTGCCATGGAACTGGGATGGTCGCGAGGCCGTGCTTCAGTCCCGTTGCACGGACGAACGTGGTGACGTGCAACCCTCGCTCGCCGAGATCGCGAGCCTGTGGGGTGTCCAGCCACGCTATTTCCAGTCCCCGACGACGAGAGTGTTTCACTTCAATCCGATTTACCCGTGGAAGGTCACGCCGGACGGGCATGTTGAGAGCGCGCTGTTCGCTTAAGCGATTCGTGGCGGTCGCGTTCGCGATCCACGCGCTGTCTGCGGCCGCGCGGGCGCAGACGCCGACCTACTCGAGCATCGGCAGGACGCCGACCGATCAGGAACTCCGGCAATGGGACATCGCGATCGGTCCGTCGGGAAAGGGGCTGCCGCCTGGCGGCGGGACGGCCAAAGAGGGCGAGCCGATCTACGTGGCGAAGTGCCTCATCTGCCACGGTCCATCGCTGGAGGGCACGCAGTACGGTTCCCGCCTGGTCGGAAGCCGGGCCACGCTCACCACACCGACGCCGGTACGGACCGTCGGAAGCTTCTGGCCGTATGCGACGACGCTGTGGGACTACATCAATCGGGCGATGCCTCGGGCTCCCTTCAAGGAGGGCTCACTCAGCGCGAACGAGGTGTACGCGCTGACGGCATTCGTGCTGTACAAGAACGCCATCGTGAAAGAGGAGGCGGTGATGGACGCTCGGAGCTTGCCGCAGGTGCAGATGCCCAATCGCGACGGGTTCTTTCCGCCGAAGCCTGACTGGCAGTGGTACCAGACGTCGTGTCACCTGGGACGTTGCCAACCCGGTAAAGGTGATCGGTAGCCCGGTCGCGCACGGGCTGCCCGCTCCACCTTTTTTCTCTCCCTTCAATCAACCGGACGGCTGCGGAACCGCTGCTCACTTCGTGTACGCCGACGCGCTCGCGCGCGCAGGAATCCTCTGCGGGCAGAGTCGCATACGGATCCGATCAAGATCGGCGAAGATGTAACCGGAGGCTGAAAATGAAGGCATGGATTCCATTGATGCTCGGCGGCGCGCTGGCGACCGGCCTTCACGTGTCCGCGCAGGTCCTTCCGTCGAATGCGAGCGGTGTGTCGGCCGCGCACGAGCATTTGATCGTCACCGATCAGGCGGCCAGCACTGCTTTCTGGACCGCGCTTAGCGGGGCGCCTGTGCAGATTGGCACCATGTCCGGAATGCGGCTTCCGAGCGTTTACGTGCTGTTCCAGGCCAACCGGGGCCGCGGCGGCGCACGCGGCGCCGGCCAGGCTCCTCCCGCACCTGCGGCAGGCGGACCATCCCCTGCCGCAACGCCTGCTCCCGGTCAACCGTCCGCCTCTCCGGCGAACGCGCAGGGTGGCGGCGGGGCGGGCGCCAACCCGCCTCCGGAAAGCAGCGTCGGCAGCGTTGTCGAAGCCATCGGGATCAAGGTCAAGAGCCTGAGAGACACGCTGGCGAAACTCGAGGCGATCGGCGTGAAGCCAGAGGCTGGCGCAACCGCAACGACCGCGGCCGTGATGTCGCCGGAGAGGGTCCGGATCCTGCTCACACAAGACGCTGCGATCGCCGTGCCCGCCATGACCAACGAACTGCTCATGAAAGTGCCGAATCCGGCGGAAGCGGCGGCCTGGTACGCGAAGTGGTTTGGCGCCACCGTCGTCAAGCAGGGCAACGACCCGGTGGCTCAGATTCCCGGCATGAACATGCGGTTCGTCGAGGCGAAAGAACCGGCCGCCGGAACGCGCGGGCGGAGTCTGGATCACATCGGATTCGAGGTGAAAAACCTTCAGGCCTTCGTGGCGAAGCTCCAGGAAGGAGGCGTCACCATCAACACGCCGTTCCGGACGATGAGCCTCGGCTTTCTCACGGCGATCGCGTTCATCACGGACCCGTGGGGCACCTACATCGAGCTGAACGAAGGGTACCCGACGGGCGATGCGAAATAGGCCGTCCTGAGAATATCCAGAGATCACCCGGCACGCTTCGTGCCGCAACAACCTGCGCATGATGTCGGCTGCTCGGGCCGTGGCAACCGTGCGTCAGGCTGACGAGCAGTGAGCCCAACGACGACGAGTCGCCTCGGCGCAGCAAAGACAGCAGATGGCGAGACGACACCCGGACAAGCCTGCCGCGAAGCCATTGGGGCGAGGCGTCCGGCCTGCCGCGGTGTCCCCGCCCGAAAAGCGGCGGTTCCTTCCGCCGTGGTTGATTTCGATCAGTCTGCTTGCCGTGCTGACGTTGGGGATGTTTGCGGATGTCTTGTTCACGCCGCTCCACCCCGTGATCTCGAATCGAGAGACTGACATCTTCCTGGAGTATCTCGACTGGCTCACTTTTGGCTTCGGAGAACTCCGGCGCGGCAACCTCGCGCTTTGGAACCCGTACCTGTTTGGCGGCACGCCGTTCTTCGGCGGGTTCCAATCCGCTCTGCTCTATCCGCTCAATGCCCTCTTTCTCGTGCTTCCGGTGGATCGGGCCATCAACTGGACCATCGCCCTCCACATCTTCCTGGCGGGTGCGTTCACATACGCGTGGGTGGCACGGCGCGCATTGCGGCCCGACGCCTGTTTTCTGGCCGCGGTCATTTACATGTTCTGCGGCGCGAACTTTCTGCACGTCTATGGCGGCCATTTCCCGATTCTGTGCACGTTGGCATGGGCGCCGCTCGTATTCCTGGCGATCGATGGCACCCTCGATGCGCCGTCGCTCGGCTGGAGTCTGCTGGGGATGTTCGCCGTCGCGATGGAGGTGCTGGCCGGTGGTCCGCAATACGTCTTCTACACGGGCGTCGCCGCCGCCGTGTACTGCGGGTTGTGCCTGCCTGCGGCTCCGCAATGGAGGCGCGCGGTTCTGGGTTTGGCTGGAATCGTCCTCGGCGGGATTGGGCTGAGCGCGGTGCAAGTGCTGACCAGCGTGCCGGAATGGGGCGAGATGGTGCGCGATGGCGGCGCGCCCTTTGAGGTAGCTGCGAGCTACTCGTTTCCGCCGGAGAATTTTCTCACACTCCTGGCGCCAGGTCTGTTCGGGGACATGAAGACCTTGCCGTATTGGGGCCGCTGGACGTTGTGGGAAATGTGCCTCTTCATCAGCGTCAGCGGTCTCGTCCTTGTGGCCTGCGGCGTGATCTGGGGCGAACGCCGGATGCGCCGGAGCTCGTTCATCATGGTCGCGTTGCTCTTGCTGCTCGCGCTCGGCGTCCACACGCCGCTGTTCAAGCTGCTGTATCAGTGGGTGCCTGGCTTCAACCGGTTTCGCGGCAGTTCCAAGTTCATCTTTGTGGCGTCGCTGTTTCTTGCGATGTTGGCTGCGATCGGCTTCGATGCGTTGGCCCGCGGCCGGCGGCCTGGCCGCGGGTACGTCGGGATCGTCGCGGGTGCCGGTCTTGTCCTGCTTGCAGTGGCCGTCGTGATGTACCCGGCAGGCCTGGATTCACCGGCTGTCGCATGGTGGCGCTCGATTGTGCAAGCGATCCGAAACACGGGAGAAATCTTTCTGCTGCCTGAGAGGCTGTACGACGACCCCGCGTTCGTTGTCCAGGCAGGTCGCGTAGCCGCGCAAAGCGTGTTCGTCGGCGGGGCGACCCTGTGCGTCGTCGCGATCGTGCTCGTTGTGATTCGGAAGAATCCTGCGACGGTCTGGCTCCTGGTGGCAATGGCCGTGGTTGAACTTGGAGTGTTCGCGCGGACGTCGCTGGACCATTTTGATCTGGCCGAGGCGGCGGATCCGAAGATGAAGCAGTTTCTGGAGGCCCACCCGGGGGACTATCGCATTCTCAATCTGGCCACGCGTCCGGATGCGGCCCTGAGTCTGAGAGCGAACGAGATCTGGGGTTACAACCCGGGTGTGCTGAAGCGCTACTCTCAGCTCATCGGCTTCACGCAGGGCATCGATCCAGACCAGGCGACCGAGTTCATCCGGTTTACACGCGATCATCCAGTCCTGGAGATGCTCCGCTGCCGATTTCAGTTTGTCCCGGATGGCAATCAGGTCACCGTACGGGAGAGCCCAAACGTGCTGCCGCATCTGTTACTGATTGGTCGATATCGCCTGCTGCGCGGGCGCGAGGAAATCCTGTCTGCAGTGACCGATGCGTCGTTCGACCCCCGTCGGGAGATCGTCCTCGAGACGCCGCCTGTTCCCGAGCCAGTTCCGGCGGCGGACAGCGGCAAGGTCACACTCGTGGAATCCTCCAGCGACGAACTGACCGTGGAAGCAGACGTGACGTCGCCGGCCATCCTGCTCGTGACAGATAACTACGCCAAAGGCTGGCGCGCGCAGGCGTTGCCAGGGAGCGCGCAGGCTGCTTACCGCGTGATGCCCGCGGACTATTCCCTGCGGGCCGTCCCGCTGGCCGCAGGGCATCACCTCTTTCGGTTGGAGTACATCCCCGTCGGCTTTCACCTGGGTAAATGGGTTTCGCTCCTGTCGCTCGGCGGCTTCCTCGGGCTCCTGGGCATGTGCGTGAGCGGCCAGATTCGAGCCCGAAGGGAAAAAACCCCCGGCGGCGGCGTGAGGCGCCGCCGGGGTGTGTGTGAACGGATCCGCGGCGTTCAGCGGCGGATCAACCGCGTGTTACCAGTCGAAGCGCACCGTCAGCCCCATGATGCGCGCCGGAATGGTTGCCGTGTATTTCCCCACGTTCGGGCTGTTGAGCACGGTGTTGCCGGAGGCGCCCGTCCATTGCATTGACGCATTCAGGGTCGTGAACTGCACCTCGTTGAAGAGGTTGTACACCTGAAATTGGAGCCGGAGCCCGCTGTTCTTGCGGCCGAACGCCGTGAATGCGAAGCGCCGCGAGACGGTCAGGTCCCACTCATGCCAGGTCGGGTTCCGGAACATGCGCATCGTGCCGGGGCTGCCCAGTGCGCCCTTGGTCGCGATGCCGGTGACGGGGTCGATGTTCGTCGGCGCCGCGAACGCGAACGCCGCGGGATTGAAGTGCTGGGCGTCGTAGGCCAGCTTGTCCGTGTCCTGCGTGAGATTCAGCGCGGGATCGATGCCGGTCAGCTGGCACGCCGTGTTCAAGCCGTTGGTTAACGACGGCAGGGTGTTATTCACGCCGGTGCCATTCGAGCTGCAGCGTCGGAGTCACGCCCGCGCCGCTCAACAGCTTCGTGATGCCCGAGACCTGCCAGTCGCTCGCGAGCTGCTTGAGCACCGGGATTTGGGTGACCGTCGGAATGTTGTAGCTGTAGTTGACGATGAGGTTGTGCGCCCGGTCTTCGGCCGTCGGCGCCCAGTAGTAGGCCTTGATGAGGTCCGCGCCGCCGATCTGCTCGGTGTACCGGATCGTAGCCGACGTAGCCCTTGCCCTTCGCATAGGTGTACGCCATGCCCATCTGCAGACCCTTGGAGAGGCGGCGGGTGGCGCTGACCTGAAGCGCGTTGTAATCCAGGACCTGGTTGTAGAGCTCGGCCGTGAACTGGTTGACGGCGCCCATGCCGGGGTACTTGCCGTACACGGCGCGCAGGTTGTTGACGGCCGCCGTCGTGCCGTTGAACAGGTTGGCGACGTTGCCGTAGACGTAGAGCGGCAGCCGGTTCTGATCAACGGACTGGCCGGCAGCTATACACGTAGTTGCCGACCCATGCGACTTCAGCGACCGTGTTGAAGCCGACGTCACGCTGGAACGCGACGTTCGCCGTTGTACGAGTGCCCGTTCGGCACCGAGAGGCCGCCGACCGTGCCGGTAATGGGCGTCTGCACGAAGTTCACACCGCCACTCGCCGCGTTGGTGATGTCCTGGAACTTCGACCACAGAATGGTGCGGGTGCACGAAACCGGGCAGCCGCCGGCGTAGCCCCCATAGTTGAAGCCGGCGGCGTTGCTCGACGCCGCGAAGTTATAGAAGATGCCGGTGGAGGCTCTGATGGCCGTCTTGCCGTCGCCTGTCACGTTCCATGCGAATCCTACGCGCGGCGCCCAGGAGAGGCCAGGGAACGTCACATACGTGCCGGGCTTCTCGCCCGGGATGCCGTCGGTACTCACACCGTTGATCTGATTGCCCGACCCCGGCACGAGATTGCCGTTGTTCGTCGCCGGCAACAGCACGGTCGGGAAGGCCGGATCGATCGTGCGTTGATTGGCCGACGCGCACGTCGCAGTGTTCACGTAGTTCGGCGTCGCGCAGGCCAGGCGATAGATGCGCGGCGCTGCCGAGGCGCTCCATTGGTCCGGGTAGAAGCCGGTGTGGTTGTTGTTCACTTCGTACTGCGAGCCAACGTGGGTCATCCGGATGCCGTAGTCCACCGTGATCCGGGACGTCGCGCGCCAGTTGTCCTGCGCGAATGCATCGCTCTGCCAGTGCCGGACCGCCTTGTCGACGCGCGCCGTCAGCTCGGTGTAGCTCGTGAAATAGCCGAGCAGCAGGCTGGCGTACCCGTTCAGCGTGCGCAAGGGGTTGTTCGCGTCATCGTTGAAGCTGAAGTTCCCCATGTAGTTCGCCGAGCCGGGCTCGGTCTTGTGGTCGAGTTCCGTCGAAACCCCGAATTTGTAGTTGTGTCGGCCCCGCGTGATGGACAGGGTGTCGTCGAACGCCGCCCGCGCGCTGATGTTCATGCGCGGCATCGGGCAATTGCAGGCCGTCATGTAGCCGGCCAGGCTGCTTCGGCTCGATGCGCTGGTCGAGTAGATCGGCGCGTAGGGCCACTGGTCGACCTGCGGGCCGCCGAACTTCGACAGGGTCGGAGGCTCGCTGTAGGCCCCGAACGGCTGCAGACGCGGCACGGTCAGACCCGGCAGGACGTTCGAGGCGTAGAGGGAAGTGTAGTCGAACGTGTTGTTCGTCGTCGTCTCTTCGCCCGCCGTGAAGCCATAGCGGTGATGTGTGTACCCGAAGGTGATTTCGTTGACCACCGTCGGCCGCAGCACCTGGGTGACGGTCGACGAGAAGATGAGCCCGGGCGCGTTGTTCGCCACGTGGCCGATCCCCGGGGAGAACTGGTTGTACGCCCACGTATTGTCGTGGTCGTTGACCATCCGGAAGCTCATGCGCGTCTTCTCGGTCAGGACGGTATCCAACCGCAGCACCGTGCCGTTGCGCAGATGCTCCGGCGTGGTGTCGTAGGCCGAGTTCGAGCTGTAAAGGTTGCCGGCCTGCTGGTTCAGAATGCCGTTCGGTTTCGCCTGCAGGTTGAGCATCGCCTGCCCGAGCGCATTGATGCAGCTGACGGAAACGCCGCAGCCCGGCGTGCCCGCCTGCGGAATGATGTTGCCCGGGAACTGGTTGCCGGTGAGCGGATCGCGGATCGGCCCGATTGAATAAGCCGCGTTGGCCCCGGTGCCGGTCGTAATGAAGGTCTGGGAGAAGTCGCCTTTGCGCTCGAGGTCAGTGGGCAGATTCGAGCGCTGGGTCGTCGTCGGTTGCCTGTCGGTCGTGAATTCCTGCGAGAAGAAGAAGTACAACTTCTTGGTCGAGGTGCGGCTGTCCATCACCTTCGGGATGATCACCGGTCCGCCGAAGCTGTACCCCGAGATGTTGATGGCATAGAGCGGCTTCGGGGTGTTGTTGATGATGCGGAAGAAGTCATTCGAGTTGAAGCGATCGCGACGGCCGTTGTACCAGCCGGACCCCTTGAACTGATTCGTGCCCGACTTGGTGACGATGCTGATCATGCCGCCGGTGTTCCGGCCGTTCTCCGCCGTGTACCCGTTCGAGATGACCTGCACTTCGCCGACCGCGTCCATGTTCAGGTTGACGTTCACCGAGCCACAGCCGCCTTCGTCGATGATGTTGATGCCGTCAAGCCGCACGTCCTTGTTGAAGGGAATCGTGCCATTGATCGAGATCGACACGGCTGACTCTCGTCTCGAGTAATCACGATTCTGGCTCGTGTCCTGGACGCCTGGCACGACCTGCATGATGCCGAACATGTCGCGTCCCTTGGTCGGGATGCTCGCGAAGTCGTCGGCGGTGATCGTGCCGATCCGCGAACTGTCGGTCACCTGCACCGGCGTCACCGCGCTGGTGACTTCCACGGTCTCGGACATCCCGCCGACCTTCATGACGAGCTTGCCCAGGTCGCGCACTTCGCGCCCGGCCAGCGGTGTGGGCAGCGTGACGATCAGCGGACTGAAACTCGGCATTTCAATCTTGACCGTGTACCCGCCGACGGGCAGGCCGTCCAGTCGGAACGCGCCTTCGGCGTTGGTCACGGTCGTTCGCGTCACGTCGATCGAGGGTTGCGTCGCCGTCACGGTGGCGCCAGGAAGCGCGCCGCCGGTGCTGTCAACCACGGTGCCGGCAATATTCCCCAAGAGGGCTTGCGCGAACGCCGTGGAGGCGCCCGCCAGAGAGAGCATGACAACGACGATCGGAATTGCGCACGCACGGAACCGCACTTTGCCCATGTGCTGACTCCTTACTCCTTCACAAAAGAACAACGAGTCTTACGTTGGTAACGCGAACCCCACCGTATCGTTCTGTCCTTTCCCCTAGCTAGGCACCCGAATACATCCGCGCGCAGCGGATCAGCTCTGCCGCGTACTTCGGCACCGGGTTATCTGGCGTCGAAATCTCGAGCGAGACATAACCACGGTATCCGGCGTTCGCGAGGATGCCGAACAGCTTCACCCAGTCGGCCTGCTCGCGCTGACCTTCGGGCCCCGTCATATTGGTCTTGACGTGAGTGGACGAGGCGTAGGGCGCGCAGAGTTCACACTCCTTGTAACCGTCCTTGCGGAAATTGCCGCAGTCGAGACCGATGCGCGCAAATGGATGGTTCACCTTCTTCATGATGTTGAGAAGCTGCTCCGAACTCCGGGTCATATCGTCGTCGTCTTCGACGCCGACCAGAATGCCCTTGCCTGCGGCGTAGTCGAGGATCGGTTTATACACTTCCACGGCCCAGTCCACGCACTGCGCTTCGGTGGCGCCTTGAACGAGGCCGCCGGCGAACACCCGGACGTTTCCAGCGCCGACCTGATCCGCGATGTCGATCCACTTCTTGCCGAAGGCGACTTCCTTCTGCCTCAACTCCGGCGTCTTCTGCGCCATCTTCACTGGCGAGCCCACGCTGTAAACATGCACGCCGTTCTTGTACGCGGTATTCCGCAGCGAGGACAGCCACTGCGGCGTTGGATTGGCCGGCGTCTGCCGGACCATCTCCGAGATCTGCGTCGACGGCGTGCCGGGCGGGAAATTCAGCATCGGCGGCAGCCAGTACCCCGTCATCTCCATCCCTTCGAGGCCCAGGTCCGCGATCACGCGGACGATGTCCTCGTAGGTCATCTCCTTCGACTCGAGTTGCGGGCGGTACGACAGGGCGACGACGCCCGGGCGCAGCCGGCCTTTGTACGAGGGCGGTGTGGCCGGCGTCTGCGGGGACACGATCTGATGTGCCTGCGCGATCGTGGCCCGGGAGGCGACGGCGGAGGCGGCCAGAGCGGGGAAGGCCTTCATCATTTGGCGGCGGTTCATGGCTGCCCTCCTTTGATCTGTGGCATCGCCTTCCGGGTCTCTGCGTCCCTGTCACGGCGCGTGGCTACTATACCCCCGTGCAGCGTGACTTGAGATAGAGAATGTGCTAGGGTCCACGGCGTACTGCGCGGAACCCATCTGTCCGGTACGCCTGAGTTCGGTCGTGGCCAGCACCAGGCGTGATGGCATCGATGAGTTCAAGATTCGCTTCCGCCGCGGATTGGCTTCCGATGGAAAAACAGGAGACGCTCTGTGGGTAAACGATCTATCCAGGTCGCAACCGTGTGCTCTTGCGTGAGCCTGCTGTTGGGGCTCGGGATGGCGCAGCAACCGGCGGCGCCGAAGCCGTACACGACATGGCGGACGATGGGCGGCACGGCGGATTCCGCGAATTATTCCGCGCTGACCCAGATCAACCGTTCGAACGTCAGCAAACTGCAGGTGGCTTGGACGTACGAGACCGGCGATCAGATCAGCTACGTGCTCGCACCAATCGTGGTGGATCGAACCCTGTACGGGGCGGCGAAGAATGGCAGCCTCGTCGCGATCGACGCGACCAATGGCAAGGAGATCTGGACGTATCAGTTTCCTCCGACCACCGGGGGGCGCGGCGGCGCTGGCGGAATCAGCACCTATCGCGGCCTGAACTACTGGGAAAGCAAGGATCGCTCGGACCGGCGAATCCTCGTGCAGGTCGGCGGTTTCCTTCAGGCGATTAACGCGCAGACGGGAAAGGTCGTCGAGACGTTCGGCGCCGGGGGGCGAGTGGACCTGAAGACAGGCATGACCCGGCCGACGGCCCCGTCGTCGATGGGGAGCAAGAGCCCGGGCCAGGTGTTCGAGAACCTGATCATTCTTGGATCGGCCACCGGCGAGGCGTACGGATCACCTCCGGCGGATGTTCGCGCGTTCGACGTGGTCACTGGCACGTTGGCGTGGGTGTTTCATACGATTCCCCATCCTGGAGAGGTCGGCTACGAGACCTGGCCCAAGGATGCGTGGACGTACACCGGCGGCGCCGCCAACTGGGGCGAACTGGCCATCGACGAGAAGCGCGGGATCGCGTATGTCCCAATCGGGACGCCGAAGTATGAATTCTGGGGCGGCGACCGCCACGGAGATACGTTGTTCGCCAATTGCATCGTGGCGCTCGAAGCCCGAACGGGGAAGCGCTTGTGGCACTACCAGACCGTTCATCATGACGTGTGGGAGTACGAGATGCCCGCGGCGCCGCAACTGCTCACCGTGCGCGTGAATGGCGCCACCGTGGACGTAGTGGCCCAGGCGAGTAAGAGCGGCTACCTCTACGTGCTGGACCGGGTCACCGGCAAGCCCGTCTGGCCGATCGTGGAACGGCCGGTTCCACAATCCGATGTGCCCGGCGAGAAGCTCTCGCCCACGCAGCCGTTCCCGACCAAGCCGCCGCCGTTCGAGCGGATGTCGTACACGGTGAAAGATGTCGACCAGATGATCCTGACCGACGCGGAACGGACGCGTTGGATCGACATCCTGTCCAAGGCGCGCAATGAGGGGCTGTTCACACCCTTCAGCACCGAGTACTTCAGCATCATGATGCCGGGCCACTCCGGCGGCGCGAACCTGTTTTCCACGTCGGCCGATCCGGAGACCGGCACCGCGTATGTGATCTCGATCGCCATGCCGGCGTTGGAGCGCTATTACTCCAGTGCTGCCGAGGCCTCCAAGTACATCGGCTCCAGTAACTATGGTCCGTCAATGTCGGCGATCGTCGCCGGTCGCCGCTCGGCTGCCGGCAGGGCCGGCGCGGCGCCGGCCGCGCCCGGTCGCGCCGGCGGTGCAGGCGCCGGCGGCGCCGGTGCCGGCCGCTCCCGTGGGGCTGGCGCGGCGTCTGGAGTGGATCTCGCGGCCGTCCAGCGGGGCGGGGCCACGTATCAGGTGATGTGTCGAACAATGCCACGGCGCTGACCTGGCGGCACAGGATGGTGGCGCTCCCTCGTTGGTGGGGGCTGTCGATCGTCTCGGCGCGGAAGGTATTCGCACCGTCATTCGAGAAGGAAGGGCCCGGATGCCGCCGGTGCCGGCGGTGGTGCTGTCAGACGCGGACCTCGACTCCGTGGTTGTCTTCCTGCAGAATCCCGCGGCGCTGGCCGGCCGTGGTGGCGCGGCGGGACGAGGAATACCTCCGTACCCGCCTTTCGTGGATGCGCCTCCGCGCCAGTTCTCGGCGTACGGCGCGTCGCCGCAGTTCATCACGCCGCCCTATTCGAGCATCACGGCGTACGACCTGAACAAGGGGACAATCAAGTGGCAGGTTCCGGATGGAGAAGCCATCGGCGTCGATCCCCCGGGCAACAACTTCGGCATCATGAAGGATCACGGGCCGAAAGCGCGTCTGGCCGTGACGGCCGGAGGCCTGGCGTTCCAGGCGACGGTCGAGAAGAAGATTCGCGCGTACGACAAAGATACCGGCAAGGTGCTCTGGACCTTTGCGCTCCCCGACGGAAGCGAAGGATCACCGGCCATCTATGAAGTGGATGGGCGGGAGTATGTCGCCGTCCTTGTCCGCGGCGCGTATGTGGCCTTCGCCCTTCCGGCTGGGTCACAGTAGGAGAGACGCCATGAGAAGACGAGAATTTCTGATGGGTGCGGCGGTCGCGGCGGCCGGCAGTGCCGCCAGGGTGTGGGGGCAGACTCCGGATCCGGCAAGACAGGCAAAGCTGGACCGGATTGGGATCCTGACCCTCAATTTCCAAAGCATTTTGAAGAGCCCGGAACGGCCGAACGGCACGCTGGACCTCATGGATGTGCCCGACATGTTCGCCGACCGCTACGGCGTTCATTATGTGGAAGTGTTTTGTCCCCACTTTCTTTCTACTGAGAGTTCCTATTTCAGGGATTTCGTCGCCCGGGTGAAGAAGGCCAAGTCGCAGATCAATCAAATCAGTCTGGGCGGCCTGCAAGTCGTGAGCATGTCCGCACCAGATCCCGCGCTTCGAGTGGAGACCGTCGACCTCACCAAGCGGTGGATCGATCACGCTGCCGAGATGGGTTGCCCTCGCGTCATGGTCAATCAAGGCACGCTCGATGCGGAGGTGCGCGAGGAGGCCGTCAAGGCCTTGAAAGCGATGAGTGACTACGGGAAATCGAAAAAAGTGTGCGTGACACTCGAAACCCGCGGCGGCACTCTTGGATGGGAAGTGCTCGTCGACGTGATCAAGAGAGCGGGCGCGTACGCCAATCCTGATTGCGGCAATTTCCCAACGGAGGAAGCGCGCCATGCCGGGCTGCGCGCCATGTACCCGATGTCATGCGGCAGCAGTCACGTGCACTACGCGCCGGAACGCTGGAGCCTGCCCGACGCGATCAAGGTGGCGAAAGAGGTCGGCTACAACGGGATCTATGCGCTCGAGGGCAGCGGCCCGGATCCCTACGCGACGACGCAAACGATGCTGGACGCGTTGCTACCGCTCATTTGAGCGAAGGAGAATTGACCCATGATTTCCAGAAGACAGTTTTTCACCAGAACCGGCGGAAGTGTTCTCGCGGCCGGGGTGCTGGCCTCGATGGTGCGCGATCTCGAGGCGAGGTCGTCTGGGCTTCTCCCGCTCGGTTTCCCGCTCGGGGGCCAGGTCTACCCGCACAGGCAGCGCGTCGTGGACGGCGGCCTGGAAGGATTCGCTGGCCTGATGAAGGACATGAAAGCCCTGGGGATTGGCCAGGTGGAGCTGGATTCGCCCGGCTACAGGGAGTTCGCTGCACTGGCCGACGGCAAGGCGACACGAAAGGTCCTCGACGATAACGGGATCAAATGTGCGAGTGTGCACTTCACGATGACCGAGCTCCGGACGAAGCTGCCGGAGGCCATCGCGTGGAACAAAGCCGTCGGCGCCGATCAGGTGAGCATCGCCAGTCTGAACGGCAAAGTGACCGACGGCATCGTTGCGATGGATGAGCTCAAGAGGGCGGCTGACGAGTACAACGGGTTTGGCGACGTCGTGGCGAAAGACGGCATGATCATGACGCTGCACAACGAAGGCTTCGAGCACGCGAAGCTCCAGGACGGGCGCCTCGTTTACCACGCGCTGTTCGACCTGCTCAACCCGAAGACGGTGTTTATGCAGTACCAGATGTCGTCAACGCGGATCACCGGCGATCCCGTCATGCTCTTTACGAAATACCCGAACCGCTTCCGTTCCTTGCATCTGCAGGGCCTGGGGCCTCTGCCTCCTGCCGGGGCGGCTCCGGCACCTGCGACGGCACCTCCACCGCCGCCAGCTCCTGCGGCGGCCGGCGCCGCGCCGGCGGCGGGTCGTGGCGCACGTGCTGGCGGCGGAGGTGGCGGCGGCCAGGTCGCGTTGGGCAGCCCCACCGACATCTTCGATTGGCCGAAGATCCTCACGACGGCGAAGACCAGTGGCGGCATCACCAACTACTTCGTCGAACAGAACTGGGATCTTTTCGTGCAGAGCATCGCCTATCTGAAAACGTTGAACGTCTGACAGCGGCGTGAGGAGACGCCGGCGGTCTTTTTGCGAATTGCGCAATCAGGCGCGCGGCGTCTCACGCCGGCGCTTGACAGAACCGGGCCATACTTCGGCCATCTGAGGACATGCCATGAAGCGCCGTGAGTTTCTGATAGGTGCCGCCACCGTCGCCGGACTGGCCAGCGCGCGCCGGCTTTGGGCCGCCCAAGCGGGTAACGCCAAGATCGGCCGTATCGGAGTGTCGAGCCAGAGCTTCGAACCGCTCATCAAGATGGGCCCGTTCCCAGGCTCGCCGGCGCGGCCGATGGCGACCCTCGACTTTCTCGATCTGCCGCAGATGATCGCCGACAAATACGGCGTCCACAATCTCGAGCTCAGGCATCGCCATTTCATGTCGACGGAAGACGCCTATATCAAGGACGTGAAAGACCGCGTCGCCAAAGCGAAGTGCCAGGTCATCCAGATCAGTGCGGAGTTTCAAGGCACCACGGCCTCCAGCACCCACCCGGTGCGCGTGCAGGGCATTGACCTGGCCAAGCGCTGGATCGATCACGCGGCGGCACTCGGGTGTCCGCGGCTCCTGATCGCGGCCGGGCCGCTGGCGTCGAACGCACGGGCCTCGGCGGTCGAGGCGCTGAAGACTGTCGCCGAATACGGCAAGGCCCGCAGGGTCACCGTCGCGATCGAGAACATGGACACGGGCATCGCGCCGCCTCCACCGCCACCGGCTCCAGCGCCCCCTCCGCCTCCTCCGCCGTCAGCTCCGGCTGCGGGCCGCGGCGGGGCCGCGCCGGCCCGGCGCGGCGGCGGTGGCGGCGGGACGGGCGGCGGCGGTGGGCGGGGCGCCGCGCCGGCTGTTCCCGCAACGTGGCAAGTGATTGAAGAAGTCGCGAAGGCGAGCGGCGTGCTCGTGACGCCGAATTTCGCAGGGTATCCGAGCGAAGCGGAACGCGCCGCCGGTTTGAAGCCGCTCCTTTCGCTGTCGAACGGCAACTGTCACGTCGCGACGGGTCCCGGACAGATCGATCTCGCGGCCGCGGTCAAGATCGCGAAGGACGCTGGCTACAACGGCCTGTACACGATCGTGATCGACAAGGCCGACGATCCGGCGGCCGCCACCAAGTCCGTCCTCGACCAGCTTGTCAAGCTTCTCTAACCGGAAACGCGAGGATCCGGTGTTGGGCACGCTCCGATGTCCGCTTCGTACTTGTGCCGAAGGGCGGGAAAATCGTCGTGCAGAAGCGCGCCGACGTGCTGCCGCACGTGCTGCTGGTGGGACTTCGATCGGCTCGTGGCTCGCGTTCGCGGGGCTCGTGGGCGCCCGCCCCGCAAGGCGCGAAGGAGGGAAAATGCCCAGTGCATTTGACCGACGAGCAACGCCGCCGGGCGGGATGCATCGGCGGCCGAATGCGGCCGTAATTCCGAAATGGAGCACTAAGGTTCTGAGGAGCGGTCCCCCCATGCGCCAGCGTTTCCTTTTTCTTTCACTGGTAACGGTATGTTGCGGCGGCAGTCTGTGTGTGGCCCTGGTGCGGGCGCAGCAGGCGGGGCCGAAGGCGTACACGACGTGGCGGACGATGGGCGGGACGGCCGACTCGGCGAATTATTCGTCGCTGACGCAAATCAATCGGTCGAACGTGTCGAAGCTGGAAGTGGCCTGGAGGTATCCGACGGGCGATCAGGTGGCCTACGTGCTGGCGCCGATCGTGGTGGACCGGACGCTGTATGCGGCGGCGAAGAACGGGCAACTGGTGGCGGTCGATGCGGCGACGGGCCAGGAGCAGTGGGCGTATGCGTTTCCAGCGGCGGCGGGCGGTGGCGCCGGCGGGGGCGCGGGGCGGGGCGGCGGCCTGACCGGGTATCGCGGGCTGAATTATTGGGAGAGCAAGGACCGGCGCGACCGGCGGATTCTGGCGCAGGTGGGCGGCTGGCTGTGGGCGATCGATGCGCAGACGGGCAAGCCCGTGACCACCTTTGGCAACAACGGGCGCGTGGACGTGAAGACGGGGATGACGCGGCCGTGGACCGGGTCGATGGGGTCGCGCAGTCCGGGGCAGGTGTTCGAGAACCTGCTGATTCTCGGCTCGGCGACGGGCGAGGCGTATGGCTCGCCGCCGGCCGACATTCGTGCGTTCGACGTGGTGACCGGATCGCTGGCGTGGGTGTTTCACACGATTCCGCATCCGGGGGAGTTCGGCTACGAGACATGGCCGAAGGAGGCGTGGACTTACAGCGGTGGGGCGGCGAATTGGGGCGAGCTGGCGGTGGACGAGAAGCGGGGGATCGTCTACATCCCGGTGGGGACGCCGAAGTATGAATTCTGGGGCGGGGACCGGCTGGGGGACACGCTGTTTGCCAATTGCATCCTGGCGCTGGATGCGCGAACGGGCAAACGGCTGTGGCACTACCAGACGGTGCATCACGACGTGTGGGAATACGAGATGCCGGCGGCGCCGCAGCTGCTGACGATCCGGCAGAACGGCACGACGCAGGACGTGGTGGCGCAGGCGAGCAAGAGCGGATTCTTGTATGTGCTGGATCGGGTGACGGGCAAGCCGGTGTGGCCGATTGAGGAGCGGAAGGTGCCGCAATCGGACGTGCCGGGCGAGAAGCTGTCACCGACGCAGCCGTTTCCCACCAAGCCGCCGGCCTTTGAACGCCAGTCCTACACCATCAAAGATGTCGATACCAGGATCCTGACGGCTGAAGAACGGGCGCGGTGGACGGACGTGCTGTCCAAGGCGCGCAACGAGGGGCTGTTCACGCCGTTCGGGACGAATTACTTCAGCATCATGATGCCGGGGCACTCGGGCGGCGCGAACCTATTTTCGACGTCGGCTGATCCGGAAACCGGCACGGCATACGTGATCTCGATTGCGTTCCCGGCGCTCGAGCGCTACTACGCGAGCGCCGCCGAGGCGGCGCGCGGTCTCAGCATGGGGAGTTACGGTCCGTCGATGGGCGCCGTGACGTCGGGCCGTCGCTCCGCCGCCGGCCGCGCCGGTGACCAGGCGGTGGCGCCCCGCGCCGGCGGGGCCGGCGCCGGACGCGGCGCGGGCGGACGCGGTCCGGGACCTGGTCCGGACGCGGCCATCGTTCAGCGCGGCCAGGCGATTTATCAGCAGATGTGCCAGACGTGCCACGGCGCCAATCTCACGGCGCCGGACGGCGCGTCGCCGCCGCTCGTCGGCGTCGTGGATCGGCTGAGCGCGGAAGAAGTGCGCACCGTCATCCGTGATGGGCGCGCCCGCATGCCGTCGTTCGCGGCGATGCCGGCTGCCGATCTGGACGCCGTCATGACGTTCCTGCAAAGCGCCGCCGCCACACAGGGTGGCCGCGGAGGGGCGGCCGGCCCGCCGCCGTATCCGGACAATGTCGAAGTGCCGCCACGTCAGTTTTCCGCGTACACCGCCACGCCGGTGCTCGTGACGCCGCCGTATTCGAGCATCACGGCCTACGACCTGAACCGTGGAGCGATCAAGTGGCAGGTGCCCGACGGGGAGGCGATTGGCGTCGATCCACCCGGCAACAACTTCGGGATCATGAAAGATCACGGCCCGAAAGCGCGGCTGGCGGTGACCGCAGGCGGCCTGGCGTTCCAGGCGACGATCGAAAAGAAGATTCGCGCGTACGACAAGGACACCGGCAAGGTGCTGTGGACGTTCGCGCTGCCCGACGGCAGCGAAGGGTCGCCGGCGATCTACGAAGTGGACGGGCGCGAGTACATCGCGGTCTTCACGCGCGGCGCCTACCTGGCCTTCGCCCTGCCGGCCGGGACGAAGTAGCAAGACGAGAAGGGAGTTGTCCATGAGCAGCCAAACTGCTGATCCGGCGCGCGAGGCCAAATTGAAGCGCGTCGCCATCCTGACGCTGAACTTCCAGAGCCTGCTGAAAGGCCCGACGCGGCCGGACGGCACGCTGGACTTGATGGACATTCCCGACATGTTCGCCGACCGCTTCGGCGTGCATTACGTCGAGGTGTTCTGCTCGCACTTCCTGTCCACCGAGCACTCGTACTTCAAGCAGTTCAGTGACCGTCTGAAGAAGGCGAAGTCGAAGATCAACCAGATCAGCCTGGGCGGCCTCAGCGTCGTCAACATGTCGTCGGCCGATCCGGTGGTCAGGCTCGAGACGATCGACCTCAGCAAGCAGTGGATCGATCATGCGGTTGAGCTCGAATGCCCTCGCGTAATGGTCGATCAGGGACCGATGCCTCTTGAATGGCTCGATGAGGTGATCAAGACGCTGAAAACGATCTCGGACTACGGGAAGTCCAGGAAGGTGTTCGTGACGCTCGAGCCGCGCGGCTCCACGAAGGCCGATTTGGTGGACGTGATCACGGCGGCCGGCGCCTACTCCAACTCCGATATGGGCAACTATCCGGATGACGAGACGCGCCACCGCGAGATGCGGCGCATGTATCCGATGGACACGGGCAGCACGCACATCAAGTACGCGCCTGAACGCTGGAACTTCGAAGAGGCCATCAAACTCTGGCAGAGCCTTGGCTTCAAAGGCATCTTCGCGCTCGAGGGCAGTGGTCCCGATCCTTATGCGACCACTCAGCGGATGCTGGATGCGCTGCTGCCGCTGATGTGAGGCCGTCGCCCTGACCGGCGGCCGGCCGCCGGCCCGGACGCGCGCGTCCGGCTTCTGCTGGCGGGCGAGCCGCGCGACGTGGCGCGTGCGATTCCTGACGGAGGCGTCGATGAAAACACGAGGATATGTGCTGGCCGGCGTCTGGTTTCTCGGCGCGTGGACCTACGGGCAGCAGCCAGCCGCCGGGCCGCCGAAGGTGGGCGTGCTGATCATCACCGGTCAGAACAGCCATAACTGGAAGAACTCGACACCAGCGCTTCGAAGAGTGCTGGAAGACACGGGCCGATTCGACGTGCGCGTCACGGAAGAATTTCGCGGCGCGACGGCCGAGACGCTGGCGCCGTACAGCGTGGCGATCGTGAACTACTCGGATCCGCGGAACGCGCCCAACCTGCGGTGGGGGGCGAAGACCGATGAGGCCGTGCTGGATTTCGTGCGTTCAGGTAAAGGCCTTGTGATCTACCACTGGGGCGTAGCGGCCTTCGAGACATGGCCCGAATACGAGAAGTTGTCGGGCGGCAGCTGGCGGCCGGGCTACGGACATCATTCCGCGCGCCACGACTTCGTCATTGACATCAAGGACGCGGACCATCCGATTACGAAGGGGCTGAAGGGCTCGTTCCCGCAGACGAACGACGAGCTCTACGCGCATCTGAAATGGCAGCCCGGTTCGTTTCACGTGCTCGCGACGGCGTACGACGACCACGCGCTGTATCAGACGACGCGCCGCACCGACGCGAATGCCCCTCAACCCCTCGAAGGGCCCGGCGCGAATGAACCGATGTTCTGGACGGTGGACTACGGCCAGGGCCGCGTGTTCGTCACCGTGCTCGGCCACGACGACACCAACATCGTGACACCGGCGTTTTCGACGACCTTCACGCGCGGCACCGAGTGGGCGGCCACGGGAAAGGTGACGCTGCCGATTCCGCCCGAGATGGCGAAGTAGCCGCCTGCTACCGTGGCGTTGACCTGAGCGCGATGGGCCGAGGCGTTCGGTCGCGGATCGTCAGTCTCGCGTGCTTTGTCGCGTTGGCGGGCGCCGGCCTGAGGGCGGGCGCCGTGCGGCATGCGCCGCCGGCGTGGGGCGCCTTGAGTCCAGCCGCCGAGATCGGACGACAGATGTTTTTCGATCCGTCGCTGTCGGCCTCGGGAAGGATCGCCTGTGCGACGTGACGACGTCGTCGATCGCACGACGCCCGGCGGCTCCGTTGTTGTTATTTCGGCAGTGAAGCCGTTCCCGTTCACACGTTCAATTGCTCGAGGAACGGTACGCCTTGCTTGGCGAGCTCGAACTGCTGTTCGACGAAGTAGTTCTTCACGCCCCCGATCTTCGCGGCCTGGAACGTCTTGACCCAATCGATGCTGCCCTTGCCGATGGGCACCTGCGGCCGGCCGCCACCTCGTCCGGCTCGGCCGGCCGGCGCGCCCGGCGCTGGAGCCGGCGGCGGCGACGGTGGAGCGTTCATATCGAGATCCTGAAGGTGCATTGAGACGAACCATCCAGGATGCTGCGAGAAGTAGTCGGCCGCCACGAGTCCGCTCGTAATCGTGGACATCTGGAATTGGAACTTCACGAGGTTCGGGTCGAGATAGTTGAACAAGTGATCCATGACGCGCTTGCCGTCGATCATCGACAGCTCGAAGCCCTCGGTGTGCAGCGCCACTTGAATTCCGGCTCTGGCGGCCATCTCGCCGGCATGATTGTATTCGTCGGCGAGCCGTTTGACGGTGTCGGGCGTGTTGTCGGGCGGCCGCGTTGGGCCGTCGAGACTCGGCGCGGCGATCTGTGTGACGCCGCGCTCTTTCGCCCACTCGATGATCTTGGGCAGCTCCTCGCCGCGGCACTCCGTCATGTCGACATGCGCGCTTGTGGCCTTCAGGCCGACATCGCCGAGGATCTTCTGTATTTCGGCGCCGCTGTGCTTCATCATGTCGGTGAAGCCGAAATTGTGCTTGTTGTACCAGGGCGAATGAATCTCGACCGTCTGAAACCCCGCGTCCGCCACCTGCTTCATCGTCCCGGGAAAATCGGTGTCGATGAGCTTGCCGAGAGGGAACAACTCGATGCCAATCGGCCAGTCGTAGGGCCTCGCATGCAGCTTCGCGATTGATGACGCGGCGAAGCCTGAGACGCCGGCGGCAACAGCCGTCTGCCTCAAGAAGGCGCGGCGGGAGAGTGGGGACATGGGAACTCCTCTGAGTGCCTGTGTGGGACGGCCGTGATTCTACAACGAACGGTTCGTGGCGGCGGCTTCTGAGGTGGCGCGCGGTCACCCGCGACGTTTCGGTCACGCGAGATGTCGGCGTGGAGGACGGATGCAGGCGCGATGCGACGATTGACGCGGACCGCAAGCTCGTGGGACCCGGCGGTATCGGCGCCAGCCGGCGTCAGGCCGCAGCAGGTAGCTGGCGCGGAAGTCGTCAAGCCCGCGCTTGAAAACTTGAAAATTTGATGCCCTTGACGCGTGGGCCCGGCGGAAATCTCGCGAGAGCACAAGGCAGACCAGCGGGCCATCTCAAGAAGCGCAGCCGATCGACCCCTGACGCTCGCATGGCGTCCGATGGTGTGCGGGAAGCGACACCTCGGGGTATGGCGTATAGTGTGCGCGGACGAGCGTGGACATCATGATGCCTCTTCACGAACTATCCTCAGGTGTCTCTTGGCAGACCCACCGATACGCTCGACTGGCCGAAGATTTTCCCTGCCTGGAAGATCGACGGCATCACCAACTACATCGTCGAGCAGGCGTGGGATTTGTTTGTGCCGAGCACCGCGTATTTGAAAACTTGAACGTGTGATCAACCATCCCAACTCCTTATGAACAAGCCACGCCTTCGCGCCTCTGTCCTCTTTGTTGTTTGCACCGGCCTGACAGCCGCCGCGTATCAGAGCTCGCCCGTCAATCGCCCCTGGCCCCCGGGTGTGCAGAAGGTGCCGGACGAATCGCCGGCGCTGTCGCCCACCGACGCGCTGAAGACGTTCTTCATGCCGCCTGGCTACCATCTCGAGCTGGTGGCGAGCGAGCCGCTCATTCAAGATCCCATCGCCATCGATTGGGATGCGGAGGGCCGCCTCTGGGCCGTGGAGTACCCCGAGTACGTCAAAGACCTCGAGGCGCCCGAGCCGAATCTCGAGCCCATCGGCAAGATCGTCGTCCTGGAAGACACCAACAACGACGGCAGGATGGACAAGCGGACGGTCTTCGCTGACGGTCTCGTGCAGGCGCGCGCGGTGAAAGTGCTCGACCACGGCGTGATGGTGCTCGAGCCGCCGAACGTGTGGCTGATGCACGACACCAACGGCGATCTGAAGATGGATAAGAAGGAGCTGATCAGCGACGGCTATGGCCGCCGGGAAGGCGGCGTCGAGGGCAACGCCAACACGTTTTTCTGGGGCCTTGACAACTGGCTGCATTCCGCCGGGTCGAGCGTCTCGTTTTCCCTTCGATTGAAGGACGGCAAGTGGGACAAGCGCAGCACGCTGTCGCGCGGCGAGTGGGGCGTGACCCAGGACGACGCCGGCCGGATGTATCGGAACTCGAGTGAATCGGCCCTCCGGGTGGATCTCGTGGCGACACCCTATTACGCGCGCAATCCGAACATGCTGCGCACGCGCGGCAGCGATGAACCGCTGACCAACGACAAGGTCAATATCAACGACGTCTGGCCCGTGCGTCCAAACCCTGGCAACAACAGAGCATACCAATTCGGGATTCAGAATCTGGACGGGACGTTGAGGCAATTCACGGCGGCGTGTACCCCGCTCGTGTACCGCGGCGATCGGCTGCCGGCCGAGCTGTACGGGAACGTCTTCGTGGCTGAGCCCTCGGGGAATTTCGTCAGCAGGATCATCGTCGAGGACGACGGCACGACATTGCGCGGCAGGAAGGCGTACGACAACGCGGAGTTTCTCGCATCAACGGACGAGCGCTTTCGGCCGGTCTACTTGTCCAATGCTCCTGATGGCACCCTGTATGTCGTCGATTTCTACCGTGGCGTCATTCAGGATCGCGCCTCCACCACGGTCTACCTGCGCGACTACATCGTGCGAAAGAAGCTCGACGCACCGATCCACATGGGACGCATCTATCGCGTGATGCACGACACGACCCGTCGTGACGCCAAACCGGCGCTGTCGAAGGCGACGGCTGCGCAACTCGTTCAGGCTTTGTCGCATCCGAACGGCTGGTACCGGGACACGGCGCAGAGGCTCCTGGTCGAGCGCGGCGACAAGTCCACGATCCAGCCGTTGAAGACGCTCGCCACGACGGCAAAGGAGGCCCGGACGCGCACACACGCGCTCTGGACGCTGGACGGCAACGACAACATCGACGTGCCCACGGTGATGAAGGCCCTCGAGGACCCGTCGCGCGATGTGCGTGTGTCTGCCATTCGAATCGCCGAGCGATGGCTGCCCGTTGCCGATCATCCGATCCAGCCAGCGGTGCTCAAGCGGTTGGACGACGCCGATTGGGCGGTGCGGGAACAGCTCGCCGCGTCGCTGGGCTTGCTGCCGGCCGGATCGCGTGAGACTGCGCTCGCGTCGCTGCTCCAGAAGTACGCCGACGATCCGGTCACCGTGGATGCGGCGCTGAGCGGATTGCGGGGCAACGAAGCGGCCGTACTCCAGAAGCTGTTGCAATCGAGCACGGCGCAAGCCGCCCCGGCCGAGACGGCGATCACCATGCTGGCTGCGACGATCATGAAAGCCGCGCAGGATGCGACCGCCCAGAATCTTCTCACGTGGATCGCAGATGAGAATCGGCCCGCGTGGCAGCGATCGGCCCTGCTCCGCGGAGCCGAGATCGCGTTACTGAATGCGGCGATGCCCGGGAGCGGACGACGCGGCATCCTTGTGAGCACGACAACGGCCGCCGTGACGGCGGCCGGCGCGCCGTGCCCGACGTGTCCCGGCGGGCGCGCGGGGCCAGGCGGCGCCTACGCGTTTCGCGGCAGCGTCGAGCCTCCCGCGACGGTTGGAGGCGTCGTCGCGCGCGGCGCCGGCGGCGGGCGTGCCAGCGGTGCCGCCGGAGGTCCGCGTCTCCGGCTGAGCAAGGAACCGGTCGCGCTGTCGGCGCTCGCCGCGAAAGGCGGGGATCTTGGCCCTCGCGCGACGAACGTGCTGGCGCGGATTGAATGGCCAGGCAAGCCGGGCGCCGCGGCGGCGCTGCCGGCCCTCACCGCCGACGAACAGAAGCGTTACGACGCGGGATCCGAGGTGTACAAGAACATCTGCCAGGCGTGTCACCAGCCCGATGGTCGCGGACAGGATCGCGTGGCGCCGAGCCTCGTCGGATCGACGCTGGCGCTTGCGCCCGCGGAAGTGACGTCGAGGATCCTCCTGAACGGCAAGGAAGGCCCCGTTGGACTCATGCCACCGATTGGGATGACGCTCAACGACGATCAGATCGCCGGCGTGCTGACCTACATCCGTCGCGAATGGGGCCAGCCAGGCACGCCGGTCGACGCGGCGACGGTCAAGGCGGTCCGGTCGCTCACGGCGAGCCGCACGAGGCCGTGGACGAACGACGAACTGCTGGCGCTGATTCCCGCGGGCCGGGGTGGTGGGCATTAGACTGATTGCATGATCCGCCGGGCTGCTGCGCCCGCTGCGTTCGTGATTCTTGGCGCGACGCTACTCTCGGTGGCCTGGTTGTCTGCGGCCGGCGTGGTGGCGCGTGCTGCTCCGCAGGAGCCGCCGCCGCCCCCCGCACCGGGGGTGTACCGGCCGCCCCCCGCACCAGAACAACCGATCGCGTACAGCCACAAACAGCATCTGGCGCAAGGACTCGACTGCGTCATCTGCCACGTGACCGCACGGACAGACAGCCACGCTACGCTGCCCCCGACCGCGACGTGCATGGGCTGTCACACCACGGTCAAGGCCGACAGCGCCGAGATCCAGAAGCTGAAGGACTTCGATGTGAAGAAGGAAGACGTGCCGTGGAAGCGCGTGTACCGGTTAGCGGACTACGTGTACTTCAGCCACGAGGTGCACGTGGCGGCCGACTCCTCAATTACGTGTGAAACCTGCCATGGGAATGTGCGCGAACTGGACGTGATGCAGAAACTGAAGGACATCTCCATGGCGGCGTGCGTCGAGTGCCACAAGCAGCACTCAGCCACGATCCGCTGCGATGGATGCCACGAGCCGCGCGGGTACTAATCCCGGTTGAACCGAGGTGCCGGCCCTCAGCGGGCGTGGCGCTCAGTTCAACTGCAAACCGGGCTCAGATCAGTCTGACGAGCTCATCGAGCACCGCCTTCGTGGCCGCTGCGGGATCCGTGCCGGCGTCGTCGGTCACGATGGTGTAGAGGCCCTTGTACGCAGCGTCCTTGGAAATCTTGATCGCCGCGGCCAGATCGATCTTGCCGGGATTCATCGACACGTGGCTGTTGCCGTTCGACAGGGCGTAGAGCGCAGCCAGGCCGGCGGTGCGCTCTGCTTCACTCGGAAAACCAGCGAGGCTCGGCGTCACCAAGATCCCGCTCGCCTTGGCGACCTCCGCGATGACCTGCCAGGTCGCCGGCTTGGCCGGCGCACCACTTCGGCCGCCGCCTCCCGTGCCGCCCCCGGCGCCGCCACCACGGCGGCCCGCCGCGGGCGCCGCGCCCCTTGCCTCAGCTGCCGGATCCGGCGGCGGAGGAGGCGGCGGGGGCGGTGGAGCGGGTGGCGGAGGGGGCATCACGCCCGTGTCCATGTTCTGGATCGAGATCGTCACCTTGTGGGCCTTGGCGTAGTCCGCGATGGACTTCAGCGCGTCGATCGCGGCCGCCCGCACGTTTTCACCCAGAGGCCCGGCACTCACCATGACCCGCGGGCACCCGAGCGCCTCCGCGTGGTCGATCCACATCTTCGCCAGGTCGACTCCCTGCAGGCGCGTTGGGCCGCTGCTGGACGCCGTGGTCCCCGTAAACGCCGTGCTGATCTGGATGATCTGCGACTTCGACTTGGCGACGCGGTCCCGCACGTCCTTCAGATAGGCGTCTTCTGTCGACAGGAAATGGCTGTGCTGCAGCTCCACGTTATGAACGCCGAACTTGTCGGCGATCATCTGCGGCAGATCGAGGAAGTCGAGCGTGCGAGCCGTGGGCGACGCCGCGCCAACGCCCATCTTGATAATGGCGTCGAAATTGCGGCTGGAAACTCCGACCCGAGCCAGTTTGGCGCTTCCACCCTGCGCCGCCCAGACCCGGGTCGTGCTGGCCAGGCCGGCAACGGCGGCGGCACCCATCAGGAATTCGCGGCGCTTCATGTCAGTCCTCCGGTGCGGAGTATAGCCCTTCCCTGAGCGGGGGCTATCGGTTCACGAGAAACTCGTCTTGACGATACGGTTGTCGATGGATTTCAGGTTGGAGCACCCGGCCGCTGCGGCCGCCTCGACCAACTCCCGCTGAAGCATCTCCAGGAGCTTTTGCACGCCTGGCGCGCCAAACGCGCCGAGCGCCCACCGGGTTGTTCTCCCAAGCATCACCGCGTTTGCGCCAAGTGCGAGCGCCTTGAGGATGTCGGTGCCGCGGCGGTAGCCACTGTCTGTGATGATGGGCACGCGACCGTTCACCGCCGAGACGATCTCCGGCAGGACTTCGAGCGTCGACGGACCGTAGTCCATCGAACGGCCACCATGGTTTGAGACGATGATCCCGTCCAAGCCATGTTCGACGCACAAGAGCGCATCCTCAGCGGTGAGGATGCCCTTCACGAGCATCGGCACCTTGATGAGTTTTCGAATGTCGTCGAGGTACTGCCACGTGTACCAGAGACGGCCGGTACCCAGGCGATAGCGCGCTGGCCCGGTCGGTACGGTGCCTGGCGCTGACGCGCCGCCTCTGGCGCCGCCGCCTCTGGCCCCGCCTCCCCTGGCCGTTCTCGGATTGCCGCCGAGGTTCACATCCTGCGCCGTGCGCTCGTAGTACGACCCTTGCTGATCAACGGTGATGACGATCCCGGTGCACCCCGCGGCCTGCACCCGGTCCAGCAACTCCTTGCCCGTGTCGGCATCACGCTGCGGGTAGAACTGCGCCCACAGCGGTCCGCCGCGCTCGGCGGCGACTTTCTCGACGGGTGTGCTCGTGTTCGCGCTCAAGATCATCGGCGTGGCCGAAGCCACCGCGGCTCCGCGACGCATGCCAATCTCGCCATCCGGATGCAGCGCCGCCTGAAACGCCGATGGCGCCACGATGATCGGATACTTCATTTTCGTGGCGAGCACCTCGGTGGCGAGATCGACGCTCTTCGGATCGACGGGCTGGCCGGGAAGCAGATTCACCCACTCGAACGCCTGGCGGTTACGGCGGAGCGTGAACTCGGAACCGTCGCCGTGCGCCGTGTAGTCGTACGTCGAGAGCGGCACGTTGGCGAACATCAGCGGCTCGAAATCGAAGGACGTCATCATCTCCTCGAAGCCGGGCAGCCGCGTGTGTTCGCTGAGTGGACGTGGATCCGTTTGCGCCGAGAACGTGGCCCCAAACAACGGCGACCCGGCAACCGCGCCAGCCAGGCTGGCCATCGCCTGTCGCCGAGAGACGGCACGACGCCACTTCGTGTCGATCGTTCCCATTTACAGACCGTGCACTTTCACCATCGTGCGGTCGAGTACCTTGAGATTCGACTTGCCGC
The DNA here is from genome assembly GCA_963724645.1 of uncultured Acidobacteriota bacterium. Lineage (GTDB taxonomy): Bacteria > Acidobacteriota > Vicinamibacteria > Vicinamibacterales > SCN-69-37 > CAVXSP01. The sequence goes on from CAVRVJ010000013.1 coordinate 305,622, forward strand.
ACATCCCCATGTAGCGCGCCAACTCGGTTTGCAGCATCTCGACCACGCCCTGGACGCCGTCGGCGCCGTAAGCCGCCAGGCCCCACATGATCGGGCGGCCCACGAGCACGCCCTGCGCACCAAAGGCCAGGGCCTTGAGAATGTCGGTGCCCCGCCGGAAGGAGCCGTCGACGAGGACAGGCACCTTGCCACCGACCGCGTCGACGATGTTCGGCAACGCCAGGATTGGCGCTTGCTTGCTCGAGGCCACGAGCCCGTAGGTCGACACGACGATGCCATCGGCCCCGTTGAGCAGCGCCAATCGTGCCATTTCGGGGGTGGCAATACCTTTGACGAGTACCGGGACGCTCACGCCGCGCTTGAGAGCCGAGAGTGACGCCCAGTCCACGGTCGCGACCGTCGCGGCGGCGCGCGTGCCGGGCGCCGAGGGCACGGCGCCCACGGTAACGCAAATCGCCTTGCAGCCAGCCTTCACGGCATCCTGGACTTGAGTCCGCGCGGCCGGTTCGCCTGGAAACACCTGGTACCAGAGCGACGCCTTGGCCTGCCCCGCCAATGTTTCGAGTGGCACGCTCGAGTGGCTGCCGACAACCATCACCGCCTTGGCCGCCGACGCGCCGTTCAGGGTCGCGAGTTCGCCATCCGCGTGAAATCGCTTCTGGTCCGCCATCGGCCCCACGAGGATGGGCGTGAAATGCGCGTCGCCAAACAGCGTGACGCCGAGATCCATGTCGAGGACCGGCGACAGCATCCGCGGCCGCAGCGTCATGCGATCGAAGGCCGCGCGATCGCCGCCGGCGATCAGCGCATACACCGACGGCGCCAGCTTCAGCTTCGCCTGCTGTTCATATTCGAGCGTGTTGACGAGCTCCGCGCGCGGAGCCAGCCGGACCGGCGCTGCGTCAGGCACTCGTCCGGTCCGTACTGGTGTCGCCGGACCCTGCGGCACAGCCGAGCCGGTAGCGGATCCGACGACGAAGGCGCCCACGGTGCCGAGCATTTGACGACGGCTGGATTTGTGCCCGCGCATTTGATCCTCACTGACGGGCAATGGGCCTCGCGTGCCGGCGAGGGTAACCCACTTCGAAGGCGGGGATCCAGTCCCAAGGACGGGCGCCAAGCCGACGCGTTCGCCCGGGCGACCGAGCGCTAAAAATCTCTGAGAATGCGCGCGTGCGCGGGTATACAGTGTGGGCCGAGACCGGGCCGGCGCGATGGTGCCGGCCGGAGCTGTTGGGAGAGCTCATATGAAGCGATGCCTGACGTTTGTCGTCGCCGCCGTGCTGTTTGGCGGCTCTGCCTTTGCGCAGAGCAAAGCCAAGGCGCAAAACGTTCCTGAAATTGCCAGCGAGATCCGTCCCTTCCTGAAGCTCCCACCGGGCCTGTATCTAGGCGAAACCATGGGTGTGGCGACCAATTCCAAGGGGCATCTCTTCGTCTACGTGCGGAGCGCCACGACGCGCCTCTTCGAGTTCGATCAGAACGGCGCCTACGTCCGCGAAATCGGCGCGGGAAGCTACGCGTTCGAGTTCGCGCACAGTGTCCGGGTCGATCCGCAGGACAACATCTGGATCGTCGACGAAGGCACGAATCTGGTCGTGAAGTTCAACCCCGCAGGGCGAATCGTGATGGTGCTCGGCCACAGGCCGGACGCGGTGGCCGGCGCGGTGGCGACGCCCACGGGCCCGTCGCCGCCCGCTGAGAAGTATGTGTTCGGCCGCCCGACCGACGTTGCGTGGGACCCGCAGGGCAACATCTTCGTGTCGGACGGATACACCAATCACCGCGTGGTCAAGTACGACAAGGACGGCCGTTTCCTCGCGCAGGCCGGCAGTGAGAAAGCCGGATCGGAGCCCGGCCAGCTCAACTTGCCGCACGGAATCGCGGTCGACCTGCAAGGCAATGTCTACGTCGCCGACCGCAGCAACACGCGGCTTCAGGTGTTCGATAACAACCTCAACAAGAAGGCCATCTACGACAACATCGGTGATTCGTGGACCGTGTGCGTCTCGCCGGGCCCGCACCAGTACCTCTTCACCTCCAACTCCAATCCCAACGGCAATGCGCCCGGGACGTGGGACAACACCGGTGAGATCTACAAGATGGAATTGGACGGGAAGATCCTGGGCAAGTTCGGCCACGCCAGCAAACAACCTGGCGGGTTCCAGGTCGTCCACACGATCGACTGTCGCAATCCGAACGAGCTCATCGTGGCGGAGATCGAGTCGTGGCGGGTACAGAAGATCACCCTCAAGCCGCAGGATTCGCCGAAGTCAACTGCCGTGCGGTAGGACGGATGAGGAGGCAGGTCATGAGACGCTTGTTACCGCTTTTGCTGGCCGCAGCCCTTCTTTCCGCAGCGGTGGTGGTCGCCCAGGTGGCCGTACCGGCGATCCGGTTCGATTCTGTCGAGCCGCTGAAATTCCCCGACAACATCTCCCTGGGCGAAGTGGCCGGCGTCGCGACCAATTCGAAAGGTGACATCGTCGTCTACACGAGAACGGGCCATCCGACGATTTCGATCGGCACGTCGCGGGCGTTCGCACACGGAGGCTCGCGGCTGTTCCAGTTCGACAAGACCGGGAAGTACGTTCGCGAGATCGGGCAGGAGACATACGGATTCATGGTCGCCCAGCAGGTGCGGGTCGATCCCCAGGACAACATCTGGACCGTCGATCAGATGACGAACATGGTCATCAAGTGGGATCCGGCCGGGCAGGTGCAGATGCTGCTCGGCAGAAAAGCGGAGGCGGATCGGGTTCCGGCGCCGCCACTCGCGCCGGCGGCGGGCGCGGCTTCGGCCGGAGGCGGCGGGGGCCGCGGCGGTGGCGGGGCCGGCGCTCCGGCAGCCGCGGCGCCTGCAGGCGGGGGCCGCCGTGGCGGAGGTGGACCTCCCGGCGCTGGAGCGCCTCAAGATCTTTTCCAACGGCCCGCCGATGTGGCGTGGGACGCCGCCGGAAACATCTATGTGGCCGATGGGCTGGGGACCAATTCCAGGGTCGCCAAGTTTGACAAGAACGGCAAGTTCGTCAAGTCGTGGGGCTCGACCGGATCAGGGCCGGGGCAGTTCACCGTGGTGCACGCGATTGCGATCGATGCGAAGGGCCTGGTCTACGTCGCCGATGCCGGCAACAAGAGAATTCAGGTCTTTGACGGCGACGGAACGGTCAAGGCCGAGATTTCCAACGTGGGCGCCCCCGCGGCCCTCTGCATCACGCCTGGGCCCCATCAGTATCTGTATGCGTCGAATTCGAACCCCCCGGAGAATATCGACGTGGATGGGGAGATCTACAAGTTGGAGCTCGACGGACGCATCGTCGGCAAGTTTGGCCGGGCCGGAAAGCCCCTGAAAGAATTCGGGACTGTCAACGCCATCGACTGTCGAAGCGAGAACGACATCTACGTCGGAGAAATCGGCAACTGGCGAGTCCAGAAGCTCACGTTGCACCCCAACTAATCCGGAAAGCACTTGACTTGACGTGGCATCGTCGCGCGCCCGCGAGGGCGCGGGCGCAACCTGCTACGTCAAGTCAAGTGACTTTCCGCGGTACCCGCGCCGCCTTATTTCGCTGGTGTGGCGACTGGTTTTCCCTTTTCGATGACGTAGGTCGCCAGGACCCGGGCCAGTGTCGAACCGTGATTGGTGGCGTTGTGCACTGCGCCGGAAGGGATGACGAAGGCTTTCCCCGGGCCCATCTCCACGGGAGGCTTTCCGTCCACCTCGACGACTACCGTGCCTTCGAGCATGTAGCCGACTTCTTCCCCTGGATGGGTGTGCCGACCCGCCGCGACGCCCGGCGGAATTTCGGCCACGGCCGTGACCACCTCACGTCCTGGGACGGAGATGTCCACCTGCTGAAGAATCGTGCGTTTGAAGGCCGGCTGTTGAGCAGCCACGCCCGCGATCACGCCGACCATTACGGCTGCTGCGCCGATGGTGATTGCCAGTCTTCTCATGGTCATCTCCTTGTTCGCGCGAATGCCGCAGGGGCGTCTACGCGCGAATATGTTACCCCCGATCGGAGCTGTCCACAAAGGGCCCGGACGCCCTGTCCGGAGCGATTCGCGCCGCGCGGACCCAGTGGATCGATACATTCCATCTGTGGTCACTCGACTCTGTGCGCGCGTTCATTCAGAATGAAGGGCCGGATGATCCTCTCTGCCTTATGTGGTGTGGAAGATCCCTGGTCGCAACGTGACGCGGGGCCTGAGCCTTGCGGCAAGCCAGGGACCGACAGGGTGTGAGACGATGAACCGGACTCCCGCGTGCCTCATCAGCACGATGCTCGCGATCAGCGTGACTCCGGCACTCGCGAGCGCCCAGGCGCCTCGCACAGCCGGATTCGGATCGGTCGCCGCCGAGTCGCCGCCGGCCGATGACACCGCTGCAGCGAACTCGAGTACAGCGAACTCGAACGTCGTTATGAGGTTCGTGCGCGATGTGGGAAGCGACTACAAGAACTTCTTTTCGACCGAGACGGCATGGTGGCTCGGTGTAGGTGGCGGCGCTGCCTGGGCCACACACGCTGCAGACCGCTCGATTGCCGACTGGATGCAGAAGAATCCGCCCTCGCTTCCTGGGGGTTCTCTGTACGGATCGCAGCTCGTGGAGATCCCGGTCGCGATCGGCTGGTGGATTGCGGGATCGGCGGCTGGAAGCCCAGCACAGGCCGACGCCGGCCGCGACCTGTTGCGCGCACAACTGTCCGTCGCGACCTGGACCTACGGCATCAAGTTCGCGACCAACCGCACGCGGCCCAATGGAGATCCGCATTCGTTCCCGTCGGGTCATGCGTCAACGTCTTTCACAGTCGCCATGGTTCTGCAGGAACATTTCGGCTGGAAGGCTGGCATCCCGGCGTTCGCCGCGGCCACGTATACGGGAATCTCGCGCCTCGGCGAGAACCAGCATTGGGCGAGCGACATCGTGTTCGGGGCAGCGCTGGGGATGGCCAGCGGCCGGACGGTGACGATTCACATGCGGCGCACGAATCTGGTGGTGTCGCCCGCGCCCATGCCGGGTGGCATGGGCCTGACCCTCACGGCCCTGAGGTAGTCGATGAGGCGTTCGCCGGCACTGCAGATTTTTCTCGTTTTCGCTCTCGTCGCGTACGGATCGACCGCTGAGGCGCAGGAGCCGGCGTCGCGTGAAGCGCTCATCGAACAGCAGCAGGACGCGAAGGCCGCTGCGTTGACGCCGGCCGAGCCCGGCAAAGCCGAACAGATCGTGATGCGCCTCTCGGACGCGTTCCTGTCCGGCATGACGCTGCATCCCTTCTGGCAGAACTCGTATTCAGGCGGTGGCTTCACTCTTGGCGCCGGGTACCTCAAGCATGTGAGCCCGTACAACACGCTCGATGTCCGCGGCAGCATCACCTTCATCGGATACAAACGGCTCGAAGCCGAGTTCATCGTGCCCGAGTTGTTCGGCCGCCGCGGCAATCTCTCCGTTCTCGGCGGATGGCGCGAGGCGACGCAGGTCGGGTTTTACGGGTTCGGCATGACGTCGGCGCAGGAGAACCGGGCCAACTACGGCTTTCAGCAGCCGTACGTCTCGGCGAAACTCGAGGTGTTTCCGACAAAACGCCTCTTTCTCGTGCGCGGCGGACTCGAGGTCACGCAGTGGAAGCAGACCCCCGGGGAAGGCGACGTGCCATCGGTCGATCAGGTCTACACGCCGGAGGCGTTACCTGGCCTCGGCGCGCAGCCAGCCTACTGGCACACGCAGGGCACCGTCGGAGTGGATTCGCGTGCGCCCTCCCGCGGCTATTCGCGTCGTGGCGGATTCTACGGAGTCACCCTCCACGATTTTACGGAGAACGACGGCGCGTACGGATTCAACCAGATCGATTACGAGGCGATTCAGCACATTCCGATCCTGCGTGAGGCGTGGGTCGTATCGCTGCACGGGATGGCCCAGACAACCTACGACAAGACCGGCCAGACCATCCCCTTCTTCATGATGCCGTCGATCGGCGGCGGCTCGGATCTGCGGGCCTATGCGAGCTGGCGGTTGCGGGATCTGAACAGCCTGTATCTCCAGGCCGAATGGCGCGTCATGGTCAACCGGTTCGTGGACCTGGCGCTCTTTTACGACGCAGGTAAAGTCGCCGCCCGTCGCACCGATCTGACCCTCGGCGGCATGAAGACCGACGTGGGCCTCGGGTTCCGATGGCACGGTCCGGCAGCCACGCCGCTGCGAATTGAATTGACGCACGGCAGCGAAGGTTTCGGCCTCGTCTTCGCGGCCTCGCAGGTGTTCTGATATCCGCCATGCGCAGAAGAATCCTTCTCTGGCCCCTCGTTGCGGCCGTCCTCGCCGCCGCGGTCGCCGCCGCCGGCGGTGCCACCATCTCTCCGCGTTTCTACGACGACGACCCGCTCGCGCGCGAGCCTGAAAGCCGCAGCGCGGCCAACGCGAAACCGCTCGACATCGGCCTGTTCTTCGAGTACCTCGTACAACCTGTTTGTGACGGCCAGACGCCAGCCGTCCAACATCCCCGCCGGCAACGTCAACACAATCGATGAAGTGCTGGACTCGAGCTGGTTCACCAACCGCGTTGGCGCGGAGAGCATCACGCCCGAACGCCTGGCGCGCGGCCCTAACTCGGACCCCGGGCCGGCGCCGGAGAAGTGGGTCCTGCTGCGCGAGAAGAGTGCTGGCACCAATCCCGGGTTCACCGCTCGAGATGCGAACGGCCGTACCTGGTTTGTGCAGTTCGACATCCCGGAGTTTCCCGAAGGCGGCACCGGTGCCGTGGAGATCGCGACGAAGCTCTTCTGGGCGCTCGGCTACAACCAGATCCAGACGTTCATCACCACGTTCGATCCGGCTCGCGTCGAGATCGACCCGCAGGCCACCGCCAAGCGGCCTTCTGGCGCCAGGACGCCCTACACGCGAGACGATCTCAAGCGGGTACTCGAGCGTGCGGCGCCCAACGCCGACGGGACGTACCGCGTGTCGGCCGGCGCCCTGCTGCCGGGCAAGGTTCTCGGGCCGTTCCGGTACTCGGGCACGCGCTCCGACGACCCGAACGATCTCGGTTCCGCACGAGCAGCGCCGCGAGCTGCGCGCGCTGCGCGTCTTCGGCGCATGGACCAATCTGGTCGACTGGAAGGCGGCGAACACGCTGGACGTGCTCGCGGAAGAACAAGGTCGAATGGTCGTGAAGCACTACCTCCAGGACGTGGGCTCCACGTTCGGCATGGCCAACAACCCTCATGAATGGGACATGGGGTGGGAGTACTTCTACGATCAGGCGCCCAGCCGCCGCCGTCTCTTCTCGTACGGCTTCGCCCTCAGCCCGTGGCAGACGGTGCCTTACAAATCCTATCCGTCGATCGGCTTGTTCGAGGGCGACCGCTTCGATCCGGCAGTCTGGAAGCCGCAGACGCCGGTCGCGCCGTTCATCGACATGCGGGCGGACGATGCCTTCTGGGCGGCCCGGCGGGTGATGGCCTTCAGCGACGAACTGATCCGGGCGGCGGTTCACACCGGGCAGTACTCCGATCCGGCGGCGGAACGTCACCTCGCCGACGTACTCATCAAACGCCGCGACGCCATTGGCCGGCTCTATCTCCCCGCCGTCAACCCGGTCGTCAATCTGCGTCTGGGCGCCGGCGGGCTGGCTTTCACGAACGCCGCGGTGGACGCTGGCTTTGCTCAGCCACCGACGGGCTACCACGCCGCGTGGTCGCATTTCGACAACGCCACCGGTCAGGCAAGTCGGATCGCCGAGACACGCAGTACCACGACGACCATACCCGCGCCGGACGGCCTGCCCGCGGAAGCAGGACGCTTCATCGAGATCGACATTTCCGCTGACGCACCCGATCACCCGGCATGGCAGCAGCCGGTCCGCGCGTACTTCCGGCGCACGCCGGACGGCTGGAAGCTCGTCGGCCTCCAACGGCTGCCCGAGCCACTGCCCCTGCCAGGCGGGATCCGGGATTGAGCGACGGAGCGATCGATGAGCCCGGCGGCTCGCTTGCGCCGGACAAGGGCTGGGTCGAACGCCTGCTCTCACCGATAGCCGACGTCCGCCGCGGCGAAGCGGCGGGCGCGCTTCTCACCGCGCTCACGATGTTCCTCGTGCTCGCGGGTTACTACCTGCTGAAGACAGCCCGTGAGATCTTCATCCTCAGCGAAGGCGGCGCCGAGGTCAAAAGCTATTCGTCAGCGGGCCAGGCGCTGCTTCTGCTCGTGCTGGTTCCCGCGTACAGCGCCTTCGCGTCGCGTGTGAACCGCACGCAGCTGGTTCAGTGGGTGACCTTGTTCTTTGCCGCCAATCTCCTCGTTTTCCTCGGACTGCTCGCGGCCGGCGTACACATCGGCATCGCCTACTTTCTGTGGCTCGGCATCTTCAACGTCATGGTCATCGCCCAGTTCTGGGCATTCGCCGCCGATGTGTTCTCGGAGGAACAGGGGAAGCGCCTCTTCCCGCTGATTGGCCTCGGGAGCAGTCTCGGGGCGTGGCTCGGCTCAATCCGCGCCGGCCAGCTCATCCAGAGCGCGGGCCCGTCGCGTCTGCTCGCCGGAGGGGCCTGTATCCTTGTTGTCTGCGCCCTCCTCGCGCGTGCCATCAACCGCGTGGCGAAGGGCGCTGCCCCGAGACAGTCCGGCTCGGCTGATGCGAAGCTGACCGGGGCAAAGAACGGCTTCAGCCTGGTGCTGTCAGACCGCTATCTTTCACTCATCGCCGGGCTCGTCCTGCTGCTGAACGTGGTGAACGCGTCTGGCGAATATCTGTTCGGTCGTTACGTCGTGAGCACGGCAACGGTCATGTACGGAGCAGGTTCGCAGGGCGCCGCGGCGCGTGAGCAATTCATCGGAGCGACGTACAGCAGCTACTTCGGCTATGGGAACCTGGTGGGACTCCTGTTCCAGATGTTCGTGGTGTCCCGCGTGTTCAAGTATCTCGGCGTCGGGCGCGCACTGCTGATCCATCCCATCGTGGCGCTGATCGGCTACGCGGGCATGTTGCGTGCTCCGTCATTCGAGTTCATCCGCGCGCTGAAGATTCTCGACAACAGCCTCGACTACTCCCTCGGCAACACCACCAAGCAGGCGCTCTGGCTTTCGACGAGCCGCGAGGCGAAATACAAGGCTAAACAGGCGGTCGATTCGTTCTGCGTCCGCGCCGGCGACGTCGTCCAGGCCGCAGTCGTGTATACGGGCGAGCTCGCATCGTTCACGATCCCCGCGTTCGCGGCGCTCAACATCGTTTTCGTGGCGGGCTGGATAGCCTTCGCGCGCGGGCTGAAACACCGGCTGCCGGCCGGTTCCGGCCCGAGCCGTAGCAGCAGGCAGTGATGTCGAGCCGCAATCCACGGGCGGCGCGCCGGAGCCTGTCGACGAGGATCGCCATCGGCATGGCTTCTGGCATCGCGCTTGGACTCTTCGCCGGAGAGCGCGTGTCGATCCTCGAGCTGATCGCCGACGGATACATCAAGCTCCTGCAGATGACGGTCCTGCCTTACGTGACCGTCTCGATCGTCGCAGGGCTCGGCGCGCTGAACGGCGCGCAGGCCATGGCGCTGGTCAGGCGCGTGGGTCTGGTCCTCGCGCTGCTCTGGGCGGCAGCGCTGTCGATCGTGTTTCTGTTCCCGCTCATGTTTCCGCCGCGCGTGACAGCGTCGTTCTTCAGCGCGTCCCTGCTGCAGAACCGCGAGCCGTTCGACTTTCTGAGCCTCTACATCCCCTCGAACCCGTTCAACTCGCTGGCCAACAACGTCGTCCCGGCGGTCGTGCTGTTCAGCGTCGTCATCGGCGCGGCGCTGATGAACATTCCGGAGAAAAAACGGCTGCTGGACGTGCTCGGCGTCATCAACGCGGCGGTTCTGAAAGCGACGCACTTCGTCGTCTCGCTGACCCCGTACGGCGTCTTCGCCATCGCCGCCGTCGTCGCTGGAACGCTCAGCCTGGCCGAACTCGAGCGGCTTCAGGTGTATCTGGTCGGCTACGTCGGCATTTCCCTGTTGGTCGCCTTCTGGCTGCTGCCGGGACTGGTCGCCGCGTTGACTCCGGTTCCCTATCGTGCGTTCATCGCCCGTTCGCGGAATGCGCTGGTCATGGCGTTCACGACCACCAGCCTGCTGGCCGTCCTGCCGCTGCTGACCGAGGAAGCGAAGGCACTGGTCCGGGATTACGGCGGTCTGGACGAGCGGCAGACATTGGCGACAGACGTCGTCGTGCCCGTGTCGTTCAATTTTCCGCATGCGGGCAAAGTGCTGTCTCTCAGCTTCCTGCTGTTCGCAGGCTGGTTCGTCGACACGCCCGTTTCGCTCGTCAACTACCCGAGGCTCGCCGGCGCCGGGCTGCTGGCGATGTTCGGCAACGTCAACGCAGCGATCCCGTTCATGCTGGATCTGCTCCGGATTCCGGCCGATACCTTCCGTCTCTTCGTGACGTCGGCGATCGTGAACGCGCGGTTCGGAACGCTCGTCGCGGCTGTCCACACGCTGACGGTCGCAGTGCTCGGCACGTGCGCCGTCACGCAGACACTCACCTTCCAGCCGCGGAAGATCCTTCGCTTCGTGATCATCACGATCGTGGCGACAGCCGCGCTGATGGGCGGCACCAGGATTCTGCTGCAGACGGCCCTCAACCGCCCGTACGACAAGGACGTCATGCTGTCGAGCATGAGGACGCTGCGCGATCGCGGTCCGGCCCGGGTGTTTCGTAGCGCGGCGGAGGCGCCGCCGCTGCCGGCCGTCACCGGGTCGGTCCTCGATCGCGTGCGGACCCGCGGGGCGGTTCGCGTTGGATACTTCGACGACAGTCTCCCGTACGTGTTTGTCAACACGCACGGTGAGCTCGTCGGGTTCGATGCCGAGATGGCCCTCCAACTGGCCCTGGACCTCCATGTCCAGGCCGAATTCGTGCCGGTCGGCCGCACCGTTCTCGATCAGGGCCTCGACGCCGCGGTCTGCGACATCGTGATGTCGGGAGCGGCGATTACAGCCGACCGGGCAGCGCGTGTGCAGTTCACGACGCCGTACCTGGACGAAACGCTGGCGTTCATCGTCCCCGACCATCTGGTGGCGGAGTTTTCGGAATGGTCGCGCGTTCGGGCCAGGGGTCCGATGCGGATCGGCGTGCCGACGGCCTCAACGCTCGTCCACAAGATCCGCGAAGAGTTGCCAGAAGCGGTGATCGTCCCTCTCCTGAGGATGGACGACATCTTCACCCCGCGGAATCCGCCGCTCGACGCTGCAATTGCGACCGCCGAGCGCGGTTCCGCATACACGATCATTCATCCCGAATACGCGGTGGTCGTGCCAAAACCGCAGCTCTTCAAGGTGCCGCTCGCCTATGTCGTCGCCGGCCGGGACACCCCGATGACGACGATGGTCAACACGTGGATTGAACTGCAGCGGAAGGATGGCACGGTGGACGAGCTGACCAGCCACTGGATTCTCGGAGAGAACATCGTGCCGAAACAGCCACGGTGGTCGGTGCTGCGCGACGTCCTGCACTGGGTACGCTGAGCGACGGCTTCTCCGCGCTCAACGCGCCCTTGGCGTGCCCCGGAACACGAACGTCCCCCGATTGGTCGCGGTGACGATGTCCAGGGCCCCGTCTTTGTTCAAATCCTGCACCACGATCTGCGACCCGACGCCGGACCGATTGTGAATCAGCGTCGGCACGAACTCGGCGCCGCCGGGCGCCTGCTTGTTGCGCACCGTGCGATGGGCTGATTCCACATCACCCAGCCGCCTGCCGGCTGCGACGGCGTGCCGACGATCGGCCTCAAACTCTCGGATAGTTCTTCAAGAATTCGGCGCTCATCCGCAGCTTCTCCATGACGACCTCCGCCGGAGCGCCGGTCTCGACGTCGAAGTTGTGGATGTTGTCGGCCTTTGCCAGCTCGAAGATCTTCTTCCAGTCCTGCTTGCCCTCGCCGACCGCGATGCCGATGCGGCCGTCGGCCCCGACGTCCTTCGCGTGCATCGAGTAGTACCGCGTCGGGTACTTCGTCAGGTACATGATCGGGTCGCCGCCGGCCTGCGCCATGTTGCCGACGTCGATCTGAAACTTCACAACGGCCGGATCGGTGTTCTGCAGCAGCACGTCGAACGGATTCAGGCCGCCGCCACCTTCAATCGGCCGGAACTCGCCGTGGTTGTGCCAGCCGAGCTGCAGTCCTTCCGGCTTCGTCTTGGCGCCCGCCTTGTTGAGTAGATCCGCGTAGGCCTTCCAACTGTCGACCGTCGCGGGCGTTGCAGAGCCTCGGCCGCCCGGTGCACCGCCGGCGAGGACCATCTCCTTCAGCCCCAGCTCGCGCGCGATCCCGAGCGCTTCCTTCCAGTTCGCGTCCTCGAACATCGTCGACTGGAAATGTGCGTTGTGGCAGATCATTCCCGCGTCATCGAGCGCCTTCTTGTACTCGGTGACCTGACCGGGGCCGCGCGGCACGACGAGATCGATGGCCTTGTAGCCCCAACCGGCCAGCGTCTTCAACGTGCCGTTGAGATCCGTCTGCAGGAGCCGGCCGACGTCGGCCGACTGCAGTCCCATGACGCCATCGAGAGGATACGCAGACAGCCGCGCGCCGTTCGCGAATGCAAACGCCGTTCCGGCGACCCCAGCGGCGCCGTACCCAAGAAACTCACGTCGTGAAATCGTGCTCATTGTTCTGGCTCCTCTTTTCATGTTTCGCAATGACGACTTCGCACAGGCCGAGCGTCACCATTATCCCGATTTCATGGCGGCGTCGCCTACCGCGCGCCCTTCTTCGTAAGGTTGAAGAAGATGAACGGTGCCGCTCGCGCCCGAGACGACGATGTCCGGCGTGCCGTCGTGCTCCCTGAAGAAAGTGCGGGGCTCCGAGGTCACTCGGAACCTCGGAACCCCGGAACTCGGAACCTCGGAACCTATCGCCCCGCCGGCTTCTTCCTGAGATTCTCGAACACGAACGTGCCGACGTTGACCGACACGACGATGTCGTTCATGCCGTCCTTGTTCATGTCCGCGATCACCATGTGCGAACCCACGCCAGAGCGGTTGTGCACGAGTTCAGGGACGAACTCGGCGCCGCCCGGAGCCTGCTTGTTGCGGCGAAGGAGATAGGCGTAGATGACCGGTTCGCCCCATGGATCCGGATCCGTGTAGCCGAAGTGCGACATGTAGCGCTTGCCCGTGACCAGGTCCGGCAATCCGTCACCGTCGACATCACCGCAGGCGGCGGCGTGCGGCTCACTGAAGATCACGTCACCGGCGTTCTTCGTCAGGAAGTTGTCCATGATGATGTGCTCGGCGAACGAGATGTTCTTGTTCGCGTCGCGCTTCTGCTCCCACCACGCGAGGCCGAAGCCATGCCCTTCCATCGGCCCATAGGCGTCGAGCAGACCGTCACCGTTGATGTCGAACGTGCAGATCTCCGCGCCTCCAGCACCGCCCTGCGACGCGCCCCAGCGGCCGAACGCTGTCGGATGGTGCTTCCAGAGTCCCGTCGAGCCGGCCGGTGGCTGCTCCCACCAGCCGTACGCATTCAGGAAGTCCGCGCGGCCGTCCCCGTTGATGTCGCCGACGCCGAGTCCGTGGCCGATATTGACGCCCCACGGCCCCGGTTCCGAAATCGTGTGCGTCGTCCACATTGCCGTCGGGTTGGCCGGATCCCACTTCTTCGGATCGAACGTCGAGTAACGCAGTGTGTTCATGCCGGCGTGAATCAGATCCGGCCGGCCGTCGCCGTCGATGTCTTTGAAGAGCGTCTCTTCGTTGCCCACGGGTTGAATGGTGATGTAGTGCGGCCACAAACGCGACTCATTGCCCGGGTTGACGTAGAGATTGCCGATGCCGTTCCCGGCGTTGCCGCTCATGGAGAGCACGTCGGACAAGCCGTCGCCAGTGAAGTCGTACGCGATGTTCACCATCGCGGGCTGCGGATACTCCGCCGTCGGATTGAACGAATGGGGCGTGTAGACCTGTCGCTGGATCTTGTAGTCCGGCCCGAGGTACTGGTACGCGCCGGCCACGACATCCATGTTGCCGTCCTTGTTGAAGTCGGCCACCGCCGCACTCCACGCGTAGTAGTGGGGATCGAGGCGGACGGTTTTCCAGTTCTTCCCGCTCTCATCCGGTCCCCAGTGCCGCACGAGCGCGTCCTTGTACATGAAGTCCTTGAACCGCGCTTCGCCCGTGCCGCCGACATACAGGCCGATCTGGCCGTAGCCGTCCTTGTCCGCGTCGGGAATTGCACGCGCCGCGCCACCGCCACCGCCGAGCGAGCCGCCGTTGAACTTCGGCAACACGCTGTTCTCGCTCAGCAGGACCTCGACCGCGTTGTAGTCGCCAGCCACGTACCCGCCGGTCGGACGAACCGCAAGGTTCTTCGGCAACTGCGCGGCGATCTCGGGTGGCATGTCCGGCGCCGGCCCTGGGCCGCGTCCACCGGCACCACCACCGGCACGGCCACCAGCCCCCTGCGCGCCCCCGCCTGCCGCCGGCGCACCAGTTGCCGGGGCTCCGGCCGGAACCCCACCGCCACCGGCGCGAGCTCCGGCGCCGCCGGCGGCCACGGCTCCGCCGCCACCGCCGCCCGCACGACCGCCGGCAGCGCCACCGCCCCCGCCGCCGGCACGGCCGGCCCCAGCGGGAAGCGCTTCACGGCTGATTTCCTTGCCTTGCGCATCCATCTTGACCATGTAAGACGCCTGGTCGCCATCGCTCACCGACATCAGGACACCCTTCATCCCGCCGTCGGGCGTCTTCTCCGCGCGCATGAGAAAGCCGGCCTTGCAGCCCGCCGTGCATTTCACGCTCGCGTACACCTGCGTGTCCTGAAACGCCTTGCCATCAACGAGGAGCCAGCCGCCGTTCGGGTCTTTCGGGGTACCGACAATCTCGCCGTTCTGGACCTTCCAATCCGCCTGGCCGAGAGGCTTGAACGCCGCCAGACTGGATCCTGTGAATCGATAGTCCGACCTGAACGTCGGACCCGTGGTGAACACCGATGCCGCGAATAACACACAGATCGTCACCGTCGCCAAGACGGCTGCGCGCATATCTCTCATACCCTGTCTCCTTATCCGTCCGTTCGCACCCTCTCTCACGCCTGACGGCCTCGCCGAAGGCGCCTTGGCCCGGGTCGACCTTCCACGCGTCAGCCTGCTCGAGAAAGCAAGGGAGTCTGGTCTTATTACGCCGGCGAAGTCTAGGCTGGTGCCTGAAAACTTCTGAAAAAGACTGAAATTCCAGCGGTGTCCACGTCGTTATAGGATTCGTGGTCCGAGGACCCAGGTGACTCCCAAGGCCCGATGCTATTCGTTCGGCCCGTACGTCCTCGATGCAGGGCGCGGCATCCTGCTCAGGGGCGCCAATCGCGTGGCCCTCACACCCCGAACGCTGGATCTCCTGGCCGTCCTGGTGGAGCGCGCCGGCGAGATCCTTGATAAGGACGAACTCATCAAGCAAGTGTGGAGCGGCACGATTGTCGAGGAGAACAACCTCGCCCGCCAGGTTTCAACCCTCCGCAGGGCCCTGCTCGAGCCTCCCGGCCAGCACGACTACATCGCCACCGTCCCCGGAGTCGGCTACCGGTTCGTGGCGCCAGTTACCGAGCTCGAATCGCCGCTCCCGGAGACCTTGTTCCGGCCGGCTCCGCTCCTGGCGAGGCGCCGAGGGTTGATAACGGCGCTTGCCGTTGGCGCCGTGGCGCTGGCGGTCCTCGCCGGACTGCTCGCCTCCAGGCGCGCCTGGCCGGCGCTGAGCGCGACAAATGTGCAGCGATCCCTGCGGCAATTCACCTACGGCGCGGGCCTGCACCAGGATCCTGCCTGGTCCCCGGACGGCAAGCGCATCGCGTTTGCTTCGGACCGGCTGGGGAGTCTGGACATCTGGGTGCAGGGTCTCTCCGAGGCGGAGCCCGTCCGGGTGACTTCGTCGCCCTCCCGCGACTGGCAGCCGAATTGGTCGCCGGACGGACGGTCGCTCGTGTTCCGCTCGGACCGCGGCGGTGGGGGCTTGTTTGTCGTGGCGCTCGACGGCGGCGAGCCACGCCGGATTTCTGATTTCGGTGACCACCCGCAGTGGTCACCCACTGGAGAGTTGATCCTGTTCTCCAACGCCACCGTGAGAACGGGCGCGCGCAAGCTGTACGTCGTGGACGCCGCCGGAGGGCGTCCGCATGAAATCTGTGCGGACGAAATCGAACCGCTCGTTTCGTCGGCGTGGGTCAGTTCGATCGACGCTGCCTGGTATCCCGACGGCCAGCGCGTGTCTGTCTGGGGACGTGTCGCTGGACGCTGGACCTTCCTGACGATGCCCATCTCGGGTGGCGAGCCGATTGCCTCAGCTATTCCGGAAATCGCCTTACGGCAAATCGACGAGTGGCAGCTCGACCTGGGCAGGTTCGTCTGGGCGCGCTCGGGCAGGTTTCTCTATTTCGAAGGCCAGAGCGGCGAGACGCGGAACGTCTGGCGGGTCGGAATCGAGCCCTCCACGCTCGCGTGGACGGGCGTGCCGGAGCGGCTGACCACGGACGTCGGCGAGGAAACGAACATCGCGCTTTCGGAAGATGGGACGCGCCTGGCGCTCACGGTGCGATCGCAACGCACCCGCGTGTGGTCGCTCGGCTTCGACCCGGCGCTCGGGCGCCTGACGGGATTGGCCCATGCGCTGACCACCGGCACCTCGGGCCGGGCCGATGTGGACACGCTTCGCGATGGCAGCCGGCTCGCCTACCGGGCCGTTCGTTCAGGCCGCAGCGAGGTTCGGGAGTTCCGCACCTCGAACAACGAGGAGCGCGTCCTGCTGGCGAGCAGCGAGTGGACGCCGTCTGCCCCACGCTGGTCGGCTGACGGACGCCGCCTCGCATACGCGCGGCGCGCCCTTGCCGCCTCCGGTCCCGTCAAGAGCGTCGTCGCGGTCTTGTCGACGGACGAGCGGCGCGAGCAGTTGCTGACCTTGCCGGGCGAAGCGTCGATGCGGCCATCGGACTGGTCAGCGGATGGCTCGACGATTCTGGGAGACTGCCGCGCGGCCCGAGGAGAGTCGGCGGGCATCTGCTCGATTCCTGCGGGAGGAGCGGCCGACACTCGGTTGCGCGTGCTCGTCCACGACCCGACGAAAAACCTGTTCGGCCCGAGGTATTCGCCCGATCAGCGGTGGATCAGTTTCGTGGCCGTCGACGTCAAGGGATCGACCCCCGCGGAGGTGTACGTCGCGCCGGTCGACGGCGGTCCATGGATTCCGATGTCGGACGGACAGTCCTTCGACGACAAACCGCGTTGGGCGCCCGACGGGCGAGCCGTCTACTTCGTGTCGGATCGGAACGGCTACCTCAACCTGTCCGGGCGCAGGTTCGATCCCGCCCAGGGCAAGCCTGTCGGAGATGCCTTCCAGTTGACGTCGTTCGACAGCCCGCGCCACGGACTGCCGTCGAGCATCTCGCAGATAGAGTTCGCGATCACCAGGCATCGCCTCTTTCTGCCGCTCAGCGACACGGAAGGCGACATCTGGGTGCTCGATCACGTCGATCGGTAGTACCTCAACCCTTCAGGTACATGGGCGCGTTCTCGTCCAGGTGTGCGCGGCCGTAGCGTCTGGACGCCGGATAGTACTCGGCAAAGAGCTGCACCTGGCCGGCGGTCTCCTCGCCCGCCTCGCTCGCGATGAACGCCAGCGCCAGGTCGGTGCCGGCCGAGACGCCGGCCGCCGTCCAGATGTTGCCGTTCCGAACGATCCGCTCTTCGACCACCTCGAGGGCAGGCAGCCGCCGCAGCTTCGCGAGCTCGCCCCAGTGCGTAGTGGCTCGTTTGTGATCGAGCAGGCCGGCGCGCTGCAACAGAAAGGAGCCCGTGCACACCGACAGCACCGCCTTGCATGCGGCCGCTTGCCGCCGAATGAACTCGATGAAGACCGGATTGTCGACCTGGGTTCGAGAACCATGTCCTCCCGGCACCAGCAAATAATCGAGCTGCGGACATGTTTCGAACGTGACATGAGGGTTCACCGACAGGCCGTTCGCGCAGACAATCGGCGCGGCTGATTCAGCGACCACCAACCGCTCCGAAGGGCCCCCGTGGAACTTCCCCCATGCGCCGATGATTTCCCATGGCCCGACGAAATCCAGCTCTTCGACCTCTGGAAAAATCAGAAACCCGAAGTTCATGCAGACATCATATCGGGCACGCCATCTGGCGTGTGTTCCGCCCTAGAATGACCGGCATGAACCGTGCGGTGCCTCTGCGCTTCGCGCTGCTCGCGCTCGTGGCGACAGCTGTTGCCTGGCCCGGCAGCTCCAAGGGGCAAGCGAATGCTCAGGGTGAAACGACTGGCGAAGGCCAGGCACTCTTCAACGAGCACTGCGCCAATTGCCACGGTGCGACGGCCGAAGGCCGATCCGCGCCGGATCTCACGAACCCGCGCTGGCACACGGATCACACGGACACCCAGATCGACGCCATTATTCGCGACGGGCTGCCCAACACCGCCATGCCACCGTTCGGCGCCAAGATCGATCCGGCCGGCCGCCAGGCGCTTGTCCAGCTTCTGCGGGCGTTGAGCACCCGCGCGATCCAACCGGCGACCAGCGTCATCGCGCCGCCGGTTCACGTCGCGCCCGAAAGATTGCTCAAGACTGCCAGGGAGCCAGGCAATTGGCTCATGTACGCGGGCGATTATGGCCAGACGCGTTTCTCTTCCCTCAAGGCCATCAACCGCTCCACTGTGCGGAACGTCGTGCCCGTCTGGAGTTTCCAAACCGGCGTGCCTGATGGCTTGACCGGCATGCCGCTTGCGGTGGACGGCGTGATCTACCTGACCACCGCCTGGAACCACGCGTTTGCGATCGACGCGCGAACGGGCGCCGAGCTCTGGCACTACCAGCGGCGCCTTCCGCCGACGAACACGTTGAGCTACTGCTGCGGACCGAGCAATCGAGGCGTGTCGATCTGGAACGATCTCGTGTACATGACGACGCTCGACGCGCACCTGGTCGCGCTCGAGGCCCGAACGGGCCGCGTGCGCTGGGATGTCGAGCTTGGCAAGACGGCCGACCACCTGAATTTCAAGCAACCCCCGCTCGTCGTGGGAAATCGACTGTTCGTGGGCAGCGCCGGCGGCGACGAAGGCAGCCGGGGCTTCATTGAGGCCTACGACGCGGCGACGGGTCGTCAGCTCTGGCGGTTCTATACCGTGCCTGGGCCCGGCGAGCCGGGCAGCGAGACCTGGCCGCCCGGCCAGGCCTGGCAGACGGGCGGCGGCGCGCCGTGGATGAACGGCTCGTACGACGCCGAGCAGAATCTCATCTACTGGGGCGTCGGCCAGCCGTGGCCGGTCTACGACGGCGACCCGCGGCCCGGCGACAACCTGTACACGAACTCCGTTGTCGCGCTCGATCCGGAGACCGGCCGGCTCCGATGGCACTATCAGTACACACCGCACGAACTGTGGGACTACGACGGCGTCACCGAGAACATTCCCGTCGACATCGACTATCAGGGCCGGCGGCGGAAGGTCATCATCCACGCCGACCGCAACGGCCACTTCTACGCCATCGATCGGACCAACGGCCAGTTTCTGTTCGCGAAGCCATTCGTGAAGACGAATTGGACAAGAGGATTCACGCCGGAGGGCCGTCCGATCGTGAATCCCGACGCCACTCCGAGCTACTCGGGCGTCGAAGTCTGCCCTGGCGCCGCCGGCGGAAAGCAATGGACCGGCATGGCGTACAGCCCGGCGACCCGCCTGGCCTACATGGGCGCGATCGAGAACTGCGCGACGTACTTCAACTACGGCGCGCGCGCCAAGGCACAGGGCCTGCCGCCCGGACCCAACGGCTTTCGCTATCTCCCCGGCCAGGCGTTCGGCAAGGTGATCGCCATCGATCCGGCGAGTGGCGATATCGCGTGGTCCGTCAAGACCCGATCGCCGATGTCGGCCTCAGTGCTGGCGACCGCAGGCGGACTGATCTTCACGGGCGATGCGGAGGGGAACGTCGTGGCGTACGACGACAGGAACGGCAACCTGCTATGGTCGTATCAGACCGGCTCCGGAATTCGCAGCGGGCCGATTGCATTCGAGCTGGACGGCGTCGAGTACATCGCCGTGGCGTCGGGGCTGGGCGGCGCGGTCGGCGGCTACACCGGCCCGGGCGCGCCCTGGCTGCGCAACTATCGCGGCGGCGGCACGCTGTTCGTGTTCAGGCTGTTCGAGCCGAACGCGTCGAAGCAGTTCCACGCCGGGGCGGGACGAGGGAGATGAGGCACACGTAGTTCACAATTCGGAATGAGGATTCATCTCAGAATGAATTCCGGATTCCGTCAACGCGGAAGGCAATGACGTCCGGGGCCGTGGCCAGGCGCTGCAGACCCGGCATCCCCGAGACCAGGTCAAGGATCTCCTGCAACCGCTGTCCCGGCACCATCCCTGGATGAACGACCACATAGCCGATGCCGACCTGTGCGATGAGCCTTCTCAGGTCGGTCGAAGGATCGCCGTCAGGCGGGCGCTCGCCCGCGAGCAGCATGAGGGCAGGCGACGAGCGGTAGAACTCGAGGACAGCGAGCGGCATCCGTGAGGTTGATCCATTGATCAACCGCTTCCGGTGCACAGGTTGATAAAACGTGAGCGCCTCGCCGGGCCCGATGCGATCGGTCCCTGTTCGGACGCCGACCGGGACCTCGAGCACGACGCAGTCGCGAGTGTCGCGGGCAATCACCGAATAGACATCCTGAGCCGGCATCGTCTGCGTGCGGAAGCCATTGATCAGGCGGTGCGCGAGGAGGTCAGCCGCGGCGACGACCATCAGACTCGCGAGCAGGAGGCGCGACGTCCGCGGACGCAGCCTCGCCAGCCACGAGGACAGGACCATGGCGCCGGCGACCGTCAAGCCAATCGCCACGGGGATCTGGAACCGATACGGTGTGCGGAATTGCTCGAGCCCGGGAATCCGCCGCATGAGCGAAAACGGCAGAGGGATTTGCGTGCCCATGATCACAGGGCCGAACGATAGGATCAGAAAGGCGAGAGAGCCGATTATCCACGGTGCGAGCGACGGCATGCGACGAAGCAGCACGAGAGACGCCAGGCTCAGCGGCAGCAGAAGGCCATACACCTGCCAGATCAGTGGCGGTGACCAGAGCAGCCACACGGGGAAGCTGTATTTGAAGGCTTCCAGCGCTCCGGGCGTGGTGTAGCCGCTCGTCCGCAGGAACGGCTTGATGTACAGCACGTATGCCGGTACGGCCGCGAGAAGGCCGGCAACGGCCGCACGCAGCAGAAGTCGCGCATTCAGGAGGCGGGGCCTGATGGTCTTGCTCGCGACGCTGTGAACGACGAGGACGAACAACCACAACGCGGCAAACAGCGCTGCCTCCTGATCTCCTACAAGCGTGGCAACTCCGGACACGGCCAGCCCGGCCGTCGTGCGGGTATTCGGATCGTCGAGGAGCCGCACAAAGAAATACAGCGTCAGAATTGCCGGCCACAGCGCCGCGCAACTCGGCCGGCCCACGAGCAGGTGGAAGTCGATGGCCGGAGACGACGCCAGCACGAGGCCGCTGAGTACGGCGACGCCGTCATGTTTTGTCAGATAGCGCGTCAGCGTGAACGCCGCGTGGCCATTGGCGATCACCGTTGCGAGGATCTGGGTGTTCAGCACCGCGACCGGGCCAAGCATCGGCATCAAAGGAATCGACAGAAGGCCGTACAGCAATCCGCTCGACGTGAAGCGAAGGTCGGTGACGAAGGGCGCGTAGATGAAGTTGGTCATGTACGGCCTCGCATGCAGCTCGGTGACCGCATGGTGAACCCACCAGTTGTTCCAAAGAAACAGGAACACGTCCTGCTCGTCGCGGCCGCCCGGGAAATGCGTTCCGAACTGAATGAGGAGCGGGAACGAGAGGACGAGGGCCGCGGCCAGGTACGCGAACAGGACGCCCGTGTGAAGCGCCCACGGCCTTCGCCGGGCGGGCTGCATGAGTGGCCGATTCTACATCCCGCAGGAGGAGGCGGCTCGCGGACTCCAGCTCCACGATGGCACGAGCGAAAGAACCGTTCGCCGGATACACTGAAGGACCGTGGCTATTTCAGACCGGCTCCGCCTTGCCGTCTTCATCGACTTCGACAACATCGAAATCGGCGTCAAGAACACCCTCAACGCGACGTTCGACGCCGGGCTGGTGCTCGAGGCGCTCAAGGAACGCGGCGACGTGGTCTCGAAAACGGCGTACAGCGACTGGCAGCGTGCGGCGGGCTACAGCCGCATGCTCAGTCAGCACGCGATTCGCATGGTGCAGCGCAACCTCACGCCAGGCGGCGACAAGAACGGCGCGGACATCAATCTCGCGCTCGACGCCCTCGAGATGGCGTTCACCCATCCTCATATCAACGCCTTCGTCATTGTCGCCGGTGACAGCGACTTCATCAGCCTCGTCGAGAAACTCAAGCAGTACGACAAGAAGGTGTTCGTCGTCGGCGGCCGGCAGTTTACGAGCGGGATCCTGCAGCGCAATTGTCACGAGTTTATCGCGTACGAGAACCTGCTGGGTACGGGCGTCTCCGCCTCGCCAGGCGCCAGCCAGCGGCGCGCGCGGGGGCGGGACGATCGGGCCGACCGGCCGGCGATCGAGCGGACACCCATCGAACAGGCGATTCCACTCGTGACGCGCGGCCTGAAGGTCCTGTCCGAGCGTGAGCTGTCTCCGCAGCTCGGATTGCTGAAGAGCACGCTCCTGCAGCTCGACTCGACCTTCTCGGAACGCAACTACGGTGCCGGGTCATTTCGTGATTTCGTCCAGAAACTGGCAAACCTCGGCGTCGTGCGTCTGATGTCGTCGAAGGGAGGCTGGTTGGTCGAGCCTGCCGATGCCGGCGGATCGGCCGAGGGCGTCACACAGGCCGAGGCAGGCGAAGCCCCGGCCGCCCGCACATCGGAGGACGCGCAGGTCCCCTCGCTGCCGGATCGGAATCCACCCCACCATGTGCCGCCTGCACCGCCGGCTGTGACGGGCACGCCGGCGGACGGCGTCCGCGAGCTCCGGACGATTCTGGCCTCGGCGACCGTGCGGCGCTGGCCGATGTATCTGCGCAACGTGCAGCAGGTCCTGCGTGACGCGCGACCCTCGTTCGATGTGCGCGCGTACGGCTTCGGCACGCTCGTCGATCTACTGCGCGCGGCCCACCGCGACGGTGTCGTTCGTGTCGACCGCGATCGGCAGGGTGTGATCCGAGTGTTTCAAGGCGCCCCGCAAACGGCGGCGTCACCCGTGGCGCCCTCACCACCACCGGCCGCACCGATGGAGCGCGGTGTCGAATCCCCCGCTCCCGAGGCGCCAGGCGAGCCGGCGGAGCCGGAGGGGAGGCGCGAGGGTGTCTCCGACGTGGCCGACAACATCGGCACCGCCGCGCCAGATGCCCCGGCGGCACCGAAACCGGCACGCCGGCGGCCGGCCTCACCGGCCGGCGCTCCGGTTGCCGCGCGACGACGGCGGCCGCGGAAACTGAGATAGACGTCTCACCGTGACCGTGGTCCGGGGCGACATGGGGTAGATTTCCGTTCCGGCGTCTGGACAACAGTAGTGGGGACGATATGAAGAAGTTCTTCCCTCTCGCGACGGCCGCTGTCGTCGTTGTGGCCACTCTTGCCGTGGGCGCCCAGCGGGCCGCGCCTACCGGCGCTCGCGGCGCCAGTCCCAACCCCCAGGACTGGATCCAGCTCTTCAACGGCCGCAACCTCGACGACTGGATCATCAAGTTCGCAAAGCACGATCTTGGCGAGAATTTCAACGACACCTTTCGAGTCGAGAACGGCCTGCTCAAAGTCAGCTACGACAAGTGGACGCGATTCAACGGCGAGTTCGGGCACATTTTCTATAAAGACCCGTTTTGTACTACCGGCTTGCCGCGGAATACCGGTTTGTCGGGAACCAGGTTCCTGGCGGCGCCGCGTGGGCCGTTCGCAATAACGGCCTGATGCTCCACACCCCGCACCCGCGGACGATGCTCAAAGACCAGGACTTTCCGATTTCGATCGAGGTCCAACTGCTCGGCGGACTGAGCGACGGCCAGCCGCGGTCTACGGCCAATCTCTGCACGCCCGGCACGAACGTCGTGATGAACGGGCAGCTTTTCACGCCGCATTGCGTGAACTCCACCTCGAAGACGTACGACGGTGACCAGTGGGTACGCGTCGAGGTCGAGGTACATGGCGACGAGGTGGTCACGCACATCGTCGACGGGCAGACGGTGTTGAGTACACGAAACCGCAGATCGGCGGCGGCAACGTGAACCCGGTTGATCCGGCGATTAAGGTCGACGGCACCCCGTTGACCGGCGGGTACATCGCGCTGCAGGCGGAAACCGCGCCCGCGGAGTTTCGCAAGGTCGAGTTGTTGAACCTCGAAGGGTGTGCCGATCCCGCCGCCGCCAACTACAAAGCGTACATCGTCAAGTCCAATCCGGCGATGTGCCGGCGGTAGGACTCGACAATCTTGTAGGCCCAGGCATGCGCAGCGACACGAACGTCGGCAGGCGTTCGGCCCCGTCCCTCGACGAGAGTCGCGCAGACGTGGTCCGCCATTTGCTTGAGTTCCAACGGTGTCTGTGATGCCTGACCCGGCGGCGGCCATCTTCGGCGCGCTGTTCTCCCACTACGAGCTCGATGCGGCGTTCGACGAGATGTTCGAACGCACGGGGCAGGCGCGGCCGCATTGCCGGGCGCTCTTCGAGGATCTGCTCGCCGCGTCCATGGCCGAGCTCCGCCAATATCAGGCGGAAGCCGATCGGGCGTTCCTGACACAGGGCATCACGTTCACGGTCTACGGCGACGAGCAAGGGACAGAGCGGATTTTTCCGTACGACCTGCTGCCGCGCATCATTCCCTCCGCCGAATGGCAACGGCTCGAACGCGGCCTGACCCAGCGCCTGACGGCGATCAATCTCTTTCTCAAGGACGTCTACCACGAGGGCCGGATCTTCGCGGACGGCGTCGTGCCGCGCGAGCTCGTATTCAGCTGCAAGCACTACCGGCGCGAGATGCGCGGTGTCCACGTGCACCGGGACATCTACGTATCGGTCGCCGGATCCGACCTGATACGGCTCGAGGACGGCAGCTTCGTGGTGCTCGAGGACAATCTGCGGGTCCCGAGCGGCGTCTCGTACATGCTCGCGAACCGCGAGGTGATGAAGCGCGTGTTCCCCGGGCTGTTCGACCGCTACAATGTGCGGCCGATTGCGCATTACGGCCAGGCGCTGCTCGCCACGCTCCGCGCCCTCGCGCCGCCGAATCGCTCCGACCCGACGTTCGTCGTACTCACGCCGGGCGTGGGCAACGCGGCGTACTTCGAGCACGCCTTTCTCGCGCGCGAAATGGGCATCGCCCTCGTCGAGGGCCGCGACCTCCTCGTCCACGATAATCTCGTCTACATGCGCACGACCGCAGGGCTGCGGCGCGTGGACGTGATCTACCGCCGCGTCGACGACGACTTTCTCGATCCGCTGGCGTTCCGCCCCGATTCTTACCTGGGCGTCCCCGGCCTGCTGAACGCCTACCGCGCGGGTAATGTGTCGCTGGCCAACGCCATCGGGACGGGGCTGGCCGACGACAAGGCGCTGTACGCGTACATCCCGGCGATCATCCGGTTCTATCTGGCGGAAGATCCGATCCTGCCGAACGTCGACACATATCTGCTCGCCGACCCCGCTCAGCGCCAGCACGTATTGGGACGCCTCGACCAGCTCGTCGTGAAGGCGGTCGGCGAATCGGGCGGCTACGGGATGCTGATCGGACCGCATAGCACCTCCGTCGAGCGCGCGGCGTTCCGCGACAAGATCCTGGCCGACCCGCGCAACTTCATCGCGCAGCCCACGTTGGCGCTGTCCAAGGCCCCGTGCTTCGTCGGCGAGCGCATCGAGTCGCGCCACGTCGACCTGCGGCCGTACGTGCTCACCGGTACGGACGTGACGATCGTCCCGGGCGGGTTGACGCGCGTCGCGCTCCGGAAGGGATCCCTCGTGGTGAACTCGTCCCAAGGCGGCGGCAGCAAGGACACCTGGGTGTTGAAGGAGTAGGACACCATGCTGTTGTCGCGCGTCGCCGACTCGCTGTACTGGATGAGCCGCTACCTGGAGCGCGCGGAATACACCATCCGCCTGATCGACGTCCGGCTCGACCTGGGCCTGGACCGGCGTCCCGATTCCGACCGGTGGGAGTTTGCCCGGTTGTATGCCAGCTTGTCCCTCACGGCCGGCGAGTCCGCGCCGGACCACCCGGCTGCCCTCATCGATGCGCTGGTGTTCGACCTCACGAACCGCAATTCGGTTGCCTCCTGCGTCACGAGCGCCCGCGACAACGCCCGCCAGGTCCGTGAAGAAATCAGCTCCGACATGTGGCAGCAGGTGAACGAACTCTACCTGCGGCTGAATCAGGCGCGCACAGGCACGTGGTCCGCCCGGTCACACTACCTGTCGCGCCTCGTGGTCGACGGCATCCGGCTCTTCCAGGGCATCACGGACGCCACGATGGGGCACGGCGAAGGCTGGCGCTACCTCCAGGTCGGCCGCTTCCTCGAGAGCATCGCCTCGACCGCCGTGTTGCTCGATCTGCACTTCCGGGAAGCCGCCGCGCTCGCGCCGGGGGCGCCGGGTGACCGCGTCGAGTGGGTCGGACTCCTGCGGTCGTGTTCCGCGCTCGAAGCCTACTGCCGCTGCTACACGGCGGACGTGCAGCCGGGCCGCATTGCGGAGTTCCTGCTCCTCAACTCGGAGTTCCCGCGGTCGGTTCGTTTCGCCGCGGCACAGATCGAATCGGCGCTCAAGGCCATCGCCCCGCTCACGGCGCGTCCCGCGGGGGGCACGGCTGAGCGGCTGGCCGGCCGGCTCCATGCGTCACTCGGGTACAGCCAGGTCGACGAGATCCTGCAGGACCCGCACGCATACCTCGAAGGGATCCGGCGCAATTGCACGCAAGTACACGCCGCGCTGTATCAGACCTACATCGGTTACCGCATCGAGTCGGCGCTGCCAGCCTGAGGGAGAAACGGACGCCGCATGCTCTACACCATCCGGCACATCACGCGGTTCGTCTACGATGCGCCCATCAGCGAAAGCGTCATGGAGGCGCGCATGCAGCCGCGCAACGACACGTTGCAGCGCTGCATCCACTTCGGCCTGAGCACGACGCCCCCGTCGCGCGCGATGATCTACCAGGATCACGATGGCAACGCCGTCCACTACTTCGACGTGCCGGGCCGGCATTCGAAACTGACGATCACGGCAGAGGCGTTCGTCGAATGCGACACGCCACCTATCCTGCCGTTCGCGCTGGGCGGGAACGCCTGGGATCGGCTGGACGCGCTCACCGCCTCCGGAGAGTTATGGGACGCGCTCAATCCGAGCCCCTTCGCCAGGCCGGGTCCCCTGCTCGAAACGCTCGCGCGCGAGATAGGCGTCGAACGTGGCGACGACCCGCTGGCCACGTTGCGATGGCTGACCGGAGAAGTGTATCGCCGCTTCGAATACAGCCCGCACAGCACGCGCGTGGACTCGCCGATCGATGACGCGCTCGAAGCGCGCCGCGGGGTCTGCCAGGACTTCGCGCACATCCAGATCGCGCTGGTCCGCGGCTTGGGCATACCGTGCCGGTACGTCAGCGGGTACCTCTTTCACGAGCCCGACACACGCGACCGGTCGTCGGATGGCGCGACGCACGCGTGGCTCGAGGCCCTCCTGCCGGGGATCGGCTGGATCGGGTTCGATCCGACCAATAATCTGATCGTCGGCGATCGCCACATTCGCGTGGCGATCGGCCGCGACTACGCGGACGTGCCGCCGACGCGGGGCGTTTTCAAAGGCAGAAGCGCGGTCCGCAGCGAATTGGGCGTCGCGGTAACCGTAGGGTCAGCGCCCGCGGCGACAGCGTTGCCCTTCGTGCCGTGGATGTCACGCGACGCGGTCGCACCGATGGGAGATGACGACGCGAGTCAGCAGCAATAGGGAGGAATCATGGCCAGAGTTTTGAAGATGACGTCAGCAACACCGGCGCGGCCCCAAGGTCGATCGCCAAAGACGACCGGCGCGCCGGCGGTCGGGGAGGTCTCGGTCGCCGAGATCGCGGCGGAAGCGTACGCGCTGTTCGAGGCCAGAGCCGGTGGCCCGGGTGATTCGGTCTCCGACTGGCTGGAAGCCGAGCGCATCGTCCGCGCCCGGCAGCAGCCGGCGACGCCTAAACGGACGCGGGCCCGTCGGCCTAAGTCGTCGACGAGCTGAACTGACGCGATCATCGCTGACCGCGCCGCGTCGATCACGAATCTCTTCTAAACCGGGCGGTCGAGCCGCGGATACCCGCGCGGGGAGATCGATGCCTCGATCAGTCGACTGAGGTAGGATTCCCTCGATCCCGGCCCGCATGCCACTGCAGCTGCCTCCCCGCTACGTCGTCGGACGCGAACTCGGACGCGGCGGCATGGGCATTGTTTACGAAGCCGAAGACGGCCGTTTGGGTCGCAGGGTTGCGATCAAGGTCCTGCACAACGGCCCGGACAGCCCCGACCGCAAGCGCCGCTTCGCTCAGGAAGCGCGGGCGGCGTCGGCCCTGAAGCACCCGAACATCATCACGATTCACGACATCGACGCGACAGACGATGGCGATTTCATCGTCATGGAGCTCGTCGAAGGCGTACCCCTGAGCCGTTTGTCGCGCGATGGGCCGATGGCCATCGATCGCGCGATCGATTACGCCATTCAGATCGCCGGCGCCCTGGCGGCCTCGCATGCCGCCGACATCGTTCATCGTGATGTGAAACCGGCCAACGTGATGGTGACGCCTGAGGGTCAGATCAAAGTGCTGGACTTCGGTCTGTCGAAATGGACCGCCGAGCCGGCCGCCACAGCGGATGCCATGACCGCGACGGCGGGTCCTCATACCCAGCGCGGCGCGATCGTCGGCACCAGCGGCTACATGTCACCCGAGCAGGCGCTCGGCCAGCCCGTCGATGCGCGGTCCGACGTGTTCTCGTTCGGCGTCGTGCTGTACGAACTCCTCGCCGGACGCCGGGCCTTCGACGGCGAGTCCGACTGGTCGGCGATGAACGCGCTCGTGCACGACCAGCCGACGCCCCTGTCGAAAATTCGGCCGGACGTGCCAGAGGCGCTCGCGCGACTCGTCGCTCGCTGCCTGGAAAAAGATCGAAGCCGCCGTTATGCGTCGGCGGTTGAATTGCTGGACGATCTTCGGCAGCTTGCACCGGCGAGGGCGACGCCGCCACCGCGGACGGCCCGCTACCTCGCCGCAGCCGCGGTGGTGGTGCTTGTCATCGTCGTCGGGATGACCTGGGTCATCGTGAGGCGTTCGCAATCGGCTGCAATGGTTGAGCGATCGCTGCCCGAGATCGAGCGGCTCGCGGGGGCCGGGCAGTACGTTGACGCGTACCGGCTCGGAGAGCGCGCGGCACGCGCCGCTCCCGGCGATCCACGAGTGCAGCGCGCGCTCGCCGCTGCGACGATGCCCCTCAACATGAACGAACCGGCCGGTGCTGATTTGTATTTCAAGGACTACACCGATGTCGACGGTCCATGGCAACTGGTCGGACGCGTTCCGATCAAAGACGTACGCGTTCCGATCGGCGAGCTTCGATGGAGGCTCGATCAAGGACGGATTCGATTCGGCCGAGGGGTCCTCCCCTATCGGGCCTTTCATCACGCTTCGGCCAAACGGAGAGGCGCCGCCCGGAATGATTTTCGTGCGTGGTGGACTGTCGAGAGACGGGGAGACGACGGTCCGGTTGCCGGATTTCTGGATGGACAAGTACGAAGTGACGAATCGTGAATTCAAGCGGTTCGTCGATGCCGGCGGCTACCGCGACTCGAAATACTGGAAGGAGTCGTTCGACGTCGTCGAGGGCTTCCGCGACAAGACGGGCCGACCCGGCCCGGCGGCATGGGAACTGGGCGCGTTCCCCGAAGGACAGGCCGACTATCCGGTCAGCGGCGTCAGTTGGTACGAGGCCGCGGCGTACGCCGAGTTCGCCGGCAAGCGCCTGCCGACCGTCTTTCACTGGAGGCAGGCGACCGGGAACGTGTTGTTCGGCCAGGTGGTCGCGTCGGTGGGCAATTTCAACGGCAGGTCTGCCGAACCGGTGGCGCGACTCAAGGATCTCGGCGCGTACGGCACCTACGGTCTCGGAGGAAACGTGAAGGAATGGATCTGGAACGCGACCGGTGAACGGCGGAACGTCGTCGGCGGCGCGTGGAACGATCCGCCGTACATGGCCGGGAACCGCGAGGCGCGCTTGCCGCTCGATCGACACGAGACCCACGGCTTCCGCTGCGTTCGTGATGTGTCGCCGCTGCCGGCCGACGCTCTGACCGCGATTCCTCCTCGCGAGCGCCGGCCGTTCGGACAAGCCTGTCGGCGACGATCTCTATGCGGCGTACAAGGCACTCTACGCGTACGATCGCAGTCCTCTCGACGCGAGGGTTGAACCCGCGGGCGAGACGGAGCACTGGCGCGCGGAACTGATATCGATCGCTGCGGCCTACGGGCACGAGCGCGTGCCCGTCTACCTTCTTCTGCCGAAAAATGCCGTCCCGCCGTATCAGGCCGTCGTCTGGTTTCCTGGCGGGTACGCGTTCGGACCTATCCCGCTCGGACGCGATTTCGCCGGCGCACCAGGCGCATCCTCTTTCACGTTTCTACCGCGCGCCGGCCGGGCGCTCGTCTTTCCGATCTATCAAGGCACGTTCCAGCGGTTCGGTGGCGTCGGCGAGTATCCGCGCGAGGATCAGATGAACGCGTACCGCGACATGGCCGTCCAGTGGTCGAAGGATCTGGGCAGGACGATCGATTACCTGGAAACGCGGCCGGATATCGACGCCGGGAAGGTGGGGTATTACGGCCTCAGCGCCGGCGCCCACGTGGCGCTGCCCATCATCGCGGTGGAGCCAAGGCTCAAGGCGGTTGTGCTGTTGTCCGGTGGATTGCCTGCGGGTCGACGTCCGCCGGAAGCGGATCCGATCAATTTCGCGCCGCACATCACGGCGCCCACGCTGATGCTGAACGGCCGCGATGATTTCATTTTCCCGCTCGAGACCGTGGCGAAGCCGCTGTTCGCGCTGCTCGGCGCGCCGGCCGATCGCAAACGGCTCGCGATACATGAGGGCGGCCACATGCCGCCCCTGAATGAACTGATTCGAGATGTCCTCGGCTGGTTCGATCAGTATCTTGGACCGGTCGTGACGCGGTAACAGGTCCGACAGCAAGATGTGTCAACTCGACCTTACTCCAGGAAAGCAGTTTTCAGCCGATCAACCTGAGTTTGCGAGGAGGGCCGCCATGAGTCGAGTTCGCTCGGGTACTGATGATGGGCCTGGGGCTGGCGGTGACGATCGCTCCGCGCGCGCCCGCGCAGGGCGGCCGCCCGCTGCCGTTCGACGATCACGCCGGGTTTCAGCAGATCTTCGACGGACGCACAATGAGCGGCTGGGACGCCGACCCTGCGTTCTGGCACGTCGAGGGCTCCACGTTAGTGGGACAGACGACCGCGCAGAGTCCCCTCAAGGAAAACACCTTCGCCATCTGGACAGGCGGTGAACCTCGCGACTTCGAGCTGAAACTCGAGTATCGGATCAGCGCGACCAACAGCGGCATCCAGATTCGGAGCCAGCGCCTGCCGCAGGGCGGCGCGATTGCCGGCAAATGGGTGCTCAAGGGCTACCAGGCCGACATCGACGCCGCGAACGTCTACACCGGCCAGATCTATGAGGAGCGCGGCCGTGGATTTCTGGCCCTCCGCGGCCAGGTCGCGTATGTCACACCGGGCGGTGTGGTGCAGGTCATCGGCAGCCTGCAGCGCACCACGGATGAGATCAAGGCACTCATCAGACCCGACTGGAATCAGGTGCATCTGGTCGCACGCGGCAACACGCTGATCCAGATCCTCGACGGCCAGACCTCGAGCATCGTCATCGACGATGACCCGAAGGGGCGGGCGCTGGGCGGCGTGATCGGCTTCCAGATTCACGTCGGCGATCCAATGAAAGTGGAATTCCGGAACGTCTGGCTGAAGACGTTGTAAGCGCCCCTCCGACTGCGGCCCGGGAGCCTCCCCGAAAGCCACGTCGGCGCCGCTGTGCGTCCGCGCGACCCCAGATGTCTAATAGCCCCTGGTCGTCACCCAGAAGCTCTCTTCCCAGGAGCCGCCGGGCGGAATGCTCTGGAGATCCTTGTAGATCCCCTTATGCGCGAGGTTCAGCGCGTCGGTGATGGCGACCATGGGCTCGAAGGCGATGAAGCCGCGGTTTGCCTGAGCTGGTGCGCCACCGGCAGCGTCAGGAGCAGCACTTGACGCGACGGCCGGAGGAGCGACGCGGACGCCCTGTGCAGGGTCAACCGGGAACGGCCCGGCCTGTTGCGCGCCCTGGCCTCCGGCTCGACCGCCGCCCCCAGCACCTGCGGCCAGGCCGCCGCCGGCGCGGCCACCGCGACCGCCGCCGCCACCTGAAGCGAGCGGCGTCGACCATAGCAGCACGGTCTTGTACTTCGGTCCCAGGATCTCGTGCAGCTCCTTGCCGTTGTACATCAGCTTCACGGTCGCGCGGCCGTTCGCGTCGCGAATCAGATCGGTGAACACGTCATCGATCAGCGCGTACTTCTTGAGCTGGATCGCTGTCCGATCGCCGCCGAAGAAGTTCTCGATTGGCTGCGTCTCGCCGGTCGGCAGGCGTTGCGGGATCTCGATCCAGTGCGTCTTCGCGTCGACCGACACCGTCCAGTCATCGCGATTGCCGTCCGGCAGCTGATAGATCGGGTGGAACCCGACGACGACCGGCATCGGCTCGGCGCTCAGGTTGTCGAGCCGGGTGTGCACCTCGAGCGCGCCCGCAGACACGCGATAGGTCATCGTGACCGTGTGCGCGAACGGGAACTGCTTCATGTATTGCGGATTCCTGTAGAAATCCAGCTTGCAAGTCA
This sequence comes from uncultured Acidobacteriota bacterium, assembly GCA_963724645.1. GTDB lineage: Bacteria > Acidobacteriota > Vicinamibacteria > Vicinamibacterales > SCN-69-37 > CAVXSP01. The sequence goes on from CAVRVJ010000013.1 coordinate 338,537, forward strand.
CCCACGCGCTGTTGGTGTCGGCCTTGAACTCGACGAGCTGCCACGCACGAGAGCCGTTGACATAGCCGGTCCCAGGAATCGGCCCGCGGACGTTGCCGAGCTCGAGGTCGAAGTTGTACTTCTTGCCGTTCGCATAGAACGCCGTCTCATCGAGACGGTTCGCAAACGGCGCCAGGAACGGCATGCCGGCCAGACCCGGGCGAGCCTCGAAGTCTTCGAGCGTCCCCGCTGACGGGCGCACGAGGTCCTGCCCTTTGACCTGAATCCGCCAGGCGTTGCTCATGCTCCACACGACGGCGACGTTCATCTGGGCGGTCGTGTCCGACAACTCGATGACGTCGCCGTTCTGCCTGGCGGTATAGCGCTGGGCCGCAGCCGGCCCGGCGCACAGGCACACGATCGCGGCCAACAGCACGAGTGACTGCAGTCCTTGACGTGTCATAGGGTGTCCCAGAGGCAGGAGCATACCAAGTTCCTTGCCGTGTGGGGAACTGCTCTGCAACACGAGAAAGGACGGCTGACGCCGGCCTGTCCTGATTGCTGAGCTCGCTGCCGCGGCGAGGCAAGAGTCGCTCCTGATGCATAATCGTCCTTCGTGACGTTCACACGGATCAGCCGCCTTTTTCTCTTCGTCGTCGCCGCGCTTCCGCGACTCGCATCCGCCCAGACGCCGACACCGCCGCCGCCACCGCCGCCCGAGCACGAGGGCTCGGCGGAGTTCGCGCTGGTTGGAACGACCGGCAATTCTTCGACCCAGACGATTGCTCTGGGAGGCGAGTTCATCTACCGTCCGTCGCCGTGGGAGGCGAAACTCAAAATGACTTATGTGCGGAATGAGTCCGAGGACGTGCTGAAGGCACAGTCATTCGTGACGACGTTTCGCGCGCAGCGTGCGTTGCGGCCACGTCTGTCCGCGTACGGGCAGTACCGGTACCAGCGCGACGAGTTCGCCGGCATCCTGGATCGCAATGCCCTCGAAGCGGGGCTGGCGTACTCGTGGATTGACCACGCGCCGCACAAGCTGGTCGTCGACGGCGGCCTCGGTTACGCGAACGAGCAGCGGGTGGTCGGCGATGATCTGTCGACCGCGACGCTTGCCACGGGTGCGAATTATGCGCTGAAGATCTCAGAGACCAGCGAACTGACCGAGGACGGCCGCTTCGTTTTCTCGTTGTCGCAAGGCAGCGACTGGCGCTACGCGAACGCGGTCGCGCTGACGGCGAAGATCTCCGACCTGTTCTCGCTGAAGCTTTCCAACACGGTCCGCTATCTCAACCTGCCCACGCAGGGGTTCAAGAACACGGACGTCATCACCGCCGTGTCGCTGGTTTCGAAGTTCTGATTTTCTTGCGCCGCCCGGTCCTCCAGGGCCGGCGCGGGCGCAGCCTGCCACGTCAAGTCAAGTGACTTTCCGTGCCAAGCTGAACGACCCGGCTATAATCCGCACGGTCGGCACGCGGAAGCCGGATGGGACACGATGGTGAAAAGACTGACTGGCTTCGGCTACGGCACGGTCAAAGACGGTCACGACACGCGCGACCACGTGTACGAGCCGACGGCCCGGCACGAAGCCAGGCTTCCCAAGAAGGTCGACCTGCGTTCCCACATGCCGCCCGTGTACAACCAGCACCACCTCAACTCGTGTTCCGCCCACGCGATCGCAGGCGCGCTGTGGTTCGAAGAGCGCCATCGGCACGGCAATCCGCGGCATCCTTCGCCGTCCCGTCTGTTCATCTACTTCAATGAGCGCGCCATCGAAGGCGTCCTCGCACACAACGGCCCGGTCTCCCTGCGCGCCGGGTACAAGACGGTCGCGCGCGACGGAGTCTGCTCGGAACCCATGTGGCCCTACGACGTGCGAAGGTTTCGCCGGCCGCCGCCCGCTCGGTGCCGGGAGGCTGCGACGGAGCACAAGGCGATTCGGTACATGCGGATTCAGCGGAACCTGACGGACATGCGTGCGTGTCTCGCGGACGAGCAGCCCTTCACGTTCGGTTTCAACGTGCACAAGACCTTCAAGAGCCAGCTCGTCAAGCAGACGGGCGTGGTACCGCGCCCCTCACACCTCGACAAGGCTTTGGGCGGGCACGCGATGCTTGCCGTGGGGTACCTCGACGACTCGCTCCATTTCATCGTCAGAAACTCGTGGGGCCGCTCGTGGGGCGATCTTGGGTACTGCTACATCCCGTACGAATGCATGCTCGATCCCGATCTCGCGTGGGACTTCTGGACGGTCTCCAAGGTCTCCTAGTGCCATCATGCCCCTTGCTGTAGGCACGAAGGTCGGTCCGTACGAGATCGTCGACATGCTCGGCGGCGGCGGCATGGGCGAGGTCTACCGCGCGCGGGATGTCCGCCTCGGCCGGATTGTCGCGCTCAAGATTATCGGCGCGGCGCGGGGCACACCCGCCGACATGCAGCGATTCGAGCTCGAAGCGCGCGCCACCAGCGCCATCAACCACCCCCACATCGTCGCGCTCTATGACGTCGGCGAATATGGAGGAGCGCCGTACCTGGTCACGGAGCTCCTTCAAGGTGAAACGCTCCGGTCGCGACTGGTCCGCGGTCCGATCCCCGCGGCCAAGGCGATCGAGTACGCGCGACAGATTGCCAGTGGTCTCGCCGCCGCGCACGATCACGGAATCGTGCATCGCGATCTGAAGCCGGAGAACGTCTTCATCACGAGTGAAGGCCACGTGAAGATCCTCGATTTCGGCCTCGCGAAGGTCAAGGTGGCGGCCGGCCCCGACGCCATGACGGAGCAGGCCGCTTTCGGCCTGACGAGCGCTGGCAGCATCGTGGGCACCGTGAGCTACATGTCGCCTGAACAAGTTCGCGGCGGGGACATCGATCACCGCTCCGACATGTTCTCGTTTGGCGCGGTGCTGTACGAGATGCTCACCGGCCGTCCGGCGTTCCGTGAAAAGTCGGCCGTTGAGACGATGCACGCGATTCTCAACAAAGAGCCGGAGCCCATCGACGCGGTCTCCGGGGCGGTTCCACCGCCGGTGGCGTTCATCGTCCGCCAGTGCCTCGAGAAGAATCCGCGCGAGCGGTTCCAGTCGGCTCGAGATCTCGAATTGCATTTTGGAGCCATGAGCGGCGGTCAGGTGTCGATGCAGGGCACTGCCTTGGCCGCCAGCGGTCGGAGTCGCCGGTGGTGGCTCGCTCCTGCCGCCGCAGGGGCCGCCGTCAGCCTGCTGGTCGCGGCCGGCGCGTGGGGCCTCGTCGGCCGACGGGGCGGGACCATCGTGATCCCCGACTACCGCCAACTCACGTACCGGCGTGGGTTCATCAACGCCGCCCGCTTCACGAGTGACGGGCACACGATTGTGTACAGCGCGTCGTGGGACGGCGCGCCTGCGCAGGCGTTTTCCATGCGGCTCGAGAACCCGGAGTCGCGGCCGCTCGACCTGAAGGCCGCATCGTTGCTGGCCGTCTCCTCGACTGGTGAAGTGGCCGTGTCGCTCAACGGTCAACATCTTCCCCGCCTGCTCACGATCGGCACGCTCGCGCGCGTGCCGATCATGGGCGGTATTCCGCGCGAAGTCATGAAAGACGTCGTTCAGGCGGATTGGTCGCCCGACGGCGCAACGTTTGCCGTGATTCGCATGGTCGAGGGGAAGTACCGCCTGGAGTACCCAGCCGGAAAGGTGCTGTACGAAAACAGCGGCGGACTCGCCGACGTACGCATTTCCAGGGATGGCACGACGGTCGCATTCACCGAGCATCCGGCGCTGCCGGATGACCGGGGAGACATCTGCCTCGTGGGTCCAGACGGCGTCAAACGCGTCGTTTCCGCCGGCTGGGCCAGCGTCAGCGGCCTCGCATGGTCACCGCGCGGCGACGAGATCTGGTTCACGGCGTCGGAGATTGGGGCGAGTACGTCCCTGTGGGCCATGAAGCCTGGCGGTACGCGGCGTCTGCTGATCAAGTCGCTCGGCAGGAAGACGGTGTTGGACGTCACGCCAGACGGGCAGGTTCTTCTCTCGGAAGGGCGGTTGCGCTTCATGATGGCCTACCGGGATGCGCCGCAGGCGCCTGACCGCTTGTTGTCGTGGCTCGACGCCTCGTTCGCGGCCGACATCTCCTCCGATGGCGCGACGCTCATTTTCGATGAGCAGGGTGAGGGGAGCCGCCAGGGGTATTCCACCTACCTGAGAAAATCCGACGGGTCCGCCGCGATCCGGCTGGGGGACGGCTACGCTGGATCTTTGTCGCCCGACATGCAACGGGTCGCCGCCCTCACGCTTGCCTCCCCACCGTCGGTGACGATTCTTCCCACCGGGGCTGGAGAGTCGGCAACGATCGCTCGCGGTCCGATTGCCGCCTACACGGCGGTCACGTGGACGCCCGACAGCCAATCAGTGGTGTTTGCCGGTCGCGAGCAGGGGCACGGCACGAGGGTGTACAGACAGAACATCAAGGACGGCACGCCCCGGCCGGTGTCTCCGGAGGGTTTCAGCTTTCGGCCTTACACCGCGCCGCTCTCGCCAGACGGGGGGACGATCATCGCGGCCGGGACGGCGGGGCAACTGGTGAAGATCTCGCTGAGCGATGGAACGGTGCATCCGCTCGAAGGTTCGCAGCCGGGCGACAGGGCGATGCGATGGGCGGCCGACGGCCGGACGGTGTTCGTCGCCCGCATAACGGACCGCCCGGCTTCCATCTGGCGTGTGGCCGTCGAAGGCGGTCGCCGCGAGCTCATGCTGACTCTGGCACCTACCGATCAGGCCGGGTATACGTCGGTCGGGACTGCGCAGATCACTCCAGATGGCCGTCACCTGGCCTATTCATTCGGGCAGAATCTGATGGACCTGTATCTCGTGCGGGGACTTCAGTAGTTCCGGAAAGTCCATAGACGTTCCGCACAGCAGGGAGCCCGCAGACGCGCCGCGACGTCTGCGGGCGTTGGTCGGTCATTCGTTCAGGATCCCCACACTCCTCTTACTCCTCTTACTCCTCTTGCTCTTCTTGCTCTTCGGGGCGCCCTTCTTCTTGCTCGTCGCGGCTTTCTTTGCCTTCTTCTTCGCCATGGTCGCTCCTGTTGGAAGTCGTCCGGCCCTTGGGCGCCGTGACTCTATCACGTCGTTTCCGCATAGTGTTGACGCACGCGTGCACGGAGTCCCTGCTCGACGTCGCGTGCAACCTTGTCGAGGCGATCGAGTGTGGCCGCAGACGGAACGTACTCCCCGGCCCGGATCGCCAGCGCCAGATGACGTCCGCCGTCCTTCACGATCAGTCCGCGCTCGATGAGCGGGCCGAGCCGGTCCGCGACCTCCAGCGCCGTCACGGACGCGTCATAAGCATGTGCGATCGCCGTGAGCCGCATCCCGTCCGCGATCTCGTCGCAGGCCTCGTAGAGCATCCGATCCAGGCCGGTCAGGGTCGTCAGCGGCTCACGCGCGCAAGGACGGAAATCCCAGATGAGCAGGCGTTCGTCCACCGGAAGGCTGAAGAGATCGACGCCGGAGCGGATCTGCTGCCACTGTCGCAACACCCGCAGGAGCGGCTGCACGTACGCCGCGACGTTCCGGCCATCGGCGTGGCGATACGTGAACGCATATGCAAGGTTCGAGAGGACCTCGTCGGGAAAGCTGTAGATGTACCGGTAGGCCGGAAGGGGCTGCACGGCGTCAAACCCCATTTCTTTCGCGCGAACGAAGTTCGGGCTGAACCGGTCCAGTCGAAGGCCCGAAAAACTGCGCGGCGCCGGCAAGTGCGCCAGGAGGGGCACGAGCGCGGTCATCCGCGCGTAGTCATCGGGTGCCTCTCCGGGAAACCCCCAGAGGACGTTCCATATCGGAGCCACGCCCAGTTCCTTGCACCACTTGAGCACCTGGATGTTGTGAAGGGCCGAAACGCCCTTCTTCATGAGTTTCAGCACGTTGTCGCTCAAGCTCTCGATGCCCGGCTGGATCTCGAGCACACCGGCGTCGCGCAACAGGCGGATCTGATCGCGTTTGAGATTGGACTTGGTTTCGTAGAACAGCTTCACGCCAAGCCGGCGCCGGGCAAGCTCGGGCAGCACGTCCTTGAAGTACTGGAGATCGAGGATGTTGTCGGACACCTGTACATCGCATCCGGGATACGCGGCGACCATCTCCGCCAGCTCGTCGACGGCGCGCGAGGCCGACTTGCTGCGGTAGGTCATGGTGGCGCCGTTCAGGCCGCAGAACGTGCAGTGCTGTCGCTCGCCCCACCAGCAGCCACGCGAGGTCTCGAGGTACAGCGTCGGCATCCAATCGCGATCGAGTCGGCTCGCCCCGAACTGGCGCATGTAGTCGGCGTAGTCCGGGCGCGGCAGGTCGTCCATGTGACGAACCGTTGGCCCGTTGGAGAAGCCCCTGGTGTGGGCGAACTCAGCGGCGATCGACGCCTGCGTCCTGACGCCCTGCAACCCCTCGAGCGCGTCGCCGGCCAGCACGCGCGCGACCAACACCGGTAGAACGAGTTCTCCTTCTCCCGATACGGCTGCGTCGACGAACGGAAACTGGCGCACGGTCTCGGCGCCCATGGCGCCTTCGCAATTCGCGCCGCCAAAGACGATGACCACATCAGGCGCCGCCTGTTTGAGCAGGCGCGCCGCCGCCAGCGACGCGACGTGCTGCTGGAACACGCTCGTGAAGCCGACCACCCGCGGCTTGCGCTCCAGGATGCGTTCGACGCACCACTGAAGAAACGCGGGCACGTCGCGCCGCGTCGCAGCGATGCGCCGAATGAGCGCCGCGGACACCGCCCTCGCGGCGAACGGGTACGTCCAGTCCGCGTGCCCGGCCAGCACGTCCTCGATGTAGGGATCGTCATCGCGCAACGGACGATCGAACAACGCGGCCGAAAAGATCCACTCGCCGGCCATCTCGATCTGGGCGGGGCGGCCTTCGACGGCAATTCCGTTGCAAAAATGCTGGCCGATGATCTCGGCGAATCGGATCGAGGGATAGAAGACGTCCGAGGCGATGTCGTGTCGCGACAATTCGCTCTTGAGCAGACTGAGGCCAAGGGACGGCGCGAACGCCGGCCCGAACGGCATGCAGACCAGCACGACGCCGTCAGACTGCGGTGACCGTTCAGGGCAATGCATCCATCAATTCGGCGTCACGGTCATGCGGGTTTGGCTTTCAACACGCCGATTTGCACCAGCAGACCGGTGAAATCGTAGAGACGGCGGTCGCGGACGATCTGCCGATCGGGCACGTCGAGAAGGAACACCAACTTGAACCGCATGGACTTGCCGGTCGGCGGCAGTCCCATGAAGCTGCCCCCATGCGTTCCCGAGACCTCGGCGACGACCGCGATCCGGGTGTCGTCGATGATCGGCGCCTCGAATGTCAACGCGGCGTCGGGAAAAATACTGAAGATCCCCTCCGAAGCTCTGATCACGGCCTCGCAGCCGGTCGCATGGCCGGCCATCGGGCTCTCGAGTTCGGCCGTTTCCGAGTACAGCTCGCCCAGCGTATTGAAATCGCGCTGGTTGAGAGCCTCCTGCCACCGCCGGCAGAAATCGATCATCTCGTCGCGCGTCATAACAGGTTCGCATTATCAGGCAAACCTCGACCCGTGGAAGCCAAAAAATGAACAGCCGCGGTTATGATGCGGCCTCAGTGGGTCTGGCGTGACTCGCCGACGCGTGGTCGCGCTCGTTTGGGTGCCTGCGGCCATCATGGGGATCCTGCGCGCCGAGAGCGGGAGCCAGGGCGCGGACGACGGGCCGGGGCTTCCTGGCCGACGGGGCGGGTCCAGGTCTGCCGGTCGAGTTCATTCGAGACGCAGCGGGCCGCGTCGTGTGGATCCGCGTCAACGGCCGGATTGTTCGGAGGGCTGAATGACGGAACGCCTCTGCATCGTGTCGATCGCGATCGCGCTGGCGGCCTGCAGTCGAGCTCAGCCGCCGGCACCGGCGTTCGAGTTCTCGGCCTTCAGCGATGAGTTCACGCACGGCGCACTCGCGCTCTCGCCCGTGTCAGCCACGCAAGCCGGCTACCACGAGCACGACGGCGTCTCGCTTGACGAGGCCCTTGATGACTACAGCGCCGCCGGGCTGGACGCGCAACGCAAGTTCTATCAGCGCATTCGCGACCGCGTGGCCTTGCTGGACGCCGCCTCGCTCGACAGGGAACAACAGGCGGACCTGCAGGTCATAAGCAACGCCGTCGGCCTGTCGCTGCTCGAGCTCGACACGATTCAAGCGTACCGCCACAACCCCACGGTGTACGTCGAGCTCGCGGGGAACGCGCTCTACGTGCCGTACGTGCTGAATTACGCGCCCGCCGAGCGCCGCTTCGGCCACATCGTGAAGCGGCTCGAGAAGCTGCCGGCGCTGTTCGAGCAGGCCAAGTCGAACCTTGTAGATGCGCCGGAGGTCTGGAACCGCGTCGCCCGCGAGGAGAACGACGGCAATATCGCGCTCATCGACAAGACGCTCCGGGCGGCCGCGCCGGCCGCAGTCAAGGCGGCCTACGATGCTGCCGCCGACAAGGCGATCGCCGCCGCCAGGGATTTCAGCGCATTTCTCGCCGGAACGCTTTCGAAGAAGACGAGCGACTGGCGGCTCGGCAGGGAGCAGTACGCGCGCAAGTTTGCACTGGCGGTCGCCGTGGACAAGACGCCGGACGCGTTGCTCGCCGACGCAGAAAAGGCGCTCGAGCAGACACGGAACGAAATGGCCAGGCTCGCGGCGCCCAAGGACGTGAAGCAGGCGCTCGACGACATCGCCCGGCAGCATGCGACGCCCGAGACCTACATGGCGGAGGCGAAAAAGACGCTGGACCAGGCGACGGCGTTCGTCCGGGAGAAGGGGCTGATCACCCTGCCCACACGATCCAACCTCGAGGTCATCGAGACACCGGAATTCATGCGCGGGATCTACGGCGTCGGCGGCTTCAATGCCGCGCCGGCGCTTCAGCCGGAGCTCGGCGCGTTCTACTGGGTGACGCCCATCCCGAAATCGTGGCCCAAGGCGCGCGTCGAGTCCAAGCTCCGCGAATACAACACCTACGGCATGCAGGAGTTGACGATTCACGAGGCCATGCCGGGCCACTACGTGCAGTTCGAGTACGCGAACGACATCCAGCCGGTGTCCCGCCGCCTCCTCCGCAACGTCTTCGGCAGCGGGGCCTACATCGAGGGATGGGCGTTCTACACGCAGGTGCTGATGTCCGACGAGGGCTATCTGAACAACAGCGTGCCTCTGCGATTGACGATGCTGAAACAGATGCTGCGCGGAATTGCCAACACGATCCTCGATATCCGGCTGCAGACGCTCGGGATGACCGACCAGCAGGCGCTCGACCTGATGATCAACGACGGCTTTCAGGAACGCGAGGAGGCTACCGCGAAACTGCAGCGGGCGCAGTTGTCATCCTGCCAGTTGCCGACCTACTTCGCGGGCCTGAAGGCCTGGCAGGCAGCGCGTGACAGATACAAACAGACCAAAGGCGCGTCCTTCTCGCTCCGCGACTTCCACGAGCGATCATTGAAGGAAGGGCCCGTGCCGCTTGGCGCACTGTCCGGTCTGCTGCAGCCCTGATGCCCGCGGCCCGCATGAACTCCTCCTTCATGCGCTGACCAGGTGTGCCGTTCACACCTCCCCTGTGCCGGATCTTCACACCGCCCGGTGACACAAGTCATTGAATCACAACGACTTGTACAATGGCGCGGCGCTTGCTATTACCCGCGGCCATGAAGAACCTCACGCTTCTTCTCGCTCTGGTGTTCGCTCCCGTCCTGGCCGCGCAGGCGCAGGAAACAGATGTCCCCGACGGCGCTGTCATCGAGTCGGTCGAGGTGCTGGGCATTCCCATCGACCAACTGAGTCCCGCGCTCCGATACGCGATCGAGGCGTTGACGGAAACGCCGCTCAGCCACGATCGGCTGGCCGATCTGGCCAGCCGCATCGAGATTGAGCGGCCCGAGTCGATTGCCGGCGCCCGCACCGTCGCGCGGCCCGAGGGCAAAGTCCGCGTCGTATTCGTCGTCGCGCCGATCGACGAGGATCCGGCGCTGTCGTCGAACATCAACGCGCGGTACCTCGTCGGGCGCGTGTCGATCTCGGGCGTCGCGGACAGCCGGCTGCCCCAGGCGCTTCGCGACGACATGCAGGCGCTCGTCGGCCAACGGCTCGATCCTGCGCAGGTCGAACGGTTGCGGGCGCGGATGGCCGAGGCGCTGCCTGGCTACGGCGTCCATCGCCGGGTGAGCCGCGGCGAACGGGCAGGACACATCGACATCGTCTTCGAAGCCGACCTCGTGCCGTGGATCCCGTTCGCGCCCGCGAAGACGAAACTCCTCTATCACAGCGACATCGGCTGGACCTACGTGCAGGACGTGCCGATTGGCGGCAACTTCCAGCGCTTCACGCTGGGAGCCGTCTTCAACGACAAGGACGATCTCGTCGAGGAGTATCGCGGCGCTCGCGTGCGGTACGAAACGCGCAAGATCGTGACGCCACGGTTCGGCGCCAGCGTCGAGTATTCCGAGTACCACCAAATCTGGCACGACGCGACGCTCGCGGCGCTGGCGCTCGATCCGATCCGTGAGACGTACCAGAACCGGCGGACGATCGAGCCGGCGGTGTCCTTTGCGCTCACGCCGCACCTCCATGTATCCGGGGGGTTCAGCGGCTCCGAGCTCGGATCGCTCTCTCGAACGCCGGGGTCGCTCAGAGCCAACGTGGTGGTGGGCGCGGTGGGGTTCAATCAGGCCTGGAAACTCGAGTCTGGTGGCACGCAGCGGTTCGACGCGGATTTTCAGGTGCGCGACGCGACGGACGCGGTCGGCAGCGACTTCGTGTACACCCGCCAATTCGTGCAAGGGCGCTATCTCTACCGCGGCGGCCACAGCACCATCATCGCCAGCGCGGCGTTCGGCCACATCAGTGGCGCGGCGCCGATGTTCGAGCGGTTCACCCTGGGCGATTCGTCCACCCTTAGGGGCTGGAGCAAATACGAGCTGGCGCCCTCAGGCGCCGACCGCATGGTCCACCAGTCGGTGGAATACCGCTACCGGTTCCTCGCGATGTTCCTCGACACCGGCTCGGTTTGGCAGCAGGGCCAGAGCTCCACGTTCCGCGCGTCAACCGGGTTCGGAGTGCACGTGGACAGTTTCTTTGCGACGGTTGCCTTCCCGCTGAACGCCGAGAAGGTTGACGCGACGTTCATGATCGGCCTTCGAATGGGCGTCAAGTTTTGAGCCAGGTGAACGGATTGCGGCTCCGCCGAACCGCGTGTCTCGTCCTCGTCCTGACGGTGTGGGCCGTGGCCCGGCTGGCGGGCCAGACGCTGACGATCAAGACCGCCGGCGCTGTGTTGCGCGTCAAGGCCGGGGGACTTCGCTTCATCGAAGGCTCCGTGCTCGATCGCCTGCGCGACGGCCGGACGACGCGCGTAGACTTCGAACTGGTGGTGATGGGCCGCCCCAAGGGACCAGCGTTGGCACGGGATCGCCAGACATTCAACATGAGCCTCGATCTGTGGGAAGAGCGATTCGCGGTCTCGCGTGTCGGGACACCGCCGCGATCGATTTCGCATCTGCAGGCGTCCGAGGCCGAAGCGTGGTGCATCGACGCGCTGGGCGTGCCGCTTTCGGCGCTGGGCCGTTCGGACCGAGCCGCCCAATTCTGGATCCGGCTCGAGTACCAGATTCCGGATCCGGAGGCAGTGGCCGATGCCGGCGGCGAAGGACTGTCCCTCCGCGGCCTGATCGAAGTCCTGAGCCGCAAGCGACAGACGACCGCGGTGACGAAGTCGATCGAGGCCGGGCCGTTCCATCTGTTCAACTGATCGTGAAGAGTCTCCGGACCCGGCTCATTCTCGCCTTCCTTGTCGCGACGATTCTGCCGCTGGGCGCGACGATCTGGATCACGAGCTCGCTCATCGACCGCAGCCTGGAGTACGTGCCGACGGAAGAGCTGGATCGCCTGTCGCGCACGCTCGAGAACACGGTACGGCAGTTCTACCAGCGCGAGCGCGAAGCCTTGAAGATCGATGCGGCCGAGGGACGCGTGCCGAAGGCGGCGTATCCCGCCGTCGCGATGGCGACCTGGCCCGAACCAGTCCGGACGTTCTGGGAGAGTCGCCAGCCCGAGCGATTCGACCTGTCGGGCGCCGCGTCGAATCAGCTCGAGTACCTGCGCCGGACAGACGGCGGTGTGGATGTTTTCGCGCGCGATCTCGGCGCGATCCGGATGCGTGAGCTGTCGGACGAGTACGCCCGCTCGCGCGCGCAGGTCGGCGCCATGAAGTCGCGTGATCTTCATCGCGGCTTCACGCTCACGCTGCTGCTGCTCGTCGCGGCCGTCTGGGTCGTGTCCCTCGTCCCGCTCGCCTACATCGCCCATCGTGTCAGCCGGCCGATTCAGCAGTTGACCGCCGGCTTGACCGACTTTTCGGCCGGTAACTGGAATCGCCACGTCGATCCGGTTGGCGACGATGAAGTCGGGCGCGCGGTGGCGGCATTCAACCACATGGCCGAGCAGCTGCGCGGCAGCCGCGAGCGGCTCATCTACCTGACGCAGGTCGCCAGCTGGCAGTCACTCGCCAGGAAGATGGCGCACGAGCTGAAGAACTCGCTGACGCCCATCCGCCTCACGGTCGAAGAAATGCTCGCGCGTCAGCCGAGTCCCGATCGTGCATTCATGGAACAGGCCGCGCAGATCGTCGTGGGCGAAATCGAAACCTTGGAACGGCGCGTGCGCGCCTTCTCGGAGTTCTCGAGCGAGCCACCAGTGCAACCCGAGACGTTCGAGCTCAACGCCGTCGTCAACGAGCGCATCGCCTTGCTCAGGCCGGCGCATCCCCGGACAATCTATGAGCGGCGTACAGGCGCCGGTACGATCGGCGTGTACGCGAGCCTCGACCTCGTGAAGGGCATCCTGACCAATCTGCTCGAAAACGCGGCAGAAGCCGCCGGGGCGGACGGCGTGGTTCTCACGCTCACACGCACGGACGGCGATCGCGCGATCGTCGAAGTGCACGATTCCGGTCCGGGACTCAACGCCGAGGCGCGGCGGACGCTGTTCGAGCCGACGATCACGTTCAAGAAGCAGGGCATGGGCCTGGGACTTTCCATCGCACGCAAGAACGCGATCCTGGCCGGCGGCGACCTCGCGCTCGTCGACGGCCAGCTTGGTGGGGCGGCGTTCCGCGTCGTCCTGCCCCTCAATCGCGACACCCGGGAAGGCATGCAGGACCTGCAGGCATGAAGGCTTCCTCGTGAATCGGCGGCGACAGATCGTGGTCGTGGACGACGAAGCCAATATTGGCCTGTCGCTGCGGCTCATCCTCGAGGGGGAGGGCTACCGCGTCACGCTGTGCGACTCGGCGGCCTCTTTCGCGCGGCATCGGGCGGCCGGGCGGGCCGATCTTTATCTGTTCGACGTCCGCCTGCCCGACGCGAGCGGCATCGATCTGCTCAGGACGCTCAGACAGGCCGACGAGTCGACGCCCGCGATCATGATCTCCGGGCATGCGACGATCCGCGACGCGGTTGACGCGACGCGAATCGGCGCGTTCGACTTTCTCGAGAAGCCGGTGGCGCGCGACCGCGTGCTGCTCGCGGTTCGCAACGCGCTCGAACGTGCGGATCTCCAGCGCGAAAACCAGCGCTTCCGCGAACTGGTCGGCGAGGCGCCAAAGATGATCGGCCGGAGCGACGCGTTCGAGCGGGTCCTCGCCCAGGCCACGCAGGTCGCCCGGTCGGACGCGGGCGTGCTCCTCACCGGCGAATCGGGGACGGGCAAGGAACTGCTCGCTGCGCACATCCATCGTGAGAGCCCTTTCGCCGCCGGGCCGTTCATCAAGGTGAACTGCGCGGCGATTCCGACCGAGCTCATCGAAAGCGAGCTGTTCGGCCACGAGAAGGGCGCGTTCACCGGGGCGGCGACGCTCCGCCGGGGCAAATTCGAACTGGCCGACGGCGGCAGCATCTTTCTCGACGAGGTTGGCGACCTGCACGAGGCGTCGCAGGCCAAGCTGCTGCGGGTGCTGCAAGATGGCGAATTCCAGCGTGTCGGCGGTGAGCAGTCGATTCGCGTCGCGGTCCGGATCATCTCCGCGACCAACCGCCCTCTCGAGGACATGGTCGCGGCCGGCAAATTCCGCCATGATCTGTTCTATCGCCTGAGCGTCGTGCCGATTCGCATGCCCGCGCTTCGCGAACGGCGTCAGGACATCGCCGACCTTGTGGTCTATTTCCTGAACGACTTCTGCGCGCGCAACAACTTTCGTCCGAAGTCGATCGATGCTGGCGCGCTCGAGTTACTCGCAGGACGCGCCTGGCCCGGGAACATCCGTGAGCTCAGAAACACGGTCGAGCGCATGGCGATTCTGACTCCCGGCGACGAGATCACCGAATCGTCGGTCCCCGTCGACGTGCGAGCGGCGCCCGTGCCCAGATCCTCGGAGCTGCACGAGATTCGCGACGCCGCGGAGCGAGACCGGATTCTGCGCGCGCTGAACGACACGCACTGGAACGTCTCGAGCGCGGCGCGGCTCCTCGGAATCGAGCGCACGCATCTTCACAAGCGCATCAAGGCCCTGGGGCTGAGCCGCGACCGGCGGCCGTGACGGACGGTATCCCGCGACCGGCGTGTCCTCATTCCTTCGCGGGCGCCGGCGGGCCGGCGGGAGGATCGCCGGCCAACGTGGACTGGCGAAGCGCCGCGGCGCCCATCAGGCCGCCCATCCCCATCGATTCGACGGCGCTGCTGGGAATGAGCATGAGCGCGCCCTTTTCCTTCAGTCCCTCGTAGAGCATGTTCATGGCGCGCAGGTGCAGCGCCGTCGGATTGTGCTGATACGAGCGGGCCGCCTCTTCGAACGAGTGCGCGATCTCCAGCTCGGCCTGGCCAAGGATGATGCGCGCCTGCTTCTCGCGCGCGGCCTGCGCCTCGCGCGACATGGCGTCCTGCAACGCACCGGGAATGACGACGTCGCGCATCTCGACCGAGGAGACGGTCACACCCCACGGGTTCGATCGCTGATCGATGAGCTGCTGCAGCTCGTCCTCGATCCGCTCGCGGCCGCGGAGCAGATCGGTCAGCGTGGTCCGGCCGATGATGTCGCGGAGCGCCGTCTGCGCGGCCCAGCTCACCGCCTGCGAGTAGTCCTGAACCTCGAGCGCCGCCTTCTGCGGGTCGTGCACCATCCAGAACAGGACGGCATCGACGTTGACCGGCACCGTATCCGACGTCAGCGTCTGCTCCGCCGCAAAGCTCGTCGTAATCGTCCGCTGATCGATCCACGTCGACACCGTGTCGATGAACGGCATGATCCAGAACAGCCCCGGCCCGCGCAGGCCGACGAACCGCCCGAGCCGCAGGACGATCGCCCGCTCCCACTGCTGGGCGATCCTCGGCGCCTGCATCAGGACGATGCCGAGGAGCACAAAAGCGATCATCGGAACCGGGTTGCCGGTCGCGACCATCGCGGCAGCACCGAGCGCGATGAACGCGAGAAGCAGCATGACGGCAACCACGTTCAGGCGCGGACCGCCGCGCTCGACACCTTCGGACCGGCGACCAACCACAGGGACCATTTACGTTTCTCCTTGGCGACGCGCGCGAAGCGCGGCGATTAGTTCGTCGACCGACAGACCGGCGGCCTCGGCGTCGGCCAGCACCCGCACCACAAACGCACGCAGGCGGCGCTCGTGGTCGCGCGGTGGGTGGGCCTGGGCGGGCGTCGCGGTGATGAACGAGCCCACGCCGCGCTTCGTCTCGATGACGCCGGCGCGCTCGAGTTCGGCATACACCCGCGCGACGGTGTTCGCGTTGATCTGCAGGTCGACCGCAAGCTGGCGGACGGTTGGCAACTGGTCGCCCGGGTTGAGGTGTCCGGTCGCGATGGCCGCCCGGACGCCTCGCTCGAGCTGGGCGTAAATCGGCGTCGGGTCGCGCGAGTCGATCGCCACGAAGGTCGGCACGTTGTTCTAGTACAATAGTATATTAGAGCGCGTGGGTCAAGGGACGCGTGGCCGCTCATCTCAATACTTCGGTGTCACACCCAGATTCCTGAAGATGAACGAGTAGATGTCCGCCGACTGCTCGAGCGCTTTGGTCGTGCTGCTGGCGCCGTGGCCCGAGTTGGTATCGATTCGAATGAGCACCGGGTTGTCGCCCGCCTGCGCGTGCTGCAGCGCCGCGGCGTACTTGAACGAGTGGGCCGGGACCACGCGATCGTCGTGATCCGCGGTAGTCGTCAGCGTAGCTGGATACGCGACCCCGGGCCTGATGTTGTGGATGGGCGAGTACACGCGCAGCGCGTTGAACTCCGCCTCGTTGTCGCTCGATCCGTAGTCCGGCACCCAGTTCCAGCCGATCGTGAACTTCTGAAAACGCAGCATGTCCATCACGCCCGCCTGCTGGATGACGACCTTGAACAGATCGGGCCGCTGATTGGCGACGGCGCCGACGAGCAGTCCGCCGTTCGAGGCGCCTTGAATTGCGAGCCGCTGCGGCGAAGTGTACTTGTGGCTGATGAGGTACTCGGCCGCGGCGATGAAGTCGTCGAACACGTTCTGCTTCTTCAGCTTCGTCCCGGCCTCGTGCCACTTCTCCCCGTACTCGCCGCCGCCGCGCATGTTGGCCGATGCGAAGACGACCCCCTGCTCGAGCAGCGCCAGCCGCAAGGCGTTGAACGACGGCGCCTGCACGACGTTGAAGCCGCCGTACCCCGTGAGGAGGGCCGGGGTGTTGCCGTCGAGCGTCAGGCCCTTTTTCGACACGATGAACATCGGCACGCGGGTGCCGTCCTTGCTCATCGCGAAGACCTGCCGGGTCTCGTAGTCGGCCGGCCGGACACCCGGAATCTCGGGCGCGCGGAAAAGGGTCGATTTCTTGGTGGCGATATCGTAGCGGAAGATCGACGGCGGATAGTTGAACGACGCGAACGTGTAGAAGACGAACGCGTCGTCGTGGTTGCCGCCAAAGCCGCCGGCCGCGCCGAGGCCCGGCAGCGCGATCTCGTTCTCCAGCTTGCCGCTCAGGCTGTAGACGTACGCGCGCGTCGCGACATCCTTGAGATAGGTGGCGAAGATCTTGCCGCCAGCCGTTTCGACGCCATCGAGCACGTCGGGCTTCTCAGGCAGCACCTCGACCCAGTTGGCTTCAGCCGGGTGGGCCGGATCGATCCGAACGACCCGCCGGTTGGGCGCCTTCCGGTTGGTCGAAACGAGAAACTGATCGCCGACGTTGTCGATGACGTCGTATTCGTCGTCGCCGATCTCGGCAACGAGCGGCCGCCACCTCTTGGGATCGTTTGCCGCGTCGCGATAGAAGACGGCGTTGCCCTTCGTGCCTTTGCCGCGGTCCGAGATGTCGAGGATGGCGAATCGTTCGTCCTCTGTGGTGGCCACGGTATGGAATCGCTGGGGGTGGGCCTTGTCCTCGTATACAAGCTCGTCGGCAGATTGCGGCGTGCCGATCGCGTGGTAGTACACCTTGTGATCGTCGTTCGACGCCGTCATCACCTTGCCGTCCGCCGGCGCGGAATAGCGACTGTAATAGAACCCGCGGCCCTGCCACGCGATGCCTGAGACCTTCACCCATTTCAGATCGTCGGGCAGCGTCCTCTTCGAGTCGACGTCGAGGACGTGAAGCTCGCGCCAGTCGGAGCCGCCCGCCGAGACGCCATAAGCGAAGTAGGCGCCGTCCTTCGACAGCGCCGCGGCAGCGAGCTGTGACGTGCCGTCGGCGGAGAACTTGTTGGGATCGATCAGGACTTCCGGCGTCCCGTCCAGCCCCTTCTGCATGTACCGCACGCTCTGGTTCTGCAGCCCGTCGTTCTTCGAAAAAAAGAAATACGCGCCCTTGCGGGACGGCGCGC
This sequence comes from uncultured Acidobacteriota bacterium, assembly GCA_963724645.1. Taxonomy (GTDB): domain Bacteria; phylum Acidobacteriota; class Vicinamibacteria; order Vicinamibacterales; family SCN-69-37; genus CAVXSP01. The sequence continues at coordinate 356,359 of CAVRVJ010000013.1, forward strand.
TGTACTTCGGATAGTTGTAGAGCTGCTCGAGGCGCGACCTGACCGCCCGACGGAACGGGATCGCGTCGAGATAGGCGAAGGTGACCTTGTTTTCGGCGTCGACCCACCTGGCCGTCTCGGCGGCGTTCTCGTCCTCGAGCCACCGGTACGGATCGGCGACCTGCCTGCCGAAGTAGGTGTCGACCTGATCGCCTCGCCTGGTGTCGGGGTACGGCAGCTTCTGCGCGACGAGCAAAGGTGAAACGAGCGACAACCCGATAACCAGCCCGAGCATCCGCTTCATGCCGACCTCCTCCGAGGGACCGCCATCCTAGCAGAACGCCCTTCTCCAGCGGGCGTGAGCGCGATTTCGCTGCGGCATTCGCTCGCGACGCCCCGGCTCGAGGCGGACGTTCGGCGAAAATGAAGTCGTGGCGGAGCTAGCGGAAGCTCTTACCTTGGCGCGCGCTTCGTCAACTCCTCGTTCCAGTTGAGGACGACGACGATTTCGCCGGTCCGCACGTTCACGCCCGATCCTGCAGAGGCGAAAATCTTGCCGCCGGGCGAGATGTCGTAGTCGCGCCGCTGGGAGGGACCGGCCGAGGCGAACTGCCGTGGCACTGGCACAGGATTGCCGAACCCAAACGTGGGCCTGGTCGTGACCGTAACCGCCTCGAAGCCGCTCGCCCGCGGCCAGTAGATCAGCTGATGTCCGTCGGGCGTCCAGATAGGAGACGTGGGCGTGTCGCCGGGCTTCGGGGGCAGTTGGTACTTCGCTCCGGTCGGCGGGAAGGGCTGAACGTAGATCCCGGTTTGCGGGCCGTTCGTCTCGCTATACGCAACCCACTGTCCGTCTGGAGAGAACACCGCGCCGATGTGCGTGGTCGACCGCACATCGCCGAACGGCGCCGACTTTCTGTCCTGCAGCGACAACAACCAGAGCGACTGGCCCGCGCTCGTCCCGACCGTATAGAGGAGGTGACCGCCCTTCGGCGACCACGATTCCGGCACGTGGCGCTCGCCCGTTGCGGCCTTGGTCAACCGCTCGGCCGCGCCCATTCCGTCGGCCGGCTGCCAGAAGATTCCGCCATCCCCCTCGCGGTCCGACTGAAAGACGACGCGCTTCCCGTCCCATGTCCAAATCGGAAAGCGGTTGCTGCCGCCGAAGGTCAATCGCCGGATCGCCGTATTGCCCGCCAGGTCATAGACCCAGACCGCCTGTTCCTTCCCGTCGTCGGTCCCCACGACCAGGCGCGAGCCGTCCGGTGAGACTCTCGGTCCCTCGTAGGAATTCTGTGGCAGGTTCAGCGGAGTGAGCTCGCCAGTCTTGTCGGCGACCGCGACGTCGCCCGCGCCAGCGACATTCGATACGGGCCCGGGGATGTACGCCAGCACGCCGCTGCGCGAGATGCCGAAGTGCACCGCACCGGTCGTAAAGGCCGCGGCCCGTCTGACGCCTTCGAGGACGGCGGCGGGCTGTCCCGAGACCTCGAGGCGCTTCGGGTCGAAGGGCACGGCGAACAGGACTCCCCGCGACGAGTACACGACATGCCCGCTCGACGCGTACCGGGCGTCGGTCCCGCCCGTGACGAGCACTTTCCGTTCACCCGATTTCAGCGATTGGACCACGACGGTGCCTCTGTCCCACCGATCGCGCGCGGTGCCAGAGGCGATGGAGAACACCACCGCGTCGCCGCCCGGCAGCATCTGCGGACTCTGAGCGACCTCGCCGGGCTTGACGCGCACGAGTACCTCGGGGGTCCCGCCATCGGAGCTGACGCGCATGATCCCCGTCGCGCCGTCGCTGAACAGCAGGCCACCCGCGTACCAATCCATGCCGAACGGATTCCCCGCCGGGCAGATCGTCGCGGCGGTTCCGCCGTCGACTGAAATCTTCTTGAGCGCGCTCTCGTTTCCCGCCCAGAACGCCACAAACCGCCCATCCGGCGAAAACACCGGGTCGGTCACATTTCCGAACACCTCCGTGCCGGGAATTGACCTTGGGAGCAGGTTGTTCGTTGCCCGAAGGTTCAAGCGCGAATCCGCGACGAAGAGCACATGGGATCCGTCGGGCGACAGGGCGACCAGGTGGCGGCCGGCGCCCGAGAAGATCTGCCCGCTCGGCAGCGTGAACGCGAACCGGGTGACGGCCGGCGAGGGGGCCGGCTTGAGGCGCCAGGCCAGCGCACCGCCAAGTCCGGCCATTACGATCGCGGCCAGCGCCCAGATGGCCGCCCGTGCGGGCCACGGCCGCAGCCGGGCCGGCGGGAATCGCGCCGCCGCCTGGACGACCGGCGCCGCGATCGCCTCCTGCAGCAGGAACCGCACGGCGGCGATTTCCGGGATGCGCGTCTTGCGATCGCGTTCGAGGCACCGCTGGATGAGCGTCTTGACGGCTGGCGGGACCGTGGCCGGCAAGTCAGACAGGTTGGGCGTATCGCGCAGCACGGCCGCGAGCGTTTCGGACACGTCTTCGCCTGCAAACGCGCGCTTGCCACTCAACATTTCGTACAGCACGCAGCCAAACGCCCAGACGTCCGATCGCTTGTCGGCCGTCCGGCCTTTCGCCTGCTCAGGCGACATATAGGCCGCCGTGCCGAGAATCATCCCGGCTTGCGTCGCGCGCGCGGTCAGCGTCGGCGAATTCGAGATGTCGGCCGCGCCGTCGGGCTCGATGACGCGAGCGAGCCCGAAGTCGAGGACCTTCACGCTGCCATCGGCCGTCAGCATGATGTTCGCCGGCTTGATGTCGCGATGGACAATTCCCTTCTCGTGTGCGGCCTCGAGCGCGTCGAGAATCTGTTTCGCAATCGCCATCGCCTCGTCAGTACTTAGTGCGCGCGGGGCCCCACCCCCGCGCGCGGCCGCGGGCGCTGAGGGTCCCTGGGTCTCCGTCAGCCGATCGGCCAGCGACTGGCCATCCACGAACTCGAGCACGAGATAGCGGCTGTCGCCGAACTGCTCGAGCCCGTAGATGGCGGCGATGTTGGGATGACTGAGCGACGCGAGCACCTGCGCTTCCCGCTCGAATCGCGCGATTCGCTCCGCATCGCCAGCCATCGTGTCGGGCAGCGCCTTGATCGCGACGTCGCGCTGCAGCCGGATATCACGCGCCCGATAGACCTCTCCCATGCCGCCTGCCCCGAGCAGCGCGATGACTTCATAGGATCCGAGGCGGGTGCCGGGACTCAGGCCCATAGGGAATTAAAGCCGTTACGCAGACGGCGCCATGGCGAAGTTCAGCTTGCGCCGGTACTCCCGGCGAAGCAGCCAGAGGCTGAGCGCCAGCTGAAACACGATCGCGCTGACTGACAAGTACCACACCCAGTGGAGCTGAAATCCGGGTGTTCTCGAAAGCCAGACGGCTGGCACGGCGACGAGCACGATCCGGAGGGCGGAGGCCGCGAGCGACGGCAGCGTGTTTCCCATGGCCTGGAACATGCTCGACGCGACGAAGATCACACCCGACGCGAGGAACGACCACGAGACGATCCGCAGGTACTCTTCGCCGATGGCGACCACCGCGGCGTCGCGCGAAAACACACCGACGAGCGCTTTGGGCGCGACGTGGCACACGATGAGCATCAGGAGCATCACGGCCATCGCAAGCCGGGCGGCGTCCTTGAACGTGTCCTTCACGCGCTGCGCCTGGCGGGCGCCGAAGTTCTGACCCGCGACCGGGGCGACCGCAAACCCGAGCGCCACGACTGGCATGAATCCCGCCTGCACGACCCGCATGCCGATGCCGAAACCCGCCTGCGCCTCGGCGCCGAACGGCCGGCTGATCGCGTACACGATGAAGAGATACACGGAGAGGAACCCGAACTCGACTCCCGTCGGCAGGCCGACGCCAAGGATCTTCCGCCAAATCCTGAGCTGTGGCGGCCAGTCGGCGAGCTTGAAGCGAAGGAAGGAATCCTTCGCGAAAAAATACGACGTCAGCCAGATGACGCCCACGGCGACGGCCACCAGCGACGAAATCGCGGCACCTGCCACGCCGTAGGGGTGGCCGGTCACCCAGCCGAAAATCAGGAACGGCGCGAGGATCATGTTGAGGACGACTGTCGCGGAGGCGACGACCATGCCGGGCCTGAAGTTGCCGGTACCCCGAAGCGCCGCGCCGGTCCCGGCGAACACGAACTGCAGCGCCATGGCTGGCACGAACCATTTGAGGTAGTCGTCGGCGAGCCGCGCGGTCGTCGCGTCGGCGGCTTGTGCCGCGATGTACGGGACGCGGAGCCAGGCGCTGGCGACGAGCAGGAGAAGGCCCGCCAGAATGCCGAGCGCCTGCGATTGATTGAACGCGATCAGTCCTTCCTCATGATCCTTGCGGCCCATGGCGTGGGCCACGGCCGTGGTCGTGCCGACGCCGAGCATTTGCGACAAGGCAAGCACGATGAAGCTGAGATTGCCAGCAATCCCAACGGCGGCGACCGCCTCCTTGCCCAGGCGCCCGACCCAGTACAGATCGATCAGGAAGTAGAGCGTCTGAAAAAGCATCGTCACGAGCATGAAGCCAGTGGTCTTGAGCAAGTGCCGCGTGACGGGACCCGTGGTCAAGTCCTGCATTCACCAACCCCAGACGGTCGAGATCCGCCCCGCAGAACGGTTGGCGCCGTTTCCGCGCGCAGCGTGCGTGGGTTCGACACACATTGGCACCGCCTCGGCACCGGGCGGGGCTGACGGCAACTGGAAACGCGGCCGGCTCATCGGGGCATTCTATCGATTGCCGCATTGCGCCGTCCTGACGGTTTGCAACAAGCCTGGGTCAGCTGGGACGATACCGGCGGCGGCCATGCGCGCGAGCCATTCGGCGAGGCCTGGCTTACGCAAGAAAATCTCCCGGAACCTGTCTCGCGCTTCGTCGCCCCTGCCGTGGAAGTAGAGAGTCATCGCGCCAGAAAGCCCTATCTCGTCCAATTCCGGAGCCAGTCGCTGCGCTTCGTGCAGCAGTGGCATCGCCTCGCCGATCTGTCGCTGATGAAACGACCGTGGGCGTCGTGCGCCCGACGCAGACGAACGAGCCGCCCGAGTTCAGTCACCGGCGCGGGATGGTCATCGACGCGCAGATCGAATACGCGACCGCGGCAGGGTCTGCTCTGCCGCTCCCCCGCGACGACGAGCAACGCCGACGATTGCCGGCCACGAATGTCGCCCCCCGCCGCTTCAGCTCCCTCCAGCGCCGCCATCAGTCGAGCCGCGAGGTCGCCTCCGGCGCGTTGGTAGGCATCCAGCATCGCAGGCCAGACGGTCTGGTTCGTCATCATGTTGGCCTGGACACTGACGCCATCGCCACTCAGATGACCAGCCGCCCCGATACACGCGGCGCCAGTGTGCGTCGCGACGCGACCGCGCGCGTCGAGCAACGCCACCTGGGACAGTTCGCGACCTGAATCGGATTCCAACAGCTTCGCCAAAGCATCCTGAGGCGCGATCCCCTTCCGCAGAAGCGCGAGGCCTTCCGGACCGAAATCACTGGGGGCGAATGACTGGGTCGCCACGACACCAACACCGGGCTCGCCCCACGGTACCGCCGCGCCGACAGCGAAATAGCACGACTGAACCGCCACACCCATCTGTCCGGTGGCCGCGTCGCGAGCCACGATTGAGTAAGTCGCGATGAGTCGATCGAGACATGAACGACATTCCATAATGTGCTCCGTCATCGCTTGAGGAATCACGAACGATCTGGGCACCTCGTCCCTTGGCGGAATGATGCAGTCCTGAACGACAGAAGACGATGACGTTTCGCGCCAATCAATTGACCACACGCGCCGGAAAGCGTTGTGTCTGTTGCTGTCACGTTCCTGGCGTAAGGTAGATGAGGATCTGGAGGCGTCATGAACATCTATCATCCGCAGGCCCGGTCGCTTCTCCTGACCGCGGGTTTGCTCGGCGCGGCGGGATGGTCCGTGCCACCCGCGCTCGAGGCCGCCGCGCAGATGCAGACCTTGCGCGGCGCGTTGACATTTCACGCGTCGTTCGACGGCAGCCTCGACGCCGCATACGCGGCAGGCAACCCAAAGCTGTATACCGCGCCCTCGATCGCCAGGCGCCAGGACGCTACGCCGGGCTTGCCGCCCGGAGGCGAGACCGTCCACGCGAAGGGCGCGGGACGGTTTGGCGACGCGCTCCGGTTCACGCAGCGGCGCAAACCGGTCGTGTACTTCGAGGCCGCGCGCAATGTGCCGTACGCGGCCGCCAACTGGAGCGGCACAGTCTCCTTCTGGCTCAGCGTCGATCCGGCTGCCGATCTGGATCCTGGCTTCTGCGATCCGATCCAGATCACTCCGCGCGCCTGGAACGACGCGGCATTCTTCGTCGAGTTCGAGAAGAAGCCCGACCACACGCCATTCCGTCTCGGGACCTACGCCGACTTGAATGTCTGGAACCCGCAGAACCGCAAGTTCGAGGACATTCCCGCCGGTGAGCGGCCGCTCGTGGCCGTGGAACAGCCCCCTTTCAGCCGCGGCAAGTGGACGCACATCGTCTTTGTCTTCGAGCGGTTCAACACGGGGCGGCCGGATGGCGTGGTGCGGCTATATCTCGACGGCGGGCCGGCGGGGCAGCTGTCACCTCGCCAGCAGACGTTCACGTGGGATCCGGACAAAGCGACGATCGCGATGGGGCTGAGCTACGTGGGGCTGTTCGACGAGTTATCGATCTTCAATCGGGCCTTCAGCGATGCGGAAGTCGCGGCACTCCACGCGCTGCCCCAGGGGGTGACCGCGCTTGTCCGCTGATCAGACACGTCCCCGGCCGTTGGCTACGTCGAGATTCCACGCACTGCCCACGCGGGCGCTCGGAGGGGAATGCGTCCGTCGCTTGTGACCGGCAGACGTCGTTCGAGCCGCTCTCTCAGGCGCTCACGGCTAGGGCTATATTCGTCACGCAGATCTCTGGGCCGCCCAACGTTACGCATCACCTGCGGCGCTCCAGGACTTTCCCGGCGCCGGCTCCATTTCGGTGTTAGGGCGCTCAGAGGCGTAAGATCGGGACATGTCCAAAGGGCCCCATGAAGTGCTGGCAGACGCACTGCGCCTCGAGCCTGATTCGCGCGCCGACCTCGCCGCCGAACTCCTCGCCAGTCTGGATGGACCGGCCGATCGGGACGCCGAAGCCGCTTGGGACGCCGAAATTGAGCGCCGAATTGCGGCGATCGAAGCGGGCATCGTTCGGCTCGAGCCCTGGTCGGATGTGAAGCGCCGAATTGAGCGAGACGTGCTGGGGCGGTGAAGCCGCTCCAGATCAATGCCCTCGCATCCCTGGAGCTCACCGAAGCGGTCCGCTGGCATGAAGAACGGCGTCCAGGATGGGGCGGGCGCTTGCTCGACGCGGTCACTCGTACGCTGGCCCTCATCGAGTCCAGACGCCATGGACGCTGCCGTCCCGGCGAGTGCCGCAGCCATAAGAATTGATCTCATCAGTTGCCTCCCGCAACCTGTCGATGTCACGATCCCGCTGGGTCCGTCTAACGAATAGTCGGCTCAACTCGGTAGCCGAATGCTCGCAAGCCGGCCGCAGTGTAGCGACAGGATTCAGAACACTCAATGGCGCGCCGCAATGACCCACACGGTCAGGACTTGCACCCGAACGTCCGCGGAGGCCGCAGGAGGTCACTTCCCTGCAAACCGGAATCAGAAATCGATCAGCCTCGTGAACTTCACGATGAACGACCGCCCGAGCGTCTGGAACGATGTGTAGTCGGTCAAATCGCGCTGGTCGTTGTACACCAGGAACAACCCCGTGCCGCTGCGGGTGAGCAAGGCGAGCCGGATGTTGGAGGAGAACTGCGCCGTTTGTCCGTTGTATTGCAGGAGCGCCGACAAGCTCGCCCTGGGCGTGAACGAATAGTTCGCCTTCACGGGAAACAGATAGGTCACGAACTCCCCGCCCGGCAGGGTCACGTGCTGCCGCGTCCACCCCACGCTGGTCGTCAGGCTGGTGTTGGGCCTGTACTCGTTCGTGAACTCGATAGAGGTGAAGTCGCCGTCGTAGTAATGCCCAAGTCGCAGCCTGCCGTTGAAACTTACGGGCGCGCTGGGGTTGTGCAGGTATTCGATCCCGTTCTGCCACCAGGTGTAGAAGCCCGGTGGAATGGCGACCTTGCGGCCGTCCCGCTCGTAGACCGTGAAACGGCGTCGTCGGGCGATCCTGGTTTCGATCCATGAACCAACCGAACCGCCCGCCACGGGCCGGCTGAATCTCGAACGGATGGATGTGCAGAATCGACGATTGCAGCGTGCCGTCGAACCCGGAGAAGACCGCCCCGGACGTGTGAGGTGAAAAACGGCGAATCCACGGGATCGACTTCGGCTGGTACTGGTAATTGATCCGCATCTCCGGCCGCCGGTATCCGCGCCGCGGCAGAAAGCCGACCTCCGGATTGAACCGGTCGCCCACCTGCGAAAACCCGCTGGAGATCTGCCAGAGGTTGTTGGTGAAAGTGTAGAGCGCGCGGCCCGCGTAGTCGCTGCCGGTCGCGCCGGGTGTGTCGCTCCGGGCGAAAAACGCCGATATTCGCTGGGTCCGCGCGATTTGAATGTCCGCATCGACGCCGTAGGCGCGGTTCCACCTGTGTTGGTCAGCAAGGTGGTCGTCGGTGACGTACTTACCGACGAAGATGGCGCCGTAGGTCGACCGTCCCATCTCCTTCTGCGCACGCATGATGCTAAAGTTCGTGGCGGGTGCCACCTGGACGCCGTCGGCGTCGTCCAGCCGATCCGTCTGGATATTCAGCAACCCGACGTCCCATCCGTGCGACACCTTGCCGCTCAGCCTGCTGCCCGCGATGATGTCGATCGGCGTGAACGAGGAGGAGAGCCCGATGCGCCGCGAGAAGAACAGGTCGACCGCCTGCGGCTGGCCAAACTGGAACGTCGACGCGTTTTCGAGAAAGAACGGCCGTTTCTCGGGAAAGAACAAATCGAAACGGGTCAGGTTCAATTGCTGTTCATCGGCTTCCACCTGGGCGAAATCGGTGTTGACCGTTGCGTCGAGCGTGAGGCTCGGCCGGATGCCCCACTTGAGGTCGAGGCCGCCCGTGCCTTTCCCGTCGACCTGATTCGATGCGCGCGTGAAATCCTTCGCGACCGAGGCCAGCCCGTAGGGAATCAGTTTCACGTCGCGGCGCGCGGGCACGCTGACGCCCAGAATCTTTGCGGCCTCAGAGATGCGGTAGATGTCGAAGCCGCGCGGAATCGGCGACAGGAACACCTGTTCGTTCTTGTGCCGGATGTTGCGCAGGACGTTGAACCCCCAGGTGCGATCCAGCCCAGGCGCGTACCGCAGTGTCTTGAGGGGAATCGCCATCTCGGCTTCCCATCCACGGTCGGTGACCTGCGCCTTGACCACCCAGTCTGCATCCCAGTTCAAATTGAAGGCGCTGATCGTCCCGCGCTGTGTGCCGCTCGCCACCGTCTGGGCGAGCGTCGTGCCGCCACCGATCGTGACGCCGCTCGTCTGGCCTTCGCGGGCCACCTGCCCGTCGTACTCGATGCCAAGGGGATCCGTTCCGAAGACGAACGCATTCTGGCTGTCGTTGAACGTGTCGAAGACGATGATGATCGAGTCGGTGTCGGTCAACGACCCGTCACGCCGTGACTGCGTGCGGATGATCGCCGACGGATCGCGATCGAAGCAGATGACACCGACATAGACGTGCGTGGCCGTGAAAAGCAGACGGACCTCCGTGCGTTCGGTCGCCGGTTCACCCTCCTGCGGATCCTGCTGGGTGAAGCTGGCAAGCGCCTCTGCGCGCTGCCAGACCGCCTCCGTCAGGCGGCCGTCAATGACCGGGGGCTCGGCGTCGGCCGGAAGGATCACAGCAGGAAACGACGGCTTTCGAGGGGGCGGGGACTGTGCCGCGAGCGGACTGCTGGCAACCGTCAGGATCGCGGCCAGCGCCGCCACGGCACGCAATCTACCCCTCGACCCGGCCGGTCGTGTTATTCCACCGCACAACGTGGCCGGCGCGCAGGGCGGCGTTCGCGATGTGTGCCGTGCGCGCCGCCTGATGCCCGATGCGGATGCTCGAGTTCGGGGTCTTGCGGCTTCGAATGCAGTCAATCCAGTTCTGGAGATGTGACACGGATCCGTCGCCGCTCGAGCGGACGAAGATCTCCGGCTCCGGCGTGTTCGAGCCAGCCGCGTACGCCGCGTCGTCGCGGTAAAAGGCCAGACGCGCGCGATCGATCTTCAGCGTCCCCTTCTCCCCGCGGAACTCCAGACCGCCGTCGTCCACACGGCTGACGTAGGTGCCGAGGTACGCGCAGGTGAAGTTGTCGGGGAACTCGAGCGTGGTGGAGACCGTGTCCGGCGCCTCCCAGATCTTGATGCTGTAGTTGTGCCCGGCGCTGAACGCGGCGATCGGCCCCTCGACGTTCATGTACCAGTGCACGACGTCAATCCAGTGCGTCATGAGGTCGGTCAGACAGCCCCCGCCGAAATCCCAGAAGTGCCGCCATTGGTAGAAGCGCTCCGGCCGAAACGGCTGATCGGGCGCGGAGCCCAGCCACGCCTTCCAGTCGAGCTTCTCGAGTGACACCGGCGCGTAGCTCCCGGCGCGGGCGTGCTGGTACCAGTAGGTATGGACGAAGGTGATCTGGCCGAGCTTGCCGGAATCGACGATCTGCTTCCCGAGAATCCAGTGATCCCAGCTGCGCTGCTGAGTTCCCGTCTGCACAATCTGCTTCGAGGCCTCAATCGCGCGCACCATCTCGACGCCTTCCTCGATGGTGTGCGCGATTGGCTTTTCGACGTAGACATCCTTGCCCGCCGCGACGGCGTCGAGCGCCATCCTCTTGTGCCAGTGGTCGGGCGCGCCGATCAGGACGGCGTCGATTTCCCGATTGTCGAGAATGCGGCGATAGTCCGACACCTTCAGCGCATGGGCGCCGACGATGTCGGCGGCCTGGAGGAGGCGCGGCTCATATACGTCGCAGACCGCGGTCATCTCGGCCCCGGCGATCGTCTTGAGCTGCGTCATGAGCCCGCGCGCCCGGCCGCCGGTGCCGATGACTCCGATGCGAACGCGGTTACTGGCGCTCTGGAGCGAGGAGGCCGCGAGACGAGTACCCACAGCCGCGCTCGAGGCTGTGGCCAGGAACACGCGACGAGTGCATTTCATGGAGCCACTCCTTCCTGCATGCGCCGCGGATTGTAGCACCTGGAACCTGCGGCATCTGAGCGGGCGCGATGACGGAGCGGGCGTGAAGGTCTATCGACTCCTCCCGGCCTGCTTGATTTTCGTCAGCGCGTCGGCCATGGCTTTCGCGCGATCGGGTTGCTGCGGCGCCAGGTTGCGCGTCTCGCCAGGATCGTCGGTCAGGTTGTAGAGCTGCGCGACCGAGTCGTTGCCGAGCTCGATCCTGGTGTCGGCCGCAACCTTCTGTTTGTTGTTGGGCTCGATGTATTTCCACGGCCCTTGCCGCAGCGCGAGCGCGCCCGCTTCCTGTACCAATTCGGCGCGGCCGGTTGTCGACACGCCGAGCAGTGCCGCCGACACGTCCATGCTGTCCGGACCATCAGCCGCCGTGAGCGTCTGTCCGGTCAGCGCCGCGAAAGACGCGAGCAGGTCGACCTGGCACACGAGCGCGGCCGAGACGCCCGGCGACAGGCGCCGCGGCCACCGCACAATCCACGGCACACGCGTCCCGGCTTCGAAGCTGCTGTACTTGCCGCCGCGAAACGGTCCACCCGGCTCTATGCGTGCCCGCCTTCTCAACCGCATCATCCTTATAGCCGTCGTCCAGCACGGGACCGTTGTCGCTCGTGAAGAGCACGAGAGTGTTGTTCGTGAGATTCAGCTCATCGAGCTGTTCAGGACCTCGCCGACCGACCAGTCCGCCTCGAGGATGGCGTCACCGCGCGGGCCCATGCCGCTCTTGCCGACGAACCCGGCGTGCGGCACGCGCGGGACGTGCGGATCGTGCGTGGCGAAGTACAGAAAGAACGGCCCGGTCTTGTGCGACTCGATGAACGACAGCGCGTGACTCGTGAACACGTCCGCCATGTTCTCGTCCGTCCACAGCGCGGCCTTGCCGCCGGTCATGTAGCCGATGCGGCTGATGCCGTTGACGATGGTCTGATCGTGGCCGTGGCTCGGCGGCATTTTCAGCAGCTCGGGATGATCCTTGCCGGTCGGCCAGTCGCCGATCGGGCTGCCGTAGCTGACGCTGATGGGATCCGATGATCGAGCGCCGCCGGCAACCTTGCTGGTCCTCGATGTAGACCGTCGGCACGCGATCGCCGGTCGCGGCCATGATGAACGAGTAATCGAAGCCGATGTCATTCGGGCCGGGCGTGATCGCGCCATTCCAGTCCGGCCCGCCCTGCGGACCAAGGCCCAGGTGCCACTTGCCGACTACGCCCGTCGCGTACCCGGCCTTGCGCAGCATCGAGGGCAGCGTGGTGCGCCCGGGCCCGATGATCGAGCGCGGCGTTTCCCGGCAGGATGCCGGTGCCCGGCTGCCGCCACGCGTATTCGCCGGTCAGGAGCGCGTATCGCGACGGCGTGCAGGTCGCGGCCGGCGAATGCGCGTCGGTGAACCGCAAGCCGTCCTTCGCCAGCCGATCGATGTTCGGCGTCTTGATGGTCGACGCGCCGTACGACGAGACGTCGCCGTAGCCAAGGTCGTCGGTCAGGATCACGACGATGTTCGGCCGCGTCTGGGCGAGCGCCGGCGCTGCGAACGCCAGGATGGCGCAAGTGAGGAGGGTCGGTAGTTTCATCGCGCCAGGCCAAGAGTCTACGGCCGAGCGCCCATACAATGAAAGCACGCAATACCGCGGCCCGAGCGCTCGCCGGCGGTGGCGACGAAGCATCGATGTCGTGGTGGCGTCTCTCAATGACTTTTTCTCTCCTGCTGCGGCGCTCGCACATGTATGCGGCGCTCTTCCTCTTTCCGTGGATGCTCATGTACGCGGTGAGCACCCTGGTCATGAACCATCGCGCGCTCTTTGCCGGCCCGGCCGGCACGCCGGCGTTCGTGCGCGAGCGCGCACTGACCTACAACGGCGTCCTGCCCGAGCAGGCGCCGCCGCGGGCGGTCTCCGAACAGTTGCTCCAGTCGGTGGGCCTGGACGGCGCCCACACCGTCAGCCGCAACAGTGACGGCGCGTTCGTGATCATTCGTAACGATCTGGTCACACCGCGCCGGCTGATCTACACGCCCGCCGATCATCGTCTGATCATCTACAGAATGCCGTTCCGCGCGAACGCGCTGCTCGAGCGCTTCCATCGCCGCCGCGGGTATGTGACGGGTTACACGATGGATACCATCTGGGCGGTCTCGGTCGACGTCGCGATTGCCGCGATGATTTTCTGGGCGCTCTCGGGCCTGTGGATGTGGTGGGAAATGAAAGTCACGCGCAGGCTCGGCCTGCTGGCCCTGGTCAGCGGCGTGGGACTGTTTGCCGCGTTTCTGTGGACATTGTGAGCGGGCGCCGATGACCTTCTCACACTTCAATCGCCGCCTGCACATGTATCTGGCGCTCGCGCTGCTTCCCTGGCTGTGTCTGTATGGCGCGTCGTCCGTCCCGTTCGCGCACGGCCAGTACTTCGATCAGCGCGATGCGAAGCGAGGTCTGCCCAACTGGACGGTCCGCTACGAGCACCCTCTCGACGTTCCAGTGCCGGACGCCGACAACCCAGCCGCGATGCGGCGATTCGCCAAGAGGCTTCTGGACGACGGCGGGATCCGGGCGACCAGTTACGGCGCCTATCGGCAGAGCCCCACTCAGCTGAACGTCTACGCGTATTCGTTCTGGCAGTCGACGCAAGTGCTGTATTTCACCGATCGCAAAGCGGTCAGGGCGGAAGATCGCCGCTTCAGGTGGGATCAGTTCCTGACGGGCATGCACGCCCGCGGCGGGTTCGAGCAGGACGGCGTGCTCGTGAACACCTGGAGCGTGGTGGTCGACCTGGTGCAGCTGGCTATTCTCATCTGGGTCGCGTCCGGCCTGGTCATGTGGTGGGAGCTGCGTCCGCATCGTCGCTGGGGCATTGCGACGATTGCCGTGGGGGTGATCGCCTTTGTCGCGTTCGTGATGCGGTTATGAACGCCGCGGGACTAATAGATCTGCTGGGTCTTGGCGACGATCGACCTTCGGCGGCGTGACGCCCGCCGCGATCATCACTTCGCGAATCGCGGCCTCCGTTTCGGCTGACGGCTTGAAATTCCCGAACCGGTAGCCGACGGCGATGGCGAGCGGCGTCCAGCCGAACTTGTCGTTCTGGTTCCAGACGTCGATCTTCGCGCCCTTCGCGGCGAGGAACTTCACGACCTTCGGCAGGTTCTTGTAGGCGGCGCGCGTGCATCGCGGTTTCGCCGTTCTTGTCGACGGCGTTGATGTCGGCGCCGAGATCCAGCAGCGACCTGCAGCGCCTCGAGCACTTCGCTCTCCGTCCCGGCGTCCTCGCCGGGCGAACGCGAGGCGAGGCCGGCCGCCACCATCAGCGGCGTGCTGTTCTCGGCGTTCGTCAGCGACGGATCGGCGCCCAGCGTCGCCAGCGCCTTCATCAACTCGGCGTCCGCGGTCAGCGCCGCCAGCAAGAACGGCGTCGCGCCGATTTCGTTCAGCGCGCGTGTTGTTGAGGTTCGCCTTCTTCGTCATCCGCGCGTTGACGTTCGCGCCGTGCGCCACGAGCTTCTTGACGAGCTCGATGCTGGTCATGTTCCCGGACCCTTCGGGCGCCGGGTCGTTGTCGCCGACGCCCGGCTTGCGCACGGCCGTGATCGCGTGGAGCACCGTGTAGCCCGGTGCCGTCGGCGTTCGGATTGGCGCCGGCGTCGAGCAGCGCCGCCGCCAGCTCGAAGTGCGCGTTCTTGACGGCCAGGAGCAGCGGCGTGGCGCCGACCGGCGGCAGCCGCCGCCGTACCCGCGTCCGCGCGGCCGGCGTCGGCCGGGATCGTCTCGTTCACGTCGGCGCCCGGCCTTCAGCAGCACGCGGACGACGTCGAGGCGGCCCTCTCTCGCACGGCAAACAGCAGCGGCGTGAAGCCGGACGGCAGCCGCGTCCGGAAATCCGCGCCGGCGTCGATGAGCGCCTGCACGACGTCCGCGTGGCCTTCCGCGGCCGCCCACATCAGCGCCGTCTGCCCGCGCCGCTCGTCCTTGCCGTCCACACGCGCGCCGTGCGACAAGCAGCGCCTTCACCGACGGCGAGCGTGCCGGTCCGCGCGGCCGTCATCAGCGGCGTTTCGCCGCCGGGAGGCGTCGCGTTCGGGTCGGCGCCCGCCTTCAAGAGCAGATCGACCATCGCGGCGTTGCCATTCGTGCAGGCCAGCGAGAGCGGCGTCACGCCGTACCGGTTCGCCGCCTTCACGTTGGCGCCGGCGCGCACCAGCAGCTCCGCGGTCTCCAGATCGTCCTGGTAGGCCGCCCAGTGCAGCGCCGTCATCCCGTCAACCTGGGGCGCGTTGACGTCGACGTGCTGCTTGAGGAGCGCGCGCACCCTCGCCCAATCCGTCTTTTCCGCGGCATCCGCCAGCGCTGCGCGGCCCTGAGCCTGTCGCAGCGGCGATCGGCGCGACCGCCGGGCTCGTCCGTCCGCGCTTTGCGGCGAGGCGCCGCCCGCAGGCTGCTCGTGACAGCAGCAGGGCCACCGCGTAGATGCAGACGCGACGCGTTTCACACGGACCTCAAAGCGAAAGCAGCTCGTCGACCTGGCCCTTGCTGTCGGCAAAGGCGTCCATGCGGACGCCCACGCGCTCGAGCAGCGTCAGGTGCAGGTTCGCGAGCGGCGTCGGCTCCGCGTACTTGATGTGACGCCCGCCCTTGACGCGCCCGCGCCGCCGCCGGCGACGAGGATCGGCAGGTTCACGTGGTCGTGCACGTTGGGATCGCCCATGCCGCTGCCGTACAGGATAGAGCGAGTGGTCCAGCAGGTGCCGTCGCCTTCGGGCGTGGACTTCAGCTTCTCGAGGAAATAGGCGAACAGCGACACATGGAAGGCGTTGATCTTCGCCATCCTCGCGATCTTTTCCGGATCGTTGCCGTGGTGCGTCAGCGGATGATGCGGATCGGGCACGCCGATCTCGTTGTAGGTGCGGTTGCTCGTTTCGCGCGCGAGCTGGAAGGTGATGACCCGCGTGACGTCGCCCTGCAGCGCCAGCACCTGCAGATCGAACATCAGCCTCGCGTGGTCGGCGTAGGCCGCCGGCACGCCCGACCGGGCGATCGAGATCCGGCAAGCGGCGCGTCCGCCGTCTGCGCCTCGGCCTTCTGGATGCGGCGCTCGACTTCGCGGACGGTCTCGAGATACTGGCCGACCCTGGTCGCGATCCTCCGGTCCGAGCTTCTTCTGAAGGCGGCGTGATGTCTTCGCGCACCGAGTCGAGCAGGCTGGCCCGCCGCTCGCAGCGCCGCGCGCGCGGTCGGCCGCGCTGCCGCCTTCGCCGAACAGCCGCTCGAACACGATGCGCGGGTGCGCTTCGGCGGGAAGCGGCGTCGTCGGCGAGGACCACGAGAGATTGTTCTGATAGACGCACGCGTAGCCGTTGTCGCACTGCCCGACCGTCTGGAGCAGGTCCATCGACAGCTCGAGCGACGGCAGCAGCGTCTGCTGGCCGATCTGCTTCGCCGCGATCTGATCGACCGTCGTGCCCAGGTAGTAGTCCGTGCTCTCGGTCCACTTCGCCTTGGCCGCGCTCAGGAACGCCGCGTTGGACGTCGCGTGCGTGCCCGGGATACGCGTTCTTCAGCTCCAGGTTGCGAGATCACCGTGAGCTGATCGACGACCGGCGCGAGCGACTGGAGCGTGGGCGAGAGCTCGCGTCAGCGTGCCCTCGCCTGGCGGCGTCCACCGCGGCAGGTCGCATCCCATCGGCATGTAGACGAAGCCGAGGCGCCGCACCGGCTTGGCCGGCGTCTTGGCGAGCGCCGTCATCGACGGCACCATGGCGTCGAGCAGCGGCAGCGCCACGGTCGCGCCCATGCCCCGCAGGAACGTCCGGCGCGGCAATGGCCTTCTTGGTGATGATCATCGCGACGTCCTCATCTGAAACGGCTTGCTCTTCACGATTCCGAGGATGATCGAGGAGATGCGGAAATTCTGCGCCCTGGCGTCGCGCACGATGGCGCGCGATCGCGGGCGCGTCGTAGTACTCGACGCCGCGTCCCGAGCGCGTAGGTCAGGAGCTTCTCGGTCAAGCGTGCCGACGAACAGCTCCGGCCGCCGCAGCAGCGCCGCTTCGAGTCCGTCGACGTCGGCGAACTGGCTGCCGTCGGGCAGGCCGCCCGACGCGTCGATCGGCGCGCCGTCTTCGACCGTGCGCCGGCGGCCGACCGCGTCGAACTTCTCGAGCGACAGGCCCACCGGATCCATCAGGTTGTGGCACGCGCGCGCAGATCGCGTTGGTCCGGTGCTCGGCCAGCCGCTGCGCGGACCGACGAGGCTGCCGTCCACCGTGTTGTCCTTGAGCGCCGGCACGTCGGGCAGCGGCGGCGGCGGAGGGACGCCGAGAAGATTGTCGAGGACCCACTTGCCGCGCAGGACCGGCGACGTCCGCGTCGCGTACGACGTGACGGTCAGAATGCTGCCCTGGCGAAGCAGCCCGCCGCGCCAGCTGTCCTCGTCGAGCGTGATGCGCCGGAAGCGGGTGCCGTAGACGTGCGGGATGCCGTAGTGCTTCGCCAGCCGCTCGTTGACGAACGTGTAGTTCGCGCTGCAGCAGATCGAGCACGCTGCGATCCTCGCGCAGGATGCTGTCGACGAAGAGCTCGGTCTCCTGCGCGGAACGCCTGCCGGAGGTTGTCGTCGAAGTCCGGGAACAGCCGCATGTCCGGCGTGATCGACGTCGAGATTGCGCAGGTGCAGCCACTGCGCGGCGAAGTTGGTCACGAGCGCGCGCGAGCGCGCGTCGGCCAGCATGCGCCGCACCTGCCGCTCGAGCACGGCCGGCTCGTGCAGCTTTCCCGCGATCGCCGCGTCCAGCAGCTCATCGTCCGGAATGCTGCTCCAGAGGAAGAACGAGAGCCGCGACGCCAGCTCCAGATCGCTGATGCGATACGGCGTGTTCGGCGCGAGGCCGGCGGGATCCGGTTCGACGCGGAACAGGAACTGCGGGCTCACCAGCACGGCCGACAGCGCCATCTCGATGCCCGCGTCGAAGTCGCCGTCCGCGCGCGCCTTCTCGGATAGAGCGCGAGCGGCGCCGTGGAGGTCCGCGTCCGTCACCGGCCGGCGATAGGCGCGCCGCATCAGCGTCGCACAGGATCTGCGTGGCGGAGCGCGTCTTCCTGCGCGCGGACTCGCCGGCCGCGACACGAAGATCCGGCGGCGGCTGGGCGTGTCGCCCGGGCCCGTCGGCCGCATACGGACCGATGATCGAGACCGAGTAGATCGCCGGCTGGATGCGCGGATGCCGGTAGGAATTGAAGTGCGCCTGGTAGGGCTGCCGCGGCGTCTCCAGCAGCACGGACGGCTTCTTCAGAAACGCCACGCCGACGCACGTGCGGGCCGGCGGTCGACCGGCACGCGGATCTTCAGGTGCTGTCGACCTCGTGCGACGGTTCGTCGGTGCTCGGCCTCGCGCGCGGCGGTTTCACCGTGAACAGCTGCACGCGCTCCCGGTCGAGCAGCAGCTCGAGATCGTGCGGCTCGCTCAGGCCCTCGACGTGCTCGTCGCGGTCGCGCGTCAGCCGAATCTGGATCTCGTACTCGCCGTCCATGCGGAAACGTGTAGGGGACCACCGCGCCGCCGCGCGTGCCGATCGGCAGGCCGTCGAGGTGCTCTTCCTGCGTGAGGTCCGGCGGAATCCTGATGGTCTCGCCGCCGGGCGAACGGCTCGGGACGTCCGACCGCCAGGCGGCTGATCTTCTCCGCGGCCGAGATGTAGCGGTCGAGCAGCGTCGGCGACAGATCGCCGACCGTCACGTTGTCGAAGCCGTAGCTGGACTCGTCGGCCGGCAGCAGCGACGTCGACGTCGACGTCGAGCGCGAGCAGATCGCGGATCGGCGTTCTGGTATTCGGTGCGCGTCAGCCGCCGGATCGTCGCCGTCCGGCCGGGATTCGGATGCGCCGCGGCCGCGCGGTCGAGCGACGTCTCCAGGGACGCGATCACCGCGTCGTAGGTGGCCTCGTCCGGCCGCTCCTTCGCCGACCGGCGGCATCTGCCGCGCGCGCAGCTTCCGGACGACTTTCTCCCACACGTCGGGATGCTTGGCGACATCGTCCGCCGCGACCGCCTCGAGCGACAGCCCCGCCTCCTCGTGGCGTTGTCGTGGCAGGTACAGGCAGGACCGATCCAGGAGCGCGAGGTGCGGGGCGGCCGCCGGACGGCGCGACCTGCCGGCGGCTGCTGCGCCTCCAGCGTCAACCGGAGGCCGCCAGCCACCAGCAGACCCGCCACGCCGGCCAGGAGCGCGATCCTGCGGGGGCCGGACAGATGCATTTCCCGGCCATCATACGCGCGAGATTCGCGGCAGTCGAGATTGATCCGCGATCCCCGGGGCCCCATGGACGCGGCGTCACCACCTCGAACGGGATTACTATGCCGCGATGTTGCTGCGCGGAGCGGGACTGCTCGCGCTCGTGATCGGATGCGTCGGATCCGTCGTGCTGTTGCTGCGTGCGGGCGAGCATCCGCCCGTCTCTCTGATCCTGCTCTTCATTGTCTGGGTCAGCTCGCCGTTTGTCGCCCTGGCGGTAAGCCACGGTACTATCGGCGAAGTGGTCGGTGGCCACGAGGACCGCACTCTACGTGATGATGGTCGTCGTCGCGATCGTCAGCCTGGCCGCGTATGCGAATGCCGGCCCTGGGCCTGGACATCCACGGACGAGAGTCTTTCTGTTCGTGCTGGTGCCGCCCGCAGCCTGGGCGCTCGCCGCGATCGGGATCGGCGCCGCGGCGATGGCCTCGCGGCGTCGATGATGTTTTCCATCGCCCTACGACGCAAGTTCATGGCCCAACCATGAGGAGGTACGCATGATTCGCCGGATCGCGGGCGTCGGTGTGGCGTGGGGCGCGCTGTGGGTCGCCGCGGCGGGCCTGTTGACATTGGTGCTGAGCATCGTCGATCCCGACAGCGTCGATCCTGGCGAGCCGACGATGGCCGTGGTCGTGTTCGGATCGATGGGACTGCTGTCAGGCCTCGTGTTCGGCGCGCTGCTGTGGATGGCCGGTCATCGTGTCAGCTTCGAGGTGTCGTTCCGCCAGGCGCTTGGGTGGGGAACGCTCGGTTCCGCCATCGCGCAGGTGCCGTACCTGGGGCACGGCGACCAGGGCATCGCGGCCAACCTCCAGGTCGCCGCGTTGCTCGCGATCGTCGGCGGCCTCGTGGCGATGGTGTGGCTCGTCCTCGCGAGGCGATTGAGGCACTGGCGCCGCGCCAACGCGGCGCAACCTTCATGACGCTGATCGACCGCGGCCGGCGCGCCACCACGCGCTCTCCGGCGTTGTAGAATTCCCACGCGCTCATCGAACGGGCCCCGCGAAAGGAACCACGAACATGCATCACGTCCTGGCCGTGAGTCTGATCGCCGCGGCATTGACGCTTGCACAGACGCCGCCGCGCGCGGGCGCGCCTCGCACCTCGGGCGATTCGGTCGGCCCGTACGACAAACAGGTCGTCGATCCGGCCGCGGCCGCCCGTGGCCAGAGCGTCTATGCCGTCGAATGCGTCGATTGCCATGGCCCGACTGCGCGCGGGACCAGCGCCGGCCCCAACCTGATCCGATCGATCGTCGCCCTGCACGACAAGGTCGGATCCGAGCTCGGCCCCTTCCTGAAGAAGGGCCATCCGCTGCAAAGCAGGAAGCCCAGCGCCAGCCTGACCGCCGATCAGATCACTGGCCTGTCGCACTTCCTGAAGGCGCGCATCGCTGACGCTCTGAAACGCCAGCCGATGGGCGACAACATCAACATCATTAGAGGCGATGCCAACGCCGGCAAGGCGTACTTCGACGGCGAGGGGAAGTGTGCGACGTGCCACTCGGGCGCCAGCAGTCTCACCGGCGTCGTCGACGCGCTATCCCGACCCGGTCGATCTCCAGCAGGCGATGCTTTTTCCGACGGGCCGTGGCCGCGGACGCGGCGCGCCCCCCAGGGCGCCCGTCATGCTCACCGTCACCCCCGCGGGTGGCCAGGCCGTCACCGGCACGCTCGTCTTTCTCGACGACTTCGACGCCCAACTGCGCGACGGGTCCGGCAAGCTGCACTCCTGGAGCTCGCTCCCCCACCCTCAGGTCGTCAAGACGGACCCGCTGGCGGCCCATCACGAACTGCTCGACCGCCTGACGGACAAGACCGTCCACGACCTGGTCGTCTACCTGGAGACGCTGAAATGAAGACGCACCTTCTCGCGGGATTTGCCGTGGCGCTGGCGGTCGCGGCGATCGGCGCGCAAACGGCGCCGCCGACCGACTCGTGGCCGACCTACAACGGCGACTTCTCGGGCCGGCGCTTCAGCCCGCTGACGAAGATCCACGCCGGCAACGTGAATGCGCTCGACGCTCGCCTGGATGTACCGGGTGAACGCGAGCGGCGGCTCGAGCAGCAACATCAAGAGCACGCCGCTCATGATCGATAACGCGGTCTACTTCACCACGGAAGACAACGCGTTCGCGGTCGACGCCCGCACGGGCCGCGAGATCTGGCACTACATCTGGACCAGCACCGGCGGACGGCACAACGGCAACAAGGGCATGGGCCGGGACGGCAACTCCCTGTTCTTCGAAACCGGCGACTGCCATCTCGTCGCGCTCAACAAGGACGACGGCAAGCTCCTGTGGTCGAAGACGATCTGCGATCTGGAACGGTTCTATTTCGCCTCGGTCGCGCCCGTCGTCGTCGGCAATCACGTCATCGCCGGCGTGAGCGGCGACGACTCCGACGTGCCCGGCTACCTCGAAGCGCATGATCCGGAGAGCGGTGAGCTGCAGTGGCGCTTCTACACAGTGCCGCTGCAGAAGGGCGACCCGGGCATGGAGACCTGGTCCGACGAAGGCGTCGCGGCGCACGGCGGCGGCATGACCTGGGTGCCGATCACCTACGATCCCGACCTGAAGCTGATCTACGTCTCCACGGGCAACCCGCAGCCCGTGATCGCCTTCGCCAATCGCAAAGGAGACAATCTCTACACGGGGTCGATCGTCGCCCTGCATGCCGACACCGGCAAGATGGCGTGGTATTTCCAATCGTCGCCGCACGATACCCACGACTGGGATTCCACGCAGACCGCGGTGCTCATCGACGGCACGATCAACGGCCAGCCGCGCAAACTGATCGCCCAGGCGGCCCGCAACGGTCATTTCTTCGTGCTCGACCGCACGAATGGCAAAGCCATCGTGTCCACCGAGTACGTGAAGACCAACTGGTCGCTCGGGTACACGCCAAGGGTCAGCCGATTCCGAATCCGGAGAAGTCTCCCTCGCTCGCCGGCACGCTCGTCAGCCCCAACCAGGGCGGCGCGACCAACTGGTATTCGCCCACCTTCAGCCCGGCCACCGGCCTCTTCTACGTGAATGCGAACCGCGCGTTCAGCGTCTACTACCTCTACGACGGCAGCGACAATCCGCAAGGCTGGGGCGGCAACGATCGAGGCGGCTGGTCCGAATCGATGTTGGAAGCGCTCGATTACCAGACCGGCAAGGTCAAGTGGAGCCACAAATGGGAAGGCGCGGGCAACTATGGGCTGCTCTCCACCGCCGGCAACCTGATCTTCACCGGCGCACCCGGCGCCGCGATCGCCGCGCTCAACGCGACGACGGGCGAGCCGCTGTGGCACGCGCGCCTCGCCACGGGCGTCAGCAACGGGCCGACCACCTGGGAATTGGATGGCGTGCAGCATCTGATCGTCGGGGGCGGCGACACGTTGTACGCGTTCGCGATGCGCGCGAAATAGACGATCGGCGTTGATCGGCCGATAATGTCACTCATGCTACCTGTCACTCGCTCACTGACGCTCGCTGCGGCCTTGTGCGCGGCCGGACTCGCGCTCAAGGCCGCTCCGCCACAGGGCGGCACGCCGCTGCCGTTCGAGGATCATGCGGGCTTCCAGCAGATCTTCGACGGCACATCCCTGAAGAGATTGGGACGGCGACCCGACGTTCTGGCGCGCCGCAGGCGGCGCGTTGATTGGCGAGAGCACCCCGGAGAAGGCGATCAAGGAGAATACGTTCGTCATGTGGCAGGGCGGCGAGCCGAAGGACTTCGAGCTGAAGGTCGAGTACCGCATCAACGCGACGAACAGCGGCATCCAAATCCGCAGCCAGCGCCTGCCGCAGGGCGGCGCCATCGCCGGCCGATGGGTGATGAAGGGTTATCAGGCGGACATCGACGCCGCGAACCAGTACACGGGCCAGATCTACGAGGAACGCGGCCGAGGATTTCTGGCGCTGCGCGGCCAGATCGCGTACGTCACCGGCGGCGGTGTCGTCCAGGTCATCGGGACCCTGCAGCGAAGCGCCGACGAGATCAAGACGTTGATCAAACCATCCGACTGGAACCAGGTCCACCTGATCGCGCGCGGCAACACGATCATTCAGATTCTCAATGGCCAGGTCTCGAGCATCGTCGTCGACGACGACGCGAAGGGGCGGGCGCTCGGCGGCCTCATCGGCTTCCAGATGCATGTGGGTCCGCCGATGAAAGTCGAGTTCAGGAACGTCTGGCTCAGGACGCTGTGAGAGCGGACGCGGCTACCTGACGCTGAACCGCACGTCACGCTGCGCGCTGGCATTGCCCTGGCGCACCTCGACGCTCAGGAGGTACTGCCCCGGGAGCCAGCGTCTCCAGCGGCAAGGCCACGCTCATGTTGACGGCCCGATTGGCGCCGGCGTCGGTGGCGAGCGTGCGCGTTTCCTGGCGGAAGACGCGCTGCCCGTTCTCGTCCAGGATCTCCGCGTAGACGTAACCCGGCATCACCGGACGCTGAAGCCCCTGGCTGATCTGGAGCCACGCCGCCACATGGTCGCCACGCGTGAATTGCCGGCGCAGCGTCGGCATCACCGCGAACGGCGCGTGCAGAGGGTCATTCAGGAGGCCGGTTGGCTCGGCGGGATTCGTGTACAGGATGATGCCCGAGAGCGAGACGAGCTCGCTGACATAGTTCGGGATGTCGACGTAGGCGTAGACACTGCCGGTCTCGTCGGCCGCGGTGTCCTCGACCGCCGCGCGAATTTCATAGCGCCCGGGTTTGAGCTCGAAGCGAGAGAGCAGATCGTACTTGAACGCCCGTCGGGGCCTCGCCTGGGCACGGCGGTCAGCGTCCCCTGCTCATAGGCGAGAGAGCGGCCCTCGCGATCGAAGGCGCCAATCAGCACGTTGACGGGCCGGTCTTCCCCCGACCCGCTGTCGCGAGCGGGCGCCTCCACACCGAGCATCAGCGCCACCGCCGCGGTGCGCAGGCCCGGCATGGCGACCGCCGCCGTGGTGAGCGTCAGCCCCAGACCGGCTTTCGGCCACAGACCCGCAATGGCTTCGTGAAGCGACGGCTTGACACCGCGCGGGGCGGCCGCCATCCGGCGCGGCTTGGCGCCGGCCGCGTAGTAGCCGCGGCGCGCCTGCAGAATCACCCCGGGGCGGCTGACTTTGACCGAGATGTCGTGAAACCGTCCGTCGGCGTGCGCGGGGTGAAAGCCGAGGACGTAGTAGGAATTGCTCTCACGGAAGATCGCCGGCAGGTTCTGCGCGGGTTCGTTGCCGAACACGGCCCGGCCGCCGGTGTGGTCCGGCAGCAGCATCAGATTGCTGATCCGCTGCAGGTTCGCGAGGCCAATTCGTCCGACGATGGACCCAGTGAGGCGTTGGAGAGAGACGTTTGCAGGCCCGACGGATCGAAGACGTACACCGTCAGGTTGGCGGCGCCGATGGCGCGCAGCGCGCGGTCGCGCGCCTCGGTCAACGCGCCGGCGCACGCCGCCGCGCGACGTGACCGCAATGTTGCTGCCGATCACAAACAACAGCTTCCGCCGTTGCCGAACGTCCCGGACGCTTTCGGCCAGGCCCGCAATGCGATCGAGCGTGCAGGTGCCGCAGTAGCACGAGCCCGAGTTGCCGCTGCCACCCGTTGGCATAC
Source organism: uncultured Acidobacteriota bacterium (assembly GCA_963724645.1). Classification (GTDB taxonomy): domain Bacteria; phylum Acidobacteriota; class Vicinamibacteria; order Vicinamibacterales; family SCN-69-37; genus CAVXSP01. The sequence continues at coordinate 381,363 of CAVRVJ010000013.1, forward strand.
CCACCACCGGCTGACGGATCGCCGCGATCAGCCGACGCCGGTCGGTCGTGAAGTTCTGCGGGATGCCGGTACTCGGTAAAGACGACCGCCGCCAGGTCCGCGGGCCGGAGCTGCTCGATCGCGCCTTCCGCCACACGGAGCGCCGTGTCGGCGTCGGCGGGCGCCACGGTGCGATCGATCAGCACCACCACGAGACGCCCCTCACGCTGCAGGTCATTGGTCTGCACATCCGGGGCGACCTCGCCCAGCCATTTGGCGGAGGGGAGCTCGCGCGGCGCCAGATCGACCGGCGTGAAGGTGGCAATCGGCCGCGGCTTGCCGTCTTCGAGCACGGTGAAATCCGCGGCGGTCAGATCGAGCACCGGCCGGCGGTTCTTGTCCAGGACCGACACGTCGACGTCGACGACCTCGACGCCCGCCCGAAATGCGGTGGTCGGGGTCTGGGCGCGCACACCCAGAGCCGATGCGAGCAGTCCGGCGGCGGCAATGGCGGCAGGCCGTTTCATGTCAGGATGGCCACAGTGTATCGTCCTCCACGCAAAGTCACTTGACTTGACGGGGTAATTTGCGCCCGCGCCCTCGCGGGCGCGCGACGATCCACGTCAAGTCAGGTGATTTGTGGCTAGTCTCGGAAACGGATGGACTACAATCGGGCAATCTGCATGCGGCGCGGATCCCGCATTCGTCGCGTCATCGGGCGCTGTGTGGCGCTGGGCCTGGTCTCGGCGCCCGTCTGGGCCCAGGGCGGCGCCTCGCTGAAGTCGATTGCCGTCCCCAAGCCACCGGATCTGAATCGATACGTCCGGGACGAGAAGACGCTCGTCGCGTTGGGCAAGGCGCTGTTCTGGGACATGCAGCTGTCGAGCGACAGTCGCGTCGCGTGCGCGACGTGCCACTTTCACGCCGGCGCCGATCACCGCCGGCAGAACCAGTTGTCATCGACGAAGGATCCCGTCGCGCTGAACTGGGAGCTCGCCGCGGGTGATTTTCCCTTCGGGCCCAACTTCATGGCCGCGGGCCACCGCGCAGGCTCCGCCGGCGTCTATCCGCGCCAGTTCCTCGGCGTCAGCCGCGGAGGCGAACCGGATGCGGGCTCCGATCTTGAAGGCGAGGCGTATCCCAATATCCACGGCCTGAATCTCCGCCAGGTGACGCGCCGGAACGCGCCGAGTGTCATCAACTCGGTCTACACGTTTCGAAATTTCTGGGACGGCCGCGCCAGCAACATCTTCACCGGATGGACGCCATTCGGCGACGCGGACACCAGGCCCAACGTGCTGGCGGACATCGAACGGCCGGCTCGTGCCCGTGAGACTTCGAATCGAAAACGCCAGCCTGGCGTCGCAGGCCGTCGGCCCGCCGCTTGACGCCGGCGAGATGTCGTATCGCGGCCGCACCTGGCCGATGCTCGGCAGGAAGATGTTGGCCGCCCGTCCGTTGGCGCTGCAAGCAGGTGGCGCCTGACGACAGCGTCCTCGGTCCGTACGCCAGCCGCACGGGGCGAGGTCTGGCGCCGGAACACACCTACGCCACGCTGATCCGCGCCGCCTTCCGCGACGACTTCTGGAGGAATCGCGAGCTGGTCAACGAGGCCGGCGCGCCGTTGGGGCACACATTTCGTGCGCCAGGCGAGTCCAGTTTTTATCAGGACGAGTACAACTTCGCGCTGTTCTTCGGCCTCGCGATCCAGGCCTATGAGTCCACGCTGATTTCGGACGACTCGCCGTACGACCGCTATCTCGACGGCCAGCAGAATGCGCTGACGTCCCTCGAACAGACTGGCCTTGCGATGTTCCAGCGGCGCGCCTGTGCGTCTTGCCATATCGATCCGGAGCTGACGCTCGCCACCTACAGCGGCGTGTTCGGCTACGGGCCGTACAAGGGGCTGGGACCGGACGCCGGGTTCTTCTCGACAGGTGTCGAACCGATCGCCAATGACATTGGCGTCGGTGGCCGCAACGCGCTTGGTGAACTGCTGTCGGTGACGACCCGGACGAATCCCGCCATGGCGGTGGTGATGACTGGGGCGTTCAAGACGCCGTCTCTGCGGAACGTCGAGTTCACCGGTCCGTACTTCCACACGGGCAGCAAGTCAACGCTCGAGCAGATCGTCGACTTTTACACATTTGGCGGCGACTTCGGATCGCCCAACCTGCGGTCGTGGGGCCCCGATCCCAGCGAGCGAGTGGCCATGCCGGCGTTCATGAAGACCTTTACCGACGACCGCGTTCGCTTTGAACGCGCGCCGTTCGACCATCCGGAGTTATGTGTGCCGGTCGGTCACGTCGAGGACGAGCAAAGCCGGCAGACCGCGCCCCTGGCTTCGATCCCGGCCGGTCGGCGCGAAGGGAAACGGCGTCCCCTTGCAGACGTTTGAAGAGCTCCTGCTTGGGATTGGCAAGGACGGGTCTCGCGCGCACAACCTGACCGAAGCGTGCAGCATCCGGTAGCCGCCGGTATTTACTTCCCCTGCCCAGCCCCCGTCCACGTGGATCGACTGACCGGTCAGGTAGCTCGCTTCGTCGGAGGCGAAGAACGCGACGACCGTGCCCGATCTCGCGTGGCTGGCCCGCGCGGCCCATCGAGATCTGGGCGAGGACCATGGGCAAGACGTTCTCATCTTCATCACCCACTGCGTCATGTCCGTCTCGATGAGCCCCGGGTGCACGCAATTCACGCGAACGCCGAGCGGCGTCATCTCGGCCGACATGTTGCGGGTGAGCGCCTCGAGCCCGAGCTTCGTCGGCGCATAGTGCGTGCGGCCCGGCAGGACCTTGGCGGCCTGAATCGAGCCGATGTTCACGATGCTGCCTTTGCGCTGCTCCGCGACCAGCCGGCGGCAGACGACCTGGGCACACAGCCAGTTGCCGCGCAGGTTCACGTCGGTCAGTCGCGTCCACTGCTCGTCGGTTAAGTCAAGGAACGGCACAATCGTCTCAACGCCCGCGTTGTTGACCAGAATGTCGATGGGGCCGAGGTCCTTCCAGACCGTGTCAACCATCGCCTCGACGTCCGCGCGTTTGGCGACGTCGGCCCGTACGGTGATGGCGCGGCGGCCTTTGGATCGTACGTAGGCGGCCACGGCCTCGGCCTGCTCGCCGTTCGCGACGTAGTTGACGGCGACGTGCGCGCCCTCTTCAGCGAAAATCTCAGCGATACCCCGGCCGATTCCCCGGCTCGCGCCGGTAACGAGTGCAACTTTGTCTGTGAGTCTCACGGCACACACTCCGGATTCGTGCGCTGGTCCCAATGCACCATCGGCAACCCAGGGACGGGTGATCTGAACCACGGAATCCGTGTGCCTTTGAGCGATCCGATGTAGACCGTCCGCAGATCCGGCCCGCCAAACGTCACGCTGGCCATCCAGGGTGCGACGCCGCGACCCGTGGCGAATAGCACGTCCTCAGTGACCTCGTTGCGGAAGAAGGCCTGCTCGAGCGCGCGACCTTGGCGGGTCGCCTTCGTCGAGCAGGATTCGCAGATCGCCCTGCGGCGTCAGCACGAACAGCTTGTCGGAGTACACCAGCGTCCCCCACAGATTGCCGTAGCGTCGAACGCGATCCCGTCCGGCCAGGCGCCGTTGCCGAGACGGCTCGGACCAAATACCTCCCGCTCCTTCGCGTCGCCCGTGCTCGTCGATGCGCAGTCGCGTGATGCAGCCGCCGGTGGTCTCCACGACGTAGAGGAACTCCTCCTTCGCATCGAACCGAATCTCGTTGGTGAAGTGGAACCCGTCGGCCACGATGCGGAACGTGCCGTCCTCGTAGCGTGCCAGGTAGCCGTCGGCGAGATCGGTTCGCAGGGCGTGCATCCAGTTCTTGATGCGCGTCGAGACCGTGATCCAGATCCGGTCCTTCGAATCGCGCAGCACGAAGTTCACTTTGCCGACCGGCTGGCCGTCGATGCGGTCGGCGAGGACGCTGCGAGTGCCCGTCGCGCGTCATCAATTCCAGGCAATCCGTGCCGAAGTTGGAGATCAGGAAGTCGCCGTTCCGGGCGAACGCGAGACCATTCGGCAGCGTGCCGGTGAGGTACCGCGTGGCGTCGCTGCCGGCGTTCCGAAACTGCGCCGATTGGCGCTGCTGCGATGAGATGCTGTCGGCCGTCCGGGCACAGTCTTGACCACGCCGCCGCGCGCGTCGGCGGACCAGAGCGTGCCGTCGCGCTCCGCCAGGATGCACTCGGGGCGCTGGAGATCCTCGCCGATATACTCGAGCGTGAGCGGTCGATGCCGAAGTCAAGAACCGGGTTGGAGCCACTGATTCTCCCCGAAACAGCCTACCTTACTTGCGTCACGAATTCCTCGTGTGCGTCGTCGCTCGCCGTAACGTGCGTCAGGACCTGAATGCGACGCCCTGCTTTTCCAGATACGCCCTGGCGATCTTCGCGGTGTCGAGCGGCGCCATGGGCATGTTGGGGCTGCTGTCCAACTCGACCATGATCATCCCGTCGATCACCCGGCCCTCCATCATGTCGAGAATCGCCGGGAATATTCACCTTGCCCATGCCCAACGGACAGTAACCGGCGAACGCGTCGCCGCCCACGTAGTCCTTCAAGTGCAGGTGGTGCACAATCGGCAGAAAATCCTTGACGACCTGCACCGGGTCGGCTCCGCCCTTCTGGAGCTGGCCGATATCCGGGCCAAACTTCAGTACGCGCGTATCGACCGCCTCCATCACCGCATACGTCTCCTCGCGTGATTCGATGCAGGTCCCGGTGTGCTGGTGCAACACCGGCGTGAGTCCCACATCAACGATCGCCTTGGCGCCCTCATTCAACGTCGTCACGATGTCTGCTTGTGGTCCGCGAAGACGTAGTTGGCGCGGGGCACGCCGTTCGGCCCCACCACAATGATCTTGCCGCCGTTCTTCTTGACCACCTTGGCCGTCGCGACGGCCTGATCGATCGTCTCTTTGCGCCGGGCCGGATCGGTCAGCATCATGCCCGTGTAACTCGAGACGAGCGGCAGGTGGTATTTCTCAATCAACGGCGTCAGCCCACCGTTCGGCTCCATCCCTTCGATCTGCCACGAAAACAACTCCAGGCCGTAGAATCCCTGACTCGACACGTCTTTGAGGATCGTTTCGATGACAGCGGCGTCGACCGGGCGAGGGGCACCTGGTGGCGCGGACGCGCCACGGCCTGCGCTGATCTGCCCGCCTGGCCAGGTAATGCCGGTGTGCCCGATCTTCACCGTCCGCTTCTTCTGCAGAGCCGAGGCCGGCAGCGACGCGGCGGCGAGCGCGAGCGCCAAGGTATGGGTGAACGTCCGTCTATCGATCTTCTCCATTCGCGGACCTCGCTGGCTGGATTGAGAGGGCGACGGTAACAGGGGCGGGATCTGAAATCAAGACGGACGACAGTACACGGTAGACGACGGTTACGCGGAACGAACTGACGCTGGCCATCTTCCTTCTTAACTGAAAGATGGCAATCGCCAGCGCGTTCCTTGTACCCGTCGTACCTGTGTCGTACCCGTCGTACCCACGTGATGTCATCTATAGTGTCTGCGGGTCCAGACATCCCGGGAGAGATCGATGGCCGCCGAATACTCGAGTTTCGGACTGACGGACAAGATTGCCATCGTGACCGGACCGTCACAGGGAATCGGCCGGGCGATCGCCGTCGGCCTGGCGCAAGCGGGCGCCCATGTGGTGCTGGCGCCGCGTCCCGACTACGACCGCAGTGCGATTCGAGCAGCTCACCGGCGAACTCGCCACGATGGGCCGAAAGGTGCTGCTCGCGCCGACCGATGTGACGCAAGTGGCGCAGCTTCGCGCCATGGTCGACCGGACGCGACAGGCGTTCGGCCGCGTCGATATCCTCGTGAACAACGCGGCCTGGACGTGCACGGGGCTGGCGCTCGACGCCACCGAAGAGGAGTACGACAAGACGATGGCGGCAACGATGAAGAGCGTGTTCTTCGCCTGTCAGGCCGCGGCGCGCGTGATGATTCCGCAGGGTGGTGGCCGCATCATCAACATCGGCTCGAACTTCGCCGTCTCGGCCTTCAAGACCCGTGCGATTTACGCCGGCGGCCAAGGCCGCCGTGCACCAGCTCTCGCGCGCGCTGTCGCTCGAGTGGGCCCAAGCAGGCGTCGTCGTCAACGTCGTCGCGCCCTGCATCACGGAGACGGAGTCGCGCAGGCCATCCTCGAGCGGCCCGGCTACAAGGCATGGGTCACGAAGGAGAAGCTGCCGAGCGGCCGGTGGAACCAGCCCGAGGACATCGTCGGCGCCGTGCTGTTTCTGGCGAGCGACCTCGCCGCGCAGGTCGTCGGCCACGTCTTGTTCGTCGACGGCGGATGGACGATTGGCTAGACGCCGTCGCGTTCCCTCATGCGGCGACCTCAGATGTTGCACTCGGCGCTGAATCGAATCGGCGATGCGTTCGGCGTCCCGGCCGACGCCGTGAATCATCGTCGATGAAAACGCGTCAGAGAAAGGGCAGGCCGACGAAATACAGCCCGGCTCGCCGGCCGCTACACCGCTCTGATGCTGCGGCATGCCGCCTTCATCGAAGACGGGCAGATGGATCCACGAGAAGCCCGGATCAAACCCGGTACACCAGACCACGTTGGCCACATCGAGGACGCGGCCGTCCTCCAGCAACGGCAATGCCGGTCCGCACACCCGCGAGCCTGGGAACGCGCTCGACACCGGCGGCCGCCAGGTCCGCGGGTTTGACCCGAATCAGCGGGCCGCCCTGTGAAAGGATCTTGGGGCGGACCTTCCGGCCCATCGGCGTCTTAACGGTCAGCACCCGGTGGAACACGAACCGAAAGAGCAAACGGTGCAGGAACAACCGTGCCGGGAGCCCATCGGTGCGGAACGGGACGTGGCCGGTACTCCTCCCGGACATCCACGTACGGTGACCGCGCGCAACCTCCAGGGCGATCTCGGCGCCCGAATTGCCGGCTCCGACGATGAGGACGCCTCCGTCCCGCAACTGGCTCGGGTTCCGGTAGTCTTTCGACTGGAGTTGGAAGACACCCGGGTCCGAGTTCCCCGGCGAACCGCCGGCAACCGGGGAACCTGGTAGCTGGCCATAGCCACCACGACGTGTTCGGCCACGAACCGCCGGTCGCCCGCCGTGACCACGTACCGCCCTTCCTGCCTGGAAAGCCCGTCTACCGGGACGCCGTGACCGGACGGGCAGGCCGAAGCGCTCCGCATATTCTTCGAGGTAGTCGGCCATCTGGTTCTTCGTGGGGGAACGTTGCGGGCGGCGCGAGGGAACGGCATCCCAGGCGAGGCCGTCGTAGCGGGCGGGAGTGAACAGGCGGAGCGAGTCCCATCGGTTGCGCCAGGCGTCGCCGATCCGCTCGCTGGCGTCGAGGATCACGAAGGGGAAGGCGGCGACGGGCCAGGTGGTACCCGACCGAGAGCCCGCGCTGCCCACCGCCGATCACGACACCTGCACGCGCTCGCACTTGGCGCTGTTGTCCATGCTTCACCTCGTTGCAATCGTAGCGATAGACGGACGGCACCGCATCGACTGAACTGTGCAGGGGCAGCACGAACCAGGGAATGGGTATTTCTATGCAGGCGTCAAAACAAGGCCGCGCGGCCTTACGTCATCAACCCATGCATGAAAGCGTAGGCCGTGGCCGCAGCTCTCGACGCGAGATCGAGCTTGAGGAAGATGTTGCTCACATGGCGAGCCACCGTCTTCTCGCTGATATCCAGCGCTGCGGCGATGGCGCGGTTCGTCTTGCCGTGCGCAATCAGCCGAAGATCTTAATCTTCGCGCGACGTGCGCCGCTGGCTCCACGTGACCCGCCGGCAGCGGCCTGACCCGCAGGGCCTCGACTTCGGCGAGCGGCGCGACGTCGGAAGCACGAAGACCGCGCCGCGGGAGGCCACTGGATTCGGGCGCCATCGGCGTCCCCGGCGTCGGCAGGCGCGGCCGAGGATGGACTCGACGCGTGCGGCCTGGTACGGCGCCTCGAGAATCGCCCAGGTCGTCAGCGCTGTCGGAAGGGGAACGAGGGCCTGGCGGGTCGACCATCGGCGAGATCGACTGCACCGGCGGCGGAAGCGGCCATCGCGCGGAGCCATTCCGAGTTCAGGGTGCCGGCAATCGTCGACAACTCGCCGCCGCGACTCGAGCGGCTGAGACGTCGGCGGCCGCAGGAGGATCTCGAGCGGCGACGAGGATATCCGCGCGCCGTCGGCCGTCGGCGGGCTCGGCGATCACGGGTCAATCGATGGCGGCCTGTGCCGCCGCGCGCCGCTGCGCGAGCCGAAGGAGCGCGCAAGCTGGATAGGCGCCCGCCGTGCTCGCCACCCGGTGATAGGCGCGTTCAGCCGCCGGAATGTCGCCGCGCATGCGATACAGCTCCGCGAGGGCGTAGGCCGCGGTGCCGTGCCCTGGCCGCTTTGACGTCAGAAGCGCGTCGCACGCACGACGCGCTTCGTCGAAAGCCTCGACCCAGCGGCCTCGGAGCCGAAGGATGTCGGCGCGGTAGGCGTGGCACTCGCCGCGATATGGCACCAGGCCAGGATTCTCTCCGCACCAGTCGTTCAACGCCGTGGTCCACGCCTGCGCGCGCCGGATGTCCAGCATGTCGAAGCACGCGGAAATCACGCTGCAGTAAATCACTCCGGCGATAAGGGGTGTCACCTCGCCCGTGGTCACGGCCACCATGGCTTCGTCGAAAAGGCTCACGCCTTCGGCCACTCTGCCGATGGCGACGAGCACTCGGCCTCGGCCCTGACGCGCCAAACTGATCAGATCGCGATCGTTGAAGCGCTCGCCAATCCGTTCGATGGAGGCAAACGTCGCCTCCGCGCCGAGGCAGATCGCCGGCGCCAGTCTGCTCGAGCGCGGTCGGCAACAGGATGTAGCCGCTCTCGACGCAATCGTGGCCGGATTCCTCCACCAGACGACGAGCGCGTGCCGCCCAGCCGGCGGCTCGCGTCACCTCGCGCGTACCGATGAGCACGAACACGATCCAGATCGCTGAACGTGCGGCCTGTCGCGTATCGCCGGTCTCCAACGCGATGTTGTGCGCGCGAGTGAGGACGTTAATGCTGTCGGCCTCACGACCGGTGAGATAGGCGGCCAGGGCCAGGCGCTCCAGATCGGGCAGCCCGAAGCGCTTCCAGCCGATCGCGCGCCAGCAAGGCCGCATGCTCCGCCTTCCAGTCTCGGCGTTCAGGAGTCGTGCGTGCGCCGGCCGCTGCCGGGTCCTGCCACCTGTCAATCCTAATCCCGGAAAGCGGCCGTGAGTCAGTTTACCCCGCGCGCGATGGCGCCAGGTTTCGAGGGCCGCTCGCCCTGTAGCGCGCGCACCGCGACCCGTGCGCCACGCCGCAAGCCGCGACGCCGCAAGCGGTAGAATCAGCGCCTGGTTGAACAGATGCGGGGCCTCAACACGCTCTTCGCTCGGGTGATCGCGATTGGCCTGCTCAGCGGGCTTTCGCGCGAGGCCTTCGTCGGCGCGCAAACGACGCCTCGTCGTGCCGCGGTGTCACCGTGGGCGGCCTTCGTCGAGCCGGACTTTCCGTTTTTTTCGTCCGTGCTCGACGCTCGGAACCTCGGCGACGGGTGGCCGGCCGACAACCTCACCCCACGCGGCCTCATCCTGAATCTCGGCGAAGGCTACTGGGCCTGCTTCGACACCGACCTCTTGCGCGTCGCCGCGATCTGGAAAGGCGCGGGCGTCACGCCGGTGGGCATGGCGCAGGGGTCGTATCACGAGGCGGGCGCCAAGGCGCCCGAGGGTCAGGGCGCGCTGCCGAAGATCGCGGGCACACCGTGGATGGCCAACGGTTTGTATCCTGGCTGGCAGATCGCCGAAGGTCGCGCGCCATCGCTGATCGATCCACGGCCGGCAGGTCCTGACCGCCGAGAGCTGTCGCGCGGTCCGCTGGACCCGGTGCTTGGCCGGTTCCGCGCTGTGCGCCTGACCGCAAACGGCGTCGTGTTGGAGTACGACGTCCATGGCGCGACCGTCCAGGAGCGCTTCGTCGCCCGCGACACGGCCGTCGAGCGGCACTTCCGCGTTGAGGGCGGCTCGGTGCCCCTCGAGGTCGATCCTGGGCCGGCTCGTTTCGGGCATGCTCGTGACCGAAGCCGTTCCGTCTCCGAACGGCCGTACGAATTCGGCATCGAGATCACGCCCACCCGCGCGGGCGAGCTTCCATGGACCGGGCTGCTCTCCACCACGCAACCGCCCTCGCGCTGGCCACAGACTGTGAGCGCGCAGGCGGCGCTCTCAACCTCCAACGGTGCGTTCGTCGTCGATCGCGTGCCCATTCCCACCAACAACCCGTGGCGGCGCAACGTGCGGCTGGCGGACATCGCGTTCTTCGGCGGCGGCCGGGCGGCGGCGGTGACCTTCGATGGCGACGTGTGGACCATCGACGGGCTCACCGGCGATCTGACGCGCGTCACTGGCGGCGGTTCGCATCCGGCCTGCACGAGCCGCTGAGCCTGACCGTCAGGAACGGCGAGCTGTTCGTGTTCGATCGCAATGGCATCTGGCGCCTGCGCGACACGGATGGCAACGGCGAGGCCGACGCCACGAACTGTTCTCCAACGCGTTTCGTCCAGACGGCCGAGACGCGCGAGTTCGCGATGACTCTGCGCTCGCGCCGGACGGATCGTTCGTGATTGCCAAGGGCGGGCAGCAAGGCACGACGGTTGGCCGGGACAACGGCTCCGTCCTGCGCGTGTCGCCCGACGGTCGATCGGTCACGAAGCTCGGCTACGGCCTGCGGCAGCCGTTTCGCGGCGTCGCATCCGCGGACCGGCCTCGTGATTGCCAGCGATCAGCAGGGCAACTACGTGCCGTCCACGCCGCTGCACGAGATCCGTGACGGACAGTACTACGGGTTCCTTCCGCTGTTCCTGCCGAAGGAACAATATCCGGCGCCGATTGCCGAGCCGATCGCCTGGATTCCGCATCCGATCAGCGCGTCGGCCGGAGGACAAGTCTGGCTGGCCGGCGCGCGCATGGGACCGCTGAACGACGCGCTCATCCTCGTCGGCTACTATCGGCCGGAGATTGTTCGTCGTGTCGGCTCGAACCAGCGGACACGGCCGCTGCGCGCGTCGGTGACCAGCCTGACGCGTGATCTCGATTTCGCGCCCGCTCGCCGGGCGCGTCAACCCGGCCGACGGCCAGCTCTACGTCACGGGCTTCCAGATCTGGGGAACCGAGGCCAGGGACATCAGCGGCCTGGCGCGGGTTCGTTACACCGGCGCGCCCACGACGCTGCCGCGCGACGTGGCGCCGGCGCGCGAGGGCGTGCTGCTGCGCTTCGACGTGGCGCTCGATCGCCGCACGGCGTCCGATCCGGCCAACTACTCGGCGGAACGGTGGAACTACCGGCGCACCGCGGAATGTACGGCTCGCCCCACTTCACGACGTTGTACTCCGCAAAGGCCAGGACGGGATGACTCCGTCGAGCGCGTACGTCTCGCGGGACGGAAAGGCCGTGTTCATCGGCCTGCCGGATATGCAGCCCGTCATGCAGATGCGGCTTGGGTGGACGCTGAAGACGGCGGCGGGCGCGACATTCGAGCAGAGCGCCTACATCACGCCCCAGACGCTCGCGCGGTTCGACCCGGTGGCCGAGGGCTTCGACGCGATGACGGTGGATCTGGCGCCTGCGTTCGTCTCGGGCGTCTCGCGTGCGGTAGCCGACACCGGTGACGGCCGAGGCCGGCCAGCGCGTCGCCGCCCGAATGGGCTGCGCCGGCATGCCATTCCGCCGACGGCACGGTCGTGGGCCGCGTCGGTCCCAGCTGGAAAGGCCTGTACGGCGCCGAACGGTCGTTCACCGACAACACCAAAGCGGTGGCCGACGCCAACTACCTGCGCCAGTCGATCCTCGAGCCGTCCGCACGCATCGTGGCCGGTTTCGCCCAGTCCGACGCCGGTATGCCGAGCTATGCCGGCGTGCTGACGGAGTCCGAGATCGAGGCCCTGATTCTCTACATCCATCGTTGAAGTGAGGGAAGCTTCGAGATGGCCATGACATCCGCCTGCCGTCGCCTCGTTGTCGCGTCCCTCGCCGCCGTCGCCGTCGCATCGGTCTGACAATGCCGCCGCTGCAGGCGCAGGAGAAGCGCTCGCCGACCCTGCTGACGACCGAACACTACATGGATCTCGAGCGCGTCAGCGACGCGCAATCTCGCCGGACGGCTCGCGCATCATCTACACGCGCCAGCACGTCAACACGCTCGAGGACAAGTGGGACTCCGAGCTGTGGATCGTCAGCGCCGACGGCATCCAGAACCGGTTCTTCGTCAAGGGCAGCGGCGCGCGCTGGTCGCCCGACGGCAAGCGCGTGCTCTATCTCGCCGACGGCGAGCCGAAAGGGACGCAGATCTTCGTCCGCTGGGTCGACGTGGATGGCCCGCCGACGCCGGTCACGCACGCCGTCGAGACGCCGCGCGGCCCGCGCTGGTCGCCCGACGGCAAGTCGATCGCCTTCGCCATGTTCGTCGCCGAGAAGAACGCGCTGCAAGATCGACATGCCGGCCGAGCCGAAGGGGGCGAAGTGGACGCCCGCGCCGCGCTACGTCGCAGAAGCTGCACTACCGGCAGGATCAGATCGGCTTCCTCGAAGACGGCTACATGCACCTCTTCGTCGTCCCCGCCGACGGCGGCAGCGCCGAAGGCGCTGACCGACGGCAAATGGAGCGTCGGCGCGCGGCAACGAGCTGCGCGGCTCCGCCGACCATCGAATGGACGCCCGACGGCCGAAGCATCGTCTTCGAGGGACTGCGCGACCCGGACGCCGAACGGAAATATCAGATGACGCAGATCTACGCGGTCGAGGTGGCGTCGGGCGCCATCCGCGATGTCGTCGGCGCGCCCCGGCGCATGGGCGCGGCCGGCGCATTTCGCCGGACGGACGAAGCGTCGCCTTCACCGGTTACCCGGCGTCGCCGAAGACGCACACGGTCAGCGATCTCTACGTCATGCCGCTCGGCCGGCGGCGCGATGAAGAAGATCAGCGCCGACCTCGATCGCGATCCGATCAGTCCGCGCTGGGCGCCCGACGGCAGCGGCGTGTACTTCGACGCGCAGGATCGCGGCTCGCAGAACGTCTACTACGCCTCCGTCGCCGGCGGCGCGCCGAAGCCCGTCACCACCGGCACCCACATGCTGACGTTCGATTCGATGTCGAAGCGATCTCGTCGCGGCCGGCACCGAGACCGATCCCGAGCACCCGCAGGACGTCGTCAGGTACAGCCTGAAGGCGCCGGCGTCGATGATGAAGCTCACCGACGTGAACGGCGATCTGCTGGCCGGCAAGCAGCTCGCGAAGACCGAGGAGATCTGGTACACGTCGACCGAGCAACACCAAGGTCCAGGGCTGGATCGTCAAGCCGCCGTCGTTCGATCCGGTCGAAGAAGTACCCGCTGATCCTCGAGATTCACGGCGGGCCGTTCTCGATGTACGCGGTCGGCGTTCAACTACATGTGGCAGAACTTCGCCGCCAACAACTTCGTGGTGCTCTACACCAACCCGCGCGGCAGCACCGGCTACGGCGGCGCGTTCTCCGACGGCATCGATCACAACTATCCCGGCGCCGGACTACGACGACCTGATGGCGGGCGTCGACACCGTCGTCGGCAAGGGCTACGTCGATCAGTCGCGGCATGTACGTGTCGGGCTGCAGCGGCGGCGGCGTGCTCTCGAGCTGGGTCATCGGCCACACCAATCGTTTCGCCGCGGCCGCGGTGCGCTGCCCGGTGATCGACTGGCTCAGCTTCGCGGGCCACACCGACATCCCGCTCTTCACCTACAGCTTCTTCGACAAGCCGTTCTGGGAGGATCCGCAGCCGTGGCTGCAGCACTCGTCGCTGATGCACGTCGGCAACGTGACGACGCCGACGCTGCTGATGACCGGCGTGCTGGATCGCCGCACGCCGATGCCGCAGACCGAGGAGTACTACGCGGCGCTGAAGATGCGCGGCGTGCCGGCGGCGCTGCTGCAGTTCAACGAGGAGTTCCACGGCACCGGCGTCCAAGCCGTCGAACTTCATCCGCACGCAGCTGTACATGATGGCGTGGTTCAAGAAGTTCACTCGGACAGATGGCGGCAAAGTCAACATGACGCAGGATTGACCGGCAGGCCACGTGCTCCCGTCCTGCGCCCTGGGATAAAGCCTGGCCCTGGTTCGGGCCGATATAGCCCGAATCATGACCTCGAGCGCGACGCCGAGCCTGGCACATCCTGTGGATTCCTGGACGGTGAACAACCTGCCGTCCCTTCTGGCGGGACGAACCGTCGTTGGCCGCGGCAATCGAGGCTGGGTCATCGCGGACGCGCAGCCGACCTTTCATCGGTGGACCGGAGACGTCACGCTCGTGCTCACGCTCAGGGATGCGGCGAAGCGCGAAATCACCATCACCACGGGATTTGCGCTCGGGACGTTCGACGGCCAGCATCTCGGTGATCCGGACTGGATTATTGAGGAACTCCGGCCCCACTCCCTCGGACACGGTGAGGCACTACGCGATGCAGGGCTTGACCGGCAGAGGGCGGGCAGGACAGGACGCCGACCTCATCTGGCCGCCGATCGCGGCGGCGAGTCCCGGCCACGCGGTGCTACAATCGCGGCGCACGCAATCCCGGAAAGCCGGGGACTTGACGTAATATCGTCGCGCGCCCGCGAGGCCCCGATGTCCGCGTTCAGGGCCGGGCACAACGACAACGTCAGGATTTGGGAGAGGCCCGATACGGTCTTCGCCACGCTCGAGTTCCCCAATCACTTCACGTGCGCCGTACCTGGGCGCCGGCCACCTCGTGCGATGGCACGACACGACCGGCCGGGTCGAGGCGTAGATTGCGTGCCGTGGCGGCGTTGGCCGCGATCCTGACGATTTCCGGGAGTCCGCTCGTGGCACAGTCGCCGATCCGTCAGGCGCGGTCGTTTCCGGCCGTGATCCTTCCGGCGGATGCCGAGCCTCCCGTCATCGATGGCCGCGTGACAGACGCGGTCTGGCAGCGCGTCGAGCCGATGGTGGACTTCACCCAGCAGGATCCCGCAGGAGGGTCAGCCGGCGACCGAACGGACCGAGGTCCGGCTGCTCTTCACGGCCACGCACGTCTACGTCGGCGTCATCTGCTTCGACAGCGATCCGTCGAAGATCATCCGTGTCGCAGTCGCGGCGCGACGCGTCGCTGACCGACACCGACTCGGTCATCCTGGTCTTCGACACGTTCAACGACAGCCAGAACGCGTTCGTGTTCGGCACCAATCCGCTCGGCATCGAGTACGACGGCCAGGTGGCGCGCGAAGGGCAGACGAGCGGCGTCACGACGCTCGGCGACCGGCGGCGACTCGAGCGGCACGCAGCGCGGCGGCATCAGCGCCTTCAACCCGAACTGGGACGGCGACTGGACGGTCAAGGCGCAGGTCACCGAGCGCGGGTGGGAAGCCGAGATGGCGATTCCGCTCAAGACGCTGCGCTACGCGCCGGGCGCCGACAAGACCTGGGGCTTCAACGTCGATGCGCAACATCCGCCACAAGAACGAGCAGGTGTACCTGTCGCCGATTCCGCGCGGCTTCGACATCTACCGCATCTCGCTGGCCGCCAAGGTGACCGGCCTCGACCTTGCCGGCGCGCCGCGACATCAAGCTGATTCCGTACGGGCTCGGCTCGGCGAACAAGGACTTCACGCGCGACCGGCGACCAGGTCGACGACGAGGTCGACGGTCGGCGTCGACGTCAAGTGGGGCATCCGTCCGAGCCTGACGCTCGATGCGACGGTCAACACCGACTTCGCGCAGGTCGAGGCCGACGAGGAGCAGGTGAACCTGACGCGCTTCGACTTGTTCTTCCCGGAGAAGCGGCCGTTCTTCCTCGAGAACGCGTCGACGTTCCAGTTCGGCCAGCCGCAGGCGATCGATCTGTTCTTCTCGCGCCGCATCGGCCTGTCGGCCGACCGGCGCGCCGATCGACATCATCGCCGGCGGCCGGCTGAGCGGCAAGGTGCCGGACGGCTGGAACGTCGGGCTCCTCAACATCCAGACCGACGACGCTAAGACGACGCCGACGGCGCGCGGTTGGCGCCGGCCACCAACTTCAGCGTGATGCGCGCGCAGAAGGAAATGGGCCGGTCGAGCTACGGCGCCATCTTCGTCGGCCGGTACGCCACCGGCGACGACCTGGCGGGCCAGACCAAGTGGAACCGCGCCTACGGCGTCGACGCGAACATCCAGGTGTCGCGGACGCCAGCGCGTGTCGGCTGTTCTTCGGCGCGGACCGATACGCCGGGCACGACCGGCAGCGACTACGCGGGCCGCGCCTTCTACAACTTCACCAACAACCTCTGGCAGGTCTCGGGCGGCTTTCGCAGGTCGGCGACCGCTTCAATCCCGAGGTCGGCTTCCTGCCGCGCCGCGGCTACCGCCGTCCGGAGTTCCGCGTCTTCTACCAGCCGCAGCCGAAGAACATCGCGTGGATTCGCCGCATCTCGCCGCACACGTCGCGACAACGTCTTCTCGGGTTCGACGGCAAGCTGCAGACGTCGATGCATGCACATCCATCCGTTCGAGATTCAGCCGACGCACGGCGGACGGTTCGGCTGGTTCTTCGATCGCAACAAGGACAACCCGACGACGCCGTTCGTGGTCTACAACCGCGACGGCAGTCAGGTGGTCGATTCCGCCGGGCGATTACACGTGGTGGCAGAACGGCGTTCGAATACCTGCACAACCCCAGCGCGCCCGTGACCGGCAACGGCCGCTTGCGCCTCGGCCATTACTACGACGGCGACTTCAACTCGCTCGAGATCACGAGCGACTACCGCATCACGCGCGGCTGACGGCGAGCCTCGGCTGGACGCGGCAGGACATCGCGCTGCCGGCCGGCGACGTTCGTGACCAACCTGGTCCCGATCAAGGCGAGCTATTCGTTCACGACGCTGGCCAGCCTGTCGGCGCTGCTGCAGTACAACGGCCAGACGGCGCAGTTCTCGTCGAACATCCGGCTCGCCTTGCTCAACCGCAGCGGCACGGGGCTGTTCGTGGTCTACAACGACCGGCGCGATATCACCGATTACACGCCGTTCGAGACGCTCGGACGGTCGTTCATCGTGAAGTACACGAGACTGATCGATTTCTGAGCCGGTTTGCCGTTGCTCGATCGGGTATCGTTAATCCCGGAAGCGCACGCAACGGGCAGCAGCGACGCACACATGGGGGTCATCCTGTGACGAGTTCACCTCAGCGGTGTCCGAAGTGCGGGAGCGGAATGGAGCAAGGCTTCGTGCTCGACAACACCTACGGCGCCCGGGTAGTCAGCCAGTGGGCGGCGGGCGCCCCCTTGAAGTCGTTCTGGGTGGGCACGAAGTTGCCCGACGAGGAGGTCGTTCCCATCGGAACATACCGCTGCTCATCTTGCGGCTTCCTCGAGTTGTATGCACGCCAGGAGTTCGCCGCGAAATAGAGTGAGCCTGGCACGAGCGCGGTCACACCCCGGGGCAGCGCGTGGAGCGCCGCCACGTCCGCGTCGCTGAGGGCCCGGTTGAACACCGACAGCTCGTCGAACAACCCCACGTAGCTCAGTCCCATGGCGATCGTCGCCTTGTCCGGATCCCACGTGAACGTCTGTTGACGAGGCGACAACTGCCCTGCCGGCGCGCCATCGAGATACAACCGCACCACGCCATCCGGCCGGCCCGTGTTGAATCGCTCGAAGACAAAAACAACATGCGTCCACTTGCCGCGGCCGAAGGGAGGTTTCTCCACGGCCACGAGCGGCCGCTCACCGGCGGGAATGTCCTCGAACCTCCGGTTCTGCGGGTTCCAGACGTTCAGGTCGGCGTAGGTGCCGAGACGGAATGGCGTGGAGCCTGGCGTCTTCTCGAACTCGACGAAGAAGGCCGCGTCGTTCCAGGCGCGCGGCGTGATCTGGATCGGATCGCAAAAACCCGGATCCAGGTCGGCGGCCGGATCGACGCTGAGCCAGAACGAGACCGTGCCGTTCCAGTTGGCGGCCGCGTACCAGCACATTGCGCGCGGCTTCGAAGAAGACCACCGGTTTGCGGCGCTGCGTGAACCGGAGCGCGTCGCCAAATCGCCCGGCGCCCTTCGCGTGAATGGTCTCACCTCCGGGCGGCAGGCCCGGCATGGCTTCCTGCCGCCGGGCGATCGACGGCGCGGTATAGAGCCTGGGATTACCGGCCGCGTACACGGCGTCGAGGCTGCCGTCGAACGACGCGTGAAAGGTCAACGCGCCGCGCAAGGCCTGCGTCTGCGCCGCCGCGTCGAGCGCTGGTGGAATGGACCAGCCCGCCGCGCCGACGAGTCCCACGGTCACGAGAACCGATCGGAATCCTGTGCGCATGGGTCATCATAGCGTCCAGACTGCCGGTCCGGACGGTGAACGTACCGCTGTGAATCTGATTCTCGTTACGCCTCACGAAGTCGACGACGCCGGCGATGTGACCCTTTCCGGCACGCGGGCCTCACACCTGCTGAACGTCCTGAAGGTGGCGCCCGGACGCTCGGTGCAGGTCGGACAGCTCGACGGCCCGCTCGGCACGGCGACCGTGACCTCGACGACCGACGACGGCCCTGACGCTTCGCTGCGTGTTCGAAACGGCATACCGTCCCGGCCGAGCGTTGACCTGCTGCTGGCGCTGCCGCGGCCGAAAGTGATGCGCAGACTATGGGCGCAAATCGCCGCGCTGGGCGTCGGGCAAGTCATCCTGACGAACGCGGCACGCGTAGAGCGGCATTATTTCGATACGCACGTTCTGGACGAGGCACGACTACCAGCCGCTCCTGATTGAGGGGCTGCAGCAGGCGCGCGATACGCGGCTGCCGCTCGTGTCGATCCACCCGGCAGTTCGAAAGATCCTCGTCGAAGATCGCCTGGACACGCTGTTCGGCGACGGAGCTCGCTCATGGCTGATCCTTCGGCCTCCACGCCACTGGGCGCAGTCGTGCGCGACCGGCCGATCGCCTCGTGTCCTCGTCGCGGTCGGGCCCGAGGGCGGCTGGAACGACTTCGAACGAGGGCTTCTCCACCATCACGGCTTCGAGCCCGTGAGCATGGGACCGCGGACGCTGCGCAGCGACACCGCCTGCGTCGCGTTGCTCACCCTCGCGCACAGTGCGATGGCCCCGGACGTTCACCGGACATAATCCAGGAAAGCACTTGACTTGACGTGGTATCGTCGCGCGCCCGTGAGGGCGCGGGCGCAAGCTACCACGTCAAGCCAAGTGCTTTCCGTATAGTCGATACTATCTATCGACCATGTCACCCGCTCCCACCCACACCATCGCCGTCATCCCCGGCGACGGCATCGGCAAGGAAGTCGTTCCCGAAGGGCTGCGCGTCCTCGACGCGGCGGCCACGAAATTCAATCTCGCCTTCCAGTGGGACCAGTTCGACTGGAGCTGCGACTGCTACCTGAAACACGGCGCGATGATGCCGGCCGACTGGAAGGACCGCATCGGCCGGCACGACGCGATCTTCTTCGGCGCCGTCGGCTGGCCCGCCAAGGTGCCCGATCACATTTCGCTGTGGGGCATGCTGCTCGCGATCCGCCGGGAGTTCGACCAGTACGTCAATCTGCGGCCGGTGCGCCTGTTCGACGGCGTGCCCTCGCCCGCTCGCCAACCGCAAGCCGGGCGAGATCGATTTCTACGTCGTGCGCGAGAACACCGAGGGCGAGTACTCGAGCATCGGCGGCCGGATCTTTTCCGGCACCGATCGCGAGTTCGTCGTGCAGGAGAGCATCTTCACGCGCACGGGCGTCGATCGCGTGCTGCGATTCGCGTTCGATCTGGCGGCGCGCGCGGCCGAAACGCCATCTGACCTCGGCGACCAAGTCCAACGGCATCTCCATCTCCATGCCGTACTGGGACGAGCGCGTCGTCGAATGGTCGGCGAAGTACCCGACTGTCCGCGTGGACAAGTTCCACATCGACATCCTGACCGCGCATTTCGTGCAGCACCCGGACTGGTTCGACGTGGTCGTCGCCTCCAATCTGTTCGGCGACATCCTGTCGGACCTCGGCCCCGCCTGCACGGGCACGATCGGCATCGCGCCGTCGGCCAACCTGAATCCGGAACGCGACGTTTCCGTCGCTGTTCGAGCCGGTCCACGGCTCGGCGCCCGACATCGCCGGCAAGGGCATCGCCAACCCGATCGGCCAAATCTGGTCCGGCGCCATGATGCTGGAGCACCTGGGACACGCGCGACGCCGCCGCCGCCGTGATGCGCGCGATCGAGATCGTGCTGGCGGAGGGCCCGAGGACGCCCGACATGGGCGGCACGGCCACCACGATCGACGTCGGCAAGGCCGTCGCGTCGGCGATCTGAAACGTTCACGCTCATGGCAGCAATCGTCGATCCTGACGTCCGCGACACGTCGTCCCGATCCACATCCGACATCCGCAACGCATATGTCGATTTCAGCCAGATGACCGTCAGCGTCGTCGCGCTGGTGACCGATGTGATTCGCGACGGCCGGCCGGTGGTGGGATTCGGATTCAACTCGAACGGCCGCTACGCGCCGAGCCGGACTGCTGCGCGAGCGGTTCCTCCCCCGCCTCAGGTCCGCCCGGCCCGCGCAGATCGTCGACGACGACGGGCGAGAACCTGGATCCGTTTCGCATCTGGGACGTCCTCATGAAGAACGAGAAGCCGGGGGGACATGGCGAGCGATCGGTCGCGGTCGGCGTGCATCGACATGGCGGTGTGGGACGCCGTGGCGAAGATCGCGCGCGTGCCGCTGTACCGGTTGCTGGCCGATCGATTCGGGAATGGCGAGGCCGACGCCAAGGTCTGGGTCTACGCCGCCGGCGGCTACTACTATCCGGCAAAGACCTCGCGGCGCTTCAGGAGGAGATGCAGGGCTATCTGGATCAGGGCTACTCGTCGCGTCAAGATCAAGATTGGCGGCGTGCCGCTGGCGGAGGATCTGAAGCGGATCGAGGCGGTGCTGCGCTGCTCGATCGTCCGGGCCAACTGGCGGTGGACGCCAACGGCCGATTCGATCTCGCGCAGGCGATCGAATACGGCCGCGCGCTCGAGCCCTACGGCCTGCTGTGGTACGAGGAAGCCGGAGATCCGCTCGACTACGCGCTGCAAGCGGAGCTGTCGAAGACTATGCAGGCGCGATGGCCACCGGCGAGAATCTGTTCTCGATGCTGGATGCCCGCAATCTCATCCGATACGGCGGGCTGCGTCCCGACCGCGACATCCTGCAGTTCGATTGCGCGTTGAGCTACGGCCTCGTCGAGTACCTGCGGACGCTGCGAGATGCTGCAGGAGCACGGCTGGTCGATCCGCCGCTGCGTCCCGCACGGCGGCCATCAACTCTCGCTGAACATCGCCGCCGGACTTGGGCCTCGGCGGCAACGAGTCCTATCCCGGCGTCTTCAAGCCGTTCAACGGATTCGCCGACAACGTGCCGGTGGAAGACAGCTATGTCACGGATGCCGGACGTGCCCGGGCATCGGCTTCGAATTGAAGAATGAGTTGTTCGCGGTGATGAAACAGCTGATCGTCGCTGATGTCGCTTCACATGTGAAGCAGGAGTGGCTCACCACCAGCCCAGCACTTTCCACCACACCAGCCCCACACCCAGCCACAACACCAGATTGACCAGCGAGATCAGGAATCCGACCTGCCACCACGTCCCCTGCGAGACGTAGCCGGTGCCGAAGAAGACCGGCGCCGATCCCGTCCCATAGTGCGTCGTCGCCGCATTCACGTTGGAGAAGTACGCCAGCGACAGCGCCGACACCAGCGGGCTGATGCCGCTCGCCAGCGCGGCGGCCAGAAACGCCGGATAGAGCGCCGTCACCTGCGCGGTCATGCTGGCGAAGCCGTAGTGGACGTACAGATACAACGTGACGAGCGCGGCGAGCGCCGCGATCGCCGGCCAACCCTGGACGTACGGAAACGCGCTGCTTCGACAGCACCGCGACGACGCCGAGCTGCAGCAGGTTGTCCGCCATCATGATCACGGCGCCGAACCAGACCAGCGCGTCCCAGGCTTTGCCTTCCGCGAGCAACTCGTCCCAGGAGATGACGCCCGTCGATGAGCAGCGCGGACACGCCGGCGAGCGCGACGATCGTGTTGGAGACGCCGTGCCAGGGCGAGCGTGACCCAGCCGGCCATCACGAGCAGCATGATCGCCACCAGCCAGCGCTCCCGGCGCGCTGAGCGGGCCCATCTTGCGCAGCTCGTCGCGCGCCACCTCGCGAGCCGACTTCCGTCGTGCGCAGGCGCGGCGGATGCAGCCTGGAAGATGACCCAGGGCACGAGCGACCAGCGCCAGCACGCCGGGCACGCTGGCGCCGATCGCCCACGTCGGATCCAGGTCACCTCGACGTGTCCGATCTGGCGCGCGAAGTCCGCCATCAGCGGATTCGCCGCCATGCCGGTGAGGAACATGGCCGACGCGGTGTAGTTCGAGTGAAATCCGACCAGCGTGAGGAATCCACCCAACTCCCCGCGCCGTCGGCCCGGGCTCAGACCCGACCGCGCGGGCGATGCTGGCGACCACGGGACTGATGATGCCGCCGCCGCGGGCCGTGTCCGACGGCACGAACGGCGCCAGCACGAGTCCCGCGCCGCCGATGGAATAGCCGAGCGTCAGCGGGCTGCGGCCGAACCGCCGAATGAAGAGGTACGCGACGCGCATGCCGAACCGCGTGGACGTCACGGCGCGTGGCAAACAGGAACGCGGTGAAGATCAGCCAGACGGTCGGATTGCCGTAGCCCGAGAACACCTGGCTCGGCGACAGCGTCCTGGTCAGGGCGAGGACGGTCATCGCCACGATCGCGCGTCACGCCCATCGGCGACGGGCTGCGCCACCAGCGAAATGACGGTGGCCGCGAAGATCGCGCAGCAGGTGGCGCTGGACCGGGTTCAGGCCCGGCAGCGGCAGCGAAGTACAGGAGCACGCCGGGAACAAGGACGATCAGCCATCGATGTGGTGTTAGCGATGCGGCATCATGCCCTCGCATTCTCGGGATTTCCACGTCCGGGAATGACCCGTATGACACGTCCGCAGTGCAGTATCTGAGTCCCAGACTGGTTTCACCATAAGGAGTCGGGCATCGGCTGCATCAGGGCGCGTTGAACAGTTCATCTCGACGCAGAACCAAGATGACGACGGCCGCGGACCGGGACGTGGTGCCGGTGTCGATCTCCGCGCCGATCCGCTCGGCCTCCCGATCGGGAGTCAGACCTATCCGGAACGGCAGAAGATCGCCGACGGCAAGTTTCCCGAGCTGCTGAAGGACATGTACGCCGCCGGCATCCGGCAGATCGAGCTGTGCTCGCCCGGCTACGCGCAGTTCAAGAGCCTGGCCGACGGCAAGCAGACGCAGAAGATCATCGAGGACAACGGCCTGAAGTGCATCAGCGCGCACTTCAACTACAACGAGCTCGAAGAACGACCAGGCGCAGGCGATCGAGTGGGCGCAGGCCGTCGGCATGACGCAGATGGGCACGGCGAGCCTGCCCGGGCACGCGTCGATCGAACGGCGTGACGTCGCTCGAGGAAGTGAAGCGGGCCGCGGACGAGTACAACAAGATCGCCGCGAACGCGAAGAAGGCCGGCCTGCAGCAGTTCCTGCACAACGAGACCCTCGAGAACTCGAAGCTCGAACGACGGCCGGCTGACCTACCCGGTCCTGCTCGAGTACTCTCGATCCCGATCTGGTGAAGATGCAGTTCCAGATGTCGTCGATGCGGACGATCGGCAACCCGATCATGTACTTCACGCTCTATCCCGGCCGCTTCATCTCGGCGCACGTGCACGGCGTGGATCTCGAAGCGCCGCTGCCGCCGGCGCGCGGCAATGCCGATGCCGATCAAGCCGGCCGCACCGCCGGCCGGCGGAGCGGGCGCCGGCGGGCGCGGGCCGCGGCCCGGCGCGCCGGCCATCGCCATCGGGGACGACAGCGTGGACTGGCCGGCAGTGTTCACCGCCGCGAAGATCGGCGGGATGAAGAACTACTTCATCGAGCAGGAACAGCAGGGCGGCTGGGACGCGATGGTGAAGGGCGCCGCGTACTTGAAGACGCTGACGGTCGCCGTCGAGGGCCACGCCAGCCGGCCTTGAACGGCAGCCGATCATCACGCCCGACCGAAGGCCTCGATTGAAGCTTGACCATCACTGGATACCTCATATGGCGTCGACCGTCCTCTTCGGTTGTTACGCGGCAGGACACGCCCCCTGGGCGAGCCTCGTCTGACTTTCGCGATCATCACGGCATGCCTGATCGGCATGGTCGCCATCGGATCGTGAACACGGCCCACAACACCAAGGGGATGGAGTGTCGGACAACCTCTCCGGACCCGACAGCTCGAATTTCATTCGGTTCGGATCAGATCAAGAAGACGAACGTCAGTCAGCTCGAGGTCGCGTGGTTCTATCCGTACGCGCCGCCGGATCCAGTCCGATCGTGGTCGACGACGTCATGTACACCGCGGCCGAGACGCCTCGCTCGTCGCCCTCGATGCCACGACCGGCAAGGAAATCTGGATCCACGAGAACCTACGGCGCACGGGACGTGGGCATCAACTTCTGGCAGAGCGAGGACGGCAAGGACAAGCGGCTGATCTTCTGGATCAACAGCTTCATGCAGGAGATCGACGCGAGGACCGGCAAGTCGATCATCACGTTCGGCACGACGGCGTCGTCGACCTGCGCGACGGCCTCCCGCGTGCCGAGGGCGCCGGGACGCGGCGTACGCCGGCAGCCCCGGCAGAGTCTGGAAGAACCTGATCATCCTCGGATCCGCGCCCGGCGAAGCTGGATGTCGCCGCCCGGCGACATCCGCGCGTACGACGTCGTCACCGGCAAGCAGGTCTGGCAGTTCCACACCGTCCTTGCCGGGCGAGTTCGGCTACGAGACGTGGCCGAAGGACGCGATACAAGTACATCGGCGGGTCGAACAACTGGGGCGACGATGTCGGTTGACGACGAGCGGGGAATCGTCTACATCCCGACCGGGTCGGCGACCTACGACTTCTACGGCGCGGATCGGCACGGCGCGAATCTCTTCGCCAACTGCCTGCTCGCGCTCGACGCGCGGACGGGCAAGCGGCTCTGGCACTTCCAGACGGTGCATCACGACCTGTGGGATCTCGACAACGTCTCGGCGCCGAAGCTGGTGACAGTCACGCAGAACGGCCGGCGAGTTGACGCGGTGGCGCACGCGGGCAAGACGGGATTTCTCTACGTGTTCAATCGAGTGACCGGCGAGCCGCTGTGGCCGATCGAAGAGCGGCCCGTGCCCAAGAGCGACGTGCCCGGCGAGTAGTCCTGGCCGACGCAGCCGTTCCCGACGAAGCCGCGCGCCGTTCGCGCGGCAGACGTTCACGGTCGACGACGTCAATCAGTGGCTGCTGACGCCCGAGCAGTATCAGGCGATGCGCGACCGCGTGGCGAAGACGCGCAATGGGACTGGGCCACAAGGTGAACTTTCACCCCACCCGCCCTCGACCAAGACACGATCTCGATGCCCGGCAATCAGGGCGGTCGAACTGGGGCACCACAGCTGCCGATCCCGGACAAAGGCATGGTCTTCGTGGTCGGCGTCAATCAGGTCGCGATGCTGAAGCTCGTGGACGTCAGCGAAATACACGGCGGGTAACCGCGGCGGCGGGGCCGGCATCGCGAGGCGCGGCCATGTTTCAGCAGAATTGTCAGGTCGTGCCACGGCGCCGACTTGACCGGCGCGGTGCCCGGCGCCCCGTCGCTGGTCGGCGTGACGAACGGATGGCCGACGACGCGATTCGCGCGGTGATCACCGGCGGCCGCGGGAATATGCGCGCGATTCCCGACATCTCGGCCGCCCGATATGGATGCGTTGATGGTGTTTCTCGCGAATCCTGCCGGCGGCCGTGGCGGGCGCGGCGGCGCGCGGGGAGAGGGCGGCGGTGCCGGCGCGGCTGGGCCGTCCTGCCGCCGGGCCTGTCGTGGCGACCGGCGGCGTGCCGCTGCCCGGCATTGCCGCCGCGTTCGACGGGCCCGGCCT
>CAVRVJ010000014.1:0-109545 GCA_963724645.1 uncultured Acidobacteriota bacterium
CGCGGAGGCGCTGGTCTTGGGCCTGCTGGGGGGCGCCATGGGGGTCGGCGTCGGCTTGGCGGCCTCCAGCGTCGTGACGGAGAGCCTCGGCTGGCCCGTCGTGGTCTCGACCAAGACGATTCTCATCGCCGTGCTCTTCGCCCTCTCGGTCGGCCTCATCTTCGGCTTCTACCCCGCCCGCCATGCGGCCAGTCTGGATCCGATCGATGCGCTTCGCGCTGAATAGCGACTATTTCTCCTGGCACACCAAATGATCCTCACGCTGTATCGGGAAGAGCTCAAGTCCTTGATGCGGGGCCGGTTCGCATGGCTGGGTGCCGGAGTGCTGCTGCTGGCCGTGGGCGGGCTCGCGACCGTCGCGACACAAGACACGTGGCTCGATGGGTACGGGATTATCGCGTATGGCCTCGTGCCGCTTGCATTCATTCCGCTGTCCGCCGGCGTGATAGGCGAGTCCGCGTGCCAATCGCTTCGTCGAAAGTCTGTTTACGGCGCCGGTCGAGCGGCGCGATTGGTTCGTCGCCAAGGTCCTCGTGCTTTCTGACGTTGGCGATCGGCTTACTACTTCCGCGCTACTGCCGATGCTGCGGGGTGGACGTCGCGCACGTGCTCGACGCCTCGTGTTGCTCACGAAAGCTGCTCCTCTGGGCGCCAGGTTCTTCTGGATCGCCAGCGTCGCGGTGGGGGACGCTCATCGGCGTGCTGTTCATTGGCCGTGAGCATCGCCGCGCCGGCCGGAAACAGGCATGGGGGTGCTGCTGTTTTATCTCGGGCTCCTGCCGCTCCAAGAACTGATGGTCGTCGCAAGGGCCACGGCGCATCGCGAACCGGACACCTTACTTTGGCCAGTCCTGCCGTGCTCCTGGAAGAACGCGCTCGGGTTCGCGGTGGCCACGGGAACTTCTGTCCCGGCCACGACCCCCACGAGCACATGGCTCGCGTTCGCGCTTATCGTGGTCGTCGCGCTGACGTTTGGCGATGTGGATTTTTCTTCGTGCGCAAGGTGTCGAGACGTGGGAAGCCACGCTGCACACAACGCTGGGTGATCGGGTTGGGCCTTGCGGCCATTTGTCTGACGCCCACGATGGTGGCGGACGCGAACTATGAAAAGGACCTGCGCCGCCGACCCAGCAGTGCGCCGCCGATCTGCGGTCTGTTCGCGCGTGGCGGTAGTGGCGGTCGGATCGACGAGCCCGGGCGGTCAATTGCCTTCCCGCTGCTGCGGCACCATTCTCAATCACGACGAGTGGCCGGCGATCCTCGACCGACGAGCGACGTCCAGAAGGACCTCTTCGTCCGATCTCCAGTTGACGCCGCCGCAACCGCATCATCGACGTGCACGTGCAGATCGCTGGCGACAACGGACTGCAGATTCACCGCGGATCCGGCGGCGCTGGCTGACGTGTCGGCGCATCTTGAGACGAGCAGCGTACCGCTCCGAGTTCGGTCCCGCCGCACCCGATGGGCATCTACCTCGTCAACGGCTGGGTGGCGAGGATTCCTGTCGTGATTCATCCGACGCGGCCGTGGGACACCGGCGGCATGCGCTATCCGCTCGACGTGACGGCCACCTATCGCGTCGCGGGTGAGACTCACACCGCGCCTCGTCAAGACGCGCGCGGTCGACGAGGCCACAGATTTGGAAGGCGTTCTATCAAACGGGCATCGCGTCGGCGATGCTGCCACTCGTCTGCTTCGCGGCCGTCGTTTTGTGCTGCTGGCGGCGAACGCTGATGACGGCGGTGGACCACGACGCCATCGAAACGAATCAGTTGACGAGACGATTCGGTGACTTTTATCGCGGTTGATCGCGTCTCTCAATTCGAATCGCCAAGGGCGAGCTGTACGGGTTCCTGGGACTAAACGGAGCCGGGGAAGACCACGACGATCCGAATGCTGACGACGCTGTTGCCGGCAAGTAGTGGGACCGCGCGGCTGTGGGGTCACGATGTCATGGGCGAACCGCTCGCCGTCCGCAGGCTCGTCGGACTCGTCAGTGACGAAACCAGCGAGAGTCAATCGACGTGGACTGGTCGAGAGTACCCGGCGTATTTCGCGCGCATCCGACGGTTGCCGCGTCCCCTCGATCAAGCGGAAAACCTGTTGGATCGCGTTGGTCTCCACCCGCGATTCCGCGACAAGCTGATCGGCACCTACAGCACCGGCATGAAACGCCGCGTGGAAATTGCGCGTGCCCTCATGGGCCAGCCGAAGGTGCTGTTTCTGGATGAACCGACGCGCGGGCTCGACTTGCCGGCCAAGCGGGACATGTGGCGGCTGCTCCGCGATCTCGCGGCGACCGAACAGGTGACGACGTTCCTGAGCAGCCATGACGCTCAGGAGATCCGCACGCTGTGCAGTCGGATCAGCATCATCGCATCCGGTTCGGTGGTCTACACCGGTGCCACGCAGGGTCTTGGTCAGGACCTCGATGCGTTCGAAGAGCAGCTGATCGAGCTCCTGACTGGTCGTGCGCATCGCCACACGACTTGATGATGATGAACCAAGACGCGACGATCGGTCCTTGAGGGCCGCGACCGCGTTTGTCGGGACGGCGGCGTCGCCCCTGACGCAGGGTCGGCGACGTGATTTCTCGGAGCACCGGTCCTCTCCACTGTCGCCCAGGATCCAGACGCCGGGATCATCGATCGCGACCATTGCTGAGATACGCTCGCCGGGGGCGAGCCAAAGGAACGGCACATCTGCGGGGTCGGTCGGCCTTATCTTCGGCGCATGCGTTCATCTCGACCGCGGGCAGCGGCCCTCAACCCGATCCTCGCGAAGATCGGCGTGGACGGCGTGCCATCGGCGCTCGCCACCGCACTCCGCACGATCGTGCTGGGCCTCTTCGCATGGTGAATGGTTCTGGGAGTTGGCAAGAATTGAATGCTGTCGACAGTGTCGAAGCGGGCGCTCATTTACGTTGACATTGTCAGCGCTTGCAACCGGTATGGCGTGGCTCGCCTCCTTCCAGGCGCTGCACCGGGCCCGATTGCAGCTCGTGTCCGTCCTCGGCGTCGCATCAGAATGAGGGGCTGGCCCAGCGTTGGACGAAGGCCCGGCGCCCTCGTCCGCGCCCGCCGCTGAGTCATCCAGTTGTGCCATGCTCGAGCACGGAGGGCAGGTTGGTCACGTAGCGCGCCAAGTGTGGCAGAAACACGGAGCGGAAATGAAAGGCATTCATCTCCGCCACGGCCTGATCGGGCCGCCAGTGCTCCACGGCAATTCGATAGGCGGCCACCATGACGCCTGTCCGATCGACGCCGGCCTTGCAGTGCACAAACACCGTCTGATTCGGAGACTCTCGGAACAGACTGAGAAAGGCCTTGACGTGCTCCGCGGGTGGGTCATGCATCGTGCTCCACGGCAGGTGCACATAGCGCATCCCGAGCGCCTCGACGTCGTCCTTCTCAGCGCTCAGCTCATCGCGACCGAGTGTGAAGCTCACCACGGTGCCCACGCCCAGGGCCTTTAACGATCAAACCCGCCCTCGATGGCTGCGCGCCCGATAAGGTGCGCCGTGACTCGCCCCGCATTTCGATACCGTCAATTCTCAGATGCTCCGCCGCATAGGGACGGCCATGAAGGAATTCGATGCCTGTCGCGGCGACGACGAGAGTGGACGTCCCGGCCAGACAGCAACCCAACACGATGCCAACGCGTGTCACGTACCTTGAATTACATCACGCCAATATGAAGATTCACTGAACCCTGGGTCGCGGACCCAAGGGCGGCCACGACCTGGAGCGACTCGCAGCCGCGGGGCCTTGAAGAATCTGAAGTATCGGGTGGGCCGGTCGACCATTACCAGAATTCTCAAGGCACAAGGCATCTCGGCGGTGCTGGACGACCGACGTCCTGGCAGACCTTGGCTAACAATTAGCCCCTGTTCGTTCTGGCTCGTCAACCAGTGGCTGATGGTCGCCGCCGACGTTGACAACGACCTGTTTAACGGCGACAAGGCGATTGACAAGAGCGATGGCGACGCGATCGCGAACCTCACGTATCGCGTGACGGCGCTCTACACGGGACGCGACTCGTTGCTCGGCCTCTCAGCCGGCCTCAAGCACTCTGGCAAGCGGCGGCTCGAAGAGCGCTGGGGGCTGGAACTCGTCTACGCGCCATCCGGACAACGTATGGGACGTGGACTGCTCGACGCCGACCGCCGGACGCCCAAAGCATCCATTCGGGCTACTTCGACGAGGCCAAGACGGTCGCCCTCATGCGGCAGGTGCTGATGGGTGTCGATCGTCAAGTCCTAATCGCGAGCGGGACCGCGCCGCCCTGAACTCCGGGCCCGGACGCGCTATCTTCTCTGAAATCGTGATTCGTGACCCACGGGCGCCGCAAAGGAAATCGCGTGCCCGATCGGATGCCCTGTTCACGGATTCCTAGTTACTGCCCAGGAGGGTAGGTGGCTGAATCTGTCGGGTGGCGGGCGCACGTCGAGCGCGAGGGAGGGACAAGATTCGGCTCACCTCCGTGCTCGGTTGGTGGTTCACCAGGCGACGGTCAGCTGCCGGGGCGAATCCGCGAGGGCACCAGATCCTGCGTGCGTGGAGGATGGCTCAATTCCCGAGCCCGCTCGCTCGCCCGTCCTCAAGACGGTGAGGGTTCGCTCGTTTGTGACCCTTCACGCTTCCCCCCCACGCGTGTAGCATCTTCTCATCCTCGGACAGATCCTCTGGGGTGAGGGACAAGGGTCAGAAGGCTCACAGGTATGATTTCGGTGAAGGCGCAAGAGCCCCAGAGGTTCTGGTAGCAGGACCCAAACAGCCTCGCATGTAATCCGTGAGCAGTGCCGACGATGGCATCTGGTGCGCCAGCGGGCAGGCGAGATCGGAGCGTGGCGCCCGCGCCTGCAGCTCATCGATAGCATTAACGGAGTCGGCGAGGCGACAGAAGCGCCGTGCTCGGACGCTGAGGGCCGCGCCCCTCTGAGACGGGGTCCGCGGCATATCGCGTCCGATGGCACCGTCTATGGGCAGGTTCCGCTCGTTCTCCTGTTTGGATCGCTGCGACGACGCTGTAGCGCTCCTTCGCGACCGCAGTGTGAGTGCGCCTTCCGGTCGTTGAACTCAATCGATCGCGAGGTGGTGGACCGGCCGGGCCTCAGTCGGCACGCAGCGCGATCGGCAGGATCGACAGGTGTCGTTCGTCGTGCGGTAAGGTAACAGGCCGCAAGCGCGATGACTGCCGTGACGAATGAGACGGTGGCGAGCGTGACCGGGTCGGTTGGTCGAACGCCGAACAAGAGTCCTCGTAGCAGATTGCCGGCGATTGCGGCGCCGACGATACCCAGAATCAGACCCAGACCGATCATCGTCAGGGCCTCCCGGCCGATCGTGG
The DNA here is from genome assembly GCA_963724645.1 of uncultured Acidobacteriota bacterium. Lineage (GTDB taxonomy): Bacteria > Acidobacteriota > Vicinamibacteria > Vicinamibacterales > SCN-69-37 > CAVXSP01. The sequence goes on from CAVRVJ010000014.1 coordinate 5,350, forward strand.
CCAGTACCTGACGGCGAGTGGCGCCGAGCGCCAGGCGGACGCCTATTTCATGCGTCCGATCGGTGACGGTTCTGGTGATACCGCCGTACAGACCGACGGCCGCAAGCACAATCGCAATGCCAGCAAAGACCCCAAGGACAAGGAGCGACAAGCGCTCGCGCGAACTCTAATCGCCCAGGATGCGATCCATCGTCCGGATGGAATAGATGGCCACATCTCGATCCATCTCCCCTGGATCAGCCGCTGAATCGGGGACGCCATCGAATCCGGCCCAGACAACATGGTCCGCACCACGAGCGCGATGTCCCCGTCCGGCACCTGCGGAAATGGAAGGTACACCTGCGGTGGCGTCGATTTGGCCAGCCCTTCCACCTTGACATCGCCCACGACGCCGACGATCGTTCGCCAGCGTGCCCGGCACCTCCGGCCAGCCCCACTTGATCCGGCGGCCGATCGGGTTTCCGCCCGGCCATCCTCGACGCGCCAGCGCCTCGTTGATCACGACCACCGGCTGGCTTTCGGCGGTGTCGTGGGCGTCGATCGGCCGGCCGCGAAGGATTCGAATTCCCATCGTGTCGAAATAACCAGGCGTGGCCGGCGTCAGCGCGGCCGGGTAATTTGCTGCCGGGTCCGCAGGTCCCGGCCCGCCTTCGATCGTGAACACGTTATTCCACGACGATCCATCAATAGGCAGCGACGAGGCCGCTGCGGCCGTCTCGAACGCCGGGTTACTGTCCGCGCTCTCCGCGAGGAGGTCGTCGACAAACGCCACCCTGCGTGCGTCCGACCATTGACCGGCCCGAAGCGAGAGCCGCAGCGTCAACACATGATCCGAACGAAACCCGGACTGGACCGGCCGCGAAGCTGCTGATTGTGCGCGCCATGAGGCCGGCACCCGTCAGCAGCACGAGCGCAAGCGCAATCTCCGCGACGATGAGCGCCTGCCGCACACGGCGCGATCCGGAGGTGCCGCCGGCCCGCGGCGCACGCATGACGGATGACCGGTCGGTCATCGTCGACGCGTGGATCGCCGGCACAATGCCAAACACGCCACCGAAGAGAGAGATAACCCCGAACGCGAACAGCACGGTCGTCGTGTCGGGCGACACTTTTTTGTCAAGCCGCGGCGTGCCCGCTGGTGCGACCGTGACGAGGGCGCGCAGGAGCCATGCGCCAAGGACCACGCCCCCGGCGCCGCCGACAAGCGACGCGATCGTGCTTTCGATCAGCAGTTGACGGACGATCCGAAACCGCCCGGCTCCCAGCGCTTCGCGGACGGCGAGTTCCCGTCTACGGCCGCTGCTCCGGGCGATCAGGAGATTCGCGACGTTGGCGCAGGCGATGAGTAGAAGCAGTCCGACGGCGCCAAAGAGGACGAGCAGCATCGGGCGCACGTCGCCCACGGAGCCGCGACGCGAGAGGTTGCAGCACCGCACGAACACCGGCCGCATCGGGGTGGTGGCGATCGTACTCCTTTGCCCTCGATCGCGGTCAGCTCGCGCGACGCTAGGTCGAGCGCGACGCCGCCCTTCAGCCGGCCGATGGCGAAATAGCCTGAATGATTGAAGCGCTCGTGCATAGACGGATCGGTCGCGAACGCCCCATTGGCGACGAAGACATCGCATTCCGGCACCAACCTAAAGTCGGGCGGCAAGATGCCGACGACGGTGAAGACCCGGGCCGTCCAGATCGAGCGTTCGACCAAGGCCGGCGCGCTCGTCGCCGAGCTGGCGGTGGAGCGACTCGGCCACGATCGCGCCCGGCGCGGCGCCGGCAGCGTCATCTTCAGCCGTAAAGCCGCGTCCGGCAGACAGCCGAATGCCGAGGACGTCAAAGAAGTCTCGGCGGTCACCCGCCGGCCCGCGATCCGTCTCGCCTGAGTCACGCCGGTGAGCGTGAACTCGCTCGTGCGCGACGCGGCCAGCCACTCGAAACGCGTGGGTCCCCCTCTGCCATATCGAGAAAGTCAGGCCACGACACCGGACGTGACGTCGCCCTCCGCAGTCAGCTCGTTCATCCACATCAGACGATCGGGATCCGGAAACGGCAGCGGGCGAAGGAGCGATCGCGTTCACCATCGAGAAGATCGCTGTTGATGCCCCGTAACTGAGCGCCACCGTCGTCACGAGGGCCAGCGTGAAAGATGGCGCGCGGGCATAACCGCGGATCGCGTAGCGGACATCGTGACCGAGTCCAAGCGCGAGCGCGCGAGGATTCAGTGTCCCTGCACGGCGCCAACCAAATCGAGCGATCGCCCCAATTGTCTCGCGCCAGTACCACCGGCGCGCCGACGGCGTGTTGCCCCGCAGTGCAAATTCTTCGAGAAGGTCGCCGCGCAAGGCGTCGGTGATTTCTCCCGTGGGCAAGCCGCGCCGAAGCAGCCATTCAGCCAGACGAGGCGGGCCGCGATTGAGGGCACGCCATCATGACGGTCTTCCCTTGATCAGGTGCTCGACGTTGCGCCACAAGCGCAGGAGCACGTCCCGCGACGCTCGCAATGCCGCAAGTCCTGCGGGCGCTGACGCTGCACTGCTGCCGGGGCAGCCCGTCGCGCAGGGCGTGTCCCGCCAGGCGTTTGTAGCGCAGCAGTCCCTTTCGCTCGAGACGGTCGAGGGTGGCGTAGAGTGCGCCTCGGCGATACCCGGCGGTTTGCGCATTCTTGCAACTCGTGCGCGATCTCTCGAGGCCGCACGCGCTCTCACCGAGACCCAGAATCGCGAGCAGGACCCTGGCGTTCGAATTCGCCGAGGGGACGGTGTTGGGCATGCCCTGCAGTCTACTTTATAGACTACGTGACTGGCAAGATTATGAAGCTAGCACATCGCGAGGGCATGGCAACTGTCCTCGAAGTCAAGTGTCTTCCAAGGCAAGCGTTCATCTGGCTGACGGAGCGGCTTCGAGGGCGTCTTCTTGTCGCATCATCGCGTTGAGGATCCTTACGTTCTCCCTGTGGTCCGCAAATATGTCACGGGAACGGCCGCCGAGCCCTAGCTATGACGAACGAGCCTGGTCGTCCCGCTTTGGCCTTCCTTGCTCTGCACCGTCCGTTTTTTTTTTTGACGGCCCTGGTCCGGCTGGGACTGACGTCCCGGCAAGTTGGCGGCTGACGACTGGTTCCTCCGGAAACAGGTGGCGATCTACCAGAAGCGACGTGCGAAGCCGCGGCGACCCGACCCGGCGACGCGCGTCGCCGTCTTGGTTGCTCTCACAATGGCTGGAGTGGCGTTCCTTGCTCACCGTGGTGCGACCGGACATGATCGGCTTTTCGTGGACCCGTTTTGTACCTGCATCCAGAGATTTGAGCGATTCTAACGGGTTTGAGCGAGATGAATCGCCTCTAAGTGTTGACAGATCGAGCGTTGCTGGAGTTCGACTCCCGCCGCCTCCAAACCGCTAAAACCGCTCAAATCGCTCGTTTCGCCAGAAAGGAGCGATTCTGGTGTCCCTGATTTGTGCCTGCCGGCCGCCTGACCGCCCGAAATCCCAAGCATGCTGTTTTGTGCAGAGTACCAGCGGTCGATTCGAGACGAATGTCTCGACCGGGTGATCCCGCTCGGCGAGCGCCATCAGCGACGGACCACGGCCGAGTTCCTCGAGCACGTACCATCGTGAGCGGAATCATCAGGGACTCGAGAACGCACTCATTGAGGATAGGCGCCCGCCGGAAGCCCGTGGCAGGATTCGCCGCCACCCGCGTCTCGGGGGCCTCCTCAACTATTACTACCGGGCGGCATGACCAAGCGCGGCAGATGCACACGATCGACGGAGAAATCGGACATAACGCGGTTGGATCCGCCAGGGTGAGGATGGATGCGCTCGATGTGGTCAATGAACAACGGCAACCTGGTTGCGGCGCGCGTTCTAACCGGGCGTCACAGACGGCACCTGGACGCAGGCTCTGTCCGGCGAGGTGGGGCCGGGAGACGAGATAGTTTCCATTATTTCTTGATTCTTGTGGCGGCGGCCGCGAAGACCCGGCACAGGTAAGCGTGTCGCTGACGCGATTGACCCAGTCATCTGTTCCGCGCTGGTCGCGTCGGTGCCGACGCGCGAAGCCTGCGGGGGACACCTTGTGCCTCTCGAGGTGTCACTCCGATCCGCGACAACTCCAAGCGCGAAGCTTCTTACAAGATTTCTCGCCATAACCGCGACCGGATCTGGCACCCCGTTTGCAGCAGCAATACTCTCGTTGAATAGACGTTCGAACCCGCTCTTTCGTGCTTTGGGGTGTAGCCGTCCTTTCGTGGCTGGTCGCGTCCCTGCCGACGCTCAGCAACCTGTCCCCTCGCCGTCTGGGCCGCAGAGTTCGTCGACGGAGGCGCAACCGCCGGCAGCCACCGGCGGGAGGGCAGGCATTGGAGACCTTCCAAGACGCGGCCGGCAAGACGGGCGACCGCATTTGGGTCGGGCTGGCGAACTACACGACCGTCGAAGGGGCGCGGCGCATCCAGCCGGTGTCCACAACAGATGTGTTCCATATAGCGGCGCAGGACTCGTTCGATCGGCCCGTCTTTCCGTTTGTGGCCTTCACCACGTGGTTAGGCCAGGCCTAAGGTGAGGAATCATCTGGGGGGACGAAGCCCCGCAGCGGGGGATGGGGAAACGCTATGCCACGACGTTCTCGGATGACGTCGTCGCCACCTTCATGACGACCGCCATCCTGCCGACGCTGCTCCGCCAGGATCCTCGGTACTTCCACTTGAACAAGGGCAATTCCCGGCATCGGGCGTGGTATGCCGCTGACCCGGAGCATCGTGACACTCAGCCGATCAGGTCAGAGCCAGCTGAAGGAACTGTTCTGACGTTGCCGGCAACTTCGCCGTGGCTGCACCGTAGAACCTCTACCATCCTGCCGAGGACCGCTCGTTGGTCGGCCACACTGATGCGGTGGGAAAGCAGACGATATGGGATGTGTTGTCCAGCGAATTGAAGGAGTTCTGGAAGGACATCCGCCGTAGAATCCGCAAGCCATAAGCCCACGACGCCGCGCCGGAGTCACCCATGGGGAGTTCACGCACTCAGTTGTCAGAAGGTCTGCGGTATGTTGCGATCTGGTTCAAGCTTGGCTCTCATCATGGCGGTGGCCGTGACCGCGGCCCCACAGCAGCCGCCGATTTTTCAGGGCCGGCACGCAACGGTGCCGCTCTTCACCACGGTGACCGACGCCGGCGGCCGGCTCATTCCCGACCTCAACAAAGAGGATTTCGAGATCCTCGACAACAACAAGCCGCAGGCGGTGACGCTCTTCGCCAACGACCTTCAGTTCATCAAGGTCGTGGTGATGCTCGACGAGAGCGGCAGCATGGTGAACAACATCGCGCGCGTCAAGGACGGCGCCGAGCAGTTCCTGCTTCGCCTGCTGCCCGACGATCGCGCGCGAATCGGCAGTTTCGAGGACAAGATCATCCTCAGCCCGGAGTTCACCAACGACCGTAACGATCTCATCCGGTTCCTGAGGGACGGGGCTTCAGACGGCAACGGAACGCGGCTCTGGGACGCGGTTGACGCGAGCATGACGGCGTTGGCCGAGCTGGACGGCCGGCGCGTCGTGCTCGTGTTCACTGACGGCGGCGACGATCCCGGGCCCCGGAAAACACATCAACTACGGCACCGTCCTCAAACGTGCCCAGGCCGAGGGGTACATGGTGTACGCGATCGGGTTTCACAGCAGGTGCCGCTGCGGATCCAACGGCGGGATGATCGAGACGGATCCCGATCCCAGTCTGAAAAAGATTGCGGCCGAAAGCGGCGGCGGCTATTTCGAGCTCAAGGAAGGCATGGACTTGTCGTCGACGTTCACGCGCGTCGCCCAGGAGCTCCACAGCCAGTACGTCATCGGTTTCGCGCCGGAAAATCTCGACGGCAAGCTGCACACCATCCAGGTGCGGGTGAAACGGCCAGGCATGACCGCTCGGACCCGCAAGACCTACATCGCGTCACCCGAAAAATAGCCGGCGCGTCGCAGGATTGGGCTCCGACGGCCCAGTATTGCGGTTGGAGTGGGCGCCCTGTTGTTCAGCCCCGGCATGGACCCATCGATAGGTCAGGTGTCTGCCGGATGGGTGCACCTATGCGATGAATCCGCACGGTTGTGCCGGGCGCGACGCGCAGCGGCCGGCCGGGCGCAACTGAGAGCTTGATGGCAAGAGGAGCCGGACCTTGAGCCTGGGTGTCAGCCGTCGCCCAGACGGTGAACATGAGCACGAGCGCCACTACGATGCCGACCAAGCGGGGTTGCACACATTGACTGCCCTCTGGGGAGACGCTCGTCACATCATAACGCGAGCAAACGTGTGAATCGGGAGCCATGGCTGGGCTGCATTCTTCAGAAATGGCTGGGCGAATGGCGGCGTATCGGTAGGAGGAGGGCGAATATGCGACGTCCATATGAGTTTGTGCTCGTCGGGATCGGGATTGTGCTGGCGGCGGCGATCGGGTTTGCGCGGCAGGCGCCGGCGGCCGGCCCGTACAAGGTGCCGCAGACCGCGAAGGTGGGCGGTCTGGGTGGATTCGACTACATCTACGCCGACGCGGACGGGCGGCCGGCTGGGACGTCCCGCGCAGCGGCGTGGCCAACAACACGCCACCGGTGCCGGCACGGGTCAGCGTGTTCGAAGGTTGACCTGGCTCGGGCCGGTAGGCCAGATTCCTGACATCCTGGCTGCCGGCGCGGCCGTCGATCCGAAGTCGGGCCACGGCTTTGCGAGCAGCAAGCCGGTTGCGATGTGGGATACCAAGACGCTGCAGCTGATCAAGACGATCTACGTCCAGGGCGGCCCGGACGGAATCCTCGCCGATCCGTTCAATGGGCGGATCCACGTGTTCAGCCACTCGGCGCCGAACGACACGGTGATCGACGCCAAGGACGGGACCATCGTCGGCACCATCGATCTCGGCGGCGCGCCCGAACAGGCCGCGACCGACGGGAACGGCCACATCTACGTGGACATCGAGGACAAAGGCAACGTGGGGGTCATCGACACGAAAGCTATGACCGTCACGGCGCACTATGAACTGGGCGACAAAGGTAGCACGCCCTCGGGCCTCGGCTTCGACGCCAAAAAGAACAAGATCCTGTTCGTCGCGTGCCGGCAGCCGCAGCCGGGGACGATGGTGATCAGCAACGAGCGCGACCGACGGCAAGATCCTCGCGACGCTTCCGCTGGCCGGGGCGTCGGATGGCGCGGTCTTCAACCCGGCCACCATGGAGGCGTTCAGCACGCACAGCAACGGCACGCTGACGGTGATCAAGGAGACGAGTCCGACGGCTTTCGAGGTCGAACAGAACCTTCAGACGATGGCGGGCGCGAAGACCGTGACGCTCGACTCCAAGACGAGTCACGTGTTGACGATGACGGCCGACTACGGACCGACGCCTGGATCGGAGATCCTCCTGCTCGCGGGCGGCGCGCCAGCAGGCCGTGCCGGTGGTGGCCGCGCGCGCGGGCCGATGTTGCCAGACTCGTTGACGATTTTCGTGATCGGGAAGTAGCCCAGCAGATCAGAAACCGGGCCGCGCCGAGAGCTGGAGCTGACGAGGCGGTCGCGGCGCGAAGATCGGCTCGCCAAAACAGCGGCGAGCCGATCATGCCGACGAACGTCGCGTAGTTGACGCGGTTCAGGATGTTGAACGCGTCGAGCAGAAACGGTCAGGGCCCTTCCGCCCTTGCGGCCGTCGACCGTGAGCAGCGCGCGCCGGTCCAATCGGGATAACGCGACCAGGCCACGCGCGTCGCGGGTCGGGCCGCCGCGGTTTCGTGCGCCGCTCCTGATAGAGCGCCAGTTGCTGGCGCAGGAATAGGTCCTCCGCCGCCAGGTGCGCCCGGGACGTTAGCCCCAGTCGGACCAGCGCGAGCAGGTCCGCCAACAAACGGAGCCGTGCGGGGAAAGGCAGGCCGGCGGTTCGACATGGCCTCGTATCGTAGCCGCTCGGGCTCAGCGGTCGCTCCCGTGATGCGATGGACGTCGTGGCAGACTCAGATCAACGGGCGGATGCAATAGTTGCGGACCACACCAGGACGGGCTCGGGCGTTCACCTCGGTTCTGTTTCAGACCATCGTGCCGCCCGATTGCCGGCGATTGCTGACCGTGCAATACGTCGGGCGTCTGCCGCCACACCAACGCATAGCGGGCGTCCACGCACACCAGCGCGCGGGCGACGCCGCGGCCGGTCTCCAGGCCGGGCTCAGATAACCGCCACGGCAACAGGTTCCAGTAATTCAACAGCCATCCAAGTCCAGCGGACGCCAGCAGGACGCAAGTCACCGAAACGCACGCCGCGACACGGATTTCGTGACGTCTCGGGCGCGAATCGTCGCCGTGGCTGTCGCCAGCACCCGAAGGTGACGATGATCGGCACCGTCAGAAGCCAACGCAGCCAGGCCGCCGGGGGTGTCCCGTCTCCATGAAATCAAGATGGACCAGCCCGCCCAGCATGGCGCCGGCAATCAGCAGGAACGCGGGGTACGCGCACGCCAACACAAAAGCCATCCATCGCAGGCCGCGATTCGTCGATGCCCTCCGGGGATAAACCGGCGGCCCCGATCACGAGAAGTACGCCGTCGCCGTGAGCACGGCTGCCTGAACGCGTAGCGATCGACCACGCCCAACCGCTCGAGCGCGGAGTACGGCGACCCGAGGTACTGCGGAGGGCGGCCGCCTTCGCAGCCGAAGCGCATGAGGTGGCCTGACGTGTTGCGGAATGTCCCCTCTCCTAACGGCCACAGAGTGTCGTGAAAGCTCCCCGACGTAACCTGCAGCAAACCATGTTCATCAGGACCGATGCGAAGCTCCGGCCCGCGGCCGAGAAGGAGGACGGTTTGTCTATCGTGGCGCTCGGGTAGTACGTGGTCCGGTAATCCCGGCGCTGCAGTCCAGCGCCGTTCGAGACGGCGACGCTGCACTCGACTGGCTCGGCGCCGAAAGGACCGGTCGATCGACGGCGATTGCAGACGACGGCGAATCCGCTGCTGTTGTCGCGGACGCGAAGAACCCCAATCGCCCCGAGGGAACCAGCGTCATCGCGCTGACAAATCCCGGCTGTCCGCCCTCATGCTCCCAACCGTCTCACTCCGTTCAATCCCGCGTGCCGAGGCCCAGCCCAGACGCCGGGTTCGTGTTGGACTCGAAGTGCACCCGCTCCATCGCAGCAATGCTCGCCGGCGTGAGCACGCGATGCTTCGAACTGCCGTCGCTCGTCATCGCGAGCATGAAGTGCGCGATGTCTTCCGCGCTCGCGGCGACGACGCCGCCGGATAGGGTCATTCCCGTTCCCAGCGCGCGCAACCCGCTGGGTTCGACAATGTGTCCTGGGAATGGATTCTTCGATCTGGTGCGGACGGGCGAAGCTGCTATGAGACATTCGCAGCGGCTCGAAGAGACCAGAACGGATGAACCTCGTGAACGGCGTGGTGGATGCCGCTTCCACGATGTAGCCGGCCAGCGTGGCGTTGTGGTTGGAATACCTGACGAGAGCGCCGGGCGGGAAAGCCGCCGAGGAAGCACGAAGGTGTTGTGTTCGCTCGAGGGGAGCAGCCGATCGTCAGACGTTGCTACTCGGCTCGCAAGATGGCGTTCGTCGAGCCCCAGCGTGTGCGACAGAAGATGTTCGAGTGTGACGGCACGGCCGAAGTCCGAGCGCCCGCGGTAATCGCCAAGTACGCGCCGATGTCCTCGTCCAGCCGGAGCTTGCCTGCCTCGACGAGCTGCATGACGGCTGCGGCGGTGAAAGACTTCGAGATCGATCCGACGCGGAACGGGGTCGTCCGGCCGTCGATCGGCAGGCGCCGCGAGGCATCCGTGTAGCCGTATCCCCGAGCGAACGACACCTGGCCGTCGCGCACGACTGCGATAGGATACCCGTTGCGCGATGCTGCTCCAGTTCTTCGGTAACGAGCGGATTGAAGAAGACCTCGAGCGTCTCCGCTGAGAGACGGTCATCCGGTCGGACCGCGCCTTGCGCAAGAGCTCGCACGGAGCGGCAGTGGCGCAGACCCCGATGGTCGCGGCGAGCGCGAACGCGGAGCGGTGACTCTCGAGCGCAAGCCCACGGGACTATGTCCGACCGGGCTCCCCGACGCGACCGGTGGACTCTGGCCAACCGGCTCCTTCGACAGGCGCCACGGATCGGTCGCCTCAACTCGTCCCCTTCGGTGTCTCCGAGTTGGACCTCCGCCGGTCGGCTGGCACGAGGGTTTGAAACAAGACGGACCCCGACTCCAGCGGACCGGGAGGCAGCCCAAGCGACAGAATCCCCTTTTCGATATGCCGCCGTAGTCGCGGGCGAAACGTGCCGGCGGTCAGGTCTCGGCGCGTTCTGGCTGAGGATTCTCTTGGGCTTACCTTGGCTGTGTCTGGTAACGCGCTGCGTTCTCGGGAACGCCGAGCCTGTGCTTCTCCAAGACAAAGTGAACGCGAAGAGCGCTTCCGCTCGCCTCACTTGCGCGCGGTCCCGGCCTTTCGATATCGTGTCTCTTCCATGTCGTCGCGCTCGCTGCGCCTCGCCGTCGTCGCCGTTCTCGTCCTTACCGGGACGAGCGGGGCTGTCGGCGTGTAGGGACACGACGACGAACCCCGGCTCGACGAGCCGCGGGTTCATGGTGATCCCTCGGCTGTCCGGCCCTCGAAAGAAAGAAGGACACTGCCGATGGAACCGGTCATCTACTTCAACAACACGTTTCTGCCCGAACGGGACGCTACGGTGTCGGTGCGCTCGCGCGCGCTGAACTACGGCCTCGGATGCTTCGCCGGCATTCGTGGCTACAAGAGCGACGATGGCCGGCAGGTCAACGTCTTCCGGCTGGATCGCCACGTGCGCCGGCTGGAACATTCCGCGCGCATCCTGGGTCTGCGCGTGGCCGCGCCGCCGTCGGACATCGCGGACCGGGTGATCGAGCTTCTGCGACTGAACGAGATGCGCGGCGATGTCTACATTCGCCCGATCGTGTTCGCCAACTCCAACGAGCTGTCGCCGCTCCTGGATCCCGACACGAGCGCGACGGCGATCTTCTGTTGCCGCATCGGTCGGTACCTCTCGGCCGATCCCATCGACGTCTGCGTCTCCAGCTGGCGTCGGGTGCGCGAAGTGGCGATTCCCGCTCGCGCGAAAGCCACCGGCGGCTATCTGAACAGCGCGCTCGCGCGGCGGGAGGCGAAGGACAACGGCTACACCGAAGCGATCCTGCTCACCGAGGATGGCTTCGTTTCGGAAGGGTCGGCGGAGCACGTGTTCATCGTGCGCGAGGGACAGCTGATTTCGCCGCCGAGCACGGCCGACAACCTGGACGGCATCACCCGTCAAACCCTGATCACGCTTGCGCGCGAGGATCTCGACATCCCGTTCGTCGAGCGGCCGATCGGCCGCACCGAGCTCTATGTCGCCGACGAAATGTTTCTGTGCGGCACGGGCGCGGAAGTCACACCGGTGCGCTCGGTCGATCGACGGACCGTCGGCGACGGGCAAATCGGCTGCATCACCCGTCGCCTGTCCGAACACTTCGAAGCGGTTGTCCGCGGTCGCGTGCCCGCACGGGCCCACTGGCTGACACCAGTGTGGTGAGGCACAAGAGCGGGCGGCGCGATTGTCTCGCGCCGCCCGTCCCCGTGGCTCGTGTCTACGCTTGAACTTTAAACCGCCCGCCGATGCGCTTTACATCACGTCTCAATCCCGTTGGGGATTGGAACCCGTGGCGGGCGCCCGCACGGTTAGGCGGGTGATCCCAGCAGGTGAGAGGATAAGCCGACATGGAGTCTGCGAGAAGAACGGAAACGCGTCTACGTGCTTGGCAATGACCCGGTCGAACTTGCACGGCTGGATCGGCAAGCTGTGGTCATCGACCGGCCCACGCGATTACTGCTTCAAGCTGCCGGCCTCGGCCCTGGGTTGCGTGTCCTCGACCTTGGTACCCGGACTCGGCCATGTTGCCCTGATCGTTGGAGAGATCGTCGGTCCCACTGGTGCCGTCGTCGGGATTGATCGGTCCGGCGAGGCGCTGGCCGTGGCCCGCCGACGCGTCGAAGAAGCGGGCGTGAGACACGTGTCATTCGAGGAGGGTGACGTCACGACTGGCGTGCCCACACATCGTTCGACGCGATTGTGGGACGTCTCGTCCTGTTTCATCTCGGTGATCAGGTGCGACAGCGGTGCGTCAGCACGCGAAGAACCTCCGAAAAGGTGGTCAGTTCATCGCGATTGACTTCGACATCGGGAGCGCTCGCACGGAACCTCGAGTCCAAATCGCTGAAGAGGCGGTCCGGTGGATCATGCAAGCGTTCACGTCTGCCGGCGCCTCGCCGCGAATCGGGGCTCGACTCGGAACTCACTGCGCCAGGCGGGACTGGAGCAGGTCAACACGTTCGGCGTTCAAGCCTACTTGCCGCCGCAAGACAAGGCAGGGCCGACTCTACTGGGAGGCGTCGTTCGAAGCCTCGCAGCGGTCATTGTCGAACGTGGAATCGCGACGGCGGAACAATTGGGACTCGAGACGTTGGAGGACCGTATCGCCGAGGCGCTCCAACGGGCAGACGCGGTGTTGCTGCCGCCGACCGTGGTCGGTGCCCCTGGGGAATCACCTCCACGATTTGATCCTTGCCACGCTCGAGACGTGCTGCTCCTCGATCAGACCAGATTTCTCGCGTCCGGCCTCAAGCTGCGCGTCGTGATGGTCAGCCTTGAGAGCGGGAGGCTTCTTATTCGTCGACGAACACGGACGCTTCGTCGACGACGGCACGCAGGTGGGCCTCACGGACGTGATTCTCGCGTCGGCGTCGATTCCATTCAATATCTTTCCGCCCGTGAAGCTCGGCTCCGACAACTACATCGACGGCGGCGTGTGAAGCGTGCTGCCTGTTCAGGCAGCGCTCGAGGCGGGCGCCAACCAGGTATTCGCCGTCGTGGCCCCGCGCGCCGGCGTCATTGTATCCGATGCCGGTAGTGTTCCACCCCTCGGCCGACGTCGTCAGACCTGCCGGATGGAGGTTCTTGCGTGCGTCGCCGGGCTAACGCTGGGCTAACGCCTGAGCAGAGACTAGCTGACCTCGGCCGAAGCGCCCTGACGCGAAAACGCTAGGAAAAACCTCGATCGGGCGTCTCAGCCGATGTCGTGAGATTGCATTCGGAAAGACTTAAAATCCTCCAGACAAGAGTGGTCAAATGGACCACTCCCGCCGCCGTACACCCACACTGAAGCCGGCATCACGATTTACCACGGCGACGGTTATATATTCCTTCCGAGATATGACTTCTAGGGTCTGACGCGGAGGTGTACCTCGCTGTGACATGCTCAGCGCGTTATGCCGACTGCAGACTCCCTGGCTGGCAATGCGACCGTTGCGGGCATGCCTGGGTGCCGCGGCGCCCCAAGGCGATCCCGTGCGTGTGCCCGAAGTGCAGGAGTCCGTACCCTAAATCGGCCTCGCCCCCTCAAGCCCGGCACGTCAAACAGGTCGTGACTACCGGTTTTTGGGTTCTGGCCTCCGGGTGATCAGGCTGCGGATGTACGCCGAGACGCTGGTGTCTTGTTGCCTCGCGCGGTCAATGAGCGCATCGGCTTCGGGCATGGGCAGCCAGGTCCAGAACTGGGTGCCTGGCGTCTCGACGCGGGGGCGGCCGCGGCGAACGCGCGGGGCAGGCGGCTCATCAGCCACGGCGGCCAGTATCGCACGGGCGTTGTGCCTACAGAGTGCCTATCAACGAAATGGGCCTGATCGCGATCTGCGATTCAGGCCCATGTTTATTGGTCGGGATGCCGAGATTCGAACTCGGGACCCCCTGACCCCCAGTCAGGTGCGCTACCAGGCTGCGCTACATCCCGTTCTTGGCGCCGAGCTCACCCGTTGGATCAATGAACCGCTGACGCAACGTGTCAATGCTCGATCACTCGTCAAGCTCATGTGCCCATTGCCGCATTAGCCCGCTGTCACCGCCGTCGTCCTTTGACGGTCTTCTTCGCGGCCTTGGCCCTCTGCGGCGGCGGGGCCTTACGCGCCGAAGGCCTCACGGCCGGAGATGGCGCCCGGAGCGTAAACGTCCCTGTCGCGTTCCCGTTGCCTGACAGAACGCCAAGGATCCACTGTAACCCACCTCGGACGTCCCGCAAGCTCTGCCGCGCCTGCTCATCGAGCATCGCGGCCACATCGACGTCTCGGACCGGATCGGGCGCCGCCACGGCGCCCTCCTGCATCAGCTGCTTTCGCGCGCCGGCCAGCGTCAGGCCATCGACGAAGAGGAGGTGCTTCAGCCGCAGCACCCGCTCGACATCCGCGCGCCGGTAAATCCGCGGACTGGCCGGCGTCTTGGCGACGCCGAGATCTGGAAACTCCGCCTCCCAGCTGCGCAACACGTACGCCTGGACGTCCGCGATCTCGCAGACCTCCTGCGCTCGAAACACCGGTCGATTAGGGATAGTGGCGTCGGCCACGGTAAATAAGTGAGGACAGTATAGCAGCGAGGCGACGGCTCACTCGCTGCCCACTGCCTGCTCCGGTGTCGCGACGTCCGCCATGAGCCACCAGCGTCCTGACGCGTCGCGAGCCCAGATCCGTGCGTAGCCGCCGCGGTTGCCGCCGGATGTATACGTGCCGTAGCTGAAGGCCATGTCGCCCAACGCTGCGATCTCGGCGCCCAGGGTCCGAGGCGCCCAGCGGGTGTTCTGTCTTTCGAGCGTGGCCACGATCGCTTCGCGGCCAACCTGCGGCATCATCTGCTGCCGGTGAAGGCGTGATCCCGCCGGGGCCACGGCCGATCCGTACGCCTTCGCCATGCCTGTCGAGAGGATGCGAGCGTTCAAGGTTTTCTCCGCGTCGGCGAACGAGAGGGCCCCTCGCCGATCGCCTCCGCCCACCCACGCGCGTGGCAGCCGCACGGGCGTGAAGCCCGCCGGGAACTGGGCCAGCCCGGGGATCGTCGTCCCCACATCGATGTAGACGCGCCAGGCGCCGTCGACCTGCCGCCGCCAGATCGACAGATAGTTTCCATGACTGGGCCCGGCCTTGGCGGCGTGATCGACATACGTCGACGGGCCTGTCAGCCACCCGAGATCTCCGGCGGCCGCGACATCTCCCGCGCGCGGTTCCCAGGTAAGCTCGGCCTCCGCAAATGGCGTCGATGGACGCGCCCGCAAACGCTCGACCGCCGAGCGCGGCTCGGGTACCAGGGCCAGCGAATCAGGGGCAAAAAACTGAAGAAAGGAATCGCGAATGCCCTTTTCGATGGCGGTGCGAGCAAACTCTCGCTCTGTCTCGACAAGACTGCGAAGTGCATCGTCGCGGCTCGGTGCTGGCTGCGCTGCCGGCAGCAACGCCAGCGCCGCCACACCAACCGCCAACAGTTTCGGCATGCACATACCCTACGAGAGATTTCACCACGAATTGCGCGAAGGCCACGGCCGATCCAGTTCGCCGGTCCCGCGGCCGAGGCCCAGGGCCTGAGCCTACCGGGCGCGCTTGCGCACCTTCAGCCGGATCGGCGTGCCTTCGAACCCGAACGTCTCGCGCAACTGATTCGTCATGAACCGCTCATAAGAAAAATGCAGCTCGGTCGCCACGTTGGTGAAGAGCACGAACGTTGGCGGCGCGGTCGCCGTTTGCGCCGCGTACAGAATCCGCACCTCGCGCCGGTTCTTGCTGGTCGGCGGGTTGGCTTCCGTGACCTTCTCCAGGAAGCGGTTGAGCTCGGAGGTGGAGACGCGCTTCTGCCGCGCCGCCGCCACGCGGTCGACGACCTGCAGCAGCCTGGCGGTGTGCTCGCCGGTGAGCGCCGAGACATGCACGATCGGCGCGTACTCCAGAAACTTGAGTTGAAAGCGCAGCTTGTCGTCGAGCGCCTCCACAAAGTCCTGTCCCTGCCCGCGCACGAGGTCCCACTTGTTCACAGCCAGCACGATGCCGCAACCGGCCTTCTCCGCCTCGCCGGCGATCGCGCCTTCACGGTCCCCTGCGCCTTCGGTGGCGTCAACGACCAGCACCGCGACGTCGGCGCGTGCGATCGCGCGCCTGGCCTGCAACACGCTGACACTCTCCACAGTTCCAGCCTCGGCCACGCGTCCGGGGCGACGCATGCCGGCGGTGTCCACGAGGCGAAACTGCCGCTTCTGCCACTTGAGCATGACGTCGACCGTATCGCGCGTCGTCCCGGGCAACTCGTTCACCATCACCCGCTCTTCGCGCACGAGACGATTGACCAGCGAGGACTTGCCGACATTGGGGCGTCCGACAATGGCGATCGCGGTTTCCTCCTGCTTCGTCTCCTCGCTGGCGCCGCCGTCCAGCGGCAGGCGCTTGATCACCTCGTCAAGTAATTCCGCGACGCCATCGCCATGTTCGGCGGAGATCTCCACCATCGTGTCGAATCCGAGATCATAGAACTCCATGGCGCGTGCCCTGGCCCGCTTGTCGTCCGTCTTGTTGACCGCGACGATCACGGGCCGTCCCAGCTCGTGCACCCGCTGCGCGATCTCCTGATCGCCAGGCACGAGTCCGTCCTTTGCGTCCAGCACCAGTACGACCAGGCTAGCCATCGCGAGCGCCTTCAGGCCGTGCTCGACGACGAGCGCGTGCAGAGGATCGGTCGTGGCGCCGAACAGGCCGCCGGTATCCACGAGTGTGAACGCGCGATTCTGCCAGGACGCGGGCGCGGTCAACCGGTCGCGCGTCGTGCCCGCGACCGGCGCCACAATCAATCGACGAGTCCCGGTGATTCGATTGAACAAGGTCGATTTGCCGACATTCGGCCGGCCGACCAGCACGACTGTGAAGGCCGTGCGCGCGGTGGACATCAGCTGAGTCTATCCGCAGGCAGGTACGACAGGCACGACGAGTACGAGGGTCCGAAAAACGAACTAGCGCTGGCCATCTTTGCTCTTGAACGAAAGAAGCTGACCAGCGTCAGCGCGTTCCGCGGACCTGTCGTACCCGTCGGTATGGTCGTACCCGCCGCTCTGTCAGAAAGCCAGAAGCGCGACCGGGCAATTTGCCAGCAGATCGCCGATACGCAGGGACCAGCGGCCATCGACAACCTCCGGCCGCACGATCTCGCCCGTCAGGACGTTGCGTAGTTGGTGAGGCTGCCGTTCCAGCCGGAGCAGGACGCGCGCGCCGCGCCATGCCGGCCCGAGCGGCAGACCGCCTGTCTCGGCAATCAGGCCCGAGACAAACCTCGGGGCGACGACAATGGCGCCGAGGTCGTCGTGCTCGCGCGCGAACGCGATGATCTCAGCGGGCGGTTCGGCCTCGGCCTCCAACGGGACGTAGCGGCCACTCAAAAAAATCTCCGGCCATTCGCGGCGCAACCGCAGGCCCGCCGCCGTGATGAACAGCTTGATGCGGCCGTCAGGCCACGCCTCGGCCAGCCGGCGGACGGCGATCGGATCGGCAGGCTCTCTCCGCCCGGCGGACGCCTCGATCAGCGGATCGAGCGCCGTCAGGACCGTGCGGCGAGCGTCGAAATCGACCGGGTGCCGGTTGTCTGGATCGACCAGATGCAGGTCCCACAACTCGGTGCCCTGATAAAAATCCGGGACTCCCGGCGACGCAATCTTCAGCACGAGCTGCGAGAGGCCGTTGACGGCGCCGGCGGTCGCGATCTCCGACACCAACGGGAGAAACGCCTCCAGAAACGCCGCCGTGGTCGGCCCCGCGAGCGCGCGCCGCACGAACCGGCTCACGGCCGCCTCGTACGGCTCGTTGTCGTTGATCCAGCTCGTGTGCAGCTTCGCTTCTCTCACGGCCTTCAGCATGTAGGCGTCCAGACGATCGACCAGTCCTGCGGCGGCCGCACGGCGGTCGGGTGCGACGGCCGGCCAGATCCCCGCCAGCACCTGGTAGAAGCGATACTCGTCGTTTCGATCCGGCGCCCAGGTGTTGTCGAGACGGGTGCGGTGCGACGCGTTGATTCGCGCCGAGCGGCGCACGACGGCGCGCCATCGCTCGGGCAACTCCGACAGCACATTGATTCGGGCGCGGACATCCTCTCCCAGTTTCGTGTCGTGGGTTGCGGTGGCGAGCATCTCGAACCGCCAGCGCTCGAGCCGCTCCTGATTTGCGCGATGGAATTCAGATGAGGAGCGGCTGGGCCGCGCGGGGTCTCCACCAACCTCGTTCACGGATACCAGCACGTTGTGCCGATAGAAGGCGGTGTCTTCGAGTCCCCGGGCCTGGACCGAGCCGGTGTACTGCTGCAGCCTGGTCACGAAGCGGCGGCGTTCCGCCTGATCGGCCCTGGCGGATTCGAGAATGACGTTCGACACGAACTGGAAGATGGATGATTCGAGCTCGGGGTTCCGCAGCCGCGCTCGAAACACGGCGTCGCGGATGCGCCGCTCGTCGGCGCGATCGGTCTCGTCCGGCAGGTACGTGCGATACACAGACAGGCTTGCGATGAATTCCCGGAGGGCTCGGCGCAGGCTGTTCAGCGTGAAGTCCCTTGAGCGGCGATCGCGCTCCGACAGTCTGTTGAGCATCTGGGCCAGGGCGTTGAGCTCGCTGGAGAGCGTGGTTTCCATCACCAGTTTCTTGGACAGATAGGCCACGTCGTCGAACGCCTGATTGAGCCCGGTGAATCGCGTGTACGCGCGTTGGACCAATCGCCAGTGTGGGCTCCGCACGAAGAGTCCATTGACCGCAGTCAGAAACCGGTAGCCGGTGGTGCCGTCGATCGGCCAATCGGCCGGCAGCGTCTGGTCGGTCGCGAGAATCTTCTCCACGACGACGAATGGCGGCTCCGAAGAGATCTGCCGCAGCCGCTCACAGTACTCCGCCGGCGCAGCCAGGCCGTCGAGGTGGTCAATCCGCAGCCCGGTGACGCGCCCCTCGGCAATCAGCCGCGCCACCAGCCGATGGGCAGCCTCGAACACGTCAGGCTCCTCCATCCGCACGCCGACCAGCTCATCGATGTCGAAGAAGCGGCGGTAGTTGATCTCGTGCGCGGACGTGCGCCAGTACGCGAGCCGATAATGCTGCGCCTCGAGCAGCCGATGGAGGGCGTCGTAACTGGACGCCACGCCGGGCTGGCCGTTCAGCATGCTGACGAGGCCGGCGGGCGCGTTCGCGGCGTCCGGCAGCGTGGCCGGATCGATCGGCAGCTGAATATTTCCGTAACACACGGCGGGCGTTCCGTCGGTAATCGCGAAGGCAAGGTCGCCTTTCTCGAGTGCTTCGCCGTACTGGCACGACAAGATGGGCAGCAGGATCTTGCCAATCAGTTCCGCCTTGGGCGGCGCCCAGTCGATGTCGAAGTAGTGCGCGAATGTCGACGCCTGCCCGTGCGTCAGGACGTCGCGCCACCACAAGTTGCTGGACGGGTCGACACTCATGTGGTTCGGGACCAGATCGAAGATGTGCCCCATGCCATGGGCGGCGAGCGCATCCGTGAACGCCACATAGTCGTCCTCGTCACCGAGGTCGGGATTCAAGGCGTTGTAGTCGCAGATGTCGTACCCGTGCCGGCTGCCGGGCCGGGCCTTGAGATAGGGCGACGTGTAACACTCGGTCACACCGAGCGCGGCCAGGTACGGCACCACGGCCGCCGCGTCTCTGAACGTGAAGTCCGGCTGGAATTGCAGACGATAGGAGCTGATGGGACCGCGCGATCGGGAACGCATTGGGAAAGGGACTCCAGCGATCGATTTTCCCCCGATCTGCCCGGAAAAATCCTGCTGTCATGCTCCCCGGCCGTCCGCTTTGCTAAATTCAGGACGTGGCCGTGCGGCGTCTGCCAGTCGGAGCGGAAGTGCAGCCGGACGGCCATGTTCACTTTCGCGTGTGGGCACCTCGGTCGGCACACGTGGAGCTCGTCCTTCAGGGCCAGGACATCGCGGCCGCGTCCTTTACGCTCGAGCCGGAACCCTGCGGGTACCATCAGGGCGCGATCGCAGCTGAAGCCGGGGCAACCTATCGCTTCCGCCTGAACGGCTCGTGCGATCTGCTTGCCGATCCCGCCTCGCGCTTTCAGCCCGGCGGACCGTTCGGGCCGTCAACCGTCGTCGACCCGACAACCTTTCCATGGACCGACACCGGGTGGCGCGGCGTGAACGCCGCCGGCGTCGTGGTCTACGAGATGCACGTCGGCACGTTCACGCGCGAAGGCACCTGGCGCGCCGCCACGCGGCATTTCCCGGCGCTCGCCGAGATCGGTATCACGGTCATCGAAATGATGCCGATCGCCGATTTCGCAGGAAATTTCGGTTGGGGGTACGACGGCGTGAATCTGTTCGCCCCGACGCACCTCTACGGGACACCGGATGACTTGCGCAACTTCGTCGATCAGGCGCATCGTGCCGGGCTTGGCGTCATCCTGGACGTTGTCTACAACCATTTCGGACCTGCCGGCGCGTACTTCGATCGATTTGCCGACGATTACTTCCTGCCCAATCACACGGACTGGGGACGCGCGATCAACTTCGATGGCGAACGCGCGGGGCCCGTTCGCGAGTTCTTCGTCTCGAATGCCGGCTACTGGATCGACGAGTTTCATTTCGACGGACTCAGGCTGGATGCCACGGACTCGATCTCCGACCGATCGCGCACACACATCGTCGCGGAGATCGCGCGTCGAGTGCGAGCGGCAGCCGGCTCGCGATCCACCTGGATCGTCGCCGAGAACGAACGGCAGGACAGCGTGATGATCCGTCCGCCCGATCGCGGAGGATTCGGGTTGGACGCGCTCTGGAACGACGATTACCACCACGCGGCGATGGTCGCCTTGACCGGGCGCAGGGAGGCCTATTACACGGACTATCTCGGCCGGCCCCAGGAATTCGTCTCCGCCGCCAAGCACGGGTTTCTCTATCAGGGGCAGTGGTACCGCTGGCAGGCTCAGCGGCGCGGCGCTCCCGCGCTCGACCTGCCTTCGTCGGCGTTCGTCGCGTTTCTCGAGAATCACGATCAGGTCGCCAACTCCGGCAGCGGCGCACGCCTGCATCAGTTGACGACGCCGGGGAAGTATCGCGCGTTGACCGCGCTCACGCTGCTCGGTCCCTGGACGCCGATGCTGTTTCAGGGCCAGGAGTTCGCGTCGTCGGCGCCCTTTCTGTACTTCGCCGACCACGAGCCCGATCTGGCCGCGGCCGTACGGCGCGGCCGGGCGGAGTTCCTGGGGCAGTTTCCGCGGCTGGCGCTGCCTGAGGTTCAGCAGTCGCTCCCCGACCCGGGCGACCCGTCCACGTTCGAGCGATGCAAGCTGGATCACGACGAGCGGCAGCAGCATCCGGCCGCATGGGTGCTGCACGCGGATCTGCTTCGGCTGCGGCGCACCGATCCGATCCTTGCGGCGCACGCGCCGAATGGACTCGACGGCGCCGTTCTCGCGGCTGGCGCGTTTGCCCTTCGATTCTTCGGCGATCGGACGACAAGCGATCGATTGCTGATCGTGAATCTCGACCAGGACTCCATGCTCCCGGTCGTGCCGGAGCCGCTCCTGGCCCCGCCCGCCGGGCACCGCTGGATCTTGCGGTGGTCGAGCGAGGCGGTCGAGTACGGCGGCCTGGGGGTGCCGCCCGTGGAGACCCACCCAGGCTGGCGGCTGCCGAGCGAATCAACCCTCTTCTACGAAGCCGTTCCGGACGACACTGATGACCTCGCTGGCTGACGCGGCTCCGCTGGTGCGGCGGGTCCGATTCGAGACGCCTGCTGTCGATTCGAGCCTGGAATGGCTCGTGACCAACGGCCTTGGCGGGTACGCCTCAGCTCCTGTGGGCGGCGGCCTCACGCGCCGGTATCACGGCGTCCTGATTGCCGCCCTGCCCGCGCCGTACGGCCGCATTGTCATGGTCAACCATCTCCGCGTGACGCTCGTTGCGGACGACATGCGCGTCCTGCTCGATCACGAGGACCTGCAGGCTCTTGCCGCCCCGAACATCGCGCGCGCTGACGGAATTCCGCCTCGAGTCCGGATTGCCGGTCTGGGAGTACACCTGGGAAGACGTTCGTATCGAAAAGCGCGTCATGATGCCGCACCTGCAGAACACGACGCAGATCGCGTATCGGCTGTTGTCATCCGACCGGCCCCTGGCACTCGAAGTGATGCCGATGTTCCATGTGCGGCCTCACGAAGAAGCGCTGTCGGATGCGCCCCCGCGAACCGGCAGCGTCACGATGACGCCCGAGGGCGCGGAAATCGTGCTCGCTCCCGGGCTGCCTGCCGTCCTTCTGCGGGCAACACCGGACGCGACATTCTCATTCAGCCAGCCCGGCACTCACCTCGTCCGGTACGTGGAGGAGAAAGCGCGCGGCTATGCGGACGCTGGCGAACTCTGGACACCGGGCGCGCTCAGGTTGGATGTGCCCACCGGCGGATGGGCGTCGCTCGCCATGTCCACGGAGGGCTGGTCCTCGCTGCGAACCCTCGGGTTCGACAGCGCGATGGAAGCGGAGTCCACCCGCAGGCTGCGCTTGATCGATCAAGCGGCGCCGGCGGCGCGTGCGGGTGTCGGCGCGGAGCTGACGCTTGCGGCTGACCAGTTCATCATCGCGCCGGCCACCCGGACGCAGGAGGCGCTCGTCGCGCAGGCGTCGGGCGAAGAGGCGCGCACCGTGATCGCCGGCTATCACTGGTTCACCGACTGGGGCCGCGATACGATGATCAGCCTCGAAGGCCTGACGATCGCCACGGGACGACTCCAGGAAGCCGGACACATCCTCAGCACGTTCGGACACCACGTGCGGGACGGCCTCATTCCGAACATGTTTCCCGAGGGCGAACAACTGGGGCTCTACCACACCGCCGACGCCACGCTCTGGTTCTTCCATGCGACCGATCGGTACGTCGCCGCCAGCGGCGACCAGGCGACCCTTCACCAATTGCTGCCGGCGTTCGTCGACATCGCCGAACATCACATCGCCGGCACCAGGTTCGGCATCGGCGTCGATCCGCGGGACGGCCTGCTTCGGCAGGGCGCCGAGGGCTACCAGTTGACCTGGATGGACGCGAAAGTTGATGGCTGGGTGGTTACGCCCCGGCGCGGAAAAGCGGTCGAGATCAACGCGCTGTGGTACCAGGCCCTTCGGCTGCTCTCCGGCTGGCTCGAGAGCCAAGGCGCGCGCGTCGAAAGCCGGCGATACGCGGAATTCGCCAGCCGCGCCGCCGAGTCGTTCAATCTCCGCTTCTGGAACGGCGCCAAAGGCTACCTCTTCGACGTCGTCGATGGCGAAGGTGGCGACGACGACGCCTGTCGTCCGAATCAGTTGTTCGCATTGTCCTTGCCGCACGCCGTCCTGGATCGAGCGCGGTGGGAACCCGTGCTCGAGGCGGTCCGGAGCCGCCTGCTGACGCCGGTAGGACTACGGTCGCTTGCGCCCGGGCATCCCGACTACAGATCGCGCTACTACGGCGACCTGCGGACCCGCGATGGCGCCTACCACCAGGGCACGGTCTGGGCGTGGCTGATAGGGGCCTATGTCGATGCGTGGCTGAAGCTTCACCCCGGTGACCTGGCCGGCGCGCGGTCGTCACTGATGGGTCTTCTCCCCCATCTCGATCGGGCCTGCGTCGGATCGGTCAGCGAGATTTTCGACGCCGATTCGCCGTACACCCCGCGCGGGTGCATCGCCCAGGCGTGGAGTGTGGCGGAACTGTTGCGCTGCTGGGTCAAGACGGAACCAGGCCCGGGGGCGTGACGGGTTGCGGCCACTTAGCTGTCCATTTGACACGATAAGTCTATTTTTTTATGCTATTTACGGGAACCAGTGAGCCGCTAAGTCATGATCAAGGTCGACATCGTGAACGAGGTGTCTCGCTTGGCCGAAATCACCAAAGTCAAAGCCGAGGTGGCGGTCGACGCGGTGTTCGATGCGATGCGCGCGTCCATGATGAAGGGCGAGCGGATCGAGCTGCGCGGCTTTGGCGTGTTTCAAGTCAAACCGCGCAAGCGCGGCATCGGACGCAACCCCCGCACCGGCAAGGAAGTGAAGATCCCGCCAGGCCGGACCATCCGGTTCAAGCCGGGCAAGGAACTGCAGAACATCGGCGGATAGTATTCCTTGAATGACACTCACTTAGCAGGTGGTCTGCCCGGTCCCGATCTGCCGTTTGACGGATGGTCCTGGCGGCGGGCGCCAAAGTTTCAGCATCGCTACGGCCGACACATCGTGCTGTTTCTGCTGACGTTTGCCACGACCACGTTCGCAGGGGCGCTTGCCTACGCCGGGTTTCAGGAAAGTCTGGGACTGCTTCAGCCGACCAGCATTTACTCGCCGATCTTTCTCGCTCACGGGCTCTGGTATTCGGTCCCGGTGCTGCTGATTCTGGGCGCACACGAGTTCGGCCACTACGCCCTCTGCCGCGTCCATGACGTGGATGCGACGCTGCCCTACTTCATTCCCGCGCCTCCCTTCCTGCTGATTACGGGCACGCTCGGCGCCGTCATCCGGATCCGCGAGGCGTTTCCTTCCAAGCGCGCGTTGTTCGACATCGGCGTTGCGGGCCCCATCGCCGGGTTTCTCATGTTGCTGCCGCTGCTCTACTGGGGAATCGCCATGTCGCACCTCGTGCCGGTGACTCACGCCGAGGGGATGATCTATTTCGGCGAGCCGCTCCTTTACAAGGCCATGGCGTGGCTGCATTTCGGCTCGATCCCGAAGGGCTACGACGTCACGATCCATCCGATGGCGTTTGCCGCCTGGTGGGGAATGTTGGCGACGGCGCTCAACCTGATGCCGTTCGGCCAGCTCGACGGCGGGCACGTCGTCTACTCGCTTCTGGGCCGCCGCGCCGCCGCAGTGTCGGTCGCCACGCTCATGGTCGCGGCCCTCCTGACCACGCGATCGTTGAGCTGGGTCTCGGTGATGGTGATGATGCTCGTGATGGCCGTCGTGCTCGGGCTGCATCACCCGCGCGTCATCGACGAGGACACGCCGCTCGACGCCAATCGCCGCGTCCTGGCCGTCTTTGCCCTCGTGATGTTCGTCCTGTGCTTCACGCCCGTGCCGATCCAGACGTTCTTTGGAAAGTAGATCTGCGCCACGGCCTCATTTCTCAGGTCACACTCATCGGATCGACATCGACAATCGTCCGGCGCCTCAGATCCGGCCGCTCCTCGAGCGCGCGCTGGACGGCCTCCCGCATTGCCGTGCGGCGCACGCCTTTGACGAAGAACTGCGCGCGGAATTCGTCCTTGATTTTCGCCAGCGCGGCCGGGGCGGGACCGATCACCCGCCCGTGGGGCTGTTGCTGCCGGACGCGCGTCGCCAGATCGAGGGCATCTCCCATGGCGCGTTCAAGCGATCGTCCCTTGACGAAGACGTTGATAAGAGCCGTCGCCGGGGGGTAGTGCATGCTGGAGCGGAACTCCATCTCGCGCTCGAAGAACGCCGGGTAGTCCTGCGCCGCCGCCGCTCGAATTGAGTAGTGCTCGGGATAGAGCGTCTGGATCACCGCCTCGCCGGGCGTAGTGCCTCGGCCCGCCCGCCCGATCACCTGCGTCAGCAACTGGAACGTCCGTTCCGCCGCGCGAAAGTCGGCCAGGCCAAGGCCGACATCGGCGGCAATGACTCCAGCGAGCGTAACTGCCGGAAAATCGTGCCCCTTGGCGATCATCTGAGTGCCGACCAGCACGTCGATCGTCCCGCGCGCGACATCGGCGAGGACCTGCGCCATGGCGCCGCGCCGGCGGATCGTGTCGCGATCGACCCGGGCGACCCGCGCCCCTGGAAACCGCTCGCGCACCTCGTGCTCGATCCGTTCGGTGCCGAAGCCGGACTGCTCCAGGTAGTCGCCGCCGCAGATGCCGCAGCGCCGGGGCACGGCGGCGGCGTAGTTGCAGTAGTGACACCGGACTCGCCGCGCGGCACGGTGGAAGGTCAACGTCACGCTGCAGTGTGGGCACTCGAGTGAGGCGCCGCACTGACGGCAGAACGTCACCGTCGCAAACCCGCGGCGGTTGAGGAGCAGCACGCTCTGCTCAGCTCGTTCGAGCCGCATTGCGATGCGGGCGGCGAGAACCTCGCTCAGGATCACATCCGCGCCGTGCGCCGCGTACTCCTTGCGCATGTCGACGATCTCGACGGCCGCCATCGGTCGGTCGAAGATTCGACGTGGCAGCAGCAGACGCTCGTACCGGCCGCGCTCGGCGTTGCAGGCCGATTCGAGCGACGGGGTCGCCGATCCCAGCAGCGCGACGGCGCCTTCGAGCCGGGCCCGCACGATGGCCGCATCGCGGCCGTGGTAACGCGGCGCCTCGTCCTGCTTGTACGACCCGTCGTGCTCTTCATCGACCACGATCAGCCCGACGTTTTCAAGAGGCGCGAAGACGGCGGATCGCGTGCCGACGACAACGCTGACCTCGCCCTGCCGAATGCGGTGCCATTGATCGTGCCGCTCGCCGTCCGAGAGTCCGCTGTGCTGGATGGCCACCCGCTGTCCGAACCGAGACCTGAACAGACCCGCCACAACGGGCGTGAGGCCGATCTCCGGCACGAGCACCAGAACGCGGCGGCCGGCAGCGGTCACCGTCCCCGCCAGTTGCAGATAGATCTCCGTCTTGCCGCTGCCAGTCACGCCGCGCAAGAGCGCCGTCTTGAACTTTCGAGCTTCGGTCCATGCGGTGAGCTGACGCAACACGTCAGCCTGCTCCGTGGTCAAGGCTCGAGACGCGTCAATCTCTGCCTCCACCGACCACATACTCATGCCTGTCGTGCCTGTCCTGAAAGGATCACGCTCGACGATCTCCTTGTGCAGCGCGATGAGCCCGAGCCGCGCGAGCGACCGTACCGTGTCGGCGCTGACGCCCTCGCGCAGGTATTCCTGCAGCGTCAGGCCCGGACGGGTGCGCAGCAGGGCGAGCGCCTCGCGCTGTTTACCGCCTTTGGGGATCGTGGTGTCGGCCGCTGGCTCGAGTGCCGCGCGCTGCACAGTGCGAAACGACGTCTCGCGTCCGCGCCGCGCGGCAGGCGGCATGGCAATCGCCAGCGCGTCCCCGGGACCCGACGCGTAGTACGTGCCGACCCAGAGCGCCAGGTCGACAACGAGCGGCGGCAGAAAAGAATGGTCATCGATGACGTGCGAGATCTCGCGGATCGTCGCCGCGGCTGGCTCCGTCACCGAGAGGCTTACGACGCAGCCCGTCACGACGCGCGAGCCGAGCGGGACCGAGACTCTCGCGCCCTTGGACGGAAGCGCCATTTCCACAGGGACGCGGTAACTGAGCAGTCCCAGCCCAGGCACGGGCACGCCGACGGAGATGAGACGATCGCTAGGCAATGGGGCGATGAGGCACTGGGGCAAGGCGGCAGCGCCGGGGAACGAAGGACCGCCACACTGCCCCACTGCCCCACGGCATCATTGCGCCGCCTCCGCGAGCAGACTCCGCACTTTCTTCATGTCTTCCCAGACGTCACGCTTGCGGTCAGGGCTGCGGAGGAGGAACGCGGGATGGAAGGTGGGTACGAGCTTGATGCCGCCACGAAATTCGTGAACGCGCCCGCGCAGCCGTGAAATCGGCGCGTCCGTCCCGAGCAGCGCGTGCGCCGCGTGCGTCCCGAGCGCGACGATGACCCGGGGAGCGATGACGTCGATCTGCTGGAGCAGGAACGGTTCGCACGTCGCCACCTCGTCTGGTTCCGGCGCGCGGTTGCCCGGCGGGCGGCACTTGATCACATTGGCGATATACACGTCCTCGCGCCTGAGGTTGATCGCCTCGATGATCTTCGTGAGCAGCTGGCCGGCACGGCCGACGAACGGCTCGCCCTTCGCATCTTCATCGGCCCCCGGCGCTTCGCCGACGAACATCAGCGCGGCGCGCGGATTGCCGACACCGAACACGACCTGGCGGCGCCCGAGCCCGCCCAGTTTGCACCGCGTGCAGTCAGGGCCGATGAACGCGCGGAGATCATCGAGCGCAACCTCCGGCGGCTGCGGATCGCCGCTCGGAGTCCCAGCGGGGTCGATACTCGGAGCGGGCGCGGCCGCCTCGCGCTCAGGCTCCGGGCGCTCCGAATCGGCCGACGATTGAAGGCCGGCCCGGGCGTCCGTCCGGATGCGCCACACCGGATCGGTCGACACGCCGGTGACACCGAGCTCCACGAAGAACGTGAGGTGGCCTGCCAAATCGGATCGATCCGTCATCGGGAGGCCGTCGTCCCGCTCGGGACGCTCCGCGCATCGCCCGGAGAACCGGCCAGCTCCGACCTCAGAAGGCGCTCGAGCCGATCGAGCACAGCGGAGGCCACTTCGGCCTTGGGCAGCAGCGGCAACGGCTCGAGTCCGGCTTCCGAGACGAGGGTCACCCGATTCGTGGGGACGTCAAAGCCCGAACCGGATTCCGAGACGTCGTTCGCGACAATCAGATCGACTTGCTTCGTTTGAAGCTTCTTCAAGGCGCGAGGGACCGGATCGCCGGTTTCGGCGGCAAACCCGATGAGCACGGGACGACGATCCTGTCCGCGGCTTGCGCCGAGCTCCCGCAGGATGTCAGGGGTCGGCTCGAGCGTGATCGTGAGCGTGCCGCCCTTTGCGATCTTGTGAGACGCCGAGCCGGCAGACGGCGTGTAGTCGGCCACCGCCGCCGCCATGATGATGGCATCGACGCGTGGGGCGCGCGCCATGACGGCCGCATGCATTTCGCGCGCACTGCGCACGCGAACGACCTCGGCGACGGCCGGCGGATCCAGCGCGGTCGGACCAGCCACCAGCAGGACCTGGGCGCCGCGCGCGTGCGCCTCGAGAGCAAGCGCGAATCCCATGCGGCCGCTCGATCGATTGCCGACGAAGCGCACCGGGTCGAGATCTTCGACCGTCGGGCCGGCGCTGACCAGCACGCGCCGGCCGGCGAGCGTCGCTCCGCGTCCGAGCAAGGCCTCGGCAGCCGAGGCGATCTCCTCAGGTTCGGCGAGGCGGCCCGTCCCGATCCAGCCGCAGGCGAGGTATCCGGCGCCGGGGTCCACGATGCGCACGCCTCGCGTGCCGAGCAGGTCGACGTTCCGCTTGACTGCCGGATGTTCCCACATGTGGGTATTCATCGCCGGCGCGAGCAGCACCGGCGCGCGCGTCGCCAGGTAGAGCGCCGAGAGGAAATCGTCGGCGATGCCGTTGGCGAATTTGCCGATGATGTTCGCCGTGGCCGGGGCGACAACCAGAAGCTGCATGCTCGAGGCCAGCGCGATGTGTTCGATGTCCGCGTTGAGGCCCGCCGCGAACTGGCTGGTGATCACCGGATGGCGGGTGATCGCTTCGAAGGTCAGCGGTCCGACGAAGCGCCGCGCCGCGCGCGTCATCACGGCCTGCACGTCATGGCCGCGCTTCTGCAGCAGCCGCGCCACCTCGACCGCCTTGTACGCGCCGATGCCGCCGCTGACGCCCAGGCCGATGAACGCCATGATCTACTCGGTCGGTTTGCTCCGCGCGACCGTACCCTGCGCCACTTCCTCGAGCGCGCGACGGACCGGCTTCGCCGATCCCTCCACCTTCGGCGTGCAGCCGCGAATCAACTGGTGCGCGCGTGCGGACGCGACGGTCACGAACTCGAAAGCGTTCTTGGGACGACTGACAGACTTCGGAGGATTCGTCATAAGGCTCCTGAACGGCTGAGACGCCAGGACTTCCGGCGTCATTTTTCGAATGTCTTCACGATCGGTGCGATCGTGGCCGGCCGGCGCGCCAGGCGGGCGCGCTCGGCGGTCACGATGGCGGCGATCTCATTCACGCAGCGGTCGAGCATGTCATTCACCACTACGTAGTCGTACTCGACGACCGCGGACACCTCTCGCCGGGCCGTGTCGAGCCGCCGTGCAATGGCGTCTTCCGGATCCTTGCTGCGACCCCGCAACCGCCGCTCGAGGGCCGCAAACGACGGCGGCAGCACGAAAATGCCGACGGTTCCGGCGACGCTCCGCCGCACTTGCCGCGCGCCCTGAACATCGATGACCAGCACGAGGTCGGCGCCACCACTCAGCCGGGTTTCGGTCTCGACGCGTCCTGTGCCGTAGAAGTTGCCGAAGACATCGGCCCACTCGAGAAACTCGCCCCGCCGGGCCATGGCCTGAAACGCGTCGCGGCTGATGAAATTATAGTCGACACCGTCCTGCTCGCCCTCGCGCTCCGGCCTCGACGTGTACGACCGCGACAGCGCCAATCCCGGCATCGTCTCGACCAATCGCTCGACCACGGTCGTCTTGCCCGTTCCGGAGGGCGCCGACACGACAAACAGGAGACCCCGGCCCGGCACGCCGTTATTCGACATTCTGCACCTGCTCGCGCACTCGCTCGAGCTCGGCCTTTACATCGATGACAATCTCCGTCGCGCGGCCGCCTTCGGCCTTCGAGCCGATTGTGTTGATCTCGCGGTTCATCTCCTGCACGAGGAAATCGAGCTTTCGACCGCAGGGCTCCGGGCCGTCGGCCAGCTCACGCCAGTGTCCGAAGTGCCCGCGCAGCCGGACCAGTTCCTCGTCGACGTCGGAGCGAGCGACAAAGCGGACCACCTCCTGTCCCATCGCGACCGGATCGCCCTGCACATCAGAGGGCAACCCCGCGAGCCGCTCGCGCAGCCGGGCGTCCAGATGCTGCTGTCCGTCGCGCGCCTCGCGCTCCACGTCCGCCACCAGGGCGGCGAGCGTGGCGAGCCGTGCGTCCAAATCGGTACGAAGGAAACGCCCCTCCGTCTCCCGCATCGCCACCAGAGCATCCAACGCCTCGGCGATCGCCGCCTCGACCAGCCCCGTCGAGGCCGGCGGGATGGCGCCCGGGTCGGCGTGACGGATCTCGAGCACTTGCGGAATCCGAAGGACGTCGGACGCCGTCAGCCCCCCGGAAATCAGGCCCTTGGCGCGCGCGGCCTCCACCGCCTGGCCGACGCGATCGAGCAGCGCTTCATTCAGCACGACTTCGCGTGGCGGCTCGGCCGCCGTCTCCAGTGTGATCGCGAGCTCCAGCCGGCCGCGTGTGAGGCGTTGCTGCACCAATCCGCGCACGCGGCTCTCAATCCCGGCGAGCATCTGAGGCGCTTTGATGGCCAGATCGAGAAACCGATGGTTCACCGATTTGGCGGTGACCGTCACCTTCTGTCCGGACTCCTCACGGCTCGTCGACGCGAAGCCTGTCATCGACCGGATCACGATCGCCACTCCCTCGCCAGCTCACCGTTCGGTTCGGTCTCGTGGTCGCGTTCGAACGTCTGCAGCTCGTACAACTTCGCGTAGACCCCGCCCGGCTTGCCGGCGAGGTCGTCGTGCGTGCCGATCTCGGCCACCACGCCGTGCTCGAGCGCGACGATGAAATCGGCCCGCCGGACGGTGGACAATCGGTGCGCGATGATGAACGTCGTGCGGTTGCGCATCAGATTGGCGACCGCGTCGCGGACCAGACGCTCCGCCTCCGCGTCGAGCGCGGACGTCGCCTCGTCGAGCACCAGCAACGGACAATCCTTCAGGATGGCGCGGGCGATGGCGAGCCGCTGCCGTTGCCCGCCGGAAATACGCTGTCCGCGCTCCCCGATCCGCGCCTCGTAGCCGCCCGCCAGATGGACGATGAACTCGTGGGCATGCGCGGCGCACGCGGCCGCTTCGATCGCCGCGCGCGAGGCGCCCGGAACGCCGTAGGCGATGTTGGCGGCAACCGTGTCGTCGAACAGCACCGTCTCCTGCGTCACGAGCGCCACCTGGTCCCGCAGCGACTTCAGCGTGGCGTCACGCACGTCAACGCCGTCGATCAGCACCGCGCCTTCGGTTGCATCGAAGAATCTCGGGATGAGATTCGCCAGCGTGGTCTTTCCCGCGCCGCTCAACCCCACGACCGCCACGACCTGTCCCGCCCCCACCTTCAACGAGACATGCCGCAGCACGAAACGATCCGGGCGATCGTCATACGCGAAGCCGACGTCCCGGAACTCGACGGCCTCTCGCAAGCGCGGCAACACGACGGCGCCCGGGCGTTCGCGCACTTCACTGTGCGTGTCGAGCATCTCAAAGATCCGATCGGCCGCGGCAATCGTCTGCTGGATGCCGGCGTTCACGCGGCTGAGCTTCTTGATCGGGCCGTACATCAGGAAGGCGGTGCCGAGAAAGGACGTGAAGGCGCCGGTCGTCAATTCGCCCGTGCGGATCCGCTGCGATCCGTAGGCGATGGCGCCGATGGCCGCCAGGCCGCCGATGAACTCCATGAGCGGCGGCAGCACGGACATCGACGCCGTGACACGCATGTACGTGCGGTAGAGCACGAGCGAGGCGCGGGCGAATCGATCCGCCTCCCGCTCCTCGGCGCCAAAGGCCTTGACGATCCGATGGCCCGTAAAGGCCTCCGCGCTGAGATGCGTCACCTGCTCCAACTGCTCCTGACCGCGGCGTGTCGTCTTTCGCACGCGCTGGCCGAGCCGGACGAGCGGATAGACCACGAGGGGCGCCGCCGTCATGAAGACCAGCGCCAGATGCCAATCCAGATAGAAGATGAACCCGATATAGCCGACCAGGGTGATCGATTCCTGCGCCAGATCGGCGAGCGTCTCGGAGACCGCCATCTGCACCTGGTTCACGTCGTTCGTGATGCGGGAGATCAGCTGGCCGGACGTACGACTGGAGAAAAACGCGGCGGATTGATGCAGGATGTGGCGGAACAGCCCGTTGCGCAGGTCCATGACGACCCGCTGGCCGACACTCGTCATCAGGTAGCCGGACGCGTACGAGCCGACGCCCTTGAGGAAGTACGCCACCAGGACGAGCGCCGCCACCTGCCGCACGTGCCGCTGCAGGCCAAGGACGTCGTCGTAAATCGGCTTGATGAGATAGACGATGAGCAGCGAGCCGACGGCAACCACGAGCATGCCGGCAACCGCGCCGGCCAATCGGCCGCGGTACGGCGCCGCATAGCGAAGCAACCGGAGAAATTGGCTCACTCAGTAAACCGGTATTTGATCAGCACCCACAGGGCGACGAGCCCATCGCGCCAGGTAATCTTCTTTCCTTCCTCGTAGCCGCGGCCGTCGTACGTGATCGGCACTTCGTAGACCCGAAAGCCGCGCTTGAAGATCTTGGCGGTCATCTCCGGCTCGATGCCAAAGCCGTCGGATTCCAGGCGCATCGACCGCAGGACCTCGCTCCGCATCATTTTGTAGCAGGTCTCCATGTCGGTGAGCATGGTGTTGTACAGCACGTTGGTGATCAGCGTCAGGAGCCGGTTGCCGGCGTAATGGGTGAACAGGAACACCCGGTGGCGGCCGATGAACCGCGAGCCGTACACCACGTCGGCGCGACCCTGGGAAATCAGGCCGATGAGGTCCGGATATTCCTCGGGAGAATACTCGAGGTCCGCGTCCTGGATGACCACGACGTCGCCGGTGACCTCCTGGAACCCGCGCCGCAGCGCCGAGCCCTTGCCGGCGTTGCGCGGCTGCAGCACGAGCTTGAAGCCGTAGCGCCGCTGCAGGTCCTGCAGCCGATCGCGCGTACCGTCGACCGAGCAGTCGTCAACGACGATGAGCTCGATCCGCATGGGGACGCGCATGACGCGCCCGATGATTTCGTCGATCGTCCCGCGCTCGTTGTAGACGGGCATGACGACCGACAACAGCGGATCGTTCAGAACGCCCTTGAGCCCAGCCATCAGAGCAGGCCGCTCACGCGTCGGGGCGGACGCTGCGATACCCGTGTCGATGGTGGCGCTGCCACTGCCATGCGGTCCCCACGATATCGTCGAGTTGCCCGAACTTCGGCGTCCACGCCAATTCGCGCCGGACCCGATCGCTCGACGCCACCAGGCGCGCGGGATCGCCCGGCCGTCGCGGCCCGGCCTGGAACGGCACGGGCCGCCCGGTCACCCGTTCGACGCTCGCGAGCAGCTCCCGGACGGATGTGCCGTGTCCGGTGCCCAGATTGTAGGCCGTCGACGGCCCCGAGGCTTCGAGCGCCCGAAGCGCGGCGACGTGAGCCTCCGCCAGGTCCGTGACATGCACGAAGTCGCGGATGCACGTGCCATCCGGCGTCGGATAGTCATCACCGAATATCGTCAACGGCGGCCCGCCGAGCACGGAGTCGAGCGCGAGCGGGATGACGTGCTCTTCCGGATGATGGGCTTCCCCGATGAGTCCGGAGGGGTCGGCGCCGGCTGCGTTGAAATATCGAAACGCCGCCCACTGCAGGCCATGTGCGCGCGAGAGATGAGGCAGCGCCCGCTCGACGGCCAGCTTGGTCTCGCCGTACGCGTTGATGGGCTTCTGCGGATGCGTCTCGTCGATCGGCGTCGTGAGTGGCTCCCCAAACGTGGCCGCCGTCGACGAGAACACGAACCGGGTCACGCCAGCGTCGATCATCGCGCCAAGGACGGTCAGGGTGCCAATGACGTTCGTCTGGTAGTACGTCATCGGCTCGCGAACCGACGCGCCGACCGAAAGTTTGGCCGCGAAGTGCAACACGGCCTCGGCCGCCGAGTCGCGCAGCGCGCGTGCGATCGCCCCGGCGTCCTCGATGGCCCCGCGCACAAGCCGAATCGACCGGCGGGGAAAGGCGGCGGCGAGCACGTCGACCGCCTCGGCATGTCCCGCCGACAAGTCGTCGTAGACCACGACGTCGTACCCGGCGGCCGCCAGCGCCATCACGGCGTGGCTGCCGACATACCCGGCCCCACCCGTCACGAGGACCGCGCTCACGGACGCCCGATGGACGAGTAGGTGAAGCCGAGATTCCGCATTTCGCCAGGATCGTACAGGTTGCGTCCGTCGAAGATCAGCGGCGCTTTGAGCAACTGCTTCATCTTGTCGAAGTCGGGCTCGCGGAATTCGTTCCACTCCGTCACGATGAGCAGCGCGTCGGCGCCCGTCAGGGCCTGATACGCGTTCGCGGCGTGGTGAATCCTGTTCCTGAACAGGCCACGCGCGACCTCGCGCGCTTCAGGATCGTAGGCCCGCACCCTCGCGCCGCGGGCGAGCAGACCCTCGATGATCGTGATCGCCGGCGCTTCGCGCATGTCGTCGGTCCGCGGCTTGAACGCCAGCCCCCACACGGCAATCGTCCGGCCCTTCAGCGACCGGCCGAAATGCCGGTCGAGGCGCTGCAGCAGCCGCTGCTTCTGCGTCGCGTTCACCTCTTCGACCGCCTGCAGAATCTTGAACTTGTATTTCTTCTGCGATGAGGACTTCACCAGCGCCTTGACGTCTTTCGGGAAACAGCTGCCGCCGTACCCGACGCCTGGAAACAGGAATGACGGGCCGATCCGCCGATCGGCGGCCATCGCCTGGCGCACTTTATCGACGTCGCCCCCGAACAGTTCACAAACGTTCGCGATCTCGTTCATGAACGAGATGCGGGTCGCCAGCATCGCGTTCGCCGCGTACTTGCACAGTTCCGCGCTCGCGCAATCCATCACCATGATCGGCGCGCCCGTCCGGGTGAAGGGTCGATAGAGCTCCTGCATGATCTTCGCGGCGCGGGCGTCGGACGCCCCGATGACTACGCGATCGGGCTTCAGAAAATCGTCGACGGCGGCGCCCTGCTTCAGGAACTCGGGATTGCTGACCACGCTGAAAGGGTGCCGCGTGCGCCGAGCGATCGTCTGGTGCACGAGATCGGCGGTGCCCGCCGGCACCGTGCTCTTGTCGACGATGACCCGGTAGCCGTTCATCGCGCGAGCGATCTCGTCGGCCGCGCCAAGGACGTGCTGCAAATCCGCCGATCCGTCCTCGCCCGTCGGAGTGCCCACCGCAATGAACACGACTTCGGTCCGCCGAACGGCGTCGGCCAGGTCGCGTG
The DNA here is from genome assembly GCA_963724645.1 of uncultured Acidobacteriota bacterium. Taxonomy (GTDB): domain Bacteria; phylum Acidobacteriota; class Vicinamibacteria; order Vicinamibacterales; family SCN-69-37; genus CAVXSP01. Next base: position 41,008 of record CAVRVJ010000014.1, read on the forward strand.
TAAACGTCAGGCGCTTCAGGTCGCGATTCTGCCGGACGATTTCTTCCAGACCCGGCTCGTAAATCGGAATCTTGCCCCGGCGCAACATCGCCACCTTGGCCGCGTCCTTGTCGACGCAGATCACGTGGTGTCCGGTCTCTGCAAAACAGGCTCCCACGACGAGCCCAACATAGCCTGTGCCGATGACTGCGATTCTCATCCCTTGTCCGGCCCCCTGGTGACGCTCTCTACCGTTGCGCGCCCTTCCGCGGCGATTTCGGCGCTCGAAAAACTCCTCAAGGTATCATTTGTGTCGAAAAGCAGTCAACCGATTGACACATAAACACTTAGCGAAGGCAGCCGACTGAGCGCAAGCCATGAGTGCGCGCGAACGGCGCGGGGATCCAGGGGTCTCCGCACGTGAGCGCGTCGGGGGGTCCGGAGGGCAGAGTCCCCCGGATTGATTACCTTGCAGATTCTGATCGACTATCGGCCAGCGCTCCGACACCGCACCGGCGTCGGCGAGTACGTCCACGAGCTGGCCGCGGCCTTGATGCGTCTCCCACTACCTGCCGGCGAAGAGCTGACGCTGTTTTCGTCATCGTGGAAGGACCGCCTGCCCAAAGACGTGATTCCGGGCGCGTTGACAATCGACCGGCGGATTCCGGTGCGACTCCTCAATCTTGCCTGGCATCGCCTGCACTGGCCGCCGATTGAACGCCTGACCGGCCGCACATTCGACGTGGTCCAATCGGCGCATCCGCTGCCGATTCCTTCGCGAGCGGCTGCGCAGATCGTCATGGTGCATGATCTGGATTTTCTCGACCACCCCGAGCGCACACGCCGCGAAATCCGGCGGGACTACGCGGCCTTGACCCCCCGCGCCGTGCTGGAGGCCGACCACGTGCTGGTGAATTCGAAACACACCGGCCTCGACGTGGAGCGCCGCCTTGGCGTACCGTCCGACCGGATCTCGGTCTGCTCGCCCGGCGTGCCTTCGTGGCACCGACGGACGGACGAGCCGCCGGGGGCCGTGGTGCTGTTTTTCGGCACGCTCGAGCCGCGCAAGAACATCGGCGTCCTGCTCGACGCCTACGTCAAGCTGCTCGCGGGCGGCGTCCCGGTTCCAAGACTGGTGCTGGCCGGCGCAACGCCCCCGGAGGCCGCGCCGCTGGTTGCGCGCGCCGCCACGCCGCCCCTCCAGGGCCACGTCGACGTCCTCGGCTATGTCGAGGCCGAGCACCGGCTCGATCTCTACCGCCGGGCCCTCGTGCTCGTCATGCCGTCTCATGCCGAAGGATTCGGCATTCCGGCACTCGAGGCAATGACACTGGGGGTGCCGGTCATCGTCGCCAACCGCGGCGCGCTCCCCGAAGTCGTCGGCGAGGCCGGGTTGCTGATCGATCCAGACGATGCGGGCGCACTTGCGGATGCCCTTGGACGGGTCACGGCCGACCGTGCGCTTCGCGATCGCCTCCGCGAGGCCGGCTGGCTGCAGGCGCAGCGGTTCCAGTGGTCGCAAACCGCCGCGCGAACACGCGAGGCATGGGCAATGGCCGTGGAACATCGGAGACGCCGGGCGTGAGCGGCCCAGGACGCTTGCGGCCGCTGCACATCGGGATCGACGCGCGCGAGCTGCTGGGACAACCGACCGGCGTCGGCCGCTTTTTGCGTGAGGTGCTGCAGGCCTGGTCCGAGTCGCCGGAGACGCCGCACCGCTTCGCGCTCTTCGCGCCGGAGGCTCCGCCCGCATGGACGGCCGCACTCGGCCCAAGATTTTCCACACACGTCGCGCCTGGAATGCGTGGCGGCACGTGGTGGGAACAGGTGCATCTGCCGCGGCTCGTCGAGATCGACCGGCGTCGACGTGCTGCTCGCCCCGGGATACACGTCGCCGCTTCGGCTGGCTCGGCCGTCCGTTCTCGTCATTCACGACGTGTCGTTCTTTGCGCGGCCAGAATGGTTTGGATGGCGCGAGGGGCTTCGCCGGCGCTGGTTGACCAAGGCGGCTGCGCGCCGGGCGCACTCGGTCGTCACGGTCTCGGAGTTCTCCGCCGGCGAGATCGCGCGGTGGATCGGCGTGCCGCGCGACCGCATCCACGTCGTACGGCACGGGAGACCGCGCGCACAGCCGGCCGCGGTCGGAGACCGTCCGCCCCTCGTCCTGTTCGTCGGATCGCTGTTCAATCGACGCCGGGTTCCCGAACTGCTTGACGCGTTCGCCCGCGCGGCGGCGCGCGTGCCCGACGCGCGGCTCGTGCTGGTCGGCGACAACCGGACGAATCCGCGGATCGATCCCCTCGCAGTAGCGAACGAATTGGGCGTGGCTGACCGGGTCGAGTGGCGCGCCTATGTGCCGGACGAAGAGCTCGAGCGGCTCTACAGGTCCGCCCGGGTGTTTGCGTTCCTGTCCGACTACGAGGGGTTCGCGCTGACGCCCCTCGAGGCGCTGACCCACGGCGCCGCCCCGGTGCTCCTGGACACGGCTGTCGCACGCGAGGTGTACGGCCCGGCCGCCCGTCTGGTCCCGCCTGATGCGGACCGGATTGCCGCCGCGCTCGTCGATCTCCTCACCGACGAGGACGCGCGGGCGGCGCTCGTGGCCGAGGGACGCCGGCTGATGGATCGATACTCCTGGACCGAGGCTGCGTCGCTCTTGCTCGACGCGATCGAGCGCGCGGTATGACGTCAGCGCTCGACATCATCATCGTCAGCTACAACACGCGCGAGGATCTACTGGCGTGCCTGGAGACGATTGGCGCTCATCCGCCCTCGGCAGGGTACCGCGTGATCGTGGTGGACAACGCATCGACGGACGACAGCGCAGAAGCCGTCCGCACGCGCCACCCCGGCGTTGAGGTGATCGCCCTCAAGCGCAACGCCGGATTTGGTGCGGCCAACAACATCGCCATCCGCTCATCGACGGCGCCGCTCATTCTTCTGCTCAACAGCGACACGCTGGTGACCGCCGGCGCCCTTGATGCGCTCGTCGATCGGCTCCGCGAGACCGGCGCGGTCGCGGCCGGTCCGCGTCTGGTCAACGTCTCCGGGGCCTCCGGGCGTCCGGAGATTTCCTACGGACGAATGCTGTCGCCGGCCGGAGAGCTGGCGCAGCGGCTGCGTCAGCGCGCGGCGCACGCCTCCAGTTGGATGGCGAGGCGCTACGTCGCCCATCTGCTCTCTCGAGAGCGGTTCGTCGACTGGGTGAGCGGGGCGTGCCTGCTCGTGCGCCGCGAGGCGGCAGTCGCCGCTGGACTCTTCGACGAGCGCTACTTTCTGTACGAGGAGGACGTCGATTTCTGCGCGGCCTTGCGCGCACGCGGCGGCCGTGTCCTGTTCACACCGCGAGCGGAAATCATCCACCGCCGCGGGCGCTCGCGTCTTGCCGCGGGATCGCTCGCCGAAGTCGAGTACGACCGGAGCCATCTCGCGTTCTACCAGAAACACGCCCCTGCCTGGGTTCCCTGGCTGCGCTGGTGGTTGAAGATTCGAGGACGCCTTTGAGGAAGCGTGCCGGCTCACCTTTCGCACTCTCACCCTACAATGAATACGAATGCGCATCGCCATTGATGCCCGCAAGCTGCACGACTACGGCATCGGGACGTACGTTCGGAATCTGGTCGGCCAGTTGGCCAGGCAGGATGGAACTGACACGTACGCCTTGATCTGCCGATCGGCGGATGCGGCGTTCGTGCGCGGCCTCGGGCCGAACTTCGAGCCGATCATCGAGCGGGCCGGCAACTACTCCGTGCTCGAGCAAATCGCCGTGCCGTTCGCGTTGCGCCGGGCCCGGATCGATCTGTTTCATGCGCCGCATTATGTCGTCTCTCCGTTGACGTCGGTCCCGACAGTCGTCACGATTCACGACTGCATCCACCTCCGGTTTCCACAATACCTTCCCAACCGCGCCGCGCACCTCTATGCGCGCGCGATGATGACGATGGCGGCGCGGCGGGCGCGCCGGATCCTGACGGTCTCGCAGGCCTCGAAGGACGACATCCAACGCTACCTGAAGGTATCCGCCGGCAAGATCGAGGTCATCTACAACGCTCTGGACGAACGGCTGGCGACGCCGCCCGCGGAAGAGGAGATCACGCGCGTCCGCGAGCGTTTCCAGCTCCGGTCGTCCTTCATTCTCTATGCCGGCAATATCAAGCCGCACAAGAACGTCGATCGGCTGATCGAAGCCTTCGCCATCGTCCGGCGCCAGCATAGCGAGCTGAAGCTGCTCATCATTGGCGACGAGATCTCGAAGTACCAGAACCTGCGGCGGCTGGTGCACACCTTCCAATTGCACCAGCACGTACGGTTCCTGGGCTTCGTCCCCGACGAGACGCTTGCGGTCCTGTATCGGCTGGCCGCCGTGTTCGTGTTCCCTTCCCTCTATGAGGGATTCGGGCTGCCGCCGCTGGAAGCCATGGCCAGCGGCACGCCGGTCATCACGTCCAACGTCTCGTCGCTGCCCGAAGTCGTCGACGACGCGGCCCTGCTGATCGATCCGATGAACCCGGGAGCGATTGCCGAAGCGATGAGGCGCGTGCTCGAGGACCCGGCGCTCCGAGCGGATCTCGATCCGCCGCGGATGCGAGCGCGTCAAGACCTTCTCCTGGCAGCGATCGGCGGCGCGTACGCTCGAGGTCTATCGCGAGGTTCTGGACGAGTGTCGCCGGTAATGGACCGCCTGGCCGAAACGACTCCCGAGGAAGAGGCGTCCCGTTCGGCCGTCCTCAACGGACGCCGCGTGGCGCTGGTGCACGACTGGCTCACCGGCATGCGCGGCGGCGAGAAAGTGCTCGAGTCGATTTGCCGTCTGTTCCCGTCGGCCGGGCTGGTTACTCTTGTGCACGTGCCGGGCGCCGTCTCAGCCGTCATCGAGCGGAGGTCCATTCGCACCTCGTGGATTCAACGGCTGCCCGGTTCGGCGCGTCTCTATCGGCAGTATCTGCCTCTGTTCCCCACCGCCATCGAGCTGCTGGATTTCGATGACGTGGATCTGATCATCTCGACGAGCCACTGCGCGGCGAAGGCGGTGATAGGGAGAAGCGACGCGATCCATGTGTGCTATTGCCACACGCCGATGCGCTACGTGTGGGATCAGTTCGATGCGTACTTCGGCGTCGACCGGCTCGGTCCGATCGGCAGCGCCGCGGCGCGGCACGTCGCGGCCTGGCTGGCACGCTGGGATCGCGAGACCGCGAAGCGGGTAACGCGCTTCGTGGCAAACTCCCGGCACGTTGCGGGTCGGATCGCCCGGTACTATAATCGTCGGGCGACCGTCGTCCACGCCCCTGTCGATACCTCGTTCTTTACGCCGGGCGCCGGGCGGACCGACGGATCGTTTCTGGTCGTCTCCGCGCTGGTGCCGTACAAGCGCGTGGAGATCGCGATCGAAGCCGCGGCCCTGGCGGGCGTCCGGCTGAAGATCGTGGGCACCGGACCCGACGAGGCCCGGCTGCGTGCGATTGCGGGGCCGACCGTCGAGTTTCTCGGCGCGCTGTCGAACGAACGGCTGCGGGAGGCCTATCGCGCGGCCCAGGCGCTCGTGTTGCCGGGGGAAGAGGATTTTGGGATTGCGCCGATCGAATCGCTCGCCTGCGGCCGCCCGGTGATCGCCCTGGCCCGCGGCGGCGCCTGTGAGACGATCGAGCCCGGCACAACCGGCCGGCTGGTCGCCGAGCCGGGTGCTCGGAGCTTCGCCGAGGCCATGCGGGATGTCGCGGGTCGAACGTTCGATCAGACGGCGCTCCGCGCGCGGGCGGATCGTTTTTCCTCCCGGCGCTTCGAGACCTCGTTTCGCGAAGTGCTCATCGAGACGCTCTTGACCGACGCCGAATGGTAAAGCGCTATAACCGACTCCTTGTCGCCATCCATGTGGTCGCCGATGTGGTATCGGCGGCCGGCGCATTCGGCCTCGCCTACTGGCTGAGGTTCGATTCGTTCTTCGCGGTGCTCGTTCCCATCACGCACGGCCCCCCGCTGCTTTCCGAGTACATCGCCGTCACGCCCTTCGTGGCGTTGCTGGTGCCGGTGGCCTTCCAGGTCCAGGGCCTCTATCGCCTGCGGCGGAGCCGGACGCGCGTCGACGATTTCTTCGCCGTGCTCGTCGGGTCCATCCTGGCGGTGCTCGCCGGCGTCGTCGGCACCCTCTTTGTGCAGGCGTATTACCCGGATTGGCGCATCAAGGACCCGGTGTCCCGCGGCGTCTGGGTGCTGTTCCTCGCGCTGAACGTGCTCTTCACGTTCGCGTCCCGCGAGGTCGTCCGGGACCTTCTGCGACGCCGCTGGCGCGCCGGCATCGGCCTCAAGCGTGTGCTGATCGTGGGCGCCGGCGATCTCGCCCGGATGGTGGCCGACCGCATTCTGGAGCATAGCGAGCTGGGCTTCCGGCTGCTCGGCTTCATCGATGACCGGCTCGGCCTGATCGACGGCGTCGGCCATCGCGGCCTACCGCTGCTCGGCACGGTGGCGGAGACCGCGGAAGTCTGCACCCGGGAGAAAGTGGACACGATCTACGTCGCGCTGCCGATCGAAGAGCACGTGAAGATGCTCGGCGTCGTCGAGTTCGCGAGCCGCGAGTGCATCGACGTCCATGTCGTGCCCGACCTGCTGCAATTCATCGCCCTCCGGGCCCGGCTCGAGGATCTCGACGGCCTGCCGATTATCAGCATCAACGACGTGCCCTTGCGCGGTCTCAACAGTGTCGTCAAGCGGGTCGTCGACGTCGTGCTCTCGCTCGGCGCGCTGCTGCTCGGAGCCGTGCCCGCGCTCATCGTGTCGTGGCTCATCAAGCGGACGTCGCGCGGGCCCGTTTTCTATCGGCAGGAGCGCATGGGACTGGATGGCAAGCCGTTCACGGTCTACAAGTTTCGATCCATGCCGGTCGGCGCCGAGGACGTGACGGGACCGATCTGGGCGCCGGACAACGATCCGCGCGTGACACCGATCGGCCGGTGGCTCAGGCGGCACGACATCGACGAGCTGCCGCAATTCTGGAACGTGTTCAAAGGCGAGATGTCGATCGTGGGGCCGCGGCCCGAGCGGCCGTTTTTCGTCGCGCAATTCAAGCACCGCATTCCGCAGTACATGCTCCGCCACAAGGTCAAGGCGGGCATCACCGGCTGGGCGCAGGTCAACGGCTGGCGCGGCAATACCTCGCTCGAGAAACGTATCGAGTTCGATCTCTATTACATCGAGAACTGGTCGCTGTCACTCGATCTCAAGATCATGTGGCTCACGGTCCTGCGGGGCCTCCACCGGCTGGCCTAGGCACCTCACGGCCATTGCCTCGTTGCGCCCCGCCCCAGTCGCCTCACCGCCCCGCGGCCCCATTTCCCCATTTCTAATATGCGCATCGTCATCACCGGCGCGGCCGGCTTCATCGGATCTCATCTCTCGGAAGCGCTGATCGCGCGCGGCGACACGGTTGTCGGGATCGACAACCTGCTGACCGGCGACATCGTGAACATCGAGCACCTGAGAAGCCCGGAGTTTTTGTTCGTCCGGCACGACGTGACCAACTTCATCCGCGTCGAGGGGACCGTCGATGCCGTGCTGCATTGGGCCAGCCCGGCCAGCCCCATCGACTATCTGGAAGTGCCGATTCCGACGCTCAAAGTCGGAGCGCTCGGGACGCACAACGCCCTCGGACTCGCGAAGGCCAAAGGTGCGCGATTCATGATCGCGTCCACCTCCGAGGTGTACGGCGATCCGCTCGAGCACCCGCAGAAGGAAACGTACTGGGGAAACGTCAATCCGGTCGGGCCCCGCGGCGTCTATGACGAGGCAAAGCGGTTTGCCGAGGCGATTACCGCCGCCTATCACCGCTACCACGGCCTGGACACGAAGATCGTGAGGATCTTCAATACCTACGGCCCTCGGATGCGCATCCGGGACGGCCGCGCGGTGCCGACCTTCATCGCGCAGGCGCTCAAGAGCGAGGATGTGACAATCTTCGGCTCGGGCACCCAGACCCGCAGCTTCTGTTACATCAGCGACCTGGTGGCGGGCCTGATCAAATTGATGGATTCGAATGAAAACGATCCGATAAATATCGGCAATCCGCAGGAGATGTCGATCGAGGAGATGGCCAGGCTCATCATCCGCATGACGGGATCGAAGAGCCGGGTTGTGTTCGAGCCGCTGCCCACCGACGATCCGAAAGTCCGCAGGCCCGACATTACGCGGGCCCGCACGCTCCTCGGCTGGGAACCGAAGGTGTCGCTGGAGGACGGTCTGACGTCGACGATCGCGTACTTCCGGAAAAAGATGAACCTGTGACCGGCCTTCCGGACGGCTAACGCAAGGGCGAGGTGTCGCTCGGTTGCTCGCCAGCCGAAATCCACGACAGCACGCGCATCACGTAATGGACGCCGGAGACGAGCGTGACGGCGAGGGACAGGTAGATGAACACCTGGACGAGCATGGACGGCACGCCTCGATAGTTTTCGTACAGCGCACAAACGCCGGTCAGGATGTACGTCGCGGTCGCGGCCTTGCCGAGCAGCGTGGGCCTGAACGTGCGTCGCGCCACCGCGAGGTTGACCACCGCGACCGTCAACACGATCGCGACGTCTCGGCTGATCACGATGACGGTCAGCCAGAGCGGCACGTGATTGGCAAGCTCGAGGCCCGGCAGGGTGAGCATCACGAACATCGTGAGGAGCAGCAGCTTGTCGGCCATCGGATCCAGCCAGGCGCCAAGTGTCGTTGGCTGACCCATTCGCCGCGCGATCAGTCCGTCGAGCGCGTCGGTGGCGCCCGCCACGAAAAACGTGAGCAGCGCCCACCCCTGGTGCCCGTACAGCATGGAGAGCGCAAACACCGGGACCAGAATGAGCCGAAGAAACGTCAGTTGATTGGCGGCGGTCAGGACCGACATGAGCAGGTCATTCTACGCGCGAGGTCACCTCACCCCCGGCCCGCGGGTCCATCGAGAAGCCGTTCTCACTTCCTCGTAGCAGGAAACCGCCCCAAACCGCGAGCATTCCGGCGGGACCTGGCACGATTGCCCGCTACAGGAAAGTGAGAACGGCCCCAGACGCGGCGTGCCGGACAGTTGCTTGATACGCGCAACAGCGGCCACCAGATCGGCACCCGAGGCGGGCTCGCCGGGCCCGAATCGACCCGTCCCGTCGCCCTTCACCACGCCGGCGGCCACGGCCAGCGCGATCGCCCGATACAACACGTGTCCAGTCGGCACGTCGTCCAGCCGCGGCCGTTCGGTGCGCCACCTCGCGACCTCGTCCGGCCGGCCGGCGGCGACCAGGTTGATGAGCTGGGAGGCGATTTGCGCCAGATCGCTGCGGCGCACGACCGCGTTCGGCTGGAATGTGTGGTTCGGAAAACCGTCCATGATGCCGGCCTGGGTCACCGGAAGAATCCAGGGGACTGCCCAATGCGTGCGGACGTCGGTGAGGACGACGGCCGGCTTGCGTGGCGCCCGACGAACGAGCGGGTCGAGGTCGATGCCGATCATGGCGGCGACTTGCGCGCGCGTGACCGTCCGAGCCTCCGGAATGCCGCGATATTCGGCCGGCAACGCCTCGAAGGCGGCGCGGGCGCGGAGCGCGTCGCGCTTCTCGTGCCATGCGGGGCGTGGATCGATGGCCACCGCCCGGCCGAACGCGTCGGCGGCCTCGCTGGTCTTGCCGCGCGCCTCGAGCACGCTGCCGAGCAGAGCGAGCGCATCGGCATCACTACTATCCAGTTCGACTGCCTGCCTGGCATGCTGCTCGGCAGGGTCGAGCGCGCGTCGCGCGAACTCGACGGCCGCCAGTTCGCGCACCATGACTGGACTGGACGGCGAGGCTTGCAGCGCGCGTTCCAGGATCGCCTGCGCCTCGTCCAACCGTCCGGCCGCGCGGGCCCTGGCGGCCGCAGTCACTTCGGCCTGGGTGATGCGCAACCGAATCAAATCCAACCGCGTCCGCGCCTCTTCGCGCGAAGGATCGACCTTCAGCAACTGCTCGAGTGCGGACGCGGTGGTGAGGTCGTCGCCCACACCGAGCGCCGCCGTCACCCGTCCCTCCAGCGCCGGCAGGTAGCGATCGTCTTTCGAGACCGCCGACGTGAAGTAGCCAAGCGCGTCCTTGAATTGCCGATCCGCCAGGGCCGTGTCGCCGAGCGCGACTTCGGCCGGATAGAACCCAGGTGATTGTTTGAGAATGTCGGAGAAATCGCGGTTCGCACCACGAAGATCGCCCGCCTGAAAACGAAGCCACCCCTCGTCGTAGCGCTGCCGAAGCGCAGCGGAGACGGTCAGCCCCTGGGGCACGTCAGGCTTCATGTAATTCGGGTACTTCGGGGCCGCCGCCACCGCGGGCGGAGGACGGTGCGAGGCGCATGCGGCTACTCCTGACGCGAGCAACAGCGCGCCGATGAGATGTACACGGCTCATAGAAGCAGCTTAGCGCGCACTGAAAAAATATGACGGGACCATTTTTTCACGCGGGGACTTTGGCGCTCAGAAATCGATCGAGGAGGCGCCTGGGCACTTCCGCCTCGATCGACAGGCGATGGTCGACGGCCACGTGGCTGAGGACCCTGGCGTGGCGATACAAGTCTGAAATCAGCCGGCGGTCGGCCTCCCTGGTGCTGTCGAACTCGAGACGGACCGGCTCAGCGTCCATTTCGAGGCGGGACGCGATGATTTCCACGAGCTCCTGGCGTCCGGCGCCCGATCGCGCGGACACGAAAACGGCGCCCGGATGGAGCGCCTTCAGCCGCGCCAGCTCGCCGGCCGGGAGCACGTCGCATTTGTTGAAGACATCAAGGATCGGAGTCTGCGCCGCGCCGACCTCGAGCAGGACGGATCGGACGGCGTTGGCCCGCCTGTCGCGATCGACGACAGCCGCGTCCACGACATGAAGGAGCAGCTCTGCGGTCGACACCTCTTCGAGCGTTGCGTGAAACGCGGCGACGAGCTGGTGCGGCAGGCGGTCGATGAACCCGACCGTGTCGGAGATCAGAATCTGGCGCGCATCCGGGAGCTTCACCCGCCGCATCAGCGGATCCAGGGTGACAAACAGCGCATCGGACACCTGGGCGGCGCTGCTGGTCAGCGCATTGAACAAGGTCGTCTTGCCGGCGTTCGTGTAGCCCACGAGCGCAACCACGGGCACGTCGTGCCGTTTGCGCCGGCTCCGCAGGTGCCCTCGCCGGCGCTGAACCTCCGCGATCTCCCGCTTGAGACCCGCAATCCGGTAGCGAATCCGGCGCCGATCGGTCTCGAGCTTTGTCTCACCGGGACCGCGGGTGCCGATGCCGCCGCCGAGCCGCGAGAGCGCCGTGCCGGAGCCGCTCAGCCTGGGCATCAGGTACTGCAGCTGCGCGAGTTCGATCTGCAGCTTGCCCTCGCGAGTGCGCGCGCGGCGCGCAAAGATATCGAGGATCACCGCGGTTCGATCGATCACGCGCCGGCCCAGCAGTTCTTCCAGATTGCGCGTCTGCGCCGGCGTGAGCTCATGGTCGAAGATGGCGAGCGTCGCGCCGGCGGCGTCGCACGCCACGGCCAGTCCTTCGGCCTTGCCCTTGCCGATGAGCGTCGCGGGATCGGGCGTCGAGCGCTCCTGCATGGCGCGGAGCACGACGGCGGCGCCTGCGGCTTGTGCAAGACCGGCGAGCTCGTCGAAAAGGATGTCGGGATCGGCGCCGCGCGCCTTGCGCGTGACCAGGCCGACGAGAGCCGCGCGCTCGGTGGGAGGCTCGTGAGAAGCAGCCCGGCGCGTGCTCATTCCTGAAGTGATTCTAGCACGCGCTCCCAGGCGATCGCGCCATCGCGCACGAGCACCGGCCGCGGGCCGCGCGCATCGACAATCGTCGACGGCGCGCCGCCGGGCGCCGCGCCGCCATCCACAGTCAGCACGCGCAGATCATCGGCAAGGCTGCCAAGACCGGTGGCCTCGCGCGCCGGCGGATCGCCCGTGCGATTCGCGCTCGTGGCAGTCACCGGCGCGCCGAATGCCTCACAGAGCGATCGGGCGATTGCATGCCCCGGCACGCGAATCGCCACCGAACGACGCCCGGCGTGCGCTTCCGGCGCGATGGCCGCCGGCGCGTCGAGGACGAGCGACAGCGGCCCGGGCCAGAAGCGCGCCGCCAGTCGCGCGCCGGTCGGTCCCAGGCGGCCGCAGAGCGCCTCAACCTGCCGTGTCGAGGCGGCGACGAGCGGCAGCGCGGCCCGCGGCGCGCGCCCCTTGAGCTCGAAGAGCCGGCGGACCGCCGCGGCGGACGCGGGATCCACCGCCAATCCATAGAACGTGTCGGTTGGGAAGGCGACGATTCCACCCTCTCTCAGCCAGTCGGCGGCGGAGGCCAGATCGTCAGGCTGGCAGATTCCTCACTCGCTGGCTTTCCGGTACCGGGGCAACTCGCATCGCGTGGGTTTGTCGGAGCGGTAGCCGAGGGCGTAGTCAGCCTGCATCACCGCGTGAATCTCACGCGTGCCTTCGTAGATGACGGCGCCCTTGCAGTTGCGATAAAAGCGGCCGACCGGATACTCATCCGAGTAGCCGTTGGCGCCGTGCACCTGCACGGCGTCGCCGGCTGCGCGCTCCGAGGCGACGGTGGCAAACCATTTCGCGAGCCCGGTCTCGCGCGTGTTTCGCCGGCCGATGTTTTTCAGCCACCCGGCCCGCATCCACAGCAGCCGCGCGGCCTGATAGTCCGACTCCATGCGCGCGATCATCTCCTTGACGAGCTGGTGCTGGGCGATCTCGACACCGAACGTCGTGCGCTCGCGCGCGTACTTCGCGCTCGCGTCCCGGCAAGCGCGGATGAGGCCGGTGGCGCCGGCGGCCACCGTGTAGCGGCCCTGATCGAGCGCGAACATCGCAATCTTGAACCCCTCGCCTTCGCGGCCGAGGAGGTTCTCTTCCGGCACCTCCACGTTGTCCATCTTGAAGAACCCGGTGTTGCCGGCGAGAATGCCCCACTTATGGATCATGGATCCGCTCGAGAAGCCTTTGAACGCGCGTTCGACGATGAACGCGCTCAGGCCTGAGGGATCGCGGCGCTTCTTCTTCTCCGGGTCGGTCCACGCAAACACCAGGAAGGCATCCGCGACATCCGCGAGCGAGATCCAGATCTTCTCGCCGTTGAGCACGTACCGATCGCCCCGCCGCGCGGCGGTCGACTGGATGCCGCGAACATCACTGCCGGCGGACGGCTCGGTCAGCCCGTAACTGGCGATGGTCTTTCCCTGCGCCTGCGGTACCAGGTACCGCTGCTTCTGGTGCTCAGACCCCCACGAGAGCAGCGTCAGGCAGTTCAGTCCCGCATGCACCGACATGATCACGCGCAGAGACGTGTCGACGTACTCGAGCTCCTCGCTGATCACGCCGAGGCTGACGTAGTCCATCCCGGCGCCGCCGTACGCCTCGGGCACGGACACACCGAGGAGGCCGAGCGCCGCCATCTGCGGGAGAAGGCCGCGATCGAACCGGTGCTCCCGATCGAGATCCCGGATTCGCGGCGCCACCTCGCGGGCGGCCCAGTCGCGAACCGTCTGCTCGAGCAGGCGATGGTCGTCGGAGAGATCGAAATCCATGGCGGTCCTCGCCGCGTGAGCCCGCCTATTCCCGTCGCAGCTCGACTGGCGCGCCCGTGCTGACGCCCAACTGCTCGGCGGCGCTGGCGGCGTGCGCGGCGACCTCGAGGTGATCGGTCGATCCGAAGAGCGCGCCCAGCTCGCCGGCCGCGACCTCGGAGTACGTCGAGACGATTCGCCCGATGGAGTGGCCTCCGATCGTCAGCTTGATCGCACGCGAGTCGCTGGTCAGCCGCTCGCACGATCGGCGATCGAGGTTGGTGACGACGTTGCCGAAGCGATCGATGCGCACGACCACCCCCCGGAGCACGCCCTCATCGAGATTCGGGCGAGGCAGGTCGAGCATCTGGAAGTCGGTGATCGTGCGTCCGAAGGCCGCGAGTTGAATGCCGCCTTTGGCCAGCCATCCGGCGGCCGGCGCGAACCGATCGCGCCCTTCGAACGTGCGGCTGACCGTCGGCCGCGCGTAGCGGCGCTCGGTCAACTCGACCACCTTCTTTGGCGGTGTCTCGAGGAAGACGGCCGTGAGCACGCCGTTGTCCGGCGCGACGAATCGCCAATCACCGGCCTCGGCGACAATCCCACGGCGCTGGGTCCCGACACCGGGATCGACGACGACAAGGAAAATCGTGCCGGCCGGAAAGTACTTATAGGACGCGGCCAGCTCCAGCGCCGCGGCCCGAATGTCGTGCGCCGGCAGTTCGTGAGAGATGTCGACCAGGGTGACGTCTGCCGCCAGGCTCAGCACCACGCCCTTCATGACGCCCGCGTAGTGGTCGCGCGCGCCGAAATCGCTGAGCAGGGCGACGATGGGGCGAGCCATACGGCCATGACAATATCAACTTAAAACTCAAAACTGAAAACTTAAAAGGTGAGTCTCCCAAAGGCCTTCCTGAACAGAATCTCGCGCGAGCTGCTCTTCAGCAGCACGGACTCGGCCACGGCGAGACCGTCGAACATCTTGATGATGTCGCGCGTGAGCAGTACGGTGCGCCGAACGGAAGCAGCCGGGTAGGGGCGCACTCGCAGCCGGTCCGCCGTGACAACGACGAATCGCGAGTGGGTGGTGAGATCGACCGCGGTGGTTCCGAACATCCCGTAGAGGGCGCCGCCGGGACGCAGCAGGCGTACGAGCCGCCCGGCCAGGACCTTCCCCGCGCGCAGGTCCAGAAAGTCGAACAAATCCCAGCACAGAATCCCGTCGACCGACTCCGGTAGCTGGCTCAGTCGCGCCTCGAAGAACTGGGCGAGCTTCGCGCGCTCGCCACGTTTGGCGTGCGACTCCACGTCGGCGACCAGATCCTCGACATGAATCTTGCACGCGAACCGGTCGCCAAAAAACGTGACGTTGGGACCGACCACCGGACCGAGATCGAGCAATACCGGCGCCGGCTGTTGAATCACCGCGCTCAGGAATCGCGGAAAGACCTTGGAAGTCGTGATGTGGTCCGGCGGCCCCGGGGGAGGCGGGGGAGGCGCCGGCTCGGTTTTGCGCAGGCTCCGCTTGAACAACGCGGTCAACGGACCGGCCTTCGATCCTGACAACACCAGCTCCGTCCGATCTAGCGGACCGGAGTCGTGGGTGTGCCCGACGTCACGCCAGCCGCGACCGGCGGCTTCGTTTCGATCGGCCGATCGGTGGCGGGCTTGTCGCCCGGTTTCGGAGCGCCCTGTCGCTGCATGTCGATGCTGCCGCGGAAATGCGCGCCGTCGGCAATCGCCACTCGCGGGGCTGAGATGTCGCCGTCGACCGACCCGGCATCGCGAATGTCGACCTTCTCGGTGGCGGTCACGTTGCCGTGCACCTCACCCTGCACGACGACCGCCTTCGCGAAGACCTGCGCTTTGATCTTTGCATTGGGCCCGATGGTCAGAATGTTCTGGCGCAGCTCAATCTTGCCTTCCACCTGACCTTCGATGGTGAGGTCTTCGCTGCCGCTGAGCTCGCCTTTGATCACGACGCTCTTGCCGATATTCACCATGTCCCTCTCTGTGTGCCGAGGCGCGTCCACGCGCGGCGATACGCTGTCGGTGCTGGCGGGGGCTGTCCCCGATGGGGTTGGTTGAGGCGGGCGAACGGCCTCATCTCTCTTCCACATGTGCTGGTTCTCCACGCGCGCCGGCCTGGTCGACTGACCGGCTACAACGGCCAAAATGGGGAGTAGGGCCTGGGCCCAGTATATGGGACCGGGAAAACCCATGTCTACTGCCTTTTCCTTCTAGCATTTAGCGTCGGTGCTACCATGACTGGGACCGTGCGAATTTATCTTGACTACAACGCCACGGCCCCGCTTTACGCGGAGGTGGCCGAGACGCTGGCACGCCTGCTGCGGGACGAGTACGGCAACGCCTCGTCCGTGCATTCATACGGCCAGCGGGCCAAGACGCTGGTGGACGAGGCGCGGATTCAGGTCGCGGCCCTCATCGACGCTGATCCGTCCGATGTCGTGTTCACCAGCGGCGGCACTGAAGCCGACAACTTCGCCTTGCGGGGCACGGCGGAGCAGCGCGACCCGACCGGCCCCCGCCATCTCATCGCCGCCGCGATCGAGCACGAAGCCGTGCTGACCACGCTGAAGGCGCTCGCCAGACGAGGCTGGACGCTGACGCTGCTACCAGTTGACGAGTCAGGGGTCGTGTCGCCAGATGCACTGCGCGCCGCCCTCCGGCCAGAGACCGTCCTGGTGTCGGTCATGCACGCCAACAACGAAGTGGGTACGATTCAGCCGATCGCGGAGCTCGCGGCCATCGCCCGCGCGCACGGCGCGCTCTTCCACACCGACGCGGTCCAGTCGGTTGGCAAGATTCCCGTCTCGGTTCGAAGCCTGGGCGTCGACCTGTTGTCGTTGTCCGGGCATAAATTCGGCGGTCCCAAGGGGACGGGCGTGCTGTGGATCCGCCGCGGGGTCAAACTGACGCCGTTCATGACGGGCGGACGGCAGGAACGTAATCGCCGCGCGGGCACGGAAAACGTGCCTGCCCTCGCCGGGCTGGGCGTCGCGGCCAGGATCTCGCGCGACCGGCTTGCGACAAGCGGACTCACGACGGGAGCGCTTCGCGATCGCCTGGAGCGTGCCCTGCTCGCCGCGGTGCCCGGCACGTTGGTCAATGGCGATCCAGCGCGCCGCGTGCCCAATACGAGCAATATCAGCTTCGACGGGATCGAGGCCGAAGCGCTCTTGATTGCGCTCGACCTCGAGGGCATCGCCGTGTCGACCGGCTCAGCCTGTTCCTCGGGCTCGCTCGAACCGTCTCATGTGCTCCGCGCCATGGGTGTCTCTCAGGCGCGCACGCGCAACTCGCTGCGATTCAGCCTGGGACCCGAGACAACGGCCGCAGAGATCGACCTCGTCGCCGCCAGGCTCCCGCCACTCGTCGCCAAGCTGCGGCAGCTCACCCAGCGGACGCTGGCGCTGCGGTGACCGACAAGTGATTGCGAACGAGCGCGTGGGGGGGTCCGCGGGGGCGAAGCCCCCCGGATCTGCGAACGAGCAGCTGCGAGCGAGCCCGCGCGAACGGCGGGGGGATGCGGGGCCCCCCAAGTGAGCGCGTTGGGGGGTCCGCGGGGGCGAAGCCCCCCGGATCGCGAACGAGCAGCTGCGAGTGAGCCCGCGCGAACGGCGGGGGATGCGGGCCCCCAAGTGAGCGCGTTGGGGGGTCCGCGGGGGCGAAGCCCCCCGGACGAGAATAATGCGTATCGTCGTGGCCATGTCGGGCGGCGTCGACTCGTCCGTGGCCGCAGCCCTGCTGGCCCGCAACGGGCACGAAGTCATCGGGCTGTCGATGCAGCTGTACCATCAGCGCGCCTCCCCCGAGGCCTTCGGCTCCTGCTGCAGCCTCGACGACCTGCACGATGCGCGGCGTGTCGCAGCTGCCGTCGGATTTCCGCACTACATCGTCAACTTCGAGCAGAAGTTTCAGGACACCGTCGTCCGCAATTTCGTGACCGAATACGCGGCCGGCCGGACGCCCATCCCGTGCGTGCACTGCAACTCGGACCTCAAGTTCGCGACCCTGGTCGAGCGCGCGGCCGCATTCGACGCTGCCTGGGTCGCGACCGGCCACTACGCCCGCGTGCGATTTGACGAGGAAGCGAGACAGTACCGCCTGCTCCGGGGCATCGACCGGGAAAAGGATCAGTCGTACTTCCTCTTTTCACTGACGCAGGATCAACTCGCGCACGCCATGTTCCCAGTTGGCCACCTTACCAAGCGCGAGGTCCGGACGCAGGCGGACGCACTGGGGTTGAGCGTGGCAACGAAGCCGGACAGCCACGAGATCTGTTTCGTCCCGGACGGCCAACCAGGAGACTTCGTCGAGCGGCATCTCGAGGCGGGTGCGCAGCCCGGCGAGATCGTCGATTCCGGCGGCAAGCTTCTGGGCCGGCACCGCGGCGTCCATCGGTACACCGTGGGCCAGCGTAAGGGACTCGGCCTCTCGGCCGGTGTGCCCCTGTACGTGCTGCGTCTCGAGCCGGCCGCTGCGCGGGTCGTCGTCGGGTCGCGCGAGGAGCTCGGCCAGCGCGTGCTGTCGGCCTCATCCGTGAACTGGATCGCCGGCACATCCCCGGCGCACCCGAGGCGCGTGACCGCGCGCATCCGCCATCGGCATCAGGATGCGCCGGCGACGGTCGTCGCCGACGGCGCCCGGGCGCATCTTCGCTTCGACGAGCCGCAAATCGCCGTCACGCCGGGACAGGCCGTGGTGTTCTATGACGGCGAAGACGTGATCGGCGGAGGATGGATCGATTAGTGTCCGTGATGGTCCAGGAACCGCTCGACGTCCATCGCGGCCATGCAGCCTGAGCCGGCGGCCGTGATGGCCTGACGATAGATGTGATCCTGCACGTCGCCGCAGGCGAAGACGCCCGGGACGACAGTCCTGGTGCCGTCGGTTGTTGTCAGGTAGCCGTTGGCGTTCATGTCGAGCTGGCCGCGAAACAGCGTCGTGTTCGGACTGTGGCCGATCGCCACGAAGACGCCGTCGACGTCGAGCCTCTTCAGCATGCCGGTTTTCAGGTTCCGCAAACTGAGGCCGGAGACGACGCCTGCCGCCGGATCGTGCACGTCCACGACTTCCGAGTTCCATTCGTAGTTGATCTTCGGGTTTGCCAGCGCCTTGTCCTGCATGATCTTCGACGCGCGCAACGTGTCGCGCCGGTGCACGAGCGTCACCTGCGACGCGAACCGCGTCAGGAACGTCGCTTCTTCGAGGGCCGAATCTCCGCCGCCGACCACCGCGATGGGCTTGCCTCGAAAGAAAAAGCCGTCGCACGTCGCGCAGGTCGACACGCCGTGGCCCATCAGCGCGCGCTCCGACGGCAGCCCGAGCAGATTGGCCGACGCGCCGGTCGCGATGATGATCGTCCGTGCCTGCAACGATCCTTCTTCGGTCGTGATCGTGAATGGCGGGTGCCGCAGATCGACGGCGGTGACGTTGCCCCGAATGATATCTGCTCCGAACCGCTCCGCTTGCGCCCGCATTTCGGCCATCAGGTCCGGGCCCATGATGCCGTCCCGGAAACCGGGAAAGTTCTCGACCGCCGTCGTGATCATGAGCTGTCCGCCGGCTTCGATCCCTTCGACGACGACCGGGCGCAGGTTGGCCCGGGCGGCGTAGAGCGCCGCCGTCAGTCCAGCCGGACCGGATCCGATGATGATGACGTTGCGGAGCTCGGACACTTAGAGGTGCTTGTCCACGAGCTGCTTCAGGGCTCCTTTGTCGACAAGCCCGACGACCTGACCCACCATCTCGCCACCCTTGAACAGCATGACGGTCGGGATGCCGCGCACCGTGTAGCGCATTGTGATCGCGGGATTCTCGTCCACGTTGAGTTTGCCCACGGTGACCTTGCCCGTGTAATCGCCGGCCAGGGCGTCGATGGCCGGGCCCATCGCGCGGCAGGGACCGCACCACTCGGCCCAGAAGTCCACAAGGACCGGCGTCGGCGCCTTCAGCACGTCGCTCTCGAAATTCCCATCAGTAAAGGTCACGACTTTGTCGGAAGCCATCGCTCGTCTCTGATCCTTTCAATGACTCGTGCTCGACTCGGCCAAACGGACCGCAGCCGCGTGACGAGCCTTTCTGTACACTTTGACATATTCCCGGGCCGAGGTCTCCCATGAGTGGTCCTCGATCATGCCCTGACGCACCAGGCGATCCCATGCGTCCCGGTCTGCGTAGACGCGCACGGCGTGCTGGACGGTTCGCGCCAGCGCCTCAGCCGTCGGCTCACGGAACTTGAAGCCGTTCGCCCGCCGGGCCCGCGGTGTGTACGGCTGAATCGTGTCATCGAGCCCGCCCACGGCGTGGACGATGGGGACGGTGCCGTACCGGAGGCTGTACATCTGATTGAGGCCGCAAGGCTCGAATCTCGATGGCATCAGGAACATGTCGGCGCCGGCCTCGACCAGGTGCGCCAGGCCTTCATCAAAGCCAATGAAGACGCCGACCCGCGAGCGGTGTCCGGCGCGCCAGCGCAGTGAGCTCACGCTCGTACCGAGGGTCGCCGCTCCCGACGAACAGCCACGTCGCATTGAGGCGCAACAACGACGCGGCCGCCGACAGCACCAGATCCACACCCTTCTGATCGACCAGGCGCGACACCATCCCGACGACCGGCCGCGCCAGCGCGTCGTCTCCGACCGGCAAGCCGAACCGCTCAAGCAGCGCGCGCTTGCACGTCCGTTTGCCCTCGAGGCGGCCGGCTTCGAAATGCGCCGGAAGCCAGGGGTCGGACGCCGGGTCCCACGTCCGCGTGTCGATGCCATTGAGGATCCCCACGTAGCGATCGCCCTTCGCTGAGAGGACCCCTTCGAGTCCGCTTCCTGCACCGGGCAGCAGCGTCTCGCGCGCATACGAAGGGCTGACCGTCGTCACTCTGTCGCAGTAATTGATCCCGGCCTTCAGGAAGCTGATTTGACCCCAGAACTCCGCCCCGGCCATCGTAAAGACCTGCCAGTCGAGCCCCAGCGCCGGCACAGAGGTGCGCGGAAACAGTCCCTGATAGGCCAGATTGTGGATCGTGAACACCAACCCGGCTTGCGCCAGGCGGGTCCATCGCTGCGGCTCGATGCGCAGCCAGGCCGGCGCGAGGCCGCCCTGCCAATCGTGGGCGTGCACGATATCGACGGGTTCCATCGGATCGTCCTGCGCCATGTCGAGAGCCGCGACCGAGAGCAGCGCGAACCGCCGGTCGCCGTCGGGATAATCGACCCCGCCAACCCCGTAGTAACCCTCGCGATCGAACAAGACAGGACAGTCCACGAAGACGACGCGACGGGTCCGCGGAATTGATGCCACGTGCAAGACGACGTCGTAGGTGAAAGTGCCGACGGTCACGCGACGGGCGATGGTCTCGCCTGCCGGAGGTTGGACATTCCGGTAGCGAGGCAGCACAACGGTGACGCGGTGGCCGAGGTCGTCGAGCGCGGACGGCAGACCGGACAGCACGTCGGCCAGTCCTCCCGTCTTAGCCCAGGGCGCGACTTCAGACGCGACCATCAGGATGTGCAAACGGCCCACAGGAGAAATCTACAATTTACGATCTGGAATTAACAATGAAGATTGGCGGGCGATCGACGCAAAGAGCGGCGCACGTTTCCGCGGCCGCCCCTCACTCGAGGGCGGTTTCCTGCTACGAGGAAGTGAGAACGGGATTAGTCGTCGCCGCCGACCACGCCCTGCGCGCGGCCGACCACCCAGTTGAAAAGATGGCGGGCCTCCCAGAAGCGGGTGGCGCTGTTGGTCGCGCCGAGGACCACGACCGCCACCTGGTTGCCCTGCGGGATTTGCAGCAGTGTCGCCAGGCAGTAGCCGGCCTTGCTGATGAATCCGGTCTTGCCGCCGCGCACGTCGACGTCGGTGCCAAGCAGCTTGTTCGTGCTGTGGATGTCAATCGGCCCGGCGCTCGTGTGCGCCTCGTACGTCTCCGTGCGCATGATCGATCCGATCGTCGGATCCGAAGCGGCGAACGCGATCAAGAGCGACAGATCGTAGGCCGAGGAGACGTTGGTCGATTCCAGACCGGACGGATCGGTATAGTGCGTCGTCGGAAGATTCAAGTGCGCAGCCATCTCGTTCATGCGGCCGACGAACGCCTGGGTGCCGCCTTCCGACGTCCGCGCCAGCACACGGGCGGCCGCGTTGTCCGAGGCGATCAGCAGCAAGTGCAGCAGATCGTCATAGGAAAGAATTTCGCCCGCCCGCAAGTGCGTGGTCGACGCATTGCGCGCATCCGCCAGGGTCACTGCCACGCGCTGGGTCAAATCTGGTGCATCGGCCATGAAGACCACAGCGGTCATCACCTTGGTAATGCTTGCGATCGAGCGCTGGTCGTGCGCGTTCTCTTCCCAGAGCACTTCGCCGGTCGAGGGATTGAATACGATGGCGGCGGCGGCGCGCACATCAGGGACGAGATTGCCAAGCAGGTCGCGCTTGAAGCGCGGCGTCATCGCGTCCTGCTGCTGACGCGACGCCGCGGCGAGCCTTGCCCGCGCGGCTGCAGCCGCACGCGCCCGGGCGAGACTGCTGCGCGTCGGCGCGGGCTTTGCCGCCGATATGCTCGTCGCGGCCTGCTTCTTGCTGGTCTGCTGCGCCCGTGCCGGCGTGAATCCGCCTAACAAAAGCGTGACGGATCCGATAGCAATGACCAACTGGAACTGGCGGCTGAACCTGTGCACTCTTTCCCTCCAACACGCACACCCGTGAGGTGTGTATTCTCTCGCGCGGGATCCTAACTCACAAACCGTGCAGATGCAAAGGGTAACGGTCAATTTCTGGCAAATGACCCAAGTGGGCCACCGAGATTACCACAAGCCCTTCCCACTCCGTACGTACTCGGCACTCGTCGGATGATCCAACAGGCAGGACCCGATCCCGGATGCGGGAGCCCGCTGCGCTTATAGCGGGTCTACGAACACAGACGAATTAGCGGTCGATTTGGTCTTGTCCTGGACCCCGCCACGCGGCTTCCCGTCGAAGATCCAATCGTTTGATGTCAAGAATCCAACGACAGTCGCGAGATCGACACGATGTGGCGCGTCGGCTCGGTCGGATTCCTGCAGAGCGTAAGAACTCCGCTGAGATTGGGCCGCAATCGGACGACTCCCTTCTCATCCTCCAATGGTGCGTCTCGGCACGGCGTTTGCAGGCATTTGAACTGAAGGTAGCGCGCAGATGAGTCTCGTTCGACTTCTCGGGTTCACGACACTCGCCTGTGGGTGTGTGTCCGGGCGCTATCGGGAAGTCGCCACGAGCCGCGAGCTCACCTACATCGAGGAAAAGGGCGCCGCGTGCGACCGTTCCGGGCACCAGCGCAACCAGCCCTTGAGTGAGGACCGTGTGGCACACGGCTTCGGCTCGATCGACGGCGCCCGAGCCTCGTAGGCTCTCCGTTTCTCACCCTTTCACACTCTCACTCTCTCACCCTCTGTCCAGGTCTGTACTCGAGCGCGCGTGCGCCCGACATCTGTGGGTATGGCTCTCGCCCTGCGCGCATCCAGGCCCGAACGGCCGCGGTACGACTTCACGATCGGCCGGGCGCGACTGCGTCTCTATCTCGGGGACTGCCTGGACGTGCTGCCCTCTCTCGACGCCTCCTCCATCGGAGTGGTCGTGACGTCCCCGCCCTATAACCTGGGCATCAAGTACCGGAGCTACCGCGACGACCTGCCCAGGTCCGAGTACCTGAACTGGACCGATCGGTGGCTGCGCGCCAGCAGCCGGGTGGTTCAGCCCGGCGGCTCCTTGTTTCTCAATGTAGGCGCGAAGCCGACCGATCCCTGGATCGCGCTGGAGGTCGCGCAGGTGGCGCGGCGCTACTTCAAGCTTCAAAACACCATTCATTGGGTGAAGTCGATTGCCATCGACCGCGACGCGACGGGCGCCGGTCTGGCGCTCGACCGGGACGTTGCGATCGGCCACTACAAACCGATTAACAGCGACCGGTTCGTGAACGACTGCCACGAGTTCATCTTTCACTTCTCGCCGAGCGGACGGACCCGCCTGGATCGCCGCGCGGTCGGGGTGCCTTATCAGGACGCATCGAACATCACGCGTTGGGCCGCGGCTGGCGACGGCCTTCGCTGCCGCGGCAACACGTGGTTCATTCCCTACGAGACGATCCAGAGCCGCGACCGCGATCGGCCGCACCCGGCGTCGTTCCCGCCGAAGGTGCCCGAGCAATGCATTCGTCTGCACGGCGTGTCGCGCGCCGGCTGCGTGCTCGACCCCTTCCTCGGGCTGGGCAACAGCGCCATCGCCGCCGTTCAACTTGGACTGGATTTCGTGGGCATTGAGATGGACGAGGTACTATTTGAAAGAAGCCGTTGCGCGAATCAAAGGGTGAAAGCGTGAAAGGGTGAGAGAGAACAAGAAAAAAGAGGCTCTTCGTCGATTTGAGCACAGGCATTTGAGTTGACCAGGCCATCGTCCACCTGATCGCCTCGACCACCACACGCGCCGGCCTCCTCGTGAAGGCCGCGCTCGATCCCCACCGCTACGAGACCGCGATTGAGGTGACCGATGAAGAGCTCGCGGGCCTCAGGCTCACGCCCCACGCGTTTCACGGGAACTGGAACTACACCATCTCTCCCCGCAATCACTTGTAAGTGTTATTGTCTCGCGAGCCCTAATCGCGAGGACGGCGGCGAGAACCGGGCGCCATGCGCCGGAGCAGTGCGTGGCGCCAGGCCTGCACACCTTGCCGGCAAATAACGGCTCGCTACCTAGCCCGACGCCGCCCTCCCGCCCGCCGTCTGTATGTCCTCAGCCCACTCGAGGAGGCCAACCTGATCGCCATAGACGCTTCTGAGCATCGCGCGGACGCGGCGGCGTACGGCGTGTGAGCAGTCTGCGATCCGACACCGGCGCCCGACTCCACGGTGGCCTCAGCAACCGGGGCGCGCACGCCTGAGGGGCTCGAGCGATACCGGCGAGCCTGGGGACGGGAAAAAAGGATATGTAAGCGAGCCTATTGTCATCCTTGAGCATGACTACGGAGTCTTGGTGGTCATTCGTCAACAAATGGTCCGAATATTTCGAGTGAAACTTGATTCAAGTCAATACAGTTCGGCTACATTCTGGACTACTGTGCCGCGCGCGCTGTTTTCGCAGCGGTTGCCGACACGTTCTTCTTTCGACCGCGGTGCGTGGCAGGTGCGCCGCCATGACGTTCACGGACAGTCCAACCTGGGTTGATTCGGAAAAGGGGATCATACGTGATGAAGGATCCTTCGCGGAGTAAGTGGCTCACCATCTCGCTCCTGACGGCATGCGCTGTCGCCCTCTGCACTCGGGCCGAAGCGACCCCGATCGCGTTGGGCATCGGCAGCTTTGGATCGCCGCTCGTGACCTTCAGCGAAGTGGCCCTCGGCACACCCTTGAACGGGCTCACAATCAACGGATTTGGTTTTGCCGAGACCGTCCCGAATGCGAGCGTCGCCAGCGGAGGGTCTGGCAACACCAACAATGTTACCCAGCCGGCTGCCTTGGGTTTCAACTTCACTGTTGATGTCATCACGGTGACGATGCCGAGCCTGATGTCCGGCTTCGGCTTCGGCTACTCCATTCTCGCCGCCGGCAATGTCGTGCCCAACGCGGTCACGGTGACATTGTTTCGTGGAACGACCAATCTCGGGTCATTGGGCTACACTGCGTCACTAGATCCGATTTTCCCAGGCGGGTTCATGGGGGTCGGTGACGACACGACGCCATTCGACAGCGTGCGCTTCTCCTTCACTTCGACGGCTAGCGGATTTGACTTCGACAACATCCGCGCCATCCGCGCCGATTCGGCTGTGCCCGAGCCGACGACGATGGTGCTGCTCGGAAGTGGATTCGCGGCCGCAGCCGCCCGCCGTTTCCGTCGCGCGCAGCCTCTTCCGTCCGAGCGCCTCGACCGATTGCTCAAGAGTGTTACGGGCTCAGCCCATCTGATGTGACATCTCACTTGGCTGTTGTCATGTCAGCGCCTTCTCAAACGCCCCGTCCTCTGACATGCGCCTTCTGTCGCGTCCCGACCTCGCCAATGGGTCCCGTCGAAGCGATCCGGTGCTCGTGTGGGAGCGAAGCGTGTCGGATTTCCTGACAGCCGAGCAGATGCGCGATGCGATCGACGGCCGGTACTGTTCGAGTCTCATCCGCGCTCACTTCGAGCGGCTGCTCGAGGGGACGCTGCGGACCTGACCGCGATCCGGTTTGCACTGGAAGGTTAGCGCAACAACCACGCGAGTGCGTCGCGCGCGACCGGGACGGGCAGACTGTGCGGGCCATCGAATTCTCTGAACGTCGTGTCGTATCCGGCCGTCTTCAGCTCAGGGACGATCCGGAGACTCGTCGTGACGCTGTAGACCGTGTCGCGACTGCCGTGCGCCACGAGGATCCGCGGCCGGCCGATCGGCGGCGCCGGCAGCCGGTAATAGCCCGGCGCGATCGCGATTACGTGCGTGAACAGATCTCCGTTCGCCAGACCGAGCGATAGTGCGTAGAATCCACCGTCCGACACTCCGCCGAGCGCTACCCTGGCTGGATCGATGGCGACGCGATGGAAGATGAGATCGAGCGCTGCGTCAACCGACACGACGTCGGGTCCCCAGGGGCTGTCAATCGCGTCCCAGGTGTTGTCACGGGAATCGAGCGCCGCGATCACGACGCCGAATTCCTCAGCCAGCGGAAAGATCGGACTGAAATCGTCCGAACGCCCGCCGCCGCCATGCAACAACAGCAGCAGCGGCAGCGGCGTTGCGGTCCTGGTCTGTCTCGGCACGTGGAGAATACCGCCCCGCTTGAACCCCACACCGTGGACCCATCCCGGGCTGGGCCCGAGCGGATGTTCACCTGGCTCGATCTTCACGGTGGGCGTCACCGGCCGCGAACGAAGACGCACGAACTCCGGCTTCGCGCCGCCACACGCGACGGCGACGCTCAAGGCGATCGCGATCAACGTCCGCATGAGCACGATGCACTGCGCGGCTAGATGGCGACGTTCACACACTTATGCCGCTTCGCCGACCTCGCGAATGCGTCCTATTGTGTCCCATTGTGTCGTTGACAAGTGATTCGCTTCATTTTTGACAAGTGATCTGACCGCTTTTTCAAAGGGTGCCCGTGGGCGCGGTGGAAAACGGGTCAGGGCATATTCCAAGCCCCGGTGGGGGGCGGTCTTCGCGTCCACGGCAGGTCCGTGGCGGTCCGACGGAGCGGAATCGGCCGAGCTGCGCGCTGCAAAATCCTTCGGCGAACCCCGTAGTGTCCATTCAGGGGCGCCGGACGGTCACCTGGAGGCCGCCGCAACCGCCTTGAGGGGACAGGGGCGAATCTGCCGGTCCCAATTGGCGGCCTTGTCTGTGGCCTGGGCGTGCCTTGCTTAACCTGACGCCCACGTTGACGCCCACGCGGAAATAACGAGGCGGAAACCGGCGAACGGTGTGGACGGCTGCCGCGCAGTTTTCCAACCAAAAAAGAGAAAGGGCGAAAAGCTCTCTTCTCTCACCTTTTTACCCTTTCACTCTCTGTTCCGCGTCAGAACCTGACCCTCGCTCCCAACTGTACCTGCCAGCGCGATCTGAGATCGTCACGCAGGAACTTCACGAACGTCGGCTTGCCGCTGGCATCCTTGGCGGTCAGGGTCGTGAGGTTGTAACCCGTGACCGGCGACGTGAGGGTGGGGGTGGCCGGGACCGTCGAGAAGGCGTTGATTTCGGCAAACGACGAGTAGTAGATGATCCCGTGATCTGAGCTCAGCGCATTGAGCACGTTGAGCACATCCAGCGTGATTTCCGTGGTGGTCTTTCTGAAAGGCACTTTGACCCCAAACCGGCCATCCAGCGTGTTCTTCCACGGACTGCGGCAGATGTTGCGCGGCGCGATCTGGCCGATGTACTTGGAAAGGCAGGGGTCGGCCTGAATGAAGTTCGCCAGGTCCTGGTAGGTCACCTCCCGTGTACGTCAGGTTCTGGTCGGTCGCGCTCGAAGGGATGTAGAACAGATCGTTGAACTTGGTATCGCCATTCACGTCCGGAAAGAAGACCAGCGAGTAGGGCCGGCCCGACTGACCTGAGTAGAACATGCTGATCGTGCCGCGCAGGTTTGCGGGCAGCTTCACATCGTAGGCGCCCGAAAAATTGATCCGGTGCCCGGATCGTAGGTCGATCGGCTGACCGTCGGGTTATTCGGATCTCCGCCGATGTAGGCATTGCCCCATACAGACGCCGCCTGGTCCGAGGTCGTGTCGTACACCGCAAACGACTGCCCGTAGGTGTAGGAGCCCGAGAAGAAGCCGCTCCGCAGCGTCCTGCGCACCTCGTAGACCAGGTTCCAGTTGTGGCCTGCGTTCGTATTCCCAGTCAGAATCACATCACTCAACGTCGAAAACTGCTTGACCATGAACGGCCGTCCGCCGATGCCGGTGACCGTGGACGACGGCGCAAAATTCAGGTTCTCGTAGCTGATGTCCTCGAGGGTCTTGGACCACACATATTCGAACGTCCCGACCAATCCCCACCGCAGTTGATGATCGTAAGCGAAGTTCCCGCGGGCCACCCTTGGATATTTGAAATTCGGGTCAATGACATCGATCTCGTTGCTGAAGGTCTGGCCGTTGACCGCTCCCGTGACGACGGACGACGGCGCGCCTGGCGTGAACGGGATTTGGTTGCCGGTGTTGTTCGCGGCGCCGACTCGGGTGAAGTCCACGCCGGTGTTGCCGTACTGGTTCATGATCCAGACGTACGGCGGGCGGCCGGTGAACGCGCCGATGCCGCCTCGAATCTGCTGTCCACTGTTGCCCCTGGGCGCCCAGTTGAACCCGATCCGCGGCGACCAACGTCGAGCTGTTCGGCACGATGTCGGTGCGGTAGCCGAAAGTGGCCACTGCGACGGGGTTCGCGTGCGGCGTGTCCGGGAAATGGGGCGAGTCAACGCGAATGCCGAGGTCGAGCGTCACGTTCCGGTTCACGCGCCACGAGTCGCCGGCATAGACGCCGACTTGTGCGACCCAGAACTGGGGGCCTGCAGCGGGTCGCTGCTCGCCGAGAAGCTGTAGTCGTACTGCTGGCCAGACCCTGCCTGGAAGATCGTCAGGCTCGAGAACCGGTAGTTCCGAAGTTGTCGCGGATGAACAGATCCGGAAATTGAAGAACTCGTCGTGCGTCCCGAACGTAGCGTGTGCGTGCCCCGGACGAGCGTGAGGGAGTCGGTGATTTCGACGATGTTCTGGTCGATGTCGTTGGCGTGCGAGAACTGCTCCCGGCCGGCGACGATCGTCTGCCGTCTCGGCGAGATCTGGACCGTCACCTGCGGAAACGGCTGCTGCTCGAAGGGCTGCGCGCCGCGAAAATCCCGAACGTCGGTATAGGCCACGCGGAGCTCGTTGACCGCTGAGGCCCAACGCCGAGTTCAGCTGGCCGACCGGTCGAGTTCGTCCGGTTCCGCTGGCGGTAGTAATCGCATTCGGGCAGGCGGAACGACGTCGCCGTCGGCGAGCCGATATCCGCGAGCGCGCCGACGTAGTTGTGGCGCAAGCGTCAGCTGGTGCCCCGTCCTAATGTTGAAATCCACGCGGCCGAAGAACTTGTTGCTATTGTTGCCTGCGCGAGAACTCGCCCTCGGGTTCGGCCCGGGGTCGTAGCCGTACGGTGTTCTTGCAGATGCTCAGAAACTGATCGACCAGCGCATCGAGGTTGAATTGCCCGGCGGCCGCCGCCGACGAGAAGCCTGTGGGCGTGGTCTTCCGCTGGTTATCGAGGGTGCCGAAGAAGAAGAGCCTTGTTTGCGGCGAGCGGGCCGCCGACGCTGAAGCCACCCTGCTTGTCCGCCGAATTTCCGGGATCGGGTTCGCCAGGTGATGCCGTCGCCCACCCAGACCTGATTGCGCCCGAAGAAGAAGCGCGGTGCCGTGATAGCTGTTCGATGCCGCTCTTGGTGACGGCGTTGACCGCCCCGCCGGAAAACCCGCCCTGCCGGACGTCGTAGGGCGAGACGACGATCTGGACTCCTGGATCGCATCGAGGCTGACCGGCTGCGTGCCTGCCGTTGCTGCCCGGCGTGCCGGATGAGCTGAGGCCGAAGAAGTCGTTGTTGACGGCGCCGTCGATCTGCATGCTGTTGTAGCGAGTTGTTCCGGCCGGCGACGTTGATGACCTGTTCGCCGCCCGCGGAGCCTGTTCAGGGCGACAAACGAGCGATTCGTGCGCGCGATAGTCCGCGAGATGCTGCGCGTGATCGTCGGCAGATTGTCGATCGCCTGCTGCGAGATGTTGGCGGCGGTCCCCGCGCGCACGGTGTCGATCGGCGGGCGTCTCCCCGCGTCACCGTCACGGTCTGCGTCACGGTCGCGAGCTGGAGCTTGAAGCTGACCGTCTGATCCTGCGCCGAGCGCGACGTCGACGTCCTTCTGCTCCTGCTCCTTGAATCCGGACATCGTCACCTTGACGTTGTAGGGCCCGACGCGGACATTCAAGAGAGCAAAGCGGCCATCCCCTTGAGTGACCGCCTGATAGGCGGTCCCGGTGGGCGTGTGGGTCGCGAGGATGACGGCGCCTGGCAGCGCGCCGCCCTGGGGGTCGACGACGGTCCCGGAGATGGTTCCCGTCGTGACGGCTTGCCCGGCCACGGGCGCCGCGGTCAGCAGCGTCGCAGCCAGCAGGAGACTGTTAAGGGACATGAATCTTCCAAGAAAAGTCATGACAGGCTTCTCCAGATTGCAGCGAAAAAAGGGTTCAGCGAGCGGCGAACGCCGACGCCGGAGTATAGCAGTACGTTTCGGGGCCAAAGTTACGCGAGTGTAAACAGCCGGGCGCGTGACGCGACACCGGCGGCGCGTTTATTTCTTGGGCTTCGGAGGCTTCTTCAGGTAGTACGTGTCGCGGTAGTCGCGACCGGACAGGAGCTGCACGCCGGGGCGCTTGATCTTGATCTCGATGTGGCGCGCCAGCTTGAACGGATCGGGGTTCGAGGATCGATAGCCGAGCATGTAGTAATCGCTCGTCATGTTGTCGATCTTCTGCAGCACCGGCCGGCAGTCGTTCGTCCCGACGCAGGCGATGCCGCCCGTGTTCTCCGCGAGCGACTGCAGCGTGCCCGTCGTCTGCAGGATGAACTCCGTCTGTTCCTGGTTCGACAACGCCTGGGCCTGCGACGCCGTGTTGAAACCGGCGATCAGCCCGCGCGGATCGATGGTGAAGAACATCACATTCGCCCTGTTCGCCATGCGGATGAGCTCGCCCAACTGGGCCATGAGATCGCCCGTCTTGAACTCCATCGACGGGTTGTGGAAGATGTCCGTACCGTAGTCGTTGCTGGTCGTGCGTACGTTCTGAACCTGGGAGATATCGGTATTGAGATACCGGCACGGGTCGTTGTGGTCCAGGCTGTCGATCGACGAAGGATCGTTCGCCAGATTCGCCTGAACCTGATCGCACTGGCCGGAATTCGCGTACTTCTGCAACTCCCTCATCAGCCGCGAATCCTTGAACGGATCCAGCGAATAGCCGTTGCTCACCCAGATGAAGGCCTTGCGCTTGCCGTGCAACTCCTCCATCTGACCGAGCAGGTCGCTGGCCGCCCCGAACGCGACGGCGACGTTGTGATTGAGCTCGTTGAGGCCGTCGACGCCGGCCTGCATCCTGATCATGTCTTCGATCGTCGGGCCGGACCCCATGACCTTGTTGATCACTTCGTTGAAGCGCCGATGACTCGGATCGTAGGCGGGATTCAGCTCGATGGAGGAAAACCCGCTCGAGACGAATCCCACCAGATCGTTGTCGTGTACCAGCGTGTCCCGGATCTGCCCCAGCAGCTTCTTCACTTCGGGCGTCTGGCTCGGCATGAAGTGCATGTCATCGATGAAGATGATGAAGATCCGGCTGGCCGTGTCCGGAGGCGGCGCGTTCTTGGGCAGGATCAAGCCTTCGGAGACCGGCGTCGCGCTGACGGCCAGGCTGGTGAAGAACCGTCCGCCGTTGGCGGTGGCAAAATTCAGGAGCTGCTGTTCGACGCCGTCCTCGAGGACGACAAAGTCGTCTTTGGTCAGATTCGGAAAGAACTGCCCTTTCGCGTCCCGCGGAAAAACGTCGATCGAGATGATGTCAGTCCCGCCTCGGAAGGTCGGGATCGGCTGCTGCGGCTGAGGTTTGGCTTGCGACGTCGGCGTCGTCGGCAGGCTCGGCCGCTGGCTGGGGTTCGGCGTCTGGCTCTGGGCCGCGACGACCACCGTCGCCAGCGCCATCAAGAGAAGAGTTTTGGCCCCAATGGCCCAATTCGAGCTCGTCCTGTGCATCGTCATTCGGGTCGCCTTCTACACTGATTATGCCAGAAGCCCCCTGGACGTCAGCCAACGCCGGAATCGACGTCGCGCGCTCGCCTTCCCCGCGAGTTCGACCGCCCCGACGCCCCCGGCGGCGATGCGGCAACTCGCTGGCAATGGCGTCCCACTCCGATTCGATTGAAGCGACGCCCGCCTGGATGGCTGCCTGGTCCGGCCAGTCGTCAGGATTGAGACGATGGGCTCGCTCGGTCAGCCGGTCCCTATCTTCAGGTGTCCGGGCTCGACGGGCAATTCGCTGCAGCAGTTCACTGTAGCGGGCGCGGAGGCGGACCGCCTCCCGCGCGCCGACCGTGCGGCCGAGCAGAGACTCGTCCTCGATGATGGCCGGGGGCGGCGGCTCCACAGCCGGCCGGGACCGCTGGGGTTCGGGCCGGCCGGCGTGGCGTTGGCCAGGCGATCGCGACGGACGATCGCGGACCTCGGCGCGCGGCAACCCCGGCTCGCGTAAAAGCGTCGTCCAATCGAACGCGAGATCGGGGTGCGTGTGCTCGAGCGCCTCCATGACCTCCGCCTCGAGCGGCCGGCGACCGACTTTCAAGCCAGATGGCGATCGAAACACATAAAGGACGCGAGCACGGGACGCGCCGTTGGCGGCCCGATACGCGTGCATGACGAAAGTGCTTTCGTAGCCGCGTTTGTCGCGCGCGTAACGAATAAAGGGCACGCGCTCTCACCTCTTGCGGGTCTTCTTTGCGCCCGCGGACCGCGCCCGCGCGGGCCTGGCGGCCCTGGCGGCCTTTTTCGCCGCTCGCGTCGCCGTCGCCCCGGCGGGGCGCTTCGCCTTGGTGGGCCTGGCTTTCGCGGCAGGCTTGACTGTCGTCTTCGCCGCGGGCCTGGCCGAAGGCTTGACCGCCGTCTTTGGGGGACTGACGGTTGCCGGTGCGACTGATGCGGCCGAGGGGTCATGAAAGCCGCGCATGAGATCGAAGCCGTCGGCGAGCGAACGATAGGTCCACAGCTCGGCCAGGTGCACATGGTTCGCTTCACACAATCGACGCGCGACGTCGTACGCGGTCACCGGGACGTATAAATGGAAGGGCACGCGGGCGCGGGAGAAATGGACCCACTGCGCCATGGCCTCGAGGTTGTTCACCGACTCGCCGCTCTCGACCTCGACAAGACCGGCGAGCTTCTTGCCATTGGTCAGAACCAGGTCAGGAAAGAACGTCGCCTGTCCGATCTTCACGGGCGCGACCTGTTCGTCGCCGACATTGGCGGCAACTTCGGACTTCCGCTTGTATTTGTTCACCAGAAAACGGATCAGCCGGTCGTGTTCGAGCTGCTCCCGGACGGGTCGAACGAAGATGGGCGACACACGGCCTCCGCGCCATTAGGTCGCCTGCCAGAGATGGCCCAAATGGCCGCTTGGCAGTGGGATAAAGGCACTCTATCCTAACATCATTGCCGCGCATTACCGGGCACTTGGAACCAATCCGTCCTATTCACATTGTCGGCGTGCCGCTGGATCTTGGCGGCGGGCGGCGGGGTGTGGACATGGGCCCTTCGGCTGTACGGATTGCGGGCATCGGCGACCGGCTGATGGCGATTGGCAACCCGGTCGTCGATCGCGGCGACCTGGTGACACCTATTCCCGAAACCAAGGCTGAGCGCGATCCGCGCAAGAGGTACATTCGGGAAATTGCGAGAGTCTGCCAGCGCCTGTATCAATACGTGTATCAGTCGCTCGAGGAGAACGCGCTGCCGATCGTCATCGGCGGGGATCATTCGCTGGCGGCGGGATCGGTTGGGGCGTCGGCCGATTATGCCGCCGCGCGCGATCGGGAAATCGGGCTCCTCTGGATCGATGCGCACGGCGACATGAACACGCCGGCGACGACGACCACGGGCAACGTGCACGGGATGCCCCTGGCGGCCCTGGTGGGGTCAGAGCCGAGCGAGCTGGCGCGTCTCGGGCAGCGCACGCCCAAAGTGCGAGCGGAGCGCACGGTGCTCATCGGCGCGCGCAATCTCGATCCCCTGGAACGCGAGCAGATCCGCGACGCCGGGATTCATGTCTTCACGATGAAGGACATCGATCGGCATGGGATCGCGGTGGTCATGAAGCGGGCGCTGGCGCTCGCAGGCAAGGAGACGCTCGGCGTCCACGTGTCGTTCGATCTCGACGTATGCGATCCGTCCGTCGCGCCAGGCGTCGGCACGCCTGTTAAAGGTGGACTGGACTATCGGGAGGCGCACATGGCGATGGAAATGGTGGCCGACTCGCGCCGCCTCGTCGCGCTGGATCTCGTTGAAGTGAATCCGATCCTCGACGTGCAGAATCAGACGGCGATTCTGGCGACCGAACTGGCGCTTTCGGCCGTCGGCCAACGGATTATTTGAAAGGCGCTGCGAGGTACCAATTAGTGTTTGCGCGTTCGGGCCGCTAGCTCAGTGGTAGAGCACCTGGCTTTTAACCAGAGGGTCGCAGGTTCGATCCCTGCGCGGCCCACCAATGTTTTCAGTGACTTACCGTTCGCGCTCCTGCCGGTGTGTGAACAATTGTGAACAATTCGCTTCCGACCTTGTCCGCGGCGGCCCGCAGCGAGCCGTCGAGGACCTGTGTGTAGACGTTCAGCGTCGTATCGACGTTGGCGTGTCCCATGAGCTGCGCGACCACCTTGCCGGGCACGCCCTTGTCGTGTGACCACGACGAGTACGTGCGCCGGAACGTCAGCCACGTAGCTCTCCGGAGCCTCAGACGCTCGCACGCTGGGAAGATTTCCCGGCGCAGGACGTTGTTCGGCGAGATCGGCAGTCCCGATCGCGTCGAGAACACCAACCGATCCGGGTCCGGAATCGTGTCGCCCCGCCAATCAGCGATCAGTTGCAGCGCTGTCGCGGACAGCGGGATCTGCCGAGCGCCCGCCTCGGTCTTTGGCGTGCTGAACATCCCGTCATAGACAGACTCTCGTACGGTGAGCATCCGTGCTTGGCCATCAATATCCTTCCAACGCAGCGCGAACAACTCGCCACGCCGAAGGCCGGACAGCACGGCCAACCCCACCATGGTCTTGGCCAGCAACGGCAAGGTTCCCAGCAAGCGCTGTCGCTTGATCCGTGGTCAACGCCCACTTGGGCCGCACCGTTCGCAACATGGGCAGATCGACGCCGCGGGCAGGATTGTCCTGGAGATGTCCCCACTTCACGCCCGTGCGAAGGACCGCGCTCAGCACATCGTGAATGTGATCGATGGACTTGGGCGCGTACTCTTCCCGCGTGAGATGGGCGACGTAGGCCTGGATCTCCTGCCGCGTGATGGCGCACAGCGGTATCTCGCCGAAGCGCGGCAACAAGTGCTTCTTCAACATGAAGCGCCGATGTTTCTGCGTCGAATGCTTGTACATGGGCAACACCGACGCTTGCCACTCCTCTGCCAGTGTGCGGAACGTCACCCGCGATCGTGCCGGTCGTCTACTTCCAGATGTTGCGGCGACTTTCTGCGCGAGGACGTTGGCCGCCTCGTGCCGAGTCACATCCCCGAGCGCCTCGTAGCGCAACACCCGCCTGGTCGTGCCGTCGGGCGCCATCTCGAGCTCCCGCCAGCGGATCGCCCACCCCCTTCCTCTCCTGAACAGAGATCCGCTTCCGTATTGACGCTTTCTTCGAGCCATACGAGGACCATTCCCTTCCCTCGTTGGCTCTTCGGGGTTCAGCTTCGCCCCGATTCTAGCGCGTGATCGGGAACGGATCACATCGCTCGACATTTCCTGTCGAGGAACGCCCGCACGGCGCTGGCTTCGAACCGGACGTACTTGCCAATCTTGATGTGCGGCAGTCGTTCGGCACGCGGTGTGCCGCGGCCGCGCGTGTGTTCGTACACCCAACTCTTGCTCACCTTCAACAGGGCGGCGACATCGTCGACGGTGAGGAGTCCGTCCAAGGCGGGGGCATCGCCAAGTCTGGCCGACGCATCCTGACGACGCGTGAATGCCGGCACCGTCTGTGGTTGGAACTTAGTCTCAGGCATCTGCACCTCCGTCAACGAAGCTGACCGCGGGTAAGGCCCACCGTCGGTCCCAGGACGAGTCACGTCGCGCTCATCCTGGCTCGCTCCGCAATTGCGCGCCTTTCCGGCGCGCGGAAGCCGGGTCAAGGTCGCGCCGGCGGCGAGCGAGAGCGAGCGGGACCTTGACGCGGCTGAGCACGCCGGCATGCTCTCGGCAGGAGCGAGCCTCAGGCGCGATCCGTCGCAATCGATAGGTTGCATGTGTCTTCGAGACCGTCACGGTTCGTGACTCGTTGCGATCTCAGTCGCAGCCCCAACGACGCACTGGCGGCGACACGACCTGGGCACAGGGGAGAGCGACCCCCGATCCGGCGAAGCCGGGTGTCTGGGGGTCGCTCTCCCCTGTGCCCAGGTTTTCGGCGCGGCAACGGGCGGCACCGAACGCCGCCCACGTGCGTGGCGCGCCCCGGTGTTTTGTCTCGGCATTTTGCGCATTTCCGAGCCTCGTGTGGGCCACTCGCGACCGCGGACGCCCGCCGCACGTGTAGCCACCGACCCGCCACCGTGTTCGGACGGTGGCGCCTCAGCTCACGCCCGCGCGCGTGCCAAAGCGGTCGTAGGAGCGCGGCAACTGATCGGTGACGAGCGCGCCATGGCCCGCACGGATGGCCGCGATGAAGCCAGCCGCACCGCGATCGGGCAGCGCCGCGTCGCCCGCGACTTTCCAGTGCTGGAATAACCGCTCGAACTCGTTGGCGTCGAATCTCCGCCGGAGATCGTGGAAACGTTGAATGTCCTCGAGGCTCGTTCGAGCGAGGTCATTCCGCTCGATTCGGTCGAGCGTCTGATAGTAGGTCCGGAGCGCGTCACATTCTTCCGCTGGGCGGGGCCGCGCCACCTGTCGCAGGACCCGCTGCAGGGCCGGCTCGCAGGCGGGCAGCCCGGGGATGTGACGAGGCGCGATGGCGATGACCCGCCACTGGGGAAGATGGCTCAGCAGTCGGACATGGTCGTTCAGGAAGGCCTCGAAGGCCTCGCCCGACGTCTCGGTCACGAGCCAGACGAAGGAGACGGCCGACGAGTTCCGACCGATGAAGATGGGGAGCTTCTGAACGAAGTAGCGAACCGTGGGAGGCGTATCCCGACGAGGTGCCACGTAGACGCGTTGAGGTAGGTCGAGCAGGGGCACCCCGAAGCGACCAGTGAAGAGCGCGACCTTGTCGTCCTCGGTGGCGTACCACCCGACGTCTGGCTGCCCGAGGACATAGTCGAGGAGCATGAGCTTCCGGGCGATCAGCGCCGCGCTGGCACTCCGCCGATTGCGGTTGTCGGCCTGGCCGATCGCGTCATAGATGGCGGAGGCCTGCAGATGGTAGACGTGCCCGCGATCGCGCCGGAAATCGACCCGCGTCGCCAGTTTTCGGACCACGAGCCGGTCCAGGAAGTCGCGCACGCCGGCGCCGTAGGTGAGGCCGGCGAACGTCATGTACTGGCGGCGCAGACAGAAGCCGCTGTGGAGCGCGACGGTCACCAGAAATCGGGTTTGCCGCTCGCTGAACCCGAGCAGCGCGAGGGCGCGCACGCGGTCGTCGAAGGTCATGACAGTCGGGTCAGATGGCGGGGATCGAACGGCGTGCCGCCCGCTCGAGCACGCCCTCCGCCGACGCGGTAGCAGGTGAACCCGGCGCGGCTCTTGCCGCTGATCTGGCCGCGCGAGTAGTGCTCGGTCACGATCTCGACATCCCGGTGCTCGAGCCGACCGTCTGCTGTGTCGTACTCGATCCGAAGGTCGGGCAGCTCGAGATGGTCGCGCACGACATGCAGGTCATGCGCGTCGGCGAAGGTCCGCCGGTCGGACTCGAGGGTGGCCTCCTCGGGCCGATCGTCGCGATTCAGAAAGCGCTGGTAGTCGCGCTTCAGTTCGTCGTCGAGGACGACGCGCGTGACGCGGCCGCCCTCGGCGTCGAGGCGATCGTGCTCTTCCTTGAAGGCTCGGTACACCTGTGCGTCATGCGCCAGCTCGCGCGGCTTGACGACGCCCGCGTAGAAGGCCTGCTCGGGACCGTTGGCCCCCGGATCCCGGTGGGCGTCCAGCAGGTCCTTCCCGTCGGGCGTGAGCGACACGATGTGCTGTGAGCCGGCGGTATCGGTCACGGTCTCGCGCGTGATGAGGCCTTCATCGCTCAAGTGCCTGAGGTCGGCGTCACTGATAGGGCGTTCGTTGGCCACCAAGTCGTCGATGGGCACGACGCGGAACGCGCCAATCGTGGCCAAGGCGCGAGTCTCGTTCTCGTTCAAGAGGTGATCGCGCTCGCGGCCCTCGATGCGCTCACGCGTCTCGCCGCGCGGCAGGTCGAGATGCCGGCCGAACAGGTCCCTGTCCGCTGAGTGGCGGTTGGAATGAACCTCCTGTCGTGCGCTCGACTTCGCGCGCAGGGCGTTCGTCCCGGACATCGTCGCGGAAGTCTCTGGACATGTAGGACAAAACTGAGCGACCTTGCGGGGCCCAATCGGGGACTGGACTGCGGAGGCAAGAGGGCCCTCTGTACGTTTGAACGCCAATTTGCAGAGAAACCTTACAGATGGAGGCCGAGTTGCCGAACAGATGACTACGTGCCCCGGCCATCGCCGTTCGATTGGAGTACGGTCCTCGACAGCGTCAAACTCCCGCTGTGCTCGGCGGCTTCGCCGCTCTTGACGCCGCCTCTACC
Source organism: uncultured Acidobacteriota bacterium (assembly GCA_963724645.1). Taxonomy (GTDB): domain Bacteria; phylum Acidobacteriota; class Vicinamibacteria; order Vicinamibacterales; family SCN-69-37; genus CAVXSP01. The sequence continues at coordinate 79,515 of CAVRVJ010000014.1, forward strand.
GCCGTGCGTTGGATGTGGGCTTTATTCAAGAGACATAGGTCTGCCAGGCTACTCACGCGACAGCCGTCGACCACGAACGGCCGGGGCGGTGCCGGAGCATCGGTCGCGTAGATTGGCCGACTTGTGCGACTGGCCTCGATTCAAACGCCACAGCGAGTCGGCCGCGGCCGCCGCAAACGCCAGCCGCTTTGTTCAAGCGGCTCAATCTTCAGTGAACCGGCGACGGCACATCCAGGAACACGACCGCGCGGAGAGACTGCAAGTGGCGCATCTAGAAGGCGGCCGAATGTTTCGCGGACGGCAGGGTCGTGGCCTGCCACGGAATTTCGGGAAGGCTTCGCGCTGAAACCAAATGGGGCGTGGCATAATTTCCGGGGCGACCGGATGTTCGAGCGTCAGTTCGTAGCGTACGGTGTGCGGATTGGACTCCGCGTCGACTGTCGGGCGCTCCTCGACACGCTCGAACAGGATCCGAATGGGATGCTGCCGTTCGGCTGGCGCGCCGTTGAAGACCACGAGTCTGATGCTTCCGTGTCCGTCCGCTACGAGCTTCGTCAGCGCTGTATCGGATGGAGAGTCGCCGTCATACCGTTTGTATGCCGGAACGAAACTGCTCGCGGACGTGCGCGCGTTGACGGACGCAGGGCGGGCGCTGGCAGCACACGCGGAGCTCTTCGTCGCGGAGCGGGCGCCGGACCACCTCTTTATACATGCTGGCGTTGTCGGTTGGGAAGGCCGCGCCATTGTCATGCCCGGCGCCAGCTTCGCCGGCAAGACGACGCTCGTGCAGGCATGGCTCGAGGCGGGTGCGACGTACTACTCCGATGAATTCGCGGTTCTCGACCGCGCCGGAAGAGTTCATCCATTCGCTCGTCCGCTGGCGATCCGGGACGGCTCGACCGCGTTGACTCGCCGCGTGCCGGTCGCGGCCCTGGGCGCTGAGACTGGGACGACGCCCCTGCCCCTGGGACTTGTCCTTGTGACTTCGTACCGGGCCGGCGCTCGCTGGCGACCGGGCCGCTTGACCGCGGCGCCGACGCTGCTCGCGCTGATGCGCCACACCGTCGCCGCTCGCGGGAACCCGGAGCACTCGATGCCCATTCTGAAGCAGGCGGTCAGCGGTGGCATTGCGTTCGCCGGTCTCCGCGGCGAAGCTCGCCCGTTCGTTTCTGCAGTTCTCAGGCACGTGCGAACGCCAATGCCGTCCGCCCTGGCACGACGAGGAGCGATCTGATGTATCCGCGACAGTCTTCCACGACACACACGGAGCAACTGGGCGACGAAGCGTCGGTCTACGATTGGGCGCGCGCGCAGGTGCACGCCCTCAACCCGACCGCGGCGCGCGTGTGGCGGCACTGTGACGGGGCCACGAGCCTTGACGCGATCGCGGCGGCCTTGCGCGTGGAGCTGGGGATCCCCGAGGCCGAGGCGGTCGTCGACCTGACACTCACGCACCTCGCGCGCGTGCACCTGCTGGAGCGGCCGGTCGAGTCGCGCGGCGATCGACCGGCGACGACGCGGCGGTGGCTGCTCGGTCGCGGCGTGGCCGCGGCGATGCTGCCGGCGATCTACTCGATCGTGGCGCCGTCGCCCGTAGAAGCGCAGTCGCCGGCGCCGGGCGCGCCGACGCTGACGAGCCTCTCGCCGAATCAAGGCATCCGGGGCACTACAGTCGCGGTCACGCTGACGGGCACCAATTTCGTCGCCGGCGGCACGACGGTGACCGTGAGCGGGACGGGCATCACCGTCACGGGCGTCACGGTGGGCAGCAATACCTTGCTCACCGCCAACTTCGTGCTCGATCCGGCCGCAGCCGTTGGCCCCCGCACGGTGACGGTCACGACCGCCGTCGGGACCAGCGGACGCGCAAACCTTCACGATCAACCTGTCGGCGCCGGGGGCGCCGACGCTGACGAGCGTCTCGCCCAATCAAGGCACCCAGGGCACCACGGTGGCGGTCACGCTGACGGGCACGAACTTCGTCGCCAGCGCGCCGTTCGGCGGCGTGGTGGTGAATCTCACGACGGTGAACCTCAGCGGTAGCGGCGTGACGGTCACCAACGTCGTCGTGGGCAGCAGCACGTCGCTGACCGCCAACTTCGTGATCGATCCGGCGGCAGCGGCCGGGGCCCGCACGGTGACGGTCACGACGGCCGCCGGGACGAGCGGCGCGCAAACCTTCACGATCAATCTGCCGGCGCCGGGCGCGCCGACGCTGACGAGCGTCGCGCCGACTCAGGGACGTCCGGGGCAGCACGGTGGCGGTCATCCTGACGGGCACCAATTTCGTCGCCGGCGCCACGACGGTGAACGTCAGTGGTGGCGGCGTGACGGTCAACAGCGTCGTCGTGGGCAGCAGTACGTCGCTGACCGCCAACCTGGTGCTCGACCGGCGGCAGCGGCCGGGGCCCGCACGGTGACGGTCACGACGGCGGGCGGGACGAGCGGCGCGCAACCCTTCACGATCACCCTGCCCGACGCCGGGCGCGCCGACGCTGACGAGCGTCGCGCCGAATCAAGGCACCCGGGGCACCACGGTGGCGGTCACGCTGACGGGCACGAACTTCATCGTCGGCGCCACGACGGTGACGGTCGGCGGAAGCGGCGTGACGGTCGCCAACGTCACCGTGGGCAGCGGCACGTCGCTGACCGCCAACTTCGTGATCGATCCGACGGCCGCGGATGGTTTCCGCACGGTCACGGTCACGACGGCCGCCGGGACCAGCGGCGCGCGGATCTTCACGATCACTCTGGCGGCGCCGGGCGTGCCGACGCTGACCAGCGTCACGCCGAATCAAGGCATCCGTGGCACGACGGTGGCGGTCACGCTGACGGGCACCAACTTCGTCGTCGGCGCCACGACGGTGGCCGTCGGCGGGGGCGGCGTGACGGTCACCAATGTCGCCGTGAGCAGCGGGACGTCGCTCACCGCCAACTTCGTGCTCGATCCGGCCGCGGCGGATGGTCCCCGCTCGGTCACGGTCACGACGGCCGCCGGGACCAGCGGCGCGCAAACCTTCACGATCGATCTGCCGCCGCCGCCGGGCACGCCGACACTGACGAGCGTCTCGCCGAATCAAGGCATGCGGGGCACCACGGTGGCGGTCACGCTGACGGGCACCAACTTCGTCGTCGGCGCCACGACGGTGAACGTCGCGGTGGCGGCGTGACGGTCACCAACGTCATCGTGAGCAGCAGTACGTCGCTGACCGCCAACTTCGTGCTCGATCCGGCGGCGGCTGAAGGTCCCCGCACTGGTGACGGTCACAACCGCCGGCGGGACCAGCGGCCCGCAGGCCTTCACCATCAATCTGCCGCGTGCCGACGCTGACGGGCGTCTCGCCGAATCAAGGCATCCAGGGCACCACGGTGGCGGTCACGCTGACGGGCACCAATTTCGTCGTCGGCGCGACGACGGTGGCCGTCGGCGGTGGCGGCGTGACGGTCACCAACGTCGTGGTGGGCAGCGGGACATCGCTCACGGCGGGCTTCGTGCTCGATCCGACTGCAGCTGCTGGCGCCCGCCCGGTGACGGTCACGACAGGCGGCGGGACGAGCGGCGCGCAAACCTTCACGATCAATCTGCCGCCGGCGCCGACGTTGACGAACGTCTCGCCGAATGAGGGCGTCCTGGGCAGCACGGTGGCGGTCACGCTGATCGGCACCAATTTCGTCGTCGGCGCCACGACGGTGGGCGTCTTCGGTGGCGGCGTGACGGTCACCAACGTCGTCGTGGGCAGCAGCACCTCGCTGACGGCCAACTTGGTGCTCGATCCGGCCGCCACGGCAGGTCCCCGCACGGTGACGGTCACGACGGCCGGCGGGACCAGCGGCGCGCAAACCGTTCACGATCAGTCTGCCGCGTTCCGGTTCCCAGGACGTTTACCTATACGGGCAGTCCGGAGACCTTTAGGGTACCGGCCGGCGTCGGCAGCATCACGATTCAGGCTGCAGGCGCGGCAGGGCGGCCACGGCCCGCGCCCCGGCGGTGACGGGGGGCTGGGCGGCCAGATCACGGCGACGGTGTCCGTCACGCCGGGCGCTTTGCTCACGGTGCGCGTCGGTGGCAGCGGGGGAACTGGGGTAAACGATGTTTTGACGGCCGGCGCCTTCAACGGAGGCGGCGGAAGCGCGGGAGACGGGGGCGGGGGCGGTGGGGCCTCGAGCGTGCATGATGGCGCCACCCCGCTGGTGATCGCAGCGGCGGCGGCGGGGGCGGCGGCAATGGCATCATCGGCGGAGGTCGGCGGCGGCGGCGGCGGTATTATGGTGGGGGGTATTGGAAGCGCCCGGTCTCGGCGTGGGGGAGGCGGCGGCGGACGCAGGTCCGCAGGGGCGCCGGCGGCGCCGCGGGCAGCCCCGGTGGCGCACGCGGCACCGCGGGCACGGCGGGGACGGGTGGAACCGGTGGCGGGCGGACACAACCCGGAGCAGCTTTGGTGGCGGCGGCGGGGGCGGCGGCTACTTCGGGGGCGGCGGCGGGGGCGGGCGGGGGCGGCGGTAATCGATGGACAGGCGGCAGCGGGCGGCGGCGGGGGCGGTTCGTCGTTCATTGCGCCCGGCGCGACGGGGGTCGCATGCGGCAGGCGTCCGCGGCGCGGGGTCGGTGACGATTTCGTGGTAGTTCGCTGAATCGATCGGATCAACGTGGCAGATGGCGACGCTGTCTGACGGCGCGTTCCGGTTCTTGTCGCTGTGTGCGCAGCTGCCGGGATCTGCTGGCGGTCGCGGAACGTCTCCCGTCTGCGCTGTCGAGGGTCCGGTCATTTGACGAGCTCGTGACCGCCGCGGAACAGCACGGCATGGAGCCGCTCGTGCTCGCGCACATCGAGCGGACAGGGCTGGCGATTCCGGCCGGCGTCCGTGCTCGCCTTCGCGCCAGACGGACACAGCACGCGCACGCCGCGGCAGTCCGGGCCCGCGTCGTCGCTGACGTCGTCTGCGCGATGGCGCAGGCGGACGTGCCATTCCTCGTCCTGAAAGGTGCCGCGCTCGCGCATCTCGTGTACGGCGATCCCCGGCTTCGGCCGATGCGCGACGTCGATCTGCTCATCCGCAAGGCCGACACCGGACGTGCGCTCGATGCTCTGATGCGTTGCGGTTTCGTGCAAGGTGGCACCGCCGTCCCCCGCATCACCACCACCTGCGGGCCATGGCAAAGACGCAGGAGGGGCGACCGTCACGATCGAGCTGCACCACGAACTGCTGGCGCCAACGCCCTTCATCGAGCCGCGCGAGTATGACGACTTGATAGGCCGCTCTCAGCCGTTCGAATGGGGCGCAACGACGTGTCGGACTCTCGGGCGTGAAGACATGCTGTGGCACGTGTATGCGCATGCGTTCGTGATCAACACGCTGCGCCCCGGCGCGATACGGCTGCTGTCGGTCGCCGATCTCGCGCACGCCACCGAGGCGTGGATCGATCAAATCGATTGGGAACTGCTCCGGCGACAGCACGCCCGCCTGCTGCGAGCGCTGCACGTGCTTCACGATCTGGTGCCGTGGTCGCCGCACGTCGCGGAAGTGTTGCGCGCACAGGCGGCGCGTCCGGCCACCGCCGTCCGGGCCTATCCGATCGATTCGGATCCTGATTGGTCCCTGAGGCCGATGCCGGACGTGCTCTGGCCGCCGGGGTGGTGGTTCCGGATGCGGTACGGCATCACCGCGTGGCCTCGCTGGCTATGGTTTCGCGCCGTTGGCCATCCTGCCCGTCTCGCGCTCTCCGCAGGGCGGGCCGTCATGACGCGCCTCCCGAGATGGTCCGGACTGCAGAGGATGGATGCCGGTCAACAGTTGTGATCAATCAGTGAACAATTTGCTCCCGAACACCGAGTATCTGCAGGATTCCGCCCGAGCTAAACCCACGAAGAATCAACGAGATAGTGTACCTGCATTAGCCTTTTAACCAGAGGGTCGCAGGTTCGATCCCTGCGCGGCCCACCAATGTTTTCCTCGGGATTTCGCACGATTCTGATCGCGCCGGATCGGCCGATCGGCGACGTTGCCCTTTTCTTGCCCTTTTCCTGCCACCGATTCCGTCGAGCAACTTGATCTCGGTGTTGAGGAAGCCCGGCGACAAGTGTGCATACCGCATGGTCATCTGCATCGTCTGATGGCCAAGCAGTTCGCCGACCGCACGCACTGACGCGCCGCAGCCTACGACTACATCAGTCGCGAGGAGGAGTACAGCGGTCCAGATCGTGACCTATACCGAATCTGGCAACATGCCCGATTGGGCCGAGGAGAACCCCCGCGACTTCTGGGATGCCGCCGACGTCCACGAGCGCGCAAACGGCCGCTTGTATGTCGCGGCCGACTTCGCACTGCCGCGGGAACTCAATCCGGAGGACCAGGTTGAACTTGCCGCGGAGTTCGCGCGCGAACTGACGGAGTCCGAGCGCCTCCCCTACACGCTCGCGATTCACGCGGGCCAGGACGAGGACGGCCGCAAGCACAACCCTCATGCGCATCTGATGTTTTCCGAGCGCCGGAACGACGGTATCGAGCGATCGCGCGAGGACTGGTTCAGCCGAGCGAATTCCGAACATCCCGAAAGGGGCGGGGCGCCGAAGAGCCGGACGTTCCACGGACGTGAGTGGATCGAGCGCGCCCGCGAACGATGGGCGGAGCTGACGAACGCCATGCTCGAGCGCCGTGGGCGTGATGAGCGTGTCGATCACCGGGGCTACGAGCGCCAGGGCATCGACCGCGAGCCCGGTGAGCATTACGGCCCGTCCGCGGCTCACGTCGTCGCGCGGGGACATGGTCATGATCGCCTGGACGAAGCGGCGACCCGCGTCGACGACGACCAAGCGATCCGAGAGATTGACGCCGAGATCTCTCGACTTGAAACCGTCCGGGAGGGCCTCACCGAACACGAACCGTAGAACGACGCCTGGATCAAACTTCTGAGCCAGGAGGAGACATGGCTCGTCCGGGCGAGGGATCTCGTAGCCAAGGTTCAGCGCTTTCGAGAGCACGAGGTTGACCGGTTCTGGCCGGCGGTCTGGCGACGGTGGGCGATGGCATTGGCTTTTGCCCTGGCGACAACCGCGGTCGCGGCCGGTGCCTACGCGTGGAGCAGCCGCCCGTACGCGACCGAACTAAGAGAGCTGCGCTCACGCGTCGAACTGCTGGACTTCGTCGCGCAGCGCGTCTTGACGATGACGCCGGCCGAGAGGCCAATTTGATGCACTCATGAAATGGCCGGCGTCAAAGCGCTGACGCGTCATCGCACCCTGATCGGTGTCTAAGGATCGTTGGTCTCTTGGGCAAGCCGTCACGTCAAACTGAGCGATAGAATCGCGCCTACGAAGACAATGCGACTTAGTTCTGGAACGGGCTGGGTTCTCGGCCTCACTGTCTCGGCCTTCCTTGTGGTGGGCACGCCCACTGTCCCCTCGGCCCGCGTTCAAGTGGCCACTCGTCAGGCCCCCGTTAATGCGGCCGATCCGCGGACGATGGGTTCCGGGGCGATCAGCGGCGTCGTCGTTGACGCCGCAACGAATTCGGCCGTCGCAGGCGCGGTGGTCCAACTCGCGATTGAGGGAAAAGGGAGACCTGGATCCGCTGGCAGCATGCTGACCGACGCCAAAGGGCGCTTCGTGTTCGTGAACCTTCAGCCGAGCGATCACTTCACGATCGGCGTCACCAAGTTCGGCTACCTCGACGGCGGCCACGGATTTGCTCACGGTCCAGGGACTTCCGGTGGCCGTGTCGCCTTGCGAAATGGGGAGTGGGTTTCGAACGTCCGCATCCCGCTGTGGCGCCCCGCAGCGATAAGCGGGATGGTCGTAGACGAGCGCGGCGAACCTGCGGTTGATGTCTATGTCCGCGTAATTGCGAAGGTGCACGTGCTCGGACACGATGAATTCGCATCGGGTTCCTCAGGCCTCGCCGTGACGACTACCGACGAACGCGGTCGGTATCGATTTGCTGGCCTGGCGCCTGGCCAGTACTTCGTGGAAGTCCCCTCAGGTACAAGCATCGCTGCCGCCAACGTCGCAAATGCAAAGGCCCTCGGACACCAGCGGGTCGATGCCACGCCCTCCAACCGGTTTCAACTTCGGGGACGGTCAGCGGCTCGCGGTCGCCCACTTTCCTATTCCGCCGGCGCCAGTCGATGGAAGACGTTTCGCGTATCCGGACACGTTCGCTCCCGGGTCGCGGACACTGGACGCAGCGATGCCGATTGACATCGTCGCGGGCGAGGAGCGTAACGGCATCGATGTTGTCTTGAACCCCGTGACGACGTTTCAGATCTCGGGAACTGTCGAGGGTCCGCCAGAATCGTGGACCGGCTTGACTCTGCGATTGATTCCAAAGGGGTTGGAACATCTGGCGCTTGAGGTGGCGACGGCTCTGGTCGGAGTCGGTGGTCGATTCACTTTCCTTAACGTTCCGGCCGGCGACTACACCATTGATGCATCACACTCTTTTGGCAGTTTTGGCCTCACGCGAGGCCCGCTGCCCGCCACCATCATGGCGAATTCGCCTGGCGGCATTTCTCAGGATCTCGACACCGCGCCTGGTGTGCAGTTCGCGATCAACTTCCATGCGGGCGGCCGTGATGACTATTGGGCCCGCCAGGCCGTCCCGGTAGGCGGACGCGACGAATCCGGCATCATCGTGACGATGCGTCGAGCGGGACTGATAGCAGGCCGCGTGGTCAAGGACCTGGATCCGAACGTTCCGATTCCAGAGTATCCGAATGTCGGGATTCAGCTCGATCCTGCCGACGGAACGCCCGGCTTGGGCTCTCCCGGAGTGTCCCTGGATCCTCGAACGAGTTCCGACGAATTCACCATCCAAGGATTGTTCCCTGGCCAGTACTTTCTTCGTACTCGGTTCGGCTGGATCGTGAAGTCCATTTCCTGGAACGGGCGTGACTACACAGATTCGCCCTTCAACGCCGCAGAAACGCAGGACATCCACGATGTCACGGTGGTCGTGACGAATGCGGGAGCTACGCTGACCGGATTAGTTAGGGACGCTCAGAATGCTCCAGCTCAAGACGCGCTGGTTGTGGTCTTCCCGGCGACATCCGAACGATGGAGCAGTGTGGGCCTCAATTCTCCGAGAATCCGATTGGCGGACGGAGCTCAACGGGGCCAGTTTGAGATCGCGAACCTGCCGGCTGGAGAGTACGCCGTTATCGCCGTGCGTGGGCCGGCGGCCAAATTGCGCATCGGACCTGAATTCTTCAAGGCAGCCGCCTCGGTCGCCACGCGCGTTTCACTGTCCTTGGGTCGCACAGAGAGCGTCAACCTCGTGCTTCGCGATTCGGTGCGCTGATGCTACAGCGATTCTGCCTTCTAGTTCTCTGTGCGCTCCCCGTGGCGCTCGCCGCGCAAGCCGGCAGTCCTTCTCCTAACGTAGCGGCAGGGAGCGGAATCATCAGCGGTCAGGTCATCAGCGACGAGGCGACCCCAAGGCCGATCGGTCGGGCGATTGTGACGGTAAAGGGAAGCACGATCGACGATCGAGGTGCCATTACCGCCGACGATGGACATTTTCAAGTTCGAGGTCTGCCCGCTGGACGATTCACAGTGACCGTGGCGAAGCCGGCTTATCTCGACACCTCCTATGGTGCGACGAAGCCTGGTGTCCCAGGCACGGCGATCGCTCTGGGTCCCGACCAACACGTCGACATCACGCTTCGATTGCCGTTCGGTGGCGTCCTCTCAGGGAAACTGATGAATCGAGCGAATGAACCGTTAGCGGGTGTTTGGCTCGACGCCCGTCTCGTGCAGCCTGGAAGGGAGACTCTGAAGTTCGCTGGCCGAGCCGTGACTGACGACCGTGGTGTCTATCGAATCTTTGGTTTGCCCACGGGCGATTACATCGTCGCCGCGTCTACAGCGTCCCTCAGCATCATTACGAACATTGCGCAACCCACGGTCGCGGAGGTCGATGCCATCTTGGCCGATCTGACTCAGCACGCTCACAGCGATCAGGCCGGCGTCTTCCTGTCGGCAACACGTGCGCCAGGGGAAATTCACCGCTCAGTTAGATTCACTGCGGTCTACTTCCCCGGCGTCGCGTCAGTGCAGGAGGCGACGCGCGTGACGCTGAGAGCAGGCGAGGAACGGGCAGGGCTCGACTTTCCGTACGATCCCGCCACGACCGCAGACATTGAGGGCGCGATCAGCGGTCCCGTGGACAACATCTCGTCTGCCCAGATCGGCTTGCATCCAATCGGTCCCGGTGTGACAACAACGTTGGATCCGACTGTCCGGCCGACGGCGGACGGCAGATTCACGTTCACTGGCGTGGCTCTAGGGCGTTACACGATCACCGCGCGTGCAACCAGAGATCAAGGGGCCACTCCATTGAGGCCAGCGCCTCAGGTCACTACGATCGTCACACCGTCAGTTGACGCGGCGAAATCAGCGGACGCGGAGTTCTTCTATGCGACGACGGAGATCGACGTTCGCGGAGACAGCGTCAAGAATGTGAATCTGGTTCTGCAGCCTGGCAGCACGATGAGCGGACGCCTCCGATTTGATTCCACTCGGCTGACCCCGCCCAATCGACTGGCAGGTGTTCGCGTGAGCGTCGCCCCAGCTGGAGTCCCCTCCAGACCCTTTGTCGTTAGCGGCGGCTTCACGATGCTGCGCGAAGCCGAGGTTCGACCCGATGGCACGTTCAGCGTGAAGAGCATTGGACCTGGTCCACACACCATTCGCGTGACGTTGCCATCAGACCTTAGAGGCGCGGGATGGTGGCCGCGGTCGGCGATCTTCGAAGACGCCGATTTGCTCGACTCAGATTCAGAATTCCAGCCTGGAATCAACCTGAGCGACGTCGTCTTAACGCTTTCGGACCAACACACGGAGCTTTCGGGCGGCTTGGTTGCAGCAGCTGGGCAGCCCGCGCCCGAATATGTGGTCGTGGTTTACTCCACCGATCGTCGCGCTTGGCGCGCGGATGCGCGCCGGACGCAAATGGTTCGACCTGCAAGCGACGGCAAGTTTCAGATGCGCGATCTGCCGGCCGGCGAGTATTTCATCGCCGCAGTGACACAGATCGATCCCGATGAGCTGCTGAGCCCCCAGTTCTTCGAGCGTCTCGTACCGGCTTCGCTGAAGTTCTCGATCGCTGACGGGGAGAGGAAGATTCAGGATTTGCGTTTAGCCGGGGGCCAGTAGAGGGGCCGCGATGCCTATAACACCCCACCCGCTGGATGTCGGCGTTCTCCTGGCTGATCAGCCACTCGGCCGGCCGCTACGGCGCGGCGCACATCGTCTCCTCACCGGTGACGCACCAATTGCACCAGTTCCGAATCGCTCCTGAATGCACCGGCCAGCGACTCGTCAAGGGTGGCCAGCGTGACGCCGTGCTGGCGCACCAACGCGACGAGGTAACGATCGGTCACTTGGTTCGCGCCGATCATCAGGTCCGTCCGCACGACCCGATCCACGCAGCTCAGATCATCAGGAACGAACTGATGCCGCCGGTCAGCGAGAAGCCCGCGGAGTACGCCGAAGGCCTGGTCGGGCGACATGCCATAGCCGAGCGCAGGATGGGAAGAAACGCGTGCAAAGCCCAATTGTGAAACCGGACATGTGGCAAAATCGCTGACTCCATGAAACCAGCCGCGCGCGATGTGGTGATGCTCATGGTTTTCCCACAGCAGGGCCATGAGCACATTGACATCGAGCAGAAATGTCACGGCGTCTGCGCTTCGATTTCCGCGACGAGTCTCGAGGTGATCACGCCATTCGTCGTACGAATCAGCGGCAGGCCGTCATCGCCAGTTGCAATCGTGAACTGCTTGGCCGTAGACGCCTGTTTCGCGAGGAGATAGCGCCCTGGCGCGACGCGCTCGACTTCGAAAGCGTCTCCAGCCGCAAGATGGTCGGCGGCCTGGATTTCTGTCGGAATGGCAATGAGCCCGTTGGCGTCTAGGACTGCTTTCATGCCTGCATTTTACTCCCGACCGGCGTTGCCCTTTTTTTTGCCCTTTGCGTGCACCCACACCCGGCTCACGCCGGCAAACGGCCGCATCATCCGTAATCGGACTCTCGCCAATGTTTTCGGCCTTCGATTCGTATGTCGGCAAGTCCAAGTCGTGATCAGCAAACAGCGGCAAAACGGGCTGGTTCGGGCTTTTAACCAGAGGGTCGCAGGTTCGATCCCTGCGCGGCCCACCATCCTTCGCTCGCCCTCCGGGCGAGCAGCGCGCAGGAACCTCGTTCGCCCGTTTCCCCGATGAGACGTGAAGGACCTATTTCGACGTCATGCGCGCCTTCAGTTCTTCGAACCAGTTGAGCACGATGTTGTAGTGGGTCAGCGATGACGATTGTTCCAACAGGAGCACGAAATGCTCGCCGTCGGGCATCACGCCATAGAGAGGGTTTTCCGAATCAAACTGAAGATCTTCGAACCTCGGCGCTGAGAACAGAACACGATCCCGTCGGACCGGATTGCCTTGCCCGTCCAGCGTGACAGCCGAGAGGTGGTCGCCGTTTGCAAAAAACAGTTCGCGTCCATTCGGCGCCCACGCCGGCCCGGTCCCGCCTTCGGAGGACAATTGCTTTCGTCCACCGCGCGTGCCAACCGGGCGTATGAACACCTCGTCTCGTCCGGTTTCATCCGACACATAGGCAAGCCACTGCCCATTCGGTGAAAATCTGGCGTCCCGTTCGTCGGCGTCGGTTGCCATCAGCGGTTCAGGCGTTCGATTACCCTCAAGCGGCATCAGCCAGATGTCTCGCCGCCGTGAAGGATGAATTTCGACGAAGGCCATGAGCTTGCCGTCCCGTGAAAAGGATGCTGGATAACGGGGATACGTGCCGTGAGTGAGTTCTTCTCTGGACCCGGAGCCATCCGACGATTTCCAGAAGATCGTTCCGGTGCGGGTGCCATACGCGATGTGAGTTCCGTCCGCCGTCCACTGCGGAAAGATTTCATCGAGAGGCTCGAAGGTGAACCGGAGCGGCGCACCGCTCGCAATGTCGTACGTCCAGATGTCGTCGTTGATGGCAAAGACTCGTGACGCGATCGACCGCCCATTCGGGGAAATGGAAAACTCGGAATAATTGCCGCGGCGTGTCGACACCGGCCGGACGTTTCCATTGCGATCGGCCAGAACAAGAAGGCCACCGGTTCTGACAGCGACGTCCGTCTCGTACACGACAGTCCCGTTGTCCGAAATGGAATAGTCCGTATCGCCGCTCCAGATCCTGCCTAGCCCTTCAATCACCGAAACCGGAGTACCGGTGACCGCCAGGGTCGACACATCGAACTTGACCGCCAGCAGAGCGCCGGCATGCACATACACGATCTGTCCGGTCCGAAGGTAACGCGGATGGCTGGCTCTTCTTATCAGGATCCTGGGATCTGTTCCACCCGGCTCGAGGACGGCCACGTCCTGATCGTCTGCGGTCACGGCACGGCCGGACGCCAGTGTGAACAGCACACCCTTGCCATCGGGAAGAATCTGGGGATCGCTGTAAGACACGCGATCCTTCTCGAGACTGGTCTTGAGCAGTTGTTGCGGTGTGCCTCCATTCGCTGAGACCGTCCACAAGCCGCCGTTGTAGTCGGGTACAAAGACGATCGTATTGTCCGCGCCCCAATCGCCCCCGTAGAATCCGGTACCCGACAGATTGCAGATGGTCATGGGCGATCCGCCGCTGACGGCGGCTTTCTGCAATTCCGGTCCTTTGCTGAAGGCGATCCATTGACTGTCGGGAGAGAAAAACGCCGTCAGCGCACCGTCCGTGCCGTCAATCGGTTTCCCTTCGGAGTCTCCAAGCGTGCGAAGAAACAGCCGACGCTTGCGGTTGTGAGTCGCGACGTAAGCAATCTTCTGGCCATCCGGAGAGATCGCCAGCTCGCGAGAGGCGTTCATATGGGTGAACGACGACTCTTCATTCACCAGTGTGAGGCTTAGGTGTATGGGTACCGGCATTGCCCTCGAAGGCCCAGTGCCAATCCACCACACCACACTGGCCAGCGCAGCACCCGAAACGACGCTGAACACGACCCACATCAGACGATGACGTTGGGCTTGACGTGGGGACGCGGCTGCAAGTGTCGCAGCGGCGTCGCGATCTTCTATCTCGATGCGCGCGTCGGCCGCGTCGTGGAGGCGTTGCCGCGAGTCCTTCTGCAGACAACGTTTGAGCAGCACGCGGATCCGGCCGGGTGTTTCCGCCGGGAGCGCCTGCCAGTCTGGCTCGCTGAGAAGAACCGCGGCGACGGTGTCTGACAGGTTCTCGCTGTCAAAGGCCTGCGAGCCGGTCAACATCTCGTACAAGACGCACCCCAACGCCCAGATGTCCGTGCGCCGATCAACCGGCAGGCCCCGCGCCTGCTCCGGTGACATATAGGCGGCCGTCCCGAGAATGACGCCTTGCATGGTCGCATGCACGCTGAGCGTCGGCGAGTCCGTCGCGTCCCGGCCCGACCCACCAGCCTGGTCCATCGCTTTCGCCAGTCCGAAATCGAGTACCTTGACCGTGCCATCGGGCCGGATCTTGATGTTGGCGGGCTTGAGATCGCGATGGATGATCCCCAGTTGATGCGCCGCCTCGAGCGCATCTGCGATCTGCCCGGCGATGGGCAGTGCCTCATTGAGCGGAATCGCGCCACGTGCAATGCGCTGCGAGAGATCTTCACCCTCGACGAGTTCCATCACGAGGGCGTGCATGCCGGAGGACTTCTCGAATCCGTAGATCGCGGCGATATGCGGATGGTTCAGGGACGCGAGTGTCTTCCCCTCGCGCTCGAATCGTGTCAAGCGGTCGGGCTCTGAGGCGAACCTGTCGGGCAGAATCTTGATCGCGACCTGCCGGCGGAGCGTGGTGTCGGTCGCTCGGTACACTTGTCCCATGCCGCCTTCGCCGATCTGCGCGGTGATCTCATAAACGCCGAGGCGAGTGCCCGGGGCAAGGGCCAATGTCCGTGCGATTATACGAGCGCGGCTGCAGCCCCGGACGGATTACTCCTTCAAGGCGTCGCACAGCGGACCTGTTCTCAGGCCTGGCCCCGAAAGCCCCGCGAGCCGGGCGAGCGAACCAGAGGACGCGTCCTCGCAAGTGCAAGTGATGGTCGAGGGCTCGCTCGTGGCAGCCGCCGGACAAACCCGCTACACTACACGTCTGGGCGTGCCAGCGCCGCCTTGTATTCGAAGGGATCTTCCGATGGCCACGCTTGCGCAACGCTTCGTTTCCGCCGCCACCGCAGTCACGCTCCTCGGCCTCTCGACCGCATGCAGTAAGGCTGCAGCGACCGTACCGACGGCCGTGCTGGTCAACGAGGACAGGAGCGGCACGGTTCAGATGGGTGGGCAGGATATCAAGACCTTTACCGTCAACTACACCTACGATTACTCTCCGGCCTCTGTGACGGTGAAGAGTCTGACGTCGGCGGCGACCGGCGCGGCCCTGTCGATCACGATCGGCGTGGCGTTCGGATCGTTGGACACTTTCGACGGAAGCTGCACACGTCGGGCACCAACGCGACGCAGCCCGCTGCGGTCGTCGGCGTGGAAAACGGCCCCACCGCCAACATTCAGTGCTGGCCCCTACTGCATCGCGGTTTTCGACGCCGGGACGCTCACCGAGCCTGTCAACTACACGGTCACGGTCAAGCACTACTGAATTGACGCTCGACGAGTTCCGGGCCAGTCTGTCATCGCCAGCGCCCCCACGGAACCTGGAGCCCGCGCTCGTGGCGTTATGGCATGACGCCCGCGGCGACTGGGCCGCGGCGCATCAGACCGCGCAGGATATCAGCGGCCGCACCGGCGCGTGGGTGCACGCGTACCTTCACCGCAAGGAAGGCGACGTGACGAATGCCGCCTATTGGTATCGCCAGGCCGGCCGGGCCGTCGCGAGTGGATCACTGGAACACGAGTGGGCAACCATCGGTGAGGCATTGCTGAACGAGACCGACCTGTAGCGATCGGCTGCAATGTACGGAAGGACGCCGCGAGTTATCTTACGAGTTTCGCAGAATGACTCGCGGCGTCTCGTCATCCGTCCAGGGCATCCGACTTGCTTCTTCCGGAGCGTGAGCCGTCTGATTGCCCTTGCCGTCCTCGTAATTCTGGTTCTCTCGACGCGCAGCGCGCATGCCTATTCCGTTCTGACACACGAAGCGATCATCGACGCGGCGTGGGACCGGTCTATCGCGCCAATCCTTCGCAGCCGGTTTCATCCGTCCTCCGAGGCGTTGCGCCGCGCGCGCGCGTTCGCTTACGGAGGCAGCATGATTCAGGACATCGGCTACTACCCGCTGTCGGGCCTGATGTTCGGCGAGTTGTCGCACTACGCGCGATCCGGCGATTTCGTGACGGCGCTCGTGCGCGACGCGCGAACGCTCGATGAGGTAGCGTTCGCGCTGGGCGCCCTGTCGCATTACGTGGCCGACATTGCCGGGCATCCATTGGCGGTCAATCTCGCTGTCCCGCTCATCTACCCGAAGCTCGAGGCGCGCTATGGCCATCGCATGACGTACGAAGACGATCCCGTGGCGCACCTGAAGGCCGAATTCGGGTTCGACGTCGTGCAAGTCGCGCGAGGCGACTACGTTTCGATGGCCTACCGTGATTTCATCGGCTTCCAGATCGCGACGCCGCTTGTCGAGCGCGCCTTCAACGAGACCTATGGATTGGAGCTGAAGGACGTGTTTCCGAACGTGGACCTGGCGATAGGCACGTTCCGGCGCGCGGTCAGCACGGTCATCCCCTCCATGACGAAGGTCGCATGGGAAATCAAGCACGACGAGATCGCGAAGCGCGTTCCCCGCACGACACAGGATCAGTTTGTTTTCACGCTGACGCGCGCCGACTACGAACGACAGTGGGGCCGCCAATACGAGAGACCCGGCGCGGGGCACGTCGTGCTGGCCTGGCTGTTCCGTCTCGTCCCGAAATTCG
Organism: uncultured Acidobacteriota bacterium; assembly: GCA_963724645.1. Taxonomy (GTDB): domain Bacteria; phylum Acidobacteriota; class Vicinamibacteria; order Vicinamibacterales; family SCN-69-37; genus CAVXSP01. The sequence continues at coordinate 96,406 of CAVRVJ010000014.1, forward strand.
GGCCTCTCAGGGTCCTGGCGTTCAAGGCGCCGACGCCCGAGGCCGAGCAGTTGTTTCTCGCGAGCTTCACGCGCACGGTCGACCGGTATCGCGACGCGTTGCGCGCGGTCGCGCACAATCGCCTGTCGCTCCAGGACATGAACCTCGATACGGGCCGGCCGATACGCGCCGGCGACTATCGGCTGGTCGACGAGGCATATTCCCGTTGGCTGGACAAGCTGGATCATCAACGGTTCGCCGGCGTCACCGGATCGATCCGCGCGAACATCCTCGCGTTCTACGCCAACCCCGAGGCGCCGATTGCGACGAAAGCTCACCGCGGCGATTGGCGCAAGGTGCAGCGCGAACTCGATGAGCTCCGCGAAACGGCCGGCTCTAACTTTTGAGCCGGCGCTCCGGTCATAATCAGCAGACACTCATGCCAATCCGCCGTGCGCGAGCCCCTGTGACTCTCGGCGCCGCGATGTTTCTCTGGCTCGTCTCCGTCCCGGCCGCACCTGAAGCGCAGTCGACTCAAACCCTGCCGCAGTCTCCGCAGGTCTTTCGCGGCACCGCCACACTCGTGCCCGTGGACGTGCGCGTGCTCGATCGATCCGGCAAGCCGGTCATCGATCTGACCCAGCAGGATTTCACGGTGCTCGAAAACGGCGTGCCGCAGGCCATCCGGCACTTCTCGGCCCAAGCCCTTACCGCACGAGCGGCCGGTCCGTCCGATGTGCTCAAGGCCCGGCTGATCCAGACGGCGGACATCGCGGTGCAGGACCGTCGCGTGTTTCTGATCGTGCTCGGCCGGGGGCGCCTCCAGCCACCCGCGAAAGGCGTCGACGGGATGCAGCACTTCGTGCAGGAACGCCTGCTGCCGCAGGACCTGGTCGCGCTGATCGCCTGGAACCGCGCGACGGAGTTCACGACCGACCACGCGAAGGTGGCCGAGCTGCTTCAGCGCTTCAAGCGCGCGCACGAAGGGATCGAAGCCAAGCTCAAGCTGGCCTTCAGCGGCCTCGCGGCCATCTACGGCAGCAAGGAGATCCCGCCCGGCGTTCAGCGCGACATCGACGCGGTCTTCGGCGGCCCATCAAGCACGCTGAGCATCCGGTCAACGCAGCCGAGCGAAGGGCCGAACACGACGCGGATGCGGGACGACAGACGCCAGGAGCTCGATGCGCTGATGGACGCGGCGCGCATGAACGTGACCGGCGCCGCAGACGCGCAGCTCGAGGACTACGTCGCGGCCGACGCGCAGACGATGCAGGATCTCGGCAAGTTGTATGCGGGCATCGAGTACCTGCGGCACTTCGACGGCGAAAAGCATCTGGTGTTCGTCTCGGAGTCGGGCCTCGTGCTGCCCCGCGGCGAGGACGACAGAGATCTTGGCGCCCTCGCCGCCGACGCACGCGTCGCTATCGACTACGTGCACACGGGCGGGACGCCGATGGCGGGCACCCGCGGCGGCGCATCCATGTACAGCGCCGAGCGGCGCGCCGCGCCGCCGCAGATCCGGGTTCCGGCCGCGACGTTCGCTTCGGCCGGATGGCAGATGGCCACCGCGCGGACGCTCGCCGACCTGACCGGCGGCCGCTTCTATGCAGGTCAATTCCGGGACGCCGCCGCCGACATGGACGACGTCGATCAGGCGACCCGTTTCGGATACATCCTCGGCTACTACCCGTCGAATCGGAACGTCGACGCGAAGTACCGGCAAATCCGCGTGCGCGTAAATCGTCCCGGCCTCACCGTGCTGTACCGCCACGGCTACTACGCCGGCCCGGAGATCGCCCCGCTGGACCGGCAGCACATGCTGACCTACAGCCGCGTCGCGGCGGCCGCCAACTATCCGAATGCCGTGCCTGACATCGGCGTTCACGCCACGGCCGTCGCAACGACGCCGGCGGAAATCCGGGTCGACATGACGATCGATCCGGCCCGCCTCGCGTTCGCGAAGGCGAACGGCCGGAATGTGGACACCCTGGATCTGCTGGTCGCGTGCCTCGACAGCCGCGACAATCTCATGGGAGAAGTCTGGAGAAATGTGCAGTTGGCCTACACGGACGAACGGCTGGCCGTCGTCACGGGCGCGGGCGTGCCTGTGACGTTGGCCGTGCCGGTCACCGGCCCGGCCAGAAACGTGAAGGTGATCGTCTACGACTACGCGGCGGACCTCGTCGGGACCGCCATCGTCAAGATTCAGTGAGCGGAGGCGATGGCCACTGCCTGGGAGGGCAGCGCCATCGCCTGAACTCGTCCCTACACCGTCCGGACGTTCTCGCCCCTCGGTCCCTTCGGCCCTTGCCCTTTCTCGAAGGTTACCGCCTGACCCTCGCGGAGGGAGTCAAAGCTGCCCTGCGCGACGGCCGACTGATGGAAGAAGGTACTCGTTGCCATCCTCAGCCGCGATGAACCCGAAACCCTTGTCGCTTACCAGACGCTTGATCGTGCCGTTCAATGCATTCGCCATAGATCTGCAGTCTACTGCGTTTCAGGCGGATTCCGGAATCAATCGCCGGACACGGATTCTGCTTCGAGCTCGGCAATCAGTTCCAGCGCCTTTTGCTTGAGGGCCGCCGCTTCTCCGGCGATCCGGACCTCCCCGTCGCGCTCCAGGTGAGGAGCCCGGCGATCCAGCGCATCGACCAGCTCGTACAGATGGGAGAGAAGCTTCTGGCGCTTGGGACTGTCGGTCACAGCAACCCATTATCCGCCCAGTGCACCGCAGGTCAGCAGGCGGCGATGTTTGTCTGCGTTGACAGCGAATACCAGACGTGCTGCAGGAATCCTCCTAGGGGCCTGTTGGCGACAGACTTGCACTTTGTCTGGCCCGTGACGATGAGGGCATCCCCGCGGGCGGCAGTCAGGCCTGGCCGGCGGTTTCGTGCTTGCACCCGAGTCATTGCGCCTCGTCAGCTCTATCGCGACCTGGACGGCGGGAAGATCCAGGTCGGCGGCCGCACGTGGTGCGTCGAGGTCTACAGCGTCTGCGAAAGCTCAGACGCGCGATGGGTGCAGCTCGCCCTGGTCGGTGCGCCCCACCACGTGCTTGCCCTGCGGCTGCGGCGAGGGGACGACGCGCGCGTCGCGCGGGGCGCGCTCCTATCCTGGCTCCGAACGACCGGCCTCACGGCCAATGGTGACTCTGGAAGGGACCTGCTCAGCGCGATGATCTCGACACATCTTCGTCCCGAGATGGTCCAAATGTCACTTTAGTGCGGACGAATGTCACCTTCGTGGGGGACTAGCAGCGACCGCTATTGCAAGAGCGTAACGCTCCGATAACCCCTGGGCAGGCATGAGGCTTGCTTCGATGCAATCTGCGCTCGATGCTGATTCCCAGGATTCCCGGGTCACAGAATGTTGCGGCCCGGACAGACGATATTTTGTCGCGTGTGTCATTTTTACCGCAGAAAATGACATCACCTTGCCCCGGAGATCCGGCATCCGCAGGCGTAAATAGCGGCTCCCCTGAATGGTCTCGGAATTGCGAGAGTACACAACGAGGTTACCTTGCGCCACTCACGAGCCCGCCACCTCATCGATCAACCGATCCTGAAGGAAGGTTTCGTGGATCCTCAGAGCGTCTTCGAACTGGTTGATGGCCCGGATCTACTCGTGTCGGGTCAAAGGTGGCGCGCTGAAGTGTTCAGCGTTTCGGACGGCGCCGGCTACCGATGGGTGCAGATGGGCCTGGATGGGCCCGATCATTACATGCTCACGCTGCGCCTGGAGTCCGGAGCCGGTCCTCAGTCGGTGATCTCGGCGCTCTCCTCCTGGCTGCACGATCCTGAGGAGCGACCGATCCACGTGCTGCACGTCGCCTGACGATTCTCACGGCGGCCTCGCCGTTTTCGAACTTCCACAAACAGAATCTTGTCGCTCGTCCTGTCGTGAGTTTCTGAAAGGCGCGGCAGGAAGCTTCACGTACTGAGCGCGGCTGCGTCGTCGAAGATCATCTTCCTTCGAAATAATCTGCGGACGGTACAAGACAAAACGGCGGCACCCGGCAAGGGGCCGCCGTTTTCAAAATGCTCTCCGGACCGAAGCCGCGCCTAGCGACCCAGACGTCTACGCAACCCGGCCGCCGCTCCTACGAGGCCAGTTCCCAGCAGGATCAAGGACCCGGGTTCTGGAGCTTCAGCGTCTGTGTGGGATCCGGGCACGTCGGGCACCACTGGGGCGAACGTCGCGTTCCGGATGGTTCCCTCGAGCGTGTCGGTGTGGTTCTTTTGAAGGCCGTTAGGGTCCGTGGTGACCGTGTCGTTCACCCGGAACTCAAAAGTGCCGACTGCCGGGCCCATTGCTCGTAATGTAGGTCTGGAAGCCGGGGAAAACGAAGAACCCAGGTTGACCCTGGGTCCCTGAAATCGTCGCGGTGAACTCGTCGGGGCTGCCGTTGACGCCAACGGGAATCAGGAAGGTGACCTGGAGCATGAAGTCGTTGCCAGTTGAGGACTGTGCGTAGTTGTCATTGTCCCGCGTCAGGTCGCCGAGGAACACGGTCGCGGGGTCAGAGGGCATGAGCACCGGGCTCGCCATGGCGACGCCGGTGAAGGTATACGAGAGGTTGACGTCGGAAGCGGAGATATTGAAGGATCCGAGGCGGGCGTGCCGGACGGATCGCAGTCGAAACAGGCGGCCGTCGAGATCTGGTAGCTGATCGGGGTGGCGGACGCAATCCCCGCGCTGAGGGCCAGGACGACAAGATCCTGGCGCTGAACGCCCGCGGGCATGACCGTGCGCGAGATCCAAGCCTTCCTCGCCGAGATGTACGCAGGTCGAAGTGTCGCCGGATCTTGATTAGCACGGTGACCGACAGCGATCGTCGCCGAGGTGACCGCGTGGCAAAGCGCGGCCGCTCGAGGCCGTGTATCCGGTCGTCTTCTTCGATGCCCTGCGCGTCAAAATCCGCGACGAGGCCGTGGTGCGCAGCAAGGCGGTCTACCTCGCGCTCGCGATCCTGCCCGACGGCACGCGGGACATCCTCGGGCTCTGGATCGAGCAGACCGAGGGCGCCAAGTTCTGGATGAAAGTCTTCACCGACCTCAAGACGCGCGGGTGCCAGGACATCCTCATCGCCGTGACCGACGGCCTGAAGGGGATGAGCGAGGCCTTGACGGCCGTGTTTCCGGCGACGACGCTGCAGACCTGCATCGTCCACCTGATTCGTCACAGCCTCGACTTGGCGAACTGGAAAGAGCGGAAGCCATTGGCGACGGCGCTGCGGCCGATCTACACGGCGCCGACCGCGGACGCCGCCGCCGACCGCACTGGATGCCTTCGAAGCGAAGCCCGTGGGGCGTGAAGTTTCCGACGATCGTCGCAGTCCTGGCGTCGCGCCTGGCCACACGTCATTCCGTTCTTCGCCTTCCCGCCCGATGTGCGCCGGCTAATCTACACGACCAACGCACTCGAGAGCGTGCACGCACGAACTCCGCAAGATCATCAAGACGCGCGGCCACTTTCCGACCGACGAGGCCGCCACCAAGCTCCTGTGGCTCGCGCTGCGCAACCGCAGACCGCAAGAATACGACTCGTCGAAATGACAACATGAACGCTCCTTGAAACGACAAACAGAGTACGCACCGCGCGACATGCTCGCCCGGCTTTGCCGAGTGCCCCTCAGGCGCGATGTGCAGCTGGGGCCGCACGCTGACAACTGTGCAAATTGGATGCCCACTGATTCATTTGCTGTAACGCAATGCTTGCGGCTGGAAATTAGCTTTACTTGGCGCTGAAGTCGCTCCACGGTTGACATATGCCTGACATGTGCCAACCATGCAGAACTTCTCGAACGGATGGACCGTTCGTTGCAATCTCGGCCATGCCGCACCGCGCCTTGAGATCGAGCTGGCCGATGTTGGGCAGCGGGGGCTCACGAGGTTACACGTCGATTGCGTCGCTGGCCGATCAAGCGGCGACCTCGGCCGGCATCAATCTCGGCGCGTATCCAAGGCACGTGGATGCGTCACTGATTAGGTTCAGGCGGCAGCGTCCGGAAAGCACCTGAAAGGCAGCGCGTGAGGGAGTTTCACGTACTAAGCGGCGGCTGCGCCGTCGAAGCTCCTCTGTCCTTCGAAACAATCTGCGGACGGTACAGGACAAAAACGGCGGCACCTGAAAAGGGGCCGCCGTTTGAATCTCTCCGAGCCGAAGCCGCCAGCTTACCTAGACGACCGGCTAGACAACCGGCGTTTCGCCGCGCCCGCCAATCCGACTAGACCCGACCCGAGCAGCACGAGGGACGCCGGTTCCGGGACCGCTTCCTGCCGTCATCGCACGGCGCTGACACTGTTGATGCACGGTGGACGAGTGCCACCGGCCCACGTACGCCGCGGCTCCATCTGCGCCGACGCGCCTGTAATGTCCGTCGCGGCACGGAACGGGCCATTGGCACCGCCCGCGTGGCAAACAGGCCGAAGTTTCCTGCCGTCAACGCTCGACCTGACCAGCCGATATCCAGCACGTAGATCATTGCCCACGGTCGCACGCGGCGGACTTGGACTCGCACGTTCACTTGCGATGAACGGACTTCCCAGTCACCATCGTCCTGAAACTGATCAATCCGAAGCTGACGGACGCCGTGTTCCCGACTGCCCCGAGTGCATCCATTCGTCGCGGATCACGAGGATGCTCCTGAACTGGCCCTGATTGCCCAGTCGTCAGGTTGCTGACGTTGAGCATCTGTTTCCGTCAGGAACACCGTGCCTGTCAGACCAGTGATCACGCCGTTGTCGTCGACAGATGGTCAACCACACGTCTAACCGCGCGAGTAACGCCGCCGACTGGTGCGTCATTGACACGACGCAACCGCTCATGGCGCATGACCGCTGGATTCACGCCGTTGCTGAACTGCGTGTCGAACACCAAGCCGATGGTCCTCACTGACGCACTGGTCACGACACAGTCCCACCATCACCGCCACCATCATGGCAGCCACCGCACCTTTTCGCGATGATGGGAGACGCTGCCGCGACTCCCGCCAAGCCAAGCACACAGGTCGCCATGGCAATGATCCGTAGCACTTTCTGTTTCATATCTACCTCACTCCTACCCGCACTGGGGAACTGCCAAACGATATCCTCTGGGCTACCAAACACGTCCATCCGGCAGCCGTCGTAGCGCGCGGACGATACGTGCGACCGCTAGCCAACACCCTTGCAAGTTGAATGCCCAATGGTTCACTTTCTGTGTACGCAATGATGGCGGGCCTGAAACTACTTGCCTGGGGCAGAAGTCTCTCCCATGGTTGACATATGCCTGCCTTGTGCAACGCAGGCAGCCTTTTTCGACGGTGCTTCGTTGTATCCTATCCTTTGACATGCCGCACCGCGCACTGAGATCGAGCGCGCTGTCCGCCGCGCTGCTCCTGCTTGCCGCAGGCGCTGCGCGCGCTCAGACGTCAGACAACCTGCTGCTCGTCGTCAATGACGCGAGCCCGGTTTCTACGCAGATTGGCGAGCACTACGCGAGCAAACGGGCGGTCCCGCAGGATCACATCGTCCACCTCAAGACGGCGGTGACCGACGGCATCGATCGCGCCGAGTACCTCCGCAGCATCGAGTCGCCGATCGCGGGCTGGCTGTCGGCTCACAGCCTGCAGGACAGCGTCCTGTACCTCGTGCTCACCAAGGGCGTGCCGCTGCGCGTCAACGGAACCGGGGGGCTGGACGGCACGGTGGCCAGCGTCGATTCCGAGTTGACGCTGCTCTACCGGAAACTGGTCGGCGCACCCCAGCCGGTGGGTGGACGAGTCGAGAACCCCTACTTTCTCGGAACCACCGGCATCGCGGACGCCAAGCCGTTCACGCGTTTCCTCAGCGACATCTACCTCGTGACTCGCCTCGACGGGTTTACGGTGGACGACGTGGCGAAGCTGATCGATCGCGGAGTCGCGCCCGTGCGCGACGGCAAGATTGTTCTGGATCAGAAAGCCACGGTGATCGACCGCGGCGGAGACGAATGGCTGCAGCAGGCCGCCGACCGCCTCAAGGCCTCGGCGGCCGATCGCGTCGTGCTCGAGACAACGAAGGCGATCGCGACGACGAGCGGACCGGTCATCGGGTACTACTCCTGGGGGTCGAACGACCCGGCGAATCAGCTCCGGCGATCCGGACTGGTGTTCGCTCCGGGCGCTATCGGCGGCACGTTCGTCAGCACCGACGGCAGAACGTTTGCGGAGCCGCCGGCCGAGTGGAAGCCGAGCGATCCGAACGGCCGGGGACCGCGATTTGGCGGCAGCTTCCAATCGCTGGCCGGCGACCTGATCCGCGACGGCATCACCGGCGTGTCGGGCCACGTCGCCGAACCCTACCTGGACGCCACGATTCGCCCGCAGATTCTGTTTCCCGCCTACCTGGCGGGCTTCAACCTCGTCGAATCGTTCTATCTCGCCATGCCCTACCTGAGCTGGCAGACCGTCATCGTCGGCGATCCGCTCTGCACGCCGTTTGCGCGACAGGCGCTCGCGAGCGAGCAGCTCTACAAAGGCATCGATCCGCAGACCGAGCTGCCGGCCATTTTCAGCGAGCGCCGGCTCGCCCTGGTGTCGCGCGGCGGACTCAATCCGGAAGCGCTGAAGTTGACGCTCAAGGCAGAGGCCCTGGTGGCGCGCGGAACCGCCAACGGAGTGGAGTCCCTTCTGGAGCGCGCGACCGAGATGGAACCGCGGATAACCGCTGCGCAAATGACGCTCGGCTCCACGTACGATCAACGCGGCGAGTACGACAAGGCCATCGATCGATACCGGCGCGCCGTCGCCGCGGACCCGCAAAACGCGCTCGCCTTGAACAACCTGGCCTACGCGCTGGCCGAGCGGAAGCACGCGCCGCAGGAGGCGTTGCCCTTCGCCACCAAGGCGTTCGCTCTGCTTCCGAGTCCAGTCATTGCCGACACGCTCGGGTGGATCCAGCACCTGCTGGGAGACGATCGCGCGGCGGCGCCGCTGCTCGAACGTGCGGTCGCCGGGGCCGGCGACAATCCAGACGTTCTGCTGCACGCCGCCATTGTCCACGCCGCGTTGAATGTCAACGTGAAAGCGCGGGCCGAGCTCGACGCCGCCGAGAAGCTCGATCCTCACCTCGCGGAGCTGGCGGTGGTCAAGACCCTGCGGGAGCAACTCAAGTAGGCGGATCGATTCTTTGGCCGCGCTGGGCCGGACTAAAGTCTCCTCCCTGGATGTCTTTCGTCAGTCTCACCCAGCTCCAGCCCGGCCAACTTTTCTTCCAAGTGCCTGCGAGACTGTGGTTTGCGGCGAATCGGCAGTCCGGGCCGAAAGGGGACGCGGCTTGCTTATCTCAACGAGGTCGTCATGCCACGCACAGGAACACTGGCCGCCTTCGCAGCCCTGACGCTGGGCCTCGCCCTCGTCTACTGGCAGGTGTTCGTCCGCCTCGTCGATGCCTGGACCAACGACGGCAACTACTCCCACGGTTTTCTCATCATTCCAATCGCCGCCTACTTCGTCTGGGAGCGCCGCGCGCGGCTTCAGGCCGACGCCGCTCCGGCCGGCGTGGCTCGGCCTGGTGGTCTTTCTCGGCGGCATTCTGGTGCTCCTCGCCGGCCTGCTCGGATCGGAGCTGTTTCTCAGCCGCATCTCGCTGATCGGGACGCTGGCGGGCATGGTGTTGTTCCTGTTCGGCTGGGCGACACCTCAGAATCCTTGCGTTCCCGCTGGCGCTCCTGTTGCTGATGATCCCGCTGCCGGCGATCATCTTCAACCAGATTGCGTTCCCGCTGCAGCTCTTCGCGTCGCGCGTCGGCGAGTTCGCGATCGCCTCGGCCGGAATCCCCGTGCTTCGCGAGGGCAACGTGCTCGTCCTCGCGAACACGTCGCTCGAAGTGGCCGAGGCCTGCAGCGGTATCCGGTCGCTCGTCTCGCTCATCACCCTCGGCATTGTCTTCGGGTACTTCACCGATCGTCGTGGATGGGTCCGGACGGCGATCGTGGCCTCGACGATCCCGGTCGCGATCGTGGCAAACGGCGCGCGTGTCGCGGGCACCGGCATGCTCGCCCACTGGTGGGGCCCCGACGCCGCCCAGGGGTTTTTCCACGAGTTCTCGGGCTGGGTCGTCTTCATCGTCGCGTTCGCGATGATTCTCGGCATTCAACGCGTCATCCTGCGCGTCGCACCCCGCGTGCCGGTCGTGCCCGTCGCACCTGCCGTACCGGCTTAGTCTTTGGTGTTCAGTATGCAGACGCGCGTCCTGATTCTCTTCGCCGCTCTCCTCGCCGCTGCCGGCGTCGTGGCCAAAGCCGATCGGTACGAGGAGACGCCGCCGACAGCGGCCTTCTCGACGTTTCCGATGCAGCTGGCCGAGTGGACCGGCGTCCAGCAGCCGCCGCTTTCGAAAGAAGTGCTCGACGTGCTCCGCGCCGACGACTACCTCACGCGCGCGTACTACACGCCCGAACATGCCGGGGTCGGCTTATACATCGGGTTCTGGAAGAGTCAGCGCCAGGGCGACACGATTCACTCGCCGCTCAACTGTCTGCCCGGCGCGGGCTGGGAGCCGGTATCCCAGACAATCGGTGAAGCTGTCCGATCTGACCGGGGTGCCGCGCCCGGGCGCGACCGTGAACAGGGTCGTCATCCAGAAGGGGCTGGATCGCCAGCTCGTCTTCTACTGGTACCAGAGCCACGGCCGGATCGTCGGCAGCGAGTACTGGAGCAAGTTCTACCTGGTGAAAGACGCCGTGCGATTGAACCGGACCGACGGCGCCATCGTTCGCGTGATCGCCCCAATCGCCGGCGAAACAGCGGCGGCCGAGCAGCAGGCCCAAGGCGAGGCTGTGCAGTTCATCAAGCTGCTCTTGCCGCGACTTGACGGTTTCCTTCCGCTGTGAGGTTGGCATGTCTTCAGACGTCCTGACGGGATTCTGTGCGCGAATCGGCGGCCGGCGCCTGCTTTTCGGCCTCATCGTCGTTTCCCTGGCCAGCGGCTGCAGGCAAAACGCCGACGCGCACTTCAAGAAGGCGAACGATTACGCGGCCAAGTCGCAGCTGGCCGAGGCCATCGTCGAATACCGCGCGGCTCTTCAGGTCGACCCCAAGCGAGGAGACATCCGCCAGAAGCTGGCCGACACCTACTTGCGCAATCGCGAAGCGGGGAAGGCGTTGCCCGAGTATGTCAGAGCGGCCGATCTGCTGCCCAATGATGCGAAGGCGCAGCTTCAGGCCGGCAGCATGCTGCTCCTGGCGAAGTCCTTCGAAGATGCGAAGACCCGGGCCGAAAAGGCACTCGCCCTCGACCCGAAGAACGTGGACGCACAGATCCTGCTCGGCAATGCGCTCGCCGGACTCAAGGATCTCGATGGCGCCATCGCGGAGTACGAAGAGGCCATCGCGCTCGATCCGACCCAGGATCGGGCGTACTCAAACCTCGGCACGCTGCAGTTCGTCAGCGGGAAGCGCCCCGAGGCCGAGGCGACGTTCAGGAAGGCGATCGAGATCGCGCCGACGTCTGTCGCGGCGCGCATGGCGCTGGCCAATTTCCTCTGGGCCAGCCGTCGAGCGCCGGAGGCGGAACAGACGCTCAAGGACGCCATCAAGCTGGCGCCGAACGACGTCGGGGCAAATCGGGCCCTCGGCGCTTTCTACATGGCGTCCGGCCGGGCTCGCGAAGCCGAACCGTATTTCCAGACGCTCGCGAGCGGTCCGGATGCGTCGGCGGGCATCACGCTGGCCGACTATTACATCGCCACCCATCGACTCGATGACGCGGAGAAGACCCTGCGCGCTCTGACATCGACGAAAGAAGCCCACGTGGTCGCAACCACCCGCCTCGCCGCGGTGCTGGCAGCCAAGGGGCAGTGGGCTCAAGGCCTGGACCTCGTGAAGGAATTGTTGGCCAAGGAGCCCAAGGAGACCGCCGCGCGGCTGGTGCATGCGCGGCTCCTGCGCCTGGCCGGCAAGCCTGACGAGGCGCTGGCGGAGGCCACGGTGATCACCACCGATGATCCAAACTCGCCGCTGGTCTCTGAGGCGTATGCGGAGATCGGGCAGATCCAGGCGAAGCGCGACCGCACGGAAGACGCGGTCAAGGCCTACGAAGAGGCGCTCAAACGGCAACAGCAATCGGTTGGCGCGAATCTCGGCCTCGGCGGGCGTTTACCTGAGCACCGGTCAATTCGACAAGGCGAAGACCTACGCGCAGGCGGCGATCTCGGCGCAGCCGGGGGATGTTCGCGCGCGCGTGCTCATGGTGCGCGTCCTGCTGGCGCAGAACAACGTGGGTCAGGCGCGGGAGGCGCTTGCGTTGCTCCAGAAGAACTTCCCGAACGCCCCCACGGTGCTGAATCTGCTCGCGGCGCAGCATCGGGCCGACCACCAGCCCGACGCCGCCCGTGCCTCCTACCTCAAGGCCTCGGAAATCGCGCCCGACGACCTCGAAGCCCTCGGCGGCCTCGTCAATCTGGACCTTGCGGCGGGCCGGCCGGCAGACGCCGTCGCCCGTATCGAGGGCTCGCTGAAGAGAACGCCGCCCTCGGGTGAGCTCTACATGCTCGCGGGACAGACCTATGCGGCGGCGAAGAATCTGGCGAAAGCCGAGGAAATGCTCAAGCGTGCGATCGAGATCGAGCCGTCCCGGCTCAAAGCGTACGGCATGCTCGGGCAGCTCTACATCAGCCAGCAACGCCTGGAGGATGCCCGTACTCAATTCCAGCGGATCGCCGAACAGAACCCCAGGTCCACCTCGGCAGGCACGATGCTCGGCATGCTGCTCGAGGCGCAGCGCCGGCTGCCGGAAGCCGAGACGCAGTACCAGAAAGTGCTCGCCGTCGATCCGCACGCCGCCGTGGCGGCCAACAACCTTGCCTGGCTGTATGTCGCGAGCAACAGGAATCTGGACCAGGCGTTACAGCTGGCACAGGCCGCGCAGCGCGAACTCTCGGACGAGCCCCATGTCAACGACACGCTGGGGTGGATTTATTACCAGAAGAGCATGTTCTCGTCAGCGGTCCGGCACCTGGAATCCAGTGTGCGAAAGGACGCGAGCGATCCGTCGACGCACTATCACCTGGGCATGGCGTACGTGCAGGCGGGCGACCTGGACAAGGGGACGAAGGAGCTGCAGCGGGCGCTCGCGTTCAATCGCGAGTTCGACGGCATCGCCGAAGCCAGGAAGACGCTGTCGCAGATCGGAAGTTGA
>CAVRVJ010000015.1:0-17139 GCA_963724645.1 uncultured Acidobacteriota bacterium
CCTGCGGTCAGTGGAAGTGCGAATCTCAGAGTCATCTCAATCTCCCTGCGCTGCGGCGAGGCTTATTGCGGAGTTCCGAGAAGCATTATCCACATCGCGTCGGCGTTGCCAACGGCGAACTACCGTGTTGCATAGCGGAACAGCGCCAATGATGTCCATAGCCAGACATGCACGAAACAGTTCTTCATTGCGATACGGTTTCCCAAATCCAGCAGGGTCTATTCCGTTGCCTCGCCGTCTCGGTAATCGAATCGCAATGTGAAACGCAACGAAACGGCCAAAGGCCGATAACTCTCGTCCTGGCCGCCGCGTTATCATCCGCCCACTCTCATGAGTTCACACGCCCATCGCGGGCGGCAAGCGAGGCAACACATGCGCATGCGAAAGCTGTTGTTGGCGGCGTTGCTGATGTCGGGCGTCTCACTTCTGGCTTCCGAATACCTCACCGAAGGCGTCGACAACGGACGTACCGGATGGATGAAGGACGAGAAGGTCTTCAACACGACGAATGTCAGGAACATGAAGCTGCTGTGGAAGATCAAGCTCCCCAGCGGGACGCGGCAGATGCACAACCTGTTTCCGCCGCTGCTGGCCGAGCGCGTGACCACGCCGCAGGGGCCCCGTGAGATGGCTGTCGTGGCCGGCGCGACCGACGACCTGTTCGGCATCGACGTCGCGACCGGCGAGATGATGTGGAAGAAGCACTTCGACAGCACGTACACGGAGCAGCCGGGCGGCCGCGGCAGTACGCTGTGTCCTGGCGGGCTGACCGACCAGCCGGTGATTGCCGTGTCCTCGACGCCGGGCAAATACACGATCTACGTGGTGTCGTGGGACGGCCGGCTGCGGCAGGTCAACCTGGCAGACGGTACCGACGTTGCGCCTGCCGAGAAGTTCATGCCGCCAAACGGCAAGCCGTACGCCCTGAATCTGTTCAACGGCACTATCTACACCGCGAACGCTCAGGGATGCGGTGGCGTGGCGAACGCGTTTTATTCGTATGACCTCGCCACCCGCAAGTCGAGCGTGTTCGTCCCGGCGGGCGGCGGCATGTGGGGCCGGCGCGGCGCGGCGGTCGCGCCCGACGGCACGGTGTTCCTGGGGACCGGCGACGGGCAGTTCAATCCCGCCACCAAGAGTCTGGGCAACGCGATTGTCGCGGTGAAGCTCGACGCCAATAAGCAGATGCAGCTCGTCGACTACTTCGCGCCGCGGAACGCGAATTGGATGTGGCGGCGCGATTTAGACGTGAACGTCACGCCCGTCGTGTTCGACTACAAGGGCCGCAAGTTCCTCGTGGGCACGAGCAAGGAGTGCCGCATGTGGCTGCTCGATCGTGACGCGCTTGGCGGCGAGGACCACCGTACCCCGCTACAGACGACGCCGCTTTTGTGCAACGACGCCGCGAACTATGACGCGAAAGGCGTCTGGGGCGCGATGGCCGCCTGGCAGGACGGCTCGGGCGCGCAGTGGCTCGCCGTGCCGTTCTGGGGACCGGTCAGCACGCAATTCCATGCGCCCGTCGAGCACGCGCGGCCCGCCCACGGCGGCGTGGGCGCGTACCGGCTCGAACAGGCGGGCGACAAATGGCAACTGACACCGGCCTGGTTGTCGCGCGACATGGACATGGCCGAGGAAGTCATCGTCGCAAACGGCGTGGCCTTCACCTATGGCAGCGGCGAGGACACGACGCAAACGGTGCCCGACCGGGCGTGGGACGAGCCGGGCGGCGGACGCCTCGGCGGGTCGCTCGATAGCTCGTCCGCGCGACGAATTCCGAATTCGACACATGCCACGCTCTTCGCCCTCGATGCCCGGACCGGGCAGGAGCTCTGGAGCAGCGGCAATCAGATCACGTCCTGGAACCACTTCACTGGCCTGACGGTCGCCAATGGGCGCGTGTATATCGGCACGTTCGACGGCACGCTCTATTGCTTCGGCGTCGTCGGACAAGCTCAGGCCGCGAAGTAGACGGGAGACTTATCATGCACATCCATCGCGGGTACGCAGTCGCGGCGATTTCCCTGCTCGCCGGCGCCGCCGTCTGGGCCCAGGGCCGCAACATCGGTCCGGAATGGCCCGTCACGCGCGCCGACGCCCATCGGACGTCATGGCTCAGGACCGATCCGAACATCTCGGTCGAGAACCTGTCGAAGCCTGGCTTCGAGCTGCAGTGGCAGACCAAGCTGGAGAATGCGGCGCGGCAGTCCAACGCGCTGTTGCAGCCGGTCACGATGAACGGCGTCGGGTTGTTCTCGCCGGTGGCGTTCATCGCCGGCAGCTCCAACAATCTGTTTGCCGTCGACAACGACACCGGTGCGACGATCTGGCAGCGGCATTTCGACGCCGCGCCGGGTGCAGCAACAGCCGCGTGTCCGGGCGGCATCACGGGCGCGGCGGCGAGGATTGTGCCGCCGCCAGTAGAAGCCGTGCCGGCGCTGGCGCGCGGCGGCGCGGGCGGCGGTGGGGCGCGCGGCGCCGGCTATCGAGGCGCGGTGGGCGAACCAGGAGAAGGCGTGCCGAGCGATCTGGCGCAGCGCCCCGCGCGTCCCGGCGGTCCTGGCGGCCCTGGGGGTCCGGGCGCGGCCGGACGTCCCGGCGGTGCTGGTGCAACTGCTGCCGGCGCGCCAGGTGCCGGACCAGGCGCCGCAGATCCGGCGGGCCGCGGTCCCGCCGCGCCGCCTCGTGGTGGCGGCGGCGGGCTCGGTCGAATCTCCGGTCCCACCTACGTCGTTTCGAGCGACGGCATGCTTCATACCATCGGTCCGCTCACCGGGAAGGACATTCAGAAACCCGCGCCGTTTCTGCCAGTGGACGCGCGGTGGTCCGATCCCATCGTTGTGGACAACGTCCTCTACACGACGACGAATGGGAGTTGCGGCGGCGCGCCGAACGGCGTGTGGGCCGTGGATCTGTCGAGCGAAAGCAAGCCGGTAACGTCGTGGAAGACGAGTGGCGGCAGCCCTGTCGGGCCGCTCGCGATCACGAGTGACGGGACGCTCGTAATCGCCATCGGCCAGGGTCAGACGGTGGCCGGCGGCTATGCGAATGCGATCGTCGCGCTCGAGCCAAAGACGCTGCGGCTCATAGACTGGTTCACCGCTCCGG
The DNA here is from genome assembly GCA_963724645.1 of uncultured Acidobacteriota bacterium. Classification (GTDB taxonomy): domain Bacteria; phylum Acidobacteriota; class Vicinamibacteria; order Vicinamibacterales; family SCN-69-37; genus CAVXSP01. Next base: position 3,109 of record CAVRVJ010000015.1, read on the forward strand.
CCGCCGACTTCGTAACCGGACCAGTCGTGCTGAAGCGCACCGGCAAGAACCTCGTGACGTCGGCGACGCGGGATGGACGCGTCGTCGTTCTCGACGCCAGTTCGCTCGGGGGAGCGAATCACTCGACACCGCTGTACGCTTCGCGATCCCTTGTGGCCAGCCCCTCCACGTTTGCGCCCGAGGCGCTGGCGGTATGGCAGGAAATGACGATGGTGCCGGCGCCGCCGGCCGAGGCAGGCGCAGCCCCCGCGGCGCCCGCCATGCGGACCGGCCAGACGTGGGTGCTGGTGCCGGTCAACGGCCGCCTTGCCGCCGACGTGAAGACGCCTCTCGGCAACGGAGCGGTGACGAACGGCGCGATTCTCGCGCTGAAGCTTGTCGAAGAGGCCGGACGAGTCGCATTGGAGCCGGCATGGGCGTCGCACGATCTCCCGCGGCCCCTGGCGCCGGTCGTCGTCAATGGCGTCGTGTTCGCGGCATCGGGCGGCGGAGCGCCGGCATCCGGCGGCTCCGTGCTCTACGCGTTCGACGGCACGACCGGCAAGGAGCTGTGGAACAGCGGGAAGACGGTGGCGTCTTCCGCGCCCGCGAGCGGCCTGTGGTCGTCAAACAGCCAGATGTACGTCACGACGCAGGACGGCGCGATGTACGCGTTCGGGTTCGCGTTGGAACGGAAGTAAGGTCGAAGGCGTGGACCACGCGCGCGCGGCGGGGCTCATCGCCTTGGATTCCTCGTGAGGTTCTCGATCAGGAACAACCCGCTCTTGCCGCCGACGACGAGGTCGAGGTCACGGTCACCGTCGATGTCAATCACCGGAATCTGCATGCCGGCGCCCACCTGTCCGCCGTAGCTGATGACGTGACGGATCCATTCGACGCCGGGGCTGGTGTCGCGTTGCCCACGGCCAGCGGATGCGGGCACAACCGGCCGCGATTCGTACCAGTACAGACCGAGCGGTTCGCGTTCTCCGGGATCGGATCCGTTGTGCGCCATGAACCGCTTGCCAGTGACGAGATCGAGCCTGCCATCGCCGTTCAGATCGATCAGTGTCGAGGCGTGCCCCTGCGACCACGCGTTATCGATCGTGTGGCGCGTCCACCGTCCTTCCGCGGTCTGCTGAAACCAGAAGACACCGTAGTTGTGGGCCGCTGCGGCAATCACGTCGTTGCGTCCGTCGCCATCGACGTCCGAGACGTGCATGAAGCCGAGCTCGAGGAGGCCCGGCGGGGCCGGCGCGCCGATCGGTGTGTTGATCGCTTCCCAGTCGTTGTGGAATACCCAGTTGCCGGCTGCTCGCGGATCGGCCGGGGCCTCCAGCCATCCTTGCGGCGTCAGGATGTCGTTGCGGCCGTCCTTGTTGACGTCGCCGTACCCGATGCCGTGGCCATAGCTCCGGTCGCTCACGACGTGCCTGGTCCACGAGCCGCCCCTGGCTTCGTACCACGCCTGCCCTGTGCCGTTCTCCTGCGCGAGCACTTCCTGGGCCTTGCCGTCGTTGTCCATGTCGGCTAGCCGCGCGAACTCGATGTTGCAGCACGCGTTGACGACGGCTTCCTTCCAGAAGCCCGATCCGGCCGTGCGGCCGGGGTTTCTCCACCACGCAATCTTCTTCGCGAACCACGAAACGTCGACGACGTCCATGTTGCCGTCGCCGTCGACATCGAGCGGCATGACGCTGAAGCTGTCGATGTAGTTGCCCGCGAACCCGACCTCGCGGAAGCGGTGCTTCGTCCAGGACGGCGCCTCGTACCAGTACTCGCCCGAGATGATGTCGAGCCTGCCGTCCCTGTTGATATCGGCGACCGCGGCCGTTTCGCTGGAGCCGCCGTCGATCGGATGAACGCGGAACGGGATGTCTGCCGGCCGCGGCGGGCCCTGCAGAACGACGACTGCGATCGCCAGCGCGAGCGTTCGCATCATTACAGCGCCACGAGGCGATCGCGGCGGCTGTCGATCTTCTGGAAATCGAGGCCGGGAACCTTCTTCATGTCGTCCAGCGTCTTGAACGGACCGTTCTTTTCCCGGTACTCGACGACAGCGGCGGCCTCTTTGCGCAGAAGGCCGGCGACGCTTTCAAGGTCGATCGCCGACGCCGAGTTGACGTTCAGGGGACGAGGCGCCTCGCCGAGGAAGTTCGTCACGAGGTACTCGAGGACCGTTCGGAAGTCGTCTGGGGAGCCTTTCGCGCCGCGGCGAATCATGTCATCGACCGTGTCGGCCCAGCCCTCGCGAGTCAGCCGGACGGAAGCGGCCCGGACTGGCTCGTGGCAGTTGCTGCACACCCTGACGACGACGTCCTTGCCGGGAGCGTCGGGGAGGCCTTCGCCCGAGGCTGCTGGAGGCGTGGTACCCGGGTCCTGCCGGGCCGTCACGCCGATGCAGGCGAGCAGGAGGGAGAGCGAGACGAGCAGGGTAGCTCGAGTCAAGCGAATCATCGGGCGATGTGCGAACCAGGCGGCCGCGAGGGAGCGTCCCGGCTGCGGGAAAGAAGAACTGCGTGACCGGCCGGAGCCGGCCACGCCCCGTCGCGATTCTAACGCAGCTCAGAACGTGAACCGCAGGCCGAGTTGAATCACGCGGTACGAATTGCCTCGTGACGTGGTCACCTTTCCGAGGTTCGCATTGGTCTGTGCACCTGTCGCGAAATTGAACTGGGCGGCTGTGTTGACCGTCCCGTACTGAGTCGTGTTGAACGCGTTGTACATCTCCACGCGGAACTGCAGGTTCCGTCCCCTCGCCATCCGGAAGTTCTTGAACAACGTGATGTCGTGGTTGATGTAGCCCAGGTTGCCATTCCCCGCGCCAAGGTAGTCCGCTCCGGTCGCGTTCCCCAGGTAGTAAGTGTCACCCGCCAGACTCGACGGTCCTGGCGGTGCGATGCACTCCGTCCGGAACTGCCTGTCGAACGTCCGCTGGTTGCGAGGCAGATTCGGATCGCAGGTCAGCGTCACCCGGCTGCCGCCCGGGCCGCCCGTCATGTCGTTGAACGGCGCGCCTGTGAAGCTGGTGCCGAAGGAACCCCAGGTGCCGCTGTAGGCCTGTGTGATGCCCGAGATCTGCCACCCGTCGAACACGCCTTCGACGATGACGTTGTCCCAGATCTTGCTGAGGTTTGGCACCAGGTAGTTGTAATTGACCACCATGACGTGAGGCCGGCTGCCGCTCTTGTTGTAGTTCCGCGCCTTGTTGGCGGCCGCGTTGTCCGCTGCCGAGCAGGTCACCGCCTCGTTCGGGCAGATGTACGGGTCAAAAGTGCCCAGACTCCTGCGAACCGACCCCGTGTAGGCCAGCCCCCACGCGAAGCCGTTGACAAATCGGCGGTTCACTGAGACTTGGATGGAGTGATAGTTTGCGTACCCGTCCCAGGTACGCATGTTGGTCGCACTGTACCCCGTGTACGGCCGCAGGTAGTCCGCGTCCTTCGGCTGACCGCCATTGGTGGGGTCGGCGTTCTGCGGGTTCAGGTCGGTCCGCTGCGTGCCATACGGGAAGCTGTTGATGGCCACCGTGGACGCGTTGTGGCGGCCGGCGTTGCCCACATAGGCGACGTCGACGGCCATTTGGAACGGCAATTCCCGCTGAACGCCGAGGCTCCAGTTGTACACCGTGGGCGGATGGAAGTTGCCAGGGGCGAACGCGCTCACGCCGACGGTGCTCTGCACGAGCTGGGAGCTCAACAGCTGCGGGATCGTCGTGAAGTTCGTCGAGCGCGTGGAGAGCAGCGGCGGCTGTTCCACGAGCGACAGGATCGTGTCGTCGCTGTAGCGATCGTAGAAGGTGCCGTAGCCGCCCCGGATCGACGTCTTCGAATCGCCCGTCACGTTCCAGGCGAATCCTGCGCGCGGCGCCGGACGGAGACCCCAGCCGGCGTAGGGTGTTTCGTTGATCGTCACCATGCCGTTGTAAAAATCACCCGAGTCCGGCACCAGCTTGCCGATGAAGGTGCTGTTCACGATCTCGCCTGTCAGCGGGTTCAGGGCCTGTCGATTGGCGCCCGCGCAGCTCGCCGCGTTGTTGGGGCAGACGGGCTGATAGAGGAGCGGTGCGGAAGACGCGCTCCATTTGTCCGGGTCGAAGTACGCGACTTGCTGGCTTTTCACGTACGTTGGTCCGATGTAGTAGACGCGCAGGCCATAGTCCACCGTGAACCGGCTCGTCACTCGCCAATTGTCCTGCGCGAAGAACTCCGACTGGTTATAGCGACCTTCGGCGCGGGGGTGATCCGTCGACTCGGTGTACTGGTTGATCGAGCCCAGCAGCGCGTTGGCGTAGCCGAAGTTCGTGTCGTAAGGATTCGTGGTGCTGCCGTTGAAGTTAATCGTCCCGTTGAAGAAGGACGAGCGGGAGGCCGGGCGCGCGTTGTGTTCGATGAAGATGCCCACTTTCAAGTTATGCCGTCCGACGATCTTCGTCAGGTTGGCCGTGATGTCCGACGTGATGTTATTGGCCGTGAACGGATACCGATTCTCGAAGCTGAAGCTCGGCATGTTCGGCTGGCCGTTCGTGCCCGCGAACGTCATGTTCGGAATCAGATTGAGCGGGTTGGAATTCGGGAAGAACTGCGCCAGGCCAGGCAGGACCCTGGAGCGATTGTTGTCATCGAGTGACTGCTGATCGAAGTTGTATGTGTCCTGCTCTGACCAGTTCTGACCCACCGTGAACTCCAGGACGGTCGTCGGGCCGAACGTGTGAAGCAGCGTGTTCACCGTGCTGTAGGTCTGGATCTCGTACGACGAGTAGAACTGCGGCCACCCGCCGTTGCCGCTGGAGCCGAGGAACCCCGACCGGCTCCTGTTGTTCACCTCATGGCCGAACTGGAACCGGCTGTAGAAGGTCGTGCCAGGCCGCACGTTCCAGTCGACGCGTGCCACCTGATCATTGCGTGGCCTGATATTCGTGTTCTGGTACGTGAAGTTGTACTGCCGGTTGCCGCTGGGATCGGAATCGTTCGGCGCGGGAAACAGACTCAGGATCTGCCGACCGATCGAGTTGATTCGGCCGGGCGGAATGACGTTGTTCTGGAAGCAGCCGGGGCCGCCGCTGTTGACATTGCAGGCCAGTCCCTGAGCCGCCAGCAGCGGATCCTTGATGTAGATGAGTCTGCCCTGGCTGTTGACCGTCTTGGAGAAGTCGCCTTGCCGCTCCAGCGCGGTCGGCATCGTCAATTGCGAAAGGTTTCCCGGGTCGGTGCGCGGCAGCAGGTCCTCGGAAAAGAAGAAAAACAGTTTGTCGCGGTTGTGGTTGAAGCCCGGGAGCACCACCGGCCCCCCGATCGTCCATGCCGTGTTATCGAACCGGTAGGGCTGCTTGGCGCAGTTCGGGTTGGGCTTGCCGTTCGTGACCGGACTCTGGTCGCAGCTCCGGCGTCGGTCCCAGCTGTTCGCGTTGAGATGCTCATCGCGCTTGTAGTACGCGAGGCTCCCGCGGAAGTTCCTGGTGCCGCTCTTGGTGATGACCGTGATCGAGGCCCCCGAACTGCGGCCGTACTCCGCCTGGAAGTTCGAGGACTGGACCCTCACTTCGGCAATCGAGTCGAGGCCGGGTGCCGCATAGTTGCTCGAATTCGACCCCGTGTCCTTGCTGACGACGCCATCGTAGGAGAAGTTGAAGTTCGCCTGGCCGTTGATCGTCATGTTGGCGACTGATCCCCAGCCCGGCGCGTCGCGGGCGGACGTGTCGATGACGCCCGGCAGCGTCTTCAACGTGCCCATGAAGTCACGCCCTCGCAGCCCGATGTCCTGGATTTCGCTGGCGGTGATCGTGGCCGAGCGTTCGCCGCTGGTCGTCTGGATCTGGGGCGCCCGGCCCTCGACCGAGACCGTCTCGGTGACGCCGCCGACCTCGAGTACGGTCGCCTGCAGCGCGAGCCGCTGCTGGGCGAGCAGCTGGACGCCCGTCTGCTCGGCGACCTTGAAGCCCTCCAGGTTCGTCTTGACGGTGTACGTCCCCGCCAGCAGGTTGGTCACGACGTAGGCGCCCGTGGAATCGGTCACCGCCACACGGGTGTCACCGGTATTGTCGTTGTGCACGGTGACCGTCACTCCAGGGAGTACGGCATTCGTCTTGTCGACCACTGTGCCGGAAATCTGGCCGGTCAGTCCGCCCTGGGCATAGGCCGTTGAGCCGATACACAGGGCGACCGCGAGTAGAACAACGCTTGAAAGCACGGTCGAGCCATGCGATTTCACATCTTCCTCCTGTCCATAACGCCAGCCCGCGCGTGTCGGGCAGCGGCACGCCGGGGTCGCAAGATCTGGTGATGTGACGTTTGCGGACACTACCGGCCGCGATCCGCGGAGTCAACGGAATCACCGGCATCGAGGCACATTTCGTGGTGACAAACAGATGCGAACCTGTTTTTGCTCGGATTTTGCCGGGCTGCGACCAATACTGGGGGGACGCGTCCGCATCTTCTGGACACAGCGAGTTATTCTGTATTGCGAAACGGCAGAATGTGGCGAACCCGTTGGCGTCCGGGCGCGTCAAATATCTGCTGGGCCGCTGGCGATCGATAACGGCGCGGCTGCCGAATGGTCCCCGTGAATGCATCGTGCATTGCGGAACATCGGCCCGGAAAAAGAGATGATCCTGAACGTAATATCTGATCGTATGCTGTGCGCCGGTGGCTCACCGTTTTCTCGCATTTGATTTGGGTGCCGAGAGCGGCCGAGCGATGCTGGGCGAATTGTCGTCGGGCGCGCTCACGCTGCGGGAGCTGCGGCGTTTTCCAAACGAACCGCTGCGAAGCAACGGGTCGCTGCAGTGGGACGTTCTGCGCCTGTGGCACGATATGCGCGGCGCGTTCGACGAGGTTGGCGATGCCGGCCTCGATAGCCTCGGGGTCGATACCTGGGGCTGTGACTTCGCGCTGCTCGGCGAACGCGGCAATCTGCTGGAGAATCCCTATCACTACCGCGACACCCGTCATGAGGGCGCGATGGATCAGGTCTGCCGCCGCGTGGGACGCGAGACGCTCTACGCGTTGACCGGCAGCCAGATCATCTCGATCAACACGCTGTTTCAGTTGTACGCCGCCTGCCAGGCGACGCCGCGGCTGATCGACGCGGCGACCGCGCTGTTGATGATTCCGGATCTCTTCAACTATTGGCTGACCGGCACCCGTCAGTGTGAATACACGATTGCGTCCACGTCGCAAATGGTGGACGCCCGGACGCGCCGCTGGGCGCACCCGCTGCTCATTGACCTCGGGTTACCCGATCACCTGCTGCAGCCGCTCGTCGAACCGGCGACCGTACTCGGCGCCCTCCGGCGGGATGTGAACCAGGCGCATGCAGGCGTCCCGGTTGTGGCGCCAGGCTGCCACGATACGGCGTCGGCGTTTGCCGCCGTTGATCGGGACGGCGGCGCGTTCCTCAGTTCCGGCACGTGGTCCTTGCTGGGCGCCGAAGTCGACGCGCCGATTGTCACACCGGCGGCGCGCGACCTGAACTTCACGAACGAAGGCGGCGTGTGCGGGACGACACGCGTGCTCAAGAATATCGGCGGCATGTGGCTGCTGCAGGCGTGCGTGCGAGCGTGGGCGGCTGCCGGTCAGAGGCACAGCTACGACGAACTGCTCGCGTCGGCTGCGGATGAAGCGCTGGCCTTCGGCGCCTTCTTCGATCCCGACCACAGCACGTTCTTCCATCCGACCGACATGCCCGCCGCGATTGCCGGATTCTGCCAGCGTACGGGTCAGAGCGTGCCGCGAAGCCCGGCGGCGTTCACACGCGCCGTCCTCGAGAGCCTCGCATTCAAGTATCGAAGCGTGCTGCACTCACTCGAGCAGTTGACCGGCACACGCTTTTCGCATGTGCGTATCGTCGGCGGCGGGTCGCGCAATCGCCTGCTCAATCAGTTCACCGCCAACGCCACGGGGCGTCCCGTGATTGCCGGACCGGCAGAAGCGACGGCGCTCGGCAACATCGCCGTCCAGATGCTGGCAAGCGGTGCGGTCGGATCGCTCCGCGAGGCTCGAGCCATCATCAAGCAGTCGTTTCCCGCTCGGACGTTCGAACCGCTGCACACGGAGCAGTGGGACCGCCAGTACGATCGATTCCAGGAGTACCTGGAGGCGACCGCGGCGTAAGCACCGCGTCCACGCATCGCCAGATCCGCTATCGCCTCGCGAAATGCGTGCCTCAGCGCGTCACACGGTCCCCGACGTCGTCGCGTACATGAGCCTGTCATTGGGATAGACGTGGTTCACCGTCTCCGGTGTGACGAGCTGGTGTTTGGCGAACACCGCCGGCGGCACCGGCCGGCGATGGAGAATATCGAGCGCAAGGGCGACGATGGCGGCGCCATAGCGCTCGGGGAAGTAGGCGACTGATCCAATCAGACGCGTGTCGGGCCGCCGGAGTTCGGCGCGCCCTTCCGGCGAGGCGTTCTGGCCCATGATCGCGCACGACTCCTCGCGGCCCGCCTCCTGAAAGGCCCGTAGCGCGCCAAGCGCGCTGGGATCGTTGACGGCGCCGACCAGCACGCGGCGCAGGCGCGTCGCCCGAAGATGGCGCCGCACGGCCTCCAGGCTGCGGCCGAACACGCCGTCGCCGTCGAGGAAGGTCACGCGGCACCGCTCGAGGCTCGGCGCCACCTCCTTCAGCCCGACCAGCATGCCAGTGAGCCGCATCTTCGGCAGGTTGCCGGCGCGCTCGAGCGAGATCATCACGATCTCGTCGACCTCGTTCTGCCAATGCTGCTTGGCCCACCGGCCGAGGTGGCGTCCGCCAATCAGTCCGGCCTCGTAGTTGTTCGCGCCGAAGTAGGTGGCGCCCGGGTGCGGGACTTCGATCGCAATGAGCGGGATATTTGCCTCGTGGTACTTCGCCGCGACGATCGGCGCGATCTGCTCATCGGTCTGGAATTCGACGACGAGGTCGACCTTTTCGCGAACGAGCACGTCCGCATTGCGCTGAGCGATTTTCGCGTTGTAGCGGTTGTCGACCGAGATCAGTTCGATGCCCTCGTCGGCGGCAGCCTGCTGCAGGCTCACGGACACGTCTTTCGAGAACGCATAATCGGTGCCCTGCGCGGCGTAACCGAGCCTGTAGAGGCGCTGTTTGAGCGAGCGCAGGCACGATCGGTAGAGATTCTCGCCGACCTTCTCGACGAGGCCGCACCGTTCGAGGGTGTACAGCAACCGGAACGTCATGCTCTTCGGCAGCGTGCTCCGGCTCGAGACTTCCCTGAGCGGCAGCGCCTCACCTGTGGTCCTGAACGCGGACAGCAGACGCGACGCGTGCACGACTGATTTGACGAGATACGGATCCCGCGCCAGTTTGGTCATGTCGCACTCCGGCGGAGTCGTCCCCGGCCCCTTTGAGACAATCCTCATCCGCTCGGATGGCTCCCGGACGGACTGCCCGCTTGGGGTTGTCGTTTGAGAGGATTATGCGCCAGAGATTTCGCGAAGCGCAATGGAATGCCGAGAAATGAACGAAAAAATGCGTCCGAGTCTTTTGTATGTTTTGCAATGCGAATAAATGGCTCGAGGCGGTTTCATCTCACGCCGAGCAGCACCTCGACTGTCAGCTGATCGAGGCGCTCGTAGGCAAGCCCTTTGGAGGCAATCGCGCGGCGATCGATCGCGCGGCCGAGCAAATTGTTGCGATGCTTCGTCGAGTACTTCGCGACTGAGTGCGCGGCGTCCGCTTTCGTCTCCCGCAGCAGCGCCTGAATCTCCTTGTCGGCGTTCCAGCGCCGGGCTTTGTCCTTCATGATCAGGTACGTGCGCATGCAGCCGCGCGCGAAGTCCTTGACGCCTTCGTAGTCCTCGGTCCGGTACGCGTGCGCGTCGAAGTGGCGCGGGCCGTCGTAGCCGACCTCCTCGAGAAATTTGACGAGAAAGAACGTCGCCTTGAGATTGACGGATCCGAAGCGGAAGTCCTGGTCGTAGCGGCCAGCTACCTGATCGTTCAGATCGATGTGGAAGAGCTTGCCGGCTTCCCACGCCTGCGCGACGGCATGCACGAAGTTCAAACCGGCCATGGTCTCGTGCGCGAACTCCGGGTTCACCCCGACCATCTCCGGGTGGGAGAGGGTCGGGATGAAACCGAGGTAGTTGCCGGTCGTCGCCATGTAGATATCGCCGCGCGGTTCGTTCGGCTTGGCCTCGAGCGCGAACCGATATCCGTACTTCCGATCGAGGGAGTATTCGCACAGATAGTCGACCGCGTCGCGCAGCCGCTTGATCGCCTCATCGGGCCGCCGGCACGCGTCGGTTTCGGTGCCTTCGCGGCCGCCCCAGAGCACGAAGATCTTCGCGCCCAGCTCCGCCCCGATGTCCATCGCGCGCATGGTCTTCTGCACCGCGTACGCGCGGACCCGCGGGTCGTTGGCGGTGAAGGCGCCGTCCCGGAAGATTGGATCAGTGAACAGACTCACCGTCACCATCGGCACGACCAGCCGGTGTGCCTTGCACGCGCGCTGAAATTCCTTGACGATGCGGTCGCGCTCGGCCGGCGTGGCGTCAATCGGCACCAGGTCGTTGTCGTGGAAGTTCACGCCCCATGCGCCCACCTCGCCGAGCAGGGCGGCAGCGTCCACCGGGGAGAGGACGTCCCGGACCTCGGGGCCGAACGGATCGCGGCCCCGGTTGCAGACGGTCCACAATCCAAACGAGAACTTGTGTTCGGGACGAGGGACGAAAGGGTCAGCCATAGATCTCCCGCAGGGCAGGATATACCAGCCGATACACCCGATAACGATCGTTCATCGCGCGAATGCCATCGCCGGTCGGCCGTGTGACCTCGCCGACGCGAACGACAGCTTCGCAGGCTTCGTCCACGCTCGACCAGATGCGCGCGCCGACGCCGGCAAGGATCGCCGCGCCATAGGCGGCGCCTTCGTCCGCCGTGACGGTCTCGACCGCGCGGCCGTAGATGGCCGCCTGGATTTCACGCCAGAGCCCTGACCTCGCGCCGCCTCCGCCGAGACGGATGCATTCAACGGGAATGTCCAGCTCGGCGAAAATCGTGAAACTGTCGCGGAGGCTGAACGCGACGCCTTCCAGCACGGCGCGCACGATATGGCCGCGGGTGTGGCTGGCGGCCAGACCGATCAGCGCGGCGCGCACGGAGGGATCGAGATGCGGCGTCCGCTCGCCCATCAGGTACGGCGCCCAGATCACGCCGTCCGCACCCGGCGGCACCTGGCTCGCCTCCGCTGTCAACAGGTCGTAGGAGGCCGCCGGATCGCTGCCGCTCCAGCGATCGCGAATCCAGCGCAATGACAACCCCGCCGCCTGCGTGACGCCCATCACATGCCAGCGTCCGGGAATCGCGTGGCAGAACGTGTGCAGCCGCCCGTGGGGATCGAGCGCCGGGCGGTCGGTGGCCGCGAACACCACACCTGACGTGCCGATGGTCGCGCTCACGGCGCCCGGCCGCGTGATCCCCATGCCGACGGCGCCTGCGGCCTGATCGCCCGCGCCGGCGACGATTGGTGTGCCCTCGACAAGGCCGGTCAGCTCAGCCGCCTGGCGCGAGACCCGCGCGCACACCTCGGGAGACTCGAACACGGCCGGCAGCAGCGTCGCGCCGATGCCGGCGGCGTCGAGGACGGGGGCCGACCAGCCTCGTCCCGCCACGTCCAGCATCAGCGTGCCCGAGGCGTCGGCGACATCAGTGGCGAATTCGCCACTCAGGCAATAGCGGACGTAGTCTTTCGGCAGCAGCACGTGCCGGACGCGATCCCAGAGACGGGGCTCGTGCTCCCTGACCCAGAGGAGCTTCGTGAGCGTGAAGTTCGGCAGGGCCGGATTACAGGTCAGCGCGAGCAGGCGGTCGGCGCCGATCGTCCGGTTCAGCCAGTCGCACTCCTGGGCCGTGCGCTGATCGCACCAGATCAGCGCTGGCCGCACGACCTCGCCGCGCCCGTCGAGCAGCACCGCGCCGTGCATCTGGCCGGAGAGGCCGACGCAGCTGATCGATCCAGGCGGCACGCCGCTCGCGGTGATGGCCGCCTGGGCCGCCTCGCGCGACGCACGCCACCAGTCGGCCGGATGCTGCTCGGCCCAGGCCGGCCCGGGCGAGGAAAAGGGCTCGTGATCGAGCGTCGACGCGGCCAGCAGCGCGCCGTCGTCCCCGACGACAATCGCGCGCGATCCGCTGGTGCCGACATCGATGCCGAGAATTGGAATGAGACCGCCTCCGAGCGGCCCGTAGTGTAGCAGACGGAAAAGCTGCCGTCGGAGCGGAACACAAGGACCACCTTGGAGAAAATGGAGAGCTTGGAGAACGCGTTATCGGCTGGCCTGGGGGCCGCCTCCGGCGGCCGACTGAGAAACAGATCGCCGGAAACGAACACGCGAGATATGTGTCGCTGCGTGCTCGTTTCTGGCGATCTGTTTCTCAGTCAAAGCCGGCAACGCCGGCTGCCAGGCCAGCCGGACCGTCCGACCTTCATGCCCTTCATCTCTCCAAGGTCAGGTTGGCTGCAGTAGCATTTGCCGAGGACGTGCTTTATGGATATCCGCGACTATCGCTCCTTCCAGGATCTGCCGCCGATCGCCGGAATCTGCACGATACAGGAAGCGGCCCGGATCGGCTTGACGGTCGAGCAGTGCGTGCAGCGGCTCAAGCGCCATCATTGGGCGTTCCGGCGGCTGCATCAAATCTTCATCGAGCGGCTGACCGGCGAGCCGATCTACGAGTTGAAGATGGCGTTCAGCCTGCACGCGCACTACTGCGCCGAGCACGCCTCGGCATGGCGCACGCGCGTGGCGGAAATGCGGGAACCGCCGCTCGGCCTCGACGTCAGTCCCGATCCGGCACTCGACGTGTTCTTCGATGAAATCGCGGCGGCGCCCGACACCGGCACGCTGCTCGTGGGGTTGTACCAGCACGCGCTGCCGGCGCTGGCCGCCGCGCTGCGACGGCATCTCGATCAGACGAACAGGCTGATGGACCATCCCAGCTACCGCATCTGCCGGTTCGCGCTGATCGAAGTCGAGGAGATGGCCGCGTTTGGAGATCAGGCGAGCCGCCGGATTCTCACGACGCAACAACCCGGCGCGTTGGCGGAGTGGCGCGCGCTGCTCGAGCAATGGCTGGAGCGTGCGGGCGGCCTCGACGGCGCGGCCCAGCCGGCAGCTAGTGATCCCGCGCGGCGCTTCTCGGCGGCCCCGCGGCCGTTCGTCAAGGAGCCCAGCCGCGACGCGCGATTCGCCGATCCGTACAACATGGGCGTACACGCCGAGGTGTTTCTCTACGACACGGCGATGCCGCCGGACGCGAAGACGCTGATGATGTATTACAAGCGGCTGCGCGAGATCGACGTGCCGGAGATGATGGCGTCGATCATCGCGGAGACGCGCGGCAAGCCGTGGCAGTACTACGTCGACATGACACGCCAGCTCTGGGACGAGGCGCGGCACGCCATGATGGGCGAGGTCGGGTTCGTCCAGACCGGCATCGACTGGCAGAGATTCGTGCGGGTGAATTTCACGTGGTCGCTGGCGCTCAACACGCAGCTCACGCCGCTCGAGCGCCACGCCGTCCTGTATTTCATCGAGCAGGGATTGATGCCAAGGACGGGCAAGCGCTTCGAGTGGGAGGTCGGCGTCGCGTCGGGTGACGCGTTCTCCGGCTTGGCGCAGGACTACGACTGGGCCGATGAAGTGCTCCACGCGCGCATCGGCCGGGATTGGTACGTGAGAGAAATGGGCGACTCAAAATCCGCCACGGAATACGGCGATCGATGCTGGTCGCGTGTCCTGATCGACTGGCAGAACTACCTCGATCGCGGCCTTACGCAGCACGAGAACTGGTGGCCGGCGTTGTACCGCGAGTGGTGCCTGGTCCACGGACGCGAGCCCGATCCCCGCGTGCTGGCGTTCCACACGAGCTACGCCGAGGCTCGCGCCGACTTGAAAGATCTCAGCGCGTCGGGCTAACGGAAGTGACTTCCGGAGACTTCCGGATTAAGGATCTGCAACCCATGCACCTGACGCAGGCCGTCTGTGTCGTCACCGGAGCCGCCCGCGGAATCGGGCGGGCAATTGCGGAGGCCTTGATCGCCGCGGGCGC